>NZ_VBUT01000041.1 GCF_005863245.1 Nocardia cyriacigeorgica | reverse complement strand
CCACCGCACCATCCACACCGACTCCCTCGGCGCCGCAACCACATTCGTCTTCAACGCCGACCTACGCCTGATCGAACAGATCGACCCGTCCGGCGCCCGCACCCGCACCGATTACGACGACGACCGCCGCCCCACCCGCGTCATCGCCCCCGACGGCGCCGTCACCACCTACCACTACACCCCCGACGGCGACCTCACCACCATCACCCGCCCCGATCACGCCCAGATCCGCATCACCCACCACGCCCGCAACCGCCCGGGCGCC
>NZ_VBUT01000040.1 GCF_005863245.1 Nocardia cyriacigeorgica | reverse complement strand
CTACCGCCTCGGCCAGAGCGCACCCGCTACCCGAGTCACCGTGTGGTCGGGCCGCGAACGCCCCGTGGCCGTCAGCTTGCGAGGCACCGCATCCGGTGTCGCGGTCTCGTTCGACATCTACGGGATGAACAGCCCCCAGGTGAAAGGCTACGAGGGCACCGACCTGCGCGAGGCATGGTCCATGCCCGGCACAGTCGCAGCCTCGACGAACAAGACCTACGTGGTCACCAGACCAGGCGAATGCACGGCCTGCCCAGACAAATGGGTAATCCTCGCCGCGAACGGATCAGTGCTCCACGAACGACCGACCACCATCGCCGTCCCCCTCGATCTGGTCACCGATTACGGATACGGGCTCGAAAGCCCGGACGGCATGCTCTGGTTCGACGAGGCCGCCGGCCGCATCCCCGACGGGGCAGCAGAAGCACTGCGCAACGCCAGCGGGCTGCTCCCGGACCCGATGACCT
>NZ_VBUT01000039.1 GCF_005863245.1 Nocardia cyriacigeorgica | reverse complement strand
TTACCGCCTCGGCCAGAGCGCACCCGCTACCCGAGTCACCGTGTGGTCGGGCCGCGACCGCCCCGTGGCCGTCAGCTTGCGAGGCACCGCATCCGGCGTGGCGGTCTCGTTCGACATCTACGGGATGAACAGCCCACAGGTGAAAGGCTACGAGGGCACC
Source organism: Nocardia cyriacigeorgica (assembly GCF_005863245.1). GTDB lineage: Bacteria > Actinomycetota > Actinomycetes > Mycobacteriales > Mycobacteriaceae > Nocardia > Nocardia cyriacigeorgica_C. The sequence goes on along the minus strand of NZ_VBUT01000039.1, from coordinate 307 downwards.
GATCTGCGCGAGGCATGGTCCATGCCCGGCACAGTCGCAGCCTCGACGAACAAGACCTACGTGGTCACCACGCCAGGCGAATGCACGGCCTGCCCAGACAAATGGGTAATCCTCGCAGCGAACGGATCAGTGCTCCACGCACCACCGACCACCATCGCCGTCCCGCTCGATCTGGTCACCGATTACGGATACGGGCTCGAAAGCCCGGACGGCATGCTGTGGTTCGACGACGCCGCCGGCCGCATCCCCGAAGGGGCAGCAGGAGCACTGCGCAACGCCAGCGGGCTGCTCCCAGACCCGATGACCC
>NZ_VBUT01000038.1 GCF_005863245.1 Nocardia cyriacigeorgica | reverse complement strand
GTCCTCAACGTCGACGGCACCGTCCACCGTCAGGAATGGGACGCCGACGGCAACCTCACCGCTGTCATCGACCCGGCCGGTAACCGCACCGAATACACCCACCACGCCTGCGGCGCCATCGCCTCGGTCACCGAACCCACGGGTGCGGTCACGACGATCGACGTCGACGCCGCCGGACTACCGGTCCGGGTCACCGACCCGCACGGCGGGGTCACCACCATCGAACGCGACCACTTCGGCCGCCCCACCGCTGTCACCGATCCCCTCGGGGCGACCGTCCGCTACATCTGGTCGGGCGAAGGAAAACTGCTGCGCCGCATCGACCCCGACGATATCGGCGAGTCCTGGGTGTGGGACGGCGAGCTCAACCTGATCGCCCACGTCGACCGCAACGGCGGCATCACCCGCTACACCTACGGCGCCTTCGACCTACTCACCGCCCGCACCGAACCCGACGGCGCGATGACCCACTACACCTTC
>NZ_VBUT01000037.1 GCF_005863245.1 Nocardia cyriacigeorgica | reverse complement strand
ATCCTCAACGTCGACGGCACCGTCCACCGTCAGGAATGGGACGCCGACGGCAACCTCACCGCCGTCATCGACCCCGCCAGCAACCGCACCGAATACACCCACCACGCCTGCGGCGCCATCGCCTCGGTCACCGAACCCACGGGTGCGGTCACGACGATCGACGTCGACGCCGCCGGACTCCCGGTCCGGGTCACCGACCCGCACGGCGGGGTCACCACCATCGACCGCGACCACTTCGGCCGCCCCACCACTGTCACCGATCCCCTCGGGGCGACCGTCCGCTACATCTGGTCGGGCGAAGGAAAACTGCTGCGCCGCCTCGACGGCGACGATATCGGCGAGTCCTGGGTGTGGGACGGCGAGCTCAACCTGATCGCCCACGTCGACCGCAATGGCGGCATCACCCGCTACACCTACGGCGCCTTCGACCTGCTCACCGCCCGTACCGAACCCGACGGCGCGATGACCCACTACACCTGG
>NZ_VBUT01000036.1 GCF_005863245.1 Nocardia cyriacigeorgica | reverse complement strand
CCGTTGGTGAGCCCACCCTCGCGGCCGAGGCCGCCGGAGATCGCGCCACCGATCGCCCCGCCGGCGGCGGACTGCCAGACGGCGGTGAAGTCGTCACGGGACAGTTCGCGGTCGCCTTTGGCGGCCTGGATCAACCGGATCCCCAGATCCAGCCCGCCCTCTTCCAACGCACCCAGAGCGGCTTCCTTCACCACCCGCGACACGATCCGCTGCAACAACTGCTTCATCAGCATGCGGATGGTGATCTGGGTGGCGACCCGGGCGGCGGCTCCGGCCGCGGCGCCGGCGGGGGCACCGACACCGGTCGCGGCAGCCGCCAACGCGGCGGCCATTTCCACGGCGAAGATCACCAGCTGGGCGATGATCATCAACTTGGTGTGTTCGATGTCGTTGGCGCCGTCATCGACCACATCGGCCTGGTCTTTCAACAACCCGGTCAACGCGGAGAGGGCGCCGTCGTTGTTGCCGAGTTTCTTCCAGAACGCCTCGATCGCATCGGCGGTCTGCCCATCCAGCGCGG
>NZ_VBUT01000035.1 GCF_005863245.1 Nocardia cyriacigeorgica | reverse complement strand
ACTCCGGCGTCGCGTTCGATGTCGTCGATGCTGATGGTGAGGATCGTGGAGACCGGCAGGCCGCGGTGCGCGCCGAGGTGTTCGGCGATGATGCCGGAGCTGAGGATGGCTTTGAGGGCGTCGTGGTTGCGTTGGGCGGTGCTGCGGTGGTCGCGTGCGGCGGCTTCGGCGAGTGCGGTGGGGTCTATCCAGGTGCTGTCGGGCGGTTCGGGTGGCGAATCATTCGGCGCGCCAGCCATATCGGACGACTGACCAGCGCGAGCTCTAGCGGCCGAGGCACTCCCACCGCCGCTGTGACTGACATAGCCAGCATCAGGGTCGGCTCCAGCACGAACGCCGGCGCCAGCACGGCGGCCGGCGCTCCCCCGAGGGTCGGCGCAACCACGAGCGACAGCACGGTATCCCGAGCCATAGGCAGCACCTGAGCCGGCGTCGACGCCACGGCCGGCGGCGGTAGCACGGCCGGCACCAGGGTCGGCGGCAGTGACACGGCCGGTGTCAGTGCCACAGCCAGCGGTATGGCCAGGGCCACCGGCAACACCAGCACG
>NZ_VBUT01000034.1 GCF_005863245.1 Nocardia cyriacigeorgica | reverse complement strand
CAGATGCGGGCGATGGTGCCCGATGATGTTGCCGCGCGCATCGATTGGGATGCGCTGGAACCGCTGTCGTGCAGTTTCGTCTCCGAGCAGCTGCGCTCGACCTACAGCGACCTGCTGTTCAGCACCCGCCTCGACGGCCACGAGGCCTACATCTACCTGCTGATGGAGCATCAAAGCCGCAGCGACCCGTTCATGGCACTGCGGATGCTGGACTACGTTGTCGCCATCTGGAACCGCTACCTGGACGAATACCCGAAGGCCAAGCGTCTGCCCGCGGTGATTCCCCTGGTAGTGCACGCCAGCCCCCGCGGCCACGTCTGGCGGGCCCCGACCGAGGTCGCCGACCTGATCGACCTCGACCCGCAGACCCGCCGCGAGCTCACCCCGTACCTGCCCCGCCTGCGTTTCCTCCTCGACGACCTGAACGCCGTCGACCTGACCGAGCTCCGCGCCCGCGCCTCCACACCGACGGTGCGCGTCGTGCTCACCCTGCTCAAACTCGCACCCGGCAACCCGCACCTCGACATCGACCTGCAACCCCTGGTCAACGACCTGCGCCGGATCATCTCCACACCCGGCGGCCTAGATGACTTGCAGTCGATCCTGACGTACATTTTTGGTGTCGGCGACACCACCGACACCGACCTGGAACCCCTGATCGACCAGCTCGGCCCCCAGGCCAAGGAGACCTACATGACCACCGCTGAGCGACTGCAAGAACGTGGCCGTGCTGAAGGCCGGGTCGAAGGCCGG
>NZ_VBUT01000033.1 GCF_005863245.1 Nocardia cyriacigeorgica | reverse complement strand
GACACCCAACGCCGCCTCACAGGAGTCGCCAACCCCATCGGCCACACCTGGCACTACCGCTACGACCCCGCAGGCCGCCTCACCTCCGAAACCGACTACACCGGCGCCACCACCCACTACACCCACGACCCCGCCGGCCGCATCAACACCGTCACCCCCGCCACCGGCGTCACCCGCCACCACACCCACGACATCCTCGGCCGCCTCACCTCGATCACCGCCGACACCGGCGAATGGATCCACTACACCCACGACCCCGCCGGACGCATCAAAACCGCCGTCTCCGGTGTCGGCGAAACCCGCACCCACACCCTCCAATTCACCCACACCCGAACCGGCCAACTCGCCTCCCAACAGGTGGATGACCAACCACCCATGGTCTACGGCCACGACGAGTTCGGCCGCCGCACCTCCCGCACCACCCCCACCGGCGCAACCACCACCTGGACCCACGACGTGGCTGGGCGCGTCACCGCGATGACCACCGACGGGCATGCGATCTCGTTCACCCACGACCCGCTCGGCCGCACCACCGGCTGGCGGATCGGGAACATCTCGATCGACCGCGCATTCACGTCTGTCGGGCACACCACCCACCAGGTCGTCACCGCACACCTCCCCGGCGCACCGACCCCTGCACCCTCGGCCCCAGAACCGCAGATCCTTCGCCGCGACGACTACACCTGGCGCCCCGACGGCTACCTCACCTCCCACACCACCACCCACCCCGGAACCGGCCCCGATCACCGCCAATACACCCTCGACCCCATCGGCCGCGTCACCGCAATCACCCGGAACGGGGCTCTTGCCGAGCACTACAGCTACGACAAACTCAGCAACATCACCTCCGGTGGGGTCGTCACGCCCGACCCAACCACTCCAGGGCCGGGGCACCCGACTACGCCCGGCCAGCCGGGATCCCACCCGGGATCCCACCCGGGATTTCCCGCGCCACCGGGTCTACCGCCCAACCCAGCTGCACCCCAGCAACACTCACCGGCCAACACGCGCCGCGAGTACCACAACAACCTCCTCATCCGAGACGGGCGACACCAATACCACTACGACCCCGCCGG
>NZ_VBUT01000032.1 GCF_005863245.1 Nocardia cyriacigeorgica | reverse complement strand
TGCGACGTTCGTGGCGAAGACGATGACGACGATCGCGCGCCTGTTCTCCAAGGTCGCGTCCACGTTCGCGAAGCTGAAACCGCTGCTCGCGAAACTGAAAGATGCGTGGCAGGCGATAGCGCGCACCCTCGGCAAGGGTGGCAAGTCCACGCCGTCTCCCGCGAAGAAGACCTCCACCGACACCTCCACGGCGTCGACGGACACGCCGAGCAAGCCGAAAGACACCGACACCAAGCCAGGTGAGAAGTCTGCCGACACCACCACCGCCTCGACCGACAACCCACCGAAGACCGGCGACCCGGACGGACGCACCCCCGACCAGCCGGGCAAACCCCAAGACCAGGCCAAAGCCGACGAAGGCGCCGGCGACAAAGCCACCGAAGGCGGCCCGAAGACGAATCGTGACGACAGCCAGGTCACCAAATGTGGTGACCCAGTCGACGTCGCGACAGGTGAGTTCTTGCTCCTGGAAACCGATGTGGATCTGCCCGGGATCCTGCCTTTGAGACTTGGGCGTCGCCACCGTTCCAGCTACCGATTCGGACGCTGGTTCGGCCCCTCATGGGCTGCCACTCTGGACATACGCATTGTCGTAGAGGCCGAGACTGTCACTCTGATCGGCGAGGACGGCGTCCTGCTGGTCTACCCGCATGCCGAGCCCGGTTCCCCGGTGCCACCAAGAAACGGCGGTCAGCGGTGGACCCTCGCACGCAGCGAAACCGGCGGTTATCGCGTCTACGATCCAGACCGCGAGCTCACCTGGCATTTCGACGCCGCATCGGCGCTCGGCGGCTTAGACGCCTTGCTGGGCAATTATGCGATCTCGGCGATCACCGACCGCCATCACAACCACATCCGCTTCCATTACGACAGCGACGGCGCCCCGGTCGAGATCACTCATTCCGGCGGATATCGGGTGCGGGTTACCTCCGATGATGGCCGCATTACCGCACTGTCCGTAGTCGGATCGGCAAGCGACGGTGCCGAGACAGCCACGCAGATACGCGTATTCGAATATGACGCGGGAGAATTGGTGTCGGTCACCAACGGTGTCGGCGCCACCACCCACTACTCCTACGACGACGCCCACCGCCTGACCGGTTGGACCGATTCCAACGGCAACCGCATGGTCAACACCTACGACGACGAAGGTCGAGTAGTCGCCCAGCACGGCAACTCGAACATCCTCAACGCCACCTTCGACTACTTCACCACCCCCGACAACAGCCT
>NZ_VBUT01000031.1 GCF_005863245.1 Nocardia cyriacigeorgica | reverse complement strand
TGAATCGCCCCGGTGAGTCCGGAGACCTATTGGTGTGACAGCCCGGCGGGTTGCTGGGCTGGGTGTTGAGCGTAGTGGGCTGCTTCCATCTCGGCCGGTGGTAGGTCGCCGCAGTACTGGTAGAGACGGCGGTGGTTGAACCAGTCGACCCATTCGGCGGTGGCGAACTCGACCTGGTCGACGCTGCGCCACGGGCCTCGTGGTTTGATCAGCTCGGTTTTGTAGAGGCCGTTGATCGTTTCGGCCAGCGCGTTGTCGTAGCTCGATCCGACCGCACCGACACTGGGCTGGATCCCGGCCTCCGCGAGCCGCTCGGTGAACGCGATAGCCGTATATTGAGATCCCCTATCCGTGTGGTGCACAACATCTTTCACGTTCCATCCTTCGCGTTCACGGGTCCAGATCGCGTGTTCGATCGCGTCCAGCACCAGCGTCGTGGTCATCGACGTCGACAGCCGCCAGCCCAGGATCCGGCGGGCATAAGCGTCGATCACGAAAGCCACATACACCCACCCCGACCACGTCGACACATACGTGATGTCTGAGACCCACAACCGGTTCGGCGCTGCCGGCGCGAACCGGCGTTGCACCAGATCCGCAGCCGTGGGTGCGACCGGATCGGCGATCGTGGTGCGCTTGGCCCGGCCACGCGAGATCCCGCGCAGCCCGGCCTCGCGCATCAACCGTTCCACCGTGCAACGGGCCACCGGATAGCCTTCACGGTTGAGCTGCAGCCATACCTTGCGGGCCCCGTAGACACCGAAGTTCTCCCGGTGCACCCGCCGGATCTGGGCGGTCAGCGCCTCATCGCGGCGCCGGCGGGCCGACGGGACCCGGTTGCGGTGTTCGTAGTAGGTCGAGGGGGCGAGGTTCACGCCGAGCTCGCCGAGCGCGGCGCAGATAGACTCCACACCCCACTGCAGGCCGCCGCTGTCGCGGCGGCCTGCGTGTTCGGTGACGAACCTGCAGATCAGCGGCTTGGCCGGTCTATCTCGGCCGCGAAGAAAGCCGACGCCGTCTTCAGAATCGCGTTGGCGCGCTTGAGTTCTGCGTTCTCCCGCCGCAACCGCTTCAGCTCTGCCGATTCCTCGCTCGTGACCCCGGCACGGCTACCGGCATCGACCTGAGCTTGCCGCATCCATTTGCGGACCGTTTCGGTCGAGCCGATCCCCAGCAGCTCGGCGACCGCAGCCATCGCCGCCCACTCGGTGCTGTGCTGGTCGCGGATCTCGGCGACCATCCGCACCGCCCGCTCACGCAACTCCGGCGGATACCTCTTCGAACTCACAGACTTCATCCTCTCTCAAGAGACGAAGCCTCCGGACATGCCGGGGGGATTCA
>NZ_VBUT01000030.1 GCF_005863245.1 Nocardia cyriacigeorgica | reverse complement strand
CGCGACGTTCGTGGCGAAGACGATGACGACGATCGCGCGCTTGTTCTCCAAGGTCGCGTCCACGTTCGCGAAGCTGAAACCGCTGCTGGCCAAGCTCAAAGACGCGTGGCAGGCGATCGCCCGCACCCTCGGCAAGGGCGGCAAGTCCACGCCGTCGTCGACGAAGAAGTCCTCCACCGACACCTCCACGGCGTCGACGGACACGCCGAAGAAGACGACAGATACCGATTCCCCGAGCAAGCCGGGTGACAAGTCGCCGGACACCTCGACGGCGTCGACGGATTCACCGTCGAAGACCGGTGATCCGGACACGCAGCGCACCCCGGACCAGTCCGGGAAGCCGGAGAACCAGGCCAAAGCCGACGAAGGCGCCGGCGACAAAGCCACCGAGGGCGGGCCGAAGAACACCCAGGACGATAAGGATGTCACCGAATGCAACGACCCGGTCGACGTCGCCACCGGTGAATTCCTGCTCCCGGAAACCGATCTGAGCCTGCCCGGCGTGTTGCCGCTGGTTCTGCTGCGACGGCATCGGTCGAGCTATCGGTTCGGGCGCTGGTTCGGCCCGTCGTGGTCGTCGACGCTGGATATGCGGGTGGTGATCGAGGACGACACGGTCACCTTCATCGGCGAGCACGGTCTGCTGCTGGTCTACCCACACGCCGAACCGGATAAGCCCGTGCTCCCGCGCAACGGCGGCCAGCGCTGGACGATGACCCGCACCGAAGCGGGCGGCTACCGCGTCCACGACCCCGAACGCGAGCTGACCTGGCATTTCGACGCCGCTCCCGCGCTCGGCGGTTTGGACACGCTGCTCGGCAACTACGCGATATCGGCCATCACCGACCGCCACCACAACCGCATCCGCTTCCTCTACGACACCGACGGCGCCCCGGTCGAGATCACTCATTCCGGGGGTTACCGGGTGCGAGTGAGCACCGCAGACGGGCGGGTCACCGCACTGGCCGTCGTCGGGCCCGATCCCAATCCATCGAGGCCCGATAACGCGGCCCACTCGGCAGCCGGTTCGGCCGCCAGCGCAGACAGGCGCACGGGTTCGGCTGAGACTGCACGCGGTGGAGCCGAATCACCGGATGTCACATGCAGCGACACGGGTTCGGCGGACAGCCCGCACAGTAACGCGGGGTCCGCGGACAGCCAGGCGAAGTCGGCGGATTCCGCAGCTTCCGCCAGTGCCGGATCGGGCACAGACTCCACACCAAGCGTCGATGCCGGTTCGGGTACAGATTCCATGCCAGGAGCCCGTGACGGGTCCGGTGCTCAATCCGCACCGATCCCGGACGCTGAGCCCCTCACTCAGATTCGGTCTTTCGTCTACGAAGCCGGTGAGTTGGTGTCGGTCACCAACGGTGTCGGCGCCACCACCCACTACTCCTACGACGACGCCCACCGGCTGACCGGTTGGACCGATTCCAACGGCAACCGCATGGTCAACACCTACGATCTCGAGGGTCGCGTCGTCGCCCAGCACGGCAACTCGAACATCCTCAACGCCACCTTCGACTACTTCACCACCCCCGACAACAGCAC
>NZ_VBUT01000029.1 GCF_005863245.1 Nocardia cyriacigeorgica | reverse complement strand
TCGGTGCTGTCCGGGGTGAACTCCGTGGTCGCCCTCGCCTGTCTGCTCGGTGGTGATGTCGGCGGGGGCGGGCTCGCGGTCAATGTCGGGTTGCTGGGTTGGTCGTTGTGGCGGTTGTCGCGGCCCCGGATGGGGCAGTGGTGGCGGCTTGCCGACCTCGCGGTGGTGTCGGTGTACTTGTTGTGCACACCGCTGCTGGTCGGCGGGCCCGAGTTCACGACCGCCGCCAGTCCGATGTTGGCTGTCGCGGGGACGGCGGTCATCTCGTTCTCGCTGGCCACGGCCACGATCCGGTCGCTGGGCGCGACCGTGGTGGTCATGGTGTCCTGGGCTGTCGGCGCTGCCGGCGTCGATGGGGTCGGTAACCCAATGGCGATATTCAGCCTCGATTTCCTGCTCGTGGAATGGGCGATGGCGGCCTTGCTGCGCCGCCTGGTTGTGCGGGCGGCGGCCGCGACCGATGACGGGTTCGAACAGTTGGATCGGACCCGCATCGCCGCCGAGGTCGCCGAAGCTCGTGCCAAAGCCGAGCGGGAGATGTGGGCCACGATGCACGACACGGCGGCGTCGACGCTGACCATGCTCGGACAAGGAGTGTGCGCGGACCCGGCCCGGCTACGAAGACAGCTGCAACGCGATGTGCGGGCCGTGACCGCCGAGCCGGTGTTCCTCACCGAATCCGGCACCGTCGACGTCGTGCCGTTGATGCGAGCGGTCTGCGAGGATGTCGTCACGCCGGTCCGGTTGACCGCGCCCACGTCACTGGTGCTCGACTCGACCGTGGGGCAGGCGCTGGTCTCGGCGACGCGGGAGGCGCTGACCAATGTCGAACGCCACGCCCACGCCCGGTCGGCCACCGTCGACATCACTGACGATCACGTCGGTATCGGTGACGACGGCGTCGGATTCGACAGCAGTGACATCGAACCGAGACGGCGACGTCACGGCATCCGCGGTTCGATGATCGGGCGCATCACCGATATAGGGGGGACTGTCGAGATCGACTCGGCACCAGGGCGAGGCACGCAGGTGATCCTGCGCTGGGCTCGCGAGGACGGCTCCGTAGCCGATCAGCCGGATGCGTTCGATCACTCGCGGCGCCTGCTGCGCGGTTACGGATACGGGCTCGTCGCGATCGCGGGCATCGTCACCGCGCTGCAGGGCCTGCGCGCACTGTCGGCCGACCACCCGGTTGCGCAGCTGGCCGTTATCGTGCTGGCGCTGGCCGCGGTCCTCGCGGCCTGGATCGATATCCGCGTAGGACTTCCCACACCGGTGTGGTGGGCGACAGTTCTCGCCGTGATCGTGGCTGTCCCGATCCAGACGCTGCTGCTCTCGCCCGAGCAGTTGTCCACCGGCGCCAACTGGGCGGTCGCGGCACTCGGTTGGCAGATCGCCGCACTGGCCTACGCCCGTCCACGCGCGCTGTCGATGACGTTGCTCTGCGCGCTGTGGCTGAGCGGCGCCGTCGTGATGCTCGTGCGGTCCCCCGGCACTGCGGATACTGCCGAACTCGTTTACACCATCGCCAGCGTGCTGGTCATGCAAGCCACCGCGATCGGTTTCACCGCATTCCTCCAGCACGCGGTTACCCGCACCAGCCAGCTCCGCGCCGCCATCACCGACCTGCAACTGCGCACCACGCTCACCGAAACACTGCGACGAGATCACCGG
>NZ_VBUT01000028.1 GCF_005863245.1 Nocardia cyriacigeorgica | reverse complement strand
ACGGTGCTGTCCGGGGTGAACTCTGTGGTCGCACTCGCCTGTCTGCTCGGCGGTGATGTCGGCCGGGGCGGGCTCGCGGTCAATGTCGGGTTGCTGGGTTGGTCGTTGTGGCGGTTGTCGCGCCCCCGCATGGGGCAATGGTGGCGGCTTGCCGACCTCGCGGTGGTGTCGGTGTACTTGTTGTCCACACCGCTGCTGGTCGGCGGGCCCGAGTTCACGACCGCCGCCAGTCCGATGCTGGCTGTCGCGGGGACGGCGGTCATCTCGTTCTCGCTGGCCACGACCACGATCCGGTCGCTGGGCGCGACCGTCGTGGTCATGGTGTCCTGGGCTGTCGGCGCTGCCGGCGTCGACGGGGTCGGCAACCCGCTGGCGATATTCAGCCTCGACTTCTTGCTCGTCGAATGGGCGATGGCGGCCTTGCTGCGCCGCCTGGTTGTGCGGGCGGCGGCCGCGACCGATGACGGGTTCGAACAGTTGGATCGGTCCCGCATCGCCGCCGAGGTCGCCGAAGCGCGTGCCAAAGCCGAGCGGGAGATGTGGGCCACGATGCACGACACGGCAGCGTCGACGCTGACCATGCTCGGACAAGGAGTGTGCGCGGACCCGGCCCGGCTACGAAGACAGCTGCAACGCGATGTGCAGGCCGTGACCGCCGAGCCGGTGTTCCTCACCGAATCCGGCACCGTCGACGTCGTGCCCTTGATACGAGCGATCTGCGAGGACACCGTGACGCCGGTCCGGTTGACCGCGCCCACGTCACTAGTGCTCGACTCGACCGTGGGACAGGCGCTGGTCTCGGCGACACGGGAGGCGCTGACCAATGTCGACCGCCACGCCCATGCCCGGTCGGCCACCGTCGACATCACCGACGAGCATGTCGGTATCGGTGACGACGGCGTCGGATTCGACAGCAGTGACATCGAACCGAGACGGCGACGTCACGGCATCCGCGGATCGATGATCGGGCGCATCACCGACATCGGGGGCACTGTCGAGATCGAATCGGCACCAGGGCGAGGCACGCAGGTGATCCTGCGCTGGGCCCGCGAGGACGACTCCGCAGCCGATCAGCCGGACGCGTTCGACCATTCGCGGCGCCTGCTGCGCGGTTACGGATACGGGCTCGTCGCGATCGCGGGCATCGTCACCGCGCTGCAGGGCCTGCGCGCACTGTCAGCCGACCATCCGGTGGCGCAGCTGGCCGTGATGGCGGTGGCGTTGGCCACGGTCATCGCAGCCTGGATCGATATCCGCGTCGGACTACCCAAGCTAGTGTGGTGGGCGATAGTTCTCGCCGTGATCGTGGCCGTCCCGATCCAAGCGCTGCTGCTCTCGCCCGAGCAGTTGTCCACCGGCGCCAACTGGGCGGTCGCGGCGCTCGGTTGGCAGATCGCGGCACTGGCCTACACTCGCCCGCGCACGCTGTCGATGACGTTGCTCTGCGCGCTGTGGCTGATCGGCGCCGTCGTGATGCTCGCGCGGGCCCCCGCCACGGCAAACATTGCCGAACTCGTCTACACCATCGCCAGCGTGCTGGTCATGCAAGCCACCGCGATCGGTTTCACCGCATTCCTCCAGCACGCGGTCACCCGCACCAGCCAACTCCGCGCCGCCATCACCGACCTGCAACTGCGAACCACGCTCACCGAAACACTGCGACGAGATCACCGC
>NZ_VBUT01000027.1 GCF_005863245.1 Nocardia cyriacigeorgica | reverse complement strand
GCCCGGCATCGCCAGCTGTCGATCACCCTCGTCCCGCTCCTGCACCGTCTCGCCGAGGCAAACGACCCTGCCGCCGACCCGGCACTGCGAGCGGCATGCATCATCGAATCCGCGCGCCTGCGAAGGATGTTCGGTGGCCACGACCAATCCGGGCACCCGCTCGTCGAGGAATTGCGTCCCGTCATCGACGCGGCAGAGCACCGTAGCGTCGCGGTCGCGCTGCACGTCAGCGGCGAGCTACCCGCCCTCACAGCCGCCGAACGCACCCGACTGCTGTCCGCGCCGGTCACGCTGCTCACCGCTGCCCGCACCCGCGCACGCGTGGTCTTCACTGGACCGACACCGGAGCAGCCGTTCCCGACCATCAGCATCGTCTGCGACTGCGACGACACCGTCCGCGCCACCGCGACCACCATCGCCCCCAACAGTGACATCACCGCCGTCGAGCAGCTCACCTGGGCAACGTTCACGCTCGATCCCGCCCCGCGACCACTCGAGGAGACAACGCCGTGACCGGCGAGCCGACCACCCCCGTCACCGCCGCGATCATCGACGACCACGAGGTCGTCCACGACGGAATCGCCGGCTGGTGCGCCACCGCGCAACCACCCATCATCCTCAAAGGCAACTACCACGACCCCGGCGACTTCCTCACCGACCCCTCCTGCGACCCCACAACAATCGACGCCGTCGTGCTCGACCTCCAGTTCGACCAACGCGCACCCGACCTGTCGGCGCTGGCCACACTGTGCCAACGCGGATTCCGGGTCCTGGTGTTCTCCCAGCACACCCGCTCCGACATCATCCTCGACTGCCTCGAACTCGGCGCCGTCACCTACCTGTCCAAAGCGGAAGGGCGCGAACACCTCGTCGCCGCCATCCACGCCGCCCGCTCCGACCGCCCCTACCTCAGCCCCACCATGGCCCAAGCCATGACCGAAGACACCCGCCACACCCGTCCAGCCCTGTCCCCACGCGAACGTGAAGTCCTGCTCGCCTGGTTCCAAACCGAATCGAAAGCCCTCGTCGGACAACGCCTCTACATCACCACCGGCACCGTCAACACCCACCTCGAACGCATCAGAACCAAATACGCCCAAGCCGGACGCCCCGCCCCCACCAAAGCCGCCCTCGTCGCCCGCGCCATCCAAGATGGACTGATCACCGCCGACGAACTCTGAAACCGCCGAGCAGTATCTCTGCCCGTAGACCGTGAGGTCGGCTCCAACACTGCCGCTCCCCCGCGGTGCTCACCGGATGCGCGAACAGCGTCCGCCGGGTGAATCCACCATCTGCAACTACCGGTTAGCGATGTCGGTCGAACGTCGGACAGACCCCGAGCGATGCTGCCGTTACCGTTTCAGCACTTGCACCCGCCCGCGGTCTCGCGCACCCGGCCGACAGTGGGCATCACACGACGGGACGGAACATGCGCACCTTCAGGTGGTCGACCCCAGTCGGGATCGCAGTGGCAGCGACCGTGCTGGTGGCCGGCTCGGCATGCACGAACACGCCACCACCTCGCGCCGCACAGACAACGACGACGGCGCCGGCCACCACAACAGCCACCCCCACCCCCACCCCGACCTCCGCCGGCCCCGTCACTGTCGCCAACCCGAAACACCTGCCCGTCTCGTTCCGTCGGGGCGTGATGGCGTGGCACTGCAATCACCAGTTCAGCGGCCCCGGCAAGCCTGGACCGGCAGTGCTGCGGTTGTCGCACGACCCCAACCGCGCGTATGAGATTCCAGCGCCGACCGTGCCGAACGAAACCGTCGACCAGGGCGGCAGCGACAGCTGCGCGACCACCGGCAAAGGCGGCGATCTACGAGTCGTCTACGCGGCTACATCGTTCAAGGCGTCGTCCGGGCTCGAGCCCGAGGCCCACAGCCTCTCGCTCATCTC
>NZ_VBUT01000026.1 GCF_005863245.1 Nocardia cyriacigeorgica | reverse complement strand
GCCTGTCAGTGGCCATGAGAAGCTCCCCGTAGGCGGCCACATACGGCCCCACTGACGGCCACCGGACTCCCCACGGACGGCCAGATATCTCCCCGGTGAATTGTCCGGGATCCCGCACGTGAAGGCTCGTGCGGTGAAGAGCAGTAGGGAGATCATGGAGATCTTGGAGGCGTACGACCTCACGGGTTCGTTCCGTGCGGCGGCGGCGCTGGCCGGCTGCGACCATCACACGGTCGCCCGGTACGTGGCGTTGCGGGAAGCTGGTGAGTCGCCGGTGGCCCGCCAGAATCGGGCCCGCCCGATCGATGAGTATCTGGCGAAGATCGAAGAGCTCGTGGTGGCGTCGAACGGGAAGATCCGCGCCGACGTGGTGCACGAGCGGATCACCGCGATGGGGTTCCGCGGCGGGGAACGCACCACCCGCCGCACGGTCGCGCAGGTGAAACAACGCCTGCGCGAAGGCCAGCGGCGGGTGTTCCGGCCGTGGATCCCCGAGCCGGGGCTCTGGCTGCAATGGGATTGGGGTGCTGGGCCTTTCATCGACGGCCGCCGCACGCAGTTGTGGTGCGCGTGGCTGGCGTGGTCGCGGTTCCGGGTGGTGATTCCAGTGCTGGACAAGACGTTGCCGACGGTGGTGTCGTGTCTGGACACCACGTTTCACCGGATCGGCGGGGTCCCGACCTACGCGCTGACCGACAACGAGAAGACGGTGTCGGTCGATCATGTCGCGGGGATCGCGGTCCGCAATCCCGAAATCGTCGAGGTCGCAAGACATTACGGGTTGACGATCCGCACCTGCGTTCCCGCGGATCCGCAGACCAAGGGCGGTTCCGAGGCGACGGTCCGGATCGCGAAGGCCGATCTTGTTCCGACAGAGACGAACCTGCTCGACGGCTACCGCACCTTCGGCGAGCTCGAGACCGCTTGCCGGCAGTTCTGCGAGGAGGTCAACGGCCGCGAACACCGCGAGACCCGTCGTCGGCCGGTCGAGGCGCTGGCCGAGGAACGGACCCGGTTGCATCCGCTGCCGAAGACGCCGTTCACGATCGCGTTCGGCACGACCAGGCGGGTGAACTGGGATTCGACGGTGTCGGTCGAGGGAGTGCGCTATTCGGTTCCCCACACCCTGGTCGACACAAGGGTCTGGGTCCGGTTCCACGGCGACGAGCTGATCGTCACCGCCGCAGGCGACGACGGCCCGGCCGAGGTCGCCCGGCATGCTCGGTCGACGCCGGGCAATCCCTCGATCAAGGACGAGCATTACCCGCCGCGGCCGGGCCCGCACGAAGACCGCAAGCCCCGCGCGACCAGCGCGGAGGAAGCCGCGTTCCTTGCGCTCGGCGACGGTGCGGCGGCCTGGCTGACCGAGGCCAGCGCGACCGGAGTCCGTCGGATCCGGGCGAAGATGGCCGAGGCGGTTACCTTGGCCAAGCTCCACCCTGCCGACGAGGTCGACCGGGCGCTGGGGGTCGCGGCGATCGCGGGCCGTTTCGCCGAGAACGACCTGATCCGCATCCTCACCCACAACCTCGGCCGGCAAATCGCCGAGCCGTCTCGCGCGAGCGAGGACCACAGTCTGCAACCGGGCACCTCAGCCTGGTCCAACTTCGGCGTCTCTTCCGCCGCACCGATTTCCGAAAGCGACAACACCTGATGACTGCACCTTTGCGGGTCGCCGGCTCAGCCGGCGACCCGCTCGCCGAAGCGATCGCTCTGACCAAGCGGTTGAAGCTGCCGTATTTGCGGCGGGCGCTGACCGATCTGATCCCGACCGCCAAGGCCCAGCGCTGGGATCCCGCGGAGGTCGTGCGGGTCCTGCTGGCCGAGGAAGCCGCGGGCCGCGATGCCACGAACTTGCGGACCCGCCGCAAACGCGCCGGGTTCCCGGCGGGCAAGACGTTCGGCGACTGGGACGAGGCGTCGTCGACGATCCCGCGTCCCACCCAGGACGGGCTGAAGACCTTGGAATGGGTGAAAAACAAAGAGACGCTTTGCATCTGCGGCCCGTCCGGCACTGGGAAGAGTCATTTCTGCGAGGCGCTCGGCCATGCTGCGGTCGAAGCGGGGCTGACGGTCGCCTGGTTCACGATCGAGGACTTGGGCGCGCTGGTCCGCCGGCATCGTGTCGACGACTCGATCACTCGGGCGATCGCCCGAGTGATGCGCACGGACTTGATCATTGTCGATGATATCGGGCTGCTACCGGTGAGTCCCGATGCGGCCGAAGGGTTCTACCGGCTCGTCGATGCCGCTTACGAGCGGCGGGCGCTGGCGGTCAGCTCGAACCTGCACCCGTCGGGCTTCGACGAGATCATGCCGAAAACGCTGGCGACCGCGACGGTCGATCGGTTGTTGCATCACGCGCATGTCGTGGTCACTGCCGGGGACAGTTACCGGCTCGCTCAGGCGACCAGCGGGCAGGGGGTGAAACCTCTGCGCTGACGACTGGGGAACTATCTGGCCGCGAGACCTAAGTGGCCGCCGTTGGGGATATCTATCTGGCCACCAGCGGGGAAGTTATCCGGCCGCCTGCGGGGAGTGGTGAATGGCCATTGACA
>NZ_VBUT01000025.1 GCF_005863245.1 Nocardia cyriacigeorgica | reverse complement strand
CAGTCTCCGCCGCCCGCGCCCGATACGCCGACGCCGACGCCCCCGTCCAATTCGCGATATCCGCCTCGACCGCCTGCTTATGCGTATCGACCGCCGAACTGACCTGCGTGGCAACGTTTTCCCACGTCTTCGCATACGCGGTGATCTGATCAGGATCCCCCGCAACCCAATCCAACGCATCCGACAACGGCTGCACATGCTCGATCAGAAAACTGACACCGAAACCCGCCAGCGTGCCGATCGGGTCGACGACCATCGCCGCGACCTCCATCCCCGCGGCCGCGATCCCCACCCCCGCCTCGATCCACGACCCAGACGAAATCGCATCCTTGACATCAGCCACCGACTCGAACAGCGTGACACCCGAATACCACTCGGTAGAATCCTCACGCGCGGCGATCAACGGATTCGACGCCGTATCCGTCACCGCGAAACCCCGCTACCAGCCGCCTTCACCGCCACCGCATTCGAACCATCCGCGGCCGCGAACGAATCCGCCGCCGAACGCAACTTGGTGGCATCCTCCGACAACGCGGTCAACGCCGTCTCCAACGCCGTGATCCCATCGGTCTCCACCGAATCCACAAACAACGGAGGCAGAAACGCACACAACTTCCCGAACGCATCCGTCGGCGCCGACACCGCCTTCGCCGCCTCCAGCGCCTGACCCATCGGGTCCCGCAGACCGTCCACATTCGTCGCGTGAGTCCGCAGTTCCTCCGGATCCACCTGCACCGGTAGAGCGTCGGTCATCGTCTTCCCCCCAATCGAGCATTTCTCCAACGCACGGCGGCTGGCGTCGGCGCAATGGGTTGATGTTACCGGGCGGAGGTGGAGGGGTGCTGTGCTCGCGGTGGGCGGGCGGCGCCGGCGCCCAACTCCCGCCGGATCTCGGCGGACACTGCCACGCGCTCGACGCCCTTGCGCGGGTCGGCCAGGCGTACCGGCTCGTCTACGATTGACGCCCTACGCGGGAGACGATCTTCCGGTGCTTCGTGGAATGGGGGATCCTCGATGACATCGAGTTCTGCTGGTGGAGCGCGCTGGCGACCGTGGGCCGGGAGGGCGATCGGATTGTGCGTTCTGATCGCAGGCGGACTGTATGGGTGCGGTCGCGCCGCCGACCACGCCGTCGACCGGATGATGGTCGTCGATGCCGAGGAGTCGGTGCGCCCTGAATTGATCCGAGAGGCAACCGAATACGGTGGGTGGGTGTTGCCCGATGGCGCCGAAGTGTTGCTGGTTCAGCGCGAGATCATACGTGACCGAAATTACCGAATCGCCGTGACGACGAACCCCGCCGACCTCGCCCTGATGTTGGAGCACTCTCGGTTTCCCGCTGTACTCACCCGCGACTACCCTCCCTTCACCATCAAGACGATCGCCGGTCCACCCCTGGAATCTTCGCCCCGGGTTGAACACGGGCAGGAAGCGTGGTTCACCTCATCTAGCGGGAAGGTGATGATTCGCGAAGTCACCGTGGATGTGCGGGACGCGGATACGCGCTTTGTCCACATCGAGTTTCGCGGAGTTTAGTTGGTGACCTAGCGTCGTCCACCGAACTGGCGGCCGGACAAACGGGCCGGCGGGTTGATCGGGCGTTGGCGAGGCGGGGGCCGGAAATCGCGGGCCGTGGTGACGCAGTGCTGATCGGAAGCTTCGGCGCGGCACACTGGTCGGATGCTCGGTGCGGAAGAGTTCGATCTCGTCATGGCTGTGGTACGTCGCGACACCGACGAGGTGCGGCGCGCTCACGAGGCCGGTGTGGATCTGGCGATTGTCACCACGCCAGCAGGCACATTGCTGAGTTGGGCTGCGGAGTGGGGCAGGACCGAGATCATCAGTTTCTTGCTGGCCCAGGGCATCGAAGCGGAGTCGAGGGCTCTGTCGATGGCTGCGAACAAAGGGCATGCCGGGGCGGTGCGGCTGCTGCTCGACCATGGCATGAACCCGGATCTGCCGGCCGAGTGGCCGCCACTGTGCGCGGCCGCGTATCGGGGCTCGCCCGAGTGCGTCCAACTCCTCTTGCGGGCCGGAGCACGGGTCGATGTTCGCATGGGGCCGCAGGCAGGTAGCACGGGCGGGAAGACGCCGAGGGAGCTTGCGGCGACGCACGTTACAGATGGCACGGCGGAGATACTCCGGCTGCTTGCGCAGTAGACCGCTTCGGGGCAGCGGCCGAGTAGTCAACCGCGCTAGCGAAGTCTCGCATTATTGTCCCTGCACCGAACAGGGTCGACAGCATGGAGCTGTTAATCGGAATTACTCGTGGTAATTCACGCGAATTCGGGCGACGCGAATGGGATTTCTCCCCGGAGCGCAGCTCACACCGGCCGCGGCGCGTACATGATCACCGCGACGCCGATGAGACAGATAGCGGCGCCGATGAGGTCCCAGCGGTCGGGGCGGAAGCCGTCGAGGGCCATGCCCCAGAGTAGGGAGCCGGCTACGAAGACTCCGCCGTAGGCGGCGAGAATGCGGCCGAAGTTGGCGTCGGGTTGCAGGGTGGCGACGAAGCCGTAGATGCCGAGGGCGATGGTGCCTGCGCCGATCCAGGCCCAGCCGCGGTGTTCGCGGACGCCTTGCCAGACCAGCCAGGCGCCGCCGATCTCGGCGACGGCGGCCAGGGCGAACAACAGGATCGAGCGCAGGACGGTCATGGTGGGAACCATAAACGGTGGTCACGCTGGGTGGGCGGTACGTGGTTGGCTCGCATGCACTGGGTTCGCATTCGCCGAATACTCGGTTGCCAGGGCGGTCGGCGGCGTCGGGCTGGGTTAGGCGCCGAATTCAGCTCTGGAACAAATCGTCTGCCCGTTTCGCAGCCAGCGCGCGATCCAGCCAGGTATGCAAAGTGCCCAGGTCATCGCAGCCTTCGATTCGCTGCATGACGCTCGACGACACCGTTATACCGCTACGCTCCAGCACCCTGAGGATGCTTTCGCGCAGCCCCTCAGCCCTCCCCTCGGCCCGAAGTTGCTGCGAGGTCTCCGAGCGGAAGAACGACAGATCCACAGACATCAACTTCCTCCAGGTCTTGGCCGCGGGGCTGGTGCCGAGGCCCATTTCGGTTAGTTCGGCGAATATGGACTGATCGGTGTCGAACCCATGCAACGCTCTGGCCAGTGCTCTCAGGATTGTATCTATTTCGGGTTCGTTGGCATGGGTGACCGCGGACAATGCGGCCAACGGGATATCGGACGCTGCGACCTCGGGGTCGGTGACGACGGGGACATTGTGCGGACCGAGGACGATGGGGTGGACAATCAGGCTTCTGCGGAATGGGGTGCCGATCGCAGGCGGGCGTCGAGCCCATCGGGCGGTTTTCTGATCTTGGCAGACGATCAGCAGAACTGGCGGGAGCTGATACTTGGCATGAAGGTGCGACAAGTAGTAGGCCCAGGCTGACGGTTTCCCGTGATCGATCGCGCTCTGGGCCTCGACCACCAACAGAAACACCCCGTCGGTCGTCTCGATCCGCAGCAGAGTGTCGACGCGACGCTCAACCGGCCTCGTCTCGGTGAGGTCGGTCGGAAGTAGCTCGACCCGGAGCGGATCGAGGAAGGGTAGGCCGAGCGCGCGGACGGCACGCGTGAAAACGCCTGGGTCGTGCTGGAATATCCGATGCATCGCCTCATGCGGGGAACCGACCATGGGCGCCACAATACGGCCGCTACTCGAAA
>NZ_VBUT01000024.1 GCF_005863245.1 Nocardia cyriacigeorgica | reverse complement strand
GTATGTTCCCCTGAGTCTGGGTGAGCGTGTCTTTGATGTAGCCGCCGTATTTGGTTGTGCCTGTTCGGGTTTGAGTGAGGCACGGTTATCTGGGGTGTCCGCGACGCGCCGGTGATGGTTGGGGTGGATCGCGGGCTGGGTCGTATCGTCGCCGTCCGTACTTTCTGGCGATGGTGCGGAGGAGGCGGGGTTGCGGGTTCAGCAGGTGTTGGCGCCGGGCGGCGGGCCGGAGTCGTGGACGGTGCTGGATGACGGTTTCGCGGTGGTGGAGCCGGTGGATGAGTTCCTGGCGTATTTGACTGTGATCGAGCGGTCGCCGGGAACGGTGCGTTCGTATGCGTTCGACTTGCGGGACTACTTCGCTTTCCTGGCCGCTCATGGCCTGGATTGGCGGTCGGTTCGGTTGGAGCATTTGGGCCGGTTCGTTGGTTGGCTGCGGTTGCCGTCGGGGCAGCGATCGGTGGAGGTGACCTCGCTGTCGTCGGTGGCGGGCGCGTGTTCGGCATCGACGATCAATCGGAAGTTGGCCGCGTTGGGGTCGTTTTACAGGTATCAGCACCGTCACGGAGTGGACTGTGGTGAGCTGCTGACCGAGATCAAGCCGGGTGGGGCGCGCGGGTCATGGCGGCCGTTTCTGGCGCATCTCGGGTCGGCCGGTGATCAGCGGAGGCGCACGATCAAGCTCAAGACCGAGCGGCGGTTGCCGCGAACGCTCACCGATGAGCAGGTGGGGTTGATCATCGGTGCGTGTGATCGGCTGCGGGATCGGTTTCTGATTGAGTTGTTGACCGGCACCGGGTTGCGGATCGGTGAGGCGCTCGGGTTGCGGCACGAGGACATTGATGCGGCGGGCCGGCTGATCCGGGTGCGGTCCCGGTCGAACACCAACGGGGCTCGGGTCAAAACTGGGCAGCGCGAGGTTCCGGTCGAAGCGAGGTTGATCCGCCTCTACACCGACTACCTCGTCACCGAATACGGCGATCTGGACTGCGACTACGTCTTCGTCAACCTCTGGGGCGGCGTCCACGGCACGGCCTGGCGATATTGGAACGTCACCGACCTAGTTGCCCGCCTGCGCAGTCGAAGCGGCGTGAGGTTCTCCGCTCACTGGTTCCGCCACACCTACGCCACTGGCTTGCTGCGGCGCGGCGTCCCGGCCGAAGTCGTGGCGAAGCTGCTCGACCATTCCTCGGTCTCCACCACGACCACGACCTATGCGCATCTCGAGATCGAAGACCTGCGACGAGTGCTACGGGCCGCTGGATGCCTGGATGTCGACCTGCCCGATCGCATGAACCTGCCCGGAGGCCCATCGTGACCACTACATCGCTGACCGTCGTCGCGCCCACCAAACCGGAACCAGGGGCCGTTACCGGCATCTGGGTGGATCGGGTGAGAGAGGCTGTCGCCTCGATCCTGGTCAACGACCGGATCGCGATGAGCCCTGAGGATCCTGTCGGCGGAGGGCCGCCCTGCACGGCGCCGGGCTGCCCGCGATCCGTTCGCCATGCTGGGCTGTGTTCAGCGCACTACGAACGTTGGCACGCAGCTGGTCGACCCGATCAATCGCAGTGGGATCCCGGGACACCCCTGGGGATCGAGTATCTGTCTTTGGCGGCCCTGCCGACACCGTTGCGTTGGGAAATTGCCTACGGGATTCTGCGGGCGCGACAGGAACGCAACGTCGTTCACCTGCGGCTCAGCTCGGTCCATACCTGCGTCGAGGACCTGGCCGCGATCGGGATGAGCTCGCTGCTGGACTATGAGGAAGATCAGTGGCCCTCGCGGGGCAACCGCTACCGCGGGCAGACTCAGCGCCCAACCATCAAACTCCGTATTGGATTTCTGACCTTCATCATCGACGAGATCGACAGGCTTCGCGGTTTGGACGGCCGCGAACACGAATTCAGCCGAGATGCGTGGCGAGGCCGGCGGATCGGGTTCAACGACGCAGCCCACGGATGGCTTCTGGACTTCCGGCCCATCCCGCAGCCCTGGCTGCGCCAAGCGGTCAAGAACTTCATCCGATGGCGCATCGATATCGGGCACAGCGCCAGCGGAATCCACCGCGACATGCTGGTGCTGAAGATGATGTCGAGCGCGTTGACCGATCATGCCGGCCCCGATGCGCGACCCGAGCAATTCGACCGCACCGTGATCACACGACTGCTGACCCTGTTCGCCGAGGCGCGTTTCACGCCCAACGGGATCAACCAGCGATTGAGCTCAGCAAAAGTATTCTTCGTCATCGCTCGTCAACACGACTGGATCCCCGGCGTTCCGGCACGCACCGCCATCTACTCCGAAGACTTCCCCGACCGCGGCACGCTCGCCCCGCGAGGGTTGTCAGCAGTCGTCATGGCCCAGCTCGAGAATCCGGCAAACCTCGACAAACTCGCCGATCGCCGCTGGCGCCTGCTGATCCCGCTGCTCATGGAGACCGGTCTCCGAGCCAACGATGCACTTCACCTGCCGCTCGACTGCCTGGTCCGCGACCAACAAAACGCTCCCTACCTGCGCTACTACAACCGCAAGATGAAACGCGAAGCGCTGGTGCCGATCTCCACCGAAACCGCCGCCGCTATCACCACCCAGATCGAATGGGTCAGGAGCCACTATTCGCCGAATGCGCTGCTGTTTCCCCGGGAACGGCAGAACCCCGACGGAACCCGGCCCATCAGGTCGACGACGTTGCGGGCCGTGATGAACCAGTGGATGGCCGAATGCGGGATCGTCGACGACGCCGGCGCACCCGCTCAGGTCACAGCCCACCAATTCCGGCACACCCTCGGCACCACACTGATCAACAACGACGTCCCGCAAGAGATCGTCCGCAAGATCCTCGACCACACCTCTCCGGAGATGACCGCCCACTACGCGCGCCTGCACGACAACACCGTCCGCCGGCACTGGGAACGCGCCCGCAAGGTCGACATCCACGGCAACGACGTCATCCTTACCGCCGACAGCCCACTCGCCGACGCCGAATGGACCAAACAACACCTCTCCCGGGCAACCCAAGCCCTGCCCAACGGCTACTGCGGGCTCCCGCTGCAACAGAGCTGCCCACACGCCAACGCCTGCCTGACCTGCCCAGTCTTCATCACCACGCCCGAATTCCTGCCCCAGCATCGCCAGCAACTCGACCTCACCCGCGGCATCATCGAACGCGCTCAACAACGCGGCCAGCTCCGCCTGGCCGAGATGAATCAGCAGACCGCCGACAACCTCCTCCAGATCATCACCAGTCTCGAACAACCCACCGAACCAGGCGACGATGCGCGCTGACAACACCGCCCACCTGCGGGCCGCGGCCGCGGCCCGCCACGAATCCGCCCGTCAACGCGCACTCGCCGCGCTCGATGCCCTGCAACAGTCCGACGCCCAGCCGATCACCATTGCAGGTCTCGCTAAGGCGGCAAACGTCGCACGATCTTGGCTCTATACCCAGCCCGACCTGCTCGCCCGCATCAAGGGCGCTCCCGGCCCACAGCCTCGCACCCAACGGCCCTCACAAGCGAGCGAAGAGTCGTGGAAACGTCGACTCGAACTCGCTCACCAACGCATTCAAGAACTGACCGATGAAAACCGTCAACTCCGCACCCAACTCGCGCTCGCCCACGGACAGCGACGAGCCGACCAGATCGCCTCCACGAGGACATCGTCTACAACGCAAACACCCTGATCACAACCAACAACGACGGTCAGAACTCAGGGGAATGTATGTTCGA
>NZ_VBUT01000023.1 GCF_005863245.1 Nocardia cyriacigeorgica | reverse complement strand
GGGGTGTGATTGTGAGTCTTCAACGGAGAGTTTGATCCTGGCTCAGGACGAACGCTGGCGGCGTGCTTAACACATGCAAGTCGAGCGGTAAGGCCCTTCGGGGTACACGAGCGGCGAACGGGTGAGTAACACGTGGGTGATCTGCCTCGCACTCTGGGATAAGCCTGGGAAACTGGGTCTAATACCGGATATGACCTTACATCGCATGGTGTTTGGTGGAAAGATTTATCGGTGCGAGATGGGCCCGCGGCCTATCAGCTTGTTGGTGGGGTAATGGCCTACCAAGGCGACGACGGGTAGCCGGCCTGAGAGGGCGACCGGCCACACTGGGACTGAGACACGGCCCAGACTCCTACGGGAGGCAGCAGTGGGGAATATTGCACAATGGGCGAAAGCCTGATGCAGCGACGCCGCGTGAGGGATGACGGCCTTCGGGTTGTAAACCTCTTTCGACAGGGACGAAGCGCAAGTGACGGTACCTGTAGAAGAAGCACCGGCCAACTACGTGCCAGCAGCCGCGGTAATACGTAGGGTGCGAGCGTTGTCCGGAATTACTGGGCGTAAAGAGCTTGTAGGCGGCTTGTCGCGTCGATCGTGAAAACTTGGGGCTCAACCCCAAGCTTGCGGTCGATACGGGCAGGCTTGAGTACTTCAGGGGAGACTGGAATTCCTGGTGTAGCGGTGAAATGCGCAGATATCAGGAGGAACACCGGTGGCGAAGGCGGGTCTCTGGGAAGTAACTGACGCTGAGAAGCGAAAGCGTGGGTAGCGAACAGGATTAGATACCCTGGTAGTCCACGCCGTAAACGGTGGGTACTAGGTGTGGGTTTCCTTCCACGGGATCCGTGCCGTAGCTAACGCATTAAGTACCCCGCCTGGGGAGTACGGCCGCAAGGCTAAAACTCAAAGGAATTGACGGGGGCCCGCACAAGCGGCGGAGCATGTGGATTAATTCGATGCAACGCGAAGAACCTTACCTGGGTTTGACATACGCCGGAAACCTGCAGAGATGTAGGCCCCCTTGTGGTCGGTGTACAGGTGGTGCATGGCTGTCGTCAGCTCGTGTCGTGAGATGTTGGGTTAAGTCCCGCAACGAGCGCAACCCTTATCTTATGTTGCCAGCGCGTAATGGCGGGGACTCGTGAGAGACTGCCGGGGTCAACTCGGAGGAAGGTGGGGACGACGTCAAGTCATCATGCCCCTTATGTCCAGGGCTTCACACATGCTACAATGGCCGGTACAGAGGGCTGCGATACCGTGAGGTGGAGCGAATCCCTTAAAGCCGGTCTCAGTTCGGATCGGGGTCTGCAACTCGACCCCGTGAAGTTGGAGTCGCTAGTAATCGCAGATCAGCAACGCTGCGGTGAATACGTTCCCGGGCCTTGTACACACCGCCCGTCACGTCATGAAAGTCGGTAACACCCGAAGCCGGTGGCCTAACCCCTCGTGGGAGGGAGCCGTCGAAGGTGGGATCGGCGATTGGGACGAAGTCGTAACAAGGTAGCCGTACCGGAAGGTGCGGCTGGATCACCTCCTTTCTAAGGAGCACATCTCCACAATGCTTCACACAGGTGAATGTGATTGTGGCAGAGACCGTTTAGTTCCCAATCGTGGAACTGCGGAAGCTCATGGGTGGAACGCTGACAACCTCACTCGCATATGGAGGAAGCCGAGTCTTTCTTCGTGGGTGATATATCGACACACTGTTGGGTCCTGAAAGAACAGACGTTCTTTCCAGGCAAGAATACGATCCGCTCGGATCTCCTTGATACCGCGGGGTTTTCACTTCGTCGGTCTTGGAATTAGGTTTGGGTGGGTGTGTTGTTTGAGAACTGCACAGTGGACGCGAGCATCTTTGTTAGTAAGTGTGTAAGAGCGTACGGTGGATGCCTTGGCACCAGGAGCCGATGAAGGACGTAGGAGGCTGCGATAAGCCTCGGGGAGCTGTCAACCGAGCTGAGATCCGAGGATGTCCGAATGGGGAAACCCAGCACGAGTGATGTCGTGTTACCCGCGCCTGAATGTATAGGGCGTGTGGAGGGAACGTGGGGAAGTGAAACATCTCAGTACCCACAGGAAGAGAAAACAATAGTGATTCCGTGAGTAGTGGCGAGCGAAAGCGGAAGAGGCTAAACCGTGTAGATGTGATAGCCGGCAGGCGTTGTCTATGCGGGGTTGTGGGGCTCATTTTCTCGTTACTGCCGTGGCGAGCAACAGTCAGAAAAGTTCGTGTTAGCTGAATTGGTCTGGGACGGCCAACCGTAGACGGTGAGAGTCCGGTAAGCGAAAACATGTGCTCTGTTGTAGTGAGTACCCGAGTAGCAGCGGGCCCGTGAAATCTGCTGTGAATCTGCCGGGACCACCCGGTAAGCCTGAATACTCCCTGGTGACCGATAGCGGACTAGTACCGTGAGGGAAAGGTGAAAAGTACCCCGGGAGGGGAGTGAAATAGTACCTGAAACCGTGCGCTTACAATCCGTCAGAGCCTGCGCCTAGTTTACTAGGGTGGGTGATGGCGTGCCTTTTGAAGAATGAGCCTGCGAGTTAGTGGCATGTGGCGAGGTTAACCCGTGGTGGGGTAGCCGTAGCGAAAGCGAGTCCGAATAGGGCGGTGTGAGTCGCATGTTCTAGACCCGAAGCGGAGTGATCTACCCATGGCCAGGGTGAAGCGACGGTAAGACGTCGTGGAGGCCCGAACCCACTTAGGTTGAAAACTGAGGGGATGAGCTGTGGGTAGGGGTGAAAGGCCAATCAAACTCCGTGATAGCTGGTTCTCCCCGAAATGCATTTAGGTGCAGCGTCACGTGTTTCACGCCGGAGGTAGAGCTACTGGATGGCCTAGGGGGCCCACAAGCTTACCGAAGTCAGCCAAACTCCGAATGCCGGTGTGTGAGAGCGTGGCAGTGAGACTGCGGGGGATAAGCTTCGTAGTCGAGAGGGAAACAGCCCAGATCGCCGGCTAAGGCCCCTAAGCGTGTACTAAGTGGAAAAGGATGTGGAGTCGCGAAGACAACCAGGAGGTTGGCTTAGAAGCAGCCACCCTTGAAAGAGTGCGTAATAGCTCACTGGTCAAGTGATTCTGCGCCGACAATGTAGCGGGGCTCAAGTACACCGCCGAAGCCGCGGCACTCCAACAAGACATCGGTGCGTTCCTGCGGGAGCGCATCCAGTGGTTGGGGTGGGTAGGGGAGCGTCGTGCAGCCAGGGAAGCAGCGGTGTGAACCAGTTGTGGAGGCTGTGCGAGTGAGAATGCAGGCATGAGTAGCGAAAGACGAGTGAGAAACTCGTCCGCCGAATGACCAAGGGTTCCTGGGCCAGGTTAATCCGCCCAGGGTGAGTCGGGACCTAAGGCGAGGCCGACAGGCGTAGTCGATGGACAACGGGTTGATATTCCCGTACCCGTGTATCCGCGCCCATGCTGAATCAGTGGTACTAACCATCCAAAACCGGACGGATTCTCTTCGGAGAACTTGATGGGGCTGCATGGGACCTTCGCTGGTAGTAGGCAAGCGATGGGGTGACGCAGGAAGGTAGCTGGGCCAGTCAGTGGTTGTACTGGTGTAAGCCTGTAGGGAGTCTGATAGGCAAATCCGTCAGACATATATCCTGAGAGGTGATGCGTAGCCGATTGAGGCGAATTCAGTGATCCTATGCTGCCGAGAAAAGCCTCTAGTGAGTTGGTACACGGCCCGTACCCCAAACCGACACAGGTGGTCAGGTAGAGAATACTGAGGCGATCGAGAGAACTGTGGTTAAGGAACTCGGCAAAATGCCCCCGTAACTTCGGGAGAAGGGGGACCACGCCTGGTGACCGGATTTACTCCGTGAGCTGGGGGTGGTCGCAGAGACCAGAGAGAAGCGACTGTTTACTAAAAACACAGGTCCGTGCGAAGTCGTAAGACGATGTATACGGACTGACGCCTGCCCGGTGCCGGAAGGTTAAGAGGACCGGTTAGCGCTTCGGCGCGAAGCTGAGAATTTAAGCCCCGGTAAACGGCGGTGGTAACTATAACCATCCTAAGGTAGCGAAATTCCTTGTCGGGTAAGTTCCGACCTGCACGAATGGCGTAACGACTTCTCTGCTGTCTCAACCACAGACTCGGCGAAATTGCATTACGAGTAAAGATGCTCGTTACGCGCGGCAGGACGAAAAGACCCCGGGACCTTCACTATAGCTTGGTATTGGTGTTCGGTACGGTTTGTGTAGGATAGGTGGGAGACTGTGAAGCCGGCACGCCAGTGTTGGTGGAGTCGTCGTTGAAATACCACTCTGATCGTATTGGACCTCTAACCTCGGACCATGATCTGGTTCAGGGACAGTGCCTGGTGGGTAGTTTAACTGGGGCGGTTGCCTCCCAAAATGTAACGGAGGCGCCCAAAGGTTCCCTCAGCCTGGTTGGCAATCAGGTGTCGAGTGCAAGTGCACAAGGGAGCTTGACTGTGAGACAGACATGTCGAGCAGGGACGAAAGTCGGGACTAGTGATCCGGCACCGGCATGTGGAAGCGGTGTCGCTCAACGGATAAAAGGTACCCCGGGGATAACAGGCTGATCTTCCCCAAGAGTCCATATCGACGGGATGGTTTGGCACCTCGATGTCGGCTCGTCGCATCCTGGGGCTGGAGTAGGTCCCAAGGGTTGGGCTGTTCGCCCATTAAAGCGGCACGCGAGCTGGGTTTAGAACGTCGTGAGACAGTTCGGTCTCTATCCGCCGCGCGCGTCAGAAACTTGAGGAAGGCTGTCCCTAGTACGAGAGGACCGGGACGGACGAACCTCTGGTGTGCCAGTTGTCCTGCCAAGGGCACTGCTGGTTGGCTACGTTCGGAAGGGATAACCGCTGAAAGCATCTAAGCGGGAAGCCTGTTCCAAGATGAGGTTTCTCTCCCACTTGATGGGTTAAGGCCCCCTACAGACCATGGGGTTGATAGGCCAGAACTGGAAGCCCGGTAACGGGTGGAGGTGACTGGTACTAATAGGCCGAGGACTTACCAACAAAGAAGCTACGCGTCCACTGTGCAGTATCTGAAACAACACACGACCCCTGTGATCAAAGGGGTCAGGCCATCGCGCTTGACCTGTGATCGTGGATCGGGTGCTCGAGGGTTTGGCCCTCGAAACTCCTGTTCCGTCACGGGGTGTGACAGTTTCATAGAGTTACGGCGGCTATAGCGGTGGGGAAACGCCCGGTCCCATTCCGAACCCGGAAGCTAAGGCCACCTGCGCCGATGGTACTGCACTCGACAGGGTGTGGGAGAGTAGGACACCGCCGGAACATCCTT
>NZ_VBUT01000022.1 GCF_005863245.1 Nocardia cyriacigeorgica | reverse complement strand
CAGGAAGTGGAACCGTTCTCACGAGAGCTTTCAAACCATTGCTAGCTCTCGCCGGGCCAATACTTTGTTGCGTGGCCGCCTGTTGCAGGCATCCCGAGTGCTGCGTGTACTCCGCGATTTACGACCGCACGGTCTGCTTCGTACTGCTGGCCAAAGCAGGGTCAGTCCCATAGGTAGTGTGGGGTCGGATTTGCTACTGTGCCCGTCCGTGGCATAGGTGATCGACTGACACGCGGGGACGGGACATGAAACTTGAGCGGCTGAGGGTGAGCGGCTTCCGGTGCGTAGGTTCGGAGTCGGTCGAGTTGTCTCTGGAAGAGGCGACGTTCCTACTCGGCCCGAATGGTGCGGGCAAGACGACGTTCCTACATGCGCTGGCCCGCATGTTCGGATCGGAGGCCAGCCTCCGTCGTTTCGTTCGTGGAGACTTCCATGTCCCGGCCAAGGCGGGTCACGACGCCACGGTGGCACGGAGTCTTTGGTTGGAGGCTGATTTCATCTTCCCGGAGCTCGATGAGCTTGACTCGTCTGGCTCCATAGCCTCGTCGACTGTCCCGCCGCACTTTGCGCACATGCGCATGACTGACAATGACGGAAAGCCGCGAGTGCGGTTCCGCCTGACTGGGCATCTCGATGAGAACGGCGAAATTACAGACGAACTCGTCTATGTCCTTGCCGTCGATGACCAAGACGAACCTTCGCGCACCGCAGTGGTCAATCGACATGACCGCGGCACGATCCAGGTGCACTACCTGCCTGCACGACGCGACCCGGCTGATCACGTCTCTTACGCGTCCAGTTCGCTGCTTGGGCGTTTGATGCGCGCCGCCAATTGGCAGTCGGAACGCGCAACGGTCAGCCATCTCGGCAAAACGATCAGTGACGTAATGACCGGAAACGTCGCGATTTCAAGCGTGGTCGCCGACTTGGCTGGACGATGGGGTTCGCTTCACACTGGGTCCTACCTGACCAGCCCAGCGCTGGCATTCACCCCCAGTGAGATCGAGGGGATCCTGCGCTTCGTAACATTAGAGTTCGCGCCGGGCCCCGGGGATCCCGTCGTCGACTACTCAGTGCTCAGCGATGGCCAGCAGTCCCTTCTCTACATAGCCCTGGTGATGACAGCGCATGCTGTCGGGCGATCATGTTTGCAGGGTGCGACGAATGCATTCGACATCGACGTGTTGCGGCCACCGGTGTTCACTTTCCTGGCCGTGGAGGAACCGGAAAACAGTTTGTCACCGCACTACCTCGGACGCGTGCTCAGTGCCTTGATAGAAATGACCAGCGGCAACGACGCCCAAGTTGCTGTTGCCACCCATTCGGCGTCGTTGATGCGTCGCGTTGAGCCCCGCCAGGTGCGCTACCTCCGTCTGGACGATCAGCGAAGGACCGTTGTCGCCACAGTGAATATGCCTGCGACCGCCACCGAGGAGTACAAGTTTGTCCGCGAGGCCCTACACGCGTATCCGGAAATGTACTTCGCCCGGTTGGTCGTGTTGGGTGAAGGCGACAGCGAGGAGATAGTAATCCCGCGTTTCCTAAACGCTGCGGGCCGAGAAGCTGACGCCGCATCCATATCAGTAACTCCACTGGGCGGCCGACACGTGAACCACTTTTGGCGGCTACTCAACCAACTGGGCATCCCGCACGTGACCCTCCTGGACTTGGACCTCGGCCGGTTCCAGGGTGGCTGGGGGCGCATAAAATACGCCGCGGAACAACTTCTACAGTTCCGACCGTCTGGAACTCTAGACTTCACCGCTGCCGACATCCAGGATATGCACAACCGCAACACCAATGTACGGGATGTAGACGGCCGGGCGTGGATCGAACGGCTCGAAACGCACGGCGTGTACTTTTCCGAGCCATTGGACCTCGATTTCGCGATGCTGCAGAATCTTCCGACTTCTTATAACCTCACCGATAGCGAGAAACAAAACCCCGACAAGAAGACCATCGCTGCAGTCTTGGGCGCCAACGGCTCCGATGACGCCTACACTGAGGACGAGAAGTTGCTGTTCGCCGCATATGGCACGCGGTTCAAAGGGCGCGGCGGTAAACCAGCCGCGCACGTCGCCGCACTGTCCGATCTGAAGAATTCCGATCTGAAGAATTCCATGCCAGTATCGATCACGAATCTGATCGAGCGGGTGGGCTCAATCCTGGACGGACTCCCCGAGTGATCTCTACCGAGCAATGGCAGGCAGCGGCCGACATGATACTCGAGCCCAACGCCCATACGGCCGCTACTAGCCTCACAGGCAATCTTGTCGTCACGGCTGGGCCCGGTGCCGGAAAGTCGGAACTGCTGGCGCAGCGGGCAGACTTCCTGCTGCGCACCGGCCAATGCCGCTACCCTCGTCGTATCCTAGCGATTTCCTTCAAAGTCGATGCGGCTAAGAATCTTACTGATCGAACCAGACGACGCTGTCCTCCTCACCTCGCTGCACGATTGGACAGCTACACATTCCACGCGTTCGCCAAACGCCTCATCGATGTGTTCCGGCCAGTCCTTACAGGTATCGACGCACTCGACCCTGACTACACCATCGGGCCCGTCCGCATCCCCCAGCGTCAGATCGATTTCGACTCGATGGCCCCTCTTGCGACGACCATCCTTGAGCGCAGTCCCGTTGCCAGAACTGCGCTACGGCACACCTACGGTTTCGTCTTCCTCGATGAATTCCAGGACTGCACAGCGAATCAGTACAGCCTTCTGCGCGCGGCATTCCTCGATACTGACACCGACCTGATCGCGGTCGGCGACGTCAAGCAGAGGATCATGGGGTGGGCGGGCGCACTCGACGGTGTGTTGAAACGATTCGCCGAGGACTTCGAGGCCGCACGCCTGGTCCTATACATGAACTTCCGGTCGCTGCCCAGACTTCGGCGCATGCAGAACGCTATGATCAAGGTTCTCGAACCGACAGACGCTGTTGAAGATACAGAGATACTGGGCGATGAGGGATCAATCGAAATCTTTCATTACCGCGACAGCAGCGAGGAAGCCCGCGCCCTGGCTCGCAAAATTCACTCCTGGATCACGATCGACGGTGTACCCGCCGAGGAAATCGCCGTGTTGGTCGCCAAGCAAGTGGGACCGTACACCGAGTCACTCAGATCCGAACTGCGCGCACAGCAAATCCCGTTTCGAGACGAGAACGAGTTCCAGGACCTCGCGGCCGAGCCCATAGTAATGCTGGTCATCGACTACCTCACGGTCGTCGCCGAAGACGGCAAGCCTGATGCCTACGCACGGTTGATGGATGTAGCGACCGGATGGCGGGCGGACGACGAGGAAGATGCACAGAAAGCCTACTCGGCACTGCGAACGTTGATCGATGACACGCGACTGACCTATCGTCGCAATTCGTCTCAGCCACTCCAAGAACTGATCGACCGTCTACTCGATCACCTCGGAGATGAGGTTCTCAGCAGCCTCGCCCCAGAATACTCACAGGGTACGCGACTTCGTGACACTATCGACGACTTATGCACACGACTGACACGAATTCACGGACAAACCTCAGACTTACCGCAGACGTTGCGCGAGTTCACCGGCCACAATTCAATCAAGCTGATGACCGTACACAAAGCCAAGGGGCTAGAGTTCGACAACGTCGTTGTACTCGCCGTTGAAAATGAGCTGTATTGGGGAGACGCCAAAGCAGAACGCTCCGTCTACTTCGTTGCTATCTCCAGAGCCCGAAAAGCTCTGTGCCTCACTACCGCCGCAGTCCGACCAACTCCAACCGAGAAACCCGCTCGATGGAAAATTGACCGAACACCCCACCGAGAGTTTCTGAACTACGCGAATTTGCCATAGCCGAACGATCGATTCGACTGCGGTACACCACTTCATATCAGCACGAACACTCTGCTGCAGCCACGCCGCTACGTCGCGTGCCGACGGATGAACGATTGAGGCTACCCACGCGGCCCTGTGCGGTGTCCACGAGCTCAATTCCGTGCGAATCCCCACTTGGCGACACCGATGCCGAGGGCTGGTCTGTCGTAGCGCAGAGAAGCACAAGCGATTTCAAGCGAGGACTTATTCGCAGGCTGTTCACTGCGTTGGCTGCCGAATCGCGCGCGGCGGGGTCACCGGCCGCCCAATGCGATTGCTGAACGTGATGGGCCAGCGCGCCGTAGAACCCCCTGCCCGCCGCCTTACCCCTTCCACCCACGACGACAGCCGGACGTGCCCCTGCACGCGGTGCCACCACAAACGCTCGCGGGGGAATACAGGACGAGCAAGGGCACGCTCAACGTCGCCGACTCAACCGCCACGCGCACGAGTCGACTCTGGTCCCCGGCCATCCATGCTCCATGGAAGTAAACTCCGGCATCTCGTCCAAGGGCGATTCAAAGGCGCCGGTGGGTTCCCGTGCTCGTCATCGTTGTCCTGGTGGCGCGCCGCCTTGTTCCGGCAGACGCACTGCATCCCAGGGCACCCACTGAGTAAACCTTTGGTGCACAGCCTGTTTCGTGTGCGCAGATCGATGCAGATCTGCGCGAACCAAGTGTAGTCCGCGACGCGGATCCGCGCCCACCCGTACTGGATTGCAGGCAGCCACGGATCCCCGGGATACCCTTCGAAGCTCTCGGCCCGCACCCCGAGGTTGGGCTGACCCTTATCGCGGTGCCGGGCCGGCACCCACAACCGAGTCGGATCGACCAGCACCGCGCGCGGCTTCGGAAGCCATCGCAGCGCTGCCGTCTCCGACGACAAGGATCCGCTCATCCGGCCACCACCCGTCCCGGCCAGCTCGCCGTACTCGACCGCCTTCGGTTGGACCAGTGCAGGCGGCCATCTGTGGGTGTCACGGTGAGCTCGCCGGTACGGGGCGGGAAACGACGGGCGCGGACCTCGACCGCGAGGTGGATGTCGCGGATCCGGCCGCCGCCGCCGCGGCGGAACCCGCTGTAGGCGACCGGCCGCGCCTCGATCTCGACATCGGTCCGTGTCCCGCGGACGCCGCTGGTGACGATCAGCACGCCCTGATGGTTGCGTATTTTTGCGGCCAGGCCGCGCCATCGCGGGGGCGGGATCGTCAGCCGGTCCACATCGACGACCACCACCGGCACCCCGTCCAACAGCACCGACGCCACCTCCACTACATCCGCGCCTGTCGGGTCAACCAGATGCAGCCGCGACAGGTCGCCACCCATCTCCGCGACCGCCACCAACCCCAGCTGGGCACCGCCGACCACTGCGGCCGGTTGCTGCCCGGGGCCGGTGGCTGCGGCCAGCAGCCCCGCCAGCACCACACCCCGCGGGCAGGACACCGTGCTGCCCCGGGCCAAGCCAAGGTCCGGCAAAAGATCTCCGAGGCCGCCGGCTACTCCGGTCACATCCATCTCGGCGACACCGGAGCCGGTCGTGGCGCCGACTCGCCCGGTGATCGTCGCCATCCGGTCCCGCAACGTGGCCAGCTGCTCCTCCCGGGAGACATCCGCGATCGTT
>NZ_VBUT01000021.1 GCF_005863245.1 Nocardia cyriacigeorgica | reverse complement strand
GACGCCGCCATGAACAGGTACTTCGCCTCGACTTGGTTCTCCGTCGTTGCCACCGGCAACTCCCAAATATGCTCGGCCGATTTACCAGGCAGTAGATTGCCCAGCCGCACCACCGGAGGTGCGATCCTGCGGAACATTTCGCTGTGCTCGATGAATCCCAGAGTGACGCGAACGTCGGTGGCCGTTTCGGTGAGCGACACGTTGCGGACGGATACCTTCATCGGCGCAACACCACCACCGATCACCTTCGCAGGGGCTCGAACGGAGACTTCGAGGCCGCGCGTGGTGATAGCCGAAGTAGTCTTGATGAGCTCCCCTCCGTGCTGGGCATCGTGGTAGCCGCCGCCCGTCGCATCCGCGATACATTTGAGTTGGTCACGCCCCTCGCCAGACAGTTCGAATCCGATGGTATGGACGGTGAGATCCAACCCGCTGGCAACGATGTCCTTCACGGCGGCACAAGGGTCACCGCCGCAAGTGCTTTCGCCGTCGGAGACGAGGATGATGGTGGCAGCGGCGTAGTGACGTTTCGACAACTCGTCCACCGCTGCACGCAATGCCGGTGCCGTGGGAGTATCCCCGTTCGGCCGTAGTGCGAGCACGTCGGCCGTCATCTGAGTGCGCAGCGCCGGATCTAAGGGCCGCATGTCGACGCCGTCGACGAAGGCGCCGCCAGAGCAGCTACCACCGCTGGGGTAGGTCCAGACTCCAAAGGTCACGCCATCCGAAAGTGCCTGCGATACAGACAGCACCGATCGCTTCGCATCGGCGAGCCGCTGGACTCCATTGTTGCCCTTTTCTCCCATGGAGCCTGAGGTATCGACCACCATGAGT
This sequence comes from Nocardia cyriacigeorgica, assembly GCF_005863245.1. Taxonomy (GTDB): domain Bacteria; phylum Actinomycetota; class Actinomycetes; order Mycobacteriales; family Mycobacteriaceae; genus Nocardia; species Nocardia cyriacigeorgica_C. Next base: position 8,081 of record NZ_VBUT01000021.1, on the reverse strand, counting down.
ACCGGAGCATCACGGGCGGTGTCAGGGGCGGCGGATGCGGGCGACGGCCGTACAGCCCCGAACAGGGTGCACAGCATCACGAGTAGTACTGCGACCGTCAGAGCCGTCGTCCGCATCCTCATTCATCCTCTGTGAGTGCGACGATGGCGTCGCGGCTGCCACGCACCGTTCCGGTGACCGTCACGGTATCCGGGTCACCGCCTGTTGGCGTGGCAAAGACCATGAATTGCAGCGCACCGGTAGTCACGGCCCCGAGGTCAGCGGTCGCGCCATATGCAACCTCGGTCTCGCCCGCCGGCCGACCGTCGACGTAGATGGCCACGCGTACCGAGCTCCCCGGCTTCGCATCCGTGGGAAGGCCGAAGGTGAGCTCGATTTCATCGACGGCAGCAGCGAACTCCCAGATGGGACCCTTCGGTTCGGAACCTCGACGATTGTTCACCCGGCACGACAAAGCATTGTCCTTACGGGCACCCGCCTGCGTGTAGCTGCCCGCAGCACAGGAATTCTCAGTTGCTTCGACGTCGGCGAGGTAGGCGGTGGCAGCGGTATCGGCGACAGTGACGGTGACGGTCTCGGGAAGTGGCGATCCCGCCGGTGGTTCAATTCCCAGCACGGCGCCGGGTGCCGAACCGCGCGCATAGCGACGTACCACGTTCGCTTGGACTCCGAGTTCGAGTAACTGCGCCCGGATCTCGGTTTCGGTGCGGCCGTCTACGGCAGGAACGGCCGCCGGAGCAGATATCGTCAGTCGTACTACATCCGGAACTGCCGTTCCGAAGGCAGGCTGCTGCTCGATTACGACGCCGGACAGCCCCGCATGTGGACGGCTTTCGGTATCCACCCGCGCGCCGCCCGCCGCCGAGTCGGCGAGTACCTGCCGCGCCACCGGTTCGCTGAGTCCACGCACATCAGGCATCATCGACCCGAGTTGTTCGTCTTCGGATTCCGACGGCACCGGCGCTGGCGACGACTGGGCCGACGAAATGCTGTGAGCGATCCGCTCGTTGTTGGCCCAGAATCCTGTCGTGACGCCGATACCGAAAAGACCCACCGCCGTCAGAACCACCGCACTGGTCACAAGAGTGCGCCGATTCGCTCGAGGGTGCTGACCGTACATCGCTCTCCGATTCTGTTGTCCCGCCGCAATTCGTCACGAATGCGCGCAGCGAGCGGGGGGCGACCGGCTCCGATAGCGCAGTCCCCTGGGCTATGACACTGCCCGAGTTCGTCGCGGCTACTGAGGCTAGTCGGATCGAACACCGGCGGGTATCGGTTGTTCGACCGACAAGCAACCGATCCTCGCGGATAGCCGTTGATATTCGGCTCGGCCGGGCTGGAACCGGACATGGAAGGGACGATAGTGCCGTAACAACGCCGGCGGACGAGTTGCTGCCCATCGCACACGAACTCAGCGACAATCGTGACGACCTCGCACAAGATATCCAGGAATCGTTCCGAGACTGTTCGAGGCCCAGATCGCACGCCTCGACCGCTGAAAATACCGGCGGACAAATCGAACTCAACGTGGGTAACGTGCGATCTTCAGCATGCTGGCGATCCGCCCTACAATTCCGAGGTCGTCAGGTAGGTCGGACCCAGCGCAGCGAGTGTCTGCTTGTAGATGGCGAATGGTGCAGCTCTCGGGTAGCTGCCACTATTCGAACCTGATAATCGACAGAGCCTTGTCTGGATTACTAGATACATAAGCGATTCGCCGATCCGGCGTGGTCGCGATACTATTGGGCGCGACGTCGACCGGCACTCGCCTGAGAATGCTGCCGGTCTCAGGATCAATCACCAGCAGGCCGCGGTTTTCGTAGTCTGCAACGAGCAGCGTGCTGCCCGGCCCGATGGCCATCGATCCTTCATCCCAGTCGATTTCACGCTCAGTCACACTCGCGCTGGTCCCGGTGGAGATCGTCCACATCGCGCCGTCAGAAACGACGTAGGCGCGTCCTCGCTCGGGATCGACTACCGCCTCCAGCGAACTGCTCGCGGATCCGACCGACCGGGCGCGATCGACGGCGAGGGTCTGAGCTGAAAGAAGCGCGGCGTTGAACCAGCCCGCGATCAGCACACTGTGCGTATTCGGATCTACGTCGATGTCGTATGCCGCGAACGGCAGGTCAATCGTTGTGATCTCTTCCCGTGTACGAGTGTCGAACACGGTCAACCAAGCGCGCGAGTCAGGAACCTTGGTCTGATCATCGGGCCGGTTCACCACGAACGCCCGGTGAGCAAGCGGGTCGACACCAACGGCGATGGCGGGGTATGCCACTTCGACCGAGCCAATCACCCGTTTGGTCTGGGTGTCGACGATATTGACTGTGCGGTCTTCCGGCGCGTTGGAACGGCTGCTGCCACTGACCCAGGCAGTGCGATTCACTCGATCGAAAGCAATGTCTTCTGCTCCAGGGGCTACCCGGATGCGGTTGATGAGTGCGTTCGACTTCTGCTCGAAAACAAGGATCTCGTTCGACGCCAGTACGTACACTTCACCGGTTGAGTCGTCGAGTTCGACGCTGGACGGCGATGTATCGATCGTCAGTCTCTCTCGTGGGCCAGTCGACACGGCAACGCCGACTGGTCGGCTCGTCGCCGTTTGACTGCTGCCTGCGGCGTCAGGTTGTTCAGTCGAACACCCCGTGGTCACTCCGATGGCTAACGCCAAAACGAACGCGGGCAGAGGAGTGTGTCGGACTTTCATGGTGCCTCTCTCCGATTTTCGCGCTCATCTAGCGGCATGTCCGGTGCAGTTGGGCAACGGCAATGTCCGACGGGAGGCCCGCCAGAGTCACATATCACCGGTCGCTCACGAGCATTCTCGGTCCCAGACCAGTGCAGAGGTATCGGTCGAACGACAGACACAGCCCGTGAGATACCTCGTGGCGCGACAGCAGTATGCTGCGTCAGCACCAGGCATCGGCGTCTGCATTCTGGCCGATGTGCCGCTGGGGTCCCTTACGAGGGGGGACCAGAGATCTTCCAGCCAAGCAGTGAGAATCGGCTGCGAGAAATCGGAGAGTCACTCCCCCCATTCGACGAGCCCCAATCGCAAACCTTCCACTCGCCGTTTTCCTTTCTCAGCTCGAAGCCGACCTCGAGACGCGAAGCATTCCGTCCATACTGACCTTCGGGGTCGGCGGTGTCCCATGTGGTAATCATCGCTTCTGCGTATGCAGTGTCCAGCCCAAGGCCGATCTTCATTTCGCCGACTCCGCTGTATACGTCGATTTCAGTACCTGAAGTCGAGGCAGATTCCCTGGGCGAGTGTCCCGTTCGGTTCTCTGCACAGGTCAATTGCTGCCGAGCATCGATTCGGTTCACTCCATTGAACGTTTCAGCCCATAGCTCCAAGGTAGTTTCGATGTCATCGGCATTCTGGTCACGCACGGCATACGCCACACCGATGACCGCAACTCCGACTATGGCGACCACGGTTAGCATCGTTGCGGCTGGGCGGCGTCGGCGGCCCGCAGTGGCCGGTCGGGGCACGCCGCCCTTCGTGTCATCGTCTTGCCAGAACTGCCAATCCGGCGGTGCCGGAGGCCAACTCCGATCAGGTGACCAACCGGGATCGGGTTCCCAGCCAGCTGGCGGCTGCGGCCACCCCGGTGGTGGATTGAACTTCATTCGACAGCCACCTATCGCTTGACAACGAACTGCATCGACGCAGCCAGATTTCAGAATTGATCGAGGGTTACCAGCCCGTCTTGCAGCGCCCGTGCCAACAGAGCGGCCTTGGTGGGGGCCGGGCGTCCGACTGCCGCGTACTTGTCTCGGATCCGGGCTATGTGCGTCATGACTGTGCTGGACGAGACGTAAAGTTCGCGGCTGGCGGCGCCCTTGCTGTCGCCGAGGAGCCACGCAACCAACACCTGACGCTCCCGGCCCGATAGCCGTGGGTCTGCCCAGTTCACCGATGGGGCCGTGACAGGACCGCCGTTGTGCAACGGGGTCCGGGGACGGTATGGGGGTGCGATCGTCGTCATCGGGCGCTCCGCGTCTGTCGATTCGTACGCCGACAACATCCGGTTCCCACGACCATCGGCGCTGAGTCCACGATACGAAACTGCAGGCTGTCACGGAATTCCCTAGATTTCAGCCCTCGAGGTCAAGGGCATCGTTAGGCATAGCAACAGGTCGTTCGTCCAAGTCTGATCGGATGACGCCGTCCTCGGTGATTTCGATCCGCAACTCCGTGGCGTCGCGGACAAGGATCGCCACCAGATTGCTGCGTCCTGGCGGCAAGGTCCGCACGGTGACGGCACCCGCTTGGGCATAGTCGAGCGCATCGCAGACGACGGTGCGCACCGACTGCCGTAGTGTCTCATCGGCACGTTCGAGTCCACCGCTGTCGTCGAGCGCGACCTTCACTCCACGGGCGCGAGCAGCCCTCGCCCGCTGGGCTACTTCGTCGTCGACCAGCTGCCCTCCGACGATGACATCGCGTAGCTCTGCCTCGACCAGCCGGCATTTGTACTGCTCCTCGGCAGACAGCGGACGGCCGGAGGAGATGATCTCCAGCAACGGCCGGGCAGTTCTATCGAGACGTGCCAGCCGATGGTCTCGCTCCTGTTGGATCGCCAGCGCAGCCGCTTCGGCGGCGGCGGCTTCGGTCTCTTGTCTACGCAGGTTGAGAATGGACCGGGCTCTCGGCCGCACCACTTTGGCGAATACAGTCGCCATCAGCAGAGGGATGAAATTGATGAAGGAGAAACCGATCCCCGTCATCGCGCCCTGACCGGTTCGGGCCGACCACATTCCGCAAATGGCAACATGTGCGATGGTGGCGACCCAGGCCAGCGATGTCGCACCGCGCACGCACAGGAAGTTGAGGTACGCCGAAGTGGCACCAACGAACCACAGCTGGGTGGAGGTGTCGAGCGGCACGCGAAGCTGGGAAACGGCAAGGACTGTCCCGAGTGGTGTGGCTGCGGCCAGCGTGACCGCCCACCGTGTGGGCAAAGGATCGCCGGGAACCAGCATGGTCCCCCACCCGGCGGCGAGGATGATCGTGGCTGCGAGCGTCAAGAGCCACAACTGCCCGACATCGGTTGCGGCGGTGAAGACCATGACGATAATCGTGACGCTGAACGCGCCTGCGAGCAGCCACGCGAACGGTGTGCGCATACCCAGGACGTCACGGACATCCTCGAGTCGGCCGGCGCCCCGAATCATCACGGTGCCCAACCCAGCTTCACGCGACAGCCTTGTCCGGGGGCCGATATGACCTCGGCGCGCCCACCGGACACTTCCGACAGCCTATCGATGATGCTGGCCCGCAAGCCCAAGCGATGCGGCGGGACCGCTCGGGGGTCGAATCCTATGCCGTTGTCAATGATCTCGACCTGCACCCCATGGTCGCCAAGTGCAAGGACAACTTCGCAGTCTGCTGTTCCGGCATGCCTTTTCCAGTTGCGCAGCCCCTCGCCGACCGCGGCTGTCATCGCGGTCGCCACTTCGGCGGGGATCTCCATCACGTCGTGCGCATCGTGTTCGACACGAAGCGGCACCCTGTCGTCGATCTCGCTGATCACTGCCCGGACGCGCGCTATCAGGCCATCGTGGCCGATGGTGTCGGACACCGGCAGCCCCGCATGAAGGTAGTTGAGGTCATCAATCGTATTCCGTGCGTAGTCAGCCAGAATGGCCGAGTTAGTGGACCGCGAGGCTTCGAGCAGCGTGGCGATCACGCCGTCGTGAGTCAAAGCGTCGAAGCGGTGCCGCTCGAACCGACGTGCCTGCGCTGCCGCAGTGGCCGAGGCGACCGCGAGCGCCGATTGCCTCGTCTCATCCAGCATCCGCCCGACTCGGACCAACATGACGCATGCAGCGCACGGGAGCGCCGAATAGGTGAAAGCGAACATGACCTCTGCAATGAACGGGGTCTTCACCGACGGGTCCCGCGCGAGCGTCCCCACGATTTGGCTCAGAAGCGCTGCGGCGACCAGGTAGACGAAGGGAGCGAAACGCCAGAACAGCGACAGTGCCAACGCCGGCAGGCCGGGTATCCAGACCAGCCAGAATCCTTCGTCCGTCGGCAGCGTTACTCCCGTGTGCACCAGTGGCCAGGTCGACGCCGCGGCAAGATAGGCGAACGCGAAGACGACGGACGCAATCCGCGCCACGCCGAACCGATAGCGCCAGGCAGCGACGGCGACGAGCACCGCGGGTGAGAACACTGCGAGGTAAGAAATCGGCGTCCACCACCACTCGGCGAGAAACGCCTGGGACGACACGCGCGGAAGCACCAATAATCCGTAGAACAGTCCTCCGGAGCCGACGAAGATGCCCGCGCCACGCAGCAGCCGGGTCTCGTTGTCGAGCCCGCTGTCCAACGCCTGCACAGACGAAGTCACCGGTTCCGGCGCTTGCCGCGGATGAAACCGTCCGCTTCGGCTGCGCGGTACAGGTCGATGCGGGATTTGACCGGCCGTCCGGCTTCGGCGTACTTGCGTCGGATCCGCCCCAGGTAGTCGTTGACCGTGTACTCCGACAGCCCCAGCTTCCTCGCGACCGCGCCCGCGGTCTCGCCGTTCGCGTACAGCTCGAGTACCTGCCGCTGTCGCGGCGGCAACTCGAAACTGGTGAGGTCGGGGTCGGAGTCGATAGCTGACGCCCAGGTCGTGGTTGCCACGGGCCGCCCGGACGCGGCGGCCCGGATCATAGCGATCGTCTTCTCGATCGGATCACTCTTCAACGCCACGCCGAGCACCCCGGCCCGAGCAGCCGACCGGATCAGATCACGCCAATCACCGGTGGTGTAGACGACGGTGCCGATCCCGTGCTGTCGCAGCGTCTCCACATTGGTCCGGGGGCTCGATCCGTCAGCCAATCGCAGATCCAGGATGGCCAGGTCCAGGTCCGTCGACTGGGCAAGAAGCTCACCCACGGTAGGCGCCATTGCGACAACGGACAGGTCCGGCTGCTCCGAGAGCACCGCAGCGAGCCCGACGGCCATAGCCTGGTGGTCTTCGACATACCCGATCCGCCTGACGCGCCCCGGCTGGGCGTACTCCCCCGGAAGCTCCGTGACGGCGATGCCGGCCAGAGCCAGGATGCGGCGAATCCCCATATCGGAATTGAACAGCACACACACGCGCAAACCAAGACGCCGGGCCAGGTACCGCAGCCTGTTTTCCATCCGTACCCCGCCAGAACGCATGCTTCCGACTCTCGGAGTGCACGAGGGAAGGCGTGTGGATGCCTAGATCCCGGGTGCATCCGCAGAGTGGGCTGATGAAAGGCGATGACTATTCGATCGCTGCATGCCATGGCAACCACAAGCGGCACCAGCGCGTAACCGCTGGTGCCCGTGAGCGCTCGCATCGCTGCCGCCACCCCTCGCGGGCGGTAGCGATGCGAGTACTCGACGTCCTGGCCTGTGGTTCGGCAGTACACGCAACGCTTGCTGCGCGAACTCGATCAGCGGATCGGGCAGTTGACGGTGTACTCCCAGTCCGTGCCGCCTGGACCGGTGACACGGACCAGGACCGATGTCTCGGTACCCGGGGGCAGCGCGACGACAACCGAGCCGGTTCCCTGGTTGATGTTGTCGCCGATGTAGCCAGTGTTGTGGACGAGTCCGCCCTGGTAGAACACTTCGATCTGGTCGGGGATGTCGTAGGTCTCGTATGCCAGGACGAAGGAGGTGGGTCCGCTCGTGCCGAGGTGGTGCACAGTATCGGTGACACCTGCACCGCCGGATTGGGTCGACTGGTTGCACGGCTTGGACCTCGGTATGGACGACCCGCTGCCTCCGCTACCACTACTGCTGCCGCTGTCACTGCTTCCGGAACTTCCTGTGCCGGGCGCCGCAGTGACCCCTGCCGCACCTACGAGCGTGATCGCCGCCGCCACTGTCATGGTCGTGGCCACGGCGCGGCCCGCACGAAGCCCGATTCTCTTTGTCACCAACATTTTTGCCTCGCAGATCATCGATACGATTCGTCGCATTCGAGCGTGGCAGAGTCCGCGTGATGCGGGTATCGGTCGTTCATCCGACAACGGCCGGCCGTATTCCGGTTGGCGTGATCGTGGACTTGATCCTGGCGTCACTGCGGCAAAGCCCCTCC
>NZ_VBUT01000020.1 GCF_005863245.1 Nocardia cyriacigeorgica | reverse complement strand
GGGCTGAACATCCGGTGGGTGGGCTGAACATCCGGTGGGTGAGCCGAGCATTCGGTGGGTGTGCCGGAGGTCCGGTGGGTGTGCCGGAGGTCTGGTGGATGGGCCGGAGGTCTGGCGGGTGAGGCAGAGGCCCGCCCGCTGAGCCGAAACCCCGCCGGTCGGACGGCAACGGGGCACGGCTCGGGCGATGACTAAGCGATCACCACCAGGGTTCGGGCCGGTGTCGCTCCCAGTGCAGTTCCGATTCCAGTTGCGCGGCGAGCGAAACCAGCATCGGCTCGGTGTTCGCCGTCCCCATCAACTGGGCGCCGACCGGCAGCCCGGAGCCGGTGAATCCGGCGGGCACATTGACACTCGGCCAGCCCAGCACATTCCACGGCCAGGTGTAGGGGCAGGCCGCGGTGATCAGATTATTGGTGGCGACCACGCCGATGCCGTCGATCTCTTCGGCGCGGGGCGGGGGAGTGGCCGTGGTCGGGGCCAGCACCACATCGACGTCATCGAAGAAACCGCCGATGCGCCGATGCAGCAACGCTTCTGCCTGCCGCGCCGCGAACAACGCGGGACCGCTCAGCAGCATTCCGGTGCGCACATTGGCCATGGTTCGCGGATCGACCCTGGCGCCCGGCATCCGATCGTGCACCGCGCGGATACCGGCCATCGAGCGCGGCAGGAACGACGCACCCATCAGCAGCCCGTAGTGTAGATTCCGCACTGCCACCGAATGGCCCAGATCGCGAAGGGTTTTCGCGATCCGGTGCACACCGGCCTCGACCTCCGGGTGCAGTGCGGTCCTGGTGGCGGTGAACGGGATGTTCAACGACAGCGCGATGCGCAACCGCCCGGGGTCGCGGCCCACCGCATCGGTGAGGGTGAGCGGCTCCGGTGTGTGCAGATCGCCCGGGTGCGGGCCCGCTGCCGCGTCGAGCAGCAGTGCCGCATCGCCGACGGTGCGCGCCAGCGGGCCGTTGACGGTGAGCCCGTTGAACGCCTCCGGCAGCGGCCAGGTGGAGATCCGGCCGCGCTGCGGTTTGATGCCGACCAGATTCGTCCACGCGGCCGGGATGCGCACCGAGCCCGCGCCATCGGAACCCAGTGCGGCGGGAACCAGCCCGGCCGCCACCGCGGCCGCCGATCCACCCGACGATCCGCCCGGTGTATACGGCTGACCCCACGGATTGCGGGTGTGCCCGAACGCGGCGCCGCTGGTGAACGGCAGCTGCCCGTATTCGCAGGTATTGGTCTTGCCGACGATCACCGCGCCCGCTGCCCGCAGCCTGCGCACCGATTCGGCGTCCTCGGTCTTCGGTTCGAAATCGCCGCGAACGCCGAAGGCTGTCGGCTCGCCCGCGAGATCGGTGTCGTCTTTGATGGCGATCGGCACCCCGAGCAGCGGGGCCTTCTCGCCCGCCGCGATCCGCCGGTCCGCCGCCGCGGCCTCGGCCAATGCCCGTTGCCTGCGCACGATCCGGAACGCGTTGAGCGAGGGCTGGGCGGCTTCGATGCGGTCGAGCGCGTCGGTGGTGGCGGCCACCGAGCTGATCGTCCCGCTCGCGATGGCCGCGGCCAGTTCGGCCAAGCCGAGATCGCGCACAGGCGACCCCGTGCGGTTCATCGTGTCGTCCGGCACCGCCATGTGAGCTCCGTCTCCTCGTTCCTCTGCTGTGCACGGTAGCGCGGATCTGGTCACCCGTCCAGGTTGCTTGCATGTGGTAATCGATTTTCGGGCTGCCCGTCGGAAACGATGTCGGCTCGCGCGTCGCCAAGCCAATCCGAGTGCCTCGGCGCCTACCGGTGATCTTCCGGCCAGTGGTATTCCACCTGATGATCGTCGATCGGGACGCCCTGCCTCCGGAGGCTGTCGACCACCTGAGCGGTGATATGACGCGGTGGCCGGTAGTGGGTGCTGTGGTCGGAGATGACCCGGATGACCCCGTATGACGCGGCCAGCTCACCGGCCCCGGCGCACGGTGCCCCGGCCAGGAAACTCGAGTGGTGGAATCGTCCGAGGATGTGGTGCGGCGAGGAGTAGAGCGTGCCTTCGGCGTCCATCACGAAGATGGCCCGACCGCCCTGCGGCGTCCACAGGGTGGCGGCCGATGCGGTGTCGAAGAGCCGGCCGCGGATGTCGTAGACGCGGCCGTCGCGGACATGGAGCCGGTAGGTTTGCCGCTCCTGTTCGTCCAGGTAGGTCACCTGGCTACCATTCCAGCGCCGGTTGCCCGGGAGATGTTCGCCGACGAATTCGGGTTGGATCGGTGTCGTGCGATACCGCGCGTCCTGCTGGTTCCGCGACGGCAGCAGCGGAGTGACCTGGCGTGGCTCGAGGTCGGTGCTGTCGATCAGTTCGGCCAGCACGTCATCGGCCCGAAGACCACGACCGGTGGTCAGGATGGCGATCCCGGCGTTCTCCTGCCAGTACGGTGCGACGAATCCGACCTCCGCCCCCGAACGCAACCGCAGCAACAGAAACTCCTGCTGAGAATCCTTGCGCCGCTGAAAATTCCATTCGAGAACCTGCTCGATCCGCCACACCGGACGATGCGACACCCCGATGACGACTCCGTTCACGATGTCCTTGAACCGGTCCTCGGGCAACCACTGAAACGGCGGTTCCGGCCACGGCCGCATCCCGTCGAGCCGCTCGACCAGCGCCGCCAGAAACCGCCGGAATTCGGCTTCCCCATGGTCGTTCGGAATCGAGGACGTCAGCTGGTCCCCCGACGCCAACCCCTCGACGAACGCCTGATAGACCTGCTCGGGATTGGCCCCCAGATACGGCCGCGACGCCACATTGTCCGCGATCTTCTGCGCAGTGTGCGGCGACTCGAGATCGTCGAACTGCACGCTGTACAGCACCGCATTGATGACGTTCCTGCTATCCACCCCGTGCCCCTCCCTGGCGAATCCGAGCCCAGAATCTACCCAACCGGGCTAGCCGCGTCGGGACCTGCATCTCTTCCGTTCGCGGCGGACAGTACTCGTCGGTGAACTCTCGCAGCTCATCCAGCGAGGGAGCGATCCCCTCAGGTGTATTCGGTTCGATCCGCCCGGAATACACGTCCTCGGGGTGCCGCCGGCAATCCCGAATCGCCGCGAGCGGATGACGCCCGGCGGCATAACTGTCGCTGAGCCGTGCCACCCACAACCCTCGGCCGACCAGCCCTGCCTTGCCCGCCCACCGGAACGGCAGATACCCGGCGGCATTCTCCGTGGGCGATGCCCACAACACCGCAACGATCTCCCCGGCCTTCGCCACCTGAAGGAAATGAACAGGTGTGGACGTTTCCCCGGCGTACGTGGGTGTGCTGACCGAGTACGGCCTGTCCAAGAGCCGGTAACCGCATGGTGCCCTGCTGTCGGGGACCATATCTTCGTCCAGGATGAAGGGGCCCTCGCCCATCGGCGGGCCATCGGGATTGAGCAGGTCCCACAGGGCTTGCTCGCTCGGGGCTTCGAGTGTTGTGGCATCTGCGGGGACGCCGCCGCAGCGGGGGTCTTCCGGGACGCCGACCCAGGACTGGATCGCTTCTTCCGGAGTGAGCTGATTCTGGTAGTTCGCGGTCAGGCGTCGATTCCAGAAGTCAGGGCAAGTGATGTTGTCAGGGTCGGCCGATACCCGGCGCATATAACCGGCGGCGCGACTTCCGATTCCGGCCCACAGGTACCCGATCAGTTTGGTATCGGAGACTACTGGGAGGTAGACCACCGGCTTGCGGGTCCACCGACTGTAATCGTCGATCTTCGGAATGGGCGCTGGGGGACTCGACAAAGCCGTGAATTGATGTCCCGGGTTCGACGCCGATTCTTGTCGGGATGGTTCATCGGCAGCGAGCGCTTTCAGATCGTCGAGCGCCGGCGCCACCAGTTCACGAGCATCGGTTGGGATCGCGCCCGATAGGCGGTCGTGAGGGTAGTCGCGGCAGCGGCGCAGTGCGTCCAGTGGCGGTGTTCCGGCGGCGTAGTGGTCGGAGAGGCGCATGTGCCACAGGCCTGCGGCGATTCGTGCCTGCTCGCCGGCCCTGGAGATCGGAAGATAGTCGGCCGCTTGCTCGGTGGGTGAGGCCCAGAGGTAAGCAATGAGGTTGCCGTCCTTGACAATCGGCAGATAGTGAACCGTTGTGGATGTGTAGGCGGAATAGGAGGGTGGGGTGACAACGTGCGGTGTGCTGCAGAGCCGGTAACCGCCTGGCGCCCTGCTGTCGGGTATCCATTCGGCATCTTGGATCAGTGGACCTTCGTCCATCGGCGGGCCCTCTGGATTGAGTTGATCCCACAGAGCTTGCTTGGAGGTAGCTTGCTGCACTGCAGCATCTGCGGGAATTCCGCCGCAACGAGGGTCCTCAGGATGTCCGATCCAGTGCCGAATCGCCTGTTCTGGAGTCAGCTTGCGCCGGTAATTCTCGTCCAAACGTTCGTTCCAGAACTCCGGGCAGGTCGCGTTGTCGGGGTCGGTTGATAGCCGGCGCATATAGCCCGCCGCCCCACGGCTTCCGATCCCCGCCCATAGATATCCGATGATCTCGCCTCGGCGGACCACCGGAAGGTAGATGACCGGAAACCTGGTCCAGCGGTCATAACCCTCCTTCAACTGTGGCGGTGGGATGTTCGAAGAATCTGGGAACCGGGGATATGCCATGTCAGATGAACTCCGTGCAGTTGCGGCGGGAATGTCCGGCGAATATGGAATCGGGCGCTCGCTCCCAGAGGGCCGTCCGGCGTCGTGCGGGAATCACTCGTTGGCAGCCTCACGTAGCTCGGCCAGCGACGGTGCAATGCCTTCGGGTGCATCGGGTTCGATCCAGCCGGAGTATTCGTCGTAGGGGAACCTGCGGCAGTAGCGGATGGCGTCGACGGGGTGGCGTCCCTCTGCGAAGCGGTTGCTGAGCCGGGCGAGCCACAAACCGCGGCCGTTGATGCCCTCCAGACCGGCATAACGGAGCGGCAGGTAGCCAGCCGCCTGCTCGGTCGGTGATGCCCACAAGAATCCGACAACCTCTCCGTTCTTGGTGACCTCGAGAAAGTGAACGGGCGTCGACGTCTCATCGGCGTACGTAGGAGGGTTGGAAACGTGTGGTGCGCTCCAGAGTCTGTCAGGGCCCGCCGAAGTGCCGTCGGGAAACACGTTGTCCTGGATCAGCGGGCCCTCGCCCAATGGCGGTCCCTCGGGATTCAGTTGGCCCCAGAGCGCCTGCATGGAATTCGCCTGCTGCACAGTGGCTCCAGCGGGCACGCCCCCGCACCGCGGGTCTTCGGGATGCCCCGCCCAGTGCTGTATCGCCTGTTCAGCGGTGAGCCCGTTCCGGCAGTTTTCGGTCAGGCGCGCCTCCCAGAACGTCTCACAAGTGAGATTGTCGGGGTCGGCGGAAATCTTCCGCATATGACCTGCGGCGTCGATTCCCATACCCGCCCATAGGTAACCGATCAATGTACCTCTCCGGAGGATCGGGACATAGACGACTGGCTGCCGGGTCCATCCCGCGTATGAATTCGAGAATTGTGGAGAAGGTGGAAATGGCTGGGGGTCTTGGTGGTGGTCGCCCATATCGGAAGCTCCTATCCGGATTCTGGGTGAGTGTTTACGTTGTCCAATCGGGTAAAGCTACTGCCCTGGCGGTACCACCCGTGCCCTGATCAAGTAGCGCACCCCGGTGTATCGATCGCCGAATGGGTTCTCGATCACCTCGGTGATCTCATATTCGGTGCCGCGTTGCAGTATCAGCTCGCGCTGATCGGGGTATGCGCTTCGCGCTCCCATCCAACCAGCCTGTGTGCCCGCCGGGACATCGAGTTCCATGCGAATAGGGCCATCGAAGTGGGCTGGGGGTCTAGCGCCGAGGCTGGACGACATGTATCCCGTCTCTGTTTGTCTTGTCCCGATGAGGAGGCGGGGGTCGCCGCCCCTACCCAGCTCGGTGCCGAGGTTATCGATCCTCATGAAGCTGATGTCCCGTAGTCCGCGTACTACCTCCACGCGCTCGGGCAACGGCCGAGCGAGCGCGCGGTCGAGCCCCGCACGGTGTGCGCTCAAAAGGTCGGGTGTAATCGGTCGACCGAAGTCGTGAGTCATCTGCCTGATCGTTTTCGCATTATCCCATATCTCTTTAGTTCGCCGGCTCGGGCTTGGATCCGCCAGGATGGACTGAATTATCCTCCGCTGTTCCGGGTGTAAATCATGCCGATTCACCAAGGCCTGGAGTTGGTCGTTGGTCGGTGGATTGTGCGGACCGGCCAGTGCGGCCAGATTCTGGAAGTAGTGTTGGTCCCGGTGCAATTCGTTCAACCATTGCCCGGGATTCGGGTGTCGCAGGAAATTGTTGATCCACGAATTGACTGTGTACTGGTACAACTCGCGGAATTCCGGCGCAGGCATCCCGTCGCGAGTTCGTCCGAGGACCTGCTCGCCATACCAGTGCCCCTCGGCATCCGAGCTGAAGCGGCGTGCGGGTGGGGTGGGATGTGACCAGGGCCCCGTAGGGCTGTGGCTCGGAGCGGGCGCTGCGGAGTTTCTCCAACCGCTGAACCATCGTTTCCAACGGCTCGGGCGGGGCGGTGGCGTTGGATTCGGTGGTCGTGTGCCGGCAGGGTTTACGGGGCTCGAGGCGTGGGGTGTGGCAGATGGGGGTGTCGGGCGTGGAGCGGGGCTTGCGTGCCGGGGTGGCGTGGGGTGTGCGGCTGGGGTCGTGTGTGGGCGTGCGGGGGTGCGCGGCGGAGTTGCAGGGGTGGTGCGTGGTGGGGGTGCAGGGGTATGTGGCGGGGGTGCCGATGGTCTGGTGGGGTTCGGGCGTGCGGGAGTCGGTGGGTGGCTGGCCGGGCGGGGGCTCGGGGTGGATTCGGGGGCGCGGGTGATGTGTTCGTCGCCGCGGGGTGGCATCGGGTTCGCAGGGTGGGAGGGCGGCACCGAGGTCGGGTTGTGGGCCGGTGCCGTGTTGTGTCCCGGTGTGGGGTTGTGTGCCGGGGTGGTCGACGGCGTCGTCGGGTTGTTGCGTGGCCACCACTCCGGCAGCTGGGATCGGCAGCGGTGGAAGTCGGGGTCCTGATGGGCGTAGAGAGGCGGGGTCGAGGCTGGAGTGGTGGTGTCGGGAGTGTGACCGGATGAATTGTCGCGGCGATCGTCTACGACGCGATCGTTCCGTTCTGGGGCCACTCCTTCTCGCGGCGGGCTCGGTGCATGATCCGGCCCGCTGTGGTCCGGAAGATCCCGTCCTCCGGTTGGTCCGAGCGGGCGGTTTCCGTCGACTTGTCGATTGTCAGGGTTCGGTCCAGGTTGTTCCTGGTCTCCCCGAACTGGTACTCCACCTCGTTCGGGTCGTCCCTGATCTTGTTGTAGTACACCAGCAGGGCCATGGGGTTCACCCCTCTGCAATTCGTCATGGCCTCGGCTGTCGGTGCCACGGGCCGGGGTCGTCGTCGAGGCTGGCGTGGATGGGGTTGTGGCTGCCGGGGTCGGGTTGGCAGGGGTCGACCGGTTGGGTGGCGTGTCGGTGCGTGGGTCGGCTGGGTTTCCGGCGGGGACGGTGTCCTGGCGGGTGGGGTTGGACTGGGGCGTCGGGCGCTGGCCTCGGGCCTGGCCGGCTGGCTGCGTTGGGTGCGCAGGGGCGGTCGCGGGGTCTGTGGGTGTGGTCGACCTGGGCGAATCGGCCGGCTGAGCCGGTGGGGTGAACGTCGTCGGAGGCGGGGCGGTGGCCGTGGCGGACGACGCTGCTGTGGTGGAGGTGTTCGCGGGGTCCGAAGGGTCCGTCGGTGGGTTGGCGGGGTCGCCGCTGATCACCGGGTCGGGCTCGGATGTCGGAGATTGTGCGGCCGGGTTGCTCGGTGCCGATGGTGCTGAGGGTGCGGCTGGAGCACTCGCCGCCGACGGTACGCCGGCAGCGGACGGCGCGCCGGTGGTGGGCTGTCCGGTCGATGAGTTGTCTTGGGTTGGGGGGCTGGGGTTTTGGGTGCCCGGGGTGGGGTCGTGCGGAGGCAGGTCCAGAGGGGTGGTTGCCGAGCCAGGGCGGTTGTCGTCCTGGGTGGGGAGATCGAGTGAAGGGCCTTGGCTAGGGGGTGGTGCGACCGGGTTGTCCTGATCCCGAAGATCGAGCGGGCTGGTGCCAGGGGACGTGGAAGGCTGCTGCTCCGGCAAGTCCAGGGAGTTCGGGCGCTGCGTGCTGTTGGGATCAGCGGTGTTGTCCTGGGCCGGCAAGTCGAGCGAGCTCGGGGGCTGCGATGGGTCGGACGGCGGAGCGTCTTGGGTGGGCAGGTCCAGCGAACTCGGGTTCTGGTTGTTGTCGCCGGGTTGGTTCGAGTCGTCGTCGTTGTCGTCGCCGCCGGTGGAGGCCGGTGGTTGGTTCGGCGGATCGGTCGGGGGCGGGTTGTCGGCAGCGTCGGTGGCGCGATCGGCGTCGTCGGTGTTTGCGTCAGAGTTGTTGCTGCTGTTGGAGTTCCCGTGTTCGCCGGTTGGCGGCTGTCCGTGTTCCCCGGACGGCGAATCGTCGACGCCGTGGTTGCCGTTGGTCCCGATGGGGTCGTCGGCGGTCAGCGCGGTGGGCCGAGACTGGTCGACGGGTGGATTGTTGCCGCCCTGGTCGCCGCTGTTGTCGGGGGCGCCGGCGGAGGCGGGCTGAGTGCGGGCGGGGGGCTCGTTGCCGTTGCCGTTGCCGTTGGCGTTGCCGGAGTTGTCGTTGCTGGTGTTGGCGGGGGTGGTTTGGCCGGGCTGGTTGCCGGTGTTGGTGGGGTCGGTGTTGTTCGGGGAGTTCTCCCCGCCGCGACCGTTGTTGCCGTTGGGGTTGTCTCCGCCACGGTCGCTGTCGTTGCCCGTGTTGTTGGGGTTCTGGTTCCCGCCGCGGTCGCCGTCGTCGCCGCCGCGGTCGCCGTCGTCGCCGCTGCGGTCGCCGTCGTTGCCGCGGTCGTTGTTGTTGTTGTTCTCGCGGTCGGAGTTGTTGTTGTTCTGGGGTTCGGGGTCGTTGCCGCCGGATTCGGGGTCGTTGTCGGGCCCGTTTCCTGGTTCGTTGTCCCCGCCGTTGTCGTTTCCGCCACCATCGAATTGGTTTTGGGCGGCGCCGGCGGCGGCGCTGGTGAACGTATCGGCCGAGAGTTCGAATTCTTCGCCGGTGATCGCGGCCATCGCGGCC
>NZ_VBUT01000019.1 GCF_005863245.1 Nocardia cyriacigeorgica | reverse complement strand
ACCGGTGATCAGAGTGTCCGACAGCCAAGTGGTCGCCAAAGGATGGCAGGTGCTACCCGTCGGACGCATCGGCGATACCACCGTCCTCGCCCACGCCCCGGCCGCAGTCGGCTCCAGCAACTGTGTCAAGGACACCCTCGTACTCGACGGCACCTCCCACCACCCCGGGGAGCCCAACATCTACGGGCTGGCAACCTGCACCGAATTCACCGTCGTGCCCGACGTCGACGGCAAGTTCCCCGGCCCCCGATACTGACGATCCCCGGCCCACGAAACAGGCGAAGACCCCAGGGAGAAGCGTCCAGGGTAGACGCATACACGCCGCGAGATGCCGGCCGCACCCGTCCTGGCGGCCCACCCACCTGCGGGCGGAGGCCATGGGGAACCCTGCAGGTCCTGGCCGCTCGCCGCTGAGCAACGGCTTGTTCAACAAGTTGTGAGGTATCTGTAACACGCCATTAACCGGGACAGATCTATCTGCCAAACGGCAAACGCCGCGCCACCACAGATGAGGGACAACGACATTGGCTACACCGCAGTACCCGCCCCATGGCTCGGTTCCACCCGGCGGATACCCACCACCGCCCCAGAAGAAGAGCAACACGCTCGTTATCGTGCTCGCGGTCATCGGCGCGGTCATCGTGCTCTGCGGGTTCGGCGGCTGCGTCGCGGCACTGTCCAGCGACGACTCCGACGACACGACCAGCACGACAACCGTCACCGCCCCGGCTCCCGGCGAGCCTTCACCCGCCGCCGAACCTCCGAAGTCCGACATCGCCCCGGCCGGGTCCGCGGTCCGCGACGGCAAGTTCGAATTCGTCGTCACCGCAGTCGACGCCCCGGTCAAGACCGTCGGTGACAACCCCTATCTCCAGAAGACCGCACAGGGCGAATACATCCTGGTGCACATCAACGTCACCAACATCAGCGACCAGCCCCAGACCTACTTCGCCGACAACCAGAAGCTGATCGACAGCCAAGGCCGCAAGTTCGGCAACGACACCATGGCCGCGATCAACGTCAACCCCGAAACATCGATCGGATCACCGATCAACCCCGGCAACACCCTCCAGGTGACCATCGCCTTCGACGTCCCACCCGGCACCGTACCGGCGGCCCTCGAACTGCACGACTCCATGTTCTCCGGCGGCGCCAAGGTATCGCTCCAGTAAGCGACCGCCATTACTCGCCCCGGCCACACCACCGTGGCCGGGGCAACTCGCCATACCCATCACCACCGCACGAGGAAACTACGTCCGAATGGGCAGACAACAGCAGCCATGGCGACCCGTGCCGAGAAAGCTCGGCTGGAAAGCCTGGACGACCATAGGCGCGGGGACACTCGTCGCCGCCACCGCGATCGGACTCAACGCCGAGAGCACCGAAACCACCAGCGCCGCTGCGCTGTCCAACGCTATACCCGCCTCCACCGCAGCCCCTGCCACCACCACCGACGTCGGTCCGCCGCCCGGAACCCAGACCCGTGCCGCCACTCCCGTGCAGGAAACCGCACCTAGCCAGGCACTCGCCGCACTCGCCGCGCTACCGGTCAAGGGCCGAGCGCCGAAAACCGGATACGATCGCGAACTTTTCGGCCAGAGCTGGTCCGATGATGTCGCTGTCGCGGGCGGACACAACGGATGCGACACCCGCAACGACATCCTCAACCGCGACCTCACCAGCACAACCCACAAGGCCGGCACCCGCAACTGCGTCGTCCTCACCGGCACACTCAACGACCCATACACCGGCACCGTCATCACCTTCCAACGCGGCCAAGACACATCGACCGCGGTACAGATCGACCACGTCGTCGCACTATCGGACGCCTGGCAGAAGGGCGCACAGCAACTCAGCGCCGAAGAACGGCAGAACTTCGCCAACGACCCCCGCAACCTGCTCGCTGTCGACGGCCCCGCCAACCAACAGAAGGGAGACGGCGACGCCGCCACCTGGCTACCGGCAAACAAGGCCTTCCGCTGCCAGTACGTCACCATCCAGATCGAGGTAAAGGCCGCCTACCGACTCTGGATCACCCAGGCCGAGAAAGCCGCCATGGCCCGCGTCTTGAACAGCTGCACCACTGGTCACACTGTCACTCCCTCTGCCGAATCAACGACCACGACGACGACCACGCAACTACCACCGCCTCCCCCAGCACCGGAACCGACAACCGCACCCGATCCACCCATCGCTCCCCCACCCACACAAGCCAGAGTGTCCTACCCGAACTGCGCGGCCGCCCGAGCCGCCGGCGCCGCCCCGCTCCACCGCGGCGACCCCGGATACAGCGCCAAACTCGACCGAGACAACGACGGCGTCGCCTGCGAATGAACGATCTCGCATCCCGCCCTGGCCGCGCAGAGCAACGGCAGCCGATGAGCACGGCAGACTCACCAATCGGCGCGGGCCAGCGCGCCGTCTATCGGATTCCGGGTACTGCCAGGGTTCTCGGATCGGAGGCGGGTCGCCGCATGCGCCCGCGATCCGCGCTGATTGCGCACCACTCGCAAACCGAGCAAACAGCACAACGTCTGCTGCCCAGCTCCGGTGACAAAGGATATTAGGAAAACCCACCGGTGATCAAACCTCTTCAAGACCGAATCCGGCGCGCGGCCCGCGGCCTACCCGCATGGAAATTCCGTACAACTACAGCCCTGCTGGCCTTCTTTATCTTCGGCGCGGCAGCCAGCCCGTTCATCGACGGACTCGGCCTCACCGGTTCGATGACGTACCTGGGCCTAGCTCTGCTGCCCGCGGCCTACCTTGCCCGCGCCGCCACCAGGACTGCGGCAGACACCCATCCTGCGTCCACGGAGGAAAGCGCACCGCACGCCAGGTTCAACTGGACCATCGCGATGGTCGTCGCCGCGGTAGCCCTCCTGGTGGGCGCCGCTGCTCTCGACCGGGGCATTGAGGAAACGCGCGATCCGAACGCGGTCATGCCCGACATCGTCGGAATGAGCCTGCCCGCCGCAAACGATGCACTCGACCGGCTCGACCTCGACATCACCACCTACGACGCCACCACCGACGACCGGAAGGTCTGGATCGAAAGCAACTGGATTGTCGCCGAACAAAAGCCACCAGCCGGAACCAAACTCGGCGACCTCACCGCCGTAGAGGTCGGAGTCGTCAAAACCGGGGAATCTCGAGCCACCACGACACGGCCACCAACCCGCGACGCCTGCCGCATGATCGACCCGGACGCCCTCGCCGCGGCGAAGATGTCAGCCCAGCTTCAGCCACCGCGCCAATCCACCCCCAGCGGCGCCGACGACACACCGATCTACGGCTGCGCGAATGACCTCGACGAGGTCACGCTCGAGGTTCACCTCTACCCCACGCACGAAGCCGCACGCACCAACGCCGAATACGCAACCCGCCCAGAAATCCTCACCGACCCCTACTCCCCCTACGCGAAGGCCACACGAATCCCGTTTGCGTCGTCCTTTGCCGGCGCAAAGATCATCTCCACCGATACCGGCGTGTCACGAGTGAGCTGGTCGGTCGGCCCCTACCTCCTACTGCTGGAAATCAACTCAGACCCCGTCAGCCCGCACCGCACCCCGCGCCACCCCTTCGACGTCCTCAACACGCTGATCGACACCATCTTCCAGCAAGCCAACGCTGTCCTCGCCGAGGGCGACTGGTGACCACCTCGAACGCCGGCCACCCATGCCTCGGATAGACAGCGTTCGAACAAGGTCATGCCGTCGTCATAGCCATCACCGAATGCCAGACAGGAACCACGATGTATCCAACACCGCCGCCGCACCCGAACCAGCCGGAACCGACGCCGCACCACACGCAGCCCACACCCCCGCCCACCGCGTTCCCGCTACCACCACATCTCCCACCGCAACCTGGCATCGACCCCCTCTGGCTCGAGCGAACCCGGCAGCGCAATATGTGGCTCTGGGCTCTGATCGCCTTTGCCGTGGTCGGCAGTATTGGATACTGGGCGTACGAAAGCGCAGGCATCATCGCATTGTTCCTGGTCCTGTTCTTCCTGGCATTCGTCGCATTCGCGATCCTGATCGTCCGCGCACTCGTCCGCGTCGGCAACAAGCCACAACCCGTCCAACCGATTATGATCAACTACCCCACCGCGCCAGCGCAGCCTGGCTGGTACCGCGACGCCCAGGGAGTGACTCGCTGGCACGACGGAACAAACTGGACCACTTACACACATCCACCACAGCCCTGACATCAAGTGTCCGATTTGGGCGGAAGTTGCGTGATGTCAGTCCACTGGCGTCCATCGAACCACCTCGTCGCGCCCGCAGCGTCGACGTACCAACCCGGCGGCGGCGTGGATACAGGTGGTGTGGGCATAGCACTCGGTTCGCGTGGTTCGCCGATGCGATACAGCGCACGAAACAACAGGAACACAAACGCAATTCCGGTCGCGGCTGCCACGAAGGCGACCGTGTGACCCGTATTCCAATCGTTGATATGTGCCCACCACATAATGAACCCGACCAGAAGAGCTCCGGCGAAAATCTCGTTTAGAGTCTTACGGCGCCGGGTTTTGGATGGGTCTTCTGGTGGCAGCCGTCGTGGTGAGGCCGGGCTGCTGGACTGCGGATCGAAAGTCATCAACGGTCCTCTGTTAGGCGTCGCGAATTCAATCGCCTCCGACGACAAGCTGTTACATCGAGGGACAGGCCGCGGCGAGCTCCCTTTGTCGCAGCTATTCAGAGCGCGCGCTGATCCATCCCACCAGCGCGCGACCGAACCGGGGCGTGTCACATCCATATGGCGCAATAGGACACGGTAGCTGGCCGTTCAGCTCTGGAGGAAGATTCGACTACGTGCCGCCAGCACCGGAGATCATCTCTCGCGGGCGCGACGAAAGCTACCGCGAGACAACCGATGCGGCCTGTGAGGACACCGGATCGTGCGAATCCGGCTCCCCACAGACCGACCGGTTGACCCTACAAGGTTCGGGCCGCCCTGGCGAAACTACGGTTTGGTATCAACCATCCGGCGGCTCTCATCACGAGAGTTCCTCGATGGAGTGTTCGATGGCGCCGGCGCTCTGGCCCGAGTGCATCGACGAATGGGTGCGCGCCACCTGCCATCCATGCGCGGCCAGCAGCTCGCGTACGTCAGCCTGCATCGGCTGCGCCGCTGTGGGCGGGAGCCACCGAGCCAGGGGCAAGGTCTGTCTGTTGATCAACCGATAGTAGCGGTGCACTTCGCGCCGTTAAGGTCAGTGTCCTGTTAAGGCATCATCAGGAGTTTCGCAATCGTGGCGTACGCACCAGTCTCGGCAGGCACTTGGAGCAGATCTGCAGTAGGGGCTTCATTACTGTCCATCGCGGGCGCGATGGTATGGCTGGTTTGGCTGGCGACCGCGGTGATTGAAGTATTTCGCTATTCGATTCGGACGCTGTTCCCATGGGAATCCTTGGCGATATGGGAGGCTGCGCTCTACACGGTGGTGAACCTGACTTCGATTCTTCTCGTGCCCCTATTGGCCGTCGGAGGAATACTGCTGCTGTACAGGTCGAACATCGGGCGCGTGTTGGTCATTCTTGCGTCGGCATTGGTTTTGCTCGGCTATTGGGCAGTGGTTGTCGCGCACGCGATCGGCGGACGGTCGATATCGGACTGGACGTTTTCGCGCTGGCTGTTCGGACATTCGCCACTCGACAACGCGTTCGATTCCGGCCTCGTTTTGCCGTGGCCGATTTGCCTGGCGCTCAGCGCTTTCCCGGTCATGACTTTGATTCTCTGCGCGCTTCCGTCCACTCGGAGTTGGTGTGCGAGGAGTGAGTGGGGCTCAGCGCAATCAGGAATAACCCATCACCCTCTCTGAGCTCAATCCATTGGAACCGCGTCCCGGGCCACCCTCGGCGGCCGCGCTGAGCGCGGACAACCCTGGCACGCGGCACGGCCCAAGTCGACGCACTGCGTGCCATCACCTTCGCGTTCAACCAAGATAGTCTCTTGGTCGTGCGCCACGACATCATCGGCGACGGCGGGACCGAAGTAAGCCGACGCGAGTGGGATTCGCACGTCGAACTTCCTTCCATTGTTTAGTCTTTGAGTTCGGTCCCTCGCTTCGAGGCATCGATGGCGGCTTGCGCGGCAGCCAGCGCGTCTAGAGCTGCCTGCACAGAATTACTGGAGTTGTCGGCAGTCGCGTGTTCCGACTGCTCGGCCGGGAAATCGCCGTACGGCGCGCGAGGTGGTGCCTCTGTTTCGCGGAGTCGCCGATGTTTGCGGTACTGCCACCGCGCACACACATAAGCCGACCGCGAATAGGACCGCCAGCGCCGATCCGGCGATCCGGGTGCTGAGAGGCACTGGCTCAGAGGGGCCAACGACGGCCGAAACAAAGAACGCCGCGGCGGCAATCGAATACAGCACCGCGAGGAGCAGGTGCCATTCCGGACTCGCCGCCCGGGCCTCACTCCGGGTCTGCCGCCGCTGGTACCGAGCTTCGGCCGCGGCAAGCCGCTTCTGCCGACGTACCTGCTTGTTCGCAAGCGCTTCGGCCTTGCGGACACGTTGGATAACCTTCGCCGCATTATTGTTTGCCGCGAAGTATGTTCCGTCGATCCGGTAGCAGAAAAGCGCCATGCCGACTTGGTCGGCGTACTCAAGGGCGAATCTCGAGTAGCCAGCGAATGTGAAGAATAGCGTTTCCTGCGCTGAATTCGGTCCAAGCGCTCCTCGCAGCCGCTGCAGATCCGGCCTGCCAGTCGGCTTTGAATGGAGTTTCACTTGAGCGATTCCAGTGTTTGACCAGACATCGATGCCGCCGTCGGCCCCGCCGTTGGTCAGGCGTACGCCCTTGTATCCGAGGTTCTTCATTATCTGCGCCGCAAGCCGTTCGGCGTCGTGCGGTGTACTGACAATGCTCAATCCAACCTCCGAACGTACGTGCGCCCTCTCGACTATGGTGCCCTCCGTCCGATACGCGCCTATAGCGGAGCCCTTCAATGGCGTAATCGACGCGGTCCCGTGGTCCTGCCTGGTCTGCTGAGGTTTATGGGCGGTCCGAACTGCAACGTCATAACCCTTCCAGGTCTGAGCAGCACTGTTCAAACATGAGGACGGCACGCTGACGGCTCCATAGCGTCACGCGGAGCCGTCGAATGGGTTGCCGAACCCTGCTTCGGTGCGGCCGAGGTGAACTCCGCGGCGGTGTTTAGCGACGGCCACGCCTTGCGCATCGCCGCTGCCGTACGCTGCAGCAGGTCTTCGGTGATGGGTTCAATAGGTGTCCGTGGCGGCGGGAACGGACTGCGGCTCGAAGCGAGACGTTGTGGCAATGCGTCCATTTTTCTCCAGGGTCAATGAAACTTCCGAGCACGTTTTTCCGGATGCATGGCTCTCGGTGTGGATAGTCGGTGGTTGCGTTGCGGCACGGAACCGGCACACTCGCAAAGGTTTTGGCGCGTGTGATTGTCGAGCGACCGGAACAGGGTGGGCTTTGTTCGCGCTGCTCGGGGACAACACGGACCGGAGGTGCCGCTGGCGAGCACGTGCCGACGATGCGATCAAATGGAGGAAGAGGATAGGCGCAGCGCGGATCGCGTCCACCGGGCCGACGCACAGCACCTCGCCGAGGTGTCCTATTGGCCCGCCGGTTGGCTATTGACCCGCGTGTGCGGGTGCCGCAGTCACCAGGCGGATACGGACGGTCTGGGCTAGTCGGCATAAGCCAGTCAAACGCCCTCGCGATCGGCATATGTGCGTTGCGCGGGGCCGGCACCGGAGCCATCTGATCGCCGGATCCTAAGTCTGCTGGGCTTGGTGGAACTGCCAGGCACTTTCGATGATGTCGGAGAGGTCGGTATGTTTCGGCTTCCAGCCAAGCTCGCGGTGCGCTCGTTCGCTGGAGGCGATGCAGATTGCGGGGTCGCCGGGGCGGCGGCCTTCCACACGAACCGGGAAGTCTGATCCGGTGACTTGCCGGACGGTGTCGAGGACTTCGCGGTTGGTGAATCCTTCGCCGTTGCCGAGGTTGTAGATATCGTGGCGGCCGGGTTGGACGGCGTCGAGGGCGAGCAGGTGTGCGGCCGCGAGGTCGGTGACGTGGATGTAATCGCGGATGCAGGTGCCGTCGCGGGTTTCGTAGTCGGTGCCGTACAGAGTGAATTCCGGTCGTTGGCCGCCGGCGGCTTGCAGCAGGATCGGGATCAGGTGCGATTCGGGCTCGTGGCGTTCGCCCAGGTTCACGCCGTCGGCGGTGAGTACGGCTCCCGCGGCGTTGAAGTAGCGCAAAGACGTGGCGCCCAGCGTGTCGGAAGCGCCACATTCGCCAGCGATGAGCTGGTCGACGGTTGCTTTCGTCGCGGCGTAGGGGTTCTTGGGTCGGACTTCGGCGGTTTCGTCGAACGCGGTCTTTCCGTCGCCGGTGTACATCGACCCCGTTGAGGAGAAGATCATGCGCGGCACCTCTGCGGCGCGGATCGCGCGCAGTAGAGCGAGTGATCCTTCGATGTTGTTGTGCCAGTATTTGTCGGGGTTGGCGACGGATTCGGCGACCTCGATGCTGGCGGCGAAATGCAGCACGCCGGCGAACCCGGCCTGGGGTGTGAGTATGTCGGCGGCCTGGTGGATCGACATTCGGTGGAATGTGGCCGCGGCCGGCAGGTTGGCTTCGTGGCCGGTGGACAGGTCGTCGATGATCTCCACCTGGTGTCCGGCGTCGATGAGTTGGTGGGTGACGACGGATCCGATGTATCCGGCGCCGCCGGTGACGAGCAGCTTCACAGGGTCGAATTCCTTTCGGGGACAGTGGTTTATCTGACAGTGGCGGTGGCGACGATATAGCCCTTGGGGTCACGCCAGCACTGTCCGGGGTGGGCGGTGAACCAGTTGCGGATGTCGCCGGTGACCGCGTCGAGGATCGCGGCGCGGTGCGGGCTGGCGGCGTCGACGCCGCAGAAGGAGAACAGGGCCTCGGCGAACCGGATCAACGGTTCGGGGGTGTCAAAGACCAAGGCATTGTCGCACTGGTCGATACCGACGTCGCCGAACACCGTGTTCATCATCGCCGGCAGCGTCTGCGAGCTCACTTCATTGACCAGGCCCGCAGGAGGAGCAAGGCCGTGTTCGGCGGCGCGGTCGATGACCAGTTGACGAGTCCGAGCACAGGTGGTGGGGTGGTTGACACTCACCGCGACGCGGCCGCCGGGGCGGGTGATGCGCAACAGCTCTCGGAGGGCCTGGTCGGGGTCTAGCACGTGATAGAGCATGTGGCGGGCGGTGACGGCGTCGAACTCGTCGTCGGCGAATGGCAGGGCTTCGGCGTCGCCGAGGACGCCTTCAACGCCGGGGAGGGCTTCGGCAGCGGTGACCATGGCGGTGGAGTTGTCCAGGCCGACGAGGCGGCCGCGGTGTCCGTGCTTGGCCAGGTGGGCGAGGAATCGGCCGTCGCCGCAGCCGATGTCGGCGAGGTCCTCGCTGCCGGTCAGTGCGAGCGCAGTCAGGACCGTGGCGACGGGGTCGTCGGGGTGTTCGCTGTGGCGGGCATGTGTGTCGATGCGGACCTGTAACGGGGTGGTGGTGGCGTATTCCGAGGTCAGGCCGGGTTCGGTGGTGCTCATGTGCTGGTGTCCTCCTCGGCTTCGGGTGTCGCGTCGGCGTAGTGCATGTGTCCGGCTGCCATGGTGAGGATCGGTCTGGTCAGCAGGTTGAGATCGCGGGTCGGGTCGCCGGGGACGGCGATCAGGTCGGCGCTGAGCCCGGCGGCGAGCGTACCGGTGAGGTGCCCGATCCGGAGCGCCTCGGCGGCATGGCGGGTGGCCAGATCGATGACCGCGGCCGGGGACAGGCCGAGGTCGAGGTAGATCGGTAGTGAGTGCGGGTAGCGACGCGGCGGGGTGTGCGGGATGCCGGCGTCGCTGCCGGGGATCAGCTGGACACCGGCGTCTAGCATGACCCGCAGGTGATCGCGCCGGACCGGCCAGGGCAGTCGCCCGGCCGCTGATCGGGCGAGGTGGTTGATGGTGGGGCACACGTGAATTCCTCGGTCGGCGATCTCACGGACTACCCCGTGGTCGAGGTCGAACCCGTCGACGGTCATCCAGGTGCAGTGCTCGATCGAGTCGACTCCTGCGGCGACGGCTTGCCGGATCGCCGCGGTGCCGTGTGCGTGGACAGCGACCGGGAGGCCGTGGTCGTGGGCGGCGTCGACGGCCGCGCGGACTTGGATGTCGGTGAACTGCGGCTCGTACGGCGAGCTGGCGGCGCCGGTGGTGAACCCACCGCTGCCCATAATCTTGATCCAATCCGCACCACGGGCGGCGTTGGCGGCCACCAGATCCCGGATACCGGTGAGCGTGTCGACGGCGCCGCCGAGGCCGTGGCAGTGCCCACCCGCCACGGTGAGCGGGATAGTGGCGGTCAGGACCCGCGGCCGGTTGTGGAGCCGGGTGAGGGTGTCGATGTCGGTGTAGCGGGGTGCGCCGAGATCACGCACCGTCGTGACGCCCGCAGCAACGAGCTCGGCCAGTTCGGCGCGGATCGTCGCGGCGACATCGAGCTGGGTGGTCGCCTGGACCGCCGCCAGCGGATATATGGCGCCGCCGAACGCCAGATGCACATGCGCGTCGATGAGGCCGGGCAGCACGGTCGCTTCCGGCGGATCGATCCGTTCGACACCGCCGCCCTGCCAGTCCCCGGGCAGGTCCGATGCCGGCCCGACCCAGGCGATCTTGCTCTCGTCGACCACGACCGCGCCCGGAGCGTGAGTGGCTCCGCACCCGGTGAGCACCCTGGGGGCGGTGATGATGTAAGTGCTCATGCTGGCCTCTGCGCGGGTGTGTGCCGGTCGGAGTCGGCGAAGATTTCGATCACTAGCGTGCCCGGTGCGACGACGGCCCCGTGCGGTTCCTGGTCTGCCAGGCTGAAATGCTGTCCGCCGCAGACGGTTCGGTGTTTGTCTCTGGCAGTGAGGTCGACCTGCCCGGTGAGCACCAGTCCGAGTTGCGGGCCGTGCTGGTGGCGCGGCACGTTCGCCCCGGCGGGGAAGGACCAGAACACGACCTGGCCGTGAGGCCCGGCCAGCAGGTAACCACGACTGCCGGCGAACGGGGTGTCGACGACTGGGAGCTTGCGCACCCAGTCCGGCCAGTCATCCACGGTCGCGCCTCCCTGCTGTCGAACCGGTCGCCGGGGTGGGGCCGGTGTAGTTCGTCACCGGGCGTGCACCGAGGTTGTGCGGGCCCAGGTGGTGGTAGTAGTCGGCGCGCAAGCCTTGGAGGTGGGCGCGCAGCACCCGATTCGGGTGGTCGATGCCGCGCCCGAACTCGGCCGGCGAGATCCGCGCCAACCCGTCGAGGGAGTCGAGCGCGGTCGGCACGGTGCCGGGGTCAATCGCGGCCAATGTGACGTGCAGCGCCGAGGCCGCCGCTCGCCTGTACCGGGGTGGCCCGTAGAGGATCACCGTGGCCGCCAGCACCGCACGCTGGAACCCGTCGAGCAGATGCACACCGGCCGCAACTGCGTGCAGGGCATCGAGCAGGTCGCGGTGGGTGGCCGCGACACCGAACAGGTGCGCGGCCGCGGTGCACACCAGCTCGTAGGTGCGGGCGTCGGGAAGCGGCATCGGCCGGCTGTGCTCGCGAGCGCGCACCAGCTCGGCGACCACATCGCGGCCCAGCACCGCACAGGCGGCCGGGTCGTCGACCAAGGCGCCGTAGCGCTGCGGTCCACCAGCGCAGCCGCCGAGGCTGGCCACGGCCCGCAGTGCTTCCAGCGCGGTCTTGATCCGCCACGGGGTCGCCCACGGTGGGCTTTCGGGGCAATAGATCGTCGCGAGCTGATGGGTCAGCCCTTCCAGGCCCTCACGCGGGCCGATCGGAGGGTCGGCAACCCCAGCCGGGACGGGCCCGGCCAGTGGATGATGAGCCGCGAGGTGCAGGTCTGCGCCGAAGCGGCCCGCGACCCGGCCCACGTCCCGGCTGCTGACGGCGAACACGGTGCTGTCGATGTCGGGGTGGGCCTCCAGCAGCGCCTGGGTAAACTTCTCGACCGGTGCCGGATCGCTCGGGTCGTTGACGACGGCGACCAGGTCCACATCCGACCCCAACACGTACCCGGACCGGTGGCACCGTATCGCGGGTTCGCCGCGCGCCAGTGAACCGGACACACAGATGCTGACGTCGTCTCCGAGGTGGAGGCGAGCCTGCTCGCCCACGGTGAGTGCGTAGACGGCGAGGTGGCGGGTGACTCGCTGGCGGGCATGGGACGGCACGGTGGCGGTGTGGGAGAACCAATCCGGGGTGCTCACGGCCGGGCCCCGATCGCGTCGATGATGGCCGACATCTCCTGATCACCGAGCCCGAGTTCCAGCGCGCGATTGAATTTCTCGGCGGTGGCGGTGATCAACGGTGCCGGGAGGTCACCGAGCGCGTCGGTAGCGTGCCGGAGGTCTTTGGCGAGAACAGCGATCGAGCAGTTGGTCAGGTCGTGCTCGCCGCTGAGCATCGCCGCCCCGTAGGCGGTGGCCACCGGAGCGGCCCACCCGTGGCGCGACCACACCGCGATCAATTGGGCGGTGTCGAGGCCGAGCGCGGCCGCGGTGGTGAAGGTTTCGGCGAGCCCGGTCAGGATCACCGCCGCCAGCGCGTTGTTCAGCAACTTCACCGTCGCCGTCGATTCGGCATTGCCGATCCGCACGATCTCGGCGGCGATCATCCGCAGCACCGGGTCGGCCGCCGCGAGATCATCGGCCGCGCCGGCAGTGAATGCCACCAGCGTCCCGTTCTCGGCACCGACACGGCTCCCGGTGACCGGCGCCAGTACCGGCCGCGCCCCCGCCGCGGCGGCTTCGTCCATCCAGCGCTGGGCGTAACCGGGTGACAGCGTGGATGATTCGATCACGACCGCCCCGTCAGATACCGCGAGCGCGCCCTCGGGGCCGAACCACACCGCGGCGCTGGCGTTGTCGTCGTGCACGAACGACCACACCACCGGCGCTTCCTCGGCCGCCTGCGCCGCTGAAACGCACACGATGGCGGGCACCTCGATCGCGGCGGTGGTGCGGTTGTAGCGGCGCAACTCGAACCCGTGAGCATCCAGGCGGGCTGCGACGGCGTTCGCCATGATTCCGGCGCCGAGAATCGCCACAGTGCGCGGTTCACTCATCGCCGCCGTCCTTGCCGTACAGCAACCACACCATCGTCGGCTGCCACTCGACACGGACGTCGAGCTTCGGATACCGGGCAACCACGTCGACCGAGGCGATACAGGCGTCGACCTCACCGTGTGCGGCCGCGCGGGCGGCCAGCGGCTTGGCATCAACCGACACCAGCCGCGCTCCCGGTGCGTACCGTGCGGCGAACACCCTGGTCGCCGGATGCGTAGCCACCGTCGCCACCGGAGCCTGGCGGGGCAGGTCGCGCCGGACCGCTAGACACATCGGCTTGGTGGGGCTTTCCCAGCAGCGGTGCAGACGCAGCACACCGGTGTGTGTGAAGTGCTGATCTACCCAGGAATCGGTGGTCCGGTCGCCGGCGTCCAACGCCAGATATCCGGCCGCCACCAATGCGAGCGCCTCCCCGGCGGTCGCGGCCGCCATCGCATCGGCAAACGAATCGACCAGCCGCACCACCGAGGTGTGCTTGCGGGCTTCGGCCTCGGCATCGGTTCCTGCCGGACCTAAGGTCACGATCGTCGCACCCAGCCAGAACCCCGCCGCTCCCCTCTCGCACACGGTGATCGCGTCGTTCGGGCAGCAGGCGGCCGCAGCGTGGGCCTGCTCGATGCTCACTGCGCCACCGTCCGCGGTGGCGATGCCGTCGACGAGATGGAGATGCTGTGCAGCGATCGGCACGCACACCCCGGTGCCCGCGCAGCGGTGGCGGTCGATGATCAATCTCGCGTCCATGCAACGTCCAATCGTTCGAGGGACCTCACCACCCGGCCAGATCGCCAAGTCCCGGAATCAGCGGGATCGGCGAGCCGCAGCCCCGGCAGCCGGGTGATCAGAGCTTCTAGGGCTACCCGGATTTCCAGGCGCGCCAGGCCGGCGCCGACACAGAAGTGCGTGCCGTGGCCGAACGCCAGATGCGGCAGCCGCACCCCGCGGTCGAGCACGAACAAGTCCGGGTTGTCGAAGACCTTTGGGTCGCGGCTCGCGGCATGGGTGACCGGTATGACCGCCTCACCAGCGCGCACCGACACCGGCCCGAGCTTCACATCCGCCGTAGGCACGCGGGTGAATCCGCCACTAACGCCCGCCGGTACGAACCGCAGAAGTTCCTCCACCGCGGCAGGGATCAAGGCACGCTGCTCGACCAGCTGACGATAACGCCGGGGGTCGCGCAGCAACGTAAACACCGCGCTCGACAGGAAAACCGACGCCGTTCCCCGGCCTCCGATCAGACATGCGATCACCAGGTTCAGCACCTCGGCGTCGGTTCGTTCCGACTGACCCAGCAGCCCGAACAAGCCGATTGGGTTCTGCGAGGCCATCTCTCGTGTCAGATGCTCACACTGTGCCCGTGCCGTCGCCAGCGTCGCCGGTGTCGCGTCGCGGGCACTGAGCGCTTCTCCCAACTGGAAGATTTCCCGGCGGAAGCACTCAGGGACGGCGAACATGTCGCAGATCACCGCGGCAGCGAACGGTTCGGCGAATCCAGTAACGATGTCCGCCGGCTCACCACCGCCGACGAGGTCGTCGACAAGCCGGTGCGCCCGCATGGTCACCTGCGAGGCGATCGCAGCGACCTGGCGCGGGGCAAACATCGGCGCGATCAACGTCCGCAACCGGGTATGCCGAGGCGGGTCGGTCGCCAGAATCGCCTCCGGAGGCAGCACTTCGGTCGACAGGCGCGCCACATGCGGCTGGTTCGCCTGCTCCCGGGAGAACCGGGGATCGGCCAGCACCATCCGTACCAAATCGTGATCGGTGACCAGCCAGCCCGTGGCACCGCTGGGCAACTGAACGAGGGTGACCGGCCCGCATTGGCGATACTCCGGCTCGAGGTCCACAGTTTGCTGGCGGCCGAACGGGTAGCGAAGCGGGCAGGATCGCATCGATTGGTCAGCATTCACGGCTCAGCCTCCGATACGCGCAGACCTGAGAAACACTTGACGTCTACCGCCCGTGCGGTTCCCGCGGGCGCTCATCAAGTTCTCGGATGCGCAGTGATCCGCCGGCGACCTCTTGACGGCGACGCCGCCGAGCATCAACCGTTCCTCCGGGAAACGCTCGCGCACGGGCGGTCCCATCGGCCACCAGTCCTCGAGCTCCACCAGCCCGGGCTCGATCAGCTCCAGGCCACCGAAGTAGGAATTGATCTGTTCTCGGGTGCGATACCACCCCGAACCCAGCCCCATCTCCACGAACTGCCGTTGCAGCCGCACCGCTAGATCCGCCCGGTCAGAACCATCATTCGGGTTCCAGAAATGGGTGATGGCGACGTACGAACCCGACGGCAGCGCATCGATGTAGCGCCCCATCATCGCGGCGGGTTCGAGGGCGTCGTCGACATGATGCAAGATTCCGCACAAGATCAACCCCACGGGACGGCCGAAATCGATGCGCGCCTGGACATCCGGATTGCCCAGAAGTGCTTCCGGATCGGTCAAATCCGCGAACACGAACCGCACGTAGTCGTTGGTCTCGAGCAGCACCCGGCCGTGCGCGTTGCACACGGGATCGTTGTCGACGTAGACGACGGTCGCCTCCGGATTCTGGCTCTGGGCGATCTCGTGGGTGTTGCCCACCGTGGGCAGACCCGCACCGATGTCGAGGAATTGGTCGATGCCGACGGTGCCGGCGAGGTAGCGGGTGACCCGGTGCAGCCAGCGCCGGTTCATCTTCGACACGTCGCGCTGGCGCGGCGCGGCTTGCAGGATCATGTCGAACGCGGCGCGGTCGACGTCGTAGTTGTCCTTTCCGCCCAGCGAATAGTTGTAGACGCGGGCGATGCTCGCTCGGGTGGTGTCCACGCCGACCGGGACGCGGACACCGGTGGTAGGTGCAGGTTGGGACATCTATTCCTCAGGTTCTGTGGTGTCACGTGCTGGTGTTGGGGGCGAGAGCGGCTTTGATCAGCCGGGGATGGCGTCGCCAATCGCGGACAACTCGCAGGGCGCGCGAAAATCTCCTCCTAAGAGCCCAGCTCACGCTTCGTCACTGCGGTCGTTCGCCGGCGATCAGAGCCCCGCCACGACCTCGTGGGATGAGTGTCACCGACAGGATCGGGTGCCGATACCCCGATTACTAGGCCTTTTACTGGACACCGGAGTCGGTCGCGAGCACCAGGGAGTCGTGCCGGCGCGGTAGTCAGAGGTCGACCGGGGCGACGGTGGACATATTCTGGACAGATGATGGCGGGCACGTTGTCGGAGGAGCTGGTCCAGCGCAATCTTCAGCGTCTTCGGAAGTCGCACGGACTCGGCCGCCCGACGGTCCTACGGGCCGTAATCGATGAACCCTTTCGGCAGCTATTGTGCCGAGGCCGAGAGTACCCACCAGGGTCGCAGGCTCAGATCGCGGCGATGACCAAGACCATCACCGCCGCCATTGATCGCCTGACTCCTGCCGAACGCCGTTACGTCCTCGTCGACTTCAATCTCGACAAGGCGCATTCCTACCCGACCCTGACCGAACGCCAGTCCTCGCTGGCGATGCTCGAGAAATGCAATCTCAAGACGGTCCGTCGCCGCTCGGCCGCGGCTATGCAAACACTGGCGTTCCAGCTACTCAACCCACCGTCCTCGGGAGCGGTGGCGCTCCGCAGGACCGTAGCGCCCGATTCGCGTGTCCCGGCTGCTGCCGATGCCGTCCGGGAGGCGGCACAGCCGAACGCGTTCCGCTTCTTCGCACCACCGCTGGAGCCTGGATTGATTGATCGCACAGACGAGTACAACCAGTTTCGGGGTCTCGTCCTGGGCGCGCACTTGGGCCGTACGCCCGTTGCCGCGATCGCAGGGCCGGGCGGATTTGGGAAGACCACCTTGGCCAGTCAAGTCGCCCACGATGTGGCTGTGCGTGAGTCCTTCGAGATAGTCCTGTGGGTAGAGACAGGTCACGGCTGTACGCCAGCGCGGGTGGTCGAGCTGATTTCCGACATTTGTGTCCACCTCGGCGCGGACCGTCCTGCGCTGGCGGACCCCACCCAAGCGGGCTTGCACCTCGCCCGAGTGATCGGTGACCGCACGACCATGCTGGTGGTCGACAATGTGTGGTCGGCCAACGATCTTGCGCCGTTCTTGCTCGGCGCGCCGAACTGCCTGCGGGTTGTGACAACACGCAATGTCGGGGTGTGCCCCTCGGAGGCGCTGCTGTTTCGTCTCGGCACGATGACCGCCCACGAGACCCAGGAACTACTCAGGCGAAATCTGCCGGGAGCTGCAACCGACCACTTGTCGCCATTGAGTGAGTTGTGCGGTGGTTGGCCTCTCCTGGCGACTGTCGTCAGCGCCGCTGTCGGCCATGACATCCGCTCCGGTGCCACCGTGTCAACCGCTGTCGCCGCAGCGGCCAACATGATCCAAGTCGATGGGCCAGTCGCTTTCGACGTGTGGGACACCGACCATCGACGTAATGCCATCGGTCATGCGATCTCGGCCAGCCTGCGCAACCTCGACGAGCACGTGACTATCCCTGGTACCAGCCGGCTCCGCGACCGATACCTGGATCTGTGCGTCGTCCCCGCCTCGACTCCGATCCCGATACCGGTGCTCGCCCGGTGGTGGGCAACCGCACATGGCTGGACCACGTCAGCGACCCGACGTTTCTGTCGTATCCTGGCCGATCGATCGATGATCAGCGCACACCTGGCCGACCAAGATGCAATCATCTTGCACGACGTGTTCGGCGCCTATCTGCGCCACTTGGTGGGCGACGATCAACCCAGCATTCATCGATCGCTGCTGGATGCCTTCCGACCCAAGACCGAGCGATGGGCGGATACCGAGACGCCAGAGTATCTCTGCCGGACCCTCGCCTACCATCTCGACCAGGCGGGCCTGGAGGGTGAACTCGCGGACACCTTCTCGTCGTTGGCATTCCTCGCTGACAAGGTCGTCCGTTGCGGGTATCAGTCCTTGGCCTCAGACCATCAGATCCTCAGTCGTCGTTCAGCCGGCCCCGCCGTGCACCTGACGGGGGCTGGATTCCTGTTGCATGGCATGAGTTCCCGCTCCGACATCGTGTCGACTCTGCACGTCGTTGCCGCTAGGGCTGGGTACGCGAGCGACGAGGAGTGCAGCGATTTGGGCTTCAAGCTTCATGACCTCACCCCGGCCGTCGAGGAGTCGACCGGGCATATCGGAGCCGTCGTATCTGTTGCAGCAAGCGCGAACGTGGTGGTGTCGGGTGGTGAAGATGGTGCGGTGCGCGTGTGGGATGAGCTCCGAGGCACATTGCTCCACAAAAGCATTGGGCACACCGGCTGGATCCACGCCACGGCGATCACACCGGACTCCTCGATCGCGGCTACCGGCGGCGATGACGGCGAGATCCGCCTGTGGAATACCGCATCAGGGACCATTACCGCCATCTTCGTCGGCCATACCCAACGTATCCGGACATTGGCATTCACCGATGACGGCACCCTGCTCATCTCCGGCGCTGAAGACGGCCTGGTCTGTGTGTGGGACATTCGTCAGCAGACAATGGTGCGATCGCCCACATCCATTCCGGTGCCGGTGTGGTCGGTCGCCATCTCCCCAGATAGCACGCTCATCGCCGTGGGTGGAGAAGACGAATATGTGCGCCTCATAGACGCTCACGACGGTGCAATCGTCTCTGAATCCGTCGGACATCGCGACTGGGTACGTGCCATCACCTTCACCGGCCCTGATACGTTGGTCAGCGGTTCCGGCGACGGGTCCATTCGATGGTGGACAGTCAGTGATCGCCGATTGACACCCACCAAACGAATCCAACTTCCTGACCGCGTCCGCGCCGTCGCCCACCACAGATCAGTGCTGGCTGTAGGAGCCGAGGACGCACACATCCGGATCTTCCACGGAGAAGACTGCATCGCCGATATTCCGATGCCGAACGGAGTGGACTGGATCCGATCCATCGCTGTGACGGAGACCGGGGCAGTGATCGCTGCCTGTGAGGACGGCGCGATCAGGAAACTGGCTCATGGGAGTCTCACAACCGTCGCGCCCGGCACTAACACGGTGTGGTCGGTCGCGCACAATTCAGCCAGAGGCCACACCCTGCTCGGCGACGGAGCCGGAATCGTCACCGTCCTCCAGGACGAAGGCCTCCCTGCCGACTACCGCGTCGGCGCCGGACGGCTCTGGTCACTCGCCTCTGCCGCCGGGTACTTCGCCGCGGCCAGCGGAGACGGCACCCTTCACATCCGATCGGTCACCGATTCCGACTGGTCACTGCGCCTCAACGCTGAGCAACGACGCACCTGGGCCGTGGTGCTGGCAGAGAATGGACAACGGGTCGCGGCCAGCAGCGACGATGGCCATGTCCGCGTCTGGCATCTGCCATCCGGCGAGCTTGAATGGCAGGTCCGCACCAACGCCGGTCGAATCCGCTGTTTAGCCTTTAACACCGACGGATCACTACTTGCGGCCGCGTGCGGAGACGGCAGCGCCCGACTCTGGAACAGCGCCGGCCACCTGCAACGGGTCATTCCCGCCGCCGGCGGGTGGAGTCGCACCGTCGCTCTAACGCCGGATGGCACTCGCCTTGCCATCGGCTCAGGCACAGGCACAATCACCATCCGCGACACTACGACCGGCGAAGCTACCAGTGAACTATCCGGGCACACCGGACGGGTTTTGTTGCTCGGTTTCCTCGACAACCACCTCGTGTCCGTTGCGGCCAACGGGACCGCGCGGTGGTGGGGTCCCACCGGTGACCTCGCTGCGGAAGTCCGCGTCGACGCCTCCTGCCAAGCTGCCGGTTTCGACCCTGCGCGCCGTCGTGTCACGATTGCGGGTGCCACCGGAGTGACCGTTCTGACGGTCCCACGTCACTCATCTCGAATCGGAGCATGATGTCCACCCGTACGACCGACGCGCCGACCATCCTGTCCAATGCTTCCGGCTCGTTCGCATGGAAGGTGCTCACCCAGCGACACCCCGCACTCATCGACCAGGTCGCTGCCGCCCACCCCTACCCACTCGAGATCCGGCACCGCCTCGACGTACTCGCCGACCAGATCACCGGCACCGTCCACCCGCTTCCTGAGCATGCCGCCGGAAAATCCCAATGGGATAGTTGGGGCGCGACCATGTATGGCAAGCGATGGCTCGACATACCATTCCTCTGGGCTGAAAGTTACTTCTACCGCCTGCTGCTCGAGGCTGTCGACTACTTCGCGCCAAGTCCGTGGCGCGGAATCGACCCGTTCGTCCAGAAGAGCGTCGAACTGGCCGACCCCGTCCTCGAGGCCGAGCTGACCGAGCTACCCGACATACCGGCCACCGAGCTGGAGCAGCACACAGCCGCGCTTGTACACCGCGCCCTCTGGGGAAACCGGGCAGACCTCGGCTTTCACCTGTCCAACCCTGACGCTGCCGACGCACCGAGCGGCGCCATCATCGCCGACCAAACCGCCTCGGTCGTCGAATACCTCCACAACCACTCGACTGGAACGCTCTGCTTGGTCGCTGATAACGCGGGCCGCGAATTGATCCCCGATCTGTTGTTGCTGGACCATCTGCTACAGCTGCACCCCGAACTGGTCGTGCAGTTGCATCTCAAACCGCGCCCCTACTATGTCTCCGACGCCACGACCACCGACTTACTCGCCACCCTGCGCCTACTCGACCGTATACCCGGCCCAGCCAACTCCACGGCACAACGCGTCACTGCGGCCCTCCGCAATGGAAGGCTCATCCTGCGAACCCCTGAGTTCTACTGCGCCCCCCTACCGTTCCACGACCTTTCAGCCGACCCGGGAGCCGACCTCTCGAATGCTGACGCTGTGATCGTGAAAGGCGACCTGAACTACCGACGCCTCATTGGCGACCGGCACTGGGCCCCGACAACACCATTCGACCAACTCGTAAGCTATATCCCGACGACCGTGATCGCCCTTCGCACCCTGAAATCCGATGTCGCCGTAGGCATCGACAGCACCACCATCGCCGACCTCGACACCACCGAGCCGAATTGGCGCACCTCCGGCACGCATGCCGTCGTGCAGATAAGCCAGCAGCGGTAATCCAGACCTCAGCGCGACGGTCTTCTCTAGGGTCCCTCGGCGCACCAAAGACCTCGGCTGACCCCCTACGCGACCGTGGCGCCGGCGTCGCGCAAGCGGGCGCGGGTGCGGGTGCGGTCAGACTAGAAGTAGTCCCGGAGCATCTCCGTGGACCAATCTGCCTGCCGGACTGGTCCTCGTGGCCCGAATTCGCTGAACCAGGGCTTGATGTCGAGGACTGGCGTGCCGTCCACGGCGTCGAGTTCGGCGACATGGAGGTCAAGGCCGTCGATCCTTAGGAGCCGGGTACGGGAGACCCCGAGCCAATTGACCCGGCGCATGTTGCGGTGTCCGAAGATTCCGACTGCTGGCCATTCGGGGTTGTCCCGGGCGCTGCGGGCGCCGAAGTGCAGATCCGTTTGGTCGGTCAGGTGGAACCGGAACACGATCTCGAGATGGCTGAATTCCTCGAGTCCCTGGACGGATTCCTCGGTGAAGCGAGGGTCGTCGATCCGGATGATGGTTTCGGTTCCGCCCCAATGATCGTCTGTGGGTTCGCGGCGCCCTCCGACGACGTGAGCGATGGGAACGACTTCGAAGACCTCATCTGTCATGTTGTGTCCGATCTAGGTGGCGTGGGCGGCCAGATACTGTGCGGCCTGCTTGCCGATCTGGTTGATGGCCGCGGTGGTCGAGTTGGAGTGGGGGGCCGTGGCGTTTCGAATATCGCGGGCGACGTTTCGAGTGCGGCCCGATTGCACGCCATGCATTGCGGTCAGGGCCGAGGACCATGTCGCGCAGGCGAGTTCGAGGTCGCCCTGATCTGCTTGGACTGCCCCAAGGTAGCCGAGGGTGACGGCGTGGGTGCGTGTGAAGGCAGTTGCCTCCCGTTTCCGGACGCTGAGTTCGAACTGGGCGGCGGCGCCGGAGAGGTCGCCTGCGTCGCGGAGCGCGCATGCTGTCTCATGGGCGAGGCTGGCTTCGGAGAAGAAGAACACACGGGCAGGTTCCGGTATCTGGGCGGATGCGGCCGCCAGGTCTTGTTCGGCGGTGAGCAGTGCGCGGGCAGCGTCGGCGGGGCAGTGGGCAGCGCTCAGGGCCTTTGCGTGGACGACCTTGAGTAGTGCGCGCTCGCGGGGGCTTGCGGTGCGGTAGCGGGCACCGGTGACGGATGCTTCGGCTAGGCGTAGCCCTTCTTCCGGATGCCCGAGGTCGATCGCTTGGTGCGCCATGGCCCGCAGGACGTGCCCAGTCAGTGGTGCGTCGTCTGCCTCGGCGGCGAGTTTGGTCGCTGTCGAGAAGTAGCGTTGCGCGACGTGGTGTTCGTTGTTGTCGAAGGCCATCCAGCCGACCAGATATGCGAGTTCGGCAGCGGCGGAGAACATGTCGTTGCGCACCGTGTTGTCGGTGTAGGTGCCGTTGAGGCAGCCGACCACTTCGGTGGTGAGGTACTGGACAACCGCAGTTCTCCCGTGGCCCCCGCCCATGCGTTGGTCCATCCGGGAGAACAGAGACATGACCTCGCGCACCGCGCTTACATCGGCACGGCCGATGCTCCTGACTGCGCCGCCGGCCGTACGGGGGGATGGGTCGATCCATCCCGGTAGCAGCACTGAGGCGCTAAGCGCCGTGGAGTATCCAGCCCGCAGGAATGTGCGTCGTTCCACGTCAGCCTTTCCGAGATCGGCAAGAGCGGCCACCGGGTCTTTTAGCCCGCCGAATCGCTTCTCGTACCACGCTATGGCATCCGGCGGTGGTGTGCGCTCGCCGGTCTCGAAGTAGGCAAGCGCGGATTTGCTGTAGTGGATCTCGCGCGCAACCGCAGCTAGGGACACTCCCGCAGCTTCGCGTGCTGCACGAAGTTGTGCACCTACGAGTGTGGCGTGGCGGTCCATGCCGTTGAATCTTGCCACGTTGTGGACGGGTTGTGGACGCCGAATGCATAGGCCGTCAGGGTCGCAACTGGTTGTCTGATTCGCGACCGTATGCGCTGACACCAGGGAGATCGATATTGCGTATGAGAAGTCGCACGCACGGCGCATCCACAGCGTGGGATACGCACAGCGTCAATCACTTCCGCCTCGGCACGAATAACCGTCGTCGTCGGAAACCGGTGATGCCCGATTCGCAAACGTCGTCTGTTGACCAGATCCGACCTGCGGCTGAAACCGTCCTTATGAGTTCCGGACAACTGAGCAATCTCCGGTCATATCGGGCGATGACTCGCAGGTTTCGAGCCTCACTGCTTGCCGGAGATAGCAGGTGCGAGCAGGTGGCAGGCGCCGATGCGGCTACGACCGGCCTACGTTGGTTCACGATCGTCACCGATCGGGGGTTGGCGTGATGATCCTGGCAACCTGTTATTCGATTCATGAAGTCGCGTTCGTATATCGCCAGCGGTACGGCCTCCCGGTCGACGTGGCCGGTGGCCGACCGTCGATCATCACCTCTGGTGACGTGGGTGCTGTGGTGATGCCGCAGGAGGTGGGCCGGTTGGTCCATGAGGAGCTGTCCCAGTCGTCGGCGTACGCGGTGCCAGTACTCACCCATCCAAGGCATCACCCGTGGGTGTTTCTGGTCCGGCCGGACCGCGTCAATCCAGCGGCGGCCCAGTTGTTGAGCCGACATGGCATTTCGATCGTCGACACCGGCAAACGGGTATGGCTACCGAAGTCGGATTCCCACGCCGACTGGTACTGGGCCAGCGCTCCCGGCATCGTTAGTGCCGGGCGCTGGATGCTCGCTCCCGCCCGCTCACGCGTACTGGGCTCAGCAAAGAGCGTCATCGCGAAGTCGGTGGCGACCCGCTCTGCTGGAGGTATCCGATGACCACCGCATTGGAGCCCGAAACGGACCTTGCGTGGCTCGACCAGGAAACTCTGCTGTCGGCGATCCGCGGGCATCATGTCGGTCCGCACCCGATAGCAGGCTGGGCGCACGCGCTCGGCGCGATCCACACACAACTGCTCCGGGACGGGCAGCAGCCGAGCCTGCTCGCCGGCCGCCGCGGGTCGATAGCCGCCATCGACAGATGGTTGGCACCACGTCTCCCGAGACCACATCCGAGTGCCACGGCCCGCCCCGACACCGTCGGCGTGGTGATCGACCGGATCGCGGCCACCCAAGTCCAAGCGTTGGACGAACTGATGAATCGGGCCGCCGACCACCCAGTAGTGCACGAATGCTGGTGCCGACTCGCGAAACTGGTCGAGGACTACACCGACCTCATCACCGCGATCGACCGACGGTCCTGTTGGCTGCCCACCCTCACCGTGCTGTGACCGGGGTGCCCAGCGCCGAGCAGGTGCTCCAAGCGTGCCGAGGATGTCCCGCCGCCGTCGCACATCATCCGGTCTTGTCCGCCGCTGCCGAACTCGCCGAACTCCACGCCCGACACATCGGACCTGTCCGTCGGGACGTGGATGAGATCGACTGGCAGCGCTCCACTCTCATGGTAGTCATCGACAAGTGGGTTACCGCGTCAACACCGACACCGTTCCCCGCGGCACGGGTCCACACCGAAACCGTGGGCCAGGTTGTTGACCGCATCGCCCAATTCACCGTCGACGCCTACCGAGCCCTCACCGGCACCGCCGACGACGAATACCACCACGTGTGCGCTCGCCTCGCCGACCTTTCAACCGCCTACCAGGACCTCATAGACGAACTCGCTGCAGGCTCCCGCCGACTGCCACGACTCGACCACCCCACCACCTAGCACCCACGGAGCACAGATGCCCTCACCTTCCCCCTCACCGACACTTCCGCTGGCACCCACTGCGGAACGGCGCGATCAGTGGATGATCACAGGAGCCGCATGCCACCGCCCCGACGCCATCGCCTCCACCGCGCAGGCGCGGTTTCTGCTCTCGCTTCATGCCGGGCACGGCCCCGACTGCCCACAGTTTCACACAGCCCTGACCGCGCTCGACTCATCCACGACCACCACGGCCTCCGCGCCGCCAGCCGCATCCACGGCAAGCAACGCTGCCGCGCCCAACGAAATGAACGACCACCACTCCCGCGCCGGGCACACCCGATGACGATCAGCGCACTCCCGACGGGCCTGCACCCGCCCGACCACCCACGAGCGGCCGGTGTGGTCGAGCAGACCCGGATCGAACTGACCAGTCCTGAAGCGAT
Source organism: Nocardia cyriacigeorgica (assembly GCF_005863245.1). Taxonomy (GTDB): domain Bacteria; phylum Actinomycetota; class Actinomycetes; order Mycobacteriales; family Mycobacteriaceae; genus Nocardia; species Nocardia cyriacigeorgica_C. Next base: position 1,584 of record NZ_VBUT01000019.1, on the reverse strand, counting down.
CGCCATGATCGCCGACTACGCCGCTTTCAGTTCGCCTCCAAGTGGTGCCTACCCAATCGGGAGGACTTCGTCCTCGCCGTCCGCACACTGACCGCGGATTTCCTGACCTCGGCTGCCACGCTGGCACCACGTCCGGCGTCGGTGACACTACGGCTGCGGTGGACCGCCCACGGCGCGATCGCGATTGACCTGTGGGACAACGTCGACCCCTACAGCAGCCGCCGCTATCGACGGTGTCTGACAACCAGACTTCACCTGCAGCGCACCCGACCAGAACTCCAACAGGTCTCGCCACCAAGCGCGCCCAGCACCGCGTCACGCCGCCAACACCGCACCGTGCTTCCCGTGACGAAACCAGCGGAAGGCAACTCGATCGTTCAGTCGCTTATGAGCTGCATAACGGGCACCGGCAGTTGCTCAACCATCGGCTCGTGATGGCCCGCGCCGGCGGCGACAAGGAAACGCCGACGGCTGGAACGAGATTGTCGACGGCACCGATCCACGCCGCAGCAACGTGACCGCCCGAAGCCACCAGATCGTTCTCATGATTCGGAGACAAATCCCATGCACAACCGCACCAGTCATCCCTCGATGCCGCCGCACTGAGCGTGCCCGTCTCGAGGTTGCGATCACCGAGCTTCTGCGCCACTACCGTCGGGTGTGCGCCCTCGATCCGATCTGACGCGGCCACACGCTGCTCGTCCGCACCGGGGAAGACACCGTGATCGAGCTTCTTGCCGACGGTGCGCGCGGCGCTCGACCGACTTCCGATACCGGCCCCGCTCATCGTCGTGCACGATCTCTTCGACGCCCGGTGGGTCCTGCTCACCGGGCCGATCCCCCACCCCGCACCCGACTCCACGGTCTTCACTGCCGTGCGCGCACAACTGCTGCCAACGGGAACCGAGGTCGAGCTCCCCGTTCCCGGCGACGACGGAACGGTGACCTGGCGCCATCAGCGCTTGCCCGACGACGCGTACCGGCCATCGGTGCATGACGTCATGACTGCCATGTCGTAGCGCTGTCGTGGGGACACGGTGAGCGCGCTCGGGTGGATCGCGGTCGCTGCCATGTTCGTAGTTATGTTGGCGAGCGCAGCGCGACTGATGGTGTGGGACCCACATCCGCACCCCCATGCCCGGACCCGCCAACGCGGGCGGGCCCGGCACGCGCACCGGTCGCCGCAGCGAGGTGGTCGATGAGCACAAACCTGCTCGCAGGCCTGGATGCCAGCGCTCACCGGTGCGCCGCCACGGCCAAGACATGAGGGTTCGTGACGCCGAGCGCAAGGTCGAACTCGGCTCCTGTGGACGCCCCTACGGCACCGGCTGCCAGCACGAACACGCCTGCGTCCGCCGCCCGATGCTGCACGTCGATCCCCGGGATGATCCTCCGCCTCGACGAGCTGGAGGATGACCTGTTGCGACGCCGCCAGCGCGCCGAGGCCGAAGACTGGTCGGAGAGATCGAAGGATTCGACGTGACCCTGACCTTCCTCCGCGCCAAGCGAGACGATACGAGAAGACGTATACAACGACCGACTGTCACGCTCGGGCTACCAATCGCACTACGCCGCTCGGGCCAG
>NZ_VBUT01000018.1 GCF_005863245.1 Nocardia cyriacigeorgica | reverse complement strand
GAGTGGGACGGCGTACTCTTCCCCTTCCTCGACAACATGCGCGCAACCATCGACGCCGCACTGACACTGCCCAAATACCTGGAACCTGCCACAGAGGGCGGGAGCAGGAATCGGCGGTGACAGTGACAGTCATCTCGGCCACACCGCAGAGCGCCGTCATTTCGATTCAGCTCTCCGAATTTAGTGTTCGCGGTAGCGACTGGTCATAGTATCGGGCCGTGCAGCTGCGAGAGTTCATCGGACCGCCGATCGCCGAACGCGAGCTGACCAGAAATGGCGAGCGGGTTCTGGTCGAGTGCGCACTACCTGCTCAGTTCGACGGCGGCGGTGGCTACGGGTGCTCGATCCGAATCGATGGCATACCAGAGCATGAGAAGGTGTACACGATCGGCGGAGCCGATTCGGAGCATGCGCTGATCCAGGCCCTCCAGTTCGCTGATCGCATCCTCTCCGACGCCGGTTGTCTGTGGAACGGCAGCTCCGATCTCGGAATCGTCCCGCCGCGATTCGGTCACGACCTTCTCGCCTGCCTCCGCACGGAAGACGCCGGTGCACAACGTGAACAGTCGACGGCGTCGGAGCGGCGGCAGTCGGAGGATGACACGGGCGACGGTGAGAACGACGCAATGGGCAGGCAACGATGAGCAACGATGACCAGGATGCTGGGTTCGGGGATGCCCAGCAGGATCCAGCCTTCTCGACTGGCTGGCAGCCATGGACGCTCAGCGGCGGAGCGTCCGCCACGGCTGTTCCGTCGAACGATTGCGTTCTGGCGGGCTTCTTCGACAAGTGCCTGAAGCTCGAGAGAGGTTGGTTCGTCTATGCCGCGGTGCGGCCACCGCTACGCAAGCTTTCGCCAGTAGCGGAGGTAGGTCCGCCGCGCCTTCCGACACCGCTGCCTCGACCCGCTGTGTGTACTCGGCAAAGGTTGGAGTTCGACCATTCTCGTGTGGCGTTCGCAGCAGTGCTTCGGGCTGGACACCGAGGCGAGCGAGAAGTGCCCGTGCGACCTCTAGATCATTGGTGGTCATGGCGCTGCCCACCGATCGCCAAGACCATCGGAGAGCGTGTCCTCGACAACTCCGGGTGGGATGACCGCGACAGTAGCGCACTCCGGCAATGGGATGAGTAGGACGCAATCTCCCGGGAGGATACCGAGGGCGCGGTGAATGGCGACGGGCAGGTGAATCTGCCCGAACGGCCCCACTGTGAAGCGGTGGTCGGACCGGTCGGTACTCCGAATGAGAATCACACCTCGACTAACGGCGTATGTGATGGCATGACCAGCGCCCCAGCCCATCGCATTGAATGCGGAGCGGCCCGACACTCGCGCTCGGTCACTTACAACCGATGAGAAGAAGGAGAAGCTCGACGAAGCGGTTCGTGGGGCTGTCGCGTAGGCCCGTTGCGGGAGGGGCAGCCCAGACGGCGTGGAGCCAAGAACGGCAGTGAATTGATCGTGTCGAATCAGCATAGGACGCTCTGTTCAATCCTGTGTCTGCCAATTCTCCCGACTCCATGAAACCTGAGATTCAGAGATTACGCCACCCTGGCCTGAGGACGCCATCGTTCCGCTGGCCCGGCCACGCCGACCGTAGCGCCGACTGCGTGTCCGGGATACGTCTGCTCATGACACTGCGACCAGCACTACGACGGCCGCCGCGTACTTCCCTGTCAAGCACCCGGAATGGCAGGAGCCCGCGAGGGCGGACTCGGTAGTGCTCGGCACGGTGTCAACGTCATCAACGGCCTCGGTAAACCCAACTCCCACGCCCTGATGATCAAGGAGCCCCTCGTGCTGCCCCGGTACCTCTGGTCAGCGCAACATGACGCGGATTCCGACCTGCTCGGACATTGTTTCCCTCTGAATCGCTGCTCACGGTGCTCCCGCAGTCAATCACCACGCGCCCCAACACAAGACCGATTCCGAGGTCTTCGACCCTGAACGGTTCGCGCCCGATCGACGACACAGGGGCGAGAGTCATCGGGCCTATTTGGTGAGATGTCGACACTCGGAACGAAGAATAAGCTCTCGCCCTACCAGCAGCGGACATCCGCCGAACAGTAGGCCTCGCCCGCACGTAGCCGCAGGCGAATCCTCCGAACTGCTCGGACAACTCGCGTGTTATGTGCGCCGGAACTCGTTGGGAGAGCGGCCGGTCCATCGCTTGAAGGCGTGTGAGAAGTTGGCGAGGTCGCTGTATCCGAGATCCGTGGCGATCTCACTCACCGACATGGATCGGTCGAGTAGCCGCAGCATCGCACGTTCGCGCAGGACTGACTGGCACAACGCGCGAAAGGTGGTCCCCTCCTCGGCGAGGCGACGCTTGAGCGTGCTGGTGGACATCGACAGCTCGTGGGCGACCGACTGGCTACTTCTTCGTCCCGGGTCTTTCTCCAACAGCCGTCGTACCTTCTCCGACAACGGTATGGCTCCGCTGCGCTGGTCGAGAGTTCGTTGCAGATCGACGATGGCGAGTCGATACGCTACGGGATCGGAGAACCGGCAGACCTCGTTGAGCGTGGCGGCAGGGATATGGAGGAACGATGTCGGAGCGTCGAAGAACACGCACCCGGCTAGCATACTTTCGTGACCGGTCGGGAAGGCTGGCGCCGACCAGCTCAGATGGAGTGATATGGTCCGTACTTCGTCGGCGAGCATGTCGAGCAGCCGCACTAGCGCCGACCCACTGTAGGTGACGACCAGGCAGTCCAGAGCCGGATCACGTGTGTGTCCGGTAAGCCCGACAGTGAGGCCGTGCTCACTTGGATGGAACTGTGGGCTGACCGCTGTCGAAATCAACGGCAGGTATGTGAGCAGCTCTACGATCTCGGCCACCGACCCGGCGCTCACCAGCGGGAAACTCAGCGGGCCGAAGGATGTCAGCTGGGCCTGTTCGGCGAACGCGAAGCCGAGCAGGGTTGCCTGGTCGGCATCGAGCTCGGGGTAGACCTCCCGAAACCAGCGCAGCGGGATCTGGACGTCATTCTTGATCAGGGCCGGCTCGTCGATTCCTTCGCGAACCATGATGTTGCGAAGTTGTGCGACGGTATCTGGGTCAAGCGCTTGGCTCTCGAGCAGCTGAACGAACACGAGCGGGGGGACACCGGCGTCGCCAGGGTGTGCCCCCATCATTTGATGTTCACCGTCATCTCGCTGAGCCGAATTCACAAGTTTCTGCCCCTGTCGAACATAGCCGTCGATCACCTCTTCGGCAAGACTTTTACCTGGTATTCACATCGAGGCTACGTATCAGGAGTTGCCATGGCAGTTGTCAGCTTTGTCTCCCACGACGGAGAGAAGCATGAGGTGCCTCTCGAAGAGGGGCGCTCACTGATGCAAGTCGCGACAAACAATGCGGTTCCCGGCATCGACGGTGACTGCGGAGGCGAAGCCGCGTGCGGTACCTGCCATGTGATCGTCGATCCGCACTGGATCGAGCAGGTCGGCTTCTCCGGCCCTGAAGAGGAGGAGATGCTTGCGATGAACCCTGAGCGCCAGCAGACCTCTCGGCTGTCCTGCCAGATGATTGCCTCCGCGGGCTGGGACGGTTTGACCGTCCAATTGCCTGAGTTCCAGATGTGACAACGAGAGACGGTTGAATCGTGATGAATATTCCTTCAGCAATCACCGCCAAGGTGCAGTCGACCATCCCGATGGATCTGCAGATCCAAGGCGCACATCTGTACGACAAGACGCGTCGCTGGGTTACCGGGACGAATGGGGAGAAGCTCTTCGTCGAGAAGCCCATCCCGCCTGTCGATGAGGTCGAGCTCGCCGACATCGATCTCAGCAACCCCTTCCTCTATCGTCAGGGGCGCTGGCAGGACTACTTCGAGCGGTTGCGCAACGAGGCTCCGGTCCACTATCAGCCCAACAGTCCGTTCGGTCCATTCTGGTCCGTCACGCGTCACGCCGACATAGTGGCCGTCGACAAGAACCATGAGGTCTTCTCCGCCGAGCCGTTCATTATCATCGGGGCGCCGCCTCGCTTCCTGGATGTCGAGATGTTCATCGCGATGGACCCACCACGCCATGACACGCAGCGGGCTGCGGTCCAGGGTGTTGTCGCACCGAAGAACTTGCGTGAGATGGAGGGTCTGATTCGATCGCGTGTCCAGGAAGTTCTGGACGACCTGCCCGTGAATCAGCCGTTCGACTGGGTACAGAACGTCTCGATCGAGTTGACCGCTCGAATGCTCGCAACCCTGCTGGACTTCCCGTACGAGCAGCGTCGCAAGCTCGTCTACTGGTCAGATCTCGCGACCTCGATGGAGCAAGCCAATGGCGGTCCCTCGGACCTTGACAAGATATTCCCCGGCATGCGCGATATGGCGCGCGGTCTGAGCGCTCTTTGGCACGACAAGGCGGCCCGGACAGCCGGCGGGGAGGAACCCGGCTTCGATCTGATCACCATGTTGCAGGGTAACGAGAACACCAAAAATCTGATCGACCGCCCGATGGAGTTCTTGGGCAACCTCTTGTTGCTGATCGTCGGTGGCAACGACACGACCCGGAACTCGATGAGCGGCGGTGTGCTTGCACTCAACCGCTTCCCTGACCAGTTCGATAAGGTGAAGGCGAACCCGGGCTTGATCCCCAATATGGTCTCGGAGATCATCCGGTGGCAAACTCCGCTGGCCTACATGCGCCGGATCGCCAAGGCAGACACAATTCTGAACGGCCAGTTCATCCGCAAGGGCGACAAAGTGGTGATGTGGTATGCCTCGGGCAATCGCGACGAGCGCGTGTTCGAACGACCGGACGAGTTCATAATCGACCGGTCCAACGCCCGCAACCATATCGCTTTCGGCTTCGGCGTCCACCGCTGCATGGGCAACCGGCTGGCCGAGCTGCAGCTTCGGATCCTCTGGGAGGAGCTGCTTCCTCGCTTCGAGAATATCGAGGTCGTGGGGGAGCCCGAGTACGTGCAGTCCAACTTCGTGCGGGGCATCAGCAAGATGATGGTCCGCCTCACTCCGAAGGCAGACGTATGAGTGTACAGCGAGCTCTCATCGTCGGGGCCGGCCATGGTGGAGTCCAACTCGCGGCCAGTCTGCGCCAGGATGGGTGGACGGGCGAGGTCGTCCTCATCGGTGAGGAGGCGACTCTACCCTATCAACGCCCTCCGCTGTCGAAAGCCTATCTGGCCGGGAAGAGCACAATTGACGAGCTCGCGATCCGCAGCGCGGAATTCTATCGCAAGCAGGGAATCAAACTCGTGGATGCGACAGTAGAGGCGATCGATCGATCGGCTGGTCGCCTCGCACTGAGCACTGGCGACGCATTGCCCTATGACAAGCTCGCGCTGTGCACTGGTGCCCGCCCTCGTCGGCTCGCCACCTCGGGCGCCGATCTGGCAGGGGTCTACTACCTACGCACCGCCGCCGATGTCGAGATGATCCGAGCCGCTGCCCGCCCCGGGCGGCGGGCCGTGATCGTCGGCGGCGGCTACATCGGACTGGAGACGGCCGCCTCCCTGCGAGCGTTGGGTCTTGAAGTCACCGTGCTCGAGGCGACCGAGCGCGTCCTCGAACGGGTCACTGCCCCGCAGGTCTCGGCGTTCTTCGACCGAATCCATCGGAACGAGGGCGTGAACATCCGCACGCACGCGCTGGTCGAGGCTGTGTCTGGCGACAGCCGGGTCCGAGAGGTAGTCCTGTCTTGTGGTGAAGCGATTCCCGCCGACCTCGTCATCGTCGGCATCGGCGTGGAGCCGAACACCGAGCTCGCGGCCGCCGCAGATCTGGTCGTCGACAACGGAGTCGTAATCGACGACCAGGCTCAGACCAGTGACCCCGATATCGTCGCGGCTGGGGACTGCGCCAGTCACCGGATGGCCCGTTACGGCCGCCGTATACGCCTGGAGTCGGTGCCGAGCGCCAGCGAGCAGGCCAAGGTCGCAGCCGCGACCATCAACGGGAAGTCCAGGAAGATAGCGGCGCTTCCGTGGTTCTGGTCGGATCAATACGATCTCAAGCTCCAGATCGCCGGCCTCAACACCGGATACGACGAAGTCGTCCTCAGCGGGGACCCATCCGGGGACCGCGACTTCACCTGCTTTTACCTCCGCGCCGGCGAGCTCGTTGCCGCCGACTGTATCAACCGCCCCCGCGACTTCGTATTCAGTAAGCGGGCAATCACGCAGCAACTCCATATCAACCGGGACGAACTGTTGCTCGCCGGCTCGGCCTGAGGCCACGGTCTGTTGGGTGATGGCTACGCGGCAGTGCGTGGGGCGTAGGCCGGCTCAGCGGTGGCTGACCCGCTCTTGCTTCGATGCACCGGTTTTGCCCAACCCCAGCCGATTGCGCGACGTTCAGTGCATAGCAGCCCGTCTCGTGTTCGGCCGATGGTTGCAGCCCCAGCAGTGCACGATTCGGGACTTAACCAGCCGACTCAGTCCTCGCTGAGGAGCTCGACGTCGTCGAGCCGGGTGAGCGGATCGGCGCCGAAACAGGAATCGCTGGGGATCGCGTCGGTTGTGTGGAGCCGCATCGTGGTTGCTGCCTACGCGTTGGCGTAGGCGTCACCGACCGACCCGACCGACCCGATCGACCGTCGGAGATCCGAGACCGCCAGTGTCTCCACGAGTTTCACTGCGGTGTATCGAGACCTCACATCGGAATGATGTATCGCTCTACCGACCGGAAGACCTTCGCGAGCCCGCAGAGCAACCGCGGGCCGGATCGCCTTCTCCGCAAACGTGGCGTCTTCGCTGGTCGAGCATTCCGAGCCGAGGACGCAGCCGGCGTAGGCATCGACGACGAACGCGGTAGACGAACATCGGTGATCAGGCGGATGTAGGTGAATCGGCCATGAGCCGCGTGTTCTGCGCCAGAACCCGAAACTGCCGGTCCGCCAGGTCGGTCGCTCTCGACGCGGCCTGGTTCGGTTTGGTCATGCCGACCTTCTTGCCGGGCACGATCAGCCACTGCTATCGCGGGTCGCTAGTCGCACGAAGAAAGGTGTTGCCGCTTCGCGGATTCCGATCGTTCCTCGGATTCCCTATTCGTGCAGTGCAGCTGGCGAATCTCCCTCGCTGCCTCGGTCGACACGCCTTCGGCGCCGCCGGTGTCGACCGCGGCGCGGCGCACCCAATTGCGCAGGGCTTACGGGTCGCTCCGAGCCTCGCAGAGACCGCTTTCATCCCGCCGAAATGCGTGGGCACCATACCCGGGCGGTTCATCTGCCGGGGCTACCTGGTCGCGATCATTCCCGTCGATCAGGGCTTATGGGTGGACTGGCAATGCCGAAGCAGGCAGTGCGAAACGGCGCCACCTAGCGACGGAAGCGCGGAGCAAAGTGCAGCCGGAGTAGTGACCGAGGGAGTATCTTCGGTGGCCGATGCCTGCCAACCCGCCCCTGCACCACAACCGCACCTTCCTCGGCCGTAGATGGGCGAGACTGCTCATGTGGATGGTGTCGTCGCACGTCGCGGTTGCTATCGGCCCGACTTTCGCCGGGGCGATATCGCTCGGTTGCCAGAGGGCCGCTCGCGCGTCCCGGGATCGATCGAAATCCTCTATTGACACTGCGTGAGCAGCACCACATACTCATACCCAGAGTATCTGGTACTTGCAGTAGTGCACAAGGAGGTGCCGTGAGCAGGGTGCGCTCGATAATGACCCGACGAGGTACGTCATACCGGCGAAGCCATTCCGATCATTCGGAGAACGAGCTATGCCGGATCGTCGACACTTTCATAGCGGGCGCGCCAGTTGCATTGCGGAGCGATACTCTTGGTTGGGACGGGAATCTGTGGTAATGCCTGAACGTAGCGCGCTATCGACGTCGACGAGGTTGCTCAGAGAAAACTTTTCCGAAACCGTAGTGTCGGCGCTCAGAACTTTTGGCCGGTCGACGCAGATGGCTTCTGAGTCGGCTGCGGGAGCAGTAAGCGATATCGTTCGTTTGAGATTCCAGTGGCGAGAGGCACTGAATCAAGCTTGGTATCTGATCACGGTTACTGCGATTCCGGCCATCCTGATGGCCGTGCCTTTCGGTGTCATCGTTTCCGTCCAGGTCGGAAACTTGATTCATCAAATCGGGGCGGACTCCCTGCTCGGTGCCGCTGGTGGATTGGGTGTGATCAAACAGGGCGCCCCCATGGCAACAGGGCTGCTGCTGGGTGCGGCCGGAGCGGCCGCAATCGCGGCGGATCTGGGTGCACGTAACATTCGCGAAGAAATCGATGCCATGCGAACGATGGGCATCAGCCCCTTGCACCGACTGGTTATTCCTCGGATGGTGGCGATGGTTTTCGTCGCGCCGATGCTCAATATCTTGATCATCTTCACGGGCGTGATAGCTGGATATGCGGTCGCAATCGGCCCCCAGGGAGTGACCCCCGGCAGCTACTGGGGAACGTTCGGCTCTTTCACCGTCGTCGCGGACATCGGTGTCTCGATAGCCAAGTCCGTGCTGTTCGGATTCATCGTGGTCGTGATCGCGTGCCAGCGGGGGCTCGAGGCAAAAGGCGGTCCGCGTGGAGTGGCGGATGGCGTGAACGCGGCTGTCGTTCTCTCCGTAGTTTCCATCGCCATCACGAACCTCATAATTACTCAGCTGGTGTCGATGTTCCTTCCGACGAGGCTGGCCTAGATGTCGGAGGTAAAGGTTACTCCACCCCGGCTGGCGAGGCTCAGGAGAAGAATAGCGCCGTTCGGAGCCCGCATCGCGCCCCTGGAGTCGATCGGTTTCGTATTCGCGTTCGTTTGGGAGGCGCTGTCCGCGATCCCGTTCACGATCAGGCGATATCGAGCCGAGACTATGCGCGTGATCACGGATATGACATGGGGCCAAGGGTCCATTATCGTCGGCGGTGGAACTGTACCGATGCTGGTGGTACTCGGTCTGGTGATCGGAGGCTCGGTCGGTGTAGAGTCCTTCACCACTCTCAACCTGATCAGCATGGGGCCGGTGACCGGCATCGTTTCGGCCTTTGCCAATACGCGGGAACTTGCACCGATTGCTGCGGGCGTCGGGTTCGCCGCACAAGCCGGATGCCGTATTACGGCCCAAATCGGCGCTATGCGGATCTCCGAGGAGATCGATGCACTCGAGTCGCTTGGACTGCGATCGATACCGTTCGTTGTGACCACCCGGGTCATAGCCGGGGCCGTGGCAATCATTCCGACATTCTTGATCGCCTTGATCCTGAGTTATGCCGCTTGTCGCGCGGTGATCGTGCAACTTCATGGCCAAGCCGCCGGTGTCTACGATCACTATTTTTATCAATTCATCAGCGGCTGGGATGTGACGGCTTCGGTGATAAAGGTTCTCGTATTCGGGACGGCTGTGATTCTTATCCACAGCTATCATGGGTTCTTCGCCGTTGGCGGGCCAGAAGGCGTCGGAATCGCATCTGGACGTGCTGTCCGTGCCAGCTTTGTGGCAATCATCGGTTTGGATATGGTGTTGACCCTCCTCTTGTGGGGCGTCAACTCCTCCATCGAATTTACGGGGTGAGAAACGATGTCTCGCTATGAAATGCCGGGTGTGTCGACATCGAAGCGGTCATCGGTCATGCTGGGTGTTCTCGCCGTGATCATAGTGATCGTAGTAGCCTTGACCTGGACTGTTGTGATGGCCCTCCAGGATGATAATCGAATAGTGGTACTGCTGCGTACCGAGTCCATCGGCGACGGGATCACCGTCGGAACACCCGTTCGATTCGACGGTATCGAGATAGGTGATGTTTCGGAGATCGAATCGGACGATGGGGCGAAACAATTGATTCTCAGACTGGAAAGCGCCGAATCGGCAGGTCTCACGGACGGGCTATTCGTCGACTACTCGCCATCGAACTTGTTCGGCATCAGTGAAATTGCGCTGAAACCAGGTGATGGTGGGGCTCCATTACGGGATGGCAGTATCGTCGATTTGACGGGGCCGCGAGCCGACCGGCAACGAGACGCAACGATGGGTGTTCTCATCCGCAGCGTAGCTCAAGCAACTGGAGACATTCTCGTCCCGGAATTGACCGAGATCCTGACACGGGGCGCGACAATAGCCCGGCAATTCACACCTCTCATGGAGGCAATCGTTGTATCCAGCCGGAACATTGCTGAAACCCAGACGATGCCGATATCGCAGCTGCTGGACCAATACGGATCCATGCTAGTCGGGACTGCATCGATGATCGACGGTACGGTCGGCCTCATAAATCGGCTCACCACGATCGAGATCTTGAATACGGATCGTGAGCTGTTCGATACGACTGTCAATACTGTAGGTCGGGAGTTCTTTCCTGGGCTGGCGGAAACTCTATTCGCGGCTCAGGGTCATCTGTCGGACTATGCGGCTATGCTCGCTCCGGTTCTGTCAACGGCCAGCAGAATGGTACCTACGCCCGGCGCCTCGAGCACGCAGCTCACTGAACTCCTATCACGTCTAGACCGATCATTCACATCGACTCCAGACGGTCCGATTCTGAACATCGAGTTGGTTCTCGATATGGTTCCAGCGTTCACCGCGTTCTTGCCGGGGCTTCTTCCGCCACCATCCAACATCGGAGGTGGCCGATGACAAGACAGCGTAGTCTTCTGGCGACCAGCGCAAAACTTATTGTGTCTGCCGTCGTGGTCACTGTGCTGCTCGCAATCATCGTTCAGACGGTGCAACGCCCCGTATCTGGAGACGCGGTAGAATTCTCGGCTGAATTCGTCGACGCGAACGGCCTCAAGGCCGGCGACGATGTTCGTATGGATGGTCTCCGAGTTGGCGAGGTACGATCGATTACCTTGGATGCCAGTGGTCGAGCGGTGGTTGGATTTGCGGTCCAGCGCAATCACCCGATCTACGAGAACACTGTGCTGGCGATTCGCTATCAGAACCTCGTAGGACAGCGATATCTCGACGTTCAACAATCATCGCCGACCACAGCGGAGTTGCCGGCCGGACATAAGTTCGATATTGCCAACACGATCCCGTCGTTCGACATTACGAATCTATTCAACGGCTTACAACCGGTACTCGCAGAGCTGTCGCCCGAAGCGGTGAACAAGTTCGCAGAGAACATGATCGCTGTCATCGAGGGAGACGGAGCGGGCGTCGGTTCCGTCCTCGACTCTATCGAAGCCTTGTCCAACTATGCGCTGGACAGGCAAGCGGTAGTCACCGTTCTGGTCGGAAATCTCAAAGAGATATCCGACCATATCGGTGGCCGATCCTCGCATCTCGTCCGACTTGTCTCGGAGCTGGCCTCGGTTGTGTCCACGTTGCGTAGCAAGGTGGATGGAATTGTCGAATTCGCCCTCATGGCACCAGACGTGATCGCGCCATTGAACGGCCTTCTCGAGGCCTTCGGCTTGACGACCGGACCTAACGCCGATGCCGATGCCCTGTTGGGGGCAGTATTTCCGGACCCGGAACAGGCGGTCGAGGTGCTGCGGAAGCTGCCGGCCGTTCTCGAGACACTGAATGCGTGGGTTCCCGCCGATGGACCGGTCATCAATCGTAACTGCTCGAACGGCAACGCCGAAGTTCCGGCGCCGTTACATGTGTTGATCAGTGGGCAAAGGATCTCGATATGCGAGCGGTGATCAGTAAGCTACTCCGTGTTCGCGGGGGAACCGCGTTGCAGTCGGTGAGTGCTCCTCTTCGAAGCATGGACCGAGAATTGCGCTGGGCTGGCGTCGGGGCCGCAGTGATGGGAGCGGTCTTGACGGCGAGCGTAGTAGTCTACGTAGTACCTTTCGACGAGTCCACATACTGGGCGGAAATGCCGGAAGTGGGCTCGGTCAAGGTTGGCGATGACGTCCGAATCGCGGGTGTGCCGGTCGGCGCGGTGAAGTCCATCGAGCTGAGCCGAAGAAACGTTCGAATGAGCTTCACCGTCGACAGCGACATCTTCATCGGTGACCAGACGAGTCTCGATGTCCGTATGCTGACACTGATCGGCGGCCGCTACCTCGCGGTGACACCGGCGGGGAATTCTGCGTTACATTCGTCCATTCCCGCCGAGAGGGTCCATCTTCCGTACAGCCTGGGTCGGACTTTTGAGGACGCGATTCGGCCGATCGATGATATCGATGGCGATACGTTGCGTCAGAATTTGACGAACATGAACGCTGCGATTGCCAGTGCACCGTCCGGCATTCGCCGAGCAACGGAGGCATTCGGATCTCTGGTCGACATCCTCGACCGCCAGAACCGTGACATTTCGGACACGCTCGCGATGGCGGACGAGTATCTCGGCGCGATCAACGAGTCGAAGGCGACACTCGGCGGAATGATCGACAGCGTCAATCTGATGGAGACAGTGGGCCTCGACAAAAAGGCCGAGATCTACGAAGCCGTCCGGCTGATGGACGAGCTTCTCGCGCGTATCGCGGGCCTCGAGCCGGCGTATCGATCCAGGTTGCAATCCGTTGCGCGAGCCCTGGCCGACGTCATCCCTGAGCTGGAAAGTCTGGGTGAAGAGATGGGACAGGTTGTCACGAATACGCGCGACCTACTGGCGCGGCTCCAGCCGATCGCGTCGTCGAAGGAAGGGCTCGTGGTCGACCAATCCGCGACAGTTGTCCCGGTGCCGTCGGTGTGTATTCCGGTCCCCGGAAAGGAGTGCTGACGATGAATAAGCTCTTGGCGTCCCGGGGTCTCATGTCCGTTCTCGGTGTCGCGGTCGTATGTGCAATTCTGATCGTCGGATACTTCGTGATCATCGAGCCTCCCAAGAGGATGCTTAGCTACTGCGCGAATATGCCGGATGCAATCGGCTTGTACGCCGGGAACCATGTCACCATGCGAGGGGTCAGAGTCGGCTCGGTGACGCGTATCGAACCTCATGGTGACATGGTCCGTGTCGAATTCGAGGTAGAGGTAAACCATTCGCCCCGCGGTCAGGTGTCAGCTACTACCGTATCCGACACAATCGTCGCGGATCGATCGCTTGCATTACTCGATGACAGCGAAGCCGAGCATGAATGGGATTCCGGACAGTGCATTACCCGTACACTGACACCAAAGAGCATGTCGCAGACTATGAATGCGCTGGGCAACCTCGCTGCAGAGATCACCGATGGAAATGGTTCTACACAGCGTGAAAGGCTTGCGGATGAGCTCGCGGCCTTAGATGCCGCATTATCCGGAACAGGACCTGAAATGAATGATACGATCCTCAAGTTGGGTCGTGCTCTCAATTCCCCCAATGCTGCTATCGGGCATATCGGTGCGCTTATCGACTCACTGCGATCATTATCGGACAGCATGGCCGGCGGATGGGGCGATATCAAGGCCATGATCACTCGTCTGGCTCCAGGTCTCGAAGTGATCGATCGTGGCATCTTTGAGCGCACCGTGTCGATTATCGATTCGTTGCGGATCATTGTGCCATGGTTGAACGAGATTACTTCAATGTTTGGTGACCAAATTCTCGAAGCGCTGAACGCGACAGTCCCATTAGCGCGTCTCGCCCGTGCGAATATCGGCTCGGTACAAGAAATAATCGACCTGACGCCACCGCTGGTGCAGGCTTTTCAGAGGGCGACGGCGCAGGAGGGTGGTTCACCGATCCTGACTTACGCGGCGCCGGTGGCTCAGCTGCCGCCGGCGGACGCAGAGCGGGTATGCGCGGCCATCGAGCGTGTCGTGCCAGGTAGCTGCAAGTCCGCTGAGAACGAGTTGGAGAAGGTTTCGGTTCTTCCGTTGATATTCGGGACGGCAGGTGCGCGGTGATGGTTCTGCGACGAGTCGTATGGGCGCGATCTGCTCGTGAGCGTGGTGGTCGGTTCATCGCTGCGGCCGCGGTGGCAATGGTGTGCATAGTTCCCGGATGTGGATTCGATCCCGCGGAGGTTCCCGTTCCGGGGACCGGAATTTCTGGAGACCGGTACGGTATCCGGATTCTGTTCGCTGACGCCTTGAATCTGCCAGCGCGAGCGAAGGTTACAGTCGATGGTCTGCGAGCAGGGGTCGTGCGCGATGTGTCACTGGTCGACGCGGGCGAGGACCACGACGGGTATGTTGCCGTCGATGTCGACCTGATGGCGTCGGTTCGATTGCCGGTCGGCACCACCGCTGAACTCCGCCAGCCGACGATACTTGGCGATGTATCCATCGCGCTGATGACTCCGCCGACCGGCACGCAGGATGCCCTTCCCCCGGGCGCCACCATCGGATTGGACAAGACGAAGCCGCTGCTGCAGGTTGAGGACACCATGAACGTACTCGCGACCTTCGTCCAAGGAGGAGGGATTCAACAGGCTCAGGAGATAATGAACCGCGTGAACGGGGTGCTGCCGATCGACACTCGGCAGACTGCTTCGATATCCGAGGTAGTCGGTGCGGATATCATTGACCTGGCCAACCACCTGGATGCCGTCGACGCAATGCTGAACGGTCTGCGCGCGAACACGGACGTGGTGCAGCGTAGAACCCCTGAACTGGAGTATTTGCTGACCGAGTCGGGGGTGAGTCAGGCCGCTGCTTCGATGACTTCCATGATCGGGTTGATCACGTTGTACGACGGATTCAAATTGCTCACAGAATCTCTCCGGTGGGTCGGCCCCCTGGCGCAATCGGGCAATGAGGCCGCACGTGCCTTCGTGCCGCTATTGTTCACTCGCCGCCCGCTTGATCTGAACGCCCCCTCGAATTTGAACAAAGCCGTGGCCATTTTGCGCGAAAAGGCTATTCCATTTGTTGAGCGCGGTCCGAAGGTTGATATTGTAGGCATTGAAGGCGTCGGCCCCATATCGGACGACGATCGGATAGACAGTATTCTTGCGTCGCTGCGGATGATCGGAGTGGTTCGATGAAGCCAAGTTCCGTGCTATCCCTGGTGTCGATCGGAATCGTGCTGGTCTTGGGCACCGCATACCTAACATTCGGTGTGCTTCGAGTTGATTGGTTTTCTGGCAGGACTGTTGTGACCATGGCTCTGCCGAGGACCGGGAGTTTGCTACCCGGTTCCCCGGTCCTGTTGAGAGGAGTGAAGGTAGGAGAGATCGACTCTATCGACAAGGCCGAGCGTGGTGTCGAATTGGTGCTGAGTCTCGATCCCAAGTACAGGGTTCCTGCGACCGGCAGCGCTACTGTTGAGGACCTGTCGGGGTTGGGGGAGCCCTATATCGAGTTCGTACCGAATACTGATGCCGGGCCCTACCTGGCCGACGGTCAGCGTATCGACGCGGTTGAAGTGGTTCTACCCCGCTCGATACCTGATGTGGCGCATACTGTCACCCATCTGGTCGAGCAACTGAACCCACAGGCGATCAGCAATATCGTCAAGACCTTGGATCAGACGTTGTCGGGGACGGAAGCCGTGATGCCGCGTCTGGCGGCATCGACAACGCTGCTTTCGGAAACGATTCTGAGTAGGTCACCCGAAATCCGGAATATCTTGAAGAATTTGCAAACAATGGGTGCTGATATGGAGTGGGCCGAGCAGTCGATGACCGCCGCCGGCCCTCTGTGGGAGGAAGCCGGAGCGTGGGGCGCACTCATCGCGGACTCTCTGGCGCGACTGTCTCGAATCGGCAATATGCCCGGGGACTATATCGAAGGAAACGGACTCATTCCCTTCCTTGATAAAGTGACGTCTTACATCAATGAGATCGGCCCCGCTCTTCGTGATCTGGTCCCGGCGGTACAGCCACTGGCGGAAAGCGCGTCGAACTCCATGGCGCAAATCAACATAAGCGACCTGATAGATCGTGCACTCAGTGTCACGGGGGACGGTGCTTTGCGAATGCGGATCGCTGTCAAATAGATGTGAAAGAACGAGAGACACCGGAGCTGATTATGCCCACAGAAGATTCTCATGATACTGACCGCGAAGCTGCGGAAGAAAAGCCGGTTGACGCGGGTGTGCCTCGGACGTCGGTCAAGGGTGGCTCGAGCGCGCGCGGGTCGGAGAGGTCGTTCTCGATAAGCCTGCGTTCTCTGGCCTTGGGAACCGCAGTAGCCCTCCTTGTTGTCGCGGTGGCCGTTTCGATTCCGTTGTGGCTCTCGGCTAGGAGCGAGTTGAAAGATCGGGACGCTGTCGTAGCCGCGGAGAAGCGCGCCGAAGAAGTAGCGTCTGAGTATGCAGTCGGAGCCTCGAATATCGACTATCAGAATTTCGACCAGTGGGTTCGTGGTTTGAAGTCCAACGTCTCGCCCGTTCTTGCAAACAAGTTCGATGCCACTGCTCCGCAGCTGAAAGAAATTGTGCTGCCACTGAAGTGGAGTTCTAGTGGAGTTCCCATCGCGGCGACAGTGCGCTCCGAACGATCGGGTGTCTACGTCGTCAACGTGTTCCTGAATGTGACATCGAAGAGTGCGCAGATACCGGAGGGTGCGCAAACGACTGTTACCTATACCGTAACAGTTGACAAGAATCTGGATTGGAAGGTAACAGATGTCGGTGGTGTCGACTCGGCACTCCCGGCCAAATAGTCACCGGGGTTTTTCGACGTTGAGGAGCTTGGAATAATGACTTCGATTTCCAGCGCGGGTGTTCCCTGCCGCCGACTCGCTCTCACACGGGACGACGGTCCGACATTGCAGATCACCGAATGGGGCTCGCAGACCCCGCGAGTGACGATGGTCTTGACCCATGGACTCGCGTTGTCGCACGAGAGTTGGGAGGACGTTGCTCAGCTTGTGGTCGCTGCGGACCCGACTATTCGCGTCGTTACCTACGACCATCGGGGACACGGGGATTCGGAGTCGGCTCCGGCCAGCCTCGAGATTCTTGCGGATGATCTTGCGACTATTCTTTCGGAAACTGTGCCTACGGGTCCGGTCGTATTGGGTGGTCATTCGATGGGAGGGATGACTCTCATGGCCTTGGCTGAACGTCACAGTGAGGTGCTCGGACCGAGAATCCTCGGCGTCGCGTTGGTGTCGACAGGGGCGGGCGATATTCTGGGAAATATGATGCGCAGCAAATTCTTGCGAAGGCTGATAATGCTGGGTCTGGAGGCGCTACCCTATATCAGGATTCCTTCCCGGCCGCTTTTCCTGATGCGGCAGTCGACACGAGGCATCCTATTCGGAGCGCGTCCTCGTCGGCACGATATGAACCGTGCTGTGCTGCAGCTCGCGAAGAGCAATTCTCGCAATGTCGCGGAGCTGACCCGTTCGATACTCTCTCACAAGCGTTACGGCGTGCTGGGCAGATTCAGCTGTCCCGTCGTCGTGCTGGTCGGGTCTCGTGACCGCCTGACCCCCGTTCATCACTCGCGTGCGCTTCGGCATCGTATTCCAGGGAGTCATTTGGTCATCTTCGAAAAGGCTGGGCACTACCTGCCCTACGAACGCAGCGGTGAGGTGGCCGTCCATCTCCTCGGATTGACTCGGGAAGCGCGCATACGCGAAGCAACCGTCGCATAGCGGCATTAACATTCGTCATACGCTGAGGGTAACGATAGGCGAATAGTTCGCTATCAGAGCTTGATATCGGTCCGGGAACCGCGGAACGCCCTTTCTCAACAGCCGGATGATGACTGTCAGGGTAGTGGGTGCAGCCGCAGCGCGCTGGGGCCGATGTCGTATAGTCCAGCGCCGGCTGCCGGTGCCGCTAGTTGTGGTTGGCTTTGAAGCCACCGATTTCAATGCGGGTTCCAGCTGGCTGTTTCAGCGGTTGCGGCCCGGCGCGCGGGTTCGCAACCTTGTTGTCGAACGTCTCGGCGAAGCTGTTGTTCAAGGTTGTGCCCGGCGGCAGGTACCGAGCTACAGAACATGCTGGTCACCATCATCGGTCCGCCGCCCCGGTTTTAGGTTGGACAACGGTCGGGAGATGATTTCGGTTGCCCTGCAACCAGTTCTGCGCCGACCGGGTCGGAGTATCCTAAGCGGTGACGGGACCCGGTAGTCGGTCCGCCGCGTGTGAGAACCATTTGTAGGGGATGCAGGGTTGTAGCGTATCCGGCTGGGGCGTTGCAGCCCAGGCCGGAATCTCTTCGGCGGTGATTGTATTCTTCCTTCCAGTCGCTGATCACGACGCGGGCTTGGGTCAACGACCAGAAGCTGTTGATGTTGGGGCATTCGTCGCGTCGGCGGCGGCTGAACCATTCAATGTAGCCGTTGCGGCAGGGTCGGCTAGTGTGACGAACGCTGAGCAGACCCGTTCCGCCGCCCAGTCGCCTGGCACGCGAAATTGGTCTGTTGCCGCAGCGCAGGGCGGCGGGGTAGCTGCGATCGACAGCGATTCGTTGATGAGTCCGTCGGCGGTGATCGATCGTTCCACCAGCCGGCCCAAGCATTCGCGGGTGTGTTTCATCGACGATGGAGACGATCTTGACTGGGCGTGCGTCGTCGCTGGCATCGAATCGGAAGTCCACTGCCCATACACGGTTGGGTGCCTTTGCCTCCGTCGTGGTGGTGGTGGTTTCCAGGCGTTTCGGCGCCGCAGCGGCCCTCGTAATCCCTCGTCGCGCCAGAGGCGTTGGATTTTCTTGTGATTGACTGTCCAGCACTCGCTGCGGGCGCCGTGGTAGGCGCGGCGGAATCCTTGCCGTGGATGGGTTTCGTCCAGGCACGCAGCCATTCACGCAAAGCCGCATCGGGATGTGCGTTGGTGTCGGTGGTTCGAACGCGCCGTTGTGTACTTCGATGTTCGCCGGTAACCGGCAGGCGAACCTTTCGCGGACCCCGAGCACCCGCACCAGGTGCGCCACGGCCGCCCGCCGGCGTTCCGGGTCTAGAAGGTTCCCTTGGCGATCTCGTTCAATGCAGCTTTCTCTAGCTTCGCCTCGCCGAGAAGACTTTTCAGAGTGGAGTGTTCGCGTTCGGGGCCCTTCAACCGTTTGCCGTCGCCGGCCTTCAGCCCGCCGAACTGGTTGCGCCACCGTTAGTAGGTGGCCATGGTGATCTGCAGTGACGGCGACTTCCTTATTCTCGCCCAGCAGGTGGACGGCCTTGCTCAGCTTGCGCACGGCCTGTGGAGGTGTGTGCCCTTTTCGTGTCGCCATAGTCATCGAGCGTTCCTGCCCACTACGTGGGCGGCAATGCTCTCACAGCCGCCGGACCAAATGTCATCGGGTCAGGTCAGACGAATTCGCAAAGCGCGCACCACTTGAACCTACCTATCCTCGATGATCAGACACTGCCCATTCGACCTACGGGCCGCTATGCGATGCATGGGGGACAACGCAACTGACTATGGATCGAGTGTTCGCCGCACTGATGCCATCGATCGGTCATTGGCGTGGGCATCCGATCGACTGGTTCGAGCGGCGTGTGTAGGCCAGGGGAGGTGACGTCGGCGGCGCCGTCGGATACCGCTTTCGGCGGCTTTTCGTGGAGGGGAAAGTGGGACGAGGATCAGAACCCCGGCTATGGTGATCGCTGCCAGCGCGAGCGCCGAATGTTCCACCCCACTCCAAAAGGCATCCTTCGCATAGTCGGCGAGAGGCCTTCCTACATTACCGGCACGCTCAGCGACTTCGAGGGCACCGGCCAGGGAACTGCGGACCGGAGCGCGCGCGGGCTCGGGAAGGCGGTCCAGCACCTCGTTGATCCTCGAAGTATAGCTCGCGGACAAAATGCTACCGGAGACGGCAATGCCGATGGCCGCGCCGACTTCGCGAGTCGCGTCGTTGACCGCAGCGGATACCCCGTGCTTCTCCAACGGTGTGTCGAGCATGATCGCGTTGGTCGCGGGGGCGGCCGACAAGCCCAGCCCGGCGCTCATGATCAACAGGGGCCAGAGAACGTCGAAGTACGACGAACCGGTGTCGAGGCGAAGGATGGCGAGTAAGCCGACGGCGATGGTCAGAAGACCGGTCGCTGTCGTCACCCGCAATCCCGCCCATGCAGCGATTGCCGGCGACACGAGTGACATCACGATAAGCGGAACGACCATCGGCGCCAGCGCCAGCGCCGAGCCGAGGGCATCGAACCCGAGGATGAGCTGGAAGTGCTGTACCAGTAGGTACATCACACCGAAAGTCACGAGGAACTGGATGGTTATCGATAGCGCACCGCTTGAGAAGCCCCGGCGGCGGAACAGGCTCACGTCCAGTAGCGGGTGCTCGGCACGCACCTCGGTGAGGATAAATGCCACGGTGCCGATTACTCCCGCCGCACCTGCGACAAGAACCCGGACATCCGTCCAGCCGCGCGACGGACCCTCGATGACCGCGAACACCGACGTGCCGATGGCGAGCACGACCCAGAACATGCCGAAAAGATCGAACGGCGGGAGTTCGGCGTCCTGTGAATCAGGCACGGTGAAGGCCAGAACCAGCAGTAGTAGTGCGACGACGGTCAGACCGACGAAGATCGAATGCCACGACCACTGGGTAAGAAGCAGACCGGATCCCACCATGCCGATCACGCCACCCGAGCCGGCGATCCCGGCCCAGACTCCGACCGCGTACGACCGCTTCTCCACTGGGAGGTTGCTTGTCAGAAGCGAGAGGGTCGCCGGCATGACGAAAGCTGCTCCTGCGCCCGCCAAGGCCCGGGAGGCAATGAGTGCCGCAGGAGTATCGAGAAATACAGGCACAACTGAAGCGGCCGCGAAGACCGCCAGGCCGACGATTAGAACGCGTCGGCGCCCATACCGATCGCCGATCGCGCCAGCGGGCAAAACCAAGCAGGCGAGGACCAGCGTGTATCCGTCGACGATCCATGTGAGAGCACTTTGATCTGCGCCGATGTCGAGCGCAAGGGCAGGCAGAGCGGTGTACAGCGCTGCCATGGCCGCAACAACCAATGCTACTGCGGCACAGGTTATGGCCAGCGTCCAAGCCGCGGAGTTGCGGTCGCGAAGCCGGTCTCCAAAGCTGATCATGTCGGTATCCTGGTCCCTCGGGGCGTCGTCGGCATTCGCGTAGGTCCTACGGCTCAGCTTTGCGTAGCTTCTACTTCCTCCAGCGTCGTCGGCACGTGATAGGGCGGTCGTCCTCTGCCCTGAACTCGATAGCGGCCCCAGAAGTCACGATCGCCGATGGTCGCCGGCGCCTCGCCCGTACTGGTCCGGATCAGCACGGAACGTCGGCGTCCCCCTAACAGATTGTCGAGTTCGTCGTTCTGGCGGATGCGCCCGTACCAGCTGAAGCGGCCGTCGATGGGTTGGAAATAGCCGCGCAGTTCGACTTGCACCTCGACGTCGTCGGTTGCGATCACCACTGTGGCCGGCCCGATGTAGTCAGAGGCATCGTGCGGACTCTGAGACTTCACTGTGAACTCCTCCGTTTGGTCGATAGTCGACGCCAGCGATCGGATCGCCCGGCACTGGGGCCAAGTAGCCCGGCGTCGGGATCGGGGCCGGCCCTTGACAAGCCGCGCCGCCGGGGTCAAAGTTACCTCATACCCCAAGTATCCGCTACTGCCCGTATTGCACTCTTGAGCGGATACCGGGTTACTGCCACCGGACGTTGATCCGGACTGGATGTATCGATGCAGAGTCATCGATCGAGTCTCAAAGGAGCGACAGATGACGACCAGTGACGTCAGGGCCGAGACCAACGGGCAGATTGCCGTAACCACCGACGGTATGGCGCGCGTGAGCGGTCGGCGACCCATTGACCTGCAACGATCGGCCGGACGACTGCTCAAGACTTCCGTAGAGAAGTTCTACGACGCCGAAGTCGACATCGACTGGGATAGTCCGTGGTTGCCGGATAAGGCGTGGTTCCCCGAGCATCGCCTGTCCCTCTACGGCACCGGTCTGTGGAACCGGCTTTCCGAGGAACAGAAGATCGACCTGGGCAAACATGAGTTGGTGAGCATCCTCAGCTTCGGGATCTACGCCGAGAATTTGCTGAGTATGGCGTTGCTACGGCTGAACACGACGGGTGATCTCGTCGATAACAAGGCCCTATACGCACTTGCCGAGGTTGGCGACGAGAGCCGCCATTCCACAATGTTCGCGCGTCTGATCGCCAAAACGGGGATCCCGCCCTACAAGCTTCCGCCAGGGTTTCTGTCGCTGGCGAAGATCCTGCATTTCGTCCCGCTCGGGCCCTCGATCCAGGGCGCGACCTTGCTGATCGAGGAGATTCTCGATCGGGCACAGCGTGAAGCGATGAACGACGAACGCCTACAACCGCAGGTCCGGCAGTTGATGAAAATTCACGTGCTCGAGGAGGCCCGCCACATCACGTTCGCGCGCTCCGAGCTTGTCGAGGGTATGCGGTCGCGAGGCCGGATCTCGCGGGCATGGCACCGCGGCGTCCTCGCAGTTGTCGCGAACCTGTCCTACCCGATCTTGATCAATCCCAAGCTGTACCGTGCTGTCGGCGTGCATCCTCTGCGGGGGTTCCTCGCTTGCCAATTCGGCCCGCACTACCGGGAGAACCTGCAGTTCATGTCCGAGCCGATGATCCGATTCTTCGATGAGGCAGGAATGATGGAAGGTCGCTTCACCATGTTCCTTTGGCGCCTGACGAGGAGCCTCCCCGACGATATCGCCCGGCGGTGAACAGACTCGGACCGGCGTGAACAGCACCACGCATATTGCTGAGCGCAAGTCGCGCCGTGATATGTTGCGGCGGGCACTCGTCGAATCCCGCGAACTCCTCGGTCCTGCCGCCGGTCCGACATATCCGCAGTAGCTGAGTAGCTATCGAAAATTTGTGGCCACCTGTACCGCACGTGAGCCAACGTTCAGAGGAAATCGATGAGTAATAACCGTTCTGCCAAATACACGGGAAAGACCAATGGTTCGGGAGGTCGTGCAGCGAGCGAGAGGGTGCACACAACAGAGGTCCTCATCGTCGGGAGCGGATTCTCCGGCATGGGAATGGCGATTCAACTGCTGAAATCGGGAATGAATGACTTCTTGATAATCGAGAAGGATTCCGAAATCGGCGGAACCTGGCGCGACAATACATATCCGGGCTGTGCCTGCGATGTCCCTTCTCACATGTACTCGTACTCTTTCGAGCCCAAGCCGGATTGGAGTCACTTGTGGGCAGGACAGGATGAAATTCAGCAGTATCTCCTGAGTCTCGCACGCAAGTACGATCTCTATAGCCGCACGCATTTCGGGCGGGCCTTGCAATCCGGATACTGGGATCCTAGTGATTCCGCGTGGCATGTTGCGACCTCCGACGGCAACGAGTACGTCGCCCGATTCCTGGTTTCAGGCGTAGGCGCACTCCATATACCGAATATCCCCCAGATCAAGGGGCAGAAGAAGTTCGCTGGTGCAGCATTTCACTCGGCGCAGTGGGATCATGACTGCACATTGGATGGCAAGAAGGTCGCTGTTATCGGGACGGGTGCGAGCGCAATCCAATTCGTTCCGGAAATTGCCAAGGTAGCCGATGAACTGCATCTATACCAGCGGACGCCGGCGTGGGTACTGCCCCGTAGGAACGTCAAGGTCCCGAAGGTGATCCAAGCCCTGCTCACGAGGGCGCCGATCCTCGCCAAAGCCCTCCGGACTGCCATCTACTGGTCAGCGGAGTCACTGTCGATAGGACTGAACGGACATATCAATTTCATGCGTCCGCTCGAGAGTGTCGCCAAGTGGAACATAGCGCGGGGAATAGATGATCCCGCGCTGCGCAAGAAGCTCACCCCCACGTATCGCATCGGGTGCAAAAGAATCCTCGGTTCCAGTGACTACTACCCAGCGCTGAATCGGCCCACTACATCCGTCATCACCGACGGGATCGCCGAGATCACCGAGGACGCCATCATATCCCAGTCCGGTGACAAGCGTCCGGTCGACGTGATCATCTATGCCACCGGTTTCCACGTAACCGACGGGTTCGACCACCTCCGGCTCAAGGGTGCGTCCGGTCGTGAACTCTCCTCCGTATGGTCGGACGAAGGGATTCAAACCCATCTCGGCATCACCACCGCAGGTTTCCCGAACTTGTTCTTCCTGCTCGGCCCCAACACCGGGCTCGGTCACAACTCGGTGGTATTCATGATCGAATGCCAGATCAGGTACATCATCGGCGCGATTCGGCTCGCGAAGCAACGTGGCGCAGCTGCGCTCGAGGTGCGTGAACCCGTTCAGCGGGAATTCAACTCGGACATCCAGCGGAAATTGGTGAACGGGGTCTGGAGCAGCGGGGGGTGCACCAGTTGGTACCTCGATGCACAGGGTGTCAATCGGACGGTCTGGCCAGGTTTCACCTGGCAGTATTGGCGGCGTACCCGCAATGTCGCGGACTCTGATTTCGCGTTGGTCGGCGAGTCGACAGGTGATCAAAGCGGCGACCTCCTTCCGAATTCGATCAAGAAGGGTAGCTTGCCGAGATGAGAGAGTTCAGCGACCGAGTCGTCTCGGTAACCGGGGCAGGTTCAGGAATCGGCCGTGCAGTTGCAATTCGACTCGCCGGCGAGGGTGCGCGGCTGGCCATTGCCGACATCGACGGCGAACGGGCCCGCGAAACCGCCTCCATGTGTACCGCGCTGGGTGTCGAATGCCAGCACTATCAGCTCGATGTGGCCGATCGTAGCGCATTCACGGAATATCGTCGTCAGGTCCTCAGCGACTTCGGTTCGGTCAGTATGGTAATCAACAATGCCGGGGTCGCACTCGGCGCCGACATACTGGATATGCAATGGATCGACTTCGAATGGTTGATGTCGATCAATTTCTGGGGAGTCGTGAACGGCACGAAACTATTTCTTCCGGATCTGATCGACTCGGGCGACGGCCATGTTGTCAACGTGTCGAGTGTCTTCGGACTGATGGCCATTCCCAGTCAGAGCGCATATAATGCTTCCAAATTCGCCGTCCGAGGCTTTACCGAGGCGTTGCGCCAGGAGATGCGAATTAACCGGCTACCGGTGGGCGTAACATGCGTGCATCCGGGTGGTGTTCGCACAAATATTGTGCGCGGAGCTCGAGGTGTCGGCGCGATGGGTGATCAGGAGAAGATTGTCGCCGGTTTCGATCGTATAGCGCTCACCACTCCGGAAAGCGCCGCCGAAACGATCCTGAAGGGCGTGCGACGGAACAAACCTCGAGTCCTTATCGGACCCGATGCCCTGGGTTTCGATTTCGTCGCCCGCGCGGTGGGGCCGAGGTATCAGGACCTGAACGCTCCGCTGGCCCGTGTCGGCTATGCGATCGGCCGTCGTTACGGCCTTGTCAAGCGCGACAGTTGAATCTGGGCCACGGGCCGGAATAATAGAGAAGGAATATCCTGGAAGATGAGCATGCCATGTGAACTCACGGTCTCCCGTGTAGTGCAGGAAACAGCGGATGCGGTGTCCATTTGGTTCGAGGTGCCCGAGCAGCAATTGGGCGTATTTGCCTACGACCCCGGGCAGTTTCTTACGTTGCGTATTCCCGGAGCCGGCGACGGGGAATATGTGGCCAGATGCTATTCGCTCTCGAGTTCCCCGCATGCAGACGACTCGCTAGCTGTCACAGTGAAACGCACGGAGGGCGGGTACGGATCTAACTGGCTGTGCGACAACATCAAGGTTGGAGCTGAGGTAACCGTTCTGCCGCCCACCGGGCACTTCACACCGAAAGACCTGGATGCGGACATGGTTCTGTTCGCAGCTGGTAGCGGAATCACCCCGGTGTTATCCATCGTCAAGTCGGCTCTGCTCGAAGGTGGCGGCCATCTCGTTCTCTTCTATGCCAACCAGCATGCCGAGAGCGTCATCTTCGGTGAAGACCTCCGTTACCTCGCCAAGCAGTTTCCCGAGCGACTGACTCTCATCGAGTGGCTGGAGAGCGAGCGTGGGCTACCGGACCGAAGCGCAATCCTTGAAATCTGCCGTGAGTACCGAAATCGGATGTATTTCTTGTGTGGGCCGGCGGCGTTCATGGATTTGGTGGTAGACGCGGCGCGCGAAGCCGGCGTGCAGCACCGGAACCTACACCGAGAAGTATTCCAATCTCTGCACTCCGATCCCTTCGACGTGGAGAACTACGTCAAGGAATCAATGACGAACGAACAAGCCCGTCTAGTAGTATATCTCGATGGTGATCGCGCCGAGCTGGAATGGCCGAAAGATTTGACCCTCGTCGAGGTCTTGTTGAACGAGGGGTACTCGCCTCCGTATTCCTGCCGGGAAGGCGGATGCGGTGCATGTGTGTGCAAGGTTATCGACGGCGATATAGAGATGAGAGTAAACGAGGTACTCGATGATGATGATATCGAGGAAGGTGATCGGCTGGCATGCCAGTCGGTACCCGCCACCAATTCGGTGACTGTGACATTCGACTGACCATGCGTTCGCGCAGGCCCCGTAACGGCGTTCATGCTCGCCCGATCCAGCGCGCAATCGCCGCCCGCGCTATCGGTCACTTGTCCGATAGCGTATGCTCGGCCAGATGGCGGGCGCACAAAAGCGGATTCGGGAGGTCGGTAGCTCGGTGGTTCGGCGAATTGACGCACGCTCGAGCCGATGGGAAGAGCACCGGGTCCTGGTTCGAGCAGAACTGGTCGACGCAGCGTACCGTGCCTTCGGCAAGTACGGTCCGGACGCGAGCATGGACGACATCGCTCGGGAGGCGGGTGCGACAAAACCCAAGCTGTATCGCCACTTCAAGGACAAACTGGGCCTTCGTGCAGCTGTTATCGAACGTGCGAAGGAACTCATGTGGTCGAATGTGCTTGCTACCGTTGATTTCGGATCCGATCCGATTCGAAGTGTGATGAATCAGCTCGTCGAGCAATACGCGCAGCTGGTCGACGAGCACAAGAACGTCTTCCAGTTTCTCGTTCGTAGTCATTTTAGCGACAATTCATCGGGATCGGATCCAGCTCTTGAGAACGCACGTGAACTGGCAGGTTTCATTGCGGGTCATTTCGTCACGGTTTTGGACACCGCTGGGGCTGACACGTCGGGCATAGACTTGGTGGTGCAGTCGATCATAGGGGCGAGCCTCTCCGCGACGGATTGGTGGATAAACTCGCAATCCGATCCGACCTCGGCTATGCCGAGAAAGGCTTTCGTCGAGCATCTCAGCGCAATCATTTGGGGGATTATCGATTCCTCGGCGCGAGCTCGTGGAATCCGGATAGACCCGGATTCGACTTTGCGGATTGAGAATATTGGACTGATCGAGGCTTAGCTGAGCGAATTCGAGCCAAACGCCGGTCGAAGACGACGCGGGATGAGCTTATCTGCCATAGCGCGGTGACACTGCCGGATTGCATCCCCGCGGGGCAAAAGACCCGTGAGCAATGCCGTTGTCGCGCCATCGCCGGCGGGCGGGACGACCGCCGATCGGCCTGGTCCGCATCGATTGCTCGGTGCGTCAGCGTCGTCGGTGCTGCTCTACCCAACGCAGCAGCTGGTTGGGCTTGCCCGGCTTGTGCATGACAGCTCATGTGTCATTTTTCGGGATTGCTTTCGTGCGAACCTGCGGACCCGAATCGATGGATCCGACGCGAACTTGGTTCAGACCGCCCGCAACCGCTGGCGACCACTTCGCGCTCGACGTTCCTCCGGCCGAGTCCGAGCTACGTTTCGAGAACGTCGCCGCCTACTTGTCGTTGAACCAGCTGCTGTGGAATCAAGGGAAACGAGGGTACCGCTGCTTCAATGGCTCGGTACCGCGTTGTGGCATGCAGCTGAGGCATCTGGTCTGAGACCCGCAGAGCCCACCCCGAGATAACGTAGGGCAATCTCGGAGATCCGGCGTGCCGTTTCGGCGCTGTCGCTGGCCGGTAGTACGAGATGGCTGATCGTCAATCGAATGAGCGCATCGACTGCGTCGGCCACGTCATTGGCGTCGATGGTGGGGTAGTGGTGGAGGAACGCGGTGACCAGTCGCTCGGACGCGAGTTGAAGCATGGAGGCAGAGGTTGTCAACAGGGGGAGGACGCCGGTTTCATCGCGCGGGCCGCTACCGGGTGTAGTCAGGACGGCTTTGAGTAAGGGGCTGGTTGCAGCCTCGTCGAGCGTGTAGCGAACTATCGCTCGGATCGATTCAGGCAACGCGCTGCGGTTGGAAGCAAGCAAATCCTCGATCCCGGTCAGGAATTGCTCCGCTTCGTGCAGAACGAGTGCATCTCCAAGCCCTTGCTTGTCGCCGAACTCTCGATACAGCGTGGCGCGTGATACTCCGATCAGACCGGCTACCTCGCCGAATCGTACACGTTCCCAGCCCTTCTCGACCGTCAGGGCGCGGGCGGCGCGGATTGCTGCCTCGCGGAGGTGTCGCCTGAACGACAGCCTCACCGATTCTTCCACCACCCCTCGGATGGTAACAGAACGTGGGTTTTGTTCATGAGTGGACAAACTCCCGGACACTTCGTCATGTCCGCGCGTTGCTTGATCGCGAGCTATGCGCGACAAGCAGCGGAGATCTGATCAATTGTTGACAAAATGGTTCTGATTGTCTCCAATGTAGTTGTATCGCGGTCCTGCTCGAGTCTGATGTTGGGCGCGCGTTAGTCGACAGAGAGGTCTGGCCATGGACAAGGCTTCGGATGCGGTCAGTAGGTTGTCTGACCCAGGCGTGGAGGACTGGGTGCGCTCGTTCCGGCTCCTGGAATCCGGATCGCCAGAGTTGCCGCCGCACCATCCCGACTGTCTTGGTTGTGGGCCGGCCAACCCGCACGGACATTCCCTATCGGTGCGGCGTTGCGAGGGCGGCGTCGTTGCTCACCATCTTTTCGACCAGCGTCATGTCGGAGCGCCGGGGATCGCGCACGGTGGCGCGGTGGCGACCGTCATCGACGACCTGTTCGGCTTCTTGCTGTACACGGTCGGCGAACTCGCCGTGACCCGGAATCTCGACATGGATTATCTCGCCCCGGTACTGCTCGATACCCCCTACACGCTGCACGCCGAGGTACGGTCGCGGCATGGCCGTAAGTTGAATCTCGCGGCCAGGATGGAGGATCTAGAAGGGCGCTCGGTCACTACGGCAACCGCCGTGTTCATCGTGGTCGAGGCCGAACACTTCCTGCAGTCGCGGGCGAAGGCTCGGAGGCAGGCGTGACTGCTGGACCAACTGAGAGGGAACTACTCCTCGACGTCTTGCTGACCGATCACGGCTCAGCCGGCCCCTACGAGGCGTTCCGACGCTTGCGCGAGACTCAGCCCGTGCTTGTCACGCGATCGGGGGTCCTGGTACTGAGTCGCTACGACGACTGCGCAGCTGCGCTCCGTAACCGTAGCCTCGGCAAGGCCGACGAGTCGCTGGGATTCGGCTTGTCGGAGATTCCCGAAGAGTTGCAACGTCAGGCTATGCATCGATTCCGGCGCACCATGCTGTTCCGCAACCCGCCTGACCACCACCGGCTGCGTCGGCTGGTCGCTGACGTTTTCACCCCTCGGCACATCGACGAGTTGCGAGGCCGCGTTGTCACGCAGATCCGTGATCTGATCGATGTCATCGAGGACCAGGGTTCCGCCGATATCATCAGCGATCTCGCCCTCCCGCTGCCCGTGAATGTAATAGGCGATCTTCTTGGAGTGCCAGTGACCGATCGAGCCGTGGCCGCTCCTCTGGTACGCGCCCTGGTCGCCTCGCTCGAGCCCAGCGCGGACGCCGCGGCGCTGACTGCCGCGTGTGAAGCGGAAGACCAACTCGCAACGTACTTCACAGACCTCCTGGCGGCCAAACGCGCCCACCCGGACGACGACCTGCTCAGCCGTCTCGCCGTGGCGCATGGCGACGACGTCTTGGACGACGACGAATGCGTTGGCACCGCGATACTGTTGTTCGCGGCAGGGTTCGAAACCACCACAAACCTCATCGGTAACGGCGTTGCTGCACTGCTCGCCCATCCCAGCCAAATGGACCTATTGCGGGCCAGGCCCGATCTGGCGAGCAACGCCGTCGAAGAATTGTTGCGTTACGACTCGCCGGTCCAGACCAATGGGCGCACGGTGCTCGAGCCAACACGGGTGGCAGGAGTCGACCTGGATCCTGGCCAGGTTGTATTGACCTTGCTCGGGGCGGCCAACCGAGACCCGGACCGATTCTGCGACCCCGATAGCCTCGATATCACCCGAACCGGGACCCCGCCGCTATCGTTCGGTGCCGGCATTCACTTTTGTCTTGGCGCGCCGTTGGCGCGGCTCGAAGGAGCCGTACTGTTCCCACTCCTCACGGCGCGTTTTCCCGGTCTTAGGCTCGTCGAACAACCTCGCTGGCGTACGGGGTTGTCCTTTCGCGGGCTGTCGAGTCTGAAGGTGGTCACCGGATGCTGATCCAGCCTTACCCGCACCTGAAGGGCGGCCATTGTGGTTCGGGTGCGTTGCGCGATCTTATGTCCTGGGCCGGGCTTGGCTGGGACGGCGAGCTGAGCGAAGGACTCGTGTTCACACTCGGCGGCGCACTCGATTTCGCTTACCTGCGCGCCGATGCGATCAATCCTCCGATATACCTGGTGGGGCGTGGTGGGGATTTGGAGGTCGACCTGTTGAGGCGCCTCGGTGCGAAGACCGAACTACGTCAGACCGAGGATCCCGACCTCGGTTGGAAATGGGTGAGGACCGAACTGGACTCCGGACGGCCCGTCATGGTCTGGGCCGACATCGCTGAACTCCCATACCTGCGGGTACGACTGCGCATGAGCCGCCACGACATCGTTATCGTCGGCTATGATGACGAGGCTCGCGACGCGTATATCGTCGACAACGACCGCGATGAGATCCAGACGGTGTCGTATGACGCATTGGCACGGGCACGAGCCTCCACGGGGTTCCCGACACCCACACGCCACGCCACGTACATAGTCGATTGGCCGTCCGACGTGCCTGACCTCCCGTCCATGGCTGCCGCAGCGCTCGAACAATCGGCGGCAACCCTGAAACATGGGGGCCCCAGTTCGATTGCCGCGCCGGCCTCGAACGGTGTCTCCGGCACCGGGCTCGACGGCGTTCGCCGCTTCGCTGAAGACGTCTCCCGTTGGCCCGACATCTTCGGAAACGAAGACCTCGAGGCTGTGCTCAGGTCACTCGCTGCCTTCATCGAAAAAGCGGGTACCGGAGGCGGTCTGTTTCGACGCCTCATCGCTCAAGGGTGCGTCGATCTCGCCGATTACACGCGCAATCCGAAGGTTCACGCGGCCGCACGCGCAGCACGGCTGGCCGCACAGTCTTGGACGAGGCTCGCCCATATCGCCGTCTCCGATGAAACCCCATCGCGACGCTCGGTTCAGGTAGCCCGGCATGCCGCCGTGCTGCCAGAGTTGGAGGAAACCTTGGCAGATCTTCTCGCCGCCGCCGCCAACTCACTCTGAACCAGCTTGTCTGCAGACAGGTACATCCGCTACGGCTTCGAGACCGGTGGTGAAGTGCGCCTGTGGGGGATGGGGTAGCCCCAGGCGGTGGCCCGGGACCGGGCCGACGACGTCACCATTGAAGCGATGAACTCCCAGCTCCTGGTCGATGTCACCGACCAATCCGCTCTGGACCCGCGCGATATAGCAGAGCGACAGGCATAATAGGGCGCCAAATCCTGCACCGACCGGGACAGTCGCGTCCGCTGGGAGACACGGCTGGAAACCATCACGGTCGTCGCGACCACTGCGCTTGCGCGCCTGGTCGTGTCGGGCATTTGGACGCCGATACCCATGGACGCCGCCGCCTTCGAACCCGGCCACGTCAGCGGCGGGGTCGCCTGTGTGAGCGTCCGCACTGCGACGGTGCTCGGGGCCGGTCGATTGCTTTGGGCTCGGCATTCGCAAAGTTGGTGTGGCAGTGGCTGCTCAGTGATGCGCAGGTCAGGAAGGCGCTCGAACACCCTCACTGCCGGACGGCCCGTTTTCGGCCGGGCACTTTCGGTGGGCGGTGAGGAAGTTGTCGACGAGTCGGGTGCAGTCGTCGTGGTCGATGGTGCGTAGTCCGGTGAGGCGGGCGAACACGATCGGGCCGATGAGTTCGATGATGGCGAAGGTGGTGTCGAGCTCGCCGAGCATCGCGCGGGCGTCGGGGCTGGTGAGGATCTGGTCGAACGGGTGGCGGTATTGCTCGATGACGCGGGCGCGTAGTGAGGTGACGGCGGCCGGGTCGGGGTGGTCCTCGCCGATGGATCCCATCGCCAGCCAGGCCAGGGTGGTCATCTGTACCGGGGCTTGTTCGATGAGGTCGGCCTGGGTGGTGAGCAGCGCCAGGAGCTGCTCACGCACGGGCCCGGTGCCGGTCGGTGTGTCGACCTGAGGAAGCAGCCGTTCGAAAGTCGCCGCGAGTAGCTGGGTGGTGCTGCCGAAGTGCCGGTAGAGGGTGGCGCGAGCGACTTTCGACACGCGGGTGACCGCCTCGACGGTGACCGCTTCGACACCACCGGTGGACAGCAGATGGGTGGCCGCGTCGAGTAACCGGTTGCGTGAGCGTGCCAGCCGCGGATCGGCCTGCTCCTGGGCCGTGGTGAGCGGGTCGGTCGCTGCGGGGTCCGGGACGGTCATGGCCGCGCGCTCCTTGCGATGGGTGTCGTTCAATCCGGCGAATGTGTGGACATCATCCCACACCCCGACCATTATGATACTGACTGTCTCGCACAGAGACTATTGGTCTACAACGTCGGGAGGTGCCGGTGACCGCACCCGGAACGGACACGGTCGAGATCGCCCGCTGGACCAGGGCCCAGTGGTGGATGCTGACGGTGTCGTGCCTGGCGGTGGCGCTGGTGGTCGCGGCGATGGCGGCGTTGTATTCGGCGTTGCCGCAGATCGCGGTCGCGACCGGGGCAACCCAAGCCCAGCTGACCTGGATCGTCGACGGCTACACGCTGGTACTGGCGTGTCTGGTACTGCCCGCCGGAGCCATCGGCGACCGCTACGGGCGCCGCGCGGTGCTGGTCGCGGGACTGGCGGTATTCGCCGCCGCCTCGGCGCTGCCGCTACTGCTGCCCGACCCGGCGTGGTTGATCGCGGCACGCGCGCTGGCCGGGGCGGGTGCGGCGCTGGTGATGCCCTCGACACTGTCGATCCTGACCGCGGGCTTCCCTCCTGCTCATCGTGGCCGGGCGGTGGGAGTGTGGGCCGGGGTCGCCGGGTCCGGGGCAGTGCTGGGCATCCTCGGTGCCGGGTTGCTGCTCGAGCGGTGGTCGTGGCTTTCGGTGTTCGTCGGGTTGACCGTGGCCGGGGCAGTGCTGGCGGCGCTGGCGTGCACCATCGCCGAGTCCCGCCAGCGCGAGCATCCGCCGGTGGATTGGGTGGGCGCGGGCGCGGTGGCGGTGGCGGTCGCGGCGATCGTGTTCGCCGCGATCGAGATCCCTGCGCGCGGCTGGGCTGACCCGCTCGTCGCCGCCACCGCCGGGATCGGTGTGGCCGCGGCGGCGGCGTTCGTGGTCGTCGAGCTGCGCTCGGCGGCGCCGCTGCTGGATGTGCGGTTGTTCACCCGCCGGGGCTTCGGTGCCGGGTCGCTGTCGGTGACCATCCAGTTCCTGGTCACCTTCGGGGTGTTCCTGCTGCTGGTGCAGTACCTGCAGTTGATCTTCGGTTACGGGCCGCTGGCCTCGGCGCTGGCGCTGGCGCCGATGGTGGTGCCGCTGGTCGCGATCTCGGTGATCGCGCCGTGGCTGTCGAGCCTGGTCGGGTTGCGGGTGATGACTGTGGTCGGCCTGCTCACCATCGCCGCCGGGCTGGTCCTGGTGAGCAGGTTGACTTTGGCCGCGCACTACCTCGATCTGCTGTGGCCGCTGCTGATCATGAGCGCGGGCCTGGGATTGTGTACCGCCCCGGCGACCTATGCCATCGTCGCCGACACCCCCGAGGCCAAACACGGGGTCGCTGCCGCGGTCAACGACGCCGCCCGCGAGATCGGGGCCGCGATCGGGATCGCCGTGGCCGGCAGCGTGCTGGCCGCCGGCTACACCCACCACATCGCGCCCGCTCTGCCCCGGCTGCCCGAGCCCGCCCGCGGCCCGGTCGCCGATTCCCTGGCCGCCGCCCTGCAGGTCGCCGACCAGGCCGGACCAGCAGCCCAACCGTTGGCCGAGTTCGCCAAGGCAGCGTTCGTGCACGGCAGCGGCCAAGCCGCGCTCACCCTGGCCGCCCTCACCACGATCGGGGCGATCGTGCTGGCATTCCTCGCCCCCGGCCCCACCACCCGCCGATTCCGAACACCACGCCCACACCCGTCCACCCCATCCCCCTGAGATACCCCTTCTCGTGAAAGACGCCCGTCATGACGGCCTATCGCACGATCATCGTCGACACCGACGGATCCGAGTCCTCCTACCATGTGGTCGACCACGCCGCCGAACTCGCCCACACCACCCACGCCCGGCTCCTGATCATCTGCGCCCGCCACGACATCGACGAACGTGATCTCGGGGCCGACCTCGACCGGCTCGGACCCGACGCCTACCAGCTACGCGGCACCACCCCCACCGACGCCATCCTGCGGACCGCCCACCAGCACGCGATCAGCCACGGCGCCACCAACATCGAAACTCACATCCTGGACCAACCCACCCCACACGCGCTGCTGCACCTGGCCGCCGCCACCGGCGCCGACCTCATCGTCACCGCCGACCCCCACCGGCCACCGCTGCTGGCAAGGCTGCTGACCACCCCACCGATCGAGCTCGCCCGCAAAGCCCACTGCGACATCCTCTTCACCACCCCGTAGACACACCCCGCAGAAAGCGCCCATGGCCGAGGACACACCCAGCACCGGCACACACGAGCCCGGATCCGAAACCTTCGGGAGCGAGAACTGGATCCC
>NZ_VBUT01000017.1 GCF_005863245.1 Nocardia cyriacigeorgica | reverse complement strand
TGATTGCACACTTTCGCGGGTTTGCTCACGCTAAACTGCGCTCGTGGTGGCAGCTGTCGGGGTCGCAGATGGCGACCGCGCGGCCGCATCCCACTTTCATTTCGATTGCCCAGTCAGCGTGATCAGAGGGCACCTCTACGGCTGCAACCGGCGCCAGATCACCAGCTCCTACCTCGAGCTTGCCGCCACCCTCACCGAGCTGGCCGACGGCCGCGAGCTGATCCTCGACGGCGCGATCATCGCCCAGGCCTCGACCGGGGCGCGTTTACGGACTTGCTGCAACAGCGGATGCATGTCGTGCGCGGCCGAGCAGACAGCTCATCGCCGCGGGTCTGTGCGACTGTTCCTGTTCGACGTCCTTGCCGACTCGGGCAACTCGCTCACCGCCCCGCTGTACCTCGAGCTGCGCGACCGGCTACACGCGCTCGAGTTCACCGCGACACCGGTACAGACCCACCGCGCCGGATAGGCATCGACGCCAATCAGCGAATCGCAGCTACAAACGAAGACCACCTCGAAGGCTTCCCCACCGCCCACCCGATCGCGCAACTGTGTCCGGACCCCCCCGGGATCGAACTCGTAGATGGAGTCGCAGCTACGCAGGTACTCGCGAATCTACTCTTGATCGCCCGCACGGCAACGGATTAGAAGTCCGTAATGCCTAGACCAAACTCGCGACACTCGTCGGTGCGTGGAATTACCCGTCACCGGGGGTCGATCGAGGCACCTACAACTTTCAGACCACAGGGCCACGATCAACGGTCGGAACCGGGCATCGTGCTCGGGCAGCGCCGTTGGGGTTGTCTCCCGAAAGCAATTCCGCCCTGCAACAAGAAATGCCCTGGGACTGAAATTGACTGGATAGCTCAACGCACCGATATCACGACTCGTCCACCCGACAGGCGCTGCGTAACGGCGGCGGGAATGCCCGCGACTCAACAGTATGAGCGGGACACTACTGCGAAATGCACGGAGCTCGTGATGGACTTCTCTTCGCTCCGATCTCGGCGCGCCCTAAGGAGAGCGGTCCGGGCTCTCTTCTGAAAAATACGATCCGAGAAACATGATGAACAGACACCCGATCTACAGGCCGTTGTGCGTCGTAGCCCTCAACGTCATCGCGCTAGTAGCCTTCGCCGTGGGATGCGGTGATGGCAGCGATACCCAGTCCAGCGATGAGCGGTTCGACAAGGCTGTCTCCGAGCAGAACCTTGACATCGACCCGGACCAGGCGCAACTGCAAGCTAAGAATTCATGCGCTGACCTGGACGCATCCACAGATGACCCAGCGAATCTCGATCCGTTCGAGGTTGCTCGGATAGTGCAGAAAGTCCAGATCAAGACAAAACTGAGCCAGGACGACGCGGGTCTTTTGGTCGCACTGGGTATCGAGGCGTATTGCCCCGAGTTCAAGGCGTCGTTTGGGAAGTGAGGGCTCCGTTCCAAGCCTCGGAATCGCCTATCGACAACGACCTGGCCTTGCAAGGAGGGAGGCGAGACCGCCGGTAAGCCGGCGGCCCCTTCTGCCTGCCACTGCTCTTCGTAGACCGGTGATTGCAGCACTCTGCTTCGTCCGAGGACATGCTTTTGTTACATAGGAGGCCATCGTCGGGTCGACTACAATTCTCCTGGGCGTTCGGTCAGTAGATGGGGTAATTGGGATCCAGCCCAGCCAGGATCCGTCCGTATTGTTCTTCGGCGCTGCTGGCGAGTAGGAATGAGTGGACCGTCAAGGCTCGGATGTCGTCGAAGATGGTGGTCAGTCGGGTGCCGTGTTGGTCGGCGGTGGCGCCGGAGGCTTTGTCGATTATGTCGCAGACCTGGCGGCAGAGGGCGATGGCGCGGGCGGCGTCGAAGCGGCTGCGCACCCGGGTGGCGGTATCCCAGGGCGTGTCAGCGGCGATGTGCTCGTCCACGGTGGAGGCGAGGCGGCGGCCGAAGTAGTCGGCGGTGTCCAGCAGGGCTTGGGCTTCGGCGAGCTGGAATGCGGTGATCGGGGCTTCGGATTGTTTGGTGTGCGGTGAGTAGGTGATGCCGGGTCGGGTGATGAGGTCGGTGAGGGCGGTGGTGGCCATGCCGATGGCGGGTCCGGCCGACAGCGCGCTGATGATCGGCACGAGTGGCTGGCGCCAGTAGGGGTCGGGGGTGTAGTCGCGGCCGATGCCGTCGAGGATGTGATGGAACGGGATCGTATGCCGTTGCGGGATGAAGGCGTTGGTGAGTGAGAGGGCGTTCGACCCGGTGCCGACCAGTCCGCTCATCGTCCACTCCCCCGCGAGATCGAACGCGGTGCGCGGCACCAGCAGGGCCAGCGGGTGGCCGTCGTGGTCGGAGTGGGCGGGCACGATCATCCACCCGGAGTGGTGTTGGCCGGAGCAGAACGGCCACCGTCCGGTGACGGTGTAGCCGCCGGTGGTTGGGGTGGCGGTGCCGGTGATCGAGAACACCCCGCCAGCGCGGGTGTTGGCGCTGGTGAGGTATTCATCGAACACTTCCTCGCCGAAGAGCCGGATCATCCATGGGGTGGCGGCCCAGATGGCGGTGAGCCAGGCGGTTGAGCCGTCGTGGCGGCCGATTTCAGTGAGGATCGCATGCTGGTCGAGCAGGCCCAGCTGGGCACCTCCCTGCTCCCGAGGCCAGGTCATGCGGGTCACGCCGGTGGTCTCGAGGGCGTCGACGACATGGTCGGTGGCCCGGCGTAAGCGAAGGGCCTCGGGTTGAGAGTTCGTGATGATGTCGCCGACGCCGTCGATGCGGTTCAGCAGTTTCGATGCGGGTCGGGTGTCGGTGGTGATGGTCATGCATGTTCCGTTCTGTGAAGAGGTTGTGCCGAGGTCGGCCGGTCTTGCGCGGTGCGGCT
Source organism: Nocardia cyriacigeorgica (assembly GCF_005863245.1). Lineage (GTDB taxonomy): Bacteria > Actinomycetota > Actinomycetes > Mycobacteriales > Mycobacteriaceae > Nocardia > Nocardia cyriacigeorgica_C. The sequence goes on along the minus strand of NZ_VBUT01000017.1, from coordinate 58,851 downwards.
GCGTGGCTGGTTAGGTGGGTTGCCAGGTTCTAGTGCCGGTGGGGGTGGTGGTGACGTGGCCGAGTTGGGTGTCGGCGAAGTGGATTCCGAAGCCGAGGGTGCCGGGGGTGCTGAGGTCGTCGACGAGTCGGCGGGCGGTGGTGCGGGAGGCGTCGGGGTCGTCGTCGAGGGCGGCGGTGAGTTCGGGGTGGCGGACTTGTAGGGGTGTTTGTAGTGCGTCGCCGAAGGCGATGACGCGGTGTCGGGTGGCGGTGAGGGTGTAGGTGAGGTGGCCGAGGCTGTGGCCGGGTGTGGTGGTGGCGTGGATGCCGGGGGCGACCTGTTGGTGGTCGGTGATGGTGCGGACGCGGTCGGCGAAGGTGTCGAGGATTTCGGGGGTGATGCCGTCGGTGGTGGCGAGGTGGCGGTGGTGCCATTCGGTGTCGCCGACCAGGACCGGGGTGTTGGTGAACGGGCTGCTGGGTTGCCAGAGCCAGCCGATGTGGTCGAGGTGCAGGTGGGTCAGGGCGATCGCGTCGATGTCGTCGGGGTGTTTGCCGGCGGCGTCGAGGCTGCGGAGCAGTTCGCCGCCGCGGATCAGCCCGAAGGGGGTGGGGAGGGCCATGGGCCCGAAGCCGGCGTCGATGAGCAGGGTGTGGTCGCGGTATTCGACCAGGAGGGCGCCGACGCTGGCGACGAGCCAGCCATCGGGGTTGATCAGATGTGCGTGCGCGTCCCAGATCTCGTCGGTGGCGGCGGGGAACCAGGCACGGGGGTCGAGGTAGGCGACGCCGTCGGGCAGGTACGTGAGGCGGTGCTCCCCGAAGCGATGCTGATGCAGGGCGGCGGCACGGGCGTAGCGGTCTAATGCAAGGGTCATGGTCGACTCTCCAAGTCGCGTAAAAGGATTGGGAATGGGGTGGCCGGTCTGCGTGGCGGTGACTGGTCACGGGGATGGGCCGTGGTCGTGGTCAGCCGACGCGACCGCGCCGGGCGTTTCCTCGGCAAGTGCGGTAACCAGATCGGGGTCCGGTGCAGTCGATGGGGCTTCGCCGACACCGACCGCGGCGGTGATCGCGTTCTCCATGGCCCGGCCGTCAGGGTCGGCCCCGGACGTCGCGATGAGCGTGTGGGCGCGTGCGATCAGCTGTGAGGGGCGAGCGATGGCTGCGTCGTCGAGGTGCAGGTTGGGGTGGTGGCGGCGCAGGTTGCGCAGGGAGTTGCGGACGTCGGCGGCGATGGTGTCTCGGGTGTGGGTGTGCCAGAGGGCGTCGAGGTCGGCGTCGGCGGCCGCGAGCAGCTGGGTGCAGGTGTGGGCGAGCTGGGCGGCGGAGATGGCGAGGTGTTCGAGGTCAAGGCCGATTGCGGCGGCGGTGGCCAGTGCGCGAGTCCGCAGCGCGTTCATGTTGCGGCGCAGTTGTTGCCCACCGACTTGCGACGCCCCGGCGGCCTGGGCGGATGGGTCGCGGTGCTCGCGCACCGCGATCAGGACGGCCATCTCGCGGAGTCGCTCGAGGTCATCGTTCACGCGTGTGCGGGTGCGCCGTTGTGGCCGTCGTGCTGGTGCTGGTGGTAGGTGGTGGTCGAGGTGCCAGGGCTGGCCGGTGCCGGCGAGGTGGCGGGTGTGTTGGATCCAGATCTCGGGCAGGCCGGTGCTGCGGGCTGCGATCTCGGCCAGGGCTCGTTCGCGTTCGGCGACATCCAGATGCGGATGGACACCGGCGGGAGATGTGGGTGTGGTGGCGCGAAGCCGGGTTACGGTGACGGTGTGGTCGTAGAGCGCGCGCAGGGCATCTGCCTGGGCGGCGGGCAGTTCCCGCAGGCGTGGTCCGCGCTTGGGCGTGCTCATGGCGCCACCTCCTGGCCGGTATCCGGGTGCGGTTGCGGCAGGTGTGTCGGATCGTCGGCGTGGCTGAACCACAGCGCTGCATCGGCATCCGGAGCGGCGGCGGCGACCGCGGCCTCGATCGCCGCGCCCTGATCGGCCCGGGGAGGGTCACTGAACGCCGGAGCACCCACCGAGCCTGGGAAATTCACCGGCGCGGCACCGGTGGTGTCGCCGTGTGTGGCGGCCCGGAAGATTGGCGACTCTGCCCTCAGCTCCGGAGGGTCGGCCGCGTTGTCGAGGGTGACGGTCGGGGTGCTGAGTTGTGCGGGTTGGGATGCGTCGGCGCCGAGGGCGGTGATGATGTCGGTGCCGAGTTGGCGTGGTGGTGGCAGGCCAGGGGCGGTGTTGGTGGGGATGCGGGTGATTTCGAGGACTTGGGCTTGGAGCAGGTAGGTGCCGGTGTCGGAATTGGCGGCCGCGTGTAGGCGGCGGTGGACTTCGGGGGCATCGATGCCGGTGAGATGTTGGGCACCGGATTCGACGAGGTCGGCGTGGGTGCCCCACAGGTCTGCGGCGATGGTGTCGTCGACGCCGAGGAGGTTGACCACGCCAGCGGTCCTGGTGAACAAGGCGCTGAGGTTGCGGGCCAGGCGGGTACGCGGGTCGGTCTCGGGCAGGTCGTGTGTGTGCGGGTGCAGGGCGGCCAGGGCCGACCAGTCCCGGAGGCGGGCGACGTCGGCGACGAGGTCACCGAGGACGGTGTCCCAGTCGGGTTGTTCGGGTTCGCGCAGCGACAGGTCGGCTTGCCAGCGCAGGCCGCGGTCGCCGCGTTCGCGGACGTGGTCGAGCCATGCGCGTGGGATGCCGGCCGCGTGCGCGGCGCCTTCGAGTGCCTGCCGCAACAGCATCCGCTGTTCGTGGTCGTCGAACCATGTCTGGTCGGGGCGGGCGCCGGTGCGGTGGTAGTGCTCGTCGGCAGTGCTCAGCGCCTCGGCGCCGGCGACGGTTTCGTTCTGCAGCATCTGCAACAGCCGGGCCTGGAGACGGGTGGGTGCGATCGTCATGACTCCCCCTCGGTGTCAGCGGGTTGGCGCAGTTTGCTGTAGGCGGGGCCGAATCCCAGTCGCTCGATCGGCGTGGTGGCGCCGGTGACGCCGAACCAGTTGTCCGGTACCGCGGCGGTGGGGAGGCCGGGGGTGTCGAGGTGGTCGTCGGGGGTGCAGCGGTAGAGCGGGCCGTTGGCGGCGTCGAGGATGTAGCGCATGTGCGGGTCGATGTGGCGGACGAACAGCGTGCTCATCGCGGATTTGTCGTCGGCGCGCAGCGCGGCCTCGAACACCCGGTGCACCGCCGCCAACCGCACCACCACCGCCTGGTGGCGCCACCACTGCCGACACCACGTGTACTGGCCCTCGCGCTGATTGGCCGCGATCCGCACCGAGGTCACCGGCAGCAGCCACTTCTCCGCGAACTGCGAATAGTGCGCGAACCGGGGCGGGGTCTTCTTCGCCCCTTTGGCGCCCTCGCCGCCATCGCCGGTCGGGTTCTGTTCGGGCGTGGGCGGTTTGGGTGGGCCGAACCATCCGGGCGGGACCGGGTCGAACGGTAATGATGCGGTGCTGACGTGTTCTCGGCGGGTGCAGCGGTGCAGGGGGCCATTGGCGGCGTCGAGGATCACCTTCATGTGCCCGTCGACGTGGGAGAGCAGGAAGGTACTCAGGCCGCTGCCGGTATTGGAGCGGCGTTGGGCCTCGAACGCGTTGTGCAGGTGCGCGAACCGCACCGCGACCGCGCGGTGCGCCCACCACCGCTCACACCAGGTGTAGGTGTTCTCGCGGTTGGCTTCGGCGAGGCGCACGTTGATCGTCGGCAGCAGCCAGGTCGTGACGAAGTCGGTGAAATGCCGGTACTGTGGCGGCTTCGGCGCCTTCCCCGTCGACGCGGCGGCACCCGAACCCGATGGGGCGGTCATGACGGCTCCCCCTCCCCATGGGCTTGGTCGGTCGTGTCGAGGCCGGGGAGTGGTTGGGGGGCTTTGTCGAAGCGGTCCAGGGATGCGCGCACCAGGGGCGCGTGTTCGGTGTCGGACCACCATAGTTTTTCGACGACGACGGGGCCGTGGTTTGGAAGTCGTACCAGCGCCCTGTTTTTCGGTAGTGCGGCGAGGATGGCGACGTCGAGGATGGGTTCGGTGCGCCAGGTCAGGGTGCGGTTGGTGCCGCCGGCGCCGCGGCTGCGGGAGCGGTCGGCGACTTCGTGGGCGCCGGCCATCGCGACCCAATGCTCGAGGTAGCCGGTGGCGGCGATGCCGCCGCCGTATACCTCGATCGACTGCGCGCGCATGGTCGCCAAACCGTTGGCGCCCCATAGGTCTTCGCCCTGTTCGAGGACCTGCAGGATCGTCATCAGCACGATGCCGCAGCCTCCGGCGTAAGTGTAGTAGGAGGGCAGCTCACCGATGCGGGCACAGTTGGCGGCCTCATCGAGCACCCCCAACAACGGCACCGCCAACCGGCCATCCGGCCGGGCTCGCGCCACCGCCAACCCCGCCTCCAGAATCTGACCCACCAGAGCAGACGTCAGCGGGGTGGCGCCGTCCGGGCCGGCCATCGACAACGCATACAGGGTGTCCGACGAGGTGACGAACTCGCTGGGCACGAATTCCGGCAACTGGTGCGTTGATTCCAGTTCAGCGGTATAGACGACGATCTTCTTCGCGCCCAGTGCGCGTTCGGCCGCGCTCGCTTCGCGGACCTTGATCTGCAGCCGCTGGGGCGGGGTGACCATTCGCGCGTAGCCGGGGTCGGAGAGCACGTTGAGGAAACGGCGCGCCATGTCGTAGAGGCCGTCGCGTTGGCGGGCATACAGGCCCTGGCACTCCACAATCCGTTCGGCCGGGCGGGTGTGGCCGTGGGCGCGCAGGATCAGCGCCGGAGTTTCGTCCTGGTCGCGGCCGAGCCATTCGGCCACATGCAGCAAATCCCCACCCGCGCACGCGGCAGCAAACACATACAACGCCAACAGCTCTTGGGCGCCGCCATCGAAATACGAGTCGACCTTCGCATTGGCCGCCTGCGACGCCGACCCCGTCGACCCGGACACGAAGAAGCCGGCCAGCTTGCGTGCGGCCGGCAAGCCGGTCACCTGGGTCAGGAGGTTGACCCAGAACCCGCACACGGGTTGCCCGGTCACCGCTTGCAGGTCGCACAACCACACCCGGCCGCGGCGTTCACGACCGTAGACGGTGTGGCGGTAGAGGTCGGGTTTGTTCGAGGTCGCCAAGCACGCACCCCACGCGCCCAGCACCGCCGCAACCGCCCACGCCATCGTCTTGCCGGTGCGGGTACCGGCCGCGATCGTGACCCCCAGCTCGGCGGGCACGAACAACTCGATCCCGCCGATCACCGTGCGCCCCAACGGCGGTCCCGGCATGGCCCGCACGGGTGCGGGGGCATCGCGCAGCAGTCGCTGGTTGGTGGCGAGGTTGTCGCGGGCTCGCGCCATGGTGATCAGGTGCGGGGGCTGCATGGTGCGCGCTGCCGCGTCGATCTCGCTGCCGGCCCGATACCGCTGCCACACCGCCACACCCGCTGCGAACCCGCCCGCGAGCAGACCGATGAAAAGGACGGTCGCCGCCACCGGCCACGGATGCCTCCCTGCGGACACGGCGAGCAGCGCCCGCACCGGATGCCCGATGACAGGTTGCCCGCTGACCCAATTCCCCGCCGCCAGCGCCAGCCACGCCGCGCCGGCGATGAGCACCAGCGCCAGCGCGGACGCCAGGAGCGTGGTCTCCTCTCCGAGCCCTCGTCGGCTGCGCCGGCGTGACTCGCGCCCGACCATCACGACCACACCCCCACCGGCAAGGAAGCACGTGCTGTGGGTGGCTGGTTCATAGCGTGGCTCCGGCCTCGCGCACTGCCCGGGCCGGGTCGGGCGCGGTGTCAGGGCCGTCTTCGACGGACCATGCCTGCGGTTCGGTGTCGCCGCCTACAGCGGCGTCGACGAGGGCGCGGATCTCTGTGCCGTCGGCGTCGGCGATAGCGGCCGGTCCGGGTTGGGTGCCGTCGGCGGCCGTGGTTTGGTGTCCGGTGTGCGGCTGTCGGTAGTGGCCGTCGCGACCGGCTCGGTAGGCGGTTTCGATGTCGGTGGCGTTGGCTCCGGCCTCGGCGGCGTCGCGGCGGGCCGTGCGGGCCGCCTCCAGGAGCGAGTCCAGGCGGGTGACGAGGGTGTCGACTTCCTCGGCAGGTCCGTCCCACTCCCCTGCCAGCCGCTGATGTTGGGCGGTGAGATTCTGCAGCTGTGCCAGCGCGGCGGTGCGGCGGCCCTCGGCGACGATGCCCGGGGCGTGACGCAGCTCGGGCGGTAGGAGGGAGGCGTGCTCGTCGGCGCCGGTGTCGCGGTCGCCGAGGTTGTCTTCGAGTTCCAGCAGTCGATTGGTCGCGGCGATCACCGCATCGACCTCGTCCAGGCTCACCGGTTCGGACGCGCGTCCTCCGAGGGCGCGATCGAGCACACTCGCACTGCTGGCGAGCTCGGTGTTCGGCTGTGGCCGCCAGCGAGCGCTGTCCTGGCCGGAGCCGATGGTCGTGGGCTCGTGGTGGCCGGTGAGCTCGGCGGCCTGGGTCAGGGTTCGCCACTGCCGGTCGTCGATCGGGAGGTCGCCGGCAGCGTGTGTTTGCGACAGGCGCCGGAAGGCGGCGGCGGTCGTTTCCGGGCGCGCTTCCCACGCGCCCACCGCGGCCTCGAGCTCATGCCACAGCCCGCGGGAGTCGGGGTCGCGGGTCCAGTGCGCGGCCAGGGCAGCGGCTTGGTCGAGGAACGCGCGGGTCTGTTCAGGGTTTTCCGCGTGCGGGGCGATCATCCGCAGGTTGTGCGCGCGGGTGAAATCGTGTCGTAGGGCGGCCTCGGTCGCGGCGAGATCGCCCGCAGAAGTCGATGTGGTGGACATCGTCGCCTCCAAAAAGGTGTGGGAGGGCGGCTGCCGCGACCGAGCAAAGGCGGTGGCGGCCGGTGGATGTCCCCGGCAGATCAGGTTCGGCTCATCCGGTCAGTACCCGTGACCGACGCGCCGACAAGAGAACGGAAACTATTGGTGCAGAGAGGCTTTTGCTTCCAGTATCGATGAGCTCACGGTCCGGGCCCGCTGCCGTGATTGACCTGATCGGGACCGACGTCGGTGCTGGCGTCCCAGTTCGCGGCGCCCGCTTCGGAAGCGATCTCGGCATGGTCGTGTGTGGCGGCGGTGATGGCGTTGTCGATGAAGGACGATCGCAGCGCTGCCGATGCTGCGGCGATCATCTGCTGCGGTGTCGGTGCGGTCGGAGTGCTCGCCTGCGCGTCCGCACCGGGGGCGGCGGGAACGTAGGGCGGGATCGCCAGATCCGGTGTGCTGTGGGCGTAGTCGCTCCAGGCTTGCATCAGGCTGGCCTCCGTCCAGGTGCCCACGGCCCCGGCGTGGAAGTGACGGATGCCGTCTGCGCCCGCGCCCCACAACCTTTCGGCCTCGCTATCCGTGAGCTCAGCGGCGCGGGCCAGGGCGTTGACCCGTTCCCAGCGACGGGCCATCGCCTCGGCGAACCGGCCTTCGGCGTCGGGATCAGTGCTGATACTCCATCGGCCAGTGGCGAGGCGGTCGGTGCGGGCGGCAGCCAAACCGGCCATCCGCTCCAGGTGCCACAGATCCACACTCAGCATCTCGACATAGAACTGTTGGCTCACCGCATCACGCACCGGCACCACGCTCACCGGCGAGCCCGGCTCCGGCGCGGGTGCAGGCCGCGCACCGCGGGCGCCGAGTTCCCGCATGTCCGCGATCCACCCCGCCGGAACTCCCGCCGACAACGCAGTCTGCTCGGTCTGCTCGAGCAAACCCTCCACCGCATTCACCGCCTCTGTGTGGGTCGCCTGCTGCTCCTCATCCAGTTCCTGATCACCGACCGGCACCACGGGTGTGGCCACAAGCCGCGTGCACTGGGCCGACAGCATGTGGATGCTCCGCAGCAGCTGCCCCAGCCAATCCTCGACCGACGGCCATGGCTCCGACATTCGCGCCTCACCACCCCAGGTCAGGGTCGATCTGCTGCTCCGGCGGCGCCGCAGCCTCGGACTCTGCCTCGATCCCCGGCTCCACGTCGATGACCACTGCCGCGTCGACGACCGTTGCCGCCTCGGGTGCGCTATCGTGCTCGACCGCCGTCCCCGTGGCGACCCGGTCGTGGTAGCGGGCGACGGCGGCGCCAGCGCGGGCGAGGAGCGTGTCGGGATCGGGCGGCCACCATTGCGGTGGGCTCGCCAGCCCATACATGTCGGTCAAGGTGTGGATGTCGCCGGTCAGGGCGGTTTCGATGTGGCCCCAGGACGCGGCGCGCCATCCTTCGACGACGGCGAAGTCACCGACGTTCTCCATCAACGTGCCGATCACCCGATCCCACGCCGACTCATCGCGGTCCCAGAACGCGGCGGCCTCGCCCTCACTCAGATCAGCGATCTGGGCGAACAGCGCTGCGCGGTGGGCGGTCGCAATCATGTTGCGTCGCGTTTGTTCGGGCAGCCCGGTCTCGGCCGGGTGCGGGCGCAGCGGGCCGGGCATCGTCGCGCGGCGGGCGTGCATGGCCGCCATCTGTTCGAGCCGGTAGGCGTCGTAGGCCAGGTGATCGATGATGTGGTCGAGTTCTGGATGCTGCGACGGTGGTGGGGCGTGCGGGCTGTCGGCCCAGCGGATGCCGTAGGCGCCGGCCTCGGCTGCTGCGTCCACGGTCTCGCGCGGGATCCCGGCATCGATGGCCCGCAGCCGTGCCTGCATGCGTTGGGAATGGACGTCGCCGAGCTGGTCCCGCCAAATCCGCATCGGCAGGTCCTCGCCCTCTGACCCCGGGAAATAGGTCGGGAACTCGTACGTCAGTACCCGTACATGCTCATAGGACAGATCTTGCACACCCTTCAGCAGCCGCCGCTGCCACCCGGGCAGCCGATCGACACCGGCCAGCGGACCAGTCATCGCCACAGACTCCTTTCTGGTACTTGCGGTTTCGAACAGGGATGTGGTCACAGCTCGTGCCCCGGCGGGTCTGTCCGCGGTGTGGGATCGATGGGTTCGCCGGCGAGACCTGGGTCGGGGTCGGCCCACTGGGCGGCCAGGTCGTCCCCGACGGAGGCGGCGATGGTTTCGCCGAGCGGTGGGGGTGCGTAGCTGGCGTTGGCGTCGGCGATCGCTTGGCTCGCGCGGGTGATCAGCTGCTCGCGGGTCGGGGGCGGATGCCCGAGGGTGGTGGCGGTGAGGGTGTCGAGGTCACGGCGGGCTTCGAAGGCGAGGCCGGGCCAGGCCATCGTGCGCCACCGCTCATGTAATTCGGTGTCGCTGTATACGAACAGGGTGGTTTCGACCAGTCGCTGCCAACCGTCCCGGGTGCGGTCCCAGATCTCGGCGCGGTCGCGCTCGGGCAGCTCGATGGCGTCGGCGGTCATCCTCGCCCGGGCCCACAGGGCCTCCATGTTGACGTCGAAGTCGGCGATCTCCCCGGCGCTCACGCGGGCGTCGAGTCCGCGCGCGGTGTGCTCCACGCGGAGGGCTGCCATGTGTTCGAGCTGCCAGATGTCGGAGGCGACACCGTCGACCATATGCGCCCAGACCTCGGTCTCCCCGTGCGCCAATGCTGGTGGCGTATGCACCGAATCGCCCCAAAGTTCGCCCCGCGCACCGGCCCCGAGGGCCTCATCGATGGCCCGGGGCGGGATATCCACCGCTACCGCGTACGCCGTCATGTCCTCCAGGTCGGCAGCGATGGCGCGCAGATGGGTGCGCCAGGTCTGGATCGGGATGTCGCCGGCGCCGTAGTGGCGCTGGTATTCCGGGTATCCGCTGCGCAGCACCCGGGCATGGTCGGCAGAGGTCTTCTGGATGCGCGCCAGCAGCCGCAGCTTCCACGTCGATAACCCGTCGTGGGGTGTCGGGCTCGTCATCGGTTTCTCTCACTTTCGTGTGGGACAAGGTCTTGGTCATGGCGCCGGGTCGATGCCGTAATCGCTTGCCGTGTTGGTGGGTTCGGGTGGGTGCTCCGATTCGGGCACCGGATTCGGCTGGTCACCGGTCAGACCGGCGGCGGCGAGGGTGGCGGTGATGGCGTGCCCGGGTCGGGTTGCGTGGGCGGGGTCGGTGATCAATGCCGGTTCCGTGCTCGTCTGTTGGTCGAGCGCGGCGGCGGCGAGTTCGACCATCCGGTCCGGGGTGACCGGCATCTGGGCGCTGATGTCGTCGGCGGTGATGCCGGCGGCTTGCAGCACGATGGTGGGCATCGCGGCGGCGGTGAAGTCAGCGCCGCTGGTGTGCTCGAAACGCGCGCGCAGCTGCGCCACGGTCAGCTCGGAGGACTCGGCGGCAGCTTCGGTGGCCCAACGCCGGGGACCGCGTTGCCACAGCTGGTGGCGGTCGTCCTCGGTCAGCGCGAGGGCGTGCCCGATGGCGCCGAGGCGCTGCCAGGTCATGCCCATGATCCGGCGATGGCGGGCGTTGCGGTCGGTGTCGACGTCGACGGTGCGGGTGTAGGCGGCCGCAATCGCGGCCATGTCCTGCAACGAGCGCACGTCCCGGGCCAGCGCGCTGATCAGGGTGGAGCGCTCGATCGTGTTCGGGGCCAGCATCCCCGTGCCCGGATCCCAGGCCGCGCCCCGGTCTCCGGCGGCTTGGACGTAGTCGATCCAGGTTTTCGGCACACCCACCGCCAGCGCGGTCCGATCGATCTCCTCGCGGGAGCGTTCCCCGATCGCGACGTGTTCGGCTACCGCCGGCGGTGGGGTGGTGTGACCGTCGCGGTGGGCGGCTTCGAGGCGAGTGTGGTTGTCGTAGCTGATGTTTTGGATCGCGCGCAGCAGATGCGCCTGGATCCGCGTCGGAGTGTTCACCATCGCCGACCATCCCGCGGTATGCGCCGCGTTCGCGGGTGGGCGAGTGCGGCCGGGGTCATGGTTCCGGCTCCAGGGTCGAGGCTACGGCGGCGCCCGTCTCGACCTCAGGGTCCGGGGTGGGTTCGAGGTCGGCGGCCGGGTCGGGCTCGGCGGCGGCGGCGATCACGGCGTCGATGAGCTGCCCCGGCGCGGTGGGGGCCGGGCTGGTGGCGGCTGCACCGTGGTCGAGGTGGGCGGCCATCGACAACTCCTCGGTGAGCCCGTTCAGGTTGTCGAGCAACGCGGCGTCGGCGGGGGTCGGCTCCCATAGAGGTAGGTCGGTGGCGGTGTCGTCGATGAGGGCACCAGGATCGAGGCCGGTGTCCTCGGCGAAGCGTTCGGTGAAGGCAGCGGCCGCGTCGCGGTGGGTGTCGGACAGATCACTGGCGGCCTGGGCGGTGGCGAACGCCGCCGCCGACGCCATCGCCTCACCCGCCTCTCCTGCCGCAGTGAGGGTGTCGCTGAACCCGGCGGCGCGGCGACGAATTTCAAGCAACAACTCCTTGTACTTGACATCGAGCTTGTGAAGCTCTCCCGCACGTTCTTCACGGGCCCGATAGCCCTCGACCTTCTTCTCATGCACGTCGTCTAGGCGACCCCGTTCGAGGACCTCGCTGGTGTTGCGGCGATCCAGGTCCTGCTTTCCTCGCTCGATCTGGTCCTTCTTGTATTCCAGGTCCTTCTTGTGCAGTTCGCTGCCTTGCTCGATCCGTTTGTGGACCTCCTCGACCCGCGCGGCGTGCAGTTCGCGACCCTGGTAGGCCTTGTCGATGGCATCCAGGACCCGCATCTCATACTCGGCCTGTGACCGCTTCGCGCGAGCGGCGTCGTTGGACATCCGCTGGTTGTGTTCGGCGCGGCTGCGCGATTCCCCGCCTCGCCGCTGCATCAGCGCCGCGGTGGTGTGCGCGGTCTGCAGGGCCTGCACAAAACCTTGGCGGACGGCGACGCTGGATTCCTCGACCGGATCGCCGCTCACGACCGGACCCCCAGATCCGCCAGCAACCATCCCCGCCCAGCCGCCGGGCGGGTGGCGTGGGCGTACACCGCGAACGCGATCCGTGCCTGCCCGGCCGGGTGAAGTTCGACGGCCAACACCCGCCGGACGCTGGTCGCCGTGTCGGGCGGATGGTCATCGGCGCCCACTTTGACTGTGGTGGTGATCGCGGTGGCGTTCGTGGCCCACTGCTGCCATTGGCTGGTGGTGATCGGCGCCCACGCCAGAGCGGCTTGCTCCGCGCGGGTGGCGAACTCGCGGGTCATCAGCGGGCGGGCGCTGCGGAACGCCGCGCGCTGATCACGTTGGTCGAACGGCCGGTAGTCGAAGATCGTCGTCGTCGCCGCGACCAGCACCGCCTCGACCGAACACGGCTCCACCTCCTGGAATGGCGGATCGAAGGCCGCAGCGGCACACCGGGTTTCGCCCGCACCGGCTGTCGGATCGGTGGTGCAGGCGCTGGTGGTGAGCGCGGCGGCCAGGAGTGTGGCGGGCACGAGCAGTGCGTGGGTTTTCATCGTGGTTCTCCGGTCGGGTCGATGAGGGCCGCGAGGTCGGCGGTCGACCAGAACACCGGCCCACCAGTAGCGGCGCCGGTGGCGGGATGATCGACCGGTTGCACCGTCAGCTCCAGCACCAGCGCGGCCGTCAGCGCCGCCGCATGCAGCAGGAGCCGGTTCACCCCGTCGGCATCAGCGAGCACCAGGCGCAACGTTGCGGCGTCGGCACCCCAGTGGGTGCGCGCGAGCCCGGCGAGCCAGATCGCCTGCCGCGCCGCGACTTCCGCTGCTGCGATATCTGGGCCTGTGTCGGATGGGTGGTGGTCGCGCCAGATGACGTGGCCGTTGCCGGCGCGAAGGGTGAACTGGTTGGTGGTGGCGGCCGAGTACAGCAGCATCCGGGGTCCGCGATCGGCGAGCTGGCCGAGGCTGCGGTGGGTGCGGTCGAGGGCTTCGGCTTGTCGCATTCCTTCGTAGTCGATGCCGGCGATGTCGAGCAGCGCGGTCAGGAACCGTTCGACGGTGCGGGGGTCGGTGAACCCGTGCTGGACGGCGATGCGGTCCAGCTGCCGGGTGGTGGTGCAGCGGCGCAGCTCGACCGCACGCACACGCACCACCATCTCCGGGGTGACCTCGCCCCGGTCCTCGTCCGGGAAAGCGGGTGGTGGGTTCATCAGGTCCTCCAGCAACAGCGCGTTCGGCGGCGCAGGGGTCAGGTGCGTGGGTCGCCGCCGCCGTCGGGGGTGGGTTTGGGGTAGCGGCGCACGTCCATGCGTTCGCCGTCGAAATCCGACAGCAGGCCGATCGTGACGGTTTGGCCGCTGGTCGGGGCGTGCAGCAGCAGGTCGCGTCCCTGCTCGTCGCGCCCGACGTAGATCCCGACATGATGGGAATCCGCTGCACCCGCGCTGGTGAAGAAGATCAGATCGCCCGGCGAGCGCGCCGCAAACGGCACCACTTCGGCGGTGGGGTGATCTTGCTGGGCCTGGGTGTAGTGCGGCAGCCGGATCCGCCCCTGTGACGCGTGGTAGATCGCATGCAACGTCAGCCCCGAGCAGTCGAAACCACCACCGGTCGGGCCATGCACATCGCCACCGCCCCACACATACGGTGTCCCGATCCACCGCGACGCGGCCTCGATCACCGCCGTCCCGAACGAGCTCGCCGGCGGCAACGGCCCCGATGGCGAGCTGCCGGCCCCGCACCCTGCCGCGGGGGCGCCAGGTGGTGTGCGGGGCATCGAGGCCGGGTCGAGTTCGGCGAACATGGCATACAACTGGCGAGCCAGTTCGATGTGGCGGCCGTAGGCATTGGGTGCTGAGCGTTCGATCTCCTGGGCCAGCTCGGCCGGGGTCAACGCCCCCGCCTCCGCGCCGAGGGCTTCGGCTTTGTCGTAGAACCAGTTGATTTGGTAGTTCGGGTCCATAAGGGCGGCGATGCCGGGCTGGCCGTGGAGGCTGAACCGCAGCTGATGCGGGCCGACCGAGTCGTGGTCGGTGCCGATCCCGTCGTTGGGATAGTTCAGTGATTCCGGCACGTTCGGGTTGGCGAGGTTGCGTAGCGAGGATTCGGTGATCTGGGCGGCCAGCTCGGCGATGATCACCGCCTCCGGCATCCCGCGCTGCAACCCGATCGCCACGCCTTGACGCGCCAGCTGCAACTGGCGTTCGGTTAGCCCGGCCACCGTCTGCCCGGTCGGGCCCGCAACCCCCGGCGCATGCCCCGTGACCGGATCGGCACACGACACCGGTTGCCGGGCGCCACCCACGACCAGCAGCAGCAACGTCACCAACAACACCACCGGCAGCAGCAACGCCGTCGCGGCAACGGTTTTCGGTGACGAAGTCATGGCATGGTTCCGGGTCGCCTTGGGTTCGGGGGCGGTGCTCGGATGTGTCGAACACGTTGGGGTGCTGGGGCTCACGGTGCGGTCGCTGAAGACCGTTGGACGGTGCGCGCACGGTGGTGGTTGACGTGGTCATGGCCCGCACTCCATGTGCGATTGCGACGACGCCGACGGTGCGGTCGGGTCGGTCTCGGGTTCAGGCACCCATGTCGGTGTCTCGTCAGCTATGGCGTGCTCTACCGCGGACTCGATGTCGGCTGACGGCATGGCCGCATGGCCAGGGCTCTGGTCACGACTACTGGTCGGCGCCAGCGACCCGCCGACGCCCTGACCGAAGATGCACGGGGCGTGGTCGGAGGCGTCGCGGGTCATCGTGGCGGGCGTGAGCCAGGTGCGGTGTCCGGTCAGCCCCCCCGCCTGGTACAGACTGCGCACCTCCGGCTCCGGTAACGCGCTCTTGCGCCCGTGTTGCGCATCGTGTTCGAGGTTGTTCAGCAGCCGAGCCATGGTGGCCGGCGCGTGACGCCACCCCAGCACCGCGTTCTCCAGGCCCTCCCACACGGCGGCGAGATTGTCGTCTCGGGTGCGCCAGCGCTCGGCGAGCCGACCGGCGTCGGCCAGCATCACCGCCATCTGGTCGTCGTCGGCGCGGTACGCGGCTCCGCGTAGCTGGTGGGCGCGCGCGTAATCGGCGCGCAACTGCTGCTCGTCCCAGGAGGCGCCGGTGTTGATGTAGTAGAACGGATCCGTCGCGTCGCTGGCACCTGCACGGAAAGACGCTCCTGGACCTTGGTGCGGGTGGCGGGGTTGCTTGGGTTCGGTCATGGTGTTCCTCCGGCTGGCGTGGCCGGCTGAGAGGTCGACGGTGGTTGGGTGCGGGGCAGGTTGGTGAAGCGGCGGTTGGTGTTGTGGATGTCGCTGCGTAGTTCGGTGGGGGTGAAGGTCATGCGGAAGGGGATGCCGGGTTCGTGGGCTTCGCCGGTTTTGAGCAGGAAGCAGCCGGTGCCGGGTGGGGTTTCGCGCCTGCCGGGGTCGAGGTCGTCGTCGCTGGGTGGGCGGGGTGCGGCCCAGGATGTGACGAGTAGTTTTTCGGTTTCGGTGACGCCGGCGGCGGCGCGGATGCGTTCGATCTCCTCCGGCCCGACGGGGCCGATGAGTTTGGCGCGAGCGCGTTCGAAGAACCCCAACGCTTTTGCTTGGGCGGCAGGTGAGTCGAACGCGGAGAGGTCTTTGATCGTGTGGCTGCACATGATCAACCCAGCGCCCAGCCCGCGGTTGAGGCGGGTCAGGGCGTCGACGCGGTCGACCATGAAATCGCCGGCGCCGAGCACCCGCCAGATCTCATCCATCACGACCTCGAAGGTCCGCTTCGGCGCCAGCCCGGCGTCGGCGAGGGCGTGGGCGGCGGCGACCGCGCCGAACCCGTTCGACCAACACACCATCAGCACCGCGGCCAGGAGTTTGGTGTCGCCATCGGGGATCCTCGAGACATCCACGCACACGGCGGGGCTGTCGATATCGATGCCTGTGCTGGTGTGCCCGTCGAAAATCGCACCGAACGGACCCTCCACCAGGGCCCGCAACGAGCGACGCAGGGCTTTGGTCGCAGCCCGGTAGGACGGTTCGTCGTCTTCTTCGGCGAACTCCCGCAACCGGTCACCGCCGCCGGAAATGACCGCCAGCAGATCCGACAGCAATGGCGGGCTGGTGTGGTCGAATCCGCCGGTCGGCGAATACAATTCGCGCAGCCCGGCGGCGATCAGGACTTCTTCGTAGTCGGCGACGCGGGCACCGCGGACCAGTTCGACGAGCCCGGCGACGATATTGACCTGTCCGGCTTCGACCCGGGCGGTCACCTGCCGGCGTTGGTCGGGATCGGTGAGCCGATCCACCGCCGTTCCGAGGGCCCCGAGGTCGAGGGGATTGAGGGTGCCATGCCCGTAGCCGACGTCGACGACCTGGCCACCGAGCGCGGTGACGAGGTCGCGGTAGTCGGGTTTGGTATCACCCATGCACAGCACGGTTTCCCCGGCCGCGACCGCCCCGGTCACCATCCGCCGAATCAACGACGACTTCCCGAAACCATTGAGCGCCAACACAAAAGCGATCGGCGCGGTAATGAACCCTTTCAAGAACCAGGACATCGGGTCGAAATGCACCGGGGCGCCGGTGATGTAGTGAGTGCCCAGCGGTGTGCCAACGACGGGGGCGCTGGCGCCGACAGCGAACGGCCACAAGCCGGCGACTTGGACGGTGGTGGCGCGCCATTCCGGGGTCGCGGCCACGACAGCGGCGCGGCCGCCGCCGACACCGCGGTAGCCGCGGTCGGTCAGGGCCGGCGATCGGTCGAAGTCACCGACACCCACACCATCACCCGCGCCTACGCGGCGGGCGGCAGTGGCACGTCGATGATCATCGCTCGATATCGCCACCCTGGCCCGCCACCCCCGCCACCCCGAGCCCTGCGCCTGCACCTCGAGGGCTGCGCGGGCGTCGGCGGTGAGCACTCGCACACCGGCGACCTGCTCGGTGCGCACCGACCGGCGACGGCGTGGCTTTCTCGTGGTGGGTGGTGTGGTCATGCGGAGACTCGTTTCGAGATGGAGGTGTGGTCGGGCAGGATGAGTCCGATGCCGAGGGAGGCGGCGAAGGCGGCGGCTTGGGTGCCGTAGCAGCGGCGCACCCCGAGCCGGGAGGCGGCGCTCATGCCCTGCACGGAGGCTTCGATGCCGGGGATGTCGGCATCGAGGTGGTCGGTGACGGTCACCAGCAGCCCGAACCGGGTCAGACCGGCGCCGCGGGCTTGCTCGATGCGGGTGGCTTCGGTGTTGCCGACCCGGATCCGCGCCCCCGCCGTCGCCACACCCCGCTGGGTTTGCTCCGCGGCCAGGGCGTCTTTGTAGTCAGAGTCGACCAGGCTGGTGGCCTCGGCCGCCGAATGCAGCCGGTACACGATCGCCACCCGCTTGCGCGGCACATCCGCACGCGGCCGCAACAACTCCTCCAGCACCGTCTCCGGCACCGCGCCTTGCGGGGCGAGGTTCATCTCCCAGGTGATCGAGCGGCCGCCGTCGTGCAGGTAGTGGTCCCAGCGGTCACGGTGCGCCAACGGGCCGACACTGTCCCAGGACTGGGTCGCCAGCAGATCGGGGCCGGCGGCTTCGATGTCGCGTTGGGCGGCCAGGTCGTAGCGAGACCGCACCAACCCCATCACCTCCCACGCCTGCAAGGGGGTGGCGGGAAGGCCGGCGCGGGCGAGTTGGGACAGCACGCCTTGCAGGCGGCGCCCGATTTCGCGGGCCTGCTCGGCGGTGTCGCGGCGCAACCGGGTTTTGCCGATGGCGCGGTAGGTGATCGCGATCCGCGCCTCGATCCGCACCGCCACCCCACCGACATCCGCACCCGCCTCGGCCATCACCTGTTTCGCGAACCCGGGGGCGTCTGGGCGCACCAGGCGTGTGACCTCGCGGGTTTGTTTGAGGCGGGTCTCGACTACGTTGTCCAGGACCGCGGTGACTGCGACGACTTCCCCGCCGCGGCTCTGGGTGGCCAGGAACCTGCCGTATTCGTCGACCCAGGAATCTATTTGGGCTTGGTCGACGAGTTCCTTGCCGCGCGGGATGACCCGCATCACCACCGTGTAGTGATCGGTGCGCGGGAGGTGGATCAGCGCGAACCGCCGCCCACCCGGAGTCTCGTACTCCGACAACCGCGAATCCGCCAACAACCCCGGCAGTTTCGCCACCCCCGGGATCCGGGAGAACCGACCCTGCTGCAACACATGCTCACCCCGCACCCGCGCCACCGCGAACTGCACACGCAACAACGCCAGCTCCCACCCGGTGCGCCCATCCACGGTGACTGCCAGCGGGATGAACACCAGCGCCGACACCAGCAGCAGAGCACCACTGAGGTGGACGGATCGGGTGACCATGAACGACACCATCACCGCGATCACCAGGCCTAGCCCCAGCATCGATACGCCCCAGGTGAGGCCGAAGAACCCTGCACTGCGGGGTTTTTCCCACCGCCCATACATTCGCGAGGTCATCGCCGCACCTCCCCCGGGCCCAACGCATCCGGGCCACCGGCACCGCCGGAGTCGACCGCCGATTCCAGCGCCTCCGCCCCCTGCTGCACCTTCGTCTTCACCGCCTCACCCGCAGCCACCGCCGCCCCAACCGGACCGGCCGCACCCGCACCCCCGGCCTTACCTGCCGCCTCGGCCCCGCCAGAACCGGCACCCGCCTTCGCTGCCGACGACTTCGCAGCACCCCCGCCAGCACCGCCGGCTTCGCTACCGGCAGATCCGCCGGTCGGCCCGGCGCTGATGACCGCACCCGAGCCACCGCCCTCGGAACCACCGCCGGGCATCGCGCGCCCGCCCCCACCCCCGGACGGAGACCCTGACGGTTTGGCTCCCCCTCCCCCACCGGCACCCCCACCCCCGCCTCCGCCGGCGGCGTTGTCGCCCTCGCTGAGTTTGCGGCCACCACCGGAGCCGCCCTTCGAGCCGCCGGCGGCACCCATCGCGACACCGGCCAACCCACCCGCCAGCACCGAGGCCGCGCCCCCGCCGCCGCCCAGCGTCGACACCGCCGGCGCCACCAGCCGGATCAGTGCCGGGAGCACGACCACGCTCATCACCAGCAAGATCAGCCCGAGCAGCATCATGTGCGGGTCACGGGAGGCGTCGTTACCGATGACGGTGAACGCGATCGCATACACCAACGCGCCGACCGGCTTCCACAACACGAACGCCAACGTCCACGCCAGCAACTTCTTGTACGACTGCGAACCCGGCCCCGTCCCCGACGCCGCCGCAGCCAGCGGAATCACCGCCACCACCAGCACCAGCAACGCCTGCCGCACCACCAACATCACCAGCTGCACCAGCGTGCTGATGAGACCGAGCAACCCGAGCAGCAGCAACACGCCAGGCCCCAACGCCACGCGCATGTCTTCGTCGAAGGCAAGTACGCGTTCGACCATCCCCGCGCGATCAGAGCCTGCGGCGTCATCGAGGACCCAGTTCGCGAAGGCATCCCCTGCTTGGGTGCCGGCGGTGACAACCGCGGCGAATGTCATGGCTCCGAACACCGCGCGGGCGAGCATCAGGAAACTCTCTTGCGCCTCACCGGCCACCCCACCCTGCTTTGCCAGCGCCAGCCGGGCGGCCGCGAACATCAGCCCGCAGGTCAACATGATGACCTGCAATCCGCTCGTGTAGTCGCGGACCGCGCTCAACGCCGAACCGGGCGCGCCCCCGGCGCCAGTCAGCTCCGGCGACGGAAGCTCCGTCCACCACGACATCGCGAGCCTCAGTCCATTGCTGAAGCCGTTGACCAGGCTGTCGACGAGCTGATCGATTGCCGGCCCCGCCGCGTCCCCGGCGCTGTCGGCCAGGGTTTCGCAGGCTTCCTTCGGGCCACCAGGCACATCACACAAGCTGGGCAACGAAGGCAGCGGCACCTGCCTGCGCCCCGGTAGGGCGAAGACGTTCCCGGCTGTGGTGACGGTGCTCATGAGACCGTCTTCCACGTGCCGAACCCGGTCAGTGCGGGCGTGGATGTGCCGCGTTGCCAGAGGGCTTCGATGTTGTCGGGGACTCGGACGCGCCAGTCACCGTCGACCCAGACCATCGGCCACACCGACACGCCGTAGCCGGCGTCGGAGCGAACAGCGAACTCGACCACGGCAAGGTCTTGTTGGTAGCCGGGTTGGATCCGCACGCCGTCGGGCACGACGACGTAGCGGGCGGCATCCGGGGTGCGGGCGCGCGCAAGCGCGAAACGTGCCACCAGTGCGTCGCCGCCGCCGTAGAAGCGGGCACGGACCGCCGTCTGCCAGATGCCCTCGGGTGCAGCGAGCGCCCGGGCGAGCGCGTCGTGTGCGGCCAGCGCCGCGCCTTGCGGGGTCCGCGCGAAGCCCGAGGCGAGGCCGTCGCGGATGTGGGTGGGCCCGTCGCTTGCCGAGACCGGCAATGCCGCGCCGCCCCAGCCACGCTGCCAGTGCAACCGCGCCGGCGCCGTCCGCAGATAGTCCGGGCTCGCGGGGTCAGGGCGCGCCGCGGGATCTTGCGGCAATGGCGTTCCGGCCTCGCTGGACGGGATGTCGAGACGGTTGCCGAACGCATCAATGGTCGGGGGCCGCTGCGGTTCGCTCGACGGTTCGCTCGGCGCCGTCGGGACGGGCGAACCGTGCTGGGAACCGTCGCGCGCAGGGGCCGGGGCGGCGCCGCGATCGTGGCTTGTGATCGTCACGACGAATACCGCAGCCACGACGACGGCGATGCCGGTGAGCAGAATGATCAGCAAGCGATGCGATTTCATCGGATTCTCGGTGTCCTTGTTCAGCGGGGCGGCGTGAAGGCGATCAAGTCGGCGGGCGGGGCCGCGATTTCGGAAACGGGGTTGGCGGTGGGTGTGACGGGGAGCTGGAGGCGCCAGTCGCCGGCTTGCCAGGTGAGCTGGGTGTGGTTGCGGGTGAGCGAGTTGTCCGGGTGCAGGCTGTAGATGTCGATGGCCGCGGTGTCGTGGCTGTAGTGGGCGAGGGTGTAGCCGAGGATCTTCGGGGGGCCGTCGGTGATCGGGGTGGTGATCGAGATCTGGGCGCGGGCCAGGGCCCAGGCGTCGCGGCCGGGTCCGGGGGCGAGCATCTGGTGTCCGATCACCGCCCAGTCACTGTCGGGTGCGATCGAGATCCGGACCGTGGCGTGGATCGCGGCCAGTGCCGCACCTGCCGGCGAGTGCTCGAATCCGCCCACAACCGGTCCGTCCGTGCGGGTAGGTCCCTGATCGGCGTATGGCAGTTCGATGCCCTGATAGCTGGCCCACCGCAGGCCCGTGGGTGCGACCGCCACCGCGCTCGCCGTCGTGTCCGTCGCGGTGTCTCCCGGTTCGGGCGCGCCACAGCCGATGCATGCCACGGGAATGACGCCGACCGCCACGATGGCGGTCAGCGCGGGGATGCGTTGTCGCAAAGCGGGTTTCATGAGGTTGCCTCTGGAGGGTGTGGTTAGGTGGGTAGGACGGCGGCGGCGATGCCGCTGGCGGATCCGAGGAGCGTGGCGGCCGAGAGTGAGCCGATGAGGCCTTCGGCGCTTTCCTCGCGGTAGGTGCGGAATGCGAGGAGTGCGGCGACGAAGATGGCGCGGCCGACGCACAGCAGCAGCACGAACCAGGCCAGGTAGCTGAGCAGTTGAGCCAGCGGGGCGATCACCTGCGGCGGCAGCGTCATGCCCCGCCCCCGGTGACGACGGCGCTCATGATCAGTCCAGCGCTGGTGGCGATGATGCCGCCGACAAGCGCGGCCAAGATGATCTTCGGCGACTCGACCGCGCCGCCGTGGAATCGTTCCCACCCGAATTTCCCGCCCGCATAGATCAGGGCGGCGACTCCGGCGAGCATGACCAGCCAGGACAGATAGTTGACCAGGTTGATCAATTTCTCCGACCCCGGTGGCGGTTTCGGATTGACCGGAATGGATTGGGCGAGGATCATCACCGCCTCACCGGCCGCATACATCGTGCTCATGAGGTGGTCTCCGAATCGGGCAGTGCCGCAACGTGTTTGCGTGTTGCGGCGAGGTGGTTGAGGATGCGGGTGCCGGTGTGGTGGACGTCGGCGGGGACGGCCTCACGCAGGCGGGTCCGTCGGGGTGGGGGCGGGTCGGTCGGCTGGTACTCGGCGAGTTCGTCGAGTTCGCATTCGAGGAGTTCGTCGTGCCAGCCGATGTCGTAGACGCGCTCGACCAGGTCGGCGACGACCCCGCGGTAGCGGCGCACCACGCTCGGGATCCGGCCGGGGCGGGTGGGGGTCAGCACCAGCCCGATCACCGTCACCCCATCCGGGGCCAGGCCCGCGTGCCATTCGCGCAGCCGGTCCGCAGCGGCGGTCAGCCCGGGCATGCACAGCCGTGCTGCCACCAGCACGTATCTGGTCGTGGCCGGGGAGGCCGGCCACGCAAGGCCGGTGTCAGCGGCCGGTGCCCACCACCGCGCCAGCGTCGAGGCACCGGCTCCGCCGTGGGCACCCATCACCGTGAACAGCGGCGGGAAGCGGCCGGTGATCGGTAGCGGCGCGTCCCGCACCGGCGCCCGACGAGCCGGGGCAGCGATCGTCGCCGGATCCAGCCGCGCACCCACCGCGGGATTGCGGCGGGTCAGCCGAAGGACGGGGGCGGACATTGTTCAGCTCCGCCTCTGGATGTTGGTGATCACGGTGTCGGGTTGGCTGGGGCGGACGTTGACCAGTTGCAGGTAGTCGATGCGAGACCCGTCGGGCCGGACTTCGGCCAGGTGCACCTCGGCGGCGGTGTCGGCGATCGGGGTGATCGCAACGCAATGGGTGGTGCCGGGCGGGATCGACGCGATCCCCGCCGCCAGTGCCTCGGCTACGATTCCGGACTCCGGACCGAGGAATCGCATCGCTGCATCCGCGCTGCGCTGCACGTAGTAGGCGTGTTGGAAGCCGGCGACCACTCCGGCCAGGCTGTGGTTGTCGCCCGCCTTGTCGGTGACCGTTGTCCCCGTCAGGCCCTCACACGCCGCCGGGCTACTCGTTGAGGTCGGTGGCGCAGCGGTGATCGCCGGGGCAGCGACAGCCACCTCGTCCTGGCCGGCGAGTGAGGCGACGCCGAGGCCGATGAGCACTCCGGACACGCCGAGGGCAGCGGCCAGCCCCGCCCATACCCGGCCGGGCATACGCGTTTCCCGTGCGCGGGCCGTGCGGTGGTCGGGCGTGCTGTCGAGCCATGCCCATTCCGCACCGCCGTCCCCGGCGGTGTCATGCGGTGCGGTGTGGGCACGCCGCGATTTCGGGACCGGTTGCGGTGCAGTGGGTTCAGTGTGGTCGAGCCATTGCCAGCCGGGCCCGGTGTGGTTGTGGTCGTCGGGGTTGGTCATTGTGTGTTCACCTCCCTGCTCAAGGTCGCGGTGATGGGGGTGGGGCCCTTCGAGGGGCGAGTGCCGGGGAGAATCAGCAGACAGGTCTCGGGTACGTCTGCGGACTTGTTGTTCTCGCCCCTGCGAAGGGGTCTAGGGACCGCCGGTCGCCGGCCGCGACGACGTCACCGACGGCGACGGTGGCGCGGTCTCACGGGTTGTCGGCGGCGGGATCGTGGTCGGGATGGTCGGGGCCGTCGTTGCTGTGGCGTGTGGTGGGTTGGTGGTGGCGAGGTCGCGGGCGGCGGCGGTGAGCCAGTCGGCGACGGTGGCCAGGGCGGAACGGCCGTCAGTGGTGGGGATGGTTTGGTAGGCGCCGTGGCGGCCGCTGGTGTCGCTGTAGTGCGCGGCCGCCGAGACCTGATACAGCTCGCCCGGATCCGTGATCAGGCCCGTCACTGCGTCGAAGGCATCGTTGATCCATCGCACCGCGGTCTGCGGCGGCACCAGCTCGACCACCGCGCCGGCAAGCTTCGCTCCGAGGGACGCGACCGCACCCCAGGGGTTGGTCAGTCCGACGGTGGCCAGTTCAGCGATGGTCGCGGGGGTGAAGACCTTCTGCGCCACCGTGATCACCGCGTTCAACCCGATCGTGCCGACCTTGAACAACGCCGCGAGCGCTTCGCGTGGGCCCGGCGGGACCGAGCTGGGGTCGGAGGCTTCGGCGAGGCGTTGGGCCAGGGGCTTGGTGGGGTTGTAGGACAGTTGGTCGAGGCTGGTGCCGGTGAGGTCGGCGTTCACGACCTCGACGGCCGTGGTGTAAATTGTGGCCGAAAGTGCGTGGGCGACAGTGGAGATCGCAGCGACCGGGTCACGCATAGCACTGCGGGCGGTGACGTTGGCGACCGCTCTCGCCAGGCCGCTGCCCGCTGGTGTGTCACAGGTGGCGTCCCCGGGCACACACAGATCCGCGACCCGCCCCGCCAACGCCCCATACCCCGACGCTCCCCGGATCCCGGCGGCAGTACCGATGCCCGCGCCGGACAGCCCTGGGTTGCTCAGTGTGATGGCTGCGGTGTTCGCGCCGGCGGTTCCCGCAGGCGGCGCCGGAGTGCTGGCATCGGGCCGGCCCGGCAACGCCGGTGTGTGTGCGGGACGGTTCGGGTTGGCCAGCAAAGCGACTGCGGCAATCCTTTCGGCGGGCACACGCGATCGGCCGGTCCCGACATGTTCGGCGAATCGCGCCACCGCCGCGGCGCCCTGGGTGTAGCCGACCACCGCGACCTGCGTGTGCGGGCAGCGCTCCACGACCTCCGCTGCGGTGGCATCCAGGTCTGCGGCCGCCGCCGTCACGGCGTCGTCGAAGGCCAACGGCGCACCGTCAGGCGTGTGGCCGAACCGCAGATACACGCGCTGCACCAGATCACCGGCCGCCGCGGTCACAGGAGCGAAGACCTGCCCCAGTGCGCCGGTATCGACGTTGCTCGGGGTGTCGATGGAGGTTTCCTCGCCACCCTGCACGCCAATTGCAAACAGGACAGGGCACGAATCACTCGGCGGCACAGTCGTGTCCGCATCCGCTGTGCCGGTAGCGAGCGCGGTCGCCGCTGCGACCGTGGTGGTGAGGAGCACGGCGACAGTACGGCGGCGTGAGATCCGGGGTGGGTGTGGTTGAGGGTCCATGGCGAATATCGCGTTCTGGTCGAAGGTGGTGTTGGTGGTGGCCTGCCCCGGCCTCGTGGGCGAGAGGTGGCGCCGGGGCGGGGCAGGCCGATTCAGGTGGTTTTCGGTGGTGGTGGGATGCGGCGGTGCGGCAATAGCGCCGTCAGCCGCAGCAGGGCGTCCTCGCTGCCTTTGCTCGCGGTGCCGGCGTGGCCGGTGAGGAATTCGCGCCAGCTCACCTGCACACCGCGGTCGCGGTAGGTGTGATAGAGGTTGCGGCCCATCTCGATCGGGACGATGGCGTCATCGGCGCCGTGATACAGATGCACCCGCGCCTGCGGGATGTCGCGGCCGGTGGTTTCGTTGGCCAGCAGATACCGCCACATCGGGTCATTCCACAGATCCGACCGTTCGCACCACTGCCCCAATGGCTGGTTGCGGTAGGTGGTGAGTAGGGCGGCGGTGTCCATAGTGGCGGCGGTCTCGGCCATGGCATACCCGTCCTCGGTGAGGATGTGCGCGACCGGCAGATGCCGGTAGGCGCGGGCCAGCCCGATCACCGCCGCGACCGCCAACCCCGCCCACACACCCCCATCGGCCGCGGCAATCAGCGCGCCCGGGTCCGCGGCGACCGCGCCGGCCACCACCCCACGCAGATCGATATCCGGGGCATAGCGTGGCTGCTGTTCGGCCGCCCATACCGCGGCGCGGCCGCCGTCGCCGTATCCCCAGACCGCGACCGCCGGATCCGGGGCATCCAGCTCCGGCAACGCTCGCACCACACGCGCCAGGTCGAGCACCGCCCGCGCCGAGTCCCCACCGGCCAGGAAACGGTGCGGGCCGATCCCGGTCACCCCGAGCCCGTGCCCGTCGGGGACCGCGACGGTCCAACCCCGCTCCAGCAGGGCGGCGATGTGGTGGGCTTCGGCTTCGAACCCCGCCCCGGCCAGCAGCTGCGATGGCGCGCACCGACCACCAAGCCCGTGGAACAAGGGCGCGTAGATGACGAACGGGAGCGGGTCGGCGGGGTCGTCCACGTCGGGGGTGAGCACGATGCCGGAGGCGGCCACGGGTGCGCCGAACCCGGTGCGGGAGGCGTAGAGGATTTGCCAGGCCCGGGCGGCGTTCGGCAGCTGAGGGGTGTCGACGGGGCGGTGGCGCACGATCTGGCCCGGCGCCGTATCGAAAGTCATCACCGGGCTCGCGTAGAAGGTGTCGTCGGCGTTGGCAGTGGCGTGCAGGTCTGTGGTCATCGTCATCGGCTTCCTGCGATGTCGTGGGCGGCGGCGATCAGCCACGCGGTGCCCGAGGTCAGTTGCCCGGTGGCGGCGTAGCCGTTGTGGCGGGCGACGGTGTCGCCGTAGCGGGCCCAGACGGCGGGGTTGATCAGGTCGGCGTTGTCGGCGACCAGCTGCCCCCACGCCGCGCCAAGCTGCCCGGCCAGCTTCGGCACCAACACCAGCGGATTCGCCGCGACGGTGGCGGTGATCTCGGCCCAGCGGCCCGCCGCCGCACCCGCCTGCTCCGGCGACGGTGCCGGTGTCCGGGGGTCGGCGGCGTCGATCAACCGGGCCGCCAATCCCTGCTGCGGCAGGTAGTCGACGTTGCCGGCGCCGACCTGGAAGTCGTTGAGAACGACCGTGGTCCACGCCTGCCCCAGTGCTGTCGTGAACAGGCTGTGCATCGAGGCGAAAGCAGCGATCGGGTCCCGCAGATCGGCCTGGGCGGCGAGTTCGGCACCGACCCGCAACAGCGCCGCCCGGTCGGGTGCCGAGCAGGCGAGGTCGCCGTCGGTGCAGATATCGGCCACGCGACCGGTCAACGCGCCATAGCTGGCCTCACCACCAGCGATGCCACTACCGGCGGCCGGTGGATGCGGCAGCTGCACGCCCACCACCGCGCCCCCGCTCGTGCCGGGCGCCGGGTCCGGGACCGACTGCCCTAGGCGTCCGGGGAAGACCGGGGCACCGGGGGCGCGGTCCGGGTTGGAATACAAGGCGATCGCCGCGATCCGGTCCGCGCTCACCGGGCCCGCGCCAGCGCCGACATCGCGGGCGAACATCGATAGCGCTTGCGCGCCTTGGGAATAGCCGACGCCAGCGATCATCGTGGCCGGGCACGCTCTCGCGACATCCGTGGCGGCGGCGTCCAGGCGTTGGCGGGCATCGGTCACCGACGCCGCATACGGGTCCGCACTGCCGCCAGGCACCGCGCCACCGAAACCGGCGCCGTAGCTGATGTAGGCGCGCTGCACCAGATGTGGCACTGCGGCCACGACCGGGCCGAGCAACGCGCCGATGACGCCGGTGTCGGCCAGGGGGTCAGCGGCGGGTGAGGATTGACCGGTGCCCTGGATACCCAGCACGAACAGCGCCGGGCAGCTCGGCCCGATCGGCACCGCGCCCGCCTGCCCGACACCGGAGCTGACAGCGATCGAAGCGGCAGCGGCGGTCACCCCGACGGCGGCAGCGACACGTGAGCGGGTGTTGGTTGTCACGGCTGTCCCACCCCCACGCCGGCGCCGAAACCGGCGCCGACGGTTCCGGCGGCGACCGCAGCCACCGCCGCGACGGGTACCCCGATGACCGCAGCACCGGCGGCCGCGCCCGCAGCCGCACCGATCGCCGTCCCCGCCACCCCCGAGGTGACCGTGCCAACCACCGGGACGGGGACTACGGTGCCGAGCGCGGCGCCGGCGATGCCGCCGATCGTGCCGCCGATCGCGCCACCCACCGCAGCACCCACGGCCGCCACCGGTCCCCCGACACCGACCGCTCCGACGGCTCCGCCGATCCCGGCGCCGGCCAGCGTCGCTCCGCTCACCCGGTCCGAACGCCCCGCTGGGATACCGACCGAGTCCAGCGCGGTCGCGACTTGCGCTTCAGCGTTCGCCGCGACGTCGTTGATGCCGTCGGCCACGTGCGGTGGGAGCCATTCCGGGCGCGGGGCCTGCCACTGCCCGACCCGGATCGCGTCCTCCGGCGCCTCGATCGGAGCCACCGGCGGCACCGGCTCGGGCAGATGCAGTTCTTCAATCCGAACCGGCTCCACCGGAGCCTCCGGCGGCGGCGCCGGACGCGACGGAGCCTCGTTCCGGATCTCCGGAGGCTGCACGTAATACACCGGAGGCGGAGCGGGTTCCGGTGCCGGCTCCTGGGCCGGCGGCTCCGGAGGAGGTGGTGGTGGCGCCGGGGGCGGTGTCGTGCCGGGTTGGGCGGGGACGGTCACGCCGGGCTGATCGGCGATCACTGCCGCGGCATCGGCCAACGCCGCCGCATTGCCGGCGCCGGCCACGATCACCACCGGCACCGTGCCCATCAACAGCAGACGCGCACCGAACTCCACGCCCGAACCGCGCCACCGAACCGCACCGGCTCCCGGCCGAGCTCTGAGTTGACGCGTCGAGTTACTGTGAGATGCAAAGGATTTGGGCATGACAAATAGACCCTTCGTCACAAGGAAGAATGGAAAGAAGAGAATCGCGCGACGGTGCGCGGAAGATTGCTCGCCTCCCAGGCACCGAAACTGTTCTGAGAGGCGGCTTTCAGCTACCGCAGGGTCAGAGCAGCGGCAGGATCAGGGTCAGGCCGTTGATGATCACCGACAGCCCGTTATTCAGAACTGACAGGCCGAGGTTGAGGTAGTCGAGAATCACGATGGGATCCACGGAGGATTTCCTTTCGCCGGAAGTGGGCTTGCACCACCATCCAAACCGCGAAAAGGGCTCCCGCGCTAGGGTTTCGACTGGACACAATTGGAGTAAACACCGTAGTGGCCAATCACGATAGCCGGCTGACCAGGCAATTCCATCCAATTTGCTGCCGCCAGGGTAAAAGACCCTTTGGCGTCAGGCGCCGCCAACAACGGCATATCCGGGACTTGAGCACAGATTCAGCAATCCAACCGAGCGGGCGATTCGCGACATGCCTTGCCGGTCGGTACCCACTCTGGTAGAACCGGAAACATCTGCTCGGGGGAACTTTTCAGCATATCTGTGCCCCACCCGTCGATGGAAGACCCCAAGAAAGGGGGACTTCCGGCCATGACCCGGAACCCCACACGCCGACCCCACCCCACCGACCACGAACGCCCGCACATCCCGACCCTCGGCACCGCGTGCCTGCAAATCCGCAACACGCTCGGCATCTCCCGCGCCACCGCCTACCTGCGCCACGGCGTCAGCACGACCTACCTCGCCAAGATCGAAAGCGACCGGGCCATGCCCTCACTCGAGGTACTCGAACAACTCATCGCCGGCTACCGCTGCAACCCCCATCAGGCCCGCTACCTGCGTGAACTCCGCGCACCAGCGGTCAACCTGGACCCTCCCGACAAACTGCGGCAGCTCGTCTCCGGCGATACCGCCCTGATGGCCCAGCTGACCGACCTCACCAATCGTGGCATCCTCGCCGCCTACGTGGACCCACTGTGGAACATTCTCGCCTGCAACGAGAGTTTCCGCGCGGCCCTGCCCGGCATCGAGTCCACCGACGGCATCCCCACCTGGCTGTTCACACCCGAGGCCCGCAAGGTACTCGTCGAATGGGAAGCCGAAACCGCCCGCGCCATCGCCACCACCAAACCCGTCCTCGCCCGCTACCGCGACTCGATCCAGGTCCGCGACATCATGCGCCGCCTCGGCCCCAACAAAGACTTCCAACGCCTCTGGACACCCACCGTCGAGGTCATCTACGGCCGCCCCGTCACCGACCTCCTCCACATCCGCGACCCCCACACCGACGAACTCACCTCCCTGCACCTGGTCATCGCCGAACCCGGCCACCCCCACAACATCCAACTGCTCATCGCCACCCCACAGCCATATTCCGGCCCCACAGATCACAAACGAGCCCACGACACGCCGACGCGACACGCCGATTAGTAGCAGAACGGCCGCCACTACCTCGAGTAATCCGATCCGATGACGATTCGCGACAAGCCATCCGCCTCCGCCCGCACGAAACACACCTACAGCAAACATTTTGCATCCCGCCGGTTGCTTGGCGCCGAAACGCCGGATCCACGTTGCCACTCGCAGCCGAATCTCGCTGCCAGAATTAGCGCGAGTCTGCCAACGGGCAAGTACAACCTTCGTATTCGGTTGCCGATGAGCGAGTAAAACAACTAGGTCGAATTCGGCCGATACGAAATGCGGTGCACGTAATACCCTGGATGATAGGCACGGGATTCACGTCGATCGGTGCCTTTCCATCGGAAACCCGGTGCTGCAGAGGTGATTAGGCACCGCGGCGAATCGGTCGTGCCGAACTCACTACGTCTGCCACGAACCTTCCCGTGGCATATGCTTTGGACAGGGCACTGACCGGCTGCTCAATATGCGACACCAATGCTCGATTTGCGTCATCGCGGAGGGGGGCTCGAATGAGCGATCCGACTTACCATCTCGACCAGCTCGACACCACCGAGCACCCGCGAGCCGAACGGCTCGATAGCTGGATGGACTATGTAACCGGGCACCACGGTGCGTTGTCATACTCGTTCTCCCGAGACAGCAACCACTTCATCGGAAACAGCAGAACGGCACATGCCGGTGATCACAAGCTGGTCGAGTTCACCTCCCACGCCGCCAGCTACCGGCGCACCCCACGCCACCTCCGCGACAACGACTTCGGCGACCGCGTATCCCTCCTCATCCCGGTCACCGGCACCGCTGTGCTCGAGCAATCCGACACCCAGATCACCCTCACACCAGGACAACTGGGCATCATCTCGATGGCCCGACCACTCACGCTGACACACACCAACCACGCCCGAATCCGGATGCTCACCTTCCCTCACGACGAAATCACCAACACCCTCCGACGGACAGCGCCCCTCGCCGGCCACCAAGGCCGCACCGCCCACGCCGCCGTCTCCGCCCTGACCTCAACACTGGTGACCCATCGAGAATCGGTCACCAGCACCGAATTCCTCGCCATCACCAACCGCCTGACCGACCTCCTCGCCGAATCCCTTCACGAAGAACACGCCCCGGCCGCCACCCGTCTAGACCGCCTCGCTCGCGAAGCACGCAACTACATCACCAACAACGCCGGCCACTACTGGCTCACCCCCGACGCCGTCGCCCAGCACCTCGGCTGTTCCAAGCGCACCCTCGAGCGAGCATTGCACGCTGCAGGCACAACACCCGCAAGACTCATCCGCGACACCCGCCTCGACCACGCCCACCAACTCCTGACCGACAACCGCAACCGCCAAACGATCCACGAAATCGCCACCACGAGCGGCTTCCCCTCCATAGCCGCATTCAACAAGGCATTCCGCCTCCGCTACCGCGTGCCACCCAGCCACATACGGGACCTTGAGCGGAGCAGCGCCACCAATCGAACCAACCGACCCGACTGACCGTTCGTCCGACACTCAGCTCAGACGCAGTTCGCACGCGCAGCGGATCGTTGGCTCCGAATCCAGGAAAATGTCAGTGAGCCTCGGACCAGACAACGCGATGCGACACAGCTCACCTCCTACCACGCCGGGCTCCAAGGCCTCGCCGACATTCTCAGGCTGAAGGTGGCGATACGCCATCGGCCTGCGCCTGCATGGCGATGGCCGATAGTGGTGGGCCACCATATCGTGCATCCGGCGCGCCAGAGCCACCTGTTCCTGATGGCGGATCTCGGGCTGTTGTCGATGCCAAGATCCCCGTGGTAGCCGAACGCCGCCACGAGGAAGACAATCAGCAGCAGGACGGAGCCGCCAACAACTCGGCCCGGCCCGCGGACAGCCATACGTCGCCAGCGCGACGACGAATGTCATGGGACACCATCTCACCACGATCTTCCGCCCCGAGACCACCGCACGAGTGAGTAGAGCAGGTTCAAGACGGCGACCGTCGAGTAGAGGCCGAGGTCCCCAAACGTCCGCAGTCAGGTCGAGTGCCGAGAGCACCCCGGCCACGCTCCACCCCGCCTGCATCAGCGCCACGGCGAGCACGACACCCAGCGGTCGCCAGGCCAAGCGCGCCCGAACGACTCCCTCGATGGCGCAGACGGCTGCGAGTCTCTTTATCACTGCGGAGAAATCGCGATTGAACCTACGTTCCCGGCACCGGAGAGACTGACCGCGACAGCCGTAAGGGAAATTTCGCCCGCAATCGGCCGAGCCTTTGTGGGATCGGCACACCCTGGACATATGCTTCGAACTGCCTGTTCCTATCTCCTGTGTCGAGCGAGGTACGAATGACCATCCCAGAGGACGAGCGATGGCTCAGCGAGCTTGTCGCGATTCTGAACAGGCAGGTTGTCGTCTACACCGATGTGGTGCCGATCCCGCACGCCGCCATGGAACTGCTGGCATGGCTGCAGGACCCACGCGACTTCCGACCGATCCAGCACCGCGATTGGCAATCGGCGATTCGAGACTATCAGGAGAGCTTCCGCCTCACTGGCCCCCGACTGGAAAGGTTGTTGCAGAATGAGCACCGTACCCTCGAATCTCACCTGAACAGTCTGTTCACGGAGATAAACGGCCGGCACGAACTCGATGAAAATGCGCGCGTCGCGGCAGCGGCAGCGGCCAACACACTTCTCGCGGCGACGGTCTCCGACCCAGCGCTGATCGCAGCCTGGAAGGATATGGTCCGGGAGACTCAGAGCACCGCCAGGCACACCGACTGCCTGGAGTCCCGCAGGCAATGTTGGTCGGCGATCATCGAGCTGCGCTGCCAGGACACGGATGAAATCGTCCGTCGGTGCGCCGAGATTCTGAACGGCAGCGGATCGGTGCCCGAACATCTCCTCAATCTCCTCACGCCGGACCAAATGCGCGACCTCGCGGTTGATGAATCCGGACCACTCCGCTCATTCCAAAAACTGGCCCTGTGTGAAGCCGTACTCACCGCCCCGACTCCGACCGGTGACTGCGTGGTGTGGCTGCGTTTCGACAATGCCCACATAAAGCAGATGGAGATCGCGCACGGCAACATCAACCTCTATGCCGCGCAACTCCTGGGTCCGCTCGTCGGACATGTCGATTCCAGTCCTGCCTTGAAATTCAGGCCACCCGAACTCGCTACACCCATACGAAACCCTCGCACGGGCGAGGAAATCCGGTGGGACGAGGATCCCGGAATCATCTACGTCCGCGTATCATTGGACGCTATCCCGCTGCATCTGGCGGTGCCACAAGCCAGAGCCATCGCCGCCACACTGGTCCAAGTCACCGACCCGCTTCCCGGCACCTGGCATATGCACCACAGCGAAACCGTCTACATGGACGGGAAACTACGACGCGGCGGGATCTGGCCACAAACAAGTGCAACTGACCGACAGGCTCGTCGCCACATCGACGACATCGGCCACCGTCTCGAGGATGTCGGCGCCATGACCACAATCACGGACATCGCGACCATCGACCAGGTGGAGGTCGCGCTGAGTTTGCGTTCGGCACTGAACAGCGCATGGGATACCGGGCCAGTCGAGTTGGTTATGGGGGCAGTCCGAGCGCTCGAACACGTGACCGCGTGGGCGGGTGGTCACGACTGGACGACATTTCTGAGCAAACGATTCCGCAACGCCATCTCCCACGCTCAATTGGTCGAATTCGTCAACACCGTTGTGGACGCGGCTGCGGCGAACACTCCTTCCGATGAACCGTTCGCAGAGCCGCCCGAGGAGTTACGGCGATTGACGAACGAACTGCACGAATGGAACGGCGAGGCAGACCAGCTGATTCCTCTTGCGGCAATCGGTCACGCGGCGGAGCTCCGCGATATCTTCGCCAACCATTGGCTGCACCGCAGCCTAGCCGAGGTAGCGGGTGCATTCGAGTCCGGCACCGCGCTAAACGCGAAACTGGAAGCAATCGACCGGCGGTTCAACCGCCACCTGGATCGCCTCCGCCGCGTACGAAATTCCGCTATCCACGGCGGCCCGATCACAACCGGCGTCTGCGAAACAATCGCCAGTTTCGCTTTCCACCTCAGCCGGTACTGCCTCGAGCAGGTTTTGCTCGCGAACCTCACCGGAGTCGATATTCGTGACCACATCGAACGGTTTTCCGACGACCAAGCATCTCGCCGAAAAATCGCAACTACGCAGCAATCCTACGAGCGACTATTCACCTAGCCCTTTCCAGAGCCCGCAGGGCCATTCCGAGAGGGTGGGGCACACTCCGGGTGTAGATAGAACCGCAACCCGGACGCGATGATCGCGGGCAAGGCATACTCGTCGGCCGCGAACCGGAAGAAATTCCGCTGTCTAGGTATCCGCACCGCCATACCCGAATGTGCCGACCAGGTCGCCCACCCCAAGAAACTTGGCTTTCGCAGTGGGACGGCCGTCGGGCCCCGACCGGGACATCTACAAGCAGCGCAACGTCATCGGATGGGTACTCAACAGAGCCAAACATTACGTGGCGTCGCGACCCGCGTACCGGACGCTCTGCGGAACGGCCCAACGAAGTGGAACCACCTCGCCAACACTGCCTCCACACAGACGGATCCTTCCTGACCAGCACCAGGCTCCGAGTAGTCGGCACCCATCCCGCTACAGGCTAGCCTTCAGCGGGCTCCGGCACGGTTCAAGGAGCCGGAAGCGAGCCTTTCGGCATCTATGCAATCAGGACACAAGCCCTCGCAGGGCATTGCGATATCTACCCGCACCGACACGTTCCTGTGACCGCGTCCGGGACAACCTCGCACGCCCGGCATCGGTCCTGTTCACTGATCACCACGGTCGATCTTGGCGCGACCTGTTCCCGCACAGACGGCCTGTCGCGTCGCGTCGAAATCCTCTTAACCGGCTGCTTCGGCGGCTTCGCCTTGCTGCCCATCCTGACAGCGAGGCGCAGGAAGATCGCCTCGATCGCCGCCCGATCATGAGGCGGGTGACCGGCATCGAGTAGCGCCCGCTGATAGGTGGAAAGACTGGCTGCCGGATTCCGGCGAACGACTTCGGCGACAACAGCTTCGGCTGAACGTCTCGGTTGGCCTGCTCGATCTGCTCGTCGCTTTAGTTTCGCTTGGGCGATCCGACGTCGTTGCTCGGCGGCCATGCTTTTCGTGACGTACGAAAGCCCGGCTGCGTGTGCAGCATCTCTACAGGCGACCGCAGGTCCGTCAGGGTTTTTCGCATACCAGGCTCGGGAGAATGCTATCCACCGGTTTTGCTGCCTTGCCGTCAGGGGTTTCTCCGGCTTGCTACGTCGACCCATCTTGGAACGTTTGCCCGCGCGCGAGGTGGATGTTCTTCCGGAACCGGATTTCTTCCGAGTCGAGGCTTTCCCACCTCGGCGGTGTTCACTTTCCGGTAAGCGGAGGTCCTGAACGGCGCCGAACTCGAATGGGTCGCGGACCTCGTCGTTGGCGGGATCGAAGCCCGGGTCGCGATCGTGACGAAACGCCCGGTTCGCATACCAGCCGCCGACTGACACCGCACCCACCTCATCCCAGCAGACCTTCATCGCCTTGTCCGCAGCATAACCACGAATCCTGCACCGGACGGCGATTCAGAGAATCAGCAACGCCCCGCCACCGATCTGTCGCCGACGTCGAACACAGGTCGCGCCACCGTCGCGCCGCTAGGTGGGAGCAAGCCCGCACACCAACGACTCGAGTTGCGCGCATCCGGCCGAGAGAATGCTCCGCCTGGCCTCCGCACTCAGGCTCCTTGGCCTCGCGCCCAACTCCACTGCGCAACTCCACGACGCAAAAACGTCACTCGCAGAAGAGCCCGGCCCCGCGGTAGTTTCGTGTCCATCTGCAACCAAATGTGCCGGCGCCGACCATGCGAGAAGCTACGGCATCGCGGCTATCCGCGGCGCGACCAAACGCCCAATGGCCTCACGCCCATCCGCATCGACGTCAGAGCCGACAGCAACAAGAAACCCACGCTCGGCATCCACCAGAACGAAAAGATCTGGACTGCAATCGACCGCCTGCATGCCAAGGTCAGCGACTAGGCGAGCGCTGGATTCGCACTGTGATGCTTGGCGCTGATCGAATGCCGCACGGCGGTTGTACACCGTCACTTGTACCCAGGTATCGCCATCGTACGAGCAGCCGATCGGACCATCAGGGGTCCCGACCTGTGCCGTTGTGATGTTGACTCCCGCAGCTTGCGAGATTTCTTCAGGTGGAGCGATCGAGCACGAATCGCCGGCACGCGAGGACTCGCTCGTTCCCTCCTGCGAACCCGATGCGGTTCGGTCGTCGCCGGACGAACACGACGGGATCAGAAGAATCGCCCCAGCCGCAGCAAGAACCCATGAGCGCCGTACTAGTCCATGCGAATGGAGGATTCCCATGGTCATACTGCCATCTCTGATTCGACTGCCAGATTTCGCAACAACCT
This sequence comes from Nocardia cyriacigeorgica, assembly GCF_005863245.1. Lineage (GTDB taxonomy): Bacteria > Actinomycetota > Actinomycetes > Mycobacteriales > Mycobacteriaceae > Nocardia > Nocardia cyriacigeorgica_C. The sequence goes on along the minus strand of NZ_VBUT01000017.1, from coordinate 22,900 downwards.
CAACGCCACCCTTCCTCCGATCCACGCTGACGCGATCCCCTGCGGCGACGTCGTTCGGAGTAGACGCACGGACGCTGCACTTGTTGGATCAACTCCGATGGGCTTCACCCGTCCACTGCCAGATCGTTGATCGCGACCGTACAGCCAACGCCTGCACCCCGGTATCCGCCAAACAACCGACAGCCCAATCTGGCTGCGAGAGACGCCAGCTCACAGACACTGCGTCCTTGGTCAAACCGGACACCCCGTTGTCCCTGGTCAGGCGGTCGCCACCACCGAATCGTTGATCGACCTGATGACGCCCACTAGCCGCTTCGTCTGATCGGGTGCGAACAGCTGTGTCGGCCCGTGCGGCGCCGCATCGGTGAACGGCGGCTCGAACAACAGCTTCGGGTCCATCTCGCCGTGCCGCGTGAGATGACCGATGATCAGGTTGACGAAGTCGATTTGGCTGGCTGTCGCGGTGCGTTCGCCGAGGAACTCCGCGAACGCTTCCTGCACGGCGTGCTGATCGAGGCCGACGAGGGAGCGGATGAAACGGCCCAGTCCGTGTGCGTTGTCGATGGCGCGCGCCATATCGTCGGGCTCGCCGGCGCCGCTGCGGGCCAGCAACTCCTCGAGAGATTCCAGGTCGGCCGCCGTCAGCGGTTTGCCTGAGCGCAGCTTCTGTAGCGCCAGGTTGTCGGGCTGGCGGCGTAGATAGTCGCGCACTTTCGCGGTGTACCGCTCGACATCGGTACCGGACCGCATCTCGGGCATGTCGCGTTCGACGATATCGCCGAGGGTGTCGGTGAAGTCTGTGTAGACGATCACGCGCTTCTTCTTGTCGAGCAGCCCGACAATCGACCGAAGCTCGCGCCGAGCGTGTTCGAGCATCTCGACGGTGACGTCCTCCCACCACTCATCGCCGGCAACCTCCCGCAACAGTTCCTCTTTGGCCTTGACCTTCGGGATGGCAAGTGCGGTCTCGAGCAGTCCGTCCGCGACGCCGCGGATCGTGTCCGCGTGGCGGGGCAGGATGCTGTCGGAGACGACGACATCGAGCTGGCCGCGCAGGATGGCGAGGTCGAACCGTTTCGCCATCTCGTCGGTATCGCGGACGGTGGTGGGCAGGTCGGCGAGGTTCTCGACAATCTCGGCAGAGCGCTGTTCGGTGACCGAGTCCCAGACGGCGCGGTCGGCGTACGTCTCCACCTGACGGCGCCGCGTGCGCACGATGAAGTTGTCCAGTCGCATGCCCGCCACCTGCTCATGCAGCAGATCAGCGGTAGCCCGGCGCAACGCCTCCGATGCCCCCGACCTTTCGAGCGCGGCGAGGAGTTCAGTTCGTGTGGTGAACAGCCGCTGTGACAGCGACGGCGCGAGCGCTCCTTCGGAGGCATCGGGGTGCTGGTCGAAGTAATCGAAGTTGCCGCACACGTCGAAGACGAAGAAATCGGTCTTGTCCTGGCCGGGCCCGTAGAGATCGGGGCGCAGCCGCGTTCCGCGGCCGACCATCTGCCAGAACTTCGACTTCGATCGCACCGGCTTGAAGAATACGAGGTTGACGACCTCGGGGACGTCGATGCCGGTGTCGAGCATATCGACCGAGATGGCGATGTGCGGTTCCTGGTCGGGCTGGGAGAACTTGTCGATGAGGTCCTGGCTGTAGGTGATCGCGTGGGTGATGACGCGTGCGAACGACCCTTTGAACTCCGGATAGTTCACGTCGAATCGGTCGGCGATGAACCGGGCGTGGAGTACGTTCTTCGCGAAGATGATGGTTTTGCCGAGCCGGTCGCCGCCGGCGACGCGATGCCCGTGGGTCATCAGGGTTTTCAGTACCTTGTCGACGGTGTCGATATTGAACAGCCACTTGTTGACGGCCTCGGCTTCGACAACGTCGGGGATCTCGTCGTCGGCGACATCGTCACCCCAGTCGATGGCCTCGTAGCGCTTCTTCTCCTCATCGGTGAGATCGGCGTAACGGATGCCCGCCAGCGGAAATGTCAGCGGCACGGGTACCGCGCGGGGCGGGACGAGATATTTGTCGGCGATGGCCTGGTCGAGCGAATAGTTGTGTGTCGGCACACCGGTTTCGAGGTGGAACAGCTGGTAGGTGTTGTAGTCCACCTCGTCCTTGGGGGTCGCGGTGAGCCCGAGCAGCAACGAGTCGAAGTACCGGAAGATGTGCCGGTACTTCTGGTACACCGAACGGTGCGCCTCGTCGATCACGATGAGGTCGAAGTAGCCGGGACCGAATTTCTTTGTATTGCCGTCCTTTTCGTCGATAAGACCCATCATCGTCGGATACGTGCAGACATACACTCGGCCCTCGGTGTTCTTGTCGGTCAACAGGTTCACCGGCGAAGAATCGGGCAGGTGCGTCTTGAACGCGCCGACCGCCTGCTTCACGAGGGCCTTACGGTCGGCGAGGAACAGCACGCGCTTCACCCAGTTGGCGCGCATCAGCATGTCGGCGAGCGCGACGACGGTGCGGGTCTTGCCGGACCCGGTGGCCATGACCAGCAATGCGGCTCGCTGGTTCTCGATCTCGAACCGCTCGGTGACAGCCCGGATCGCTTCCTCCTGGTACGGCCGACCGGCGATCTCCTGCGGGACGGGCATTTCGCTGAGAGGTTTCATCGACGTCCGCCGGGCAACGAGGAGTTCGAGCTCGTCGCGGGTGTGGAAACCGGCGACCTCCCGCGGCGGGTAGCGCAGATCATCCCAGAAGTGGTGTTCGAATCCGTTGCTGTAGTAGATGACCGGCCGCCTCCCGAACTTCTGTTCGAGGCAGTCAGCGTACAGTTTCGCCTGCTGTTGACCGGCGATCGGATCGACGGACGTCCGCTTAGCCTCGACGACCGCCAGCGGCAGACCATCCGTGCCCCACAGCACGTAATCGACGAATCCGTTCTTGCCGTCCGGCATTTCGGCGACGGGAAACTCGCGGTCACGCTTCTGGTCAAGCGGCCACCCGGCTTCGTGGAGTATGTCATCGATCAGATCGCGCCGTGTCTGCGCCTCACCATAGTCATGCGTGTCGGGGGTTGCGGCGCTCAATTGTTGCGCAGCCTGGATCTGGGCACGCAGCTCCCCGATCAGCTGCTCGTAGCTGGCCTTCTCGAGTTCCGCCGTCTCGGCGGCCTCGTCGCGGGCCTTCAGCTGCACGATCAGATCTTGTTTCTCCGCCTCGGACTGCTCGAGCAGTGCGTCCTTGGCAGCCAGCTCCGCTTCCAGCTTGCCGAGCTGCGCGACGGTCTTCGCGACGACCGCGCCACCGCCCGGCTTGGGCAAACGGGCAGGGTCGAACTGCTGCTGCGGCGACGGCTTGCTCGACGGCTGCGTCGCATAAGTGCGCGCCAGCCACGACAGAATGTGGAACAGCTCTGCGAGCGCCTTCCGGCCAGAGTCCTTGGATACCGGGTTGACGTCGTGCACCGCGGTGTTGCCGAGCCGGCGGATGAGGTCCATCTTCGTGACCAGTGCGTGCCCGACGACGCTGACGAACTTCCCGTCATGGATCCGGGCCGCGAGATCCGTCTTATACGGCTCGGGCAGATTCTGGGTGCGGTAGATCCACCTGACGGTGTGCTCGACGGTCCGGCGGACGTAGAAGCAGGTGGTGCGCGGGTCGAACAGCGCGTCCCGCTCAGCGTTCTTGGCCTCGGCGTACAGCTGCGGCCATTCGGCCTGTAGGAAGTCGAAGTTCCCCACCATGGGCCCCCTGTCCTTTCACACTCGTATGCGTCGCGCGCAGTGACGTGTCGTTCCGTGCTCGATCATGGCACAGGCACCCGAGCTTTCCCGGAGCCCGAGAACATTACCGGCGGGGTCCGACAAGTTCGCCCCGGCGAAATAGCCCGTGGTGCTTGTCGGTGCGCCCTGTCATACTGTGTGGCTCTCGCATCTGCGGGACGCGTCGGAAAACGACGCAACTTCTCCACAGGAGCACGACATGACCGAGCCGTTCCCCGCCCAGCAGCCCACCGATCTGCCGGCCCCGACCGTGCCGAAGAAGCAGACGAAGTGGGCGTGGGTGGCCGGTGCCATCGTTCTGGTTCCCGCCCTCGCCACCGCTTTCGGCGCCGGCGGCGCAGCCACGACATCTGTACCCACATCCACCAGCCAGGGCACGGTCGCCGTCGTCTCCGCACCTGCCGCACACGCGGCCGCAGCATGGAACAGCACTCCGGCATTGGTCGACGGCGCTCTGGTGGCCGCTGGAGCACCCGCGCCCGCGCATGCGGCCGCATTCACCCCGGCCAGACAGCAGCTCAGCCCTGGCCAGCGCAACGCCGTGCAGGCCGCAGAGCAGTACCTCGAGCTGTCCGCCTTCTCCCGCAGCGGTCTGATCGACCAGCTCGAATACGAGGGCTACTCCACCGAAGACGCGACATTCGCGGTAGATAGCCTGAACGTGGACTGGAACGAGCAGGCCAAACGCAGCGCCGAACAGTATCTTGAGCTCACCTCGTTCTCGCTGTCCGGACTCATCGATCAATTGGTCTACGAGGGCTTCACGCGCGAACAGGCCGAGTACGGAGCCAATGCCGCCTACTGACGCGCTCGTACGGCGATAGTCGTACGAGCCGCCCTTCCGTCCGGGTTCCTTGCGCCTGACGGAAGGGCGGTCGCGTCATCGGCAAGCTCCGACACCGAGCTTCCCGCTCCGGCGGCGGCATCCACGACGAGTTTGCCCATATCGCGCCGCGCAGGGAGGTCCTTCGGACGGCAGGTGTTGGAGAAAGCCTGCCGCGTAGTCACTCGAAGTAGTCTTCGTCGACCTCCACGACGGTGAAGTTCTGTCGCGTCTGGACGGCGACTCCGTAACGGATCATGAGTTCGGCGAGGCGCCTACCGTCGATGAGGATCACGCGGGTGCCGATGCTCTCCGCGTACTCGCGGGCACCTGACGTGAACGCGCTCGTGGTGATAAAGACGCCACGGGCTGCACCGACACCATGCAATGCACCGACGAACGCCTGGATCTCCGGTCGGCCGACGGTGTTCTCCGCCGCGTAACGCTTGGCCTGCACGTAGATGCGCTCGAGACCGAGCGGATCCTGATCGATGACACCGTCCACTCCCCCATCGCCGGAGCCACCGATCCGAGCAGCACGACCCTCAGTTCCTCCGTAGCCCATGGCGACCAGCACGTCGAGCACCGACTGTTCCAGAAACGTCGGATCCTGACCGCGCAGGCGCGCCAGCAGATCCGTCGCGACCTCGGCATGCAAGCGTTCGACGCCGTGCTCGATCTGCTCGAGGGGATCGACGCCTTCATCGGTGTTTTCGGTGCCGGTCGCTGGAGCGACGGTCGACGAGCCCGAACGCAGCGGAGTGTAGTCCCGGTACTCCGGAAGCGCTTTCAGGATCTTCTCGGTGATCCCACCCGGATGGGCCTCGAGCAGCGCACGCCCCGAGTCGGTAATGACGAACGTCGCCCGGTCGGGCTTATCCACCAGTTTCGCTCGGTACAGCCCACTCAGCGCCCACCCGATCCGGTTGTCCGCCCGCCGCTGACCCGACGGCAACACCTCAGCCCGCTGTTCGGCTGTCAGCCCGAGGTGGTCCTCCACCGCTGTGTGCAGGTCACGCTTGCGCCAGACCCGGCCGTCGGTAAGCACTTCCAGCACCGGGGTCAGGAAGCCGGACCATACCGGCATAGCTGAAACCGGGGTGGTCACAGCTCGCCTCGATAGGCGCGGGATTGGAGGGAGGCGAAGAGTGCGTCGAGTTCGGCGAGGGCATTTCGGTGGCATTCAGCCACCGAGCCCAATATCGCTACGTAACTAGCGAATCGCTCCTGCAGGCGGAGGTCCGGAAGGTACATTGCGATCTTCACCATCCGCTTCAATCCAAGATCACGATTCGCGATCCCATGCGTCAGCTCCTGCGACTGCCGATAACAGTAGGCAGTGTTAAGCATCGCCTCAAGCCAGCTTGGATTGACGACATCAGCGATTGGCCTGAGTAATGCGATATGCACCCACACAGCGAAATCCATGTCAGTCCGGACTTCAGCAGCGTATCCAGTAGTGCCGCCCTTGGTATAGAGAATGTCTCCGCGCCTTGGCTTTATCTTCTTCCATTGCGCTTCTGCGTCCTCCGCGGTGAGATATTTGAGATCGTTCCACGAGATTACACCTGGCCGCACATGCCTTGAAGAAAGGAAGGGGACTCCCGACTCCGCATAGGTCGGGCTGACATGCGGTCCATCTTTTGCAAACTCGATGACGTCTCCGAGCACAATTCGTTTGAATCCACGTGGGTTCGCCGCCGGATCACCGAACATGTCGATGAAGATCGACTGCGTCAGCTCGTCGAGGCGGGCGAGGGTTTCGCGGCGCTTGGCGCGGAGGGCGTCGGCATGGTCGAGGATCGCCGCAATCCGCCGCTGCTCATCCAGTGAAGGCAACGGGATGCGCATCTCACCGATGTCAGCGCGGTTAACCTGCAAGAAGGTTGCACCCTTACCTTTCGCGGCAAGCTTTGGTGCGGCGAAGGTTAACCAGTTCCAAAGGAAGCGACCATCCAAGCCATCGCCAACGCGGAGACCAGCAACACCGCGGCCAAGGCAATAGACCTGATCGGCGAGTGTCTTCACACCGATGGTGGCCCGAATTCCGAGAATGATATCGCCCGGTGCGCTCAGTCTGGTCGGATTGGTGGTGAACTTCTTCGGCTTCGGATAGACCGGACCGAAGTCACCAGCTCCAGCGACCAACGGATATCCGATACCCTCTGAGTTGTATGACTCGCCGGGAGGAGCCTGCCCCATCACTATTTCGCAGACATCGGACAGTAACGCGAACTTCACGCAATCATCTCCCGCAGTTCCGCCATACCGTCAGCGATCTCCTTTTCGAGACGATCCAGCTCATCGAGAATCTCATTCGGCGGCCTGTGCTCGACCTCCTCGTGAATGATCTCCTTGTATCGGTTAAGAGACAGGTCATACTCCTGCGCGGCAATGTTGTCCTTCGGCACACAGAAGCTCTGCTCCGTCCGAGCCCGCGCCATCTCTGAGCCGTCGCGTTCAGCCCAGCGCCGCAGCACATCTGGCAGGTTGTTCTTCAAGTGCTCGTCGTCGGACAGCTCAGCGAGGGCACCGAGCTTGCCCTCGTCCAGCAGCGGGTTACGCTTGTCGTCCAGAGACAGGCCGTCCGCCCGCACGTCGTAGAACCACACGTTGTCGGTTCCACCCGAGTTAGTTTTGGTGAAGAACAGGATGGCCGTCGATACACCCGCGTACGGCTTGAACACACCCGACGGCAGCTTCACTACCGCATCGAGCTTCTGCTCCTCCACCAGGATCCGCCGAAGCTCCTTGTGCGCCTTGGACGACCCAAACAGTACACCGTCCGGCACAATCACCGCCGCTCGTCCACCGGGCTTGAGCAGACGCAAGAACAGCGCCAGGAACAGCAGCTCGGTTTTCTTCGTCTTCGCAATCTGTTGCAGATCCTTCGCGGTGTTCTCGTAGTCCAATGAGCCGGCGAACGGCGGGTTCGCGAGGATCAGCGAATACGCTTCGGCGTCACCGGTGTTCGCTTCGGCGAGGGAATCGCGGTAGCGGATGTCGGGCTGTTCGATGCCGTGCAGCAGCATGTTCATCGATCCGATGCGCAGCATCGTGTTGTCGAAGTCGAAGCCGTGGAACATCTTGTGGTGGTAGTGGTGCTTACCCGCGCCCGAGTTGATCGCGTCCGCGTGATTCGCGCGCATGTACTCGGCGACACCCACCAGGAATCCACACGTCCCGGACGCCGGATCGACGACGGTATCCCCCGGTTCCGGGGCCGTCATGTGCACCATCAGCTCGATGATGTGCCGCGGCGTGCGGAACTGGCCGTTCTGGCCGGCGGAGGCGATCTTCGCCAGCAGGTACTCGTAGATGTCGCCCTTGGTGTCACGGTTCTCCATCGGCACCTTGTCCAGGCGATCCACCACCCGCTGCAACATGCCAGGATTCGGGATGGTCAGCCGGGCATCCTTCATGAAATGCGCGTAGGTGGAATCCTCGCCGCGCATCTCCTTGATGAAGGGGAACACCCGGTTGGCGACGATGTCGAACATCTCCTCGGCATGCCGGTCCCGGAACACCGACCATCGCAGGTCGTTATACGGCCGGCCCTCTGGATCGTTCCCTTCCGGGAACGGGTTGCCCTCGAGCGGCTGCTCCAGCAGGTTCGCCCGCTCCAGTGCGCGGGTCTGCTCGTCGTCAAGTCGACGGATGAACAGCAGGTACGTGATCTGCTCCATCACCTCGAGCGGATTAGAGATGCCACCCGTCCAGAACGCGTCCCAGACTGCGTCGACCTTGTTCTTGATCTCACCGGTGATCACGGATACCGAAACCTGCCTGTTCTGCTCGACGACGACCAACAGAACTGTATAGCCCACCCCACCGACACATCTGTACGCCGACCCGTCAGCATCGCTCGACGACCGTGGCGGGTTGATCCTGAATCTGCCGGTCGCCATCGCTTAGCTCGCTCGATCCGCACCCGTCCGATGCAGACCATCAACGGGGTGCGGGGATCTCCTCGGGCACTTTCCGAGTATTCGCCGCCGCACGGCTGCCATCGGAATACCCCAGTCCGATGACGGCATCACCCCTGGACCGCGACCGCGGCTATCCAACCCACACGCGAACTACCTGCATGGCGCGCGAGCCGCCAGCTGCGTGCCGGTCAGCCGCGTCTGTGCTCACACACCTCGGGTCGAACCCTGTCAGCCGGGTCGCGACCCGGCACGGGCCCATGATTGTCGACTGATGCCTAGCGGTGATCAGTCCTTATGCTTCGGCTGAACCAGTGGCGCGACACGTGGCGCTGTGCCCCGCCAGCATCGGCAGTGATGCGGCGACCGGCCCGACGAGCTAGTCGGTGCGCGCAAGTAGGATTCGTGTGCGTTCAGGAGGCTCAGTGCAGTACATAAAGACATTCGCTCAGGCGGAGCAGAACGCTGCGCAGCAGATGCGTGCACTCGGTTACACCGACGCACGAGTAACACCGCCCGGCCCTGACGGAGGCATTGACGTCCTATCGTCGACGGCCGTGGCACAGGTCAAGTGGCGCGGCGCCCAAGTCAGCCGACCCGAACTACATCGGCTGTATGGCGCTCGGGGCAGCCGACATCACCTGGCCATGCTGTTCTTTGCGGCATCGAAGTACAGCGGCCCAGCAATCGAATACGCAAACGAAGTCGACATCGCACTCTTCGAATATTCCCCGACCGGAGAGCTCGACCCTATCAATCGTTCAGCTCAGAGGATTGTTGCAAAAGCCCGGAACCGCCCGCGTCCGGGCGGGAAAGCAAGGTCCAGGGCCGTAGCGACCCATACCCCTGCCGTCACTACCGCAACCGCCACGGCAGGGCCGAAACACCCTGATGCCTGGATGCTGCGCGCGCAAGCACGGTTAGCCGAGGTCGCGCAACGTCTCGATGCCCATACCAAGACACGCGAAACAGGACGGTCCCGCAGCCAGCGCGTAGACCTTTCCAAGAAGGCCCCTCAGCAGCCCGACCCGTGGACGTCGCACGCAAAGGCCCGACTGAGCCAAGTGGCACAACGACTCGAGTCGAAGGCCGCGAGTCGCACGACCGAGCCGCAGCTCTCGAACTCTTCAGCGAAACAACGAAGGAAGGACTACCGAGAGCAGATCCAGACCCTGAACCGGATCAGCGCTTCGTCGCCGAACCGACACCCCAGACCGGTGACCGTCGACGCGGGCTTCCCGCCACCGCCACCGGGAACGTCCGGAGCGCCGAAGCGAGCTTTGTCGGGCTGGACGAGAGAGCTGGCGATTGCCGGTTCCTTGGGCCTGGGACTCCTGGCGGTGGGGTTCCTGGTCCTCGCGGTAACTGCACTGAACGCCGAGGAGGCGGCCCGCACATGGATCACTGTTCTGTCGCTTCTCGTGGCGGTTGTCAGCGGGGGCGGCAGCTTCGCGTTGATCGTTCGGCTGCGCGAGTAGAACACTGGGCCGCCCACTCGTCATCTCAGCGCCGAACGGGCAGAAGCTGCTTTCACGCGTTTGGGCTCGCCGACATGTGCACCACTACCGCGCGACAAGCACGACCAGAAGACAGCCCTGAACATCCGTACTGAGGCGACTGTTCCCAGTGCGACCTCGGCAGCGAAACCCCTTGGCTAGTGTCGGCGGTACCCACGATTCGACTGATCGACGTATAAGCGCCGTGCCAGCACCGCGATCCCCACGGCGAGCAGTCCTGCCACAATGACCGCGGCCGTGATGTCACCTTCATACACGCTCGCGATGATGCCGAGCAACGTGAAGAAGACGACGCCGACCATGACGGCGATTGGGTATTTGTGGATTGCATTTCGGGCGTCAGGATGTTGCTCGGGCGCGTGTGCGGGCGGTGCCGGCACCTGCGGCCGCTCGAATCGCCGAATGCCGGTCAAGCTGAGGGGTTGCTGGCGCGGTGCGGCCTTAATGAGTTGGCGCGCAGCCCCGTTCTGAGCAAACAACTCACCGTCGTACCGCATTACGAATAGAGCGATCCCAACCTCGTCTGCGTAGGCGATGGCGCCTGCCGTGTACTTGATCGCGGCAAAGAAGAGCATCCCCAGGTCGTGCCTGTTGCCTCGCGCGCCATATAGGCGCTGAACGTCGGGACGACCAACGGGATTGATGTGCCATTTCACCTGAGCAACGGCTCCCGACGCGATCACATCGATACCGCCGTCCGGGCCTCTATTCGTAACCCGAGCATCATGGAAGCCGAGCGCACGCATTTTCACCGCGGCTGCCTGCTCGGCCGCTTCGAACGTCGCGATGTACAGCATCCTTCTCCTGCTGGGCTCGGCCTACAGAGTGATGCCAACGACGGCGATCTGAGCACGCTTGCGAAAATTCGTTTCTGATTCGTGTCCGGGACGTGGTTACCTTCGCTCCCTCATTTCCATCGTCATTCGCATGGTTCGACCAGATCGCCACAATGCGTAGCGCCGACCAAGTGGCCGAACATCGGCTGCTGCTCGACGGGCGCAGCGCGGGTCAGGCGGCCTACCTCGCCTTTTGCTCGCGGACGATCCCGACCGCGGCGCGGTGCGTCACGAGTGTCTGCGGGCCGCGCGCTTGATCATGACGTCCGATGCGCACAGCCTCCTCGTCTCGGCCGAGACTGCCGCCGCCACGCGGAGGCGAATCCTTGTCGACCCCACGAATGCCAGATAAACACCTCTTAGGGTCGCCGACCTTCCACACAGCCGCGTCTTGTCACCGTTGAGAGCGCCCTCGACCGCTGCTCGGCGCCGTGGGTGGAGACATAGGTCCAACGACCCAGCAGCGGACTGTGCATCCGCACCAATTGTCCCGCCGCGTGCCCGGTCAAGAGCACCTCCGCGGCCAACGCTAGGCACCTCACATCACGGTGACCGCGATCCGATCGATCCCTGCCCGAATCGCGGCAATCATCACCGGCTCGGCGATGGTCGAGGTCGACATCGTCCGAACCGACACACCGTAGTCGGCCGGAAACCCCGATCAGGACGACCCGGCCGAGCCGGTCCCCACGCCCCTGCCCGGAGCAGACGGGACTGCTCCCCGCTGTGGGGTTACCCCGGTCAACGGCGCACCGCTCACAGTCACCGTTCGCTTGCCCTGCTCGAATCCCCGGCAAGCCCAGTTGATCACGTAGTTGCCTGCCGGCACGTCCACGAACCCCACCGATGCGGCGCTGCGCGCAGGAACTCGTGTCGCGGGCGTGCGGAACGACACCGGGCCAGCCGCGTATGCCTCACAGGTCGTGATGTCGTTGTCGTTGTTGACAAAAGTGAACTTCAAACTGTTGGTGCCGGTTTCGGTGTGCAGCGGAACCGCGGCGGCCGCGGTCGGCGCCGTCAGCATCGAGACGGCCACGACACCTACGGCGCTCGTGAGAATCTGGGTTGTTTTGCGCATTCCTCATCGTTTACGGGTCAGCGGTCGCTGGCGTATCCGTCGATTACCGGACAGACACCGCACACCACGACATCCGACACTTCCGGTGTGTACATCCGAGTGGTAGCCATATGCTGCGTTGCGCCTCTGATTGTTGCCCTGATTGTGTCATGCTCCGGACCGGACCTCATGCGTGACGGGTTAGGCATCGGCGCCGACCCTGGCTGCGTCGACGCACGTGGCCCGAACTCGACACTCGACGAACTAGCCGACGCGATGATGTCAGCGACATTCACCGATCCGACAACAGGGAAACGCACCAGCGCCGAAGAACAAGCGAGAGCAGCGGCCAACGCGTTCGAATCAATGACCGGCCCCTCGGGATCTATCGATACCTCGCCAGCAGGCATCCGCGCCAAGCTCGTCAAGAGCCTTTACTCCGCAGTGCCGGAGGGCGGCGACGCCCGGTTCGCCGCCGCGGTCTGTGAATACGACACTTCCGTCCTTACGCGACTTGGCCCGATGTGGGGCGATCGCGACCAGATCACCCGCACACCGCACCTGCTGCGCGCCAGCGGCCGCACCGTCTGTGGTGGGGTCGGCGACCAGACCGCCGACGCCTACCTCGAAGAGATAGACGAGCAGGCCACCGCGTCCCAGGCAGACCCGCAAGCCTATGTTGCTGGCGAGATCAAAAAGATCGAGGCCGTGCTCGACGGCTGGACATCCGATCCAGAGGAAACCGACGCCGCCCGGCAGATCCGCCAAAGCTTCGAAGAAGCTCTCCAGGTGCTTCGTGCAGAGGACCCCCAACAGATCGCCGACGGCCTGAAAAACTACCGGGACTTCAATTGGCTCGCCATCGAGCACCTGTGCCCAGGCACAAGCGTCTTCGGTTTCGGAGAGGTATGTGGAGAGGTGAGCTCGCCGTTGGGGCACGCGCCCAGGACCGTCCAGACCCATTCAGGGCCCGTGGATTGCGACTCCGCACTTGACATCGTTCAGACCTTCACCGCTGAAGGACCCGCGGCCATCCTGCCGTGGGTATGCGCATACAACAACGACGGCGACACCGCCGAGGACGTCATGATCTACTGCCACAACCAACAAGCCCGCGTTGTCGTACCCCGCAAGACAAGGTGAGGCGCACTCCACAGTAAGCCGAGCCGGAGCCAGACCGACCGTGAGCCTTGCTTTCGACTGCGGCCGTTGAGGGTGGCGAACCGGTATCCAGACTTGGACCCTCCCTCGATTGCCGCGTTGCGTTCGGCCCGCCCTACAGCTCTTCGATGAGCAGTCGTAGCCTGCGCCATTGATTTGCTACTCAGTTACTGACGCTTCAGATCCGTCGGCGTGTCGTGGCGTGACACGCCGACAAGTACCCGAACCTGACAGCGGTGTTTCGTCAGACTGACTGCGATCGAAACCTCTGCTTGCGTTCCGAGCCGCCGTCGTGTCCGCCACCGCGGCGAAAGATCCACAGCGTGTCGAGCCGTCAACGACCGCATCGGCCGCTTCAAGACGACTCACGAGAGACTCGGCCTCGTCCTGCGAGTCCCGGAATCCCGGCGCACTGCCGTCAACCCGCCGAGTCGATCACACAACTTCGGCGTGCGACGCCGCACAGCTATCGGGAGGGCTGCATACCTGCTGGTCAGACCATCCCGCCGCCCACGGTCACACATCTCCCCGTGTGACCATTTTGTGGCAGTTTTGAACGTGACACGCCGGTATTCGAGCTGATCTCCAGTGACGACGAAGGCCCCGTACCGGATTGTCTCCGGTGCGGGGCCTCCGCCGAAACAGCAGCTAGGAGCTACTTTTCACTCACTGAGCATCACTTGGTAGCCAGCGCCTTCGCCTCGCGACGACGACGGTGCAGGATGGGCTCGGTGTACCGACTAGAGAACATCGCGCGGCGCCGATTAAGTGCTCGACAGCGCTTCGACCACCCCGCGATACTCAGTTGATCCGCTCTCTGGCACGGATTACGAAGGTCGTCTCGGCCACTCTCCTTTCGGTGTGGAGGTCTCCCCTGTACCGAGTGGTCGGTTGAATTCGACCGCGCGGTAGGTCCGCTGGGCGTCCGGAAAGAAAGGGGGCCGCCCGCCGGGATCGCCTTGGCGAAGGTCGGCGTCTGCGGGTGCCAGCGGCGGAATCGCCTTGAGAATTATTCGTCTGCGGCAGCAGGAACTTCGCCCCAGCGACTCTGTCGTCTCTGGAATGCAGACATCCGCGGCCGTGGTCGCGTTCGTGCATGATGCTATCGCGTGGTTGCGAAATCGCCGCACTTCGGCTCTCATGGATAGTGGGAGAATCAGCAGGCCTGGAGGATTCATGGCCTTCGATCTCCGGCTTCAAGATTCCGCAAGTGATCCAGGCGCCAGGGGCGCTTCCGAGATCGCCTACTATGCAGCGTTCGCGCATTCATCACCGCAGTCTGTTCACCTCAGCGCACCGATTCGTGGGTCGTCGCAGGGAGATGACCCTGGCCGGTTTGGCACGCACGCCAACCGGTGCAGACGAAGCCCTCGGTCGTCAACCAGCCGACTCCACTTGCCGGCTTTAGCTCAGGACGTGCGTCGTGCGGCCTGATAGCAGCGACTCGCCCGATGACCCAACCCGAAGGGGCACGGAAGGCACAACCGTCAACGTCCCGACCGACCCGCCGATGCTCAACGTCCCAGCAGCTAGGGTGTTGCTAGAGATCATTCTCCGACATGCCCATCGTGCTGATGGCGGGACCGCGGACAGCTCCGGACCAAGTCCACCTCCAATGCCACGGCATACATCCCCGGTCGGGCGTACACGGGTCGGACCAACAGGGTCCAGCCACCATCGAACACCGCGCCTTTCTCAACCAGCAGGAGGAATCGCAGCAAATGATCAGATTCGCTTTCGCCGGGCGGGTCTCCACCGAAGACCAACAAGATCCGGATGCGTCTCGCAACTGGCAGCTGGGAAGAGCGAGCGCCCTGGTCGGTCAGCATGGGCAGATCGTCGCGGAGTTCTTCGACATCGGGCAGTCGCGGTCGATTCCATGGAAGCGACGCCCCGCTGCCGGGCGGCTACTCGAGCTGCTCAGACATCCCGGGCGAGGCTTCGACGCGGTCGTGATCGGTGAACCCCAGCGCGCGTTCTACGGCAATCAGTTCGGGCTGACGTTTCCGGTTTTCGTCCACTACGGCGTGCAACTGTGGGTGCCGGAAGTCGGCGGCCCGATTGATCCGGACTCCGAAGCTCACGACCTGATCATGTCCGTCTTCGGCGGCATGTCCAAAGGCGAACGCAATCGCATCAAAATCCGCGTCCGGGCCGCCATGGCCGCGCAAGCCCAGGTCGAGGGCCGCTATCTCGGCGGGCGACCACCCTACGGATACCGTCTCGCGGATGCCGGCCCCCATCCCAACCCGGGCAAAGCCGCCGACGGTAAGCGGCTGCATACACTCGAACTGGACCCCGTCACTGCGCCAGTCGTGCAGCGAATCTTCAGGGAGTACCTATCGGGTATTGGGATTTTCGCGATCGCGCAACGACTTACGGCCGACGATGTTCTGTGCCCATCGGCATACGACCGCGGACGCAACAGCCATCGCTCGGGCGCAGCATGGTCAAAGAGCGCGGTGCGCGCAATCCTGGGCAATCCGCGCTACACCGGCTATGAGGTATGGAACAAGCAGCGCAAGCAGGAGTCCCTCATCGACGTCGATGACGTCGCCTTGGGCCACCAAACCCGGCTGGCGTGGAACCCGAAGACGGAATGGGTTTACTCCGATCAACCCGCTCATACCGCGCTCATCAGCAAAGACGTCTTCGAACAGACACAACTACGGCTTGCCGCCCGTGGTCCGCAATCGACCGGTCGGATTACGGCCCGACGGAAGCACCCGTACGCCTTCAAAGGGCTGTTGTTCCACAAAGCGTGTGGACGGCGGATGCAAGGAAACTGGAACCACGGGATGCCGCACTACCGCTGCCGGTATCCCTCCGAGTACGCCCTCGCCAACGACCTCGACCACCCGACTACGGTCTACCTGCGCGAAGACCGGCTCAGCGGCCCGATCGACTCGTGGTTGGCCACGATATTCCACCCAGATCGGATCAAGCATTCGCTGACCATGCTTGAAGGCGCCCAGATCGACAACATGTCGGCCATCGAGAGTGCGCGGCGATCACTCGCCGAACACGACCGCAAGCTGTCCCGATACCGAGCAGCACTGGAAGCAGGCACTGACCCAGCCCTTGTAGCGACCTGGACCCAACAGGTCCAGCGCGAACGTCAGGCGACTGCGGCACAGCTCACGGCACTAGAAGCCGAGCAGGCGCCGAACCACCGCATGGACTCAGACGAGATTCACCAACTTGTGACATCCCTGGGTGGGCTGGTTCACATTCTGAAGACGGCTGACCCTACCGACAAACTCGAGATATACCGGGAACTCGGCCTGAAGCTCACCTATGACCATGAAAAACAGGTGGTTGTGGCAGAAACTGCTCCAAAACCACCCGTGTGCGTACTGTCTGTGTCCGGAGGGGGACTTGAACCCCCACGCCCGATAAAGGGCACTAGCACCTCAAGCTAGCGCGTCTGCCATTCCGCCACCCGGACCGGTGTGCCCAGCAAGATTATCGGATGCTCAGGGTATGCGCCAAATCGCGGCCTGACCTCGGGGTTTGTCGGCGAGGTGGGGGCTGAGATTCATTGTCAGCATTTCGCCCGGTAACGCCTCGACGGGTTCAGGCCGAGTTGCCGGTAGGCCTCGAGTTCGGGCAGTGGGTGAGCCGAGGAACAGCACCCGATCACCTGCTCCCCCCATCAAGTCGGCCGGATTTACCGGTTCCCGTACACGGCGGCCGGTTGCGCGAGTGCCCGCAGGTCACCGCATGGCCCTGCTGATTTCGTGTCATCACGCGCCGGCGGCATGATCGCGCCGACCTGGCGACCGACTTCGCGGTCACGCGCTAGCGAGGCCGGAACACCCGCCGGACACTTTTCACGGCCACCGACTCAGCGGACGACGACTCGGATACGCCCGATATTCTGGACACCGGCGTACGGAGTTGTGGTGTCGCCGGTGCGGTGCGAGGTGGCCCGCACTGCCGGGTAGTAGGTACCGGGGGTGTCGTAGGTGACGGTGTGGGTCACCTCGAGGGTTTCCTCGGGGGAACCGATCGGCAGCGGAGTGAAATCACCTGTGCCCGTTGCGTTCCAGTCGAGGCGGACAATTCTTCCGGTACCGGGCGGGACCCGGATTCCGGCGGTGAGGGTGACGGGTTGGCCTGCGGAAACCTCGACCACCTTGGTGCCGTCGCTGTCGAGCTGGACGACGGGCTGGATGCCGAGCCGGTCGATCGCGCCGGACGCAACGCTGATCTGGTTGCCGTCGACGGTGTAGCGGGTCGATGGTGCGGGCGCGCGACCGGTTTCCACCCATGTGGCCACATCGCGTAGCGCTTGGTGCAGGATGCCGGTGTAGTCGATGAGCCGGTCGGTGCGTCCGGGGGCGATGTGGTCGGCGTTGTCGTTGTACCAGAGGCGGAAGGTGTCGTCGGAGCGGTTGCCGAGGGCGTGGCGGACGCGGTTGCCGTACCAGTCGCCGTCCCACGGGAAGGCATCGGTGTCGAGGAGGTTGCACACCGCGATGACCTTGCCGTTGATGCGGCCGCTGTGGGTGGCGCCGCCGCTGATCACCATCGACATCGGCGGCCCGATCGGGACCGGGCGCTGCGGGTAGCGGGGTGTGCCTTCGGCGGCCCGGTACTGGTCGAAAGCGTGAAAGCTGGTGTCCGCGGGGACCTGGTGGCGCGGGTAGGCGGGCAGGGCCAGTCCCCAGCGGTTGTCGATGCGCACCTTCGAGGTGGGCGCGATGGCCACGCGAACGCCGGCGGCGATGTTGCCGTCGAGGACGAGGGTCTTCGTGGCCGGGTCCAGGGTTCCGGTGAGCGTGCCCTGGCTGGTGGTCCCATCCGCGGAGTAGAGGGTGAGGTCCAGCGCTGTCGAGCGCGGGTTGTCCGGGACGCTGTCGAGGACCAGGCTCGTCGCGGCATTGTCCGCGCCGCGGTCGACCCGCGTGACGGTGGCGAGGTGGTCGATCTTCCACGCACGGAACATCTCTCCGAGACGAGACTGCTCGGTGCCGAGGTAGCCGGGCTTGCTCCAGAAGTCGTCGGCGTAGGTCGGGTCGATCTGACGGACCTGCGCACCGAACCCCAGCAGCCCCTGCGGTGCCCCAGCCAGGAACGGGCCGGGAGTCTGCCCGAGCACATACCGGTAGTCCTCCCAGGCGCGCAAGGGGACACCCATATTCGTGACCTCACCTAACACGGCCTTCCCGGTCTCGTCGAGGACGGCGAACGGGTCACCGCTGCCGCCGGGCGCCACCGCGGCAGCGATCTCGGGAGCCTTGTGCTGCAAGACGATTCGGGCGAACTCACGGACGAAGAAGTTGCTGGGGATCGAGGTCGGGACGCCGACGATGTAGGGCACCGCGCCATCCCAGACGCCTGTGCTGTTCTCCATCGCGCCGATGGTCTGATACGAACCCCCGCTGCCACCCCACACGTAGCCGTAGATCCGGCCGGCATGCCCGTAGTAGCGGGCGGCCACGGTTTTGGAGAACTTCGCCGCCGCGGCGTCCACCGCGAAACCACCCCCGCCGTTGGTCTGCACTGTGTACGCACCGCTGTCCGCCCCGAACGCCACGTCACCAGGTAGCGCGTTCTCGTCGACAAGCGGATACACCGACTGGAAGAAACGACCCTGCCACTGGTCTTCGGGCGGAAAATAGAACGTGAACCGCTTGTCGGTGCCCTCGAAATGCCCCGACACCTGACGTACCGGTACCGGGTCGGTGATGTCTCGCTCGCTGTCGATCACCGGCCGCGAATATTGCACGTCCACGCAGTCCGCGGTGACCCAGACCGGCGAGCACGGCACGGGAACCGGATCGGCCCACCCCGTACCGGGTGCCCCGGCAACCGCCAGCGCGGCGACCGACGCGAGGACAGCGGTGTGGCCTGCGCGCCGCGACCTCGTCATGCTCCGCGCTACCGGGTGGGCACTCGGCGCGCTCGGGCGGGATCCGTGGCGGTGGTTGTCGGGGGCGGCACCCATGGTCGGCTGAACTCCTTCGCGCCGGCGACGCCGACAACTCGCGATAACTGAGTGAAGACTAGTATTAGAGATCAACCACTGGGGCATCTGAGGCTCCTGCTGTGAATTGATTCACGACAGACAGAGCCAAATCTGCCAATTCACTCAATATTGAAGGAGCGTCGCATCCGTTGAGTACCGCGACCAGCCGTGGCCCGCGCGGCCCCTACGCGCGCAGCACCGAACGCCGCCGGGTCATCGCCGCCGCGGTCCTCGGCCTCGTCGAGGAGAAGGGGCACGAACACCTCACCACCGCCGAGGTCGCCGCCCGTGCCGATCTGGCCGAGGCCACCGTCCTGTACCACTTCCCCTCGCGCGACCACCTGCTCGTCGCGGCGCTCGAACACAGCGAGGAACAAGCGACAACCCTGATTCCCCCCATCGGTTCGGCGGCCGACGATCTTCCCGACCGGCTCCGCGAATTCGTGCACCAGACGACGCAACACTCGAATGTGACGCGGCTGTTCATGACCCTCGCAGCGCAGGCCACCCTGCCAGGGCACCCCGCCCGCGACTACATCACCCGTCACCGGTCGCGGGTGGTCGAGGTCTTCACCGAACTGGTGCGCGCCCGCCAGCGCGCGGGCATGGCGCACCCCGGCCTGGACCCCGCCGTCGTCGCCCGGCAATTCGTGGCGACCTGGAACGGGTTGGAAACAGCCTGGTTTCTCGACCCGTCCTTCGATCTCGCCGACCTCGTCGTCGACGCGTTCCGGCGACTCACAGGCCAGAACTGGGCCGAGATCCGGGCCATGCTGCTCGACCCCAGCACCGGACTCTGAGGCCGCCTGCGTGTTTGGCGCGGTTGCGGATGATCTCGGCCGGCCTCGAGGCTGGTGTAGGCCGGTTCCGCTGGTAGTCGGTGTGTCATTGCGCCTCGCGGTGCAGTCTCGGTTGTTAGGTTCGGGGTGTCCGGATGCATCGGGTTGTCGGCGGATGTGAGGAGGCTCGGTGACGGTTGCGGCCTCCGATATCGCCACGGAGTGGGCGGCGCGATTGATCGACTCGGCGTCACCCTCGCGGCCATCCGACGACGCCGTCGTCGCGCTCGAGCAGTGGGTCCACCGGCTCCTGGTCGCCTTGTCCGGTCCGCGCTGGGATTCGACGATCGGTGAACGCGCCGGCGCCGCACTCGTCGACCTCGGATTCAGCGACCCGGCCGCCATCTCGGTATCGGTGCCCACGCTGCTGCGACTGGGCGAACGCGCCGGCGCGGATGCTGCCCGCACAGCCACCATGATCGGAGACCTCGCGCAAGGGTTCGCCCGCGCGACGATCGCCACGCGGCAACCCGCCTCCGAAGGATTCGAAACCGCCTTCCGGCATGCCTCGGTCGCCATCGCCATCGGCGACACCGAGGGCCGCATCATCGACGCGAACCCGGCATTCGAAAACCTCACCGGACACACCCTGGCCGACCTTCGCGGCCGGTCCGGATTCGACTTCGCCCCCTCCGAACAGGCCGCCATCCAGCAACGCGTCCACGACGAACTCGCCCGCTCCGACACCGGAACAATCCGCCTCGAAGGACAGATCCAGCGACCCGACGGCAGCCACGCCTGGGTGGCATGGACGGTGACCCGATGCCTGTCGGCCTCGGGTGAGCCCTATCTGCTCGGCTTCGGCGAAGACGTCACCGACTACCACACAACCACCACACACTTGCAGTGGCAGGCCCACCACGACCCACTGACGATGCTGGCCAACCGACGCCACCTCATCGACCGCTGCCAAACCCTCATCGACGAAGCCGGCACCGGCGACGTCGCAGCGGTGTGCGCGATGGACATCGACGACTTCAAGACAATCAACGACACCTACGGCCACACCGTCGGCGACAACCTCCTCGTGGCAGTCGCGGCACGGCTACAGGCGTGCATCGACCGCGACACCGACGTACTCGCCCGCTACGGCGGCGACGAATTCATCGCCCTGCTCGCACCACCCACCGACCAACAGCACACCCACAGCATCGTCGAACGCCTGCACGCAGCCATGGCCAAACCGTTCGACATCGACCGCATCCGCCTCCAGACCTCGCTGAGCATCGGAGCGTTCATCGCCCCGATCGGCGACCACCGCGTGACAGAACTCCTCGCCGCCGCCGACGACTGCCTCTACGCCGCCAAAGCACTCGGCAAAAACCAATGGGTGCTGCACACAGCAGCCTCCATCGAAACTGCGGACTGAGGATCGGCCCGCGCGCGACAACGCCAAAAGGTCACTGGCACGTGATTCTTGGGGACACGCGACGCCCGGCTTGGCTCGGCGTGGCAGCCCGTGCCCGACACGTCCCCGACGCAGCGCCGGGCCCGGCAAGCCAACTGCAACCAACGGCGAACGGGTGTCGGCAACCGAGGCGCACCAGCACTTTCACCGTGGGGCCGAGAGCGGGAGCGGGCGACCACACGACGGAAACCCTTGCATGGCCCTGCTTTTGCCGGGTTGTCAATGCTCGCTTCTGGTGGTCGAGTGAGAAGTTGGTAGTGCAATAGCTGCGGCGGGCGACGCGGCACCGGAGTGACCCACGGTGGTTCGCCGGTGCGTCCGATCGTTACTGCTGGGACCGAAGGGGTTTCGATATGACGGTGGGGCGTGGCGCCGGGACCGTGCGGCCGATTGGGGTGCTCGGGTTGTGGGTGATCGCGCTGATGGCGGTGACGGTGGTGCTGGGGTTGGTCAGTGCGTTCGCCGATTGGGTGACGCTGGCGGATTTCGAGCGGAGCTGGGCGGAGCAGGAACCTGCGAGTCAGGAGTGGAATTCCAATTCTTGGCTCGCCGGTGTCGGGCTGTTGATGCAATCCGCTGCTGCGGTGGTGTTCATCGTCTGGTTGTGGCGTGCCCGCCGCAACTCCGAGGTCTTGTGCGGTGCACGGCATCGACTGGCCGCGGGCTGGGTGATCGGTGGCTGGGTCTGCCCGGTGGTCAACGTCTGGTTCCCGCACGTCATCGTGGCCGACGTCGTGCGCGCGAGCGACCCGCAGACCCCGTCGGATCTGCTGAACCTGCGCAGCCGCCCCACCAGCCGGCTGGTGACCGCGTGGTGGCTGTTGCTGCTGTCGGCATCGGCACTGTCGATGCTGGCTCTGGTACTCGGCCTGCCGAAATGGCGAGCCGAAACGACCGGCGACTACATCGTCTACGGCTATGGCCCGGTGGGCGGGTTCGGGTTGATCGCCGTGGAGTTCATCCACGCATTCGTCCTCGCGCTCGCCGGAACCTGCCTGGCCGTGGTGATCACCCGCGTGCGGCGCTTGCAGGAAAATCATTCGGACGACCAGGCGGGTGCGACCGCGAGCAGTTCACCATCGCCGACCCAGCACGTTGTGTCCACTCGGTCGGCGCTCACGCCGAACGGTGAGAGCAAAAGTCCTCCGCCAGGCCACCAGGCCACCGCGTCCGGGACGGGAACGCTGACCGCATCCGGCCCAGCCGTTGCCGGATCGCGCATGCACATCCTCCCCCTGCGCGAGGCCGACCCATCCACGCTCGGCCCCTACACGCTCACCGGGCGCCTCGGCGCGGACTCCGTCGGCGAGATCTATGTAGGCCGCAACGGGAACACCGAGGCCGTCATCCGGGCGCTGCACGCTCACCACGCTACCGACCGTGCCGAACTCGCCCGTGCGTTCACCGCGGCCGCCGCGGTGCGCAGCGACTTCGTCGCGTCTGTCCTGGACTCCAACGCCGATGCCTCGCCGCCGTGGATTGCCAGCGAGTACGTTGCGGGCTCGTCACTGCACGATCTGGTCACCGACCACGCAACGCTCTCCGCCACGGAGGCCACCGACCTTGCCCTGGGGATCGCCGACGCCCTGGCCGCCATCCACGACGCCGGTCTGATCCA
>NZ_VBUT01000016.1 GCF_005863245.1 Nocardia cyriacigeorgica | reverse complement strand
GAAGGGCGCAATCAAAAGTATCTAAACTAGAGTCCGAAAACCCAGCAAAACCGAACACCAGCAAAAATTGCTGACATTCAAAATGTCCGACCCGCAACACACGGGGGTATGAGGGGCCGGAACCAATACAATAATTGGCACTGACATTCATCGACACACTATTGAGTTCTCAAAGAACACACGCACACACATCCGACCCGGCTTTTCGACCAGGGGCTTCAGTGAGGCAGGGTTCCTAGCTTACCGATCAGTGGCTCAGAGTCAAATCCGCTCTTCGACCGGCTTGTCAGGCGCTCCTCGTCCTACCTCGTTTCCCAGGCCCTCGGGGCTCCGGGTCGGTGTCCGTGTCGCTCTGACCTGGAATAAGTTACGCGGCGGCGAACGCTTCGTCAAATCCCCTGGTCGCGTTGGCATTTGCGCAGGTCAGCGGGTGCGAGCCGTGCCCGTCCGACGGCTCGGATCACACGAATGTGACCCAGGCCATCAAGATCAATTTCGTGGATCACCGAACACCCTGCGATGAGGTCCGCGCACCGGGGGTTCCGCCGGGTGAAACTCAGATGCCCATTCGCCAGATCAGGGTGTCCACCGCACGGGGTGACACGGTGCCGATCGCCTGCAACAGGCGTCCGTAGCGCGGATAGAGCTCGACGGGACGGGTGCGGATGGCGGTGAGGATCCAGTCGGCGGCCGCCTCGGCCGACAGCGCGGGCGCCGCCTCGTACTTGGCGGTCGGGGCGATCATCTCCGTGCGCACCAGCGGGTAGCCGATGGTGGTGACGTGCACGCCCTGCGGCCGCGTCTCCGCGCCGAGGCTGCGCCCGAACGCGCCGAGCGCGGCCTTGGACGCGTGGTAGGCGGTGAACATCGGCATCGATCCGGCGGCGACTCCCCAGGTCGCGATGTTGATGATGTGCCCGTCGCGGGCCGCGAGCATCGAGGGCAGCAGCGCCATGGTGAGCCGGGTGGCGCCGAAGTAGTTCAGGGCCATGGTGCGTTCGTAGTCGTGGAAGCGGTCGGTGGCATCGCCGGCGCGGCGGCGGATCGAACGGCCGGCATTGTTGATGAGCACGTCCACCTTGCCCACTTCGGCGCCGACCTGTTCGGCGAGCGCGTCGACCGCGGCACCGTCGGACAGGTCGCACACCAGCGCCTCGGCCTTTCCGCCGGCGGCGCGGACGGCATCGCGGACCTCGCACAGGGCCTGCTCCCCACGCGCCACCAGCACGAGGTTCGCGCCGTGTGCGCCGAGTTTGTGCGCCGCGACCTTGCCCACTCCCGATGACGCGCCGGTGAGCAGGACGGTCTTTCCCGCGATGCTTTCCTCGCCGCCCGATCGCAACAGTGAGGTGAGCGTCCGCACCAGCGCGGGCGGGTTGAGAAGGGCCGTTCCTGCACGTCCGGTTGCCATCGGAGTCCTCTCGGTGGTCGGCATCCACGATCCTAGCGAATTGACCATACCGTAATTTACCCACTGGTAAGTTATTGCGTCCCGCAGGCGCACGAGGTCGCGTTCGTGAGCCAGGCGAAATACCGGAACCGGGTCGGGCGTTCGGAAGGAGGAACGCGATCGCGAAGGAGCCCCATGATCAACGTCCCGCTCTCCGTGCTGGATCTGGCGCCTGTACAGGAAGGCTTTACCGCCGGTGACGGTCTCGCTGCCACCACCGAACTGGCGCGGCGGACCGAGGCGATGGGGTATGCGCGGTTCTGGGTCGCCGAGCATCACAACATGCCGGGGATCGCCAGCGCCGCGCCGAGTGTGTTGCTAGCGCATCTGGCCGCGGCGACCTCGCGGATTCGGGTCGGCTCCGGCGGGGTGATGCTGCCCAACCACGCGCCGCTGGTGGTCGCCGAACAGTTCGGGACGCTGCACGCATTGCATCCCGGGCGCATCGACCTCGGCATCGGGCGGGCACCGGGGACGGATCAGGCGACGGCCCTGGCCCTGCGCCGGACCAAGGACGGGCTGTCGGCGGAATCGTTCCCGCAAGAACTGGCCGCGCTGCTCGCCTATTTCCGTGGCACCAGCCCGGACGGTATCGCCGCGACTCCCGGCCAGGACGACGAACCGGAGATCTGGCTGCTCGGATCCAGCGGCTACAGCGCGCAGGTGGCGGCGATCCTCGGCGTGCGTTTCGCGTTCGCTCATCACATCAGCCCGAACAACACGGTGGCGGCGCTCGAGCTGTATCGCGAGAATTTCCGTCCGTCCGAGCAGCTGGAGCGCCCGCATGCGATGGTGGCCGCGGCGGCGATCTGCGCCGATACCGACGAGCAGGCCGAACTGCTGTCGCGTCCACGGGAACTGGCCTTCTTGAATCTGATGTCCGGCCGTCCCCGCCGGTTGCCGACCCCGGAGGAAGCCGCCGACTTCCCCGCCAACGATCGCGAACGCCATTTCGCCGCCCAGCGCCGCGCCGGGCAGCTGCTCGGGTCGCCCGAGACGGTGCGCCGCCAGCTGACCGGGCTCATCGAACAGACCCGCGCCGACGAGATCATGCTGAACACCCTGGTCTACGACATCGAGGCCCGGGCCCGGTCGTTCGAGTTGATTCGCAAGCTGACCGAGGACTGAGCTACGACTCGGGTCATGCCGCTGACCGCTGTGCGCGGGTCAGCGACCCTTTGCCCCGGGAATCACGCCCCGGCAGCCGGCGACCGTGCCCAGCCGAGGCTCCGCGAAGGCTGCGAGCTCCAGCAGCAAGAAGTTGCGACTCCTACGCCGAAGTACCGCCCTCGAATCGGCCGCTTCCGTCGGCACCGTCCCGGCGGCCATAGGTCGACGGCCGGACAGCCCCCGATCAGCGGCCGGCGCTCTCTTCCCGCCGCTTCGACACGGTGACCGGAACATGCTCGTCCAAGAACGCGCGCACGATCGAGGTGACCTCGTCCGGACGTTCGAGCATCGGGACGTGGCCGCTTCGGGCGAGGAATTCCGCTCGGGTCGGGCGCAGCCGCTGATTCAATTCTCGGCCGGCCTCGGCACTCAGCACCCGGTTCTCCTCGCCCCAGATGGTGCACACCGGCGGCATCGCCGCGCGGTCGGCGTCGGACCACTCATCCAGTGCCGCATAGGATTTCAAATCCTTGACCAGGCCGAGCAGGGCGCGCGGCGGCCAGCACGCGATATCGTCGACGGTCGCGCGCTCGGCGGCGAAACGCTGTCCGTCGGAGAACCACAAGCGCACGGTCGCGGCGACCGACCAGCGGGGCAGGGTGAGTGCACGCACCGCCTGGACACCGAGGGACGGTGTGTGTCGCGCGAGACGGGCCAGTGGACCGAGATCGCCTGCGAGGGCGGTGGATTCGGTGAGTGGGTTGCAGGCGACGACGGCGTCGATCAGGCCGGGTGAACGCCGCGCGACGGTGAGTCCGGTGGCCGAGCCGAGGCAGTTGCCGACGACGGCTGCCGAGGCTATCCCCCGGTTCCGGAGGAACTGTTCGAGCATGTCGGCGTAGCGGTCGAGGGTGTAGCCGTCGGCGGGGCGGCCGGATTGCCCGTAGCCGAACAGATCGAGTGCGTACACGTGCCGGTCGCGCGCGAGCGCCTCGATTTGCGCCCGCCAGATGACGTGCGAGGAACCCGCGTTGTGCAGCAGGACGACAGCAGGCCCGCTGCCGCGTTCCAGGTAGGCGATGCGGGTGGTTTCGAACTCGAACCGTTGCATCGGTGCTCCTCGGCTGCCCGGGACGGGAACTGGGCGGTTCCGTCAGTGCACGGTACAGCCGAGATCAAGCGTTTCCGGTCGCGTTCGGGTGAACGTGCCGCTGCTCCAGCCGCTCGCCGCAGGACCAAGGCTCGGCCTGCTCGATCGGATCATTCGCAGACGAACGTCGCCCATGCCCGGGCGGCGACGCGTCCATCCTGGTCGGTGCCGACGAGCGTGACGTCCACGCAGGTTTCACCATCCAGAACGTAGTGCTGCACGACGTATCCCGAGCAGGTGAGCGTGTCCCCCGGCCACAGTGGGCGGGCGCAGCGAGTACGGAACCGGCGTACGGTTTCGCTGCCGAGCCAGTCGGTGGCGTAGGTGGCCAGCAGCGCGGCGGCGAGTGGGCCGGCCGACGCGGTGAACGACGGTGCGTGATCGGAGGTCTCACCGGCGAGCACTTGTGTCGCGCTCGCGTACTTCGCGAAGTCGGCGTCGGTGAGCGGGCCGAACGAGGTGGTGGGGGCGGTCGCGGTCATGCGGACTCCTGCGCGACGGGACGGGTGCCGGTCATCCAGGATTCGGCGACGAGGCGGCCGGTGCGGTCGAAGTACTGGGTGACCATCTCGATCATGGTCACCGGGGTGCCGTGGTCGTCGTCCGCCTCGTAGACGCGTTGGATGCGCGATTGGGCGGTGAGCCGTTCGCCGGCGCGCGGCGGTGGGCCGAAGAACCGATGGTCCTGCTCGATCGGGATGCCCGGCCAGTTCTCGATCGCCGGCTCGCCCGCCGCGGCGATCCGGGCCGGCAGGAAGGTCGGCGCGACAACCGGTTCCGTGGCAGGGGTACTCGCGCGCGACAGCGTCGCGGCGTTGAACGCGCGGATGTCGTCCGCCTCCAGGTCGATGTCGAGCCGGGTCCCGGCCGCACCGATCGTCGCAACGTGCACCATCGCCACATCCTTCCTTCGATCCTGCGGCAACGGTAGAGCCGGTCACCGCCGCCCGACCGGCGCTGTTCCACTGATCGGGAACGGTGTGCGCCGCGGCCCGATCGGCCGCCGACCATCGCAGGAGGACGGCGTCTCGACGCGCGCCGCCACGGTGAGGAGTGCGATGAGGAGTACGACCGGACGAGTCCGCGGCAAGGTGGCCGTGGTGACGGGAGCCGCCAACGGCACGGGGCGAACGCACGTGCGCCGGTTGCGGGCCGAAGGCGCGGATGTGGTCGCCATCGACCTTCCTGGAAGCTCGTTCGAGGACGAACCGGCCGAGGTCGGCACGCTCACCGCCCATGACGGCACGCTCACCGCCGAGCCTCGCGTACTCACCGCCGAGGCCCGCATACTCACCGCCGAGGCTCGCGTACTCACCGCCGAGGCGGATGTCCGCGACCTCGCCGCGCTCGAGCGGGCTGCCGAGTCGGCGGTCCGCGCTTTCGGCCGCGTCGACATCCTGATCTCCAATGCCGGGCTGTGCGATACGCCGGGCGCGGCGGCCGGAATCGAGGACGCCACGTGGCGGCGGTCCCTCGATATCAACCTGACCGGTGCCTGGAATACCTTGCGGGCCTTCGGTTCCCATCTGTCCGATGGCGCGTCGGTGGTGATCATCGGTTCCACGTCCGGCGTGCGCGGGGATCCGGTGCGTGCCCATTACTCGGCGGCGAAACATGGCGTGGTGGGGCTCGCCCGCACGGCGGCGGCGGAGTGGGGCAGGCGGTCGATCCGGGTCAACACGGTGCATCCCGGAGCCGTCGGTGGGCGACCGCTGAGCCCGGAGGCGATCGCGCGATTGTGCCCGGACATCGAGCGCCCGACCTCCGCCGACGCCGAAGCTGTATTGGCGCGGCGACATCTGATTCCCGTTCCGTGGGTGGACCCGGAGGACGTCAGTAATGCCGTGCTGTTCCTGGCCTCCGACGAATCCCGCTACATCACCGGCACCGAACTCGTCGTCGATGCCGGGTTCACGCAGAAAGGGTGAGAGATGGACAGTGCGCCGATCTACATCGTCGATGAAATGGTCGCCCCACCCGGGCACGGTCACGCATTCCTCGACCGCTACCTGCGCGAGTACGCGCCCGGCGCGCGTGAGCGCGGGCTCGAACTGGACCGGGTGCTGGTGAGTCCGCCGGTGTGGTTGGCCGAGCAATCGAACACGATCACCGTCAGCTGGACCGTGCGCGGCGCGCAGCAGTGGTGGAATCAGCGGCTCGCCGCGAGCCGCGATCCACAGGTTGCCCAGTGGTGGCGGACTGCCGACGAGATGCTCGTCAGCCGGCGCAGGACCACCGGCTGCGCCTACGACGATGTGGAGGCTGTGACCGATGTCTGAGGTGGTGCACCTCGTTCACCTGAGCGATCCGGAACGCAGCGCCGAGCTCGCCGCGCAGCTGCGCGGTCTGGTAGCGCCACACCTGCGCCGATCACTCGTCACGACGACGCTGCCGGGC
Organism: Nocardia cyriacigeorgica; assembly: GCF_005863245.1. Classification (GTDB taxonomy): domain Bacteria; phylum Actinomycetota; class Actinomycetes; order Mycobacteriales; family Mycobacteriaceae; genus Nocardia; species Nocardia cyriacigeorgica_C. Next base: position 56,919 of record NZ_VBUT01000016.1, on the reverse strand, counting down.
GGGATCGACGCCGGAGATCTGATCGTGCGGCTCGGTTTCGCGGACGAGGCCGAGCGGCAGTCTGCGGAGAAGACCGTCGGCCGGTGGTTGAGCGAATCGTTCGTCGACAGGGTCGAGACGGCAACCTTTACCGCCGCTCCGCAGCGCGAGCGGCCACCGGCAACAGGTGGACCACCACTGTCCGCAGCCGCCGCGCACGCCGCACCACACGCGCGACATCAGACAGCGCCGTCACTCTCGACACCCCGGCCCGCCGGACATGCCGAACCTGCGCGCATCTATCGGGCCCTGCTCGCCGCGGTCGACCCGGCGACCGACCCGGCACAGGTGGCGCAGTTCGAATCCGAAACCGCCGCCATGCCCGACTACATCCACGCCATCGGCGCGTCCCAGCTGAGCCGCGTCGACGGCGGCACCGGCTGGACGCACGTCTGGGAGCAGGAATTCACCGATCTCAACGGCCTCACCGGGCCCTACATGACCCACCCGTACCACTGGGCGCACATCGACCGCTGGTTCGATCCCGAACGCGGCACCAAAATCGTGACGCGCCTGTGCCACAGCTTCGGCGCCCTCGACACCGCCGTGCTGTCCGCACCGTGATCGCCCGCACCTATCACTGCCCTAGCCCCACCGCGTCCGCCCGCCCGCAGCGGTCGCTGTCGCCCCTCCCATCGCGACCATCCGCTCGCCCGCCACAGCCGGATGACCCGCCGGCCGCCACCGCCACCGCGCCCGCGCGTCCACGCCGCGGATACCGCACCATCACCACCGCGCCCGCTCACCGGGAGCCGCACAGCCTGCAGTTTCACCGCCGACGAAACCTGTCCGCTGACCGGGAGGACGACGTCCGCGAGCCGCCGAGCAGGTCCACTATTTGACTCAGATCACAGTCATCCGGTGGAACATGGAGGTTTCGATGCCGGGTCTATCACCGAACGGCTCAGCCCAGAGCACGGACGAATTCAGGACGATCGAGGCCGCGGCGGCGCCCACCCGGTTCGCCCGCGGCTGGCATTGCCTCGGCCTGCTGAAGTCCTTCCAGGACGGCAAACCACACGAGATCAAGGCGTTCGGCACCACGCTGGTGGTCTTCCAGTCCGAGTCCGACGGCAAACTGAACGTGCTCGACGCGTTCTGCCGTCACATGGGCGGCAACCTCGCCCACGGCACCGTCAAGGGCGATTCGATCGCCTGCCCGTTCCACGACTGGCGCTGGGGCGGCAACGGCCGCTGCACCGGTATCCCCTACGCGCGCCGGGTGCCGCCGCTGGCCAAGACCCGCTCCTGGCCGACGCTCGAGCGCAACGGCCAGCTCTACGTCTGGCACGATCCGCAGGGCAGCAAGCCCACCGATGAGGTGACCATCCCCGAGATCGAGGGATACGGCAGCCCGGAGTGGACCGACTGGACCTGGAATTCGATGCTGATCGAGGGCTCACACTGCCGCGAGATCGTCGACAACGTCGTGGATATGGCGCACTTCTTCTATGTGCACTACGCCTTCCCGCGGTATTTCAAGAACGTCTTCGAGGGCCATGTCGCCACCCAGTACATGCGCTCGACGCCGCGCCAGGACATCGAGGTCGGCACCAACTACGACGACCCGAACTCCACCCTCCGTTCGGACGCTTCGTATTTCGGCCCGTCGTACATGATCGACTGGCTGTGGAGCGAGGCCAACGGCATGACGATCGAGACGGTGCTGATCAACTGCCACTACCCCGTCACGGAGAACTCGTTCGTGCTCCAGTACGGCGCGATGGTGAAGAAGCCGCAGGGCATGTCCGATGAGGACGCCAACGCGATGGCCGCGCAGTTCGCCCGCGGTGTCGAGGTCGGGTTCGAGCAGGACGTGGCGATCTGGAAGAACAAGGCGCCCATCGACAATCCGCTGCTATCGGAGGAAGACGGGCCGGTGTATCAGCTGCGCCGCTGGTACAAGCAGTTCTACGTCGACGTCGAAGACATCACCGACGACATGACCAAGCGGTTCGAGTTCGAGATCGATACCGAGCGCGCCGTCACGAGCTGGGAGGCCGAAGTGGCCGACAACATCGCCCGTGGCGCTGTCATCACCACCACCTAATCCGCCCGCGCACACGACAGGAACAACAGCCCCGATGAACAAGGTTCTCGACAACATCACGGCCATCGCCGATCAGCTGCGCGAGCAGTCCCCCGAGGCCGAGCGTCTCGGCCAACTGCCCGACGATACGGCGAAGATGCTGAAGGCGGCGGGCCCGATCAAGCTGCTTCAGCCCAAGAAGTACGGCGGCTTCGAGGCGCACCCACGCGATTTCGCCGAAACCGTCATGGCCGCGGCCGCGCTGGACCCGGCGACCGGCTGGATCTGCGGCATCGTCGGCGTGCACCCGTGGCAGCTGGCCTTCGCCGATCCGAAGGTGCAGGAGGAGGTGTGGGGCGAAGACAACGACACCTGGATGGCTTCGCCGTACGCGCCGACCGGCATCGCCCGCCCGGTGGACGGCGGCTACATCTTCAACGGCCGCTGGCAGTTCAGCTCCGGCACCGACCACTGTGACTGGATCTTCCTCGGCGCCATGCTCGGCGACACCGACGGCAATATCGCCACCCCGCCGACCATGCTGCACATGATCCTGCCGCGCAGCGACTACACGATCGTCGAGGATTCCTGGAATGTGGTGGGGCTCAAGGGCACCGGCTCCAAGGACATCATCGTCAAGGATGCCTTCGTGCCGTCCTACCGGGTGATGAACGGCGATCACGTCATCGACGGCACCGCCCAGAAGGAGTACGGCGTCACCGAGACGCTGTACAAGATGCCGTGGTCGAACATGTTCCCGCTGGGCATCACCTCCGCGGTGATCGGCATCGCCGAGGGCGCGCTGGCCGCTCACCTGGATTACCAGCGCGACCGGGTCGGCGCTCAGGGCACCGCGATCAAGGACGACCCGTACGTGTTGTTCGCGATCAGCGAGGCGGCGGCCGATATCAATGCCGCCCGCCAGGAACTGCTGGCCAATGTCGACAAGATGTGGGATCTGGTGGAGGCGGGCAAGGAGGTCTCCTTCGCCGATCGCGCCGCCGGACGCCGCACCCAGGTGCGGGCGGCGTGGCGCGCGGTGATGGCCGTGGATCAGATCTTCGCCCGGTCCGGCGGTAACGCGCTGCGCATGGACAAGCCGCTGCAGCGGTACTGGCGCGACGCCCACGCCGGCCTCAATCACGCGATCCACGTGCCGAGCACGGTGTTCCACGCGGCCGCGCTCGGCTCGCTCGGGGTGGAACCGCCGCAGCACCTGCGCTCGATGATCTGACCTCGAAATATCACGAAGGACAAGAGAAATGCCTGATATCAAGAGTCTGGGCTACGTCAAGATCCAGACCAACGACATGGACCGCTGGCGCAAATTCGCCTTCGAGGTGCTCGGTTTCGCCGAGGGCAGCGGACCGGATGAGAATGCGCTCTACCTGCGGATGGATGAGCGGGCCGCGCGGATCGTCATCGTGCCGGGCGAGACCGACGAAGTGGTGACCATCGGCTGGGAGGTGCGCGATCACGCCGCGCTGGTGCGCGTGCAGGAGGCGGTGTCGGCGGCCGGCGTCGCGGTCAAGCCGCTGTCGGTCGAGGAGGCCGACGCGCGCCGGGTCGAGGAGGTCATCACCTTCGTCGATCCGACCGGCGCGACCGTCGAGGTCTTCCACGGCGCGGTGCTCGATCACAGCCCGGTGGTGACCCCGTTCGGCGCGAAGTTCGTGACGGGCGCGCAGGGCCTCGGCCATGTCGTGCTGCCGACCATGGATCCCAATGGCGCCTTCGAGTTCTATACCGAGGTGCTCGGGTTCCTGCCGCGCGGTGCCTTCCGCATTCCGGCGCCGCCGGAGTTCGGGCCGGTGCGGATCCGGTTCATGGGTGTCAACGAGCGGCACCACAGCCTGGCGCTGTGCCCGGCTCCGCACGGTGGTGCGCCGGGTCTGGTGCACATCATGGTGGAGGTCGATTCGCTCGACGCGGTGGGCCAGGCGCTGGACCGCGTTGTCAAGGACGGTTTCTCCGTCTCCTCGACGCTGGGCCGGCACACCAACGACAAGATGGTGTCGTTCTACGTGCGCGCGCCCGGCGGCTGGGATATCGAATTCGGCACCGAAGGTATGCGCGTGGACGAAAAGTACTACACCGCAGAGGAAATCACCGCCGACAGCTATTGGGGCCACGATTGGTCCGGTAGCGAGCCGCTGGCCGCGATGTAGTCGCATACCGCTCCCCTCCCCGACCCCGGGGTTTCAGTCGTCACGGCTGAAACCCCGGGGTCGTTGTGATTTACATCACTGTGTCCGATTTGTGTGACAGCGCCCACAAAGACATGGTATGAATAGGCATATGCCTAATAGAAATATCCCGTTGGGCATCAGCTCGTAGACCCCGCAGGGAGGGCCACATGAACACACAGGCCGACGCCGCCACCCCGAGTGCCGTGCTGGACCGCGTCTCGCTGGTCCTGGACGCCTTCGACGGACCGGGCAGGCTCACCCTCGCCCAGATCGTGCGCCGGACCGGGCTGCCCCGGTCCTCGGCGCATCGCATGCTCGAACGCCTGGTGCAATTGCGCTGGCTGCGCCGCGAGGGCCGCGACTACGAGCTGGGCATCCGGCTGGTGGAACTGGGCTCGCTCGCCGTGCACCAGGACCGGCTGCATCGCGCCGCGATGCCGTTCCTGCACGAGCTGTACCGCGCGACCGGGTTCGTGGTGCATCTGGCCGTCCTCGACGGGCCCGACGTGGTCTATCTGGAGAAGATCGGCGGCCGGATGGCGGCGGCGGTGCCGACCCGCATCGGCGGGCGCAGGCCGGCGCACTGTACCGGCGTCGGCAAGGCGATCCTGGCCTACTCCGACGAGGACCGCATTGCCGCACTCGGTGCCGGCGTGCTGAACCGCAGCACCAAGTACTCCATCTCCAACAAGGCGCAGCTGCGTGCCGAGCTGGACAAGGTCCGCGCCCACGGCATCGCCCACGAACGCGAGGAGTCGCTGCCGGGATTCGGTTGCGTGGCGGCGCCCATCGGCAATATCGGCGAGGCCATCGCCGCGGTGTCGGTGTGCGGGCCGGTGGACCGGATGAACTTCGACTATCGCCTCACCGCGCCGGTGCGCACCACCGCGCTGGGCATCTGGCGCAATATCGAGGACGGGATGTCGCGGGTGCATCCGACCTTGCAGCAGTCGCGCCCGCTGCGCGGTGGACCGGCGATGCGGACACCGGCCGCTCCTGTCCGGCCCTTGGAATACGTGTAATCCGCTCCACCACGGCAGGAAATACGCCCGGGCACTGCCCACAACCGGCACGAGCCCGAACCGCGGCACTCGGATTCGCCCGACCGCTGCACCCGTGCCGACTGCCTCTGCTCCAAGCCTTCGCGGTGCGCGGCGCCGCACATCGGGAAAGGCGTTGTGCCTCATGACCACTGACGAAAACACCGAACTCGCCCCCGAAGTCGCGGCACTACTGCCGGTGCTCGATGCCGGGTTCCCCAAGGTCGAGACCATGACCGGGGCGCAAGCGCGAGCGGCGATCCGGGCGCGGTTGCGGCTGCCGGATGAGCCCGAGCGGGTAGGCGAGATCATCGAACGAGATCTGCCATCGGGTGGTGGAGTTCGCGTGTACCGTCCGGCCGCTTCGGCCGATGGACTCGTATCGCTCATCGTGTTCGCGCACGGCGGCGGGTTCGTGTTCTGCGATCTGGACACCCATGACGGGCTGTGCCGGTCGATGGCCAACGGGGTGGGTGCGGTGGTGGTGTCGGTGGATTACCGGCTCGCGCCGGAGCATCGGTGGCCCACCGCGGCCGAGGACGTCTACGCGGCGACGCTGTGGGCTGTCGAGCACGCGCGGGAGTTCGGCGCCGATCCGGCGCGGCTGGCCGTCGCCGGTGACAGTGCGGGCGGCAACCTCGCCGCCGTCGTCGCACTGATGGCCCGTGATCGCGGCGGGCCCGCCATCACGGCGCATGCCCTGCTGTATCCGGTGCTCGCGGCCGACTTCGGCACCGATTCCTACACGCGTTTCGGCGAGGGTTTCTACAACACCCGGGCCGCCATGAGCTGGTACTGGGACCAGTACGTGCCCGATCTCGCCGACCGCACCCATCCGTACGCGAGCCCCGTCGCGGCCGATCTCGCCGGGCTGCCCCCTGCCATCGTGGTCACGGCCGGCTGCGATCCGCTGCGCTCGGAGGGCGACGCCTATGCCCACGCCCTGGCCGAGGCCGGCGTCACGACCGTTCATCGCTGCTACGAAGGCGTCATCCACGGTTTCATGACAATGCCCGTGCTCGAACTGGCCGGGCAGGCCTGCAAGGACGTGTGGGCCGATCTCACGCGACTGACTCGGCTCGACGAGAGCTAACCGTCGCTCACTCCGAACTTTTCGCGCTCGAGCACCGTGCCCGAGCGCGAAAATCGTTCAGTCCTCGACCGTTCCCTCCGATTCCTGCACCCGCTGTTCGACCTCACGCCAGCGTCCCGGCGTCGGATGCGGGTATTCGGACCGGTCGTCGTGCTCGGCCTTCACCAGGATCGAATCGGCCGCGTCGATCTGTTCGATCAGCTCCTGAGCGAGATCGCGTTCGGCCGCGTAATGCCGCTCGGCCCACTGCAAGACGATCTGCGAGTACGCCCAGCCGGGTTCGGATTTGGCTGCGGCGGAATCGATCGCGGCCCGCTTGCGCAGACGGTCGATGTCCTCGATGTGGTCGCGCAGGATCTCCTTGAGCCGCTCCGGCGAACTCAGATGCCCGAACATGATCCGCAGCATCACGTGGTGCTTGAGGACGGGCTTGTCGACCGGCGCCTCATTGCACCACTGGGTCACCGCCGCGCGGCCTTCGTCGGTGATGCGGTAGAGCCTGCGCCCGCGCATGGCATTGTCGCTGTCGACGCGCGAGGTCGCGTAACCGTGCTTTTCGAGCTTCTTCAGCTCCGAGTAGATCTGACTGTGTGAGGGGCTCCAATAGAAGTACCGGATACTCCAGTCGGCCCACTTCTTGAGGTCGTAGCCCGAGATCTCTTCCTCATAGGAGAGCATGGCGAGCACGGCCCAACTGGTCGGCGGGAGATTGACCAGGCCGATTTCCGGTTCACTTGATGCCACCGGCAAATGCTAGCAACCAGGCAAATCACCCGTACCCGCCGAACAACCACTGACCGGGACGGCGCATTGAGACACCCACCGTGCACACTCGATGCTGGAGTTCGACAGATCTTCGGGAGGACCCCACGCATGAGCGCAGACAACATCGTCATCGAACCGGGCTGCCCAGGGCCCGCCGCCCTCCGCAAGGTGCTCGGGCACTTCGCCACCGGTGTCGCGGTGATCGCCGCCCACGACGGCACCCGGCCGCTGGGTTTCACCTGCCAGTCGGTGGTATCGGTGTCGCTGGATCCGCCGTTCGTGTCGTTCTGCCCCGCCAAGACCTCCACCAGCTGGCCGATGCTGCGCTCGGTGGGTTCGCTGTGCATCAACGTGCTGGCCCACGATCAGCGCGACATCTGCCGTCAGTTCGCCGTCAGCGGCGGCGACAAGTTCGCCGGGATCGACTGGACCCACGGCAGCAACGGCGCTCCCGCGATCACCGGCGCACTCGCCCACATCGAGGCGACGCTGGAGTTCGAACACGAGGCGGGCGACCACACCATCGCGCTGGCCCGGGTCACCGAGCTGGCCGCCGACGAGAACGGGCGGCCGCTGCTGTTCTACAAGGGCACCTTCGGCGGCTTCGCCGACTGAACCCCGAAGACGACGAAACGGGTGGTTGGACCGACGAGCCGGTCCAACCACCCGTTTCGTTTCTGCGGTCAGCCCGCCATGACGTCGAAGCCCTTGTATTCGGCGGCCGCCACCTCGGCGATGATCTCGCCGTAGACGCCGAATCCGCCGACGAACGGCATGAACACCCGCGGCTTGCCCGGCACATTCGCCCCCAGATACCACGAGTTCGCGGTGGGCATGAGGGTGCGTGCGGCACGTTCGGCGCATTCGGCCACCCAGGCCTCCACCGCGTCGGGCCTGGCCTCCAGCGCGGTCGCGCCGTTGCGGTCGAGGTACTCGATGGCGCCGGCCACCCAGTCGACGTGCAGCTCCGAATGCAGCACCATGTTCGCCAGCACCGACGGGCTACCGGGCCCGGTCAGGTTGAACAGGTTGGGAAAGCCCGTGACGCCGAGCCCGAGATAGGTTTTCGGGCCGTCGCGCCACGCCTCGTTGAGGGTGCGCCCGTCCCGGCCGACGATGTTCAGCTTGGCCACCGAACCGGTCATCGCGTCGAATCCGGTGGCGAGCACCAGCGCGTCGAGCGGGTAGTAGTCGGCGGTGGTGTGCACGCCGCCGGCATCGATGCGTTCGATGGGGGTGGCGCGCAGGTTCACCAGCTGCACGTTGTCGCGGTTGTAGGTCTGGTAGTAGTTCGTGTCGGTGCAGATGCGTTTGGTGCCGATCGGGTGATCGGTCGGGATCAGCAGTTCGGCGACCTCGGGATCGTCGATCACCGCGCGCACCTTCTCCTCCCAGAACCGGCGCGCAGTGTCGTTGGCCTCGCGGGTCACCATCTGGTCGGGGAAGGTCTTGCTGAACAACACCCCGCCCAGCTCCCACCGCTTCTGGTAGGCCTCGCGCAGCTCCTCCTCCGACACCTCGAGCGCGGATTTCGGATGCGGCTGATGCGGGGAACCGCCCCCGCTGGCCATCGACAGGCGGCGCCGCTCGGCGTAGTTCGCCTTCTGCGCGCGCCGGGTGTCCTCATCGAGCGGCACGTTGCCCGCGGGAACGCTGTAGTTGGGCGTGCGCTGGAAGACGTGCAGCCGGTCGGCCTGTTCGGCGATGCACGGAATCGCCTGGATCCCCGAGGAACCCGTGCCGATCACGCCTACCCGCTGCCCGGTGAAATCGACGCCCTCATGCGGCCACTGCGAGGTGTGCAGGACCGGACCGGCGAAGCTGCCCAGGCCCTCGATGTCGGGGGTGTTCGCATTCGACAGCGGGCCGACCGCCAGCACGACGAACCGCCCCGACACCACCGTGCCGGTGTCGGTGCGCACTTCCCAGCGCAGGGTCGACTCGTCGAGCACCGCATCGGTGACGCGGGCGCCGAACTCGATATCGCGGCGCAGGTCGAAGCGGTCGGCGACGTGGTTCAGATACGCAAGGATCTCGGGCTGGGTGGCGTACTTCTCGCTCCAGTTCCATTCCTGTTGCAGGGCCTCGTCGAAGGAGTACGAATAGTCCACACTCTCGACGTCGCAGCGCGCGCCCGGATAGCGGTTCCAGTACCACACCCCGCCCACCCCGTCGGCGGCCTCGAAGACCCGCACGGTCAGACCCTGCGAGCGGAATTTGTGCAGCGCGTACAGCCCGGCGATGCCCGCACCGACGACCACCACGTCGACGCTGGTCGGGACGGTCTCTACAGACGTTGGCGTCTCGGCGTTCACATGCCTACCTTTCGAAGCAATCTCCAGTTCTCCTGCGACGCTAAGTACTGCGCGGGCCCTTCGAGCAGGCGTTCTCCCGCTGACCGGCACGTTCACCGCAGCCGCCGCCACGTTCCCGGTGACCGGGAGAGCCGCGCCCCGCGGGCAGTTGTTCGACATAGCGTCGACGGTGAGCAAGAGCACAGGAGGACAGGCAGTGGCAGACCCGAAGGCCCACACAGTGGTGGACTGGAACGACGAGGTGGACGTGCTGGTCGCGGGTTCGGGCGGCGGCCTGGCCGGCGCCTACACCGCGGCCCGCGAAGGGCTGACCGTCGCGGTGGTCGAGGCGACCGACAAGTTCGGCGGCACGACCGCGTATTCCGGGGGCGGTGGCATGTGGTTCCCGTGCAATCCGGTGCTGCGCCGCGCGGGCACCGACGACACCATCGAGGACGCGCTCACCTACTACCACGCCGTCGTCGGTGACCGGACCCCGCGCGAACTCCAGGAAACCTACGTCCGCCGCGGCGGCGATCTCATCGAATACCTGGAATCGGATGAGCATTTCGCGTTCGAGATGCTGCCGTGGCCGGACTACTTCGGTAAGGCGCCCAAGGCGCGGTTGGACGGGCAGCGCCACATCATGCCGACCCCGCTGCCCGCCTCCGCGCTGGGCGAGATGCGTGAGCAGCTGCGCGGGCCGCTCGATACCGACCGGCTGGGGGCGCCGCTGCCGGACATGCTGATCGGCGGTCAGGCGTTGATCGGTCGGTTCCTGCTGGCGCTGTCGTCGTATCCGGACGTGCGGCTGTATCTCAATACGCCGCTGGTCGAGCTGGTGGTCGAGGAGGGCGTCGTGGTCGGCGCGATCACCGAACGCGAGGGCGAGCCGTTCGCGATCCGGGCCCGCAAGGGCGTGGTGCTCGCGGCTGGTGGTTTCGAGCAGAACGACGAGCTACGCAAGCATTACGGCGTGCCCGGCGAGGCCCGCGACACCATGGGCCCGTGGGGCAATCAGGGTAAGGCGCACAAGGCGGGTATCGCCGCGGGCGCGGATACCGATCTGATGGATCAGGCCTGGTGGTCGCCGGGTTTGACGCATCCGGACGGGCGTTCGGCGTTCGCGCTGTGGTTCACCGGCGGCATCTTCGTCGGCCAGGACGGCAAACGCTTCGTCAACGAATCCGCGCCCTACGACCGGCTCGGCCGCGACATCATCGGCAAGCTCGACGACGGTTCGCTGGCCCTGCCCTACTGGATGATCTACGACGACAGAGAGGGCGAGGTGCCGCCGGTCAAGGCCACCAACGTCTCGATGGTCGAACCGGAGAAGTATGTGGCGGCCGGGCTGTGGCACACCGCCGACACGCTGCCCGAGCTGGCCGAGAAGATCGGTGTCCCGGCCGAGACGCTGGTTGCCACGGTGCAGCGGTTCAACTCCTTCGTCGAGACCGGCGTCGATCCGGATTTCGGTCGCGGCGACGAGGCCTACGATCGCGCGTTCTCCGGTGGTGAACCGCCGCTGGTGCCGATCGAGCAGGGACCGTTCCACGCCGCCGCGTTCGGCATCTCCGACCTCGGCACCAAGGGCGGGCTGCGCACCGACAGCGCCGCGCGCGTGCTCGGACGCGACGGTGAGCCCATTCCCGGGCTGTACGCGGCCGGCAACACCATGGCGGCCGTCAGCGGCACCGTCTACCCAGGCGGCGGCAACCCGATCGGCGCATCCATGCTGTTCAGCCACCTCGCCGTGCGCGACCTGCTCGGCCACTGACCGTAATCACCCAGAACCCCGGAGGAGCCCTCGATGGCCTCAGCAGACGACATCCGCGCGGCAGTGCGCCGCTACCTCGACACCGTGGCGAACGGCTCCGCGAAGGACATCGCGGCGCTCTACACCGACGACGCCACCGTCGAGGACCCGGTCGGCAGCCCGCCGCACATCGGGCGCGCGGCGATCGAAAAGTTCTACAGCGCATTGGAATCGGTGAAGGTGAGTACCGAACTGCACAACGTCCGCGTCGCGGGCGCGGAGGCCGCGTTCGGATTCCGCGTTATCACCGACACCGGTGAGCAGACCATCGTCATCGAACCCATCGACGTCATGACCTTCGACGAGGACGCGCGGATCACCAGCATGCGCGCGTTCTGGTCGCCCGACGACATCAGCCTCGGCTGAACCGAACACGCCAAGCGCGCCGCCGGTGCGCTGACGAGGAGCATCCAGATGCAAGCGATACAGTGCGGCACATGCGGTAACCGCGTCCTGGTGGAGAAGTTCAGTCCGAGCCACACCAGCGTGCAGTGGCTCGACGAGGCCGAATCGGCCTGCCCGGAATTCGCCCGGCGGGCCGCGCTCGGTGAGCACAGCAAATGGATTCCGACCTGCCCGGCGCTGCGCGATTCGATCGAGGCGGCGGTCGCCAAGGGCGCGTTGGCCACCGACGAACTACGGCACGAACCGGTCCCCGGCCGGATCGGCTGACCCACCCTTTCAGACGAGGAGAATTCATGAAGCGATTGGAAGGCCATCGCACGCTGGTGACCGGCGCGGCCTCAGGGATCGGGCAGGCCACCGCGCTGCGGCTGCTCGATGAAGGTGCCGCGGTCGTCGCGGCCGATGTGTCCGCCGACGGCCTGGCCGCCACCAAGGCCGGCGCCGAGCAACGCGGGACCGCGGACCGGCTCACTACCCTCACCATGGACATCGGCACCGAGCGGTCGGTGATCGACGGTGTGCGGACGGCGGTGGAAACGCTCGGTGGCCTCGATTCGGTGGTGAACGCCGCGGGCATTCTGCGCGCCTCGCATACCGAGCAGACCGGTCTGGATCTGTGGAATCAGATCATCGGCATCAATCTCACCGGTACGTTTCTGGTGGTCCGCGAAGCGCTGCCCGCGCTGCTGGCCAATCCGCGGTCGTCGGTGGTGAATTTCAGCTCCACGTCGGCGGCGTTCGCCCATCCATATATGGCCGCGTATGCGGCGAGCAAGGGCGGAATCCAGTCGTTCACCCACGCGCTCGCGCTGGAATTCGGCGGCAAGGGATTGCGCGCCGTGTGTGTCGCGCCGGGAAGCATCAAATCCGGAATCACCGACGCGACACCGGGTTACGTTCCCGCCGACGCCGATTGGTCGTTGTTCGCGAAACTCTCGCCGGTATTGCCGACACATCTCGAGTCGGGCGGTGCGGGCATGGGTGATCCCACGGCGGTGGCCGGTGTGATCGCCATGCTGGTCTCCGAAGACGGTGCGTTCATCACCGGCACCGAGATCCGGATCGATGGAGGTACGCACGCGTGAGCTGAGCAGGCTCTCATTCTCACGATTTCGTCTTTCCCGCGCACGTAACGGAATTCGCGCTCCCATCGAAGCCCCCGTGGACAGTACTGTCCGCGGGGGTTTCGCCGTTTCCAGCCACGAGCGTGAATTCATCCGATGTGATACACGCGGAAATCGCTGATCATCAAGGGTTTTCAGGTCACCGATCTGTCGATCAGTCATATTCGTCTCCCAGTGGGTGGGATATCGGGCACTGCGACACGCCGGGGGAAAGTGTGATGTCGGTTACGCATTCCGATCGATTCGTCGAATGCGAGAACCACCCCCGAAAGGACCGCTGATGGTCGCTCCCACCCCCACACCCGACATCGCGCAGCGCTGGACCCCGCGCCTGATCTTTTCGCTCGCCTCGATCGTGCTTCTACTGGAAATGCTCGCGGTGAGCTACATGATGATCTCGACGGCACTACCGTCGATCGCCGCGCACTACCAGACCACCCAGGGTGCCTGGCTGCTGACCTCGTTCCTGCTGGTCGGAGCCGTCACCGCGCCGCTGATCGGCAAGCTCGCCGACATGTACGGCAAGCGCAAGGCCCTGCTCGGCTGTGTGACCGTCGCGGCGGCGGGCTCACTGCTGTCGGCCGTCGCCGGTAGCTACGCCGTGCTCATCGCCGGCCGCGCGCTCACCGGCCTGCTGGTGCCCTGCCTGTTCCTGAGCTACTCGCTGATCCGGGACGTGTTCCCGGCCAAGACGATCGCGCTGGCCGTCAGCATCGCGACCAGCGGCATGGGGTTGATCGCGATTCCCGCGCCCTTCCTCACCGGGTGGCTGATCGACAACTTCGGGTGGCGCAGCATCTTCTGGTTCTTCGTCATCGGGCTCGCCGTGCTGGGTGCGCTGATCTTCCTCACCACCGCCGAATCGCCGGTGCGGCTGCGGTCGCGGCTCGATCTGCTCGGCGCGGTACTGCTCGGCGGCGGTATCGCCGGCGTGCTGATCGCGGTGAGCTTCGGACCGACCTGGGGCTGGCGTGACAGTTCGACCCTGGCCTACCTCGCCGGCGGTGTGGTGCTGCTGCTGGCGTGGGCGGGGACCGCGCGGATGATCCGGGAACCGCTGATCGACCTGGACGTGCTCGGGCGCAGGCCGGTGCTGCTCACCACGATCGGCGCCGGACTCTGCTACGGATCGAGCGGGCTGTTCACCATCCTGCTGCCGATGCTGGCCATGACACCGGCTGCGCTCGGGCTCGGCTACGGATTCGGTGTCAGCGCCGAAGGTTTCGCGATCTTCCAGGCGCCGGTGGGTCTGATGGTCGTGGTGGGCGGCGTGCTCGTCGGCCTGCTGGTCGGCCGACGCGATGTGCGTCCCCGCATCCTGATGGCCTCCGGCATGCTGCTGATGGCCGCCGGCTTCACCCTGACCGCCTTCGTGCACGACAGCAAGCCGCTGCTGATCGTCTTCGCCGGCATCTTCGGCACCGGCATGGGCATGGCCTACGCCTCCATCCCGAACCTGCTGATCGAGGCCGTGCCGCCGCAGTTGCAGGCAAGCACCGCCAGCATCGTCGGCGTCTCGCAGAGCGTGTTCCCCGCCGTGCTGCCCGTCATCGCGTTCACGGTCATGAACAACTCCTACATCGCGCCGATCCCGCCGGAAATGACCCAGGGCGCGGTGTTCTACCTCGATCGCGGATACACCATCGCGTTCCTGATCGGCGCCGCCACCGCGGTGATCGGTGCGGTGGTCGCGGTGGCGCTGCCGCGCCGGATCGTCCAGCTGTCCGCGCCGGCGGCGGTGACCGATCCCGGCGAGGAAGGGCTGGTGTTCGCCCACTGAGTGTTTCGGGCCGGGCCGGTCGTGCACGTGCACGGCCGGCTCGTGCTCGTGCTCGTGCACGGATGCGTTCGCTCGGTGCGGAAACGCCGATCGCAGGACGAATGGGCCGGTGCGGGAATAGGTTTTCGGGCAGGGAACGGGGTGCGCCCGCTGAACGGAACAGGGGGGCCGGGATCGGGGGCGGGAGTGGCAACGTGGGGGTGAACGACTGAGATGGAGGTTGGGTATGTCTTCGGACCTGAGTTATGAGGGCACGCTGCGGGAGGTGCGGACCGAGGCGGGGGTGCTGCGGTATCACGAGGCCGGGCAGGGGGCGCCGCTGCTGTTGCTGCACGGGTCAGGGCCGGGGGTGACGGGGTGGCGGAATTTCCGCGGGAATCTCGGGGTGTTCGCCGAGGACTTCCGGTGTTTGATCCTGGAATTTCCCGGTTTCGGGGTGAGTGACGATTTCGGTGGGCATCCGATGGTCACCGCGCTGGAGGCGGTAGGCCGGTTCGTCGACGCGCTCGGGCTCGATCGGGTGGATATCATCGGCAATTCGATGGGTGGCGGGGTGGCGTTGAATTACGCGATCGCGCAACCGAACAAGGTCGGCAAACTGGTGACGATCGGCGGGATCGGCAAGAACATTTTCAGCCCGGGACCGGGTGAGGGCATCAAGCTGCTACAGGAGTTCACCGAGAACCCGACGCGGGCTCGGCTCATCGAATGGCTGCATTCGATGGTGTACGACCCGGCGCTGGTCACCGAGGAACTCATCGAGGAACGCTGGACGCAGGCCACCGATCCGGAAACCCTCGACAGTGCCCGCCGGATGTACAGCAAGGCCGCGTTCACCGCCATGGTGCGCGCGATGGAAGCCTCCGACGCTCCCCCGCCGTGGGCGATGCTGCACAAGGTCAAGGCGCCGACCCTGCTGACCTGGGGTCGCGACGACCGGGTGAGTCCGCTGGATATGGCGTTGATTCCGATGCGCACGATTCCGCGCGCGGAATTGCATGTGTTCCCCAATTGCGGGCATTGGGCGATGATCGAGCAGAAGGAAGCGTTCGAGTCAGCGGTGCGGGCGTTCCTGCTGCGTAAGGAGTGATTCGGCTCCGTAGACAGGATCTGACGCAGTTCGGCCCCATCAGATGATGGGGCCGAACTATTTTGATGCAGAGATCCCGGAGGGCATAAGCGCGGGCGGGCGATCGCCAAGGCCCCCGGACCCGCAAGGGTGAACCTCTACCGCTGAGTGCTCCCCGCATCCACCGGCAACGTCACCGCCGTGATATAGCGCGCCTCGTCGGAGGCGAGAAACAGCGAGGCATTGGCGATATCGATCGGCTCCACCCACGGAATCGACAGCATATTCATCGACATGGCGGCTTCGGCGAATTCCGCGCGCGTCGGATGTTCGCAGTCGGGCCGGAAGACCTTGCGCACCATGTCGTTCTGAATCATCGGCGTATCGACGTTGGTGGGGTGCACCGAATTCACCCGCACCTGGTGGGGCGCCAATTCCTTGGCGAGCGAACGCATCAGCCCGACCACGCCGTGTTTGGCGGCGGTGTAATGGGCGACGCCCACCAGCCCGCGCAGACCGGCAATGGAACTGGTGAGGATCATCGAGCCGCCACCACGTTCGATGAGATGCGGGGTGGCGGCCTTACAGGTCTGCCAGACGCCGGTGAGGTTGACGTCGAGCATCGTCTGCCAGGCCGCTTCGCTCAACTCCAATGCCGGGGCGCTGGAGGTGATACCCGCGGTGGCACAGACGATGTCGAGGCCGCCGAGTTCGGCGACGGCGGCATCGGTCGCCGCGCGCAGAGCCGCGCCGTCACGCACGTCGACCGTCGCCGTCACCACCTTCGCGCCGACCGCCTCGACCGCCCGCGCGGTCTCCGCCAGATCCTCCGGCGTGGCCGGTGGGATGATCACCGTTTCGACCGGCGCGCAGATGTCGAGCGCGACGATGTCGGCGCCTTCTTCGGCCAGTCGCACCGCCTGCGCGCGCCCGATCCCCCGCGCCGCGCCGGTGACCAGCGCGACCTTGCCTGAAACTCGTCCCATATCACACCTTCTGAGTCAGTCCGGCATCCACGACGAGCTGGGTTCCCGTGACATAACGGGACTCGTCGGATGCGAGGAACACCACCGCGTTGCTGACGTCGACCGGGTCGACCCAGGGCACGGGCAGCAGATTGCGTTGCGCGAGCGCCTCGGCCGCGTCGGCCTCGGTCGGATGGGTCAGGTCCGGGCGCAACTTCGCGAACACGCTCTCGTTCAGGATCATCGGCGTGCCGACCGAGCCCGGATGCACGGTGTTGACCCGGATGCCCAGCGGTCCCATCTCATTGGCGAGGGTGCGGGCGAGTCCGACCACGGCATGCTTGCTGGCCGAATAGTGCGCCGCATTCGCACCGCCTTTGAGGCCGTTGGTGGAGCTGACGATGACGATCGAGGCGCCGTTCGGCAGATACGGCGCGCCGGCCCGCACGGTATGCCAGACACCGGTGAGATTGATGTCGAGCGTGCGCTGCCAGGCGGCGTCGGTCAGTTCCCACGACGGGCCGAGATCGGCGTAGATGCCGGCATTGGCGACGATCACATCGAGGCGGCCGAGGCGACCCGCTCCCGCGGCGACGGCGGCGTCGAGCGAGTCCTGATCGCGCACATCGGCGAATGCGGTGACGCACCGGCGCCCGAGGCCCTCCACCTCCTTCGCCGTGGCGGCGAGATCATCGGCCGAGGCTGCCAGATCCAGCGCGATGATGTCGGCGCCTTCTTCGGCCAGCCTGCGGCAGTGGGTGCGCCCCATCCCACGCGCGGCGCCGGTGATCAACGCGACCTTGTCCTGCATGCGGTTCATGGGATGCTCCCGGGGAATCGACTGCTCACCGGCGTGACGGTAAGGCGAGTCGAGCCGCGCTGCGGCGCAGCTTCCCGGTGAGCGGGCGGTCGACGGCGGCGTCCCGGCCATCGGGAGCGCGCGCCCATCGGGCCGCCGGGATCGGCGAGCATAACCTCGGCGCCCATTCGTGACCGCAGGAGGAAGAAGTGACAACGGCGACTGTTGATCTACCGCGCAGCTCGCGCGCGGTGACGCTGCGGGTGACCGAGGTGATCGAGGAAACCGCCGACGCCCGCTCGCTGGTGTTCGAGATTCCGGACGAGGTCGCGGACCGCTTCCGCTACCGTCCGGGACAGTTCCTCACGGTGCGCATCCCGAGCGAGCAGACCGGCTCAGTGGCTCGCTGCTATTCGCTGGCCAGCTCGCCCTACGCCGACGATGCGCCGAAGGTCACGGTCAAACGCACAGCCGATGGTTACGGCTCGAACTGGTTGTGCGACAACGTCTCCGCAGGTGACGCACTCGAGGTGCTGCCGCCGTCGGGCACCTTCACCCCCGACTCGCTCGATACCGATTTCCTGCTGTGGGCGGCGGGCAGCGGCATCACCCCGGTGATGTCGATCCTGCGGTCCGCGCTGGCCGAGGGCTCGGGCCGCGTCGTGCTGTATTACGCCAACCGCGATCAGGATTCGGTGATCTTCGCCGATGAGCTGCGCGCACTCGTGGAACGCCACTCCGATCGGCTGACGGTGGTGCATCGGCTGGAAACGCTGCAAGGCCTGCCCACCCCCGCCCAATTGGCCGCCTTCGCCGAACCGTTCGGCGCGTACGAATCGTTCATCTGCGGCCCCGCGCCGTTCATGGCCGCGGTGAGCGACGCGCTGACCGGCGCGGGGTGGCCGCGCGAGCGGGTGCGGACCGAGGTCTTCACCTCGCTCTCGGGTGACCCGTTCGCCGAGATCGACGACGTCGATCCGGACGAGGACTCCGCCGCGGTGGCGGTGGAACTCGACGGCGAGGTGCACCAGATGGACTGGCCGCGCTCGCGCACCCTCGTCGACATCATGCTGTCGAAGGGACTCGATGTGCCCTACTCCTGCCGCGAGGGCGAATGCGGGTCCTGCGCGTGCACGGTGGTCGAAGGCGAGGTCGATATGCCGCCGAGCGCGATCCTCGACCAGGAGGACATCGACGCCGGCTACATCCTCGGCTGCCAGGCGCGGCCGCGCAGCGACCAGCTGAAGATCCGCTTCTGATGCAGCTGCCAGGAATATTCCGGTGGCGCCGGTGTTCGTTCGAGTTGTTTACTCGAGCGAACGATAGGGGCCGCCGATGGTGACGGATACAGCGGAATCAGCGGTTGGCCTGCGGTCGGAACGCGGTGCTGTCCTCGGTTCCCTGATGCTGGCCACCTCGCTGGTCGCGCTCGATTCGACGATCATCGCGACCGCCGTCCTCACCATCACCGAAAGCCTCGGCGGCTTCGCCCAGTTCCCGTGGCTGTTCTCCATCTATCTGCTGGCCCAGGCCGTGACGGTGCCGATCTACGGCAAACTCTCCGACATCGTCGGGCGCAAACCGGTGATCCTGTTCGGGATCGGGGTGTTCGCGCTCGGGTCGCTGCTGTGCGGGCTGGCGGGCAGCATGCTCGGCCTGATCATCTTCCGCGCCATCCAGGGCGTCGGCGCCGGCGCCATCCAGCCGATGACGATGACCATCGCCGGCGACCTCTACAACCTCGCCGAACGCGCGAAGGTGCAGGGCTACCTGGCCAGCGTGTGGGCGATGTCGTCGGTGGCGGGACCGCTGCTGGGCGGGGTATTCGCCGAGTACATCGGCTGGCAGTGGATCTTCCTGATCAATATCCCGATCTCGGCGCTGGCGGGCTGGATGCTGCTGCGCAAGTTCACCGAGACCGCGCCGCGACGACGTCAGCGGGTGGACTACCTGGGCGCCACCCTGCTCACCCTGGGAGCGGGTGCGTTGATTCTCGGGCTGCTCGAAGGCGGGCAGGCGTGGGCGTGGCAGTCGCCTGCCAGTATCGCGATCTTCGCCGGCGGTGTGGTGGTGATCGGGCTGTTCATCTGGGTGCAGCGCCGGGCCGAGCACCCGATCCTGCCGCTGTGGTTGTTCACCCGGCGGGTGGTGGTGGCCAGTAGTGCGGTGTCGTTGATGGTCGGTGCGCTGCTGCTGGGGCTCACCTCCTACGTTCCGACGTTCGCCCAAGGTGTGCTGGGCACCGGGGCGCTGGTGGCCGGGTTGACCGTCGGCGCGCTCACTCTCGGCTGGCCGCTGGCCGCCTCGCAGGCCGGAAGGGTGTATCTGCGGCTCGGGTTCCGCAATACCGCACTGATCGGCAGCACACTGGCGGCCGCCGGTGCCGCCTCGATGCTGTTGATTACCGCGCAGAGCCCGCTGTGGCAGGTCGCGGCGTCCTGTTTCGTCATCGGATCCGGCATGGGCCTGGTCGCCACTCCCACCCTGATCGCCGCGCAGACCAGCGCCGAGTGGAGCGAACGGGGCGTGGTCACCTCGGCGAATATGTTCGCGCGCTCGCTGGGCAGCGCCGTGGGTGTGGCGGTGTTCGGCGCGATCGTCAACGCGCGCATCGGCGACACCGACAGCCCCACACCGGACCTGCTCGCCGACGCCGTGCATCTGGTGTTCATCGCGGTGCTGGTGACGACCATCCTGACGGTGCTCGCGTGCGCGCTGATGCCGCGGCGCACCGCCGACAAATTGTGATGAGCCCGAGCCGCTTCGGCTGAGGGCAACTCTCCGCGCGCCCCGATTCACCTCGGTCATAGCGGGTATACGCGGTGGTACGGTCGGAAACACCTGGTGGGCGGGCCGACGACGATGTCGGCCTGGCCCCTCACCGGTCCGCGACGACCCATTGCCGCGGCTTCGCCAGAGTTCGACCGCACGACCATCACGTCACGATCGAGACTCCCGAGGAAAGGGGTTCCCATCATGCTGATCCGCAGGCTCGCCCGACCATTGCTGGCGAGTGCTTTCGTCGTGGACGGCGTCGACACCCTCATGCATCCGGAGCCCCGGGTGAAAACGGCATCGGCGGTGGTGCAGCAGGGGCATGAGAAGCTGCCGTCGGACGTGGCCGAGAAGCTGCCGAGCAATCCCGACCTGCTGGTCAAGGCCACCGCGGTGACCCAGGTCGCCGGTGGGGCGATGCTCGCGCTCGGCAAGGCTCCGCGGCTGGCTGCGCTGGCCCTGGCCGCGACCGTCGTCCCGGCCACCCTCACCCAGCAGGACTTCTGGGCCGAATCCGATCCCGAGCGCAGAGCCGCCAAACGCACCGCGTTCCTCAAGGACGTGAGTCTGCTCGGCGGGCTCATGATCGCCAGCGCCGATACCGAGGGCAAACCGTCGCTGGGCTGGCGGGGGCGGCGCGCGGCCAAGGGCGCGGCGGCCGCGGTGAGCGCGGCACTGCCGTTCGGTGCGTCGTCGCAGGACGGCACCGGCGACGCCCTGCGCCAACAGCTCCAGCACGCGGCCGAGCGCAGTCGCGAGCTCGCCGGTGTCGCCGCGAGCAAGGGTGCGGCTCTGGCCGAAACGGCGCAGGAACGCGGCCCCGTGCTGGCCGAGGCGGCCAAGCACCGTGGCGCCGAACTCGCCGAAGCCGCCAAACACCGTGGTGCCGCATTGGCCGAAACCGCCCAGCAGCGCGGCGCGGTCCTGGCCGAAACCGCCCAGCAACGCGGACCCGTGCTGGCCGAGGCGGCCAAACAGCGCGGCGCGACCCTCGCCGAGACCGCTCAGCAGCACGGACCGGAATGGGCCGAACTCGCCAAAGCGCGCAGCGCCGAACTCGCCGACGTCGCCAAGCACCGCGGTGCGGAATTCGCCGATGTGGCCAAGCATCGTGGAGCCGAGTTCGCCGATGTCGCCAAGCACCGCGGTGCGGAATGGGCCGAACTCGCCCGGCAGCGCGCCGCCGAACTCGCCGCGGCCGCCCGCGAACAGAGCGCGCACCTGGCCGACACCAGCGCCCGGGCGGCCGAATCCGCACGGGACCAGGTGGAACCGAAGCGCGGGTTCTGGCGTAAATCGCGGTAGGGAATGCCCGAGCGTCCGCGTCGCACGATGGTCCCGCCGACCTCGCTGATAGCCAGGTCGGCCGGGCCACCGCGCCGCGCGTGTTCTGCCGGTGCTCCTCCATAGCACGATCCGTGAGCCCGGGGGCCTTCGGTGGGCCACCCGAGTCGCTGAACAGGGCCGCTGCGCTCGACATCAACCGACGCGACAGCGTCGGCACCTCCTGCCGAGGGCGATCGCTGCCGGAACGCAGTACTGAGCTTTCTCCTCCCAGATCAGCAGGACTGCGCGAACGCCGACCACCGCACGTGGTGGGCGGCGTTCGGCTCAGGTTGGCGGCGACGCGTTGCCGTCGGTCGCCGGCGTCGCGGTGTCCGGCGCATCCTTTGTTGCAGGATCAATCTCATCGCGCCGATGCCTGTGAACCGGCACAACAGACGTGTGCGCGAGGCTCCGATCTCGCTAGCATCCGCGCCATGATTCGACTGGCGGCGGTAGTGATCAGCGCGGGCATCCTGGTGACCGGATGCGGTTCCGGGGACGCCGAGACTCCGGCGGCCCCGTCGTGGGATCCGTGCACGCTCTCCGATCAGCTGATCACCGAGGCCGGGTTCTCCCCCGCGTCCAAACGCAAGGATGTGGCCGTCGGCGCCGACGACACCTGGACCGGCTGCGGGTGGAGCAGCGCCGACGCCGCCGTGCGCATCCAATTCGCCGACGACACCGAACTCACGCAACTGCGCGAGGAGCCCGGCATCGCCGATGCCACCGACACCACCGTCGCCAACCGGCCCGCCCTGCGCTTCCACCAGTCCGGCGACGGCCAGGACACCAACTGCTCGCTGGCACTGGGCACCGCCGGTGGCGGGGTGGTGCGGATCCGGGTGGATCGCAGCGCCGATCCCGCGGGCGAGCCGAGCTGCACCACGGTCGAGCACATCACCACGGTCCTCGCGCCCGGCCTACCCGGCTGAGCGCGTTCGGTGCCACCAGGAAGAATTCAGCTGTGATCGCTCACAAACAATGTCGTTCACAGACCCGCGCCCGCCCAATCCACTCGGAAAACTCCCCGGTTGCGGTGACGGGCTGGCTAGCGTATTACCGCACAGTCGCAATCGGGGGGTAGAAGGAGTCACCATGGCCGTCGACAGCGCGATGCGAGCAGCACTCACGGTTTCCGGGCAGCCGATGTCGGCGCCCCTGCAGGACGTTCGCAGCCTATCGCGGCAGATGGTCGGCCATTTCGTGGAGAACGTGGTGCCCTGCGGCACCTTGCCCGGCGACGCCATCTACGGCGACGTCACCACGATCACCCGGGTCTGTCTCGAGCTGGCCGTGAGCATGCTCGACGGGCGAGATATCCCGGAGAAGACCCGGCGCCTGGAGAACGCCGCGGCCGGCTGGGCGCGTGAGGGCGTGCCGATCGACACCATCCACCACGCCATCCACGAGGGCTTCAAGCTGGGCTTCGACCTGGTGGTGTCGAACGCCTCGGTCACCGACTACTCCAACCTGGTCGACGGCGCCAAGCTGGTGGTGGAGATGCTGGACCGGATGACCTCGGCGATCTCCATGGCGTATGTGCGCGAGCTGCGCGCGGTCGTCAGCGAGCACCACACCGCGGTGCACACGCTCACCTCCGCGCTGCTGGGCGGGCACAGCACCTCGACGATGGCCCGCGAATGCGGGATCGAGATCGCCGAGTCCTACACCGTGCTGGCCATGGCGATCCCCGCCCATCCCGACGAGGCCGACCCGACCCTGGACGGCAAGGTGGTGGCGCGGCGCAAACTGCGCCGGGTGCAGGCGGAGCTGGCCACCCGCTGCGGGGAACGGGCGCTGTCGCTGCTGAGCGTGGACGGCGGCACCATCCTCATCCCGAGCGCGACCTTCGCCGACGACGAACTCGACGAACTCGTCACCCAGCTCTCGCGCGCCGCGCAGGTGCCCATCACCGCGGCGGTGGTGGAATC
This sequence comes from Nocardia cyriacigeorgica, assembly GCF_005863245.1. Taxonomy (GTDB): domain Bacteria; phylum Actinomycetota; class Actinomycetes; order Mycobacteriales; family Mycobacteriaceae; genus Nocardia; species Nocardia cyriacigeorgica_C. The sequence continues at coordinate 33,480 of NZ_VBUT01000016.1, read as the reverse complement.
GCCCACCGACAAGATTCCCGGCGCCGCCGACCAGGCTCATGAACTGCTGGATATGGTGCAGCGGCTGCGCTGCGTGCGCGGGCTGTACCGCTTCGACGATATGGCGCTGGAGTATCAGCTGACCAGACCGGGGCCGGGCCGTGAGTATCTCGGCTCGCTGCTCGACCCGCTCGACGACCACCCGGAACTGCTGGAGACGCTGCAACGCCATATCTCCAACAACCTCAACCGGCAGCGCACCGCCAGGGTCATGCACATCCACACCAACACCATCGACTACCGGCTCAAGCGGATCGCACAGCTCACCGGCTTCGACCCGACCCAGCCCTCCGGTCTGTGGTACCTGCGGTCGGCGCTGGTCGCGCGCACCTACCGTTCGTCCTGACATCCGGCGAACACTGCCTGCGCCCGCCTCACACGGAACCGGGCGCCGAGCGCAGCTGTGCCACGTAGGCGCGCGAGACCGCCGAGGTCAACGTGTCGAGCAGATCGACGATGAGGCATTCGTCGCTGCCACCCATCCCGAACCCGAGCCGCCGACGGCCCGGATCGCCGAGACCGAGCCCGGTCTTGACGCTGTCGTGGATGACGTGCTGGATCGCTTCCAGCGGCACCTGCTCCCTGGCGCAGCGCGCGGCGGCCCGCTCCAGCCGGGCCATCACCCGCCGCGAGGACGGATCCGAGTCGTCGAGCAGCACCAACGCCATATCGAGACCGAGTCCGAGCGCGGTGCCGAAATCGCTTTCCGCGCGCCGCGCCACCGGGGAGTCCCGCGCCGCCGTGTCGTACGGGACATCCTCACTCATCGCATTCCCTCCACCGAACCACCACCGACACCTCGAACGTATCCCGGTCTATCGGGCGAACCGGTCACATCCTCCGTACTTCGGCAATCCGCCGAATCGACGCACCACGGAATTGTGAAACGTCCCATTCACACATATCTCGGTTCGTGGCGGCGACAGTGGGGCAACCGCCCGCAGTTCGGTCGCGGGCGTGCTGCGACGATCGGCCGTCTCGATTAGGGTGCGGCGGTGGATACAGCCGAATTGGTCGACCGTGGCAGCTCGATCGCGGATCGATTGACGACGACGCAGGCGGCCCCGCCGTCGTGGTTGGTGCTCGGCGCCGCCGCGGTGGCGCTGGTTCTGGTGGGATACGGGCCGCTGTGGCGGCTGACGCGCAATGTGGTGACGATCGCCCACGAAGGCGGGCACGCACTGGTCGCCCTGCTGACCGGACGCAGGCTCACCAGCATCACCCTGCACTCGGATACGTCCGGGCTAACGGTCTCGAGCGGCAAGCCCTACGGCCTCGGCATGATCTGCACCGCGCTCGCGGGATATCCGGCGCCGGCCCTGCTCGGCCTCGGCTTCGCCGCCCTGCTGGGCGCGAATCGGATCACGCTCATGCTGTGGATCGCGATCGCCGCACTGGCCGCGATGCTGATCATGGTGCGCAACGTCTACGGCGTCGTCTCGGTATTCCTCACCGGCGCACTGGTTTTCGGCGTGTCCTGGTTCGGCTCGGACACCCTGCAAGCCGGTTTCGCCTATCTGGCGACCTGGTTGCTGTTGCTGGCGGGAATCAGGCCCGTCATCGAATTGCAGCGCACCCGGTCCGGGCGCCGGTCGGCCGAGCTGACCACCGACGCCGATCAGCTCGCGCGCCTGACCAGGCTGCCCGGGCTGCTGTGGGTGCTGGTGTTCGCGGCGATCAGCCTCGGCGCGCTCGCACTCGGCGCGGGCTTGCTGCTGTCGGCGACGGCGGGCATCTGCGTGCCGGTGCTGTCGGAGGGCACCTGCCTTGCCGGTTGATCAGGCGTTGTCCCCGGACTCGGCGGCGGCGAGTTCGCGTTTCCAGACCCGGAAGCTCTCTTCGGTGCGGCCCCGCCGCCAATAGCCGGAGATCGAGGCGAACTCGGCGGGCACCCCGCGTTCCTTACGGATGTAGCGGCGCAGGTTGTGCATGACCGCCTGCGCCTCGCCGTGGATGAACACACCGGCCTGGCCGGGCAGCCATTCGGCGTCGCGGACCGTGGCGATGATCGGGGCATTGTCGCCGGCCAGCTCCTCGCCGACCTCGTGCGCCGCGCCGCCGCGGTGGATCCAGTGCACCTCGAGCTGGGCCTTGGAGTTGAAGGCGATCTCGTCGGCGGCGTCGGCGACCTCGACGAACACCTTGGCGATGGCGCCGTCGGGCAGCGCCTCCACGGCCGCCGAGATGGCGGGCAGGGCGGATTCGTCGCCGGCGAGCAGATGCCAGTCGGCATCGGCGCGCGGGGCATAGGCGCCACTCGGGCCGAACATCGTGATCTGTTCGCCCACAGTCACATTCGCCGCCCACGGGCCCGCGATGCCCTCGTCGCCGTGTACCACGAAGTCGATCGCGATGCGGCGGGCGATCGGGTCGACCGAGCGCACGGTGTAGGTGCGCGCCACTTCGCCGTCGGGGCGGTCGAAGAGCAGCTTGACGTAGGCGTCGGTGAATTCGATCGGGGTGAAATCATCGAATCCGGGGTCGCCGAGATGGACCCGGACGAAATGCGGGCCGATCCGCTCGGTCTCGACCACGGTCAAGGTCGTGCGCTTCCTGGCCATCCAGCCTCCCTCGGCGAGTTAGGTTTACCTAACCAAACGATACACGAGCCGTCGATCGACCCCGATGTGACTGTATCGCGGCCATGAAATTCCCGGCGGCACCAGGGTTTTGGGATAGTCTCACAGCAGGTCACCGGGGAAGGCATTGATATGACCGCAGCCACTGTTTTGCGTCCTTTGGCGCCGAGTGAGCAAATTTTCGCATTCGCGGAGGTTTTCGTCGGATATTCGGCGCGTGTCCGCGGACGGCTGGATCCGGGTGCGCTCGCGGTGGCCTTCGATGCCGTGCTGCGGGCGCATCCGATGCTCGGTGCGCGGCTGGCGCCGGTCGACGACCTCGGTCACGTCCTGCTCGCCCCGGACGGCGACGCACCCGGGCTCACGGTGGCCGACGGCGTGCCCGAACAGTTGCTGACCGGCGCGGACCCGGATCAGCGGCGGGCGGCGTGCGCATTGTGTGTGGTGCGCGACGGTGATTACGCGAGCGTGACGCTGCTGACCCACCACAGCATCGCCGATGCCGTGCATTCGCTGTCGATCTTCGCCGAGCTGTGGCGCTGCTATCGGGAGGCCGCGGCGGGGCGGGCGCCGGTGGTGCCGGAGCGGCCGTATCCGGCGTCGGTGGAGACGCTGCTGTCCGAGCGCGGGATCGTCAAACGCCCGGTGCCCGGCGCGACGCCGCGGCCGCCTGCGCACTCGGCCCAGACCTCGGCGGCCGACGACCCCTACCCCGCGCTCATCACCACCCGGTGCCGGCTAAGCAAGGCCGCCACCGCCGCGCTCATCGACCTCGGCCACCGCACCGGCGTCACCGTGCACGGGCTGGTGTCGGCGGCGCTGCTGCTCACCGAAGCCGCGACGCGTGGCGTGCCGGTCGATCGTCTGCACTACGCGTACTCGGTCGATCTGCGGCGGCGGTTGCGTCCGACGGTCGGGGCCACCGACGCCACCAACGTGCTCGGCTACACCTCCTACCGGGCGAGTCCGGGCACCGAACCCAGTTTGGTGGGGCTCGCCCGGGGCATCGGCGCCGCGTTGCGTGAGGGGCTGGATTCCGGGTTCATCCAGCAAACGCCATTGCAGATTCCGGAGATGCCACCGACTCCGCTGGGCACCGTGATCGCCACCAACTGGGGCCGCATTCCCCGCCTGGTCACCCCGGATGGCCTGCGCATCACCGATTTCCGCTCCACCATGATCGCCAAACGCGACCGCACCGGGCGGCGGCTACCGCAACCCGGCGGCGGAACGATCATCATCAGCACCTTCGATGATCAGCTGAGCGTCGAAGTGCACCATCCGCCGTCGTTCCGCGACGAACAACTGCCGCGCCTGGCGCGGATCGGCGCGCTGCTCAACGACGCGACGCGCTGATCCGGTCCCGCACGGTGCGCAGTTCCAGCACGGTGATATCCGACGGCGCCGCCACCCGCACGGGCGGACCCCACGCGCCGGCGCCGCGGGTGACGTAGAGCTGGGTGTCGCCGTAGCGTTCCAGCCCGGCCAACGTCGGATTGGCGAGATCGGCGATCAGGTTGCCGGGAAAGAGCTGGCCGCCGTGGGTGTGGCCGGACAGTTGCAGATCCACGCCGTGATCGACGGCGTCGTGGATGACGACCGGCTGATGCGCCAGCAGCACACAGGCCCGCGCCGGGTCGCGGCCCGCCAGCGCCGCCGCGACATCGGGGCCGCGGCCCTCGGCCTCGCCTTCGACGTCGTCCACACCGGCCAGATCGAATCCGGGCAGCTCGACGCGACTGTTCATCAGCACCCGCATGCCGAGTTCCCGCACGTGCTCGACCCATTCGTCGGCGCCGGAGTAGTACTCGTGGTTGCCGGTGACGTAGTAGGTGCCCAGACGCGAGCGCAGCTCGGCCAGCGGCGCGACCGTCGAGCGCAGGTCGGCGACCCTGCCGTCGATGAGATCGCCCGCCACGGCGATCAGATCCGGATCGGTGCCGTTGACGGTGTCGACCACCCGCTGCGTGAACGAACGGCCGAGCGCCGGGCCCACATGCAGATCGCTGACCAGCGTGATCCGGAATCCGTCGGCTTCGGGAGGCAGCTTGGGCAGCAGCACCGTCATCCGTTTCACGGCCGGACCGCTGAGCACGTTGTAAGTGCCGAGTCCGACGGTCCCGACCGCGGCCGCCACCACGGCGCCACCGAGCACGCGCGAGACGAACAGCCGCCGCGACACGGGCGCGGCCGCCGCGGTGCTGGTCTCGGACGGGTCTGCCACGGCAGTGAGCTGGGAGGCGGTGCCGATCGCCGAGCCCGGTGCACCGGATCCGGCCGCGGTCTGTGGCGATCCGGCGACCTCCCCGGGCGTTTCCGGCTCGGTCGCGGCGCGCGGTGATCCGTCTTCGGACGCGGCCTGCGCCACGTCTAACCTGGTCGTGAGCTGTGGCGATCCCGCGTGCGGCCCGGTGTGCGGCAAGTCGGAGTGCAGCGATCCAGCGTCACCTCGGTCACCTCGCTGCTCGCTGCCGTCGACCTGCGCCCCGGTGTCACCCGTCGACACCCCGCCGTCCCCGCGCACCCCGTCGTACCAGCGCATCACCAGCGGCCGCAGCAGCTCCCCGACCAGCGTCCCGATCAGCAGATAGATCATCAGCGCGGCCCACAGGAACCCCGGCCACGACACCAGCCGGACGAAACCCATTGGCGCGCGGGTGAATTGCGCGACCAATGCGGCGACCATGAGGACCGCGCCTGCGACGATGACGCCGGTGCCGAACCACCAGCCCACCGACCCCGGCCGGGTGGTGTCGCGGACCAGCCGCCGCCACAGATACCAGTGCAGCGCACCGAGCACCGTGAGCGCGAGCAGACCCATGAGAACCGAGACGACGATCACTGGCGCCTTTCCAACATGCCGGGCATTCGCGTAGAAGAACCTACGCGATGGCGCCGCATGCCCGCAGGGGCACCTGCCGCGATTACATCGGTCCGGGCAGCGCCAGTCCACCGATCGCGGGCGGGCGTCCGGGGCCGCCGGCGTCGGTCAGCAGGCGTTTGAGGATTTTGCCGGTCTCCCCGCGCGGCAGCGCGCTCAGGAAGGTGACGTCGCGCGGCACCGAGAATCGGCTGAGCCGGTGCCGGATGTAGGTGCGGATCATGTCCGGATCCAGGCCCGCGCCTTCGCGTTTGACCACGAAAGCCGCCAGCCGCTGGCCGAATTCGTCATCGGGGACGCCGACCACGGCCACCTCGCTGATCTGCGGCAGATGCGACAGCGCCTCTTCCACCGGACGCGGGAAGACGTTCTCGCCGCCGGAGATGATCATCTCGTCGTCGCGGCCGGCGATGAACAGCCGCCCGGCGACGTCGAAATAGCCGAGGTCGCCGGTGTCGAGCATGCCGTCGGCCTCATCGGGCGGCGCGGCGTTGACGTAGCCGTCGAAGAGCATGTGGTTGCCGACGAAGATGCGCCCGGCGGCACCGATGGGCACCGGTTTGCGGTCCTCGCCGAGCACCGCGACCTTGGTGCCCAGCGGTGGCCTGCCCGCGGTGGTCGGTGAGGTGCGCAGATCCTCCGGTGTGGCCACCGACGCCCAGCTGACCTCGGTGGATCCGTAGACGTTGTAGAGGATGTCGCCGTAGAGGTCCATGAATCGCAGCACGGTGGCCCCGGCCAGCGGCGCACCGCAGCTGACGACGTGGCGCAGGCTGGAGGTGTCGTAGCGCGAGCGCACCTGCACCGGAAGATCCATGATGCGTTTGACCATCGTCGGCACCACGATCAGGGTGACGACGCGATGTTCTTCGATCCGGCGCAGGCAGTCCTCGGCGTCGAACTTCTCCGGCAGCACCACCGTGGAGCGCAGGGCGGTGCTCAATTGCAGGCCGGCCAGGCCCCAGGTGTGGAACAGCGGCGCGGGAATGAGCATGGCCTCGTCCATGCCCAGCGGGATCCGGGACAGCAGCGCGGCGATGGTGCCGAAGCCCTTCGGATGCGGGCGGCGCGCACCCTTGGGCCGGCCGCTGGTCCCGGAGGTGAGCACGATCAGCCTGCCCGGTTGGCTCGGGCGACGGAACTCGTACTGCCCCATGGCGATCAGCTCGTCGATGGTGGTGCGGTCGGGCACCGGCGGCCTGCCGTCGGTGTTGTAGCGGGGGACGTCGGTGTGCAGGTAGCGGACCAGTTCTTCGAGTTCACCGTCGACGAACAGCGCCGAGAGCCGGTGCCGCTGCACGATCTCTTCGATGCGCCGCCCGGACAGGCCCGAATTGAGCAGGGCCACATCGACGCCGAGCTTGCCCGCGGCGACCATGGTTTCCACCATGCCCGCGTGGTTGTTCGACAGCAGCCCGATGGCGTCGCCGGAGGTGAGCCCGAGCGATCCCATGGCGCCGGCCAGGGCATTGGTGCGTTCGTGCATCTCGGCGAAGGTGCGGCTGCCGCGGTCGTCGGCCACGGCGATGCGGTCGGGCGAGTGGACCGCGCCCGCGGCGTAGCCGCCCGCCAGGTTGAAGCCCCATTTGCTCAGCGACCGAAGCTGTTTCATGGCCACGTCCGGGCGTCCGGTGTTCACCACGCCGGTGGTCATGACCTGGCGAAGCACGCCGACCTGACGCCGGACCGGCGAGTTCTCCCCGTTGACGACCACGGAGGTGCGCGCACCGCGCACGATGTCTTCGATGCGACGCAGCCCGGCCTCGGTCCATGCGGTGATCGCGCCGTTGGACAGCTTCGCCAGCTGCGGATGCATCCGGCCGGGGCTGAAGTAGGTGACGCAGACGCGGGTGCGCTCCCCCTCTCCGCTCAACCGGATCGAGGCGAAACTGCCCTGCATCGGGCTGTGCAGTTCCATGCTCTCGTACCAGCGGCCGATCGCCACGCGGATCTGGTGGATGCGAATGCCGGTGTCGGGGGTGCCGACTCGCAGTTCCAGCAGAGGGTTGCGGTCGGGCACGTCCAGGCGTTCGGCGGCGCCGATGCCGGCGAAGACACGTGGATAGGTTTGCGCGTCGAGCAGCAGATCCCATACTGCTACCCGGCTTGCCGCTAATTCAGCGACCACATCGATGACGTCGGTAACCAACTGCGTACATCTTCTCGTCGGCCCGCAACGAACAACTCGGGTCGGCGGGTAGCTACTGTGTAACGTCAGTCACAATACAGCGGGGTTGTGGTTCCCACCACCGCCTTTCGGCGTCACCGCGGCCGCCGGTAAGGGCCCCCGAATCCTGTTGCCCGAAGTTCACCACGGCTTTTGCGCCGATCCCCGATCGCGCGCTTGGCCGTTCCCCCAAACCCGTCCGACCAGCCCTATGACAACTCCCAACCGAATCCGGTGTGACGCCAGCCACATTTTCGGCACACTGGACGGTGCCACCATCGACGAAGGAGAAGCGATGACGAAACCCGATCGCCGCGTGGCGATCACCCACACCGAAGAGATCCTCAACTACTTCGGCAAATGCGGTGCCTGTGGCTATCCCGCACGTGCCGCCACCACCAAGCACATTTTCGACAACGACGACGAAGAGACCTGGGTAACGGCCACCTGTTCGCTGCCGTGCGGCTGGGCCGATCGGGTCCGGCCCACCACGATGACCGCCGGTCAACGCCGCGGCTGACCACCCGGCGCGGTGCCGGCCGCGCCCGCCGCCCGGCGGTGCGGCACGATGACGATATGGAATTGCGTATCTTCACCGAGCCACAACAGGGCGCCGATTACGACACGCTCCTGAAGGTCGCCAAGGCCGCCGAGGACCTCGGCTACGGGGCGTTCTTCCGATCCGATCACTATCTCGCGATGGGTGATGCCAGCGGTTTGCCTGGTCCGACCGATGCCTGGATCACCCTCGCAGGCCTGGCCAGGGAGACCGAGCGCATCCGGCTCGGCACCCTGGTCACCGCCGCGACGTTCCGGTTGCCCGGACCGCTGGCCATTCAGGTCGCGCAGGTGGACCAGATGTCGGGCGGCCGGGTCGAGTTCGGGCTCGGCACCGGCTGGTTCGCCGAAGAGCATGCCGCGTATGGCATTCCGTTTCCCGCCGACAAGTTCGCCCGCTTCGAGGAGCAGCTCGCCGTCATCACAGGGCTGTGGGAGACCAAGCTCGGCGATACCTTCAGCTTCGACGGCGCGCACTACCAGCTCACCGATTCCCCCGCGCTGCCCAAACCGGTGCAGGATCCGGTGCCGGTGCTGATCGGCGGCAAGGGCGCGCGCCGCACGCCGCGCCTGGCCGCCCGCTATGCCTCCGAGTTCAATGTGCCGTTCTCCTCGCTCGAGGACACCGCCGCGCAGTTCGAGCGCGTGCGCGCCGCGGTGGCCGAGCGCTGCCGTCCGGCCGACGCCATGACCTATTCGAGCGCGCTGGTAGCGTGCGTCGGCAGCAGCGACGCCGAGGTCGCGCGCCGGGCCGACGCGATCGGCCGCGCGGTGGACGAGCTGAAGGCCAACGGTCTGGCGGGCTCCCCCGCCGAGGTGGCCGACAAGATCGGCCGCTACGCCGAGATCGGTGCGCAGCGGATCTACCTGCAAATTCTCGACCTCGCCGATCTGGATCATCTCGAGCTGATCGCCCAGCAGGTGGGCGCTCAGCTCTGAGCGTCGTCCGGCTGTTGCCCAGACGCGGCTGCGCCGCAGGCTGAACGGATAGTAGTGACCGCACGACCCTCCGGCGCGCCCGTCGCGCCGACTCACCGCAAAGTCGCCGCGGCGACCCTCGCAGGCACCACGCTCGAGTGGTACGACTTCATGCTCTACGGCACGGCGTCGGCGCTCATCTTCGGCAAGCAGTTCTTTCCGTCGATGAGCCCGGCGGCCGGGACCCTGGCCGCGTTCACCACCTTCGCGGTCGGTTTCGGTGCGCGCCCACTGGGTGGGCTGCTGTTCGGGCACTTCGGTGACCGGATCGGCAGGCGCGCCACGCTGGTGGTGTCGCTGATCCTGATGGGTGTGAGTTCGACGTTGATCGGCGTGCTGCCCAATTACGACAGCATCGGGTTCTGGGCGCCGGTGCTGCTGGTGGTGCTGCGGCTGATCCAGGGCGTCGGGCTCGGCGGCGAGGGCGCGGGGGCGGTGGTGTTCTCGATGGAGCACGCGTCCGGCGGCCGGCTCAACCGGTACGCGAGTTTCCCGCAGATGGGGACGCCGGCCGGGCTCGTGCTCGCCAACGCGGTGTTCCTCGGCACCAGCGCGCTGATGCCGGACGAGGCGTTCCTGTCCTGGGGCTGGCGGATCCCGTTCCTGCTGAGCGTGGTGCTGGTGGTGGTCGGGCTCGCGGTGCGGCTCACCATCACCGAGTCGGCGCAGTACGCCGATCTGGTGCGACGCGGTGAGACCTCGGCGTTTCCCTTGCGCGATGCGCTGCGGGTGGGACCGGTGCGGCTGCTGCTGATCCTCGGCGCGGCGATCGCGACGTCGGCGGTGGTCTATATCTTCATGGTCTTCACGCTCACCTACGGCACGAAGTCGCTGGGGTTCAGCCGGGATTTCCTGCTGTCCGGGGTGATCGTGTCCTCGGTGCTGTGGTGTCTGACCATGCCGCTGTGGGGTGCGCTGGCCGACCGGGTGGGCACCGCGCGGGTGTTCCTCGCGGGCACGGCCGCGCTGGTGGTCTGGTCGGCGGTGTATTTCCCGCTGCTGAACACCGGTAACGCGGCGGTGGTGTACGTGGCGCTGCTGGGTATGGGTCTGGCGCTGCCGATCAGCCACAGCGTCGGCGGCATCATCGTGGCCGAGCTGTTCCCGCCCGCGGTCCGCTATTCCGGGACCTCCTTGATCGTGCAGGTGTCGGTGATTCTCGGCGGTGGGTTGGCGCCGCTCATCGCGACTGCGCTGTGGACGGCCGGGTCCTCGTCGCTGGCGGTCAGTGTCTACGCGGTCGGGATCTGTGCGCTGAGTCTGATCTGCACATACGTGTTGTTCTGGAGGGTGCCGGGAATGCGGAGCGACCGGACCGGCGGGGTGGTCGAGGTCGTCGAGGACCGGCAGGCCGTGCGCAGCTGACGGCGGATCCGTGGTGACGCCGCACCGCGCCGGTAGTCGATTGTCGGCGCGGCGGCGGGCACGATCGAAGGGAGCGGCTACCCCCGGAGGTCAGTGATCATGCGCGTACGCCAGCGAACCGGTCTCATTCCGACCGCGAGATCGCCTCGCCATGCCAGAGCGACCCGCGGTGCGGCGGCACTTCTCCTGGTCTGCGGCCTGGCCGCGTGTGGCGAGGACAGCTCCGATCGGCCCGAGTCCCCACCGCCGCCGCTCGCGTCCACGACCGAGTTGAGCCGACCGGCCGGTGCGCCGGATCTATCCGCGGGCGAGGAGGTGGTGCGCGGCATCGAGACGCCGTGGGGCTTGGATTTCCTGCCGGACGGCGCGGCGCTGATCTCCGAACGCGATACCGGACGGATCCTGCGGGTCGTGCCGGGGCGACCCGCCGAGCAGGTGTACCAGGTACCCGGTGTGGTCGCGGGCGGTGAGGGCGGACTGCTCGGCATCGCGGTGTCGCCGCGCTACGCCGAGGACCGCTCTGTGTACGCCTACTTCACGGCCGCCACGGACAACCGCATCGTCCGGTTCCGGCTCGGGGAACCGCCGCGGGTCGTCTTCGACGGGATCGCGAAGGCGGGCAACCACAATGGCGGGCGGCTCGCCTTCGGTCCCGACGGGATGTTGTACGTGGGCACCGGTGACGCGGGCAGGCGTGCCACGTCGCAGGACCCCGACAGCCCCAACGGGAAGATCCTGCGCCTCACGCCGGACGGCGCTCCCGCTCCCGGCAATCCGCGCCCCGGCTCCCCCGTCTACTCGCTCGGGCACCGCAATGTGCAGGGCCTGGCGTGGGATACGACGGGCCGGTTGTTCGCCGCCGAATTCGGGCAGAACGATGTCGACGAGATCAACCTCATCGAGCCGGGACGTAATTACGGTTGGCCCGAGGTCGAAGGCACGGGCGGCACCGGCCGCGGATTCACCGATCCGCTGGTGACCTGGTCCACCGACGAAGCCTCACCGTCCGGGATCGCCATCACCGCGAACACGCTGTACGCGGCCGCTTTACGCGGCGAGCGGCTGTGGACCGTCCCGGTGACCACCACCGGCCTAGGCGCGCCCACCGATCATTTCCGCGACGGTTACGGCCGCCTGCGCACGGTGGTGGTGGCACCCGACGGCGCATTGTGGCTGACCACATCCAATACGGACGGGCGTGGCGACGTCCGTGCCGGCGACGACCGGATCGTGCGGTTCCCGGCACGGTGAGCGCACCGGGAACCGCGAGAAGCCGTGTGTCAGGGCCGAACCCGCTGATCAGTTGTAGGAATTCGCCACGCCGTCGAGCAGGTTCTCGAGCGTTTCGTAGGCCGGGATGTCGACCACGTCGATGAGATCGCGCGCGACGGGCACATCGTTGGCCACGGTGACGGCGTCGAACTTCGCGGTATCGCCGGTGCGGAAGCCGTGTTCGGCCGCGAGGGCTTGCAGTTGCGGATCGGTGGACAGCAGCTGCCCCACCCGGTCACCGTCGTCGTTCAGCGGGACCAGAGCATGCCGGGACAGCACGGTGGGCGACGGATACAGCAACTTCATCCCCGGCTTGATCCGCCCGTCGACCGCCGCCGCCACGTACTGCGCCTCATACGCCCACACCATCGGCACCGGCCCCATGCCTGCGTCGAGATATTCGCCGAATGGCCCTTCCGAGGAGTTCTCGGTGTAGCCCTGGGCGAGGAAAAGGCGCGAAAGCAGCGGCAGCACATGGGCTTCGGCCGCGCTGCCCCGCACCACGGCGTTGCCGTTGGCGACATAGCTTGCCACGGCCAGGTACATGGCCGCGGAGTTGGAGCTACGCGGATCGGTGGTGGACACCAGCACGTTCTTGCGCACCGGGTAGGCGGTGTTGCCCTCGATCTGGTCCCACTGCACGCCGCGGGCGACCATGTCCAGGTAGGCGGACATGTCGAAAGTCGATACGGTGCCCGCCTTGACCACGCCCGCGCGAATGAGCACGTCGACGATGGGCTGGAAGGTCGCGATCACCATCGGCGAGGAGAACGGCGTGTAGTGTCGGCTCACTCCGGCTTCACGCTGAATTCGTTCGGCCGCAGGAAGACTCGACGGAAAGGCGAAATCCAGGTTGCCGAGTTCCACCGAGGTGGCGATCTGGCGGGAACCGGCCGGTCGCACATCGACATCGATGCCGTGTTTCGCCAATGCGTCCACCACGCGCGGATCATCGAAAAACGCCATCTTCTCCGAGCCGACAACGCCCTCGACCACCGTAAGCGGTGCGCCGGCAGCGGCAGCCGGGGCAGGTTCGGAATCGCGCACGGCGGCCACGGCGACCGCGGCCACCACCAGCACGCCGACGGCCCCGAGCACCGGAATCAGCCGTCCGCGCGAAAGCAGCGCGGCCCGCAAGGTTTCCGGCAGATGACGAGAATCGGAATTCGAATCGACAATTGCGTTATCGGATTTCTCCGTTGCGGTTTCGATTCGCGTGACGACCTTTTCCACGACCGGTTCGGGGTCGAGTTCGCGGCGCACGATCCGCTCCACCAGAATCGGCACGAAATCCCTGATCGGTAGTCCGTCGAATCGTTGGTGCGCATTCTGCACCGCGCTGCCGACCTGTTCGGGCGTGGCCTCCGGAAGGCTGTCGACCAGGCGATTCTCCAAGTCCCGTATCGCTTTTTCCTCACGGACGGTATCGAGCTCCACCTGTTCTCCTCGGCGCCGGATCAACGGAACGGACGGCATCGGCGCCGTCCACGGGCGCCAACCCTACCGCCATTCTCGCTCACCCGATACTCGGGTCGAAATAATAGGAAGGATCTGCTTTCAACCGAATTATCTTCCGCCGCTGGTGGCTTCCAGCACAGCCATCGCGGCATTGTGACCGGGAATACCGCTGACTCCCCCGCCGCGCAGCGCGCCCGCCCCGCAGAGCAGGACGTTCGCGTGTGATGTGGCCACACCCCACCGCGCCGCGGGATCGTCGCGCTGCTCGCCCTCGGGAAGGTACGGGAAGGCGAGGTCGCGGTGGAAGATATGGCCGCGGGGCAGGCCGACCTCGGCCTCGAGGTCCAGCGGCGACTTCGCTTCCAGGCACACGTTCCCGTCGGCATCAGTGGCCAGGCAGTCGCGAACGGGTTCGGCGAAGACCTCGTCCAGCTGGGCCAGCGTCGCGGCGACCAACTCGTCCTTCGCCGCCGGATCGGTGTCGAACAGCCGTGCGGGCGCATGCAATCCGAACAGTGTCAGGGTGTGCAGGCCCGCGGCATCCGCGCCGAGAATGCTGGGATCGGTGAGGGTGTGGCAGTAGATCTCGGCGGGCGGGGTCGCCGGGACCCGGCCGGCGGCGGCCTCGGTGTAGGCCTGCTCGAGCTGCGAATACGATTCGGCCACATGGAATGTGCCCGCGAAGGCGTCGCGGGGATCGACGGCGGCGTCCCGCAGGCGCGGCAGCCTGCGCAGCACCATGTTGATCTTCATTTGCGCACCTTCGGGTGGTATGCCGCCCGGCTGCCCCAGCAGCCGGACAAGCTCGGCGGGTGCCGCGTTCACAAGCACATGCCGCGCACCCACCGCACCTCCGGCCCACCGGACCTCGGCGCGGCTGCCATCGGTCTCGATGGCGGTGACCCGGCAGCCCGTGCGCAGCTGCGCGCCCGCGGATCGGGCGGCGGTGGCCAATGCCGTGGTGAGCGCGCCCATTCCGCCGATCGGCACGTCCCAGTCGCCGGTGCCGCCGCCGATCACGTGATAGAGGAAGCAGCGGTTCTGGAGCAGGCTCGGGTCGTGGGCGTGGGTGAAGGTGCCGATCAGCGCGTCGGTGAAGACGACGCCGCGCACGGTGTCGTCGGCGAACCACGCCTCGATCGTCTCGCCGAGCGGACGCTCGAAGATCACTTCCCAGGTGCGGGCATCCCCGACCGTGTGTTGCAGTTCCGCCTTGGTGGGCAGGGGCCGGGTCAGGGTCGGGAACACGCGGCGCGCCAGGGTGCCGGTCATCGCGTAGAACCGCTGCCATGCCTGGAATTCCCGGTCCGAACCGGTCAGCCGGGCGAAACTGTCCCTGGTGCGCGCCTCGGAGCCGGTGTCGACGAGCAGCCCGGAATCGCCGACCGGTGTGTAGGAGGAGATCCGCCGCCGCCGGGTCTCGAATCGCAGGCCCAGATCGGTGACGATCTGGCGGGGCAACAGGCTCACCAGGTACGAGTACCGCGACAACCGCACGTCGACGCCGGGGAAGACCCGCGCCGACACCGCCGCCCCGCCCACCTCGGCGCCCTGTTCGAGCAGCAGCACCGAGCGGCCGGCCCGGGCCAGGTAGGCGGCGGCGACCAGCCCGTTGTGGCCGCCGCCGACGATCACCACGTCGTAGTCCGAGCGCGTCGATGTCATGGTCACTCGATAGCACGGATCGGGAGCGGTCGGAAGCGTCACCGCACCGCGCGCCGGGCCGGGTCATCGCGCCGAATCGGCCGTCGCGGAAGGCCCGGCACCTACAGTGGGAGCGTCGGGCCGCGGCGGTCCGATCGGCACTCAATGCAGGCCGGCGTGGAATGCGTTGGCGCACCGCATGTGTGCTGGCAGCCGATGAAGGGGATGCGCGTGACCGAAGGGCTCCGACAGCAACAGCTCGTACCGATAGCCGCGGAGAGCCTGGTGGTCACCGCGCGGTCGGAGTTGCCCGCCCATCTCGCGGCGATCCTGCTGGGACCCGACGGCGCCATCCACGACGAGACCGACTTCGTGTTCGGCACCCAATCCGAGGCGCGTGGGCTGCGATTGGCCGGTCCGGGGATGGCTCCGGCGCCGACGCTGCACATCGAACTGTCCTCGATCCCGCACGCGGCGACCACCGTCCGGGTGGTGCTGGCCCTGGACAATCCGCACCGCACCTTCGCCGAGGCGGACGCACCCGCGCTCACCGTCGCCGACAGCCGGGGCGGCGAGGTGTATCGAGGCACCTTCGACGGAGTGGGCGCGGTCTCGGCGGTGGTGGCCCTCGATATCGAACGCAGCGGCGCGGGTTGGGGCATCACCGTCGTCGGACGCGGGCATGCCGGCGGATTCGCCGCGGTGCTGGCCGAGAGCCACGTTCAGGTGGGTTCCCGTCCCGATCGCCGTGAGCAGGTCGATGCCACCGTCCTGTCCGAAGACCGCCCGCTCGGTCTCGTTCCGGGGCAGGTCGTGCGCCTGCGTACCGGCGCGGGTCCCACCCTCGACATGGTGCGCCTCGGCCTCGGCTGGGATCCCGTGCCCGGCCACAAGCTCGTCGGCGGCGCCGCCACCCCCGCCGATCTCGACGCCGCCGCCCTGATGTTCGACCGCGACCATCACCTGCTCGACGCCGTCTACTTCGCCCAGCTCAGTTCCAACGACGGCGCGGTACGTCATCTCGGCGACAGCATGACCGGTGAAGGCGGCGGCGAGAACGAGGTCATCACCGTCGACCTGTCCCGGATCCATCCGCAGGTGGCGACGGTGATCCTGGTGGTCACCAGCTACCACGGCCACAGCTTCGACAGCATCCGCAATGCCTTCTGCCGCCTGGTCGACGCGGGCACCGGCGCCGAACTGGCCCACCTCGACCTGAACGGCGGCGGCCCGCACACCGGCATGGTGATGGCCAAGCTGTACCTGGCGGACACCGGCTGGAAGATGCAGGCCATCGGCGAACCCGTCTACGCCACCCATCCGGGCGAGGCCGTGCACCAGCTCACCCACCACCTCGCCTGACGCGTTCCCTATCCGGATACCGCCGCGCGAGGGGACCGACGCCGGACCACGCCGAGCAGCGCACGCCGCACCGGCCCGTCCGGCGCCGCGGCGACAGCGATCAACGCGACGGCGATGAACGCGATCTGCTCCGGGATGCGGAACCACAGCGGCGTCGCGGGATCACCGTTCAACGGCACCGATTCCATCGCGGCATAGACATTCGCGGGGAGCATGACCACAAACAGCAGCGCCAACCCCACGCCCGCGACCGCGCGCGTGGACGCGATCACCAGCGCGGCGGCGCCCAGCAGTTCCAGCACGCCGGTCACATACACCAGGACACCCGGAAACGGCAGGTAGGGCGGCACCATCGCGGTCAGATCCGCATGGCTCGGCATGGCCTCGACGCTGTCGGGCAGGAAGTGCGCCGCCCCGGTGAACAGCAACATCACCGCGAGACCGTGCGCCAGGCACACGGTCCAGGCGGTGAACTGGGTGACGCCGAACCGGCCGAGCAGCCGGCAGGCCAGCGTCGGGACCAGCAGGAGCAGAAGGGTGTCGAACATGTCGTGTCCTCGGAAAGGTTGGAGAAGGTAGTGACCTGCCCGATCGTGCTGGCCTCCGCACATCCCGCCACCGCATCGCGCCCGATGCGACGGATTGCGACATCCGCCTATTGTGTTGTGGTGGATCCGGTCACGCTCGACACCGCCGACTTGGGCTTGCTGCACGCGCTGCAAGTGGACGGACGGGCACCCTTCAGCCGGATCGCCGAGGTCCTCGATATCTCCGACCGCACCGCGGCCCGCCGCTATGCGCGTCTGCGTGCGAACGGGCTGGTCCGGGTCACCGGCGTGATCGACAGCCGGCGCACCGGCGACGCCGAATGGGTGGTGCGGATCCGGGTGCGTCCGGGCGGAGCCGATGCCGTCGCCCAGGCGCTGGCGCGCCGCCCCGATGCCGCGTGGGTGACGATGCTGTCCAGTGGCACCGAGATCGTCTGTGTGTTCCGCACCGGCGCGACCGAGCCGGCGCCGGTGGCGGCGCTCGCCCGCCACCGTGAGGTGGTCGACGTGGAGGCGCATCGGCTGCTGCGCAACCTCATGACGCGGCCGTGGCCCGGCCGCACGTCGGCGCTGGCGCCGGATCAGGTCGCCGCCCTCGACCCGCCGTCGGGTGAGCTGTCCGGTCCGGTCACGCTGACGGAGCTGGATCGGCGCCTGCTGCCCGCGCTCGCCGTCGACGGCCGCGCGGCCTATCCGCGGCTGGCGGGCGCGCTGGGCTGGTCGGAATCGGCGGTGCGCAGGCGGTTGGACGAACTGCGCCGCGCCGCCGTCCTGCGGTTCGATGTGGAGGTCGACGCCGTCGTGCTCGGCTACACCTTCCAATGCGTGCTCTGGTTGACCGTCGCGCCTGCCCGGCTCACCGCGGTGGGCGGTGAGCTGGCCGCCGATCCCGAGGTGGCCTTCGTCGGCGCCACCACCGGCAGCCACAACCTGCTGGTCTTCACCGTCTGCCGGGACGCGAGGGCCCTGTTCGATTACGTCACCGAGCGCGTCGGCAGCCTTGCGGGGGTCGACCGGGTCGACACCGCCGACGTCTGGCGAATCGTGAAGCGCTCCAGCTCATCCCCGTGGCCGGGGCATACGCCACATCGCCCATAGCGTCGGCCCGTCGCCGGGGATGGTGATGGTGTCGGTGATCTCGAATCCGAAGCGCTGGTAGTAGCCGATATTGGCTTCATTGCTGGATTCCAGATAGGCGGGCACGTGCTCGCTGTCGCATTGGTCGAGGCGCTTGCTCATCAATGCGTGCCCGTATCCGCGACCCCGCTGGGCGGGGTCGCTGCCGATCACCGCGAGATACCAGTGCGGTTCCCGCGGGTGCCGTTCGGTCATGATTTCGCCCAGCCGTTTACCCGCGAGCATCCGGATGCCCATGGCGCGGGCGAACTGCGGCAGCATCAACAGCTCCGAGACCGTCGAGTGCTGCCAGCGTCCGGGCGGATTCCACAGCGCGGCGCCACCGATCGCGCCGGACGCATCGACCGCGAGGTCGACGCCGCCGGTGGCGAA
This sequence comes from Nocardia cyriacigeorgica, assembly GCF_005863245.1. GTDB lineage: Bacteria > Actinomycetota > Actinomycetes > Mycobacteriales > Mycobacteriaceae > Nocardia > Nocardia cyriacigeorgica_C. Next base: position 15,120 of record NZ_VBUT01000016.1, on the reverse strand, counting down.
GTGGTGGTGGCGGGTCATGGTCGCGAAGAAGCGCGCCAATCCGGCGGCCCGCCGTCGCGGGTCCGGCCACAGCCACACCGAGACCGGATCCTCGTGAAACGCGGCGGCCAAAGTCTTTGACAACGCGGGAATTTCGTCGCGCCGCGCGGGACGAACATCGGGGCGAGCGGACATCACGGTCCTCACTCTCATCGTCGAGATCGGTGTCTCCCCCGGCCCACCCGGTCTCTGCCGTGGTTAGACCCCTTCCAGGCTGGCATATCGCGCGGCGAGAGCAGGCACCGGGTCTGGTCGCTACGCATCGGCTGTCGTGCCCGTCGCGGGGTTGCCGAACGTGTCGGCAACCCCGTGACCCGGTATCAGCACACTGTCCGGTGGTTGCAGTCCTTCATCGCATCGATACGCTGAGCACGGCCAACTGCCGGGCGCTGCTGACCACTCACCGGGCGCGAACCGCGCAGATCAGCAGGCCGAGGTGAAGAACAGTCCGGCCCCACACGCATCGCGGCCGGAAACGAAGAAGCCCGACTCGGTGGTCCGGGTGCCGATTCCGGTGCCGGCGATGAACGTGCGCGCGTGATCGACGTCGTCGACGCGAATGGTCAACGCCGCCAAATACGACGGCGCCGGGGCCGTTTCCCCTGGCAGCACCCGCGCGACCACCGAGGCGGGCACGATCTCGATCCGGGCACCGCCGCGTTCCAGCACAGTGGCCGGTCCGGCGGTCTCGGTAGCAGTGCCGAGGATGTCGCGGTACCGCTGGGTGATCACGTCCATGTGCGCGTCCTCGGCGACGATCAGGATCGACGCGAGACCGTGAGCGCCGTTGGGGTGGGTGAGATAGCGCGGTTGCCGGACGTATTCGCGGGTGAGATGTTGTGCGGCACCGATATAGCCCTCGGCGGTCGTGCGCGGATCGAGGTGCACCGACCGGGCGCGCAGGGTGGCGGGGCCGTCCTCGGTGTCGACCGGACGCTCGAGTTCCAGCACCCCCGATGTCGCCAGCCCCGCCGCGCCGAACCACGCATCCGTGGCCGCCGCGTCGTGGGTGTCCAGGCTCAGGATCCGCAGCCCTTCGAACTGTTCCACCATCTGCTTGGTGTGCCACGGATCAGGAGCGAATTCATCGACGATCCCGAGCAGTTCGATATACGAATCGCCGAACAGCACGCACATATTCGCGGTGCACCCCGCGGTCAACGGCGCGCCGGGACGCTCGCTGAGCAGATGCCGTGATCGTGGGCTGAGCGTGAAGCCGAACGAGCGGTATCGCGCCGCCATGGTGTCGAGGTCGCGGTTGACGATGCCGACGTGATGAAAACCGGTGATGTCGTGTGCCATGGTCGCCATGGTCGGCGCCACGACGCGCACAGTCCCGCTGCCGGGCCCCGCACGCCGCGATCCGACATCGACGGGGTGTGGGCGGACGGATTCGGACGTTGTGGCGTGAGCTGCCGATGCCCGACCGGCGGGCATGGCGAACTCGGACGATGTGTGGCCTCCGGGCTCCTGCTGGACCGGCGACTCGGCTCAGCGGTTGACCCGCAGGTATTCGTCGTGTGCGAGATCCTCGCGGTAGAAGCGCCGCGTGATCCCGGCCAAGCGGGTGATTTCGTTGGTGAGGGCGGTGGGGCCCGCGGGTTTGGCGATGATGGGGTCGCCGGTGCGCACGTAGTAGCGGCCGTCCTCGTAGTCCATCCACCAGAAGCTGCGGCCGAAGGACGGGCGGGCGTCGACGGCGGGTCCGGGGAAGATCATGATCTCGCCGAGCGAGCGGCGCCGGCGTTTGAAGACGCGGTCCAATTGCTGAGTGAGGCTGAGTTCGTCGACATTGCGCACGTAGCGGGTGCGGTCGGCGCTGAGGTCGGCGCGGCGCACCTCGACCGGCGGCCGGGTGCCTGCTTTGGCGGGTGGCAGGGCGGCCACGGCTTGCGCGGGGACCTGGTTCGCGGCGCAATTGGTGACGATGACGTCGCCGCCGATATCGGCGGACGCGCCCGGTAACTGCACCAGGGTCGCGCCCGCGGCTCCGCGCATCGCGCCGTGAAAGCGGTAGGTGCGGGCCATATCCCGGCCGCCGTACCCTTTGACCTCGATCCGCACTTCGGGCTCACGCAGCAGGGTGAGCACATCCACCAGTTCGGTCGAGTAGTACTTCTCCAGCAGGACGTCGACCGCGGCTTCACGTTGCCGCCGCAGGTCCTCGAAATCGTCGGCGACCGGCCGATAGCGCAGCGGGTACGGCAGCCGGTCGTGGCCGTACGCGGACCAGAGGATGTCGAACTCCAGGCCGGTGAACCGCCAGGTAGCCATGTGCTCACCTCCCCAGCTGACCTTCAGGGCACCCTACCGCCCGGCCCGGGGCGCGGCAACAGTCACGCGGAGCCGCACCCCCGTTCACTCCTCGACCGGATCGGGGGCAGGTTTGGGCCGCCCGGTGACGAGCCCGACCACCGGTTCCACCACCCGCGCGGCCACCGGTCCGATGACCGCCATCAACAGCACGTAGGTGGTGGCCAGCGCGGCGAATCCGTCCGGCACCGCGCCCGCGGCGACGGCCAGTCCGGCGATGACGATGGAGAATTCACCGTGCGCGACCAGCGCGGCGCCCGCGCGGGCCCGGCCGAGTTCGGTGGCGCCCGAGCGGGCCGCCGCCCACCAGCCGGTCGCGATCTTGGTCGCCGTGGTGACCACCGCGAGCAGTACCGCCCAGCCGAGCACCGGCGGGATGCTGGCCGGGTCGGTGCTGAGCCCGAACAGCACGAAGAACATGGCCGCGAACAGGTCCCGCAGCGGTTCCAGGATCTTGGTCGCGTTGTGCGCGGTGGAGTCGGAGATGGCGATGCCGAGCAGGAACGCGCCGACCGCCGCCGACACCTGCACCGCCGAGGCGATCCCGGCCACCAGCAGCGCGGCGCCGAGCAGTTTGAGCAGGAAGATCTCTCGATCGTCGCTGGCCACCACCGCGGAGACGTATTTGCCGTAGCGCAGCGCGACGACGAGCACGACGGTAATGGCGATCAACGCGATACCGAGGGTTTTCAGCCCGGCGACGAACCCGACGCCCGCGAGCACCGCGGTCAGCACCGGCAGATATCCGGCCATGGCCAGGTCCTCGAACACCAGGATCGACAGCACGACCGGTGTTTCCCGGTTACCGAGGCGCCCGAGATCGTTGAGCACTTTCGCGACGATGCCCGACGACGAGATGTAGGTGACGCCTGCCATCGCGATGGCTCCGGTCGCGCCGAGGTCGAGCATCAGGGCCACGATCACACCGGGCGTCGCGTTCAACGCGATATCGAGCAGCCCGGCGGGCCAAGATCGTCGCATCCCGGTGACGAGTTCGGACGCGCTGTACTCGAGTCCGAGCAGCAGCAACAGCAACACCACGCCGATTTCGCTGGCCAGGTGGATGAATTCGTCCACCTCGTGCAGTTCGACAATGCCGCCCTCGCCGAAGACCAGGCCGCCGAGCAGATACAGCGGAATCGGCGACATGCCGATCTTCGCCGCGATCCGCCCGAGCACACCAAGGCCGAAGAACACCGCCCCCAGCTGGATCAAGGCCAGCGCGGTTGCACTCACCTGCACCGCTCAGCCGTCGGTCAGGATCCGGGCGGCGGCGTCGAGCCCCTCACCGGTGCCGACCACGACCAGCAGATCGCCCGCGGTGAACGCGAAGTCCGGCCCCGGCGAGGCGATCACCTGTCCGGCTCGCATGACCGCGACGATGGAGGAGGTGGTCCTGGTGCGCATTCCGGTCTCGCCGAGCGTGCGCCCGTCGTAGGGCGAGCCCTCCAGGATGGGCAGCTGACGGGTGATGACGCCGTCCATATCGCGGTGTTCCTCGCGCAGCTGCGCGACCAGCTGCGGCGCACCGAGCAGGTTGGCCAGCACGCCCGCCTCGTTCGCGCTCAACGGGATCTGCACGGTGGTGTCGGGGTCGCCGGCCTTGGTGAAGATCAGGTCGATACTGCCGTCTTTGTGGTCGATCACGCCGATCCGTCGACGGACACCCGTCAGCTGAAAATCTTTGCGCACACCGATTCCCGGCAGCGGGGTCACATCCACGTTCACACCATCAACCCTAACGGGCGCAGCGGATCCCGGCCGGGCCCCGTCGCTGCTCTAACGACGAACGACCTGACCACCGCGGGTGGCGGTGCTCAGGTCGTCGTCCAGCCCCGTATCACTCCAGTAACGCGGCGCCGCCGATCACCACGCACACGATAACGAAGTTGATCAGCATCAACGGCCAGATGAAGCGCAGGTATTTGTCGTAGCCGACCTTGGCCATCGCCAGGCCGCCGACGACCACCACATTGGTCGGCGCGATCAGCATGGTCAGGCCGTGGCCCATCTGAAACGCCGTGATCACCAGTGAACGGCTCACCCCGGCGAAATCGCCGAGCGGAGCCAGCAGCGGCATCGCCAGCGTCGCATGCCCGGACGAGGACGGGATCAGCACCGCCAGCGGAATGTTGACGATCATCACCAGGACCGCGAAGATCCCGGCCGACGCGCCGCTGACCAGTTCCTCCATCGCGTTGAGCACGGTGTCGAGGGTCTGGGTGTTGGTCATGATGACCGAGACGCCGCGCGCCAGCAGGATCACGATGGCGGGGCCGACCATATCGCCCGCGCCGCGGGTGATCAGCGAGACGATGTCCTTCTCCCTCATCCTGGCCACCACACCGACCACGATGGCCGCGATGATGAACAGCATCGACAGCTGCGGGAACCACCAGCCGAGTTCGAACCAGTACGGCTCGGTGGCGGTTTCGTGGTACACGTCGTATTCGGCGGGCGTGGTCGTGGCGCCGAAGATGGCCGACCACGGGATGACCGAGAAGATCATCAGGCCGAAGGTGAACGCGGTGATGGCGAGCACCCACTTCTGCGTGCCGGTCAGCTGCCGCTCGCCCTCGGGAGTGTCGGTGTCCGGCTCGTCCTCGTCGCTGTCGAACCCGACCAGTGAACGCGACTTGTCCTGCTGGATGCGCCGGGCATACCGGATCACGAACACCACCGCGACCGCGGTGAGCACGACCCACAGCACGAACCGGAGCACGATGCCGTCGCCGATCGACACCCCGGCCTCACCGGAGGCCACACCGATGGAGAACGGATTGACCGTCGACGCCATCGTCCCGGTGAGCGCGCCGACGATGATCGTCGCGGCCGCCACCATCCGGTCATAACCCATGGCCAGCATCAACGGGATGATCAGCGCGTAGAAACCGAAGGTCTCCACCGAGAAACCCATGGTGGTACCGCCCACCGAGAACAGCACCATGATGACCGCGATCAGCATCCAGCCCTTGTCCTGCAGCCTGGCGCCGAGACCGCCGACGGCGACCTCGAGGCTGCGGGTGGCGAAGCTGACCGAGATGAACGCGCCGAGCGCCATGATGAACAGCACGACACCGACCGACCCGAACAGCCGGCCCATGTTCTCCGTGTCGACGAATCCAGTGGCGGTGTCCTGTATGCCGTAGAGGCCGTTGACCGGGGCCAGAATCAGTTGCTGGACCCGTTCCCAGAAGGTGAGCGGGGAATCCACCCGATCGAAGGATCCGGGGATCGGGGCGCCGTCGGCATCGGTACGGTATTCGCCGGCCGGGATGAACAGCGCCGCCAGCCACACCAGCACCATGACGATGGCCAACACCGTGACGGCGCCGGGGAACTCGAACTTCTTGCGCTGCTTACCGCCGGGCTCCTCGGTGGCGGTCTGTGCTTCACTCATCGCGCTGTGTCCGATCGCCCGGCCGCGTATCTCGCGGCGTACTCCTGCAGGAACAACGCCTTGGCCACGGTGGCCCTGCGCATTTCGTCGATGAGGACCCGCTCGTTGGGTCCGTGGATATTGGCGTAGCCGTCGGTGGCGCCGAACAGCAGCTTCTCCGCCTCGGGTATCCCGGTGTGCAAAGCCATGACCAGCGGAATCGAACCGCCACCGGCCATCTCGCCGGTGTCGGCATCCCATGCCGAATTCAGCGCGGCCACGGCGGCCTCGAAACCGGGTCCGCTGGTTTCGGCGGCGAATCCGTTGCCGACCTCGCCCGCGGTGGCGGTCACCTCCAGGCCGAAGGGCCGTTGCGCCTCGAGATGACGGATCACCGCGGCCTGCGCCTCCGCGGCGTCCTGAGCCGGGTGCACGCGCACGTTGAGGACCGCCCGCGCCGAGCCGGCGACCGCGTTCACCGGCCCCTCCACCGCGGGTGCGTCGAACCCGATGACGGTGATCGCCGGGCCGGACCAGATGCGCTCGCCGAGACCGCCGGTACCCATCAGCGGCTTACCCTCGAGCACCTCGGCCAGATCCCTGAACTCCTGCTCGGTGTAGGAGGTTCCGGTCCATTCCTCGCGACGCAGACCCTCGACCGCGACATCGCCGGCATCATCGTGCAGCGAGGCGAGTGCGCGGATCAGGGCCAGCCGGGCGTCGGGCGCGGCGCCGCCGTATAGGCCACTGTGTTTGTCGGCCTTCAGTGTCTGCACCGAGACGGTGATCTGCGCCGAACCACGCAGGGCCACGGTCACCGTCGGCGCGCCGGGGCGCACATTGCCGACGTCGGCGATCACCATGGCGTCGGCACGGAAGGGTTCGGGGTGGGTGGCCGGATAGAAGTCGAACGGGCTGCCGAATTCCTCCTGGCCCTCGAACACCAATTTCACCGTCACCGGCGGGTTCGCGTCGAAAACCCGTAGCGCGCCGATGATGCCGACCAGATTGGCCTTCGAATCGGCGGTGCCCCGCCCGTAGATCGCGCCGTCGCGTTCCTGCGGTTCGAACGGCGGCGAATCCCAGAGTTCGACGTCATCGGCGGGGACGACGTCGTAGTGGGTGTAGAACAGCACCGTCGGCGCGCCCGGAGGGCCGGGCACGGTCGCCATCACCACCGGCGCCGTCTTGCCGGGAATGGTCAGCTCCTCGATCTGGGTTATCCCGCTGTCGCGCAACAGCTCCACCACCGCGTCGTGGGCGTGCATCAGCGGTTCGGTGGGGTATCCGTCCAGCGCGATCGACGGAATGCTCACCAATCGGTTCAGGGCCGACTTCAGGTCGGGCAGGAGAGCGGAGACAGCATCCTCCACCTCACCGACGGGACGAAACACAGGCACGGACATCGCATTCCCTCGCCAACTCGCTGGGTATTACGCAGGCCTACATTTGCTTGCTCGATAGTTGCACAAACTTCGTTCTCGCGAACCGAATTCGCGCGGTGACGCGCGGGAGGTCGACTGCGCGAGCCGCGCAGGCGGCCGGACGGACCGCACTTCCCGATCGGTGGCGTGCGGTAGCGGGCAGGACAGGAATAGTCATCGCCGATTTTGCCCCACGCCGAGGCGGTAGAACGGGTCGAAAGCGGGAAATAGTCACTGTGATGTGGATCACCATCGCTTCAGACGGGCCTGTGATCTAATGCGCGTAGCCAGCCGGATGCCGACCGCCGATCCAGCGACCTCAGGGGGTGCCATGCGCAATACCCTTCCCGGCCCCGCGGCCCTTCCGCGCGTAGCGGCGCGGTCCGGCTCCGCGACCTCGGCGGTACTCGGTCGAAGCGCCGGCGGTGCGCGGCAACAACATTGCGCCCACCCACGTCGGCACCTCGATGCAGCGGCGTTCGCCGGCGCGCCAGAGGTTCGCTGATGGCCGAGTCGACCATCACCTTCCTGATCACCGGCGGCGCGGTCGTGCTGTTCGTGTGGAACCGCCTCCCGGTCGGGATCGTCGCGCTCGCGGTCGCGCTGAGCCTGTACGCGACGGGCATCCTGACCGTCGACCAGGCGCTGTCCGGGTTCGGTGACCCCACCGTCGTGTTCATCGCCGCGCTGTTCGTGGTCAGTGAGGCACTGGACGCGACCGGCGTCACCACCTGGGCCGGGCAGCAGTTGATGGCGCGCGTCGGCACCAGCCGCACCCGGCTGCTGGTGTCGATGATGCTGCTGTGCGCGGTGCTGACGGCGGTGATCTCGGTCAACGGCGCGGTGGCTGCGCTCATCCCGATGGTCGTGGTGCTCGCGGTGCGGCTGGGCCGCTCACCCTCACAGCTGCTGATGCCGCTGGCCTTCGCCGCGCACGCCGGATCGCTGCTGCTGCTCACCGGGACCCCGGTCAACATCATCATCTCCGAAACCGCCGCCGACGCGGGCGCCCGGCACATCGGGTTCGCCGAATTCGCCTGGGTGGGCGTGCCCTTGGTCATCGGCACCATCGCCATCGCGGTGCTGCTCGGTGACAAGCTGCTGCCGAACCGCACCGCGGCCGTGATGCCACCGGATCTGAGCAGGCTGGCGACCACGCTGGCCAAGCAGTACACCATCCACAGCGGGCTCATCCGGTTGCGGGTGGCGGCGGAATCGCCTTTCGCCGGGGCAGCCCGCGACTCGGTCGTCGACGCGCTGCCGGAGGGCGCGCAGCTGCGTGGCGTCGAGCGCGACGGCCAGGATCCCGGCGACACACCGCTGCGCGCCGGCGATGTCCTGGTGGTCGACGCCGCGGACGTCCAGCTCACGGACTTCGTGGACGACAACACCCTGACCCCGTGCCGCAGTTTCGACGGACCGCATCCCGATGAGCTGATCGGCGCCGAATACGGTGTCGCCGAGGTGATCATCCCGCCGCGCTCGGAGTTCGTCGGCCATAAGGTCTTTCCCGGCATGGCCACCAGCAGTGGCGATCTGGTGGTGCTCGCGGCGCAGCGCGGCGGACGCGATCTCGGTTCCCGCCCGCGGAAACTCGAGGCCGGTGACACCCTGCTGCTGTGTGGCAGCTGGCGCGCACTCGACCAGCACATCGCCGCCCCCGAAGTGCGGGTGGTGCACGAGCCGGAACTGATCCGGCGCCAAACCCTGCCGATGGGTCCCGGATCGAAGCCCGCGCTGGCGATCCTGGCCGTGATGGTGGTGCTGCTGGCGACCGGGCTCGTCCCCGCCGCGGTCGCCGCCCTGCTCGCGGCCTGTGCCATGGTCGTGTGCCGGGTCCTCACCGTCGAACAAGCCCACCGCTCGATCTCCTGGACCACCTTGATCCTGGTGGGCGCGATGATCCCGCTGTCGACCGCGATCCGAGACACCGGCGCCGCCGACCAGCTCGCCTCGGTGTTCATGTCCGTGCTCGGCGACGCCGATCGTCACTTGGTGCTCGTCGGCCTGTTCCTGGTGACGGTGACACTCGGCCAGCTCATCAGCAACACCGCCACGACCCTGATCATCGCCCCGATCGCCGTCGTCATCGCCGCCGACCTCGGCGTCTCCCCGCTACCCCTACTGATGACCGTCTGCGTCGCCGCCGCGGCCTCCTTCTTCACCCCCGTCGCCACCCCGGCCAACATGATGATCATGGGACCCGGCGGCTACCGGTTCGGGGACTACTGGAAACTCGGCTCGGCCATGATGGTGTGGTACCTGCTGGTCGCGGTTGTCGTGGTGCCGGTGGTGTGGAGTTTCTGAGACCGTGGCCTTTCGCCGGATCAGGTCGACGCCTTCAGCCGTGTGAGCTTCGCCGCGAATCGCGGGTGATCAACCAGGTGCCGCCGACGACGAGGAGAACGAACAGCAGGAGCCCACCGCCGAAGACGACCAGGATCCAGAGCCGGGACGCTAGATCGAGGTTGCCGTTCAACGTGACGTTGAGCGACCCGACGGCGAACGCGATGACGGCAGCGAAGACCGCGACCAGCTCGACCGCCCTGATCACCGAACGGCGGGCAAGGTCGGCGGTTTCGGCGACGGCCTGTTCGTGCCGGTCCAGGCGACGTTGCTGATCCGCGACGCGGCGGGCGTCGCTGCGGGCCAGCAGGATCGAGCGGCGGACGTGGAGGAACTGCTCGGACAGCAGTTCATGGCTGCTACGCCAACCGGTCGCGGGCAGCAGCCGCAGAGCATCGTCGATGCTGGTGAGCGCGGCGTCGTGATCGTCACAGAGGAAAGCACCGAGTCCGAGACGGAACCGGAACAGGGCATTGTCCGGATACTCGGCGATCGCTTCGGCGGCCTTGGTACGCAACACCGTCCCCTGCTCGTCGAACGGCACGGCGGCCTCGAGCGCGTGCAGGGCGATGTCGATCGAGGCGTGGGTGCGGTCCGGCGCGGTCCACGACTTCTCGAACAGCGTCATGGCGTGCTCGTTGGTGGTCTGGCGGCTGCCGAATCCCGCGAAAGCCTGGAGCGCGACAAACAGCGGCTTGTCGCGATTCCGGCCGGCCGCGTTGGCCAGCGGCGACGAGCTGAGAAACAGGTTCAGCTCATCGAAGGACAGATTCGCACGCAACTTGCCCGCATGGTAGAGCGTGGCGAAATAGGCCCGGCTGCATTCGGGATCGTCACTGGCGATGATGTCGGCGGTGGCGTCGGCGATCTCGGTCAGCGATTCGACCGTGCCGCGCGTGATGAACGCGTAGCCGATCGCCCACTTCTCCAGGATCGGCTGCCGGTACTCGGCCTCGATCCGCTCCGCCGCCCACCCGGCACACTGCACCGCCGTCGCCAGCGTCGGCTCGGCAGTGAATCGCAGGTTCCAGTAGCGATCCGCGCAGATCAAGAATGGGTCGGAGGTGAAGTTCGCCGAAGTGATGTCGAATTGGGGCTCCACCACTCCCGGCTCGGCGATGTACCGCTGGGCAAAGACATGACATTCCCGCTCGAGCTCCCGCGTCCCCGGAGCCGAACCGCCTACCAGACTGGCCAATTCGGCCTCGATCACCGCATGATCCATACCTGCCCCTGCCTCCCGAACGGCACCAGTCCGACCTTGTGCATACCTACCATATGAGCGCCGGATCGGCTCGGATGGCACACTTTCGGTCATGCGGGTCGAGGTGGTCACGGCGGTACATGCCGACTATTCCCGATTCCTTTCCGCCGCTTGGGCTTCGCTGCGTTCGCAGACGCACACCGATTGGCTGTGGCTGGTGCAGATCGATGGCCCGGCCCGTGCGGCGCGTACCGCCCTGGTCGAATGCGGTGCGGCGGAGGATCCCCGCGTTCGCGTCGCGACCAACGGCACCAGGGAAGGCCCCGCCGTGACACGCAATGTCGCGCTGGGCCGGGCGCGCGCAGCACTGATCCAGAATCTGGACGCCGACGACGAGCTCGAACCGGACGCACTCGCCGTCCTCGCCACCGCCCTCGAGCAGCATCCGTCAGCGGGATTCGCTGTAGGACCCGCGCGTGACCTGCTCGGATCCGGCGACCTCGTGGATTATCCGGTGCCCTTTGCACCCGGTCCGATCCCCCGCGGTGCGCTCGTCCAGCACTGGGTGACCGATACCGGAACATACCGGCTGCCTGTGCATCCCGCCGGAATCATGTGGCGGCGCGAACTCCTCATCGCCGCCGGCGGATGGCAGGCGCTGTCCAACATGGAGGACACCGGGCTGCTGATGACGGCATCGGCGCTGGCGCCCGGCGTGGTCGTCGGGCAGGTGACGCTGCGCTATCGCCGCCACCGGCTGCAACGATCGACACAAAGACGAATCTTCGAGGGGGGGGGGGAGCAAATATCGCTCGTTCGGCAGCGGGCGGCTACCTTGCTCGCCGGTCCCGAGTGGGAGCCGCGGAAAGCGGGCTGATCGGCTGTCTGATCGGGCCTCACAGCTCTGTTCTGGCTGTCGGCCGGCCGTGACCGAGGACACGGCCGAGCCCCAGGAACATCGAGCGGTATCGAAGCGCGGCACGCGACAATAACCAGAATTCCCAGACACGCACTGAAAGCTACTTCTTCTCGTAGTTGCTGATCGCGTAGGTCCCGCGCGTCGAAATATGTTGGCGTCCAACCATTGTCGGTCGGGTGTCCAGTGTGAAGACGTGTAGATCATCTATGGCGCGCCGGTGTCGATCGCGGTGGTGTCGGACAATGGCCCCTGCTTCCGCGGAGAGGTCTCCCATGCGGGTAGGTTGTGGTCGGGGATCGGTTGTCAGGACAGCAGGTCGGCGCCTCGAGCAAGTTGTTCGACGGCGTGTTGCCAACTGCCCTCGGCGGGCAGGACTGCGAGTCCGACTCGGTCGGCGCCGGCGGCGGCGTATGTGGCGAGACCGGCCGCGATCTCGCCGGCACTGCCCGCGATCGGGATTTGTGCGGCCTCCAGGGCCGATCGCCCGTAGGACTGCTGTAGCAGCCGCACGAAATCCTCCCGGGCGTTGCGTGCCGTTTCACTGGTTCCCGGTATGGCACCACCGGCCACGCTGATAGCGGGGACCGGACAGTCGGATTCGGCAGCAATGTCCCGCAAACGGGCAGCACCACGCGCCACGTCCTCGGCAGTGAGGCTCGAAGGTAACCAGCCGTCCCCATAGTGGACCGCACGCCGGATGGCGGCGGGAGAGTTCCCGCCGACCAGAATCGGCGGAACGTGCGCACCGGGAGCGAGCTGAACGACGGTGCCGTTCGTTTCGGTAGCCTCGCCCGCAATCAAACCGGGCAGCACCGCCAGTGTTTCGTCGGTCGCCCGCGCCCGGTCGCGGGTGGCCGAACCCGCCGCCTGCCAGAACGGGCTGCCGGGAAATCCGCCGGAACCCACCCCGAGAACGATCCGGTCGTCCGAAAGATGTTGCAGGGCAATGATTTGTGCAGCAAGTGTGACTGCCGGCTGCAAGGGAATAACCCTGACACCGAACTCGATACGCACTGATGTGGTGGCCACCGCTGCGGTCGCCGCCACAACTGTCGCATCCAGCGAGGGTGTGCCGTCACCGATCACCAGATCGGGAATGCGCACCGCATCGAAGCCGAGCTGCTCGATATGCCTGGCCATGGTCGCCACGTCCGGAATTCCATGAGAGGCAATTTCACTCAATGTGGGCAGCGTGACACCGACCCTGAGCTGAGCCGACTCTGTCATGTCAGGAAACCTCCAGCAGAACTTTGCCGTCACCGCGCGAGACTCCAGCGCTCGATGCGCTTGCGCTGCCGCTGCCAACGGGTAGGTCGCACCGATAACCGCCCGGATATCGCCCCGAGCAGCCATATCCAGGATCTGCTTGGTCCGGCGCCGCCGGTCCGGGGAATAGCCAGCGAGCTGGCCCAGCCCCAAAGTGCGCCGCCCCTGAGCATCGGTGGCGCCGACCGGGACCGGCGCACCGCCGGCGAAACCGTACGCGGAGAATCGGCCTCCCGCTCGCACCAATCGGTACGCGGTCAGACCCAGGTCGCCGCCGACACCGTCGAATGCCACATCGACGGGCCCCACGTCGCTGGCCCAATCCGGTGCGCTGTAGTCGACTACGGCGTCGGCGCCGAGTCCTTCGACAGCGGCCAGCTTGACCCGGCCCCGGGTGGCGCCTATCACTCGTGCACCGGCGGCGTGTGACAGCTGGACCAGCAAGCTGCCCAGGCCACCCGCAGCGGGCTGAACAAGCACGGACTCACCCGCCTGCACCTCCATCGCGTCGAACACCGCCAGCGCGGTGCTGCCATCGTGCAGCAACGCCATCGCGGTCGGCAGGTCCACCATGTCCGGTATCGCGATTACGTTCTCCACCGACGTCACGACCTGCTCCGCGTAGCCACCACTGTCTATGTCGGCCAGAACCCGCCGGCCCAGCCAATCGGAATCGACTCCCGATCCGACTGCGATGATCTCCCCGGCGACGCCTACTCCGGGTATGTACGGAAGTTCCACCGGGAACAGGTCGCCGCCTCGACCGCTGCGGATCACCGTATCCAGCGACAGCACTCCGCTGTATGCGACCTGGACGACAACCTGTCCCGGTCCCTGAATTGCGTCCGGCCGGGTCCGAACCCGCAAGACCTCCGGCGCACCGAATTCGGACACCTCGATCACCCGCATCTCGCCACCACTACTCTCCTCGGCTGCTTGGTCACCACATCCTCGTACCTCAACAAAACATGAGGTCAAGGACCAGTGGTGTACGACACAAACATGCAGGATGGGTTCCGAAATGCTTCGAGGAAACACTCTTCGGGCGCACCGGCTGCCGACCACCGGATTCGGCGGATGCAACACAGATCAGCGAACGGCTCGCCCCTTCCGAAGTATCCACTCATCGGCAATACAGCGCGTTCTAGATGGCCTCGCTATCCAGGGCATCAACTACGTGGGCAGTCAGATCCTGCCAAGATCTTGACCCAAGACAATCAGATGCTGTTTTCGCTGGTGCTGGGATGGTGGGTGGCGGCAGTATTCGAACATGTATTCGAGTGGGGGGATCGAAGGAGACGAGGGCGCGGTCGGCCGGTTGCACGCCGCGGTCACCGACCTGCTGGCCGAGCCGTTGACACCTTTGTCGGATGCCGCGGTCATCGCGATGATGCGTGAGGTGGAGCGGTGTTCGCGGAGGCTGACCATGGTGCGTCACCGGCTGCTGGTGGAAGCCTCCGAACGCTCACTACCCGCCCGGCACGGCGCGAAAACGTTGAAACGGTTCCTGATGGAAACGCTGAACCTGGCCTCTGCTGATGCCGGTGCCCGCGTCCACCAAGCCCACACCGTCGCCACCTTCCACGACATGGGCGGCGACCCCATCGAACCCCGCCTGCCGAATGTCGCGCAAGCCTTGACCGCTGGCGAGATCTCCGCCGACCACGCCCGCGGCATCGCCACCGTCATGAACCGCGTTCCCTGCGGCGCCACACATGAGGACCGGGCCGCCGCCGAGGAAATCCTCACCGATTTCGCCCGCACCGGCTCCCCGGACGACATCGGCAAGGTCGGCGACAAGATCCTGGCCTACCTCGACCCCGACGGCCGCCTCACCACCGACAACGATCGAGCCCGCATGCGCGGCATCATCATCGGCCGCCAACGCCCCGACGGCATGAGCCCCATCCGCGGCGAGATCGACCCCGTCCTGCGCGCCCTACTCGACCCACTACTGGCCAAATACGCCCGCCCCGGCATGTGCAACCCCGACGACCCCGAAAGCCCCACCCCTGCACCCGCCTCCGCCTCCGGCTCTGGTTCTGCTGCTGGTCCTGCCGCTGCCGTTCCCACTGGTCGTGGTGCTGCCGGTCCCGCTGCTACTGCCGCTGGTCGTCGTGCCGCTGCGGGCGCTGTCTCCGACCGTGGTGCTGGTGCAGGTACGGCTGCCGCCGACGCGGATGCGGGTGCTGCCGTCGCTAGCCGTGGCGTTGACGTCGGCTCTGGCGCG
>NZ_VBUT01000015.1 GCF_005863245.1 Nocardia cyriacigeorgica | reverse complement strand
CGACGGGCTTTGCCGCAGTGATGCCGAGACCAGTCCTACGACTACCTGCCCGGGCTCGGCCGGCCGTTGTCGGATGAACGACGGATACCCGCGCCATGAGGATGCTGCCAGGCTCGTATCCGACGAATCCTATCGATGAGCTGCGAGGCAAACATGTTGGTGACAACCATAATTGGACATCGCGCGATCCGTGCTGCGGCCACAACCATCACCATCGCGGCGGCGATCACGCTGGCAGGGGCCGCCGGTGTGTCCGCGGCGCCGGGCACGGGGAGTTCCGGAAGCAGTGACAGTGGCAGCAGCAGCGGAAGCGGGACCGGTAGCGGCGGCAGCGGGTCCTCGATCCCGCGAAGCAAACCCTGCAACCAGTCGACCCAATCCGGCGGCGAAGGCGTCACCGACACCCTCCACCACCTCGGCACGAGCGGACCCACCTCCTTCGTCCTGGCGTACGAGACCTACCGCATCCCCGACCAGATCGAAGTGTTCTACCAGGGCGGCCTCGTCCACAACACCGGCTACATCGGCGACGACATCAACCAGGGAACCGGATCAGTCGTCGTCGCGGTTCCCCCAGGAACCGCGACATCGGTCCTGGTCCGCGTCACCGGCCCCGGCGGCACCGACTGGGAATACACCGTCAACTGCCCGAACACCTGATCGAGATTTCGCACTTCGTGGCGATACGGTCCTCGCGTCCGGTCAATCTGTGAACCGCGAGGAAGGGTCTCAGGTACCCGATCGCTGCCGCCCGCGAGGGGTGGCGGAAGCGATCCGGACGCACAGGGCGGTGGCCGCGGGCGCAGAATGCGCGGCGCTGGATCAGGCAGCTGGATCGAGCGAATCTCATATGAAGCGATTCTCGGGCGAGGGCGTGTGCACGGCAGCTGGATCGGCGCCGCGATAGCTGTCAATTGCCTGCGCAGCCAGTCAGTCTCGGCGCACTACCAGGAGCGATCGGTGAGAACTCGAACTGGCCGCTGTCCCCGAGTACCCTGACATACCCCCCGGGCAAATCATTCGCGCAGTTGCTCACAAGCCGGATCCGGTCGCTGCCACTAGGAGCCGGGATCGTCCTCGTCTGCTTCCCTCCAAGGAGGGTCGCCACCAGTCTGACATTCTGGAATCCATGGCCCGCAAGTAGTTTCACCACGAGAACTTCGTTCTCGCCGGAGTCGATGGTGACGTTGTTGTCGGCAAAGTACTCCTTGCCTTCTTCGGTGCGGGCGATCGTGTCCTTGGACAGGTCGAAGTATATTGTCTGCGGTGGCTCGGTCGCTCCACCAGTTTCCGACCCCACGAAGGTTGTTCCGGCAACCCGGTCCGCCTGGCTAACGTCCACCCTCAAGTCCGACAGCCTTACTGGATCTCGACTGCCGTTGAAGATTTCGATCCGGACGGCAACGCCGCCCATCTGCCAAATATGCGGGGCATTGGCTGCCGTGTTCTCTGTATCTATTCCGGAGAACGGGTTCGCTAGGACTCGGTCACGAACCGCCTCGTCAGAGGATGGGACGACGATCGAGGCCTCGCGGGCGAAGTTGTTATATCCGAACAAGTGCTGAATTGTCAGCGTCACCTTGCGATGGAATTCTGAATCAACAGTGCTCTGTTCGCGGTGCTTGCTAATTTGGTTGCCGATCCCGGCGCCCAACAGTAGTGAGACAACGGTCGCTGCGGCAGCTATGCCACTCGCGAGGTTGGATTGATTCATCAGTTTGGCAATCAGTGGCGACGCTAGGCCGGCCGCGATAATCGCTGTCACCAGGGGGCCTGAGTCCGCGTCGAAGGCTAGGTAGATAAGCATCCCGACGACGAACGCCACGAAGGCGACCGCAGTCGCTGCAAGTATGAACTCCCGCGATGCCGATTGCGGCGCTGGATTGTCGGGACTTGTCTCATGAGTCGAGCCGTCGGGAAGAATGATAGGCAAAGGTGTTCCGATCTAGTGTCAGAAGCGGCTACGAAATAACCTGGACCGTTGGTGGTAGTATCGCACCCGATGGGTAATGGGGTGATATGGAGCTTGAATTGTTCTTCCCCCAGCACATAAATGTCTGGTCGACCAGGGTTGCGCACGTTATTTGGGATCCGACAGAAACATCGACAACTTCTTGGCCGAGCTCAACCTTCGCTGGTGATAGTGGTGAAACGTAGGAGGGTCCACCTGGGCTCGTCTCGCCGGAATCGTTGGCGCCCCAGCAGTAGAGCTCATTCGACTCGTCGACACCACAGATGTGAGTTGAATCGACGTCGACCATGCGAAACCGATGACTCGATGCTACCTCGGTGTACGCAGCGTGCGTTGTCCCACGTTCCTCGGTGATGACTTGTTCGTAGTTGTTCCCCCAGCAGATTGCCTTCCGGGACTTGTTTATTGCGCACCCAGTGTCCGACGAGCTATCAAGTGATATGTATCTGGACCCGTCGAGGGCCGAAACATGTATAGGGACTGGGTTCACCGCACCGTTGGCTTCCGTAGTCAGATCTTTTCCCCAACAATAGACTTCAGCGTCCGAATTAATCGAGCAAGCGGTCCGGACGCCAACGGCGATCTGTTCTGCGCTCTCGACTCCGGTGACCTCGACGGGGGTAAGGCTGGATGTGAAACCGCCGTTACCTAGTTCGCCGTTTTCTCCTGCTCCCCAACAGTATGCGCGCGAGTCGGCGGTGATCGCGCACACCGTGGCGCCGCCGATCGAAAACTGTTGGACGCGAGCGGCAAGGCTCGCAGGACTCGCGGGCTCGCTCGCGTCCTCCCGCTGGGAGGCGCCGACCGGTTCATACGTTCCATTGCCGAGTTGGCCGACAGTGTTTGACCCCCAACACTGCAGGCCCTTCGCTTTGGTAAGCACACACATGTTCGCGTAGCCCATCTCGACGTCGACGACCGCAATGCCGGCTCCGGAAACCCTTGTCGGCTCGTTGACATCGTCCAACGGTGACCCCGGTATCCCCAGGACGTTGTCAGTGTTGCTCCCCCAGCAGTAAAGAGCTCCTGCCTTCACGGCGCAGTTGCCGTAGCTACCGACCGCGATACTGGCGCCGAGTTCGAACGGGTCAGACGCGGCGGGGTCCCCGTGCGAGCACGCGCTGATCGTGAGCGCAGCCGCACCGACAAGAGCGAATCGGCGGAGGAGGATCCAGATCGATAGCTTCTTCATGTGCGCCTCTCCGCAGTCTCGCGCTGGACGTCGAGCCTATGCTTGCCAATCGGTTCGTTCTGGCGTTTGACCGATCGAACCCCGGTGTCATTCATTCGGGACCACTTCTACAGCAAGGTCATCCGACCTTTCCACGCAGCGATCGTTGGTCGGTTGCCATGCGTAGCCAGATGGTGGCCGCCGAAGGGCGACCGCGGGTAGGAAATTGTCGGCGCTGACTGCTGCGTAACCGGCTTCATCGGTGGTTCCGTAACTGCCGCGCCTGCCACGGGGATATCCCATCTGGGACCTCTCACGTCTCGACCCGGTGCTGAGTCGGCGAGGTCGCCGAGGCCCTCCGAGCAAACCGGTCACGCGCGCCGTCCCCGCGATCACACGGACTCAGAACCATGTCGCGCGTCGAGATCAGGAGCAGATGGGGTCTGTGCCCCGGCGGTCAGCGCCATGGCTCGAGCTGTGGGCATCCACCGGGGAAAATGGATTCGGATCCGTAGCCGCCGATTCGGCTCATGAAATGTTCCACCACCTTGTCGAGCCCCAGATGCTGAGAGCCGCGCGGGCCACCGGTAACCCAAATCGGAAGGCCCAGTCCCGCACGGTCGATGGCCTTCTGCTTCATCTCGACCTGATACACCGCGTCGGCGAGGAGCTGGTCGGCATCGGCTTCGGCGCACATTGCTCGCGCCGCGGAAATGATGTCATCGGCGGTCTTATCGCTGCATATAGGGACTTCGCTGGTCACTTCGGTGAGGAACGAGTTCCCTGTGCGAATCTCCTCGGGTAACTGGTTCCACTCGCTCTTCCAGTCGCGCCCGTTCACCCTGCCTCCGATGGAGTACTGCCCGAACTCGCTGTCGGTCATCCATCGGTACCCGCCTGCGCAGTTCCCCTCGCGCAGTTCTGGGGTCGGTATCGGAACAGCGGGGTGATCACCGCCGGTCGGCATGGGATCGTCGGTAGAAGCGCATCCAATCATGAAGAGCGATAGAGCGCTCACCGCCATAACAGCCCGGACGATGGTATGGATCGACACGTTTACTCCAAAGGGGGTGATGACTGAGCCGGATGCCTCCGGCCTCGCCGCGCCGCTTGCGGTTAGTAGCCGGGGCAGAATTGCAAAGCCGCCGCTTGAACGGCGTACTCGGCGGTGCTGCGACGAGACGCAGCTGACTGAATGACCCCACCTTCGGCGTCACCGGACCCAACCGGGCCGCCGCCAGTTTGCGCGATGAACTCGCGGATGGCTCTGTCGGTGAGCTCGGTCGGCCACTGCGCGAATATCTCTGCCTCGGCGAACGGCTCCGAACGTGTCGACTTGTCCTCCGGGATACCTGAACAGATCTCAGGAACCGTGTCCACCAACCTCCTGGCAGCATTCGTCAATTCGTCATCGCTGGTCTCGTTGCAGAATGCCGGATGATAGAACGCCAATTCGTACACGTAGGCGACACGATCACTGGCCGGCCCATACGAACCGCCAGCGCTTTTAGCTGAGTAGGCATCGCGATCCAGGATCCGGAACCCGCTCTCGCACAACGGGGCTGACTCATCCACTATGCCTGTGGCCGGATCATTGACCCACTCCGCGACCGAGCCGCCCGCGGCCCGGTCCCCAGCGCAGCCGGATGCTATCGCCGTCACGGCCGATGCGAAGCACACGGCTACTGCCAACCGATAATTACTCACTCCTACAACTCCTGCCAACAGACGTGCTGTCAAGTGGTCAGCGCGAAATCCATCCCGAAACTGTCAACTCGATCAGGGTTGGTACCTGTGCCGTGTGTTCGCGCAACTCAGGTCGAATGCACAGGTGCCGAAACGCGTGACTTGTCCAAGGTTTCCATCGCCGGACGTCCTGGAGTATCTGTCGATCGAACCACATCAGCCGCTGCCGGGAGGGACGGCGGCCTGACGGCAGATGGCCACCACCAGTCAAACGTGTCCACCTTTGTCATCTGGGTCCCTGTGACATAAGGAACTACGCGCTAGTCAGCGGCCACTGCCGTCTACTGGAATCCACCAAGTTGCCTGGCCGGTCACACCGGTACGGGTTCACGAACAGCCAGCTGGCTGACAGCAACGATTACCCTCGGTCGTTCTGCCGCATGAAGCGGGGTAGCTCATCGTCGCTGCCCGTGCCGGCGAGCTGCTGCGCGAATGCCGCTCGCGCCGCGGCGACGAGTGCCTCAGGGGGGTCGGGTGCCGCCGCGCTCACTGCTGCGAGGGCATGATCGGTCGCGGCATTCAAGCCGGTGCATGTGCGGATACCCTGGCCGGCGCACGCGCGGGTGAGGGCGGCGTCAAACGTGGGGCGGAGGTCGGCGTCACTGGGGTGGTACGAGTGGCGAGACACGGGCTATCGTATGTACTCTCCCCGTAGATTATGCGGAATCTGGCAAGTCGACTGGTCCGCATCATTTGAACAAGTACGCAACCATTGCGGCGCAACGACATCTGGATGGGCATCAGGATGCCACCGTTTAGGTAAGCTCTCACCTCCGCCCGCCTCTACCGTCCACGAAAGTGACACGGATCAGCGATAAAACCACGACGTACTGAGCTCAACCGGCTAGAACCCCGCACGACCTCGCCCTCAGTCAGCAGCCGGGTAGCCGTTCAGCGTGTATTTCAATTCGACAGACGACTTGTTGAGCGGTCGGTCGAAGTGTCCGTACTTGTCCCACATGCGCTCATGTTGTTGGCAGACATGCTGATACCCTCCCCGCTGGTTGCGTCGACGGTACGGGCAGCCCGGGACCTGGCACATGACGACGGGCAGCTTGTGGGGCGGGGGATAGGGGACCGGGGCCATGGCGAGATTCTAATTCGAGACCAGGCAAAGCTGGTGCAATCCGGTTTCGCCGCACCGTCAACCGTGTCGCCGCTGCTATCGTCCGACACGCTATCGTCGGTGCGCGAGCTGACCTTGGGCGACGGTGGCGACAACGATCCCACCAGTCCACTGGATATGCTCACCGGGCATGGCGTGGGCTTCTGTCCGAGAACGTATTCCGATACTGCGGGGTTCTCCTAGCCGCTCCGTCTGGGCGAGTGCCTCCGAAGGCGGACCTGTGCACGGCGAAAGTATCCGAACCACATCGAGTTTCACGTTCCTTGGCGCAGGCCTACCGGTTAAGGCGCCACGCGGGCCAGGGGGCCGTGACTGGGTCGTATCTTGAGAGTTATCGGGGGATTCCTGACGACAGTGTTGTGGCGGTCACGGTGTTTCGCTGGCAGGGATCATCAGGGGTTCCGGTGGTGGTGGTCGAGATGGTGATCGTGCCCCAGGTGGTGGCGAAGGTGGCGTCGCATCTGCGTTGGGTGGTGGTGTCGCCTGGGCGGTATTGGATTCCGGTGCGGCCGCCGATGGTGATGTCGGTGTATGCGCCGGTTGTCGGGAGGCGTTTGTAGGTGTCGAGGGGGATGGTGGTGGAGGTGATTTCGACGATGTGGTGCCAGACGGCGGGGTCGCTGCGCCAGTTGCAGAGCAGGATGTCGGGCCGTTGTGGTGTGGCTGGGATTTCCGTTGTGGGGTCGAGTCCTGCGTGGGTGAGGGTTTCGTCGGGGATGGTGCAGGGGTTCCAGATACCCGGTTCGGTGGTCGATGCTGATTGCGGTTCTGGTTGGTGATCCGGGCCGGAGCAGCCGGCGAGTTGTGCAGTGAGGACGAGGAGGGCTGCTGTCGCCGTGGTGTGGCGGGGGCCTGTGGTGTGGTGGGTCATGAGTCGGTGGGCAGTTTTCGAAGCGCGCGGGCTGCGGTTTGGCGGGTGAATCGGTCAGGGTCGTTGAGGAGTGGCTCGATGAGTGGGCGGACGCCGGTGGCTTTCATGTCGGCGAGGGCGTTGATGGCGTAGTTGCGGGTGAGGGGGTGGTCGAAGTGTTGGAGGATGATGGTGCGGGCTTCGACGGTGCGCATTTTGCCGAGGTAGGACAGCAGGCCGGCGATCACGGTGTCGCCGGGTGGTTGTTCGGCGATGAGCGCGGTGATGAGGTCGTAGTCGTCCTTCGTGCATACGGTGGTGAGGGCTCGGCCGGCCCAGAATCGGGTTTCGTCGGGTAGCGGTGGTGTGGTGCGGAGTTGGGCGGCGAGGACGTTGATGACGCGCTGGTTTCCTTTGGCAGAGCGGTCGTTGAGGTTGCGGATGAGTCCGGCGCGGATGACGGCTTTGTGGTGTTCGGGTGTGCCGCGCCGTCCTCGATGTTCGGGTCCGGGGAGTTTGGTGTCGAGGTGTTCGAGCCAATCGAGGAAGACCGGGATTGCTTGGGGCAGTGGTTTGAGCTTGGTGATCGGGCTGAGTGTGTAGGTGCGCACTCCGACGGCGGCAAGGTCGCGGACCAGGCGCAGGTCGAATCCGTTCTGGCGGTCGTGCAAGCGCGGGGGCGGGTTGTCGAGCCAGTCCGGTCGGTCGGGCATGCCGGGATAAGGCGGGTGGATCAATTCGACCTCACCGATCTGGTCGGCGTGGTGGCTGGGTCGGCTGGTCGCGTCCGTGGCAGCAGCGGGAGTGGGAGGAGCGGTTGTCGCGACCTGCTCGGCGAGAGTGAGTGCTGCTGTGGCGTCGATCCGCTTCCGGAGGGTGTGCAGGCGGGCGACGGAACCGCGGGCAGCGTCGGCCCACCGCAGGTAATCGTCTGCGGCCGAGGTCGACTCGACGACCGGCCGAACCTGATCGATAGCTTCTGCGAGGGCATCGGCGAGGGCGTCGACTTGGTTTGCGAGCGCCCGTAGCCGTTGAGCGGTCTGATCGCGGCCGGGCGGTGGGTCAGTGTCCGTCGCCATCGTCGAGCTCCTTGCGGATGAGGGTGATCTTGCCTTCGTCGACCAGCTTCTGGACCTCGGGGGTGAGCTGGGTGCGGTGGTCGGTGACCAGGATGACCGAGTATCCCTTGCTATTGGCGTAGTCGAGGTAGTCGGTGATCTGTTCGGTGTCGTCGCGGTCGAGTGTGTTCTTGTTTTTGACCTCGGTGACTTGTTCGTTGTCGTGGTCGATGTAGTCCGGTTCGCGGTCGCGGCCGTTGACGTTGATCTCTTCCTTTGGCCCTGGTGGAACCCCGGCTCGTTCTTCGCCGCGCTGGCCCGCGTCGGTGTTGGCTCTGCCGTCGCGGTTGCGGATGGGGTCGGTTTTGCGGGGTGTGCGGCCCAGGATCGGCCGTAGCAGCATCGATGATGCGGTCGCGTTGTTGTAGATGCCGGTGTTCGACTCGATAGCGGTTTTGACGAATCCGTCGAGTTCGACCATGAGGGTCTCGAAGTCGCGCACCGCTTGGGCGAGCAGTTCTTCGCGCTGGGATTCGATGATCTTGCGGTTGACCTGTTTGGCCGGCGGAGGGTTGGCGCCGGTGCCGGCTTCGGCGACGAGTAGGGCTTTCATCGCGACGTCGAGGCTGTTGAGGATGGCTTGGACTTGCTGGCGTTCCAGGTCGGTCTTGGAGGCGACCTCATCGCAGGCGGTTTTGAGTGCTTTGGCCAGGTCGCCGGTGTCTCGGTAGGCGATAGCCAGCCACTGCAGATCCTGCAGGATCGTGTCGATCTCTTCTTCGGTCTGGTCGGCCAGCTTGCTTTTCACCTCGTCGAACATGGCGTGGGAGTCGGTGTTGGCTTGTTCACCGAACGTGTGGAAGTGGCCGCCGGCCGCGCCGATCCGGGTGAAGTCGGCGTCGGGCCACTTCTTCTTGACGCGTCCCTCGATGTAGTCCCAGTGCGCAGGTCGATCGCCGGTGCCGCCGGCGGAGTACGTCGTGGGATGCATGGCCCGGGTCATCGTGGTGCCCTGAGGCTGCGGCGGCGGGGTGAACGGTGGCGCAGCCGGATCGTTGGCGCTTTCGGTTTCGGCGTGATTGAGCCCGAACTGATGTACCTGGTAGCCGAGTTCACGGGCGGCCATCGAACAGAACGAGGCGAGTTCGAAGACATCGGAGGCGGACTGGTCATAGCTTGTCGACCATCGCACCCCGGCTTCGTGGACACCGGCCGACCCGGTGACATCGAGCACGTCGTCGAGGGTGCGCAACGCGTGGTCGATGGTGTTGCTGGCCTCGACCAGCCGTGCTGCCGCCGCGAAATAGGCTTCGGGATCGATATTGCCCATCGGCGGCTATGCCCCGGATAGACCGAGTGTTTCGGCGTTGGCGCGCCGCGCTTGAACGTAGTTGTCGCGAATGTTGTCGATCTTGAGCCGGTAATCGGCGAGCTGGTCGATCACCGCCGTGATGTCGGCGTGCCAGCGACGATGTGCCTGGGCGAACGCGTCGGCGACCTCCCCGGTGAAACCGGCGGTGATCTGGGTCGCGGTGTCGGAGACATTCTGGATCTCGCCCGTAGCGGCGCGGATGAACCCATCCAGCGAGGCAGAGAACGTCGTCAATTGATCCAGGTCGAAGGAATGCGCTGCCACCTCACGCCTCCGGTGTCGGCGCGGGGGCGGTCTCGGTCACGGCGGCGCTGTTGTCGTTGTCCTGCTGCTGCAGCGCAGTCTTGGCTGCGGCGAGTTTGGCCGCCATATCCTCGAGCTGGCCGAACAGCGGGGTCAGCGTGTCGAACTCGCGGCGCCACAGATCGTTCATCGACGTCGCCGCGGGGCCCGTCCAGGTCGACTGCAAATCGGTATGTGCGCGGTCGATGGCGCTCGCGGCGTCCACCAACGTCGTATGCAGGGAATTGAGCCGATCTATGCCCGCCTGCAACTGCTCGGGCGAGAACCCCACCTCGTCACTCACTGGCTTCTACCCCCTCGAAATCTGGCCGGCCACGCTCCATCACGCACCGCCGGTACAGTCGCCATCGACACGATAGCGCGGAAGGGAGCCGAGGCCGATGACCAGGCGACGCTGGCAAGAGGACGCCTCACCACAAGCGCAGACCGACATCGACAACCTTTTCGACGAATGCGTAGACCTCATCAGCGGACAACTTGTCAAGCAGCGGGGATTCGGTCCGTTCGCCCTCGCCATCAGCCACGACGATCAGCGCAGTGTTCGCCTCGCCCCGGCATCCGCCACCAGCAAGGCCCGCATCCTCGACGCACTCGTCCAACCCGGTGACCGCGCCACAACCCGCGCGATCGCCGTCGCGATCGACGTCACCATGCCCGCCGGTGGCGACGCCGCGGAGCTCCTGGTCGAACACGCCGACGGCATCGCGCTGCAATTCCTCGTCCCCTACCACCTCGACAAGGCTGCCCCCCTTGCTATCGACGCCACCCTCACCTCGATCGCGAAACGGCGCATCTGGGGCCTGCGACTCTGATACGACTACTGACTCGGGTTACAACGGTGTCATGATGGTGTCTCCAGTGGTGGCTGTCGTTACCCCGTTCGACTCCCGTCTTCGGATCGATTTCGGCGCGCTGGGTGCATACCTTGACCTGCTCGCCGACGCTGGGGTTCGCAGCGTTCTGGTCAACGGGACGACCGGGGAGTTCGCCAGCCTGACCGTCGCCGAGCGCAGCACTGTCGTCGAGTTCTGCCGGGAGAAGTGGCCGTGGCAGCTGATCGCGCATGCCGGTGCCAGCGCTGCCGCGGACGCGGTCGCCATGGTCGAGCACGCCAACGACCACGCCGACGCTCTCGCGCTGATCGCGCCGTTCTTCTTCGCCGGCGTCGACGTGGATGGGGTGGAACGCTTCTTCGATCAGGTGCTGGCATCCACCAGAATCCCGGCCCTGCTCTACAACTTCCCCCGCCACACCCAGCTCACCCTCGACCCGCTCATGGTCGGGCGGCTGGCGGTACGACACCCACAACTCATCGGGGTGAAGGACTCGGGCAAGGACCGCGCTGTCACCCGCGCCTACCAACAGCACAGCCCCGGCCTGCAGGTACTCATCGGTGACGACAGCCTCGGCGCGAAAATCGTCGACCTCGGTATCGACGGTGTGGTCACCGGCGCCGGCGGCCCAGTCGCCGAGCTGCCGGTAGCGATCGCGGCAGCGATCACCGCAGGTGACCGGGAGCGCGCGGAGCGGCGGCAGGCGCAGTTCGACCACTACACCAACTACCGGCGCGGGGTGCCGATCTCTGATATCGCGTTCGCCAAAGCCGCCCTCACCGCCCGGCTCCCAGGGTTCCCGGCCCATGTCCGCGCACCGCTGGTCACCGCCACCGACGAACGCCGGGATGCGATCCGCGCGTTCATACGCGACGAAATGCCCC
Organism: Nocardia cyriacigeorgica; assembly: GCF_005863245.1. GTDB lineage: Bacteria > Actinomycetota > Actinomycetes > Mycobacteriales > Mycobacteriaceae > Nocardia > Nocardia cyriacigeorgica_C. The sequence continues at coordinate 52,052 of NZ_VBUT01000015.1, read as the reverse complement.
TCGATGGGATCGGTCACCCGCCGCAAGCGTGAGTGTGAGTCGGGTCAGTTGTCGATGACGAGATCGACAACCGCATGGGCGGTCTCGCGAACACCGCTGTCGAGGACCTCGGCCCGGTAAGAGTCCCAATCGGCGAGCTTGGGCCGATCCCGATCAAGACCCCGCGCGACGATCCGGTCACGGATGACCTGGACCGGTGCGTCGATCCAGATGGTCGTGATCGGCGCATCGCTGGGTCCGTAGGCGAGGCGGAAGTGCTCGGCCAGGCGCCGGCGGTGTTCGGCAGCGGCGCGGATCGGCGACAGGAAGGGCGCGTCGAGCACCACAGTACAGCGGGCGGCCACGGTCAGCCCGGTGCGGATCAGGCCGTCGTAGATGCCGGGCGCGACGACGGCCCGGTAGGTGGCCGAATCGCGGTCGTAGCGGTCGCCGGTCAATCGTTCGGTAACGGTTTCCTCGAGCAACGGCGCGAAGGTGTCCTTGTCCAGCCGGACCGCACCAGCGCACTCGGCCGCGTACCGGGCGGCGGTGGTCTTGCCGGACCCGGGAAAGCCGCACACGACCACAGCACCACCCTCGCGGTGGTGGGGCAGGCACGACCGCAACGCGGCGCGCGCCTGCTCGCTCAGCAACGACTGCCCATCAGCTGCCGAACCGTCCGTCCGGATGCGCCCGGCCCGACCTGCACCACGTTCGTTCGTCAAGAAGCTCACCCCAATTACATCCACCCGTCGATGTATCTGGCTGTGACGCTGCCATGATTGTCAACCCACTCATCGCGTGCTCGGATGGCCAGCATCTCGCCAAAAGCTATGCTTCCCAGCCTCTTCCGGACAGTACCCGATTGATCGTGTGCCCCTACCAAATCGAAGGATGGAAGGTGCGCACGATGCCAGCATCGACGCCATCAGCGCACTCCTCTCGGTTGTACACAGCATCGGCACGATCCTGGACTTGCCCTTTGACTGGCGAGTCACCCACGTCAACTGACCGCAGCCTCTGCTTGCGAACTGAACATGGAGTTTGGCATAAAGGGTGGTTCAACGGATGCCGAAAGTTTCCGGCTGTGCGGCGCTAGTCGGTGGCCGCAGCACCCAGCGCGCGGGCCAGCGCGGTCAGGCTGTCGGCGCTCACACCAGGTCAAGCTATTCATTGCGAGCGAGTCGGCGGCCTCGACTACGCGTAGGAGCGACACACAGCTCTACTCTGACGAACGTGGATCTCAATTTTCTCGCTGCGCTCAGCTCGGTCCGCCCGTTCGAGCACCGCTGGCTGGGTGCGGGGTTCACGCGCGAGTCCCGTGAGCAGGCTGAGCACGATGACACGAAGAAGCAGCACTACGTGCCGGCGTTTTACCTGCAGCGCTGGGCCGTCGACGGGAAAGTGCAGCCTTTCCAGGTCGACTCCCGCACTGCCCATCCGCCACAACTAGTCCGAGATGTGGGTAAGGCGAAGAACATTTACACCCTGCCTGAGTACGGCGCCACGATGGACTTGCCGCTCAGGTGGGTCGAGAAGCACCTGTCGCGGATCGAAGGCTTGTGCTCGCAGCACCTCGACGCGTTGGTTGAGCTGGACAGCGGCCTCGTCACCGACGATGCTCTCCGACAGGATATGTCGGTGTTCCTCGGGCTCCAGATCACCCGCACGCCCAGCCAACGTGAGCGGCACCTCGCGCTCATCAACGGGCCAGCCGCCGCGAAACGGGAGTACCTGAAACGCACATCACCGGGTGCGAACGCTACCGAGGTAGCGCAGCGAATGCGCCCACGTTTCACCGATCCCAAGCACGAGGCGATACACCTGATGATCGAGGACGTCCGATATCCGGTCGGGCCGTTGCTGCATCGCCGCAAATGGGCTGTGTACCGGACGAACAGCCCGTTGGTCACCTGCGACGATCCGGTGCTGTTCCTGGCCGGTCCGCCGTTCGAACGTTCCGTTTCACTGGCGGGCTCGAGTGCGGTCGTGCTGTACCCGCTGGACCCCTCCCATCTGCTGGTCATGCTGCGCTGGGACATGCAACATCGCGGTCCGCTCGTGCTCGACGTCGCGGAGACAGCCGCCGTGAATCTTGAGATCGTAGCCGCAGCAACGCGCACATCATTCGAACGTCCCGGCGACGACATCGCCTCCGAATGCTCGGTCCCAATCCGCGTGCCGATCCCGGAACTCGATGACGAGACCGCACAGTCGCTCGAAACCGAAGCCGCGTTGCAGTACCTGTTTGGCCGAGCCCGTCGAGTCAGCCGCTGGGCCGACTCCACAGCGAGCCCTGATTGGCCGGTACCACGTTGGTACTCGTCCTGACATCGTCGTCGCGGTCAAGCAGCATACTGAAACTCATCGACGACCGAACGACATCGTGCAGCTGATGACGCTGGGCGGTGAACGCGATCCTCACTCACAACCGCGCATACAAGTGCGTCATGCGGTGACGCGGAATCGACAACCATGCGGCGCCACAAACGCGGCGCGCTCACTGCTACCTACGCCTGCCTCGCAGTTCGATGGCGTCCAGGAACAGGTCGAGTGCTACGTCGAAGTGGTCTTCCTCGTCGACTTCGGCCAGGTAGGGCGCTACTGCGGCGATGCTGGGATAGCGGGCTGGGGGCAGGGTGAGGTATTCGCGGCTCCACGCCTCCCGGTCGCCGGCCATGGCTTCCTCAGGCAGCGCCATGAGTGTGGCTTCCATTGACGAGTAGGCCAGCGCGATCTCGACCAGGGCTCGGTAGCACGATGCGGCTTCGCGGCCTTGGAGGCCGGCCTGGAGGAGTGCCCCGAGGACGATTTCGGCGCCGTCGAATTCGGATGCTCGCCGCGCGGTGCGGCCGGAGACTGCCACAGCCACCTGCGGATGGGCGCGGCAGGCGAGCCGCACCCGCTGAGCGAGGTCTTTGAGGGTGGACCGCCAGTCGTCGGTCACCTCCACGCCGCTGAGTGCTTCGGCCATCAGCCGATCGGCCAAGGCGAGCATCAGTTCGTCCTTGCCGCGGAAGTGGCGCAGCACCGCGGTGTGGTCGACGCCGAGCTCGGTGCCGAGCCGCCGGAAGGTGAGGGCCTCGGAGCCGTCGCTCTCGATGACGCCCATCGCCGCCTCGATGATCCGATCCGGGGTGAGCGCACCCCGTGGACGGCGCTTCCGGGTCGGGGTCGCAGGGCTGGACGGCATCGGAACAGCATACAAGCGATTTAATCACCACTGTTGACACCAGTGGTGACAAATGGTTGCATTCCGGTCACCTCACAGGAACGGAGTGCGAATGTTCAAGCGAAGTGTGGTCGTCGCGGTCTCGGCGGCAGTATTGGCGGCGTCGTGGGCGGCCCCGGCGCAGGCGGACGGCGCGTTGCCGTTACCGCTGTTGCCGCATGTGCCCTTCTACTTCACCGACACCGCGCAGGCGTCGAACCGGCCGGAGCCGCTGACGGCTCGCGGGCTCACGGCTCTGGATGCGACCTACGTCTACAACGGCAAGACTCAGACCGTCACCGGCTTCCTCGAGCGCTCCTCGACCCGGGGTTTCCTGGTGATGAAGGACAACCAGATCCTCGACGAGCGCTACTTCAACGGTTACTCGGCCAGTAGCCGGTTCAACTCGTGGTCGGTCGGAAAGTCCATCACCTCGGCCGCGGTGGGGATCGCGGTGTCGGAGGGGCGGATCGCCTCGGTCGATGATCCGGTGACCAAGTACATCCCGGAGCTGTCGAAGAGTGGCTACCACGGCGTGAGCATCCGCGACGTGCTGCAGATGTCGTCGGGCACCGCCTACGACGAAACCGACTACACCGACCCGACGAAGGGGTCGACCGCCACCACCATTCGCATGGTCGCCGGTACCTCGCTGACCGACCAAGCCAAGGAGATCAAACGCGAGCGGCCGGCGGGAACCAAATGGAACTACGACTCGATGAACACCTTCGTCCTCGGCTGGCTCGTGACGAAGGCGACCGGGACGCCGCTGGCTGATTACGTGGAGGACCGGATTTGGAAGCCGGCAGGCATGCAGACCTCGGCGCTGATCGGTAAGGACTACACGGGCAACGCCATCGGCTACTGCTGCTATCACGCGACGGTCCGCGACTTCGCGCGATTCGGGTTGCTGTATCTGCGTGACGGCCGGGCCGGCGGGAAGCAGGTCGTGCCCCAGCAGTGGGTCCAGGACTCGACACATGCCTCAGCCCCGCACCTGCAACCGCATAACCTGCGTCCCGACAAGCCCGAAAGCTCGGAGAACAACTACGGCTACGGATATCAGTGGTGGCTCGGCGACGGCGACCGCGGCGACTACTCCGCGATCGGCATCCTGGGCCAGTTCATCTATGTCTCGCCCAAGGACGGCATCGTGATCGTCAAGACCAGCGAAGACCTCAACTCCGAGGTCAACATGGGCGAAGCGATCCACGCCTTCCGTGCCATCGCCGATGCCGCCGGCCGATGACCCCGAACCCCTGAAGCGCATCCGGTCCCGTCGAAGCCACGCACGGGACCGGATGGCACGCTCGCCAGGAGATCTGATGCCGACGATCGACGAAAACCTCCACGCACCCCCGTACTCGGAAAACGGCACCGCTGGCGCACTGAACGAGTTCGCGATCGCGCTGCTGTCCGGCGGCCCTGTCAGACTGTCGATCGCCCGTCATTTCCACATCCCCACGACGAGCACATTTGCTGTCGTCGCTGCGGGATTCTCGGTAGGCCAGGACAGTAGGGCGGCGGTGCCCGAGACCCGATTGAACGACATCCGCCGGCGCCTGGCAGCCGAATGCGGGTTTCCCGTCCCAGCGCTCCTGGGGCCTTGCTATGGCACGATCCTGATTCCGTCTTCCTCTGCCCTGGGACGCCGAATCTGTGACCTGCCCGCACTGTTGTCTGCGGTCGTGCGTCTGCCGACCACTGCTGTCGCTGTCGAATCGGAGACCGCCTCGATCGCAGAAGCCGCCGACACCGCCCACCAGCTACTCGACCTCGCCATCCGTCTCCGCAAACAGCCGCAGCTCTACCGGCTCAGCCAGCTGGCTGTCGAGTACCAGATCACCCGACCCGGACCCGGCCGCGACCACTTGGTGTCGCTATTAGAGCCGCTCGAACCACACCCAGAACTGATTCACACCGTGGAAGGACTCATTGAGCAGGGATTCGATCGCCAACGGACCGCCCGACGGCTATGCGTTCATCCCAACACCATCGACTACCGCATGCGTCGAATCTCGAGCCTGACCGGTTTGCCCGTGACACACGGATCCCACTTACGCCTATACGCAGCATTCACCGCGCGCGCGTTCGTTCGCGCCGAGCAGCGACACGACAGTCGCTCCTACCTTCGTTGAAGTCCCAAACGAGTCCTGGGTTCAGGGTCTATCTCGCTAGTTGGCTCCTCTCTGGTCAAGCCCCGGCCAGCAGAGAGGTACCGGCATCTCGGAGCATGATTCGGTAGACCACGTCGGAGAGTTGGCGTTTCAGGCACCGCAACGCTTCCTTGTGGCCTTTCCCGGCGGCACGTTTGCGCTGGTAATAGGCGCGGCCGACGGTGTCGCGGCGGATCTGGGTGATCGCGATGACATGCAGGGCGTCGTTGAGCTGACGGTCGCCCGCGCGGGAGAGCCGGTGGCGGCGGGCGTCTCCGGAGGACACTTCGATCGGAGCGACACCACCATAGGAGGCGAACGCGGCAGCGGATCGGAAGCGGCGGATGTTACCGGTGTGGGCGAGAATTTTCGCCGCTACCACGGTGCCAACACCATGGATGGTGGTGAGCTGGGTGCGTGATTCGGTGACGGCGGCGTCGAGTGAATCGGTCGCGGTGTCGATACGGCGATCGAGCCGGCGAAGTTCGGTGACCAGATCGACGGCAACCTGGCGGAGAGTCCGACCGTAGTGCTCACGCGGACGCACCGAACGCAGCAGCTGGGCCGCGGCCTCGGCGGTGAGCCGTTTGGGCAGCCCCGCGGGCACCAGTTGGACCAGCAGGCGGTGCAGCCGGTTGGCGGTCTGGGTGCGGGTGAGGATCAGGTCGTCGCGGTATTCGGTGAGCGTTCGCAGCACCTGGGCGGTCGAATCGGTGCGCATGGACTGCAGTCCGGTGCTGTTGAGTGCGGCGATACCGACCGACAGGGCGTCGGCTTCGTCGATTTTGCGGCCGTGGCCGGTCGAGAGCATTCTGACCCGGTGGGCGAGTTTGGCTGGAACATCGAGGGTTTCGATACCGTCGATGGCCAGCTTCTGCGCCAGGGGCGCCCCGAGTCCACGCGCTCCTTCGATCGCCCAGATCGCGTGGGGCCAGGCTCGGGCGAATCGGCGCAGCTGCCGATAGCCGGCGCGGTTGACCTCGACACGCAATGAACCGAGTGGCCGGCAGTGTTGATCGACAGCGACTGCCGTCCACGATGCTTTGTGTGGGTCGACAGCGATCACGACCTGACCGGTTGGAGTGGCTTTCGGCATGACACCTCCAGGAAGACCTACGAAACAAACGGTTCCGACGAGGAGGGCAAACCAACTTCGGGCGGTGCAGACCTCTCTCGAGCCACTCCCTGTCGGCGGCCACGGCCGGGACGCATGCCGTTAGAAGGTCAATCCCAGTGGATGACAGGTGTTTTCCGAGCGACCCCGACCGCAGCCTCGAAGATCATGGCTGCAGACCACGAACTCCGGCCCCAATTCAACAAGTTGGTACCTCTCTGCTGGCTGGGGCTTGACCAGAGAGGAGCCGTTAGATCCACAGTCCCCGGGACTAGCCACGTGCGCCGATTGGCTACCACCCGTACACGGAGAAGGTCTTGGTGTCTCTGATGTGGCCGAGTGCTGTTCGGCAATAGTCGATCAGGTGGTCGGGGAGCGCGTGGAGGGGAAACCAGCGCAGTTCGGTGCATTTGTCGGGTTCGCGGTTGGTGGGTTCGCCTGTCCAGGTCTCGACGATGAAGAAGAAGGCGATGCGCCCGCCGGAGGATGAGTTGTGCATGACGTGGGTGAATTCGACGTCGGCGGGGTTGATCCGGACACCGATTTCTTCGTCGGCTTCCCGAATGAGGGCGTCGATCACGGATTCGTCGGCCTCGAGGTGCCCTGAAGGCAGGTGCCATGCACCGTCCTCGTAGCCGGTGTTCTGCCGCTGTCCGAACAACACCTCGTCCCCACGGCGCAGCAGCAGGTGAACGTCTCCAGTCACTTTGTGCCGTTGAGGTTTCGCCGTTTGGGCAGGACGTGTGGTGGCTTCCAATGGGGAGCGCTCCTTCAAATGGTGTTTTGGGTGATGAGCGGGGCCGCGAGGACAGAGCGTAGGCCACTGGGCCACGTGCTGGTATTCGTCGGATGCATATCCGTTCGGCCGTCGCGCGCGATGAGCCCCGCGCCCTGTGTCCGCCAAGATGCGCAGCTCGAACGGCAGCCTTCAGCAGCACGTGCAGGCGAGCCGCGATGCCGAGCCGCACGGCCTTGCTGCTTCGTTGCTGGGGCGGATCTGTTCGTGGGCGTTCAGAACAGGTTCCAGTTCCGGAGGCTTGCGATGACCTCGGCCAGTTGTTCGCGTGTCATGTGTTTGCGGAGTGCGTCTTCGGAGGTTTCGCGGGCGGCGCCGTATTGCCACCAGACTTCGCCGGTTTTGCGGTCGGAGACGAGGAAGCGGTCCTTGAGTGCGGGTCCGCGGACGACCAGTGAGACGGTGTGTGGTTCGGCGACGACGGCGTGGACCATCGAGTGGTGCAGTGCGTAGGACGCCCCGATTGGTTCGGTGCGTGCTTGGAGTACGGGCAGTTTCGCGGGGTCGATGTGTTCGTCGATGTCGGTGTTGCCGAACAGGTAGTGGCGGTAGTGGCCGTGCAGGATGCGGCTGGCGTAGCTCCAGCGGTGGTTGTGGGGTCGGTCGAAGTAGCCGGGCAGGAAGATGTGCAGGCGTACGCGGACGCCGGTGTCGGGGTTGTCGTGCAGGACGATCTTGTCGAGGATGTCGTAGTGCTCGCACAGGTTCCACAGCTCGGGCCGGTCGGGGAGTTCGTCGAGACGGTCGCGGACGAGGTCGGGTTCGGCGGCCAGGTCGTCGAAGAACTGGGCGGCGTGGTTTTCGACCTGGTCGATGTCGTGCCAGTCGATCCCGGAGAGCCGCTGTGCGACGGTGTCGAGGGTGCGTGTGGTGGGGTTGGTCATCTTTCTCATTCCTCGGGTTTGGCGCTGGATTTCCACAGCCGGCAGACGGGCACGATGTCGTCGTAGGCCGAGCACGACGATGCGCCCATGACGAGTTCTTCGGCGGGGCAGCCGCCCATGCAGGAGGTGGCTTTGCAGCCGCCGCAGCTGCTGGTGGTGAGGGCGCTGGTGAACAGGTCGAATTCGTTGGCGCCGTGGTTGAGCTGGACTTGGCCGTCGACCATGTGGGCGAAGTGCAGGTCGGTGTCGAACAGGTAGGAGCAGACATAGGCGCGGCCGTCGGGGAAGATGGAGATGCGGTCGAGGGTGCGGCCGATGCAGCCTTGGTAGCCCTCGCGGGCGTATCGATCCATCTGGTCGCGGCGGGCGTAGGTGGGCTGATACCAGACGCGGGTCTGGTAGCTCGGGGCGATGGTGTTGAGGGTGTCGCAGAAGTCGATCCATTCCGGCGGTGTCATGGCCATGTCGGGGTTGCCGTGGCCGGTGCCGATGGTGGAGAAGACGTGGAATTTGAGCAGGCTGACGCCGAGTTGGTCGCTGATGTCGAGCAGGTGCAGGACGTCGGCTTCGTTGGCTTTGTTGACGGTGCAGATGATGCGGGTGTCGAAGCCGCGTTCGGTGAGTTCGGCGGTGGTGGCCATGGCGGTGTCGAAGGTCCCGGCGCCGCGGACCGCGTCATGGGTGGCGGCGCTGCCACCGTCGAGGCTGACCTGGACGTAGGCGAAGTCCGACGGCTCGAGCTGCCGGAACTTCTTGACTGCGGGGGCCTGTGCGTTGGTGGTGGTGATGACGTGCTCGTAGCCGAGCTTGCCGGCCGCGCGGATCGCGTCGCAGAAGTACGGGTGCAGGGTCGGCTCCCCGCCGAGGAGGGTGACTTTGCTGCCACCGAGCTTGCGCCAGGTGCTCAAGGTGTCCACGATCGCCGGCAGCGGCAGTTTGAGCGCGCGGTCGAGGCGTTCGCCCATGTAGCAGTGTTCGCAGCGCAGTTGGCAGGCTTCGGTGATGTAGAGGTAGACGTTGCGGAACCGGCCATAGGGGACGCGGTCAACGCGTTCGGGTTCGGGCATGTCGATGTTGCGCGGCATCCGCGCGTGGCCATAGCCGTCGGTGCGCAGTGTCGGGATCGGCAACGGGGTGGAAGTCATCGGGCAACACTCCGGGAGATGAGAAGCGGGGCAAGCAAGTTCGCCGCGCCGTTGACGCTGGTGGTGGTGTCGAGCTGGGTGACGGGCACGCCCGAGTCCACGAACGCGGCGCGGACGCCCTCGGCGGCGTGCTGGTAGCGGCGGATGCGTGCCTTCAACAGGCGCGGGGCGTCCCCGCGCCGCGGATGCAGCAAGCCGCCGCACCTCGCGCACGCCCAAGGATCGTCGGCGCGCGGGATGGCGGGCAGCCGCGGGTCGCCGATCGGATCCGGTTCACAGCGGTGGCAGACCTTCCTGTTCTTGGCCCGCTGCTGCAATGTCTTGGCGTCGGTCGACACCTCCACCGCCTCCACGCGCGCCTCCGGAAAAAGGGCGCGTTGTTCGGTGAGCAGTTGATCGACTTGTCGTGCGGCGCCGGGAAAGTTGTCCAACAGCACCGTGTGGAGATGCGGGTCTTCAGCGGTCGCGGTGAATAACGCGCGCAGCGCGGCCGATACGGTGTAGTCGTCGATCCAGCCGAGGCGTCGGCTGTCGGTGGCGGTCGCGGCCAGCACCTCGCGCGGAACATGCTCACGCAGCCGGAAGACCCGCCGGCCCGGTGCGCCACCGAGCAAGGTCGTCAGCGTCGTCTTCCCGGCTGCTGGCGGCCCGAACAACGCAACTACCAACGACAGACCCATCTCGCTCCTCCTCGTCGAATGCCGAAACCGACTGCGGCAAGCGTGCGGCGGGGAAGACGATGAAACCATCACGGCGACGCATGACGAGGTATGCGTCGAAGGCATAACGCGTTGTGCGGCAGCGTGATAGCGTCGCTCGATCATGGAGCCTGAGGGGGCGAATGGTCCCCGCGACCGATCCGGGAGCTGCGGGGTGACACGGAATCCACAACCGGGCCGCGCCTGCACGCGGTGCGGCGCACGACTCAACCGATACAACACCGGCACCGTCTGCGGCCCCTGCGAATCCGGCGTGCTGGAACCACCCGACCTACTGCGGGCGTTCTGGGAAACCGAACGGATGCGTGAGGCCCTGGCCACCTGGCATATGGGCCGCGTCATCTACGCCTACCGCACTCACCCACACCATGGACGCCCGATCGGGCAAGAGACAGTCGCCGGCTGGCTCGGCCTCACCCAAGGCCAGCTCAGCAAGCTCGAATCCGGTCGAGCACCCGAACAGCTGAGCAAACTCATCCGCTGGGCACAAACCCTGCGCGTCCCCGCCGACCTGCTGTGGTTCTCCCTCCCGCCACACGACACCGATACCCTCGACCAGGTGAACCGCCAAGACTTCCTGCGCGCCGCAGCGTCGATCGCGGTCGCCCCCGCCGCGATGACCGACTTGATCGGCGCCCTGGAACCGACACCGGTGCCGTCGATGGTCGGCCCGCACGAGATCGCGCAGCTACGCGAGGCGGCGAGCATGTTCCATTACTGGGACCACGCCTACGGAGGCGGAGTAGTCCGCGACGCCGTCGCCGCGCAGCTCCGCTACGCCGTCCGGCTCCTCGAAGCCCGCTGCGCCGACCGCCACCGCGGCGAGTTGTTCTCCGCCGTCGGCGTCCTCAGCCACACCGCCGCGTTCATGGCCTTCGACGCCTACGCCCACACCGACGCCCGTACCATGTTCAAACTCGCCCTGTCCTGCGCCGAAGAAGTCGACGACTGGCAACTACGCGCCAAGATCCTGTCCTCGATGGCACGCCAATCCATCTGGTGCGGCAACCCCGACGCCGGACTCACCTCCGCGGAACTGGCCCTCGTCCGCGCCGACCGCCTCACCGCAACCCAACGCGCCATGCTTCACACCACCCGCGCCCGCGCGCTCGCCAAAATGGGTCGCGTGCAGGACACCATGGCTGCCGTCGGGAACGCGGACGACGCATTCGACCAAGCAAGCCCCCGTAACGACCCGCCATGGATGGCCTATTACGACCACGCACAACACGCCGGCGATACCGGACACGCACTGTTCGACCTCGCCACCGCCGGCCGATTCATCCACGAGGCACGCACCCGACTGGCCATCGCCGTCGACGGACACACCGACCAATACGTCCGATCCCGCGCGATCTCGGGCACCAAACTAGCGACCCTGGTGATGACCGTCGGCGACCCCGCCGAGGCCGCCCTCATCGGACAACGCGCCCTCACCGACGCTGGCCTCTTGCGGTCCCGCCGCGCCACTGACGACCTGCATGCCCTGCGCCGCGCCGCCACCCAGCGCACCGACCAGCCTGAGGTCGCTCCACTGTCTTGCCGCATCGACGAGCTGCTCCATCCATGACTACCGACACTCACGACGCTGCACTGGAAACGCTGCACGTCGCATGCGACAAAGCCGGGCTGCCGCTCGACCGCGCGACCGTACTGAGCCGCAGCGAAAACGTGCTCTACCGGCTCGAAGCAGGAATCGTCGCCCGCGTGACGCGCCCCGGCCAGCAAGCGGCAGCCCGCCGGGAAGTCGCCGTCGCCGACTGGCTCGAAGCTTCCGGCGTACCGGCCGTGCAAACCTGGCCCGGCATCGACCAACCCGTCATCGTCGATGACCGCGCCGTCACCTTCTGGCGCGAACTCCCCCCACACCGGCACGGCCGCCCCGCCGAAATCGCGACCGCACTACGCCGACTCCACAACCTCCCACCACCGGACATCAACCTCGGCACCATCGACCCATTCGTCCGCCTCGACCACCGCATCGCCACCGCCATCACCATCTCCGACGACGACCGCGCATGGATGCGCGACCACCTCGCCGAACTACGCGAGCGCTGGCGCAACGTGCCGGCCGGGCTGCCCTGGTGCGTCGTCCACGGCGACGCCTGGGGCGGCAACGTCGTCGCCACCGACAACGGCGAGGTCTACCTCCTCGACCTCGAACGCACCTCCCTCGGCCCACCCGAATGGGACACCGTCCACACCGCCATCAAACACCACAGCTTCGGCTTCATCACCGACACCGAATACCGCGCATTCTGCAATGCCTACGGCCACGATGTCACCGACTGGTCAGGCTACGAACTCCTTCGCGACCTGCGCGAATTCCGCATGACCTGCATGGCCGCCCAAGGCGCCACCGAAAACCCCACCCACCGCGAACAGGCCGACCACCGAATCGGCTGCCTCCGAGGCAAATGCGGCCCGAGGCCATGGCGTGGATGGCGACCCATCACATAATTGCTTGAGCAGCGAGAGCGGTGCGGTCGGGGCCCAGACTGCGAGTGGGCGTAGTGGTCGGAGTAGCGGGTGTCCGGGCTAGGCTGCGGTCATCGTGAACTCGCCGCTCCGGACACCCGCCGCGAACGCTGCCCATTCTGTCGCCGTATACGTCAGTGCCACGCCTTCGGCGTCGCGGATCGTCACTCTGCCGTGGTCATCGCGGTGCATCAAGGGCAGGTCGGTGTCGGTACTCGAGACGAAGCGCAACGCTTGGTCCAGGAATGACGCCCACCGTGTGACCGGCAGCATGATTTCGGGCTGTGTCGCAGGATCGCCCGTGTATTTGCTGTCGCGTATCCGTACGACGTCGCCGTCGAACCGGATTTCCACGCAGGCGCCGCCATTGCTGCCGCTGTAGCTGCTCTTGCGCCACCCGTCCGGCGTGGTCATGCTGCGTCCTCCATTTCCTGGGCGATCTTCAGGATCAGGGTACGAGACTCGACGGGGCCGGTCGCTGCCGCTTGCAGCCTGTCCCACAGTCGAGCGTACGCGCGCACGTCTTCGGATTTGTCGATGTAATCGGCGTCGTTGTACCCGTCGAGGTAGACGACGTCGGAGGCGTCTTCGCCGAACCGCAGGAGGATGAAGTGCGCCCAGGCGTCGCCGACACTGCGGGCATTGAACGGCAGCACTTGCAGGGTGACGTGCGGATTACGGGCGATGTTGGCGAGGTGGATCAGGGCGTTCTTCATGACGGTCTCGTCGCCCACGACTCGGCGTAAAGCGGATTCGCTCAGGATCGCGTTGATCTTCTTGTTGCGGTCATCGAGGATTGACTGCCTCGCTAGCCGGACCGCGATCAGGTTCTCGATCTCCTCATCCGAGACGCGTGGCTGCCCGGTCAGCAACATCGCCCGGATGTACTCCTCGGTCTGGAAGATGCCGGGGATCACTTCGTGCTGGTACCACTTGATCTCGGTCGCGTCGGCTTCCAGATCGAGATACTGGCGGAACCAATCGGGAACGCCGCGACCACTCCAGCGGCCACGCTGGCGCCCGGCTCGCGCCAGCTGCTTGAGTGATTCGGCTTCGCTCGGGTCGACTTCATAGAAGTCCAGAAGCAACGTCAGATCTGTCAGCTTGATGCCGCTCTGCCCTTGCTCGAGCCGGCTGATCTTGCTCGCGGCCGAGTCGATCACCTCAGCCGCCTCGTCCTGAGTCTTGCCGGCCACCTCGCGGTACCGCTTGAGGGCGAGACCGAGACGGCGCCGCTGGATCGTGGGGCTTGTCATCGTTTCTCCGCTCCAGATTATTCGTGATCAACCGCCGATCGTTGGCTCGTCTGACGTACCAGTCCGATCGCGACTTCGCAAGAACCACACATTTGCATTCCTAAAATAGAAGTCTAGTTGTAGTCTGAACGGACTACCAAAATGGAAGTCTATTTCAGACTTTGGAGGCAACTTCGATGGCTCGACTCATGACGCTGACGAATGATCATCCGGCCGGGACTCGTGTCCGTAATCCGATTCAGCCCGCCGCCCGCCCGGGGCAGCTCGGAACGGGCAACCGACGATGAACCGCCGTCTAGAGGCGGAGAACCCGATGGCGAACGTCGAAGCATTCTGCGTTGGCGCAGCCCGGGGGCGAGAGGTGGTCCGGTCACGGCGCGAGGCGTCGGGGCTGCGACCGCCGGGATCTGCGGCAGGGTCGGACGCGGGTAGGCGGCACCGGGGGCCGCGATGACGCTGTTGCAGGTGTGTCAGTCGGTGCACGAGGTGGTCTACGTCTATCGGCATCGGTTTGGTTTTCCGGTTGAAGTTGTCGCCGACCGGCCGTTGCTGATCACAGGCCGCGACATGACGGCAGTATCGATGCCGCAGCCGCTGGGTCGTGTGGTGCGTGATCACCTCGTCCGCGCGGGAGTGGCGTCGGTTCCGGTGATCACCCACCTGAAGCATCCCCGATGGATATTCCTTGTCGGACTGGACAGGCCGACTGATACGCCGTCATCTGGGATGTTGGCCGCATTCGGGGTGGATGTCGTGAGAGCGGATAAACGGGTGTGGCTTCCGCATCTCTATGCGAGCGTCGGCTGGCGTTGGGAGAGCGAGCCGCACCCGATGTCGCCGTCCGGCCGACCGGCGGTCCCGGTCCGTGCAGAGCTGCTGACCACAACACGGGCCGTGGTCGAATTATGAACGGCCGCCTGCCCGTGCCGAGGACTGTCGAGGAGGGTGATGGGCTTGCCTGGCCAGGCCAGGACGATCTCCTCACCGCGATCCGGGGCCACCACGTCGGCCGCCATCCCCTAGTCCACTGGGCAGCCGAACTCGGCACGATCCACACCCAGCTACTCGACTATCCAGACATGGCGCTGCTGCGACACCGTCGTGAACGGCTGATCACGACAATCGACGCTTGGCTGGCCCCACGTCTTCCCCGGCCGCACGCGATAGCGATCTGCCACCCCGAATCCATGGGCACGCTGATCGACCGAATCGCAGCTACCCAGGTCCAAGCCTGGACCCGGCTCATGTCTCAGCCCGCCGACCACCCCGACGTCCACGATGCATGGTGCCGCTTGGCCGAACTCGTCGAAAACTACACAGACCTCGTCACCGGACTCGACCGCCGCTCGATCTACCTCCCGGACCCGTCACCATGACCAAACATCTGCCTACCGCCGCCCAACTTCTCTCCGCCTGCCGGGGATTTCCCGACACCGATGGCGTCCTTGTAGACGCCGCGGTCGACCTCGGTGAACTGCATAGCGACCGCCTCGCGAACCCCGCTGAGGACGAGCGGATCGACTGGCGGCGAGCCCAGCTCGTCCTCGAGATCGATCGATTCGTCCTATTGGCGGTACCGGTGCCGTTCCCAAACGCGCGCATACACACCGAGACCGTCGGCCGGGTGATCGACCGGCTCGCCGAACTCACCGCACAAACCTACGCCGCGCTCACCGCACCCTCAGACACCGTTTACATCGAGGTGTGCGCTCAGCTGGACGAGCTGGCATCGGCGTACCAGGACCTCATTGATGACCTAGTCGCTGGGGCCCGACGCCTCCCGGACCACGGTCTCTGAAGTTGGGCCGCCAGTGGGGGCTCGCGTGACGACGATCTGCATCGACACAGTCGCCCAACGGAAGTGTTGATCCTGAGCCTATTGCGCGGAGTCACTAGACGAACGTCCCAGCCGGTGCCCGACGACGACAACCGAGGTGGCTCATGAGCATTCACGCTAGCTGCGAAACCCGACCAATTCGCGAAAGCGCAGGGAAACCGCCCACGAATCGTAGCGCTATGCCGTGCAGCCTTAGCCCGTGCAGGGCGCATACGGCACGATGTGGGCACGAATCCAGGACCCCGCGACGTGTGGCCGACCGCTTCCAGCATGCCGATAGCAGCGGGTTGCGAGACAGCTGGTTTCGGGCTCGCTTGACGACGCCGGGAGTACAGAGCGTTCATGGTCCCGTCTACGTGGACTACCAGCCTGGAACCGGATCGAGACAGGGTAGGCGATGACTCGGCGACAGCGCGGTTCGGGATCCATCCCGCCCTCGCCGCGCGACGGGACGCCCATTGATTCCAGTGATCCTTCCGAGGTCGGTCAGGCTGTGGCCGCTGTTCCTCAGCAGGCTGAGTTGGAGATTCGGATCGTAGGTGGGCCGGAGGGTGAGCGACTTGCCGAGTTACAAGCGCGGGTATTACGGGAGGTAACGAGATGGCAGCTGGCCCAGAGCAATTCCGACGATGGGCAGCGAACAGCGGCCTAGGGACGGTGGGGGCGCCGTCGGGTGACGCCGGCCCGAGTTTCCGTGTGGCATTCGCGGGCCGGACATCAACCGCCGACCTGCAAGACCCGACCTTGTCGATCCCGCGCCAGTTCTCGAACTCGAACCTGGCATTACCCGCGGGCGCGATGATCACCGCGCATTTCTGGGATGTCGAGTCCGGTCGCATGGACCTGACCGACAGGGGTACCGGTAGCGCTCATGAGCAATTCAGCATTCCGGTACCTCGGGACGGCGGCATCCAGGACCTACTCGCAGAGGCGAACCGTGCGGACCGTCGCTTCGATTACGTGATCTGCGAATCGATCGAACGCATCGCCCGACGCACCTACACCGGCACCGATATCGAACACCGCCTGGAGAAGGCCGGCGTCACCCTGTTGGCCGCCGACGAACCATTCCGCCTGGCAGTGCCCGATAGCGGACGGAAAGAGAAGCGGGCCACGCAGGTGCTGACCCGCCGCGTCAAGCAAGGCGTCGCGGAGTTCTACGTCCTGGAGATGCTGGAGAAATCCTGGGACGGCTTCGCCGTCCACACCGAAGCCGGGTTCAACGTTGGCAAGCCTTGCTACGGCTACCGCGCCAAACACGTCCCACACCCTGTGCCCGCCAAACGCGCCAAGGGGCAGAAGAAGACCCTGCTCGAACCGGACCCTATGCGCGGGCCTGTCGTGCAACGGATGTTTCGGTGGCGCTGTGATGAACGACTCACCTACCAGCAGATCGCTGACCGGCTGAACGACGACCTGGTGTCGAACCCGCCTCCCATTCCCGTCGACCCGGCAACGGCAGCCGGGAAATGGACGTGGTCGAATGTGCGGGAGGTGCTGACCAACCCCAAACACACGGGCCATATGGTATGGAATCGTCGGGGACGCAAGTCGAACAGAAATAGGACCAACTCGGTATCGGAGTGGGTCTGGTCACCTCAGCGGGTTCACGAACCGCTGATCAGTCTCGACGACTTCCTTGTCGCCCAAGAGGTAGGGCCCACGGTGCAGCGGTCACGGGGCGGAGCCGGCCAGAATCCGCATCCGCAGACCAAACGCTCCTATCGATACCGGTCCTACGTCTTCTGCGATCACTGCTCTCGCCGCATGAATGGCAAGACACGCAAGATCGCCGCCTACTACGTCTGTGCGCCCAAGAAGAACTACATCCCGGAAGGACACCCAACCGGCGGCTCGTTCTTCCTCAGGGAACAAGCGATCACCGAACACCTCAACACCTTCCTCAACCAGCACGTGTTCGGCCGGTATCGGCGCACCCTTCTGACCGATGACCGCGCGCATGAGAAGGCCGAGGCGGCACGCCAACGAGAAATCACGGCGCTGCGTGCGGGTATCACCGAGATCGACGCCAAGATCAAACGACTCGTCAGAAGTCTGGAGCTGGTGGATGAGCCCGACAGCGACCTGATTCGAGACATCAACGAGCGGCGGGCTGAACTCCGCGCTCAGCAGGCGCAGCTGCGGACAAAACTCGAGAGCCTGCGCACCGAAGCCGTCGACGCGCCGAACCCGAGCCTGATTGAGCAGCTACCGAATGGGTACATAGCCGTCGAGAAGCTGCCGCTCGAACTGGCCCGCGATCTATTCGAAGCCCTACGACTGGAGATCCGATACAACAAGACCCGCGAACAACTCCACTACCGCATCACGCTCGTCGCAACCCACATCCCTACCGCGGGTCGAATCGCCAGCCAGGCGCTAGCGGCCACTGGGACAGCGGGAGCGGCGCGGGAAGCCGCCACCCGGGTGGGTGACGGCGGTCCCATCTATATGGCGCCCCCGGCAGGAATCGAACCTGCGACCTAGGGATTAGAAGGCCCTTGCTCTATCCAACTGAGCTACGGAGGCAGTGGGTTCCACCATGGCCGACTTCGGCCGTGGTGTCCAGCGGAAAGTATAGCGACCGTCCAGCTCTGGCGAGGGGTGGCGCGGGAGGGGAGACAGGCGCCGGGCCGGGCACGCCGGGTCGGCGCTGCCGACTACCCTCAGTCGTATGTCGTCACCGCAAGGCCCGTCCACCGAAACCGATGCCGAGGTCTCTCGGCCGGGCTCGGGGACGACCTTCGCGGCGCTGGGTGTGCTGGCCGGTGCGATCACCGCGGTGGTCGCCGCACTGGTGGTCGGGCTGTCGGCGGCCGAGGCGCTGACCTTGCTCGGCATCCCCGATCCCGGGCCGCTGACCACCTACGGCATGCCCGCGGTGCGCGCGCTGTCGGATCTGTTCGCCGCGCTGACCGTCGGTTCGCTGCTGTTCGCCGCGTTCCTCATCCCTCCGCAATCGAGCGGACTGCTCGACGTCGGTGGCTATCGCGCGGTGCGCAGGGCCTCGAATATGGCGTTGGCCTGGGCCTGCTGTGCCGCGCTGCTGGTGCCGCTGACGGTGTCGGACACCACCGGCCGCCCCGTGCGGGAGGTACTCGCGCCGGCGGACCTGTGGGGTGCGATCGATCAGGTCGCGTTGGCCGGCGCGTGGCGCACGACGGTGATCTTCGCCTTGATCGTCGCGGTGGGCTGCCGGCTGGCGCTGCGCTGGGGCTGGACGCCGGTGATGTTCGGCGCCGCGATCGCCACCATGATGCCGCTGGCGTTCACCGGCCATTCCTCCTCCGGCGGGTCACACGATGTGGCCACCAACAGCCTGATCCTGCACCTGATCTCGGCGGCGATCTGGGTGGGCGGACTCGTCGCGGTGCTGGCGCACGCGTTGCGTGACGGCACCCACACCGATATCGCCGCGCGCCGATTCTCCGGGATCGCGACGGTGGCGTTCATCGTCATCGCGGCCAGCGGCGTGATCAATTCCTGGGTGCGTGTACCGCTGGACGAGTTGTTCACCAGCACTTACGGCCGGCTGGTGCTGGCCAAGGCTGCCGCCCTCATCGTGCTCGGCGTGTTCGGCTTCTTCCAGCGGCGCGCGGCGCTACCCGCCTTGGCCGCCGACCCGAAGGATCGTTCCGCGCTGATCCGCTTCGCCGCGGTCGAGGTGCTGATCTTCGCCGCGACGATCGGCCTGGCCGCCGGGCTCGGCCGCACTCCGCCACCGCCGCCGCGCACCGTGCCGACCCCGGTCGAGGTGGAACTCGGCTACGAACTGGCAGGACCGCCCACCGTGACGCGGCTGCTGTTCGACTGGCGCTTCGATCTGATCTTCGGAACCGTGTCGATCGTGCTCGCGGTGCTGTATCTGCTCGGGGTCCGGCGGCTGCACGCGCGCGGCGACGCCTGGCCGATCGGGCGGACCATTGCCTGGCTGTCGGGCTGTGTGATCCTGCTGTTCACGACGTCCTCGGGCGTCGGCCGGTACGGGCCGGCCATGTTCAGCGTGCACATGGGCGCGCATATGGCGCTGTCGATGCTGGTGCCGATCCTGCTGGCGCTGGGCGGTGCGGTGACCCTGGCCCTGCGTGCCCTGCCGCCCGCCGGGCGCGGCGGTGTCCCGGGTCCGCGCGAATGGATCCTGGCGGCGGTGCACAATCCGG
Organism: Nocardia cyriacigeorgica; assembly: GCF_005863245.1. Lineage (GTDB taxonomy): Bacteria > Actinomycetota > Actinomycetes > Mycobacteriales > Mycobacteriaceae > Nocardia > Nocardia cyriacigeorgica_C. The sequence continues at coordinate 32,317 of NZ_VBUT01000015.1, read as the reverse complement.
TCTCGCGGGCGCTGACCCAGCCGGTGGTGGCGTCGGTGATCTTCGTCGGCGGCTTCTATGCCCTCTACCTGGGTGGCATCTTCGACAACTTCGTCGACTCGCACGCCGCACACCTGTTGATGAACCTGCACTTCCTGCTCGGCGGCTACCTCTTCTACTGGGTCGTGATCGGGATCGATCCCAAGCCGCGGCAGGTGCAGCCGCTGACCAAGCTGGGCATGGTGTTCGGTTCGCTGCCGTTCCACGCCTTCTTCGGTGTGGCCCTGATGAGTACGACCACAGTGCTCGGCGGGTGGTTCTACCGCAGCCTCGGCCTGGACTGGAACACCGACCTGCTCGGCGATCAGCGCACCGGCGGCAGCCTGGCCTGGGCCAGTGGTGAAGTGCCGCTGGTGGTGGTGATGCTGGCGTTGCTGATCCAGTGGTCGCGCAGTGATCAGCGGCTGGCCCAGCGCACCGACCGCGCCGCCGAACGCGACCACGACGCGGACCTCGCCGCGCACAATGCCATGTTCGCCGAACTCGCCCAACGAGACCGGGCGGTACGCAAATGACCGATCAGAAGACGTCCTCGCCACGGCAACGGCCGTTCGCCCGGGTGTATCGCTCGGACGTGCGCGCGGCCCGCAGGCGATTGGCCGGGCGGATCCGCCGCACGCCGGTCTTCCACACCGATGTGACCGGCCCGGACGGACCGGTGCCCGTCACGCTCAAGCTGGAGCACTTGCAGCACGGCGGCACGTTCAAAGCGCGCGGCAGTTTCAACGCGCTGCTGGAATCGGGCGAAGGTATCGAGCACGTCGTCATCGCCTCCGGTGGCAACGCGGGGATCGCCGCCGCGCTCGCGGCCGCGGCACTCGGCAAGACGTGCACGGTGGTGGTTCCCGAGTCGGCGCCGCACACGAAGGTCGCCGCCATGTGGTCCTACGGGGCCGAGGTGCTGTGGCACGGCACCACCTACGCCGAGGCCTATGGCTACGCGAGCGAGCTCGCGATCGAACGCGGCGCCCTGCAATTGCACGCCTACGACCTGCCCGCGGTGGTCTCCGGCGCCGGTGTGGTCGGGCTCGAAATCGAGGAGCAGGTCCGTGGCCGTCCGCCGGTGCTGGTCGCGGTGGGCGGTGGTGGCCTGGTCGCCGGTATCGCCGCCGCGCTCGGACGCAGGCAGCGGGTGATCGGGGTGGAGCCGGAAGGGGTGCCGACGCTGCACGCTGCCGTGGCCGCGGGGCGCCCGGTAGAGGTCGAGGTCGCCAGCATCGCGGCCGATGCGCTCGGAGCCTCGCGGATCGGCGACATCGCCTTCGATATCGCCCGCCGCTACGACGTGGGATCGGTGCTGGTCACCGACGACGCCATCGCGGACGCGCGGGAATACCTGTGGCGGGAGTTCCGCCTGGTGGTGGAGCCGGCCGGGGCGACCGCGCTGGCCGCGATCCGCAGCGGGGTGTACGTGCCCGCGGCGGGGGAGCGGCCGGTGGTGGTGCTCTGTGGTGCCAACACCGATCTGACCACGATCTAGGCGCGTTGGACAGCGCCGAGCTCGGGTAGCGAGGTTCTGCACCGGCCGGGCTGCTGTGCGCCGCACCGTCGAGTCGATGCGCACGGCCATGCGGGAGCCGTCATCATGCGGAACATCCGCTGTTCACAGCACTGCGAGTTATCCACAAGCGCGGCTTTCGCTCTGTCGGCGGTGCCGATTCGGGCGCATGCTGGGGACGTTGCTCGCGGAGGTCATCCAGCACCGCAGCCGACGGCGATCGGATCACCGTCCGTCGGACGCGCGAGCAACACGCGACCGGCACAGCGCCGGGCGTCCGGGGAGTCGACGAAGGGGTGGACACATGTACGAGGCGATGTCGACAGTGGTGGGGACCGTGGCGACGCAGCCGGTCATCAGGGAACTGCCGGGCGGGGAACAGGTGCTGACGTTCCGGATGGCCAGCACCTCACGCAGGCTCGACCGCAGCTCCGGCGAATGGGTGGACAACGGGACGTTGTTCCTGACCGTGAGTTGCTGGCGCAAGCTGGTCGCGGGCGTGGACGCATCCATCGGCCGCGGCGATCCGATCATCGCCTACGGCCAGTTGCGGACCAACGAGTACCGCACCCGCGACGGCGTCGACCGCCGCGATCTGGAGATGCGGGCCAGTGCCATCGGCCCGGATCTGTCCAGGTGCACGGCGGTGGTGCACCGCTGGCGGCAGGCCGCGAATGCCGAGGAGGCCGGGATGGGGAATACTGCTGGGCACTCAGGCGCTGATGGTCGAGAGCACGGGGGCGACGGGCAGCAGGTGGACGCGGAGATCTCCGCGCAGGCACCGCCCCGGACTCCCGACCACGAACCCGTCGACGCCTGACGCGCCTGCGCGCCGAGCGCGGGCGCTGGCTCTGCTTCGATCCATCATTCCTCGCACCGATAGGCTTTGCTCATGGCTGAGTTCATTTACCAGATGAAGAAGGTTCGTAAGGCGCACGGCGACAAGGTCGTGCTCGACGATGTCACCTTGAACTTCCTTCCCGGCGCCAAGATCGGCGTCGTCGGCCCCAACGGCGCCGGTAAATCCAGCGTGCTGAAGATCATGGCCGGACTGGACCAGCCGAACAACGGCGATGCGTTCCTCGCCCCGGGCGCGACCGTCGGCATCCTGCAGCAGGAGCCGCCGCTCAACGAGGAGAAGACGGTGCGCGGCAATGTCGAGGAGGGCCTCGGCGAGGTCAAGGTCAAGCTCGACCGGTTCAACGAGATCGCCGAACTCATGGCCACCGACTACTCCGACGAGCTCATGGAAGAGATGGGCAAGCTGCAGGAGTACCTCGACCACGCCGACGCCTGGGACATCGACTCCCAGCTCGAGCAGGCCATGGACGCGCTGCGCTGCCCGCCGCCGGACGAGCCGGTCACCAACCTCTCCGGTGGTGAGCGTCGCCGTGTCGCACTGTGCAAGCTGCTGCTGAGCAAGCCCGACCTGCTGCTGCTGGACGAGCCCACCAACCACCTCGACGCCGAGAGCGTGCTCTGGCTCGAACAGCACCTGGCTTCTTACCAGGGCGCCGTGCTGGCCGTCACCCACGACCGGTACTTCCTCGACAACGTCGCCCAGTGGATCCTCGAGCTCGACCGCGGCCGCGCCTACCCCTACGAGGGCAACTACTCCACCTACCTGGAGAAGAAGGCCCAGCGTCTGGAGGTGCAGGGTAAGAAGGACCAGAAGCTGCAGAAGCGCCTCAAGGACGAACTCGCCTGGGTGCGTTCCGGTGCCAAGGCTCGCCAGGCCAAGAACAAAGCACGCCTGGGGCGCTACGAGGAAATGGCCGCCGAGGCCGAGAAGCACAGGAAGTTGGACTTCGAGGAGATCCAGATTCCGGCCGGTCCGCGTCTGGGCAACGTGGTGGTCGAGGTGGAGCACCTGGACAAGGGCTTCGGCGACCGTCAGCTGATCAAGGATCTGTCGTTCACCCTGCCGCGCAACGGCATCGTCGGCGTCATCGGGCCCAACGGTGTCGGTAAGACCACGCTGTTCAAGACGATCGTCGGGCTCGAGCAGCCCGACAGCGGCGAGGTGAAGGTCGGCGAGACCGTCAAGCTGAGCTACGTCGACCAGAACCGCGCGGGCATCGACCCGAAGAAGAACGTCTGGCAGGTCGTCTCCGACGGACTCGACTTCATCGAGGTCGGCAATCAGGAGATGCCCTCGCGTGCCTACGTCAGCGCGTTCGGTTTCAAGGGCCCGGACCAGCAGAAGCCGGCGGGCGTGCTCTCCGGTGGCGAGCGCAACCGCCTGAACCTGGCGCTCACCCTCAAGCAGGGCGGCAACCTGATCCTGCTCGACGAGCCGACCAACGACCTGGATGTCGAGACGCTGAGCTCGCTGGAGAACGCGCTCGAGCAGTTCCCCGGCTGCGCCGTGGTCATCTCCCACGACCGGTGGTTCCTCGACCGCACCTGCACCCACATCCTGGCCTGGGAAGGCGACGCCGACAACGACGCCAAGTGGTTCTGGTTCGAAGGCAACTTCGAGGCGTACGAGGCGAACAAGATCGAGCGCCTCGGCCCGGAAGCCGCGCGGCCGCACCGCGTCACCCACCGGAAGCTGACTCGCGGGTAACCGCAAAGCTTTTCCCCACCGGTCCCGGGTGCGGGACTAGTGTCGAGACCGGCGTCACTTTGTTGCGGAACCGAATCCGAGGGAGTTGGCGAAAAAATGACGGTCTCGTCGGAATTGTCCAGTGCGGCGTGGGTCGCGGGGTTGCCGCAACCGTTGCGCGGCGACCTCGCCGCCCTGGAAGAGGCATACTTCCGTCACGTCGACGCGGGCGATGTGGACTGTGCGATCACCGGGATCACCCAGATCTTCCGCAGGCATCTGGAGCTGGCGATGACGCGCAGTCCGGGCCGGGCCCTGGTGCGGGTGTATCACCCCGACGACGGGTCCGGTCTCGGCGCCGCGGTCCAGGTGGTCACCGACGATATGCCGCTGCTGGTGGAGTCGATCACCTCCTCGCTGAGCCGGATGGGGGTCAGCGTCAGCGAGGTGATCCATCCGATCTTCGAGGTCGAACGCGCCGCCGACGGGCGCCTGATCGACGCCAAACCGCACGAGGTGGACGCCAACGGCGATCCCGGTCTGCGGGAGAGCTGGATGCATCTGCAACTGCACCCGTCCACCAGCCGAGCGCTCCTCGACCGGGTCGAGGCATCGATGCCGGTGGTGGTCGACGACGTTCGTCAGGTCATCGGCGATACCGCCGCGATCCGGACGGCGCAGAGCACGCTGGCCGATGAACTCGATCGGGCCGCCGCCGCCGGCAATGCTCCGTTCCCGGCGGTCGACCTGACCGATTGCGCAAATCTGTTGCGCTGGTTGGCCAGTGGGCATTTCACCGTGCTCGGCTACGCCCGCTACCGCAAGGCCGCCGACGATGACGCCCGCCCGGAGGTCGTGCCGGATTCGTGCCTCGGCGTGCTGCGTCCCGGCGTCGGCACCGATTTCGATGTCCCGGCCATCACCGGGGAGCAGCCGCTGCTCATGCTCACCCAGGGGCTCGTGCCCGCGACCGTGCACCGGTCGGTGTATCCGTACTTCATCGGTGTGGCCGATCTCGACGACAGCGGCGAGGTCGTCGGCCAGCACCTGTTCATCGGGGTCTTCACGGTGACCGCCGTGCACGAGAACGTGCTCGACATCCCGGTGATCTCGCGCCGGGTGCGGTCGGCGATCGAAGACAGCGGCTTCGATCTGGACTCGTTCTCCGGGCAGGGGATGCTCGAGGTCATCCAATCGTTCCCACGCACCGAACTGTTCTCCTCCGATACCGAGACGTTGCGCCGCACCGCCACCGCGGTCCTGAACGTCCGGCTGCGCAGGCAGGTGCGGTTGTTCATGCGCGCGGACGGCTTCGGCCGATTCGTCGCCTGCATGGTGTACCTGCCGCGCGACCGCTACACCACCGCGGTGCGGCTGGAGATGCAGGAGATCCTGGTCCGTGAACTGGGCGGCGTCTCGATCGACTACTCCGCGCGGGTGAGCGAAAGTGAGCTCGCCAGTGTGTATTTCACCGTCCGCATGCCCGAGGCCGAGGCCGGCGCGCAGGGGAGGCTGCCCGCGTCGGCGGACACCTCCGAAGAGAACAGGCTGCGGATCCAGCGGTTGCTCGACGCGGCCAGCCACACCTGGGACGACCATCTCGACGATGCGGTCAGCACCTCGACGGTGCTCGACCCCGGCGTGGTCGACCGCTACGCCGATGCCTTCCCCGAGGGCTACAAACAGGATTTCGAACCGGCCAGGGCCCTGGCCGATATCGCTCGGCTGGAGCACCTCACCGAGGGCGATATCGACCAGCACCTGTATCGCCAGCCCGACGCCGCGCCGGGCTCCTGGCGATTCAGCCTCTACATCGGCGGCACCGGCGTCTCGTTGAGCCAGGTGCTGCCCGTCCTGCAAAGCCTCGGCGTGGAGGTAGTGGACGAACGCCCGTATCAGATCCAGCTCGGTGCGGCGACCGGCGAGCCCGGCGGCGAGCGCTGGATCTACGATTTCGGCCTGCTGGCCCGGCCGGAGTTGCTGCGCAGCGCGCTCGATGAGGATCTCGACGCCGAACTGATGGAATCGGCCGCTCGTTCCGACGCGCACGATGCCGAGGCCGGCGGCTTGCGCGCGCGCTTCGTGGAAGCCTTCGCCGCGGTGTGGTACGGCCGTGCCGAAGCGGATGGGCTGAACGAACTGGTGTTGCGCGCCCGGATGCCGTGGCGCGAGGTGTCCATTCTGCGTACCTACGCCAGATACCTGCAGCAGGCCGGATTCCCGTACAGCCAGACCAATATCGCCCGCGTGCTGCTCAACTACCCGGAAGCGGCGCGGCTGTTCACGGATCTGTTCGCAACGAGATTCGATCCCGACACGCACTCCACGGAGCGGGCCGCGGAGTTGGAGGCGCAGGTTCGCGCCCGCATCGATCAGGTGGTGAGCCTGGACGCCGACCGCATCCTGCGCGCCATCCTCGGGCTGATCTCGGCGACCCTGCGCACCAACTACTACGTCACCGACGCCGACGGCCGTCCCCGTGACTACATCTCGATGAAGGTCGAGCCGCGCGAGATCGCCGAATTGCCCAAGCCGCGGCCACAATTCGAGATTTTCGTGTATTCGCCGCGGGTGGAGGGTGTGCATCTGCGGTTCGGTGCGGTGGCGCGTGGTGGTTTGCGGTGGTCGGATCGGTTGGAGGATTTCCGGACCGAGATCCTGGGTTTGGTGAAGGCGCAGGCGGTGAAGAATGCGGTGATCGTGCCGGTGGGCGCCAAGGGTGGTTTCGTGGTGAAACAGCCACCGGCAGCCACCGGCGATCCGGGCGCAGACCGCCAAGCACTCGGCGCCGAAGGTGTGGCCTGCTACCGCACGTTCATCTCCGGACTGCTCGACGTCACCGACAATGTCGACCTGGCGACCGGTGCGGTGGTGCCGCCCGCGCGGGTGGTGCGCCGCGATGGCGATGACACCTACCTCGTCGTCGCCGCCGACAAGGGCACGGCCACATTTTCCGACGTGGCCAACGAGGTGGCCAAGAGTTATGGCTTCTGGCTCGGTGACGCGTTCGCCTCGGGTGGGTCGGCGGGCTACGACCACAAGGCGATGGGCATTACCGCCAAGGGTGCCTGGGAGAGTGTGAAGCGGCACTTCCAGGAGATGGGGATCGATACTCAGGCCGAGGATTTCACGGTGGTGGGTATCGGTGATATGTCCGGTGATGTGTTCGGTAATGGGATGTTGTTGTCGGAGCACATTCGTTTGGTGGCGGCGTTCGACCACCGGCATATTTTCTTGGATCCGACTCCGGATGCGGTGTCGTCGTTTGCCGAGCGGCGGCGGATGTTCGAGTTGCCGCGGTCGTCGTGGGCCGATTACGACAAGTCGCTGATCAGCGAGGGTGGCGGCGTCTGGGACCGCACGGTGAAGTCGGTGCCGATCAGCCCGCAGGCCCGGCAAGCGCTCGGGCTGGCCGACGATGTGACGGCGCTGTCTCCGCCGGAGCTGGTCCGCGCCATCCTGCTCGCGCCCGTGCAACTGCTGTGGAACGGCGGTATCGGCACCTATATCAAGGCGAGCACCGAATCCAATGCCGACGTGGGCGACAAGTCCAATGACGCGGTCCGCGTCGATGGAAATCAGCTGCGGGTCAACGTCATCGGCGAGGGCGGCAACCTCGGCGCCACCGCACTCGGGCGCATCGAGTTCTGCCGCAACGGCGGCAAGATGAACACCGACGCCCTCGACAACTCCGCCGGAGTGGACTGCTCCGACCACGAGGTCAACATCAAGGTGCTGCTCGACGGCGTGGTGAGCGCCGGGCTGCTGCCGCCCTCCGAGCGAAATCCGCTGCTGGCGTCGATGACCGACGAGGTCGCCCAGATGGTGTTGCGCGACAACGTCTCCCAGAACTTCCTGATGGGCCTGTCGCGCTCGGACGCACCGCGCATGCTGAACGTGCACCGCCGGGTGATCGACGATCTGGAGCAGCGCCGCGGTCTCGACCGCGAACTCGAGGCGCTGCCGTCGGAACCGGAGATGAAGCGCAGGCACGAGGAAGGCACCGGCCTGACCTCTCCGGAGCTGGCGAACCTGATGGCGCACGTGAAGCTCGCGCTCAAGGGAGATCTGCTCGATTCGGACCTGCCCGATATGACGTACTTCGCCTCTCGGCTGCCTACGTACTTCCCGACGCCACTGCGCGGACGCTTCGGTACCGCGATCAAGAAGCATCGGCTGCGCCGGGAAATCCTCACCACGGTGATCGTGAACGAAGTCGTCGACTACGGCGGCATCACCTACGCCCATCGGCTCAACGAAGAGGTCGGCGCCACCGCGAGCGATTCGGTACGCGCATTCACCGCCGTCACCGAGATCTTCGGGCTGCACGACATCTGGACCAGGATCCGCACCGCCGATACCTCTGTCGCGATCCGTGACGAACTCGAGCTGGAAACCAAACGCACGCTGGACCGGGCCTCGCGCTGGCTGCTCACCAACCGGCCGCAGCCGATCGCGGTCGGCGCCGAGGTCAACCGCTACAGCCGTGGTGTTCGCGAACTCGCCCCCAAGGTTCCCGGCTGGCTGCGCGGCCACCACGTGACGTCACTGACCGATCAGAGCGCCGAACTGATCGCCCGCGGGGCGCCCACCGACCTCGCCACCGAGGTCTACGGGCTGCTGAATCTGTTCCCGCTGCTCGATGTGATCGATATCGCCGATATCACCGATCGAACCGGCGACGAGGTGGGTTCGCTGTACTACGCGCTCAACGAGCACTTGAAGATCGATTGGCTGCTCGAGGCCGTCAGCCACCTGGAACGCGGTGATCGCTGGCATGCGCTGGCCCGGCTCGCGCTGCGCGACGACATGTACAGCTCGCTGCGCTCGCTCACCCTGGATGTGCTCTCCGGCGGCGACCCGGAAGAGACCGCGGACGAGAAGATTGCATACTGGGAGTCGAAGAACCAGTCTCGGCTCGGGCGTGCCCGGGCCGCGCTGTCGGAGTTGTTCGAGTCCGGTACCCACGACCTGGCCACGCTGTCGGTCGCCGCGCGGCAGGTGCGCAGCATGGTGAGTGGGGCGGGCACCCAGTCGGAGGTATCACGGTGACGAGTGTCGGATCGCTGAACGGCAATCCGCAGGCGAGGGACACGGTCGTCCTACCCAAGCGTTTTCATGCCAAGGTCGATATCCGCTGGTCGGATATGGACGCGTTCCAGCACGTCAACCACGCCCGGATGGTGACGCTGCTCGAGGAAGCGCGCATCCCATGGCTGTTCGAAGACGATCGCCCCACCGCCGCCCTGCGCCAAGGGTGTGTGCTGGCCGACCTGCATGTCCGCTACCGCGGCCAGCTGCGGCACGAGGACACCCCGCTCGATATCGCCATGTGGATCGAGCAGCTGCGCGCGGTCGACTTCACCGTGGCCTACGAGGTGCGCGCCGCCGGCGCCGCTCCCGACTCCCCGCCCGCGGTGGTCGCCTCCACCCAGCTCGCCGCCTTCGACATGGACACCCAGCGGTTGCGCAGGCTGACTCCCGATGAGCGCGACTATCTCGCGCAGTGGATGAGTGAGTGACCGGCGCACGGTGATCGTCGGTCTGTGATGTCCGAACAACGGGTCTTGTACGTCGGCGATCCAGCCGAACGGGAGAACCTCGCGACCTTCCTCGGCCGTGCTCTCCGGCTGGATCCGGCCGTGGTGGTGCGGCTGCGCCGGCGCGGTGAGCGATGGGTGTCGGCGTGGGTGGCGACGGGATTCGAGGCGCTCGCGGTGCGCACCGTGGTCGCCGAGCTGGGCGTCGACGATGTCACCGTCGGCGCCGATGCGGTGCTGGCCGGGCTGGCGTCCGGTAGCCCGATCGACCTCGGCTACTCGATGGATTCGGCCTGGCGCGGGGCGCTGCCGCCGGACAGCGGCTTCTCCCACATCGACGATGTGCCCGCCCGTACTCTGGTCGAACTCGCCGAACAGGGCGCCGACCTCGCCAAGGAGCACGGCTCGGGGCATGGACCGCCCGCCGCCCTGCTGGATCAGACGGTGCTCACCGTGTCCGGGGGTGCGGTCCAGGTGCAGGTGCCAATGCGCGTCGTCTTCGCTCTCACCGCCATGGATTTCATTCCGCACTCGGGTGACCGCGCAGACTCGCGCCGGATACCGCCCGCCGAGATCGTGCGGGTCCGATCCAGCAAGACGTGGCTGCGCCTGGATGCCCGCTACGGATCGGTCGCCCGCCGCCTCGGCGGTGGTCTGCCACTCACCCCGCGCTGAGCCGGGTCACTGCCGCTGTCCGGGCGCTGTGCCTGGTGCGATTCGCACGAGGGCACTCGACCGCCGGGGGCAATGAGATCGGCGGCCCCGCCGAGATGTACGTGCCCACTCAGTCGACGCCGACGGCCCGCAACACCGCCGTGGTCGCCGCGGCCGCGATGATGACCACCAGCAGCGGGCAGCGCCGCCAGGCCAGTACCCCTCCCACCAGCACGCCGGCGGGCAGGGCCCACCCGAATTCGTTCCCGAACGGCAGCGTGGTGGTCGCCACCAGGGCCGCCAGCAAGATCACGGCACCGATCTCGAGCAGCCGGGCCGCTCGTGGCGGAAACCGGATCCGGTTGCGCAATGCGGGCCCTGCCCACCGGAGCAGGTAGGTGCCCACGGCCATGGTGAGCATGGCGGGAACCAGCAGCGGTGAATCCATCACAGCGCTCCCAGCGCGAAGATCAGTCCGGCCAGTGCGATCAGCACCGGTAGGCCCGCCGGGACGAACGGCATTGTGAGCAAGGCCAATCCGACGCCGGCGCCTGCTCCCCGCAGGGTGGCCCGATCGCGCAGGGCGGGCAGGATCAGGGCGAGCAGGACCGCCGGAAAGACCGCGTCCAGGCCGAACGCCGCGGTATCGGGCACGATGCTGCCGATGACGGCCCCGGCAAGCGCGCCGAGCGGCCAGCACGCAGCGATGCCGAGTCCGCACAGCCAATAAGCGCTGCGGCGCCGTTCGAGATCGCCGGGAGCCAGTGCGAACGCCACGCTCTCGTCGACCATCAGGTGCACGCCGAGCAGTCGCCGGACGCCGGAGCCGAACACGTCCGGCATCGACAAGCCGTACGGCAGGTGCCTGGCGTTGACGAGCAGACCGGCCGATGCCGCCGCGAGCGGACCGGCGCCTGCGGTGAGGATCCCGAAGAACAGAAACTCCGAACCGCCTGCCAGCACCGTCGACGCCAGCACCACCGGCATCCAGGCCGGGAATCCGGCGCCGACCACCGCCGCGCCATAGGACACGCCGATCATCGCGGCAGCAACGCAGGTCGCCGCGACACTGGTCCGGATGTCCCGATCCAGTGTTCGCCACATCGAACGCATGTTGCTTATATTGAACGCAACCGATCGGATCCGTCAACGAGATAATCCGGGCCGGGATCGTGGCCGCGCGGGCGGGCGCCGGCCTGCCGGTATCCGCCGGCGACGGTCGCGAACAGCAGCGACAGGTGGAGCCGATGAACCGGCGCCCGGTCCGCCGCAGCCCGCGAGGCGAATCCGGGACGAAGACCAGCAACGGGAGCACTCGATGACAGCAGAAGATCCGGCAGTGGCGCCGAAAGCGGTGATCGCCGCGTCGCTACGCAGGGAACGCACGCGTGCGGGGTTATCGCTCACCGAGGTCGCTGCCAGCGCGGGCATCGCGAAATCGACGCTGTCGCAACTGGAATCGGGCACCGGAAACCCCAGCCTGGAAACGCTGTGGGCGCTGTGCGTTGCCTTGGACATGCCCTTCTCGCGGCTGCTGGAACCGCCGCGGCCGAGTGTGCGGCTGATCCGGGCGGGACAGGGGCCGGTGGTCGCCGCGGAGCGGTCGGAATTCCGGGCCACCTTGCTCGCCGCGGGATCGGCCGATGCCCGGCACGATATCTACCGGATCACCGCCGAACCAGGTGAGCCCCGCCGGTCCGAACCGCATACGCGCGAATCCGTCGAACACATCCTGCTCGCTGCCGGTCGCGCTCTGGTGGGGCCGAGCGATTCCCCGGAGGAGTTGTTACCCGGCGACTACATCAGCTATCCCGGTGATCGTGCGCACCTGTTCGAGGCGCTGGAGCCGGGTACCTGGGCAACGCTGGTCGTCGAACACCGCTGACGAGCGAGTCTCAGGCGGCTCCCTCGCCCAGGTACTGCAACCACACCGGATCCAACTCCGTGACGGTCGACAGCAACCGCCAGTGCGGTCCCTTCGGCGATACCAGCGGCGCGCGCAGCGTCCACCCGAGCTCGCTGAGCAGTTTGTCGGCTTTGCGGTGATTGCAGGGTGCGCAGCTGGCCACGCAGTTCTCCCAGCTGTGCTCGCCGCCGCGGCTGCGGGGGACGACGTGGTCGATGGTCTCGGCTTTACCGCCGCAGTACCCGCAGCGGTAGCGGTCGCGCTGCATGAGGGCGGCGCGGGTCATCGGGACGCGGGCCCGGTAGGGAACACGGACGTAGGTGCGCAGGCGGATCACCGACGGAATCGTGAGCGAGGATCCGGCCGAATGCACGATCGGGCCCTCGGGGTCGTGGTGGACGGTGTCGGCCTTATCGCAGATGAGCAGCACCACGGCGCGACGCGCGGACAGCGCGGTCAGCGGCTCGTAGGTGGCGTTGAGGAGCAGGACGCGGCGTTTGAGCCAGTTGCTGGTGTGTGTGGGCAGTGGGGTCGGCGCGGTGTCGGCGCGATGATTATCGCGGTGCGCCCCGGAATGATGATCGGACAACAAGTGCAGCGGAGTAGCCCCCGACCCACGGTTGTGGACGTCGGCGGGCTGGAGTTGTCGGTGCGCCCTCGCCTCCTGCGATCGGGCGTGTCGCTGCTTCATGTCGACCCCAATTTCTGCGTTCCAAGATCATGTGGTATCTCGCCGGAGACTGCCACCAAGTTGACCACGGAATGCGGGCCGGTGCACGGTGATTTAACACAATGTCGGGTGAACTGTGCCTGAAGAGCCATCGGGCCGCGATGTGCGCGAGTAGGCCGGTGGGCGGGCACAATGGAGCGCGGCGCATCCAGCGAATCGAGAGGGTCTATGACTTCGGGCGAGCACACAGCGACGTCGTTCTACGAGGCGGTCGGCGGCGAGGAGACCTTCCGCCGGATCGTGGCCGCGTTCTACCGTGAGGTGGCCGCCGACGAGGTGCTGCGCCCGCTGTACCCCGAGGAGGATCTGGGCCCCGCCGAGCGTCGGTTGCGGATGTTCCTGGAGCAGTACTGGGGCGGGCCGCGCACCTACAGCGACGAGCGCGGGCACCCGCGGCTGCGGATGCGGCATATGCCCTTCACCATCGGTCCGGTCGAGCGCGACGCCTGGTTGCGCTGTATGCGGATCGGGGTGGCCGAGATCGAGCCGGAGGTGCTCGACGACGAACACCGCAAGGCACTGCTCGACTATCTGGAGATGGCCGCGAACTCGCTGATGAACGCGACCTGGTGACCGTGGCGGGGTGGGTATGAGCACCGGTTCCGTTCCGTGGTGGGAGGCGGCGGTCTTCTACCAGGTCTATCCGCGTTCTTTCGCCGACTCCGACGGCGACGGCGTCGGTGATCTCGGCGGCGTGCGCGCCCGGCTGGACTATCTGGAGCGCCTCGGGGTGGACGCGCTGTGGATCTGCCCGGTGATGCGTTCGCCGATGGCCGACGGCGGCTACGACGTGTCCGACCCTCGCGATATCGACCCGCTCTTCGGCGGCATGCCTGCCTTCGACGCCCTGATCGCGGCCGCGCACGCCCGCGATATCAAGGTCACGATGGACCTGGTGCCCAATCACACCAGCGATGCCCATCCCTGGTTCCGCGCCGCCCTCGCCGCCGCACCCGGTAGTCCCGAACGGGCCCGCTACATCTTCCGCGACGGACGCGGCGCCGACGGTGAGCTGCCGCCGAACAACTGGCCGAGCATCTTCGGCGGCCCGGCCTGGACCCGGGTCGTGGAGGCCGACGGCAGCCCCGGTCAGTGGTATCTGCACCTGTTCGCCGCCGAACAACCCGATCTGAACTGGGACAACCCCGAGGTCATCGCCGATTTCGAGCACACCCTGCGGTTCTGGCTCGACCGTGGGGTGGACGGTTTCCGCATCGACGTCGCGCACGGCATGGCCAAACCGGAGGGCCTGCCGGATATGGAGCGCGTCGACACCCGGATGCTGATCCACGACGACTCCGATCCGCGCTTCAACAACCCCGCCGTGCACGACATACACCGCCGCATCCGCCGCGTGCTCGACGACTACCCGCACGCGGTGTCCATCGGCGAGGTCTGGGTCGACGACAACGTGCGCTTCGGCGAATACGTCCGCCCGGACGAACTGCACCTGGCCTTCAACTTCCGGCTGGCCGAGACCCCGTTCGACGCCGATGCCATCCGCCACGCCGTGGAGAACTCCCTGCTCGCCGTGGTCCCGGTCGGGGCGACGCCCACCTGGACGCTGTCCAACCACGACATCGAGCGTGAGGTGACCCGCTACGGTGGCGGCGAGCTCGGCCTCGCGCGGGCCAGGGCGATGATCCTGCTCGAACTCGGCTTGCCCGGCGCGGTGTTCATGTACAACGGCGCCGAACTGGGTCTGCCCAATGTCGACGATCTGCCCGACGAGGTGTTGCAGGACCCGGTCTGGGAACGCACGGGGCACGCCGAGCGCGGTCGCGACGGGTGCCGGGTGCCGATTCCCTGGGAAGGGTCCGCCCCGCCCTTCGGGTTCACCAGGGCGGCGCGGTCGTGGCTGCCGATTCCGGCCGAATGGGCCGAGCTGACAGTGGCCGCCCAACTCGATCGCAGCGGGTCGACCCTCGAGCTGTACCACGACGCCATCGAGCTGCGGCACAAGCGCCCGGAGTTCGACGGCGCCGGGCTGGAGTGGCTGCCCGCCGCACCCGGCGTGCTGATGTTCCGCCGTCCCGGCGGCCTCGTCTGCGTGCTCAACAGTTCGGCCGCCGCGATCGAGCTACCCGAGGGCGAGGCGATCCTGCTCAGCGCGCCCCTGGTCGATGGGTTGCTTGCCCCGAACTCCGCCGCCTGGCTGATCTGAGCATCGCCCACCGGACAACCGCGCAGCGCCGGCCAACAGTGCAGCTCAGAGCCACCCGTGACAGGCCGGACGGACGCGGGCGACGATCGGCGCGACTTTCGGCGACGCTCGCCGAAACACCTGGTCGAGGCGCAAAAGGCTTACCGATCGATGAACTACTACAGAGCATCGTCTACCTTTGAGCTGTGAGCATTCTCGAGACAGTGCTGATCTTCGTCGGCATCCCGCTGGTGATCTACGGCGTGATCGCCGGATTGTCGTTTCTCGGTAAGCCGCTGCCCGGCGAGAAGCCGGTCCACTACGACCTGAGCAAGAAGTGGACCTCCGAGCCGGTGCTGTGGAGTGCGACCGACGAGGTGACCGTGTACGGGCACCACATTGCTGATTCGCATGGTCACCATGCGGCTATCGAAACCGCGGACGCGGAGCTGATCGGAGGCAGGGCAAGTGGCAGGTTCTAAGTGGCCCGCGGTGGTCGAATCCGAACTACCGCACGGATACGCCCTGATGAGCAGCGGCCGGGTGTCCGGCGTGCACGAGGCGGGCGACGTCTTCAAGGAAGCGCCCTTCAACAATGAAGAGCGCCTGCTCATGGACAACGTGCTCACCGAGGCGACCCGCGCCACCAAGGTGCGGTTCAACGTCTTCATCGGTGATCTCGGCGCCGACCCGACCGCCGGTGCCGACGCGATCTTCCCGGTGACCCCGGAGGCGAACCGGTCGGTGCTCATCGCCGTCTCGCCCAACGACCGCGCCGTCGAGGTGCGTTCGGGCAAGGACGTCGCCGACCGCGCCAACGACCGCGTCTGCCAGCTCGGCGTCACCGCCGCACTGAGCTCGATGCGTCAGGGCCAGCTCATCGACGGCCTCGTCTCGGCCGTGCGGGTGATGGCCGCCGCCATCGGCCGCTGAATCGAACGACCAGCACCCCTCCCTTGCCGGGCGACGCCCGGCGACGGAGGGGTGTGGTGTGTCCGCGCCCGGAACGTGTCCGCCCAGAGCGGAATTCGACGACCCGGCGCGGCGACGGCGGTACGCTCCGGCTATGAGCGAGCATCCGAGGCTGCATGCCATTCCCGGAGGACGCGACCGACGCCACACCCCGCCGCAGGACCGATCCGAAGGCGAGCCGCTGTGGCGTGAGGTGCTCGGAACCCGGTTGCGCGCGCTGCGGCAGGAACACCAGGAGACACTGGCCGAGACCGCTGGCCGCGCGGGTGTCTCGCCGCAATATCTGTCCGAGATCGAACGCGGCCGCAAGGAGCCATCGAGCGAGATGATCGCCGCGCTCGCCGGAGCGCTCGGCACCTCTCTGGCCGAACTGGCCGGCGAGGTCGCGCAGACACTGAGTCACCGCCGTGCTCTGCGCCCGGCCGGGGGATCGGGCTACCGCAGCGCCGGACAGGAACCCGCCGCCCCGAGCGCTGGAGCCCCGGCGGCACCCGGGATCGTGTTGCTCGCAGCCTGAGCCGGTTGGGCTCGCAAGCTCGACCGCACCTGCTCTCACTGCCCGACGCCGCGCCCTGGCCATTCGCTCCTGACCCGCGTGAGTGTGCCGCTGACAGCTGCCCGCGGTCGCCGATAGCCGGGCGCGCCCGCACCCGGATCTGCCGCGCCGTACGCAGACTGCTGCGCCCGCTCGCATTCTGAGCGTGCCGGATGCGACCCGACCCCGCCCCGCAGCTCGACCACGTCGGGTGGCGGTCCGACCAGTCGCCCGCGGGCCCGTTCGCGGCTGCTCGGCATCGGGCGTGCCGCTGCCGGCCCGCCCGCCGCGCCGCGGTCTGGTGTGTTTCGCCCGCCTACCCGCTCACCGCGCGTGCAGCACCTGGTCCACCAGCCCGTAGTCCACCGCCGCCGCGGCCGTGAACACCCGGTCGCGGTCGGTGTCGCGGCGCAGCGTCTCGGCCGGCCGGCCGGTGTGCTGGGACAGGATCGACTCGATCTCGGCGCGCATGCGCACCAGCTCGTCGGCTTGCAGGATCAGATCGGGGATCGCACCTTGACCGCGTGCGGCCGGCTGATGCAGCACCACTCGCGCGTGCGGCAGCATCGAACGCCTGCCCGATTCGCCCGCGGCCAGCAGCACCGCGCCGACCGCGATGGCCTGGCCGACGCACGTGGTCGCCACCGGCGCCTTGATGAACCGCATGGTGTCGTACACCGCGAGCATCGCGGGCAGCTCACCGCCCTCACAGTTGATGTAGAGGTTGATCTCCTGTTCCGGGTTCTCCGACTCGAGGTGCAGCAGCTGCGCGATGAGCGCGTTGGCCACCCCCGAATCGATCGGCGTGCCGAGATAGACGATGCGTTCGGCCAGCAGATGCGAGTAGACGTCCATGATCCGCTCGCCACCCGGCTGCCGGGCGATCACATTGGGAATGGTGTAGGAGGTCATGAGATTCCGATCTTCTGGCGCTGCGGAACCACCTGGCCGAACGAGTCGACGATGTGGTCGATGAACCCGTACTCCTTGGCCTGCGCCGCGGTGAACCAGCGGTCGTGCAGCGAGTCCTCGTAGATCCGCTCATAGGGCTGGCCGGTGTCGGCGGCGATGAGCCCGAGCACGGTCTCCACGGTGTGGCGCAGGTCGTCGGCCTGCACCTCGACCTCGACGGCGCTACCGCCGATCCCGGCCGAACCCTGATGCATCAGGATCCGGGCGTGCGGGAGCGCGAACCGCCGCCCCCGGTCGCCGGCCGAGAGCAGGAACTGCCCGGCGCTGCACGCCAGCCCCAGGGCGAGGGTGGAGATCTCGCACGGCACCAACCGCATGACGTCGCGGATGGCCAGCATCGCGGGCACCGAGCCGCCGGGGGAGTGGATCCACAGCGAGATCCCGGCGTCGGGATCCTCGGCCGCGAGGGTGAGCATCTGCGTCATGAGCAGCGTGCCGTTGTCGTCGTCGAGGCCACCGTCGAGAACGAGGATGCGCCTGCCGAAAAGTTGTTCGCGGGCCCGCCAGCTGAACAGCGGAGCCTTCTCATCGTGTGCCATGACTCCACCGTGCCCCGCGCCGAGACGAAAAATCTCGCCACGCTGCTGTGAGCAGATCTGCTCACAGCAGCGAGCGCAGGCAGACGCGAAACAGGCCCGGATCCAACGGGATCCGGGCCTGTGCGGGTCGGCTATCTACTGCGCGTCGAAGGCGCGGGCGCGCAGCGAGCGTTCGATGCCCGCCTTGCCCTCGCTCACCAGCCGCGCCAGCGCCGGCGGGTGCTCCTCGGCGAGGAACTTGTCGGCGCTGGCCACCGCGGCCTCGCTGATCTCCCAGGACGGGTAGAGCCCGACGACGACGGTCTGCGCCACTTCGCTGGACCGGCGCTCCCACACTTCGGGGATCTCGGTGAAGTACCGCTCGACGAACGACGACAGCAGCTCACCCTGCCCGGCGGGCGCGAACCCGTTGACGATGGAGCGCGCGGTGATGTTGGGCACCGAATCGTCGCCCATCACCGTCGACCACGCCTGCTCCTTGACCTCGGCGATGGGCCGGGCGGTCGCGGCGGCCGCGGCCTGGCGCTTGCCCGCCGCGGTCTGGTCATTGGCCAGTTCGGCGTCGATGGTCGGGGTGTCCACGCCGTCGGCGTCGATCTCACCGGCGGCCGCCAGCGCCGTCACGATGCGCCAGCGCAGATCGGTGTCGACGACCAGACCGGCCAATCCCACCGTCGCCGGATCGGCGTCGAGCAGCTCGCGCAGCACCTCGGTGTGCCAGGGCGAGAGCTTCGCGCCGGTCAGCGCGTTGACGAAGGCCAGCTGATGATCCGAACCCGGTTCGGCCTCCCGCGCCAGCTCCAGCAGCCGGTTGGCGTACCCGGGCCAGCCGGTCTCCGCGGCCCAGGTGGGGTCGGCGTAGCTGCTGAGGGTGGTGTTGGCCTGCATGAGCAGCCGCTGCACCACGCCGATCTCGGATTCGGCGCCGACACCGCGCTGCACCAGTGCCACGAAGTCGCGGGCCCGCAGCTCGGCCTGGCGGGTCATCTCCCAGGCCGCCGACCAGGCCAGCGTGCGCGGCAGCGGTTCGGCGATATCGGCGATGCGGTTGATCAGCACATCCAGCGAATCGGCGTCCAGGCGGATCGAGCAGTAGGTGAGGTCGTCATCGTTGACCAGCACGAACTTGCCGCGCGGCACACCGACCAGCTCGGGTACGTCGGTGCGCTCGGTGGCATCGAGGTCGAGTTCGACGCGGTGGGTGCGGACCAGTTTGCCCTCGGCGTCGTCGTCGTAGACGCCGACCGCGAGCCGGTGCACGCGCTGTTCACCGGCGCCGGGCGCGGCACCCTCCTGGATGACGGTGAAGGAGCTGAACTTTCCGTCGGCGTCGACCTCGAAGTCGGGCCGCAGGATGTTCAGACCGGTGGTCTTGAGCCACTGCGCACCCCAGGTCGACAGATCGCGACCCGACGACTTCTCCAGCGCCGCGAGCAGATCGTCGAAGGTGGCATTGCCGTAGGCGTGCTCGGCGAAGTAGTCGCGCAGACCCGCCAGGAACGGCTCCAGCCCCACATACGCCACCAGCTGCTTGAGCACGCTCGCGCCCTTGGCGTAGGTGATGCCGTCGAAGTTGACCTCCACCGCGGCCAGATCCGGGATGTCGGCGGCGATGGGATGGGTGGAGGGCAGCTGGTCCTGACGGTAGGCCCAGGACTTCTCCACATTCGCGAAAGTGGTCCAGGCGCTGGTGTATTCGGTGGCCTCGGCCTGGCACAGCACCGAGGCGAAGGTGGCGAACGATTCGTTGAGCCACAGATCGTCCCACCACTTCATGGTGACCAGATCGCCGAACCACATATGCGCCATCTCGTGCAGCACCGTCTCGGCCCGACGCTCATAGGAGGCCCGGGTGACCTTGGACCGGAAAACGTAATCCTCCAGGAACGTCACCGCACCCGCGTTCTCCATCGCGCCCGCGTTGAACTCCGGCACGAACAGCTGGTCGTACTTGCCGAAGGCGTAGGGCACGCCGAAATTGCGGTGGTAGAAGCCGAAACCCTGCTTGGTCTCGGTGAACAGCCGGTCGGCGTCCATGTGCTCGGCCAGCGAGGCGCGGCAGTAGATGCCCAGCGGAATGCTGCCGTGCTCGTCGGTGTAGACGTCGGTCCACTGCGCGTACGGGCCCGCGATGAGCGCGACCAGGTAGGTGCTCATCTTCGGGGTGGTGCGGAACAGGTGGTGGGCGGGGTCGGCGGCGATGGTGTCGACCGGCTCGCCGTTGGAGATGACCTTCCAGCCGGCCGGCGCCGTGACGCTGAGGGTGAACGTCGCCTTGAGGTCGGGCTGGTCGAAGCAGGCGAACATGCGCTTGGCGTCGGCGGTCTCGAACTGCGAGTAGAGATAGACCGCGTCGTCGGCCGGGTCGACGAACCGGTGCAGGCCCTCGCCGGTGTGCGAGTACTCGCAGTCGGCCTCGACCACCAGCTCATTGGTGGCGGCGAGATCGGTCAGCGTGATGCCGGTGGACTCGTCGTAGCCGGAGACGTCGATCGGGTTACCGTTCAGGACCGCCGAGCGGACACCGCGCGCCACGATATCGATGAAGGTGGACGCCCCCGGCGTCGCGGTGAAAGCGACCGTGCTGCGGGAGAAGAACGTCTGCTCGCCCGGGTTACCCGACCCGTCGGTGAGATCGAGTTCGATGCGGTAGTTCTCGACCGAGACGGTCGCGGCGCGCTCGATCGCCTGTTCGCGGGTGAGGTTCGGTGCGGACATCGGACTCCTTCATGGTCGAAGAACAGATACGGGCACGGCGTTCCCCACAATGCCACGTCGGTAAGGTTGCCCGCGCGGCAGTAATTCCGCATCGACAACCATCGACCACGATCGGAGCGACGTCGTGAAGCATGTGCACGCCGGGAAGGTGCGCGACCTGTACGAGGACGGCGACACCCTGCTGCTCGTCGCCTCCGACCGGGTGTCGGTCTACGACGTGGTGCTTCCGACACCGATCCCGGACAAGGGTGCGCTGCTGACCCAGCTGTCGAACTGGTGGTTCGAGTTCTTCGCCGATGTGCCCAACCACGTGCTGTCCACCACCGACGTGCCCGCCGAGTTCGGCAGGCGCGCGATCCGGGTGAAGCCGCTGAAGATGGTCCAAGTCGAATGCATCGCCCGCGGCTACCTCACCGGGTCCGGGCTGAAGGAGTACCAGCAGAGCGGAACCGTCTCCGGGATCGCCCTGCCGCCGGGCCTGCGTGACGGCGACCGGCTGCCCGAACCGATCTTCACCCCGTCCACCAAGGCCGCAGAGGGCCACGATATGGCGATCTCCTTCGCCGACGTGGTCGACCAGGAGGGTCGCGAGGTTGCCGAGCGCCTGCGCGAGCTGACCCTGGCCATCTACTCCCGCGGCGCCGCACACGCCGCCGAACGCGGTGTGATCGTGGCCGACACCAAGCTCGAGTTCGGCTGGGACGGAGACACCCTCACCCTCGGCGACGAGGTCCTGACCTCCGACTCCTCACGCTTCTGGCCCGCCGACGAATGGGAGCCCGGCCGCCCGCAGCGCTCCTTCGACAAGCAGTTCGTCCGCGACTGGTCCACCTCCACCGGCTGGGACAAGGAACCGCCGGGACCGGAGATCCCCGCCGACATCGTCGAGGCGACCCGCAAGAAATACATGGAGGCCTACGAGCTCATCACCGGCAAGACCTGGGCGGGGTCACCCGCCTGAGCTGTCCGCGCCGGAGCGCAGGTGCGCGGCACGAAGCATTAGATAGTCGCGTTCGGCGGTATTCGTCGTGCGCTGCGCGGCGGCCGTGTAGCAGGTGACGGCCGCCCGGTGATCGCCCGCCATCTCGTAGAGGTGTCCGCGCACGGCAGCGAGCCGGTGGCTGTCGGCGAGCGCGCCGGCGACGGTGTCAGTGACCGCGAGGCCTGCGGCCGGGCCGTCCACCATGGCGGTGGCGACGGCCCGGTTCAACGTCACCATCGGGTTGGGTGCGATGCGTTCGAGCAGCCGATACAGCGCCAGCACCCGCTCCCAATCGGTGGTCTCGGTGGAGGGCGCCTGCGCGTGCAGCACCGCGATCGCCGCCTGGATCTGGTACGGGCCGATCAACCCGTGGTCCAGCGTTGCCGTCGCCAGCCTGATCCCCTCGGCGATCGCCGTGCGATCCCAGCGGCGGCGATCTTGTTCGGGTAGCGGAATCAGCTCGCCGTGCGGACCCGTCCTGGCGTCGCGGCGGGAATCGGTGAGCAGCATGAGCGCGAGCAGCCCGCCCACCTCCGGATCGTCGGGCAGGAGCCGGTACACCGCGCGGGTCAGCCGGATCGCCTCGGCGGCCAGGTCCGCACGGCGCAGCCGATCACCGGTCGCGGCGGTGTGGCCCTCGGTGAAGATCAGGTACAGCACGTGCAGTACCGCGTCGAGCCGCTCACGCCATTCGGCGTCGGTGGGTGGCGCGAACGGGCGGTCGAGGGCGGCCAGCCGCTTCTTGGCGCGGGTGATCCGCTGCGCCATCGTCGCCTCCGGCAGCAGGGAGGAGCGCGCGATCTCGGCGGTGGTGAGGCCGCCGACGGCGCGCAATGTCAGTGCGATCGCGCTCGCGGGCGGCAGCACCGGATGGCAGCACAGGAACAACAGCATCAAGGAGTCGTCCTGCGTGGGACCGGCCTCGGCGGGTTCGGGTTCGCGCAGGGCGACCATCGTTTCCCGGTTGCGCCGGGCGACCTCGGCGCGCACGGCGTCGGCCATGCGCCGCTGAGCCACCTGCAGCAGCCAGCCACGCGGGTTGTCCGGCCTGCCGTCGACCGGCCACTGCGTGGCGGCGGCCAGCAGGGCCTCCTGCAACGCGTCCTCCGCGGTGGGGAAATCGCCGAAGCGGCGCACCAGCGCGCCGAGGACCTGCGGCGCGAGTTCACGCAGCAGGTCCTCGGTCGCGCGGTCGGCAGCGATCACCGATCGGCGGCAGGTGCGCTCATCACCGCGCGCACCTCGATGTACTCACCGATGGGCTTACCACCGGGGCCCGGTGCGGCCGAGGCCTCGGCGGCGATGTCCAGCGCGCGTTCCTGGCTGTCGACGTCGACGATCCAGTATCCGGCCAGGAACTCCTTGGTCTCCGGGAACGGGCCGTCGGTGATCACCGGCGCGTTGCGGCCGTCGGAGCTGACGATCCGCGCTTCCTCGGGCCCGGCCAGGCCCTTGGCGTCGACCAGTTCGCCGGCGGCGGCCAGCTTCGCGCTGAGCTTGCGCTGGAAATCGATATGCGCCGCGATGTCCTCCGGCGCCCACTCGTTGATCGGAATATCGCAGTTGGCGGTGCGACCGTAGGTCTTGATCAGCATGTATTTCATCTCGGGCTCCTCATTCTCGGTGCGTCCGGCGACGCTCTCGTGAACAGGTCGGAGCCGGACCGGCGGATTCGACACAGTTGCACACGCGGCCGTCCGGGCTGCGTCATCGCGGCAGTCAGAATGGGATCGAGGTGTCTGCCAGCCGGCCCGGGTCCACCGGCTCCCGGCTCAGGATCAGCTGCTTGATGCGGTCGGTGACATCCCAGACGTTGACGTTCATGCCCGCGAGCACGCGATTGTCCCCATCGAGCCAGAACGCGACGAATTCACGGGCCGCCAGATCGCCGCGCACCACGACTCGTTCGTACTCGCCCGGCGCGGTGTACCCGGTGTACTCCATCCCAAGGTCGTACTGGTCGGTGAAGAAGTACGGCAGCCGGTCGTAGACCGCGTCCTTGCCGAGCATGGTCGCCGCCGCGACCGCGGGCTGATTGAGCGCATTGGCCCAATGCTCCACCCGGATCCGGCGACCGAGCAGCGGATGCTGCTGTTCGGCGATATCGCCCACCGCGACGATATCGGGGTCGCTGGTGGCCAGATGCGCGTCCACCAGCACACCACTGTCGACGGCGAGGCCGGCCTCGGCCGCGAGGTCGATGTTCGGCCGGGCGCCGACGGCGATCAGGACCGCGTCCGCCTCGATGACGGTGCCGTCGCCGAGCCGCACCCCGGTGGCCATCGCGTCGCGGGTGACGATCTCGGCCACCTGCGCGCCCAACCGCAGGTCGACGCCGTGCGCCCGATGCAGATCGGCGAACACCGCACCCATCTCCGGTCCCAGCGCGTTGAGCAGCGGCGCCTCGGCGGCCTCGATGATCGTCACCTCGACCTCGGCCTCGCGCGCGGCGGCCGCCACCTCCAGCCCGATCCAGCCTGCGCCGATGATGGCCAGGCGCCGCGCGCTGCGCAGCACCTCGATCAGGGTGTCCGAATCGTCGACGGTGCGCAGGGTGTACACCTTCTCGGCGTCCGCACCGGGTATGGGCAGGCGACGCGGGGTGGCGCCGGTGGCAAGGGCCAGCTTGTCGTAGGGCAGGGTGGAACCATCCGGCAGCGAGACCGTCTTGGCGCCCCGGTCGATCGCGGTGACGGCGGTGCCGAGACGCAGATCCACATGATGGTCGCGATACCAGGGCTTGTCTTCGACGGTGAAATCGTCGAACGCCTTCTTGCCCGCCAGGTACTCCTTCGACAGCGGCGGCCGCTCGTAGGGCAGCTGCTCCTCGTCGGTCAGCAAAGTGATGGTTCCGTCGAAATCGTTGTCGCGCAGGGCTTGTGCGACCTTGGCGCCGCCGAGGCCACCACCGACGACGACGAAATGCTGCGCAGAGGTCATATGCGGACTCCTAAACGCCAGGCGAATCGAGCTCCTCGAACCTCAGCTTAGGTGCGCGCGCCGCGCCGAAACGCCGAATGCGGGAACGAATCGGGGCGGCCGGTGGTTGTCGGTACGAGAGCGGCCCAGCCGCGGGACAAGTCTGCGATCGAGAGGAATCGACGTGAGCAACACCGCCGTAGATCACCAGGGCAAAGATGTCGCCGACTTCTGGTTCGACCCGCTGTGCCCCTGGTGCTGGATCACCTCACGGTGGATCCTCGAGGTGGAGAAGGTGCGCGACATCGAGGCCCGCTTCCACGTCATGAGCCTGGCGGTGCTCAACGAAGGCCGCGACCTGCCGCCGGAGTACCAAGAGCTGATGGCCAGCGGCTGGGGCCCGGTGCGGGTGGCCATCGCGGCCGCCCGCGAACACGGCGACAAGGTGCTCGCCCCGCTCTACACCGCGATGGGCTCCCGGATCCACGACCGCAGGGCCGAATACGAGCGCGCCACCACCGCGGAGACCCTCTCCGCCGTCATCGCCGACGCCCTCGCCGAAACCGGCCTACCGGCCGAACTGGCCGAGGCCGCGCACAGCACCGACTACGACGCCGAACTGCGCGAAAGCCACCACGCCGGAATGGACAAGGTCGGCAAGGACGTCGGCACCCCGACCATCCACGTCAACGGCGTGGCGTTCTTCGGCCCCGTGCTCTCCCGCATCCCGCGCGGCGAGGACGCGGGCAAGGTCTGGGACGGCGTCGTCGCCCTGGCCTCCTACCCGCACTTCTTCGAACTCAAGCGCACCCGCACCGAAGAGCCTGTGTTTGATTAGCGCCGCCTGCGGCGTCGCGTGTTCGCGGCCCCTGGGGGTCTCGCGTCTGCGCTACCGCTGCTTGCCTTCGGCGTGCGCAGCGACAGCGCAGACGCGAGACGGGCCGCGAACTTTGGGGCTCGGTCTCGCTTCGCTCGAAAATTGGGGTTTACCGGCCGTTGTATGGGGGTGTGTGCGCTTATGCGACCGGCTTCGGCGGCAGGCTCGGAACCTCGCCGTACGGGCCGTACGGACGCTGACCGGGCGGAAGCTGCGGGGGCGGGCTCGGCCGCCAGAACAGGCGGCCGTGCCTGCTGCGATCGCGCAGCGCCCACATCCGCCAGGTCAGCACCGGGTGCGTGGACAGGGCATTGACGATCCAGACGAAGAAGCCCTTCTCCT
Source organism: Nocardia cyriacigeorgica (assembly GCF_005863245.1). Lineage (GTDB taxonomy): Bacteria > Actinomycetota > Actinomycetes > Mycobacteriales > Mycobacteriaceae > Nocardia > Nocardia cyriacigeorgica_C. Next base: position 6,403 of record NZ_VBUT01000015.1, on the reverse strand, counting down.
GCGCGGCGCGGTCGGCCATCTCGTCGAAGCCGACCATGGTGTTCATGTACTTGCCGGCGGCGAGGGTGCCCATGGCCGCGCGGGCACCCTCGTGCCGGTTGCAGAAGCCGTGATTGTCGGCGGTGTACTCCTGCGAGCGGATCAGTGAGCTGCCGACGATCGGCAGGAACGGCACCAGGAACATGCCGAGCTGACGCCAATACGAGGTGTGCCCGGCCGCGATATGCCCCACCTCGTGGCCGATGATGAACGCCAGCGCGTCCGGTTCACGAGCGGCGCCGCCGATTTCGAACAGGTCGCTGTAGACCACCACGAACCGGCGGAACCCGTGACCGGAGGCGAAGGCGTTGATCTGGCCGTTGCCGAGCACCACATAGGCATCCGGCGCCTTGGCCATGCCGAACCGCGCCGCCGCCTCCTGCACCATCCGGTAGCCCTCGGGGAATTGGGTCGGCGACATCTTCACGCCGTTGACCCGCTGGGTCGCGTAGTTCGCGCCACGGCCGAACCAGATCAGGATCGGCGCGAACACCAGCGCCAGGATGTATTCGTTCACATTGCCGAACACCAGCAGCAGCGCCGCGAACAGATACGCCAGGGCGGTCAGCGCGACCACCACGATCAGCAGCGGGATCTCCCACAGATGCCGCGCGGGCATGCCGAACGGCGACAGCCCTCGCGGCTGCCTGCCCGGCGGCACGGCGGGCGGCACCGGCGCGGACCCGTAGGCGGGGTAGCCGGCGGTGGGGTAGCCGGGCATACCGGGGTACGGCGCCGATGGATACGCCGTCGGCGGGGCGGTCTGTGGTGGCTGCGGAACGTCGCTCGACTCGGATCCGGACGAGGAACCCTGCGGCGCGTTCTTGCGCAACCACTCTGGCTGCCCCCCGGACTGATCGGCCTGCGGACGCTGAGGATCGATCGGTTGCATGGACGCCCACTCTATTCAGATCGGGCCGGTCGAGTCGGGTCGCAGGCGCCGTCCGAGCCCGGTGTGGCCACCGCCACAGCGCGCCCCTTGGCCGGCCGCGCGCGACATCGCCGAACCGCCCGGTGGGCGGACGCAACCCCTGGCCGCACCCTCGACGGAGCCGCATTACAGCGCGGATAGGATTCCCCCATGCGCGTATACCTTGGTGCCGACCATGCCGGTTTCGAACTGAAGAATCACGTCAAGGCCCATCTCGAGCAGGCAGGCCACGAAGTCGTCGACTGCGGCGCCCTCGAATACGACGCGCTCGACGACTACCCCGCCTTCTGCATCGAGGCCGCGCGGCGCACCGTCGCCGACCCGGGCAGCCTCGGCCTGGTCTTCGGCGGCAGCGGCAACGGCGAGCAGATCGCCGCCAACAAGGTGCCCGGCGCCCGCTGTGCGCTGGCCTGGAGCGTCGAGACCGCCAAGCTGGCCCGCGAGCACAACAACGCTCAGCTCATCGGCATCGGCGGCCGGATGCACTCCACCAAGGAAGCGCTCGCCATCGTCGACGCGTTCATCAGCACCCCGTGGTCGGAGGAGCCGCGCCACCAGCGCCGCATCGACATCCTCGCCGAGTACGAGAAGACCGGCGTAGCTCCCGCGCTGCCCGGCCAGTAGACCGGCCGTATTCGACAGTGCCGGAGGGTCATACGCTGCACCGCCTGGCGAAGCTGCATCAGCAGCGGCTGGCAGGCGGTGTGGTGCGGGTGTCGAGCCCGCAGGGCAAGTTCGCCGACGGTGCCGCGCGGGTGGACCGGCAGGTGCTGGTCCGCTCCGAGGCCTGGGGTAAACATCTGTTGCACCACTACGAATCCGGGCTGGTCGTGCATGTGCATCTCGGGTTGTACGGCAGCTTCACCGAATCGGCGATGCCGATGGGGGAGCCGGTGGGGCAGGTCCGGATGCGGCTGGCCGGCGCCGATTTCGGCACCGACCTGCGTGGGCCCACCGCCTGCGAGGTGCTGACCGCCCCCGAGGCCGGCGCGCTTGTCGACCGGCTCGGGCCCGATCCGCTGCGCCGCGGCGCGGATCCGGAGCGGGCATGGCGCCGGATTCACCGTTCCCGCAGGCCGATCGGCTCACTGCTGATGGATCAGCAGGTCATCGCGGGCGTCGGCAACGTCTACCGGGCCGAGGTGCTCTACCGCCACGGCATCGCACCGCAGCGGCCGGGCATCGCGCTGGCCCGCGATGAATGGGACGCGATGTGGGCCGATCTGGTGCAGCTGATGCGGGTGGGCGTGCGCCGAGGCAAGATGCATGTGGTGCGGCCGGAACACGATCACGGTGAGCCGTCCTACGCGCCGGACCGCCCGCGCACCTACGTCTATCGCCGCGCCGGCGCACCCTGCCGGATCTGCGGTACACCGGTAGCTCATTCGGTGCTGGAGGGGCGAAACCTCTTCTGGTGCCCGGCATGTCAGGCGAGTTGAGCGGCGCGTCGCCTCGCTGCCCCGGCGGGGGCAGCTCAGCCGATTCGCTCCGCGTGTCGCGTGATTCGCGGTGTCGTGTCGGCCTTTCAGCCCGCGACGGCCGCCCCCAATTCCGCCTCGTCGGCATCGGCGAGCGCGAATCGGCGCCCACCCGCGGTCTTGGCCGAGTACATCGCCCGGTCGGCGCGGCGCAGCAGATCGGTGAAATCGCACGGGCTGCCCGGCGGTGAGTACGCCGTGCCGACGCTCGCCGACACCGGCACCGGACCCGCGGACGACCACACCGGATCCCGCAATGCGGCCACGATGCGATGTGCGAGATCGCCGAGGTTGTTGCGCGGGGGATTGGTGGCGAGCACGAATTCGTCACCGCCGTAGCGGCAGATGACGGTGTCGGGCGGGCACACCTCACGCAGCCGATTGGCAAGGTCGACCAGCACTTCGTCGCCCACGGCGTGCCCGTAGCCGTCGTTGATCTGTTTGAAGCGGTCCAGATCGATCAGCAGCAGCCCGATTCCGCGCGTCGGGTCCGCGGCCATCAAACGCACCCGGTCTTGCAGCAGCGTGCGATTGGCGAGGTCGGTCAGGGCATCGTGGGTCGCCTCGTGGCGCAGCCGGTGCTGCAGGGCGGCGATCTCCTGCACCCGCACCGATACCGCCGCCGAGATGTGCTGCTCCTGCTGGGCCAGTGCACGCTCCTGCAGGGCCTGGGCGTAGCTGTCGATGGCCTGGCTGGCCACGAACGGCCACCTGGTCGCCGTCAGCGATCCGGGCGGGCCCGCGCGGAAACCGAGCAGTGTGCGAGTGGCCTGGGCCAGCATGCGAATTCGTTCCAACGGCGCCTCGGCCAGCCGCGCACCGAGCATTCGGGCTTCGAGCACCGGAAACGGTTCGGATCCGGCCAGTTCGAGCAGTCGCTCGATGATCTCGATCAGAACAGGTTCCAGCTGTTGTGGGGCCGCCTCGACTCCGGGCTCGGCGCAGACCGTGCGCGCCCAAGCCCGTGCGGTCGCGGCGACCGGCGGTCGGTCCTCAGCCGGCATGGCGCTCACCGGACACAGGTGACGACTCCGCGCGGGCTCCCCGATCCGAGCCCGACACCGGCGTCGCACCGGTCGTTCTCACTGCTACGCGGATGGTCCACCTCGTCGGGTGCACGCTCACCGCCCCCTTTCCAGATACCCCCGTCCGGCAAAAAGGATCCTAGCAAGCCGATCGGCCTCGAAAAACGGCGTTCTGCAACGAGTTCTCGGTGCGAAGCCACGGGCGATCGGGTATGTGATCGCTGTGCGGCCGCGAGTGTTACACACCAATTCCGGTTAGCTCGAAAATCGCCGGGAGACCGTCGCGCAGCCGCCCGTGCGCCGGGGCGGGGGCCTGATTGGCGTTACCGGAGGCGAGTTCGGTACAGTCGCTCATGCACACGACATCGTGGCGATCCCATCGATGTCGTATGCCTGCGGGTGTAGTTCAATGGTAGAACCTCAGCCTTCCAAGCTGATGGTGCGGGTTCGATTCCCGTCACCCGCTCACACGCAATATGCTCGCCCCTGGCGAGGCCTCGGGGTGTAGCGCAGCTTGGTAGCGCATCCGCTTTGGGAGCGGAGGGTCGCAGGTTCAAATCCTGTCACCCCGACCATCGAAACCATTCATACCCCCTGCTCAGGGGGTATTTTTCGTGTGCTGGTAGTGCAAGCCGATACGGGCATATCAATGTGTATCAGTGCATCGTAGCCTACAATTTGGGCCTACAGTGATTCAAGGGGCCGACATGGACATGGAGCAACGCGACGGGAAGTGGCGCGCGACCGTCGAGATCACCGCCGACAAGCAGGCTGATCTGATCAAGCGAGTGTCGGCAGTCCATCGGCTGATGAAGAAGATGGACAAGGAGCCGCAGAAGCCGCGCCGTGACCGCGGCGAAGGCACCCTGTACAAGCGCAACCGGGACGGCATGTGGGTCGGGCAGGTCGAGCTGGAGCGCGGCCCCGACGGGAAGCGCCGGAAGTCCAAGCCCGTGTACTCGGCGGACAAAGCGACCGCGGTGTCCAAACTCAACGAGCTGAAGGATCGCATCGCGAAGGGCCTTGAAGAGGCCGACCAGCGCCTCACTGTCGAGGCGTATCTCGAGAAGTGGGTCGCCGAGGTTGCGCCGACCAAGGTCGGGCCGAACGCAATCCGGTCGTACAAGTCCGCCATCAACACCCGAATCGTCCCGTCGATCGGCCACCGACGCTTGGCCGAGCTGAGCCCCGACGACATCCGGTACATGCATCGCTGGATCCTGTCGCACACCTACAAACGCGGCAAGGTGAAGAAGCCGTATACGACGCGGTCGGTGGAGGAAGCGCACAACGTGCTGTCCGGTGCCCTCGCGGACGCGCTCAGCGATGGCAAGGTGTGGCGCAATGTCTGCACGCTGGTTGCCAAGCCGACGGTCACCTCGGAGTCGCACGGAGCGCTGACCGCCGAGCAAGCGCGCAAGGTGCTGCTGTCGTCGATGGCGGCCAAGGATCCGATGGTGACGAGGTGGGCGGCGGGCCTGATGCTCGGCGGACGGCAGGGCGAGCTGCTCGGCCTCGAATGGGACCGAGTCGACCTCGATGCTGGCGTGGTCGACCTGTCATGGCAGCTGCAATGGCTCAAGCTCAAGCCGGGAGCCAAGCCCGACGACCCCAAACGGTTCGACGTGCGGGCAGATTTCGAGCACCGGCCGTTGTGGCGCGGCGCGGCATGGACGCGACCGAAGACGAAGACGTCCGAGAGGCTGATCCCGATCCCTGCGCCGCTGGTACTGATCCTCACCGAGTATCGCAAGATCGCGCCAGCGAACCCCTGGGGCTTGGTGTGGGTGACACTGCCCGGCGAGAAGTCCCGGATCAAACATGCGAGGCCGATCAACAAGACCGACGACAATGCCGCATGGAAGGCCGCGCAGGCGCGCGCCGGCGTCGAGGTGCCGCTGGATGTGCATGCGATGCGTGGAACCACGGCGACGCTGCTCATGGAATCGAAGGTGCCGGACAAGGTGATCCAGGCTGTCCTTGGCCACTCGAATGTTGTGATGACCCGCAGGTACCAGCAGGTCAACCTCGAAGAGGCGCGGAAATCCCTCGGCAGCTTGGACGCCCTGCTCGCGCCGTCGAAAGAGTGACCGGCGACTGTCAAGCGTGGTTGCCGAAGCCCGCTTACGGCATTCCCAAGCGGGCCCGGACGGCATAGAACGAGGAGGCCACAGCCGGAACATGTTGGCTGTGGCCTCCCTGCTTGCGGGCGCCGCGTTCGTGCGGACTATGTCTGGTCAGGCGTTGTTCTTCGTGACCGTCACAATGATCATTGAGTCCGCCGGAATGACGCTTCCTACACCAGGTTCGATGCTGACGACAGTCCAGTTTGCGCGCATGATCACCAGGTCAACTCCTGGTGTGGCGGACGCGTATTGGATATTGGTGAACCCGAGGTCCTCAAGTTTGTCACCAGCGATCGCAGCGTTGACGCCCGCGAGTTCGGGGACCGTCAGGTTCGGGACCGGTTGGGCCGCGCTGGATTGCTGAACGGTCTGAGTTGGGGCGGCGGGCTGCGCCGCGGACGGGGGCGTCGGCAGCGGTGCGGTGGTCGTGCTGACCTTGTCGGCCTTATCGCCAGAGAGCGCGGCAACGCAGCCGCCGAACCCGCAGAGCAGAATGATGCCACCGATGACGGCGAGAATGATGATGACACGCGTGTTGGGCGTCTTCTTCTCTATCGGAGGTGGATACATGCCGGGCGGGGGCTGCTGCGGATATCCGGGTGTAGTCAAGTCCTGGTTCCCCTGTCTTGAAGCGTTCCTCATCAGAGAAGTGGCTTCTCGCCATCTCCTCGTGTGAGCATCGGTAGCCGCGATCAGCTGTTACGGCTTGCGCGAAATTCGCTGTCTGAGTTACCCATTGGTAGCCACAGCAGGACGCGTACGGCGTATGCCGATTTTTGCCCCCGGTCTTCCGCTTTTTTCGGT
>NZ_VBUT01000014.1 GCF_005863245.1 Nocardia cyriacigeorgica | reverse complement strand
GCAAGCCAGCAAGCCAGCAAGCCAGCAAGCCAGCAAGCCAGCAAGCCAGCCGCTGGGCAACGATCGGCGCGAGTCATCGCGTCCTGGCTGTTACCCGGACGGTACCCTCCCTCGATCGCATTCTCGATATCCTTCCCGCGCTCGCCGGCGACCTTCGTGTCGAAGTGTGGTTCACCGTCGATGAAGGCTCCGAATTCAGTGCCGGAGTGGCAGAACAGATCCGCGCGATGGGCGCGCAGATCATCTCGTGGGACGATGCCACCCGCACACAGTTCCACCTCGTGCTCGCGGCCAGCGACAACAGCGATCTGCATGAGCTGACGGGGCCGCTGTTGCTGGTCCCGCACGGCGCTGGATATCAGAAGTATTCGCCGCACTCCGAGCCGGCCACCGGCGCACGCACACTATCGGGATTCGCCGCTTCGGCGTTGTGGCACAACGGCCGACCGGTACCTGCCCGAGTCGGGCTATCCCATGCGAACCAGCTGTCCGCTCTAGCGAATGCCGCGCCCGAATTGGTCGACCGAGCCGCGGTGATCGGCGATCCCTGTGTGGATCGGCTGGCTGGTTTGACCCGCGAACGCAACCGACTGAGATCGTGGCTCGGCCTGCGACCAGGCCAGGAGCTGATCGTGGTGGCCTCCACCTGGGGTGCGGATTCGACGATGGGCCGCTGGCCCTCCCTGCCCACAGAGCTGCTCGCGCAACTACCGCATGACGAATTCCGGGTCGCAGCAATTCTGCATCCGAATGTCTGGGTCTTTCACAGCAACTGGCAGGTGCGACAATGGCTCGCACGGGCAGCTGCCGCCGGGTTGATCATCGTTCCACCGACCGGACCATGGAAACCGGTGCTGGCGGCGGCGGACTGCGTGATCAGCGACCACGGCAGCCTCTCGGCCTACAGCACCGGTCTACGCCGCCCGCTGCTGCTCGCGGCGTTCAGCGCCACGGAGGTACCGGCAGGCACCTCGATGGCCGACCTCGGCGCTCACATCCCGCGGCTGGACCGGGAGCAGCCACTGGCCGCGCAGGTTCGCGATGCCATCGCCACCGTGGACGAGGCCCTGCTCGACCGGCTCGCTGCGGGAGTATTCGCCCACCGCGGCGAGGCGCTGACCCGGCTGCGCGCGGTGATGTACGAGCTGCTGAACCTGACGCCGCCGCCGTGGCCACCGATCATGCCGGCGCCGGCCCACACCGAGCCGCTTCCCCGCACCCCGCTCCGCGCCTACCGGGTCGCGATCGAGTTCGGCGACGCTGATCCGACCGTCGCCATCATGAGCCGATACCCGGCGATCCTGGACAACTCTGCCGATCAGCAGGACGGCAATCACCTCGTCGTTGGATCGGACGCGCCGGATGAACGACTCGTGCAGAACGCCGCCGTCGTGGTCGCCGACCAGTCCATGGCGACCTCCATGGCTCGGACCTGGGCGAGCGCGACGTTGTCCGAACTTCCCGGCTGCCGGATCGCCGCCGCTCCAGACGAATCCGGCGCCCTGTTCGCGCTGCTCCGTGACGGCCGGGCGATGCACGCGCATACCGACGACGCAGTGGGCGATCCATACATTCTCGCTTCGGCGCTGCACTGCCAGCTGCTGCGCCACCCCGGCCGATCGGATTTGCCGAACCTGGTGGTTGCCAACGGGTCCCACCACATCACGGTCGTTTTCCGGTCACTGTGACAGGTCCTCCAGGCGCTGCTGCCAGCGGTCCAGCTCCGGCGAGCCGCTCTGCCGGTGCAGCTCCACCACCTGCGCCACGTAATTGCGCACGGCCACGATGTCTTCGACCTCCGCCGCGACGTCGGCTAGCAGCTCGAGCGGACGGGCCAGCAGCATGGTCTGTCCCAATCGGGCAGCGAAGGTGCGGGCCTCGTGCAAACTGGCGACGGCATCGGCCTTCCGGCCGAGCGCGACCAGGACCTCCGCCCTGCTGTAGGCGATACGCGACGCCGTCCGGGCATCGTCGAACGGCGCGATCATCCGGGCAGCGCGATCGAAGGCGTCCAGAGCCTCGTCCTCTCGGCCCAGCCGGCCCATGCACCGGCCACAGAACTGCGCCTGCAACGCGATACCGCGCCCGTCTTCGAGTCGTTCGTTGATCGCGAGCGAGGTCTCGAAGGCTGCGAGCGCATCGGTGAAATACCCCTGCTTGTAATAGTAGTGGCCCACGAAGTCTTGTACCGAGGCGAACAGCGGCCCGTTCTCGCCCCGGCTCAGCTCCGTGGCTCGGTCGAGATCGGCACCAGCGGCCCGGAAGTTTCCGACCTCCATGAAACCCCTTGCCCGAAAGCACAGAACCCTCGCCTCGGCAGCGCGATCACCATCCGCGGCGGCCGCCGCAACAGCCAGGTCACCGGCTTCCCGTTGTGCTTGGAACCTGGGGTGACTGCTGTAGAACGGCCACATCGCCTGGAACAAGGTCCATACCTGAGTGTTCAGTTCCCGTGCCGACGCCGCTCGTATCACGGCGAGCAGATCCTCGTGCTTCTCAGCGAACCACGCCATGGCCTCGCTGTCCGACCCGAAGGCCTGTGCCTCCGGTACCGGACGTACACCGCCTACCCGGAACCGATCACGGACGACGGCGAAATCGGCAGCGACCGCGTCTTCCACCCAAGCACCAATAGCTCGGGCGACAGCTCGGTCCATATCGGCAGGGTCCTCGCCGGTGGCTGCGACCAATCGAGCATGCCTGCGGACCAGATCCGGCATCAGGAACTCGGCACCGGACTCCTCCAGCAAATTGCCATCGACCAGTACGCCGATCAATCGTTCTACCTCGGACGCCGGCGCGTCGAGTGCTGCGGCGATGATCCGCACCGACATCGTGCGGCCCGGCAACTGCCCCAGCACGTGGTACAGCCGCGCTGCATCAAGTGGCAACCAGTCGTAGACGTTGGCGAACAATTCACGCAACTCACTGTCGAGCAAGGATGACCGGTGCGCCGTTCCCGTAGGCACCGCGCTTCCGTCGAGATCGTTGATCAATTCCTCGAGCGAGGGGCCGCGCCGCGAGCGCAGGGAGCCCGCGAGGACTTTGATCACCTGAGGCGAACCGCCCACCAACTCGACCAGTCGCCGAGCCCGGTCCGGGTGAGCTGCCGCGCGATCGCCAACCAATCGTGTCAGCAACTCCACACCGTGTTCGGCTCCCAATCCCACGACTCGGCGCACGATCGCGCCGTCCGCCGCCAGTTCCTCCACCGCGACGTCACCGACCGCGACCACCATCGCATGGCGCGAATTGGGAAGCAGCGCCGCCACCTGCGCCGCATCGGATACACCGTCGAGCAGCAACAGGACCCGCCGCCCTGCGGTCACCTGGCGGAATCTGCGGCACCGCCCCTCCAAATCCGCTGGTATCCACCGTTGGTCGACGAAGAGATCGCCCAGCAGACCCGCAACGACATCGGCCATCGGTACCGCACCGTCATGACGCAACTGCCCGAAATCGACGGTCAACCCGACGTCGAACAGATCGCGCAACCCGGCAGCGATCCGCCGCAGCAACATCGTCTTGCCGATCCCGGACAAACCGCTCAACGCGATGACCGCCGGTGAGTCACGCTCCCGCTCGGCGACCTCACGGGCCAACGCCAGCAACTCGTCCCGGTCGATGAACAGCGCCGGAGGGGCCTCGACAGTCCAGGTCGCGAAGCCGGGACCCATCGCGCTGATATCGGGCACCACAGCCGGGGCGCGATCAGAAACCCCCTGATTCGGTATCCACGACAATTCCGCACTCCCCCAATCACTTCACCGTCGGTCTTCGGCCACCAACTCTACCCATCGACCAGTGGTTCGGAGGGAATCCCGCGCGACGTCGGGGTCGATTCGGGCGGATTCGCCGTGACGTGCAGCGACGGACAGCATGGCGTCGTTCCCGCAGTGGGGGCGTCGACGGTCGTCATCTGACCGCGCTCGCTCGGCGAGACCTGACCGGGGTGTTCGGCAAGCGCAGCTTCTCCGGTAGGTGTCGCGAATCTCCGACAGCCGAACGTATCCCTGCAGGACCATGTTCGGCTTTCGGGCTTGACACGGTGCCGTCCTCGCACACACCTCACATTCGACCTGAGTGCGTCGTCGGACTCCTGAAACCACCGGCCGCCGATAGGAGCGTGGCTGTGGGCGGAGACTCGAACGGAGACACGATGGGTTCGCATGAGGCGGAGATCAGGGCGCTGTTGGAGAGCCGGACCGATGCGCAGCGGTCGAAGGATATCGATCGGCTGATGTCGTTCTATGCGCCTGACATCGTCTACTACGATGCCGTCGCACCACTGCGATTCACGGGAACCGGCGAGGTACGACGAAACTTCGTGCGATGGTTCGACGGTTATGAAGGACCTATCGGATTGGAAACGCACGACCTGACTGTGGTTGCGGATGACGATGTCGCGTTCGCCAATATGCTGCACCTGGACTCGGGCAGGCACAGGGGCGGGATCGAGTTGTCGATATGGGTGCGGGAGACCGTGTGCCTGCGGCGATGGGACAGCCGGTGGGCGATTACGCACGAGCATATTTCGCTTCCGTTCAGCCCGAGGAACTTTCAGATCTGGTTCGCCTCGGAGAAGGATGCACCTGTTCGAGGCGGTGGGACGATCTTTCGTCTGGCGGCGGGCGGTTTGGCTACCCGTCTCGGGTTGCGTCGGCGGCGGCCGTTCCGGTCGGAGTGATCGGACCGGTTCGACCGCCGGTGCATTCGTGGACCCGTAACCAGAAGTACGCGCGCACATCTCACAATCCGCGGGTGCCGGATAGAACCCGCCGCCGCCGGCGCCGACTCCGGTTTCTTACACTGCGGCGAGCGCGGGGCGAATGCGGTCTTCGATCGCTGTCGGCGAACCGGTGTAATGGAGGGTGCGTAGACCCACCTCGGCAGCGGCCGCGCAGTTGTCGGCGCGGTCGTCGATGAACAGGACCCTTCCGGGGTCTGCGGCGCCGGTGGCGGCGAGGGCTTTCCGGTAGGTGTCGGGGTGTGGTTTGTTCATCCCGAGCCGGCACGAGTAGAGGGCATCGTCCATGAGGGCGCGCCACGCGGCGGCATCGAGCGCTTCGCTCACCGGGTGAGGCGCGTTGGACAGCAGCACGATCGGCAGGCCTGCGCGCTGGATGTGGTGCAGCAGCTCGACGACCCGGTCGTCGGTGTGGGTCCACATGGCGGCGTCGACGGCACGCAGCCGGGCGAGTAGGGCCGGGTCGGGGCGGTCGCCGAGGACGGCGGTCCAGAAGCCCGCGTCGTCGAGGGCGCCGGAGTCGTAGGGTTCGCGAGCGCTCCAGAACGTGGTCTGAAAATCCTCGAGGTGGTCGGCGGGCCAACCGGCCAGGTCGGCCAGTTCGGCCCACATGGCGAGGGTGGGTTGCAGGCCGATGACGCCGTTGTAGTCGAAGATCACCGCGTCGAGTTCCGCGGTCTGGTGCGAGGTTTCCATGGTCATCTGTTCTCCAGGGCTCGGGGCGATAGGAACGCCACGGTTGCGGCGAGGGCGGCGGGCAGGATGAGGGCCAACGGCAGGGTCGTCGCGGTAGCCAGGACGCCGATGACCGCGGGCCCGGCGAGCAGGCCGAGGTAACCGGTCACCGCGACGGTCGCGACCGAGCGCGGACCACCGGAACCGGCCGCGCTGAACAGCGACGGGATGGTGACCGACAGTCCGAGGCCGAACAGCGCCCAGCCGGTCAGCGCCACCGTGATCTCGGCGCTCAGCACACCGGCGAGCAGTCCGGCCGCCGCCAGGATCGCGCCGGTGCGCACGACTTTCGAAGCTCCGAACCGGGCGGTCAGCCGGTCGCCGACGAGACGGCCCGCGGCCATCGCGGCGCTGTATCCGGCGAAGGCCGCCGCGGCGAGCGTCGGTGAGGCGCCGAGATCGGTGAGGTGCACGGCCGACCAGTCGGCGGCGGCGCCTTCGCCGAGTAGGCAGGCGGCCGCCAGCGCGCCGAGCAGCCAGACTCGGGACGAGCGGGACGGTGTGCTCTCCCGTGCCGGCTCATCGTCGGGGACCAGCGCGCCGATCTCGCGGGTGATCGGCGCCGCCACCACGGTCGCCACGATCGCGATGGCGGCGACGCCGACGAACAGATAGGTGTGCGGCCACTGCGCCGTCACCGCGGCGACCACGGCTCCGCCCAGCGCGCCGAGACTGTAGGCCGCGTGCAGGCCGGACATGATCGGGCGCCGGTAGGCCCGCTGGCAGTCGACGGCTGCGGCGTTGGCCGCGACATCCAGCACACCGTGCGCGGCCCCGAAGATCAGCGCCGCGACACCGGCCGCGAGAGCGGTACGGCAGGTTCCGAGGAGCGCCAGGCTCACCGCGAAACCCAAGCCGCCTCCCGTCAACAACGCGGGCAGCCCGTGACGTGCGGCGATCTGCCCACCGACGCGCAGGCCGGTGACCATCCCGACGGCCGCCGCCAGCAGTACCGCCGCCAAACCCGCCGTATCCAGTCCGGCCGCTTCCTGAACGGCCGGGATCCGGGTCCCCCACACGGCGGTGACGACACCGAGCCCCACGAAGTATCCGGTCAGTAGGGCGCGATCCCGGGCGAGAGCGCGCGGAGCGATCCGCACGTCCCGGGGCGGCGGTGCGCCGACGATTGTCATGACAGCTCCAGCAGGTGGCGCGCCGATTTCCACGGTGAAATGCGCACCGAGAAATCGACAGCGAGCAGACGAGTGTTCGCCACCCGTTTCCGAACGGAATAGGCGGCATGAATATGTATGGGAGGATTGAACTTTCAGAGCGAATCCTCAGCGATTCGCCCCCTTGGATGATTCGGAAAACTACCAGCAGACCGGGCCGCCCACCATCCGAGGCGAAGGTGCCGTGATCCGCTTCATAATCCACCGCGCGCAGCTCTGATCGGAGAAGAGACTTCAGGAACCCGAACGGCAATTGCGCTGCGGCGTATACACTTTCCGGCTACTCCATAGCAGCCGAGAATTCACTTACCGAGAACAAACTCGTCGCCGACGTTGAATAGAGCGGAAGAATGTCACAGCCACGGCCTCGGCGGGATGCGGTTGGTAATCGCAGCGGCTGTACTCGTGCTCATTCGCGATTGACGTCCAGCAACCGCGCGGCGAGCCGACGCGGGTAAGTCGAACCGTGCTGATTCCGACCCAGGCGCTCGCCCGCGCGGACGGGCCCACTGAGAGGGGGTCCGGCGATATGGGCTGATTTGACCGGTGTCCGGTCACGGCGTGCACGTTCCGCAGACTCGCGAGCGGATCTGGCAGCCCGCGAAGTAGCCGATCCGGCTCGGACGAGGCACTGCTCCGAATTCTGCGGTGTGCGATGAGTGTCGCCATGACAGTCCGTCTACAAGATCGACTGGAGCACGAGGCGCCAGTCGACCACCTACCGAAAGCACCGACATGTTCAAACGCACTCTGATCACCCTTGTGACCGCCGCTTCCGCCGCAGTTCTCACCGCCTGCGGGAGTGGCGCCGATGCCACAACCGAGCAGCCCGTCCCCGGCCGCTATGCCGATGTGAACGGCCTGCGCATGTATTACGAGGTGCATGGTCAGCCGACCGACCAACCACCGGTGGTACTGCTGCACGGCGCCCTGTCCGGCATCAGCACCGACTTCGGCTCGCTCATACCGGAATTGGCGAAACGACGCCAGGTCATCGCCGTCGAACAGCAGTCGCACGGGCACACCGCCGATATCGAGCGACCGCTGCGCACCGGGTCCATGGCAGAGGACACGACCGTGCTGCTGCGGCAGATCGGCATCCAGCGCGCCGACATTCTCGGCTACAGCATGGGTGCTGGTGTCGCGCTGGATATCGGTATCCGCCATCCGGACGTGGTGCGCAAGCTGGTGCTGGTGTCGGGCGGGCTGGGCCCCGACGGCCTGCACCCGGGCACCCTCGAGGGCATCGCCGAACTGCAGCCGGAGATGTTGCACGGCAGCCCGTTTCACGTCGCGTATCTCGCCGATGCGCCGCGGCCGGAAGACTTTCCGAAGCTCGTGGCGCGGGTAAAGGAGATGGACGCCAACGTGCCGACCGTGCCCGCCGAACAGGTTCGCGCCCTGACCGCACCCACCCTGAACATCATCGCCGACTCCGATATCGTCCGGCCCGAACACGCGGTGGAGGTGTTCCGGCTGCTGGGCGGCGGCACCATGGGCGACACCCCGGCGGGACTGCCGGATTCGGAGCTCGGGATCATCCCGGCGCATCGCACGTCACCGGCGTGCACCGCACCGAGATCCTCGCCCCGATGGTTACTGCGTTCCTGGAACGCCCGATCAAGACCCAGCCCTGAATGTGAAGCCTGTGCTCGGACTACTACGCGCCGCCGACACTGTTCCGGGCTGGACCGACTTCGGCATCGCCCAGCATCGAACGCAGCCGCGCCGCAATACGATCGACGTCGCCGCGTTCACCGGGAGGGAGGGCGGCGCCGACCGACGCGCGCATGCGGGTGGCGGACCCCAGGAGCCGGGCCGCCAGTTCGGGGACGCCTGCCGCAGCGTGGGCGCCGGCAAGCCCTTCCAACGCCAGGGCGACCGCACGCGGATCGCCGGTGCGTTCGGCGGCTGCCCGGCCCCGCTCGTGCAGGGCGAGTGCGGCATCGGCGTCGCCGCGCAGCTCGGCGATGAAACCGAGTTCGGCCAGGATGAGGGCGGCGCCGTTGGCCGCGTCGAACCCAAGATTCCAGTCCAGCCAGGGGCGCAGAAACTCTTCGGCGGTATCGAGATCGCCGCGGCGGCGCGCACTCATCGCCAGCCCCACCTCTGCGGTTTCCAGCGCCGGCCGGTCACTGTGCGTCGCGGCCAGGCGGCGGGCCCGTTCGTGTAGTTCGTCGGCACTGTCGAAATCCTGGCGGAGCAGGGCGATCCGGCCCAGCTGCGACCAGTGCGCCGCCGCCTCGGTCCATAACCGCAATTCCTCGGCGATCCGGACCCCGGCTCGATAGCGGGCCTCGGCTTCGCCGTACTCGCCGCGGATCTCGTGCAACCGGCCCAGCACCGCGGTGGCCTGTAACCGGCCCCAGTGCTCGTCGCCGAACAAAGACAGGGCCTGCTCGGCGTCGGCACGGGCCGCATCGAGTTCACCGCGGGAATAGCGTTGGATCGCACGGACGGTGCGGGCCGCACCGGCGGTCCAGCTGTCATCGTCGGCGGGTACCTCGTCCAGGACCCGGTCGATGATCTGCACGGCGTCGTCCATGACGCCGAACATCGTCACGGCATACCCGAGAAACCAACCCGGCCCGGCCTGTTCCTCCGGCGCCAGCGCGTCGAACAAGCTCAGCACCGTGCCCGACTCGAGCGCGATGTCGGATCCCTCACCGGCCAGCAGCGCCATCGCGGCTCGCCAGACTGCCAACCGTGCGCGCGGCGAATCGGGCGCCCCGGACGGCTCGGGCACCGCGAGTGCACGGGTGATCGACCGCCGGGCTTCGCCCAGGCGCCCGCGCAGGAACCAGTACCAGGTCAGTGCCAGCGCCAGCCGCTGTGCCAGCATGGCATCGTCCGAGTCGGTGGCGGTGTCGAGCGCGCGGCGCAGATTGGCGGCCTCGGCATCGAGCCGGTCCAGCCAGTGCCGCTGCCGTGGTCCGCGCAGGTGGGTGGCGGCCTGTTCGGCGAAATCGGTGTAATGGGTCGCGTGCGCATACCTCAGCCGCTCGTATTCGGTCTGATAGGGCTCGGCCGCTGGATATTCGCGCAGTTGTTCGATGCCGTAGGCGCCGACCGATTCGAGCAGGCGATAGCGGGGTTCGCCGTCATGCGTCACCGCCACCAGCGAGCGATCAACCAGCCGCGCAAGCAGGTCGAGCACCTCCCCGGAACTCACCCCGGCCCCGGCGCACAGCTGTTCGGCGGCATCGAGTGTGCAGCCATCGGCGTGGATGGCCAGCCGGCGCAGCACCGCCTGCTCGGCCGCGGTCAGCAACTCCCAGCTCCAGTCGATCATCGCACGCAGGGTCTGTTGACGCGGCGGTGCGTCGCGACGGCCGCCGGTGAGGAGGCCGAACCGGTCGTCGAGCCGTTCGGCGAGGCGCGCGGGTCCGAGCACCCGGACCCGCGTCGACGCCAGTTCCAGGGCGAGCGGAAGCCCGTCCATCCGGCGGCATACGGTCGCCACGGCGGCGGCATTGTCGGCATCGAGGACGAATCCGGGCGCCGCGGCGGCGGCCCGCTCCGCGAAGAGCCGGACCGAACCCGAGCGCAGCACCGCCTCCAGCGAGGCGTCTGCTGCGGGCACGTCGAGCGGCGGTACCTGCCACAGGCTTTCACCGGCGATGCCGAGTGGTTCCCGGCCGGTGGCCAGCACTCGCACCGTTGGTGCTCGGTCCAGCAGCAGCCGCACCAGAGCGGCCACGGCAGCGATCACGTGCTCACAGTTGTCCAGCACGATCAGCAGCTCGCGATCCCGTAACGCCCGTACCATCCGGTCTCGCGACGACGGCGCGGGCCGGTCGGGAGTCGGCGCATCGTCGCGAATTCCCAGTGCCGCCATCACGATATCGGCGAGTCCGTCGACCTCCTCGTTCGCCACGGTGTGGCCGCCGAGTTCTACCAGCCAGACGCCGTGGGCGTAGTCGTGCGAGGTTTCGCTCGCCGCGGCGAGCGCGAGCCGGGTCTTGCCGACGCCGCCGGGCCCGGTCAATGTCACCAGCCGTTCGGTGGTCAGCATCGCGCGCACCTGCGTCAGATCCGAGCTACGGCCGATGAGGTCGGTGGTCGGCGTGGGTAGGTTCGTCCGCGGGGTGGTCTCGGCTGGAATGTGGGCGGCAGGTAACGCCGCAGGGTCGGCGCGCAGAATCTGCTCGTGGAGTTCGGCGAGCGCGGGGCCTGGCTCGAGGCCGAGTTCGGTGTCGAGGCGGCGGCGCACATCACGGAAGACAGCAAGGGCATCGGCGACGCGTCCGGCCCCGTGCAGTGCCCGCATCTGAGTCGCGCGCAGCCGTTCGCGTAGTGGATGTTGCTCGATGAGGTCGGGCAGTTCGGCGGCGAGCGCGCCGTATTCGCCCAGCAGCAGCCGGGCGTCGGCCTGTTCCTCCAAGGCGAGCAGGCGTTGCTCGTTCAGCCGCGTCACGGCGGGAAGAGCCAGTGGTTCATCGGCGATGTCGGCGAATGCGTCGCCGCGCCACTGTGTCAAGGCATCGGCGAGTCCGGCGGCCCGCTGCCGTGGGTCGCCAGCTTGGCGCGCCGCTTCGACCGCGGCGAGGAAACTTCCCGAGTCCACCGCATCGACCGCGATATCGAGCATGTAACCCGTCGCACGGTGGACCACCATGTCGGGTCCCACCGCACCCAGCGCCCGGCGCAACCGCGACACCAGGGTCTGCAGCGCACCGTCCGGGCGGGCCGGAACCTGCGTGCCCCATATCCCATCGACCAGCCGATCGATCGAGACGACCCGGCCGGGATCCAGCAGCAGGATCGCCAACAGCGCACGGACCTTCTTCTCCGGCACCGGCACCACCGTGCCGTCCGCGGCCCACACCGTGAGCGGACCAAGAACCCCGAAACGCACCGGACCAGCGTAATGGAGGTCCGCATGCGGACCGAGAGCCGACCGACAGCGAATCGACAGCGCCGGACCGCACAGTCGTTGAAGTCAGCACGACAACGAACTAGGAGATTCGCCATGAACCGCAACCTCACCGGCAAGAAGGCACTCGTCACCGGCGGCACCCACGGCATGGGTCTGGCGATCGTCAAGGCGCTGCTGGCCGCGGGTGCCGAGGTGGTCCTCACCGGCCGTAACGAGCAGACGCTCGAGGACGCACGCACCGAGCTCGCCGGGCAGGCCGCGCACGTGGTGCGCTCCGATGCCGCGAGCATGGCCGACATTGCGGCGTTGGCCGATGCCGCGCGGGAGCGGCTCGGCCATATCGACCATTTGTTCGTCAACCACGGCATCGCCGCCTTCGCCGAACTCGCCGAGGTGACCGAAGAAGCGTGGGACCGCCACTTCGACATCAACACCAAGGGCGCCTTCTTCACCGTGCAGGCACTGGCGCCGTTGCTGGCCGACGGCGGCTCTATCGTGTTCACCACGGTCGGGAACGATCTGATCTTCCCGGGATTGAGCGCATACTCCGCCTCCAAGGAAGCGGTGCGTGCCTTCGCGCACGTCCTGGCCGCGGAACTGTTGCCGCGCAAGATCCGAGTCAACTCGGTGGCGCCCGGCTTCATCGAAACACCTACGATGGGCGTGCCCGGTCTCAGCGAGCAGGAGCGTGACGACTTCGTGCGACAAGGCCACGAATCCACGCCGCTGCGCCGCACCGGCACCGTGGAAGAGGTCGCGGCCGCGGCGCTGTTCCTTGCTGCCGAGGCCACCTTCACCACCAATGTCGAGCTCGCGGTGGACGGTGGCTTCGCCCAGGGCCTGCCGGTCGGCCGCTGAGGTCGTGGGAAATGTCTGACGAACTCACCCGTGACGCCGCCCGCGACAGCCCCGATCTGTCGGTGGCCGAGCATGTGCGCCGCTATCTCGCCACCGACGGAGCCAGTGGCTATCTGGAAGGAGGGTCACCGAACCTGATCCTCACCCATCGCGGCCGCACCACCGGCAGGCTGCACCGCACCGGGTTGTTCTTCGGCGAGGACAACGACCGCTACATCCTCGTCGCCTCGGGTTCGGCCATCACCCACACCCATCCGCAGTGGTATCTCAATCTGATCGCGCACCCGCGGGCCCAGGTGCAGATCCTCGCCGAACGGTTCACCGCCGTGGCCCGCACCGCCGAAGGCGCGGAGCGGCAACGCCTGTGGGATCTGATGGCCGATATGGCACCCGTCTACCGCACCTACGCGGCACGCAGCAGGCGCACGATTCCGGTCGTCGTACTGGAACGGGTGCGAGCTGCATAGCCTGCTCACCGTATCCACAAGGGCCGCAGGAAGTCCGGACCCGGGCAACGCGGTGTTGCTCGGCGCGGCAGCGGCCGGCTTTCCCGATGTGCGGCGGGAGGAGCAGATCGCAACGGCCGATTCTTGGATCACGGCCACCGATGAGTTCGGTCGTCGTTCACCGTCTACAAGATCGAGAATGCCGCGATCCTGCTGGAATGAGTCAACGACGAACAGTGGTTGGCAGAAGATGATCGAAAGGAACCGAACACCATGAAGTACACGCTGATCTACGCCCACGATCCCGCCACCTCCCAGCAGACCGAAGACGAGGTCCAGGAATGGATCGAGTTCGACAACCAAGTCAAGGAGGCCGGGATCTTCGTCCACGAGGCCGGGTTCCATCCTGGTGACGACGCCAAGGTGGTTGAGGTGCGCGACGGTGATGCCACCGTCGACAAGGGGGTTTCCGGCGTCGTCGCGGCGGGGTTCTACGTCCTCGACGTCCCCGATGAGGACACTGCCGTCTCGTGGGCGCAGCGCATCCCCACCGCACGGTACGGCCGCGTGGAAGTACGGCAGGTAGTCGAGTTCTGACCTGCGCGTGAGCGCCGGTGGCACACACTCACAATCGAAGCCCTGCGGTACACCACCCAATGGCTGCGTCGGTCGGTCGGTGGGTGGGGCGGCGCCTCGCCGGTCGACCATCCCGAATCGGCGAAGGGATTTCAGGAATAAGAACGGCAACTAGTCTGCGGCGCAGACACTTTCCGGCTATTCGATAGCAGCCGAGAATTCACTCTATGGCGAAGCTCATCGCCGACTATGAATTGAGCGGAAGAATGTCACGGCCACAGCCTCGGCGGGACGCGGTTGGTGATCGCAGCGGCTGTACTCGTGCCTCATTCGGCGATTGACGTCAAGCAACCGTGCGGCGAGCCGACGCGAGAATATCGAACCGTCCCGATCCAGACCCGGGTACTCGCCCGTGCAGACGGGCTTATTGAGAGGGGTCCGGGAGCTCGCCCACACGGACGGACCCACTGAGAGGGGGTCCGGGGGCGAAGCCCTCCGGGTGGGGAGTGGGGGCTCCGCCCCCACAAAACACGACGAAACGAGAAACGGCTCATGCTCTCCATGAGCATGAGCCGTGCATCGAGTGAAGTGGAGCTAAGGGGACTCGAACCCCTTTATTTCCCCAGGTTTCTAGCCCCTGACCTGCGCCTCGGCGATTTTGGTTAACTTCTGGCGACCTTCCGTGACCTGCGGGTTTCCGTCCAAGTGTTGATGGCATCAACAGCCATCAACCCCGATCCGGGAGCCCTGATGACCTCCAAGTCCCGCCAGGCTGGCCAACTCGCCTACCAACTTTCCCAGCGCATCGGCGGCAGCCGAGTCGACGTCGCATACCACGGACCCCGACGGGACTGGTACGGCGGCTGGCATGTCGAGTGGGCCGACGGCCCCACCTTCGCCGAGATGCGCGCACTCGTCGCCGAGCAGCGTGATCGGTTCCCTGCGATCGCGTCCGTAGATCTGCGCTACAGCCGCGGGAATACCGACCTCGCGGAAGCAGTCGCGCTGCTGCTGTACCTCGATCAGCACCCCGACGAGCGCAACTACCTCGACTCGACCCTGGCCGTCGTCGCGTTCGATCAGGCCAGCTATCCGAACCGTGCCGCCGAGGTGTGGCAGCAGCGCGGGCGGGCGCTGCTCGCCGCCGGCGGCGGCATCTACTACAACGGCCCATCGATGGACGCGCTGCGCCGCCGCATGCGCGACGGCTGGGACGCGGTGCTGGAGTGGCTCGACGGAAACACCCCGGTCGCTACCGGGCGACACCTCGAGGCGGTCCGGTGATAGCCCGCCTTATCAGCGCAGCCCTTGCCTCGCTCGCGCTCTTGTCCACCGGCATCGGATGGATGGCCGGACCCGCACGCGCCGACTCTCTGATCCCCGCGCCCACTGGTCCGCATCTCGTCGGCCGCGTCGACACCGTGCTCGACCGCGACGGCCGACCGATCCCCGTGTCGATCTGGTACCCGACCACCGCGACCGGCACCGCGCCGTACATCCCGGCGAGCACCGCGGTGGTGCGCGCGCAGCTGGCGGCCGAGGCCGCGCTGTGGCTGCGCACCCCCGCCGCGGCCCCGGCGATGACGACCGCGACCCTGCCCGTCGCCGAGGGCGGCCCGCTCGCCGGCGACCGCCTGCCCGTGGTGCTCTGGTCGCCGGGCATGGGCACGCCGCGCTGGCTCGTGTCCGGGCTGCTGATGGATCTCGCGTCACGCGGGTATGTCGTCGTCGCGATTGACCACACCGGCGAATCCCCGGCGGTCGAGATCCGCGGCCAGGTGCGCACCGGCATCCCGCCGACGTCCGGCGATCCCGCCTACATGCGTGCCCAGCTCGACACTCGCGTCGCCGACGCGCGCCACGTCCTCGACCAGCTCGATACGCTGCCCGTCGTCGGCGGCCACCTCGACCACGGCCGCATCGCCATGGCGGGGCACAGCTACGGAGGGCAGACCGCGGTCAGCGCCGCTTCGGCCGACGGCCGGGTGCGTACCGCCATCGTCCTCGACGGCTCGGCCGCATGGGACGGCGTCGGCCCGGCGCCCGATGTTGACCGGCCGGTGCTGCTACTCGCCAACGGGATGATGGTGCATGCCTCATGGTTGGGCACCGACGCCGTGATCGGCACGCTCGAGAGCGCCGGGCACTACACACCGACCGATCTGCCGATGTTCGGCGGGACGCCGGAGTTCTGCGGAACCATCGACGCCGCGCTCGGGTCGCGGCTTACGCGCGAGGTTGTCGCGGCGTGGCTCGAGGGCGCGCCGATGCCCGAGGATTCAGCACTGCGGTGGCGGCGATGACCGGCGTGCCTGGTAACGGACCATGCCCGGGTGCGGATGCACATGGAGAAATCCAGGACGAGGAGCCCCATGAATCCCCAGCCGCCCGGGAACCCATCGAATTTCCCTACGCAGGGCATACCCGCAAACCCGGGCATGCCAATGCAGACGGTGAGCCTGGAGCAGCGGCAGCAGGTGCTGATGATGGCAGTGTCAGCGCAAACCGCACAGGGCTCTCAGGTTCTGTCGATGACGCAGACCTCCGCGTTGATGCTCAAGATCGACCAGACGAACCACATCCTGCATGTGCTGCTCACAATCGTCACGTTCGGGCTCTGGTTGATCGTGTGGCTGATCCAGATGAACACCGCGAAGATCCGCCGGTACCAGATCTACGTCGATGAATTCGGCATCCTGCGGTACCTGCCCCCGCCCAACTGAAGCCCGACAGCGACGTCGCGAAATCGCTGTCCAGTGATTGCATTGGGCCGTGGGTGCACTCGCCGGTGAGCGAGATCCACGGCCCGTCTCATTCCGCAGCGCAGGGTGAACGCGAAGCGACTTCGAGAATCGGGATGTCGGTCACCCTGCGGTCGATCTCCATGCTGCTCTGGATGACGTAACCATTGCCGTCTTTGTAGACGCGGTCGAGCGGATGGTCGTCGGTGATGGCCGACTCCTCGAGCGCGAAACCGCGTTCGGTCAAGGAATCCAGATTGGCGCGAACCTGCTCCACCAGCTCCGGCGAGGGGTCTTCCTTGACCATCTTCTTCTCCACCTGCCAGGGTGGCCCTTCGCTGCGCATGGAGTTCGGGTTGGTGCGGCATCCGATTTTTCCCACTTGGTCGAGGCGCGGCTCGACCAGGTTCGGCCACACGAGATTCAGGTTGTCGTAGACGACGCGGGCGGCTTGCTCGACTGTGAGCCCGGTGGTGTTCTTGATGTCGTCGTTCGTCGGACCTTCATCAATCACGCTGTCGCATCCTACGGCAAGCAGGAGCAGCGAGGCAGCGCCAAGCGCACAAAGTCTCGTCCTCATTTCACATCAATCGTTCGCCCGCGCTCGGGATTGTCGGTCACATGCGGGTTCGAGTATGGATCGACATCGAACATCTTCCCGGCTGCACCCGCCTTTCCGGCATCGAACGCTTCTTTCCCACCATTGCCGTCGTCGCCGAGACCGATGTCCACCCAGCTGGTTTCGATGCCGCGTTCGACGTACTCGGTGACCTCAGTGCCCTTGATGACGCCGACGATATTCTTGAACGCGTCGGATTTCGGGTCGTCCCAGTACTTGCCGTGCCCGTCCGGTCCGAATACGACCTCGCCCACCTTATGGCCGTCGAATTCGGTGCCGTAGTAGCCGGTGTCGAGTCGGGTGACGCCGGGGATTTCGTCGGGGTCGCCGCCGAGCGGGTGGCCGGCGTGTGGGTTGCCGGGGGTCTGGATGTTACCGGGGAGCCTGAGCCCTTCATCCGGGTAGGACTGGACGACGCCGATAAGGTCGCCGGGGGCGGTCATCGAGTAACGCTGCACGTTGGGGTTCGGGTTGTTCCAGCCGCCTTCATAAACGCCGGTGCCGGCGGACGAAGCGTGTATGACTCGGTCGGCGCGCAGGCCGAGTTGTTCGGCGGAGCCGACGATCGACCCACCGTAGGAGTGCCCGACATAGGAGACCGGCTTGCCGGGCGCGTGCGCGGCGACCTCGCGGTCGACCTCGCGGCCGAAGTCCACCAGTTTCGGTGCCATTTCGGCGGCGAACTTCGGGCTCGGCGCGCCGTCGGTCGGATTGGCCAGGCTCTGCGGGAAGTCGCCCTCCATGTAGAGGAAGATCGGGCCGCCGGTCTGGTCGGCAAGATTCCATGCCGCTGTGTGATTCGGACTGGAGTCGTTGAGGTTGGTGCTGGTGCCCGGCACATACACCCCGACACCCGGTGCGTCGGGTTTCATCTCGCCGACCATTTCGATCATCCGCCCGTTGCCTTCGGTGCTGAACATGACGTACTTGCGGTCGACCATGTCCCGGCGGGGCGTGCCGTCCGCGCCGGTCGCCTGCGGATCCGAGTTCAAGACGCCGGTGCCGTGGGGGTTGGGCATCGGCGCGAGCATCGCCTCGAGCTGTTTGATCCGGTCCTTGTCCTGATCTTGCTCTGGCTTCTGCTTCTCGGTGGTGAGGGCGTTGCGGATGTTGATCTCGTTCGCGTCGATCCGCATGGTGAACGGCACTCCGTTCATGTTGCCCAGCTTCTCCGGTGCGGCGATCACCAACTGCCGCTGCGCTTCCGGGCTCAGACCGGCAATGACAGTCGCGCGCTGGTCAGGTGACATCGAGGCCAACTGCGTGACGAGAGCATCCGGGTCCAGCTGCGTGCCGTCGGGCATTGTGATGTCTTGCTGCCCGTCGCGCATCGCGCCGAGGTCGGTGAGCGCATCGTTGAGTGTCGTGCCGTACTGGTTGTCGAGGCGTTCGAGCTCGTCGAGGCCGCTGAAGATGTTGATCTGGATGACCCCGGCGTCGCCTTCTTTCTCCGGATCATCGTGGGTCACCGTGCCGTCGTCGTGGACGGTGAATCCGGTATCGACTGCGTGCTTCTTCTGGTCGAGGACGTAAGTGCGGGCATGTTTCATGCCCTGGTAGGCGTCCTCGGCGTCGTCGGCGATGCGGAGCAGGACGTTGCGTACCTCGTAGCCGTGGTCGACTTCTTCGTCGATCCGGCGCGTCGCGGCGTCCTTGGTTTGGCCGTGCCATTCGCTGGCTGCGGACATGGCGCGGGAGGCGTCGTTGACGGAGGTGAAGAGGATGTCGGCGTTCTTGCGGGCGGCCTCGGCGGCGTTGTGCAGGCCCTCGATGTTCCAGCCTTCGAGCTGGCTGATCGTCGGGCGCATCAGCGCGGGCTCAGCTTTCCGATCTCGGCACCGATCTCGGCGTCCTTGGCCTCGACGTTGACCGCGAACTTGTCCAGCAGGTCCGCCAGAGTGGTGTATCGAGTGGCGATCGACGTCATGGCCTGCTTCGCCGGATCCGCGGCGCCGCGGACCGCGGCCAGTACCGAGCTACCCTCGCCGGTCGCCTCGGCCATCGCCGACCATGTCAGCTTGCCGATCTCGTCGGCCTCTTGCCGCCACGATGTCGCCATGGCCTTGATCTGATCGGGTTCAACTCCCAGCGTCATGAATCCCCCCCTCGGTCGGGCCCCTGAGCTACCAGGGATCGGAACGTGCGCCGGACCAACATAGCCGAAACGCATACATCCCTCCACCCCTGGTAGAAGCGGCAAACCGGTCGTCAAAATCGTGGAACCGAACTCGCGCGAGTTGCGTCTAATCAGATGCGGGTCGCGCGCAAAGTTCCGCGTCCGCAGCTTCGGCGGCCCGCCAGACGGATCGTTTGTTACATTCGTCGAGTCGATGTCAGGCGGTGAAGGGGTGGGCGTGAACCGGGCCAAATTGTTGCTGATGGCTGCCGCACTGGTACCGGGGCTTGCCGCCTGCGGTACGGACACTACGCACGAGCCCAGCACCAGCACCAGCACCAGCACCAGCACCAGCACCAGCACGGAGCAGGCCACAGCTGCGCAGCAGGCGGAACTGTTCGACCCTTGTGGCGGTGCTATCCCCGCCGGAGCGCTCACCGAGGCGGGTGTGGATCCTTCCACGGAAGAGAGCGGCATCGCGGGAACCGACCAGGCCGGGTGGAAGATCTGCTCCTGGAAAGGCTCGCAGTACTCGATCAGCGTCTTCTCGACCGCGAACACCATCGACCAGCTCGAGCAGAAGCCGGGCAACGTCGAGTTCACGGACGTGACAGTCGCCGGGCGCGAGGGCCGCCAGTTCCGCACGCAGGGTGCACCGTACGACGATGCTTGCGATGTTGCGTTCCCCGCCTCGCAGGGATTTATCCAGCTTCAGGTGCTGTGGCGGCATTCCGCGGGTGACCATGAGAACCCGTGCCTGACCGTGACTCGCGTCGGCGAACAGATCGTTCCAGCATTTCCAGAATGAGCAGGGGGTAAGGGCAATGGCCGAATTGGGCAACCAGATCTCGCAGTGGCGCAAACTGGCTGACGAGGCCCGCGCCGGCGAACTGTACATCGCCGACGAGGGCGTCGCACGAGCCTGCTTGAAAGCATGCAACGACCACATTGACGATCTCGAGGATATGTTGACGTCGGTCAACCAGGTTCAGGCCGTTTCCGGGTTCGGCAATTTCAACATGGCCCGCGATCTGGAGGCCAAATTCCGGGAGCAGGCCGTCGGCACCGAAAACTCCCTGTTCGAGGTCATCCAAGAGCACATCGACGTCGTGACTCAGATGCGCGATGTGATGGTGGCGTCGATCGAGAAGCTCACCGGTCGCGACGTCGACAACGCGGGGAACTACGTGGGAGTTGCCCCGTAGCCCAGTCAGGCTTTGGGCACAGTCTGTGCACAAGGTCATTTGTCAGCCAAATCGCGGCGGCGGTCGTAACGAACGCCGGGCTACGGGCCGATGCAGTGGCAAAGCCGCCCGACCCCAGGATTCCGCGTGAGCTACCCGCCGCCTGCACAAATCCCCAGCCAGCCACCACCGCTCCCCGAGGTACGGAGGCGGCGTCAGAACCCTCAGTACGAGGGTGTGTCCGCGATCGTGTTAGTCGGATTGATCGCGTTCATCGTCTATATGCGCGGTGGCGGCCCTGCTGAGACTGCTGTGGTCATGGCGGCAGGCGCCGCCTGCTATTTCGTGTACCTGGTGTTTCGCGCGCTCCAGCGGGCAGGCGACCGACGGGAGCCAACCCATATCGTAATTCCGCCAGCTCAACCGCCAGTCGGCCCGCCGCCGGGATGGTACGTCGACCCTCAGGGCGCGACGAGATGGCATGACGGGCATCAGTGGACCGACGTCGTCCAACACCTGCCCCAGCCACCCTCTGGCCCGTGAAACGACAACAGCGCCCCCACCGATCCTGGCTGAACCAGGACCAGCGGGGGCGCTGTCTTCCGAGAAGCTACTACGCCGTGGGTATTGCACCGTTGATCGGCACCTCGGTGAATCTGTACGCGCCGGAAGCATCAGTTGTGATGGTCACCATCGTGACCCCGACGCGATGGAACCAGTGGTAGCCGCCGCCGATCGCACCGGGGCCGATCTCGATCCGGCGCCCGATCGGCACGGCACCGAGGCCGTCGTCATGGTTCTCGCCGCGCTTCACCAGCCATTTGTCCACGGGCTGCGGGGGTGCCGGCGGAATGGTGCCGGGACTAGAAGCGACGAACTCGCCGGTGTACCGGAATGCGATCTCGTAGTCCGGAGCGTTTGGATCCCCGTTGTTCTCGACGTGGACGATCTCGGATCCAAGAGGCAAGAAGAACGCCGTCCACCCGGTGGACGAGTTGAGCCGGAAGTATCCAGCTTGCATGGATGAATCCCTTCCTCCGATGTGTTCCGGGATCGGTTAGAGGTCCCGGGCGGTGAGCGCGTCGACGGCCCAGCCGCGGGTGATGGTGCCGAAGCTATTGGCGGCGCTCGCGTAGACGCCGAAACTGCGGTTGGTGGCGCCGATCCCGATCAGGCCGCCGCTGTCGGTCCATGTTGCGGCCGGTGTGCCGGAGCCGTTGATGTAGACGCTGTACACGTTGCCGACCGCGGTCAGCCGCGCGGACGTCGGAGACGACGCCGAGCCGGTGGCCCGGTTGGCGAACGTTCCGCCGATCCTGGTGTTGATGAACACCTGGGTGTCGGTCACCGATACGAGCACCATGTCCCCGCTGGTCGTCGACCGCAGGAAGCAGCCACCACCCAGCGAGGGCGTCGAGTTCGCCGTCGGCACAATGATGTTCCAGGAGATCTCCTGGGTATCGCTGGTGAGTGTTGTGTTGTGCCGCGCGAGATACACCAGGTTGCCGACGTTGTATCCGGGGACACCGGCCTGCGCGCGGTTGGTTGCGATCACCGGTGTGTTCGCTCCGATGGTCGTGTAGTTCGCGCCGAGGTTCCCGGCGTCGGCCCGGTTGAAGTCGTCGACCACCGTGATGCCGGTGACGACCGCCGGAGCGGGCGCGGCGGCCGATGCCGTACCGGAGACAGCAGCGACTGACGAAGACGCCGCGAGAGCCGGTGCCGGCGCCGAGCCCGATGCCGCAGCAGCCACAGCCGCTACAGTCGACGCCCCGGTCACCGTCGGCGGGTGTGCTTGCGCTGTAGCCGTCATCGCCTGCGGGGCAACGGCCCCGATCACCGGAGACGGCGCCGATGCGATCGCGGACATGACGACCGTGTCTACTCGGGCGGTCGCCGTCACCACCGGCACGCCCGCCGCAGCAGAAGATGCCATTGCCGCCGGTGTCACCGCGAGGACGTACGCAGGTGCCGGAGCGTCTGCGGATGCGGTCGCGGTCGTCACATCGACGACTGCAGTCGCCGTCACCGTGGGCGCATTGCCTACGGCGTTTGCGGTCATCGGCTGGGCTGCGACGGCGACGCCGACCACCGGCGGCGGCATGAACGCGGCAGCAGCGCCGGCGGGTGGGCTGATCACCTCGGCGTCGATGTACACCGGCGCATGCATCACCGCGGTCGCGGTCGCCGCGACGGCAGCAGCGACGATGGGGCGGTCCGGTGCCGGTGCTGCGGCGGTCGCGGTCGCCCGCGGAACCGTCACGGTGACGTGAGCCGACACGGTCGGGGCGGGCGCCGCTGCCGATGCGGTCGCCACGGCGGCGCCGAATCCCGGTGTCACGATCGGGGCGGCCATGGCGGCGGCAGCTGTCGCTGCCACAGCGCCGATCACGCCGAGCGCGACATCCGACCAGACGAGGTGCTCGCCCAGATAGACACGTTCGACGCGATCCTCGCCGAGATACAGCCGCTGTACGGGTTGCCCGTGAGCGAACAGACCCATGGTCGCCCGATCAGGCTGCCGAAATGGTGAGCACCCCAGCGGCATCCCACACGATCGAGAAAGTGCCCGCCGTGGTGCTCACGTCCTGGCCAAAGTCGACGTACCCCAACAGCGGCCGGGTTGCGTCCGTGGCTGGAGTGGCGTTGTAGACGACGGCGTATCGGGCAGTGATTGTGCTGTTCGGCCACGACAGGTCGTCGGCGTCGAGCACCATCGTGTTGGTGCCAGCGTTGTAGCTCGGCGCGGCGGTGACCAGCGACAGGCCGCCCGCGGTGTAGTTGGTGCCCGCGACCTCGTTGGTGACGTCGCTCTTGAACTGGTGGGTGTCCTGGTTCGGAGCGTAGCCGCTGGTGCACAACATCACCTTGATGTCGTCGGTGTCCCAGTGGATCCGCTTCAGGGCCAGGGACGACAGGCCGAGTCCGTACCACTTCGCTGTAACTGCCATGACGATCGCTCCTTACTCGGGCACGAGAAAGGCCCCCGCGATCTGCGAGGGCCTCGATGGGGTGGGCTGCTATCCCTTGATGACGTACAAGGTTTCGGGGTCCGGTGCGGGGAGCGCGTTGTAGGCCGCCTGCGTGACCCGTTGGGCGCGCGCGATCCCGCCACCGTTACGGACAGCGGCCGCCTCCTCCACCGGGGAGACGGGCAGACCTGCCTCGATCAGCGGCCACAGCGTCCCGTCGAGGTCCGGGATCTCGATCCCGTATGTCCGCAGCCCGATCTGCACCACCGCCGGGCCGGGTTCGAGCTCGATGGTGAGCCTGCCGTCGACCGGTGTGGCTGATACCCGGCGCGTGCTGATCATGGTCATGCCGTCGTCGGCGACGCGAGGGTGGTCCTGTTGGTAGAAATAGATCACCGAGTTGTCGTCGATCCCGGCGATGTCGGTGATGTCCTGGGTGATGGTGACGGTCATCTGTGCTCCTCAGAACGGCGCCAGGATCTTGACGGAATTCCACGCTGCCGAGTTGGCGAACGAACTCCGCTCGACCCGCAGCCCTGCGTATGAATTGGCGCCCGGCACTAGCCCATTCATGTGGGCCAACAGCACGATCTGGTCGTTGACCTCGACCCATGCGCCTTCGCCGTTGGTGGACAGCGCGACTTTGTCGCCAGCGTTGACGGTCATTCTGGTCGATGTGAAGTCCGCGAACGTGGGGTTTTCCAGGCTGCCCGTGAACTTGGCCAGATAGATGCCGCCCGAGTAGAAGTTGGCCGAGATCCCTTCGGTACCGGCGGCGTTGGTCCTCAGCACCAGCGACGAGTCGCGTTCGTCATCTGGTACGCCAATGACCGCTTCGATTCGCTGGGCGCCGTGGGTGACTCCGGTGTCGCGGACGAGGCCGACGGAGTTGTCGTTGCCGGTGGTCTTCGCCCAGAACCCTGAGACGATGCCGGCGTCTGCGCCGTGCTGGGTCCATCCGTTTCCCACGGGCCCGTCGGCGCGGTTGAAGTCGTCCTCGAACACGGTTCGGTTCCAGCGGACGTTGTAGCCGAGGTCGGTGGGGCGGTCATACAGGCGCAGCCACCGGATCTGTGCCTCGGCCAGGGTGCCGTTGAAGATGTTGATCCCGCGGCGACCGGGCCCGGATCGGTGGCTGGCCTGCGGCTGCGCCTGGAGAGTGAACACGTCATTGACGTAGACGCGGACCAGCATGTCGTTGTCGACGTGCACGCGGAGGATCAGGACGTTGTCGATGAGTCGAGGGATCGGAGCTGTGACGATGCGTCGGCCTTCTGTCATCCAGGAATCGAATTCCAGGATTCCGATATCGTCGCCGCCGACGGCGTCTATGCGGTGCCGGATACGAATGCACAGGATCTGTGCGTAATTCACTCCGATCTTCGCCCAGTTCTCGACGATGAACCAGTTGAAGTACTGGGCGAGGGTGCCATCGACGGGTAGGCGTAGCTCGAATTCGGTTCCGAAGTTGGGCGTGAATGGCTGGAATTCGTAGGATTCACCGCCACCCGCGACCGAGTTGTAATTCGACGGCAGCACCAGCTCTTGGCTCGCGTTGATGTATCCGTTCGGGCCGTCGCCCCAGTGTTTCCACGGCTGCCGCACGGGATTCTCCGGGGCCCGGTCGAAGTTATCGATCCACCCCGCCCACGCCCACGGCAGGTTGCGGCGGAGCAGGAACATCAGTCCTCCACCATGCCGCTGATCGTCGCGTCCGGGTGGTCCGCCAGCGTGGCCCGCATCTGTTCGAGCACCCGCCGATTCCCGCGAAGTCCACGGAAGTCGCTCGGGTCGAGCAGGGGGCGCAGTAGGTCGGGTTCGTGATTGAACCGGTCGATCGCCTCGTCGAATCGTGGTATCGCCTCGGCGGCGGTCACGAGGTCGAACATGCCGTCCAGGGTCTCGACTCCGAATGCCGCCGCCCACAGCCGCTCCTGCACTGGGTCGATTCGAACTTCTTCCATTCCTTTGCCCGCGCCGAAGCGCGTTTCGAAGATCTTCATTCCATTACTCCGAACAGCAGGACCTGCAAGACGGTGGGCGGAACGGTGCCCGTAATTGATGTGACGTTGATGTACACCCGTTCTCGTGACTGCATGACGAACCCGAGGTTCGGCCAATTGATTCGAGTGGTATTCGCTGGGATTGTGTAGGTGTCGAGGACGGTGGCGGTGGTGCCGTCGGCGGACCACTTCTTCAGCTCGAATGACATGCCGTTCGGTTGTTCCAGCAATGCGACGTGCATGTCGGTGATCGTTCGTGTCAGTCCGCCGGGAACGTTCTGGCACAGGCCGATCAGCAGCTCGTTGACGCCGAGGAGAACTTCCGCTGACGCGACAACGAATTCGGCCTCCCAGTAGGAGGCTCGCTCGGACGCTGATGCGGCGGTGGACTCGGCGGCCGATGCCGCATTGACAGCGGCTTGCGCGTCGGAGACCGCGACATCGGCCGCGCCCTGCGCCGAGACCGCGATGGTGTAGGCGTTGGAGATCGGTGTACGCAGCTGGCTGCCGACCGCGCCCTGCACCTCACCGAACTTGACCTTCGCCCCACCCGTGGCGATGGCCTGAATCGATGCCTGGTCGAGCGTTGACCCGAAACTCTGGCCGTCCCCGATGACGAAGGCGTCACCCGGTGGAGTCGGCAGATGCGGCGTCGTCACTGGTCGCCCTCGGTGTGATCACGCTGGACCCACGATAGCCGCAGCAACAGGTGAAGAACCGCCAGCGCGACGCCGAGCAGCAGAAGCGGCCGAATGTATTCGCGGCCCGGGTATCCGGCGTCGGTGAGAGCGTTGACAGTCCCGTGTCCGCCGAGCGCAGCCAGGCACAGCATGAGCCGCATGATGATCCGGCCGGCCGAGGTCGCGCGCCAGTTCGATCGCCACGCGTACATCACCACGAAGACTGTGGACTCGATGCCGATGGCGGCGAGGATGACGGCGCCGACGAGGCGGTGGTCGGGCACCAGCAGCACCACCGGCACGGCGACGAACGCTATGCCGATCAGCAGCCGCCGGATCCAGACGGGGTTCACGGTGCAGCCCTCCTCCGTAGCCAGGCCAGTTCGATGCTTTCGCCGAAGTGGTTGCGTTCGATGGCCGTGTTCAGCTGGCCGGAGAGGCGTTGCACGGCGGGCCATTGCGCTTCGACGCGGCGCCGCTCGGCCTTCGCGCGTTCGGCGGACACGCGGGCCTCGCGTGTCGCCTCGGACTCCCTACTCTTGGACCGTCGGCGCCACATCGCCGCTCCCCGACTGTGCTGTATGCCCGTTGATCGACTGCAACAGCGCCACCGACAGCCGCCCGGACGCCGACAGCTCGGCGTTCTGGGCGACCAACGATCCGATAGTGGCGCGGTTCTCGGTTGATTCGGTTTCCATGTATGCGATCCGCGCCTGTGAATCGCCCAGCAGCCGATCCACCGTTGCGCGCGGTACGAGTCGGCCCGTGGCGACCATCCATGTGAGGAAGGCGAACATCCCTGCGGCGCTGACGAGGTCCCACGGGACGGTGTCGAGAGCGATGTCCACTACGGCATGCCCCTTTCCTTCGGCTCGGCGGCCAGCCACGGCAGCCAGACCGCGAGCGCGCCGTTCACCGCTGGCAGGGACATGAGCCGGGTGATTGCCGCGGCGACGCCGAGCGCGACACCGACCCCTGCCGCGGTTTCGGGCAGACCCGATGCCGCGACGATCATCGGCAGCGCGGCCGCGATACCGACCACGAGCTGAAACACCGTGCGGACAGTAGTGCGCCAGGGGTAGCGCACCTGGGTGGCGTCCTCCGGCAGACTGTGGCGGCCCATCACTTCTCCTTGATCGCATCGGCGATCAGCGCGTTGAGCTCGTCGAGTGTGCGCTGCAACGCGTCCAGCTTGGCCGGAATATCGATGCTGGCCTCATGGACGCGGCCGTCGATATTGAGGGCGATGCCGGCGAGGGTGTCGACGGGCTTGTCGTCCTTGCGGTGCGCGGACCGCGAGGGGTACCGCTGGGTGAGCTCGCGGTGGACGTCGGCGAGCTGTCGAGCCTGTTCGGGGGTCATGTCGGTCTCCTCGTCGGATCGGTTTGCCATGTCCAGCAGGACGTCCCAGGGGAACCCCGGGCCGGGGTCGGTGTGGTCGGTGGCGTGCCAGGCGTCGACGGTGTCGTTGTGGCCGCCCACTCCGCGCTGCCCTGCGCGCATCTGAGCGCCGGACAGTTTCACGAGGGGGATGCCGTAGCGGTCGCTCCAGTCGCGGATGACACGGGCGCCAGCGGCGAGCTGCGCGGGACGCGACAACCATTCGGCGCGGGACTGGCGCGCGTAGCCGGTGAAGCACAGGTGCAGGCCACGCTCATTCGCGGGGCTGCCAGCGGCCCAGGGCACGTAGTTGTCGTCGTTGCTGCGTCCGATCCGGCCGTTGCCGTCGACGACGATGGTGTATGAGGCATGCGCGCTCGGCCGGGCGAGGTACCCGAGCAGCCCGTCCGCTGTCCCAGTGGCCGGTCCTTCGTTGGTGTGGACGATGATCAGCGAGCACGACCGGGGATCGCGCGGGCCGGAGTCGTTGGGCGAGAGGATCGTGACGTCTGCCTGTAGCTGGGCCATCGGCGTGCCTCCTGGCGTAGGGGTTTCGGGGTCGCGTGCACCGGCCAGCCACACCAGCGGGTCGAGGCGGTCTGGGCCGGGCGGCACCCACACCGAGCGGTGCACCTCGAAATGCAGGTGCGGCGCGACGTTCCCGTTGGTGCGTTGGTCGGGGTTGATCCGGGCGATCCGCTGCCCAGCTGTCACGGTCTGGCCGACCGGCACCTCGGGGATGACGTGGCCGTAGACGGTGGTGCCGCTGCCGGCCTCGGTCGGGTGATCGACCACGACCCACTGCCCGAACCCTGATGCGGGCCCGGCCATGACGATGCGACCGGCCTGAGCGGCGTAGACGGGCATGCCGCCGGATCCGCCGTCGCGGCCGAAGTCGACGCCCCAGTGCATGCCGCCCCACCGCGGGCCGAACCCGCTGGTGACCATGCGGCCCGCCCCAAGCGGCCAGTACCTCATGACCGGCTCCGGTCGCCGGTCCAGCGCTTGAGGATTCCCTTGCGCGCTTGCCCGTTTCGCTCCGCGTACAGGACGCGGCGCAGCTCGACCTCGTCGTCGATCGAGTCGCTGAGACCTCGCAGGTATGCGTTGGTCTCGGTCACCGAATGCGCCGAGGGGTCGAACTTCGGGGGGTCGTCGATCGCGTCGACTTCCTTGGCGGTCGGCTTCTCCGGCTCGGGCTCGTTGATCCGGTACCCCATGTATCGGTAGCGCTCGAGCTGGGCCTGCCGCTCGCGGTTCGTCATCGACATGGGGTCCTGGATCACCACGGGCTCCGGGTCTTCCTCATCGATCGGCACCCAACCGCCCATGCCGTTGAGGACGTGCTGCTCACCGCGGTACGGGGCGCGCAGCTTCTTCGTCGCGATCGACGGGTCGATCGGCGGGCACCCGGCCTCGGTGAGATGCTTCGACAGCGCGCGAGCCAGCGCTTCCGGGAACACGATCCGCTGGCGACTGTTCGAGTCCCCACCCCACCCGATCGGGATGAATTGCAGGACAGGAAGAAATCGTTCCTCCGGGTTGTCTGGGTCGATGTCTTCCAGCCGCCAGATTTTGCCCACCAGTCCTCCTACAGAACGCCCAGATCGCGGGCAGCGGCCATGACTTCCTGCAACATCTCCAGCGCCTTCATCACCGGGTCCTCCGGTTCCCGGGCGCCGATCGTGAGCGACCACAGCGGGGTCTTCGTGCGGCTCCACTCGAGCACCAGCTCGGTGACCCGGTCGACGTAGACGCGGCCGGGTTTGCACACCGTCACCGTCGCCGACGGAGTCGAAGGCCTCTACATCGGGCAGAACGGATTCGGCAACGCCTGGCTCGGCACCCGCATCGGTACCACCGTGCGCGACTGGGGTTGGCTTGACGACGTGCGCCCAGTTCGACTGGTCGAGGTCGAACCACTGCTCCGGATCGAGCGGACCCAGACGATGGTGCCGGGGCGCAGGTTCGCGCCGGGCCATGGCTCGGGGTCGCATTCGAGGTAGCGGCGCGGTTCCCAGGTCAGCTGTGCGTCGGCGGTGATCCGCTTCTGCACGTCGAACATGTACCGGAACCGCGAGTGCACGATCGCGAACTGGCTGTTGTCTTCCTCGATCGGCGATCATCAGGCAGGGTCCATAGTCCGTCGAGGCCCTGGAGCCGCAGGAGGTTGACGAACAGGGTCAGCTTCAGCGCCCACTTCGCCGGGCCGAACAGGATCCAGAGCCGCGGGAACTGGATCTCCGGCGGCAGGAAGGGGTTCGAGTAGGCGATGATGTGCTTGAGGTGCTCGAAGTCCGATTTGAACGTCGCGCGGACAGTGCGCCGACCGTCTTCGTCCTTGGACAGCTCGAGATCGTCGAGCATCCCCGACCAGCGCGCCCCGTCCTTGTCGCAGGTGACCACCACATTGGCGGTGGAGCGATCGTCGTGTCGGGTCAGCCACCGGGCGAGGTAGTAGTGCGCGGGAAGCTCGATCGTGCCGATGCCGGTTTCGTTCTCCGGCAGCGTGAATTTCGCGCTGATCTCGTTGTGGACTTCGCCGATGAACGTGCCGTTGGCATCCCACAATCGGACGAGCGGCGGCTTGATGCGGCGGGCCTCGTCCTTCTTCAGCCGCTCGGCGATCTCGCCGAATATGGCGTCGAAGTCGATTGTTTCGACGGTTGTCATTCCAGCCCCCAGGGTCGAGGCCACGGACGCGGGCAGATCAATTGGATGCCGGTGCCGGCGGGGGCGCCCTTCACCGCGACGGGGAGCTGTGTGGGTGGGGTGCCGCCGGGGATCGGGTAGACGAGCCGCTTGCCGCCCATCCTCGATGCGAAATCGGTGTCGAGGCTGGACTGGAACTGACCGCCGAAGGCCATCTTGTCGGTGTCGATGAGCAGGTTGTCGCCGGCGAGCAGCGGCGCGAGTTCGACCTTGCGGAGCGCGTCTTCTTCGGCGCGCTCGTATTCGTCACTGCCCCAGGAGTAGTCGGGCAGCTTCACGATCATCCCGCCCGCGGCGGCTTGGATCCGCCACTGCACGTAGATCTCGTAATCCGGTGGCAGCGGGTTGGAGACGGTGACGTACCCGATCTCCCAGTCCGAGCCGGGCGCGGTGGTGTCGGTCTGCGTGATGAAGGTGGACTTCGCTGGCTCTTCGATCCACCGTGGGTAGGCACCGATCAGCGGGATCAGCAGCTTCGCGTATCGCTCGCTGTTTGGTTCGTTCGGCGCCTTGATCCGCACCTTGTCGCCGAGCCGGACGGCGAGGTGTCGTTTCGAGTCGCTGGTGGTGACCCACAGCTTCGACTCCCGCTTGAACGACAGGCTCTTGCGGAACGCGGAGTCGATGCGCCGCCACGGCATCTTTCGGGTGCCCTTGACGTGCAGGGCCAGGATGAAGTCGTACGGCTCCTCGCGGGTGCCGCCGAAGTCGGCGCCGATCTGGAACGCGGTGGAGTTGTAGATGGCGGTGACGGGCGCCTCGTACATGGCGTCGAAGTCGGTGCCTTCGTCCTCGTCGGCCAGACACACACCGCGGTCCCACTGCCCTGGTCCCGCCAGCGGCCACCACTCGCCGTCACAGCCTTCGAGCTCGACGAGCGCGGTGTCGGGTAGCTCGATCATCGCGACACCCACGCCCGGGAACGGTCGCGGCGGTCGATCTCGACCATCCGCAGCTCACGCCGCAACTCGCCCGCCGATAGGCCGGTGCGTAGGTTCTCGATCACCAACCGGTTGTCGATGTTCTGGGCCTGCGGCGGGCGGGCCGTCGCCGCTGCGCGCATCTCCGCGCCGGTGAGGACCCATTCGGTTTCGCCCGAGGTGTTGATCGCTGCGGTGTTGTTCGGCAGCGGGCCACCGGAATCACGGATCACCGCGGGGATTACGAGAGTTTTCATCAGCTCCTGCATCCAGTTCGGTGTGCCGGGCACGACCGGGCCTTGCTTGGCCAGGTCTTCCCTGCTGGCCGCGGCCGGTGACGGGGTCTCCTCGCGGCGCTTCTTCTCCAGCTCCGCGGCGATGCCTATGCCGGCGCCGACCACGCCCTTCACGTCGCCGCCGAGCCCGATGACGGTGAGTGCGTCGGAGAGCTGGCCGGTGACGAACGATTTCGCGGCCTCGCCGAAGAGGTCGACCACGCCGCCGCTGCCGGTGCTGAAGGCGCCGCCAGCGGACTCGCGTTGCTTCTTCTGTTCGGCGGCGATCGCGTTCATCGCCGCGTACACCTCGCGGTCCGCTGCGGCCCGTTCAGCGTCGGTGGAGGCGGAATCGGCGTAGACCTCGTCGCGGTCGAACTTCGCGTTGTCGAGTGCGTCTTGCAGGTCCGCGAGCCGGATCTCGTCGTCGGACATCGACCCGGTCAGAGGCGGGGCCTCCGGGACCGGGCCGCCGGTGGAGTTGGCCTCGGTCTTGTCCTTCTCCATCTCCTGCACACGCAGCTCGGCCTGCCGGGCACGGATCTCTGCCTGCCGCTTGTCCTCCGGGGTCTTGTCTGGATCGGCGAGCGCTTCGTCGCGCGCGATGACCGCCTGCTGCGCGGACAATCGGGCAGATTCCAGCTCGAGCTCTTTGCTCTCGTCCCAGGTCTTTCCCGGGCGCCCGATCGGCGCGACCGGCGGCCGCCTCCGGTGTCGGGCGGCTCGAATGAGGTTGCCGGGAGATGGAACTTCAACGGCAGCTCACCGCTAGCCGCCGACTGCGCGCCGCTGCCGACCTGTACGCCGTTCGCGCCGGACTCCAGCGGTGTCCCGGCGAGGAGGCCCGCCATGTGCGAGTACTGGCCGCCGCCGCCCCGGAAGATGCCGATCGACAGGCCTCGCCCGGTTGGATCGAGGCCGGGCAGGAACCCGAGCGAGCTGAAATCCGATTCGGTCGTGAACCAGCGAATGTAGGGGTCCAAGCCCTTGAGCAGGGCGTAGGCGGCGGAGATGAATGCGGAGCAGTCCCACGACGGGTTACCGACGCCGCCGTACTGGTATTCCTTGCCGGACTGGCCGCGCAGGAAGTCCATTGCCCGGGTGACGGCGATGCCGCCGTCGGCCATCTTCGTCAGCCCGAACCCGAACATGCCGGCGACCTGGCCGAGGATGTCGACCGACCGCGCGCGCTTCGACGTCGCCAGCGGTATGAACGCTTCACCGCCGGTTTCCGGTTCGGCCCACTGGTAGAGGCGCGACTGCGGGGACTGGATCGTCGCCTGGCTCGGCAGCGGGCCGTCGATGCCGCCGTCGGCGCGGGGCTGCTGCACGACAGGGCCGATGAACCCGGCGGGTAGACCTTGCCGTTGCAGGGCGGCGCCGCGGTCCTCGTACTCAACCACGACTTTCTGCGTCTTGGACGGCAGGTTCTTGTTGATCAGCTTGTCGAGCTCGGCCAGGACGGCGGCGAGGTTCGGTGCCGACACCTGCACGATGCCGGGCTTGCCGTTGACGTCTTCGATCTTCGCGCCGACCTCAGTCAGTCGGGTGCGCGCTTCCTGTGTCAGGGCGTCGACGGGGATCTGCACGCCGTTGGCGTTGGTCCGCAGCAGGCCCTGGATGACGACGAGCTGCTGCTCGACGGTGTCGGCGCCGCGCAGGTTCGCCAGGATCTCGATGTCTCGGGGCAGGTAGCCCAGCTGCGCCGCCATTTGGGCGACCTGGTCGACGCTCAGTCCAGTCGCCTGGGCGAGCGCGGCGAACGCGGCCTAGTTCTGCGAGAGCACCGGCCCCATCTCCACACCTGCCTCGGCGGCGGTGATGGTGGCGTCGCGGATCTTGGTGAGCTCGTCATAGAGCCGACCGCCGTTCTCGGTGGCGGTGTTGACCTTGCCGTCGGTGCCGACGAGCTGGTCGCCCCAGCCCTTCGCCGCGTCCCATGCTTCGTTGGTGACGTCGGCGGTCGCGCGGACCTGCGCGTTGTACTGGGCGAGTGCGTCCTGGGCGGCGATCGGCTTGCCGGACAGCACATCCAGCGCGGTCTTCATCGCGTCGATGCGGTCGGCCGCCGACGACGATTCGTCCGACAGCACCTTCACGGCCTGGGCGAGGGTCGCGAACCCTGGGGTGGTGTTCTTCGCGGTCTGCTGGGTTTGCACGATCCCGTCGCGCAACGCCTGAAGCTCCGACAGGGCGAACCGGCCGTCCTGGCCCATCCCCTGGAGCTTGGCCGAGAGGTCGTTGAACTTCGCGGTGTCGCCGAGGGTTTCGGCGAGCTGCTCATCGGACAGCTTGAGGTCGTCGATGATCTTCTTGGCGCCCGCCCACCGGTCGGCGTACCACTCCTTGTTCTTGGCGTTGTCCGCCCAGGGAAGCTGGAACCCCTTCTCGAAGAACCCCGGCCGGAAGTTCGCGGCCTCCTCCAGGGATTGCTTCATGACCCCGATCTGGCGGGTGACGTTCTGGATCGCCTGATCGTTGATCGCGCCCTGGTTGAGGGAGAAGATCTCCGCGAGTTCGCTGCGGGTCTTGCCGATTTCGCTGAGCGCAGCGCGGACCGCCTTGGCGTGCTCCTCCCCCTTCTTCATCTCCGACCACAGCTGGAACAGGGCAGCGCCGGCGGCGACGACCGCGACCACCCACGGGCCGCCGAGCATGCTCACCAGACCGCCAGCGGCGGCGCGGACACCAGTGGTCGCGGCCGAGATCGTGCCCTGCGTGCGCGCGAAGGTCGACGCACCGGCAGCGGCGTTGAGGAACGACTGCTGCATGCGCTGCACCACCGGCGCCGAGGTGCCCAGCTGGTTGATCGCGGACCCGAACCGGCCGAGCGTCGAGGCGCCGACCCCGGCGACCTGCACCACTCGGTTGCTGGCGGTGGCGACAGCGACTGTCGCGGTGCCGAAGCGCTGCATCGTGCCGACACCGGCGGTGAGCCACGATCCGAGCGCGGTGGTGCGGAACACGACGAACGCGGCGGCCGCCGCGAGGACAGGGGCAGGCAGGTCGGCGATCGTGCTGACGACCGGTCCGAGGGCCTGTCCGACATCGACAGCGGCGTCGGCCGCGCCGTGCAGCCCGGACACGATCGCCGGGGTGGCGCTGGTGATCCGTTCGGCCGAGCTGCGAGCGAACTGTTCGAGCGGTCCCTTGACGAGGTCGTATACCTCGAGTGCGAGGTTCTCGGCTGCGTTGGTGACCGTCTGCATCGCGCCGGGCAGGCCCTGCATCTTGGCTGCGGCGACATCGGCGGCGGCGCCTTGGCGGCTCATCGCGCGGTGCATGTTGTCGAACCCGACGACGCCCTTGTCGGCAGCGATCGCGGCCAACCGCATGGCGTCGGATCCGAACAGGGTGGCGGTCGCGGCCTGGTACATCTCCGGGGTCATCCGCCCGGCCGCGGTGTCCAGCTGTTCGATCAGGGACCGCAGGCCGATGAAGTTGCCCTGCGAGTCGTAGACGGTGAGCCCGAGTTCGCGGATCGCTTCCTGTGCGGGCTTGCCCTGGTCGGTGAGGGCGAGCAGCGCCGACTTGAGCAGGGTGCCGGCGTCGGAGCCGCGGATGCCGGAGTTGGCCATCATGCCGAGGGCGGCGGCGGTGTCTTCGATGGTCAGCCCGAACTGGTGGGCGACCGCACCACCGCTCTGGAGGCCGTAGGCGACTTCGTTGATTTCGGCCGACGACGCGTTGGCGGTGTTGGCCAGCACGTCGGCGACCCGCGTGGCCTGGGTGGCGTCGAGGCCGAACGCCTGCAACGCCGAGGACTGGATCCGGGCAGCTTCAGCGGCATCGACCTGCGCGGCGGCCGCCAGTTGCAGCGACCCCTTCGCCGCATCCATGGACTGCCGGACGCTGAATCCGCCCTTGGCGAGTTCGGTCATCGCGGCGGCAGCGTCGTTGGCCGAGGTGCCTGGCAGGGTGATGTCGTTGCCGAGCTGCTTGGCGCGCTCGGAGACCGCCTCCATCTCGGTGGCCGTCGCCGAGGCCACCGCCTTCATCGTGTTGAGGTTGGTGGTGAACTCGTTGCCGATCTCGATGACCTTCGCGAACGCAGCCGCCCCACCCAGGGCGACGCCCATGCTGGCGCCGATCGCCCCGGCCACACCCACCGCAGGAGCGAGGCCCCGGCGGAGCTGCGGGATGAACTCCCGCATGTCGGGTGCGACGAGGATGTCGATGCGTCCGCCGGCCATGGATCACCTCCCCGCTTCTGCGCGTGACCTGTTGAGCAGGTCGAGCTTCGATTTCGGTTTCGCTTTGTCCGGGATCTGGTAGGGCTGTTGCGCTTTCCGGTAGCGCTCGATCAACTCGGCGGTGATCTCCGGCGGGCGCTGCGCGACCGGCGCAAGGATCGGCATGGGCGGCGGTTTGATGCCGTGCTTGAGCCGCTCGGCGCGCTCGCGTTTCACCTCGGGGTCGTCGGGGTCGGTGACACCGGAGACGTAGCCGAAGTTGTTCAGGAAGTCCATGCGGTCGACCAGCATGGCCAGGTTTTCGGAATCCCTTGCGGCCTGCGCGTCCCGGGCGTCGGCGTCCTCGATGAGGGCGGCGACGTCCGGGTACGGCATCGTCTTCAGCGCGACGCGGAGATCTACTCCGTGGTAGTGGCGGACTCGGGCGAGGGTGGCGCCCCAGCCGGGTTCGGTGCGAAGCCCGGCAAGGGCGCGAGCAGGTTTCCCTCATACAGCTCGCTCACGTTGATGATCCGGTTCAGCGCTTTCGACGCGTATTCCGGTGTGAGCGAGCCGATGAACTCCCACAGCTGCGCGCCGTTGGTGGTGATCAGCTCCAGGACCTCGCCGAACTTCGTTTCGCCGACGAGGCGGTGGAACCGCACGACCTCGTCGCCGGAGAATCCGCGCCGCACATCGGCCTCGACCTCGCCGAGGCGGATCGGGACCGGCGGCTTCTCCTCGGTGTTGAACTCGGCGAGGATGTCGATCGGCTCGGGCTGCGTGCGGCGGGCAGCCGCGGGCGGAGTGCGCCGCGCGGCTGCCGCCCTCTTCGTTGCCGCCATCAGCTGATCTGCACCGTTCCGGCCGGGGTCAGGCCGGAGCCGTCACCGGTGAGCGTGCCCGGCACGGTGATGGTGTAGGCGTAGGGCCCACCCGCCGGGCCGGTGACGGTGGCGTTGCCGGTGCCGATGGTGGGCAGCGCGACCAGCGCCGACTGCACCGCGGTGCTCGCGGCGTTGAACGCGATGCCCGTGGTGGTCTGGCCGCCGAAGGACAGCGTCCAGGTGCCGGCGGTGGTGCCCGCGGGCAGGGTGATGGTGCCCGAGACTTGGAGCGGGTTGAAGCTGGTCAGTGGCACGAACGGCTCCAGCGCGAGCAGCTCGAACTCGAACCCGTCGAGCTCCTCCTGGCCGAACGTGCGCGGCGGCGGAGTGGTCAGGGTGACGCTCGGCGACCAGAACACCTGGTTGGCGGACTCATCGCGCAGCGCGAGCAACAGAGCGAAGTCCTCGTCGTCGCCCGGGTTCCACCTGTACACGCCGGGGCTCAGCTGCGAGATCGTGCCGCCCTGCAACGTGGTCAGCGCGGTCGCGACCGAGAAGTCCACTGCCCGCAGCTTGACCCGCTCCTCCGACGGGGACTTGATCACCTTGTACGGGGCCAGGCGCCGGTTCCACACCCGCTTCGGGGTGACGTCGCGGGTCGGGGTCAGCTCGAAGCCTGCCTCGATACCACCGTAGGGATCCCACTTCAGGGAGCCGGTGACGGGGCTCGCGGCGAACGGGTCGGTGGGGATGCCGGTACCGGCCGGGGCTCGGTAGGCGTCACCGTCGAGCCAGACGTAGGCCTTTTCGGGTGCGGCGTGAGTACTCACGATTCCTCCAAACGGGGGGTTCGCTCACTGCGGTGAGCAGAGGGTGATGGTTCAGGCGCGCGGGGCGCGCAGCTTCAGCTCGACGCGGACCGTCGCCCGGAATAGGGGCATGTCAGCGCCGCGTGTGGTGTCGACGAAGTTGATCGGTCCGTCGATCCAGGTGGCTGTCCACGCCGACCCGCGGAACTCCTGGGGTTTGGTCCGCCCCAGCAGTTGCCCCGCGAGGGCGGCGATGTCCCAGGTCAGCTCCTCCGGATCGGTGGAGCCGCCGAGGATTTCGATCTTCGGCGCCCACACATCGACCTGGACCAGCGGTCGCCGCAGGAACGGGTCGACACCGACGTTGCCCGGCGCGCGCACGGTGACGAACGGGCCGGTGATGGGGTCGGGCAGGTTCCGGGTCGTGATCGCCTCGACCGGAACCAGGTCGGTGATGGACGGCTGCGCGGTCAGGAACGCGCGAACAGCCCCCGGCGCGAACGGGATCGGCGGGGTCAATCCGGGATCCAACCGCGGTAGCGGCCGTGTCGGCGGGCCGCATCGGTGAGCGCTGCGTGGGCTGGGGTGTCGACGGTGCCGTATTCCTTGTAGATGGCGTCCGGGTCGTCGTCGACCACACGCACTGTGGTGCCGGAGAATTCGGTGCCGATCCCATCGCGGTAGGCACCGGTCATCACGGGCGCGGCCGCGCGCGCATCGTCGGCGATCTGTCGGGCGATCGCGCGCCGACGCGGGGTTGTCGCAACCCGCGCGGTCTGGCGGGCGATGCTGTCGAAGATCGTCAGCACCGCGGCGTTCACTTGCGCTTGGCCTCGACTTCGACGACCGGCTTCGCCTCGACGGACTTGGCCTCGGCCGGCTTGGCGGCCGCCTGGGCCTGGAGGTGCTTCTTGTACGCCTTGGAGGTGTCGTCACCCCAGTGGGTGGCGCCGTCCTCGTCTTTCCAGGACACGATCATGGTGTTCCTTCTTTCAGGTCGGATGCGTGCCGCACCACGGCGGCGATGTAGGCGGGCCGACGCGACCCGATAGCGGGACGGCGGACTCGTGGGGTGCCCTGCACGGTGACGGTGTCGTCGACGGCGACCAGGTCGGAAACCTCGGCGGGGCCGTCGAACCGCCACACGTCGCGACGCTTCACACCGCCCGGCAGGCCCGGCATGAGCAGCAAGGTCAATCGCTGAACCACGTGCCCGTCCTGGAACTCCTCGACCTGTGGGTCAGTGATGATCCGCTGTTGAAGCAACCCCCACCACGGGATCTCCTGCGGCGGGCCCGGCATCCAGTTGCCGGTGGACGGATCCTGGGTGCGCGGGCCCGGACGCAGCAGTGTCCAGCGTTCGGGCAGCCTCATCGCAGACCGGTCCGGATCGTGAAAGCGTCGCCGCTGGTTTCGGTGTCGATGAGGTCGGCGACATCGTCGTCGGTGACATACACCAGGCGGTTCTGGCCGCCGGTCTCGTACTCGGTGGACCACTCCGGGTATTCGGTGCGTCGCACACCGAATACGCGTGCCAAGGTCGCCAACGCCCGCAGGACGACCTCGACGCCGATGCCCTTGACCAGATCCGGGTCGAGGATTCCGGCGGCG
The DNA here is from genome assembly GCF_005863245.1 of Nocardia cyriacigeorgica. Taxonomy (GTDB): domain Bacteria; phylum Actinomycetota; class Actinomycetes; order Mycobacteriales; family Mycobacteriaceae; genus Nocardia; species Nocardia cyriacigeorgica_C. Next base: position 78,669 of record NZ_VBUT01000014.1, on the reverse strand, counting down.
ATTCGTTCGTCGAGGTGGGCGACCTTGGTGCGCAGCTTGGCCGAGGCCTGCGCGATGAACCGGTTCACCTGAGTGATCTGCGGTTCGGCGTAGGTCTCGCCGGAGATCGCTTCGACGTCGCTGATGGTGAACAGCGGGTCAGGCGCGGTCATCGCCCGATCCGATGATGGCCTCCAGGATGTCGGCCTTCTTCGTCGCGTCGCCGAGGTCGATGTCGTGCAGCTCGGCATAGGCGCGGAGATCGGCCACGGTCCAGGACTCCGACGGCTCGTCGTCACCCTGCTCGACCTGCCCGACCTCCTCCGCCGCGCCCGGGTCGGTCTGCCAGGCCGCGGGGTTGGTGATGAGCTTCGCCAGCTCGGCGGGCACGTCGTCCTCGGGCCCGAAGACGTGCGAGACGCCTTCGGAGTCGTGGACGTGGACGTACCCGGCGAGCTTCCGGCCTGCCATCACAGGACCTTCGCGACCATCGTGGCGTTGGCGTTCAGCAGCATCGGCAGGCCGATACCGCTGGCCTTGGTCCAGCGCGCGACCGGATCGTTGTCGATGTAGGAACCGACCACGATGCCCGGCGCCTGGTTGGCGTCGATGCCGTACTCGGGTTCGATCGCCTCGGCGGTGGTGCCCCACAGGGTTTCGCCGATCTTGTTCGCGCCACCGACGTAGAGGATCCGGTCGTCGGGGATCAGGCGCGACGCGTTGCCGTTGGCGTCTTCGACCTGTGCGTCGAAGATTTCGAACGCCGGATGCCCGAACGAGGTGAACAGGGCGTTCACCTGGTCGCGGGTGACGATGCCCTGGGTGCTGCCCGGCGGCAGTGCGTAGGCGCGGATCTTGTCGTTCCGCATCAGCGCCGACATCACCCGCTGGGAGGTGATCGCCCGCACCGGATTACCGGACTGGGTGGTCCGGAACGTCGCGAACCACGACTCCTGATCGTTGATCGGATCGGCCGCACCGGTACCGGTGACGTTCCACAGCACCGACGCGGTCACCGAGTGACCCGGCAACCGCTTGAAATCGGCCGCCAGATCCAGGCCGTTCTCGGCGAGGGTGACCTTGCCGTTCACCAGGGCGTCGGCCTTGGCCATGATGATGCGAGTGCGCAGCGCCTGCGCCAGCTCGACACCGTCGTTGAAGATCAGATCCCGGATCTGGTTGTCGGCCTTACGCAGCCGCAGCCGGTCGTACTCGCCGAGTCGCCGCTTCTCCGAGATCGGGGGCAGCTCACCGGAGATCCGGACCACGCCCTTGCGGCCGGTGATCGGAGCCTCGGTGTCCCACGACCGGAACTTCGCGGCGCGGCGTAGGCCGTGCTGGGTGATGTTGGCGCGGAATTCGACGTCGTCGATCATCGTGTCCGGCAGCAGGTTGTCCACCAGTGCCAGGTCGTTGATCGGCTGGTCTGCCAGGGCTTCGCGGACGTAGCCGGTCAGCTCGGCGGGGGTGACGTAATCGGAATTGATGACGAGTGCCATGGGTTACGCCTCCTCTCAGAAGTAGCTGACGGCCTTGGCCGTGGCCTGGCCCGCAGCGTCGGGCGGATTGGGGACCTTCGCGGTGATCACCGCGCCGTGCCAGAGCAGGGCACCGGCAACCTTCGTCGCACCGGCGGGGACGCGCACCGCGGTCAGCAGGTGACCGGCGATGCCCTCGGTGTCGGCGTTGGAGCGCTTGCCGTACAGCCCGCTGGCGAGCTTGCGCAGCGTCCACCCGGACTTCAGGTAGCCGTCGGCGTAATCGCCTGCGACGAAGGTGGACAGGTCGAGAGTGATCGTGCGGGCACGATCGGTTCCCTCGGCCGTGGCCAGCCACGACTGGTCGTCCTGGCCGAAGGTTTCGGTCTTGAGGTTCAGATCCATTGCTCCCCTCCTTTACTGGGGGTGAAGGTCAGTTGCGGTTCTTGCGTGCCTGATAGGCGGCGCGACCGGAATCCATGGACCCGCCCGCGTCGGCCTGGCCGCCGCCTTGGCGGGGATCTGGCTTCGGGGTGGGCGGTGCCGCGGGTTCGGCAGGAGCGGCGGCCCCGAGCAGCTGCTTGAGCTCGGCTGCGTCGGCGATCAGCTCGTCGAGGGTGGCGCCGCTGAGCCGCCCGGCCAGGGACAGCGGGAGCCCGGATTTTTCGGCGGCCTCGTAGCGGAGCGCCTTCGCGGCGGTCTTTTCGAGCTGCTCGATCCGTTCCTGTGTGCGCTGGGCTTCGCTCTTCTGCGCGTCCTCGAAGGCCTGAACCTTGGCTTCGGCTTCGCGCCGCGCCTTTTCGGCGGCCTTGCGGGCTGCACGCTCGGTTTCGAGTGCCTTCTTGCCGCCGTCGCCCAGCTCATCCGGGCCGCTCGGTTCCGGTTCGGCCGGCGTCGGCGGTGGAGGCGGCGTGCCTGTCGGTGCCGGGTTGGGAGGGTCGCCCTCCGTTGATGCGCCTCGGATCGGCCAGATCGGAGATCCGTTGCGGCGGACGCCGAGTGCGCGGCCGAATACCGGGTGCACAGGCAGCAAGGTGTTCACTGTGATGTCCTCCATCGCGGGGGATAGACCCGATCCGGCCTCGCGCCGGCGGGAAGTCAGAGGATGTAGCTGTTGAGCCGCAGCATCCGCAGAATCTCGTCGCGGTCGTCGCTGAGCTCGTAGATCGCCTCCGGCATCAGTCGCGGAGTCGTCCGGGGGTTGCGGCCGCGTGCCCGGATGCGTCGACCGGCGATGCCTCGGACGGTGACGCCTTCGGTGGTGGTCAGCAGTTGGCGGCCGTAGACGTTGCGGCGTTGAGCGACGCCTCCGGCGATCGTCATGCCGCGGCGCGCGTTCACGGTCTGGTTGATGTCAGCGCCGTCCCGGATCGCCTGCGCACCGGCGACTGTGAACGCCCGATTTTGCTGCTGCTCGGTGAGACTGTTGAAGTAGCGGCGCGGATCGGTCGTCAAGTCGTCGGCGCGGTCTTCCCGAGCCGGGATGTGCTTGCAGTCGCAGTTCGGATGCCGCAGGAACCATGCCTTGCGGTAGAACCTCCCCGCCAGGATCACGCACCGCGAGCACGCCGGTTGGCTGACCATCCGCACATAGCCGACACCAGGGCGGGCAGTGATCCCGAGCCCTACCGCAGCGCGGGCGGTGTCGGCGAGCTGGGTGTGCACCATGCTCAGGGCTTGCTGTCCGGCCGCCGCCCACGCCGCAGCTGGTGCAGCCCCTTCGGCCACCTGGTGTTTCGCGGTGATGACGGTGCCGTACAGGAGCCCATCGAGACCGCGCCCATCCGAGGCGACCCCGATCAGCGGGGCGGTGTTGATCTGCACATCCGGGTCCACCGGGGTGCCGAGCTCGTCCAGGACTTCACCGACGTAGACGTCTGCGCCGGAAACGGCCCGCTGCTGGGCGATCTCGATCATCGCGATCAGCAACTCGATGTTCGATCCGAACCAGCTGTCGAACTGTCGCGGTGGCTGCGTGCCCCACGCTGCCCGGATCTCCGCCAGCGTGAGCGCGATGATGCGCAGCTGCTCCGAGTAGTGGTCAGCCGAGGCCTGCGGCAGCACCAGTCAGCTCCGCGTCACCAGTGTTGCGGGAATCGCTGAGATTCCGGGCCAGACGATCGAGCGCGGGGTCCTCGGCCTCCGCATTGAAGTAGGAGCGTTCGCGGTCCTTACGGGGTTCGTTCCAGCCCATCTCGTCCCACGAGCCTTCGCGGGAGAGGACCGGGGTGCCGCCGTTGAGTTTCTGGATCGCGTCGGCTTCCTCAGCGCGGGTCGGGGTCGCAGGATTGCGCCACTCCACCGAGAAAGGTTCGCCGGCAGCGGGCCATTTGCCGGTTCGGAACCGCTCGTAGAGCGCGAGCGTCCAGCCGAGTCCGACACCGAGGTGGGCGTTCTTCTCCTCGGCGTTGGACACGATCCGGGACTCATCGGCCCGGATCGCGCCCTCGGCAGCAGGATTGGCGGAGTTGGCGCCGAAGTACCGGAACGGCAAACCTGTCACGGAGCTGGCCAGTTCGGCGTACAGCTTCACGGTGTTGTGGAATCCGGCGAGATCAGCGCCGGGCAGCTGGCCGACTGTGACGTCCTTCGCGGACTTCTGGGTTGCCCAGAGGGCATCGAAGTAGCTCTGCCACACCGGGAGCGGGTTGCCGTTCTTGTCGACGAAGTCGCCCTTCGACACGCCCAGCACGTACCGCTTCTGCACCGCCACGGTCTCGACGCCGTATTGCAGGTCGGTCAGGGCGCGGGCGCAGGCATCGGTCAGCGGGATGACATCGGCCATCTCCGTGGTGCCGTGCCACTTCCCCAGGCGTCGACGGTTCAGGAACAGCACCACCGGCACCCGGCCGAGGTTGTGTGTGTCGATGCCGTCGTCGGTACCGACCGGGTCGATGTCCCACCCGTTGCGACCCATCACAAGCTGGATGGTTTTGTCCGGCAGGAACAGGGTGGCGACCTGGGTGCCGTCCTGCTCCTGGTATCGGCGCAGCGCGGCGTCCATCCGGCGGCACCGCTGGTTCACCAGGCACGCCATCTGCCGCGGCGACTCGATAGTGATGAGCGGGTGTTCCTTGTCGTCCTCGTTCGTGCCCACCACGGAGAACATCCGGCCGAAGATCATGTTCTCCTTCGACAGGATCGGCACCTCGGCGTCGAGGTTGTTTGCCGTCCACGCCTCCTGAAGGACCGGGTCAGCCTTGCCTTCGCCCGGCCGGTAGATGCTCTTCGGCTTCTGCCGTCGCGCCACCTCGTCGACGTACATGCGCGGCCAGTTCGCGACCAACTCGAAGATGCGGAATTCCTCCGGCACGGCCAGACCGATGTGGCGGAGTCGCTGCGCGCCTTCGTAGTAGGCGTCGTTGAGCTTGTCGTTTCGCGCGAGGTTGCCCAGCTGGCCGGTGAGCTTGTTGACCATGTCGCGCTCGTCGTCGGTGAGCTTCGTGCGGAGTTCGACCACGCTCACCTCCTCAGCTGAAGCAGAACATGCGCCCGTCGACGTCCTCCCAGCCCGCTTCGCGCGCGTCTGCCGCGGCTTCGTGGGCGATGATGGAGGCGATCGAGGCGTCGATCTTCTGGTGGTCGGATGGTTTGCCCAGGACGTATTTGTCGCCGGGCTTGGGGACTTTGCGGCAGTTGGCCATGTGAATCTCGGTGATCGGGCATCCGTCTTGTGTGATGCGCCCGGTTTTCAGGTCGATTTCGAATCGGCGGATCGCGGCGTACATCTGGTTGATGCGGTTGGTCGCCCACTCGAAGACGTGTTCCTCGCCGTGCTCGAGCGCCCAGTCCCCGCCCTCGGAACGCCAGTCGTGCGGGTCGAAATACATGCGCGCGACATCGAAGGTGGAGAACACCTCGTCCACCGCGGCGTGCACCTCGCCGCGCGGAATCTTGCCGCCCCACTCGGCGGGGTTCCAGATCGTCGGCCGCCGGTCCGGCCCGTACCGGGGCGTGAACTGCAAACCGTCGCGAGTCTCGGCGCGCAGCGCGGTCCAGTCATTGTTCTCCGAGCCGTCGAACCCGACACAGATCGGAGTCCCCGACGGCGGACTAGGAAGCCAGAGCTTCTGCATACCGGCTCTCCCACAACCCATCCGGCAGCCAGGTCCCAGCTCGAGCAACCAGCCGATTCCCGAAGAACCTCTCGGCCTGCGCCGGATCCAGCTCGTTCAGCTCGACCGCTTCCGCCTCGATCGAGTCGAGGTTCACCCACGGCGACCCGTCGTAGACGTAACGCAAGATCTTGCGGCGATCGCGCTTGTTGCCCCACGACAGCCCCGCCGGCGGGATCCGGAAGAACTTGAAGATGTCCTTGGCCTGCGACTGGTAGGTGCGCTGCGCGGTCGAATTCTCCGACGGATCCCACGCATTCGTGGTCTCCATCGTCCGCCCGCCCATACCGGCCGCACCGCGGCGCTGAGTCTCGGCGATGCCGACCATCTTGTTCGCCTGCGTGTACAGGCCGGACTCGTCTTGCAGCACCCACGACACCGGGTTACCGACCCGGCCGCGCGCCGAGGACGTCACCGCGTCGATGCGGTCGAAGTCCTCACCGCCGACCGATCCGAGGATGCGGATGAAGCCTTCGCGGACCGCCATCAGATCGGACAGAGGCCCCAGCTTGATCATCGCGGTGAGCGGGCGGTAGACGTTGCCGACCTGCTCCTCGTTGTTCGCGGTCAGCTGGATCACCGGTGAGGGGTGACGCATGCCCATCGGCTCGCCGGGCAGGTACTCGTACTCCCAGCCGCAGCCGCAACCCCAGTCCGAGCATGCCCAGCCGTCGCCGCTGCCTGCCCAGCCGAGGAACTGTGACGGCCCTACGGCCTCCAGGCAGGTGATCGACGCCGACCAGGGGCCCTTGCCGGTCTTCTGCGGGGCGACGATCTGAGCGCGCCGGTAGGTGAATGCCTGGTTGAACAGCGGCTGGTCGTCAGACTCCCACTCGGCGCCCGCGCGCACTCGGTAGTAGTTCGCGCCGCACCAGAACTGCCAGTCCGACCACTCGAAAGCGGCGCCACGACGGAACCCGTCCGGGATGCAGCAATGCCGCTTGACCCACGCCTCACCGATATCGCCGAGGGTCGGGAAGTCGACAACGAATCCGTCAGTCGCCGCCACCAGCCACCGGCCTCAACCGCCGCGCCGGCGGCTGCGAGCTCGACGCCTTCGTCTTCTTCTCCGCCCGAGCGGCCGCCACCTCATCCGCGGCGATCGCCCAGCCGTTCTCCCGCATACCCGCCGGGGTCATCCCGATCTGGTCGGCGAACCGGTGCAGCGAACCACGATCCGAAGCCATCGCCTGATCCGATTCGCAGATCACCGACGTACGAACCCAGTGCGCGATAGCCTGCCACCGCCACGGCTCCTTCGCCCACGCCACAGCCTGCGGCGTCCGCCACGCCCACGCCCACAGCTCGGCCTCCCGAGCCTGGACCAGCTCGGTGGTCTCCTCGTCGAAGACCTGATACCGGGCGCCCTTCTCACCGTGCTCCCAGCGCATCACGCGCCGCGGCATCAGCGGAAACTCCGGCACCTCACCGGCATAGCCCTCGGCCGGTAACGAAACCCACGTCAGACCACGACGATCCGAACGACCAGACGTCGGATCCACCGGCGGCCCGGAACGATTCCGTGCACCACCACGCGGCATCTCTCATCACCTCCTGGCAGCATCGCGCCGCCCTGGACGGAAACCCCCGACCGGCATCGCGCCAGCCAGGGACAATCACCCCATCCGCGACGGAATGAGGAAGCTATGACCCGCACTCAACTCTTGGCCTGCCGCGCCGGCACCATCCTCGGCGCAGCCGCGCTACTGATAGGCGTCGTGCTGTGGATCGTCGACATGAACAACATCCCCGAGATCTGCACACCGCACACCGGATACTTCGGCCGACCTGATGGGATCCGCTGCCGCAACGGGGACCCGGACTATCGCGGGCTCTACCTGGCCGGCCTCGGACTGACGATCGTCATCTGCACGTTCATCATGTGGGCCGCGCTCACCCCTCGCCGGCAGCGCACCGAGGGCATCTGAACCCTCCGCACGGATTTGCGCCCTCCGTCGCGGCGGAGCGGGTCGGGGTGCGAGGGGCCCTCCCCCTGGGGTGGGGTCGGTCAGTCGGCGTGGCGGGCGCCCTTGGCGGCGTTGCAGGCTCGGCACAGCACCTGTAGCGGGCCGGTGGGGTCGCCGCCGGCGGCGATGGCTGTGCGGTGGTCGGCGGTGAGGTCGGTGGCTGGGTGGGCGGGTCGCTCCCAGCCTGGGCACCAGTCGCCGTGTCGGGCGCGGTGGGCGGCGACGGTGCCGGCGCGGCGTTGCCGTTCAGCCCAGGTGCGTGTGGCCTTGGTCGGGGTGGTGGCTCGTTGGTGTCGGTCGTAGTCGGTCTGATGCTCTGGGCATCTGCGTTCGGGCTGTGCCTTCGGGCAACCTGGCACCGTGCAGATGCGGAGCCGCGCTCGGGCCATCAGGCGATGGGATCGGTGCTGATGTTCGCGCATCGCTCGGCCTGCTGCCAGGCGGCAAGGGCGGCGTCGCGCAGGATCGGGCGCAGAGCTGCCTCCACAGCATCGGCACACGATGGGATGGCCAGCGCCTTACACAGTGTGTCCGTGGCGCTCCGGGTGGTCCGGATGATCGCCTCGAACTCGTCGGGCGACGGCTCGACAGTCCGGTCGCTCATTGGCCCGTAGCGATCATCCGGCGCAGCTCGGCCGCTGCGGCACCCGCGATCTCGGGGTCGGGCTCGGTCATCGCCACTTCGATCAGCTTCGCCCGCTTGTTCTCGGCGAGCCACCGCGCACCGGCGAGAGCGACGTCGTCGTACTGTGCTGGAGGCGCAGCTGGCGTGCGTGGGTCGAGCCGGTCGGTCAGGTGGCGAAGCACGTCCTCGGTGTTCAGCGCCGGGTTCACGTGGAATCCGTACGTGCAGTCGCTGAGCAGCACGGGCACCGAGTCGTCACCTGGCCGCGGTCCCCGGATCTGTCCGCCCACGGCGTAGCGCGGTGTGGCCCTGCCGGTGGCGCGGCGGATGAGTTGGGCCAGGCGCGCGATCACCACTGCCACACGCCGATCGGTGTCTCGTACCGCTGTTCGAGTGTGCCGATGGGGTGGCACAGCAGCAGGCGCACCATAGCGGCCAGCATGTCCATCAGAGGGTGCCGATGATCTCGGCGATGGCCTTGATGACGATGACGGCGATCCGTCCGGCGACGAGCACGGTGTCGAGGTCAACGCTGCCCATGATGTCTCCTTGGTGTGAGGCCGATGCGCCGGAGTAGGGCGCGTATCAGCCAGGTGTGGATGGCGTCGAACATGCCGGCCGCCGATCGTTGGGTGTAGCGCGCAGCATTCCCTCGCCGCTGCCGCACCGTGGATCACCGGCGGGGCGTGAATGCGGCAGGGGGTCATTGGGCGCTTTGCCGGTATCCAGTGAGGTCCGTCCGGTTTGACGCGCTACAGGTCTGAGATACAGCTCGGCCCACCTCGCAAGGGGTTCGAGGTGGGCCGAGGGTCTGCGGCACTGGGTTTGCCGCGCGGTGCTGCGATCCTGTTTTGGGGTCGGGTCGTCAGCAGCAGAATTCCCTGCAAGGTTACATCAACGAGCAGCGTTGAGGCGTAACGCGCGCCGTTGAGAACCGACCGGTACTCGGTGATTTCCCTGACATTCGCCCGACCCGCTGTGGCTGCCCTCGGCGCGGCCTACGCTGCGCGCGTGATGAGAAAGAGGTGTCCGGTGTGCCAGCAGATGGTCGAGGTTCGGCATAACGGAACGGACCCGATTAACGACGATGGCCGGACGGATCCATATGAGTTCGTGCCGCACATCCAAATCGAGGACCGTGGAGGCATGCCGTACCGCGTCGATTGCACGGGGTCCGGCCGCAACCGGCACAACGCATCCAACGGCTGGTAACGCGCCGGGGCCGCAACCCGATTGGTGGGACATGAGGCGTGCGGTCATCTGGACGTTGTTGATTGTGTTCGCGTGGCCGGTGGCCTTAATCGTGTGGATCGTCAAGTATCCAGACCAGGCGAAGAACGTCTGGCGCACCATCCGCGACCACGTCCGAGCGCACCCGGCGTTGTTCCTTTGGGGTGGTTTCGGGCTCGGAGTCCTCGGCGTCATCATCGGTGTGACAGCGCTCGACCCTGGCATGACCGCGTTCTACTGCGTATGGGCTGCTGTGTTCGGCTCGCTGCTGGTGCGCCGTCAGCTGAAGGCACGGGCAGTTGCTGCGGCGGAGATCGCGGCGCGGGCGGACGCACAGCACGCGGCATATCTCGCAGGCGATGACTTCGGGGTGTATGGCACCAGAGACATGCCGAACATCTGAGCGGGCTTCGGGCACACGGCTTATCGCTGGTCAGTGTCGGTTACTGCGAAGGAGTCCTGGGGAGAATCTCCTCGGGGTTTATCGGTGCCCCGAGGGCGAACACCCGCCAATGGTCGAATGGAAGACCTTGGTCATCCAGGTCCGGGCACCGCACCAAGGTCATGAATATCGTATTCGGTGGCAGGGCGACGCCGCCCACATGCGCAACTCTGAGAGTCTCACCGGGGTCGGGCGGCAGCTTCAGGTGGGCAACCTCGGGTGATGCGTAGACCGGTCTTGTGGCAAGACCGCGCCCCCGTAGCTTGCTGCGCACTTCGTCTCTGCCGCGAACGAAGAGGGGCTTCGTTTCGGGAACAACTGTCAGGCCCAGCACCATATCCGCCTCGGGCCCATCTCCAGCGATCGCCGTGCAGAACAATCTATAGACCTCGACAAGAGGCCTTGTTCCTTCCGCATCGATTTGTCGCTCGATCGCGTCATGTTGCGATGGGAGAAACTCGCTTCCCCATTCATGCTCGTAGGAAAGGATTTCCAGAGCATATGGTGCTTTACCAACAATGAGGTTCGGGACCTCGACGGCTAGGACCTTCTTGTCGCCGCTGACCAACATGTCGGCTTCTGCATCCTGGGCCAGCGCAACGAGGAAGTTGTCGTCAGCGTCTGCACACACCATAGGCAATTCCAGGTCTGGACGGTCCGCTACAAACGTCCCCGCCAGGGTGATGGCGGCGACATAGTCATCGGCCTCATCCAAGGTGAACCACCTGCGGAACTTGTCCCGCTGGAGGCGAGTTTCGACTTCGTCGAGCAACTTCTCAGAAACGATCAGCTCGAACTCGCCCCGCAGCCCACGATTCACCAGTTCACGAATGGCCCCGCGAGGGCTGATAAGGGCCGAAATGAAGATGTTGGTATCCAGGACAAGACGTCGGGCCACTCTGCTCCCTAACCTCGCCTTGGAGCGCCGACGTGATCGCGGTTGCGCTTCTCGAATCGCATCCGCTCTGTTTCCTCGAACACCAGTTCCGAGGCTTCGTCGTCGGTGAGGGGCTGGCGCTTGCTTACAGCATCAAACAGATCCGCCATAACGGCGCTGACCAGTTCGGAATCGGGCAGATCTTCTTGCCGTCGCTCCCGAAGTCGACGCCGCGCCGCAGCGCGGCGAGCCTCTCCTTCTGTAGCCATCAAACGACTCCTGCCTCGTGATATCTCCACGATACTTCTACACACGCGGATCGTGCACCAGCCGGAAGTCGTGCAGTGGCTCGTCTGGGCCGCCGGCGGCGGTGAATTCGCGGCCGACGACTTCGCCGGCGGGCATGTCGACGTCGCGGCCCATCTCGGCGGCCGACAGGACGAGCGGCGACTCGTAGGTGTGCCATGGGGTCACACAGTGGGCCTCGTCGCCCACGGTGAGGATCACGTACACGGGGACGCGGCCGTCGGGGAGCACCGCGTAGTCGTGGCCGATGCCGGGATCGTCCCAGTCGAAAAAGGTCTCGTCGCTCATGCCTGCGATCCTTCCTCGTCCCAGAGCTGTTCGTTCAGGATCTCCAGGATGTCGTGGCAGACGACGTATCGGGCTGCGGTGTACTGCTCTTCCGGTCCCCAGCTTTCGGCCTTGTCGGCCCAGTGTTCGGCGATCTTGAGGATCTCGCCGATGATGTCGGCGCGGGCGCCTTCGAGGGTGTCCTGGTCGATGAGGCTGGCGTCCCGGGCCTTGTCTGCGGTGATGCGGGCCCGGATGTCGTCGAAGACGCTCATGCCGCGGTTCCCTTCTTCTTGGCGGCCTGGCGGGCCAGCTCGAGTGCGTCGCCGAGCCGGTACACCTGCCGGTCGCGGGAGTCGATCTGGTGGTCGGTGATGCGGATGCCGTACCGGTCGTCGGTGTGCTGCCAGCCGCGTGCGGGCAGGCGCCGGGACTTGTTCGCCCAGTGGTAGAGGGTGCGCTCCGGGATGGGTGCGCCGATCGCGCGGGTGACGCGGACGAGGTCGGGGATCGTGTACAGCTGCTGCTCGGCGGTGTCGCGGGCCTTGTCTTGGATCTGAGCGACGTCGTGTTGTGTGCGGCAGCGGCGGCATTCGACGAAGTCGGCGATGCGGCCGGAGTCGTCGACGTCGGCGCGCAGCTCGTACCCGCAGACCTTGCCGGTGTCGGCGAGCTCGGCGGGGCAGGCACCGAGGTAGCGGCGTGGGGTGGGGCGGTCGATGATGCGGGCGATCGCGGTGATCGCGTCGTTGAGGCGGACGTGCAGCCGGTCGGCGGGGTCCTCGGCGGGTTCGAGGGCGCGGAGGTCGGTGCCTCGGTGGGCCAGCCACACAGCGTCCTGTTCGCTTGGGGTGGCGGTGACCTGGATGAGGGTGGCGTGGAGTGTCGGCACCCGGCCGAGGAACCGGCCTGTTTCGGGGTGGCGGCGGATCGGCGGCGCGACCGGATCCCGGTGCTCGGGGCCGAGCCGCAGGTTTTTCGCGAGCTGGACGAGGCCGCGCGCACCGTATGGCACCGTCGATCCGGTGACCGTGGTGATCTGGTCGACCCACTCGGCGAGCACCGCGGTGAGGTCGCGGAGTTCGCGGTCGCCCTGGATGGTGATCCCGCGGCGCCCGACCGCGCGGACCGGGATCGGGGTGTCGGTGGATCGCCCGACTGGTGCGGGTGCGGTGACACGGCCGAGGCCGACGCGCGTCACCTCCAGTTCGGTAAGCAGGCGCGGGACGTCGAGCAGCTGCTTGACGATGTTTTCACCGCACTCGGTGCACAGCGGGAGCCGGTCGCCCACGGGACGGGCGCATTCGATGCATTCGACGTTCATCGGGTCTCCTCCAGGATTCGCACGGTCCCGCCTTCGCGTTCGGTTCGGGTGGTCCACGTGATCGGGTCGGTGTGCCAGACCTGCCCGCGTACTCCGTCGTGGTCGATCCAGTACCCGGCGAACTGGCGGCGGCCCATGCGGTCGGGGCCGTCGTCGAGGAACTGGACGAGGTGCTCGCGCGGGATCTGGAAGTCGGTAGGCCGGGGCATGCTCATCGGCGCACCCCGATCAGCGCGAGCACGCCAGTGATGAGCTTTTCGACCTTGTGGACCGACCAGCGCCCTCGGGTGAGCACGGTGTTGTGGTCGTCGTCGATGTAGTAGTCGCGGCCGTAGATCAGCGGGCGGCCGTCGGGGATCCGCTCAAGCGGCACCGGCGGTTCGGGTGGTGGCAGGCGTAGCCGCTGCTCGCGAATCTGGTGGGCGCGGCGCAGACCGCGCAGGACGGGCCCGGTGGGTTCGACGTTGCTCATGTCGTCACGCCTCCTTGGTGGGCAGGTAGTTGTAGGTGAGATCGGCGACGGTGATCCACACGCCCGGCTGGCATCCGGGGTCGGCGAACGCCCGGCCGGTGAGGGCGTTACTCATGCGGTTGCACCTCCTGATCGGTCAGATGGCCGGATGGGTCGGCCAGCCAGCATTTGCGGCACCTTCCACCCCGCTTGTGGGCCAGCTCCGTACCGCAGCTCGTGCAGCGCGAGTTCGGTCGTGCCTTCGCTCGGGCTTTGGCGCGCAGAGCGTCCGTTCGGCACGTCTCGGAGCAGTAGCGGCTCGTCCTGGTCTTTCGACGGAAGTGGTTCTTGCAATGCCCGCAGGGGACGGGCAATGACAGGTCCGGGTGTCCTCGGCTCGCCTGTCGGCACTCCGGCGAGCACGTCTTAGGTGGCCTCCCTCGGTGGCCATCCATCGGGATGGGTTGACCGCACACGGCGCACGGCGCCGTCGCGTCGGTCCCTCGTAGCAAGCTGCTCACGTGGCGCCCGATACCGACCACTGTGCGCGGGCGCTCGGCATCGAGCTCGATGATTCCCATGACCGCAGTGCACTGTGAATCGTCTAGCCAGAGCACACCGTTGGCGGCGTCGCAAACGTGCTTGATCAGGTTGTCTGTGTCGATCCTCTGTCGGTTCGGGCGGAAGAACAGGCACGCCAGGCCGACATTCCCTGTGTACGGCTGCTTCACGACGCGGCGCAGGTATGTCGCTGTTCTCAGTTCTGCGTCACGATCTTCAGGCTTTGAATAGGCGTGACCGTTCCGTCTGAACCGCGGCCTGAATTTCGACCACGGCGCGCCGGGGATGGTGACCATCTCGAAGCTGTCCGATACGTCACCAAGGCCCAAGGCTGCGAACATGTCCAGGATTCGCTGGACGTCGCTACCGATCGGGGTCATTCGGTCACCTCCTGCCAGTCGGTGACGTAGCGGCGCTCGATGCGCGAGAACTCCTCAGCGGGTACCTCGTCGTCCCATACCGATGGTCGGGGGACCAGGCGCATATGGTCCCGATCCGATTCGGCAGCCCGGCGGTGGCTGCGGACGATGCCACCGCCAGCGGTGTTGCGGGCGACCCACTCGACGCCGGTCGGCAGTAGCCCGGCCTCGGCGAGGGCGTCGACCAGCGGCGCCACGTCGGTCAGGTACATGTCTCGCGCCCAATCAGGCATGGCCGCCCAGTCCTCGCGGGGCGTGCCGTCCTCGCGCTGCGGATACGCCGCGAGGTCGACGGCCCGTTGTGCGCGCGCCACAGCCTCGACTGCCGCGGCGCGGATCTCGTCGGCGCTCATCGCTGGGCCTCCTGCTCGGGCTCCCACAGCACGACCGCGGGGAGGGCGATGCATCGCCACGGCCCCGACACCTCGTTGCCGGGCTCGAGATAGTCGTCGCCGTCGCGAACGCACACGTCGCCCCACCGATCGCGAACAATGGCGCCGTTCTGGACTGCATCGCGCTTCTCGGTGGTCTCGATGACGCGGGCGGGTGGACGCCAACCCGTACGCAGGAGGCGCTCAGCTCCCTCGCGTGCTGCACAAAGGTCGATGCCGACGATGGCGTGCAACAGGCCGGTCAGGGTGTCGCGGTCACTCATCGGTATCGGCCTCCTCGGTGGGGACGTGCACGACGGTGATCGGGCACCCGATGGCGGTGTAGTGGCTGATCAGCTGCGCGGAGGTCAATCCGTCCGGGAAGCTCTCGCCAGTCCATCGCAGCCCCTCTGGGAGCGTCTTGCGCTTGAACGGATCACAGTGCCGCGGCATCACCACTGAGCCGTACGGCAGCGTGTCCAGCTCGGCAGGGTTGGTGATCTCGCGGGCGGGTGGACGCCAGCCAGCGAGGACCAGCGCGTCGGCCGTCTCGCGCGGCGACATGCCCTCATAGGTGCACTCGGACAGCTTGTCGGCCAGAGTCTCCCGGACGCTTGCCATCGCCGCTGCGGCACGGGCCGAGGCGATCGCCTGGCATGTCCCGCAGTCGCAGCGCTGGGGATCCTCCGCGGGCGCGTGTTTCGGACACGGCTCCGACTCCACCGGCACCCCGCAGGTTCCGCACACCCTCCCGCCGGGCGCGACGTCGTCCGACCACACCTCGCGGTAGGGCTGCTGCGCCTCCAGCTCGGCGATGCGGGCACGCTTCTCGATCAGCTCGGCGCCCAGCACATACGCCGGATCGCCGGTGCCGTCGAGTGCGCGGACCAGCGCGGCGAGGTCGGTATCGGTGGGGCGGTCGTGGATTTCGGGCGGACGGCACGCAGCGGCGAGCGTGGCGGTCTGCTCCAGTTCTGTGACGCGGGCGTGGGCGGCGTTCAGCTCTGCGACCGCCTCGCGGATGACCTCGAGGCGGTGCTCGGCGACCTCACGCCAACCGTCGCGGCCACGAACCACCTCGTCTACGTAGGCGCGGGCGCCCAGCAGCTCGGCCGCGATCGCCTGCACGGTCTCGTCGGGCAGCATCTCGGCGTCGGCGGTGTCGGCGATCTCGCGCAGCTCGTCGTCGGTCAGCGGGGCGGGGGTCTGGTTGTTCATGCGGTGGCTCCTAGGCTTTCGGCGACGACCCCGACGAGGTCGCGGGCGGCTGGTGGGGTGACAGCGTTTCCGGCCATACGGACCTGCTCGCGCCGGTTGCCGAGGACGATGTACTCGCGCGGGAAGTCCATCGCCGCGACGATTTCGCGGGGCTCCAGCATCCGGAACCGGACGTCGTTGATGTCGATCGCCGGGCCGATGGCGATGCCGTCGGTCTCGCGGGTGGTCCGGGCCGGGATCGGTTCGGCGGTAGAGGTCGCGCGCTCACGCCACGTTCCGCCGGCTGGGGTAACGAGCCCGTGCCGTTCGACGGTGGTGCAGGTCGACAGCGGCGCCGAGGTGGTCGTGGTGCCGCCGCGGCCGTAGTAGGCGGTCACCAGCCCGTGGTGGCCGCCGCCAGCGGTGACGGTGCACAGCGGCCGGGTAACGGGCCGGTGTTTCGAGCCGCCGCCGCGCAGTTCGGCCACGAACGCCCACCCGGTTTCGTTACGGGTCGACATCGTCCGCAGCGGCTGATCGACGGGCCGAGCTTGCTTGCCTTCGCGGCCTTCGACCGGCACGGCGAGCCCGATGTGGTCGTGGTTCCAGTACTTGTCGATGCCTGCCTGGATCCGGGCCATCGTCTTGGCGGCCAGCGGTTTCGTCCGGTCGCCGATGCGGGTGCCGGGGTCGGACCAGTCGATGATCTCGGCGGCCGGGCGCACGGCGGGTTCGAGGATCTGGTTGCGGCAGGTGACGTTCGGGCAGCGGTACACGTACTGCGTCCGGTACTTCGCCACTTTCGACGCGCCCGGCTTGAATGCCTGCAACGCCGAGACCGGTCCGCAGTCCGGGCAGGCGGCTGGTGGGCGGGTGACGCGCTCGATGTCCGGGCGCCGATCACCCTTCCGCCAGAACACGACATAGAGCCGGTCCCGGCTCTGCGGTGCGCCCTGCCCGAACAGCTGGGCGTGCATCGAGTTCAGGTACACGATGTGGTGGGCGTAGCCCATCGCGTCCATCGTCGACAGCCAGGACCGGAACAGCGTGCCCTTCTCCGGCGACCACTCCGGCGCCCACTCGACCGCCTCGGCAACGTTCTCGACGATGATCGCCCGATACCCGTGCGCTTCGGCGAACCGCGGCACGTCCCACATGGTGGCGCGGGAGCGTTCGGCGGCCTCGTCCGGCAGCGGCTCGTCGTCGAACAGATTCGCCGGTCGGAGCTTCTTCTGCCCCTTCGCACGAGAGTGGTTTGTGCACTCCGGTGACACCCACAGGATGTCCGTGCGTGGGTAGCGGCGCGGGTCGACCTGGGACAGGTCGGCGCAGTCGTGATCGGTAGTCGGGTGGTTGGTGTTGTGGGTGTCGACGGCCAGCTGCCAGTGGTTGGCCGCGATCCGGACCTCGACCCCGGGAATCTGGATCGCGCCGGTCGAGGATCCGCCGGCGCCGCAGAACAGATCGGTGAGCGTGAGGTTAGACATTGTCGGCCTCCTGGCGGGCTCGGTTGACGCGGGCGGGGTGCTGTAGGCGGGTGGCGACGCGGCTGCCGTCGTAGGCGACGAACGTGCACGCTTCGCCGGCGGGCGCGCTGCACGGCCGGTACGGGCAGGCGACTTTCAGTGCGGCGCGTTGCTGGTCGATGTCGCGGGCCGAGAGCCGCATCGGGCGGTGGGTGTCAGGCATGTGCGTGTTCCTGTTCGGCGGCAGTCGATTCGGGGGCGGTGGTTTCGGTGGCCAGATCGCCCGCTGACGGACTTTCGGGGGCTTCCGCGACTCCTGGTGTGGGTGCGCCGGTTTCGGCTTCCTGGGCGCGTTTGAGCGCCTCGTACTGCTCGCGGATGGACGGGCGCCGTGACGGCTCCGGGGTGTGGTCGCACAGCTGGCGCCCGACGTAGCCCTCGGCGTCGCACATGTCGCAGGCGGCGATGGCGGCGCGGCGGTCTGCGGCGCGCTGTTGGGCGGCCTCGGACTGTGCGCGGGCCTCGGCGTGACGGCGGGCGGTCTCGGCCTCGAGGCGGGCAACCTCGGATGCCTCGTAGCGCTTGCGGGTGTCGGCGCATGCCCGGCACGGGTCGGGGGTGCCGCCGGGGTGCTGGGTGCAGAACGGCGTCGATGGGATTGCGGTTGGGGTGGGGGTGGTCTCGCGTGCGTGCGCGTCACGCGTGTGTGTGCGCGCGACCCCCCCAAGGTGACCAACTACGTAACTAGAGATCTCCCCTTCCCCTACCCCTTCCCCTACCCCGCAGGGTTCCGGGAAGGGTTCGCGAAGGGTTTCGACGTTCGGAAGGGTTTCCGAAGGGTTCGACCTGCGGTTTTCCAGATCCGAATCTGGAAGGGTTTCCGAACCCTCTTCGAACCCTTCGGGAAGGGTTTCGGAAGGGTTGTCGATGGGTTGTGAATCGGTTTCGGAAGGGCTCAGAATGTCCGCTGTCCGAACGGCATCCGCGCGGCCGGTGCGGCGCAACTCGACCGCGAGCGCGGCCCGGATCGCGGGTGAGTCGACCGCCTCGGCGCAGCGGAGCGCGTTCTTGAAGACGTTCGGCTGTTTGAGCACTCCGTCGTTGCGGATGAAGCTGCGCACCAATACCTCTTCGGTGTCGGTGTCGACCACGACGAACCGGCCGTCGACGAGAGCGGCGAGGTCGGCGACGATCGCCGTACTGGTCATCTCGTCGCAGCCCTTCGCCCACTTGCTGAGCATCAGCGGCAGCACGCCGGCGTTGTTGACCTCCTTCTGCGAGATCAACTGGGCGTACAGCGCTTGCGCGGTGCGTGGCAGCGCGCGGAAATCTGGGTCGGTCCAGATCCGGCACAGCAACCGGCCATGATCACGCGCCATCGGTAACCGCCTGCTCGTAGTAGCGGATCAGCTTCTCGATAGCCGCCGCGTCGGTGGAGGTGCGCAGCTCGGCGCCGTTGTTGTCGGCGGCGAACTTGGCGGTCGCCTCCTGCCCGGATATGCCGCGCGCGTTGAGCAGCCGCAGCAGCTCGGCGCGAGCGAAGTCGTGCGCGGGCAACTGGGCGGCGGCGGTCGCGGTCCGGGCCCGTACCTCGTCGGCCGAGGCGATGCCGCGTTTGGTGTCGGCGGCCAGGGCGGCGACGATCGCGCGCCCCCACGCCGAGGTCTCGGCGTTCTGCAACTCCGAGCCGCGGGTGAAGTTGGTTCGGCCGGGGTAGGTTTCCCACGCCATTCCGATGCCGGGCACCAGGTCGTCGGGTGAGCGGTATGCGGCGGCCACGACGACGATGAACGTGTCGTCGCCGACGCGCTCGATCCGGTACGGCTGCGTCGGGTCGACCGGCCGCAGAGATCCGGCCGGGTGCAGGGTGCGGAACTCGACGATCCGCTCGGACACCTCGACGTAGTCGCCGGTGCTGAACTCCTGTTTTGCCATCGTCACCACTCCCCAATCGCCCATGCGGGCAGGCTCATCCGATATGTGCGGTTGCCGTAGCCGGGCCACTGGTTGGCCTCGCGGCATGCGGCGAATAGTTCGATGCCGGCGGACACGACGCGGTCGCCCTCGGCGACGGCGCGGGCGTCGAACTCGTGAATGCTGGTCAGGTAGGGTGGTTCCTTCTCCTGCGCCAGGAACACGAACCGATCCACCTCGTAGCCCAGTTCGCGCAGCACGCGCCGGTAGTGGGCTTCCTGCACGTGGTAGCCGTATTCGGCTGCGCTCTTGGCGAACGCGCGCGGTGCGGCGTTCTTGGTTGTCTTGTAGTCGACGACCGTGACGTGCCGGTCGGCGCCGATGATGAGGTAGTCGAATCGGGCGCGCAGCATGATCCAGCTGGTGGGATCCAGTGCGTAGGCCGTCATCTCGGGCACACCCTCGGGCGCGAGCAGCTCGGCCACTTCGGGCCGATTCCGGGCCGCCGAGACCATCGTCTGGACGGCCTTGGCCTGCTTGGTCAGGAGCGGGATCTTGCCCTCGGCGCGGGCCGCGGCGCGAGCGGCCTTGGCGTCCTTGGTCTGCCACGTCTCGGACGCCACCACTTCAACTTCGGCACCGGCGCCGAGTAGCAGCGTGTGGGCGACGGCGCCGATATCGAACACGTCTTTGTCCTCGCGCTCTGCGCCTTGGAACTTGGCCGGACCGCCCGGCTTGACCAGCTGGCGGAGACCGGTACTGGACAGGCTGTCGGGGTCGCCGTGGTAGACGCTCTCGGGAATGTCCGGGTACAGGCCCGGTGCGGTGGGCGCCGTCACGCGACCACCGCCCGCGGCATCGGGGCGCGCGCCTCGGTGATCGCCTCAGCCCGCGCGATCAGGGCACCGACCGGGGTGTCGGGATCCAGCCACGCCGACAGGCACATGATCACCTGCGCCATGCGTTCCGGGTCGCGGGCGCACTGAGCGGCGAGCCGCTGGTATATGGCCAGCGGCGCGAGTTCGCGCACGTCCTCGGCGATCTGTAGGGCTTCGGCGGCGAGCTGGTCGTGATCGGTGTAGCGCGCCATCACGCCTCCCCGATGTCGTCGAGGCCGAGCATGGCCAGCAGCTCGGCGGCATCCTCGGCGCTGGTGGCGTTGCGCCACACGGTGAGCCCGGCCCGCTTTCGGTCGGCCTCGCTCACCGGCGGGCAGTCGATATGTGCGAGTGGGCTGGTTTCTCGCGGCTGGCGCATCACGCCACCTCGCGATCAAGGTCACGGTCGCGCGCGCGGTCCCACTCGTCGCCCTCGAACTCGTCGCCGTCGTCGTCTTCGTCGGCGAGCAGCTCGGCATCGTCGACGTCGCCACCACCGCAGTGCCGACACCCGACGCCTTTGCAGATGGGGCACTCGTGCGAGCCTGGATGCAGCCAGTTGTCGATGATCCCGATCGTGATCGCGACGACGACCGCCAGCCCGCCGATGGTGTAGATACCGCCGAGGGCGATCTCGAGGATGTCGGTCATCCGACCACCGCCTCGGCGCGCATGATGGCCTCGTATTCAGCCAGGGCGTCGACGAGTACAGCGCCGAGCTGGATCGCGTCCTCGGGGCGCAGATACAACGTCGTGCCCGATCCCAGCCAGAGTTCGAGCTTCCCCGTGTTCTTGGCCCACCGGTGACGGATCTGTTCGCCGTTGAAGCGGTTCCCCGTCGTCGATGTGAACGACGGCAACGTGTTGTCTTGCATGTAGACTCCCGATGTTGTTGGTCTAGGTGGCCCCGGCGAGATGTGAGCTCGCCGGGGCCACCGGCGTTTACGGGGTTGGGAGACGGCCCGGCGCGAGGGCGACTTCACCCGCGCCGGGCGCCGACTCGAGTGGCCACCACTTCACGGCCGAGCAGTTCCGGCACCTGCACCCCGGGGAATGCGTGCGGGACACCGCGCCGCGGGCGGCCGTGCGCTCGTACGGCGCCCACCACTCGCCAGTCATGCCCGGCCCTCCGGCATGCGGCATTCCTGCTCGTACTCCTCGGCGGCCATGCGAAGCGCCCGCGCGATCTCGCAACCGCAGACGTGCTGGCGATCAGGGATCCGGACGAGGTCGACCTCTGGTGAGTCGTCGTCGCTGATGGTGATGATCGCGGCGTTCACAGCAACCCCTGGGCCTCGATGACCTGCGCGACGTGACGGAGAGCGGCAGCCGTCTGCGTAGCGGTCAGGGTGTGCTGCGCGCTGGTGGGGTGCCACTCGACCCACACCGGGGGCTCACCGGCGCGGCCGGGCCGCACCGTGGCGACGAACTCGGCGGCGAGAACGGACTCGAGAACTTCTTTCACAGCGACCACCTCGCAGCGTTGGACAGATAGACGACGAGCAGCACGACGAACACCACGGACGCGAGCAAGCCGAAGTACGCGAGCCAGAAAGCTCGGTCGTCGGCGGACAGGCGCGGCAGGTGCGGGCGGCTCATCGACGCACCGGCTTAGGGCGATCCAGCAGGGTCGGGGCGCGCCCGGCGAGTACGTCTTCCATGTGACGTGCCGAGTTGAACCCGAATGCGCGTGCGACGTGGTCGAAGTCCCACTCGGGGATCACCGCGCCGTCGCGCAGTTCGTAGACGCGGGCGCTCATCGGGCACCCGCCATCTCGCGGGCGCGGTCGATGTCGTAGCCCGCGACTGCCCGGTCGCGTTCCTTGCCTTTCATGCAGGTCGCCAAGATGATTCGCGACCCATGAATCCGGAACTCTCCCCACGGGTCCGGGACGAAGCACCGGGTATCGCAGTAGCGGCAGTACGGTCCCATCAGGCCACCGCCTCGAGGCGCACGTTGGTCAGCTCGATCAGCAGCGCGTCGGCCGGGATCGTGACGTAGCCGGGGCCGGTCAGGAAGTCGTTCGCGATGAATCCCGGATCCAGCGGGCCGCACCCATAGGTCGCGCACAGCGTCCAACCGCCACCGAACTCGCTGGTAGGGACCACGCGGTAGTTGCCCGGCGCGATCTCGGATCCGATCAACCACGCACCGTCCGAGCTGTACGGGTCGGCCCTGACCGGCAGCACGCTCGTCGGCGCGACCCATGGGGTCTCGGTGGCGTCGACGACGCGGGGCGCCGGGGTCGGGCGCGGCTCGAGCTGCGACGGATCGCACGCGGTGAGGCTGAGCACGGCGACGCCGGCGGCGACGATCAGGGCGGTACGCTTGAGCTTGAACATTCGGTTTCCTCTTTCATGGGCGTGGGTGTTCATGGCCCGTCGAGTCGCACCTCGGCGGGCCGTCTTGCGGGTACGGACGTCGCGAATCACGCAGCGCCCCTTGCGCGCCGATTCAGGCGTCGGCGGCTGGTGGGCGTCAGCCCGGCGGGGTCGGGGCGTGGCGCGACAGCAGGGGAAGCCATACCGTCGATCGCGGCGCGCAAGTCGTCCTCGGTGAGCATCCAGCGGCGCGCGACTTTGCGGCCCGCCAGGCGGCGGTCCCGGAGCTGCCGCATCAGCCAGGATTCGGTGACCCGCAGAATCGCGGCGGCTTCGGTCAGGTCGTACAGGCGCAGATCCGGCGGCGCGGTCATACCGCACCGTCCGGGGTTACATCCAGCGCGGCGCATGCGGCAGTGAGCGACTCGATCAGCGTCCGCGCCTGCGGCGCGGTGAGGTGTGCCCTCCCCCAATGGTTCTCACCGTGGTGGATGACGATCGCGATACGCTCGGCCCCGTCATCTGCGCCACCGGAAACCTCGCCGGCGCCGGATGTGACGAATGCGTCGTCGGTCTTCACGACGTCGGGCTCGGACCAGAAAACGATGTGGCTCATACCGTCACCGCCTGCTGGATGGTGCGGCCGAGCTTGCGGGCGATGAACTCGACGCCGGACGGCTGGACCCAGGTCTTGTACGAGGTGCCGTGCGTTCCGTCTTCGCGGGTGTACTCGAACGCCTTGACGTCGAAGTGGTGCATGTACTGCTGGTACGGGGTGTTCCGCAGCGCACCCTTCGCGATGAAGACCTTCGCGTTCCGGAGCTCGGCAAACAGCTTGTTCTGGCCGGTGCCAAGCATTTTCGCGACCACCCCGACGGCATAGGTTCCATCGCCGTCGATGAATCGGTCGTACCCTTCGGCGCGAGGTTCGAGGTCCTTCACGTAGGACTCCATCGCTTGCCTGGCTTTGACCTCGATTCCGAGCTGCTTCTCGGCGGCTTCACGGGCGTCCTCAGCGTCGATTACCATCTGCGCGAGCTCGCGGGTCGACGGCAGAGCCGTCGGGCGGGCCTGGTCGCGGTGGCGCTTCAGCGCCCAGAACTCGCGCACGAGCCGCTTCTTGAAGTCCTTCACCACGGCGCTGTTGCGCATGTACGTGAGCAGCAGCGTCGCGTGCTCCTCGGTCATGACGGCCACCTGCCGGTGCTGCGTGCCACCGGCGGTTTCGAAGGGTCGCGTTTCAAACGCGACCCTTCCGAACTCCTCAAAGTCGCCCAGGTTCTCGCGAATCAGCTCCATCACGTTCTTGTGCTGAATCTGCGTTCCGTCCGCGATGACCAGCGAGGTGGTCGTAGCGACGCCCTCCCTAATGTGGACCAACGAGGAGTTGTGTGGCGTAGGCTCGTTCACGACGAATTCCTTTCGTTGCTGAGGTCCTGCACCTGCTGCCCAGGTGCGGGGCCGTCTTTATGCCGCCTTCGTCTTGTTTTTCTGTCCAGTGTGTCCAGGATTTATGTCCATCCTGGTCAAAAAAAGAAGGTCGACCGGCACTCCGAAGTGGTGGGCGATGCGGAGCGCCGGGTCGGTACTGAGGGTCTTCACCTCGCCGCGGATGAGCCGCTGCATGTAGGTGTGGGATTTCCATCCCGCGATGGCTGCCAATTGCCGCTGAGAGGCTCCTTTGGTCTTCATCAGCCGCTCGAGCATCTCGCGGTTCACGAGCTCCATGTAGAGGTCTCCGATCCGGCCGATCTTCGCTGACATTGCCAATGTACTCACATCCTGTCCACAGTGTCCAGCAATTATGAACAGTATGGAACGCTTGGTGTCCACCCCGCAAGCCCTAAGACAGGCGCATATCTCCAGCTAACAACCAGTTGCAGACTGCGTATGTAAAGTCTTAGTGTCCACCAATTTGGTGCCCCCAATGTCCACCCGATTGGCCGTCGGGACGACCAGGAATGATGCTCACCGCATGGAAGAACCTCGACACGAGCTCGCCGCACTGATTGATCGCGTGCGCGACGCCAACGGCTGGTCGGACACAGACATCACCAGGCGCGCAACTGCCGAAGGCCACAAGCTGGGGAAGTCGAATCTCTCAAGGATTCGAAACACCGACGTGGTCTCGATCACGGCCTCAACGATCCGCGGGCTGGCAGCTGGCCTCGCCATTCCAGAATCAGAAGTTGCGCAGGCCGCGTTGGTCAGCATGGGCATCGACCTTCCACAGTTTGGCGAGATCGACCTTGAGACCGCCGTCAGGTTGGATGCAGACCTTTCCGTACGCGACAAATCCATGCTGCTCGATCTTCTTCGAGGCATGAGACAACCTGGCGAAACGGCCCGCCATCGCCCAATCGGCGCAGTGCGCTACCACAAGGTGACCGCCGAGGAACTCGACGCCGCGGTCGCACGAGCACTTGAGCACATGGGTGTGGCCCACGCTCGGCTCCCCTCCCATTCGCAGCCACCGTACAACCCCGAGGCCGCGCAACTCGCCGAGGAGACAGAGTCCGATCTCCACGTTGACCATTCGGCCGGGAGGCCAGACGCTGCCCCGCTCGAGCAGCCGCCGTTCGACCGTTCCCGGCTGTTGGCCGCCATGTCAGAGCCTGACCAGGAGGACCGCGCGGGCAAGTCGAGGCGTTCGCGCAGGTCGAAAGTGGACTTGGAACAGCGAGAACACGAGCTACCCGAGGACGACGACTTCCACGAACAGTAGCGCCGCGACCTGGGCAAACGGTCACATTCGGATGACGACACTGGGCAACCACACAAGGATGGTTTAGGCTTGGCTAAAGAACCGGTGGAACGGGAGTTGGTATGCGAAGGCCGCTGGTGCAGCATCTCGTATGCGATTCGACGCGACGGCACGACCGCGCCCGCAAGAGAAGTCCTGGACTACCTCAAAGAGGGCACATGGTCCGAAGGTGAGGATGTCGCGATGCATGCCGACGAACAGGTCGAAACCTACGCGGCCCTCATGCAGTCGATGCAACACTACGCCGAGCATGGCGATGGAGACCGCGAAGAATCAATGAATGGGCTCGACGACGGAATCTTCGAGTTCAAGGCCGGTCGAGCCCGGATCGCATTCTTCGACACGCCGGGCGATGGAACGTTTACGCCGCGATGGAAGATCAGCAACAGGGACGAATCACCGAACCCGGACAGCGTGACCTGGCACATCCCCGACCTTGATCCGCACATCAGGCTCTGCAACGGCTGGCCCAAACGCGGGCAGAAAACAAATCCAGGCGACATCTCATTCGCCCGCAAGGTGCGCTTCGAGGACCTAGAACACGATAGGAAACAGCGATGACTGGTCGAGAAACCGAGTACACCAGATATGCAGGAACGCCGCAGGGTGCCATCGAGCTCGCGGCCGCCGGCGCCACCGCAGAAGTATCGCGCCTGTTTCACCGCCTCGCCAAGACTTCCGGCCGCAAGCAGAACCAGGTCGCTGAGTTGCTCAAGGTCACTGAAGGCCGCGTCTCCCAAGTGCTCAACGGAGACGGCAATGTCACGATCGCCGCCCTGGCCAAATATGCCCGTGCCTTCGGCTACTCCCTGACCTTCAAACTGACCCCAGCCGAGCCTGGCGTAGATCCCCTGCCGATTGAGCAACCGCGTCGTCGGCGCAACACCGATCGGCAGGTGACCGTCTGCGAGCGCGCTTTGGAAGCGCTGGTTACTACGAGTCCGCACGTGCGAGCCGACTTCACCTATACAGGCAGCATCCAGTCACTGCTGGAGCAGTGGCACATGGGAGGACCTTCGACGCCGGCGTCCACGATCTCGACCGGCACGGGAGTGCTTCAGTGAAGCTCAACTTGATCCTGGCTGACGCCGCCCAGGAAGCGCCCGGCGGCAAATTAAGCGCACTTGGCATCGGATGGACACGCATCAAGCAGCCCGTGCCTCAATTCGCCGTGGTCGGTTTCGCCGAGATGGACCCCATCGAGGCAGAGCAACCACATAGCCTTGTGGTCGTTCTATGCGATTCGGATGGCAATCCGATCATGGGCGGTCCTGACCACGAATTGCTCCGCATCGATGCTCACCTGCAGGGCCAACTGGTCAACGACCTTGAGAAGTACGAGGTCGTTCGCCTGCAGTTCGGGATCCCGGTGCCGCCCGGCATACCGCTGGAGCCGGGCGGATACGAGTTTCGAGCGACGATCGATGGCGATCTGGACTCGGCCGCCGCGTGCCGCTTCCGAGTTCTGCCAACAGACGCGACCACGTAGGAGCTAAGGCTGGGGCGCTCCAGCACTGCCCCTGAGCCGGATTTTAGCGGAATCTCAACCGTGAAATTCTAGGCAACCTCTGGCAAACTCATTCGAACGCGTGTTCTAATCGCGGGCATGGCGCAAATCATCAGAGGATGGCACCCCTGGCGACACATCCGCGACCGCCACTCGCGCATCAGCGTGAGCTGCCACCACCCGCTCCCCCGCGATCTGCGTGCAGCCTGGACGCTCGACGGCATCTACATCGACCGGAACCTTGGCCAAGCCGCACGTCGATGCGCGCTCACCCATGAGATCGTCCACCTCGAGCGTGGCCCCGTGCCGCGAAACCCGATCCTCGCTGCGGTAGAGGAACGGATCGTCAGCGACATCGCTGCCCGCCGACTCATTCCCCTTGCGGCGCTGACCGATGCGCTGCATTGGGTCGATCTCGCTGACCGCACCGCCCTGGCCGAGGAGCTATGGGTCGACGAGCTGACGCTGCGAACGAGGCTGCACGGCCTCACCACCGACGAGCGCACATCCGTGAACGCCACGCTGATAGAGCATCGGCCATGGAACACCGACATCTGAAGTCAGCGATTCCCACTGCCACTCCGGGCATTTCTGCCTGAGCCATCAGTCGCGCCAGTTCCGAAGATGTGCCGAAGGATCGTGGCCTGCATCTCGTTGAGTGGCGCCCAGCCTGCCCGCACTTTGTCGAGCCATTCACATTCGGCGGGAGTGAATCCCACCCGATCCGGGTCTTCACCCATTGGCTACTGGCCCTCCTCAACCGGACACGATTTCGCGTAGGACTCGAGCTCGGAGTGATCGAAATAGATGCGGCTGCCATCGCGGCGCGCTATCAACTTGCCTTCCTCACGCAGCCGGTCGATCGTCCGAACCGAGATCGACAGCTGATACGCCGCTTCGGCCTTGGTGTAGCGGATCCGTCGAGAGGTAACCGACCGCGGAATCGATGCCCTATCTTCCCTTTCTGTGACCTCCGCTTTGGCCGTCGCCCTGCGCAGGTCGGCGAACGCTGTGCGGATGGCCTGCTTCTGCTGCTCGGTCAGTGGCGGAGCCTTCTCAATGTGCTTCGCGACCCATTCAGCCTTTCGCTCCTCGTACGACAGGCGTCGGCGATCTGCAGGCATGGCGCGACAATACGGCGCCAGCCTGGAAAGCCCACGGAGGCGAGAGGGCGTGGCGACGAGGCCGTTACGCCGCG
The DNA here is from genome assembly GCF_005863245.1 of Nocardia cyriacigeorgica. Lineage (GTDB taxonomy): Bacteria > Actinomycetota > Actinomycetes > Mycobacteriales > Mycobacteriaceae > Nocardia > Nocardia cyriacigeorgica_C. The sequence goes on along the minus strand of NZ_VBUT01000014.1, from coordinate 51,011 downwards.
CGTCCGTGTGATGCCGCGCGAACCAGAGCCCGCGACATCGCCGTCGATGCCCTCCGCCCCGATCGCCGGTCGAAGTGTCCATAGATTCCAGTCGTGGTCTGGGCCGACTCGTGGCCGAGGTGGCGCTGTACATCGGTGATCTCAGCACCGTTTGAGAGCATCCACGACGCACCTGTGTGGCGCAGATCGTGCACCCTCGGGCGCTTACCTGTGAGGGCTTCGAAGTCGTCGGCCAGCGGCTGCCAGCATTTGTTGTGGAACAGCTGGGCAGACACTCTCGTACCGTCCTTGGTGCACACGAGCAGCGCGGTCGGAGGCCGATCCAGGTCGAACCCCTCCAGGGCGATGCTCGGCACATTGATCGAACGCACGCCTCGCCGCGACTTCGGCCCGCCCAGCAGCTGCTCGGCGGTCCCGGTGTACTTCCACGCCTTGGAGACACGACAGATGTACTCGTCATCGGTTTCGGGATCGACCCTGATCGCACCCACCGGCATCGCGGTGAACTCGCTCCACCGCACACACGACAACGCGAGGAACCGCACCGACGGCTTCCACCGCTCCGGCGTCATATCCAGCAGGAGGTCGAATTCCTCAGGCTCCAAGAAGCACGGCTCGAAGTGCCGCTTCGGCAGCCGAGTGTCGTCGCACGGGTTGAACGGGATCAGGCGCCGGCGCACCGCAACCTTGAGGCAGCCGCTCAGAAACCCGTGCTTGTTCGCGATGGTCTTCGGCGCGACGCCGTCGACCTCCATGTCGGATACCCAGTCCTGGACGATGCCGTTGCGCTGATCGTCCGCAGCGCAGAGCGCGGGAAGCGGCAGGTCACCCATCACAGGACCGAGATCATTGCGCAGGTAGGCGCGGTACCGGTTTTTCTGGGCCTCGCTGATGCCGGTGAGGCCGTCGATGTAGACCGGGGCGAAGGTGTTGAGCGTCGGCTCTGTGTCGTCGGCCGCCGCTTCTTGGGCTGCGAGGATCTTCCGCGCCTGCGCGATGCCGAACTTGTCGAGTATCTTCTGCCACCGCAGCGCGGCGTCGTGATCATCGAACGAGACCGACGCTTGGACCCTTCGGCCCTTACCGGGGTCGAACTCGCGGAACAGTACCTGAGTGTAGGTCGACCCGTCTTTTCGACGGTTGACGCGGATACTCGACATCGGTGGCGCTCCGTTCGATGCCTATCAGCACCGCCCGGATACGTCCCGTGAAACCAGAAAACCGTGCAGGTGTTGATCGACTATGTTGATGGCTGCTCGAAATGAGTTACCATCCTAGCCGTGACCTGCACGGTTGCGGTGGAGCTAAGGGGACTCGAACCCCTGACCCCCACACTGCCAGTGTGGTGCGCTACCAGCTGCGCCATAGCCCCGAGTGGTGTGCCGCCGGTGTTCCCCGGCTGCCTGAACGAAGTTACACCACGTGGGGACCGGAAACCAAATCGCCTCGATACGGGGGTTGAACGGCTGGTCAGGGGGCCAGTTCGGCGACCCAGTTCTGGTTCCCGACGTCGATCTTGGTGGTGCCGTCGAAGACCGAGGGGGTGGCGGCGTCGTCGTTCAGGAGGGTGGTGAGGTCGGCGTCGGCCTTCACGGCGTTGATCTTGGCCGCGTCGAGCCGGGCGCCGGAGGTGATGCAGTCGGCGGCGGCCGGGGTGGCTCCGGTTTCCCGGGCGAGGGCGGCCAGGTCGTCATTGCTGAGGTCAGAGCCGCCTTCCTTGGGCTGGCGGGTGGTGAACAGGGCGTCGTGGAACGTGGCGTAGACGGGGCCGGAGCCGTCGGCGGCGACGCATTGCAGGGCGGCGATGGCGCGGGTGGAGTAGTCGCCGCTGGCGGATTTGTCGTCGAGGAAGTTGACGAAGCGGTACCGGACGGCGAGCTTGCCTTCGTCGAGCTTCTGGGCGATTTCCTGGCCGAAAATGTGCTCGAGCGCACCGCAGCCGGGGCACAGGGGGTCTTCGAAGACGTCGATGATCTTGGTCACGCCTGGGCGCCCGAGCACGATGGCGCCGTCGGGCTGGACCGCGGTCACCACCGCGGCGTCGCGGACGGAGCCGTAGCCGTCGTTGCGGATCTCGGCTTCGTCGTCCATCCAGCGGTAGGCCAGGAAGACGAGCAGTGCGATGAGGACCAGGGCGACGGCGCCCAGCGCGTAGGTGGTCTTGCTGGACATGGGCCGGGGCGTGTAGTTCGACGGCGAAGTGCTCACCCGCACCACTCTGCCTCGAGTCCGGGCCGACTCGCCGCAAGGGCTCTATCGCCTGCCCTTCGCCTCAGTGTCGGCGTGCACGACCTGCTCGACGGAGCTCGCCGCCACTCCCCCGCCCGGCCCACCGTCACAGGTACACGGGGCCGCCAGCTGATCGGCTTCTTCGTCGACGGTGTCTATGCGCTTCTCGACCCGTACCTCGCCGCGTTTCATCGGCTCCGGCACCATCAGCCACGCCACCGCGGCGATGGCGAGCAGCCCGCCGGTGACGGCCAGCCCCACCCCGAAGTTCAACCGTTCGGCGATGAACCCCACGGCGATCGGGCCGAGCACCGCGCCCAGATCGGCCGACATCTGGAACCCGGCCAGCACCGGCCCGCCGCGGACGTTGGGGCCGATGATGTCGGCGACGGCCGCCTGCTGCGCGGGTGTGAACATGCCGGAGCCGAGTCCGGCGACGAACGAGGACACCAGCAGCCAGAGCACATCCGGCGCCACGCCGAGCCCCGCCGTGCCGATCGCGCAGACGGTGGTGCCGACGATGAGGAACGGTTTACGACCGAAGCGGTCGGAGAGCTGCCCGGAGTAGAACAGCACCACGGCATTGCCCGCCGCGAACACCGTCAACGCGACGCCGGCCATGCCGGCGGGCTGTTCCAGCACCTCCACCACCAGCAGCGGAACCAACGCCATGCGCACGCCGAAGACCGCGGCACCGTTGGCGAAGTTGGACCACAGCACGGCCCGGTATTCCGATCGCGCGAGTCCGTCGCGGAAGCTCATGCTCGGCGGCGCGGTACCGGCGGCCTCCGGCGCGGCCAGATGCGAATTGCGCAGGTTGAGGTAGACCACCGCACACGCGATGAGCAGCGCGATCGCGTAGATCAAGAACGGCGCCCGCAGCCCGAATTCGGCCAGCAGACCGCCGATCAGTGGCCCGGCGAGCGAACCGATGAGAAAGCTCGTCGACCACAGTCCCGAGATGCGGCCACGCTGATCCGATGGCGACATCCGGATCAGCAGGGCCAGCGATGACACCGTGAACATGGTCGAGCCGATTCCGCCCGCCGAGCGCAGCACCAGCAGCTGCCAGTAGGTCTGGGCGAAGGCGCTGGCGCCGGTGGAGACCGCGACGATGAGCAGGCCGCTGGTGTAGACCCAGCGCTCACCGAGTTTCTGCACCAGCCGTCCGCTCATCGGCGCGAACAGCAGCCGCATCAGGGCGAACGCGCTGACAATCGCCGAGGCCGCCGCGAAACCGACGCCGAAGCTGCGCGCGTATTGCGGCAGCACCGGCGAGACGAGGCCGAATCCGATGGCGATGACGAACGCGGCCCCGACCAGGACCCAGATCTCGCGGGGTAGAGCTTTCGAACTAGCGGTCACTCGATAGAGCTTGCCCCACCAGTTCCTCGGCAGCCGCTTGCACCTGCTCGAGGTGCTCGGGACCGTGGAACGACTCGGCGTAGATCTTGTATTTGTCCTCGGTACCCGACGGGCGGGCCGCGAACCAGGCGTTCTCGGTGGTGACCTTCAACCCACCAAGCGGCGCGCCGTTGCCGCGGGCTCGGGTGAGCACCGCGGTGATCGGTTCGCCGGCGATCTCGGATGCGGTCACCTGCTCGGGCGCCAGCTCGGCCAGCAGTTTCTTCTGCTCGGCTGTGGCGGGTGCGTCGACGCGGGCGTAGGCGGGGCTGCCATAGCGGCGCTCGAGTTCGACGTAGCGCGCCGACGGGCTCTGTCCGGTGACGGCGGTGATCTCCGCGGCCAGCAGTGCCAGCACGATGCCGTCCTTATCGGTGGTCCACACACTGCCGTCCATCCGCAACAGCGACGCCCCCGCGCTCTCCTCACCGCCGAAAGCGAGGCTGCCGCTGAACAATCCGGGCACGAACCATTTGAACCCGACGGGCACCTCGTGCACGTCACGGCCGAGCACGCTGACCACTCGATCGATCATCGACGAGGTGACCACGGTCTTGCCGATCTTGGTGAGCGCGTCCCAGCCCATCCGGTTGGGCACCAGGTATTCGATGGCCACGGCGAGGAAGTGGTTGGGGTTCATCAGCCCGCCGTCGGGGGTGACGATGCCGTGGCGGTCGGCGTCGGCGTCGTTGCCGGTGGAGATGTCGTAGTCGTCCTTGATCGACACCAGCGAGTTCATCGCGAACCGCGATGACGGATCCATCCGGATCTTGCCGTCGGAATCCAGCGGCATGAACCGCCAGGTGGGGTCGACCAGCGGGTTGACCACCTCGAGCTCGAGGTCGTAGCGCTGGCCGATCTCCTCCCAGTAGTCGACGCTCGCCCCGCCCATCGGGTCGGCGCCGAGCCGGATGCCCGCGCCGCGGATGGCGTCGAGGTTGAGCACGCTCGGCAGATCGGCGATGTAGTGGTCGAGGTAGTCGTAGCGCTGCACGGTGGGCATGGCTTGGGCGAGGGTGCCGTGCTTGACCTCGGCGAGGCCGCCGCGCAGCAGTTCGTTGGCACGCTCGGCGATCGCGTCGGTGGCGACGGTGTCGGCGGGACCGCCGTGCGGCGGGTTGTACTTGATGCCGCCGTCGCGGGGCGGATTGTGCGACGGGGTGACGACGATGCCGTCGGCCTGGTGTTTGGTGCCGCCGCGGTTGTGGCGGAGCACGGCATGGCTGAGGGCGGGCGTCGGGGTGTAGCGGTCGCGGGAATCGATCATCGCGGTGACGCCGTTGGCGGCGAGCACCTCGAGCACCGTCGTCCAGGCCGGCTCGGACAGGGCATGCGTGTCGCGCGCCAGATAGACCGGACCGGTGATGCCGCGGGTGGCGCGGTATTCCACGATGGCCTGGGTGATGGCGAGGATGTGGGCCTCGTTGAAGGTGGTGTCCAGGCTGGACCCGCGATGCCCCGAGGTGCCGAACGACACCAGCTGCGCCGGCTCGGCCGGGTCAGGGATGCGGGTGTAGTAGGCGGTCACCAGGCCGGGGACGTCCACCAGGTCGCTCGGGCGTGCTGGCCGTCCGGCTCGATCGTGCGCCATGCTCGGATCTCCCTTCCGGGTCGGCTGTGCCCGGCTCGTCATCAGAATCATGTGAACAGCCATTCGGTCGCGGACGCGGCGGTATACACCACGGCCAGGCAGGTCGCGACACTCAGCACGATGTTGCCGAGGGCGTAGCCGTACGCACCGTCGGACACCAACCTGATCGTCTCGTAGCCGAACGTGCTGAAGGTGGTCAGCGCACCGCAGAATCCGGTTTCCGCGCCCGCCAGCAGCCAGCCGTTCGCCCCCGCCCCGATCAATGCACCGAGTAGCGCCGAACCGACAATGTTAACGGTCAACGTCCCCCATGGCAGCACGGAATCCGAACGGGCCGTGACGACGCGGTCGATGAGGTATCGCGCAGGGGCTCCGAGCATTCCGCCGAGCAGGACCCAGGCCGCCGTCATCGCGCCGCCTCCGGCCGCCAGACCTCGGCATCGATCGCCCACTGCCCCGCGCCGCGGGACGTCCCGGTCATCGCTGACCCCCTTCCGTGCCGTTCACCGTTGTTCACCGCACACTTCCAGTTACCCACCGCGCACCCGCCATGCCCGCCACCACCGCCGCCAGGCAGGTCACGATCGTGGCACCGAGATAGCCGAGCCCCATACCGACGGCACCCGATTCGAGCAGTGTACGAATCTCGGCGCTGTAGGTGGAGAAGGTGGTGAATCCGCCGAGTACGCCGACACCGAGAAAGGGGCGTAGCAGTCTGTGGGCTACCCATACCTCGGTGACGAGAACCATCAGCACGCCCATCGCGGCGCAGCCGATCACGTTGACGGCGAACGTCCCCACCGGGAAGCCATCGGGTCGCGTCGGTAGCCAGAGCGCGAAACCGTAGCGCGCCAGCGCACCAAGCCCGCCGCCCAGTGCCACGACGAGCAGCACGTGCGGATCGGCGATCCGGGCTCCGGCCCGCGATGACACGTCCCCAACCTCCTGTCCCAGCCCGGTGACCGGCCGCACCGGCGCGGCCGCGTCTACCGCGACGCTATCGGCGGCAACGGGGCCGGCCGACGGCGCGGCTGCTCGGGCGAGGCCCGTCGTTGACACACCGACCGCGGCGCAGTACGAATCGACTGAGGTCTTCGCCGAAGACCGAGCGCAGTCCACAGCCTCGTTTCGGAGTCGGTGATGGCGGCACCGCGGAGTTCACGAATACGGCGACGCCGGCACCGGTCCGAGCGCCACGCCGCACCCGAGCAAACGTTGAGCATACGGCATTCCCGGGCGCGTCGGGCGAGTCTGGTGATCCGTCGCCTGGTGCTCGCGCTCGCCGTCGCGTCTGTGCTGGCACTGGGCGATACCCTGCCCGCGGCGATGACCGTCCATTCGGCGACCGAGGCCGAACCCTTCTACTCCGAGCCCGCCGATATCGATGAGTACCGGCCCGGTGAGGTCATTCGCAGCAGGCAGGTGACCGCGGCCGGGTTCGCCGACACCACCGCGTGGCAGCTGGCTTTCCGCAGCACGAATTCGCGCGGAGAGCCGATCGCCGCGGTCACCACCGTGCTGCTGCCCACAGGCGACGTGCCGGACCGGCCGTTGGTGTCGTATCAGCCGTTCGTCAACTCGCTGGGAACCCGGTGCGCCCCATCGCATTCGCTACAGGCCGGCACGTTACGCGAAGCGCCCGCGGTGAATCTGCTGTTGTCTCGCGGCTGGGCGGTCGCGGTGCCCGACCACCTCGGACCGGACAGTGCCTACGGCGCCGCACAACTGGGCGGGCGGATCACCCTGGACGGGATTCGCGCGGTCCGGCAGTTCGAACCGGCCGCACTCGACGACAGCCCGGTGGCGTTGGCCGGTTACTCCGGTGGCGGCATGGCGACCGGGTTCGCGGCCGCCATGGCCCCGGAGTACGCACCCGAACTGCCCATTGCCGGTGCGGCGGCGGGCGGGGTGCCGATGAATCTCGGTGCGCTGGCGCGCGATCTCGGCGATCAGCCGAATCCGATGTTCGGGCTCGGGTTCGCGGCGGCGGTCGGATTGGCCCGCGAGTATCCGGCGGTCTCGCTGGAGCGGTTTCTGAATCCGGCCGGGTCGGCCCTGCTCGACCGCGTCGACGACGCCTGCATGGACGAGATCGTCCGGGCCGCGGCGGGCCTGGCCACCGACGATGTGTTCATCACACCGCCGACCGAAGATCGCGCCGCCGCACCGATTCTGCGCGACAACAGCCTGGAGACCTTCGACGGCATACCCACCGCTCCCCTGTACGTCTGGCACGGTACCGACGACATGATCTCGGCGGAGCCGGTGCGTCGGACGGCCGAACGCTATTGCGCGGCAGGCACACCGGTGCAGCTGGACTTACTCGCCGGCGCCGATCACACCGGCGCCGTCCTGCTGGGCGCCTTGCGGGCCCTGGACTATCTCGAAGGCCGTTTCGCGGGGACACCACCGCCGGTGAACTGCTGACCCGCCCGACCGACGGTGCGCCGCTACCGCAGGCGAAGCACGCACCCCCGCCGCGCACGAGATTTCGCAACGCTTCGCCGGCGTCGGCTTGCGGCCACGTACGACCGCCAGAAGGGTGCCGACATCTACCAGGGCCGGCAGCACCGCCCCGCCCCGCATCGGCAAGTACATCGACTCGACTGCGGCTCGCCCACAGCAGCTTTCCACCCGGGCACGAGGTCACCGGGCTCGGCCCCGTAATCGCACCGCCGCCCGCAGAGCCGGAAGCTCAACGGGCGGCAGTACTCCCGACAATGATCAGTGCGCGAGCACCAACTCCCCTTCCGCGGGCGCGGGCGCGGTATTGGGCAGCAGCACACCCGTCACCACGGCGCCGATCACGAAGATCGCAGTGGCCCACCAGAAGCTGGTGGTGTAGCTCTCGATCGCCGACTGCGCGACGGTCAACTGATCCGGCGTGCGGCCGACCATGTAGTCACTGGCCGCCGAGGCCGCGATGGTGCTCAGCAGTGCGGTGCCGATCGAGCCACCGACCTGCTGGCTGGTATTGATCGTCGCCGAGGCGACGCCCGCGTCCTCGTGGTGCACACCGGCCGTCGCGCCCTGGAACGCCGTGGCCATCGCGCCGCCGAGGCCGAGGCCCATCAGGATCAGGCCGGGCAGGATGTGCGTGGTGTAGCCGGTGTCCAGCCCGATCCGGGTCAGCCACGCCATACCGGCGGCGGCGATCAGGAATCCGGCGCTGACCACGATCTTCGGTCCGAGCTTCGGCAGCAGCAGCGACGGCGTGGTGGTCGAGGACACGATCATCGCGGCCACCATCGGCAGGAACGCCACACCGGTGGTGATCGGCGTGTATCCGAGGGTGAGCTGCATGTAGTAGGTCAGGAACAGGAAGATCGCGAACATCCCGATGCCCATGACGAACACGGTGAGGAACGATCCGCCCCTGGTGCGGTCGAGCACGACGCGCAGCGGCAGCAGCGGGTTCGCGACTCGGGTCTCCAGCCAGACGAATACCGCGAGCAGTGCCGCGCCACCGAACAGGAAGGCCAGGGTGACCGGGTCGGTCCAGCCGTCGGTCTCGGCGTGCGAGAACCCGTAGACGATGCCGAACAATGCCGCGGTGACCACGATGGTGCCGGGGATATCGAGCTTGGGCCGTTCGGTGACGGTGTGCTTGGCCAGCAGCAGCACCGCACCCACCAGCGCGACGGCGGCGAAGGCCAGGTTCACGAACATCACCCAGCGCCAGGAGGCCCATTCGGTGAGCACGCCGCCGAGCAGCAGGCCGATGGCGCCGCCGGTACCGGCGACCGCGCCGAAGATGCCGAAGGCCTTGGCCCGTTCGCCTGGTTCGGTGAAGGTAACGGTCAGCAGCGACAGCGCCGCGGGCGCGAGCAGCGCGCCGAACACGCCCTGGCCGATGCGGGCCGCGACCAGCATCTCGAAGTTGGTGGCCGCGCCCCCGATCGCGGAGGCCACCGAGAAGCCGACCAGGCCGACGATGAAGGTGTTGCGCCTGCCGAACAGGTCGCTGAGCCGGCCGCCCAGTAGCAGCAAGCTACCGAAGGCCAGCGCGTAGCCGGTGATGACCCATTGCCGGTCGGCGTCGCCGAAGCCGAGGTCTCGTTGCGCCTCGGGAAGCGCGATGTTCACCACGGTCGCGTCGAGCACGACCATGAGCTGGGCGACGCCGAGGACGGCGAGCACCCACCAGCGCAGTGCGTGCGAGCCACGCCTGCCTGACGTCGGTTTCTGCTGCGGGTCCGGCCCGCGTTCGATGGTGGTGGTCACGTCGCCCCTCGTTAAAAAATAAACGGAGGTAGTTCCTCCGGTTAGCTGGAACGCTGCCACAGTAACGGAGGAGACGTCTCCACTTAATCCCATCGCTGATAGCATGACGGTGTGAATCCCGCCACGACCATGCCTCCGACCCGGCGTTTGCGAGCCGACGCAGCACGCAATCAGCAACGCATCGTCGAGGCCGCCCGCCAGCTGTTCGCCGACCACGGACTCGAGATCACCCTCGACGACGTCGCCGAGCGCGCGGGCGTGGGCGTCGGCACGGTCTACCGGCGCTTCGCGAACAAGAAGGAACTCATCTCCGAGGTCTTCCAGCAGCACCTCGACGAATTCGCCGAGACCGCAGAGGAATGCGTCCGTCATCCCGATCCGTGGCAGGGCCTGGTCGAGTTCTTCGAATACGCGTGCAGGCATATGGCGACCAACCGCGGGTTCAGCGAGGTCATGCTGGAGCTCGAGGACGATCTCGAGCAGTTCGCCCGGGTGCGCGACCGGATCAGGCCGACCGTCGCCCGCATCGTCGACCGCGCACGCGACGCCGGCGCGATCCAACCCGACGTGGTTGCCTCGGACTTCTTCGCGATGGTGCACATGGTCGACGGGATCGCCGAGTTCGCCCGCCCGGTCAACGATCAGGTGTGGCGGCGCTATATGGCGCTCGTGCTCAACGGCATGCGCACCGAACGCGTTCCGCGCCAACAGCTGTCGGTGCCGCCGCTCGACGACGGCGAGGTCGAGTGCGCCAAGACCGCCCGGTGCACGGGCCGTCGCCGCTGACGCCACTTCTCAGCAAACCGGACCGCGGGTAGCGCAGGTCACACCCGATCCCTTACAGTTGGACATGTGACCAATTCGTGGATGAACTGGGCCGGCGATCAGCAGTGCGCGCCGGCGTCCGTCGCGGCTCCGCGCAACCGCAATGAGCTCGCCGACCTACTCGGCCGGGCCGCGGAGGCGGGGCAGCAGGTTCGCGTCGCCGGCTCGGGGCATTCGTTCACCGATATCTGCCTGACCGACGGGCTGCTGCTGGACTTGTCGCGGATGAACCGGGTGCTCGACGTCGACCGCAGCAGCGGCCTGGCCAGGGTCGAGGCCGGTCTCACCCTGCACGCCGCGAGCCCGGCGCTGCACAACCACGGGCTGGCCTTCCCCAACCTCGGCGATATCGACGCCCAGACCATCGCGGGAGCCACCGCCACCGCGACCCACGGCACCGGCGCCACGCTGCAAAACCTCTCGGCGGCAGTGCATTCGGTGGAGTTGATGCGCCCGGACGGCAGTGTCGTCGAGCTGAACGAACAGTCCGATCCGGACGGCTGGCGGGCGGCACGGGTCAATCTCGGAGCGCTCGGCGTGGTCACCGCGATGACCTTGCGGCTGGTGCCCTCGTTCGTGCTGGAAGGCATCGAGCGTCCGGTTCCGGTCGAAGAAGTGCTCGACGATCTGGACACCTACGTCGAGGGCAACGACCATTTCGAGTTCTACATGTTCGCGCACAGCCCGCTGGCCATGACCAAGCGCAACAACCGGGTCGATCTCGCCGAACAGCCGCGCCATCAGGTGGTGGACTGGTTCGCCGATATCCTGATGTCCAACTACACCTTCGACGCGCTGTGCAGGCTCGGCCGCAGGCAGCCGCGGCTGGTGCCGTGGATCCATCGCGGGGCGGCCTATGCGGGCAGCTATCGCCGTCAGGTGGATCGGTCCTACCGGGTGTTCGCCTCGCCGCGCCTGATCCGCTTCACCGAGATGGAATACGCCATCCCGCGCGAACATTCGGCCGAGGCCATTCGCGCGATCAAAGAGCTGTCCACCCGCTTCGACACCCCGATGCCGATCGAGGTGCGCTGGGTGGCGCCCGACGACGCGTTCCTCTCCCCCGCGAGCGGGCGCGCCACCTGCTATATCGCCGTGCACATGTATCAGGGCATGGATTACGAGCCGTACTTCCGGGCCTGCGAAGAGGTGTTCGACCGGTTCGACGGCCGCCCGCACTGGGGCAAACGCCATTTCCAGACCGCGCAGACGTTGCGGCCCCGGTACCCGGAGTGGGATCGGTTCGCCGAGGTTCGCCGCCGCTTCGACCCGAAGGGCGTGTTCGCCAACGACTATCTCGATCGCGTGCTCGGCCCGATCGGCTGACGTCGCGGCGGGATCAGATGCATCGTCGCCCACCCGGACGGCTTGGCCCGGGTGGTGCCGAAGGTGGTGAAGGTGGCGGGCAGACCGGGCGCGGTGGGCGTCCGCCGGCGCGGCTGTCCGGGTTCACCCACCCGGACCACATCACACGGCCCGGCGAACGCACAGGCCCGCCCGCATTCCAGGCGCCAGCCGAACGGCATCAGATGCACGCGTTCGCCGCGTTCCTCGAGTCGTTCGGCGATCTCCTCGACGAGATCGAGGGTGTCGGCCAGATGCGCGAGCAGATCCGGCCCGGACATCGCTGCTCGGCGGGCGCCGCGCGGCAGTACCGGAGAACCGTTGATCACCACGTAGGCCGCCGCACTCTGCGCGATCATCGCCTGGATCGCCCGGACGAGCTCACCCGAGGGACCGCGCTCGCCCGGCTCGACATAGATGTGCAGTAGTAAGCAGTCGTGGAAGGTTCGCGCCACCGATGGCTGTGCGAGCTCGACGGCGCACGGCCCGGCGTCGACCGGCGTGTATTCGAAACAGTGCCAACGACTACTGAGAATCTTCACCCATACCCCTACCGCGCGACCCTCGTCGCCCTTCGGACGCCGGACCTACGAAAATGTAGTGATGCCGGACCCCGCGCGGTTGTCGCCGAGCGCACGAACTTTGCGCCCCGGCGCAGATCCACTCGCGCGACTCGGCCCGAAACCGCACGGCGACGACCTATCCTCGGCTCAGCGGGTATCCAGCCGAGGCCCGGTCCACCCACGGGACGAGAACGGAGTCTGTGATGGTAGGTGAGGCGGTGGTCGAGGAGGCGTCGACAGCGGACGTCGACCCGCGTGACCGTGTCGACTACTGGGCCGAGCTGGTCGACTCCTTCCAGGGCGTGCGCTTGAGCTACGAGTTCGGTTCGGCCACCGATTTCTACGGCCGGATCCGGCGTCACCGCACCGACACCTATCAGATCGTCGGCCGCGAATCCGATCCGATCGTCTACACCCGCGCGGCCACCCACATCCGCGCCGACCCCGACGACGACTATCGCCTGGTCATGCCACTCACCGGGCGTTTCGACCTGAGCAGCGAGGAACGCACCGGTTCGCTGAAGCCAGGGATGAGCAGCCTGATCACCATCAACCGGCCGCTGTCGTTCACCGCGTGCAGCGGCACCCACGGGCTGATCATGACCATTCCGCGACGCGAGATCCAGCATCGGCTCAACCGCGCCGAACCACCCGCACGCCCCCTGGACCTGAGCACCGGCCTCGGCCGCGTGGCCGCGACCATGCTGACCGGTCTGTACGAGGAGGCCGGCACGCTCACCGCGGCCCAGTTCGACGCGGTGGCCGAGCGACTGGTCGATCTGGTCTGCATGCTGGCTCTCGGCGAGACACCGACCAACGGCAGCCACCTCGGCGAGGTCGAATCGACTGTGCGGCACTATATTCGACGCCACGCTGGCGATCCCGACCTGTCCAGCGCGCAGATCGCGCGGGCCCTCGGCTGGTCGGTGCGCCAGGTCCAGCTCGCCCTCCAGCAGGCGGGCACCACCCCGCGCGAACTCATCCGGGAAGAGCGGCTACAGCTCGCCCATGCCCGGTTGCGCAGCCCGGCCTACCGGCATACCAGCGTCACCGATATCGCCCTCGGACTCGGTTTCGGCTCGGTGAGCAGTTTCAGCACCGCCTTCCGGCAGCGTTTCGGATCGACCCCGAGCAGCGTGCGCGGATAGCCGAACATATTCGGCGGCAACGCTTTCCACGCGGAGACCCAGGCGTAGCGCTGCCAGGCGAACACGCGCTAGTAGCCGAGGATGCGCGAAACGAGCTCGGGGACGGCGGTGCCGATGGGTTCGCGGATGACCTCGGTGGCGATGCGGTCGTAGGGCGTGGGCTCGGCATTGACGATGACGAGGTCGGCACCGTTGTCCACCGCGAGCGCACACAATGAGGCGGCGGGCTCCACCTGCAACGACGTGCCGATCGCCAGGAACAGATCGGCGGATTCGGCGGTGATCGTCGCCTTCAACATGGTGCGCGGTTGCATTGCCTGCCCGAACATCACCGTCGCCGCCTTGAGGATTCCACCGCACCGCGGGCACGGTGGATCGTCCTCACCGGCGGCGACCCGCTCGAGCGTCGCGGCCATCGTCGCGGTGTAGTCGCAGTCGACGCAGACGACGTCGAACATATTGCCGTGGATCTCGATCACCCGGCTCGGCGAGGATCCGGCGCGCTGATGCAACCGGTCGACGTTCTGGGTGATGATGGTGAGCGTGCGGGCCCGTTCGAGCTCGACCAGCGCAGTGTGGGCGGCATTCGGCCTGGCCTGCCAGGCGGGATTGTCGCGGCGGGCCAGCCAGGAGCGGCGGCGCAGGTCCGGGTCGGCGAGATAGTTGTCGTAGGTCGACAGCAGCTCCGCGATCGGGTCCTCGGTCCACACCCCGCGCGGTCCGCGGAAGTCCGGGATCCCGGAATCGGTGGAGATGCCGGCCCCGGTGAGCACCGCGATCCGGCCCTGGCGGGTGTACCAGTCCGTGGTCACCGCGGGCTCGGCGTCATCGGCGAACACTGCATATCGACAGGTTATCGGGACCGCATTCGGCGCACCGCTCTGGCCTGCCGCGCCGTGGGCCGAGCGGTCACACCTGCGTCCGTATGCGTCGCGCCGGCCGACCCGAAGTGAAGCGGGTCGGCCGGCCCCGCCGCGTGCCTGAACTGCCGCACCCGGGCCGCGCACATCGCGCCCGACGACATGCCCCGCAAGTCAGCGCAGCTGCGGCTTCTTGCCGGCATCGGCGAAGCCCAACTCCAAGGTCACCGGGATGGACTCGAGCTCGAGCGCCTGGCGCAGCCGGGGCACGGCCTCGTCGAGGATGCGGCGGCGCAACTGCCCGACGTCGGCGTGCGGTTCCGCGGTGACGGTGAGATGCAGTTCCGGCGCCCACCGGGTGCCGGTCAGCCAGGCCGAGGCCGAACGCACATCGTCGAAGGCTTCGATGTCGGCAGCCACCGGCGCCGCCGCCGTCGAGGAGGCCATCACCGTCGTTCCGGCCGAGCCGTCGGCGTCGAAGCGCCAGGTCTGCGATTTCGGCATCCGGAAGATCTGGGCCAGCAACCAACGCAGGCACAGCAACCCCAAAACGACCGCACCGGCGATCACCGCCCAGAACACCCAGGTGGGCGGTGCGGCGGTGCCGGGAACCAGCGTCGACTCCTGGTCCACCCAGTGCAGTTGCCCGTAGTAGGCGGCAACCGCGTACCCGCCGGCTGCCAGGCAGACCAGCCCGGTCAGCCCGATCAGCACCCGGTTCACCGCGGCGGGCCGATTCACCTTGCTCATCGAGGACCTCCGGTTTCGGGTCCGTGCAGTTTCGCTTTCACCCGCTTCACCGGCCGACCCAGTTGATGCACGCGGTCGGTGACGGTCTCGCAGATCGCGTCGGCGAGCCCGGCATTGTCGTGCCGGTCGGTGCGCGCGATCACCGTGACGGTGTCGCGGCGCACCTTCACCCGCGCCGAGGTCACACCGTCGACCCGGGCGGCGCTGCTACGCAACATCGTTCGCAGTCCCGACCGGCTGACGCCGGCCCGGATCCCGTCGTCGTGCCCGGTCAACGGCAGCACCTTCGCCCGGCCCGGCAACAACGCGATCACCAGCAGCACCACCCCGATGAGCAGAGCCACGATCCCGCCGATCAGCACCGGCAGCTCGTTCCAGGTGATGCCGTGCAGCTCACCGGCCACCGAATCGTAGGAGACGTACTCCCTGGTGCCGGTCAGCCGCTGCACCAGCGACACCGTCACCGCGACGCATGCCGCGATCACCGCCACCGCGATGAGCACGGCCGGCCAGGCGCGCCGCGGCCTGCGGATCATCGAACCCTCCCGGCCGCAACGGTTTCGGTGGTCAACGCCGAGACGACGATGTCGACCTTCGAGACCGTGATACCCGTCAGTTCGGCGGTGCGCTCGCGCAGGTGCGCGCGGCACTGCTCGGTCACCCGGCCCACCGGCTGCGGGTAGCGGACCGGCAGCCGCACCGCCAGCGCGGTCCGGTCACCGGAGACGGTGGCGTCGACCTTGACGCCGCGATCCACCCCCGGCACTTCGGCGGCGGCATGCGCGGCGATCCGGCGCACCGCTCGTTCGCTGACCGTGGTCCGGCCGGGCAACTCGAGTCCGGCCGCGTCGGCACCGACCGCGGCCGTCGTCATCGCCTGCCCTTGTCCTGGGCCGACCGGACCAGTGCGGCGAGGTCGAGCTCGCCGTCGAGCCACCGTCCGACCACCAGGCCGAGCCCGGCGAACACCAGCACGGTCAGGAACGCGCCGAATCCGCCGAAGGCGGCGGCGAACCCGAGCGCGATCCCTATTGCCAGGCCTATCGTCGTGGCGTTCACAATCGACTCCTCTTCGCTGGGTCCGGTCGCCGGTTACTGCACGCGCGCCGGCGGCGCATCGGCGTCGTCGTCATCGCCGGGGATGTAGACGTCGTTGACGTTGATATTGACCTCGACCACCTGCAAGCCGGTCATCTGCTCGATCGCGGTGATCACATTGCGGCGCACCGCGCGGGCCACTTCGGCGATGGCGACGCCGTATTCGACGACGATCTCCAGATCGACCGCGGCCTGCGTCTCGCCGACCTCGACCGACACACCCTGGCCGATACTGGCCGAGGCGCCGGGGATGCGGTCGCGGATGGTGCCGAAGGCGCGGGCCGCGCTACCGCCGAGGTTGTGCACGCCGCGCACCTCGCGGGCGGCCAGTCCGGCGACCTTCTGCACGACGATGTCGGAGATGGTGGTGCTGCCGAGATCGGTCACCAGGGCGTGATCCTTTTTGACGGGAGCCTTTTCGGTGGCGGCGGTGTCGCCTGCCGTGCTGTTGGGGGTGGTCTTGTCGGTGGTGGCGGTCATCGGTGTTCCTCCTGATTCCTTTGGGATGCAGCGGATTCGGTCCCGCACTGTGTTCGACACCCGGGCGGGGCGGTCGTCACGGGCTCATGGTGTGACCTGACCCACAGTTCCTTCCTCGGTGAAAGCGGCCGCGTCGAGTTCGGTGACCACCAGTCGCAGCGTGGCCCGCTCCCATGGAGTACCCGCCAGGACCGGCCCAATCGCCTTCCCAGCCAGATCGAGCAGTGGCGGCAGGGGCAGCGACGATGCGACGACGCGCACCTGAACCGCGTCCTCGGTGAGATCGACGGCGTACTTGCGGGCGTCCCACGGCCACCATGTCGCGTTCTCCCGCACGATCGGCGTCGCGGGCCGCAGCCCGGTCACGCCCTCGACCGCCCCGATGATCTTGTCGATGACGTCCTCTGCTGCCATCACCGCGGCTCCGGCTCGATATCGAGGATCGACACCACGACCTCGTCCACGTCTTGCCCGGTCTGCTCACGCACTCGCTGAGCCACCGTTCGCTGGACAGCGCGGCCGACCTCGCCGGCGTGCCGGTCGCCGGCGATCACCACGTCCACCTGCACCACCAGCCGCCCGAGCTCCGTACGTCGCACGCGCACACCTTCCGAGGGCGCGGGATCGGTCCCGAGCCAGCGTTGCCTGCCGGCCCGCACCAGAGTCGTCACCAGACCGCGCACGCCCGGTTCCAACCGCACCACCCCGGAGGTGGACAGGGCGGCGTGCGCGGCGACCGCCGCCAGCACGGGCGGCTCGATCTGTACCGCCACCGCACCCGTCACCGCTGATCACCTCCGGCTTCGTCGGCGGAATCCATCGACGGGTCCTCGTAGACGTCGGCGATGGTCAGATCCAGCCGGTGCAGCGTCAGCCCGATGCGGGCGGGCAGCGCCGCGGTGATGCGTTCGCGAACGATCGGCATCAGCTCGGACACCGGCGTCGGGCCGAAACGCACCGCCACCGACAGCTCGACATCGACGAGGTACTCACCACCGTCGCCGATCCCGGCCGGGCGCACCCGGCAGCGACGTGCGCGCACTCCGGGCACCGAATCGGCGGCATAGCGCAGCACCGTGCTGACGGCCTGCTCGCTCACCCCCACCGCACCGGGCTCGGGCGTCGGCAGGTCGAGGGTGCGGCCACGGCGCACCTCGGCGCGCACCGCCGACATGATCCGCCCCACCAGATCCGGCGGGGGCGCTTCCGGCTCCTCGATCATCTGCCTGGTCGCCGCGCGCAAGGCCAGCAGACTGTCCCTGGCGGCGGCGCAATGCGGGCAGTTCAGCTCGTGCGCATCGGCCCGACCGGACTCGATCGCGTCGAGCCGGTCCCATACCTGTTCCAGTGCACGCCCGCACGGCAGGACATAGTCCTGCTCGGTGGTCTCGTTCACCGCCATGGCTTCATCACCTCGGACAGTTGGGCTCGGGCGCGGGCAATCCGGCCGCGGACCGCGGTTGTGTTCGCGCCGACGATGTCTCCGATCTCCTCATACGACAGGCCGTGCACCTCGCGCAGCAGCCAGCAGGCCCGTTGTTCGGGCGTCAAATCCTGTAGCGCCGCGTTCAGCGCCTCGAGCTGGGTGTTCACCTGGGTGGCGTGTTCGGGCTGGATATCCGAACGCGGTGATTCGGTCAGATCCAGATCCGCGTCGACGTGCGGGCGCCTGGCCCGGATGACGTTGAGGCAGCGGTTGGTCGTCATCCGGTACAGCCAGCCGACGAACGCCGCGTCGTCGTTGAGCTGGGCCAATCGCCGCCACGCCGCGAGGAAGACCTCCTGCACCACGTCCTCGGCCTCGGTACGGTCGGCAAGCATCTTGGACGCGAGCCGGAACATCTGCCCCTGATAGCGCAGCACCAGCTGTTCGTATGCCCGGACATCGCCGTCCTTGGACCTGCTGACCAGAGTCACATCGTCCGGCACGGTCGTCGTCTCGGTCGCGGTCACACCCACCTCCTCCGCCGCTCCTGTGTTGGACACCCGGACATGGGCAATCGTCACGGCCGATTATCCCGTGATCGTCGTCACAGCGGTGGAGGTGCGGAATCCGGGCGATCCGGCAGCGCGTCAACCGGCCCGGACGACGGTGAGCGCGGCGGCGAGCAGCCGGGTGTCGGTGGGATCGGCGGGGTCGAGTCCGGTGAGTTCGGCGATGCGGCGCAGCCGATAGCTGAAGGTGTTCGGGTGCACATGCACCTCGGCTGCGGCGGTCTTGCGGTCGGTGCCGTGGCGCAGGTAGGCGTCGAGAGCTGCGAGCAGATGCGGTCGAGTCGACAGCGGCTCGATGCGTTCGGCCAGCCGGTCGCGGGCCCGGCCCGGACGGGTCAGCTGATACTCGAGCAGCAGATCGTCGAGCCGGTAGCTCCCGGGCGGGCGGCCGAGGGCGAGCGCGAGATCGACGAGATCGGTGACTTCGCGGGCGGCGTCGGGTAGCTGCGCTCTGGCGACCTCGCCGCCGTCCGCCAGGTAGACCCCGGCCTCGAATCGCTGGGCCGTGGTCGCCGTGACCTGCTCGGCGTGCGTGTGCGGCCCGCCGGGCAGCAGCACCACCCCCGCGGTTCCGTCGAAGGTGTGCAGCGCGGCGCGACCGGTGACGTCATCGAGGATCGATTGGAGTACTCGGACCCGGCGCCGCGCCATCAGCGTCGCCACCGGCAGCGGGTGCTGCTCCGACGGCACCCGCAGGGCGAGCACACGATAGTGCTCCTCCAGCGCGATATCGGCGCGCGCGGCCAGCTCGGCGACCGGAAGTCCGTGCAGCAGGGCCGAACACAGCGCCCGCCGGGCCTCGCGGTCGGGCTGGAACACCGACTGCTCCACCTCCGAATACCCCTCGTAGACCACGAGATTGATGCGGCGCAGCAGATCCAGCAGGTGCGCGCCGAAGGCCACCAGATCGTCCATTTCCTCCGGTGCCGCCGAACGCGCCGACTCCCGCAGGAGTTGCTGAGCCGACCCGTGCACCGCATCGATCAACAGCCGCAACGGAATTCGCTCCTCGGCATGACGGCGGATCACCGGTGCGACGTAACGCGCGAGCTCGGCGTCGGTGAATTCCCGTTGCTCGCGCAAGGCCCGGAGGAACCCGCGGCCACAGGCGAGGATGGCGGGCACCACCTCGTGGAAATGGCCGTCGGGCAGATCCGCGATGGTCGGTGTCGAGCCGAGCCCCGCCGCGAGCATGCGGTCGGCGATATCGGGCAGCCCGCGACCGAGTCGGTCCAGGATCGGGGCGTCCCCGGCCAACGGGGGTAGGGCGGCGAGCATGTGGCGGATTGTCGCCCACACCTAGCCCACCGGCAATTCCTCCGGTCACAGCGACGACCTGGCACCGGAAAATTGTCTCCGGACACAAGGCCGGCGGCGCGAGTTCGTGCCCGCGGCGTAGTGACGGCGGTCGCGCCACGAACCTAGATTTGCCTCATCAGCGCGACAATGCCTCGGGAGGACCACCAGCGATGCAGACCGAGGCGGCGTTACCTGCCGGGGGCGAGGGGCACCGCCGGGCCCGCCGATACGCGGGTTCGGCGGATCCGTTTCCGGGCTCGGGTCCACCGCTGCGCGTCGAAAACGATCCGTTCTGCCTGCCGCCGCCGGATGTCTCGGCCGCCGCGCCGGGAACCGTGATCCGCTCCCGCACAGTGGAAGTGGCGTGGTTCGGCCGGATTCCGCAGCGCGTGCAGGCGTGGCAACTGCTGTACCGGACCACCGATCGGCAGGGTGCGGCCGAGGTCGCGTTGACGACCGTCCTGCTGCCCCACGCCGCCGATCCTGCGCTCGCCCGGCCGCTGGTCTCGTTCCAGTGCGCGATCGACGCCGTGGTGTCGAGTTGTTTCCCGTCGTACGCGCTGCGGCGTGGAGCCCGAGTGTTCGGTGCGATTCCGCAGCTCGAATTCCCGCTCATCGCACACGCTCTCGCGCGCGGGTGGGCCGTCTCCGTCCCGGATCACGAGGGGATGCGTGGTCACTTCGGGGCCGGTCGTGAACCGGGATATCGCACGCTCGACGGGATCCGCGCGGCCCTGTCGTTCGCGCCGCTCGGCCTGTCGGCGGACACACCAGTCGGCCTGTGGGGCTATTCCGGTGGTGGGCTGGCGACCGCGTGGGCGGCGGAGGTGGCCGCCGAGTACGCACCGGAGATCAATCTCGTGGGCGCGGTCGCCGGATCACCGGTCGGCGATCCCGCGTCCGCGTTCGTGCGACTGAACGCCACCGCGTACGCCGGATTCGCCGCGGTCTACACCGCCGGATTGCGCCGCGCCTACCCCGAACTGGCGCCGATGCTGGCCGAGCGGCTGTATCCGCGCTACCTGCGGCTGCTCGCCGAGGCCGAGTCGGGCACGACCTTCGCGTTGCTCGCGCGATTCGCCGGACGCAGCATCGACCGGCACAGCGACGGCGGAATCGCGGAGCTGGTCCGATTACCGCAGCTGCAAACGATTTTCGACGACATCCGTCCCGGCGCCACCGCCCCGGGGATTCCGATGCTGATCCTGCAAGCGATCCCGGATGAAGTCATCGCCGTCGCCGACGTGGACGCGCTCGTCGCCCGGTATCGCGCGGCCGGCGCCGAGGTGCACTACCTGCGCGACCGCCTCGCCCTGCATCTGCCACTGGAATTCCTGGGCACGCCGACGATGGCGGACTGGCTCGACGACCGCTTCGCCGGGCTCCCCCGCCCCGCGCCCGCCACCACCGACGTCTGGTCGGTAGCTCGCACCCGCCGGTCGGCTCGGGGACTGCGCCGATTCGGCGGCCAGATCCTGCGGATGCTCACCGCCGGTCCGATCACTCACCAGCGCTGATCGCAGCCGCCGCTGGTACGGGCCCGCACTACCAGCGTGACGGTTGTCTCGTTGTTTGCTGCGTGCCATCCGCGATGTTGCCGGGTCGTTATCGGTAGACCGCCCACGAGGGTGAGCGAACGCCGAGAAAGGCTCGATCATGGCATCGCGACGAGCGAAAAGCCCGGACAAACCGCAGATCGCGGCACATAACGGACATCCGGCCGGCGATAACGGTTTGATTGCTGGGCGGGCTGGGTACTCCCCGGTCATGACAGCACTGCGCCACCGACCCGCCCGGATCGTCGGCATGGAATGGGGCACCGCACTGCTGGCCATCGCCACCTGCCTCATTTTCACCGCCGGCATCGCCACGCTCACCGGAACCCTGAGCACCGCCATCCCCGCCACCGTCGCCCTCGCCCTCGGACTGTTCGTCACCCTGCGGATCCTGCGGCCCGCGAGCTGAGAGCCCGACGGGCCACTCACGGGTTGACGATTCGCCGGTGCCCGTGAGCGCGAGATCGGCAGCCGGATCGCGCTCAGGTCTGGCGTGCGTTTCCTGGGCCGCGTGCAGCGGCTGCCCGACCCGAACCTCACGGGCGAAGATTTAGAGTGCCCGATTCTGGGCCCGCGAATCCGGTTCTGGCCCTAACGAATGCGACACCGACGACGTCGACCACCATTCACCGCCAGTGGCGATACTCCCCGTCAACCCGCCCTTACGCTGTGATCTATGCCGCAGAGCACGCCGTGGTCCCGCCTCTCGCAGGCGGACGTGCGGGTAGCCGAACCCGGCGACTCGCCCGACAGCTCGAGCGCGCACGACCCCGCCGGCCCGGCAATCGGTCCGGACCCGGTCTCTCCGCGTACTCAGTCCACTCTGCTTCTCGGCGGAACCGCCACCGTAATCGCTCTGCTGGCCGTCCTCATCACGCTGTTCACCGGCCATCGCACACCGAGCACACCGCCACCCGAAGTCGATCCCCCGCGAGCCACGTCGGCACCGGCCCCCAACGCGCCTGCGCCCGGTCCCGCTTCCGGTCCACGCGGACGGATGATCGCCGTAGGCCGGGTCGCCGCGACCGACGGATCGACCTTGCAGGTCGAAAGCCTTTTCGGCACAACGACAACCGTCTACACCACCCCGTCGACGAAGGTCCACGTCCTGTTCGGCTCACAGGTCGCCGACATCTCCGCAGGCGCCGTCATCGCCGCCTACGGCCACAAACATCCCGACGGCTCCATCACCGCGACCTACCTCGCCGGGGCCGGACTCGATTTCACGCGGTGAGCACTCCATCGCGCCAGGAGTGTCGACCAGCGGCTCCGTCGACCCGGGCCGATTCAGCTCACCGTGTACGGCAGAGGTTTGACGGTCGACAGTCGCTCACGGCCGCCCGAAACGGATCACCGACAGCGCCGACGCCGCCAAGCTCGGGGCGTCGACGGGACCCGACGAATCGTCCGGGTCGCAGGTGACCCAGTGCTCCAGGGTCACCGTCAAAGCGCCGATCAAGGTGTGCGAGAGCAGCCGGGCCTCCAGGCTCTGCGGATCCAGCCCCGCACGTGCACCGATGACGGGCCGTAATTCGTCGGCGAGGTCGTTGGCCGCGACCATCCATCGCGCCCGGATCCCCGGCACCGAGGTGAGCAGGACGAAAAGGTCTCGGGTAGGGACGATATGGGCGTAGCTGTCGCGGCGGAACGCCTCGACGAAGGCCGCGTGCACCGCGGTTTCCACCGGCTCCTGCTCCGGCCTCGCGGCCAGGTAGCCGACGAAGTCGCGAATGCCGGCGACGACGATCGGGGTGAGGGTGTCTTCTTTGGCATCGCAATGCCGGTAGAAGGTCCGCACCGAGATTCCGGCGGCGCGGGCGATGTCGTCGACCGAGGTCGCGTCGAATCCGCGCTCGACGAACAGCCGGGCCGCGGACGCCGCGATATCCAGTCGGACCGCCTGCCGCCGCCGATCGGTCAACGACTGTTCCCGGTCGATCACATCTCCTCCTGAATGTGTCTTGACACACATTAGCACTGTGGCACAAACTGGCGTCCTGTCACAGATGCGCACTCGTCCGGCGCGCAGTCACCTCGCCACGAAAGGGCAGGATATGCCCCGCACATTCCTCGTTACCGGCAGCGCCTCCGGCATCGGCGCCGCAACCAGCGACTACCTACACCACCAGGGCATCCGCGTGATCGGCGCGGACCTGCGCGACGCAGACATCACCCTCGACCTCGCCACCGACGCGGGCCGCAGCGCCCTCGTCGAACGCGCAGGTGAACTCGCCGATGGCCGACTCGACGGCGTGATCGCCTGCGCGGGAGTGGCGCTGTTCGATCCGCTGACCATCCAGGTCAACTACTTCGGCGCCGTAGCCACGCTCGCAGGGCTGCGGCCGCTACTCGCCGCAGGCACCGATCCCCGCGCCGTCGTGATCTCGTCGGTGGCGTCGCTGCATCCCACCGATGCCGCGACGGTCGAGGCCGCACTCGCCGGCGATGAGCAGTCAGCGGTGAAAGCCGCGCAGACAGCCATCGAACGCGGCGACGGCGCGCAGATCTATGCCTCGTCGAAGGCCGCGATCGCGCGATGGGTGCGGCGAACAGCCATCACACCGGAATGGGCGGGCGCCGGAATCCCCCTCAACGCCATCGCCCCAGGCACCATCGTGACGCCGATGATCCAGCCCATGCTCGACACCGAAGAAGGCCGCCAGGCCATCGACACCGCCGTCCCCATGCCACTGCACGGCCACGCCCGCCCCGACCAAATCGCCCCCTTGCTCGGCTTTCTCACCTCCCCGGCCAACTCCCACGTCACCGGCCAGGTGGTGTTCGTCGACGGTGGCGCGGATGCGGTCCTGCGTGGCGACCGGACCTGGTAAAAAGCGGCGCGCGTGCTGTATCCACCCGTGCTTCGTATAGGTCAGCCGACCAATTAGCGATTGCACCGTCGGCGGGTCCTGAGGCCGATGCCGCATACAGTTGTCGCATGACAGCGGTGCGAGTGTGGTCGGTGACGTCTACGACCCCGACCGAGGCTGATGCCTGGACAATCGCGCGGGCAGCGGTCGCCGAGCGGCTGGCTGCGAGCGCCGAGATCAGCGGACCGTCGGCTTCTGTCTTCTGGCATTCGGGTGAGCTGGGTGAGGGCCAGGAGTGGCGAGTCACATTGCGGACGTCTACGGCCTCACGTGATCGGCTGGCGTCACGTCTGTCCCAGCTGCACCCGTGGGATAGCCCCGAGGTGACAGCAACGCCCGTCGACTGGTGTATCGACAGTTACGCCGACTGGGTCGAACGCACTACAGCCGGGGTGGAATAGGCACGCGCGCCGCGGCCGCACATCGCGCGAATTCCTGGCTGCCGGGGATTCCGGCGGCGGTACATCGCTGCGCGACTTCCCGGACGCGGGCCAGCGGGCGAACAGATGCGACCCGACAGGAGAGCTGAAGAGCTTGGGTGCCTATACCTAGAGCGCGCTCATCGTCCCCGGCGTCGAGATAGGCATCGGCCAGCCAGGTCAGATACAGCGCCTTGTCACGCGCCCAGTGGTCGGGGTAGTTCGCCAGCGCCCGCTCCAACGGCGCTGTTGCCGTATCCGGCCGGTGGAGCACCGACCACACACGGCCGGTCATGATGTCGATTTCACCCTCGTCGACCCAGGCACACCAGTGCGGGTCCGCGCCGTCGGCACGTTCGAGCGCATCACGGGCGTCATCGAGTGCACGGGCGGCGCCGTCACCGTCGCCTTGGACAGCGCACGACCATGCGCGTCGAGATTCCAGCAATGCGCGCACTTTCGCAGGGGCGCGCCGGCCGATCCGAGCGCACGCTGCTTCCGCCCCTCGCGCACAGTCAACATCCCGGCTGACATATGAGATGTGCATCAGCGCGTTCGTCGCCAGCTCAACGCTCTCTGCTTCGTCGGCAGCGCGACGACTGTAGTGAAACAACTTCATCGCGGTGTCGGTCGAACCCGCGTCGAATGCCGCCCACCCTGCTTGCTGGGCTTGCTCAGCAGCAAGTTCGGTCAGGCTGGTACGTACGTCCAGCGCGGCGTTCGCCCGGCTGAGAATCTGCTCCGTGCGGCTGAGTTCGGTGACGTACAAGCGGAATGTATCCGCTCCGCCGAGGTAGCTGTCGAGGTCCTCGAGCCGCGCGAACGTTTGCCGCATCTCGTCCACGTCGCGGGCGCCGATCCGTCGGAGTGTCGGATCATCAGGGATCGTCACCGCAAGGCCGGCGAGGGCGAGAAATGCTCTCCGCTTCGTGGCTTCGTCCCTTTCGGCATCACGTCGGGTTCGTTTCGGATGGAGACCGAGGTCCGATTCTGACCCGACTTCCAACAGTGACGCAAGGGCTTGCCGGGTTTCCTTTCTCGGCCAGCTGATCTCACCGCACTCGATTCGGCTGATGGCCTGTGCATCGACCGCCGGACGTCGGCCGGACGCATGCTCGACTTCGTCGCACACGAGTTGGGCCAACTCGGTCTGAGTCCAGCCACGAGCCAGCCTGCGCGACCTGAGATCGGCGTTCGTCGATTCTCCCCACGGAAGTCATTGTCCTTGTTTGCCTACAGTTTTGCGCTGTTCGCCACGTCCGACAAGCGGAACGCTGAGATCGGCCCGCCGCCGCGTGGATGGCGTCACTCGGTACGGCTCCTCGGCGGCGGATGACTTCGAACCGACGGATGGGGGCACACATGCGACACCAACCGACTGCATTGGCATGGATAGACCCGGACGCGAGTCGAGCGACGGAGTGGGAGGCTGCTCAGGTACACCGACTCGCTCGGCGTCTCGGTTATGTGCTGGTGTGGCCGCGAGATTACTCACCGCTACCGCTGTCGGAGCAGGTTCGCACCGCAGATGTCGACGCACTCATAACCCCGACACCCGACCACCTCGATCCCATCCGACTCAACGCGGTGATGCATTTCGCGGATGTGGAGATCGTTTGCCCGCGATTGTCTTTCGCTCGATGGTCGACCATCGGTGCAGGGTGAGTGCCTGGACGGTTGCCGGATACACCGTCGCGTGCGGACTGCCGATGGCGGTGATCGCGGCGACGATCTGGTGGCCTTATGACAAAGACGACCATTAGTCGGGTAGCGCCGGCCCCGTGATGCGTGTGGTCGGCTCGCGGCGCTGCGGCGTGAGTCCGAACCGCGCGCGCCAGGGTCGAGGTACTGGCTCGCCGAAGACGTGGGCGGCGAGCGATGAATTCCGCGGGCCGAGGAGGTCTACATCTACAGCCGGATGTGTGGACCCACCAGGGAGGACCTCATGAGCACGACAGCACTGCCGCCCATCGTCGACGCCGAGACCTGGCAGCGTGAGCTGGCCGCGTTGCGGGCTCGGGAGAAGGCCGCGACCAGGGAGCTCGACGCGATCGCTGCCCAGCGGCGTCGGTTGCCGATGGTGCGGATGCCCGACTACACCTTGGAAGGCGCGGACGGGCCGGTGCGGCTGGCCGACGTCTTCGAGGGCAAGTCGCAGTTGATCGTCTACAACCACATGTGGTTCCCGGCAAAGCAGTGGCAGTGCGGTGGCTGCACCAGCTTCACCGCGCAGTTCACACGCTTGAAGTTCCTGGACAACTACGACGCGCGTTTCGTGATCGTCACCCAGGGGCCGATCGATGAGGCGCTCGCCTACAAGCGCCGCGTCGGCAACAGGATGGACTGGTACTCCACCGCGAACAGTTCCTTCGGCGCCGATGTGGGCGCCCCGCCCGGTGGGGCGTTCGCGGTGAACGTCTTCCTGCGCGACGGCGACACCGTCTACCGCACCTGGCACACCGAGGGCCGCGGCGTCGAACAACTCGGCTACACCTTCGCCCTCATCGACCTGCTCCCCTACGGCAGGCAGGAAGAATGGCAGGATTCGCCCGAGGGCTGGCCACAGTCGCCGACCTACAGCGGGTGGAGCAGTTCCGAGGACATCGCCGCTGCGTACGGCGAACCGGATCCGTCGATGAGTGTGTGACAACGGCAGGCATGCGCGGCCGGCGCCGGGGCAACGACGCTCCGGCCCCGCCGGGCATACTGCCGGGATTACGAGCCCGACGCCTGCATACCCTGCGTGAGGTGCTTATGGGTCAGCGAGTTCGGGGCGTCCAGATTCGCGCCCGTGTCGACCCCGGCGCCGAGCCGCTCGACCAGCTCACCGCCGAGCCAGGCCGCGACCCCAGCGATCGCCACCGCCACGAAACTACAGATCAAGGCCGCCGGACTCGGCTCCCACGCGCCCGCGTCAGCGCGCAGCAGCCAGCTGACGGCGAACAGCACCAGCGCGACGGCATTGCTCAACCCGTGCACCAGCCCGACTCGCTTGGCCCGCGTGCCACCCGGAATGGCGAACCAGTCGATCCACCCGAACAACGCCGCGGCCGCCCCACCGACGATCCCCGCGGCGATCGCGTACCCGGCAGCGACGGCGAAACCACCCCGGTCGGTGACCAGATACAGAACGTCGAACACGACCGCCGTGGTCAGCAGACCGAGCGGAAACGCGATCAGCATCGGATGAACAGCATGTCCCAAGAATTTGGCGCGACTCTCCATCGCCGCCTCCTCTCGTCGTCGACGCTTCCGAGGTACCCGCTACCGGGCTGATGAACCCGGTCGGCGCGGGCCGCCTCGTCAGCTTCCACCGCCGAGTCGGACACTCGCCGTCAGGCCCGATTCCTGTCGACGGCGTTGCCGGCCAGTCGTCGGCCCTATCGGATGTGGGGTGGGCGGCGTAGATTGCTAAGACGCTGCTCGGGACGTTTTCCTGCCACGAAGGGATCGCCGTCATGAGCGTGCCGACCCGATATCGGGGGCATCGCGGGGCGTGGGCGGTGCTCGCGATCGTGCTCGTCCTCATCGCCGGCGCTTGTAGCGCCGATAAGGACACCGGATCGGCGACGTCCGCGACCGGTCCGGAAGCCGCGAAGATCACCGGTCTCATGCGTGATGCGATGAGCGAACTGGATCTCACCTCCGCGGTGTTCGGAGCCTGGCGCGGTGCGGAGCAGCTCGCCCTCGGCGCACTCGGCGATTCGCCGCTCGGTTCGCCCGCGACCGCCGATATGCGGCTGCGCGTCGGGCAGCCGATGGAACCGATGCTGTCGACCGTGCTGTGGCGCCTCGACGGTGACGGTGTGCTACCGCTGGACGAACCCATCGCGCGCTGGATGCCCGAGTTCCCCCGAGCGGACGCGATCACCCCGCGCATGCTCGCCGACAGCACCTCAGGTATCGCCGACTACGTGACCGAGCCGGAGTTCCTGAAGATCTTCGGCGACAACCCCTTCCACACCTGGACGGCCGCCGAACTGCTCGCCCGCGCCAACGCCAGACCGCCCTTGTTCGCACCCGGCACCAGCTTCGCCTACGCGCACAGCGATCTGGTGGTGCTCGGCGAAGTGCTTCAGAAGGCGACCGGCAAACCGTTGGGCGACCTGATCGCCGAATACATCCTCGATCCGCTCGGTATGAGCGCGAGCGAAGTGGTGCTGACTCCGCAGATCGACGGGCCGATCCTGCACGGCTACACCAACGAGCGAAACATCTTCGAGGACTCCACATTCTGGAACCCGACCGCGTTCCTGCACAGCGGCAACATGACCTCCACCGTCGCCGACATCGGCCGCTGGGTTCGGGCCCTCGGCACCGGTGACCTGCTCACCCCCGACCAATTCCGCCGCATGATGGAGCCGTCGACAGCCGGCCTCGGCCCATTGACCCCCGAGAAGTACTTCGCATTCGGCGTCGTACACCTCGGCGACTGGCTGTTCATGAACCCGTCCTACGGCGGCTACGACGGCGTCGCCTACTACGACACCAAGACCGAGACCACCGTCGTCGCCTACGTGACCCTCGGCCCGAATTCCGACGCCGGCCGCAACAACGCGGTCGACGCAGGCCGACAGATCGCCGCCCTCCTGGTCCCCGACCGCCCACCCCCAGCCCTCTGACCGGCGAACATCATGCGGACACTTCGCTGTAAAGGAGGGTAAGCGCTCTCTGCGAGTCTCCCGTTTTATTTAGCTGCCGGGAATCGAAGCCCGGTCCTCTGTCGCGTCTTTCAGGCGCCGCGGACATCGCAGCGGCGGACGCGCACAAGATTGGGCACACCATCGCGACCATTCCCCTGACCCCACAAATCTCGCCAACCGGGCCACGCGCCGTCGCTACCGCGGATCTCCACGAGCCCGAACAGCAACTCGCCAACACTCCCGTGCACCCATTTCGGCAACAGAATCCGATTCCCGCCGAGGACGACGATCGGTATCAGCACCAGCGCATATTTGTATGGGGTCGAGCTGTGCACCACCAGCGCTAGTAAAGCCACCATCCCGATGATCGAGCCGAACTGTAGTACGAAGTCGATCAGTCCGGCACCCAGCGACCGTAGGTTGCGTGGCGAAGGATACCTTGTATCGCCTTCTTCCCCATGGCATTTCGGTATGAAGTTTGGCGAATTCGTCAGGCCGAAGGCATCCCCGAGACTCATCTGCCAAGTATCACATAGCCGATACCTGTCCGAGATCTTCGAGGCGTCGCACTCTCGCGGAGTCGTGCCGACTGAAATTCCGGATCGAACAACTGCCGACCGCAACCTGCACACGCAACGAACTTCACTGTGGCGCGATGCATTTTTCTCGAGCGCTGTTTGCAGGCGAGGCTCATCGAGCCTCCACACGTCGTCCCGCCCTACGTTTGCGCCGCAGGTTGCCCAGCGTTTTCACTGTTAGCGGAATCGACCAAGCTCATCACATTCTGCAACACTTTGGCAATCGGTTCACGGTACGTTCCGATCGACGTCAGCACGTCGTATAGCTTCTTCAGATACGTCATCGTGTCGAGGCAGCTTTTCGCGAACTTCGCGAGAAACGACGCGATCACGTGGCCGGCCGCGGCGCCCGCGGTAACCAGCAACTCGGCCGTGTATCCGATGGCCGCGCCGAGGAGGCTCGCGATAATGTCGCGGATCAGATCTCGCACAATGGCAATCATCTTCGACGCCAGCTCCATTTGCTGACTGAGCGAAGCCGCAGCTGCCGCAGCGGTATCGATCGCCGTCAGGAGGTCTTTGGCGCCGCTACGGTACGCGTCGCCGGCGCTGCCGGTCCAGGTGATGACGTCCTTCTCGATACTCTCCTGCCAGTTCGTGCTCATCGTGGACAATTCACCCGAAATCGCCTTCCACGACTTCGAGTACGATTCCACAATCGTCGGGTTGCCGGACAGCTCCTCGTAGCTCTTCTTGAGCGGCTCGATATGTTCCAGCATCCATTTGGCAACCTGGGTTCCAGCGAAGCCGAAAGGATCTTGATCGCCTCGACGGCGGTTGCTCCGACACCGGCTACTCCGAAGAGTGCCTCACTGTAACTGCCGCTACGTAGGTTTCCGTATATATCCCACGCGTCGCCTGCGACGGTGCCTTTGAGTACACCCAAGCCCCCGGTCTTATCGTCGCCTTTGAGCCCGACGTTGGACAGCCAAGAGACGTCCTCTTGGTAGTAGGCGTTCCGGTAATCGGACCCCTGGTCGATGAGATCGTTGGCGGGCGGCGCAACGTCGTCGAAGCTCATTTCGACGTCCCTATCGTCGCCCGTAGTTCAGACAGCGCTTTCGCTATCGCTGCGTCCTGATCTTCGAAGGCCGTTGCCACCGCCTTCAGCTTCTCGGGCTGCTGGGCGACGCTCTCACCGACCTTGCGGATCACCTCGATGGTTGATCGATGATTGTCCTCGAAGATCCAGGTCATCAGCGACCGGAGCATGTCGCCGTAGCCGTCGTCTGCAGATGCGAGATAGGTTGCGGCTTCGAGACATTTGTCCGCACTGCCCACAAGGGCCTCGACCTTGTCGGCGTGATTTCGCACCTCGTCGGGATCTACCGAGACAGCGTCAGGATTGGTGGTCACCGATTACACCAGCCAAGACTTCCGGCGGAAGTACTCATCGTCCTCGTCGGGCTCGTCGGGGGTGAAGATCTGATCGCGGTCGGGTTTGCGTGTCCGCGGGACGGTGGGCGTCGTAGCCACGAATGCGGACGGAACCGAATTGTTCAGGGAGGCCATCGGATTGGCCACGCTCGGCGGTGGCGATTTCTCGGCCTGCGGCGGAACGCGATCATGCGGCGATGAAGCTTCGTCCGGTTCGGGAAAGCGTCGGTTGAAACCATCGACGAGTGCGGCGCCGGCCGGATCGTCGCCTACAACGTCGTGTACGAGTTCGGCAATCCCTGGGCGGAGCTTTCCTTGCGCTCTCCGCATACACGACAGGATCTCCGCGGACAATGTTTGCGGATCCATCTGCCGCACATTCGAAGCAAGATCGATCGCAGTCGGGATCCCACTGCTGTCCACAGTGACGCTGACTCGGCCGCCGGCCCCCGATTCGGTTGCCGTCAGCGTGCTCATGCGCCCCTGCAACTCGGCGAACCGCTGAACTTTCCGCTCCATGTCCGTGGCCAACTGCGCGAACCCCTCCACCGCACGGGCAAGGTCCCCCTCGACGGCCATCAGCACATCCCCCATAGTTGGCATCGTGATCGACAGATCTAACAATGAACAGAGCTGAGCACAAACAGCTTTCGATCCAAAGCTATCGATGGCATCAGCGGCTGTCAATTTCGGCCTGGCACCAACCGATGGCCGGTGTACATCTCGACGGTGGGCACCCTGCGTGACCGAGTAGCGGGACAGCGAGGTCCAGCGCACGGTGGGCACACGGCACCGCGCGATGCCCGACGAACCCCTCTGGCGCGTGAACGCGGGAAGGCTCCGGGCACTCTGGGCGTGAAAACCTGGGGCGGGTCCGGGGCGGACGAACCCGAAGGGAGTCCCGGCCGAAGCCCACCAGGTGAGCCACCGATCGAAAACGCCAACGGGCGGCCGAACCCGAGAGGGGTCCGGGGCGAAGCCCACCGGACGGAGCATGGCTCGGAAACACCGTCGAACCGACCACCCGAAAGGGAGTCCCGGAGACGAAGCCCACCGGACGGAGCATGGCTCGGAAACACCGTTGGACGGACGAACCCGAAAGGGGGTCCGGGGGCAAAGCCCGCCGGGTGGGGCGTGGGGGCTTCGCCCCCACAAAACACGACGAAACGAGAAACGGCTCATGCTCTCCGTGAGCATGAGCCGCCTATCGAGTGGAGTGGAGCTGCCGGGAATCGAACCCGGGTCCTCCGTCGCGTCTTCAGGGCTTCTCCGTGTGCAGTTCGCTGTGTCTCTGCTCGGATCTCTCGGTCACGCGAACAAGCCGAGATGACGATCCCAGTCGCTGTTAGGTGTCCCGTTCTACTCCGCGACCGAGTAGAACGGTGAGCCCTCTAGCTGATGCCGGCACCGGGACCGAGGGCTTATCCCGGGCCGACAGAGACGCTTCGCTTAGGCAGCGAGAGCGTACTCGCGCTGATGAGAATCGGCGCTTAATTGGTTGCAACGACGCTTACGGTGGTCTCTTGCCTGCACCGACACGCTTCCCCTGAATCAACGTACGCAGTCGAAACCGTTCAGCCCCGTACGTCCCGGCACCTTGCCGGGCTAGTCATGTTAACACCTCACCGACCGGCTTTCATTCCCATTTTCCGGCCGTCACCGGCTCATGCCCTTCACTCGGCGGCCGAGCTCACGGGTGACCTCGCGTTCGGCGGTGCGGCGGGCCAGGTCCTGACGCTTGTCGTAGTCCTGCTTGCCTCGGGCGAGGGCGAGTTCGACCTTCACCTTGCCGTCGGAGAAGTACATCGACAGCGGCACCAGCGTCTGGTTGCCTTCGCGGGACTTGCCGACCAGGCGTTCGATCTCGCGCTTGTGCAGCAGCAGCTTGCGCACCCGCCGCGGCGAGTGGTTGGTCCAGGTGCCGTGGCTGAACTCCGGGATGTGCAGGCCGCGCAACCACACCTCGCCGTTGTCGACCGTCGCGAAGGCGTCGACCAGCGAGGCCTTGCCTTCGCGCAGGCTCTTGACCTCGGTGCCGACCAGCGCGATCCCCGCCTCGTACACGTCGAGGATGGTGTAGTTGTGCCGCGCTTTGCGGTTGGTCGCGATGACCTTGCGCCCCTTTTCCTTCATGACGGCTCCTCCATGACGACAACCTTAAAGCGGTGGCGCAACCGGATTATTCCCAGGTCGTTACGGCCCTGCCCGCGCGTGAGCCCGGCAGGTACCGGATCATCCGGTACCTGCCGGGCAGGCGGGTCGACGCTACTTCTGAAGCACGCGCTCGGTCGGCACCGGATCGAGCAGCTCGGCGGGATCGACCTTCTCCGCATCGCGCATCGGATCCAGCGCGGGATCGATGTCGATCGTGGTCCGCAGCGGCCGGTTCGGCAGCAGCAGGGTCGCGAGCAGCGCGACCACGGTGGCGAACGCCGCGATCAGGAAGATGCGGCCGGTCGCGTCACCGTAGGCGGTGCGCACGATGGTCGCGATCGGCTCGGGCAGCGCACCGATGTCGAGGTTGCTACCACCCGAGGACGAGGGGTGCAGGCCGAGCTTGGCGAACCCTTCGGCCGACAGATCGCTGACCCTGGTGGCCAGCACCGAACCGAGCACCGACACACCGATCGCACCACCGAAGGTGCGGAAGAACGCCACCGCACTCGAGGCTGCACCGATGTTGTGCACGCTGACGGTGTTCTGCACCGCGAGCACGAGGTTCTGCATCAGGCTGCCGACGCCGAGGCCGACGATGGTGATGAAGACCGCGACCAGCCACAGGTTCGTCGCGTGATCGAGGGTCGACAACAGCGCGAAGCCCGCAACCAGCACCACCGCACCGCCGACGACGAAGCCCTTCCACTTGCCGAACCGGGTGATCAGCTGCCCGGAACCGACCGACGCGATGAGCATGCCCGCGACCATCGGGATGGTCAGCATGCCCGCCACGGTCGGCGAGTAGCCGCGTGCGGTCTGGAAGTACTGGCCGAGGAAAGTGGTCGCGCCGAACATGCCGACACCGACGGCGATAGAGGCGATGATGGCCAGGCCGGTGGTGCGTTCGGTGACGATCGGCAGCGGGATGATCGGCGACTTCGCCCTGGACTCGACCCAGATGGTGGCGGCCAGCAGCAGCACACCCGCGCCGACGTAGAGCGCCGATTCCCGCGAGACCCAGTCGTAGTAGCCGGCCTTGCCCGCGAAGGAGACCCAGATCAGCAGGATCGACACGCCCGCGGTCAGCAGCAGAGCGCCGAGCCAGTCGATGGACACGTCGTCCTTGCGCTCGGTGGGCAGGCGCAGGGTGCGGTGCAGCAGCACGAGCGCGATCACGGCCAGCGGCACGCAGACGAAGAAGCACCAGCGCCAGCCGAGCGGGCTGTCGACGATCACGCCGCCGAGGATGGGTCCGCCCGACATCGACACGGCCATGACCGCGCCCATGTAGCCGGAGTAGCGGCCGCGTTCGCGGGGCGCGACGATGCTGCCGATGATGGCCTGCACCAGTGCGGTCAGGCCGCCCATGCCGATGCCCTGGACGACGCGCGCGGCCAGCAGCAGATCGACGTTGTGGGCGAAACCGGCCAGCACCGAACCGGCCACGAAGATGACGATCGATATCTGGACCAGCGTCTTCTTGTTGAACAGGTCGGCGAGCTTGCCCCAGATCGGGGTGGATGCGGCGGTGGCCAGCAGGGCGGCGGTGATGACCCAGGCGTAGGCGGTCTGGGAACCCTGGAGATCGCCGATGATGGTGGGCAGGGCCGTCGCCACGATCGTGGTGCTGAGCAGTGCCGTGAACAGCGCGGCCAGCAGGCCGGTCATCGCTTCCAGCACTTCGCGATGGGTCATCGCGTAGGGGTCCCGCTGTGTCACCGCCTCGGTGGAAGCCACCCCGTTGTGTTGACTAGACATCTACTCCCTGACTTTCTAGCTGAACCGGCCGATCGGCGGTCATGGTGTGCTGGACGCGCGCGACCAGTGCGTTTCTGAGTTTCTCGATGGCGGCGCAGGCTTGTGCGGCCTCGTCTTCGTCCCAGTCGGCGAGCGCCTCCTGCATGCGCTTGGCCCGGGAGACCCGGATGCGCCGCAGCAGGTTGTGGCCGGCGTCGGTGACCTGCAGCAGCGTCGCGCGACCGTCGTGCGGATCGGCCTGCCTGGTGACATAGCCCTCCGCGACCAGGTCGGTGACGTGGCGGCTCAGCGCCGAGGGGCTGATGCACAGGTGCGAGGCGAGGTCGACCTGACGAATGAGCCCTGCTCCCTCCAGCACCACCAGGACGCCGATGCCACCGGGAAGGAGCTGACCTTCTTCCGGGTGGGCGATGGCTACGCGGATCGCGCGGCCCATGAGATAGAGCTCCCTGGTCAGGTCCTGGGCGGTATCGCGTGACACTGCCATGCCGGACTCCAAACCGAGAATGATTGCTTGCAGTAAGCAACTATATATTGGTTGCTTTCGCTAATCAACTAGTTTTGGGTCGGGCTGGATCACAGCGCAGCCGAGTGAGCGGCACCGCTCGCACACGTGGTGCGGCACGGCCCGATATCGCCCGGGTCGGTACGCGAAACCGTGCGTACATCACCGGCACTCCCAGGTGCCGGGACGCCCGGCTCAGTTCGGGCGCAGCGTCACATAGAGCGCGAGAAGGGCGATGAACAGCAGCGTCAGCGCGATAGTGGAAAGGCGAGGCCGGCCCGGATGGCGTGGTTCGGCCCGGCGGCGGCTCAACCAGACGGTCTCGACGGCGGGGTCGGTGCGATGCTCGCGCACCGGGCCCAGATCGGGAGCCGCGGAGTTCGGCGAGCCGCCCTCGACTTCGCCGTTTTCGGAGCCGTCACCGGATGCCATGGCGTGACGGTAACCCGGCGCGTCCCGGCGCGCCGGAATTCGGGCTCTCAGCGGCGCGTCCGTCGGGCGCCGTCGCCGAGTTGCGCGGCTACCGGAGTTGGCAGGCGCCGCGCTGGTGCCGAACCTCGTCGAGCGCGAGTCGGCTACTGGCCTATCAGGACGATCAGGCGATCCGGCGGCGGAACTCCTCGGTGGACGTACCGGATGCCGGGTCGACCGTGTGTACCCGCAGGTCGATCGCGCCTGGAGCCAGGTCCAGCACCATGAATCCGAGCTGGTGAAAGCTCTGGAACTGGGCCGCGTGAGCGGTATCGGGCAGCACCCGGGGCTGGGCGCCGACGGTCTTCGCGGCGGCACCGGAGACGATCTGACGGGTGCCCTTCATCTCGGGCGTCTGTTCCAGGACCTGCAACGAATGATCGTGACCGGACAGGATCAGGTGGCAGCGGCCGTTCACGTGGTCGTCGAAGAACCGCTTCACATGCACGCCGTTGATGGGCTCGACCGGCAGGCCTTCGTAATGCCCGGCATCACCGTGCGGTCCGTTGTTCAGGTACGGGTGATGGGTGCAGGCGATCTTCCAAGTGGCGGGCGATTCGGCGATGGCGCGGTCGAGCCAGGCGCGCTGCTCGTTCATGAACTGGCCGTCGACCGCCCAGTACGAGGTGAACAGCGGCGGCAGATAAGCCGCGAGCGGGTTGAGGTCGAGCACGAAGAATTCGACCACCGGATTGCGCTCGGGAACCCGCACCGAGTAGTAGCGGCTCGGCATCCACCAGCGCGGCGAGTGCGCGTGATAGCGGACCTCGTGATCGCCGCGCAGCAGCCACCCGCCGTCGCCGGGGAAGACCGAGCTGTTGTCGTGATTGCCCAGCACCATCGCCCACGGAAAGTCCAGGCCGTTGTTGGGGTCTTCGAATTTGGCTGCGAACTGGGGATCTTCGTTGCTGTTCGGCCCGCTTTCGTAGATGTTGTCGCCGAGCCCGAGCGCCATGGCGAAGGGTTCGCGCCGATGGAAGGCGCGAATGGCGTCGGCGACCGCCCACTGGGAGCGGGTGCCGGTGCCGGCGTCACCGGTGACCAGCACGCGGACGCTGTCGCCGCCGGCAGGGAAGGGGAATTTGCCGACGCCCTCGGCCACCGGCACCGCTTGTGCCGGGGTGAGGCCGACGAGCGTCAGTCCCGCTGCCGCGGCGGCCGCGCCGGTCAGCAGCTCACGGCGGCCGATCCCGGATCTGCCGTGACCACGGTCCTCGCGACCACGCGAGCTCCCATCTCCGGGCTCCGACCCGCTCATGCCTGCCTCCGTCCACTCGCCGGGATGCTCCGATGTCGCTTCGCAGCCATCCTGAACTACACGATTCGATCGGTCGATCTGAGGGGTCGAGATTTCACATTCCGTCGGCCGTGTGTTCGGTCGCCGGCCGTGGGATCAGTGCGCGGCCAAGACCTCGAGCACCTGCTCGCCGTACTTGGCCAGCTTGTTCTCACCCACTCCCCCGACCGCGCCCAGCCCGGCTAGGTCGGCCGGTTTGCGGGCGGCGATATCGCGCAGGGTGGCGTCGTGGAAGACGACGTAGGCGGGAACACCCTGCTCCTTCGCCGTCGCCGCCCGCCATTCGCGCAGCTTCTCGAACAGCGCGACGTCCTCGGGGGCGAGATCCACCGGCGAGTTCTTCGCCGACTTCGCCGCACGTGCGGCGCGGGTGGGTGCCGGGCGTTCGGGCTCGCGGCGCATCATCACCTTCTGCCCGTCGAACAACACCGCGTTTCCGGCCTCGGTCAGGGTGAGCACGCCGTATTCGCCGTGCACCGCGAGCAGCCCCTGTGCCAGGCATTGCCGCACCACTCCTCGCCACTCGGTGTCACGCAGGTCGGTGCCGACGCCGAATACCGTGAGTTCGTGGTGGTCGTGCTGGAGCACCTTCGGGTTCTTCTTGCCGAGCAGAATGTCGATCAGGTGGCCCGCGCCGAAACTCTGGCCCCGCTCGCGTTTCAGTCGCAGCACCGCCGACAGCAACTTCTGCGCGGCGACCGTGCTGTCCCAGGATTCGGGTGGGTTCAGGCAGGTATCGCAGTTGCCGCAGGGTTCGCCGCGCTGACCGAAGTAGGCCAGGAGCTGGGTGCGGCGGCAGTTCACCGTCTCGCACAGCGCCAGCATCGCGTCCAGGTGTAGTTGTAGTTGCCTGCGGTGTGCGGCGTCGCCGTCGGAGGCGTCGATGAGTTTGCGCTGCTGCACCACATCGTTGAGCCCGTAGACCATCCACGCGGTGGACGCCAGACCGTCACGGCCGGCCCTTCCGGTTTCCTGGTAGTAGCCCTCCACCGATTTGGGCAGGTCGAGGTGGGCGACGAACCGGACGTCCGGCTTGTCGATCCCCATCCCGAAGGCGATGGTCGCGACCACCACGAGCCCGTCTTCCCGCAGGAATCGCGACTGATTCTCGGCGCGAGTCCTGTTGTCCAAGCCCGCGTGATACGGCACGGCCCTGATGCCGTTCTCGGTGAGAAACGCGGCGGTCTTCTCCACAGAATTGCGCGACAGGCAGTAGACGATGCCCGCGTCACCGGCATGTTCGGCGCGGATGAAATCGAGCAGCTGACGCTCCGGGCGGTTCTTCGGTTCGATCCGGTATTGGATATTGGGCCGGTCGAAGCTGGCCACGAACCGGCGGGCGCCGCCCAGGTCGAGGCGCTCGATGATCTCGTCGCGGGTCTTCTCGGTGGCAGTCGCGGTGAGCGCGATCCGGGGAACTTCCGGCCAACGCTCGTGCAACAGGGAAAGGGCCAGATAGTCGGGGCGGAAGTCGTGGCCCCACTGCGAGACGCAGTGCGCCTCGTCAATCGCGAACAGCGCGATCTTGCCGCGTTCGAGCAGCTTGG
Organism: Nocardia cyriacigeorgica; assembly: GCF_005863245.1. Taxonomy (GTDB): domain Bacteria; phylum Actinomycetota; class Actinomycetes; order Mycobacteriales; family Mycobacteriaceae; genus Nocardia; species Nocardia cyriacigeorgica_C. The sequence continues at coordinate 12,023 of NZ_VBUT01000014.1, read as the reverse complement.
CGGTGGATTCCAGGCGTAGCCGCTCCGGCGCGAGGTACAGCAGATCGAGCTCACCCGCCACGTACTGGGCCTCCACCATGCGGCGTTCGTCCGGGTTCTGGCTCGAGTTGAGGAATCCGGCCCGCACCCCGAGTGCGCTGAGCGCGTCCACCTGGTCTTGCATGAGCGCGATGAGCGGCGACACCACCACGCCGACACCCGGCCGCACCAGCGCGGGCACCTGATAGCAGAGCGATTTGCCGCCACCGGTGGGCATCAGGACCAGCGCGTCACCGCCGGAGACCACATGGTCGACGATGGCGCCCTGATCGCCGCGGAAGCTGTCGTAGCCGAACACCCGGCGTAGAACCTGTTGTGCCGCATCGGGTTCGGCATCGGTGACGATGCGGTGTGCGGCGGTGGGGGCGTCGGGTGTTTCCACGCGGCCCATCCTACGAGGACCCGGCGACAGCCGAGGGCCGTGCGGGAGCGCGGCCTGGACGAAAGCGCAAGGTTGCGCACATGTGGATAACTTTCGCTCGGCAACCCCGATCCAGGACGGGCGATCCGGGACGTGCGGCGCGCCTCGCCCAGTGAATGCCCAGGTCCGGGCACCGCCGCCGCACCCCTGGACGCCCGCGAGGGTCGAATGCCGATGGCGATCCGGGTCCGTTCACCGCCCGGCAACCGCCGAAGGAGGCTGTTAGGTTGTCCGGCATGACATTCGGGAGAGCTCGCAGCTGGTCGGCCGGACTGGCGGTGACCATCGCGGCCGGGCTGACGGCCGCAGCACCCGCACACGCTCAGCCGTTTCCGAAGATGTGCGCCGACGGGTGGGGAGCCACAACGATCGTCGAAGGCGTCGGCAACCTGGAAAACCTGGACTCCGATGGCGCGGGCGGCTTCTACGTCACCGGCATCGTCGACGGATTCCTCGCCCACGTCTCGGCGGACGGGCGGTTCGAGAAGCTGGTCACCGGACTCGACAAGCCGGCAGGCGTCCGGGTGGTCGGGCGATCGGTGTACTTCCTCACCGGCGACGGTATCGATGCGGCGCCGGGCACGCTCCAGCGCTATGACATTGACACCGGCGCGTCGACGGTCCTGCTCACCGGTTTGAACGGACCGAACGGCCTGCTCCTGCTACCCGATGGCGATCTGCTGTTCAGCACACTGGGCATGAACCGCGCGCCCACCGGTATCGCCCGCTACCGGCCGTCCACCGGCGAATACACCGAAACCTGGTCGAACCTGCCGTGGACCAACGGCCTGGCGCTGGCGGCGGACGGCAAGTCAATCTATACCGACAACCTGACCGGACGCATCTTCCGCATCCCGCTCGACGCCCCCAACTCCCCCACCGTCGTCACCGGCATCCCCGAGCTGATCTCCCTGCCCGACGATATGGAGGCCACTCGCGACGGCGACCTCTACGTCGCCGACCACGGCGTCGGCGCCATCTACCGCGTCGACACCGCCACCGGATCGAGTTGCGCGATCATCTCCGGGCTCATCAAACGCCCCGACCCGATCCGCACCCCACCCGACGGCACCACGTCGGTCCGCATAGCCCGCGACGGCAATTCCTGGTCCCTGTTCATCACCAGCATGGACGGCACCCTCCGCCGCCTGCGCCCGCCCGCGGGCATCGACCTCACCCCCGCCGACGCGACCAGGCGGTAGTCGTCCCATGCCTGCGCACACCGGCTACTTACCCGAGCTAGCTCCGAGGAGCAGCACACACGCTTCGGGGAGGACCGCGATCCGGGAACGAACAAGCCTGCGGAACCTGTCGGACCTCGATCACGTGGTGGCTGCACCCGGGTCGGAGTGCCGCTCGGATGTCGTCGGATGAGCAGACCCGCACCGATGATTCCGGCGACAGCGGCGGACGCCCCAGGCATCGCAAATCTCCGCGACGAACTCGCCCACTGGATGCTCGCCAACGACATCCAGCAGTGGCGGCCGGGCGAATACCCGCCCGAGGTAATTGCCGCCGAGATCGCCCGCGGTGAATGGTTCCGCTGGCGCGGCGCCGACGGCGCGCTCATCGCTACCGTGCGTCTGATCTGGAGCGATCCGGAATTCTGGGGCGAGGCCGACGCCGAGGCCGGATACGTGCACGGGCTCATGGTCGATCCGGCCCACCGCGGCAAACAGCTGGGCAGCCGGGTACTGGACTTCTGCGCCGAATACACCCTCGCCAACGGGCTGTCTGTGCAGCGGCTCGACACCGCCGAGAACAATCAGGTCCTGCGCGAGTTCTACGCCACCCAAGGCTTCGCCGAGGTCGGCAGAGCCCCGCTGCCTGCGCGCTTTCAGGGCTGCGAACGGATCGTGCTGCTGGAGAAGCGGCTCGGGCGGGCGTAGCTCAGGCTGTCAGGCGGTCGAGAACCGGCTGGTGCAGCAGGCCGTTGGTGGCGACTGCGTCACCGCCGTGCGGGCCGGGCCTGCCGTCGAGGGAGGTGAAGGTGCCACCAGCTTCGCGGACCAGGATATCGAGGGCAGCCAGATCCCAGAGCGAGACCTCGGGTTCGGTGGCGATATCGACAGCACCCTCGGCGACCAGGCAATAGTTGAGGAAATCGCCGTAACCGCGCACCCGCCACACCTCGTCGGTGAGGTCGATGAACTTCTCCCGCAGGCCGCGGTCACGCCAGCCGGACAGGCTGGAGAAGGCGAGGCTGGCGTTGTCGAGGTCGGCGACGGCGGAGACGGTGATCGGTTTCGGCGCGCCCGGATGAAAGCTGGACCACGCACCCGAACCTGCGGCCGCCCACCAGCGGCGGGCCAGTGCCGGTGCACTCACCACCCCGACCACCGGCACACCCTCCTCCAGCAACGCGATGAGCGTCGCCCACACCGGGACGCGGCGCACGAAGTTCTTGGTCCCGTCGATCGGGTCGATCACCCACTGCCGCCCCGCGAATTCGGCGTCACCGCCGAACTCCTCGCCCAGCACCGAATCCTGCGGCCGCTCATGCGCGAGCACCGTGCGGATCTGCCGTTCCACCGCCAGATCCGCATCCGAGACCGGCGTCAGATCCGGCTTGGCATCCACCTTCAAATCGAGCGCACCGAAACGCTCCTTGGTGATGGCGTCGGCGGCATCGGCGAGCCGAAGGGCGAGTTCGAGATCGGAAGTGTGCGCGGCCACCTCAAAACCTTATCCGGAAACCCGCCGCAGCCCAGTACTGCCACCGCAGCCACGCAACCGAGCCCGCACCCACCGGCTGACGGCGGCGCCCACCACGCGGCCGGATTCGCACAGCTCGTGGCCGCGGCCGAGGACGGCCGTGTCGCCGGTCGGCCGAACACGTCGACCGGCGACTATTCGACGATCCTGCCCGCCACCGAACCGGCGCTATCAGGCGACCGGAACCGATCGGGCCGCCGCCAGCGCCGACGCCCACCAGTGCAGCCGATCCAGCATCGTGCGCGCCGCCCCGGCCGGCTCGGCCGGTTCACGCAGCGCCCCGTTCTCATCGAAGAGCAGGTAGTACCGCGGGAACGACACGTATTCGCGCAGCGTGTGGGCGTCGAGCTCGTTGAACACCTGCCGCAGCCCTTCGATGGCCAGTAGCCCGCCGCTGCCGCCGCTGTACCCGACGAACCCGATGGTCTTGCCCTGCCATTGGGTGAAGTGCCAATCGATGGCCGCCTTCAGCGAGGCCGGGAAGCTGCGGTTGTAGTCGGGCGTGACGATGACGTAGGCGTCGGCCGCCGAGAGCCGCTCGGTCAGGACCGTCATTCCGGCGGGCCGCTCGGGGTCCGGGTTCAGGGCGGGCGGGACGGCGGGCAGTTCCAGCGGGATGTCGTAGTCGGCCAGATCGATGACGTCGACGTCGTATCCGCCGTGGGCGCGGGCCTGGTCGGCCAACCAGCCGGCCACCACCGGGCCGAACCGTCCGTCCCGGACGCTGCCGATGATCACCGCGAGCTTCAGTGGCGTGGTCATGCCGTTCTCCTTCGGATCGAGTGCGACCGTCGCGGTCGCTCGCTCATCACTCTGTCCGCGATCGCAAGTCCGATGAAGACCGCGCGGAGGGTGGTAGTGCGAGGGCCACTCTCAGCGCAGGGAAGGTGATTACGGTGAATGAGTGAGCACCAATGAGATGGGCCTGTTCCTGCGCACCCGGCGCGAGTCGGTCACTCCCGCCGAGGTCGGGCTGCCGAGCGGGCCGCGCCGGCGCACCCCTGGTCTGCGCCGTTCGGAGCTGGCGACGCTGGCGGGGGTGAGCGTCGAATACCTGACCCGCCTCGAGCAGGGCCGCGATCGCAATCCTTCACCTCCGGTGCTGTCCGCGCTGGCCGACGTCCTGCGCCTCACCGCGAGCGAGCGCGTCCATCTCTACCGGCTCACCAAGGCCGATTCCGGATTCACCTGCATGGGCGGCGCTCAGCCCAACCGCGAGGTACGGCCCACCGTGCGCGCCATCCTCGACCAGCTCGAACCCACCGCCGCGATCGTCGTCAACCGGCTCACCGAGATCCTGGCCTGCACCGAGGGCTACCGCGCGCTGATGGGCGCCTCCGGCCAGCTCGACGAGGAACTGCCCGATCTGGCCGGCTATGCCTTCACCGATCCGCGTGCCAAGGAGTTCTTCCCCGACTGGGATCGCGTCGCCGACCACCTCGTCGCCACCTTGAAGCAGGGCCCGTTCCGCGCGGATCCGCATATCGATGCCCTCGCCGACCGTCTCACCATCACCGCGGGCGCCGCCTTCACCGACCGCGTCGAGACCGTGCCGAACCTTCCGCCGGTCACCGGCGTCACCCGCATGCGGCATCCCGAGGTGGGCGGGCTGCGGATGGCCTACGAGACCCTCGATCTGCCCGCCGACGACGACCAACAGCTCATCGTCTATCTCCCCGCCGACGAGGCCACCGCCGCCGCGCTCGACGCCCTCAACGGTCGCCGCCCCGGCGCGTTGCGTGCCGTCTCCGGATAGCCTGCCCTGCGGTTTCACCCCGCCGTACCGGCCCGGTAGCCTTGGACATCGTGCATCCCGACGTATCCGCCGATCTAGCCGAACTCGACACCACGCTCAAGACCGTCGAGTCGGTCCTCGACATCGACGAGCTACGCCGCCGCATCGATGAACTCGAGCATCAGGCGTCCGACCCCGATCTGTGGAACGACCAGGACCACGCCCAGAAGGTCACCAGCGAGCTCTCGCACGCCCAGGGCGAGCTGCGCCGGGTCGAGGAGCTGCGGCAGCGGCTGGAGGACCTGCCGATCCTCTACGAGCTGGCCGAAGGCGAGGAGGGCGAGGCGGCCGCCGCCGCGCTGGCCGACGCCGACGCCGAACGCGCCGCGCTGCACGCCGACGTGGAGGCGATGGAGGTGCGCACGCTGCTGTCGGGTGAATACGACAAGCGTGAGGCGCTGGTCAACATTCGTTCCGGCGCCGGCGGCGTGGACGCCGCCGACTGGGCCGAGATGCTGATGCGCATGTACATCCGCTGGGCCGACCGGCACAAGTACCCGGTCGAGGTCTACGACACCTCCTACGCCGAAGAGGCCGGCATCAAGAGCGCCACCTTCGCGGTGAAGTCGCCGTATGCCTACGGCACGCTGTCGGTGGAGATGGGTACGCACCGGCTGGTGCGGATCAGCCCGTTCGACAACCAGGGCCGGCGCCAGACCTCCTTCGCCGAGGTGGAGGTGCTGCCGGTGGTGGAGACCACCGACCACATCGAGATCCCCGAGGGCGAGATCCGCGTCGACGTCTACCGCTCGTCGGGTCCCGGTGGCCAGAGCGTCAACACCACCGACTCCGCGGTGCGCCTGACCCATATCCCGACCGGCATCGTCGTCACCTGCCAGAACGAGAAATCGCAGCTGCAGAACAAGATTTCGGCGATGCGCGTGCTCCAGGCCAAACTGCTCGAGCGCAAGCGGCAGGAGGAGCGCGCCGAGATGGACGCGCTCAAGACCAACGAGGGCGCGTCCTGGGGTAACCAGATGCGTTCCTATGTGCTGCACCCGTACCAGATGGTCAAGGATCTGCGCACCAACTACGAGGTCAACAATCCGTCCGCGGTGCTCGACGGTGATATCGACGGCTTCATCGAGAGCGGGATCCGCTGGCGGATGCGGGAGCAGGCCAACTGATGTTCGCCCCGGGGATCCGGAGTTCGGGGATCCACGCGCTGTCGGTTTCCTCCGACGTCACCCCATGGCTGCGTTCCTCCGGCCTGGAGATCGTGCTGCTGATCCTGGGCGCGGTGCTGTTCAGCCGGTTCGCGACGTTCGTGCGCGACCGAGTGACCCGCAAGATCGATGCGAGTTTCCAGAGCAGCGACGCGCTGGTGCGCACCGAGGCGGCCAAGCATCGGCACGCGCTGGCGCAGGTGGTCACCTGGGTGGTGCTGACCATCGTCTATGTGCTGGTCGGCATGGAGGTGTTGCAGCGTCTCGGGTTCGCGGTCACCGGGCTGGTGGCTCCGGCCGCGGTGCTCGGCGCCGCCTTGGGTTTCGGCGCCCAGCGCATCGTGCAGGACATCCTCGCCGGGTTCTTCCTGATCACCGAGCGCCAGTACGGATTCGGTGACGTGGTGCGCATCAACGTCACCGGCGCCGCCGACACCGCCGAGGGGACCGTCGAGGACGTCACCCTCCGGATCACCACCTTGCGCGACGCCGACGGTCAGGTGATCATCGTGCCCAACGGCCAGATTGTGAAAGTCACGAATCTGTCGAAAGATTGGGCACGTGCGGCGATCGACGTCCCGGTGGCGGCCAGTGCCGACATCAACCGGGTGAACGAGATCCTGCACAAGGTGGGCGAAGAGGCCTACCGTGACCGCAGGCTCGAGCCGCTGCTGCTGGACGAGCCGACGGTCATGGGTGTGGAAGACCTCACGGTCGATCAGATGAACATCCGGATGGTCGCCCGCACCCTGCCGGGTAAGCAATTCGAAGTAGGACGTGAGCTGCGGGTCCGGGTAGCCGCCGCGCTGCGCAGGGAAGGTATCAGTGAGACCGCGTAAATCCACGGCGATCCTGATGGGGAGCTGGGTCGCAACGTTCGTGCTGTATCTGTTCGTCAAACCCGACACGCCCACACCGCCCGCGCCATTGGTGAATACCGTTCCGGCAGCGGTGCATACGGCTACGCCGACCCCGTGACCCGCCCGGGTTCGCGAACCTGACAGCGCCCCGATCGCGGCGCTGACCAGGGCATGATCGGGCTCGTGAGTCAGCTCACGGGCCCCGGCCACAGAGTGGGCCATGGTTACACTGGCTCCCCGTGATCACGATGCGGAACGTCACGAAGTCGTACAAGACCTCGACGCGACCCGCGCTGGACAACATCACGGTGGATGTGGGCAAGGGCGAGTTCGTCTTCATCATCGGACCGTCCGGCTCGGGCAAATCGACCTTCATGCGGTTGCTGCTCAAGGAGGAAGTGCCCACCGCCGGCGAGATCCAGGTGGCCGATTTCCGGGTGGACCGGCTGCCCGGGCGCAAGGTGCCCAAACTGCGTCAACGGATCGGGTGTGTGTTCCAGGACTTCCGGCTGCTGCAACAGAAGACCGTCGAGCAGAACGTTGCGTTCGCGCTGGAGGTGATCGGCAAGCGCAGGCAGTTCATCGAGCGCACCGTCCCCGAAGTGCTGGACATGGTCGGGCTCGGCGGCAAGGCCGACCGGCTGCCCGGCGAGCTGTCCGGCGGCGAGCAGCAGCGCGTGGCGATCGCGCGCGCGTTCGTCAACCGGCCGTTGGTGCTGCTGGCCGACGAACCCACCGGCAACCTCGATCCGGAGACCAGCGCCGACATCATGGCGCTGCTGGAACGGATCAATCGCACCGGCACCACGGTGCTGATGGCCACCCATGACAACCACATCGTCGACTCGATGCGCCGACGGGTCATCGAACTCGACCGCGGGCGCATGGTCCGCGACGAGGCCACCGGCGTGTACGGAGTTGATCGCTGATGCGGGCGAGTTTCCTGTTCGGCGAGGTCTTCGAAGGCCTGCGCCGCAACGTCACCATGACCATCGCGATGATCCTGACCACCGCGGTCTCGCTCACCATGCTCGGTGGCGGTCTGCTGGCGGTCCGGATCGCCGACAAGACCGAGCAGTACTTCCTCGACCGGCTCGAGGTGCGGCTGTACCTGACCGAGGACGTCTCGGCCAACGACCCGGACTGCTCGCTCGAACCGTGCAAGTCGCTGATGGCCGACCTCAAGGCCACCGAGGGCGTGGAGTCGGTGCAGTTCCTCAACCGGGACGATGCGATCCGCGAGGCCAGGGAGAAGACCTTCAAGGATCAGCCGGAGCTGGCCGAATACGTGGCCGATACGCCGCTGCCTGCCTCGCTGCGGGTGAAGATGGTCGACGCCGAGCTGTATCCGACGATCTACGAATCGTTCTACGACCGGCCCGGTGTTGGCATGGTGCGCAATGACAAGGACATCGTCGACCGGCTGGTCAGCCTGTTCGACGGATTGCGCAACGCGGCCTTCGGTCTGGCGATTCTGCAAGCCGTGGCGGCGCTGCTGTTGATCGCGAACATGGTGCAGATCGCGGCGTTCACCCGGCGCACCGAGGTCGGCATCATGCGCCTGGTCGGCGCCACCCGCTGGTACACCCAGCTGCCGTTTCTGCTGGAGGCGGTGGTGGCGGCGCTGGCCGGTTCGCTGCTCGCGGTGGCCGGGCTGTTCATCGCACGTCCGCTGGTGGTTGACCGGGCGCTCGGCGACTTGTTCGCGAGCAAGGTCTTTCCCCGCATCACCGGCGACGACATCGCCATGACCGCGCTGATCATCGCACCGGTCGGCGTCGCGTTCGCGGCCGTGACGGCGTACGCCACTTTGCGCTACTACGTGCGCGAATAAGTGTGACACCGCGCCGAAGGCGCACCAGATCGAGGCCGGTCCACCCAACGGTGGGCCGGCCTTTTCGCGTCGCCCGGTTGGCCTGTTTTGTGATACCGCACAACGACTCGGCAACAGATTCGCGAACCCTCGACGCTCTTCTTACTCTGGAGTAAGATAGCCTTACTCAAGAGTAAGATAATGGGACCACCACCCACTCACCCACCCATCCGAGAAAACAGGTGATGATGAGCACTCGAGACAGCGCGACGAAGCGACGTCCGGATTCCGGCCGGAGCCAGGATTCCGCGGTCGGCCTGAACCAACCCAAGCGGGATTGGATGGGCGCGGCGATGCGGGTGATGACGACCCTCACCGGGTCCGAGCTCGCCGAGAAGTACAACTTGCGCAAGCCGATCGAGCGGGTCACCTACGAAGGCACCAAGACCGGATTCCGCACCCTCGGCGCCGCCACTCGCGCGTTCAACAAGGTCGCCGGCGGCGGGCAGCCCAAGCGCCTGGCCACCAACGAGGCCAAGAACAAGGACTACTTCGACCTCACCCCCACCGACGAACAGCAGATGATCGTCGAGACGGTGCGCGAGTTCGCCGCCGAGATCCTGCGTCCGGCCGCGCACGACGCCGACGAGGCCGCCGCCGCGCCGAAGGATCTGCTCGGCCGCGCCGCAGAACTCGGCATCACGCTGATCAACGTCCCCGAGGAGCTCGAGGGCGCGGCCAGCGAGCGCGGTGCCGTCACCAACTCGATGGTCGCCGAGGCGCTCGCGCACGGCGACATGGGTCTCGCGCTGCCGATCCTGGCGCCCAGCGGCGTCGCGGTCGCGCTGTCGCAGTGGGGCACCGACGCGCAGCAGCAGACCTACCTGCCCGCCTTCACCGGCGAGAACGTGCCGCAGGCCTCCGTGGTGATCAGCGAGCCGCGCGCCCTGTTCGACCCGTTCGCCCTGCAGACCAAGGCCGTGCGCTCGCCGAGCGGCTACCGCATCTCCGGTGTGAAGAGCCTGGTCCCGGCCGCCGCCGACGCCGAACTGTTCATCGTCGGCGCCGAACTCGACGGGCGCCCCGCGCTGTTCATCGTCGAGTCCGACGCACAGGGCCTGGTCGTGGAGGCCGACCCGAGCATGGGTCTGCGGGCCGCAGGCCTCGGCCGGCTCATCCTCGACAACGTCGCCGTCGGCACCGACGCGCTGCTCGGCGACGGTGACAGCAAGCAGCACGCCGAGGACTACGCCGACGCCGTGCGACTGGCTCGCCTCGGCTGGGCTTCGCTGGCCGTCGGCACCGGTCAGGCCGTGCTCGACTACGTGATCCCCTACGTCAACGAGCGTGAAGCGTTCGGCGAGCCGATCTCGCACCGCCAGGCGGTCGCGTTCATGGTCGCCAATATCGCCATCGAGCTCGACGGCCTGCGGCTGGTGACGCTACGTGGCGCCTCCCGCGCCGAGCAGGGGCTGTCCTTCGCCCGCGAGGCCGCGCTGGCCAAGAAGCTGGCCACCGACAAGGGCATGCAGTTCGGCCTCGACGGCGTGCAGCTGCTCGGCGGCCACGGTTACACCAAGGAGCACCCGGTCGAGCGCTGGTACCGCGATCTGCGCGGCATCGGCGTCGCCGAAGGTGTCGTGCTCGTCTGACCGGCCCGTTCGTTACTTCAGGAGATTCCAACCATGATCAATCTCGAACTCCCCAAGAAGCTGCGGGCCAGCGCCAACCAGGCGCATCAGGTCGCCGCGCAGATCTTCCGCCCCATCTCGCGTAAATACGATCTCGCCGAGCACGAGTACCCGGTCGAGCTCGACACCATGGCCGCCATGGTCGAAGGTCTCGCCGACTCCGGCACCCAGAAGATCGGCGGCGCCGCGGGCGGCCGCGAGGACGACAGCGACGCGCATGCCACCGAGCTGCTCGGAAACACCAACGGCGGCAATATGTCCGCGCTGCTCAACGCCCTGGAAACCTCGTGGGGCGACGTCGGCCTGATGCTGTCGATCCCCTACCAGGGCCTCGGCAACGCCGCCATCGCGGCCGTCGCCACCGATGAGCAGCTCAAGCGTTTCGGCAAGGTGTGGGCGTCGATGGCCATCACCGAGCCGTCCTTCGGCTCCGACTCCGCGGCCGTCACCACCACCGCCGTGCTCGACGGCGACGAGTGGGTCCTCAACGGCGAGAAGATCTTCGTCACCGCCGGTGAGCGCTCCACCCACATCGTGGTGTGGGCCTCGGTCGACCGCAGCCTCGGCCGCGCGGCCATCAAGTCGTTCGTAGTGCCGCGTGATGCTCCCGGCCTGTCGGTGGCGCGGCTCGAGCACAAGCTCGGCATCAAGGCCTCCGACACCGCCGTGCTGCTGCTGCAGGACTGCCGGATCCCGAAGGACAACATCCTCGGCAGCCCGGAAGTCAACGTGGAGAAGGGCTTTGCCGGGGTCATGCAGACCTTCGACAACACCCGCCCCCTCGTCGCAGCCATGGCCGTCGGTGTCGCCCGCGCCGCCCTCGAGGAGCTGCGCGCGGTCCTGAAGGACGCGGGCATCGAGCCGTCCTACGACATCCCCGCCAACAACCAGCCCGCCGCGGCCGCCGAATTCCTGCGCATGGAAGCCGATTACGAATCGGCCTACCTGCTGGCCCTGCGCGCCGCCTGGATGGCCGACAACAAGAAGCCGAACTCCCTCGAGGCTTCCATGTCCAAGGCCAAGGCCGGCCGCACCGGCACCGACGTCACCCTCAAGGCCGTCGAACTCGCCGGGCCGCTCGGGTACTCGCAGCGGACTCTGCTGGAGAAGTGGGGCCGGGACTCGAAGATTCTCGACATCTTCGAGGGGACCCAGCAGATCCAGCAGCTGATCGTCGCGCGGCGGGTGCTGGGGAAGACCAGTGCTGAGCTGAAGTAAGAGGTTGAACAGTGGAACCGGTGCGGGTCGGGATTTCGATCTGCACCGGTTTCTTTGTGTTCGGCAGGGTCGCGTATGCGGAACAGGTGCCGGTTTTCCAGATCCAGTTCGCGCACCGCTGCGTGCGCAATGCGATCCGATCAGGCGATGCCCATTTCATCGAGACTGCGCGCGGTGAGAATGCGCGCCGTCCACACATGCAACTGCTCAGAACTTGCCCGGCCCACAGCCATGGCCACCTCTACCGGAACAGGCCCGAACTTCAGCGCCAACAGTTCGATCAACGTCTCCGCGCGGCCTTCAGC
>NZ_VBUT01000013.1 GCF_005863245.1 Nocardia cyriacigeorgica | reverse complement strand
CACGATAGGGGACCCATACACTGGGTCCCCTATCGTCGTTTGTATACCGAAATGCTCGGCGAACGTTCGAGCAGATGTCAGGAATTCGTGGCCGAGCCACCTATGCGCGCAACTCAGAAAGGGACCACCGTGCCGGAACAGAACGACGGTCGGAAACCCTTCCGCCGCAACGACCCCGAGCGCGGATTCGGAGGCCGCGGCGACAATCGGGGCGACCGCGGTACTTCGGGTGACCGCGGCGGTCGGGGCGGCCACCACGGCGGTGGACGCGACAGCTGGGAGCCGCGCGAAGGCGGCCCCGCTCGGCGCGGACCGCGCAACGACAGCGGCGACCGTAATCGGGGCGGGAATTGGGGTCGCGGCGAGGAACGCGGATATCGGGACCGGCGCGACTCCGATCGAGGTAGCTCGTCCGAAGGGCGGCCGCAGTGGCGGGACCGCCGCGACGACGCACCGCGGCGCGATTCGGGCGACCGGCCGTGGAGCGACCGCGGCGGAGACCGTCGCGGCGGCGAACGCGGCGAACGCGGTTCTTCTGCCGGCTCGGACCGTCGTGGTTACGGCCGTCCCGGCGATCGCGATGACCGGCACGGTGGCGAACGACGTGACTGGGGGTCGTCGGGCCAGGACCGTCGCGGATTTGGCCGCACGGGTGACCGCGACGACCGGCGAGGGGCCGGCGACCGGCGCCGATACGACGACACCGGCTCATCGGACCGCGGTGGATTCCGCCGCGACCGCGACCGTCCCGAATCCGGCGGGCGCCCGAACTTCGGCGACAAGCCCGGTGGCTACCAGCGCTCCACCGACGATGCGCGCGGGGGACGCGACGACCGCCGCGGTGACGATCGCTACCAGGGTTCCGATCGGGGCGGTTTCCGGCGGTCCGCGGACAAGGGCGGATTCCGGCGCACCTCCGATGACCCCGGCGACCGGCGCAACGTTGAACAGAGCGGTTTCCGCCGACGCGGCAGTGACAGCGAACGACCGGGCCGCTCCGGGGATCGTCCCGGCGGGTTCCGGCGTTCCTCGGATGACGTTCGTGGCGGCCGCGATGACCGTCGGCATGGTGGAGATCAGGGCGGGTTCCGTCGTCGCGACAGCGAAAGCGGGCGGCCGAGCGGTTCCGGGGACCGTCCCGGCGGGTTCCGTCGCTCCGGCGAGGAATCACGCGGCGGGAGCGGCGGTGGGTTCCGTCGACGTGAGCACGAAGGCGGACGTCCGGGCCAGTCCGAGCGTGGATACGGCAGGCGCGACGACTCGGGCTACCAGGGCAATCGCGGCGGTGGTTTCCGTCGACAGGACGACCGATCGTCGCAGCGCTCCTTCCCCAGCAATGAAGCGAAGAACCGCGCCGACACCGGCCGTGACGCCGGCAAGCGTGGTCGACGTGACGATATTGCGCAGACCGGCCCCGAAGAGTCGTTCGAGGAAAGCCAGAACCTCGGCGTCGGCGAGACAGTTCCGGAGCAGGCGCCCAGCCGTGGCGCGCAGGCCGGATCGTCGGAAAGCACCCGAACAGGGGAAGGCGCACCGCAGGCCGAGTTGGCCGGCGACCGAGGACACGCGGGAGAGCCGCGCGCCGAATCTGCCGAGACTGCTCGTGCTGATGCGCGCGCCGATCGCACCGGCACACCGGATGACACGCACGCTCGGGCGGGCGAGTCACCTGCCGAGTCGACGACGGCCTCCGACACCTCCGCGCGTCGAGTCGAAGCGACCTCTGGCGGACAAGAGCAGTCGGGGTCGGGCGAGTCGCGCATTGGGTCGCCAGGTACATCTGAAGAGTCTGCTGAGTCCGCGCGTGGAGTCGAGCCGACCACGTCCGCAGCATCCGGCCACGATCTACCGCTGTTCCAGGCGGCAGGATCGCCCCAGGCTCAGGGCCAGAGCTCCTCGGCTGACGACGTCGCGTCGCACCGCACCGACGAGACAGCGGCACGCGATGCGGAGCGGAACTCGGCCGCCGCGGGGGATGACCGAACCGCCGCCGACGCACCGTCCGGTCGGCGTGGCGATTCGGATCAGGCGGGCCGACCGGCAGACTTGACCGAAGGCGGTGGCTCGGGCCCGGACGTGTCCGTCGACCGCCGCGACGATGCCGCCGAACAGCGGTCCACGGTGGCCGCACAGACCGGAGAGCGGGGCGATGTGACCGAGAATGGCGACCGTGGCCGGCGCGGAGGCGATCGAGGCTGGAACGAGCGCGGGCCGCGGCGTGAGGAGGGCCGGCGAGGCGACGGGCCCGGTGGCGACCGGCGGCGTGGCGGAGAAGGTGGCCGTGGACCCGGCGGCCGGATGATGGATCGCCGTCCGCCTCGCCCGGAAGAGCCGGATCTGCCTGACGACGTTCAGGCCTCCGATCTCGACACCACCATCCGGCGCGACCTGCTGAGCCTGGACAAGGGCAATGCCGAGACCGTTGCCAGGCATCTGGTGATGGCGGCGCGGCTGCTCGACGACGATCCTGGTCTGGCGCTCGCGCACGCTCGCGCCGCCCGTCAGCGGGCGGGTCGTATCGCCGTGGTCCGCGAGACCGCCGGCGTCGTGGCCTACCACGCGGGTGAATGGGCCGAAGCCCTGTCCGAGCTGCGGACCGCGCGGCGCATGTCGGGCGGGTCCGGTCTGCTCGCGGTGATGGCCGACTGCGAACGCGGGCTCGGCCGGCCCGAACGGGCCATCGAACTGGGCCGCAGCGAGGAAGCCAGGGCGTTGCGCGGCGACGAGGCCACCGAGCTGCGCATCGTGGTGGCCGGGGCCCGGATGGACCTCGGCCAGTACGACCAGGCCGTGGTGACGTTGCAGACCAACGACCTCGACCCGTCCCGCACCGGCTCGGCCGCGGCCCGCCTGTTCTACGCCTACGCCGACGCCCTCGTGGCCGCAGGCCGCACCGACGAGGGCCTGACCTGGTTCCTCAACGCGGCCGCCGCCGACCTCGACGGCGAAACCGACGCCGAGGAACGGGCCGCGGAACTCACCGGCGACGCCTGATCGGAGCGCTGGGCCCGGCAGTTCCTGACTGGCCCCAGGGCTTGCGCGACGGCGCGCACATCGGCGGCCGGCTCCGCCGTAGGAGTCGCTCAGCTGTCCGAGAGCGCGTGCACGTGCTTCCCGCCGCTGATGTCGGGGTTCCCGGCCACCACTTGTCGGTGGCCGGGCTTACAGTGCCAGGCGGTGGGATCAACCGCTCGCTGATACCGGTCGGCCGTCGGGCCGCATGGGGTGGGAGGATTTCGATGGTGACGCTCGATCGGTGCGAGGGAGTGAAATGATGCGGGTGCGGGACCGATACGGGGCGCTGCTGCTGGACCTGGACGGGACGCTGTATCGCGGGCAGGCCGTGATCGACGGGGCGCCGGCGGCGCTGGCGGACGGATCGCAGCGGCTGGTCTACGTCACCAATAACGCCAGCCGCGGGCCCGCGGTGGTGGCCGAACATCTGGCCGAGCTCGGATTCCGGGCCGGCACCGGCGACGTGGTCACCAGCGCGCAGGCGGCGGCACGGCTGCTGGCGGAGCGGCTGGAACCGCAGGCGCAGGTGCTGGTCGTCGGCACCGACGATCTCGCCGCCGAAGTGAGCGCCGTCGGACTACGGCCGGTGCGCCGGTTCAATGGCTCGGCACCAGCGGCGGTCGTCCAGGGGCATTCACCCGAGACCGGCTGGCCCGACCTCGCCGAAGCCGCCTACGCGCTGCGCGCGGACGCGCTGTGGATCGCCGCCAACACCGATAAGACGCTGCCGAACGAGCGCGGGCTGGCCCCGGGCAACGGTTCGATGGTGGCGGCGCTGCGGGCGGCGTCGGATCGCGAGCCGATCGTCGCGGGCAAGCCGTACGCCCCGCTGCTCGAAGACGCGCTGGTGCGGGCGGGTACCCGGGACGCGCTGGTGGTGGGTGATCGGCTCGACACCGATATCGAGGGCGCGCAGTGCGTCGAGCTGGATTCGTTGCTGGTGCTCACCGGTGTCAGCACGCTGGCCGACCTCGCCGAATGGCCGGAACACCTCTGGCCCACCTATGTCGCGAACTCGCTGGACGCGCTGAACCAGCCGCCGGTGCCCGCCAGCGGCGGCGGGATCGGTGATCTCGCCGACACCCTGCGCGACAATCCTGGTCGCGCCGTGACGGTACGCGCGTCCCGATCCGAAATCCGATAGCGTTGTCGCCACGATGAGTACTCCCACGCCCCGCCCGCCTGTGCCCGGCCCCCGCCCCGGGGCGCCGCTGCCCGGTCAGCATCTGCCGGGTGCGCAGGGACGTCCGGAACCGGCCGACCCCGACCGCATCCGCACCGAGATCGATGCCCTGCTGGCCGAACTCGGTGCCGGTGCCGGCCCCGGTGACGGTGACCCCGACAGCGGCACCGACATCGCCCGGCGAGCGCACATCCTGGAACAGGCCCACGAGGTCCTGGTGCAGGCGCTGGCGACGGTGGACAAGATCTGAGGTGGCCAGGCGCGCACGAGTGGACGCCGAGCTGGTACGCCGCGGATTGGCCAGATCGCGAGAACACGCGGTCGAGCTGATCGGCGCGGGCCGCGTCCTCATCAATGGCACCGTCGCGGTGAAACCGGCGACGGCGGTGGAACCGGGAACGCCGCTGCTGGTCCGGGAGCAACCTGACGAGGTCTCCTGGGCATCGCGCGGTGCGCACAAACTGCTGGGAGCGCTCGAAGCGTTCGAACCCGAAGGTTTGACCGTCGCGGGGAAACGCTGCTTGGACGCCGGTGCGTCGACCGGTGGGTTCACCGATGTGCTGCTGTCGCGGCAGGCAAGCGAAGTCGTCGCCGCCGACGTCGGCTACGGCCAGCTGGTGTGGCGGTTGCAGAACGACGAGCGCGTGCACGTCATGGACCGCACCAACGTGCGCACGCTGAGCGCCGAGGCGATCGGCGGGCCGGTGCAGCTGGTGGTGACCGACCTGTCGTTCATCTCGCTCGCGCTGGTGCTGCCCGCGCTGGCCGCCTGCGCCGCACCCGGCGCGGACCTGCTGCCGATGGTGAAGCCGCAGTTCGAGGTGGGCAAGGAAAGAGTAGGCTCCGGCGGTGTGGTGCGCGATCCGGCGCTGCGGGCCGAAGCGGTCCGCACGGTGGCCGCGGCCGCGGCCGAATTGGGTTTGCGCACCCTGTCGGTGGTGGCCAGCCCACTGCCGGGGCCGTCGGGCAACGTCGAGTACTTCCTGTGGTTGCGCAACGACGGACCGTTCGACTACGACGAAGCGGCGGTCGCGGCTCTGGTCGAAGGTGCGGTTGAGGAGGGTCCACAGTGAACGCGCTGACGGGCGAGGCCGGCGGGCGGGAGATCCTGCTGGTATCGCATCCGGGCCGGGCCGAGATCATCGAGACCTCGCATCGGGTGGCGAAGATCCTCGCCGACGCGGGCATCGGGCTGCGCGTGCTGGCCGACGAGGCCTACAGCACCAAGTTCGAAGCCGATTCCGGCGCCAGCGGTGGTTATCCGGTGCGGGTCGTCGAACACAAACCCGACGCTGCGCTGGGCTGCGAGATGGTGCTCGCCCTCGGCGGTGACGGCACGTTCCTGCGTGGGGCCGAACTGGCGCGCACCGCGTCGGTGCCGGTGCTGGGAATCAACTTGGGTCGCATCGGATTCCTGACCGAAGCCGAGGCCGAACACCTGGACGAGGCGCTGGCGCAGGTGGTGCGCCGCGACTACCGCGTCGAACAGCGGATGACGATCGACGTGTCGATCCGCGTGGACGACGAGGTGGTCGAAAGCGGTTGGGCGCTCAACGAAGCCAGCATCGAGAACGCCGTGCGCATGGGTGTGCTGGAGGTGGTGCTCGAGGTCGACGGCCGCCCGGTGTCGGCGTTCGGCTGCGACGGCATCCTCATCGCCACGCCCACCGGATCCACGGCCTACGCGTTCTCCGCGGGCGGTCCGGTGGTGTGGCCGGAACTGGAAGCGCTGCTGGTCATCCCCAGTAACGCCCACGCCCTGTTCGCGCGTCCGCTGGTGACCAGCCCGGATTCCCGCATCGCGGTCGAATCCGTTGCCACGGGCCATGATGCGATAGTTTTCCTGGATGGCAGGCGCACCCTCGCCCTGCCGAGGGGTGGTCGAGTGGAAGCGGTCCGCGGCGCCGAACCGGTGCAGTGGGTGCGGTTGGATTCCGCGCCGTTCGCCGACCGGATGGTGCGCAAATTCCAATTGCCCGTGACAGGCTGGCGTGGCCGACGGCGAACGGAGAGCACACGTGCTGACAGAGATCAGGATTGACGGACTCGGCGTCATCTCCACGGCGACCGCGCAATTCCATGAGGGTCTGACGGTCCTGACCGGTGAGACCGGCGCCGGAAAAACGATGGTCGTCACCAGTTTGCATCTGCTGAGTGGTGCGCGTGCCGACGCGGGACGGGTGCGGTTGGGCGCCTCGCGTGCGGTGGTGGAGGGCCGGTTCACCATCGATGAGGTGAACGAGGCGGCGCGCGCCGAGGTGGCCGAGGTGCTGGAAGCGGCGGCCGCCGAACGTGACGACGACGGCAGCGTGATCGCGATCCGCACCGTCGGCAGCGACGGACGATCCCGGGCGCATCTGGGCGGGCGCGGGGTGCCTGCCTCGGTGCTGTCGGATTTCACGGCCCCGCTGCTGACCGTGCACGGGCAGAACGACCAGTTGCGGTTGCAGCGCCCGGATCAGCAGCTGAGCGCGCTGGACCAGTTCGCGGCCGACACCGTCGGGCCGCTGCTGCGCAAATACCAGCAGCATCGCCGGGCCTGGCTGGATGCGCGCACCGAACTGCTCGAACGCACCGCGCACAGCCGCGAACTCGCACTCGAAGCCGACCGGCTCAAGCATTCGCTGGCCGAGATCGACGCCATCGCACCGGAACCGGGCGAGGACGAACGCTTGGTCGCCGAGATTCGCAGGCTCAGCGATCTGGATTCGCTGCGCGAGGCCGCCGCCACCGCGCACGATGCGCTGGCCGGCCCGGCCGACAGCCCCGAAACGAACGCCGGTGCGCTGGATGCGCTGGGCACGGCCCGATCCCGGCTCGAGTCGGCCGAGGACCCGGCCCTCGCGGCATTGGCGCCGCGACTGGGTGAGGCGATCGCGGTGGTAGTCGATCTGACGACGGAGCTGAGCGGTTATCTTTCGGATCTGCCGTCCGATCCCGGCGCGCTGGATTCGATGCTCACCCGTCAGGCCGAACTCAAAACGCTCACCCGCAAATACGCGCCCGATATCGACGGGGTGATCGCCTGGGCCGAGGAATCGCGCACCCGGCTGGAATCGCTGGACGTCTCCGAGGAGACCCTCGCGTCGCTGGCCAAAGAGGTCGAGGTGGCCGCCGACAAGGTGCGCGCGGCGGCGAGCAAGCTGACGGCGGCGCGAACCAAGGCGGCGGGCAAGCTCGCCGAGGCGGTGAGCGCCGAGCTGGGCGGGCTGGCCATGGGTAAGGCGCGGCTCGAGGTGGTGGTGCGGCCGGTGCCTGCGGCGCCACAGGATTCGGCACCGCTGACCATCGGGGATACCGAGCTGCACGCCGGATCATCCGGCGTGGACGAGGTCGAGTTCCGGTTGTCGGCACATCGCGGGGCGCAGTCGCTGCCGTTGAGCAAGAGCGCCTCCGGTGGTGAGCTCTCCCGGGTGATGCTGGCGCTGGAAGTGGTGCTCGCCGGCAGCGAACACGGCGCGACGATGGTGTTCGACGAGGTCGACGCCGGCGTCGGCGGCCGGGCCGCGGTGGAGATCGGGCGCAGGCTGGCGCGTTTGGCGCGCACCCATCAGGTGATCGTGGTGACCCACCTGCCGCAGGTGGCGGCGTTCGCGGACACGCATCTGGTGGTCAACAAGTCCGATGACGGTGACGGTGCGGTGAATTCCGGTGTCCGCGCGCTCACCAACGACGAGCGGGTGATCGAACTGGCGCGCATGCTGGCCGGGCTCGACGACACCGAGACCGGGCGCGCGCATGCCGAGGAGCTGTTGCAGATCGCGCGCTCCGAGCGCGCCACCGCACGCTGAGTCCCCGAAACAAGAGATGGTCGCGCCCGGGCAACCGGACGCGACCATCGTCGTCTGCGGTCAGCTCAGCGCACGGCCTTCTTGGCGCCGTTGATGAACTGGGTGATCAGCACCTTCAGGCCGGCCTCGAGCACCTTGGCGGGCACGGGCAGCGACGGCTCCGACTCCATGGTGTAGGTGACGCGGGTGCCGCCGTCGGCGTCGGCGAAGGTGACGATCCCGACGTGCCGCTTGACCGGCGCGCCCTTGACGATCTTGTATTCCATCCGCTCGCCGGGAACCAGCGCGGTGATCTCCTCGGTGACGCCGACCGGCCCCACGCCGACGTGATGCTGCGCGCCGACGCCTTCGCGTTCGGTGGTGCCCGGCTTGACCAGCTTGAGCTGGACGGGCAGGTAGGGGCTGATGCTCTCGCGGTCGGCGAACAGCCGGTACACGGTCTCCCGCGGTGCGGCGATGACGGTATCGACGGTGGTGCTGGCCATGACGTCTCCTCTTCGGATATCTGTGACCCGGAGAATACGGGTAGTGCCGGGTGCTGCGAAAGGCGCACCCCGGATAATTGCGGGCAGGTGGTGTCAGTTTCCGGGCGGCAGCTGTGCGATCACCTCGGCCACCTCTTCCGCTGGCGGGCGCCCGATTTCGACGACGATGCCGTTCTCGTCGGGCTCGAGCGGTTCGAGGGTGTCGAGTTGGGATTGCAGCAGTGAGGCGGGCATGAAGTGGCCGGCGCGGTGGCCGATGCGGTCGCGGATCTGCTCGGGGCTGCCGGTCAGGTGCACGAAGATCACGCCGTCGCGGCGCAGCACGTCCCGGTAGCTGCGTTTGAGCGCCGAACAGGTGACGATGCCGGGGCGGCGGGCGGACTGACGGGTGTCGATCCAGGCGGCGATACGGTGCAGCCAGGGCCAGCGGTCGTCATCGGTGAGCGGGGTGCCCGAGGCCATCTTGGCCACATTGGTCTCGGGGTGCAGGTCGTCGCCCTCGAGCATGTCCCAGCCCAGCTTCTCCGCCAGCAGCCGCGCCACCGTCGATTTACCGGACCCCGACACACCCATGACGACCAGGACCGGCGTCACACGACCACGCTCAACGCCAGCACTCCGGCCAGACCGCATACCGATATCAGGCATTCCATCACCGTCCACGATTTGAGGTTTTGCGCAACCGACAGCCCGAGAAACTCTTTCACCAACCAGAACCCGGCGTCGTTGACATGGGACAGGAACAGCGAGCCGGATCCGATCGCCAGCACCATCAGCGAGACGTGGGTGTTGGACAGGTCGGCGGCCACCGGCGCCAGAATCCCGGAGGCGGTGACGGTGGCGACGGTAGCCGATCCGGTTGCGACCCGGATGAGCACCGCCACCAGCCAGGCCAGAAACAGCACCGGCAGGCTGCTGTCCTGCACGGCGTCGGCGATCAGGTCGGCGATGCCGGTATCGACCAGGACCTGTTTGAAACCGCCGCCGGCGCCGACGATCAGCAGGATGCCCGCGATCGGCGGCAAGGAGCTGTTCATGGTCGCGGCGATGTCGTCGCGGCTCATCCGGGCGGTGTAGCCGAGCAACACGATGCCGGCCAGCAGGCCGATGCCGAGCGCGACCACGGGCGTGCCGAGGAAGTCCAGGACGGTTTTCAGCGCGGATGTGGAGTCGGGCGCGATCACGTCGGCGAGGGTTTTGCCGAGCATGAGCAGCACCGGCAACAGGATCGTGCCGATGGCGACCAGGAAGGGTGGCTGAGGCTTCTTGTCGCCGGGTTCGTCGTCGCCGGAGTCGGTGAACAGCTCCGGTACCGGGACGTCGACCCAGCGGGCGGCCAGGGTGCCGAACAGCGGGCCCGCCACGACGACCGTCGGGATCGCGACCAGTACGCCGAAGGCCAGGGTGAGTCCGAGATTGGCATCGAGGGCGTCGACGGCGACGAGTGGGCCCGGATGCGGTGGCACCAGTCCGTGCATCGCCGACAGGCCCGCCAGCGTCGGGATGGCGATGCGCATCAACGGCAGCCCGGAATGGCGGGCCACCAAGATGATCACCGGCATCAGCAGCACGACACCGATCTCGAAGAACATCGGCAGGCCGATGACGGCACCGACCAGACCCATCGTCCACGGCATCAGTTTCGGGCCGGACAGATTCAGCAGGGTGTCGACCACGCGGGTGGCGCCGCCGGAGTCTGCCAGCAGTTTGCCGAACATCGCGCCGAAGCCGATCAGGATGCCGACACTGCCCATGGTGGAGCCGAAACCAGTGACGAAACTGTCCACGGTCTCGGCGGCGCCGGACCCGGCCCCGAGGCCGACGCCGATGGCGCCGACGGTGAGTGCGATGAACGGATGAATCTTCAGCCAGGTGATCGCGGCGACGATGACGACGATGCCCGCGACCGCGGCGATGACCAGGTGCCCGGTGCTCACTCGGGTAACCTACGTGGCCTGGGCGGTTTCCCGGCTCGGACTCGCCGGTAGTGAGAGGGCCTCGTTGGTATCACAGTGACGAATGTGGTAGAGCGTCCGGCGCGCCTCCACCAAAGGTTGAGGGTTTGCGGCCATCATCGGCGTCATGAAGATGCTGGCGTTGTTGTCGAAGAACACCGAGACGCTGCCCGGTCGCACCGGAATAGCCCGGGTGGACCGCAACACCCGGCGTTTGCTCAAACGGGTCGGCCCCGGCGATATCGTGGTGCTCGACGAGATGGATCTGGACCGGCTCACCGCCGATCGCCTCGTCGAGGCGGGCGTGGTCGCGGTCGTCAATACCTCGCCATCGATCTCCGGGCGCTACCCCAACCTCGGCCCGGAAGTCCTGGTGGCCAACGACATTCTGCTGCTGGACACGGTCAGCTCGGATGCGTTCACCAAGATCAAGGACGGCGCCAAGATCCGCATCGACGGCGGCGTCGTCTATGCCGATCGGCTCACCAAGAAGGAGCCCGAGGTCCTCGTCGAGGCCATCGAACTCACCGAGGCGGCCATCGCGGAGCGGATGATCGAGGCGCGCAACGGACTCGCCGATCATCTGGAAGCCTTCGCCGGCAACACGATCGAATTCGTGCGCACCGAATCGGCGCTGCTCATCGACGGTATCGGGGTGCCGGATCTGGAGCTGGAGATGCGCGGCAGGCATGTGGTCGTCGTCGGTGACGGCCCCGGTCATGCCGAGGATCTGAAGAAGCTCAAGCCGTTCATCAAGGAGTACGCCCCGATCATGGTGGGCGTCGGGCGCGGCGCCGACACCCTCACCAAGGGCGGCTACCAGCCGGACCTGATCGTCGGCGACCTGGACGAGATCACCACCGCCACATTGAAATCCGGAGCCGAGGTGATCCTGCCCGCCGACACCGACGGGCATGCCAAGGGCCTGGAACGCATCCAGGATCTCGGCATCGGCGCGACGACGTTCCCGTCCTCGGGTGCGCCGACGGATCTGGCGCTGCTGCTGGCCCACCATCACGGTGCGGCGCTGATCGTCACCGCCGGAGCCGCCGCCTCGCTCGACGAATTCTTCGACCGCGGGCGCCGCGACAGCAATCCGGCGACGTTCCTGACCCGGCTCAAGGTCGGCTCCACGCTGATGGACGCCACCGCGGTGGCCACGCTGTATCGCAACCGGGCCTCCGGTACCGCGATCGCGCTGGTGGTGCTGGCCGCGCTGATCGCGGTGATCGTGGTGGTGCTGGCCTCCAATTCCGGTGCCGAGGTGCTGGATTGGACGGTGCAGACCTGGGATCGGTTCGTGCTGTGGGCGCGGGATCTATGGCGTGGGGGAGGCGCGTGATCTCGCTGCGCCAGCATGCGATCTCGATCGCGGCGATCTTTCTCGCGCTCGCCCTCGGTGTGGTGCTCGGCTCGCAGACCCTGGCCTCGGATCTGCTGTCGGGGCTGCGCAGCGACAAGGATGATCTGCGTGCCCAGGTCGACTCGCTCAGCGCGCAGAACCAGCGCTTGACCGGGCAGTTGAACGGCGCCGATGCCTTCATCGCCGGTTCCGCGCCGCGCATACTCGGCGGAACTCTCGCCGACCGCAGCGTGGTCGTGTTCACCACCCCCGACGCCGATCCCGGTGACGTGGACGGCGTCGTGGCGGCCTTGCAGACCGCCGGTGCCGCCGTCGCCGGACGGATCGCGTTCACCGACGCCTTCGTCGACGCCACCGAGGGCGACCGGATGCGCTCCACCCTCACCAACATCATTCCCGCGGGCGCCGAACTGCGCACCGGCGCCGTCGACCAGGGCAGCCTGGCCGGCGATCTGCTCGGCCTGGTGCTGCTGCTCGACCCGGCCACCGGACAGCCGCGCAGCACCCCGCAGGAGCTCGGCCTGGCGCTGGAAACGCTGCGCGGCGGCGGATTCCTCGCCTACGGCGACACCCCCGTGCAGCCGGCGCAGCTGGCCGTCGTCGTCACCGGTGACGGTGCGAAGGCCGACGAGAACAGTCGCGGCGCCAATATCGCCCGCTTCGCCGGCACCCTGCGCGCCCGCGCCGCCGGCGTCGTCCTCGCCGGCCGCCCCGGCGCCGCCGAAGGCGCGGGCCCCCTCGCCGTCGTCCGCGACGACGCCCCCCTCGCCGCCGCCGTCACCACCGTCGACAACCTCGACCGCGACCTCGGCCGTATCACCACCGCCCTCGCCCTGTCCGAACAGCTCGCCGGCCGCACCGGCCGCTACGGCACCGGCCCCACCGCCACCTCCCTCACCCTCGCCGCCCTCCCGGGCTGAGGGGGCTCGCCCTGCACCAGCTCGATCATCGGCGGTGCTTCTCAGTGAGGGCGGGCAGATGTCTCGAGAGGTGTCCCTGCCGCGCGACCGTCGGAGCCCGCACGGCCAGGCTCTGCGGGCATCTCGGCAGCATTCGGGTCATGCTGCGGGGCTCGGGTGCGTGAGCTGGGTCGCAGGCGGTGAGGGAATGGATGACCGGGGTGTGGCGATCGGGTGGCAAACCGGGCGTGGCGTGCGGGGGAGCGGGGGTTTCGTGTTACCGTGAAGACCCGTGGGTCAAACACGGATTCAGGCGCGAACTGCCACCAAACACATCTTCGTCAGCGGTGGTGTCGCCTCCTCACTCGGTAAGGGTCTTACCGCCTCCAGCCTCGGTCAATTGCTGACCGCGCGGGGACTGCGGGTCACGATGCAGAAGCTCGATCCGTACTTGAACGTCGATCCGGGCACCATGAATCCGTTCCAGCACGGAGAGGTGTTCGTGACCGAGGACGGTGCTGAGACCGACCTCGACGTCGGACACTACGAGCGGTTCCTGGACCGGGATCTGTCCCGGGACGCCAACGTCACGACCGGGCAGATCTACTCCTCGGTCATCGCCAAGGAGCGCCGCGGTGAGTACCTCGGCGACACCGTGCAGGTCATCCCGCACATCACCGACGAGATCAAGGCGCGCATCCTGGCCATGCGCGGCCCGGACCTGCAAGGGCAGGAACCGGATGTGGTGATCACCGAGATCGGCGGCACCGTCGGCGACATCGAATCGCAGCCGTTCCTCGAGGCCGCGCGCCAGATCCGGCACGACGTCGGCCGCGACAACGTCTTCTTCCTGCACGTCTCGCTGGTGCCGTACCTGGCGCCGTCGGGTGAGCTCAAGACCAAGCCCACCCAGCATTCGGTGGCCGCGCTGCGCAATATCGGTATCCAGCCCGACGCGCTGATCCTGCGCTGCGACCGCGAGGTGCCACAGTCGCTCAAGAGCAAGATCGCGCTGATGTGCGACGTCGAGGTCGACGCCTGCATCTCCACCCCGGACGCGCCCTCGATCTACGACATCCCGAAGGTGCTGCACCGCGAGGGCCTCGACGCCTATGTGGTGCGCAAGCTGGGCCTGCCGTTCCGCGACGTGGACTGGACGGTGTGGGGCGATCTGCTCGACCGCGTGCATTCTCCGCGCGAGACCGTCGAGGTGGCGCTGGTCGGCAAGTACGTCGACCTGCCCGACGCCTACCTGTCGGTCACCGAGGCGCTGCGCGCGGGCGGCTTCGCCTCGCGGGCCAAGGTGCAGATCCGCTGGGTGCAGTCCGACGACTGCGAGACCCCGGCCGGCGCCCAAGCCGCATTGCGTGACGTCGACGCGGTGCTGATCCCCGGTGGGTTCGGAATCCGCGGTATCGAGGGCAAGGTCGGCGCCATCCGCTACGCCCGCACCCGCGGCCTGCCGCTGCTGGGCCTGTGCCTGGGCCTGCAGTGCATGGTGATCGAGGCCGCGCGGTCGGTGGGTCTCACCGACGCCAATTCGGCCGAATTCGAGCCCGACACCACTCATCCGGTCATCTCCACCATGGCCGATCAGGAGCAGGCGGTGGCCGGTGAAGCCGATCTCGGCGGCACCATGCGCCTGGGTGCCTACCCCGCGGTGCTGGCCAAGGGTTCGGTGGTGGCGCAGGCCTACGGCGCCACGGAGGTCTCCGAGCGGCACCGTCATCGCTACGAGGTGAACAACGCCTACCGCGACAAGATCGCCAAGAGCGGACTGAAGTTCAGCGGCACGTCGCCCGACGGGCACTTGGTCGAGTTCGTCGAACTGCCCGCCGACAAGCACCCGTTCTTCGTCGCCACCCAGGCCCACCCCGAACTCAAGTCGCGCCCGACCCGTCCGCATCCGCTGTTCGCGGCGCTGATCGCGGCGGCGTTGAAATACAAGGCGGCCGAACGGCTTCCGGTCGACATTCCGGGTGAGGAATTGGCCAATGCGGGTGATCAGGCCTCGTAGATGAGCGACAATTCCACCGTGCCGGGTAGCCACGACTTCGAGACCGTGTCCAGCCGGACGGTGTATTCCGGCGCCATCCTGGCGCTGCGGCTGGACCAGGTGGCGATGCCCGATGGCCGGGTCGTGGAACGGGAAGTGGTCGAACATCATGGCGCCGTCGCCGTCGCCGCCTTGGACGACGACGACAACATCGTGCTGATCCGCCAGTACCGTCATCCGCTGGGCACGCGGCTGCTGGAACTGCCGGCCGGGCTGCTCGACATCGACGGCGAGGATCCGCTCGAGGCGGCGAAACGTGAGCTGGCCGAGGAGACCGGTCTGGCGGCCCGGGAGTGGTCGGTGCTGGTGGACGTGGCGCTGTCGCCGGGGTTCACCGACGAGGCGCTACGGGTGTATCTGGCGCGCGGGCTCTTCGAGACCGAACGGCCCGAACCCGAACACGAGGAAGCCGATCTGGAAGTGGTGCGGATGCCGCTGGCCCAGGCGGTGCGTGCCGCCCTGGCCGGCGAGATCGTCAACGCCACCGCCGTGGCCGGTGTGCTCGCGGTGTCGGCGGCGCGGGCCGAAGGGATGGCCCCGCGCGCGGAGGATGTGCCGTGGCCCGGGCAGCCGACTGCGCTGCTGCGCAGGCAAGCCGGCCGGGCGCGGGACTGACGGGCCACGACGGTGCGTGAGGTGGACGCCTACCTCGACCATCTGGCAGTCGAGCGGGGCGCCGCACGCAACACCCTCGCCGCCTATCGGCGCGACCTGGAGCGGTATCGGGCGTTCCTGGCCGGGCGCGGCATCACCGAACTCGCCGCCGTCGCCGAAAGCGATGTCGCCGCGTTCGCCATGGCGCTGCGCTCCGGCGGGGCCGGGCATCCGCCGCTGGCGGCCGGTTCGGTGGCGCGCGCGCTGATCGCGGTGCGCGGGCTGCACCGGTTCGCCACCGCCGAGGGCATGACGAGCACCGATGTGGCGCATGCGGTGAAACCGCCGGCACCGGGACGCAGGCTGCCCAAAGCGCTGCCCTACGACGAGGTGCTGAAGCTGCTGGAGGCCGCGGGCGGCGACTGCGGCACCAGCGGTGACGGCGTCGCACGCGGTTTGCGGGACCGGGCGCTGCTGGAGCTGCTGTATTCCACCGGCGCCCGGATCTCGGAGATGGTCGGCCTCGACGTCGACGATCTCGATATGCCCGAGCGTGCGGTGGTGCTGCGCGGCAAGGGCGGTAAACAGCGGATCGTGCCGATCGGCCGTCCGGCGCTGTCGGCGGTCGACGCCTATCTGGTGCGTGGGCGCCCGGTGCTCGCTGCGCGGGGCCGCGGCAACGCCGGTGCGTTGTTCCTGAACGCGCGCGGCGGGCGGCTGTCGCGGCAGAGCGCGTGGCAGGTGTTGCAGAGTGCGGCCGAACGCTCCGGGATCGGCGCCAGCGTCTCCCCGCACACACTGCGGCACTCGTTCGCCACCCATCTACTCGATGGCGGCGCCGACGTGCGGGTGGTGCAGGAACTGCTGGGCCACGCCTCGGTCACCACCACCCAGATCTACACGCTGGTCACCGTCAAGACCTTGCGCGAGGTCTGGGCCACGGCCCACCCGCGCGCGACATGAGCGGCGGCGCTCACCGGTGAGACCCCGACGGCCGATCCGAGGGGTGCGCCGGCGGCCCATGGTCCGGCGATGTCGTCGCCTGCAGGCACGCGGCTGACCGCATCGACGGCCCGTCCGACACCGGTTCGACAGTGCTCCGCAATGGCAACGACAACGAACAGGTAGCGTTTTGTTATCCGTGACGCGGCGTGGCGTCGCGAACACGCCGGTCGGACTCGCGGCACTCGGGGACGAACTAGCGGTAGCGTCTACCGAGAGCTGGACCATCCGAAAGTGAGGTCGTGCACTGATCGGCCTCGCTACGCTCGGCGGGGAACGGGCAGGAACGTATAAGGAGCAGCGGATCGTGACGACAGCCGGAGCGGCAGAGCCGCCGATGGGTGCTGGGACGGAGCCGCTTACGGACGCCGGCGCGGGACTCGACGCCGACACCGGAACCCCCTCGGTGTGGGGCAACACCGTGGAGGCGGCGCCGGTGCCCGACGATGTCGAGCTCGGCCCCACCGGGCGTCCGTTGCGTCTGGTTCCCGAACCGCCCGCCGTGGCACCCGGCGGTGACGCCCTGATCATCGCCATGTGCAATCAGAAGGGCGGGGTCGGCAAGACCACCTCCACCATCAATCTCGGTGCGGCGCTGGCCGAATACGGGCGCAAGGTGCTGCTGGTCGATCTCGATCCGCAGGGCGCGCTTTCGGCCGGACTCGGCGTGGCCCACCACGACCTCGACCTCACCGTGCACAACCTGCTGGTCGGCTCGAAGGTCTCCATCGATGACGTGCTGATGCGGACCAGGGTCGAGAACATGGATCTGCTGCCGAGCAATATCGACTTGTCGGCGGCGGAGATCCAGCTGGTCAACGAGGTCGGCCGGGAGCAGACCCTCGGGCGGGCCCTGGAATCGGTGCGCTCGCGCTACGACTACATCCTCATCGACTGCCAGCCCTCGCTGGGCCTGCTCACGGTGAACGCGCTGGCCTGCTCCGACGGTGTGATCATCCCGATGGAATGCGAGTACTTCTCGCTGCGCGGGCTCGCCCTGCTCAACGACACCGTGGAGAAGGTGCGCGACCGGCTCAACCCGCGGCTGAGCCTCTACGGCATCGTCGTCACCATGTTCGATGCGCGGCTGCTGCATTCGCGGCAGGTCATGTCGCGCGTGGTCGAGGTGTTCGGAGATCTGGTGTACGACACCGCGATCTCGCGCACAGTGCGCTTCCCCGACGCCAGCGTCGCGGGCGAGCCGATCACCACGTGGGCCCCGAAATCCGGTGGGGCCGAGGCGTATCGGGCGATGGCGCGGGAAGTCATCCACCGGTCCGGCCGGTGACCGGAGCGTCCGAGCCAGCACTGTCGACCAGCACCGATAATCCAGGCTCCACCGATTCGACCACGGGCGCCGAGTCCGGCTCCACCGCGACAACCGAGCCCGAGCGCCCGTCCGGGTTCCATCTGCGGCTGAGCAATTTCGAGGGCCCCTTCGATCTGCTACTGACGCTGATCAGCCAGCGCCGCCTCGACGTCACCGAGGTGGCGCTGCACAAGGTGACCGACGAGTTCATCGCCTACACCAAGGCATTGACCGCGGACCTGGCCGAGCAGTCGGGTCTGCGCGCGGACAAGATCCTCGACCAGACCACCGAATTCCTCGTCGTCGCCGCCACCCTGCTCGATCTGAAGGCGGCGCGGCTGCTGCCGTCGGGGGAGATGACCGACGCCGAGGATCTGGAACTGCTCGAGGCCCGCGATCTGCTGTTCGCCCGGCTGCTGCAATACCGGGCGTTCAAACAGGTCGCCGAACTGCTCGGTGAACTGGAGGCGGCGGCGCTGCGCCGATACCCGCGCGCGGTCGGACTCGAGGACCGCTTCACTGACCTGCTGCCCGAGGTGACCCTCGGGGTCGACGCGGCCGGGTTCGCCGAGATCGCGGCGGCGGCGTTCCGGCCGCGGCCGGTGCCGACCGTCGGCCTCGACCATCTGCACGCGCACACCGTCTCGGTCGCCGAACAGGCCGCGATCGTGCTCGAACGCCTCAAAGAGCGCGGTGCGGGCGGGTGGACGACCTTCGCCGAACTGGTCGCCGACTGCGGCGCGCCGATCGAGATCGTGGCGCGATTCCTCGCCCTGCTCGAGCTCTATCGCGGCAAGAGCATCGAGTTCGATCAGCCCGATCCGCTGGGTCCGCTGGCGGTGAGCTGGATCGGCGACCAGCCCGAGGACGGGCAACCCGATAACGTGGTGACCATCGAAGAGGACTACGGATGACCGAGGCAGTGGCAGAGTTCACCCCCGAACCCCTCGACGACGACGAATTCCGCTCGGCGCTCGAGGCGATTCTGCTCATCGTCGACACTCCCGCCCCGGTAGAACAGCTGGCAGCGGCCCTCGACGACAGTCCGGAGCGGGTCGAGCGCACCCTGCGCGAGATGTCGGCGCAACTGTCGGCGCGGCGCTCCGGGATCGATCTGCGTTTCGCCGGTGACGGGTGGCGCTTCTATACTCGCAGCGAGTACGCGCCGTATGTCGAGCGGTTGCTGCTCGACGGCGCCCGGTCGAAACTGACCAGGGCCGCCTTGGAAACGCTGGCGGTGGTGGCATACCGCCAGCCGGTGACCCGGACCAGGGTCAGCGCGGTGCGCGGCGTGAACGTCGACGGCGTCATGCGCACCCTGCTGGCCAGAGGGTTGATCGCCGAAGCAGGCGTCGACCCGGAGACCAACGGGACGCTCTACCGCACGACCGAACTGTTCCTGGAACGGGTCGGGCTGGCGTCACTGAGCGATCTGCCACCACTGGCGCCCCTGCTACCGGGCGTCGACCTGATCGATGAGATCAACGAGAGCCTGGAGACGGACCCCCGCTACACCAGGCTGAAGAAACCCGCCGAGGACGATCTGGACCTCGGCGCCGAGGATTGACAGGACAACGTGAATACACCCGCTCGCCGAGATGGCACACCGGACCGTAGGAAACGTAACGACCAGCACCCGAGGGGTGGCCGCGCCGTCGGCTCCCGGGACGCGCGTGCGGCCCAGCGCGGGGTCACCCCGCGTGGTGCCGCGACCGGGGCGGAACCCCGCCGCGGCGGCGCGGGATCGGCAGGCGCCCAGCGTGGCGGCCCCGCGACCCCGTCGCAGCGTGGCGCTCAGGGCGCGGCCCGCAGGCCCGATCGCGCGCAGCCGCCGCGTAAGAGCAAGTCGGCCAAGCCGCAGCGCCAGACCGCGTCGACGCCGCAGCTGAGCAATGCCAAGCCCGCCAAGCGCCAGCATGTGGAGCCGGTCGCGGGCACCCACACCAAACTGCCGTGGGGTGAGGGCGAGCGTTTGCAGAAGGTGCTGGCCAAGGCCGGTGTCGCCTCCCGGCGCGCCGCCGAGGACATGATCGCGCAGGGCCGCGTCGAGGTCGACGGCATGATCGTGCGCGAACAGGGCCTGCGCATCGACCCGCAGCACGCCGTGATCCGGGTGGACGGCACCCGCGTGGTGGTGCGCGAGGAGCTGGTGCACCTGGCGCTCAACAAGCCCAAGGGCTGGCAGTCGACGATGTCGGATGATCTGGGCCGTCCCTGCGTCGGCGATATCGTCGCCGAGCGCATCGCGGCCGGGCAGCGGTTGTTCCATGTCGGGCGTCTGGACGCCGACACCGAGGGCCTGCTGCTGCTCACCAATGACGGCGATTTGGCGCACCGGCTGATGCATCCCTCGTTCGAGGTGTCGAAGACCTATCTGGCGACCGTCAACGGCGAGGTGCACCGCGCGGTCGGCAAGCAGTTGCGCGACGGCGTCGAACTGGAGGACGGGCCCGCCAAGGTCGACCGCTTCCAGGTGCTCGATATCGCCGAGGGACGTTCGCTGGTCAAGATCGTGTTGCACGAAGGGCGCAAGCACATCGTGCGCCGGCTGCTCGATGCGGTCGGCCATCCGGTGACGCGGCTGGTGCGCACCGATATCGGCCCGGTGGCGCTGGGCGATCAACGTCCGGGCACCCTGCGGGTGCTGGGTCGCGATGAAATCGGCAAACTCTACGAGGCGGTGTCGTTGTGAACAGTGTGGACAGCGCGGTCGAGGTGCCCGAACAGCTGTCGGGGTCCTCGTCGCTGGTGGTGGCGATGGACGGGCCGTCGGGGACCGGTAAGTCCAGCGTGTCGCGCCGGCTCGCCGCACGTCTGGGCGCCCGCTACCTCGACACCGGCGCCATGTACCGGGTGGCGACGCTGCGGGTGCTGCGCGCGGGCGTCGACCTGACCGATCCGGCCGCCATCGCGGCCGCGGTGGCGGATCTGCCGCTGACCATCGGCACCGATCCCAGCCGTGAGCTGATCCAGCTCGACGGCGTCGACGTGTCCGCCGAGATCCGCGGCGACGCGGTCACCAAGGCGGTCTCGGCCGTGTCGGCGGTGCCCGAGGTGCGCGAGGCGCTGGTCGCCTTGCAGCGCGAGATCGCGGTGTCGGCGGGGCGGATCGTGGTCGAGGGCCGCGATATCGGCACCGTCGTGCTGACCGACGCCGACGCCAAGATCTATCTGACCGCCTCCGCCGAAGCGCGGGCCCAGCGGCGCAATCAGCAGAACATCGCCGAGGGCCGGGGTGACGACTACGCCGCGGTGCTGGCCGACGTGCAGCGCCGCGACACCCTCGACTCCACTCGCAAGGTGTCCCCGCTGCGTCCGGCCGCGGACGCGGTGCTGGTCGACACCAGCGAACTGAGCATGGACGAGGTCATCGACGAGCTGTACCGCGTTGTCGCGCAGCAGGTTTCGGTGCGCACGACGGGAGAGGCCAAATGACCGAGGACGTGCTCGCCGGCGACGGCGTGTGGAGCGACGAATCCGACTGGGAGATCACCGATCTCGACGGTGAGCTGGAGGCGGGCGAGCATATCGCGATGCCGACCCTCGCCGTCGTCGGGCGGCCGAACGTCGGCAAGTCGACGCTGGTCAACCGGATCCTCGGCCGCCGTGAGGCCGTGGTGGAAGACGTTCCCGGTGTGACGCGCGACCGCGTCTCCTACGAGGCGAACTGGGCCGGGCGCCGATTCCTGGTGCAGGACACCGGCGGCTGGGAACCCGACGCCAAGGGCTTGCAGCAGTCGGTGGCGCGGCAGGCCGAGCTGGCGATGAACACCGCTGATGCGATCCTGCTCGTCGTCGATGCCACTGTCGGCGCGACCGCGACCGACGAGGCCGCGGTGCGGGTGCTGCGCCGGTCCAAGACGCCGGTCATCCTGGTCGCGAACAAGGTCGACGATCAGCGTGTGGAGGCCGATGCCGCCACGCTGTGGTCGCTGGGTCTCGGTGAGCCGCGCATGGTGTCGGCCGCGCACGGCCGCGGCACCGGCGACCTGCTCGATGACGTGCTCGAGGTGCTTCCGGAAACCCCGCGTGAGGGCACCGGCGGGACCGGTCCGCGCCGGGTGGCGCTGGTCGGGAAGCCGAATGTCGGCAAGTCGAGTCTGCTGAACAAGCTGGCCGGCGACGAGCGTTCGGTGGTGCACGATGTCGCCGGAACGACGGTCGACCCGGTCGACACGCTGGTCGAATTGGGCGGCAAGATCTGGAAGTTCGTCGATACCGCGGGCCTGCGCCGCAAGGTGTCCACCGCCAGCGGCACCGAGTTCTACGCCTCGCTGCGCACCAAGTCGGCGCTGGAGGCCTCGGAGGTCGCGATCATGCTGATCGATGCCTCCCAGCCGATCACCGAACAGGATTTGCGGGTGATCAGCCTGGTCGCCGATTCCGGGCGCGCGCTGGTGCTGGCGTTCAACAAGTGGGATCTGGTCGACGAGGACCGGCGCTTGCAGTTGGAGAAGGAAATCGACCGCGAGCTGGTGCGGGTGCCGTGGGCGCAGCGGGTCAATATCTCCGCCCACACCGGCCGGGCCGTGCAGAAGCTGGTTCCCGCTATGGAGACCGCGCTGGAATCGTGGGACAAGCGGATTCCCACGGGCCGGTTGAACAACTGGCTCAAGGAAGTCGTCGCCGCGACGCCGCCGCCGATGCGCGGCGGGCGGCTGCCGCGCATCCTGTTCGCCACCCAGGCCACCACCCGTCCGCCGACGTTCGTGCTGTTCACCACCGGCTTCCTGGAGGCCGGCTACCGCCGGTTCCTTGAGCGCAGGCTGCGCGAGGAATTCGGATTCGACGGTTCGCCGGTGCGGATCTCGGTGCGGGTGCGCGAGAAGCGGCCACGGAAGTAGTGCTCGGCCCGTCCCTCATCGGACGGGCCGTGCCATTGCGCGGGCGGTCGCTTCAGGCGTCGAGGTCGCTGGCGACCATACCGGCGATCTTGTCCAGCGTGGGCTGATCGTCGCTGGTGACCACGACGTCGGTGCCGAAGGTGGCGCCGAGGGTCATGATCATCAGCGACGAGCCGGCGTCCACCGGCTCACCGCCGGGCAGGGCGAGGGTGACCGGGACGCCGGAGGCGGCGACCGCCTCGGCGATCAGCGCGGCGGGACGGGCGTGCAGGCCGATCGAGGAACCGACGGTGACGGTGGTGCTCGGCATTTCTACTCCTTGGTGTGGGTGGATACGAGTGTGCAGCGTGGACGGGGGCGCGGTGCGGCTTTCGAGTGCTCAGGCGGCAACGAGCGCCGTATCGGTGCTCGTCCGGGCGCGGCCGAACGACTTGGCGGCGGTGACGCAGACAGCGGCGGTGACGGTGCCTGCCGCGATGGCGACCAGATACCAGGCGATCTGACCGACGGCGAAGAAGACGAAGATCCCGCCGTGCGGTGCGCTCAACGTCACCCCGGTCGCCATCACCAGCGCCCCGGTGACCGCGCCGCCCGCCATCATCGACGGGATCACCCGCAGCGGGTCGGCGGCGGCGAACGGGATGGCGCCTTCGGAGATGAACGAGGCGCCCAGCAGCCAGGCCGCCTTGCCGTTCTCGCGTTCGGCGGGAGTGAACAGGCCCGGCCGCAGCACGGTCGAGGCCAGCGCCATGGCCAGCGGCGGCACCATGCCCGCCGCCATGACCGCGGCCATGATCTTCAGCGTCGCCGGATCGTTCACCGACAGGCCCGCCGCGGCGAACGAGTACGCGGCCTTGTTGACCGGGCCGCCCAGGTCGAAGCACATCATCAGGCCGAGGATGATCCCGAGCGCGACCGCCGACGTGCCCGACAGCCCGTTGAGCCAATCGGTCAGGCTCTCGGTGACCACCGCCAGCGGTTTGCCGAGCACGGTGAGCATGAGCAGACCGACGATGAGCGAGGCGAACAGCGGGATCATCACCACCGGCATCAACCCGCGCGCCCACTGCGGCACCGGAATCCGGCTCACCCACAATGCCGCGAACCCGGCGATCAGGCCACCGACCAGGCCGCCGAGGAACCCGGCCCCGACGAATACCGCCACCGCGCCGGCGGTGAAACCCGGTGCCAGACCGGGCCGGTCGGCGATGGCGAAGGCGATATAGCCGGCCAGCGCGGGCACCAGGAAACCGAACGCGAGCGAGCCCAGCTGATACAGCACCGCGCCCAGATAGGTGGCCAGCCCGCCCGGCGGTAGCGAGGTGAGCGAGTTGTCCAGCACGATCGAGGACGCGTTGTCGGCGATCTCGTAGCCGCCCACCAGGAAGCCGAGCGCGATCAGCAAACCGCCCGCGGCGACGAACGGAATCATGTAGCTGACGCCGGTGAGCAGGATCTGCCGCAACCTGGTGCCCCAGCCCAGTGACGCGGGCTCGGGTTCGGGCTCAGCGGTTGTTGTCGCCGGGGCGGCGGCGGGATCGCGGGCTATGCGCAGCGCGTCGGCGATCATCGCGTCGGGCTCGTTGATGGCTCGCTTCACGCCCGATTCGATCACCGGCTTGCCGGCGAAACGTTCCCGGCCCTTCACCCCGACATCGGTGGCCAGGATGACGGCGTCGGCGGCGGCGATGGTCGCGGCCGAGAGCGCTGTGGTGCCGCTGGAACCCTGGGTTTCGACCTGGACCCGCACACCCGCCCGCTCACCGGCGGCGACGAGCGCGTCGGCGGCCATGTAGGTGTGCGCGATGCCGGTGGGGCAGGCGGTGACGGCAACGATGGAGCGGGTGGAAGGCTGGTCACTCTGTTCGGCCGGACTCTGTTCGCCGGGAGCTGATGTCGACGGACGCGCGGAGGGCTGCGGGCTGCTGACGGACTCGGCAGCAGCCGACGCGGCGGTGGGTGCGACCGAAGCGGCTCCGGCAGGTCCGGCATCTGTGGGCGTGCTCGACGCTGCCGCCGGTCCCTTGACACCGGCCGCAGCCGACGTCGTCGCCGGTGCCGAGGCGGGACTACCGGCCGAGGGCGGCACGGTCGATCCCGGCAGTGCTGCCGCATCCCCGGCCGTGGATGCCGGAGCGGATGCGGGTGAGCCCGCCGACGTGGCAGAACCGGAGGAGGTGGCCGGGCTGCCGGTCGAGCCTGCCGGTGCGGGCGATCCCGCCGTCACGGGGGAGGTGGCGGCGGGCGCGATGACCGAATCAACCAGCGCGACAATCGCTTCCGGTGACTCGGCGGCCCGCAGACTGCCGACGAACTCCGGCTTGACCAAGGCCCGCGCCAGGCTCGACAGCAGTTTCATATGCTCGGCGCCCGCGCCCTCGGGAGCGGCGATCAGGAACACCAGATCGGCCGGACCGTCGGGGGCGCCGAAGTCGACCTTCGGGGCCAGGCGGGCGAAGCCGAGGGACGCGGCGGTGACCGTGGCCGCGCGGCAGTGCGGGATGGCCAGGCCGTTCGGCAGGCCGGTGGCGGACTGCTCCTCCCTGGCCAGGGCGGCGGCGGTGAGGGCGGAGGCGTCCTCGGCGCGACCGGCGTCGGTGAGTCGCTGCGCGAGGGCGGCGATCACGGCCTGTTTCGAGGCGCCGAGATCGGCGTCGAGCGTGATCGTTGCGGGGAT
The DNA here is from genome assembly GCF_005863245.1 of Nocardia cyriacigeorgica. Lineage (GTDB taxonomy): Bacteria > Actinomycetota > Actinomycetes > Mycobacteriales > Mycobacteriaceae > Nocardia > Nocardia cyriacigeorgica_C. Next base: position 179,990 of record NZ_VBUT01000013.1, on the reverse strand, counting down.
GATGATCGAGTCGGCCATCGCGGTGTGCCCTTCAGGAATGGGGGAGGAGGTCCAGCGACGTCACCGAGATGGCGCCGGGGTCGGTGTGGTGCGGGCCGGGCAGGCCGGTACCGGGCAGGGCCGCAGCCGCGCTGCCGTAGGCGACGGCATGACGTAGCCGGTCGGCGGGGGTGGCGCCGGCCAGGTCGGCGAGCAGGTAGCCGGCGAGGGCCGAATCGCCCGCACCGACCGTGCTGCGTGGGCGGATGGCAGGCGCTGCGGCATGCCAGGCCCCCTCGCCGGTGACCAGGACCGCGCCCGCCGCGCCGAGCGTCGCCAGGACCGCGCCGATGCCACGGTCGACGAGCGCGGCGGCGGCGCGAGCGGCGGCGAGCGGGTTGTCCAGGGCCTCGGCCGGGCCGCCGGTGAGTTGGGCGAGCTCTTCGGCGTTGGGTTTGATCAATTCCGGTGTGGCCGAATCGGTTCGGCCCGCGAGCGCGCGCAGTGGCGCATCGGAGGTATCGACGGCGATGCGCGTGCCGGGCAGGCGTTCGATCAATTCGACGTACCAGTCGTCGGGCACGGCCGGCGGGAGGGAGCCCGACAGCACCACCCAGTCCGCTTGTGCCGCAAGCTCACCCAGCAGATCGGCCAGCGCCGCCAGCGCGGCGCCGCTGAGTGGGTGGCCGGGCTCGTTGATCTTGGTGGTGGTGCCGTCGGCTTCGGCGACGGTAAGATTGATGCGCGCCGAGCCTGCGGTCGGCACGCTGCGATGTTCGATCCCGGCCTCGGTGAGGGCGCGCAGCAGTGGATCGTCGGCGTTACCGGGCAACACCGCGACGGTGGGAACTCCGGCGGCGGCGACAACCCGGGAGACGTTGACGCCCTTACCGCCCGGATGGGTGGCGACGCCACTGGCCCGGTGCACCGCCCCGCGCAGCAGCGGCTCGGCCAGGGTGACGGTGCGATCGATACTCGGATTCGCGGTCAGCGTGACGATCATGCTGTCACCTCTGGGCATGATCGGGCGCCCTCCGTGGTTACGCACGCTGCCGCCTCCGGGCGCTGACCGCTCATGCCGCCACCACCTCGATGCCGTTGCCGTCGAGTTCGTTGCGCACCGAGGCCGGAATACCGGAATCGGTGACCAGCACATCGATCTCGTCGATGCCGGCGAACCGCACGAAATCCTCGCGGCCGATCTTGGAGGAATCGGCGACGACCACCACGCGATGAGCGCTGGCGACCATGGCCCGCTTCACCGCCGCCTCGTCCACGTCCGGGGTGGACAGACCATGCGCGGGAGTGAGCGCGTTGGTGCCGATGAACGCGATGTCGACCCGCAAACCCGCCAGCACGCGCAACGTCTCGGCGCCGACGGCGGCCTGGGTGACCCCACGCACCCGCCCGCCGAGCAGATGCAACTGCACACCGGCGTGACCGCTGAGCCGGGTCGCCACCGGCAGGGAGTTCGTCACACCGACCAGTTCACGGTCGGCGGGCAGCAGCGCCGCGACTCGTGCTGTGGTGGTGCCCGCGTCGAAGAGCACGCTGCCGCCGGTAGGTGGCAGGAATTCCACGGCGGCCTTGGCGATGCGTTCCTTTTCGGCGGTGTGCGCGGTTTCGCGTTCGGAGGTGCCCAGTTCGATCGCGGTGAGGGCGGCGGCAGGGACGGCGCCGCCGTGCACCCGGCGCACCAGGCCCATCCGGTCCAGCACCGCGAGGTCGCGGCGCACGGTCTCGCTGGTGACGCCGTACTGCTCGGACAGATCGGTCACCGATACGCGACCACGCTGCCCCACCAGGGTGGCGATGGCCTGCTGGCGCTCCTCTGCGTACATCCCGATCCTCCTGAGAATGTTGGATTATGTTGTTTTACGTCTGAGTGTGTTGCTTTGTCAATGGTTTGGAGTAGTCTGGATCACATCCACTCCATCGGTGATATGAACACCACAGTCCGATTTCGGTGCGAAGGAGACCGCTAATGACCCGATCGCAGCAGGTAGAAGCCGTTGAATCGGTTCTGCGCGGAACGCCGGCGGTACCGGGCGTGGCGGCCGCGCCCGCGATTCGTCCCAATCCGCGGGTAGCAGTCGATGCCCGATCGGACACGGTTGCGGAGTCCGATCGGGCATCGGAGGCCACCGCCCTGCACTCGGCCGCGGAGACGGTGGCGCAGCGGCTGCGGGCCCGGTCGGGGGCGGCGAGCGGGGCAGCGGCCGAGGTGCTCGCGGCGAATGCCGCCATGGCCACCGACCGCGGCTGGCTCGGCGCGGCCGAGAAGCTGATCGCCACCGGCGTCGCCGCGCCCGCCGCGGCGGCCGCCGCCACCGAACAGTTCGCCGCGATGTTCACCAAGCTCGGTGGGTTGATGGCCGAACGGGTCACCGATCTACGCGACGTCTGCGACCGGGTGATCGCCGAACTGCTCGGGCTGCCCGAACCCGGCGTCCCCGTACCGGACCGCCCTTCGATCCTGATCGCCCGCGACCTTGCGCCCGCCGACACCGCCGGCCTCGACCCCACCCGCATCGTCGGGCTTGCCACTTCGCTCGGCGGCGCGACCAGCCACACCGCGATCATCGCCCGTCAGCTCGGTATTCCGTGTGTGGTCGCGGTGGCCGGCCTGGACGAGGTGCAGGCCGGCAGCGAGCTGCTGATCGACGGCGCGGCGGGCACCGTCACCGTCGATCCGGATCCGGCGCTCGCGCTGGCCGCCGTCGCCGACTACCGCGCGACCGCGACCAGGATCGCGCGCTGGACCGGTCCCGGCGCCACCAGCGACGGACATCGCGTCGACATCCTGGCCAACGTCCAAGACGGTGCGGGCGCACGGGCGGCGACCGAGACACCTGCCGCGGGCATCGGCTTGTTCCGTACTGAATTATGTTTCCTGGACCGCGATTCCGAACCATCGGTGCAGGAGCAGGCCGGAATCTACCGCGAGGTGCTCGACGCCTATCCGAATGCGAAAGTGGTGATCCGGACCCTGGACGCGGGTTCGGACAAGCCGCTGCGGTTCGCCGAGCACCCCGAGGAAGCCAATCCGGCGCTCGGTGTGCGCGGTATCCGCATCGCCGCCCGCGACAGCGGCATCCTGGACCGTCAACTCGACGCCATCGCCGCCGCGGCCGCCGGTCGCGCCGCGCCGCCCCTGGTGATGGCACCGATGATCGCCACCGTCGGTGAAGCGCGCGCGTTCGCGAGCAAGGTGCGCGAGCGGGGATTGATCGCGGGGGTGATGATCGAGGTGCCCGCCGCGGCGCTGCTGGCCGAGGCGATTCTGGCCGAGGTCGATTTCGTGTCTATCGGCACCAACGATCTCGCGCAGTACACCATGGCGGCCGACCGGATGTCGCCGGATCTGGCGGCGCTGACCGATCCGTGGCAACCGGCCGTCCTGGCGTTGGTGGCCCGGACCGCCGCCGCGGGCAGGCGGGCGGGCAAACCCGTGGGAGTGTGTGGCGAAGCCGCCGCCGATCCACTGCTTGCGTGCGTGCTGGCCGGTCTCGGTGTGACCTCGCTGTCGGCGGCCGCGCCCGCCGTCGCGGGTGTCGGTGCGCAGCTGTCGGCGGTCACGCTGGCCGAGTGCGAGGCGGCGGCCGCCGCGGTGCTCGAGGCCACCGACCCCGCGGACGCGCGCGAGCGTGCCCGGCGAATCCTGCACTGACGCATTGCCATCGAGCTACGCCGACACGCACCCTTCGAGCGTGGCGTCCCGCAGAACAGCGAGGACATCATCGACCTCGCCCCGCGCCCGGAAGGACTCCCGTTGGCGGTGTGCCCCATTGCCGCGCTCGATAACCACGGCGATGGTCTCGCGAACGAAGTCGCCGGCGTCGAGCGCCGTCAGTGCCGGGTCGATCCGGTCGAGTAGCTCGCCGAGCAACGTCCGCATGGGCGCCACCCGGCAGGTGAGTGGGTCGACGCCGTCGCCGTCGAGGCCGGAGCGGGCGGCCTTCCAGTAGGCGGTCCGCAGCACTTCCGCCGACACCATCGGCGCGCGCCGGCCGCGATCGATATCGGCGCGCGCGGTCATCACCGCGGCCCGGACCAGGGTGGCGAGCATGGCCGTCTCGGTCACCGTCGCCGGCACATCGCTGACCCGGATCTCGATGGTGGGGAAGGTAATCGAGGGCCGGATATCCCAATAGACCATTTTCTTGTCCAGAATGCTGCCGCTGGACAGCATCATGTCCACCATCGCGTCGTAGGCGTCGGCGTCGGCGAAATACGGCGGCGGCCCCGCGCTGGGCCAGCGCCGCCACAGCACGCTGCGCCAACTGGCATAGCCGGTGTCGGAGCCGCGATAGATCGAGGAATTGGCGGTGAGCGCCAGGAAAATCGGCAGCGACGGCCGCAGGAAATTACTGACCTGGATGGCGGTCTCCCGATCCGGTATCCCGACGTGGATATGGCAGCCGCACAGGCCTTGTTCATGGGCGAGCATCCCGAAATTCTGGGCGATCCGCTGGTAGCGCGGGGTGTCGGTGACCGGGAATTCCTCGGGGACGGTCGGCGGAATCGCGACCGCGAGCAGCCGGGTGTCGTGTTCGCGGGCACAGGTGGCCACCCCGCCGCGCAGCGTCCGTAATTCGGCGAGCAATTCGCCGGTATCGGTGTGCACACCGGTGCACGTCTCCACTTGGCAGCGGGTCAATTCCAGTTGCAGATCGATTCCGATGTCCTTCGCGGACTGGGCCACCTCGACGTTTTTCGCCGCCGGTGCGCCGCTGTCCGGATCCGCCAGGAGAAATTCCTCTTCAACGCCGACTGTCGATGAGGCCGCGTCCATTCTCGTAGGCTACTCGCCTCCCTCGCGGCCCGCGGCGACATATTTCCGGTCCGATCGGGTAGGACCACCAGCATGGACCATGCACGAGCACCTTTGCTCGATGCGCTGGCCGAGTACCGGCGCGCGGGCAGATACGGGTACACACCTCCCGGTCATCGGCAGGGCCGCGGCATCGACAAGCGGGTCGCCGAGATCATCGGCATCGATGCCTTCCGCTCCGACGTGCTCGCCGGGCCCGGTCTCGACGATCGGCTCATGCGCGGGGGCTACCTGGCCGATGCCGAGGCGCTGATGGCCGACGCGGTCGGCGCCGAGACCACCTTCTTCTCCACCTGCGGCAGTTCGCTGTCGGTGAAGGCGGCGATGATGGCGGTGGCCGGCGGCAAGGACGGCGGGCTGCTGGTCGCCAGGGACAGCCACAAGTCGATCGTGGCCGGGCTGGTGTTCTCCGGGGTGCAACCACGCTGGATCACGCCGCGCTGGGACGCCGAACGGCATATGTCGCATCCGCCGTCGCCGCAGCAGGTGCGCGAGGCCTGGGAACGCTATCCCGACGCGGCGGGCGCGCTCGTCGTCAGCCCGAGCCCGTACGGCACCTGCGCGGATCTGGCCGGCATCGTCGAGGTGTGTCATGAACGCGGCAAGCCGCTGATCGTGGACGAGGCGTGGGGCGCGCATCTGCCGTTCCATCCCGACCTGCCCACCTGGGCGATGGATGTGGGCGCCGACGTCTGCGTGGTGAGCGTGCACAAGATGGGCATGGGCTTCGAGCAGGGCTCGGTCTTCCATGTCCAGGGCGACCTCATCGACCGCTCGCTGCTGAGTGCGTGCGCGGACTTGCTGATGACCACCAGCCCCAATGTGCTGATCTATTCGGCGCTCGACGGCTGGCGCAGGCAAATGGTGCAGGAGGGGCGCGAATTGCTCGGCGCCGCACTGCGAGTCGCCGACCGCGCGCGCCGGGAACTGGATCGGATCCCCGGTATCGAGGTGCTCGAGGATGTGCTGCTCGGCCATCAGGCCTCACACGATCTGGACCGATTGCAGGTGCTGGTGGATATCGAAGGCACCGGCGCCACGGGGTATCAGGCCGCGGACTGGTTGCGCGAGCATCGCCTGCTCGATCTCGGTCTCAGCGACCACCGCAGAATCCTGGCGACACTGTCCATGGCCGATGACGACACCAGCATCGACGCGCTGGTGGACGGTGTTCGGGCCTGGCGCGAGCAGGTCGATCCCGCCGACGCGCCGCCGCCGATCCGGTTGCCGTCACCGTCGGAGATCCAGCTCGACACGGTCATGTTGCCGCGCGATGCGTTCTTCGGCCCGCTCGAATCGGTGCCCGCCGCCGAGGCGTCCGGCCGGATCGCCGCCGAGCAGCTCACCCCGTACCCGCCGGGCATTCCGGTGGTGGTACCGGGCGAGCTGATCGACGACGCGGTGGTGGACTATCTGCGTTCCGGGGTGGCGGCCGGGATGAACGTCCCCGATGCCGCCGACCAGTCGTTGAACACCCTCCGCGTCGTCGCGCGACGTTGATCGGCCACCGGTACTACGCGTGATCGACGAGCGCGTCGTGGCCGGCCCGGCGGGCGCAGTGCGCACAGCAGTAGATCTGCTGGGCGGCCTCGACGCCGTGCCCGAGGACCCGGCACCCGCAATGCGCGCAGGCGGGGGCCAGCTTGCTCGCGGCGCATTCGAAACTGTCGAACGTCCACGACTGCCCGTCGCGACTGACGGTGAAACTCTTGTCGTAGTCGTTGCCGCAGGTATCGCAGATCGCCATGGTGATCAACTCAAACGCTTGGCGAGCAGCGCCTTGGCCTGCTCGGCGCCCTTGCGGCTCTCGCCCTGGGCGCGGCGGAAGAATTCGGCCAGCTCGGTGTCGCCCGCGCGTTCGGCGTCCTGGCTGTAGACCTCCATCCGCAGCGCGTTGCTCATCGACGCCTCGGCGAACCAGATGAGGTTGTAGTCCTTGTCCTTGGTTCCGGTGACATGTCCGGTTTCCTGTTCGATGGCCATGGTGTCCGCACCTCCTGGGCGGTACTGATCGTCGTCGGTGAATGACCGTCGACGGCGGATTTCGCCGTCATCGAGGCGCTACCCGGCGTCCGGCGGAACAAACACCGCCCCGTGGTGGCGGCCACGCCCGGATTGAGTCCGCCGTTACCGGGTATGCGGCGACTGTCCAGCAGGAACCGAACAACGGAGGTGACTATCGTGCCGGAGTCCAACAGCGGTCCCCGCGAGGGCGTCGAAGGTGTCGTAGAAGGCGTCAAGGGCAAGGTCAAGGAGACCGCCGGGGCGGTACTCGGAAACGACGAGCTGCGCGATGAGGGCCGTGCGCAGCAGGACAAGGCAGATTCTCAGCGCGAGGCCGCCAAGAAGGAGGCCGAAGCCGAAAAGCAGCGTCGTGAAGCCGATCTCGACGAGGCGCGGCAGCGGTCGCATCAAGGCGAATAAGCCACCCGTCCCGAAACGGTGGTAACGAACAGCGGTTGCCGTGGCACTGTGCCCGGCAACCGCTGGCGTGTATGCCGATTCCCGGATGGCGTGCGCCGGTTTAGTGCGCGTTCTCGGGGGAAGCCGCCCGTCGACAGGGTTTGGCCGGCCAGCCAGGAGGACGATCGTGAACGAACGCACCGAACAGCCGACCGAGACCTCACCGGTCCCGGACGCCAAGAGCGAACAGTTGCAGCCCGTCAGGCAGGACCGTGACCGCGGCTACCTGACCACCCAGCAGGGCGTGCGCGTGGACCACACCGACGACGCGCTGTCGGCCGGTGAGCGTGGCCCCACCCTGCTCGACGATTTCCACGCCAGGGAAAAGGTCACCCATTTCGATCACGAACGCATCCCCGAACGGGTGGTGCACGCCCGCGGCGCCGGCGCCTACGGCTTCTTCCGGCCCTACGACAGCTGGCTCGCCGACTACACGGTGGCGAAATTCCTCACCGAACCTCAGGTGCGCACGCCGGTGTTCGTGCGGTTCTCCACCGTCGCCGGATCGCGTGGCTCGGCCGACACAGTGCGCGACGTGCGTGGTTTCGCCACCAAGTTCTATACCGAGCAAGGCAACTACGACCTGGTCGGCAACAACTTCCCGGTGTTCTTCATCCAGGACGGCATCAAGTTCCCCGACTTCGTGCACGCGGTGAAACCCGAGCCGCACAACGAGATTCCGCAGGCGCAGTCCGCACACGACACGCTGTGGGATTTCGTCGCCGAACAACCCGAGACGCTGCACGCGATCATGTGGTTGATGTCGGATCGGGCGCTGCCGCGCAGCTACCGGATGATGCAGGGCTTCGGCGTGCATACCTTCCGGTTCGTGAACGCGGACGGCAAGGGCACGTTCGTGAAGTTCCATTGGAAGCCGCGCCTCGGTGTGCATTCGCTGCTGTGGGACGAATGCCAGCAGGTCGCCGGCCGCGACCCCGACTTCAACCGGCGCGACCTGTGGGACGCCATCGAGGCGGGCGATTTCCCCAGCTGGGAACTGGGTGTGCAGTTGGTGCCCGAGGACGAGGAGTTCGATTTCGACTTCGATCTGCTCGATTCGACCAAGATCATCCCAGAGGAGCAGGTCCCGGTGCGGCCGGTGGGGGAGATGGTGCTCAACCGCAACCCCGACAACTTCTTCGCCGAAACCGAGCAGGTCGCCTTCCACACCGCCAATCTGGTGCCAGGCATCGATTTCACCAATGACCCGCTGTTGCAGATGCGCAACTTCTCGTACCTGGACACTCAGCTGATCCGGCTCGGCGGCCCGAACTTCGCGCAATTGCCGGTCAACCGCCCGCTGGCCGATGTGCGCAACCACCAGCAGGATGGCTACGGCCAGCACGCGGTGCCGCGCGGCGAGGCGTTCTACACCAAGAACACCATCGGCGGCGGCTGCCCGGCGCTGGCCGATGCCGACGTCTTCCGGCACTACACCCGCCGGGTCGACGGACACACCCAGCGGATCCGGGCGGAGAGCTTCAAGGAGTACTACCGGCAGCCGCGGATGTTCTGGCGCAGTATGTCGCCACCGGAGGCCGAGCACATCGTGGCGGCCTTCGGCTTCGAGCTCGGCAAGGTCCGGCGGGTGGAGATCCGCTCCAGGGTGCTCGACCACCTGGTCCGCATCGATCCGGGCCTGGCGAGCCGGGTCGCGGTGGAACTCGGGCTGCCGACACCCGACGGCGAACGCGTCGAGGACGTGCCGGTCTCACCCGCGCTGTCGCAGCTGAACCTCGCACCCGACACCATCGCCACCCGCAAGATCGCGATCCTGGCCGCCGACGGCGCCGACTCCACCGGGATCGACACCGTCCGGTCCGCGCTGGCCGAACGTGGCGCGACGGCCGAGGTGCTGGCACCGCACGGTGGCCGTTTGCGGGCCGACGGCTCCGGCGATCCGGTCGTGGTGGATCGCGCCCTCGCGACGATGGCCTCGGTGCTCTACGACGGCGTCATCGTCGCCGGTGGCGGTGACTCCGCGGGCACGCTGGCTGAATCCGGGCCCGCGGTGCACTTCGTGCTGGAGGCGTTCAAGCACGCGAAACCGGTCGGTGCGGTCGGCGCGGGCGCGCGGGTATTGCAGGCCGCGGGCCTGCCCGGTGAGCTGAATCCGGGGGAGACCGACTTCGCCGTGGACGGTGTGGTGGTTTCCGCGGCCGAGGGTGCGAGCATCCCGGACGGGTTCGTCGCCGCCTTCGCCGAGGCGCTGGCCGGGCATCGGATCTGGCAGCGCGTCACGGATCGAGTTCCCGCCTGATCGGGTGACAGGGGCAGATTCGCGTGCCAAAATGGGGCCAGGTTGAGACCCCAGCCGACCCCGGTTTATGGCCTGAATGACGTAGTTCGGTAGCGGTGGTTGTCTCATCGCCGTCGAGTTCGCCATTTCGGCCCCTCGCTCCGTCGCACAGCTTGTGCGGGCACGGAGACGAATCGGAAGCCCCTGTCCAACAGGAGGATTCGATGTCGTTGGTGACCGAACATCAACACGCCGAACAACTACACCGGCTGGCAAGGCCACAGCACGGTCGCGATATCCGGCGGTTGACCCAGCAGGACAGCGTTCGCCGCGGCTGCGCGGTCGCGCGGGTGGAAGGCGAACTCGATGCCGCACTCTTCGACGATTTCTACGACCTGCTGTGCCGGTGCATGCACACCGATCGGTCCATCGTCGTGCTCGATCTACGGGCCGCGGGCTTCATGAGTATCCGATCGGCCGCGCTGCTGGTGTCCGCGAAGGCCGACGCCGCCGCGCGCGGGCTGGACCTGCGCCTGGTGTGCGGTCGCAAGGAAGTCGAGCGGGTGCTCGAGGTGACCGGAGTCCGCCCCCTGTTCCGTCATTACCCCACCATGCAGGCAGCGCTCGGCGGCTGACCTGTGCGATCCCCACACCACCGCGAGCCGGCGGTGGCGGCCTCGTCCGCCGAATGCATGGCATATGCCGGCTCGACGGTCGATAATCGAACGGTGACGGACAATGGATCGGCCGCCGGCGGAATCGACACCGATGACACCGAGGCCTTCGAACACCTCGCCGAGGCGAGCTGCGTCGAGGACGCCGGCGGTTTCCGGTTCTGGTTCGACGAGCAGCGCTGGGAATGGTCCGACGAGGTCGCCCGCATGCACGGCTACCAGCCGGGCACCGTGACCCCGACGACCGAGCTGCTGCTCGACCACAAACATCCCGACGACCGCGACTATGTGGCCGACCTGCTCGACCACGCGCTCACCGACGGTGAACCGTTCTGTAGCAAGCACCGCATCATCGATGCCGAGGGCCGCACCCATCACGTGATCGTCGTCGCCGACACCATGACCGACGACGACGGCGGCGTCATCGGCACGGCCGGCTACTACATCGACGTCACCGAAACCCTCGAGGAACAGCGCAAGGAGACCCTGGACGACGCGCTGCCGGAACTGCTGTCCGCGCGCGCGGTCATCGAACAGGCCAAGGGGGTGCTGATGCTGGTGTACGGCATCAATGCCGACCAGGCTTTCCGGGTCCTGACCTGGCGTTCGCAGGAGACCAACGTCAAGGTGCGATCGCTGGCGGCGCAATTGATCGCCGAACTGCCCACGCTGCGCAATGCGCCGCCGCGGCTGCGCTCGGAGTTCGATCATCTGCTGCTCACCGTGCATCAGCGCATCCCCGGCTAGCCCGCAGCACGCGTTTCGCGCCGATCAAGCCGGGTAAGCGAGCAAATGACACCCGATCAGGGCGGACAAGGTGGTGCGCATGACAGAGCATGTTTCCCGCATAACCGCGGACCCCACGACGACGGTGGGTGTGCGCGTGCCCGCGGATCTCGATCAGCTGCTGATGCTGCGCGCCCTGACCGAGACCGTGTCCTTGATCGCGGACTTCGCCCTCGACGAGGTGACCGATATCCGGCTCGCGCTCGACGAGGTCGCGACCTCGCTGATCCTGGACGCCGTCCCCGGCTCGGAGCTCACCTGCGATTTCAGCTACGGCGACAACCGGATGACCGTGGCGGTGGCGTCGGTGGCCGCCACCGAATCGGTGGGCGAGAAGCACAGCTTCGGCTGGCATATCGTGCGCACCTTGACCGAGTCGATCAGCACCGAACAACGTCCCTTCGACGAGACCACAGGCGGATACCCCACCACAGCGCGGTTCACGTGGGTGCGCGGGGGCTCCGATGGCGGCTGAGCGGCAGCGGCCAAGGCAGGCCCGCCGCCATACCGGCGAGGACAGCTACGACCACATCGAGCCGCTGCTGGAGAAACTCGCCGCGATCCCCGGCGACGATCCGCGCCACGCGCAGACCCGCGAGGAGGTGGTCGACCGCTGCCTGCCGCTGGCCGAGCACATCGCGCGCAAGTTCGCCGGGCGCGGGGAACTGTTCGAAGACCTGTTGCAGGTCGCCCGGGTGGGTCTGCTGCATGCGATCGACCGGTTCGACCCCACCCGCGGATCGTCGTTCCTGTCCTTCGCGGTCCCGACGATCATGGGCGAAGTGCGCCGGTACTTCCGCGACAACACCTGGTCGGTGCGGGTTCCCCGGCGGGTCAAGGAGATTCAGCTCAGTATCGGGCCCGCCACCGACAAGCTGTCGCAACGGTTGGGCCGGATGCCGCGCGCCAGAGAGCTCGCCGAGGAACTCGGCGTCGATCTCGTCGAGGTGACGCAGGCCTTGATCGCGGGTAATGCCTACCAGAGCTCCTCGATCGACACGGTGACCGGTGGCGAGGATGCCGATAACGCGCCGCTGCCGCTCACCGAATCGCTCGGCGTGGAGGAGCCGTCCTACCAGTACGTCGAGGATTACCTCGCGGTGCAGCCTTATATCGCCGAGCTGCCCGAACGGGAGCAGCAGGTGCTGCGCATGCGCTTCTTCGAATCGATGACCCAGAATCAGATCGCCGAACAGCTCGGCGTCTCCCAGATGCACGTCTCCCGCATCCTGTCGCGCACCTTGGACTGGGTGCGCGAACAAGCCTTGCGGGACTGAGGTTTTCGCCGGTTCACACCGGTGTCGGCGGGATCGGATCCGGTGACGGTCCCGGGTCCGGTGGCGGCGGGATCGGCGGCGTCGGCGGATCGCCCGGCCGCGGCGCGGGCGGCACCGGCTCGGGCTCGGGGATCGGATGCGGTGGCGGGGCAGGCGGCACCGGATCGGGTTCACGCGGGGGATTCGGGTGGGTCAGCTGGTCGGTTCGCACGGCCGGCTCCTTCGTCTCGCGGATCTGCCGGGATGGTTCTCGGTTCGGATGATCAGTGCAGTGCGACGTCGTGGATGCGGGCCAGATCGCCCACGAATTCGGCGTAGGCGGCCTTGCGGTCGGTGGAACGCAGCACCGCCGACGGATGCACCGTCGCCGTGACCTGATAGCCGGGACCATCGATGACGACGCCGCGCAATTCCCCGACCGTGGTCGAGGGACCGAGCACCGCCTTGGCGGCCACCGAGCCCAGGCAGACCACCAGATCCGGTGCCACCAGGTCCAGTTCGGCGCTCAACCACGCCGAACAGGCCACCACTTCGGTGCGGCTGGGTTGTTTGTGGATGCGGCGCTTACCGCGTTCGACGAACTTGAAATGCTTGACCGCGTTGGTCACATACACCTCGTCGCGGTCGAAACCGGCCTCGACCAGGGCGCGATCGAGCAGCCGGCCCGCCGGGCCGACGAAGGGATGCCCCGCGCGGTCCTCCTGATCACCGGGCTGTTCGCCGACCATCACCACCCGCGCACCCGCAGGACCCTCACCGAAGACGGTCTGGGTGGCGTCGCGGTACAGCTCGCAGCCTCGGCAGCCCACCGCGGCCTCGCGCAACTGCTCGAGATCCGCGTCGGGCGGCACGAATTCGGCGGCGCCGGGCGGCTTCCGCGCGGTGTGCCGCGCGGTGGTGCTCACCACGCGCCCCTACGACCGGCCGAGGGCCTTGGCCAACTGTGCCTTGGACATCTTCGAACGGCCCTTGATATTGCGCTGCCGGGCCTCGTTGTACAGCTGGTCGCGGGTCGGGCCCTTCGAGCCGCTGTGCGAGCGCTTACCGCCGCGATGCTGCGGCGACACGTCGTGGGTGGACGAGCGGCTCGCGGTCTTGGACTGGCCGGACTGGGCGCGGTTCTTGTTGACCGTGCGGGCCGCGATCTCCTTGGCGCGCTTGGTGCCCGCACCGCGATCCTTGGCCGAATCCTTGATGTGCTCGTACTGCCGTTCCTGTTTGTCGGTCCATTCCTTCGGCATGACACACCTCCTGTCTGCGGGACGGGTACCCGCCTCGCGCGTGAACAATCAGCGGCTCAGACAACCGGACCGGTGCGGGCGATCGTCGCGTTGAGTGCATCGAGTTTGTTCTCGATGCGTTCGAGATCCTCGGCATCGACGGCGAACAGCCAATGCTTGGCACCGAGCAGCAGAATCGCCTGGAAAATCAGCTGCAACCACTCGCTCTGCCAGTTCTCGAAGGTGCTGGCGAAGAAGTTGTGCAGGTAGCCGCCCCAGTCGAAGGGCTGCCCGAGTGCTTGCTGGGTGCTGCGGTAATCGCTGAGCTGGGTGACGAACTGCGCGGCCCATGAGCCCGCGAACAACAGCACCAGCAGGTACACAGCGCCCCATCGTCTGAAGTGGGTCATACCGCAGCGATACCCGGCACGGCGGCGGATACGCAGGACACCGGGCGGGCGGGCGCCCGCTGGGTGCAGGTGAGCAGCCGCTCATGCCCGTGCGACGAGCTCACGCATCGGTTTGTCCAGTTCACGCTGGTAGAAGTCGATGAACCCGTCGGGATCGGGGCCGGCGTTCTGCATCACCAGATGGTCGTACCCGGCATCGACGTAGTTCTGCGCCGTCTCCAGATAGCGGGCGGGATCGGGACCGCAGGCCATGGCCTCCCGGATGTCCTCGACCCGCACGGTCGTGGTCGCCGCCGCGAAGTTCACCGGATTCGGCAACTCGCTCATCACCTTCCAGCCGGTCACCGACCAGCGGGTGGTGGCATGCGCGGCTTCGGCGGCGCTCTGCTCATCGGGCGCCCACGCCATGCCGACCTCGGCGTAGCGCGGTCCGGTGCCGCCCGCGGCGTGATAGTCCTCGACGATGCGTGCCTCGGGCTCGGTGGCGAACAGGCCATCACCCAACTCGCCGGCGATCCGGGCGGCCTCGGGACCGCCCGCGGCCACCGCGATGGGCGGTGGGCTCTCGGGCAGATCGAAGACCCTGGCATCGGAGATCGACAGATACCGCCCGTCATAGGATTGGTAGCCGCCGCGCCACAGCAACCGGATGATCTCGAGCGCCTCGCGCAGCATGTCCTGGCGCACCGCGATCGGGGGGAACTCACGCGCCACCACATGCTCGTTGAGCCGTTCGCCGGAGCCGATACCGAGGGTGAACCGGCCGTGGGAGATCAGCGCGAGGGTGGCCGCGGCCTGCGCCACGATCGCCGGGTGGTACCGGATGATCGGGCAGGTGACGCCGGTGGCCAGACCGATCCGCTCGGTGCGAGCGGCGATGGCGCCGAGCACCGTCCAGGCGAAGGGGGAATGTCCCTGGTTGTCCAGCCACGGATGGAAGTGGTCGCTCATCTCCACGAAGTCGAAGCCCGCGGCCTCGGCCTGCACCGCTTGCCGGATCAGCTCCTCGGGGCCGAACGCCTCGGCCGCCAGTTTGTACCCGATCTGCATGGTTGCCTCCTGTCGATGGTGACTGTGTGATGGGCGAACCGGTCCTCAGCGCACCGCCCCCGGCCGGCCGACGCGCGCCGGCTCGGGCGCCGAACGCAGGTCGTAGATGGTGTAGGCGGCCCGGATCACCGGCTGGGCGACATTGCGCACCCGGATCCCGCCCGGGGTGGTGCCGTGTTCCCGTCCGGCGTGCGCGTGTCCGTGCAGGGCCAGGTCCGCGCCCGCGTCGTCGATCGCCTCGCCGAGCAGATAGGAACCGAGGAAGGGATAGATCTCGGGTGGTTCGCCGTGCAGGGTGTCGGTGACGGGGGAGTAGTGGGTCAACGCCACGGTGACGTCGGCGTCGCAGCCGGCCAGCGCCACCCGCAGCGAATCGGCAAGCGCCACCGCGCGTCCGGCGAAATCGCGCATCATCCGCTCACCGAACACACTCGCGCATTTACCGGCGAAGCCGCCGCCGAAGCCGATGGTGCCGGCGACCGCCAGCGTCGAGCCGCCCAGGGCGACGGTGGTGGCCGAACCCTCCAGCACGGTGATGTTGTGGCCGCCGAGCAGATCGGTGATCTCGTCCTGGGCGTCGCTGTGATAGTCGTGATTGCCGAGCACCGCGATCACCGGCACCGGCAGATCCGCGAATTCCTCGGCGACGACGCGAGCTTCGTCCACGGTCCCGTGTTTGGTGAGATCACCGGCCAGCAGCAGCACATCGGCACGCTCGGGCAGCTGCCGCAGCGCCGGGCGCAGCAATCCGCGTGAATCGGTTCCCAGATGAATGTCTCCGACCGCCGCGATCCGCATGCCTGCCAACTCCTTCCGTTCGTGGCCGCGCCGTCAGCGCAATTCCTCGCTCGGCCCCGGCTGCACGGGCGTGCCCACCCGGACCTCGTTGTGAATGGCGGCGTCGGGCACGAGTTCGCGCACCGCGTCCTCGAGCCGCTGTTTGCGTTCGGCGCTGGTGACTTCGCCGTCGAGGACGACGACACCGCCGCGAATATGGACCTGCACACCCAGTTCGGCGGTGCGCGGATCCTCGGCCAGCGCGCGACGCAGCCTCGCGACCAGATATTGCGGTGGAGTGGATCCGGGTTCATGGGTCACTGGCATCAGTTGCCTCTTCCGGTGTCGGCGATCCCGAGATCATCGATGAGTCCGAGAAACGCCTTGGCGTAGGGCGAATGTTCGGTCTGGGCCCGCACCGACGGCCAATCCACCTGCTCGCGCAGATCGCGAGCGATCCGAAGCAGCGGGCTCAGATCGAGCCGATGCGCGCTGAAGACCAGCAGCTTGTCGACCATCAGATCGGTGCCGGAGATCACCGGGGCCCGGGTCGGGCCCACCGGCATCAGCTCGGCCCGCGCGAGCATCTCATCGGTGACCGCACGGTCGTTGGGGCGATGGACGACGTCGATGAGGGTGTCGCCGTCATAGGCCTTGGTCAGCCAGTCCTCGGCGGCATCGGCGACCCGCAGGCCCGCACGGGCCAGCACACTGCGCACCTCGCCGATATCGGCGGGCCGCACGAACAGGTCCACATCGTGATCGGAGGCGGGCCCGCCGCGCGCGTACACCGCACAGCCGCCGGCCACCGCGAACGGTATCCCGGCCTCGGTCAGCGCGTTCGCCGCGCGGGTCAGCGCGTGCAGCAGCTGGTCGATCGTCGGTGCCATGTTCGGGGCCTACCCGGGTTCGCGGTGCTCAATCGCCGGCCCGCGCTCAGCCGAGCGAGATCACCAGCGCCACCGCCACCACCAGGAATACGGCCACGACCAGGACCGTCACCAGGATCGCCGCGATGCCGGTGAACGGGAAGTGATGGCGGGTGTCGGGTTCGGGCGCCGACAGACCGGAGGTCTGCGGGGTATCCGGTGGGGTGGCGCCCGGCGGGACCCCGCCACCGGGTTCGAGATCGGGAGTGCGGGACGGGTCGGGATCCATGGATGTCATGACAGGCCTACTCACCGTCGTTGTCCGGGGTCAACGGCTCATTCGGATGTTTTCCGGTCGCCTTGCGGTAGAGGATCACCGCAGCGACCGCGATCGGAATTGCGAGGATCACGAGTAGCTCCATGCTTGCCGCGTACCCGGTGCGGTGCCGGTCAATCGGCAGGAGGGTGGTTCGCGATTTCCCCACGCCTGTCGGCTCGACTGCGCGTCCGCACGGTGAGTTCGGTTCGCGCCACCGAACCTCAGTCGCCGGTGTCGTACCCGAGTCGCACGTCGTGCGACACCTCACCGCCGGACACCAGCACCTGCCCGGAGACCGCCGGATAGCCGCGCGCCACGATCGTGTACCGGCCGACCGGAAGATCCGGCACCACATAGCGTCCGTGCTCGTCGGTGCGGGTGGTTGCGGTCAGTTCGCCGGTCTCGTCGAGCACGGTGATCTGGGCGTCGGCGACGGTGCGCCCATCCGCGGTTTCGGCCGTGCCGACGAGCACCGCCATCGGGGTCAGCTCGATATCGTGGCGCAGCACACCGGTGTCGGGCACCGCGAGGGTGCTCGCGTCCGGGCGCATATGGTCGGCCACCGCCACCAGCGTGTACGAGCCCGCGACCACGCCTTCGCAGACATACGTGCCGTCCGCGCCGGTCACCGCGCTGGCCACGACCTCGCCCCGCTGATCGGTCAACGTCACCGTCGCGGCGGTGAGGGGATCGCCGCTGCCTGCCGAACGCACCACACCCGACAGCCGTCCGGAGCCGAGCAGTGTCAGATCGAGTCGCTGGGGCTGCTGCCCGACCGTCACATTGACCGCGGTGGGCTGATGTCCGCTCGCCGACGCGATCAGCACATAGCTGCCCGTGTCCGCGGCCGGGAAAACGAACTCGCCGTGTGCGTCACCGGTGGCGCGCGCGGCCTGGCGGCCCTTCGGATCGATCAGGGTGAGCGCCGCGTCCGGGACCGGATGCCCGTCCTCGCGATGGACCCGCCCGGTGATCGCGGCGTCCTCGCCGTAGCCGGCGTCGAATGCGGCGGTCACCGTGCCCTCGTGCGCGCCGTGACCATTGGTCTCGGCGTGCCGGGCCGCGGCGGCGGCCAGTACCGGCTCCGGTTCCGACAAAGCCTGTGCGGCGCCTTCCCACACCTGGTCCTCGTCCCAGGACGAGGCGATGCTTTCGGCCGCCGCCGCGTCCGTCGCCGTCGCGGGCACCGGCGCGTCCTGTAGCGGGATCTCCTTCATGAACATCAGCACCACACACGCCAGCAACGCCACCGCGGACGCGGCATAGAACACGCCCTGCATGGAGTCGGTGAAACCGGTCAGGATCGGCACCCGGACCTCCGGCGGCAGCGTGGCGATCACACTGGTGTTGCTCTGCAAATCGCCCAGCGCGGCGGCGTCGAAGCCGGGCGGCAGCGTTCCGCCGAACGCGTCGGTGATCTTGCGCGGCAGCAGATTGAACAGGATGGTCAGGAAGATCGCGACGCCGAGGGTGCCGCCCATCTGCCGGAAGAACGTCGCCGACGCGGTCGACACACCCATATCCGAGCGCGGGCCCGCGTTCTGCGCGGCGATGATCAGCGTCTGCATGCAGGCGCCGAGCCCGAGCCCGATGACGCCGCCGTACACCAGCGGCTGCCACAGCGCGCTGTCGTAATGCACCTGCGCGTACAGCACGGCGCCCACCGCGATGATGAAGGTGCCCGCCACCGGCAGGATCTTGTAACGGCCGGTGCGCTTGGTGATCTGGCCCGCCACACCCGAACCGATCATGATGCCGAGCACCAGCGGCAGCATGAGCAGACCCGCCTTGGTGGGCGAATACCCGCGCACCACCTGGAAGTACTGCGGCACCATGGTGATCGCGCCGAACATCGCGACACCGACGATGAATCCGCCCGCGATGGTGACGCTGAACGTGGAGTTCTTGAACAACCGCAGCGGAATCAGCGCGGCGTCCTTCATCAGGAACTCGATCAGCACGAACAGCAGCAGCCCGGCCGCACCGATGCCGTAGCAGGTCAGCGCCTTGTGCGAATCCCAGCCCCAATGCCTGCCCTGTTCGGCCACGATCAGCAGCGGCACCACGCAGATCGCCAGCGCTATCGCGCCGAGCCAGTCGATGCGGTGGTTCTGCCGCTGATGCGGGACATTGAGCACCTTCGCGACCACGATCATCGCCAGCACCCCGACCGGCACGTTCACCAGGAACACCCAGCGCCAGCCCTCGATGCCGCCGAGGATGTCGTAATCGGAGAAGAAGCCGCCGAGCACCGGGCCGAGCACCGTCGCGCCACCGAAGACGATCATGAAATAGCCCTGGTAGCGCACCCGTTCGCGGGCCGGCACGATATCGCCGATGATGGTGAACGCCAGCGACATCAGGCCACCCGCGCCCAGGCCCTGGAACGCGCGGAACGCGGCGAGCTGATACATCGAGGTGGCGAAGGTGCAGGCCACCGAACCGATGACGAACAGCCCGATCGCGAGCAGATAGAACGGTTTGCGGCCGTAGATGTCGGCGAGCTTGCCGTACAGCGGTGTGGTGATGGTCGCGGTGATCAGATAGGCGGTGGTGGCCCACGCCTGTTCGTCGAAGCCGTGCAAGCTGTTGGCGATCTTGACGATCGCGACGCTCACGATGTTCTGGTCCAACGCGGCCAGGAACATGCCGAGCAACAGGCCGGAGAGAATCGTCAGCACCTGCCGATGCGACAGGGTGGTGCTCGCGCCGGTCTCCGGGGGCCCCGCGTCCGCCCGGGTGGTCGATGTGGTCATGTGAGCCCTGATTCTGATCTGGTAGCCGTGGCTGGGGAGCGCGCGCTGCGGCGCGGCCGTCGACCGGATGGGCGGCGCGTGATCAGGCTGTGCGCCCCAGCAGAATTGTTTAGCAACAGCAACTAGTTGCGTCGGCCAACTATACAATCGCCGGATGTGTCGCCCGTCACCGGGTTCGAGCGTCCCTGTGCGCGCCGTCGATGGGAATCAATGGTTTCGCCGACAACGGTGCATCGACTATGAATGTGGGGTGCCACAGCCACGTGTGATCGTCTGCCCGCCTTCCGATCCGTGCCGCAGGGAGTCGATGTGACCATCGAGCACCCCATCGCGCAGCCCGTCGAGGACGAGGTCTCACAGCTGGCGCAGCGGGTCGAGAAGGCCCGCGGCCGGCTGGCCTACCAGTTCGATCCGGCGCTCACCGACGCCCTGTCGGAAGAAGAACTGCGCGCCGAACGCGAACTCGCCGAGCGCATCCGGGTCCAGGACCGGGCACAACGCTGGAAACAGGCCCAGGCCGCGGCCGCCGCCGCCGACCGAGCCAGGCAGACCACCGAAGAAATCGAGAAGGCCGACATTCGAGATCTCTTGCTAGCCCGTAAGGCAATCGCCAACCAGCAGCGCGAATCCAGTCCGCACGCCAAACTCGCCTCGCTCTACCGTCACCGTTCGTGGTCGCTGCGCGCGCTGGCCGGTGTGGTAGCGGCGGGCATGTTGTGGTCGGCGGTCAATGTGCAGCACAACATCGCTCCCGGCGGGCCAGGCGACCCGCTGTACTGGTTCAGCTACCTGATCGAGGCGATGATCAGTGTCTGCCTCATCATCATCATGATCGGCACCAACAAGGTGGCCGAATGGGGTGTGGTCGACAACCGGCAGAAGGTCGCCGCCGCCGAAATCGCCCTGCTGGCACTGACTGTCAGCCTCAACACCTACCCGTATGTGCGTGACGCGCAGTGGTACGAGGCGGCCGTGCACGCGGTGGCGCCGGTGATGATCGGCGTCGCGCTGCTCATCCACGACGCCGTCAGCGCCCGGTACGGTCTTGCCATCGCGCGGGCGACCGAGCAGGTCAGGGAATTGCCGGACCCGGCCGAGCAGATCCGCAGCCGGCTGCCCGATATCAACAGCTTCCGGTTGAGCGCACCCGATTACGCGTTGCAGCAGCCGGTGTCCATGGAACCCGAACCCGCGGTCCGGGAAGAGGTTCCGGCGCCCGCGCCGCAGGAGCAGGACGCCGAGGCCGAGGTCGCCGACGCCGAGGCGCAGGCCGAGACCGAGGTGCTCGAGCAGGAGCCCGCACCCGCCGCCGAGCCAGCGCCCAAGGCCGCGTTCCGTAGCTCCGGCAAGCCCGCGACGCCGAAGATCCCGGTCTCGTTCGACGACGATGTTTTCCTCGGTTCCACCGAGACCACCGTGGCGTCGGCGCGTGCCACGTCCAATGGTGCGGCGGCCAAGAGCGCGCCGGTGGCCGAGCCGCAGCGCGCCACGAAGACCTCGGCCAGCGAGCCGGTGAAGGTCAACGGTTCCACCGCCTCGGCGAGCGGGACGGCGTCCGCGAACGGTGCGGCGAAGCCTGCCGCCGCGCCGGTGTCGAAGGCGAGCACACCCGCGAAGGCTCCGGCGGCGGAGCCGCGCTCGACCTCGACGCCCTTCCGCGCCGCCGCGAAGCCGGCCGAGCCGACGGTGAGCATCGATCGTCCGGAGCCGGCGTTCAGCGCGCTCGGCGCCTCGGACAGCCCGAAGATCGGTGCGCTGCGTGGGCGCAAGTCCAAGAGCAAGGCGTCCGAGGCCGAACCCGCGCTGCACGAGGTCGTCCAGGCCACCAGCATCTATGACACCGGCCAGTTCCGCATCGCCGAAGAGCTCGAGCGCGAACTCGCCGAGATGCAGGCCGCCCGTCGTCGCGCCAGGACCAGCAAGCAGCGCTGACCGGGTGCTACCCCGTCACGGCCGCAACGCGAGTTTGCCGGTCGTGGTGCGCTCGGCCAGGGCCGTGAGGACGGCCGGACCGTCGGCGAGATCGTGGACGGCCGGCGTGCCCGGCGGGTAGACGCCTGCCTCGCGCAGTGCCGCGAGCTCGCGCATGAGCTCGCCGAAGACTTCGGGAGCGTGCTCGATGAGCACCCCGATGTGCAGACCGATCAGGTGGATCTGGTGACGGAAGTTCAGGTCCCAGTTGGTGATCGCGGAACTACCCGCCGCCGCACCGTAGACGACGACGCGTCCGGTGACCCGCCTGGTGGCGGCCAGCGAGGCGGCGAAGGTGTCGCCGCCGACCGATTCCAGCACCAGATCGGCACCCCGGCCGTCGGTCAGCCGCGCGACCTCGGCGGCGATGTCGACGTTGCGATAGTCGAGCACGTGGTGGGCGCCGAGTGCGCGCACGGTGTCGTGCTTGTCCGGTGAGGCCGTGGCGATCACGGTGGCGCCGTAATGCGCGGCCATCCGTACGGCGGCCTGGCCGACGCCGCCCGCCGCCGCGTGCACGAGCACGGTCTCCCCGGTGCTGAGGCGGCCCAGCGGTTTCAGCGCGGCCAATGCGGTGGCCCAATTGAGAACCAGGCCGAGTGCCTGCTCATCCGTCCAGCCCGCGGGCACCGGCGCGACCCCGGCGGCGGGCATGACCATGTATTCGGCGAAAGCGCCGGGCCCGGTGCCGATCACATGCGCGCCCGGCTCGATCCCGGTGACTCCTGGTCCGAGTGCGACGACCTCGCCGGCGGCCTCGAATCCGGCGATATACGGCGCCTGCGGACCGCCGTCGTAGGTGCCCGACGTCTGCATGACATCGGCGAAATTGACGCCGGCGGCACTCACCCGGATCAGGACCTCACCCGCGGCGGGCACCGGAACCGGTGCGGCATCGAGCAGGCGCAGATCCCGCGGTCCGGTCAGTGTGGGCTGTTCGAGGGCGCGCATGGTGGTGGGCAGGCTGCTCATCGGTGTCGGTCTCCATTCGGGCGTGGGGCGCAGGCGTCCCATTCTTTTCGATGACAGCAGAAGAGAACGCGGCTATGCTTCGTTTTATTCGATAGGTGTCGAAGAGTAAGGAGTCGCGGTGCCGCCGGGACGCTGGAAGTCCGCCGACCACCCCGCGATCGAGGAGGTCGCGATCGACGATGTGCTGCACGCACTGGCCGACCCGACCCGTCGCCGGATCGTGCGCACCCTGCTCGCCGACGGCGACAGGCCCTGCGGCACCTTCGATCTCGACGTCGCCGCGTCCACCCTCAGTCACCACTTCAAGGCCCTGCGCAAAGCCGGCATCATCCGCCAGTTCGACGTCGGACGCCAGCGCATGAACACGCTGCGACTGGACGAACTCGGCACCCGATTCCCCGGGCTGGTCGACTCGGTCCTCGCTCTGCCGGAGCCGGAACCACCGAACCCCTGACCCTGCCATCGCTCGCGCCCGCTGCCGGCTAGGGGACCGGTTTGCGCACCAGGATTTCCAGGCGGACGAAGGTCTGGTCGTAGCTGCCGTCCGGGGTGCGCAATTCGTCGACGGCGTAGGCGAGTTCATCGGCCAGGCGGGCATGCGCGGCCTCGGGAGCCTGGCGGGTGAGTGATATCGCCGCGGTGGTGCGCAGCATGGCCGCCAGTTCGTCGCGGGTGAACGGGCGGTGCTGGATGACCGTGCGTACACCGTCGTCGGGGATGTCGAATCCGGCGTCGGTGAGCAGGTGGGCCACGGGTTCGGGTTCCGGGAACGGTTCGGGTGGACGTAGGTCGTTGGCGCGGGCGATGCGCGCGATGAGCCGGATCACCCTGGCCGCGTTGCCCGCCGCGGCGGATTCGGAGTGATACCAGCCATCGGGTCGCAACACCCGGTGCACGGCCGCGAAGACCTGCGGGTAGGCCGACATCGGCAGCCAGTGCAGCATCGCGCGACTGACCACGAGATCGACGGTCCCCGGCGGGATCAGCCGATCGAAGTCCGTTGCCGAGGCGGTGACGAACTCCAGGTTGGCACCGGCCCGGCGCCGCGCGGTGGCGAGCATGGACGGATCCTGATCGACTCCGATGACGAGCCCATCGGGAACCAGCAGGCCGAGTTTCGCGGTGAATTCGCCGGTGCCGCACCCGAGATCGACCACCGTATCCCACGCCCGGGGCGGATGGCGGAGCAGAAACCATTCGTCGACCGCACGATGATGCTCGGCGGCGGCCGAGTACTCCTCCCCGCGCCAGCCTGCACCGTCCAGCCCTCCGAGGCTCATGCCTCGATGCTAATCCCGCGGTCCGTGCGCGGCCTCGAGCTCGCCGGCGGCGTAGAAGCTGCGCCCGCCCGGTCCCCCGGAGACCGACCACACTTCGGTGATGAATCCGCCGGTGGCGCGCAGGATATCGGTGCCGCTCACGTCGATCACCGAACCGCCGGAGTCCGTGAAGCGCGCCCCGTAGGGACTGGCCACCAAGCCGGTTCCGGTCTCGTCCATCTCGACGACGAAGCTGCCCTGCGGGGTGAAGCGAAGATCCGGGCGCTGCTCCCGAAACCGCGCGATCTGGATCCTGAATGCCGCGCGGTCGCGGATGGAGTCATAGTCGGAGGCGCCCGGCTGGGCGTAGCGCAGGACGAACTCCGGCGCCATGATCTGCTCGACGAGATCCAGCTCGCCGTTCCACATATCGGTCCATCGGGCGAAGAGTTCGATACCTGCCGCACGCATGGGCAATCCTCTCATTGATACGGTCGCAACGAGGCGAACGTATAGTCTCACTGAGATGGTGTCAATCGTGCGGAGGTGGCATGGCGGATCTCGGGGCGCAGGACTACATCGTGCTCGGCTTGATCGCCCGGCACGGACCACTCACCCCCTATGACCTGAAAACCCGCATCGAGGAGAGCATCGACTACTTCTGGCCGATCCCGCACGCGCAGCTCTACCGGATTCCGGTGCGGCTGGCCGAGCAAGGTCTGCTCCATGAGGAAGCCGAAGAGGGTGGGCGCAGGCGGCGGGTATTCCATCTGACGAAAGCCGGTCGCGCGCGGCTGCGTGACTGGCTGGCGGATCCTTCGGGCCCGCCGGCCGAGACCAGGGACCCGGCCCAGCTCAAACTGTTCTTCGTCGACCTCGGCGAACCGGATGACGTGGTCGGCCTGGCGCGCCACCAAGCCGCCGAACACCGGCGCTGGCTCGATCATTACCGCGAGCTGTACGACGGCATCGACCGTAGCGGGGCGGATGTGCGCGCGGTGGCCCGGGCCCGGATTCTCCAGCTGGGCATCGGGCACGAGCAGGCGTACGTGCAGTTCTGGGAGGAACTGGCCGCCGATCCCGAGGGGTTCGCGGTGCGTAACAGCACGTAGGGGATGCGTGCGGAAGGGTCGCTCGATGGTCGAGCGACCCTTCGAAGGTGTATGCAGAACGGGCTTGGTGGCGGTCGGGCACCGCGGCCGGGTCAGCCGTGCGCCTGCGCGGTGTCGAGGGTGAAGGCGGCGGTGCGGACGGTGTCGCCGTGCTTGAAGTCCAGGAACAGCCGGTAGGTGCCGGGGCCGGGGACCGCGGTGTGGAAGGAGACGTCGGGTCCGGGCGCGGTGACGCCGTCGCCCGGCTCACCGTTCGGGTGCACGTGGACGTAGGCGAGATCGCCGGCGCGAATGACGACGAGGTGACCGAACGCGGCGAGATAGGGCTGTAGATCGGTGACCGGAACGCCGTCCTTGCGCACGGTGAGGGTGAGCAGGCTGCCCGTGCCGGTGCTGAGCTCGCCCGCCAGCTCGACCTCATAGTCGTCCACCCGGTATGTGCGCGCCGATTCCGGCACCGGCCGCGGTGCGTACGTCCCGGCCACCGCCAGGTCCGCGCCGAGGGTGATCGTCTTGCCGAGGGCCCGCGGCGCGATATCGGTGAACACCCGATACGCCCCCGCCTCCGGCAGGTTCAGCCGCACCGACCAAGTGCCGTCCGCCGCCGGCTCCGGATGCACATGCCAGAACCCGGTCAGCTCGCGCGGCACCACGATCAGATGCAGTTCCTTGTCGTGGATCGGGGTGTACTCGGTGACCGGCCGCCCGTCCGGGCCGATGATCCGGAACCGGAAATCGACCTCGCCTGGGCGGAGGATCGTGTCGGTCAGGTGCAGGGTGTAGCCGTCTTGGGTGATCAGGAGGCCGCCGGGGAAATCGGAGGCGCCGTGGGCCGAATGATCGCCGTGAACTGCGCCGTGATTGGCGTGGCCTGCGTGATCTCCATGGTTGGGATGGGCGGCGTGCTCGCCGTGGTTGGCATGACCTGCGTGATCTCCGTGAGCTGCGGCGTGGCCGGCATGCGGCGCACCGGTGGTGTGGGCTGCGTGGCCGGTGTGGAGTTCGGTGCTCATGGTCGTCGTCCTTCTCGCTCGTCTGGTGGTTGTCTCTTCGTCTGTCATAAACCTATACCCCCTAGGGGTATCGCGCAATGCGAGGTCAGGTGTTCCACGTCACGTCGACTCATCGCAGAAATTTCCGGCGCGATGTCGATTCGCCGCCCCACGGCAGCATCTGGCGGGCTTCTTCCTGATCGACGTCGACAGCCATGAGCGGGCCGAGCAGATCGCCGCCCAGTTCGCGGGTCCGGGCGGAACCGTTGAACTGCGGCCGACCATGTGGCCGGGCGGCGACGACCAGTGAACGCGGCGGCGGTGGGGCAGGTGTGGCGTCGCGAGGCGCCGTCCGCGCCCACCTGCTGGACATGACCGGCGACCTGACCGGTGCACTGGAGAGCTACGTCGAGGCCGCGCGCCTCACCACCAGTCTTCCGGAGCAGCGTTACCTCAACGCTCGAATCCGGCGCTCGAGTGCGGATTCCGGTTGACCCTCGCACCGCTGAGGTCGCTGTGGTGGAGCTCGAGTCGATCGGCCCGGCCGGCTGTCGGGCGGTCGTCGATTCCTGTCGGACCCACCTGATCTAATGGCGTGATCGGAAGGAGCCGAGGGTGCGGGAGTCGATGGGGGACGGGCGGGCGTCGGGGCCGTCGCGGGCGGTCAGCGGATGGACCACCGGGCTGGTGTGTGTGGCGATCGTGGCCTGCGGAGTGATCGCCGGTGGGTTGTTGCACGAACCGGAGCACGAGCTGACGACGGCGCCGCCGACCACCACGAGCGCTTCGCCGCAGCCGGATCGGGAACCCACCTATGTGACTCCGCCGGTCACGTATCCGACGCAGATTCCCGGCTGTCCGGTGGTGGACCCGCCCGGCGAGGGCGGGTCGTTCGGCTGGGTCACGACGGGCGAGTCCGAGTACGACAACCCGGCGTATCCGTGGTTCTCCGGGCCCAAAGCGGTGGCGATGTCGGAGGCGCTGCGTGCGGCGCTGCCCGCCGGGGTCGCCATCGACTTCGCGCCCGCCGATCGGTCGCTGTTCTTCCAGCCCATCATCGAGGCGCCCGAGCCGGCGGAGCTCGGCGGCTTCACCTCCGCCGACGGCACGGTGCGGCGGGGTGATCGAGCGGGGTGGATGTCGGTGACGGTACGGCAGTCCAACGATCCGGTCCGGCCCTGTGTCGCAGGCGAACTCGATGAACGCCGTCACCTTCCGGACGGCTCGACCGTCGATACCCAGGACTCCTGGTCGGAGACCGACGGTGTGCGCACGCTCTCGCGCGGTGTCACCGCGTATCTGCCGGACGGCAGTGTGATCAGCGCGTACGCGACCAACGGGACGAGCGACGCCCTCCCGGCCGGCGAAGTTCCGCTGACGATCGATGAACTCGTCGCCCTCGTCACCGCACCCGGGCTCGCGGTGACTGCGCCGGTGCCGCCGGGAACACCCGGCCCGCCCGAAGCCTGCTCCACCGGTTTCGACGAGACACAGGCCATCGACGAACCCACCGCTCGCCGCCTCAACGCTGTGCTGGCCGGTGTCCGGCTCGACGGCGTGACGCTGGACCGTCCGCTGGGTGACCTGCGGCCGGGCGGATGGGACGACGGCGGGTTGTGCCAGACCGTCCGCGCCGACGCGGCGGGCAGCAGTCACGGCTGAGCATCGAGATCACCACCGGGCAGCCCCTACCGACCTCGACCGAGCCGTCGTCCTCGCTCGGTGATCGAGTCGCCACCAGCCGGACACTGGCCGATGGATCGGTCGTGGAAACCGAGGAATCCACGGACGGGGTGGCGTCACGGTCGGGCGTTCCAGGAACCGAACTGACCCGCACCGTGACGGTGACCCACCCCTCCGGCACCAGGATCGAAGTATCCTCGCGCGCCGGCGATCCCGCGCAGCCGTTGCCGACGGCTCTGCTCGAAACCATCGCGCTGGCTCCCGGCCTGGAGGTGTCGTAATGGCGTGGGCTCCTGGCGTTCGCAACCTCGTCCTCGCCGCCGTCGCCGCGGTCGTCACCAGCGCGGGCGCGGTGGCGGTGCTGATGTCTCCGGACGACACCACCCGCAAGATCACCGGAACCAATGACGCCGCACCGGGTCTGGGATGGTCGATCGACGCAGCAGCCCTGTACGGCGCGCCCGGCGCCGAATTCCGTAACCCGGTCGGCGGCACCGAATTCGACTTCGGCGGCGCGGGTTTCCTCGACGCCGGTGACACGCTGGTCACGGTGATCGGAGTCTACGACCACGACGCCATGTCGCTCCGAGAGCCGAAACTCTACGGCCTCGATGCCGCGACCGGAGCGACACAGTGGGAAGCGCCGGCAACCGGCCTCGGCGGGTGCGCAGCCGAACCGGTCGACGGCGCGCTCGTCTGCTACACCGGGTTCTCGGCCGAGGATTCCGCGCTGATCGGATTCGACCTCGCCGATGGAACGGTCACCCGCACACCACTGGACTGGCACGTGTTCGCCCTCGCCGCCACCGGCGACCGCCTGTACATCGCCGAGGGTGATGTCGAATCCGATGACGTACGCGTGCATTCGGGCAACCTCGCCGACCCCGACGCCTACTGGACCCGGCCGTACACCATGGGCACCTTCTGGGAAGACCTGCCATGGGATGCGCTCGATGTCTCCCACGGCCAAGGTGTGTTCACCCTCGGCGCCGACATGGCCGGATTCGACCTGCGCACCGGCGAACCCACCTGGACTGCCCGGCTCGACGGATGTTCGCACCACACACCGGCATTCGATGCCCTCGTGATCCGCGTCGACACCCGATGCGATGGCAGCGGGGCGACCCGCACCGACCTGCTCGACCGTGCAGGCCGCACCCTCGCCACCACCGGCGGGCCGGCGGTCAGCGATCCGACCCTCGACCGCCCCGCCGACGACACCATTCCCATCCTGCTGGGCGATACGGCTGTCGACCGCCGCGACGGAACCGTCCGCTGGACCAGCCCCGATCTGCTCGCCACCGCACCCGATGCGGGTGACGGCGCCGCCGTCACCGGCACCGCGATCGGCATACTCGGCGATATCGCCCTGCTCCACGATCCCTTTGCCGCGACCACCTCCGGCTTGGATCTGCGGACGGGACAACGCCTCTGGCGCACTCCCACCGACCGTCACGGCACCCTGCACGACTGGCGCGACGGCACAGCGGTGTTCACCGACCCGACCGGCATCTACGCCCTCGACCCGCGCACCGGCGCCGTCCTCTGGGACGCGCCGTTCCGCGCCATCGACGCCGACCCGGACGCTTTCACCGACAGCGGCGAACTCACCGCCATGGGCGAGGGCCGCTATGTCTTCGCCGCACCACGCACCATGATCGGCCTGCGCCCCTTCGACTGAGCGATAGCGGTCCACGGGATCGGGGTCTTCCGCGATCTCCTGATCACCCCTGGCCTTCGTCGGGGTCGGGAAGCCGGCACACCCTGGAGGGCATGTTGAAACGCACTTTCGTCGCGATAGCCGTCACTGCCGCACTCTTACCTGCGGCCCAGCTCGCCACCGCGACGACCGCTTCTGCGGCACCACAGCAGGCATTCGTCGACGGCCCCATGCTCGGCTCCGCCGATGTCGGCTGCGGCGCGCAAGGATGCACGAGTCCGCTGGTGAAGTTCCTGCTCATCGACCTGCCCGAACTGCTCGGCTCCGGTTCGGCTGGTTCCTAGGGGCCGATCCCGAGATCGGCGTGCGCCGGCCGAGATTCGATTACTCGGCCAGCGCCGCCCGGAACAGCTCCCAGGATCGGTGCAGGTCCTGCTCCCAGTACCCCCACGAATGCGTTCCGGTGTCGCGGAAGTCGAAGGTGGCGGGGATGGCGAGTTCCTGGAAGCGGTCGCGCAGGCGCTGGGTGCAGACATGGGTGACTTGTTCCAGTGGTGCGCCGAAGACGAGCTGGTAGGCGAGCGAGAGCGGGTCGCCCGCGGCGGGCAGGTTGTCGAGCGGGCCGGGTAGTCCGGTGCCGGTAGCGACGTAGATGGCGGTGTCGCGCAGGTCGGCAGCGTGTAGGTAGGGGTCCTTGGCGGCCCATACCTCACGGCTGGCGCCCCACATGTTCGCCGGATTTCCGCCATTGCTGGCGACCACCGCGGTGATCAGGGCGCGACCGCTCAGATCGCTGGTCTGCACGCATCCGCTGTAGGAGCCGATGGCCTGGTACAGGTCCGGAGCGGCCAGGGCGAGCTGGAACACCGCGGTGCCCGCCATGGAAATGCCTGCGATGGCGTTCTTCCCGGTTCCGCGAAAGGCGCTGTCGATGATCGGCGGCAGTTCCTCGGTGAGGAATGTGGTCCAGCGTTGTTTACCCAGCACCGGGTCGTCGGCGCGCCAGTCGGTGAAATAGCTGCCGCGCCCGCCCATCGGGACCACCAGGGTTACCTGTTCGTCGGCGAGGAAATCGGCGATATCGGTGGCGTTGGTCCAGTTCCGGTCGGCGCCGCCGTCGGCACCATTGAGTAGATACAGCACCGGCGCGGGTTCGGAATCGCGAGGCGCCGGACGCACTTTCACGGTGATATCGGTATGCATGGCGGTCGAGTGCACCCGCACATCGAGGAATCCGTCGGCGCCTCGGCTGATGGCGACGATGCGGGAACCATCGGGTGCGTGCTGGGTTCCGGCCGGGATCGGCAGGTCGGGCGCGCCCGCCGCGATCGCCGATTCGCCAGCAGAGCACAGGGCGGCGACCACGGCCAGCGGCACCAGCACGCTCATCACCCGCCACCGGATGCGGCTGGAACCGATGCTCACCGGACACCTCCGAATACCCGCCTGTCGCTGGGTCCGACGGTAGGGGAGTGCGGGCGCGGTGAACGCCGGATCCGGGATTTGTTGGGAACCGCGCCAGCTCAGCGAGAATCCGGCTGGGGCGGGTCACAAGGACCGGCAAGCGCGTCAGCGGGCGCGGTCGGAACGCTGCGCACGGCGAAGGCACGGATATCGCGCGGAAGTTCAGGCGCGGCTTTCGGCGAGTATATCGGCCAGTCCCCGTGTGCCCTTGGCGATTTCGGTGGCTGTGCCCAGATCCAGGCGCACTTCGAGATCCGGATTCTCGGCCGCGCCATCGTGATGGGTGAGCCCGGTCGCGTCGATGACGTAGTGGAACGTCGTATCACCGATGTACACGGTGACCGTCCCGCTCGACACCACCTCGGCCACCGCCCGCCCCAGCGGCAAGGCGAACCAGTGCGCGCGCACCGCATCGGTGCTGCGGCGCTCACCCAGCAGCGGCGTCCCCCACACCGACAGCGCCTCCAGCACCGGGCGCAAGGCCGCACCGGTGTCGGTGAGCTCGTACAACGCCGTCGTCGCGCGCGGCCCGACCCGGCGCTTGGTGAGAATCCCGTCGCGTTCGAGGTCCTTGAGCCGGGCGGCGAGCACATCGGTGCTGATGCCGGGCAGGTCGGCGAACAGATCGCTGTAGCGGCGCGGGCCGGCGGTGAGTTCGCGCACTACCAGCAGATTCCAGCGGTCCCCGACGATCTCGAGCGCGCGGCTCACCGCACAGTGATGGTCGTAACTTCGGCGTGGCACCCGGCCACTCTAACGCAGTACTTGGAAAATCAAAGTGCATACTTGGGATTTCCAAGTACAGTAGCGGCAGCCGTTTCGAGAAGAGGATGTCCATGCAGGTCAAGCAGTCGAGCAAGTTGTCGGGAGTGTCGTACGAGATTCGCGGCCCGGTGGCCGAGCATGCCGCGCGCCTGGAAGCCGAGGGACATCACGTCGTCAAACTCAACACCGGCAACCCGCTGCCGTTCGGGTTCGAAGCGCCCGAGGAGATCTTGCAGGACATCGTGCGGACACTGCCGAGTTCGAGTGGCTATACCGGTTCCAAAGGGCTGCTGTCGGCTCGGCGCGCGGTCGTGCAGTACTACCAGACGCTCGGCCTGCCCGACGTCGACGTCGAGGAGGTATTCCTCGGCAACGGCGTCTCCGAACTGATCATGATGGCCATGACCGCCCTGCTGGAAAACGGCGACGAAGTGCTGGTTCCCGCACCGGATTTCCCGCTGTGGACCGCCGCCACCGCGCTCAACGGCGGCAGGCCGGTGCATTACATGTGCGACGAATCCGCCGACTGGTTCCCCGATGTCGCCGATATCGAGTCCAAGGTCACCGAACGCACCCGCGCGATCGTGATCATCAATCCGAACAATCCCACCGGCGCGGTGTATTCGCAGGATGTCCTGCGCGACATTCTCGAAGTGGCGCGCCGCCACAACCTGATCGTGTTCTCCGACGAGATCTACGACAAGATCTACTACGACGGCGGCATCCACACCGCGACCGCCGCCCTGGCTCCCGACCTGCTGTGCCTGACCTTCTCGGGCCTGTCCAAGGGCTACCGCTGCGCCGGTTTCCGGTCCGGCTGGATGGTGGTGTCGGGTCCGACTCAGCACGCCGCGAACTACCTGGAAGGGCTGACCATGCTCGCCGGGCTGCGCCTGTGCGCGAATGTGCCCGGCCAGCAGGTGATTCAGGCCGCCCTCGGCGGGCATCAGAGCATCTACGATCTCACCCTGCCCGGTGGACGGCTGCGTGAGCAGCGCGATCGCGCGTGGGAGGCGCTCAACGCCATCCCGGGCATTTCGTGCGTGAAGCCCAAGGGCGCGCTCTACGCGTTCCCCAAGATCGACCTCGACGTGTACCCGATCGTCGACGACGAGAAGCTGGTGCTCGATCTGCTGCTGCAAGAGAAGCTGCACATCGTGCAGGGCACCGGCTTCAATTGGCCGCGGCCCGATCACTTCCGCATCGTCACGCTGCCGCACGCCGACGACCTCGAGGCCATCATCGAACGGATCGGGCGGTTCCTGGCGACCTACCGGCAGTAAGCGTCGAACCGGCCGGTGTTCGGCGCAGATCCTGCGGCGGCAACCGACTCGCCGCCGCCTCGAGGTTCGCCGCACCACCGCCGCCCACCCATACGATCGACCCATGAGCGAGCTGATCGCAGTCAGTGGGGCGACGGGGGCGATCGGGGGACGGGTGGCGCGTCGGCTGGCGGCCGAGGGCATCGAGCAACGGCTGCTCGGCCGCAATGCCGCCCGGGCGCCGCAGCTGCCCGGCGCGCATTTCGTCGCCGCCGCTTACGCCGATCCGGCGGGTGTGCGCGCGGCGCTCGAGGGGGTGGGCACGTTCTTGTTCGTCTCGGCGAGCGAGTCACGCGACCGGGCCGACCAGCAGCGAGCCGTCGTGCGCGCGGCCGTCGACGCGGGCGTGTGCCGCATCGTCTACGTCTCCTTCGTCGGCGCCGCACCCGAGTGCACCTTCACCTTCGGCCGCGACCACTGGTGGACCGAGCAGGAAATCCGTTCCAGCGGGCTGGATTTCACCTTCCTGCGGGACAATTTCTACCAGGACATGCTGCCCTTGCTGGCCGGCGAGGACGGGGTCATCCGCGGTCCCGCCGGTGACGGCCGGATCGGCGCCGTCGCCCGCGACGATGTCGCCGACGTCGCGACGGCAGTGCTCACCGGCACCGGCCACGACGGCCACACCTACGACGTCACCGGTCCGCGCGCGATCACCCTGACCGAAGCCGCCGCCATGATCAGCGAAGCGACCGGCCGCACCGTCACTTACCACGCCGAATCCCTGGATGAGGCGTATGCGAGCCGGGCGGGCTACGGCGCCGAGGACTGGGAGGTCGCGGGCTGGGTGAGCTCCTATCAGGCCATGGCCACCGGCGAGCTGGACGTCGTCACCGATACCGTGCCCCGGCTCACCGGCCACCCCGCCAAGGATTTCGCCGAACTGCTGGCCGAAACCGCCCGCGCGCAGTGAGGGTGCATGCCCGGTTGCTCTCGGATAGCCGCGCGCTGAGGGTGAACCGCGTAAGCTGACGCCCAGTTGCCGAACTACTGGCACAGGTGGGCGAGTACCTGCGGATCGCGGTCGCCGAGAGTTTCCCACCGGGTGGGTGGGCGTCGTCGAACGCACTGATCGCCCGCCGCTACCGGGGAGTCGTGCGGCGGACCGGATCGCGCCGGGCACCGCGCGGATTCCCGAGGGCAAGCGGTAGGTGCGAGCCGAAAGGAGTGTCGCGTTGTGCAGCAGGCGCCGGCCACGGCCCGTCGGCGCGGATGACCGCAGTCGGTAACGCCGAGATGGGATGTGACCATGACCGAGTCCTGGCCCAGTTCGATGAGTTCGTTCGACGACATCTTCCAGCGCTTCTTCGGACCCGGAATGGCCGCGCGGCCGCCGGTGCAACGCACCGATCTGGGCCGGCTGCTCAGCGATAACGCCAAACAACTCGTCGCGACCGCGCAGGCCGCGGCCAAGGACTGGCGCAGTCCCGACATCACCCCCGAACACCTGCTCTACGCGGCGACCCTGGTCGAACCGACCCGCGGCATCCTCACCGAACTCGGCCACGACCCGGACGAGCTGAGCATGAAGATGCGCGACGCGGCCGCCGAGCACCGCGGCGACAACGGCAACGGCAACGGCAACGGCGCCATCGCGCTCAGCCCCGCCGCCAAACGCGCCATGCGCAACGCCCAGCGCAGCGCCGCCGAAGCCGGCAGCAGCTACATCGGTCCCGAACACATCCTGCTCGGCATCGCCGAAACCGAGACCCCCGCCGCGCAAGCGATGGCGGGCGCGCAACTGCCGGGCACCGACGGGCAGCGCAAGACCAGCGACACCCCCACTCTCGACGAATTCGGCCGCGACCTGACCGCCGAGGCCAGGGCGGGCAAGGTGGACCCGGTGGTCGGTCGCGCCGAGGAGATCGAGCAGACCGTCGAGATCCTGTCGCGGCGGCGCAAGAACAATCCGGTGCTCATCGGCGATCCCGGCGTCGGCAAGACCGCCATCGTGGAGGGGCTGGCCCAGCGCATCGTCAACGGGGACGTGCCGAGCACCCTCGCCGATCGCCGCGTCGTCGCCCTGGATGTCGGGTCGCTGGTCGCGGGCAGCAAATACCGCGGTGAGTTCGAAGAACGGCTGACCAAGATCCTCGACGAGGTGCGCGCCCATTCCGACGAACTGGTGGTCTTCATCGACGAGCTGCACACCATCGTCGGCGCGGGCAGCGGCTCGGAAGGGTCGATGGACGCGGGCAACCTGCTCAAACCTGCGCTCGCGCGAGGTGAGCTGCACGCCATCGGCGCCACCACCATCGACGAGTACCGCCGCCATATCGAAAAGGACGCCGCCCTCGAGCGCCGCTTCCAGCCGGTGATGGTGTCCGAACCGTCGGTGGCCGACACCATCGCGATCCTGCGCGGACTCGCCGACGTCTACGAAGAACACCACCAGGTGCACTACACCGACGAATCACTGGTCGCCGCCGCGGAACTGTCGGACCGCTATCTCACCGACCGGTTCATGCCCGACAAGGCCATCGACATGATCGACCAGGCCGGCGCGCGGGTGCGGTTGCGGACCCGCACCCCCGGCCCCGACGTGCGCGAACGCGAGGAGGAGGTGGCGCGGCTGCGGCGGGAGAAGGACGCCGCCGTCGCCGCCGAGGACTACGAGAAGGCCAAGGAGCTGAAGTCCGAGATCGCCGTCGCTGAAGAACAACTCGCCGACGCCGGTCACACCGAGGAGCCGCAGGTCACCGTCACCGATATCGCCGAAGTCATCTCGCGCCAGACCGGCATCCCGGTGGCCGAGCTGACCACCGAGGAACGGCAGCGGCTGCTCGGACTCGAAGACGTCCTGCACAAGCGGGTGATCGGCCAGGACGAAGCGATCGTCGCGGTCGCCGAGGCCGTGCGCCGGGCCCGGGCGGGGCTCAAGGATCCCAATCGGCCCATCGGATCGTTCCTGTTTCTCGGGCCCACCGGCGTCGGCAAGACCGAACTGGCCAAAGCGCTGGCCGAGGCCGTGTTCGGTGACGAGGACCGGCTGATCCGCTTCGATATGAGCGAGTTCCAGGAAAAGCACACCGTCTCGCGGCTGGTCGGCGCCCCGCCCGGATACGTCGGCTACGACGACGCGGCCCAGCTCACCGACAAGGTCCGCCGTCAGCCGTACTCGGTGATCCTGTTCGACGAGATCGAGAAGGCGCATCCGGATGTGTTCAATGTGCTGCTGCAACTGCTCGACGACGGGCGGGTCACCGATTCCAAGGGCCGCACCGTGGACTTCAAGAACACCATCGTCATCATGACCAGCAATATCGGCTCCGACCTGATCCTGTCGGCGCCGGAGGGCGATCTGGACTCCATCACCCCGACGCTGAACGAGCGGCTGCGGTCGCACTTCCGGCCCGAATTCCTCAACCGCGTCGACGACACCATCGTCTTCCACCGGCTCGATCAGACCCAGATCCACCGCATCGTCGACCTGGTGCTCGACGGCACCCGCAAGCTGCTGCACGCCCAGGACATCGACCTCGACGTCACCGATCCGGCGGTCGACTGGCTGGCCGAACACGGCTACCAACCCGAATTCGGCGCGCGCCCACTGCGGCGCACCGTGCAGAAGGAAGTGGACAACAAGCTGTCGCGGCTGCTGCTCGACGGTGACCTGAGAGCAGGCGACACCGTCCGCTTGGATGCCGATGGTGGTGGACTGCAACTGGCCGCTGTCGAGCGCCGTGGGGCGAAGACAATGGAGGCGGCACCGTAATTTCGGTGCGCCGACCGGCATTCGGCTCGCCGGAGGCCGGTCGGTGGACTCCGTCGCTGGTGAGCGAGCGCTGATCGCTCGGTGCCGCCGCGCGGGCCTGCGGCGGTGAGCGTCATCGGTAGCCTGTGCGTTGGACGTCTGACGACCAACGACAAGGAGCTTTCGCCTTGGAGGATGTACTACGGCCGCTCATCGTCTGCTGCGGGACCCTCGCGCTCACCGTGGTTGCCGGTCTGCTCTTCGATCGGCTGATGCGGTTCTCCGCACGCAAACGCCCGGACACCCGGCTGCCGCTGCTGCTGCGGCGGGTGCGGATGCCGTTGCAGGTCTTGCTCGGTGCGGTGGCGCTGCACGCGACCTACCCGTTGGCGGAGCTGGAATTACGCCAGGACGCGGTGATCCGCAATGTGCTGGCCACGATGGCGATCATGGCCGCGGTCTGGCTGGTGATCCGGGCCGCCGACGCGGTGGCCGACAACACCTTGAGCCGCTACGCCCAGCGCACCCGTGACGTGGCGCGGGTGCGGCAGCTGCGCACCCAGCTCGGATTGGTGCGCCGCATCGTCACCTCGGTGCTGGTGGTGACCACGGCCGCGGTGGCGATCCTGCTGCTGTTTCCCGGCCTGCGCACGCTCGGCACCTCACTGCTGGCCTCGGCCGGTGTGATCGGCATCATCGCCGGTGTGGCCGCGCAGTCGACCTTGAGCAACCTGATGGCGGGTTTGCAGATCGCGTTCGGCGATTCGGTGAAGATCGGCGACACCGTCGTGGTGGAAGGGGAGATGGGCACCGTCGAGGAGATCACCCTCGCGTTCCTGACGGTGCGGATCTGGGACGACCGCCGGCTGACGATGCCGGTGTCCTATTTCAACAGCAAACCGTATGAGAACTGGTCGCGCGGCGGCTCCGAACTCACCGGCACGGTGTTCCTGCACCTGGATCACAGCACGCCGGTGCCCCTGCTGCGCGAGCACCTGCACGAATACCTGAAGCAGCGGCCCGATTGGGATGGTCGCTCCTGGAATCTGCTGGTCACCGACTCCACCCCGACCAATATCGTGGTGCGCGCGGCGATGTCGGCCGCCGACTCCGATGACGTGTGGACACTGCGGTGCGCGGTCCGTGAGGAACTGCTCGACTGGCTCGGCCGCAACCATCCGTACGCCCTGCCGAAGATCTCCACCGCGATCACCGCACCGGAGGACGAGCGGCTTGCGGCCCTGGCCGGAGCCGGCGGGGTGCTGGCCGGGGCGGGCAGCAAGGACGGCTATCGCGGCTGAGCGGCGTCGACGTGTATCGCCGGTGGAGCACACGAAAGTGATTCACGGCGGCCCGTCGTGCTCGCCGGTC
Organism: Nocardia cyriacigeorgica; assembly: GCF_005863245.1. Lineage (GTDB taxonomy): Bacteria > Actinomycetota > Actinomycetes > Mycobacteriales > Mycobacteriaceae > Nocardia > Nocardia cyriacigeorgica_C. Next base: position 142,072 of record NZ_VBUT01000013.1, on the reverse strand, counting down.
GGTGGCGGTTCGGCCGCTCGATCCCCGCCGGTCGTCATCTGTTCCGTGCGCGCGATGCTCTGCCCGCCGTCGGGGTCGGGTCGCCACGCCTCGACGACGCCGGGCCGTCCGTCTTCCAGCACGAACGCCGCGCGCGTCGCGATCGGTGCGCCCGGCCTGCGGACGTAGGGCAGCACCCGGAAATCGCTGCGCCACAACTGCTGGTCGAGCTCGACCCGCACATATCCGCGCTGCCCGTTGTAGAACTTCATATCCGGATTGGCGTCGAGCAGGAGGCGGCCGCGGTGCGGCAGGTCGGCGCCGTCACCGCCGGTACTGATCGAGGTGCCGGTGAATTCGGCGGCCACCACCGGCGTCGTCGGATCGGCCGGGTCGCGGCGCAGATCGGCGGCGTAGTTCTCGTGCCGGTCCCCGGTGATGACGACGAGGTTGCGCACGCCGTGATCGACGGCGGCGCCGAGGACGGCCGCGCGCTCGGCGACGTAGCCGTCCCACGCGTCGGTACCGACGTCGAGTTCCGGGCCGGGGTCGTAATCGCTTTGGCTCATCGCGACCTGGTTGCCGAGAATCTGCCACCGCGCCGGTGACCGGCCGAATCCGTCGATCAGCCAATCCCGTTGCGGCTGACCGAGAATGGTGCGTCCGGCATCGAATCGGCGCGTGCAATCGGTGCTGAGGCCGCCGTCCCCGCAGACCTGCCGGTCCCGGTACTGCCGGGTGTCGATCATGGTGAATTCGGCGAGATCGCCGAAGCCGTAGCGCCGGTGCAGGCGCATATCGGGCCCCGACGGCATCTGTGCCAGGCGCAGCGGCAGATGTTCGTACAGCGCCTGGAATGCGGCGGCCCGGCGGCCGCGGAACAACGCGGGGATGCGGTAGATATCGATGCCGAGGCCGGGGGAGTCGTCGGCCCAATTGTTGTCCACCTCGTGGTCGTCCATGGTGACCAGCCAGGGGAACGCGGCATGCGCGGCCTGCAACGGCTGCTCGGATTTGGCTTGGGCATACAGCAATCGGTAACCGGCCAGATCGTAGGCCTCGTCGCGCAACTGCGGCGGGATCGTCGCGCCCTCACGGCCGAGCCGCCAGGACCGCTCGTAGATGTAGTCGCCCAGATGCACCACCAGATCCAGGTCCTCGGCACTCATATGGTCGTAGGCGGTGTAGTAGCCCGAACTCCACGATTGGCACGACGCGAACGCGAACCGCATTCGCGCCACCTGCTGCCCGAGTGCGGGCGCGGTGCGGGTGCGTCCGATCGGCGAGAGGGCCGGACCCGCCCGGAATCGGTAGAAGTACCAGCGATCCGGGGCCAGACCGCGCACCTCCGGATGCACGCTGTGCCCGAGTTCGCGCGTCGCCACCGCCGTCCCGCGGGTGACCACCCGGCGGAACCGCTCGTCCTCGGCGACCTCGTAGTCCACACTCACCGGCGCCAGCGCCATCCCGCCCAACCCGTCGGGGGCGAGCGGATCCGGTGCCAGCCGGGTCCACAGCACCACACCGTCGGGCATGGGATCGCCCGAGGCGACGCCGAGGGAGAACGGGTCACCCAACCGGCGCGGCGCCTGGAAGCGCGCACTGCTCGCCGCCGCGGCTCCCGCCAGCACCGTCGCGGTTCCGGCGGCGCCGATGCGCAGTAACTGCCGACGAGACAGATCCATGCCGTCCAGCATGCCCTGATCCGCGCGTCACGGGAACGCGGCAGGCCGCCCGGCAGTGCGTCACACGCTGGCGGCGCCGCCGATTCGCCGGGTGAGCCTGCCCGGTCTCGTCCGCTCTCCGGGACATGCGGTGCCTCGATTCGCCGAGCCCGGCTAGGTTCACCCCACGCGGGTAGTGCGTCTCGGCAGCGGCCGAGCAGCCGAGCAGCCGACAAGGAGGACACCGATGTCCGTTTCACCGTCGCCGGAAACACTGGATGCCGAGCTGGCACGTCGCCTGGCCAGGCTGGAGGCCGTCGAGTCGATCAAGGCGCTCAAACACCGGTACTTCCGGGCCTGTGACGCCAAGGACCCGAAGGGTTTCCGCGACTGCTTCATCGCTTCCGGCTCGGCGCTGGACTACGGCGAACTCGGCGCCTTCGATGCCGACGGGATGGCCGCGGTCTTCGAATCCATCGCCCTGAAACAGGTCGACGGCAAGCACGTCATCCTCGATATGCACCACGGCCTGCATCCCGACATCACGATCATCGACGACACCACCGCCTCGGGCCGGTGGACCCTGCAATTCCGTCAGGTGAACCTGGTCGACAAGACCGAAACAGTCTCCACCGGCGAATACACCGACGAGTACGTCATCGAGGACGGGGCCTGGAAGATCGCGACCTGCCGGTTCGACCGGATCTGGTCGATCACCCGGCCGATCGACGATTCCTGCCGCGTCACCCAGTAGGCGAACACCGGACCTAACCGAGCACGTCGACGACCGTCCTGGTCGCGTCGGCGACCAGCCTGTTGTCGGGTTCGGCGTCCTGCTCGGACTTCGTCGACAGCACCGCGATCACGATCGGCGCGCGCCCGGACGGCCAGGTGACGGCGACGTCGAGCGCCGACCCGTAGGCGGGGGATCCGGTCTTGTCTCCCACGGTCCAGTCCTCGGGCAGACCCGCGCGGATCCGGGTGTCGCCGGTGGTGTTGGCGACCAGCCACGCCGTCAGCTGGGCGCGTTCGGGTTCGCCGAGTACGTCGCCGACGACCAGCGCGCGGTAGTCGGCGGCGAGTGCGGCGGGGGTGGTGGTGTCGCGTTCGTCGCCGGGGATCGCGGTGTTCAGTTCGGTCTCCCAGCGATCCAGCCGGGAGGTGTCGTCGCCGAGCGAACGCAGGAACGCGGTGAAGCCCTGCGGGCCGCCGAGCAATTTCAGCAGCTGGTTGCCGGCCGTGTTGTCGGAGGCCGTGATGGCGGCGTGGCACAGTTCGGCGACGGTCATCCCGGATTCGACCCGGGTTTCGGTCACCGGCGAATAGTCGACCAGTTCCTCGGCGGAGTAATGGATCACCTGATCGAAGTAGCCCGTCGACAATGGATGCTCACGTAGTAGCGCGCCGCAGGCCAGCCCCTTGAACGTCGACGCCATCGGGAACCGCTCGTCCGCGCGGTGGGCCACGGTGCGCTCGGAGCCGGTGTTGACGGCGAACACACCCAATCGGGCCCCTGCGGTCGTTTCCAGTGCGGCGAACCGGGGATCGGCCACGGCCGAGGTGGTGACCGCGGATGTGGCCGGTGCGGTGGTGGTGGAACCGGAGTCGCAGGCCGCGGTCATCGCCAGTGCGGACAGTGCCAGTGCGGCTGCGAGCATGCGTCTGCCGCCGGGGCGGCGGAAGGAGGAAGCTGGGGAAGTCACCGCTGAAGGACACCACCGCGGCGATCGTCGCGGCCAATAGCGGGCACCGGCGGCCGCGAGTCGCATTCGATATCGCCGCAGGTCGCCGGGCCTGTTCGGGGACGGATGCGGGCCACGGGCTCGCGATGGGATCGGCGCGGGGCGACCGGCTGGTTCAATGACCGCCATGGATCTGATCCGCCACCTCCGCTTCTTCGTCGCCGTCGCGGACGAGGGACATTTCGGGCGGGCGGCGGCCGCGCTGGAGATGACCCAGCCACCGGTGTCGCAGGGGCTGCGGCGGCTCGAACAGTTCCTCGGTGTCGAACTCGTGCACCGCACACCGCAAGGCGCGGTGCTCACCTCCGCCGGACGGCACCTGCTGCCACGCTCGCGGCTGCTGGTCGACGACGCCGAACGGCTGCTCGCCGAATCGCAGCGCATCGCCCACGCCCGCGGCGACGTCCACTGGGGTGTGGCCGCGGCACTCCCGGACCCGCTGGTCACCGCCTGTGTGACCGCCCTGCGTGACTCCGCGGGTCCCGGCGCGGTCGTCACGACGACGGTCGGCGCGACCACCGACCTGCTCGGCGACCTGCGCGCGGGCCTGTGCGATGTGGCGGTGATCGAGCATCCGGCCCTGGTCGACGGCGTCGCGGCCGGGCCGGTGATCAAGATCCCGCGCTGGCTGGTGGTGCCGTCGGATCATCGCAGCGCCACCGCCGAACGCCCCACCGTCCGCATGCTCGCCGACCTGACGTTCGCGCATCCGCCGCGCGCGGGCAATCCACCCGCCTTCGACACGATGCTCGACCTGCTGCGTGAACGCGGGCTCGACGTCCGTCTCGGCACCGCCCGCGACGATCGGGCCGTGCTGGCCGCGGTCGCCGCCGGGAACAGTTTCGGTATCACCGCTATCGCGCCGGCACCCACTCCTGGCGTGACCTGGCTGACCATGGCCCCGCAGGCCCTCGCGCTGCGGGTGCGCGTGGTCCGCCGTCCCGATGCCCAGCCGCACGCCGACGCCCTCGACCGGGTGCTGTACCGGGAGCGGTTGCGATGAGCCGCACCCGATACGACTGGCGGCCGCTCGGCGCGGACGCCGGCGGCGAGGTCACCGAACGGATCCGGGCGGTCTTCGCCGACGCCGGCTGCACCGGATGGTTGCACGCTCGCCGCTGCGGCAGCGCGGCGGAGATCTCCGTCGACGGCCGCGACCGCGTGGTCACCGCCTCGGTCTACAAACTCGTGCTGTTCGTGGCGTTCTGCCGGAAGGTCGATGCCGGCCTGATCGATCCACGCGCCCAGCTCACCGTGCACCCGGACGACTGCACACCGGGCCCCACCGGCCTTGCCGCACTGCACGATCCGGTGACGTTGAGCCGCCGTGATCTGGCCACCTCGATGATGACGGTCTCCGACAATGCCGCCGCCGACGTCCTGCTCGGCGAGGTCGGTCTCGGCGCCGTCGAGGATCTGCTGGACGAGCTGGGGCTCACCGAGACCCGGATCGTCGGCGGCACCGCCGACGTGCACCGCAGTCTGGTCCGCGACACCGATACCCACAGCACCGCCGAGGCCTTCGCCGCGCTCGCCGACAACGACGAGGCCTGGTCGGTGTCGGCCTACGACCCCTCCTACGCCAGCGCCACCACCCCGGAGGAGATGACCCGTTTTCTGCACCTGGTGTGGGCGGGCGGCGTACTGTCGCCGGAGCAGACCGGATTCGTGCGCTCGGTGATGCGCAAGCAGGTGTGGCCACACCGCATCGCGGCGGCGTTTCCGCATCGCGGCGTCGCCGTGGCGGGTAAGACCGGCACCATCGGCGTCATCCGCAATGAGGTCGCGGTCGTGGAGTTTCCCGGCGAGTATCCGGTGGCGGTCGCGGTGTTCACCCGGGCGGCCCGGGCCGATCCGCAGCTGGCCGTCGTCGACGCCGCGATCGCCGAGGCCGCCCGCATCGCCGTCACCGAGCTGCGGCACCCGCTCACGCAGGACTGACGCTCACCGGCAGGCTCAGGGAAAGTCTGATAAACAGGTATTACTAAATCCTGTTCACCCACTCCGTTCGTATGGTCTAATCGGGGTGGAACGTGTTCTACACAACGCTGTGAGGTCTGCACCGGAGCAGGCCGCAAGGAGGTACTCGTGGCCGCACCGTCCATCCCCGCCGGGTTCGATTTCACCGACCCCGACCTGTACGCCCAGCGCTTGCCGATCGAGGAATTCGCCGAGCTGCGCCGGGTGGCACCGGTGTGGTGGTGCCCGCAGGAGAAGGGCCGCAGCGGCTTCGACGACGGCGGCTACTGGGTGGTCACCAAGCTCGACGACATCAAGGAGATCTCGAAGAGCCCCGAGCTGTTCTCCTCGGAGGAGAACACCGCGATCATCCGGTTCAACGGCGATATCGCGCGCAACGAGATCGAAATGCTGCGCATGCTCATGCTCAACATGGATCCGCCGAACCACACCAAGATGCGCCGCATCGTGTCCAAGGGCTTCACCCCGCGCGCGGTCAACAGCCTGCGCGAGGCGCTCACCGAACGCGCCGAGCGCATCGTGCACGAGGCCAAGAAGGAAGGCCGCGGCGATTTCGTCCAGCAGGTCGCCTGTGAGCTGCCGTTGCAGGCCATCGCCGAGCTGATCGGCGTCCCGCAGGAAGATCGCGGCAAGATCTTCGACTGGACCAACCAGATGATCTCCTACGACGACCCGGACTTCGAGGGCGACCACAAGATGGCCACCGCGGAGGTCATGGGCTACGCCTGGAACCTGGCCGAGGAAAAGCGCAAGTGCCCGATGGACGACATCGTGACCACGCTGCTCGATGCCGACCTCGACGGTGAGGCGCTCGGCTCCGACGAATTCGCCTGGTTCGTCATCCTGCTCGCCGTGGCGGGCAACGAGACCACCCGTAATGCCATCACCCACGGCATGAAGGCCTTCGTCGACAACCCCGACCAGTGGGAGCTGTACAAGGAGCAGCGTCCGCGCACCGCGCCCGACGAGATCGTCCGCTGGGCCACCCCGGTCACCGCCTTCCAGCGCACCGCGACCGCCGACACCGAACTCGGCGGCCAGCTGATCAAGAAGGGCCAGCGCGTCGGCATGTTCTACAGCGCGGCCAACTTCGATCCGGAGTCGTTCGAGGATCCGTTCAAGTTCAACGTCCTGCGCAATCCCAACCCACATGTCGGCTTCGGCGGCACCGGCACCCACTTCTGCGTCGGCGCCAACCTGGCCCGGCTCGAGATCGATCTGATGTTCAATGCCATCGCCGACGCGATGCCGAACCTGCGCGAGCTCTCCGAGCCGGTGCGGCTGCGGTCGGGCTGGCTCAACGGCATCAAGCGCTGGGAAGTCGCCTACGAGTGAGTACCGGGCGCGCATGAGCATTGCGCGCGCGTGAGCACGACGCGGCACCGTTCGATGAACGGTGCCGCGTTCGCGTATGTGGCCGAACTCGCTCGGCGTGCCTGGATCAGCGCGGCCGTGAACGGCGCGCTCCGGGCGAGTTACTGTCACGAGGAACCCGGTGCGGTCCCGGACCGGAAACAGTGGAGGTGGAACCCGGATGTTGTCGACGGCGTGGTCACGCGAGATGGGCCTGCGGGTTCCGATCGTGAACGCCCCCATGGGTGGCGTGGCCGGCGGCAGGCTGGCCGCCGCGGTCACCGCGGCCGGTGGGCTCGGCATGATCGGGATGGGCAGCGCGGGCTCGGCGGCGCGGCTGTCGGCCGAACTGGAACAGCTCGGACCGGATCCGGGGCCGTTCGGTATCGGAATGATCGACTGGGTGCTGGCCCGCGAACCCGACCTGTTCGACACCGCCCTCGCCGCGCGGCCCGTGCTGATCTCGATCAGTTTCACCACCGACCTGTCCTGGGTCGAGCGGGTGCACGCGGCCGGGATCCGCGCCGCCACCCAGGTCTACGACCGCGAGCAGGCGGTGCGGGCCGAGGCCGCGGGCATCGACGTCATCGTGGCCAGGGGAGCCGAAGGCGGCGGTCACGGCGAGCCGACACTGGCGACCTTGCCGTTGCTCGACATCGTCTGCGAGGCCGTCGAGGTTCCGGTGCTCGCGGCCGGCGGGATCGCGACCGGGCACGCGCTGGCCGCGGTGCTCGGTGCGGGCGCGGCCGGGGCCTGGCTGGGCACCCGCTTGGCGGTGTGCCCGGAAGCGCTCACCACCGAACGCGCGCGAGCGGCGCTGCTGCGCGCCGACGCGACCGACACCATCACCACCCGCGTGTTCGATATCGGTCAGGGCCTGCCGTGGCCGCAGCGCTATCCGGCGCGGGTGCTGCGCAACGATTTCACCGACCGATGGGACGGCGCCGAGGACGCGTTGGCCGCCGACCCGCGCGCCCGGGCCGAACTGGCCGCCGCCGTCGACGCCGACGATCCGCGGCTCGAGCCGATCGACGCGGGCCAGGGCATCGGCCTGGTCACCAGCAGCGAGCCGGTCGCCGAGGTGTTCGACGACATCTGCACCGCGGCCGCGCGTTATCTGACCGCCCGCTCCACCATTGTCGAGTCCGACGCCACCACGGGCTGAGCATCCGGCGAGGGCGTGTCAGAACCCCATCGCGGCCAGCCGCGGCAGCTCGCCGGTGCGGCAGCCTTCGATCACGAACGCCTCGTGCTCTACCAGCGGTTCGGGCAGCTTGTCGATCGGCCACCAGCGCAGGTCGGCGGCCTTGTCCGGTTCCATCAGCCGAGGCTCGCCGGACCAGGTGCGGCATTCGAGGAAGAAATCGACCCGGTGGTCGACGTCCTCGGCGCCGTCGCCGTAGCGGCGGTGCAGGACGGTGAGCGGCACCAGATCCGACGACTCGACACCGATGCCGAGTTCTTCGGCGGCCTCGCGCGCGCCAGCGGTGAACACCGATTCGCCCAGCTCGACGTGCCCGGCCGCCGCGTGCGCCCAGAATCCGTCCATGAAGCCGGTGTTGTGCCGCAATTGCAGCAGAACTTCCTCGCCGTCGGCGGTGCTCCGTCGCAGCAGCACGTACACGGCGGGCACCAGCCGGAATCGCTCGGTCACTCACGCAGGGTAGCGAAATCCCGGTACCGCGGTATCTAGAACCTGCTGTGCACGGTCGCGCCCATGATCGTGCCCACCTGATCGTCGACCTCCGGCACCACCCGCGGCGGTGTGGTGGTCGTCGCGGCCGGTCGATGATCTCGCGGTGCGTTTGCCGGGAATTGGGCAGCGAGAAGTTTTGCGCTGCGGTTCATCTCATCGGCGACGATCGGCATGATCGTGGAATAGTCGGTGCCGTGGCGTGCGGCGCCGGTGTAGCAGGTTTCCAGCGTGACCACCGTCGGTGAGTTCCTGGCCTCGGCAAGGGAAATCGAATAGGTGAAATGGTTGCCGGTGAGGCCGACGCCGCTGAGTTCCAGTCGTTCGAGCGGCAGGCATTCGGTCACCGTGAGATCGAGTTCGTGGATGATGCTCGCGACGGTGGCCTGGGCGCGGACGGTGACGCCGAGCGTGAATGTCGCTGGTACCTCGCCGATCCAGAAGTCGTGGTTCGGCATCCAGGTTGTCAGCTGGTCCGGGCGCGAGATCAACGCCCACACTTTTTCTCTTGTCGCGTTCACCGCGCAGGAAGCGCTACTGCGGGCCAGGGCCACGGCTATTGCCTCTCCATCGACTGGGAGTTGAAGGTTACAGCATCGTGTGGGAACGGGAAGCCGGACTCGCCATGTTTCATTCCGGCGGATTACGCACTGCGCGAGCCGAATTCGAAACTTCCGGAATGCCATTGTGCGAATGCAAGAACATTTGTAGCGTGCAGCTGCAATTGACGTTTCCGTCGGCAAACACCGGGCACCCGGGCGCAGGGGACCGGCAGCTCCGCGTCAGCCGGTCGAATCGCGGCCGACGTCGAAGCATTCGACATAGACCGCTTTCGCCTCGTCGACCACGGATTCGGCGATCCTGGCCAGCGGCCGGGCCCGGACCAGGATCGGCTCGTGGTCGGGTCCGCGCCCGACGACCGTACCGGTCAACAGCCACGGATAGCGCCCGCCCGGCTCACCGACCTCGGCGTACTTGCACAGCCTGCGCGCCACCCACTCCCGGGCCGGCCGCGGCCACCAGCTTTCTGGCACCACGGTCGTCACCGACAGGCCGGGCAGATCCACACCGGCCTCGAAATCCCGGCTCGGCCCGAACCGGCGGTCGGCCTGCGGCCCTTCGGAATACCTCAGATAGATCTGGTCGTGGCCGAGAATGTACTCGGTGAGCTGATCGAGATCGGTCAACCGCGGCAGGTCGTCCTCGCCGTCGCCGATCAGGATCGGGTCGGCCTGCTCTGCGCCGGAATCCACTGCCGCGACCTAATCGATCTGCTTGCGTTCGAGTGGGCGGGTGGCCGGCCCCTGGACGACGTCACCGTCGACGGTGAATCGCGAACCGTGACAAGGGCATTCCCAGGTGCGCTCGGCGTCGTTGAAGGCGACGAGGCAACCCAGATGGGTGCAGGTCGCCGACACCGCGTGCACCGCGCCGTCCTCGTCGCGATAGACCGCGCACGGCGAACCCGACACTCGGATGACGGCGCCGGTGCTCGGCGCGATGTCGGCGATGGATCCGGTGCGGATGGTGCGCAGCCGGTCGCCGACGAAATGCTTGGCGACCTCGGTCTGCGCGCGCACGAACGTGACGGCCTCGGTGATCGGATGCACCCGGGCGGGGTCGTAGAGATCGGTCCACGGCAGTCGTTCGCCGGTGATGCGCCCGGCCAGCACGCGTGCGGCCACCACGCCGTTGCTCATACCCCACGAGTTGAATCCGGCGGCCACGTAGGCGTGGGTGCTCAGCGGGTGCAGGCGGCCGATGAACGGCAGGCCATCGGTGGTCGAATTGTCTTGCGCCGCCCAGCGATAGCGGATCTCGGCGGCGGGGAAGCGCTGGGTCGTCCAGGAGGCGAGCGCGTCGAATCGGCGGCGGACATCGCCGTCGCCGGGGGTGAACTTCTCGCCGGTGACGATGAGCAGGCGCTGCCCGTCCGGCAAGGGCGCGGTGCGCACGGAACGGGTAGTGCCCTCCGGCGAGAGGTAACACCCCTGCGGGGCCTGGTCTTCGGGGATGCTCGCCGCGACCACCAGTTCGCGATGCGGTTTCAGGCGGGGAAACAGCAGCGACCGGTCGAACACCGGATAGTGGGTCGCGACGACGACGTCGGCTGCGGTCAGCCGCGCACCGGAGGCGGTGGTGAGCACGGGCGCCCGGCCTTCGCTGAGGTTCGTGACGCGGCTGTTCTCGTAGATCATCCCGCCGCGTTCGGTGATCGCCCTGGCCAGTGCGAGCAGATAGCGGCGCGGATGGAACTGCGCCTGCTGCTCGACCCGCACGGCGCCCGTCACCGGAAACGGCAGCCCGGTCTCGGTGACGAACCGCGCGGGCAGACCGGCCGCCACGGCGGCGTCGACTTCGCGGCGGATCGCCCGAACGCCGTCGGCGGTTTCGGAGTAGGTGTAGGCCGGGCACTGCTCGAGCTGGCAATCGATGCCGAGTTCGTCGACGATCTGCGCGATGTGGCCGAGCGCGTCCTGTTGCGAGGCGGCGTACAGGCGGGCGGCAGGTTCGCCGAGTGAACGCGTGAGACGCTGGTAGACCAGCGTGTGCAGGGAGGTCACCTTCGCGGTGGTGTAGCCGGTGACGCCGGCGGCGATCCGCCCGGCCTCGACCACGGCGACCGAGCGACCGGTGCCCAGCAGCTCCCACGCGGTGCTCAATCCGGCGATTCCCGCGCCGGCCACGGCGACGTCGACCCTGGCATCGCGGTCCAGCGCGGGGTACGCGGTGGGCTCGCTGGTATCCATCCAGAACGATTCGTTCACGACTCGCAGGCTCACATTCGGCGGCTTCCCCGTCCGGACGTGCTCAAACGCGGGCTCCCGGCGGTCATGGGCCGCGGCGGGCGGGCGAGGCAAATGTCACAGCAAGGTAACGGCGTGGGTGCTGGTGTCGACAGCATGGACGACTCATGTGGCCGGTCGGTCCGGCGGTGTCGGGGCCGCGAACCGAGGGCCGCGTGGATATCCGTGTGTCGTCGAGAAAGGTTCATCGATGCGGTTGCGCCGCCAAGGCCCCCGGCCCGAATCCTCCCGCTCCGGCCTCGGCCGGGCTCTGCTCGCACCGTTGGTCGCCCTGCTCATGGCGGTCGGCGCCGTCGTTGTCGGCGCCCCGAGCGCCTCGGCCGCATTCAACCCCGCCGGATTCGATTTCTGGGTCGACTCGAGCATGGGGCCGATCAAATCGCGAGTCTTCCGCGCCGCCGACGGCAATACCGATCGGGTGGTCTACGCCCTGGACGGTATGCGGGCCCGGGAAGATCTCAACGGCTGGGAGATCGAAACCGAGGTGGCCAGGGAGCTGACGAAGTGGAACATCAACGTCGTCATGCCGGTGGGCGGACAGTCCAGCTTCTATATCGACTGGAACGCGCCGTCGAGCTTCCTCGGCGTGCCGCCCGGCGCGGCCGGTTCCTCCAGTGGGTCCGGCGGCCTGAACGTCTTCTCCGGCGGACCGGGCAAGGACTACACCTATCGGTGGGAGACCTTCCTGACCCAGGAGCTGCGCTTCGCTCTGCGCGACCGGCTCGGCTTCAACCCCAACCGCAATGGCGTGTTCGGCCTGTCCATGGGCGGTAGCGCCGCACTGACCCTGGCCGCGTATCACCCCGACCAGTTCAGCTTCGCCGGTTCGTTCTCCGGCTACCTCAATATCTCCGCCCCCGGTATGCGCGAGGCGATCCGCGTCGCGATGATCGACGCCGGCGGCTACAACGTCGACTCCATGGCCGCGCCGTGGGATCCCAAGTGGCTGCGCATGGACCCGTTCGTGTTCGCGCCGCGACTGATCGCCAACAACACCCGGCTCTGGGTGTCCGCCGCCAGCGGCCTGCCCACCGCCTCCGATGGCCCGAGCGTCGGCACCCTCAACGGCATGGCGTTGGAGGCGCTCGCGCTGGTCAACACCCGCGCCTTCCAGGTCCGGATGGCCACCCTCGGCGCGAACAACGCCACCTTCGATTTCCCGGCGTTCGGTATCCACGCCTGGAACAACTGGCAGGACCAGGTCATCCGGATGCTGCCCGCGCTGTCGTCCTCCATCGGCTGAGCCGCGGCGATTCGCGCGAAACCGGCGAAGTGATCTTCGGATCGCCTCGCCGGTTTCGGCGTATTACGGCGTCGACCTGGGTGTCAGCGGGTCGCGGAAGAAACGCGCCCCCGATGTGGTTAAAAGTTGAACCAGTTCGATTCCGATATCGAGCAGCATCGCCCGCTTCCCGCGCGCCAGGTGAGCGGCAGAGAATGGAGACGCTATGCCTGCTGTCACCGCCGATACGCTGACCCTGCCCCGGATCGCGTCCGCCGGACCCGAGGCCATCGAACGTCCGGTGCGTTCGGTGACGACCGGCCCGCGCGGTTACGAAGGCGAAGGCTTCCCGGTGGTCCGGGCCTTCGCCGGGGTGTCGACCGCCGACCTCGACCCCTTCATCCATATGGACCAGATGGGTGAGGTCGAGTACGAGCCCGGTGAACCGAAGGGCACCGACTGGCATCCGCACCGCGGTTTCGAAACCGTCACCTACATGATCGACGGCCGGTTCCAGCACCAGGATTCCCATGGCGGCGGCGGCCTGATCGAGGACGGCGCCACGCAGTGGATGACGGCGGGTTCGGGCGTGCTGCACATCGAGACGCCGCCCGCGGAACTGGTCGATTCCGGCGGCCTGTTCCACGGCTTGCAGCTCTGGGTGAATCTTCCGGCCAAGGACAAGTTCCTCGCACCGAAGTACCAGAGCCTCGAGGGCGGACAGGTGCGGTTGCTGTCCTCGGCGGACGGCGGCGCGCTGGTCCGGGTGATCGCGGGGGCCATCGACGGCTACGACGGGCCCGGCGCGACGCATACGCCCATCACCTTCGCGCACGCGACCATCGCTCCCGGCGCCCAGTTGTCGGCGCCGTGGCAGCCGGACTACAACGCCCTGGTCTACGTGCTGTCGGGGCGCGGCACCGTCGGCGCCGAGGGCCGACCGGTCGAGCAGGGGCAGTTGGTCGTGTTCGGCAAGGGCGACCGGATCACCGTCACCGCCGACGCCACGCAGGACTCGAACCGTCCCGCGCTCGAGGTGCTGCTGCTGGGCGGCAGGCCGATCCGGGAGCCGGTCGCGCACTACGGCCCGTTCGTGATGAACACCCGAGCCGAACTGATCCAGGCCATCGAGGACTATCAGGCCGGCAGGCTCGGCGTGATCCCGGAGAACGCGCTGATGCCGCACCGCCCGCACTGACGGCGGACGGTTCAGGCCCCGCGCGCGGGTTCGCTGCGATACCGCGATGCGGGGCCGTCGATGCGGCACAGTTTCCACAGCAGCCGCGCCGGCGGATTCATCAGTCCGAGGTCGGTGGCGAGCATGCGGACGTCGGCGAAGGAATCGCGCAGCATCTTGCGTGATTGCGGACTGCTCCAGAAGACCTCCCTGACCACCTTTCTCGGGACATCGCATTCGCGTCGGAAGGCCGGTGTCGGCACGGTGATCAGGTCGCAGGTGATGCGCATGGTCGGCGCGAACAGCAGTGACAGCACGAACTTGCGCACCGGGCCCAGCTCCGGCACCGCCTTGCGCAGGTATTCGTGGGCGAAGCTGATGTGGCGGGCTTCCTCGGCGATGTGGATCGTCATCACCCGCTGCAACATCGGATGGGTGCGCGAGCCGGCCCGCAGGACGGCCTTCTGGGTGTGGTCGATGGGTTCCTCGCCGGCGAGCACCATGGTGAAGAACCAGGCCGGGAAGATCGTCGCGACAAGCGGAATCGCGGGTCCGATCACCTTCACCCAGGTCCGCATCCCGCTGACGTCCAGACCGATCCGGTCGACGACCTCCTGGAACATCATCGTGTGATTGCACTCTTCGATGGCTTCGTGGGTGCTGTAGCGGGCTTCGGGGGAGCGGTTGGGCAGGCCGAAGACGTACTGCATCAGCCCGCGGATCAGGATGTTCTCGAATTGCAGGCCAACTTTGGCCACATTGGCCTGGCGCCACATGCCCACCTGGATCTGGCGCTCCCGCGGCAGCGCTCGGTACCAGGGGTGGGCGCCGAACGGGTCGGCCTCCGGCAGGATCCAGCGGTCGTCGTCGGCTCGCACCGCGAAATCGGGGTCGTCCCAGTCGATATCGAGGTACGGGTCGAAACGGCGGTGGACCGAGCCGTGCGACAGCGTCGCCAGCGTGTCGGCGTAGTGGTCGAGGTCGGGTCCGGTGCGTGGATGGGTCGACGTCATGCTGTCCTCCTCGCGAGATGAGTGTGACGCTGTGTCACGCTCACTGTGTTCGACGGTACCGCGCGAGACGCCGCCCGACAAGGGGTGAGCGTGACAGTGCGTCACGCACAGAGTCGGCGGGTGCGGGACAGCGGGATCGGGGTACCTTGCGCCGGGCTGGGTGTTGTCCGGTCAGGCGTCGGCGGCGCGGGCCAGCAGCTCGCGCAGCGGCACATGGGGATCGACCGTCACTCCGCGCGTGCGGGCGTGACCGTCGATCAGGAACCACAGTGATTCGGTCAGCAGCCGCGTCACCTCGGCGGCGTCGACCCCCGGCGGCTCGGTCTGTAACCAGCGCGTCACCGCGCCGTCGACCATCGACACCACCGAATAGGCGGCCACTTCGAGGCCGGGCTCCTCGATGCCGAGCAGGGTGGTCGCCATCGTGAACAGGTCGGTGATGCGTTGCGCTACAGCGAGTTTGGTGCCGCCGACCACGGCGAGTCCGGCCGGATCGTGGCTGCCCGGTCCCTGCTCCACCCACAGATGCAGCCGGGGCCGCGCCGCCACCAGCCGCACGTAGGTGTCGATGATGCGAAACAGGGTCTGGTGCAGGCTGTCGTCCAGATCCAACGTCGGCATGACCTGGTCGATACTGGACTCGACGACGTACTCGCGGGTCTTGTCGTCGAGGTCCTGGCGATCGGCGAAATGCCGGTAGATGACCGACCGGCGGATCCCGGCCCGCTCGGCGATGAGCTGCAACGGGATCTCGGCGCCCGGCTCGGACTCCTCGATCAACGCGATCAGCGCGTCCATGATGGCGCGCCTGCGTTCGGAATTGTGGTCACCCCACCTTCCGCCACCCACCTCCGCGCGCTGCGACACCATGAGCACAGCATCCCATCCCGGCCGGTGCTGCTGGAAATATGCCCGGTGCCGATGCGGTCTCACCGCACGGGGAGCGCGTCGAGTGCGCGGAGCGCGGCCTTCGTCGCTTCATCCGAGGCGGGCAGCAATGGCATCCGGACGGCCGGGCTCGGGATACGGCCCTGCGCCGCCAGGACCGCTTTGATGACGACCGGATTCGGTTCGGCGAAAACGGTTTCCGCCACAGCGGCCAGCCGATGGCCGAGGCGGCGCGCGGACTCGACCGGGCCTTGATCCCAGCGGCGGACGAGCTCGGCGTAGGAGGCCGCGGCGAGGTTCGCACAGGCCAGGATCGCGCCGTGGGCGCCGAGCGCGAGCATGGGCGCGGCATACAGATCGTCACCGGCCAGGACGGCGACCTCGCCGGGCAGCCTGCTCATCATGGTGACGGTGGTGTCGTCGATCGCGCCGACCGCATGCTTGAAGCCGATGACGCCGGGGATGGCTGCCAGCGCCAGCACGGTGTCGAGGCCGAGGGTGCGCCCGGTGCGATACGGGATGTTGTAGACGATCAACGGCACCGGGCCCGCCGCGAGCGCCCGGAAATGTGCCAGCACACCGGCTTCCGACGGCCGGGTGTAGTAGGGCACCACCGTCAAGGCCGCCGCGATCCGCCCTTCCAAGGCTGCCAGTGCGGCGAGGGAGCCGGTGGTCGAGTTCGTGCCCGCCCCGGCGATCAGCGGCGCGCCGCGCTCGGCGCATACCCGGGCGCAGATCTCGAGCACGAGGGCGCGCTCGCCGGGGGTGAGCGTGGCCGGTTCGGCGGTGGTGCCGAGCGCCACCAGGCCGGTGGCGCCGTCATCGAGTACCCGGTGGGCGTGATGTTCCAGCGCGTCGGCGGCAAGGGTGCCGTCGTCGGTGAACGGCGTGATGAGCGGGACGAAGAGGCCGGTGGGAGTCATGGGATCAGCGTGCGGCCGGGACAGCCTCAGGTCCAGTTCAGGTTACTATCGCAAAGCGTAAGCTGAACTGATGCTCGATGTGCGGAAGCTGCGCCTGCTGCGCGAATTGGCGCACCGGCAGACGATCGCCGCGGTCGCCGAGGCGCTGAACTACACGCCGTCGGCGGTCTCGCAGCAACTGAGCGCGCTCGAACGGGAAGCCGGCGTGCCGCTGCTGGAACGGACCGGCCGCCGCGTCACGCTGACCCCGGCCGCGCTGACCCTCGTCGAGCACACCGAAACCATCCTGGCCACCCTCGAACACGCCGCCGCCGAGCTGACCAGCGCGGGCGGACAACTCACCGGAACCCTCCGCATCGGCGCCTTCCCCTCGGCGGTGCCGACAATCCTGGCCCCCGCCCTGGTATCCCTCACCGGCGAGCACCCGGGATTGGACGTCGTGGTGACCGAACTCGATCCGGCGACCGCGCCGGCCGCGCTGCGCACCGAGACCGTCGACGTGGCTCTGGTCCAGGAATACGACCACGTGCCCATACCGCCCGACCCCGCCTTGGACACCGATCCGCTGCTCGCGGAAACGATCTACCTCGCCGCTCTCGGCGACGACCCGCTGCCGAAGCAGCGCGACTCACCGTGGATCGCGGGCACGCCGGGCACCCTGTGTCATTCGATGACCATCCGGGTCTGTGAGGCGGCGGGCTTCTCACCGCGAATCCGCCACCATGTCGACGATTTCAGCGCCGTGCTCGCGTTCGTCGCCGCCGGCCGCGGTGTCAGCATGGTGCCCGAACTCGGCGCCCGTACCCCACCCGAGGATGTGGTGCTGACCCCGCTACCGACTCGACGGCACACCCGACTGGCCTACCGTCGCGGTACCGGCGCCCATCCCATTGTGAGCGCCGCCCGTAGCGCCCTCCACGACTGTGCAGCAAAGCAATTCCCGCAGGCGCTGCCCTAGTCGTACAGGCCGATATGCGGGCATTCATCCCCGGCGCGGGATCAGTGCGCATCCGCTTGTGAAGGACCTGCCGATGCCATCGGCGGCCCTGCTCGACGGGATAGCCGACGGGCTCGCCATAGAGCATGGATCGCAGCGCCCGCGCATGCCCCGGTGTCTCAGCCGAGATCGGCGAGCTTCTGGTGCAGGACCGCCCGTTCCTGCTCGTTACCGCACAGCTTCACCGCGCGTTCCAGCTCGGCGCGGGCATCCTCGCGGCGCCCGAGACGGATGAACAGTTCGCCGCACACGCTGGGCAGCAGATGCGAATTCGCCAGGGCCCCATCGGCTGCCAGCTCGTCGACGATCGGCAACGCGGCCGCGGGCCCGTCCGCCATCGACACCGCCACGGCCCGGTTCAACTCCACCACCGGTGACGGCGCCAGCCTGCCCAGCGCTTCGTACAGCAGCACGATGCGCTCCCAGTTCGTCTCCTCGACCGACGGTGCGACCGCATGACATTCGGCGATCGCGGCCTGCAAGCCGTAGGCGCCCAGGCCGCGACCGAGGCGTTCGGTGCGGGCCAGCGCGGCCCGTCCCCGCCGGATCGCCGACCGATCCCAGCGGCGCCGGTCCTGCTGCTCCAACAGCACCGGGCGGCCCGCGGCATCGGTGCGGGCGGGGAAGCGCGCGGCGGTCAGTTCGAGCAGGGCCAGCAGGCTCTGCGCTTCCGGCTCATCGGGCATCAGCCGTGCCAGTACCCGCGCCAGCCGCAGCGCTTCCCCGGCCAGGTCCAAGCGGATCACACTGCTGCCGGAGCTGGCCGAGGAGCCCTCGGTGAAGATCAGGTAGATCACGCTCAGCACCGAGCCGATGCGCTCGGTGCGCTCGGCGGCGGCAGGCACCTCGAAGGGCACGCGCGCCGCGGCGAGGGTCTTCTTGGCGCGCGTGATGCGCGCCTGCACGGTCGCCGTCGGTACCAGGAAGGCACGCGCGATCTCATCGCTGGTCAAACCGCCGACCACCCGCAAGGTGAGCGCGATCCGCGCCTCCCGCGACAGCACCGGATGGCAGGAGACGAAGATCAACGCGAGCAGGTCGTCGTCGATCTGGTCCGGATCCCACAGCACATCCTCGGCCGCGCGCACCGGGTCGGTGGGCGGGCTGCCCGCGACGACGCCGCCCTCACCAAGGCCGTGGGCGAGGACGGCGTACTTGTCGTCGCGCAGCGCGCGGCGGCGGAAGGCGTCGATCGCGCGCCGCTTGCCGACGGTGAGCAGCCAGCCCGCGGGATGGTGCGGTACGCCCTCGCGCGGCCAGGTCACCAGCGCCTCGGCGAACGCCTCCTGGGCGAGATCCTCGGCGAGGGCGAAATCGCCGGTGTATCGGGCGAGCGCACCGACGATCCGCGCCGATTCGATCCGCCAGACGGCGGCGACGGCCGCACGTCCGGTGTGTTCGGCCATCGCCTACCCGCTCAGAGCTGGCCGGTGGTCTCGCGCCACGCCCGCTCCTTCTGGATCCACACGTTGTCCTGCGGAAATTCGTCGATCGTTGTGACCCGGCGGATCTCGCACTTGGCGCCCGGTCCCGCCAGCGGCGCCCGCTTGGCCCACTCGACGGCCTCTTCCAGCGACGCCACATTGAGGATCCAGAAGCCGCCGAACAGTTCCTTGGTCTCACCGTAGGGGCCGTCGGTGACCACCGGAGTCTCGGTGGAGTAGTCCACCACGACGCCCGTCGCCGGGTCGGGATCCAGCCCCTCGGCCGCGACCAGCACGCCGGCCCGGATCATCTCGTCGTTGAACTTGCCCATCGACTCCATGATTTCGTCGAAGTCGGCGTTCTCGAAGGCCGCGAAGGTCTCGTCGGTGGCGCGCATGATCAGCATGTACTTCATGGTGTGTCTCCTCGGGATCGTCCGGGTCCTTCTGACCCTCTCATCCCTTGGTCGAACGGGGGAGGCGACCGATCGACACGACCGTGAAGCTTTTTCCGAGAATCTTTCCCGGCCCTGTTCGTGCAGGTCAGTAGGCGATGAACAGGATCTCGTCGCGCGTGTAGTCGTGACCGGGGTGCTCGGCGGCGAGGTGGGCCTGGGTCTTGGCGACGAGGTCGTCCTCATCGGTGCCGGTGATGTGTTCGCCGCAGGGGCAGTTCAGTCTGGTCTTCACGCGAGTGCCCTTCGTCCTCATGGAACACGGTCGTGTCGAGTGAACCACGGCGCAAGCCATTTGTGAACGCGTTTTAGTAATTCGGTTTCACCTCTGGCCGCACCGTCTCCGGGATGATGCCGATGACGGTGGCGGGGGAGCCGGAACCGCCGCGGTAGATCGGCCCGCCGGCCAGCACCCACGCCCCGGTGGCCGGGAGCGCGGCCAGACCGGCCAGGCATTCCAGGCTGATCCGATGCTCCCGGTACAGCAGTTTCGACACCGTGTACTCGTGGTCGATGCCGAGGTCGGGCCCGAAGGTATCGATACCGAGCGCACCGCGCCGCCCGAGCCGTCCGGTCTCGAGCAGCCATTCGACGGCGTCGACCGAGAAACCCGGCATATGGCCGGCGTCGGCGCCGCTGCCGATGAAATCCGGGGTGCCCCATTTCGCGTCCCATCCGGTCCAGGCGATCACCGCCGCACCCTCGGGTATCGGCCCGTGCCGCCGCTCCCAGTCCCGCAGGTCCGCGGCCGTGATCGCATGGTCCCGGTCGTGCGCGCATTCGGCGCGCACATCGATCCTGACCGCGGGCAGCAGCAGATCATCGAGATCCAGTTCGTCGGCGGCAAGACCCGCCGAGTCGAAATGAACAGGCGCGCCCCAATGCGTGCCCGTGTGCTCTCCCTGCCGCACATATCGCAGGTAGTAACCGTCCTCGGCGATCGTCGCCACCGTCTCGATCGCGAACGCGGGATCACCCGGATAGACCGGTGTGCTCGCCGGATCGTGCATGTGCGACAGATTCACCAGCCGCCCGAACGGATTCATCGCACCTCCGGCCGCAGCACCGCCCCGCCGAACCAGCGGCACACCAGCAACGCCATTTCCACATCGAGCCGATCATCGGAGATGGGCTCCCCTCGGCGTTCGATTGCCCGGTTGACCCGGTATTTCACCGAATTGGCGTGCAGGTTGAGCGCCTGGGCGGCGGCTTTGTGGCTCGACCCGGTGTGCAGGAATACCCGCAAGGTCTCCCGCAGTCGCGCGTCGTTGTCGCTGTCGACGGCGAGCGGACCGAGCACCTGCTGCACCCACTCGCGGGCCTCGGCGAGATCGCGCCCGAGTAGGGCGGCGGCGGTCAGTCCCGGATCGGATGCGGCGGTGACGCGCTCGGCTGCCTGCCCGCCCGCCAGCGCGACCGCGCGGGCCCGCAGGGCTTGCCGGTGCGAATCCCGGAAGCCGTCGACGCCGGGCAGCGGGGTGCCGAGCGCGATCCACGGGGCGTCGGTGCGGGTTTCGGTGAAGCGGCGGACCTGCCGTGCGCAGTCCTGGCCGGACGCCGCGGCCAGCGGTATCCAGCCCCATCCGGTCAATCGGTCTGCCGCGACGAACAATCCGGCGCCGAGAGCGTCCATGAATTCGGCGAGTTCACGCACGAACCGCTCCAGCCGGCCGAGCTCGTCGCCACCGCTGGGCAGCCACAGCACCAACGCCAGATGGGTGCGCCGCAAGGGGTAGCGGATCGCGTCGGTCACCGCGTCGACGTCGACGGCATGACCGTCGAGCACCTCCCGCACGCGCACCGCCCGCATGCTGTTGCGGTTCTCCAGCCAGCGATCACGTTCGTTCTGGTAGGTCTCGACCACCTGCTGGGAGATCCAGTCGATATAGCCGAAGGTGATCGTGGTGATCTGCTCGAAGACATCCAGCCGCAGCTGCGGGTCGAGATCGAGGGCCCTGACCTCCTCGGAGACGATGCTGAGCAGTTTCTGCTGACCGAGCCGGTAGGCGCGGACCAGCGCGTTCGGGGCGATGCCGTGCTGGGCGAGCCGTCGCGCGTACTCCAGCGCGGCGGTCGGTGGTTCCACGTTCTCGATCGGGATGGCGTGCTGGATCGCGGAGAAGATGGTGTCGACGTTGCCCTCGACGCTGTCGCGCAGCAGCTCGTGTAGCTGCTGGTCGCCCTGGAGATCGGCGATCTCGGCGAGCAGATGCTGTTGAATCGTGCGGCTCACTTCGCCGAGGCGGTCGGCGAGCCGTTCGACCGCCACCGCGGCATGCAGGCCGACCTGCGATTCGTCGTCTCCAACGGGCATGGCCAACAGTAGAACGCCGTGCGCCCGGCGGTTCGCGCATTGACGTCAGCTTGTCTCCGGGAGACAAACCGGGCCGCAACCTTCATCGTCGCGCGACGGTGTGATCCAGATCTCGAATTCCTAGCGTTATGGCACAGACCACAGCCGTACCGCCAGGAGTGACGATGAACCTGTCCACGCTGCCCGATCGCCGCGCCGCGCAGCATCCCACCGCGCCGGCCCTCGCCGACGATGACACGCAACTCGACAACGCCGCGTTCCTCGATGCGGTCCGCCGGGCCGCGGGCACCCTGCGGGCGCACGGGGTGGGTGCGGGCGACGTCGTCGCGGTGATGCTGCCCAACACCGTGGACCTGGTCGTCAAGCTGTTCGCCGCGTGGCGGCTCGGCGCGGCGGTGACGCCGCTGAACCCGGGACTGGTCACCGACGAGGTCGCCTACCAGGTCGCGGATTCGGCAGCGGCAGCGCTGATCGTCGCGCGACCGCTCGACACCATTGTCGATGTCCCGGTGGTACTGCCGGTGGAGGCGCTGGCCTGCGGTGATCACTCCGCGGATCCGGTCGAGGTGCCCACGGACGCGCTCGCCCTGCTGATCTACACCACCGGCACGACCGGCAGGCCGAAAGGGGTGATGCTCGACCACGCCAACCTGAACGCGATGTGCGCCATGGTGATCGAAGCGTTCGCCCTCACCTCGGCCGATCGCAGCCTGCTGGTGCTGCCGCTGTTCCACGTCAATGGCATCGTGGTCAGCACGCTGTCGCCGCTCCTCGTGGGTGCGAGCACCACCATCGCGGGCCGGTTCAGCGCGCAGACGTTCTTCGATCGGCTCGAGCGCAGCGCCGCGACCTATTTCTCCGCGGTGCCGACGATCTACACCATGCTCGCCGATCTGCCCGACGACGTGCGTCCGGATACCTCCTCGGTCCGGTTCGCGATCTGCGGTGCGGCGCCGGCGAGCGTGGAACTGCTGGAGAAGTTCGAATCCCGCTACGGCATCCCGATCATCGAGGGCTACGGCCTGTCCGAGGGGACCTGCGCCAGCACGGTCAACCCGCTGACCGGCCCGCGCAAGCCGGGCACCGTGGGGTTGCCGCTACCCGGCCAGCAGGTGCGCATCGTCGATCCGAACGGTGCGGAGGTCGGCCGGGGTGAGGCCGGTGAAGTGCTGGTCGCGGGCCCGAACGTGATGCGCGGGTACCTGAACCGGCCGGAGGAGACGGCGCGAACCGTTGTCGACGGCTGGCTGCACACCGGTGATATCGGCCGCGTCGATGAGGATGGCTATCTGGTGCTGGTCGATCGCGCCAAGGACATGATCATCCGCGGCGGGGAGAACATCTACCCGAAGGAAATCGAAACCGTCGTCTACCAGCTGCCCGAGATCGCCGCCGCGGCGGTCGTCGGCCGCGCGCACGGGGTCTACGGCGAAGAGCCGGTGCTGTACGTGGCCTTGAATTCCGGCGCACGCATCGACGAACAGCGCATCCATGCTCACCTCAGCGCATCGCTGTCGAAATACAAGCTGCCCGTGGAGATCACGATTCTCGACGAGCTGCCCGTCAACGCGGTCGGCAAGCTCGACAAACCGAAACTGCGGCAGCTGGTCGCCGAACGCTAGAACTCTGCCCACCCTCTCAGAAGGAGCCGAAACACCATGGGTTTCACGACACCGGATCTACCCGCGGTAGATCCGCACGAATTCTTGCGCAAACCACTCATGGAGCGGATGCGTATTCTCGCCCTGGACTGGGCCGAAAACGGTTTCGGCTCACCGAAAATGGTGCACTGCGTCTACATCGCGAAACTGATCGTGCTCTACGCCATCGGCGGTATCACCCTCGCGACGGCGACGTCCGGGCTGCCCGCGTTCTGGCATGTCGCCGAATGGTGGAACCAGCCGATCGTCTACCAGAAACTCATCATCTGGACGGTGCTGCTCGAGGCGATCGGCGTCGCCGGTTCCTGGGGGCCGCTGGCAGGCAAGGTGAAGCCGATGACCGGCGGCATGCTGTTCTGGGCCAGGCCCGGAACCATTCGCCTGCGGCCCTGGAGGTGGGTGCCGGGCACCGACGGGGATCGTCGGACCTGGCTCGATGTGGTGCTCTACCTCGCGCTGCTGGTGAGTTTGTTCGTGGCGTTGGTGCGACCAGGGGTGATCAGCACCTCGCTGTCGGCGGCAGTGCCGGACAATGCCTCGGGGCTGGTGAATCCCGTGCTGCTGCTCGCGCCGATCGCCCTGCTGATCCTGAACGGTGTGCGCGACAAGACGATTTTCCTCGCGGCCCGCGGTGAACAATATCTGCCCGCACTGGTGTTCTCCGCCGCCTTGCCGTTCGTGGACATGATCATCGCGTTGAAACTGCTGATCGTGATCGTGTGGCTCGGCGCCGGGTTCTCCAAGTTCGGCAAGCATTTCTCGAATGTGGTGCCGCCCATGGTGAGCAATAGTCCGTCGACGCCGTTCAAGGCGATCAAGCGTGCGCACTACCGGGACTTTCCGAACGATATGCGGCCGTCGCGAGTGGCCGGCTTCATGGCGCACGTCGGCGGAACCACCATCGAAATCGTGACTCCGCTGGTCCTGCTGTTCTCCACGAACACCTACCTGACCGTGGCCGCCGTCACCATGATGGTGATCTTCCACCTGTTCATCATCTCGACCTTCCCGCTGGCGGTGCCGCTGGAATGGAACCTGCTGTTCGCCTACGCGTCGGTGTTCCTGTTCCTCGGCTTCCCGAACGCCGACGGCTACGCGCCGTGGAACATGTCGTCGCCGTGGCTGCTCGCGGTGATCGTCGCCGCGCTGGTGTTCTTCCCGATCCTGGGTAACCTGCGCCCCGACAAGGTGTCGTTCCTGCCCTCGATGCGGCAGTACGCCGGCAACTGGGCCTCGGCGATCTGGGCCTTCGCTCCCGGCGCCGAAGCGAAACTCGACCGGGTGACCCGCTCTGCGAAGAACCAGATCGACCAGTTCATCGAATTCGGCTACGAACCCGAATGGGCGGAGATCACCTTGCAGAAGACCCTCGCCTGGCGCAGCATGCACAGCCAAGCCCGCGGGTTGTTCTCGCTGCTGCTGTCGCGGCTGCCCGATATCGATGCGCGGACCGTGCGCGAGGCGGAGTTCCTGTGCAATTCGATTCTCGGTTTCAATTTCGGCGACGGCCATCTGCACGGGCCGGAGATGATTCGCGCCGTACAGGACGAGGCGCGGTTCGAACCCGGCGAATGCGTCATCGCGTGGGTCGAGTCGGAGGCGTTCGGCAGCGGCATCCAGCGCTACCTGCTGATCGACGCGGCCCTCGGGGTGATCGAGCGCGGCTCCTGGAAGGTGGCCGACGCGGTGGCCGAACAGCCGTGGCTGCCCAACGGGCCGATCCCGTTGCGGGTGAGCTGGACTCGCGCGGCCGTCGGTGCACCGCAGACCCCGCGGCAGGGCGATTTCGGGGTCGTCGCCTGAGACGGCGTGCGGCAGTCTAGGCCTGAGGGCACCGAGAGGAGAGGAACCAGGATGAGTACCGCAGTCGTGGTCGGAGGCGGGCCGAACGGGCTCGCCGCCGCCGTCACCCTCGCCGCCGAAGGCGCGCAGGTGACGGTCCTCGAGGCCGCCGAGCAGGTCGGCGGCGGTGTCCGCTCCGGCGAGGCGATCGTGCCCGGCCTGGTGCACGATCACTGCGCCGCCATCCACCCGATGGCCGTCGCGTCGCCGCTGCTGGCCGGTCTCGGGCTCGAACGCTACGGCCTGCGCTGGCGGTGGCCGGAGATCGACTGCGCGCACCCTGTGGATGACGGCCGGGCCGGGGTGCTGTACCGCTCCGTCGAGGCCACTGCCGCCGGCCTCGGCGCTGACGGTGCCCGCTGGCGGGCGGCGTTCGCCCGTCCCGCGGCCCGGTTCGATGCCCTCGCCGAGGACATCATGGTGCCGCTGCTGCACCTGCCCCGTCATCCGCTGACCCTGGCCCGGTTCGGCGCGCCCACCGTGCTGCCCGCCTCGACGGTGGCGCGCTGGTTCCGGACAGCGCCGGGACGCGCACTGTTCGGCGGTGTCGCCGCTCATACCTTCCGTCCGCTGCACTATCCGATGACCGCGGCGATCGGCATGGGCATCATCGCGGCCGGGCACCGGCACGGATGGCCGGTGGCCGAAGGTGGTTCGCAGGCCATCACCGATGCGCTGGCCGCGCTGCTCGGTGATCTGGGCGGCAAGATCGAGACCGGCGTCCGCGTCGTCTCGGCGGCCCAGCTCCCGCCTGCCGATGTGACGCTGTTCGACCTCGAACCCGGTGCGGTGGCAGGCATTCTCGGTGACCGGCTGCCCGCGCGGGTTGCCCGCGCCTACCGCCGCTTCCGGCGCGCACCGGGGGCGTTCAAGGTCGACTTCGCCGTCCAGGGCGGGGTGCCGTGGACCAATCCGGCGGCCCGGCGTGCGGGCACCGTGCACCTCGGTGGTGACTACGCGGAGGTGGCAGCCGCCGAACGCGACGTCCATGCCGGAC
The DNA here is from genome assembly GCF_005863245.1 of Nocardia cyriacigeorgica. Taxonomy (GTDB): domain Bacteria; phylum Actinomycetota; class Actinomycetes; order Mycobacteriales; family Mycobacteriaceae; genus Nocardia; species Nocardia cyriacigeorgica_C. The sequence continues at coordinate 115,941 of NZ_VBUT01000013.1, read as the reverse complement.
GGATGCCGGAGCGGCCTTTCGTGCTGGTCGGCCAGCAGTACCTGGCCGACCCGGGGCGTTCTGTCGGCGATATCCACCCGCTCTACGCCTACGCGCACGTCCCGCACGGCTACACCGGCGATGCCACCGAGGCGATCATCGCTCAGATCGAACGCTTCGCACCCGGTTTCCGCGACCGGATCATCGGCACCACCAGCCGCTCCACCACCGAAATGTTCTCCTACAACCCGAATTACGTGGGCGGCGACATCATCACCGGCGCCAAGGACGTCCGCCAGCTGGTCTTCGGTCCGCGGATATCGCTGAGCCCCTACCGGGTGGGCATTCCCGGGATGTACATCTGCTCGGCCTCGACCGCCCCGGGACCCGGCGCGCACGGAATGTGCGGGTACCACGCGGCACAGGATGCGTTGGCCCGGCTGCGCCGGTGAGTCCGGGAAGGCGATCTCGACGCCCGTCAACCGGTAGGTACCGCCGCGCATCCCCTCCGGGACCTCGACGCCGCCCGGTCATCGTCGATTGCGTCGCCGGTGTTCCGGTGACGATCGCCGAAGCCGTGGCCGGCGTCGAGGTCCAGGGTCCCGGTGGTCCATGGCTCGGTCGCGGGCGCGCGCTCGTTGCCGCCCGAGCCGGATCACCGAGGGTCCGGCACCGGGAGGTTCCGCCGGCCGTCCCGGTGCCGCTGGTGTGTGGCCGAACCCACGGTGCCCTCGGCGCGGGCGCGAATCACGCGTAGTGGACTACTCGTTCGCTCGCCGCTCCCGCCGCAGATCGAGAACCAGCGGCCGTGGAACCGGCAATTATTGACATTGACGTCAAGATTGATGACGATGCGGTGTCATGGACATCGTCGTCGCGAACCGGGGCGAGATCGCCGTTCGTATCGTGCGGACCGCTCGGGAGCGCGGGTATCGCACGCATGTGCTGCATACCGGGGAGGAATCGGAATCGGCGGCGGTGCGGCTGGCCGATGCGGCCGTGCGGTTGCCCGGTGAGGGGGCGGCGGCTTATCTCGATGTCGACGCTGTTGTGACGGCGGCTCGCAGCGCCGGCCCGGGTGCGCTGGTGCATCCGGGGTATGGGTTCCTCAGTGAGAGTGCGGATCTGGCGCGAGCGTGTGCGGGGGTGGGGCTGATTTTCGTCGGTCCGGAACCGGCGGTGCTGCGCACGTTCGGTGACAAGGTGGCGGCGCGGGCAGCGGCGGAGAAGGCGGGTGTGCCGGTGCTGCCTGCGACGCGGGCGGCCGGTCCCGCCGATATCGCCGCCCTGTTGGCGACGCATCCGGACGGCGTGATGGTGAAGGCCGCGGCGGGTGGCGGCGGGCGCGGGATGCGGATGGTGTTCGCGGCCGACGAGGTCGAGGCCGTCTATGAACGCTGCCGCGCCGAGGCGCGCAATGCCTTCGGTGATGCCACCGTCTATGCCGAAGCGCTGATCGCCGAGGCCCGGCACGTGGAGGTGCAGGTCGTCGCCGACGGCACCCATGCGATGGCGCTCGGCGACCGCGATTGCAGTGTGCAGCGCCGCCATCAGAAGCTCATCGAAATCGCGCCCGCACCGGCGCTCGCGCCCGCCCTGCGGGAACGGCTGCATCGCGATGCGGTGCGGATCGCCGAATCGGTGCGCTGCCGGGGCGTGATCACGGTGGAGTTCCTCGTCGCGGGCGCCGACGGATGGTTCCTCGAGGTCAACCCCCGGCTCCAGGTGGAGCACACCGTCACCGAGGAGATCACCGGTACCGACCTCGTCGGCATCCAGTTCGACCTGGCGCTCGGGCGCACGCTGACCGAACTCGACCTCGGCCATCCCGCGCGCGGCTACGCCGTGCAGGCGCGCGTCAACGCCGAACTCGTCGCCGCGGACGGCGACCTGCTGCCGACCAGCGGCACCATCACCCAGTTCGGCCCGCCGACCGGTGCCGGTGTCCGCGTCGACACCGCCGTCCATGCCGGTATGCGGCACGGCACCCGCTTCGATTCCTTGCTGGCGAAGGTGATCGCCCGCGGCCCGTCGCTGGACAGCGCCATGCGCCGCTGCCGCGACGCCCTCGCCGAGATGACCATCGCCGGCGTCGACACCAATATCGCACTGCTGCGCGCGATTCTCGACACCCTGGACGGGCCGGTATCCACCGGCTGGTTCGAACGATCGACCGGCGAACTACTGACTCGCGCAGCGGATTACGCCACACCGGCCGCGACCGATCAGCAACAGGTGACCATCGACCTCGCCGCGGACGAGTGGGTGGTCCGTTCCCCGATGGGCGCGACCGTGGTGTCGGTGGCCGCGCCGGGGTCCGTGCTGCCCGCCCGCGCCGAGGTGGCGGTGCTGGAGGCGATGAAGATGCAGCATGTGGTGCGCGCGGAGCGTCCGCTGCGCGTGCTGCGGCCCGCTGTGGCCGCGGGCGAGGTGGTCGATCCGCACGCCGTGTTGCTGATCGTCACCGACGCCGACCACGACGGCTGCGGCGAGGAAACGACAGCCGTCGACCTCGACCGGGTGCGCGACGACCTCGCCGAAGTGCGCCGGCGGCACGACATCCTCGGCGACGAAGCCCGCCCGGACGCCGTCGCGAAACGTCATCGCCTCGGCCGCCGCACCGCCCGCGAGAACATCGCCGACCTGGTCGACGCCGACAGCTTCGTCGAATACGGCGGCCTGGCGATCGCCGCGCAGACCCGCCGCCGCAACACCGAAGACCTCATCGCGAACACCCCCGCCGACGGGCTCGTCGCCGGGATCGCCACCATCAACGCGGACCGATTCGGCACGGACACCTCCCGCGCGGTCGTGATGTCCTACGACTACACCGTGCTCGCCGGCACCCAGGGCATGCGCAATCACGCCAAGACCGATCGCATGCTCGAACTCGCCCGCGAACGCGAACTGCCGGTGGTGTTCTTCACCGAGGGCGGCGGCGGACGCCCCGGCGACACCGACTACGCCGGTGTGTCCGGCCTGGACGTCACCACGTTCCGCGCCATGGGCGCGCTGTCGGGGCGAGTCCCGTTGATCGGCATCGTGTCCGGGCGCTGCTTCGCCGGCAATGCCGCGCTGCTGGGGATGTGCGATGTCGTCATCGCCACCCCGGACGCGAATATCGGCATGGGCGGTCCGGCCATGATCGAAGGCGGCGGCCTCGGCGTCTACAAGCCCGAAGACATCGGGCCCATCGACGTGCAGCGCCGCAATGGAGTGGTGCATGTCGTCGCCGCGGACGAAGCCGAAGCGGTCGCCCTCGCCCGGAAGTACCTGGCGTACTTCCAGGGCACCGCCGACGAGTGGGAGGCGCCCGATCCGCGCCTGGCCCGCCACATCGTGCCCGAGAACAGGTTGCGCGCCTTCGATATTCGCGCCGCCATCGAGGCCATCGCCGACCTCGGCTCGGTGCTGGAACTGCGCCGCGACTGGGGGACCGGCATGGTCACCGCCCTCATGCGGGTGGAGGGCAGGCCGTTCGGCGTGATCGCCAACGACTGCCACCACCTCGGCGGCGCCATCGACGCCCCCGCGGCCGACAAGCTCAGCGCCTTCCTGCGGCTCTGCGGCACCCACGGCCTGCCGATCGTCTCCCTGTGTGACACACCGGGTTTCATGGTCGGGCCGGATATCGAGAAGGAGGGCGTGGTGACGCGGTTCGCCCGCCTGTTCATCGACGCCGCCGCCCTCACGGTGCCCTTCGGCACGATCATCCTGCGCAAGGGCTATGGGCTCGGCGCGCAGGCAATGGCCGCCGGATCGTTCCGCGCGCCGCGCTTCGTGGTCGCCTGGCCGACCGGCGAAATCGGCGGCATGGGCCTGGAAGGGGCGGTGCGCCTCGGCTTCGCCAAGGAACTGGCCGCCATCGAGGATCCCGAGCAGCGCCGGGAAACCTTCGACAACCTCGTCGAACTCGCCTACGCCAACGGCAAGGCGCTCAACGCCGCGACCCTGCTCGAGCTCGACGACGTCATCGATCCGGCGGACTCCCGCCGCTGGATCAGCACGCTCTGAAACCGACTTGACCCTCACGTAGCGTCAGGCCCGACGATGACGGCATGACCGACCTCTACGACGCCTTCGAGATCAGCCCCGTTCCCGTCCCCGGACCCGACGCCGAACCGCCCGAGCTGTACCGCGGCGTCTACGGAATGCCCATGTTCGTCACCGCGCCGACACCCGATCTGGCGGCCTCGGTGGACTTCTGGGTCCGTGGCCTCGGCTTCATGGACTTCTTCACCGCGCCCGGGCGCGTCACCCACCTGCGCCGATGGGCCTTCCAGGATGTGCTGCTCGTGCCCGGCGAGCGGGCCGCCGATGGGGCAGGATCGACCGTCAGTTTCTCGTGCGTGCTCAACCAGATCGAGGAGATCGCGGCCGCCTGCGAGCAACTCGTTCCCGGCTCGACCACCGGACCCCGGCAGACGCCGTGGAACTCGGTGGAGCTCGAGGTCCGCACACCGGAGAACACCCGCGTCATCATGACGGCGGCGCGACCTTGGGACCCGGACAGCCCCGAAGCCCAGCATCTGCGCGACATCGGCATCACCCGCGAATGACGAATGGTGGCGCTGCCACACTGGGCGGTGTGGCGGATCCGGCAGCGCACGACGTCGAGGCAGGTCTCACCGTCGGTGCGGTCGCGGCGCGGGCGGGCGTGACAGTCCGCGCCCTGCACCACTGGGATGCCATCGGCCTGGTCAGTCCGTCCGCCCGCACCGACGGCGGCTACCGGCTCTACACCGCCGCGGACCTCACCCGGCTGCACCGCGTGCTGGTTTACCGGGAGCTCGGGGTGCCGCTCGCCGAGATCGCCGGCCTGCTCGACTCCCCGTCGGCCGATGCGACGGACTCGCTGCGCCGCCAACGCGACCACCTGCGCGAACGCATCGCCGAACTGGAACGGATGGGCGCGGCGCTCGACCGCATGATCGAGGCCAGGCAGTCCGGCATCCTGCTGTCGGACCAGGAGCAGGTCGCGATGTTCGGCAAGCACTGGCAGCCGGAATGGGTCGGCCGGGCCCGCGAACAATGGGGCGACACCGCGCAGTGGGCGCAGTACGCCGAGCGGGCAGCCGAACGCACACCCGGCCAGTGGCAGCAGATCGCCGACTCCGTCCACGCGCTCAACGCGGACCTGGCCGCCGCCTGCCGCCGGGGCGTGCGGCCCGGCAGCGCGGAAGCCGATGACCTGGCCGAACGGCATCGGGCCTCGATCGGGGTGTACTTCGACTGCACTCATGCGATGCAGGTCTGCCTGGCGCGCAGGTACGTCGACGATGCGGGGTACACCGAGTTCTACGACGGCCTGGCGCCCGGCCTGACCGTATGGTTGCACGACATCATCGACGCGAATGCCCGCCATCACGGCGTCGACCCGGAGACCGCGACCTGGGCGTGAGCGGGCATCGGGCCATGCGCGACCCGGACGGCTCGTGACCGGTCGCGGCCGGTCACGTCGCGAGGGGATGCGAGGTGTAGGCGTGTGCGTCGCAGTCCGGTGCGTGCGCGCAGGTCGGTAGGTGGGCGAGACCGGCGCCGACCTGTGCTCGGTCGCTGACACCCGAACGATCGGTGCCCGTTTTGTCCCGGTTTCCGGCATGGGTAGGGTCTGGGTGCATCGATACGGAGGACGACATGGACGCGCAACAGCCGGTGGCGACCCAGACGCCATGGCTCGACCTGGAGCAGGTCGTGGACCGCGCGACCTCGCGACGGATCGTGCTGACCTTCCTCCGGTCGGTGATCGGGCGTCCCGTGCTGGGCGCCCTGGTCATCATCTGGCTCGGTATCTGGGTGGTCGTCGCGCCGGTCGGCGGTCTGTATCTGCCGGTGTTCCTGTCGGTGCTCATGACCCTCATGGCGCTCGCGCTACCGCTGGGCCCCGCGCTGCGCACCACCACCCTGCACGCCCGCACGGGTTCGGTCATCCAGGCCCGGTACTTCGAGGACTTCGTCACCACCGGCACTGCCGACGACGCCGACAGCCACCGATACGACGAGATCGAATCCGTCGACATTCGGGAGACGGTCGTCGTGCTCCGCTACACCGATCATCGCCGCGAGATCCTGCCGCGCGAACTCGTACCCGATGCGGCGCTGGCCGTCATGCGCCCGGGCACGCCTAGCTGAACGCAGTCTCCTCGCCCGCCGCCCCACTCGTGCGCCGGTGACGCAGGGAGCCGGCCGATCACCCGGTGGCGATTCCCACGACGAGATTGATCGTCGTCGCGAGGATGACGGTGCCGAAGGCGTAGGACAGCAGGTTGTGGCGCAGGGTGATGGCCCGGATCCGTGAGCTGGAGACGTCGGTGTCGGAGACCTGATAGGTCATGCCGAGGTTGTAGCTGAAGTAGAGGAAGTCGCGGTAGGCGGGCGCGTCGTCGGAGTTGAAATCGATGCCGCCGACAGGAGATTCGTAGAACAGGTAGGCGTAGCGGGCGGAGTACATCAGATGCAGCGCGGCCCACGCCATGAAGACCCCGCCGAGAGCGAGCGCGGCCGCCAGCTCGCCTGCGCCGGAATCGCCGAGCACGAGGATCACCACGATGCCGATCAGCCCGCTCGACGCGGCGCCGACCACCGACAGCTCCTCGACAACAGGCCGGAAGTCTTCGCGTCGCGCGTTCGCGCGGGTCTGCGCGGCATCCATCGGCCACAGCGCGAACCAGCCGACGACGACGAACAGCGTGTCCGCCGTGGCGATGCCGGCCAGGACCCCCAGCGGCCATTCGGTCAGACGGCCCACCAGCGCGCCGATCACGACACCGACCAGCACCGCGCCGACGAGTCGACCGACGGCGGATCGCAGGATCCGAGTCCTCATGCTCGTTCACTGTACGGATCGGATTGCCGCGACGTAGCTACATCGGTAGCCGCCCGGACGCCCGCCGAATCGTCTCCCCGATGCCCGCCGAACTCGCGGTCTCCGTCAGCGCCCTGGTCAGTACCGAACTCGGTTCGCCCGCATGGGTGACCAGGACGATCCGCGCGACCACGGCAGGATCGTCGAGTGCGAGCACCCGCACGCCTGCGGGCGGTCGCAGGGTGTGCAGCCAGGGCTGCGGCACGACGCAGGCCCAACGTCCGGTGCCCGCGTGCGCGAGCATGGCCACCACCGAATCGCTGTCCAGTTGCGGGGCGGCGGTGAGGCCGCGGGTGGCGAGGGCGTCGTCGATGAGCTGACGGCCGTGCATCCCCTTGTGCAGCAGGCACATCGGCATCTCCAATGCCTCGGCCCAGGTGATGGCGTCCGCGCGCCCCGCGAGCAATTCGGCGCCCGCGACGAGGACATGCCGCTCGTCGTAGAGCGGGGTGACGGTGAGATCGCCGGTTTCGATGCCATGCGCGTACACGATCCCGGCATCGAGTTCGAAGCGCCGGATCCGGTCGACGATGTCGGGGGAGCGCAGGCTGGTCTCCAGCCGCACCCGCACCAGCGGGTGTGCGGTGCAGAACGGATCGGTGAGCAGCGCGACGGTGCCCGACGCCGCCGGAATCACGCCGATCCGCAATTGCCCGGTCAACCCGGTGCGCAGGGCCGTCACCTCGTGTTTGAGCGCATCGTGGTCGGCCAGTATGCGCCGCGCCCACAGCACGAGCCGCTCACCCTCGGGCGTCAGCCCCTCGAAGGTGCGCCCGCGCCGGACCAGCGGCACTTCCAGCTCGCGTTCGAGCTTGCGGATCGCCTCCGACAGCGCGGGCTGGGAGACGTAGCAGGCGCGGGCCGCGCGGGCGAAGTGACGTTCGCGCGCGAGCGCGACGAAGTACTCGAGCTGGCGAAACAGCATGCGCTACCGCGATCAGTCCTCGTCTTGGGCGTCGGCGACGCGATTGCGGGCTTTGGCGATCTCCAGGGCGTTCTCCGCGGTCGCCTGGTCGGGGTAGGGCCCCATCCGGTCGCCGACCCAGCAGTTCTTGCCCTGCTCGGCGCGATGATGCTCGAGGCAGTAGTACCAGGCGTCGTTGTCGGAAGTCATGGCGCCAGTATGCGCGAGTTCGCATATCGCCGCGGTGACGGCGGGCGGCGTGGCGCCCGGTTGATGGATCAGCAGCGCTACCGCGACACCGACGGTGACTCCGAGGAGCGTGTCGACGGCCCGGTCGCTCAGCATGGTCAGGGGATCGGCCGGATCGGCGAGCTCGGTCATCAACATGATCAGCGGTGTGAAGAAGCCGAGCGCCACCGCGTAGTGGCGGGCCATGAACAGCTCCGTCGGATACAGCAACGCGATGATCGCCAGCGCCAGTACGGTCGCGCTCGGGCCGGGGATCAGCAGGGGAGCGGTGACCGCGAGACCGGCGAAGGTGCCGACCACCCGGTGCACGCCCCGCTGGATCCCGCCCTTGCGGTCGGCCGCGACCAAGGGCACCGCGGCGCCGGCCATCGCCCAATTGGCATGCCCCACACCGAGCAGCAGCCCGATCCCGCCCGCCACCGCGATGGCCGTCGCATAGCGCCCGGCCTGCACCAGCGATGCGGTCCCGGTCCGGCGCGGCAGGGCCGCCACGCTCGCCTCGGTGCCGGGCCGCCGGATCGCATCGAGGTAACCGACCAGCACGCACAGTCCGGCGGTCGCCGCGCAGATCGCCACGGCCTGCACCGGATCGTCCTGTGTTCCGGCGACCATGGCGATGGCGCCGAAGGCGAAGATCCCGAAGAACGGGCCCTCCGGCCGCAGTCCCAGCCGATCGGTCAGCGGTGAGGCGGCGGCGCCGAACAGCGCGACCGCCACCACCAGCAGCCATGCGGGTGCGAGTGAGCGACCGAGCACGATGCCGGCCGCGACGCCGCCGACCAGCAGGACCGCTGCCTCCAGCTGGTGGATCAGCCGCTGCCTCGGCGCCTCCGCATAGCCGTACATGCCGGTGAAGGACCCGAACACCGCGTAGATGAGCAGATCGGTCCGGCCCGCGGCGATCAGCATCAGCCCGGGAATCGCCAGTCCGGCGAACACCCGGACGGCGGGCAGATGATGATCGATCTCGCCGGCGAGGCGCTGGGTGAGCGGACGCGGCCGTGGTCGCGTGGTCGGCACGAATCCTCCGAAGGTCGCATCGCGGGCGCGATGACGGCAGTGTTGCCAGGTCGCTACGCGTGACCCGGTGCGGTGGATCAGCGTGCCCGAGCCCATCGCAAGCCGTCAACCTGCGGTTATCCGATCTCCGGCGGCGATTTCCGGTGCGACCGGCGGTGATAAGCGCTGCCTATCGACCGGTCGGAAGTTCGTCTTGGACAGCGGGTCCGAGCGCCCTGAACACTGGCGGTCGAGGTGGTGGCCGCCGCGCCCGGATCCGGTGGGTATTGCGGTCGCGCCGGAATCGGGACGAGGATTCTGAACGCACGACATTCAGCAGCTTCGCAAATCTCGAACCGGTGAGAGCCGCGTTCGAACCGTCGAAGGGATATGTCATGGCCGATCGTGTTCGTACCGATGCCGACCGCGCGGGATCCGCACCGGACGAGGGGCCGAGCGGCCGCGACAAGCAGCCCGAACCCGAATTCCGGCCCTACACCCACCCGGCGGCCGGTTGGGGCGCGGCCAAGAGCGTGACCAGGTTCCTGGCGCGCGAAGGCGAAGGGATCGCCGGACCGCACGCGATCCTGAAGATGAACCATGAGGACGGCGGATTCGACTGTCCGGGCTGCGCCTGGCCCGACGATATGAAGGGCCTGCACCTCGACATCTGCGAGAACGGCATCAAACACGTCGCCTGGGAGATGACCCACAAGCGGGTCGACCGCGAGTTCTTCGCCACGCACACCGTCAGCGAGCTGTCGCGGTGGAGCGAATTCGATCTGGAGAACCAGGGCAGGCTCACCGAGCCGATGAGCTACGACCCCGCCACCGACCGCTATGTCCCGATCAGCTGGCAGGAGGCGTTCGAACTCATCGGCCGCACCCTGCGCGAACTCGACGACCCGAACCAGGCCGCCTTCTATACCTCGGGCAGGCTCGGCAACGAAGCGACCTTTCTGTATCAGCTGCTGGCCCGCGAACTCGGCACCAACAACTTGCCGGACTGTTCGAACATGTGTCACGAGGCCAGCGGCCGAGCGCTCCAAGCGGCGCTCGGCACGGGTAAGGGCACCGTGGATCTCGAGGACTGGGAAACCACCGACGCCCTGTTCATCCTCGGCGTCAACGCGGCCTCGAACGCACCGCGCATGCTGACCGCGCTGGTGGAGGCGCACAAGCGCGGCGCGCACATCGTGCATATCAACCCGCTGGTGGAGGCGGCCGCTCGCAAGGCGATGATCCCGCATGATTTCGTGCAGATGGCCACCTTCCGCGCCACGCCGACCAGTTCGCTGAATCTACAGCCGCGCATCGGCGGCGATATGGCGTTGCTGCGTGGGATGGCGAAAGCGGTGCTGGAACAGGCGCGGTCGGACCCGAAGGCGATCGACATCGAATTCATCGAGCGGTACACGCACGGGTTCGACGAGTATCGCGCGGTGTGTGACGCGACGTCGTGGACCGATATCGAACGGCAGTCCGGTGTCGAGGTGGCCGATATCCGCAAGGCGGCGCGGATCTACTGCGACGCCGACCGCAGCATCATCAGCTGGTGTCTCGGGGTGACCCAGCATGAGCACGGCGTCGACACCGTCCGCGAGATCGTGAATCTGCTGTTGCTGCGCGGCAATCTGGGCCGGGAAGGCGCGGGACCGTCGCCGGTGCGCGGGCACAGCAATGTGCAGGGCAACCGCACCTGCGGTATCGATCATCGGCCAACGGACGCGTTCCTGGACCGGCTGGCGCAGGTGTGCGGGATCGATCCGCCGCGCGCGCACGGCCTGGACACCGTGGGAGCGATCGATGCCATGCACGCCGGCCGGGTGAAGGTCTTCGTCGGTATGGGCGGCAATTTCGCGATCGCGGCACCCGATACCGCCTACACCTTCGACGCGCTGCGCACCTGCGAACTGACCGTGCAGGTGAGCACGAAACTCAATCGCAGCCACCTCGTGCACGGCAGGCGCGCGGTGATCCTGCCGTGCCTGGGCCGCACCGAGAAGGACGAACAGCGCGGTGGCATCCAGGAGACCTCGGTGGAGGACTCGATGAGCATGGTGCATTTGTCGCGCGGGATGAAGAAGCCGGCCTCACCGCACCTGATGTCCGAGCCCGCGATCATCGCCGGCATCGCCCGCGCCGCGTTGCCCGGCAGCGCGACACCGTGGGAGTACTACGTCGAGGACTACGACCGCATCCGCGACACGATGGCCCAGGTGCTCGACGGTTTCGAAGATTTCAATCGCCGCGTCCGGCTGCCGCTCGGCTTCCGGATCCGCCAGCCCGCACGCGAATTGGTGTTCCGCACCCCATCCGGTCGCGCCGAATTCTCGGCCGCCGCGCTGCCCGACCTCACCCGGGAACCCGATACCCTCACTCTCGCCACCATGCGTTCGCACGACCAGTGGAACACCACCATCTACTCCGGCAACGACCGATACCGCGGCGTCAAGAACCTGCGCACGCTGATCTTCATGAACGCCGACGATATGCGTGAGCGCGGTCTGCGCCAGTTCGACGAGGTCGATATCACCAGCATCGCCCGTGACGGCAGCACCCGTTCACTGCGCAACTACAAGGTCATCCCGTACGACATCCCACCCGGCTGCGCGGCGGGGTACATGCCGGAAATGAATGTCTTGTGCGCGATCGGCGATGTGAGCACTCAAAGTGATCAGCCGATCATGAAGAACGTGAAGGTGAAGGTCCAGCGTTCGACCTGAGCGTCCGAGGTACCAGCGACCGCACTCCCGCTCCGAATGGCTACTGGTCGGCAAACATCATTGGGCCACTATTTGCGGGAATTCTCGCGCAGTGACGGGTTCTCAGTTACTCTTGAGCAACGCTAGTCGAAGTTGTCCCCTGCGGGCCCCACGGGGAACGCGCCCGGTCGACCGGAGGCGATGGGCTCCAGTATGCCATCGCCAACCGGCGGCCGACCTGCTCGTGAGTTTCTCGACGACAACGCTCGGACGTGCGCTCGATGTCCGTGCGGGAGAGGCCGTTACGAACATGCCGACCTCGGCGACAGCTGGTTCCGATCGCGCGGCCGACCTGCCGGGTGGTGATCAGTGCAGGGGGTAGAGCCACCCGGCGATTCATCCGACAGCAGCGCCGCACCCCGCTCGGCCGACGATCCCGCCTATGAACGCTGCCATGAGGTGCCGATCCTGCTCACCGAAGCGCACGCGCGCGGCATCGTCGGCATCCATGAACGCCTCGGATGCCGTTTCGACACCTGTGATCGGTTGCGCGCCGCGCGCCTGTACCTGGCGACGCTGCCATGAGGGCACCTGACGAGCCCGAGCCGCAGAGCTGGGTGCAATGGGCGGACGGATCGTGGGCGCCGGTGTACGCCGACGGGTGGACGGGCGACCCGGTCAGGATCTCCGAAATACTCGGCGCTGCACCGTCGTCCGGGGAATTGGTCGGCCCTTACATCGACGTCGATCCGCTCTCGGTCACCGATATCGAATCGACCGGATCGGAGCTCGGCGAGGGCGAAGGCCCGCCGTGAACCGCCGCTGACGCGGACGCCCGCAGGGTTCCATCTCCCGCCCAGTGGGAAGCGGTATCTGCCATGTCCTGCCGAGGCGGTTCAGTGCATGAGACGTGGACCACGGACGTGGTCCTACCGGCGGCGGATGGAGTCGATGGTGGGTCTGAGTTCGGATCGGATCGTGGTGGTCACCGGTGCCAGTCGCGGCGCAGGCAAGGGAATCGCGTTGGCGCTCGGGGAGACCGGTGCCACGGTGTACGTCACCGGCCGCACGCGCACCGAAGGCGAGTCGCCGCTACCGGGCACCGTGTTCGCGACCGCCGAGCAGATCACCCGTCGCGGCGGACGCGGCGTGCCGGTGGTGCTCGACCACCGTGACGACGCCCAGGTAGAGGCCCTCTTCGCCGACCTTCGCGACAAACACGGGCGGCTGGACATCCTGGTCAACAATGCCTTCACGGTGCCCGACGGCCTGACCGACAAGGGCCCGTTCTGGGAGAAGCCGCTGGCCTTGCTCGACCTGCTCGACGTCGGCATGCGCTCGAGCTACGTCAGCAGCTACTACGCCGCGCCGCTGCTGGTCGCCAATGGTGGCGGCCTGGTGGTGAATACGTCGTCGTTCGGTGGCACCTGCTACATGCACGGCCCGGCCTACGGTGCGGGCAAGGCCGCGGTGGACAAGATGGCCCACGATATGGCGGTCGACTTCCGGCCGTGGAACGTCGCGGTCGTCTCCATCTGGATGGGCCTGCTCACAACCGAACGTACACTGGCCGGTTTCGCCGCGAACCCGGGCGCCTACGAGGGCCTGGCCGCGACCGCCGAATCCCCGGAGTTCACCGGCCGCGTCATCGACGCCTTGGCCCGCGATCCGGACTTGATGAAGCGCAGCGGCAAGGTGCTCGTCGGCGCGGAAATCGCGCAGGAGCTGGGCGTCTCGGACACCGAGGGGCAACATCCGCCGTCACATCGCCCCTTCCTCGGCGACCCACCGGTGTTCTCCGACGCGGTCATCGACTGAGGTCTCGCCTTACCGTCCGATATCGGTGTCGCCGTCGTCGTTGCCCGGTGTAGAGACCGGCGACGCTGCTTCCGTGAACGGCACGTCGAGCGACAGCGCGCACCGGCAACCCGCCGACATTGCGGGCTTGCGCGCAGCCTCCGGTGACTGTGTTGTGAGAGCGGAAAAATCCGACTGCGCAAGGGAGTTCACACATGCAGTCATGGACATCGCGGATCAGGCGGCTGTTCGTGGTCGTCGCCGGGGCGACGCTCGCCGCAACCACCGTGGCCGGGCCACAAGCACACGCGGCCGGACCGGGACCGCTACCACCGCCGGGGCCGTCGTGCTCGACCACGCCGACCGGTGAGAACGCCATCGAACGAGACCTCGCCGACTCGACCGGCGAAGTGCGCCGATACCGACTGTTCGTGCCCGCAGGGCTCACCGGCCCCGCACCGCTGATCATCGCCCTGCACGGCGGGCAGAGCAATCCGGCCAAGTTCGAGGGTCAGTCCGGATGGACCGGCTTCGCCAAGACCAACAAGGTGATCGTCGCTTACCCGCGTGGCAGCAAACCCGATGGCGGCGCGGGCAAATGGGCCTGGGAGTTCGCCCGCGACACCGGCCCCGACGTCGACTACCTGCGCAGTGTTGCCGAAGACATCGCAGGCACCTACTGCGTGGACCCGAAGCGCGTCCACTTCGTCGGTCATTCCAACGGCGGCCAGATGACCACCCGCATGGCCTGCGAGGGCACCGATTGGATCGCCTCCGCCGCCGTCTGGGCGGGAGCGAAAGGCGCATGGGACGCCGCCGACTGCCCCGCCACCCGGCCGATCTCCTACGCCGTCATGGTCAACGACAACGACCCCATCATCTGGCAATGGCTCGCCGAGCAACACCGCGACCACTGGCGCACGATGAACAACTGCGGCACCGAACACTCCGAAACCGGCCCCGGCGTCCTCCGCGGCCAGCGCTTCGACTGCGCCGCGGGAACCGAAGTCGTCTACCGCCTCTACGACGGCCCCGACGACGTCACCAAGGCCCACGACTGGCCCGCCGACCCCGCGGGTGCGCACATCCGTAATCGGATGTGGGAGTTGTTCGACGGGAATCGGTTGCCGTAGGGGACGGCGGTAGCCGGTGCTGTTGCTAGTCGCACCGACTACCGCCGCCGCGGCGTTCGGCCTGCCCAGCAATGAGTTCTCGCGCATCGGCGCCGTAGACGGCGTGCCCGGCGATCAAGTCGAAGGCCCGCCCGTAGACCGCGATCTCACGCGGCTGAGTGATGGACAACTCCGCGGTCAGTGCTTCGACCTGAACGAGCTGATCATCGAACATGACGAAGTTCGTTACCTGCATGGGCAGTTCGGCATCGGCCGGGAGTATGCCGATTCGCACGCGTGGCAGGCCGAGTACCGCCAGCAGCCGGTCCAGCTGGCCCGCCATCACCGCGTCGTCGCCGACGGTGTTGTGCAATGCCTGTTCGGCGACGAGTATGTGGAACCGCCGATGCCCGCGGTAGAGCAGCTGCTGGCGTTCGATCCGTGCGGCCACCGCTTCGTCCACGTCGTCGGGAAGCCGGTAGAACGCGACCGCGTGCCGGAGGATCGCTTCGGCGTATTCGGCGGTCTGCACGATGCCCGGAATGACGTGCGGTTGAAAGATCCGCACGATATCGGCCTGCTCGGCACGCTTGATCGAGCGGCGTTGACCCTGCCTGAGCCCCGCTACATGCTGGCGCCGGTACTCCAGGTACGCCGCATCGAGGTTGTGCACACTGGCGAGTAGATCGTCCAGCTGGTCGGCCGCCCCGGTGTGGCGGCAGTAGGCCCGCACATCGGCATCGGACGGTTTGACCCTGCCGTACTCGATCTTGGAGACCTTCGACTCGTGCCATCCCTCCCGGCGGGCGAGGTCACGGCCGGTGATGCCGGCGCGCCGGCGAAGCTCTCGAAGCCGTGCCCCGAGAGCTTCCCTGGCTTGCTGTATCGAGCTGGTCACCGTCCTGTGGTGCTCGCTGAGCGGTACTCCGCATACGGTGTCGCCAGCGCCCAGAGCTGTTCTTTCACGCGTCGGCACCGGGCGACGGTTGCCGGATCGACGCTCAGTGCGGAACAGCCCGCAGCGCGGCCTTGCTCATTCACCAGATTGAACACTACGCGTTCGTCGTCGAGCAGCCAGAAGTCATCCAACGGAACAGCGGCCGCATCCACCAGATGCCGGGGAAGATACCGGATGTCTTCTCCCGCTTCTGTGTTCAAGGCGCTCAAGGCCAGCAACCAGCGCTGGTAATCCGAGTGCGGCACCGTGACCACCCGCACGCGCGTCACCTTCACGCCGCGTGCGGTGGTTTCGCGTATCAGCCGACCCCAGGATTCGAACCATGCGTTGTCGTCGGGCTCGCCGTCGAGGAACCGCCGGAACGGTTCGGATTCACTCGGCACCGCGTAGGTGTCGCGCACCTCCAGATGGAAGGCCTCACGCCGGCAGCGGCCGAACAACTCGGGCCATGGATTGCCGGGTAGCAGTTGCACCGTAGAACGTCCTCTCCTGCCGGGGTACTTCGATCGCCGCTTCACCGTCGGCCAGCGTGAGCTGCGCCAGCACATCGGGTTCGGTCACCGGCGGTCCGGTCACGAGGAATGTTCCTCTGCCGGTATCGACGAGCGTCGCACCGAGGAACTTTCGCGGCTCGACGAACCCGGTCAACAGGTGCGGTATCTCTACCGTGCCCGGCTCGTTCGTCTCCCACCCCTGAACGATATAGCTGTCCTCGTCGGTCACATACAGCGACGGGCAGTCGTTGGTACCGGATCCGCCCTTGCCGAGAAACCTCACACGCATGGCCTGTCCCCTCGAAGCGCTGTGCACGGGCTTTCCGTGCTGATTCCATGCTCTCGCACCATATCTCGACAAACTCGCAGAACAGCCGAAATCGGCAAGTTTTAGCAAACTCGTAGACCGGCCCGGCGCTTCGTTCATAGCGTGCTGCACACCCCCGGCGCCGGGTGTCGACCTCCTCGGCGTCGGGTGGAATCCACAACCCGACACACCACAGGGGTCTCCGATGCCCGAGCACAGTGAACGCCGGCTGACAATCGGCGCCGCGCACGACATCATGCAGGACCACCGGCGATGCAGCCTCGACAGCTGCGCCGAGAAACGACAGGCGTACCAGACGCTCGTCGACCACGGGGTGGTCGTCCCGGACCGGCGCGCCGAAAGGTACCTGCGGTGATCGACCCGGATGAGCCACAGTGCTGGGTGCAGTGGGACGACGGGACGTGGTCGCCGGTGTACTCCGATGGCTGGACGGGGGAGCGGCTGCCGGGCGCGGTGGTGCTCTCCGCCCTGGTGGATCGGGCTACCGCACCGTTAGCCGACGAGGAGGACGGCCGTCGCCTTCGCGTCGAGGCTTCCGCGGAGTCCCGCCGCATCAGTTCGTCGGGTGGCTTGTTCGCCGCGACAATTCGGCGGCAATGAGTTCTCGCGCCGCGTCCCCGTGCACGGCCTGCTCGGCCAACGCCGTGAACACCTTCTCGTAGAGGGCGATCTCGCGTGGCTGGGTGATGGTCGACTCCGCGGTGATGGTCTCCACCAGCACCTTGCGCCGGTCGTAGATCACGAAATCGGTGGTTCGGCGGAAGAACGCGCTACTGGCCGGGACGATGCCGAACACCAGGCGAGGCAGGCTCATCACCTCGAGCAGATGGGCGAGCTGGCCTGCCATCACCTCATCGCCGCCGACGGTCGTGCGCAGCGCCTGCTCGCCGACCAGCAGATAGAAGCGGTGCCTCCCCTGATGCAGGACCCGCTGGCGGTCCATCCGTGCGGCGACGGCTTGATCCAGGTCTCGGCTGGTGTTGAGGAACGACATACCCGCGGCCATGAGTGCGCGGGCGTAGTCCGCCGTTTGCAGTAGACCGTGGAACACCTGTGGGTCGTAGCCGCGAAGAAGTTCGGTGCGTTCCTCGATGCCGCTGATCTGGCGTTGGTGATTGGTGTAGCCGAGTCCGACGATGCGGCGCCATTCAGTCCAGGCCGCGGATATGTTGCGGACAGTGGCCAGCAGGTCCGGGTACTCGTCCTCGGCGCCGGTGATCCGGCACCAGATTGCCAGATCGTCTTCCGAGGTGGATTGTGCACCGTTCTCGATCCGGGAGACTTTTGCCGGATGCCAACCGGCCTGCTCGGCCAACTGATAACCGCGCAGGTGCGCCGCGACCCGGAGCCCGCGTAATCGGGCGCCCAGATCGCGGCGCGCTTCGCCCGCATTCGTCACTTGGCGTAGTCAGAGTGTTCGATTGCCTTCGCCCACAGGTCGTCTCGCCGCTGCGCGCAGTGCGCGACGATGACCGGATCTGTTGTCGCCACCCAGCCGGGAAGCGCTCGGCCGTCCGCGGTGAACACCGTGAACGCTGCCATGTCCTCGTCGAACAACCACCAGTCGTCATCGGGCAGGTCGAGCGGCGCATCGCGCCGGGGCAGCCACCGTATGTCCTCGCCCGCAGTCACATTGGCGGCGGTGGTCGCGATCGAGAATCGGGTGTAGTCCCCGTGCGGTTCCGAGATCACCCGGACGCGCTGGACTGCTGCGCCGGAACCGGTGACTTCCCGCATGAGCGCATGCCATCGCGCGCTCGCCGCGGGGTCTTGCGGTTCGCCATCGAGGAATCGGCGTACTCGGTCTGCTTCGCCTGCCACGCCGCTGTAGTCGTCGCGCACTTCGAGGTGGAATGCCCGCCGGTGGGTGCGGAAAGCCTCCGCTAGATCATCGAACGACAGGTGCCGCATCGCGCCTCCGCTCCACTCCGACGCCGACCTCGATCGCCGATTCGTGGCCGGGCAACCGCATCTGAGCGAGCGCTGCGGGGTCGGTGACCGGATCGCCGGTGAGCAGGAATGTACCGTGCCCGGTGTCGTGCAGCAACGCGCCGAGGCAGGTGCCGGCCTCCCTTGGTCTGCGTGAGCCTCCATCATCAACCGTCGGCCATTGCGGCGCGCCGCAATCCGGCGCAATATCGCGCAATTTTCTGTCGATGCCGAACTCGCCTCTCATAGCGTCACTTTCAGCCCCGCCGCCGGGTGCGCACACTCGGGCACCGTCAGTCCTAGAGCCCGCGCCGTCAGTGCGATCTCTCCCCGGCGGTGGGTGCCATCCACCCAACGACGAGGCGGTGCAGATGTCGCTCGGACAGGCGCGAGCTATCGGATTGATCCGGCGCGGAATCCCCGGAGGAGGACACGACCTCGATGCGGTGGCGCGAAGGCATGGCTGCCGGCTGGTCTTCACCGTCACCGTGGATACCGGTCCGCTCGTGGCGGCTTTGGTGGTGAGGCAGTACATCGTCGAACTCGACGCGTCCGCTGTCGTCGTGCCGGGATTCGAACACGCTGATTCTCTCCGCCACGTAGTGACCGATCTCGCTGCCCTGATTACGCCCATGCAGATCTATCCGCGCGGGTACAGGTGGTCACCGGGCGGCCATGGCGCAGAGTGGTCGCGGCCGTGACGGACACCGTGGCGCTGATTGCGCTGGTCGCCGCGCTCATCGGCCTGACAGTGTGGCTGTATTGGCCCGAGGGCGGGAGCTGATCGAAGCCGCGGCGGCCGCAACCCCTCAGCTCGATGCGCGGATCTGGCGCAGGAACTCGGCGTTCGAATCCGTCTGCCGCAGACCGGTGAGCAAAAGCTCCAGCGCTTGTTGGGGTTCGCGGCTGGCGAGGGTTTTGCGGAGGGAGTGGGTGGCGGTGAGTTCTTCGGGGGTGAGGAGGAGTTCTTCTTTGCGGGTGCTGGATCGGTCGATGTCGATGGCGGGGAAGGTGCGGCGGTCGGCGAGGTGGCGGTCGAGTTTGAGTTCGGCGTTGCCCGTTCCCTTGTACTCCTCGAAGATGACGGTGTCGGCGAGGGAGCCGGTTTCGACGAGGGCGGTGGCGATGATGGTGAGCGAGCCGCCGTTTTCGATATTCCTTGCGGCGCCGAGGAATTTCTTCGGCGGGGCGAGGGCGCCGGCGTCGACGCCGCCCGAGAGGATCCGGCCGGAACCGGTGGCCGCGAGGTTGTAGGCGCGGGCCAGCCGGGTGAGCGAGTCCAGCAGCACAACGACGTCGCGACCCATTTCGACCAGGCGTTTGGCGTGTTCGATGGCCAGCTCGGCGAGTGCGATGTGTTCGCGGGCGGGCTGGTCGAAAGTGGCGGCGGCGACCTCGGCGGGTACGGCGCGCGACAGGTCGGTCACCTCCTCGGGGCGCTCGCCGACCAGCACCAGCATCAGATGGCATTCCGGATGATTCTTGGCGATGCCGTGGGCGATGGATTGCAGCACAGAGGTTTTGCCGGCTTTCGGCGGCGCGACGATCATGGCGCGCTGGCCCTTGCCGACCGGCATGACGAGATCGGTTGCGCGCGTGGTCATTTCGTGCGCTTCGGTCTCGAGCCGCAGTCGCTGCCTCGGATAGATCGGTGTCAGGTCGCCGAAGTGGGGCCGCGCCTTGGCGTTGGCCGGTGGCAGTCCGTTGACGGTGTCGACGCGGATCAGCGGTGCGAGTTTCGCGCCGTCGCCGGTTCCGGTGACGCCGGTGACGATATCGCCACGGCGGAGTCCGTATTCGCGGATCAGCCGCGCGGGCACGTGCGCATCGTCGGGGCCGGGAAGGTAACCGTCGACGCGCAGTGCGGCGTGTTTGTCGTTGATGTCGAGGATGCCGGTGATCGTCGTGGGGAGTTCTTCGGCATCGTGAATAGTGTTGTTGTGCATGGGTTTTCTCCTCATGGAGTGAATCGGTGGAGGCAGGCCGGTACGTGTGCGGCCCGCGGAATGGCGCTGGATGGAGCGCGCGGCGGATCCGTTCGGTTCGGACGCGATGCCGAAGGCACGGGATCGAAACCGTGGAGATGAATCGAACTCTTGTGGGAGGGGCCAGTCACCTGCATCCACAAGATGGAGACGCGCCTACAGTAGCGCTGATCGGGTCAACACGCAATGAGGCCCGTTTGTTCCCGGCCTCGGCTGTCTGTGCGCCGAGGTCATGCGGGACTTCCGTGCGACTCGCTCGCTCGAGCGTTCGGCACGGGTCAGGTGTAGCCGATCAAGCCGGAGGACAGCGTGTCGAGCCCGAGCGCGTCCAGTGCGCGCTCCCGCACCTCGGGGCAGTAGTGGATCGTCAGGTCGTCGACGAAGGCATGGTCGCGGATGATGGCGCCCTCGAAGTTCTCGTACTCGGCTGCCCAGGTGCGGACGTGGCCTTCGAAGGAGATCAGCCCGATGTCCGGGTGTTCGCGCCAGGTGGCGGTGTCGACGTGGAGCATGTCGCACAGGTAGCCCGCGGCGACCGGGCCGACTTCCTCGACGGTCGGTTGCGGGGGCGGCTGGGAGGCCGGCTCGTCACCGGAATCGTCGGAACACGCGCCTGACGCCGCGGCCGCGAGGATAACGCCGGCGGCGAGCCACGCCCGCGACCTCCGGCGGCCGGACGGGGGAGTACTCATGGCGAAACCTCCTTTCGACCTGGGAGTACCCGTCTCGGCTCGATCGACGCGGAGCGCTGTGGGAGATCGGGAGGACGGTGCACCGGAGTCGGCGTCAGCTGCGGGTGGGCGGCGCGCCGGGGCGTGAGGTGACTTCCCGGCTTGACCTTGACACTGTGACAAGGGCTTGAGTGGGTCGTCGAAGGAGGTGGTTGTCGTGAACACAACCAACCATGAGGTGGATGTCCGCCTCGTCGACGCCCTCGCGGGTCCCGATCCGTCGGCTCGCCTGCGGGCGGCGCTGTCGGCGGGCACGCTCGCCGAGCCTGCCCTGGCCCGGACCCTGGTCGATCGGTGCGCGATCGAACCGGACTTCTTCGTCCGGGACATGCTGACCTGGGCGCTGTGCCGCCTGCCCGCCGAGATCACCGTGCCGATGCTGCTCGCCGAACTCGACTCCGAGACCGCGCAGGCCCGCAGCCAGGCGCTGCACACCCTGTCCAAGATCGGCGATCGCCGGGCTTGGCCCGCGGTGTCGGCGCTGCTGCACGATGAGCACGACGAGGTCGCGCTGAGCGCCTGGCGCGCCGCCGCCGTGCTGGTTCCGCCCGGCGCGGAGCACGCGCTCGCCGGTGATCTGGCGCGTGCGCTGGGCCGCGGTGACCATCAGATGTGGTTGAGTCTGAGCCGGGCTTTCGCGGCGCTCGGCGAGGCCGCCGCACCCGTCCTGGAGGTGGCGATGGCCCATCCCGACCCGTACGTGCGCGCTCATGCCGAGGCGAGCGAACAGCTGCGCCTCGACCCCGACAGCGGGTTCGCGTCGTCGGTCGAGCTGGCCAAGCGTGCCACCGCGCTGGGGCAGAACGCATGACAGGAGGCGACGGCATGTTGATCGGTGAAGTCTCGCGGCGTTGCGGCGTCAGCACCCGGATGTTGCGTCATTACGACTCCTTGGGGCTGGTGACGCCGTCGGTGCGCACCGCGAGCGGCTACCGCGAGTACTCCGCCGACGACATCCGTCGCCTCTTCCATGTCGAATGCCTGCGCACCCTCGGGTTGTCGCTCACCGAAGCCAAACGCGCCCTCGACGATCCCGGCTTCGCTCCCGGCGACATGGTCGAGCAGCTGGTCCGGCGCACCCGCGCCCGGATCGCCGCCGAGCAGGAGTTGCTCAGGAAACTCGAGCGCGTGGACGCGGCCGCGCCCGAGCAGTGGGAGGCGGTGCTGAGCATCGTCACCCTGCTGCACGCCCTCGAGTCGGAGTCCGGGGCCGACCGGCAACAGGCGGTGCTGGCGCAGTTCGAGGGCGTGCCGGTTGACGCGCTGGTTGCGGCGGCGTTGTCGGAGGAGGACCTGAATGTGGCGGGGGCGCTGCGGTGGTCGTTGGCGCGGGCGGCCGACGCAGGCCTGCCCGACCTCGCCGCGGGCTTGGATTCGCCGAAGGCCGAGGTGCGGCGCCGCGCGGTCGAGGCGATCGCGGCCGTGCCCACCGCTGAGGCTACCGCCGCGCTACGCCGTGCGCTCGACGACGCGGACGTGGCGGTTCGCGACCGCGCGGCGCTGGCTCTGGGCTCCCGCCGCGTCGCCGAGGCCATGCCATACCTGCTGGAGATGGTGACCGACGGCCGCACCGACGTCGAAGCCGCCGAGATGCTCGGCCTGCTGGCCGAGACTGCCGCCGACGATATCGTTGGCCGCCTGCGAGACCGTCTCGGCACCGACGACCAACCGACGCGCTTGCGGGTCACCCAGGCGCTCGGCGAGATCCCCGTACCCGCTGCCCGCCAGGCGCTGATCGAGTTGACCGAGGACGGCGATCACTGGGTCGCCGCAACGGCCGCCGCGATTCTGCGGAGCGCCGCCGACTCTTCCGGCTGAGGACGCCCTGCGGTGTTCGGGGGCAGGACGGACCACTGCGCTGTTCGCCTAGTCGGCACTGGGCGTCGCTGGTGCGGCGTGGCTCCGGCCTCCTCAGGGCGGATGTGGACCGCATCAGAGCGCATGGCAGCGTACTGGGCGATTCCGCGAGCGCCCAGCTGTTTCGCGATCAGGCTTTCGCTCGGAACGCCGTTGTCAGAGTGCGTGGTTGAGGTGTGCACCCAGCCACGTCTCGATATCGCCGATGGCAGCCTTCGCCATCGGAGTCGGATGCCCGGTAAACCCATGCGGTGCACCGGGATAGACGCGGAGATCGACATCCACCCCCGACGCCGACAGCCGGGCGGCCATGGCGAGGTTGTCCTGCAGCAGAATGTCCCGCTCGCCGACGACCATGAGAATGGGTGGCAGGCCGGACAGTTCGGCGTAGACCGGCGAGATGTCGGGATGTGTGCGATCCGGTGCCCCGCCGGCATAGGCCTCGAGGAAGTACTCGTCGGCGATCAAACGTCCCGCCGGCGTCTGCGCGCTGAGGTCGTAGGTGCCGAATTGCAGTACGGCACAATCGAATGCGCCGACACCGCGATCACGGAGACGCAGCAGCGTCGTCATCGCCAGCGTCGACCCCGCCGAGAATCCGCCGACAGCGAGCCTGCCGGTGCCGAACCGCTGTCCGGCATGCTCCACCAGCCAGAGTGCGGCAGTTTCGCAATCGTCCGGAGCAGCGGGCCACGGGTGCTCCGGCGCGAGCCGGTAATCGACGCTCACCACCACAACCCCGAGCGCATCGGCCAGCCGCCGATTCCGGACATCGCTGCCCGCCGCCGACCCCATATAGAACCCGCCCCCGTGCATCTCCAGGAACACCCCGTTCACGACCCCATTCACGGGAGCATGGATCCGCACCCCGACTGTGCGGCCCTCGGCCTCGATCGACTCTTCGACCGCGGCCGGGTCCACCGGTGCAGGATCACCCGCACCGCCCCGGACGGCACAGAGTTCCTCGAAATTCCGCGGACCGCGCCCTGGTTCTCGGTTCTCGTAGAACCCGCGTGATTCGTCGACGAGAGGCCGCAGGCGAGGGTCGATCACATCGTCCAGTCCGAGCCGCATGCGACTCACACTACTCGAGCGGACCCCGCCGAGGCCGGACGTCCCGGGGCAAGGACACCGACCTCCCGCCTGGCTCACCCGTCCAACAGCCGCACCATTTCGGACCCTTCCCGACGCCCCCGCCGCGATCCTCTCGGACCCCCCTTGTTTTGCGGGGTTGTCGGTGATTCGCTGCCGATGTTCCACTGGATTGCCGGTGAGATGGTCAGGGGCGCAAGGAGAAATGTCGCAACATCGGCTTCGGTCGTAAGCGAGGGGATGTCCTCGCGACGGTCCTCGTAGGAAGAGGCGGTACATGTCAGAGCACCTCACGCCGGCGAGTGGTCCGGGCGTTCAGCATCCGGCCACGGGGCCGGGACCCGTGGATCAGCGGCGAGGTCACCGTCGAACCTGGATCATCGTCGGTGCGGTTTTCGCCGTCCTCGTCGTGTCGATCGCCGGTCTGCTGATCTTCAACTCCTCGTCGAATGAGGGCACGTATTCAGCCGACGGTGTCACCAACGCCTGTGATCTCGTCGATTTGACCGTGCTCGAGCAGTGGACCGCTCCCCGGGGTGAGACGACGCATATCGAATCCGGGGCCGCACCGATCACCATGCTGCAGTGTGCCGCCGAGAACGGATACTCGGATCGCTCGCGCATGGCCTCGATTGATATGACGGCGACAGTCGACGATGCGCCGTCGGTCGGTATTCAGCCGAGGGAAGTGCCGCTGCCCGACAGCGTCGGCGAGCCGGGCGCAGAACGCGGCGAAGTCCCCGGTATCGGCGAGCACGCCGAGTACATCTGGTCACCGGGAAGTGAATCCCACGGATCCTTCGCCGATTCCTACCAGGCGGCCGTCTATCAGCTGAACGTTCGAGACGACAACTTGAAACTGTCCGTCACGATCCAAGTCATAGGTGACCGGGACTCGAAGTCCGATCTGTCGGCTGTAGTGCACGATCAGGCTCGCCTCGTGATGGAGAGGCTGCGCAAATAGCCGGTGCCACAAGGGTTCACCGGCGGCGAGGTGACGACGTTGCAGAGGTACGACACCTCATCAGGAGCTGTCCGAGGCGCAGGTCGTCGTAACCGGTACCGGCCAATGCCTCGAAGGCGCTTCGGCACCCGATGCCGGTGATTGACGGGCAGTCGGCGGCGGGGGAGTGTGGAGCGATGACGGGAGACCTGACGCGGCACGGTGTCGAACTGTCCAATCTCGATCAGCCGCTGTTCGACGGGGCCGAGGCGAGCAAGGGTGATCTGCTGAACTACCTGGAGTTCGCCGGCGAGCGGCTGCTGCGCGTGCTTCGCGGCCGGCCGCTGTCGGTGGTGCGGGTGCGGCCGGGGCAGGAGCCGTTCATGCAGAAGAATCTTCCGAAGAACACGCCCGACTGGGTGCGGAGGACGACGGTGTGGGCGCAGAGTTCACGGCGCGAGATCAGCTACGCGCTGTGCGAGGACCTGCGGACATTGATCTGGTTCGGCAATCAGCGCGCGGTCGAATACCACCCGACCCTGTTCTTCGCCGATTCCGCACCCGAACCGACCCACCTCGTGCTCGACCTCGACCCCTCACCGGGCCAGACCTTCGCCGACGCGGTCGCCGGTGCGCGGCTGATCCGGGAGGCCCTGGCCGCGGACGGGCTGGCGGGTGCGGTGAAGACGAGCGGCTCCAAAGGTCTGCACGTCTTCGTGCCCGTCGTGGCCGGCATCGATGTCGAGGATGCCGCCGCCGCCACACGTGCGGTCGCGGCCCGGGCCGAACGCATCGACCCCTCGGTCGCCACGACCGCCTTCATCCGCGACGACCGTCACGGCAAGGTCTTCCTCGACGCCACCCGCTCCGGCGGCGCCACCGTGGCCGCGGCCTACAGCCCGCGCATCCGTCCCGGCGTTACGGTCTCGTTCCCGCTGCGCTGGTCGGACCTGGACAACGTCGCACCCGCCGATTTCACCCTGCGGACCGTGCCGGACCTGATCGGCGACACGGACCCATGGCAATCGGAAATGCCTGCCCCGCAAGAACTTCCCCGCGACTTGGTCGAGGAAGGTCACACCATTCCGGTGGCCAGGGTGCAGGCCATGCACGAAGGCAAGCGGCGAGCACGGGCTCGGCGGGAAGAGTAACCGGCGGCCATATCCGTTATTGAACCTGGCCTCAGATTCAACTCATGCCGTAGGATCAGTCCATGCCTTCCGCGAGCACAGTGGACATCCCCGTCGGCGACCTGACCTTCGACGTGCTGATCTCTGGCCCGCAGGACGGTATTCCCTTGGTCGCACTGCACGGATTCCCGGAAAGCGCGGCCACCTGGGGCAAGATCACTCCTCTGCTTACAGCAGCGGGGTACCGCGTGATCGCGCCGAATCAGCGCGGATACTCGGCTGGCGCGCGCCCGGAAGGTGTGGACGCGTACCGGATCGAGTGCCTGGTCGCCGACGTCGTCGGGCTGCTCGATGCGCTCGGTGTGCCCGATGCGCATCTCGTCGGTCACGACTGGGGTTCGGCTGTCGCCTGGCAGGTCGCCGGGCGTCATCCGAGCCGGGTGCGCAGCTTGACCGCGATCTCCGTCCCGCACCCCACGGCCTTCGGCTGGGCACTCCGCGAGGATGACGACCAGCGGCAACGCTCGGCGTACATGGGGTTGCTCCGGCAGGAGGGCAAGGCCGAGAAAGTGTTGTCGGAGGACGATTTCCGCCGACTGCGCGCGATGTTCGGCGGCCGCGTCGCCCCCGAGTTCGTCGACGAGCACATTCGTGTCCTCCGCGGCGCGGGCGCCCTCACCGGCGCCTTGAACTGGTACCGCGCGATGACCAGCGACTTCGGCGATATCGGCCCCACCACAGTGCCGACCACCTACGTCTGGAGCACCGACGACACCGCACTCGGCCGCGCGGGCGCCGAGCGCTGCGGCGAATTCGTGGATGCGCCATACGAGTTCGTGGTGCTCGAGGGCGGCAGTCACTGGATCCCGGAGGAGCGCCCCGAAGAACTGGCGCAGGCGATCCTCGCGCGTGCCGGATCCTGACCGGCGCGCGGTGTTGTCCCGGCGTGTGCCGGGATCACCGCCCCGGAACCCGACGTTGCCGGTCGACCGGCTCGCCGGGATGCAGCTGCTGCTGGAGCTGGGTGACCGCGTCGTCGTCGAGATCGGCATCGATGACCGCGGCTGCCCAGTCCCAGTGCGGTGTCGACCAGACGTAGTGCAGTGGACCCCATCGTGGTGTCCAGCCCTCGGCGGTACGTGGCCGGCGCGACAGCAGTGTCCGGCGGCTGTGCGCGTCGAAGGCGCCGGTGTCCGGGTCGCGGAACGGGACGGATTCGGGGGTGAAGTCCACCGGCACCCGTGTGGTGATCGGTGCGGACGTGACGGTCTCGGCGAACCATCCGGCCTGCTCACGTTGTACGGCCGCGCGCTGCTCTTCGAGCAGCTGCTGATACTGCTGGGGCGTGTACACCGGCCCATCCCAACGGAACAGGGCTTCATCGACCTCCGCGCCGATGACCGGATCGACGAATCGCGCGCCGCGACCGCCTGCTTCGGAATGGAAGCCGAGCATCTGACCGGACTCGATATCCACCCAGATCCGCAGCGGATGCGGTTTACCGGGCGGCGGAGCCAGCTCGAGGTCCAGCATCGCCGCCCGGCGAACTCGGTTTCCCCCACATCCCCGGCCGGGCGGGTGAAATCGTTGCCTTGCCAGTCGGCGGCGCTGCGGCGCTGCACCAGGAATTGGTTCGGCCCCAGGTAGATCACGCGGTCGACCGAGCCGGTTCGAGGACGCTGCGCATCGACGGTGAAGTCCCAGGCCTGGGCACCGTCGGTGATGAAGACCAGGCCGCCGTCCTCCCGTTCGACGCGGAGCCGATCACCGTGCCGCCACACCCGGCAGCCGTCGCCGACCGGTATCACCATCTGATCCGAATGGCCCGCCCAGCCGAAGCCGGCGGGCTCGCCGCCACGGACCTCGCGAACCGTCCCGTGCAGGGATATCTGCGGAACGGTGGTGAGCGCTGTCAGGACCTCCAACCAGGTCGTCATCGCGCCAGCCTAGCCCCACAACACATGTGGGGCCGGTGAGCACGGCCGACCGCCACGCCGTCCGGTGAACAGCCGACCGCCAACCCATACGTCTGGCACTCTGTGCGGCAGGCCCCGTCAGCGCCGCTCGAGCTCGACCTGCTCCACCTCGCGCGCGATCACTTCCGGACGTTGCGGCGCGAACCAGGTCCGGTAGAACACGATCGACAGTGCGGTGAGAGCGCCGAGGATTGCGATGCCGAAGGGCACCGGGTGCGTCGCCATGGGCATCGCGAAATAGCGGATGCACAGCAGCACCGCTGCGAATGTGGCTGTTCCAATCGCTACCACCAGGCCGCGCTGACGGTCCCAGCCTCGGTCGGGGTCGCGCAGGGCGGACTCGATCGTCAGGCAGAACGCGGCGCCCGCGACGAGGTCGATGCCGTAATGCGCGCCGAGGCCGAGCGTCGCGGTCAGGGTGCACACCAGCCAGAAGGCGCCGCCCCAGCGCAGCCAGAGGGGTCCGCGGCGGGTGTGGATGAACAGCGCGAGGGCCCACGCGGTGTGCAGTGACGGCATGCAGTTGCGTGGTGTGATGCCGTCGAAGGGCATCGATTCGACCGAGGCAGGAAGCGCTGGAACGACATTCGGCCAGACGTCGGCAAGTTCCATGCCATTGCCCCACGGTCCGAACGCGAGCACAGGACCTACCACCGGGAAGAGCACATAGAAGATCGGACCGATGAGCCCGATGGCCAAGAACGTGCGCACCAGGTGGTGCTGCGGCCACGAACCCGTGGTCACGTGGCGCAACTGCCAGACGGCGACGACGATGGCCGCCACCGGAAGCTCGAAGTACACCCACCGCACCACTCCGGTGGGTATCGGCCCGGCCACGTCGAGCGCATGCCCGACCACCCAGGCGGGGCTGCCGAGGGCACGATCGGCCAACTCCACATACGGATCGAGGACCTGCGGACACGCCCAGGCGGTGATGTCCAACCAGATGTCGCCGACCTTCGTCGCGAGGATGAGCAGCGCACCGAGCGCGATCGTCCGCAGTGCCGTCCGCCGTCGTTCACCGCTCCACCGCAGGGCGACGATCACCGCCAGCGCCGTCAGCACGATGGTCGGCCCGTTACCGACGGTGAACGGACGACCGTCGAGGCTCCGCACCGCCACGAAGATCAGATCGATGGCGACCGCGGCGGCCAGGGCACCCACCCGCACCCGGGCGGTGACACCGATCAGCGCCAGCAGGAACCCCGCCCACGGTG
The DNA here is from genome assembly GCF_005863245.1 of Nocardia cyriacigeorgica. Classification (GTDB taxonomy): domain Bacteria; phylum Actinomycetota; class Actinomycetes; order Mycobacteriales; family Mycobacteriaceae; genus Nocardia; species Nocardia cyriacigeorgica_C. Next base: position 86,691 of record NZ_VBUT01000013.1, on the reverse strand, counting down.
TCGTCGCCGACTTGGGTGTGCCGATGTAGTCACGAAGGAGGCTGGTCAACGGACCCAAGGCGTGAATGTGCGCGGCCATGAGCTGCCCCGCGACGAGCACGAGCAGCGCGGCGGCAACGCCGCCCCACACCACGAACGGCAGAATTCGACGTTCCCGCCCTGCCCCGGTCGGCTCCGGAGGTGAGGTCGAACTGCCGTGCGTGTCGTGAATAAGCATTCGGACATCGTAAATAGGCCGTGAACGCGGTGCGACGGTGCACTGAACGCAGGCCGGCGTCGGATTGTCGAATGCGAAAACGCCTGGGCGCGAGGAGGGAACGTCCGCTCGGCATCCCCGGTGCTCGCCGAGGCCCTATCAACCGGGCGAAGACGCCTGGTCCGGCGCCCCGCGACGTCACGCGCCGTTGCCCGCCCGGCAGGGGCAGGTGCACGCACTCTCAGGACTCGATGGCCCTACTGATCGCCGATGAGCTCCGGCGGAAGGAACATCGTGCCCAGCTGCGCCGCGATCGCGCTGGTGTGCTCGACGATGCGCTCGGCGTCGACGTCGAGGACGCCGGTGCGCCAGGCCGAGAGCAGTTCGATGAAACCGCCGATGCCCGCCAGGGTGCTCATCCGGATGGCGGTCTCGTCGACGCCGGGGCGCAGGTAGGGCCAGGCGGTGGCGATGAGCAGGTTGGTCGCGTCGGTGAGCATGGTTTTGCGGCGCTGCTCCAGGACGGCGCTGCCCGCGTGGTCGGCGAGCAGGATTCTGGCGTGGCCACGCGGGTCGGACTGCAACTCGACCGAGCGGGCGATGGCGGCGCGCATGATCTCGAGCGGCGTGCGGTCCGCGTTCTCGGCGACGACGCAGGCCAGCTCGGCGAAGACCTCCGCGCACACTTCGTCCCACACCACAGCCAGCAGTGCGTCGCGGTCGGCGAAGTGCTCGTAGAAGTAGCGGTCGTTGAGGGAAGTCCGCTGACAGACGCCGCGCATGGTGACCGCGGCCCACCCGTTGTCGATCCAGATGTCGAGGGCGGCTTCGACCAGGCTGGTCCGCCGCTGCGCCCTGCGCTCGTCGGCGGTCAGCCCGCCCCAGGTCCTGGCCGGTGCGCGCACATCCATGGTTGACAAAGTACTCCGTCGCGAGCCTAATTGGTGTCAGGTGCGGCCAATGGTGGCGATTGCCACCAATTCGAGCCCCGCCGTCGAAGGAGTTCGAACAATGACGTTCGCCTATCCCGATATGCTCGACACGATTCGGGCCAGGCAGTGGGCGCTGGCCGATATCGATTGGGACGCTCCGGGCGCCGACACGATCACCGACGAGCAGCGTCCCCGGCTGGCCACCTTCATGGCCGACCTGGTGTGGATCGAACACGTGGGTGCCCGCGGCTTCGCCGCCCTCGTGCACCAGGCCCCACCGGGGCCACTGCGGGAGATCTACCGGTACTTCCACGCCGAGGAGCAGAAGCACGCCAACGCCGAACTGGCGCTGATGCGACGGTGGGGGATGCTCGACGGTGACGCGATGCCGGTGCCCAACAAGAACATCCGCCTCGTCATCAGCTGGCTCGACCGTTACGCCGACCAGCTGTCGCTGCCGGTGCTCGGCACGGTCATCCCGTCGCTGGAGACCGCGTTGGACGGCGCGCTGGTGAAATTCCTGCTGGACGAGGTCGAGGACCCGGTGTGTCACGAGGTGTTCCGGCACATCAACAGTGACGAGTCGCGGCATCTGGCTGTCGGCTTCCAGGTGCTCGAACAGCTCGGGGCGGGTCCGCTGCGCCGGATCGTCATCGAGACGGCCGGTTTCGCGGTCCGTCCGTCGTTCGTGCTCGGCGCGCTGCTGTACGCACCGCTGCTGTCGCGGATGTCGACGAACATCATCGCGCTCGGACTCGACGAGGAGAAGCTGTGGCAGGCGGTGCGCCGTTACGAGAACGTCGGCGAGCGCAGCCCGTCGATCCGGCGGATGCCGCTGTATCACGTGGTGAAGATGCACGGTAAGGCCACCATCCATCGGCGTCAGCCGTTCCAGCTGCTGGCCGATGTGTCCAATGCGTGTATCGACCGGTTCCCGGTGCGCGTGCTCGGCCGCAGGCCGTCGTGGTCGGACGAGCTGACCTACGACCCGGTGGCGAAATGACCACCCCGCGGTTCGCGGAGACGTTCACTGGTCCGCAGCTGCACCGCAAGGCGTTCGTTCCGCGCCACGAATTCACCGGCCGGCGGGTCGCGATCATCGGTACCGGTGCGGCGGCGGCGCGGCTGCTGCCGGGAATCGCCGCGGAGGCGCAGCGGGTGACGGTGTTCCAGACCGATGCGGTGTGGGTGCTGCCGCGGGCGCCGCTGCCCGCTGCGGTGCTGCGGCGGGCTCCCGACCGGTTCGTGCGGCTGATCGCGCGCGTCAACCTGCGCCTTCAGGTGCGTGATTCGTGGCTGCGGCACCGGCTCACGCCCGATGAGGCCGCGGGCGTCGCGGTGCACAACAGCTACTACCGGACCCTGAGACAACCGCATTGCACCCTGGTGACCTGGCCGATCGCGCGGCTGGTCCCGCTGGGTGTGCGCACCGTCGACGGGATCGAACACCGGGTCGACATCATCGTCTACGCCGAGGACGCCGGGCATATCGTGCGCAGGGTCGCCGGCCCGGGCCGCACACACACTCCGCCCGAACTCACCACCGCTGTCCTGCCCACTCGGTCGAAGGAGATCGCATGACCACCGCCGTCGATCACGAGATCATCATCGTCGGTGCCGGGTTCTCCGGCATCGGTGCGGCGATCGCGTTGCGCAACGCCGGGTTCGACGACTTCCTGATCGTCGACGACGCCGACGGCGTCGGCGGGACCTGGCACTGGAACACCTATCCCGGTGTCGCCGTGGATATTCCCTCGTTCAGCTACCAGTTCTCCTTCGAGCAGCGCACCGATTGGTCGCGGGTCTACGCGCCGGGGCACGAGCTCAAGGCCTACGCCGAATCGTGTGTCGACAAATACCGGCTGCGCCCGCGAATTCGCTTCGCCACCACCGTGTCCGGCGCGGACTTCGACGAGGACGGCGATCGCTGGATCCTGCACATCGCCGGCGGTGACGACCTGACCGCGCGTTTCGTGATCAGCGCGACCGGCGTGCTCACCCGGCCCAAGCTCCCCGATATCGCCGGGATCGACCGCTTCGCCGGCGTCACGATGCACACCTCCCGCTGGGACCACAGCCAGGACCTGCGCGGCAAGCGCGTCGCGATCATCGGCACCGGCGCCTCGGCCGTGCAGGTGATTCCCGAGATCGCACCGCGGGTAGCGCATCTGACGGTGTTCCAGCGCACCCCGATCTGGTGCCTGCCGCGCCCCGATATGCCGTTGCCGCTGCCCGTGCGCCTGGCGATGAGAATCCCGGGCGGACGCACACTGACCCGGCTGGTGAGCCAGACCTACGTCGAATTCACCTTCCCGCTCGCCGCCCACTTCTACCGTTCCCTTCCGACCGCCGCGATCGGCGAACGCGCAGGTCTGGCCCATCTGCGGCGCCAGGTGAAAGACCCCGCCGTGCGGGAGGCGCTGACGCCGAAATACGCGCTCGGCTGCAAACGGCCCAGCTTCTCCAACGACTATCTGTCGACCTTCAACCGGTCCAACGTCACGCTGGAAACCACGCCGATCAGCGAGATCACGCCTACCGGTGTGCGTGTCGAGTCCGGCGCCGAACACACCGCCGACGTCCTCATCTTCGCCACCGGCTTCAAAGTGATGGAGTCGGGCAATATGCCCACCTACGACCTGCACGGCGTCGGCGGCCGCGACCTGGAAACCTGGTGGGACGACAACCGCCTGCAAGCCTACGAGGGCGTGAGCGTCCCCGGCTTCCCCAACTTCTTCTCCATCATCGGCCCCTACGGCTACAACGGCGCCTCCTACTTCACCCTCATCGAGAACCAGACCCGCCACATCCTGCGCTGCCTGCACCACGCCCGCGCCACCGCCGCCGCCCGCATCGAAGTCACCGAGGAAGCCAACGACCGCTACTTCCGCGAGATGCTCGCCCGCCGCGGCGGCCAGGTGTTCTGGCAGGACAGCTGCGCCACCGCCAACAGCTACTACTTCGACAAGCACGGCGATGTGCCCTTGCGGCCCGTGTCGACTCTCGAAGCCGCTTGGCGCAGCGGGCATTTCCCATTGGAGGACTATGTCTTCAGCTGAGCGAGAAACCTCTCATAATTGTGCAGCCGGTCCCTGCCGTGCTCAGCGGAATGCGGCGGCGTGGGCGGTGGCCCACTGGGCGAAGGTCCGCGGTGGGCGGCCGAGCAGCTGTTGCACTGTCGGGCGGACGACAGATTCGTCGATGGCGCCGTTGACGTAGAAGTCGAAGAAGGCGTCGACGTATTCGACGGGGGTGGTCTCGAGCATTTGGGCGCGGGCCTGGTCGTCGGTGAGCCCGATGCAGGTGAGGGGGCGGCCGGTGGCCTCGGCCAGGATCGCCACCTGCTGGGCGGGGGTGAGTGGTTCCGGGCCGGTGGGCCAGAGGATCTCGCCGTGGTGGGTGTTGCCGCGCAGGATGGTGGCGGCCACCGCGCCGAGATCCTGTGGATCCAGGCTGGCCGTGCACACCTCGGGGAACGGCGCCCGGATCACGTCGCCGTCGCGCAACTGGGGGAGCCAGCGCAGCGCGTTGGAGGCGAATGCGCAGGGCCGCAGGATGGTCCATGCCGCACCGCATTCGGTGGTTTCCTGCTCGGAGGTCATCATGTAGCGGGTGATGGCGTTGGCGATGTCACCGGTCGCCGCGGAAACACCGGAGAGTTGCACGATGTGCTCGACGCCCGCCTTCGCCGCCGCCTGCGCGACGCCGGAATAGCCGGGCAACAGGAACAGCGCCCGCACCTGGTCGAAACTCAGCGTCTCGGGCACGGAGAGATCACCCGCCACGGCTTCCACGCCCGCGGGCACCGTGGCGCGCCGGGGATCGCGTACCAGCGCCCGCACCGGTTCGCTGTCCGCCGCCAAGGCCCGCACAACTTCCGCGCCGACATTGCCGGTCGCACCTGTCACGAGAATCATTGCACCAATACTTGTGGAACAGAGCCGGTTTCGCACGTGGTGGTGCAGCTTCCTGCACACGATCGTGCAGCGTCTTCCGTTTCGCCGGCGATGCCCGGTGGGCAGCATGGTCGCCATGGATCGCCTGGACGTCATCGACACCTGCACGCGCATGGCCTGGCATGTGGACCATCGCGAATGGGACGAGCTCGCTACTGTTTTCACCGACCGGGTGCGGTTGGACTACACCAGCCTCAACGGTGGTGAACCGGTCACCCTGTCTCCGGCGCAGCTCGTCGCCGCATGGCGGGACACTCTGGGCGGGTTCGCCGCCACCCAGCACCTGCTGGGCAATCACCTGGTCACCATCGACAGCGACGCGGCGGTGTGCACCGCCTCCTTCCAGGCCACCCACCGCGGGTCCGAGGCGTTCGGCGCGACGCTGTGGACGCTGGGCGGCAGCTATCGCTTCGATCTCGTCCGCTCCGCGGGTGGCTGGCGGATCAGCGGCATCGTGATGACGGCGGCATGGGGCGACGGCAACCGCGGGCTACTGCCCTGAGCAGAGAGAAGAAGGAGAACCGGAAACCATGAAGGTCGAATTCGACAGTGACGGCGCCACCCTCGTCGGCAATCTGTTCCTGCCCGCCGGCCGGGAACGGCCGCCCGGTGTGGTGGTCGCCGGGACGTGGACCAGTGTCAAGGAGTTGATGGCCGATCGCTACGCCCGGCGGCTGGCCGAGCACGGGTACGCGGCGCTGTCGTTCGATTTCACCGGGTTCGGTGAATCGGGAGGCGAACCGCGCGATGTCGAGAACCCGGCGCGCAAAGTCCGCGACATCCACCACGCGGTGAGCTTCCTGGCCGCACACCCGTCCGTCGACGGTGAGCGTCTCGGCGCTCTCGGCATCTGTGCGGCGGCGATGTACATGTCGGACAACACCGCCGGCGACGCCCGGGTGAAATCGCTCGCGCTGGTGGCGCCGTGGCTGCACGACGCCGCGGTCTGCGAACAGGCGTACGGCGGCGCCGACGCGGTCGCCGCCAAGCTCGAGCTCGGGCGCGCGGCGCGAGCGCGCTACGACGAGACCGGCGAGATCGAGTACGTGCCGGTGGTCAGTGCCACCGACGAACGCGCCGCCATGCCGTACGACATCGATTTCTACCTCAACCCCGCACGCGGTGGAATTCCCGCCTGGCCCAACCGTTTCGCCGTGATGTCCTGGGTCGACTGGCTGACCTACGACTCCATCTCCCTCGCCCCGCGCATCACCCGGCCCACCGTGCTGGTGCACAGCGAGGACGCCGCCATCCCGCAGGGCGCACATCGTTTCCACGCCGGACTTGCCGGGCCGAAGGACATCTACTGGACCCAGGGCACCCAGTTCGACTTCTACGACACCGAACCCCAGGTCGGCGTGGCCGTCGACACCGTCGCCGCGCACTTCGGCCGGACATTGTGAATCCGGTCCGCGCGCCCGTCAGAGCCAGTGGCGTTGTTTGGCCAGCAGGGCCGCCTGAAACCGGGTGTGCGCGCCGAGCCGATCCATCAGATCGGCCACGTGCGAGCGAAACTTCCGTACCGACACATTGAGCGCCCGTGCCGCCGATTCGTCGGTGGCATGGCGGGTGAGCGCGTCCAATACCTGCTGCTCGAACGGCGAGACCGGGAGTTCGTCGACGTCGTGGGCGCGTTCCCAGATCCGGTCGAACGCGTCCGCGAGCAGCCCGACCACACCGTTGCCGCGGATCTGCAACACGCCGGCCGCCGGTTCGGCGAGGTCGGCCGGGACGAAGGCGACCGACTGGTTGACCAGCGTCAGCGGCCGGATGGGTTCGGCGGTGGCCCGGTGGAGATCGCCGAGGGCGTGCCGGCGGCGGGCGTCGTCTGCCTGCCGCGCGTCCGCCATGGCCCGCAGGGGCACGACGGTCCGACTGCGTAATCCGGCCGCGAGCAGATGCTCGTGCCGGGTGCCGAGCAGGTGCTCGTGCCGGGAAGGGTGGTGCGGCGCGTGCGGCCGCAGGGTGCGGAGTTCGCCGGGATGATCGGCCAGCACCGCGTGGATTCGCCGCGCGGCCGCCGCCCCGTGCGGCAGCTGCTCGATCATGCTCGCGGGGCGTCCCGTGCGATGTTCCTCGGTCAGCTCCCGCAACGCGTCCCAGGCCGCGGTGAGCCCCTCGAACTGGCGCTGCGCCTGCGTGATTCGCCGCCGCACCAGCAGATCCACCGCCACGTCCGGTGATACCGCCGTCAGGTTCTCGTTCACCAGGCCGAGCGTGCGCAGTTCGCCGATCACAGTGCGCGTCTCGGACTCGACCTCCACCGCCCGGCGCGCCTGCCCGGACGGACGGGTGCGCAGCAGATGGCGATACACCCGTTCCTGCTCGGCGGTCAGCCCGAGTCTGGCCAGGCTCATGCCCGGTGCCTGCCGGTCACGGCGGACTCTGTGCGCCGCGGCGATCGACCGCGTTCGAGCCACGCTTCGGCGATCAACAGCGACAGCGTCCAGCCGAGCCAGGTGCCGATTCCGGCGATGGCCTGCACGAGCTGGGTCTCGTCCCCGTGGAAGGTGGATTCCAGGTGCGGGCTCAGCACGAGCAGCAGCACGGCGCCGAGCACCCTGTTGAGCATGATGGACAGGGTGAGCGCGACGCTGCGGATCATCCAGCGGCGATGCTCGGCGAAGCGGCGTTGCCGCGCCATCCGCCAGCCGATCAGCGTGGTGAGCAGCCACAACGTCGCCAGCATGACATTGCTGACGCGCGCGACCGGGCCGAACGGACTGGTCGCGCCGATCACCAGGCCGGCCAGTCCGGCGGGCAGCACACCGGCGAGGATGTACCAACGACCCAATCGCCGATGTGTCGCGGGATGCTTGCGCCGGAACCACGGCCACACTTGGAAGCCACAGACGAGGATGGCGATCGAGCCGCAGAACACGTGCACGACGAGCATCGGATAGTGCGGTGCGAACCCCGGGTCCGGCACCCGCGACCGGTCCGGATCCAAGGTGAGATACGGCGGCAGAGAGAAGGCGACGAATGCGAACGTGAGCACCAGCAGCGGTCCCACCCAGGGCCGCTGCCACCATCGTGACGGATTCGTTTCGGGGACAACGGCATTCGAATGCCTGGTGGGTACTGCCATGGTGGAATCACCCCGGACGGCGAAAACGGATGTATTTGCGTATACAATACGCATTGCGTATTGCATACGCAATGCGAGGCTAGGGAGTGCATATGGCCGAGGAACCACCGCGCGTGGCACAGCTGCTGTGGTCAGGAGCTCGACGCTCGGGCCGTGGCCGGCGACCGGCGCTGAGCCTGGAGCGGATCGTCGAGGAAGCCATCGCCATCGCCGACGCGGACGGGATCGCCGCACTGTCCATGCAGCGCGTCGCCACTCAGCTCGGCGCGGCGACCATGTCGCTGTATCGGCACGTGCCGGGCAAAGACGAACTCGTGGCCCTCATGCTCGACGCCACGATGGCCGAACCACCCGACCTCCCTCGCGACGACTGGCGCGCTGCGGTGGAACACTGGGCTCGCCTGACCCGCGACCTCTACCTGCGCCACCCGTGGGTGCTGGTGGCCGGCGCAAGCAACCGCTGGATGGGCCCGAACGAAGCCGCCTGGGGCGAGGCCGCGATGAGCGCGCTGCTGGCGGCCGGACTACCGCCGGACGGGATCTCCGACATCGTCCTGTCCATCAACGCCTTCGTCGGCGGTGCCACCCGTCTCGGCATCGACCCGACCCGCGGCCGTGACGCACCCGGCCACGTCGGCCCAGCCCTCGACCCGGAGATGATCCGCCGGTACGGGCAGCCCGAGCGTTATCCGATTTTGCTGGCCGCGCTCGGCGCGAGCCCCGCGGATGACCGCGACGCTCGCGCGGTCGCCGAGGACGTCTTCGAATTCGGTCTCGCCAAACTGCTCGACGGCATTGCGGCGCATCTCGAGGCCTCGGACTCCTGAGCTTCGGACCGGCCCCGGCGTGCGTCGCGCACGGTATCGCCGCGAATATGTTCCCCGCGACGCCGCACCGTGCCCTCGGCGACGCCAACCGCCCCAGCCTTCGCGTTACCTGTGTCTCGCGGCCCGCGCCGAGCTGATCTCGCTGCCGATGAAGCCGGCCAACATGTTCACCGTGCGGCTGCCCACCCGTCAGTCGGGGCCGGTTCGCTGGTCGAGGCTGTGCTGCAGTTCGGTATTGAGTCGTTGTGCTTCGGCGAGTTGGTCTTCGAGGATGACGATGCGGCAGGCGGCGTCGAGGGTGTTTCCGGCGTCGACGAGTTCCCGGACGCGGGCGGCCAGGCGTAGCTGGTAGCGCGAGTAGCGGCGGTGCCCACCCGCGGAACGTTGCGGGGTCAGCAGTTCCGCGGCGTCGAGGCCGCGCAGGAACGCGGGTGTGACGCCGAGAATTTCGGCGGCCCGGCCCATGCTGTAGGCGGGATAGTCATCGTCTTCGAGGCGCTCATCGGTGCGGGAAACGCCGGTCGGGTTCGTGTCGGATTGCTGCACAGCACCTCTGGGGTCAACGTCGGAGGGGCCCCGGCGCGTTGTGCGCCGGGGCCCGGGTTGCGAGGGGACTTCATTACTATTGGTCGGCCACGGGGCCGACAATGAACATCGCGTCCGAGCGTTCGTGGACGCGGAAACTGTCGAAAGTCTTCTCAGAGACCACCTCCCGAGATCGCGGATCGATTCTGCGTTACCAGCCCTCTCCTCCGGCAGTCCGGTCACGTGCCCCGGGTCTTGCTTTCGCCGGAGGAGAGGGGTCGATCGGGTGTTGCTTCCGGGCAGTTCACCTGCCCGGCCTTCTGGACTCCGCTTATCTCCAATGCCAGTGAGAATATATCGATGGTTGCAGGATGTCTACAGTCGCCGATGTAGATTTTCGATGGCCGAGACGTCTGTTTCCAGAAGCTGGGTTCAGGCGGCGGGATGGCCATCCCACGACACGAGCTTCCAGCCCTTCGCCGGGGTGCCCTTCACGACCACCCGGCCGGTGTTGTGCAACGGATCGGTCTGCAGCTTGCTCATGTCGGGGTTCGAGACGGACATGAGTGCCCAGAACATGATGGCGCCGCCGTGGGAGAAGACCACCGCGCGCTTGCTGCCACGGTCCTGGATGTCCTGAAGGGAGTCGTCCATGCGCTTCTTGAACTCGTGGCCGTTGATCGAGCCCGGGATCCTGGCATCAAGGTTGCCCTGCAACCACTGGATCGGCGCGGCCAAATAACCCTCGCGCGCATCCTTTTCGGGCGTGCCCTCGTAGATGCCTGCCTCGATCTCGTGCAGTCCGTCTTCGACGACGGTCGGATGACCACACAGCTGCGAGGTCGGCTCCGCCGTCTGCTGGGTCCGCACCATCGTCGACGCGTAGACGCCGTCGAACTTGCAATCGGCCAGCAGCTGGGAGACCGCCACGGCTTGGGCCCGCCCCTGCTCGGTCAGCTCGGGTCCGGGGACAGAAGTGTCGATCAGACCGGAACTATTGCCGGCCGATTCTCCGTGACGAACAAAGGTGAGGAACATTTCACCGGTCTGCGGTGCCGCGGCCGCGCTACCTGCTCCGGCTGCCATGAGCGCCACCGCCGCGATGATCGTGGCGATCATCGCGAACAGGCGAGACTTCATGAGGTTCATAGGGACTCCCTAGTGGATATCGGTTCGGCCCTCCTGGGGCGTCCCAGTGGCCGGAGTCACACTAAGTTCGGCGCGGCGGGGTCCCAAGAACTTCTCCCGGTGGACGGGAGGCTTCGGCCACTGTCGGCAGCCGTGGGGCGGCAGCTACCGGGCCACCGACGCCCCTCGGGACGCGCGCGAATTGGACCGCGGCCCGGCCGGCAGGCCTCGAAGTCGTCCAGCCGCAACACCTCGGGTCCGCCGTACCGGGTGGTTGTGGGTGCGCTGCATCGTCATGCTCCCGAGAGGTCTGTAGCCGGGGCGGGCGTCGGCGATGCCGAGGCGAAGGGGAAGCGGGTGCCGGTGAGGTGTTCGGAGATGCCCCAGAGCCGTGCGGCGGTGTCCGGATTCTCGGCCACGGGGGATATTTCGCCCACCGTCGCCGGACCGCGAACACCGCCGAAGCGGCTCGGGCCGACGAAACTGCCGCCGGGGACGTCGCCGACGGCCGCCAGCAGGGTGGGAAGCGCACCGGCGTCGGGTCCCTGGGCGAGTAATGGTGTGAAGAGGGTCGACAGGGCGTCGAGGAGTCGGTTGCCGCTGGTGATCCGGAAGCCGGTGGAGGCCCAACCGGGGTGCGCGGTGGTCGCGATGACCGGCGAGCCGGCCGCGCTCAGGCGGCGTTGTAGTTCGGCGGTGAACAGCAGGACCGACAACTTCGACGCCCCATAGGCGCCGAACGGCTTGTAGGGGCGTTGCGCCCATTGCATGTCGTCGAAGTCGAGCTGCGCAGTGCGGTACGCGGTCGACGAGGTGGACACGACGCGGTCGGTGATCCGGTCCAGCAGCAGGTTCGTCAATGCGAAGGGTGCCAGGTGGTTGACGCCGAACTGGAGTTCGAAACCGTCCGCGGTGTGCTGTAGCGAGTCGGTCATCGTGCCGGCGTTGTTGATGAGCACGTCCACTGTGCTGTCGATGCTGTCCGCGAACTGCCGGACCGATGTCAGGGAGCTGAGGTCGAGCGGACGGACTTCGACCGTGCCGCTCATCTCGGCGGCGGCTGCGCGGCCTTTGTCCTGGTCTCGGACGGCGAGGATGAGCCGAGCGCCCTTGGCGGCCAGGGCGGCCGCCGCGGCACGGCCGATACCGCTGCCGGCGCCGGTGACGATGACGGTGCGGCCGGTTTGATCCGGTATCTGCGACGGCGAGGCGAGTGTGAGCATGGAGCAATGTATCCAGTGGATACAATCTAGTCAACGGAAACATCCTGGGTACACTGCCGGCATGACGCCTGACCGCCCCTATCACCACGGCAACCTGCGCCAGGCCGTTCTGGAGCACGCCACACCGGTGGTGCGTGACCGAGGAGCCTCGGAGCTGTCGCTGCGCGAGCTGGCTGCCGCCATCGGCGTTTCGCACGCCGCTGTGCGCCGCCACTTTCCTGACCGCCGGCAGCTGCACGACGCACTGGCCGTCGAAGGGTTCGCGCTGCTCGGCGCCCGACTGCGGGACGCCGTCGAATCCGCGCCCGACTACCGCGCTCAGATCCTTTCGATCGCGCGGGCCTACCTCGACTTCGTGACTTCGGAGGCGAATCTGGCTGAGCTGATGTTCGCCCACAAACATGGTGCAGGTGGCGACGCCGTGAGCGCGGCTGCCGAGGCGGCCTTTGCGCCGATGTTGCTGGTGTTCCAACGCGGCCTCGCCGACGACCTGCCGGACACGAGCCCGGAGCGGACTGCGCTGATCTTCCTTGCCACCCTTCAAGGGCTGGCCGGGCTCGTCAACTGCGGCATGGTCACCGCCGGCCAGCTCGGCGGGTTGATCGAGGAGGCTGTTGGGCAATTCCCGCAGGGGCGAGATGGACGATAACGCGGACGGGAGTAAGCACGTGACGGGGAACCTCGGGCGCTCATGCGGCCGCTCGATTCACTGGATCGTTCGTCGGCGAGGCGTTGCAGGTAGCCGGCGAATTGGCGCCGGAGCGGCTCGCAACCGACAAACAGGCTGCGGCAACGTTTTTCGCTGAACCGATGGGACTTGCAGTCTCCGTCCCGAGCGGGCCGTTCGTGCCCGTGCAAGTCAACGACGATCTGACATTCGACTTCGACGAAGACGGATCTCGTGATCGCGGACTAGGCGTACTCGGCAGGGAACCGTAAAGAGCTCGCACGGCAACGAGAAAACCCCTTCCGGCCCAGGTCGGAAGGGGTTTTTTTGGTCGGGCTGACAGGATTTGAACCTGCGACCACTTGACCCCCAGTCAAGTGCGCTACCAAACTGCGCCACAGCCCGTTGCGCCGCGTTTCCGGGCGCTCGAAGAGATTACCTCAGGGGGTGTGTGGAGAGCTAATCCGCTGGTCAGGGGCGTGTTCGGTGGGGGAGGGGGCGGCGTTGGTGTCGTGGCGAGCGTGTGTGCGGGCGTATAAATGCGGGCATGGATACTGCGGGTATCGGGGTCGAGGGGGATGAGGCGGCGCCGTCGATGGCTCGGTCGTCGCTGTTGCGGGAGTTGCCGTCGACGGCGCGGGGGTTGCGGACTCGGGGGGCGTTGGTTGCGGCGGCGCGCAAGGTGTTCGAGCGGCGGGGGTATCTGGAGACGCGGCTGTCGGACATCACGAAGGCGGCGAAGTGTTCGTCGGGGACGTTCTACACCTACTTCGCGAGCAAAGAGGAGATCTTCGCCGCGGTACTGGAACTCGCGCAGGAGGACATGATGCATCCGGGGATGCCCCGGGTGGACGATGACGCGGATCCGGCGCAGATCATCGCGGCGAGCAATCGTGCGTATTTCCTGGCTTATCAGCGCAATGCCAAGTTGATGGGGTTGCTGGAGCAGGTCGCCGGGATCGATCAGGAGTTCGCGGTGCTGCGGCGGAATCGGGCCGAGGCGTTCATGGTGCGCAATGCGCGCAGTATCGAGAATTTGCAGGATCGGGGGCTGGCCGACCCGCAGGTCGATCCGATGCTGGCGTCGCGGGCGCTGTCGGGGATGGTCAGCAGGCTCGCGTTCAATCATTTCGTGGCCGGCTACGGCGGCGCGGACAGTCCCGCGCTCGAGGACGTGATCGACACCGCGAACCGGCTGTGGGTCAACGCCCTGCGCATCCGATCCTGAAGCCGGGCCGGATCCGCAGCGATCTTCACGGATAATTCCTGAATAAACGCTGGTGAAGGCCATTTCTCGACGCAACTCTTGAAATTGACGCCGAGTTCAAATACGGTGGTTGCGATGTGGTTCACAGGTCGTGACCCCGCAGTCGGCGCGACCGCACCCGTTGATCGCCGATAACGCCGTCTTACCCGTCAGGAGCCAGGATGTCCTTGTTCGACACCTCCGAACGTGCCGAGAAGTACCGGGCGGAACTGCTCGACTTCATGGATACGCACGTCTACCCGGCCGAGGCCGTGTACGACCAGCAGATGCGTGAGTCCGGTGATCCGCACTTCCATCCGCCGATCATGGAGGAGCTCAAGGCCGAGGCCCGGCGGCGCGGGCTGTGGAACCTCTTCCATCCGCATCCGGAGTGGGGGCCGGGGCTGACCAACCTGGAGTACGCGCCGCTGGCCGAGATCATGGGCCGCAGTTTCATCGCACCGGAAGCCTGCAACTGCAATGCTCCCGACACCGGAAACATGGAGGTCCTCACGCTCTTCGGTACCGATGAGCACAAGGAGAAGTACCTGAAGCCGCTGCTGGAGGGCACCATCAGGTCGGCGTTCGCGATGACCGAGCCGCGGGTGGCCAGCTCGGACGCGACCAATGTCGAACTGTCGATGGTCCGTGACGGCGACGATTACCTGCTCAACGGGCGGAAGTGGTTCGCCTCCAACGCGATGCACAAGAACTGCAAGGTGCTGATCGTGATGGGCAAGACCGATCCGAACGCCGCCCCGCACCGCCAGCAGTCGATGATGGTGGTGCCCATCGACGCACCGGGCATCACCGTGATGCGCAACCTGCCGGTCTTCGGGTATCAGGACCGCGAGGGGCACGCCGAAATCGATTTCGACAATGTCCGGGTGCCGGCCAAGGACGTGCTGAAGGGGGAGGGTGAGGGCTTCGCGATCAGCCAGGCCCGGCTCGGCCCCGGTCGCATCCACCACTGCATGCGCTCGATCGGCATGGCCGAACGCGCACTGGAATTGATGTGCACGCGGGCGCGTTCGCGCAGCACGTTCGGCAAGCCGATCAGCGACAACGCCAATATCCAGGACTGGATCGCCGAATCGCGCATCGATATCGAGATGATCCGGCTGCTCACCCTCAAGGCCGCCTACCTGATGGACACCGTGGGCAACAAGGAAGCCCGCACCGAGATCGCGGCGATCAAGGTCGCCGCACCCAATATCGCGCTGAAGGTGGTGGACCGCGCGATTCAGGTGCACGGCGGCGGCGGCGTCACCGATGACTTCCCGCTCGCCATGGCGTGGGCGCATCTGCGCACGCTGCGGCTGGCCGACGGTCCGGATGAGGTGCACAAGCGTGCGATCGCCCGCCAGGAGCTCGGCAAGTACCGCACCGCCGAGGCCGCCGCGAACAACGGACAGCAGGTGAAGGCATGAAGGGCATCGATCTGAGCGGGCGCACCGCCGTCATCACCGGCGCCTCGCGTGGCATCGGGCTCGCCGCGGCGCAGGCCATCGCGGCCGCGGGCGGCAATGTCGTGCTCACCTCGCGCTCGCAGGACTCCGCTGACGCGGCGGCGGCCGAGGTCGGCGGCAATGCCGTCGGTGTGGCCGCGCACGCCGTGGACGAGGACGCCGCGCGCCGTTGTATCGACCTGACGCTGGAAAAGTTCGGCAGCGTCGACATTCTCGTCAACAACGCGGGCACCAACCCCGCCTACGGCCCGGTGATCGACCAAGACCACGGCCGGTTCCAGAAGACCTTCGACGTGAACCTGTGGGCACCGATCCTGTGGACGTCGCTGGCCACCCGCGCCTGGATGGGCGAGCACGGCGGCGCGGTCATCAATACCGCGTCCATCGGCGGCATGGGTTTCGAGGCCAACCTCGGCTTGTACAACGCGAGCAAGGCCGCGCTGATCCATCTCACCAAACAGATGGCGCTGGAACTGTCGCCGCGGATCCGGGTCAACGCGGTCGCGCCGGGTGTGGTGCGTACCAAGCTGGCCGCCGCGCTGTGGCAGGAACACGAGCAGCTGCTCAACGAGGCGACGGCGCTGAACCGGATCGGCGAACCCGCCGACATCGGCGCGGCCATCGCCTTCCTGGCCTCCGACGCCGCGAGCTGGGTGACCGGCGAAACCATGGTGATCGACGGCGGACAACGGCTCGGTGACGCCGCCCAGTTCCGGAAGGGCCCGGTCGCCGATGGGTGACAGCCTCGCGGTGGAGCCGGATGCGATCGCGGGCTGGCTCGGTTCGCTCGGCATCGACTTCGATGCCCCGCTGCGCTTCACCAGGATCGGCCTCGGTCAGTCCAATCTGACCTATCTGCTCACCGATGCCGCCGAGCGCCGCTGGGTGCTGCGGCGTCCGCCGCTCGGTCAGCTGCTGGCCTCGGCGCACGACGTGGTCCGCGAGGCACGCATCATCGCGGCCCTGGAAGACACCGCGGTGCCCGCGCCGCGCATCCTCGGGGTCAGCACCGACCCCGCGGTCTGCGACGTGCCGCTGGTGCTGATGGAGTTCGTCGACGGCCTGGTGATCGACACCATGGACATCGCGCGCTCGCTCACACCGCAGCGGCGCGGCGAGATCGCCATGGCGCTGCCGCGCACGCTGGCGAAGATCCATGCCGTCGATATCGAGGCGGTCGGGCTCGCCGATCTGGCCTCGCACAAGCCGTACGCGCAGCGTCAGCTCAAGCGCTGGGCGGGGCAGTGGGAACAGTCGAAGACCCGTGAGCTGCCCGAACTCGACGACCTCACCCGCAGGCTCGTCGCCGCCGTCCCGGAACAGCGCGAAATCACCCTGGTGCACGGTGATTTCCATCTGCGCAACGTCATCGCCGATCCCGAATCCGGCGAGCTGAAGGCGGCGCTGGACTGGGAATTGTCCACCCTCGGTGAACCGCTCGCGGATATGGGCAGTCTGCTGGCCTACTGGCCCGAACCCGGTGAGGAGGAGCTCGGCGGCGATTTCCCGGCCTCGACCCTGCCGGGTTTCCCGACCCGCGCGGAACTGGCCCAGGTGTACCTCACCGAAACCGGACGCGATCCGGCCGCTCTGCAGTACTGGCATGTGCTCGGTCTGTGGAAGCTGGCGGTGATCGCCGAGGGCGTGATGCGCCGGGCCATGGACGAACCACAGAACCGGGCCGCGGCGGGCACCCCGACCGTCGAGCGGATCGACGCGGTGGTGCGCAAGGCCACCGAAGTCGCCGACGCCGCCGGCCTCTGACCACATCTTTCAGGAGAATGACATGACTCAGGAAACCAGGACCGCGATCGTCACCGGCGCCGCGCGTGGCATCGGCGCGGCCGTAGCGAAGCGCCTCGCCGCCGACGGAATGGCCGTGGCGGTCCTCGATCTCGATGCCGCCGCCTGCGCGGGCACCGTCGACGCGATCACCGCGGCCGGTGGGCGCGCGCTCGCGGTCGGCGCCGATGTCGCCGACGAATCGGCGGTCGCCGCGGCCGTCGAGCAGATCACCGACACGCTCGGCGCGCCGACCGTGCTGGTCAACAATGCCGGCATCATCCGCGACAACCTGCTGTTCAAGATGACCGTCGACGATTGGGACGCGGTCATGAACGTGCACCTGCGCGGTGCGTTCCTGATGACGCGCGCGGTGCAGCAGCACATGGTCGAGGCCGGGTTCGGCCGCATCGTCAACCTGTCGAGCACCTCCGCGCTCGGCAACCGCGGCCAGGCCAACTATTCGGCCGCCAAGGCGGGCATGCAGGGCCTGACCAAGACGCTCGCCATCGAGCTCGGCAAGTTCGGCGTCACCGCGAACGCCATCGCGCCCGGTTTCATCGAAACCGAGATGACCGCCGCGACCGCCGAACGTGTCGGCGTGCCGTTCGACGAGTTCACCAAGGCCATGGCCAAGCAGATCCCGGTGCAGCGCACCGGCAAGCCCGACGATATCGCGCACACCGCGTCGTTCCTGGTCAGTGAGGGAGCGGGTTTCGTTTCCGGGCAGGTCATCTACGTCGCCGGCGGGCCGACGGACTGATCCGCCGCCAGAACCAGGACGACGATATGACGATCGACACCGCGATCGCCGCCGATCTCGACGCGCGCATCGCCGAACTGCTCGCGGCCAACGATCCGGCGACCACCGACGCACGCGAATTCCTCGGCGCCCGTTTCGATGACGGCCTGGCCTGGGTGCATTTCCCGGTCGGCAACGGCGGTCTCGGATTGCCGCAGATCTATCAGGCCCACGTCGATGCCGCCCTCGCCGCCGCCGGCGCGCCCGGCCCGGCGGTGGAACGCAACGGCATCGGCCTCGGCATGGCCGCCCCGACGATCGCCGCCTTCGGCACACCCGAGCAGCGGCGAAAGTTCTTGCGGCCGTTGTTCACCGGCGAACACATCTACTGCCAGCTGTTCAGTGAACCCGGCGCGGGCTCGGATCTGGCCGCGGTGGCCACCCGCGCGGTCCGCGACGGCGCGGACTGGGTGGTGGACGGGCAGAAGGTGTGGACCTCCGGCGCGCAGAACGCCCAGATGGCGATCCTGGTCGCGCGCACGGATCCGTCGGTGCCCAAACATGCCGGGCTGACTTACTTCCTGTGCGATATGAGCGATCCGGGCATCGACATCCGGCCGTTGCGCCAGATCACCGGCGAAGCCGAATTCAACGAGGTCTTCCTGTCCGGCGTGCGCATCCCGGACGAGAACCGTCTCGGCGGGGAAGGGCAGGGCTGGCGGGTCGCCACCACCACGCTGAACAATGAGCGGGTCGCCATCGGGTCGGGTGCGCCGCGCGAAGGCGGCCAGATCGGCAAGGTCGCCCAGGCCTGGCGTGAACAGCCGCAGCTGCGGGATCCGGCCATGCACGATGAGCTGCTGCGATTGTGGGTCGAGGCCGAGGTGACCCGCCTGACCGGGGAACGGTTGCGTCAGCAGCTGGCCGCCGGGCAGCCGGGGCCGGAGGGTTCGGCGATGAAGCTGGCCTTCGCCAGGCTCGCCCAGCGCATCTCCGGATTCGGTATCGAGCTGCACGGCGAAGCCGGTCTGCGCTACGACGATTGGACGCTGCGGCGGCCCGAGCGCGTCGAATTCACCGGCCGCGGACCGGGTTACCGCTATCTGCGCGCCAAGGGCAATTCGATCGAGGGCGGCACCTCGGAGATCCTGCGCAATGTCATCGCCGAGCGGGTGCTCGGCCTGCCACCGGAACATCGCGTCGACAAGACCGCCGCCTGGAAGGACCTGGCCCGATGAGCACTGCGGACCTGCTGTACTCCGACACCGAGGAAGCGCTGCGCGACAGCGTGCGGCGGCTGCTCACCGATCGGTGCCCGCCCGAGGCCGTGCTGAGCGTCTATGACAGCGCGCCGAAGGATTTCACGCAGGTGTGGAAAGCGCTCGCGGCCGATCTCGGGGTCGCCGGGCTGCTGGTACCCGAGGAGCTCGGCGGTGCGGGCGCGTCGGCCCGCGAGGCCGCAGTGGTGTGCGAAGAGATCGGGCGCGCTGTTGCTCCGGTGCCGTTTCTGACCAGTGCGGTGCTGGCGACAGTGGCGTTGCTGCGGGCCGGTGACACCGAGGTGGTGCGCGAGCTCGCCGAGGGCAATCGCACCGCGACGCTGGTGGTGCCGTTGTCGATCCCGCCGGGTGCGCCCAGCACCGGGGTGCTGGCCACCGGTGGCGGGTTGACCGGCACGGTCACCAGCGTCGCAGGTGCGCTCGACGCCGATCTGCTGGTCGTTCCGGCCGCGGGGCCGCGGGGACTGGAGCTGCATGTCGTCGATCGGGCCGCCCGCGGCGTGACGGTGACACCGGTACTGGCACTGGATATGACCAGGCCGCTGGCCGATGTGTCGTTCGGCGCCACACCGTCGACGCGGGTGAGCAGCGACGCCGCAGGCGCTGTTGCCGAGGCCCTGCGCTGCGGTGCGGCCCTGCTGGCGTCCGAACAGTACGGGGTGGCGCGCTGGTGCTTCGACACCACGCTCGCCTATGTCAAGGACCGCAAGCAGTTCGGCCGTGCCATCGGCTCATATCAGGCGATCAAGCATCGGCTCGCCGAACTGTGGCTGGAACTGGGTTCGGCGGCCTCGGCCGCCCGCTATGCCGCCGACACCTATGCCCGCGGTGACGACGACGCCGAGATCGCCGCCGCGCTCGCCCAGTCCTACTGCGGTGACGCGGCCGTGCACGCCGCGGAGGAATGCGTGCAACTGCACGGCGGCATCGGCATGACCTGGGAGTATCCGGCGCACTTGTATCTCAAGCGCGCCAAGAGTTCGCAATTGGCGTTCGGCACCGGCTACCGGCATCGGGCCCGGCTCGCCGAACTCATCGATCTGCCGGTGACGGCGGATCCGGCCACGACCACGAGGAGCTGACGGTGAAAGCATGGCGAGTCAACGAACTCGGCGAACCGCGCGAGGTGCTGCGCCTCGAAGAGGTCGACGATCCGGCTCCCGGCCAGGGACAGCTGCTGGTGGGGGTGCTGGCCGCACCGGCGAACTTCCCGGATGTGCTGCTGTGCCGCGGCAAATACCAGATCACGCCGCCGCTGCCGTTCACCCCGGGGGTCGAGCTGTGCGGTGAGGTCGTGGCGGTCGGGGCCGGCGCCACCCGGTTCGCGGTCGGCGATCGCGTGATCGGCAATCCGAACCTGCCCGGCGGCGCGTTCGCCGAATTGACCGTCGTCGACGAGGCCAATGCCTTCCCCGCGCCGGCCGCACTCGATGACGCCGAGGCCTCGGCACTGAGCATCGGCTACCAGACCAGCTGGTTCGCTCTGCACCGGCGCACCACCCTGCAACCGGGGGAGACGTTGCTGGTGCACGCCGCCGCGGGCGGTGTCGGCAGTGCGGCGGTGCAACTCGGTAAGGCCGCGGGCGCCACCGTCATCGGCGTCGTCGGCGGTGCCGACAAGGCCGAGTACTGCCGGGCGCTGGGTGCGGATCTGGTGATCGACCGGCACAGCGAGGATTTCTTGCCGGTCGTCAAGGAGTTCACCGGCGGACGCGGCGTCGACGTCGTGTACGACCCGGTCGGTGGTGATGCCTACGCGAAATCCACGAAATGCATTGCCTTCGAAGGCCGCATCCTGGTGATCGGGTTCGCCGGCGGCACCATCCCGCAGCCCGCGCTCAATCATGCGCTGATCAAGAACTATTCGATCATCGGGCTGCACTGGGGCCTGTACAAGCAGTACAACCTCCAAGCCATCCAGGACTGCCACGACGAGCTCACCCGGCTCGCCGCAACCGGCGCGATCAAGCCGCTGGTCAGCGAAAGGCTCGCACTCACCGACGTCGCCGACGGGCTCGGCCGCCTCGGGGACGGCAGCACCACCGGGCGAATCGTGTTCCAGCCATGACCGGGGCCATGCTCGATCCCCGCGAGGCCGTCCTGGTCGATTTCGGCGGCGTCATGACCACCAGCGTCCTCGAAGGGTTCCGCGAATTCGGCGCCTCGATCGGGTATCCGGACCTGCCGATCACCCTGCTGAGCACGGATGAGATCTCGCGAAGGCTGCTGGCCGATCACGAATCCGGCCGTATCGACGCCGACGCCTTCGACGCCGGCTTCGCCGAAAGGCTGCGCGCCCACGGCGCCGCGGTCGATCCGGACGGGCTGAGTGCTCGGATGCAGGTCGGGCTGCGCCGCGATGAGGACAGCATCGAGCTGATCCGCGAGCTCCGCGATGCGGGTACTCCCGTGGCGCTGGTGTCGAATGCGTTCGGCCGGGACTGCTATGCGGGCTTCGATCTGACCGAGCTCGCCGACGTCGTGGTCATCTCCTCGGAGGTCGGCATCCGGAAACCGTCTCGGCAGATCTATCGGATCGCCTGTGACCGGCTGGGTGTGCGGCCGGAGCAGGCGGTGATGATCGACGATCTCCAGCAGAATCTCGACGGTGCGGCCCGGCTCGGCATCGCGGGAGTGCTGCATACCGCCGCCGCCGATACCCGCCGCCGGCTGGCCGAGCGGCACGGCATCGGCGGCTGACAGCATCAGGCACAGGGCTTGCCGACCCGGTGGGCAGGCCCGTCGGTGCTGTCGACCTCAGCGATTTGCGACGATGGTGTGGTGTCGCACTCTGTGAATACGCGAGCCGGTAGGCAAACACCGGCGTTGACCCCGCGAGGGGAGCGGACGCGCACGAAACTGATCGATGCCGCCGAGCTCGTTTTCGCGCGCCTCGGATTCGTCGAGACCAGGGTGGCCGACATCGTCGCCGAAGCGGGAGTCGCGCACGGCACGTTCTATGTGTACTTCGACTCCAAAGAAGCGATCTTCCACGCCGTCGTGCTGAATTTGATCACCGATATGCGTGACAAGGTCCGCGCACGCATGGGCACCCAGCCCGAGACCGCCGTCGAAGCCATCGAATCGGCCGTGCGCGCCTACGTTCTGGCCTTCCGGGAGCACCAGCGCCTGATGCTGATGTGGGGTGAGGTCGCCGGGGTGAACCCCGATATCGGCGAGCTCGCGCAGGCCGAGATCGAGCTGTTCATCGATCGCGCGGAATCCATGATCGTCCGGCTGCAAGTCGATCGCCTCGCCGCCCGCGATATCGACGCCCGCGTCGCCGCGACGGCCCTGTGCGGAATGGTGCGCGAATTCTGCGTCCAGCAGGCCAAAGCCGGCGCCGATATCGACGCCGACGCGGCCGCGGACACCCTGTCGACGCTGTGGGTGCGCGGGATCGGGGTGGTCCACGGCGCGCCGCCGGTCTGAGCCGCAGCGACCGCTACCGCAGCGATTCGCGGTCGATGGCGCGTTTGAGGATCTTGCCGGTCGCGCCCTTGGGCAGGGCATCGGTGAATCGGATGATGCGCGGAATCTTGTAGGCCGACAGCCTTTCTCGGCTCCACTGCGACACGGTCTCGGCGTCGAGGGCCGAGTCCGGCGCGGTGACGATGACCGCCGCGACCTCCTCGCCGTAATGGTCGTCCGGTACGCCGACCACCGCGGCCTCGATGATGTCGGGGTGCTCGTAGAGCACCTCCTCGACCTCACCTGGATAGACGTTGTAGCCGCCGCGGATGATCAGGTCCTTGACCCGGTCGACGATGCGCAGATCGCCGTCGGCGTCGAATTCGCCCAGGTCGCCGGTGCGGAACCAGCCGTCGTCGGACAGGACATCGGCGGTGGCCTCCGGCCTGCGCCAGTAGCCCTTCATCACCGTCTCGCCGCGCACGAACACCTCGCCGACCTGCCCCGGCGGGCACGGCGTCGCATCATGGTCGCGGACTTCGACCTGCGTGCGGGCGACCGCGCGTCCGGTGTAGCCGATCTTGGCGCCGCGATCGAGATCGTTGAAGGTGCCGAACGCCGTGGTCTCGGTCAGCCCGTAGCCCTCGAGGATGGTGCATCCGAACGTCTTCTGGAACTCGCGCGCGATCTCACCGGGCAGCGACGCCCCGCCCGAGATGGCTACCCGCAGCTGCTCGAAATCGGCCGGGTCGGCGGCATCGGCGGCCCGCAGCATGGCATTCCACATGGTCGGCACCCCGGCCATGATGGTCAGCCGGTCGCGGCGCAGCAGCTCGAGCATGGCGACCGGATCGAATCGGGCCAGTAGCGACAGTGATCCGCCGCTGGTGAAACACGACATCATGACCGCGGCCTGGCCGAAGACATGGAACAGTGGCAGCCCGGTGCCGGTGCGGTCGGTGGCGGTGCCACGGCTGCTCGCCGCGCCGATCTCGCCGCCGGCGAGCAGGTTGCCGACCGTCAGCTGAGCGCCCTTGGGGCGGCCGGTGGTGCCCGAGGTGTAGAGGATGGCCGCGGTGTCGGTGCGGTCGCGGTCCAGGCAGGCCACCGGTTCGGCGGCGGCCTGTGCACCGGCGGTGAGCGACCAGAACGGAGTGCCTGTGAGCTGTGCGGCGTCGGCGACGGCGGGCCCGAGTTCGTGCCAGGCGATGGCGAGCGCGCAGTCGGCGTCGGTGAGGAAGTATTCGACCTCGGCGCGCGTCGACATGGTGTTCACCGGTACGGTCACGCAGCCGGCGGCCTGAATTCCCATGTAGGCCACCACGAATTCGGGCACCGAGGGCGCGGCCAGCAGGACCCGGTCGCCGGGGTGCAGGCCGGCGGCGACGAGTGCTCCGGCATACCGCGAGGCGAGCCGGTGCAGCTGGCGATAGGTCCATTCGCCGCGCTCGCCGCGCAGCGCGACACTGTCGGGCGCGGTCTCGGCGTGGGTGCGAACAGGATCGAAGACGTTGGCCATGGATGGTCCTTCGACGGCAACAGTGAGCGAGAGCCGAGCGTAGCTGAAACTGACGTCATGTTTATGCGATTGGCGAGAATCGATTCCTTCCGGCGGTCGTGGGTGCTGGTAAATGGCCCCTGAACTGGATGAATGTCGGAAACTGCGGCGAGGGCGCACTCGGTGGCGGGGAAGCGCGAGATTCATTTCCCTGGCGAAGTGTGATTGACATTACTTCCGGCCTACCCCACACTGGTGCCACCAATTTGAACTTGGTGTCAACTTCTACTTCCGTCAGGTCGATGACCGGGCGATCCGCCCGAGGAGCACACGCATGACCGCACCCCCCGTGGAACCAGCAGGCCCGGCCGCCGAGGCGGCCCCCGACGAGGCGCACCGCCGGCGCGCCCACCGCAAACTCCTCGCCGCCGGACTCATCGGCAGCTCGATCGAGTGGTACGACTTCTTCCTCTACGGAACCGCGGCCGCGCTGGTCTTTCCGGCCGTGTTCTTCCCGGACAGTTCCGCGCTGATGGGCACCCTGCTCTCGTTCAGCACGTTCTGGGCGGGCTTCGTGGCCCGGCCGCTCGGCGGCGTGCTCGCCGGGCACTTCGGCGACAAGTACGGGCGCAAACCCGCCGTGGTGACCTGCCTGCTCGGCATGGGCCTGGCCACCTTCCTCATCGGCTGCCTGCCCGGCGCGGACGCGATCGGCGTCGCCGCACCGATCCTGCTGGTGACGCTGCGGTTCCTACAGGGCATGGCCTGCGGAGGTCAATGGGGCGGAATCGTGCTGCTACTCACCGAATCCGCGAGCCCGAAGCGACGCGGGTTCGCCGGAACCTTCGGGCAGATGGGGGTACCGCTCGGCGTCATCCTCGGCAACCTGGTGTTCCTCATCGCCGCCGAGACCATCTCCGAGGAGGCCTTCCTGAGCTGGGGCTGGCGGGTGCCGTTCTTCTGTAGCGCGCTGCTGTTCCCGGTGGTGCTCTACATCCAGACCAAGGTCGAGGACACTCCTGAATTCCGTGATCTGCAAAAGGAAGTCGCGAACAAGCGCAGCACCGCGGTGGTGCAGGCGCCGCTGGCGGAAGCGATCCGGCTGCACTGGCGCAAGATCCTGCTCGGCTGCGGACTGCTCGCGGCGACCAACACCGCCTTCTATATCAGCATCGCCGGCGTGCTCAGCTACGGCACCCAGGAACTGGGCATGAAGCACAATGACATCCTGGCCATTTCGCTGGGTGTCTCGCTCATCGGCGGGATCGTCATCCTGTGGTCGGGCGCCACCTCGGACCGGGTCGGGCGCAGACCGCTGATCCTGATCGGCGGCATCGGCCTCGCGGTCTGGGCGTTCCCGTACTTCTGGCTGGTCGACACCGCGAAACTGCCGATGTTCTTCATCGCGCTGGTCGTGGGCACGGTTTTCCAATCGATGACCTACGGTCCGCTGGCGGCGTTCATGGGCGAGCTGTTCGAACCGCGGCTGCGGTACTCGGGCGCCTCGCTGGCCTATCAGCTGGCCGCGATCACCGTCAGCGGCGGAACTCCGTTCATCATGACGGCGCTCATCGCCAATACCGGTACCACCGTGCTGGTTTCGGTGTATCTGGCGGCGATGGGACTGGTGACCGTCTTCAGCGCGTGGGTCTTGCAGGAGACCAATACCGCCGCAGTCCGCGCGGACCCGCAGGCCGTGCCGGGCGAGCAGCTGTACCGCTGATGTCGCCGCTACCCGACTGTTCAGGAAAAGAGAGGACCCCCAACCCGTCATGAGAGAAGCAGTGATCGTGTCGACCGCGCGAACGCCGATCGGCAAGGCCTACCGCGGTGCGTTCAGTGATACCTCCGGACAAGAACTCGCCGCCCATGCGATCGAACACGCGGTCGCCCGCGCCGGGATCGAGGGTGCGGAGATCAACGACGTCGTGCTCGGCTGCGCCTTGCAGCAGGGTTCGACCGGCAACAATGTCGCACGCCAGGCCGCCTTGCGGGCGGGACTGCCCGACAGCGTCTCCGGAATGACCATCGACCGGCAGTGCTCCTCCGGCCTGATGGCGATCGCCACCGCGGCCAAGCAGATCATCTCCGACGGCATGCGGATCACCGTCGGGGGTGGGGTGGAATCGATCTCGCTGGTGCAGAACGATCACGCCAACAGCTATCGCACTGCCGATCCATGGTTGCAACAGCATGTGCCAGCGATCTATATGCCGATGCTGCACACCGCGGAGATCGTCGCCGAGCGCTACGGCGTGAGCCGCGATCGCCAAGACGAGTTCGCCCTGCTGTCCCAGCAGCGCATCGCCGCGGCCCAGCAGGCGGGCAGGTTCGACGCCGAAATCGTCGCGCTGCCCTCGGTGGTGCGCGCCGTCGATCCGGCGACCGGCGAGGTCGTCGAGCAGCCGCTGACGCTGACCTACGACGAAGGCAACCGCCCCGGTACCACCCTCGACAAGCTGGCCGCTCTCACGCCGGTGTTGCCGGACGGCCAGGTCACCCAGGTCTCGACCGTCACCGCGGGCAATGCCTCGCAGCTCTCCGACGGTGCGTCGGCGTCGGTGCTGATGGAGGCCAAGGAGGCCGAACGGCGCGGGCTCACCCCGCTCGGGATTTATCGCGGCATCGCGGTGGCGGGCTGCGCACCCGACGAAATGGGCATCGGGCCGGTCTTCGCCATCCCGAAGCTGCTCGACATGCACGGGCTGAGCATCGACGACATCGGGTTGTGGGAACTCAACGAGGCGTTCGCCTCACAGGCGGTGTACTGCCGCGACAAGCTCGGGATCGATCCGGAGCGCTTCAACGTCGACGGTGGCGGCATTGCCATCGGGCATCCGTACGGGATGACCGGTGCGCGGCTGGTCGGGCACGCCCTGATCGAAGGCCGGCGGCGCGGGGTGCGATACGTCGTTATCACGATGTGCGTCGGCGGCGGCATGGGTGCGGCGGGGCTGTTCGAGGTGGTCTGACCCCGCTGACGGGCGGGAACGACGCCTGCACACTGGTCCATGAAATTAGAACTGATGTCAATATTGAAACTCGAGGAGAGAACATGGTCGACACGACCGTCCTTCCGGTGCGCCCGCGCAACTACGCCGAACTCACCGAACTGATCGGGCACGAACTCGGCCCGACCGAATGGCATGAGGTGACGCAGGACCGGGTCGACGCCTTCGCCGACGCCACCGGCGACCACCAGTGGATCCACGTCGACCCCGAACGCGCCGCCGCGAGTCCGCTCGGCGGCACCATCGCGCACGGGTTGTACAGCCTGTCGCTGGGGCCCGCGTTGTCCTACACCTTGCTGGCGTTCGACGGATTCACCCACAGCCTGAACTACGGCTACAACAAGGTGCGCTTCCCAGGACCGGTTCCGGTCGGATCGCGAATTCGCATGCGCGCCACCATCGTTTCCGCCGAGCAGGTCGCCGGTGGGATCCAGATCGTCATGCGCCAGGTCGTGGAACGCGAAGGCAGTGACAAGCCGGTGGTCGTCGCAGAATCCGTCGCCCGCGTCGTCGAGTAGCGGCCCGGCTCCGCACAAGAAACCCCAACGAAAGAAGATTTCTATGAAGGTACGCAAGCTCGCGGTCTCGACGGCAGCCGGTCTGGCCGCGCTGACGCTGTGTTCGGCCACCGCGACCGCCGAACCGCTGAGTGTGGACGTCGCGCCGGGCGTCAACTACACCGCCCATCAGGACGGCACCGCCGCGGTGATCACCGTCGATGCCGGCCAGTTGATCATCGACGACGGTAAGTTCCAGATCCGCGCCGATGACGGCACGGTGCTGGCCGGGGTGCCGCTGGAATTCAACGTCAACAATGTCGCCTTCCCCATCGACGCCGAGATCGACGGGCGCACCGCCCGGCTCACGCCGTCGCTGGATCCGGCACGCGCGGTGGAGAAGCCGGTCGCGCTGCCATTCCAGGAGCATGCGCCGTGGAAGACGCCCTACGAGCGTGAAGTCGCCGCCTTCTCCCGGATGGTCGGCACGGTCACCATGGCCGGTGTGGCCGGCGGCGTCGCCGGGGCGGTCGGCGCGGGCGTCATCGGCTGCCTGGTCGGCGGTGTCACGCTGGCCGCCGCGACCAGTCCGGTGGCGATGATGTTCGGTGCCGGGCCGATCGCCGGATGCCTCGTCGGTGCGGGTGCGCTCGCCCCGATCGGCGCCGTCGCCGGTGCGTTGCTGATCGGCGCGCCGGTGACGACGGCGGCGGTGATCCAGTACTTCACCACCATCAACGAGCCCTTCCCGGCGCCGATCAAGTAGCCGTCGCGCCAGCGGAGTTCGAGCGCCCTACGGTCCATCGACCGTAGGGCGCTCGCTTGTGCCGGGAGCCGGTGCCGCCGGCCACGACAGCAGCGCGCGCCTACCGGCCCGCGGCACCGACCGATGCCGCTGCCGCGGATGGTGGCAGGCCACGCTGTTTGCGCGCCGGGGTGAGCGCATACGGTGGCACGTATGTCGATTACTCCCGAGGACGTGTACCGTCGCGCCGCGCGGGCGATCGCGCATGGGCAGCGGCTCGAGGTGAACGCTCTGATCGACGAGTTGCATGTGTCGCGGGCGACCCTGTTCCGCAAGGCGGGCAATCGCGAACAGATCCTCGGCGAGGCGATCTGGTGGATGGCCGACCACAGCCTCGGCGGCGCGAGCGCGCGCTGGCGGCGCGCCTACGGTGGCGCGGTCCGTGACGGGACCGGGACGCTGCGGTGCGTGCGCATCATCACCGATCACGGTGCGGCGATCGCGGCGGCCCGTGGCGTGCGGCGGCTGCTCGACGAGGAGCCGAAACTGGCGATGCGGGTACTGACCGATCCGTTCGGTGCGGTCCAGCCGCGGATGATCGCGCGCGTGCACCAATTGATCGCCGACGATGTGCGCGAGGCCGCGCTGGTGCCCCTGGTCGCGCTCGATGATCTCGCGTATGCCGTTGTGCGGCTGGGGGAATCGATGCTGTACGCCGACATTCTGGCCGGCCGCCGGCCCAACGTCGAGAACGCCAACACCCTGGTCGGTGCGCTGATCGCCGGTGTGCTGGCCGCGCGCTGAGGTTCCGGCGCGACGGACATGCCGAAGGGGCCGCCACGATCTCGTGGCAGCCCCTTCGCCCCCGGGCCGCGCCAGGTGGTCTTTCGCAGTGGTCAGGACCCGCAGTTGCCTTGTGCGGGTTTGCCGTCCAGCCGGTCGGCGAGCCAGTCCACGGCGTCATCGCCGCCGATCAGGACCGCACCCATGTGGTCGGCCAGCGGATAGGAATGCCATTCGACGGTGTTGCCCGCCGCGCACCAATCGGCGCGGAGCTGTTCGCCGAGCCCGTAGGACACGATCTGGTCGGTGGTTCCGTGGAAGAGGTACAGCGGGAAGCCGGTGCTGCGGCTACCCAGCCGGTTCTCGCCCAGCCGCTGCCGCCACTGCGGGTTGTCGAGCGGATCGCGTGCCAGCACCTCGTCCAGGGAATGGCCCAGGCCGGCCCGGACATTGTCGAGCACGCAGCCGCCCCGCAGCTTTTGTACCAGGTCGCGGCCCTGCGCGGTGAGGTAGGAGTCGAGGTCGAGCTCCGGGTAGGCGACGTCGTGGCCGATCGCGACCATGAGCGAGGCCGCCGGATTGCCGTCGCTGCCGTTCTTGTCGATGGCGTCCTTCAGGACGTCGGCGGGCACACCGCCGCTCGAGGCGCCCTTCACTTGCAGTTCGGGGGCGTATTCACCGGCGAGCTCGGCCGCCCACGCACTGGCCTGACCGCCCTGGGAGTAGCCGGCGATGCCGACCGGCGAGGCTGTGCTCACACCCGCCTGCTGCATCTCGGGCAGGCGCTGGGCAGCGCGCGCCGCGTCGAGCACGGCGGGGCCTTCGGAACGGCCGACCAGGTAGGGGTGATCCCCAGGAGTTCCCAGTCCGGGATAGTCGGTGACGGCCACCGCCCAGCCGCGCAGCAGCATCTTGCCGACCGACATCCCCTCCACGTTCTTGCCCTGGATGAACGTCGCCGACGGCGCGCACTGATCACCCATCCCGACGGTCCCGACGGCATAGGTCACCAGCGGCCGCGTTCCGGTCTTGCCGTCCTCGGGCACGATGACCGTGCCGGAGACGACATTCGGCTGGCCGAGAGCATCGGTGGAGCGGTAGAAGATCTTCCACGCCTTGGTAGGCGTCGGCAGACCGGGCACGACCTTGAAGGAGTAGGGCTCGGCGCTGATCACGTCGCCGGGTGCGCCGCCGGACGCGGAGACCGCCGGGGGAGCGGTGGCGGTGGGCGGCTCCTCGGCGTTCGCCACGACGGGGCCCGCGAGCATGCCGGCTCCCAGTGCGACGGCGATGGTGAGCTGTGCCAGCCGGCCGGCACGTGAGGGCCGCGCTCGGCGGCAGGTGTGTTTCATGGGTTCTCCTCGAATCATCGTGGCTGAGAACGGATTCCGCGCGAGGGCGGATCCGGTCGGTGCGCTCGGTCGACGGGATGGTGCCGGCGCGTAAGTCATGAAACATCCATCGCAGATGATTCACAATACTTGACTTTGTGGCATTGCACGGCTAAGTGCCGCGATAGGTGAAATGCGGGGGCTTGACCGAGGCGGGGCCGGGATATAGCTTTGTTGAAGCTGACGTCAAATTCATGCAGCGTTTACATTCATCTGCCCGGGCGGCACAGGGCCGTGGCTCGATGTGAGCATCGGCCGGGACGCCGGCACCGTCTTCGAACAAAAGGGAACCGCAGTGAAGGTCAACGGAAAAACCGCCATCGTGACCGGCGCGGGCCGCGGCATCGGTGCCGCGATCTGCGCCCGCCTGGTGGACGCGGACGCCCGCGTGGTCGTCGCCGATCTCGACGGCGACGCCGCCGAACGGGTGGCCACCGAGCTGTGCGCCGTGCGACCGCATGCCGCGGTCGCGGTGGCGGGCGACGTCACCGACGAGGCCTACCTGCGTGAACTCATCGCCACCGCCGAGGACCGTTTCGGCCCGGTGCAGCTGTACTTCGCCAATGCCGGCATTCCCGGCGGCCCGGGTCTCGGCGACGACGCCGGCTGGCACCGGGCCTTCGAGGTGCACATCAACGCGCACGTTCGCGCCGCACGGTTGCTGGTCGACGGATGGGCCGAACGCGGCGAGGGCTATTTCATCTCGACCGCCTCGGCCGCGGGCTTGCTGACCCAGATCGGGGCGGCCGATTACTCGGTCACCAAACACGCCGCGGTCGCCTTCGCCGAATGGCTCAGTGTGACATACGGCGACAAAGGAATTCGGGTGAGCTGCCTGTGCCCGATGGGCGTGGACACCGCGATGTTGCAGGCCGGAACGGAATCCGGGGACCGCTGGGGTGCGGCGGCCGCCCGCGCCGTCACCGAGGCCGGAGCGGTGCTGCGACCCGACGATGTCGCCCACCAGGTGCTCGCCGCCGTTGACGACGAACGCTTCCTGATCCTGCCGCACCCCGAGGTCGGCGACATGCATCGGCAGAAGGTCACCGACTACGACCGCTGGCTGCGGGGCATGCGCCGCTACCAGGCGTCGCTGCTGACGGTCGACTGAGACATCGCGCGCCAGGATCCCGAGGAAGGCGCACGGATATGCCGACAGCGCATCAGCACCCTCCGAAACCCCGGCGGCGCAAAGCGATTCTGGTCGACTTCGGTGGCGTCCTCACCACCAGCGTGCTTTCCGGCTTCCGCGCGTTCGGGGCACGCGTCGGCGTCGATCCGGACCTGCCGGTTCGACTGATCGTCGGCGACCCGGTGGTTCGCGCGAGCTTCGCGGCGTTCGAGGCGGGCGCATGCAGCGA
This sequence comes from Nocardia cyriacigeorgica, assembly GCF_005863245.1. GTDB lineage: Bacteria > Actinomycetota > Actinomycetes > Mycobacteriales > Mycobacteriaceae > Nocardia > Nocardia cyriacigeorgica_C. The sequence goes on along the minus strand of NZ_VBUT01000013.1, from coordinate 54,933 downwards.
TCAACAGTTCGAACGGGTGCTCGCCGGTGCTCTCATCCGGCACGGTGGTCGGGTCGAACCCGACGGGCTGCTGCGACAGATCCGTGCCGAACTCGCCCCGGACCACGAGATGATCGACCTCGTCGCCGGCCTGCGAGCCGCGGGGCATCCGGTGGCGCTGGTGTCGAACTCCCTCGGTCGCGGCTGTTTCGACGGCTACGACCTCGCGAACCTCGTCGATGTGACGGTCGTGTCCACCGAGGTCGGCCTGCGCAAACCGACCCGCGCGATCTTCGAGCTGGCCTGCCGCGAACTCGGAGCCGACCCGGCCGATGCCCTGCTCATCGATGACCTGCAACACAACATCGACGGCGCGAAGCGCGCGGGCCTCGACGGCATCCTGCACGGCAACGCGAGCCGCACCGCCGAGGAACTCGCGACCCGCTACGGCGTGTTCCCGCTGCTGCCGCCTTCGCCGCCGACCGTGAACTGGTGCTGGCGCCGCCCGCGGACGCGGCCGTGGATGCGCTGACCTCGTTGTCACCGCAGCTTCCCCGCCCGTGCCGGTCGATTCGCGCAACGGTGATGCATCGACGGGATGAACGCGGGTAGTGCTGCGGATAGGAGGTCCGGTGGGTGACCGGCGGGACGGCATAGGGAGGTCAGCGTGTTCGTCGACGAAGAGGTGCGGATTCCGCTCGACGAGGTCGGGCTGGAGGGGCAGGTGTGCCTGCCGCGGCCTGAGTGCGGCGTCGTCGTCTTCGCGCACGGAAGCGGTAGTGGGCGGCACAGTCCGCGCAACCGGCACGTCGCCGCCGTGCTGCGGGCGGCGGGCCTCGGCACGGTCTTGCTGGACCTGCTCACCGCCGAGGAAGAGAACCTCGATCGGCGCACCCGCGAGCTGCGATTCGACATTCCGCTGCTGGCCGGGCGGCTGGCGGGAACAGTGGACTGGCTGGCGAACCTCCCGTCCACCCGCCAGAATCCGATCGGGCTGTTCGGCGCCAGCACCGGCGCCGCGGCCGCGTTGCTCACCGCCGCCGAACGGCCCGCCGCCATCCGGGCGGTCGTGTCCCGGGGCGGACGACCGGACCTGGCCGGTGACGCCCTGCACCGGGTACGAGCACCCACACTGCTGATCGTCGGCGGCGATGACGAGACGGTCCTCGACCTCAACCGGCAAGCCATGCGTCAGATGACGATCACGCCGCGGCTGGAGATCATTCCGGGTGCCACCCACCTGTTCGAAGAACCCGGAACCCTCGACCAGGCGGCCGAATTCGCCGCGGGCTGGTTCGTGCACCACCTGGGCGCGGCACCGGCCGCGCCACCGGCTGTGTGATCGTCCGGCCGTCCCCGCGGCACGCCGGTTGGGGCGCGGACCAGCACGGTTCAGTTCGGCGGTTCGGCCAGCAGTCCGTTGTCGCGGGCGATCTTCTCGATCTGCGCGGGGGTGCCGGACATGATCGTGCGGACGTGTTCGGTGACCAGCTCGACCGGCCAGTTCCACCAGGCCGCGCGCAGCAGCCGGTCGACGTCGTCGTCGGGGAAGCGCTGCTTGACGGTGCGGGCCGGGTTGCCGCCGACGATGGTGTACGGGGCGACGTCGCCGGTGACCACGGCGCCGGTGGCGATGATGGCGCCGTCCCCGATGCGCACGCCCGGCATCACCAGGCTGTTGTAGCCGAACCAGACGTCGTTGCCGACGACGGTGTCGCCGCGGCTGGGGATCGAGGTGATGATGTCCATGGTCTGCTCGGCCCAGGTGCCGCCGAAGATGGTGAACGGAAAGGTGGACACCCCGTGCGTCGGATGGTTCGCGCCGGCCATGATGAAGCGGGTGCCGGTGGCGATGGCGCAGTAGCGGCCGATGATCAGTTTCTCCGGGCCGAACGGGTAGAGCACATTGTTCGTTTCGAACTCGGTGGCCGCGTGCGGGTCGTCGAAATAGGTGTATTCGCCGACTTCGATGCTGTCGGAGGTGATGTGCGGTGCGAGGAAGACCGTGCGGTCGGTGTGCGGCAGCGGGAAGCGGGTGGCGGGATCAGGAATGGTCGACACCGGATCGAGCCTAGTTCGGGCGTCGGCGCCCGGCCTGGTGTGCACCCCGAAGCAACTGGCCATCCCTATGACAGCCATTATTCAGGCCAGTGATCGAGAACTGGCTATAGAACGTAGGTCCAGTTCTGGGTGAAGCTGGACCGATGGTGCGTCGGCTGGTCGCGTTGTATGCGGGTTTGTGGTTGTACGGGTTCTCCATGGCCGTGATGGTGCGGGCAGGACTCGGCCTGGATCCCTGGGATGTCTTTCATCAGGGCGTGGCCGGGCACGTGCCGCTGAGTTTCGGAACGGTGACCGCGTTGACGGGGATTGCGGTCCTGCTGGCGTGGATTCCGTTGCGGCAGCGGCCCGGACTGGGGACGGTGAGCAATGTCGTGGTGATCGCGGTCGCGGTCGACGCCGGCTTGTGGATGCTGCCGCCGTGGGAGTCACTGCCGGTGCGGGTGGCCGCGATGTTCGCGGCGGTGGTGCTCAACGCGGTGGCGACGGTGCTCTACATCGGCGCCGGGATGGGTCCCGGTCCGCGCGACGGCCTGATGACGGGCCTGGTGCGGCGCACCGGACTGTCGGTCCGCGCGGTGCGCACCGCGATCGAGGTCACGGTACTGATCACCGGATGGCTGCTCGGCGGCTCGGTCGGCCTCGGCACCCTGGTGTACGCCTTCGGGATCGGGCCGTTGATCCAGCTGCTGATACCGGTGGCCGATCGCTGGCTGCCCGGGTTCGGGCACGACCCCGCCCGCGCACCGGAACCGATTGCCGCGACCGCGTAATGGGTTGTGCCTGCACGAGATATCCCGAGCGCCTACGATGTGCGCACGGGAGATCTCCGTCGATGGGAGAGCGTGATGAACGACAGTGCGAGCGTGGTGGATCCGAATACGCCCAGCATCGCGCGGGTGTACGACTACCTGCTCGGCGGGAAGGACAATTACCCCGTCGATCAGGAGATCGGCGACCACTTCAAGATCAACCTGCCCGGCTCGGTGTCCATCGCCTTCGGTAACCGGCAGGCCCTGGTGCGCGCGGTGCGCGATATCGCCCGCAGCGGTGTGCGGCAATTCATCGATCTGGGCAGCGGGCTCCCGACCGCTGACAATGTGCATCAGATCGCGGCCCGCTACACCGACGGCGCGAAGGTCGTCTATGTCGACAACGACCCGATCGTGCTCGCGCACGGCCGCGCGCTGCTGGCCACCGACGACAACACCACCGTGGTGCAAGCGGATGTGCGTGAGCCCGAGCGGATTCGCCACAGCGACGAGGTGGCGCGGCTGATCGATTTCGACCAGCCGGTCGCGATGGTGTTCAGCGCGATCCTGCACCACCTCAACGACGATGAGGACCCCAACGGAGTGGTGTCGTACTGGCGCGACCAGATCCCGTCCGGCAGCCAGGTTTTCATCTCGCATTTCCGGTCCGGCGGCAATGCCGAGACCGAAGCCGCCGAACAGAAACTGCAATCGACGTTCGGTCGCGGGCGCTGGCGCACCGACGACGAGATCCGTGCCCTGTTCGGCGATCTCGAGGTCCTCGAGCCGGGCATTGTGCCCGCGGTGCTGTGGCGCCCGGACGCGCCCGCCGCATCCGATACCTCGGTCGCCACCATCGGCACGCCGGAAAGAGAACTGACGGTATGGGATCAGCTGATCGTCGCCGGTCTGGCGCGCAAACCCTGAGGGTCTTTCGGCCCTTCTCGAGGCGGCGCGCCGACTGGGCACTTGTCCGAGCGGCGTGTCTGCGCTGATCATGATCACGTGTTGATTTCTGATGGGGTGATCGGGCTCCGGCCGATCACGGTGGCCGATGCGCAGGCGCATCTGGCGGGGGAGGACGCGGAGTCGGCCCGATGGCGTGACGGTGGTCAGGGCACGCTCGCCACCGTGACCGAACACTTCCGTCGTTGTGTGGCCGAATGGGAAGCCGACGGCCCGAGCAAGACGTTCGCGATCGTGGCACTGGACGACGGTGTGCTGGTCGGGACGCTCGACATCCAGGTCGGCCAGGACTTCCTCGCGGACCGGCAGGCGAACGTGTCCTACGGCATCTACCCGCAGTTCCGTCGCCGCGGCCTGGCCGCCCGTGCGGTGGTGCTGGCCTGCCGCTATATCGCCGCGCACGATCTGGCCGACGAGGCCGTGCTGCGCATCGACCCGGCCAACAAGGCATCGGTGGCGGTGGCGCACCGGGTCGGCTTCGCCTACCACCACACCACCGACGATCCCGACGAGGGCAAACTGGACTGGTTCCTACAGGCGGTGTGAATTCGGGTCAGCCGGGGCCGGTATCGGCGTCGATCAGGGTGCGGATCGTGTCCGCCCAATAGTCGAGCGTGCGCGTTTCGGCATGATCGCTCGTACGCAGGGGATGCGCGGCGGCCACGCCGCGCAGCATGGCGATGGTGAGGTCGCGGATCGCGGGGTAGCGGGGGTGGGCGGTGAGTTCGGGGCCGAAGAGCGTGTCGATGACCCGGTGCAGATCGCGCCCGGCGCGGCGTTCGGATTCGCGCAGCACCGAGGCGAGGGCGGGGTCGGTGCGGGCCGCCGCCCAGAGTTCTTGTTCGGCCTGGGCCGCCGGTCGCGTCATCGTGTCGAGCAGCGCGGACAGGGTGCGTTCGATGGGGTCGGCGCTCGCGCCGGGGGATTCGGCGGCCTGCCGGGCCGCGTGCTCGTTGAGTTCGACCAGATGCTGCACGAGTGCGGCGGTGAGGCTGTCGATGGTGGGGAAGTGGTGCAGCAGGGCGCCGCGGCTCAACCCGGCGGCATGCTGCACCGCCAGCGTGGACCAGCCCGCGTAACCGCGCTCGACCAGCAGCCGGGTCGCCGCGTCCAGGATGCGGGCGCGGGTGGCGCTGCGCTGTTGTTCGCGGGTGGGCATCGCGGTATCCCCTCGGTGCGGTGGTCGATCCCGAGAATTTCACGGTCAGTATTGACTGTCAACCGGGTCGTGGGCGAGGCTGCTCGGTAGCGGCGAACCGCCGACGCGGCGGCCCCACGACTCGTCCCGGCGCCAGGGATACCGCCTGTGAAAGGAAAAGCATTGTCCGACAAGCAATCACATTCCGGCACCCGGCCCGCGGCATGGTATGAGAACTGGACCGAAGGGCCGGATTCACCGTGGCGGGATCGGCCCGCACCCGCCGACGAGCACGAATACCCGACGCTCACCTATCAGCGCGACGGCCGCATCGCCCGGCTCACCTTCAACCGCCCCGACAAAGGCAACACGATCACCCCCGACACCCCGCGCGATCTCGCCGACGCGGTGGAACGGGCCGATCTGGATCCGCGCGTGCACGTCATCCTGCTGTCGGGGCGCGGCAAGGGCTTCTGCGGCGGCTATGACCTCGACATGTTCGCCGAGCAGGGCTTCTCGCCGGCCGGCGGGCCCGATGAGGTCACCGGCACCGTGGTCGATCCAATGGTCAACGCGGTCAACCACAACCCGTGGGGCACCTGGGATCCCATGATCGACTACGCGATGATGAGCCGATTCAACCGCGGCTTCGCCAGCCTCATGCAGGCGAACAAGCCGACCGTGGCGAAGTTGCACGGCTTCGCCATCGCCGGCGGCACCGACATCGCGCTGTATGCCGATCAGATCATCTGCGCCGACGACACCAAGATCGGTTATCCGCCCACCCGCACCTGGGGCATTCCGGCTGGCGGCATGTGGGCGCATCGGCTCGGTGACCAGCGGGCCAAGCGGTTGCTGTTCACCGGCGACTGCCTCAGCGGCAAGCAGGCCGAGGAGTGGGGCCTCGCGGTGGAATCCTGCCCGGCCGACGAGCTCGACGAACGCACCGAGGCGCTGGTGGAGCGGATCGCGCGGATGCCGGTCAACCAGTTGATGATGGCGAAGCTGGCCTTGAACTCGGCGCTGTACGCGCAGGGTGTGGCCAACTCCGGCATGATCAGCACCGTGTTCGACGGCATCTCCCGGCACACCCGCGAGGGCTATGCCTTCCAGCTGCGCGCCGCCACCGTGGGTTTCCGGGAGGCGGTGCGCGAGCGTGACGAGCCGTTCGGCGACCACAAGCGAGCGCAGTTCGAACGCTGACCCTCGTGTGCGGCGGAGAAGCATGGTCGCGGGCCCGCGATGAATTCCGCGGGCCCGCGCCGTCACTACCGGTATGACGACACGTTTTCTCGACACAGGTGACGCCGACATCGCCTATGAGGTGCACGGTCCGCTGCCCACGGCCGACGGTCGCCCGCCGCTGGTCCTGATCGCGCAGCCCATGGATGCCAGCGGGTTCGCCGCCCTGGTCGAACAGTTCCCCGAGCGCACCGTGGTCACCTATGACCCGCGCGGTCTCGGCCGCAGCACCCGCAGGGACGGCCGGATCGACCATTCGCCGACCGTCCAGGCCGAGGATGTACACGCGCTGATCGAGACACTTGGTGCCGGGCCGGTCGACCTCTTCGCCAGCAGCGGCGGGGCGATCACCGCGCTCGCGCTGGTCGCCGCCCATCCCGGCGATGTGGTGACGCTGGTGGCGCACGAGCCGCCGCTGTTGACGCTGCTGCCCGACGCCACTGCCGCCGCACGGGCGCGAGCCCGGACCTTCGAGGCCTACCAGGCGAAGGGCTTCGGTGCCGGTATGGCCGACTTCATCGCGATGACGTCCTGGCAGGGCGAATTCACCGAGGACTATTTCGCCCGGCCCGCCGCCGATCCCGCGCAGTTCGGGCTGCCCACCGAGGACGACGGCTCCCGCGACGATCCGCTGCTGTCGGACCGGTCCTGGGCGGTGTCGGACTACCGACCCGACGTCGAGGCCCTCGCCGTCGCGCCGACCCGCATCGTGATCGCCGTCGGCGAGGAGTCGCTCGGCGTCATGACCGGCCGCACCGCCGTGGCGACGGCCGAGCTGCTCGGCCAGCAGCCGACGGTGTTCCCGAGCCATCACGGTGGATTCATGGGCGGTGAGTACGGTTACGCCGGGCAGCCGGAGGCGTTCGCGAAGAAGCTGCGCGAGGTGCTCGACGAACGATGAGATGCCGGGCGCGCTCGATCGCGGGGTGAGCGCGCCCTATTCACCCACGGGATCGGGGAGCAGGCCCTCGGAGGCGCGAAAGCGGCGGGCGAAACCCGCGAGCAGTTCTTGCGATTCCGGGGACAGATCCACGGCCAGCCGCATCAATCGCCGGAAATGCGGATCGGAGAATTCGCATACGAGCTTCGCCTGCACCGCCCCCGGGCACGGACCTTCGAAATAGGAATCCGACACAGCACCCACGTCAACGCTCCCGACCGTCTAGTTGCTGTAAGTAACATACCGGCAAATCCGGCATATCGACGGAGATCGACCGTACCGCCGTGTCGGTGTGTTGGCCGAGAAGCCTTGCGCATAGCACGGTTTCACCGGTGCGCTCTCCCCACCAGTGGTGATGCTCTCGGCGCGGCGCCGGCCGTTGTGAGCACGGGTTCTCCGGCTCGGACGGCCGCATCAGCGGTGGCTTGGTCCGCCGGGAGTCAGCTTATGACCGGCAACTCTGATGGGTCTGCGGTGGTGCGCCGTTTTGTCGAGGGCCCTAGATCCGGTCGGCACCCCAGCTGCGGTGGACGTAGCCGATCACCCGGTCCAGTTCCTCGCGATCGACGGAGGCGGATTCACCCGGTTCCAGCGGGTCGAAATGGAAGATGTAGAGCCGCGAGGCGAATTGTTCGAACGGCAGCGACGCTTCGCCGAAACGCTCACCGTGGCCCGCGGTGCCGACGATGACGCCGTCGCCCCAGTCCTGGCCGCTGTCGTTGTTGGGGTTGAAGAAATAGACCCGCATCTGTTCTTGCGGATCCAGGTTCACCCGCAGCACCGTGATGGCATGCCAGCCGACGAACCGGGCCGCGCTGTCGGTCACCGCGATGCCGGCCGGTTGCGGGTGGATCAGGGGTTGGTTGCCGTTGTAGAAGGGGTGGTAGCTGGCATAGAAGTGGCGCAGGAAATCGTCGAGGTCGGTCAGGTTGCCGGTGGCGACGTCGACATTGATGCGGAAACCGCGCCCGGACCACCAGCCGTGGAACTCGGGATTGATCCACCGGTGCGGATCGCCGTCGCGGCCGAGGCAATGCCTGCCCATCTCGGCGTAGATCCGGTCCAGATGCGGGACCACCAGCACCGACACCGGATCGAGGTCGATCGGCGGACCCGCGGCGGCACCGGCGCTGTCGTCGCGGGAGGAGATCGGGGTGCCTTCGAAATGCATGACGATCTCGTCGTCGCGTGCTGCCCACGTCACCGCGTGCAGCAGATAGTCGGGATCGTTGTAGGCCCACATGGACAACGCCCGCGCCGACTGGCAGGTGGGGTTGTCGCCCTGCCCTACGCCCAGCGGCAGCCCGAGCATCGACAGCACGCCCGCCAACAGCCACACTCGAGCGTCGGGGGTGGGCCCGAACACCCGGCTCAGCCGCTGCCGGGAGGTCGGCGAGAGCTGTAGGCCGATCTGACGCCACAGCGCGGGAGCGACCGGCGGCTGATAGAGGATGCCGCGCTCGAGCAGCAGTGCCAGCCCGTAGATGCACTGCGCGGTCTCGACCCGCACCGCCTCGTCGATCAGCGTGTGGACGAGTTCGTGATAGCAGAGCAGGCAGTCGCGGCCGGTGCTGGACAATCCCATCGCCTCGGCGAGCAGATAGTCGCCCTTGCCCAGCAGATGACGCAGCAGCACCGCGTGATAGGGCGAGACGAGGCCGGTGTCGTGCATCGAGCGCGCGAACCCCGAGGCTTCGTATTGCAAGGCGCTGTCGTCCATCGTTTCCAAGCGCTCGCGATAGATCTCGACGCCCGGATCTTCCCGGCAGGCGTCGGTGGTCCCGTAGAGGCTGCTGATCAGCCGGTCCGCGCCGAGCGCGCCGGCGCCGAGGTCGATATCGGGATTGGCCCGCGCGACCGCGATCTGGGTGATCATGCGTTTGACCGCGTCGACCTGGATGGGCCGTTGACGCAGGATCCGCCAGATCTCGTCGACCAGATGCTCGAGCACCTTCTCGTAGCCGACCTCGGCCACGAGATGGTGCAGCAGTTCTCGCGTGACCTGTGCCATCCGGCCCTGTTGGGCCCGTTCGGCTTCGGTGGGCGGGGTGAACAGCAACGACAGGTTGACCGCCAGCACCTGCGACAGGTGGCTGTCGGCCTGCTCGGGGCTGATCAGCGGGTGTGCGTAATCACCCTTGGCGACGGCGAGCAGGCGCAGGTTGCTCACCGTCTCCAGTACCGCGGTGTCGGCGTTCGGGCTGCGCAGCGAGCCGGTGCTCAGCGAGGGGATCAAGATCTGCGGTGAGGCCCAGTCGGTGCCGAGGAACAGGCCCGCGTTCTCCAGCTCGGCCGCCCGCGCGCGCACCGCGGCGCAGCCGCCCGGTAGTGCGAGGACTCGCCGCAGCGCGTCGAAGGTCCGCGGCAACTTCACCTGCTTGCCGAAATCACCTGCGTCGGTGAGCGATCGGATGGCGTGGTCCAAGGTGGCCAGACGCCGCTCCAAGGACGCCCCGTCGCTGCTGAGCTGATTCAATCAGGATCCTCCCGTGAACCGGACCGGGGCCCGGATCAGATATAGAAGTCGAGCTCTTCCTGTCGCTTCAGCAGATCCCGCAGCGTGTACGGGTCGTCGCCGAAGAAATACAACAGGCCCCAATGGTTTCCGAAGGCTGTGCGCTTGGTGACCTTCTCCGACAGCGGGGAGGTGAGCTCGTGTGATTCGAAGTAATCATGATCCTCGGTTTCCTCCGGCATGGACAGATGGCTGACCACGCGCCGCCGCGGGTACACGCCGAAGCATCCGGCGTGACCTTTGGCATCCACCACTTCGCGCGGGAAGAAGGACACGATTTCTTCCTCGGTGGTCTTGGGGTCGAAGGCGAGGACCAGGGCGTGGTAGGCATTGAAACCGTAGGTACGCTCCAGCAGCTCGAACACTTTGAAACCGGGCGGCCGATAAGCGACCTCGCCGAAGTACATTTCGCCGTCGCTGGTGACGAAGTATTCCGGATGCACGAAGCCGAATTCGATATCGAAGGTCTTGATCAGTTTCTCGACCTGCCGGGTGATCTCCGGCCGGTACCGCTCGAGCTCCGGCGTTGCCGGCACGAACACCGAATAGCCGAGCGTGACGTACTCGGAGATATTGAGGAAACGGATCTTGCCGTTGTGGATCCAGGCCTCCACCGCGAATTCCCACCCGTCCAGGTGTGATTCCATCAGCAGCGGGAAATCCTCGTCGGGAATCGTGTCGATCTCATCGGGTGTCCTGATCACCCGGTGGCCGAGGCAGCCCGCCTTGTCGAAGGCCTTGATGTGGATCGGGTCGTTCGGGTCGCCGTCGAGCTTGAGCAGGGTCTGGTTGACGCGCTTGAGGAAGCGCGCGACGTCATCGCGCTCGTGCGCCTCTTCGAAGATGCCGACCCGGATGCCGCCCAGCTGGGCCCGCCGCTTCATCAGCGCCTTGTCGCGCAGCAGCATGGCCTGCCCGAACAGCCGCGGATTGTCCATCAGCACCGCGTTGATCGCGCCCGCCCATTCCACGGTTTCCTCGAAGATCGGAATCGCCACGTCGACACCCATATCGCGCAGCGTTTCGGCGATCTCCATCGAACGGTCGTTGAGGCGTTCGAAATTCCACGGAATATAGGGTATTCCGTTCTCCGCGCAGTAGTCTTCGATCCATTCCGGAGCGACGACCACGTATCGCCGGTCGAAGCGGTCGACGGCCTCGACGGCATTCAAACTCCAGCCCAGTAGGGCAACATATCCTTTGTCCGGATTTCGGCCTTCCGGTTCCTGTGGTGCAATCGACAAAACTCGTCCCCTCTCGGCCGTGCGAGATCGGTTGATCTCTCGGCCGTTTCTCGGCTACGGCAGCGACTTCCGGCAGACGTGTTCTGCCTGTTCAGAAGTGTGCGCGCCCTGTTCGCCTGGTTCTCTCGTCGGCCGGCATCCTCATCTGCACTGGTGAGGGGAAGGCCGCGTGCGTGATCGAAACCCGTTCTGGGGGCTGGGATTCATGGACCTACCCTCCGTATTGCCGCCATTCACACGAGTACCCGAATGGTTCCGTTCCCAAACGGTTACCATCTTTCAGGCGCTCTTCCAGGCGTTTTCGCGCCTGATCGAACCCGACGGCGCAGACCATTCGTGCGCTGCCGGTGACCAGGAACAGCGGCGGCCACCGGCGGCAACGGCTACCGGGCGATCAGTGGGGTGCCGCGATCTCGCGCAGCAGGCCGTCGGCCAGGTGCAGCCTGCGCCGCACCCCGATATCGGCGAGGAAGCGTTCGTCGTGACTGACCACCACGAAAGCGCCGCGATAGGCCTCGAGCGCGCTGACCAATTGGCCGACGCTCACCAGATCGAGGTTGTTGGTCGGCTCGTCCAGCAGCAGCAATTGCGGCGCGGGCTCGGCGAACAGCACGCACGCGAGGGTGGCGCGCAGCCGTTCACCGCCGGACAATGCGCCGACCGGCAGGTGCACGCGCGAGCCGCGGAACAGGAACCGGGCCAGCAGGTTCATCCGCCGCGAGTCGGGCAGGTCCGGGGCGGACACAGCAAGGTTGCCGGCGACACTTCGGTCCAGATCCAGCAGGTCCAGCCGTTGCGACACGTACGCGACGCGGCCATCGGAGCGGGTGACCGACCCCGCGTCGGGATCCAATTCCCCGCGGATCATCCGCAGCACAGTGGATTTGCCCGCGCCGTTGGGACCGGTCAAGGCGATCCGCTCCGGGCCGCGAATGAGCAGATCGACGCCGTCGCCGGCGAACATCTCGCGCTCACCCAACCGCAGCCGCAACCCGGTCCCACTGAACACCGTGCGCCCGGCAGGCACATCGGTATCGGGCAGCTCGAGGCTGATCTTCTGGTCGGTGCGAAGCGCCCGCCCGGCCTCGTCGAGTCTGGACTCGGCCGCCGCCACCCGCGCGCTGTGCGTGCCGTCGGCTTTCCCCGCCGATTCCTGCGCATTGCGCTTCATGGTGCCGGCGAAGATCTTGGGCAGCCCGGCACTGCCCAGATTCCTGGCGGCAGTGCTCGCCCGGCGCGCGGCACGTTCTCTGGCCTGTTGCAATTCCCGCTTCTCCCGTTTGACCTCCTGTTCGGCGGTGCGAATGTTCTTCTCGGCGATCTCGCGCTCGGCGCGGACGGCTGCCTCGTAGTCGGTGAAAGTGCCTCCGTAGAAACGGATGTCGCCGCTGTGCAGTTCGGCGATGCGGTCCATCCGATCGAGCAAGGCCCGGTCGTGGCTGACCAGCAGCAGGGTCCCGCTCCAGTCGCCGAGCACGTCGTAGAGCTTGTGGCGGGCAGCGAGATCGAGGTTGTTGGTCGGCTCGTCCAATAGCAGCACGTCGGGTCTGCGCAGCAGTTGTGCCGCGAGGCCGAGCGAGACGATCTGGCCGCCGCTGAGCGTGCCGGAGCGGCGGGTGAACGCGATGTCCCCGAGGTCGAGGCGGTCGAGTTGGGCGCGGGTGCGTTCCTCGATGTCCCAATCGGTGCCGATCGTGGTGAAGTGCTCCTCGCTGGTGTCACCGGATTCGACGGCGTTCAGGGCCGCTGATACCGGTGCGATACCGAGGATTTCGGCGACGGTGCGATCGCCGGTCAGGGGCAGGGTTTGCGGCAGGTAGCCGAGCACGCCGTCGACGGAGATCGTGCCGCCGCGCGGTCGCAGCTCACCGGCGATCAGCCGCAGCAGCGTGCTCTTTCCGGCGCCGTTGGGGCGACCAGGCCGGTGCGGCCGCCGGGAATACTGAACGACAGACCGGTGAAGACGGGGGTGTCGTCGGGCCAGGTGAAGGTCAGGTCGGAGCAGACGATGAACGCATCGGACATGAGTGAGTCCTCGGGTGTGGGGATGAGTAGACGAACGGCGACATGGCCACGTCAGCGGCGCCGCGCGCCTGCTGGTGGCCGTCAGAGCCGGGTGACCCCGGAGATGTCGAGTTCACCTACCATGCCGGTACTCCCTCAATGCGATTACTCCCGGACGACGATAGCAACGGAATCGGCCGGGGCAACCGAATTAGGTCCGGGCGATGATGGCGGCGAGGACCGCGGAGGCATCCAGCAGGGCGCGAGAGCGTGCCGTGATGCTCGTCTCGCGGGAGGCCAGGGCGGCGGCGATGGCGTCGTCGTGATGCGCGCGCGGGAGGTCGGGCACCAACGTCCGCAGCGTGTCGATGCGGTAACCGGCGCTGCGCAGCTGGTGGATGATCCGGGCATCGCGTACCTGCGCGGGGGAGTAGCGGCGGGCGCCGCCGGACCGGACCCGATCCGGGGTGATGAGCCCTTCCGCCTCCCAGTGGCGCAAGGTGGAGGCGCGGATCCCGAGTGCGCCGGCCAGCTCCGAGACCGACATCGCATCCGAGTCCACGACCTCGGCGATCGGCTCGGCCGAGATCGCCGCGGCCGCGGCGCGGGCCAACCGCAGCTCGGTGCGTTCGCGGGCGAGCCGGGCGTGGGCGTCATCGAGCCGGGCGAGAGCTTCGGGAAGCGGTGCGTGGTGAACCACGCGCATGATCTGTTTGGCCTCGACCGGGCCGACACCCGCGGCCAGCGCGCGATACGCGAGCGCCGATCGGACGTGGATGTCCCCGTAGGCGCGATAACCCGATTCCGTGCGGGTCGCCGGCGGAAGGACCCCGTCGCGCTCGAGCTTGCGCACCTGCTGCACGGAGTAGCCCGCGCGGCGCGCGACGTCGACCGTTCGCAATGACGAGTGCAGGGTTTCCACGGCGCGTTTCCTTATCTACCTGCGGGCATTCTCTGCGAAGTCTCCACAAGCACTGTAATGAAACGCTGGAACACATGAGCATCGACGAGATCATCGAGTATGTGGCAGGCCTTGACGGTGTCCTCACCCTGCGGCCCGGCCCCGGCGACGGCTCACCCGAGATCGCCTGGGGTGACCTGTTCTTCTACTACTCGCCCAGCGGCGAAGTACCGGCCACGACCCAGCCCTTCGCGACGATCGTCACCAAGAACTATCCGGGTGACGAGAAATCGGATCTGGACCGGCCGGGGGCGTTCCGGGTCAATATCGCGGCGAGCCGGGAGGCGTTCACCCGCTGGACCGGTCATTCGCCGCGGGAGACCGACCCGGGGACCGACTTCGCCGCCACCGATACCGTGTTCGCGCATCCCGTCTACGCCGGCGCCGGTTGGCTGGCGGTGGTGAATCCCGGGCAAAGAACCGGTGAGACCGTGCGCGAGCTGCTTCGTGACGCCTACGACCGGGCGCGGGCGCGATATGAGCGCCGCGCGGCGACGCAGGGCTGAGCCTTCAGCGTCGTAGGCGCCCGGTGCGGGCCAGGTTGCGTTTGGTCGACGGCGACAGGCCGGGGGAGTCGGCGTCGGCCTCGGGTGCGGCGGGATCGGCGCGGACGAACAGCGTGATGGTTGTCGCCGCGCCGAAACCGTTGCGCTGCATGAGTTTCGCCGACGCCTCGTTGCTCGACTCCACATCGGTGACGGTGCGGCGGGCGCCACGGGCGAACAGCGCGGTGCAGCATGCCTCGACGAGCCTGCCCGCGATGCCGTGGCCCTGCATATCCGGGGCGACGGCGATCCATTCCAGATAGCCCCAGTCGTCACGCAGTTCGAATTCCATGGAGCCGAGTACGAAACCGACCACTCGATCGGAATCGAGTGCCACCCAGCACGCGTTGTCGGGGCTGTCCAGATGCTCGGCCACCGAGGTCAGCGACCAGGAGGTGTAGGGCTTGACCGAGGTGTCGTAGACCTCGTGTCCGAGGTCGAGGACCTGACGCAGATGGCCGAGGCCCATGGGGACGATCGCGATGGCGGGGTCCATGTGATCAGTTTGCCAGCGGTATGCCCGATTCAGGCGCCTTTGCGCGTGGCGGTCTTCTTCGCGGTCGTCTTCTTGGCCGCGGTGCTCTTGCTCGCGGTCTTCTTGGCGGCGGTCTTCTTCGCCGGGGCCGACCGTTTCTTGCCGTCCTCGGCGCGGCGGCCGCTGGCTTCCAGGCTGCGCTGCAACGCGGCCACCAGATCGACCACCTCGGCGTCCTGGGCGACGGGCTCGGCCTCGGGTTGTTCGGGGACCTTGCCGGTGCCGCTGGCGATGGCCTCGTCGAGCAGTCGCTTGAGTTCGATCTGATATTCGTCGGTGAATTCGCTCGGGTCGAAATCCTCCGACATGGAATCGACCAGCGTCTCGGCCATCTTGATTTCCTGCGGCCGCGGCTTCGTCGCGTTCTCCAGCGATTCGAACGACACCGAACGCACCTCGTCCGGCCACAGCAGCGTCTGCAACACGAGCATGCCGTCGCGAACCCGGAGCGCGGCCAGCCGGGTTTTCTGGCGCAGGGTGAAGTGCACCAGCGCGGTGCGTTCGATGCGCTCCAAGGTGGCCGCGAGCAGCACATAGGCCTTGGGCGTCGTCGAGTCGGGTTCGAGGTAGTAGGTCTTGTCGTAGAGGATCGGGTCGATCTGATCGCTCGGCACGAATTGCAGCACCGGGATTTCGTGTTTCTCGGCGACCGGAAGTTTGGCGAAATCCTCGTCGGTCAGGATCACCTTGTCGCCCTCGGGCGATTCGTAGGCCTTGTCGATATCGGCGTATTGCACCGATTTCCCGCATACCGAGCAGACCCGGTCGTATTTGATCCGGCCGCCGTCCTTGGCGTGGACCTGATGAAAGCGGATGTCGTGGTCCTCGGTGGCGGTGTACACCTTCACCGGGACGTTCACCAGCCCGAACGCGATCGAGCCTTTCCAGATTGACCGCATCACCCCATCATGGACGAATCTCGCCGACCTCGCTCGTCAAACGGTAACCGGAGTGTCGCTGCCGCGAGCTGCCATCGCAGTCGTCCCGGCAGCCGGAGGAAGAGCGCGCGCATGGCGGCGGCGGTCCCGTAGGCGTCGGTGCGGCCGGACAGGTACGCGCGTTGTAAGGGTTCCGGTAGGTCGAAAAATGCGTCGAAGAAGACCGGAAGATCCTCCGGTGCGAGCCTGAGCAAGGCCCGCAATCCGGCTTCGCGGAATCCGTGCACGAGGCGGGCCGACGGCGGTGCGGGCGACTCACCGGCCGCGACGGAATCGGCGGCGGACACCGCGGCGGCGACGCTGTACCCGGTGGCCTGATGAGTGAACCCACCGGCCGCCCCGAAGCGCGCACGTCCTGGTGCGCCGCCGCTGACGGGGAACCGCACCCGCTCGATCCGTTCGTGGCCGTCGACGCCGATACCGCGCGCCCGCAATCGGTGATGCAGGCGCTCGGTCAGCGTGCGCTGATCGAGGGCCGGATGCCCGGCCAGGCAGGTCTCCTCGAGCAACATGGCGCCACCGCCCAGTGGCACCGCGTACAGGAACGAACGCGGCGCCTGCGCCGGCGCGCCGTTGTCGAGGCGCCAGTCCATGAACAGGGGCACGACGCCTGCGCAGCGCTCGCTGTCGACGACGATGCCGTAGGCGGTCTGCTCCGCCCGCGACGATGAGCGGGCCAGGCCGCGCGCGTCGATCACCCGCTCGGCACGCAGCACCGCTCCCGAGGCCAGCGTCGCGGTCCGCGAGGTCAGAGCCGTCACCCGGTCGGCGTGGACCTCGGCGCCGGTGAGATCCAGCGACTGCTGGAGCCTGGCGGTATCGAGCACGGCGTAGGGGCGGTCGATGCGGTGTTCGCGACTGCCCCAGGCCACGGGCTGCTCGATGATCGCCGCCACCACGGCGGGGTCCAGCCAGCCGGGAAGTTCGTCGGCCCATGCCGCATAGGTGGCCGTCCAGGCACGTTGTGGTGCGGGGTCGACCACCGCGACGGAAAGTCCGCGCGTCAGGCAGCGGTGGGCGAGTGCCTGCCCCGCCGGGCCCAGCCCGCAGACGACCACATCCGGGCGGGTCAACACCTCTCGCCTGCCTGGGCGGCGGCCCTGGCGGCGAAGCCGTCGCACAGCGCGTCCAGCCCCAGTTGCAGCAAGTCGACCTGGGCGAATCGGCCGTCGTCGGCGCCCTCCAACTCGGCCAGCGCGGGCGGCACCGGATGCAGCGGACGGCCCGCCAGCAGTGCGCGCAATCCGTTCTCGTCGTCGGAGTCGAGGCCCTTGCTGGTCAGCAGCGCCGAACTGATGTGGGGCAGCGTCGCACCGGAGATGTAGTTCCAGACTGCGAACGCCATCTGAGTCGCCTCATGCGTGCTGACGTCCAGTTCGCGGAAGCCCTCGACCAGCCAGGCCAGGCATCCCATGCTGCTCGGGCCGAAGCTGTAGCGCGGCACCGCGAAGGTCAGCAGCACCCACGGATGCTGCTGGTAGAGATTCCAGTCGATCTCGGCGGCGATGCGCACGCGGTCGCGCCAGGTCCAATTCCGTTCGGCGGTCGACGGATACGGGTAGCGCCCGGCCACCTCGTCGGTCATCGCCGCGATGAGCTCGTCCTTGTTGGTGACATGCCGGTACAGCGACATGGCGCCGACGCCGAGGCGATCGGCGATGCGGCGCATGGACAGCGCGTCGAGGCCGTCGCTGTCGGCGAGTTCGATCGCCGCGTCGACGATGGCCGCTTTTGTGAGCTTCGGCTCGGTCATCCCATGACTGCCTTTCGATGTCCGGCCAGGATGCGTACACTGTACCCGGACTTCATGCGTACGTCGTACGCGCCAGGGAGAGGAATCGGTGGATGACGAACGTGGAGGCGGTGCGGCCCGCCCCGGATTCGAGCGTGGCCCCGCGGCGGGCCTGGCTCGGCCTCGGGGTGCTGGTATTGCCGGTGCTGCTGGTGTCGATGGACGTCTCGGTGCTGTTCCTCGCGCTGCCCACGCTCACCGTCGACCTGGACCCCTCGGCGTCCGCGCAACTCTGGATCCTCGACATCTACGGGTTCCTGATCGCCGGCCTGCTCATCACCATGGGCAATCTCGGTGACCGGATCGGGCGCAGGCGCATTCTGCTGGCCGGCGCGACGGTGTTCGGTATCGCCTCGGCCCTGGCGGCCTTCGCGCCGAGCGCGGGCGTGCTCATCGCGGCGCGGGCGCTCATGGGCATCGGCGGCGCCACCCTGCTGCCGTCGAGCCTGTCGCTGATCTCGACGCTGTTCGCCGACGCCAAACAGCGCGCTACCGCGATCGGAGTGTGGACGGCGTTCTTCGCCGGCGGTTCGGCGGTGGGCCCGATCATCGGCGGGGTGCTGCTGCACCACTTCTGGTGGGGTTCGGTGTTCCTGATCAACGTCCCGGTGCTGCTGATCCTGCTCGCGCTCGCCCCGGTGCTGCTGCCCGAGCATCGCGCGACCTCGCTCGGCCCGCTGGACCTGCCGAGCGTTGCGCTGTCCATCGGCGGCATCCTGCCGCTGGTCTACGCGGTCAAGCACGCCGCGGAGCACGGCCCGGACACCGGGGCGGCGGTGATCGGATTGATCGGTGCGGTCGTGCTGACGTTGTTCGTGCGCAGGCAGCGTCACCTCGACGAACCCCTGCTCGACCTGGGGCTGTTCGGTCGCGGGCAGTTCTCGGTGGCAATCGGCTCCAGCCTGGCCGGGATGATGTCGCTGGCCGCGATGAGCTATCTGGCCAGCATCTATTTGCAGTCGGTCACCGGCCGCGACCCGCTGGTGGCGGCCCTGCTCGGGATCCCCATGGCGATCGCGGTGTTCATCTTCTCGATGACGGGTGCGACGGTGGGGCGCCGGTTCGGGGTGCGGATCACCTTCGCGATGGCGTTGTTCGCCGCGGCGCTCGGCAATCTGATGCTGCTCGGCGTCGGTGTGGACGGCGGATTGGCCTGGTACATCGCCGGATCCGCGATCGCCGGTATCGGCTACGGCATCACCTTCACCCTGGTGTCGGAGGTTGCGGTGTCGTCCGTGCCGCCGGAGCGCGCGGGCTCGGCCGTCGGGATCTCGGAGACCAGCTTCGAACTCGGCAACGCGCTGGGTCTGGCGCTGCTCGGCTCGCTGGCGGCGGTGGTGTTCCGCTCGGGCGGGAACTTCGAATCGACGCTGGGGGAGACGCTCGCCCGCGACGGCGACCAGCCGGCGATCGTCGAGGCCGCGCGGGAGTCGTTCGTGAACGGTATGCATGCCGCGACGACGGTCGGCGCGCTCATCCTGGTGGCGATGGCGGTCATCGTGCTGGTGGCGACGCCGAAAGGTCGCTGAGACATCGACGAATCCAGCCCCTGGCGGGGAGCGGATTCACCTGGTCGTGGCACCACTGCCGAATGAGTGGTGACGCCGACCCTGTGAATTCGCGTGTCCGCCAGGGGCTGGATCGTATTCGGGCGTTGCCGCCCGGATCAGGAGGTGACGGCTGCGCCCGGCGCGGGCTGGGCGTCGACCGGCGAACCGTGTGGCGGGGCCGCGAGCGCGTCGGCGGCACCGATGGCGGCACCGGCGGCGGCCCCGATCGCGGCGGCGGGCACCGCGATCACCGCGGCACCGATGGCGGCACCGAGCATCGGTCCCGCGACGAGCCCGGCGGGCAGGAACGGCACACCGGCGACCAGACCGGCGACCGCGCCGACCACGGCCGAGGTGGCCGCCAGCGGAGTGCTCGCGCTCGCACCCGCCACCGCGCCGACCGCGGCCGCACCGATGGTCTGGCTGGCGACCCGATCCGAGCGGCTGCGTTCCATGCCGACGGAGTCGAGGAAGGTCGCCAAACTCGCCTCGGCGTTGGCGGCGCCGTCGTTGACCTGCGCGGCCTGCTGCGGATCCAGCCAGGTCGGCGACTCGATGGAGACGTCACCGAAACGCAGCTGCCCCGGCGGCGGCGCGATCGGCGCCACCGGCTGCACCTGCGTGGGAGCGTGCAGATCGCCGAGGGGTGCGAGGTAGTCCTTGTCGGGAACCGGGCGCGACCAGGCGAGCGTGGTGTGCGCGCCGGGTTGGGCGGCCGACTGGCCCGCGGTGGCCGGAGCTGCCGCGAGGGCCTCGGGAGCCTGCGGCGCGCCCGGTTCCGCGATCGGCGCCGCCTGCGTGGAACCGCCGAAAGCCGCCGTGCCGGGTGCGTGACCGGTCACCGTCGCCGGCTGCGCCGGCTGGGTGGTGGCCGTGGCGGTGCCCGTGCCGACGAGCGCCATGACGAGTGGAACCGCGCCCGCCACAACGATCGACCCGACCTTCTGCCGCTGCGGGTGGATCATCCTGTGCTTGGCTGTGGCCATGATTGCCTTTCATCCGGAAGTGAGTCCGATGTCTGTTCGACATTCGGACCCGTCGCACACCCGGATGGGTGGTTTCACGGGCCGGTCGGTTCAGCCGGTATTGCCGGAAGTTAGCCGGTAGCGCGAGACTTGCCGGATTCGGCGGGCGCGGTCTCCGGCTTTCCGTCGGTGGCCACCTCGGTAGTGGGGCCGGCGCCGCTGGTCGCGGCCTTCCAGCTGTTCGCCGAGGGGTCGCCGAGCGCTGACATCACCACTTCGGCTTCGCCCTCGTCCTCGCCGTTCATCGCCTCCAGCGCCAAACGGGCGAACACCCACTGCTCGGTGGCCGCCATCTGACCGCGGGTGCGGCCGAGGAAGGTGACGAACCACTGGATGACGGTGATGATCCGGCTGCGGTAGCCGACCAGGTAGTACAGGTGCAGCGCCAGCCACGCCAGCCAGGCGATGAACCCGCCGAATTCCAGCTTGCCGACCTGGCAGACGGCGCTGAACCGCGACACCGTCGCCATGCTGCCCTTGTTGAAGTACTTGAACGGCTTGCGCTCTTCGGGGGTGTGGCCCTTCAGGCCCGCCTTGATCTGCTTGGCGGCGTAGGTGGAGCCCTGGATCGCGCCCTGGGCCTGGCCGGGCACATTCGGCACCGACATCAGGTCGCCGACGACGAACACGTTCGGGTGGCCCTTGATGGTGAGGTCCGGCTCGACGATGACGCGCCCGGCCCGGTCCACCTCGGTGCCGTCGGAGCGGTCGGCGAGCATCTTGCCCAGCGGGCTGGCCTGCACACCGGCCGACCACACCTTGCACGCGGATTCGATGCGCCGGATGGTGCCGTCGGGATCCTTCACCGTGACCCCGTGCGCGTCCACATCGGTGACCATGGCGTTGAGCTGGATCTCCACGCCCATCTTCTCCAGCCGCCGCTGCGCCTTACCGCCCAGCTTGGGGCCCATCGGGCCGAGCACCGCGCCCGCACCCTCGACCAGCACCACGCGCGCGTCCCGCGGGTCGATGTTGTGGAAGGTGCCCTCCAGGGTGCGATCGGCCAATTCGGCGATCTGCCCGGCCAGTTCGACACCGGTCGGGCCGGCACCGACGACGACGAAGGTCAGCAGGCGGTCGCGCTCCTCCTGGGTGGTCGCCAGCTCGGCCTGCTCGAAGGCGCCGAGGATGCGGCCGCGCAGCTCGAGGGCGTCATCGATGGTCTTCATACCGGGGGCGAAGGTGGAGAAGTGGTCGTTGCCGAAATACGACTGCTGCGCGCCGGTGGCCACGATCAGGCTGTCGAAGGGGGTGACGGTGTCCTGGTTGAGCAGCCGGGAGGTGACCGTCTTGGCCTTCAGGTCGATATCGATGACCTCACCCATCAAGACCTGGGCGTTCTTCTGCTTGCGCAGCACCAGCCGGGTGGCGGGCGCGATCTCGCCGACCGAGAGGATGCCGGTGGCGACCTGGTAGAGCAGGGGCTGGAACAGGTGGGTGGAGGTCTTGGAGATCAGGGTGACGTCGACATCGGCGTTCTTGAGGTGCTTGGTTCCGAACAAGCCGCCGAAGCCGGAACCGATCACCACCACCTGGTGACGACGGTTCTCCACGGTTTCAGTGCTCATCGTCGCTGCTCCTCGACAGACTGGGGGTCGACCCCGCCGAACGTTTCTGACATGGCACACGGTAGTCGGCGCCCACGCCATCGTCACGACGAGATCCCCGTTCGCGGCGCGTGTCGGTGCGATCGCTCACCGTTGTTCGCTGTAGGAAGTGAAGCCGGATTCCGGTGAAGCCGCCGGAGAACAGGCGAAAGCGAATACCATGGAGGTTCCTCGCCCAGGGAGGTCTGCCATGGTCACCGTCGACCGTGCCGCCGTCGAAAAAGCCCGCGTGCGTGTCGAATCGGAGAATTCGGCACTGATCGACATCCCGCGCGCGCATCCCATCGATCGGGCGTTGAGCCTGATCCCGGCCCGGCGCCGAGTACTCGCCAACCCGCCCTCCGGCAGCACCGCCACCGCCGTCGACGGCGATGCCGGGCTGCCCTACCTCGGCCGCGCGCTGCACTACATGCGCTGGGGACCGGCCGAAATGATGGACCGCTACCGGCGCTATGGACCCGTCACGCTCAACAGCTCACTCGGGATGGAGCGGGTGCTGGCCGCCGGGCCGGACGCCATCGATGAGGTGCTCGGGCGGCGTCGCCGTGACTTCGGCCAGGGCTGGGACTATTTCATCGGCCCGTTCTTCCGGCGCGGCCTGCTGCTGCTGGAATTCGACGAGCACATGTTCCATCGGCGGATCATGCAGCAGGCCTTCACCAGGGACCGGCTGGAGGCGCATCTGGCCGCGCTGACGCCGGTGGTGCGCGAGGTCGTCGATCGCTGGGTGCCGCCGGGGCGCGGCGCCAGTCGCACGGTCAAACTGTTTCCCACCATCAAGGAACTCACCCTCGACATCGCCGGCGAGACGTTCATGGCCGCCGATGTCGGCCCGCAGCGGCGCAGGCTGACCGAGGCGTTCGTCGACTGCACCCACGCGGGCCTCGCCATCGTGCGCCATCCCATGCCGGGTGGCCGCTGGCGGGCCGGGCTGCGCGGGCGCAAGGTGCTCGAGGACTACTTCACCGCGATGCTGCCGCAGAAGCGGCGCAGCGAGGAGGCCGATTTCTTCTCCGGGCTGTGCCATGCCCGCGATGCCGACGGCGCGGTGTTCAGCGACGCCGACGTGGTGAATCACATGATCTTCCTGATCATGGCCGCCCACGACACCACCACGACCACTGCCACCGCCGTCGCCTACTACCTGGGCAAACATCCGGACTGGCAGCAGCGGGTGCGGGCGGAGGTGCAGGCGGCCGACCGCGCGGGTGCCCCGCCGACCATCGCCGAACTGGAGAGCATGCGCGATCTGGATCTGGTGGTGAAGGAAAGCCTGCGGTTGATGCCGCCGGTGCCGGGGCTGGTGCGGCGCGCGGTGCGCGATACCGAGATCTGCGGGCACTACATTCCGGCGGGCACCCCGGTCGACCTGGCCTACCAGGTGAATCATCTGCTGCCGGAACTGTGGACGCACCCGGAGCTGTTCGATCCGGAGCGTTTCAGCGAAGCGCGGCGCGAGGACAAATCGCACCGGCTGGCCTGGATGCCATTCGGCGCGGGCTCGCACAAGTGCATCGGCATGCACTTCGGCACGTTCGAGGTGAAGACCGTGATCGCGGCACTGGTGCGCGACTACGAGTGGTCGATACCGGAGCCGTACCGCATGCCGTGGGGTTTCACCACGATCCCGTTCCCCCGCGACGACGCGCCGATGCGGTTGCGGCGCATCAGCTGACCGATCCGGCTCCGAGTACCCACCCTCGGAGCCGGACCATCGGATCAGCGTCCGGCCAGCAGGATCTCGGCGATCTTGGTGTCGGTGTCGGCGCCGTCGGTGTAGCCGCCCTGATCACCCATCGACGTCATGATCGACAGGGTGTAGCGCTCGCCCGGACCGGCGAAGCCGACCGAGTTGACCACCCAGCCGCCCTGCTCGGCCGACCAGCCGTTCTTCAGGCCCGGCCGCATCGCGGCACCGGCGCCCCACACACCCCAGTGCTGGTTCATGTCGACCTTGCGCATCCGGTCGATCAGGTAGTTGCGGTCGTCGGGGTGCATCCGGTCGAGCACGTGCGACATCAGCCGGTCCAGGTCGGCGGCGGTGCACTTCTGGAACGACCAGTCGGGGAACAGCGCGGTGCTGGTCGGTTGCGGGACCAGGCCGGTCATGCCGTTGGCGCGGAAGGCGTTGTTGTAGGCCATCCGGTCCAGGCCCGCGTACTTGTTCCACAGCACGTCGGTAGCCTGATCGTTGGAGGTGGCCAGCATCGACTCCATCAGCGCGCGGTCCTCCGGCGGCAGCCCGATCGCGCCGACCCGCGCGCGGTTGAGCAGGTCCGCGGCGATCGCGAGCTTGATGGTGGAGGCGGTCCACACCGAATCCTCGGCGTGCTCGTTGGCGTACACGCCGCCGCTGACCCGGTCGCGCAGCACATAGCCGGTGACACCGGGCCGGTTCTTCAGGTAGGCGTTCAAACTGGCGATCCGGTTGCTCATGTCGCAGTCGAAACCGGGCAGGCACGCCTGGCTGTGGGCCAGCGGCGCGGCAGCGGCGGTCGGCAGGATGGCGGGCACACCGGGAAGCGCGATGGCGGCGGCGGCAAGGACACAGGCGGATGCGGCGACGCGGGGTTTGGCCCCGGTAGCGGCCATGGGGAAACGCACGAGGGACCACATTGGCATATCCGTGCGCTCGGCGCACGTCTTGAGCTCAGCGGCCACCTGTGCTAGTGGCATCGGTAGTCTTGTGTGGCAAGAACTTTCGCGCGGATCAGCGGTGCTGGGCCTGTCGTGCCGCGGTGGCGCCCTCGTTGAGGCGATGGCAGTGCTCGAACGCCTCGGCGTGCTGATCGCGCGGCCACGAGTGTAGAACGACGGTGCGCCCGTAGCAGCGCGAGTTGACGAGCTCCCAGCGGTCGCCGATGCGGCGGACAGTGAAGCCGCCTCTCGGTACCAGGGGAATCAGCATCGCATCCATGAAACGCGAACCAGCCTTTCGGTGCAGTCTCCCGTTCCTCCCCGGGGAAGGACTGTGGCACAGGCCCCGGCGGATGCCCCGGCGACACGGCCGAATATCGATCGGGTATGTGGCCTATGTCACGTGGGGTACGACGGGCCGCTGCGGTTGCGCGTCGGTCGCTGGGCGTATAACGAGAGCACGAAGCGCCGAGGTGCTCGACCCGAGGCCGGTGGTGGGTGGCCGGGCGTGCCGAGGCGGACCGCATCGGAGAAAGGGCGCGCATGCCGCTGCACATCCATCGCGGCGAACGCGCCGACGTGCTGGCCGACGCCCTGGCCGCGCTGCTGACCGACCCGCTGCCCGATCCGTTCGCCACCGAAGTGGTGGCGGTGCCGGCCAAGGGCGTGGAACGGTGGCTGACGCAGCGGCTTTCGGGTGTGCTCGGAGTTTCCGCCGGCGGCGACGGCATCGCCGCCAATATCGCCTTCCCGTCACCCGCCGCGCTGGTGGCGGAGGCGCTGGCCGCCGCGGGCGGCGTGGCGCCCGCCGACGACCCGTGGGCGCACGAACGCGTGGTGTGGACATTGCTGCGGGTGATCGACAGCTCGGTGACCCAGCCCTGGTGTGCGGTGCTGGCCAGGCATCTCGGCCTGCGCGAGGGCGAATCGAGCCACCGGGCCGGCCGACGCTACGCCACCGCGGCCCACCTGGCGACGCTGTTCGACAGCTACGGCGCACAGCGTCCGCAGCTCATCGTCGACTGGGCGGCCGGCGCCGACACCGACGGCGCGGGCGCGCAGGTGCCCGAGGATCTGCGCTGGCAGCCGGAACTGTGGCGGTGCCTGCGCGCGGAGATCGGCTCGCCGAGCCCGGCCGAGCGCCTCGCGCCCGCCTGCGAGGTGTTGCGCGCCGAACCCGGCATCGTGGAGTTGCCGGAACGGGTGTCGCTGTTCGGCCCCACCCGGTTGCCGGCCGACCAGCTCGCGGTGATCGAGGCGCTGGCGGAGCGGCGTGACGTGCACCTCTGGCTGACGCACCCGAGCCCGGCGATGTGGGACGCGCTGGGCGGTATCGCTCCGGCGCTCACCCGGGCCGAGGATCGGACTGGGATGGCGGTGCACCATCCGTTGCTCGCGGGTCTGGCTCGTGATGTGCGGGAGTTGCAGCAGCGCTTGCCTGCGGCGGCGTCCGATCGGCGACATGGTGGGCGCGGTGTGCCCGGCTCCGGCGACGGGCACGAGGATCTGGATGGCGCCCGGGTGGAGGCCCGGGGCGAGGATGGTGCGGAAGCGCAGGCCGGCGGCCATGCGGATCGTGGTGCCGACCGGCCCGGCTTGCTGCACGTGTTGCAGGACGGGATCCGCACCGACCGCTGGCCCGCCACCCCCGCCGTCGCCGACAGCTCCGTGCAGGTGCACGCCTGCCATGGTCCCGCGCGGCAGGTCGAGGTGCTGCGTGACTGCCTGCTGGCGATGTTCGCCGCCGATCCCACTCTCGAGCCGCGCGATGTGCTGATCATGTGCCCGGAGGTGGAGGCGTACGCTCCGCTGGTGCGGGCGGCGTTCGGGCAGAAGGTGGCGGGATCGGTTGAGCCGGTGGGGGATTCGGGTCGGCCCGGGCATCCTGCGCATCGGTTGCGGGTGCGGCTGGCCGATCGCGGGCGAGCGGTGACCAATCCGCTGCTCGGGGTGATCTCGGTGCTGCTCGAACTGGCCGACGGGCGCGTCACCGTCACCCAGGTGCTCGACCTGGCGGCCTCCGAAACCGTCCGCCGCCGTTGTGGTTTCGATGACGACGATATCGAGCGGCTGCGCGAGTGGGCAGCCGAGACCGGTGCTCGCTGGGGCATCGGGCAGCGGCAGCGGCAGGCGTTCGGGCTGGCCGATTTCCAGCAGAACACCCTCAACACCGCGGTCGACCGGATCCTGCTCGGCGTCACCGCGGGCGAGAGTTCCGACGATTGGCTCGACCTGGCATTGCCGCTCGATGATGTGGACAGCAACGACGTCGACCTCGCCGGGCGCTTCGCCGAATTCGTCGACCGGCTCGCGGTCGCGTTGCGTGATCTGCGCGGCCCCCGGCCCGCCGACGACTGGGCCGCCGCGCTGGCACGCTCGCTGGATCTGCTGACCGACGTCCCCGAGTCGCAGGCCTGGATCCGCACCGAGGCCCGCCGTGAACTCGCCGCCGCGTTGGCCTTCGCCGGTGATGTGGCGCTGCGGCTGGCCGACGTCGCGGTGCTGCTGGCCGGACGATTGGCGGCGCGCCCGACCCGCGCCAACTTCCGCACCGGCGAATTGACGGTGTGCACCATGGTGCCGATGCGGTCGGTGCCGCATCGGGTCGTGGTGCTGCTCGGACTCGACGACGATGTGTTCCCGCGCGCGGGCGGCGTGGACGGTGACGATGTGCTGGCCCGTAATCCGCTGCTCGGCGAGCGCGATCACCGCGCCGAAGACCGGCAACTGCTGCTGGACGCGATCATGGCCGCCGGTGAGCGGCTGGTGCTGCTGCACACCGGGTCGGATCCGGTCTCCGGAAACCACCGCCCGCCGGCCATTCCGGTGGCCGAGGTGCTGGATGTGCTGCGCGCCCATGTCGGGCCCGAGGGCATGGCGGAGGTGGTGACCCGCCATCCGTTGCAATCGTTCGACCGCCGCAATTTCCGCGCCGAGCGCCCGTTCAGCTTCGATACCGTGGCGCTGGCCGGTGCGCGGGCAGCGGGTGGTGTGCCACGGCCGCGTCCGCCGTTTCTGCCCGAGCCGCTCCCACCGGCCGAGCCGGTGGATATCGGACTCGCCGAATTGCTGTCGTTCGCCGAACATCCGGTGCGCGCGTTCCTGTGGCAGCGGCTGGGCCTGCGGGTGCCCGACCAGGACGACGACATCGCCGACCGGTTGCCCATCGAGCTGGACGGCCTGGCGAAATGGGATCTGGGCGAACGGATGCTGGCCGCCCGGCTCACCGGCGCCGATCCGGCCGGCCTGCGCGCGGCGGAATGGCGTCGCGGGACGCTGCCACCGTTCGGCCTCGGCGGCGCGGTGCTCGACGAGGTGGAACACACCGTCGACACCCTGGTGCGGATCGCGCAACCGGAATACGAGCGGCCCGCGCGGGCGGTCGATATCGCCCTCGACCTCGGCGGCGGCCGCCGGTTGACCGGCACCGTGCCCGAGGTGCGCGGTGACACCCTGGTGCGCACCACCTACTCGCGGCTCGCACCCAAACACCGGATCACGGCGTGGGTGTCGCTGCTGGCGCTGGCCGCGAGCGAGGACCGGCCGTGGCGGGCGGTGACCATCGGGCGCGGCCAATTCCGCCGTCCCGCATGGCGTTCGGAGCTGACCGCACCCTCGGCGCCGGAAGCCGTGGCGATTCTTCGTGAGCTGGTCGCGCTGCGCGATGCGGGCCTCACCGAGCCGCTGCCGATCGCCACCGCGGCCACCGCCGCCTACGCCGAGCGCCGGTTCCGCGGCGGCACGGCGGAGGAGGCGCTGGCGGCCGCCGAACGCGAATTCCTCGGCGGCCCCAACGGTCCCGGCCCCTACGGTGAGCACACCGACCGCCACCTGCGCTACATCTGGGGCACCGCGCCGCGCCTCGACGACCTCACCGCGGCACCCGCACCACCCGGCGAACCGAGCGAGACCACCCGATTCGGCGCATTGTCGCGCCGGCTGTGGGCGCCGCTGCTGCGCGCCGAGGAACAGGGGCAGCCATGACCGTTCACACCCCACCCGCCACCGCGCCGCCGCTCGACACCGCCTTCGACCCGATCGGGCCGCTGCCCACCGGCACCACGGTGCTCGAGGCCAGCGCGGGCACCGGCAAAACGTATGCCATCGTCGGGCTCGCGGTCCGCTATGTCGCCGAGGCCGGGGTCGATATCGCGCAGCTGCTGCTGGTGACCTTCAGCCGCGCCGCCACCCAGGAACTGCGCGAACGCACCAGGAATCGCTTCGTCGGCGTCGCGGCGGCGCTGGCCGACCCGGTGGCCGCGCGGGCGAGCGCGGACGAACTGGTCGCCTACCTCGCCGCCGTCGACGAGGACGAGGTCTGGCGCCGCCGGGCCCGGCTGCTGGCGGCGCTGTCGGATTTCGACGCGGGCGCCATCGCGACCACACACAGCTTCTGCCAGCGCATGCTCGACGAGCTGGGCCTGGCCGGTGAGCACGATATGCGGTCGCGGCTGGTCGAGAATGTCGACGAGCTGGTCGAGACCGTCACCGACGACCTGTACCTGCACCGCTACGCACGCACCGCACCGCCGTTCACCATCAAAGAGGCACACACCCTGGCGTTGGCCGCGGTCCGGGACCGGCACGCCCGGCTGGCCCCTGATACCGACGACCTGGCCGGGGAACGGGTCGCTTTCGCCCTGGCTGTGCGCGCCGAAACCGAACGCCGCAAACGCCTTGCGGGACTGCGTGATTTCGACGATCTGCTGGTGCTGTTGCACGAGGTGCTGACCGACCCCGAGCACGGTCCGCGCGCCTGCCTGCGGATCCGGGACCGCTTCCGGGTGGCGTTGGTCGACGAATTCCAGGACACCGACCCGTTGCAGTGGGACATCCTGCGCCGCGTCTTCCACGGCCACACCACGATGGTGCTGGTCGGCGATCCCAAACAGGCGATCTACGCCTTCCGCGGCGCGGAGGTGCTGAGCTACCTCGATGCCGTCGGCCATGCCGGGACCCGCAGGGAACTGACGGTGAACTGGCGCAGCGACGCCGGCCTGCTCAGCGCCATCGACCAGGTGATGGGCGGTGCGGCACTCGGCCACGACGCCATCACCGTCTATCCGGTGGCCGCGACCCGGCCCTGGTCGCGGCTGTCCGGACCCGGCCAGGACGCGACGCCTTTCCGGTTGCGGGTACTGCCGCGCACCGGCGCCGGACCGCTGAACAAGACCGGGTTCCCGACGGTGGGCCGGATGCGCGCCAAGGTCGCCACCGACCTGGCGGCCGATATCGTCCGGTTGCTGGAATCCGGGACGACGATCGACGCGGGCGGCGCGGGCACGGATCCGCGACCGATCGACCCGGGGGACATCGCGGTGCTGGTGCGCACCCGATCCCAGATCGACGTCGTACGCGAGGCCCTGGACCGGGTCGGGGTTGCCTCGGTCCTGGCGGGCGGTACCAGCGTCTTCGCGACCGAGAGCGCCACCGACTGGCTGTGGGTGATGCGCGCACTCGAACAACCGCATCGCAGTGATCGGGTGCGGCTGGCGGCCTGCACGCCGTTACTCGGCATCACCGCCGCCGAGATCGACAGTGGGGGAGCGGATCTGGTCGGACAGGTGAGCGCCCAGTTGCGGGAAGCCGCCCGGCTGTTCACCAGGGCCGGGTTCGCGGCGGTGTTCGAGAAGCTGTCCGCGGAGTCCGAGCTGGCGCCGCGGCTGCTCGGGATCGAAAACGGTGAACGCAGGCTCACCGATCTGCGCCATATCGCGCAGCTGCTCGATCAACTCGCCGTCAGCGAGGGCTACGGGCTGACCGCGCTGACCAGGTGGCTGGCCGACCGGGTGCGCGATCCCGCCTCCGGTGCGGTCGCCGACCGCAGCCGCCGGCTGGACCGCGACGCGGCCGCCGTGCAGATCGCCACCGTGCACGCCAGCAAGGGCCTCGAATTCCCGGTCGTCTATTTGCCGTTCGCCTGGGACAGCGCCAGGAATCCCAAGGCCGCGACGTTGCTGTTCCACGAGGACGAGGTCCGCGTGCTCGACGTGGGAGGCCCCGACGCACCGGGCTACGCCGAGCGCAAACGCCGTGCCGAAGCCGAGGAATCGGGGGAGGAGTTGCGGCTGCTCTACGTCGCGCTGACCCGCGCCATGTGCCAGGTAGTGGCGTGGTGGGCGCCCGCCTACACCACCGACAACGCACCGTTGCACCGGATGCTGCTCGGGCGTTCCGGCGGCGCCGATCAGGTGGCGCTGCGGGTCCCGGTTCCGCCGGATACCACTGCTGCCGAACGGCTTTCGGCGTGGGCGGCGGCGGCCGGTCCGTCGGTGGCGGTGGAGATCGTCGACGGTGAGCAGCAGGTGCAGCCGCGGCGGGTGCGGGTCGAGGCGATGACCGGCGAGCTCGCCGCCGCCACCTTCGACCGCACGCTCGACCAGCAGTGGCGGCGCACCTCCTACTCGGCGCTGACCGCCGCCGCACACGCCGTCGCCCCGGACAGGGAACCCGAAGACGGCCGCGGACCCGACGACGAGCCCACCGGGGTGCCGGTGCTCGCCGCCGAACCCGAATCGGGTGCGCCGTCGCTGATGAACGAACTGCCCTACGGCGCCGAGTTCGGCACCCTGGTGCACGCGGCGCTGGAGCGGATCGACACCGACGCCACCGATCTGGCGGCCGAGGTGGACGCGCGCTGCCGGGAGACGATCGAGGAGATGATGGCCGCCGCCGATCCCGCGCTGCTGGCCACCGCCCTGCTGGCGGTGCTGCGCACGCCGACGCCATTCGGCGCCCTCGCCGACATCGCGACCCGAGACCGGTTGTGCGAGCTGGAATTCGAGCTGCCGCTGGCCGGCGGGGACGACCCGAGCGACCAGGCCGCGACGCTGCGCGCGATAGCAGGCCTGCTGCGGGCACACCTGCCCGCCACCGACGACTTCGCCACCTACGCCGATCACCTCGACACCCTCGACGACAACCCGCTGCGCGGCTACCTGACCGGCAGCATCGACGCGGTGCTGCGCATCGCGGACGGCCGTTTCGTCATCGTCGACTACAAGACCAACCGGCTCGGCACCGGCGATCTCACCGTCGAGCACTACACCAGGGACCGGATGGCCGCGGAGATGATGCGTTCGCACTATCCGTTGCAGGCGCTGCTGTATTCGGTTGCGCTGCACCGGTATCTGCGGTGGCGGCTGCCCGGATACGATCCGGCGCGTCATCTCGGCGGGGCGGCCTATCTGTTCGTGCGGGGCATGATCGGGCCGGAGACCCCGCCCGGGCGTGGGGTGTTCGACTGGACTCCGCCAGCGGGGTTGATCACCGAACTGTCGGATGTGCTCGCAGGAGGTGCGGCGTGAACGCGCGCGTGGCCGCTGCGCATCGACGGGGTACCGCCCGCCTGATGCCGGAGGTGCGGTCGTGACCTCCATCCAGATCGCTCAGCGCGGAACTGGTTTGCTGCGTGCCTTCAACGAAGCCGGGGTGCTGTCGGCCGCGGATGTGCACGTCGCGGTGCGGCTGGGCCGGCTCGGCCGGGAAGAGTCCGAATCGGCGCTGTTCGCGGCGGCCTTGGCGGTGCGGGCGGTGCGATCGGGGTCGGTGTGCCTGGAACTGGCGCGGATGCGCGAGATCGGCATCGACGCCGACGAAACCTGGGACACCACCGTCGATCCGGCGACGCTGCCCTGGCCGGAATTCGACGATGTGCTGACCGCGCTGCGGGTCAGCCCGCTGGTGGTCGGCGGCACTGCCGGGCCGCTGCGGCCGCTGCGGCTGGTGGAGGATCGCCGCGAGGGCGGCCCGCTGCTCTACCTGGATCGCTACTACCAGCAGGAACAGACCATCCGCCGGGTGCTCACCGAACGGTCGGACCGGCATCCGGTGGTCGACCCGGCCGTGGTGCGCCGTGAACTCGACCGGCTGTTCACCACGCCCGGCGCGGAACCCGGGTCGACCGCACCCGACCGGCAGCGCCTGGCCGCCGCACTCGCCGCGACCCACTGGACCACCGTCGTCGCCGGCGGACCCGGCACCGGCAAAACCCACACCATCGCCCGCATCATCGCCTTGCTCGACGCCCATCAGCGGGCGAACCCGAAGGCACCGGCCCTGCGGGTCGCGCTCGCCGCCCCCACCGGCAAGGCCGCCGCGCGGTTGCAGGAGGCGGTGCGCGATCAGGCCGCCGAACTCGGGCTGCCGGAACCGAGCGCCTCCACCCTGCACCGGCTGCTGGGCTGGCAGCGCGGCCGCGGCACCCGCTTCCGGTATCACGAATTCAACCGGCTGCCCTACGACGTCATCGTGGTCGACGAGACCTCGATGGTGTCGCTGACCATGATGAGCAGGCTGATGGCCGCGTTGCGCCCGGACACCAGGCTGGTGCTGGTCGGCGACCCGGACCAGCTCGCCTCGGTCGACGCGGGCGCGGTGCTCGCCGATCTGGTGGCAGGCCCGGTGGTCGGCACCCCGAACCCGGTGCTCGAGCAGATCATCGGCCCGGCGACCGGATCCGCCGCGGATCCGGAGGCCTTGACCGCACTCGAGCAGACCCGGTTGCGTGGCGGCATCGTCCGGCTCACGCGCGGGCGGCGGTTCGGCGGCCGGATCGCCGAGCTGGCGGTCGCGGTGCGCGCCGGTGATTCCGACACCGCGCTGGGCTTGCTGCGCGACGGCGGCGACGCGCTGTCGTTGTGCGAACCGGAGGACACCGCCGCCGTCCGCGCCGACGTCATCACTGCCGCCCGGCAGGTCACCGAGGCCGCCCTCGCCGGTGACGCCGCCGCCGCACTCACCGCCCTGGAATCACATCGCCTGCTGTGCGCCCACCGCCAGGGACCCTTCGGTGTCGAACGCTGGGACCGCATGGCCGGCGAATGGGCCGCCGCCGCGGGAGCGGGCCCCGAATCCGGCCAGCCCACCTGGTATCCCGGACAACCGCTGCTGGTCACCGCCAACGATCACGAGGCCCGCATCTACAACGGCGACACCGGCGTCGTCATCCGCCAACCCGACGGCTCGCTACGCGTCGCCCTGCAACGCGGCAGCGAACCCTACCTCGTCCATCCCACCCAATTCCCGTCCGTGGTCACCGTTTTCGCCATGACGATCCACCGCAGCCAGGGCAGCCAATACGACGCCGTCACCATCGTCCTCCCCGAGCCCGAATCCACCCTCCTCACCCGCGAACTCCTCTACACCGCCATCACCCGAGCCCGCGGCCACGTCCGCATCATCGGCACCGACGCCGCCATCCGCGCCGCGACCGCGCGGCGGGCGCTGCGGGCTAGTGGGTTGAGTCATCGGGTGGAGTGAACGCTGCTCTACCCGATCCGCAATGCCGTCAACCGCCAACCGTGGCGTCGTGAGTGGGTGATCCGTCCGGCCAGGGCGAAGTAGCGGTCCCCTCGGCGGTAGCGGGCGAAGATCTCGGAGTCGCGGCCGTCGGCCATGGCCACGTCGACTCGCACCGGCCTGGCGGGTCCGAGCGCACGGCCGGGCACCAGGTTTCCGTCGGCCAGCGTGTGGATCCGGGCCAGCACATCGGGACTGACCAGTGCTGTGAGCTGCTTGATCGGCCGACGTCTGTCGAGTACTTCGAGGATGACGCGGACGGTCCGCTCGGTGAATGCGTGCGCGGTGCGCGGTGTCCGCTCGACCGCGGACTCCGCGCCGAGCCGGCGGCGAAATCCACTTCCACAAGACCGATTCGGAGCCTCGGCCGCCACATTCTTCGACCGCACCCACTGTCCAGTCATATATCTACCCCCATTCGCGTCGATCATCCGGTGGTGCCGCTGTGCGCACTGCACGCGCTGATTCTGCTGTCACGCACCGCGATTGCCACGAGTAGTGCACTACTTGATCCGAGCCGCCGGCAGGCATCGCGACCGAGTGCATCGGGCGCGACCGCGGCCCCGGACGCTCGTCGTGGCCGCAGGCGCGATTCTGTCTCGCCGTGTTCGTTCGCGCAGCGGGTTGGCGTCAGCGACGCCCGAGGTCGTGCACCGCACCCTCGGCGACCGACTGCAACTTGTCCGGGTTGGCGACATTGTGGATGGCGATGATGCGGCCCTCGGGGTCGAGGGTGACGCTGAGGGTGGCGATCACCCGGTCGGGTCCGCGGAACAGCACACCGGCGCCACCGTTGAGCTCGACCAGCTCGACCCGCATGTCGGCCGGCGCCACGCCCTGGTACGGGCGGGTGCCGACGGCAGCGAACCAGGTGGCCACCTTGTCGGCGCCGACAACAGGGCGCATGGCCTGCCGGACCTTGCCCCCGCCATCGGTCCACAACGTGACGTCCGGAGCCAGCAGGTCCATCAGCGTATTGATATCCCCGCCGGTCGCCGCCGCGACGAACTGGGTGGTGACGTCGCGCTGCTTGCTGCGGTCGGCGCTGAACCGTGGCCTGCGCGCCTGCACGTGCCCGCGGGCGCGGTGCGCGGCCTGGCGCACCGCGTCCTCGGAGCGGTCGACGGCCTCGGCGATTTCGGCATAGCTGAAATCGAAGACCTCCTTGAGCACGAACACCGCGCGCTCGATCGGGCTCAGCGTCTCCAGCACCACCAGCATCGCCATCGACACCGATTCCGCGCCGGTGACGTCGTCGACGATGTCACCGGTGGTCAGGATGGGCTCGGGCAGCCAGGGACCGACATAGGTTTCGCGCTGGTGGCGGGTCGAGCGAAGACGGTCCACGGCCAGATTGGACACGATCCGGGCGAGATAGCTTTTCGGCTCGGTGACCCGCGAGCGGTCCACTGTCGACCATTTCAACCAGGCGTCCTGCACCGCGTCCTCGGCGTCGGCGGCGCTGCCGAGGATGCGGTAGGCGACGGCGAACAGCAGGTTGCGATGTTCGTCGAAGAGCTGCTGGACGTCATCGGGTGCGGTCATCGCGTACCTGCCCGGCGGGTGTAGCGGCCGCCGCTGGGCCAGATGGCGCCCGATCGGGGAAACCTGGTCATGCGCTGGAAGGTCGGCCACGGCGAGGAACTCACCGTCTCCTTGTACCAGGTCGCGCGCTTGCCGGTCAGGTACCAGCGGCGCGGCGAGCTGTCCGGCTTGGTGAACTGTATGACGGCATCGCTGCGCCCGAGGCTGACCGGCATGTGGTAGTAGCCGAACCGGAAGGCCTTGGGCTGCTTGCCTTTCAGCTCGCGCGCCAGTGACACTGCCGCGTGCACGCCGGTCGGCATGCCGCTCTGGCAGGTGCCGTGCATGAGGCCGTATCCCTGCTCGATGGCGGCGGCGTCCCCGACGGCATAGACATTCGGATGCGAGATGGAGCTCAGGGTGGACTCGGTGATGATGCGACCCCGCTCGTCGACCGCCAGCCCCGCCGCGGCCGCGACCGGGTTGGCCCGGACGCCGCTGGTCACGAGCACGGCGTCGGCGTGGACGCTCTCGCCGTCGGCCAACTCCACCGAGTCGGCGAGCACCTTCACCACCTCGGCTCCGGTGCGCACCTCGACGCCCAGCCGTTCCAGGACCGACCGCAGGTAGGCGCGGGGCTTGTCGGCCATGGCGGCGCCGGGTTCGTCGCGGCCGAGCAGCAGCACCCGCAGCCGCGGATACTGTTCGGCGATTTCGGCGGCCGACTCGACACCGGTGAGCCCGGCACCGCCGACGACAACCGTCCCGGTATCGAGCCCGTCCAGGCGCGCGGCGAGCGCGGCGGCGTCGGCGGCGCTGTCGAGGGTGAAGGCGTGCTCGTCGGCGCCGGGCACCCGGCTGGTGTCGGTGGCGCCACCCAGGGCGTAGACCAGGCGGTCGTAGTGCAGCAGCCGCTGGTCAGCGAGGCGAACCGTGTTCGCCTCGGGATCGATCGCCGCCACTCGGCCCCGGATGAACCCGACGCCGATGCTGTCCAGCAGCCGCGGGATATCGAACTCGGCCAGCCGCTGCCCGGTCGCCACCTGATGCAGCCGCAGCCGCTCCACGAAACGCTCGTCGGCGTTGATCACGGTGACCCGCACATCGTCGCGGCCCTTGACTCGGGCGCCCAGGTTCACCGCCGCCGACATGCCCGTGTATCCGGCGCCGAGGATCAGGATGTCCCGCGGTGCCGTCCCCGTGGTCTCGTTGTGCTCGCGCATCGTCGTATCCCTTCTGATAGTCGGTCGATGCACTCGAGACGTAAGTTGGACGACGGATCGTGACATCAGCGGGAGTGACCTGTGTCACATCGATATCGGCTCCCGTGCGGGTGAGCTCGAAGCGCTCGTCTTCGCCCCGGAACCCGCCCCCGGCACCCACCAGTTCACCGCCCCCATCAACTGCACCAGCGCCGGCACCAGCAGCATGCGCACCAACGTCGCGTCGATGACCAGGGCGAGGATCATGCCGAGGCCGAGGAAGCGCATGGGGGTGAGTGGGGAGAGGGTGAACGCGCCGGTGACGATGATGAGCAGGACGGCGGCGGCGGTGATGACGCGGGCGGTGCGCAGCGTGCCGGTGCGGACGGATTCGGCGGTTGTCGCGCCGACGTGGTGGGCCTCGACCATGCGTGACAGCAGGAACACCTCGTAGTCGGTGGACAGCCCGAACACCACCGCGATGATCAGCACCACCATGCCCGCGGCGAGGGGGCCGGGTGTCACGCCGAGCAACCCCGCGAGGTGTCCGTCGTGGAAGATCCAGGTGAGGATGCCGAAGGTGGCGGCGAGGCTGACGAAGGCCATGGCCACCGCCTTGATCGGTAGCACGATCGAGCGGAAGGCGATCCCGAGCAGCAGCAGGGTCGCCACCACCATGACCGTGATCATCCACGGCAGGGCGGCGGTGATCGAGTCCACGCTGTCCATGGTCGCCGCGGTATCGCCGCCGACGCGCAGTTCGGTCCCGGCAGGCGGTGTGAGCGCCCGCACCGCGTCGACGACGGTGATGGCCTCGTCGCTGCGGTCGGCGCTGTCGAGCATCGCGTGCACGACGACGAAATCCGTTGCGCGCCCGGCCTGGAACACCGGGCCGACGCCGGGAAGAGCGCCGATCTCGCGCATCACCTGTGCGATCGCCTCGGCCTGCGGTGGTGCACCGTCGGTGCCGTGCAGCACGGCGGTGACGCCGCTGTTGGCGGCCGGGAACCGTGCGGTGAGTTCCTCGACGGTGGTGCGCATGGGGTTGTCCGGTGGCAGTGCGCGGTGGTCGATATCGCCGAGCCGGGCTCCCAGCAGGGGCGTCGCCAGCACCAGCAGCAGCGCCGTCACCGCCAGGGCGACGATGCCCGGACGACGCAGCACCGCATCGACCACGCGACCCCAGAACCGTTCGGTCCGGCCCTGTTCGCGCGCGGCTCCGAGCCGGTCACCGAACAGCGCGAGCATCGCGGGCAGAACCGTGAGCGAGAGGGCGGCCGCCAGCGCGACCGCGGCGATCGCGCCGAACCCGAGCGATCTCAGCACCGGCTGCGGGAAGACGAACGTTCCGGCGAAGGCGCAGATCAGCAGCGACGCCGAGAACGCGACCGTGCGACCGGCGGTCGCGCAGGTGCGTTCGATCGCGGCAGGCACCTCGTACCCGGCGGCCCGCTCCTCCCGGAACCGGGTGACCAGGAACAGCCCGTAGTCGATCGCCATACCGAGCCCGATCAGCGACGCGATGTTCACCGCGAACGTGGTGACCTCGGTAACCTCGGTCAGCGCCCGGATCGCCGCCAGGGATCCGCCCACCGCGAGCGCACCGACCAGCACCGGCATCGAGGCGGCGGCCAGACCCCCGAACACCAGCACCAGGATGAGCAGGGTGATCGGGATGGAGATGGATTCGGCGAGGATCAGATCCTGCTGGGATCGGGTGGTGATCTCGTCGGCCAGCGCGCTGAAACCGGCCAGCCGCGTGTGGATTCCGGGAACCACCAGATCGGCTTCGACCGATTCGAAGGCGGTGATGCGCTGGTTGTCGTCGCCGGCCAGGAACACCACCGCGAGCCCCTGACGCCCGTCGGCCGAGCGCAGGAATTGGGTGCGCGGCGGCGCGCTGTTCCAGTAGCTTTCCACCGGCCGCGCCAGCAGTGCCGGGTCGATCCGGTCGATGGCGGCGCGGATCTGCGGCGCGATGGCATCGAGGGACTGCCCGTCCGGCGCGGTGTAGACGGCGACGACGTCGGCGCTCGTCGGCCCCACCTGCTCACGAACCAGGGCGTCGACGCGACTGGATTCGCTACCGGGATCGGTGAATCCGGCGGCGCCGACCTTCTCCGCCGCACTCGCCCCGTAGGCCGCGCACAGCAGCATCAGGCCGATCACCATCGCGAGGACGGTGCGCGGCCGAGCGACGACCAGTCGCGCCCACGCCGTCATCGCAGGCTCTCGTCGGCCGCGGGTAGCCCGGCTTCCAGCCCGGCCACGATCCGGTCCAGCAGCGCGTCCAGCCGGTCGGCCACGCCGCGTCCGTTGCGGGCCGACACCGTCAGCTCGGTGTGCCCACCCGATTCCATCAACCCGAACAGCAGCGGCATCGCCACACTGTGCTGCGGCAGGATCAGCACCGACGTCGGGTGGAACTGCGAGGTGGCGAGTTCGCCGAGATCGAAGCGGCCCATATGCGACACCGTGGCCGAGGCCAGGTTGCGGCCGAACCGGGCACCCAGCCAGTTCAGCGTGCGCAGCAGGGCGCGGCCCGCGGGCTGCGGGATGTCGGCCAGTCCGCTGTTGTCCATCTGGTTCAGCTCGAGCCGTTGCGCCAGCCCCGCGCGCTTGAGGTCGTTGATCTCGGTCCACGACGTTCCCGCCGTGATGTCGAAGAACAACGGGAGCGCGAGATTCGCGGTCGAGCGCAGCTGCGGATCGTGACGGCGCAGATCCACCGGCATCATGATCCGCGAGGTCCCCGGGGTCTGGTCGGCCAGGATCGCCGCGATCTTGGCCACCGCACCGGGCGTACGCACCGCGATGGTGCGGCGGCGCAACAGATGTCGTGGTTCACCGGGAAGCTGGCGACCGTGCCCGACGGCGGCGCGGTATCCGGGCAGCATCAGTGTCGGCTTGCCCGGTGCGCCGACCCGCTTCACCAGCTCCTGATCGGCGACCGGGTCGGGCATGGGCTCCGGTTCCTCGCCGCGCAGGGCCGCCAAGACGGCCAGCGCCCACGTCACCAGGCCCATCCCGTCCATCACGCCGTGGAACGCCCGGAAGATCAGCGTGACCGGCCGCGTGGTGAGCAGCAGCACCTCGCAGGTGGTCTCGTCGGTGGGCCCGATCGGGCTGTGCACCACCGGATCACCGTCGAGCGAGTCGTAGTCGATCGTCCAGTTCTCGACCACCCGCACCGCGGCCGGGATCCCGCTGTCGACCCAGTCGCGGCCGCGGCGCACCAACCGCGATCCCGGGCACGCCGCCGACGCCACCGCGACCGCCTGCCGCAGCCGCTCCGGATCGATCTCGCCCTCACCGGGGAAGACGAGCTGCATGAGGAACGGCGGCGCCAGATCACGCATCGGGAAATACATGCGTTCGGTCGGTGAGATCCGCCGGAACACGGTGCCGGTAGCCATATCTACCTCGCTGATCGGTGTGACGGTGCGCGGGCTAGCGCAGCGTCCGGGTGAGTTCGGTGATGCCGCCGTTGGCAGCGAGCCAGGCCAGGAAGGAGGCCAGACCGGTGTCGCGGTCGATGACGGGCCGGTACCCCAGATCCCGCGCCGCGGCAGCGGTGTCGTAGGTGGCCGAACGGGTGAGCAACGCGACCACATACCGCGACAGCGGTGGCGACCAGCGGGTGGCCACCGGCGGGAACCGCCAGATCGTCTCGATCACCGCGACGGCGGCGCGCACCACCCGCGGATTCGGGGTGCGGGAAGGCGGGGCGTAGCCGAGGTCGGTGGCGACGGCGGCCAGGAACCCCCAGACATCGGTGCGTTCGGCGTCGGCGATGAAATACGCCTTCCCGCCTAGCGCGTCGCCATCGACGGTCGCGGCCTTCACGCAGGCGTCGACGATATTGTCCACATGGCACAGCGACGCGTAGACCGTCCGGCCGAACGACAGGTCGGGCAGTGCGCCCTCGGCGGTGCGCCCGAGCAGCCGCACGATGGGACCGGAGCGGTCGCCCGCGCCCCAGATCGCGCGTGGCCGCAGCGCGCAGGTGCGGAAGCCGGGCGCGTCGGCGGCCAGTACCGCGCGTTCGGCGGCGGCCTTGGTCTCGGAGTACAGGTTCAGGTACCGGCGCGGATACGGCAGCGATTCGTCGACGTCGAGCTGGTCGCCGCCGTCTCGGTCCATCAGCGCGCTCGGACTGGAGATGAACACGAAACGCGAGGCTCCGTGGCCGCGGGCGGCGTCGAGCAGAATCTCGGTGGCGCGCACGTTCTCGGCCCAGAACTGGCCGCGGGTGCCGCGTTCGTCGACGCGGGCGGCGCTGTGGAACACCACATCGATGCCCTCGGTGGCACGCCGCAGCGAGGCTTCGTCGGTGAGATCACCGGTGACCACCCGCACACCGTCGAGCTCGCCCAGGTCACCGAGGCTGCTGGTGCGGCGCACCAGAATCGACACCTCATGCCCGCCCTCGCGGACCAGTCGCCGCACCAGCGCCCCGCCGAGGAAGCCGGAGGCGCCCGTCACCAGAACTTTCATCGTGTGTCCTCCCGCTGTCCGTGGTCCACGGTGCGCCACCAGGTGAGCCCGAAAATCTGTGTCATCAGCGCTATTTCGGCCGCCGACCGTCCGCTGCCGCGTGCGGCGCGCAGGGCGAACGGGATCTGCGCCGCGTGCACCACGACGCTGAGGAACGCGTCGATCCACCACAGGACACGCGGTAGCCGGTGCGCGGGCGCGCGACCCGCCGCGGCGGCGATGAGCCCGGCGATCAGGTACAACCACCCGATGACGGGGACCGCGCGCAAGGCCGTCGTTCTCATCGCGCTCCGCTTCCGCGCAGCTGCTTCGCCGCCCAGACCGCCAGTTGCTCCCGGCCGATCTTGGCGTTGTGCCTGATGTCCACCGGGAACGACGGGTGGATCAGGAAGTGGTCGACCGCGGCGGTGAGTTCCGACCGCGCTGCCAGCGCCCGCAGGGCGGATACCAGCGCCGCGGTGTCC
Source organism: Nocardia cyriacigeorgica (assembly GCF_005863245.1). Taxonomy (GTDB): domain Bacteria; phylum Actinomycetota; class Actinomycetes; order Mycobacteriales; family Mycobacteriaceae; genus Nocardia; species Nocardia cyriacigeorgica_C. The sequence goes on along the minus strand of NZ_VBUT01000013.1, from coordinate 13,515 downwards.
GCGCCGGGTTCCGGTTCCACGCACAGCACCGGGCGCTGTGCCCCCGGTTCGCCGACGCCGACCAGGGCGGTCCGGGCCACGCCGACCACGGTGTTGAAGATCTGCTCCACCTGCACGGTGAACATCGGGCCCGCGGCGGTGCGGACGCGCTGAGACTTGCGTCCGCAGAACCAGATCCGGCCCTGCTCGTCGATGGTGGCCAGGTCGCCGGTGCGATGCCAGATGCGCGCGCCGTCGGCGATCTTGCCCGCGGTGTTGGCCCGGTCGGGCCAGTAGTACCGGGTGCTGACGTTCGGGCCCGCGACCACCAGCTCGCCGACTCCGCGCGTGCCATCCAGTTCGGGCGCCCGTTTCTCGGCGTCGGTCCAGGTCGGCAGCGGATCGTCGGTGATGGCGATGACGCGGGCCTCGATCCGGTCCGAGGGGCGCCCGATGCACACGCCCTCGCCCCGCTGGGTCCGCTCCACCAGACCGTCGAGCAGTTCCCGCGATTCGATCGTCGCCATCGGAAGCGCTTCGGTGGACCCGTATCCGGCGTACACCCTGGCCTCGTCGTGCAGGACCTCGCGCAGCCCGGCGATGCACCAGTGCGGCACCGGTGCGCCGCCGGAGAACACGCTGTCCAGTGTCGGCAATGGTGTCGGCCGTCGCCGCAGCTCACGCAGCAGCGGGATCAGCACGGCGGGGGAGGCGAACATCGTGCGCACCCCGAACCGGGTGATGGCGTCGACCACATGCGCGGGATCGGTGGACCCGACCTTGCTCGGAATCAGCGGCGGCAGCACGCACCGCGCGCCGAGCAGCAGATCGAGAATGCCGACCAGCGGCAGCGTGATCAGCGAGGTGTCCGGTGCGATGCCGTCGCGCGCGGTGTGCACCTGGTCGACCATCGCGGCCAGATTGCCGTGGGTGAGTTCGACGGCCTTGGCCGGGCCGGTGCTGCCGGTGGTGAAGGCGATCAGCAACACCTCGCCCGGATCCGCCGGTGCCCGGTCGAGTCCCGCGCCGCTCGGCTCGCGACCCCATTCGGCCAGGGTGTCACCGCCCCAGCACCACCGCCTGCCGACGGTGACGCTGGTGCGCACCCGCCGGAAGCTGCGCCGGAACAGCACCCGCACCGCATGCGCCTGCGGTATCCCGATGAACGCCTCGGCCTCGACCGCGCGCAGGCAGTGCACCATCTTGCGCAGGCCCATCCCGGGGTCGATGACCACGGGCACCGCGCCGATCTTCAACAGCCCGAGCATGATCGCGTACAGCTGCGGGCTCGGCAGCACCAACACGATGGTGCGGGTTCCGGCGCCGACACCGTCGGCGGTGAGGCGCTCGGCGATGGTGTCGGACCAGCGATCCAGTTCGCGGTAGCTCAGCGTCCGGTAGGTGGGCGCCCCGCTCTCGGGCACGTGCGCCGGGAAGATCACCGCCTCGCGTTCCGGGTCGCGCTGCGCGACGGCCCGGAAGCGGTCGATGGCCTGCCAGTAGGTCGCTGTGCTCACGCTGCCGCTCCGGCGGTGGCCGCGCGGTCGGGCAGCCGATACAGCACCGCGGCCGCCGAGGGGCCGGCACCGGCGGCGACGAACAGGATGTGCGTGTGCCGGTCCAGGCTCTCGCCCGCGGCCGCCCGGTCGTAGGCGTGGGTGAGGGCGGCGGTGTGCGGATCGCCGTCGGTGAGATCGGGCAGCAGCACCGAATCGACCGCGATGCCCAGCGATTCGGCCAGCCGTGCGGGGAAGTCCGCGCTCGGGGTCGAGGCGATGAGCGCGGTGCCGGACAGGTCGGCGTGACCGGCGTCGGCCAATGCCGCCAGCGCCGCCTCGGTCGCCAGCGCCAGCAACCGCTGCTCGATATCGGGTTCGCGCACCACCGTCATCAGGTTGCGGCCCTCGGTGCCCATGGTCGCGGTGTCGACATACGCCTCGATACCGGGACCACCGGTGCCGGCGAGGCTGTGCACCCGGCCGAAACCTTCGGTGCCGTCGGTGGATTCGAGCAGTAGGGCGGCACCCGAACTCGCGTACGGGAAGTCTTCGGTGGCGGCGGTGCGGGTCAGCGAGGGATGGGTGTCGCCGGAGACGATCAGCACGTGCGACGCGCTGCCGGTCTCCAGGATCGCGGTGCCCACCCGGACCGCGTCGAGCACCCCGACCGCGCCGTTCATCAGGTCGAACGAGAACGTGCGCGGGTCGTGGGCACCGTATTCGAGCCCGATACCGGCGGCCTTCTGGATCAGGGCCGAGACCGCCGGCTCCACGGTGTTGGAATCGCGGAAGATGCCCGCGTTGATCAGCACCCCGATCTGGTCGGGCCGCACACCGGCCCGCTCCAGGCAGTTGCGTGCGGCGCGGCCGCTGTGCTCGACGACGCTGCGGGTGTCTTCGGCCCGGCTGACAGCGGTGGCAGTGATACGTACGCCCATGATCACACCTTCAGGGAGGAGATGGTGGTGGACAGGAAACCGGTGACGACCCCCGAGGCCGCCGGGATCATCAGCACCTTCGACCCGGCCGCGATGTTGTCCTCGCCGAGCTGATCGTGCAGCACGATGAAATGCGATGTGGTGGAAGTGTTTCCGTACTTGTGGATGACATTGAGGTCCGGCGGCATGGGGGTGCCGAACTCGCGTTCGCCGATGGCGTTCATGTACGGCACTGCGGCCGCGCCGAACTGGTGGTGGATGATGTAGTCGAATTCCTCGTCGGCGAACGTGCGGCCACGGTCGGCGAGGAAATCGCGCTGGGTGTCGGTCCACAGCAGGAACCGGGACTCGTTGTGCATCTTGCGGTTGTCGGTGTAGAGCGCCACGCCCTGCGTGTTGTCACTCGGCATCCCGAGGCACAGATGCGAGTACTCCGAGGCCGTCATCATCTCGATGTAGTGGATCTTGTCGGCGTCGTCGACCGCCTGATCCAGCACCAGCGCGCAGCCGGAATCGCCGACGGTGAGCGAGGCGAATTGCAGATCGTATTTTTCCGAAATCTCGTTCACCGCGGTATCGGAAATGGGTGTGATGGCCTCACCGCTGACCACGAGTCCATTCCGGACCGCGCCCGATCGAATCATGCGATCGAGAATGTAGGTGCCGGTGAGCATTCCGGCGCAGGCATTGGAGATATCGAAAGTAATCGCCTTTCTCGCGCCGAGCGCACGCGCGATCGAGGACGCGAACGACGGCTCCATGTACATCCGCGTCGCGTTCTTGCTGCGCGTGATCGAGGTCGAGATGATGACGTCGAGTTCTGAAGCCGCATAACGTGACCTGGACAAACAGTCGTTCGCGGCGGCCATGGCAAGGGTGAACGAATCCTCCTCGTGGCCCGGACGGGTGTCGCGGACACGGCGCTCCGTGACGCCGGTGATCCGTTCGAGATCGAATGACGGCGGAATTGCCAACCGGGACAACACCTCATCGGTGGTGACTGTGTGCGAAGGCAGATAAGCGCCGATGGATTCGAATCGAGAATGCAGCACGTGGGCTCCTGAAATCGATGGCGAATGCGTTCGGGATCGTTCCTGGGTGATCGACGCCGCGGACATTACCCGACGGTAACTACCGTCGGAATTCGGCGAAGTGCCGAACGATGCTGCGGCTCCGCCGGATTCGCTTTCCTGTATCGTGCGGTATCACCAATCTGGACACCCTGTGGCTATGACGCGTTGGTGGTTCGCCACCCTGATGACGGGAACGCCGAAGTTCCTCACTGACCACCGGGCGTCATCGGGCAATTATCCGGCTATCATCCGGGAAGGCCGTGCGGTGCCGTTGGATTCGTTACCGGCTGTGAGTGACTTCACTGTGCGCGCGGGGTGCGGGCCTGCGCGGGAAGGCGCGAAACCTACCGCGGCGCGGCCGGAAATATGCCCGGCAATTCCATTGCGTAGGTGAGATCGTCGGTATTTCCGAGAGTTGCCAGCACGACGCGGATCATGGTGACGCGGGCAGCGGCGACCGTCTCCGGATCGGGCTCGGAGCCGGGCTCCGCGCCGGCCGATATGCGATAGACGACGTATTCGCAGACCTGTAGCGCGGCATCGAGATCCAGCGGCGCCGGGACGGGGCGGCCGAGTTCGGTGAACTTCTCGCGGACGATGGCGCGGATATCGTCGAGAGCTCGCTCCCGGTAGCCGGACACCGGTGACGCCGGATCGTGCAGTTCCGCGAACAGCGGCCGCAACATCGGGCCGTGGCCGCGGGCCCAGTCCAGGAAAGCGTCGATGAGGCGGATGCCGAGTTCGACGCCCTCGGCGCTGACGGTCAGGGCGTTGCGAATGCCCTCGACCAGCCCCTCGTTGGAGGCGTCGAGCACCAGGAGTAGCGGTTCGGTCGCGTTCGCGAAATAGCGGTAGAAGGTGGGCCGGGCAATTCCGGCCTGCTCGATGATCTGGGCGACGCTCAGTCCGCGCGTGCCGGTCCTGCTGAACACCTCCGCGGTGGCGAGGACGATCCGGGCCCGCACCTCCTCGGCCTGCTGCTTGGTCTGCGGCGGCCTGCCGCGTCGCGCGGTGGTCTCAGGCATGGCCGACCATCACGCCGCGAATCGGTTCATGGCTCTCGTGCACACCCGAGAGCTTGACACGGAGCTTGTCACACGCATTAATCTAACACCAGTGTTCAATTAATCCACCGATCCGCAGGAGAAGGCCGCTCATGACGACTGCCCGGCACGCCGACGCCGAAGTGCTGTCCCCGGCGCTGGTGAAACCGCTGCTCGCCCGTGCCGCCGCGGGCGGTGCGCCGTCGGTGGAGGTCTTCGCGCCCGCGACCGGCCGCAAGATCTTCGACCTGCCGCAGTCCTCGACCGCCGACATCGACGCGGCCTTCGACCGTGCCAGGCTGGTCCAGCGCGAGTGGGCGGCGCGCCCGGTCCGGGAGCGGGTCGCGGTGCTGCGCCGCTTCCACGACATCGTGCTGAAAGAGCAGGACACGATCCTCGACATCCTCCAGACCGAGACCGGCAAGTCGCGGGCGCACGCCTTCGACGAGGTGGGCGACGTCGCGGTGAACTCCCGCTACTACGCCTCGGTCGCGGACAAACTGCTGGCCACCCGCAAACCGCGCGGTGTGCTGCCGGTGCTGACCAAGGTCGACGTGCGGCACCGGCCCAAGGGCGTCGTCGCGGTCATCTCGCCGTGGAACTACCCGCTCGCCCTCGCGGTATCGGACGCCCTGCCCGCACTGGTCGCGGGCAACGCCGTCGTCGGCCGCCCGGACAACCAGACCGCCCTCACCGCCCTGTGGGCTGTCGACGCCGCCGAACGCGCCGGGCTGCCCGCGGGCCTGTGGCAGATCGTGCTCGGCCGCGGCGCCGTCATCGGCGGTGAGGTCATCGGCCGCGCCGACTACGTCGACTACACCGGCTCCAGCGCCACCGGCCGCACCATCGCCAAGCAGGCCGGTGAGCGGCTCATCGGCTACTCCCTCGAACTCGGCGGCAAGAACCCGCTGCTGGTACTCGAAGACGCCGACGTCTCGGCCGCCGCCAAGACCGCGGTGCGGGCCTGCTTCGCCTCGGCCGGTCAGCTGTGCGAATCGATGGAACGCATCTACGTCCACGACGCCGTCTACGACCGGTTCGTGCGCGAGTTCGTCGCCAATGTCGAGGCCGTGAAGCTCGGCGCCGACCTCGACTATCGCGCCGACATGGGGTCGCTGACCTTCCAGCGTCAACTGGACACCGTGCGCGCGCACGTCGAGGACGCGGTCGCCAAGGGCGCGACGGTGCTCGCCGGCGGTAAGCATCGCCCCGACCTCGGCCCCTACTTCTTCGAACCGACCGTGCTCGCCGATGTCAAGCCCGGCATGACGGTCTACCGCGAGGAAACCTTCGGCCCGGTCGTGTCGGTGTACCGCGTCAGCAGCGATGACGAGGCCGTCGAACAGGCCAACGACACCGCCTACGGGCTCAATGCCAGCGTCTGGACCACCGACACCGCTCGCGGGCGCGAGGTCGCCGCGCGGATCAACGCCGGGTCGGTCAACGTCAACGAAGGCTTCATCGCGGCGTGGGGTAGCGTCGACGCGCCCTCGGGCGGCCTCGGCATCTCCGGCACCGGCCGCCGCCATGGTCCTGAGGGCCTGCTCAAGTACATCGACACCCAGACCATCGCGGTGCAGCGGATGCTGCCCGTCGCGCCGCTGCCGGGAATGTCGGAAGAGCTGTGGGCCAAAACCATGACGCTGTACTTCGGCGTCATGAAGACGCTGCGCCAGAAGTGACCGCAGACCACACATCGAACAAGGGACGCAAATCATGAAATTGGAAACGGTCGCGGGCAAGAAGGTCCTGGTCACCGGCGCCGCCATGGGCTTGGGCAAGCTGTTCGCCGAACGCGCCGTGCGTGAGGGCGCCGCGGCGGTGGTGCTGTGGGATATCAACGAGGTCGCGCTGAAGAGCACCGCCGCCGAGCTGACCGCCCTCGGCGGCACCATCCACCACTTCGTCGTCGATGTCTCCGCCCCCGACCAGATCGGCGAGGCCGCGCAGGCCGTGCGCGAGGAGGTCGGCGATATCGACATCCTGGTCAACAATGCCGGAATCGTGCGCGGCAACACCTACTTCTGGGAGACCACCAACCGCGCCGACATCGACAAGACCATGGCGATCAACTCGCTGGCCCCGATGTATGTCACCCTCGAGTTCCTGCCCGCCATGGTCGCGGGCAGCGGGCAGGCGCGGGTGTTGAACATCGCGTCCTCGGCCGGTCTGGTGTCGAACCCGCGGATGAGTGTGTACGCCGCGTCCAAGTGGGCGGCGCTGGGCTGGTCGGATTCGGTGCGGATCGAGCTCGAGCAGGCAGGCCACGACCACGTCAAGGTGACCACGGTGTGCCCGACCTACATCGACACCGGAATGTTCGACGGCGCCAAGGGCTTCCTGCTCACCCCGATCCTCAAGCAGGAAGAAGTCGTCGAGACTTCCTGGCAGGAGATGAAAAACGGTGGGGCCCTGGTGATCCTGCCGTGGACGTCACGGCTGAACAAGGCGCTGTCGGGCATCCTCCCGATTAAACTGCGCGACCTGTTCCTCGACACGGTCGGCGTGTACCGCTCGATGGAGGAGTTCACCGGGCGCAAGTAGTTCCGGGTCCCGGGTGTGACGCCGGCGCGGCCGGGATCTGCGCCGGCGCGAGTGCTCGACGAGCAGCGCCCGAGCGAGTTGCGTGGTCGCGTCGGGGCGGTGGTTTCCGGGGCTACGCCGGGTCTTCGGCACCGGGCGTAGCCGGGCGTGTATGTCGGCGCCGGCCGCACGGGTCGCGGGCGCGGAGTCAGTGCGTGCAGATGATGGCGGTCGCGTACAGCTCGGGGGAGTGGGCGATCACCGCGGTGAGTCCGGCATCGGCGGCGATGGCCGCGGCGGTCTGCTCTTGTTCCTCGCTGATCTCGACCAGCAGATGACCACCGGGCGCCAGCCATTCGGGTGCCTCGGCAGCTACGCGACGGAAGATGTCGAGCCCGTCGTGGCCGCCGTCCAGCGCGGCAACCGGTTCGTGGTCGCGGGCCTCCGGTGGCATGCGCGCGATCTCGCTCGACGGCACGTAGGGCGTATTGCAGAGCAGGATGTCGATGCGGCCACGCAGGTGCGGCGGTAGTGCGGCGAACAGATCACCCTGGTGGGCTCCGCCGCCGATCGGCTCCAGGTTCTGCTGAGCGCAGCCGACCGCGACGGGGTCGATATCGGCGGCGTCCAGCGCGATGCGCGACGTCTGCTCCGCCAGTTCGGTCACCAACGCCAGACCGAGAGCGCCGGAACCGCAGCACATATCCACCACGGTAAGTTCGGCGCGTCCCGCGGTGCGGGCCAGGGCCGCCGCCTCGTCCACCAGGAACGCGGTGCGCTGCCGCGGGACGAACACGCCCGGGCGGATACCGATGCGGAGCCCACGGAACTCGACCCAGCCGAGCAGGTGTTCCAGCGGGACACCCGCGGCACGCCGCTCGACCAGCCGGTCGAGTCCGGCCCGATCGGTGGTCGCGTCGAGCAGCAGCCGCGCCTCGTCTTCGGCGAACACGCATCCGGCCGCGCGCAAACGTGCGACGACGGCATCGAAGTTCGGATCGATCACCGCTCCAGTGTGCTTCGGCGCGGGACGGGATCGCGCCCGGTTATTCGGTAGGCGGTTCTCAGCGCGCGGTGGCGAGCTGGAAGGTGCGGGTGGCGTCGAGGTAGATGCCGCGCTGGGCCTGCCTGCTCGGCGGTGGCAGCTGGGAGACCAGCTGTTCCAGCGACGTCATCGCGCCGACCACATGGGTTCCGGCCACGATGAAATCGGCGACGGCGCGGCGGATGTGGTTCGGGGAGGTCACCACGACCGCGCTGGTGGCGCCGAGGTCACGCAGCATCCGCGAGCTGAACAGCGCGTTCTGCACCGTCGATCCGGCCCGGTTCTCCACGTGGATGCGTGAGGCGGGCAGGCCGCGCCCGACCAGCCAATGGAACATGGCATCGGCCTCGGCGATCCCGTTCTGCGGATTGCCGCCGGTCACGATCACCGGCGAGAACGGTGAGGCGACCGCCTGGATCCACGCGGCGGTGAGCCGGTTCACCAGCTCCGGCCGCAGCGAACCGTCGGGCAGCAGTCCGTAACCGAGCACCACGATGCCGGTCTGCGGGCCGACCAGCGCGGGCAGCGGATTGGGCAGTGTCGCCACCGCCGCGCCGATCGCGTTCACCACGTGATCGGTGCCCGCCGCCATGCCCGCGTCGACGGCACGCAACCGGCCCATCGCGTCGGCGAAGGCCGGCACATCGCCCGCGTAATGCGACCAGATGGCCTGCAACGACAACGCCTCGGCATCGTGCGGATCGGCGCCGATGAGCCTGCGCAGATCATCGCGGCCCGCGGCGTCGTTGCCCGCGGTGAAGTGGCGCTGGGCGGAGTTGTAGAGGGCGTCGGTTTCCGGGCTGGCCTGGGCGGGCGCGGCGGCAAGGCCGGCAATGGTGGTCGCGGCGAAGGCCGCCGCGACCAGGTTCTTCATATGCCTCGAGATCTTCACTACAGTCGACACCTTTCCACGTGTGACACGGGTTTTCGGTAGGTCAGCTGGCAGTTAGCCGGTGGCAAACACTGATCACGATACGGCCGGTAGGCGCCCGAGCGTGGGAATTGCGGTCTTGAATCGGCCGCCGAATCGCGCGGATCCGCGCTCGGGCGCCCTCCGGCACACCGCACCTCGCGCGGAGCCGGTTATGCTGGGCCCCCGTGGAGACCGTTTCGCTGACCGGCAAGGAACTTGCCGCCGCCATCAATGCCGATACCAAGCAGCGTGCCGCGGCACTGTCCGAGAGCGGGTCCGCACCCACCCTCGCCCTGGTCGTCGCCAATGCCGACCCGGCCAGCGCCTGGTACGTCAACTCGCTCCGCAAAGCCGCCGAGCGGCTCGGAATCGCTTGCGACACCGTCGATCTCGGCGCCGACGCCAGCGCGGACACGATCCGCGCGGAGCTGTCCGCCCGCAGCGCCGACACGGCCACCGACGCCATCATGTTGCAGACCCCGCTGCCCGAGGGCGTCACCCTCGACGACGTGAGCTCGGCCATCGCCGCCAGCAAGGACGTCGACGGTGTGAGCCCGCTGTCGCTCGGCTTGCTCGCCACCGGCCTGGACGGATTCGTCCCTGCCACCTCCGAGGCCGTGGTGGAACTGCTCAAGCATCACCGGATCCCGCTGTCCGGCCGGCATGTCGCGGTCGTCGGCCGCTCCAACGTCGTCGGCAAACCCCTGGCCCAGCTGCTGCTGGCCGAGAACGCCACCGTCACGGTCTGCCACTCCCGCACCACCGACCTGCCCGCGGTGACCTCCGCCGCCGACATCGTCGTCGCCGCCGCCGGCCGCATCGGCCTGGTCACCGGCGAACACGTACGTGACGGCGCGGTCGTCATCGACGTGGGCACCAACGAAGCCGCCGACGGCAGCATTGTCGGCGACGTCGATGCCGACTCCGTGCGCGGCAAAGCCGAAGCCCTCAGCCCCGTCCCCGGCGGCGTCGGCCCCGTCACCACCGCCCTTCTCATGCGTCACGTGGTCGTCGCGGCGGAGAAGGCGCGCGCCTGAGCCGAGACGGTCCCCGGGCATATGCCGCCGCTGACAACGAAGCCCCCGCTGCTGCCGGTATCGGCGGTGGCGGGGGCTTCGCGGTGTGTCAGGGGCGGGTGAATTCGCTTCGGCGTGCGTGGGCTAGGAAGGTGTCCCACGCGGTCGGGGTGAACATGAGCGCTGGGCCTGCGGGGTTCTTCGAGTCGCGGACGCAGACCTGGCCGCCGCCGAGATGAGCGATCTCGACGCAGTCTTGCGATGGGCCGCTATGGCTGCTCTTGAACCATTGGACAGCGGGACGATCGATCATCTCGGGTCCTTGTTCAGGGACGGCTGAACTTGCCTTGTCGAGCGGTGGCGAGGAATGCGTCCCATGCGATCGGGTGAAGGTCAACGCTGGGCCGGTCGAGTTCTTCGAGTCGCGGACGCCGACCTGCCCGTTGATGAAATGTGCCACTTCGACACAGTCCCGGGACGCGTTGCTGTAGCTGCTCTTGAACCAGCGGGCTCCTGGCAGCAGCTCGGTGGCGCTCATGGTCGGCCGAACTCGCCTCGGCGTGCGCTGGCTAGAAATGCATCCCAAGCGGCGGGGGCGAAGGTCAACGCCGGACCGGTCGGGTTCTTGGAGTCGCGGACGCCGACGCGGCCGCTGTCGAAGTGGGCGATCTCCACGCAGTCCTGGGACGCGCTGCTGTAGCTGCTCTTGAACCAGGTCCGGTCAGTGTTCATGCCGATATTCCTTCGCTATCTGATCAATCAGGTTGCGACTGGTCGGTGTATCCAGCGCGGCCTTTCGGATGCTGTCTGCCGTCGATGAGTAAAGGTCGACCTCTGCGGGGCGTTCCAGATACTGCGCCGACGCATGGCATTGAATGTACACAATCGGTGGCTCGCTCAGCCATGCTGTTGGGCACGGAGGGAAGGTCAGCAAGCTGAAAATCCCGGCCTGCAACCCGATGTGGCACTTGGTAAGTGGGAGCACCCGGATTGTCACGTTTGGAAGCTCCGTGATAGCCGCCAGGTGTTTTAGCTGATCGGCCATCACAGATCTGCCACCGACCTGATGACGGAAAGCCGCCTCGTTCAGAAGGATCTCGACCTCGAAAGCAGGCTCGGAAAGCCTTGATTGCCGCCGTGCTGCGAGATCCACTCGGCGCTCTACCTCGGCCTTTGGCATGCCTGGGTTCGCTGTCCAGATCAACGCCCGTCGGTACTCCTCGGTCTGTACCAGGCCGGGCATCAGCGAGGGTTGGTATGTAACCAGTTTCGACGCGGCCGATTCCAATCCCAAGTAGAGATCGAAGTGGCGCGGCACAGCGTCACCGAAGGCGTGCCACCATGACTTTCGGGCAGCGCCTTCCAGCAGTTCCAGGAGTATCTGCGTGGTCTCGTCAGGCGCCCCGTACAACCTGCACAGCTCCTTGATATGCAACCGCCCGATCTTCGTCGGCTGCCCGGTCTCCAACCTCCAGATAGTCTGGGTCGATACCCCTAGCGCCTTCTTCGCCGCGTCGACGCTCACCCCCGACGTCTCGCGTAGATACCGCAGCTGTTTGCCGATCTGGCGTCGGGCGAAAGTACTGTCCCCTGTCTCCATCGAGTCCCCTTCACGCGGTGTGGATTCCAGACTGGAATGCGAACGTGCACCGGATTGGAATGCGGAACCTTCCGGCCCTGGAATCTTGCGAAAAAGTCCGGTGATCGGCTCTGCGAAAGCTTCCGTGACCTGGGCGGTACCTGTCTACTGGTCCCAGCGCACGACGGCGGGAAAGCCTCGCCGCACATCCGTTGCCGAGCCTGGAGCGCTCGGGTGGCGGATGGTTCTGCCGGGTTCTCCTGCCCCTGAATCCCTGAACCTCGCCGTCGTGCGCCCCACCATCGCATATCAGCAGGGGAGAAGCAATGAAAGCCGTTGTGTATCTGAACAAGTCATGCTGCGCGAAACGCCGGGCGGGCTTCGAGATGGAGGCGCGCGCCTTCGCGGCCCGGCGCGGGTACTCGGTGGCGCGCACCGTCATCGAATCCGACTCCGACGTCCTGCCGTGGCTGCTGGTCAAGATCAAGCAACTTCAGGTCGCGGCCATTGTGACCCCAGGCCTGGATCATCTCGGCCATCGCGCCCAAGTCGTCCTCGACCGCTGTGACCTGCTCATCGTCCACCCGGCCGGCTACCTGCCTCGCGGCACCCGCCTGGCCCTGCTCGCCCCCGGCGGCACCGCATGACCGGCCCAAACGCCCCCGACCTCGCCTTCCCCGACGACATCCCCGTCAACCACGAAGCCCCGAAACCCGGCACCGGCTTCTTCCGCGACGAACTCGAATCCATGCTCACCTACCACACCACCTGCGCCCCATGCCCATTCAAAGCGGAACTGCTACGCCTGCGCGCCCAGATGATCCGCACCGGCCACGATTTCGCGCGGGTGCCATCGCGTCTGCCGGACTGAAAGCGCGCCGAGCGCCGATCTGCCTGCTGTCGCGGGCGCTCACCTCGAGACCAGGGGCATCAGCACCGTGCGCGACGCTGCAATACCGCACCTGCACAACGTTTCTGGCAGTAGGTCCAGTTCGTGGCGGTGGCTCGATACTGCTCGACGGGATGGGTTCGACGCCAGGCAGGTTCGACAGGGATTGCCAGCGGCCCAGCACCGGCCTGCGTAGGTCGAAGTCGCTCAGGCATCCTTCGTACTGTTCGTCTTCTGCTGGTTTCGACGATGTAAGGATCGACCAGGGTGACGGGGTCACCGGCGGAGGTGCATACGATCGCCGCGGCACGGCTGATTCCGATCTGGGTGCGGCGATGCCCATCCCTGCCGTATGCATGCGCTCGAGCGACCCGTTCGGCTGCCGAGTTCAGTTCGGCGACGACTCGGCGGGCGTCTTCGGCTTCGGCCGGCATGTGAGTTCCTCAGCGTATGGGGTCGTCGGCACTGTCATGCCGCGGTGAAGTCTGGCTTCTCGAAGTGACGTTGTCGTTGGTGTTGTTCGCGGGCTTGTTGGTTGCGAATGTGGTTGTGGGTGAGTGTTTCGGCGAGTAGCTCGCCGGCGTGGTGGCGGTGGTTGATTCGTGGTGTTTGGTGGGGGTCGATGTGGGGTGGGGCGATCCAGGCGGTGCGTCCGGCGTATGGGGAGTGGGGGCCTTCGGTGCGGGTTTTCCAGCCGCCGGGGCCATCGTGGATCAACGCGTGGCAGGCATCGCAGGCCAGGGTGAGGTTATCGATGTCGGTGGCACCATTCTTGCGATAGTCCAGGACGTGATGCACCGCGGACAGGCTGGCGGGGGCGTCGCAGCCGGGGCGCGAGCAGCCTTTCAGGGCAGCGATGAGTGCGAGTCGTTGGGCGGCGGAGGCGAGGCGTTTGGTGCGGCCGAGGTGTAGGGGTAGGCCTGTGTGGTCGAAGACGGCGAGCCAGGGTTGGGATCGTTGGGCGAGGGTGAGCGCGTCTGCGAGGGGGACGGTGCCGCCGGTGGCGGTGGTGGCGACT
>NZ_VBUT01000012.1 GCF_005863245.1 Nocardia cyriacigeorgica | reverse complement strand
GCCGGTGATCAGGGCGTCCGACAGCCAAGTAGTCGCCAAAGGATGGCAGGTGCTACCCGTCGGACGCATCGGCGATACCACCGTCCTGGCCCACGCCCCCGCCGCAGTCGGCTCCAGTAACTGCGTCGCGGACACCCTCGTACTCGACGGCACCTCCCACCACCCCGGGGAGCCCAACATCTACGGGCTGTCGACCTGCACCGAGTTCACCGTCGTGCCCGACGTCGACGGCAAGTTCCCCGGCCCCCGATACTGACGATCCCGGCCCGGCCCACGAAACAGGCGAAAACCCCAGGGCGAAGCGTCCAGGGTAGCCGCATGCGGCGAGATACCGGCCGCCCCGTCCAGGCGACCCGAACCACCTGCGGGCGGAGGCCACGGGGCGGTGGAGGCGGGTATAGCGGTGGACAGCGCAGCGGCGCTGGTGGTTTCGGTGCTCTCGGCGTTGAGTCCGACGGCGGTGGCGGCGACGAGTGTCCCCGCGCCTATGGTGGTCCAGGCTTTCCAGCCGAGCCTTTTCTGCCCGGGTCGCCATGGCTGCTGTTGTCTGCCCATTCGGACGTAGTTTCCTCGTGAGTGGTGATGGGTACGGCGAACTGCCCCGGCCACGGTGGTGTGGCCGGGGCAAGTAATGGCGGTCGCTTACTGGAGCGATACCTTGGCGCCGCCGGAGAACATGGAGTCGTGCAGTTCGAGGGCCGCCGGCACGGTGCCGGGTGGGACGTCGAAGGCGATGGTCACCGGGAGGGTGTTGCCGGGGTTGATCGGTGAACCGATCGAGGTTTCGGGGTTGACGTTGATCGCGGCCATGGTGTCGTTGCCGAACTTGCGGCCCTGGCTGTCGATCAGCTTCTGGTTGTCGGCGAAGTAGGTCTGGGGCTGGTCGCTGATGTTGGTGACGTTGATGTGCACCAAGATGTATTCGCCCTGAGCGGTCTTCTGGAGATACGGATTGTCACCGACGGTCTTGACCGGGGCGTCCACTGCGGTGACGACGAATTCGAACTTGCCGTCGCGGACCGCGGATCCGGCCGGGACGATGTCGGACTTCGGAGGTTCGGCGGCGGGTGACGGTTCGCCGGGCGCCGGGGCGGTGACGGTTGTCGTGCTGGTCGTGTCGTCGGAGTCGTCGCTGGACAGTGCCGCGACACAGCCGCCGAATCCGCACAGCACGATGACCGCGCCGATGACCGCGAGCACGATAACGAGCGTGTTGCTGGGGCTGCTGCATGGATAGGTGACATCGATCTGGCTTACCAGGAGGTGAGCCTGGAAGGATGTCGTCGTGCCCAAGCCCTACCCGCAGGAGTTCCGTGACGATGTGGTCCGGGTCGCCCGAGACCGTGAGGACGGCGTGACGCTGGAGCAGGTTGCTGCGGATTTCGGGATCCACCCGATGACGCTGTCGAAATGGATGCGTCAAGCCGATATCGACGAGGGCAACAAGCCCGGTATTACCAGTAGCGAGTCTGCCGAGCTGGCCGAACTACGCCGCCGGAACCGGCTGCTCGAGCAGGAGAACGAGGTGTTGCGCCGGGCCGCGGCGTATCTGTCGCAGGCGCATCTTCCGGGAAAAGGCTCTACCCGCTCGTGAGCGAGCTCGCCGCCGACGGAATTCCCGTCGCGGTCACGTGCCGGGTACTGAACCTTGCTCGCCAACCCTATTACCGGTGGCAGGCCTCACCGGTCACCGACGCCGAACTCACCGAGGCCTATCGCGCGAACGCCCTGTTCGACGCCCACCGCGACGACCCGGAGTTCGGATACCGATTCCTGGCCGACGAAGCCGAGGTCGCTGGGGAACCGATGTCCGGCCGGACCGCGTGGCGGATCTGTTCGGCCAATCGGTGGTGGAGTGCGTTCGGTAAATGCCGACGCGGCAAGAACAGCCGTCCCGGACCACCGGTCCACGACGATCTCGTGCAACGCAAGTTCACCGCCGACGAGCGAAACCGATTGTGGCTCAGTGACATCACTGAACACCACACTGGTGAAGGCAAGCTCTACCTCTGCGCGGTCAAGGACGTGTTCTCGGGCAGGATCGTCGGCTACTCGATCGACTCGCGCATGAAGTCCCGGCTCGCGGTCACAGCATTGAACAATGCGGTGGCCCGCCGCGGTGAGGTGGCCGGCTGCATCCTGCACACCGACCGCGGGTCTCAGTTTCGATCCAGGCGATTTGTCCACGCGCTCAACCGTTTCGGCATGACGGGGTCGATGGGCCGGGTCGGCGCGGCCGGGGACAACGCCGCGATGGAAAGCTTCTTCAGCCTGCTGCAACACAATGTGTTGGATCGGCAGCGGTGGGACACCCGCGAACAACTGCGGATCGCGATCGTGACCTGGATCGAACGCACATATCATCGCCGTCGGCGCCAAACCCGGCTCGGCCGGTTGACCCCGGTCGAATACGAGACCATCATGACCCCAACAGCAGCCGGTCAGGCTGCATAACCACTGTCACCTGAGCGTGCAGCAGCCCCATACGTCACCATCCAGATCGAGGTAAAGGCCGCCTACCGACTCTGGATCACCCAGGCCGAGAAAGACGCCATGGCCCGCGTCTTGAACAGCTGCACCGACGGTCCCACTGTCGCTCCCTCTGCCGAATCCACGACCACGACGACGCAACTACCACCGCCGCCACGTTCAGCACCGGAACCGACAACCGCACCCGATCCGCCCATCGCTCCCCCACCCACACAAGCCAGCGTGTACTACCCGAACTGCGCGGCCGCCCGCGCGGCCGGCGCCGCCCCGCTCCACCGCGGCGACCCCGGATACAGCGCCAAACTCGACCGAGACAACGACGACGTCGCCTGCGAATGAACGATCTCGCATCCAGCCCTCCGGCGCAGGGCAAACCACAGTGGGCGAGCACGGCGGATTCGCCGATCGATGTGGGCCGGCATGCTTTCCATCGGATTTGCCCATCTCCTGTGTCTAGGATCGTAGGAGAATCCACCGGTCATCGAATCTCTTAGAGACCGAATCCGGCCGGCGGCCCGCGGTTCGCCCGCATGGAGATTCCGTACAGCTTCCGCCCTGCTGGCCTTCATTGTCTTCGGAACGGTGACAAGCCCCATCGAGGGGCTTGGTCCGCCGGTTCGATGATGGCGTACCTGGGCCTGGCTCTGCTACCCCCGTCGGCAGCCGAAGCGTCGGCAGTCCACTCCCTGCCGAGCCAGCGTGTCGACCGCGCACGTATCCCAGCCGCGTCACCATCAATTGCGAGCATGTCACTTACCGCACCGGCAGGGCATGATTCAACGAAGAATGCGAGGACACCCGAAGTCGCGCAAGGGGCTAACGGCGAGCGGAACCGGGAAGCCCACCGCGAACGGTACGGACACTGTTCGACTCCTCGAGCGGCCGCACCTCGTAGAGAGTTGCACCAGGCCCACGGCGTGTTTGTCGATCCAGTTCGGTAATCGCGTCGCCTCCCGTGGGCGCGATGACCCCCACCGACGAAGCCCCGCACACCTGCGTACTTCCTGGGACGTTATGGGAGTGCGTCAAGCCAGTGCGTTTGTTGGCGCGCACATTCCTGCCACACTCGTAGCATTTGAATGACGTGGTGTCGGCGTTCTTCGGCTCGCTTGTGACTCCCCGGAAGCTATCGTCCGGTTCTATGATCACGCGCCCGGACTCCTCACAGGTGTCGCGGGTCCTCGGCGCGCTATGGCTGTAAACCTGGCCATTCTTCAGGTTGACAAATGTGTCTTTGCCGCAAGTCTCGCAAGAGTAATCAACGCGAGCAGTGTTCACGCCCATACCCAATCATCAGATCTGAGACATCGATTGTCCAGCGCCAGTCTCACCGCGAGCAACGCTGTTTGCTCGGCGTGGCTGGTCCGCGTTCGATCGCCGATCTGGCCAACGAGCTCACGCGGCTACATCGTCGGCTGAGGCTCCCGGGCTGCGGGTCCGCCGCTCGCTACTGGTTGTATCGGCCCGCTTCTCGCTGTGAGTCTCGGCCGCTGGACGGCCCCAGGACCGACACCAGCGACGGGTAGGCCACAACGCGTGGGGCCGGCTACGCTATCTAACGATCCATCTGCATCTAACGATCCATCTGCCCCGCCCGCAAGAGACCTAGGAAACCCATCACGATGGCTGACCGTGCTGACGAAATCGCCGCGTACGAGGCTCAGCTCGCGCGGACGTATGCGCCGGAGCTGACTTCGCTGGCGGACCGTTTTGAGACGGTCGGCTCGGTCGTCAACACGGGTGGAGGTTGCACCGCGATCGAAGCGGTCATTGGAATGGTTCCTGGCACCGACCACCCGCTGGTCCTCGTCGTGACGACCACGGATCCTGGATTGGCGGATAACCGCGCTGACATCATGCACTGGTCAGTCGGTATCTACGACGGCGATGAGGGTGGTGACTACCTCGCGGAGGGGCATCATGTCGAGTCGTTCGACGCTGCGGTCGAATCCGCCGTACGGAACCTTGAAGGCGGGATAGTCTCGACGCCGGGAGACCTCTGCGACTGCGAACCCGGGTGACGGGCACTCAGCGGCTCACCCGGCCATGGACCGCTGTTAGTTCGTTGTGCGGTCTTCGTAGTTCACCTCGACAGTCGGGTGCTGCCACGGCAGGCGAGGGTACTCGTCGAGCTGCCATTCGATGTGGGCCTTGACCGCGGCGGTTAATTGGGGGGCTTGGTGGGTGGCTTCGCCATATGTCCGGCGGCGCCCATCGTGAACGGTATCCCATTTGGACTTTCCGCTCTTACGCGTCGACGCGCCCTGCTCTTTGCTACCGAACCCGGTGAGCACGCTGTTCCACACCGGCCGGTAGCCGACCCGCAGGCCGTTTTCGCCCAGGTCGGCGTGCACGTCCGGCATGAGCAACGCGCGGAACCGGAACTCGGCGATCGGAAGTCCGCCTTGGATCATCGACGTGCGATGCATCCGGAGGCGCTCGCAGAGAGGACGCGCCGCTCTGGAGGTCGCCCCTGTGGCGCTGTTGCTCGACCGGCCCTGTCCCGCGTAGACGGGGATCTGGAGTTTCGCTAGTGGCCGATACAGCTCCACACTGTCACCGCGGTAGTACAGGGCGTAGAGTCCCGCGCCTTCGAATCGCGGGATTTGGTCCGCCATCGATACCAGCGGTTGCCGCTCGAGCTTCTCGCAGATGGTGTTGGAGAGTTGGGTCGTCGACAGCGGATCGAACGACTCGGGCAGATACTGCGCGCCCATGGTCACCTACATTCCAGCGTGTCGTCATCGCGCGAATGTCGGTGTGCCGAGGGGAGGCTCATACGGCCGCCTCACCGAAGTCCAGCGCGTCCACGCCTCCGGCCTCCTCGGGAAGGGACACGGGTGTCGCGTGGATGACGTCGCCTGCTCGGTAGTAGCGCCATGCGCTCGTGTAGTCCTGCGTTTCCTCGTACATGATCACGTAGCCCATCAGTGCGGTGATTTGCCAGCTCGGCGGCAACGTCGCTGATACCAGACGGAATGCCTCATGCGCGGTGAGATCGGCCCGCGCGACATCGAGGGACTCCAGCTTCGACCGTGGAGGCACCGCGTAGCGGAAGACATAGGGCAGGCCGGACTTCAACGTCTTCAGGAAGGAGTCGAGGGTGACCTTCCCTGTCCGCAGGCCGAGGACGGGCACGTCGAGATCGATCGGGAACTTCACGTCGAAGTGCCCGTCCTTCAGGGTAGTCGTGTCTCGCTGACGCCCGGGATCCTTGTTGCCGAAGCCGTTGTGGTTCCACGGCACGCCGCCCTTGCCCTTGTAGTGGCTTATGAGCAGTTGTTCCGGGGCCAGGGCGGAGAAGTCTTCGGCGACGTACAGGCACGAGAACGTCACCCTGGTCAGATCGATATCGCGGCGCCCCGAGATCTTGCGCAGGTGCTGGCTCAAACGGTCGCGGAGTGATTTGTCGGCTTTCCCGACGTAGACGAACTCGCCGTCGAGGTACAGCTGGTAGACGCCGGGACGTTCGTCGACCCCCGCGTTCAGGTTCTCCTCGGTCAATGGGATCGCGACCAGTGCCGCGAGCGCATCGGCCAGCTGATCGCCCAGCGCCTTCGTGATGCTCAGCCGGAAGTCGCCGTGGTGGGTGCCGGCTCCTGCCCAGGCAGCGCTTCGATTCAACCCAATCCCCCTTCGATCGCACGCACGGAGAGAACTTTAGTGGGATCATCGACTTTCAGTCGACTCTCCCTGCGGCGATACGGAGTATGTCCGACACCCGCGGTATGGTTCGGCCATGATCGACCAGCCCAGGAACGCGAAGAGTGCACGAACCAGCGTCGAGCTGTTCGCCGGGGGTGGTGGACTGGCGATGGCGGTTCACCGGGCCGGGTTCCGCCCCCTGCTGTTCAATGAGTTCAACAAGCGCGCCTGCGAGACCCTCGTCGCCAGCGCCCGCAAGACCCTTGGCTCCGACGGTCTGGCCGTGACCGACGAGGTTCGACCCGAACCGCCCCGGGCGGGTCAGCCGGCGCCGCTCTACCCGGCTGATGTCCAGGACCTCGACCTGACCGCTTTCGAGGGTAAGGTCGACGTCCTCGCGGGGGGACCGCCCTGCCAACCGTTCAGCGCTGGCGGCGTCGCCAAGGGTGATGAGGACAAGCGCAACATGTTCCCGGCCATGTTCAAGGCGATTCGCCATATGCGCCCGAAGGCGGTCATCTGCGAGAATGTCCGAGGGCTCCTCCGGCCGTCGTTCGCCGACTACTTCCAATACATCGTCAACGAGCTACAGCTCCCCCACCAGCAGAGGAACGACTCGGCGCGCTGGCAGGATCACGATGCCCAGCTTCGCCGAATACTCGAGACCCTCTCCGACGACGACAGTGACAGCGATCACTACAAGGTCGTCGTGGTCCCTGTCAACGCCGCCGACTACGGCGTCCCGCAAGTACGCAATCGTGTCGTGATCGTCGCTTTCCGGGCCGACCTCGGCGTCGATGTCGAGGCGTTCGCGAAGTATGTCAAGACCCCGCGATACTCTGAGGCGGCGTTGTTCCGCTCGATCCGCGACGGCGACTACTGGAGTCGGCACCCCGATGTCCCCGCGCACGTGCAGGCACGCGTCGAGGAGCGGATACCGAAGGTCGTGAGGGACGACGATTGCCTTCCCTGGCGGACACTGCGCGACGCGATCGCCGGGTACGGCACCGACACCGAACTGCCGAGGCTGCCCGCCGTTGACCTGGACCGGCTTGACGAGAAGTTCGACTTCGGTGAGGAGATCGGGGTCAAACACCA
This sequence comes from Nocardia cyriacigeorgica, assembly GCF_005863245.1. GTDB lineage: Bacteria > Actinomycetota > Actinomycetes > Mycobacteriales > Mycobacteriaceae > Nocardia > Nocardia cyriacigeorgica_C. Next base: position 239,726 of record NZ_VBUT01000012.1, on the reverse strand, counting down.
TATTGGATGGCCGGGCGCGCGAATCTACAAGGGCCACACCCCCAACGAGCTCGACCGCCCCGCGAAGACTGTCAAGGCCGGCGTTCACGGAGTCCCGGGAGGCGAGTCGGTCATGCTGCTCGACGATCGCGTGCGGGATCCGGACTCCTCCGACGGTTGGACCTATCGACACCGCTACATGACGGTGCGCGAGACCGCGCGAGTGATGACCTTCCCCGACGAGTGGCATGGGTCCGGACCCAGGGGCGAGCAGATGCGCCAGCTCGGCAACGCCGTACCCGTCGTGCTCGGCGAGTTCTTCGCCTCGGCGGTCGCTGACGCTCTCGATACCGCCGAGGTGCCGGAACCTTCGGTGCGCGACGAGCTCGTCCTGGCTCCCTAGGACGATGCGCGAGCTAGCTGGCGGACACCGCTGGAACCAGCGACTACCGTCGGCGCGAGCGTACAAGCGACGGCCAGGCGCCGCGGCGCCGGCGATCGAGCAGGATCGCGCGGCGGGCGGGCGAGACCGCCGCAATGTCGATCTCGGGGACGGCCGATTCGCGCGAGCGTCAGTCTCGCTCCGGGTCTACCAACGTACCCGTCGGATTCGCGCTTACCTGCGGTGGTCTTGCGGGGGCAGGTCCGTGGAGCGTTATATATGCGAGGTCACGCATGATTCGCGACGGGACAATCTCGTCCAAGCGTGGCGTGCGGCCCACGAGCAAGGTCTCGTGGTGGACCGTTCGCTTCCGCCGGAATCCAAGGCCTCCTCCGCCGCCGTACGCGCCGTCATGCGCGCGAACCGAAACAAGGACACCGGGCCGGAACTGGCGTTGCGAAGGCGGCTCTACGCCCTCGGTTTGCGCTATAGGGTTGCGGTGAGGCCGGTTCCGCGACTTCGACGAACCGCGGACATCGCGTTCAAGGCCGATCGGGTAGCCGTCTTCGTCGACGGCTGCTTCTGGCACGGATGTCCCGAACATCACCGACCAGCGACGAAGAACTCCGGGTTCTGGTTCGAGAAGATAGACGCCAACCGAACCCGTGATCGCGACACCGATCGCCAGCTCCGCGATGCAGGGTGGACGGTTATTCGCGTGTGGGAGCATGAGGATCCCGAGGCCGCTGCTATGCGGATCGTTCAGACGATCCAACAGCTACGGACCGCCCGGGCCAGGCTCCCGCACCATGACCCGGCCGCGTTGGCGCGTGATCCATCCAGTCCGGACCGACAGGACTGAGCAACCATGCCAGGAGATTTGTCGCGCTACCATCGAACGGTCGACCATCGAAGTCGATCGCTGTCCCGCCGAGCCAGCCCGCGGGCCCACCACAACGGCCGGGTCATGCTTCCGGCCAGTCGGTTTAGTGGCCGTGGCCAGGGAGGCGGCGGGTTCGCGACAGCCGCGGCGTAACGGGGCTACCTTTAGGGTCCCAGAACTCGCGTTGGACTCTCAGAATGGTTTGACGGTGATGTGGCGGACCGCCACGGTTTGAGGTCCGCTCCCGCTGCGCCGGCTGTCGATGGCCTTCGCTGGTTGATTTCCGTAGCGGGTTTATCTCGTACCCCGTCAGGTGTCGTGTTCCCGCGCCGGGTCTCCGGCTTCTGGCTTCTCATCACGACACTCTGGCGTCCGTTTGGTCACTGTTCCGACACCAGGCCGGTGAGGTCCGCGACGATGCTCGGCACGTCCGGAGCACCACTCCAGGATAGGTGGAGTTCGTGGCGGGCCCGGGACATCACCACGTAGAACGTCATACGCGTGACCGCGGATGTCGCGTCAGCTGTCACCTGTTGAAGCTCGGGCACGAATAGCGTGTCGAATTCCAAGCCCTTCATTGACTTGTAGTGCGCCAACGTCACTGCTGGCGTATCGAAGTCAAGGACTCTGTGCTGCCGGCTAGCCGAGATATATTGCTGGACGGGGACGGGCAGCTCGCGGTTCGACAGCGCGCGGTAGAGTTTGCGCTGCACCGTTTGGTTGACGCATGCCACACCGATCGTCAGGTCAGTGTGTGTCTTGGCGTACTGGACGACACTATCCACGAACTCGTCCACACTCACGTGTCGCTTGAGCGTCGGCGTATCGCCATGGCGCTTTGGAGGGTTCGGGAGTCCAGACGGCGCGCCGGAGTAGTACTTGGCGGCTACGGCGGCTATCTCCGCGGTGTTGCGGTGGTTGCCCAGGAGGGTCAGGTGCTCGCGAGCTCCGATCGCTGACGCGATCTCGCGCAGCGTTGTGTTGTTGTCGAACAACTGCTGGTTCTCGTCAGCGAAGACCGTGATGTTCTTCGCGACGAAGCGCGCGATCCTGAAGAAGCCGAGTGGTAGGTCCTGCCCTTCGTCGACGATAAGGTCCACTAGCCCACCGAGTTCCGGGGGATTGGAGATGAACGACTGGGCGACCTGAGCCCAATCCACCTCGTACGAGCTTCCGGTAACGGTGGGAGGGCTGGTCTGGTAGTGCTGCCGCCAGAAGTCCCAGAACCACTTATGAAAGGTGGTCACATATCCCGCGATGCCCAATTCTTTGGCCGCTTGTTCGGTGTATTGCCGGAGCACCTTCGAATACATGAGCACGGCCGGCTCGCGATCGTCGAAAGTCAACGCCTGGGCGCGATAGAGCGCCATCACGGACTTTCCGGTACCAGGGGGTCCGCTCACCAAGTAGTTGCCATCGAGGCCGAGACTGTAGAAGCGATCCTGTTCTGTGGACAGGTCCTCGAAATCCGGCAACCTCATTCCGCGCCCCTGACGCCATCGACCGCCGCTTCGAGGGCCGCGTCGAGCACTGGCTTGAAGAAGCCGCGCACTTTGTCGTTGCCGACGACCAGGCCTCGGTCCAGCAGGTAATTGCCGCTCTCGCAGCTTGTTTCGGCTACGAGGGAGCAAGCATGGCAGGCCGCGATGTTGAGGCTGGCGAAGGTGGAGGCCAGGTTCTCGCTGCAGAGCGGATCAGATGAGCACCACATGGCGTCCTGCAACGCTTCCAGGATGGTGGTTCGCAGCGTGGGTGGCTCGCCTAGACGTACCAAACCTCCTAGCGTGCCTTCGGAGTCGCCGGCAGCGGTGTATATCAGGATTCCGGCTTGCTTGGCGGCGCCGTCCGACTCCGGGGCACTTCTCGCGTATACACGCTCGCGCAGGCTCGTTGCCGCGTACCCGGATTCGAAGGCCAAGCGGCGGATCATCAAGTGGGCGAACGTGTGCAGAAGCACGTAGCGGGGGCTGAGGATCGGACCCGTCCGTTCCCGCAGCCGAGGCGCCATGAATGACTCGTCCAGGCGCTCTTCCAGTTCCGCGACGCGGTCGCGCACGTCGTCCCGCTGCTCCCAAACGTTGAGGCGGTTCTCGTCCAGCGACAGGAAGATCCCCTCACCCCCGACTTCGATCGCCGGCAGCCAGCTGACCGGGTGGTTGAGCGCGGCCTTCACCAAGGTCGTTCTGTCACCGGGCTTGACCCGATGAAAGCCCTCCAACGCGCGCACCTCACGTAAGCGGTCCGCCAAGACCACCTTGTCGATACGGTCCGCGAGCAACGACGTTATGGCGTCGCTGTCCGCGACGCCCGAGGTCAGGCCTACGTGCCGCGTCCGGAAGTATCGATCGTCCGAGTTCTCCATCGGAGTCAGAAAGGCCGCCCATTCCTCGCTGAGGAGGTCCCCAGGCGTCGCCTCGACGGCTGTCGCGCGCCCGGCTTCGCGCTGCTTCTCGTCTCGAGCGAGAGCTTTGACGTAGTCTTCGGTCACATCGTGCCGCTCCGCCAGGGTTTGCACAGTGGGGCCGAACATCGGAGCGTCCTCGTTGACCGTCATCAATGGCCGGAACCAATCGTCAGCCTTGATGGCCATGGCCTTCTCGCTGCCCGCGTCGGACCTCGACGGATTCGGAATCTCGATAGACGAGTGGACGACAGGGAAGTAGACGTTGCTGGCTCCGCGCTGCACCGCCACGGGAATCTCATCACATTCGGTACCTTCGTCGACGCGTTGCCACGGCTGCCGACCGCCGCAGGAGACACCGATTGACTTTAGAGAACCAGTGGAGGTTATTCCCATCAGGTTTCGACCACTCTGACAACTCTGGCATCGGACTCGGAGGGTGTCGAGACCACCGCCTCCCTTGCCCGGGATCGTCTCGAAGCACAGGTTGTCCTTCTGACACTGGCGGGAGTCAGGATTGGAACTGCGGGAGTGTGCCCACCGACGCCAGTCGATGTCATCCATATGTCCCTTCGGACAGATCTGGATCCAACGCATCGGCACCAAGGCCTTGCGGCCAGAACAGCCGCCGCAGGTCGGAGACTTTCCCTCTTGCTCCAGCGAGCGCTTCCACCGAGTCATGCGCCGGCACTTCTGGCAGAATAGCCAAGCCGGAAAACGAGAGTATGGTACACCGGCCTTCGATGGTGCCCAGGAATTGCTTTCGATCGACGGCGCTGCCCGAAACTGGGTCACGCCGAGTGCGGCGGCCAACCGATCGCTGTGGATGTTTTCGCCGCGGCCACCCCACCGGTAGATGTCACATCCTACGAGTGACTCGCCCTGGAAGTCGAAGATCGCTCCGACGCCGAAGGGGACGATGGTCTGCGACTGCCTGATCTTGCGTTGCATTGCCTACTTTTTTCCCTTCGACGACGCCGCGCCGTGTAGAACCTCGATCAGAGACTCCATGTCGACATTGCGCATCGAACCGAGTGTCGGCCACGCGTCGCCCTTGGCATGGAACGGTTTGATGAGGTTGATGTGACCTTTGCCGTTCGGCTTGTAGTACAAGAGCTTGTTGTCCGCGTGGGCTCGCCGCGCACGATCCAGCCAGTCGTCGATGAACCTGTCCAAGTGGCTCCGCGCGCCAACACGTTCGCGGGGTTCGACACGTTCCACCACCTCGATCAGCTTGTCCGCCAATTCTCGAACCTCAGCCTCGTGTTCGATGATCTCGCCGGCTCGTCCGTCCGTGTTCAGGCCAAGCTTGTGTCTTACGAGGATCACCAACGCGGCGTGAAGCGCGCGTTCACGTGACGGTGGTGAGTACGGGGTCACGCTGGTTGGCTCGACGTGGCGGTAGAGTGCTGAGTGATACCCGCGGAAGTTCTCGTAGTGGGATCTGTCGCGCGGTTTGGTGGCGCGGAACAGGTCGAATACCAGGCCGGGCGCCGTCGAGCGTCCCACGCGACTGGTCGCCTGAATGTACTCGGCGGTGGCCTTCGGTTGCCCGTTCATAAGCATCAGCCCAAGGCGAGGAACGTCCACGCCCACGGACAACATGCTCGATGTGGCCAGGAAATGCACGGAGTTCTTGTCGGAGCACGGCTTGTTCAAGCGCTCGAGAAGGCGTGGCTGCTGGGCGCGTGGGACTGTCGAGGACAGCTCATCGACGTCGTACTCGCGTTTGGGGCGGTTCACGATCAGACTGTCCAACCGGGAGTGGATATCATCGCGCGCGATGGTGACCGTCTTGCCGAGCTCGCGGAGGGAGCTGTGGTAGGCGACCACTGTCCAGTAGGCGTCCCGGGCGGCTCCTGACAGTCCGAGGTCTATCGGCGCTTGTAGAAGTGCAGTGCCAGAGTGCACGACGGCCGTGTCGAAGGTGTGCCCTTGAGCCATCATGCCGACGTACAAGCGTCCGGGCGACGACTTGTCCTCCCGTGCGAAGTAGGAGTCGCCGGCGTCGATCCCGGCCGGCGGGAACAAATCGACCGGTCGACCGAAGAGGCCTTTGATCTGCGCTGTGGCCCGTCGGATCGTGGCGGTGGAGGCGATGACCTTCGGTGGGCGACCCTTCCACTCGCAGAGCAGGTTGATCGCCGCCTCGTATAGTCCGACGGTCGTACCCAACGGGCCGGTCAGAAGGTGCAACTCATCCTGGATGATGAGCGACGGGGGAAGCGTGCCATTGGCACGCCCGAACAGTTTGCCCGATTCCGGCACCCAGGCGAGCTGGGCGAACTTGTCCACCGTTCCGAGCAAGAAGGTCGGTGGACTGGCGTATAACGCGTCATCGATCACCCGGACCGGGAGCTCGTCGTGGAACTCGCATATGGTTGACGGGCAGCGAAACTCGAACGACTGATCTGTGCAGACGATGCCGTAGTCAGCGTCGTCGTCGCTGTGTTCACGGGGCACTATCTCGGTTCCGCACCACGGGCAGCGCTCCAGAAGGAACCGGTCATCGGTTTCACCAGCGTCGCGCAGTTCGTCGAAGAGGTCGCGCGCGACGACGTAGCGGTTCGGCGTAGTCGCTTCCCCGACCCACAGCCCGACGGAGATCGGCTCATCACCTAGGCGGACTGGATTCTCGCGCCGTAGGTATTCGCAGGCGACGATCATTGACGCCGTGCGCTGGAACTGCTGGGCGGTCAATAGCGACAGCGTGTAGCGGCTGACGACCGCCGTGCCTCCTCCGGCGGCGCCTTCTGTCAGCCGCCGTCGGAAGATCTCGAATGCGGCGACGAGCAGATAGGCCTCGGTCTTACCTCCGCCTGTCGGAAACCAGATCAGGTCAACGACATTTCGATCCTCGTCCGCCGGGTCCGCCACTCCCCGCAGGGTGGTAAGGAAGAAGCCCAGCTGGAACGGCCGCCACTCAGCGCCACCGAGATAGTTCGTTGGCGCCTCGGGGGCGTCGACACGCGGGTGGCGTGTACCGGCCAAGTCATCCTCGCTGTGCCGCCTCTGAATCAACATGGCGCGGTTGGCCAGTCGAAACGCTTCGATCAGCCTGGCGCGGTCAGGGTGCTGCGCGAACACGCGGACCCCCGCGCGCATCCGGTCGCGAGCGCGCACAAGACGATCGATCACGGACGCCGCGGCGTCCTTGTAACGCTCGTCCAGTGCGGCGGCCTCGGCGCTTACCCGCTCGATCCACATCGAGTATGGGTCAACGAACGCGTCTAGCTCGCGCACGAGTTCGGTGACATCGGTCGAGGCGTCGGCGAGCCAGGCGATGTCAAGCGCCCGCATCGAGTCGCCGTCGGGACGAACGCGAGGAACGACGAACGACGGCATGACCTCCGTGCGGACGCCGGTAACCATTCCCTCGATTTCTCGCCACTCCGGAGAGCAGCCGTGGCCGATGGCGAAGACGCGCGCCTTGCGGTGCATCAGCCGAAGCTCTTCTTCCTCGGGATCGTGGGAGACCAGTGTCACCGAGGGGTACTCCAGGAGCTCACCCGCGCCGTCCACGCTCACGTCGAACTCGACCTGGAGCAGGATATCTTCCCAGCCTGGCTTCGGGCTCTCACCATCAATGCTACGGGCGTTCACCAAGGTGACGGTCACGAGATTCCCGTGAGGGTACTCACGCCAGCGAACGTGAATCTCCGCCTTCCCGTCCCAGATCGGCCGGGGCATGGCCTTCTCGGCAGAGATGAATACCCTCGCGTCCGGCAACTGTTTGCGACGCCATATACGCCTTGATCCCGGGGATTTCCGACGCGGGTCCTCGTCCTGTTCCTCGGTGGGCCCCCCGTCTCGAACCTCCTGATCGGCGAGAGCTTCCACGGCGGCGGCGCCACTGAGTAGTTCGTACTCCGCAGCGCGGGCGTTGATCGTCAGCTCGCTCGCCGTCGTGAAGAATGACAGACCCTGTGACGCCGGCAAGAAATCGTTGGCCGCTGAGACCGGATCATCGCTGAACCGGCTCTCATCGCCGCCGGCCGCGGTCGCCGACTCGTCTTCGGGCTCGCCCTCCTCCTGAACGTACCCGGCGAACTCCGTCTTTCGGGGGTGCAACGTACCCATGAGGTACCGGCGGTTAGGCGGGTCGAAGATGATCTCGGTTGGGCCATCGAACGGCCCGACTAGCTGGCGTCGAACGTAATCGACGAAGTCCGAGCGAACATCTGAGAGTGTGGTCATGCGCCCGCCTTGTTCAGTGCGTCAAGAGCCGTTCCGGCATGGATCTTGTACAACTCAGCCGCCCGGGCCGCTACCGCTCGACTGGTTGCGATCCATAGGCCGGCCCGCGGACGACTCAGCGCGACATAGAGAAGGTTCATCTCCAGCTCAGTATCGAGGGAGTCGATGTCGATGACGCAAACGAATCGGTTTTCCAGTCCTTTGATATCCACCGCTGACGCCCAGGTGAGTCCGCTACCCGGCCAACGCGCCGCGGAGTTCTTATCGAGTCGCCGCAGTTGCCCCTTGCGTGCGGCTCGAAGCCCCCGGGCGGCACTCGTCTCCCAGTCACCACGCAGGGAGACTATGGTTACCGCACTGACCGGTACCTCGTGGTCACGAAGCTCCCGCAGGTACGTTTCCAACGCCGCCGTCTCCATCGCCTGCTCGTCGACCGTTACGAACTCGACCCGCGGCCCGGAGCCAGCCGCCGCGACGCCGGTGTCGGCTCCGGTGAGCGCCCGCGTCTGGAAGGCGATCTCGCGAGTGTTCCGACAGTTGGTTTGGAGCGCGGCGGGCACTGGATTGAACGACTGAATGTACTGCAAGGCCTCGGGGTCGAAATCCCCATACAGGTCGGCTTGGCGGTTCTGGTCCAGGAACATGACCCACCGCCCATCGCTCCAGCCACCGACGACAGTCGCCTCGAGGAGGTCGAGCAGGTCGAAGTTCATCATGTCCTGCGCCTCGTCGACCACTACGGTATCGAACTGCTGATCGATGGGTAGTTCAGTCGCCGCGTGAACCACTACGCGGGTTCCGACCAGCAGTTCACGAACGAATGCCGCCAACATCTCACTTCGGCAGACGAACAGCACCGTACGCCCAGCGAGATCTTGGCGCCGGGCGACTTCCGTCGCCAGGAAGGTCTTTCCGGTTCCCGCTCCCCCGTTACATAGCACGCGGGGTGCTTCTCTGATCAAGTCGAGCCTGGTGAACTGTTCGTCGGTCAGCCGAACGAAGGCGACGTCCAGCATGCTGGCCCGGGCGTCGAGCAAGGGGGAGCGGTCGAAGCTGGGGCGCAGTTGCTGAACGAGCCGCCCATGCAGGTGCTTGTCGATCGGCAGCTTGGCGGGCTGACGACGCCGCCAGTAGGCGATCGTATCCTTGACCAACGTCCCGACGAAGTCTCGACTGAACGCGCCCCGGCCGCAGTAGGTCTCGGCATCCCACTCGAAACTGCTCAGCGCCAGATCGACGTCGGGAGTAACCACAAGGTACCCGAACGCGATGTCATCGACAGCGGCGCCTATCTGCGCACGAAGCCGATCACGTAATGCGTACATACCGCTGCTGACCTGCTTGAACGGACCTTCGCGATCTTGTCGGTGGTGTCCGCTACGGTCGCTGTACGTCCACAACCCGTTGTTACAAGAGATATGGGCACCCTTGACCTCTACAACCAGCACTAGCTCGTCGAGCACCAGCACGAAATCGAGTTCGGAACTGAGCTTGTACTCGTGCGTGGGTAGGTTGAGGGAATGCAGGGCCGTGCCCCGAAGGCCGCTGGCTGCCAGCGCGTCGAACACGCGTTGCTCAGACGTCGTTGTCGGTACCGAACCGAGCTCGGCCGGGATCATTCTCAAGGCGGTTCTCCACGGGTTGGGCTTCAGTGCCATCCTGCCGGATACCCGCTCCGCGTGCGGGAGTTTGGGGGGCCATAGGGGTGGTCGACATGGACGTTGAGTACATGGGCCGAGTGCTGGTGCGGCTCCAACCCTTTGTCAAGGACCACGTGATCCGGCGCTCCCGCATCGATCGAGTACTCGGGACTCTACGGACACCGCCCGAGAATCTCGCCGCCGAGATCGATCGACTGCTCGCTAAAGCGGGCATCGACATCGTGGAGGACTGCGCGCCTGTCGATTCACATCACGACACCTCCGATCGCGGCCTGACCGTGACGCCCGAGCGCGATCATGAGCCGCCCCCGCGCTCCTCGGATACGTCCGCCAGCGCCCGGGATGATGCCGTGGAGGTCGCTCGTAGGCGGATTTTGGCGGATCGTCATATTCCCGCGTCCAAACTGGCTAGCACCTTGCTGCGATCCGACGAGGAAGTGGGCCTCGCGATACTGGTACGAGGAGAGGCCGGAAAGCCTCTTGAACAGGGCGACTTCACCAAGCTGAGCGGCGAAGCACGCGAGGCGGCGGTCTGCTTACTGCTCCATAACCAGAGGCTCGTGCGTTCTGTCGCCAAACGCTACACACCGTCGGGCATGACCGTCGACGACCTGTTCCAGCACGGAATGGTAGGGCTCATTCGCGCCGTCGAGCTGTTCGACCCGAAGTTGGGCAACAAGTTCTCGACCTACGCCATGAACTGGGTACGTCAAGCCATCACCCGCGCGATCGCCAACGAGTCGCGCATGATCCGACTTCCGGTGCATATGTACGAGCGTGTGCAGAAGGTATGGCAGACCCATGCTCGGCTGACCGTTGACGGCGAGGCGCCTTCGATTCACGAGCTGGCCTTGGCCTGCGAATTGACTGATCGCGAGGTGACGGAGTGCCTGACACTCGGGCGGCACGATATCCTCTCGTTGGATACGCCAGTCGCCCACGACGCAGAAGCGACGCTGGGCGACATCTACGAGAGCGCTGATCCCTACGCCGACCCCGAACGCGAGATCGTGCTGCCTCTCCTGCAGAGCCAGATCGCCACGGCGCTCGGAACACTCCGTGAACGGGAAGCCGCTGTCGTCTCGATGAGGTTCGGCCTTTTGGACGATTCGCCGAAGACGCTCGACGAAATCGGACAGTCTTACGGGGTTACGCGCGAGCGGATTCGCCAGATCGAGAAGAAGGCGATGGGCCAGCTACAAGACCCTTCATGCAGCCGGGCGCTGCGGGCATTCATGTATGGCACGGACGATGGGCCCATGATCGAGCGGCGACACGGTGCCGAACCTTCGTAGCAATTAGGTAGGTAAGAGTCGGTGGCGGCCCAGTCGATGCGGTGAATGGCATTGAGACATCGGAGCCGGGCCGCTTCCCCAGCTGCACTGACGAAGCCGATGGTTGGAACCCAGGCTGGTTCCGACCGGTTACCGCCGTACCCAATACACAAAGACCCGACCAGCGGCGAATGACGATTAGGTCACGCTGCCGCCTCTCCGGCCCCGGAGGCAATGTCTCGAGCCGGGGCGGATTCGACACGGCCACTCAGTTGTACCTGGCTGGCCTCTGTCGCAGGTCGGGCGGTGTGTGCGCGTTGTAGGACGATGACGTCTTCGTGGGCTATGAGGTGTAGAGGTAGCCCGGAGGTGCGTTGTTTGGTGATGAAATCGCGTTGGAAGAAGCTGCTGCGGGCGATGAGGTCGTTGTCGGTGAGGCGGCCGAGTAGGGCGACGCAGCGTTCGACGGGGGTGAGGCCGGCGAGGGTGGCGCAGGTGATGAGGTGGGCGGGGAGGTCGACGAGTTCGGCGTGTTGGCGCCAGGGGCGGGCGGTGATGACGACGTGGCCGCCGGGTCGCAGATACGGGGTGAGGCCGGTAAGGATCCGAGTGAAGCCGGACAGGAGTCGGCCGAGGCCGAGGTTGGCGAGGTTGCCGCGGTCGAGGACGGCGCCGTAGCGGTGGTTGTACTTGTGCACGCCTTCTCCGGCTTTGACTCGGACTTGGCCGTGGGTGGAGTCGCCGTAGGGAGGTGAGGTGATGACGAGGCCGACGCTGTCGCGGTAGTGGTCGGGGATCAGGGTGGAGAGTTTGCGGGCGTCGCCGGTGTAGACGGTGGCGTGGTGGTCGATTCCGTTGTCACGGGCGAGTTCGAGGTTGGTGCGGGCGATGTCGCCCCAGCGGGTTTCGTATTCGACACCGATTGCGCGGCGACCCGCGTGGACGGCTTCGACCAGGGTGGTGCCGATACCGCACATGGGGTCGAGGACGAGGTCGCCGGGGCGGGTGTAGTGGGTGATGGCGTGGGCTGCGACGGCGGGCAGCATTTTGGCGGGGTGGGCGGAGCTGTCGGGGTGATAACGGCCGCGGCGTTGGGCCGCTGGGGAGGTTTGGGCGGTGGTCCAGACCGACACAGGCTGGGTGTTGCGGGTGGCGTCAGCGGGTGCGGGGTTGGTGGTCATGGCGGGCCTTTCTGGCGACGGTTGTCACTCGTCTCCGCGTCGTTGATCCTTCGGTTCAGCGGGCTTGGAGGAAGACCAGGACGTCGGTGTGCACGACCTGATGCCGAGGCGCGGGGCGGGCATCGGGCGGTGGCGGGGTGGGGTCGGGGGTGATGGTGTCGTTGTGGATGGGGGTGGCGACGATGTGGGAGAGATAGAGCAGGTCGCAGGTTTGGGCGGCGTGCACGACGTGGCCGGTGGGGTCGAGGAGGGTGCCGTCGCTGGCGTGGGCGCTGCGGGTGAGCACGGTGAGGACGCCGTCGGCGCGGAGCCGCTGCGCGGCGAGGGCGGCCAGGTGGTCGACGACCTGATCGCCGGGGTGTGCGGGAAGGAGGCTGGCGAGGATGAGGTCGGCGTCCGCGGTCGGTTCGTGTGCCACCGGAGGGGTGTCGCACTCGGTGAAGATCGGCAGGATCGCGGGCTGGCGGCCGAGTGTTTCGAGGGCGCTGTAGGGGCCGGCGTTCGCCGCCGGGGCTCGGTTGTGTGTTCGCGGTCGGTGGTCTGCGTTGATCGGGGTGGCGAGCAGGATCCGGTCGCCGGCTCGGCTGAACTCGGTGGCCGCGCGCCTCACGATCGGCGCGGGCCATCGGTCGGTGCGGTCGATGGGGTCGGGTCCAGCAGCCCAGATGGTCGACGGGACCGGCTGCCTGCGCCGCGCGCCAGTAGTTGTGCTGTGGCGCGGTGACCGAGCCTGTGCGGATGAGGGCATGAGAACGCTCCTGGCATCGAGGAAAGCGGGTGCATCCCTTCGACTCCGACGCAAACGACGGTTTTCAACACCCTGTGGGTGGTGAGCCGGGTGGGCACAGCGGCTCCCTCCTAGTGGGAGGCCGGCGAGGCGGACAACGAGTTCGGCGGCCCGAGTCACACGCTGGTTCCGCGTTCCAATTCCGGTGCGTTGTCGGGCGAGCCGGGATGCCACCGATCGCCACCGTGGCGCCACCGGATCGACACAAGTGCAGGTAGCGGGCACGTGCGCCAGTGATGCGCCGCCGGATTGGGGTGTGGCCACTGCTGGTTGATGTCCGGTTGCGCGGTGGACGGCCCGTGGTTGTTCAGTGGCGTTTCGGTGGCGTGGGTTGTGTGACCTGGTTCGGCCAGATGTTGTTTCTCGCCGATCTAGGGAGCCGAGATGGATGCGTCGTATCGGAGATCGCCCAACCGCTGGGAGGACCGGGCGGAGTCGCCGTTGGGGGTGATGCGGGCGGCGTTCGGCCGGGTGGCCGACGAACCGGTCCCGCCCGGGGTGGCGAGGGTCGGGCGGGCGGTGTCGTGGGGTGAGCTGCGGGAGTTGCTGCTGGATCCGAGCGTGCCGATCGAGGCGGTTGACGCGATTTGGGTGCGGTTGATCGAGCGGTCGCGCCGTGATGGTGGGGCGGCGGTGGTGGCGTGTGTGGGCGTCGCACTGCCGATGCTGGCCGGTCTCACGCGGCGAGTCGCGAAGTCCTGGATGCGCTCGCGCGAGGAAGTCGAAGCGACGGTGGTGGCAGGGTTCGTGGCCGAGTTGGCGCGGGTGGATCTGGGTCGGCCGTTCGTGCTGCACCGCATCGGGTGGGCGACCTACCGATGCGCGCGCGCTTGGGCACTCGCCGATCAGGCCGCGCCTCGTCCGGACGCCGACCTGACCGGCGCAGGCGAACACCACCCGGCCGGACGGCATATCGGGGCCGCGCCGGCCGGGCATCCGGAGCTGGTTCTCGCCGACGCTGTCGCCGAGGGCGTCATCACTCCGAAGGCGGCGGAGCTGATCGCGGCGACCCGGTTGGAGCGGCGGTCACTGACCATGGTCGCCGCCGAGCGCGGCGCCTCCTACAAGGCGCTGCAGCAGGTGCGCCGCCGCGCCGAACGCAAACTCGCCACCTGGCTCACCGATCGCGCCCACGACAGGAGCGAGCTCGTCTCCCCGCCTCCGCACCACGCCGCCGCTCGGCGTGAACGCGGTGGCCGTGACCGGGTGTCGGTGTTGAACACGCACCCGCCTTTCCGTGTCTCGGAGTGCGGGCGTCCTTCGGCGGGCCCCGCGCAACCGGCTGATATGGAGGTGAATCGCCGATGCGCGTAACACGTTCGTCGTTGGAGTTATCGGCTCGGTCCCATCGGATGCTGCGCCGAAGCGCCGGTGTCCTGGCGTTAGCGGGGCCGGCGTGTGTGGTGGGGGTGGTGGTCGCGGGGTCTGCTGGTGCGCAACCGGTGGCGGTGCTGGCGGTGGCGGATTCGTTCGAGGAGGTCCTCAACAATCTCCGCGATTGGCTGGTGGGGATCTTGGCGTTGATCGCGACGGTGTGCCTCACTATCGGTGGCGCGCGCTACCTGATCGCCTCCGGTGACCCCAGCGAGGTGGAGAAGGCCAAGACCGCGCTGCGGGGAGCGTGCATCGGATACGCGCTGGCGATGCTGGCACCGGTGGTCGTCGAGGTCCTGAAGTCGATCGTGGGTGCTTGACCATGGCGCTCAGACCGTTCGGGCCCTCACCACCGCACCACCTCAGGCGGCAGCGTTTCCTGTCGGTAGCCCTCGCTGCCATCGTGATCGTGTTGTGCGGGACCGCGATCGCCGGCGCCCAACCAAACGAGGCACCGCCCGCCCCGGTGCCGACTCCCCCACCGACGTCGACGACCGCTCCACCGTCACCCGTGCCTGCTACCCCACCGCCGGTAACTCCGCTGCCCGGCACCACGGTCCCGACGACTCCCCAATCCCCGACAGCTCCCCGCTTTCCGATCGCACCCACGTCCCCGATATCACCGGATGGTTCGTTCGACTCCGGTGAGCCCGATTGCGGTGTTCGCGATATCGGCGGGTGTGTGCAGCGGGCGATCGATGGGTTCTTCGAGCGGATGGTGGATTCCGCGCTCAATCCGCTGTTGGAGTTGTTGTCGGGGACGCTGCTGACCACCCCGGAGCCGGAGGAGTATCCGCGCATCGGTGAGTTGTGGTCGCAGTCGTGGCAGCTGGTGCTGGTGATGTATGGGCTGCTGGTGATGGCCGGCGGTGTCTTGCTGATGCTGTATGAGGTCGCCCAGACCCGGTGGGGTGTGCGAGAGCTGGTGCCCCGCATCATGGTCGGGTTCATCGCGGGCGCGATGAGCATGACCATCGCGAGCATGGCGATCCGCTTCGCCAACGGCCTGGCCATGGCGCTGGCAGGTGAGGGTGTGGAGCCGGATTCGGCGGGGGTCGCGTTGCGTGAACTCGCCTCGGTCGGCGGCGGCGCGGCGATGGGGTTGTTCAACCTTCTGCTGCGCACCGTGCTCGTGGTCGTGGTGACCGTGCTGCTGATCGTGTACGTGATCCGAGTCACGATCACCGTGGTGCTGATCGTCGCGGCGCCGCTCGCCCTCATGTGCCACGCGCTGCCCGGTCTGGACGGTGTCGCGCGGTGGTGGTGGCGGGCGTTCGCGGCGTGCCTGGCCATCCAGGTCGCGCAGTCACTGGTGCTCGTCACGATGGTGCGGGTGTTGTTGACGCCCGGCGGTTTCGGGTTCTTCGGCGGCAACCGCGACGGCGCGGTGAGTCTGCTGGTCGCATTGGCGTTGATGGTGCTGTTGATCAAGGTGCCGTTCTGGCTGCTGTCCTCGCTCAAACTCAACTCCGGGCGCTCGTTCACCGCGACCATCGTCAAGAGCTACCTCGCCTACAAAACCTTCGGGCTGCTGCGATCGGGAGAGAAAGCGGTGGGCTCCGCGCTGCGGGCGCCGGCACCGCAGCGTCCTCGCGGGCCCGCGCTCGCGCGTCCAGCCGGTCGTGCCGCTCGCGGGCTCACCTCGTCGGATCCGTATGCGCGGGTGCGCGCGACCCGCGATGGGCAGCTGATGTTGCCGTTGGACGGAGTCCACCGAGTACGACGCAGCACAGCACCGCAACCGCCATCCCAGCAGCAGTCACCGGCGCCGGCGGCGCGGCGGCGTGCTCCGGCCGGTCGGCAGTTGGCGTTCGATTTCAGCCCTCCCGATCCGTACACGGGGACGCGGGTGCGCCGTGATGGCCAGTACCAGCTGCCGATTCCCGTGCAACGGGTGCCACGCGCCGCCGCCCAGCCCGCGGCGGAACCTGTGTCGTCGGCTAGGCGGCGTGGTCCGCGGGGCCGCCAGCTGGCCTTCGATTTCGACCCGCCCGACCCCTACGCGCGGGTGCGGGTGGGCCGCGATGGCCAGTACCAGCTGCCGATCCCGGTGCAACGCGTGCCGCGCACAGCACGCCCCACCCCACCGCCGGTGCCGCCGCCAGTTGGTCCGCCGCGCGGGCGGCAGCTGCATCTGCCGTTGCCGAATCTGCCTGTTCCCCGCCGTCACCGGCGCACACCCGGAGGAGGGCCTCGATGACCACCCCGATTCGTATCCCGGCCGATGTCGACCGACGCGACCGCGTCGTCGGCCCGTTCACTGCCCGCCAACTCGCCATCCTCGCCGCCACCGCGACGCTGGGCTACCTCGCATGGACCGCCACACGGCATCTGTTCGGCCCGCTGGTGTTCGTCGCGGCCACGGCTCCGATCGGCACCCTCGTCGCGATGCTGGTGCTCACCACCCGTGACGGGCTCACCGCCGACCGACTGCTGCTGGCCGGAATCCGATACCGGCTGCGCCCCCGCCACCTCATCGCGACGCCCGCTGTCGGCGCGCCGCCGCAGTGGCTGACCGTCAACGCAGCGCGGCGACCGAGAGCGCCTGTCGCGCGAGTGCTGTCGGACCGTGATGCGCGACTGCCGGAGTCGGTCACCGCGTCTGGCGCTGGCGCGGAGGTCGGTGTGGTCAATCTCGGTAACGACGGCCTGGCCGTGGTGGCCGCGGCGGGGACGGTCAATCTGTCACTGTGCACCGCCGAGGAGCAGGAAGCGCTCGTCGGCCAGCTCGGTGGCTGGCTGCACTCGGTGGCCCAGCCGGTGCAGATCCTGATCCGCTCGACACGCCTGGACCTGTCCGGTCACATAACTGGACTTCGCCACGCCTCCGAGGACATGTCGGACCAGCTCGCGGTCACCGCGCACGCCCACGCCGACCACCTAGCCCATCTCGCTGCCACTGAAGACCTGTTGCGCCACCAGGTTCTGCTGGTCTGGCGCGAACCCCTCGACCTCGACACCATGCCCGCCGCCGGGCTCGGCGGACCATCGCCGGCGACAATGCTCGGCTGGTGGTTCTCCCGCCACCGCCCCCATCAGACGGTGACCTCGGCGGCGCGTCGCGCCGCCGAGGCCCGGCTGCTGCGGCGAGTCACCGAAGCCAGAGAGCTGCTGGCACCGCTGGGGATCGCTGTCACCACACTCGACGAACTCCAAGCGAGCGCGGTCCTCGCCGGCGCCTGCAACCCTGGCTCCCTCCTCGCGGCCTCCGCCGACACCGCGCCACCCGATGCCGTCATCACCCGAGGAGACGACACCGGCGCGAAAGTGGCGGAAGTGTTCGCACCGTCGGACACCGACCCCGTTGTCGATGCGGTGGACTCCACTCGTGGTGGCTGGTTCGGGTTGCGGGGACGGGGTTTCCGCCGCGCCGCCGGATCGCGGTTCGCGCCGGGGTCGTTGACGATCGGGGCGCGGCATCTCGAGGTCGGCTCCGATTACCTCGCGACCCTGGCCGTCACCGGGTATCCGCGCGAGGTCGCGCCGGGCTGGGTGTCACCGCTGCTGACCCATCCCGGCCGCATCGACATCGCCGTGCACATCACCCCGGTGGATCCGGCGACCGCCGCCGCCCGTCTTCGCCGCCAGCTCGGACGCCTGGAATCGGCGCGGCTGCACGACGCCGGGCACGGCCGCCTCGCCGACCCGCAGGTCGACGTCGCCGTCGAGGACGCCGCTGATCTGTCCGCGCGGGTCGCGCGCGGCGAGGGCCGCCTCTACAGCGTCGGCATCTACCTGACCGTGCACGCGGGCTCCGAAGCCGAACTCGCCGACGAGATCGCCGCCGTGCGGGCGTTGGCGGCGAGCCTGCTCATCGATACCTGTCCGCTCACCTACCGCGCTGTGCCCGGCTGGACGGCCACGCTGCCGATCGGTGTCGACCCGATAAGGTTGACCCGTACCTTCGACACCGACGCCCTCGCCGCCGGGTTTCCGTTCAACTCCCCGCAGCTGCCCGTCGACGACCCGGTCGCCGCCGCCACCCCGACCGGTGTCCTCTACGGCCGCGACGCCGCCAGCGGCTTGCTGTTCTGGGATCGGTTCGGCCCCGAGCCGCACAACCACAACGCGGTTGTGCTCGCGCGATCCGGGGCAGGCAAGTCCTATCTGGTGAAAGCGGAGATCCTGCGGTCTTTGTATCGGGGGATCGAGGTCATCGCCATCGACCCCGAAGACGAATACCGGCCCCTGGCCGAGGCCGTGGACGCTACCTACCTGCCCCTCGGCGCCCCCGGTGTCCGGATCAACCCGTTCGACCTCGACATCCACACCCTTACAGATGGCCGCCGCACCGCACCCACCGACGCCCTCGTACGCCGCAAGCTGTTCGCCCACACACTCTTTCGCGTCCTGCTCGGCGAACAGAAGCCGGCGCAACGAGCGGTGCTCGACACCGCGTTGACCGCCGCCTACGCCGCGACCGGCATCACCGACGACCCCACCACCTGGACCCAGCCCGCACCGACCTTGACCACGGTGCGTGAGCAGCTGGTCGCCGGCGGGTCGGCCGCCGGGGACGACCTCGCCGCGGCGTTGTCGCCGTATGTCGAGGGTGGGGCGTTCGCCGGGCTGATCGACGGCCCCACCACGACCTCCCCCGACGGGGCGATGGTGGTGTTCTCGCTGCGCGAGCTGCCCGATGAGTTGAAGACGATCGGCACCCTGCTGGCCCTAGATCTCACCTGGCGGCAGGTGTCGAACCCGGCAACGCGGCGACCTCGACTGGTGACCGTCGACGAGGCGTGGTGGCTGATGCGCCAGCCCGCCGGCGCGGAATTCCTGCTGCGCGCGGCGAAGTCGTTCCGCAAATACTGGGCCGGGCTCACCATCGCCACCCAGGACATCGACGACATCCTCAGCAGCGACCTCGGCAAGGCGATCGTCTCCAACGCCGCCACCCAGATCCTGCTGCGCCAAGCCCCGCAAGCCATCGACGACATCACGGCCGCGTTCTCCCTCTCCGACGGCGAACGCCAATTCCTGCTCACCGCCGCACGCGGGCACGGACTGCTCGCCACCGGCACCCACCGCAGCGTCTTCGCAACCCTCGCCTGTCCCCTCGAACACGACCTCATCACCAGCGACCCCAGCGAAATCGCCGCGCACACACCCGCAAACACCGGCCAGAACACCGAGGTCTACCTCGAGACGACCAGGGCCGGTGACGCCGGGGCCGGGTTCATCGAGCTGCAGGACGAGAACCGATGAGCGCCGCAGAGAACCCGTCGCAGGGCTGGCTGTCTCGGCTGCTGACCGACCCGGGCACCGCGCTCGGTGTGCTCACCGAACCGGGTGCGCTGCTGCGTGCGCTTGTGGAACCGGGCGCGCTGATCGGGCTCGCGGGTGTGGCGGTGGCCGTGCTCGCGGTGATCCAGTTGGTCGATCGCCTGCGATTGGCGCGGCTGTCTCGCAACGCGCGGGAAGTGGTGGTGCTGGCTCCGCCGACGGTCGATCCGGCGGGGGCGGTGGCGTTGTGGTCGCACCTGGTCGGCCTGCTGCGGCCGCGCTGGCGTCGACGCGTGCTCGGGCAGCCCCATCTGGGGATCGAATACACCATCACCCCAGACGTGGGCGTGCGAATTCTTCTCTGGGTGCCCGGCACGATCCCGCCGGGGCTGGTGGAGCGGGCGGTGGAATCGGCCTGGCCGGGCGCGCGGACCCGCACCGTTCCCGCCCGACCGCCGCTACCAGGCCCCGATGCCGGGCACCGGCGTGTACTGGCCGGTGGCGAGTTGCGGCTGGCCCGCCCCGAATCGTTGCCCATCCGCATCGATTACGCCGGGGGTGACCCGGTGCGCGACCTCATCGCCGCTGCCGGCGACCTCGATCCCGGCCACGCCGCCTGCGTGCAGATCCTCGCGCGCCCGATCGCCGGCCGTCGCGTCCGCCGCCTCACCGCGACGGGCGGCGGGACCACGACCAGGGTGCTGGTCGAGTTGCTGGACCTGCTCACCCCAGGACCGACCCGGCGAGCCCCGCGCCGCGCCCCTTCGTCGAGTCCGGCCGCGGATAAGCAGGCCGCGCTGGAGGTGAGTGCCCGGACCCGGGCGGCGGCGAACAAGGCGCGCGGCTCGCACTGGGACACCGTCGTCCGCTACGCCGTCGCCGCCATGGTCCCCGCCGACGCCGACCGCGCCACTCTCACCCACGAGCGCGCGGTCGTGCGCGGTCGGGCGCACGCGGTGGCGGCGGTGTTCGGGTCGGCCACCGATCACAACTACTACCGCCGCCACCGCCGACCCCACCTCGCCACCGTTCTCGACCGACGCTGGCTGCGGCGCGGGGACCTGCTGTCGGTCCCGGAATTGGCCGGGATCGCGCACCTGCCGCACGGTTCCGGAATCCCCGGCCTACAACGCGCCGGAGCGCGCGCGGTGGCGCCGGTCGCGGAGATCGCCACTGCCGGTTCGCACACCAAACCGCTCGGTGTCGCCGACACCGGCACCGGGCGACCAGTCGCGGTTCGGGTCGCGGACGCCCGTCATCACCTGCACGTCCTCGGCGCCACCGGTGTCGGCAAGTCCACCCTGCTCGCGCAGCTGATCCTCGACGACGCCGAGCGTGAGCGCGGGCTGGTGGTCGTCGACCCCAAGGGCGATCTGATCACCGACATCCTCGACCGGCTCCCCGCTCGCCACGCCGACCGCGTGGTGCTCTTCGACGCCGACTCCCGCACCCGGCCACCGTGTTTGAACCCGCTCGACACCCGCGACGCCGACATCGATCTCGCCGTGGACAACCTGGTCACGATCTTTCACCGCATCTACTCCCAGCACTGGGGCCCACGCACCGACGACGTCCTGCGCGCGAGCCTGCTCACCCTGTGCGCCCAACCCGGCGTCGCCACCCTCGCCGACCTGCCCCGACTGCTGCTTGAAGAACCCACCCGCGCCCGCCTCACCCGCACCATCAAAGACCCCGTCCTGCAAGGGTTCTGGACCAGCTACGACGAGATGGGTGAGGCCACCCGCGCCCAAACCATCGCCCCACTACTCAACAAACTCAGAGCTTTCCTGCTGCGGCCCTTCGTCAAAGCCGCGATCGCCGCCGGCCCCTCCACAGTCGACCTCGCCCACGTCCTCGACCACGGCGGCATCTGCCTGGCCCGACTCCCCAAAGGATCTCTCGGCGAGGAAACCGCGCGCCTGGTCGGGTCCCTGCTCGTCGCACGCACCTGGCAAGCCACCACCGCCCGCACCCGCCACCCCGGCACCGCACGCGCGGACGCAAGCCTGATCCTGGACGAGGCGCACAACTTCCTCAACCTCTCCACCCCGGTCGAGGACATGCTCGCCGAGGCCCGCGGCCTGCGCCTATCCCTCACCCTGGCCCACCAAAACCTCGGACAACTCTCCCGCGAACTGCGGGAGGGCATTTCAGCCAACGCCCGCAACAAGATCATCTTCTCAGCCGCCCCCGACGACGCCCGCGACCTGGCACGTCACACCGAACCCTGGCTGTCCAGCCACGACCTGGCCAACCTCGACGCCTTCCACGCCGCCGCCCGCCTCCTCGTCCACGGCCAACAAACCCCACCCTTCACCCTCACCACCCGTCCCCTGTCCGACCCGGTACCCGGCAACGCCCGCACCATCCGCAGCACCCAACGCAACCGCCACCAAGCCGCCACGGCGACCACCAAAACCGCTGCGCCACAGCCAGCGAGGCAGCGGCGCAGCGATCCGCGCCAGCGGTGATACCCACTCGCGTGTGGAAGGGAGAACCGCCTCCATGATCAACCGCCCCGCCCGTCAGACAAGCATGCGCCCGGCCCGCCGATCCGGCACCATCCCGGCCGCCGAACACGCCGCGCTGGCCACGCGGCTCACCCACCGGGACCGGTGGATCCTGCGGATGCTGCACGAGCACCGCGTCCTGACCACCCCGCAACTGGCCATCCTTGCGTTCCCGACCCTCAAGATCGCCCGCCGCCGCCTGCTCCTGCTGCACCACGCCGGCGTCGTCGACCGATTCCGACCCTTCCGCGCGGCCGGAAGCGCGCCCGCGCACTGGGTGCTGGCCCCGGCCGGAGCCGCCGTGCTGGCCGCCGAGATCGGCGTCGACGTCCGCGATCTCGCCTATCGTTCCGAGCGCGCCGTCGCCATCGCTCACAGCCTCCACTTGGCCCACACCGTCGGCGTCAACGACTGGTTCACCAGCCTCGCCGCCAACCACCACCACGACAGCCGACTCACTATCTGGTGGTCGGAAACCCGCTGCCAGCGCCTCTGGGGCGACCTCGCCCGCCCCGACGGCTACGGCCGCTACACCCACCGCGGCCACACCCTCGACTTCTTCCTCGAATATGACCTCGGCAGCGAGAACACCAGCCAAGTCACCCGCAAACTCCACGGCTACGCCGAACTCGCCCGCACCACCGGCATCACCACACCACTACTCATCTGGACCCCGACGACCGAGCGGGAAGCCCACCTCCGCCAGGCCTTCACAACTACCCACCGCGACCTCCCCGAGCCAGACACCGTCCCGGTCGCCACCGCGGCCGCCGACCTCCTCCACCCCATAAGCCCGCCCACCAATCCCGCCGACCGCGTCTGGCTGCCACTCGAATCCGCCGGGACCACGAGGCTGCGGCCACACCAACTGGCCACCGTCTGGCCCCACCTCACCACCAGCGCGTCACCACAGGACACCGGCGAGACTCCGACACCCGCCGGACACCGTCCGCTGCCCGCTCCCCCGCCGCTACCGCCGCGCGGCGAGTCGCTGTGATGCTGAAAGTCCTTGCCGCGGGGTGCTCCGCGGTCGGGTTCGCGGTGGTCGTCATCGCCTCGGTCGTCGCCACCGTCGTCGTATTCGACCACAACAGCGGTCCCCTCGCCCCGCCCACCGCGGGAAGTGGTTCCACGAGTGCTCCAAGTCCCGACGCCGTCTCCGACATCCCTCCCGAGATGCTGGTGCTCTACCAACGAGCCGCCGACGTCTGTCCCGGCCTGGACTGGTCGGTGCTCGCCTCGATCGGCAAGATCGAAACAGACCACGGCCGCGCCCAGCTCCCCGGCGTCGCCTCCGGGGAGAACTTCGCCGGGGCCGGCGGGCCGATGCAGTTCCTCGCGCTAACTTTCGAGCAGGTCGTAACCCGTCATGCGATGCCGCCCGGTGGCGCGAGCCCGCCCTCGCGGTACAACCCCAGCGACGCGGTCCACGCCGCCGCCTACTACCTGTGCGACTCCGGCGCACCCGCCGACATGTACCGCGCGATCTGGGCTTACAACAACGCTGACTGGTACGTCCGCCAAGTCCTCGACCAAGCCCGCCGCTACGCCACACCCGCACCCCCGAAACAGCATCCCGGCGCCGGCGACTGCGCCACTATCCATGCCGCGCCCACCGCCGCGACGGTTCTCCGTTTCGCCTGCGACCAACTCGGCATGCCGTACGTGTGGGGCGGCAACGGGCCCGTCGACGGCGGCTGGGACTGCTCGGGCCTCACCAAAGCCGCCTACGCAGTCGCCGGAATCAGCCTCCCCCGCGTCGCCCACGACCAATACCACGCCACCACCCCCATCCCCGACGACCAACTCCAACCCGGCGACCTCGTCTTCTACGGCACCGCGGGCAACCTTCACCACGTCGGCATCTACCTCGGCGCCGGAAAAATGATCAACGCACCCACCTTCGGACAACCCGTCCAGATCGCCGACTACCGCCGGGAAGGCGACCAGTACTACGGCGCCACAAGACCTCTCCTCGCCCCGACGACACCCAACGAGAACCAGCACCTGTAGCCCGCCACCCCCTGCAACGCCGCGAGCACCAGACACGGTCGCTGCGGCCCCATGGCACACAGCAGAACGTGAACCCCGACTCTGCGTTGACCAGGTGAGCATTTCTTCATCGGACAGATTTCCGAAGAAATGAAGCACGCCAGCACCCGGAGCTGACAACGACGAGCCAGCAACCCGACCGACACCCACGTTGTCTTGATAGAACAAAATCCACTGTGCACGAATACATCCAGAGAATGACAGCCGGCGTGGGCGTTCACCAATTTCTCAGCGCTGACCAGCCCATTCCCAGCTGCGCCGCGGGATTCTTCCCATTCAGCTTGACATTCCACGCCGTATCGAGCGTCCATGAATAAGGGAACCCACTGACCGGCACCCGCCGGAATCACGGGGTAACCGTCCCGGCCGGGACATGACCACCCAAACCACTCGAATGGCTGAGGAGCCGTCATGTCCACACCCACGATCGACACCACAACCACCACCGCGCCGCCCGAACTGCGCACCGACACCGAGACAGCGCTCTGGAATGCGCTGACCACCAACCCTGGCCAAACCGCCGCCGAACTGGCGAAAGCCGCCGGAATCGGCGGGTCGACCGCCCGGAAAACGCTGGCGCGCTGGGCCGCCGACCATCACGTCCGCCGTGAATCCAGCCCCGACCCTCGCAGCGCCGACACATGGTCGGCCACCCCCAGCCCAACCGACGATGTCGACGCCGCTCAGCCCGAACCCGCCTCCGAGCTCGCGGAACAGAGCGACACCGGCGGCACCGGCACTGACGAGGCTGCTGACGAGACCGACGGTGCCGCACAGGAACCCGAGCAAACGGAGCCAAAACCCGACGAAGCGGAGCCGACGGTCGCTGAGGACGGAGACGGCAAGCCGGACAAGTTGCCGCCGGGCGGACTGCGCGGGCAGGTCGAGGACTATCTGCGTGATCATCCCGGGGAATCGTTCACCCCGCACCAGATCGGCAAAGCGCTCGAACGCTCCTCCGGCGCGGTACACAACGCCCTGGTCAAGCTCGCCGCCAACGGCGTCGCCGTCCAAACCAACGACGCCCCCAAGAAGTTCGCGCTCGAGTAGCGGCGGAACACCGGGGCGACGAGCCAACGACCGGATCGGGAAGGACCACAGTGATTCTTCCCGATCCGATCAAGACAACCCATCTGCACTCCCCCCGGCTCTTAGGAATACGGGCCGGGCAGCACAACGGAAATTCACGACATTCGCGAGAGGGTTTGACCATGTTCGATAATGCGATGGCAGCGTGCGAGATCGCGGAGACCGCTACGCACCCATACCGCGTCATCACCGAACCCGTGCCCTACTGGGACGACCTGCTACTGACCGTCTACGCCATCACCACCGCCGGGGAACGGATCCGCGTCGGCGCAGTCCGCTCCGAGGACGGTAAACGGTGGCGCTGGCTCGACAAGGCCAGCGAACTGCCCATCGGTACCGAATTCCCCTCGGCCACCGACGCCGCCGACACCATGGTCGCCGACTTCTACGCGGCGTGGAATGGTGCGCCTGCGAACCAGGCCACGCCCGCCATCTAATAGCCGAACCCGCGCCAAACGTACCCGGCGACCGGCAATCCGGCGCCGGGTACGTTTCGCGTACCCGCGAATCGAGGCATCAGGTCCCGCAGCCCGCCCCAGGACGGCAGCGTTTGCCGCACCTAGTTAGGGCTACCGGACTGGTGTGCCCCTGCAATCTTTCCCGCACCGCGATGCGAGCCTGGCGTTCACTCACACGCCCACACCAAGCGAGTCCAGCTCTCTACCGCGCGGCCCGGCTTCGGATGTCGCATGCCGACCGACACAGCCCGGCGCCTGGGCTCCCTGGTGCCAGGCAGCACTGGGGGGTAAGCCACCCCACACCATGTGATGCCCATCACACGATGGAACCGTTTCGGCATCCAGCTCGTCCAACCTTGGTGAATCGAGCTGAAAACAATTGATACAGGGGCAAAGACAGCTCCCGGATACGACGAGCTGCCGTTGCGCCGGATTGCCAGGATTGGGGCGACCCCCGATCCATGTATTCGCATGTCCAATATGACAGTCCGGTCCACGACGAACACCAGTCGGAGGTTCGCAGTATCACCTATGGGAACATCCGATCCCACAGAACCGTCAGGAGCTGTAAATCATTGCAAGGCTTGACATTATGACGTGATGCGGTAGCGTGCTCCATCACAGTGGGGGTGCATCCATCTAGTGTCCTGAGTCGAAAGTTTATTCGCAGTCTAGACTTTGGGTGTGCCGTCGCCGAAGGTTGAGCCCGTGGTGTTGTCCGATGCCGAGCGTGAGGTGCTGCAGGGGTGGGTACGGCGCCGAAAAATGGCTCAAGCGTTGGTGATTCGCGCTCAGATCGTGCTGGCCTGCGCCGAGGGTGGGTCCAACAGCGCGGTAGCCGGCAGGGTGGGGGTTTCTCGAGAAACGGTGCGTAAGTGGAGAACTCGATTCCTCGCCGACCGGGTCGAGGGTCTGTCGGATCGTCCGCGGGCCGGCGCGCCGCGCCGGATCAGCGATGATCAGGTGAAGGAGGTGATCGCCAAGACGCTGAAGTCTCCACCAGCAAACAAGGATTCGCACTGGTCGACGCGGTCGATGGCCACCGAGGTGGGTTTGTCGCAGTCCTCGATCTCGCGGATCTGGCGGGCGTTCGGGCTCAAACCGCATGTCGTGCAGACCTGGAAGCTGTCGACCGATCCACTGTTCGTGGACAAGGTCCGCGACGTGGTCGGGTTGTATATGAACCCGCCCGAGAACGCGCTCGTGTTGTGTGTCGATGAGAAATCCCAGGTCCAAGCCCTGGACCGGACCGCGCCGACGCTACCGATCATGCCGACGACCCCCGCGCGGATGACCCACGACTACGTGCGCCACGGCACCACCAACCTCTTCGCCGCGCTCGATCTCGCCTCCGGGTCGGTGATCGCCGAAATGTATCCGCGCCACCGCCACCAGGAGTTCCTGCGTTTCCTCAAAGCCGTGGACACCGCGGTACCGGCCGAGTTCGACCTGCACCTGGTCCTGGACAACTACGCCACCCACAAGACCCCCGAAGTGCAGAAATGGCTGCTGCGCCACCCGCGATTCCACCTGCACTTCACCCCCACCTCGGCGTCCTGGCTCAACCTCGTCGAACGCTGGTTCGCCGAACTGACCAGCCGCAAACTCCGCCGCTCAGCCCACCGATCGGTCCTCGAACTCAAAGCCGACATCCAAGCCTGGATCACCACCTGGAACGCCGACCCGAAACCACTCGTCTGGACCAAAACCGCCGACGAGATCCTCGAAACCCTCGCCGCATACTGCCAACGAATTACCGACTCAGGACACTAGACCGCACGGCGTAGCAGCCGATCGTCTCGGGATGCCAGAAATTTCGGGGAGGGGACTCGCATTACAACTTTTCGCTGGCAGCACAGCAGACCTGCGATATCTGCATCAGGCCCATCGCGTCAATGATCTTCGAGCCGGGTTGGCTCGATGATGGGGGCCGAAGCGCGGCCTCTATTCAAGGGAAGAAAGGGAATATCAGCATGTCGAAGTTCACCGCGTCGGACATTGCCAAACTGAAGAAGGGGCTGGCTTCTGTGAAGACATCGGCGTCCAGCAACTCGCCGATCAAGCGTGGGGTTACTCCTTCGTACTACGTCCGATGATCGTCCGCAGTCGCCGGGGCTTGCAGCCCCGGCGGCTGCTGGCCTTATGACACTGGAGGTCAACAATGCTGATGGGCTTTCTCGGCCATAACGGATTCGCCTGCGGGACGCAGGAGCACCCAGTTCTACTCGACCCCATCCTGCTGCCCCGCTATGGCGAGGAATACACATCGAGTCCGGTGGAGATTTATCCGCCACGAAAGATCCGTATAGATGGGCTACCGGACCCGGCGGCTGTAGTTATCAGCCACGAACATTCCGACCATTTCCATCTCCCATCATTGAACAAGCTGAGCCGGGCAACACCAGTGATTGTTGGACCCCTGATGATCGACTCGGTGACCGAACACATCGAAGAGCTGGGTTTCACTGTCCAGCGCGCACAATTCGGCGAGGATATCGAGGTCGGGTCGACCGTCATTACGCTGTACCCCCCGCATCCGGAAACCGTGCTCTGGGAGAGCAGGGTCAGCCAAGTGTATGTGCGCGACGCCGCCGACCCTGACGTAGCGGGAATCTATCTCAGCATCGATGCATTGGTATCCGAGGAATTCCTGGCAGATATCGACAACGGGAGGGTTCCGCCTCCTGCCGTCCTGGCGCTCAGCAATAATGCCCAAATCACCCCGCCTGGCGTTTTCGGCTCGCTGGACAATCTGAAGTCCAGCGAGCTGTCCGAGGGCTCCGGTCAGCTCACGGCTTTCGCTGGACTTGATATCGGACATCAGCTTCTCGTGCAATACGCGGACGCTCCCCAGCTGCGAGATTGCCATTTCCTCGTGTGCGGTGGCGGATTCCTCAAAGACTATGAGGAAATGGGCCCATTCCCCTTCTCCGAGCAGCGAGAACTTGCCGAGTGCTTGTCGCTGCTCGTGCGGAACGTGGACGTCTATGGTCCCGAGCCCGGCGAACTGATCGAATGTGGACCGGATGGGATCCGAAACGTCGGCGAGCTTGGCTGGCTGCGCGTGGACGCTTCGCGGTTCGCCGAGCTGAAAGAACGTCGCGCGCAGTTTCTTCGCGAGAACGGGCGCATCAGCCTCAGGCCCATCCGCATACCGCTC
This sequence comes from Nocardia cyriacigeorgica, assembly GCF_005863245.1. Taxonomy (GTDB): domain Bacteria; phylum Actinomycetota; class Actinomycetes; order Mycobacteriales; family Mycobacteriaceae; genus Nocardia; species Nocardia cyriacigeorgica_C. The sequence continues at coordinate 211,112 of NZ_VBUT01000012.1, read as the reverse complement.
GACACCGATAACGAGAATACGGATATCAATGCCGTCGAAGCTGGTCTCGACTATCTGAGCCGGGGAATACTGGTCTCCGACCTGGGCCGTCGGCTCGTGGGGGCCGGTCGGGAACAGACCAACCTCGGTACCCACCGGCTGATCATCAAGCTACTAACCCATCATGCACCGGCCCGATCGTACGCGTGGAACGTCCGCACCGGGATCTTCGATCAAATCCCTGATGTGCCACTGGAGGATGCCCTCACGGAGTTTCCATTCGGCTTGGTAACCCATGCCTCGGACCTGGCAGCTGTCTTCACCGGCGAGTTGCAGATTTGGGACGTCGTTGGTATCGCGATGCGGTCGTGGTACACCGGAAACTCGACTGACTCCCTAGTGGCGCTGATGTTCAACCTGTACGGGGAGCAAATCCGCCCCGATATCTCGTGCCGCGTCTACACCAAGCAGTTGCAGATCATCAGTGAAGGGGTCGAGTGATCATGGAACTCACCACGACATACATCGGTCAGCAGTCCTGGATGCTCACTGTCGGGACGGTTCGGGTGCTCGTCGATCCCGTCCTCACGGCATCGTTCGGCAACAGCGACGAGCTGCGCTTCGAGATTTGGCCGCCACGCCGCGTCGAGATCGATGACCTGCCCGCGGTCGACGCGGTTGTGGTAACCAACGAGCACCTCGATCACTTCCATGTACCGTCGCTGCGAATGTTGCCGCCAGAGACCACCGTTCTTGTGCCGTCAGTCCTTCCTCAGGTGTGCATCGACGCCATCGAGATGATTGGCCTGCGGCCCGTTCTGCTGGCACATGGCGAGCCATACGCCATCGCGGACACGGTCGTTCAGCTGTTCCAAGGCAGCCCGGACGCGCCGTCGTGGGAGAGCCGTGTAACCAGCCTCTATTTCGGACCTGCTGATTCGGGCCGCGGGATCTTCGTACAATCTGACACCGAGATCGAGATGGATCATTCGCTCCAGCAGTGCGATCCGGCGGTCTACATCTCGACCCACAACGCGCAGATCTGCCCACCAGGGCAACTGGGCGCGTTCGACAATATGCTGCCTGTCGAGTCGGAAACGGGGCGGAACACCGTCGGTGTCGACATCCTGCAGTCGGTACTCAACCAGCCACTGACGTTGTTCCCGCAGGTTCAGTACATCCTGCTGAGCGGAACTGGATACCTGCAAAGCCCGCGCAAGCACGGCAAGTTCCTGTGGTCCGACCTCGGCCAACTCGAAGCGGTCGCGAACCGGCTGTCGATCGACACTCGAATGGTCGGCCTGACACCAGGTCAGACTGCCAGCTTCATTGCCGGCACATCGACCACCAGCCGCGCTCGTTGGGTTACACCATTACCCGACACAGAACCAGACCCCGATCTGCACGGAGCCGGCGAGATCGATCTCAACATCGAACCGGCTCCGATTTTCGCTGAGCCGGTGGACTCCTCTGACCGTGAACTGATCATGCGCGAGCTCAGTCTCATGGCGCCGTTGTTGATGTTGTCACCTCTTGGCAAGGCGCTGATCAATACCAACAGTTACCTCGGCGAACAGGTCGGCAGCGTCCGCTTCGCGGTCTGTCTGCGGGGCTTCGACGACAACGACTGCCAGATACTTGGGCTCGACTTCAACCGCGCACAGTTCGTCCCCGTCGATGGAGACGTTCGCTCTGCCTTGATGGCGATCCCCGCTGGAATCGACTGCCATGCGTCAGACCTGGTGGCAGTCCTCCGTGGTCGAATTCATGTGTGGGAGCTGGCTACGAGCCGCCTGCGACAGTGGTATCTGACGTCAAGGTTGGAAAGCCCCGTCGCCTTCCTGTATTCGCTCTATAGCGAACAGGTCCGACCCGACCTTGCCGAGCAAATGTACCGGAAGGCGCTCGCTGCGCCGGTGTCATGACTGTCGTCGCGATTCTGGGTGCGCCAGGCTCCGGCAAGAGCACTCTCGCCTGGAGCCTGGCACGCCACCTCTCGATGCGCCTCGTCTGCCTCGACGAGATCCGTCAGGATCGCGGCCGAAGGTGGGGCTACTCAACGGCGCGAGCAGATCGGATCTTCGACGAATCCGGAGCTGAAGCACTACATCGCTATGACAGCAAGTTCGAGCTGTTCGTGCTCGAGGAAGTCCTCGAACACCTGTCCCAAGGTGTCATCGACTGCAGTGGTGGGCTCGCCCTCCAGCACACCGACGAGTATCGGACGCGACTGAACCAGGCGCTCGCAAGGATCGATTCTGTCGTGATCGCCACGGCAGCGAACGACAAGCGGGACGCGGTCGTGGACGCGCTAGTGCGGCGGCTGCGGAATCGGACTGACGATCCGCATGTGGAAGAGTGGACCAATCGCGGCGGCCGGAATCTGTTGTCGCGATTGGAGGACGCGGGGGCCTTGATCACGCACGGCGACACACACAGGGTCGTCATGGCCGATGGTGCTGACACCGATTCGCTTGCCGGATCGCTGGGTGAGCGAATCCTCCGCCGACATGCGAGCTGTTCAACAAAGGGTGGTGAGAGCGCGTGAGCGTCCTGGAGGTTCTGCGGTTCCCCGTTTTCCGGCGCGTGTGGGCAGGCCAACTGGTCAACATGGTCGGCGACGCAATGTTCGCCGTGGTCATTACGCTGTTCCTGGCCCGGCGCGAGGACGGGGTACAGGCGATTGGCATCGTACTTGCGTGCGTCGCGACTGGCGGTGTGGTCTCGCTGCTGATCGGCAGTGGCCTGATCGACAAATTCCGACGCACCCGGGTGATCATCGTCTCCGACCTCATCCGGGCAATCGCGGTCATCTCGATTCTGACGTTGGGAGTCGACGCGCCGCTGGTGGTACTGGCCGCTCTGTCTCTGTGCATGGGTATCGGCGGCGGCATCTACCGGCCCGCGTACGGAGCCCTCATCCCCTCCCTGGTGCCCGCAGATCAAGTGCGTCCGGCGAACGCCCTGCGGTCGATGTCGAACCGGCTCGCGGCAATCGTCGGCGCCGCGGTCGGCGGCATCGCGGTCGCCTCGGCCGGCGCCGAACTCGCCCTCGTCGCGAACGTCGCCGCCTTCACCGTCAGCGTCCTCACACTGCTCGGTGTCGCTGATTCCGCCCCCGCACGGACCGACGACGAATCGTCGTTCCTCGACGAGGCTATCGGCGGAGCACGGTATGTGCTGACGCAGCGCTGGCAGCTCGCCATCCTGCTGCAAGGCGCTGTGCAGATCGCATTAGTTATGGGTCCGCTCTCGGTGCTCATACCCATGCTCTACGCCGAGGAATGGGACGGCCGGCTGGTCGGCATGATCGTTGCCGCCGAAGCATTGGGCGCTTTCGTAGGTTCAGCGTGGGGCGGCGCGGTCCAGACCACACGACCCGGCCTGTGGGGAATGCTCGCGCTGTCTGCCCAACTTCCCCAGGTCGCCGCGGTCGCGATGGTCGCCCCCGCCTGGGCGATCATTCCAGCCAGTGCGGTCGCGGGAATCGGGCTGTCCCTGTTTGGCGTGCTGTGGATTTCCGCGCTGCAGACGGGCACACCCCCCGATCTGCTGGGCCGTGTGCTGTCCATCGACGCGTTGGCGAATTCTGCACTCAGCCCGGTCGGCTTGCTCTTGGCCGCAGCCACAATTCCATTGATGGGGCCCGAACCTGTGGCTTGGGTCGCGGCGGTGATCTTGGTGGTCTCGATTGCGGCAGTGCTTCCGGTACGCGGTGTCGCGAGACTGGCCGACCCACGGCACACACCGGCGATCAACGACTCGACAAGCCCGGAGTCAGATGACGAATCTCGCGAGGCATTCCGCGACAAAGACCGATAGCACCAAGGATCGCGGCGTCAAGGAGTTGACAGTGCCGCCGCGCATTACCTGGCGAGGGCCCGACACCCACAACTCTTCCCCAGCGGATGTCAACGATGCGTGCGGACTCTTTTGCACCGCGGGTGATCGTCGTCGGCCGACTCAGCCATAGCCGGCGGACAGCGGTGTAGATCCGACCAAGCGATCGGCGGGCCGACGCTGCACTTCGCCCAGGCATGCAGCAAGGTCGGCACCGTCTTGGTGGTATCGATGTCGCGATCAGGAATCCGTATTCGTGTGTCCAACACGTCCAATCGTTGAAAAGCGCGCCGTTATCTGGAGTCCCCTTTGTGCAGGTGCAACCTCGCACCTGGGACTCGATCTGCGACAGGAGCGCCAATGCTCAATGGATCCCGCGCCCGAACATGGGTGAGTCACCACGCGCTGCTCGCGCGATTGATGGCGGGGACGCTGACCGTTGCCACCGCCGTCACCGCGGCGACGATCGCCACCAGCGGGACCGCCGCCGCCGCACCTACCGCGCCGTGCCCGCCGTTCACCGCCGTGCTGGCACCCGGCACCGGCGAGACCAACCCCCTCGCCGACCCCGCCCGGTCCGCCGGGCTGCTGAGTCCCATCGGCGAGGGATTGCGCGCCCGCTACGGCGCTGACATCGACATCCGCTACCTGCCCTATCCCGCGCTCGCGGTGCCCTACCCGGTCTCCGCGGCCGGCGGTGCGACCGCCCTGACCCAGGCACTCACCGACCTGTGCGACAGCACCCAGGTCGTCATGGCCGGATACTCCCAAGGCGCCGACATCGTCGGCACCGTCACCGCCTCCATCGGCCAGGGCCGGGGCCCGCTACCCGCATCCCGAGTCCTCGCCGTCGGACTGATCGCCGACCCCCGCCGCGACCCCGACACCCCGCAACTAGGAGACCCGGTCACCGGGCAAGGCGTCGCAGGCCCCCGCGAGGACTTCGGCGCCCTCGCCGACCGGGTCCGCACCGTGTGCGCGACCGGCGACCTGTACTGCGCGACCTCGCCCACCGACACGCCGACCTTTGCCGCCCTCGGTCGCGCTTTCACCGGAAACCCTGCCCTGCGAGGCATCATCGACACCTTCGCGACCGAAACCCGCGGTGGCCTCGATCCGGCCTCGGTGACCCGGCAGGTGTTCATCGTCCTCAGTGGCCTCGCCGAATTCGCCGCGAACATACCCGCCATCGTCGACGGCCTCATCCAGTTGCCGCAGCGACTCGTCGCCGGCGATATCCCCGGCGCCCACCGCATCAGCGGCGAGCTGAACAACGCCTTCCACCCGCTGATCCGCATGGCCGACCAGGTCGACCTGCACCTGGCGGCTCGCGCCCTGTCCATGGCCGCGCCGATCGACCCCAGCGGCTGGACCAGCATCGCCGCCCAGATCGTGGACGTCCTCGCCCGCCTCGACATCACACGACTCGCACGCGCGGTCGGCGCCGCCCAGGACATCGCCTGGCGCGCCGCCCAGAAACTCGCCACCGGCGACCCGATCAACGCCGGTATCGAACTCACCGGGCTCGCACCCGTCGCCGCCGACCTCGCTACGGCCGCGGCCTCGGCACTCACTGGCACCGGTGCCAACCGCATCAGCGATCTGGCAACCCAAATCACCCCCGCTCCAGGCCCCACGACCGGTAAGGATCTCGCCGGCCGGGCCCATGAGTCGACCGCTGCCGCCGAGTTCTACTCCTCCGGCGTCCACCAGCTCGGCTACGACAACGCTGTCAGCCGCGTCCTCGACTGGATCACGACCCGCATCGACTCCGTCCGATGAGCGTCCGAAGTCAGCCGCCGCGCCGGCCTTCCTATCGGTTTCGTCAAGTCGCAGCAGGCTTTTCGGAGGGCAGTACGATGCGACCCATGGCACGCTGGGTGCGGTGGCAGCCGCAGAATCTGTATCTTCCATGCAAGGTTTGTCCGCCCAACGAGCGAGAATCGCTGTTCTGGCCGTCTAGGCTCGCGACTCGGACCGACTTAGAAGACGAGTACGGGCGGCTGTTGGACGCCCGACGGAACGACGAGTGCCCACACCAGCTGCATCACCCGTCGTACTTCGCGAAGACGAGCGAGGACGACCCGCGAGCTGAGTGGCTCGACATCGACTGGGAACCGCCAGCGTCTGCGTGATAGTCGCCGTGCGCTCGACGTGATGGCGGCAAGATCGAACGAGCTCTGTGCCGCGCGGACCCGCCAGCAGGCTCTCGAATGGCCGAATAGGCAGTCCAGGGTGTAGCCGACTCATTGGTGCCCGCGTGTGCGGGGACGTTGAGATCGGGCCGGTCGAGGTCACGCGGACACGCGGTAACACTTTGCGAACTGAACCCGTTGCCCCGACGCGAATTCACGCCCGGGGCAACCAGGTAGCGCTGGCTACCGCATGCAGCGGCAACGCTGGGGCAGCTCGTTCGTGGTCTAATGCTGCTGCTTGGGGCAGTGGCGCAGGTGTTCGTCGGCGGGCAGGGCGGCGAACGGGTAGGCCCGTCTGCTGGGCCCTCCGTGCCACAGGGTGATCGGGTGGTCCTCAGGGACCGAGCACCATGCGGTGCCGTCGCTGAAGGTGATGTCCACGAGGCCGCCGACGCTGGCCGATACCGTGTGGACGTATTTGCCGGTGTCGAGGCGTTGGCCACCGCGTAACGCGTGCGCGGGCACAGTGGCGCGGTGGGCGTTGTCGTCCGCCTGCGTCGTCGGGATGATCCGGTAGGGGTCGGTGTTGAGCAGGATCAGGCTCCGGCCGTTGTCCCAGTCGACGTAGATTTGGCCAGGGCCGGTGCCGGTAACGGTGCCGGTGGCACCGATCGGCAGGGGGGCGGGGTCGTCGGCCATGATGCCGGTGATGAGGATGCGGTCACCAGGGCGGGGCGTGCGCATTGTGTTCTCCTTCGGGTTTGCTGTCGTCCCCGGTGGTGGGCCGGTACAGCCCGCCACCGGGGCTGGTCGTTATGCGGTGCGGGCGGTGGTAGTGGCGCAGCCGCTGGCGCGCAGGCTGTCGAGGCGTTGTTGAGAGTTGCGGCGGGGCGGGGCGAAATCAGCCGTTCGGTTGGTGCGCTATGGGCATTCGAGGGCATCAGTTGCGACACGCTTGGATTGGCCGAACACGTCGGTTCGCATGATCTCGGCGGTGCCGTCGCGGCGGAATCGGACAATGCGGACCAAGGTTCCGGTCGGTAGCTGTATGCCGTGGAACCAGATCGGCCGGGTGGTCGAGCCGATCAAGGTCTCGCTGTCGGATTCGGTGGGTGGCTGCGGACCGGGCGTAACCGCTGCTGTGGGGGTGGTGCGGATGCGGTCACGTGAGCCGGGCGTGCGCAATGTGGGTCTCCTTCGTCGCGGGTTCGATTGCGGGCGGGTTGCTTCCGCCCGGAGGCGGGCCGGGTGCGGCCCGCCCCGGGGCTGGTCGGTTATGCCGTGCGCACGGCAGTGGTGACGGCGCGCGCGATGGCGCGGACGGTGGCGGCGGGGTCGGCGATTTCCTGGACGGTGGCACCGGTCAGCGGTTCGCTGTAGCGGAGGTTGGGGGCCAGCCACAGCACGGCGCAGCCGCTGGCGCGCAGGCGGTCGAGGCGTTTTTGGGCGATGCGGCGGGGGTCGGTGCGGAATTGGCCGTCGGAGATGATGACGAGAAGGCGCGTGGTTTCCGGGCGGGACAGGCCGAGCGCGCCGTCGAGGGCGTCGATGGCCTGGTCGATGGCCTCCCACATGTCATTGGAGGAGAATTCGGTCACCTGGGTGGGCGCGGTGCCGGGGTAGGTGACGGGGGCAACTTTGTGGCCGAAGGTGACGGTGGCGGTGTCGGCGGGCATGGTGGCCAGGGCGGCGGCCTGGGCGATGATCCACGCGGCCGACGCGACGGGTTCGGCGTAGTCGGTCATCGATCCCGAGATGTCGCAAGCGATCCCGACCCGCAGCGGCGGGGTCGGGACCGTTTTGCGTTCCGTGCGGGTGAACATCTCAGCGGTCGGGATGGCACCAGCGGCACGTTGGGCCTGGCGGGTGAGCGCGCCCCGCATCCGCACCCGCCCGGGCGGCAGCACCGACCCGGTTTTGACGACTGCGCGTTCGCGCTGGCTGGCCGCCGACAACGCCCGGGCCAGCACCCGCGCGGCGGCCCGCTCCCCGTCGTGCGGGGCGCGGGTGCGGCGGGTGGTGGCCGTGGCGGTGCGGTCGCCGGAGGGGTCGCCGAACACTTTGCGGGCGGTGCGTTCAGCGATCGCGGCGCGGCGGCGTTCGGTGGCGGCGGCAGTAGCGGCGGCCTCGGCCGGGTCGACCGGGACCGGGGCAGCGGCAACGGCTTTGGCGACGTTGCCGATGGTCTTCCCGATCGCGGCCGACAGCGGCGAGGCGGGGTCGGGGTCGGCGTGTGGGTCGGGGCCGATGATGTCGAGCCAGCGCTGCCCGAGTTCGAGCATGGTCGCGCCGTCGTCGTCGGCGACGGTGTGCGCGTGCTGCCAGATCGCGCGCAGTGCGGCGAGTTTGTCGGTGCCGAGGATGGTTTCGATCGCGGCGGCGGCGGGCGCGCATTCGGCGGGTTCGAGGATCCCGCCATCGACCCGGCCCAGGATGAGTGCGGCGGATTGGGCGGCGGCGTAGCCGGTGGCCGGGAGCGCGGCGATGGCATCCGCGCCGCCGTTGTCGCCGATCACGATCTCGGTCGCGCTGGCGCGCAGCCAGTGCCGGTCGTCGGGGCGGCGGCGGATGTGGGCGGCCTCGATCCGTGATTCTTCCAACAGCATGGCGGCCTCCACCACGCCCGGGTGCGCCAGTGCCGGTGGTTCCCAGCGGGAGTGCTGGGCGTGGGCGCATTCGTGGGTGAACGCGCCCCAGGTGGCCGCGTAGCGGGCGCGGTCGCTGTGACGGTCCGGGCGCGCGGTGGCGGGGTCGATACCGAGGCGGGTGCCGTCGATTTCGATGGCGGCGCTGTGCGGCATGAACACGGCGGGGTGGCCGTGGGCCGCGCCGGGGGCGATGGTGACGACCAGGTCGTCACGGTCGGCGATCGGCGGGGCCTCCTCGGTGAGGGCGGCCGACAGCGTTTCCCAGGCCGTCGTAGCGGGCGGTGCGGCCGGTGTGGCGGCGGGGTCGGCGATCACGTGGCTGGTCGTAGTGGGCGGCGCGGCCGGGACGGTAGCGGGGTCGGCGATCACGGGGCTGGTCATGGCGGGTGGTCCTTTCGGGTGTGCGGGGGGTTAGCGGCGGGTGCCGAGGGCGAGAGGCTCGAGAGTGGTGCCGAACACGGTTTTGACGACGTCGGCGACGATGGCGCGGTCGTCCTCGGGGGCGGTGCCGATGAGGTTGGCGGCGGCGGTGTGCGGGTCGGTGGCGTCGGCGATTTTCTGGAACGCCAACAACTCCCGCAGTTGGGGTGCCCACCCGATCTCGCCCCGGGTTTGGCGGGTGGCCAGATTCCGCGCCACGCGAACCGCTTTCGGGTTCACCCCCAGCGACGTTGCCAGGTCGTAGTCGCTGCCGACGCGCACCTGGAACGCGAACCGCGACGCGAGCGCATCGGACAGGATCGCCCCGTGCACGCCGGGGTTGTGTCCGGCGACGACGAAAAACCCTGGCGCGGCTTTCACGACCTCGCCGCCGTTGGCTTTGATGACGATCTCGCGGCGGCCGTCCATCGCGGGGTAGACGCACGAGAGCACGGTCGGCGGGATCAGGGTGGCGTCATCGACGAACAGCACCCGGCCCTCGCGCATCGCGCGGACCAGTGGCCCGTGCACGAAAACGAAAGTGCCGTCCGGGGCTTGGGTGTATTCGCCCACGAAATCGGCGACCGTGGTGTCGCCGTCGCCCTGCACGGTCAGCAGGTCACCGAACGCGCCCTCGATCAGCGAGGTCTTTCCGGTGCCGGGCGGCCCGTACAGGAGCACGGGGACCTCGTTGTCGCGCATGGTGCGCAACACGTCCACATCGGCGCGGCCCGCCAGCGTGCGCGGATGGTAGAGCTGCCCGTTCGGGCGCGTCACCGGCCCGGTGGCGGCCGGGGTGGGCGCGCTGGCGGGTCGGGGTGGGGTCGGGGCGGCGGGCCGCTTGCGGGGGCTGCTGGCGGGCCGCGCGGGGGCCGGGGTGGGTGTGGGTGCTCCGGCAGCTGCGGTGGGGGCGGTGGCGGTGGCGCGGTAGCGGCGCGGTTTGTCGTTGGTGCGTTCGGCGTGTCCGGCGGTGGTCAACGCTTCCAGGGCGTTGCCGACCGCGCCGGATGAACGGCCCAGCAAGTGGGCGATTTCGCGCGGTCCGTATTCGGTTGCGGGATTGTCGGCGAGCACCTGGGCGACCATGCGGCGCAATTCGCCATTGCGCAGCCGGGTGGTGGTGGCGGGGGTCGGGGCGGCGGGGGTGGTCATGTTGTTTCGTCTCCTCATACTGGCGATTGATTCGATTTCGGGACACCACCGACGGCGCATCGTCGCACACGGGTCGCCGGTCGCCCTAATCGAATTCGGATTCGTTGATTTCCCCGGGAATACGTCGACGCTATCTCGACTCGCCACACGTCTCAACCGAATTCAGCCATGAATTCCGGCGAATTTCCGCAGGTCAGGGTGTACTCGCGCAAGCAACGGGACGAGGCAAGAATAAACCGGGAGCCGGCGCTGCATTCGATCAGCAATTGCATGAGGACGGAATTGAATAGCAATGAAGCTGGGCAAGACGATGGCCGCAGGGGTGACCGGTTGAGGTATCAGCGGGGTCAGCGACGCCTGCCGAGTGGCGGCGGTGTCGGGGCCGCGCCACCCCCGCCGACCATGTGTTTCTTTGTCCCCGTACGGGGAGCCTGGGAGACGGTTACGCCAGAAAATGGCCCGTGAACTGGGCTTATCGTCGACACACGTGGGGCGTCTTAATGGCTCCACCGACCACGCCACCGAAGACCCCACCGAACGCCCCACCGAAGAGTCACCGTCCACCAACCCGATCGAGAGTCAGCATTCGGGGACCGATTAGATAAATCGCAAGAGATCGGATCCCGCGAATCGCCACCACATTTCAGAGATTTGAATGGCGGCAAATTCGACACTGTGAAAGACAGCGAAATTATCAATTTCGAAGCGCAACGCCGTGTGCCACTATAGCGGAATCACCGCAACATATCCACGGCGACGGAATTACTCGGCCTACTTACGCGGAGTGCGGTCGTCGCCTTCTATTTCGAGGCGGAGCACGAGGGTGTTCAGATTTCACTTCCACCTCCGGGATCGGGCTGGGCACCGCTTTCCTTCTCCTCTGCGATCGTCTTTTCTATCTCGGGGCGGTGCTTGAGTCGGTGTGCGAGTTCGCGGGTCTCGCGGCTGGGGTGTTCTCCGATTTCGGCGAGGCGCCGTGTCAGGAGTTCCACTGTCGCGTCGATGGCGCTGGTTTCACCCATTCGCGCATGGAGCCGCAGAATGTCTTGGTAGATCTGTTCGTTGTAGGGATCGGCCTCGATCGCCTTTTCGAGCAGGTCGAGCGTTTCGCGGGGATGATGGTCGACGAGCGTGCCCGCCAGCGAGCCCAGGGCGATCGCGGCATCGCGGCGCACGGCCTCGCGCAGCGGCAAGACCCACTCGCCGGCCACGTCCGCGGCGAGGAGGCCGCGCCAGGTGAGGTCGAGCACCCGGCGCGCGGCGGCCGCACGATCGGAGTCCGAGTCGCTGACGCGGCGGCGACGCACGGCATCGGTGAATTCCCAGTAGTCGACGCTGACTCGCGCGGGGTCAAGCCGGTAGCGCAGAGCATCCTCAGCGAGGATGTCCCCGACGCGGCCTCCGGTGGCCGCGGTGATCGTCTCGCGCAGGCGATGCAGCGACATGCTGAGCGCATTGGCGGGGCGACGGGGACTGCGGTCGTGCCACAGCGCGGCGATCAGTTCGTCGCGACTCATGCCGTCGGGATGGGTGGCAAGCAGCGCCAGCACTTCCCGGCTCCGCGGCTGCAGCGAGGCGGTGATGTCCCCAGCCGGTTTTGGCGAGCCGATTCCTGGGCCCCAGCGTACGCGCAGCGGCCCGAACAGCTCGATCGCCACTAACGGCTCATGCATGGCGGATTCCCGCGCGACCGCCGGCGATGCCGGAGCGGCCTCATCGCCGGGATGATCAGCAACCGGCTGGGCGACAGCGTGTTCCGCGTCGATGGCGGCACTGACCGCAGTGCTCGCATCCGTGATCGAATTACGCATGAAAGCACGCGTCGGACCAGATGTGCGATCAGGTATAGGCCTGTCGCGTGGCCCAGCAGGCGCCGCCGGCACTGCGTATGGCGGCTCGTGCACCCCGTAGACCGTCGGGGCGTCGTGGCGGTGCCGCAGTACGGCAAGGAGCGATCGTCGCCCGCGTTGCCAGCCTTCGCCGCGGACCGGCCTATGTGATCGGCGGTGCAGGTATTCGCGTACGGCCGTTGCGACAGGGCGCGCGGCGATGATCAGCCGAACGGCTTCGGTGCCGGGAGTTTCCAGCAGCGCGATTGCGGCATGGTCGTCGCGCGGGAGCATCCCGAGTACCGGCACACCGGCCACGGACTGGAGCCGCCGACGGCTGGCACCGATCAGCACCACACCGGCGAGGTTCGAACACCGCCGGCGGATCTCGCGTACAGCCCGAACGTCCTCGTCGCCGCACGGGTGACCCAGCACCAGCACAGTCGCGTCGGCGCCGGTCATGATCGGACCTGCCACCGAATTCGCCTCGGCCCGACCACAGTTGGCGAGGAACACCGCCTGGCTAGTGTCTTCTCGCAGACGGTCACGCAGCGCAGGCGACAACTGCGGAACCCGCGCTGTCAGCGCAGCCTGCGCGTCGATGGCATCATGGGGCGCCGCCAACACCACCACGCCCGCCGGAATCGTCTGGAGGTGCTCACTCAGGCCCGCCGGCACGCCGTTCCGGGCGACCTCCTCGCTCAGGCTGCCCAGGCCACGCCGGTCGTCGCCACCGAGCCCGGCGAGTCGGCCTCCAGCCGGATCGGCCTCGATCACCACTACATCCTCGTCTCGCAGCCACGCCGCCGCCAACGCGACAGTCGTAGTCGTCACACCGACGCCCCGCCCAACACCCACGACCGCTACCAACATCACAACCACACGCGATTGGCGGTTGAATCCATTGGGCGGAAGGGTATTTCCCTCATCGACGTGGCCCGTCGCGGTCGATGATCGCGGTGATCAACACTTGGCCTTCGGTCGCGGTCGTGGCGATCCGCTGCCGCCGCACGAGCGTGGGCTGATTGGGGCGGTACTCGACCAGCTCGAGGTGATGCCAACCCGGCGAAACCGCTTCGATCCACGCGCAATAGGCCGTTCCAGGCGGCACGGAATCGATCTGCGCCTGAAGCAAAGCCGCGTCTGCCACCATCGCCTCCGGCGCCACCATTCGCTGGGCCAGGACGCCGCTGCGGGCGTGATAGTACGCCGCCACGAACGCCGCGATCGCTCGCTCCCCCGACCGGATCCGTCCACGTTCGTCGAGCGCAGCAACTGCGGATACCGTCTCTTCGCCGCAGATTGCCGCTGTGCCGGTCACCAGCACCGCCCCACCACCCACAGCAGGCTCCCTGTCTCCGCCCGGCGGAGCGATCGATACCGGCTGCGTCCGATCCGCGAACCCGACACGATCCTCCCCGCCAAGCCGAATCGCCCCGACGAAGGTCGCGATGAAGACGACCAACACGACCACCGCTGTCAACGCACCGCGAAGCGCGTCATCACGAACCGGAATCTCATGCCCGTCCACCGATTCGTGATCGGAGGCCGTGCCATGAGAGGTCGCGGACGCCGCGACCAACCACTCCGCGAATGTGACGGTGCCACTACCCGATTCATTGCCCGCACCATGCCAGTCGCTTCTAGGTGGCGCTTCCTCGTCTAGCCCGGTCATCGTCACCACCCCAGGGCCAAATCCCCAGGCAGCCAGCACCGCGTCCACGCGACCTGCCGCATCGCCACGGCGGTTCCCTGCTCGGCAGTTGACGCGTTCAGTGCGACCGCCTCCAACTTCACCGGCGGCGCCACTGCAGCTAGCTCGGCCACGACCGGGTTAGTAGATGGGGTAGGTGGGTTCAAGTCCGGCCTGGACGCGGCCATACTGCTCGGCGGCGCTGTCGTGACTAAGGAAGCCATGAACCGAGAGGGCTTGCATGTCCCGTAACAGGATGGTGAGGGGGTTGTGTTCGTTGTGGGCGGTGGCGCCGGCGGCGGTGTCGATGATGTCGCAGGCTTGTCGGCAGAGGCGGACCGCTCGGGCGGCGTCGAAACGGGCGCGCACTCGTTCGGCGATTGTCCAAGGCTCGCCGGTGGCGGTGTGGTGGTCGACGGTGCGGGCGAGACGTGTGCCGAAGTGGTCGGCGGTGTCGATCAAAGCTTGGATTTCGGCGATCTGGAACGGAGTGATGGGCGCCTGGGCCTGTATCTGATGCGGAGAGTAGGAGATCCCCCGGTGGTGGATGCGGTTGCTGAAGTAGTGGTAGGCGGCGGTGGCGATGCCGATGGCGGGGCCGGCCGAGAGCGCGCAGATGATCGGGACGAGGGGTTGACCGTAGTACGGGTCATCATTGGTGCGGGTGTCGCGGCTGGTGGCGTCGAGGACGTTCTGGAAGCCGATCGCGTGGCGGTCGGGGACGAAGGCGTTTTCGAGGCGTAGTGGATGGGATCCGGTGCCGACGAGGCCGGTCATGTCCCAGGGTCCGGCGATGTCGAACGCGCTGCGGGGCACCAGCAGTGCCAGGGGCTGGTCGTCGTGGTCGGAGTGGGCGGGCACGACAACCCAGCCGGAGTGGTGTTGTCCGGAGCAGAACGGCCAGGCGCCGCTGACGGTGTAGCCGCCAGGGACTTTGGTGGCGGTGCCGGTGACGGAGAAGACCCCGGCGGCGAGTGTGTTGTCGCTGTCGAGGAATTCGTCGAACACGTCGGGGCCGAATAGCCTGATCATGTGGGGTGTGGCGGTCCAGATCGCGGTGATCCAGGCGGTGGAGCCGTCGTAACGGGCCAGAGCGGTGAGTACCTGGTGTTGTTCGAGCATGCTCAGGTGCGCTCCACCGCCTGCGCGCGGCCAGCTCATTCGGGTCAGCCCGTTGGATTCGAGGGCCTCGACGACGGTGTCGGTGGCGCGGCGCAGCCGCAGCGCTTCCGGCTGGGAACTAGTGATCAGCTCACCGATTCTCTCGACTCGGTCGATCAGGTCGGTGCCGGCGGATGCGTGGAGGCTGGTGATGAGGGTCATGGGTGTTTCCTGACTTCGTAGATCGATGGAGAGTTGTGTGGTTGATGGATGACGGGCTTTGGACCTTGTGGTGGGGCTGTTCACGTGGTGGGTTGCCAGGTTCGGGTGCCGTCGGTTGCGGTGGTGACGCGTCCGAATTGGGCGTCGGCGAAGTGCATTCCGAAGCCTTCGGTGATGGGGGTGGTGAGGTCGTCGACGAGGGCGTGGGCGGTGGTGCGCGCGGTGGTGGGGTCGTCGTCGATGGCGGCGGTGAGGTCGGGGTGGCGGATCTGGATCGGGGATTGCAGGGCGTCGCCGAAGCACACGAGCCGCCTCGTGTCGGTGGTGAGGGTGTAGGCGAGGTGGCCGAAGCTGTGCCCAGGTGTCGCGGTGGCGTGAACGCCCGGCAAGACGGCGGTCCCGGGTTCGATCGTGCGGACACGTCCGCTGAAGGCGGCGAGCGTGTCGGGGGCGACGCCGTCGGTGGCCGCTTCGTCGCGGTGCTTCCATTCGGTGTCGCCGATCAGGATGGGTGTGTCGGCGAACGGTGTGGATGGGTGCCAGAGCCAGCCTATGTGGTCCAGGTGGAGGTGAGTCAGGGCGATGGCGTCGATATCGGCAGGTGTCTTGCCTGCTTGGGTGAGGCTGTGCAGGAGCTGGCCGCCGCGCATCAACCCGAACGGTGGTGTCGGGGTTGCCATCGGGCCGAATCCGGCGTCGATAAGTACGCACCGGTTGCCGTGTTCGATCAGCAGAGCGCCGATGCTCGCGACGAGCCAGCCGTCGCCGTTGACGAGATGGGCGTGCTCGGACCATGTTTCGTCGGTGGAGGCGGGATACCACGTGCGGGGATCAAGGTAGGCGGCACCGTCGGGGAGCGAGGTGAGCCGATAGTCACCGATCTGACGGTGGTGCAGGGCGGCGGGACGGATGTAATGATCCAGAGAGAGCGTCATGATCGAGCGGCCTCCACATCGACTCGATGCTCATCTCGGCCGCCGAGGACCGGGAAGCGATCATCCGTCCAGTCGTCGGCGCGTGTGAAGGCAGGGCCGCTGCACGCACCCTCGTCTCCTGCCGCGTTCGTGTGATGCGGGGTTTCGAGGTGAGCCGGGGTGATCTCGTCGAGGCCGCCGTCGGAATCTCGTCCGGAATCAGGGCGTTTCGGAGGCACTGGCGGATGCCAGTACTGGCCACCACTGCCGGCCCGGTACGTGGCCTCGATATCGGCGACGGGAACTCCGGCCGTCGCAGCGGCACGGCGAGCGTCGCGAATTGCGCACAGCAGCGACTCCAAGCGCGCGACGAGGGTGTCGACCTCCTCGAGTGGACCGTCCCACTCCCCCGCCAGGCGCGTGTGTTCGGCGGTCAGGTTTTGCAGCGTGATCAGCGCATTGGTTCGGCGGGATTCGGCGTCGCCGGTGGCAGTCGTCGGTGTGGGGTGCAGCGGTGGCGGAAGCAGGTAGGTGTGGTCGTCGGCGCCGGTATCGCGATCGCCGCACAGTTCTTCGATGGCGAGGAGGCGATCGGTTTCGGCGATCACCGCGGCGACCTCGTCCAAGCCGACAGGCTCGGCTGCATGGCCACCGAGGGCTCGGTCCAGCAAGCTGCCGCCGCAATTGCTGGGCTTGGCTGCGGGTTGTGTCGGGGTCCAGCGGGCGCTGTCTTGGTTCGAGCCGGCGATTGTGGTGGTGAGGTGACCG
The DNA here is from genome assembly GCF_005863245.1 of Nocardia cyriacigeorgica. Lineage (GTDB taxonomy): Bacteria > Actinomycetota > Actinomycetes > Mycobacteriales > Mycobacteriaceae > Nocardia > Nocardia cyriacigeorgica_C. The sequence continues at coordinate 194,411 of NZ_VBUT01000012.1, read as the reverse complement.
GTGAGTTCGGCGGCCTGGTTGAGGGTCTGCCACGTCCGGTCCTCGATCGGGATGTCTCCGGCGTTGTGGGCCTGGGATAGTCGCCGGAAGGCTCTCGCTGTAGTTTCCGGTCGGGCATTCCATACTGCGACGGCGGATTCGAGCTCGTGCCACAAGGCGCGGGCGTCGGGGTCGGGGCCGTTGGTCCAGCGGTCGGCCAATTTGGCGGCCTGGGCTAAGAGTGTGCGGGCTTGTGCGGGGGTGTCCGCGTGTGGCGCGATAGTGCGCAGGTTGTGGAACCGGGTGAAGTCGCGGCGGAGCGCGGCGTCGGTCGTGGCGAGCTCGGCCGTGGAAACTGTCGTTGTTGTGGTGGTGGACATTGTCGCCTCCGGTATATGAAGGGCGTTCGCCGCGACGGTGAAACTCGGTGCGGCACTGGAATGTCCCCGGCGATTAGGGTTCGGCGGGCGTGGCCAGTACCCGTGACCAGCACGCCGACATGGGCGGAGTGTGAAGCGCTCAGGGTGAATCGTGATACCTATGCCGTTGCCACAGTGGGCGAAAGAAGCGAGGCGGGTGGGAACGTGGTGTGAGGTCGGTGCCTACGGCGGGCACCATCGTCGTTGTTCGATCGTCCGGGTCGGGCGGTTGTTGGGTCGGTGGGTCACGGGTGGTCACCGTTTCTGGATGTTGGTGATCCACACCTCGTGTGGGTGGTCGGCGCGGGGTGAGACGTTGACGAGTTGGAGGTAGTCGACCCGGGAGCGGTCCGGGTGGAGCTGGACGAGGTGGATTTCGGCGGCGGTGTCGGCGATCGGGGTGATCGCCACGCAATGGGTGGTGCCGGTGGGGATGGAGGCGATTCCCGCGGCGAGGGCTTCGGCGGTGATCCCGGTGTCGGGAGCCAGGACGCCCATGGCGGCGGCTGGGTCGCGGCGCACGTAGTAGGCGTGCTCGAAGGCGGCGATCACCCCGGTCAGGCTAGCGTCGTCGCCGGCATCGCTGGTGATCGTGGTTCCGGATAATCCCATGCACGCCGCCGGCGCCCGCGACGTGTCCGGCGGTCGGGCTGCGGTCAGGGTCGGTGCGGCGACCTCGGTGGTGGTGTCCCCAGCGATGTCGGCGATGCCGGCGCCGATCAGCGCGGCGCTCACCGCCGCCGCCAGGCCCAAGCCCAGGACGACTCGTCTGCGCGTTTGTCCGATGACACGGTGGTTGCGGGTGAGTGAGGTGCCTGGCCACGGTCCTTCCACGGCGCTGCTGCCGGATGCCACTGCGGATTCGCGTGGCGGGAGGCGGGTGGGCCCGGTGCCAGGTTGCGGCGAGTGGGTTTCGGGGTTGTCGAGCCAGAGCCAGCTGTCGTCGCTGCTGGTGTGGTCGGTGTTGTTCATCGGTGTTGTCACCTCCTCTGTCTGGGGTGTGTCGTGGGTTGGGCCCTTCGCGGGGCGAGTGCCGAGGAGAGTTCGCGGACAAGCTGTCGGGTACGTCAGCGGACTCGATCTCGCCCCGGCGAAGGGGTCTCGGGCGCCGACACCGTGGGCGCACTGACCGCGCCGGGTTATCCGAGGTGGCGGCGAGTCGTGCGGGGATGCGGCAGCAGTGTGGCGAGGCGGTCGATGGCGTCGTCGGCGCCGGCGGCGATGGTGGCGGCGTGGCCGGTGAGATACTCGTCCCAGCTCACCTCCACGCCGCGGTCGCGGTAGCTTTCGTGGACGGCGAACGCCGGCCCGATGGGGATGAGGGCGTCGGTGGCGCCGTGGTAGAGGTGCACCGGCACCTGCGGCGTTCCGCGTCCGGTGATTTCGGCGCCAAGCAGGTGCCGCCACATCGGGTCGTGCCACGGATCAGGGCGCTCGCACCATCGCCCCAACGGTTGATGACGGAAGGCCACCAGCAACTGGGCCACGTCCATACCGGCGGCTCTTTCGGCCATCTGGTAGCCGGATTCGGTGAGGGTGTGCGCGACCGGTAGGTGGGCGTAGGCGCGCGCCAGCCCGATGAGCCCGGCCACCGCCAGTCCCGCCCACGCTCCGCCGTCGGTGAGCGGGATCAGGCTGGCCGGGTCGGCGGCCACCGCGCCCGCGACGACCCCGCGCAGGTCCACCTCGGGCGCGTAGCTGGGCTGCTGCTCGGCCGCCCACACGGCCGCGCGACCGCCGTCGGCGTATCCCCAGACCGTCACCGCGGGCTCGCGTGCACCCAGTTCCGGTAGCCCGGCGACCGCGCGTGCGAGATCCAGGACGGCGTGGGCGGCGGCCTTGCCGGCCAGGAAACGGGCCGGCCCGATCCCGGTGACCCCGAGGCCGTGACCGTCGGGCACCGCGACGACCCACCCTTGTTTGAGCAGGGACCCGATGAGGCTGGCCTCCGGTTCTGGTCCGGCGCCGGCGAGCAGCTGCGAGGGCGCGCAGGTGCCGCCGAGACCGTGGAACATCGCCACGAACACCACCACAGGCAGCGCAGTGGAGGGGTCGTTGCCGGTGTCGGGAGTGAGCACGATGCCTGACGCGGCGATCGGTGACCCGAAATCGGTGCGCGAGGCGTAGAGCAGTTGCCAGGCACGGGCGGCACCTCGCAGCTGCCGAGTGGCCACGGTGCGTCGGCGCAGGATCTCGCCTGGTGCGGTGTCGAAACCCACGGTGGGGCTGGCGTAGAAGGGGTCGTGGGTGGTGGTGATGATGGTGGGAAGTTGTCGGGTCATCGTGGGCTTCCTGCGATGTCGTGGGCGGCGGCGATGAGCCAGGCGATGGCGGGGCCGAGGTGGCCGGTGGCGGCGTAGCCGTTGTGGCGGGCGACGGTGTCGCCGTAGCGGACCCACACCCCGGCGTTGACCAGGTCGGCGTTGTCGGCCAGCAGCTGGCCCCACGCCGCGCTCAACTGGCCGGCCAATGTCGGCAGCACCACGAGCGGGTTTGCCAGGGCGGTGGCGGTGATCTCGTTCCAGCGGGCGGCCGCAGCCGCCGCTTGGTCGGGTGTCGGTGCTGGTGTGCGGGGGTCGGCGGCGGCGATCAATCGGGCGGCGAGGCTCTGCTGGGGCCGGTAGTCGACGGTGCCGGGCCCGATGTGGAAGTCGTTGAGCAGCACGGTTGTCCATGCGTCACCGAGCGCGGCACTGAATAGAGACTGCATGGATGTCAGCGCGGCGAGCGGGTCGCGCAGGTTGGCTTGGGCAGCGAGTTGCGCGCCGACGCGCAGCAGGGCGGCATGGTCGGGGGCCGAGCAGGCCAGGTCGCCGTCGACGCAGATATCGGCGACCCGCCCTACCAACGCCCCGTAGCCGGAATCGCCGCCGGCGATCCCGCCACCGGCCGCCGGTGGCTGCGGCAGCGCCACACCGGCGACCGAGGTGCCGTTCGTGCCGGGCACCGGGTCCGGCACCGTTTGCCCCGGACGCCCCGGAAAGGTGGGTTCGCCGGGGGCGCGGTCGGGGTTGGAGTACAGCACGATCGCCGCGACACGGTCCGCGCCCACCGGCCCGGCACCGGTACCGACGTCGTGCGCGAAGCTCGACAGCGCTTGGGCGCCTTGGGAATAGCCGACGCCAGCGATCATGGTGCCGGGGCAGCGCGTGGTGAGGTCGGTGACCGCGGCGTCCAGTCCGCGGCGCGCTTCGGCCACCGAGGCCGCGTAGGGATCGGCGCCGCCGCCGGGGACCGCGCCGCCGAAACCGGCCGGGTAGCTGATGTAGGCGCGCTGCACCAGGTGCGGCACCGCCGCAACGACCGGCCCGATGAGTGCGCCGACGAGACCGGTGTCGGCCAGCGGATCCGCCGCCGGAGAGGATTGCCCGGTGCCCTGAATCCCGAGCACCGCGAGCGCCGGGCACGGCGATCCGATCGGCACCGCCGGCGTCGGGCTCGCAATGAGCGTGAGCGCACCAACAGCTGTCACCAGAGCAGCGGCGGCGAGAGAGGCCGGCTTCATGGCTGCCCCACCCCGACGCCGGCGCCGAACCCAGCACCAACAGTCCCGGCCACGACCGCGCCTACCACCGCCGCTGGGATCCCGACGACCGCTGCGCCCGCGGCGGCGCCGGCGGCCGTGCCGATCGCGGTGCCCGCGACGCCGGAGGTGACGGTGCCGATCACCGGGACCGGGACCACCGTGCCCAGGGCCGCGCCGGCGATGCCGCCGATCGTGCCGCCGATCGCTCCACCGACAGCCGCACCAATCGCCGCGACGGGGCCGCCAGCCACGACCGCGCCCGCTGCCCCGCCGATCCCGGCACCAGCGAGGGTTGCGCCGCTGACACGGTCGGAGCGGCCCGCGGGTATGCCGACCGAGTCCAGCGCGGTCGCGACCTGCGCCTCGGCGCCGGCGGCGACGTTGTTGATGGTGTCGGCGACATGCGGCGGTACCCAGTCCGGGCGCGGGGCCTGCCACTGCCCGATCCTGATGGTGTGCTCGGGGGCTTCGATCGGCGCGACCGGCGGCACCGGCTCTGGCAGATGCAGCTGCTCGATCCGCACCGGTTCCACCGGCGCCTCCGGCGGCGGCATCGGACGCGAGGGCGCTTCATTGCGAATCTCCGGCGGTTGCACGTAATACACCGGCGGCTCCGGCACAGGCCCGGGCTCGGGGGGCGGAGGCGGTGGCGGTGGTGGTGCGGGCGGGGTGCTGGTGCCCGGTTGGGACGGGGCGGTGACGCCCGGCTGGTCGGCGACGGACGCGCCGCCGTCGGTCAGTGCTGCGGCGTCGGTGGCAGCGGCCACGATCACCGCCGGCGCCGCGCCGGCCAGCAACAGACGCCTCATGCGGTGGCCGCCGCATGACGGGCGGCTGTGAATGTACCCAGATTTGGGCATGACAAATACACCCTTCGTCACAACGAGGAATGGGAATTCAGAAGAATGGAATGCGCGGCGTCGCGCGGAGATTGGTGGGCGCCTCCCAGTCGCGAATGGTGTTCTGGGAGGCGCTAGCTCACTGGATGTGTGTCACAGGAACGGTGCGACCAGCGTCAGTACGTGACCCGCTACGGCGAGTCCGTTGTTCAGCAGCGATAGGCCGAGGTTGATGTAGTCGAGAATCACCAGAGGATCCATCGTCAGGTTCTCCTTTCATCGGTCGGTGTGGGCTTGCATTCCCATCCAAACCGCGAAAAGTCCCGCTGCGCTAGGGTTTCGACTGACCAGGATTGTTGTAAACACTCCAGTGGTCAACCGCCTCGGGCCGCTGACCAGCGCGTTTCAACCGATTTACCACTGCCAGAGTAAAACCGGGTTCCCGCCACATTCACCACCAGCAGCGACTCATTCGCCAGCGCAAGCAGAGGCTCAGCAATCTTCCCGAGTGGTTGATTCGCGACATGCCTTGCCGGTCCATACCCGCTCTGGTAGAACCGAAACATCTGCTCGGGGGAACTTTTCAGCATATCTGTGCCCCACCCTTCGATGGAAGACCTCAGAAAGGGGGGACTTCCGGCCATGTCCCGGAACCCCGCACGCCGACCCCGCCCGACCGTCCACGAGCGCCCGCACATCCCGACACTCGGCACCGCATGTCTGCAGATCCGCACCGCGCTCGGCATATCCCGTGCCACCGCCTACCTGCGCCACGGCGTGAGCACGACCTACCTCGCCGACATCGAAAACGGTCGCGTCATGCCCTCACTGGAGGTGCTCGAGCAGCTCATCGCCGGCTACCGTTGCGACCCTCACCAGGCACGTTATCTGCGTGAGCTGCGGGTACCTGCGGTCGATCTGGATCCGCCCGACAAATTGCGGCAACTCGTCGCCGGTGACACGGCCCTGATGGCTCAACTGGACAGTCTCACCGACCGCTGCATCCTCGCCGCCTACGTCGACCCGCTGTGGAACATCCTGGCCTGCAACGACGGCTTCCGCGCGGCCCTGCCCGGGATCGAGGCCACCGATTGCATCCCTACCTGGCTGTTCACCCCCGCGGCCCGGGAGGTCCTCGTCGAGTGGGAGGCCGAAACCGCACGCGCCATCGCCACCACCAAACCCGTTCTCGCCCGCTACCGCGACTCGATCCAGGTCCGCGACATCATGCGCCGCCTCGCCCCCAACAAAGACTTCCAACGTTTCTGGACACCCAATGTCGAGATCATCTACGGCCGCCCCGTCACCGATCTCCTCCACATCCGAGACCCCAACACCGATGAAGTCACCTCGCTGCACCTCGTCATCGCCGAACAAGGCCAGCCCTACAACATCCAACTACTCATCGCCACCCCACAACCGTATTCCGGTCCCCCAGACCACAAAACAATCCTCGACACGCCGAGACGACACGCCGGTAACGGGACGGAACAGCCGTCGCCCTCGCACGATCGGGGCCGATGATCAATTCGCGACAGGCAACCTCGCCGCGCCATCAACACAGTCCTCCAGCAAACATCGAGCGAGCTACGTCCTTCGCTTGACACCGATACGTCGGAAACAGGTCGTGCCCAACCGCCCTGACGGTTGGGAAGAATCAGCGACTCGTTCACTGTGGAGTGCATACCTCTGCATTCAACAGAACGATGAAACGACTCACACACGAGGGCAAGTCAGCTGACATTGAATTCAGCGTGAATGCAATTTCCTCGAACGCCAGACTCGGATTGATCTCGACCTGCCGCTAATCAGACGACATGCATTGTTGCAGAGGCGACTTGGAGACAACGGCCAGCCATCGTAGCGACCTTCACCCCCTGCCGATGGGCCCTTGATGCAATATGCTCTGTGTACGCAAGCCGACAGGCTGCTCGATATGCGTCACGAATGCTCGATTTGCGTCATCATGAAGGGGGGCTCGAATGAGCGATCCGACTTACCACCTCGACCAACTCAATACCACCGAGCACCCGAAAGCCGACCGACTCGACAGCTGGACGGACTACGTCACCGGACACCACGGCGCATTATCCTGCAACTTCTCCCGAGCCAGCCACGACTTCATCGGAGCCAGCACGACCGCCCACGCCGCGGATGTCAAGCTCGTCGAATTCACCTCCCACACCGCGCGCTACCGACGCACACCACGCCACCTCCGCGACGGCGACTTCGGCAACCGCGTATCCCTCATCATCCCGGTCACCGGCACCGCCCTGCTCGAGCAAACCGACACCCAGATCGCCCTCGCGCCAGGGCAACTGGGGGTCATCTCGATGGCCAGGCCGCTCATGCTGACCCACACCAACCACGCCCGCATCCGGATGCTCACCTTCCCCCACGACGAAATCAACCACACCCTGGAGCGGACGGCACCGATCGCCGGCCACCAAGGCCGTACCGCCCTCGCCGCCGTCTCCGCCCTGACCTCGACACTGGCCGCCCATCGAGAATCGGTCACCAGCACCGAATTCCTCGCCATCACCACCCGCCTGACCGACCTCCTCGCCGAAACCCTCCACGAGAAACACGACACCCGCATACACCGTCTCGCCGCCGATGCACACACCTACATCACCAACAACGCAGGCCACCATTGGCTCACCCCGGACGCGGTCGCCCATCATCTCGGCTGCTCAAAACGCACTCTCGAACGCGCACTGAACGCTGCGGGCACCACACCCGGCAAGCTCATCCGCGACACCCGCCTCGACCACGCACACAGGCTCCTGATCGACCAGCGCAACCACGAAACCATTCACGAGATCGCGACCATGAGCGGCTTTCTCTCCATCCCCGCATTCAATAAGGCATTTCGCGCTCGGTACGGTGTTCCGCCGAGCCACATCCGTGCCAACGGCACGAGCCGGGAGGCCACTCGGAACGAACGACCACAACAGCACTGAGCTCCTCCAGGAGTGAAGATCAACGGCGTAGTTCATCTACGACTGCCTCGCCGTTGATGGCGCTTCCGCCCGGTGCTGGACGGCGGGGTCGCGGTTATATACCGGTCGGCCAACTCGCCGCGTCACTACAGACCGGACAGTGATGGCTGGCATCTCGTGAATCGGCTAGCCGCATCAAGCGGCGGCGTGCTGGCTGAGATCATGTGCCAATACGCCTGACGGAACTGCCGCCTGACCATGTCTGCGACTGCGGCATGCCCACGTCATCTCACCTTCTCATTCTTAGACGCGCCGCGACGCAGAACGGTTCAGTCGGCTTCGTAACCTTGACTCCACTCGGCCGAATCACCGGTACCATCCAGGAACTTAGCCGGTTGTTGACAAGGATGCCGCTGATGGGAATATCTGCCAGAGTCAGAATCGCACCGGGAGTATCGGTACGTGCGTCCGGCCGGGGTGTGCGTACCAGTGTGGGACCTCGGGCTGCGCGGGTTCATGTCGGCGCTGGCCGTTCTACCATCAGCTCAGGATTCGGTCCATTCACCGCAAGCACGGCCGGCGCCCGTGGACGCGGTCGCCATAGCACGGGCGGGGCAAGCACGACGGACGCGGCACTTGGCGCGGTTTCGTTGCTGGTGATGTTGTCGTCTGCTGTGGACAAGAGCGGCGAGCGACGAGCCAAGCGGCAGTTCACCAAGACCCAGCAGGCCGAGCAAGCGTTGCTGCACCTCCACCGGGAACAGTTCCCACCGGCAGCGCGACGGGTTGTCCAACCTGCTCGCACGCGGTGGCAAGGCCTCTGGAGAGTCACTGCCCAAGCTCGTCTGGAGGCGGCTGAGCTACAGGAGCACGCAGACCGCGAGTGGGCCCTTCTCAACGCTCACGACCCACACACAGTGATCCAGGCTGTCGACGAAGCCTTCGCCGACAACGCATCTGCCTCAACGTGCATCGACGCCGGCACTGAGGACGGCACGCGCTATGTGACGTTGGTCGTCACATACCCTGGGCCCTCGATCGCCAACGGGTACGTCCGCGATCCGCAGTCGAAGGTGCTCCGCCCTCGCACTCCGGAAGAGAAGGCCACATTTTACAAGGCGGCTATCGCGTCGACCATCATTGCCACCGTGAAGGAAGCGTTTGCCGTTGCTCCGGCAGCAGCTCAAGCACGCGTCGTCGTCCTACGAAACGATAAGCGCATTCTGCGGTCTTCCAAGCTTGGCGCCATCTACGCCGCCACCTTTGAACGCTCCGAGGTAATGGACCGCGACTGGAAGAGCGCCGAGCCCGGCGACCTCGTATACACGGCAACTGACATGCGTATCGACGATCCTGCCGATGGGGCCTCCCTGAGAACTCTCTCCACGAAGCAGCATCCCGATCTGGCGGACGTCGCTCGCCAAATCGGATCAGCTCTTGACGAATCAGATGCTGTCCCTAGCCGACTGTTGCGGCGGGAAGATTTCGGTTCTCCCCCGCGAACGGGTAGATGAGCAGGGTCGCGCGGCGCCCCTATGGTCTGCACCAGAGGTACATCATCACAGAACGTCGCCACCACACCCGTTCGAGTGACGGCAATTTATCGGCCGGCAGCCTGCCGCAACGAAGGTGCCAGGTCGACTTGTCCCCTGCCGCACAAGCGGGGGAGCAACCGTGACACGCCACCGTTACAGACTGTGAAAGTTCTGAGCGATCAACTAAAGTCTGACATGCATGAAGTCGCCGCGAACTGAAGCGTCGACACAATTCAAGGACTGGAGCGGCGACATGAGATCTGTACGGGGGTCCGATTGGGAGGCCGACGCCTTCGGCGAGCACGTCGAAGTGCTGCGTGAGCGTATCCCAGCCGCGCTTGCGGTCGCGCACACGCGAGCACGGGCCGGTCATGATGCCGCGCGGTCGACAAAACTCCGGGTGTACGGAACCACGCTGTGGGAGTGCCAGCACGAGGAACTAGTAGCGGCGGTAATGTCGATCGACGGGGCAAAGGTGGCGAAGTTCGGCGGCTACGAGCTTCCCGTTGTGGCGGACAGGGTGTTGTTCCCGCTGAGGTACGCGGACCGGTCCGGCGTTCCTGTGAAGAACGCCCGTCTTCCCGTGCCGGTGTCCGGGCAGCGGCAGCGGCTGTTCGGCGCGCACGCGACCGAGGTGGAACGACCGCACCCGTACCTGGACGAGTCGTGGGCCGACTACGACCTGCCCGAGGACTACGAGGTGTTCCCTCAACTCGGGGACGGCACGGAGCTGATCGTGATCGCCTATGCCTGCAACCTGGAGGCTGGCGTCATGAACATCGAGTGGGGCCGGGCCAAGCATGTCGGTGGTGGTGAATTGCTCTGGGGTGAGCACACACCGCTGCCGCTGGTCCCCGCAGGACTGCCCGGTATCGCGAAGGATAGCGACGGGTTGAACACGGCTGGCCAGGGCAGCGACGTGCCGCGGTTCGACGCCGCCGAGGAACCCGGACTGCCCCTCGGACCGCGCCCCTCCGGCGACAGGAAGCTGGACGTGCCCCCCCTGACCGAGCGCCGCACCGACGAGGCCCACACCCGGGACAATGACCAAAACTGATCAGCCACAGCTCTTCCTGCTCCAGCCGGGCAGGTCATCGCCACCGACTCCGGCCGACGTCGCGAGTGCATTCGACCCTGCCCGGCTGACCCAGGCCCGGCAGCTCAAGGGGCTCACCAAAAAGGATGTCGCCGACGACTTGCGGGTCACCCCGGCCGCCGTCGGCCAGTACGAGGCGGGAGTGGTACGTCCTCGCCCGGACGTGCTCCTGCGCCTTGCCGAGGTGCTGGACGTGCCGGTGACGTTCTTCGCCGCCGGCCGACCCAACGCGCAACTGGACGCCTCCGGCACGCACTTCCGCAGCCTGCGGTCGACGCGAATGTTCCAGCGGGACAAGGCGGTCGCATTCGCCTCTCAGGTGTGGGAGTTGACCCATGCGCTGGAGCGGTGGGTCCAACTCCCCATCGTCGACCTGCCTGGTTTCGCGGGCGGCGAGATCATGTCGACAGACGGCCCCGCACCCGATCCGGTTCGGGCGGCCCAGCAACTGCGAGCGTACTGGGGGCTTGGGCAGAGGCCGATTGCCCACCTGGTCCGGCTGATGGAGTCGCGCGGCATTGTGGTGGCGATGCTGCCGTTCGAGCGCGCCGAAGCGGCACGGATCGCGGCGTTCTCCACATCCCGACTCCCTCGACCGTTAGTCGTGTTGACCCCCGATCGCGCGGATGACGTCTACTGGTACCGGTTCAGCGCGGCGCACGAGCTGGGCCACCTGGTTCTGCACGGCGACACCGCGCCCGGTGATCAGCAGCACGAGCGGGAAGCCGACGCCTTCGCCGCGGAGTTCCTCACCCCGCAAGCCAGCATCAGGCCAGAGCTTCCGAACCGGGTGGACTTCACCGCGTTGGCACGCCTGCAAACCGCATGGGGGGTGTCGGTGAAATCATTGCTCTACCGCTGCCGCGAACTGGGCTTGTTCTCCGCTCCGACGGCCAGTCGCGCCTACCAACGCCTCAACCAGCTGAAAGCCCAGAACCTGTTCGTCGACGAGCCGATCGCACGCTATCCCGGCGAGAAGCCCGTGCTGTTGGCACAAGCCTTCGAACTGGCGACAAAGCACGGGGCAAGCCTCACCGGTCTCGCCTCCGAGCTCGCCTGGCCAGTCGAACGGGTCCAGGAGCTTCTGGGTCTGCGATCCGATCGCCCGGAGCTTCGACTGGTGCCCTAGCAGGACATCGGCGCTCGCCCTTACCCGAAGTCGGGTAACGATCGGACGAGCTACTCGGATGCACATCTCAAACAACTCACCTGCAATGAAGGCGGGACATGCACATCTCGCAGGTTCACACGAGCAACTATCGATCATGCCGCGAAGTGACCGTTACGTTCCGACCGGACCTCACAGTACTGGCCGGAGAAAACAACGCCGGCAAGAGCACCGTGATCGATGCCTTACGAGTACTGACCGAACCGTTGGACAACGGCAGAGTCCCATGGCCCACCGATGCCGAGGTCACCGCCGGCGAGTTCACCACTCGCCTCGACGTCACCCTCGCCGACATCGCCAGCGGACAGTCGGGCACCTACATCGAGGGTCGGGTGCCGGAGCCGGACTCACCCGACATGTTCCTGGCCCGCTGGGGTCTCGAATACCAGCGGTCTACCGACGATCGGCGGCGGGGTACCACCGGCTGGTTCCGGGGCGCGGACATCCCCTGCGCAGATCCAGCCCTGCGCAGCGGAATCCGGCACGTCTACCTCAAGCCGCTTCGCGACGCCGTCCACGACCTGGGTGGTGCGTCCGCCGGACGGATCCGCACGATCCTCAGTGGGCTACTCGGCGGTCAAGAAGCCACATCGACGTTTCTCGATCAGGCGCAGAAAGCGCTCAACGGCATCATCGACAACGACATCATCACCCGGTTGCAGGAAGAGATCAACACACCACTCAAGGAGTTCACCTCCGGCGCTCATCCGCAGCAAGCCGGATTTCAGATCACCGACCCCAGCCTCGCCTCGATCGCTCGCACCCTCCAAATGATGTTGGGCGACGCACCGGGCATCCTCGGACCGCTCACTTCCTCGGGCTTGGGCTACGCGAACGCTCTGTATATTGCCACCGTCCTAGCCGAACTGCGAGCGTTGAAGGACACCGACCTGACGGTACTGCTGGTCGAGGAACCCGAAGCCCACCTTCACCCTCAACTACAGACCCTCCTCCTGCGACACCTCCGACGACGAGCCCAGGACTCACGACGACTCGCGACCAGCAAGGAAAGTGGCCAGCTGGTCGACCCCACAGCTCCTGCCGGGCATCTCCAGGTGGTGGTGACCACTCACTCCCCGGTGCTCTCGGCAGCGGTCAGCGTCCGCGACATCGTCGTGATGACTCGTCGACGCGACCCCGAAACCCGACGATGGCAAGGGCAAGCGGTTGCCGTCGGTGCGCTGGGATTAAAGGACAGAGAGATCCGCCATCTCGACCGGCTTCTCGACGTGACCCGTAACGCGCTGCTGTATGCGCCGCGGGCGATCCTCGTCGAGGGACTGTCAGAAGCTCTCTTGCTACCAGCTTTCGCCGAGCGCATTCTGGCCTCAGCCGACGATGCAGGGCCAGCGGACGTTTTCGCGGCCCGTCAAGCGCGGGAACGCTTCCACGGCACGACCATGCTGCTGGTCGAGGGCGTCGGGTTCGCGACCTACCTGAAGTTACTGTTGACCCCCGTGGGGGGTTCTCGTATCGCCCAACGCATCGCCTTGATCACGGACTCCGACCGGGAAGCCGGAGAAGACGATCCGCAGCGGATCGTCAACTACGACGCAGAATCAGAGCGGCACGGCCGCGAGCGGCTCGGTGTCTTCGCAGGTGAACAATCACTCGAACCGCAACTGTGGCAGGCCAGCAACGAGAGCGTCCTCCGCGACGCGTTCCTCGCCTGTCATCCTCAGTCCCAACACCGCTGGGACACGATACTGGGATCGGACGATCCATCCCGAGCGTTCTGGGGCTTGTTCGATCCGGACAAGTACCCCGATGACGAGCACAAGCCCGCGAAGGGCACAAAGGTTTCGAAACCGCGCTTCGCGCAGGAACTGGCCGATATCCTTACTCGGCAACCTGAGCGTCCCTTCACGATCCCCGGCTACCTGCAAGAGGCGATCAAGTACATCACGACCGCTGAGGAACAGGCTCCGATCCAGTGAGCATCGCCATCGAACACGCCCAAGCCGAACAGCAGTACGCGATCTACGCCGACGCACCCCTCTTCGTGCAGGCGTGTCCCGGCGCCGGCAAGACGCATGTGATCGTCTCCCGCCATCTGCAACGTCCGGCAGGTGCACTTCGTAGTGGACGAGCGCTGGTGTCGTTCACCCGCACCGCCCGCGACCAGATGAAGGCCCGGTGCATCACCGAGGGACACCCGGAACTAGCCCAGTTCCCGCACTACATTGGCACTCTCGACGGATTCATCTGGCATTTCCTCGTATCCCCGTTCCTCAAGCTGCCCCAGCCACCACAACTGCTGGAATCGTGGGCACAGCTAGCCAGGGCCGAGGTGAAGCTGGGAACCCGTGCCGTCGCCCTGTCCGCCTTCACCTTCACCCTTGATCCCGACACACTCCGAGAAGATGTTGTCAAACCCGGAAAGAACAGCAGCGCGGGAAGAACCGTGTCCGACTCGCCGTACTCATGGACACGATGGAAGCAGGCCGTGCATCAGTATCGAGACCAATGGCGCGAACGCGGATACTTCACCGGCCACGAAGCCCGTCTCTACGCGATGCGCTACCTACGCGCCGACCCGCATAGCGTTACGGTCCCGCTGCGCTCACGCTTCACCGAAGTGATCGTCGACGAGGCGCAGGACTGCTCGATCACCGACCTCGCCATCCTCGAGGTACTCCGCACCCACGGTGTCCCCCTGGTCCTCGTCGCCGACCCCGACCAAGCGATCTACGGCTGGAATCAAGCCGATCCGACCCGACTGCTCAACATGCGGAACATGCTTGGCAGCCGAGCGACCCTGACGGGCAACCGACGTAGCGCACCTCCGATCTGTGCGCTGGCCACAACCCTGCGTACCGGAAACCGCCCTCCCGACACCAGCGTGGTCCGCACCACCGGACCCGCTGTCCACCTCATTCCCACCGCGTTCGGCAATGCGGGCAAGGCGGTACACAGCCGCACAGGACAGGACCTCGTCGAGCTGGCGGTCGAGTTGGCCGACCGCCACCACGAGTCGGAGATCACGAGTCCCTCGATGCTTGTACTGGCTCGCAAACACACCCAACTCCCACCGGCCCATCGCCGCGCCGAGCCCGACAGCAACACGATCACTCGCCTCGCTCGCGCATATCAATGCCTGCAATCCGGTACAACCCAAGCCGCCGAACTCGATCAAGCATGCCAACAAGCCGAGCAGATCCTCTTGGGCTACTGGTATCCAGAGCAGACCGGCAGCGTCACGCGGATCTGTCGTACCGTCGGGCTCTCGCCTGCCGCGCTACGGCGCCACGCTTACGCCTTCCTCAAGGGCCTTCCGACGCCCTCCTCAACATGGGCGGGCGAAGTGAACGCCCGCATCAAAGCGTGGTGGCGTCCGAGCGGAGCAGCACCGGCCGGCGGCAAGGGCCTGCTGCGAAGCAAGATCGCCTCAATCGGCCAACGGGCACCACGTCACCCGACGGCGCGGCTCACCACAGTGCACCAGGCGAAAGGAGACGAAGCGGATGCCGTGTGCGTGCTACTGCCCGACGACGATCTGATCACACGATGGCGTACAGGCAAC
The DNA here is from genome assembly GCF_005863245.1 of Nocardia cyriacigeorgica. GTDB lineage: Bacteria > Actinomycetota > Actinomycetes > Mycobacteriales > Mycobacteriaceae > Nocardia > Nocardia cyriacigeorgica_C. The sequence goes on along the minus strand of NZ_VBUT01000012.1, from coordinate 179,384 downwards.
GTTGCGACCGCTGCGGAACAGGAAGAACTCCGTGTCCTCTACGTCGCAGTCACCCGAGCACGCACGCTCCTTATCCTCGCCGTACGCGAAGAAAGTATCGCCGCCCTTCAAGACTTTCTGGACCGCCACCAGGTGCCGACACACATGTGCCGCTGATGTTCCGCGGCAGTCTTGACGCTCACTCGAACGCAGAACCCTTAGCGCAGGTTCGGGGGTTCGAGTCGTGCGATCACCCACCGCTGGCGGAGGTTGGGACGGCAAGCGACCGGCGAGGCGATGCAACGTCCAACTGGAGTAGTCACCGACGATCGCCACGCGCGTTGGACGCCGCACCGTCGCTCAGCCCAGAGCGAAATCCGCTTCGACTACCAGTCGACCAGGGCAGATCTCCAGGTCACCCGCGTTCCCATCTTCGGCGCGCCCTGCCGGGGGCGCCAGTCCGCGGTGACCTGCGTGTTGCGTGGGTCACCGCGGTATTACCCAGACCGGATCCGGCGCAAACACCTAGGGATTTTCCGGAAGCGTTCGGCGCTCGGCCGCTCGGGACCGTGGCGTCCGATGGGCGAGGCGCGATCCAACTCCACGCCCGGCTCTGCCCGCCGACTACGTGCCGCGAGAGAGCCTTGCCGGGTCGGCCGGCGACCGCTTTCACGCGAACATTGCCGAGACCTCCCGAGGCTGTGGTCTCCTCCTGCGCGTGCGATGTGTGCCACGTCACGTCACGTAGTGTCACGTTCGACGGGTCTGCGGTGTCTTGGAGGCATGCCTGAACACAGCACACCGAACAAGGTTGTCGTGATCGGCGGTGGCTATGCCGGGAGCGCTCGCGGCCAATCGGCTGCGGGTGCGCGCCGGCTTGGACATCATGCTGATCAATCCGCGCGCAAAGTTCGTCGACCGGGTCCGGCTGCACCAGTTCGTTGCCGGTACCGGGGAGGCCGAGGTCGACTACGGCACGCTGCTCGCCGACGAGGTCGAGTTGGTCGTCGACAGTGCCACGCGCATCGACACCGCCGCACGCACAGTGGAGCTGGCGTCCGGGGGCACGCTGGACTACGACTACATCATCTACGCGGTCGGGAGCACCGGCTCGACTCCATCCGTGCCGGGCGCGTCCGAATTCGCCTACTCCATCGCCGAATTCGAGTTCGCCCAGCGGCTGCGCGCCAGGCTCGACGAGGTGCCGCCCGACGCTGCGATCACCGTCGTCGGCGGCGGGTTGACCGGCATCGAGACGGCTGCCGAACTGGCCGAACGAGGACGAGCGGTCACGCTGATATGCGGCAGCACCCTGGCACCGACGTTCGGTGCGCCAGGGCGCCGGTCCATCGCCACCTGGTTGTCCCGCCACGGTGTCACGGTGCTCGAGGACGACGAGGTGGCCGAGGTAAGGCCGGACGCGGTCGTCCTCGCCGGCGGTGTCGAGCGAACGAGTGCGCTCACCATCTGGGCAGCCGGTTTCGGTGTGCCCGATCTGGCCCGGGCCAGCGGGCTGCGCACAGACTCGCTCGGCCGGCTGCTCACCGACGAAACGCTGACCAGCCTCGACGACGACAGGATCGTCGCCGCGGGCGATGCGGCGGCGCCCTCGGGTCTGCCCTTGCGGATGAGTTCGTACGCCGCCGGGCCATTGGGCGCGCAGGCCGTCGACACCGTGCTGAGCCGCATCGCCGGCGCCGAGCCTGCGGCGCTCAGCGTGGCTTTCTCGGGGGCGTGTGTGAGTCTTGGGCGGCGCAGCGGTGTCCGCCAACTCGCACGCAAGGATGACACCCCGGTGAAGGCCTATATCGGCGGCAGGCCCGGGGCTGCGATCAAGGAACTGACCTGCAGGCTCGGCGTGTCGAAGATTCGCCGCGAGGCCCGCAAACCCGGTTCCCTGATCTGGCCGAAGGGCGGCACCCGGCCCGGGCAGTCGGCCGCAGCACAGAACGTCACCGCGCCATGACCGCCGACGAGCACGCCGAGCGGTTCACCCTGTTGCGGCCGCTGCTGTTCACCATCGCCTATGAGGTACTCGGCTCGGCGACGGAGGCCGATGATGTCTTGCAGGACAGCTACCTGCGGTGGGCGGAAGTAGACCTGGCGACAGTGCGGGATACCAAGTCCTACCTGGCGCGGTTGGTGACCCGTCAATCGCTGAACACGCTGCGGACCAGCGCACGTCGGCGCGAGGACTACGTCGGTCCCTGGCTGCCCGAGCCTGTGCTGCTCGCCGAGAACGACGCATCGGCCGACGTGGTGCTCGCCGAGTCGGTGTCCATGGCGATGCTCGTGGTGCTCGAGACACTCACGCCGGACGAACGCGTGGTGTTCGTGCTGCGTGAGGTATTCGGCTTCTCGCACGACGACATCGCCTCCGCGGTAGGCAAATCCGTTGCAACGGTGCGGCAGGCCGCTCACCGGGCCCGCAAGCACGTGCAGGCCAGGCGCAGGCGGTTCGAACCCGCCGACACCGCGACGAGCGCCCGGATCACCGAGCAGTTCATGGTGGCGGCCGCGACCGGTGATCTGCACGGACTGCTGTCGCTGCTGGCGAAGGACGTCACCCTCATCGCCGACGGCGGCGGCAAGGCCGCGGCGGCCCGCCGTCCGGTGGTGGGCGCGGAGTCGGTGGCCGCACGCCTGGTGAGCCTCTTCCCCAAGGGACGGGCACTGCCTGGCCTGCGGATCGAGACGGTCCAGTGCAACGGCGCGCCCGCGCTGGTCGCCTACCGCGGAGACCAGCTGGAGGGCGTGTTCCTGCTCGAGATCACCGGCGACCAGATCACCAATATCTATGCCGTCCGCAATCCGGACAAGCTCCGCACCGTGACAGTGCCACGCCGGCTCAGCCGGCAGCGGGAAGCAAGGTGAACCGACATGCCAACTCCGACCGGCACTCGACGATCCGCGACCGGCGAGAAACCGGCCGCCGTCGCACCGAACCGCAGTAACCGAATCCGGCTCATCGCCTATTGGGTCACCACTTTCGTGATTCTCGCGGAACTGCTCGCCGGAGCGGCGTGGGACCTTTTCACGATCGACTGGATGGAAGACCAGCTGGACCATCTCGGATACCCGGACTACTTCGCCTACATCCTCGGGGTATGCCACGTCGCTGCCGCCATCACGATCGCGGTCCCCGGTTTCGGGCTGGTCAAGGAGTGGGCCTACGCCGGGGTCTGTTTCATGTGGTCGGGTGCCGCGGTGTCGTATCTGGCACTCGGCGACGCGCCTGTGTCATGGGCGCCGCCGCTGATGTTCGTCGCGTTCGCCGTCGCGTCGTGGGCTCTGCGGCCGGCCGGGCGGCGAGCCGGCGGACATGCCACGGATCGGCCGCGAGCCCATCCTCGCGAATGGACCGCGTCGATCGGGCTCCTCGTCGCACTTTCCGCCGTCTCGTTGCTCACGCTGCCCATCACCGCCGACATAACGAGCGACTGGGCGGTCGAGCGCGGCTGGGTCGACGAACAGCGGCCATGAAGAACTTGTCACTAACGCACACACAGGAAGACCGAATGCACCTCAACGAAAAACGCACTACCTCAGTCCTCCTGCGCCTCGGTGCCGTGTCGCTCATCGCCGCCGTCGCCTGCGGCTGCGGCACGAGCGGCGACGAGACGCAGAAACCGGCGGAGGAACAGGTCGAAGTCATCGAACTCCAGGTTCAGAACACCCAGTACGCGGCTCTCGATCTCGGCCCAGCGGGTCTGAGCCTCGGCGATATGGACGTCTACTCCGGCAACGCGATACGCGACGGGCGCCAAGTAGGACAGGGTGGCGGGTCGTGCCAAACCCTGCATGTCGAGGGCGATCACGTGTTGATGCAGTGCGTCATCACCATGGAACTCGAGCGCGGATCCGTGACAATGCAGTCCACCTGGACCAGAGGAGCGAGTCCACTCGACATGGCCATCACCGGCGGCACCGGCGAGTACCGCAACGCGCGAGGCACAGTTCGCTTCTGGGACATCGCCACTCCGAACGAACGAGTGCGTGCCGAGGTCATCCGGTGAGCCGACGGTGAATCACCTGACGGACCAACGTGTCCGGCCGACTGCCTGCCCGCCGCTTCATTCCGGCGGGCAGGCAGTCGGATTCAGGAGTTGGTGGGGAACCCCAGATTGACCTGACTTTCCGAGGGTTCCGGCCAGCGCGTGGTGACGACCTTGCTGCGGGTGTAGAAGTGGATGCTTTCCGGGCCGTAGATGTGGGTGTCGCCGAACAGCGACTTCTTCCAGCCGCCGAAGGAGTAGGCGCCGATGGGGACCGGGATCGGGACGTTGACGCCGACCATGCCGACCTCGACGTCGAATTCGAACTGGCGGGCGGACTTGCCGTCGCGGGTGAAGATGGCGACGCCGTTGCCGTAGTAGTTGGCGTTGACCAGGTCGACGGCTTCCTGATAGTTGCCGACCCGCACGACGGCGAGGACCGGGCCGAAGATCTCGTCGTCGTAGACCTTCATCCCGGGGCGCACCTCGTCGATCAGGCTGACGCCGATGAAGAATCCGTCGGAGTCGAATACCTGCTGACGGCCGTCGACCACGACCTTCGCGCCTTCGGCGGCCGCGCCTGCCACATAAGCGGCGACCCGGTCCCTGGCTTCGCGGGTGATCAGCGGACCCATCTCCGAGGCCGGATCCGAACCCGGCCCGATCCGCAGTGCCCGCACCCGGTGGGTGATCTTGTCGATCAGCGGGTCCGCGACCTCGCCGACCGCGACCAGCACCGACACCGCCATGCACCGCTCACCGGCGGATCCGTAGGCGGCCGAGACCGCCGCATCGGCGGCGGCGTCGAGGTCGGCGTCGGGCATGACCACCATGTGGTTCTTCGCCCCGCCGAGGGCCTGCACCCGCTTGCCCTTGTCGGAGGCGCGGCGGTAGATGGTCTCGGCGATGGGCGTGGAGCCGACGAAACTCACCGCGGCGACGTCGCTGTCGTCGATGAGCGCGTCGACGGCCTCCTTGTCGCCGTGCACCACATTCAGCACACCGTCCGGCAGCCCTGCCTCGCTGAACAGTTCGGCGATGAACACCGCCGCCGACGGGTCCTTCTCGCTCGGCTTGAGAATGACGGTATTGCCGCAGGCGATGGCCGAGGACACCATCCACAGCGGCACCATCGCGGGGAAGTTGAACGGGGTGATGCAGGCGACCACGCCGACCGGCTGCTTCACCTGATGGACGTCGACCCCGCCGGCAACCTGTTCGGAGTAGTCGCCCTTGAGCAGATGGGTGAGCCCGGCGACGAATTCGACGTTCTCCACGCCACGGGCGATCTCGCCCGCCGCGTCGGCGACGGTCTTGCCGTGTTCGGCGGAGATGATCTTCGCCAGTTCCTCGCGCCGTTCGCCGATCAGATGGCGCAGCCGGAAGAACACATCGGAGCGCTTGATGAGGCTGGTGGCGCGCCAACCCGGCAGGGCGTTCTTGGCGATCTGGACGGCGTCGGCGACATCCGGCGCGGAGGCGAAGACGACCTCGGCGGTCTGCGCACCGGTGGCGGGGTCGAAGACCGGGCCGGTCCGTAGGCCGGTGTCGATGCGTTTGCCGTTGAGGTAGTGCGGAATGCGGTTCATGGTCTGTGTCTTTCGGAGTTGGACGATCAGGCGATGGTGTCGTCGATGTGCTTGATGATCAGCGTGCAATCGCGGTCGCCGAGACCGCTGTCGACGAGGTCTTGGAGCTGGCCGGCCACGATGCTCGCCGTCGGCAGCGGGGTGCCGGTGGATTCGCCGGCGCGCAGCGCCAGGCCGATGTCCTTGTTGGCCAGGCTCGCGGCGAAGGTCGGATCGAAACCGTTGTTGGCTGCGGAGGTTTCGACGATCCCGGGTACCGGATACCAGGTGCGCAGCGCCCACGAATCGGCCGACGACACCGAGGCCACATTCCAGAACACCTGCGGGTCGAGCCCGAGCCGCTGGGCCAGCACCGCACCTTCGGCACAGCCGGCGAGGTTGATCAGCAGCATCATGTTGTTGCAGATCTTGGCGGCCTGACCGGAGGTGGCACCGCCGGTGCGAATGATGTTGCGGCTCATCGGTTCGACGAGTTCGGCGGCGGCGTCCACGGCGTCGGGTTCGCCGCCGAGCATGAAGGTGAGCGTTGCGGCGGCGGCGCCGCTGATACCGCCGGAAACGGGAGCGTCGACGAAGCGGAAGCCTCGCTCACGCGCCATCTCGTGCAGGGCGGCCGCGGTGTCGATGTCGATGGTGGAGCTGTCGACCAGCAGCGCCGACGAATCCGCTCGGGCGAGCACCCCGTCGGGCCCCTCGTACACCGCGCGGACGTTCTCACCCTTGGGCAGCATGGTGAAGACGGCGTCGACGCCGCGCACTGCCTCGGCGATCGACGCACACGGCTTCACGCCCTTCGCGGCCGCGGCGGAGAGCGCGTCGGCGTTCAGGTCGTAGCCGTGGACGGTGTGCCCCTTGGCCACCAGATTCGCCGTCATGGGGTGGCCCATATGCCCGAGGCCGATCCACGCGATAGTTGCCATGTCGAGCTCCATCCTGATGTCGATTGGCATGAGATGAGTGATGCACGCCACGCTATGGGACCCGGCGCATGGATATCAATGCAGTTCGCAACCCACTTTTGCAGCAAGGTGCTGCAAATTTGCAGTCGCCGTGGTGAGATCGCTGTATGACCGCAGAGCGACGAAACATGGCCGCGGGCCAGCCCAACCCGGATGATCTGCTGGTCATGCTGGCCGTCGCGCGGCTCGGCAAATTCTCCGCGGCCGCCGATGCGCTCGGGGTGAACTCGACCACGGCGTCGCGGCGCATCGCCGCACTCGAGAAGGCCATGGGCGGACGGGTACTCGTGCGCGGATCGGGCGGGTGGGAACTCACGGAGTTGGGTCGCGGCGCCCTGGTCGTGGCCGAGGAGATCGAGCGATCCTTGCAACAGTTGGCCACGCCGGCACAGGCCGCCCGCGACGGGGTGAGCGGTCTGGTGCGGATCGCGGCCTCGGACGGTTTCGCGGTCCGCTTCGCCGTGCCTGCCCTGGCGCGGCTGCAAGAAAATCATCCGCGACTGTCGGTGGAGTTGATCAGCGCCACCCGGCGGGTGCGCCAGAACCGGTCGGGCGTGGATCTGGAGATCGTGGCGGGCCGCCCCGACGTCCATCGCGCCATCGCCCGTTTCCTGACCAACTACTACCTCGGCCTGTACGCCAGTGACACCTATCTGTCCCGCCACGGCAGCCCGACCGCACTGGCCGATCTCGCCGACCACCGCCTGATCTACTACATCGAATCCGCTTTGCAGGTCGACGAATTGGATCTGGCCGCCAAACTCCTGCCACAGCCCGCCACCAGTTTGCGTTCGACCAGCGTGTTCGCCCATGTCGAAGCCACGGTCGCGGGGGCAGGAATCGGCATCCTCCCGGTATATCTGGCCGACGAACGACCCCAGCTGCGCCGGCTGCTGCGGGAGGAATTCAATCCTGAGATTTCGTATTGGTCGGTCGCGCGGGAGGAGTCGTTGCGTAGCAACGCAGTTCGCGCGGTGCTCGCCGCGTTGCGCAGCGAGGTCGAATCACGGTCGGCGGAGTTGCACGGACTCCCCAGCTGAGCGCTCCGGCCTACCGTTTCCTTCCGTCGAACCCGCCCGGCAGGTAGAGTTATACGCTTGTGCCTCGGCATCGGGAGGGGGTTCGCTGTGCTCACTAGTGCGCTGGATCTGCGCAGGTCATCTGCGGTGTACTGGTATCTGGCGGTGGCCGGTTTCCGGCGGCAATGGCAGTACAAACTGGCCATGTTCGCGGGCCTGTTCACCAACTGTGTCTTCGGGTTCGTCCGCGCGGCGGTGATGGTGGCCGCGGTCGGGGCGGCGGGCAGTTTCGGCGAGTACGACGCCGCGAGCATCGCCGCCTACGTGTGGATATCGCAAGGTCTGCTCGGCGCGGTTCAATTCATGGGCCCGAGTTCGGAATTGCGTGATCGCATTCGCGACGGCGATATCGCGATCGATTTCCTGCGCCCGGTGGACGTGCAACTCGGTTATCTGGCAGCGGATCTGGGTCGCGCCGCCTGCACCCTGGTACCGCGCGGGGTGCCGAGCGTCCTGGTCGGGGCGCTGACCTTCGGAGTGACGATGCCCACCACGTTCGGCCCCTATGTCCTGGGAGCCATCAGTGTGGTGCTGGCCGTAGCGGTGTCGTTCCTGTGCTTGTTCGCCGTGGCCACCACCGGTTTCTGGGTGGTGGAGACGCGCGGAATCGAAATCCTGTACCGCACCTGCGCGGTGTTCCTGGCCGGCCTGGCCGTACCGATCCACACGTTTCCCGACTGGCTGCGCACCGTCGCGAACGCGACCCCGTTTCCGTCGATCCTGCAAGCTCCGGTCGATGTGCTGTCGGGCCGGGTGCTGGGGATCGACGCGCTCGCGGTCGTCGGCATCCAGTTGTTCTGGGTGGTGGCGATCGGTGCGCTCGGTCAGATGCTGCTGCGCGCGGGACGACGCAGACTCGAGGTGCAGGGTGGCTGAACGAACCGCGGCCGGCACCTGGCTCACCCCCTATCGCGCGGTCCTGCGTTCGCGCCTGGACTCCCAGCGCAGCTACCGGCTCTCCTTCGCCAGCGACCTGTTCGGCTCACTGCTGCTCGGGTTGGCCGAATTCGGCGAGGTCTGGGTGATCTTCGGCAGCGGCCGAGTACTCGGCGGGCTCGACCTGGACGGCGCGTTACTGCTGTTCGGGCTGAGCAATACCGCGTTCGCGCTGGCCCAGGTGCTGTTCGGGCATCTCGACCAACTGCCGACGCTGATCCGGCTCGGCACCCTCGACATCTACCACCTGCGCCCGCAACCGCTGCTGCTGCAACTGATCACCGGCGATATCGCGTTGCGCCGCTTCGCCCGCGCGATCGTCTCGATCGCGGTGCTGATCATCGGGCTGGCCCGCAACGATATCGACTGGTCGCTCGGCTCGATCGTGCTGCTGGTGACGGCCATGGTGAGCGCCATCGCGCTGTTCGGCGGGTTGTTCGTCTGCGCGGCAGGCTGCCAGTTCTACCTGATCGACGGCTCCGAACTCACCAACAGCTTCACCTACGGCGGCGTGTTCGCCGCCACCCAGCCCGCGTCGGTGTTCCCACCGCCGCTGCGGCTGCTGTTCGGCTTCGCCATTCCGGTCGCGTTCACCGCCTACCTGCCGACCATCGCCCTGCTCGGGGTCCAGGGCCCGGCATTCCTGCCCGCCTGGCTCGCCTGGCTGACACCGCTGGCCGCGCTGTGGGTATGGCTGATCGCGCTCGGCACATGGCGGCTCGGCACCAGGCACTACCAGGGAGGCGGCGGCTAGATGAACGACGGGCCGATCATCGAGATCGAGAACCTGACACGGCAATTCGTGGTGCGCCGCAAGGACGGCGACCGCTGGCGCAGGCGCCGGGAAGTGCTCACCGCCGTCGACCGGATGAGCTTCCGCGTCGAACCCGGCGCCGCGGTGGGCTACATCGGCGCCAACGGTGCGGGCAAATCCACCACCATCAAGATGCTGACCGGCATCCTGGTGCCGACCTCCGGCCATGTGCGGACCTGCGGTCTCGAGCCGGTGCGCCAGCGCAGGCAGCTGGCGAGCCGCATCGGTGTGGTCTTCGGCCAGCGGTCGCAGCTGTGGTGGGATCTGCCGCTGCGCGAATCGTTTTCGATTCTGTCCGCGATCCACCGGCTCGACCCCGAGATCGCCCGCAAACGCACCCATGAGCTGGTCGAGCAGCTGGAGATGAGCGACACCCTCGATACCCCGGTGCGTCAGCTGTCACTGGGCCAGCGCATGCGCGCCGAGGTGGCGGCGGCGTTGCTGCACTCCCCCGACCTGGTGATCCTGGACGAGCCGACCATCGGACTAGATGTGCTGTCCAAGCAGCGGTTGCGCGAATTCCTGCGCGATGAACGCACGCAGCGCGGCACCACGCTCTTGCTGACCACGCACGATATGGGCGATATCGAGCGGCTCTGCGATCGCGTGCTGGTGGTCGATCACGGCAGCCTGGTCTACGACGGGACGCTGGCCGGTCTGGGCGCGACCGTCGGCGCGCGGCGGGTGCTGGTGGTGGACTTGGCCGAAGCGACACCGGATCTGCGCGATCTGCCCGGTGCCACGCTGGTGTCCAGCGAGGGCGGCGGGGTGCGGCAGCGGCTGGCCTTCGACGCCGAAACCACCACCGCCGCCTCTCTTCTGGCCGCGGTGTCGGAACGGGCGGAGGTGCGCGACCTGTCCATCGAGGAGCCCGAGATCGAGGACATCGTGCGCCGGATCTACCAGTCCGCCCGCTGACCGCACGGCACACACGCAGGCATACGACACGCGGGCGCGACACGTAACACCACAGGTAGCCGGGTGGATGAAGGGGTGAACGCGAGCACCTCTCGCGCGAGGAACGAATACCGGCACGGCAACCACCGCGCCGCAGCACGGACCTGCCCTCGACGACATCCGGTGACATACGGGCACCGGATGGTCGAGCCCGTCCGGTCATGAAGGTGAACGATGACGACGATAGCGCTGCTCGCGGCGATGATGCTCGCGTTGCTGATCGGCATAGCACTCGGGATCCACACCGCCCGTGACGAACACCGGGCCGGTACCCTCCGTGGTCGATATTGCCGTAAGCGCTCGCGTCGTCGATACTGGCTGACGTTCGCCTGATCCGAAAACCTTTGGGGGGAGCCGATCATGGTCAAATCCCGGCCTGTGCTCGTCATACTCGGCGCGTTGCTCGCCGCCGTTCTGGTGCTGTCGATGACCGGGTGCGGTTCGAGTAAGAAACGCCGCTCGTCGAGCTCCTCGCACGGCGCGGCGGCCACCAGCACGCAGGCCTACCAGAACTGCCAGCAGGTATGGGACGCCGGCAAGGCCCCGCTGCGGCGCGGCAGCGCCGGCTACACCACCCAGCTCGATCAGCTCGACGGCAAGAACGACGGCCTCGCCTGCGCCGACCGCCCGGCCGCCACCTCGACCACCAAGCGCGTGATACCGGGAGCGGCCACCCAGCCCGCGCCCACCCCGGCGCCGAAACCGGACTCGGGTGGTTCCGCGCACCCGGGCACCACCCAGACGCCCAAGCACACCTCCAGCGGAGGTTCCGACAGCCGCAACCGCTCGGGCACCGGCACGGGACGTTCCGGGTCGGGCAGCCGCTCCGGTTCCAGCCGCCGCTGACGAGCCGGACTTCCCAGCACCGACGCCGGTTGTACTATCGGCAGACGTGACCACCTACGCGATACGTACCCCGGGTATCCGGGTCGTTGTCGCGTTCCTGTTCGCGGTCTGGTCGATCGCGATGTCGCTGCCGGAATGCCACGTGTTCCCGGCGCACCCGTCGGCGGTCGTGCATCCCCACATCGAGTCCACCGATCCCGGCGTCGCGACCCCCGAGGCGGTGCGGGCGCTGGCGATCCCGCATCCGCACGCCGGTGAGCCGGATCGGCATCTGCCCACCGAAGCGGTGCTCGCCACCCTTCCTCGCAGCGGCGTCAGCCTGTTCGACCTGCTGGTTCTCGCGGCGCTGCTGATCGTCGCACTCTCGTTGACGGCCGCGCTCGCCCACGGCGTGCGTGCGCCCCCGCCCAGCGTCGTACCGGCCCACAGCGGCCGGGACATACTCACTCGATTCTGTATCGCCAGGAACTGACCGGTCAGCGTCAGGCCGATGCTGCCGGGCCGGCCGGTGTTCGTGCATTCCGCACTCACACCTGTTCGCTGCGATCAGCGACCGCACAGAATCGACTGTTCATCATGTCTTCTGCACTGCACAGTGCTGCCCTGTCCGCTGCCGCGCTCGCCGGCGCGGAAACCGGTCCGCTGCGGCCGGTCCCCTCGCACCCCACCGCACCCCGCGTGCCCGACACCCTCAGCCCCGCCGCCCTGCTGACCACGGCGAACCGCTGCCCCCGGCCTGCGACGATGGTCGGCAACACCCCGGTCCTGTGGATCACCGAACCGCTCGCGCCGGCCGGCCGAGGGTTCTGGGCGAAACTCGAGGGCGCCAATCCGGGCGGCATGAAGGACCGCACCGCCCTGCATATGGTCGAGCGCGCCACCGCGCGGGGCGAGCTGGCGCCGGGCGCCCAGATCATCGAATCCACCAGCGGCACGCTCGGTCTCGGCCTCGCGTTGGCCGGGATGGTGCACGGTCACCCCGTCACCGTGGTCACCGATCCCGGGCTGGAGCCGTTGATGCGCCACATGCTCGCCGCCTACGGCGCGCGGGTGGAGCTGGTCGATGAACCGCATCCGGTCGGCGGCTGGCAGCAGGCCCGCCGTGACCGGGTCGCGCAGCTGCTGGCCGAGGACCCGGCGGCCTGGTGCCCGGACCAGTACCGCAATCCCGATAACCGGGAGGCCTACCGTTCGCTTGCCCTCGAGCTGGTGGCGCAGCTGGGCCGGATCGACGTGCTGGTCTGCTCGGTGGGCACCGGCGGCCATTCGGCCGGGGTGGCGCGGGTGCTGCGCGAGTACTTCCCGGATCTGCGGCTCGTCGGGGTCGATACGGTGGCCTCCACCATCTTCGGCCAGCCCGCCGGCCTGCGGCTGATGCGTGGGCTCGGTTCCAGCATCCATCCCGAGAATGTCGACTACGACGCGTTCGACGAAATCCATTGGGTCGCACCGGCGGAAGCGGTGTGGGCCTGCCGCGCGCTGACCGCGACCCACCATGCCAGCGGCGGCTGGAGTGTGGGGGCCGTCGCGCTGGTGGCCGGCTGGCTGGCCCGCACCAGCGACGCCCACGTCCGCGTCGCCGCGGTGTTCCCGGACGGTCCGCTGCGCTACTTCGACACCGTCTACAACGACGACTATTGCCGGGAACACGGCTTGCTCGACGCCGCGATTCCGGACGAGCCCGCCACCATCGGCCACCCGCACGACGCGGTCGTCACCAGCTGGACTCGGTGCACCACCGTGGTCGATCCGCGCGCGAGCGCCGGCCGGACGTCCACCCCACACGGTGCCACCGCGTCGGAGATCGACCTGCGCCACGACAACACCAAGGAGAGCATCCGGTGACCGAGTTCCTCGCCACCTATCGCAGTTTCAACAAGCCGAGCCGGATGCTGATGATCAATCAGTTCGCTATCAACACCGGCTTCTTCATGCTGATGCCGTATCTGGCCGGGTACATGGCGGGCCCGTTGGGGCTGGCGGCCTGGGCGGTCGGGCTGGTGCTCGGCATCCGCAATTTCAGCCAGCAGGGCATGTTCCTGGTCGGCGGCACGCTGGCCGACCGGCTCGGATACAAGCCGTTGATCGTCGCGGGATGCCTGTTGCGCACGGGCGGATTCGCGCTGCTGGCCTTCGCCGATTCGCTACCGGCCATGCTCATCGCCTCGGCCGCGACGGGATTCGCGGGCGCCCTGTTCAATCCGGCAGTGCGGGCCTATCTCGCGGTGGACTCCGCCGATCGGCGGGTCGAGGCCTTCGCCATGTTCAACATCTTCTACCAGGCCGGGATCCTGTTCGGGCCGGTGGTCGGACTGGCGTTGATGGCCTTCGATTTCCGGGCCACCGCCGCCGGATCGGCGATCGTTTTCGCGCTGCTGACCGTCGCCCAGTTGCGCGCGCTGCCACAGCACGCGGCGGAGCAGAAGACCGCGTCGGTGCTCGACGATTGGCGCGTCGTCCTGGCCAATCGGCCGTTCCTGCTGTTCTCCGCGGCCATGATCGGCTGTTATGTGCTGTCGTTCCAGGTGTATCTGGCGCTGCCGATGCAGGCGACAAGGGTCGTCGGAGCCGAGGCCGCGGCCACGCTGATGACGGCGGTGTTCGTGGTGTCGGGTCTGATCGCCATCGCGGGCCAGTTGCGGATCACCCGCTGGTTCGCCGCGCGCTGGGGACGGCCGCAGAGCCTGGTCCTCGGCATGGGCATCCTGGCGGCCGCGTTCGTGCCGTTGCTGCTGGTACCCGGCACCGGGCTCGGCACGCCGGTCGCGATCGGCGCCATGCTGCTGACGGCAGCGGTGCTCGGTGTCGGCGCGGCGGCGGTGTTCCCGTTCGAGATGGACACCGTGGTCGCGCTGTGCGGTGACCGGCTGGTGGCCACCCATTACGGGCTGTACAACACCATCGTCGGCGTCGGGATCCTGCTCGGAAATCTCGGCACCGGGACCATTCTGGACGCGGCCCGCGCGGCGGGAGTCAGTTCGCTGGCCTGGGCCGGCCTGATCGCGATCGGCGCGGTCTCGGCGGGCGGGCTGGCCCTGCTCGCCCGGGCCGGCCGGTTGGACGCGCCTGTTCCGGTCGGCTGACACACCAGTGGGTGGTGTGCACGGGATTCCGCGCACACCACCCACCGGCCGCGACAAGCGATTACTTCATGGCGCTCGGACCGTCCGGCATACCGGGCTCACGGGCACCCTGGTCGAGCCGGAACGGCGGATACTCGTCGCGCATCAGCGAGGCGTACGCCTGTACACGCAAAGCCCAGCGCTGAATGCCGACGACGAAATCGAACAGGCCACCGGGGTAGCGCGCGGTGAACAGCAACGCGATGACCGCGAAGAACACCAGCAGGCCGAGCAGCGGCGGCGCGTAGGCACCCGACCAGTCGTCGTCATCCCAGCCCATCGGCACCCAGGTACCGCTCACCATGGCCCCGACCAGCAAATAGTGCGGGATCGCCAGCAACCACCACTTCACCAGCACCAGGCCGCGGTGCAGGCGTTCGGGGTAGTCGACGACGACGTCGGCCGGGTAGTCGGGCTTCGAATCGAGTGAGAACGGCGGGTATTTGTCGGTACCGAGCACACCCCACGCATAGAAGCCGACCCGCCAGGACCAGCGCATCACACCGACATTGAATTCGAACAGCGCCCGCGGGTACCGCCCGGTGAACAGAATCGCGAAGAAAGCGATGATCGTGACGATCGCGTAGGCGATGTGCAAGAAGAACAACACGATGTAGTGCGGAATGGCGAGAATCCACTTCACCAGCCACATCCACCGTGACAGCCCTGGGTCGAGATCGCCGCGGACGTAGACGGGATAGCCGGATGTCGCGGGTACGCCGGTATTCTCGGGATTGCCGGGTTGCATGTCGACACTCCTTCACCAAAGGTCGGAGAGCGGGACGGCACACAGGCCGTTATGTGGTGATTGTGTCCCACCACGGCTACGACTTCGGCAACGTTGCGGTACCGACACGCCAACAAATCGTTCGCCGGATGAACGACCCTGCCGGCACCGGCTTTCCGGAACGGAAATCCGGCGTCAGTGCGGCGCTTCGCCGTGCGCGGAGTACAGACTGATATCGCCGTCCTCGCCGAGGAAGGCGTTGACCAGCATGATGCGATCCTCGCGCAGCACATCGGGTTCGGGCGCGCTGGTGGTGATGGTGATCTGCGGAATCGACGACCAGTTCACGACATAGCGTTGCGGCGGGCCCGCGTCGTCGGAGAGCCGGGCCAGCCGGAACACCGATACCGTTTGGCGCAGCATGAGATCGCGGATGACCTCGGCGATTCGCTCGGGGTCTTCCAGCGCGAACATGAAGCCGAATGTCAACTCGGGCGAGGACACGTAGGCGGGCACAAACTCCGAGGCTAGCCCATGGAGGTTCGCTGTGCAGGCACTACGCGCGGGCGGTTGCCGCGGATGCGCCGGGCCCAGAACGGCCGATCAGGAAGCGGCGGACAAGCAAGCGGCAGTGCATATGCGCGAATGGCAGCGCGCGGATCGCACCGGCGCCGAGGGGTGTCCGTCCCAGTCGGACCCTCGGCGCCGGCGCTGCCATCCACGGGGTTCGCCGCGATGGTGGTCGGCAGACCCGCGGCTAGCGCGGGCCGTCGGACTCCGGTTCGACGATCTCGGCCTCGACGTAGCTCGCCGGTGGCGCGTCGGCGGCGAATCGAGGATCGTCGGCCGGATCGGCGATCCGCGGTTCGGCGTCGAACCCCGGATCGTCGGCGTCGGCCTCGACCGGGCCCGCGGCGGCGTCGCGCTTGGCCGCGGCCGCCGCCTCGTTCATTTCGATCGCGTCGGTGATCCACTCACCGATCTCCCGGGTGACCTCCTGGACGGTGCCGGTGATGATGGTGGCGATATTGCCGACATGCCGGGCGCCGGAGGACGTCAATTCCTGGATCAGATCTTTGTTGGCTTCGAATTTCCCGATCATTTACACGCCCACTTCGGTAGCCTTCCGCTGTCGCATCACGATAACACCGGGGGCCTTTCGCTTCCGTAGTACAGCGGGCAGCAGACCGGCGAAACGGGATTCGAGCAGACTCGGCGGCAGGGCCAGCTGGAAAATCTTCACCCACACCGAAGCGATCTGCTTACTGAACGGCCCGGTGTTGTACGGGAGGCCATATTTCTTGCACAGCTCTTCGACCTCCGGCGCCATCTCCGGGTAACGGTTGGCGGGCAGGTCGGGGAACAGGTGATGCTCGATCTGATGCGACAGGTTGCCCGACATGATGTGGAACAGTTTGCTGCCGGTGATGTTGGCCGAGCCGAGCATCTGCCGGACATACCACTCGCCGCGGGTCTCGAACTCGGTCTCCTCCTCGGTGAACGTCTGTACGCCCGAGGGGAAGTGTCCGCAGAAGATGATCGAGTACGCCCACAGGTTGCGGATCAGGTTCGCGGTGAAGTTGCCCGCCAGCGTGCTGACGAACAGCGGCCCGGTCAGCGCCGGGAAGATGACGTAGTCCTTGAGCACCTGGCGCCCGGACTTACGCAGCTGCCCCTTGATCAGCGGCTTCAGATCCGACCACTTGCGCTTGCCCTGGATGATGTTCTCGGCCTCCAGGTCGTGCAGCATCACGCCCCATTCGAAGAAGACCATCAGCAGGAACGCGTACAGCGGGTTGCCCAGGTAGTACGGATTCCACTTCTGGTCCTCGTCGATGCGCAGGATGCCGTAGCCGATGTCGCGGTCGCGCCCGTGGATGTTGGTGTAGGTGTGGTGCATGTAGTTGTGCGAATGCTTCCACTGGTCCGCCGGGCAGACCGTATCCCATTCGAACACACGGGAATTGAGGCCTTGTTCACGCATCCAGTCGTACTGGCCGTGCATGACGTTGTGGCCGATCTCCATGTTGTCCAGGATCTTCGACACTCCGAGCGCGGCGACGCCGGCCAGCCAGAACGGCGGCAGGAAACCCAGATACATCAGGCCGCGGCCGGCGACCTCGAAACCACGCTGCGCCTTGATGATCGAGTAGATGTATTCGCGGTCGCGTTCACCGAGGTCGGCGACGATGCGGTCGCGCAGCTCGTCGAGCGCGCGGCCGATCTCCTCGACCTGCTCCGGCGTGAGGATGAGTGGTCCGTCCTTGGTCTCGGTCAGAATGGTCATCGGTTGCTCCCCTTCAGTTGTCAGATGTCGATGTCGACGTCGCCGACGGCGGCGCTGACACAGAGTTGGATGGGCTGATCGGGATCGGCGTCGGTCTCACCGGTGCGCAGGTTGCGCGTGCAGCCGATGCGCCGGACGGCGGTGCAGGAGAAGCAGATACCCATCCGGCAGCCGTATTCGGGGTTCAGCCCGGCGGCTTCGGCTTGTTCGAGCAGGCTCTCGCCGGTGTTGTCGGCGCTGACGCCACTGGCGGAGAAGGTGATCGTGCCGTGCGCGTCGGCGGCGTCGACCGGCGCCACCGATACCGTGAATTCCTCGGTGTGCAGGCGTTCGCCGAGCTGTTCGGCGTCGAACACGCGGCGCACCGAATCCATCAGCGGGCCGGGCCCGCACAGGTAGGTGTGCGCGTCGGCGAACCACGGTGCGGTCCGCTCGAGTTCGTCGTAATCGAAGGCGCTGCCGTCCAGTTCCGGATAACGCATCTGTAGTGACACGTTGGGATGGGCGGCGGCGATGGCGGCCAGTTCCGCGCGGTGCGGAACGTATTCCGGCGAGCGGGCGTAGTGCAGGAACACCACCGGGCCGGTGTAGCCCTCGTCGGTGAGGGTGCGCAGCATCGACAGTACCGGCGTGATGCCGCTGCCGCCGCTGATCAGCAGGACTCGCTCGGGCCGCTGCTCGGGCAGGTGGAACACCCCGGAGGCGGGCGCCAGGTCCACCACGAGGCCCGGCTCGGCGGCCCGGTGCAGGTACCGCGAGACCAGGCCCTCCGGGTGCACTCGAATGGTCAGGTCGATGCGACGGTCGCGCTGGTGCTGCGAGTTCACCGGTGAATAGCAGCGGGTGTGGCGTACGCCGTCGATGACGACGCCGATCTGCACGAACTGCCCGGCCAGGAAGCCGGACCACTGGCGCGTCGGCCGCAGCGACAGCGAGACCGTTCCCGGCACCGAACGGTCCACCCGCACGATCTCCGCCCGCATTTCCCTGGCGGTGAGCATGGGGCGCACCAGCTCCAGATAGCGGTCGAGCGGATGCGGTGTGGTCAGGGTCTGCACCAGATTGATGAGATCCACCATGCGGTTTCTCCGTGCCTGTCGTTGGTCACACTCGGCAGTCGAGCCCGAGACAAATTTCAGTGTACGTCTGTACACTCAATAGTGTGACTGATGACCGGGGATGGATGTCAACCAGCAGCTGGTGTGACCCGAACTACATCTGGAGAAAGAGCACATGGTGAACGGATGTATGCTCACCGTGATGAGTGAGCAGGCGGAAACTCGGGTCGAGCGCAAAGAGCGCACGCGACGGGCGCTGCTGGACGGAACCCTCGCGCTCGCCGCCGATCGCGGGTTCGCCGCGCTCAGCCTGCGCGAGATCGCCCGTTCGGCGGGCATCGTGCCCACCGCGTTCTACCGGCATTTCGCCTCACTGGACGATCTGGGCGCCACCCTCGTCGACGAAGGCGTCAAGGCCCTTCGACTGGCGTTGCGGCAATTGCGCCGCCGCCCGGACGCGCAGCTGTCGGAGACGGTGCGTTTCGTCTTCGATCAGGTCGCCGACAAGCGAGAACTGTTCGGATTCCTCACCCGTGAGCGCCGCGGCGGGTCGGCCGCACTGCGTCAGGCGATCGCCACGGAAATGCAGCTGATCGTGCGCGAACTGGTGGTCGACTTCTCCCGGATCAGCGCGCTGGATTCCTGGTCGTCGGACGATCTCGAGCTGGCGGCCGACCTGATCGTGTCCACCGTGGCCGACGGCATCGCCGATTATGTCGCCGCCGCACCGCGCGATCAGCAGAGCACGATCGACCGCACGGTGTACCAGGTCCGGCTCATCGCGCTGGGCATGGGCGTCTGGAAGCCGTAGGCGGCCCGTCCGGCCGGGTCACGGCGGGCACAGGCACCCTCGGCGAACCCCGGTGGGCATCGGCGCTTCTCACCCGTTCGCATCTTCGGCGATACCCGCCGACCCCGGCACCGGGTCCGGCCCAGGAACCGCGAGCAGGGCGAGTAGCCCGAGCGCGAGCACCACGAGCAGGCCGACGATGCCCGCCCGGTCGGTGGCGAACGCCCACGCGAAGAATCCGAACAGCATCGGCGCCAGGAACGAGACCGCCCGGCCGGTGGTGGTGTAGAGGCCGAACAGCTGACCTTCCCGGCCCGCGGGCGCGAGCCGGGCCAGGAACGAGCGGGCCGAGGATTGGGCCGGCCCGACGAACACCGTCAGCATCAGCCCGAACACCCAGAACATGACCGGGCCCGACACCACGAGCAGCACCGTGCCGCAGATGATCATCGACACCAGCGACACCACGATCACCCGTTTCGGGCCGACGCGGTCGTCGAAGCGGCCGGCGACGATCGCGCCGAGTGCCGCGACCACATTGGCGGCGATGCCGAACAGCAGCACATCGGCGTCGGCGATGCCGTACACACCGACCGCCAGCACCGCACCGAAGGTGAACACCCCCGCCAGCCCGTCGCGGAAGATCGCGCTGGCCAACAGGAATCCGACCGTGCGCCGGTCGGCGATCCACAACTCACGCAGGTCGCGCCACAGCACCCGGTAGGAACCGAGGAAGCCTGCGCTCTCCGCACCGGGGTCGGCACCGGTGCGCACCACCTCGGGCACCGCGAACAGCACCGGCAACGCGAACGCGGCGAACCAGACCGCGGCCAGCACGGCGACCAACCGGATATTGAGGCCGTCGTCGGTGGGGATGCCGAACAGTCCGCGCCGGTCGCCGTCACCGGCGATGAAGCCGAGATAGCAGATCAGCAGCAGCAAGATGCCGCCGAAATAGCCCATGGCCCAGCCGAATCCGGATACCCGGCCCACCGTGGCCGGGGTGGAGACCTGGCGCAGCATGGCGTTGTAGGGCACATTGGCCAGCTCGAAGCAAGCCGAGCCGAAGCCGAGCAGGACCAGCCCGAGCCACAGATCGCGGTAGTCGTCGTGCACGAAGAACATCGCGGCCATCGCGGCGACGGTCAACGCGGTCAGCGCACCGAGAGACCGTTTACGGCTGGCGGTGGCATCGAAGCGCTGCCCGCTGACCGGCGCGGTCAGCGCGACCACCAGCCCGGCGATGCCGAGCGCCCAGCCCAGCCAGGCTCCGGCCGAGATATCGCCGGGCAGATCGTCGCCGACGCTGTCGGTCAAATACACCGAGAAGACGAAGGTCAAGATGACGGCGTTGAACGCGGCCGAACCCCAGTCCCACAGCCCCCACGCCACCACCTGCCCGCGCCCGGTCCCCGCCTCACCGCGCACGTCGACCTCGCTCATACCGCGCACCCTAATCGAGATGAACTCATGCGGCCCGATCTTCCGGTCGCGCCTCACGCTTCGATGCTGACACGCACCTGAGCAAGGCCGATGGTGTCCGACTCGAGCCTGTGATCATGGGCCGCATGGCCGGACACCCGTCGCCGTCGAGTCGCCATACGCTGGACGGGCTCGGCTGCGGATCGATGGCCTCACCGCCTCTATGCACCTAGTTGCATAGTACTTGCGGTCTCGGATACCCTGTGTGGCATGGCTCTCGAGCATGCCCTGCTGGTCTCGCTGACCGAACGCGCCGGGTCCGGATACGAACTGGCCCGGCGATTCGACAAGTCGATCGGCTATTTCTGGAGCGCCACCCATCAGCAGATCTATCGCGTGCTGCGCCGCATGGAGGAATCCGGCTGGCTGCACAGCGAATCGGTGGCCCAGGAGGGCAGGCCGGACAAGAAGGTCTACGCGGTGAGTGAGGCCGGGCGCGCGGAACTGGCGCGCTGGATCGCCGAACCCACCGAACCCGAACGCGAACGCAACGAATTCTTCGTCAAGGTGCGCGCGGCCGCCTACGGCGATCTGGACGCGCTGCTCACCGAGGTCGCCCGGCGCCGCGACGAACACCTGCGCCAACTCGAGCTGTACCGGCTCATCGAGAAACGAGACTTCCCGGCACCGGATCAGCTCACCGGTACCGGGCTGCACCAGTACCTGGTGCTCCGCGCGGGCATCCGCAAGGAGCTCGGGTCCGCCGAATGGTGCGACGAGGTCCTGCAAGCCCTGCGACCCGACACTCCGCCCTCGCGCCCGACAGCCCCGGGTGCGGACTGAGGTAAGAAAGCGAGCCCGCTCGTGCGATCGACCAGTTATCCCCACCTGTTCGAGCCCCTCGATCTCGGCCACACCACTTTGCGCAATCGCGTGATCATGGGGTCGATGCACACCGGCCTCGAGGACCGGGCCTGGGACACCAACCGCCTCGCCGCCTATTTCGCCGAACGCGCGCGCGGCGGCGTCGGGCTCATCATCACCGGCGGCTACGCGCCCAACCGCACCGGCTGGCTGCTGCCCTTCGGCGCCAAACTCACCAACAAGACCGAGGCCTACCGCCATCGCGTCATCACCCGCGCGGTGCACGCCGAGGGCGCCAAGATCGCCCTGCAGATCCTGCACGCGGGCCGGTATTCCTATATGCCCGGCAGCGTCTCGGCCTCCTCGATCAAGGCGCCGATCAACCCGTTCCGCCCGCGCAAGCTCTCGGCCAAGGGCGTCGAGCAGACCATCGACGATTACGCGCGCTGCGCTCGGCTGGCGAAGTTCGCCGGCTACGACGGCGTCGAGATCATGGGTGGTGAAGGCTATTTCATCAACCAGTTCCTCGCCCCGCGCACCAATAAGCGCACCGACAAATGGGGCGGATCGCCGGAGAACCGGCGACGGCTAGCGGTCGAGATCGTGCGCCGCACCCGGGCCGCGGTGGGCGACGACTTCATCATCATCTTCCGGTTGTCGATGGCCGAGCTGGTGGAGAAGGGCCAGACCTTCGACGAGATCGTCGCGCTGGCACAGGAACTCGAGGCCGCCGGCGTCAGCATCCTCAACACCGACATCGGCTGGCACGAGGCGCGGGTGCCGACGATCGTGACCTCGGTGCCGCGCGCGGCCTTCGTCGAGTTCACCGCCAAGATCACCGCGAAGGTGAACATCCCGGTCTGCGCGTCGAACCGGATCAATATGCCCGAGATCGCCGAGGAGATCCTCACTCGCGGGGACGCCCAGCTGGTGTCGCTGGCCCGGCCGTTCCTGTCGGACCCGGAATGGGTCAACAAGGCCGCCCAGAACCGCGTCGACGAGATCAACACCTGCATCGCCTGCAACCAGGCCTGCCTCGACCACGCCTTCCAGCACAAGACCGTGTCCTGTCTGCTCAACCCGCGCGCCGGGCACGAAACCGAGCTGAAACTGCTGCCGACCCGGCGCAGCAAGCGCATCGCGGTGGTCGGCGCGGGGCCCGCGGGTCTCTCGGCGGCGGTGAACCTGGCCGAACGCGGGCATCGGGTGGAGCTGTTCGAGGCCGACGACAAGATCGGCGGCCAATTCGACATCGCCCGCCGCATCCCGGGCAAGGAAGAGTTCGACGAATCCATCCGGTACTTCACCCGCAAACTCGAAATCACCGGCGTCACCGTTCACCTCGGCAAGCGCGCCACCGCGGCCGAGCTCATCGACGGCCGCTACGACGAGGTGGTGCTGGCCACCGGTGTGCGCCCGCGCATCCCGAACATCCCCGGCATCGACCATCCGATGGTGCTGACCTACGCCGAGCTGGTGCGGGAGGAGAAGCCGGTCGGCAAGCGGGTCGCGGTGATCGGCGCCGGCGGCATCGGCTACGACGTCAGCGAATTCCTCACCGTCGACGGCCATCCCACGCTGAAACTGGACGAATGGAAGCAGGAGTGGGGCGTCGATTCGGTCGATGAGCAGGTGCGCGGCCAGCTCGCCACGCCTGTCCCCTCCCCCGCGGCGCGCGATGTGGTGCTGCTGCAACGCAAGTCGGGCTCGTTCGGCAAGAGCTTGGGCAAGACCTCCGGATGGGTGCATCGGGCGGCGCTGAAAGCCAAGGGCGTCGAGCAGATCGGCGGCGTCAACTACGAGCGCATCGACGACAACGGCCTGCACATCAGTTTCGGGGAGAAGCGTGAACGTCCTCGGCTGATCCCGGTGGACAATGTCGTCATCTGCGCGGGCCAGGAGTCGGTGCGCGACCTGGAAGACGAGCTGCGCGCCGCGGGGGTGAACCCGCACCTGATCGGCGGCGCCGAACTCGCCGCCGAACTCGACGCCAAGCGCGCGATCGATCAGGGCACCCGCCTGGCCGCCCGGCTCTGACACGCCCCAGGTGGTGAGTGGACACACCTGCGCTGCGGCCGGTCGAATGTTCGCCCACCTCCGAGCGACAACGCGGCTCGAGCCCTGGCGCGCTTCCTCTGGCGAGCCACCTGCTGCCGGTCGCCGAGCGACAAACGCGGCGCGCCCCGGGCCGCCGCTGCACCCCGGAGAGCACCACCTGCCGCCCACCTCTGAGCGACAATCATGTGAGTTGTCGCTCAGAGGTGGGCGAAACATATGCCGGCGCCCGGCGGTGCGCGGTGGTGATCGGTGGCGATCCGGCCAGCGGCACACGGCGGATCGGAGTCGCTTACGCTCATGGCGTGAGCTTGCCTTCCCCCACTGCCGATAACCGTGCCGTCGTCACCGGAGCGTCGTCCGGGATCGGGACCGCGCTGGCCGCCGAGCTGGCCATGCGCGGGTACTCGCTGATCCTGGTGGCCCGGCGCGGGGACGTCCTCGAGGAGCTGGCGCAGCGGCTGACCCTCGCGCACGGCATCACCGCCGAGGTGCGCGCGGTCGATCTGGCCGACCGGGAGCAGCGGGCGCCGCTGGTGGAGGAGCTGTCGGCGCGCGATATCGCGATTCTGTGCAACAACGCGGGCATCGCGACCTTCGGCCCGGTCGCCGAACTCGATCCCGCCTACGAACGCGACCAGCTCGAACTCAACGCCGTCGCCGTGCACGACCTCAGCCTGGCGGTGCTGCCGGGCATGATCGAACGCCGCGCGGGCGGCATCCTCATCAGCGGCTCGGCGGCGGGCAATATGCCCATCCCGAACAACGCCACCTACGCCGCGAGCAAGGCCTTCGCCAATACCTTCTCCGAATCGCTGCGCGGGGAGCTGAAGGGCACCGGCGTGCACGTCACCCTGCTGGCCCCCGGCCCGGTCCGCACCGAGACGCCCGATCCGGCCGAAGCGTCCATCGTCGACCGCATGGTCCCCGATTTCATGTGGGTCTCCTCCGAGTACACCGCCAAGGTCTCCATCGACGCCCTGGCCCGCAATAAGATGCGCATCGTGCCCGGCCTGATCTCGAAGGGAATGAGCGTGGCCGGGCAGTACGGGCCGCGCGCGGTCACCGCGCCGGTGGCGGGGGCGTTCTATAAGAAGCTCGGTGGCTGACTCAGCGCAGCCCGACCGGGTCGGGCGACCGCGGAGTCGTCGGCCAATTCGTTGGAGCGCTCCGGTAGGCCTGCGTCACCGCGCTGGGAACAGGCCGAGCACCTGCTCCATCACTTCCCTGGTCACCTCGTAGCTCGCGGCGGACACCTCGACGACCGGCACGCGCGGGCCGAATACCGTGCTGCCGGGCGGTAATTCGGGACCGACCACGGCGGTCAGGATGGGGATGCGGCTGTCGTAGAGCGAGGCCCATCGGTGCACCGGGCGCTCGCCGAACTGCTCGATAGTGCTGTTCGCCGCGATATGCGCCGGGTCGCGGTACTCGTAGCTCACGGTGACGGTCTCGTTGCGATAGCCGAACAGGCACTGGGTGAGCCGCCGCTGGTCGGTGTCGGTGGTGCCGGCCAGCTTCGCGCGCACCGCGCACGGGTCGGCGCCGAGCAGCACCGTCGGCACGGTATCGGGCGAGGTGCCCTGCGGCGGCGATTGCCGCCAGCGCTCGATCATGCCCGGCAGCAGCCGGTCGGCGACCGCGCACGGGTCCTGCCCCGGTGTGGTGGCACCGAGATAGAACGCGGCGCCGGCCGGGAAGCGCGCGGTGGCGCCGCAGGAACCGGCCGGTCCGTCCTTGCGGTCGGGCACCAGCAGCACGCTCACATCGCCGAGTTGTTTGCTGATGCCCTGGCCCGGGGTCAGCTCGGGCAACAGGGTGGCATGCCAGGTCAGGGTGCTGTCCGCGCCCTGGGCGCGGAGGTTCGCCCGGCACGAATCGAGACCCACCGTGACGCTGTCGACGCCGCCGAGATCGTCGAGGACCTCCCGCGGAATCAGCGAGCACACGTCGATCTGCCTGGTCGCCTGCGCGACGGTGGCGTGCTGCTGCGGGGTGGCGGCCGGGGTCGACCAGAACTGCGGCGGCGGCGCGGGGATCACCGGCGCGGGCATGGGCTTCGGCGTGGCGGATGGCGCCTCGTTCGCGTCGTCACCGCAACCGGCGACAGGAATGAGCACCACGGCGGCGAGCGCGAGCGCGCGAATCATCCTCACGTCGGTCCTCCCGAATCGGTGCCGGGCTGTCGAGTCTGCCGCACGAGCAATCGCCGTGCAAATAGGCCGAACGGCCCGGCGGGACGTCAACGGGAGGTCAGGATCGGGTTCGGGGGCGGGAAGCGCGGTCACCGCTGGAGCGGGTTGATCCATTCCACTTCGGGAAACCGGGCGAAATCGGTGTCGAATGAGCAGATCGCCACACCATGCTCGATCGCCAGCGCGGCCAGGTGAGCATCCGGCACGAGATTGCCTGTGGCGTAATGGTCATCGATGAGCCGCCCGAGAACTCGGCGGTGCCGGTCCGTGGGCAACGGGACCCATGCCATGTCGTGGTCCAGCCATTCGTCCACGAATTGCCATGCCTCGCGGCCGGTCATCGGCGCGGCGAAGATTTTGGGATGCGTGGAGATACGGACGAAACCGACCAGGCTGTGCCATGGAAGCCCGACCCGGACATCGCCGTTCATCGCGTCCTGGAGCCAAGCGTGCGCTACCTCATGGTGCGGGCTGCTTTCGTCCACGGCATACAGCAGTACGTTGACGTCGACGATCATGCGCGTCCGGGATACGGCTCGTCGATCAGATCCAGGACCTCCGAGTTCCGGGATAGATCCACCCGCGCTCCCAAGTCGCGGGTCCGCTGACGGAACGGGCGACGTTGCGTTGCCGACTGGTTGTGCATCCCTGCTCGCGCGAGTTCGTTGATCGCCTCACCCAGCCCGATGCCACGTTCCCGTCGTAGTCGCTCCGCAGCGGCGACGACGTCGCTGTCCAGCCGGATCGTCGTTCGCATGGCCACCATCCTACATCACTGATTCAAGCGGTGTGAATCAGTGATGCGCGTTGAGCGCACAGCCCGAGTCCACCGCAGAGGACGACACTGCTCGTCGGGCTCGGAGGGCGATTCAGCGGCGCTTGCGGGTCCCGAAGAGGGTGCGGGTGATCTCGCGGCCGGCGACCGTGGCGGCCGAGCGCAGGAAACTCTTCACCGCGGGGTTCTTCATGATGCGTTCGGCGGCCGAGTCCTCCTCGGCGCTCGGCGACCGGCCGGGCACGGGTTGTGGCTCGGCCTCGGGCTCGGCCGCCGCGACGTTGGCGGCGAGCATCTCGTAGGCCGATTCCCGGTCGACGGTCTGCCCGTATTTGCCGTGCAGTGCGCTGGCCAGGGCGCGGGATTTGATGGCGTCGGCGCCGATGGTGTCCATCAGCGAACGCGGCGGCTGAATCCTGGTCCAGGCCACCGGCGTCGGAGCGCCGCGCTCGGAGAGCACCGTCACGATCGCCTCGCCGATGCCGAGGGAGGTGAGGGCCTGCTCCAGATCGTAGGTGTCGGTCTTCGGGTAGGTGCGCACCGTCTTCGACAGTGCCTTCTGATCGTCGGGGGTGAAGGCGCGCAACGCGTGCTGGATCCGCGCGCCCAATTGCGAGAGCACCGCGTTCGGGATGTCGGTGGGCAGCTGGGTGCAGAAGAAGACGCCGACGCCCTTGGAGCGGATCAGCTTGACGGTCTGCTCCACCTGGTCGAGGAAGGCCTTCGATGCGTCGGCGAACAGCAGGTGGGCCTCGTCGAAGATGAAGACGAGCTCGGGTTTGTCCACGTCGCCGACCTCGGGCAGGGTCTGGAACAGATCGGCCAGCACCCACATCAGGAAGGTGGAGAACATCGCGGGCCGCGCCGCCTGCGCGCCGAGTTCGAACAGTGTGATCACGCCCTGCCCGCCCTCGGTGCGCAGCAGATCGGCCGGATCGAGTTCGGGTTCACCGAAGAAGGTGTCGCCGCCGTCGGCCTCCAGGTTCACCAGCGACCGCAGGATCACCCCGGCCGTCGACGCCGAAACCCCGCCGATGCCTTGCAGATCCGCCTTACCTTCCGGACTGGTGAGGTGCTGGATCACCGCGCGCAGATCCTTCAGGTCGAGCAGGCCGAGGCCCTGCTTGTCGGCCCAGTGGAAGATCAGCCCGAGCGTGGACTCCTGGGTTTCGTTGAGCCCGAGCACCTTGCTGAGCAGGATCGGACCGAACGAGGTGATGGTCGCGCGGATCGGCACGCCGAGACCACCGGTGCCGAGGGAGACGAACTCGGTCGGGAACCCGGTGGGCGCCCAGTCGGTGGCGGCGGTCTCCACCGCCCGCTGGGCCAGCTTCTCGTTCTGCTCCCCCGGCCGCGACAGCCCGGACAGATCGCCCTTCACATCGGCGAGCACCACCGGAACTCCGGCGCGGGAGAGCTGTTCGGCGATGCCCTGCAACGTTTTCGTCTTGCCGGTACCGGTGGCGCCGGCGACCAGACCGTGCCGGTTCATCGTCCGCAATGGAATCCGTACCCGCGCAGTGCGATCGACCGTGCCGTCGACGACCACGGTGCCCAGTTCCAGCGCGGCGCCCTCGACCGCGTATCCGGCCGCGATCTCCTGCGCGGCAGATGAGCCACCACCCTCGGGCGCGTCGTCGTCGGAGCCACTGTCCGCTCCGCCGGACTCAGTTGCCGGTCCGACCGGACCACCCGACGCACCAGCGGCACCGCCGGCACTCGCCGCCACATCACTCGACGCGGTTGTGCCACGCGCAGACTCGGCTGCCCCACCGGAGCCGGCCGCAGCGCCACCCACCGCATCCGTTGCCCCACCGGAACCTGCTGCCGCCCCTCCCGACCCGCTCGAGCCCGCGCCGGACTCTGCCGCCGTCGCACCGGATGCGGCAGGAGCCCCACCGGACTCGGCAGTCGCCGCTTCGGCTTCGGCGGCTTCCGCAGCGGCCGCGGCCTCCGCCGCGATGCGCGCGGCTTCCTCGGCTGCTTTGCGGGCGGCCGCGGCCTTCTCCTGTGGGCTGGTCATCGCAGGTCCTCCTGTGTCGAGCCGACACCCGCCACCGGAGGGCCGGCACAGTGACGACCGCTGCTCCGAGAGCTCCGAGAGGGCGGGTATTTCGCCTGCGGTTTTCCCGCAGCATCGAACGCCTAACCGGACTACCGAGCGGCACATCGGCACGGGCGAGCCTGGTCGATGTGCTTGGCCAACAGCGTATCGCCGGATCGGGCGCGCACAGGTGAAGTGAGGTAATCGGACACGCCCGGTGCCGCGCTGACTAGGGTATGGCGAGTGTCCGACAAATTAGTGGTGTGGATGGATTGCGAGATGACCGGGCTGCGCCTGGACAGCGACAAGCTGATCGAGGTGGCCGCACTCGTGACCGACAGCGACCTCAATATTCTCGGCGACGGCGTCGACATCGTCATCCACGCCGATGACGAGGCACTGGCCGCGATGCCGGCCGTGGTCGCCGACATGCACGCCCGCTCGGGTCTCACCGACGAGGTCCGCCGTTCCACGGTGACCTTGGAAGAGGCCGAGCAGCAGGTGCTCGATTACATCCGCCAGTTCGCGCCCACCCCCGGGACGGTGCCGCTGGCAGGCAATTCGATCGCCACCGACCGCGCGTTCATCGCCCGCGATATGCCCGCCCTCGACAGCCATCTGCACTACCGGATGATCGACGTCAGCTCGATCAAGGAGCTGTGCCGCCGCTGGTATCCGCGGATCTACTTCGGCCAGCCGGAGAAGGGCCTGACCCACCGCGCGCTGGCCGATATCAAGGAATCCATCCGGGAGCTGGAGTACTACCGGCGCACCGCGTTCGTGCCCGCACCGGGCCCGTCGACCGCGGAGATCGCCGCGGTGGCCGCGGAGGTCATGGGCGAGCCGGAGAAACCGCAGGTCAGCGACTCGCCGGTAACCGATTAGCTCCGAAGGGGGTTGACGCGCTACTATCGACCGCGCCGGTGTCGCACCGGCGATGGTGAGTGTAGTTCAGTTGGTAGAGCACCAGGTTGTGATCCTGGCTGTCGCGGGTTCGAGTCCCGTCACTCACCCAAGGGAGTTCGGGCCCGGGAGATCTTTCTCCCGGGCCCGAACTTTTTCACCGTGCGAGAATGCGTCATGACCATCAAGATCGACGCTCTCGACGCCGCGCTGCTGGCCGAGCTGGCCGCCGATCCGCGCGCCCCGATTCTCGAACTCGCCCAGCGCCTCGGCATCGCCCGCAACACCGTCCAGGCCAGGATGAAGCGGCTCGAATCCTCCGGCGCGGTGCGCGGATACCCGCCCGACGTGGACTTACAAGCCGTCGGCTTCGCCGTGCACGCCTTCCTCGGCATCGAACTCGATCAGAACAAGATGGACGCCATCGTCGAAGCGTTGCGCACCTTCCCGCACGTGCTCGAGGTACACGCGACGACCGGGCGGGCCGATCTGCTCGTGCGCATCGCGGCCCGCACCCAGCAGGACCTGCTCGAGATCATCCAGCGGGTGCACGCCATCCCCGGCGTCAAACACACCGAGACGATGCTCGCGCTGGCCACCCCGATCCAATATCGCTGCCTGCCGATCGTCGAGCATCTGACGAACTCCCCGCCCGCGCCGTGATGTGACCCAGCTCTCTCCGGCTCGAGCAAACTGACGCACCGCTCGAAGTGTTCCAGATCACTTTTGAGCAGATTGATCAACCTTTCGGCCGACTGTTGACACAGATCACCCATCCACGGCACATTTCGCTGCACCGAACGCAAGTCCCTTCGTTTGCAGCTCACGATCTGGGTTGTGGAAAGAGTGGTGAGGTGTCCATGACGACCGTTGCCTGTCCGACCTGTGTGCCCCAGGCCGAGCCGACCGCGCCGTACGACCTCGCCGACCGCTACCGCTCCGGAGCGGGCCCGGTCCTGCTCACCGGCGTTCAGGCCATCGCACGGCTACTCGTCGAGCAGCACGTGCGCGATATCCGGGCAGGGCGCCGGGTCGCGACGTTCGTCTCCGGATATCAGGGCAGCCCGCTGGGCGGGGTGGACAAGATGCTGTTCGGCATGCCGGAGGTGCTCGCCGAACACGACATCACCTTCGTGCCCGGTCTCAACGAAGAGCTGGCCGCCACCTCGGTGTGGGGCAGCCAGGCGGATCTGCCCGCGGGCCGCGCGACCCATGACGGCGTCGTCGGGGTCTGGTACGGCAAGGGACCGGGTGTGGACCGCGCCACCGACGCCATCCGGCACGCCAACATGTACGGGGTCAATCCGCGCGGCGGTGTGCTGCTGCTGGTCGGCGACGATCCGGCCTCGAAATCCTCGACGGTGCCCGCGGTGAGCGAGCGGTCGCTGGCCGCGCTCGGCGTGCCGGTGCTGTTCCCGCGCAATGCCGAGGAGATCATCACCATGGGCATGCAGGGCGTGGCGCTCTCGCGGGCCTCCGGGTGCGTGGTGGCGATGAAGATCGTGGCCGACGTCGCCGACGGCGCCTGGACGGTGGACGCCTCGGTGGCCGACCGGCCGATCGTGGTGCCCGAACTACAGTGGGAGGGCAAGCCTTTCACCTACCGGCAGCGCCCGATGGCGGCCCCGACCGACAGTGTGCTCGCCGAGGCCGATCTGTACGGCCCGCGCTGGGCGATGGTGCGCGCGTACGGCGCGGCCAACGATCTCGACGTCATCGAGGTCGATCCGGCGCAGGCCAGGATCGGGATCGCCGCCACCGGCACCACCTTCGACGCGGTCCGCCAGGCGCTGGTGGATCTCGGCGTCGACGAGGCCGCCATGCATCGCGCCGGTATCCGGCTGCTGCGGATCGGGATATCCTACCCGGTCGGTGCGGGCACGGTCACCGAATTCGCCCGCGGCCTGGAACAACTGGTGGTGGTCGAGGACAAGACGGCGTTCATCGAAACGCAGATCCGGGAGATCCTCTACGGCACCGCCGATGCGCCACGCATCCTCGGCAAGCAGGATGAGCGCGGTGCCCGGCTGATGCCGGTGGACGGTGAACTCACCGCGGGCCGACTGCTGGCACCGCTGCGCCGGGTGTTGCGCGACCGCGTCGAGCTGAAAAGGACCGCACCGCCGCCGCTTTCGCTGGAGGTGCTCTCCGCCAAGCGGACGCCGTACTTCTGTAGCGGCTGCCCGCACAACCGCTCCACCGCGTTGCCCGAGGGCTCGATCGGTGGCGGCGGCATCGGCTGCCACACCCTGGTCACCATGTCCGGGCGCAGCGACAGCGCTGTCACCGGACTGACCCAGATGGGTGGCGAGGGCAGCCAGTGGATCGGCCAGGCGCCGTTCACCGATGTGCCGCACCTGTTCCAGAACATCGGTGACGGCACCTTCTTCCACTCCGGGCAGCTGGCCGTGCAGGCGTGCGTGGCGGCCGGGGTGAACATCACCTACAAGCTGCTCTACAACGAGGTCGTCGCGATGACCGGCGCCCAGGATGTCGAGGGCATCCTGACCGTCGCGCAGCTGACCCACAAGCTCACCGTCGAGGGCGTCAAGAAGATCATCATCTGCGCCGACGAACCCCGGCGGCACAAGAAGAAGGACCTGGCCAAGGGCACGCTGCTGTGGCATCGCGACCGGCTCGACGAGGCGCAGAAGCTGCTGCGCGAGATCAAGGGCGTCACGGTGCTGATCTATGACCAGCACTGCGCGGCCGATGCCCGCAGGCAGCGCAAACGCGGCGCCCTGCCGGTGCGCAACACCCGCGTGGTGATCAACGAGGCGGTCTGCGAGGGCTGCGGTGACTGCGGCACCAAGTCCAACTGCCTGTCGGTGCAGCCGGTGGAGACCGAGTTCGGCCGCAAGACCCGCATCGATCAGACCTCCTGCAATACCGACTACAGCTGCCTCGACGGCGACTGCCCGTCGTTCGTGACCGTCGAGCTCACACCGGCGAAGAAGAGCCGCAAGCCGCGGAAGGCCGCCGAACCGCCCGCCGCACCCGATCCGGGGCTCGGTACGCCCGTAGGCACCCAGAACGTGCTCATCGCCGGTATCGGCGGCACCGGCATCGTCACCGTGAACCAGGTGCTCGCGACCGCGGCCCTGCGCGCGGGCTACGAGGTGGAAAGCCTCGATCAGATCGGCCTGAGCCAGAAGGCCGGCCCGGTGGTCTCGCATCTGCGGTTCTCCGCGACCGCGCTGGAGCCGTCCAACCGGCTCACCCCCGGCAGCGCCGACTGCATCATGGCCATCGACCTGCTCACCGCCACCGACCCCCGCTACCTCCAGTACGGCGATCCGGGCAGCACGGTGGCGGTCGCGTCGACCAGCCAGACCCCGACCGGCGACATGGTCTACGACAAGTCGGTCAGCTAC
Organism: Nocardia cyriacigeorgica; assembly: GCF_005863245.1. Lineage (GTDB taxonomy): Bacteria > Actinomycetota > Actinomycetes > Mycobacteriales > Mycobacteriaceae > Nocardia > Nocardia cyriacigeorgica_C. Next base: position 146,614 of record NZ_VBUT01000012.1, on the reverse strand, counting down.
CCCGACACCGGGCTGCTGCTGGACCGGCTCACCGCGGTGTCGAGTTCGCTGCGGCATTTCGACGCGCTCGCCGCCGCGCAGACGCTGTTCGGGAACACGGCCGCGGCCAACTTCCTGATCGTCGGCGCGGCCGTGCAGAGCGGTGGACTGCGGTTGCCGGCCGCGGCCATCGAGGAGGCCATCGGGATCAACGGAGTCGCGGTGGACAGCAATATCGCCGCCTTCCGGTGGGGACGCGCCGCCATCGCCGATCCGGCGGCGTTCGCCGCGGCTGTCGATGAGGGGCAGCCGCGGCGCACCCCGCCGCCGGTGCCTGCGGATCTGCTGGCGCACACCGGTTTCGAGGGTGAGGTGCGGCAGCTGGTGGAGCGGCGCGCGGCCGAACTGGTCGGCTATCAGAACGCCAGGGTGGCTCGGCGTTACGTCGAGACCGTGCAGCACGTCTGGGAAGCCGAGCGCTCGGTCACCGACCGCACCGATTTCAGCGCGGCCGTCGCGCGCGGGCTGTACAAGTTCACCGCCTACAAGGACGAGTACGAAGTGGCCCGGCTGCTGGTGGATCCGGCGTTCCTGGCCGAGGTGCAGGCGCAGGTGCCAGGTGGCGAGAAACTCACCTACAAACTGCATCCGCCGGTGCTGCGTGCCATGGGACGGCGCAAGAAGATCGGGTTCGGGCCGAAATCGCATGGGGTGCTGAAGGTTCTGGCCAAGGGCAAGGTGTTGCGCGGCACCAGACTCGATCCGTTCGGCTACGCCCACGTCCGCAAGGTCGAGCGTGAACTGCTCGCCCACTACACCGGCATGGTGTGCGGCCTGGCCGACGGGCTGACCAGCGAGTCCTATGACATCGCGACGAAGGCCGCCGAGCTGCCCGATGTCGTGCGCGGCTACGAGGACGTGAAGCTCGGCAACGTCGAGCTGTACTGGGCCGGACTGCGCGAACTCGGCATCGAGCACTGATCCGAGCACCGCACACAACGGCGAAACCCGAACGGCCCCTGCGTATGGCCGCGGCCACGGTGCGCCGCGGCACGACGACCCGCCTGCCGCACAACACAGCGACAACAGAAATCCGCTGCACACCCGCGGCGAACAACCCCAGCCGCAGCGGCACCCGCCCACCAGGCATGCCCGCTCGGCGCCCAGGAAAGGAATCGACAGTGACAGTTCTGCACACCGAGGCAGGAGTCTTCGGCCGCTCGCACGAGCTCAGCGCCCGGCGCCACGAGCAGGTGGTGTTCTGCGAGGACGACAAGACGGGCCTGAAGGCGATCATCGCGATCCATTCGACCACGCTCGGGCCCGCGCTCGGCGGCACCCGCTTCTACCCGTACGCCGACGAATCCGCGGCGTTGCAGGACGTGCTGCGACTGTCGTGGGGCATGACCTACAAGGCGGCGGCCGCCGGTGTGCATCTGGGCGGCGGCAAGGCCGTCATCATCGGCGATCCGTCCACCGACAAGAGCGAGGCGCTGCTGGCGGCTTACGCGCGGTTCGTCGACACCCTGGGCGGGCGCTACATCACCGCGGGCGATGTCGGGACGAACACCGACGATCTCGACGTCATCGGCAAGCACACCCGGCACGTCACCGGTCGTAGCGTCGCCGCGGGCGGCTCCGGCGACAGCGCCAGGCTGACCGCGCTCGGCGTCTTCCATTCGATGCGGGCCGGCGCCGAATCGGTCTGGGGCGCACCGACACTCGCCGGCCGCACGGTCGGCGTCGAGGGCGCGGGCAAGGTCGGGCGCGAACTCATCGCGCTGCTGCTCGCCGACGGCGCCGAGGTATGCGTGGCGGATGTGAACGAGGCGGCCATGCAACGGGTGGCCGAACAGCACCCCGCGGTGCGGTTGCTCGGCGCGGTATCGACCGCGCCCGTCGACGTCTACGCACCCTGCGCCCTCGGCGCCACCCTGACCGGCACCAGCGCCGCCGAGATCGAGGCCAAGCTCATCTGCGGCGCCGCCAACAACCAGCTGGCCGATCCCGGCGTGGAAAGGCTGCTCGCCGAGCGCGGCATCACCTGGGTGCCCGACTTCGTGGCCAATGCCGGCGGACTCATTCAGGTGGCGGGCGAGCTGCGGGCCGCCGCACCCGCCGAGGTCGAATTCGAGGTGGCGGGCATCTTCGACCGCTGCCGCGACATCATCGCCGCCGCGAAAGCCGAGGGCATCGGCACCGGCGAGGCCGCCAACCGGTTCGCCGAACGCCGCCTCGACGCCATCCCGCGGTCGCTCTGACGGCGCCGGCGGAGTTTCAGAGAGGAGACCTGCAATGGCGATCGCGAGCGGAATATTCCGCACCAAATCGGTGGAACAGTCGATCCGGGATACCGATGAACCGGAGTCGAAACTGCGCAAGGACCTGACGGCCAAGGACCTCACCATCTTCGGTGTGGCGGTCGTCATCGGGGCGGGCATCTTCACCCTCACCGCACGCACGGCGGGCACGGTGGCCGGGCCCTCGGTCTCGCTCGCGTTCGTCTTCGCGGCGATCGCGTGCGGGCTGACGGCGCTGTGCTACGCCGAATTCGCCTCGACGGTGCCGGTGGCCGGCAGCGCCTACACCTACGCGTACGCGACCTTCGGCGAGGTCATCGCGTGGATCATCGGCTGGGACCTGATCCTGGAATTCGCGCTGGCGGTGTCGGTGGTGGCGAAAGGCTGGTCGCAGTACCTGGGCGAGGTACTCGGCTCGAACGCGCCGATCATCCAGATCGGATCGGTGAACTTCGACTGGGGCGCGGTGGTGATCATCGCGATCGTCGGCGTGCTGCTGGCCACCGGGACGAAACTGTCGTCGCGGGTCTCGGCCATCGCGGTCGCGATCAAACTCGGTGTGATCGCCCTGGTGCTGGTGGTGGGCGCCACCTACTTCAAACCGTCCAACCTGACGCCCTACGTCCCGCCGTCGGAGCCCTCCGAGAAGGCCGAGGGCGTGCGCCAGTCGCTGTTCGCCTTCCTCACCGGCTCCGGCGGCACCAGCTACGGCTGGTACGGGCTGCTGGCCGCGGCCAGCCTGGTGTTCTTCGCCTTCATCGGCTTCGACGTCGTCGCCACCACCGCCGAGGAGACCCGCAACCCGCAGCGCGATGTGCCGCGCGGCATCTTCGGCTCGCTGGCCATCGTGACCGTGCTCTACGTCGCGGTGTCACTGGTGCTGACCGGCATGGTCTCCTACACCCAGCTCGCCGACGGGAACGCCACTCTGGCAACGGCTTTCGCCCTCAACGGCGCCACCTGGGTGAAGAACATCATCGCCATCGGCGCGCTCGCCGGACTCTCGACGGTCGTCATGGTGATGTATCTGGGCCAGACCCGGGTGCTGTTCGCCATGTCGCGCGACGGACTGCTCCCCCGCGGCCTCGCCCAGACCGGCAGCAAGGGCACGCCGGTGCGGCTGACCGTCATCGTCGGCGTGGTCTGCGCGCTGCTGGCCGGGTTCGTCGACTTCGGCACACTGGAGGAGATGGTCAATATCGGCACCCTCGTCGCGTTCGTGCTGGTGTCGGTCGGCGTGCTGATCCTGCGGCGCACCCGCCCGGATCTGCCGCGCGGTTTCCGGGTGCCGTTCGTGCCGGTGCTGCCGATCCTGGCCGCGCTCGCCTGCCTGTGGCTGATGCTGAATCTGTCCATCGAGACCTGGCTGCGGTTCGTGATCTGGATGGCCCTCGGCACGGTCGTCTACTTCGCCTACAGCCGCTCCCATTCGATGCTGCGGAAACAATCCGCGCAGGAAGAGAAGGCCCTGACACCCGTGTCGTAGCCAGCAGTCGCAGGCCCCCGGTTCGCCCGCGAGCCGGGGGCCGTGGCATGCGCCGACCTGCCGATGTCATGTGTGAAACGATCGTGATCCGAATGTGTGGTGCATCTGGCGTACCGGTCCGTAGACTGCGCTGAGGGCGGCCACCGTGGCCCGCCCGTTCGACGAGAAAGACAACATCTCCTGATGCGTTCCGCGGTAATCGCAGCCTTCATCGGCGCCACCCTCGTCACCGGATCCGCCGGAACCGCCGCGGCGGCGGTCGGGTTGCCGGACATGCCCGACTCCGGTTCGGCCAGCAGCGGCTCGGCCGGCGGCCTGGCCACCACCGGATCCTCGGGCACCGGCTCGGCCGGGCTGCCCAACCTCGACCGGCTGCTGCTCGGCGGTGAGAAACTGCTGTGCGCGGCCACCGGCAGCGCCGCCGCCATGGCGGGCACCGCCCACCTCGGCTGCGGCATGCTGCCCTGACCGCACCCTGAAACGAAGCGAGCGGGCGCCGGATTCACCGGCGCCCGCTCGTGCGTTTTGCGGTCGGCTCAGCCGACGTCGGCGTTGCCCGCCTTCCACTCCGACCACGGGATATTCCAGTCACCGAGACCGTCCACCCCCGACAGCGTGCCGCCGACGGTGTTCTTGACGATGGTGATGTCACCGCGCTTGGCGTTCTCGAACACCCAGCGAGCGTTCTCCGGGCTCAGATTCAGGCAGCCGTGACTGGTGTTGGAATAGCCCTGCTGCCCCACCGACCACGGCGCCGAATGGAAGAAGATGCCGCTGTAGGAGATCCGGGTCGCGAAATCGACCGGGGTGCGATACCCGTCGGGCGAGTTCACCGACACACCGTAGGTCGAGGAGTCCATGATGATCTCGCGGTGCTTGTCGGCCACGATGTAGATGCCGTTGTCGGTGGGCGTGCTGTCCTTACCCATCGACGTCGGCATGGTGCGGATCACCTCGCCGTTCCTCGTGACCGTCACCTGCTTGGTGGCGTCGTCGGCGGTGAAGATCACCGCGTCACCGATGGTGAAATACGAGTGGATGTCGTCGGCGCCGTACAGGCCGTCGCCGAGGTCCTTGCCGTAGACGTTGACGTCGATGGTGACCTTGGTGCCCGGCGCCCAGAAATGCTCCGGCCGCCAACGGACTTCGCGATTGTTCACCCAGTAGAAGGCACCCTCCACCGCGGGCTCGGTGGTGATCTTGATGGCCTCCTGGGCGGCCTTGCGGTTCGGGATGTTCTCGTCGAACTGGATCGCCACCGGCTGGCCGATACCGACGACCTCGCCCTCACCGGGGATGAGATAGGGCTTGGTCTTGTTGTCGGGCGAGGTGGTGGTGAAGCTCATCGTGCTGGTGGTCGCGCCACCCAGCCCGACCGCCTCCGCGACGAGTTTGTAGGTGCGCCCGTAGCCGAGCGGTTCGGTGGTCGCCCACGAGCGTCCGTCGGCGGCGAGCGTGCCGCTGACCGGCTCCTGCTCGGGCGTGAGCAACGACACATTGGTGAACTTGCCGTCCTCGACCTGGAACGTCATCGGCGCGGCAGGCGACACACCCACATCGCCATCCTTGACCGGCGCCAGTAGTTTCGGCTTGATCAGTTCGGTGATGGGGTTGCGATCGATGGGGACCGACGCGTCCGTCGCCTGCGACGACGAGCACGACGGCAATGCCAACGCCACGACCGCGAGCAGGACCAGCGGTCCTGCGAGTTTCCACGTCGACCGATGTCGACCTCGACCAATGCGCATCTCAACCCCGTTTCAAGTCCCGGTGCAACAGCCCGCACCGACGGCTTCGGATCCCACCGACTACCCACCGAGCTCAACCCACCGCGCCGGGCGGGACCGGTCGAGACCACGTTCTGCCATTCTGCCAGCCCGGCAGACCGTTCCCAACGTGATGACCGGCTCGTCGCGGCGAGTCTCCCCGGTTAGATCCCCCTCCAACCTCGCGCCGTTACGGGCGACGCGACGAAGGCCACACCCGCGCGCGGGGTATCGATTTCACTTTCTGCGCCATGGCCTGTTAATGTCTGTCCCGCACCGGAACACGGAGCACGCGCCATTAGCTCAATTGGCAGAGCAGCTGACTCTTAATCAGCGGGTTCGGGGTTCGAGTCCCTGATGGCGCACAGTAGCAAGAAAGGCCCCGGCGACACACGACGCCGGGGCCTTTCTCGTTTCCGGGAAAGTGTCCGCGCTCACGCGCGAATACACCGGAAAGGTCACGGGAATGTCACTTTCCCGGCCGAAAAACAGACCAGAAGTTGAAAACTTCTGTGAACTGAAGCACAAGAGGTTTATTCGCAAACCCCCTGCATAGCTCAGGGATCACGGCAGTTCACTCGAGGGTTTCAAGGTCAACATCGCCTCCGATTAGCGATTCGTTCACCTTCCGTTAACCTTCCGTGACCATTCTGCAATCAGGTCGAAGCAAGGGCCGACGCTCCACCCGAGTGGAGTTCCGCGCGACGCGGCGGGCCGGACGAGATTCCGGGAACCGCATGAGATCCACGCGTCGGTGATCGGGAACCGCTGAGTGTTCCCGTCACACAACACAACCCCACAACAGCACACAGCCCTGTTCCGGCGTGCGCGCAACGAGCCGCCGCCGTGGATCCGTGCCGCCCAGTGGCCGCCGGATCGAAACCTACACCGATCAAGGAACCGATTTCGCATGCCTGACCGACGCATTTCCACCATTCGCCGCCGCTCGCTGCGCGAGGGCTTCGCCGTCGCCGCCGCCGCGGCCGGAATCGTCGCCGTCGCCGCATCCTCCGCGGTCTCGGTGGCCGACGACAGCGTTCCGGAGCGCATCGCGATGGTCTCCGAGCAGCAGCCCGCGCAGGCTGAGCCGGTCGCCGACAAGCCGGCCGACCAGCCGGTCGCCGAGGCCATCCCCGCTCCGGCGCCCGCCCCTGCCCCGGCCCCCGCGCCGGAGCCGATCCCCGCGCCTGCCCCCGCCCCGCCGGTCTACCCGGACAACCTCGACGGCTGGATCCGCCAGGCGCTCGACATCATGGCGGCCAAGGGCATCCCCGGCTCCTACGACGGCATCATGCGCAACATCATGCGTGAATCCACCGGCAACCCCGAGGCGATCAACCTGTGGGACTCCAACGCCGCCGCCGGCATCCCGTCCAAGGGCCTGCTCCAGGTGATCGACCCCACCTTCGCCGCCTACCACGTCGAAGGCACCCCGTTCGACATCTGGAACCCGGTGTCCAACATCGTGGCGGCCTGCAACTACGCGGCGCACCGCTACGGCTCGATGGACAACGTCAACAGCGCGTACTGACCCGGATCCGGCGTCACCGGCCCGTCGTACACTGCGCCATGGCCGATTACGCCCACTCCGACGCAGCGGCCAGGAGCCGCGCCGAGAAGGCGCGGCGCCTGGCCGGTTTCATCTGGGACCGCGGTATCACCGGCACCGAACTACTGGCGATGCCCGCCGCGCTCCGGCGCAAACTGGCCAGGGCCGCGCGGACCAATCCGCCCAGCACCGGCGAGACCTGGGAATCGGTGGCCCGGTTGCTCGATGAGAAGGACGCGTGGGCCGAGCGTCATCCCGACCATCCGGCCGCCGTGCGGGCGCATCTCGACGAGAAGCTGTTGTGGGTCAAACCGCCGATCACGCCCTGGTCGTGATGGCGCTTCCGCCGCAGCCCCGAGGTGCCGCCGGGCGAACTCCTGACCGAAGCAGGCCGTCCGGCTGAGTATCCGCTCGGCTACGCCTCGATCATCATCTGGGGCGATCAGACGGCTTCGTCGGCTCCATCCGGCGCCACCCAGCGGTCGGTGCTCCCGCGCTCGGATCGCTCCACGACGCGCGCCGACAACGTCCGCAGCGCCCGCGCCTCCGCATCGGTGATCCCGTCGATGAACATCTCCCGCACCAGCCCCACATGATGCGGCGCGGCCTTCTCGAGCACCGCACGCCCCTGCGGCGTCAACCGGATCAGCACGCCGCGGGCATCCCCGGCCACCGGCTCACGCTCGACCAGACCACGCGCGGCCATGCGCGCCAGGTGCTTGGACAGCCTGCTCTTCTCCCAGCACACCCGCGCCGCCAGCTCCTTGGCGCGCAGGCAGCCGTCCGGTGCCTCCGAGAGCGGGACCAGCAGCTCGTAGTCGGGCATCGACAGCCCGTCGGCCGCCAATCCCGCGGTGATCGCCGCGTCCATCCGCTGACGCAGCAGGATGTAGGCCTGCCAGGTAGCCTGTTCCTCGTCGCTCAGCCATCGCACCACCCCACGATGCTAGCCACCGATGGTTGACGTAGACACCAACCGCGGCCGCGGCGTTCACCACCAGCCGGTGGTCGCCCCGATCTGGCGTTCCAGCTCCGGGGCGATGGTGCGGACGTAGCTGGCCGTCATGTGGTGCTCGTCGTGATAGACGAGCACGTTCCCGATCACGACCCGGCACACCTGCGGGCCGCAGACGGCGTCGCTGAGATCGAGCAGATGGACGTTGGGGAACGCCGCGGCGGGCTCGACGGCCGGGTTCACCGGCGAGAGCGCCTCGCTGCGCGCGATGCCGCAGCTCTCCGCGTCACCGCCGGCGGCGAGGCAGTCGACGGCGCGGTACCGGGTGCCTTTCTCATTGCGCAGCCATGGAGTGTCCCGGATGGCCAGCACGTTCAGTTGGAGCTCGGCCATCGCCGACCACACCTCCACGAACTCCTCAGGCGTGCGGTCGCCGCCGATCGGCCACTGCGGTTCGGTCGCGGTGGTGAACACCCAATCGGGGCGTTCGGTGCCGAGTCGATCGATCACCGCGCGCGACCAGTCACGGCAGTCCGGGATATCGAGACCGCGATACTTGGCGTCCTCGCGGATATTGAGCGGGCAGCCCATCTTGAGCAGCACGACCACTTTCACCCCGTGCGCGTGACCGAGCGCGTCCAGCGCGGGCAGCCAGTGTTCGGCATGGGAGTTGCCGACGACGGCCATGGTGCGCGAACCGTTCGGGTCGCCGTAGGTGCAGGTGGTGATCTCGGTGGTGAACCAGTCGGAGATACAGCCGTCGATGGTAGACGCGGGCACATCACCCGGCGCCTCGAGCACGGAGGGCCGCACCCGGGCCGGCGGCACCGTGGCACCGGCCAGCAGCGCCTCCGCACCCGGGTACACCGCCGGGTCGAGCGCGCCGATGGGGCGCGCCGGGTTGGTGATCAGCACGCCCTGCCAGAACCCCGAGACGCCGAGCACCAGCGCGGCGACGACGCTGACCGCGACCGCAGCACCGCGGCGCAACCAGGCCGGCGAGGTGATCGCAGCGCCCGAGCGCAGCCGCAGCGGTTCCTCGATCAACCGGTTCGTCACCACCGCGAGCACCAGCGAGACACCGATGATCATCAGCCCGGCGGTCACCGTGACCTCGGTGGTGTCGGCGCGGATCAAGTAGTAGATGAGCAGCGGCCAATGCCACAGATACAGCGCGTAGGCGACGGCTCCGAGCTCGACCATCGGGCGGGTGGCCAGCAGCCGCGACACCGCAGGCTTCCAGCCCGACTCGGTCCGCACACCCGCGAGGATCAAGGCGACCGCCGCGCCCACCGGGAACAGCGCCGCGGGCCCGGGGAACTGGCGGGCACCGTCGAAGAGGATTCCGCAGGTCAGCACCGCCAGCAGACCCGCGGCCGCGAGCAGCGACAATCCCACCTTCGCCCACAACCGTTCCGGCACCCGCAGAAACGGCACGATCACCGCGAGCAGGGCGCCGACCAGCAGCTCCCAAGCCCGGGCGCCGCTGTCGTAGTAGATCCACTCCTGATACGTCGTCGAACGCAGCGCAGCGTAGATGAACGAGGCGATACCGAGCACCACCGCCAGCGCACCCACCGCGGGCCTGATCGCCTCGCGGCGCCCGGCGCGACGGCATGCCCACGCCACCGCGGCCAGCAGCAGTGTGATGGCGATATAGAACTGCCCCTGCACCGCCATCGACCACAGATGTTGCAGCGGGCTCACCGAGGGATCGGCCGCCAGATAGTCGGCGGCGGCATTGGCCAGGTACCAGTTCTGGTAATACAGCGCCGAGGCCACCGTCTGGCCCGACATATCCGCCCACTGGGTGTAGGGATGCTCGGCCACCGTCATCACCACGACCAGCGCCAGCACCACGAACAATGCGGGCAACAGGCGGCGGGCGGTCCGGCGGAAGGTCTGCCACAGGCCGATCCCGCCGTCACCTTCGGCGCGCCGCAGCAGCATGCCGGTGAAGAAGAAGCCCGACAGCACCAGGAAGACATCGACGCCGCCGGAGACCTTGCCGAACCAGACATGGAAGGCGACCACCAGGGCGATCGCCACCCCGCGCAGGCCGTCCAGATCCAGGCGGTAGTCGGCCGGTTTCGCGGCCTCCGTCACCGAATCGGCGGCCGCCGTAGCGACCGCCGAGCCCTCGCTGATCCGCACCAACTGCTCTCTCCCGGTTTAGCTCACTCGCCCGCACACCGGGCGCGCGATGATCGCGCGCGGCGGTAGGCATACAACGGACACAAGCTGAATCCCTACCACAACCGGCCGTTTCACCGGAATTCACCGAACACCACCGTGCGCGTGTCCCGCCCCTGGTCGGTGCCCCGGATCCCCCGGTCGGCACCGGCATATGAGAGTCATCCGGTTGACAAGTGCGTGGGTCGTCACAACAGTGGATGCGGCGTTCGGACTCTCCGGCGCCAATTCCACCGCAGCAGAACATAGAGGAATACATGAACGTTCGCCGGCTCACCGTCAGCGTCGCCGCCGCGGGACTGACCCTCCTCGCGGCCCCCACCGCGCTGGCCGTCCCCGCTCCCTCCGGTTCCGCAGGCACCGGTTCGTCCGCCGTCGACACCGGTTCGGCGGCCACCGGCTCGGCCGGAACCTCGCAGACCGGCTCGGCCGGTGGCGCCTTCGCCAACTGCGAGGACGTCAAGGCCGCGGGCCGGGCGCCGATCTTCCGTGGCGAACCCGGTTTCGGCCCGCACCTGGATCCGGATGGTGACGGATTCGCGTGCCCGACGGTCTGACACTCTCCACACAGACGAACACCCGGTACGGCTACTGCCGACCGGGTGTTCGTCTGTTCGCGGGCCCCGCGCTCAGCGGAACTGCCGCAGCGCTCAGCGGAAGATCTTGACCAGCAGCAGTCCGGCCAGCAGCACCCCGGCACCGATGAGGGTGTACTTCACCTTGGGCTCGTTGACCTTGGCCACCACCAGCTGCTTGGTGTCGTCGGCGATCCGCTGCGGATCGGCCCGCACCGCGATCTCGTCCAGCGTGCTGGCCAGTCGCGTCCGCGCGGCCTCGATCTCCTGCTCGATCCGCTCGGTATCCCTTGCCACTTGGCGCCTCCTGTAGACAATCGCCGCGCCTGCGCGCGGAAACGGTGCTGTGTCGTGCGTCGCCGCGCGATGCGCGACAGGGTTCACGGGCCCACGGCCGGCTGTGGAGCGCGGCCGGTCCAGGGCTCGCCGACGAGTGTATCCGCGCTCGCTGTCGGCGCCTTCGGTTACGGTTCGGTGATGACCGACAACCGTCTCTCCCCTGGCGATCCCGCCCCGGATTTCACCCTGCCCGACGCCGACGGCAAGGACGTCTCCCTCGCCGATTACCGCGGCCGCAAGGTGATCGTGTACTTCTACCCGGCCGCGAGCACCCCCGGCTGCACCAAGCAGGCCTGCGATTTCCGCGACAACCTGAGCGAGCTGTCCGGCGCGGGCATCGACGTCATCGGCATCTCCCCCGACAAACCGGCCAAGCTGGCCAAGTTCCGCGACAACGAGGGCTTGAACTTCCCGCTGCTGTCGGATCCGGAGCGCAGCGTGCTCACCGCGTGGGGCGCCTTCGGCGAGAAGATGATGTACGGCAAGAAGGTCACCGGCGTCATCCGCTCGACGTTCCTCGTCGACGAGGAAGGCAAGATCGAGGTCGCTCAGTACAACGTGCGCGCCACCGGTCATGTGGCCAAGCTGCGCCGCGACCTGTCGGTGTGAGGTGAGCTGTCGGTGTGATCAGCTGCCGTAGGCGTTGAGGAAGCATTCGTAGCCGTCGAGCAGCCGCTCCATGCCGAACTCGAAATCGCCTTGCTCCCAATCGATGTCGTCGTCGTCGAAGGCGCGGTTGCTCAGCGCGGACAGCAGCGCCGGGAACTGCTGCGGATCGAGTAGCTGCCGCAGCGGTTCGGTGAAGTCGGCCTCGGACTCGAGGCTCGGGGCGATATCGCGGGCCGCGCGGCGGCGCCCGATCACATACAGCGACAGGTTCATCACGAGCTGGAGCTTGACCGCGTCGGGCACCGGCACCTCGCGCAAGGTGCCGAGTCCGGCCTCGAGCCAGGCCATATTGTTCGGGCCGAGCGGCGGTGAGCCGCCGAACGAAATGTCCAGCGCCCAGGGGTGCCTGCCCAGAACCTCGTATTCGCTGCGCGCCCACTGCGCCAGGCCGGCGCGCCAGGAGGTGCCGGGCTCGATCTCCGGCGGCAGCCCGATGACGTGATCGAGCATCATCTCCATCAGCGTCGCCTTGCTGTCGACATAGCGGTACAGCGACATCGCCGTGAACCCGAGTTCGCGGGCGACGCGGTTCATCGACAGCGCCGCGAACCCCTCGGCGTCACCGATCGCGATGGCGGCCTCGATGATCTGCTCGAGGGTGAGCCCGCGTTTGGGGCCGCGACCGCCCGGCTGTTCGAGCCCCCACATCAGCGCTACCGCCTTCGGTAGCTCGCCGGTACCGGACGTCATCGTCTGCCATCCTCCTTCGCTCGCGTCGACTCTATCCGTGTCCGCGGCCGCCTTCCCTTGCGCCCATAAACTGTTTACTCTATAAACACAGTATAGGTTATAAACAGTTTTGGATCGGAGATCCTCATGAGTTCCTCTCGCCCACCCGCGCTCACCCTCGCCCACTTGGGCAAGTCATTCGGCGAGCGCGTGGTGCTCGACGGCATCGACCTGAACATCGCTGCCGGAACAGTTTTCTCGCTGCTCGGACCCAACGGTGCGGGCAAGACGACGATGGTGCGCATCCTCGCCACACTGAGCACGCCGGACCAGGGCCGGGCCCTGGTGTTCGGCCACGACGTCGTCGACGAGCCCGCGATCGTGCGCAGGCTGATCGGCGTCACCGGCCAGTACTCGGCCGTGGACGAGGTGCTGACCGGGGTGGAGAACCTGCACCTCACCGGCAAACTGCTGCACCTGGGCCGCGCCGAAACACGCCGCCGCACCGCCGAATTGCTCGAGCGGTTCGATCTGACCGAGGCCGCGAGCCGCCGGGCGGGCACCTACTCCGGCGGTATGCGCCGCCGCCTCGATCTGGCCATGAGCCTGATGAGCGAGCCGCGGATGCTGTTCCTCGACGAACCGACCACCGGCCTGGATCCGCGCAGTCGACGCGACTTGTGGCAAGTGATCCAACAACTCGCCGCCGACGGCACCACGGTCTTCCTGACCACGCAATATCTGGAGGAGGCCAATCAGCTCGCCGACCGCGTCGCCGTGCTCGACGGCGGCAAACTGGTCGCCGACGGCACTCCCGAGGAACTCAAACAGCTGGCCCCCGGCGGACATATCCGGCTGCGTTTCGCCGACCGCGACCAGCTCAGCGCCGCCGTCCACGCCCTCGATGACCGGGTGGTCGCCGCGGGCAACCACGCACTGGCCGACGTCGACCAGCTGACCCTGCAGGTTCCCTCCGACGGCAACGCCGGCGATGTGAAGCGGCTGCTGTACCGCTTCGACGAACTCGACATCACCGTCGATCAGCTGACGGTGCACCTGCCGGATCTCGACGACGTCTTCTTCGCCTTGACCGGCCATCCCACCCGTGTCGACACCGCCGCCTGACAGCGCGTACTCCGAATCGAGTTGAGAATGACCACCCTGTCCCCCGCCGCACGCACCGTGCGTGCCGCCGTCGACTCCGGCACCATGCTGGACCGCAATCTGCGCCATACCCTGCGCAGTCCCGACACCATGATCATGACGATCGCGCTGCCGGTGATGATCCTGCTGATGTTCGTCTACGTCTTCGGCGGCGCGATGGATGTGGGCCCGGGCGCCTACATCGATTACGTGGTGCCCGGAATCATCCTGCTGTGCGCCGGTTTCGGTGCCGCGATGACGGCGCCCGCCTTGGCCACCGATATGCACAACGGCATCATCGACCGGTTCCGCACGATGGATATCGCGCGGTCGGCGGTGCTCACCGGGCATGTCGCCGAGAGCGTGATCCGGAATCTGATCACCACAGGCATCGTCATCGGTGTCGCGGTGGCGCTGGGTTTCCGGCCCACCGCCGACCCACTGCGCTGGCTCGCGGCCATCGCGGTGATCGCGATGTTCGTGCTCGCTCTGTCCTGGGTCGCGGCGGCGCTGGGCCTGCTGGCCCGCAATCCGGAGGCCGCCAACGGCTTCACCTTCGTGTTCATGTTCCTGCCGTATGTGAGCAGCGCCTTCGTGCCGACCGAATCGATGCCGTCCTGGCTGCATCCGTTCGCCGAACACCAGCCCGTGACGCCGGTGATCGAGACGATGCGCGGACTGCTCATGGGCACGCCGATCGGCAACAGCGCAGCGCTGGCGATCGGCTGGTGCTCGGTGATCGCGCTGGCCGGCTATCTCGCGGCCCGTGTGCTGCTGCGCCGCCGCACCATGAACTGATCCGCTCGATGGCCGCCGATCAGCTGGGCAGGACCTGTTCGGCGGCCCACTGGGCGAGCATCCGCACATGCTCGGTCCACCAGGCGTAGGACTCGGCGCTGAAGGCCGGCGGAGGCGGCGATTCCCCGGGGAACAGGAAACCGTGTGGCTCACCGACCTTCACCTGCGGCTCCGGCACCACCGAGTTGCGGCTCGGATCCCACGCCGCGGGCGCGGTTTCCGGCTCCGCGTCGACCAACGGGATGCCCCGATCATGGCCGGGCCACGAATTCCGGTGACCTGCGGCGTACTGCGGGCGTGGGGTGGTGTGCAGGCTCTCGGTTTCCGGGATCGCTGTCGCCGAACCCGGCTGGAATCCCATGGGTTCCGGCGCCCGGGCCGGTGCGTGCGGCGGGTGCGGCGCGGCACCGGGGCGGGCGGGATCGCCGCTGTCGGCGTCGACGGTGTGCGAGTTCGCCGCCGACATCGCGTCGGTGGCGGCGGGCCCGGAGTGCCGGTTCTGGGCCAGCAGATACATCCCGCCACCGGCAAGGCCGCTGGCCAGCACACCGGCGGCGGCGACCAGCGCGACCCCGCCCCCGCGCTGGCGGCGCGCCTGTTCGATCGGCACAACCGTGTCGATCAGATCGTCCATGGCGAACAGCGCGGCGCCGATGGCGGGCGCGGGAGCGGCGATCATGCACGGGATTACGGGCGCACCGAATCCGGCGACGGCACCGGTGACGGCGGGCTGGTCGGCGCTCGAACCGATCAACACCACCGCGTCCGGGCGGACCTCGGCGGCATCGAGCTGATCGCGGGCCACCGTGACCGCCGCCCGCATGGTCTCCATGGTGACCGCGGCACCGGAGTGGCCGGTGGCCGCCAGCACCCGGCTGCGGCCGGGATCGACCAGGGTGAAGGCCTGGTAGCCGGGTACGACCTCGCAGATCAGCAGGTTGTCGAATTCGTTGAGCCAGGTCATGGCTCCCGCGACGCTCAGATGCGCGGACTTGGTCGACACCAGCGAGGCGCTGCGCCACGGCCCCGACGCCAGCCGGGTGACGATCGCGCGACGCTCGGCGGCGTCCCGGTAGGCCACCGCGACCCCGTCGATCTCACCGCCTGAGCCGATCTCGGCCGCGATCCGGTCCAGCACGCGTGCCACGGTCTCGGCCAGCTCGCCCTTCCCGTCACCCTCGGTGGTGGCCACACGGTGCAGCAGCACCCGTTCGGACAATTTCGTACCCTCCGCACCGAGGGCCACCGCGTGCACCGCACCACGTTCGGTGGACACGCCGAGAGTGATCACGGATCGAGCCTGTACGGACCGAGCTACCACAGTTCACGCCTTCCCTGTGCCGCTACCGGCTCACGGACGCATCGAAAACCATGAGCCTGGAGAGATTTCCCTGCATTTCCCCTGGATCCCTGCCCTGAACACCCGCCGGAGGCACGTGCCCTTGGTATGTGTTCGATACCACGGCCGATGCGGATGGGTGGTGACAAATGACAGTTTCAGGTACCGGGAGTAGCGGCAGTGTGCCGCGGACCGGCCGCTACCGCTAGCCTGGACGTGTGGAAACGCGCACGGAGACCAGGTCGAAACGACGCCTGGACCCTGCGTTGGATATGCAGGACGATCCGCAGGAGCTGATGCCGCGTAAGCGGCCGACGCAGGAGCGCAGCAAACGCAAGTTCGACGCGCTGTTGCAGGCCTCCAGGGAACTGCTGGTCGAGGTCGGGTTCGAATCGTTCACCTGTGAAGAGGTGGCCGCCCGCGCCGAGGTGCCGATCGGCACGCTGTACCAGTTCTTCGCCAACAAGTACGTCATCGTGTGCGAGCTGAATCGGCAAGACCTGGTCGCGGTTTCCCAGGAGCTGGCCGACTTCCACGGTGAAGTCCCGTCGCTGGACTGGTTGCGCCATATGAACCAGTTCGTCGACCACCTGGCCAGCCTGTGGATGACCGACCCGTCGCGGCGCGAAGTGTGGCTGGCGATGCAGTCCACGCCGTCCACCCGGGCCACCGGCGCCATCCACGAAAAGGAGTTCGCCGAGGTCGTCTCGCAGATGCTGCGGCCGCTGACCCCGCGCACACCGCGCGCCCGGCGCACCATGATGGCCGAGGTGCTGGTGCACGTGGTCTATTCGATGCTCAACTTCTCGGTGCAGGACGAGCAGAGCCACGCCGACGCCGTCGCCGAACTCAAACGGCTGATGGTGGCCTATCTGCTGGTGGCCGAGAAGGAATCGCGTACCGCGAACGAGAGCTGATCAGCTCTCCGGCGCCCGGCCCTCGATGAGATCGGCCAGCTCGCCCGGATCTTCCAGCACCACCATCGCCGCGGCGGTATCGCCGTCATGGGTCAGCGACAGGTGCACCCGCGCCCGGGGCAGGAATTCCGCGGCCAGGCCGTGCAGCTTGATACTCGGCCTGCCCCAGGCGTCGTTGACCACCTCGATCAGCGGATACGGGTTGTCCCCGATCTGCGGGCGGCGCGCGAAGCGAGACGATGCCCAGGCTTTGAGCACCGCCTCCTTCGCCGCCCATCGCGCCGCGTAGCTGCGGGCCGGGTCGGTGCCTTTGCTCTGGCAGTAGCGCCGCTCACCGGCGGTGAAGCTCTCCCTGAGCATGGTCGTGCCCGACCGTTGCAGCTGTTCGGCGAACTCGGAGATGGTTACCAGGTCCAAGCCGATTCCGAGGATGGTCACAGTGGCGCAGCCTACGGTGTGGTGCGCCCCGCGGTGCCGGAACCGTCGACGAGTTGCCCGGTCTCACAACCACGTCCGCCGATCCGGTACACACCGTCCGCGCCGAGCCTGGCCTCACCCGAGAGCAGCACGCCCGCCTCGAGCCCGCGCACCTGCGCCGCGGGCGTGCCGTCGCCGCCGAGCCGGCGGTCGGCCGGGCGCTCGTAGAGCGGGGCGCCACCGCACATCGCCTCCACGAAGCGCTGACGTCCGGCGAGCTGACGCTGCTGCGCCCGGCGCTGGTAGTCCTCGCGCTTGTCCGGGTCGATGGCCTGGATGAACGCCTCCGGATGCACCACCGCGAGCAGACCCGACACGTGCCCGAATCCGAGCGAGGTCACCAGACCCGCCTTGAGCGGGAAACGCTCGCCGAAGCGCAGCGCCTCACGCACCCACACCAGGTGCGGGTATTCGCGCATCTTCTCGTCGACGCAGTCCAGGCTCCGGTTCGGCGGCACCACACCGTTTTCCAGCACCTGGCACAGGCCGATCAGCTGGAACGCGGCCGCACCGCCCTTGGCGTGCCCGGTCAGGCTCTTCTGCGAGATGACGAACAGCGGCGCGCCGTCGGAGCGGCCGATCGCCTCGGCGAGGCGTTCGTGCAGTTCCGATTCGTTCGGATCGTTGGCCGCGGTGGAGGTGTCGTGCTTGGAGATCACCGCGATGTCGTCGGCGCCGACGCCGAGCTTGCGCAGTTCGGCGGCGAACCGGGATTCCCGCCCGCCCCGGCCCGCACCCAGCGCGCCGAGTCCCGGCGCCGGGATGGAGGTGTGCACGCCGTCGGCGAAGGACTGCGCGTAGGCCACCACACCGAGCACCGGCAGGCCGAGCTCGACCGCGATATCGCCGCGGGCCAGCAGCACGGTGCCACCACCCTGCGATTCCACGAATCCGCCGCGACGGCGGTCGTTGGCGCGGGAGAAGTAGCGGTCGCTGATGCCCTTGGCGCTCATGGCCGCCGAATCCGCGGTGGCCGACATGTCACCGAAGCCGACGATGCCCTCGATGCCGAGATCGTCGAAGCCGCCGGCCACGACCACCTCGGCCTTGCCGAGCTTGATCTTGTCGACGCCTTCCTCCACCGACACCGCCGCGGTCGCGCACGCCGCCACCGGATGCACCATCGCGCCGTAGCTGCCGACGTAGGACTGCACCACATGCGCCAGCGCCACATTCGGCAGCGCCTCTTGCAGGATGTCGTTCGGGCGTGGCTCGCCGAGCAGGTTGTCGACGTAGAGCGAGCGCATCGAGGACATGCCGCCCATGCCGGTGCCCTGGGTGTTGGCCACCAGGCTCGGGTGCACCCAGCTCATCAGCTCGGCCGGGCTGAACCCGGAGCCGACGAACGCGTCGACGGTGCAGGCGATGTTCCACAGCGCCACCCGGTCCACCGAGGACGCCATGTCGGCGGAGATGCCCCAGACGGTCGGATCCCAGCCGGTGGGGATCTGGCCGCCGACGGTGCGCGAGAGCTTCGCCTTGCGCGGCACCCGGATCTCGGTGCCCGCCTTGCGGGTCACGGTCCAGTCGGCGGAGTCGGCGACCGGGGTGATCACCGTGTGCTCGGGGTCGGCGGCGTGGAAGGCGCGCGCCTCGGCCTCGCTGCCGACGGTGAACGACAGGTCCTGATCGAGGAACACCGAGGTCATCAGCGGGCTGGTGTTGTCGATCATGGCGCCGTCGTCTTCGTAGCGGCGGATGCCGCACCGCTCGATCACGGCGTCGTGGTACTTGTCGGCGAGCTCGGATTCGGGCACGTAGTCACCGGTTTCGGTGTCGTACCAGCCGGGCTTGGGCTCGTTCTCCCAGGTGACCATGCCGGTGGTCCAGGCCAGCTCCAGCACGCCCGCCGCCGACAGTTCGTCGGAGACCTCCATCTCGAAGCGGGTGCGCGCCGAACCGTACGGGCCGAGCTCACCGGCGCCGACGATCACGACCATATCGGTGAGATCGGCGGTGACCTGTCCCCATTCGGGCACCGGAAGCGCGGAGGTCAGCGTCGGCGGCGCGGGCAGCGCGGGAATCAGCTGCGCCTGCTCGGCGTCCGCGTCGCCGGCCTCGGCCCGCTCGGCTTCCATGGCCTGCTTGGCCAGCGCGGGCAGATCGAGTTTGGCGCCGGCGAGACCACCGGTCAGGTCGATCTGCTGCGGTCCGGTCAGGGTGACGGCGCGGGCCCGTGCGGTGGCCCACTTGAGCAACTCGTCGGCCATCTCGGCGGTGGACCAGGTCTGCACGCCCGCCTTCTCGACCGCCTCGACCATCGGGTCGTTGTGGCCCATCAGGCCGGTGCCGCGGACCCAGCCGATCAGCGCGTGCACCAGGGTGACCCGGCTAGACCACGACTTCTCCGCCCGCCACTTGGCCACGACGGCGTCCAGCGCCGCCTTGGCCTCGCCGTAGGCGCCGTCACCGCCGAACAGGCCGCGGTTGGGCGAACCCGGAAGCACCACATGCAGTTTCGCGTCCACATCGTGGTCGGCGCCGAGCTTGGACAGCCCGCCGATCAACCGCTCCACCGACCACAGCAGCACCCGCATCTCCATTTCGGCGCGGGCGCCGGCGTCGGAGAGATCTCCCGCGACGCGCGGTGCCGCGAACGGGAACAGCAGCGTCGGGGTGAGCGCGTCCTTCACCTTGATCTTGGCGCCGCCCGCGGTCTGCACCTGCTCGGTGCCGACCCACTCGATCAGCGCGTCGATATCGGTGTAGGAGGCCATATTCGCGGGCACCACCCACAGGGCGGCGCCGTTGCGGGCGTTGGCGCGGTAGAGCTCGCGGTAGAAGCCGAGCCGGTTGTCGTCCAGGCCGGAGGTGGTGACCACGACCGTCGCGCCGCCGGCGAGCAGGCGCCCGGTGACCGCCGCGGCGATCGAGCCCTTGCTGGCACCGGTGACCACGGCGACGTCGGCCGACCACAGGCCCGGCTCCTCGGTGCTCAGCGCGGCCGTGGCAATGCGCTCGTAGTGGCCCGCCAGCACCGACCGCGCCTCGTGCATGGCGCGCTGGCGCCACCACTTCGCTTGGGCGGCAACGGCTTCACCGGCGCCGACGAAACCGTCGACCGACTGCTTGGCGGTCTCGGAGTCCTCGGCCAGCCACAGCCGGGCCAGATCCTCGCGCGCGGTCGCCCAGCGGTCGTCGATCAGCACCGCCTTGCGGGCATCGAACGCGGGCGCGACCAGGCGCGGCCAATCCGAACCGAGTTCGGCCGCGACCAGATCGACCAGGCCGTCCTCGGTGGCCTCCGGTGCGGAGACCTCCTCGCTGAGGCCGAGCTGCTCGAGCACCAGGCGCGCCGCCGAGGCCAACACGCCGTCGCGGCCGGTGATCTGCTCGGTGAATTCGCCGAGCGCGGCGGCGTCCACCGTCGCGCCGGCGCCACCGCCGGTCGCGGGCAGCGCCACCGAGATGCCGCGGCGCGCGGCCACGGCCTGCACGGCGGCGTCGATGGCGGCATCGACCGAGGCGGCGTCCGACAGGGCGCCGGAGACCAGCCCGCCCAGGTCGCCGCCGCGCACGCTCGCTCCCTCACGGGTGCCGAGCGAGACCTCGGCGGTGACGTGGCTGGCCCAGCCGTCACCGAGTTCCCATACCTTCTTGACCCGCTCGGCGATCGCGGCGGGCCGCTTGCCGGAGGGGCCGAACACCTTGCGCAGGTGATCGCCGATGGCGTCCGACAGCACCGAGCCGAACGGCTTGTAGGTGCGGGCGAGCCGGTCGACGGTGGCCGACAGCGCGCCCATATCGGCGTCGGCGGCACCGTCGATGGCACCGAGCGACAGCTCGGCGCCGAGGTCGACCAGCAGCTGGTTGCGCCGGGAGGAGACGCCGTCGCACAGGCCCTCGATGGTGTCGACCGGACCGATCTGGTCGATGCGCAGCTTGGTCCACAGGGCGATCAGCACGCGAGTGGCGTCGGCGGCAGTGAAGGCGATGTCGTCCGGGCGCGGTCCACCCGAGGCGGCCGGTGCGGCAGCCGGGGCCGGTGCCGCGGCGGGAGCCGGTGCGGCGGAGGCGGTTTCGGCCGGGGCATCCTCGGGCTCGTCCACCGGCGCCGGATCGGTATCGGTGGAGTAGACGATGCCGGCTTCACGCTCGATATTGAGCACCTCGACGGTGGTGGTGCCGAAATCGGGCAGCTTCAACGTCTGGCTCGCCAGGTTCGCCACCGTCGGGGTCGCACCGAGACCGATCTCCACGAACCGCTCCACCCCGAGACCGCCGTGCGCGGTATCGGTGAACAGCAGGTCCTGGGTCTCGATCCAGCGCACCGGGCTGGCGAACTGCCAGGCCAGCAGCTCGATCAGCACCACGCGGCACAGTTCGGTGGGCCGCTGCGACCAGGAGTCGAAGTCGGCCAGCACGGCGGCCAGCGGCTCCGAGGGCACCAGATCGGCGATCTCGGCGATGAATTCGCGCTCCAGCGAGAACGGCTTGGGCACCAGGTTCGGGATGTAGCGCCCGACCAGCACCTCCGGGTGCAGGTTCTCTGGCAGCAGCTGTTCGAGCTTGTGCCGGAACTCGGGCACGCCCTCGCGCAGCACGGTCGAGTGGAACGGCACGTCGATGCCCGGCACCAGGATGAACGCGCGCTTGCCGCCGAATTCGGCGCGGCGACGGTCGATCTCGGCTTCCAGATGCTCGAGCCCGGCCACCGTGCCCGCGATCGCGTACTGCGACCCGCGCAGGTTCAGGTTGACGACCTCGAGGAACTCACCGGTCTGCTCGGACAGGCCCGAGACGAACCCGACGACCTCGTCGTCCGGCAGCCCGAACTGCGAGGGCCGGATCGCGGCCATCCGGTAATCGCTGCGGCCCTTGGCATCACGCGGCACCAGCTCGTGCATGGCCGAACCGCGCTGGAACACCACCTCGAGCACCGCCTCCAGCGGCAGCACGCCGGCCACCGCGGCGAGCGCGTTGTACTCACCGACCGAATGCCCGGCCAGGTAGGCGCCCTCGACGAAGGCACCGGCCTCGCGCAGCTCGGCCACCTGGGCGACACCGAGGGTGGCCATCGCGACCTGGGTGAACTGGGTCAGGTGCAGCACGCCGTCGGGGTGACGGTGCTCGACGCCGCGCGCCTTCAGGTAGGTCGGGTTGTCGCGCACCACGGCGAGGATGGAGAAGCCGAGCGCGGCGCGAGTGTGCTTGTCGGCCCGATCCCAGATCTCCTTGGCGGCCTTGGACCGCGAGCGCGCGTCCAGGCCCATACCCTTGCGCTGGATGCCCTGGCCCGGGAAGGCGTAGACGGTCTTGGGGGCGGCGGTGCGGCCGGTCGCCGTCATCACCAGATCGCCGCCGGTGCGGCAGGACACCTCGACGATCTCGCTGCCCTGATCCACCGCGACCCGCTCGACGCGCACGTCGATCTCCGCGCCGGGGCGAACCATCCCGAGGAACCGGGTGGTCCAGGCCGTCAGCGTGCGAGCAGGAACCGAACTCTGCGGATCGATCGCCGACACCGCGTGCTGGGCCGCGGCCGACAGCCACATGCCGTGCACGATCGGGCTGCCGAGTCCGGCCAGCTTGGCGGCGGCCTCACTGGTGTGGATGGGGTTGTGGTCGCCGGAGACCGCGGCGAAGGCGGCCATGGTGCGCGGCGCGACGATGGTGACGTCACGGCGGCGGCGACGCGGGGTGTCGGTGGCGTGCTCGGACAGCGTGCCCGCCGCGCGCGGCGGATCCGACAGCTCGCCGGAGCCGTTGCGGCCGCGGATGGCGAACCGCTCGGTGAGCTCGGCCAGCGGCACCACATCCAGGCCCTGATCACGCATCTCGCCGACGGTGACCCGCACCTCGACCACGCGGCCCATATCGGTGTCGAGCACCGACGTCGATTCCGCACGCACCACCAGAATGCTGGTGTCGCCGGGCAGTTCGCGCAGCAGCTCGATCTGGTGATCGAGGTGCACCAGGTCGAGCATGCCCTCGATCACCGACTCCGCGGCGTCGGTGCGGGTCGCGCCGAGCACCGCGAAGACCGCAGGCCAGCAGGCGCCCACCAGCACGTCGGGCACGGTGCGGCCGAGGGTGCTGAGGTCGGCGGGCAGACCGGAACCGGTGACGCCGGCGTGGTCGGCGATGAGGTCGGGGGTCCAGGCCAAGTTGACGTGCGCGACCCGGCCCTTCACCTCCGGCAGCGACTGGCCCGCGGCGACCGCGAGCAGCGCGGACATGGCGGCGTCGGCGTCATCGGCGGTGACGACCGGCGCGCCGCCGTTGTACACCGAGACCGGCACGGTGATCCGGATGCGCACCACATTGCCCGCGTACAGCGGGACGGTGAGCTCGACATAGCTGTTCTCGGCCACCGGACCGGTGGTCTCGACCAGCGTGGCGCCGGTCGGCGGATGCACCGCGCCCTGACCGTCGACGGTCCAGTCGGCCAGATCGCCGAGCCGGTGCACCGGGTTGACGGTGGTGCGCCCGGACCACTCGACATCGGGGGCGGCCAGCACCACATCGATCGGACCCGAGGTCACCGACGCGGTACGCCGCGCGTCCACCGGGGCCGGAACGACACCGGCCCGCACCAGCGAGTACGCGGTGTCCTGCTCGAAGCGGTCGAGCAGCTCGCCCACCGGCTCGTCGACCCGGGTGATGCCCGCGACGGCCACCGTGCCGGGGATGATGCACACCTGATCGGCCGAGTAGCGCGGGTCGTGGGCCTGCCACAGCGAATCCGACCGCCACCAGCGCCGCACATCGGCGTCGACGACCGGCACGAAGTTCACCGGCTTGCCCGGGGTCTTGCACAGCGAGATGAAGAACGGCACGTCCGCCGGGTGCAGCAGGGTCTCGGCGACGGCCGGGTACTGCTTGCGCAGCTCGCACAGCGCCGCGACCGGACGCTCCAGATCCTCGTCGGTGAACAGCGTCGGGATCTCGCCGCGATCGGCCGGGTTGAGCCGGGATTCGGCGCGGCGCAGCATCTCCGCGAAGCGGTCGCGCCAGGTGATGTCCAGCCACACCGAACGGGTGGCTTCCAGGATGGCGTCGCCGAGATCGCTGCCGCAGTCGAAGTCCTTGCGCCGGTCCAAGCCGACGGCCAGTTCGACGTAGCGCTCCAGCCATTCGATGTAGGTCATGGTGGCCAGGTCGCCGAAGTACGGCTTGGCGGTGGCGTCGAGCGCGGCGATGATCTCCTCGCGGCGTGCGGCCACGGCGTCGGCGTCACCGGCGACCTCGTCGAGCAGGCGGCCGGTGCGCGAGGCGGCATTGTCGATCTCGTGGATGTCGGCGCCGAGCTGGCTGCGGCCCGAGGCCATGCCGCCGCTCGCGGTGCCCGCACCCACCCAGTCGGGCGTTCCGGGGGTGTCGACCAGCATCTGCTTGACCTCAGGAGCCGTGGTGGCCTCCAGGGTCGCCATGGCGGCGGTGCCGACCAGCACGCCGTCCAGCGGCATCACCGGGTAGCCGTGCGGCTGCGACCAGGTGCCGGTGAGGTATTCGGTGGCCCGCTCCGGGGTGCCGATGCCGCCGCCGACGCAGACCACCACGTTGTCCCGGGCGCGCAGCTCGGCGTAGGTCTCGAGCAGCAGATCGTCCAGGTCTTCCCACGAGTGGTGCCCGCCGGCGCGGCCGCCCTCGATGTGCATGATCACCGGGTAGCCGGGGATCTCGTCGGCGATGCGCAATACCGCGCGGATCTGCGCGACGGTTCCCGGCTTGAACGCCACATGGGTGATCCCGGCCTCGGTCAGTTCCTCGACCAGCGCGACGGCTTCCTCGAGCTCCGGGATACCGGCGGTGACCACGACACCGTCGAACGGAGCGCCCGCCGCACGGGCCTTCTGCACCAACCGCTTCCCACCGAGCTGCAACTTCCACAGGTACGGATCAAGGAACAGCGAGTTGAACTGCACCGAGCGGCCCGGGTGCAGCAACGTCTTCAGCTCCGCGACCCGGTCGGTGAAGATCTGCTCGGTGACCTGGCCACCGCCGGCCAGCTCGGCCCAGTGACCGGCATTGGCGGCCGCGGCGACGATCTTGGCGTCCACCGTCGTCGGGGTCATGCCCGCCAGCAGGATCGGCGAGCGACCAGTCAGCCGGGTGAAGGCGGTCTCGACCACGATCCGGCCGTTGGGCAGCCGCACCGGCTTCGGCGCGTACGCCGACCACGGCTGGGCCACCTCCGGGGCCGCGCCCGGCGTCAGCAGGCTGCGCTGCCCCGCCCGGGTCGCGACGGCGACGATGCCGACGCCGGTGCCCTTCAGCGAACCGCCGGTCACCCGGGACAGCAGATCGCCGGGGCCGAGGTCCAGAATCCATTCCGCGCCATCGGCGACCACGGAGTCCACCGTCGCCACCCAGTCGATCGGGTCGACCAGGATTTCCTTGGCCAGCGAGCCCGCCAGCTCGGTGTCCAGGCCGCACTGACCCGCCCAGCCGGCGACCAGGTCGACGGTGTCGGCCAGCGCCGGGTGGTGGAAGGCGACGTCGACGTCGACGTCCTCGAAGACCGGCGCGAACACCGCACCGCCACGCACCTTCGCCTCGCGCTCACGGGTCTGCTCGGCGTGGATCTGCTCGCACCGCAACCGCACCCGCTCCAGCTGCGCGGGCGTGCCCGACAGCACCGCGCGCCTGCGGCCGTTGCGGATCGAGACCACCGCGGCGGCCGCGGGATCGACGCCCTCGGACACCTCGGCCACGACCGCGCGCAGCTCATCGGGATCGACATTGGACACCGCGACCATCGGCGACCGCTGCCCCACCGGCATCAATCCGCGCCGACGGGCCACCAGACCCGCTGCGGCACCGATCAATTGGGCGATGGCGAGCAGTTCGGCGTCACGGGTGCCGCCCGCCTCCACCGCCGAGGCCGCCAGCCGGCCCTGCGAATGCCCGACGATCGCGACCGGCGCGTGCTCGGCCGGGTCCAGGCCCTGCAACCGCAGCGCGCGCAGCGCGGCCAGCTGACTCAGCATCACACCGGGCATCGACACCGTCGCCGACCGCAGCACCCGCTCCGACGGCGCCGCGGAGGTCTCGCCCTGATCGGTGTCGACCAGCTCGTCTTCCAGCATCCAGCCGATCGGGTCGAAGCCCATCGGCCGCACCACCAGCAACTGCGCGGCAACGGGCTCGAGCAGCGCCGCGGCCTCGTTCACCAGCGCGGTGAGCTCCGGCTCCAGCGCCGCGTCGCGGCCGATCTCCTCGAGCTCGCCCAGCCACTGGGCCCCCTGACCGCCGAACGCCAGCGCGTAGGGCGCCCCGTTCAGCAGACGATCCAGCAAGGGCGATCGCGTTCCGTCGGCTTCGCCCCTACCCGTGTGTGCGCGAAATCCGGTTCCGGCCGTGGTGCTCTCGTTGATCGTCAAGACGCTTCGACTTCCTTCTCGTGGCGACGTGCCGTCCGGGGATGCCGCACGTCCTCGTGCGCGCACTCCTCACCCAACTGGCCCTGATAAGGCGAGGATCGCACAAAATCATGAGGGAACCCTCACGTTTGCTCCGCCGTCACTCGGCTACCGCCCGGTATTTCAGTACGGAAGTACCAGAACTTTCAGAAACATGACCCCTCCTCATGTTTGAACCCGCAGGTCCCCCCACTGTTTCCCTTGACGAAACATGAGTCCCCCTCATATTGCCCGTTACCTAATCGTTATAATCGCTGGTCGGGTTACTCGCGAGTACGCCACACCCATCCATCGCTTCGCGATCCGCCCCGAGACCGGTAGAGTTTGCACGGTCGTACCATCAGCGCGAGTGGCGAAATTGGCAGACGCGCCAGATTTAGGTTCTGGTGTCCACGGACGTGGGGGTTCAAGTCCCCCCTCGCGCACCACGGGAATCCGGGCCGCACCCCCCGGGCGGTCCGCAGGACTTTCAGGCTACGCAGCTGCCGCGCCCACCAGCGATTTCACATTCTCAGCGCTGGGAATCAGCCCGCGGCGGAGTGTTCGGTACACATCTGGCTACCGTCCTCATGAGCAGCCCCGAAAATCGATTGCCAAGGCTCCGTCCGGTAGCGCAGGTTGTCACTCGTGACGACTCCCGAAACCGATCCCGCCGCTCACCCTTCCGTAGCGACCTCGGTGACCATCCGCCCCTACCGCCCCGAAGACGAAGCCACCGTGGTGAGTCTGTGGAGCCGGGCCAGCCGAATCGCCCACCCCTTCATCGAAGGCGAAGGAACCGGCGAGCGCGAGCGCAAGCTTCGCGAGATCTATCTCGTCCAGGCCGACAACTGGGTCGCCGAAGTCCCGTCCCGGGGTGTCGTCGGACTACTGGGAATGCTCGGCTCCGAAATCGGCGGCCTCTTCGTCGACCCCGACGCCCAGAAGTTGGGTATCGGAAGGCGACTGGTCGAGCACGCGCTACGCCGGCACGGCACGGTCACCCTCGACGTCTTCGAACAGAACTCCTCCGCCCGCGCCTTCTATGCCCGCCTCGGCTTCCGCGAAATCGGCCGCCACCCCGAGGAGGACACCGGTTTCACCGCCATCACCCTCGAGCTCAGCGCCTGAACGTCCGGTCGAGGACGTGGCCGAGCGGTCCGCGGCGGCAATCCTGATGGGCACCGTTGGACCGAGCGACGCAACCACGGCCGGGGGAGGCGTGCGGCTGCTGCCGCCAGCACGGGTCATTCAGGCGAGAGTCAAGGCGGCTCGGCCATCTGATGGGACCATGGTCGTCGCACAGACCCCTAGGTGTAGCTGAGTAGTTGCCGACCGCAGGCCGCGCCGTTACGGTCGCAGTTCGGCGTGGCCGTCGGTATGTCCGCCGTGGATCGCGAGGGATGGCAGATGGATAGGCGGCTGGTGGCGGCCACCGGGATCGGGGCGCTCGGTGGGTTCACCGTGGGGTATGTCGGGCACCGGGTTGTCGGTGCGCCGTACGGAACCGATGCGCAGGAACAGCTGCGGTTTCCAGCAGTATGATCGCGGCGGTAACCCCGGGCTATCAGCTCGACAATGCCGTCGACGCCGAGCGGAACGACTACCACCACTTTCCGTACACACGGCGATGCCCGCCATCTGTCAGCGCTACTCCCCCAACGGCTTGGTTCCGATGAACGCTGCGAGTTCGCTTGGGTCCCTGTGGCCGTCGAATCGCCGCAGCAGATCGATGTAGGACCGCTTGTCGACCTCCCAGTCGTACATGAGGTCCTCGGTGACCTCCTCTTGAACGGCCTGTTCGAGGTCGTACAAAGCGGCCTTGCTGAGCGGTTCCCCGAGTAGCTCACGGACGTCGGGGAGCAAAAGGCTCACTTCGTCGTCATGTACCGGCGTTTCACCGTACCCCGGTGAAAGGGACATCAGGCCTTCTGTCGACGCTCGGCCAAGAATTGTACGACCCGTTGCGAGCGGACATACCCGGTCGGCACAGTGCGACGTTCGAGACGGGCCGAAGCTTTGGTCGAACGCACGGCAGACCGCCTCACGGCTTCCTTCGTCACTCGACGACGCTCCACCACGCACCCCTCTGTCTAGATCCTGCGCTCCAAGGGTACCGCCAACGCAGCTTGGGCGGCAGGACGCCTCTCCCAGGGCTCGCCCGGACCCCTGATGCTCGGCCCACTCGTCCAGATCAGGGCGGTCGCTCACCGCACCCTCGACGCCGGAGGCCGCGCAGCTGCCGGACCTGCCACTGCGAATACGGAGTCTACGTGGTCACGGCGGTCTGGCTGGACCGTCGCCCCACCCTGAATGGATGCGATGCGTGCGCCAGGGCAGCGCGGCATACCTTCAACGGCGGCAATAGATTCTCACCCCATCGACAGGCACCCCTGGAACGTTTGGAAGTCGCCGGCGAATCCGAGGCCTCCAGTGCAGGTGGGTGTGCTGGTGCCGGTGACGGTGACGGTGGCACCCGGGCCGGCTATGCCGATGGACAGGCCGGGGCGGACGCCGTAGGTGGTGACGGTGGCGCCTGGGCCGAGGGCGATGGCGGCGGGGCCGGACAGGAACTGCGAGGCGGACAGGCGGTGCCGTCGTTCTGGGCGATGGCCAGGGACAGGCTGGTCGGGCCCGCGTCGGCGGTGGCGGTGCCACCGAGACCGTAGGCGGCGGCTGCCGCGCCGTCGACGCTGCGAGCCGCGCAGCTGCCCGCCCCGGTGTCCGCCGCGACCGAGCCCGCACCGGGGACCGGGCAGGACGCCGTGGGCTGGGCCGCGGCGGCGGGGGCGGTGATGAGAGCGCCGGCGATCAGGGCTGCTGCGGCGGCGGCCGGGACGAATATGCGGCGCACCGGCAGGTGGTTGCTCATGGGTTTCTCCTCTGCGTTGTCGGCCGAGGCAATCCGCGACGGCCGTGTTGTCGGCTGGGCCGGACGAGCGACCGCGGTAGCCGTCCGGTCAGCTCTCACGGTACCGCCAATTCGATGCATAAACGATGCATTGCTGGGATCGAGTGCGTAGATTCGAGGTATGAGCATCGAGTGTTCGGCTGTGGTCGCGGTCCCTCGATCCGACGTCTTCGCCTGGTTCGCCCGGCCGGGCGCGTTCACCCGGCTGGCGCCGCCGTGGCAGCCGGTGACGCTGGTCCAGGAGGCGAACTCACTCGCCGATGGGCGCGCCGTGCTCGCCCTGCCCGGCGGTCTCCGATGGGTGGCTCAGCACGAGGCGCGGGCCTACGATCCGCCGCGCCGATTCGCCGACCGGCTCGCGCGCGACGGTCTGGCATCGATTCCCCTGGCCACGGCGTTGTCCTGGTACCACGTCCATGAATTCGCCGAGATCGATTCCACCCACACCCGGGTGATCGATCGGGTGGAGACCCGGCTGCCCGCCGCCGTGCTGCGGCCCATGTTCGCCTACAGATACCGGCAGCTGGCCCACGATCTGGCCGCGCATGAGCGGGCGAAGGCCCACGGGTTCGCGGCGTCGAGGATCGCGGTGACGGGCTCCTCGGGACTGATCGGTTCCGCGCTGACGGCTTTTCTCAGCGCGGGCGGCCACACGGTCGTCCGGCTGGTACGCCGCGAACCGCGCCACCCGGGTGAACGCCGCTGGGACCCGGATCGTCCGGCCGAGGACCTGCTCACCGGCGTGGACGCGGTCATCCATCTGGCGGGTGCATCGATCGCGGGGCGATTCACCGAGGAACACAAACGCTCGATCCGGGACAGCCGGATCGGGCCGACCCGCGCGCTGGCCGAACTCAGCGCCGACAGCGGCGTGCCCGCATTCGTCTGCGCCTCCGCGATCGGCTACTACGGCAGTGACCGCGGCGACGAGGACCTCACCGAAAACAGTTCGCGCGGTGACGGTTTCCTGGCCGACGTCGTCGCGGACTGGGAAGACGCCGCCGCGGCCGCCGCGACCGGAACAACCCGCGTGGTCACCGTGCGCACCGGCATCGCGCTGTCGCCGCGCGGCGGCACCCTCCGGCTGCTGCGCCCGTTGTTCGCCACCGGCCTCGGTGGGCGCATCGGCGATGGGCGCCAATGGATGTCGTGGATCGGCATCGACGATCTGCTCGACATCTATCACCGCGCGCTCTGGGACAGCGAACTGCGCGGACCGGTGAACGCGGTCGCGCCGCATCCGGTGCGCAATGCGGAGTTCACCCGCACGCTGGGCCGGGTGATGCGCAGGCCGACGCCGATCCCGGTCCCCGAGTTCGGGCCCGCCCTGCTGCTCGGCCGCGAGGGCGCGCGCGAGCTGGCCGCGGCGAGCCAGCACGTCGCGCCGCAGCGCCTCCTTCGCGCCGAACACCCCTTCCGGACGCCCGATCTCGAGTCGGCGCTCGGCCATGTCCTCGGGCGAAGCGGGTGAAAGATCCCGCCGGAACGGCCGGCGGCACACCGGACACCCCCGCCGAAGCCGATAGCCGATCCCGCACCGACGCATCCGATCTGCCGGACAACTCCACCGAAACCACAGCGCACCCGCGGATACCGCACCCGCCCGGCGGACCGAATACAGTCGTCGATCAGCCCAATTCGGCCGCGATCGCCCGACCCGCCGCGCGTCCGGAGAAAATGCACCCGCCCAGGAACGTGCCTTCGAGCGCGTTGTACCCGTGCACCCCACCACCGCCGAAGCCGGCGACTTCACCGGCGGCATACAGGCCGGGCAGCGGCTCGCCGTCCGGGCGCATGACCCGCGACTTCAGATCGGTCTGCAAACCGCCGAGAGTCTTGCGGGTGAGGATGTTCAACCGGACCGCGATCAGCGGACCGGCCGCCGGGTCGAGGATGCGATGCGGTTTGGCGACGCGGCCCGCCTTATCCCCGAAGTACTGCCGGGCGTTGGTGATCGCCATCATCTGCGCGTCTTTGGAGAACTTGTTGGCGACTTCGCGGTCGCGGGCCACGATCTGGCGTTCCAGGTCGTCGTAGTCGAGTTGCGGGCCGCGCGCGATCTTGTTCATCCCGTCCACCAATTCGCGCAGCGTATCGGCGACGACGAAATCCACCCCGTGTTGCTTGAACGCCTCCACCGGGCCCGGCGCGCCCTTGGCGACCCGGCTCTTGAGCGTGAGCTTCATATCCTTGCCGGTGATATCGGGGTTCTGCTCCGAACCGGAGAGCGCGAATTCCTTTTCGATGATCGACTGGGTGAGCACGAACCAGGAGTAGTCGTGGCCGGTGGCCAGGATCGCCTTCATGGTGGTGTTGGTGTCGAAGCCGGGGAAACACGGTGCGGGCAAGCGTTTTCCGTTGGCGTCGAACCACAGCGAGGACGGGCCGGGGATGATCCGGATGGCGTGATCGGGCCAGATCGGATCCCAGTTGATGATGCCCTCGGTGTAATGCCACATCCGGTCCCGGTTGACGATGGCGCCGCCCGCGGCCTCGCTGATGCCGAGCATGCGGCCGTCGACATGCGCGGGCACGCCGGAGATCATCGTCTTCGGGCACGGGCCGAGCCGGTCGGCGGGCCAGTTCTTGCGGATCAGCTCATGGTTGTGACCGATGCCGCCGGAGGTGACGACCACCGCCTTCGCACGGAAATCGAAGTCACCCACCACGGTTCGCGAGGAGGCCTTGCCGCGCTCGAGGTCGGTCGGCTCCAGCACACTGCCGCGCACGCCGGTGACGGCGCCGTCCTCGACTACGAGTTCGTCCACGCGATGCCGGAAGGCGAACCGCACCAGACCCTTCCGTTCACCCTCGAGCACGGGTTCGGCGAAGACGCGCACGACCTCGGGTCCGGTGCCCCAGGTGAGGTGGAATCGGGGGACGGAGTTGCCGTGCCCGTCGGCGGACGCGCCGCCACGTTCGGCCCAGCCCACCAGCGGCGTCACCCGCAGCCCGAGCGCACGCAGGTAGTCGCGCTTCTCGGTGGCGGCGAACCGCACGTATTCGCGGGCCCACTGCCTGGCCCAGTGGTCTTCGTCCTCGCGGTCGAAGCCTGCCGAACCCATCCAGTCCTGCAACGCCAGTTCGTAGGAATCCTTGATGCCGAGGCGACGCTGTTCGGGACTGTCGACGAAGAACAGCCCGCCCAGCGACCAGAACGCCTGGCCGCCGAGGTTGTTGCGGTTCTCCTGGTCCAGCACCAGCACCCGACGGCCGGCCTTGACCAGCTCATGGGTCGCGACCAATCCGGCCAGTCCCGCACCGACCACGATCACTTCGGCGTCGAACGCTGAGTCAGGACTGTTGTGTGTCATGTCGTTCCTTCGAGTAGTCGCATCGACGGCCGGCGGCCCGCTGGACCGTCCCATCGCCTGCGTTCCAACCTAAGCACCGACGAGTGCCGCAGGCAGCACAATCGCCGAGTCGGTGTCGCCGGCCGAGCTCCGCTCCTGACCCCGGCGCCGCCGCCTGAGCAGCCATCGGGCGATACACCCGACCGGCAGAGGGAGACGGTCGCGGGGCCGGAGGAACCGGACGCCGTCCTACCCGAGCTCACCGGCATCAGGGCCGCAACGTCCGACACTTTCACGGCGATACAATATCGCATCGGATTCACTATTGCATTGAATATAGAGGGCGACCGGCAGTCGGGCCTTGGTACCTTGTGCCTCGGGTTCAGCGCACCCGACAGCGGCGCGCACGGCCGGAGCAGACAGCGTGATCGCGCATCGGCCCGTCCACCGCCGGACAGAGAAGGACACGACGTGGCACCCTCCGACGACGTCGCCGCAGCCGCGACGAACGGGAAGCCCTCGACCGGCCGCCGAGTGACCAAGCGGCGCGCCGAAACTCGCCAGCGCCTGCTCGACGCGGCCTACGAGGTCTTCGCCGAACAGGGCTTCGGCCGCACCAAACCCGACCACATCTGCGAACGCGCCGGCTACACCCGCGGCGCGTTCTATTCCCAGTTCACCACCATGGACGAGCTGTTCCTGGCGATGTGGGAGCAGCAGTCGGCGCAGCTGCTCGCCGATGTGACGGCGGTGCTGCGCGAGGACCCGGTCACCGATGTCCGCGATGTGCGTCAGGTCGTCGAGCATGTGCTGCGCGCGGTGCCGATGGACGACAAGTGGCAGCGCATCAGCCTCGAGGTGACCGCGCACGCCCTGCGCAATCCGGAGCTGCGGGACCTGATGGTCGCACGGGAGGAGTCGATCAGCTCCGCGCTGCTGCCGGTGGTGCAGACACTGCTGAACCGGGTCGGCCGCACCGTCACCGACCCGAAGGCGCTGGGACGCGCGTTGATCGCGGTGCACGACGGCACCACGGTGCAGTGCCTGATGGAACCCGGCAGCGACGAGGCGCGGGAACTGCGCGTGGATCTGGTGCTGCGGGTGATCATGTCCTACACCCGGGAGCAGGAGAACCGGAAAGGCCGGATCACAGCCCGGGATTGACCGGCGAACGGCGCAGGTACTCGACGTAGCGTTCCCGCATATGGGCGGCGGCGGCTTCGGGGGCGGGATCGCAGTAATCGCCGGGGATGATCCACTGGCGGCCGTCGATGTACTGACGGGCGGCACGCACGCGCTGGCTCCAATGCCGAGTGCCCTGCTCACGCAGCGCCTGGCCGAGGGCCGAGACGAGGCCGGGTTCGATGCGGCGCAATTGCAGCGGGTCGAAGATGGCCAGCAGCGACTCGCCGCTGTACGGCGGGTCGGCGCAGATGCCGACGTGCCCGGCGTGGGTCAGCAGCGTGACCGAGGCGGGGTCCTCGGCGGTCGCGAACTCGATGACGCGATCCCAGCCCTGCTCACGATGCCAGGCCGCCATGCGTTCGGCCACGACGTCCGGCTCCTTGGTGCCGAAGGAACGCACCAGCGAGGGCACCAGCGTCCAATAGGCTTCCTCGGCGTCGAGGATCGCCGAGCGCAGGGGGCCGAGGGCATTGGCGGCGAATTCGGCTGGGAAGACGACCGAGAACGGCCGGCCCGCGGTGTCGGAGAAGCGCAGTGCCAGCGTCCCGTGCACGGTGACGATCTCGACCCGGTCGACGACGATATGCGGCCGCGCCACCGCCGACCGTTCACGGTGTCCGGATTTCCGGTTCTGGCTGATCGCAGGCTCCTTCGGTTGATCCTCGGGGTAGACGGCGATGGCTTCGGCGCGGGTCGGAGCCGACCCGCGCCGAAGCCGGTAACTCATGGGCGCACGGTCAGGGCAGGGCAGCGCAGTTCGACGGTGCGGGCCGGCCCGCGAGCCGGTCGGTGATCCACTGCTGGGAGGCGTCCAGCGCCGGGAAGAACGCCAGCACGTGGGTGCCGGCCAGACCGGTCATCGGCGGAATCGAGGAGTTCGCCTCCAAGTGCACCGTCGCACCGCCGCCGCACCAGTCGGCCGCGGTGGCATGGATCGGCGGGAACGGCGCGCCCTCATCATTTTTCGCCGAGGCGATGAGCACCGGAGCCGACGGGGTGAGCGAGCCGACGCGCTGTTCGGCGAAGACCGCCCGCAGCACCGGATTCCGGTCGATCACCGCGGTCAGCGGCTGGCCGCTGGTGGTCCACTGCGCGGTGTGCGGATGGTTCTGCGCCATCCCGACGGGCATGGCGCATTTGCTTTCCGAATCCCGCAGGATCGCCTTGCCGGTGTCGTTGAGTTCGGCGTCGAGCACCGGGCGCACCTCCGGATAGGAGGCGGCCATGCCGTTGAGGATCCAGGCGTGCGTGGGCGCGGCGGCGGCGCGGCCGTCGTTGTAGCCGACGAAGTACTGGTCATCGACGACCGGCCCGCCGACGTAGGCGCCGCGCACATTGAGATCCGGGGCGTAGCTCGGATGAAGTTCGGCCGCACCGGCAGACGCCATGCCGCCCTGGGAGTAGCCGTAGAGGATCACCGGCGAATCCGGGGCCAGGCCGGTGCCGGGCAGCCGCAGCGCCGCGCGGGCGGAATCGAGCACGGCATGCGCCTGCTCTTTACGGTTGAGGAATCCGTGCACGGCCGGTGTGCCGAGGCCCTGATAGTCGGTCATCACCACCGCCATGCCACGCGACAGCAGCGAGTACAACGCGACCACGTCGTATTCGAAGATCAGGTTGACCGGCGGCTCGAAATGGATGAACTGGGCGAGCAGTCTCGAGGGCGCGCACTGATCGCCCTGGCCCTTCGTTCCGCCCGCGTAGGCGACCAACGGACGCGGTCCGGGTCCGGTCCACGGCATCGCGGGCATCAGGAACGTGCCCGTGGCGGCGGCCGGAGCGCCATGGGTGTCGCTGCTGGTGTACATCACCCGGGTCGCCGACGCCGGCATCGCTCCCATCGACAGCGCCAGGTGGGACGGCTCGGCGCGCACGATGGTGCCGGGGCCACCGGGTAGCGGGGCGGGCGGTACATAGAAAGCGGCGCCGGCGACCTCCGTGACCGGCTGGGTCCAAGCCTGCGGGGCGCTGATCGCACCGGCCCCGACAGCGAGGGCACACGCCACCGCCGCGGTGAAGCTACGTGCTCGGCTCCTCACGATTCGATCCTTCCGACGATTGGGAAAAGCCCAGGACATCGAGAAAGCGGATACAGCATCGAGAATGGATACAGCTCGAGGATCGGATACCGAGGATAGACCCGTGGCCTGCCGGTAGGTACCACCGGCGCCGAAATGATCGCAGCACGGCGAAGGCCCCGATCCACCACCGAGGAACGGACTCACCTCCGCACGGCGCGAACACAACCGGCCCGCAACGGAATTACGGAACGGCTCACCCAGCCGGGCGCGGGCGCCGATCCACCGGATCGACCCGTCGGCACGGCCCGGTGCCGTGATTTCCGAAGGCGGGGCCGAGCGGCAGGTCGGCCCTGACCGGAGTTCAGGCCGGCTGGCGAGCGTCGACCTCGGAGTCCCGTGGCCCGTTGACGCGGGCGATCAGGGCCGAGCGCAGGTACCAGAGGCCTTCGGTGGGCGACAGATCCAGGCCGGTGAGCTGACCGATGCGGCGCAGCCGGTAGTCCACGGTATTGGGGTGCACATGCAGGATGCGGGCGGTGCGCTGCCGGTTGAGGTCCATCGCGAAGAACACCCGCAGGGTCTCCATCAGCTCGGGGTGATCGTCGAGCGGCGCCAGCCGGGCGTGCAGGATGTCGCGGCCGATGCCGGGGCGGGTGAGCTGATAGTGCAGCGCCAGCTCGGCGAACCGGTACAGGCCGGGGCCGCGCCCGAGCTGATGCACGGTGTCGAGCAGGTCGCAGGCGCGGTCGGCAGCCGCGGCGACTTCATCGGCGGCGGCGGTGAGGACGGTGGCGCGGATCGGCACCAGCGCCGCCTCGGAGAGCTTGCGCACCATCTCGTCGAGGTCGGATTCGGCGCATGCGGTGGCTGGCACCAGGATGGTTCCGCCGTCCACCGACAGCAGCGACAGCGCGGTATCGCCGAACTGATCGGCCAGCGCGGCCTGCACCCGGCGCAGCTTGCGTCGCGCGACGACGTGCGGGTCCAGCCGCGGATGGCTCTCATCCGGATGTGCGGGCAGCGACACCGCGAGCACGTAGTATTCGGCCGCGATCTGAATACCGCACTCGCGCGCCATCTTCGAGGTGGCATGACCGCCGAGCAGGGCCGAGGTCAGCGTATGCACCGCGGTGTGGTGTTCGGCGACGCCGGCGCGATGTTCGCGCACGTAGGCCTTGCTCACCGTCGAGGTGATGAGGTTCAGCAATTCCAGTGCGGCCGTGGTGCCGTCGACGATGTTGTCGCTGCTGTTCGGCTTGTGACCGCTTCCGTCCGGCTCGCTGCGCGCGAACAACAGGTCCAGGCCCGCTTTGAATCCGGCGTGCACGGCGTGCAACACGGTGTCGATGGGGACACCGTCCTTGGCCCACTTGGCCGCAGCGGCATTGATGCGTTCGGTGGGCACGGGTTCGTCTTCGCCGTTCATCCGCTGGATGGACCACTCCACGCAGACCCGGACCAGGGCCGCCACGTCTCCGGCCATCACCTCGGCCCCGAGGGTGCTGAACGGCGGCACCGAGGCGGCCAGGTGGTCGACCAGCCGGCGCGACAACCGGCGGACATCACGAACGGGCGGTGAGATGGACCGTCCAGGGGTCTGGCATCCGGGGCGAATCGCGTTCTCGATCGTCACGTGTGACCTCCTCGTCACCTGTACTACGCAACGAACACTAATGCGAGCGCGCGCTCACCTTCCACTCCTCTTTGTTCGAGTTTTCCACCACCCCGCGCCACCACATCTACCAGGCATTATGGCGGAAACACCGCGCAAACACGTCGATCCAGCGGAGCTATACCTGGGGAACCGCTCACTTTTTGCGGCCCACACGGGACGGCTGCTTCCCGTTCCGTCCGCCCAGCCCGGTGAAGCGGGTCTCGCGCAGGCCGCGAGCTGCGGCTTCGGCCTCGAACCAGGCGCCGAGCATGCGCGCGGTCATCGCGATGGCCTCCTGCCGTTCCTCGATCCCGACCTCGAGGGCCGAGGCGCGCAGTACGGCGGCGAAACCGGTATTGAGCACCACGAACGTCATCACGTCGTATTCGTGATCGTCACCGGGACCGAGCACTTGGATCAGCAGCACCTTCACCAGCAGCCGCAGCCGTGGTTCGAACTCCGGAATTCCACTGTTGTAGAACTGAACTCCGGCGACGAGCGCGCGCACCAGTGCGGCATTGGCCACCAGTTCCTCGGTGATCACCTCGAGCACATTGATGGTCAGGTCCTCGACCGAGTTCTCCGACAGATCGAAAACCTGCTGGGTGAAGCGTCTTTCGATGTCTTCGAGCAGCCGGCCGAGCAGTTCCTCCACGATGACGGTGCGATCGGAGAAGTAGCGGTAGACCGTGCCGATGCTCAGTCCGGCTTCGGTGGCGATCCGATTGGTCGAGGTATTGGCGATGCCGCGCTCACCGAACAACCGGGCCGCGGTATCGAGAATGTGCTCCCTGGTCGCCTTCGCGCGCTCCTGGCTGGGACGTCGACGCTGACCGACTGTCTTCGAGGGCATGGCGCTCCCCTGCCGTTCTCGCTGAAAATGAGTGAGCACTCACCTTAGCGAGTGCGCCAGCGCTGCGTGGCAACTCCGATCTCGGTGACGGGAGGTTCGCCGTAGAGCCACTCGCGCGCGATGCGATGCCAATTGTTGGTCGAGCCGAGCTGGCCGAGCGCGGCATAGGTGAACAGGTCGGCGCGGCGGGAGAACACGTGCTCGGGCGGCAGCAGCTGATGACGCATACCGCGGAACTCCGAGGCCCGCGGGTCGACGGCGAGCACAACGGCGCCGGTCGCCAACTCGGGGGTGATGGTGATCTGCTCGTCGAGCAGATGCCAGCCCGCCGCCGCCCACACGTATTCCAGGCATTCCTGTGGACTCACCCCGGCGGCCGGGTCGATGATGTCGCGCCCGACCCAGGCGTCGTAGAGCTGCTCGGCCCGGTGTTCGCCGGCGAATCGCAGGCAGTCGCGTTCGAAGTCGGCGTCCACCGGGTCCATCCGGTTGTAGAGCCCGAAATCGACGAAACCGACCCGGCCGTCGTCGGCGAGCAGGATATTGCCGGGATGCGGATCGCCGCAGAATTCGTAGTCGACGAACAGCGAGCTGACGTAGAAGCGGTAGATGAGCTCGCCGATCCGATCGCGGTCGGCCTCGGGCAGCTCCCGGATCTGCTGGAACTGCTTGCCTTCCACCAGTTCGGTCACCAGCACGCGACGCCCGCACAGCTCTTCGACGCTGTCGGGCACCACGATGAACGGATGATCGCGATAGCGCTCGGCCACCCGATGCTGGGTGCGGGCTTCGCGCGGATAGTCCAGTTCGCGTTCCAGATTGCGGGTGATCTCCTCGAGCACCGCGGCGTCGGCGGCACTGGGCAGGATGGATTTCCACAGCCTGCTGAAGAACTCCAGGTTGCGCATATCAGCGGCGATGGCCTCGTCCACGCCCGGATATTGGACCTTGACCGCCACCGCGCGGCCGTCGTGCAGCCGGGCCCGATACACCTGGCCGATGGAGGCGGCGGCCATCGGCGTCTCGTCGAAATCGGCGAACGCCCTCGACAGCGGGCCGAGATCGTCCTCGATGACCGTGCGCATCTGGGCGAACGACACCGCGGGCGCCTGGTCGCGCAGTTCGGCGAGCTTGACCCGGAACAGTTCCCGGTGCGATTCCGGGACCATGTCGATATCGAGCACCGACAGCATCTGGCCCAGCTTCATCGCCGCGCCCTTCATCCCGCCGAGCACGGTGACGATCTGCTGCGCGGTCTGCAAGGCCGAGCGTTCGGCGAGCACCTGCCTGGCCTGCTCGGTGCGTCCGACCATCGACAACCGGGTGCCGACCCCGCGCACCGCCTGCCCCGCCGCCAGCCGTCCGAGCCTGCTTCCCCGCGCGAAACGGCTCTTCGGCACGCGACCGGCCGCCATCTCCCACCTCCTCGGCCCGCGCACCATCGGACGGGCGTCACGATCCTCTCGCGCAGCGGACGATCTTGTCGACCACTCGGGCGAAGTCTGTGCTCGATCACTGCCGCCGCGAGCGGTGCGGGCGACCGGCGCTCGGATGGTTCGCCCGGATCGGGTGAACATCTGCCGCGACCCTGTCGCCGGTCGCTACCGAGTGCTTGACTGAGCGGACGCCGACCGGGTTCAGGCGGTCGGTCTTCCGACTCGAATGCCAGGGAGGTACTGCTGATGCCAACCCGCGACAAGGCCTGGCCGGAAGGCACACCCTGCTGGGTGGACTGCCAGGTCGACGATGTGGCTCGCGCTCGCACGTTCTACGCCGACCTGTTCGGCTGGGAGATCGCCGACAGCCCACAGCAGGCGGGCGGCTACCTGATCGCGCTGCGCAACGGGTGACCGGCGGCCGGAATCGGGCCCAAGCCCGCCGGTATGCCGATGCCGTCGACGTGGACGACCTATATCGCCGCCGATGACGCCGACGCCGTCGCCGCCCGGGTCGGCGCGGCGGGCGGGACGGTGATGCTGCCGCCGTTCGATGTGCTCGACGTCGGCCGGATGTTCATCGCGGCCGACCCGACCGGCGGCGTGTTCGGCGGCTGGCAGGCCAAGGCGCATCGCGGAGCCGGGATATACAACGAGCACGGCGCCTACTGCTGGAACGAACTGCACACCGGCGATTACCGGCGGGCCCAGGAGTTCTATGCCGAGGTCTTCGGCTGGAAGTACACCGAGATCGGCGACGGCGAGAACTTCACCTACTCGACCTTCGGCTACGCCGGAAACGACCATCCGCTCGGCGGCATCAACGACATCACCTCCGGCGACGCCGCGTACTGGCTGACCTGGTTCCAGGTCGACGACACCGACACCGCGCTCACCCGCGCCACCGAACTCGGCGCGCGGGTGATGAGCGGTCCCGGCGACAGTCCGTTCGGCCGTCAGGGCGTGGTGCGCGCGCCGCAGGGTGAGACGTTCGCCGTCATCGATCCGACGACGACCGTCGGTGCGCCGCCGACCGGGCGCCCGGCCTGAGCGCCGGCAGCGCGTGCGGAGCCTTGTGGGCGTGCCGCACGCGCTCGATGCCAGGTCGGGCGTAGAGCGCGCCGAACGTCGATCACGGCGTGCGCCGGATATCGGCGGGCCTCAGTCGCAGACCGCGCCGAACGACGCCGAACCCACCAGCTTCGAATACTTCGCCAGCACGCCGCGGGTGTAGCGCGGCGGCAGCGGCGCCCAGCCCTCGCGCCTGCGGGCCAGTTCCTCGTCGTCGACCAGCAGGTCGAGGGTGCCCGCGGCGACGTCGAGACGGATCTCGTCACCATCGCGGACGAACGCGATCGGCCCGCCGTCGACGGCCTCCGGCGCCACGTGACCGACGCAGAGCCCGGTGGTGCCGCCGGAGAAGCGACCATCGGTCAGCAGCAGGACGTCCTTGCCCAGCCCGGCGCCCTTGATCGCGGCGGTGATCGCCAGCATCTCCCGCATGCCCGGCCCGCCCTTCGGCCCTTCGTACCGGATGACGACCACATCGCCTGCGGTGATGGTGCCGTCTTCGAGCGCGTCCATCGCGGCCCGCTCCCGGTCGAAGACCCGCGCGGTGCCGAGAAAGACATCGGAATCGAACCCCGCCGACTTGACCACCGCCCCGCCGGGAGCCAGCGAACCGTGCAGGATGGTGATCCCGCCGGTCGGATGGATCGGCTCGGCCAGCGCCCGCACCACCTTGCCGTCCGGGTCGGGCGGGGCGATCGCGGCCAGGTTCTCGGCCACGGTGCGGCCGGTGACGGTCAGGCAGTCACCGTGCAGCAGACCGGCATCGAGCAGGGCCTTCATCATCACCGGCACGCCACCGATGCGGTCCACATCGGTCATCACATGCCTGCCGAACGGTTTGACGTCGGCCAGATGCGGCACCCGCCGGCCCACCCTGGCGAAATCGTCCAGCGTCAGATCGACATTCGCTTCGTGTGCGATAGCCAGCAGGTGCAGCACCGCGTTGGTCGAGCCGCCGAAGGCCATGACGACGGCGATCGCGTTCTCGAAGGCTTCCTTGGTGAGGATGTCGGAGGTGGTGATGCCGCGCCGGATCAACTCGACCACGGCCTGACCGCTGCGGCGGGCGTAACCGTCGCGGCGGCGGTCGGTCGCGGGCGGAGCCGCACTGCCCGGCAGCGACATGCCGAGCGCTTCGGCGGCGCTGGCCATCGTGTTCGCGGTGTACATGCCGCCGCAGGCCCCCTCGCCGGGGCAGATCGCGCGCTCGATGGCGTCGACGTCCTCGCGGCTCATCAACCCGCGCGAACACGCGCCGACGGCCTCGAACGCGTCGATGATCGTCACCTCGCGTTCGCTGCCGTCGGACAGTTTCGCGATACCGGGCAGGATCGAGCCCGCGTAGAGGAAGACGCTGGCCAGGTTCAGCCGGGCCGCCGCCATCATCATGCCGGGCAGCGACTTGTCGCAGCCCGCGAGCAGCACCGACCCGTCGAGGCGCTCGGCCTGCATGACCGTCTCGACGCTGTCGGCGATCACCTCCCGCGAGACCAGCG
Source organism: Nocardia cyriacigeorgica (assembly GCF_005863245.1). Taxonomy (GTDB): domain Bacteria; phylum Actinomycetota; class Actinomycetes; order Mycobacteriales; family Mycobacteriaceae; genus Nocardia; species Nocardia cyriacigeorgica_C. The sequence goes on along the minus strand of NZ_VBUT01000012.1, from coordinate 104,196 downwards.
AGAAGTGCATGCCCTCGTGTCCCATGGAGATGCCGTCCGACACCGAGATGGTGCCGAACTGCATCGGGAACCCGCCCGCGGCGAACACGCCGTCCTTGCAGCCCTGGGCCAGCCGGTCCAGGGAGAGGTTGCACGGGGTGATCTCGTTCCACGACGAGGCCACGCCGATCTGCGGTTTGGCGAAGTCCTCGTCGTCCATGCCGACCGCGCGCAGCATGCCGCGCGCGGCGGTTTTCTCCAGGCCGTCGGTGACGTCGCGGCTACGGGGTTTCATATCGGGTGTCTCGGTTCGGTCGGCCACGACCGCCATCATCCTCGCCCCGCTCCGATTACGGCAGTCACCCACGCCGATCGCCGGGCATGGCGGGGATTCAGTAGGCGCTTCCGGTCGGCGGGAGCACGATCACCGGCCACAGGTAGTACCCGCCGTAGCTGGGGTAGCTGTATCCGCCGTAGCCATAGCCGCCGTACCCGCCGTAACCCGGGTAGCCGTAGCCGCCGTACCCGTAACCGCCGTATCCCCCGTAACCGTAGCCGTAGTACACCGCGTCGGCCGACGCGTCCGGCGTCGCGTGCTCGGCGGATTCGATCGGCTCGAGGATGAGCGGCTCGGCGACGGCGGGCGCGATCATCACGGCGGCCGGTGCGAGGGCGATGGCGGCGACGGCGGCCGCGCGCGCGAGGCCGCGGCGGGTGCGGGCGAGGACGGTGGTTCGGTTCATCGGAACTCCTGGTTCGGATCGCACCGCCGCGGTCCTCGGCGATGCCCGGTAGCGGTCCGCTGAGAGCGGGAGGCGCGTTGCTGATCGTCAATTAATGTACCGTTAAATAACGGCACGTTCAACAGGTTTCGCGTTCCGCCTTGCGGCCACGGCATCTGGGTGCTGCCCTCCTCGGATCTGTGGCAGACTCGGCCCGATCACCCGAGCCGGCCGATAGGCGACCGGATACGGAAGGTGATGCGGGAGTTGGGATCGCGATGGATCTGAGCGCCGTCGAGCGCCGGGTGGCCACGGATCGACGTGCCGCCATGGACCGTTCGGCCGAATCCGAATTGCAGTTGGCGACCTCGCTGTGCGAGCTGGCCACGGCACTGGCCGCCACCAAGAACGACCCCACCGCGCGCGACCGCTCCGCCGCCGCCCTCGAACCCGCCCAGGAAGCGGTACTGATCCGGTTGCGCTGGCTCACCAACGGCCATGTCTCGGCCCAATTCGCCGGCCAGGTCCAGGATGCCTTGCGCATCCTGGAACAGGCCGCCCGCGCGATCGGGCATCGCGAACTGGCCACCGCCACCATCCGCGACGCCTGCAATGCCTACCGTCAGGTCGCCGCCACCCACCCGAACGCGGCGGGTGTGTGCGCCGACGGTTTGTCGAAATGCGGTGTGTGGCTGTGCCGTCTGGATCCCGGCGCCGCGGTGGCGGCCACCGAGGAGGCGGTGCGGATCCGGGCTCGGCTGTTCGCGGCCGACCCCGATCAGTCCAGCAAGTACCTGGCCAGTTTGAACACGCTGCTGCGGACTCTGATGGTCGGCAGACAACGTAAACAGGCCGTCGCCATGTACCGCGAGCGCTACGCCGCGCTCACCTCGCCGGCGATGACGGCGACCATGCGCGAAACCAAGATCAGCGAGATCGGTTTCACCAGCAAGACTCTCACCGCATTGAAGAAGCTGGACTGCCCCACCCTGGAGCGCGCGGGCCGGTTGACCCAGCAGCAGATCCTGTACCAGAGCGCGGGCGATCTCTCCACCATCGAGGAGATCAACTGGAATCTGGCGCTGGTCGGCCTGAAGCCGCTGGCCGCGGGCGCCCTGCCCGATCCGCCGTCCAAACCCGTCGATATCGCCACCTCGTTCGGTGCGCTGGCGGTGCGGTGTTCATCGGCCGACGCGGTGGCGCAGATCCGCGCCGCCGTCATCGCCGCCTACGCGGCCGACGGCGCCGAGCCCGTCGCCATCTCCGCGTTCCAGGGCGTGGACCGAACGCATTGGAGTACACCGGATCCCGAACTCAATACCGCAACCACCCTCGGCGACGATCTGGTGCTGATCGAACGGCTGTCGGGCAGCTGGGTGGCGGTGCAGAGTTTGAACTGGGAGATCGCGCCCGTCGGCAGGCATCCGCTGGCCTTGCGGCTGTCGCAGCGCTGGCCGGTGGTCAGCGTGACCACCGTCGAGCAGCTGTCCTACGAATTGTGCTGGTACGAGCAGGGTGTGCCGACCCAGTACGCCGCGCTCGGCCGCCCCGCCGAACCGACACCGTTGGATACGCCGCTGGCGCCGTTGAACTTCGGGGTGCTGGCCGATTACGGCGCCGACTACGCCTCGGAGACGCAGGTGCGGGCAGCGTTCGGCAACACGCCCATGTTCGCGAAGCTGACCCAGCTGCCCGCCAGCGGTATTCGCCAGGCCGTGGAGTCGCGGCCGCTCACCGATTACGGCGAGCACGTGCTGTCGTTCCGGGGTGGGCGGTCGAGCTAGCCGGTTCGGACAGCTCCCCGCGGTTCGGCGGTGCCGGTCAGAACAAGGTCATCGGCTCGGCCGAAACCGGTTCCGGTAGCGGTTCCAATCGCGGGACCAGGGCGCGTATCTCGTCGTGGAAGCGGCGAGCCAGCTCCGGTGCGGCGGCATTGTCGGGGGTGTGCAGGAATACCGTGGGCGAGCGGCCTTCCCGCAACCACTGGGCGACCGTCGTGACCCACGGCTGCCACCCGGCCACCGTTGGTTCGGTCGCGTCGCGGCCGTGATAACGCACGATCGGGAACTCGGTGAGGGCCCGCATCCGGCGTGGTAGGCGGGGCTTCTTCCCCTGGGCCTCGCGTTCACCGTCGCTGACCGCGGGTGCGGCGAACAGCGTTGTGGTGTCGAACGGTATCCATTCCGCGTCCACCCTGGCCAGCACGCGTTCCAGCTGTCGCGCGAGGCCCTCGTCGGTGAAGAACGCGCTGTGGCGGACCTCTACCGCGACGCGATGCCCGCCGGGCAGATTGCGCAGGAAACCGGCGAGCACGCCGAGATCGGTGGGTCCGAACGAGCCGGGCAGCTGGATCCACAGCGCATGGACGCGCGGGCCGAGCGGTTCGATGGCGTCGAGGAAGGCACGTAGTTCGGCGTCAGCGCCGTTGAGCCTGCGGTCGTGGGTGATGGTGCGGGGCAGCTTGGCGACGAAGCGGAAGTCCGGCGCCGTCTGCGCGGCCCAGGTCTGCACGGTCTGCCGTGACGGGGTGGCGTAGAAGGTGGTGTTGCCCTCGACGGCGTTGCACCGGGAGGCATACCACGCCAGCCGCTGCCCGGCGGGCAGCGGCCGCTGTTGCCAGTGCGGATGCTGCCACATCGCACAGCCCACATGAAGCCGCATGCCCCGACGCTAGCGCACCTGCCCGACAGGATGTAATCGGTACATGTAATATCCCCTTCATGCGGATGGGCGAAGGCGTCGAATGGGGCATCCACTGCTGTCTCACCATCGCGTGGCTCGAGGATCATGGCCCGATCCCCACCACCCGGCTCGCGCAATGGTTCGACCTACCACAGCAGTATCTGAAGAAGCGCCTGCAAGATCTGGTGCGCGCACAGATCCTGACATCGATCCCCGGCGCGCGTGGCGGTTTCGAACTCGCGCGCCGCCCCGAGCGGATCACCCTGATGGACGTGGTGAGCGCGATCGAGGGCCCGGACGAGGCCTTCCGCTGCACCGAGATCCGCCGCGACGGCGCGGGCAGCACCGCCCCGGCCTCCCGTTTCGCCCGCCCCTGCGGCATCGCCACCGCCATGCGCAAGGCCGAACTGGCCTGGCGGCGCGAACTCGCCGCGACCACCATCGCCGACCTGATGGCGCAGACACCCGCGAGCACCGCCGAGTGGACGCGGCGCACCTACGCGCAGATGAACTAGATTTCGCCGCCCCCGCGGTGGTGCACATGGGAGGAGAATGGGGATGCCAAATATCCCGATACGAGTGAATGGTGAAGCAGGAGCGGCCGGCCGACCCGCCGCGGACGAGCGTGGCGCCAGCGGTCTCGGGGCGGTGTGGATGCTCGGGCTCGGGACTTTCGCCGTCGGCACCGATGCGTTCGTGGTCGCCGGGTTTCTGCCGGACATGGCCGCATCGCTCGCGGTGTCGGCGGCGACGGCGGGGCTGTCGATCACGGTGTTCGCGGTCGCGTACGCGGTGGCCGCTCCGGTGCTGGCCACGCTGACGGCGCGGATTCCGCGACGCGGGCTGCTGGTGGCGGCGCTGATCGTGCTCGCGGTGGCGAATCTCGGGTCGGCGCTGGCACCGACCATGGCGCTGCTCCTGGCCGCTCGGGTGCTGGCGGCGCTGGGGGCCGCGGTGTACACGCCGAACGCCGGTGCGGTGAGCGCGGCGTTGGTGCGGCCGCAGTTGCGGGCGCGAGCACTGGCGATCGTCGTGGGCGGCTTGACGGTCGCGACCGCCCTCGGTGTGCCGCTGGGCAATGTGGTGGTGCGGTGGCTGAATTGGCGGACCGCACTGGGCATCGTCGCTGCGCTGTGCCTGCTGGTGGCGGTGTGGCTGCTGCGGCTGCTTCCCTCGCTACCGGGGAATCCGCGCGTGCCCATGCGGACGCGGCTGGCGGTGCTGACGACTCCGGCGGTCGCGGCGATCCTGCCGGTGACGGTGATCGGGATGGCCGCCGGTTACGTCGCTTACGCGTACACCGTGCCCGCGCTGGCAAGTGCCGGCGTCCCAGAGCATGCGATGACGCTGATGCTGTTCCTCTACGGCGCCGGTGCGGTGGCAGGCAACCTCGTCTCGGGCTACGCCACCGACCGCTGGGGCCCGACGCGGGTACTGGCGGTCGGGTACACGAGCATGGCCATCGGGCTGGCGGCGCTGATGGGGATCGCGGTGTCCGGTCTGCACTCCCCCGCGCTCGTCGGGGTGCTGGTAGTGGTCTGGGGCGCTGGCACCTGGTGCCAGACGCCCGCCCAGCAGCATCGACTGATCGACGCGGCTCCCGAGGGGGCGCCGCTGGTGGTGTCGTTGAACGCCTCGGCGATCTACGCGGGGATCGGTCTCGGCACCGTGGTCGGCGGCGCCGCGGTGCCTGCGCGCACCGATACGATTTTCGGGCTCGGCGCGGTGATCGCCGTGGTTGCGTTGATCTTCCTGCTGGTCAGCAGCGTCCCCCGACCTCGGCGGCACGAGCTGGAATGCGAACCGGCACAGCACCGGCCGTCGGTCACCGCACCCGGCCGAGCGGTCCGTGGCCGGCGGCCGTGACACCGGCACAGGCGACCGGAGCCGCTGCGCGTCGTCGCGGACCAAGCGGCCGATCAGCGACGCAAGCCGTGCGAGCGGGCGACGACCTTCTCGATCACCGTCCCGGGCAGCAGCCGGCGCAGCAGGAAGACCAGTGGCGCTCGGCTTCCGGTGGCGTACAGCGGTTTCGGCGTGCCGGCTTCGATGGCGCGCAGGATCAGCGCCGCCACCTGTTCGGGCGGGATGCCCGCGCGTTCGTTGCGGTCGAGCCGGTCGATCATGGTGTGGAAGTCGGTCAGATAGGGCGAATCGTCGCCGATGTATTTGGTGCGGCGTTCACCGATGCCGGTGCTGATCGAGCCGGGTTCGACCGTGGTGATCCACACGCCGAACGGCGAGGTCTCCAGCCGCGCGGCGTCGGCGAAACCCTTGAGCGCGGCCTTGGCCGCCACATATGAGGACCGGTAGGCGAGCGGGAAACTCGCCAGCATCGAGCCGACCATCACGATGCGGCCGTACCCGCGCGACCGCATGCCCGGCAGCACCAGTTGCGCCAACCGGACCTGGCCGAACACATTGACCTGGAACAGTCGCTCGATCGCATCCCTCGGCAGCTCCTCGAGCGGCCCGGACTGGCTCTCCCCCGCATTGTTCACCAGCACGTCGACGGGGCCGAGTTCGGCGCCGAACGCCTCGATCGACTCGGGGTCGGTCAAATCCAGCGCGCGGTAGTCCACACCGGGAATCCGGGCCTGTTCGGCGATCTTGTCCGGATCGCGGCTGGTGCCGATCACCCGATAGCCGCGATCGGCCAGCAGTTGCGCGGTCGCGCGTCCGATACCCGACGATGCGCCGGTCACCACCGCGGTTTTCGTCATGTTCGCCCCGATCCTCGATCGCCGGCCGCGCCGGCATCCTCGCGCTCCTGCGCGCGGTTCGATTCAGGAATGTATCGGACGTGGCCGCACCACGAAAGCGCCGTCGTATCCGACCGGCCCAGCACGTATGGACAGGCCGGCGGCTCGTACCGCGGAATCGGCGTGAGCCATGGCCGTTGTTCTTCCATCCCCCCAGATCCCCCTGTTCCGGATCGCGTAGAGCGATCGACTGCGACCAGCATGACGGCGGCGGCGCGCGCCGGTATCGACGTCGCGCAGTTCCGGATTCGCCGGCACCGTCGTCACGGCGAGTCCGATTCCGCCGGGCGTTTCCCGTGCCCCGATCCCGCCCGGCCGCCTCGTGACCGCGGCGGAATCGCATGTCGACGCGCGAAACCAGTGTTGTCGGTGGGGGTTGTTAAGTTGTTCGGGCACATGACGGTCCACCGGTTGGGGGGAACAGCACAGCATGCTCGGGCACTCGCATGCCACCAGCGGGGCGCTGGCCTTCGCTGGCGCGGCGACCATAGCGCCGGTCGCCGTCCTGGAGTTGGCGCAGGGCCCGGTGCGGGTGAGTGCGATGGAGCTGGTGCTCGGCACCATCATCACCGCGGGCGCGGCGCTGCTGCCCGACATCGATCATCCGAAGGGCACCATCTCCCATTCGCTCGGGCCGGTGAGTCACCTGTTGTCACAAGGGGTTTCCGCGGTGTCCGGCGGGCATCGGCACGGCACGCACAGTTTCTTGTTCGTGCTGCTCGCGGGCTGGGCGACCTGGGCAGGGCAGCATGTGTGGGGCAAGTACTTCACCTTCGGGCTGATCTTCTTCATGCTGGCGCTGGGCGCGCGCGCCCTGCATCTGTGCCCGTCGGGTGATTCGCTGAAGGCCTACGGCCCGTGCGTCCTGCTGGCCGGCGGCGGCACGCTGCTCATGGCGCGCTGGCTGCCCGACGTTCCGGCCTGGTTACCGTTCGCCATCGGGCTGGGCGTACTGATCCACATCATCGGCGACTGCCTCACCGACAAGGGCTGTCCACTGTTGTGGCCGTTGGGCACGCGCATCGGCATCCCGCTGATCTCGCGCACCGGCAACAAGATCGAGACCTGGCTGCTGACACCCGCGATGACGCTGACCACCATCGGCCTGCTCTACGTGCACACCGTGCCGTAGCCGGCTGCGCACAGCGCGGGAGAACTGCTACTGCGCCCGCGACCGTGACGGCTTGTTGCGGTACATGGCGGTATCGGCCGCGTGCATGGTTTCGTCCACGGCGGACGGCGGCTCCTCGAGGTACACGGTGCCGATGCTGGCGCCGATGGTGATGGACCGGTGCCCGATCGTCATCGGCCGCGTCAACGAGGCGAGCAGATCCGCACGCAAGGCGGTGAGCTGGTCTTCGCCGGTGCACTGTTCGACCATGACGATGAATTCGTCACCGCCGATGCGCGCGGCGAGCCCACCGACCGCGGCCACGCCTTCTTGCAGGCGTTCCCCGACCACGCGCAGCACCTTGTCGCCGATGGTGTGCCCCCACTCGTCGTTGACTTCCTTGAACCCGTCCAGATCCAGGTAGCAGACGCCGACCGGCGGGGTGGCACACGCGAGCCGGTCGAAGAACAGGCCGCGATTGGGCAGCCCGGTGAGGCCGTCGTGGTTGGCGTCGTACCAGAGCTGATCGGCCAGCATTTTGCGATCGGTGACGTCGACCGCGACGCCGATCAGGAAGCGCACCTGCCCGGTGTTGTCGCGCACCGCCGACATGGACAGGTCAAGGCTCGCGATGGTGCCGTCGCTGCGCAGATGATCGGTTTCCAGCCGGAATCGGTCGATGGTGCCTGCCAGCAGTTGTTTCATCTGGGCGTAGGCCTGCCCGATATTCGCCTTTCCCACCAGCTCGGCCACCGGACGCCCCGGCATGGATTCCGCCGACAGGCCGAGCATCTCGGCCAGTGCCGCGTTCACATCGAGCACCCGTCCGTTGACGTCGACGGTGCCGATGCCGACCGACGCACCGGCGAACACCGCGGCGAAGCGGGCCTCGGACAGTTCGCGCCGGGTTTCGGCCGTCTGCGCCGCCCCGAGCGCCGCGGCCAGGGTGGCTTCCTGTTCGGTCAGCGCCGCCGAGCGCAATGCGGCGGTGAAACCGGTGGCGAATTCGGCCGCGACGAGCACGGCACGTTCACGCACCGCTTCCGGGTCGCCCTCGGCGCGACCGGCGTGCTCGGCCATGGCGCCGAAGATCACCGGGATGGTCCGCCCGACCACCTGCGGATCGCGATAGTTCGCGGCGACGAGAGCCGCCGCCGTCTCCCGCACCGCCTGCGGTTCGGTCTGCCCCCGCAGCGCCGCGTCGAGTTGTCCGGCCAGTTCGGCCAGCAGTTGCTCGATCCGGTCGCGGTTGAGCGTGGGCGCCACCGCACCGTCGAGCGCATCGGCCCACACCACCGCGAGCTCAGCCGCACCCACGCTCACACCCCCTGCCACATCCCCTCGCGCCCTGGCTCAGGCCTTGCGCGCCAGCCCCGCCAAGCCGAGCGAACGGCCGGGTGCTTCGTGTTGATCGCGCTCGGATTCGGGCCGCCAGGCAGGCAGCTCCACCACACCCGGCTCGACCAGGTCCCATCCTTCGAACATAGCCTCGATGGCTTCGCGGGTGCGGAAGTGGATGCCCACCCGGTTGTCGTTGGCTGCCGCGGCGCCGAGCTGGGCGGCGTCGTCGGGGCGCAGCGCCGAGGTCAGATGCGAGATCGCGACGTAGCTGCCCGCCGGGACGGCCGCGCGGAGTTCGGCGACCTTGGCCGCCGGGTCGTCGGCGTCGGCGACCAGGTGCAGGACGGCCACCAGCAGGACCGCGACCGGCCGGTCGAAGTCGATGAGACCGCTGGCGCGCACGGCGGCCAGCAGATCGGCGGGCTTGCGCAGATCACCTTCGATGGCCGCCGCCTGTTCGGTGTCGCCGAGGATGGCGCGGGAGTGCGCGACGGCCACCGGGTCGATATCGACGTAGAGCACCCGGCAGCTCGGGTCGAGCTCCTGGGCGATCTCGTGCACATTGCCCGCCGTCGGGATGCCGGAGCCGATATCGAGGAACTGGGTGATGCCGGCCTGCACGAGGTAGCGCACGGCCCGGCGCAGGAAGGCCCGGTTGCTCAGGGCCAGCCGCGGTAGGTCGGGCACCAGCTTGGTGCCCATCTCCGCCGCGCGCCGGTCGACCTCGAAATTGTGTGAGCCGCCGAGTAGGGCGTCGTACATCCGCGCCGGGCTCGCCTGTTGCATATCCACGCCCTCGGGCGCCCACGCCGGCCTGTCCATCGATACCCCTCTGCCTCGACGATCGCGGCTCGCCCCGTGCGGAACGGTCACGGTCTGTGTGCTCGTTCACCCCGAACGAACCAAGCGCATGATAGCCCGGGGCATCGACATATAGTCCGCGACCGGCCGCACGTTACATCTGCTTGCGGATTCAATTACCGTGCGCCGGTAGGCATTTCACCTGAGCCGGATCCACGGCAGTGCCGCATCGGATCAGCGCGCGGCCGCCTCGACCGGCGCCCGCACCGCCGAGCGCGGCGTCGGCGCGAGGGTCTTGCCGAGATCGGTGCGCATGGTGGTGGCCGAGTCGAGCAGATAGTTCTGCCGCACCTTCCACGGATGCCGATCGCCCTGGCGCGGGAAGTCGCCGATGGAACGCTGGATGTAGCCCGAGGCCAGATCCAGCAGCGGACGTTCGTCGAGGCGGCCGTCCGGACGCGGCACCACGGCCGCGTAACCGTTGCGGTCCATATGGTTGACGACCTTGCAGACCAGCCGCGAGGTCAGGTCGGCGCGCAGGGTCCACGAGGCGTTGGTGTAGCCGATGCAGACGGCGAAGTTCGGCACGCCGGTGAGCATCGCGCCCTGCCAGACGAACTGCTCGGACAGCTCCACCCGGCGTCCGTCCACCACCGGGGTGATGCCGCCGAAGGCCAGCAATTGCAGGCCCGTCGCGGTGATGACCACATCCGCGGGCAGGGTGCGCCCGGATGTCAGCCGGATGCCCTCCGGGACGAAGGTGTCGATCCGGTCGGTGACGACCTCGGCCTTGCCCTTGCGGATGGCTTTGAAGAAGTCGGCGTCCGGCGCCGCGCACAACCGCTGATCCCACGGGTTGTAGCTGGGCGTGAAGTGTTCGGCGACGGCCTGCTCGTCCTTCAGGATGCGGGTGGTCAGGCCGGTGAGCAGCTTGCGCGCGGCCTCGGGACGCCGACGGCAGTACTGGTAGAAACCGACGTTGAACAGGATGTTCTTGGTGCGGATCAGCCGATGCGCGAGATTCGGCGGCAGCGTGGCCCGGATCCGGTCGGCGATCTTGTCGCGGCCGGGCACCGGGCTGATCCAGGTGGGCGAGCGTTGCAGCATGGTGACCAGTTCGGCCTGCTCGGCCATCGACGGCACCAGCGTGACGGCGGTGGCGCCGCTGCCGATGACCACCACACGCTTGCCCGTGTAATCCAGCTCCTCCGGCCAGAACTGCGGGTGCACCACCGTGCCCGCGAAGTCGTCGATGCCGGGGAATTCGGGCGCGTGCCCCTGATCGTAGTTGTAGTAGCCGGCGCAGGCGTAGAGGAACTCGCAGGTCAGCTCGCGCTGTTCGACCGCGCCGTGCTCGTCGCGCTGCTCGAGGGTGAGCGTCCAGCGCGCGGCGGCACTGGACCATTCGGCGCCGACGACCTTGGTCCGGTAGCGGATCTTGCGGTCGATGCCGTTCTCGGCGGCGGTCTCGGTGATGTAGCGCAGGATCGAGGGGCCGTCGGCGATCGACTTGGCATCGCGCCACGGCTTGAAGGGATAGCCGAGGGTGAACATGTCCGAATCGGAGCGGATGCCCGGATAGCGGAACAGGTCCCACGTGCCGCCCATGGCGTCGCGCGCCTCGAGCACGGCGTAGGACTTGCCGGGGCATTCGGTCTGCAACCGGTAGGCGGCGCCGATGCCGGACAGGCCGGCGCCGACGATCACCACATCCAGGTGTTCCGGAGCAACAACGGTCTCGGTCATGGTCTCCAGTGTGCGAGGCGCCTGCCGCCACTACTTGACTTCACACGACAAGTATTTGATTCTGGGCGACATGTCGGTGATTCGTTCCGCCGGTCTGCGCGGATTCCGGGCGACGGTCGCCGAGCTCGGCGGCAATGCCGAGGAGTTCGCCACCGCGTGCGGGCTGCCCGTCGCGGCCCTGGACACCGACGACATGCTGGTCTCCGATCAAGCGGTGGCGGCGGTACTGGAGCTGGCCGCGCACCGGCTGGACTGCCCCGACCTGGGGTTGCGCATGTCGGCGCGCCAGGATCTGGCCATGCTCGGTCCGCTGGCGCTGGCCATCCGCAGCTCACCGACGCTGGCCGACGTCCTCGAATGCAGTTCCCGGTATTTGTTCGTGCATGCCCGCTCGCTGAGCCTGGTGCTCGAACCCGATCCGTACGGCGACCGCGGTGTGGTGGCGTTGCGCTACGGCGTGCGGGCCGCGATGGCGACCCCGATCCAGGGCACCGACCTCGGGCTCGCTTTCGTCCACCGGGCCATCCAGCGGTTGACCGGCGACCGCTACGGCCTGCGTTCGGTGGAGCTGCCGTATCGGCCGCCCGCGTCGCTGTCGGTGTACGAGGAGTTCTTCGGCGCGCCGGTGCGGGTCGGCCGCCGCGATGCGCTGCTGCGGGTGCCGAGCAGCCTCGCCGCGCGTCAGCTCAGCGGCGGTGACGAGCAGCTGCACCGGCTGGCCATGGAGTTCCTGGCCCAGCAGACCGCCACCACCGGCAGCTCGGTGGTGCCGACCGTGCGCGCCGCCGTCAAGCAGCTGCTCGGCACCACCCCACCCGAAATCGGTGTGGTGGCCGGACTGCTGACGATGCATCCGCGCACGCTGCAACGCAGGCTCAGCGCCGAGGGCACCACCTTCGCCGCCGTCCTGGACGACGTGCGCCGCACCGAAACCCGCCGCTACCTCACCACCACCGATATCGCGATGAGCCAGATCGCCTCGCTCGTCGGCCTCACCGAACAGGCCACGCTGACCCGCTGCTGCCGCCGCTGGTGGGGCAGGCCGCCGACCGCGATCCGCAAGGACCCCGCCCTGGCCCGTGACCACGTCTCCCCGCCGACGGCCACCGGCACATAGGCTGCGGCCATGGACGCATCGAGCGGGATCGACGGCGCGGCACAACACCCGGGCGAGCCGCACACCGAAGCCTTGGCGACGCGGCTGAACTGGTTGCGCGCCGGCGTCCTCGGGGCCAACGACGGCATCGTCTCCACCGCGGGTCTCGTGGTGGGTGTGGCCGCCGCGAATACCGCGACCAGCACAATTCTGACCGCCGGTATCGCCGGATTGAGTGCGGGAGCGATCTCGATGGCGGTCGGCGAGTACGTCTCGGTGAGCACCCAGCGCGATTCCGAGAAGGCGCTGCTGGCCAAGGAGCGCCGCGAGCTGCGTGAGGAACCGGAATCCGAACTCGCCGAATTGACCGCCATCTACCGGGCCAAGGGATTGTCTCCGGAGACCGCGCGCCAGGTCGCCGGGGAACTCACCGCGCACGACGCGTTCACCGCGCATGCCGAAGCCGAATTGGGCCTGGACCCCGACGAACTCACCAATCCGTGGCATGCCGCGTTCTCCTCCGCCGTCGCGTTCACCGTCGGCGCGCTGCTGCCGCTGCTGGCAATCCTGTTGCCGCCCACCCATCTCCGGATCCCGGTGACCTTCGCGGCGGTGCTCGTCGCGCTCGCGCTCACCGGTTCGATCAGCGCGCGCCTCGGCGGCAGCCGCCGCGGCCGGGCGGTGGTGCGGGTGGTGATCGGCGGGGCGCTGGCCATGGCGGTCACCTACGGAATCGGGCAACTCGCGGACGTCTCCGGGCTCTGAGGTCCGATTTCTGCCGAGTGCGGGCGCGCGTGCGGGCGGTTGGTGCTGTACTTGGCGGGTGAGTTCAGTGTTCGCCGTATTGCCCGCCGCCGGAACAGATTCGCCGGAACAGGCTTTCGGGCAGTACCGGGCGATCCTGGACCGTCCGGAATCGACCGCGCCGCTGCCGGTGGTCGGCATCGTCGTCGCGCAGCTGCGGCGTCAGGCGACGCCGCTGTCGGTCGTTCAACCGCCCGACGGGCGCGGGCTGGTGCTGCGCGCCGAATCCGGCGATCCGCTCACCGGCCTGTGCGCCGCGCTGCGCCTGACCGCCACACGTGATCTTGCCGTCTTCGAGGTCGACGCCCGGCGCCTGCACAATCCGCGCGCCGCGGCTCGGGTACCCGTCAAAGCCGGACCTCATGCGTTCCCCACCGTGACAGAACCGCTGGTGGACCTGCTGATCCCGGAAAACCGCGGCCTCGACGACCCGGCGCTGACCTTGGCCCACAATCGTGACGTCCAGCTCCGTATCAGACAGTTGCCGGACGGCATCGTCGAATTGACCCACCACACCGGGAGCGGACACTTCCGCCTGCTCACCGACGACGCGCGTCTCGCCCGCAGAGTCACCTGGTCGTGGGCTCGCCGGGACGACTGGTGGCAGGATGCCATCTCCTGGCAGCCCTGCGACGCATCGGCCGACCACGCACCCGTCACCGACGAAGCCGCCGCGCTGCTGGCCGAACTCGAGCAGCTGCGCGCCGAGGTCGACGACCTCGAGGCCCTCGATGCCGCTGCGGCGTTGAACCAATTGGACGCACTGACCCAGTCGGTCCTCGATATCGAGATTCCCACCTTCGACGTCTGACGTTTCGTTCACCGCTCCTGTGGCCGAAAGCCATTCCTGCACCTGACGTTCCGGCATCCACTGCCCAGCGACGCATACGCGGACATCGCGCATCCTCGCGCGCGGGCGACACCAGGCCGAGTTCCACGACCCGACTCGAGCGTCGCCTCCTCGCGACGATCGAGCCCGACGACTGCGCGGCCGATTCACCGCGCCGCCCGAGAAACTCCCCGAAAGGGGTAGCGGTCAACACGCGCAATTGCTACTGTCTCAGACAATTTGCTTCGCCGATGTAGGAACATGGCGAGGCGCGGGGGTCGATGTGCTCTACCTAGCCAAAGGCGGCTGCATGATCAGTACCGGGGACCTTGCCGATCCGACGGACCGAGAACGAGTAATCCGGTTCGGGCTCGATTACTGGCGCGACCATCCGCGGCGTTCGGTGGAAACGGCCGGGCGTCAGGTCACCATGACCGGTCGGGCCTTCGCCGAACTGTTCACTTCGCTTGCGCGACGGCGCTTTCCGGGGCGGGAATTCGTGCAGCAGGCCGCCTTCATGGCCAATGTGTCGGCCGCGCCGACGCTGCTCATCGCGATCCCCATCGCGGTGGTGGTCTCGATCCAGGTCGGCTCGCTGGTCAGTCAGGTCGGCGCCACCACTTTCATCGGGGCGGTGAACGGCCTCGGCATCATCCGGCAGGGCGCGCCGCTGGTGGCGTCGCTGATGATCGCGGGAGCCGTCGGCTCGGCGATGTGCGCCGACCTCGGCTCGCGCACCATTCGCGAGGAGATCGATGCGATGCGGGTGATGGGTGTCGACCCGGTGCGCCGGCTGGTGGCGCCACGGCTGCTGGCGGCGGTGCTGATCAGCATGCTGCTGTGCGGATTCGTGGTCTTCGTCGGCTTCGCCACCGGCTATGTGTTCAATGTCTACATCCAGTCCGGGACGCCCGGCTCCTACGTCAGCACCTTCGCCTCGTTCGCGGTGGCCGCCGACCTCGTCGTCGCGATCGTGAAGGCCGCGATCTTCGGGGCGCTCACCGCGATCATCGCCTGCGATACCGGGCTCAATGCCAAGGGCGGTCCGGCCGGGGTCGCGAACGCGGTCAACTCGGCGGTGGTCACCTCGGCGATCGTGCTGTTCGCGACCAATATCGTCATCACCCAGATCTACAACACGCTGTTCCCGGCGAAGGTGCTCTGAGATGAGCTCCTACACACCGCCATTGCTGCGCCCCGCGCGCACGCTCGCCATCGCGGTCTCCGGGCCGGTCCAGGCCAGTGTCCGGCTCGGTCATATCGGTCTGGTCCTGGTGCGGTCGATCGCCGCGATGCCGTTCGTGCTGCGCCACTACCGCAAGGAATTGCTCCGGCTGATCACCGATGTGACCTGGGGAAACGGCTCCCTTGTCGTCGGCGGCGGCACGGCGGGCGTTGTGTTGATCCTGTGTGGTTTCGGCGGCATCACCGTCGGCATGGAATCGCACACCGCACTCGAGCTGCTCACCATGACCCCGCTGACCGGCGCGGTCTCCGGCTTCGCCACCACACGGGAACTGGCTCCGCTGCTGGCGACGCTGGCCTTCGCCGCGCAGGCCGGCTGCCGGTGCACCGCGCAGCTCGGTTCGATGCGGATCTCCGAGGAAGTCGACGCCCTGGAATCCATCGCGATCCGGCCGCTGCCGTACCTGATCAGCACCAGGATGCTGGCGGCGATGGTGGCGATCGTGCCGCTCTACAGCATCGGCTTGGCGATCGCCTACCTCACCACCAAGCTGTCGATCCTGTTCCTCGGCGGCACCACCCTCGGCACCTTCGACCATTATTTCCACCAGTTCCTCAACCCGGCCGACATCGCGTATTCGGTGCTCAAGGTCGTGGTTTTCGTGCTGCTGGCGACCTTCATCCAGTGCTACTACGGGTTCGTCGCCTCGGGTGGACCCGAGGGTGTGGGCGTCGCGGCCGGTAAGGCGATCAAGACCACCATCATCGTGGTGGTCTTCGCGAATCTGCTGCTCACATTGGCGATCTGGGGCATCGACCCGGGTCTGCGGATCTCCGGATAGGGCGG
Organism: Nocardia cyriacigeorgica; assembly: GCF_005863245.1. Classification (GTDB taxonomy): domain Bacteria; phylum Actinomycetota; class Actinomycetes; order Mycobacteriales; family Mycobacteriaceae; genus Nocardia; species Nocardia cyriacigeorgica_C. The sequence continues at coordinate 88,291 of NZ_VBUT01000012.1, read as the reverse complement.
GCGATGATCATCGATCCGAGCGGGCGCGGGCCGTCCCACCGCACATTGGGCCTGGCGGGTGTGGCCATGCTGGCCGTCATCGCCACGGTGGTCTCGCTGCTCGGCCTGCGTTATACCGGCGCGTTCGACGACCGGGTGGCGGTCGTCGCGATGCTGACCAGCACTGGTGACGGGCTGCCCGAGCGCGCGGACGTGAAGTTTCGCGGGATGCTGGTGGGTTCGGTCGCCGGCGTCGAGATCGTCGCGAAGGGTGAGCGTCAGCGGGTCGAGATCGATCTGTTGCCGGAGGCCGCCGAGGATATCCCCGGCAGCGTCACCGCGCGCGTGGTGCCGGCCAATATCTTCGGCGTCACGGCCGTCGAACTGGTGGACAATGGCCCGTCACCGCGCGGGCTGCACGCCGGCGTCATCATCGAGCAGGACACCAGCCGGGCGACCACCGAGCTGCAAACCACCCTCACCACCCTGCGGACCGTGCTCGACCATATCCAGCCCGAGAAGCTCGGCCGGGTGCTCGGCACCCTGGCCGACGCCCTCGACCCCACCGCCCGGATGCCTGGTTCGACCATCGAGCGCCTGGATACCTGGACCACGCAGGTCAGGGCCATCCCCGAAATCGGCGATCTGCTCGGCGATCTGGGTGCGGCGACAACGGCCATCAGCGCGTCGGCTCCCGAATTGATCGACGTGCTCGCCGAATCGGTGACCTCGGCGCGCACCATCACCGAACGGCGCGCCGGCGTCGTCGCCCTGCTCACCGGTGCGAGCAGCACCATCGACGCCACCAATGCCCTGTTCGCCCGCAACCCCGACGCCGGCAAGGAATTGGTGGCAGGCCTCGATGAGACGTTCGGCGCGCTCGCCGACGATCCGGACGCACTTCCCGTATCGGTCGCCAACCTCAACGCCGCGCTGGGCAAGCTGGCGACCGTCTTCAACTGGGGTCCGAGCAAGCAGATGAGCTGGGCCATCGACGTCACATTCACCCCGTTCCAGCAGTACACCGCGAAGGACTGCCCGCGATACGGGGAGGTGGCAGGTCCGCGCTGCACCGATGGGTCGGTGCCAAATGCCACACCAGTACAACAGTTTCCATCGTCACTGGTCCCGCGCCGGCTGGATTCGGCCGGACCTGCACCGATCGCTCCCGGGATTCCTGGAGTGCCCGGGCTACCCGGATCCCCGGGAACGGCCGGAACACCCGGTACCGCTGGAGCGCCCGCGACGCCGCCGACGCCCGGCGTCCCGCTCATCCCGGGTTTGCCCCCGCTCCCCTTCCCGGTCCCGGGTGCATCAACTCCGCCGCCTCCGGGAACCGCACCAGGGTCTGCGCCTGCCGGTTCCGCGGCTCCAGGAACACCTCGACCTGCTGCGACCACGGCCGGCACGGCCGAATCCGGCGAGGCCACCCCGCAACCCGAACCGGCGCCGGGCTCCCCCGCGGACCCCGGCGCGGCATCCCTCACCCAGCAGTCGGCGCCCGCCACCACCCGGCCGCTCCGCGGTCGCGCCGCCGTCGCCGCCCTCGTCGGCGGTGAGCCCAACGCCGCCCAACTATTGCTGCTCGGCCCGGTCGTGGCCGGCGGGTCCCTCGTCGTTCGCGACACCGCCGCGAGCGGGCCGAACGGAGGACGGTGACATGCCTCTCGCGCACCGCTCAGCACACGAGCCACCACCGACCGATCATGAGGCCGAATCATGAACTCCCGCAGTGCGATAGCCGGACTCGCCGTCTTCGTGGCACTCGCTCTAGGCGCCACGTACACGATCTGGTCGACCCTGCAACGCTCGGTCCCGGGCGACACCACCGGCTACTCCGCCACCTTCACCGATGTGCTCGGCCTGCGCGTCGGTGACGACGTGCGGATGGCCGGGGTGCGGGTGGGCCGGGTCGATGCGATCGAACTCGATCCGCAGCGTAAGGCACGGGTGGAGTTCTCGGTGCAGTCGCGGCAGAAGCTCTACACCACCACCAAGGCCCTGATCAGGTATCAGAATCTGATCGGTCAGCGCTATATCGCGCTGGCGCCGGGCGAGGGTGCGGGCCAGCGGTTGACGGCGGGTGCCTCGATTCCGTTGGAGCGCACCGAATCGTCCTTCGATGTCTCCACGCTGCTGGCCGGGTTCGAGCCGCTGTTCAGCATGTTGCAGCCGGATGAGGTGAATTCGCTGTCGGAGACGATGGTGCAGGCGTTGCAGGGCGATGGGGTGTCGTTGTCGGCACTGATCACCCGTGCGGCGAGCCTGGCGAGCACGTTCCGGGAGCGCGACGAGATTCTGGGCGCGGTGATCACCAACCTCAGCGGCGTCCTCGCGGGGCTCGCGAACCGCAGCCACGAATTGGAAACGCTCATCACGCAATCGCGTGCGCTGGTCACCGGCCTGTATGAGCAGGGCGAGACGTTGAAGGGCGCGGTCACCCAGGTCGCGGATTCGACGGACAAGCTCACCGAGCTGATCGGGCAGGTGGCGCCGGGGATGGCGCAGGCGCAGCTGGATGCGACCGCCGGGGTGAATCTGCTGCTGTCCAACGGCGCCCGGCTCGACCGCGCGGCCGTCGAGCTGCCGGATGTGCTGGCCGGACTGGCCCGCATCAGCGGCAACGGGACCTACATCAATTCCTATGTCTGCGGACTCGATGTGTCGCTGTGGGGCGTGCTGTTCCCGCAGGGCCTGTTCTCGCGGGTCGGCGGGAACTCGCATACGGAGGTGTGCCGGTGATGGAGAAGTTCCTCGGGCGGTTCCGGTTGATCAACCGCATTCTGGTGTGGTTCGGGCTACCGACGCTGCCCGAGATGTGGGCGGCGATCCCCAGCTATTCGCAGAACCGGCACTGGTGGCTCGGTCTGGCGGCCGGTGCGGTGGTGCTGGCGCTGCTGGCCGGTTCGAGTCTGCTCACCCAGGCGGGCATCGGTCACCGGACGGTGCGCGCCGAGTTCGCCCAGGCCGCCGGGTTGCGTCCGGGTGACAGCGTGGATGTGGCCGGGATCGAGGTGGGGACGGTGCGGGCGGCGCAGTTGCGGCGGGACCGGATCGTGGTCGAGTTGTCTATCCGCGACGATCTCACCCTCGGCGCGGACGCGGGTGCGGCGATCGAGATGTCCACGATTCTCGGCAAGATGCACGTCGAGCTGAATCCCGGCACCGGCAGCGACCTGCCCGGTGAGCTGATCCCGCTCGAGCGCACCACCGTTCCGTACAACCTGTCCAAGGTCATCGACGATCCGGTCTACGAGAACTCCTTCGAGCACATCGAACGTCTCGATCCGGACAAGCTGCGGGCCGCGCTCGAGGCAGTGCACCAGCAGATGGGTGATTCCCCGGAACTGACCGCGCAGGCGCTCGACAGCGTCGGTGTGCTCGCCGGGGTGATCGGCGATCGGCGCGACGAGGTGGACAGTCTGCTGAAGAACATGGACGCCGTCTCGCAGCTGGTGGCCGACAACCAGAACAGCGTGCTCATGCTGCTCACCCACGGGCAGGCCATCGGCGATGCGGTGGCGCGGCGCCAAGAACTGATTCGCGGCCTGCTCGACGATATCGCCGCCGTGTCCGCGACCTTGCAGGACATGGGCGTGCAGAACAACGGTCAGCTGGGCCCGCTGATCCAGAACTTGAACACCATGTCCGACGGCTTGCAGAAGAACCGCGACAACCTCGACGCCCTCTACCAGGTGATGCCGGTGGCGTTGCGGCAGTTCAACAATGCCTTCGGCAACGGACCCTACGGCGAGGTCTATCTGCCGTGGGTATTCCCCGACAACTGGCTGTGCCTGGCGCACGCGGTACAGGAGTGCCGATGATCCGCGATCTCGTTCGTCTCACCGTGCTCGGCGTGGTCGCGGTCGTGGCCGCCGGCTGTTCGGCGCTACCGCACAGCCTGACCTCGCTGCCGGATCGCCTGCGCGGGAATCTGCTGCATATCAGCGCCGACTTCGAGAACGTCGCCGGACTGTATGCCGGCAATGAGGTGGCGGTGCTCGGGCTGCCGATCGGCCGGGTCGACGCGATCGAGGCCAAGGGCGCGTTCGTGGAAGTGCGTATGACCATCGACGATGTGGGACTACCGGCCGACACGAAGGCGGCGTTGGTGTCGCCGCAGCTGATCACCAATCGCCATATCGAACTCACCCCCGCCACCACCGGCGACGGCCCGACGCTGGCCGACAGTGCGCATATTCCGCTGGCCCGCACCAGGACTCCCGTCGAACTCGATCGCATCCTGCGCACTTTCGAACAGCTCGGCGATGCGTTGAAGGGCAGCTCCACTGAGGGACCGATGGCGAGCCGGGTGTTGTTCCCGATGCTGGACGGCAATGGCGACAAGATCCGCGAGACCCTCGACGCGCTGTCATCGGCGTTCGAGGTGACGCTCGCCAACAAGGACCAGATCTCCACGACCATCGTGAAACTCAACGACATCACCCAGATCGTCGCCGAGAACGATCGGACCGTCCGCGATTTCAGCGCCAGGCTCACCGAACTGGTGACATTGATGAGCGACCAGGCGCCCGGCTTACAGGCGGTGCTCACCCAGCTCAACGACTTCGTCACCAATACCAGCGCCGTGGTCGCGGAGAATCGCGCACCGTTGACGGCGGCACTGAACCGGCTCACCACCATCACCGCGCAGATGCGCGCCCACGCCCGCGGGCTGACCGAGATCGTGGACGTGGGCCCGCTGTTCTTCCAGAACTTCGCGGCCGCCATGAGCCCGGAGCATCGGGCGCTGCGGCTGCACCTGCTCACCGATAAATCCCTGCTGGACAACGAGACCCTGTCGCTGTTCTGCGAGCGGGTGCAACTGCGGTCGGACGGATGCCGCACGGGGCGGCTCGCGGACTTCGGACCCGACTTCGGACTGACCGCCGCCTTGCTGGGGCTGACGGCATGAGGGCGCTTCCGGCCACGACGCGGTGCCGAGCGCAGTCGCAACGGCAGGAAGAAGGCAGCAGCATGAGCGGACGGCTCACCCGCATCACCGGCGCCGTGCTCGCGGTGCTCACCGTCGGCGGCTGTGCGGTCACCATCGACAACCTGCCGCTGCCGCAACCCGGTGTGGACGGGCCGAGCTACACCCTGCACGCGGTCTTCGACGACGCCCTCAACCTGCCCGAACGCGCACGGGTCAAGATCGGCGGCACCGATGTCGGCGTGGTCACCGAGATCGACACCATGGATTTCCGCGCCGAAGTCCAGCTGACCATCAGCAGCGATATCCAGCTCCCCGAGGGCACCCGTGCCGAACTGCGCCAGGCGACGCCGCTCGGCGATATCTTCATCGGACTCACCCTGCCCGCGAAGCGCCCCGGCGCCGCGCTGCTCACCGACGGCGACACCATCGACCGCGAGCACACCTCGGCGGGTGCGTCGGTGGAGCAGCTGATGATGTCGATGTCGATGCTGCTCGACGGCGGCGCGCTCAATCAGGTCGCGCGAATCACCAACGAGATGAACTCGATGATCGGCGGCCGCGGCCCGCAGCTGGCGCATCTGCTCACCGAGCTGACCGAGACGCTGGACGCGTTGAACCAGCGCACCGGCCAGATCGACAGCGTGCTGCACGGCCTGACCGGGCTCACCACCGTGCTCAACGCTCGCAAGGCCGAATTGGGCGCTGCCGCAGAGCAATTCCCGCCGCTGATCGGGGTGATCGCCGAGAACAATCAAGCCATCGTCGATCTCACCGCGAAGGTGTCGGTCACCATGGCCGCGCTCGGCGATTTCACCACCACCACAGGCGAGCAGTTCCGCAGCCTGTTCGACAGCGTGCAGCAGCTGATGGGCGGGTTCACCCGGATGGGCGACAACCTGGCGGGCACTCTCGACGGCCTGCACACTCTGTATCCGTCGCTGCAAGCGACCACCGAGGGCACCGCTCTCGCGGTGGGTGCGCGGATCTCGTATCTGAGTCTGGGGGCGCTGACCGATCCGCGCGGCAGCCGACTGCCCGATGGCAGCGATCCGGCCGCCTTCGTCGGCAGTCTGGCGCAGGTGCTGGCCCGGGTGCAGGAACGATTGCAGGGCGGGCACCGATGAAGCGGCACCTGACCTATCCGCTGCTGCGGCTGCTCGATGCCGGCCTGCGGCTGGCGGATCGGTGGCTCGATCGCGGGGCGAGTGTGCTCGTGCGCGGCGCGACCTGGCTCTCGGACCGGGTGACGATGGTCGCCTCGATCGGCCTGGTCGCGATGCTGCTGCTCGGCTCCGGCTATATCGCGGTCGACATCGTGCGGTTCAACCCGTTGCGGGAGACCTACCGGGTGACGGTGTTGCTGCCGGTCTCGGGTGGGCTGCTGGCCGACAACGACGTCACCGTGCGCGGGGTACGGGTGGGCACGGTGCGGTCGGTGGAGTTGTCCGGCTCCGGGGTCACGGCCGTCGCGGAAATCGAGTCCGGTATCCGGATCTCGCAGGACACGACGGCTGCCGTCCAGCGCCTGTCCGCGGCCGGTGAGCAGTACCTGGATCTGCGGCCGAGCACCGGCGACGGCCCCTACCTGGCCGATGGTTCGGTGATCGATGCGGCTCGGGTGTCCACGCCGGTGACGATCGAATCGTTCCTGTCCAATACCAGCGGGCTGATCTCGGGGCTGAACCCGCAGCGCCTCGGCGTCATCGTGGACGAACTGGACAAGGCGCTCGCCGACGGGCCCGACCGGCTGCGCAGCGTCATCGCCGGGATCAGCCAGGCCATGGCCGGGCTCACCGGGATGCTTCCGCAGACCACCCAACTCATCCGGAATCTGAGCGTCATCGCCGAAACCACCTCACACGCCCAACCCGATCTCGGCACGCTGGTGCGCGGCTCCGGCATCCTGTTCGACCAGTTGACCGCCGCCGACCAGGAGGTCCGGCGGCTGCTCGATCTCGGGCCCGGCCAGCTGGCGACCCTCGGCGGCGTCATCGCCGAGACCACCGACCCGATCACCGATCTAGTGACGAACTTCGTCGCCATCACCCGCGCCGCCCGGCTGCGCACCCCGGCCATGCGAGCGCTGTTCCCGGCGATCCGGCTCGGCTCGGCCGCCATGGGAATCCCGGCCCACGACAACGCCTTCCACACCCTCACCGACATCTGGCCGCGCCCGACCTGCGAATACGAGACCATCCCCGTCTCCCCCACGCAGATCTCCGACGGCCGGGTCCGCCTCTACAACTACTGCGTCACCACCCGCCCCGAGATCCAGATCCGTGGCTCCGCCAACGCGCCACGCCCGCAGGTGCCCGACAGTGGCGCCGGTCCCCCGCCCGGCGTCAGCGGTGACGAGCTGTCGGTCCCGTTGCCCGCCAAGTGAACGCACCCCATCGACGACAGGACTGCAATGAGCGTCAAAGACCCGGAACCGAACCGATCAGACGAGGCACCCTCCGGCGCCAGTGCTGACATCGCGGACCCGGCCGCCGACTCCGAAACGAGCGCACCCGCGGCATCCGATGCCGGTGCCGATGCCGGTGCTGATGCCGATGCTGATGCCGGTGCTGATGCCGATGCCGGTGCCGGTGCCGGTGCCGGTGCCGGTGCCGCCGACGGTGCCATCCCCAGACAGGGCCGAAGCGGCGACAGTGCGGATCGAATCACTCTGCGTCGCAACAGAGTAATTTGGTCGGCTGGCGCGGCTCTTGTGCTCGCAGCGCTGGGCGCCGCCGGGTACTTCGCCTTCCGTGCCGAGCAGATCCAGTCCCGCGAGGACGCCAAGGAGGCGGCGCGGCTGGCGGCGTGCGAGTACGCGCCGGTGCTGGCCGACTACAACGCGCAGAACCTCGACACCTATTTCGCCGCTGTGCTCGATGGGGCGACCGGAGCGTGGAAGCAGGAATTCGACGCCACCAGTAAGGACCTGCGCGAGGTGCTGACGCACGGGCAGGTGGTGTCGAGGCCGGGAGAGGTGCAGTGCGCCATCGAATCCGGCGACGAACACAGCGCCAGAGCGGTCGTCGTGATCGGGCAGTCGATCAGCAGCGTCGGCACCCAGGGGCAACCGCGCGAAGGGCAGCTCACGGTCACCCTGTCCATGCGGAACGTGGACGGATCGTGGCTGGTGAACGAGGTCAGCTCGCCGCTGCTGCCGCAGTGACCACCATCTATCGAGGGAACAAACCCATGAAACAACTCGTCATCGTCGCGGCGGTGCTCGTCGTCGCGGGCGCGGTCGCCGGGCTCATCGCGCTGGCCATTCTGCGTGCGCGAGTGCGAAAACTGTTGTCCGCCAGGGCCGAGCCGGAATCGGAGACGCTGCTGGACACCCTGCAATCGCGGCGCCCGACCTTCGAGATGACCGTGGTCTGCCGTTTCCACGCACCACCGGAGCGGATTTACGACGCCCTCGGTGAGGGTGCGTTCTCCTGGTTCCCGCTGATCAACGGCATCCGCTACCAGCGCGGCGAGCGCGGCGTCGGCGCCATGCGGACCCTTGACGCGCTGCTGTTCGCGGCCGTCGAACAGGTCACCAGGGCCGAGCCGGGCCGCCGCCTGACCGTGGTCGGCGTACGAACTTCGGTGCCGCTGGTGGTGCTCACCTACCAGCAGGATTTCCGGCTGGAACCCACCGCGGACGGCGGCACCGACGTCTCCTGGACCGTCGGCGGCCGCCCCGCCATCTTCGCGTTCCTCCCGGCGAGCTGGGTCGCACCGTTCGTCCGCCCCTTCGCCCGCTTCGCCCTCGGCCGACTGTCGACGCGGGTGGCGGCATGAACCGATCCACCGACGCCGCGATCGAGCACCGAACCGAGGGCGCACCACTGCGGCACAAGGAGCCGGCATGACCGAAACCATCACCGAACCGAGGCCTGGCTCCACCGCCCCGCAACCGGACACCCTGCTCACCAGCAGCTATCGAACGCTGCGCGCAGTGTGGAAGTGGTTGCGGCGCAAGGCTCTCGCACTGCGCGCCGACCTGCTCGACCGTCTACAGACCGCCCTGCTCGGCGCCGTCGCTCTGGGCGCCGCCGCCGTCATGCTGGCCTGCGCGGGCTATCTCCTGCTCGCCGCCGGGGTCGAGGTGCTCGACCTGTGGCTACCGCGCTGGGCTGCTCTCCTGATCGAGGGCTGCGCGCTCCTGCTCTTCGCGGCCGGCGCGGCAGGCATCGGCCTCTGGCTCCTGGCGCGCGCACGCCGCCGGCGGTCCACCGCACCCGGCGGCCATTAGGAGGCTCGACCACCACCTGCCCGGCAAGGTGTCGCGCCCGCCCGCAACAGCCGCGCGGCTCCCCCGCCTGCCGCCCGCGTCCACCCCCGGTGCACCCCTCAGCCCCTCACCGGCTCTCGCAGTCCACCCATTCCACGTACCCGCTCCCGTCGATCGGGCGCCCGCGCCAACTACCCGTGTAGGTCATCGCGCCCGCGTATCCGCGGCCGTGCCCGTAGCGCAGCGGCGAGTCGACCACGGCAGCCAGCGCGAAGACTTCGCGACTGCCGTCGCGCACCGACCAGCGCAGTGCGCGTGGCACCCGCATGACGCGGCCGAGTTCGTCCACGGCCGGGCGGTCGGACAGCACCTCCATGCGTACGTCGGTGTAGGCGCGGGCGTCACCGTCCAGGGAGCGCAGATGCGCCATGCGGCAGGCGGTGGTGCCCGCGGCGCGGACGTCGGTGAGCAGCAGTTGGGTGCGCTGGTCGAGGTTGATGATCTGGTAGGTGAAGAAGTCGACCGGCACCTTGAGGTTCTCGGGCACCGGGCGTGCGGTCAAGGCCTGCGGAGACAGGCAGCGCGCGTATTCGACCGTGCCCAGGGTGTCGAAAGCGGTGCTGCCCTCGGCGTCGGTGAGGGTGCCGCGGCAGGTCGCCAGCAGGCTGAAGTGGTCGTAGACGGGGGTGCGGATGAACCAGGACACCTGCGGCGTCGCGGTGATCTCGGCGTCCACCCGGAAGCCGGGATAGCGGCCGGTCAGGGTGAAATGCGGGTAGCTGCCGGTGATGTCGAGGTCCTCACCCCATCTGAGCGCCGAGCCGTCGACGGCGAATGCGCAGTCGGTGCGGGTGTCGTAGGCCCGGTAATGACGTTGCGCGGCATGCGCGGTCGAGGAGAAAACGGTGCTGGTGTGCCTGGCGTCGGCGACGGCCAAATAGTCGTTGTCGAAGCAGACCGAGCCGGTGGCGCCGATCAGCGTCATGGTGTTCAGGTAGCGGTGACGTCCGGGCAGGCGAGGCAGGAAGATCCCGTAGTGCGTCCACGCCCACAGCGACGAATCCTGGTGCGGCCGGAGCATCTCCGGCCGGTCGAACGGGCGGCTGGATTCGATGACCCGCCGGTCCACCCGTGGTGCGAGCCCGGACAGCAGCGCTCGTGCCGCGAGCCGCACCGGCAGGCTGCGCCGGCCTGGGTGGAACCGATCGGTGCTTGGGGTTGCCGACATCCGAGAACATCCTCTCGACCAGCGTGGACGTCCGCCGGGGCGGTCGTCCGGTCGACGCGCCGTTGCGTGACCACTCGGTAATTTACCGATCGGTCATACCGGGGTCAAGGAGTCCGCTGCCGATCGCGCATGCCCGCGTCGGCGATCAGGTCGACGATGCGCAGGCAGCGCGCGGCCATCTCCGGTGCCGACTGCTCCGGATGCCGCAGCCACCACCGCACCACCGAGCTGACCATCCCGGTCCACACCTCGGTGAGCACAGCCAGGTCGTCGGCATCGACCGTCCGCGCGCCCGCCTCGCCGACCACCGCGGCACCGCGCGAGGCCTGCTCGATCAGCCGTTGCCGCACCCGCGTCGCCTCGGCCAGCGCGTTTCCGTCGTCGGGCAGGCCGCGATCCCAGATGACGTTCCAGTCGTTGGGCCGCGGTTCCAGGGCGGCGAAGATCGCGGTGAACACCAGCGCGGGCAATTGCAGGCCCGAGGCGCCGTCGGCCATCGCGGTCTCGATGTGGCCGGTCAAGTTGTCGCCCGCTCGGCGCACACAGGCCGCGTACAGCCCGTCCTTGGAGGAGAAGTACGCCAGCACCATCGGTTTGGAGACCCCGGACCGGGCCGCCACCGCCGCCAGCGAGGTACCCGCGTATCCGTGCCTGCCGAACTCCTCGGTCGCGGCATCCAGGATCTGCCGCTCCCGCTCCGCGCGCGGAACACCCTTCGTACCTGCCGTGCCCATGCACCTATCAGACCACAGCCCGCACAGGATGCCGATCACATTACTTAACGCACTAACTATTAATGCGCTAACGTGGTGGGCATGAACGGACAGCCGACGGACCTCGAGCTCGACGATCCGCTGCGCCTGGACCGCCAGGTGTGCTTCGCCCTCGCGGTGGCCAACCGCGCGGTACTCGCGGTCTACCGGCCACTGCTGGAGCCGATGGGCCTGACCCATCCGCAGTATCTGGTGATGCTGGCGCTGTGGGGTTCGGCGCCGATGACGGTCAGGGAGATCGCCGAGGCCATCCAGCTCGACTCCCCCACCCTGTCGCCGCTGCTCAAGCGGCTGCACAGCGCCGGGCTGATCACCCGGGAACGCGATCCGCGCGACGAACGCAACCTGGTGATCGACCTGACCGAACAGGGCCGCGCCCTGCGCACTCAGGCCGAGGCCATCCCGCCCGCGGTGGTGCAGCGACTCGGCGTCAGCCTCGATGACCTGGAGGAATTGCACACCGTGCTGACCCGGGTGAACCAGGCGGCGCGCCGCTCGGTGCTCGCCGAGCCCGAAGCGACCGAAGCGAACAAGCACAGCACCGAAGGAGCCCGCTCATGAGCCGAGAACGCCGCCGCCCGAATCCGATCCAGTGGCTCGGCTACGCCTGCGGGCGCAGGTTGCCGGACTCCATGCGCGACTGGGTCCGCAACGATCTCACCGGCACATACGCCTTCCCCCGGCATGTGCTGCGCGGCCTGGTGCCGTTCGTCCCGCTGTTCGCGGTATTCCTGTTCTTCCCCGGTGAGCTGTGGTTACGCGGTTCGATGGTGCTGCTGGCGCTGCTGCTCGCGCTGTTCTACACCGTCGCCTTCATGCCGATGAACCGCGCGCACCGCCTCGCCAAGCACGGCTTGCCCGCAGATCTCGAGAACCCCGAACGCGCCGACCGCCGCGCCGAGGAACGCGCCCGCTACGCGGCACAGCACCCGCACTGAGAGCTACATGAGCGAGGCGTTTCGCGAGTACCGCCCTCGCTCATGTAGCTCTCGGTGAGCTATTTGACGGTGACGCGGACCTTGACGGCGTCGTCGTCGGTGGATTCGAGCGCCTGGGCGATGAGCGCCGACAGATCCAGGCGCGGACCGGCGGTGGTGACGGCATCGGCCAGCGGTTGCAGGCCGGGCAGCAGCGAGGCCAGTTCCGGGCCGACCTGATGCACCCATTCGGTGAGCCGTTGCAGGAACGGCACCAGGCCGTTGCCCTCGAGGTACATCTGCGGGGCGTCGCCGGTCTGGATCAGCCGGCCCACCGATTCGACCAGCTCGTCGAGTCGCTGCGCGAACTGGGTGAAGGCGGGCGCGGCGGCGGCGGTGGCCGGGCCCGCCCAGTCGATGTCCTGGGAGACGGTTTCGAAATCGTTGAGCAGCTGCGCGATCTGCGGTTCCCGGGACACGATGGTCGAGGCCAGCAGATCGGCGGCGCGGGTGAGCTCGGGCATCACGGCGTCGGTGCCGTGCAGCGCCACACTCATCGTCTCGGCCAGCGAACCGACCACCGCCGGGTCGAGCTGGTTCATCGTGTCGGTGACCATCCTGGCCGCCTCGGGAATCGACAGCGGGGTGCGCACGTCCTGCGACTGCAACCGCTGCCCATCCTCGAGGTACGGTCCCGCACCGGTTCTCGGCCGGAACTGCACATACGGTTCACCGAGCGCGGACAGATGCTCGATGGTGACGACGCTGTCGGTGGGCACCTTGTGCTCGCTGTCGACGCGCAACCCCACCTCCACCCCGGAGGCGGTGCGGTCCACCGACGTCACCCGGCCGACCTCGATACCGGTCAGCAGGATCGGCGAACCGACGCCGAGACCGCCGGAGTTCTTCAGCACCATCGACGCCTCGGTGTAGTCGGCGAACGGATCCACCTGCACCACACCGAAAGTCAGGTAGCTCGCGCCGAGCACGGTGATGGCGGCGATGCCGCCGAGAGAAGCCAGCGGGCCGATCTTCATCGGATGGCTCCGATCATGCGCAGGGTCTCGATGATGCGGTCGATCTGGTCGTCGGCGGAGACCGGGGCACCGCCTGACGGCGTCACCTGGACGTCGGCGATGTTCACCTTGGCGCCGCGCTCTACGAACGGAATGATCTTGTCCCGCAGCAATGCGGTGAGCAGCGCCAGATTCGACGGCGACGCGGTATTCAACGGCGCACCCGTGACCAGCGGCGCGAACGCCATCGCCGCCGCGTCACCGGCTTGCACCAGCGGCGTCAGCCAGGTCATCGAGGCGCCGACCGGCGCGAGCGCGCCGAAGATATCGGTGACCCCGCCGATGGAGTCGGTGGCATAGGTCATCTGCTGCACCGACTCCGGGCGCAGAATGTTGTCGAGTTCCGGCTGGATCTTGTGCAGCACACTGGAATTGGTTTCCAGGCCGTACAGCAGCCGGTCCACCTGATCGAGGTTGGCCGCCAGATCGACGACGTCCCCCGCGATCACCTGGGTGATGCGCTGGGTCTCCATCGGGTCCTGCGGCAGCACCGAGTTGAACCGGTTGATGATGTCCTGCACCTGCCCGACCGCGCCGCCCTGCACGAACACCGCCATCGCGGCCATGGTGTCCTCGAGCTGCACCGGCGGTTTGGTGTGCTCGAGGGTGATGGTGCCACCGCGCGGCAGCAGTGTGTCGAACCCGTCGGGCGGGGTGGTCAGCGCGATGTGGATGTCGCCGAGGACGGTGTTCTGCCGCAGTTCGGCGACGGTGGTGGCGGGCAGGCGCACGTCATCGGAGACCTCGATGTCGACCACCACGTAGCCGCCGCGTCCCTCGGGCGCCTCGGCCGCGGGCACCACGCGCACCGAATCCACCGTCCCGACCTGCGCGCCGTTGGCGATCACCTTGGCGCGGGCGGGCAGATTCAGCACATTCGCGAATTCGATGCTGACCTTGTAGGTCGACCCCGACACCGAGGTACCGGGCACCGGAACCTGCGATGGATCGAACGCACAGCCACCGGCATACAGCACTGCCGCCGAGGCCAGCGCGATCGCGGCCGAGCGCATCCGCTTGCCGAGCAACGCGGTCATCGCGTACCTGCCAATCCCAGCACCAGCTGAACGAGTTGGACATCGACCATGCCGTTGCCCGCACCCGCGCACCGGCCGGGCGCGACGGCGTTGATGGCGGCGCAGACCTGTTCGGCGTCGCGCTGGGCGATGGCCACCTTCGGCGGGGCGTAGACCAGGCCGGGCGCACCCGTCGCCGGATCGGTGACCGAGCGGAACGCCGAGGTCAGCGCCGGCGTCATCAGGACGATGTCGCGCAGCGATCCGACGTTGGCGCGCAACATCTTCACCAGCGGCAGCAAACCGTCCAGGGTGCCCATGAGCGGGTCGGCCAGGATGGTGGTCAGGTCGTTGAGCATGGGCAGCACCTCGCGCAGCCCGTCGAACAGGGCCGCGCCCGGCACCAGCAGATCATTGCTGGCCTGGTTCAACACCGGGGCCAGCCGGGTGAGCATGGTCTTCAGATCACCCCAGTGCGTGCTGACCTTCTGCGACACCGAGGAGAACGCGTCGAAGATGCCCGCGAGGTGGCCGATATCGGCGTCCGGCGATTTCAGCGTCGAACCCAGCTTCATGACCAGGTTGTTGATCTGCGCGCCGGTGCCCGCGGTGGCCGAATCCAGGGCGCGCAAGCCACCGGCCAGCGCGTCCGGCTGGGTCTGCGGGGTGCCGCCGATCTCCTCGGACAGGGCCGCGAGCGCGGTGATGGTTTCGGTGAGACTCTTGGGCGTCAGCGTTTTGGTGATGCATTGCCCGGCGTCCCACTCGTCGGCGGTCTTGCCGCTGGCCAGCACGGCGAGCTCACGGTCGGCGACGACGCTGTCGGACACCGTGGTCGCGGAGGCATCGGCATACACCGGATACTGGGCGTCGACCTCGAAATCCACGCGCACGGCCGCACCGTCGGGCCGGATGCCGGTCACCGTGCCGACGTCGATCCCGCGCATCGAGACCTTGTTGCCCTCGTACAGGCCGACGCTGTCGGGCATGATCGCGCAGTAGGACCTGGTCTCCTTGATCGGATCGAACGCGATCACATAGCCGACGACGGCGAGCACCACGATGACCAGCGCGCCCGCGATCGACATGAACGCCTGCGAGCCGAGAATCCGCTTCACCATCAGCACACCTTCCCCGGCACCGGAACACAGATCGGGCCCAGCGCCGCAGCCGGGTCCAGACCCGGTGGCGCGGTGACGGTTTCGCCCGAGCGGTCGATGGTCACCGGGCCGTCCGGGATCACCAGCCCGCTCAGCCGGTCGCCGAGCCCCTGCACGGCGGTGATGAGCGGTTCGAGCTGGGTGCCGAACTCTTGCAGCCGCGGCAGCGCGTCGGCGAGCTGCTGCGCCTTCGGTTTCAGCGTGTCGTCCCAGGCCGGTGCCAGCGTGGCCAGCCGTTGCACCACCGAGGACAGCAGGCCGACCGCCGCTTTCAGCTCGGCGCGCTTGTCCAGCAGCACGGTCTCCATCAGGTTGACGTTGTCCATCAGCCGGCCCAGATCCGACTTCGCGCCGTCGTACATGGTGACGTACTCGTCGGCGACGGCGATCGCGTTGGACACCTGGGTGCGCTGACGTTCGATGGCGTCGAGGTACTGGCCGAGGGTGTCCAGCGTGGTGCGCAGGGTGTCGGGAGCACCGTCGATCGAGGTCTGGATCGAGGCCAGATTGCGGCGCAGGGTGTCACCGTCGGTGGCCTGCAACGGCGCGGTGGCGTCCTGGAAGGTTTCGATCAGGCTGTAGGGCAGGCGGACCCGCTCGGCCGGAATCGGCTTGTCCCCCAAGGGCCGCTCACCGGCCGGGAACAGTGCGACGTAGTGGCCGCCGACGATGGTGAGCATCCGGATGTCGAGGGAGGTCTGATCGCCGACGAACACCTCCGAGTCAACGGTGAAGCGCATGACCACCCGATCCGGCTTCAACTCCAGCGATTCCACCGTGCCCACCGAGATTCCGGCCAGCCGCACATCGTCGCCCGCCTTCACCGATTGCGCTTCGGTGAGTTCGGCGGTGTAGGTGGTCTTGCCGAACGGCACCACGTACACCACCGCGGCCGCGACAGCGGCGATCACCAGCGCGACGGCGCCGATGATGCCCAGCCGCAACTCCTTACGCAGCCGGGTCGGCTCGTCCATGATCGGGGTATCGCGGCGGATCCGGCCCAGGCCGGGCAGTTTCACGCGTTGCATATCGCGACCTTCTGTCCGCCGATGAGCACCTGCACCGGCTCGGGCAGTTCGGCTTGTCCTTTGCTGCACTCCGGCTTCCACCCGGCGACGGTGCGCGGCAGGGCGTTGTCGACCGCGGCGAGCAGGCCGGGCAGCCGGCCGAACACCTCGACCGCCTCCTGCGGGTCCGGGAACAGCCCGCGGATCATCGCGTCCACATCGGTGCTGCCGTCGGTGGCCAGCCCGAGCGCGTCGAGCAGGCGGTCGATGGGGCCGAGCACCGAGGGCGCGGTCATGGCGAATTCGGCCAGGCCACCGACATTGGCGCGCAAGCCCTCGAAGATGTCGGACAGCCGCGCCAGCAGCGGCACCAGATGATGCACCCGGCCGCCCACCCGATCGGCCAGATCGGACATGTTGCCGACCAGGGTGGCGATCACTTCCTGCCGGTTGCCGACATGCTCGCTGAGCTTGCCGATGGCGTCCAGCGCCGGACCCAGACCGGCGCCGTCGCCCTCGATCACCGCGAGCATGCTCTCGGTGAACTGGTTGATCGCCTCCGGGGACATGGTGGCCAGCACCGGCTTCAAACCGTTGAACAGGCTGGTCACGTCGAACGACGGCAGCGTCATATCGGTGCCGATGCGGGCGCCGTCGGGCAGCCGGGTGCCCGGATTCGGCTGCTGCTGCAAGTCGATATAGCGCTGGCCGGTGAGGTTCTGGTACCGGATGGCCAGCACGCTGTTGTCGTAGATCGGGGTCGAGGTCTTGACCGTCAGCCGCACCTCGGCCTGATAGCCGTCGAGCTCGATGCCCTCCACCTTGCCGACCTGCACGCCGTACATGCGCACGTCATCGCCGACCTTGAGGCCGTTGGCGTCGGTGAACAGCGCGCTGTGCGCCTCGGTGTCACCGTCGACCGGCCGTTTGATCGCAGTCATCACGACCAGCAGAATCCCCACCATGACCGCGGCGAACGTCGCCAGCCGCCAGGCCGCACCACGCACCGTCATCGGGCACCTCCCTTCGCGGGCAGCCCGAGCAGCGGCACCGCGATACCCGGCACGCCACGCAGTTCCAGCTCGAGATCGAGAACGGGACCGTCCGGGGTGTCCTTCATGGCAGCGCCGAGCCGGGTCAGCAGCGCGCGCAGATCGGCCGCCGACTGCTGCGGGGTCGACACCGTGCGCGCCAGCACCGTGAGCATCGGCGCCAGCATGTCGGTGTAGCCCGACAGCTGCCCGGCCTCGGTGAGGGTGGTGGCCAGCGCGGGCAGAATCTGCCCGGTCAGCGCGGCCACACCGGCATCGAGCCGCTCGCGGTCGGTGTTCAGCACGTCGATCTCGACGAACTGATCGATGACCTCGATGGTGGCGCCGGCGAACTTGCCGCCACCCTCGAAGGCGCCGCCCAATCGTCCGACCAGCTCCGAGGACGGCATGGACTGGTTGTCAGCGACGGTGCGCGCGGCCGCGATCAACGCCTGCGCCAGCGGCGTGAACGCCTCCACATCCGCGGCCGCCTGTGCGATGACGGTCGCCATCTGCGGGGTGAACACCGTCGCACCCACCTGCGACATGCCGCGCAACAGGCTGCCCATGGTGGCGTCGTAGACGTCGGCGGCGCGGTCGCCGGTCAGGTCGATCACCATGTCCGCGCGCAGCGGCGAACCGCCGGAGCCCGGCAGCAATTCGAGCTCGCTGACGCCGAACAGATTCGACGGCGCGTAATCGACCTTCAGGCTGTCGTCCAGCCCGGACAGCCGGGACTCGTCGAGGTCGAGGGTGATGCGCTGGGTGCCGCGCTCAGCGGGCGCGATCTCGGCGACCTCGCCGACCAGCACGCCGTCCACGCGCACCTGGGTGCCCGCGATGACGCCGTCACCGATCTGCTCGGTCCGCAAGGCGATGCGCAGCCCGTCCTCGGAGCGCAGCCCGCGATAGCAGACGGTGGCGAGCACCACCGCGACGATCACGCCGACGATGGCCGCGCCCACCGTCATCGCGCGCGTGCGATCCGCTGCCACTCCGGGCATTCCGTATTTCGGCATCTGTCCTACCCCGTGAAACTGATCGCCGCGTTGAAGCCCCACAGGGCGATGGACAGCACCATGTCGATCGCGATGATCGCCACGAAGCTGGCGCGCACCGCGCGACCGGACGCGATACCCACGCCCTCGGGGCCGCCGGTGGCGAAGAACCCGTAGTAGCTGTGCACCAGGATCACCACCGTGCCGAAGATCGCCACCTTGATCACCGCGGCGATCACGTCGAACCCGGACACGAACTGGAAGAAATAGTGGTCGTAGACGCCCGCGGACTGGCTGTGCACCAGCGTCAGCAGGCCGCGGCAGGCCAGGTAGCTCAGGATCAGCGCGATCAGGAAGGTCGGCACGATCGCGATGGCGCCCGCGATGACGCGGGTGGTGACCACGAACGGCACCGACCGCAGCCCGAGCGCCTCGATGGCGTCGATCTCCTCGGAGATGCGCATCGAACCGATCTCGGCGGTCATCCGGCAGCCCGCCTGCGCGGCGAACCCGATCGCGGCGGCGATGGGCGCCAGCTCACGGGTGCTGGCGAAGGCCGAGACGATGCCGGTGACCGGGCCCATGCCCAGCATGTCCAGGATCGCGAACGACTCCACGCCCACCGAGGCGCCCATCACCAGGCCGAGCACGATCATCATCGGCACCGTGCCGCCGCCGACGATCACCGAGCCACGGCCCCAGGTCATATCGGTGATCGCGCGCATCGTCTCCTGGCGGTAGCGGCGCAACGTCAGCGGCACCGAGGACAGCACCTGCCAGACGAATACCGCGACGAAACCCAGCGATTCGACACCGCGCAGCACCCGGCTGCCGCGACGGAAGTAGCGCGCGGCCCAGCCGAGCCCCTTCGGGACATACGACGACGTCGACATCAGACCAGCCTCGTCGGCATGAACATGGCGCTGATCTGCGACATCGCCAGGTTCACGATCACGATCGACACCACCGACAGCACCACGGCGGCATTCACCGCGTCGGCCACACCGCGCGGCCCGCCCTTGGCTTCCAGCCCGCGCTGGCAGGCGATGACGACCACGAGGAAGCCGAAGATCAACGCCTTCAACAAGGAGACCCACACGTCGGCGACGGTGGTGAACGAACCGAAGGTCGCCCAGTACGAACCGGGCGTGACACCTTGGCCGCCGATGGCCACCAGGTACCCGGCGAGCACGCCGACGAAGATGATCAGCACGTTCAGCAGCGGCGCGACGATCAGCATCGCGACCATGCGCGGAATGACCAGTCGGTGGATCGGGCTGATGCCCATGGTGTTGAGCGCGTCGATCTCCTCACGGATGGTGCGCGCACCCAGATCGGCCGCGATCGCCGCCGCACCGGCGCCACCGAGCAGAAATCCGGTCGCCATCGGCGCACCCTGTTTGATCACGCCGAGCCCGCCGGTCGCGCCGAGCAGCGAATCCGCGCCGAGGGTGTGGATGAGGTTGCCGACCTGCACCGACACGATCACACCGAACGGGATGGCCATCAGGATCGCCGGGATCGCGGTGACGGTGATCAACCGCCACGCCTGGACCAGCGTCTCCTGCCATTGGAATTTCCCGCGCGCGATATCGCTCGCCGCGCCCGTCACCGATTCCTGCGCCATCCCGACCGCGCGACCGAAGGTCCGCAGCGACGACACCACCGTGCCGGAGAAATTCTTGCGCACGATCGCGACGGCGGAATCGCTCGGCGGTTTGCGGGTATCCAGCGTCATCGGCGAAGTCCTCGCGCCGCGCTCGCGATGCTCGAGCACCCGCGCGGGCGGCGGCGTGTTTCGGGTTTCATGGCGCACTCTCTGCTTTCGGCGTCGATGCCAACCCTGAGGAAGCTAATCGTTACGAGAGGTGACATACAAATTCACAGGGGGGTGACCATGAACACAAAGAAACCGAATTCGACATCACGCGAGAGCATTGGTGTTATAGGTCACCATCGGGCGTGGAGCGGTCGGCTCGCGCTGGGCCTTCGACCACCGAGCACAGGCCGCGCGCAGGCTGTTTGCGCACTTCAGAACGGTGCGACGGCGGAGATGGGTCGCGTCGGCGGCTCCCACAACAAGCACGCCTGACCGATTACCGCGAGGCTCTCCGCACGCCCTCGGGAACCCGCCCGCCCGGCGGCATCGGTGGGCATGTGCCGGTCACGGAGTCCGCGGCCGCAGGTCCGGCAAACGGCCCGCGAACCGATGATTCCTGTGCTGTTTCGGGCTCGTTCGGTGAACCGCTCGCACCGTCATCCCGAGCGGTATCGAACGCCGCACGGCGAGGAACTCCCGGGCCCGGTATCAGCGGTCGGTGCCCGCCGCGCGCTCGCCAGCTGTCGCGCCGGTGGACGGTGGGCCGGTGGAATCCGCTTGTGCCCTGGCGGGTTCCGCGGTCGCGGGTGTGTCTGCGGAACCCGCATACGCCGTCGCGGGCTCGGCGTCGCCGGAACCCGTACGCGTTGCGCCGGATCCGGCGGGAACCGGCTTCGCGGCCGCTGCGCGACCGGCGGCGTCCCACTTCTCGCGCAGGACAGCCACTTTCGCCATCAGCCCACCCGGTTCCACACCGCGTCCGACCATCCACTGGGTCACCGCGGCCAAGGCCGAGATCACCGCGACGACGGCGGCAGCCACAGCCGAGGGAGTGAAACGGGCGGTCGCGACGTATTGTCCCTGGCTCGCGCCCGGCAGGATGAACTTGCCATTGCCCTTGACCCAGCTCAGGAACTGGCCGACCTGACCGCCGAGGTCGTATTTGCGCGCGGTGAGGGCCTTGAGTTCGGCGCCCTTGCTGTCGAGGTACAGCATGGTGAACAGCACCAGTACCGCGACCGCCACCGACGATCCGGCCACCAGCCGGGCGAAATACTCCGAGCGCATGCGGAAATAGAGCACGACCAGACAGATCGTCAGCACGATCACGGCGGCCGTCGCGAACGCCCACAGCCCGCTGATCTGCGGCGTTTTCGGCGCCGACTTCGACCACACCGTCAGGTATTTGGTGGATATGTCGATGCGCCCGAACGCCGTGGACTCCACCGACCCGTTGGCGCCGGTGGCCACCAGCCATGGCCGCGTCATCAACACCAGTGTGATGAACGCCCCCACCGCCGCCACCAGATAACCCCAATGTCCCTGCAACGGCGTCCCCACTCCGCGCACCGCCGCCACCCGTCCCCGGACCGCACCGGCGCGGCGCCTCATCGACTCCCCGGAGCGTTCCGCCGCGCCGCGTCTGCGGGAGCCCTCACCTGCGGTTGCTCGCGAACCGGCAAATGCGCGAACTTCCGGCCCCGGCGCTTCCGATCGCACTGCATCGGATTCGGCTGCTCCCCCGCCGACGAGCTTGTGCGAGACGGCCATTGCGCCGCCGGCGAAACCCGCCCCTCCGAGCCGTCCCCGCGCAGCCGCCCCGGATCCTCCGGAGGGCGCGCTCGCCGGACTGCTGGAACCCGAGGCGCTCATCTCGCCCGCGGCCGAAACCTCCGGTGCGCCCACCTCGACCGAGTCGGCGTCCGCGTGTCCTCCCGATCCCTCCCCGGCGATCCGCGGCGCCATCGGCTCGCCCGATCGCCCCGTATCGGATTCGAGCGTTCCCCCGCCGACGAACTCGCCCGACACCGCCACGATGCCACCGCCCGCACTCGACGCGCTCTCGTGCGGAGGGAGCGCGGTGGGTTCGGCCGAGCCGGTCGTCTCGGAGCCGTGCGTGGTCGCGGATTCGCCGGTGTCTCGGGCAGCCTTGGCCTGCCAGGGGTTTGGGCCCGCCATTACCGCAGTTTATGGTGCCTGCACTAGTGGGAATACCGGCTGACCGGGCCGGATCGGAGCCGTCACGGGCTGCGGGGGTTCCCGGCTTCGCGGTGTGCGGGAGTGTATCGCGCAGGGACGCGGCAACGAAGATCACGCGATCAATCGACCGGCGGGGTACACATAGGCGACAATTTGGCGCGTGCGGACCCAGTTCACCAATGAGCTCGTCGCGTTGACCGATGAGTTGACGCAGATGTGCCGGCTCACCCAAGACGCCGCCGAGCGCGTCACCGATGCGCTCGTCGAGGCCGATCTCACGGCGGCCTACGAGGTTTTCGCGCTCGACGAGCGCCTACAGGCCATGTACGCGGCCTGCGAGGAGCGCACGGTGGTGCTGCTGGCGCTACAGGCGCCGGTCGCCCGCGATCTGCGGCATGTGGTGACGGCCATCCAGATCGCCGGTGAGCTGTCCCGGATCGGCTGGCTCACCAGCCGGGTGGCCGATCAGGTCTACAAGAGCAGCCCCGATCCGGTGGCGCCCGAACCGATCGTGGCCTTGCTCGCCGAGATGGGCAGGCGCGCCGCCCACGCGACCGCGCACGCGCTGCGCTCGGTCGCCGCGGGCCAGCAGCCGCCCGAAGAGGCCCCCGACCCGCCCGCCGAGACCATGGAAGAGCTCAACCGCCAACTCCATGCCGCCCTCAGCGCCCCCGCCTGGACCGGAAGCACCGACACCGCAATCGAACTCGCCCTGCTCGGCCACCATTTGGAACGCTGCGTCGACCACACCGCCCGCATCGAACGCCTGATCCGCTTCCTCGACACCGGCGTCCCACCGACCGCACAGCCCATCGAAGAAGAAAGGGACTGAACGCCCCGACGGCGCCTATCGTGACGCCGACCCGGATCTCCGGGCGATCGCGTAGAGGTCACGCGCCGGTCCCGTCGGCCGCGTCCCCGCGGGCCACACTGCCCGCAGCACGCGGTCGAGGTCGAGGCCGGTCACCGCAGGCGCGACCAGTGTTCCCGCCGCGACTTCGGCCGCTACCGCGAGTGAGCTGAGCACGGCCGGGCCGACTCCCGCGGCGACGGCCGTCTTGATCGCCGTGGTCGACGACAGCTCCAGCGCCACCGCCGGCTGCACTCCCGGACGTATGCGAGCCAGCGCATGCTCGAACCAGTTCCGCGTCCCGGATCCGGTTTCTCGTTGCAGCAACGGCGTTGCGGCCAGCTCGTCGACGCTCACCGATCCGCGCCGCGCCCATCGATGGCCCGGCGCGACCACCACGACCAACCGGTCCTTGCCCACCACCCGGCTGTCCAGCCCGGCGAAACTCTGTCTGCTCTCGATGAATCCGATGGCCGCGCGTCCGTCCAACACCGCCTGCGCGACCTCCACCGAGTTGCCCGATTCCAGCGCGATGGTCAGGTCGGCGGCCGCGGCGCGCAGGGCGGTGAGCCAGCCGGGGAACAGGTATTCGGCGATGGTCTGGCTGGCGGCGACGCGCAAGCGGGAGTCACGTTCGGAGCGCAGCGTGTCGATGCCGGCCTCGAGCTGTCCGGCGGCGTCGATGACGGCGCGGGCCCATTCCACGATGAGCGCGCCGGCGCGAGTGGGCCGGGAGCCGAGCGTGGTGCGTTCCAGCACCGGCACGCCGACCAGTTTCTCCAGGGTGCGGATCCGCGACGACGCCGAGGGCTGACTGATGCCGTGCGCCTGCGCGGCCCGCCCGAGACTGCCGAGCTCGACCACCGAAAGCAGCAGGTCGAGCGCGGCGAGGTCGGGCACCCGCGGCGACAAAGGCATAGAACCATTCTATGTACCCATAGATCGATGACGCCTACCCGCCACGCGGCCAGCGCGCGAGCCTGGATCCATGACCCTCACCGCGACCCACCGGCCCGTCTCCGTCGCCCGCCGCACCGCGTCCGCGCGCACCGGCGCGCTGGCGCAGGTCGGGCTCAACTGGTTCGCGATCGTGATGGGCACCGGCATCCTCGCCAATGCCGCCGCCACCCTGCCGCTCCAGCTCCCCGGGCAGCGCGCCGCCGCCACCGGCGTCTGGCTGCTGGCCACGCTGCTGCTTGCCGCACTCGGCCTGGTCTGGGCGGTGCGGATGATCCGCCATCGCGGTCATGTGCGGGCCGAACGCGACCATCCGGTGCTCGCCCACTTCTCCGGCGCGCCGCCGATGGCCCTGCTGACGGTCGGCGCGGGCGCGATGCTGCTCGGCAAGGACGTCATCGGCGAACCGGCGGCGGTCGCGATGGATTGGGTGCTGTGGCCGTTGGGTACCGCGCTCGGCCTGGCCACCGCGGTCGCCGTGCCCTACCGGATGATCACCCGCACTCCGGCAGGCGCATCCGACGCGGCATTCGGCGGCTGGCTCATGCCCGTGGTGCCCCCGATGGTCTCGGCCGCCACCGGCGTCCTGCTTCTCCCGTATCTCCCGCCCGGCCAGGCCCGGATGACGTTGCTGGCGTGCTGCGGCGCCATGTTCGGGCTGAGCCTGATCGCCGCCCTGATCACCACCACCATGATCTGGTCGAAGCTGATGCATTTCGGCGCGCCCGCCGCCGCGCTGGTGCCGACGCTGTGGATCGTGCTCGGCCCGCTCGGTCAGTCGGTGACCGCCGCGGGCGCGATGGCCGATGCCGCACCCGCTGTCGCCGCGCCCGAACAGGCCGCCGGATTGGCGCTGGCCGCCACCGTGTTCGGGATCGCCACCTGGGGTTTCGCCATGCTGTGGTTGACGTTGGCGCTCGCGGTCACCGTGCGCACCGTCCGGGCGGGCGCGCTCGGCTTCTCGCTCACCTGGTGGGGTTTCACCTTCCCGCTGGGCACCTGCGTCACCGGGAGCACCGCACTGTTCGCGCATACCGGCGCCGAACTGTTCGCCGTCGCGGCCGTCGCCTTGTACGCGCTGCTGGCCGTCGCCTGGTGCACGGTCGCGCCACGCACCGCGCTCGGTGTGCGCGATGGTTCCCTGCTGCGCCCGGCCGTACCGGCCCCGGTGTGATCGTGCCCACCGGGAAACAGCAGCTCACCGGGCATCGGCCCGAAGAGTGAGCAGGCGAACACCCAGCCTGTAGCCCATTTCCGTACTCGCACCGTAGATCAAGCGCTCAGGACTTGGACAAAACTCCCAATCCTGGGAAGTGGGTAGGGTGTTTGCAGAGACGAAAACGGACATCTACTATTCGATTACGTAGATGAAAGCTTGGTCTGGGTAGCTCCCGGACCGCGAAACGTCACGACGAGTTCGCGCTCGTGCGACACGACACCCCGGGACTACCCCCTCATCAGCCTCGAGGTGTCGTGGCCGCGGCCCGGTCTGGACAACCGGCCGCCCTCAGTCGCGCGGGCGGTGTATCGAATTCGCCCGTGGCACGCCATCCCCGGATCGGCGCCGGCACGCCGGTCCGGGGATGGTCCACGTGGCCGCCCCGTCGTGCTGTGCGTAATCTCATACCCGTCAGTCTCTTCGACGGCTGCTGACACCGGGTAGCTTGACGCCCGGTAATTTTCGGGCGCAGGACAAGGAAGTCAGTTGAGTTTCACCGCACTCCAGATCGGTTCCTCCGTCCGCGGCGAGGTCTCGCGGTGAACGATCTGCTCGCACGCACCTCCGGCCGCACCCGCACGATCATCGCGGCCGCCGTCTGCCTCATCGCCCTCGCCATCGTCGGCTACGGCTACGTCGACGACCTGTTCGCCAAGCGTGGCGCGGGTTCCGCGGGCGCGGCAACCACATCCGGACGCGACGTCAGCGAACTGCTCGGCCGCTTGGCCGTCTCGGCCGAGGGGTCGATGACCGGCTACAGCCGGGAGAAGTTCCCGCACTGGGACACCAACAAGCCCGAACACGGCTTCGGCCCCGAATTCGCCCAGTACGCCAAATGCACCACCCGCGAAGTGATGATGCTGCGCGACGCCACCGGCAAGGTCACCCTCGACGCGAAGACCTGCGAGCTGACCGTGGGCGCGGACGGCGGCTGGCGCGACCAGTACGGCTTCACCGACCGCAAGACCGGGCAGCTGAAGCCGTACAAGTGGATGACCGATCCGGCCTCCGTGGACGCCGAGCACATCGTCCCGCTCGCCGAGGCCTGGCGTTCGGGAGCCGACAAGCTCGACGAGGACACCCGCCGCCGGATCGCCAACGATGCGGGCAATCTCATCGCCTCCGACCCGTCGGCCAACCGGTCCAAGGGTGATCAGGACCCCGCGCACTACCTCCCACCGGGCAATTTCCGGTGTGGCTATATCGATCACTACGTCAAGATCAAGGTAAAGTACGGGCTCGCCGTCGACCCCGACGAGCAGAAGGCCCTCCGCACCGCCGTCGACGATTGTGTCAAGCGAGGAGAATTCCGATAAGCGACATCATCGAGCTCACCGCCGCGGCTGCCGTCATGACCGAAGAGGAAGGCACGGTATCCGGCGACCTCGATGTCACCGTCGACGAATCCGGCAGGGGCTTGGTGCGCTACCGCGACACCGAAACCTGGTACACCATCGGCAACCTCGACGCCGAACCGCCGCGCACTTGGGCCTCGGTCACCGAACTGGTCACCGCGATCGAAGCCGGAATCGGCGAGCGGGATGCGGCGGGCAACACCATCCCCTTCGAGGCGTAACCGAATCTGTCCTGATGGGTGGACCGGAAACCCGTCCGGCCACACCCATCAGACAAGCACTCAGCGCACCGGCGCCGGATCGGATCCCAGTTCCGCGCCGACCGGTGCCTCCCAATCGATCGCATACCGCTGCTCGGCACCCATCGTCTTCTGCTGACCCTTCATCATTTTCATCATCACCGGCATCACCGCACGCATGATCCGGCCCGCGATCGGCCCCGGCGTCTTGGACCGGTTGATCTTGGCCGCACGAGCCGCGATGCCCTCCACCCGCGGACGCCGCAGCGCCTCGTAAGCGGCGAAAGCCTCGGCGGGACCGGGCAGATCTCGCAGGCAGCGCGCCAGTTGGACGGCACTCTCCACCGCCAGCGACGCGCCCTGACCCGAACTGTTGGACGGTGCGTGCACCGCATCACCGACCAGCACCATGCGCCCGCGATACCAGTGCGGCACCGGCGGCATGATGTGCAGCGCGCCGGTGATCTGCAATTGATCGGCAGTGGTGGCGCGGGCCAGTTGGCCGCCCGGCGTGTCCTCGGCGTAGGTTTCGCGCAGGATCGTCAGCCAGTGCTCGGCCGGTATCGCGCGGGCGTCGGTCAGCGACAGGTATTCCTTGTGCGGCAGGTTGGCGCCCCATGCGATCGTGCCCACACCCTCCGGCCAGTACAGGTAATACGCGCGTTTGCCGAAGGCGAAGACCATGGTCTCGGGTGGGGTATCGATCTCGCATTCGGTCAGCGCACCGAAGCCGAGCATGCCGGTGTATTCCGGGCCCGGCGCGTCCGGATCGATCAATCCGCGCACGGTGGAGCGGATTCCGTCGGCGCCGACGAGGACGTCGGCGGTGGCGGTGCTGCCGTCGGTGAAGTGGGCGGTGATGCCGTCGGCGTGCTCGTCGACAGCGGTCAGCCGCTTGTCGTATTCGATCGGCACGCC
This sequence comes from Nocardia cyriacigeorgica, assembly GCF_005863245.1. GTDB lineage: Bacteria > Actinomycetota > Actinomycetes > Mycobacteriales > Mycobacteriaceae > Nocardia > Nocardia cyriacigeorgica_C. The sequence continues at coordinate 60,620 of NZ_VBUT01000012.1, read as the reverse complement.
CGCTTCGATCGCGTGATCGTGCAGTACGCGATGCAGTTCGCTGCGGTCGACGACCTGCATCGGCTCCACATCGGGCAGCGTCGGCACCTCGATGCGCTTGCCGCCGACGGACAGGTTCATCTTCGGGATCGGCACCGCGATCCCCCGGACACGATCACCGGCGCCGATCACGTCCAGGGCGGCGAGGCCGTTGGGCGCGAGGGCCAGCCCGCTGCCGATAGTGATCGATGGCCCGGAATAGGCCTCGTAGACGCGGGCATCGATACCCGCCTTACGCAGGGCGGTGGCGGCGACCGGGCCCGCGATGCCGCCGCCGATGACGAGTGCGGAACGCACTGTGGACATGGGTAACTCCTGATGGGGTCGTGTGTGTACGGCGAACCGCGCCCCGAATCACCCACCCGGTTATCCTGTGGTTGCCAAACTCTGGCCGGGTGTGCGTATGCGGGCACGGTCCGAGACGGTTCCCCGAGTTCGGCGGCGGTGTTGCCGCACCTCCGCCGGACTCGGTCTCGGTTGCTGCTAGGAGTGCGGCGTCCCCCCTTCCATGAGGTCGTCGGCTTTCGCCTGATCCATGCCTTCGGCGTGCCAGGTGCGCCAGCCGTCCAGTCCGGGGAACGTCCCCGACACCAGCTCGTCACGGAACGCCGCGGTCCACGCGCGCTCGGCCTCCAGCATGGCCAGCCCGTATTCGGTCTCGACCATGAACAACCTGGGTAGCGAGCCCGCGACCGCGTCGAATTCGGCGCGCACACCGGCGATCTGCTCGTCCAAGGCGTCGATCCGGCGCCCGAGGAGTTCGATCACCTCATCCGGTGGCAGCGCCGCGAGGATCGACAGCCCGGCCACGTATTGCCGCTGCTCGGGCTGCGGTTCGGCGAGCAGTTCCCTGGTCCAGTCGACCAGTTCGGCGCGGCCGGCGTCGGTGATCCGGTAGATCACCCGCTCGGGCCGCGCGCCCGCACGTTCGCTGCCGACGACTTCGAGGAATCCGGCCTTCGCCATGTTCTGCACCACCGTGTACAGCGATCCCCATTTGATGTCCATATCGCGGTCTTTGCCGCGGTCGCGCAGCGTGGAGGCGATCTCGTAGCGGTGCATGGGCCGTTCGATGATCACCGAGAGCACCGCCAACGCCAGCAGGTTGCCGACCTTGCGTTTGGCCGCCACGCGCACCTCCTTACTCGTCTACGAATATACGTGCACGAGTATTGGACGGCAAGGGTCATTCGGCGCGCCTCGGGACGTTGTCGGCATAGGTCAGGGCTGAGTGGCGTGGGCCAGGTTCGAACGCGACAGGACCGGCACAACAGCGATCCGCCGGGACGATCCGCGAGCAGCCGGCCCCGAAGCCACCGCCGCCGAGATCCGCGGCAGGCTCGATGACCGCGCCACCCGCTGGGCTGATCTGCCTCGGACGCCGATCAGTGCGCGGGGACGAGTTCCTGTACGTCCTGGTCGAGCAGTTTGGTGGCGATGCTCTCCAGCGCCTGATCCAGCAGCAACCGGTCGGTCGGATCGGTGCGGTCCCAGTCGTCGAGCCGCACGTCCAGCCAGCGCCGCCACGCCGCCTTGATCCGGTCGATCTGCGCCTGCCCCGCCGGGGTCACGGTGAGCAGCGGGCCGTCCTGGATGATGTATCCAGCGTCGCTCACCTCGGCGAAGACCGGCGCGATCACCTCGTCGGGCAGGCGGTGCACGCGCGCTATCGCCTCGATCGTGGCCTCGCCGCGAATCCGGTTGTGCAGGTAGACCTGTCCGAGCGCCCAGGCCTGTCCGCGGGTGAGGTCGGTGCCGGCGTCGGCGAGGATGACCGGGCCGATCGGGCCCTCGGCGCGCGCGGACCGCATGGTCGCGGCGATCGCGCGTTCCAGCAGCACCACCCGATCGGCCGAATCCGGCACCGAGAAGCCCTCCCCGACGTCACTCGCGTCGGCGCGCGCACTGTCACGCAACGGGACTTCCTTCAGGAACCAGGCGACCACGAAACCGGCGAGAGCGACCGGAACCACCCACAGGAACACATGGTCGATGGCGGCCGCGTAGGCGTCGATGATCGGTTCGGCCAGTTCCGGCGGCAGCGCGCGCAACGCCTCCGGATTGGCGGCCACTTCGGGCGGCACCACCTGCACCTGGGTCAGCGCGCCGGCGAGTTCGGGATCGAGTTTGTTGGTGTAGAGGGTGCCGAAGACCGCGGTGCCGAACGCGCTGCCGAGCGTGCGGAAGAAGGTGACACCCGAGGTGGCGGTGCCCAGTTGCGCGTAAGGGACGGTGTTCTGCACGACGATCGTCAGCACCTGCATGGCCAGGCCGATGCCGAGACCGAGGATCAGCATGTACAGCGATTCCAGCCAGATGCTGGTATTGCGCCCCATCGTCGACATCAGGAACAGCCCGATCGCCATCACCCCCGTGCCCGCGATCGGGAACCATCGATAGCGGCCGGTTTTGCCGACCACCTGGCCGGACAGGATCGAGGTGGCGAACAGGCCGAACACCAGCGGCAGCGTGCGCACACCCGACGCGGTGGCCGACACACCGTCGACGTATTGCAGGTAGGCGGGCAGATACGTCATCGAACCGAGCATCGCGAACCCCACGATGAAGCTCAGGATCGAGCACACCGTGTACACCTGGCTGCGGAACAACCCCATCGGCAGCATTGGTTCCTGCGCCCGCAACTCCACCCAGACGAACGCCGACAGCAGCACCGCCGCCGCCACGAACAACCCGATGATCTGCACCGAACCCCACGCGTATTCGGTTCCGCCCCACTCCAGGCCGAGGATCAGGCTCGACACGCCCAGCGCCACCAGGCCGATGCCCGCGTAATCGATGATCGGCCTCGCCATGGCCTTCACGTGCGGGATGGTGCGCGCGGCCAGCACGATCATCAAGATCGCCAGCGGCACGTTGACGTAGAAACACCACCGCCAGCTCGCATGGTCGGTGAACAGCCCGCCGAGGGTCGGCCCGATCACGGTGGTGACGCCGAAAACCGCACCGAGCGCGCCCTGATACTTGCCGCGCTCCCGCAGCGGGATGATGTCGGCGATCAACGCCATGGAGGTGACCATCAGCCCACCCGCGCCGATCCCCTGGATCGCGCGCGCGATGATCAGCAGCAGCATCCCGTTCGCCAGCCCCGCGACCATCGACCCCACGATGAAGATCAGTGCACTGAGCTGGAAGATCAATTTGCGCCCGAACAGGTCACCGAGCTTGCCCGCCAGCGCCGTCGCCACCGCCTCGGCCAGCAGATACGAGGTGACCACCCACGCCATATGCCCGGCCCCACCCAGATCGGCCACTATCGTCGGCAGTGCCGTGGACACGATCGTCTGATCCAGCGCGGCCATCAGCATCCCGAGCACGATGGTCCCGAAGACCACATTGGTCTTCGCCCGGCTCATCGGCTCGGGTGGTCGCTGCGCGACTGCCACCGCACCGCTCATCGGCCCAGTATGGTCCGGACCCCCATCGCGCGGAAGGCAGCGACACGGCAGCGAATCACAGCTACGTCGCCTTCAGCCGCCTGCCGTTCTTCGACTGCGGCCCGCTACCGAGACCGACTCGCGTGGTCGGATCAGAGCGAAGTCACGGCGCCGCCTTACCCAAAACGTCAGCCGCACAGACGGCGCGAAGCATCGCGTCCGGCGCAGCAACCGTTCGGCATCGAATCCGGTGCTTGTCCCCGGCGCCAAGTGAACGGCAAGATGCGGGCGGTCCGCCCTGGGTGATGCGGGTGTTGTCAGCGGCGTCCGGCTGCCCGAGTTCATCGGCCCGGCATGCGCCGGTCAGCGGACGATGACGATCTCGGGTTCTGTAGGCGTCCGGTCCAGCGCGGTGTCCTTGCGATCACGCAGGAACTTGTCGAACATCGCGGCGACGTAGATGCGGGTCAGGGCGGACGCGCGGTCGGCGGCGACGGGACCGATGTAGGTCTTTGCGGCGTCGCGGGCGGGTGTGGGCACGATGAGGGGGAAGTCGGTGTAGTCGTAGTGGGCCGAATCGCGCATGGTCAGCTGGCGTTTCCAGCCGGTGGAGGTGCGCCAGAACTCGTCCAGGGATGGATGGGCGTCGCCGACCTCTTCGGCCTGCGCGCTCGTCATCACCAGGACGGGTCGGTCGACGCCTTCGGTGACGGACTTCCCGAACGCCGTGTCGACGCCGATCTGCCCGTCGAGGTTCACCGCGGCATCGATGCGGCGATCCAGGTGCATGGACTCGACCGCGACGTACCCGCCGGAGGAATGACCGGCCATGCCGATGCGGTCCAGGTCGATCCCGCGGTCGAGCCCCGCGGGCAGTGTCCGCTGCCCGGCGTCCGGATTCGTGCCCCGTGCCAGCCGTTCCAGCGAATCGAGCACGAAGCGCACGTCGGGCAGGCGTGCCTCGACGTACTTCTGCCGCAGCGCGGTATCGAACTGTGCCGCCGGTTCCCAGGCGACGATGCGGCCGCCGGGGAACTCCACCGCGGGCGCCTCATAGGTGTGGTCGATGGTCACCACTATGTACCCGCGGCTGGCCAGATCCTCGGCCAACCCGGTGCCGAGCAGCCGGGTGACGCCGGCTCCCGGGCTGTACAGGACCACCGGATGCGCGCCGTCCGCGACCGGCGCCCCGGTGTACGAATTGGTGTGCAACCCAGGCAATTCGACGCCGAACCGCTGTTCCAGCGACGGCATCAGCTCGGTCGAGACGTAATGCGCACGCGGATGCCCGTCGACCTTCGCCGCCGGATAGAACACCGAGACCATCAACTCGCGCGGGCGATCCGGTTCGAACGGATCCGCGCGCGCATGGTCGACCAGATGCAGAACCGTTGTGCCGACCGGCGATTCACCGCCGGGCCGCGGAAGCACGGTCACGCCGGGCGGTTCCGCGGCGGCGACGTTCGCGGACAGCACCGCGACAGCGGTCAGAACGATGACGGCGAGCCGACGCATCAACACTCCCCCTGGGCCCGAAAGGCAGCCGAGACCGGTTGCCCGACTGGACCGTAGCATCAACGTGGTCGCCGCACAGAAGATCAGCGGAGCTTGGAGGTCGATGCGGATCGCGCCGGCATCAGCGCACAGCGTAGTTTCCGAGACCCGGTTCCAGCGCATCGAAGGCGACCGTGATGTAACCCGTGAGCGCGGCCGCGATTTCGTCGTTGGATTCCCCGGCGAGGGTGCGGCGCATGGTCTCGTCGAACAGCACTCGGTGCACGCCGCCGAGTTGGGCGGCGGCGACGCGCGGGGTGATGTCGTCGGGGGCGGCGCCGGTTTCCTCGGCGAGGATGCGGGCAAGCGCGGCTTCGCGGTCGTCGTGGAATTCGCGTAACCGGGCGACCAGGGCGGGGCTGCCGGTGATCATTTCGGCGAAGGCGGGCCCGGAGAAGCCGACGACCGGGTCCTGTTCGGCGGCGGCGGTGAGGTAGGCGCGGCGCAACGCCGCCAGCGCGGATTCGCCCGGTTCGCGCTCGCGGACGGTGCGGGCGAGCTGATCGACGAACACCTCCCCCAGGTCCAGCGCGAGGTCTTCCTTGCGGGGGAAGTAGTTGGTCACCGTCATCTTGGCGACCTGGGCGGCCGCGGCGACGTCGGCGATCGTCACCTTGTCGAAGCCGCGTTCGAGGAACAGCAAGGTGGCCTGGTGCGAGATGTTTTCCCTGGTCTGCTGCTTTTTCTTGGCGCGAAGGCCCTGCGGTTCGGCGGTCTGTGCGGTCATGCGAACCACACTACCTGAACTCGTCATAAATTTATGCTTGACATATTTTTAGGTCTGCCCTAAATTTGTTCTCGCGTCGCCACGGCGGCGCCGACAGTCGAAGGAGAACGCGCATGACTCACGGCCCGACAGCACCGCCCGCCCCGCCACCACCCACCGAAACGGAGCAGTCACCTTGGCCGAGAAGTCCACCCCGCAGTCCGCGTTCGATGCCGCGATCGAGCAGATGATCACCGCGAGCACCCAGCCACCCGTCCCCGCAGCCACCCCGCGCACGCGCCGCACCGACACCGGTTTCCCGATCACCGGACGTCGCTGGAAGGCTCGCGATGAGCGCAGCGTCGCCCGCAGCCAGCAGTTCCGGGCCGCGCCGCATCGCCCGCTGCGGATTCCGGGGCGCTGACATCGGTGGCGCCTGCGGACTTTCATGTCTTGCAGGCGCCATCACCAGCCCTACTTCGCTCCGCAGGTGGAAATGGTCGCTGAGCCGACACTGGCGCCGCGCTGTCGAGAGCAGCGGTGACGCCTGCGAACCGACGTCTTCCGCAGTCGCCCCCATCACGCCGAGCCGGAATCGACGCGCGGCCACGACACCATCCGCTTCGCTGTGCACCCGCCGTCGCGAATCCGGTCACGCGACCTGCGATCGCCACCATCACGACCGGTCGGTATCGCCCGCTCAGCCGCCGCGCCACCAGCTCCGCTGAGCGCACCCATGACCGCGAGCCCCCACGCGCAGTAAGTGATCCACGGTCAGCCGCCGATGCCGCCCGCACCCCCGACTTTCGAGAGGAATCCTTTGACCACCCGATGCCTCCCCGCCCGCCGCACCGCCTCCCCCACCCTCGGCACCGTCAGCGACGACCCGATCCGCGACTACCTGCGCGCCATCGGCCGCACACCACTGCTCAGTGCGGAAGAGGAAGTAGCGCTGGCCGAGCGAATCGAGGCCGGTGTCCTCGCCCGGCAACGGCTGGACGAAGCCGGAGAGCTCCCGACCGACGAGCGCCGCACCCTGCGCCGCACGGTGGCCGACGGCGCGCGCGCCAAGGAGCACATGATCCAGGCCAACCTGCGCCTGGTCGTCTCCATTGCCAGGCGTTATCCGACCAACACCGGCATGTCGCTACTGGATCTGGTGCAGGAAGGCACCTTCGGCCTGATCCGGGCGATCGAGAAGTTCGATCACCGGCGCGGGCTGAAGCTGTCCACCTACGCCACCTGGTGGATCCGCCAGGCCATCGGCCGCGCCCTGGCCGATCAGGGCCGCACCATCCGCATCCCGGTGCACGTGGTGGACGTGCTCAACCGGGTGATCCGCACCCAGCGCACCCTGTCCCAGCAGCTCGGCCGCGACGCCACGGCTGCCGAGATCGCCGCCGACCTGGAGATGACCGAATCCCGAGTGACCGAACTACTTCAGCAGGCCCGCGACCCGATCTCCCTGCACACCCCCATCGGCGAGGACGCCACCGAATACGGCGCACTCATCCCCGACACCGCCCCCGGCCCCGACGAACTCGCCACCGCCGCCACCATCGCCACCCAGCTGCGCGCCATGCTCGGCGCCCTGTCCGACCGTGAGGCCGAGGTCCTCACCCTCCGCTACGGCCTCGACCACGCCGAACCCCGCTCCCTCGCCGACATCGGTGCCGCCCTCGGTGTTTCACGCGAGCGTGCCCGCCAGATCGAGGCGAAGGGTTTGTCGAAGCTGCGCACACCCGGCCGCGCCAAGGTGATGGCGGGGATGCTCGGATAGCGGTCGACCCCGGCCCCGCATGGCGTTCCTCCGATGCACCGCAGCCGTGCGCGGCTGGTGACGGCGATGCCCTTCCAGGGCGGCGAGCGCGACCCCACAGGCGGTTACCGCACGGTAGTCTGACGCCGGAGGGAGGGCACCATGATGATCGATTTCGTCCCCGACAAGGATCTGTACCCCTTCGAGTCGCACTGGTTCGACTCGTCCGCGGGACGCGTGCACTACATCGCCGAGGGGTCCGGGCCGACGATCCTGTTCTGTCACGGCGCGCCGGCCTGGAGTTTCCTCTACCGCCATATCGTCAAGGCCTTGCGGGATCGGTACCGGTGTATCGCGGTCGACTATCTGGGTTTCGGATTGTCCGAGCGCCCTGAGGGTTTCGACTACACCATTGCCGAGCACACCGCGGTCCTCGGTGAGTTGATCGACCACCTGCGGCTCGATGATGTCGTTGTGATGGGCCAGGATTGGGGTGGGCCGATCGGGCTCGGCGCGGCCACCACGCGCGCGGACCGGGTGCGCGGGATCGTGCTGGGCAACACGGCGCTCTGGCCGATCGACGCGCTGCCCAACCGGGCGTTCAGCATGATCATGAGCAGCCGCCCGATGCAGAAGCGGATCCTCGAACAGAATTTCCTGATCGAGCGGGTGCTGCTCGGCGAGCTGGGCAGCACACTCACGGCTGCCGAAGCGGACCACTACCGCCTGGTGCAGCCCACTCCGCAAGCCAGGCGCGCCCTCGCCGAGACGCCCAAGGAAATCCGCCGGGCCCGCCCGCTGCTGGCCGGCCTCGAACGCGGTGTGCCCGCCACGCTCGGCGGCACACCGACCCTGCTGGTGTGGGGGATGAAGGACATGGTGTTCCGCCCGAAGGCCTGCCTCCCGCGCCTGCGTGCCATGTTCACCGACCTCGAAGTCGTAGAACTGCCGGATGCTCGGCATTTCATTCAGGAGCATGAACCGGACGCGATCGCCACGGCTATCGCCAAGCGATTCCCGTAGTCAGGAGCTTGCCGCCGAACGCTCAACGCCGCTGATGCAGCGCCTCCGCGGCCGCCTGCGCAACGGTTTCCGCGACAAGCGCGAGAGCTGGGACGTCCAGTTTCCACTGCTGCCAGTACAGCGGCACGTCCACCCACTTGCGGCGGCCGAGCTCGACCAGCGCGCCCGATCGCAGCAGCGGCACGGCTTGCTGTTCGGGAATCAGGCCCCAGCCGAGCCCCGCCACGACGGCGTCACAGAACCCTTGCGAGGTGGGGATGTAGTGACGCACATCGCTGGCAGCCGCCTCACCGGCGGTGATGGTGCGGACGTAGCGGTCCTGGAGTTCGTCGCGCCGGTCGTAGACGATGACGGGCGCCTCGGGCAGGTAGCGGCGCAGCGTCCCGGAGCCGAAATGCCGGGCGACGAAGTCCGGGTTCGCCACCGGCAGATACCGTGCCAGGCCCAGCAGTCGTGCGGTGCATCCGGTCACCGGTTCGGCCGACGACGTCACCGCCGCCATCACCTGCCCCTCTCGCAAGAGAGTCGCGGAATGCGATTCGTCCTCGCGGTGCAGTTCGAAGCAGATCGGCGGATCCTGCGGGACCCGGGTCAGGGCGGGCAGAAACCATGTGGCCAGCGAATCGCCGTTCACCGCGATGGACAGCCGCGCCGGACCCGATTCGTCACCGATCCCCAACTCCCGCTGGGTATCTCGCTGCAACGCGACGACCTGGCGCGCGAATTTGACGATCACCTGCCCGGATTCCGTCGGCTGCGCGGGCTTGGTGCGGGTCAGCAGCACCCGCCCGGTGCGTTGCTCGAGCGCCTTGATGCGCTGGCTCACCGCCGACGGCGTCACGTGCAGGGCGGCCGCCGCGGCATCGAAGGTGCCCTCGTCGACGACCGCGAGCAGCGTACGCACCTGATCGAACGGCAGCTCCGTCATCACAATTGCTAATGATAGTTAAGAAACTTTAGCTGTACTGATTCCGTCAAGGTTCCTAGCGTCGGGTGACGTGAACAGCGGAATCTTCCCGGCGGCGCTCGCCGGATTCGGTGCGGGTCTGTCCCTGATCGTGGCCATCGGCGCGCAGAACGCTTTCGTCCTGCGTCAGGGCGCGCGCGGGCACGCCGTTCCGGTGGTGGTCGCGATCAGCGCGATCTCCGACGCGCTGCTCATCGCCCTCGGTGTCGCCGGGTTCGGTTCGGTGATCACCGCCTGGCCTGCCGCGCTCACTGTCGCGGGGCTGGCGGGCGGGGCCTTCTTGATCTGCTACGGCGCCCTGGCCGCCCGCCGCGCGCTGCGACCGCCCGCGGACCACGCCCTGACCAGCGCGTCCGGCTCCGCAGGCACCCTCCGCAAGGTCGTCCTCACCTGCCTGGCCATGACCTGGCTCAACCCACACGCCTACATCGACACCGTGCTGCTGCTCGGCACCGTAGCCACCCACCGCGGTTCGCTGCGCTGGATCTTCGGCCTCGGCGCCATGCTCGCCAGCCTCACCTGGTTCACCACCCTCGGCTACGGCGCCCGCCTCCTCGCCCCCATCCTGTCCCGCCCCACCGCCTGGCGCCTCCTCGACACCCTCGTAGCCGCCACCATGCTCACCATGGGCACCGCCCTGGTGGTCCGCGCTTTGTGAGAGGCCCGGCCGAGTTTCCACCACAGCTCGCGCGTCGCCACATCACGGGCATTGGGTTCACCGCGCCCGGAGTGACTCCCACCGATGCGATCCGGTGACCGGGCGCCATGAGCTCCGTTCGCTGGACCGCTTCGATCTACGCTTGCGCCATGATCCACCACGTTCAAGTCAGTTGCCCCGTCGGCGGCGAGGATCGGCAGCGAGCGTTCTACGCCGGCGTGCTCGGCTGGACCGAACTGCCCAAGCCCCCGCTGCTGGCAGCCAGGGGCGGATGCTGGTTCCGGGTACCAGGCGTCACCGGCCCGGACGGTGAACTACACGTCGGCGTCGAACGGGACTTCCGTCCCGCCGCGAAGGCGCACCCCGCCTTCGTCGTCGACATCGATTCCACCGCAGCCGCATTGACCGCGGCGGGCTTCCCCGTTACCTGGCCCGACCCGGCCGAGATCCCAGGTCGCCGCAGGTTCCACACGGTCGACGGCGTCGGCAACAGACTGGAATTCCTCGGCGCCGACTGATGTGGCCGGGGCCGCGCACGTCGAAGGCTCCATCTATCGCGCGCACCCCGAAACCGGCGCTAGTTGCGTCATCGCGGCCGGTGTGTCGGGTGGTTGGACCGGGCCTGAGTTCGGCCCGCAGGCTGGGATCTTCGTCCCGGATGGAAGCGGATCGGCGCTCTACGCAACCCTTTTCGACGGATCTCTGCGGCGCATCCGCCCGCCGGACGGTGTCGACCTGGCTCCGGTGCGATAGCCGGGGCGGCCCCTAGATGGTGAGCGGGGCTGCCGGCGGGAAGGTGACCGGGAGTTCTGCCAGCGCGCGGTGGAAGGGACCGGGGCGCCAGGTGGGGGTGCCGTCGGGGAGGTTGAGGCGTAGGTCGGGGAGGGCGTCGAGGAGTTGGTCGATGGCGTCTTGGGCGATCAGGTAGGCCAGGGATTGGGCGGGGCAGGCGTGCGGGCCGACGCCCCAGGCCAGGTGGGCGCGGTTGCCGAGCAGTTCGCCATTGCGCACGGCGGGGTCGTTGTTGCAGGCGGCCATGCTGATGACGACCGGCTGGTGCGCGGGCAGCCACACCTCGTCGATCAGGATCGGCTGACGCGGATAGGTGATCAGCAGATTCGCCAGCGGCGGGTCGTTGAACAGCACTTCGTCCAGGGCGTCACGCGAGGACAGGTTCCCGCCGAGCACGCTGCCGCCGAAGCGTTCATCGCTGAGCACCAGCAGCAGGGTGTTCGCGATCAGGTTGAGCTGGAATTCGATTCCGGTGCCGTACACCTGGGAGACGTGGTGCGACACCTCCACATCGTCGAGCGCGGATTCGTGTTGCAGCAGCGCGGAAGTGATGTCGTTGCCGGGTTCGCCGCGTTTGAAGGTCACCAGTTGCATCAGGGCCTCGCCGAGCAGCTGATTGCCCTTCTCCGCGTCGACCCCCTCGAGCAGCGCCGCCGTTCCCGCCGCCACCCGCTGACCGATCTCGGCGGGGCAGCCGAGCAGGAAGTTGACCACTTCGAAGACCAGCGGAAAGACATACTGGCGGATCAGATCGGCTTCCCCGTCGGCGCAGAACGTGTTGATCAGCGGAACAGCGATGTTCTCCACGACGCCGTTGAGCGCATACAGATCGACGTTGTCGATGCCTGCGGTGATGGCCTGGCGGTAGCGCACGAAATCGGCGCCCGAGCTCCGGCTCGCCATCGGCCGCCATTCCAGCAGCGGCAGAATCGGGCAGTCGGCCGGGACGTTCTTCTGCCATGCCCGCGGGTCGGCGGGAAAATGCTCGGGATCGTTGAGGATGCGCACTGCGGTGCTGTAGCCGATCACCAGGGTGGCCGGGACGTCGGGTGCCAGCTCGACCGGCGCCAACGACCCGTAGCGCCTGCGCATTTCGCTGTAGTGCCGGTGCGGATCGTCGGCGAATTCGGGCGAATGCAGCGAGACGCGCGGGCCGAGGGTGAGCGTGGGCGATCCGTGGGCCACCGGGCACGAGGTGACCTGCGCCCAAGGGGTGGAGGTAGTCACGCGGGAACTCCAGACTGTTCGAATTTGTCGGTCAGACGCCGAGGGCATCCAACGAGTCGTGATCGTCCAATGCGGTGGTAATGCGTTCCAGCAGGGTCAAACATGTTTCGACGGACTGCATCTTGGGCTGATAGGCAGCGCGGCCGATGGTGAAAGCCCATGCCGCGTAAGCGAACATGGACTGTTGCCGATAAGCCAGCCAGGCCTCGTCGAACGAGGGCGCCGATCCGCGGACCTCGGCGAGTTCGTCCAGGTAGGCCTCGAGCAGGTGGCGATCCCATGCCCGCCGGTCCTGCGGCTCGCACCCCGAGTTCACGGTGTAGGCGAAATCGTGTGCCCACCCGCCCCGCATCACGACCTGCCAGTCGACGAACCCCATCCGGCCGTCGCCGGTGGCGTAGGTCTGCCCGATATGCGGATCACCGTGCAGCAGCGTCGGCGGAAGGTCGTCGGTGGCCAGCTCGATCGCCCGCTCGACGCCCGCCCACAGCCGTTCGCTCTGTCCGCGCAGCGATTCGGGAATCACCTCCCCGGCCCGTTCCAGCCCGATCGCGCAGCGCTTCTTCATATCGATCGCGGCGAGGTAGGCCTGGAGCATGTAGCTCGGGGTGTTGAGGACGGCGATCGACGGATGTTCCCAGAAGGTGCCGTGCAGGCGCGCGAGGTTGCGCACCAGATCCTCCATCTGCGACTTGCTCACCGAGGTGGTCGGCTCGACGAACACCGCGCCGCGGGTGCTGGCGATGTCTTCCATCAACGCGATGGAACGCCACGACGATTCGTCGGCGGCGCCCCAGTATCCGACCGGCGCCTCCATCTCGACCTCGGGCCGGAAGTCACGGAAGAACCGGGTTTCGCCGGTGATCATCTTGCCGCCGCCGAGCAGTATGCGCTGGCTGAAGGCGGTGGTGGTCTTCGCGAACAGCGCCGTCGGCAGCCCGGCCTGCTGGCCCGCCTCGTTGTATTCGACCTCGATCGCGACTCGGGTCGAGGTACCGCTGCTGCCATTGGACGTCGCGCAGGAGACGACCTCCGCGCCGGGGACATCGCGGCACAGCACCGCGGTGAGCCAGGCCGGTGTGATCGTCTCCCCGGAGACCGGAACGTCGTCGATGGTTCGCGCCTTGGGCCGGATGACCTTCTCCCGCAAGATATGTCCGCCCACCGCGACCGATCGCCCGAGCAGCCATAGCTTGTGGTTCATTCGCTTGCCTCGATTTCCGAATCATGACGAACTGGTACGAGCGGCCGGCTTCGAATGCACTGGCCCGGACGACAGTACGCGAGGCGAACGAAAAATACGGACTGACAATGTATGAAGACTGACCGGCCTGTTTGGTTGTCAGCGTCGGACGATCGTCGCCGACCCCGTTCAGAACCGGTCGATTCCGGCGACGAGCGTCGCGATTCCCGACACCAGCAGCCCGGCCACCAGCAGCGTCGCACCCAGCCAGACGCTGATGATCATCCGGTTCGGCCGTTGCGGGTCGCGGCCGAGCACCGAGAGGAAGAAGCCGAGCGGCATCAGGATGGCGGCGACCAGGACGGCGATCGCGCCGCCGTCGGCCCAGCCCGTGCTCGCACCCGTCGCGTTGCCGAGAACGGCGAGCAACAGGCCGAGCATGACCAGCACCCCGGCGTGCGCGTGGCCGGCACGAAAGAAGGATTTTTGCAGGTCATTGGTGGGGTGGGCGCCGGTGACGACGCGCAGGAGGAAGGTGCCACCGAAGGCGATGGTGACCACCGAGAGGATGGTCGCCCCGAGCACGATGCTCATGAACGGCGAGATCAGCGAGGTATCCATGACTGCTTCCTGGCGTCGATTCAATTGGATAGTGTGACTACCCAATAATGGATAGCTAAACTATCCAATGTCAAGGGCCAATCGGAGGAGGAGCAGACGCGATGCTGATGTCGGAGCTGGCGGCCCGCACCGGAGTGCCGGTGCCGACGATCAAGTACTACCTGCGCGAAGGCGTGCTCATGCCCGGCCGCGCCACCAGCGCCACCCGCGCCGAATACGGAGAACCGCACGTCGAACGCATCGCCCTGGTGAAAGCCCTGTCCGGGCACGGGTTATCGCTGGCGAAGATCAAAACGATCGTCGGCCTCATCGACACCCCCGACGAATCCCTGCTCACCGCCCTAGGCGCCGCCACCTCCGCACTCCCGCCGTCACCCGAGTCGAGCACCGACACCGAATTGCCGCGCGCCCGAGCCGCTTTCGCCGCCCTCGGCCGCCCGCTCCCCGCCGACCTCCCCGCCGCCGCCCAACTCGAACAAGCCCTCGCCGACGCCGAAGCCGCAGGCCTGCCCATGACCGACGACCGCCTACGCGCCTACGCCCCTCACATCACCGCCATCGCCGCCTACGAAATCGACCGCATGCCCCTCGACTCCCCCGCCGCCGCCATCGAATACGCCGTCCTCGGCACCGTCCTCTACGAACCCATCCTCGCCGCCCTCCGCCGCATCACCCACGCCGAACTCACCGCCCAACGCCTCGCCGACCAACTCGAAGCGCCGAGAGCTACATGAGCGAGGGACGCTCTCGACGGATGCCTCGCTCATGTAGCTCTCGGCGAGGGATCGGGAGCTGAGCCGGGACACATGCGGGTGACCGACGTGGGTGCCGGGGGCCCGCGTCCTGGACGAAAGATCGGGTGGAACCGGATGCCGGTAAGGTGCGTCCTATTCAGTGTCGGTCTTTTCGCACCGAAAGCAGGAGGGGTATGCGTACCGCGAGTAGTGCACACAGAGGGGTCGCGGTCCGCGCGATGCTGGGCGGAATCGCCGCAGTCGGGCTTGTCGCCGGGTGTTCGACGTCGGTGGATGGGGAGCCGGCGGCACAGGGGCAGACGGAGTCGACCGGAGAGAAGACGGTCGAGTGGAATCCTTGCACCGAACTGTCGGACGAGGCGCTGCGGGCTACGAAGGTTGATCCAGCCTCGAAATCTACGGTTACGGATGCACCGACCGGGGCGACGGCCTGGCGAATCTGCCGGTGGGATTCGACTGAAGGGCCATATCTCGTGAGCGTCGCATCCGCGACCTACACCCAGGACGACGCCCGCAACAACGCCAACCTCACGGGTTTTCGCGATGTCGAGGTGGGCGACCGTTCGGGACTGGTCTATTACGACAAATCCGACGAAGACAAGCTGCGTTGCTACGTCAACCTGCCATGGTCAAACGGGTCGCTCGAAGTTGTCGTTGGCTGGCGCTACAGCAAACGAGACGAGATGCCACAGTCACCGCCATGCGATCTGACCGTCCGGCACGCCGCTGAGCTCGAGCCTTACTTACCCCGATAGCCGTGAACGCAAAAACATTCGGGCGGGCGCCGATGCTGAACAGCTCAGGAAACAAGGTCGGGAGGGAACGGTGACAGAGTCACCCAGCGGCACGGAGCAGGCCGGGTTGGTGAGCCATTGGAAGGCACTCAAGACCCAAGCCGAGAACGGCGAGTTACGTATGGACCCGGACATCGGAAATGCTCTGAAAGCCCGAGCAGACGCGATGATCACCGCACTCGACGACATGCTCGACGATGCCGCCGCACTCGAGCATGTGTCGGGCTTCGGCACTCTGGGTTCTGCTGTCGAACTCCAAAAGAAGTTCGCGGCGAAGGCTGTCACAGACCAAGATTCTGCTGTCAACAGGCTCAAGGAGAGCCACGAAATCGTCACACTGATGAGCGAAACTTACGCATTAGCTATCCGGCGCATCGAGGAAACAGACCAGTCGACAGCTGGTGCGCTCGGGAAGACTGGGGCTCAGTGATGGGACTCGACTTTCCTGAGTGGGTCGACCAGGTCGGCCATATTGCCAACAGGGCAGGCCAAGAGATCGGCGAAGCGCTCGGCCTTGGCGAAGCAGACCAGAACAAGCGTGATGACCAGCAGCGAATCAACGATCAGAAGGCCCAGTGGGACGCCGACCGTGCGATCGTCAACACTGAATGGGCAGGCCTTCTCGGCGAATACGGTAGCGACCAGTTTGCGGGCCGCGTCATCCTCGTAAAAGACCCCTTTGAAACAATGTCTCACCAAGAGATCTACGACGCAGTAAAGGACGTAGACCCAACGGCGATCAACGCCAAAGCCGACGGTTGGCGTAACCTCACCAAAGCGGCTCGGGATGCCATTGGCGTCTTCTCCAAGGGCGTCGAAGACGACATTACCGCCTACTGGAATGGGCAGTCCGGCACCGCCGCAATCGAAGGCACCCGCGCGTTCGCAAGCTCGTTCACAACGATTGCTGCGTGCTTCCAGATGGTTGCCCACGGCCTAGACCTCATGGAAGGCCACTTGGCCCAAGCCAAGAACTCCGTCGGCAAACCCGACGACACCACCGTCGGCGACAAAGTCATCAACGCCCTACCGTTCCAGAGCGTCATCAAAGGCCCTGAATACCGGGCCACCGAGGCGCAGGAAAACGCCCGGTTCGTGATGACCACGTATTACCGCCCGGGCGCGGAAGACGTCGACGGCCATACGCCGAATCTCCCCAAACCGAAGAATCCGGTAGACGACAAGGAGGAGGGCTGGAAACCCCCGGTCTATCCTCCCGGCAATTCGGTCTGGCCGCCGGGCGGTGGCGGCGGTGGTGGCGGCGGCGGGGGCGAGAACGGCGGCGGCGAGGAGAACACCGGCAACGGCGAAGAGTCGAACCCCACCGACGACACCTCGGACGATACGACTCCGCAGTCCACCACCCCCGCCTCCACCACGCCTGCGTCGACCACGCCAGCGGGCACCCAGCTCCCGACCTCGGATCTTCCGCGCGGTACCTCCGGGCTGCCGGGCGGGGTGGGCACCGGCGGTCTGGGTTCCGGTGGCGGTCTCGGCGGCAGCGGTGTGCCGTCGACGCCGGGCGCGGGTCGCAGCCTGCCCGGTGGCGGTGCGGGCACGCAGGGTAGGGCGGCCGCGTCGACGGGCGCGGGCGCGGGTTCCGGGCGTAATGGCCGGATGGGGATGCCGGGCATGGGCATGCCCGCCGGACGGGGCGGCGGCAAGGGCGAGGACGACGACGAGCACAAGACGCCCGACTATTTGATCTACGACCACGGCGATGAACTGCTCGGCAGTCAGCCGCCGGCGTTGCCACCGGGTGGAGTGATCGGCGGATGAGCGAATCACGTTGGCGGATGGATGGTTTGATGTTCACCCTGGCGGTGAACGCGTTCGGCCGCGACCGGTTGCCGTATCCGATCAAATGGGAGCCGGAGCGCCGCGTTCCCGACGAACCGGTCCCCTACGACGACTATCAGCGGATGCGTAAGGAGGCCGGGCAGCGACTCGCCGCCATCGCCGATCAGCGTCTGCACCGGGCGATTTCCACGCTGCTCGAACCGGAGGTGCGGGTGGAGGTGCACGGCTTCTTCGGCCAGGATTTCCGGCAGGTCGTGCGGATTCACGCGGGCATCGTCGGTCAGGCGGCCGCGCTGGCGGTCCAATTGCCCGGCCCCACACAGGCTTACGGTCGCGATGTCGTCTTGTCGATGCTCCCCGCGCAGGCCCTCGCCGGCCAGGTGGTGGCACATCTACCCAAGTGCGCGGGTGGTAAGTACGAAGGGCTGCGCGCGCGTGGCTCCGATGTGAGCCGGGTGGAGTACGCCAAACATCCGACGCGCCTGTCGCTCACCGAGAAGATCAACCGCATCGTGCGCCGCCCACGCTCGAGCCTCGGCGAGGTCGGTGTCTACACCGGCGGCGCGATCGACGGCCGCCCCACCCCGGACGTCCGCGGTTTCACCTGGATGGACTACCAGCCCAACGACGGCCGCTACCTCCTCCAGCACCACCCGCACGACGAATTCACCCTCGCCCCGGCCCCACCCGAGGAAATCGTCCGCGCCCTCCAGCACACCATCGACACCACCCGCCGCGCCACCGCACCCGCGTGGTGAGCCGACGAGGGCTACATGAGACCGGCGACACGCCGCGATCAACAGCCTCATGTACCCCTCGTCGCGGTACTCCGCGCTCTTTCGTGGCGTCGGGGAGATGCCGTAGTCGGTGATCGTCACCGTGCCGTCGTCGGCCACGGGCGGCTTTGGATTGCCCGGCTGGGGATCGATGGCGCTTGCGCTGATCCGGCGGCCACACCGCCGATGGGGGGCGGGCCTACGTCTTCGAGTCCGCCGGGGGTTGCCCCGCGGCGGCGATGTGAACGTGGCCGGCCTCCCTTACTTCGCCTGCTGGCGACTGACCATTTCGTTGATCCAGATGGGCGCGTAAGGGGATGTGCAGCCCGGGGAGGTCGGGTAGTCCTTCAGGACTTCGAGCCGTTCGCCGATGTCCAGCGCGCGGGCACGGTGGTCGGGGTGGGCGATGCCGATCTGGGCCAGGCAGGTGTTCATCGCCCATTGGAGGCGGTCGGGGGCGTCTTTCATCTGCGCTTCGATGATGTCGAGCAGCTCGGTGAGGTCGAGTCCTTCGGGGTTCTTCACCACGCGTTCGGCGGTGAGCGCCCAGCCGGCGCCGGCGACCAGCGGGTCCGGGTCGGCGAACCAGGCGCGGCGCAGGTCTTCGGCGTGCGGGTTCTTCTTCACCACGTAGTTCACCAGCCAGTCCTGCACCTTCGGCGCGCGGGCCTGACGCATCATGGCGTCCAGCTCATCACGCTCGAAGGCCTTCGGGCGGCAGATCAGCAAGGCCAGCAGGCGGGCGGCGGTGTCGCCGGTGGCCCAGAGATCGCGGGCGAGGTCCTGCTGGGTCTTCAACCGTTTGGCGACCGCACGCAGCTTGGTGAGGTTCACGCCGTGATCGTCGCCGTGCTTCTCGTTCACCGCGCGCATCTTCGGGTCGTCGAGGGCGGCCAGCTCGGCCAGCACCTGCGACACCGTCGTCTCGGTCGACGTCGTCTCGGCCACGGCGCAATCCTCCTGTCCAGTATCTGAGGGTTTCAGGCTACGACGGCAGACGGAACTGTTCGACCGCATCGCCGCGGCCACGCCCCTGGGCAACCAGCAATTTCCCAGCATCGGGAAGCTTCTCGCCGGACTGCGGTGCAGGATCTTGACGGATCACGTATCGGCAGACGGTCACCGACCGCCATCCGGTGCCGTGATCGCTCGATTGTTTCTCGGAAGGAAAACTACAAAGATGCGCGTGTTCGAACAC
Organism: Nocardia cyriacigeorgica; assembly: GCF_005863245.1. Lineage (GTDB taxonomy): Bacteria > Actinomycetota > Actinomycetes > Mycobacteriales > Mycobacteriaceae > Nocardia > Nocardia cyriacigeorgica_C. Next base: position 41,373 of record NZ_VBUT01000012.1, on the reverse strand, counting down.
GGAGCCAGGTTGGGCCTTGCCGTCGCGGCAATCCTCGCTGGATCACTGACCATGGCCGCCCCCGCGAACGCCGCAACGCCGGCCTCCGTGTGTGGCGGCGGTAGCTACCGAGTCATCGACACCCACGATCTGGGCAGTCTCGCCACCATCTACCTGCTCTACAACGGCCGCACCAATTGTGTCGTGACGTGGAAGAACGCCTACGTCGGCACGAAGACACCCACGAGGGCTATGGTCGCAATCTGGGGCCAGCCCAGCAGCCATAGGCAGGACTACGATCACTACGCGTATTACGCCGGTCCAGTGAAGGTGGATGCCCCCGGCAAATGCATCGCGTGGGGCGGTAGCGCACTCCGGCCCGGCGACATCGTGAACGGGGGCGGGATCCATTGGGATTCGCCGGGTCCGAGCCACTGCGGCTGAGCCCCGCACAACGATCGGCCGGCCCCCTCGATCACACCGGACACGCAGCCTTGGCAACGCGGACGGACGCAGGGCACGGCCGGGAAATCCATCGACCAACGATCGCCGACCGGTATTCGGCGGTCGATCTCCTCAGAAAGTACGAACACATGCCAGTGCTGAAAAGCGGCGCGAGGCTGGGCCTTGCCGTCGCGGCGATCCTTACCGGATCGCTGGCCATGGTCGCGCCAGCGAACGCGGCGACCCCGGCCTCGGTCTGCGGCAGCGGATACCGAGTCATCGACACCCACGACCTGGGCGGCCTCGCCACCATGTACCTGCTCTACAACGGCAGGACGAACTGCGCGGTCACCTGGAAGACGCAGGGCGTCGGCACCAGGACCAGTACGGGAGTCTCACTCGGAATCTGGGGATCGAGCGGCCCCGCGCAGGTGGATGCCGGCATGTTCACCCATTACGCAGGCCCGGTGAAGGTCGATGCTCCCGGCAAGTGCATCGGCTGGGGCGGCGCCGCGACGAGCACCAGCGGCAGATCGGTCAGTTGGAACTCGCCGGGACCGAGCCACTGCGGGTAAGCGGACAGTCCGGTTGGCGGGCGCGAACTACCCCTGAGCGCTCGCTGATCAGGCCGGTCACCCCGGCCGATGACCGTCCGCGCAGACCGCGTGGAAATATGAGCGGCCCGTGCGTCAGCCCGAAACAGGCTGAGGCACGGGCCGTCTCACTGGGTCAGGTCGTCTGGCCGATGCAGTGTCGATCAGTGGTGGTCGAAATGCCCGGCGCGGGTGTGGGTCAGGAATGATTCCCACTCGGAGGGAGTGAAGACGAGAGCCGCAACCGCAAGATTCTTCGAGTCACGGACGCCGACCATGCCTTCGTCCAAGTGTGCAACTTCGACGCAGTCTTTACCGCCAGCGCTACGCCGGGACTTGAACCACCTGGCTCGACTGAGATCTGCACCTACACGCGCGCCGCGGTCAGTCGATGAGAACTCAGGCTTCATCATCCGACACCGAACTCTCCGCGACGGGCACGAGTCAGAAACGCATCCCACCCCGACGGAGTGAATACCAGGGCAGGGCCAGCGGGGTTCTTCGAGTCCCGGACGCCGACCCGTCCACGGCCGAGATGCGCAACTTCAACACAGTCGTTGCCGCCGACACTTCGAGTGGACTTGAACCACTCCGCTTCTCTTAGTTCAACGTTCACGCTCGTACTCCTTTGCCTTCGCCCGCAGTAGGTACTTGCTGCCAACCGGATCCAACGCTACCGCCTGCATCGCCTTGAACGCCTCCCGATAGCGTTCCACGGAATTAGGCCGGTCGTAGTACAGATTGCCCGTGTAGGACTCGACGTACACCGTGGCAGGCTCTGGAGTTCCGGGCGGGAAGTCGAGCACCGTGAACGGACCCGGCGCCATGCCGGTTGGGATTCCGACAGCGAATGGCAGCACTCGGACAATCACATTGGGCGGCATGTCGGCGAGGTGACGAAGCTGGGCGGCCATCGTCTTGCGACCACCGACAACCCTGTTCAGAACCGCCTCGTCGATGATCAGCGTGACGGACACCGGATTCCGCTTGCGCTTAATGATCTTCTGCCGACCGGCACGTATCCGCACCAGCCTCTCCAGCTCTTCGGCAGTCTCATTCGGCGCGTAGATCGACTCCAAAGCCCGTGCATATCCGACGGTTTGAAACAAGCCGCTAACCATGTCCGGCCGGAACACCATCAAGCTCGATGCAACCGACTCCAGGCCGAGATACGGCGCGAAACTTGCCGGGATCAGCTCCCCGAACTCATGCCACCACCGTCCGTTCTGCGACTCCCCGTCCGCTTCCTTCGCGAGCCCCAGCAGTGCATCCTGCTGTTCGACCTCGTCATACAGCTCGCACAATCCCACAATGTCCTGAATGTGAATCTTCCCGGGATGCGCGGTCTCCAACCTTTGCACCGTCCCGGCACCGCGGCCGATCTGCCGCGCTGCCTCGGCGATGCTCAACCCCGCTGCCTGGCGCATCTCACGCAGCTGTCGGCCCAGTTGACGTCGTGGCACCGTGTTGCCCGATGTGGGCATAGTGATCCCCTCCTGCGAATGGCACCCCTGCCGAGCACACATTGTGGCCCAATCTTGGACGCAGCACAGGGAAAACGCGAACATCGGTGCGATCTGCCTATCATCGCAGGTCGGCACCCATTGTGGCCTGGTTTCCTCGCTTCCGGCATCGGAGTCCGGGCCCGCCGTCACCACGCCCCTGCCGTGGCGGCGCATCCGGTATCGGCCATGGCGGCCGCGCTGGGTGGCGATCCGTATCGCCCCGGTCTCCGATGCTCCATACCGGGCCGAGGAGCGCACTGTGAACGATCAGCGTCCGAGACACACTTCACAGGGAACTTACCCAGGAGTAAGGTCGGTGCATGGCGTGGAAACCTGAGCAGATATCCGATCAGACCGGGCGCACCTTCGTCGTCACCGGAGCCAATGGCGGCCTCGGTGTCGAAACCACGAAGGTGCTGGCGAGCAAGGGCGCGACGGTGGTCATGGCCTGCCGGAATACGGCCAAGGCACAAGAGATCGCCGACCGTATCGACGGCGATGTGAAGGTCGCGCCGCTCGATCTGGCCGACCTGTCCTCGGTGCGCGAATTCGCCGACAACTGCGGCGAATTCGATGTCCTCATCAATAATGCCGGCCTGATGAACGTGCCGTTCTCGCGCACCAAGGACGGTTTCGAGACCCAGTTCGGCGTCAACCACCTGGGCCACTTCGCCCTCACCGGCCTGGTGCTCGACCGCATCCGCGACCGGGTGGTGTCGCTGGCCAGCATCGCGCACAAGCAGACCCCGAAGCTCTGGATCGACGACCTGAACTACGAAAACCGCCGCTACCAGCGCAATCTCGCCTACGCCCAGTCCAAGCTGGCCAACCTCATGTTCGCCCGCGAACTCCAGCACCGCCTCGAGGAGGCCGGCTCGTCCAAGCGGTCCTACGCCGTGCACCCCGGCGTGTCGGCCACCGACCTGTTCGCCCGCACCGAGACCCCGCTCGACCGCATCAGCAAACCCTTCATCCGCCTGATCGGCCACCCGCCCGCCAAGGCCGCCCACTCCACCCTGTTCGCCGCCACCGACCCCGACGCCGACCCCAACACCTACTGGGGCCCCACCCGCCTCTTCCAGTCCCAGGGCCCGGTCGAACCCTCCCCCTCCACCAAGCTCTCCAAGAACCGCGACCTCCAACGCCGCCTCTGGGAAGAATCCGAACGCTTCACCGGCATCACCTACAAGTTTTGATGCGTACCTCGCATAGGTTCTGCCCCAAATAGGCCCGCACAACCTATGCGAGGCCTTCACAAACTGTGCGAGGCCAACCACCTGCCTGTGGGCGGGAGGTGGGTGGGGTGGTGGAGGGCCTCGAGCCAGCGATGGGGGCGGGTCAGGTCGGACCAGGTCCAGCGGACTACCAGCCAGCCGAGGCAGCGGAGGGCGTCTTCGCGGACCTTCTACGCGATCACCGTCTCTTCGGAGGGGCGGCGGCCGGTGCGGTACTTGACCATGCCGTCGAACTCGCCGATGACGCCACGGTCGGGGAACAGGAAGTCGACGCGAGCCACGAACCGGCCGCGGTCATCCAAGACCGTCGCCTGTTGTTCCGGCCGCGGCAGCCCTGCACGGTCGATCACTATGCGGCTCAGCGATTCCCCCGGGCTTTCGGATCGGCTGTCCAGGAACTGGATCGCCCGGCGCGCGGCCGGACAGCCGGGTCGTCCACGCGCTCGCATCAGCTGATCCTCCAGCGCCCGGCGCGTGGTCAGTCCGGCGTGCAGCGCACCGTCACCGATCACGACCGCGTGTGCGAACGGCACCGACCTCGCGAGGTCCACGACCGTGCGCGCGGCCGAGGTGACCGCCAGCCCACCGGCCCGAACGACATCGCCGCGATCGAGCCGAGCCGCGTGCACCGTGAGCTGCTTCGTACTCCTCGCTCCCGCGCCCCGATCGCGAGTCACATGCACCCGGTCCATGGGCACGTCCCAGACCGGCAGACCGTGCACGACCGCCGCCGAAACATGGCTGGCCACGGCCTCCGCACACAGCCCGCCCGCCACCGCCCGAGTCGTCACCAGATGCCGCTGCGCATCACTCAGCCCCGCAGCATCCGCCGCCCGCACATACTGACCGCGACACACCCGCACCCACCCGTCCCCTTTCAGCTCATGATCGGCAAAACCATCCGCCACCGCGGACCTACGAGAAACCGGCTCAGGCGCATCCATTTCCCAATCGTGACCCACCCGCAACCCCCACCCACCCCCCACAAACACCCCTGTGCACAACCCCGGGTTGTGCACAAGTTCCTCGCACAACCTCTAGCGACCTCGCATAGGCTCCAAGCCGTCGAAAACGCCACAAAGTATGCGGGAGCTGCGCGATGAGTTCGTGGGGCGCGGCGAGGCGACTTCGACAAGCACAATCAGCGGCGGATGGTCGAGCATCGGGGGCGGACGCCGGTGGAGACGCTGGCGCGGTTCCGGGCGGTCATCCTGAACACCGTCGGACCGTCGCGGCATCATGCGGCCTGGCTCGGGGAGGTGGTCGTGCACGGGCCGGACATTCGGCGTCCGCTCGGCCTGGCCCGGACCCCGTCGCTCGAGGCGGTCAGCGAGGTCGCTCGCTTCTACACCAGCCGCGACTTCGCGGTGCCGAGCCGCAGCGCGTTCGAGGGCCTGCGACTGGAGGCGACCGATGGGCCGTTCAGGGCCGGGACCGGGCCCGTGGTCAGCGGCACAACACTCGCGCTCACCATGGCCATCGCCGGACGGCCCGTCTACTGCGAACCTCACCGGCCCCGGCGTGGCCACGTTGCGTGAACGGGTCTCTGCCTGATCGACCTGACGGGTATCCCTGGGCCGCGCCTGCGCAGAGGCACCAGATGCTCCGGGCACACCTGGCGCGTTCGTCGAGCACGGCGACGGGCGGTTCATCTGTGGGGTCGCGGGTACGACACGCCACCACCAGGACACCATGGCCACTCCGGCCGACGCAGGGTCGCGGGTACGACACGCCACCACCAGAACGCCATAGCCACTCCGGCCGACGCAGGGTCGCGGGTACGACACGCCACCACCAGGACACCATGGCCACTCCGGCCGACGCAGGGTCGCGGGTACGACACGCCACCACCAGGACACCACAAGCGCTCCGGCCGACGTTGGATCGCGGGTACGACACGAACTCACGCGCATAGTCGAAATCGGGGCCGAACGGATTCGACAGCTCCGAATGCTGATGCCGCCATCAGGACGCCATGGACGCCGACGCAGCTCCGGTCGAGCTGTGCCTGCGGGCCGAGACGAGGACAGTTGATCCCTCGGCCGCTCGTTGCCCGGCAGTCGGCGCCCGGCTATCGGGAGGCCGGTGCTGCCTCGGCGGCTGCCTTGATTCCGCGTAGGTGGGTCTCCCACATGCTGCGCGAGTGGGCCGCTTCCTGCTCGTCGGCGTTGTTGTCCTGGGTGAGGGTCAGGTGGGTGGTGTTGTCGCCGGTCAGTTCGTAGGTGAGGGTGTGGTAGTTCGCCGGGGTGTCGGGTTGGCCGGACAGCGGGCTGTAGTGGGTCAGTTTCAGCAGTCGGCCGGGGTCGGCGGCCAGGATCTCGCCCTTGTCGGTATAGGCGCGGTTCTGGTACTCGCCCTGCCAGACGATGGGGCTGCCCACCTTCCAGTCGGTGCGCACCTCGGCGCCGAACATGAAATCGCGGATCTGTTCCGGGTCGGTCAGGGTCGCCCACACCTGCTGCGGCGAGGCATCGATGTCGATCTCGACCGTGGCGGTGAATCCGGTCATCGCGCTCAACTCCTCTCGCTCGATACCTCGACCGTAGGCCGCGAGAGGCGATGGATCTTGCAGAAAGGCGTCAGACGCCGAAATCGCGCTTGACCTGCTGGGCGTTGCGGTGCTCGACGAAGAACGACAGCAGCGGGATGGTGCCGGCGAGCAGGGTGCCGACGGTGCGACCGGCGGGCCAGCGCACCTTGACCGCGAGGTCGGCGGTGAAGATCAGGTAGATGAAGTACACCCACCCGTGCACGACGGCGATCCAGCGCGGGGTGTCGACGCCGAAGCCGTACTGGGCGATCATCTCGGCGGTGAGCAGCAGCAGCCACAGACCGGTGGTCCAGGCCAGCACGCGGTAACGCAGCAGGGCGTTCTTGATCTTGCCGGTGTTCGCGGGGGCCTTGGCAGGGGTGGCGGGGGTGGCGCCGTCGGTCAGCGTGGTGTCGGTGGAGTTGTCGCTGGCGCTCAACCGGCGCTCCTCTCGGTGTCGCTGGTGTCGAGGCCCGCGGCGCGGACCCGTTCACCGATATCGTCGGCGTGCAATTGCGCCAGGTATTTGTTGTATTCGGCCAGCGCGGGATCGCTGCCCCGCTCGGGCCCGGCTTTCGGCCGATCGCCCCGGGCCGTCGGCCGCTCCGGCAGAATGCCCGCCGGGATCTCCCGCGGCGCGGCCTTTTTCGCCTTCTCCGGTTTCGGTGCGGCTTCAGCGGGCGCGGCCTGCTCCTCTTCGGCTTCGCTCTCCAACCGGACGAACCGGAAATACGCGAACACCGCGAACGCCGCGAACAGCGGCCATTGCAGCGCATACCCCAGGTTCTGGCCGGTCCCGCTGGACGACTCGAACCGCTCCCACTGCCACCAGCCGAGCGCCAGACACGCCACCGCGGCCACAACCACCAGCGCGATCAGCGCAGGCCGATTATGCCGGGGGCGATGCTGCGCCGAACGGCCGGAAGGAGCGGACACGCCTACCACGGTACCCGTCTACTACAGCGGCCGTAGGAGCAGGTGGGCGCTCTCACGCGCCCGATCCACCACCCGCACACGCCAGCGGCTCCCCGGGCGGGAGCCTTCAGCCAACGAGGGCGGGAGTACAGGGAGCGGCCGCAGCAACGCACCACCCCGAGCATCCAGCCGACCAACGCGTTGAGCGCGGGCAGCAGCGTGGTCAACGCACCGCCCGAGCATTCAACCGACCAAAGCAGTGGAACGCAGGCACCAACCTCGTCAACACACCACCCCAGCGTTCAACCGACCAAAGCAGTGAAGCAGGCACCACGCTCGTCAACGCACGGCCCCGAGCGTTCAGCCGGCCAGAGCAGTGAGCGCGGGCAGCAGCTGCTTCAATGCGCGGCCGCGGTGGGAGACGGCGTCCTTCTCGGCGGGCGTCAGCTGGGCGGCGGTGGTCGCTCCGCCTTCGGGGATGAACAGCGGGTCGTAGCCGAAGCCGCCGTCGCCGACCGGCTCGCGGCCGATAGAACCGGGCCATTCGCCGCGCACCACGATCTCCTCGCCGCCGGGGACCACGAGCGCGCAGGTGGAGACGAAGCGAGCGCCGCGGCGCTCGTCGGGGACGTCGCCGAGCTGAGCGAGCAGCAACGCGTTGTTGGCGGCGTCGTCGCCGTGGCGGCCGGACCAGCGGGCCGAGAGCACGCCGGGCATGCCGTTGAGGGCGTCGACCTCTAGGCCGGAATCGTCGGCGACGCACGGTAGGCCGGTGGCAGCGGCGCCGTCGCGGGCCTTGGCGAGGGCGTTCTCCTCGAAGGTCGCGCCGGTTTCCGGTGCTTCGTCGTAAGCGGGGACGTCATCGAGGCCGACGATCTCCAGCCCCGCCACCCCGGCCTCATCGAGAATGCGGCGCAACTCGTTCAGCTTCTTGGCATTGCGGCTGGCGACGAGGACCCGGCCCATCACTTCTTCTTCGGTTCGGCCGGCTCGGGCAGCACACCCGGGTACGGCAGTGCGAGGGCTTCCTTCTGGATGGCGAACAGCTGCTCGCAGCCGGCGAGCGCGGAATCGAGCAGCTTGTCCAGGGTGGAGCGCGGGAAGGTGGCGCCCTCACCGGTGCCCTGCACCTCGACGAGCGTGCCGGTGTCGGTGGCGACCACGTTCATGTCCACCTCGGCGCGCGAATCCTCCTCATACGGCAGATCCAAGCGCACCCGGCCGTCGACCACGCCGACGCTCACCGCGGCGATAGCGCAGGAGATCGGCTGCGGGTCGGCCAGCTTGCCCGCGGCCGCCAGATAGGTGACGGCGTCGGAGAGCGCGACATACGCACCGGTGATCGCGGCGGTGCGGGTACCGCCGTCGGCTTGCAGCACATCACAGTCGATGGCGATGGTGTTCTCGCCGATGGCGGCCAGGTCGATGCAGGCGCGCAGCGAACGCCCGATCAGGCGGCTGATCTCCTGGGTGCGGCCGCCGATCTTGCCCTTCACCGACTCCCGGCCGCTGCGGGTGTGGGTGGCAGCGGGCAGCATGGCGTATTCGGCGGTGAGCCAGCCCAGTCCGGTATCGCGCCGCCACGCCGGCACGCCCTCGGTGACGCTCGCGGTGCACATCACCCGCGTCTGACCGAACTCCACCAGCACCGAACCGGCTGGATGCGTGGTGAATCCACGGGTGATCCGTACCTCGCGGAGCTCATCGTCCGCCCTGCCATCGGCTCGTCTCGACACGGGGTCAGCGTAATGGGGTCGGGTACTTCCGAGTCGGCGGGGGCGTGAGCGCGTCTCACTGAGTGGTCACGGAGAGCCGGCCCGGGCGAGGTCCGGTAGTCGACCAGACCGTAGCGCTACGGCCTGCGAACCGCAGATGACCGGATGACGACAACCCGTGCATACAGATCCAAGCCGACGTCCCCGTCGGCCGCGCCGAACACCATCAGGCCGTGATGGCCCGCCGACCTCGCCGAATCACGAGGCCGGGGCAGTCGATGGGCGGAGTCGGCGATACCGGACCAGGGCTGATCCCCATCGCCCTGCCCGGCTGCCGGGCGCGGACTGAACTCAGAGGTCGAAGGTCTCCCCCGGCGCGACCGCGTGCACGGGTCCGGTGAACTCGGCCTTGGCTTCGGCGATCACGTCTTCGCGCGAAGTCCACGGCGGAATGTGGGTGAGCAGCAGCTCCTTGACGCCCGCCTCGGCCGCGATCCGGCCCGCCTCGGTGCCCGAAAGGTGAATGCCCGGAGGGCGATTGGCGGGATCATGGGTCCAGGAGGCTTCCGCCATCAGGATGTCGGCGCCCTGGGCGAGTTCCTGCACCTGGTCGCACATGGCGGTGTCGCCGGTGTAGACGAAGGTGCGCCCGGCGGCGGTGACGATGCGCAGGCCGTAGGACTCCGGCGGGTGGAACATCCGGCGCGCGGTGACGGTGTGCCCGGGGCCGAACTCGACCGCCTCACCTTCGCTCCACGGACGCATATCGATCACGTCGGACCAGTCGTCGCATTCGCCGCCGACCTCGGCCGAGGCGTTGCCGATGCGCAGCGAGGTGTCCGACGGGCCGCGCACGATGGCCTTACCGACCGGCGGCGTCGGGTGGTAGCGCCGCCAGACCAGCAGACCCGGCAGGTCGAGGCAGTGATCGGCGTGCAAGTGGGTGAGGAAGACCGACACGTCGCCCGGGTTGGCGTAGCGCTGCAACGCACCGAGCACTCCTGGACCGAAATCGATGACGACCGGCTGCATATCCGGGCCGGTGAGCAGGTACCCCGACGCTGGGGAGTCCGGGCCGGACACACTGCCCGAGCACCCGAGGACGGTAAGGCGCATCCCACCATGCTGCCACGACGAATTCTCGCTCAAGAGCCGATCCCCCAAAAAGCCGGGCCGCAACCGCTGGGACCGGAAACTCGCGAAGAAACCGGTCTGCGCCGCACGACGGTGTGGACGTTCATCACCAGAGAGTACCCAGCGAGCGCACGGTCCACCCCATCCAGCCGAAAGGGTGCGGGCGCCAAGGGGTTCCAGGGGCGTGGAGTGCTCAGAACAGCGCTGTCGGCCGACGGCCGGGCACCCCGCGATACCGCCGCCTCGAGCGCTACGCGCGGACTCCCGTTCTCACCGCAACCCCAACGAAGCACCCGCACCTGGCGGCACCACACGCTGACGCTTGCGCTCATCGCCCGACAGCATCCAGGCCGCGAGCACACCGCCGACCGCGCCGAACAGGTGTCCCTGCCAGGAGATGCCCGGCTGCCCGGGCAGCACACCCCACAGCAGCGAGCCGTAGACGGCGAGCACGACCAATCCGACGACGATCTGGCCGACGTGCCTGCCGAACCAGCCGCGCAGGATGATGAACGTCAGCCAGCCGAAGACCAGCGCCGACGCGCCCAGATGCACCGTGCCCGATCCGCCGGTGAGCCAGGTGCCGACGCCCGCGACCACCCAGATGATCGCCGTCGCCGCGAGCCCGCGGCCGATACCGGACACCAGGGCGAGGAACCCGAGCACCAGGACGGGCAGGGTGTTGCCGATGAGATGCGCCCAGCCGCCGTGCAGGACCGGGGCGTACAGGATTCCGGTGAGTCCGTCGAGCTGACGTGGCTCGATCCCGGCCTGGTCCAGATCGACGCTGGAGACGGCATCGAAACCTTCGATCACGTAGAGCGAGGCGGTGAAACCGAGGACGATCACGGCGGCCTGCGCCCACACCGCCCCGAACCGGCCCGGCTTACGCGGTGGCGTCCGCGGCTGCGGCGGTGCGGTACCAGGCACGGGTGGACGTGACTGCTGAGCACGCAGCGCCGCGATCCGCTCGGGATCGAACGAGGCCCCGATTCCGGTTCCACCGGTCACCGCGATCACCTCCTCGCACGACGCCCGATCCAGGACCTGGCGCCGGCAATGCCATAGCCGGCGGCACTCACACCGCCGAACGCATCTTCGAGGGTACCGGCGACCTCAGGCCCAGAGCTGGCCGTCGAGACGTTCCTCGGCCTCTTCCAGCGTGCCGTCGTAGGCGCCGGTGGACAGGTACTTCCAGCCACCATCGGCCACAACGAACGCGATATCGGCCCTGGTACCGGCCTTGACAGCCTTTCGAGCGACACCGAGCGCGGCATGCAGGATCGCGCCCGTGGATATCCCGGCGAAAATGCCTTCTTCGAGGACCAGTTCCCTGGTGCGGCGCACCGCGTCGTACGGGCCGACGGAGAAACGGGTGGTGAGCACCGACTCGTCGTAGAGCTCCGGGATGAAGCCCTCGTCGATATTGCGCAGCCCGTACACCAGCTCGCCGTAGCGCGGTTCGGCCGCCACGATCTCGATGCCCGGCACCTTCTCCCGCAGGAAACGGCCGGTACCCATCAGCGTGCCGGTGGTGCCGAGGCCGGCCACGAAATGGGTGATCTCGGGCAGGTCGGCCAGGATTTCCGGGCCCGTGGTCTCGTAATGGGCGAGCGCGTTGGCCGGGTTGCCGTACTGGTAGAGCATCACCCAGTCGGGATTGTCCGCGGCGATCTGCTTGGCCATGGCGACGGCCTGGTTGGAGCCGCCCGCCGCCGGTGAATCGATGATCTGCGCGCCGAACATGGTGAGCAGCTGACGTCGCTCCACCGAGGTGTTCTCCGGCATCACACACACCAGCTGGTAGCCCTTGAGCTTGGCCGCCATGGCGAGTGAGATCCCGGTATTGCCGCTGGTCGGCTCCAGGATGGTGCAGCCGGGCGTCAGCAGGCCGTCGGCCTCGGCCTGTTCGATCATGCGCAGGGCCGGGCGATCCTTGATCGACCCGGTGGGGTTGCGATCCTCGAGCTTGGCCCACAGCCGCACCGGATGCTCGCCCTCCCACTGCGGGGACAGGTTGCGCAAACCGACCAGCGGCGTGTTGCCGAGGGTCGCGATCAGCGATTCGTACCGCGCCACGAGGAACTAGCCTCCGGCGACGGCGGGCAGGATGGTGACGCTCGCGCCCTCGGGCACCTCGGCGTCGAGCCCACCGGCGAACCGCACGTCCTCGTCGTCGACGTAGATGTTGACGTACCGGTTGAGCTTGCCGTCCTTGAGCAGCCGCTCCTTGAGCCCGGAGAAGTTGGCGTCCAAGTTCTCGATCAGCGCCGCCAGCGTCGACCCTTCGGCCTCGACCCGCTTCTCACCTCCGGTCAACGGGCGCATGATGGTCGGGATGGACACGGTTACCGGCATCGGGGAACTCCTCGGGTTACTAACGAATATCGTTGGCGGTCAGTTGTTTTCGTAGCTGTCGACGATCTTCACCGGCTCCTCGGTGACCTCGCCGTCCACGATCCGGTAGCTGCGCAGCTCGTGCTGCTCGGGATCGCGAGTGGAAATCAGCACGTAGTGGGCGTCCGGTTCGGAGGCGTAGGAGATGTCGGTGCGACTCGGGTAGGCCTCGGTGGCGGTATGCGAGTGATAGATCACCACCGGCACCTCGTCGGCGTCGTCCATGGCGCGCCACACCTTCAGCTGCTCGACGGAATCGAAGCGGTAGAAGGTGGGCGAACGCTCGGCGTTGATCATGGCCACGAAACGTTCCGGGCGATCGGAGCCCTCCGGCCCGGCAATGATGCCGCACGCCTCGTCCGGGTGGTCGGCGCGCGCATGCGCCACCATCTCGTCGACGAGGTCGGCCCTGATCACGAGCACAATCGAACCCTTCCGCCTATCCGCACAGCCGTCACCGACCTGACACAGCCGTCAACGAGTGAGGATATTCGGGTATTCCGGGCGGGCCGCATCTGGCTCCTGACGCGGCGGTGACCAGCGGGGATTCGCGCGGGTTCGCGAGGCCGCCGGCATCGGTGACGGCAGGCGCGTGCCGGCGTCGGCGCGGGAGCCGACGGCGCCCGGATCAGCCCGGGAACAACTCGCGGTACGACGGGATACCGGCCACGGCGCGGGCGGAGAGAATCGCGTCGACGATCGCGCGTTCGACGCACACCGCGGCGCCGGTGCACAGCTGGTCCAGCACCAGCAGGTCCGTGGGGAACGCCGGCGGCAGCGGCGGGGCATCCGGTGCGGTGGCGGTGCCGGTGGCGAGGACGAAGATGGTGTCGCCGTCGAGCGGGGAATGAGCGGGGCGGATCGCGCGGGCGAGGCCATCGTGGGCGGTGGTGGCGAGGCGGCGGGCGGCGAGGGTATCCAGCGGTGCGTCGGTGGCGACGACGCCGATGGTGGTGTTGAGGATCGTGCCCTTCACCGGGAGGGCGTTGGCGATGGCGAGTTGTTCCGGGGTCGCCGGGGTGAGGCCGAAGCGGTCCGGGCCGTCGGTACCCGCACCCCAGAGCAGGCCGGTGCGCGGATCGAAGACCGAGCCGACGGGGTTGGCGACCATCAAGGCGGCGACCGTCATCCCGGCTGCGGGGCCGTCACCGAGCACGATGCTCGCACTGCCGATCCCGCCCTTGATCGCGCCCGCCCGCGCCCCGACCCCGGCACCGACGGTGCCGCGTTCGAAGTCGACGCCGGCCGCCGCCGCGGCCCGGTAGCCGAAGTCGGCCGTGGGCCGAATGTTCCAGTCCCCCACCGGAAGATCGAAGATCACCGCACCGGGCACGATCGGCACCACCCGGCTCGGATCGGCCGGATCCATCGGAATCCCGGCGCCGTTCTCCTCCAGCCACCGCATCACCCCGTCGGCGGCCGCAAGCCCGTACGCGCTGCCGCCGGTCAGCAACACCGCATCGGCCCGGCGCACCGTGTTCAGCGGATCGAGCACGTCGGTCTCCCTGGTGCCCGGCCCGCCACCGCGCACATCGACCGCCGCGACGGCCCCGCCGGGCACCCGAACCACGGTGCACCCGGTCGCGGCCCCGGCACCGACGGTCGCATCGTCATCGAGTACGTGGTGATGGCCCACCAGCACACCCGGCACGTCGGTCAACGAATTACGCGCGCCCGCCACCGCATTCACGAGAACTCCTTGTCGCCGGTCTCAGCGCCGACGCTACCGTCGACGACAGACACGCGCCGACAGCCTGGTCCTGCTGTGCGCAGGCGGCCGCGGCAAACAAGCGCTGGCGGCCTGGTCCCCATGCTGCGCAGGCGGCGGTGACATACGCGCGCTGGCAACATGGTCCCTGCTGTGCGCGGCGGCCGCGGCAAGTGCAGGCTGGCAGGTTGGCCAGTACTGCGCGCGGGTGGCCGGGGCAGCGAGCTGACAGGTTTGCCCCCTGCTGTGCGCGGTCGGCCGCGGCAAGAGCGCGCCGACAGCCGGGCCACTACTGCGTGCAGGCAGCCGTCCCGCGAGTGTCGTGAATGGGCTTCTCGACGCACGCCTACGACTCCCGGCCGCAGCTGACTCTTGATCAGCGGGTTCGGGGTTCGAGACCGACCGGGCGAATGTGAGCTGACTCAGGGCGCGAGCGCCTGGAGCAGCGAATCCTGCATCCAGGTCAACCAGTGGTACACGTCCAGATGCGGGGCGCGGGGATCGTCGGGGTCGAATTGTTCGGGCGTGTCGGCGTCGATGCCGAGGACGGCGCCGAGGGCGAGGCGGACGTCGGTGAGGGCGGTGAGCCAGGCGTCGGCCTGTTCGGGGGTGATGATGATGCGGCCGCCGCCGTCGGGGCAGGTGTCGAGGACGACGGCTCCCGCGGCCAGTTTGGCGTCGATGATCTCGGGTTCGTGCAGGCTGCGCAGGGCGCTGTTGAGGTCGGCGCGGTCAGCGTCGGGGGAACCCGGTTCGCTGCGGTGGAAATCGGGCAGCAGGCGCAGCAGGCGAGGGTCGTCGGGTGGGGTGGCGTTACCGGTGCGCAGACCGGTGAGCGCGGCGAGATCGTCGTCGGGGGCCGAGGAGGCTCGCTCGGTGAGCAGTCCGGAGACCGCACCGACCAGCGACCGCAGCACGCCGGCTTCCCGGGCGTCCATTTCGGATCGCAGTTTGAGACCGCTCAGCGAATTCTTCCGGCTCCACTTACGCACGTCGCTACGGTAGCCGTCCGAGTCAGTCGTCTCGCTGCATGGTCGCCCACAGTCCCGCGGCGTGTAGCCGACGCACATCCTGTTCCATTTTGTCCCGCGAGCCGGACGATACGACCGCCTTGCCCTCGTTGTGCACCTTGAGCATCAACTCGGTCGCCTTGGCTTTGCTGTAGCCGAACAGCTTCTGGAAGATGTAGGTCACGTAGTGCATCAGGTTGACCGGGTCGTCCCAGACGACCGTGACCCACGGCCGATCTTCCGCCTCCAGGATCTCGGTGTATTCCACCGCTTCGGGCGTCGCCTGTGCCGACAGCGTCGCGTTCGCGGCGACCGCGACGGCGCCGACACGGGCCGCGTCCGTCCGATAGCGGGGTGCTGTATTGCACAGGGCCATACCGTCAAGGGTACGACGAGCACCCGGATACACAACACCCGAGCATGATCGATTCCGCCGGTTCGGCCGTAATATCGGGCGTGCCTGCCTTATCATGCGGCCGCGGTTCACCCAGGTCGGCGGCGTATTCGCGACGTCGCGACCGGCTGCGATCCTGTACCCCGCATTACAGTGACAGCGTGGATCGCCGCGATGAGGTCACCAGCACCGCGCTGCTGACCGATCAGTACGAACTGACCATGCTCGCCGCCGCGCTGGCCGATGGTTCCGCGCACCGGCAGTGCACCTTCGAGGTGTTCGCCCGGCGGTTGCCACACGGACGTCGCTACGGCGTCGTCGCGGGTACCGGACGGCTGCTCGAGGCACTCGGCGAGTTCCGCTTCGGTGAACACGAGCTCGAGATCGTCTCCCGATTCCTGGACAAGAACACCGTCGACTGGTTGCGCGATTTCCGCTTCACCGGCGATATCGACGGCTACGCCGAAGGCGACCTGTATTTCCCCGGCTCACCCATCCTGTCGGTGCGCGGCAGCTTCGCCGAATGCGTGCTGCTGGAAACGCTGGCCCTGTCGATCCTCAACCACGACAGTGCTGTCGCCTCGGCGGCCGCGCGCATGGTCAGCGCGGCGGCGCAGCGGCGGATGATCGAAATGGGGTCGCGGCGCACCCACGAATTGGCCGCACCCGCCAGCGCCCGCGCCGCCTACCTGGCCGGATTCGACGCCACCTCGAACCTGGAGGCGGTGCGCCGTTTCGGCGTCCCCGGCGCGGGCACCAGCGCGCATGCGTTCACCCTGCTGCACAGCGGCGCCGACGGCGCGCACGAAGCGGCCGCCTTCCGCAGCCAGATCGAGGCGCTCGGCGTCGGCACCACGCTGCTGGTCGACACCTTCGACATCACCAAGGGCGTGGCCACCGCCATCGAGATCGCCGGACCGGAACTGGGCGGTGTGCGCATCGACTCCGGTGATCTGGGCGTGCTGGCCAGGCAGGTGCGCGATCAACTCGACGCGCTCGGCGCCACCAAGACCCGCATCGTCGTCTCCGGCGACTTGGACGAGTACGCGATCGCCGCGCTACGCGCCGAGCCGGTCGACGTCTACGGCGTCGGTACCTCGCTGGTCACCGGTTCCGGCGCACCGACGGCCGGGATGGTCTACAAACTGGTCGAGGTGGACGGCGTGCCGGTGGCCAAACGCAGCAGTCACAAGGAGTCGCGCGGCGGCACCAAGCGGGCGGTCCGGCTGGCCCGGCACACCGGAACCATCGTCGAGGAGATCATCTACCCGGCCGCCGGCGAACGACCCTCGGCGAACGGATTCGAGATGCGCGATCTGCTGGTGCCGCTGGTCCGCAAAGGCCAAGCGCTCGACCAGCCGTCCCTCGCCGAAAGCCGCGACTTCGTCGCTCGAGGGCTGGTCTCACTGCCGTGGGAAGGCCTCAAACTCTCCGCCGGCGACCCCGCCATCCCGACCACATTCCTCCCCTGAGCCACCCCTGCCGAGAGCTACATGAGCGAGGGACCTTCTCGCGAAACGCCTCGGCCATGTAGCGCTCGACGCCGGTGCGGGTGTTGGTAGGCGGGGGCAGAATTGGGGTATGGGTCGAGCTTTGGTGATCGTGGATGTGCAGAAGGATTTCTGCGAGGGTGGTTCGCTGGCCGTCGCGGGCGGGGGGCGGGTGGCCGAGCGGATCAGCGCGCACGCGCGGGCGCACGCCGACGAGTACGCGGCAGTGGTGGCGACCCGCGATTTCCACATCGATCCCGGCGCGCATTTCTCCGACACGCCCGATTTCGTGGACAGCTGGCCGCCGCACTGCCGGGTCGGCACGCCAGGAGCGGACTTCCATCCGAACTTCGACACCACGCCGGTGCAGGAGGTGTTCTCCAAGGGCGCCTATGCCGCCGCCTACTCCGGGTTCGAGGGCGCCGCCGATGACGGCACGGCGCTGGCCGACTGGCTGAAGGCGCGCGATATCGACGCCGTCGACGTCGTCGGGATCGCCACCGACCACTGCGTCCGCGCCACCGCGCTCGATGCGGCGGCCGCCGGCTTCGATACCCGGGTGCTGCTCGGGCTCACCGCCGCGGTCGCGCCGGAGACCACGGAGAAGGCGCTGGGGCAGCTGCGCGAAGCCGGGGTGGAGCTCGAGGGCTCGATCGGCGGGTAATCGCCAACCCATGACCGCCCGCGCCGACCGGGCACGGCTTGTCGGTGCGGCGCAGTAGGCTGCCGGGGTGCCCGAACTTCCGCCCGTCCCGGCCCTGTTGTCCGCTGCCGTCTCCGCGCTCGGCGGCAAGGAACGGCCCGGTCAGGTGGCGATGGCCGCCGCGGTCGATCACGCCATCGACACCAAGGAACACCTGGCGGTACAGGCGGGCACCGGTACCGGGAAATCGCTGGCCTACCTGGTGCCGAGCCTGCGGCACGCGGTGCGCACCGGGCGCACAGTGGTGGTGTCCACGGCGACGATCGCGTTGCAACGTCAGCTGGTCGATCGCGATCTGCCCCGCCTTTCCGAGGCGCTCGCCAAACCGCTCGGCCGCACGCCGCAGTTCGCGATCCTCAAGGGCCGCAACAACTATCTGTGCCTGAACAAGATCAACAGCGCGATCCCGGAAGAGCCCGCCGAGGCCGAACTGTTCGACGCGTTCGCGGTATCGCGGCTGGGCCGTGAGGTGCAGCGGCTCAACGAATGGGCCTCCGATACCGAGACCGGCGACCGCGACGATCTCGCCCCCGGCGTCTCCGATCGGGCGTGGCGGCAGGTCAGCGTGTCCTCGCGGGAGTGCCTCGGCAAGTCGCGCTGCCCGTTCGGGCAGGATTGCTTCGCCGAGAGGGCCAGGGCCGAATCCGCGCAGGCCGACATCGTCGTCACCAACCACGCCCTGCTGGCCATCGACGCCATCAGCGGCATCCAGGTGCTGCCCGAACACGACGTGGTGGTGGTCGACGAGGCGCACGAACTGGTCGACCGCGTCACCGGCGTCGCGACCGCCGAACTGTCGGCAGTTGCGATCACCGCCGCGGCCCGTCGCTGCGCCAAACTCATCGATGAACAAGAGGTGGACCGGCTCGAGGCGGCGGGCGAAGCACTGCACGCCGCCCTCGACGATCTGCCCGCGAGCCGCTGGGACGCCATCCCCGACGGGATCGCCCCGGTGCTCGCGCTGGTCCGCGACGCCGCCTGGAACGCGCACACCGCGCTGGCCCCGCAGGGCAGCAGCACCCCGCAGGGCGATGCCGATACCGCCGCCGCCCGCACCCGCGCCGTCGCCGCCGTCGAAGAGGTGCACGACGCCGCGGTACGCGCGCTCACCGCCTTCGACGAACCCGATCCGGCGGCCCGCCGCGATGTGGTGTGGCTGGCCGCCGACGAACTGCGCGGCGTCACCCGGCGCACCTTGCGGATGGCGCCGCTGTCGGTGGGCGGGCTGCTGCGCAGCCGGCTGTTCGGCGCGTCCACGGTGGTGCTGACCTCGGCGACGTTGCAGATCGGCGGTTCGTTCGACGGTCTCGCCATCACCTGGGGCCTGCCCGCCCAGTCCTCGGGCCGCACCGATACCGCCACCGCCAACGGCGCCGAAGCCCCCTCCGACAGCGAGACGGTGCGCTGGACCTCCCTCGATGTCGGTTCCCCGTTCGACCATGCGAAATCCGGGATCCTCTACGTCGCCAAACATCTGCCCGCGCCCGGCCGCGACGGCCTGTCCCCCGCCTACCTCGACGAGATCGAACGGCTGATCACCGCCGCCGGCGGACGCACGCTCGGACTGTTCTCCTCCATGCGCGCCGCCAAAGCCGCCACCGAAGCGCTGCGCGGGCGCTTGGATACCCCCGTGCTGTGCCAGGGCGAGGATTCCACCGGTGCGCTGGTGCGCAAGTTCGCCGACGACCCGGAGACCTCCCTGTTCGGCACGCTGTCGCTGTGGCAGGGCGTCGACGTACCCGGCCCGTCGCTGAGTCTGGTGATCCTGGACCGGATTCCGTTCCCCCGCCCCGACGATCCGCTGCTCACCGCGCGGCAGCGGGCGGTCGAATCGCGCGGCGGCAACGGCTTCATGTCCGTCGCCGCCAGCCACGCGGCGCTGCTGCTCGCCCAAGGCACGGGCCGCTTGCTGCGCAGCGTCGACGACCGCGGCGTCGTCGCGATTCTCGACCCCCGCCTGGCCACCGCCCGCTACGGCGGCTACCTGCGAGCATCGCTGCCGCCGTACTGGGAGACCAGCGACCCCGAGGTCGTGACCAAGGCCCTGCAACGACTCACCGCCGCCACCAAAGTCTGAAGGGTCGGCGTCCGGAACCGGCCGCCCATGTGCGCGATCGGCGCGCACCCCACCGGATCAGGCCCGCACGTGCAGGCCGAACCCCGTGCGGCCCGCCGGTTCCAGGCCCGGCTTCAGTTGCAGCGACGGCAGTTCGTAGTCGCCGAAGTTCTGGCGACGGAAGGGGATCGGCTCGGTCGATTCCAGGGTGAGCAGGCGCTGCTCCCATGCCTTGGCGATATCGGGATAGTCCTCGCCGCGCAATCGGTCGGCGCCGTACACCACGAACGGTGGCAGTGGCTCGATGCCCGGGTAGAAGAGGATGCCGTGGTGGATCGGGAACAGCAGGTCGTCGATGGGACCGTTGATTCCGCGTGGGCCGTAATGGGATTCGAGGCCGCCGATGGTCACCGACAGCAGCGCCCTGCGGCCGGCCAGGGTGCCTTCGCCGTAGCGTTCGCCGTATTTGGTGTCGCTGTGTTCGCCGACGCCGTAGGCGAAGCGATAGGTGAACACCCGGTCGACCCAGCCCTTCAGGATCGCGGGCATCGAATACCACCACAGCGGGAACTGGAAGATGATCGTGTCGGCCCACAGCAGTTTGTCCTGCTCGGCGCGCACATCGGGGGTGAGCAGGCCGGACTCGAAGGCCCGGCCGGAGTCCGCGGCCACCCGCAGCGGAGATGACGCGGCGGGACCGTAGTCGGCGGCGTCCACCGCGGCCTTCCAGTTCATCGCGTACAGGTCGCTCACCCGCACCTCGTGCCCGGCCGACTCCAGCGTCGCGACCGCGAGGTCCTTCAGCGCGCTGTTGAGCGAGTCCGGTTCGGGGTGGGCGTGGACGATCAGCGTTTTCATGGGAACTCCTTCGGATCGGATGGGTTCGATCCTGAGCACCCAGGAGCTGCGCATTCAGGGGCGGCGCGTCCGCCGGACGGGACTTCCTGGTATCGGCAGGACCACCTTTGCCGACGCGACCGCGGCCATACTGGGGCCATGGATGATCTCGCCGGCTTCCTGCGGACCCGGCGCTCCCGGGTCGACCCGGCCGACGTCGGCATCCCCGCCGACCGCCGTCGCAGAGTCCAAGGGCTGCGCCGCGAAGAGGTCGCGCATCTGTCCGGAGTCAGCGTCGACTACTACGTCCGCCTCGAGCAGGGCCGCGCCACCCAGCCCTCCGAGCAGATCCTCGACGCCCTCGCCCGTGTCCTCGGCCTGGACGACACCGAACGCGAACACCTCTACCGCCTCGCCCGCCAACGCCGCCGTCGCGCGAAAGTGCCGACGGCCCGAGTGCGACCGGAGCTGTTGCGCGTGCTCGACCTGGTCGCCGACGCGCCCGCGCTGATCATGGATCACCGCCTGGACGTGCTCGCGGGCAACCGTCTCGCCGAACTCCTCTACGGACGCCCGCTGTCCGGTCTGAACACTGCCCGGCACATCTTCCTCGAAGAGGATCAGCGCGGCCTCTACGCCGACTGGGAGACCTGCACCCTCGACGCCGTCGGCCATCTGCGCCTGGCCGCGGGCAAGTACCCCGACGACCCGCGCCTGGCCGCACTCATCGGCGAACTGGCGATGGGCAGCGAACGCTTCCGCAAGCTCTGGGCCCGCGCCGACGTGCGCGCCCGCACCCACGGCCGCAAGGCCTACCGCCACCCGCTGGTCGGGCTGCTCGAACTGCACCAGGAGAACTTCGCGCTCCCCGACGAATCGGGCATGGAACTGCTGGTGCTGTCCGCCGAACCGAACAGCCCGACCGAAGACGGGCTGCGGCTGCTCGCGGGATTGGGCGCAACCGATGTTCCCGCCGCACCCGGTGAGGTCAACGCCGCACGCGACGACGTCGAGAGTCACATCACCGAGGCGTCCTCCGAGTAGGGTCCTCGCTGATGTGACTCTCGGCGACTAGTCCCGCACCGCTACCGCGTCCACCTCGAACAGCATGCCCGGCAGCGCGAGCGCCGCGACGCCGGTCAGCGTCTGGGTGGGCGGCTGCTTGCCCCAGATCTCGGCGATCTTCTCGCCGAGCACCGCCAGTTTGGCCAGGTCGTGGTCGACGATGTGGGTGCGCAGTTGGGCGACGTCGGCGTAATCCAGGCCCACCGAGCGCAACGCGATGCCGAGGTTGTCGAACGCACGGTCGACTTGTGCGCCGAAATCCTCGCTGGTGGTGTGGCCGTCGGCGTCGGAATCGTATTGCCCTGCGATGAACACCAGTTCGCCGCGTACTCGCGCGACATGGCTGTAGCCGAATCCGGTCGGGTCGTGCAGGCCGTCGGGGTTGCTGATCTCGATGCTCACCATCGTCTCCTTCGTCGTTGTCGGGTCGACGTGGAGATGACGACGCAGCGCAGGCGAGTGTGACATCCGCCGGTTCAGCCCAGCGGCAGCGACTTCCACCAGTCCATGAATTCCTCCGGAGTCTTGAATTTCCCGGTGGTGTACAGCAGATACTGGGCGCGGTCGGCGATCGGGAAGCCGCTCACCATGGAGTGTTCCTTGGGGTCTTTGCCCGCGAGGTGGTAGTTCTCGAAGATCACCGAGCCGTTGACGTCGCTGGTGATGTCCATGGGTGTCAGCGCGTCGAGTACCTGCTGAACGCCTTGTCCGTCTTCGTATTTCATCAGGTAGTAATCGGTGCGCCCGTCGTAGCAGTGCCAGGCGCCGGTCCATTCGCCGAAATCGGGTCCGTCGACGGTCTGCCCCTTCCACAGTTCGCGTCCCCGCGCCGGGTCGTGCGACATGCAGGTGTGGCCGTTGAACCCGATGCCGAGATCGTTGTCCGGCACCATGTCCGGGAATTCTTCGCTGATCGCCTGAATCCCGGTGGGCCCTGCTTCTTCGGAATTGTTCGACACGATCACGGCCGCCAACGCGGCGACGACAGCGACGACCGCCGCCACCGACAACCCGATCAGCCACCCCTTGCGCGAACGCACCGCCCCCGCATCGACCAGCCGTCGCGGCGACGCCGCACCCGTCGCAGCCGAGGCCGGCCCCTGCGACAGCGGCCGCGACCCGGCCGCATCGACAGGACCGTCCATCGGCCGCGACCTCGCACCGGCGGACCTCACCTGTGCCGGTGAATGCGGTAGCGATTGCGCAGGTGGTCGTGCCACGATCGGCTGCCCGTGCCCGGTCGCCATCGGCGCCTGCATCGCCCCCGCTCGCACGTGCGGCCCAGACGCCCACTGATCGTGTCCCGACGAACGCATATGCGCCCCCGACGGATACGGCTGCGCCCCCGACGGATACGCCCCGCCCGTCCGCAGCTGCGGCGACGACGGATGCATCCCACCCGATAACGCCGCCCGCACCGCATCCGCGAATTCCGCACAGCTGCCGAATCTTTCCCCCGGCCGCTTCGCCAATGCCCGCGCCATCACCGCGTCGAGCCCCGCGGGCAGACCATGCCGGACGCTACTCAAGGCCGGCGGCTGATGCTGGAGATGCCCCTGGATGACGGCCACCGGATGCGGTGAGGAGAACGGCGCGGTGCCCGTCAGCATCCAGTACAGGCTGCATGCCAACGAATACTGATCGGTGCGGTGATCCAGCGGCGCCCCGGTGAGCTGTTCGGGCGAGGCGTAGGCGATGGTGGCGGTGAAGGAACCGGTCTGGGTGAGGTGGCCGCCGTCGTCGCGCAGTCGGGCGATGCCGAAGTCGGTGAGGTAGACCCGTTCCGGCCCGGTGTGCGCGTTGGACAGCAGGATATTGGCCGGTTTCACATCGCGGTGCAGCACGCCCATGCTGTGCGCGAAATCCAGCGCCTGCGCGGTATCGGCGATGATCTGCACCGCCCGCAGCACCGGCAGCGTGTTCGGATCCAGCGACGCCGCGTCGACACCGTCGATGTACTGCATGGAAATCCACAGCTGGCCGTCCTCGGCGCCGCGGTCGTAGACGGTGACGATGTTCGGATGGTCGAGCTGGGCGGCCAGATCGGCCTCACGTTCGAACCGCGCTCTGGTCTCCTTGTCGTCGAACAGGTCCGGATTCAGCAGTTTGAGCGCGGTGCGCCGGGGCAGTCGCGGATGTTTGGCGAGGTAGACCGAGCCCATCCCGCCGCGGCCGAGTCGGCGTTCGATCTGATATCCGGCGAAGACCGAACCCGGTTGCACCTACGGCCCTCCTAGTCCGATCTGTCGAGCACGCCGATCCTATCGGTCAGCGCCCGCCTCGGCCCGCCCGCCTGCCAGGGGCGTCCGTCGCCGCACCGGTCCATGCACATATCGCCCCTGGACGACACCGCGCCATGGGCGCGCCCGCGACCCGAGGCCGACCAGCGCGGACCGCCCGTGCGGTGACGCCTCCCGAATACCGGTGCGGCTTGCACTCCCCGAAAACACCGATGCGGCGCGGTGATCGCATCACCGCGCCGCACCGAGAATCGCTGGTTACAGCAGACCCTTGAGGATCAAAGTGAGCACACCGGTCACCACCGCGAGCGCCACCGCGCCCACGCCCCAGGCGAAACCGGCGCGGTACCACGGCCGCCCGTGATCGAGCGAGAAACGGCCCGGTCCGGTGAAGGCCACCGCCACCGCGACGGTCGCGAACAGCAGGCCCATCTCGTAGCCGGCCGCCGCGTCGAGCATCCCGCCGCCCCACATCACGTGGATGACGTTGATCATCGTGCCGAGTACGATCGCCGCGGCCAGCGGGGTGAACAGGCCGAGCAGCAACAGCAGACCGCCGGCGAATTCGCTCAGGCCGGCGAGGGTGCCGAACAGATCGCCCGGGTTGTAGCCCATGGCCTCGAAGCTCGCATTGGTGGCCGAGAGCCCGGGCCCGTCGAACCAGCCGAACAGCTTCTGCGAACCGTGCGCGGCGAGCAGGCCGCCGAAGACGACGCGCAGCACCAGCAGCCCGATGTCGGAGGAGACGTTGTCGTAGCGAGTGGTGACGTTCAGACGCTCGAGCGTCGAGTTGGTGGTCATAGGTGGTGTCCTCATCATCGTGCGGTCTGATCGAACCCGTTAGCTTCGCAAAGAAAGCGGACTGCGGTCCGATTGTTTCACGTCGGACACCAACCACGCGACCGGAGAACCTATTCCGCGAGGAAGAAGAAATACCCGAGGAAGATCACCATCAGCACCCACATCGCCGGATGGACCTCTTTGATCTTGCCCTTCGCGACCATCACCACCGGGTAGAACAGCATGCCCATGGCCAGGCCGTTGGCGATCGAATAGGTCAGCGGCATCATGATGATGGTGATGAACGCGGGCACCGCGAACTCGAGCCGCTGC
Source organism: Nocardia cyriacigeorgica (assembly GCF_005863245.1). GTDB lineage: Bacteria > Actinomycetota > Actinomycetes > Mycobacteriales > Mycobacteriaceae > Nocardia > Nocardia cyriacigeorgica_C. The sequence continues at coordinate 16,310 of NZ_VBUT01000012.1, read as the reverse complement.
CAATCGATCTCACCGAGCGAACGCGCCATCAGCACACCGACGACGATCAACGCTGCCGACGACACCGCCCCGGACTTCGCGACCACCTCGAACACCGGGAAGCAGAACATCGCCACCGCGAACCAGCCGGCCGTCGCCACCGCCGTCAACCCCGTGCGACCACCCGCCGACACACCAGCGGTCGACTCGACATAGGCCGTGGTGGTGGAGGTGCCGATGATCGCGCCCGCGGTGGTGCCCACCGAATCGGCGGCCAGCGCACTGGCCGCGCGCGGCAGCTTGCCGTCCTTGTCGAGCAGCCCGGCCTGGTTCGCGACGCCGATCAGGGTGCCGGAGGCGTCGAAGAAATCGACGAACAGCATGGTCAGCACCACGACGATCATCTGTCCGGTGAACGCGTCGGGCAGATGGATGATGGCCTGTCCGAAGGTCTCGTCCAGCCCGCGCGGCAGCGCCGCGATGCCGTCCGGCAGATCCACCAGGCCGCTGATCATGCCGACGATGGTGGTCAGCACGATGCCGTAGAGCACGGCGCCGTGCCAGCCGAGCACGACGAACACCACCGTCACCACCAGCCCGAACAGCGCGAGCAGGGTGGTGCCCTTCGTGAAATCTCCGAGCGCGACGAAGGTGGCCTCGTTGGCGACCACGATGCCGGCGTTCTTCAGCCCGAGGAACGCCACGAACATGCCGATGCCCGCCCCGACCGCGAGCTTCATCTGCATGGGAATGGCGTTGAGGATGCGTTCACGCACCTTGGTGACCGCGAGGATGAAGAAGATGACACCCGACAGGAACGTCCCCGACAACGCCACCTGCCACGGAATCCCCATCCCGAGCACCACCGAATAGGCGAAGAACGCGTTGAGCCCCATCCCCGGCGCCAGCGCGACCGGATACTTGGCCCACAACCCCATCACCAGCGTGCCGAATACCGCCGCGACCGCCGTCGCGGTGAAGACCGCCTGGGTGGGAATGCCCAGCTCACCGAGGACACCGTGGTCGCCGAGCACCGACGGGTTCACCGCGAGCACATACGACATGGCCAGGAACGTGACAGTGCCCGCCATCAGCTCCCGTTTGACGGTCGAGCCGTTCGAGCTGACACCGAAATAGTTATCGATATGACCCCGGGTTCGGGTCAGCACGTCGATGGCCATGGGGGTACTCCAGTCGGGAACGAATGAGCGGGGTGCTCGAGACGTTATCCGATCCGGCGCCAACAAGCCTGGTCAGCCACCTGAATGAGTGATATGCGTGACGCTCGGGAGTCCCTGTGCTCGGCGCACCGACCGGCCGGAGCTACCCCGCCCAGGTTAAGGGAGCCCCTCGACACCCGCTGCCCGAGCGATGCGGCGACCGCTCGGCGCCGAGCCCGAGATCCCGGCGAAAACCCCTGTGCCGACAACCCGACTCACCCACCGGAGCGCGTCACGCACTGGGCGCGGCGACCAACCCGAGTTCGGCATCGGAGGCCAGCAGTTCGCTGTGCGGCAGCACCCGCACCGTGTACCCCACCGCGCCCGACAGCGACACCGGCGTCTCGATCTCGAACAGCTCGAGGCCCGAATCGGATCCGGTGTGTTTCATCGGCATGGCCGTCACGTCGGACAGGTCGTCGGCCGGCGATACCCGCCCGAGCACCGCCTGCACCGTGACGTCCTCCGGAGCCAGCCCGCCGAGGTCGATCCGCGCGGTCAACGACAGCGGCGCCCCGATGATCGGCGTGTCCGGCAGGCCGGCACTGTCGACCTGCACCACCCGCACCGACGGCCACGCCGACTCCACCCGGCGCCGGTATTCGGCCACGGCGCGGGCGCCGGCGAAATCATCGGCGACCGCGCGGCGGCAGGCGGCCGCGGCGGGCACGTAGTAGTCCAGCGCGTAATCGCGCACCATCCGCGAGGCCAGCACCTTCGGCCCGAGCGTCTGGAGGGTGTGGCGCACCATCTCCACCCAACGCACCGGCATCCCGTTCGCATCGCGGTCGTAGAAGCGCGGCGCCACCGAACGCTCGAACAGCTCGTAAAGGGCGGCGGCCTCCAGATCGTCGCGGCGGTGTTCGTCGCGGATACCGTCGGCGGTGGGGATGGCCCAGCCGTTCTCGCCGTCGTACATCTCGTCCCACCAGCCGTCGCGGATGGACAGGTTGAGCCCGCCGTTGAGCGCCGACTTCATGCCGGAGGTGCCGCAGGCCTCGAGCGGGCGCAGCGGGTTGTTCAACCACACATCGCAACCCCAGTACAGGTAGCGGGCCATGGACATGTCGTAATCGGGCAGGAAGACGATGCGGTGGCGCACCTCGGGGTCGTCGGCGAAACGCACCACCTGCTGGATGAGCGCCTTGCCGCCGTCGTCGGCGGGATGGCTTTTACCGGCCACCACCAGCTGTACCGGGCGGTCGGGGTCGAGCAGCAGCGACCGCAGGCGTTCGGGGTCGCGGAGCATCAGCGTCAGCCGTTTGTAGGTCGGTACCCGGCGGGCGAAGCCGACCGTCAGCACCTCAGGGTCGAAAACGCCGTCGATCCAGCCCAATTCGGCCTCGGCGGCCCCGCGCTGCAACCACGACACCCGCAGCCTGCGACGCACCTCGTCGACCAGGGTGGCGCGCAGCGTGTTACGCGTCGACCACAGTTCGGCGGCGTCGATATCGCGGAGCTTCTCCCAGCCGCGCGCCTCCTCCACGAGGTCGGCGCCGATCCGCTCCCGTGCCTTATCGATCCACTCGCGCGCCGCCCAGGTGGGGGCGTGCACGCCGTTGGTGATCGAGCCGATCGGCACCTCCGCGGCATCGAATCCGGGCCACAGCGAGGCGAACATCTCCCGGCTGACCTCGCCGTGCAGCTTCGACACCCCGTTCGCGCGCTGCGCCAGCCGCAGCCCCATATGCGCCATGTTGAACACCGACGGATCCGACTCGCGCCCCAACCCGACGATGCGATCCACCGACAACCCGGGCAGCAGCGACGATTCGGCTTCCCCGTGCGGGCCGCCGAAATACCTGCGCACCATCGGCATCGGAAACCGGTCGATACCCGCGGGCACCGGCGTATGCGTGGTGAACACGGTCCCGGCCCGCACCGCGGCCAGCGCGGCATCGAAATCGAGTCCGGCCGCGACGTATTCGCGGATCCGTTCGAGTCCGAGGAAACCGGCGTGGCCCTCGTTCATATGGAACACGTCCGGATCCGGCAGCCCCTCGGCGTGGGTGAAGGCGCGCACCGCGCGCACCCCGCCGATACCGGCCAGGATCTCCTGTTTGATCCGGTGGTCCTGATCGCCGCCGTAGAGCCGGTCGGTGACGGCGCGCAGTTCCGGATCGTTATCGGCGATATCGGAATCCAACAGCAGCAGCGGCACCCGCCCGACCTGCGCGATCCACACCCTGGCACGCAGCACCCGGCGATCGGGCATGCCCACATGGATCAGCACCGGCGAGCCGTCGGCGGTCAGCAGCCGCAGCGGCAAACCCTGCGGATCCAGCGCCGGATAGTGCTCGGCCTGCCAGCCGTCGGCGGTCAGCGACTGCCGGAAGTACCCCGAGCGGTACAGCAGACCGACGCCGATGAGTGGCAGTCCCAGATCAGAGGCCGCCTTGAGATGATCGCCCGCCAGGATGCCGAGCCCGCCGGAGTAGTTCGGCAGCACCTCGGTGACGCCGAACTCCATCGAGAAATAGGCCACCCCGGCCACCTCGGTGCCGCGCCGCTGGAACCAGCCCGGAGTCTCCAGATACTCGCGCAGATCCGCGGCGGCGGCGTCCACCCGGGCGGTGTAGCCGGGGTCGGCGGCCAGCTCGTCGAGCCGTTCGGGCGGCACCTCGCCGAGCATCCGCACCGGATCATGGCCCACTTCGAGCCACAGTGCCGGGTCGAGTTCGGCGAACAGATCCTGCGTCGGGCCATGCCAGGACCAGCGCAGATTCGTCGACAATTCGCCCAGCGCCGACAGGCGCTCGGGCAGATGGGCGCGGACTGTGAACCGACGCAGTGCCTTCACCAGCCGAACCCTACCCAACAATGTCAGCCCGGGTAGACCAGCACGATCCGCACGGACGCTCATCACAAGGATCGCGGCGAGGCCCGGTACGGTTGGGAACGTGACCGGCCGCATCGCTATCGATGACACTGCCCCGTTCATCCCCGGAGGCCGGCCCGCCAAGGCCGTCGTCGGCGAGGTGTTCCCGGTGCGCGCCGTGGTGTGGAGCGAAGGCCACGCGGCCGTCGCCGCCACCCTCGCGGTGCGCGGTCCGAGCTCCTCGCGCACTACCCGCATCCGGATGACACCGGACTACGAACCCGACGTCTTCAACGCCACCTTCACCCCGAACGCCCCTGGCACCTGGACCTTCCGCATCGAGGGCTGGCGCGATCCGATCGCCACCTGGCGGGCCGCGGTGGAGGCGAAACTGGCCGTCGGCCAGAGCGCCGCCGACCTGGCCAACGATCTGGAACTGGGCGCCCGGTTGTTCGACCGCGCCGCCCAAGCGGTGCCGAAGAAACAGTTCGAGCGATTGCGCGCGGTCGCGGCGGCGCTGCGCAGCGATGAGCAGCTACCGGCCCGGGTGGCGCCGGCGTTCACCGAGGAGGTCGCCGAGATCCTGCGCGTGACGCCGTTGCGGGACCTGGTGACCCGCGGCCCCCAGCACACCGTGCTGATCGAGCGACAGCGCGCGCTCTACGGCGCCTGGTACGAATTCTTCCCGCGCTCCACCGGCGGCCGCGACGCCGACGGCAAACCCGTCCACGGCACCTTCGCCACCGCCGCGAAAGACCTGCCGCGCATCGCGGGCATGGGCTTCGATGTGGTCTACCTGCCGCCCATCCACCCCATCGGCACGGTGAACCGCAAGGGCCGCAACAATTCGCTCACCGCCGAACCCGGCGACGTCGGCTCACCGTGGGCCATCGGCTCGGCCGAGGGCGGCCACGACGCCATCCACCCGGAACTGGGCACCGAAGACGACTTCGCCGATTTCGTCGCCGCCGCCGAACGGCTCGGCCTCGAAGTGGCCCTCGACCTGGCCCTGCAATGCGCCCCCGACCACCCGTGGGTGCGCGAACACCCCGAATGGTTCACCACCCTGCCCGACGGCACCATCGCCTACGCGGAGAATCCGCCGAAGAAATACCAGGACATCTACCCCGTCGACTTCGACAACGACCCCGACGGCCTCTACGCCGAGGTGCTGCGCGTGGTCCGGCATTGGATCAGATTGGGCGTCAAGATCTTCCGCGTCGACAACCCGCACACCAAACCAGCCGACTTCTGGGAATGGCTGATCAGCACGGTGCGGCGCACCGATCCCGACGTGGTGTTCCTGTCCGAGGCGTTCACCCGTCCGGCGCGGCTGTACGGGCTGGCGCGCCGCGGATTCAGCCAGTCCTACACCTATTTCACCTGGCGCGTGCACAAATGGGAGCTCACCGAATTCGGCCGTGAACTCGCCGCCAAGGCCGACGAAGCCCGCCCCAACCTCTTCGTCAACACCCCCGACATCCTGCACGAGAGCCTGCAACACGGCGGCCCAGGCATGTTCGCCATCCGCGCCGCGCTCGCCGCAACCCTCGCCCCCACCTGGGGTGTGTACTCCGGTTTCGAACTCTTCGAGCACCAGGCCGTGCGCCCAGGCAGCGAGGAATACCTCGACTCCGAGAAGTACGAGCTGCGCCCGCGCCCATTCGCCGAGGCGCTGGCCCGCGGTGAATCGCTGGAACCCTGGCTGACCAGGCTCAACGAGATCCGACGCGCCCATCCGGCACTGCGTCAACTGCGCTGCCTGCACTTCCACCACATCGACAACGACGCCATGCTGGCCTACTCGAAATTCGATCCGGCCACCGGCGACGCCGTCCTCGTGGTGGTGAACCTCAACCCGTACGCCGCCGAACAGGGCATGCTCTCGCTCGACCTGCCCGCCATCGGCCGCGAATGGCACGACCATCCGGTCGTCTACGACGAGGTCAGCGGCGAGGAATACCACTGGGCGCAGACCAACTACGTGCGCCTCGACCCCACCAAGGCCGTCGCGCACATCCTCGCGCTGCCGCCGATCCCCCAGGCCAAGCGCACCGAACTGGCCTTCCGTAGGAGCTTCTGATGAGCGGGGCCCGGCGGTGAAGCGCCGCGACCTGATGCTGCTCGCGGCGGGCACCCACCCCGACCCGCACACCGTCCTCGGTGCGCACCCGCACCCGGACGGCACCGTGGTCCGGGTGCTGCGCCCGCACGCTGACACGGTGAGCGCCCGCGTCGGCGGCGAGGAGCACCGGCTCGATTCGCTCGGGCACGGTGTCTTCGCCGGTGTGCTGCCGTATCCGGAGCTGCTGGACTACCGCATCGTCACCACCTATCCGGGCGGCCAGACCGTCGTCGGGGCCGACGGCTACCGGTTCCTGCCCACCCTCGGCGAACTCGACCTGCACCTGATCGGCGAAGGCAACCATCAGCGGCTGTGGGAGGTGCTCGGCGCGCACCCGCGCCGCTACACCACCCTCGACGGCGAGGTCCACGGCACTTCGTTCGCGGTCTGGGCGCCGAATGCGCGCGGCGTCAGCGTGATGGGCGATTTCGACGGCTGGAGCGGGGCGGGCACACCCATGCGGTCGCTTGGCAGCTCAGGGGTCTGGGAGCTGTTCGTGCCCGGCGTCGGACCCGGCACCCGCTACAAGTACCGGGTGCACGGCGCGGACGGACGCGTCGTCGACCATGCCGACCCGTTCGCCTTCGCCACCGAGGTCCCACCCGCGACCGCGTCGGTGATCACCGAATCGCGGCATGTCTGGACCGACGACGCCTGGCTGGCCGCCCGCGCCGTCACCGAACCGGCCCGCGCACCGCTGAGCGTCTACGAAGTGCATCTCGGGTCCTGGCGGCCCGGCCGCACCTACCGCGAACTCGCCGTGCAGCTGGCCGACTACGTGCGCGAGGCCGGCTTCACCCACATCGAGCTGCTGCCCGTGGCCGAGCATCCGTTCGGCGGCTCCTGGGGCTACCAGGTCACCTCGTACTACGCGCCGACCTCCCGCTTCGGCAGCCCCGACGACTTCCGCGCCTTCGTCGACCACCTGCACGGTCAGGGCATCGGCGTGCTGCTCGACTGGGTGCCCGCGCACTTCCCGCGCGACGAATGGGCGCTGGCCCGCTTCGACGGCACCCCGCTCTACGAGCACCCCGATCCGCGCCGCGGCGAGCAACCCGACTGGGGCACCTACGTCTTCGACTTCGGCCGCAACGAGGTCCGCAATTTCCTCATCGCCAACGCCCGCTACTGGATCGAGGAATTCCACATCGACGGCCTGCGGGTCGACGCCGTCGCGTCGATGCTCTACCTCGACTACTCCCGCCGCGACGGCGAATGGGAACCCAATGTGCACGGCGGCCGGGAAAACCTCGACGCCGTCGACTTCCTCACCGAACTCAACGACCGCATCCACAGTGCCCATCCGGGCGTGCTCACCATCGCCGAAGAATCCACCACCTGGCCCGGCGTCACCCGCGCCACCGAGGTCGGCGGGCTCGGATTCTCCATGAAATGGAACATGGGCTGGATGCACGACACCCTCGGCTACCTGGGCCGCGACCCGATCCACCGGTCCTGGCACCACAACGAGATCACCTTCTCACTGATGTACGCCTGGAGCGAGAACTATGTGCTGCCCATCAGCCACGACGAAGTGGTGCACGGCAAGGGCACTCTGTGGACGCGGATGCCCGGCGACGACTACGCCAAGGCCAGCGGTGTGCGCGCCCTGCTCGCCTACATGTGGGCCCACCCCGGCAAACAACTGCTGTTCATGGGCCAGGAATTCGGCCAGTTCCGGGAATGGTCGCACGATCGCGGCCTGGACTGGCACGAGCTGGATAATCCGCTGCACCGGGGCGTGCAGCGCGTCGTCCGCGACCTCAACGCCGTCTACCGGGCCCGGCCGGCGCTGTGGACCCAGGACACCACCCCCGGCGGGCACTCCTGGATCGAGGCCGACGACCGCGAACACAATGTGCTGGCGTTCCTGCGCTACGGCACCGACAGCTCCGTCATCGCCTGTGTCTACAACTTCTCCGGCTCGGCCTACGACAAATACCGCATCGGCCTGCCCACCGCGGGACGCTGGACCGAGATCCTCAACACCGACGCCGTCGAATACGGCGGGTCCGGGATGGGGAATCTCGGCGCGGTCGTGGCCGAGGAGCAGCCCTGGCACGGCCGACCGGCGTCCGCCGTTCTCGCGCTTGCCCCGTCCAGCGCGGTGTGGCTGGCAGCCGACTCGTAACCACCCCGCCGCCGAGTTCGCGGCGGCATGTCGCCGGCTCCGGTTCCGGTTCAGAAAAAGAGCTAACGCCCGCACTCACCAGGAGTGCGGGCACCAGGAGTGCGGGCGTTCGAGTATCCGATGCCGATGCACGATCGGCCGAGGCGGTCGGCGAACCGTTCGCGCTCAGTACAGCGCGGCCGCCAGCTTGCGCCTGGCCGCCACCACGAACGGCTCCGCCTGATCGAACAGCTCGAACAGCTCCAGCAGCCGGGTGCGGACCTTGGTGCGGTCATCACCCGCGGTCCGCTTGACGACCCCGATCAGCCGATCGAACGCCGCTTCCGGACGCTGGTGGAACAGTTCGATATCGGCGGCGTCGAGCTGGGCGTCGACATTGCCCGGGTCGGCGTCGGCGGTGGCGATCGCCGAATCCGGCAGCTGCTGGGCGCGGGCCAGGAAACGGACCTGCCGGACCGCGGCCTTGGCCTCGGCATTGTTCGGCTCGGCTTCCAGAATCGACTCGTACGCCGATTCCGCACCGGCCAGATCGCCCTGCTCCAGCAGCGCTTCGGCGGTGGCGAACCGCGGGTCCTCGGCCTGCTGGGGCTGCCCGGCCGGGCCGCCTTCCAGCTTGCCCGCGACCGCGTCCACCACGGCGGCCAGCCATTGGCGCACCTGCGGCTCCGGCTGCACGCCTTGGAAGTCGGCCAACGGCTGACCGCCGGCGACCGCGATCACCGTCGGAATGCCCTGCACCCCGAACGCCTGCGCGATCCGCATATTGCTTTCGGCCTCGACGGTCGCCAGGTCCCAGCTGCCGTCGCCTTCACCGGCCAGCCGCTCCAGCAGCTGCACCAGTTCGACGCTGCCGGGGCTGCGCTGCGAATACAGCGCCACCACCACCGGCACCTGGGTCGAACGCCGAAGCACCTTGGTTTCGAAGTCGGCCTCGGTCACCGTGTATCCGCCTTCGGGGCCCGCACCCGCGGGCGGCTGCTTCAGGGCGGACAGATCCACCGCACCGGACATGGCGGCGGCGACGGCTGGCGAAGGACGACGAGCGGATGGTCGAGTCACGCCGTCCAGTTTGTCACGAAGAGACGCGTGCGGTGGCCGGGGCTTCGCTCACGGCGCTCGGCTGCTCCAGCTTGCCGGTGCGCACCGCCCAGATCTCGAAGATCACCGTGCAGAACGGCGGAATGCTGGAGGCCAGCGCGAGCACGGTGGTCTTCCAGTTCCAATTCAACTCACGCGAGGCCAGCAGGGCGCTCAGCACGAACAGGATGAAGATGCCGCCATGGACGGGGCCGAAGATCTTCACCCCGATCTCGTTGCCCGGATCGGGGATGTACTTGAACGCCATGCCGATCAGCAGGCCGGCCCACGACACCGCCTCGAGGATGGCGAAGAACCGGAACCTGCCCGTGACGGTACGCAGATCGTAAGAACCCATGGCCCCCATTGTGCCGCATGCACTACGACGAGTCGTAGTTGAACCGGTCACACCGGGCAGAACGGACATCGGCCCCGAATACTGCGTACAGACGCAATGGCGGCAGCGGATCCGCGTTCGGCACCGGCGGAAACGAACGGCGCCGGCGCACCCCTCGGCACGCCGGCGCCTGCGTGACTACACCTTGATGATCAGCGCATCACCCTGGCCGCCACCACCGCACAGCGCGGCGGCACCCACGCCACCACCGCGGCGCTTCAACTCCAGGGCCAGGTGCAGCACGATGCGCGCACCGGACATGCCCAGCGGGTGACCGATGGCGATCGCGCCACCGTTGACGTTCACCTTCTCCGGATCGATGCCCAGCTTGCGGGTCGACGCGATGCCGACCGCGGCGAACGCCTCGTTGATCTCCACCAGGTCCAGCTCCGACGGCTCGATACCGGCCTTCGCGCACGCCTTGGCGATGGCGTTGGCGGGCTGATCCTGCAACGTCGAATCCGGACCGGCCACCACACCGGCGGCGCCGATCTCGGCGATCCAGCTCAGCCCCAGCTCCTCGGCCTTGGCCTTGCTCATCACCACGACCGCGGCGGCGCCGTCGGAGATCTGCGAGGCCGAACCGGCGGTGATGGTGCCGTCCTTGCGGAACGCCGGGCGCAGCTTGGCCAGCGATTCGGCGGTGGTGTCGGCGCGGATGCCCTCGTCCTCGGTGATCATGATCGGATCACCCTTGCGCTGCGGCACCGCCACCGGGACGACCTCGTCGTCGAACACGCCGTTCTTCCACGCCGCCGCCGCACGCTGATGCGAAGCGGCCGCGAACGCGTCCTGCTCCTCGCGGCTGATCGGCTCGGCGTCGTTGCGGGTCTCGGTGAGCGCACCCATCGCCTGATCGGTGAAGATGTCGTAGAGCCCGTCGTAGGCCATGTGGTCGCGCAGGTTCACATCGCCGTACTTGAAGCCCTCGCGGCTCTTCTCCAGCAGATGCGGGGCCTGGCTCATCGACTCCTGGCCGCCGGCGACGACGATCTCGTACTCGCCGGCCCGGATCAGCTGATCGGCCAGCGCGATCGCGTTGATGCCGGACAGGCACACCTTGTTCAGCGTCAGCGCGGGCACGTCCATCGGGATACCGCCGGCGACGGCCGCCTGCCGGGCCGGAATCTGGCCCGCGCCCGCGGTGAGCACCTGGCCCATGATCACGTAATCGACCTGGTCGCCGCGCACACCGGCCTTCTCCAGCGCCGCCTTGATCGCGAAACCGCCGAGATCCGACCCGCTGAAATCCTTCAACCCGCCCAGCAGGCGGCCGACCGGGGTACGCGCACCGGACACGATCACGGAGTTGGTCACGACGAGCCTCGCCTTCTGCAGTTCACAGCATCGGTGGATCAGCGCTGCCCGCGCCGTGGCGCGACGACAGCCTCGTACTCAACGGTAGCGGGTCCGGCCGCACCAGCCCCGCGCAGGTACGCGCTACGTTCGAAGCGTGAGCACTACAACCGACTCGAACGAATTCATCCCCGCGGACTACGTGATCGCCGTCGACCACGTCGGTATCGCGGTGCCCGACCTCGACGCCGCCGTCGCCTGGTACACCACCAATCTCGGCATGGTGGAAACCCACCGCGAGGTCAACGAGGCGCAGGGCGTGCAAGAGGCCATGCTGTCGTGCCCGGCGGCCGCCGACGAGGCGACTGCCTTGCAGTTGCTGGCCCCGCTGGACGAGACCTCCACCATCGCCAAGTTCATCGACCGCAGCGGCCCCGGCCTGCAGCAGCTGGCCTACCGAGTCACCGACATCGAGGCCGTTTCGGCACATCTGCGCAGCCGCGGCCTGCGTTTGCTCTACGACGCGCCGCGCGCCGGAACCGCCGGATCCAGCATCAATTTCATCCATCCGAAGGATGCTGGTGGTGTGCTGGTGGAGTTGGTCGAGCCGAACCCGAATGTTACGCACTAGTACCAAGATCGGGCGGGAAGATCTCGTTGCGATGACATTCGCAGTCGACTCACCATGCACCCCGATCAGGCTGTAGTTTGTTGGCCATGTCGTCACCTGAGTCCGATCGCAATCGCTTCGTTGCACTGCCCTTCACCGTTGTGCGCAAGGGTTATGCGCAAGACGAGGTGCGTAACTATTTCGACCGCTTCGATGCCGAACTGAGGGTCACCGCCACCGATCGTGATGCGGCCGCCGCGCAGGCTCGTAACCTTGCGAGCCAGCTCGAGGACGCGCGCGACGAGATCGATGAGCTCCGCAAGGAGGTCGACCGGCTGTCCGTGCCGCCGACCACCGCGGAAGGCATGAGCGACCGTATTTCTCGCATGCTGCGACTGGCCTCCGACGAGGCGTCCGAGGTCCGCGCCCTGGCGCAGGCCGAGGCCGCGGAAATGGTGTCGATCGCCGAGCAGCAGGCCACCGAGATGCGTGGCAAGTACGAGTCGCTGCTCGCCGAGACCAAGGAAAAGCGCGAAGCGCTCGAAATCGAGTTCGAGCAGACACTGGCGAACGCGCGCACCGAAGCAGCCAAGATCATCGAAGCCGCCCAGGCCGAAGCCGACCGCATCGGCAAGGAGGCCGAAGCCAAGCGCAAGGCCGCCCAGCAGGACTTCGAGGTCACCATGGCCGAGCGTCGCACCAAGCTCACTCGTGCCATGGAGGAGCTGGAGGCCACCAGCCGCGCCGAGGCCGCGCAGCGGATCAAGGACGCCACCGACGAGGCCAACCGCCTCATCACCTCCGCCACCCAGACCAGCGAGCGCAAGATCGCGCACGCCAAGGAACTGGCCGAAGAGATGCGCGTGCTGCGCGGGCGCGTCCTGGCCCAGCTGCTCGGCATCCGCGGCCAGCTGGATTCGGTGCCGGCGATGCTGGCCGCGGTCAACCGGGAGAGCGAACTGCTCGACGGTGTGCCCGACCAGCAGCGCAAGTCGATCTCCGGCAACAACACCAAGTCCGTCACGGGTTCGCGCACCAAGGCCATCCCCGAGGTCACGCCCGAAGACGACGACGTGGTCGACGAAGAGCGTGAGAACGCCGAGATCAGCAACTAACTGATTTCGGGCCTGCGCGGCGACAGAACACCATCAGCACCGAAGGCCGCTCCCACGGGGGCGGCCTTCCTCGTGTGCGCAGATCTTACCGTGACCCCTCGATGAACTGGTGATCGGACACGATCCGGCCGTCGGCATCGAGGGCGAGCAGGTCGAAACCGCCGCCCTGCGGCGTACCGTCGTCACGGCGGTTCATCGTCCAGGCGACGCCGACGGTGTTCGCGGGCAGTTCGACCGCGGGTCCGGCCGCGGCGAAGACGTATTCGCCACTGGCGAGGAACATCTCATAGGCCCGGGTGACGCGACGGTCGAGCGCGTCGTGGCCGTGCACGCCGAGCGGCGGTGCCGGAATGGCGAGATCGGCGGCCGCCTTGCGGGCTTCGGCGGGCGGATCGACCAGCACCTGCATGCCGTCGACGGTGAACAATTCCTCGATCCGGGCTCGGCGGGCGACGGGCTCGGCTTCGTTCCAGAGGGCCACATACCGGGTGGCGATGTCGTTGTTGCTCATGGCGGCAACTCTGCCGAGACGAACGACGACCCGCGATTCCCCGCAGGGAATGACGCCACCCGCATTCACGCACCTCGGTTCATACCCTCGTGGGAATGGCGCGCGGTGCCGGCGCGAGGTTGACTCGCATCATGACGACCGCGCAGACCACCGCCTTCGGCCCCCAACTGCGGCATTGGCGCACGCTGCGCCGGGTGAGCCAGCTCGATCTGGCGATTCGCGCCGAGACGAGTCAGCGCTACGTGAGCTTCCTCGAACAGGGCCGGTCCCAGCCGGGCCGCACCATGGTCGTCCGCCTGGCCGAATCGCTCGAGCTAACCCTGCGCGATCGCAACAACCTGCTGCTGTCCGCCGGTTTCGCGCCGGTGTTCCCGGAAAGCGATCTGGCAGCACCGGAGTTGGCGCCGATCCGCGAGGCGCTCGCTGCGGTCCTCGATGGACATCTGCCCTATCCGGCGTTGGTCGCGCGCCCACGCGGCGAACTGGTGACAGCCAATGCCGCGTTCGACCTGTTCACCGAGGGCGTCGCCGACCACCTACTGCACGCGCCGATCAACGTCCTGCGCCTGGCCCTGCACCCGGCCGGGGTCGCGCCCCGCGTGGTCAACCTGCCGGAATGGGGCAGGCATATCGTCGAATCCTTGGGCACCCGCGCAGCCCTCACCCCCGATCCCGCCCTCGACGCCCTGATCACGGAACTATCGGGCTATCTACCCGCCGCGGCTCCCGGCCCCGACCATCTCGGCTTCGCCGTCCCCCTGCACCTGCGCACCGGCGACGGTGACCTGCGCCTGATCACAACGCTCACCTCGTTCGCCACCGCCACCGACGTCACGATCGCAGAACTCCATCTCGAGGCCTTCCTACCCGCCGACGAGCAGACCGCGCGCATCCTGCGCTTGCGTGCGTCCCGCCGCTGAGCGGCTCGACAGTGTCAGGACCAGCGTCGCGTGATGCTCCGCGTGCGTCGTCCGTTCCAGCAGCCGCGATGCCAGTGCCTGCGGTCGTCCTCGCCGCCGTAGGCCGGCCAGGCGACGATATGCGCGACGCCGGGCATGATCTCGTGGTCGCAGCCGGGACACCGGTAGGTCTTCACCGCCCGGGTGCCGGGGATCGTGCGCACCACATACATCTCGTCGCCGGGGCCGGGTTCGGTCCGCCCGAACACATCGCCGAGCGGGCGCCCGGACGGGGCATCCGTCCGGCGCGCTGAGCGCGGTTTACGGCGGGGCATGGTTCCAAGCTTAGAAGAGCCGGAACTCGTTGCTCTCCGTGCCGCGCAGGGCGTCGTAATCCAGCGTCAGGCACCGGATTCCACGGTCCTCGGCGAGCGTGCGCGCCTGCGGCTTGATCTGCTGGGCCGCGAACACTCCGGCCACCGGCGCCAGCAGTGGGTCCCGGTTGAGCAGTTCGAGGTAGCGGGTGAGCTGTTCGACGCCGTCGATCTCACCGCGCCGCTTGATCTCCACCGCGACAGTCGCACCGTCGGCGTCACGGCACAGCAGATCCACCGGGCCGATCGCCGTCATGTACTCGCGCCGGATCAGCGTGTACCCGGGACCGAGGGTCTGCACATGCTCGGCCAGCAGCTCCTGAAGGTGGGCCTCCACACCGTCTTTCACCAGCCCCGGATCCATCCCGAGCTCATGCTTGGAATCGTGCTCGATCTCCTCGATGGTGATCCGCAATTCCTCGCCGGCCTTGTTGGTGACCACCCACAGCGCCCCCGCACCGTCGGCGTCGCGCTCCTCCATCCAACAGGGCGGGCTCATCCAGTTCAGCGGTTTGTAGGACCCACCGTCGGAATGCACCAGCACCGCCCCGTCCGCCTTCATCAGCAACAGCCGCTTGGCCATCGGCAGATGAGCGGTGAGCCGACCGACGTAGTCGACCTGACAGCGAGCAATCACGAGGCGCACCGGGACGAGTGTAGGGGGCAGGCCCGGTCGCGATCGAACGGGCTCAGGTGGCAGGTGTCAGTTCGGCAGGTCGAAACAGTAAGTGGCGTTCTCTTCCTTGTTCACGAAGTGGAACTTGCCGAGGATGATCATGTCCATTTTGCGGCCGACGTCCTCGGTCGGCGTGTCACATACCTCGGTGTCCTGGACGCCACGGACCACCCGGTCGAACCTGGCGGATCCGTCGGTGCACGCGGGATCGTAGGTGTAGTCGCGGATCGAAGCCTGGTAGCAGTGCCCGACAATCACATTGGGCGCTGCACAAGAGTGCGCAGTGACGATGTCCCCGTGATGCGTTCCGGTCGTGATGATCAAGCTCTGGATGTCGGTGCACTCGACCTCTCGGTCAGTGTCGGTCACGATCTCCGAAGCCACGATCTTCTTCGTCGCAGCCGGATTGGCGCAATCCAACGCAGGAATCGACTCGTGCATGACATCGCCGCCGTGATGGTCGATGCAGGTGCCGACGGCCGGGTATGCCAGCGGTCCGGAATCGTTCTCGCTGCTCTTCACCGATACGAGCACACGCAACCCGATAAGCGCGCCACCCAACACGACGACCACACCGATAGCCGAGATGATCAACCACTTCGGCGTGCGGCTCGGAGCCGACCTCGGCGCGTATCCGGGCGCCATCCCATAGCCAGGAGGCGGCACCGGGTGGCTCGGCGGCGGAGCCGAATACCCATAGGGCACAGCCGCATACGGCGCCGCAGGAGGAGCGCCGGGATACCCGGCACCCGGACCCGCGGGCGGAACGCCATACGGCGGCGACGGGTGCCCATAACCAGGTGCGGCTGGAGGATAGCTCGCGCCTGGTACCGGGTTCACGACAACCGTGGGACCAGGATCGCTCCCCACCTGATGCGGATGCACCGCGCCAGCGTCGGGCGAATCCGCCGCAGGCGGCTCCTTCGACAATCCGATCGGCTTCCCATTCCCACTGCCGTCATACGGGTTCGTCACGAATCCCCCTCGCGTCCAAGCCGACTCGAATTCGCCGGCCCCGCCACCCTATCGATAAACCTGCGTAAACGACGAAAGCCCCCGACCGTGGTCGGGGGCTTTCGTGA
>NZ_VBUT01000011.1 GCF_005863245.1 Nocardia cyriacigeorgica | reverse complement strand
TAGCGGGTCGGTTGCGTGAGAGTGGAGGGGTGGCGGCAATGTTCGGTGAAGATTCCAGTGCAGACGATGGTGCTGCATGGAGAAGAGTTTCGATCGCGTCGTTGATCGAAGCTGCTCTATGTCTCGACGTCGAGCCGAGCGAGCTGCTCAAGATACTTCCGCTTCGCGGTGTCGACCATCTCTCCCGCGTCGAACCCGAGCCCCAATGCGAACGCGATCAGCTGCTCCGCGTCAATCGAACGCGACCCATTCAGTAGGCGATTTACGGTCGCCCGATGCATTCCAACGCGCGCCGCGACCTCGTCCTGCGTTAGGTCGGCGCGTGCAACTTCTGCCCGGAGCTCCGCGGCTACCGTGGCCCGTAATAGGGCGCGCCGGCGGTCCGCGAGTTCGGGGTTCTCGTCGGTAGACATACCGGCATCGTATCAAGCTGATTGGTTACATGTAGACGCCAATCGGGCGTTCGCCATGCTTGCGTTGTAACCAATCGGCTACTACCGTTAGCCGTATGGTTACAGCGAATCCCGTCAACAAGCTCGTCGGGGGGCGCATTCGCGATGCGCTCAAGGAAGCTGGAATTCCTCAACGAACTGCCTGCGAGCAGACCGGCATAGCCCAGGTGACGCTCACCCGGAAACTCGGGGGTCGCGCACCGTTCACGGTTGAAGAGCTTGTGTCGCTCAGCGAGTGCGTCGACACCGACCCGAGCGTCTTTCTCGCCGGGCTCAAGAAGGATCCCGAATCTGCGGGGCAGTCATGACTGCTCATCCCAAGAGTGGGAAGACCCCGACAGCAGGCGCCGATTTCCTGCGCCAGATCAGCTACAGCGTCCGGCAGGCCTCCGAGGCGACCGGCATCGCCGAGTCGACTATCCGCCAGCTCGTGCGCGAAGGGCACCTCGCCGCCAGGTACCTGGGCAGCAAGATCCTCGTCGACGCCGTCGATCTGGATCGCTACTACCGCTCGCTGCCGAGCGAGCGACAGGTCGAGCGCGAGGTCGCGGCGAATCGCGGTGGCCGCATCACTCAGGTACGGGACCACGCATGAGCGCGGGCTCGGCTTGCGCGGGAGCGCTGGTCGTCATCGTCGCTGACTGGTCGCTGTACGCCGACGGCGTCATCGACGTCAACTTCTTCCTCGCCGTGCTCATCATCGCGCTCGCCGTGCTCGCGGTATACGCGATCCCCGCTTTCAGGGATTGGGGGTGAATCACGTGTACCTGATCGAGGCCTGGCTGCGTTCGCTGCTGCGGACTGCGCCTGCTCCCGCAACGACTTTCGAGACGCCGGTCATGACCTGGGCGTTCTAGACCCCCTCGTCGCAGGTGAACGGGGTTGTCCCTGCGTCGAGGTGCGACGCGGTCCCGGAGATCAATACCAGCCCACTGCAGATGGACCGGGCTCTGGGACCGCGTCTTCCAAACCACCCCGCACATAAATCCGGCCGCCGGTGCGAACGGCGGCCGAACAGAACGAGACAAGAGGAGATCTTACGTGATCGGACTGAACGAGTTGCGGGCGATGGCCAGCAACTACGAGAACAGCGACCCAGAGTTCGCTGACCTCCTGACCGTGCTGGCGGATCGCCGGGAGCGCGCGTTCGACGAGTTGGTGCTCGCGCCGCTGCTGCACGCCATCCACCCCGACCTGCCCGACGGCCGGGCCTGGGAGCAGCTGCCGCAGGACCTGCGCGACCGCATCACGATCGCCGCCGCTGGCGTCCGTCAGCGGCTCGAAGAACTCGGGTGGAAACGCCCGGACATTCCCGGCCGCACATGGCAGCACCCCACCGAGGTGCCGGAGGGCGTGGTGTTCTACGACGCGAGCTGCGGCGGCACATGGCGGCGAATCGGCGACGACGTCGTCGACGCATCCGGCGAGCACGGGCACACCTACCGGGCAAACACTTTCGAGGTCTGCACATACCGGGAGGTGTTGCCGGCATGAGCGACACCCTCGCCCGCACGATCTGGGCCTGCCTGTGCTGCGACCCCGACGACCCGGCCGCGGACACGGTGTGGCCGCAGCTGCCTGCCGAGGTCCGGGCCCGCTACGAATCCACCGCCGAGCTGCTGCGCCAGCAGCTCGAGCGGCCCACGCTGCCGAGGTGGACGCCGCGGCACTTCGGCTCCGCGGTGGAGGTGCCCGACGGATGCCGGTTCCGCCCGGTCGGTGAGGACTGCGAATTCATCCGCGTCCAGGCCCACGCTCGGGCGGTCGTGCCCGCGAACAGCGCAGTCCGCTACAGCATCGACACCCTCGACGGCCGGTACGCCCGCGGCTACGTGGAGGTGACCATCTGATGCTCGGCATTCTCAGCCTCCTCTGGCAGCTCATCGCCGGGGGCTTCCTGCTCGCCGTCGTCGCGGGCCTGATCGCCAACAAAGTCCGCGACTACCTCGATCACCGATCCACCAGGGAGTACGACATGCACGACCCCGAAGACACCCTCGTCCTGCCCGCCGCCTCCGACGTCGTGGTTCTCCGCGAAGAAGTGGCCGGGCATGTCACCGTGCAGTACCACCGGCCACATCCCAGCGGGTACGGCGGATCGGTCGAGATCGCGGTGGGGGAGCACACGCGGATCGTCGTCGAATCGGTTGAGGCACTGCAGTTCCTGCACGAGCGGCTCGCCGCGTTGCGGGACCGGTGGAGCGTCGACCTCGGCGACGACCCGACCCCGTCCGGCCGCCATGCCCGCGCGGCGGGCAACGGCTACCCGGACCCCCACGAGCTGCACATCGCGTCGCTGATGCCGGGAGCTGGGGCGACCGCGTGACCACGGGTTCGGTACCCCGCCCACGGCCGGGCTGGAGAGAAGACGCCGCGTGCCGGGGACATCGCTCGCCTGAGTGGTGGCACCCGGAACGACCGGGCGACCCAGCCATCGACGCCAAGACGGTGTGCAGCACCTGCGCGGTGCGCGTCGACTGCGGGCTCACCGCCGCGCTCAGCAACGAACGCGTCGGCGTATGGGCGGGGTTTCGAACCGACTCGACGAAAGAGCGGCGCCAGCTGCGCAAGTGGCTGGGCCTGCCACCCACCAACACCGGGAACGAGACCAAACCATGATCATCGACGAGCACGGCAACTGCCTGCACGACGACGTCGCCACGATCGTCACCCATTCCAGCGACGCCACCAGCTACAACCAGATCTGTAACGACTGCGGCCTCCACGTCGGCGGGTTCCTCTCCGATGACGCAGCCCGCCAGCCCGCCGACTATGTGTGCCCGATCTGTGGGGGCGTCGGCTGTGAGCACTGCGGATCCGGAGAGGTCGACCCCTCCGAACTCACAGCCGACACCGAATTCGACGACGACAACGACGACGCCGGCGACGAGTGGGACCGGGCCCGCGACCGCGCAATCGATATGGCGGTGGGGGTGTGGTGAAAATCGGAGCGTGCGAGTGCTCGAACTGCACCGCTGCTGACCGCGCTGACGACAACATCGAACGCGCCCGCGCAGCGCAGGTTACCGCCATCTGCATCAACTGCGGCAAAGCGTTCGACACGACCGCCGGGAACGTCCTGATGCATCGCGGCATGGCGCGCTGCTGCTCACCGCGACGGAAGCGGGCCGCCAAGTGAGCGAATACAACTCCGCTGTCGGCTGGCAGCAGCTCGGTGCGTGCGCCGGTCACCCCGACCCCGAGGCGTGGTTCCCGATCTCGCAGAACGACACCGCCGAGACAGCCAGGGATACCTGTGGGTCGTGCCCGGTGCGGCTGGCCTGCGCCCAGTCTGCGGTCGCTGCCCGCGACACCAACGGCATCTGGGCGGGCTTCCGGTTGGACCAGGCCGACGAGCGCCAGGCGCTGCGCATGTGGCTGATCGAGCAGACCGGCACACCAGCGCAAACGTGTATCGAGTGCGGCGCGAAGTTCGTCCACACCGGGAAGATGCGGCACCGCAAATGCAAAGCCTGCTGGCTGGGCAACGTGTCGCCGGAACAATGCCGCGACCACCTGGCGTCCCTCCTCGCACACCTGACCCTTGTCGAGGTCGCGGAGCTGACCGGGGTCGAGCGGCACACGCTGGGCCGCATCGCCGACGGCCGACAGGAATCGGTCAAGCAGTCAACGGTCGACGCGATCATGTCGATCGAGCTGGTCGGATCGGCGGCGCCGGCATGAGCGCACCGACCCAGCCAGGCTTGTACCGCGGCGTGCCAGAGGACATCTATCACGGTGACCGGAACTCGATCTCCTCGACGCAAGCGCGTCGACTGCTGAAAGTCACCCCGCACCGGTGGCGGTACGAGCGTGATCATCCGAAACCGTCCTCGGAGGAGATGGATTTCGGCACGGCCGTTCATACCATCCTGTTCGGCACCGGCGCCAAGCCGGTGGACAGCGGCTACCAGCTGTGGAACACGAATGCCGCGAAGGAGCGACTGGCGGAAATTCGCGCCGACGGCGGGATCCCGATGCGGCCCCGCGAGTTCGAGGCAGCGCACACCGCCGCCGAGAACCTGCGATCGCATCCAGAAGCAGCTCAGCTACTCGCCTCGGGCGAACCCGAGCTCTCTGCGTGGGCGCGTGACCCCGACACCGGGATCATGCTGCGGGCCCGCGCCGACTGGGTGCACTGGGTCGGCGATGCGACCGCGGTGATCGGTGACGGCAAAACGTCGCACGAGCCCGGCCCGGACGAATTCATGTGGAGCGTCGACAAGTTCGGATATCACCGGCAGCAAGCGTTCTACCAGAAGGTATTCGAGCTGCTCGGGGTACGGACGGCGTTTCTGTTCCTCGTCGTCTGCACCGACCCGCCGTATGAGACCTACGTCGTCGAACTGCCCCCCACCGCTGTCGAGCTCGGCGACCGCGACAACGAGCGCGCACTCGCCATCTACGCGAAGTGCCTGGCCACCGACACCTGGCCCACGCATGACGCCGGTGTCTTCAGGAAGGACCTGCCCGCCCGGGCATACAAACGAGAGGAATACGCAGCATGAGCACAGAACTCGATGTCATCTCCGAGCGGGCCGCACACGTTGCCGCCGCGCCGGCGGGATCGGCCGCCGCAGCTATCGAGATGCTCCGCGCACATGCCCAGATGATGAACATGGCGTACGGCCTGGCGGAGAAGATGGTGAAGACCTCGATGGTGCCTTCGCACTTTCGCCTCAAGCCCGAGGACGCTACCGCGGCGATCCTGTATGGCGCCGAGCTCGGCCTGAACCCTATCCAGAGCCTCCAACATGTCTTCTCGGTGCATGGGAAGCCCGCGCTTGAGGCGCGCACGATGGTCGCGCTGTTGAAGGCCAAGGGCTACCGAATCAAGACCATCGAGAACACCGACACCCGGGCGACGCTGCACGGGTGGGAGCCAGGCGCGCCCGCCGAGGAGAACCCGGAGACCGTTACCTGGACGATTGACGACGCATATCGCGCCGAGTTCGTTCCGGTCCGCGACGAGAAGACCGGCGCCTGGAAGACCAACAGCAACGGCAAGCTCGCCGGAAACATGAAGTACCTGACGCAGCCGCGTCAAATGCTGTGGGCGAAGGCTGCTGCCGAGCTGTGCCGCCACCTCGCGCCCGACGTGCTACTCGGCATCGCCTACAGCCGCGAGGATCTCGAATCGGAGCCCGCTCCGGATCCTGTGCACGTCAAGTCTGAGCGCGTCTCCGTCGCCGACGTCATCGGCGAACAGCAGTCCGCCCCCGCCGCCGGCGGCGTACCAGTACAGGACTGGCAACCACCAGCGGAGGCGGCGGCGGAACCCGATAGCCAACATCACGACCACGTGCACTTCGTCGAACCGGAAGCCAGCGCACCGTCCGAACCCGACGATGTACAAACGGCGCCCTCAAATGAGGGCGCAGAACCGGACACAGCGCAGGCAGACGAAGCGGTCGACCCGAAACCGGAGCCAGCAGAACCGATGTCGTCTGCGGCGCAGCAGCGCCGGATATCGAAGCTGCTCGGGCAGCTCGGCGCACAGGACGACAACGACCGTGGCATCTACCTGTCGCGGTTCTTCGAACGGGACATCAGCCATGCCAAGCAGCTCACTGCCGCCGAAGCGAACGAGGTCATCGCGGAACTGACCAAACCGCCGGCGCCCGACAGCGTGGCCGAGGCCACCGACGTCGAGCCGCAGCGGCCGGTCGACGGGCAGTGAGCTGCCTCGTGGCCGAGAACAACAGGACCGGCGCGGCCGGTGAGGGCGAGGTTGTTGTCGGGCCGTGGCCCGGCAGCAGCAGCACGCCCCCACCGCCGCGCTGGTGGTCGCGCCGCCGCGGGGGTGAGATCCCGCGGCGGGTGCCGGTCGACCGGTGGGGCGGCAAGGTGCTGATGGATTGCCGTGAATGCCGCAGGCCTTGGGCGCCGGACGTGACGATCCCGCGCGACCGGCTGTGTGCGTCCTGCCGCGCCGATCGGGAGGACGCCGCGCCCGGCCTCTTCGCCGCGCCCGATCTCGGTCCTGGGGGTGCGTAGCGATGGCCGAGATTGATGCGGGGGAGCGGCTGCCGGACGGGACGCCGACACGGCTTGCCGTGCAGTGCAAGCGGTGCGGCGGCTGGCTGGTGTCCGCGGCCTCGGTGGCCCGACGTATGGGGCCTGCCTGCGCGCGCAGCGATCGCGCTGAAGCCGTCAGCCGCGCAGACGAGATCCCTTTGTTCGACCTGGAAACACGATGACCGGTCCGCACCCCGAAGGGGGCGGGCATTCGCAGAAGGTTGAGGTGATCATGGGCCTACCGTGGGTCCGACTCGACACCCAGTTCGCCAGCAATCCGAAGGTTTTGGAGCTGGTGGCCGACAAGAAGTTCCGCGCCGCATTCGCGTGGGTGTGCGCCCTCGGCTACGCCGGGGCGCACGGAACGGACGGGTTTCTGCCCGTGACGTGCCTGCCGTTCCTGCACGCGACCAAGGGCGACGCCGCCGATCTGGTCCGGGTGGGGCTGTGGGGCGAGGTGCCTGGCGGGTGGGAGATCAACGGCTGGATGGAGTTTCAGGCGTCGTCGGAAGAAGCGGCGGCGCGTCGGAAGCGTGCGCAGGACGCGGCACGGAAGCGGTGGGACAAGCAATGATCTGCCACGCCTGCGGTGCCGACAAATCTGCCAGCGAGTACGCACCCTCGGCCGCGTTGTGGCCGGAGCGTCCGCGCCGTTGCAAGTCGTGCGAGCGCACGCGATCGCAGCTCAGACGGCACGGGATCACTGCGGACGACCGAGAGATCGTCGCGAACCATCAGGGCGGATGCCGGATCTGCGGCCACTCCGACCCGGGCCACAAGGGATGGGTCATCGACCACGACCACAGCTGTTGTGGGCCGGACCGATCGTGCCCGATGTGTCGGCGCGGCGTCCTGTGCTTCTACTGCAACGCCATGCTGGGCAACGCGTTCGATCGGCCCGAGATACTCGCCGCCGCAATCGAGTACCTGAATGCCCCGCGTACATGCGACTGGCATATGCCGTTGGCATGTACGCCGGGCATATGCGGAAACGGGAATCCGGCATGAAGCACGTACGGACGTTACGGACTAACGCAGATGTACTCACCTTGGGAGCGGATCTTGCGTTAGTCGTCGCGGGCGTCGCGGGCGGGCGATGCGCGGCGGGGGTGGGCGCTGCGCGGCGGGAAACGCGCCGATTTCGCGCCGATATCCGCCCCGAAATTGAGTTATCCACAGGCCAAACCGGCCACCACCCACAGCAGGAGCACCTCGTGAGCAGCGTCCGCGTTGACCTCCACCTCGTCGTCGTCCGCCGCAAAGACCGCTACGGATTCGCCATCGTCGACCGCGATGGCGTCGAGGTCGCGACGCTCGGCGAAGGCGCGACGCTGGTCGAGATCTTCGACTGGATTACCGGATACCTCACCGCGAACGCCGAGGACTTAGGCGCAGAGCTCGCCGGACAGCTGTACGCCGCTTACCGGGCGGTGATGACCGGATGACCCTCGACCGCACCGGCGAACCGCGCGACAACGACGTTCCCGATCGGTGGCACGACCCTCGGTGCCGCAACGGCTGGCTCGGATACGACGACGAACTCCGGCCAATTCCCTGCCTCTACTGCCGAGACCACCTCCGCGCCGGAACGGTCCGCACAAACGATTGCTCCACCGGATATCCATCCGCGCGAGCACAAGCCGCAATTGAGAAAGCAGAACGAAATGAACGATGACACCCGACCCCAAATGATTCAGCAAGAACCGTCCGCCACCGCACGCCAGTTCGCGCGTGGAGTCCGTGATATGTACAACGCGCTCACCCAGGAAGGTTTCACCGAGCCGCAGGTGCTGCACATCATCGGCGTCATGCTCGCCAACGCCGGCGGTGACAACAAATGATCGACGTGCTCATGCTCCCCGGCACCGGCCACCCGAAAGGCGGCGACGGCGTCACCGAAGCGTTCATGAACGCCCTCGACCCTGCCCGGTTCCGGCCCCGCATCGTCCCGTATCCGGCCACTTACGGAGGCCTCGACATGCCGTACGGGCAGTCGGTCGCCATCGGCCGGCAGGCCCTCATCACCGCCATCGGCAATAGCCACAACGACGTCGTCATCGGCGGCTATTCGCAGGGTGCCGGCATCGCGCACGAGGTGACAATTCTCGCCAGCGAAGGCCTCGTCGATGGGCCGCGCGTCATCGCATCCGCATTGATCGCGGACCCGTTCCGGCCGGCCGGAGCAGGGATCCCGGGATACTCGGTGGCCAGCGGCTACGGCATCGACGCGCTGCACCCCAGCCTCGGCAACAAGATGCAGGTGTCGCGGATCCCGACACTGTGGGCTGCCGCTGAGGGAGACCCGATCACCGCGCTGCCCGCTGGGAATCCGCTGCGCAGTGTCGCGGACCTGACCGAGTGGTGGTCGATCTCCGACCCGGTCGCTGTCGCCCGCTGGGGTGAGGATCTGATCGAGAAGTGCCGGACCGGCGCGCTGCAACGCTGGTGGTCGATCGAGAACTGGCGCAGCTGGTCGGGCGCCATGGCCTACGCCCGCGGCTACTTGTGGGACGGACGGCATACCCACGACTACATCCGGCATGGGCACGTCCAGCAGCTCGCCGACGCCATCAACAGCGAGGCTCTGCTGTGGAAGATCTGATCACCGACGGCCGCGAGAAACTCGCCGCCGCGCAACTCATCCCGCTGCTGAGCCGCGACCTCAGCATCGTTGTCCGCTACCAGCTCGAGAGCGCCGCCGGCGCCGAGAACGCGGCGCTGATCGTGTGGCTCCTCAACCACGCCGGCGAGCTGCTCGACGAACTCGACAAGGCCCGCAGGGAACTCGCGGCCGTCGCCGCGTGGATCGACGCCCTCCCGCAGTGGTACCGAGCACGGGAGGTCGTCACCGCCAAGGGCCCAGCCGCGTACATGGACGGCCACATCGGCGCCGTGCTCGCCCTCGCACAGTCCCTCGGCTGGACCGTCCCCGAACCCGCGCCCGAGCACCAGGATCGCCTGGCCATCGTGCCCGACTTCCCGCACTTCACACCCACCCCACGCGACCAGGAGAACAAATCATGACCACCACCAACGATATTGCTGTCGGCCAGGTCCGCCGCGACGACCGCGGCCGGTACATCCAAGCCGACACCATCGAGCACGGCGAGTACGGCGCCCAGGTCTACGTCACCGTCGTGGCCCGCGAAGTCGGTGGACGCATCACCACGCCCGGCACCAAGTCATCCATGACCGCCGAACGATTCGCCAAGATCCCACTCGTCGACGCCGCGCCCACACCCACCGGACCAGACATCAACGAGGTCGTGATCGACCGCAACCGCCAGGCCATCATCATCGACGGGACCGAGCACCTGTACCACGTCGGCAGCAGCGGACCCCGAATCGCCCAAGGCCCCGCCGACGGCTCAGCGCTTGTCACCGTCCAGTTCTACGTCCGGACGGTCCGCGGTGCCTGACCACACCATCGAACACACACCCCTGCGTCAAGCCCTCGTCGACGCGATCGCCCTCGCCGAAATCCACGGCCTCGAACATCGAATTACACCCGACGACTTCGGCATACAACGCAGCGACGCGGGAATCACCAACGCCACATTCGTCGACGCCGACTTCGCGATCACCGTCCTCGTCGACCGCCACGGCCGCACAACGATCGGGCTCGCCGCACTCGAATGGATCCACTTCCCCGACCCAGACCACGACCCCAGCGACGACAACTGCGACACCTGTGGCGAGGCCTCGCTGCCACCGACGCGGACCGTGTACCTGCCCGGCGACGACCCTCGCGTCGCGTATCGGGATGACCGTGGCGATATCCGCCGGCGCCGCGACGACCTGTACATCGCCGGCGCCGCCGACACCCGCGAGCAGCTCGAGCAGCGCCGCGCCCGATACGACGGCAACGAATCCCACCACGCCGACGCCATGCGCGAGCTGTACACCGCCGCAATCGAACTGATCACGAAAGAATCCGCCAATGCCTGACCGGACCCCCGCCACGCTGACCGACGACGAGCTGCGGGAGATCGCCGACACCGCCGACGCCGAGATGCTGCCCGACGAGACCGTGCAGGCGATGGCGGCCGAGCTGCTGGGCGCCCGCGCCTACGTAGACGAGGTGGTGCGTGAGCGCGACGGTGCGCGCGAGGTCGCCGAGCATCGCCTCGAGGTGATCCGCGAGGTGGTCGCAGATCTGAACGCCGCCCGCGCACAGTTCGGCCTGCTATACGACGCCCTCGCCGAGCACGGGGCAGCCTTCACCACCGAGCACGGGCGCGTGGTCGGTGTCGAGATGCCCACACTCGACGCCCTCCGCGCCCGCGTCACCGAGCTGGAGGCCGAGCGGGCTGAGGCCCGGCGTATCCACGACGAGTCCCCCGGTGAGTGCTACCACTGCCCGCGCTGCCAGGACGCCGACGAATCCCAACGGGAGGCCGACCGCGCCCGCATCGCCGAGCTGGAGGCCGCCTGCACCATCACCTCCGAGACCAGCGACGGTTACCACACCTTCGCTGAGTTGTACCACTACCGGATGCTCTACAACGCCGCCCTGTTCAACGAATGGGCAGCGGCGAACCGGTACGGCGTGCACAAGAGCATCCGCCACGCGGACGGCGAACTGTGCTTTGGCGGCGGCTGGTTCGTCGTCTACGCGCAGCTGCCGACCGGGCAGATCAGCAACCACTACGAGATGACCGACTGGGACCGCTTCCGAGTCCCCGAGCGCGAGCGCGCCGCCGAGTGGGACGGGCACACACCTGAGCAGGTAGCCGAACGGCTCGCCGCTTTCCTGAACCTCGGCCCTGGGGGACCGCGGTTCTCGCAGCGGCACCTTGCGCAGGTGACCCGCGAACGCGACGAGGCCCGCGCCCGTATCGCCGAGTTGGAGCAGCACGCCGCGCTCGCCGCTGCGTGCCGTCCGCCCGAGATCCACGACCGCCCCACCGACACCGACCTCGCCGCGCTGGTGTGGGCACTCGACGGCACCAGCGATCCGGCGTACGTGCTGGGCGCCGAGCTGATCGAAAAGCGCGCCCGCGTCGCCGAGCTGCGGGCTGAGTTGGTTGGGACACGCACCCGCATCACCGACCTGGAGGAGCGCGGCGCGAAGCAGCGCGCCCGCATCACCCAGCTGGAGATGTGGAAGGCAAACGCGGAAACCACTCTCACCGAGGACCAGCGGTATATCGCGGAGGCCAACAGCGGCGAGCTGGTGCGGCGGCTGGGTAGCGAACGCGACGCCGCCCGCAATCGCATCACCGAGCTGGAGGCCCAGGCCGCCATCCTGGCCGACTCCGAGGTGGAGCGTGCACGCCTGTCGCTCTACGCCCGTAACGCCCGCCGCGCCATCAGGACCTTGTGGGAGTCGCGACGGCACTGGCAGGACCGCGTTGCCGGGCTGGAGGCCGAGCGGGATGGCCTGCACCAGGCGGTCGATCACCGGCGCGAGGTCATCCGCGAGGTCATTCGTGAGATGGCCGCCGAGATAGCCACCGCCCGCGACCGTATCGCCGAGCTGGAGGCGGAGCAACCGGCGCCGGTCGCTTACAGCGTCATCCATCGCCTACCCGATGGTGAAGTGGCATTCACGAATCGGTACTACCTCGACCGCGCGCGTGCTGATCAGCGCGCGGCTGACGACGGCGCAGCGTACAGCGTGGTGGAGCTGCGGGAGGTGAGCGACCGTGGCTGAGCCAAACATCAACCAAACTCAACCAAAATTTGGCGACACCACGATCCGCGACCAGCTCGCCGGGCACCTGCACACCGTCGAGATCACCGGCACCACGGAAGCCCCGCAGATCAAGTTCACCTGCCACGGCGACCGGGATGCTCCGTGCCACCAATACCCGGCCTGCGACTGCGAGTTCTGGAACCACGACCACGAGGAGGAATACGGGCACCCGGATGTCGCGCACGACGAGTGCTGGATGCAGCCCTGGTTCGACGCCGACAACGCCGACCCGAACAGCGAGACGCTGAACGACTGCGGCTACGTGCCGGGCATGTCGGGGCCGGTCAGAGCATGGTTCCAGGAGGAGTACGTGGCCTGGGAGTTCATCACCGAGGAGGCCACCGATGGCGAGTGACCGTGTGAATTCGTGCCTGTACCCGCGCCGCGATCCCACCACCGCATGCGGCTACGCCCACACCGAGCGATGCGACGACACCACTGAGGAGATCACCATGACCACACCCGAACCCGCCGACCCGATCCCCGCCGACGACGCCCCGCACGCCTACGTGGCCGTCAAGCGCACGTTCTCGCCGAACGCCGACCGGCCGGAATGGGCGTACCCCGCCTACTCGGTCCCTGAGTGGAATCGCGAGCAGCTGGATTGGTTCCGTCGCAAGGGATTCGCCCTGATCCCGATCGGCCCGGACGGGGACACCGGCACCCGCGCCATCACCATGCCGCGTCGCGTCGAGACGGCCGAGGAGCTGGACGCGCTGCCATACGGCTCAGTGGTGATGCCGCGGCACTGCGACCCGTTCAAGCGCAAGACACTGCCGGAGGGGCTGAGGTGGACCGGCGAGAGCTTCCCGGACGGATTGACCTCCGCGCAGCTGATCAGCCACTACACCGGCATCGGGTGCCCGATCACCGTCGTGCACGTCCCCACCGAGGAGGCGGGCCGGTGAGCTATTCCAAAAGGGAGCTGCTGGGCATGCTCCTGGGCGCATGGGCTTGGGATGTGCGGTGGCTGCGCCGGTTGGTGTTCCGGTACGACGGTCGATGCCCTGACGGCCGATCCAGATACGTGAACCGGATCAGCCGACACGTGGAGGTGGCCACCGATGGTGAGTGACCGCGACACCCTGGCGGACAAGCTGTCCGAGTGCACCTACGAGGGCATGTCGCCGCGCGAGACGGCCGACGCGCTGCTCGCCGAGGGCTGGCGTCCACCCGTCCGTGTGATCGAGACCGACGACGAGCTGGTTGCCGCATCGCACGGCATCGTCGTTCGGGCGAAAGACGGCACGATCGCAGCCCGATTCGACCAGGTGCACGGAGTGGTGTTCGGCGACGACCGGCCGTTCCCGTGGTCCGTATTGCGGGCGCCGGCGGTCGTGCTGTGGGAGCCCGAACAGGAGGCACGGCGATGAGCGTGCGCGCTGTGTGTGGGTGGTGGGTCGGCCCCATCAGCCCATCAGATGCGTTATGAGAGGGTTTCACCGGGGTCAGCTGGACGCCGATTCGTGCAGGCCAGCCACCGCAGCAATCACCTCGGCCGCAGCGCTCCCGTGTACCGCGAGCGCGTGCATCGCTCCGAAGGCGTGGTCGTAGACGGCGATCTCGGATGGCCGGGTGATCGTCAGCTCGGCGCTGATTGTCTCGACCATGACGCTTTCGCGGTCGAACATGATGAATCCGTGCGACCCGATCACCGCTGGCGCGCCCAGCGGCACCACGGCGAGGTCGATGCGCGGGTTGTTTGCGTGGCCGAGCAGTGCTCGCAGCTGCTCGGCCATGATCGCCGAGGAACCCATGGTCTGGTGCAGCGCGGCCTCGGCGACGATGAACGCGAACCGCCGGCGCCCGGACCGCAGCACCTGCTGTCGTTTCATCCGGACGGCGACAGCCTCGTCGATATCGTCCCGGCCGCCGGGCACGAGGGTGCGGCATTCGGTGAGGACCGCCCGCGCGTAGTCCGCGGTCTGCAAAAGGCCTGGAATCACCCAGCACTCATACCAGCGCACATGCTGGGCGCGGCCCTCGATCTCCAGGGACTGGCGTTGCCGGTGCGCGCGGCCGGAAGCGACGACGCGGCGCCACTCCAGATACATGCTCTGGAGGTTGCGCAGTGTGGCGACGAGGTCGTCGTAGACCAGCATGGAATCGGTTGCGCGGCACCAGGCGAGCAGGTCGTCTTCGCTGGGTTGCTGCTTGCCCAGCTCGATCCGCGAGACCTTCGACGGATGCCATCCGCATGCTTCGGCCATGTGTTTGCCGGACAGGCGGGCGTCCCTGCGGAGTTCACGTAGACGTGCTCCCAGGGCCGCGCGCGCCTGCCCGACACTGCTACTCACTGGCTGGCGAATTCCGATCGCAGGTAGTCGTCGCGGTCGATGCCCTGCTTCCACAGCTGCCAGTACGCCACCATGCAGCACTCGACCAGCTTGGAATCCTCGGTCACGGCCAGGCCGACACCGTTGCCGTTCTCGTCGATCGTGTTGAAGGCGGCGACATCACCGTCGAACAGCCAGAAATCATCACTGGGGAGGAAGCCTTCGACCTGATGGCGCGGCAGATACCGGATCTGCTCGCCCGCAGCGATGTTCGGCGCGCAGGCGTCGAGCAGCCAACGCGTGTACTCGGTGTGCGGCACGGTCACGACCCGGATCCGCTTCACCTCGACACCACGCGCCACGGTTTCGGCGACGAGCTTGCACCACTCGCGTCCGCCGTCGGTCTCGACGATCTCACCGGTCGCCCGCCACCGCTCCAGCGGTTCGTATTCGTCGGGCATCCGGTAGGTGTCTTGGACCTCGACGTGCACGGCGTACAGCTGCGCGTTCCGGAAGAACTGGCCGTAGATGCCTTCGCCGGCGAGTTCGCCGGTTATCGCCCGCATCGCGGCACCTCCACGGCGGTCTCGTCGGGGTCGAGGATCAGGCGCGCGCGTACCTCGTCGGTCACCGGCGTACCCGCGACGAGCACCAGCTCGGGGGTATCGGTGGTTTCCACGGTGAACGTGCTTCCAGGCTCGGCCCATTCGAGCAGCTGGGAGTGCGGGATGAGCACGGCGTGCCCGTCCTGGGTGCTGAGTCCCTGAACGATCAGGGTGTCGGTGTCAGTGGCGTACAACGCTGGGCAGCCGCCGTCCTTCGATCCTGAGCCGAGCAGGCGTAATACGGTCATGAGGGCGTCCTTTACAGAAGGTAGATGCGTGCTCTGCAATTCTCCTAGTTCAGCACTGGTATTGCAGGAGATTGCCGCGCAATCTCCTGCAATTCTCTAGCCGCAGTGCGGGTCTGGTTCATAGCGTTCGAGCTACCCCGGCGTCAGGTGGTCGCCCACCGTGGCGCGCTCGCGGCTCGGAGGGCGGGCCGCGAGTGGCGTGAGCCCTGGCGCCGGGGCTATTCCAAACCACTCATACCGAGCGAGGTCCCCATGCTGGACATCCTTGCCCTGATCGTGCTGGCTGCCGCGACGGGGGTCGTGGCCGTGATCCTGTACCCATTCGGCGAACTGGCCCCGGAATCAAAACCGAAGCCTTCACGGCCGAAGCTCCGCCCGTCAGCGATGTGGGACACCGGGGTCTGGGTTCCAGGCTGGCCACACGAAGCTCCCGAAGAGCCACCTACTGTCGAGCAAGCCCGGTCGATCATGCAGAGCCACAAGGGATGCAGCCGCGCCGAATGCGGCCGGAAGCGCGCCGCATGGGACACGCTCGTCGCCGCCGGCCTCGTCGTCCCAAGGGGTGCGCGATGATGCTGATCACGCGCAACGATCCTCGATACGAGCACTGCCATGAGGAGCCGCGCGTGGCATCCGAAGCGCACGCGCGGGGGATCGTCGGCATCCACACCCGCATCGGCTGCACCATCGACAACTGCCTCCGGCTGCGCACCGCCCGCCTATACCTGGCCGCCTGTCGATGACCAGCCCGGACAGCGACATCACCGCCTGGGTCGAATGGCACACCACGGGCATGTGGGCGCCGCTGTACGCCGACGGCTTCACCGGGGACCCCATGACCCACGCGGAGATGCTCGACGCAATCGCCGAACAACGCGCGCTCGAAGCCGACGCCGAGCCAGCCGGTTTGGGTCGCCCGGTCATCGATGTCGATCCGCTGTACGTGAACGACAGAGAGGAGGTGAACATGTACATCCTGGAACCGGGCCCTGAGGGGGCCTGCTCGGACGAGCCGCAGGTCGAACGCGACCGCCCGTAACGATCTCGATAGGCCACCACCAGGGCGAACCTGGTGGTGGCCGTTTCGTGCACCCCCTGCTCGTACGGTCCGGCCACATGACGAGCCCGTCCGGATCAGTGCGCATCGAGGTCGAGGCCGACGCGTCCGACTTCGAGCGATCCCTGCAACGGGCGGTCGCCGGCGCGATGCGCGACGTGCAACGCGACCTCGCCCGCGACGCGCTCAATGTCGCCGTCGACCTCAACGACTTCCAGGCCGAAGTCCGGCGCGGCATCGACGAGGCGCAGCGCTACGCCAACACCCACCGCATCCAGCTCGGCATCGACATCGACAGCGCCGGCGCAGCGACCCAGATGCGTGCCACGCACCAGCTGCTCGAGTCCATCGCCACCCCGATCCGGCAGCAAGTAGACGTCGAAGTCAACCGGCCGAACCAACAGCAGGCCCCCGGCGGCGGCAACCAACAGTTCACCTGGAGCGTGGATCTCGACATCGCCGCGGCGATGTCACAGTTTCAGGCGTTCCAGCAGCAACTCAACGCTGGCTCGACCCCGATCACGATCCCGGTCGATGTCGACGGCGCCGGCGCGCTCGCCCAGATGACGCTGCTGCGCCAGGAGCTCGAGTCGCTCACACAGCCGCCGATCACCCAGCAGATCAACCTCGACCGCCCGACGACCGGCGCAATCCAGATCACCGCTGAGCCCGACTTCACCGGGTTCGCGCAGCAAGTCAACGCCCAGCTACTCGCGATCCAGCAGGCCAACGACTGGCGGGTCACCATCCCCGTCGACATCGGCAGCGCTGCAGCGCTCGCACAGATGGCGCAGCTGCGTCAGCAGCTCGAGGCGCAGGCCCGCACGATCACCCAACGCGTCGAGATCGACGTCGACCGCGGCGGCCTCGACCGCGCCGGCACGTCGGCCCGCGAGCTGGGATCGTCGCTCGCAGGCCTTGGCGGCCTCAGTGGCGAGGTCACCAGGATCGCCGCGGCCATGGCAGCCGTTGGCGGCGCAGCTGGCGCCGCCGCGGGCGCAGTCGGCGGTCTCGTGATCGCGGGCGCCGCGCTGGGCCCGGCGTTCGCCGCCGGCATCGGCACCGTCGTTGTCGCCATGCAGGGCGTCAAGGACGCCTTCGACGCCGCATCCGACGCTGCAGAGAACGCACCGCAAGAAGCCGAGGCCCAAGCCAAGGCAGTCGCATCAGCCACCAACCAAGTCGCCGCGGCGGAGCGCTCCCTGCGGCAAGCCAAGAAGGACGTCACCGACGCCGAGGAAGACCTCACCCGCGCCCGCAAAGACGCCACCGAGCAGCTCGAGGACTACCACCGGTCCGCCCGCGAAGGCGTACTCGACGAGCGCCAGGCCCTCCGCGACCTCCGCAAGGCCCAGCAGGATCTCGCGAAGGTCAATCCATTCGACGGCGAGGCCCGCGAAGAAGCCGTCGACCGAGTCCTCCGTGCCCAGCTGCGCCTGGAAACCGTGCAGGACCGCAACGCCGACAACGCTGAGAAGCTCGCCGACGCCGAAGCCAAGGGGATCGAGGGCAGCGACCAAGTCGTCGCCGCCAAGGACCGGCAAGCCACCGCCAACGAGAACCTCGCCGACGCACAGCGCCAACTCGCACAAGCCCAGACCGCGCTCGCCGAAGCGCAGACCGCAGCGCTGCCGTCGGCGGAGAAACTCGACCAGGCACTAGCCAAGTTGGCCCCGAACGCCCGAGATTTCGTCCTCGCCTCCCGCGACCTAGCCGACGAGTGGACCGAGGTCCGCAAAGCCGTCCAGGACAACTTCTTCGAAGGCCTCGACCAAACACTGCGCGACCTCGCCGACGCCGTGCTCCCCACCCTGCAGGCAGGTATGAGCGCAGTCGCCACCGAGCTGAACCTCGGCGCTCGCGGCTTCGCCGACTTCCTGTCCTCCGCCGAAGGCGTGCGGGGGCTCGACGCCGTGTTCACCTCCACCGAAGGCTTGCTGCGCGGCATGCGGGAAGGCAGCGAAGGGTTCCTGTCGTCGCTGTCGGAAATGGCTGTCGCCGCACAACCATTCGCCGAATCGATCGGTCGCGCGTTCGGGTCCATTGGCACAGCCCTCGGTGACGCATTCTCCGAGATGGCCAGCAGCGGGCTGCTGGGCCGCGTCCTTGAAGGCCTCGCTTCCGCTCTCGAAGGCCTCGGGCCTCTGCTCGGCGACCTCTTCACAACCTTTGCCGAACTCGGCGCCCGGGTCCTACCCGCCCTGCAGCCCCTGTTCGTGGCCCTCGGCGACGCCCTTGTCGCGATGGCGCCGGCCCTCGGGGATTTGGGCCGGATCTTCGCTGATTCCCTGACTGCGCTGATGCCGTCGCTGTCGTCGCTGATCTCCGCTCTGGCGACCGGGCTGCAACCGGTGTTGCCGGTGATCGCCAACCTGCTCGGCGCTGTGGCTGCGGCGATCCAGCCGATGATCGGGCCGTTGTCGCAGGTAGCGGTCGTGGTCGGTACCGCCATCGCCGACGCAGTGAACGCCCTTGCACCCGCCCTTGGGCCGCTGGCGCAGAGCTTCGCTGACATGGTGACCGCGGTCGCTCCGCTGGTGCCGCTGCTGGCCGACTCCCTGTCGGTGATCCTGCAGGCCCTGGCGCCAGCGCTTTCCCAGATCGCGATCGCCCTGGCCCCGGTCATCGCTCAGTTCGCCGAGCAGATGAAGCCGGTGATCGAGCAACTCGCTCCGATCCTGGCCCAGACCGCGATGATCATCGGCGTCGCCCTGGCCGACGCGATCACCCAAATCGCCCCAGTCCTACCGCAAATCGTGCTCGCCTTCACCAACATGCTGCTCGCGGTCGCGCCACTGCTACCGGAGTTCGCGAAGCTGGCCGCT
This sequence comes from Nocardia cyriacigeorgica, assembly GCF_005863245.1. Taxonomy (GTDB): domain Bacteria; phylum Actinomycetota; class Actinomycetes; order Mycobacteriales; family Mycobacteriaceae; genus Nocardia; species Nocardia cyriacigeorgica_C. The sequence continues at coordinate 248,665 of NZ_VBUT01000011.1, read as the reverse complement.
GAGATCCTGCCGCCGCTGGTGCGGATCTGGGTGGAGATGACCCCGGTCACGATCAAACTGATCGAAGCCCTGACCTGGCTGGTTACGCAGGTCCTGCCGATCGTGATCTCCCACTGGGAAACCATGGGTTCGACCCTGTCCACGGTCCTGACGATCGTCGGCGACGCCATCGTCTTCTGGAAAGCGGTCTTCCAGCAGGCGTTTATCGAGATCAAGGGCTTCTGGGACGACTTCATGGTCAAGGTGGACGGCGTAAAGGCCTGGTTCACCGACACCCTGCTCCCCGCGATCGGCAACGGGATCGACATGCTCAAGGGCTGGTTCGAAACCGGAGTCCGCGGCATCTCCACCGCCTGGAACGGGCTGATGGACGCGGCGAAGGTGCCGGTCAAATTCGTCGTCGAAACCGTCTGGAACAACGGCCTCCTCAAAGCGTGGAACGCTGCCGCGAAGTTCCTGCCCGGTGTCGATCCGATGGAACCGATCACCCTGCCGTTCAACCGCGGCGGTGTCCTGCCCGGCTACACACCCGGCAAGGACGTCCACAAGTTCATCTCCACCGACGGCCGAATGGGATTGGCGCTGTCGGGTGGGGAAGGCATCGCCCGCCCCGAAGTCGTTCGCGCCATGGGCACCGGCCGCTGGGACGCGATGAACGCCGCCGCACGAAGCGGCGGCGTCGCCGGCGTCCGCAAATTCCTGGGATTCTCCACCGGCGGCGTAATCCCCACCCGCATGTGGGAACTGATCAGCGAACGCTGGCCCGACATGGTGTGGACCAGCGGCTACCGCGACACCCAGGACTACCACGGCGCCAACATGGCCGGCGACTTCGCCACACCGCAGGTGCCTTCGCGCACCATGCAGGAAGTCGCGAAGTGGATCTATGAAACCTACGGACCCGAAACGCTCGAGCTGATCCACTGGCCCCTCAACGGCTGGGAGAACATCGACAACGGTGCCCCATTCAACTTCGGGCAGCCCACCAACGACCAGCACCGCAACCACGTGCACTGGGCGATGGACCACCCGCCCGGCGACCCGGGCGACAAGAAGGACAGCGGCGGGTTCCTCGGGGCGATCCGCCGCGCCGGTGAAAACCTCCTCGGCGGCGTCAAGGACAAGGTCGCTGACGTCTTCGACGGCATCGTGTCCGGGATCGCCAACGCCATACCCGAATTCGGTGGCCTGTTCGGGCAACTGCCGCGCACCATCTTCGAGAGCTTCCGCACGAAGATGCGCGAATTCATCACCGGCAAGGGCGGCGAGGAAGACAGCAAACGCGAAACGGTACCCGTCGGCGGCGACGTCGAGCTGTTCCGGCCGCTGGTGCGTGACCTGCTCAAGCACTACCAGCTGCCGCTCACCCTGACCAACAACACGCTGCGCCGCATGCAGCAGGAGTCGTCCGGCCGCGTCGACGCAGTCAACCTCGACGACATCAACGCCCAAAACGGCACACCCTCAGTGGGGTTGATGCAGGTCATCGGCCCCACCTACGCATCCCACAAAGACCCCGCCTTCGACAAAGGCCCCTACCTGTACGGGGTGTCGATCGACCCGGCCGCGAACATCTCCGCGTCGATGCGATACGCGCTGGCCCGCTACGGCGACCTCGCCTCCGCCTACGACCGCGCCGGCGGTTACCAGGTCGGCGGCCTCATCCCCGGTGTCGGTACCGGCGACATCGTGCCCGCGCTGCTGGAGCCGCGCGAGTTCGTGATGAACCGCCGCGCCACCGCACGCTTCGGCCCGCTGCTGCGCGCCATGAACGCCGCGGTGCCGCGGTTCCAGACCGGCGGCGACGTCGGCGGCCTGATCGGCGGCATGATCACCGTGCCGGTCGCGGTCACCAACTGGGAAGCCGCCCGCGGCATCCTCGGCAGCGCCGCACAGCCGACGCCCGAAGCCTCGGTGCTGGTACCCGCCTCGCCCTCCACGCTGGTCGCGCCGACCACGCCCGTGTCGCCGGGTTCGGAGATCGCGCCCGCCGCTACCGGTGCCGCGGGCAATGTCGTTGATGCGATTGGTCAGGGCGTGGCCACCGCGGTCGCTGATTCGTTGCGCGCCCTGGTCGATTCGATCACCGACCGGGAAGCCGCCGAGCGCCGCGTCGCCGAACAAGCGCTCATGGCCGACGACCAGGCAGCCATGGACGAGCAGGGCCGCATCCTCACCGACACCCGCGACATCCTCGCCCGTACTGAATCCAGCCAGCAGCTGGTGCTGCAGGAACAGTTCGAGCAGCTCCGCGCGCAGGTCGCCGAAGTCGCCGGCCGACTGTCCGGTGGTGTGCTGATCCCGATCGTGGAGACCGCGATGGACCAGGCCCTCGGCGTGGTCAAGGATCTCCTCGGCGCCGGGTTCGCCGATGTCACCGACGGCACCGACCGCACCACGGCCGCGGTGAAAGACCTCGACCTGGACGCGAGCTCGGGCGCTGGCGCGGCGACCCCGCCGCCGTTCGGCGCGCCGGGATCGGCGTTCGATGCGGCGTCGGCGATCAGCGACGCCGTCGTGGCCGTGGCGAACACCGCGCGGCAGGCTTTCGAGCGGGTTGCCCAGGACATCGCCAACGCCGCGCTGGCGCAACGCCCGTCGCGGGTGGACAACAGCCGCGGCGTGCTCGGTCGCGATATCTCCGGCGGCCCGCTCGTCGACATGATCGTGCGCCTGACCGCGGTCGAGATCGAGATCCGCGACAACCTGGAGAACACCCTCAAGGAGATCCAAGAGTTCCGCGGCGACCTCGTGTCCTCCTTCGACGAGTCCGGGCGGCTGGTGTCCGACACCGCGACGCTGATGCAGCGCAACGAGAGCTCGCGGGATCTGGTGATCGCCGAGCAGAACCGCATCAACCGCGAGCTCATCAAATCCGTCTTGCGGTATCTGATTTCGTCGGTGCTGCTGCCGATCATCACCGCCATCCTCGGCGCGATGATCCAGCTCGCCGCCACCGCGATCGGTGCCGCGATCGGCTCGATCATCCCCGGTATCGGCACCGCCATCGGCGCCGCAGTCGGCGCGGTCGTCGGCGCGGCCCTGGCCGGCACCGCGGCGATCTTCACCTCGATGCTCGCCGTCGGCGCCGGCGCCGCGCTCGATGCCTTCGACTCCGGTGGTGTCGCCTACGGCAAGGGCCTGATGGTCAAGGACACCAACCTGCCGGAACGGGTGCTTTCCCCTCGCGAGACCAGTAGCTACGACCGGCTCGGCAGGATCGCGGACTTCATCGAGAACAACCACAGCAAGACAACCCAAGTCCACGCACCGATCACCGTGCGCGGCGACGAACGGGCGGGCGAGCGCGTCCACAACTACCTGACGACCCTGATGCCCAAGTAGGAGAGCGATGTTCCGAGGATGGTTGCAACTCGGCGACCGGGAGATCGCCAACAGCTCCCGCGTCGTCACACTCGCCGGCGCGCGCGGCACACCCACCAGCGACGCCGCCCTCACCGGGGCGGCCTGCGTGCCGTGCCGGAACCTGCAGGTCCGCTACGACGACAGCTGGCCCGGCCTCCGCGACTACCTCGGCGACCCACCGTACGAGGACATCACCACCGCCCCCTGGTACAACGGCACCGACGCGAGCCGCGAGTTCTATGGCGTGTGGGTGATGTCCATCGACGGCGGCGACGCCATACCCATCTCCGTTGATGTCACCGACTCCCTCTGCTCCGGCGGCGTCGCCGGCCGCCACCGAGACACCTACAGCACGCTGACGATCTCGGCGCTGATCTGGGCGTGCACCAACCGCGGCGCCCGCTACGGACTGCGATGGCTCAACTGCCAACTCCGCACAGCCCGCACCCCAACCGTGCTGCGCTACCTCGACGCGCACCCAGAATCCGGCACGGCCGACGACCTCGAGCGCGCCCGCCGCCAGGTGATCCTGTCCGCGCCCGCAACCATCACCGAAGTGATGGGCCGCCCCGTCGCCGACCATCAGCAGGCGTCCCTGTTCCGTGTCGACTGGGAACTCACCGCGCTCGACCCCTACGCGTGGACCGCGCCCACAGTCCGGCCGGTCGCGTGGGACAGCCAGGTCGTCGAACAGATCGAATGGGCCCACGCACCCGACTGCGCATCCGGCACCTGCGAGCTGCCCGAGCTGCTGTCGACCACATGCCCGCCCGCGATCATCGACACCCGCCCCGCCCCGATCCCGGTGTGCGGCGGCTGCCTACCGGTCTGCGAGATCGAGACCCGCACATGGCAACTCGACCTCACCGGCAGCAGCTGCGACCTCACCGCCGTCTCCACCACCGTCACCGCCGGCGCCGCTGACGTGACCGTCCAGTTCTGGTGGCGGCCCTGCGGATCCGTCAGCGACTGCGACATCACCGGCCGCCTCCAGATCACCGGCCTGCCCGCCGGCGAGGCCGTGATCGCGGACTCGGTCGACGGCCGCGGCTACGCAGTGATCGCCGGGGCACGCGGACGTCAGCGCGGGATCATCGGCACCCCGTCCGGTGCACCCTGGCGCGGCACGCTACTGGAGCCGGGCTGCTGGGAACTGGTCGCCCAGTCCGCGCCCGGCCTCGACTACACCGTCGCGATCGAGACCACCGGGAGGAACGCATGAACGTCGAGCACGGCCTGGACGTTGTCGCGGAAGCGACCGTCACCTACGGCGCATTCCGGTTGCAGGTGGCCGAGTGGGCGGGCAAGGACCCGGCCGTCGTCACGGTCGAGGACATCCGGGCCTATGAGGCCGTGCAGGAAGGGAAGTAGCAATGGCCGTCGGTATCAGCGTCGCCAACGTCTCACACCCCACCCTCAACTGGCTGCGGGGCGTCAGCCCGCCGCCGGTTCCTGGGTTGTACGTCAAGCTGCACACCGGTGATCCCGGCGCGGCCGGGGCCGGTGCGCCGTCAGCGGTAACCGCCCGCATGCAGGCCACGATGGCGGCGGCGTCCGGCGGTCAGATTGCGCTGCTCAGCATGTCCGGTCCGTGGACGATGACCGCGACGGAAACCATCTCCCACATCTCGGTATGGGACGCGGCCAGCGGCGGCAACTTCCTGTTCTCCGGCGTGCTCACCACCCCGCGCCCTGTGGCGAATGGCGACACCCTGACGCTCATCACGCTCGTGGTTGCCCACGCGCCGCTGGCGGCGTGAGCATGCTCCGGCGCGGCAGATAGGCGGTACACCGTGACGTCGATGGGTATGGACAAATCCGGTACCCAAAGCATTGCCGTGAACACCTGGGTCAAGGTGATCGGGTGGACGGTCCGCACCGGATACCCCGGCACGAGCATCGTGGATAACGAGCTCGTGATGGACGCCGGCGCGGTGGGGAACGTCAGCTTTCGCGGGCAGTTCAATTCGGCGTTTCAGACCCAGCAGTTCCGCGCGGTTCTGAACGGCAGCACCGTGCTTGCCACGGTGAACACCGCGACCGTCGGCACCGTCAACGGCGTCACGGTCGGCCCCGGGGACACGCTCGAGCTGCAGGCCTTCACCAACACCACCTTCGCCCAGGTGGTGCAGCCCGGTGCCGCGGTCACCTACCTCGTTTTCGATCAGACCACCCAACACCACGACATCGAGGCTCAGCCCCGAACCACCACCTGGAATCGGACCGCAGAAACCCAGGTGAACCGGGCCGCGAACGCCGGTGAAGTCGACGTCGACTGGTCAGTGTCGGCAGATACTCACCTGCGTGCCGACCACGACATCGAGGCCGCGACACCGACCTGGCAGTGGACCACCACGAGCGACATGCTCGCCACGCCGCGCGTCGGGCCTGCCCAGCCGAACACGCCGCCACGGCTGGCGATCGGGGTGCGCACCTGGGACGGCCGGCCAGTCGGTGAACTCGCATGCAACGCAAGCACCAGCGCCTCTTGGCGGCGCGACCGCAACGAGGTCACCCCCTGCTCGATCGACACCTACTCCGTCGACGCTGGCGAACTCATCCCGTGGGTGCACTGGGTGGATGTGTGGGAAGACGACGAGGTGGTGTGGTCCGGCCCGATCCAGGAAGTCGGCACCGAGCTGGCGACCGGCGCCACCCGCATCGACGCCAAAGACGTCGCGGTCTTCCAGTGGTACACCCGCACACCCACCACACAACGCTGGTCCGGGCTCGACCCGGCGCCGATCGCACGCGACCTGTGGCGAGACATGCTGCGCCTGCACCAGATCGACGCTGAACCCGAACTCCTGCCCACGGTCGCTCCGGAGCGATTCAACTTCAAGACGACCGCCGACACCCGCATGCTCAACCAGGTCATGGACGAACTCGTCCGAATCGGCCTCACCTGGACCGTCGTTGCCGGGCGCCCGATCCTCGGCAACCAACCCGATGACCCGATCGCGCACCTCGACGCCTGCGACTTCCTGGTCGGTCTGCGCCGCGTGCGCTCCGGAAAGCGGGCTGCCAATGACGTTCGAGTGCAGGGCTCTAACTGGGCGCAAACCGAGCGCACCGAGATGGCCGGCCTGCACCTGCAAGCGCTGGTGTCGCTGGACAACCTGTACGGGGTCGAGAACATCACCGCCGCGGCCCGCCAATACCTGCGCGAAGTCGGCGCCATCCGCGACGTCCTCGAAGTCCCCGCCGGCGCATCCCTGCACCCAGACGCCCCGGTCACCACCGCCGACCTGGTGCCCGGCCGCGTGTTCGCTGTCCACGCCGGCGAACTCGCCGGGCTCATGCGGCTGAAGACCGTCGAGGTGTCCTGGTCCGGCACAGCCCGCGACGTGCAGGTCACCTTCGACGCCGTCACCCCACCGATCGAACTGCTCCCATAGAAAGGCCAGCGTTGACCGGGACTACCGAGAAGAAAACGCCACCGCGGAACGACCAGGAATGGGCCCGCGACATCCAGCAGCGCGTCGAGAACACCGAACACCCCGACGCACTCCGAGCGGGGGAGTGGACCATCACCACCTCCGACAACGGCAACCTCATGGCCTGCCACGTATCCGGCGGATGCGTGACCCTCGCCGGGATCCCGCCCGCCGGACAGGATCCCGACACCATCACCGACGAAGGCGAGATCCCCACCATCCACGTGCAACGTGTCGCCGACCAGACCATGCCCGCCGGCGCCGTGACACCGGTCGAGTTCGACGCGACCGAGCACGCGATCGGCGACTGGGGCATCGCCGGCCGCAGCGACGGCAGCCCCGGCGGCAACCAGTCCCAGGTCGTCGTCCCCAGATCCGGTGTGTACGGCCTTATAGGCACGGTAGTGAAGAAGAACGCCACCACCGGCGGCCTCGCAATCGCGCTACGCATCAACGGCGCGATCCGCGCGATCTCCTCCCACGCACCCGAAAACCACCTGTTCCCGGTCACCTGCACCCTGGACCTGCCCGCCGGCGCCGCGATCGATCTGGTGGTGTCCTCCGGCACGACCACGGTGATCGGCGAATTGGACGGCGCCACCCCAGGTCTGCACGTGTGGCTGATCCGCGCCACCGACACGTTCTCCACCGAATCGACCCCAGCCACGGAATGAGCTGACGTGCACGGGCCGTGCGTACCGTCCGGCGTATGGCCCAGGTATGCGTCGACCGGAACCTCAGCATCTCCAACGGCATGCTGGGAATCGAGCCATGGAGCGTGTTCCGGCTGGTTGCCGACGTCACTGGCGCCAGTGTCGGCGACGGCACGCTGGCGCGCACCACTCGGCTGCCCGGCAAACTGATGATCAACCTGACCGCCTCATGGATCTCGGACTCGCCGCTGCCGTCGCGGATGCTGATGCGCATCACCCGCGCCCACCGCAGCATCACCACCTCGAACCCGAATGCGATTCAGTTCCGCGACGCGTGGGAGACAGCGATCGACGCGACACCACGCGTGCCGGACCCCTCACGGGTGCTGAACTCGCAGGCGGGCACGTCGCTGGACATGGGCACCAACAACGTCGCCGAACCGCATTACGGCCGCGAGTTCCTCACCCTCGACAGCCACTCCAGCGACATCTGGCTACCCGACCCGGTACCCGCAGGATCCACCCTGACCGTCCATTACCGCTGCTACGTCTGGACACCGCCCCCGTGGTCAGACAACGCGAGCGGTAACCAGCCTCTCCACGAAGCCCGCGCACGGTGGACCCGGCTGCAGCTGTTCGCTGTGCCGCAGCAAGATGAGGCGATCCAATGAGCCTGCAGATCTGTACATCCGAGTGGATGGTCTCCAACCCCCGCGGCACCGGCCTGTCGGCCGCATGGCTGCCGCGCATCGTCAGCGAACGATTCGCCGAGTCGGTCAAGGACGGCGAGGTGTCGAGGGCGCCGGATCCGGTGCCAGTGATCGATGTCGATCTCACCTGGACCAACACCACCGGCGCGTGGCAGAACTGCCACCTGGTCGTCGAGCGCGCACCCCGCTCGATCGTCACCTCCAACCCGAACACCATCGTCCTCGAAGACGGCGTCTCCTGGGACGTCGGCACGTCGCCGCGCGCCGCGGTCCCGATCTCGTCCGGCGACGGCATCGGCGCCCGCATCAAGACCACACCGAACATCCTCAACGAGACCATCTATGGTCGCCTGTTCGTGGACTGGGACGGCTGGTCCAGCCGATACGCGATCGGCGCGGTCGCCGACGGTGAAACCGTGCAGGTCCGCTACCAATGCACCCTCACCACGCCGGGCTCTTGGCGCGGCGGATCATCGCCGCTGCACCAGGCCCACGCCAGGTGGGCGCGCCTGTTCCTGTGGGCCGGGCCGCTATTGGAGGTTGTGCCGTGACTCAACCCTGCATCGACCCCACCTACTTCGACGCCACCGACGGTGTCGTGTCCCCGCACCCATGGCTGCAATGGCGACATGTCGCCACCGGCACCGCGGCCGGCAGTCTCACCGACCCGCTCACCGACACCGCCGAGATCCTCATCCACGATCTGATCGTGGCCTGGACCAACGACACCCCGATCTCGCAGCACGCGTACGGGATCTGCACCCGCTCCGCCACTCAGATCGTCGTCACCGCCAACAAGGTGTTCGGCGTGGAGACCCGCCGCGGCTGGTCCTCCGGAAGCTCGCCAGCAGATCCGGCCACCACCATGCTCACTACCCGCCACGCCGGCGGCATCGACCTCGGCCTCTACCAGACCAATGCGATCTATGGGGTGTGGGAGAACCGGCAGGGAAGCCGGGGTACGCCGATCGGGCCCGACGTTGTCCTGACGCCCGGGCAGACGATCAAACTGCGCGCCGCGGTCTACGTCGTCCGCGATGCATGGTCCCCGCCGCCGTCGCCTGCGTTCCAGCCGGAGCAGGAGAACTTCATCTCCTCTGGCGATACCCAGATCGACATCTTCGCCTACCCGGTCATTCCGTAGACCGAGGCGTGCACCCGGCGCCTCTACCGTGCCGGATACACCTCCCACCAGCAAACAAAAGGGGAAACCATGTTCGAGCCGCCCGCGGGCAACGACGATTTCAACGCCGACGCCAAGTCCGCCGAAGCCGCCACCTCCTTGGAATCCATCGAACGCATGGAGGAGGAGATCGCACGCCGCAAGGCCGAGCTCGCCCGCCTGGACGTCGACGTCATCGACAGCACCGGCAACACCGTCCAAACCCAGGACGACGCCGAACCGGTATGGCCGCACGACGTGATCACCATCCAGGACAAGCAGGTCCAGGTGAAGCGGCCCCCCGCCGCCGCGATCCGCTATCTCGGAGTGTTTGGGTTCGGCGAGGCCGGCGCCGGGCGCGGCGACTTCCAGGACTTCATGAACCGCCACGTCTCCGCGAAGTCGATCGCCGACATCAAAGAATGGACGTACGACGGATCGATCGACGAGAAGTTCTACGACGAGCTCCTCAAGGAAGTGGTGGCGCTGGGCACCGGCCGCCCTACCGGGCCGTCGTCATCCTCGCGGCCGTCACGCTGAGGAACTGGCGACGAATCCGTGCCCGGCTCGCTCTCGCCGGGATCACACAGCCGCTGCGACAGCTCGAGCTGCACGCACTTCTCGACATCGTCGAGGCCATGATGGAGGAAGGCATGGACAGCAAGCAGCTCACGGACATGCGCGCGGATCTCTATAAGCCGGACCCCGAAGCGAAGGTCGACCCGGCAGGGTTCACCCCACGAGACGAGATGGCCAGCTTCCGCGCCATGCAGGCCAGGTTCGCCGGGTTCAAACGCTGACCAGAGGGTTGCCCACGGCCCCCTGGCGGAGCAGGATGAGGAACGCATCGGTCGGGGATGCGGACACATCACTCACTCCACCAGGGGGTTCGTCTCATGCGTCTACCGTCCATCCTCGCGGTCGCAGCCATTGGCATCGCGCTTGCCAGCCCCGCCGCCGGCGCATTCCCATTCGACAGCGGATCCGCCGCCCCGCCCGCGCCCGCCGGTCCAACCGTGCAGTACGGCGACTACTGCGGTGGCACCACAGCCCCCGATGTCACCATCGGGCACACCACCGACGGCCAGCCCGCCCACTGCGTGCGCGTGCTGCACACCGACGCATATGTCTGGTCGCCCACCCCGGACCCACTGCCCGTCGACCCGCACTTCCCGGTCCGGCCCGGCCAGGACTGCCTCGACGAGGGCGCCCGCTGGGTCGACTCCGAAGGCCGCGCAATCATCTGCAAGCCCACAGTCAACGGACGCAACGCCGGCAACCTCGTCTGGATGCTCGACCACTAACCGCGTGCATGCCCGGCCCATACCGTGCCGGGCATGCAAAAACCCTGCGACCCCGAACTGGGCCGCGACGGCTGCCCGCACGTGTCGCTGCGCGTCTCCTACGACAATGGCGACTCGAACAAGGTCGACGTGCCGTTCGCCGAGGTCCCAACCCCAGGCCACTGGAACTGGCCACCACGTGCGTGAAGCCCTGGTAACACCGACCGCGGGTGAGCCGGAGACGGGGTTGTGGTGCGAGCAGTGCGCACTGCCGAGCGTCCTCCGGTTCCCGGTCGCCGGGATCGTGCCGACCGGTGTGCTCGACCTCGGCGCAGTCACCATCTGCCCGGACTGCCAGACCGCCGAGGAAGCCGTCGCCGCATGGAACCCACCAACTGGAGCGACAACCCGCGGCTGATCTGCGCGTGCACCCCGCGCGCCTACCGTCCGGGTCATGGTCTCGTGCTGCTCGTCCTCGGTCACCGGCAGCGGCAACGTGCCCGGCGGCCTGCGGGTCAACGTGGTGTGCGGCGACCCCGTCAACCTCTCGTTCCATTCGTGCGGCGGTTGGCCGGCAGACCTCACCGCCACCCTCGAACTCTCCCACCCGTGGGGCTGGTCGCTGTCGGTGACCGGCACCGTCACCGGTGAGTGGCTGAACTTCCTCATCCCCGCTGCACAGGCGAAGATCCCGCGCGACAGCTACGCCCGCATCCGCTTCTCCATCCCCGGCCTGGAGCCGTACACCTGGAAGTCCGGGCGCGTCTACCACCGGGGGAGCTGCTGATGACCTGCGCCTGCCCATGCTCAGCGTTCGTGCCGCTGCCCGGACCGCCAGGCCCGCCCGGGCCACCCGGCGACGCCGGATACGAGCACATCCAAGACACCCCCGCAGCAACCTGGACGATCCCGCACGCTTTCGGCCGAATGCCGTTGTCGCTGCTGGTGATCGTCGGCGGCCAGCAGGTGATCCCTGACGCCGAATTCCCCGACCCGAACACCGTCACCCTCACGTTCGCGGCACCGACCGCGGGCCGCGCCGAACTCGCCTAGGAGGCCGATATGGCAACGAAAATCATGAACGGCCTGGACCTCCAGGCACAGCGCATCCAGAACGTCGCCGATCCATCCGCGCCAATGGATGCGGTCAACCTTCAGACCCTCGAAGCGCGCCAGGCAGGCCTCTCCTGGAAGCAGGCGGTCCGGGCCGCCTCCACCGCCAATATCACCGTCGCCACCCCCGGCGCCGCGATCGACGGCGTCAGTCTCTCCAACGGCGACCGGGTGCTGCTCAAGAACCAGATCACCACCGCGGAGAACGGCATCTACGTCTGGGCCGGGGCGAGCGCGGCGCTCACCCGCGCAGCTGACGCCGACGATGACGGCGAGATCGTCGACGGCACCGCCGTCTACGTGGCCGAGGGCACCACTAACGGCGACACCGCCTGGGTCCAGACCGCGCCGAACCCCATCGACATCGGTACCGACCCCACCGTGTGGTCGCAGTTCGGTGGCGGCGGCGCCTCCTACACCGCGGGCAACGGCATCGACATCACCGGCAACAGCATCAGCGTGGAACTCGCGCCCAGCTCCGGGCTGTCGGTGTCCGGTGCAGGCCTCGCCGTCGACACCGGTGTCGTCGTACGGAAGTACGCCGCTAACATCGGCAACGGCAGCCTCACGTCGATACCTGTGGCGCACAACCTCGGCACCCGCGACGTCACCGTGCAGGTGTACGACAACGCCACCTTCGAGCGCGTCGTGCCGGACATCGTGCACACCGACGCCAACACCATCACCGCGGTGTTCGCGGTGGCGCCGGCGGCGAACGCGTATCGCGTGGTGGTACACGGCTGATGACGACCAAACTGCTCGGCCCCGCACCGGCCGCCGACCCGGACGCGGTGCGGTTGGCTGACCTGCCAGGCCCAGCCCCGGTCACCCGCATCATCTCCTACTGCAACGGCGGCATGGACGGGTCCGTCCCAGGGACCAATACCACCGTCAACACCCAGGCCGGACTGCGCACCGCGATCCGAATCCCGGTCACCTCGACACGGTGGCGGATCAAAATGCGCAACTACGGCATGACCGGCGTCGCGAAAACCGGATTCACCGGCAAAGGCATCATCGTCGGCCGCGCGGCCCGCGTCACCTCCGGCGCCGGAACCACCTCCCGCACCGGCGGATTCGTCGGCAACACCGCCACCACCATCGTCTCCGGTGATTTCGCGATCCCCGGAGACGGCAGCTGGTACACCTCACCCTGGGTCACCAACCCCGCCAACCAGTTCGAGGCAGGCGTCGAGTACCTGATCGGCATCGGATACCAGACCGCGGCCAGCCTCGCTGTCCAAAACACCTGGGGCGAGTGCTTCTACTGGAACAACTTCTCGACCGCACTGAACCCGGCCACGTCATCCGGGACGATCCATGGCGGCATCCCTTTGGATTTCGTGGTCGAGTACGAGTGCACCACCACCCGGTCGGCGTGGCTGTGGGTCGGTGACTCCATCTCCGAAGGCGTCACCGGCGTCCGCGGCACCTCGGGCGCGAACATCATCCCGCAACCATTGTGGATGTCGTACCCGCAGATGTGGGCAGCCCGCAACAACGCGCTCGTGCTGAACATGTCGCTGGCAGGGATCCAAACCCACCAGTTCCTGACCACGGTGTTTCCCCAGTTTTTCAGCCGCATGGACCTCGCCGCCGCGCAGCTGGATGGAGCGGTCATCGCCACCGGCAGCAACGACTTCTTCGCCACGCCGTACCGGACAGACGCGCAGTTCAAAGATGATCTGACAGCGCTCATGACTCAAATCCGGTCCGTGATCGGCGACAGCGCGCCGATCTACCTCGCTGCGATTATCCCCCGCACCGACAACCTCTCAGGGAACACGACCCGGCACAACTACCGGATCTTCACCAACGAGTGGATGGCCTCACTGCCCTACGGGGCAGCCGGATTCATCGACTTCGACTTCGTCATGAGGCCCTCTCTGAACGCCACCGCGCTCCAGGTCGACATGACCACCGACCTCATCCACCCGAGCTTCAAGGGCTCCCAGCTGATGGCGGCAACCGTAGCCGGCGTGGTTGGCCTGTAACCAACAGATAGGCAGGAGATCTCAATGACAATGCTGCACCGACTGAACGTCATCCCGTCTACCGACTGGTCGGCGGTCCCGACAGGCGGGCGGCAGCTCCGCTGGGCTGCTATGGACGGCGACGTGATCGCCACATTCTGGGAGGCGCAGGACATTCCGACTGAGGCCACCAGCGGGTGGCAATTGATCCGCACTGATGTGCTCCCGTTCGAGACAGACCTCGTCGGCGGGCCGCCGCCGTACCGGCCCCGCCACTCGGGCATCGACGGCGCGGTCGCATTCGTCAACAACGAGCTGTTCCTGTGGGTATACGAGGTGCCGTTGTGGACCCCTCCGCTGGTCGGGGTCACGGGGGAGGCTCCGGTCGTCACGATGTACCCGAAGAACACCGACCTCGTCCCGCCCGGATCGTGAGGACGCCATGAGGTATTGGCCGCTCGGCGCAGGCCGCACCGTGACATCCGGGTTCGGTCCACGGTGGGGCACGTTCCACTGGGGCACCGACTTCGGCCGCCCCGGAGGATCCGCAGGCATGCCTGTGTACGCCGCGCAGGCCGGCACCGTGATCCATGCCGGGGCCGCGTCCGGGTTCGGCCGCTGGGTCGTCATCGACCATCCGACCGAGTCGGGATCCGGCACCACCGTCTACGGGCACGTTGTCCCGGAGGTGCGCGTCGGACAGGCGGTCACCGCGGGGCAGCGAATCGCACACATCAACCCGGACCGGCGAACGAACGGGGATGTAGACCCGCACCTGCATTTCGAGGTCCACCGCCTGGTCTGGGCGCCGCCCGGACCGGACCGTCTCGACCCGATGCCGTGGCTTGCCGGCGCGGCCGAACCCGAAACCCCAGCACCAGGAGGCACTGCCATGGGCAACCAGCTGCAAGCCGACGTGACGATCCTGTCGCCCAACGACTCCGGGCCGCGGGATCCGCGCCGATGCCGGTTGGCGATCATCCACACCAACGAAGGCCCCGCATCCGGGTCGGTGGACGGTCTGCTCGGGTATCTCGCCAAGCCCACCAGCCAGGCCTCCTACACGATCGTCGTCGGTGGTGACGGCCGGATCGGCCGCAGCAACGACGACAACTACGTGCCCTGGGCCGCGGGCAGCCCTGCCAACGAGCTCGGTCTGCATCTGTGCTTCCTCGGGTACGCGCGGCAGACCCGCGAGGAATGGCTGTCCCGGCCGGCGCAGCTCGCCGCCGGCGCGCGCGTCCTGCGGGACTGGCACGCCCGGTACGGGATCCCGCTGCGCAAGATCACCGGCGCCCAGATGCGCGCCGGGCTCGCCGGCGTCGGCGGACACAACGACACCGTCGATGCCTGGCACGCCACCGACCACACCGACCCAGGACCAGCGTTTCCCTGGGATGTCCTGCTGGACATGACAAACCGAACCGAGGAGGACGACATGACCCCCGAACAGGCCAAGCAGCTCGCCGATATCCACCGCGAGGTGACGCAGTGGTATCCGTCGCGATCGAAGTACGCCGACGACCCGAAGAAGCCGATCGACACGCTGGCCGGGTTCGTCCTCAACGCTGACGCCCGCGTGCACGAAGCCAGCATCGACGTTCCGGCGAAGCTGGACCGGCTGCAGCAGAGCATCGACGAGCTGCCCGATCGGATCGCTGCCGCGATCCGCGATGCCCGATAGCGTGCACCCGCCGCTCGTAGCGTGACCGGCATGGACTGCCAGTGGCCTATCGACCGTTCCTGCTGGCCGGAGCTGTGCACCGACACCGATAAGGAGCGGATGCAGTACGCCGCCGACTGTGCGGTGTTCGTGCTGTGGTCGCTGACAGCGAGGCAGTTCGGTGTCTGCCCCGCGGTCGCGCGGCCATGCCCGACACCCTGTGATGACGACGTCCTGTACCTCGGTGCCGTTCCTGGCCAGCTGGCTCCGGGCCCGTTCCCGGTGTGGGAGGGCGGCGCCTGGCGCAACATCTCCTGCGGCTGCCTCGGCCGCTGCAGCCGCACCGGCCTGACCGTGGTGCACCTGCCCGGCCCGGTGCAATCGGTGACCAAGGTGACCATCGAAGGCACCGACCTCGACCCGTCCGAGTGGAAGCTCGAGGGCGACTACCTATACCGCACCGGCGGCGCTACCTGGCCGCGGCAAAACCTCCGCGCCCCGGCCGGTGAGCCGGGGACATGGACGGTCACCTACCAGCGCGGCTACCCACCGCCGCCCGGCGCGGCCACGCATGTCGGCAAGCTCGCGCTCGAGTTCTTCAACGCCTGCTCCGGCGACGAATGCCAGCTACCGAAACGGGTACAGCAAATCACCCGCCAAGGCGTCTCAATCCAGATGATCGACCCGACCGACCTTTTCGGCGCCGGCCTCACCGGCATCGACACCATCGACATGTGGATCCGCGCCGTCAACCCAGCCCGGGTCGCGGCCCGGCCGAAGGTGAGGTGAGCCATGGCCGATACTGATCCTGCTCTGGTCGCGGTCGGCCTCACGATGGAGGCGATGCGGTGGGCATTCAGCGAAGCACAGACCACGCCCCCGCTAGGCGGTGGCAGCGAGGACGTGCGGTTCTTCGCCGGCGACGGGCTCCCCGTGGCGGCGTGGATGGGTCACAGCTCCCAGTGCAAGTGTGCGTCCCCGATGCTGTGGGTTCGGGTGGTGCGCCGTTTCCGTACCTCGGAGCTGCCTGACGAACGGCCGGGCCGTAAGGCCGGCTGCCTCGATCCGATGGCCCTCACGATCGAGGGTGGTGTCATGCGCTGTGCTGTCACCGCGGCGAGGCCGACGTGGGAGCAATGGGAACGTGAGGCGCAGGTGCAGCTCGACGACAGCTTCCGCCTCGACCAGGCCCTGCTGCGCGCTCAGGTATCCATCGAGGAAAAGGTGGCTGTCGACACGATGCTCGGCGCTGGTGAGCCGTACGGGCCGGAGGGCGGTGTCATCGCGTGGACGCAATGGATCCACATCCAACTCCGCAAGAAGTCCTGAAATGAGCAGCGAGGAGTGCGCGGTGGTGGCGCGCATCGTGATCGAGCGGCACATCAGCGAGAACGGGCAGCACCTGTTCTCCAGCGCGCTCGACGAGACCGGGCGCCCGCTGGACCCGATCACGTTGGCCGGCATGTTGGAGATGGCGAAGATCAACCACCTCGGAGGCTGCGGTGGCTAGGGTCGTGTTCCGGATCGACGAACAGCAGCTGGCGCGCGAGCTGACCGGTCGGCAAGGGCTGCTTGTGCGCGCGGTGGCGCGCCTGTCGCGCCGGATCGAGGCCAACGCCAGTCAGCGGGCACCGGTCGACACCGGCAACATGCGGCGCATGATCCGCCAGGACCCGATCACGGTGTCCGCTGACGGTCGGCGTGTATTCGGCGGGGTCACCAGCCACGCCAACTACAGCCGATTCGTCCACGACGGCACCGCGCCCCACGTGATCCGGCCGCGGCGCGCGAAAGCGCTGCGGTTTCAGATCGGCGGCCGAACCGTGTTCGCCGCCAAGGTCAATCACCCCGGCACCCGGGCGCGCCCCTTCCTGCTCAACGCCGCGCTCGAGGAAATCGCCCGCCTCCAGGACACCCAGCTCAGCTAGAGCCGAACCGACCTGCTCGACCAGACCGGTCGCCACCCTGCCCGCCACGCGCGCCGCGGCTCGGTGCGCGCCTGTCGGTCCGGGTGCTCGATCAGGGTCGGGCCGTCGGCGTGCTCGACCAGCGACGGCACCGCGTACGCCACCCGGTGCCGACGCACCCGCAGCCAGGTGTTGTACCGCTCGTCGGCTGGGAACCGATCGGGAGTACGGCGCAGGTGGACGAGCATGTCGTCGATCATGTTGGCGCGCACGCAGATCCCGACCGCATGCAGCATTCGATCGGCAGTGATCCAGCAGGCACCCGCCGCGTCGAGTCGGCAGATCGCGTTCTGAATTCTGGACTGGACACCTGGCGGCCGGGAGCGGCCGAGGTACAGGCTGACCACCGGTGACGGCGCGACGGTGAGCGCCGCGGTGAGCTGTGGGTGGAAGTTCGGCGACGGCACGGCGTCGTCCTCGAGCACGCACACCCATTCCGCGGAGGCGTCGGCCAGGACTTCCCACACACGTAGGTGATTCGCCTCGGCGCCGAGTGTCCCGTCGTCGATGCTGACGTAGGCGCCGAGCGGGTCCGCCAGCTGGAGCGCGGCCTCGCGCCGCGCTCGGTGCGCGACTACCCCGAACGCGACGCTAAGCATCGCGGGCCGCCTGCCGCAGGACCCGCTCGTAGACGGGTCTGAGGGTCGGCCACGATCGTTGCTCGGCTATCCACCGCGCCCGCTTCTGCGCGTCGACGAAAAACGCGTCGTCGCTGGCGAACTGGTCAATCTTGGCCGCCAACGCCCGGTGATCCACGGTGTACAGGTCGATCATGGAGCGGGCCCGGAATTCGCCGACCCGCCGCGCGGGCACCAGCCACTCGTGAGGCAGCCACGTGTTGTTGGGGCTGATGTCGGGCATGATCGTCGGCATGCCCGCAGCCAGGGCCTCGTTGATGGGCAGGAACAGGCCGCCGAAGCGGCGCGGCATCACCAAAACATCGGCGTGGTAGTTGTCCCAGTAGTTCGGGGTGTCGCTGACATCGACGGTCAGGGTGACGTTGTCGGGCACGAGGCCGAGCGGGAGCCGGGTCACGTAGGCGGGATCCTGGCATTTGATCGTGACCGTGATCGTCGAGCGCACGTACCGCAAGGCCTCGACGAAGTCGGCGGTGCCGTTTCGATCGTGGATCGCGGGGCGCCCGACGAGATGCAGGAACCGCGTTGCGTGGCCGGAGCGCTTGCGGGGCGGGAACCGCTCGAGGTCGACCGGTACCGGCAGCGGGACCGCGCCGTCGACGTCATCGATGTGCCACGGGCTGGGCGCGGCGAGGATGGTCGGGCGCGGGAGGTCGCGGCGTTGCAGGTAGTCGAGGAACTCGAAGTTGTACTGCAGCACGCTGCCCACACCCGCGGCGCGCGTGAGAGTGAACAGGTCGTAGTTGTACGGGGTCTCACATGTGAAGACCACGTCGAGGCCGTCGACGAACTCTTCTAAGTGAGCGCGGTCCGGTAATCCCTGAACAATTTTCGCGCCCGGGAATCGTTGCGGATACAGTTGGCGGCCCCGGCTGGTAGCGAGGTCGACGACCAGCGTCTTGGTGGGGTGCATGTGGCGGGCGAATTCCCAGGTCTGGGTGCCGAGTCCGGTGTTTTCGGCGCGGGCGATGAGTCCGATGCGCATCAGTACCGTCGCCCGTAGATGTAGCCGCCGCGCTCCGGTGAGCCGAGGATCTCGATGCCGAACACCTTGGCGAGCTTCGCGATCATCGGCCCGAACACGTGGTCGGCTGCGGCGTCGAATTCGAGGGCGATCGCCTTGATGCGCCACAGGGTGGCGAGGTCGGTGCCGGCGATGATGTCGTACTCGGCGCCCTCGACGTCGATCTTGAGGAAGTCGGCCTCGCGGACGCCGTGCTCGTCGAACAGCTCGGCCAGCGTCACGATGTGAACTCGGGTGCTGCCGGGCTCTTCGACGTCGGTGAGAGCGCTGTTGCCGTGTCGGGCGGCGATCCAGCCGGCGCCTGCCGCAGCGGACACGGCGACCGGGACCACGTACACCTGGCCGCCGACCTCGTTGGTGGCCAGGTTGCGCCGCAGGTAGCCGAGGTTGTCCGGTTCGGGTTCGACGGCGATGACGCGGGCCCGCGGGTTCCGTGATGCCGCGTAGACGGTGACGGCGCCGATGTTGGCGCCGATGTCGACGAATGTGGCGCCGTCGTGGGCGATGTCGCTGTCGTGGATGCGGTAGACGTTCTCGACCCACGTCTCGCGGATGACGGCCTCGTCGGAGGGGGAGCCGTCGCGGGTGTGGAAACGATAGCGCTGGTTTGGGGTGAGCACGATCATCGGCCCAGCACCTCCAGAATGGTTGCCCACCGGTCGAGGTAGGTGTGGTGGGTGCGCACCAGGTCGTGGCCGGCCTGCCGGATCTGCTCTCGCTCGTCGGCGCGGTCGAGGTAGTAGTCGACCTGTTCGGCGAGCTGATCGAATCGGCCGAAGTCGTAGAAGACGAGGTGTTTGCGGTCGGTGAATGTGCGGTCCATGCCGGGCACGCGGGGGTGGATGAGGAATCCTCCGCGGCCGAGGGTTTCGTAGACGCGGTCGGACCAGTAGTCCGGGTACTGGAATTGGAGGCACAGAGAGTCGCCGACGACGACGCGGGCGTCGGCGTAGACCTGGTTGAGCGCTGTGCCGCGGACGATGCCGCGCGGGCTGCCGCCGCCGTAGTGGCGGAACCGGTCCCCGTAGGTGTCCTGCAGCCAGCGGATGAGCTGCTGCCGGTACGGCCACTCTGGGTGGTATTGGCGGGATCCGACGAACGCCACATCGAACCGGTCACCCGGCACCGCTGGCACGCACTCCTGGTCGAATACCGCGGCCGGGAGGTAGTGGCCGCGGACCGCGGTGTTGTCGGTGAGCCACTCGGCCATCAGCCGGTCCGCGGTGAAGAAGTGCCCGATCTTCCAGTAGGGGTCGCGGCGCATGTCCCGCTGCCGCTGTAGCCCGCGCCAGAGGTCGAGATGGTAGGTGACGGTGGGGATATCGCGGCGTTTCAGCTCATAGAGAACACGGTCGATGCCGGGGGTCGACCAGCCGTGGGTGTGCACCCACACGAACACATCGGACTGCAGTGCGGTGTCGAGGATCTCGGCGGCCGAGGCCTCCGACTCCTGCAGCCGGTCGACGGTGTGGCCGAGGGCTTCGAGGCTGAGGGCGTGGTGGGTCTCGGAGGTGTAGTCGACCCGGAAGTTACCGAGGAACGTCAGGCGCATAACCGGGACGGTATGAATCCGGGGTGCACGCGAAACCGCACCCAGCCATGCGCCGAGCTGGGTGCGGTTCCGCGGCCCCGGGAGCCGGTTGATCAGCTACCCGGCAGCACCGCATCGCACGCGGGCTGGGCCGGTGCGATGTCGACGGCGACCTGGTCGGGGCCGTCGTAGTAGAAGTTCGGGTCGGTGAAAATGCTCTGCACAGCCAGGGTGCAGCAGCCGTCAGTCGGCTCCGGCGGCTTGATCGGCGTCACCTCGAAGTGGATATCGGAGATGCCGTCGACCAGCGAACCCACCGGCGCGATGAGACGACCCGCGGTGAGGTTGGCGTCGATCGGGACCACGTTGTACGGGCCGCGACCCCAACCCGAGATGTCCATGGTGATACCGGACATCGTGAACGTCGACACCTGCCGGCCGATTTCCAGCCCGCCGGTGAGCTGCCACTCCTTCACACCCATGAGGAAGTAACCGAACTCTTCGCCGGTGACGGCGTCGGACTGACCGAAGACATCGTCGCTGGTCGGGGTTGCGCAGGTGTCCGACGAGCTGGTGCCCGACCACAACTCCATCACCACACCGGAATCGGTGACCACCTTGCGGGAGGTCTCGAAACCGACCGGGTTACCGGCGTAGTCGACGACCGGCGCCCAACCGCCGAGCATCGTCCAGATGCAGGTGTTCACACCGCAGAACTCCAGCTGGACTTCGAACCACTTGATCTCGGGTGCGGTTCGGTCCTGGCCGCAGATCTCGCCGTCGGCGTTCTGCTGCTCGAGCTCTTCCGCGTCCTTGAGGACCGGGGTGACCGTCGCGGTCACGTAGCCCTTGGTGACGGCGTAGTGGCCTTCACCTTCGATGGGTACACCACACCGGTTTGCCTTGGTCAGCCGCAGCGATTTGCCGCGGACGATGCTGACTTCCTTACCAGCCATTTTGTTGCCTTCCTGCTACTCGCGCGCACGAGTGCTGGCAGGCCGTTTCCCTGGGCTCGGACGCTAGACGCCCGGGGTGCACGCAGGATTGGGGATGCTGGCCGGTCGGTGGCGTAGCGGGGGAAACGGCCACCAGCAGGGGTCGTGCTACATCACCGACCGGCCAGCTACTCGAGCACCGGCACGAAGGCCGGCTACTCGAGGGCAGGGGGAGGACCGACCGGTTGGCCGAGTTCGTCTAGTCGGCGTGCGACGTCGCGATCCCAGTCGGCGTGGCGCGCAGCGGCTTCACGGCGCCGCATCTCGCGCTTGAGGTCGCGCTGCTGATGTTCGAGCAGCTTGGTTTCGACGTTCTGCACTCGCTGCTCGGCGTCGGCGACCCGCCGGTCGGCCTGTTCCATGGCGCGGTCGGCGATCCGGCCGGCAATCGTTTCGAGTTTGTCGACGACGTCGGCGCGGGTGCTGCGCCGTAGAAACAGCCTGTCGACGATCCCGGTGACCACGCCGCCACCGAGGGCGGCGGTGGCGATCTGTTCCCAGGTCATGTCGCCCTCTCTGATGCTCGTGGTCATGGTCGGTTACTCCTCGCGGTGGCGGGCGAGGCTGGGATCGGTGTGATCCCCGAACTGGGCTGAGGTGATCGATGTCAGGACCGACACCAGCGCGGCGGTCCCGGAGATCGATGCCGCTGTACTCCAGTCGATGTCGGTGAGGGTGGCACCGATCGTGATCAGGGCCAGCATCGACTGCGCGAACGTCTTCGTCGCCCGCTCGGCGGTCTGGATCCAGAACTTCTTGGTGGTCATGTGTCACCTCGTTCGGCGTCCCAGCGCGCGATGAGCTCGGCGCGCTTGTCGTCTGGGTCGAAGGCGATCCCGAAGCGGCGCAAATGGTCCCGCCACACCTCGGTGCCGGATCCCGCGCCGGTGCGCGGCGGCTCCGTGCGCGCGAGAATCTCGGTGATCGGCGGGGACGACGCTGCGATGGCTTCGGCGGACAGGACGCCCTCGTCGGGCTTGAGCATGTAGAGGCGGTCAGCGATGCCGCCCTCGTCGAACGGGTGCGCCTCGTCGAGGAGCCCGGCCGCGCGCACGACGTCGACCGGGGCCCGGAACACCTTCGCGCCACGCACGGTCTGTACATCGACGCGCCACGGTTCCGGGCGTGCGGCCTCGACCAGCTGCCGCGCGATCTTGCGGCGCAGCACCGGATCCGGGACATGGACGTCGGCGGTCGTGTCGTCGACGTCGACAAACACCCCGGCCGGCATCAGCCCGTCACCGCCACGGAGAACACAGTGGTCGGGCACTCCCACCCGAACGCCACCTGCCGCTCAGCGACGGCCTGGCGCTCGTTGAGGGTGTGTTCCACCGCGGTACGGGTCGTGGCTGGTGACCGCCACAGCGTGACCGGGCCGGTCGCGTACAGCGTCTGGCCGAGCGCGTTGTAGCCGCCGCCGAACGACCACCGGTTCCCGAGCGACGTGGTGAGGAACGCGCCGGACCGCTCGATGTGGTCGTGGAGCGGTGCAGCGAGGCCTCGCCGGGCGTGCAGCACACCGGTGAAACCTGCGAGCCCGAGCTGCTGCTCCAGCGCGCCGACCGCTTCGGCCAGCGATCCCGCGGCGGGCAGCGCGGTCGCGCGGGCCGCGAGCTCCAGCGCGAAAGCCTGCTCGACCCAGAGCCGCTCGTGCAGGGTGAGCAGCTGCGTGGCGCGTGCCTCGTTGGCGCTGGTGTCGGTGGCGTACAGCTCGCACTCGTCGGTCGCCCACACCGTGACGGTCGGGAATGCGGCGTCGTCGGGGCGTGCGCCGGTCTTGGACTCGGTGGGCGGATCCTGGGGGTCGTCGCACAGGCGGACGTCCCAGGTGCCGGAGGGCCCGCAGTTCGACGGTGTCCAGTGCACGCCGCCCAACATCCGGGCGGGCGGATCCAGGTCGATGACGGTGGCGGCGGTGTAGAGGCCGAAAGGCTGTGGTGCTTGCGGGGTACCGGTGTGCTGCACACCGGCGGGGATGGTGGGCGTGGTCATCCGGGTCTCCTCGAGGTGGTGGGTGCGGCACCGCCGGGAGCAACCGCGGTGGGTTGCTCCCGGCGGGACTGCGGGTTAGGAGCCGCTGGCGCAGAGCACGTCCAGGCGCTGGCCGATGGCGCCGTTCGGGCAGACCGGGATGCTCACGAGGACCGAGTCGCCGCAGCGCTTGCCGACGTTGAGGCCGTCCTCGGTGAACATGCGGGTGTAGCGGTTGATCTGCAGCAGCTCACGCGGGTACATGACGCCCAGATCGATGACCGGCTTCACCAGCGCGAAGTACGCGCCGGCCTCCCACAGGGCGATGTCGACGGTGGCGGGGAACTGGGACCAGTTCGGGTTCCACTTCTGCCATTCGCCGACGAACTGCAGCTGGATGCGGCGGGCGTTGAGCCAGCCGATCACCTGCTGGTCGCTGACCTCGTTGGTCGCGATGCCCTCCTGGTTGGCGAGGTCGTTGCGGATCAGCTCGAACACCCAGGTGGGTGCCGCGCCGGCGACGACGGCGTCGCGGGCCAGGTTGCGGGAGGCGCGCACACCGATCGCCGCGATGTTCAGCGAGTTGAGAACGCTGGAGGCGGCGGCGATCTGGGTGCCGGCCGGGATCGTCATGTGCCGGGTGGTCGGGTCGGTGATGATCTTGGTCAGCATCCACATCGACCGCTGCCGCGCCTGTGCCGCGGTCAGCTTCTGCGTGAAGGTGTCCACGCGTTCGGGCCAGGCCTGGTCGCCGATGATGTCGGATTCCACGCACAGCGGCAGGTAGCACAGCCGCAGCTCGGGGAAGTCGTCCACGCACGGCACCGAGTGGCAGCGTTTCACCGTCGGCGGATCAGCGTCGAGCTCAGCGGCGCACAGCACCTGGAAGTCGAGGTTGATCTCGAACTCCGCCGGCCAGGAGATGGCGCAGCGTTCGGCTGTCACCTCCGGCAGCACGAACAGATCCCGCGCAGGTTCGACAGGGCAGAAGTCGTAGGTGACCTGCGGGGGCGGGCAGCACGCCGCGGTGAGCGACCCGTCGGGGTGGATCGACGCGGCGACCGCTGCGTCGAGTACCTCGTTGAGGGTCTCGTAGTCCTCGACCGCGGGCACGTCGCGCACGTACTGGCCCAGGTACTGCGGGGTGTGGCCGGACGGCTCGGTGGTGCCGTTGGGGCGAGCCATCGCGGACCCGGATCCACGTGCGGCTTCGGCCAGGCCCGCGGTGATCGCCGACAGCGGCTGCAGACCGGCGACGTAGCCGGGGGCGTCCGGACGCATCCGCCAGCCCGCGGTCGGCTTCGGCGCCGGATCCGCTGGCACCGTGGGGGTGCGGCCACGGTTGGCGCCGGCGAAGCTGGTGCGTCGCCGCGGAGCAGCGGCGGTCACCGTGGCGGTGGCGTCGCGGGTGGCGCGTTCGGCCTCCGCGACAACTTCACCGCCAGCGTCACCATCGCCGTCGGCGGGCGGCTCGGCTTCGTCGGCTGCGGGGGTGTCGCCCTCAGCGTCCTGGTCGGTGTCGTCGTCGTCGGCCGGGGCCTGGCGTTCGCGGACACCGGCGAGCAGGCGGGCTGCTTCCTCGCGGCGGGCGTCGGCGCCGTCGATCGCGTCGATGGCTCCGTCGATGGTGGTGATCGCTTCGTCGATCGCGCGGAGCTCGGCCAGGGTCTCGTCGGTGATGTCGGCGTTGTCGGCCTCGGTCGAGGACGCGATCGCCTCCATCGCCTCATAGGCTTGGGCGCGCAGCGCGGCGAGTTCGGCGCGGTCGGTGGGCAGCGGGTCGGGCAGCTTGAACATGGCTGGATCCCTTCAACATGAAACGGTCAGGTCGGTGGGTTCCTTCGGCCCGCAGCCAGCAAGGTCTCCAATCTCGGTAGTCGGTCCTCCGGCCCGCAGCCAGCGAGGTGTCCTTCTACGTGGCGGTCACGGTAAACACAGGGCGTGCACGGCCCGGTTCACGCGGGCTTCGGTAGCGGTTCGCGCACTGGGCGGATGGTGCCGCCGCCGGCGAGTGAGCGCTGCATCCGTGCTTCGGTGTCGCTGGTGTAGGTGGTGACCTCGCCGTTGGGTTTGGTGAGCTCGTATTTGGTGATCATCGGCTTGGTGGAGCTGCCGGAGCATCCGCATCCCATGACGTGTCATCCTTTCCGGTTGTTGAGTGCCGCGATCAGGTCCCGCGCCTGGGCCCGGCGGCGGCGAGCGATGATGGCGTGCGCGGCTGTCCGGCGCGCGGCGTCGAGGTTGTACTCCCGCACCGCTTCCCGGGCCACAGCGCGCAGCCGCTTGTCCTCGGCGTCCTGGCGGCGATACCGCGGGGCGAGCGACGCCACCAGCACCTGCGGGCGCCCGTACTCGTCTTCGCGGCCCCGCAGCACCGGGAACCCCGGTGTGTTCACCGACAGGGCAGCGACGAGCTCGAGGTTGCCGCCGATGTTGCGCCAGTCCCCGGACAGCGGCGCGGACAGGCCGTCGCGGATCTGTTCCTCGGTGGCGTCCGGGTGAGGGACACCGGACACCCAGGGCCCGAACGCATCCTCACCAGCGCGAACGTATGCCCATGTAGTGCAGAGGGTGTCGTAGTGCTCGGCTGCCGCCCGCGGCGACAGGCCGTGCCCGGCGTGGCCGGCGCCCACGGTGAGGCGGCCGACCGGCAGACGCACACCGTCGTCGAGGGTGATTGCGCTGGTGTGGAAGTGTGCGTACCCGGTGACCGATCGCGGTGGGGTGACGCATCGGTCGGCGATCCCGACGTGGCAGGTGCCGAAGGTGGCGAGGTGGCCGACGATGCGGCCGTCGTCGGTCATGTGCAGCGGTGTCGGCTCGGTGAACCCGGGGTCGGCGAACATCGTCCCGGACGGCCGGAACCGCGGCGCGGTCGCGGCAGCGACGAGCAGCTCGTGGTCGCGCTGCTGGTACTCGGCGGCGGCGAGCACGTCGGCGTCGACGTCGTCGAGGGTGATCGAGGTGTTCCCGAACGCCGGGATGCTGACGAGGGTGGCGGCGGTGACGATGCCGGATGTCATGACGGCCAGCAGTTTCGAGTCCTCGTCGATGTCGTCGAGGTCTTCGATCGGGCGGCCCTTCTCGTCGCGGATCTCCCACTCGACGTCGGCGAGGTCGATGCTCGGCGCGGTCACGCCCTCGCGGATCTGGAGGGCCGCTTCGGCGGCCTCTGCTGTGTCGAGCAGGTGGCCGCTGGCGACGATCTGGGTGCCCTCGATGCCGATCGTGTCGATGGCGGCGACGGTGAAGGCTTCGCCGTGTTGCTCGACCGCCTGGCGCTGCCAGCGCAGCGGTAGCGGGGTGTCCCGGAACCGCAGGTCCATGTCCGGGTCGAGGTAGCGGCCGTCGTCGGTGGCGACGCCCAGGTGGGCGAGCACCGCGGTGAACGTCTGCATGGTGGGGATCCTCTCGGGTGGGGGTGCAGCGGCGCTGATCTGTCCGACGCCGTCCGGGTCGTCGCGGGCGCGGACGATGCCGTCTTCCTCGCGGCGCCGGTCGATCTCGTCCTGCCGGGATCCGGCCCGGTTGCGGACGTTCGCGTCACCGGGGCCGCGCTCGGTTTGCCGGTCGTCCTCGGCGGGGATCTCCTCGTCCTCGGCCAGGATCATCAGCGCGCACCGGCAGTTACACACCTCGGACGCGGGCGCGCCGGGTTCGCCGGGCCAGCGCATCTTGACCCCGTTCGGCAGCTCGAACTCGCCATCGAGGGACGGGACGCGTTGCCCGTCGACGGCGAAATGAGTGGCGCGGGTGCGGTTGTCGATCGTCGCCAACCAGACCTTATGGAGCACTTCGCCGGTGATCTCGGCCTGCACGCGCGCCGATTCCAGACGCGCGGCGTTTAGCGCGCCGGCGGTTTCGGTGCGCGCGACGAGCGCGGGGCGCCGGCCGCCGAAGGTTTCGAGGTTCTCGGCGTCGAGGATCCGGGCAATGCGTTCGCCCTGCTGCGGGATCGATTCGCCTTCGGCCACCGCTTCGCTGAGGTCGTCGGCGATCAGCCGAAACGCCGTGTCTGGGGTGCGGACCATGCGGTTGTTCACCGCGGCGAGGTAGGCCTCCACCCACTCCTGCACGGACGGGATACGGGCGACCAGCTCGGGGGTGAGCGGGCCGTCCTCGTCGTCCCGGCGCGGCTCGGCACGTTCCTGATCGCCGCGCGGTGGCTGTGCGGTCGCGCTGTCAGATTCGCCGGCGCCCGGTTGGTCGTCGGTGTCGGGTTCGTCGCCTCCGGGCGTGGTGCCGGGCAGACCGGAGCGGGCGGCGGCTTCGCTGGCGAGGCGGATCACCTCGGTCGCGGTGATGCCGAGGTTGGTCATCTCCGCGGTGAGCTGCTCCCACAGGATCGCCGCCATGCCAGGCAGGAACACCGCAGCGAGGATCTCCTCCCACGCGGCCTGGGTGAGCGCGAGCTGCTCCGGCTGCGGGGGCGGTGGTTCCTCGGCGGCAGCGGTGAGACCGGGCAGGACCGCGGCCCGCGCGATCGGAAGCCAGCGGGCATAGGAGTCGCGGGCCAGGCGCTTGACGCGGCGCTCCATCTGGAGCGTGGTGAGCAGGGCGGCGCGGCGGGTCGGGGGGATCATCGCATCGCCGCCGTGATGTCGTCGCCGATGGACACGGTCCGGGCGGTGGTGAGGGCGAGGGTGGCGCGCTCGCGCACCAGCAGCCGTAGGCGGTGGGGGTCGAGGCCGACGCTGGTGGCGATGTCAGTGGTGAGCCCGGAATCGAACCCGGCGATCAGCTTCGGCACTTCCTCCGGCTGGGCGGGAGTGAGGCGGGTGTGGAGCTGCCAGAGCGGGATGTCCTCGTTGGCGGCCAGGTCGAGGTCTGCGCGGGTGGATCGCCGCTTGCTGGCCAGCTCGAGCGCGCGGGTGAGCAGCAGGGTGGCCACAGCGCGGGCCGGTTCGACCGATGCCGCGATATCCCGGTCGTCGCCCGGTTCTGCGGGCGCTTCGTCACGGGGCGCTTCGATTGCCCGCCGCGCGGGCGCCGGTTGCGCGGGCGCGCCGGCGGGCAGTTCCTGCGGTGCGCCGAGGAGCGGCGCGAGGACGGGGATGAGTTCCGGTTTGCGTGCTGCCTGGTCCCGGGCCAGTTGCTGCCAGCCCTCGGCGGATTCGAGGTTGTATCCGTCCTCTTCCGGGTTGAATCCGAGGTGCTTGAGCAGCGAGGTGTTGGTGAGGGCGCCGCGCTCGTTGGCTTGCAGCGCTTCGTCTTTGCGGTCGGGGTCCTGTGTGAGCGGGGTGGTATCGTACCAGACCACGAACGCGTCCGGGTCGAGGGTGGTGCCCTCGTCCTTGTTGATGCGCTCCAGGACCGGGCGCAGCAGCGCGGTGGTGACGGCGTCGGCGATCGTTTCCAGCAGCGGCACGATGTGGGTGGCGACGGTGTCCTCTCGCATCGCCCACGCGTTCCAGTGGTTCATCTCGGCCAGGCCGAGCAGCTGCTCCGGCGGAATGTCCATCGCGAGGGCGAGGCGGCGGATCGCGGCCTCGCGGATCTCGAGCTGCTCCTTGTTGATGTCGGAGTGCAGGTCGATCAGGTTGACCTTGTCGTTCCACTCGCCAGGCGTGGAGGCAACGATCGGCAGGTGCGCGGCTGCAGCGTCGGGATCGTCGGCGGCGGCCTTGGCGACCTCGAACAGCAGATCCTGCAAATCCTGCGGGGACGCGTCCACCAGATCCGGTGGCGGCGCGGGCAGGTTCGGGGCGTCCGGATCGACCGGCGCAGCGGTGGGCGCGCCCTGCGCCTTCGGCAGGCTCATCTCCTGAGGGACGAACAGGATCTTGCCGCCGATCAAACGGCTCTTGCCGGCATGCCGGATAGTGGTGGTGGTCTGCACGATCTCCCGCAGCGCGGGCAGCGCTGATCGGGTGGGGGAGTCGGCCTCCTGGCTGTTGCGCGGATGCGGCAGATACACCCGGAACAGCACATCCCTGGTCGGGTCGAAGTCGTGCTCGCTGCCGTCGGCGAGGACGAGCACGATGTCGCCGCCGGCCTTCGACTTGATCTCCGACCGGTCGAGCAGATGCCACTCCTCGATCAGCGCGTCATCAGCGTTGCGTGATCCGCTGCGGCGGGTGAGGACCGCGACCCAGCCCTCGCCGGGCACGGTCAGGAAAACACCGAAGCGTTTGAGGATCTGGGACTGCCCGGTGGGCCCGCCGGCGATGTCGCGGACGATGGCGTTCACTCGGGCGTTGGTGGTGCTGCCGGTGGGGCGCCCGGTTTCCGGGTCGATCTCGGATCCGACGAGCCGACACCGTGACAGGGCGCTCGATACCCAGGTGCAGATGTAGCGCAGCTCGCCGCACAGCTCGTACATCTCCCACGATTCCGGCTGCCAGGCGCCGGTGCCGGTCTTGCCGAGCTGGGTGCGGAACGCCTTGGCGGGGTCGCGGACCGGTTGCACGGCAGCGGTCACAGCGGGTTTGCGTCGCGCGAAGATCCGGGCCATGGTCGCGGACGCTAATCACCGGCCGTGCACGGCCCGCCGCGGTTAGTCGGCGTCGAGGAGCGAGCCGAGGCCGGTGAGGTGCGAGGCGGCGAGCGCGATGATCGGCAGCAGCCACCACGACAGCCCGGACAGCGCGATCGCGGCCGGCGCGGTGGCGAACGCGACCCAGATGCTGGAGCACCACGAGCAGTGCACCAGGTACGCGATCTGCGAATCGACACCGCGGCGGGTGACGACCCAGGTGCGGAACGGTTCGGTCAGCTTGTCACGGGTGACGAGGCGGGTGACGCGGGCGACGGCCAGCACCCACAGGACGAGGATCAGCACGGTCATAGCCCGGACGGTACGTACCAGGGGTGCGCGGCAGATCTGCTTGTATTACATGGTGGAGCGTGAGGAATGGGTCGGTACCGATAGCGAGATCGCGAAGGCGTGGAACGGGCTTGTCCCAGTGATTGAGGCTTGGCAGAAGCGGGTCGATACGCGTGAGTCGCTGGATATCGCTGCAGGATCCTCGCTCGCAGCCGACGACGAACACAGCAAGCCTTGCGAGGTCTCATACAGCGTGGACTCCAATATCCATGTGGCGGTAGACCACTTGCACGCGGTCAAGGTCCTGGTGCATGACAGCAAGGTGCTGCATACAATGGCGCCGTTCACGCTGGTTCGCGGTGCGCTGGAATCGCTTTCGGCGGCGTTCTGGATTCTTCATCCGACGAGCCGGACCGAGCGGATAACCCGGTCGCTGCTGTGGTCCGCCAAGAACTACAAGGACCAGAGGACTGCCTTTACTCCGCTGGAGTTGGATCCGTCCGCCTACGGCGGCCTCAAGCCGCGCATGGACAGCATCTTCGAGGTCGCGGCCCGGCGAGGCATCCCCAACGAGGATGTCGATCGCCGCCTATTCAGCACCGATGTGGTCCTCTACGTGGACGAGCGCATGGATGCGCTGCAAATCGCATTCATTTGGCGGCTGTGTTCGGGCTTCGCCCACGGCCGGCCATGGGCGATACTCGGCAGCTCGCACAAGGAAGAGCGTGAACCGCTGCGGCCCGACACAGTGGCATTGCGGCTCTCCGCCGATCCCGAGAGGGTCGTCATCGCGGTGGCGCAAGCAGTCGCATTGCTGAACACCGTGGCCGAGCTCCGGCAGCTGCGCGCGACAAACCACCTGGGTTAAGCAGCCGATCGTTCCTTCGACCGCAATCGCAAGTGCGCGAGCGGCGTCGGCGCCTAATGTGATCGTGTGGAGGACGAAACACTTGAGGAGCGTTCGAACCGCATCTACCACGAGATCGAACAGCGGGTGCGTAGAGAAGAGGCCGCCTGGTACCCATCACGAACGCTGGAACGTACGGCGTGGAGTGTCGTCGGTTGCTGGCAGATGGTGATTTCAGAGGTGAACGCGATCTACTTCCATGCGGCTGGTCCTGGCGCGCCACCTCTAGTCAAAACCGAACTGCCAGCCAAGATCCGGAAGGCAGCAGAGATTCTTGGTGTCAGGTGGCCGCATGATGAGTGGTCGGCAGCGGCGGAACGGACAAGCAAGGCGCGTCACAAGCTTGCGCACCTCCTGTACATCGACTCCATCTCCGGGAGTCGGCCACATCGGACAATGACGATTGGGCGCATGGGTGCACCTGGGGAGCCACACAAGACCTCGGATGGTCATCCGCGCGGCCTGTCATGGCGCCACATTCCCGATCCGGACAAGGAGCCGGACGGCGTCCCCTGGTCACAGACGACAATGCACTTGGACACGGTCACCGAGGACGAGATGGCGGATGCTCTGGGAGCGATGCGTTGGATGCGCGACTGCAGTCGCTTTCTCGACTACTTGGGCTCGGTGGCGAGGGAGGTAAAGCCGCGGCGCGGTCTCGTACTCCCGAAGACTGACGAGGAGTTACTGCCCTGGTGGTTTCCTGATTGGGGTGACCCGGCGAGTACTCGGCTCACGTGGGGCGATGTGCTGGTGCCCGGCCGCCGAGCTGGGCGCCCATAAGTTTCGATTATCGGCGCCCAGGGCGAGCGCGGGGCGGCTGCAGGTAAGCCGATTCATAGGATGCTGTCATGACTGGCGACACAGGTTCTACTCCGGCTGCACTAACCGACCTATCGATTCCTGTCCCTGCAGACCACCTTCAGAAGTGGGTTGCAAACACATACATGATCCGTGCTTGCGAGCTGGTCTTGGCCAGGACCGTGGACCCACGCCCGGGAAGCGCTCTAGCGCAGGTAGATACGATCTACCACTGGGAAAAAGTGTCGGTGTGGTCCCGTGCATATCTGCGCGCGGCTGCGGAGAACCTGGGACTGTGGGCTGATTACGTGGCGCCGTTCTCGTTCGCGCCCGGCATGAGCAGGATGGTTCGCGTCCGGCCTTACCTGTTGCTCGGACGCTCTGGGCTCGAAGCAGCCACGCATGCAGTGTGGCTGTTCGATGGAGACACCAATACCTACGAAGAGTGCGTCCAGCGTCATCTCCGACTGATGCACCGCGACTTCCGGTACCACCGCCAAGCTCTGGATGCTCACGGCGAAGAGACATCATTGATCGATCAGCGCATCGCCGATCTCGAACAGAGGGCCGCCACCCTTCCCTTTAGCACCGCGCCGCGGAACCAGCCGCCCGGCTACGAGAAACTGGTACGTCACGCGGCAAAGGTCACCGGAAACGACGAAAATTTCTGGGCGTACCTCTGGAATGCCGCCAGCGGGGCGGGACATGGCCAGAACTGGTTCGGCCTCGAGGCCTATAACCTGCTGCACCGCATCGAATACGAGCCGGATCACTACCGCACGCTATCCATCCCTGATCCGATGTTTGTCACCGAATTGATCGGGGCAGCTTCCCTTGCATTGCAGTGGGGCACACTGCGGTGGTTGATGTACGGCGGGCACGATCCAGAACTCCTCAGCCGAGCTACGGCCGAGACCTTCGCCAAGATGCCAAAGAAGGAGCGACACAGCGATACCGAGCCCGAAGAATCACCTGAGTGACAACGACGAGGCTCCCTGATCACTGGCACGGTCAGATCCGCTGTGAGAACCAAGCGCCGCCCGCGGCCGGTGCGTTGTTCTGGCGGGCCGGGGATGCGAGCTGTGCGGTCTTGCGGGCGGCGGTGCGGTCGTGAGCGATGATCGCGGCGGCGACCCGGTCGGGTTGATGCTGGCCGACCTGCCAGCCCACGGCCTGCGTTTCCAGGGTGGACAGCTGGTGGCCGGCGATGACACATCGCCCGGTCTCCAGGTCGTTGCGTAGGCCGACAGAGCGGGCGATGGCGTCACCTTTGCGGCGCCACATGTGGATCCGGAACGGTTGCGCGCGGCCGGGGTATTCGGCGTCGCGGATTGCTTTCCAGGCTTCGACCACGGTGCGTTTGTAGGTGGTGGGCACGGCGTAGCCTTCGACGGCGATTTCGTGGGCGCCGGTGGCGATGGCGAGTTGCACGGCGCGGGTCGCCCATTCGGCGGAGGTGAGGCGCGCGGACCAGTCGTGGGTGATGATGACGCGGCCGTCGACGGTGGAGCTCGCGGCGATGATGCCGGCCTCGTCGCCTTCGCCGGTGTCGGCCGGGTCGACCGCGACCACGCGCAGCCGGGTCTCCGGCAGGGGGCCGGTGAGCCGGTGGTCGTCGAACCATTCCTGCTCGAACAGGCCGCCCCTGAGCGGTTTCGGGTCGCCCTGGTACATGGCTGCCCAGACGCGTGCCGGGGTCTGGGTGCGGATCTTCTCCCAGTCCTGGCCGCGGGGTGATTCGAGGAGTTCGCCGGGTTTTCGGTTGAGGGAGTCGAGGATGCCGGGTTCGGCGATGGCGGGGAAGTTGAGGACGCGCCATTCGCCGGGCATCCGCTGCTGGAGGTAGGCGAGGGCGTCGTGTTCGTTCCAGCGGGTGGAGATGACGACGAGCGGGGCGTCGGCGCCGAGGCGCTGGAGGGCGACGGAGTCGAGCCAGGAGTTGACGCGGCGGCGGACCGCGGCGCTGTCGGCGTCCTCCATCGAGGCATAGAGGTCGTCGAGGAGCATGTAGTCGGCAGGGATGCCAGCGAGGGCGGTGCCGACACCGACCGCGGTGACCGAACCGGTGTGGCCGCGGAGCTTCCAGTGCTTGGCTGCGGATGCGGAGCGGGGGACCGAGAGGCCGAGGCGGTCGGGGAGCTGCTCGCCGGTGTCGGCGGTGGCGGTGGATCCGAAGGCCTGGATGAGGTTGCGGATCTCGGTGGAGTGCTTGAGCGCCAGGTGCTCGGCGTGGGTGGCGAGGACGCACCGCCAGTCGGGGCGGCGCATCAGTGCGCGCAGGGTGCCGGCCACCGCGACCCGCTGGCTTTTGCCGGTCTGCGACGGCATGGAGATCATGAGCCGGGCGGCTGGGGTGTCGATCGCCCATTCGAGATTGGCGTCGATCATCTCCAGCGCGGCGGTCTGCTGGATGCTGGGGTCGAGGTATTGGGCGAGGGCGCCGGCGGTGGGGTAGTCGCGGACGCAGCGCAGGCGGGTGAGTTCGCGCCGCAGGAACTGCTCGTTGGCGGCGGTCTGCATGAGTGCTGGCATCAGAACAGGGCCAGCTGGTCGGCGGGTGCCGGGGCTGCGGGGCGGCGCGACCGGGTGGCGCCCAGGTATTTCTGATAGACGGCGACGCGGTGCTGCTGCTCGCGACATCGGGCGCGGAGTGCGCGGATCTGGTCGACCGCGCTGGCGAGCTGCTCGCGGGTCTTGCTGGATGTCTGCTCGCAGCGGGCGATTGTGGTGGTGCACCAGCGGTCGAGGGCGTCGGCGCGCTGGGCGGCTGCGTCGGCTTGGGCTTGGGCGACAAGCCAGTTCGTCATCATCGTCGTGAGCGGGTCGGCGCGCACGTAGCGGATCTTGCGGAGGCGGCAGCCGGTGCGGGCGGCGATCTCCTCGGCGGTGAGGCCTTCGACGGTGAGGGACGCGACGAGCCAGCACCTGTCGACGGGTTCGAGGTCGAGGAGCCGGACACCGCCGGCGCGGGCGGCTGCGGCGAGCATCGGATCCGGGGTCCACGCCATCGGTTTCGCCAGGGGCTGTACGACGGCGGCGGTCATCGCTGGGCCGCCGGTTCGAGCGCTGCGGCGGGTGCCGATTGGAGGGCGACGTATTCGGCGAGCGCGGCGCGGAATTCGTCGGGGCTCATCCGTTGGTCGTTACCGCCGGGTGTTTCTCGGTTGAGGCCGTGGAGTTTGTTGATGGCTTCCATTACACGAAGGACGATGCCGGCGGCTTTATCGTCGGGGTCGTCGTCGTGGGTTCCGGTTGCGGCGGGCCACCATGCGCGCAGGAGCGCGAGGTAACGCTGATCCTGGACGGTGCGGTATTCGTCGACCGATTCCGATTCCCATTTGTCGAGCAGGGCGCCTACGGCTCGGCGGACTCCGGCTTCGGTTTTCCAGTCGGTTCGGTCGGCGATTTCTTGCCAGGTGTGGCCGTTGATCCGGAGTTGCAGAGCGGCGAGGGCGCGGGCTCGTTGGTCGGGTCGGTGATGGTTCGCCATGTGGGGCGGTCACCTCCTGCTCTGCTCGAAGGCCACCTGGTGGTTCGGCGATTATTGTACGGCGATTGAGTGGTGTGGTTCTCCGACTATTTGCTGGTGGGGGGTGATGGGAATTACTGGCGTGCTTCGGCGAGTCGTTGTGTGGCGATGTCGGCGTATTCGGGTATGCCTTCGATTCCGAGGAATTGGTGGCCTTCGAGTATTGCTGCGACTCCGGTGGTGCCGCTGCCTGCGAATGGGTCGAGGATGCGGGATCCGGCGGGTACCACGCGGACGAGTTGTTGCATGAGTTCGACCGGTTTGGCGGTGATGTGGTGGCGGTTGTTTCCGCGTGGTGTGCTGTAGCTGTAGGTGCCGGGGAGGATTGGGGGTTTGTGTTCGGTGGCGATTTGCCCGTGTGATGCCCAGAGGACGTATTCGCTTTCGTTTTTGAATCCTGGTTGTGGGCGGGCGCCGGGTTTGTTCCAGATGACGATGCCGCGCCAGCGCCAGCCGGCGACTTGGAGGGCGTCGGAGAGGGCGGGGAGTTGGCGCCAGTCGGTGAAGATGCAGGCTTGGCCGCCGGGGCGGACGAGGCGTAGGGCTTCGGTGAGCCAGATGGAGCACCAGATGGTGAAGGACCGTTGGTCGCGTTGGTCGGGGAAGTCCGGCATGGCGAGGCCGGACTTGGAGTCGGAGGAGACGTATTTGTCGCGGGCGCTGCGGGTGGTGCGGTCGGCGCTGGTGGTGCCGCCGCTGCAGTAGGGCGGGTCGGTGATGAGGGCGTCGAAGGTGGCAGTGGGTAGGGATCGCATGGTGGCGAGGGCTTCACCACACACGATGCTGTGATCAGGCAGGCGTGAGTCGCACATGTGTTCGACGATATCTCGAATGACCTGCGCAAACATGGATAGAGCGCCCCGGGAAATTCCCGGGGCGCTCGGATGTGCGCGAGCTACTCGTCGTCTGGGCAGTCCGGTTGCTTGGATAGCCAGTTCACCCAGGTGCGCGCGCTGTCTTCGCTCGGCGCGGTGTAAGGCTCCGCCGGCGGTTCGTACTGCGGGATTGGCTCAAGCTGAATGGGTTCCATGCTCACTGTGACGCGGTAGGGCCGAGTTCGGTTCCATCCCTGATTGCGCGTTCCGCGCGTCCGTCGAAGTCATGCTGCTGGCAGTGGTCGGTGGCGGACGGCCACTGCACGACACCGACCATGCCGGCGGCCTCGCAGTCGAGGCATGTGTAGGTGCGGTGTGTGCCGCAGTGGATGCACACATGGGTGCCGACGATGCAGTGCCCGCCCCGGTAGCGGTGCCCGTTCGGGCACTCGACCGGGGACGGGACTTCCCAGCGTTCGGTGCGTGGGTTCTGGTAGAGCCGGGAGGGGTCGACGCCGGTTCGGCCGGTGATCCTCCAAGTGGGCTGCCACTCATCTTTCGAACGCACGTTCGAGATGCTAGTCCGGGGCAGCGGACCCCTGAAGAACCTAGCCGTGATCGATTGGTGGTGGCAGGTAGCGGACGATGCCGAATTCGTCGACGTAGATCTGGTACCGGCGGATCTTTGCGGTGTTCATCTGGATCAGCCACACGATCAACCAGAGCCCGAACGTGACGATTGTGAGCAGCACATGCAGGATGTGGTTCGTCTGGTCGATCTTGAGCATCACCGCGGAGGTCTGCGTCATCGACAGAACCTGAGAGCCCTGTGCGGTTTGCGCTGACACAGCCATCATCAGCACCTGCTGCCGGTGCTCCAAGCTCACCGCCTGCATCGGCATACCCGGGTTCGCGGGTATGCCCTGCGTAGGGAAGTGCGATGGGTTCCCGGGCGGTTGGGGATTCATGGGGCTCCTCGTCCTGGATTTCTCCATGTGCATCCGCACCCGGACAGGGTCCGTTACCAGGCCGCCGGTCATCACCGCCAGCGCAGCACC
Organism: Nocardia cyriacigeorgica; assembly: GCF_005863245.1. Taxonomy (GTDB): domain Bacteria; phylum Actinomycetota; class Actinomycetes; order Mycobacteriales; family Mycobacteriaceae; genus Nocardia; species Nocardia cyriacigeorgica_C. Next base: position 211,303 of record NZ_VBUT01000011.1, on the reverse strand, counting down.
GGATCCTCGGGCATCGGCGTGCCCTCGATCCACGCCGCCACCACATTGCGCGTGAGTCGCGCCCCGACGGCTGGATCGATCGTCCCGCAGAACTCCGCCCTCCCACCGAACCATGGCAGGTCCGTCGGCGTGTAGTGCCCGGCACCCTCAAGCGTGCCGATCACCGCGTCGGTGCCCAGCCATGAGGCGTGCACCATCATCCCGTTTGCGAGCAGCAGTACCGGCCGGTCGATATCGGGCGCCGGGCCGACACCATCCCACGCGGCTGACCCGTCGAGCACGATCACCGACCGCACCCGGGCATCGGCCGCGGCGGTACCGACCGCGGTCTGCCCGCCGTAGCTGTGCCCGGCCATCGCGACCCGGCTGTGGTCGAGATGGCCGCCGACGACGGGCAGCGCGTCGAGCTGGTCGAGCACGAGGCGCGCGTCGGCGACGCGGGTGTCGAGCTGGGTGCGCATGTAGGCAGGATCGCCGGACGTCGGCGGGGTGCCAGTGCGTATCTGGCCGCGGATCTCGACCGCTGGAGACTCGCCGGTGTGGTCGATCGCGACGACGACGTACCCGCGTGAGGCGAGGTCCATCAGCAGCCCGGACGCGAGCCAGCGTGGTGTGCCCATGCCGGGCGACCAGACGATGGCGGGCAGGCGGTCACCGGCGAGCGGGCCGCCCTCCGCGACGGGCAGCACACTGGTCGCCATCGTCGGAGCGGCGGCAGGGGTGTGCAGCCACAGCGCAGCCTCGGCCGCCAGCTGCGCGCGCACGACCGCGGTGCTCGCCGGAATGTACGGCGCGGTGCCGGTCGCGGTGGTCGGGTACCAGATCGACACTGGTATCGGTCGGCCGTCGCGGTCGAGCACGGTGTCGACGCGGCCGACAGGGTGCGGGCCAGTCGGTGCGGGGACGCCGGCGCGCGCCGTGCCCGCAGTGAGGGCGAGGAGACCGGCGGCGACGAGCGCGGCGGCGAGGATGCGGGCGATCACTGGGCCGCCGCCTCGGCGCACGGCAGGAAGCGGAACGTCTGCACACCGTGCTCGCAGTGATCACCTGTCGGCACCCATGGGCCCGACTCGTCCCCGCAGTCGATGCAGCGGGGCCGGTCGTGGCTGTGGAAGCGGGGCGGCGCCTCGGCGGGTGCGGGCGGTTGGGCGGGCTTGATCATGGCCGGTTCCTTGTGGTCGTAGCCCACAACTTGGACTACAACTCACGACGAAAATGGCTCTGACCTGGTGCTGAGGTTCTTACAGTCCCGCTTTGGGAGCGGAGGGTCGCAGGTTCGAATCCTGTCACCCCGACCATCGAAACAAGCCCCTGACCGGTGTGGTCAGGGGCTTTTTTGCGGTCGAGGTCAGACGCCGTCGGTGGCCATCGGCGCAGGCAGTTCGGCGTGCCGGGCGAAGGCCTGATCGATCAATTCGGAGGCGGCGCGGGTGGCGATCAGGCGGGCGATGGCCAGATCGGTTTCGAGCTTGGTCCGGTCCTTGGGGGTGCGGGCCGACTGTTCATAGCTCTGGCCTGCCAGCAGGTAGAAGACCTCCGAGGCGTACCGGTCGGCGATCCGGTCGCAGTCGGCACGCAGCCGCTCGACGAACTGGAAGGTCGCGTCCACCGCGAGCCCGGCGTCGCTGAGCCGGGTCGCCAGATCGCAGCAGCGTGGATTGGTCACCCGGTAGGCGTCGAGGGGGTCGTCGCTGGCGGCCAGGGCCTGCTTCACATAGTCCGGTAGCTCCGGTTGCGGCTCGCGTTCCTTCGGCTCGTCGGGCGGCCGTGAGCCGTTCGACGGCTCGGCGGCCGGCTGATCGGCGACCCCGAGCACGTCGGCCAGGCCGTCGCCGCGATCCCAGGCATCGAGCAGTTCGCGGATGCCGTTGAGCTTCATGCCCCGCCCGAGTAACCGGCTGATCGTTTGCAGCCGGTTCAAGTGGTCGGACCCGTAGTAGCCGATCCGTCCCCGAACATCGGGTGACGGCAAGAGCCCCCGTTCGTGGTACACGCGCACGCTGCGCACGGTGGTATCGGCTACCCGCGCCAGTTCGTCGATCGTGTACTCCGCCTCTGCTGCCATGCCTACTAGGAAACCACAATCGTGCCCGTAGAAAAACGGACCGTGGCGAAATGTGCCGTTACATGCCGGTACGGAAGGTAACTAGTTGATCAATGTCCCGTTACCTGACGGCAGATTCGCTTGCTCCCAGACCAACCGTCGGTTAACGTGCGTTGACCGGCTCTCGAGCTGGTTTCCGGAGACTGTCGAGCAGCTCCGATGACTCCCCAGCGCGCTCGCGCGACCACGGACACGCGTCGATATCGGCGTGCCCTCGGCTTCCCGGAGATTGCCATGACAACTGCTCGGACAGATCTGCTCGACCGCGATGATCTCGCGGCGCCGCGGATCACCACCATCCCCGCCAGGTCCACCACCCGCCCGCCATGCGCGGACACTCCCGACAACTGGGATCTGGACGCGGGCACGCCCGAAGCGTGGCGGACCGCGGTCAACACCTGTAGCGGGTGCCCGGTGCTGGCGCAATGCCGGCAATTGGCGGAAATGCTCATCGCCCGTGGCGATTACCCGCGTTCGATGATCTGGGCCGGAACCGCGTACGACGCGTCCGGTCATGTGGTAGACGACTTGGACAAACACCGTGTCGCGGCGCTGGACAACAAGCGTCCGATGCGGATCATCCGAAATGGTCCACGTCCGAGCCGGATCGAATCAGCGACCGGCGCGCCGCGTCGGCACCTGGTTCTCGGGCGTCCACTGCGGCCGGCCGGGACCGGCGCGCACTGATCATCCTGCCTCGTTGTCAGGGCCGGATACGTTGTAGGAGAACGTAGTTCATGACCTATGTGGCATTGGAAATCGGCACGTCCAGGTTCGCGGCCACCCGCGTGGACCCGGACGAGGGACTGATGGAGATCCATGAGATCCCGGTGCCTGCTCGTGCCGCGTGGGATCGGTGCGCTGAACTACTCGCCGAGGTCGTCGCCGGTGGCGACGTCGTCGGCGTCGGTATCGCCTCCACCGGGCCGATCGATATGGCCGCGGGTGTCGTTGCGCCGAGCGATGTTTCGGACTGGCAGTCGGGGTTCGGCATCCTCGGCGCGGTGGAGGAGATGTTTCCAGGGGCGGGGATTCAGCTCGCCTTGGACGGGGTGTGCCTGGCGCTGGCCGAACGGTACCTCGGCGCCACCGCCGAGGTACCGGACGCGCTGTCCATCTCGGTCTCGGATCGGATCGCGGGTGGCGTGCAGGTCGGCGGTCTGACCGTCGTCGGACGTACCGGTAACGGCGGGCACATCGGTCACGTGCTCGTGCCCGGCTTCGACGACGCCTGTGACTGCGGCGGAAGGGGCTGCCTGGAAGCAGTCGCCGGCGGCAAATCCGCCGCGCGCTGGGCGCGGGCGAACGGCTGGAGTGGCGAGGGTGCCGCGCAGTTGATCGCGGACGCCGGCGCGGGCCAGGAGGTGGCTGTAGCCGCCCTCGGCCGCGCCGGAACCGCGCTTGGCCAGGCGATTTCCTCGGTGACTGCCCTGCTGGACATCGATCTGGTGGTGCTGAGCGGTAGCCTCGCCGCGCCCGGCTCGGCGCTGTGGAAACCCATGAATGCCGCGGTGGCCACCCATGCGCGGCTCAGCTTCCTGCCCGGCTTGCGGGTCGTGCCCTCCGACCTGGGGGAGAACGCGATTCTCTGCGGCGCGGGCGTTCTCGCCCTGTCCGCACAGGGCTGATCATCTCAGGCGGCGCAAGCCCCTGTCACGTGACACGGAATTCCCGTGGCGTGGTTCGCTGTTGACTACGCCATGGCCGGTGGTTGAACGGGTGGTTCCGTCGAAGTGAATCACTCGTTTGGCAACGCTCACGCCCAGTTGTACGGCACACTGGGTGAACAGACTTGCGAAAGTCATTGAACGGCCCGCTATATAACGGTACATTGTGCAGTGTGACAACGGTGCGTTCGGGAAGTCCATCCGAGGTGCGCACGTGGTACTGGCGAGTCGGATGAGGGAAGTAGCGCAGTGATCCCGTGGGTGACGGTCGAAACATTGGCGCCGGACGTGCAGACGGTGGCATCGGTGGGGGACGAAGCTCGGGGGTTCGCAGGGTGGCGACGGGTGTTGCAGCGCATTCTGTCGAAAACGCCTGCGCTCTATGACAGTTTGTCCACCCGGGGCATCGGGGAAGCGATCGATGCGGCGCAGAAGCTCGCCGAGGATGTCGACCTGACGATCCCCACCGCGTCCGGCCCGCACCGGCTGCTGATCCGGCCGGTTTTCGGGCCTGCGCGCCAGGTGCACGCGCTGCGGATCTGGCTCGGGCCGGGATCGGAAACGGTGCCCGACCTCCGCCCGGCCGTCGGCGTGACCTGGGATCTGGACGCGCAGATGATCTGTCAACCCAATAGCATCTCCGGGCTGCCGGGGATGGTGGCCGAAGAGTATGTGCCGCGGATGTCGCTGGCCGAGATCTTCCATCGCTTCACCGGCTTCGACCAGCACGCCGAGGTCCTGTCGCTGCTCTACGGGCCGCAGTCCGGTGACAAACTCCAATTCGAGGCCGCCGTCCGCACCGGCTCCGGCGAGCCCGCGAAACTGCTGATCACCATCCGCGCCCGGGTCGACGCGCGGGCCCGCGGTGCCTGGTTGCTGATCGAGGACATCACCTCCGAAACCACGACGGTGAGCGCGCCGACGCTCGAACATGTCGGTTTGCGCGAGGCGCATCGCCGGGCGGGCACACATCTGGCGGTCATCCAGATCTCGCACGCCAGCATCGCGCATTGGCTCACCGACCCCGCGCCGTGGATCCGGTGGGACTATCTGTTCCGGCCGGTCGATGTGTTCCATCCCGACGATCGCGCCCGCCTGCCGATGGTCGCCGAGCGGCTGCTGGCCGGTGAATCGGCCGGGTTGACCATGCGCACCCTCGACTACGGCGGCGACTACCAGTCGACGTCGCTGCTGCTGCACCCGTATCCAGGGCCCAGGCACCGCGATCTGGCCATCGGGCAGCTCGTGCGCGCCGCCGGCGAACGGCCCATGCTCGACGATTCCCGTTATGGTCTGCCGGTGCACCGGGTGCGGACCCCGATCGGCTACGACCATCAGCTGCGGCACTGGCTGGCGGGTCGGCAGAATCACAGTCCCGCATTCTGACCGACTCCCCAAGCCTGGGAATGGGCGGCGGGTCGGAATCGGCAATGCTCTCTACGATTTCGACTGTGCGCACAATGGCCGGTAGCTCGGTGGATTCGGGTGAAGCGTTGCTTCGCCGGATGGCCGCGCGACGCCGCCGCGACAATGCGGTCATCGCCGTACTCGCCGTGCTCGCGGTGCTCGGCGGTGGTCATGCGATCTTCAGTTTCCTGTTCAGCAAACCCGTTCCGGACACCAGCGGTCAGGAAGCGGTGACCATCGTCGGACGGGCGCAGCTGGCCGGCACCTTCGCCCAGGAATTCGTGGTCACGTACTTGAGTTCCAACGACAGCCAGAAGGAGCGGCTGGCCGAGTTCGTCGCCGATAGTTCGACGATGCGACTACCGAAAACCGGTCGCCAAGTGACGGATTCGGCGGTCGTGTTCGTCCGGCGCACCGATGTCCAAGGCGGTCTCGACGTCTGGACCGTCACGGTGTCGGTACGGCTCGGCGGTTCCGGGAACACCGCCGGGGCCAGGCAGTTCTATCGCGTCGCGGTCTCGCTGACCGAAGGCAGGCTGCGCGCGCTCGGACTACCGGCCGCCGTCACCCCGCCGGGCCTCGGCCTCGATCTGGCCACCACCTACAAGACCACCTGCCCGGCCGACGCGCCGGTCTCCACGGTGGCCTCCGGTTTCCTCGCCGCGTTCCTCACGGGTTCGGGCGATATCACCCGCTATATCGCGCAGGGTTCGGGCATCACCGCGCTGGCGCCGCCGCCGTACACCAAGGCCGACCTGGTCTCGGTCAACGCCGACGATTCCGGTTGCGGGAAAAGCGGTTCGAAGATCCGGGTGCTGGCGTCGGTAACCCCGTCGGCCACGGGATCAGAGGTGGCCGCCCTGGAATACCCGCTGACCATGATCAACAACGGCGGCCAATGGCAGGTCCAGACGATGGACCAGGTGCCCGCGCTCGTAGAACCCTTTGCCGTGATCGCCGAAGGCTCGAAGGAGCAGGCGGCCGGCCCCACCACGTCAGCGCCGTCGTCCACGGCGGCCATCCCACCAGCGACGCACAAGTGATCGGCGAAATGAGTGCACAATGGGTAGCAATCTGACCGGCGTTTTGCTGGTAATCCTGCAGTTCGTCCGCGCCGCCGGACTCATCCTGATCGCCATCATCGGCATCGGCACCCTCATCAGTGAGGGCGCCAAATCCAAACTGTCACCCGCCAAAGTGCTGACGGTGGCAGGTTCGGCCATCCTGGCCGGCGTGCTGATCTGGCTGCTTCCCACCCTGATCAACCACGCCCGCTGGGAAGTGAACACGGTGGTCCCCGATTCCCCGGTGGGCGCGTACTGATGGCTCAGGTCATCAAGGTTTTCACGCCGATCAAACGCGTCCCGGTGGTGGTCGGCAAGGCCCAGAACGGCCAGAAACTGCCCTTCGGGCCGTACACCTTGCCGCAGGTGGGCGCAGGGGTCGTGGTGATGGCGGTGACGGGAACGTTCGCGATGAGCCTGCCGGTGAACCCGGCGGTGACATTCTTCGCGGGCACAGCTGTCGCGATCCTCGCGGTGTTCTTGTTCGGATTGATCCCGTATACCGGCGTCCGGCTGACGTCACGGGCGCTGTGGTTCGCCCGGCTCATCTTCATCCGAAAGCCGGTGTCGGCGTCGGGGATGCCGGTGACGGAGGAGTCGTCGCGGAATACGGTGTTCGTTTCGGAGACGGTGGTGGTGGTGTTTCCAGATCGACCTACGCATGAGCGGCGTCCGCAGCCGGCCCTGCCTGCCGGCGGCTGGTTGCGCGAACTGGTGGATGGCAACCGGAGAATAATTTCGGGCAACGGTGCAGAGGCGGTCTGATGGGGCTGGGTCAAGATCTACAGCCGACCGCAGCGATCCGGGGGAACCTACAGTTCACCACGATGGGTCTGGTCACGGCGACCTACTTCATCAGCCCGCTGGGGTACGGACTGCGTAAGGCCAGCGACAAGCATGACGTCAAGATGGCCCATCATGCCTTGATCAACAATCTGCCGGACGGCTCGTTGCTGCTGGGCATTCAGGCGCAACTCAACACCCGCGACGTGTTGAGCAAGATGGTGGAGGGTGTGGACCTCGACGAATGCGAGGACTACGCCATCGAATCCGTCGCGGCATACGAGCGTATCCGCGCGATTCGACCTCGGACACGGATCCACATGCTCTCCATCCCGGTAGGCACTGTTGGTACGCCGATGTCGGCGCTGTCGCGCATGTGGAGCAGCGGCGCGACGGTTGATCCGTCCGCGATATCGCGGGCCGACATGGACTCCTACGATTCCACCGCAGCCGACATCCTGTCCCGGATCGGAGACGACTTCGACCCGGTCCCGGTCCCGGCCGCGTTGTTCCAATGGCTGTGGGAGCACTACCTCTCGCGCGGCGCGCTCAGCGAACCGGTGGCGCCGACCAGGATCGGGGCACTGGAGGACGCGACCGCCGCAGTGTTCCGTTCGGCGGCTCTGGACGAGGGCGCACAAGCCGATAGCGGCCGTCGGCTGCGTCCGTCGTTCAGCCCGGTGATCAAGGTCGTGCAGCCCGATGAAGCGGCATGGCCGTCGTATCAGACAATCTTGACGCCGCTCTCATTCCCCTACGGGGGGATGACATTTCCCGGTGGCAGCGAGTTCCTCAACCTGCTGGAAGGTATCGACGAGGTCACCGTCGACTGGGCCATCCGGGTGTCGACCCGGCCCGCGGATCAGGTGTTGAAGAGCAATGAACTGAATCTGCGCCGTCTCGGTGAGCAGATGGATCAGCGCGATCAGGAGGTCTCGTTCGCGCAGAACACGCTGATGGCCAAGGCGCAGCTACTCAGCGAATACAACAACCATTTCGAGGTCAATGGTGGTGAATCGGAGGTTTCGTTCACCACGGTGATCGCGGTTGGCAGCGGTTCGCGTGATACCACGCTCAATGCCGTCAACCAGATCAAGCGGCGCTACAAGCGTTTCCAGGTCGATCTGACCGCGCCGGTCGGCGCTCAGGTCGACCTCTGGTCGATGATGATTCCGGGCAGCCCGGCGCGGCGGGCCTATGACGACTTCGCCCACATCGTCCCATCGGATATGTGGGCCGGCTTCGTACCGTTCACCACCAATCAGATCGGTGACGACAGCGGGCCGGTCATCGGCGTCAACCTGCTGTCCGGCAACTTCGAACCGATCCATTTCGGGATCATGGAAGCCGCGCTGCACGACCTCTCGGCATCGTTCGCGGTAACGGGCGAATTGGGTTCGGGCAAATCGTATTTCCTGAAGCTCATGGCCGTTCTCGTGCATGACATGGGCGGTCAGTTCCTGGCCCTGGATCGAAGCCAGGTCGGGGAGTGGGAGTATTTCGCGTCGACGATCGACGACGCCGTGATCGTCGACCTGACCAGTCCCACGGTGTCGCTGGATCCGCTGCGCTTGTTCGATCCCTCGGTGGCGGGGGAGCGGACACTGGACTCGATCCTGCCGCTCTTGGATCTCTCGCCCACGAGCGGTGCAGGCGCTGCGGTCAGTAGCTTGTTGACCCCGAAAGGCATTGTCGAGCACAATATCCGCAGCTTGCTCGACCTGTTCATGGTGGCGCGGCGACTGCGCGAGGATCGCGGCCTCGGCGATGAGTACGCCGATCTGGCGGCGCGTCTGGCGACGATCGTCGATCGCGTACCGGTGCTGTTCGATCCGGATCTCCCACCGCTGCGCTTGGACGCCGCGGCGACGGTAGTGCGCAGCCACAAGCTCGCGCTTCCGACCGCGGAAGAGCTCACCACACCCCATCTGTACAACCGATTGCCGTTGACCAAGCGTCTGGGCACGGCGCTCTACGAGTTGGTCGGCGTCGCAGCGCGAGAAGCATTTCTCTCCGACAACGGCCGCTTCGGGCTGCTCGTCGGAGACGAAGCCCACCATTTCACCCAAACCCAGGTCGGCGCGGCAGTGACCTCGGACTTCAGTCGAGACGGACGTAAGCACCTCGCGGCGATCGGTCTCGCTTCCCACGACCCCGCGACCGACTTCCAAGGCGCGGCACACAATCTGATCCCGAACCGATTCGTCTTCCGGCAGCGCGACGAGACCTTGGCGCGCAACAGCCTGGAATGGGTGGGGGTGGATCTGAAGGAAGCGCCGTTCATGCTCCAGGTGTTGCGCGAGGAGACATCTCCTCCGGTCGGACAGGGACGACAGGTGCCCGAGGAGCGACGCGGTGAGATGTTCATGCGCGATGCGCTGAACCGGATCGGGCGCGGGAAGGTGCTCGGGCCGGCGCGACCGGATCGCGCGGCGGCGATCACCAGTACGCCGATGGCGGCGGGCCCCAAGCAGATGGCCGCGCTGGAACGACAGGCCGTGCCGTGATCGGCTGGGACCTCGCGGCCTGGGACATCAGCCGCTGGCGTCCCAGCACTGTCGCTGCCAGGGGCCGGAAGTGGGTCTGTGCTACGCGGCGCAGACGATGGACGGTCTCGCTGCTGGGGGCGCTGTTCGCGCTGTTCGTGTTTCCGGGACTGGTCGGTGCCGTGGCCACGGCGGGGACCAGCAACCTGGCCGCCAGCTCTGCTGCCAACAGCGCGCTGAGTTCCCTGGGAGTGCGCGATTCTTCGGGCGTCGAACTGGCCGACTACATGTTCGTCGTCAACATCGGCAACAGCCTGTTCAACCCAGCGAAAGCCGCAGTCGGTCTGGTGATCGGACTGATCTTCGCCGGCTGGCTCGTCATCGTCGGCGCAGTGTTGTGGCTGCTCGGCTGGGTGCTGAGCTTCGTCTGGCTGGACCTGATCGGCAACGTGATGAAGGGGGTCGCCAACAGTTTCACCAATCAGATCGCGACATCGATCATGCTGGTCACGGCGGTCACGATCGGCGCGGTCATCGTGGGCGTGTTCCTGGCTCGTGGATTGCACGCCAAGGCGGCCTCCCAGATCGTGACGATGGTCGGCGTTGCGATGCTCGGTCCGATCTTCTTGGCCGATCCGCTTGCCGACATCCTGTCTTCGCACGGAGTGCTGATCCAGGGGCGCGATCTCGGACTATCGGTAGCTGCCGGTCTGCACGGTAACTCGGCAGCCGATCCGGACCAGTTGGTGGCGAGCATGAATGCCGATGCGGTCGACAATTTCGCCAGGAAACCGTTGCAGGTGTGGAACTTCGGCTATGTGCTCGATACCATTCCTGGCTGCAAGCAGGCGTGGTCCGACGGGATCCGGTCGGGCAGCGGCAACACCACGCGCGACCTGCTGGAGAACTGCGGTGACGGTGGCTATGCCTACGCGATGTCATCCGAGCCGACCGTCGGGCAGGTGGGCGCGGGTATTCTCATATTGCTGTCCGCACTCATCATGATGTATTTCGCGGCGTACATGGCGATCCGCATCATCTGGGCTGCCCTCGATGCGATCTATCACGGATTCATGATGATCTTCGGACTCGCCGCCGGCGGGTTCATCTATGGTCCTACCCAAACATTCATGGCACGCAACGCCGCCGACGCTCTGATAGCGGGCGCGCGAATGGCGATCAACACGGTGTTCCTCAGTCTGTACCTGCTGATTCTGGGCAAGGTTTTCGAGCAGGCGGGAGGCCAGGTGATTCCCGTCCTGGTTATCGGATCAATAGTTCAGGTCGTCGGTGTCGCGCAGCTGGGTAGGTTGAACAACAGTCTTACGCGCGGCAACGAATGGATCGCTCAACGATTCTCGAGCGTCATGCAGGGCGGGCGCAGCGGTGCCGGTGCAGGAGGTGGAGGCGGTTCCGGCGGCTCGGGAATGGGGCTCGCCGGAGTCACCAACTCGATGGGGCCCGGTGCGGCCTTGCTCGCAGGCATGGGCGCGGTGTCAACGATCAACAACTCGCCCGTCGCCGCGTGGCTGTTAGGCAGTGTCAGCCCGCTGAACCCGGCGGCACGCAGAGCGGAGCGAATGCGAAGGACTCAGATCGCCGGCTGGACTCAATCGCATATGGCGGGAGCGTATCCGGCGAGCTTCCTCAATCGTGTCCAGTTCGCGGAGGCGGCGCGGGAGGGCTTGGAGTTGCATGCGGCCGAACGTATTCGCGGCTGGAACACGACGGCGAATACTCGCACACCCGACCGTATCAACATTCCCAGCGGGGTCGACACTGCTCGTGGTGCTGCTATCGCCATCCAATGGGCGGTCGAGAAGGGTGGGGCCGGAGAGGGCGATCTGCTGGCCGCGCTAGAAATGAGCGGTTTTACCGATCATCAGATCATGATGGACGCCATCGGTGCCCACGTATACGGCGAACGGCGCACGCAGGACGAGCCGGCGAAGGCCAAACCGCTCGCGAAGGTCGAGGCGCTGACCCGTCAATTCGAGAGCAACCCGACAGAAGCGAATCTGTATGCGCTGGAGATGGCCGCGGTGAACTTGCGTACCCAGCGAAGTGGTGGTGTTGCGTTGACCCCCGCCGAAGAAGCAATCGCTAATCAGTACCTGGCGGACCCGGATCTGTGGCGCATCAAAGAACTCCAGCGCAGGCAAGACGGGCTCATGCGGGATCAGGACGGCAATGAAGTCGACAACCCGTACAGCACTGAGGAGGGCCGCATCAGTGCAGGCAGAATCATGTCCTGGCTCGATAACGGCTACGCGATGGACATTCTGCGCTCAGTCGATCGGATCAATGAGACTCCGCTTCGGGATATCCAGGAAGGCGCGGCGAGGCGCCAGGCCCACGATGCGGTTCGCGAGCTTCGCCGGCAGGTCGGTGGCGCGAGACGACTCGAACGCCACACTCAAGGCGAGGGAGCGACGGGTACCGATATCGCCCCGCCGCGTCCCCGGGTTCCGTAGCGCAGGTCGAGTCGGCATGCACAACGAGGTCACGCGACGTCAGGATCGAGCGAGCGTATGAAATGGCTATTGATGGCCGTTGTCGCTGGCATTGCGGTGGTCATAGGGTTCCTCTTCGTTGTGGTTGCGTCATTCGCCGGGGTGAGTTCGAGCTCGGGCGAGCGGTTCTTCAACTGCCAATGTGACAGCGCGATCGGGCCGGATCCTTCGGTGACCACCACATCGACTCCCAACTCCACTGTGTGCGATTCCGAGGGAGACTGGGATCCCTCGGAGGTACCGACGACCAACCCATACGCGTCGGTGACGGTTGCTCCCGACGACACCGAGATCTCCGATTGGCATCGTGACTGCCTCTCGGCGATGACATCCGCCCCGCTACAGACGCCGGCGAGCCGGAAGACGAATACCGGGTTTGCGGTCGAGTGTGCCCGCGAGCTTGCCCTGGCGCGGGTGGGTGCCCGCGCGGACGGAGCCACCTCGGCTCCTGCGGAGATGACCCGGGAGGTCGTCTACGAGGCGTCCGCGGCATTGTCGACGGGCCGCTGCGTCCTGCCTTCCGGAGGTGATGTGTCCGGCAGTGAAGGTGCGGCGTCACTGACAGAACAGTCCAGATATACGTTGCCGACGGGATCTTGCGCCCAGACCGCTGACCAGATTGTTGTCGATCTGCCCAACACCATTGCCGGACAAGGGCGGTGCGGCCAGCGCGTTCGGCTCGACGCGGTATCGCCGGGCGATCTGATCTTCTGGGACTACCGCGATCACGCGCCCACTCGGGTCGGAATCGCGGTGAACTGGACATGCGCCGCCGTCGACCCGGCCACCGCACAATGTACCGCGGTGGTCCAGCCGCGTGTTGTCACCGCTGACCCGGCGTCCGGCAGATTCGCGGTGCTGGAGATTCCTGGCGACGGAGATGCCAGGGCGAAACGGGTTCTTGCCGGTGTAGCGAACTGACAGACGGGATCCGAGCTCAGTAGCCCATGTACGCCCCACCCTCGCGCATGCTCGCGATGCCAGGCACGTTGCTGACCGATCCGTAGCGATCGATGGAGTAGCGCACCCCAGCGATGATGTTGTCCACCGGATTCCAGATATCGCGGTGCCCCGGCAGCGAATAGGCGTCGAAGGTCGGGTCGATGGTCTGCATCAATCCCTTCGAGGGGATGCCGGCCGCCGCATTGCTGTCCCACAGGTTGATCGCGTGCGGATTGCCGCTGGATTCGTGCTGGATTATCGCCGCGATCGCGGAGCGGTCGATCTGGCTGGTGTCGTAGCCGTTTTCGGCCAATACGCGCATGGCCTGGTCGATCCACTGGCTCTGTTGCCCGGTAGGCATCGTCCGAGGTGGCCCGGTCCCGGCACCGCCGCGGCCCGGCCGGTTTCGTCGGCGCCGACGAGGTGTAGGTGGCTGGGGCCGTGACTCCCGGACATATCGGCCGGCGAGCGCGGCTACACGGTCCGCGGACACCGCAGCGTTGGCCTGACCATTTCCGAGAACGGCCCCAGCGCGCTGTAGCGCCGAGCCGAGAGTGGCGATCACCATCTGCTGGCCCTCGGGCGTGTCCGCCACCGGCCCCAAGGCGGTCAGCGCCGTGTTGACATCGGCGATGAGCGCGCTGATTGCCGCCCGGCCTTGAGCCGTGGACTTCGCGGCGTCGCCCAAGATCCGCTCTAGCTCGACGTTCAAATTGCCGAGCGCCTCGACTCGACGAGAAGTATTGCCCTCGTGGAGGCCGTACTGCGAGCCCATTTCGCCGCCCAAACGCAAGGGTCCGGTCGGTGCTCCGGTGCTGACGAGGGGTGGCGCATAGCTGTGGCCCGTGGACGTGGAGGGTGTGCCGTCTCCGTACCGGCCGGCGATGGCGGCGAGCGCCGCCATCGCCGGCGCGGCCACCCCGACCAGGGCGGCGGGTAAAGTGCCGACCTCCGCACCGGTCGCCGCGACGCCAGCAGGCCGGGCGTCCGGGACGGCCGAGATCACGCCGGGCGCGGTGGAAGGCGGTGTCGGAGTGGGTGTGCCGCCTGACTGCGGACCCGGCTTGGCAGGTGCCGCCCCGGTTGCAGAGCTCGGCGCTAATGCACCGGCGTTTCCCGCGGGCGCTCGAGGAGGGCCCGAGCCCGTGCTTCCCGCGCGTGGGCGGCGTTCTCTGCGCCCAGGTGCCGGTTCGACAGGGCCGGTATCGACAGTGGGCACTGCCACGGTCAGTACCCTACGTACCGGCCGCCGGCGCGGACTGCCTTGACCCCGGGAACGTTGCCTAGCGAGCCATAGCGGTCGAGCGAATAGCGCACGCTTGCAATGATGTTGTGTACCGGATTCCAGATGTCGTTGTAGCCGGGCAGCGCGTACTGGCGGAACGTCCCGTCGACGGTTTGCATCAAGCCCTTCGACGGCGTTCCCTTCGCGGCATTGCTGTCGGTCAGATTGATCGCTTGCGGATTGTTGGTCGACTCGTACTGGGCGATGATCGCAATCGCGGCAGGATCCACCTTGCTCATGTCCGTGCCCGACTGGCGCAGGATATCCATGGCCTGCTGGATCCACTGGCCGACCGAACCGCCTTGCCCGACAGTGGACGGGCTGTACCCGGATCCGGCGGCACCACCCACGGACGGCTGTTGCTGCCCATTGATGTTCCAGAGGTACTGGGCGGTGAGGCGTTGGACGTGGGCGGCCATGTCCTTGGTGGCCGACTGCCCGGCCGAGACGATCGTATGGGCCTTCTGCAAAGCGCGCGTGAGGATTTGATGTACCTTGGCATGGCCTTCGCGCGTATACGCATGCGGGCCGAGTTCGGCCAGCGCGACATTGACCTCCCGGATGAGCTGCGTCAGCTTCTTCCGGTCGACCTTGTGGTTGCCCGCCAGACTCGAGACGTACTGGGCGAGCTGGTTGTCGAGGTTGTTGAAAGCAGTCGCGGCGGTGCGTTGGAACAGCTGCTGGGCGCGGCTTCCGGTTACTGCGCCGCCACTACCGGGAGTGAGCCCCAGCATTTTTCGTAGTTCGATCACCTCGGGATCGGTCGGATTGCCATCGCCGTAGGCCGCTGCCAAGAGACGTAAAGCCTTGATCGCACGCTGAGCCTCGGGCGAAAGGCTCCCCGCGATAGCGTCGGCGGTGGTGGCCGCCGTGCCTGCGCCTTCGGTGCCGGCGGTGGAGTCGCGTTCGCCCGGCTTTTCGCGAGTGACCGTAGCCGGTGCGGCAGCCGCGTTCGTCGTCGTCGGTGCGGACGTTGTCGCTGCGGTTTTCCCCGTGGAATCGCCGTTGTTGTTGCCGGTAAGGCCCGACAACGCCGAAGCGAGCATCGGCAGCATCTGTGAGCCGGCGGAAAGGGCAGGCTCGAGCTGGGCGAGCAGGTCCGGACCGTCCTGCGCCGAGGACTCTCGCTCGATTGCCGGCTCTCCAGAGGTGGTGCGGCCCGTTTCGATCGGGATATCAGCCGGTAAGCCCGCCGAAGAAGCCGGCGCCACGGTGGCTGTCGGGGAGGACACCGATCCGGCTGATGGGAGGATTGCCGATGGCGCGTTCTCGCGCGGGGTGGTCGCGGCAGACGTGTCGCGGCCGGCCACCGCGCTCGGGCCGGCCGGATTCGCGGGTGCGCCGTCGGTACCGGTTGACGCCGGTCGTGTGCCTGCCCCCGCGCGTGAGCGGCCGGATGGCGGCGACCAGGGACTCGGTGTAGCGAGGCCGTCATCGGTGTCGTGTTCTACGTTCGTAGCCGGCATTTCGGCTGTCGGCCACACTTCCGCACTGGTCATCGTGCGGCACCCGTCGAGCGGGCACACCGGCGGCGCTTCCGGTCCACGGCGCGGGTGTGTGGTCGCTGGTGGACGTCCATTCCGGCTGCCCTCCCATGTCCGTCGGTGACCGGCGAGCCTCGGCAGGCAGCATCACCGCCTGCCAATGCTGTGGTCTCCGAACAATCCTCACCCGTGCGCCCACGATAAGGGTTCCCAGCATTGGGGATCTTCGACAATGAGTGGGTTCGGAAGGGTATATGGCGCGTGGACTATCACTCGAGCGTGGAACAGGGAGTTGCGGCCACCACGGTGCTGTCGAACGCGCCCCTGTTCCGCTCCGATGACCTTGGTACGCGAGCACCATGGCTGCCGACTGATAGTGGAGGCCTCTGATGTTTGGGTGGTTGAAGAAGGCGGCAGTCGCCTCGGCTGGGGTTGTTCTGCCGTTGGCCGGCGGAGCTGTTGGTGCGTATTTCGGTGGTCCGATCGGAGCCAGGATCGGGGCGGCCGTAGGCGGAAGTCTCGCGAGTTGGGCTCAGACCGGGAAGTTCGACGGGTCGACCATCGTCGCAGGTGTGGCCTCGAGCGTCGGCATGAGAGCGGGCGGCGGACTGGCAAGGGGGGGACTGGGTTTCCTGGGCGGTGCTGCGGGGCGAAATGCGGCAGCCGCCGGGCGGCGCGCAGCCCGCAACTATACCCTTCCTCCGAGTGCCGCCACCCCCCTGTTGCGGGGCGGCCGATTGGGAGCCACCCTGCGAGGTAGAGCGCAGGCCGCACGGCGTGTGGAACAGGGGAACTTGGCCAGGAACCGTCAAGATTCGTGGCGTAATCACTTGACCCCCGGTCAGAACGGATGGCGGTTCAGTCACCGCAACAACAATTTGCGGAGGACGGGCGCCGGGTATGCGGGAATGGCCGGCGCGGGCGCGGTAGGTGGTTACTACGCCGCCAAGCCACTGAACAACTTCCTCTTTGGGGACGCTCCCAAGAAGCCGGGTGAGGTTCCCGGGGGCAAGGGGCCCGGGAATGGTGGTGGGCCAGGCAATGCCGGAAAATATGTGGGTGGCTACGTCGCGTCGGCGAAGAACGGCGACTTTACTCAGTACACGAATCCGGATAACACCAAGGGGTTCATCTGGCAGCCGGACGGATTGACTCGCGGTTTGAAGGAATTGTATTCCAAGGACACCGGAGCTGCGGCCGCAGTGACCATCTGATGTTCTCGCTAGTTGGGAGGTCGACGTAGTGGCGGAACCTTCGGAGTCTTCGGAAACCGCGACTCCTTCGAGCCCTTCGCTGGTCGAATATCTCGACATCACGTATCGGATGTTCGGCCAGGACGAGCCTGCCGATATGGAGTTACCCAAACTGCCGAAGATGCATCTGGCGAACCCAGGAATCGACGAGTATACGTATGCGTCCGAAGGCCTCATGCGTGTTGCCGATGCCTATGAGTCGGTGCAGCAGAAGGCATGGGAGGAGGTCGTTTCCAAATCGAAGGAAACGACGAAGAATGGTCGCGCCAACGTGCTCGACTTGATCGACGGAATCAACAATTACGCCAAGATGGCGAGTGACGACGCTTCGTTTTTCGAGATTCTGAAGACCGGATTCCAGAGCGTCGATGGTGTTCTCGAGGCATCGAACGAGAACAACCAGAAACTCGGCACCAACATGCAGGAAATCGCTGAAGAGCAGCGGAAAATCATCGCGGATGCTGGAGCGAAGGCTGCAGAGGACATTCGGAAGGCGGCAGAAGAAGCCAAGGGGAAGTACGGGATTACGCCGCCAGCCGGACCGGGGGCCCCAGGCGCTCCGTGGGCACCGGACGCGAACAACCCGGGACAAAACCCGCCCCCCTGGGTCAACGACAATGGCCCCAAGCAGCCCGGCGCCACCCCCGACCCGACGCGGCCGGGTGGGATCAACCCGCCCGGAACCATCACCCCGCCGGATACGAAACCGCCGGCTTCGGGTGTGAAGCCGCCGATTTCCGACATCAAGCCGCCGACCGCAACTCCGCCGATCTCCACGCCGCCGCGCGTGAATCCGCCGATCTCCTCGCCGAGTTCGCCGGGCTTGGGTGGTATGCCGGGGATGGGCATGCCCGGGATGGGGATGGGTATGCCGGGCATGGGTATGCCCGGTATGGGCATGGGGTTGCCCGGGATGAACGATCAGTTGGCGCGGCGCAACGAGTTGGATCGGGATCTGGCGCGCCGGCGGGAGGAGCTCGAGGCTCGGCGGGATAAGGACAAGCCGCGTGATGTGGTGCCGCCACGGTCTGCGGCGCAGCCTGCGGTGGCGCAGCAGGGTGCACCGGGTGTTGCGAATGGGCAGCAGGTGAACGCGAATTCGGGTGCGACTGCCGCGCCCGGTGCGGGTGCGCCGCCACCGCCCGGTCAAGCTGCGGGGCCGGTGCCGAATGAAAAGGGGCTCGTGGAGTACGACAAGTTCAAGCCCCTCGGCCGACCTTCGCTGTGGGTGTCGCCGGTGGTCTACGGCGCTTTGGATGCCGCGGTCGCCAACAAGAAGGGCATCGATGCCAAGGCCGCGTACGCGAATACGCCGGCGAAGTGGAACGACGACAAGAAGATCGGATTGCGGGTCGATCCGAGCCAGTTGATCACCGGCGATGTCGTGAGCTGGAAGGACGGGACGGCGATCGCGGTGGTCTGGGACGGCGTCGATGGCGGTGCCGGGGCGGTTCCCGCAGCCGATGGTGCGACCCCGGCGGCGGGCGCGGAAGGCAAGCTGGAGATCATCGCCAATGGCGAGCTCCAGGCGCTGACCGGCGACATCATGAAACAGGACGGGCCTTACGGCGAGTTCATCGGCTTCTTCCATCCAAATGGAATCGACGCGGTGCCGTCCACCGATGCCGGTGCGGCGGCGCCCGTGCCCGCCACGGCTGATCAGCAGCCGACGGTGGTGGCGTGATGGGTGCGGGTTGGTGTGAGGGGAGACGAATATGGGCCTTAACGTCGATCTGAGTGCCTTGGTGAAGGCGGCGTCGGGGTTGACCGATGCCGCGCGCGACACCGGGTTGGCGTTGCCCAGCGGCTGGGTGGTGCCCGCCGGTGCCGACCCGATCTCCGGTGCGAAGGTGCCGCAGTTGAACGCGCAGACCGCCGCTGTCGTGAACGGCATGATCGATGTGCTCAACGCGGTGGCGATGGACGCCTACAAGATCGGAAAATCGGCCCAGGCCTACAGCACTCAGGACGACGCGGGTGCCCGCACGATCGGTGGACGCGGCGGCGAGATCATCGCGAACCCGATCGCCGAGCCGGTCCCGATGCCGCATCGCAAGCCACCGGTGTACTCCGCGCCGAGCAGTACGGCGATCGACCCGCTGACCTTCGCGAAGCAGTTGCAGGCGGGACCGGGGCCGGGTCCGGCGAAGGAATTCGCGGAGAAGGTACGAGGATTCGCCCGCGACATCTCCCCGATCGCGAACCAGGCTGTCGCCGATTCGGCCGCAGCGATGGCGCAGTGGACGCCGGTCGGGGAGAAGGTCGCCGACAATCTCACCCGGTACGGCGGCTGGATCGGTCATCTGGTCACCGGAATGGGGTTGCTCGCCGATTCGATCGACTCCTACAGCGAGGCATTCCGGATCGCGAAGTCGACCCATCCCACACCGGAGGAGATCATCGCGGCCCGCAAGGAACTGCTCGCCGCCATGCGTTCCAAGGACGAGGCGCGGACTGCGTTGGCGCTGGCGAAATTCGAGGAGCAGAACGCGCGCTCGGCCGAAACGGTAACCGGGTACAGCGCCGCCACCAACACACCGCTACCGGGTGAAGACGCTGCGGAATCAGCCGCGGGTCAGGCCGCGAGTCAGGCTGCGGGCGGTCAGAGCGCAGGCGGCGGTGAACAGGGCTCCGGTGAGCAGGCCATGGATCCCAGCATGCTCGCCAACCTGCTGCCCGCCATGATGAACGCGATGTCCAGCATGGGCGGTCTGCCGCTGGACCAGTCGTCGGAGGAATACCTCGACGACTACGCCCTGGGCGACGAGCTGTACGACGACAGCTACGGTTTCGGTTCGCCCGGCGGTTACGGCGGCTTCGGCGGCGGTGGAGGTGGCGGCGGAGGCTTCGGCGGTTCGGTGGGCGGCTTCGACGCGGCCGCGGTAGCCGCGCCGACGCCCCTGACCACGTCGGCTTCGGTGCCCGCGGGCCTGACGCAGGGTTTGCCGCGTGCGCCGGTGATCGAACCGCTGTCCACGTCGTCGCCCGGCGGATCCAGCAGCGGAATGCGCGGCGCGGGCATGCCGATGATGCCGTACATGCCGATGGCGCCCGGCGCCGGCGGGGCCGGTGGTGGCGGCGAGGACCGCAACCGGGTCGTCGCCTGGCATCCCGATCGCCTCATGTACGTCGACGACACACCGCATACCGAGATGGTGATCGGCGAACGGCCGACCATCGCGCCAAGCGTCACCCCGCCGACCCCGAATTCGGCCGGTGGCAACCAGCATTCGAGTCATTCCGGAGGTTCTGCATGACCGATATCCATCCCGAGGTGCAGGCCGCCCTCGATATGGCGCGCGACCTGCGTCACCGCATCGCCGATATGCGGGAGAAGATCGATGCGATCCGGGCGCGGCGCCCCTCGCCGAGCGGTGCGGTCATTCCCGAGGTGGACGCGATGGGCAGGCTGACCGGCCTATACCTCGCGCCCGGCACGGTCGACCGGTTCAGCAGTCCGGAACTGGTCGAGGAGATCATGGCCGCGATCCGCGACAGCGCCGACGACGCCGGACGCCAATATCGCCTGATCATGGACGGTCCGCTGGAGCCCGCCGAGTCCGAAGTGACCGCGGGTGCGTCAGGGGAGCCGTCGTGACGCAGGCCGATACCGTCAGCCCGGGCGAGGCGATCCGCTGGCTGCACGATGAAGGACTGTGCAGGCTGGCGGGCACCGCCACCAATGCCGCCGCTCCTTTCGGTGCCTTCACCGTGGACGTCGCTACCGGCGCCGTCACCGCATACCCGGTCGCGAATACGGGGGCCGGCGCGCAACTGCTGACGCTGTCGGCCGACGAACTTCCCCCGCCGGTGGGTTCCGCCCCACGATTGGTCGTTGCCGGAATCACCATGGCGAACGCGATTCTCGTCATCGATCTATCCGCGTACCTCACGGTCGCGATCAGCGCCGATCACGCGGTGGCGGTGGCGCGGTCGTGGGTGATGCAGTTGCTGCTGGATCCCGAAGTCACCATCACCACCAACAGTGAGGAGGTGACGGCCGGCAACAGCCCGCGGTGTCGTCGGGGGTTCTTCCCTGGCGGGGGAGCGCCGATCATTCATGTCGACGACAAACGCCCGCCGGTCACGACCATCGTCCTCGATGCGGCCGACGACGGCACCGATCGCATCGAGGTAGGTCCGGACGGCACCGGAGAGGTGTACCTGGGTGCGCGGTTCTGGCCGCTGAAATTCGTGATGACCATCGACGACACGATGTGGTCGGGCCTGGTAGCCGGGCTCTCCGGAACCTCGGACACGCCTGGCCCGGCGCCCAGACCCACCGCGGTGGCGGCAGCCGACACCACCGAACGACCCCCGGAGATGAGCCGATGACGCACCCGAACGCAACCGAGCTGGCCGATTTCGACGATTTCGACGAGGACGGCTACCACGGCGACGTCCCCGCCGCCCCCGACTGGCAGAGCATGATCTACGAAGTGGTCAACCTCGACCACAGCGTCGGCGTCGCTTGCAACCGTGACGGTGAGGTGGTCGGTCTGCACCTGACCGATGAGGCCAGGGAGAACGGCGACGCCTGGCTGTCGGCCGAGATCCTGCGGATCGCTCGGCTGGCGCACATGAAATCGCGGGTGGGTCTGCGTGCCGAGATGGAATACAACGGCGCCCGCCCCTACACCGTCGACGCCTTCGACCTGCCGACCGAGGCCGCCTACCGAGCCATGGAGAACGCCGAGCTGGGCCGCACGCCCTGACGGCCGCATCCGAGACAAGGACCTGACATGTTGGACCGCGACAGCACGCCCGAAGTCCTGCGCCAGGTCAAGGCATACGTGCATGCTATGACTTCCGGGGCCGGGCAGGTCGGCGCGACGGTAGGAAATTTCACGCTCCCGTGCCGTCCGTCGTCCTCGCTGGACCATGCGATGGTCGGCGAACTCGACTGGATTACCGAGACTTTCGGCAATGCCGTGCGCCAGTGCATCGGCCGCGCCGATGTCGCCTTGCGGGAAGCGGTGGATGGCACCAACGCTCACGACATCGCCGACATCCTCGGTGCGGCCGCGGTGCGTAGCCACGGGCCGGCCTGATCGCCGCGGACAGACGAACACCATGGAGCCGGAGCGTACGAGTCCCTTCTGGGACGCCATCGTCGGCGACGACTGGCCCGAGGTCTCTCCGGCACACTGGAACGCCCTGGAAACCCGGGCGCGGGCCGCGGCCGCCGCGCTGAACACCGGCGACGCACCACAGGCTCGGCTGGGTTTCGAGAACGCGGTGCGGGCCAGCGAGCGGCTGCAACCGATCAAGGACGAAATGCTGCGCCAGCAGGGCATGCCGCAGGCGTTCGCCGATGCGCTGCTCGCCGCGAGCGAGGTCTTCCGTGGTTTCGGGGAGCTGGTCTATCGGACTCGCAACCGGATTCTCGACATCGTCGACGATGCCACGGCTCGGATCGTGGCGGTACGCCGCAGCGCCGAATCCGAAGATGGCGCAGAAGGTTCCAGCGACGATGCGAGTCGTCCCACACCGGAAGAGGCCGAGGCCTCCGTTGCCTCCATCCTCGCCACCGCGCGCGACGACGTGCGCGATGTGGTCGCCGCCGCGCTGGCTTCGCTGAGCCCGTCGGGTGTGCCTGCGCTCGCCAGGATCGCTGAAATTCTCGGGCAGCCGGGGCCGTGGGAGAAGGGGCGTTCGGGAGCGCAGGATCCGCCGCGGGGGCGGGCGCCGTCGACGGCGGGGCACGACCAGGTTCGTCAAGCGCCCCCCGCGGCCTCTGGGCCTGACCCGCGTGGTGTTCCTGTGCCTGGGCGGCTGCCGAATCCCGAGGCGCCGCCCGTGCTTCCATCACCGATGGATGAGGGTGTCGGCGAGATCGGGCAATCGCCGGATGCTCTGGGGCCGAACGACATGGTCACGGGCCCGGCCCCTGCGGCCGGGCCGGGTGAGTCGGGCGGGGAACGCGAGCCGGCCGGGCAGGGTGAGCCGGTCGGGCAGGGTGAGCCGGTCGGGCAGGGTGAGCCGGTTGACCGCAACCCCCAGGGCGAAGCCGGCTCGACACCGATGGGCGGTGCGGTCCCGGTATCGAATTCTCCCGACGGTCCCATCCACGCCGGTCCAGTGGGCCGCGGCTCTGCTGGTCAAGTGCCGACCCCGTGGGGCGCGGCAACCCCGGACACGGCAAGAGGGGCGTCAGGTACCGATCCTGGCGTCGACCGGTCGACCAGCGCCGACGATCGGATCTCCGACGACAGTTCGGATCGATTGGCCGGTGCGAGTGCTCACCGTTCCGCCGGTTCGGACGAACAGCGCTCCGACACTGAATCGACACGTACGAAAACGGCGGGTTCCGATACCGATCCGGCCGCGGATCCGGCAGATCCCGTAGCCGACACGGCTATTCGTGCTGCCGGACAGAGGAGTCCGGACACCGATCTCGCGGACAGCGATACCGGGTCGGATGCGGCCGCCGCGGCAGCCATGGGTGCGATGCCGCCGCCGATCCTGCCGGCCGGGCCACCGCCGTCAGCGGTTTCGGCGGCAGCGCCTGCTTCGCCGCCACCGCCCGTGACCAGCAAACCCGCTGTCGCGTCGAGCGGAGTCGCGGTGCCGCCGGCACCATCGTCGGCTACGCCGCCCGCACCTCCTGTCGCGCCGGCCAAAGCTCCCGTAGTGGGCGCGCAGCCATCGCCCGGCCCTTCCGTGGGCCCGGTAGCGTCGCCCAGCAGCCAGTCCACATCCCGCGCCGACTCGCCGCAACACGAGCAACCCGCGGAAGCAGACGATTCCGGCGATATGGTGCGCAATGTCGTCGGCGCGGCGATGGCGGCAGCGGCCGGGCCGTCGTTCGTCCTCGGGGAGAAGGTCGATGGCGATCTGGTTCTCGCCCGCACGCTGCTGGCAGGTGTTCTCGCCGCCGCACCCCTTGTCGTCGGGCACGCCACGGCGGTCGCGGTCATGCGGCATTCCGGCGGAGTGAGCGCGTTCCTCACCACCAATGAGGGCAGGGGCTGGCTGCCCGCCGGGGTGTTCGTTCCACCGGAACTGTCGACGCCGTGGATGTGGTCGGTCTCCGACGGGTCGGCATGGGAGGGCCTGTCGGATCCGGCGCGGGTACTGGCCGAGTTCGGCGTGGCGTGGGGACGCAAGTCCGGGGCACGACTGACCGCGCTCGCGTCATCGCTGCCGATCGCGGGAATGCTCGCCGCCCAACTCGGTGAGGTGGCCACGCTCGGCGAGGTGCCCGCCTCACCGGAGATGGACTTGAGCGCGCGCACCGGAAAGCTGGTCGACCGGCTCGAACTGACGGCCTCGCCACGCATGCTGGCCAGGGTTGCGGCAATCCTTGAGGACGAGATCCATGGCAGGTGCGTCGATTTGGCCGTCGACGCACATCAGCGGGTGACTCGGGCGCTCGGAAAGGCCGCCGATGCGCTCGGTGCGTCCGCGCAGCGCGAGCGGATTCTGCGCGCGATCCAGGAGGGCCGGGAGGTGCCGGAGCAGTGGTACGACGAGCTGCGTGATCTGGATGACCTGCTGGCCGCGTCGATGGTGTCACGGCGGTTCGACGCGTCACGGGTGGCGTTGGGGGAGCTGCGATCCGAGCACGCCGGTGCCGAAGGTGCCGCGTTGCGGGCCATGGTGTTCGAGCGCCGATGCGATGAACTGGTGCTGCTGCTGGCCGGTGAACCGACCCGGCAGCGGCTGCGCGATGCGATGTATGCGCACGCGCAGGTGACCGGGCATCCTGCCCTGCCCGAACCTGCCGCGCCGCGGCCCGGTGCGCACCGGCCATCCGCGGTGTCCGCGCCGACCATCCGCTGACGCACTCGGATTCCCAGCGGTGGGAAGCGTCGAAAATGGACGGGTCAGTGGTGTGGAAGGAGTGATCAGGCGTGCCGGAAGGTCTGAATCTCGACCCCGCGGTGTTGCGGCAGCTGGCCGCACAGCACCGGCGCGTCGCCGCGGACACCCGGGAATGGGCGAAACCGCCCGAGGATTGGCTCAACGACTTTCCACGGACCTACGGCTCGATCGCGGACCCCGTCTACAAAGCGCTGCTCGAGTACTACAGCGAACGGCAGAAGGCCGGCAATGCCCTGGCCGATGATCACGACAAGACTGCGGACTATCTGATCAAGTCCGCCAACGACTACGAGGCATCCGACGCACAGGGTGCGCAGAATATTCGCAACAGCGGCCAGGGCCTCGATACGCCAGGCGGAGGCGGGACGGAAACCCCGCAGACACCCGCGCCCACACCGGTCGGGCCCGCGCCCGACGCGCCGTCGGCAGGCGGACGCGGACCGGACGCCACGACACCGGACACCTCCACTCCAGGGGGCACAACGCCCGATCCGGTGGTCCCGGGCGGTACCGCGCCGGATCAGGCCGACCCCACCGGTACGGCACCCGACCAGCCAGCGTCGAACATCACCACGCCGCCGCCGGTCACGCCGGGCGCCGGAGTGCCCGGCGCACCGGAAACCACTGCGCAGCAGCCTGGTTCCGGCGTGACGCCGCAGGTTCCCGCAGCGGCCGGTGCAGGCGCGGATACCGGAGCGAACACCGGTTCGTCCGCGCCGGCCCAGCAGACGGGGGCGTCGGCGCCGGCCGGAACGACACCGCCTCCCACCGGGGTGCCCGGCGTCGCGCCGATGGCTCCGGTCATGGGCGGAATGGACGACCGGTCCACCACCGCACCGCCATCGCAGACCGGCGGCCGGGCCGACTCCACACCGTTCGTGGCCCCCATGCCGACCCCGTTCGCGGCTGCCGTGGCCGCCGCGAAGGAGAAGGCGGCCGAGCCCTCGCATGTGGTCGGCGACGAGGTCGACGAGGATCTGGTGATCGCGCGGACGCTGCTGCGTTCGGTGCTGGCGGCGGTGGATTCCTCGGTCATCGGCCTGACCTGGGCGGTTTCGGTGATGCGCGGACCCGCCGGTGCGGGCGTGTTCATCACCACCAACGAGGGCCGCGGCTGGATGCCCGCCGGGTTGTTCCTGCCCCGTGAAGTGTCCTCGCCGTGGGTATGGGACGAGCTGCTCGGCACCGATACCGACGAAGGCTCGCCGTGGGAAGGCGTCACCGACCCCGCCCGGGTATTGGCCGAATTCGGTCTCGCGTGGGGCGCCAAGGCCAACGCCAAACTTTCGGCCCTGGTGTCGTCCGGGCCGATCGACCCCGGCCTGCGCGCACAACTGCGTGACGTGTCGACCGAAGGCAATGTCCGCGCCGCGGAGGAAGTGGATCTGCGGGTGTTCACCCCGGATACCGCCGATCGCCTCGGCTTGTTCGGGACAATGAGCGCCTTGGAACACGTGTCCGCTATGACGGATGCGCAGGTTCCCGGCCGGTGCATCGAGCTCGCCGTCGACGCACACGTACGCGTGGGTCGTGCCGGGCCGGTGCCGGTCGAAGCTGCGGAAGCGCGGTCGGTGCGTGAACGCATCCTGGCGATGGTCCAAGCCGGCCAACCCGTCCCCTCCCCCTGGTGGGACGACCTGCGCGATGCCGACGACCTGCTCGCGGCCTCGATGCTCTCCCGTCGCGTCGATCCGGGCCGCGTCGGCATCGGCGACCTCCGGGTCGACAGCTCGGATTCCTCCTTGCGGGACATGGTGTTCGAACGCCGCTGCAACGAGCTGGTGCTGCTCCTCGAGGGCGAGCCGAGCCGCCAATCATTGCGCGACGCCGTCTACGCCCACGAGCAGATCATCGAGCATCCGTTCTTCGTGGAGGCGCCGTCCGCGGTGTCCGCCGCCGACACCGGCCGCGTCGACCGTCCGGTCACCACCACCGGAACCGTCTCGGCACCAGGCACTTCGGTCGCGCCGCCGACCGGAATCTCCGGGCCGCCAGGGGTCTCGGCTGGTCCGCCGCCGGTCGCCCCGCCACCGGTCCCGAGGAGTAGCCAGGATGGGTCCTGAGCGCCTTTCGAGTCACGAGGGCGAGCCTCGGCAGGCCTTCGCCGTATGGCCGAGTTCGACAGGAGTAGCGATGTCCATAGTCGTCTCGACGGGTAGCTGCAGTGCCGGGCTCCCGGCTGCGCGCGATCGGGCGCACTGATGGCCGACCCGGAACCGCGATACGCACTCGAGGAGTGGCAGCAGCAGCAAAATGAGGCCGCCGGAATTCTTCCGCCCGATAAGCGGCCGCCGCCAATTGTCGACACCACCCAGGCCAAGGAGGACGCCGGGTCGTCCGGCGGGGGTACCGGTGGCGGAAAGGAAACGCCGAAACCGGCTCCGGAAAAGTCCGATGACGGCGGCTACACCTACGTCCAGAACCCCAACGGTTCGTACCCGGCTGCGGTCAAGGTAAAGAACGAGGGCGATGGTGGCGGGACCCAAGGCGGCCCGTCCGACAGTGGGAACAAGACGGGTGGCGGAGACAAGCCCGCCGATGAGAAGAAACTCGATGGCACCGCGCCCATCAAGGGGGCAGTCGAGCCTGAATTCGATGCTCCGTCGACAAAAGACATCAAGCTCGACGCCGCCACCGGCAGCAATACCATCAAGGTCGGCGATACTCTCGGGCCGAACGATGAACTGGTCTCGGACAATGGGCGTTACGCCGTGCGATTCCAGGACGGCAACCTGGTCTTCGTCGACAAGGAGCTCGGTCAGAAAGCTCTGCAATCCGGCACCGAGAACGGCACCAGTTCGGTTACGGGTGCGCGGTTCGACAAGGACTCGATCGACATCCTCGGCGGCCAGCACCTCGCCAAGGGGGACAAGGGCCGGGCTCTGTGGTCGCAGGGATTCGAGTTCGACAAGTCGATCGCCGACAAGATCAAGGCCTACCGGATCAATGACGACGGAACGATCGTCGCGCTCGGCGGTAAGGACAACAAAGAGGTCCTGGGTGTCGCCTATTACATGGGCGACCAGAAGAAGCACTTCATTCCCGTCGACTTCCCGGTGCCGCCGGGCGGTAGCGAATTTTTCTATGACACCGTCGAAACAATGCGACGGATCATGCAACTCCAGGTCGACACGCTCGGGTCTGGTAAGCCCTCCGCCGCACCGGATCCGCTCCAGGAATTGAAGAACGCGGGCCTGCCCACCGGAAAGTTCAACTCGGAAATGGTGAAGGCCTACCGGAACAACCACGAGAAGATCGAAAGCCTGAACCTGGCCCTCGACAAGCGGCTCAAAGACGTGAAGGTCTTGACCAAAGATCTCGCTACCGAGGTGCGCGACGCGAAGACCTACATCGTCGGGAAGCTCGACGACCTCGGCCAGGTCATGCGGTCGCCTATGTGGGTGAGCGCGCGACCGTGGGGCCAATCCCTGGAGGAGTTGGAGGAGGAGAAAAAGACCAGGGTGCAGCGCAAGTACGACAAGGACGGCAACGTCACGTCGTTCGAGCTGAGCAAGGAGCTGGAGCAGAAGCTTCTCGATGCTCTCCGCAGCACCTCCATGGATATCTCCAAGAGGATCGACCAAGTCAACGACGTCGTCGGCAGCAAGAAGCCTCCCAAGGACCCCGACGGCAACCCGAAGGGCGATGCGAGCGGCGGCAAAGACGACGGTAAGGGCAACGGGAACGGAGGTCAGCAGACCACACCCAACGGACCCACACCCCAGGGTCCGGGCACTCCGGGACCGACGCCGACCGGGCCTGGCCCGAATCAGAACGGGAACAACACCCCCGGCGGTCTTCCGCCCGGTCCCACCGGCCCGGGCGGCACGACGGCGCCCGGTGCGACGGATCCGAAGCTCGCCAAGTTCTTCAACGATCTCGCCAACGACATCGAGAAGATCGGGTCGGGTGCCGGGGGCGGTACCGGCGACGGGTCCGGTAGCGGCGGCGGGACGGGGTCGTCCGGCGGGGGGATGTCGGGTGGGCAAACGCCTGGGGGAACGGACAAGCCGGGGGGTCAGAACCAGCCCGGGTCTCCGTCTGGAGGCACGGGACAGCCCCAGCCGCAACCTGGTCAGCAGCAGGGGGGTGGCGGCGGGATGAATCTCGGTCTCCCGCTGATGATGATGCTCGGCACCTTGCCGCAGATGATCGGGCAGGCGGCGCAGATGATGATGGCGCAGAAGGCCGAGCAGGAAGAACGCGAGCGGCAGGAGGAGGAGCGCAGACTCGAGCGGGAGGAACGCAAGGCCGACGAGGAAGCCGCGACGGCGCAGGCGTCGGCCGAGGCGCCGGGTGGGGCGCCGGCTCCGGGCGAGGCCGCGCCGCCGGTGGCTGCCGCGTCCTACGGTCCTGGTGCGCCGCCGCCGGTGGTCATGCCCGGTGGGAGGACCGATGCGCCGCTGCCGGATGGGACCACGCAGAACGTGCCGACCGCGGTCGCGCAGGCGTTGAACAAGGAGATCTACAACACCAATGGCAGCGACGCCAACGCGGCGTATGCCGGTACCACCGGGCAGCAGACCCCGAGCAATCCGTGGACAGCTGTCGATCCGAACACCACCGATCCCGAAAAGAAGCTGCGCACCGGTGATGTTATCCAGTGGGAGAACCGCTCCGCGCTGGTCGTGATGAACGAATCCGGCCTGAATGTCCTGCTCAACGGTCAACTGGTGCAACTTGATCCGCACAATCCACCCGACGACGGCCACGGCCCGTTCGGCAGGTTCCAGGGCTTCTTCCACCCCAGTGGAATCGACAAGGCCGGCGGCGATCTCGCCGCGGGCGCTCAACCGACGGTCGATGTCGCTCCGGATGGTGGTGCGCCACCGCAGCCGAAGCCGGTTCGGCCGCAGGTGTACACCTGAGCAACCCATCGAGGCGGGTGTGAGAGTCGAGGCGGCCCTCACCTGACCAGGGCTGGAATCAGCCCACTTTCGTTCGTGGGTTGGCCGCGAGGTGGGATCGCGCACCGTTCGTTCGCGGCGAATGCACTCGTCGGCGCGATCGCATCTCGCATGCAGCGGGTTTCAAGTCTGGATGCAGGTCGGAGTCCGGATGCGGATGGCCAGATATCCTTTCGCCCACCTTGGAGCGACAACGCCGGCGAATTGTCGATCAGAGGTGGGCGACAAGGGACGGGGGACCGACCGCCCTGCACGCGAACCGTTCCGGCACACCGAAATCGCCTTTCGCATGTGCATGGCACATCGATGACCCGGCCGGGACCGTCCGGGCTCAGGCCGTCGCGGCCTTCGGTTCCTCGCTCTTGGCAGGCTCACCGGTCGGCTTGTTCGGATCGTTCGGCTTCTGGTCGCCCGGCGCCGCAGCGCCGTCGGCGGGCTTAGCGGGATCGCCCGTCGGCGGCGCCTGGGCCTCGGGCGGCTTTCCCTCACCGGGTGGCGGTGGCGGCGGCGCACCTTCGGGCTTCTTCTCCTCGCCGCTCTTGGGCTCTTCGGGCGCGAACATCTCATGCAGCATCGGCAGCATGGGGATCAGCGACATGGGAATCATGCCGAGCATGGGCAGCATGCCGAGCAGGCCGCCGAGCCCGCCGTCGCCCCCACCGCCCTGGCCGCCGCCCGGTTGCTGAGCACCGCCAGCACCCGGAATACCACCACCGCCGCCCGCGCCACCGCCGCCACCGTCTTTGCCGTGCGCGATGTCCCAGTTGTAGTCGGCGGCGGCGACGATCTTCTCGCAGATCTTCCGCAAAGCCTGCGCGACGAGCTTCATCACCGCGTAGTCCTGTGCGGCAGTGAGCTTTTTGACCGGGAAATACGGTTTCAGGCCATCCTTCAGCTCGCTGACGATCGTCTTGATCGCCGCCAGGTTCTTGGATTTCTCGTCGGCCATCACCGTCGAGGTCTTGGCGACCTTGTCGTCCATGGCCAGTAGGGAGGTC
Source organism: Nocardia cyriacigeorgica (assembly GCF_005863245.1). Taxonomy (GTDB): domain Bacteria; phylum Actinomycetota; class Actinomycetes; order Mycobacteriales; family Mycobacteriaceae; genus Nocardia; species Nocardia cyriacigeorgica_C. The sequence continues at coordinate 180,583 of NZ_VBUT01000011.1, read as the reverse complement.
TTGGTCTGGCGCGATTGGCTGGCGATCTTGTTGTAGGCCTCGACCATCTGACCGTTGCCGACATTGTCGGCTTTGACCGTCTTGAGCAGTGCGCTCACTTCAGGCGGCGGTGTGACGGTGTATTCACGGCCCAGCAGGTCGACGGCGAAACGGATCGCCTTCTCGGCCTGCGCGATCAACAGCTTCGTCTGCGGCGAAGCACCGGGCGGAGGAGTGATTTTCATCCAGTCGCCGTTGCTGGGCGGTGCCGTCCGTCCGGGATCCTTGGCGGAGATCGGCCGCACCGAATCGGGATCGCCCGAATCCTTTTTCCCGTCGGCAGGCAGGGCTGGGCGTACAGGGCGTGCCTCTGGCTGCGCCGCATCCTTGGCGGCCGTTGGGTCCGCGGAGCCTGCTGGCCGAGCCTCCTCGACGGGCTGCGCGACCACCTTGCCGACTTCGGGTTCAGCGGGTGTGGCGCTCTGCCCGCGCGGGGCGGCGACGACCGCAGCCACCTCTGCGGGCTTCGCGCTCTGTGTCTGTTGAACTTCGGTGTCCGCCACACCTGCCACCATTCTGTCGACACCGCCTCCCGCTGTTATCGCCCCTCATTGTCTTGCCTTCCCGGGGTTGGGAAGTTCGGAGCCGATCGCAACGTCCCATTGCTGGGAAGATGCTCGATTCGGCTGCCGGGACAATGGCGGGGAATCGGAAAGGCGGTCGATGATGCGCGACGGTAGGTCGGTCGGATGGCGCCGGGACTGACGACAGACGCCGAGGGCGTCCTGCGTAAACTGGCCGGCCTCTACGGCGAAGGCCAACCGACGGCAGGGACGAATGCGGCGATCGCCAAGGCCGACCTGGCGGCGAATGCGTTGCGCGGCGGCCAGATGCAGGTCGGTTACTCCGAGGCGCGCAGCAGGCACGAGTCCGTGGTCGAGGCCCATGCGGGCAGGGCCGGAGTGGTCGACAAGGCGGTCGCCGGCTCCGGCGACGGCACCGTACTCGGCCGCCGTGCCCTCGACCGCGAGATCGCCGACTTCCAGTCGCGGGCCAAGGCGCTCAGCACCCTGGGTGACCTGCGGTTCAGTGGTCCGGCGCTGCTCGATTCCGCGCAGAAGGCGGTCGCCAACGCCACCAAGCAGGTCAATGGCGATCTCGACGCGGCCCGGCGACAGGCCGCCCAGATCGTTCCGCCCGAGGTGCCGAAATCGCGTGTCCGCGGCCAACCGCCGATCCAGCGGCGTAGGCGCCGTCGGCCGTCGAGGTCGAGAGCTTCCGGGGTCAGCCGGCGCAGCAGTGGTGACAGGCGCCGGGTTCCCTCGGACGGGACCCTCGGCGGACGTGCTGTGAGCGCGGCCAGCGCCTGGCTCGGTGCTCCCTATATCTGGGGCGGCGGCGGCGCGGGCGGCCCTACCGGCGGTGGTTTCGACTGTTCCGGGCTCACGCAATACGCGATCGCGCAGGCCACCAATGGCGAAGTGATCCTGCCGCGCACCACGTACGAACAGATCTACAGCGGCACCCGGGTGCATCCATCCGAGGTGCAACCGGGCGACCTGGTGTTCCCCGGTAGCTCGTTCAGTTCCCGCGGCCCCGAACATGTCCAGCTCGCCGCGGGCAACGGGATGGTGATCGAGGCGCCGACCTTCGGGCAGACGGTGACGTGGTCGCAGATGTCGAGTGACTCGGTCGTCATCCGGGTGCTGTAGAACGAATCACCGCACCTATTCCCAATTTTGGGGACTATGACGAATTCAACTGATCGCCCCCGTGGCTAACCTGCACTCAGGCGGAGATCGGCGGAAGGGAAGTCCGAGTGTCAGCGGCCGAGGACGCGTTCTACACGGGTGTACAGAGTTTGGGTCTTGTCGCCGGAGGGGTGCGCAACGAGCAACACGCGGCCGCCGCCTTCCGTACGGCGACCGACCTCGATCCGGACATGTGCGATGCGTGGCTGGGCCGCGCCATGGCCGGTGAGGTGACCTCCGAGGTTATCTACGGGGCCTACCGCTCCGTGCACAACCTCTACCGCGACCAGCAGCGCGCCGGCCTGGCCGATCGTGCGCTGTGGTGTCAGGTCGAGGTGGGCATGTACGGGCTGCGGGTGGCGATGGCCGACCGCGCCCAGATCGCCATCGCGCAGGCCTGCTTCTACGCCGACGCCGGGGAGTGGCGCGAAGCCGCGGCGATTCTGGACGAGGTGCCCGGCGATGACGTCGCCGGATTCGTCCGCATGTCGCTGTACTACCGCACCGAACGCTGGACCGATGTGATCGCCGCGCGCACCGCGCAGCCCTCGCTCGAGGACGGCCTGCTCGATATCGCGGCCGAATTGATGACCACCTCGGCGCTGGCGCATCTGGGCCGGTTCGGCGAGGCGATGCCGCGAGCGCAGCGCATTGTCGAAGACAGCTCCTCGGGCAACCTGTCCTACATCTGGGCCGATGCCCACTTCCTGCTCGGAATGCTGTTGCGGCACAATGGCGATACCGAGGCCGGTGACAAGGTGCTCGCGGGACTCCAGGGGTCCGGCCTGTGGGGTGAGCGGGAGGAGTGGCAGCGCGCGGTCCGGGACAAGAGCTACCGGTTCGCGATCACCACTCCGGAACTGATCGCCTCCCGCTCCGATATCTGGGATCCGCGCTCCGGTGACGACCCGGTGCAGCTGGCCGCCACTGCGGCCAAGGCCGAACGCGAAACCCTGCTGACCGACGCCTCGGACCTGCTGAACGCCCAGATCGGCATGGCCTCGGTGAAGGAGCAGGTCGATCGTCTGAAGTCCGGCGTGCTGATGGATCAGGTGCGCGCCAAGCGCGGACTGGCCGTCGAATCGAAATCCCAGCACCTGATCTTCTCCGGCCCACCCGGTACCGGTAAGACCACGATCGCCCGGGTGATCGCGAAGATCTTCGCCGGGCTCGGTGTGGTGCAGAACGCCGAGGTCATCGAGGTCTCGCGCAATGACATGGTCGGCACCCATCTCGGTCACACCGCGCCGAAGACCAATGCGCTGATCGACTCCGCGCTGGGCGGCGTGCTGTTCATCGACGAGGCCTACACCCTGATCCAGGAGGGGCTGTCCGGCGGCGACGCGTTCGGCAAGGAAGCCGTCGACACCTTGCTGGCCCGGATGGAGAACGACCGCGACAAGCTGGTCGTGATCATCGCCGGCTACGAAGACGAGATCGACCGGTTCCTCGCCTCCAACGACGGTCTGGCGTCTCGCTTCACCAAGCGGATCCGGTTCTCCAGCTACGAGGCCGACGAGCTCGTACAGATCGCCGAACACATTGCCAAGAAGAAGGATTCGATCCTATCCCCGGAGGCGATGGAGATCCTGCGTGCGCGTTGCGAGGAACTGGCGGTGCAGAACCGCGACGGCAGGCGGCTGATCGACCTCGCGGGTAACGGCCGATTCGTCCGCAATGTGGTGGAAGCCGCGGAGGCCGAACGCGATTACCGCTTCACCCGCGATAACCTGGATGTGTCGACCATGAGCGATGAAGAGCTGATGACCGTCGACGCCTCCGACATCACCTCCGCGCTAGCGGGCTTGGCACCCACCAGGTGATGTGATGGCACGTTTCCGGGTGGTGACCAAACACCAGATATCGGGCTGGCGTTTTCTCCTGCACCGGATCGAGCACGCACTGGTGCGTCGCGATGCCTCCATGATCGACGATCCCCAGCGCGGCCGGTCGACCGCGCTGCTGATCGGCGTCGCCCTCGCCTGCGTCTGTGTGGCCGGTGCCGCGGTGATGGCCTTCTTCAAACCGGCCAAGAACGTCGGCGATTCGAAGATCGTCGCCGACAAGGACACCGGTGCGCTGTATGTCCGTGTCGGTGATCGGCTGCATCCGGCGTTGAATCTGACGTCGGCGCGGCTGGTGGTCGGTTCGGCGGACAATCCGGTCCGGGTTTCCGGTGGAGAACTGTCGAAGTATCCACGCGGGCCGTGGGTCGGTATTCCCGGAGCGCCGGGCAATATCGTCGATTCCGGCTCGAAGGATTCCTCCTGGGCGGTCTGCGACACCACGCGTTCCGGGGCCGCGGCGCCGGTCGATTCGCGCACCGGCCTGCCCACGGCCACGCTCACCGCACCACGAACCACCGCCATCGGCGGGCCACTGAAGATCGATGGCGAAACCACCCGCGCGCTGGCCGGTGCCGAGGCGCGCCTGCTGCGCGATGAATCGACGACCTGGCTGGTTTACGCCGACCAGGAGCAGGGATTCGTCCGTGCGGCGATCGATCTCGCCGATTCGGCGGTGGTGCTTGCCCTCGGCATCGACCCGACGGCGACAGTGGTCGCCGCGTCCAAGGGCCTGATCAACGCCATCCCGGAGGCCCCACCCATCCGGGTACCTGCCGTGCCTGGCGCGGGCGAGATGACGACGCTGTCGACCGGTCTGACCGTGCCGGTCGGCTCGGTGCTCACGGTGTCGGGGCGGGCGGGCGAAACGTATGTGGTGTCGCAGTCCGGGGTCGTGCAGGTGAGTGCGGTGCTCGCGGACATGATCCGCAATGCCGATTCACAGGGCGCCATTTCGGTGCGGACCGTCGGTCCGGACGTGATCGCGGCCAACCTGCGCCCTGGTGCGTGGCCGGGCACCGCGACCTATCCGGCGACCCAGGTCGACATCGTGGAACCGGAGCGGTTCGGCGTCACCTGCTATCACTGGTCGCGTGCGGCGGGTGACGCCGCGGCGACCACGCAACTGGTGGCGGGGGACCGGTTGCCGCTGCCGGCCGAGGAACAGTCACGCACCGTGGCACTGGTGACCGCGCAGAATTCGCAGGGCAACACCGCCGACGCCGCCTACATGCCTCGCACGACGGGCCGATTCGTGCAGGTCAGCGGTTCGGATCCGACCTCACCGCTGCGGGAGGGCCTCTACTGGATCTCCGATAGCGGCGTGCGTTACGGCATCGACGTCGACGCGGCCAACGAATCCGATGCCCGCTCGACCCTGTCCGCCCTGGCGCTCCGCGCGCCCGTACCCGCACCCTGGAGCATCGTGTCGTTGTTCGCTGTCGGGCCCACCCTGTCCCAGGCCGACGCCAAAGTCGTGCACGACGGCATCCCGGTCGACAAGGCCGGACTCGGCTTCGGCGGCCCGTCGTGACCGCCACCCGCCGATTCGTCCGGCCGGCCCGGATGATCCGCGGGCCCAAAGCTCCCGCGGTGACCGAACTCCGGTTGCAGCCGCCGACCGAACTGCCCAAGCCTGTCCCGCCGTCCAAGCTCAAGATGATTCTGCCGGTGGTCATGGTCGCGGCCATGGTCGGCATGATGGTGATGATGTTCCGCAGTGGGATGCCGACATCACCGATGATGCTGTTCTTCCCGCTGATGATGGTGGTGTCGATGTTCGGCATGGTCGGCGGCCAGTTCTCCGGAGGCGGCGGAACGTCCGCGGCGAGCCTCAACGAGGAACGCAAGGACTACCTGCGCAGTCTCACCGACAACCGCAAGACCGTGCACGACGCCGAAATGGATCTGCACGCCTTCCTGCGCTATACCCACCCGGGTCCGGCCGAGATCGCACGGCTGGTCGGCGGCAAACGTATGTGGGAAGTCCAGGTGGCCAGCCCGCAGTTCCTGCGGGTGCGGATCGGCCGCGGTCGCATCGCCAACCAGGTGCGGGTGATCGTGCCCGAAGCGGCGCCCACTTCCGATCTCGATCCGGTCGGCGTCGTCGAATTGACCAGATTCGCCAAGGCGTACTCGACCGTCGGCGGGATGCCGGTGGCGATCAATCTGCTATCCGCGCCGCAGGTCGGGTTCGATGGTGACCGGGCCGCGGTGGCGGGTTTGATCCGCGCGATGATCGCCGAGGCCGTCGTCTTGCACGGTCCGGACCAGGTGGCCGTCGCGGCGGCCCTGCAGGATCCGGATGCGCCCGAGTGGGCGTGGCTGAAATGGCTGCCGCATACTCAGCATCCCACCGCCACCGACGCGGTCGGCCCCGCAAGAATGGTGTATCGCAGCGTCGGCGAATTGCGCGCCAAGGTGCTGGCTGATCTCAACCGAGGCCCGTTCTCTGCCAACAGCGAGCCCGCGCTCGACCGCAAGCATCATCTGCTGATCGTCGATGTCGGCGGCCAGGCGAATGAGCGCGATATCTCCGGTATCGACGGCTGCACCTGGTTGCGGCTCGGACCAGCCGAGCAGTCACTGCCACGAGCGCTGAAATTCACTGTCGAGGAAGATCGTTCGCTCCACGAGGTGACGCCCCGTGGGCTGCGCCGGGTGGGCGTCGCGGACTCGATGTCCCTGCCCGCGATGCTGGCGCTTGCACGACGGGTGGCGCCGTTCCGGCTGTCCACGGTGGTGGAGGCGGTTGCCGCCGAACAGGCCAGCACCGGTACCTCCTGGGAGGAGATGGTCGGCGTCACCGACCCGGGCGACATTCGCATCGACCAGCAGTGGCCGGTGCGCCGGGACAGCGACCGGGCGCGCCTGAACATCCCGTTCGGGCATGATCCGGCCGGCGCGGTCGTGCACCTCGATATCAAGGAATCGGCCGAAGAGGGTATGGGCCCGCACGGCATGTGCATCGGCGCGACCGGTTCGGGTAAGTCGGAATTCCTGCGGACCCTTGTGCTCTCCGCCGTCGCCACCCACTCACCGGACCAGCTGAACCTGCTGCTGGTCGACTTCAAGGGCGGTGCGACCTTCCTCGGCTTCGACCGGCTCTCGCACGTGACCGCCGTCGTGACCAATATGGAGGAAGAATCCGACCTGGTCACCCGTATGGAAGACGTGATCAACGGCGAAATGGTGCGCCGCCAGCGCATTCTGCGCGATGCGGGCAACTTCGCCAATGTCGCCGACTACGAACGGGCGCGCGAGCAGGGCGCGGATCTGGCGCCGCTGCCGACGCTGTTCATCATCCTCGACGAGTTCGCCGAACTGCTCGAGCACTACCCGGACTTCTCGAAGCTGTTCGTCGCGATCGGCCGCCTCGGGCGATCGCTACGCATCCACCTGCTGCTGTCGTCGCAGAAGGTGCCGGCGAACCGAATGGGTGAACTCGAGGCGCACCTGTCGTATCGAGTCGCCCTGCGCACCAACCAGACCAGCGACTCGCGAGACGCCATCGGCACCGCGGACGCCTACCACCTGCCGAAGAAGCCGGGCTCGGGCTATCTGCGGGTCGGCTCCGGTGATCTGCAGCGATTCCAGGCCACGTATGTGGGTGAGGCGTATACGCCGCGAGCGCTGGCATCGGCCACGAACGCCTCGAGCAGGGCCCGCCGCGCCGGTGGCGGATACCGGCCGCCGCAGCGATTCACCACCGGTCCGGTCGCCGATGTGCGACCCGCGGTGGTCGAGCGGGCGCCGGTGGCGGCCCAGCAACCGGACGCGACCGAGACCGAGCAGGTCACGGTCATGGAGACGGTGTTGCAGCAACTGGCCGGGCACGGCAGGCCCGCGCACAAGATGTGGCTGCCGCCGCTGAATACTCCACCGACCCTGGACCGGTTGCTCGAGGGGGCCGAACAGGGCTCGCTGAGCATCCCCGTGGCCCTGATCGATAAGCCGCGTCAGCAGCGCCAGGACAGCTGGACGGCCGATCTCTCGGCGGCCGGCGGGCATATGGCGATCGTCGGCGGGCCGCAGTCCGGCAAGTCGACGGCGCTGCAGACCTTCATGCTGGCGGCGGCGCTGACCCACACTCCGGAACAGGTGCAGTTCTACTGTGTGGACTTCTCCGGCGGTTCGCTGTCGGCCATGCGCACGTTGCCGCACGTCGGTTCGGTGGCGGGCCCGCGCGACCAGGACCGCATCAGGCGCACCATCGCCCTGATCACCAACCTGCTCGAGACGCGGCAGAACCTGTTCGCCGAGTACGGGATCGACACCATCCGGAAGTTCCGAACGATGCGCAACGAGTCCGGTGGCCGTCCGCCGTGGGCCGATCGCGATCCCTACGGCGATGTCTTCCTGGTCGTGGACGGCTGGGATATCGGCCTGTCCAACAACGGCCCGTACTTCGATGAGTACTCCGCGACCATGGAGCAGATCGCGCTCCAGGGCCTGAACTTCGGCATCCACCTGGTGCTGACCAGCTCGCGCTGGATGGCGGTGCGGCCCGCGGTCAAGGACATGATCCAGACCCGGGTCGAGATGCGCCTGGGCGATCTCACCGACACGACGTTCAACACCCACCGCAACGTGGTCTCCGCGATCCCCACCGACCGCCCCGGCCGCTGTGTGTCGGCCGAGGCGCTGCACATGTTCGTCGCGCTGCCCCGGATCGACGGGGTAGCCGAGGCCGAATCGGTCGCCACTGGTCTGGAAGCGGCGATCGGCGAGGTGCAGCGACGGTTCCCCGGTCGTGCGGCGCCGCAGGTGCGGCTGTTGCCCGCGCTCGTGGAATTCGACGAGATCCCGGCCACCCCCGCGCCGACGACGCTGGCGCAGCGGCTGGTGGTGCCCTTCGGCGTGCGCGAATCCGATCTGGGTCCCGCGACGATCGACTTCGGCATCTCGACGCACTTCATGGTGCTGGGTTCATCGGGATCCGGTAAGTCTTCGGTCATCGCGTCGATGCTGGAGTCGATCACCCGCCGGTTCACCGAGGACCAGGCGCGGATCCTGCTGATCGACTACCGGCGCCGCCATCTCGGCGCCGTGCCGGACAACATGCTGATCGCGCACGTCACCAACGAGCGCGACGTCATCGGCATCATGCCGGATCTGCTGGCGAAGATGGACAGTCGCAGGCCGCCCGACACGGTGACCACCCGCCAGCTCGCCGAGCGCTCCTGGTGGACCGGGCCGGAGGTCTTCGTCTTCATCGACGACTACCACATGGTGGTGCAGCGGGGTGCGTCCAATCCGCTCGATCCGCTCAAGCAGATCCTGGTCGACGGCCGCGATACCGGGTTGCACGCCATCGTCGCCCGCAATATCGCCGGTGCCGATACGGCGATGTACGACAACGTGATGGGTGGTATCCGCAACCTCAATTCGTCGGGCCTGCTCATGGATGGCACCCGGCAGGACGGCGCCCTCATCGGTGACGTGCGCGCGACCAAGCAGCCGCCGGGACGAGGAATCCTGGTGGAGCCCATGCTGACTCGGCGCGAGCTCGTGCAGTCGGCGTGGATACCTCCCCGGCTCTGAAACTGTGAGCCTTCCCACTGTTGGACATAACTTACCGTTCTACTCACGACCGCTCGATCGAGTCCGGTCACGGTGTTGATTGGAGTATTGCAATGACACTCCCTCTTCAAGTTTCGTCGTCCGCGGTGCGGTCGACCGGCGCCTCCTACGCAGTGGACCAGGCGGCGTTCGAGGCTGCGCTCTCGACCGCCGCACCTGGGACCATCTCGATGCCCGCCGCCCTCGACCCCGTCAGCAAAATGGCTGCGGCACGGTTCAATACCTACGCGGGTGACTTGCTGAAGGAAGTCGGCGATGGGTGCCTGAAGAGGCGGGACGGCGGCGAAGTGCTGGCCCCGGTCGCCACGGCGTACACCGATTCCGATATCGCCGGCGGTGGAACGCTGTCGGCGTATGGGTCCGTGGCCGGACTGCGCTGAGAGCGCTTCTCGGCGGAGAGTGGAGGGCCGACAGTGCCGATTTTCGCTGCGTTGTCGCCGCTGGCGATGTCCATCGCGCTGAATACCGGGCCCGGTCCGTGGGCAATGGAGCAGACGGCGACGGCCTACCGCGCCATCGCTCAAACCATGACCGTCGCGGTCGGCTGTTCGGAAGCGCATACCGCCGCGCTGGCCGCGAATTGGAAGGGCGATACCTCCAACGGCGCGCTTTCGGCCTATCGCAGGCACACCGCGTGGCTGCAACAGCAGGCCGACATCGCGAATCAAGTGGCTGTTCGCTGCGACGCCCAAGCGGCGGCATACATGCAGGCTCGGGCCATCATGCCGCGCCCCGAGGCGATCATCGCCAACCGGGCCCGAGCCGCGAGCTTGGCCGTCGGCTCGACGATGGCGGGGGCGAGCGCGGCGGCATTCGCGATCAATGAAGCCGAATACATGGTGATGCGGGCGCTGGCAGCTGCCGCCATGGCAGGTTATGAAGCCGAATCGCAGGCCAACGCCGCATCGCTGCCGCCGCCGATCCCGCCGCCGGCGATTACTTCGGCATCAGGTGGTGGCATGGTGCCACCCCTGACGAGCCTGTTGCCAGGATCGGGTGCGAACTCGTCGAACTGGGCCCCGGGGGGCCAGACCGGCGAGTTCGGTGGTGGTGGCTCGCAGTTCGATTCCTCCGGCGGTCAGGACGGTCGCCCGTCGTCATCGGGCGGGGGCAGCGGCGGTGGTGACGGTGGCGGAGGCGGATCGTCCGATGGCGGCGGTGGTGGCTCGGCCGATTCCGGTGGCGGCGGATCGAGCGGTGGCGACACCCTGCCTGCCGATGGCGGCGGCACCGGGCCGAGTGACGCGGTGCCGGGTGACCCCGGCCTGAGCGACCCGGTCGGCGCACCGGAAACGCTGTCGGACATGGGCGGAGTCAACGGGCCGGACGGATTCGGTCAGGGTGCGATGGAGGGCGATCCGGGCTTCCTCGGAACCTCGCCAGGGTCGACTACCTTGGCGGGCCTGCAAGGCGGGGTCGGCTCCGCCGTCGCCCTCAGCATGGTCCGCGGCGGCATCGGCGCGATGTCCGGAGCCGCAACCGGATTCAGGATGCCGGCGAACTGGTCTTTGCGCGCACCGGGCGCCACCTTCGGGGCGCCGGTGACCCCCGCCTCGGCGCCTCCGCCGAGGAATGCACCGCCGCGCGGGGCGATCGCGCCCAATACCCGTCGCCGCAGGCGCGACCGTGAGGAACTTCGGAAAACGGCCGCGGTGTACACCCCCGGCGAACCCCAGGAGGTGCCAGTACTGGAGAAACCCCCGGCCATCGGCGTCATCGAATATTCGGATGAGGTCGAGACACGAGACCAAGAAGTACTCGGCGAATCCGCCCGAGTGTGAAACAAGCACTGTCTGAAAGGATTTCATTATGGCGATGGGATACAACGGCTCACAGGGGGAGCTGCAAGGGTTCGCCGACAAGTTCTTCACCCACGTGGAAACCATGGGTGCGCACATGACGGTCCTGCGCGACTTGCAGGTGCAGTTCCAGGCGCCGCTGACCGGTGCCACCGGTAAGGCCACGCAGGACGAGTTCACCCGTGCGATCGAGAAGGGCACGCGGCTGCAGAACTTCCTGAACGAAGCGGTCGACGCCCTGAAGACCTCCGGCGCGCGCGTCGGCAACCAGGACATCGATGGCTCCGTCGCCGTCGGCAAGAGCACGAACTTCAACTTCTGAGAATTCGACTCGAACACCACTATTCGTTATAGAAGGGATGGAAGATCATGGCTGCTGGTGAATTGACCGATGACTATTACCGGGTAGACGAGCTCGTCACCGCCACCACCAATCTGCTCTCGCAGATGGAGCTGAACGACACCGAGAAGCGCACCTTGAGCAACATGGTTGCCGAGCACTTCCGCGGTGAGGGTGGTGAATCCCAGGCCCAGTTCCAGGCCCGGTTCGACAATCTCGTCAACGAGTACAACGGCGCGCTGAAGGGCCTCAAGGGCGCAGTCGGACAGGTCGGCGGCAGCGGCGGTGAAATGCACATCACCGACAAGGGCCTGCGCGGGTTGTTCGACGGGATCCTCGGATAAGGAGTGGTAGTCCACCAGTGGTGATTTCTTCGTCAGGATCGTATGTCGCCGGATCGGATGACACCGATCACGACCCGACCGTCGTCGACCTCAACGTCGACGCGGCGCTGGTATTGCAGGATCTCGCCGGGATCGACGACTATCCGCTGGTTCTGGCCCTGCTGCCGAACATCTATGACGAAGACGACCACGCACGGGTATACGCGGTCGTCCTCGACGAGCTCGAAGCCGCGGGCATCGTCGAGGACGGTCGCGTGCATCCGGTTGTCCAGCAGTGGTTGCACTGCTTGGACCGGCCCGATACCGAACTCGTCGTCCGCGTCATCGACAACGGTCGCGGCGGCGATGATCCGGCGATGCTGCGCATGTCGCTGGTGCGTCAGGGTGAGCAGCATGTGATGGCGGTGCGTTGTGATGACCATGTCATCATCCAGCCGGTTTTCTACGAAGGCCGGAGCCTGGACACGCTGGCCGCGGCCGTGGTGGCAGCGGTGGGACCTTGTCCGCCACTGGAATTCGAGCCACTGACCGCCACCGAGGAACAGTTCGGTGAGGTACCGTCCGAACAGACCGAGCGACGGCAGGCGCTGCTGGAGCTCGGTGCGCACCGGCACACCGCCGGTGTGCTCAGCAGGGTGATGGACGAGGTGGTCCGCCGCGCGGAGATCGTGATGTTCGAACATCACGACGGCGTCCAGGCGGTACCGAAGGTGAGCGCGGCAGTGCTCGACACCATGTCGGGCCGGATCGTTGTGACGCCGAGCGTCGCGATGGATGGGCAGCTGTGGACCACGTATCTGCCGGGTGACGATGCCGCGATCGGGACCGCTGTGGCGGCGCTGGTCGACTTGTTGCCCGGCCGGAGCTGGTTCGACACCACCCGCATCAGTTGACCGTCCCCAGAGCGGTTTCGGAGAGGACGAACAGATGAATCGCGCACCGACCACGAACGGTCATTCCGCGGAGCCCGTGCGGGCCCGCGGTGGTTATGACGCCTATTTCGCCCAGCAGGTGGATCTGCCGCCGGGGTCGGTCACCGGGGTGGGCGGGGCCGGTGTGAATCAGTCCTCCGACACCGCGGACGCGCCGAGAACCGGGGGCGACCAGCGCGCAGCGGCGCCGCAGCCGGGAAATACCGCGACGCCGCAGCCGGGAAATGCCGCTGCGCCCCAGCAGGTCTCGGTTCCTGGTGCGCCCAGCTCGTTGTCGCTGCCCACCAGCGACGTGCCGCCGGCCGCGGCCAACCCGGTGGCGGCCACCGAGCAGACCGCGGCCGGCCAGACGCGACCGGCGCAAGAACAGCAACCGCAACCGCAACAGCAGCAGCAACAGCAGCAACAGATGGGTTCGCAGCCCGGGTATCAGCCCGCGCAGCCCGGTCAGTTGCCACATCCGGCGACCGGTTCTGCCGCGCCACCACCCAACAACTGGGTGCCCGACCGCGTCGAAGTCACGAATGTGGATCAGTCGCGGGTCGAGGTGCTTCCGGTCGCGCTCACCTCGATCGAGTTGCTGGCCAACATCTCCGCGGCGAATCAGGCCCAGCTGCGGTCCAACAGCGGTGTGCGCGGCGCGCTGAACAAGGTGGGTTTCCGGCTCGGGCTCTCGCCGGCCGAGCAGCGCACCGAAGATCGCCGCAGCCGAATCCGGCGTCAGCTCAACAACACCTATCAGATCGCGATGATCAGCGTGAAGGGCGGCGTCGGCCGGACCACCACCACCGCGACCCTCGGCTCCACCTTCGCTTCGTTGCGTCCCGATCGCGTCGTCGCCATCGACGCCAACCCGGACTTCGGCGATCTGTCCACCCGGACGGTGCGCCACCCCTATGGGCTCACGCTGCGCGAACTGGCGCGCGATCCCAACCTCGGCGCCTTCTCCGCGGTGCAGTCCTACACCTCGGTCAATGCGTCGAATCTCGCGGTTCTCGCCTCGCCGTGGACCACCGAGGCCAATGAGGCGCTCTCGGGTCAGGAGTACGGCACCGGTGTGGAGATCCTGCGCCGCCACTACAACCTGCTGCTGGTCGATTGCGGTACCGGCGTGCTGGATTCGGCCACCCGGACGGTGTTGCAGACCAGCGATGCGGTCGTGGTCGTGACCCCGGCGACTGTCGGCGGCGTGACCGGTGCGGTGGCGACGCTGAACTGGCTGAGCACGCACGGGCTGGACCGGTTGATCGCGAAATCGATGGTGGCCATCGTGCACCACCAGCCGCTCAAGCCGACCGTGGACGTGGAAGCGATCGAGAATCTGTTCGCCACCGCCCAGCGGCCCACGTTCACCCTCCCGTACGACGCGCATCTGGCCGAGGGCGGCGAGATCGATCTGCGGCTGGTCACCAAGGAGACCAAGCTGGCGTTCGAAGAACTCGCGGCCGCGCTCGCCGACGACTTCCCGACTCATCTCGCCGGTGATCCCGGCCATCACGGAGGGTGGCGATGACCACTGTTGTTGCGCCGCCGTCGAGTTCGGCTCAGCCCACGGCGGCGCAGCCGCCCGCCGAGGTCGCGCGGGCCAGGATCGCGGTGCTCGTCGGCACCTATCAGGTCGACGTCGTGGTCCCGACGAAGTTCAGCATCGAGACCTTCATCGACGACCTGCTCGTCGTGCTCGCCGATGCGATAGACAACGAGAGCGTCGACTTCACCCCGGCGACCGGGCAGTGGAGTCTCGGCAGGCCGGGGGAGCCGCCGATGCCGCGCTGGCGCACGCTGGCCGATCACGACGTGGTCGACGGCACGGTGCTCATGCTGTCGGTGGTGGAATCGGCGGAGGTGTTCACCCCGGTCGTCGAGGACATCACCGATGCGCTGGCGATGATCAACGAGCGCGAGTTCGCCGAGTTCGACCCTCGTGCGTCGAGCATCGTCGGACTGGCGGCGCTGGGTGCCGGGGCGGCCGTGGTCGCCGGGCTGCTGTCCTGGTCGTGGACCGAGACCGGCTCATTGTGGTGGTGTGCGCTGCCGGCGCTGCTGCTCGGCCTGATCTGCTGGGGCGCGGCCGTGCGTTCACGCGCGCGCGAATCCGCGCCGCACATCTGCCTCGGACTGTCGCTGGCCGCGCTGCCGCTGTTGTTCGCGGGCGCGGCCATGCTGGTGCCGCCCGAGTACGGCGAGCCGGGGCCGTTCGCCGCCGCCAACCTCGCGGCCGGCGCGGTGGTCGTCGCGGTGGCCGCGGCGACCATGATCCGGTTGACGGGACTCGGGATCGCCACCCTGATGGCGGTGACGGTGACCGGCCTGACGCTCACCGCCGCCGCACTGCCGCTGACCTACTCGGATCTGGCGGTGCGCCAGGTATCCAGTGGCGCAGTGTTTGTCGGCCTGATCCTGTTGACGCTGGCACCCCGCATCGCCGTGGTGATCGCGCGCATCCGTCCACCGGATCTGCCGGACCCGGGCAACGAGGTGGCGCCCTCGACGTTGACCGGGATCTTCGACGCCGAATCCGGCGGTGACGGTGAACAGGACCGCGCGGAGGAGTCCGACCGGCGTGATGCGTCGACCGGCATCGAGAGCCGGGCCCGGCTGGCGGTGACGAGCCTGCGCGGACTGATCGTCGCGATCTCCAGCCTGCTGGCCGTCTCCTCGGTGATCACCTCGGCGGTGAGCCCCGGCGGAATTCGCGAGATCGTGCTCGCCGGCGCGGTGGCCGTGGTGCTGGTGCTGCGCTCACGCTGGTATCCGGATCTGGTGCAGGCGATCGCGCTGGTCTGCGCGGCCGCGGTGACCGTGGCCGGTGTCGGCTGGGTGCTGGTCGGCGCGTACGAGACGGCGCCTGCGCGACTGGTCGTCGTCACGGTCGTCGCGGCGCTCGCCATCGCCGCCTGCGTCGCGGCGGTGCGGATGCCGGGCAAGCGGCTGTCCCCGCCGACTCGTCGGGTCATCGACCTCATCGAATACGCCCACATCCTGGTCGTGCCGGTCATCGCCTTCTGGATCATGGGCATCTACACCGCCATGCGGGGGCTGTGATGCGCGCTGGACGCGTCGCCGTGGCGGCGCTGGCCGGGATCGTGCTGGCCATCGGCAGCGGGCCCGCCGCGGCGGTGGCGCCGCCGCAGGTGATCGTCGGTCCGCCGCCGCCCGATGATCCGCCCGGCCCGGAGTTCCCGACCAAGCAGGACAATGCGTGCCTGGCCACCGGTGTCCTGCCCGACAGCGATCTGTCGCAGGTGCCGCCGCCGGACCTGGCGCTGGACCTCGAGCGTGCGCGCTCGTTGAGCCGGGGCTCCGGGGTGACCGTCGCCGTCATCGACACCGGGGTGCAACCGAATCCACGGCTGCCCAACCTGGTCGGTGGCGGAGACTATGTCACCGCGGGCGGTGACGGCCTGTCCGACTGCGATGCCCACGGCACCCTGGTCGCCGGAATCATCGGCGCCACAGCCGATCCGGCGGACGCCTTCGCCGGGGTGGCGCCGGATGCGCGGATCATCTCGATTCGCTACCGGTCCGGGGCGTTCCGCGCCGAACGACCGGCAGGCGATCGGACCGCTCAGAAAACCACGGATATGCGCGCCCTGGCCCGGGCCATCACCAGGGCGGCCAACCTCGGCGCCGGTGTGATCACGGTGTCGCTGCCGGTCTGCGTGCCCGTCGACGAGCCCGCCGACCACGACATGATGGCCGCGGCCGTCGGCTACGCGACCCATGTGAAGGGGTCGCTCATCGTGGCCGGTGCCGGGAACACCGGCGCCGACGGTTGCCAGCAGAATCCGGAGATCGATCCCGGACGGCCCACCGACGAACGGAACTGGCGCGACGTCGAAACCATCTCGACGCCCGGCTGGTATGCGCCCACGGTCCTGACGGTCGGCTTCACCACCGCCAACGGCACGCCGATGCCGGACTCGCTGAACGGTCCGTGGGTGTCGGTGGCGGCGCCCGGCACCGGCATCGAATCGCTCGGGCCGGGTGGCACCGGGCTCATCAACGGCGTGGGCGCTCCCGGCAAACTGGTGCCGGTGGCGGGCGCGTCGTTCGCCGCCGCCTACGTCAGCGGGGTCGCGGCATTGCTGCGCTCGCGTTTTCCCAATGAGACCCCGGCCGAAATCGCGGCTCGTTTGCAGGCCAGCGCCCACAAGCCGGCCCGCGGGATCGACAACGTGGTCGGTGCGGGCGTGATCGACCCGGCCGCCGCCCTCGCCTACCGCACGCCGCCGGAGCCACCGCAGGGGCTGTTCGCTTCGGGGGCGCTGGAGATTCCGCCGCCACCGCGGGCCGAGGACGCGCGCCCGGCGGTGACCGCGACGGCCGTCATCGTCGCCGCGGCGATCCTCGGCGCGGGCGCGACATACGCCGGCAATGCCATCCGGAGGCGGCGGTGAGGTTTCCGAGTGTGCGCGTCGGCGGGGCCGAACGCGTCCCGTTCGCCGTGCTGGCGGTCGGCGGTAGCCCCTTCCTGGTGACGCTGTCGGTGCACACCCCGTGGTGGGCCGGTGCGGCCGTGGTCACGGTGCTGCTGGTGACGGTCACCGTCCGGGTCAACGGCCGGACCACCGTGCGCTGGTTGCTCGACTGGGTGGAGTTCCGGTCCGGGCGGGCGGCGCGAGCGCGCCTGCTGGCCGAGCCGCCGGACATCGAGGACGTGACGACCAAGACCGGGGCCTGCGGGGTGCGGCGGTCGGGCAACACGCTGGTCGCGATGATCCAGCTGGCCCCCGATCTGGACCTGCCCACCGTCATCGCCGATACCTCGATCTACACCGAGGACACGGTGCCGATCGATGCTCTGGTGCCGCTGCTGGATCAGTACGGCATCCAGGTCGATATCGACATCGTCACCACCGGGCAGCGGGTGCGCCCGACCGGCAGCTACAGCATGCTCTACGACCAGCTGATCGGCTCACATCCGGTGGTCGGCGACCGGCTGACCTGGCTGGTGGTGCGGCTGGATCAGGAACGGAACCTGCGGGTGCTCAACCGGCGTGGGCCGTGCGAGGTCGTGGCGCCCAAGGCGCTGGCCGCCGCGGCGCACCGCATCGCGGGCCGCTTGCGTGAACGCGGCATCCAAGCCCACGCCTTGCCCGACGCCGCCCTGCGTGAGGCCACGAGGCTGTTGCACGCGGGCGTGGAACTGCCGGATCTGCGGGAGACGTGGACACGGCTGGAGTCCTCCGCGCCGGGCCGCTGTGTCACCAGCTTCGTCATCGACTGGGATCGGCTCGACGGCGCCGGGCTCGACGACTGCTGGTCGTGGAACAGCGGGCGCACCACGCTGGTGGTGAGCCTGACCGCCGAGCGCGGTCCCCGCGCGCTGGTGCGCTTCATCGGGCCCGCGGTAGAGGCCAAGGACCTGCCCGACTACCTCAAGCTGATCTCCGGCCGCCAGGCGAGTGCGCTGCTGGCCACGCTGCCCGGCGAGCTGTCGGTGGACGCACTGCCCGCCGACGAAACCGGCAGCGATACCGCGACCCTGGAACAGCTGTGGGAGCTGCCGATCGCCATCGGCCCCAATGGCCAGATCCTCGGTGCGGTCAGCGGCCAGCCGCGGCATACGCTGGCGCTGCCGTTGTTCGACCCGGCGCGCTACAACCCGCGCCGGCGCTCGATCGACGTGCGGGCACAACTGTCGGTGGCCCAGCAGATCCTGTTGCGCGCGACGGTGGTCGGGGCCGAGGTCGAGATCCACACCAGCAGGCCGCAGCGGTGGCGTCAGCTGGTGTCGGCGGTCGGCGACCCGTCGACGCTGCGGTTGGCGGGCAACGGTGCGGGCCACGACAACGGCTCCACCTCTTCGGCGACGATCGCGGTCTTCGACCAGGTACCCGCGCACGCATCCGCTGCGCAGACCACCGTGACGATCTCCGAGCCGGGGACGCCGCGCAGGCGGGCCGCCGATCTGGCCATCGATCAGGTCAGTGCGACGGCGGTGGATGTCAGCATTCCGATGCGCCGGGTGCGGGTGGATCTGATCGAGCCGCGCGGCGAAACCCGCTACCTGGATGCCGCCGACCGGCCTGCCCCGCCCAGTGCTCCGGCGGGCTCCGAGGTGGCGTTGCTCGCACAGCCAGGTGGTCGTCGTGTCAGTTGAGTCATGGAGACGGTAGGGTCGCAGATCGTGGCAGCGGACTCCCGGTCGGATGTCGAATCCTCCCCTCAACCCGACGACGCGGACGAACTCACTCCGAGACAGTCCGCGGCGGCGATATTCTCCAGCAAACTCTCGGAGCTGATCGCGGAGTCGGTGGTTTCCACCGACGACGGATCCACGCGATCGCTGACGTTGTACTCGCTCGCGCAGCACCTCGAACTCGCCTACCCGGATGTGCCGGTGTCCCAGTCGGGGCTGTACCGGCTCATCCACGGGCAGGCGATCCCGCGGTTGGATCTGATCATCGCGCTGGCCCGGGTATTCGACGTTCCGCCGGAATATTTCGTCACGGCCGACAAGTAGGCGAGCCCGCCCCGCTGTTCTCGGTGCCGGGAATAGCGCGGGCTCGGCCGGAGCGTGGACCCGGATACCATCCGGAGCATGCCCGCCGAGGACCCGGGAGATGTCTTCCTTCGTCACCGCGGCGCGGTGCTGGATGCCCTGCTGTCCGATCCCGCGCTCGGTTCATCCGGCGGCGGTGCGGTCACCGACCGTCCGGCATCGGCCGCGGCACCCACCAGCAACACCCCCGACCCCGAACTCATGGCCTCGATCGCCGCGTCCGCGGCGGCGGCCGGCCAGACTTCAGCCGCACCGCGCCGGCGCGAGAGCAGCGCGAGTGAGCGCATCAACGCGCTGCTGAGCGGTCAGTCGCCGGATTCCGGGTCGCATTCGTCGCTGGGGTCGGAGTTTTCGGGCGTGCCCGCCTCCCGGCTGCGCGAAGCGGCGGCCGACGAGCCGTCGCGTACCGAGGCTCCCGCTCCCGCGCAGCGACTGCCCGATTCGGCGGGCCGTCGCGGTGGCCCCGAGCAGATGGCCCGTGACCTGGCCACGCAGCTGCGGAAACCGAAGGTGGCGCTCGGGGTGGCCGCTGCCCTCGCGGTGCTGCTGGTTTTCATCCTTGTGGTCACCGGTGGTGAGGACAAGCAGCCCGATCAGTTGCAGGTGCTCACCCAGGCGCCGACCAGCGCGGCGGAGGCGCCGCCGCCCGGCCCGGCGCCGGGCAGCGTCATCGTGCCGGAATCTGCGAAGTCGCAGTGCCCGCCGGGTGGCACCGATGCCATGGACGCCTTCTCCGGCGAGCCGGGCAAAGCGTGGTCCTGTGCGCGGGCCTATCAGGTCGATGGCCAGATCATCCGCATCGACCTCGGCAAGACCTATGAGATCGAATCGATCGCGATCGTGCCCGGCTGGGACCACGTGGGCACCGACGGTGTCGACCAGTGGGCGAAATTCCGTACCGTGAGCCGCGTTTCGTATCAGTTCGACGACAAGGACGACACCGTCTACACCCAGGAAACCCTCGATCAGCGCACGCTGGTGGAGACCAGGATCGAACCTCCGGTGCAGGCCTCGGAGATCGTGCTGACCGTCCTCGAATCCAGTGGTGCGTCTTCGGTGAACACCACCGCGATCTCCTCCATCGTCATCACCGGGCGGTGAGAGTGTCACCGTGTCCGCACTGATCTGTCAGTACTGCTCGCACCGCGACAGCGGCGGCAACGCCACCTGCACCAATTGCGGTGCTCCCTTGACCTCGCCCGCCGCACCTGCCGCGCCCGCGCGGCCGCAGC
Organism: Nocardia cyriacigeorgica; assembly: GCF_005863245.1. Lineage (GTDB taxonomy): Bacteria > Actinomycetota > Actinomycetes > Mycobacteriales > Mycobacteriaceae > Nocardia > Nocardia cyriacigeorgica_C. The sequence continues at coordinate 160,271 of NZ_VBUT01000011.1, read as the reverse complement.
CGTCGACAGCGCCGGAGTCGAGCACGCGGGCGATGATCGGTACCACGCTGCGCAAGGTCGGCGAGATCGTCCGCGACGACGCGGCAGCGGTGCGCAAGGATGCCGAAGCGGTGGAACACGCGGTGGCACACGCACCCCATCCACGCTGGCAGTGGCAGGCGGTCGGCGGCGCGATCGTCGTGCTGCTCGTCCTCGGGTTCCTGCTCGCCCGATCGTGTTCGGTGTCGATCCCGCCGCCCGAGGGCACGGCGATGGGGTCGGCGGTCCTGGTGCTGCCCGCGCCGTTGCGCGCGGCGGCATCGTGTCAGCCGATGGCGGAGTCGGGTGTGCCGGTGCAGCGGTGTGTGGTCGCGGCACGGCATCCGATGCTGTCCGGGTCGATCACCTCGGGGCGGGACCTGATCTTTCACGCTCGGCTGGTGCCACGGACGCGGTTGAACGAGACTGTCGGCCAATGGCGTTCGGCCGGATCGACGGTGCTCGCCGACGGTGCGGTGTTCGCGGCGCTGAGCGCTTCGGCCGCCGTACAGTACGCGAACCCGAGCACCGGATTGCTGCTCGACACCGGCACGTTCGCCGGTTCGGCGGGTGCGCGGGAGTTCTTGTCGCGCGCGGGTCTGCTGCAGTGACGGCGATTCGCGCAAACCACGAGCTATAAACCTTCAGCTAATGTACCGTTAGATAGCGGTACGTTGAACAACGTATTATCCTTACTCGGTAACCCCACCCGACGATGGCGGAAGGCGCAGGTCAACGGTGACAACCACACAGAACGCGATGGATGCGACACAGTTCAGGGGTGATCCGACCGAGCTGGAACCGGCCTACTTCCGCTGGATCCGCCCGGATTCGACCGCCCTGACCATCACCGACCGCGCCGGGCACATCCTGCGCCATCACCTCGAGCTCGCCGCGCGACGCGCGCCGGGAACCGTCTCCACCCGGGTCTACCGCGCCGACGACGAATGCGGGCTCGGCCTGGCCATCCAGATCGTCAACGACGATATGCCGCTGCTGGTCGAATCGGTCACCTCGGCGCTGCACCGGCTCGGCGCCACCGTCGCCGAGGTCGTGCACCCGGTCTTCGACGTCACCCGCGACGAAGCCGGCGAACTGCGCGCGATCGCCCCGCGCGACGGCGACGGCGTGCGCCGCGACTACACCGACGCCCACAGCTATCCCGAGTCCTGGATCCACGTCCAGCTCGACCCGACGGTGAGCGCGGAAACCCTCGATCGCATCGAACAGGCGCTGCCGCAGGTACTCAGCGATCTGCGCTCGGTCACCGACGACACCCCGGCCATGGTCGCGTCGATGACGACGCTGGCCGACCGCCTCGATCGCACCGCCGAATGGTCCGACGACGCCGAGATCGCCGAATGCGCGCGCCTGCTGCGCTGGCTGGCCGACGGTCATTTCACCGTCCTCGGTTACAGCGACTACCGGATGCGCCGCACCAGCCCGACCCCGGACGCCGAATTCGGCATGTGGCCGGTGCCCGGCACCGGGCTCGGTGTGCTGCGTGACGGTTCCGGCGCCGAGATCCCGGTGCCGGTGCTCGGCGCGAAGCGACCGGTGCTGCGGCTGACCAACGGTACCGTCGACTCGTTGATTCCCGGTTCGCCGGATCTGTACTTCATCAGCGTCGCCGAATACGCCACCACCGATCCGGGCGGGGCGGGGGCCTCCGGCGACACGGTCGCGGCGGTCAAGGGCGAGCACGTCTTCGTCGGCACCTTCACCGTGACCGGGCTGCACGAGAACATCCTCGATATCCCGGTGATCTCGCGCCGAGTGCATCAGGTCATCGAATGGGCCGGGTTCGAACTGAATTCGTTCTCCGGTCAGGCCATGCTCGAGGTGATGCAGACCTTCCCGCGGGTCGAGCTGTTCTCCACCGACGCGCGCAGGCTCTTCGACACCGTCTCGGCGGTGATGAATCTGGGGCTGCGCCGTCAGATCCGGCTGTTCCTGCGCCAGGACGGGCGCAGCGGCGCGATCTACTGCCTGGTCTACATGCCGCGCGACCGATATTCCACCGAGGTCCGGCTGCGGATGCAGGACATTCTGCTGGCGGAGTTCGCCGGCGACCAGATCAGTTACTCGGCGCGCGTCACCGAGTCCGAACTGGCGGTCGTCTACTTCACGGTGCATCGCGCGCCCGGTGCGACGGCCGATCTGTCCGAGGCCAATCGCGAACGTGTACAGGACATCCTGTTCGCCACCACGCGCACCTGGTCGGACCGTGTGGTGGCGGCCGCCGCGGGAGTCACGGGCATTTCCCATGCGGTCGCGACCGATTACGCCAACGCCTTCCCGGCGAGCTATCAGCAGGAGTTCGGCGCCGATCGTGCGCTGACGGATCTGCGCAGGCTGGAGCGCCTCGGCGAGGGCGAGATCGATACGGTGCTCTACCGGCTCGCCGACGCGCCCGCGGGGGAGTGGCGGTTCACTCTCTATGTCGCGGGTGCGGGTGTGTCGTTGAGCCGGGTCCTGCCGGTGCTGCACAGCCTCGGCGTCGAGGTCGTCGACGAGCGGCCCTACCGGATCGCGCGGCAGGACGGCCCACTGCGCTGGATCTACGATTTCGCGCTGCGGGTGCCCGCAGCGCTGTTGCGCGATTCGCTCGACCCCGATATGGAAGCCGATCTGCTCGATCCCGCCGCGGAGCAGGCCACGGGTATCCGGCAGCGGTTCCCGGGCGCCTTCGCCGCGATGTGGTTCGGCGACGCCGAGGTCGACGGCCTCAACGAGCTGGTGCTGCGCGCCGGGGTGCACTGGCGCCAGATCGCGGTACTGCGCGCCTACGCGAAGTACTTGCAGCAGGCCGGGTTCGCCTACACCTTCGGCAATATCACCAGGGTGCTGCTGGCCCATCCGGCCTTGGCGGCGGCGTTCATCGAATTGTTCGACGCCTATTTCGATCCCGAGGCGGCGGGCGAGGAGTCCGCGAGCCGGATCGAGGAAATTTCCCAGCGGCTGCGCGCGGAGATCGACGCGGTGGTGAGTCTGGATACCGACCGCATTCTGCGTGCGGTGCTCGAGTTGATCACGGCGACATTGCGCACCAACTACTTCCGGCGCGATGACCATGGCGAGCCGGCCGGCTATCTGTCGTTCAAGTTCGATCCGCAGGCCATCGCCGAACTGCCGCAGCCGCGTCCGCGCTTCGAGATTTTCGTGTATTCGCCGCGGGTGGAGGGTGTGCATCTGCGGTTCGGTGCGGTGGCGCGTGGTGGTTTGCGGTGGTCGGATCGGTTGGAGGATTTCCGGACCGAGATCCTGGGTTTGGTGAAGGCGCAGGCGGTGAAGAATGCGGTGATCGTGCCGGTGGGTGCCAAGGGTGGTTTCGTGGTGAAGCAGCCGCCTGCCGCCACGGGCGACGCCGGTGCCGATCGGCAGGCCATGATGGCCGAGGGTGTGCGCTGCTACCGCACCTTCATCTCCGGTCTGCTCGATCTCACCGACAATGTCGATCACAGCAGCGGCGCCGTGCTGCCGCCCGCGCGGGTGGTCCGCCGCGACGGTGACGACACCTACCTGGTGGTGGCCGCCGACAAGGGCACCGCGACCTTCTCCGATATCGCCAATGACGTCGCCAAGAGCTACGGCTTCTGGTTGGGCGACGCATTCGCTTCCGGCGGGTCTGTCGGCTATGACCACAAGGCGATGGGCATTACCGCCAAGGGTGCCTGGGAGAGCGTCAAGCGGCACTTCCAGGAGATGGGGATCGATACTCAGGCCGAGGATTTCACGGTGGTGGGTATCGGTGATATGTCCGGTGATGTGTTCGGTAATGGGATGTTGTTGTCGGAGCACATTCGGTTGGTGGCGGCGTTCGACCACCGGCATATTTTCTTGGATCCGACTCCGGATGCGGCGTCGTCGTTCGCGGAGCGGCGGCGGATGTTCGAGTTGCCGCGGTCGTCGTGGGCCGATTACGACAAGACGCTGATCAGCGACGGCGGCGGAGTGTACGACCGCTCCGCCAAGGCCGTCCCGGTCTCGGCGCAGGTGCGTGAGGCTCTCGGCCTGCCCGCGGGAGTGACCACGATGTCACCACCGGAGATGATTCGCGCCATCCTGCAAGCGCCGGTGGATCTGCTGTGGAACGGCGGCATCGGCACCTACATCAAGGCGAGCACCGAATCCCACGCCGACGCCGGCGACAAATCCAATGACGTCGTCCGGGTGGACGCCAACCAGCTGCGCACCAAGGTGATCGGCGAGGGCGGAAACCTCGGTGCGACCGCGCTCGGGCGCATCGAGTTCTGCCGCAACGGCGGCCGGATGAACACCGACGCTCTCGACAATTCCGCGGGCGTGGACTGCTCCGACCACGAGGTCAATATCAAGGTCCTGCTCGACGCGGTGGTGTCCGGCGGCGACCTCGAGGCGAGCGAGCGCAACGAACTGCTGGCCTCGATGACCGACGAAGTCGCCGAACTGGTGTTGCGCGACAATATCTCGCAGAACTTCCGGATGGGCCTGTGCCGCGCCGAGGCGGCCGCCCGCAATGCGGTGCACCGCCGGTTGCTCACCGAACTCGAGACCCGCCGCGGCGTGGACCGCAGGCTCGAAGCGCTGCCCAGCGACGCCGAACTGGCCCGCCGGGCCGACGAAGGCGCCGGACTCACCTCGCCGGAGCTGGCGAATGTGGTGGCGCATGTGAAGCTGTCGCTGAAGGCGGATGTGCTGGCAGGCGACCTGCCCGACAGCGCCGCGTTCGCCGCGATGCTGCCCGGCTACTTCCCGACCCCGCTGCGGACCCGCTTCGACGCGGCCATTCGCAAGCATCCGCTGCGCCGGGAGATCGTGGCCACCATGGTCGTCAACGACCTGGTCGACTACGGCGGCATCACCTACGCGTTCCGGCTGGCCGAGGAGGTGGGCGCCACCACCGACGACGCGGTGCGCGCCTTCACCGCCGCCGTCGAGATCTTCGGCCTGCGGGAGGTGTGGCAGCGCATCCGCACCGCGCCCATTCCGTCCGCCGCGCGTGATGCGTTGGAACTGGAAACCGGCCGCACCCTGGAACGGGCCTCGCGGTGGCTGCTGCTGAACCGGCCGCAACCCATCGCCATCGGCGCCGATATCGCCCGCTACCGCGACGGCGTGACGGCGCTGGCCGGCCGGGTCTCGGATTGGCTGCCCGGCTACCTCGCCGAGGACCTGACCGCTCGCTCGCAGCGCGCGGTCGCCCTGGGTGCCCCGGCGGAGCTGGCCACCGAGGTGTTCCGGCTGATCCACCTGTTCCCGCTGCTGGACGTGCTCGATATCGCCGACATCGCCGAACGCGACGCCGATGAGGTCGCGGTGCTCTACTTCGCGCTCAACGAGCACCTCGATATCGAGCGGCTGCTCACCGCGGTCGGCAACCTCGAACACGGCGACCGCTGGCCCACCCTCGCCCGGCTGGCCGTGCGCGACGACCTGTACGAATCGCTGCGGCTGCTCACCCTCGACGTGTCCACCGCGACCGAACCCGACGACACCGTCGCCGAGAAGATCGAATACTGGGAGTCAACCAACCGGCCCCGGCTGGCCAGGGCCGCGGCGGCGCTCGGCGAGATCTTCGACTCCGGCACCTACGATCTGGCGACCCTGTCGGTCGCGGCGCGGCAGGTGCGCGGAATGGTCAGCGCCGGTGGGGAGTCGAGTGTGGTGACGGCGGGCGCTGCGAGCTGAGCGCAGCACCCGATAAGGGGCCGGTGGTCGTCAGGCCACCGGCCCCTCGCCGTTTCCGGAGACTGCCGAGGCACGGGATTTGCGCCGTCGACGGACTCTGCCGTGCATCGCCGCGGTCGAACCGGCCAGGGCCGCACCCAACTCGCGATCGTCCGGACGCGATAGACCTGTGTTGGTCAGGGCCGGGCCGGCGACCCGCAGTCGCCACAGAATTTCGCCGCGGCGACCAGTTCGGCGCCGCAGTTCCCGCAGTGGCGCGGTGCGGTCGTCAGCCGGTGACCGCAGTGCATACAGAATCGGGCGGCCGCCGGATTGTCCGACGCACAGTCCGGGCAGGTCTGATGGGCGGCCGCGGCCGGTGCGGGCAACGCGGCGGGTTCGGCCGGCGGGGGAGCGGGTGGCATCGGCTGGGAAACCGGCGCGGGCGGCGGCGCGCTCGTGTGCTGGGTGATCGCGTTCAGGCCGAGGGCCGCGCCGAGAAAGCCCGAGTCCGGGCCGGTGCCGCCGTGGGCGAACCCCTGACTCGCACCCAATGCCAGCTCACCGGCCGCGTACTGGCGGAAGTCGCCGGCCAGTTTGATGTAGGTGACGTCCTTGGCCAGCCGCTTGAGCCGGTCGGCGTCCTCCGGTGCGAGGGTGATGTCGAAGTTGCCCATCCGCACGATGCGCAGGCCGTATTCGTAGAGGGTGATGTTGGTCTGCCGCAACACCGCTGTCTCGATCGACGGCAGGTGCGCGGACAACCCGAGCACCGGCCATTCGCCGCGCGAAACTCCCTGGGTCACCGCGATCTTCATCGATTTCAGCAGCAGATCGGCACACCAGGAGTTCAGCGCGCCCGGATCGGCGAGATCGGCGGTGCCCGCGAGATCGGTGATCAACTGCCCCGGATCGCGGACCGCCAGCGCGAATTCACCGAAGACCCGCAGCGTCACCACCTGCTCGCTGACCGGGTCGACGATATCGGCGAGCCGACCGCCGAACTTGAGGCCGGGGAATTCGCGGGTGGAGACGAAATACAGTTCCGCCCGATAGAAGTTCCCGCCGGACAAGGTGTCGACCAGCGCGCCGAGCACGGGCAGTTCATCGGCGTCGATGCGATGGCGGCCCGGCCCCATGGTGGCGACCACCTGACCGGACTTGACGAACAGCGCGGTCTGATCGGCGTTGACGATGGCGCGGCTGTAGCGGCGGATATTGACATCGGGCCACTTGTAGACGAGTTGACCCGCCGCGGTGTCCGGCACCGCGATGAATTCCCGATCGAACCACGCCATGAACGCTCCATCCGCGAGTGACATCACATAACGTACCGCTTGGTATCGGCACGATCATTCGGCTGTGACCAGTGCGTTTAGCGGTCCGGCGCGAGGATCTTTGAAAGTTCTTGGTTTCCAGCGTGTTACGTCGGGTAGATACCTATTGAACGTGCCGCTGTCTGACGGTACATTACCCATAGATATGATCGCCGCCACAGGAAAGGCCATCACCATGACCACTGTTCGACCTACCTCGGCGCCGGCTGCGGCCGCACTGCCCGAGCCGGGCGCGCCGGCGACGTCGGTCGACGCGCTGCACGCCGAGGACGCCGGCTACCACAAGTCGTTGCGCCCGCGTCAGCTGCAAATGATCGCCATCGGTGGCGCCATCGGCACCGGACTGTTCCTCGGTGCGGGCAGCCGGTTGGCCAGCGCCGGACCCGGCCTGTTCATCGTCTACGCCATCTGTGGCGTGTTCGTGTTCTTCATCCTGCGGGCCCTGGGTGAACTGGTCCTGCATCGCCCGTCCTCCGGGTCGTTCGTCTCGTATGCCCGCGAGTTCTACGGCGAGAAGCTCGCCTTCGCGGTCGGGTGGATGTACTTCTTCCACTGGTGCATGACCGGGATCGTAGACATCACCGCCATCGCCACGTATGTCCATTACTGGGGAGCGTTCGAAGCGATACCACAGTGGACGATCGCGCTGATCGCGCTGGTCCTGGTGGTCGCCATCAACATGGTGTCGGTCAAGTGGTTCGGCGAACTGGAGTTCTGGGCCGCGCTGATCAAGGTGGTCGCGCTGGTCACCTTCCTGATCGTCGGCACGGTGTTCCTCGCGGGCCGGTTCGACATCAAGGGCCAGACCACGGGACCGAGCCTGATCACCGACAACGGTGGTCTGTTCCCCACCGGTGTGCTGTCGCTGGTGCTGGTCACCACGGGTGTCGTCTTCGCCTACGCCGCGGTGGAACTGGTCGGCACGGCCGCCGGTGAGACGGAGAACCCGGAGAAGGTGATGCCGCGTGCCATCAACTCCGTCATCGCCCGGATCGCGCTGTTCTACGTCGGTTCGCTGGTGCTGCTCGCGCTGCTGCTGCCCTACACCGCCTACAAGTCCGGCGAGAGCCCGTTCGTCACCTTCTTCGCCAAGCTCGGCATCGACGGCGCCGGTTCGGTGATGAACCTGGTCGTGCTCACCGCGGCCTTCTCCAGCCTCAACGCCGGGCTGTACTCCACCGGCCGCATCCTGCGCTCGATGTCGATGAACGGCAGCGCGCCCACCATCGCCGCCCGGATGTCGAAGTCCGGTGTGCCCTATGTCGGCATCCTGGCCACCGGTGCGATCGCGCTGTTCGGCGTCGGCCTGAACGCGATGGTGCCGGAGAAGGCCTTCGAGATCGTGATCAACGTGTCGGCGCTCGGCACCATCTTCGCGTGGGCCGCGATCGTGCTGTGCCAGTTGCAGCTGTGGCGCTGGTCGAAGCAGGGCAAGGTGGAGCGTCCGTCCTTCCGCCTCATCGGTGCGCCGTATACCAGCATCGCGACGCTGCTGTTCCTGGTCGGCGTGGTCGCGCTGATGGCCTTCAGCGACGACGAGGTCCAGCGCGGCGCGGTGATCGCGATGGGCGCCATCATGATTCCGGCCCTGGTCGGCGGGTGGTTCCTGGCGCGCGGCAAAGTGCTGCAGCTCGCCCAGATCCGCGGCGGGCACACCGGCCAGTTCCCGGTGCTGGCCGAGCGTCCGCCGCGCAAGGATGCTCGCGAAGCGGTGGTCATCCTGGAAAAGCCCGACGAACACTGAGTATCGCCGCTGCCCCGGACGCATAATCCGGGGCAGCGGTGTTCCCAGATCCGGGAACAGCGCAGGCGCGCGATGGTCGTGCGGCGCACCAGAATAAGGCCTCGGTTCAACGGGTTCGAGGGGTTCATATGCCGGAACAGCCCAGCACATCCGACCAGCAACGCCTGCCCGCCTGGGCCGATCGGCGCATGCGCGGGATGGAGGTGCCGCACCGCCTCGCCCCGCACTGGTCCACCCGGCGAATGAGTAAAGCCGAACTATCCCAGCGGGTTTCGCCGCCGCTGGCGCCCACCGAGATCTCGCCCGGCGACAGCACCGAGCCGGCCGGACTCGACGATTTCGATCTGGCCGAACTCGACGAGCTGGAGACCGGGTCGGGCCGCAATACCCCGTCACGGCCCAGCGTGCGCCGACTCGGCGCCGGACTCGTCGTGGTGCCACGGGTCACCGAAACCGACCCGCTCTCCGCGGTGCTGGAGAACCCGGAAGTTCCCGAGCACAAACGCTTTTGCTGGAACTGTCAGGACCCGGTCGGACGCGCCACCGCCGACGGTCCCGGCCCGGTCTCGGGGGAGTGCCGCCGATGTAAATCCCCGTTCAATTTCCGGCCCGCGCTCAGGCCCGGTGAACTCGTCGCCGACCAGTACGAGGTGCAGGGCTGTCTGGCGCACGGCGGACTCGGCTGGATCTATCTGGCCATCGACCGCAATGTCAGCGATCGCTGGGTGGTGCTCAAGGGGCTGCAGAATCCGCTCGATTTCGAAGCGCATGTCGTCGCGCTGGCCGAACGACAGTTCCTGTCCGAGGTGGCGTACCCGGGCGTGGTGAAGATCTTCAACTTCGTCAAGCACAAGTCCGCGCGTGAGGTGGCCGACGGCTACATCGTGATGGAGTACGTGGGCGGGCAATCGCTGAAGTCGATGCTGGATCGGGGCGCGCCCGACCGCATCCCGGTCGCCGAGGCCATCGCCTACCTGATGGAAGTACTGCCCGCGCTGGACTACCTGCATTCCATCGGCCTGGCCTACAACGATCTCAAGCCCGACAACATCATGGTCGGCGACGACGAGGTCAAACTCATCGACCTCGGCGCGGTGGCCGCCATGGAGTCCTACGGAAGCATCTACGGCACCCCCGGCTATCAGGCACCCGAGATCTTGCAGACCGGGCCGACCGTGGAATCCGACATCTACGCGGTGGGCCGGACGCTGGCGGCGTTGCTTTTCGATCTGCCCACCGATTCCGAAGGCCACTATCTGCCCGGCATGCCCGCACCCGAGCAGCAACCGATCCTGCGCCGCTACCCCTTCCTGCACCGGCTGCTGCTGCGCGCGACCGACCCGGACCCACTGCGCCGGTTCCCGTCTGCCTACACCATGTACTGCCAGCTCGCGGGCGTGCTGCGGATGGTGCTGGCCGCCGACACCGGCCTCGAACATCCGCAGGCCTCCACCGAATTCGGTTCGATGCGCGGCGATTTCGGTATCGACACACTCATCGGCCAGACCGACGGCATGGTCGACGGCATGCACCGGATGCCCGCGGTGGACGCGGCGAGCGTCGTCGCGGCCCTGCCGATCCCGCTCATCGACAGCGAGGATCCCAGCGCTGAACTGCTGGCCACGCTGCTGCACGGCGACCCACGGCACATCCTCGACGTACTCGAACGCACCACCGAACGGATCAGCGCCGGAACCATCGAAGCGCCCGAATCCTTCGACCTGGAGGGCCCGCTGACGGCGGTGCGCGCCCACCTGGATCTGGGCGAGGTGGGTCCCGCTCGCGCCCGGCTCGCCGACCTGCGCCCGCGTTTCGGCAGGGATTGGCGGATCCAGTGGTATTCCGGCATCGCCGACCTGCTCGACGGCCATTACGAACGGGCCTACGCCTGCTTCGACGAGGTGCACACGGTATTGCCGGGGGAGATCGCGCCCGCGCTGGCGCTGGGCGCCGCCGCCGAACTGGCCTTGCAGCATCTCGAGCAGCCCGAGCACACCGATCGCTGGCACAGCGCCGCCATGGAGTACTACCGGATGGTGTGGCGCACCAACCACGGTGTGGTGAGCGCGGCGTTCGGGTTGGCGCGCCGGCTGGCCGCCGATGGGGAACTGCTCGAAGCCGTCGGCGTCCTGGATCAGGTGCCCGTCGCATCACGCCATCACGCCGTCGCGCGAATGACCGGATGTCTGCTGCTGGTGTCGCGGCCGGTGGGCGAGATCATCGCCGAGGATCTGCGTGAGGCCGCCGAGCGGCTCGAGGCCCTGCCCGAAGAGCCGCGGACGCTGCAACTGCAGGTCATCGTGGTCGGCGCGGCGCTGGAATGGTTGCGGGCGGGCCATGCGGCGGCGGATAGGGGAGCGGCACTGCTGGGATTCCCGTTCACCGAACCGGGATTGGCGCGTGGACTGGAAACCTGCCTGCGCGCCCTGGCCCGCACCGCGCCCGATCGGCTGCACCGATACCGGCTGGTCGACCTCGCCAATCACGTGCGGCCGCACAGCCGGTGGTGAACCGCGGTCTCAGCTCGTCGCGCGCTTAGACGGTAGGCGTCGCAGGATCACCCCGGCCGCGATACCCGCCGCGATCGGCAGCAGCAACAACCACCAGCTGCCGAAGACCAGCGCGGCCAGCACACCGAGCACGACGACCGTGCCCGCGCCGACCGCCGGCAACGGACTCGGCGGCGGGCCGAGTGGAACGGAATCCGGCACGGCACCGGGCAGATCGGTGAACAGCTCGGCCAAGTGCTCGGGCCGGTCGGCCGCCGCCACCGCGGCGCTGCGGATCTCGAACTCGTCCAGGCTCAGCCTGCCGGTTCCCAGATGATGGGTGAGCTCCCGCAGGGCGCGTTCGCGCTCGGCGACACTGATCCGAAGCCCCGGCGAATCGGTCATACCCGAAGAATAGGCGCGCGATACCGCACGTCGGCCCGCTCGAATTGCCATGGGCGGGAAGGACGCCGGGCCCCGATCGAGTGACGGTTCCCACATCTGGGGAGAATTTAGGCTGACTCCGGCACGAACTCGCACCATGAGGAGTCCAGGTATGTCCACCGTGATCGAGCGCACCATCCCGGCCGCATACGCCTGGGATTGGCAACTGCGCGGATCCTGCCGCGGGGTGGAATCGGCGGTGTTCTTCCACCCGGACGGCGAACGCGGCCGGGCCCGCGCCGCACGGGTACGACGGGCCAAGCAGATCTGCGACAGCTGCCCCGTCCTGGCCCAGTGCCGCAACTACGCGCTGGCCGTCAGCGAGCCGTACGGCATCTGGGGCGGCATGTCCGAAGACGAGCGCAGGGCCGCGGCCCGCCGCAGGTCCTGGGGTCATCAGGGCGCCTGAGCGGACGCGCCGCGCCCATCCGCGCCCGCTCCGACACGCCCGGATGTGGTTTCCTTGATGTATGGCTGGGCGTGTGGAGTACACGATCGACGAGCTTGCTCGCGAGGCCGGCACCACGGTGCGCAGCCTGCGGGTCTACCACGAGCGCGGGGTGCTGCCACCGCCTCGGGTCAAGGGCCGCACCGGGTTCTACGGCGCCGAGCACCTGAACCGGGTCCGCACCATCAGCCGGCTGCTCGATCGTGGCATCAAACTCAACGGCATCAAGGAGTTGCTCGCGGCTTGGGACCGCGGTGACGATCTCGGTGACGTCCTCGGGGTGAGCGAGGACGCGACCGAGTCCGCGGCGAGCGCGGCGACCGAGGAAACCATCCCGGCGACCGAGCTGGCCCAGCGCTACAGCACCGTTCCCAACGGCCTGGCCCGCGTCGTCGCGGCCGGGCTGTACGAACCCGTCGACGCCAGCACCTATCGCCCGGCCGACCGCAAGCTCATCGGTGTTCTCGAACAGATGGAGGCGGCCGGGATTCCGGTCGACGACATGCTGGCCGAGCTGGAGAAACTGCGCACCGACGCCGACCGCATCGCCCGCCGCTTCGTCGGACTGTTCCACCGCACGGCCTGGCAGGCGTATCAGCAGTCCGAGCGGTCGGGCGCCGATCGCGCGGAGCTCACCGAGAGCCTCGATATCGCCAAGGTGGTGCCGGGGCAGGTCGCGGGTGAGCTGGTGAACCGGTTCGTCGCGCGGTATTTCGACGAGGACACCGAACTCGCCGAGCTCTGAGCCGCCCGGTGACCTGAGGTCCCGCACGCTACGAACACTCGAACTCCCGCTTTCACCTGCTGATTTCCCACCCATGGTAGTTCTTCGCGAACTAATGTGCCGCTAACTAACGGTACATTGAATGGCGACAACGATGGGCTGTCGGTCAGGCAAGATCCCGATCAGCGAGGAACGGAGTGATGGCGATGCGAGCGTTCACAGGAACCCGCCGGACGCCGGCATGGCTGGCAGGCGCCGCGATCGCGGCGGCGCTCGCGCTCGGCCCGGCGGCCGTCGCGAGCCTGGCCGCCGCACCCGCCTCCGCGGTGGTGCTCGAGTCCGTCGACGGCTCCGGTACGGGAGTCGAATTCGTCAGTGACACCGGTGGCGCGACCACCGACGGCGGCACCAGCGGCGGAGTAAGCGATGGGGGCACGAGCGGCGGAGTCAGCGACGGAGGCTCCAGCGGCGGAGTCGGTGCCGACTCGGGAATCGGTGGTGGCTTCGGTGACGGCGGCATCGGCGGTGACGGTGGCTTCGGCGGTGACAGTGGCATCGGCGGTGACAGTGGCTTCGGCGGCGGCCTCGGTGACGGCGGTTTCGGCGGTGGCCTCAATGACGGCGGTTTCGGCGGCAGTACACCGGATCCGGGCCTTCCGAGCCTTCCTGATCTGGGCGGGGATTCCGGTATCGGCACACTCCCCGGAGCGGGTGAGACGCCACAGTTGCCCTCGCCACCTGATACTCCCGACGCTCCCGGCACCGGTCAGCCCGCGCCCGCCGATCCCATTCACCCGCACGACCCGAACGACGGCTGGCACAACGACCGCTGGCCCTTCCCCGACCCTGGCTACCCGTTCAGCCCGTTCTTCCCGAACACGCCCGCACCGGAGCCGCACGACGACGCCGATCCGCCCTGTGCACCGTGGCAGCAAGGCGCGCACTGCGATACCGACCTGTTCGACGGCGGACCCGCGCAGCCGGGACCGCACATTCCCGGCCTGCCGTTCGGGCTGTCGCTGCCCAGCGGCAGTGCCGGCCTGCTGTAGTCCGCGTAAGCAGCGGGCGGGCAACGACCGAGGCCGCTTCTACCTAGGTAGATAGTCGCGCTCCTACCGATGCGCGCCGCCGAGGCCCGGCGCAACAATGCACACTGTCGCACAGCTAGGGACAGTGAGGGTTGCCTGGAATGGGAAGCGTGACGTTATGGATGCAGATTTCGCTCGACGGCTTCGCCGAAGGGCCGGATGACGAGGTCCACTGGCCGGTCGTGGACGAGGAGCTATGCGAATCGTCTCTCGACCAGTTGCGCCGCGCCGACCTGTTTCTCTACGGCCGCAAAACCTACGAGATTATGGCCTCGTTCTGGCCGACCGCCGATGCCGCGCCGGGGATCTCGCCGTTCTACCTGGACTTCGCCCGTTGCTGGAAGGAGAAGCCGAAGATCGTCTTCTCCCGCACCCTGCGCACCGCGCCGTGGAACACCAGTGTGATCGGTGCGGACATGGTCGAGCGGGTCGCGGCGCTGCGTGATCGTCCGGGCTGCGACATGGTGCTGTTCGGCGGCGCGGAGACCGCGTCCACGTTCATCAAGCACGACCTCGTCGACGAGTATCGATTGTTCGTCCACCCGATGCTGCTCGGCGACGGGGTGCGGTTGTTCCACACCGGGCCCGAAGCCGCGGGGCTGCAACTGGTCGACGTGATGACCTTCGACAGCGCCGTGGTCGGCATGCACTATCAGCATGCGAGCCGCGCGACGAGCTGAGCACGGTCGACGGGCACCGTGGCGTGGGCCCGGTGGCGGCGTACTCCGGCGAAATTTTCTTCCGCCCCGGGGTTCATCGGCTAATTTACGTCCATATGGTCGTGTTACCGGTATCCGACGGAGTGCTCTCCGAATCCGCTCATGAGTTCCTCGGAGTGAGCGAATTCGTCGGGCGTACGGCCGAATTGGCCCGGCTGGAGGACCTGCTGGCCGGTGACGCGCGGTTGATCACGCTGGTGGGACCCGGCGGAATCGGCAAGACCCGGCTGGCGGCCGAAGCCCTGCGGCGCATGCCGCACGATCAGCGTCAACCGGTGTATTGGGCCCGGCTGGCCGAGGTCGAACGCGACGACCACCTCGCCGACGAGGACGTGGTGCGCTCGGTGATGCGCACCGACGGCACCGATCCCTCGGAGTGGGATCTGCTGATGAGCACCTTCTCCGATGCCACGGCCTCCGACGAGCGGCGAATCCTGGTGCTGGACAACTGCGAGCACGTGCTGCGCAGCGTCGGCCGGGTGATCACGAAACTGCTGGCCACCGCGCCCGCACTGACCATTCTCGCGACCAGCCGCGAACCGATCGGCTGGATCGACGAATACATCCTCACCGTGCCGCCGCTGGCCCCCGGCCAGTCGCTGGCGCTGTTGCGGCAGCGCGCCGAACGCACCGGGCGACCGATCCCCGACGATCCGGAGCAGCTCGAGATCGCCGGACAGATCTGCCGTCACGTCGATCACAGCCCGCTGTTCGTCCGGCTGGCCGCGGCCCGGCTACGTCATCAGCCGCCGGCCATGGTGCTGGCCGAACTCACCGGCGATGTCGACGACAAACGCATGCGCTGGTCACACGGTGTGCGGGTGGGCAACGAGCACCGCCATCGCGGGGTGTACGACGTCATCGCGTGGTCCTACGACCTGTGCGGGCCCGAGGAAAAGCTGCTGCTGGAACGACTGTCGGTGTTCGCGGCCGGATACGAGACCGACGGCGCTGACTCGGTGCGCAACGGGATCGAGCTCGCCGACGCCGTCGCGGTGTGCGCCGATGAGACGCTTGCGCCAGGCACCGTCGAGTATCTGCTGGAACGGCTCGCGGAACGCTCGCTGCTGTCGACCCATCAGACCGCCGAATCGGTGCGCTGGTATCTGGTGGAGAGCGTGCGGGTGTTCGCCCGGGATCGCTTGCAGCGCCGGGATCCGGCCGAGGCGACCCGGATGGCGGATCGGCACCGCTGCTACTACCGCGACCGGGTGGTGGTCGGGGCCGACGACTGGTTCGGTCCGCGCGAGCGGGCCTGGGTGCACTGGGTGCGCACGGCCTGGGACAACATCCTGCTCGCCATCGACACCGGACTCGATGATCCGGAGACCGCCGTCGTCGCCCTGGAAACGGCCGCGGTCCTGCTCGCCACCTGGATTCCGTCGATCCGATGCGGCGGATGGGCGGTCACCCGGCTGACCGAGCGGGCGCTCGAGGCCGCCCGGACCTCGTCGCCCGAGGGCATCAGGCATCGCGTGCGCGCCTCGGCGATGCTGGCGTGGAATGCCATCTGGCAGGGCCGCAACGAATACGCGGCGCGGCTGCTCGACGAATGCGTGACGTTGTGCCGGACCGGTTCGGACTCGCAGGTGCCGTGGCGCGACACCATCGACACCGATACCGGACTGCCCGCTCCCGTCGAATGGACGTGGGGGCTGGAGCTGATGCTCGTGCGCCGGGACCCGCGGGCCATCGGCGTGCTGGACCGGGCCCGCCGCAAATACGCCGACGCCG
The DNA here is from genome assembly GCF_005863245.1 of Nocardia cyriacigeorgica. Classification (GTDB taxonomy): domain Bacteria; phylum Actinomycetota; class Actinomycetes; order Mycobacteriales; family Mycobacteriaceae; genus Nocardia; species Nocardia cyriacigeorgica_C. The sequence goes on along the minus strand of NZ_VBUT01000011.1, from coordinate 143,877 downwards.
GCGATCACGCGGGCGAGGAGGGCAGCGATATGTTCCTCGCCCTGTGCCGCGCCGCGCTCGGTTCCCGGTCCGCCGCCCTGGACAGTTCCGCGCGGTACCTGGAACGTTCGATGAGCTCCGGATCTGATCTGGCCAAGGCCTGGGCGCAGATCACGCGTTCGGTCGCGCTGGCGAAACACGGCTCTGCCCGCGAAGCGCTGGAACTGATCGACGCACTGCCGGCCGATCAGCGGCGCACCAGCGACAGCTGGACCGCGATCTGGGCGGTCGCCGCGCGCATCATCGCCAAGACCCAGCTGCTGCGCGCCGAGCGCGAGCGGCGTGCCGCGGTCGCGATGGCCACCGAGATCGCCCGCATGGTGGGAAGTTTCGAGGAGTTCGACCGAACGATGGGCGTCGCGGTCGCCGCGTTGCCGCTGGTCGCCGCCGAATTGCGGGTGGCCATGGAGGTGGCGTCGGCGGCCTTCGGCGAGGGGCCGTCGGGTGCGGACGGGCCGGGGGAGCAGCTGGCCCCGCCGCGGTCGCGGCTGTGGGACACCTTGTCGCGGGCTGAGCGCGATGTCGCCATCCTCGCCGCAGCCGGCTGGCCCAACAGCGCCATCGCGAGCCGGCGGCACAGTTCGGTCCGCACGGTCGACGCGCAGGTGGCAGGGATCCGGCAGAAGCTGATGATCTCCTCCCGCAACGGGATTGCCGCCCATATCCCCGCCGAACTGGCCGAACGGGTGCGCGAGGAGGCCGGACAACGACCGCAGCGCCCGCGGCGGACGCGCGGGGGCGCTGACTCGATCGACGTGATCGGCGGTGCTGCCAGGTTTTAGTCCGGGCCGCACTCGCCGTGGCAACGGCTGCTGTAGCCGGGCTTGTTGTCGGACTCGGTGGTGCTAGAGGAGTTGCGCAGCCCGCCATGGTTGTGCGAGCCGTAACCGCGCCCCTGCCCATATCCGCGGCTCTGACCGTAACCACGCCCGTGGCCGTGCCCGTGGCTGTCGCTGCCTCGGCTGCTGTGGCTGTCGCCGCGCTGGCTGGAGGCCTTGGCGTCCGCGCCAGCGGGCATCGCGGCCGCGATCTGCGGCGCCACCGCGGCGGGTACGAGGGCCAGCGCGCCGGCGAGGGCGGTGGTGGCCAGGATCTTGCGGACCGTTCCCCGCTGGAAAGTGCTGCTCATGGTCTGCTCCGTTCGTTGTGCCAGTGCCCCGCATCGGGTCGGCAGTTGGGCCTCGGCTCTGCCTGACCCAATCAATGTGTCGTTATGTAACGGTACGATAGTCGATGTGACGCTGATTGCAGTACCGATATTCCCGGAGCTGGGAAGTGCTGACCGGACTGTGCTGTGCGTGGTGTGATCGAGGGGTGACCTACCGAGTCGATCCGCGCGTGGATGACTACATCGACGCGCTGCCCGCCTGGCAGCAGCAGATCTGCCGGGAGGTGCGCGATCTCGTGCACGCGGCCGACCCGGAGGTGCAGGAGACGATCAAGCGGACCGTGCAGCCGTACTTCGTGCTCGACGGCAATATCTGCGCGCTACAGGCGGCGCGGACGCATGTGAACGTGTTTCTCTACGACGGCGCGATCGTCCCCGACCCCGAGGGCATCATCACCGGCGGACACGACAACAAGACCGCCCGCACCGTCGCGATTCACGAGGGCGAAACGCTGAACGCGCCCGCGTTGCTGGCCATGTTCCGGCAGATCATCGCCAACAACCGTGCCGGAGGCTGGCGCAAGCTCAAAGGCGCGCAGTGAGGCTGTCGCTCGAGGGCGCGCGCCGAGGCTTTAGCTCCTGAGCGCGCGCTGACGCGCCGGCAGCTGAGCGGTTCAGCTCGCGGCGGCGGTCAGTTCGGCCGGACCGGCACCGCGAGCCGAGCGCGCGGATCGAACCGCCGCGGCAGCGAGCATCGGCAGCCGCCCATCACCCAGCGACATGGCGTGATTGCCGAGCTGGTTGGTGACGAAGGCGATCGACAGACCCAGGCCGGGCATCGCCATGGCGCCGGAGCCGCCGATGCCGTAGTGGCCGAGGGCGTGGCGAGTCAACGTGGCGCCGACGATGCCGCGGTGATAGCCGAGCGCATGGTGCGGCGGGGCGCCGAGCACATAGTCGAAGCGACTGTTGGCCGGCATCCTGGCGATCATCCTGGTCGTTTCCGGCTTCAACAGCCGTCGACGGCCGATGCGTCCGTCGTTGGCGATCGCGCCGTACATCGCGGCCAGCGCGCGAGCGGTGAACACGCCGTTCCAGCCCGGCATCATCGCGGTGTAGGGGCGCTCGGTCTGGCTCATCTCGGCCCAGCCGTCGTAGATCACTTCGCGCAGCGAGGTCAGCGGCCGCAGCGATCCGGTCAGCCCGGTCAACCGATCGAGCGGCACGCGGGCGATATGCAGGCGCGGCGACAGCGGTGCGATGCGCGGCCGATGGTGTTCGGGGACGCCGAACCAGAGATCGTCATGACCGAGCGGTTCGGCGAGTTCGGTGCGCACCAGCTCGGGGAACGGCTTGCCTGTCGCGCGCTGGGCGATCTCGGCCACCAGCGTGCCGAAGGTCAGTCCGTGATAGCCGGAGGCGCGCATCCGCAGCGGATCGGGCGCGGCGGCGGCGAGTGCGGCGGCCAGGGCGTCGTGGTCGAGCATGCGCTCGGGATCGTCGAGCAGTCCGCGGGTGCGTTGCAGGCCCGCGCGATGGTTGAGCACCTCGCGGACGGTGATGGTGTCCTTGCCGTTGGCGGCGAACTCGGGCCAGTAGGTGGCGACCGGTTCGTCCAGCGCGAGCAGGCCGCGTTCGATCAGCCGATGTGCCACCGTCGCGGCCACGCCCTTACCGGTGGAGTAGGCCAGTGCCATGGTGTCGCCACGCCAGCGCCGGCCGGGTGCGGCCCAGCCGCTCCAGATGTCGAGCACGGGCGCGCCGTCCAGATAGACCGCGAGCGCCGCGCCACCGTGGCGGCGACGCCGCACCATCGCGAAGAACTTCGTGGCCACCGGCACGAAGCGGTCGTCGATGAGCATGTGCGATACGGGCGGGGCGGTGTCCTCGGCCCACGCGTCATCGGTCCCGGTAGCCGGCATGATTCAGACTCCTTTGTCTGCGAAAACGCCCGGCCGCTTGCTGCCTGCTAGCAGTTGCAAGCGACCCTGCTACCGAATGTAACTCGTTTCATTACGTCGGGCAATGATCTCAGCCGGCCAGCGCCAATTCGCCACTTCGGGAATGTCCTCGCCGTGTTCTCGGGTCCAGGTCCGGGCACGCAGCCGTGCGTCCTGCATCTGCTGGCGCAGCCCGCCGGCCTTCTCGCGCAGTCCAGCCACGCGGTCGATCACATCGGTGACCAGGTGATAGCGGTCCATATCGTTGAGCATCACCATGTCGAACGGTGTGGTGGTGGTTCCGCGCTCCTTGTATCCGCGCACGTGCAGACCCGAGTGGTTGGTGCGACGGTAGGTGAGCCGGTGGATCAGCCACGGGTAGCCGTGGAAGGCGAAGATCACCGGGCGATCGTGGGTGAACAGGGTGTCGAATTCGGAATCGGGGAGTCCGTGCGGATGGTCGGTGCCCGGCAGCAGCCGCATCAGGTCCACCACATTGATCACCCGCACCCGCAGTTGTGGTAGATGCTCTCGCAGGATGGCGGCGGCGGCAAGTGTTTCCAGGGTCGGCACATCACCCGCACAGGCCAGCACCACATCGGGGGCGGTGCCGAGTTCGTCGTTGTTACCCGCCCACTCCCAGATGCCGATCCCGCGCGCGCAGTGCAGCGCCGCCGCCTCGACCGAAAGCCAGTCGGGCTGCGGCTGTTTGCCCGCGACCACCACGTTGACGTAGTGGCGTGAACGCAGGCAGTGATCGAACGTGGACAGCAGGGTATTGGCGTCCGGTGGCAGGTACACCCGCACGATCTCGGGCTTCTTGTTCAACACCACATCGAGGAAACCCGGGTCCTGATGGGTGAAACCATTGTGATCCTGCCGCCAGACATGCGACGACAACAGATAATTCAGGCTCGGGATCGGCCGCCGCCACGGCACCGCCGCACTCGCGTCGAGCCATTTGGCGTGCTGATTGAACATGGCGTCGACGATGTGCACGAAGGCCTCGTAACAGGTGAACACGCCGTGCCTGCCGGTGAGCAGATAGCCCTCGAGCAGGCCCTGGCACATGTGCTCCGACAGCACCTCGATCACCCGGCCCTGCCGGTCGAGGCCGACGTCGAACTCATCGATCTCGGCCTGCCAGTTGCGTCCGGTGACCTCGAGGATGTCCTGTAAACGATTGCTGGCCAGCTCATCCGGCGCGAAGGTCAGGAAGTTGTCCGGGTTACGCGCGGTCACCTCGCGCAGCCAGCCGCCGAGTACCCGGGTGGCCTCGTGGTGGGTCGCGCCGGGTGCGGGCACCTCGACGCCGAAATCGCGCCAATCCGGCAACCGCAGATCGCGCACCTGCGCGCCGCCGTTGCTCACCGGGTTCGCGCTCATCCGCCGATCACCGGCAGGCACGAGGTCCATCAACTCCGAGACGGGGGCGCCGGACTCGTCGAACAGCTCCGCGGGCCGATACGAGCGCAACCACTGTTCGAGCACCGCCCGGTGGTCGTCGTCGGTGCGGGCGGCGGGCAGCGGCACCTGATGGGCCCGGAACGTGCCCTCCACCGGTTCGCCGTCCACCAGCGGGGGACAGGTCCAGCCCTTCGGGGTGCGCAGCACGATCATCGGCCAATGCGGGCGGGAACCGTCACCGTCGCCGCGGGCGGCCCGCTGGATCTGCGCGATCCGCTCCAGCGCGGTGTCCATCGCCTCGGCCATCGCCTGGTGCACCCGCGCCGGATCGCGGCCGGACACCACCAGCGGCTCATACCCGTAGCCCCGCATCAGTGAGATCAGCTCGGATTCGGGGATCCGGGCCAGGATCGTCGGATTGGCGATCTTGTATTCGTTGAGCGCCAGAATCGGCAGCACCGCGCCGTCGCGGGCGGGATTGAGGAACTTGTCGGCATGCCAGCTGCCCGCGAGCGGGCCGGTCTCGGCCTCACCGTCGCCGACCACGCAGAACACCGTGAGATTCGGGTGATCCAGCGCGGCGCCGAACGCGTGTAGCAGCGAATAGCCGAGCTCACCGCCCTCGTGGAAGGAACCGGGCGTCTCCGGCGCGCAGTGACTCGGCACCCCGCCGGGGAAGGAGAACTGCGCGAACAGCGCGCGCATGCCGTCGATATCGCGCGGGACGTGGCTGTACAGCTCGGAATAGGTGCCCTCGAGCCAGGCGCACGCGTTCGGCCCCGGGCCGCCGTGGCCGGGACCGGCGACGAACACCGCGTCCAGATCGCGGGCCAGAATCGCCCGATTGGCATGCACCCACACCAGATTCAGCCCGGGCACGGTGCCGAAATGGCCGAGTAGCCGCGGTTTGATGTGCTCGGGGCGCAACGGTTCGCGCAGCAGCGGATTGGCCATCAGATAGATCTGGCCCACCGACAGATAGTTCGCCGCGCGCCACCAGGCGTCGATCGCCGCGAGCTCGTCGGTGTCGAGCGGGCCGGGGGCTTCGGCGAGTCGATACGGACTCGGCGGTGTTGATCGGCCGCCGCCACCACCGACATTGTCGGCCGAGGTTTCCTCGGCGGTGGGATCGCCGTGCGAACCAGGCTGTGCCATGGGCGACTCTCCTCACGCTCGTGCCACGCACCGGATGGAGATTCCCCGTCAGGCTACCGGCCGGATCCGCGGTAGGCCCAGGAGTTCGGCCCACCGGTTGCCGCTGCCCGCGGCCTCGATCCGCGACCGCGCGGCCGCGTCGATTAGGGTGCGCGACATGCCTACCTCCGCCAGGACCATCGGTATCGCCACCCTCGCCGCGGCCGCCTTCGCGCTGTCGGCCTGCGGTTCCGACGACAGCTCCGGCACCGACGCCGCGGCCACCACCACCACCACCGCCGCCGCGACGAGCGCGTTCGCCGCCACCGGTGCACCGAGCCCGAAGCCGTCCACCGGCCGGGAATGCACCGCCGACGACATCGGCGTCACCGGCGGCTTCGGTGAGGCCCCCACCATCACCATCCCCGACGACTGCGATCCGCCGAAGCAGCTGATCGTCAAAGACCTGGTCACCGGCTCCGGCGCGGGCGCGCAGCCCGGCCAGGAACTGAAGATGAACTACACGCTGGTCACCTGGTCGGACAAGAAGAAACTCGACAGCTCCTTCGACCGCGGCGAGCCCTTCGAACTGACGCTGGGCGCCGGCATGGTCATCCCCGGCTGGGACCAGGGCCTCGAGGGCGTCCAGGAGGGCACCCGCAGGCTGCTGATCATCCCGCCCGACCTCGGCTACGGCCCCGGCGGCAACGGCATCAAGCCGAACGAAACCCTCGTCTTCGTCACCGACGCGGTCGACGTCCCGGACAACTGACCCTGGAGGTCCTCGCCCTGCCCGCGCCGCCGCTGCGGTAGTGACGGGGGCGTTCGCCTGCCCGGATTGCAGGGCGTGCGCACCGGTCGACTAACCTTGCCTGGATGCGATCGGGGGGACCACCGACGTCAACGACCGATGAACTACGAACAAGGAGCATGTCCGTGAAGAGCACCGTCGAGCAGCTGAGCCCGACACGGGTCCGGATCAATGTCGAGGTGCCCTTCGAGGAGCTGAAGCCGGACTTCGACAAGGCCTACAAGGCGCTGGCCAAGCAGGTCCGTATCCCCGGCTTCCGCCCGGGCAAGGCGCCGGCCAAGCTGCTCGAGGCGCGCCTCGGCCGCGGCGCGATCCTGGAGCAGGTCGTCAACGACGTGCTTCCGGCCCGCTACAGCGAGGCCGTGACCACCTCCGAGGTGAAGGTCATCGGCCAGCCGGAGATCGAGATCACCAAGATCGAAGACGGCCAGGAGCTGGCGTTCACCGCCGAGGTCGACGTCCGCCCGGAGATCACCCTGCCCGACTACAGCACCATCGAGGTCACCGTCGACGCCATCACCGTCGACGACTCCGACATCGACGAGCAGCTGCAGTCGCTGCGTCAGCGCTTCGGCACCCTCACCGGCGTCGACCGCCCGGTGCAGGAAGGCGACTTCATCTCCATCGATCTGTCGGCCACCGTCGACGGTGAGGACGTGCCGGAGGCCTCGACCACCGGCCTGTCCCACGAGGTCGGCTCCGGTCAGCTCATCGAGGGCCTGGACGAGGCCGTCATCGGGCTGTCGGCCGGTGAGTCCAAGGAGTTCACCTCCACCCTGGTGGCGGGCGAGCACGCGGGCAAGGAAGCCGTCATCACCGTCACCGTCGGTTCGGTCAAGGAGCGCGAGCTGCCCGAGGCCGACGACGAGTTCGCCCAGCTGGCCAGCGAATTCGACACTCTCGACGAACTGAAGGCCGATCTGCGCGGCCGCGTGGAGCGGGTCAAGAAGGTCCAGCAGGCCGGCGACATCCGCGACAAGGTGCTCGAGCAGCTGCTCGACAAGGTCGAGGTGCCGCTGCCCGAGGCCGTGGTCAAGGCCGAGATCGACGCCGTCGAGCACGACGCCGTGCACGGCTTCGACCACGACGAGGCCAAGTTCGCCGAGGCGCTCGAGGCGCAGGGTTCCAGCCGCGAGGAGTTCGACAAGGACACCAAGGAGGCCGCCGAGAAGTCGGTGAAGACCCAGCTGCTGCTGGACGCCATCGCCGAGGCCGAGGGCACCCAGGTCGGCCAGGAGGAGCTCACCGAGCGCATCCTGTTCCAGGCCCAGCGCTACGGCATGTCGCCCGAGCAGTTCATCCAGCAGGTGCAGCAGGCCGGTCAGCTCGGCGCGGTGTTCGCCGACGTGCGCCGCGGCAAGGCGCTGGCCGGTGTGGTCGGCAAGGCCACCGTCACCGATTCCGAGGGCAACACCGTGGACACCACCGAAATGTTCGGTGCTCCGGAGGATTCGGCCGCCGAGAACACCGAGGCGGCCGCCGAGCCCGCCGAGGCTTCGGCCGACGCCGAGAAGTAAGCCGAGCGGCGAAGAACCATTGAGAGACCAGCGTGATGGGTGCCTTTCGGGGCTTGTGATTGCGCTGTGAGCGAGCGAAGCGAGTGAACCAGAAGTACAGCGCGCGGTCGCGCACAGCGCAATCGAGCGCCAGCGAGATTGCGCTGTGAGCGAAGAAGGGCGGTACCGGGAGTTCGGTGCCGCCCTGCTTCGTTAATGTTTGTGTCAGCAACGAGCCGGCGAGAGAAGGCAGGTATCCGTGACAATCAACCAGGCAGGGGTCATGACATCCGCGACTGCTGGTCTCAACCTCAGTGATTCGGTGTACGAGCGCTTGCTCCGCGACCGCATCATCTTCCTGGGTACCCAGGTCGACGACGACATCGCCAACAAGCTGTGCGCGCAGATCCTGCTGCTGGCTGCCGAGGACCCGACCCGCGACATCTCGCTCTACATCAACTCGCCCGGTGGCTCGGTCAGCGCCGGTATGGCCATCTACGACACGATGCAGTACGCCGAGTGCGATATCGCGACCATCGCCTTCGGCCTGGCCGCATCGATGGGGCAGTTCCTGCTCACCGCGGGCACCAAGGGCAAGCGCTACGCGCTGCCGCATACCCGGATCATGATGCACCAGCCGTCGGCGGGCATCGGCGGTAGCGCGGCCGACATCTCGATCTACGCCGAGCAGCTCGCGCACACCAAGCGCGAACTCAACGAACTGCAGGCGCTGCACACCGGTCAGACGGTGGAGCAGGTTACCGCCGACGCCGACCGCGACCGCTGGTTCACCGCGAACCAGGCCCTCGAGTACGGCTTCATCGATCGCGTGATCAACAGCGCTCGCCAGGCGAACGGCGCCGGTAACTGAGCCGCGAATCAGCTCACCTCCCACCGACTTTGGAGACGAAGATGGCCAACCTGATCGACCCCCGCGCAGGCATGTCCGGTATCGCGCCGGCCGGCCCGCAGGCCCGCTACATCCTGCCGTCGTTCATCGAACACTCGAGCTTCGGCGTCAAGGAGTCCAACCCGTACAACAAGCTGTTCGAGGAGCGCATCATCTTCCTCGGCGTGCAGGTCGACGACGCCTCGGCGAACGACATCATGGCCCAGCTGCTGGTGCTCGAGTCGCTCGATCCCGACCGCGACATCACCATGTACATCAACTCGCCGGGTGGCTCGTTCACCTCGCTGATGGCCATCTACGACACCATGCAGTACGTGCGTGCCGATGTGGCCACCGTCTGCCTCGGCCAGGCCGCCTCCGCGGCCGCCGTGCTGCTGGCCGCCGGTACCCCCGGTAAGCGGGCCTGCCTGCCCAACGCCCGCGTGCTCATCCACCAGCCGTCGCTGGAGGGTGGCATCCAGGGCCAGGTCTCCGACCTGGAGATCCAGGCCGCCGAGATCGAGCGCATGCGTCGTCTGATGGAGACCACGCTGGCCCGCCACACCGGCAAGGATCCCGACACCATCCGCAAGGACACCGACCGGGACAAGATCCTGACCGCCGAGGACGCCAAGGAGTACGGCATCATCGACACGGTCTTCGATTACCGCAAGCTGAGCGCGCAGAAGTAATTCGGCGACCCGCGGCGCCTGTGCGCCGCGGGTTTCCGGCGACACGCGGTTGCTGAATTGTTGCGCGTGCCGTGGACGGCTCGGCGACCGGGCGAATCGGGTGAATCATGGTGAGAACCCGCACAACCCCGGCGAGAAACATGCGCGAGTTGTCGACCAGTTTCGCGCACACCGGGTACGGTCGACCTAGGGACCTTTGCTCCCGGTTGACAGCAGTGCACCACCACCCGGATACGGTCGACGGATTCAACGACACCTTCCACAGGTGGCGGAAAGCTGGCAACTGGATGGACGGTTGCACGCGAACAAGGAAGTAGGACCCACGAGATGGCGCGCATCGGTGATGGCGGCGATCTGCTGAAGTGCTCGTTCTGCGGAAAGAGTCAAAAGCAGGTCAAGAAGCTCATTGCGGGACCCGGGGTGTACATCTGCGACGAGTGCATCGACCTGTGCAACGAGATCATCGAAGAGGAGCTGGCCGAGTCCAGCGAGGTCAAACTCGATGAGTTGCCCAAACCCGCCGAGATCCGGGATTTCCTGGAGAACTACGTGATCGGGCAGGACACCGCCAAGCGCACGCTCGCCGTGGCGGTCTACAACCACTACAAGCGGATCCAGGCCGGCGACAAGGGCCGCGACAGCCGCGGCGAGAGCGTCGAGCTGGCCAAGTCGAACATCCTGATGCTCGGCCCCACCGGCTGCGGTAAGACCTATCTGGCACAGACGCTGGCCAAGATGCTCAACGTCCCGTTCGCCATCGCCGACGCCACCGCGCTCACCGAGGCGGGCTACGTCGGTGAGGACGTCGAGAACATCCTGCTCAAGCTGATCCAGGCCGCCGACTACGACGTCAAGCGCGCCGAGACGGGCATCATCTACATCGACGAGGTCGACAAGATCGCCCGCAAGAGCGAGAACCCCTCGATCACCCGTGACGTCTCCGGCGAGGGTGTGCAGCAGGCGCTGCTGAAGATCCTGGAAGGCACCCAGGCCAGCGTGCCGCCGCAGGGCGGGCGCAAGCATCCGCACCAGGAATTCATCCAGATCGACACCACCAACGTGCTGTTCATCGTCGCGGGTGCGTTCGCCGGGCTGGAGAAGATCATCTCCGACCGCACCGGCCACCGCGGTATCGGCTTCGGCGCCGAGGTGCGCTCCAAGGCCGAGGTCGACACCATCGACCACTTCGCCGACGTGATGCCGGAGGACCTGATCAAGTTCGGTCTGATCCCCGAGTTCATCGGCCGCCTGCCGGTGGTCGCCTCGGTGACCAACCTGGACAAGGATTCGCTGGTCAAGATCCTCTCCGAGCCGAAGAACGCGCTGGTCAAGCAGTACATCCGGCTGTTCGAGATGGACGGGGTGGATCTCGAGTTCACCCGCGACGCGCTCGAAGCGGTGGCCGATCAGGCCATCCTGCGCGGCACCGGTGCCCGTGGCCTGCGCGCCATCATGGAGGAAGTGCTGCAGCAGGTGATGTTCGACATCCCCAGCCGCGACGACGTCGCCAAGGTGGTCGTGGACGCCGACACCGTCAACGACAACGTGCTGCCCACCATCGTGCCGCGCAAGCGCGAGCGCGCCGAGCGTCGCGAGAAGTCGGCCTGAGTTCGTTCCGGAAACGGCCCGCCCACACTGTGGGCGGGCCGTTCATCGTTTCGGCGCCGAGTTGGCGATGACGGCCTCTCGGCCGGTGTGATCGTTGTAGGGTCGGTGCACCTGCAGGCGTCGCACAACGAGGAGCGGCCGATGTCGAAGCGTTTCCGAGCCCGCACCCTGGCCACCGCGGCCGTCTTCGCCGCGGCGGCGGCCTCCGGTCTTGTGGTCACCGCGCCCGCCGCGCCGGCCACCGTCACGCAGGTGAGCGTGATGCCGGACTTCTCGTTCGGGCCGATCACCAACTACGGCACCACCTGCCAGTACACCGTGCGGGCCCGGCTCACCGAGGGGTTGACGCCGGTGACCTTCTACGACAACGGGGTGCCGTTCGCCACCGTGGCGCCCACCGACGGGGTCGCGCTGGTCACCTGGACGCCGGCGACCCGCGGCCACCACACGCTCCAAGCGGTGCAGCCGACCACGGCGCAGGAGATCGCGCCGTGGGTGCAGGTGGAGGTCGGCGTCGGCATGCACATCGGGTACGCCTGCCTCGTCGTGTGAGGCGCCGGCGGGTGATCACCTGCCGTGGGGGCACCCGCTGCGCGATCGGGCCGCGCCGGGCGTCGCTCAGGACGCTGTCGGGGCCGCGATGCGGCCTGTGATCAGACGGGCTCCATGCTCAGGTCGTCCTGCCCCCAGTAGGCGCGCATGTGGGTGATCCGGCCTTCGTCGTCGAACTCCATCACATCGATCGGGTGCAGCGTCATGCGCTGCCCGCCGGCGATGGTGACCAGGGTGAACATGAAGGCGGCGTGATTGCCGACGATGCGGACCGTATCGGGATGGATCGAGGTCTCGCGCTCGAGGTTTGCCAGGATGTTGTAGAACTCGCGGATCGCGTCGTGGCCCTGCTTCGGCGGGGTGCCGATCGGGTCTTCGACGATCGCGTCCGGCGCATAGAGCGCGACGATGTCCTCTGTGGGGCCGCTGCCGACCAGCTTGACGTACTGCTCGACCACATCGCGGATCTGCCGTGCCATGGGAACTCCTGCCGAAATGAAACGTGTTCTAGTTCGGCACGATATCAGTCCGATGGTCCCGCCGCGGCGAGAACGGGCCGACCCCCAGTCCGCAACCTGCTCGGACACGGTGACAGACGGTGCTTTCCGTCCGCGCCCGGTGCTGGAGAGCGTCTTTGATCTCCCTGGTTCGCCGTTGAACCTTGATCCGTGCAGGTGCCTCTGCTGATGTGTCGGTGCGCGCGGCCCCGCCGTTACGCGGCCTCACTCGGTACAACCAGCGTTATCCACCGGGTTCTTCCCCGGTGTGTCGGGCGTACCTGGGCGGTACGGTGATGTTGAATCGGTCCGGTCAACCAGATGTTCGAGTCAGATGTTCGAGTGACGAGTGAAAGCGGAGGAGACATGGCACTGCCTACCATGACCGCGGAACAGCGCTCTGAAGCGTTGGCCAAAGCGGCGGCGGTCCGCAAGGCGCGCTCCGAACTGATCGGCAAGGTGAAGTCGGGCAAGGTCTCAGTGGCTGATCTGCTGAAAAAGGCCGACTCCGACGACCTGGTCAAGAAGACGAAGGTCGCGGCCGTTATCAAGGCCCTTCCCGGTGTCGGCCCGGTCAAGGCGGCGAAGCTGCTCGACCAGGCCGAGATCCCCGAGGACCGCCGCATCGGCGGCCTGGGCGCACGCCAGCGCGCCGCCCTGCTCGAGGCCCTCGCCGACTGAGAAACCCGGCGCTGAGCGTCCGTGCGATGAGCTCTCCGCGACGGACGCTCAGGTCGGCGCGAGCCTTGAGCGGCTCGCGCGCTGAGAAACCCCGTGAAATCCCGCGCAGATCAGGCGGGGCGGGAGCTCGCCGACCCGGTGATGATCCGATCCGGGTGGGTATAGATGTTCATGGTCTCGCCACGGACGAAGCCGGCCAGGGTGAGACCGGATTCGGCGGCCAGATCGACCGCCAGTGAGCTGGGCGCCGACACGGCCGCCAGCAGCGGAATCCCGGCCATCACGGCCTTCTGCACCAACTCGAAGGACGCGCGGCCACTCACGATCAACACCAGCTCGGTGGCCGGAATCCGGTTCTCGCGCACCGCCCAGCCGACCACCTTGTCCACGGCGTTGTGGCGGCCGATGTCCTCGCGGACCGCAAGCACCGCGCCGTCCGCGGTGAACAGCCCGGCCGCGTGCAGGCCGCCGGTGGCATCGAAGACCGACTGCTCGGCGCGCAGCGTGTCCGGCAGGGCGGCCAGCGCCTCGACTCCGATCATCGCCGCCGCAGCGGGCAGCGGAAAGCGGGTCCGGGTGCGGACCTCGTCGAGCGCGGACTTGCCGCACAACCCGCAGGCGCTGGTGGTCAGGAAGTTCCTGGCCTTCACCGGGGCGGGTGTGCGCAGGGTGACGTCGAGGACGTTATAGGTGTTGCGGCCCTCGTCATCGGTGCCCGCGCAGTAGCGAGCGGCGAGGATGTCCTCGGCCGAGTCGATCACGCCCTCGGCGAACAGGAACCCGTGCACCAGATCGATATCGCTGCCCGGGGTGCGCATGGTGACCGTCAGCGACGTCCCGTTCACCCGGATCTCCAGCGGCTCCTCCACCGCCAAGGTGTCGGGCCGCTGCACCAGGCCGGCGGGGGAGACGCGCTGCATCCGGCGGCGGGCGGTGACCCGGCTCATGAGCGGGCACGCTCCAGCCGGATGGTGACCGCCTTGGCCACCGGCGTATTCGATCTCGCGGCCACATGATCGAGCGGGATCAGCGGATTGGTCTCCGGGTAGTAGGCGGCGGCATTGCCGCGCGGGGTCGAATAGGCGACGATGCGGAAACCCTCGACTCTGCGCTCCACGCCGTCGCTCCACTCCGAGACCAGATCGACCAGCTCGCCATCGGCGAAGCCGAGTTCGGCGATGTCATCGGCGTTGACGAGCACGACTTTGCGGCCGCCGTGGATACCGCGATAGCGGTCCTCCAGCCCGTAGATGGTGGTGTTGTACTGGTCGTGGCTGCGCAAGGTCTGCAGGATCAGCCGGCCCGGCGGCACCGGCAGCCAGGTGAGCGCGTTGACCGCGAAGTTGGCGCGTCCGGTGGCGGTGCGGAATTCGCGGGCATCGCGCGGCGGATGTGGCAGCACGAAACCGTTGCGCTGCCGGACCTTCCGGTTGTAGTCGGCGCAGCCGGGCACCACGCGGGCGATGGCGTCGCGGATGCGGTCGTAGTCGCGGCGGAACTCGGCCCACGGCACCGGATGGTCCGGGCCGAACAGCTGCTGGGCGAGTTCGCAGACGATGGCGACCTCGCTGCGCAGGTGTTCGCTCACCGGGTGCAGCCGGCCGGTGGACAGGTGCACCATCGACATCGAATCCTCCACCGACACCTGCTGTTTCACACCGTCCTGGACGTCGAGGTCGGTGCGGCCGAGGGTGGGCAGGATCAGCGCGGTGGCGCCGTGCACGACGTGGCTGCGGTTGAGTTTGGTCGAGACCTGCACGGTGAGATCGCAGGCCCGCAACGCCGCCTCGGTGACCTCCGTATCGGGGGTCGCGGCCACGAAATTGCCGCCCATGCCGAAGAACACCCGCGCCTTGCCGTCGCGCATGGCGCGGATGGCGTTCACCGTGTCGAACCCGTGCGCGCGCGGAGCGGTGATGCCGAATTCGCGGTCGAGGGCGGCCAGGAACGACTCGGGCATCTTCTCCCAGATGCCCATGGTGCGATCGCCCTGCACATTCGAATGCCCGCGCACCGGGCACACACCGGCGCCCGGTTTGCCGATCATGCCGCGCATCAGCAGCAGATTGGTGGCTTCCTCGATGGTGGCGACGCCGTGCGACTGCTGGGTGAGGCCCATGGCCCAGCAGACGATGACGCGGTCGGCGGCGGCGAACAGGCGCGCGGTGTGCTCGAGTTGTTCGCGGCCGAGGCCGGTCGCCTGCTCGACCACGTCGAGATCGACGGCGCGGACCTGCTTTTCGTACTCGGCGAACCCGGCGGTGTGCGCGTCGACGAAGGCCCGGTCGACGACGGTGCCCGGCGCGCGGTCCTCGGCCTCGAACAGCAGCTTGCCCAGACCCTGGAACAGGGCCATATCGCCGCCGAGCCGGATCTGCAGGAAATCGTCGGCAATCGGGACGCCGGTGGTGAGCCCGCGGACGGTCTGCGGATCGCGGAACCCGATCAGCCCCGTCTCGGGCAGCGGATTGACCGCGATAATGCGCGCACCGGCGGCCTTGGCGTCGGCGAGGGCGCTGAGCATCCGGGGATGGTTGGTGCCCGGGTTCTGGCCCGCGACGATGATCAGGTCGGCGGCGGCGAAATCATCGATGGTCACCGAGCCCTTGCCGATGCCGATCGAGCCGGTCAGCGCGGTGCCCGAGGATTCGTGGCACATATTCGAGCAGTCGGGCAGGTTGTTGGTGCCGAAGCTGCGCACCAGCAGCTGATACAGGAACGCGGTCTCGTTGGCGGTGCGGCCGGAGGTGTAGAAGACCGCCTCGTCGGGGCTGTCGAGGGCGCGCAGGTGGTCGGCGATCAGCCGATAAGCCTCATCCCAGTCGATGGGGGTGTAGTGGTCCTGGCCGGGACGCAGCACCATCGGGTGGGTCAGCCTGCCCTGCCTGCCCAGCCAGTACCCGGATTTGTCCGCCAGCTCGGCGATCGAATGCCTGGCGAAGAACTCCGGGGTGACGGTGCGCAGCGTGGCTTCCTCGCCGACCGCTTTGGCGCCGTTCTCGCAGAATTCGGCGGGCCTGCGATGGCCGGTGGGTTCGGGCCAGGCGCAGCCGGGACAGTCGAATCCGTCGACCTGATTGAGTCGCACCAGGGTGCGGGCCGTGCGCACCACACCCATGTCCTCGACGGCCCGCTTCAACGCGACGGCCACCGCGGTGACGCCTGCGGCCTGCTGTTTCGGCGGGGTCACCGACAGTGCGGACTCGTCGATATCCTCGGTCGGCCCTTTGCGGTGCATGGGGCCATTGTGCCCCCACGCGGCTACTTGCCGGTGTCGACGCCCTCGGTTCGCGGCGGGACGGTGCTCGCCTGGTAGGTCAGCACTCGTTCGCTGATCCGGATCCGCCCGCCGGGTGGGAGTTCGGTGGGGGACTGGCCGACGCGTGCCCACTTCGGGGAGTCGGGGGTCGCGACGAAGGTGCCGGAGGCGGTGCCCGCGTCGCGGACGAAGACCTTGCCGTCCTCCAGCGAGACGAAGGCGTGCACCCGGGAGATGTGACGGTCGCGCTGCAACACGATCGGGGCCGCGGTGGCGCGGCGGACCGATTCGTCGGCGGAGGGGCCACGGCCGATGACGTAGGGGCGGTCCAGCGGGTAGGTGGCGCCGTCCTCGGCGACCAGGACCCCGGGGACCTGCGTGTTCGGTGGTGCGCCGACGGCGAGGCGTGGCCGCCGGCGGACCGTGTCCTGCGGGCCCGGTTTGTGCAGGGCGACCGGTTCCGGCGGATCGGA
Organism: Nocardia cyriacigeorgica; assembly: GCF_005863245.1. Lineage (GTDB taxonomy): Bacteria > Actinomycetota > Actinomycetes > Mycobacteriales > Mycobacteriaceae > Nocardia > Nocardia cyriacigeorgica_C. The sequence continues at coordinate 127,291 of NZ_VBUT01000011.1, read as the reverse complement.
GCGCAGCGTCGCCGGGGCCTGTGACCAGGCCAGCGACATGGCCTGGGTGCCGTCGGGTTTCGGGTTGGCGCGATGCCGGGGCGGCACCGGCGGAGTGCTCGGTGCGGGTGGCGCGGCGCTGGTCACGGGGTGCTGATCGGAGTCGGCGTCGGCCTCGGCGGCGGCGAAACCGGCGGGCGCGGTGGCCGGCGGCTCGCTCGGTGCCGCGGCGGTCGAGGTGGCGCGTGCGGCGGGCTTGCGTCCGCTGCGACGGACACCGGCCCGCAACACGAATCCGCCACCGGGCACGACGCCCGAACGCAGATTGCTGCGCGGGTGTTCGGTGATCTGGGATGTCGTGTCCGGGCCGATGGTGATCGAGCGGATCGGCACCCGCACGATCTCGTCGACCCAGGTGAACGCGCGTGAACCGGTCAGCCGTCGAGCTCCTTCGGCGCCGTCGATCAGCGCGGCCACGGGTCCGCGCAACAGCACCAGCGTGCCGTCGTCGGTCGGGGCGAGCACGCCGAACGGTGGTGGCGCGGAATTGACGCCGAACACCACCGGGGCCAATCGCTGGGCCAGCGCGGCGCCGGGCGATTCGACCTCCGACGCGGCCTCGACGGCGCCGAGAATGCGGTCGATGGAAGCGCTCTCGCCGCCGATATACACGAGGACTTCGCCGAACCTCGCCACAAGGCCGTCGCCTGGCGCGACTGCGACTGTGGATCTGCCGAGCATTCACGCCTCCTTCCTTGCAGCCTCACCGTAGGCCACCTGGCAACCCGGCGGGTCGAGCATGCCGGGCTCGGTGCGAGTCCGATCCATCCCCGCGCGCGGGGAACACGTGGTGATCGGTGCGGGTTCCGAGCCGCCCCCTGGATCATCCCCGCCTGCGCGGGGAGCACGAGTTCGAAGTTACCGGGTAGCCGACGCTCCGGCACGTGATCCGGAGCGGGAAGTGACGAATAACAGGTCGAGAACCCGAGCCGGCCACGACTACCGTTGGCCCGGTGATCCGCGCCGCCGTGCTGTCCGACCTGTCACTGCTCCATGAGATCGAACGTGCGGCGGGTGCCCCGTTCGCCACGATCGGGATGACGGCGGTCGCCGAGGACGATCCACCGGCCATCGAGACATTGCGCGAGTTCGTCGACGCCGGTCGGGCCTGGGTGTGGACCGATGGCGGCGCGCCTGTCGCGTACCTGGTCGTCGCCGTCGTGGATGGCAATGCCCACATCGAGCAGGTCTCGGTGCATCCCGCCTCTGCCGGGCGGCGGATCGGCCGTCACCTGATCGACCACGCGGCCCGCTGGGCCGCCGACCACGGCTTACCGGCGCTCACCTTGACCACGTTCACCGACGTCGAATGGAATGGCCCGTACTACCGCAGTATGGGCTTCCGCTACCTGTCCGCCGACGAGGAAACCCCGGGCCTGCGCGCCATCCGCGCCGCCGAAGCCGCCCACGGGCTGGACCGATGGCCTCGCGCGTGCATGCGCGCGGAGGTCGCCGGCTGGATCGCGCACGACTCGATCGACAGCGTTCGCTAGTCGGTCAGTGCCGCGAGCGCCTCTTCCGCCGCCGGCAATGCGGCCTCCCGGTCCTCGGCGACCAGTCCGATGCGGGTGCGGCGGTCGAGGAGGTCGGCGGCGTCGAGGGCGCCTTCGTGCGAGATCGCCCACGCGAATTCGGCTCGGGTGACGTCGATTCCGGGGGCTACGGGTTCGAGCAGGCCCGGGTCGGCTTCGGCCCGGGCGAGTACGGCGCTCGCTTCGGAGCCGTAGCGGTCGACCAGGACCGGTGGTGCGGCGATCTTGTCGCGGGCGGCGCCGGAGACCGCGCCGACCAGCGGCAGCTGCCTGGTGCGGCAGGGGCCCGCGGTGAGGCCCGCGTGGGTGACGGCGGCGTCGACGGTGTCCTCGGCCATCTTGCGGTAGGTGGTGAGTTTGCCGCCGACGATGGTGATCAGGCCGTCGGGGGAGTGCAGCACGGCGTGTTCGCGGGAGATGTCGGCGGTGCTGTCGGTGCCGGTTTTCAGCAGCGGACGCAGACCGGCGTAGCTGCCGCGGATATCGGCGCGGGTCAGCGGTTCGCGCAGGGCGGCGTTGATGGTGTCGAGCAGGAAATCTATTTCGGCGTCGGTGGGGCGGGGCTCGTCGGGCACGGGCCCGGGGGCGTCCTCGTCGGTGAGGCCCAGGTAGACCCGGCCGTGCGCGGCGGGGAAGGCGAAGACGAAACGGCTGGTGCTACCGGGCACCGGCACCGTCAGCGAGGCGCTCAACCCGCCGAAGGCGGCGGCGTCGAAGACCAGGTGGGTGCCGCGGCTGGGCCGCAGCTCGATGCTGGGGTCGACCTGATCGGCCCACACGCCGGTCGCGTTGACGACGGCGCGGGCACGCACGGTCAGCGTCTCGCCGGTGCGGGTATCGCGCAGCGTCGCGGAGTCGCCGGTGGCGGCGGTGACCTCGACCCGCGTCAGCACCGACGCACCGGCCGCGGAGGCGGTACGCGCCAGCGCGACCACCAGCCGGGCATCGTCCACCAATTGTCCGTCCCAGGCCGTCAGGCCACCGCGCAACCCGTCCCGGCGCACGGTGGGTGCCAGCCGCAGGGCTTCGGCCGCCGCCACCCGCCGCGATCGCGGCAGCAGACTCGCCGGGGTGCCCGCGCCGCGGCGCAGCAGATCACCGGCCAGGAATCCGGCGCGCACCAGCGAGCTCTGAGCCACCCCCAACGTGGGCAGCAGCGGCACCAGCTGCGGGATCGGGCGCACCAGATGCGGTGCGGTGGTGCGGATCAGGATGCCGCGCTCCACCGCGCTCTCGTGCGCGATGCCGATATGCCCGCCCGCCAGATACCGCAGCCCGCCGTGCACGAGTTTGGAACTCCACCGGCTGGTGCCGAAGGCCAGGTCGTGCCGTTCCACCAGCACCGTGCGCAGCCCACGGGAGGCGGCGTCGAGCGCGACACCGGTTCCGGTGACGCCGCCGCCGATCACCAGGACGTCGATCTCGGTGCCGTCGCCGAGTGCGCCGAGTTCGCGCTCGCGACGCGCGGCGTTGAGGGTGGAGTCGCCGGTGGGTACCGAATTCTTGGTCATATCGGTCCTTGTCCTCGGGTGGTGGGTGGTGCGGTGGTGGGCCGAGGCGAGCACCCGGAGAGGAGAACGTCGTTGTCGGTGGGTCGTGTCTCACGGGTGAGTACCTCGTCCGGGAGCGCTGTGCCGTCGCATCCGGGCAGTAGACGCCACGCGTCGCCGGTCAGGTCGTCTCGCCGGCCGACGCGGTCGCAGCTCGCGCGGACGGCGTCAGATAGCCGTCGATGGCGCGGGCCAGCTCGGCGTCGAGGTCGCCGCCGGCGAGCAGGCCGGAGACCGTCTCCGCCGACTGCACCACCGATTGCGCGATGAGCAGCAGCATCGTCGCCATCTGCGCGGGATCGCCGTCGCGGACGGATCCGTCCGCGTGGCCTTCCCGGATCGCTGCGGCGAACAGCTCGATCAGGTGGCGCTGGTTACGGCCGAGCCGTCCGAACACGTAGGTGAGCATCAGGTCGGTGTCGGCGCGGAAGATCTTGCGGAACAACGGGTTCGCGCGCACCGCCGCCGCACCGGCGACGATGCCGTCGACCAGTCGCTGTCGCACCACGCCGTCGGTGGGCATCGCGGTGGTGAGGATGTCGCCCAGTTCGCGCACCAGCAGTTCGGCCACCAGCGAGCCGGTGTCGGGCCAGCGCCGGTAGACGGTCGGCCTGCTCACTCCGGCGCGGCGTGCCACCTCGGTGAGCGTGGTGCGCCGGACCCCGAACTCCGCGACGCAGGCGCGTGCGGCATCCAGGATCGCGAGGTCGATGGCCGAGGGCTCGGCGTCGGGCTCGTCGGAGACGGTCATGGGCTCACCACCGGGGTCGGGCGTGGCGATCGAGTGCGGGTCGCCGCGCAGTACTGCATTTGCTCGGTTACTGCTTGACAGTCTATGTCAAACTGTAACGCATGGTCGATACGCAGCAGCCCGCCGGCGCCGATCCGGATCCCTTCGCGAACCCGGACGACGCAGCGCTCCCGACGAGTATGGTGTGGGACGCCTGGGGCGCTCCCGCTGGACACAAACCGCTCTCGCCCCAGATCCGGGGCCTGCTGAAGCAGGTGTTCGGGGTGTCCGGCGAGACCGTGACACGCCGCGATGAGGGCGACGTGCCGCTGCGTGATTCGGCGTTGACGCCGACCGCGCGCGCCGGGCTGGCCGCGGTGGTCGGTGCCGAGCACGTCAGTACCGACCACCACGACCGGCTGCTGCACGCCGGCGGCAAGAGCACTCCCGACCTGCTACGCCGCCGCGCAGAGGGCCCGCAGGACGCGCCGGACGCGGTGGTGTTCCCCGCCGATCACGATCAGGTGGTCGCCGTGCTCGGCTATTGCGCCGAGGCCGGGATCGCGGTGGTCCCGTTCGGCGGCGGCACCAGCGTCGTCGGCGGGCTCGACCCGATCCGCGGTGATTTCGCCGCGGTGATCTCCCTGGATCTGCGCAGGCTGAACGCGCTGCACGCGGTCGACCCGGTGAGTGCCACCGCGACGTTCGGCGCGGGCGTCACCGGTCCGCGCGCCGAGGAACTGCTGGGCGCGCACGGCCTGTCGCTCGGCCACTTCCCGCAGAGTTTCGAATTCGCCAGCATCGGCGGGTTCGCGGCCACCCGCTCGTCCGGGCAGGCGTCGGCGGGCTACGGCCGCTTCGACGACATGGTGCAGGCGCTCCGGATCGCCACGCCGACCGGCACGCTCGAGCTCGGTCGCGCGCCCGCCTCGGCCGCGGGCCCTGATCTGCGTGAGCTGTTCGTCGGCTCGGAGGGTGCGCTCGGCATCATCACCGAGGTCACCGTGCGCGTGCATCCGGTGCCGGAAACCATTGCCTACCAGGCCTGGTCGTTCCCGGACTTCGAGACCGGGGCCGCCGCGTTGCGTGCGGTCGTGCAGGCCGGTGCGGCGCCGACGGTGCTGCGTCTGTCCGATGAGGTGGAGACCGGCGTCAACCTCGCCCGCACCGCCGATATCGGCGGTGAGCCGGTGAGCGGCTGCCTGGCCATCACCACCTTCGAGGGCACCGAAATGCATGTCGCCGCGCGCGGGCTCGAGGCGGGCGCATTGCTGTCGGCCGCCGGTGGCACGGTGCTCGGCGAGACGCCGGCCCGCGAGTGGGAGAGCGGGCGCTTCTCGGCGCCGTACCTGCGCGACTCGCTGCTGGACGCCGGTGTGCTCTGCGAGACCCTGGAAACGGCGACCACCTGGTCGAACCTGTCGAACCTCAAGGCGAAGGTCACCGCGGCGCTCACCGAATCGCTCACTGGTCAGGGCACTCCCGCGCTGGTGATGTGCCATATCTCGCACACCTACCCGACCGGTGCCTCGCTCTACTTCACCGTCATCGCCAAGCTGCTCGACGATCCGCTGGCCCAGTGGCAGACCGCCAAACGAGCGGCGGGCGATGCCATCATCGCGGCCGGCGGCACCATCACCCACCATCACGCCGTCGGCGCCGACCACCGCGCGTGGATCCCAGACGAGATCGGCGACCTCGGGGTGCGGGTGCTGCGCGCGGTGAAACAGGAAATCGACCCCGCGGGCATCCTCAACCCGGGCAAGCTGGTCCCATGACGACGCAGTCGCGGCGCGAGATCCGCAAGGTCACGGTGGTGACCAACGCGCTGTCGGGGATGGGCAAGGGCCATGACGTCGCCGCTGCCGCCATCGCCCGGCTCGCCGAATGCGGCGTGCAGGTCACCGAGATCCGCGCGCCCTCGGCCGCCGAATCGGTGCGTCTGGTGCGTGCCGAAGTGACCGGGCCGCAGCGTCCGGACGCGGTGGTCTGCGCGGGTGGCGACGGCTTGGTGTCGGTGATGCTCGAGGCGCTGGCGGAAACCGGTACCCCGATCGGACTGATCCCCGGCGGCACCGGCAACGATCTCGCCCGTGAGTTCGGCATCCCGAACGACGACCCGGTGGCCGCGGCCGACGTGGTGCTCGGTGGGATGACCCGCAGGATCGACCTCGGCCTGATCGAGCGCACCGATGCCGCGCCCATGTGGTTCGCCACCATCACCGGCACCGGTTTCGACGCGCGAGTCACCCTGCGCGCCAACAGATTGCGGTGGCCCAAGGGTCCGCTGCGCTACACCGTGGCCGCGCTGGCCGAGCTCGCGAGCCGTGCCGCCACCCCATATCGCATCGAACTGTCCGATGGGACAGCGCAGCCGGACACCGTGGTCGAGACCGACGCCATGCTGGTCGCGGTCGGCAACACCCGCACCTACGGCGGCGGCATGCTGGTCTGCCCGGACGCCGTCGTCGACGACGGACTGCTCGACGTCACCGTGGTGCGCGCGGTCTCCCGGCTGAACATGTTGCGGCTGCTGCCCGCCCTGGCCTCGGGTAAACGGATCGACCATCCGGCCGTGTCGCACTACCGCGCGCAGCGGATCTCGCTGAACGCGCCGGGTGCGCCGGCGACCGCGGACGGGGAGCCGGTGGGCGTACTTCCGATCACCCTGCGCGCGGTGCCCGGCGCTCTGTCGATCCTCGTGCCCGAGTAGACCCAGCCCAGTCGGGGGCGATGCGCTACGTCGAGCGTCGGCGGGTAACACCTGCCGTCCTTCGGCGGCGCACCCGGCTGCTGCCGGTGAGCGCCCGCCGCTCAGGCCGCGAAGCTCACCCGGCGCATCCCGCCGACGGTCTCCCGGTCGGCGATGACGATCGAGGCGGGCGCCGGATCGGTGATCGGCCCGGCGTCCACCGCGCGCAGCAGCTGCCGCCAGCGCACGCAGTGCAGCCGGAAGAAGAACCCGTTGACCCGGCGCCCGCGCGTGTACTGGCCCGCGCGGGCGATGGTCGCGGGGACGTCGATGAGGATCAGGTGCAGTTCCCGCCCCCGTGCCGCCGCCCAGCGGGCCAGCATTCGCCGGGCCCAGCCGAACGTGGCGCAATCGTGCACGACGACCGGTCCGGCGTTGTCGCGCAACGCGTTCCGTATCCGGGTGTAGTGCGCGATATGCACCACGGGTCGCCACAGCGGATAGGGCAGCCGGCCCAGCCGGTGCCGCCACGAGTTGCGCGAATGTTGCGAGTCCAGCACCACCGACCCGGCCGGACCGGCGGGCGGCTGCTCGGCCTCGGCCGTCGACCCGAACAAGGCCCGTAGCGCCGTGCTCTTACCAGCGCCGGGGACGCCGGCGAACACCAGCACCGCCGTCGGCGGATACCGCAACTCCTCGACCGCCCGGCCGCGTAGATCGTGCACCCGGTGCGGTAGCAGCACGGAATCCGCAGCGGGCACAGAAGATTCGTAGGGAAGAGCGACGGACGGTTCGAGCCGGGGTTTCACTCTTCCAGAGTTGTCAGTAATGTCCGATTCGGCAACTGGGTGTGACGAATCCGGGTGAAATCCGAAGCTGAGAATTGCCTATGGATCCGTGATCGCCCCGGTGATCGGCGGTAGTCTGTCAGGTGTAGGCGGAGTCTTCGGTGTCCCTCATCCACCGAAGACTCCGCCGCTGTTTTCCGGGCCCGAGTCGATGGGCCCGCGCTCCGGTCCGGCTCTGTGTTCGGGTCCGCGTCGCGGCGGCGTCGCCCCTGCGTCAGGTGGTCCGCGCCGACCACTAGAATCGCGGGGTGACCAGCGCAGCCCCAGACAACACACGTAATCGTGCCGATGCCCTCCCCAAGAGCTGGAACCCCGGCGAGGTGGAGGCCGAGATGTACGAGCGCTGGGTAGCGGCCGGTTACTTCACCGCCGACCCGGCCAGCGCCAAGCCCGGCTACTCGATCGTGCTGCCGCCGCCCAACGTCACCGGCAACCTGCACATGGGCCACGCCCTCGACCACACGCTGATGGACCTGCTGGCCCGCCGCAAGCGCATGCAGGGCTACGAGGTGCTGTGGCTGCCCGGCATGGACCATGCCGGTATCGCCACCCAGACCGTGGTGGAAAAGCAGCTCGCCGTCGACGGCAAGACCAAAGAGGACTTCGGCCGCGAGCTGTTCATCGAGAAGGTCTGGGACTGGAAGCGCGAATCCGGCGGCGCCATCCAATGGCAGATGCGCGCCCTCGGCGACAGCGTCGACTGGAGCCGCGACCGCTTCACCATGGACGAGGGCCTCTCGCGCGCCGTCCAGACCATGTTCAAGCGGCTGTTCGACGCCGGGCTCATCTACCGCGCCGAACGCCTGGTCAACTGGTCGCCGGAACTGCGCACCGCCATCTCCGATATCGAGGTCAAATACGAGGACGTCGACGGCGAGCTGGTGTCGCTGCGCTACGGCTCACTGCGCGACGACGAACCGCACGTGATCGTCGCCACCACCCGAGTGGAGACGATGCTCGGTGACACCGCCGTCGCGGTCCACCCCGACGACCCGCGCTACCAGGCGCTGATCGGCACCACCCTGGAGCACCCGATCACCGGCCGCCAGATCCCGGTGATCGCCGACGACTACGTCGACCCGGAGTTCGGCTCCGGCGCGGTGAAGATCACCCCCGCGCACGACCCCAACGACTTCGAGATGGGTCTGCGGCACAACCTGCCGATGCCGACCATCATGGACGAGCGCGGCCGAATCGCCGGTACCGGAACCGAATTCGACGGCATGGACCGCTTCGAGGCCAGGGTGAAGGTGCGTGAGCGCCTCGCCGCCGAGGGCCGCGTCGTCGCCGAGAAGCGCCCCTACCAGCACAGCGTCGGCCACTCCGAGCGCAGCGGCGAGCCGATCGAGCCGCGGCTGTCGATGCAGTGGTGGGTCAAGGTGGAATCGCTGGCCAAGGCCGCCGGTGACGCGGTGCGCAGCGGCGACACCGTCATCCACCCGGCCAGCCAGGAACCGCGCTGGTTCGACTGGGTCGACGACATGCACGACTGGTGCATCTCGCGCCAGCTGTGGTGGGGCCACCGCATCCCCATCTGGTACGGCCCCGAAGGTGAGATCGCCTGCGTCGGACCGGACGAGACCCCGCCCGAGGGCTGGGTGCAGGACCCCGACGTGCTCGACACCTGGTTCTCCTCCGGGCTGTGGCCGTTCTCCACCATGGGGTGGCCGGACACCAGTCCCGAGCTGGAAAAGTTCTATCCCACAAGCGTTCTGGTCACCGGCTACGACATCCTGTTCTTCTGGGTGGCCCGGATGATGATGTTCGGCACCTACGTGGCCGAGGACCACGTCATCACCGCGGGCAAGGGCGGCGCCAAGCAGGTGCCGTTCAAGGACGTCTTCCTGCATGGGCTCATCCGCGACCAGCACGGCAAGAAGATGTCGAAGTCGCGCGGCAACGGCATCGACCCGCTGGAGTGGATCACCGCCTACGGCGCCGACGCGTTGCGCTTCACCCTGGCCCGCGGCGCCCAGCCCGGCGGCGACCTGTCGGTCGGCGAACCGCACGCGCTGGCCTCGCGCAGCTTCGTGACCAAGCTGTTCAACGCCACCAAGTTCGCCCTGATGAACGGCGCGCGCCCCGGCGAGCTGCCCGACCGCGCCACCCTCACCGACGCCGACCTCTGGATCATCGACCGGCTCGACGCCGTGCGCGCCGAGGTCGACGCGGCCTTCGACGCCTACGAATTCGGCAAGGCCTGTGAGGCGCTCTACCACTTCGCCTGGGACGAGCTGTGCGACTGGTACCTGGAACTGACCAAGGTGCAGTTCGCCGCCGACGACGCGCGCGCCGAATCCACCCGCACCGTCCTCGGTTCGGTGCTCGACTCGGTGCTGCGGCTGCTGCATCCGGTGATCCCGTTCGTCACCGAATCGCTGTGGCTCGCGCTCACCGGCGGTGAGTCGATCGTGATCGCCGACTGGCCGCAGCCCACCGGGCAGGCCGCCGATCAGGGTGCGGCGCAGCGCATCGCCGACACCCAGCGGCTGATCACCGAGATCCGGCGCTTTCGCAGCGATCAGGGCCTGGCCGATAAGCAGAAGGTCGCGGCCAAGCTGATCGGGGTGGACGCCGCCGGGCTCGCCGCGCTCGAACGCTCCATTACCGATCTGGCCCGGCTCACCGCGCCCGGCGACGATTTCGCCGCCACCGCCTCGGTGGAGGTCCGGCTCAGCGGCGCCACCGTCACCGTCGAACTCGACACCTCCGGTGCGGTCGACCTCGACGCCGAACGCCGCCGACTGGAGAAGGACCTGGCCGCCGCGCAGAAGGAATTGGCCGGTACCACCGCCAAACTCGGCAACGAGGCCTTCCTGGCCAAGGCGCCCGAGCAGGTGGTCGACAAGATCCGCACCCGCCGCGATGTGGCCGCCGCCGAGGTGGAGCGCATCGGCGCCCGGCTCGCCGAACTGAGCGGCAAGTGACCGGCCCCGACGAGACCGACGGCCCCGATTTCGCCCACGAGGCCGGCAACGCCGAACCGGAGCCTCAGCACGGCACCGGGGCGCCGCTGGGGTCCGGGCCGTCGCCGGTGGAGCTGGCGGAGATGGCGCTGGTCGAGGCCGAACTCGACCGGCGCTGGCCGGAAACCAAGATCGAGCCGTCGCTGACCCGTATCTCGACCCTGATGGACCTGCTCGGCTCGCCGCAGCAGAGCTATCCGGCGATCCACATCGCGGGCACCAACGGCAAGACCTCAGTGACCCGGATGATCGACGCGCTGCTCACCGCACTGCACCGGCGCACCGGGCGTATCACCAGCCCGCACCTGCAGCTGGCGACCGAGCGGATCAGCATCGACAATGCGCCCATCACGCCTGCGCGCTACGTGGAGGTGTATCGCGAGCTGGCGCCCTACATCGAGATGATCGACAAGCAGTCCGCAGCCGCGGGCGGGCCCGCCATGAGCAAGTTCGAGGTGCTCACCGGCATGGCCTACGCGGCCTTCGCGGAGGCACCGGTCGACGTCGCGGTGGTGGAAACCGGCATGGGCGGCACGTGGGATGCGACCAACGTCATCGACGGGCAGGTCGCGGTGATCACCCCGATCGGGCTCGACCACACCGAATACCTCGGCCCCGACCTCGCCGCCATCGCGGGGGAGAAGGCCGGGATCATCAAGCGCGCGCCGGAAAGCCTGATCCCACGCGACAACGTGGCCGTCATCGCCGAACAGGACCCCGAGGCGATGGAGGTGCTGCTGCGCCGCGCCGTCGAGGTGGACGCGGCGGTGGCGCGTGAGGGTGCGGAGTTCCGGGTGCTGGCCCGCAAGATCGCCGTCGGCGGCCAGCAGTTGGAGTTGCAAGGCCTCGGCGGGGTGTACGACGAGATCTTCCTGCCGCTGCACGGCGAACACCAGGCGCGCAACGCGGTGCTGGCGCTGGCGGCGGTGGAGGCGTTCTTCGGCGCGGGTGCGCAACGTCAACTCGACGTCGACGCCGTGCGGGCCGGGTTCGCGAGCGTCACCAGCCCCGGCCGGCTGGAGCGGATGCGCAGCGCGCCGACCATCTTCATCGACGCCGCCCACAACCCGGCCGGCGCCAAGGCCCTGGCAGCGACCTTGACCAGCGAGTTCGACTTCCGCAAGCTCGTCGGCGTGGTCGCGGTGCTCGGCGACAAGGACGCCGCGGGCATCCTCGAGGCGCTGGAGCCGGTGTTCGACGAGATCGTCGTCACCACCAACGGTTCCCCGCGCGCCCTCGACGTCGACGCCCTCACCGATCTCGCGGTGCAGCGCTTCGGCGACGAACGCGTCGTCCCCGCGTACTCCCTGCCCGACGCCCTGGAGACCGCGATCGCGATCGCCGAGGACGTCGCCGACAGTGGGGAGATGGTCTCCGGCGCCGGGGTCGTCATCACCGGTTCGGTCGTCACCGCGGGTGCGGCGCGCGCGCTGTTCGGCAAGGACCCGGCGTGAATGGTCGTCGCCCGGAGGCGGCGGGACGCCCGGAAGCCCGCATGATCGGCAGATCGTGCCGAGGAGGCAGAGCATGAGCGAATCCGATCCACGCCCGAACGGTGACGAGGAGGCCGCGGCGCAGACTTCTCCCGCGACTCCCGCGCCGCCGGACCCGTGGAAGGGCCTGCGCGGGGTGATGGCGGGCACGCTGGTCCTCGAGGCCATCGTCGTGCTGCTCGCCCTGCCCGTGGTCGCCGACGTCGGCGGTGGCGTCAGCTGGCTGTCGGGCACCTATCTGGTGACCCTGGCCGTGGTGATGATCCTCGGCGCCGGCCTGCAACGCCGCCCCTGGGCCGTCCCGTTCAACCTCGCCCTCCAGGTCTTGGTGATCGCCGGCGCCTTCATCCACATCTCCATCGGCGTCATCGGCATCCTGTTCGCCATCGTCTGGGCCTTCATCCTCATCCTCCGCAACGACGTCAAACGCCGCATGGACCTCGGCGTCCTGCCCAGCCAGCGCATCCAGCGCACCGACTGACCCGCGCGCGAAATACTGTGGCCGGGCACGGCGCCCATTGCTAAGGTGGGCGCCGTACCGTCCCCCTGGCGGATTCCGATGCATCCCATCGAGCGTCCTGGAGATTCGCCATGCCCACGTACGTCATCCGCCCCTTCCGCCGCGACGATCGCGACCAGCTGACCCGGCTGGCCAACACCCACATCGCCGCGGTCGTGCCCGGGGTATCGATCTCGGTCAACACCATGCTGAGCACCCTCGAACGGCGTCCCGAAGAGGTCATCCTCGATCCCTGGGTAACCGAACGGGTCACCCTCGTCGCCGAACAGGATCGCGAACTCGTCGCCGCCGCGCACCTGTTGCGGTACGACAGCGCCGCACACGTCACCGACAGCTTCCGCAACGCCGGGACGGTCGAATGGTTCCTCGCCTGGAATCGCTCGACCCTCGGTGACGACGGCAGCCCGCGCCCGATCGACGCCGCCGCCGACGCGTTGATGACCGGCTGCCTGGCTCAGCTCGCGCGCTGGGGCGTCGAGTCCCGATACTTCAGCGGCAGCCTGCCCACCTTCGCCGCCTACGGCCTGTCCGAGCAATGGCCGCACATCCGGGCGATCCTCGAACGCAACGGTTGGGCGCAGACCGACGAGTCGAGCGTCGAATTGCTCCTGCTCGCCGAGACCGACAGGATCCCTCGCCCGCAGCGCACCGACCTCTCGGTGCGCCGCGTCATGGGTGAGCTCGGCACCCGATTCATCGCCCACCGCGGCGGCCGCGATCTCGGTCATCTCGAGGTCGACACCAACCTGACGCAACCCGAACGGATATCGCGGCTGGGCGGCTGGGCCGACGTCTGCCGCGAGGACGGGGAACCCGAGGTGCGGCGCTGGCTGTACGGACAGGTCGCCGACTGGTTGCGGCTCGGCGGGGTGGACCGGCTGCTCACCTACCGCGAGCCGGGAGATCCGGACCTGGAGCTGCTGTCTCGGTGCGGGTTCGTGGAACTGACCCGGACCGACCGGTCATGGGCGCATGCGGGATGACCGCGGGTTGGGAGACAGGGATAGCCGACCGTTACGCTGTCGCCCGTGACTGAGCAGACATTGATCCTCATCAAGCCGGACGGTGTGGCCCGTGGCCTCGTCGGTGAGGTGCTGAACCGGATCGAGCGCAAGGGGCTCAAGATTGCCGCGCTCGAGCTGAAGCAGGTGTCCGATGAGCTGGCGGGCGAGCATTACGCCGAACATGCGGGCAAGCCGTTCTACGGCTCGCTGATCGAATTCATCACTTCCGGGCCGGTCGTCGCGGCCGTGCTCGAGGGTCCGCGGGCGATCGCGGCGTTCCGGCAGATCGCCGGCGGCACCGACCCCGTGGAAAAGGCGGCCACCGGCAGCATCCGGGGCGATTTCGCCCTGGAAACCCAGGAGAACCTGGTGCACGGATCCGACTCGCCCGAGTCGGCCAAGCGGGAAATCGCCCTCTGGTTTCCCGAGTTCCCGGCCTGAATTTATCTCCATTCCGTCGCATCCGACGTCACGCTGTTGCGCCGATGGCGAACCCTCGGCGCACGGTGTGGGATACTGGCAACTGGTTGCCACCGATAACGGCGGTAACCGGATGACACCCCGAGGTTCGATGCCGATCATCGCTGCCGCGGCGCGGTAACTCGTTCGCGTCGGCACGCTGGATGAACGCTCACACCACGGAGTTCAGCCATACAGCCAGGCGCCGCGTGACCAGTTAGCCCGAACGACGATCGATATGGAGATAACCGGGCACGCGGGGCGAGACCATTGACCTCGTGCCAACCGCGCGAGGCGTACGGAAACAGCGCCCCCGCGTCGGCCGCGTCACTCCCTTCGGGGAGGAACGCGCCCGGGGGCCCGAGGAGACTTCGTGGCCGATCAAGAGCCGCTGGACACAACATCACAGGATGCCGATCAATTGCCGGAGCGAATCCGAGTTCATGCGCTGGCCAAACGTCTGGGAGTAACGAGCAAGCGCATCCTGGCCAAGCTGGGTGAGCTCGGCTCCGACGCGCGCAGCCCCCAATCGAACGTCGAGCGCGCGGTCGCGGAGTCGGTGCGCGACGCGCTCGCCACCCCGGAGACCGAGCAGGCCGCTGCCGAACCCCCGGCGGCGGACAGCCGGCAAACCGCCGAAGCGCCGGCCGAGCAGGCGGTCAGCGCCGCTGCCGAGCCGGACCAGCCCGTCACGGCCGAAACCCAGGCGACTCCGGCCGCCGACCTGTTCTCCACGGCGCCCGCGTTCAGCCCGCCCGGCGGCCTGTTCGCCAGCCCGGTCCAGGAAGAACCGCCGGTCGTGGAGCCGGTCGTGTTCGAATCCGCGGTCGTCGCCGCGCCGCTGTTCCTGTCCCCGGATGCCGCCGCCGCCGAAGAGCTACGCAAGAAGCGGCGCCGCGTCGAACCCGAGGCCCCGCGCGCCGACGAGGCGCCCGCCCAGGCCGAGGACGTCGAGGACGAGACCACCGACGAGCAGGACGGCACCGAGCAGTCCGAGTCCGACGATCAGCCCCGCCGCCGCCGTCGTGGCCGCCGCGGCCGTGGTCGTGGCCGCGGCGAACAGCACGCCGACTCCGATGACGAGCCCGACACCGACGAACGCGCCGCCCGTGACAAGGACGGCGCCCGCGACAAGGATGAGGCGCCCGCCCAGGACGCGAGCCCCGCGGACGAGTCCGAGTCCGAGGACACCAAACAGGCCGGGTCCGACGCAGCCGAATCCGCCGACGACGGCGAGGACGGCGCGGAGGGCTCGACCCGCCGCAGGCGCAGGCGCAGGCGCCGCAAGGTCGCGGGCGAGGGCGGCGGCGAGAACGAACCCGCCGACGACGACCCGCCCAACACCGTCGTGCACGAGCGCGAGCCGCGGAACAAGAGCCGTGCCCGCGCCGTCGTCGACGAGGTGCAGGGCATCACCGGGTCCACCCGGCTCGAGGCCAAGCGTCAGCGTCGCCGCGACGGGCGCGAGGCAGGCCGGCGCCGTCCGCCGATCCTGACCGAGTCGGAGTTCCTGGCCCGCCGCGAATCCGTCGACCGGGTCATGGTGGTGCGGGAAAAGGAGATCCCCGGCCACCCCACCGCCACCCAGGTCGCGGTGCTCGAGGACAACATCCTGGTCGAGCACTTCGTCACCAGCACCGGCCAGGCGTCCATGGTCGGCAACGTCTACCTCGGCAAGGTGCAGAACGTGCTGCCGAGCATGGAGGCGGCGTTCGTCGACATCGGGCGCGGCCGCAACGGCGTGCTCTACGCCGGTGAGGTGAACTGGGAGGCCGCCGGGCTCGGCGGCAAGGAACGCAAGATCGAGCAGGCGCTCAAGCCGGGCGATCAGGTGCTGGTGCAGGTCAGCAAGGATCCGGTCGGACACAAGGGTGCCCGCCTGACCACGCAGATCAGCCTGGCCGGACGCTTCCTGGTGTACGTGCCCGGCGGCACCTCCACCGGGATCAGCCGCAAGTTGCCCGACACCGAGCGCAAGCGGCTCAAGGAGATCCTGCGCGAGATCGTGCCCGCCGACGCCGGCGTGATCATCCGCACCGCCTCCGAGGGCGTCAGCGAAGCCGAACTGGCGCGCGATGTGGAGCGGTTGCAGGCCACCTGGCGCACCATCGAGAAGGCCGCCGAACAGGATTCCGGCGCACCGAAAACGCTCTACGAAGAGCCGGACCTGCTGGTCAAGGTGATCCGCGACCTGTTCAACGAGGACTTCTCCAAGCTCGTCATCGAGGGCGAACGGTCCTGGAGCACGGTGGAGACCTACATCCGCACCGTCGCGCCGGACCTGCTGGCCCGGGTGTCGCGGCACGAGAACAACGGCGTCGACGTCTTCGAGGCCTACCGGATCGACGAACAGCTGGCCAAGGCGCTCGACCGCAAGGTGTGGCTGCCCTCGGGCGGCACGCTGGTCATCGACCGCACCGAGGCGATGACCGTCATCGACGTCAACACCGGCAAGTTCACCGGCTCGGGCAACAGCAACCTGGAAGAGACGGTCACCCGTAACAACCTGGAAGCCGCCGAGGAGATCGTGCGGCAGATGCGGTTGCGCGATATCGGCGGCATGATCGTCGTCGACTTCATCGACATGGTCCTCGAATCCAACCGTGACCTGGTGTTGCGCCGGCTCACCGAGGCGCTGGGCCGCGACCGCACCCGCCATCAGGTCTCCGAGGTGACCTCGCTCGGCCTGGTCCAGATGACCCGCAAGAAGCTGGGCACCGGCCTGGTCGAGGCGTTCTCCACCACCTGCGAGCACTGCCACGGCCGCGGCATCCTGGTGCACAGCTACCCGGTGGAGCCGAGTGCGGCCGAGGACGGGGCCGGACGCGGACGCGAAGCCGGTTCTCGCCGTCGTCGCGGCCGCGACAAGGCCGCCGCGCCGGCCGCCCCGCAGGCGCAGCCCGCGGTGGCGGAGTTGAGCGAGGAGGAGGCCGCGGTCAAGCGCGCGCATCCGGTCGCGCTTGCCATGGCCGCCCATCAGGCCGAGGACTCCGGTGCCACGGAGGCGCAGCCCGAGGCCGAGCAGCCGGAGACGGGCGTCGAACCCGCGGCCGCCGAGCAGGCGCAGGAAGCGACCAGCGAACCGGCCGCTCAGCGCGTCGTCGCCGGGCAGAACGGGACCACTCGTACCCGGTCGACGCGGCGTCGGCGGGTGGCCCGCTCGGCCGCGGCGCCGGATGCCGACGCGGTCGTCGCCGTCAGCGAGGTCGTCACCGAGGTGGGCGCGCCGGCCGAACAGGTCGAGCAGGCTGCCGTTGCCGACCAGGGTGAACCCGAGCAGGCGGCAGTCGCTGAACCGGTGTCGGCCCAGCACGTGGAACCGGTCGCATCCGTCGAAACGGTCCCGACCACTGAACAGGCGCCGACCGCCGATGTGACGGCAGTGGCCAAGCAGGTCTCTGTCGTGGAGCCGGGTCCTGCCGAATCGGCTCCGGCCGCGGTGACCACCGCCGAACCGGACACGACCGAGCCCGCGGAAGCGGTCGCGGCGCCCGCGGCCGAACCGGCGGAGCCCAAGGCCGCCGAGCCCACCGCGACCGCGGAGAACGGCACCGCGGCACGCTCGACCCGACGCCGCCGGGTGGCCCGATCCGCGGCCGCCCCGGCCTCGGACAGCACCGGCGCGGTATTCGTCCTCAGCAGCTCGGAGGAGCCCGCGACCCCGGTCGTCGACCTCACCGAGCCGGTACCGGTCCCGGTGCCCGAACGCAGGCCGCGCAGGCGCAGCGCGGGCAGGCCCGCCGGGCCGCCGCCCGCCGAATCGGCCGACGAATGACCTGGTGGTCCCCGCCCTTGTGGCGGGGGCCACTGTCGTTCGGCGGCCGGTTTGGTCGCGCACCTATGCGTCCTGTAATCTTGGACAGTCGCTGCCCGGCGACAGCGTTTTATCACGCTGTGCCCGCGAAGCTGTAGAGCAATCGCCAGTGCTGAGGCGGCGGTGACTACCAGACCAGATGTGTAGTGGATGCCCGGTGGAATTCTCCGGCCGGGTGCCACTCCAGCCGCGCTAGCAAGCGCCGCACACCTAAGAGGAAGAAGGGCAGCCGACCGATGGCAACGTACGCGATCGTCAAGACCGGCGGAAAGCAGTACAAGGTCGCGGTCGGTGACCTGGTGAAGGTCGAGAAGATCGAGGGTGCGCCGGGCACCGCTGTGGATCTGTCGCCGGTGCTCGTGGTCAACGGCGCCGAGCTGACCGCCGACGCGGACAAGCTGGCCAAGGTGTCGGTGTCCGCCGAGGTCGTCGAGCAGACCAAGGGCCCGAAGATCCGCATCCACAAGTTCAAGAACAAGACCGGCTACCACAAGCGCCAGGGTCACCGTCAGCCGCTGACGGTCCTGAAGGTCACCGGCATCAAGTAATCGGCCCGGGGGCTCACCGAGCCCTCACCTGGAGGAGTTACAGCAATGGCACATAAGAAGGGTGCATCCAGCTCCCGGAACGGTCGCGATTCCAACAGCAAGCGCCTCGGCGTGAAGCGGTTCGGTGGTCAGTCCGTCAAGGCCGGCGAGATCCTGGTGCGTCAGCGCGGCACGCACTTCCACCCCGGCGTGAACGTCGGCCGTGGCGGTGACGACACCCTGTTCGCCCTCGAGGCGGGCGCGGTCGAGTTCGGCACCAAGCGTGGACGCAAGACCGTCAACATCGTGGTTCCGGAGCCGGTCGAGGCCTGACCGGCTGACGACTCCAACACAGACGAGCGGGTCAGGGTGACATACCCCTGGCCCGCTTTTCGTTGTTTCTATCAGCAGTGACCTGCGGCGACGTTCGCCGTCCCGACCAGACCGAAGGAGGATGATTCGGCGTATGTCCAAATTCATCGACCGTGTCGTACTTCATGTGCGTGCTGGCAAGGGCGGCCACGGCTGCGCGTCGGTGCACCGGGAGAAGTTCAAGCCGCTCGGCGGCCCCGACGGCGGCAACGGCGGCAACGGCGGCGATGTGATCCTCGAGGTCGATCCCAATGTGCACACGCTGCTGGACTTCCATTTCCACCCGCACGCCAAGGCGAGCAACGGCAAGCCCGGCGAAGGCGGCAACCGTGACGGCAAGCAGGGCACCGACCTGCTGCTGAAGGTGCCCGATGGCACCGTCGTGCTCGGCTCCGACGGTGAAGTGCTGATGGATCTCGTCGGTGCCGGCAACCGGTTCATCGCCGCACGCGGCGGACGCGGCGGGCTCGGCAATGCCGCGCTGGCCTCCAAGGCGCGCAAGGCGCCCGGTTTCGCGCTGCTCGGTGAGGAGGGCGAAGAGCGCGATATCGTGCTCGAGCTCAAGTCGGTGGCCGATGTGGGGCTGGTCGGGTTCCCGTCGGCCGGTAAGTCCTCGCTGGTGTCGGTGCTGTCGGCGGCCAAACCCAAGATCGCCGACTATCCGTTCACCACGCTGGTGCCCAATCTCGGTGTGGTCGCCAGCGGCGACACCACCTTCACCGTCGCCGATGTGCCCGGACTGATCCCGGGTGCGAGCCAGGGCCGTGGGCTCGGGCTCGACTTCCTGCGTCATCTGGAGCGCTGCGCCGTGCTCGCCCACGTGGTGGACTGCGCGACGCTGGAGCCGGGCCGCGATCCCGTCTCCGATGTCGACGCCCTCGAGGCGGAATTGGCGGCCTACAAGCCCGCGCTGAGCGCCGACTCAGGCCTCGGTGATCTGGCCGACCGCCCGCGCGTGGTGATCCTGAACAAGACCGATGTGCCCGACGCCGCGGAGCTGGCCGAGATGGTCACCGACGAGTTCACCGCGCGGGGCTGGCCGGTCTTCCAGATCTCGGCGGTGAGCCGGGCGGGCCTGCGGCCGTTGACGTTCGCGCTGGCCGACATGGTGCGTCAGTATCGCGAGGAACACCCGAAGGCGGCGCCGAAGCGTCCGGTGATCCGGCCGATCGCGGTCGACGAGACCGGGTTCAGTGTCATCGCCGATCCGGAGGAGCCCGGCGGCTTCATTGTGCGCGGCACCCGCCCCGAGCGCTGGGTGCGGCAGACCCAGTTCGACAACGACGAGGCCGTCGGCTATCTGGCCGACCGGCTCGCCCGGTTGGGCGTCGAAGACGAACTGGTGCGTCTCGGGGCGGAGCCGGGCGCGCCCGTCACCATCGGTGACGTCACCTTCGAATGGGAGCCGCAGATCTCGGCGGGCGTCGACATGGTGCCCACCGGCCGCGGCACCGATATCAGGCTCGAGCAGACCGACCGGGTCAGCGCGGCCGAACGCAAACATGCCTCGCGGGTGCGTCGCGGTCTGGTGCGCGACGACGAGGACGAAGCGTAGGCACGACCTCCGTCGTGCCGCGCGTGAGAACAGTGGTGGAGATCAGCCGTGACGGAAACGCAGGTGCACTTCGGCGCCGAACTCAGTGAGGCGCGAAAGGCCATCGCCGGTGCGCGCAGTGTGGTGGTGAAGATCGGGTCCTCGGCCCTCACCAGCATGAAGGCGGGTCTGGACACCGCGCGGCTGGATCGGCTCGCCGACGCCGTCGAGGCGCGGATGCGGGCCGGGTCGGATGTGGTGGTGGTGTCCTCGGGCGCGATCGGCGCCGGTATGGCCCCGCTGGGCCTGAGTACTCGGCCACGCGATCTGGCCACCAAACAGGCCGCGGCCAGCGTCGGCCAGCTCGCGCTCGCACACGCGTGGGGCACCTCGTTCGCCCGCTACGGCCGCACCGTCGGCCAGGTGCTGCTCAGCGCCGACGACTTCTCCCGCCGCGAACATCACCGCAACGCGCAGCGCACCCTCGACCGGTTGCGCTCGCTCGGCGCGGTGGCGGTGGTGAACGAAAACGACACCGTCGCAACGGAAGAGATCCGCTTCGGTGACAACGACCGGCTCGCGGCGTTGGTCGCGCATCTGGTGGGTGCCGACGCGCTGGTGCTGCTGTCGGATGTCGAGGGCCTCTACGACGGCGATCCGCGCAAGGGTGGCGCCACCTTCATTCCCGAGGTGCGTTCCAGCGCCGATCTGGACGGGGTGATCGCGGGCACCGGCGGTGCGCTCGGCACCGGCGGCATGGCCTCGAAGCTGTCCGCGGCCCGGCTCGCCGCCGACGCGGGCGTACCCGTGTTGCTGGCCGCGGCCTCGGAAGCGGCCACCGCGTTGAGCAGCGGCACCGTCGGCACCGCGTTCGCGGCTCGGCCGGTGCGGCTGTCCGCCCGCAAATTCTGGGTGCGGCACGCCGCCGACAGCCGCGGCGCCATCCACATCGACGAGGGCGCCGTCGCCGCCGTCGCACACCGCCGCCACTCCTTGCTGGCGGCGGGCATCACCGGCGTGCGCGGTCGCTTCCACGGCGGCGACGTCGTCGACCTCATCGCCCCCGACAACCGCCTGGTGGCCCGCGGCGTCGTCGAATACGACGCCGCCGAACTGGCGACGATGCTGGGCCGCTCCACCACCGAACTCCCCGACACCATGCAGCGTCCCGTCATCCACGCCGACGACCTGGTGAAGGTGTAGGACGCACGTTGAACCTGATGCTCCTGGTCGACATCACCGAGCGTGCGGTGCCCTCATGCCTTCGCTCGTGTGGACGATCCGTGCCGGTGCAGGGGATGGATCAGTACTCGAGCTCCGACCACGGGATGCTGATCGGGAACGGGAAGTCGATATGGATTCCGTCGGCATCGGCCGGGACCCATTCGCCCGCGACCAGGTAGTTGGCCTGACGTAGCGGCCGCACGCCCTGCGGCAGCCGACCGTACTCGGTCTGCAGCGCGTACGCTCTGACGACCGCGATGGCGCTTTCCGTGCGAGCCAGGATCACTTCCCAGTACCAAGGGATCCCGGCACTCGCATACCGTGCTTTCTTGGTCTCGACATCAGGCTGGGCGTTCGATGTCAGCACCTCGCCTACCAGGAGCGCATCTGCTGCGCGAATATCTTGGTAAGGCGACTCCAGACAGCGGTGGACCAGGAAATCCGGGGTCGAGAAGTCTGATCGTCCGCTATTGCCGAGAAAGACATCGGTCCCTGTGGTCACCCGCCAGCACTGATCCGGATTCCCGCGACCGACTGTCCGAGCGCAGCGTTCGAGGGACATCCACAACCGATTCGCGAATGTCTGGTGCTCTGCCGGACCCCGACGCACCCAGACGACGCGTCCGGTCCACAGTTCGATCTGATTCGCGATCTCTTCGGGTAGCCGTTCCAGCTCTTCCCAGGACATATGTTCAGGCAGCTCTGGGCGCTCGACGCGCGGCACAGTCATGCCGGAATGGTATGACTTTCGGTCACCGTGATCGAGCTGGTTCCGGCGGGACATCGGGAGACAGTCGGCCCCGCCGACGGCATCATCCAGCGCGGACGCAAGGTGGCGATCCTCGGCTCCTTATCGGAACGAGTCGATATCTACCCCTGCGGCGGGATGACGCCGGGCTGGTCTGTAGCCGGGGGCTGGCCTTCGGGGATCGGTCCCGTGATGCCGGGTTGCCCGCCCGGGTCCGGGAGGGGGACAGGTGGGGTCTCCGGGGCCGGGATCGGGGGTGGGGGCGGTGCTTGCGGCAGCGGGGGAGGTTCGACCGGCGGTTGAGCCGGTGGCGGCACGGGAGCCGGCGGCGGTGCGGGTGCCGCCGGTGGTGGTGGGGCGGGAGGTGCTGCCGGTGGGGGAACGGGGACGGAGGGCTCGGCCGGTGGCTGCACCGGTGTGGTCTCGGTGGCGGGCGGAGTTGGTACCGGCGGCTCGGGCGAGGCCGTCGGCGCGGGGGCGTCGGCCGGGGGTGGTGCGGGGGTCGGCACGGGAACGTCCGCTGACGGTGGCGCCGGCGTGGGCGCCTGCGTGGGAGGCGGAACCGGCACGGGCGGTTCGGCAGGGGGCGGGACGGGCAGCGGGGGAGCCTGCTGAGTGGGTGGCGACGGCGGTGTGCGGTCCTGTGGATGCTCGGTGGGCGGCGGGGTGCCTTCGGAGCCAGGCTGCGGAGGCACCTCAGCACGCGGTTGCGGTGCGGGAGTCCCGGCGTCCGGCGGTGTGGCCGGGCCCGGTGACGGCGAGCCCGGATCATCTTGGGTCCGTGGGGGATTCGCCCCGTTAGGTGGCGCGGCCTGTTGGTCGTCGCGCAATTGATTCTGCGGGGGCGGTGCCAGCGGTGCCGGGGTGCCCGGAGCCGCGGGCGGGTCGGGCAGCGCCGGAACGCCGGTGCCTGCCAGCTTGTACGCCGGTTTGTAGATCATGTTCATCGCCAGCACCGCTTCTTGACGCAAGGCCTCTTGCGCCATCTGTGCGTCGATGACGTTGGCGGCCTCGAGCAGCCGGGCGATGGCGCCGATGGGCCCCGATCCGCCGGGCGGCACGACGGCGAGTTTCACCGCCTCCGCGGCGGCGGCGACCGCGCCGATGCGGGCGCCGACCTGGCCCAGGACCGCGGCCAGTTCGTCGACCGAGGCGGCGAAGCTGCGTGCGCTCGCGTGTGCGGCATCGGCGGCCGCGCCTTCCCATTCCATCGCGTCCATCACCCGGTCGACGCTGTCGCGGGTGAGTGGGAACGAGGTGGACAGGCCGGCGGCCGCCTCCAGCCATGCGGCGGAGGTCTGCACGATCGCGGCGGCGTCGATTTCCTGGGTTTTCGCGTAGATCTCTTCGTGCCGCATGGACTCGAAGTGCTCCATCGCGCTGATGTAATCGGGGTCCGTGCCGCTCATCGGGGCAGCCTCGCGGCGACGGCCCGCACGGCGGCGGCATTGGCGGCGTCGGCTTCCTCGTAGAGCCCGCCGCTGATCAGGAACGCCTCTTTCATCCGGTAGGCGGCCTCGATGTAGTGGTCGAGCAGGGCGGCGGCGTCGCGGGCCTTGTGCCCGAATCCGGCCTGCAACTGCTGGGCCGAGACGAATCCGCCGAAACCGTGCGGTTCGGCCACCGATTCCAGCCGCTGTTGCAGGTGTAGGAGGCGATCGACCTGGTGGTCGTAGATTTCGGCGCAGCGCCGGGCCGCGGCCGGATCGAACTTGACAGTGCCCGCGTGTGCCGCTTGCCGAAACCGGGCGATTTCGGCTCGGCTGCTCTCGATCGTCATCGCTGTCCCCTCCTCGGTCCGATTCAGCGTAGCCGCAAACGAGGCCGCCGGTCAGTGGGTGAACAGATCAGGCGGGCACCCGCTTTTGCAGTTGCGCGGCCAGTTGTTCGCTGCTCGCGGGCACGATGTGCACGGTGTCACCGGCTTTGATGAGATAGCGGCCGTCGCCCTCGACATCGATCCAGGTGTAGTGCACCGGGGCGGGTGGCGTCGGCCGATCCAGACGGGCCTCGATGCGGATATGGCCTTCGGCGGTGTGCGGTCGTAGCAGCAGGCGCCGGATCGGCAGCGCCGCACGCTCGGTGGCGATAACCGTTTCCTCGTCGCGGATCGCCTCCACCGCGGCGGCACGGGCCGGTTCGCGTCCCGCGGGCGTCTTGGGGAGCAGTGCGGCGATGCGGGCGCCGAGTTTGGCGCTGTGGCCGATGGATATGCGGATCTGGCCACCGAAGTCCGGTGTCCGCCCGGGTTCCTGGACCGCGAGCACTCCGCGATCGAAGACGGCCGCGGCCAGCAGCCGGATCTCGCTGCCCGCGGTGTGCCCGCCGCCGACGGCGACGATCCTGGTGTGCGGGGCGGCGAGTATGCGCAGGCAGGCCGACAGATCGGGGTCGGCGCCCAGCGGCAGCCGGGTGGCGAGTTCGGCGCGCAGCGCGTCGGCTTCGCGTTCGGTGCGCGGGGTTTCCAGGATGCGCAAGGGGTATGGATGACGGTCCTGGTCGGTTTCGCGCCAGATATGGGCGAACTCGTCCGGGGTGAACGTCCAACTCACGACCCGATCACATCCTCACCGCACCCACCGACGCTGCCCGACAGCTTAGTGGCCGCCACCGGTGTGATGGCCGCCCATGCCGTACGAAACGGTGTGGCACTGCCGGGGGACCCGAGGATTGTGAGCTAACACCATGGTCAATTCTCGGATATACAGACAATGCTCGGATTTACTCGGTCGCGGGCCCACCGTGCGCGCGGTGGGCCCGAGAATATGAGCTGCCCGGTATCGACCGGGAGCGATGGGAGGAAGCGTGCAGCTGCTCGGACCGTGGACCGACTCGGGGGCCATCTCGGCCTCGGCAGGCGGTAAGGCCCGCGGATTGCACATCCTGCACAACAGTGGCTTCGCGGTACCGGAGTGGGCGGTGCTCGGCACCGACGTCTTCGACGCGTTCGCCGCCGGTGCGGGTCTGGACGAGCAGATCGCGGAGTTCGCCGCCGCCGGCACGCCCGAGGCGGCCTCGGCTGCCGGCGTGGCGTTGCGGTCGGCGATCGAGTCCGCCGAGCTGCCCGCGGACGTCGCCGAGCTGATCGGTGACGGATACCGCCGGCTCGGTGGTGGCGCCGTCGCGGTGCGTTCCTCGGTCGCCGCCGAGGACGGTCCGGCGCATTCCTATGCCGGTCAGTTCGATTCGTTTCTCAATGTCGACGGCGAGGACGCGGTGCGGCGCCAGGTGCGCGCCTGCTGGGCGTCGGCGTTCTCGCAGCGTTCGATCGAGTATGCGTTCGCCCATGATCAGCCAAGGGTCGCGGCCGTCGCGGTGGTGTTGCAGCGGTTGGTGCCTGCGCGGGTCAGCGGGGTGATGTTCACCGCCAATCCGGCGAGCGGTTCGCCCGATGAGCTGGTGATCAGCGCAGTGTACGGCCTTGGGGAGGGGCTGGTGTCCGGCGCGGTCGACGCCGATTCGGTGGTCGTGGACCGCACCGGCGCGGTTGTGGAGACGGTCATCGGTGACAAGGACAGCGCGTTCGTGCCCGATGCCGTCGGTGGCTCGACGACCAGCGAGGTCGACGCCGAGCGCCGTGCCCGCCTGGCGCTGTCCGAGACCGAGATCGCCGCCCTCGCCGAGCTGGGCCGCAAACTCGAGGCCGAGCTCGGCGCACCACAGGACATCGAATGGGCCATCGACGACGACGGCATCTGGTTCTTGCAGGCCCGCCCCATCACCACCACCCTGACACCGGCAGCGGATCGGGCGGTGGCCGAGACCGCGCTGATCCGCGGCGCCGGTGAGGCCGTGCCCGACGGCGAGACCCGGATCTGGGACAACTCCAACATCATCGAAAGCTTCAGCGGCCTCACCTCGCCGCTGACCTACACCACCGCCGCGGATATCTACGGCCGCGTCTACCGCGGTTACGCCGAATCGCTGAAGGTGCCCGCCGAGCAGTTGCGTCAGACCGACGATTGGACGCCGGTGCTGCTGGGCTACTTCCACGGGCGGGTCTACTACAACCTGCTGCACTGGTATCGCATGGTCGGTATCGCGCCCGGCTATCCGCTCAACCGCAAGGTGCTGGAGGCGGCGCTCGGGGTGGACGAACCGCTGCCCGACGAGATCGCGAAAACTTTGCGGCCCTACACCTTCGGCTCGGCAGCCGAAAAGATCCGGTCGCGCACGGTCACCACCGTCACCTACTTGCGCCGGCTGTTCGGCATCGACGCGATGGTCGAGCAGTTCCTCACCGAGTTCTACCGCGTCTACGACGAATACGAGGCCCTCGACTACACCACGCTCACCGGTGAGCAGGCCTACGCCGCCTACCGCAGGGTCGACGCCGACCTGGTGCGGCGCTGGGGTCCGCTGATGGTGCTCGACGCCATCCTGCTCACCTGCACCGGCGCGATGTACCTGCTCACCAAGCTGTTCCTGCCCAAGGCGCCGGAGTGGTTCTTGTACGCGGTCGTCGGGCCGGGTGCGGATGTGGAGTCGGCGGAACCGGCGCGTGCGCTGACGGCGATGGCCGAGACGGTGCACGCCGACCCGGAACTGACCGCGCTCATCAATTCGACCGAACCGCAACAGGTCTACCGTCAGCTGCACGCGAGCGAGAACTATGCCGCGTTTCGCGCCGAGGTCGACGCCTATATCGACCGCTACGGCTACCGCAGCCTGGACGAGCTGAAATTGGAGACCCCGGATCTGCGTGAGGATCCGGCGAGCCTGTTCGTCATGCTGCGCAGCGCGCTGGGCCGGGTGGGGCAGGCGGGGCAGCAGCCCGATCGCGCCGCCGAAGCCGACGCCTACCTCGACGCGCATCTGACCGGTGTGCGCCGGCGGATCTATGAACGCCTGCGCGCCAAGGTATCTCGCTGCGCGGCGCACCGTGAGCGGTTGCGGTTCTGCCGGACCAGGGCTTTCGGCATGGTGAAGCGGATGATCCGGGTGATGGGCCGCGATCTGGCCGCGCGCGGGGTTATCGACGAGTTCTCCGATGTCTTCTACCTCACCGTGCAGGAGCTGCGCGGTAGCTATGAGGACGCCGATACGAGCACCTACCGTGATCTGGTGGCGGCGCGAAAGGTGCAGCGCGCCAAGGACGCCGAGCTCGTGGCGCCCGCGCGGTTCAGCACGGTCGGGTCCGGATTCGGCAGGCAGGAGTTGGCTTCCCAGGGCTGGGTTCCCGTCACCGATACTCCGCCCGCGACCCCGGGTACCGTCCTGGCAGGCACGCCGTCATCATCCGGTGTGGTCGAGGGCGGCGCGGTTGTGGTAGATGAGCCCCGTGACGTCGCCGGAGGCATCCTGATCGCCTACCGCACCGACCCCGGATGGGTGGCGGCGCTGCCGTCCGCGTCGGCGTTGGTGATCGAGCGGGGCAGCCCCCTCACCCACGTCGCGATCGTGGCGCGCGAGCTCGGCGTGCCGACGGTCGTGCAGGTCAAGGACATCACCAAGCGGATACGGACGGGAATGCGGATACGGGTGGACGGAACCACGGGGACTGTGACGGTGCTGTCCGGAGCGGAGTCCGGCGATGCGTGAGACCGATCATGTGGCGACGGTGCGGCAGTGGCTGGTCGAGCCGGACGCCGCCACCGGCATCCATTTCGCCGACGAGGCCGACGGCTGGGATTACCGCAGTTATGCCGAGCTGGCCGACCTCACCTGGGCGATCGCGCAGGTGATGCGTGAGCACGGCATGGGCAGCGGCGACGGCGCCTGCGTCGTCATGCCGACCGGATTTCCCTGTACGGCAGCGTTTTACGCGGTGTGGGCGTGTGGCGGGGTGTTCACGCCGGTGGCCCCGCCGATGTTCGGCGATCTCGACCAGTACATCAGCCATGTGGCCGCGATCCTGGCGCAGGCGCAGCCGCGGGTGGTGGTGACCTCGGTCGAGTTCGAGCAGCTGGCCCGGCGCGCCATGGTCGAGGCGGGCCGCACCGATGAGCCGGTCGTCATCGATCCGGCGACCTTGCCGCCTGCCCCGGCCGAGCGGGTTTTCGGCGCGCCGGATCCGTGCGCGCTGCTCCAGTTCACCTCCGGGTCCACCGGCACGCCGCGCGGAGTGCGGGTGAGCTGGCACAACCTGGCCAACAACATCGACATGATCTCGCGGCTGATCGACTGGCGCCCGGGTGAGGCGATGGTGTCGTGGCTGCCGCTGTATCACGATATGGGGCTGGTCGGCGCGTTCCTGACCACCGTCACCAACCAGGGTGAGCTGTATCTGATGCGGCCCGACCAGTTCGTGCGCGACCCGGTCCGCTGGCTGCGGGCGATGACCAGGGCTCAGCATTCGCCCTCGCCGTCGTTCGCGCTCGGCTATGTGGCGCACCGGGTACGGCCCGAGGACATCGCCGACCTGGACCTGTCCGGGTGGCGGACGCTGGCGGTCGGATCGGAGCCGGTCGAGGTGGCCGATCTGCAATCGTTCGCCGAACTGACCGGCCACCAGGGCTTTTCGATGAACGCCTACACCCTCGCCTATGGCCTGGCCGAGGCGACGCTGATGGTGACGTCCTCGGCGCGCGGCCGCCCGGTGACGGCGCTGCGGCTGGACAATGCCGCCCTGCGGTTCGGCGCGCCGGTCTCGGTGCTCGACGAACAACCCCTCGACGACACCCACCGGGTGGAGGGCGCGGGATGGATCACCGGCCTCGGTTACTCCACCCCCGAATCGACCGTGCGGGTGGTCGACGAGGAAGGCAACGACCTGCCCGACGGCACCCTCGGCGAAATGGTGGTGGTGGGCGATTCGGTCGCCCTCGGCTACTCCGGGCCGCCGAGCCCGGGATCGTCGACCCGCATCGAGGACGGCGTGCTCTACACCGGTGACGCCGGATTCCTGCACCGCGGTGAGGTTTTCGTGCTCGGCCGGATGGGTTCGAGCCTGAAGGTGCGCGGCCGGTCGGTGTTCATGGAGGACATCGAATCGCGGGTCGCGCAGGAAACCGGCATCACCAAGGGCAAACTGGCCGCGGTGGCGATCACCGAGGCCGGTGCGCAGGGCATCGCGCTGTTCGCCGAATCGGCGCCGGGGGAGTGGATCACCGAGGCGCGCAAGATCATTCGCGGTGAGCTCGGGCCGGCGCAGACGGTCACCGTCGTCACCGGGCCGCGGGGGCTGATCCGGCGTACCTCCAGTGGTAAGCCGCGACGCCGTCACATGTGGCAGTTG
This sequence comes from Nocardia cyriacigeorgica, assembly GCF_005863245.1. GTDB lineage: Bacteria > Actinomycetota > Actinomycetes > Mycobacteriales > Mycobacteriaceae > Nocardia > Nocardia cyriacigeorgica_C. The sequence continues at coordinate 98,062 of NZ_VBUT01000011.1, read as the reverse complement.
TTCGCCGACGGTGTGCTGGACGGGGCGGTGGTGCACGAGGCCGACGGCACGGCGTCCACCGGTGGCAGCGGCACGGCCTCCGTCGAGGCCGGCATGCCCACGCCGACTCTGCCCAGCGACCGCACGAAGGAACTGCTCGACGCCGCCCTCGCCGAGGTGTCCATCCCGGCGGATTCGGCGGTGCTGTTCGAGGGCTCGCTGGCCGAGGGCTTCGGCAACGAAGGCTCCGATGTGGACTTCCTGGTCGTCGCACCCGGCGACGAGGAGCTGCCGACCCTGCCGACGGTGCTGTTCATCGACGGCCGCCGCGTCGAGGTGCGGACGCGTTCGCAAGCCCAGCTGCGGCGTCAGCTGGACACCGTGGCGCAGGCCGCCGATCCCACCGTCTTGGACGAGGACCTGCTCAACCGCTGCCAGCGATTCCTGCGCGCCACCCTGGTGCGCGCGGGCGCCCCCGATATCGACGAGCTGCGCGCCACACTGCCGCACGGCGAGTTCGCGGCCGTGCTGGCCGACTGGTGGGCCGCGCGCGCACGTCAGGCGCTGCGGTACGCGGTGGCGCTGCGCACCCTCGGCGCGGACGCCGAAGCTCGTGAGTGGGCGCAGGACGGACTGCGGCAGGCGATGAAGGCCTGGGCGGCGGGGGTGAACGAGACCTATCTCGAAACCAAATGGCTGCCCCAGCAGTTGGCTCGCATCGGCGCCGATGAGCGGATCACCAGATTCCACGATCTGCTCGCCGCCGACCGTGCCACGATCGCCTGCGCCACCGGCGAGCAGGTCGGGGGAGATCGTCAGGAGGCGAATTCCGCTCGACCACAAGGAATCCTGGGCGCGGGCACCGAGCGGGCCCTCGAACAGCGGCTGTGGTGGGAGCAGTTGCTCGCCCTGGCCGCCGACCTCGGCGTCACCGGTGTCGCCGACGACGCGGACCAGATCCTGTTCGCCCGCGTCCCCCGCGTCACCACCTGGAAGATCGGCGAGCGCATCCACGTCATCCGCGGCGACCGCGACGTGTTCGTGCTCTCCGAACGCGGCGGCCGCGCCTGGCGGTCGGTGGTGTTCCGGCATTCGCTGGCCGCGGTGCTCGGCCGCGCGAGCAGCGATATTCGCGCCGAACTGGCCGAGTTCCTGCGCCTGGGCCTGGTCGGATTGGACTGGCGCGGTGACGGGCCCATCGAACCCGCGCTCGCCATGTGCAAACCGCTGCGGCCCTACACGCCCGTCCCGTCCTGGGCCGCGCCGACGCTGGGCGTCACCGGTGCGGTGAGCACCGATCCGGTCGCTACCCTCTCACCACTGCCCGCACCACGGTTCACCGAATGCGCGATGAACCTGGTGTGGTCGAACATCGTGCTGGAGAACGCCCGCGAGGACCTTGCGGGAGCGGTGAAGAACGCGCAGGGCGCGGTCGCCGATATCGCCGCCCACCGGATGATCGCGATGGCGGTGCGGGTGCTGCTGTCGGCCTTCGGGATTCATCCATTGCCTGCCGATGTGGCGTCCGTCGAAACGGTGCGCCGATTGCTGCCGCCGCACGCCGGGCGCCGTGGTGAACTGCTGGACGCACTGGAAACGGCACAGGCGGTGCGCTTCTCGACGGCCATCGCCTCGGGCTCGGACATGATGGCAGGATTCGCCGCGATCGATGATTTCGTCGTCCTGGTGCGCGCGGTCGCCGGTGGTGCCGACTTCCCGGCCTCCTTCGATTCGCGCGAACAGTGGCGGCGCACCCTCGCCATCGGCTATGACTGGCTGCGCATCGCCGGTTATCTCGACACCGACCTGCCGCTGGACGAGGCCCGCGATCTGCTGAGCACCGGCGGCCGGCAACCCCATCTACGCGAAAGCGAGTCCGCATGAGTGCCATCGACACCGCCGTCGCCGACCGGGTCCGCGCCCTCATCCGCGCCATGGCGCCGGATCAGGACGCGGCCATGGCCGACGACCAGCGGCTCATGGAGGACCTCGGGTTCGATTCGCTGCGGCTGATGGAGCTGACCGTGGTGCTCGAACGCGCCTTCGAGCTGCCGAGATACAAGCCAGAACAGCTGGCCGGGGTGCGCCGGGTCGGTGAGGTCATCACCCTGATCACCGGCAGTCTGGACGGCCGGTCATGAGCGATCGCGACACCGCCCTCGTCACCGGCGCGACCGGCCTGGTCGGCGCCGAAGTGGTGGCCAGGCTGGCCGCGGCCGGTCGCCCTGTCGCCGCGGTGCTGCACAGCAAGGGTGAGATCACCCGCAACGACGGCACCCTGCTGGAACCGGGAAGCGCGGTCACCGGTGATATCCGGGCGACGGGCTTCGGGCTGAGCGATCGCGACGCCGACGACCTCTCCGAGCGGGTCGGGGTGATCGTGCACTGCGCGGCCACCACCGCCTTCGACGCCTCCGACACCGACTACGAGCAGCTCAATATCGCCGGCACGGCCAACGCCATCGACCTCGCGCAGCGCTGGCAGGTGCCGCTGGTGCATGTGAGCACCGCGTATGTGTGCGGGATGCGCGGCGGCACCATCCGGGAGGACGAACTCGAGACCGGACACGAGTTCGGCAACGGCTACGAGGCCAGCAAGTTCCGGGCCGAACAGCTCGTGCACGCCGCGGGCGGGCGCGGTCTGCGCTGGGCGATCGTGCGGCCCGGCATCGTCACCGGCGCGAGCGATACCGGCGTCATCCGCGAGTACAAGAACCTCTACACCGTGGTGAAGCTGATGGTGGAGGGCAAACTGCGCTCGCTGCCGGGCCGCTACGACGCCACGCTGTCGCTGGCTCCCGTCGACCATGTGGCCGATGTGGTGGCCGCGGCGGTGCTCGACTTCGATTCGGCGGCGGGGCGCACCATGCACGCGCTGGGCCGGGACACGCTGTCGTTGCGCGAGGTCTCCGACGTGCTGGCCGAATACCCGTCCTTCGAGGTGGCGACCTTCGTTCCGGAGAGCAGTTTCGCCGAATCCGATCTCGCGCCCATCGAACGCGAGTACTACCGGCGCATCGGCTCGCTCTACACCAGCTACTTCCGGCGTCGACTGGTCTTCGACACCGAGCACGCCGACGCGCTGCTCGGCAGGCCGTCCCCGGCCACCGGTAAGGACTATCTGCGCGCACTGCTCGACTATTGCCTGGAATCCGGGTATCTCGGTGTGCCGCTGCCCTCGATCGAGGACGTCCTGGCGGGCAACGGCGTCGGCGGGGTGCGCCGATGAGCGATGCGCTGCGCGAACTGTTGGGCGCGCTGACCACTCAGCCGGAGAAGGTGCGCGCCTACGCGGGTGACACCTATGTGCAGGAAAGCGTCGATCAACTCGACCGCGCGGGCGTCGACGCGGCGAAATTCGCCCGAGAACATTCGCTGCTGCTGCTCAAACCCGATGCCATCGTGGGGCGCGCCGTGGAGCCGACGCTGGGATGGCTGGCGGACAACGGTTTCCGGGTGGTCGACGCCGGCCGCGTCACCGGTGACCGGCTGCTGGCCCGCGCCCTGTGGTACTACTCGTGGAACATCGCCTCCACCGAACGCCGTCGCCTGGCCGACCTGCTGGTCGGCATCTGCGATGTGCTGGTGCTCGTGGTGGCCGGAGCCGACGCCGAACTGCCTGTCCCGGTCCGGCTGACCGACGCCAAAGGGCCCACCGATCCGCGCAAGCGACGCCCGGGCGAACTGCGTCATCTGCTCGGGCAGCACAGCTACCTGCTGAATCTGGTGCATTCGCCCGACGACCCCGCCGACGTCCTGCGCGAACTGGCCATCCTGTTCGACGAGCCGCGCCGCGCCGAGCTGATCAGCCGCGCCGCCGCGGGCGCCGACCGGTCCGCCGAGGCCGGGCAGCTGGCCGCCGAGCTCTACGCGAGCACCCCGGCCCGCGATTTCGACCGGGCCGCCGCCGCCCGCCGCCTGATCGCCGAGGCCGAAGACGCGGGGATCACGCTGCCCGACGGCGTCGATCCCGAATCCGACCCCGACTGTGCGCGACTGCTGGCCACGGCCTGGGATCAGGGCGTCGAGCTCGATCCGTGGTCGGTGATCGTGCTCGGGTCCTACGTACTGCCCATGCGGGTGGGGACGCAACCGCAGACGTTGCGCCCGGTCACCGCATCCGACTGGTTGGAGGCCCGGCCGTGAGTGTCGAGACAGTGAATGCCGACAACACCGCGTCGCATACCCGCACCATCTCCCGCGAGCTGGCGCACCGCTGCGCGGTTTCCGAGGTGTTCGTCACCTCCCTCGACAGCCTCGGCGAGGACCGGTTCGTCGCCGGCGCGCAGCTACCGCGCATGCACTCCTACTACGGCGACCACGCGGGCAGCCTGGCCCTGCGCCACGATCCACTGGTGGTGATGGAGGCCGCCAGGCAGGCCGCGATCGCGTTGACCCACGAGTTCTACGCCGTCCCCACCGACCGGGCGTTCCTGGTGCGCACCTTCAACGGCACCGGCTCCGACACCGCCGCCTGGGATGTCGGGTTCGCGCCCGCGGATCTGGTGATGGCGGTGCGGGTTCCGCGCAAACATCACGACGGCACCGATATGCACGGCGTCGACATGGTGCTCGACATCTCCTGCGGCGGCGTTCCCATGATGACCGTCGACGGGTCGTTCTCCTGGACCACCGGCCGCCGCTGGGAGCGGATGCGCAGCGGCTTCCGCGACAGCCTTGGCCTCGGCCCGTTCGTCGGCGCCTCCGCATTGACCGAACGCGCCGAACCGGCGGCGGTGGGCCGGGAGAACTGGCGCAATGTGGTGGTGGGCCCGGTCTGTCGCGAAGGCGGCACCGCGATCGCGACGCTGGTGCCCGATATCGGGCACCCCTTCCTGTTCGACCACCCGCTCGACCATGTCCCCGGCAGCCTGCTGATCGAGGCGTGCAGGCAGACCGCGCTGGCCATGGTGCTCGAGCAAGCACCCAGGCTGCTCGGCGTCTCGAGCACCTTCGACCGGTTCGTCGAGCTTGACAGCCCCGCCGAATGCCGCGCCGAGATCATCGGCCGCACCGGTGACCGCACGGTGGTGCGCTGCGAGATCCAGCAGGCCGGCGCCGTCGCGGCCCGGGTGGATGCCGAGTTCACCGACGACGTCGTCGTCGATTCGGCCGGCGGGACGGGCCGGTGATGGGTGGCGCCGAACTGCTCACCACGACGCGCGCCTTCCGGCGCAGGCTGGATTTGACCCGCCCGGTCGAACGCCGCGAGCTCCTGGAATGCCTCGATATCGCGGTGCAGGCGCCGAGCGGCACCAACCGGCAGCCGTGGCGGTTCCTCGTCGTCGAGGACCCCGATACCAAACAGCAGATCGCCGAGTACTACCGCAAGGGCTTCGCCGCCTATCTCTCCGCGCGCACACCCCGTCCGGATCAGCTGGGCGACCTGGCGTCCGGGCAGTACCTGGCCGCGCATCTGCACGAGGTGCCCGCGCTGGTGGTGGTGTGCTCGCTGGGCCGTCCACCGGCCGAGGCGTCCTCGCGGCTGCTGGCCAGTTTCTACGGATCCATCTACCCGGCGGTGTGGAATCTTCAATTGGCCCTGCATGTTCGAGGTCTGGGTTCCTGCCTGACGACCGCGCATCTTGCTTACGAACGCGAGATCGCCGACCTGCTCGGCATCCCGTTCGAGGAGGTGACGCAGGTGGCGATGCTGCCGGTGGGGCATCTGCTTCCGGGAAACGCGCGACCCGCCAAGCGGGCGCCTGCGGCCGAGGTGACCATGTGGGATCGCTGGGGTGCCCAGTGAGCGAGGGCGGCGTGCATACCGGCGAACGAGCGTCCGGGCAGGCAGGCGGTGCACCGGCCGGTGCGGGTCCGGTCGCCTCGCTCGTGCGCATCGCCCGCTTCACCGCGGTGATGTACAAGCCGCACTACCTGCTCTACGGCATTCTGTGGGTGCTGGCGCTCGAAGGCACCGCCGCGCTGGTCACCGACCCGGAAGCGAGCTGGCGGCCGAGCTGGGCGACGGCCCTGCGGATCGTCGTCGTCGCGTTCGTGCTGCTGTATCTGCGAATGGTCGACGAGCAGAAGGACCTCGACTACGACCGGGTGCACAATCCGGACCGGCCACTGGTGACGGGCGCGGTCACCGCCGGGGATTTGCGGGCAGCGATGGCCGTCATCGCGGTCGGTGCCATCGCCGCGAGCCTGCTGCTGTCGATCGGTTCGGCCGTGGCCATCGCCGCGGTGCTCGCCTACGGGCTCGCGCTGTGGGGGCTGGAGCGGATTTCCGCACCGATCCGCCGCAACATCCTGCTGAATCTGCTGGTCACGTATCCGGTGCAGTTGCTGGTCACCGCGTATGTCGTGATCTCGGCCATCGACACCGGCGACGTCGAGCCCGGCTGGCAGGCAGGTGCCGCGGCGGTGATCTTCGCCGGGGCCTTTCTCCAGTTCGAATTCGCGCGCAAGACGTCACGGATATCGCGGCCGGGGCAGATGTACTACTCCAACGCGCTCGGCACGACCGGGTCGATGTTCGCGGCGCTGGGTTGCGCGGTGCTGGCCGTAGCGGCCGATATCGCGCTGGTGCGGCCGTGGGAACACGACGGCGCTCGCGCGGTCATCGGCTGGATTCCGCTGGCGCTGCTGCTGATTCCGTTCCTCGGTGGGTTGCGTTTTCAGCGCTCGGCCGACGAGGACTACCCGGTGATCCCGGCGGTGCTGTTCATTCTCACGCTGTACCTGGCGCTCATCGCGCAGGCCGTCGTCCCGGGATAGTGGTGTGCCCGGGCGGTTCTCGGACCGGGTGCGACGTGCTCAGCCCGCCGGCACCGCCTCGAGCACATTCTCCGGGGACAACGTCGGCGTCACCGAGGTGAGTGTGAAACCGCATTCGGCCAGCAGCGCACGATATTCGGCCTCGGTGCGTTCCCGGCCGCCGGTATTGACCAGCATCTCCAGATCGATGTACTTGCCCGGATGCGGGCGATCGTCGTCGGGCAGGACCAGTTCGATCAGCAACAGCCGTGCCCGCGGTGTCATGGCATTGCGCACCGTGCGCAGAATCCGGGTGGCCTGCTCGTGCGGCCAATCATGGATGACGTGTTTGAGCAGATAGGCGTCGCCGCCTTCCGGCACGGTGTCGAAGAACGATCCGGCCACCACCGCACATCGATCGGCCACGCCGAGCTCGGTCAGCCGTTCCCGCGCCTCACCCACCACCTCCGGCAGGTCGAACAGGATGCCGCGCGACTGCGGTGCCCGCTGCAAGATCTCGGTCAGCAAGGCGCCCTGCCCGCCGCCCACATCCACGAGCGTGCGATAGCGGGTGAAATCGTAGGCCGACAGCAGCGGTTCCCGGCCGAGGGTGTCGATGCTCGACATCGCGCGATCGAACATCGCGCCGAACTCGCGGTCGGTGCGCAGATAGTCGAACAGCGGAACGCCGTCGACGGTATTGCCCACCGCGTCACCGGTGCGCACCACCTGCACCAGCTGGGTCCAGTTGTCCCGGTGGATCTTCGAACCGAAGAACAGGGTCGCGTCGCGCAATGAGACGTGGGCGTCGGCGCGCAGCGCCTGCGCCATCGGCGTGAGCGCGTAGCGGCCGTCGCGGCGGCGGGTGAAGATGCCGTGACTGATCAGCAGCCGCATCAGCCTGCGCAACGCGTCCTCGTCGGCGCCGACCGCCTTGGCCAGGTCGGTGCTGTCACGCGGCCCGTCGGCCAGCGCGTCGGCGACCCCGAGTTCCGCCGCGGCGTGGATGGCCTGGGTCAACCAGCCGGCCGCGATCATCTCCAGCAACGCGACATGGCCGGGCACCATCCGCCGGTGCGCGGTCGCCATGACGTTGCGCACCCGTTCCACCACCCGCACCAGGCCCTGCGGGGGCAGCTTCGCTCGATCGGAGGTCATGACGACTCCATTCGTCGGCAAACGCTTGCCAAGCAGAGTACGGCCCGAACCGTGTCCCGGGCGTGAATCGCGCGTCGTGGCCGTCGCTAGCGGGTCGATTCGCCGTTGGCGGTGGCGCGGTTGCGTTCACGTTGGGCGGCGGTTTCCAGGTATTCACCGAGCTCGCGGCGCAGCGTGGTATCCAGCGAGCGGGCCAGCGTGCTGTGCACCGACGCGACCCCGAGTTCGCGCATCTTGTTGAGCATCGCCGTGGTCTCGGCGATCTCTTCGCTGGTTTCCGGCAGCCAGCCGGGACCGTGCTCGTCGACGATGTGGCGGCGCGCGGCGGTGATCATGATCTTGGTGATGTCGTCGATGCGCGCGGCGACCTGGGCGTGCACGCTGATCAGGGTGCGCAGGTCGAAGCCGTATTCGTCGAGTTCGGAGAAGGTGCTCAGGAGTTGGGTGTCGGTGAACACGACCGTGTCGTTCTCGACGCGGACCAGGCCGAGGTCGCGCAGCTGGCCTACCAGATCGTCGGTGTCGGAGCCGAGGATGGATTCGATCAGCTCCCGTGAGACCTCGAACGGCTCCTCCTCGGCCCAGGTCGCCGTCACGGCGTGCTGGAGGCCGAGCACCTCGGTGAGGTCCTTGCCGGTTTCCCAGCTGGTGATGAAGTCGGCGATGTGCGCGGTGGTGAAACCCCGCTGGAGCAGCGCGTCGATCAGGCGCAACCGCTCCAGATGCGAGTCGTCGTAGATGCTGGCGCGGCCGTCCTTGCCGACCGGTGGCGGCAGCAGCCCACGTTCCTGATAGGCGCGGACATTGCGGCTGGTGGTCCCGGCGGCGCGTGCGAGGTCATCGATCCGGTAGTTCGGCATCGCTGCACCTCCTCATATCCCCACCTGTGCCGGACCGGCATGCGCCCGGCCGTCGACTGTCCGAGTTTAACGCCCGCGCTGTCACCCGACCTCAGTACCCGCGGTCCGGTTCGATCGGCGCCAGCAACGACGCGCCGTCGGCGAAGCGGAGTACGTTCGCCCGCACGTGTTCGGCGAACGCCGCCATCCGCAACTGCGGCGGGTTCGAATCATGCGGGGTGACAATGGCATTGGGCAGTGACCAGAGCGGATGCCCGTCGGGTAGCGGTTCGGGATCGGTCACGTCGAGTCCGGCGCCGCCGATCGTCCCGGCGCGAAGGGCCTCGACCAGCGCGTCCGTATCGACGAGGCTGCCGCGCGCCACATTGATCACCCACGACGACGGCTTCAACTGCGCCAGCTCTTTGGCGCCGACCAGATGCCGGGTCTCGGCCGTGGCCGGCGCCGCGATCACCACATGGTCGGTGCGCGACCAGACCCCGGCCAGCTCGTCGGCGCGCACCGTTTCCACCGCGTCCGGAATACCGGGCCCGGCGACCGGCCGACCGGACCGGTTGACCGCGATGACCTGCGCACCCAGCGGCGTCAGCATGGGAATCAGCGCCCGCCCGATCCCACCCGCACCCACGATGGCGACAGTGGCTCCGCGCAGCGAGCCGACATGCGGAAAGAACTCCTGCTGCCGCCAGCTCTCGGCGCGCAGATGCTCCGGCAGATACCGCACACCCGCCAGCAACAGCATCAGCGTGTGCTCGGCCACGCTCGCTGCGTAAGCGCCTGCCGCAGAAGTGAATCGGACCCGCGCAAAGCGTTCGAACACACCGGCGTCGAACCAGTCCTCCACCCCGGCCGCATTCAACTGCACCCACTCGATACCGTCCGGAAGCCGCTCCGGAAACCGCGTCGGCGGACCATTCCAGACGAGCGCCCGCGCCTCGTCGAGCCCGGCAACCCACGCCCCCGCCTCCGTCACCGCCTGCTCGAGCACCGGCTGTTCCCCGGGGCCGACCGCAACCGCCATCCGGCTCATCCTCGGACCTCCTTCGCTCACCATCCGCCGGTGCTCGCGCGCCCGGCCGTCCTCGAACCCGAACGTACCGCCGAACGCGGGGAGGGTGGGTGCGGGGCATCGCCGGTCGATTGCCGGCACCGCCCGATCCATCCGGTGGCGTGTGCGGTCCGATCACATCGGTTCAGGCGAATGCGGCCGTGATCGATCGGGTGGTCAGTCCTCGTCGTCCAGCTCGACCTTGTCCCTATCGGCCCACTCGATCAGGCGGTCCAGTTCGAACACGGCGTCGTCGATGCCGGCGTGCAGGTCACCGAGCTTCTGGTAGCGGGCGGGGACGGTGGCCATGGTGAAGTCGCGCGGGTCGATGTCGGGGATCTCTTCCCAGCTCACGGGTGTGGACACGGTGGCCTCGGGCACGCCGCGCACCGAATACGCGGCGGCGATGGTGTGGTCGCGGGCGTTCTGGTTGTAGTCGACGAACAGCATCCGCGGGTCGCGGTCCTTGCGCCACCACGTGGTGGTGACGTCCTCCGGTGCGCGCCGCTCGATCTCGCGGGCGAAAGCCAGCGCGGCGCGACGCACATCCTTGAATCCCCACTGGGGCGCGATCCGCACATAGATGTGCAGCCCATGCCCGCCGGAGGTCTTCGGCCAGCCCACGGCGCCGATCTCGTCGAGCACCTCGCGCACCACGCCGGCCACCCGCTGCACCCGCGACCACGGGCAGTCGGGCATCGGGTCCAGGTCGATGCGCCATTCGTCGGGGCGTTCGGTATCGAAGCGGCGGGAGTTCCACGGATGGAACTCCACCGTCGACATCTGCACCGCCCAGATCACGTCCGCCAGCTCGGAGACGCACAATTCGTCGGCATGCCTGCCGTAGCGCGGGAAGAACACCCGCACCGTCGGCACCCAGTCCGGCGCGCCCGCGGGCAACCGTTTCTGATGCACCTTGTCACCGGCGAGGCCCTTCGGGAACCGGTGCAGCATGCACGGCCGATCCCGCAGCGCGTTGACGATGCCGTCCCCGACGCTCAGGTAGTACTGCACCAGATCGAGCTTGGTGGCACCGGTGTCCGGAAAATAGACCCGGTCCGGATTGGAGACACGAACCAGCCGGTCCCCGACCTCGAGCTCGATCGCCGCCCCGTTGCCACTGGCCACGTCCCGACCATAACCCGCACCGGGCAGATCGTCCGGCCGAACCACGCGGCCGACTCAGGTCGGGGTGGCCAGCGCGAACGGCAGGACCGCCGGTGCGCCGGCCGTGCGGAGCTGATGCGCGGCGGCGGTGAAGGTCCAGCCGGTATCGGTGAGGGCGTCGACCAGCAGGATCGGACCGTCCAGCGGGCCCAGGTCGGGTAGTTCCCATAGGTCGTGCAATGCGGCCACCCGGTGCGCGGAGTTCACTGCCGACACCGGCGGCCGGTCCGGGCGCACCCGCATGGTGCCGAGATCGCGGAGCTTGCCGATCTCGGCCAGCCGCGCGGCGACGCTCGCCGTCAGCACCGGATGCGTGGGAGATTCCAGGGCCAGCACGGAGGTGGGGCGGGTCTCCCAGTCCCAGTCGCGCAGCACCGCGATGCAGGCCTGGATCACCGCGTCCGGGACCGGCCCGTCCGGGCCGTCGAGCAGGGTTCGCAACCGCTGCCCCCAGCCGAGCGCGCTGAGCCTGCCGAGTACCCGGCCGGTCTCCGCCCCCTCGGAGATCTTGCCCGACAACGGGATTCCGAGCTTCGCCATGCCGGTCGGCCACATCTTGCGTGGCGCCAGGTCGATGCCGGGCCGGTCCAGCCGGGCCCGCGTGGCCGCGACCGCGTCGGCGTCGAGCGCGGTGTCCGGCCGGACGCCGGTGCAGTTGTCGCAGCGGCCGCAGTCGGCGCTGCCGGGGTCCGCCGCGTGCAGGCCGGGGTCGTCGAGCTGGCCGCGCAGGAACACCATGCGGCAGCCGGTGGTCGTCTGATAGTCGAGCATGGCCTGCTGTTCGGCCGATCTGGCCGCCTCCAGCCGCTCGTAGCGCTCGCTGTCGTACACCCAATCCTGGCCGGTGGACAGCCAGCCGCCGCGGACCCGGCGCACCGCGCCGTCGACGTCGAGCACCTTCAGCACCATCTCCAGGCGCGACCGGTTCAGCTCCACCAGCGGCTCCAACGCCGCCGTCGACTGCGGACGTTCGGTATCCAGCGCCGCGAGCACCGAACGCACGATGTGCTCGCGGGGAAAGGCGACGGAGGCGAAATAGCTCCAGATGCGCGCGTCCTCAGGGCCGGGGAGCAGCACCACCTCCGCGCGCTCGGTCCCGCGCCCGGCGCGACCGACCTGCTGGTAGTAGGAGATCGGCGAGGACGGCGCGCCCACGTGCACCACGAAACCGAGATCCGGTTTGTCGAAACCCATGCCGAGCGCGGAGGTGGCGATCAGTGCCTTGACCTCGTTGTTCAGCAGCGCGGCCTCGAGCATCTCGCGTTCGGCGGGATCGGTCTGGCCCGTGTAGGCGGCGACCGTGTGGCCATGGGAGTTCAGGACGTCGGCCAGGTCCTGTGCCGCGGCGACGGTCAGCGTGTAGATGATGCCGGAGCCGGGCAGCTCACCCAGATGGCTGCTGAGCCAGGCCGTGCGCTCGACGGCGTCGTCGAACCGCACCACCGACAGGTGCAGCGATTCGCGGTCGAGAGTGCCGCGCAGCACCAGCGTGTCGGTGCCGATCTGGGTCGCCACATCGGTGACCACGCGATCGTTGGCGGTGGCGGTGGTGGCCAGCACCGGCACATCGGATCCGAGGTCGGCGATCAGGGTGCGGATGCGCCGGTAGTCCGGCCGGAAATCGTGGCCCCAGTCGGACACGCAGTGCGCCTCGTCGATCACCACCAGGCCCGCGTCGGCGGCGAGCTTCGGCAGTACCTGGTCGCGGAAGTCCGGATTGTTCAGTCGCTCCGGGCTCACCAGCAGCACGTCGACCTCACCGGCCGCGACCTGGGCGTGGATGTCGTCCCATTCGGTGACATTGCCGGAATTGATGGTCGCGGCGATCACCCCGGCGCGTTCGGCGGCCGCCACCTGGTTACGCATCAGCGCCAGCAGCGGCGACACGATCACCGTCGGCCCGCGCCCTTCCGCCCGGAGCAGTTTCGCCGCGATGAAGTACACCGCCGATTTACCCCACCCGGTGCGCTGCACCACCAGCGCGCGACGCCGGTGCACCACCAGCGCCTCGATGGCGGTCCACTGGTCCTCGCGTAGCCGCGCCCCGCCCCCGGCCAGCTCCCGCAACAGGCCCTCGGCCCGCTCCCGCAGCCCGCCAACGTCGATACCCGCCGTTGTCGTCCCCTCAGCTGTGTCCATGGAGGCCATGGTGCCCTACACCACCGACAAGTCGTCGGTCCCGTCACGAATCCGGCCGTGACGACTGATTTCGCATCGTTGTGGGTAACTCGTCGGGTACGGGTTACCTGTTCGACCCGATACCGCCGGTTGCCGACGCTACGGTCTACCCACCTGAGTACGGCCACGAATCGCGGAGCGGCGGGGCAGAGGGGGCGCCGGGCGCCGTGACCTGGTAGGAGGATGTTGTGCCGGAAAGTTTCCAGTCGCCCGTGGGGTGGTCGCCGCCAGGAGCGCAGTTTCAGAATCGCGGCGCGCTTGGCCGCACCCTGATCGGAACCGCCGTTGCCCTGGTGGTGACGCCGATCGGAATCGGTATCGCGGCGCACGGCTCGCTGGCCACCAGCCGCTGGTGGGATTCGGTGGATCGGTGGAGCGCACCGGGTCAGTCGGTGCTCGGCGCGGTTCTGCTCCTACTGGTGGCGGTGCTGGCGGCATACTCACCGGCAGCGACCATGATCGCGGGCCTGATCTGGGGCATCCTGCCCGGAATCATCCAGATCTTCTTCCCCGAGGACACCTTCCGCCTGATCGGCGACATCCCCGGTCTCGCCGCCGAGCTGCACGTCGCCCTGCACGCATGGCTGGTCAGCGGCATGGTGCTCATCGTCGGAACGTTGCTCTTCGGCGCGGGTGTGGTCGCGACGCTGAGGCGGCGTTGAGGTTCCCGCTGGATGAGTTGTCCCGGCCGGGCCATGGCGTGGCCCGGCCGGAATCGGTCAACCCTTGACGCACAGCACCTGACGCAGCGTTGCCACCACATCGACCAGGTCCCGCTGGGCGGCGATGACCTGATCGATGTCCTTGTACGCGGCCGGAATCTCGTCCACGACACCGGCGTCCTTGCGGGACTCGACGCCTTCGGTCTGAGCGATCAGATCCGCGACGCTGTACCGCTTCTTCGCCGCGGTGCGGCTCATGCGCCGACCGGCGCCATGCGAGGCCGACTGGAACGAGTCGGGATTTCCCTTGCCCCGCACCACATACGAGCGGGTGCCCATCGAGCCGGGGATCAGCGCCAGGTCACCCTTGCCCGCACGTACCGCGCCCTTTCGGGTCACCAGCATCGGCATGCCGTCGATCATCTCCTCTGCCACATAGTTGTGGTGGCACGAGATCGGTGCATCGAAATGCACCGGACGGTCGGCGAATTCGTCGCGGACCGCACTGCAGGCCAGGGCGAGCATGACAGCGCGATTTCGCGCCGCGTACTCCTGTGCCCAGGTCAGATCGCGACGGTAGGCGTCCATTTCCGGCGTGCCGGAAAGGAATACCGCGAGGTCGCGATCCGGCAGGTCCGCGTTATGCGGAAGCGTACGAGCGACAGCCATATGGCGTTCCGCCAGTTCCTTGCCGATATTCCGGCTGCCGGAATGCAGCAGAATCCATACCGAGTCGTCCTGGTCGAGGCACAATTCTAGGAAGTGATTTCCCCCGCCTAGGGTCCCCATCTGCTTATGCGCCTTGGATTCCCGGTTGCGGACACTCTTGTCGAGGTCGTCGAACGACCCCCAGAACCGATCCCACCCCGAACGCAACGTCGCCGTGCTCGCACCGAGCCCCGACACCTCGGCCCCGAGACGCCGCACGTCCACCGGGTCGTCGTGGGCATGGAATCCCACCGGTATCGCGGCCTCGATGCGGCTGCGCAGGGAATGCAGATTGTCGGGCAGGTCGGCAGCGGTCAGGTTGGTCTTGACGCTTTCCATACCGCAGCCGATATCCACGCCGACCGCCGCCGGGGCGACCGCGTCCTTCATGGCGATGACCGAGCCGACTGTCGCGCCCTTGCCGAGGTGCACATCCGGCATGACGCGCACGCCGTGGACCCATTTCAGTTGCGCGATATTCCGCAGCTGCCGCAGCGCGGCCTGTTCGATATCGTGCTCGGAGGCCCACATCAACGTCCGCGCCCGGGTGCCGGGCAGCTCGACGGGAAACATTGTCTCGATCCTTTCGATACCGGCGAATTCGCTTCGCCTTCCACAATCAACGGTAGGCACGGCAGCGTTCCGGCGCACCTGAATTTCGGTGTGGAAAGGGCAGCGATGGGTGCCGCTGATTCGTCAGGTGAGCACCGCTTCGATCTCTTCGCGCGTCGGAATCGAGGCGCTGGCCCCGAGCCGGGTGGTCGCGAGCGCACCCGCCGCGCAGGCCCACCGCACGGCCTCGGCCGGGCCGCGATGCCACGCCACCGCGAGCGCGCCGGTGAAGGTGTCGCCCGCGCCCGTGGTGTCGACGACCTCCACCGGGAGCCCGGGCACTCGGAACTCGTCACCATCGGGCCCGCGGTAGCGCGCGCCGTCTCCGCCGAGGGTCACCACCAGGTGGGGGACCGGATCGAGGTCGGCGCCGAGCTCGGTGAACTCGCCGGAGTTGACCACAGCGACGTCGACCTCGGCCCACAGCTCGGCCGGCAGCTCCTGGGCAGGGGACGGGTTGAGGACCACGATCGTCCCGTTCGCCTTCCCGTGCCGGGCGGCGGTAAGGACGGTCCGGATCGGAATCTCCAACTGGCACAGCAGAATGTCCGCGCCGGCGATCACCTCCCGATCCTCGTCGGAGAGGTCGATCATCGCGGCATTGGCCCCACCCACCACGATGATGCTGTTCTCCCCGCTCGTGTCCACCACGATGGCGGCGATCCCGCTCGGCCCGTCGACCGTCCGCAGCCGCGCCGTCCCCACCCCGGACGCACGCAGCACCGCCCGAAGTTCATCGGCGAACACATCGTCACCGACCGCCCCGATGAACTCGACCCGCCCACCGGCCCGCCCCGCCGCAATCGCCTGATTCGCGCCCTTGCCCCCCGGCACCATCGCGAACCCGCTGCCGAGCACCGTCTCACCGGGTTGCGGCCGCCGCTCGGTCGTGGTGACCAGATCCATATTGATGCTGCCCAGCACCGCGATCTCAGGCGCGTGTTCGTCGGTCATACCGGGCACGGTAACCGCAGGCGGCCGACGTCGACCGGCTATGCGACGGGAATCGCGGAGTTGGGGTCGACACCGGCGAACGCGAGCCCGATGGTGAACCCGGCGACTTCCTCCAGCTGACGTGCCCGCGCCAGCGGACCCAGCACGGCCGGCCGCGCACCCGTCGCACGGACGAGTTCGCCGGCGACCTCCAGTGCGGCCGGATCGTCTCCGCACATCGCTACGGTCACCGGATCATCAGCCGGCGACCGCCACTGCTGCGCGGGAAACAGATGGAAGGCCTTGACCACTTGGGCGTCCGGAACCATAGCCGCGATGTGCTCGGCCTGCGATTCACCCGGTTTCGTGAGCAGGACTCCGACGCCGTGTTCCACGGCGTTGGTCGGATCGATCAGCGTCGCGCCGCGCAAGGCCTCGGCGCCGGCCGCGCGCAGCATGTCGTCGACGGCGTGCCAGGTCACCGCGAGCAGGACGGCCGCGCGCCCGGCCACCGCCTTGTGCGGGTGAGCGGCTGTGGTCCCGCGCCCGACTCGCGCCGCCAGAGCACGCGCCTTGTCCAGATCGCGCCCGCCGATCACCACCTCATGGCCCGCCCGCGCCCAGGCGGTGGCCAGTGATTCCGCCAAGATTCCCGTCCCCAGGATCGCTACCCGCATCGTGTACTCCTTATGTCGCTTCCCTAGCCGGACCGACGCGACCATAGGAGTTCCGGCACGCACCATTCGGTGCGAATCAGCCGGTCATACTGGGGCGATGGCCGAGCATTACGAGCGGATCGTCGATTGCAGGCTCCGGGCGGCGACCGAGCTGTTCACCCATGCGTGGGACCCGCTGGTTCTGGCCGCGCTGCGGGCAGGCCCGCTGCGGCGACGGGAGTTGCGCCTGGCCATCGGCGGCGTCAGCGACAAGATGCTCACCGAGACATTCAATCGGCTGATGGATATCGGCTTGGTCCAGCGGCGTGCCTACCGGCAGGCGCCGCCGCGCGTGGACTACGGCCTCACCCCGGTGGGCGCGAGCTTCGTGGCGGGTCCGCTGTCGGCGTTGGCCGAATGGATCACCGAGCACGGCGACGACCTGGTGCGGGCGGTCGAACGCGCGGATTCCGCCGGGCGCAGCGGCTGAGCCGCTCACCAGCGCACGATGATTCCCGCCTCCCGCGCCAGGCTTGCGGCGAGGCCGAGGAGGTCGCCGCCGTCGACGGTCGCCCCGCGTAGGCCGGCTACGCCGTCGATGTCGGTGAGGGTGCAGTCGGTGAAGCGGAGGTTGTGGCGGGGTGCGGTGCCGGTGAAGCGGGCGCCGGTGAGGTTGCAGTGTTCGAAGACGACGTTGCGGAATTCGACGCCTTCGAAATCGGCTTGGCGCAGATCGCAGTCGCGGAAGACGACGGTGCGCAGTTTGGAGTACCGGAACGAGGTCAGGTCGGCCCTGGTGCCTTCGAGCAGGACGTCGCGCCAGCTGCCCGCGGTCCACGACATTCCGGTGAGCCTGCTGGTGCTGATCGCGCATTCGGCCATCGAGCATTCGTCGGCCAGCAGGTTGGCCATGTCGCAGACCGACAGCTCGGACTCGTAGATGGTGACTCCGCGCATGACTCCGCCGAACCGGCAGTTGTCGAACCGGCAGCCCTCCAGACCGAGGGCGTGGGTTTCGGCGCGGGTGAGGTCGGCGCCGGAGTATTCGATCTCGGCGATGGTGGTGTCGTCGTCGAAATCGTCGCGCGGTGATTCGGCCGGGCGGCGTGGCCGCGAACGGGGCGCGCTCGGCACCACGGGGACGTTGCTGTTGCGAGAGGCTGCCACCCTTGCTCCGCTCTGTGTCGAGGTCGAACCGTCTCCGGCAAGCTACGGGACACCACCGACAGGCACGCCGTGACCGAGGCGGACCAGTGCCTGCGCGGCCCGAAGCACAGTGATTCGGTGTCGTAGCGGGTGCGTAGTCTGTAACCCATGACGGTAGGAACGACAGCCGAGCTCGATACCCGCGAGGCCGTGCACGACGCCGCGCGCAAGGCACGGGTCGCCGCACGTGCGCTCGCCCAGTTGACCACCGCCCAGAAGAACGAGGCGCTGCACGCCGCCGCCGACGCGCTGCTCGCCGCCGCCGACCGGGTGCTGGCCGCCAATGCCGAGGACATCGCGACCGCGCAGGCCACGGGCACCGAGGAATCGCTGCTCGACCGGCTGCGGCTGACGAAGCCCCGCATCGACGGCATCGCCTCCGGACTGCGTCAGGTGGCGGGCCTGCCGGACCCGGTGGGTGTGGTGGTGCGCGGTTCGACCCTGCCCAACGGGCTCGAGATCCGCCAGGTGCGGGTACCGCTCGGCGTGGTCGGCATGGTGTACGAGGCCCGGCCGAATGTCACCGTCGACGCGTTCGGCCTGGCCCTGAAGTCCGGTAACGCGGCGTTGCTTCGTGGCTCGTCGTCGGCGGCGCGGTCCAATGCCGCGCTGGTCGAGGTGCTGCGGGAATCGCTTGTCGCGCAGGGCATCCCGGCCGACGCCGTGCAGCTGCTGCCCAGCGAGGACCGTTCCAGCGTCACCCATCTGAT
Source organism: Nocardia cyriacigeorgica (assembly GCF_005863245.1). Lineage (GTDB taxonomy): Bacteria > Actinomycetota > Actinomycetes > Mycobacteriales > Mycobacteriaceae > Nocardia > Nocardia cyriacigeorgica_C. Next base: position 79,483 of record NZ_VBUT01000011.1, on the reverse strand, counting down.
CCAGGCCCGCGGTCTGGTCGACGTCGTGATCCCGCGCGGTGGCGCCGGTCTGATCAACGCGGTCGTGCGTGACGCGAAGGTGCCGACCATCGAGACCGGCACCGGCAACTGCCACGTCTACGTGCACGCGGGCGCCGACCTGGACATGGCCGAACAGATCCTGATCAACGCCAAGACCCGCAGGCCGAGTGTCTGCAATGCCGCCGAGACGGTGCTCATCGACGCCGCCATCGCCGAGACGGCCGTACCGCGGCTCACCAAGGCGCTCGAGGACAACGGCGTCACCATCCACGGTGATCTGCCCGGCCAGGTGCCCGCCACCGACGCCGACTGGGGCGAGGAGTACCTGACCCTCGACATCGCGTTGAAGGTGGTCGACGGCCTGGACGCCGCGGTCGAGCACATCAACACCTGGGGTACCGGCCACACCGAGGCCATCGTCACCTCGGAGCTGGCCGCCGCCCGCGAGTTCACCAGCCGGGTCGACGCCGCGGCGGTCATGGTGAACGCTTCCACTGCCTTCACCGACGGCGAGCAGTTCGGCTTCGGCGCGGAGATCGGTATCTCCACTCAGAAGCTGCACGCCCGCGGCCCGATGGCGCTGCCGGAACTGACCTCCACCAAGTGGATCGTGTGGGGCGAGGGGCAGGTCCGCCCGGTCTGAGCCGGAGCGCGGTTCCGCCGTCCCGTAGCGTGGGGCTGGTAAGTCGCAGGAAAGGGACGCGTGGTGGTGGATCGCTCGAATTCGGATCAGGTCGCGGTTCAGGAGCCGATCTTCGCCTCGGTCGACGAGGTGATCGATCGGCTCGCCGAGACCGGTTATCTGGCCGACAAGGCCACCGCCACCTCGGTGTTCCTGGCCGATCGGCTGGGTAAGCCGCTGCTGATCGAGGGCCCGGCCGGTGTCGGCAAGACCGAGCTCTCGCGCGCGGTCGCGCAGACCGCGGGCGCCGAGCTGGTGCGGTTGCAGTGCTACGAGGGCGTCGACGAGGCCCGTGCCCTCTACGAGTGGAACCACGCCAAGCAGATCCTGCGCATCCAGGCCTCCAGCGAGAACGACTGGGAAGAGACCAAGGCCGACGTCTTCACCGAGGAGTTCCTGCTGGCGCGGCCGCTGCTGACCGCGATCCGGCGCACCGAACCGACGGTGCTGCTCATCGACGAGACCGATAAGGCCGACGTCGAGATCGAGGGCCTGCTGCTCGAGGTGCTCAGCGATTTCGCGGTCACGGTGCCGGAGCTGGGCACCATCACCGCCCAGCACAAGCCGTTCGTGGTGCTCACCTCCAACGCCACCAGGGAACTGTCGGAGGCGCTCAAGCGCCGCTGCCTCTACCTGCACCTGGACTTCCCGGACGCCGACCTGGAACGCCGCATTCTGGCCAGCCGGGTACCGGAGCTGCCGGAGGCGGTCGCGGCGCAGCTGGTGCGGATCGTGCATGTGTTGCGCGGTATGCCGTTGAAGAAGCTGCCGTCGGTGGCCGAATCCATCGACTGGGGCCGCACCCTGCTGGCTCTCGGCATGCAGGATCTCGACGATACGACCGTGCGCGCCACCCTCGGCGTGGTGCTCAAGCATCGCAGCGACCACGAGCGGGCGCTGGCCGAGCTGAAACTGGCCTGAGCCGATGTCCGCGCGTTCGGGTCCCGCGCAAGCGCCGGATTTCCGTGCGCCGCATGGGTTCGCGGGTCATCTCGTCGATTTCGTGGAGGCGTTGCGGGCGCGCGGGGTTCCGGTCGGCCCGTCGGAGACGGTGGACGCCGGCCGGGTGCTGACCGTGCTCGACCTGCTGGACCGGGAAGCGGTGCGTGAAGGTCTGGCCTGTGCCTTGTTGCGGCGCACCACCCACCGCGGCACCTACGACGGCCTGTTCGATCTATGGTTCCCGGTTGCGATCGGCGCCCGCACCGATTCGGTCGACGATGTGGAGATTCCGCGCACGCCGTCGGGCGCCGTCGATATCGCGGCACTGCGTGAGCTGCTCGCGGACCTGCTGACCGAAGAAGGCTCGGCCGCCCAGCTGGAGTCGCTGGCCGGGCAGATGGTCGAGGAACTGGGGCAGTATCAGTCCGCGCGCGGCCCGTCGTTTTCGACGTATCAGGCGCTCAAAGAGGTGCAGCCGCAGACGCTGCTGGCCAAGATCCTGGCGGGCCTGGCGAGCCCGAATGCGAGTGCCTTCGAGTCCGAGGTCGCGCGCCGCGCCGCCCGTCAGCGGATCGACGCCTTCCGCGCCACGGTCGACGCCGAAACCCGCAGGCGGGTCGCCGAGCGGATCGGGCGCGAACGGGTGGCCAGTTACGGCGTCTCCCGGCAGGCCGAGGAGGTCGACTTCCTGCGCGCCTCGGAATCGGAGCTGGCCGAGCTGCGTCGCAGCAGCCAGCGGCTGGCCCGGATTCTCGCTTCACGATTGGCGGTGCGGCGCAGGCATTCCCGGCGCGGTGAGATCGATCTGCGGCGCACGCTACGCAAATCCATGTCCACCGGCGGGGTGCCGATCGATCTGGTCAGCCGCAAACCGCGGCCGGGCAGGCCGGAACTGGTGCTGCTGTGCGATGTCTCGGGATCGGTCGCCGGATTCAGCAATTTCACCTTGCTGCTGGTCAGTGCGCTGCGGGAGCAGTTCTCGCGGGTACGGATCTTCGCGTTCGTCGATCAGACCGATGAGGTCACCCGCTTCTTCGACGCGCGAACCCAATTGGACGAGGCGATGAAGCGGGTGTTCACCGAGGCCGAGGTGGCCGGCTTCGACGGGCATTCCGATTACGGCAGCGCGCTGTCCGGGTTTGCCGCGAAGTGGCCCGACGCCGTCACCAGCCGCAGTTCGCTGCTGATACTCGGTGACGCGCGCACCAACTACCGTGACCCCGACCTGGAGACCTTGCGCGAGCTGGTGCAGGTGGCCAAGCACGCGCACTGGCTCAACCCGGAACCGAGAACCCAATGGGGATCAGGGGATTCGGCTGCCGACAAATACCAGCAGGTGATCGAGATGCACGAGTGCCGCTCGGCGGCGCAGCTGACGGCGGTGGTGTCGCGGCTGCTTCCGGTGTGACGATCAGCGCTTGTTAAGCGAACCTTATGGTGTTGCCGCGACAATGCGCGAATGGTCAACACAGCTCCAGCGGACAACAATTATCAGTTCCAGGTCGATCTGCGCGGCATCGTGGATCTGCTGTCGCACCACCTGTACTCGAGTCCGCGGGTCTACCTCAGGGAGCTGTTGCAGAACGCCGTCGACGCCGTCACCGCCCGCACCGCGCTCGACCCCACCGCGCCGACCGCCATCCGGCTGCACCTGGACGGGCACGGGCTGCGCATCACCGATCCCGGTATCGGACTCACCGAGGCCGACGTGCACCGCTTCCTCGCCACCATCGGCCGCTCCTCCAAACGTGACGACATCGAAGGCGCCCGGCGCGAATTCCTCGGCCAGTTCGGCATCGGTCTGCTCGCCTGCTTCACCGTCGCCGAGTCCATCCGGGTGCGGACCCGGTCGGCCGCTGACCCCGACGCGCCGCCGGTGGAATGGATCGCCGAGGCGGACGGCACGTATTCGCTGCGCGCACTCGAGCCGGGGGAGTACCCCGATCCGGGCACCACGGTCGAACTGACGCCGCGGCCGGGTGCGCAGAGCTGGTTCACCGCCGAACGCGTCCTGGAGCTGGTCACCGATTATGGATCGCTGCTGCCCTACGAGGTGAGCGTCGAGACCGCCGACAGCGTGGTCCGGGTGACCGATCCACCACCGGTCTGGCGGCGCCGCTTCGACTCGCCCGCGCTGCGCCGTGCCGCGCTGTTCGATTACGGCGAACGAGTGCTCGGCTTCGCGCCGCTGGACGTGATCGACCTCGACGCCGAACTGGCCGGCGTCAGCGGTGTCGCGTATGTGCTGTCGCAGCCGGGCAATCCGGCCGAATCCAGTGCGCACCGCGTGTATTTGAAGGGCATGCTGCTCGGCGACGCCGTGCGCGGTGTGCTGCCCGATTGGGCGTTCTTCGTCCGCTGCGTCATCGACACCGATTCGCTGCGGCCCACCGCCTCACGCGAGGGACTGTACGAGGACGAGCGGCTGGCCATCGTCCGCGAGGCGCTCGGCGACCGGGTGCGCGAATGGCTCACCGAGATCGCGGCCGAGCAGCCCGAACGGCTGGCCGCGTTCCTGTCGGTGCACGCGCTCGGCGTGAAGGCGATGGCCAGGCATTCGACCGAGCTGCTGCGGATCATGGTGCCGCATCTGCTGTTCGAGACCACCGAAGGCCGCATCCCGCTGACCGAGTTCGTGCGCAAGCATCCGGTGGTGCGGGTCAGCGCGACGGTGGAGGAGTTCCGCCAGGTCGCGCAGACGGCCTCGGCGCAGGGCATCGGCATCGTCAACGGCGGCTACACCTATGACGCCGAACTGGTCGCGCTGCTGCCGCAGATCATGCCCGGCGTGGAGGTGGTCGAACTCGACGGCGCCGCCGTGACCGCCGCGCTCGATGCGGTGGACCCGGCCGAGGAGCTGGCCCTGGCACCGGTCCTGGCGATCGCGCGCAGCACACTCGATCCGCTGGCCTGCGATGTGCTGCTACGGGCCTTCCATCCGGTGTCGGTGCCCGCGCTCTATATCGACAGCCGCGGCGCCCGCAACGAACGCGCCAGGGCCGACACCGTCGCCGAGGCCGGCGATCTGTGGTCCGACATCCTCGGTGCGCTCGAATCCGCGACGCCACGGGCACAGCTGGTGCTCAACTTCCATAGCCCGGTGGTGCGCCGACTGGCCCGCATCGGTGACCCGGCCTTCCTGAAGACCGCTGTGGAATCGCTGTACGGGCAGGCGCTGCTGATGACCCACCGGCCGCTGCGGCCCGCTGATACCGCCTTGCTCAATCGCGCGTTCGGGGAGTTCCTGAGCTGGGCGACCGAACGTGCCGCCAGCGGCGACGAGGGGGAGAACTGAGATGGAAAGCCTCGATATCGACAGTGAACTGCGCCGCTGCCGGTCCTTGCCACACGGGCGCGCCCGCACCCAGCGGCTGGAAACGCTGGCCGCCACTGCCCGCTCCGGCACCGACCGCGCGCTCGAGGGCAGCGTGCTGCTCGAACTGGCCCGCTCCTACATGTACGCCGGCGAACGCGACCTCTCACCGATGGCCTACGGCCGGCTGCTGAGCATCTACGACGCGCATCCGGCCGAGCTCGGCCATCTGAGCTACTCGGTGCACTGGCAGCTGAAATGGATGACGTGGGATCTGATCGGCAACCCGGCCGTCCCGTTGCCGACCGTGCATCGCTGGCTCGACGAGATGGACAACCGCTACCGTCAGCGCGGGTACAGCGCCCGGCCGGTGCTGAGCCTGCGCGCCGATCTGGCCAGCGCGATCGGTGACCACGACAGTGCTATCGCGCTGCGTGACGCCGCACTGGCCAAGCCGCGCGATCAGATGGCCGACTGCGATGCCTGTGAACGCAACGGCTGGGGCGTGATCAGCGCGGCCGCGGGGGACGACGAGGCGGCGCTCGAACAGTGGCGCCCGGTGATCGACGGCGAACGCAGCTGCGCCGAGGAACCACACCGGACGCTGGCCAAAGCACTGGTCCCGATGCTGCTGACCGGCCGCACCGCCGCGGCCCGCAGCGCGCATCTGACCGGATATCCGCTGGTCCGGCACAATATCGAGCTGCGCGCGTCGGTGGGGGAGCACATCGAGTTCTGCGCGCTGACCGGCAACGAGGCGCGCGGGCTGGAGATCCTGGCCGAACACAGCGGCTGGATCACCGAACAGGCGGCCGATATCGGCAGCCGGCTGTCGTTCATCACCGGTGTGAGCGTGCTGCTGCGGCGGTTGGCCGCGCTGGACATGGCGGAGCTGCCGGTGGGCGGCGGGACGGTGTCGTCGGTGCTGGCTCTGCTCGAAGCCGAGATCGAGGAGGTGGTGTGCCGCTATGACAGCAGGAACGGTAGCGACGAGTACCGCAAGCGCGTCACCGAAAGGTTGACCAGGCAGCCGCTGGTCGAGCTGCTGCCACTGGGTCTGCGCACGCGCTCCCTGGTGGCGCTGCCGGTAGCCGGCGCGGCGGGCTCGGTAGCTCCCGGGCCGGGCTCGGTAGGCACCGCGACTGCATCAGGTGCGTCCGCGACGAGCTCGAGGTCCACCACTGTGCCGTCGGGTACGTCCGCGACGGCCTCGGGATCTACCGCGGAGGCGTCGGGTGCGCCGGCCACGACCTCGGGGTCCACCACTGTGCCAGCGGGAGCGCCCGCCTCGGCCTCGGTATCCGCCGACACTGGCTCGGGAGTTACCGCATCAGAATCGGGAGCTGCTGTCACAAGCACGGGAGTCACCGCCACAGGCTCGGCAGCTGGTACCCCGCTCGTTCCAGGGACCGGCACGGCGGTCGGTGATGCTGCGAGCGCGCCCCGGGCGTCGGCCTCGGCGAGCGCCGAACCGGCCGATAATGCCGCGGTCGACCGAGCGGCCGAGGCGACCAGGCTGATCGAAGCGGCCACCGCGCGCCTGCACACCGACCCGGCCGCCGCCGAAACCCAGCTCCGGCGCGCCTTGGCACTCGCCGCCGGCGTCCTGACCCGCGAGGATCTGGCCCGGCTGAACTCGCTGCTCGTCTCGGCCCTGGCCGGGCAGCCGGGCCGCGAAGCCGACCTGGCCGACGCCGCCCTGTACGCGGCCGCGCGCTGGTCGGGATTGTCGGAGGCCGACGCCGCGCACCACAGCTGTGTCGCGGCCCGCGCCTTCCACCGCGCGGGCCAGCACGGTCCGGCGGCCGCGTTGTTCGAGCAGGTCGTCGGCGATCCCGACCTCGGGTACCCGGCCACGGAGCTCGCCGTCATCGGTGCGCAGTACGGGGCCTCGCTGTCGGCGCTGGGCAGGCCGGGCGACGCCGCACGACAATACGTATCGGCCGCGAAGCTGATCGAGCACGTGCCCGGCCACGACCGGCTCCGCGCCGAACTCGCCCAGGCGGCGGCCGAGGCCCTGTCGCGAGCAGGCCGCAGCGCCGAGGCGCGGGCGGCCTTCTTGCGGGCCGCGCAGCTGTGGGACGGGCTCGGCCGCATCGGCGCGCGCGCCGAATGCCTGCGCCGCGTCGCCTGGATGCAGACCTGGGACACCGACGCCGACTCCGAGTCACCGGCATGGCTGGCCACCATCGACGCTCTGATCGCGGAACTGAGCGCCGAGCTCGACCGGGAGCCCTCGCCGGAGCTGGCCGCCGAGCTGTCCGCCGAGCTGGAGACCGCCCGCGAGCAGCGGACGCAGATGCGTGCGGAGATCACCGGCGAGGACGGCGACGACCGATAGCCGCCATCACGCCCACGGTGTGGCGACACCCACCCGTTAAGCTCGGCACTCATGCACACGACAGGCCGGCCTCGACGCAAGCTCGGGGTGATGGGCGGAACATTCGATCCCATCCACCACGGCCACCTGGTCGCCGCCAGCGAGGTCGCCAACCGCTTCGACCTCGACGAAGTCGTCTTCGTGCCCACCGGGCAGCCGTGGCAGAAGGCGGGCAAACAGGTCAGCCCGGCCGAGGACCGCTACCTGATGACCGTCATCGCGACGGCGTCCAACCCGCGGTTCTCGGTCAGCCGGGCCGACATCGACCGGGGCGGGGTCACCTACACCGTCGACACCCTGCGCGACCTGCGTGCCCAGCATCCGGACGCCGAGCTGTACTTCATCACCGGAGCGGACGCGCTGGCCAATATCCTCACGTGGCAGGATTGGGCGGAACTGTTCGAACTGGCGAGGTTCGTCGGGGTGAGCCGTCCGGGTTACGAACTGCACACCGATCATCTGGAGGAACACCTGCGTGACCTCCCGGCCGATGCGGTGACCATGATCGAGATCCCGGCGCTGGCGATCTCGTCGAGCGAATGCCGTCGCCGCGCCGCGGAGAACCGGCCGGTCTGGTACCTCGTGCCCGACGGTGTCGTGCAGTACATATCGAAGCGGCACCTGTATGTGCCGGCAGGAGCGGAAGGTAGCTGAGCGTGAGCGAGCGCAGCGAGGTGCGGGCATGACGGCCTCTGTCGAAGCGGTGGAGATGGCGCAGGTCGCCGCACGGGCAGCCGATGAGAAGCTGGCTTCCGATGTGGTTGTGCTGGATGTATCCGAGCAGTTGGTGATCACCGACTGCTTTGTGATCGCGTCCGCGCCGAACGAACGTCAGGTCAACGCGATCGTCGACAATGTCGAGGAGAAACTGCGCGCCGCCGGGCACAAGCCGGTCCGTCGCGAAGGCACTCGCGAGGGCCGGTGGGCGCTGCTGGACTACGTCGACGTGGTGGTGCACATCCAGCACAACGACGAGCGCAACTTCTATGCGCTGGAACGCTTGTGGAAGGACTGCCCGGTGGTACCGGTCGACGGCCTCGCCGGCCCGGCGGCCACCGAAGCGGCGACTTCCGAGGACGGCGAGTGACCTCGAAGTACAGTCATGTGCGCAAGCTGATCCTGTTGCGCCACGGGCAGACCGAATGGAATGCCATCGACCGGATGCAGGGCCAGATCGACACCGACCTCACCGAGCTCGGCCGCCGTCAGGCCAAGGAGGCGGCACGAGAGCTGGTGACCCACAACGCGATCGCCATCATCTCCTCCGATCTCAAGCGGGCCTACGAGACCGCGGTGGCGCTGGCCGACCACACCGGGATCGAAGTGGTCCGCGATCCGCGCCTGCGCGAAACCAACCTCGGAGACTGGGAAGGGCTCACCCATATCGAGGTCGACGCGGGTTACCCCGGTGCCCGGGTGGCATGGCGGCTGGACGCGAGCTTCACCCCGCCCAACGGCGAGAGCAAACTCGAGGTCGGCGCGCGAGCGCTTCCGGTGGTACAGGAACTGTTCGCCGAACGGCAGGATTGGCCCGGCGGGACTATCATCCTGGTGGCGCACGGCGGGCTGATCGCCGCCCTCACGGCCGCGCTGCTCGACCTGCCACCCCGCAGCTGGCCCGCCCTCGGTGGTCTGGCCAACACCAGCTGGGTGCAGTTGACCAGCCACGGCCCGAGCATCGACCAGCCCGGCTGGCGCCTCGATGTGTGGAACGCAGCGGCGAAGGTAGCTCCCGATGTCCTCTGAAGAGCCCCTCCGGCAGGTGCCGGACGAACTGTTCCGGAAGGTGTCCGCCCGACCGGAACGTGCCCTCCCGGATGCCCTGTTCGGGCCGCCACCGACCCCGCCGGCAGCGCGCACGCCGGAAACCGTTCCGGCCGGCGACCGGTCCGGCGCGGCCGAGGACGTCGTGCCCGAACCGCCCACCGAACCTCCGGATGCGGATGGCGGTGTGAAATCGGTGGCTCCGGAAGGTGATCCGGAGCCGGTTGCGACCGCGGACGCCACTTCTGATGAGGCCGTCGAATCGTCGGCTGGGCCGGTTCGTTCTTCGGTCGAGTCGGGCGAGACTTCGGCTGGGCCGGTCGGATCTGCCGCCGATTCTGTTGCCTCGTCGGCTGAGACGGTCGGATCCGCGGCCGAGTCGGTCGAGTCCCAGGCTGTGCCGCCGGAATCTTCGTCCGAGCCGGAAAGCCGGTCGGCTGAGCCGTCCGAATCGTCCGAGGATGCGGGACGAGTCGGTCCGCGTGCCGACGAGTCGGCGAGGTTCGCGGCGAGTTCGGTTGTCCCGGAATCCGATCGGAGCGTCTCCGTCGAATCGGGTGAGCTCGACAGGTCTGCGGACTCGGTCGTGACCGGAGCCGAACCCGTGAGCGGTGGTGATCTCGCGGTCACCGAGCCGGACGTCTCCGCAGACACGCCGGTCGCGGCCGCGTCGCAGGAAGCGGTGCCGTCGGCTCCGCAGCAGCGTCCGGTCCTGCTGGTGATCGCGGACTCGCTCGCCTACTTCGGCCCCGAGGGCGGGCTGCCCGCCGACCATCCCCGTATCTGGCCGAATCTGGTCGGCGCGGAACTGGATTGGGATGTGGAGCTGGTCGCCCGGATCGGCTGGACCTGCCGCGACGGCTACTGGGCGCTGATCGGTGATCCGCGGGTATGGGCAGCGGTGCCGCGCGCGGGCGCGGTGGTGTTCGCCGTCGGCGGTATGGACAGTCTGCCCTCGCCGCTGCCGACCGCGTTGCGTGAGTTGATCCGCTACGTGCGTCCGCCGGCCGTGCGGCGCGGGGTGCGCGCGACCTATCAGTGGTTGCAGCCGAAACTGTCGAAACTCGGCAGGCCCGTGGCGCTTCCGCCGAAGGTCAGCGTCAGCTACCTCGAGCAATCGCGGGAGGCGCTGGCGCAGCTGCGCCCGGACCTGCCGGTGGTCGCGGTGCTGCCCTCGGTGCACAACTGCGCGGCCTACGGACGCGTCCATCGCGGTCGTGAGCGCGCCGTGCGAGCATTGCGCGCCTGGTCGGAGCGGACCTCGGTGCCTCTGGTCGACCTCGGAGAAGCGGTGCGCGAGAACATCTTCTCCGACGCCGCCAACCCCGACGGCATTCACTGGGGCTGGGACGGGCACACCGCCGTCGCGAACGCCATGGTGAAGACCTTGCAGGAGGTTCGGTAGTCCGTGTCCGTCGTGGTCGTCACCGATTCGTCGGCGAGCCTGCCCGCCGAGCTCGTCGGCGAACTGGGCATCGGTGTTGTGCCGCTGCATGTCCTGGTCGGCGACCGGGCAGTCCGTGAGGGCGTCGACGACCTCGACATCGACTACACCAGCGACACCGTGACCACCTCGGCGCCGTCGCCGGGGGAGCTGCGCGAAGTCTACGAGTCGGCACTCGATCGCAGCGAGGGTGACGGCGTGGTGGCGGTGCATCTGTCGCGTCAACTCTCGGGCACCTGGGAAGCGGGCAGACAGGCCGTGCGCGATATGGATGCGGCCGACCGGGTGCGCCTGGTCGATTCGCTGGGAGCCGGATTGGCGACCGGGCTGCCGGTGTTGGCGGCTGCCCGGCGCGCGTGCGCCGGCGCGGGGCTGGACGCGGTGTACGAGGCTGCCGTCGCGGCGGCGGCCCGGGCCAGGACCTTCATTCTGGTCAACCGCACCGAGCAGTTGCGCCGGGGCGGCCGGCTCAGTTCCGCCGCATCGTTTTTCGGCAGTGAGCTCGTCACCAAGCCGCTGTTGCAGATCGTCGGTGGCCGGCTGGAACTCCGGGAGAAGGTCCGCACTCGCTCCAAGGCCTACGCGAAGCTGGTCGCCGCCGCGGTGGACGCCGCGGGCCAGGACGGTGCGGCGGTGGCGGTGCAGCACTTGGGTGCGCCAGATGCCGCGGACAGCCTCGCTGCCCAGTTGCGGGAGCGGGTCCCGGGCGTGGACGAAATCATCACCGCCGAGTTCGGGCCGGCGCTGGCCGTCCATCTCGGCGTCGGTGCGGTGGGTGTGCTGGTCTTGCCCGGTGGGTGCTGACACCGTCGAATAGTCGCATCCGATAACCGGGCTGAGGCCGGCACCGGACCGCCGCATCGGCGTGTCCGAGCGAGTTGTCCACAGGCCCCCAGTTATCCACAGGCTTGGCGAAATACCTGGTCGGCGCCGACCGCGGGCTTGCGTTCAGCCATAGCGTTGCCGCCATGTCACGACACGAGGAGCGCGAGCGGATCCGGGAACGACTCGGCGTGCTGACCGCACGGGTCGGCGCGGCGAGGGCAGTCGCGGGGTCGGCCACATCGATGAGATCGGGGATAGTCGCGCGATCGGCCGCGGCTTCCCGGCCGGGGGCGGAGGGGAATCCCGGGCGGGACACACCATGGCCGATCCGACCGCCGGCGGATGCCGACGAGGTGTCCGAGCGGCGACGACCGGAGGCCGGTCGAGATCCGGAAACCGCAGGGGGTTTTCCGGATTCGTCCGCGACCGTCGACCCCGGGCACTGGAACCTGAACGACCTGCCGCCCGATGACCCACCACGAGGTCCCGACGAGCCCGGAGATGTCGGTGAGGTCGGCGCCCCCGGCTGGTTGGACGAGCCGGGCCGGGTAGGTACCCGGTGGCGAGACCGGCTGGTGCCGGCGCGCTTTCGCCAGGCGCGGATGGACCCCGGACGGCGCGGCGTGGTGACGATGGCCGGGGTCGGCCTGGTCGCTGCCTTGGTCGCGGTCGGTGTCGTGCTGTGGGAACGTCCCGTCGCAGAACAGGTTCCGCCGGTGGCCGCCGTGTACACCGCAGCGCCCGCGCCACGCGCGCCGTCGGCCGAGGCCGGGCCGGCCGCCGCGCTCAGTGGAGCTGTGCCCACACCCGACGGTGCCACCGCGGAGCTGGTGGTGAGCGTGGTCGGTCTGGTACACAAAACCGGCCTGGTGCGCCTGCCGCCCGGATCCAGGGTCGCCGATGCGGTGGCGGCCGCGGGCGGGGCCCGCGACGGCGCCGACCTGGCCGGAATCAACCTCGCCCAGCGCCTGTCCGACGGCGACCAGGTGATCGTCGGCACGGCAGGCGGCGAACCCGGCGTACCCAGACTCGGCAGCACCACCATCGGCTCATCCGGCCGCTCGCCGGGCGCGGTGAGTTCGAGCGCACCGGGACCGACCGCAGGTGCCGCGGAGCCGGGCACCCGCGTGAATCTCAACTCCGCCACCGAATCCGACCTGGACGCCCTCCCGGGCATCGGTCCCGTCACCGCCCGCGCCATCATCGCCTGGCGCACCACCAACGGCCGATTCACTGATGTCGAGCAACTCGGTGACGTCGACGGCATCGGCCCGGCCCGCCTCGCCCGGCTGCGCGAGCTGGTGACGATATGAGTCGGCAGTGCCGGGCAGGGACCGGGGTGGCCCGGGTGCCTGCCCGATTCACCGATACTCGGGCACTAGAACAGAGCGGTGCGAGCATGAGCAGTAGCCGCAGAAGTTCGATATCCGCCCGCCGCGCGCACGGGAATTTCCGAGTCGGCAGGGGTGGTTCGGAACCGCGGAAGTCAACGCCTGGCTATTACGCAACCAGGCTCGGCCGATCTGCTACCGGCGGTCTCTCTGCACGGCCACCTGCCGCACCCGGACCGGTCGGATTCGGGGGAAACGATCGAACCACACGCGCGCTGAATGACAGTTCGGGCGGTGGATGGCGGTGCGCAGGGGAGTTCGGCCGTGGGGCGAGCGCGTGGGTGGGGGCCGGCTGTGACCGGTAGCCGGGAGGGGGTCGGGGTGGCGGAGGGGCATGCGCAGGCTCGGGGGGATCGGAGGGCAGCGGTTGTCGAGCACGGCGAGCGCAACGCCGATGACGACGGTTCTGTGGATGTCCGGCTCGATGGGCGGCTGCTGCCTGCCGCGGTGTGCTGCTGGGCGGTGACGGTGCTGATACTCGGGGTCGGCTGGCGAGTCGGGGTGATGGTCGCGGTGGGGGCGACAGTGGCGGCTATCGGGTTGTGGGTGGGGTTGATGTGGGCGGTGGCGCATCGACGGGAGCGGTGGCGGGCCGTCGCGGTGGTCGCGTTGGGCGCGGTCGTGCTCGGCGCCGGCTTCGCGGTGGCGGCGGCCTGGCGGGAGCATCGGGTGCAGACCCATCCGCTGCGGGCGGTCTCGGCGGGGATGTCGGTACGGGTGATGGTGTCGCCGGACGATGATCCGAAACCCGTGCGCGGTGCGACATTCGGTGGTGAGCGGACGTGGCTGGTGCGGGCGAGCCTGCGGGAGTACCAGCGCGGTTCGACCATCGTGCGGAGCGGGGGAGCGGTCGTCATTCTGGCGACCGGCTCGTCGTGGGCGAAGCTGCCTCCCGGGCAGCCCGTCGAGTTCCGTGCCCGGGTGTCTGCGCCGCGCTTTCGCGATCTGACTGTGGCGACCTTGCACGCCCTCGGTGACCCGGCTACCGCAGGGCCACTGCCGTGGTGGCAGCGGCTCGCGGGTTCGGTACGCGCGGACCTGGTCGCCGCGTCGGGCGCGGCGCTACCGGCCGGCGCCGCCGGGTCGCTGCCCGCACTCGTCGTGGGTGACACCTCGGCGTTGTCCGATGATGTTCGACGAGACTTCGAAACAGCCGGGCTCACCCACTTGACAGTGGTCAGCGGGGCGAACTTCACGATTCTGTTGACTGTCGTGCTGTTTCTCACCCGGCTGCTCACGCTCGGTCCACGGATGACCGCCGGGGTCGCGGCAGGAGCGCTGGTGATGTTCGTCGTCATCGCCAGGCCGGATCCGAGTGTCCTGCGGGCGGCGGCCATGGGTGCGGTGACATTGCTGGCGCTGCTGACCGGCCGGCGACGGCAAGCCCTGCCCGCCCTGTGTGCCGCCGTGATCGGGCTGCTCGCGCTGTGGCCGGAGTTGGCGATGTCGGCGGGCTTCGCCCTCTCGGTGCTGGCGACGGGCGCGTTGATCCTGCTGGCACCCAGTTGGACGGATTGGTTGCGGGCCAAGGGCATGTGGCGATTGCCCGCCGAGATACTCGCGGTCTCGGCGGCGGCGTTCGTCGTGACCACGCCGATAGTGGTGGCGCTGACGGGAAAGATCAGCCTGGTCGCTGTCGTGGCGAATGTTCTTGTCGCGCCGGTCATCGCCCCGATTACGGTGATCGGGGCGGCCGGTGCGGTGCTCGCATCGGCATGGATGCCGTTGGCCGAGCTCGCGTTGCGCTGCGCGGCGCCGCCGATGTGGTGGTTGTTGTCGGTGGCCGAGTATTTCGCCGCGATTCCCGGTGCGACGGTGACAGTGCCGGGCGGTTCGAGTGGCGGTTTGATCGCCTGTGCGGTTGTCGCAGCGGCGATCTGGCTGCTGCGATCTGCCCTCGTGCGCCGTCTCGCGGCGGCGGTGCTGATCAGCGCTGCCGCAGTGCTGATCCCGGTGCGGCTGTGGTTTCCCGGCTGGCCTCCCGACGGCTGGATCCTCGCCGCCTGCGATGTCGGGCAGGGTGACGGCCTGGTCCTGGCCGCAGGCCCCGGAAGCGCCGTCGTCATCGACGTCGGCCCGGATCCCCGCACGATCCGAAGCTGTCTGGACCGTCTCGATATCACCCGCATACCGCTGCTGATCCTCAGTCACCCGCACGCCGACCACATCGCGGGCCTCGATGGAGCATTGAAAGGTCGCGAAGTAGATGCGGTCGTGGTCGGCCCCGGCGAATTGCCCATGTACCGCGGCGATCCCGCATCGGTCCGGGCAAGCCAGGTTCCCGGCGGTCGACACCAGCCGACGCCCACCCGATGCGGTCCCACGTCCGGCGCCGCCGCAGTCGAGCGCCCGGAGGATGTTCGAAGGCCCACCGGTGCGGGCGTGGTGGGGCAGAGCATGTTCGGTGGGGCCGACGAGGGCCGTGGCGCGCGGGACGACGGTGTTCATGATCGTGACGACGGCGCCCCGGGCAAGGGACACGAAGACCACCACGATCGCGCCGACGCAGGCCCCGCTGAGGCAGCGCAGACTCTGCACCGCGCGGGCATCCCGGTGCTGGAGCTCACCGCAGGCTGCCGGCTGACCGTCGGCGACCTCGTGCTCGACGTACTCGCCCCGGCGGCGCCGCGCTCACCGCGCAGGGCTCCGCTGGATCTCGATACCGCCAACGACCGCTCGATCGTGCTCGCCGCACACACGGCAGCGGGCCGCATCCTGTTCACCGGCGATATCGAAGCCGCAACTCAGCGGTCCCTGCTGGTCTCCGGCGCGCCGATCCGCGCCGACGTCCTCAAGGTCCCGCATCACGGTTCCCGTACCACCACACCCGAATTCCTCCGTGCCGTCCACCCGCGCCTGGCCATCATCAGCGCAGGCGCAGACAACACCTTCGGCCACCCGCATCCCGGCATCCTGTCCGACCTGCAATCCCTGGGAACCACCATCGCCCGCACCGACCGCGACGGCGCCATCGCCATCACTTCCGCCGATGCCCACCTGCGAATCCACGTCGCAGGCCGCGGTCGCGAGCGGCGCTGCCCTGCTGTGGACAGGGGCCGTCGCCGGTCGGGTCGGTTCCGATCGGCGACGGCGGTACACGGCGCGTCTACAGAAGCGCGGGGTCGAGAGCCTCGGCCATCCTTCGGTACCCGGCATCGTTGGGATGCAGGTGGTCGCCGGAATCGTAGGCGGCGAGCAGCACCGCCGGATTCGCCGGATCGGCAAGTGCCCGTTCGAAATCGACCACGGCGTCGAACTCTCCCGACGTGCGGATCCAGTCGTTCAGCGCCTGCCGCTTGGCCTCCGACCTCGCACTGTCATGCGTGGAACCCCCGAAGGGCAGGAGAGTCGCCCCGATCATCCGGATACCGTGCTCGTGCGCCAGATCGATCAGGGTGCGGTAGCCGGCGATGATCTGCTCCACCGGCACATCCGGGTTCGGCTCGTAGGTGGGCTGGTCGGATTCGCTGAAACCGATGTCGTTGACGCCCTGCAAGAGCACGACGGTGCGCACACCCGGCTTGTCGAGCACGTCGCGCTGGAAGCGTGTCGTGGCACGGTCGCCGTACCAGGCGGTGTCGTTGGCCACCAGGTTTCCACCGATACCCAGGTTGAGCACCGCACGCTGCTGACCCATGGCAGCCAGCCGGTCGGCGAGTGCATCTGGCCAGCGGTGATTCGCGCCCGGTGTGGAACCGAAGCCGTCGGTGATCGAATCACCGAAAGCGACCACGGTATCGCGCCGCTCGACCGCGTCTGCCACCTCCACATCGACGAGGTAGTACCAGGAGCTGGTGCGTTCGGTGAAGGCCATGCCGTCGGCATCGCTCCGGTGATCACCGGCGGCGCGGTAGGAGTCGGTCCATGCCTGTGAATGGAAGGTGGCCGGACCGGTGGTGTCCCGCAAGTAGAGCGTCACGGTGACCGAATCCATCGGGGCGACCGGCAATGACGCGGCGTCGCTGGATATTTCACCGCCCGCCGCGATCTCCGCTGTCGCCGTGCCGTCGAAGGTCAACGGCCGTAAGGTCTCCGGCCGCACGGCTGCGCCATCGGCGGTGGCGGCTACGGTCGCCCCGGCGATCCGCAGCGGCGCCGCACCGAAACGGTTGGACAGGCGGATGCGGATCCGGTCGCCGCCGTTGGAGACGCGGACTACTTGCCGCAGCGTCTCGTCCGAGAACCCCGCTTCCGACCAATTCGGCCCGAACCCGGTGCTCGGCCGCTGCGCCGCAGCCGACCAGCCGGCCGACCACCCCGGAGCGTCCTTCGCCGCGATGTCGATGCCGCAGGCCGCGGTGAGCAACATCAACGCCGTGAGTATGGCGACGCCCAGTCGCCGCGCCCAGAACCTCATGACCCATGCCTCATTTCGTCTGCACTACCGAGCGATCGCCCGGCACGTCGATAGCTAACGGAACTGTAGTCCCGTTAATTCCCGGATTGGTGCTGGTCGCATTCGGTCCGGGCATGACCGCGCCGAGGAACGTCCGTGATCGGTGGATTTGCCTGCGGCGACGACCGCCGGGGTGGCAGGGGCGGCCGGTGTGTCGGACCACGACCGTAGGATCGGGGCGTGAGCGAACGGCCTGCGGCGGTCCACCTGGTGCTCGGGGACGAGGAGTTGTTGATCGAGCGTGCCATCGCGAGCGTGGTCGCGCAGGTCAGAGCGGGGGCGCCGGATCCGGACGGCGTGCCGGTGGACCGGCTGCGGGCGGGGGAGGCGAGTACCGCCGAGCTGGCCGAGCTGTTGAGTCCATCGCTGTTCGCCGAGGACCGGGTGATCATCCTGGAATCCGCGGCCGAGGCCGGTAAGGACGCGGTCGCGGTGATCACCGAGGCGGCGGCCGAACCACCCGACGGCGTGGTGCTCATGGTGGTGCACTCCGGCGGCGGTCGGGCCAAGGCGCTCGCCCCCGCGCTGCAAAAAGCCGGAGCGGTGGTGCACAACTGCGCCAAGCTCGCCAAGGCGTCCGAACGGGCCGAGTTCGTCCGCGCCGAGTTCCGTGCCGCGGGTGCGCGGGTCTCCGGTGACGTCGTGCAGGCCGTGATCGAGGCCGTGGGCTCGGACCTGCGCGAACTTGCCGCCGCCAGTTCCCAGCTGGCCGCCGACACCGGCGGGAAGATCGACGTCGCTGCGGTGCGGCGCTACTACTCCGGCAAGGCCGAGGTGACCGGATTCGATGTCGCCGAACTGGCCGTCACCGGTGACCGTTCCGGCGCCATGGAGGCCTTGCGGTGGGCCAACGACCGGGGCGTGCCGCATGTGCTGCTGGCCGACGCGCTGGCCGATTCGGTGCACACCATCGCCAAGGTCGGTTCGGCGGGCCGCGGCGATCCGTTCACATTGGCAGGCCCGCTCGGTATGCCGCCGTGGAAGGTGAAGAAGGCCCAGGCGCAATCCCGCGGCTGGACCTCCGCCACCATCGGTTCCGCCCTACAGGTCGTCGCGACCCTGAACGCCGACGTCAAGGGCGGCGCGGCCGATTCGGCCTTCGCGCTCGAACACGCGCTGATGCAGATCCTCGACCTGCACGGCCGCTGACACCCCCGATAACTACCTGTGCGCCGAGGCTCTACGCCGCCCGCACCACCAGCATCGTGATCCGCCGCACGACCGGCAACACCAGCAGCAGCGTCGGATACGCGATCGGCCACGACACCGCCCACGACCGCAGCCAGAGCCCGACGGCGAGCCCGTCGCTCATCAGGGTGCTGATCAACGAGACGATGCAGGTCATCAGCAACGACAGCAGCAGCGGCAACACGAAAGACGCGGCCCGGGCGGGCAGCTTGGCGCGCTCGAAGACACTGCGGGAAGAGGGATTCGCGGAATTCATCGATACTCCGTAAACGATCGTCGGCAACGACCACGCCGGAGGGCGCGGCCGGTGCGTTGATTGACGTGAACGCTTACGGCGACCGGATGTCGCGGCGCCGAGCTTAATCAGGCCCAGCCCCGCCGCGCAACCATCGAGCTCAGGCCGCGCCTTCGACCGTCAGATCGCCGAAGGTGACGGCCCGCGTCATCGGCCGAGACAAGAAGTCGTGTGGAAAGCCCAGCTCCACCGCGCTGGCCTGCTCGAGCCGGGCCAACTGGGCGGCGTCGAACGCGACCTCCAGCGCGCCGAGATTGTCCTCCAGCTGGGCGGCGGTGCGCGCCCCGATGATCGGCGCGGCCACACCGGGATTGCGTAGTGTCCACGCGATGGCGACCTGGGCAGGCGAGCGACCGAGCTCGCGGGCCACCGAACCCACCACATCGGCGATCGCCAGCCCCCGCTCGGTCAGCGCACCGCTGGCCGCGGCGACATTCTTGCGCGTACCGCTGGGCGAGGCGGAGGTCTCACCGACCAGATCAGCGCGGGTGTATTTGCCGGTGAGCACCCCGCTGCCCAGCGGCGACCACGGAATGACACCGAGCCCGAGCTCGCGAGCCATCGGGATCAGATCGCGTTCGACGGTGCGTTCGATGAGGCTGTACTCGATCTGCAACGCGATCAACGGCGACCATCCGCGCAGGTCGGCCATGGTCTGCATGCGTGCGACCTGCCAGGCGGGCGTATCGGAAATTCCCACGTACAGCACCTTGCCGGCTCGCACCAGATCGTCCATCGCCCGCAGGATCTCCTCGACCGGGGTGAGGAAATCCCAGGCGTGCAGGTAGAGCAGGTCGATGTAGTCGGTGTTCAATCGGCGCAGACTCGCCTCGACCGAGGCGACCATGCTCTTGCGGTGATTGCCGCCGGAGTTCGGATCGCCGGGGCGGCGCAGCATGGTGTATTTCGTTGCCAGCACCAGCGATTCCCGGTTGGCGGCGGTGAATTCGCCGAGCAGCTGTTCGGAGCTGCCGTCGGTGTACTGACTGGCGGTGTCGATGAAATTGCCGCCGTGGTCGATGTAGGTGTCGAAGATCTTGCGCGCCTCGTCCTTGTCGGCGCCCCAGCCCCAGTCCGCGCCGAAGGTCATGGTGCCCAGCGACAGCGGCGATACCCGCAGGCCCGAACGGCCGAGGGTCCGGTAGGTGTCGAGGGTGGTGCTCATGAGAACTCCTGTCGTCTGCGTCATGCGTCGACAGCGAGTCTGTGACGATCGCGCCCGGTCGGTAAGGGAAGGTTCTTCCTGGGAAAACCGGTCCTACCCTGGCCTCGCCGTAAGATCGGTGCCGATGACCGGGACGATCAACGCGACGCAGGAACTCGGCGCCTTCCTCCGCGCCCGCCGGGAACGGTTGCGGCCCGCCGATCTCGGACTGGCGATGCGCAAACAGACGCGCCGCACGCCCGGCCTGCGCCGCGAGGAGGTCGCGGAACTGGCCGGGGTGAGCACCGACTACATCGTCCGGCTCGAGCAGGGACGCGGACTGCGTCCGTCCGCGGAGGTGCTCGAGGCGCTGGCACGGGCGTTGCGGTTGAACCTCGACGAAACGGCCTACCTGTTCGATTTGGCGCAGCAGCGGCTGCCGTACTGCGACAAGTCGAGCACCGTCGCGTCCCCGACGCTGGTCATGCTGGTCGAGGATCTGGCCCCGCTGCCGGCGATGCTGGTCGATCACCGCTACGACATCCTGGCGTGGAATCGGGAGATGAGCCGGCTGCTGCTCGATCTCGACAGGTTGGCTCCCGGGCACCGCAACACGATGTGGTTGTGCCTGATGCACCCGGGTATGCGCGATTACTACCTCGATCGGGACCAGATCATCCGCGAAGGAGTCGCCGATCTGCGGGCGGCGTGGGCGGCGCATCCCGAGGATCGGGCGCTGGCCGACATGGTGGCCGATTTCGCCGCGCACAGCCCGGAGTTCGCCCGGGCCTGGGCCGAACACGACGTGCGAGTGCGCGGCCGCGGCCGTAAGCGGCTGAACCACCCGGCGGCGGGCTTGATCACGGTCGATTTCGAGGTGCTGATGCCGCTGCAGGAGACCGATCAGCGGTTGATCATCTACCGGGCCGCCGACGCCGCCGCACAGCAGGGCCTCGATCGCTTGGCCGCCCTCGACGACGCGCGGCCGGTCACCGAACGCAGCGCCTGAGGACGACGGTCGGCCCGCCGCGCGGGGCAGCGGGCCGAGGGAACGGGTCCGGGGAAGCTCAGTCGACGGCCGTGAGCTCGGCCGGTTCTTCGTCGTCGGATTCCTCGTAGCGGCCGTCCCACTCCTCGTAGGCGGGCGCTTCCTCGTCGCGGGTGACGATCCATTCCATCGAGTAGGTGTCGTCGCCGAGCGGGACGGCCACGTTCTCGATCTTCACCCCGATATTGAGCACCTCGGCGGCGCGGATCACCTCCGGCAGATCCTCGGCACGCACCACGGTTTGATTCGCATACAGGGTCACCATGCGCCGAATCGTACGGCAGCCGGGTGACAGCAGGCCGGGCAGACAGCGAAAGCCGCCGCGGTCGTCGTGGCCGCGGCGGCTGAGCGTCGAGACGGTACCGAGCGGCACCGGGTGGATCAGAGCTTGTTGAAGGCCAGCGAGAGCGCCGACTTCTTGTTGGCGGCCTGGTTGGCGTGGATGACGCCCTTCGAGGCGGCCTTGTCGAGCTTGCGGCTCACGAAGCGCAGGCGCTCGGCGGCGGCGTCCTTGTCGCCGGCGGCGGCGGCTTCGCGGAAGCTACGGATGGCGGTGCGCAGCGCGGACTTCACCGACTGGTTGCGCTGACGCGCTTCCTCGTTGGTCCGGATCCGCTTCATCTGGGACTTGATGTTGGCCACGCCTGTATCCTCTGGTTTCCTTTGTCGCTGATGGCTGTCTCTGCAAAGTCTGGTAGCGCGCATCGCGCCCTGCGGTAAACGCCGGGTATCGGTAACGCTGCGCCGAAGATCGAGGGTACCAGCACGCTCGCGGCACACGAAATCGGTCCGGCGCTGCCACACCACCTCGCCGAAGCGCGCTGCCGCGAAGGCCGCCGTCCGGCGACGCGGCGGTCCGCGAAATCGTTGTGGCGGTCACACGCTTGGCGTAACCTTCGGTTTCACTTCGGCCGTACCAATTTTTCCAGCAGGACCCAGGACTACCCGGTGTTCTCCGCCGAGGCGGGGACGATCCTCTCGGAAGGCGGACCTCATGTCACCGACTGCGCAGGAAGTCGTCGAAGAATCCATCGAGCTGAAGCCGATACCCGAACCCAAGAAATGGGCCGCGGAGGCGCTCGGCACCTTCATTCTGGTCATGGGAGGTGTCGGTACCGCGGTGCTGGCCGGGGAGAAGGTGGGCGCGCTCGGGGTGGCGCTGGCGTTCGGTCTGACGCTGATGTTCCTCGTCTACGCGATCGGCCCGATCTCCGGCTGCCATGTGAACCCGGCGGTGACGGTCGGGCAGCTGCTGATGGGGCGGCTGTCGACCGTGAGCGCGGTCGGCTACGTCATCGCCCAGCTGATCGGCGCCTTCCTGTCCGGCCTTGTGCTGTTCGCCATCGCCAAGAATCTGCCCGCCTATGACCGCGCGGTCGACGGGCTCGGTGCCAACGGCTGGGGTGAGCACAGCCCGTCCGCGCAGACGGGCCCGCTCGGGCAGGTGGTGGTTCAGAACGGTTACGGCATGGCGGCCATGATCATCGTCGAGGTGATGCTGACCGCGCTGCTGGTGTTCGTGGTGCTGGCCTCCACCGACCAGATCTCCGACGTCCCGCTGGCCGGTTTGTCGATCGGTGTGACGTTGGCGGTCATCCACCTGATCTCCATCCCGGTCGACGGCACCTCCGTCAACCCGGCCCGAAGCCTCGGCGTCGCCCCGTATCAGGACGGTGCGATGGCTCAGTCCTGGGCTTTCGTGGTTTTCCCGCTGATCGGCGGCTGCCTCGGCGCTCTGATCTACGGCATGCTGTTCGGCCGGTCCCGCGACATGATCAGCTGAGCTCGCGACAAACGAACAGGCCCCCGCGTCGGTGCGGGGGCCTGTTGTGTTTCAGCTCCAGTTGTATTCGATGACCAGCCGGTGCGCGATCACATCGAAGGTCTTGCGCGGCAGGATGGCGCCCTCGCGGCGGATGCCCGCTTCGGGAACGTCGAGGACGCGGTCGAGCCGGACCCAGCTCGGGCGGCCGTCGTGGTCCCAGCTGCCGCTGCCGATCCCTACCCAGTTGCGATCGTGGGCGCGCACCGGATTCGACGACAGCATCAGCCCGAGCAGGGTGCGGCGGTCCCGGCCGACCACGAGCACCGGCCGGTCCTTGCCATTGGCCGGATCTTCCTCGAACGGCACCCAGGTCCACACGATCTCGCCCGGGTCGGCCCGCCCGTCCAGGTGCGGGGCGTAGACGACCCTGCGGGCACGCTCAGCGGTGGGCACCGGGGTGGAGGCCGTCGGCCGGACCGGCACGGCCACGGGCTTGCGCGGCGGGGCCAGCGATCCGACCGCACGTTCCAGCAGGGTGGAGCGCTGCAATTTGCCGACCAGCTTCGGCGCCTGCGACTTGACGATCCTGGGACCCTGCTCCTTCGCGATGAGGCCGAGCTGCTTGCCGAGAGAGTTCCAACTGCGGGCCATCACTGGAATATAACGGCGGCCGGGCGCGATCACATCCGCACCGAAGGGCCGTGCGCGGCCGTCGATCGTCGTGTGGCCGCCGGTAATTGCGGCAATGCACGGGCCAGCGGAGGGCGCCGGCCCCTACCCATGGGACGATGGAGCGCAGTTCGCCGATACCCGAATGAGGAGTGGAGTGCCCGCCAGCTTCGCCGACACGACGTTCACCGATCCGTCCAGGATCCGGAACTTCTGCATCATCGCGCACATCGACCACGGCAAGTCGACGCTGGCCGACCGGATGCTGCAACTGACCGGAGTGGTCGAGGAGCGGCAGATGCGCGCTCAGTATCTGGACCGGATGGACATCGAGCGCGAACGCGGCATCACCATCAAGGCCCAGAACGTCCGGTTGCCGTGGACCCCGCGCAGCGGCGAACACGCGGGCGAAGACTTCGTGCTGCACCTGATCGACACCCCCGGCCACGTCGACTTCACCTACGAGGTCTCGCGTGCGCTGGAGGCCTGTGAGGGCGCGATCCTGCTGGTGGACGCCGCGCAGGGCATCGAGGCGCAGACCCTGGCCAACCTGTACCTGGCGCTGGACAAGGATCTGACGATCATCCCGGTGCTGAACAAGATCGACCTGCCCGCCGCCGACCCCGACCGCTACGCGGCCGAGCTGGCCCACATCGTCGGCTGCGAGCCCTCGGACGTGCTGCGGGTCTCCGGTAAGACCGGCGTCGGTGTGGCCGAGCTGCTCGACGAGGTGATCGCCCAGGTCCCGCCGCCGCAGGGCGAGGCCGACGCACCGGCGCGCGCGATGATCTTCGACTCGGTCTACGACACCTACCGTGGCGTGGTCACCTACATCCGTGTGGTGGACGGCAAGCTCACCCCGCGCGAGAAGATCAAGATGATGTCCACCGGCGCGACCCACGAGTTGCTCGAGATCGGCATCGTCTCGCCCGAACCCAAGCCCACTCAGGGTCTCGGCGTCGGCGAGGTGGGTTACCTGATCACCGGTGTGAAGGATGTGCGCCAGTCGAAGGTCGGCGATACCGTCACCGCGGCGCGCGGCGGGGCCACCGAACCGCTGACCGGCTACCGCGAACCGCGGCCCATGGTGTACTCCGGCCTGTATCCCGTCGACGGCTCCGATTACCCGGATCTGCGCGATGCCCTGGAGAAGTTGCAGCTCAACGATGCCGCGCTGACCTACACCCCGGAAACGTCGGTGGCGCTGGGCTTCGGATTCCGTTGCGGCTTCCTCGGTCTGCTGCATATGGAGATCACCCGCGAGCGTTTGCAGCGCGAGTTCGACCTGGACCTGATCTCGACCGCGCCCAATGTGGTGTACCGAGTGGAGATGGAGGACGGCAGCGAGCAGGTCGTCACCAACCCGTCGTACTGGCCGGAAGGCAAGGTGCGCCGCGTCTTCGAACCGGTCGTGAAGTGCACCATCATCTCCCCGAGCGAGTTCATCGGCTCGATCATGGAGCTGTGCCAGTCGCGCCGCGGTGAACTCGGCGGCATGGACTACCTGTCGGAGACCCGGGTCGAGCTGCGCTACACGCTGCCGATGGCCGAGATTATCTTCGACTTCTTCGATTCGCTGAAATCGCGCACCCGCGGCTATGCCAGCCTCGATTACGAGGAGTCGGGCGAGCAGGAATCGCAGCTGGTCAAGGTGGATATTCTGTTGCAGGGAGAGGCGGTCGACGCGTTCAGTGCCATCGTGCACCGCGACGCGGCGCAGGCCTACGGGCACAAGATGACCACCAAGCTGCGCGAGCTGATCCCGCGGCAGCAGTTCGAGGTGCCGATCCAGGCCGCGATCGGCTCGAAAATCATTGCCCGCGAGAACATCCGCGCCATCCGCAAGGACGTGCTCGCCAAGTGCTACGGCGGTGACATCAGCCGTAAGCGCAAGCTGCTGGAGAAGCAGAAGGAAGGCAAGAAGCGGATGAAGACCATCGGCCGGGTGGACGTCCCGCAGGAGGCCTTCGTCGCGGCACTGTCCTCGGACGCGCAGTCGGATAAGCCGAAAGACAAGAAATAGCGGGCGATCTCGGGTCTGTTCAGGGATAATGGCGCGCCGGCCGGTGCCGGCGTCGCCACCCGGTAACTGGGGGCTGGATCAATTCGCGTGGCGTTGTTAACTTTTTCAGCGTCCCGGAGGATGTGACAGCTGGGTTCTGCACAAATATGGTGGTACCTGATCTTCACTCTCGGTCGGTCCGGCGTGGTGAGGATGCTGGAAGACCCGAGAGTGGAGTTGTCGTATGACGCGTGACCTGCCCTTCGACGGCGATTTCGATGCCGACGAGCGTGGCGGCGACACTGCCTACCGTGTAGCGAGTGGTGTCGCGCGGGTAGCAAGGGGCGGCGCATACGTCACCGGCGGCGCACTGGTGGCCGCCAACGGTGGTGGCGTCCCGGCTCAGCCGGGCAGCAACGAACACCACCTGGACAGCTGGAATGCCGGCTGGGCGCGCAACAGCGACCCCGATCCCGATGTGCCGAGCCCGGTGCTCACCTTCCCGGATCCCGTTCCTGGCGACTACACCCAGACCCCGGTCGCCGATCAGGGACCCGAGGACCCCGGCGCAGACCCGTGGGTCACCATGCCGCTGCCCCGTCTGGACGGCAGCGTCGGCAGCAGCGGCGGGGGCGGTACCGACGCGGGCTTCGGACTGCCGTCGTTGCCCGGAAACGGTTCAGACGGCATGCGTGTGCCCGGCTCGAGCGGTGAGGGCGTGCCGGGTATCGGCGGCATCCCCAGCGCCGGCGGCGACGGCGTCCCTGGACTCGGCGGCATCCCCGGTGCCTCCGGTGAGGGCGTCCCCGGACTCGGCGGCCTGCCCGGCTCGACCTCCGAAGGCGTGCCCGGTATCGGCGGCATCCCCGGCACCGGTGGGCAATCGAACGGTTTCACGCTGCCCGGCGGCGGGGGCGAGATGGCAGAGCCCGGAGGCCAGGGCTTCGGTCTGCCCGGGCACGGGCTCGGCCAGGCCGGGCACGGTTTCGGACTGCCAGGCGCCAATGGCTTCGTCGCGCCGGGCTCCAATCCCTTCGGCCTGCCGGGCGCCTCGCCCGTGGCCCAGCCGGAGGCCGGTGCGCCGGGTGCGGGCGATCCGTTCGACGGTATCGGCGACGGCGACAATCTCGGGGTCTTCCTCGGCACCGAGCTGAGCGTCGACTTCGGCATCGGTGCGGACGGCATCTACCTGAACACCGCGATGAAGGTCGACTTCGGCATCGGCAATGTCGGCGATGAGCTCGATCAGTACACCGACTGGCTCGCCGACGGTATGCGGGTGCCGGACGGCTCGCATCCCGCTGTCGAGACAGGCGAGGCGGGCGGCGCGCACCAGGGGCTGGTCGGCGGTGTCACGATGCCGCAATCCGGTGGTGCGGGCTCGGCCGCGACCGGCGCGCCGGCCGCGCAGTCGACGTCCCATAGCGCCCCGCACTCGGCGTCCACCACGCATTCGGCTCCTGCGGCCGCGGCTCCGGTCGCTCCCGTGGCCCCGGCTCCCGCGCCGGTAGCGCCCGCCGCTTCCGTCGCGCCCGCGGCCGTCGCTCCGGTCCCGGCGCCCGCCCCCGCCGCTGTCGCCCCGGCCGCGGTGGCGCAGCCGGTGGTGGCGACGCCCATGCAGACCACCATCCAGCCCGACGCCGCGACCTCGCCGATCGCGAATGTGATCGCGCCGCCGCCGGGCCCGTCCCCGCTCACCGCGCCCGCCGCCGCGGTACCGGCGATCTTCGAGCGCTCGGTGCCCGCCGATCGGCCCACGCCGCCGAAAACCGGAATCGACGATCCGACGCAGATGACGCCGGGCACCACGCCCGGCGGGACGACCACCGTCACCACGACGGTGCCGACGCCGAGTACGCCGGGCAAGACCACCTCGCCGGACCCGAGCACCTCCACGCCCGACGTGAGCGTCACCAAGCTGCCCGGCGTGAGCGTCACCACCCGGCCGGGCACCTCGACGTCCGACGATCCGATCACCAAGACCCCGGGCGCGAGCGGCAGCCAGCCGAGCACCCGTCCGTCCACCTCGGACCCGGACGATGACGTCACCACTCCCGGAAACACCGGCGGCGCGACCACTCGACCGCAGACCACCGACGCCCCGGAGCCGACCACCCGGCCGCAGCCGACGGTCGACACCCCGACCACGGCGGATCTGCCCTCGACGGTGGACCAGCCCACCGCCGACGTCCCCACTGCCGATGTTCCGACCGCGGATGTACCCACCGCGGATGTACCCACCGCCGACGTTCCGACGGTGAGCGCCCCGCGGCCAACGGCTCCGACCTACGATCCGCCGAGCCAGGCGCCGACCGTGGACATTCAGCCGAACACCCCGGCGCCGACGATGAAACCGCAGGTCGGGGTCAAGCCGATCGCCGATTACGACTCCGGTTCGCATGATCCGGCGGTGCTCGCGGTGGCCTCGTTCGCCGATCACAGCCCGTACGGCCTGACCGGTGGCGAGCTCAGCGGCGCGCTGATGCCGGAGGCCGCCATGGCGCAGACCCACCATGTGGTCGCGCACGTGGACCCCGCGCTGATGTGACCGGGGGATTCGGGACGGGTTGACGGCGCTCGCGGGCGCCATGATCGAATGAAGGCCGACATCGTGCGAGAGATTCGACGACAGCGACGATAGTAAGGAGCAGGGTTGTCTGCCGCAGCCGGACTCGAGGCCGCGACCGTGAAACATCCGGACGCCATGGCCCCGCTCATCCGGATCATCGACGAACTGCGGGAGCTGACCCGGTCCGCCGGCCGCGACGATCTCGGCGGCCGGCTGAGCATGGTCCGGGGCAGGGTGAGCGATCCACGGGTGCGGCTCGTGGTGGTCGGTGACCCGAAGAGCGGGATGAGCAGCCTGGTCAACGCCCTGGTCGGGGCGAAGATCAGCGCCACCGACAGTCCGATCAGCGTTCCCGTCATCATCGAGCACGGCCCGGAGCCGACCGCCACGCTGGTGCGGTCGCTGGGTGGCGGCCGGATCGAACGTCAGCCGGTCGACCCGCTCGATCCGGCGCCCGCGCTCAATGCCAAGGGCGTCATCCGGGCCGAGTTCACCCAGCCCAGCCCGCTGCTGGCCGAGGGCGTGGTGCTGATGGACGCGCCGGGTGCGGCCCGCGAGGACAACACCACCTGGTCGATGATCGCCGCCGCCGACGCGGTGCTCTACGTCGGTGACGCCGCCGCCGAGCTGACGCCCGAACAGATCAGCCATTTGCAGCGCATCCAGCAGATCTGCCCGACCGTGGTCTGCGTGCTCAACAAGATCGACGTGCATCCGCATTGGGCACACACCCAGCAGCGCAATCGTGATCTGCTCGACGCCGCGGGCCTCGGTTTCGCGGTCGCGCCGGTATCGGCGGAGATGCACCGGCAGGCCGGGCTCGTCGGCAACTATCAGCGCGATATCGAATCCGGGTTGCCGCAGCTGGTCGATCACCTGCGCGATTTCATCGTCAACCGCGCCGATGAGGTGGCCATCGAAGCGGCGGCGGGCGATATCCGCCTGGTCTGCGACCATCTGGCCGCCTCGCTGCGCACCGAGGCGGAAACGCTGCGTGATCCGCGCCGGCGTTCGGAGATCACCGCGCAACTGGCCGCCGCCCGCGACGAGGCCGATCAGCTGCGGCAACGCACCGCCAACTGGCAGGTCACCCTCGCCGACGGCAGTACCGAGCTGATGGCCGATATCGAACACGATCTGCGGCACCGCCTGCGCAGCCTGGTCCGCGACGCCGAGGCCGAGATCGCCCAGACCGATCCGGCGCGGCGCTGGAGCGAATTCGGCGCCGACCTCGATGCCCGCATCTGCGAGGCGGTCGAGGAGAACTTCGTGATGGCGCACTACCGTTCGGTGGAGCTGTCGGAGCAGGTGGCGGCGAAATTCCCGGCCGATCACCGCGCGCCGCAGCTGCCGGAGGTGCGGTTGGAGACGCCGGGCGAGGTGCTCGAGCAGGTGGCGCCGCTGGAGCCGCTGGAAAGTGCCAAGACCAGCGTCACCCAGCAGTTCCTTTCGGCGCTGCGCGGTTCCTACGGCGGCATTCTGATGGTCGGTCTCGCCACCAGCCTGCTCGGCATGTCGCTGGTGAACTGGTATTCGGCCGGTGCCGGTGTGCTGCTGGGTATCAACGCGCTCTGGGACGACCGGCGGGCCCGCAAGCAGCGGCGTCAGGCCGAGGCCAAGGTGGCGGTGGCCCGGCTGATGGACGATGTCGTGTTCCAGGTGAGCAAGGAATCCCGCAATCGCCTGCGCGCCACCCAGCGCGCACTGCGCGATCACTTCACCGAGATCGCCACCGACGTGCTGCGCAGCGCCGACGAAGCCTTGCGGGTCGCCGAGGAGGCGGGGGCCAAATACGGCGAGGGCGGGCGCGAACGGCTGGACCGGATCGACGCCGATATGGCGACATTGCGCTCGGTGCGTGAACGCGCCGACGCCCTGGTCAGCACCTGAGCCGGTCGGGCGCACACCAGAAGCGTCCGGCTCGGGCGACTACCGGTCCCGCTGAAAGCCGGCGCCCGCTCACCCGTGCTGGGTAGTGGGCGTGTGTGCCGGCACGAACCGCCCGGCCTCGCTCGCCTCCTCGGCCCGGATGATGTGGGTGACCGCGTTGATCAGCGCCAGATGGGTGAACGCCTGCGGGAAATTGCCGAGATGGCGGCCGCTGTGCGGTTCGATCTCCTCGGCGTAGAGCCGCAACGGGCTGGCGTATCCGAGCAGTCGTTCGCACAGCTGCCGGGCCCGCGGCAGTTCACCGATCTCCACCAGCGCCGACACCAGCCAGAACGAGCAGATGGTGAAGGTGCCCTCATTGCCGGACAGCCCGTCGTCGGTGGTCTCGGTGCGGTAGCGCAGCACCAGACCGTTCTCGGTGAGCCGGTCGGCGATGGCGAGCACGGTGGCGCGGATGCGGTGATCGTCGGGTGGCAGGAATCGGGTGAGCACAGCCAGCAGCAGGGACGCGTCGAGGGTGCTGCCGCCATAGGTCTGGGTGAGCACGCCGTCGGCGTCGACGCCGTGGGTGAGGACGTCGTCTTTGATCTCCTCGGCGATGTCATACCAGCGGGCCGCGATCTCCAGCTCGCCGTGCAGTTCGGCCAGTTTCGCGCCGCGGTCCAGCGCCACCCAGCACATGATCTTCGACGAGGTGAAGTGCTGCGGCTCGCCGCGCACCTCCCAGATGCCGCGGTCGGGTTCGCGCCAGTGCCGGATCGCCGCACCCACCTGACGTTCCAGCAGCGGCCACAACGTCTCCGGCACATGCTGGCGCGATTTGACGTGCAAGTACACCGAATCGAGCATGGTGCCCCAGATATCGTGCTGATCCTGGTTGTAGGCGCCGTTGCCGATGCGCACCGGCCGGGCCGAGTCGTACCCCGAGAGATGGTCGAGGGTGGTCTCGGTGAGGGTGCGTTCGCCGTCGATCCCGTAGAGCACCTGCAACGGAACAGGTTCACCGTCGGGGCCGGTGGTCGCGTCGTTGAGGAAGGCGAAGAAGTCGTCGGCCTCGCGGTCGAGCCCGAGGGTGTACAGGCCCCACAGGGCGAAGGTGGAGTCCCGCACCCAGCTGTAGCGGTAGTCCCAATTGCGTTCCCCGCCCGGCGTTTCCGGCAGCGAGGTGGTGGGCGCTGCCATCAGCGCGCCGGTGGGGGCGTAGGTCAGGCCCTTGAGGGTGAGCGCGCTGCGTTGCAGGTAGCTGCGCCAGGGATGGTCGGGGAATTTGCCGAGCGTGATCCACTGCCGCCAGCATTCGGTGGTGGTCCACATCTTCTGCGCCGCCTCGGCGAAGGTCTGCGGGGCCGGTAGTTCCGACCACGTCAAGGCGACATAGACCTGGTCGCCTTCTTCCATCCTCGTGCGGGCGCGCGCCTCCCGGCCCTCGATGCCGAGGCGCAGATCGGTGGTGAGTACCAGCGTCGGGCCCGCGCTCGGGTCGGCGGCGCATTGCGCGGTGGCCTCCTCGTACACTTTGCCGGTGTACTCCCAGTGCGCGGCCTCCCGGTGGTAGTCGAAGGAGGGCTCACAGCTCATCTCCAGCTCGACCGTGCCGCTGACACATTTCACCGTGCGCAGCAGCATGTGTTCGGCGTCCCAGTCCATCGGCGTGCGCCGGTGGGTCTTGCTGCGCTGAAAGTTGTTGTGCCACGGCCCGAGTACCAGCGCGTCGCGCACGATCAGCCAGCCGGTCGCGGTCTGCCAGGTGGTTTCCAGGATGATGCCGCCCGGAAGATAGCGCCGGGCCGCCGGCACATTGCGCCCGTAGGGGCCGATCCGGAAATGGCCTGCGTTGCGATCGAGCATCGCGCCGAACACACTCGGCGAATCCGGGCGCGGCACACACATCCACTCGACCGAGCCATTACTGGCGATCAGGCAGGTCGTTTCGCAGTCGGACAGGAAGGCGTAGTCGTCGATCGGCGGAAAGTTCGAGCGACGCCGGGATTCGATGAGCGAACGCGCCGTCTGCTGGACCTGCTCCTCGGAGATCGCCATACCTCATGATCGCGTCCTCGCCGGGGTGCGTCCACCGCACCGCGCCGGTGGCTGTGGCCCATACCGGCCACCGGCGCGGTCGGCGCTCAGACCCGGCGGATACGCGCCAGCCAGGCGGCGGTATCGATCGGACCCTCCTGCGGCAGCCCGAGCCGCGCGACCTCCTCGGCGACGACCTCGGTATTGCGGCCGCGGTACCTGGCCGGACGCAGGTCCGCGAGCTCCCAGCCGTCGGTGAACGAGTCCCGGATGATCGACTCGCTGATCCGCGGGCCGATCCCGGGTTCGGCATCGGAGAGCGCCAGGATGTGCACCAGCCCGCCCGGTGCGCAGATCGCGTGCAAGCCGCGCACGTAGGTGGCCCTGGCCTCGGGGTCCTCGCCGAAGACGTGGAACAGCGCGCTGTCGACGATGGTGTCGAAGGGGCCGAAATCCTCCGGCCGGTGATCGGCGATGGCCAGCACGTCGGCCACCTCGAACCGCGCGTTCGGCACACCCTTGGCGGCGGCGTTTCGGCGGGCGTAATCGACCGCGCTCGGCGACAGGTCGACGCCGAGCACGTCATAGCCGAGCCTGGTCAGCAGAATCGTGTGCTCGCCGGCGCCGCTGCCGGGATCGAGCACCCGGCCCCGGATTGCCCCGGTGCGCTCCAATTCGACGATCGCCGGCTGCGGTTCGCCGATCACCCAGGGCGCGGTGTCGTTGTCGTAGACGGTGTTCCAGAATTCCGCTGCTCGTGTCATGTGCTCCAGCTTGCACTCTCAACTTTAGTTGAGGTCAATGCTCGGCGCGTGGCGAGGACGGAGGCCGCTGCCGGGCGTCGATTAGGCTGGTGATCGTGGATCGCATAGCGGGATGGTGGGACGGCTTCGAACTGTGGGTGGCGGGACTTCCGTTCATCCCGCAGTTCCTGGTGGTGCTGGTGGGCATGGTGCCGATCAGCTTCGCCATCGCCTACCTGCTCGACCGTGCGCTGAAGCTCGTCCAGCACCGGGTCGCCCTGGCCCAGCATCGGGTCCGGGCAGGCCGCTACCGTTCGGCCCGGCTGGCACAGGCAGCCCCGGTGGAACCACTGGTCGAGACCCGCGAGCACGCGCAGAGCGGAGCCCGCTGATGCCACGCTCACGTGTTCAGCTGGCCCTGGTCGCCCTGCTGGTGCTGGTGCTGGTGGCCTGGTTCTTCACTCGCTGACCGAGTCCGCACCGCGCCGCCACTCGGTGAATCGTTTGCCCAGATCGGCCACCGCCCCGCCGACCTCCTGGCCGACGGTTTCGACGGCCGCGCCCATGCCGCGTCCCATGCCGCGCACTGTGCGGATCAACGGATCCTCGGACTGATCGAAAGTCTCGCGGTAGCTGCGCGCCGCCTGCTTGATCTCCTCGCTGATCTTGGCGTTCTTGTCGTGCGCCCGGCGCGGATAGTCACCGCCGAGGATGCGCTCGTAGTCGCCGCTCTGGATCCAGCGCCGCAGCTCGGCCGCGCGCAGCACCGAGAACGGATGGCTCTGCAACTCCAGGTTCAGCAGTTTGAGCACCCCGTCGCGCAGGTCACCGGAACGCTCGTAGTCCTCGGCCTGGGCCAGGAACGCACCGAGATTCATCTCACCGACCCGCGCACCGCCGGCCAGTTTCATGTGCACCCGCACCGAGGCCTCGACATCCTGGCCGCACAGCAGCCCGGCGCGATCGCCGGAGAGCTCGGATTTGCGGCTCCATTCCATCAGCGCCGCGACGATGGCGCGCAGGGCCCAGCCGCCGATCGGCATCCAGCCCATGCCATCGGCCATCCGCAGCAGATGCATCAGCATCGTGCGGTAGACCGCATGCCCGGACAACGCGTGGCCGAGCTCATGACCGATCGTGAAACGCATCTCCTCGTGGTCGAGCAGATCGACCAGACCGGTGGTCAGCACGATGAACGGCTTGTCCATCCCGATGGTGAAGGCATTCACCTCCGGGCTCTGCACCACGAACAACTCCGGCGTGGTGGCGGCATCGAGGATCTCGACACAATCCTGGCGCAGCAGGTGCAGGGAACGGAACTGGCGTTCGTCGACGCGGACCGCGGTCGCCAGATACATCAGCCGGTACTGGCGTTCGCGCAGCAGCCCGGACAGGGTGCGCAGCACCAGATCGAACCCGCCGAGTGACCGCAACGCCACCAGCGCGGTGCGATCGGCCGGGTGTTCCCAGGCGCGCGTGCTGATTTCGGGCAGCCGGGTGCGCAGGCGGTCCGGGCTGGTGGTCATGGTGGTTCCCCCCGTCGATCTGGGATTCGTCGATTCGAATCGGCTCGAGTGCTCTGCTACAGTCTGCCGGGTGTCGACGAGTGTTGTTCCGCAGGTCCGCCATGAATTGGCGTTGATCGCGGTCGGCTGCCTCGTCGTCGCGGATATTCACTGTCGGTGATCGGATCCGGGCAGTTCTGCGCGTCTCCTCCTAGACTGGTGCGCACCTTTTTCGCAGCAATGCCCGAACCCAGCGGCCCCTCCGGCCGGCAAGTCGCGCCACTGCCGTAGCCCGGCAGGTCTTATCGATCCCGATGTGTCTCCGCCATTCACCCTCGAGTTCATGGCGGCCCCGAGAAAGGTCCAACCCATGTCACGCACCAGCCGGCTCACCGCACGCCGACGCCGCGCCGCCATCGCCCTCACCGCGATCGCGGCGTTCGCGCTCAGCGCGTGCAGCGGCGGCGCCAGCGATTCGGTCGACGGCCAGGTCGCCGACGGCAGCGGCGGCACCATCAACCTGTACGCCTACGCGGTGCCCAAGCCCGGCTTCGACAAGGTGATCCCGGCGTTCAACGCGACCGAGGCCGGCAAGGGTGTGGCGGTCCAGCAGTCCTACGGGGCCTCCGGCGACCAGTCCCGCAAGGTCAAGGACGGCGCTCAGGCCGATGTGGTGAACTTCTCCGTCGAGCCCGACGTCACCCGTCTGGTGGACGCCGGACTGGTCGACGAGAACTGGAATGCCGACGCCACCAAGGGCATTCCGTTCGGCTCGGTGGTCTCGATCGTGGTCCGTGAGGGCAACCCGAAGGGCATCAAGACCTGGGACGACCTGCTGAAGCCCGGCATCGAGGTGGTGACCCCGAATCCGTTCAGCTCCGGTTCGGCCAAGTGGAACCTGCTGGCGCCGTACGCGGCCAAGAGCGAGGGCGGTAAGAACCCGCAGGCCGGCCTGGACTACCTGTCGAAGCTGATCTCGCCCGAGCACATGCGGGTGCAGCCCAAATCCGGCCGCGACGCCACCGAAACCTTCCTCCAAGGCACCGGCGACGTGCTGCTGAGCTACGAGAACGAGGCCATCTTCATCGAACGCAACGGCGACCCGGTCGAGCACATCGTCCCCGCCGACACGTTCAAGATCGAGAACCCGGTCGCCGTGCTGAACAACAGCAAGAACAAGGAGAAGGCCACCGCCTTCCGCGACTTCCTGTTCACCCCCGAGGGCCAGCGGGCCTGGGCGCAGGCCGGTTTCCGTCCCGTCGATCCGGGTGTCGCGGCCGAATTCGCCGCCGACTTCCCGCAACCGGAGAAGCTGTACACGATCGCCGACCTCGGTGGCTGGAAAACGGTCGACGCCGACCTGTTCGCGCAGGGCACCGGCAAGATCGCCATCATCTACGACAACGCCACCAAGTAGACGGGTGATCCGGCACACACGCGATACTCGACACCGTGACAGACAGTAGTAACAGCGCCGGAACCGAACCCGCGCCCGGTTCCGGCGCCACCACAGAGCTGAGCAAACCCGCCGCCGCGGGCTCGCGGGGACCGAACTGGTCGTGGCTGCGGGTGACGGGCTCGGTGGGCCCGCTCGGCATCGCCACGGCGGTGCTGTGGCTCAGCATCATCGTGCTGCTGCCGCTGGCCGCGCTCACCGTCAGCGCCTTCGACGAGGGCTGGGCCGGGTTCTGGGATGCGGTCACCTCGCCGGTCGCGCTGGCCTCGCTGCGGGTCACCGTGTTCGTCTCGGTGATCGTCGCGCTGATCAACGTGGTGATGGGCACCCTGATCGCCTGGGTGCTGGTGCGCGACGATTTCCCCGGTAAGGGCATCGTCAACGCGCTGATCGACCTGCCGTTCGCGCTGCCGACCATCGTGGCCAGCATCGTGCTGCTGTCGCTGTACGGGCCGGAGAGCCCGATCAACATCCACCTCAATGCCACCCAGCCGGGCCTGGTGGTGGCGCTGGCCTTCGTCACACTGCCCTTCGTGGTGCGCTCGGTGCAGCCGGTGCTGATCGAGGTGGACAAGGAAGTGGAGCAGGCCGCGCTGTCGCTGGGCGCGGACAACTGGACCACCTTCCGGCAGATCGTGCTGCCCACCCTGACCCCGGCGATCATCAGCGGTGGCGGTCTCGCCTTCGCCCGCGCCATCGGCGAATACGGTTCGGTGGTGCTGATCGGCGGCAATATCCCGCGCGAGACCCAGATGGCCTCGCAGTACATCCAGCAGCAGATCGAGATCGACCGGCCGGTCGCGGCCGCCGCGGTCTCGGTGGCGCTGCTGGCCATCGCGTTCGTCTCGCTGCTGGTGCTGCGGCTGTTCGCCGAGCGTTCGGCCAGGAAGGAGCAAGAGGCGCGATGAAGCTCTCGACTCCGGTCCGGCTTTCGCTGCGTGTGGTCGCGCTCGGGTATCTGTTCGTCTTGCTCGTGCTGCCGCTCGGGGTGATCCTGTACCGCACCTTCGGCGACGGCATCGGCGCGTTCCTCGATTCCATCAGCACGCCGGCCGCCATCTCGGCGTTCAACCTGTCGATGATCATCGTGGCGATCGTGGTCCCGGTGAACGTCGTCTTCGGCATCATCACCGCGCTCGCGCTGGTGCGGGGGCGGTTCCCCGGCCGCAGCCTGGTGCAGGGCATCGTCGACCTACCGTTCGCGGTGTCTCCGGTGGTGGTCGGTGTCGCACTGATCATGCTGTGGGGCGCGGGCGGCTGGTTCGGCGGCCTCGATTCGGCCGGATTCCGGGTGATCTTCGGGCTGCCCGGCATGGTCATCGCGACGATCTTCGTCACGCTGCCGTTCGTGGTGCGCGAGGTCGAGCCGGTGCTGCACGAGATCGGCGACGATCAGGAGCAGGCCGCGGCGACCCTCGGCGCCTCCCGCTGGCAGACGTTCTGGCGGATCACCCTGCCCGCGATCCGCTGGGGCCTGACCTACGGCGTCGTGCTCACCGTGGCCCGCTCGCTCGGTGAGTTCGGCGCGGTGATCATGGTGTCCTCCGGTTTCGCCGGCGTCTCCCAGACGCTGACGTTGCTGGTGCACGCCAGGTACATGGACGACCACAACACCTTCGGCGCCTACAGCGCCGCCACCTTGCTCATGGGCATTGCCCTGGTCACCCTGCTGCTGATGACCCTGCTCGAACGCAAGCGGGGCAACAAATGATCGGCACAGCCGGACGCAGGGCACCGATGTCGACTGCCGGAGGCAACCAATGATTACCGTGACCAACGCGCGCAAGAACTACGGAACGTTCGCCGCGCTGGACGACGTCAGCATCGACATCCCCTCCGGTGAGCTGACCGCGCTGCTCGGGCCGTCCGGCTCCGGCAAGTCGACGCTGCTGCGCTCGATCGCCGGCCTGGAGCAGCTGGACTCGGGCGTGGTGGTCATCTCCGATCGCGACGTCACCCGGGTGCCGCCGCAGAAGCGCGATATCGGCTTCGTCTTCCAGCACTACGCGGCGTTCAAGCACATGACGGTGCGCGACAACGTGGCCTTCGGGCTCAAGATCCGCAAGCGGCCCAAGGCCGAGATCAACAAGCGGGTCGACGAGCTGCTCGGCATCGTCGGTCTCGACGGTTTCCAGCACCGTTATCCGGCGCAGCTGTCGGGCGGTCAGCGTCAGCGCATGGCATTGGCGCGGGCGCTGGCCGTCGATCCGCAGGTGCTACTGCTGGACGAGCCGTTCGGCGCGCTCGACGCCAAGGTGCGCGCCGATCTGCGCACCTGGCTGCGCAGGCTGCACGACGAGGTGCACGTGACCACGGTGCTCGTCACCCACGATCAGGAAGAGGCCCTGGACGTGGCCGACCGGATCGCGGTGATGAACGCCGGACGCATCGAGCAGGTCGGCACCCCCGAGGACGTCTACGACCGGCCCGCCAACGAGTTCGTCATGTCCTTCCTCGGCGCGGTGGCCCGGCTCAACGGTCATCTGGTGCGCCCGCACGACATTCGCGTCGGCCGCGATCCCAGCATGGCGCTGGCCGAGCACGAGGGCACCGCGGAATCGGCCGGGGTCACCCGCGCCACCGTCGAACGGGTGGTGCACCTCGGGTTCGAGGTGCGGGTGGAGATGCGCAATGCCGCCACCGGCGATCTGTTCGCGGCGCAGGTGACCCGCGGTGACGCCGAGGCGCTGCGGTTGTCCGAGGGCGAGACCGTCTACGCGCGGGCCACCCGGATCCCGGAATTGCCCACCAGCTGACCGCATCTCGGCGTTCGACACGGCCGCGGGCAGTGTCCGTTCGGCAAACCGGATCAGGTCATCCGGCGTGTCCGGTACGCCTCCGGTCGAGCGTCGGCGTGTCCGCTCGGTTTTCGCGACGTAGCTGGTGAGAGCCTCGCAGGTGGGCGGATTCGCCGCTGCGGGGGAGAGGCGATGGCGGACAACCTGATGTCCGGTGGTTGGCAGGCCGATCGCGGAATGATTGCCTGATGGGCGTTCGAAGCATGTCCGCTCGGCGATCAGGTGGATTTCGATGGCGTTTGGTCTCGGATTGAGCATCGGCACGGTGAACACGGTTTCGGCAGTCGCACAAGATGATTCGGTGAAGGCGCCGCCTGGGCGCCGCCGCCGCGCGACCCGGCCACCAGCCCTCACCCACCGCACCACCCTCGCCTTCGACAGCACCGGCACGGCCCGGCTCGGCATCATTCCCCGGCACGGCCGGGTGGTCACCGAATTCGCGGATCTGACCCAGCGCGGCGCGACCGCGGCCCGGATCGGCAATCGCACACTGACCCCGGCGGATCTGGTGGCGGTCGTCGCCGACTGCCTGATCGCGGCCGCCCGCGACGACCTGCACGACGACCCCGCCGGCATCACGCTGACCCACCCGGTGGGCTACAGCGACGAACAGGTGGGCGCGCTACGCACCGCACTCGACGCCGCGGGCCTGGAGCAGGTGGCGCTGGTCGCCG
This sequence comes from Nocardia cyriacigeorgica, assembly GCF_005863245.1. Taxonomy (GTDB): domain Bacteria; phylum Actinomycetota; class Actinomycetes; order Mycobacteriales; family Mycobacteriaceae; genus Nocardia; species Nocardia cyriacigeorgica_C. Next base: position 40,560 of record NZ_VBUT01000011.1, on the reverse strand, counting down.
AACCGGTCGCCGCCGCCGCCTGGCTGGAGGCCGAACACGGTCCGCTCATGCCCGGGCTGGCCCTGGTCTACGACCTGGGTGGCGCGAGCCTGGATGTGACGCTGGTGCGGGTCGGGGCCGGATGCCCGGACAACCCGGTGAGGGGCACGCTGCGGTCCCGGGATTTCGGTGGGCGCGCGTTCGGGGCGTTGATGACGTCGCGGGCCGTCCACGGCCATCCGGGCGAATCCTCGGCGCAGGACCGTGCGGCGCAGCTGCGCGGCGAGCATGTGCGCGATTCGCTGGAGCTGGTCTACCGGTGCTTGCGGCTGGCCGATGTGACGATGGCCGACGTCGACCGGGTGCTGGTGGTCGGTGGGGCCGCCCGCCCCGCCGAAGTGACCCGGGTACTGGGCGAAGAGCTGGCCCGCCCGATCGTCACCGCCCCGGATCCGGAGCGCACCATCGCCACCGGCGCCGCGATCATGGCCAGGCGGGCGGCCGTGTCCTCGGAGCCGGCGACGCGGGTCTCCGGATCGCGCCACTGGGGCTTCTCCCGGCGAGGTGTCCGCAGGAGTGCGCGTGTCGCGGCCGCGGCCGCGGTCTGCACGGGTGCCGTCGCGCTGACGCTCGCCGTGCCGGGTGATGCGGTTTTCGCGGCGCTGTCCCAGCTCGGGGTCGGGTAACGGCCCGGCTGGGCCGGGCGGCGATCCGGAGACGTCGTCCGAGGACGACCCGCCGCCCGGACCAGCCCATGTTGACGTGACTCTCGGTTGATGTAACTATTGGGAACAGTAATAGGTATTCCCGACCGAGAGGCAGTGACGACGATGTCCGCAGCCACCACGACACCCGACACCGACCCGGTGGTCGCGCAGGCCCAGGAGTACGCCCAGAAGCTGCTACTGCTGTCGGAGGGCTCGGTGAACCGGCACTTCGATCCCTTCGAAGACATCGACTGGGAGAACCCGGACTTCGACGCCGACACCAAGCCCGAGCGCTGGATCCTGCCCCAGTCCGCCGATCCGCTCGGCCGCCACCCGTGGTACCTGGCCCTCTCGGACGAGCAGAAGATCGCGGTCGGCAAGTACCGCCAGTCGAACGTCGCCAAGGTCGGCCTCCAGTTCGAGGCCATCCTCATCAGCGGCATGATGCAGCACGTCTTCGGCCTGCCCAACGGCTCGCCGGAATTCCGCTACTGCTCCCACGAGATGATCGAGGAGCACAACCACACCCTGATGTTCCAGGAGATGGTCAACCGCATCGGCATCGACGTGCCCGGCATGGGCCCGCTGGTGCGCCAGCTGCGCCACCTGGCCGTCCCGGTCGCCGTGCTGACCCCGAACCTGTTCTTCATGGCCGTGCTCGCCGGCGAGGAGCCGATCGACCACATCCAGAAGGACATCCTGCGCTCGGGCGAGGACGTGCACCCGATCATGCGTGGCGTCATGGCCATCCACGTCGCCGAGGAAGCGCGCCACATCTCCTTCGCGCACGAATTCCTCAAGCAGCACGTGCCCGAGGGCAACGCCGCCAACCGCTTCGTCCTCTCCATCGCGATGCCGATCATCATGTGGATCCTCGGCCGCGCGATCGCCACCCCGCCGCGCAGCTTCTTCGACGAGTTCGACATCCCGGACTCGGTCCGCAAGGAACTGTTCTACGGCTCCAAGGAAGCCAAGCAGGTCTTCAGCGACTACTTCGCCGATGTCCGTTCGCTGGCCAAGGAGATCGGCCTGATGAACCCGATCTCCAAGCGCGTGTGGAAGCTGCTCGGTATCGACGGTCACTCGACCCGCTACCGTTCCGAGCCGCTGCGCGTGGTCGGCAAGGCTGCGTGAGGTAGCCGTGCCCTACGTTGTCACGCAGTCCTGCTGTAGCGACGCCTCCTGCGTCTACGCCTGCCCGGTCAACTGCATCCATCCCACGCCCGACGAGCCCGACTTCCTGAGCGCGGAGATGCTCTACGTCGACCCGCAGGCGTGCGTGGACTGCGGTGCCTGCGCCTCGGCCTGCCCGGTGGACGCGATCACCTCGTCGAAGAAGCTCACCGAAGAGCAGAAGCCCTTCATCGAGATCAACGCGCAGTTCTACCGGCAGTCGCGCCCGCGCCCGATCCTGGCCCAGCCGGTGCCCGCGCCGGAGATCCGCACCGAACGCGAACCGCTGCGGGTCGCCATCGTCGGCTCCGGCCCCTCGGCCATGTACGCCGCCGACGAGCTGCTCACCCAGCCCGACGTCACGGTGACGATGTTCGACCGGCTGCCGGTGCCCTACGGCCTGGCCCGCCACGGCGTTGCCCCCGACCATGCCAAGACCCGCCAGGTCAGCAGGCTCTTCGACGTCATGTCGGCCCAGCCCGGCTTCGGCTCGTACCTGAATGTCGAGGTGGGCAAGCACATCTCGCACGAGGAGCTGCTGGCCTACCACCACGCGGTGATCTACGCCGTCGGCGCCTCGTCGGACCGCAAGCTCGGGATTCCGGGCGAGGGCCTGGCGGGCAATGTGTCGGCCACCGATTTCGTCGCCTGGTACAACGGTCATCCCGATCACGCGAGCCGCGGCTTCGACCTGTCGAGCACCCGCGCGGTGATCGTCGGTAACGGCAATGTGGCGCTCGACGTGGCACGCATTCTGACCATCGACCCCGAATCGCTGGTCGGCACCGACATCTCGCCGGCCGCCCTGGATGCCTTGCGCGACAGCCGGATCGAAGAGGTCGTCATCCTGGGCCGTCGCGGTCCCGCGGAGTCGGCGTTCACCGTGCCGGAGTTCGTCGGCCTGCTCGGTTCCGATGTCGACATCGTCGTCGAGGGCGAATTGCCCGAGATCACCGGCGATCTGCCGTACCAGGTCGAGCAGAAGCTGCGCCTGCTGCATTCGGTGCGCAACCGCCCGGTCGGACAGCGTCGCCGGATCGTGTTCCGCTACCTGTCCTCGCCGACCGAGATCCTCGGCCCGGACCAGGTCAGCGGTATCGAGGTGGTCCGCAACGAGCTGGTCACCGACGCCGACGGCAAGGTCCGCGCGGTGGCGACCGATCAGCTCGAGCGGCTCGACGCCGGGCTGGTGCTCACCTCGGTGGGCTACCGCGGTGTGCCGCTGCCCGGCCTGCCGTTCGACGAGCGGGCCGGTGTGATCCCGAACCTGGACGGCCGGGTGCTCGATCAGCCGGGTGGTTCGGTGCTGTCGGGCACCTACGTCACCGGCTGGATCAAGCGCGGTCCGACCGGGTTCATCGGCACCAACAAGTCGTGCGCCCAGCAGACGGTGCAGCAGCTGGCCGACGATTTCAACGCGGGGCGGCTGCGCGCACCCTCGGGCGGTGCGGCCGGATTCGACCGGCTGGTCCGCAGCAGGCAGCCCGACCTGCGGCCCGGTGGCGCGGTACTGCGTCCGGCCGGACCGGTTCGCCGTCTGCTCAACCGGATCTGAACCGAACCACGCTGATAATCGACGATCGCGCCGCAGCTGTGTGCTGCGGCGCGATCGTCTGTCCGGCATCCCGGAGTTCCGGGCCTCACGGTGCTTTCGCGTCCTGAGTCCCGGAGGCCGCATCGCACGCATCGGCCGATGAGGGGCCGGTGCGTGCGAGGCGCCCGCTGATCACTTGGCCGTGAAACCGCCGTCGATGGTGAGCGCCGCGCCGGTGACGAAGCTCGCCTCCGGGCTCAGCAGGTACGCGCACAGCGACGCGATCTCCTCCGGCCGGCTGATGCGGCCCAGCGGGTGCATCGCCGCGATCGCGGCCTCGCCCTCCGGGGTGGCGCCCATCGAGTTGCGGAAGGCCGGGGTATCGACGGCGCCGGAGACCAGCGCGTTCACCCGCACGCCCTGATCGGCCGCTTCCAGCGCGACCGCCCGCGACAAGCCGACGACACCGTGCTTGGCCGCGACGTACGGCGCCACCGAGGCCATGCCCACCACGCCCAGGTTGGACGCATTGTTCAGGATGGCACCGCCGCCGGCGGCCGCGATCGCCGGAACCTGATGGCGCAGACCGTAGAAGACGCTGGTCAAGTTGAGTTCGAGCTCGTTGCGCCATGCGTCGCCGTCGATCTCGGCGACCGGACCGTACGCGGTGACGGCCCCGACATTGTTGAATGCGGCGTCCAGACGGCCGAACTCGTCGACGGCGGCCCGCGTCAGCGCGGCGACCTCTTCCTCATTGCGGACATCGGTGGGCACGAAGAGCGCGCGTCCGCCGTCGGCGCGGATCTGCTCGGCCACCCGTACGCCCGCTTCTTTCCCGCGCGCTCCGAGGACCACCGCGGCACCCTCGGCGGCCACCCGCCGCGCCACCGCCTCGCCCACACCCGAGGTTGCTCCGGTGATCAGGACGACCTGGTCGGCGAATCGTTGTCCCATGGAATTCGGTTTCCCTTCTGGTACTTGCCTTTTGATGTGCGCTACGACGTCGTGATGACCAGTCAACCCGGCGGCGGCCGCCTGTGCTGGCGGGAATCGGCCGTTGCGTTGACGCGTCACCCAACGCGGTGGAAGCGACCGCTCGGTCGAATTTCGCTCCATGGGCAACGCTTTGGTTACCGACTGGTAGGTGTGTACCGGGCGGACGGTCTGAGCGCCGGTTCCGCTGTGTGCGTTCAGGTATCACCGATCGCCGAATGATTGCGGAGTGCGACACGAGATCTCCGAATCGCATCGATCCAGGGGTCTGAACTCGTTGATCGCGATCCTGTGAACTGGGCTTTTGCGGGATGGTCGCAATCAGTTGAACCTTTCATATCAAATGGGCATCCGAACGGAGTCGAAACAGCTAACCTGTGGGAGCTGTTTGGAAGACGACCGCGGCCCATGGTTCTTCACATGAGGGACGTGGTCTCGGTGCGTTGACGGGATAGCGAATGACTACAGGGCTGGGCTTCAGCATCGGCACAGTGAACTCCGTATCGGCGGTGGCGACCGCCGAGCAACCGCGGCCGACGGTGCGCACCAGGCGCACCACTGCCGCATTCGACGGCACCGGCGTCCGGCTCGGCGCCATCCCCGAATTCGCGGGAGCCGTCACCGATTTCGCCGATCTGGCCCGCGACCCCGACTCGGTGACCATCGGCGGGCGGATCTGGTCGCCGGCGAACATGATCGCGGCCGTGGTGCACAGCCTGCTCGCCTCCGCGGAGCCCTCGGCGGGCGTGGTCACCACGTACCCGGCGGCGTATTCGAACAAACAGGTCGCACTGCTGCGGCAGGCGCTGGAGTTGTCCGGCATCGGCCATGTGGAGCTGGTGCCCGAACCGGTCGCCGCCGCCGAATGGCTCGAACGCGAACACGGGCCGCTGCCTTCGGAATTCGTGCTGGTCTACGACCTCGGCGGCAACAGCCTCGATATCACCGTCGTCCGCGTCGGCCCGGACTGGCCAGATCACCCGATGGTCGGGAAACCGGTGCGCTGCTACGACTTCGGCGGCCGCCCACTCGGCGCGATGATCGCCCGCTACGCCGGCGGAAAAGCCAAGGCGGCGGGCACGATCGCGATGACGTCCATCGTCGACACCGACGGCCTGCGCGTCGAGCAGATCCGCGATTCACTGGAAGTGGTGCGGGCCGCGGTCAGCGCCGCCGGAATCAGCATGTCCGACATCGGCCGAATCCTGGTGGTCGGCGGCGCCGCGCGGCCGCCGGAAGTTGCCCGCACGCTGGCCGAACTCGGCAGGCCCGTGATCATGTCGGCCGATCCAGGGCAGACCGTCGCGGCGGGGGCGGCCTATATCGCCGCGCGTACCGCCACGCCCGCGGCGCCCGGGGCGAGCTTCCATCCGCCGGTGTTCTCCGGTGCCGCGATCGTCTCCGCGATCGCGATGTCGGCGGCCACCATGTTCGGCAGCGGCACCGTCGACACCCAGCTCTCCCCGGTGCTCGACCGGTTCCCGCGCCTGGATATCCCGCGCGACGCACTGCTCGTCGAACTCGACGGCAGCGCGCTCACCGACCACAGCCTCGGTAGGCATCTCAACGCGGTCGGCTACGCGGCGTCCGGTGTCGCCCGGGCCGTGTCGTACGTGCCCGCGCGGCTGACCGGCTACGCCGGCATGGTCTCGCCGTCGGCGTACTCCCGGCCACACGGCCCGACCAGGGCCGAGAGCCGCGGCGACACCCACATCGGCTCTCATTCCGATACCAGGCAGTGGCGTCACCGGACCGATGAGTTGGCGGGCACGTATGCCGACCCCGCCCGGTTCAGCAATCCGATGCCGTTCTCCCCGCCGGATCGCACGGTGCGTCCGCCGAGCGATCCGGGCGCCGGCACCCCCTCGATGCCCGGCGTGCCCGGTGTCGGCGACGGGTCGAGTCCTGTTCCCGGAGCACCGGGTTCGACTCCAGGCGCGCCGGCCGGCCCCGGCACGACCGAACCCGGGACACCCGCTGGCACCGTGCCCGGCGTGCCGTCCGGCCCGGTCGATTCGACGGTGCCCGGCGGCACTGCCCCAGGCGGATCGACCGGTGGCGTGCCGGCCGGTGACCCGTCGCCCGGTATTCCCGGTGGTTCGACCGGGGCCGGGAGCGAGGGGTCGGGTGGTACACCGAGCGGTGGGGGACTGGGTGACGGTGCGTCCTCAGGCGCGGGTTCTGGTGCACCGGGTGGTGGAGTGTCCGGCGGTGATTCGTCCGGTGGTGCGACCGGCGGTGGAGCGTCTGGCGGAGCCGGAGCCGGAGCCGGGGGCTCGGCGTCCGGTGGAACAGGCTCGGACGGATCGGGTTCGGGCGGATCGGATTCGGGTGGATCTAGTTCCGGCGGTTCGGCTTCCGGTGGTTCTGCTTCGGGTGGGACGACCTCGGGCGGTACTGTTTCGGGTGGCTCGGCCTCGGGTGGTTCTGCTTCAGGCGGATCCGCCTCCGGCGACGCTACCTCCGGCGGGTCGGTCTCGGGCGGATCGGCCTCGGTTGGATCGGCCTCGGGCGGGTCGGCCTCGGGCGGTTCGTCGCCGGGTGGCAGTTCGTCCGGCGGAAGCTCTTCCGGCGGAGCCTCTTCCGGCGGCTCGGGGCGGTCGACCAGCGGAGGTTCGCGCGGTGGATCGAGCGATTCCGACGGTGGCGGTTCGTCGGGTGGATCGCGCAGCGGGGGCTCGCGGAACAGTTCGGGCGGCGATTCGGACGGCAGCAGCTCATCGGGCGGTTCGCGCGGCGGCGGCTCGAAGGGTAGCTCCGGCGGATCACGCGGTGGATCCGGTGGTTCGGGGGGCTCCGGCGGTTCGGGTGGGTCGGGCGGTTCCGGCGGCTCGGGTGGTGGTTCGGGCGGCCGCTGAGTCCTGATCGCCCGCAGCAGGCGCCGACGGTGCCGCACCGATTTCCGGTAGCGGACCGTCGGCCGCTGGCTCCGGCTCCAGCGTCGAGGGGTTCTGGTTGTGGCAGCCGGGTAGTCGCCACAACGGGGAAGCAGGACCCTTCTCGGATCCCTCTGCTTCACCGCAGCGGAGCGCCCCACCGAATCTGTTCGCGCAGCTGCGCCTTGAGTAGCTTGCCGCCCGCATTACGGGGCAGCGCCTCGTCGACCACCGTGACGTACTGCGGAACTTTGAAGTCGGCCAGCTGCTCGCGGCAATGCGCGATGACGGCGTCGACGTCGATGTCCGCGCCGTCGGCGAAGAGCACCGCACCGACCTTCTCGCCCATCACGTCATCGGGCACGGCGAGGACCGCCGCGTCCGCGACCTGCGGCGCCGCGAGCAGCGCCGCCTCGACTTCGACGCTGGAGACGTTCTCCCCGCCGCGGTTGATGATGTCCTTGATCCGGTCGACGATGTGCACGCGTCCGGCCTCGTCGACCCGCACGACATCGCCGGTGCGCAGCCAGCCCCGCAGCAGAGCCGACTCGGTGGCTTCCGGTCGATTCCAGTATCCGCCGGTGACATTCGCGCCGCGCGCCAGCAGCTCGCCGACGGCTGGATCGCCGTCGATCGGTGCCACCGCAAGCCGCACCGACGGCACCGCGTAGCCGACGGAATCGGCGTGGTCGACGGCATCGTCATCGGGGAGCACCGTCATCAGCGAGGCGGTTTCGGTCATGCCGTAGCCGTTGAAGACGATCGCGGTCGGGAACGCCGCCTGCAATTGCCGCACCAGCGCGGGTGCGATCGGCGCGCCACCGTAGCCGACCCACCGCACCCCGGACATATCGGTGCCGGCGAAGTCCGCATGCCGCAGCATGAGCGCGTACATGGCAGGCACCGTCACGATGAACGAAATGCGTTCGGCGGGTACAGCGGCGATCATTCCGGGCACATCCCGTCCCGGCATGATCACCGAGGTGCCGCCGAGATACGCGGCGACCAACAGCTGCGAATTGCAGCCGGTGACGTGGAACAACGGTACCGAGATCAGCGTCCGCAGCTCCGCGCCGATATCCCGGGGCAGCCCGAGGCAGCGGACCATGTTCTCGGCATTGGTCAGGAACGCCTCGTGGGTGGTGGGCACGCCCTTCGGCTTTCCGGTGGTGCCGGAGGTGTAGAACAGCGCGGCGATGTCGTCGTGGCGCAGCCCTTCGGCGACGTACGGTTCGCCATCGGGCAGCGGGGTGCCGGGCGCCAGGTCCACCCGGGCACCCGCATCCGAGAGGACGAACTCGACTTCGGGCTCGGCCGAGCGGGTGTTCACCGCGACGGCGATCCCGCCGGCCAGCACCACACCCCAGAAGGCCAGTACCCAGTCCGTGCCGGCGGGATACCGGATGGCCACCCGGTCGCCGCGGGTGAGCCCCCTTGCCTGCAATCCGCCGGCGACGCGGGTGGCCCGGTCCCATAACTGCCGGTAGGTCAATCGCCGCGCACCCACTTCGACCACGGCCTCGGTCTCGGGGCTGGTCTCGGCCCGGCTGCGCAGCAGGTCGAGCAGCGTCGCCGGGAGGTCGAGGTAGTGCGGCACGCCGTCGGCGTCGAGTGCGGTGCCGGTGGTGTCGAACGGGTTGTGGGTGCGGGGGATCTCGATCACGGTCTCATCGGTCGTCATGATGTCTCTGCCGGATTTCGTCGGTGACTGGTCGGTGGGTCAGGCGGTGAAATACCGGCGCGGATTGTCGACCAGCATGGTGGTGATCTGCTCCTCGGTGACACCGCGCTCGCGCAGGGCGGGCAGCACGTCGTCGCTGATGTGGGTGAAGTTCCAGTTCGGCACGGCGGCCGCCTTGCCTTCCTCGCTGAACCAGTCGATGAAGCAGGCCGCGTCGTGGGCGAGCACCATCTTCTCGGCGTAGCCCCGTTCGGCCAGCGTGGCCACCGTGGCGACCCGCTCCTCGAACGGCAGCAGCACATCGAGTCCGAAGCGGTCCATCCCGAGATACGAGCCGGCGTCGGCGATCTCGCACAGGTAGTCCAGGTCGGTGCTGTCGCCGGAGTGCCCGATGACGACCTTGGTGAGATCGGCGCCCTCCTCGGCGAGGACCTTCTGCGCCACCAGGCCCGAGCGGGTGTGCGGATTGGTGTGTACGGTGATCGGCGCACCGGTTTCGACATGGGCGCGGGCCACCGCTCGCATGACTCGCTCCACCCCTGGCGTCAGCCCCTGCTCCTCGATCGCGCACTTGAGGAACGCCGCCTTCACGCCGGTATCCGCAATGCCCTCGCGGATGTCCTTGACGAACAGCTCGACCATCGGCTCGGGCACATCGAAGAGCAGTCCGGGGCCGGTGTAGTGGAACTGGAACGGCACCTCGTTGTAGGTGTAGATGCCGGTCGCCGCGACGATATTGATGTCGACCTGCTCGTTGATGCGCTGAATCCGCGGCAGGTAGCGGCCGAGGCCGATCACCGTCGGGTCGACGATCGTATCGATGCCGCGCGCCTTGCACTGGCGCAACTTCTCGACGGCGTCCGCGACCCGCGCGTCCTCATCCCAGTGGTTCGGGTAGTCCGGATAGTTCTGCTGGATTTCGGTGCCGAGGACGAAGACGTGCTCGTGCATCAACACCTGACCAAGGGCGTTGGTGTCGACGGGGCCGCGGACGGTTTCAACTGTGGGCATCGGGATTCCTCTGCGCTTTTTGCCGGGTCGACGGTGATGAGACTGTGATGCGCACCACCGTTCGTGAGACACTGATGGAGTGTGTCTCACTGGTGGCGTTCCGTCAACCCCTTCTCGGCGGCCACGCCGGGGTGGGGGTTAGCGGTCCGTGCGCCGATATGAGGAGATGGACAGGTGATCGCTACCTCCGAAGGGCGTCGCGCGATCGACGCCGCGACCAAGCTGTATCTGGCCGGTGAACCGCTGGACATGACGGTGCTGGCCCGCACGCTCGGGATCGGACGGGCGACGTTGTACCGGCATGTCGGCAACCGCGAGGAACTGATCGCCACCGTGCTGGCCGAAGCCACCGAGCGCACCTACCGCAAGGAGATCGCCGCGGGCACCGGGACGGGAGCGGAGCTGATCCTCGACGTGCTCGGACGGCTGATGCGCACGGTGTCCGGTTCGGAACCGCTGCTCGCGTTGACCCGCCGTGAACCGCAGGTGTTCATCCGGCTGGCCCTGCTGCCCGGCGTCATCGAATCCACCTCGGCGCGGTTGATCGCGGAGATGCTCGACGAGCAGCAGCAGCTGGGGCATCTGCACTTGCGCATGTCGAGCCGCGTGCTGGCCGATGCCATCGTCCGCATCTGCGACGTGCACCTCTACGCACCGCTGCTGGGAGGGGACGTGCCGCAGATCGAGACCGCGCTCGACATCGTCGCTCTGCTCCTCGGACACGACAGGTACCCGCCCGAAGGCCCGGCGGAGTAGGCGGCCGATTCTGCTGCCGCAGCACGATTTTCGGTACCGGCGTGTAATTTCCGATGTCAAATATGCACTCGGACGGCACAATAGGTAAGTGGAAGCCAATGGGGGAGCGCCTGAGCTGATCGCGCTGGACGTCGACGGTACGCTCATGCCCACCGGCGAGCCGATCAGTGAACGGGTCGTCGCCGCGGTACGGGCAGCCGTCGATGCGGGCGCGCACGTCGTCATCACCACGGGCCGCACCGTGCTCAAAACCCGGCCGGTGCTGGCCGAACTCGGCCTCACCGACGGGCATGCCCTGTGTTCCAACGGCGCCGTGCACATGGACGTCGCCGGTGGTGATCCGCTCGCCGTGCACGCCTTCGATCCTCGGCCCGCGGTCCGGGCGCTGCGCGACCTGTTCCCCGAGATGATCCTCGCTGTCGAGCGGGTCGGAATCGGCACCTGGGCCACCGGATTCAGCCCGGGCGAATACGACGTCGGCGGCGAATACCTGGTCGTCGACGACCACACCCTGTGCAGCGAACCGACCCCACGCCTCAACGGCTGGTGGCCGGAAGGCTCCACCGAGGAACTGCGCCGCCTGCTCACCTTCCTGCGGGTGCCCGACGCAGGCTGGGTGTACGGCGAATACGGGCCCTGGCTGACGGTTTCGCGGCTCGGCGTGTCCAAAGGCTGGGCGCTGGAACGGCTGCGCACCGCCCTCGGTGTCCCCGCGTCGGCCACCCTCGCCATCGGTGACGGCTACAACGACCGGGAAATGCTCGGCTGGGCAGCTCATTCGGTGGCCATGGCCAACGGCCCCGCCGAAATCCGGGACCTGGCCGATGAAGTCACCGCCGACGTCACCGCCGACGGTGTCGCGAAGATCCTCGAACGCTGGTTCCGGCCCTAGACCGGGGTAGGGGCCACGGTCGGCGCCGCTGTGTCGCCGAGGCCGGGTTCCGCGATCCCACTCACCCTGCGGGGAGACGAGAGTCCGGCCCGCGTGCACGGTGGCGCGAGCCGGACCACGCCCGAGGTCAGGCGGGAACGGTCGCGGGTCCGGTCTCGGCGAGCACCTCGAGGTAGTGCGGATTCGACATGATGCCGAGCACATTGCCGAACGGATCGACCACCGACGCCGTGACGAACCCGGTGCCCGCACCGCGCTCGGTGATCGGGTCGTAGACGGTGGCGCCGAGTTCGAGCAGCCGGTCGAAGGCGGCCTGGAGGTCGTCGACGTGCCAGTGCAGGATCGCGCCACCGGGGGTCTGCCTGCCCTCGGGTGCGTAGGCCCCGGCGATGAGCCCGAATTCCTGCTGGTAGTCGCCGATGCGGAACTCGTAGTAGCCGCCGGGCACGTGGAAGTAGGGCGGGAGGCCGAACACCTCGGTGTACCAGTCCTTCGCGGCCTCCAGGTCGTCGGCGTAGAAATTCAGCGTCGCCATGCCTCGCAACATCGTGTGTCTCCTTCGGTTCGATGTGATGACTTCATCCTCACGGTCAAAGTGCGCACCGAATGAGCACTTTTATCGGCAGAATGAGATTCATGCGAGCCGATCGACTGGTGGCCACCCTGCTGCTGATGCAGAGCCGGGGACGGGTCACCGCCGCCGAGATCGCCACCGAACTCGAGGTGTCGGTGGCCACCGCCCGCCGCGATCTCGAAGCGCTGTCGGCGGCGGGGATCCCGGTGTATCCGCAGCCGGGGCGTGGTGGCGGCTGGCAGTTGATCGGGGGTGCGCGCACCGATCTGAGTGGGCTGACCGCGGGCGAAGCGCGGGCATTGTTCCTGCTCGCGGGTCCGTCGGCGGGCGCGCAGCCCGAGGCGAAGGCGGCATTGCGCAAGCTCGTGCGTGCGTTGCCGCAGACTTTCCGTGGCGAGGCCGAAGCGGCCGCCGATGCCGTCGTCATCGACCCCGCGCGCTGGGGCGCCACCGAACGCGCACTCCCTGCCGAGGTCCGCACTTTGCAACGGGCTGTCGTGCAGCGCAACAAGGTTCGCTTGAACTACCGCACCCGCACCGGAGAGCAATCTGAGCGCCTGGTCGATCCGCTGGGCCTGGTCGACAAGGACGGCATCTGGTACCTCGTCGCCGGCACCGAGCGTGGCAGGCGCACCTATCGCGTCGACCGCATCGGGGAGATGCTGGTGACCGGTGAGGCGGCCGAGCGGCCTGCGGATTTCGACCTGACGCAAGCCTGGGACCAGGTGGTCGACGAGGTGGAGCGGCAGCGTTCGACCGTCGCGGCAACGGTGCTCATCAGCGAGCGGCTACTGCCGATTCTGCGCGATCAGCAGGGGCGTCACTGCGTGGTGGACGGTCCGATCGACGACGGTCGCGTCCAGGTCCGGGTCACCGCGCCGACGGCCTGGATGGTGGCCCAGCAGCTGGCCGGCTGGGGTGATGCGATCGACGTCGTCGGACCAGGGGAGGTCCGGGCCGAGCTGGCTCGGATCGGGGCTCAGTTGGTCGGCCGGTATGCCGAAACCACGCCCGATCCCACCCCGTGAGCGGTGCAGCCGCGCAACGTTCCTGCCGCCCCTGAGATCGCATCAGGCAGAACGCAAGAGGGGTACCTCGAGGGCGGCCCGGTAGCGATCCAGGATGACGTCGGTCAACGCCGGATGCGGGCCGAGCACCTGGGTGTGCGCGAGTTCCGGAGCCTGCCGCATCAGCCGGTCGGTGAGCAGCCCGGGCGCAAGGAACCACGGCGCCACCAGCACCCGTTCGGCGCCGCGCGCCCGCAGCCGGGCGGCGGCCTCGGTGACGGACGGGCCGGTGGTGGCGAAGCAGATCTCAGTTGTCCAGCCGGTCACCTCGGCGAGCAGGCGAGCGACGTCGGCAGTCCGGGCATTCGCGGCCTCGGAGGAGGAACCGACCGCGGCGACGGCAATGCCGAGTCGCGGATCGTCAAGGGCGCCAATCGGATCAGCGAGGACGGAACGGCTGTCCGAGCTGTCCATGGGGCGCGCTCCGGCTGGATCGTGTGCGAGCACCCGGTCGCGCAACACCGAGACCAGTCGCGCATCGGCGCCGAGCACCTCGGCCTGGATCAACTCCATCCGCGGATGCCGGGCCGAAGCACTCGCCAGCAAGCCAGGCAGATCCACTCGCGCGTGAAAAGCGCTGCCCAGCAGCAACGGAACGACGATCGCACGCGTATGGCCCTGCGCCGCAACGGCATCGACCACCTGATCCACCGACGGCGCATTCAAATCCAGAAAAGCCAGTCGAACATCCAGATCCGGGCGCGCGGCCGCGAGCTGCTCGGTGACCGCCGCCATGGTGGCCGCCGAACGCGGGTCGCGGCTGCCGTGCGCGACCGCGATCAGTGCGGGCGCGCCGAAGCCGCCCGCACCGTGCGCGGACCTCGCGTGGACAGCCGCGGTCATTCGTCAGGCCCCGGTTCCGACCTCGACGGCGGTCAGCGCGTCGCCCACCAGGCCGGCGGCGAGGGTATTGCCGCCCGCCGGGTCGATCAGCAGGAAGCTGCCGGTGTGCCGGTTGACCCGGTAGTCGTCGGCCGCGATCGGCTCGGCGACCCGCACCGAGATCCGGCCGATGTCGTTGAGTTCCAGCGATTCCGGGTTCGGCGCCGCGGACAGCCGCTGCTCGTCGAAGCGCTCGATCAGCTCACCGACGATGGCCTGGGTGGTCTTGGTGCCGTGCTTGAGCAGCAGCCGCGCACCGGGGCGCAGCGGCTTGTCACCCAGCCAGCACACGGTGGCGTCGAAGGTGTCGATCGGTTCCGGCGCGTCGGCGGGAGAGGCGATCAGGTCGCCGCGCGAGATGTCGACCTCGTCGGCCAGGATCAGCGTCACGCTGCGACCGGGCTGCGCCACCGCCAGCTCACCGTCGGGGGTGTCGATGCGTTCGACGGTGGTGCGGATACCGGAGGGCAGCACCACGACTTCGTCGCCTGGCGAGACCGAACCGGCCGCGATCTGGCCCGCGTAGCCGCGGTAATCGGGGTATTCGGCGGTGCGCGGGCGGATGACGTACTGCACCGGGAACCGCAGGCCCAGCGAATGCGTGCCCGAGCTGTCGGCGTCGACCGGCACCGATTCCAGGTGCTCGATGAGCGAGGGCCCGTCGTAGTACGGGGTGTTGTCGGAGCGAGTGGCGATATTGTCGCCGTGCAGCGCCGAGACGGGGATCTCCAGCACGTCCTCGCTCGACCAGCCCAGCGTGCTGGTGAGCTTGTTGAACTCGGCGGAGATCTCGGCGAACACCGTCGCGGCATCGTCGACCAGGTCGATCTTGTTCACCGCGAGCACCAGCTTCGGCACACCCAGCAGCGCCAGCACCGCGGCATGACGACGGGTCTGCTCGATGACGCCCTTGCGCGCGTCCACCAGCAGGATCACCAGCTGCGCGGTCGAAGCGCCGGAGACGGTGTTGCGGGTGTACTGCACGTGGCCGGGGGTATCGGCCAGCACGAACGAACGCTTCGGCGTCGCGAAGTAGCGGTAGGCGACGTCGATGGTGATGCCCTGCTCGCGCTCGGCGCGCAGGCCGTCGACCAGCAGCGAGAGATCCGGTGTGGACAGACCCTTGTCCACCGACGCGCGGGTGACGGCGTCGATCTGGTCGGCCAGCACGGACTTGGTGTCGTAGAGCAGACGTCCGACCAGGGTGGACTTACCGTCGTCGACAGAACCGGCGGTGGCCAGCCTCAATAGGTCGGACATGTCAGAAATATCCCTCTCGCTTGCGGTCTTCCATGGCGGCCTCGGAGACGCGGTCGTCGCCTCGGGTCGCGCCTCGTTCGGTGAGTCGTGACGCGGCGACCTCGGCGAGGATCGCCTCGTTGTCGGCGGCGTCGGACAGGATCGCGCCGGTGGTGGAGCCGTCGCCGACGGTGCGGTAGCGCACCGAACGGGTTTCGAGCACCTCACCCTCGGCCGGGCCGCCCCACACGCCGGGCGTCATCCACATGCCGTCGCGCTGGTAGACCGGGCGCTCGTGCGCGTAGTAGATGCTGGCCAGATCGACGTTCTCGCGGGCGATGTAGCGCCAGATGTCGAGCTCGGTCCAGTTGCTCAGCGGGAACACCCGCACATGCTCGCCCGGGGCGTGGCGGCCGTTGTAGAGGTTCCACAGTTCCGGGCGCTGCCGCTTCGGGTCCCACTGGCCGAAGGCGTTGCGCAGCGAGAAGATCCGCTCCTTGGCCCGCGAGCGCTCCTCGTCGCGGCGGCCACCGCCGAACACGGCATCGAAACGGTTCTCGCTGATCGCGTCCAGCAGCGGGACGGTCTGCAACGGGTTGCGGATGCCGTCGGGGCGCTCGGTGAGCCTGCCGTCGGCGAGGTAGTCCTCCACCTTCGCCACGTGCAGGCGCAGGCCGTAGCGCTCGACCACCTTGTCGCGGAACTCGAGCACCTCGGGCAGGTTGTGCCCGGTGTCCACGTGCAGCAGCGCGAACGGCAGCGGCGCGGGCCAGAACGCCTTGAGCGCCAGATGCAGCAGGACCGTGGAGTCCTTACCGCCGGAGAACAGAATGACCGGACGCTCGAATTCGCCCGCCACCTCGCGGAAGATGTGGATCGATTCCGACTCCAGTGCCGCGAGGGTGTCGAAATCGGTGAGGCCGAGGGAACGTTCGCTGATTGTTTCGGTCATGAGCTGTGCAACCCGCATTCGGTCTTGGCGAGGCCGGCCCAACGGCCGCTTCGCGGATCGGATCCCGGCTCCGGCTTCCGTGTGCACGGAGCGCAGCCGATGGACGGATATCCCTCTTCCACCAGAGGATTGACGAGGATCGAGTGCTTTTCGATGTAGTCCTGCATCTCCTCGTCGGACCACGGCGCGATCGGGTTGATCTTCACCAGGCCGAATCCCTCGTCGAAGGAGATGAGCGGTGCGTTGGCCCTGGTCGGCGCCTCCACCCGGCGGATGCCGGTCACCCAGGCGTTGTAGCCGGCCAGCGACTTCTTCAGCGGCACCACCTTGCGCAACCGGCAGCATTCACCCGGATCGCGCGCGAACAGGTCCTTGCCGAGCAGCTGGTCCTGTTCGGTGACCGAATGCTCAGGGCGCACGTTGATCACGTTCACCCCGTACACCGCCTCCACCGCGTCACGGGTGCCGATGGTCTCGGCGAAGTGGTAGCCGGTGTCGAGGAACAGCACGTCCACGCCGGAACGCACCTGTGCGGCCAGATGGACCAGCACACCGTCCTGCATGTTCGAGGCCACGATGTAGCCGGTGCCGAAGGTGTCCTCGGTCCAGCGCAGCAGGTCGATCGCCGAGGCGTCCGGGCCGAGTTCGGCGGCACCGCGTTCGGCGATGGCGCGCAGCTCGTCCTCGGACAGCTTGTTCGCGAGTTGTGTTGTCACTGTTGATCTCCCGTCACCTGATCAGGCGTGCTCATCGCAGGTCGGCCTCGTCGGCGCGCACTGCCCACTGTGCGAAACGCTCGCCCGCGTCGCGGTTCTTGACGAAATTGCGCACCACCCGCTCGATGTAGTCACCGAGCTCCGCGCTGGTCACCTTGTGCTGGCGCAGTTTGCGGCCGAAACCGCTGTCGAGACCGAGGCTGCCACCCAGATGAACCTGATAGCCCTCGACCTGATTCCCCTCGCCGTCATCGACCAGCTGGCCCTTGAAGCCGATATCGGCGATCTGGGACCGGCCGCAGGAGTTCGGGCAGCCGTTGATGTTGATCGTGATGGGGACGTCGAGTTCGGCGTTGATGTCGGCCATCCGCTGCTCCAGCTCCGGTGCCAGCACCTGGGACCGCTTGCGGGTCTCGACGAACGACAGCTTGCAGAACTCGATACCGCTGCACGCCAGCAGGTTCTTGCGCCAGATCGACGGACGCGCCTGCAGGCCCAGCGGTTCCAGCTCGGCGATCAGTTCCTCGACCTTGTCGTCGGCGACGTCGAGCACGATCAGCTTCTGGTACGGGGTGAACCGGACCCGGCCGGAGCCGATGCGCTCGACGGCCTCGGCGACCTTGGTGAGGATCGTGCCCGAGACGCGGCCCGCGATGGGGGAGAAGCCGACGGCATTGAGGCCGTTGCGCAGCTTCTGCACGCCCACATGGTCGATCGGCTTGGCCGGCTGCTCGGGCGCGGGGCCGTCGATCAGCTTGCGCTTCAAGTACTCGTCCTCGAGCACCTGGCGGAACTTCTCGATGCCCCAGTCCTTGATCAGGAACTTCAGCCTGGCCTTGGTGCGCAGGCGGCGGTAGCCGTAGTCGCGGAACACCGCGACGACCGCCTCCCACACCTCGGGCACCTCGTCCAGCGGCACCCACGCGCCGACGCGCTGGGCCAGCATCGGGTTGGTCGACAGACCGCCGCCGACCCACAGATCCAGGCCGGGTCCGTGCTCGGGATGCTCGACGCCGATGAAGGCGACGTCGTTGATCTCGTGCACCACGTCCTGCTGACCGGAGATGGCGGTCTTGAACTTGCGCGGGAGGTTGGAGTACTCCTTCTTCCCGATGTAGCGGCGCACGATCTCCTCGATCGCCGGCGTCGGGTCGATGATCTCGTCGAAGGATTCACCCGCCAGCGGGGAGCCGAGGATCACGCGCGGGCAGTCGCCGCAGGCCTCGGTGGTGTGGAGACCGACCTGCTCGAGCCGCCGCCAGATCTCCGGGACGTTCTCCACCTCGATCCAGTGGTACTGGACGTTCTCGCGGTCGGACAGGTCGGCGGTGTCACGGGCGAACTCGGTGGAGATCTCGCCGATGGTGCGCAGCTGCGCGACATTGAGCGCGCCGCCGTCGCAGCGCACCCGCATCATGAAGTACTTGGCTTCGAGCAGGTCGATGTTCTCGTCGCCGGTGTAGGTGCCGTCGTAGCCCTGCTCACGCTGGGTGTAGAGGCCCCACCAGCGGAACCGGCCGCGCAGATCGCCCTTGTCGATGCCGTCGAAGCCGGTCTTGGAGTAGATGTTCTCGATGCGCGCACGCACATTGAGCGGGTTGTCGTCCTTCTTGGACTGTTCGTTGGGGTTCAGCGGCTCGCGATAGCCGAGCGCCCACTGACCTTCGGCGCGGCGCTTCACCGGCTTACCGGTGCGGGCGCGCGGGGCGGCCGACGCTTCGGCCCGCGGGCGGTCCGGGCGGACCCGGCGCTCACGAGCGGGCGCGGCGGTTTCGGGCTGATCGGCGGGGCCGGCGTCGGTGCTCGACGTCATGGGGGCTGCTCCTGCTGGGTGTTGTACGTCCGTGCTGAAGGCGTGAGCTGGGCTGTGCTCACGACCGCGGTGTCAGCGGGCCGAAGTCCTCGTTATGGAATGGCCGGAGAATGGGGATGGCCGGGGGTCCGGGAACGGGCGCAGCTGAGCTACCGGGAAGAACCGGGCAGACAACAGGCGCTGCAGACGCGCTTGAAGTCGACGTGGCGACGTGCCACCAGTCGTACTCCGTTTTCGCGCATGGGCTTCATTGTGCCATGTCAGAACCTACGTTCCGACCGTCCTGCCAGTATTTTCCGCTCGCAAGGGGGAAATTCCCTGGATTCGGCGGGCAATTGTGACCGCTCTCATAGTTCGACTCGGGGGCGGATGGGCGAAGTGTCCGATCTGCGCTGTGATACAGCGCACATGGCATTGACCTCGAGCTAACTCGAGGTCGCAGGCTGATCGGCATGAGCATCGAGTCGACCCAGACCAGCTATGAGCCCACCGAGCGTGCGACCGAGATCGCGGCGATCCGCGCGGTCGTCGATACCGTCGCCCACGCACAGGCCAATGAGCTCGTCGACGAATTCACCGGCCTCTTCCGTGAAGACGCCGTATGGACCACCGGGCACGGCAAGCGGCTATTCGGCCGCCCGGCCATTGCCGAGTTCACCGCGAAGGTGCTGCCCGGCGCCACCGCGAACGGCACGGCGACCTACGAGGTGGAGCACATCGCGTTCCTGCGTCCCGATGTGGCCGCGGTCAAAATCCGGCAGCGCTACCTCACCCATGACGGCGAGCTCGTCAGCGAGGGCAGCCCGCTGTACGTGATGACCAAGGAAGCCGGGCGCTGGACGCTCACTGCCGGGCAGAACACGCCCGTCGTGGCCGAGTAGCCGCGCTGACTGGTCAGGTGCACTGTTCAACTTGACGGGGCGCGCGGTCAACCCCGGTGCGGCACGCTGGTCAACCCTGACGGGACGCGCGGTCAACCCCGGTGCGGCACGCTGGTCAACCTGACGAGATGCGCGGCTCAACCCCGGCGCCGCGCGCGGATCAACTCCAGCGCGGCGTCAACGCCCCCAACGCGCCGAGCGCGACAGCAGCGGCTGTGGAGGTTCGCAACACTGTCGGCCCGAGCAGCACCACCTCGGCGCCGGCGTCGGTCAACGCCGACAGCTCCGCATCGTCGAGTCCGCCCTCCGGCCCGACGATCAGCATGATCGCGGGCGCATCGCGCAGCGGCAGCTGGGTGAACCGGGACTCCCCGGATTCGTGCAGCGCCGCCACCACGGCGCCGTCCGCCTTCGCCGCGCGCACCGCCGTCAGCAGGTCGGCGGTCCGGTGCAGGCCGGTGACCTCGGGAATGTAGGCCCGCCGGGATTGCCGGGCCGCCGATTTGGCCGCGGCCCGCCACTTGCCGATGCCCTTGTCGGCCTTGGCGTCCCAGTTGGCGACGCAACGCGCGGCCTGCCAGGGCACGATGACGTCGGCGCCCGCCTCGGTCATCAGCTCGACCGCCAGTTCGGACCGGTCGGATTTGGGCAGTGCCTGCACCACGGTGACCGGCGGCTGCGCCGGTGCCGCGACAGCGGTGGCCCGCACCGCGAGCTCGAGGCGGTCGCGCTGTGCGGCAACGACTTCGGATTCGGCGAGCAGCCCGCGTCCGTCGGACAGGGTGATCTGCTCGCCCACCCGGATGCGGCGCACCGTGGCGGCATGCCTGCCCTCGGGTCCGTCGAGCACGGCGACACCCCCGGGTGCGGGGATCTCGTCGAGATAGAAGACCGTCGCGGCCACTCAGCGACCGCTGAAGGAAGCGCGCAGCCGGGCGAAAAGGCCGCTGTTGTGCTCGGACTGCGCCGACATCACCTCGGCCCGCTCCCGGTCGCGCATGCCCTTGTACTTGCGGAGCAGGTCGGTCTGCTTACTGTCCAGCTTGGTCGGGATGACGATGTCGAGGTGGGCGAGCAGATCACCGCGCGCGCCCGAGCGCAATCGCGGCATGCCGTGCCCACGCAGCACCGACACCTCACCGGGCTGGGTGCCGGGCGCGATGGTGAGCTCGGTGGGTCCGTCGAGGATGGTGTCGATGACGACAGTGGTGCCCAGCGCCGCGTCGACCATCGGGACCCGCACGGTGCAGTGCAGATCGTCGCCGTCGCGGACGAACACATCGTGCGGCTGCTCGACGACCTCGACGTACAGATCGCCGGCATGACCACCGCCGGGGCCGACCTCGCCCTGCGCCGCCAACCGCACCCGCATGCCGTTCGCGACACCGGCCGGGATCGGCGCGGCGATCTCCCGGCGGGCACGCACCCGGCCGTCGCCGCCGCACTTGTGGCACGGATCGGGGATGGTCTCGCCCGCACCACGGCAGGTGGGGCAGGGCCGGGAGGTCATCACCTGGCCGAGGAACGAACGCTGCACCGACTGGACCTCACCGGCGCCGCCGCAGGTCTCACAGCGCACCGGCTTGGAGTTGCCGTTGGTGCCCGCACCGTGGCAGCTGTCGCAGAGGATGGCCGTGTCGACGGTCAGGTGCTTGGTGACCCCGACCGCGCATTCGGCGAGGCTGAGCCGGGTGCGCACCAGCGAATCGGCGCCCGGCTGCACCCGCCCGCGCGGCTTACGGGCCCCGCCCGTACCACTCATGCCGCCGAAGAAGGCCTCGAACACATCGCCGAGACCGCCGAAGCCGGCTCCGGTGAAGCCCGCGCCGCCACCACCGGACTCGAGCGGATCGCCGCCCATGTCGACGATGCGCCGCTTCTCCGGATCGGTCAGCACCTCGTAGGCCGCCGAGACCTCTTTGAAGCGCGCCTGGGCCGCCTCGTCGGGGTTGACGTCGGGATGCAGTTCGCGAGCCAGCTTGCGATAAGCGCGTTTGAGCTCCTGGTCGGTCGCGTTCTTCGCGACGCCGAGCAGTCCGTAGTAGTCCCGTGCCACTTGAGTTCTCTAGTCCTTGATCGCTGTCCACAGTTCCGACTGCGTACCGCCGGAGGCTGCTGGGCTCGTCCCTGGCCCGTACCGCTTCTCCAACCGCACAGCATTAGTCGGGTTCACTCAACTTTATCCGGCCGGAGATTCGAGCGTATCAGCGGAGGCGAGGACCGGGCTCGGTCGTCAGCGTTCGGCCAGGACCTCGCCGATGTACTTGGCCACCGCGGCCACCGAAGCGATGGTGCCCGGGTAGTCCATCCGGGTCGGGCCGAGCACACCCATGCCGCCGAGCACCGCGCCGGACGCCCCGTAACCGGTGGATACCACCGAGGTTCCGCGCATCTGCTCGACCTGAGTCTCCTCGCCGATGCGGACGGTGACCGTGCCCGGCTGCTGTGCGGCCGCGAGCAGTTTGAGCACCACCACCTGCTCCTCGAGCGCCTCCAGCACCGCGCGCAGCGAGCCGGGAAAACCGAAGTCGGAGGCATTGCGGGTGAGGTTGGCGGTACCGCCGAGCACCAGCCGCTCCTCTGGGTGTTCGACCAGCGTTTCGACCAGTACCGTAGCCACCCGCACCAGCACGTCACGCAAGCGCGGCGGCGCCTGCTCGGGCAGCTGCGCGACCGCGGCGGAGGCGCTGGCGAGGCGCTTGCCGTCCATCGCACCGCCGAGCATGCCGCGCAACGCGGCCAGATCCTCGTCGTCGACGAGTGCGCCGAGCTCCACGATGCGCTGATCGACGCGACCGGTGTCGGTGATCACCACCAGCAGCAGCCGAGCCGGGTTGAGCGCGACCACCTCGATATGACGCACCGTCGACGCCGACACGGTCGGGTACTGGACGACGGCGACCTGACGGGTCAGCTGGGCGAGCAGGCGCACCCCGCGGCGCAGCACATCGTCGAGGTCGACGCCGGATTCCAGGAACTCCAGGATGGCGCGGCGCTCGGCGGCCGACAGCGGCTTCACATCGGCGATCCGGTCCACGAACTGCCGGTAGCCCTTGTCGGTGGGCACCCGCCCGGAACTGGTGTGCGGCTGGGTGATGTAGCCCTCGGCCTCCAGGACGGCCATGTCGTTGCGCACCGTGGCGCTGGAAACACCCAGGTTGTGCCGTTCGACAAGGGTTTTCGAGCCGATCGGCTCCTTGGTCGAGACGTAGTCGGCAACGATCGCCCGCAGGACCTCGAACCGTCTGTCCTCGGTGCTCGACATCGGCCCCACCTCCTCGCTCGCGTGGGCACGCAGTCGCGGCCGTTCAGCGCGCCACCATACTGGGCCCGGCCGGCTTCCGCCGGACCTCACCCATCCATTTTAGTGGGCAGGCGCAATCGGCAGCCGGTCCCGCGTCGGCGCGGCGACCACTGTGCTTCCCGGCGACTCGGCGGCCGAGGTGTCGAGCGTGATATTTTGCCCGGCGTCTCGCATCGCAACGACACGGAACAGAGGGGGGATCCGGATGTTCGACGACCCATCGCGGGCGGCCGACGACCTGACCCAGTGGGCGCAGAACCTCGAGCGCAAGGCCCAGCAGTATCAGGCCCTGCACGGCCGGATGGCCGCCATGACGGTGACCGAGACCTCCGACGGCGGGCGCGTCACCGTGACCGTCGACGGCAACGGCCTGCCCACCGATATCCGCTTCTCCGACGGCATTCGCGGCGTCGGACCGGCCGCCCTGTCGGCCGAGCTGATGACCTGCCTGCACCGCGCCCAGGCCCGCCTGCGCCGCGAAGTCACCGCGACGGTTCAGGACGTGGTCGGCGAGGACGAGGCAGGCGCCCGGATCATCGGGCAGTACGCGGAACGTTTCGCCGACGACGACACCGAACCGGAGCCGGAAGCTCCCGCCGCACCGACCGACCCGAAGGACCTGATCGGACCGGACTCCGATGATCCGGACGATCAGTACTACCGCGGCAAGAACTGGCTGGTGTGAGATGACTCAGCCGAACCTCGCCGTTCAACCCGACGATCTGCGCCGCCATGCGCGCAGTGTGGAAGGGCTGGCCGAGCGCGCCCGATCGGCATTGCAGGCGGCGGAATACCTCGCCGCCGCCGACGACGGGTTCGGGATGTATCCGCGCCCGCTGGTCAAGATGTTGCTCGACGACAATCATCAAGGCGCCGTCGACGCGATCCGCAAGCTCACCACTGAGCTGTCCGCGGTGCCGGGCAAACTCGAATCGAATGCGGCCTCGTTCGAGGGCGCCGACAAGGCGCTCGGAACGACCATCGGCAAGGCGGGTCGACCGATCGAGGACGTGGGAGGCTCCTCACGATGAGCACCCCGTACGGCACCTGGATCAATGAGCACACCCCAGGATTCGACGATGCTGCGGCACCGAAGAACCCACTCATCGCCGACGGCACCGGTTACCGCGACGAGTACTTCGCCGAGACCAATTTCCTGTTCTCGAATGTGGGATTCGAGGGTAAGGACGGGCCGTGGGGCGTGCTCGAGGGGACGGTCGCCGCGGATTCTTGGAAAGTCGTTTCGCATGTCCGCAAGGGCGAGATCGTCGATGGGGTATTCAGCGGCATCGCGGCTGGGGCCGCGCTCGCCAGTATCGGCCCGGATCCGTTCGGATTCGTCGGCGGGCAGATCGCCGGCTGGATGCTGGAGCACGTCGAGCCGCTACGCAAGAGCCTGGATGCTTTGTGGGGCAATGCGGACATGGTCGAGGCCTATGCGGAGACCTGGAAGAACATCTCCACCGAATTGACCGAGGTCGGCGCGGCGTGGCGGGCTGCAGTGGATACCGAGGTCGCCGAGTGGAATGGCCTTGCCGCCCAGGCCTACCGAGCTCGCGTGGCTACGCTCTCCGACCAGGTCGGTGGCGCAGCGGGTGTCGCGGCCGCGCTCGCGGCGATGGTGGAAAAGACGGCAAAGATTGTCGACGCGGTTCGAAGCATGGTGTCCGAAGTTCTTGCCGCCCTTGCCGGAGCGTTGATCGGGTACACCATCGAATTGGCACTATCGCTCGGCAGCGCAGCGCCATTGGTGGCGGCGCAGGCGTTTTTCCGGATCACCGCCGAAAGCGTCAAAGTCGCTGCGCTCATGGCGAAGCTGACCAAGGCGTGCACCGATATGCTGCCGTACCGCGTGGCCGTCGGAAAGATCATCACCGAGCTGCTCGGCACCGAAGAGCCGGGTGGTGCTGAGCCGCAGGCAGCGCCGGCGTAAGCCGGCGGCATGGACTCGAGGACCTGTGAACAATTTTGATCCCGGCCGCCGCATACCTGCGCCGCCGATGCCGTTTTCCCCGCCCCCGCAGCGCGTTCCGCCGCTCCCATTGCCGGGTCGGCCGGGGGAAATGCCTGCGTACAACCAGGCACTCCTTCCACCGGATTTCTCGCAGCCGTATCTGCATTTTCTCGATCGGCCTATGCCGCATTATGTTCCGGAACCGGGGCCTACAGGTGTCACTGTGCATGTGCAGTACCCGTGGTGGGCGATGCCCGCCAGCCTGTTGACTCGCTTTTCCGGCCCCAAAGTCTTTGTCAATGGACAGGAATGGCCTGGCATCGAGTGGGGTACAACGCATATACCTCTGCCGCCCGGTCTATATCACGTGCGAGTATGCTGCCGAGGCGCTGCGATCGCACCATGGATGGGACTCACAGGGATGGGTGAGGATTACGGCCATGCGGACGCGATGCTTCCGGTGGCGCCGGACCACAGCACTCACACGTACTATTCGGCGCCCGCTGTGGCGACGCTCAGGGGTGGATTGGAGCCCGGGCAGCAACGCCGCACACCTGGATTTTGGTTTGCGCTCCCGATATCGGTGATAGCGATGTTCTTCCTGGTCGGCGTCCCCATCATTGCGGCATGCATGGCTATCACCGGCTGACCTGGGGCTGTCTGCTCACCCCACCAGATCGCGCACCACACCGTCGGCCAGCAGCCGCCCCTGATCGGTGAGCACCAGGTGATCACCGCGCAATTCGGCGCGCCCGTCCGCGATGATCTGCTCCGCCGCCGCGATACCGGCCGGGTTCAGGTCCGCCATCGGCAATCCGGTGCGCAATCGGACGGTGAGCATGATCCGCTCCAGGTAGCGCTCGTCGTCGGTGAGCGATTCCCAACCGGCGGCGGGCAATCCGCCTTCGGCCACGCGATCGGCGTACCGCGCCGGGTGTTTGACGTTCCACCAGCGCACCCCGCCGAGGTGGCTGTGTGCGCCGGGTCCGGCGCCGAGCCAGTCGCCGCCGTCCCAGTATCCGAGGTTGTGGCGGCAGCGGGCGGCGTCGGAGGCGGCCCAGTTCGAGACCTCGTACCAGGTCAGGCCTGCGGCATTGAGCCGCGCGTCGAGGCGTTCGTAGCGGGCGGCGAGGACGTCGTCGTCGGGGGCGGGTAGTTCGCCGCGGCGGACGCGGCGGGCCAGGGCGGTGCCGTCCTCGACGATGAGCGAGTATGCGGAGACGTGGTCGACGCCCGCTTCCAGGACGGCGTCGATGCTCGCGTCCAGGTCGCTGTCGCGTTCGCCGGGGGTGCCGTAGATCAGGTCGAGGTTGACGTGGTCGAACCCGGCCGCGCGTGCCTCTTTCGCGGCGGCGACCGCCCGGCCCGGCGTGTGGGTGCGGTCGAGGACGGCGAGCACGTGCTGGGCAGCGGACTGCATGCCCAGCGAGACGCGGGTGTAACCGGCCGAGCGGATCCGCTCGAAGAACGCGGGCGAGGTCGACTCGGGATTGGATTCGGTGGTGATCTCCGCGTCGGCGGCCAGCGCGAACTCGGCGCGCACGGCGTCGAGCACCTCGGCTAATCCGTCGCCACCGAGCAACGAGGGTGTGCCCCCGCCGACGAACACGGTGGAAACCTCAGGGGTGGCGCTCGGCAATGCGGCGAACTCCCGCGCCGCCGTCGCGAGCTCGCCGCGCAGGGCCGTCATCCAGGACTGTGGCGATGAGGAACTGCCCAGCTCACCGGCGGTGTAGGTGTTGAAGTCGCAATACCCGCAACGGGTCGCGCAGAACGGCACGTGCACGTAGATGCCGAACGGCCCGCCACCGAAATCGCGCAGCACCGGGACGGAGGCGTCGGTGTGCGGTGCGGTGGAAGCGGGGGAACTCACCGCTCCAGTGTGCCCGTGCCGGTCCGCGCCGGCGCACCCGACCTGGGTGTTTGCCGCCACTTCTCCGCGTGCCAGGACCGGCAGCGCCAGGCCGACGTCGCCGTGCGCGAGCGCCTCGGCGACCCGGATCCCGCGAGCACCGGAGCGGGCAGGCGGCCGAGTCGTGACTGCCGCTGTACTGGCGGCGCTGAGGCAGGTGCCGCGGAGACCTCTACCCAATCCCGGGGAGCATCACCATAGTTGCTGGTAGGACGCCCGAGGGCAGCTCGCGCCCGCATAATCGGTGGGCGGCTGTCGGTGCCGCGCGTTAAACTCGGAGCATCCACAGCGCATTATCTCCACCGCGCCGGAGCAGGGTCGATGCCGCCGAACGGGCGGTGGTCAGCACGGTGCGGGGCAGGTGATGCGACGGCTCCGAGACCGGAAAGCAGGCTAAGGCCACTACGTGAGAACCCAAGGTGAGATCGGCGACCCGGCGACCCCCGCGGCCGGCAACGGTGCAGACATCGGCAGCACGGGTCCCGCGGCACGCACCGTACGTTCCAGTATCGAACTCGCACCGGAGTCCGTTTTCCCGTTCCTCGGATCGGCCGACCAGAATCTGCGTGAACTCGAAGAGCTGCTCGACGCCGACATCCACGTGCGCGGCAACTCCGTCACCCTCACCGGCAAGGCCGCCGACGTGGCGCTGGCCGAGCGGGTCGTCGAACAGCTCGTCGCGCTGACCGGCCGCAACCGCGTGGTCACCCCCGAGGCCGTGCGCCACACCGTGTCCATGCTCACCGAGGGCACCGCCGAATCGCCCGCCGAGGTGCTCAGCCTCGACATCCTGTCCCGGCGCGGCAAGACCATCCGCCCCAAGACGCTCAACCAGAAGCGCTACGTCGACGCCATCGACGCCAACACCATCGTGTTCGGCATCGGCCCGGCAGGCACCGGCAAGACCTACCTCGCCATGGCCAAGGCCGTGCAGGCGTTGCAGTCCAAGCAGGTCAACCGCATCATCCTCACCCGCCCGGCCGTCGAGGCGGGCGAACGCCTCGGCTTCCTGCCCGGCACCCTCAACGAGAAGATCGACCCGTACCTGCGCCCGCTCTACGACGCGCTGCACGACATGATGGATCCGGAAGCCATCCCGAAGCTGATGGCGGCGGGCGTCATCGAGGTCGCGCCCCTGGCGTACATGCGCGGTCGGACGCTGAACGATTCGTTCATCATCCTGGACGAGGCGCAGAACACCACGGCCGAGCAGATGAAGATGTTCCTGACCAGGCTCGGCTTCGGGTCGAAGATCGTGGTCACCGGTGACGTCACGCAGGTCGACCTGCCCAACGGCTCGCGTTCCGGGCTGCGAGCGGCCAGTGAGATCCTCACCGAGATCGAGGACATCCATTTCGCGGAGCTCACCAGCAGCGACGTCGTCCGGCACCGCCTGGTCTCCGACATCGTCGACGCCTACGACCGCTTCGAGGCCGAAACCCGCCCGGTCGGCCCGCACATGCCGGGCAACCGGGCCCAGCGCCGCGCCGCCAACCGCACCGGACGCCGCTGAACGTCTCGCACACCTCGCGGGGTTGCGGTCGGACGGTGACCGGCCGCACCCATTAGGCTGACCTGGTGAGTATCGAGATCGCTAACGAGTCGGGCATGGACGTGCCCGAGGAAGATCTGGTCGGTGTCGCACGGTTCGTGATCGCGCGAATGGATGTGCACCCGGCCGCGGAGCTGTCCATGGTGCTCGTCGATCTCGACACCATGGCCGACCTGCACATGCGCTGGATGGACCTGCCAGGCCCGACCGACGTGATGTCGTTCCCGATGGACGAGCTCGAGCCGGGCGGGCGGCCCGACAGTCCCGAACCCGGCCCCTCCATGCTCGGCGATATCGTGCTGTGCCCCGAATTCGCGCTCGGCCAGGCACGCAAGGCCGGCCATTCCCTCGATCACGAACTCGCGCTGCTCACCGTGCACGGTGTGCTGCACCTGCTCGGCTACGACCACGCCGAGCCGGAGGAGGAGAAGGAGATGTTCGCGCTACAGGCCCGGCTGCTCGAGGAGTGGTACGAGAGCCTGCGTGAGGCCAGGCGCCGCGCCGAACTCGCCGAACGCGACGCCCGCCTGCTGGGGAAAGCGGGCTTCACGACGCCGGGTGATGCTCAGGCGTGAACGCGCTGACTCTGATCGTCCTGGCGGTCCTGCTGGTCCCCGTCGGTGGTGTGTTCGCTGCCGTCGACTCCGCGCTGAACACGATTTCCCCTGCTCGCCTCGACGATATGGTGCGCGCCGAACGGGCGGGCGCCGCGCGGTTGAGCCGCATCGTCGACGACCGGCCGCGCTATGTGAATCTCATGGTGCTGCTGCGCATCCTGTGCGAGATCACCGCGACGGTGCTGCTCGCGGCCGCGCTGGCCACCATGTTGTCCGACGGGATGGCGCTGCTGCTGACCGCCGTCATCATGGTGCTGGTCGATTACGTGGTGATCGGGGTCGGCCCGCGCACCCTCGGCCGCCAGCACGCCTATTCGATCGCGCTGGCCGCGGCGTTGCCGTTGCAGTTCATCGGCGCGCTGCTCGGCCCGGTCAGCAGGCTGCTGATCCTCATCGGTAATGCGATCACCCCGGGTAAAGGTTTCCGCAACGGCCCGTTCGCCTCGGAAATCGAACTGCGCGAGGTGGTCGATATGGCCCGCGAGCGCGGCGTCGTCGCCGATGACGAGCGCCGGATGATCCAGTCGGTATTCGAGCTCGGCGACACCGCGGCCAGGGCGGTGATGGTGCCGCGCACCGAGATGGTGTGGATCGAACAGGACAAGACGGCCGCGCAGGCCACCTCGCTCGCGGTGCGCAGCGGCCACTCGCGGATCCCGGTGATCGGCGCCAACGTCGACGACATTCTCGGCGTCGTCTATCTGAAAGATCTTGTGCAGTACGGCGATCGCGGCCGCACCGTGCTGGTGCGCGAGGTGATGCGGCCCGCGGTGTTCATGCCCGATTCCAAACCGCTGGACGCCCTGCTGGACGAGATGCAGCGCCGCCGCAACCATATGGCGCTACTGGTCGACGAATACGGCGGTATCGCAGGCCTGGTCACCATCGAGGATGTGCTGGAGGAGATCGTCGGTGAGATCGCCGACGAATACGACACCGACGAGACCCCGCCCATCGAGAAGCTCGACGACGACCGCTACCGGGTGTCGGCGCGGCTGTCGATCGAGGATCTCGGCGAACTGTACGGCCTCGAGATCGACGAAGAGGATGTCGACACCGTCGGCGGGCTGCTCGCCCATGAGCTCGGCCGGGTCCCGTTGCCCGGTTCGGAGATCACTGCCCACGGCTTGCAATTGCGTGGCGAAGGCGGACCCGATACCCGGGGCCGGGTGCGCGTGCACACGGTGGTGGTCAGCCGGGCGGTCGACGGCGAGACGGCATCGAACGGTAACGGCGCGGCCGGGGCGATCCCGGCCGGCCGAGACGAACAGGAGACACCGAATGACTGAACTGGATGCCGAGGACAACAAGCTGCTGGTGCTGGCGCGTGGCGCCATGGCTCGCACCGAAGGCTCGAGCGGCGCCGCCGTCCGCGACAGCGACGGGCGCACCTACGCCGCGGGCGAGGTGAGACTGGACGCGTTGCGGCTCACCGCATTGCAGGCCGCGGTCGCCGCCGCGATCTCCAGCGGCGCGGAGGGTTTCGAAGCGGCCGTGGTGGTCGGCGGCAAGTTCTCCGATCCGGGGGTGACCGCGGTGCGCGAGGTGTCGGCGCAGGCGCGGATCGTCTTCACCGACCGCGCGGGTGCGGTATTCGATATCGCCGAGGGTTTCGAGGTGCAGGGTGGCTGACCGATCCGGTTCCGGCAAGGACGAATTCCGTTCCGGATTCGTCTGTTTCGTCGGCAGGCCGAACACCGGCAAATCGACGCTGACCAATGCGCTGGTCGGCGCGAAGATCGCGATCACCTCCTCGCGGCCGCAGACCACCCGCCACACCATCCGCGGGATCGTGCATCGCGAGCACACCCAGCTGATCCTGGTCGATACTCCCGGCCTGCATCGCCCGCGCACCCTGCTCGGCCAGCGGCTCAACGATCTGGTGCGCGACACCTACTCCGAGGTCGACGTGATCGCGCTGTGCATCCCGGCCGACGAAAAGATCGGCCCCGGTGACCGCTGGATCGTGCAGCAGGTCAAGCAGATGGCGCCGAAGACGACCGTGCTCGGCGTGGTCACCAAGATCGACAAGGTGAGCCGCGATCAGGTCGCTGCGCAGCTGCTCGCGGTGTCGCAGCTGCTGGGGCCCGACGCCGATGTGGTGCCCGTGTCGGCGGTCAAGGGTGAGCAGGTCGAGGTCCTGGTCGACGTCATCGCGTCGAAGATGCCGGAGGGTCCGGCGTTCTATCCCGACGGCGAACTGACCGATGAGCCCGAGGAAACCCTGATGGCCGAACTCATTCGTGAGGCGGCCCTCGAGGGTGTGCGCGACGAGCTGCCGCATTCGCTGGCCGTCGTGATCGAGGAAGTCCTGCCGTACGAGGGCCGCGAGGACATGCTGGATGTGCACGCGCTGCTGTACGTGGAGCGGCCGAGCCAGAAGGCGATCGTCATCGGTAAGGGCGGTGCGCGGCTGAAGGAGGTCGGCACCAATGCCCGCAAGCAGATCGAGCACATCCTCGGCACCCGCATCTACCTGAACCTGCACGTGAAGGTGGCCAAGGACTGGCAGCGCGACCCGAAACAGCTGGGCAAGCTCGGTTTCTGAGCCATCGCCGTCGGTGCCGGCTGCTATATTCCCGGGCGTGTTCGTCGTCGACGGCGGTGGCAGACCTGTGCCGCGATGACGATCACTCGGCGCCGGAAGGGTCCCGGCGTCGACGCGGGCGTGGGAGGACGGTGCCGGGTGGAGATCACCGAGGGCATGGATTTCGCCGGATACCGGATCGAGCGCCGCCTCGGTGCCGGCGGCATGGGAGCCGTCTACCTCGTCCAGCATCCGCGGTTGCCGCGCAAGGACGCGCTGAAAGTGCTCTCCGACGGCCACCAGGACGACGCCGAATTCCGTGCGCGCTTCCTGCGTGAGGCCGAGATCGCCGCCCGGCTACAGCATCCCAACCTGGTCGCGGTCCGCGATCGCGGTGAGTTCGACGGCCGGCTGTGGCTGACCATGCAATACGTCGACGGCGTCGACGGCGCCCAGTTGATCCGCAGGGGTCCGGCCGCGTTGCCGCCGCAGCGCGCGGTGTACATCATCGGGGAGGCCGCGCGCGGTCTCGACGAGATCCACCGCGCGGGACTGCTGCACCGGGATGTGAAGCCGGCCAACATTCTCGTCGCCGAGCAGCCGGGGGAGCCGGATCGCGTGCTGGTCACCGATTTCGGCATCGCCCGCCCCGCCGACGATTCGACCACCCTCGGCGATCCGGGCGGGCTCACCGCGAGCCTGGCGTATGCCGCGCCCGAGCAGATCCGCGGCGAGGTGCTCGATCAGCGTGCGGACGTGTACGCGCTGGGCTGCACGCTTTTTCATCTGCTGACCGGTTCGGTGCCGTTCCAGCGCGAGACGCCGGGCGCAGTCATGTTCGCCCATCTCAACGATCCGCCACCGCGGCCCGCACAGGCCGATGCCCGCTTGCCCGCGGCATTCGACGAGGTGATCGCCACCGCGCTGGCCAAGGATCCGGCGCGGCGCTATCCCAGCTGCGGTGCGCTGGCCGAGGCGGCGCACCGCGCACTGACCGGCGCGGAGGCCGAAACCGTCCGGCTCAGCGCGCCCACTGCCGCGGTGACCGTGCCTGGTGGGGCCGGGCCGCGCACGGCAGGCACACGGGCGCTGTTGTGGGCCGGGGCAGCGGCGGTCGTGGTGCTCGCGGTCGTGCTCGCGATCGTCGCCTGGCCCGATCGGGTCGAATCCGCTGCGGCCGTGCGGCTGCCGACTCCATCCGGTCCGGCGCCGAAGGTGTCGCCGGACTGGGCGGGGTATTCGTTCATGGTCGAACCGTTCGCCGAACTGTTGCCGTATTCGCCGGACGGCTTCGGCTACCGCGAACTCTCGGTATGCCAGGCCATCGACGACAAGCGCGACCTGGTGCCGATGGATACCGCCTTGCCGCTGAGCGTGATCCGCTGCACCGGCGATCAGGACCCAGTCGCCATGATGTTCCTGCACTGCACCGCCGATCGAAGCCGGCTCGGGCCGCTGCCCTGGCCGGGGATGGAAGGCGAAGAGCGCTGGAAACGCGAATCAGGGTCGGGCTACCTGCGCTGGGGCAGCTACACCACGGTGCACGGCGAGAAGTTCGGCCGTCTCGAGGTGTTCTTCGACGCTCCCGACCGCAACTTCTGCGCCATCCAGGTCAACGGTGAGGTCGCGGCCGCCGAGCTGCGTGCCCGCTGGTGGTTCGATGCTCCGCTGTGACAGGGGATTACGAATAATGCTGCGCACCGGGATTTCCCGCACGCTGGGTGCTCTCGCCGTCATCGTGGCGACCGCGACGACCGGATGCGCGGTAGCCGGGCATCCACAGCCGGAGCAGCCCGATCTCAGCGGGCTCGACGTCGGCACCTACGGTGTCGGCCCGCTGGCCGCGCCGGCCGAGGGCAGCGAGCGTTACGGCCGGGTGATCGAATCGGTGCGGATGGGCGAGGCGGTGATCGATCCGGCCGAAGTGGATCCCGGCCTGAGCTACGCGCTCGGCACGGTGCGCGCCTCACCCCTGCCGACACCGGTGAAGACCAACGGCCTGCTGGCCGCGCCCGCCCGCGCGGTGCTCCAGCGCTACGGCATGGTGGCCGGCTTCGTCGTCGGCGGAGCCGATCGTGACGTCAGCTCGCTGCCGGTCGTCGGCTCGGCCCGCATGATGACGGTGCTGCTGCTGCGCCTACCGGACGCCGATGCGGCGCGGCAGGCCGCGCAGGAGATCGACGCGATCGACGCCGCGGTCAGCCCCGACAATGTCGGCGTCGACATCGACCGCCACCCGTCCGCCCACGCGCACTGGCGCCCGGCCGTGCCGACCATGGCCGCCACCATGGCGGACGGCCCCTTCGTCATCAGCCTGCTCATCGGGCACACCGCCACCGACCGCGACGCCATGGCCGGACTGGTCGCCGACACCTTCGACGCCCAGCTGGCGCGCCTGCGCGAATTCGAGCCGACACCACGCGACGAGATCGCACGCCTGCCGCTGGACCGTGACGGCATGCTGGCGCGCATGGTGCCCGAAAAGCCCGGACAGTGGCAGTATCCGGCGGCGATCTCGGTCAGCACCGTCGAGACCGCGGGCTGGAACAGTGCCGTCATCCCGAAGGGTGTGGTCTTCGGTCCGCGCGCCGCGCACCTGCGGATCGGGCGCGCGAGCGATCACGGACCGGCCGGGCAGCCACTGGAGTTGCTCGGCTACAACGGCGGCAACGACTCGCTCGGCCGGTTCGCCGACGCTGCCACGGCTCGACGGGACTTCGATGCCTTCGCCGACGAAGCCGAGATGCCCGGCTACGGGCCCATCGATGCGCCGCGGGGCATTCCCGATGTGCGCTGTGTGCAGTATCTTTCGGCCGGTCCGCAGTGGCCTCGCTATTCCTGCCGTCTCCTCTACGGCCGCTACCAGGCCTTTCTGCGCGGACGCACCATCGAAAGCACCCACCAGCGCGTCGCCGCTCAATACGCCCTGCTGGTGAGCAGCACATGAGCGGACGTCTCACTCCCGGGGTCGTGTTCGCGGGATACCAGATCGAAGGCGTCCTCGGCAGCGGCGGGATGGGGACGGTCTATCTGGCGCGGCACCCACGGCTGCCGCGCCGTGAGGCGGTGAAAGTACTCTCGCCGCAGCACAGCTCCGATGACGAGTTCCGGGCCAGGTTCGTGCGGGAGGCCGAGCTGGCCGCACGGCTGGACCATCCCAACATCATCGCGGTCCACGACCGCGGGGTGGCCGAGGAGCTGCTGTGGATCGCGATGCAGTACGTCGACGGGACCGATGCCGCCGAACTCATCCGGCGCCACCCGTCCGGGCTGGCGCCACCGCGCGTCGCCAGGATCGTGACGCACGCGGCACGCGGGCTCGACGCCGCCCATCGGGCCGGGATGCTGCACCGCGACGTCAAACCGGCGAACCTGCTCATCGAGGCCCGTCCCGGCGGTGACGAGTGGGTGTATGTCACCGATTTCGGTATCGCGCGAGCGGCCGGATCGGCGACGGCGCTCACCGAACCCGGCGTGGTCGTGGCGACGCTGGCGTATGCCGCGCCGGAGCAGCTCGCCGCACGGCCCGTGGATCAGCGCGCCGACGTCTATGCGCTGGGCTGCACCCTGTTCGAGCTGCTGACCGGGGCCAAGCCGTTCCCCCGGCCGACCGCCGCGGCGGTACTGCACGCCCACCTCCAGGATCCGCCGCCGCGGGCCACGGCAGTGAACCCGGCGTTGCCCGCGGCTATCGACGCGGTGCTGGCGCAGGCGTTGGCGAAGGACCCAGGGCAGCGTTTCCCGACCTGTGGGGCGTTGGCGGCCGCGGTCTCGGCGGTCTTGCTCGAGCCTGGGCCGGGGCCGACGGCAGGGCCTGTCGACGCAGCGGGCCATGCGCCTGCCCGGCCCGCCGAAACCGTGCCCGCACCCCGTCGGCGGTGGATCGGCCGGGCGGGCATGGTCGCGGCGGCGCTGGGTTCGGCGCTGGTTCTCGCCGTCATCGCGGGCACGGTCTGGGCGGTCGGCATGGGCGACGATGAAACGTCTTCGCCTGCCGTGGCATCCACGACCACAGTGAGTCCTTCCACCAGGGCGACCGCAGGCGGGAAGACCTGGGGTAGTCACGATTTCGTCGTTCGCAGCTTCCCCCGGCTGCTGCCTGCCACCCCCGACGCGCAGGGTTATCAGGGACTGCGCTGTACGGCCGTCGACCAGGACATGCGCCCGGTGGATGTGACGGCACCGGTCGGCCGGGTGGCGCGGCTGCGCTGTAGCGGAAACGGTGCGCCCGTGCGGGGACTCACGGTGGACTGCCTGGGCGACCGCTCGCCGAATCCGGTCGCACCGTTCTCGGATATGACCGTCACCGGCGATCAGCCATGGAGTCGCGTCTCCGGTAGTGGCCGGGTGATCTGGGGTGACGTCCTCAGCGAGGGCAGCACCGTTGGCACCCTGTTGATCGGATTCGACCTGGCAGGTCCCGGCCGCGAACATTGCCAGGTATTGGTGCTGGGCGGTGCGAACGGACAGGAACTCTACGACACCTGGTGGCCGGCAGTTCCGATCTGATGGGGGCGCGATTCGCCGGTGTTCATGGTGGCACGTCGAGCATTGGTCGGCGCGCCGCCGGAGGCACCGCCTGGGCATGAATTTCGTCGCGCCACCGGGCCCTCGGTTGGGGTAGCGGAATCGGACCGGACGCGGATGTCGGTGCCGCGCGGTACAGTTCAGGTCCGCGCGCAGAGAGTGCGTGGCGCTGCCGGACCAGGGGAGGGTCGATGGCGAACCAGGACGAGGTAGTCGCTTTTCTCCGGTTGCTGCGTGGGCTGATGGTGCCCGACGAGCGGCCACGAATCCTGCGCACCCTGCTGCGCCGGCGTCGTCCGCTGCCACCGCCGATGGTCTGCCTGGTCGCCGATGAACCCACTCCGCTGCTCGAACAGACCTATGAATGGCTCGGCCGCTCGTCGAGCCGGGCCGCGCCGCGCGCCTACGTCGACGTGGCGTCGCTGCCCTCGCCCGCGCTCACCCCGGACACCGCGTCGGCGACCCGCTTCGACGGTGAGGAGTCCGCCGAGAACTGCCTGCCCGTGCTCGAGGCGTTGAGCCGGAGGTTCATCTCCGACAACACGGCCATGGGTCCCATCGAGTTTCCGCGCTACCACGCCGCCGACTGGCTCACCCGCCAGCGTGCCGCGGGCGCCCCGATCGACGCGGCCGAATTGCGCGGCAGGTTGCCCCGGTTGCTGCGCATCGGCCGTCGCGACCCGGAGACCAATCCGCCGCCCTTCGGTGCGCTGGGCGCCACCATCGAGCGGATAGCGCTCGCGATCTGGGCGATCGTGCCGATGGTGCGGCTGTGGCTGTGGGTCAGCGGCATCGTTCCCGGCGTGTCGCGGGAGCCGCGCTGGTTCATGCGCCAGCGGTATCTGGCGCCGGAACTGTCCGACAGCTTCTTGGGTTTCGCGCTTCGCCTCACCGAACAAGGCCGCGAGCGGGAAAACCATGAGCAGATCGCCAAGCTCCTGGTGCACGCGTTCCTGTCCGATCTCGGTGACGCGTATCGCCGTCGGCTGCTGCGACCGTCGAGTTGGCGGCGCACCGCCTATCCGGTGGCGTTGCTCGACGGTGTCGCCGGCGGCAGTCAGGGCGCGGATCTGTTGCGCTGGATCAACGACATCCGCAACGAGACCGGCAGATTCGACCCGCTCGTTGTCGTCGCCGCGGTGGACCGGACGCCGTCGGACGACGAACCCGCGAGCCTCCGCGACCTCGGCCGCACCACCGGTGCGGCCCGCGACCCGCTGCGGCGATGGCGCGACACCATCGAAGTCCGGCGCCGCAACCGTGAGGCCACCGCGTGGTATCTCCCGCTGCGTATGCCGGACCGAGACGACGGCGCCGCCGGCGAACTCGGCGAGAATCATCTCGCCAGGCCGCCTGCCCCGCCCTGGGCGGCCCGCAGATCGGTGGTGGCGGCGTTCGCGCTGGTGCCGGTGGTGGCTCTGGTGGCGGCAGCCGCGGTGTATGTGTACCCGCGCACCGCAGTCGGCTGTAGTGCCTGGCCGTTCTGGTCCGGGGTCGGTGTCGCGGTGCGCGACGGCGAATGCGTCGGCTACAGCGACAACGCTCGTCAGGTCTTCGCCGACGATCCTGAACTGTCGGAGATGCAGCGAGAGGTGTTCCGGCAGAACGCGATCGCCGACCGCATCCGCCGCGCCAACCCGAACCGCCCGGTGGTGGCGCTCGTCTACTTCGCCGGCCTCACCTACGCCGACCGCAACATGCGCTATCCGCATGCCCAGGTCGAGGAATTGGCCGGGCTGGTGCTGCGTCAACGCGGCGCCAATGCCCAGAGCAGCGAGGCGGAGCCGCTGCTACGCATCATCATCGCCAACGGCGGATCCGGGATGCGGCAGGCCTCCTGGGTGGTGGACCACCTGCTCAGCGATCTCATCCGGGACGATCCCGACGTGCTCGGCGTCATCGGACTCGATCGCAGCAACGCCGAGACCAGGCGGGCCATTGCCCGGCTCGGCGATCTCGGGGTGCCGACCTTCGCCACCACGCTGTCGGCGGACGGCCTGGACGAGGTGTCGCCGACGTATTTCCAAGCCGCGCCCAGTAATCGGGTGCAAGCGAGGCTGGTGGGCGACTACGTGGCCGGTGCCCGATATCCGGCGGGCACACCGCGTGCGGGACAACCGCGCTACGACCGCGTCACCGTGTTCCATCCGGAGAATCCCGACGACGTGTACGTGCACACGCTGGTCGCCGACGTGCTCGATGAGCTGGGCGCCCGTGGCATACCCGCCGACGCCTTCAGCTGGTCGCGGCAGCAGGAGCTCTACGGGTTCCCGCCGCCCTGCGCCGACAGCGGCCCCGGTGCGGGTGACCTGCTGTTCTTCGCCGGGCGCAACAATGATTTCGGCGCCTTCGTCAATGCCGTCACCCGAGAATGCCACGCCACCGAATCGCCGCCGATCCTCGGCAACGACGCAGTCACCCGCTTCATCGCCGACCCTGTCGGCAGGCAGGCGATTCCGGCGGGGCTCTCGATTCGCTATGTGGCCAAAGGAGTTCCGGTGATGCTCGCGGGACCCGGCTGCGTCCGCGGGCGTGGTGTGCTTGGCGAGGAGCGGGTCGGGCTCGAGTTCCAGGATCTGTGCGCGTCACTCGCGGAGCTGATCGAGGACCTGGACCTGTATCGGACTCCGTGGCCGGGGGACCGGACGGGACTGTCCTACGATGTGGCCGGAGCCTTCCTGCAAGCCGTGCGGGCCAACCGCGCCCGGCCGGAACAATCCACGGGCGAGATCGTCCTCAGCCGCACCGCCATCGCCTTGGAGCTGCGCGGCGCCGACTACACCGGCATCACCGGCGTGCTGCGCCTCACCGATTCCCGGGTGGCCGAGGATGCCACCATCGGCGTGCTGATGGCAGAAGACCTCAGCAGCGACGAGGTCGCGCCACGGTGCCTGCTCATGTACGGCGCGCCGATCGGCGATACCTCCGGCCGGGGACCGGAAGGATGCCCGGTCGGCACTCACAGCCCCACCGAAACCTGGCAGCCGCCACCCTGAACCCGATCAGGAGCCAAACCTTTACTTGACGTCAGATTCAACTTACTATGACCTGGTTCACAGAGTCCGCAAGGAACGGAGCCAGGCGATGGCGGAGATCTCGGGTACCTGCGACCCACGGTTCGACGATCTGCGCGAGGCGCTGCGGCGCAACCTCGACGCGGGGGAGGATCTCGGCGCCTCGATCGCCGTCACCGTCGACGGCACCGCGGTGGTCGACATCTGGGGCGGCTGGGCCGACGCCGACCACACCGCCGCCTGGCATCGCGACACGATCACCAACGTGTGGTCGAGCACCAAAACCGTCACCGCGCTCGCCGTGCTGCTGCTGATCGATCGCGGCCGCATCGACCCTTACGCGCTGGTGTCGAAATACTGGCCGGAGTTCGCGGCGAACGGCAAAGACACCGTCGAGGTCCGGCACCTGCTCTCGCACACCTCCGGGCTGTCGGGATGGCAGGAGCCGCTCACCTGGGACCAGATGTACGACCAGACTCTGGCGTGTGCCCGGCTCGCCGCCCAGGCCCCGTGGTGGGAGCCGGGCACGGCGTCCGGATATCAGGCACTGAACCACGGCCATCTGCTCGGCGAACTCGTCCGCCGCGTCGACGGCCGTGATCTGCGGCAATTCATCGCCGACGAGATCGCGGGCCCGCTCGGCGCGGACTTCCGGCTCGGCGTCGAGCGCTCCGACTACGGCCGTGTCGCTAACGTCGTGCCGCCGCCACCGCTGCCGATCGATCTGGCCTCGCTCGACCCGGATTCGGTGCTGGTCAAGACCTTCGGCAACCCGCCCGCCGACGCCACGGTGGCCTGGACCGATGGCTGGCGCGGCGCACAGATCGGTGCGGCGAACGGGCACTCCAACGCTCGCGCGCTGGCACGCATCCAGTCCGCGGTCGCCTGCGGCGGCAGCGTCGACGGCGTCCGGCTGCTGTCGCCCGAGACCGTCGAGCTGATCTTCGACAAGCAGTCCGACGGCGTCGATCTCGTGCTCGGTGTGCCGGTCCGGTTCGGGCTCGGGTTCGGATTGCCGACCCCGGAATCGGTGTCCTACGTGCCGGAAGGCCGGATCTGCTTCTGGGGCGGCTGGGGTGGGTCGCAGGTCGTCATCGACACCGAACGTCGCGCGACGATCGTGTACACCATGAACAGGATGGGCGCCGGGCTGCTCGGCTCGTCACGTTCGGCCGAGTACGTTTCGGCGGCATTCGCCGCGCTCGGCTGAGCTCGGCTCCGCCGGGTGGGCTGAAGTGCCCGGCGGGTGGGTCGAACCTCCGGTGGGTGAGCCGAACCTCGGGTGGCTGGCTGAAGCTCCGGCGGTTGATTCGAACCTCCGGTGGGTGGGCTGAACATCCGGTGGGTGGGCTGAACGTCCGGTGGGTGGGCTGAACGTCCGGTGGGTGGGCTGAACATCCGGTGGGTGGGCTGAACATCCGGTGGGT
>NZ_VBUT01000010.1 GCF_005863245.1 Nocardia cyriacigeorgica | reverse complement strand
TCGCCTCATCCGTAAGACGACCACACGGATATCGCGTAAACCGGATGTCTGGCAATACCGGTACAACGCTTTCGACCAGCTGACCGACGTCTACACGCCTGAGGGGCAGTGGTGGCACTACACCTACGACGCCCTGGGCCGCCGGACAACCAAGCGACAGCTGACAAGCGGTGGCGCTACCGTTCAGCGTATCGAGCTCATCTGGGAGGGAACTCGCCTTGTCGAGAACGCGTCTCTTACATCGATTAGTCGCTGGTCGTATCTCGACAGAACACACATTCCGCTCACGCAACAGACTTCCAGATCTGCAACGGAATCCGAATTCGAACTCTTCGTCACTGATCTGGTCGGAACTCCCGTTGAACTGATTAGTATCAACGCTCAGGTCACCGCTTGTGCAACCACGGACCTGTGGGGAGCAGTCGGTTGGCGCGGGGCATCACACACCCTATTGCGTTTCCCAGGTCAGCAGTACGACCCGGAATCCGGGCTACACTATAATCTGCACCGCGTCTACGATCCAGATTCAGGTCGCTACCTAACCCAGGATCCGATTGGACTGGCTCCCAGCCCCAATCCGAGTACTTATGTGCTCAATCCAATGACCTGGACCGATCCCCTAGGGTTGACGCCCTGCAGAAATGAAGACGGAAGTTACCAGGTCCGAAGCCCCAATCCGGCCTACCCTCCGGATCCCCGCCTTGATGAACTAATGAACAGGTCCTATCATCAGAATACGGATTGTTCGGAAATTGCAGAAATGATGCTCGAACGAGCAGATGGAGAAGGTAGGATAATCCGGTACGAGCCAGCCGATCGATTCGGTGCCGTCGGAACTCCGGAAAATCTCGGTCGCACGATCACTGACTATATCTACCATGAGGTATACACTGATGGTCGATATGTATATGACCCCGCATTTTCGAACACGCCGGTACCGCTCGGGGACTTTCATAGGATAATGAAGTCTCTGAACCCTGGAATCAGGTGGTAAAGATGCCTAACCTCCCGGAGAGGCCTTCGTCCAGAATCTTGAGAACCCTTGCAATATTGGGTCCAATAGAGTGGGCGAAGGTAGACGTTGGCTACGATTCCGGTAGCCGGCGTACACCTCCGTTCGTTGTCTGGCGGTATAGGGTTGAGCCAGGGTGGGTCAGCAAGGCTATCTCCGACGGAGTAGCTTCCTACAGTGGCAGGATAGAGTGGAGCGTCACCAAACCTGGGCGAAATTGGTTATTGGAGCCGCGCGAGATAGAAGCCGTCTACAAGGACAAGTTCGACCTTATCGGTAGAGATTTATTCGACAAGATTGGGGCCTCAGACCCGCACTTTTCGGAACTCGCAATTGAGGATTTCTCGGACCTATTCGAGCATCTCGCCAACGCTTGGCCGAGCTGGGAGTCTCGTCTGGGTTAATGCTCTAGAAATAGACAAGCAAATCGCACGGAGATACGCCGATGAGGACTGAGTTCAGGTGATATCGGTGACGGAAGCAGGCGGGCGCCGGCCGATCGATTTTGGAATTAAGGTCGACGGACTCCTGAAATGTCGAAGTTCCGAGGTTACGACGGACGAGTGGATTCCGTTGACACTCCAGTGGGGTGAACCCCTGAGTAGATGTCCGCTGTATTTCAGGATTTCCGGAACCAACGGCGGCGAGTTGGAGATCAAAGTCGATCCGGTAACAGGACGCCTAGCTGAGTGTGTCGTGATAGATGCCCCTCCAGTCGAGGAGCACCTTGGCGCCGGGACGATGCCTTGCAAACACGATTGTGTCCCCGTGATTGATCGAACACCGTGGGGCGCCGGCGCCACTGATTCGTTGGATGCGCGCCCAGTATTTCGAACTGCCAACCTCGCGATGTCGACATCGGAGACTCGAACGGACCTTGTGCTCGCTCGCGATCCTGAGGTGGAATGTAGCCAGTGCGGTGACATCGCGATCTATACGTCAGAGCAGGGTGAAATTGTGAGGATCGCGGTATTGGGTGCTCTCCCTGATCCCGGTGAGGATTTCTACCCGTCCGGGTATAAGTTGCGAATAAGGAAATCATCTTGAATTTCGTTCTACCGGACCATGACGATACGGGTCTCGTTGAGATCGTTGCACCCGGGGTTGAATGGGCTGTTTGGGCTGGTCTGGTAGACAGGTTGCTAGCGGACGGGTACTCGGTGACCCTGGAACAGGATGGCACGCCCATTGCGCCGACGATCGAAAGAGAGCTATTCGCAACGAGCTTCGATGCCGGGTACTGTCTGACGGTCGGGTTTCGACAGCAGGTGTGGTCGTCGGCGCTGTTCAGTGAGACATGCGTTGAGTTCCAAGGCGATAGTTCGATGATTAGTACCTCAGAAGACATCGATGCGGTGGTCAACTTCATGAGGTTGGTGCGTGATGTCGCTGGCGTGAAGGTGCTGTTGGTGCCTGAGACCATTTCCCTGTCGATTGCCAAGCCGTACTTCGTGGTTGATGTGGAGGACTGACTCATGCGGCCATCCACAACCAGAGTGGTTCGGTCGCAAGATGATTATCCAAGGTTTGGGAAAGCAACCTCGGGTGTAGTCCCAGATGAGTGAAAAGCGGGCGGATGCCAACGGCATGTCTTGGTCCACCGGCGAGGGCTTGCTCGAAGTGAGCGATCCCAAGGTCGTCGACAGAGCATTTGCTTGCGGGGAACCGCACGTCGGGATAGCTGTTGTCGGGCTGTCGCTGAACAATCCGGATCCTGATGAGGTTGCGCCAAGGATCGTTCGGGCAACCCTTTCGGTCGACAGGGAGACGCGTCGATTGGGATTTGTTGCGCTCGGCCATTTTGTGCGTATCAATCGCCGGATTACGCCAGAACTCGCGGGCGCACTTCGTGATTCCGCATCTGACGGTATTTCTGAGACTGCTCTAGACGATACGCTTTCGTATGTCCCTTTCCGGCGACTCCCGCCCTGGCTGAAGGTCAGGTTTGTCGCAGATAGGCTTGAGTGGATCTTCTCGGAGCGATGGAAGGGCTGAGATTCGTGCCGGATGTTCCATGATCCGATCGGCAGAAGGTCATCGGTGCCCAAGGGCCGATCGCGGAGAATGATAGTCGCGACTTCGACTGGCGAGGAGGGACCTGAAACCTGTGTGCAATATGGGAAGCGGTGGCATCGAGGTGACTAGTGGCGCTTGATCATGAAGATCGTGCGATTATCTATGGGTTGATAAACATGCCCGGTCGACCGGCTCGAGTGACGGAATCCGAGGTGCTCCAATACTTCAAAGTTGACGATGGGAAGAAGCTCGGACTCGACCTGGTTCGTGATGCAATCCTGCGGCGGGATTCTGACGACCTGAATGTGTCGATGGTGGTGTGCGCGAGTTTCGGGTACCACCATGAGCTGCTTCCGGTGTTCTTGCAGATTGCGTTGCAAGATTGGCATCGAGATCATGAGAATGTCGCGTTCCAACTTGGCATATTCGGGGATCCTCGGGCGGTCAGCGTCCTGCTGGAACTCGGCAGGTGGGTTCCCGGCTACCTCGAGTGGGATGACAATAGGGCGTTGGCTTCCAAGGCGATA
Organism: Nocardia cyriacigeorgica; assembly: GCF_005863245.1. Taxonomy (GTDB): domain Bacteria; phylum Actinomycetota; class Actinomycetes; order Mycobacteriales; family Mycobacteriaceae; genus Nocardia; species Nocardia cyriacigeorgica_C. The sequence continues at coordinate 268,691 of NZ_VBUT01000010.1, read as the reverse complement.
CATGCGCTCGCGCGGATTCCAGGGGAGGAGTCGGAAGAGGCGCTTCGCGCCCTACTCGATTCGGATGACGATGTAGTCCGGCGGCATGCTGAACGCCAGCTCGAGAAGCATAAGCGCAGGTGGAAGGATTCGGATGTGAGTTCTTCAAGCAACCCGCGTTGCCTCGATCTTGACCGATACCACGGCTGATGAGCGAGTACACGTGGGTCTTGTTCAGTGGTGAAGAGAAGCGTCGTATCGCGTCGCAAGGAATGGAGAGTCTTGCCAGTGAAAGGCTGTGTCCGCACTGCGGCAACCTCTCTCTGCGGTGGTATTGCCACGAATTGCGGCGGTATAGTGGGCGCGCTGTAATGATCGAGTGGTGTCCGAGATGTCGACGATTTGCGACCATGATGATCGAGACGCTTTCCAGGAAGTATCGACTATCGGACCCTCTCGATGGAACTACCTTGCAAGACATGATCGAAAAGAAGTCGCCGATTTCAACCTTATGGAAGCTCGACGATAAATGGAACCGAGGTCTTCTTCCTCAGAAGCTCAGTCCGAGAACAGATTGAACGATTGCTGTAGCGTCGGATGGTTGGAGGATTCTGATGCTGGCACCTCGCCGACTATCGTCCGCACGTGTCAGCCACCGCGCGACCCCTGATGGCTTGGTATCCGCGTACACGGGGAAGGAAGCGTTCAGTAGCGGTAGGCCGGGTCGGTGTCTTCGCGGTACTCCTCGAGGGTGCGGGTGAGGAGGTGGGTTAGGTGGGTGGTGAGGGCTTGGGGGGTGGTGGGGGTGGATTGGATGGAGGTGGTGGTGCGGATTCGGTAGCGGCCTTCGGGGTAGTCGATGATGTGGAAGTCGCGGGTGGGGGTGGGGCGGTTGTCGAAGGCGGGGCCGGGGTAGATGGCTATGTGGGTGACGGTGGTGCGGGGGCGTTCGAAGAAGCGGGTGATCTGGGCGTGGTGGGAGCGGGGGGAGTCGTCGGTGAAGGCGGTGAAGGGGGTGTGGTCGGGGGATTCGAGGTCGGCGCGGTTGACGTGGAAGGGGGCGGTGGTGCCGGGTGAGGCGGTGGGGAGGGCGGCGATGATGCGCTGGGGGATGGTGCGGGCGGGGAGGAAGTCCATGCGGATGGCGCCGCCGGAGTTGGGTTTGTCGGTGGGTTGCTGGGTGAGCAGGACCGCGGCGTTGCCGGAGACGGCGGCGTGGATGCGGACCATGGAGGTGGGGTCGGCGTCGGCGCGGGGCATGACCGGGGGTGTGGCGCCGGCGAATCCGGCGACTTCGATCCTGGCCTCGGGTTCGACCAGCACGCGCAGCGGGCCGTACATGTCTTCGTCGAAGAGGGATTGGATGCGGGTGGCGGCGGATTTGTAGGCGCGGTCGTAGGCGTCGGCGGTGGGTTCGGTGGGACGGTATTGCAGAGGGTAGGGCAGGATGTCGCGGCCGATGGCGTGCCAGAGCACGGTCAGTTCCAGCCCGGACATGGTCCAGGTGCGTTGGGTCATCGTTTCCATCCCGGGGTCATTCGCCTGATCAATGCCATTGCCTGGTCCCTGTGCTCGTCCGGTTCCGGACTCGCCGTCCCCTGCGCTCAGCGAACTCCGCGTGCCGAACTCCGAACGTGCCCGGCTCTGTGCTCGCCGAACGCTGCGCCCGTCCGGAGCTGAGCTCGGCGCGCACGGTCACGCGACATGCGGGGGCGCGACCGCGAATCGTCATCATCGCGGGCGTTATTCGCCCAGGACCGGCGGCACGGTCTTCGGCCGGTGTGCGGGATCGAGCCCGGTGAGTTCCTCGCCGTGCTCCTTGGTGACCAGCGCTTCGGCGATGGCGGACTTCTCCTTTTCCTTGTCGTCGTCGCCCTTGCCGCGCGCGGCGGGCGGCATCATGGGGCCCATCGCCATCGGACGGTTGCCACGGGCGGCGGCGGACGCGCCGGTTGCGGCGGCGGCCGCTGCGGGGTTGCCGCTGCCGGGTAGTGAGCGGCCGGGTCCACCGGAGACGATGCCGCCCGACCCGGAACCGAAACCGCCGGAGCCGGAACCGCCCGATCCGGAACCCGAGCCACCCGATCCGGCGCCGATACCACCGGTGCCGGAACCGCCTGGGGTGTAGCCGGTTCCGGGAATGCCGCCGGTGCCGAGGCCGGTGGTGGATGCCGGATTGGTGGAGGCGGGTGTGGTGCCGAGTCCTGTGGGGTTCGTGGCGGTTTGGCTCGACGGATCCGCCGAGGTGGTGCCCGGCTCGACGCCGGCGGTTGTGGTGTCTTCGGGTTCGCCGCCGCTGGTTTCGGGGGTTTCTTCCTCGCCGCCGCCGGAGATGTCCGGTGGTTCCACGCCACCGCGGCCGTCCGGTGGCCAGGGGCCGGGTGGGGTGACCGGCGGCACGGGGCCGGGTTGCTGGATGGGGTTGTAGGCCAGGGGGATTCGGGGTTGGCCGGTGTCGCCTTCGCGGATGCCGGGTTGGTAGACCCGTTCGAGGATGTAGTGGGTGGCGAGTTCGGCGGCGTTGGTGCGGTCTTCGTTCATCTTCCAGGTGGGGCCCGGCGTCCAGCTGGCGACCTTGCTGCCCCAGCCGCTGGTGTCCGGGCTCGGCTGGACGTTGGCCTTGGTCACCTCGACCGCCGACTTCACCAGCTCGACCTTGCCCGCCACGATCTTGGTGCCCGACACCAGGCTCTTGGCCTTCTCGACATAGTCGATGATCCCCTGAGCGGCCGCCTTCTTGGACTCGCCCTCCCAGGTGTCTTCCATCGCGGCAAGGATTTTCGGCCCGAAAGCGCTGAGCCCGGTCTCGAGCTTTTCCGCCCGCGCCTGCCAGGCCTGATGCAACGTGGTCATGGCGGCGACATCGACGGCCTGCGCTTTGCGATACAACTCGTCCAGATCCTCGCTGCGCACATTGCCGTACAAGCTGTCGGGAATACGCGGATCATGAAACTCACCGTCGAAATGATTGTCGGCGAGATCCTTGATACGGTTGCGCGCGGCAATGGATTCCGGGCTCTGATCGCCCAACGCGATACTCAAAGCGTTTTCGGCGGAATCCAATTCGTGGCCAGCGGTGACAACCGCGCCCAACGGGCCGGACAAGACGAGCTTACCGACATTGGAGACAATCGTGTCGAACGATGGAAGACCGAGCATCGCGCACCCCCCTGCGGATCAGACGCCGTTATAGCCTTGCGAATTCGTGGAATCCTGCTCTTGCAGGCGGTCGAGAGTTACTTGGATCGTATCACCCATGAGTGCCAATACCTTTAGGTGGTCTCGTAGGGCTGTCGCCAGGTCGCCGTCGCCTGCGGGGTCAAATGCCTTCAACCCGAGTAACCTGCCGAGTTCCTTGCCGCACTCGAAATCGCCGAGCCCGGTGACATTCGCCATCCGCTCTATGCCCGCTAGGCACTCAGTGTAGACGTTGATCTGGTCATCTATCGCCGTTCGGCAGCTTCGCGCCACCGCATCGTCCAAGTACAAGTTCCCTGACTTTGCTTGGTCGGCGAGGTATTGCCATCTCGAGATTTCAGCGTCAAGGCTCATCGGGCTATTCCTACTCTGCTGGAAACACGGGAACTACGAACTCGGATGCAGCCAGTGCGATTTCGCAGGGATCCCGATCGTCCGTGGTCAGTGGAGTTTTGTAGATAGAGACTTCAAATGTTTGCCCGTTGGACGGAAAGGCGATGTAGCACACGGAATTGTAGGCAGCGTCATGCGCTTTCCGGAACTGGATCCCTGAGCGTCCTGCTGCTGTTATGTCCGTAAAATCAGTATTATTCGGATCGGCTTTGATTTCGTCCACAGTGTGGATCGTCGACCAGATGCCCAGCGTGTAGTCCCAGCGGGATGGCTTGTTGTGCCACGAGCAGAGCTTCCACCCCTCCACGTTTTCTACGCCCGAGATTGTGGTGTCCTTAGTGGACGAATCCACCCCAACCTGGGCTAGCACATCCTCGCCGACTTGTGTGCACGGATCCCACAGTGCTTCGGTGGCGACAGCCTTATCTGTGGTCGAGACCGGGGTTGCGGTTCCCTCGTTGGTCGCATTGCACCCGGTCGCGGCCAGCAAGGTTCCCGCCAGCATCGCTACTGCCGCTGTCGTTCGTCGTCCCACCGCTGCTCCCGTCCAGCTGCCGATTTGTCCGCTCGTAGTCTAGGACGCAGCAGCGTGCCGATCGGTTCCACTCGATTCGAGCACAAGGCGGACGAGCCTACGGGCGCTGCGACCGGCACGGCCATCCAGCTGGTCCGACCGCTACCGAGTGGCGCTCGATAGCGGGCGGTTCTCACGCGATTCGCCCCGTTCAGGCCCACTCGCCAGGGACTAACGTGTCGAGCGTGCCGGGACGGGCTAGCGGTTGAAGGTGCCCCCTCTGAGTGCGCGTGCAAATGCATCCCACTCGCTTGCCGTGAACATCAACGCTGGTCCGGCGGGGTTCTTCGAGTCACGAACGCCCACGCCACTCGAGAGCCACGCCACCTCCACGCAATCGCTCTGACTGCCGCTGTAGCTGCTCTTGAACCACGACGCCCCGGATAGATCAGAGTTGGTCACGCTCGAGCTCCTTCGTCACCCGGCGAATCAGCTCCCGGGTTCGTACTTCGTCCAGCGATGCGCTACGGATAGCGGCCGCAAGCTCACTATAGAGGCGCACTTCGTCGGGCTTCTCGAGATAGACGTCCTGGGTCGGCCCTCCTTCGATGAAGACGACAGGTGGTTCGGGCGGCTCACCCTTGGTGGGCTGGTCGAACTCGAGGATGCTGAACGAACCGTGAGGCATTCCCCAGGTCAGCCCCGATCGGAAAGGATGTACTCGCAGGCTGACATTCGGCAATTTCGAGATCTCAGCCAAGTGGCGTAACTGCGCCGCCATCACCTTCGGGCTGCCGACGATCCGGTGGAGCGCCGACTCGTGCAGCAACACTTCCAGCTCGATCGGTCGCGATTTGCGAGTGACGATCACTTGGCGCTTGCGCCGATGCTCAACCCGGCGTTCGATGTCAGCGGGGTCTGTGAAGCCGGGGTAGGCGCCGATCACCGCACGCGCGTAGTCCCCGGTCTGCAACAGGCCAGGTATGTGCTCCTGATAGGTGATGAGGCGTTGGGCGGCAGCCTCGAGCCCGACGTACATGTTGAATGCCTCGGAGTACAAGCCTCCGTATGCGTGGTACCAACTCTGGGTCCTCGCCATTTCCGCAAGATCGACGGCCGCGCGCATCTCGTCAGGGCGTACGTCGTACAGCTCGCACAGCGCGCGCACGTCCTGCTTACGCACCTTCTGTGTCTGTCCGGCTTCGATGCGTTGCAGGGCCGAGGATGACAGGTCTACGAGTTTGGCCGCTTTGGCGATGGTCAGGCCGTTCGCGTCGCGTGAGTCTCGCAGAAATCGGCCGAGTTGGCGTCGGGGCAGAGTCGAGCTCGGTGTGGGTTCGTCGTCGTCGGTGATTGCCATGGTCTTCCCCCTTTGTCGCGTAATCGGATTGGATCGGTAACGCAATCGGGTCTGTTGTACAGCACAATCGGGTCGGGTCGTGGGCTTTCGGGTCAATTTGCTTCGGGTACCCGATTTCTCTGGTTCTTGCTGGTCAACGGTGGTGTCCTAGTCCCCAACGTTCGAGCAACACCGAAAGACCACGCATACGAATCCCCCAGACTCACAACAGCATCGGCGGGAGCGAGCTGATCGGCGAGGCGGTCGCCGATTGATCCCCTGACGTTGATTCGTTGCCGCGGACCGCTCGGACGCCTCAGATCTCGTCCATCGATCATGTTTCGGAGGGGCACATGTCAGATCCGCGCGTCGTGGAGGTCGGGCCGGGTGGCCGCAGACCGGCCGTTATCGGGTTTGTTCGTGAGGAGGTTTCCGGGCCGCATGCTGTCCGGCATGCGGCTGAGATACGCAGGTACGCCATGAAGTCGGGGTGGCGGTATGTGTATACGGTGCGGCCGCCGAGTGGGGATCCCGATCCGGTGGGGTATGCCCTCGGTATTGCCGCTGCGCTGGGTGTCGAGACCATTGTCGTGTTCGATCTCGCCCACACCGATTACACCCCGGCGCGGGTCTGCGACGAAGGGTACGACCTCGAAACCGTCTGCCCCGCAACCACTTGGACCCGAACCTCCACCACCAATGCCCCGCCTTCGGCCGAGGAGGCTGCACGAGTGGTGCATGAGACCGGCGACACGCCGTGCGGTCCGGCTTCATGTGCCACTCGCCGGGGTGCGGCGGCGTATCTGGCGGGGGCGGCGTGATGGCGGGGGAGGAGGTGCTTGCGGCGCCGGTGGTGTGTGGGGTCGCGGATGTGGAGTTGGCGCATCGGGTGATGCGGCGGCATCGGGAGTGCCGGGTCGAGCGGTGTGCGTGGAAGTGGGTCGCGTATTGCACGCTGGTGCATGTCGGGCGGCTCGCGCCGCAGTCGGTGAGTCCACGGGAGCGGGCTTATCGGCGGGGGATCGAGTTCGGGACTGCCGCTGCGGCGTCTGATGTCGGGTCGGGCGCGGGATCGGTCGGGCTGGATGCGGCGGTGGATGAGGGTGCGAGTGTTCGACAGTCGACCGCGATGACCGACCTCGCCACGTTGCGTCAGGTGCTCGATGGGCTCACCCGCTATGCCGGCGAAGGCCGGGAGGGGTGAGGGCGGTGGATTCCTGGCATGTGATGTCGAGTGTGGTTTCGGTGCTCGCGGGATGTGTGATCGCGGTGCTCATCATCGGGTGTTTGTGGCCGGAGGAACCGCCGCGGCGGGCGCACGCGCATCGCCGGGTCGCCCGGTCCGGTGCGCATCGTTCGCACCGCGTTGCACGCAGGCCTGTGGTGTTCGAGCAGGCCGATCAGGCGGGCTGGACGGCGTGGACGTGTGAGCTTCCGTTGGCGCCGTTGACCATCGATGACGCCCATCAAGCCATGCGTCATCACCGCGAACACGATTGCGCGCGCAAGCGTGCGGCGTTCACCGCGCTGGTCGCCGCCGGGCGCATCACACCGGATTCCTCGCGTCGATACCGGCGTCGGGAGGTGGCGTCGTGAACCATGTCGTGGTGATCGGTGGCGCGGGGTTTCTCGGCTCGCATCTGTGCCGGGCGCTGCTCCAGCGGGGCGATCGCGTCACCGCTGTCGATCCGGTCAGCGCCGAGCGGGCCGTAGCTATTCGGGACTTCGGCGCGCACCCGAACTTTGCCTTTCGCTGCGCGGATATCACGGTGCCGGGTGCGCTCGTCGGGCTCGGGGCGATCACTCACGTCGCCCATTTCGGCCATGGTGGCGGAGAATTCGGTGATCCGATCGAGGTGATCCGGGCGGCGTCGGCGGGCGCGATGGCGGCTTTGGATCTGGCTGTCGCGCATGGGGCGCGCATCGTCATCGCTTCCGGCGCGCACGGAGAGACTGATCGCCGGCGGCGTTTCACGAGCCGTCTCGACGCCGAATCCGTTCGCGGAGCCGCGGAACTTATCGCCGAAACGACCGCCCGCCACTACCCCGGAGCGCGGGTGGGCATCGCGCGGCTGTTCGAGGTCTACGGTCCGCACTCGAGGCCGGGCGCCGGTGTCGGCGCAACGCTCTGCGCTGCCGCTATGCGCGATCAGACCGTGTACCTGGACGACGAAGAGCGGTCGTTCGTCTACGTGACCGATGTGGTCGCCGCCCTGATCGCCCTGCTCGACCGCGAAATAGCGGGGCCGGTCGACATCGGCGGCCCGATGGTGACGCTCAGCGAGTTCGCGCGCACAGCCATAGCTCTCGCAGGGCGCGGCTGGGTGGAATGCATGCCTGCCCGCCGCAGCGACAGCGCGACCCGCCCGAGCAGATCCGAGGACCTCGCCTTGCGAATCGCCTCAGCGCCCAGCCCCCGGCGGCGACCAGACCTCGAACGAACCCAACAGCTGCTCAGGTGGGAGCCGACGACCTCCCTGCATGAGGGAGTACACCGAACACTCGACTGGATGCGTTCAGCGCTGCGAATAGAACTGGTCGGTGATCGGGCGCAGTGAACGTCGTTGCGGCTCGATGGTCACTGCCGCCTGTCGGCTTCCATTCGAAGCTAGTCCGCGGCCCATGAGACTGGGACAGAACGCGTTGGCAGGCTCGCGGTGCAGCATGCCTGTCGCCGGTTTGAGCCTAAACACCGCGGAACTCGATGTGCACGATTCGCGTGGTTTCGTCCCGTACGTCGACGGTGACTTCGCGAATCATCACGGTGCCGGACGACGAGGTGAACCATGCTTCCTGCCCATGTTCAATCCGGGGTGACGATTCCAGCGGGGGTCCGGCGATCGTATTGACTGTGAAGGGTGGTTGGCGGTGCCTGAGGACAGCGGGGAACCGAGAGCGCGCCAACATAAGATCGAGATCGGCTGGGGAGGTTTTCACGGCGATCTGGTACTTGCGGTCCCGGATGATTTCGCGTTTGACCAGCAGAACTTCAGCCATCTGCGGAAGTACCCATTCGCCGTATTCTGTAGCCTCACGCAGCAATTCGGGGCTAGTCGACTCTTCGACTTCCGCCACCATCATCCGATCGACGGTGTGATCGACAGCGCGATTACACCCATACAGTCCGGTGGAAACCAGTAGGCAGAGTCCGAGCATCCACGCAGCCCACCCTCTCCATTGCCTTCGTCGGATACTCTGTTCGCCGGATGGACGAATCGTCATCGAGGAGTTCCCGTCCCACTCGGCGCTGGGAGATTCAAATCGCCCACCGGCGGCAAATCTCCTTTGTAGTGTTTGATTGTAGAGGAGCCAATCATATCGAATTCTTTCGCCAGTCCGGCTGTGTGTAGGGCGCCAAGTTCGCGGTCAGTCCAGGTGAATCCAGCGATCTCGGTCTGCTTGTCGCCGTCCCAATTGTATCTGTCATACAGGTGGCATTGATAACGGAGGTCGATGCTGTACGATTCGCCGTCGCTGTTCAGTTTCTCGACTTTGACTGCGCCGCACGCAGTTGTTTCTACCGCGCCGATCGCCAGATACCAGTCCCGGTCTCGAAAGACATACTCTTTCCATGCTAATTGAAAAGACGCCGATATTGACTGGCCGGTGGTTACGCTGCCGATTCGCCTCGCGATATCCCAAACTCCTACAGTTATGAGGTTGTCGAAATGCAGCTTCAAGGCAGGCTCATCATGCATGATCCGATCTGGATCCAGCGTCCAGTCTGTGCCTGTGTTCGCAAGATAGTGTTCTAGATGGTCGGCGGCATTGGTTAATCCAGCGGCATCTGCTGCGGCGGTGGCAAAGATCATTTGGTCGAAGAACTGTAAATCGTCGTAACGAGCCCATAAAGGTTGGGATCCGTGCGCGCCCTGGCCCGGGTCAGGAGGCGGTGTTGGTGGCATCCCTGGAATATCGATCGACATCTACGCCCACATGTTTCGGGAAGAGGTAGTAGAGTAAGTAGCGCAGCTGTCAGAATAATGAGTCAATGCGATCCTCCCACCACATATTGTCTCCATATCCGAATTTTCGGGCGCCTAGGTCGATCGTGATCTTATCCGGAAGGTCGAACTCGGTGGAAATAAAAGTGGGAATCGACCTTCCGGGCACGTAATCCAGGGCGGCTGACAGCTTGTCAACCATCGTCTGAATCTGCCCCTGGCGCAGAGTTATTGATGATTCGAGTGCATTGAGAGCCGCCAGGAGTTCTGACTTATGCGGTTCTCTGATTGGATTATTAATATGTGGCGCCCATGCGCCAAGTGGAAAGGTTGCTCCATAGAGTGTCATTGGATGCAGCACCTTGTCGCAGATATCAGCAACCTGGTTGTATACCATTCGCTCGAGGTAAGCGCCACCGTTCTCGACAATCTTAGATACAGCATCGAAGTCGAGACTTCTTGCGCCGACTGCCTGTCCCAGATTGTTCGATCTTTCCGCGAAATTACGAGCCGCCTCCCCGGACCAGCTGTCCTGTAGCCAATTCGTACCATTGATCAGGTTCTCGGACGTGACGTAATCGTTTATCCCGAGTAATGCAATCCGCTTTCCTATCGGTTGCAGGGATTCCCAATCCGCTACCAACGGTGAGAGCAGGTCGACCGTCGGTCTTATTCCGATTGCTGCATTGAGGCGATCGTCGTAGACAGCGAGCAAGCCGATCGCAGTTTCAACGAGCTGCCGCAATGTGTACGGGTTGTCGGACACCCCAGGAAGGCTGGGAAGCTGCAACGCACTGAAACGACTGACTCCTTGACTCGCGGCGCTGGTGGATTGTGTGCCCGCAGGACTCAAATCAGACCCCGCATTAGATATATTCGCGGAGATCGCTTCGTCGGTCGATTCGAAACTTGCTGCTGTCGTCGTCAAACTAGTACAAAGATTGCCTATGGTGGTGATTTCGGCATCAAGTGCCGCACCGACTTCATTGCCAAATCTCTCTATCGATGCCTCGAGCGCCGCCATCAGCCCTGTGGACCCCGTGGGTAGTGCTACAGCTGGCAACAGGTGTGAGGTGTTCGAGATCGAGCACGATTTCAGTTCCGCAAGATCTGTGGCGAAGCCGGCCAGGACTGCCAGCTCCACCGATAGGTCAGCCAAACCAACTCCATGACAAACGACCTTCGGGACTGGCTGTTGCCCACTGCACCGTCACGCATGCGTTGTGAAGAATGAACACTACCCCCACCACCTTTCGGTGGGAGTCTAGTTCCCGAGTTGACCAAGTCAAGTGCGTGAGAGTGAGCTGCGGGAGACCTGTCCTCGGGTCGGCGAGATGACAGGAAGCTTCGGCTGGACGTGGGCCGACGGGCTTGGACACAGTGGGCCGCCGATCGGAACAGGGTCGGGGATATAGAAGAAGTTGGCCGAGCGTCCATTGGAGCAGGCAGCGGGCGACTGTGCAGCTGCCACCTACCGACGGGCCGCTGCGCCCGGCCATGCTCAAAGACTGACGCCGTCCGATCGGGGTAAGAGTATCCCGATCTCGAGCGCGTTGAGCCTCTAGAAGCGCGTCCGGTCAAGGAGAGTCGGTCCGGGCCACGGCGCGCACCGCATCGAGCACGGCTCGTCCCGCATCCACATCGCCTACCGCGATCCGCGCACTCCCATCCGCGTAGGCCTTGGCGGCGATCCCTGCCCGGCGCAATGCTGTCGCAATTCTCGGACCGGGCAGGTAGAGGAAGTTCGCAAAGCTCGGCGGAACGTTGATTCCTGCACAGCGCAACGCCTCCCGCAGCGATTCTCGCTCCTCGGTGATCCGGGCGACCCGCACCGCGAGTTCTGGTTCGGCCGCGTAGCAGGCGGTGACGGCGGCGGTCGCGAAGGTGGGGACACCGAAGGGGAGTTGGATGCGGCGGACTCGGGCGATCAGGGCGGTGTTGCCGAGGGCGTAGCCGATGCGCAGGCCCGCGAGGCCGTAGGCCTTGGAGAAGGTGCGCAGGATCAGCAGGTTCGGGTGGCGGGACAGGAGGGCGCGTGGGTCGATGCGGTCGGCGGCGGGGAGGAATTCGACGTAGGCCTCGTCGAGGATCACCGGGATGTGAGTGGGGACGGTGCGCAGGAATCGGCGCAGGTCGCGCTCGGGGATGAGGGTGCCGGTCGGGTTGTGCGGGCGGCACAGGATTATCAGGCGGGTGCGGGAAGTGATGGCACGAGACATGGCGCGCAGGTCTTGCTCGCCGGCCTTGTTGAGGGGTACGCCGACGACGTCGACGCCGACCATACCGGCCATGATCGGGTAGCCGTCGAAAGTCGGCATGCCGAGCACCATTTCGGAGCCGGAGCCGGAGCCGGAGCCGGAGCCGGAGCCGGAGCCGAAGCCCGAGCCCGACCCGGAGCCGGAACCGAAGCCCGACCTGGAGCCCTTGCCGGAGCCGATGCCCGAACCGGACCCGGAGCCAGACCCGAAGCCCGACCCGGAGCTGGAGTCGGACCGGGTCCCGAAGCCGGAGCCCCAGCCTGAGCCCGAGCCCGAACCCGAACCCGGCCCGGAGCCCCGCCCTGCGCCAGCGCCTGCCCCGGAGCCCGAGCCGGAGCCGGAGCCCGAGCCGGAGCCGGAGCCGGAGTCGGACCCGGGCCCGAAGCCGGAGCCCCAGCCCGAGCCCGAGCCCGAGCCCGAGCCCGAGCCCGAGCCGGACCCAGGCCCGGCAAGGGTGTGCAGGATCTGCATGGCAACGCCGGTGGCGCCGGAGCCGACCACCACCTGGTCCGGGCTGACGCCCAGCCGGTCGGCGATGACGGCGGGCAGGCGGGTCGGCAGGAACTCGGGATACCGGTTCGCTCGACCCACCTCGCGCTGAATCGCCACGCGTACAGAAGGCAGTGGCGGGAAAGGGTTCTCGCTCAGGGTGAGATCGAAACGAACCGGGGCGGGCGCGACCTGGAATCGCCGCGATGATCGGCTTCGGTCGGCCAGGTGGATGCTCACCGCCGCACCTCGCGCGTGCGGACGGGCGCGAACGGCCCTGTGCGAGCGGATACTGGCTGACACTGTGCACCGGAGGGCACTGCTCCCCAGCGTTCCGTGGCCCCGGCGTTGCCGTGCGGGACCGCGGATTCTCGCAGCGAAACGGTGCCGTCGACGCGGTGAAACTTCATCGCGCCGCACCCCACCGCACTGCCGCCGCGGCCGCGAAGTCGCCCGCATGCGCGAACGCCGACATCAGGACCACCGAACCATTGCGCAAGCGGCCCGCCCGGTTCTCCACATCCAATGTCACCGGAATGCCTGCGGCGAAAAGGTTTCCGCAGGAGTCGAATGTATCCGGATGACGTTCCGCCGGCAGCTCCAGCGCGTCATGCCAGTTACGCAGGAACAACCGGTTCGGCTGATTGGTGACGAAGGTGTCGATATCGCGGCCTTTCACCCCGATCCGATCGCACACCGCCAGCGCCACTTCCGGGACCAGCCGATTGCCGCGCGCGAACACCTTGGTGATCTTCGATTCGGTGAAACTCACACAGCCCTGGCCCTCGCCGGGCTCCCAGTATTTGCGGTCGCCATTGGTGGAGAAGTCCATATCGCCGGCGAATTCGGGGTAGGTGCGGCATTCGATATCCAGGATCGGGGCGCTGTCGTCGCGGACGAGCAGGCCGACGCCGCAGCCGTCGCCGGGGACGGGGGCCTGGGCGAGTTTGCGGATATCGGGCTGAGTGAATACCGGGCCCGCGCAATTCTGGGTGGCGGCGATGAGGGCGGTCCTGGCGTCGGTGGTGCGCAGAATGGTCTGCGCCAGCGACATCATGTGCACGAACGCCGCGCAACCGCCATTGTGCAGGTCGAAGACCCAGCCGGGCTTGGCATTCAGCCGCCGCGCCACCTCGGCACCGCAACCCATGACGGGGTTGTCGGGCAATTGGGTATGGGTGATCAGTACATCGACCCCGGACACGAAATCCGCGCCGTGCCGCTCGATCAGCGGCGCCACCGCCCGCTCGACCATATCGACCGCGGTTTCGTCACGTCCGACGTGATAGCGCGTTTTCGGCGAACGGAACATGACATTCTTCGCCATCCGATCCGACCGGGAGAACTGGGTGAAGTACTCCGTCCCGACCGGCTCACCGGGCAGATAACTCGCCACATCCACCAGGCTGACCTGCGTCGCTTCCGTCATCAGCTCATCCATTCCGGTTTGATCGGCAGGCCGTGGGCGGCCCGGTATTCGCAGATCGCCTTGAGGTTGTCCATCTCCAATTGGTGTCCGGCGGAGAACATCTCCCAGAAATCGCCGACCCACACCGGACGTTTCGGCGGCGCGGTCTCCGGATACGGATTCTCGTCGTAGAACGGATGTTTGCAATTGACCCACAGCACAACCGATCCCGGCTTGTTGAACACCACCTGCGCGTCGACGACCCGCATCAGATACACCATCCACAGGTGCTCGCCCTGATCCCAGGCGCAGTGATAGTCGACCGTCATGGCGTGCGGATCGGTGACGGTGCGGGTGTAGATCTTGGTCGCGTCACCGAGCCGGTCGTAGGCCAGCCACAGGCCGGGCTCATCGGTTTCGGTGAATCCGCGCAGGCTGTAGGTCCATTCCTCGAGCGACCTGGTGTCGGACAGGTATTCGAAGACCTCCCGCGGCGGCGCCGCAATGTAGGCATTGACGGGGCAGAAGTCGCCGTAGATCTGATCGTGCGGATACACCGACCGCAGCATGTCCATGATGATCGGCGTGGTGGCTTCCTTATCGGAATTCTCGATCCGCAGAATTCCGGGAATCACGTCGTCCCCGATATCACTGAGGGCGGGCAGGGCACTGGTGGTCACGGTGTACTCCTCAGGAAGGGCAGGAAGGGCGGGATTTCGTCGGGGTCGCAATCGATGGAGACGAACGAAGGGCCGGGGCCCGCGAGGCATTCGGTGAGCGCGTCAGGCAGCTCAGCCATCGAGTGCACGGCGCACGCGCGCAGCGACGGGAACATGGCCGCGACACCCTCGCCCAAGAAAGCAGGATGGAATCTGTTGAAGCTGTAGCGATCCCGGTACAGCAGCTGTTCACGGGTTACGCACATGGCGTGGGCGTTGTTGTTGAACACGATGAAGGTGACCGGCAGCGCGTACTCGACGGCGGTATGCAATTCCAGCCCGTGCATGTAGAACGAGCCGTCACCGGCGATCACCACGGTGCGGTGGCCGTCGGGGGAACGGGCGAACGCCGAGCCGATGCCCGCGCCGAACGCGTACCCCATGCCGCCCATTCCGAGCGCGACGACGAAGCGTCCGTCGCGCGGCACCCGCAGCTGATGCACCACGGCGGCGCCGGTATTGCCCGCGTCCACGAAGATGTCCGCGCCCTCGGGCAGCGCGGCCTGGATGGCGTCGACGATCTGGCGGTAGTGCAGGCCGGGGCCGTGCGATTCGGGCACCGGCATGGGCGTCAGTGTGCGGGCGGGTGCGGTGCGGGTGACCAGGGTGGTGCGGACCGCGGTCGCGACCGTCGTCGGTGCGGCGGCGCCGGTGGAGTCGGCGGAACCGGCGAGCTCGGTATCGGCGTGCCCGTCATGTCCGCCGCGCAGCCGCTCCAGGGTCATCCGCAACGCGACACCGACATCGGTGCAGGTCGCGTGGATCGCGGGCAGGTGCGGCATGGCCAACCCGATGCTGGCGATGGTGGTGCGGCCGAGCAGCTCATCGAGGCCGGTGCGCGCGGTGACCGGCATGGGGGTGCCGACCAGCAGGCACAGGGTGGCCTCGTCCAGGGCGTCGGCCAGCTCCCGATGGCCCATGGTGCCCGCGACACCGCAGAACGCCGGCGCGAAATTGTCGTAGGTGTCCTTGGCGTCGGGGGCGACGCCGACCATCGCATCGAGTTCGGCCACCACCTCGGCCAGTGCGGTGCGCGCATCGTCGCGGGCGACCTGATCGCCCGCGATCACCACCACCCGGCCCAGCTGACGGGCGGTTTCCACCGCGGTCAGCACCCGCTCGAGTTCGTCCTCGTCGAGCCAAGTGGCGCGGGGATCGGGACAGAACGGGCCGATGCCATCCATCTCGGCCTGCTGGACGTCCTTGGGAATCAACAGCACCGACGGCCCGCCGCGCCGGGCCGCACGCAACGCCCGCGCCAGCCGCTCGGGCAGTTCACCGGGTTGGGCCACGCGGGCGCAGTAGCGGCTGATCGAACTGAACAGCCGGACCGCGTCGATCGCGCCGGCCTGCCCGCTCGAATCCTGGAAGGCGCCGTGGCCCTCCAACATGGTCGGCGGCTGCCCGATCAACGCCAGCACGGGAACTCGCGAGGCATACGATTCGGCAAGTCCGGCAACGAGATTCATCGCGCCGCCGCCGGAGGTCGCGGCCACCACGCCGAGTCCGCCGGTGGAGCGGGCGTACCCGTCGGCCATGGTGGCGGCGGAGAATTCGTGTTTGGCGACCACGCCGGTCACCGCGCCGCCTGCGTCGAAGATGGCGTCGTAGAGGTCTTCGATATTGGCGCCGTCGACGCCGAAGATATGCCGCACATCGAGGTCCGGCATGGCGCGAACCAGATAGTCCACAACTCTGTCGGGCATCGCACCTCCTTCCAGCGCCGAGGGCAGTGCTGCGCGCCGCCTAGAAGGAGATACGGGGGCGCTCGCGTCCGGGTTCAGCCTGATCGGAGCCGGTTTTTCCGGAAGTCTTGCGTGTACGTATACATCTACGTATAGTCACTGTCATGCCCAACAAGACGATCTACGTTGCCGATGACGATCTCCCCCTGTTCCAGCGGGCCCAGGAGCTCGTCGGCGGCAATCTGTCGGGGGCCGTGGTCACTGCGCTGCGCCGGTTCATCGAACTGGAGGAGGGCAGGCAGGAAGGATTCGAGGAAATCGTGCTCCGGGTCGGGCACAACGGTGTCCGGCAGGTCCGGTTCGAAGGTTCACTGCTCGGTGAATGGCGGGATATGAACGACACCGCCATGGAGCACATCCGGGTCTTTCGAAGCCGCAAGGGAAAGTTCGTCCTGCACTCGCAGATTTCCAACTGGGACGAGTATCCCGACGTCGCCGTGAAGGACTGGACGAGTTGGAAGAGCTGGCGGCGCATGCTCGCCGGCCCGAGCGATGCGGATTGGGGTGATTTCACGCTGGAAATCGTGGACACGCTCGCGGAATTGAAGGGCAAGATGCCCGACAAGCTCTTCCAGCGGGTCGCCGACATCGCCGACCGTCCGCCCATCGAAGAGCTGGACATCTGAGGTAGCCGGGTAGGGCCGACGCCACCGCGTCGGCCGAACCGGCCCAACTGAACATCCACATCCGACACCGCCGCTCCCCGAGGGGAGCGGTGCGGAGAACTCATGCTGTCATTCGCATTGTTTTATGAGAAATTCCAGGAAGGAAAAGCCATGTCCACAGGTGGACGCGCACCGGCGATCTGGGTCTCCGGACTCCGAAAGTCCTACGGCGACAAGGTAGTTCTCGACGGCATCGACCTGAACGTGCCGGAAGGCACGATCTTCTCGCTGCTCGGCCCCAACGGCGCGGGCAAGACGACGACCGTCCAGATCCTCACCACCCTGATCGGCTGCGACGGCGGCGAAATCCAGGTCGGCGGGTACGACCTGGACACCGACCGCGACGCGGTGAAGGCGGCGATCGGCGTCACCGGACAGTTCTCCGCGGTCGACGAACTGCTCACCGGCCGGGAAAACCTGATGCTGATGGCCGACCTGCATCATCTGCCCCGGCGCGTCGGCAAATCGCTCGCCGCCGACCTGCTCGAACGCTTCGACCTCACCGAAGCCGCGGACAAGCCGGCCTCCACCTACTCCGGTGGCATGACCAGGCGCCTGGACCTGGCGATGACGCTGGTCGGCGACCCGCGCATCATCTTCCTCGACGAACCCACCACCGGCCTCGACCCACGCAGCCGGCGCTCGATGTGGGAGATCATCCGCGAACTCGTCGACAGCTACAGCGTCACCGTCTTCCTCACCACCCAATACCTCGAGGAAGCCGACCAGCTCGCCGACCGCATCGCGGTGCTCGACCACGGCACCATCGTCGCCGAAGGCACCGCGGCGGAACTGAAGCGGCTCGTACCCGGCGGCCACATCCGCCTGCTATTCGCCGAACGCGGCGATCTGGACGCGGCGGCCACGGCGTTCGGTTCCAGCGCCCGCCCCATCGAGGACGAACTCACCCTCGCGATCCCGAGCGACGGCGGAATCGGCTCGGTGCGCGCCGTGCTCGACCGGCTCGACGAATTCCACATTCCCGCCGAAGGACTGTCGGTCCACACCCCGAACCTGGACGACGTCTTCCTCACCCTCACCGGAAACCCCGTCGCTGACAAGGAGCCCGTGCGATGACCACCGCGACCATCCAGGCCTCGTCCCCGTCCGTCTTCGCCGATTCGCTGACCATGCTGCGGCGCAACCTGCTGCACGTGCGGCGCTACCCGAGCATGGCGTTCAGCATCCTGATCATGCCGACGGTGCTGCTGCTGGTGTTCAACTACGTCTTCGGCGGAGCGCTGGAAGCCGGGCTCGAACCCGGCACGAAGTACATCAACTATCTGGCGCCGGGCATGTTGCTGTTGCTGCCCGCGTACCTGACGGTGTCGGTGGCGGTCATGCTGGCCACCGACATCACCAAGGGCATCGTCAACCGGTTCCGGGTGATGGCCATCGCGCAGTCGGCCATGCTCACCGGGCATGTGGTCGGCACGCTGATCCAGGGCACCTTCGCTATGGCGGGCATGCTCGGGGTCGCGATGCTGATGGGCTTCCGGCCCGACGCCACACCGGTGGAATGGGTGGCCGTCATCGGACTGCTGATGCTGGTGGTGTTCGCCTTCACCTGGCTGGCCGTCGGCTTCGGGCTCGCCGCGCCGAACCCGGAAAGCGCGAGCAATATGCCCTTCCCGATCGTGATGATGCCGTTCCTCGGCAGCGGTCTCGTCCCCACCGACACCATGCCGACGGTGCTGCGCTGGTTCGCCGAATACCAGCCGTTCACCCCGATCACCGAAACCATCCGCGGACTGCTGATGGGCACCGAGATCGGCGTCAACGGGGTCGTCTCGCTGGCCTGGTGCGCGGGCATCGCCGGCGTCGGCTACCTGTGGTCGATGTCGCTGTTCAAGAAGCAGGCCAGCTGAGCCCTGCCCCTTCGATCCCCTGCCGCGGCGGGGGATCGTCGGCGTGTGCGGGGCAGGTGAAGCCGCGGGCCTCTCGCGTCGCAGCCGATGCCGGGCCGTCGACTCAGTTGCGTTCGAGCTCGATCGGATGAGTCGCCAGCAGCGACAACGGCAGGGGCTGCCTGCGCAGGACCTCGGCCCACAGATCGGTGCGGCGGGAGGTGATCGGATCACTCGGCAGCGCCGAGAGCACGATCCAATCGTCCTGCTCCAGTTCGCCCTCGAGCTGCCCGAACGTCCAGCCCGCGTACCCGGCGAAGATACGAACACCCTCCACCAGCGGGGCGATCCGGGTGGGATCGCTGTCCAGATCGATCAACACCACCCGGCCGTCGATCCGGCGCAGACCCGCCACACCCTCGATGGACGCGCCGACCCGCAGCGTGCCGAGGCATAGCGCGGCATCGCGTTTGACCGGACCGCCGACGAACAGGGTGCGCGGCGCGGCCGCCACCTCGGCCCACTGCGGCAGCACATCATGGACGGCCGTATCGCTCGGGCGGTTGATCACCACGCCGAGGCTGCCGGCGTCGTTGTGTTCGATGATGTAGATGACGGTGCGCCGGAAAGTGGGTTCCACGAGTTCGGTCGAGGACACCAGCAGGGTGCCCGCGCGGACTACTTGCTCACCACGGTGAAAACTTCGCCTGCCGTGCTCACCGCCACCGCCGCGAGTTTTCCGATCATCCGGGTCTTCTGCGCGTGCCACACCGTCATCATCGCAGCTATCGCGCCGTCGCGCCGCTTGTCTTCGCGTTCCGTGTCGCGGCGAACACGCGCGAGCTCGGTGACAAGATCAACATGGGCGTTGACCGGGACGAGCGGCGTCGTAGAGTCGGCGGCATGCAACCGCCCGAGGTCGTCCTCGAAAACAGCGATGCCGTGTACGACTACTACCGCTCGCATCAGCAGCGGCGGTTCCAGGCGCGCGCGGCATACGCCCTGCTCGGACGGCGTTTCCGGCCGCGGATCAGCTATGCCGCCGGCGCCAGGGCGCGGATCGCGGAACTGATCCGTTCCCGCAAACCGCTGCTGATCGCGATCAATCACCTGTCCCAGCTCGACCCCTACACCGTCGCCGCGGCCGCCTGGCGCAGCGAACTGCGACCCATCATCGGCCGGGTGCGGGTGCTGGCCAAAGACGAGCTGTTCCTCGAACGCGATCAACGCCGCAAGATCGACATGATGGGCGGCATTCCCGTCTTCCGTGGCCGCGACCACGGACTGCGCGCGGTGAACGCGGCGGGCCAGCGGATGATGGACATCTGTGCCGAACGCATGCACGACGGCGACTGCCTCGCGGTCTTCCCCGAAGGCACCTGCAACGACGTCGACCCCACCAAGGTGCAGCCCGTCGGCAGCGGCATCGGGCATATCGCCTTCCGCACCATGAAGCTGGGCACGGACCCCGCGCTGCTCAGCATCGGCCTCAGCTACGGGCCTCGCCCCGATCCGGCGGTGGAGCCGACCAAAGAGGAGGCGAAGTCGGCCAGCTTCTACTTCGGGGTGCCGATCGTGGACCTGCCCGCCCGGCCCGGCGAGATCGCGCGGTTGGTGAAGACGGATCTTCAGCAGGCGCTGGACGGGGCCGTCGCGGCGTACTGAGCGCGCGGCCGATCGCAGCCCGCGTCGGCCGCTGATCTCAGCTGGGTTGCGCCTGGATACTCTCGGCGAACCGCGGCGCGCCCCGGGCTCAGGCCCATTTCGGGCAGCGCACCGGCCGCGCGATGAAGAACACGCCGGGCGGGATGGTGCCGGGGGAAGACGCTGTGCGCTCGGCCGGGCTGTCTACTGCGGGAGCCCGAGGCGCCCGCGGGCCCAGTGCGGCACCATCGGCAGGTACTCCGGGCGGGTCTCCACGAAGTGGCGCACCATCGGGCACATCGGCAGGGCGCCGAGATGGTCGGCGCGGGTCTGGTTCAGCGAGGTCTCGACGAGCATGCGGCCGTAGCCCTGGCCCTCGTACTGGGAGTAGATCTCGGTGTGCACGAAAGCACGTTCGGCATTGGTGTCCTGGTACTCCGCGTACCCGGCGATCGCGCCGTCGACGTAGATCTCGAAGCGTTCCAGTGCGGTGTTGTTGCGGACCTCTGTCGACATGGCTCGAAGCTACTCCACCGGCGGGCCGCGGACACATCGCATCGCGTGGTCGTATCGGTGGCCGGGACGCGGGTCGCGCGCCGGGGTGCGGCAGACGGCGCGGCATTGGACAATCTCAGGATGGAGTCGGTGCCGACCGTCGTACTCGCCCCGGACAAATTCAAAGGATCGCTGTCCGCTGCCGAGGTGGCATCGGCGCTGGCCACAGGCATCGCGCGGGTGTGCCCGGACGCGCGGGTGGTGCGGGTGCCGGTGGCCGACGGCGGGGACGGGACCGTCGACGCGTTCGTCTCGGCGGGGTGGACGCGGGTCACCCTGCCCGCCCCCGGGCCGACCGGCGAGACGGTGGAAGCCTCCTATGCGGTGCGCGGCGACACCGCGGTGATCGAACTCGCCGCGGTCGTCGGTCTGGCGAAGCTTCCCGATGGACGCCCGGATCCGTTGCACGCCAGCACGTTCGGGCTCGGCGTCGTCATCGCGCACGCGCTGTCAGTGGGTGCCGAACGGATCGTGCTCGGACTCGGCGGTAGCGCGTCGACCGACGGCGGGGCGGGCATGCTGACGGCGCTCGGGGCGCGCATCTACGGCCCGGGCGGGCACGAAGTGCCAAGGGGCGGTGCGGCTTTGCGGGATGCGAAGCGGTTGGACCTGAGAGGATTGCATCCCGGCCTGGCGGAGGCGACGTTCGTCATCGCCAGTGATGTGGACAATCCGCTGCTCGGGCCCTCGGGTGCCGTCGCGGTGTATTCCGCGCAGAAGGGCGCGGGACCCGAGGACCAGGCGGTTCTCGAAGCGGCACTCCAGAATTGGGCCGCACTGGTCGGCGAAACGCATGCCGGTCGTCCTGGTGCGGGTGCGGCGGGCGGTACCGGCTTCGGTGCGATGGCCGCGCTCGGGGCGCAGATGCGCAGTGGCATCGAGGTGGTGCTCGAACTGCTCGACTTCGGGGCGGTGCTGGAATCGGCCAGCGTTGTCATCACCGGCGAAGGGTGCCTGGACCGGCAGACCCTGCACGGGAAAGCGCCGATGGGAGTCTGCGCTGCCGCGCGATCGGCGGGCGTGCCCGTCATCGCCGTCGCCGGACGCATCGACCTCGCGCCGGACGAGCTCACCGCGGAAGGCTTCATGGCCGGCTACGCCCTGGCCGATGTGGAACCCGATCCGGGCCGATCGATGGCCGAGGCCGCACCGCTACTCGAACAGGTCGGGGAGCGGATCGCCGCCGAACGGCTGGGTGAGCGGAAGCTGTCATAGAGCGCAGGCAACGATGTCGGCGACCCGGCGCTCTCGGGGACCGCGCACCCCGGGTGTGCCGAAACCGGCCGGTTCCGGTGGCATCGGCGCGAACTGATCGTTCAACGGTCCCCCGGGTGCGGTCGTGGCCGAGCCGTTGTCGAACCGATCAGCTCGCCGACATCAACTTCGGCAGCAGCTCGTGGCGATGCCGATCGCCCCACTCCTCCAGCGGGCGAAGCGCGGCCGCGAGCTCGGCGCCCACCGGCGTGAGCGAGTACTCGACGCGGGGCGGGATCTCCGGGAACACCTCGCGATGCACGACGCCGGAGGTCTCCAGATGGCGCAGGTTCTCGGTGAGCACCTTCTCGCTGACGCCGCCGAGCAGGCGGCGGATCTCGCCGAAACGGCGCGGACCGTCGGCCAGCACCCACATCAGGTGCAGCCGCCATTTCCCGCCGACGACGTCGATCGCCACGCTCATACCACACGCATCGTGATCCGCGTCACTGCCGATCGTCACTGGATCCTCCTGACCTCGATACGGACCTCGACGTAAGCAACCGTACCCGCACGTGCGGTCTTGTCGCGCCTACCTGCACAGACGAACCATAGAGACCGGCGCCGACAGAAACCGTATCGACTTTCGAAGGATCAGCATATGTCTCAGCAGAGCAGCACGGCCTCGGTCTCGGTCATCGGTCTCGGGCCGATGGGTCAGGCCATGGTGCGGGCCTTCTTGAAGGCGGGCACCGAGGTCACGGTGTGGAACCGCAGCAGCGCCAAGGTCGACGCCATGGTGGAACTGGGTGCCAAGCGGGCGAACACCGTCGCCGAGGCGCTCGACGCCAACGAGGTGACCGTGGTGAGCCTGACCCACTACGACGCCATGTACGACGTGCTCGGCCAGGCCACCGACCATCTCGCGGGCAAGGTGATCGCGAACCTGTCCTCGGATTCGCCGGAGAAGGCGCGCAAGGGTGCGCAGTGGGTGCGTTCGCACGGCGCCGAATTCATCTCCGGCGGCGTGATGTCGGCCGGCGACAATATCGAGCACCCGGCCTCCTACATCTTCTACAGCGGTCCGAGCGAGGTGTTCGAAGCGCACGTCGAGCTGCTGCGCCCGCTCAGCCCGCCGGAGTACCTCGGCACCGATGACGGTCTCGCGCAGGTCTTCTACCAGGCCCTGCTCATCGTCTTCCATCCGTGGATGCTCGCCTACGATCAGGCGCTGGCCGTCATCGCCCGCTCCGGCCAGGACGTCGGCCAGTTCCTGCCGTTCGCCCAGCGCGCCGCCGGCGCCTACCCCTTCTTCATGGAGGAGTACGCGAACCAGGCCAAGCAGGGCGGCTGGGGCGATCTGTCGGCCTTCAAGATGATGGACGCCGGCGCCCAGCACATCATCGACGCCAGCGAAGAAGTCGGCGTCGACGCCACCATCTCCCATGTGGCCCAGGGCATCTGGCGCAAGGCGATCGCGGCGACCGAGGAAGCGGGCAAGCCGGTGTCGGTGTTCGAGCTGTTCGGTGGGACGAAGTCCTGATCGGGCGGGCGCGTGAATCGGACGAGCCGGAACGCCGATGGTGGCGTTCCGGCTGTCCGCTGCCGCGCAGCGTGAGATCAGGCCGATTCCGAGGACGACCCGAGCCGGGGGAAGGGGGTGGTGGAGAAGACGACCTCCACCGCCACCTCGAAATACTGGGCGATCCGCAAGGCCAGATGCAGGCTCGGGCTGTACTCGCCGCGCTCCAGATATCCGATGGTCTGGTAGTGCACGCCGAGCGCTTCCGCGAGCTCGCGCCGGGAGATGCCGCGCTCGGCGCGCAGCATCGCGATCCGGTTGTAGATGACCTCAGTAGGCACGCTGCAACGCTTTCTCCCGCCGTTCGGCCATCGCCGCACCCGACTCGCGGCGCGCCATCCGGCGCATCACGATCGGTGCGATGAGCAGTGCGGCAGCCGACCAGACGCCGAGCACCGCAGCCGTTTCCAGATGACGCCAGGAGCCTTCGAGCTCGACCGCCCGCGCGCCATCGGGCAGCAACGCCGAACGCATACCGAGGCCGAGCCAGTACATCGGGAACACCTGTCCGACCACCTGCAACCAGCCGGGCAGCCCGGTGATCGGATAGAAGATGCCGGAGATGGCGACCAGCCCCATCAGCGGCATGGTGAAGAAGAACAGGCCGCGGGGATCGTCGAAGATCGAGCCGATGATCGCGCCGAGCGAGGAGATGGCGAGCAGGCCGAGCGCAAGGACCCACGCCAGCGTCAGCCAGGACCCGACGCTGTCGAGCGACACACCTCCCACGATCACCATGCCCACGCCCAGCAGGATAGCCACCTGCGCGAGCACCGATCCGGCGTTGGCGCCGAGCTTGCCGATCAAGTAGCCGATCATGCCGTTCGGCGTGGCCTTGGCGCGCAGCAGCGTGCCGTCCTCGCGGTCGAGCACCAGGTACTGGGCGATGCCGTAGAGGCCGTTGAACGCGACGACCGAGCCGATCACCCCCGGCAACGCCAGCGCGCCCAGCTTCAGGTCGGTGTCCTGGAATGTGCTGTTGCGCATGAAGAACAGGGCGGTCAGCAGCAGGATCGGGCTGAGCAGGATGCCGCCGAGGTCCTCGCCGTTGGTGAACAGCATTCGCAGTTCGATGCGCGCCCGGCGGAATCCGGCCCGGATCGCGACGGTAGTCGGGTTCATCGCACGACCTCCTCGATGGCGTGGATCTCGGCATCGGTCGTGCCGTTCTCGTAATGACGGACCAGCGACATATAGGTCTCCTCGAGTGAGGCGCGCCGCACCTCGAGTTCCCCGATGTCCTCGCCGAACTGCTGGAACAGCTCGTAGACGAATTTGGTCGACTCGGTGGTGGTGTGCACGAAACGCTGGCCGTCTCTGGTCCAGCGCACCTCGGCGTCGACCGAGACCCGGCGGGAGAGTTCGTCGGCGGAACCGTCGGCGATGATGCGGCCACCGGCCAGGATCAGGATGCGATCGGCCAGTTTCTCGGCCTCGTCCAGATCGTGGGTGGTGAGCAGGATGGTGGTCTGCTGCTCATCGGCCAAACGATGGATCAGGTCGTGGAATTCGCGCCGGGCTTCCGGATCGAAACCGGCGGTCGGCTCGTCCAGGAACAGCACCTCGGGCTTGCCGACCACGCCGATCGCCACGTCCAGCCTGCGACGTTGCCCGCCGGACAAGGTCGCGATCTTGGCGCCGGCCTGCTCGGTGAGGCCGACCAGGTCGATGAGTTCATCGGTGTCCCAGGGCTTTTGGCTGCCCCCGGTGCTGTACGGGCCGTAGAACGTGCCCAGATAGGACAGCAGTTCTCGCAGGCGCCACTTCTTGTGGTCGCGCCACGATTGCAGCACCACGCCGATCCGCGACCGCCAGGCCTCGTCGCCGTGCGCCGGATTCACCCCCAGCACTTCGACTCTGCCCGCCGAGGGCACGCGGAATCCCTCGAGGATTTCGATGGTGGTGGTCTTGCCCGCCCCGTTGGGGCCGAGCATGACCAGCACTTCGCCGTGTCGCGCCTGGAAAGAGACGCCGTCGAGGACGTCCTTGGTTCCGTAGCGCATGCGCAGCTGCTCCACGTCGAGCACTACGCCGTCACCCACAGTCATGGTTTCCCTCCCTGTCGTGGGTTGATGATGACTCGTAGCATACGTACTACATTCCGCCGTGGCAATGCTCGCTAGTTGCCCGTTGACATGCAGCCGATTGGTTGCCTATTCTGAGTTCATGCAGCCAAACGGCTGCGTATCACGAGAGAACGGCGATGGACGAGGTATTCAAAGCACTGGCCGACCCCAGCCGCAGACGGCTACTCGACAGCCTCCAGGCCCGTAACGGCCAGAGCCTGCGCGAACTGTGTGCCGAGCTGGACATGGCCCGCCAATCGGTGAGCAAACACCTGGCGGTACTCGAGGCCGCCAACCTGGTCACCACCCGGCGCAGCGGCCGCGAAAAACTGCACTACCTCAACGCCGAACCCATCAACGCCATCGCCGACCGCTGGATCAACCGCTACCACCGCGCGCGGGTCACCGCCCTCGCCGACCTGAAATCCGCATTGGAGACCAGCCCGATGAGCGACACCGAATTCGTCTACACCACCTACATCAAGACCACCCCGGAAAAACTCTGGCAGGCCCTCATCGACCCCGCCTTCACCAGCCGCTACTGGGGCGCCACCTTCGACACCGACTGGCAGCAGGGCTCGGAAATGGTGTGGAAACAAGGCAATTGGGTCGGCAAAGACGCCGAACAAGTCGTCCTCGAATCCGATCCACCCCGCCGCCTGTCCTACACCTGGCACACCATCGGCCCCGAATTCGCCGCCGAATTCGGCATGGACGCAGACGAACTCGCCGAATGGTCCGCCGAACCCCGCTCCAAGGTCACCTTCGAGATCGAACCGCAGGGCGAGATCGTGAAACTGACCGTCGTCCACGACGGCTTCCCACCCGGCAGCCGGGTCCTCGAAGGAGTTCAGGGCGGCTGGCCGTCGATTCTCTCCAACCTCAAAACCCTGCTGGAAACCGGAGAGGTGCTGCCCGAGCCGGCCGACAGCTGATCAACCGGCGAGGGGGAGCACGTCGGCCAGGTGCGGCCCGCCTATCTGGTCGCCCCCGCGCCGATTTCCCCGTCAGCCGCGCCGGTCCCGGACCGGCACGCGGGTTCGACGCTACAGCTGCTGTCGCAGGTATCCGGATGCCGGCAGGACGCTTCGAATCCTTTTCCGGTCGGCGACGCTCTTATCGTTGTGATAGTTGACATGAGACCGATGAGCACGCCGGACATCGGCGTGGTCGCGCGACTCGCGGATGCCGCGGCAGAGCAGCGAGGGGAGGCCCGGAGTGGAACGCGGATGGGCCGGTGAACAGCTCGTGGCGGCGGCGCAGCGGGGCGACCGGGAGGCGATCGCCGCGATCGTCGACGGGGCGCATCCGCACGTGCGGCGCTTCGCCCAGCATTTATGTGCGTCGTCGGCCGACGCGGAAGACGCTGCGCAAGAAGCGCTGATCATCTTGTATCGCAAGATCGGGACATTGCGTGCGGCCACGGCGATCGCGTCGTGGATGTTCCGGATCGTGCGCAACGAATGCCTGCGGCGGGCCCGGCGGGTGCTCGACCGCGAGCACGGCGACGCGGTGACCGTCGAGACGGTTCTCTCCGCCGAGGACGAAGTGCTGCGCAGGCTCGATGCCGAACAGCTGGCCCGCGCCATCGCCGAGCTGCCTCCGCTACAGCGCAGGGTTCTGATCATGCGCGATGTGCTCGGACACCCGGGACGGGAGACGGCGGACGCGCTCGGCCTGAGCACGGCGGCGATGAAGTCGCAGCTGCATCGTGCGCGTGCCGCGGTTCGGCTCGGCCTCGCCGACACGCTGTAGTCAGCTGCGGGTCTGGGCCCGTCGCCCCTTGCCCCGAACGTCATAGCTGCCGCCGAACGCCATTGCCGCCGCGGAATGTGATTGCTGCCGCCGTGCGTCACTGCTGCCGCGGATTGTCACTGGTGCCGCGGAATGTGCCTGGTGTCGCCGAACCTCTCTACTTCCGTCGAATGTCTCTACCTCCGTCGAACCCGAGGAATCATCATGCTTACACCTGGATCACCCCTGCCTGCCCTGGAACTCGAAGACACCGCCGGGCAGCCGTGGCGCCTGTCGAAGAATCTCGGCGCGAACGGCGCTCTGCTGTACTTCACGCGCTCGACCTCCTGCCCGATCTGCAACCGGCATGTTCGCGATCTGGTCACGCGCCGAAGCGAATTCGAGGCCGCGGGCCTTCGTGTCCATATCGCCGTGCCCGAAGACCGCCACCGTGCCTTGGCCTGGAAAGCCCGGCACGGCATCCCCTTCACGGTGCTGGTCGGCTCGACCGGGACGCCGCACGCGTCGATCGGCCTGACCCGCACGGTATTCGGCACGATGCAGCAGTCGGGCAGCCTGCTCGTCGACGCCGACGGCATCATCCGCCACGCCCACGGCGCCACCATGCCCGTCAGCAGTTACGACAAGAAAGGCATCGCGGCGGCCATCGATGCGATGCGCAGCCGGGCCGGCACATAGCCGCACATCGGGTGTTCTCGGCCCGCGCCGCCCATGGCCGCGTGGCCGACGAGCAGCCCTGCTCGGGCTCCTCGCCGGACGTGGGCCGAGGCGGTGTGCGGCCGTGATGTGCGGGACTCACTCCACGCGCCGCGGGAGGCTTTCCGGCAGAGTCCAGCCGCGCCAATGCGCGACCAGGCACAGGCCCGCGCCGACGGTGGTCGCGCAGATCATGCCCGCGGTGGTCTGGCCGGCGGCGGCGAGGGTGACCATGACGATGCTCGCTGCCAGCGCGGCGGTGGCGTAGAGGGTGTTGCCGCCGAAGATGCGTGGGGTCCGGCGCAGCACGATGTCGCGGACCATGCCACCGCCGACCGCGGTGATGGTGCCGAGCAGGACCGCCGGCAGCCAGCCCAGGCCTACGGCCAGGGTTTTCTGGGCGCCGGTAGCGGCCCAGCAGCCGAGGGCGGCGGCGTCGACGAACAGGAAGGTGCGGTCCCAGAGTTTGCCCTCGATGAGCAGCACGAACGCGATCAACGCGCCGGCGAGCGCGGTCACCAGGTAGGCGTAGTTGGTGAGCGCGATGGGGGTTCCGCGCTGGAGCAGGGTGTCGCGGATCAGGCCGCCGCCGAGCCCGGACAGGATCGCCAAGGTCACGAAGCCGATCGGGTCGAACCGCTCGGCCCGCGCCAGCACCCCGCCCAAGATCGCGTTCGCGAGTACGCCGCTCAAATCGAGCACGAAAAACAGATCGGAAAGATCAGCCGCCGCCACCCGACCATCGTCCACCAGCGCCACGCTCGCGGCGAACGGATGACACGCCGACCCGGCGGCCGACTCGATGTTCTGCCGGTTTGTGGCAATGGAGGCATTGCGACGCACCGGTCCGGGGCTCGATGGCTGCGAGCGCCGCTGGATCGCCAGGTCGCATGTAGCGGCATTGCGGCCTACTGGCCCGGGCTCGACGGGGCCCAGCGCACCGCCGTTGCTGGATCGCCACGTCGCACGGGGGCAGTGCGCCGCACTGCCGTCGGGCTCGGCGGCTGCTCCGGCTGAGTGTGGCAATGCGGGGCGAAATAGAGAGCACTGCTCTTGACGTCCGGGTGCACGGTATGAGACTGTTGTTCTCAACAGAGAGCAACGCTCACAAAGGAGACGGATATGACCGGCACGAACGCGGCGACCCGATACATCGGCCCCGGGCGGGGTGAGGCGACGATGAATCGGATCATGAACACCCTGCCCAAGCTGGGCATCAGCATCATGGGCTCGCGGCTGCTGGCCGTGCGCGGCCGCAAGAGCGGGCAGTGGCGCAGCACGCTGGTCAATGTCATGGACATCGACGGGGCGCGCTACCTGGTCGCGCCGCGCGGGCACACCCAGTGGGTGCGGAATCTGCGCGTCGCCGGCGAGGGTGAGCTGCGGCTGGGCCGCAAGGTCGAGGCGTTCACCGCGAGCGAGATCGACGACGCCGACAAGGTGCCGCTGCTGCGCGCCTACCTGAAGCGCTGGGGCTGGGAGGTTGGGCGGTTCTTCGAGGGCGTCACCAAGGACGCCACCGATGAAGAGCTCGCCGCGATCGCGCCGGGCTTCCCCGTCTTCCGCATCGCTTGATCGGCAACGCCGCCTGCTCGGCAGCCGACCGTCAGCGACACCTGTTCGGCAACGAGCGCGTTCGGCGATCACCGAGCTCGGTCCGAACCTCCGGCACTCGGGCGGGGGATCTGAGGACGAGCATCACTCGGACGGCACCGGCCTTGCAGGAATCACACCCGGCCGGCGACGCATGATGGGCCGCGCGCCCGATCGGCGCCATGGCCGATCACCGGCGCGGGTGAGTCAGCGGCGTAGGTGAGTCAGTGCCGCACCGCATCGGCGGTCGAACGCCGCACCAGGAATTCGATCGCCGCCGCGTATCCGAACACGCCCATCCCGGCGATCACCGCGGTGGCGATGGGCGAGATGAACGAGTGGTGCCGGAACTCTTCGCGGGCATGCACATTGCTCACGTGCACCTCCACGATCGGCACCTCCGGAATCACCAGGGCGTCGCGCAACGCGACCGAGGTATGGGTGAGCCCGCCGGGATTGATGACGATGCCCGATACCGTCCCGCGGGCCTCATGGATCCGATCGATCAGCGCGCCCTCGGAATTCGACTGGAAGGCCCGCACCTCGCGGCCGAGTCCCGCGGCTGTGCGCGTGCACAATTCGACGACGTCGGCGAGGGTCTCGGAACCGTAGATCTCCGGCTGGCGTACGCCGAGCATATTCAGGTTGGGACCGTTGAGCACCAGGATCGGCAGGTTCGTCGCGGCGGTGTCGGGCATGCCGGCAACCTTACCGATCCGGGCCGCGCCGCCCCTCGCGATTGGGCGCCGAGGGGATGGGGTATCTAATGTGAAACGCCGAGTTCGTTGGTATCTGCACGCCGCGTCGGCTCGGTCGGTACGGTAGCTGCGCCGGTTGTCTTCGGGCCATCGGACGACGTTGGTGATCGGCTTCGGAGACGGGAGGGATCGGGCACAATTGACACCGTTGTGTACGGGTCGCTCTCCCGGCTCGGGGGGCGCCGCAAACAGGGATTTTTCAGGTACGGTGGTCTTGTTACTGGAGTGACAAGAGTGAAGAGTGGGCGACATGGATGTGTGGGGATCCCGCCGCTTTCGCTTCCGGGGCGCACTGGCCCTCACGGGGGTGGCGGCTCTGGTATTCGCGATGGGATCGTGTGGTCTGGGTGAACAGACGAACGAAGCCGAGGCTGTCGTCGAACGGTTCACCGAGCTGCTCGACGAGCATGACTACGCGGCCGCCGCGGAGCTGACGTCCTACCCCACCGCGGCCTCGGCAACCCTGAAGCAAATGTTCGAGGGCCTGGAATCGGGCGAAGTCGACTACGAGAAAACCCAATTCATCGAACTCGATCCGGCCTCGGGTTTGTTCAGCATGGACGTCGACTGGAGCTTCGGCGAGAAGAAGAACTGGTCCTACAGCATCGAAGGCTCGATCCGTAAGCTCGCCATCGGCTGGCGGATCTCCTGGGACCCGGCGATCGTGATGCCGCAGCTGAGCCACACCCGCGACGTCAAGCTGGTGCGCACCACCCCGAAACCGCCACCGCGCGTGGTCGATATCGTCGGCGAACCGTTGATGGCCGAGCAGAACATCAACGTCATCAAACTGGATCCGGCGCGCATGCCCGATCCGGTCGCCTCGACGAACGCGCTCGCCGCCGCGATCGAACCGGTCGCCTCGCTCATCACCGGGCCGTATCTGATGCAGCAGCTGGCGTCGTCGCAGGGCAAGCCGATCGTCGCGGTGAGCCTGCGCGACGGCGACTTCAATATCCTAGAGCCGCTGATGGCGCCCATTCCCGGTGTGGTGATGGAAAAGCAGCCGCGAGTCATCTCCGTCGACCGGCGGGTGCGTTCTCCCATGCTGGACGCCCTGGCCGAGGTCTGGGAAGACAGCCAGCAGGAGCACTCGGGCTGGGCCGTCCAGTTGTTCGAGAAGGACGGCCGATTCGTCACCCAGCTGGCCGGTGAACAGGGCCCGGCCGGGCCGGATATCGCCGCGACCATGGACCAGAAGTTGCAGCGCGCCGCCCTGGACGCCGTGGTCAGCGTCGCGAGTCCGGCATCGCTGGTGGCGATTCAGCCCTCCACCGGTGCGGTGGTCGCGGTGGCCCAGAACGGTTACGCCAGCGAGCACGGGCCGGTGGCGTTCACCGGGCTGTACCCGATCGGCGCGAACATCGAGCTGTTCCGCAATCTCGTCGCCGTCGACAAGGGCAAGGCGCCCGCGGACGTTTCGGTGCAGGAGGCCGCGGAGGCGGCGACCAAGCTCGGCGTCGGCGTCGATTTCCGGGTACCGGGGCTGGACGAGGTCACCGGACGGCTGGCGATCTCGGGCCGCAGCGCCGAGCAGGTCCGGCAGGGCGCCGGGGCGGACGCGGTCCTGGCCAGCCCGTTCGGTATGGCCATCGCCGCCGCGACCATCGCGCGCGGCTCGGTGCCGCCGCCGATGATCGAGCGCGGGCGGCCCAGCGAAACCGATGCTCCGCTGGAGCCGTTGGCCGCGCCGGTCACCGATCGGCTGCGCACCATGATGCGTGACGGCATGAACGATCCGCGGATGGCGGAGCTGCGGATGTACGGCGGGGTCACCGGTTTCGTCGCCGAAGCGGGTGAGGACGGCTGGTTGATCGCCACGCTGGGTGATCTGGCCTTCGCGGTTCACATCGATAACATCGACGGCGGTGACGCGGCCGTGCGGATGGCGGCCCGGATGTTTCGCTCGTTCACCACGCCCGACCCGTGAACCTGACCAGGGCATTCAGCGCCCGGGCCGCGCGGGCCGCGGCGGGAGACTCGAACCGGATCAGTTGATCGCGGTCCAGGCGGCGCGCCAGCCGAGCAGGAACAACGCGAGCACACCCGAAGCCACCAGCATGAAGCTGAATGCGGTGCCCTGCCCGCTGATCGAACGCAACAGCATGCCGCCCGCGAGGGTGCCGAGCCAGACCAGCACCCCGGTCGGCCACAGCGAGCTGCCGTCGAAACGGGCGCCCTCGCCGTACATCCGGCTCGCCGCGACCACCGCCACCGCCCAGCCGACCGCCAACCCGATCGCGAACGGCCAGACCGTCCGCAACAATCCGGCGAGCACCGCCTCGTCGTGACTTTGCCGTCCGATCGCGCAGAACAGGACCACCAGCAGGGCATCGACCACCAACGGCAGGAAAATCCTCACCCGGCCAGCTTAGTGTTCGTTTCAATCAATCCCCGGCCACGCCACGGCTACCCGGTGCGGCGCTGCTCGAATTCCTTTTCGTATTCCACCTCGTCGGCCTGCTTGGTGCGGAAACCGAAAGCGAAAACGATCCAGCCGATGATCGCCACCAGAATGAAACTCACCAGGCGATAGACGAATGCGGCGGCCACGGCCTGCGCAGCGGGCAACCCGGCGGCGGCGGTGAGACCGTAGATCAAGGTCGCGTCCACGTAGACGATGCCGCCGGGCGCGAACGGAATCGAACCGACGGCTTTACCCGCGGCGAAAGCGATCAGCAGGCCCGCCCATTTCGGATCGGCGCCGACGGCGTAACAGGCGGCGCCGAGACAGGCGACGTCGGCGATTCGGTGCACGACAGCCCATCCGGCCACCCAGGCTCCGTCACGGGTGCCGAGGTCGACCGATTCCAGCTGCTCGAGCATGTCGGTGACCTTGGACATTCCGTGATCCGGCGGCTGTTTGCGCACCCGATTCACCAGTGCGAGCGCCTTGCGCACGACCGTTTCGATCACACCGGGATTGCGGGAGACGTAATTGCCCGCCCACACCAGCGCGACGACGGCCAGCACGGTCACGATGAGCTTGACCGGCCCCACCCGGTTACCGACCAGCAGCGCGCCACCGAACCCGAGCAGCGCGAGCCCCGCCGCAGCGACCACGCCGGAAAACACCAGCTGCCAGGACGCGACCACCGGGCTCGCACCCCAGCGCCGGGTCTGCCGGTAGGTGAACGCGGTGGAGAAGACCTGCCCGGCGGGCAGCGTCACCGACATCGCCGTCGCGCTATAGACGACGGCTACCGATCTACGCTGGCCGACCCGCACCCCGCCCGCGCCGAGCAACTGCTTCTGCACCCGGCCGAATCCGCTCATCGACATCGCCTGGAACGCGATGCACAGCGCTACCCAGCCCCAATGGATTTCGGTGAGAGTGCGCCACGATTCGTGCAGACGCGGCCAGAGATAGATGGCTTCGCCGATCAATAATGCGAGCAACGCCACACCGGCGACCCATTTCAGCCACCGGAAATTCCGCCGGACCGGCGCGGCAGCTGCCACAGGCGAGACAGAATCGCCTGATGGAGCGCCGTTGGCCGTCACGCGGTCAGCCTAACGAACGCACCTGTTCTTCGTCTGCATCGCCGGTGGCCTCGGCGCCGTTCTTGGGCCAGGCCAATCTGGTTTTTCTGCGCCGCCCACGCAGCTGTACCTCGTCGCCGGTCACCCAAAACTCTTGCTCACTTTCATCGGCGAAATACAGCGCGGAGCCCGAGGCCAGCACCCGGCCGGGCTGGTCTTTGGCCAGCTCGGTCAGCCGCGAGGCCTCGTTGACCGGATCTCCGATGACGGTGTATTCGAAACGATTGGCTGCGCCGATATTTCCCGCGACGGCCAGACCGGCCGATACGCCGATACCGATATCGAGGCCGTGCACCTCGCGCAGCGCCTCCCGCAATTCCCTGGCCGCGGCCAGGGCGGCGGCGGGTGCGTCCGGACGGTCCAGCGGCGCACCGAAGATCGCCAGGGCGGCGTCACCGACGAACTTGTTGACGAAGCCGTGGTGCCGGTCGATGACGTCGACCACCACCCGGAAGAACTCGTTGAGCAGGCTCACCACCTCGGTGGGCGGGCGCTCGGCGGCGGTCGCGGTGGAGCCGACCATATCCACGAACAGCACCGCGACGAAGCGGGTCTCACCGCCGAGTTCGGTGCCGTAGTCGAGCGCGCGCTGGGCCACCTCGGCCCCGACGTGCTGGCCGAACAGCTCCTGGAGCTGCTGCCGTTTGGCGGCCTCCTCCATCATCCGGTTGAAGCCGACCTGCAACAGCCCGATCTCACTGCCGTCGAACACCTCGACCTGCACATCGCGCGCGCCGGCCTGGACCCGGTCGATGGCCTGGCTGAGCTGGCGCACCGGGTCGGAGATGCTGGAGGCGGTGAGCATCGACAGCGCCAGCGCCTGCATGATCACCACACCGCACAGCAGCAGGATCGACACCGCGAGCGACTGCGCCGAGAACTTGATGTCGGAGGAGATCTGGGTGACGCACAGCAGCACGATCGCGATGGTCGGCGCGAACGTGCCCATGCCCCAGGTCATCGCCATGCGGGTGCCGACACCGGGGGTGAGGGTGTGGTCGAAGGTGCCGGCGGTGAGCGCTTCGGCGGCCACCGGGCGCAGGATGCGTTCACCGAGCATGTAGGTGAAGCCGAA
Organism: Nocardia cyriacigeorgica; assembly: GCF_005863245.1. Classification (GTDB taxonomy): domain Bacteria; phylum Actinomycetota; class Actinomycetes; order Mycobacteriales; family Mycobacteriaceae; genus Nocardia; species Nocardia cyriacigeorgica_C. Next base: position 233,732 of record NZ_VBUT01000010.1, on the reverse strand, counting down.
CACGATGGTCGCGGCCATGCATTCGGTGACGATCACCGCACCGGCCAACTCGGGCGTGTCGACGATGATCAGCGAGGCCAGCACCGCGCCGCCGACGATCCACAACGCCAGATGCAGGATCGACTGCCGCAGCGGCGCGTGCAGGGCGGCCATCTGCTCCTGCCTGCTCGGCGGGCCGCCGCGCACCTGCCACCGCATCACCGGCCGCAGCATCCACGCCGAGGCGACCACGCTGAGCAGGCCGCCGATCACGAAGACCAGCGCCGGGATCAGCAGGCCCACCTGGCGCGGTCCGGCGGCCTCACCTTCGGGTATGGGCAGTCCGTACTGGATGAACGCCCAGACCAGCACCGCGCCGAAGGCGTTGGCCAACAGCATCGACGTCAGGTACAGCGGCCAGCGCGTATGCATGGTCTGTTTGACCGCTTCCAAGGGCGCTGACACGATCACCAATCTAGCGTTTCGAACATCTATCCTCTGCGCGGCGGTGTTGCGCCGATAAGCTCGGCAAGGTGACCGAGCCGAAGTCAGGTTCCGCGGGATCGACGCCGGAGACGGCGGCACAGCGGGAGGGGAGAGCGTCGGCGGCGGCCGACGCGGTGCATCCGATCGTGCGGGTGAGCGCGGAGTGGGCGTGGCGATTACTCGTCATCTTCGCGCTGGTCGCCGTGCTGGCCATGGTGGTGCAGCGATTGGCGACGGTGGTGATTCCGCTGGCCATCGCGCTGCTGGCGGCCGCGCTGCTGGCGCCGCTGGTGGACTGGATGCAACGGCTGGGGATCGCCCGTTGGGTCGGGGTGTTCGTGGTGCTGGTCGGCTCGCTCGGACTGGTCGCCGGGATTCTGACCTTCGTGGTGGAGCAGTTCGTCGAGGGCGTGCCGCAGCTGACCGATCAGTTCACCAACAGCATCAAAGAGGTGCAGGACTGGCTGATCAACGGGCCGATCCACCTCAGCGAAGACCAGATCCGCAGTGCCGGCGACACCGCGGTCAAGGCCATCCAGTCCAATCAGGACGAGCTGACCAGCGGGGCCCTCACCACCGCGACGGTGATCGGCCACATCCTCACCGGCACGTTCCTGACCCTGTTCATCCTCATCTTCTTCCTCTACAGCGGCGATCAGATCTGGCATTTCGTCACCCGGATCGTCCCGACGCCGCACCGCAGGCGCGTGCGCACCGCCGGTGAGCTGGGCTTCGGTTCGCTGGTCGGGTTCGTCCGGGCGACGGTCGCGGTGGCCGCGGTGGATGCCATCGGTATCGGCGCCGGCCTGGCGATTCTCGGGGTGCCGCTGGCACTGCCGCTGGCCTCGCTGGTGTTCGTCGGCGCGTTCATCCCGATCATCGGCGCGTTCCTGGCCGGGTTCGTCGCGGTGTTCATCGCGCTGGTGACCAAGGGCCTGGTGACGGCGCTGATCGTGCTCGGCATCATCATCGCGGTGATGCAGCTCGAGGGGCATGTGTTGCAGCCACTGCTGCTGGGGCGGGCGGTGAGCATCCATCCGCTGGCGGTGGTGCTGGCGATCACCGCGGGCGTGGTGCTCGGCGGGATCGCGGGCGGTCTGCTCGCGGTGCCGTTCGTCGCGGTGATGAACACCGCGATCCGGTCGCTGCTGGCCGAGGACCCGGAGGAGCTGTTCGAGGAGCTGCATACCGACGACGGCCGGTTGTATTCGGCGGCACCGGATGTGCCCGAGCCGGGGCGGTTCGATGTGGGGGCGATGCTGGCCGGGGCGCAGCGGAAGCTCGGCGCGGGGAAGGTAGGGGCCGACAAGGCGGGCAGTGCCGCAACCGAATCGACCGCGGCGAGATCTGGTGAGCCGGGCGGGGCCGGTGCCGAACGGGCGGGGACAGGCGAGTCTGTCGCGGGCGAACGTGGGGCGGATGAGCCAGGGGCGGCTGACCACGATGTCCGGCCGGACGAGCGCGGCGACGCTCGGCGCAAAGACACCGCCGATGACGCCGGGACCAGCGATGATGCGACCCCGGACGACTGAGCTGGACCCGGCCGACACCGCCACGGCGCCGCTGTGGCGGGCCGCGCAGGCCTTCCGGCTGGTGACGCTGCTGTACGCGGTGGGCCAGCAGGTCGCCTCGGTGCCGTACTACCACAACCAGCGATTGAGCTGGGTGCTGATCGCGAGCATGGCGGTGTGGTCGGGCATCTCGGCCATCATGTTGTCGCAGTGGCATTTCCCCGAAGCGATCCGGCTGCGCGGCTGGGTGGTGCTCGGCGACCATGTGGTGGTGATCGCGCTGATGGCCTCGACCCGGCTGGTCGCCGACTACGACTGGTACCACGGCCATCAGACCCTGCCGACGACACTGTGGGCAACCAACGCCGTGATCTCGGCGGCGATCCTGCGCGGGCCCCTGTTCGGTGTGGGTTCGAGCATGCTCATCGCCGCCGCCAGCATCACCGTGCGCGACCAGTGGGGCCAGGATGTGTGGACCGATGCGACCGCGCCAGTGCTGGTGTCGGTCGGGCTGGCGCTCGGGCTCGCCGCCAATACCGCGCGCACCGCGCAACGCCAGCTCGAGCGGGCCGTGCGGTTGACGGCGGCGACCGAAGAACGCGAACGACTCGCCCGCCAGGTGCACGACGGCGTGCTGCAAGTGCTCAGCTACATCAAACGCCGCGGCACCGAAATCGGCGGACCCACCGCCGAACTCGCGCAGCGGGCCGGCGAACAGGAAGTGGCGCTGCGGGTGCTCATCTCCGAGCAGGGTGCCCGCGTGGATGACGGTGGGGCGGAGGTCGATCTGCGGCCGCTGCTCACCGAACACGCCACGCCGAACGTCTTCGTGTCGACGCCGGGCGATCCGGTGCCGGTGGGGCGCTGGGCCGCCACCGAGATCGCGGCCGCCGTCGCCACCGCGCTGTCGAACGTCGGGCTGCACGCCGGGCCGGACGCGAAAGCCTATGTGCTGCTGGAAGACACCGGCGACGCGGTGATCGTCAGCGTGCGCGACGACGGCGTCGGCATCGCACCCGGACGGCTGGCCGAGGCCGAACGCGAAGGGCGGATGGGTGTTTCGCGCTCCATCGTCGGCCGGATCGAGGCGCTCGGCGGGACAGCGGAACTGCTGACCGAGGAGACCGGCGGCGTCGGCTTCGGCACCGAATGGGAATTCCGGGTGCCGCGTGGCTGAGCGAGAGGGAGGTATCCGATGAGCGAAGACGCGATCACCGTGATGGTGGTGGACGACCACCCGATGTGGCGCGACGGCGTCTCCCGCGACCTGACCGAATCCGGATTCGAGGTCGTGGCCACCGCCGACGGTGTGGGCGCCGCGACCAGACGGGCCGCCGCCGTGCGCCCCGCCGTGGTGCTGATGGATATGCAGCTACCCGACGGCAACGGCGCGCAGGCCACCGCCGAGGTGCTGCGGGTCTCGCCGGACAGCCGGGTGCTGGTGCTGTCGGCGTCGGCCGAACGTGACGATGTGCTCGACGCCATCAAGGCCGGCGCCACCGGGTACCTGGTCAAGAGCGCGTCCTCGGCGGAACTGCGCGACGCCGTGCGCGCCACCGCCGCAGGTCAAGCGGTGTTCACGCCCGGACTCGCCGGGCTGGTGCTCGGTGAGTACCGCCGCATCGCCACCGCACCCGCCGACCCGGCCACCCCGCCGCGGCCCGCGCTCACCGAACGCGAAACCGAGGTGCTGCGGATGGTGGCGAAGGGGTTGTCGGCCAAGCAGATCGCGTCCAGGCTCGGGTTATCGCATCGCACGGTGGAGAACCATGTGCAGGCGACGCTGCGGAAGTTGCAGCTGGCGAACCGGGTCGAGTTGACCAGGTACGCGATCGAGCAGGGGCTCGAGTAGGGCGGGATGCCGGGCGGCGAGCGCGGAGCCGGGGTTCTGATGCCGCGCTCGTACGACTTCCGGAGGATGCGGCGCCAAGCGGAATCGGGGATCGCCCCGATGCCGGAGCGGGCGCTTACTCGGTAACCTCGGACTCATGGGCGGCCCCGATTCGGTTTCATCAGGCATCGGCTCCGGCGGGCCGGTGGGCGATCGGGACCTACGGGTCTCCGACGCCGAACGGGAACACGTGGGTGAGCTGCTGCAACGCGCCGTCGGGCTGGGGATGCTGTCGCTGGGGGAGTTCACCGAGCGGATGGACACCGCCCTGGCCGCCAAGACCCGCGGCGAACTGAACTCCGTGCTCATCGACCTGCCCGGCGTCCGGCTGGTCGGGCAGCCCGCCGCACCGTCGACCGCCTTCGTGAACGCGCCACGCCCGCTGAGCGAACCGCCGGCGCCGCACCTGGCCGCGATGCCGCACCTGGCCCCGATGTCACCACATCCGGGAAACGTCATCCGCAGCCGGTTCTCCACCCTCAGCCGACGCGGTCCCTGGCAGGTGGCGCCCGCGCTGCACGCCAACAACATTTTCTCCTCGGTGACCCTGGACTTCACCGAGGCGATCATGACCACCCAGGTGGTGGAGCTGCACGTCGACGACTACTTCACCGGGCTCACCCTGATCGTCCCCAGCGAGGCCACCGTCGACCTCAACGGCCTCGACCTGGTGGGCTCGACCGCCAACAACAAGGTCCGCACCGGCCCACCCATCGGCCGCCTGCACCTGATCGTGCACGGCCGCACCCGCTTCGGCACCGTCACCGCCAAGCACCCGTTCATGTCGAACTGGCGCAAGCTCATGGGGTTCTGATGGCCGCTTCGACTGGTCCCGGATCACCCTGCCGGGAGCCGCGCCGCATCAGGTCGGCTTCGCCGGGCGAGGAGCCGGCGAGCGGGACCGCAGTCCGGCCGCGCCGGTTCGTCTCGAGGGAAGAATTCGCGGAGGGTACCGCCGGGGCGCCGATACTCGCCGCGGAGCAGGTTCGGGCTGACCTGGACGCTATCGCCCACAGCGAATTAGGCAGCCCGTACGACCGATGAGAATGGACGCCGCTCCCGCCGCGCGTCCAGCCGACTGGGCCGACCCCCGTTGCGGGCTCTGGAACCGACGCCGAGCCGCTGCCCGAGCTGAACCGGGTATGGGTTCTCGCTGTCTACTGGCGACGCCAACCGCCCGCGGTAGCCCGTGTACCTGCGGATTCGGGTAGATATTCGCCGGTCGCCGGGTGTTTCTACTCATGTGTGCCGCGCGTGCGGGAACGAGCATTTCAAGTATGGGTACAGCTATTGATCCGGTGCTGATCTCGCGGTTGTCGGGAGAGTTCGAGACGCTCGGCAACCAGATGTGGGCGTTGGGGCGCGACCTGGAGCTCTTGCGATGCCAGGTCGCCGTGGAGCGAGCAGGACGACCGGGCGGGGAGCCGTCGCCGGGCCCGTCCGCCGGGGCGAGCGCGGCGATCGCCGGCTCGGCGCGCACCGGCCCAGCGGAGGCCGGCGCGGCCGGCGCACCTGGATCCGCGTCGGGCGCTGCGAGTCCGGGTGAACCGGCCCGCGCCGCGGGGAAGGCCGAGGTGCGGGACGGCGATGCGGCAACCGAGGCATCGCGCGGTGCGGCGGTCGCAGCAGAGCGCGTTGACGCGAGCACAACCACCGCCGCCGTGCCGCAGGCCGATGAACCAGAGCGCTCAACGGGCAACGCCACGCCCGGGGCGTACGGGCCGGGTGGCCAGTACGCCCAGCCGGGTGGCCAGTACGCGCGACCGGGTGGCGGGTACGCGCAGCCAGGTAGCCGATACGCGCAGCCAGGTGGCTCGTACGGGCAGACAGGTGGCAACTACGCGCAGCCGGGCTGGGCTCCGCAGGGCGGCGTTCCGTATGGGGTCCCGCGGGGTGGCCGGGGGTGGGGTGCGCCGGCGGGGGCGTGGCGGCCTCCGGAGCGGCCGAAGCGGACGCCGTGGTGGCAGCAGGAGGGCGTGATCAGCCGGGTGCTTGCGGTGGCCGGGGTCGCGGTGACGTTGATCGGGGTGGTGATGCTGCTGGTGCTGGCGGCGCAGGCCGGGTTCTTCGGGCCGGTGCCTCGGGTGGTGAGCGGTGTGGCGTTCTCGGCGGCGCTGGTGGGCGCGGGGGTACGGGTGTTCGGGCGCAGTGGTGGGCAGGTCGGGGGAATCGCCTTGGCGGCCACCGGTATTGCGGGTGGTTACCTGAATGTAGTCGGCGTTACCACGGTGTACGGGTGGTTGCCGCCGGTGGTGGGGCTGGCGCTGGCCTCGGCTGTCGCGGCGGCGGGGGTGTGGCTGGCGATGCGGTGGAATTCGCAGACGCTGGCCGTGCTGGTGGTGGCGGGGGCGGCGGTGCTGTCGCCGGTGGTCACGGTGGAACTGGCGCTGCTGGGGTTCCTGATCGTTCTGCAAACTGCCTGCGTGCCGGTGCAATTGGCGCGCAACTGGCCGGTCCTGCACGTCATCCGCACGGCGCCCGCGGTGCTCGCAACACTGGCCGCGATTGCCGTGGCCACCTTCGACAACCCCGAGCGGGCGCGGTTGTACTGGCTGCTCACCGCCGCGGTGGCGATCGCGGCCGTCGGGTTGGTCGGTGCGGTGCTGGCGGTGCGCAAACGGTCCGGCGATATCACCGCCACGATCACCCTCGCGATGGCGGCCACGCCGCTGCTGGCCGCGCCGGTGATGTTCGAGCGCCGCACCTCGGTGCTCGTTGCCGCGCTCTTCGCCGCGGTTCTGCTGGCCGTCGCGGCAACGGCGGTCGTGCCGAAGCAGCGTGTGCACCAGTTCATTCCGCCGCACACCGCGATCACCGCGGCCGTCGCCGGCTCGTTCGCGCTGCTCGAGGCGTGCATCGGGGTGACGAATGTGCAGACCCTCCCGATCGCGCTGTTCCTGGTCACGCTCGGCTTCCTCGGTGTCGCCGGACAGCAGCGCAATGCGGTAGCCGCTGGGATCGGCGCGATGTTCGCGGTGCTCGGCGCGCTGGTTTTCCTCGACAGCGCGTCGCCGGAAACCCTTGCGGTGCAACGATTCGCCGAGGAGCAGCTGGGCATCTCGACGCTGCTCGCCGCGCTGCTGGCCCTCGCGGTCGTGGTGGTGGGCGTGTGGGCGGTACGCAGGCTGCCCGGAATCGACGGCGATGTCGCCGACGCGGTGCTCTGGGTGACCGGGAGCCTGGCCGGCTTGTACGCGGTGACGGCGGCGACGGTGTCGATCGGCGTGGCCTCGGGTGCCACCGATGGGTTCCTGATCGGGCACAGCGCCGCGACCATCGCCTGGATGGCCGCCGCCACCGCCGCCCTGCTCTACGGCCTGCGCAAGCTCTCCCGCTCACCGGCCGTGGCCAAACTGGCGCTCGGCTCCGGCCTGCTGGTGACCGCCGCCGCCCTGGCCAAACTGTTCCTGTTCGACCTGGCCACCCTCGACGGCCTGGTCCGCGTCGCCGCCTTCCTCATCGTCGGCGTGCTGCTCCTGCTGGCAGGTACCCGCTACGCCCGCGCCTTCGCCGACGCGGGCAACGAGAACTCGCCGACGCCGTAAACGGCGCGAGCGGAGAAACCCGGCGGAGATCCGCCGGGTTCTTTCGTCGGTGGGACGGCCCTATTCGCTGTCGCGCCGCCGCAGCAGCTCGTTGACGCTGACCGTGCGCCCATCGCCGGAGTGGTGGCGACCCTGGTCCGGCGGCGGGGTGCGGCGGCGCGAGGAGCGCAGTTCGGCCATCCAGTTCTCGATGCTGCTGCGGCTGTCGTCGCCGGGTTCGGGTTCGGGCGCCTGCGCCGAATCCGATGGCTGTGCGGGGACTTCCGTCGTTGCCGACTCGTCGGGTGCCGGCGCCGGACTCGCCGATGCACCCGGCGTGGAGACGCGTGGCAGTAGCGGACGCGGTGCCGCCTGCGGTTCCGGTGCAGGAGCCGGCGAAGGTGCCGGAGCGGCTTCGGTGGACGACCCGGAACCGGGCAGCGGAGGCAGCCGGTCGGGCGCGGGCTGCTCGGGCACCCGGAAGTACGCCGTCGCCGTCGCGTCATCCGGAGTCGGCTCTGCGCGGTGGGTGGGTGCGGAGTCGGTGGGGGCACGGTGTGGCGCCGGGTCGCCGTGGCGGGCAGGCGATTCGGCACCACCATGGCGGGGGCCGGGCTCACTCGCTGTGGCGCTGAACGGATCACGCTGCGGCCCAGACGTTTCCATCGCACCATTGCCGTGACCGACGGGTTCACCGAACGCCGCGAACGGCTGCTCCGGCGGGTGCGGACGCGGACGCGTCGGATCGGCGGGACCGAACTGGCCGCCGAAAGCGGATGAGCCCGCAGCGGATTCGCCCGAGTTGCCCGGACGCGATTCGGCCGAGTGGCCGGGACCCGTTCCGCCCGAGTGGCCCGCACTCGTTTCGGCTGAATGGCTGGGAGTGGGTTCGCTCGCGTGGCTCGGCGTGGAACCGATCGAACCGCCGATGACACCGGACTCCGACACCGGTGCGACCTCACCGGCCACCCCGGCATCGGGCGTGACCGTGCGCGGCGGCCGGACGCGTTCGGAACCGCGCGGTTGCGGGGAATCGGGCGTCGACCGCAAGGTCGATCCGCCGGTCTCGCCCGCACGAGGCTCCGGCTCCGGCGGCGTCGCGTGCGCCGCGCGCGGCCTGGTCGGATCCGGCGGCACCGGCATCGGAATGTGCTGCGTGGACGACGCCCCGCGCGGCCGGTTCGGTTCCGGCGGAAGGGCATCCAGGCGCTGGGTGGGCGCCTCGGCCTCGATCTCCTCCACCGTGCGCGGGCGCCGCGGCGTCTTACGCTGCTGGCTTTCCGGCATGGCGGGCATCTGCATCGTCACCGGATCGGTGATGGGGGTGGTCTTCACCAGGTCGACGACCTCGCCCTTGGTGGGCCGTTCGTCGTCGAGGATGGGTTCGCCGAGGCCGATCTTCTGCTGAATGCGCTTCATCCAGGCCGGCGCCCACCAGCAGTCGTCGCCGAGCAGCTTCATGGTGGCGGGCACCAGCAGCATGCGCAGGATGGTGGCGTCGATGAACAGCGCCGCGATCATGCCGTAGGCGATGTACTGCATCATCACCAGATCGGAGAACGCGAACGCACCGGTCACCACCAGCAGGATCAGCGCGGCCGCGGTGATGATGCGGCCGGTGTGCGCGGTACCGATGCGCACCGCCTCGGTGGTGGAGGCGCCCTGTGCGCGCGCTTCCACCATGCGAGATATCAGGAACACCTCGTAGTCGGTGGACAAGCCGTAGACCACCGCGATGATCAGCACCAGCACCGGCGACATGATCGGCTGCGGAGTGAAGTTCAGCAGATCGGCGCCGTGACCGTCGACGAAGATCCAGGTCAGGATGCCCAGCGTCGAACCGAGGCCGAGCGCGCTCATCAACGCCGCCTTGATCGGCAGCACCAGCGACCCGAAGGTCAAGAACATCAGCACCGTGGTCACGAACAGCACCAGCGCGATCATCAACGGCATGCGGTCGATCAGCGCGTCGATACTGTCCATGGTGAACGCGGGTTGCCCGCCGACCAGCAGCCGGACGTCGTCGGGAACCTCCATCGCCCGCAGGTATTCGATGGTGGGCCGGTAGTCCTCGGAGTCGATCAGCGTCGCCGTGGTGCGGTAGACGTCGGTCTGCTCGGTGGAGCGCGACGGCACCTCGAACTTGCCCGCCAGGCCCGGCGCCTCGCTGGCCTGCTTCCAGACCTTGCCGACCGAATTGCTGTTGTCGGAAACCATGATCAGCTGCACCGGATCGGATTTGCGCAGCGGGAAGATCTCGTCGAAGTTCTGCTGCGCCATCCTGGTCGGGTTGTCCGGCGGCAGATACCGTTCGTTGATGCCGCCGAACTGGAGGTTCTTCACCGGGATGATCAGCAACAGCAACAGGATGGTGATCGGGATGGCGATCTTGAGCGGATGCTTCATCACCCAGCGGGTGGAGCGACCCCAGAAACCGTTCTCGACTTCTTCGGCCGTCTTGGTTTTGCGGAACCACTTGAGGCCGAACTTGTCCACCCGCGGACCGAGGATGCCGAGCATGGCGGGCAGCAGCGTGATCGAGGTCAGCGCGGCCAGCGAAACCGTGGCGATGGTGCCGTAGGCCACCGACTTCAGGAAGCCCTGCGGGAACAGCAGCATGCCGCCGAGGCTGGCGATGATCATGGTCGCGGAGAACACCACGGTGCGCCCGGCCGTCATCACCGAACGGCGGACGGCGGCCGGGGTGTCGTAGCCCTCGGCGAGTTCTTCGCGGAATCGGCTGACGATGAACAGGCCGTAGTCGATCGCGAGACCGAGGCCGATCATCGACACCACGTTGGAGACGAAGGAGTTGACGTCGGTGAAATTCGTCAACGCCATGACGATGCCGTTGGCGCCGATCACCGTCAGGCCGCCGACGATCAACGGCAGCGCTGCGGCCACCACACCGCCGAAGATGAAGAACAGCAGGATCGCCACGGCCGGAATGGCCAGGACCTCCATGCGTTTGGAGTCGCTGGCGATGGTGTCGTTGAGAGTGCCGGCGACCGCTTGCAGGCCCGCGACCTGCACGTCGACGCCGTCGATATAGAAGACGTCCTTCACCGCACGGAAGTTGCGCACCATCTCGGTGTCGTTGTCGCCGACGATGGCGATGGAGGCGAAGGTGTGCTTGCCGTCCTTGGAACCGAACAGACTCGGTTGCGCCGGACCGGTTTCGGTGGCCCAGTAGGCGCCGTTGATCTTGGCGATCTGCTCGGGATGTTCACGCGGCAGCCGGTTCAGGCTGTCGATGATCTTGCTGCTGAACTCCGGGTCCTGGATGGTCCTGCCCTCGGGCGCGGTGTACAGCACGATCACGTCGCTGGTGTGATCGCGGCCATAGGCCGAGTCGGAAATCCGCGCCGCCTCGGCCGATTCCGAGGTCGGGTCGTCCCATCCGCTGTTGCTCAAATGGTCGCCGAGTCCGAGACCGTAGCCGCCGAGAGCCAGCAGTGCGGCCACGACGACGCCGATGACGGCGAAACGTAGTCGGTAGACCAGATCGCCCCAGCGGGTGAACACTAAGCGACTCCTTGTGCGGGGCGAGAGGTGAGCAGCGCCGACAGCGGCCGGAACGGCTGCAGCCAGGCACCCTCGTCGGGCAGCGAGTCGAGGCTAACCCGTGGCAGCGGTTCACGGAACACGCCGGGAATGTCCTCGAGATCGACGAACTCGAGGGTATCGGATGTGACCGCCCAGCTCGCGTGCTCGCGGAAGCCCAGTACCTGGACGGGCACACCGTCGGCGGCGATCTGCTCGAGCGGCTCACGGAAGGCCTGCCCGTCGGCGGAGGCGACCATGATGCCCGCCAGGCCGGCGCCGCGGCGGCGCATGGCGATATGGGCGAGCATGTCGGCGTCGACATCGGAATCTTCGTCGATCTTGGGTTTGGCGAAGACGGCGTAACCGACGTTGCGCAGCGCCTCCACCCACGGCCGCACCACATCGGCGGTGCCGGGCGCGATATTGGTGAACACCGTGGCCTCGGGTTCCACCCGCTGCCCGGCGCCGACCGACAGCTCCGCGGTGCGCGAAAGCAGCCAGCGGCCGAGGGCGTCGAAACGGGGACGGTAGGCGGCGGTCGGCCTGCCGCCGAGGATGGCGCCGAGTCCCATGTCCAGATTGGGGGCGTCCCAGACCAACAGCACTCGGCGGATATCGGCGGTGTCGGCGCCGCGCACCTCGCCGGCAACCTCGTCCGCGGCCGCTGCCATCTCACTGACGCTCATCATTCGATCTTCCCCCATATGAACTCGGTGATAGCGCTTCCGGCGCGATGGGCCTTGCCCTCGAACTTGGTGACCGGGCGCTCGAAACCGATCGGCGCGCTGTCGCGATGCTCGGCGCTGACCCCGCCGGTGGTCTCGTTCAGGCCGGTCAGCAGGGGTTCGGCGGCGCCGACCTCGGCGATGTGCTCGGCGTAACCCGCGTGATCGGTCGCGACGTGCAGCACACCGCCCGGCTTCAACCGGTTGGCGATGAGCGCGAACGTCGCCGGCTGCAACAGCCTGCGCTTGTGATGGCGGGCTTTGGGCCATGGGTCGGGGAAGAACACGCGCACGCCGGTCAGCGACTCTTCGGCAATCATGTTCTCCAGCACATCGACGGCATCGCCGCGCAGCAGCCGGATGTTCCGGATCTCCTCGCGCTCGATCGCCTGCACCAGCTGGGCCAGGCCGGGCTGGTAGACCTCGATGCCGATCAGGTTCAGATGCGGTTCGGCCTGCGCCATCGCTGCGGTCGCGGTGCCGGTACCGCAGCCGATCTCGATGACCAGCGGGGCCGAACGGCCGAACCAGGCGTCGGCGTCCAGCGGTTCGTCGGCCACCTCGCGACCGATCAGCGGCCAGGTGCGATCCCAGGATTTCTGCTGGTTGGGAGTGAGAGCGCCGCGCCGGGACCGGAAACTGGTCACCCGTGGATACAGGCGGGACCCGGTCTTGGACCGCCGGCCTGCCTCAGCCGGAGCCGATGCTGTGGACGGTGGGACCGGAACTGACTCGTCTGTATGGTTCGCGGCGTCGTTCACACGTCCATTGTCCAGCATCGGGTGTTCTACGGCGCAGGCGACCGCGTGGTTACCGGGCCGCGCGGGCGGTAAACGGGCATTGACCGGCCCTTGACCGGGTCAGGCTGAATCGACCTGGCCTGACCCGGAGGGCCTGCGTGGTGACGCTGCGCTACCGCCTCCGGCCCTTGACCGGATCAGGCTGTATTGCCTTGGCCTGACCCGGAGGGCCTGCGTGGTGACGCTGCGCTACCGCCTCCGGCCCTTGACCGGATCAGGCCGCTTTCGCCTGTTCGACCTCGGTGACCGGCGGCTCGGGTGCGCGCAGCGGACGTCCGAGCGCGACCAGCACCGCCGTGCGCGCCATCTCCAGCAGTCCGCGCACGCCCACCGGCGAGGCGAGCACCGACCAGACCGTGCTGTCGCGCGCCTCGGTGACCGGCTTGCCCGCGAGCCGGGCGTCGAGCCAGTCGAGGGTGATCGGGGTGGCCAGCGGCAGCAGCGAGAAATGCTCGCTGAGCCGGTCGCGCACATAGGTGACGTCGGCGCCGCCCTTGCGGTAGCGGTGCACCTGACCGTCGATGCCGTCCATGTGGATGACCTGGTCGTGCACCGGCTGCACCACCAGCACCGGGCATTTCGGCGCGGTATTGCCCAGCCGCAGGTCGTCGAGCATGGCCTGCATCTCCGGTGCGGCCAGGATCTCGTCGAGCGGACGCGGCAGGTAGTCGTCCATCTTCTTGTTGGCCAGGCCGAGCACGGCGGCGATGGTGGTGGACCGTTCGGCGCGCGCGACCAGCTCGAGCCCGTCCGGGGTGAGTTCGTTCTGGATGATCGCACCGAGCGCCGGATAGATCCGGCGCAGCGCCGCGATCACGATGGCGGGCAGGCCGGCGAAGTAGCCGCCGTTGAGCCGCTGGAAAACCTGACCGGGATCGCCGACGGGAGCGCCGAGCACCGCACCGGCGATATCGAGTTCGGGTGCGTAGGTCGGCGCCATCTCCACCAGCCAGGAACTGGCCATCCCGCCACCGGAATAGCCCCACGCCGCGATCCTGGTGTCCGGGCCGAGGCCGAGCGGGGCGAAGGCGAGCGCGGCGCGGATGCCGTCGAGGGCGCGGTAGCCGGGTTCGCGCGGCGCGCCGAAGTTGCCGCGCGGGCCCTCGTGGTCGGCGATGCTGACCGCCCAGCCACGCCGCAGCGCGTTCGCCACCAGCAGCCATTCCAACTGGGTGATCGACCCGAGCGCATGCGCCCCGCGGCGCAGGGCATAGGAGGGCGAACACCGTTCCGAGACCGCGTCCATCGCGGATTGAAAGGCCAGCAGCGGGCGGGATTCGGCCGGTTCGGCGCCGTGCGGCAACAGGACGGTGGTGACCGCGGCCTCGGGTGTGCCGTGCAGGTCGCAGCTGCGGTAGAGCAACTGCCAGGCCGAAACCTTCTGCGGTACCACGCCGAACAGCGCCACCTCGACCTCGCGGCTGCGCAGGATGGTGCCGGCGGGCTTGTCCGCGAATCCGGGCGGCGGGCGGTGGAACGGATCACGGCTCGGCAGCAGCGTCGTGTCCGTGGCGCCGATGGTCGTCGTGGGATCGGCACTCGGCCGGGTCGCCCTGTCGCGAGTCATCGCAACCTCCTCGTCGAGGCCCGATGCACGATCTCGGGCACTTCCAGCGGCGTCTCGCCGCCGCGCGGTCCGGCTCCGCGCGTGTGTCGCCCGCTCGTCGTGAACGAAAAGTCAAGCTACGCACCGACTGTGGTGCCGACCATCTGGTCAGGGTAAGTTACCCGGCATTCGCCGGGCCAGCCCCAGCGGATAGTACGGCACGGTGTGACGAAGCCCATTACGCTGCCTGGCATGGGTGGTCCGACGGTTTTCATCACTGGCGCTGCGGCGGGCATCGGCCGCGCCACGGCGCTGCTTTTCGCTGCCCAGGGCTATCACGTCGGCGCCTACGACGTCGACGAGGTCGGGCTGACGCGGCTCGCGGCCGATATCGGCCAGGCGGGCGGCAGTGTGCGCACCGGGCTGCTCGATGTGACAGACACCACAGCGTGGACCGAGCGGCTCGCCGAGTTCTGGGACGACGCCGGACGCCTGGACATCCTGATCAACAACGCGGGCATCCTGCGCGCCGGGCCGTTCGAATCGATCGACCTCGCCCAGCATCAGGCCATCGTCGATGTGAACCTCGGCGGCGTCATCAACGGCACCCATTCGGCATTCCGCTATTTGCGTGACACCCCCGGCGCCCAGGTGGTGAACCTCTGCTCGGCCTCGGCGATCTACGGCCAGCCCGAACTCGCCAGCTACGGCGCCACCAAATCCGCGGTCAAAGGCCTGACCGAGGCGCTCGACCTGGAATGGGCGCACCACGACATCCGGGTGATCGCGATCTGGCCGCTGTTCGTGGCCACCGCGATGGTCGACGGCGTCAACACCAAATCCACGCGCTCGCTCGGCGTCCGGCTGACCGCCGACGACGTCGCCAACGGCATCTGGTCGGCCACCAGGAAACAGGGCAGGCTGCCGCGGGTGCACTACGAGATCGGCGCGCAGGCGAAACTGCTCGCCACCGCGGCGAAATACGCGCCCAATTGGGCGGTGCGCACGGTGAACAAATACGTCAGCGGATCGTGAACCGGCCCGCACCGGCGCCCGCCCCGACTTCTGAGACAATGCCCGCAGAACTCGACAGGGGGGTGCGCACCGATGCCGAAAGCCGCCGGACCGGATGGAACCATGCTCGACCGACGTGAGCACACGCGTGAGCGCGATCAACTCGACGAACTGCTCGATGTCCTGCGCCAGGGCCAGGGCAACGACCCGCAGATCGGCTACCACGCCGGGCTCGCGGTAGAGCGCTGGCGGATGCCGCCGCGCATCCAGGTCACCGGCCGTGCGCACACCGGCCGCACCACCGTGCTGCACGCGCTGGCGCTGATGTCGGCGGTGGAGACCGGCCCGGTGGACGAACCCGGCCTGCCCGATCCGGTGCTCGACGGCGACATCATCGTCTACGTGCTCGCCGCCGCACCCGGCCCGGCCGATCTGCGCATCATCGGTTCGCTGCCGCCGGACCGCACCATCGTCGTGCTCAACAAGGCCGACGCGGTGGGCGCCCGGTGGGCCGACGCCGTCATCGCCGCCGAACAGTACGGGCGCGAGCTCGGCCGTCAGGTGCTGCCCGTCGTCGCCTCGCTGGCGGTGCGGACCAGGGCCGGAGCGGTCACCGAGGCCGATCTGGCGACGTTGCGCAGGCATGCGGGCAACACCGATCCGGCCTTCACGCTCTCGCCGGACCTGTTCACCTCGCCCGGCGCGGGCCCCGATGTCGCCGAGCGGACCCAGTTGTTGCAGCGCTGGGACCTGTACGGGGTGAACTGCGCGCTCACCGTGGTCCGGAACCAGCCGGAGATCACCGGCCAGGCGTTGTTGCAGGTCCTGCACGCCGCGAGTGCGGTGGACCCGCTGCACAAGCTGCTGCACCGCCGCTACGAGCAGGTCTCGGCCCAGCGCGGCGGCGAGCTGCTCGACGAACTCACCCGGCTGGCCGCGCGCGCCGTTCCCGGTGACGGCGGCCGCGCCCGTGACGTGCTCGAGGACTACCTCTACGGCGACGACGCCCTGTGGACCGGGCTGTGCGCCGGCCTGGCGCATCCGTCGGTCGCGCACTTGGCCGCGGGCTATCCCTCGCCCGCGCCTGCCGACGCCGACGACGCCCTCGACCGGGCCGCGCGCTGGCGTTCGCTGGTCTCCAGCGATATGCCGCCGGCCGCTCGCCGCGCCGCGGTGCGGGTGCACAACGGCTACGTCCGGCTATGGGAGCGAATGAGCAGTGCCGGTCTCTGATCCCCCGGAACACCCCTCGCGCACCGATTCCGCCGCCTCCGTCGCCGCGCTACCCGCGGAGCTGGAAGCGGTGGTGCAGCGATGGAATCCGCAGGGGATGGCGTTGCTGCGCGCCGTCAGCGGTAACGGCAACGCCTCCGGTGTGGTGCTGATCGGCCCCGATGACGCCAACACCACACTGTTGCGAACCGAACTGGCCCGCTTCGAACCACACGTCGACCTCACCGATCCCGTCGCCGACGCCCGCGCCGCCGTCGAAACCACCTCACCATCGGGCGAAGCGCCCGCCGCGGTGGCGCTGATCCTGCTCGACGCGGGCACCACCCTCGGCGCCGGTGTGCTCGACATGGTGCGCGGGCTGCGCGCCGGCGGCACCAGGGTGCTGCTGGCCATGAACGGCATCCACGCCCACCAGGATTGGCGCGCGGTGCGCGAACGCGATCTGGCGCTGCTGGCCGGGCAGGGCATCACCGATATCGATATCGTCCCGGTCTCCGCCCGGCTCGCGGTGGCCGCGCGATCCTCCGGCGATACCGCTCTGCTGGACCGCTCCGGGCTCGCCGCTCTGCACGCCGAGCTCACCGCGGCCACCCTCGGCGCCGCCGACGACGGTGCGGACCGGCTGGCCGCCGTGCGCACCCGGGTCCTCACCGATACCAGGGCCCGCATCGTCGAACAGGTCGCCTCGCTGCGCGCGGGCACCGCGGCAATGCGGCTGCGCGAGGAACGCGCCACCCTGCTCGCCGGGCGCGACGGCGGCCGGGCCGCGGCCATGTCCACGCTGCGCAGCCAGCTGCATCTGGCCCGGCTGGATCTGATGACCGAGGTCGGCGCCCGGGTGCGGGCCCTGCACACCGCGGCGCGCGCCGAACTCGACCGGCTCGGCCGCGGCAGCATCGGCGACTATCCGGATCGGCTGCAACAGGCGGTGACCGAACTGGCAGGCGCCGTCGACGTCGATATCGAACACCGGCTGGCCGAACTGGCCGCCCGCGTCGGCGGCCCCGACCCGGGCCCGGTGCGCCGCGATCCGCCGCCGCGCGTCGGCCCGGATCCCGAGCCGCGGCAGCGGGGTGTCGAAGATCACCTCATGATCGCGCTCGGCGCGTCGGCGGGTGTCGGCCTCGGCCGGCTGGTGGTCTCGCCGTTCAGTCTGGTGCCCGCGCTCGACGTGGCGACCGTTCCGGTGACGCTGTTGCTCGGCGCGGGCGTGGCCGCCTGGGTGGTGCGGGCGCGCGCCCAGCTCGCCGACCGCAATCACCTCCGGCAGTGGGTCGCCGACGCCCTCGTCAATGTAAAAGCCCAGCTCGAGCAGCGTGTCGGCACGGCGATGGTGGAGGCCGAAGGGCAGTTGTCTGAGCGGGTGGTGCGGGCGAGCACCGAACGGATGGTCGAGATCGACCGCAAGGCGGCCGAACTGGAGGCCCGGCTGCGCCGCTATATCGCCGAACAACCCGGTCAGCTCGCGGCCTGTGAACGCGATATCGAGAGCATCGATCACTGGATGGCGTCGGCCGGACGTGGGACGAATGATCGGCACTGATCGGGGGTACCTATGAGGAACCCGATTCCGTACGGTTCGTCATATCGCGTTAACCTCTAGACAGGAACCTGGGCGTCCGCTTCGCCCTGTGCGCTGTCCAGCCGGCCGGCGTGATCGACGGGCCGTAGCGGGTGCCATCCAGCCAATGGTGGCGCTCGGTGGTTCGGGGCTGGTCACGCGCCGATTGGGCCAGGATCGAAACACCGCAGAACCGCCCATCTCAGGAGAGTTTTCATGACCTCAGCGACCATTCCTGGTCTTCGTGGATCCGACGGCAAAGCGCCGACCGAACACAGCGAACTGCTCACCTGGGTACAGGAAGTCGCCGAACTGACTCAGCCTGATCGGGTGGTCTGGGCCGACGGTTCCGACGCCGAATGGGATCGTCTGACGACCCAGCTGGTCGAGGCGGGCACCTTCAAGCGCCTGGACGAGAAGAAGAAGCCCAACTCCTTCCTCGCCCTGTCCGACCCGTCCGACGTCGCGCGCGTCGAATCGCGCACCTACATCTGTTCCAAGACCGAGGCCGACGCGGGCCCGACCAACAACTGGGTCGACCCCACCGAGATGCGCGCCACCATGACCGAGCTGTACCGCGGCTCGATGAAGGGCCGCACCATGTACGTGGTGCCGTTCTGCATGGGCCCGCTCGGTGCCGAGGACCCCAAGCTGGGTGTGGAGATCACCGACTCGGAGTACGTCGTCGTCTCCATGCGCGTGATGACCCGTATGGGCGCCGCCGCGCTGGAGAAGCTCGGCACCGACCGCCCGTTCGTGAAGGCGCTGCACAGCGTCGGCGCGCCGCTGGCCGAGGGCCAGGAAGACGTGCCGTGGCCGTGCAACGACACCAAATACATCACCCACTTCCCCGAGGACCGCGAGATCTGGTCCTACGGCTCCGGCTACGGCGGCAACGCGCTGCTCGGCAAGAAGTGCTACTCGCTGCGCATCGCCTCGGCCATGGCGCACGACGAGGGCTGGCTGGCCGAGCACATGCTGATCCTCAAGCTGATCTCCCCGGAGAACAAGGCCTACTACATCGCCGCCGCCTTCCCCAGCGCCTGCGGTAAGACCAACCTCGCGATGATCCAGCCGACCATCCCCGGCTGGCGCGCCGAGACCCTCGGCGACGACATCGCCTGGATGCGTTTCGGCAAGGACGGCCGCCTCTACGCGGTGAACCCGGAGTTCGGATTCTTCGGCGTCGCGCCCGGCACCAACCACAGCTCCAACCCCAACGCCATGGCCACCATGGACGCGGGCAACACCGTCTACACCAACGTCGCGCTGACCGACGACAACGACGTGTGGTGGGAAGGCCTGGAGGGCGAGCCCGATCACCTGATCGACTGGAAGGGCAACGACTGGTACCTGCGGGAGACCGAAACCCTCGCCGCCCACCCGAACTCGCGCTACTGCACCCCGATGTCGCAGTGCCCGATCCTGGCCCCCGAATGGGACGACCCGCAGGGTGTGCCGATCTCGGCGATCCTGTTCGGCGGCCGCCGCAAGACCACCGTCCCGCTGGTGACCGAGTCCTTCGACTGGCAGCACGGCGTTTTCATGGGCGCCACCCTGTCCTCGGAGCAGACCGCCGCCGCCGAGGGCAAGGTCGGCACCGTGCGCCGCGACCCGATGGCGATGCTGCCGTTCATGGGCTACCACGTCGGTGACTACCTGAACCACTGGATCAACGTCGGCAAGAACGCCGATGCGGCCAAGCTGCCGAAGATCTTCTACGTCAACTGGTTCCGCCGCGGCGACGACGGCCGGTTCCTGTGGCCCGGATTCGGCGAGAACTCCCGCGTGCTGGAGTGGATCGTCGACCGGATCGAGGGCAAGGCCGAGGCCGAGACCACCCCGATCGGCAACGTCCCCACCGCCGCCCAGATGGACCTGGAGGGCCTCGACGTCGACCCCGCCGACGTCGACGAGGCGCTGAAGGTCGACGCCGAGGAATGGAAGAAGGAGATCCCGCTCATCGAAGAGTGGTTCGAATTCATCGGCGACAAGCTGCCGTCCGGGGTGCGCGACGAATTCGAAGCCCTGAAGCAGCGCTTGGGTTAGTCACACCGCGTATTTCGATACCGTCCGCATCCTCATCGGGTGCGGGCGGTATTGATTTTCCCGCTCGGCCTGCGGTTTCGGCGCGACGCGCCACGGGTACCTGTCCGTTGTGCCGGGTTGAGCCTGTTGTGTGGCTTATGCTTTGGGTGTTCTTCCGTCTCACGACAGCACAGTTCGATTGCCAACAGTTAACTGATCGACTGAACTGCTTCCTCGATCCGCTCGTGGCGCGGAAGACAACCGCCGCCGACGACGCGATCGCCGCGCGAGAGGGTGTGGAGCATGGCCGATGGGTACACCGGATCTCCGGTAGCCGAACTACCGACCGCGGCACTGCCGCACGCGAGCACACCGTTGCGCAGGGCGGCGCAACGCCTGCAATCGGTCCTGCCGCCGGGCTGGTGCGTCGAAGTGGTCGACGCGCCCGGGTCCGCCGAGGATCCGCAATCGATTCTGCGCGTGGTTCAGCCCCCGGAGTGAGCCGGCCGTCGGCCGCCCGCCCCGGAGGCTGATTCGCTTTCTGCGCCGCTAGCCGGTCCAGCCGAGCGGCATCAGCACCGACTTCTGCTCGCAGTACGCGTCGACGCCCTCGGGGCCGTTCTCGCGGCCGAGACCGGAGTTCTTGTAACCGCCGAACGGTGCGCACGGATCGAACGCGTACCAGTTGATCGCGTACGTGCCGGTGCGCACCTTGGCCGCGATCTCGGCGCCGTGCTCGACGTCGCTGGTCCACACCGAGCCGGCCAGACCGTAATCGGAGTCGTTGGCCAGCGCGACGGCCTCGTCCTCGGTGCCGTACGGAATCACCGAAAGTACCGGCCCGAAAATCTCTTCCCGCGCGATCGTCGAGCTGTTGTCCACATCGGCGAAGATGGTCGGCTCCACGAACCAGCCCTTGTCCAGCCCCTCGGGCCTGCCGCCGCCGAGCACCAGCCGCGCCCCTTCGGCCTTGCCCTTGGCGATATAGCCCTCGACGCGCTCGCGCTGGCGCTGCGAGATCAGCGGGCCGAGTTGGGTGGCCGGATCGGTCGGATCGCCGACGGTCATGGTGCGCACATGCGCGACCAGCGCGTCGACGATCTCGTCATAGTGGCTGCGCGGGGCCAGGATTCGGGTCTGCGCGACACAGCCCTGGCCGGTGTTCATCAGGCCGGAGAAGGCCAGCGAGGGGATGCTCGCGGCAATGTCCATGTCGGGCAACAGGATTGCCGCCGATTTGCCGCCGAGTTCGAGCGAGACCGTCTTCAGCTGCCCGGTGGCGATGGCGCCGATCTTGCGGCCGACGGCGGTGCTGCCGGTGAAGGTCAGCTTGTCCACACCTGGATGCGACACCAGGTATTCGGAGGCCTCGGCCTCGGCGGGCAGCACCGAGAGCACGCCTTCGGGCAGCCCGGCCTCGGCGAAGATCTCGGCCACCTTGTTGGTGGTCAGCGGCGTCAGCGGGGAGGGCTTGAGCACCACGGTGCACCCGGCCAGCAGCGCGGGCCCCAGCTTGTTGGCCGCGAGGAACAGCGGCACGTTCCATGCAGTGATGGCCGCGACCACACCGCGCGGTTCCCGCGAGACCCGGGTGGTGCCGAAGACGCCGGTGCGCGTCTCGTTCCAGGGGAACGATTTGGCCAAGCCGGCGTAGTAGTCCAGCGCGGCCACGGCCGGGATCTGGTTGAGCGTGGTCGCCGCCATCAGCGGGGCGCCCATCTCGGCGGTGAGGGTGGCGGCCAGGTCGGCGCCGCGTTCCTCGATGAGGCGGGCGGCGCGGGTGAGCACCTGGGCCCGTTCCTCCGGCGGCGTCGACGGCCACGGGCCCGAATCGAAGGCGGCGCGGGCCGCCGCGACCGCGGCGTCGACGTCGGCCCGGTCGACGGCGGGAACGCTGCCGACCGGCTCCTCGGTGGCCGGGGAGATGACCTGGATGCGCTCGGTGGTGGCGGGCGCGGTCCAGCGGCCGCCGATGAACAGGCTGTCGTAATCCATGAGAACACGTTACAGTTTTGTCGCGCCGTTGTCTGTAACAGGTTTCAGTTTGATCTTCGCGCGCTGCCATGAGCTGCGTGAATTCCGACCTGTCGGTTCGCTTTTCGTCAGAACGCACTATTGCGTTCTGTTGCTGGAGCGTGGATGCTGTAGCTACTGATCAGCTCGCTCGACCCATCGAACCGATACCGCAATTGGGGAGTCCGATTCATGGCGGTGCAAGTGATCGGCCGGTCGTTGATGACCAGCGACCAGACCGAGCATCAAGCTAAGAGCGTTGGCAGCGGCGGCTGGGTAGTGTCCTTCCTACCCGGCCGCACCTTGACCATGGAGCAGGCAACCGCCGCCATGCAGGCCGCGGAGGCGGTCGCCATGGTCGGCACGCTGGCCGATCTGGTCGGGTTGACCACGCTGGAGACCGTGGGCCTCGCCATGCAGGAATCGCCCTGGCAGGAAGCCCGGCACGGCACCAGGGGCCGGCGCCTGGCGCTGTGGGCGCGCTGATAAGCGATCGTCTGTTCCGCCGTCCGAGAACGACGTTCAGTCCGGTTTGATCGCGACGACCACCAGGTTGCTGACCAGTAACTCACGCAACCACGGGATGCGAACCAGCCACCAGGCCCACCGCGGGTGATAGCGCGGGAACACCGCGAACACCTGGGCAGGCGTCCGCTGCGCCCACCGCAAACCATCGGCCGCGCGCACCGCGAACATCGACCGGCCGAACCTGTTCTTGGGCTCGCGGCCATGCTTGCGCACATACCGGCGCGCGGCGTACTCGCCACCCAGGTAGTGCCACGGACCGGTCTCGTGCCCGCCGAACGGGCCGTGCCACACCGTGTAGGACAGCACGATCACCCCGCCCGGCCTGGTCACCCGCACCATCTCGTCGGCCATCAGCCACGGATCCGGCACGTGCTCGGCGACATTCGAGGAAAAGCAGATATCGACCGCGCCATCGCGGAACGGCAACGCCATCCCGGAACCCCGCACCGCGCCCGGCACCGTCAGCCCGGCGGCATGCAGTTCCGACGGGTCCGGCTCCACGGGGATGTATCTGGCGCCGGTGCGGGCGAACTCGTCGGCGAAGTAGCCCGGGCCGCCACCCACGTCGATGATGGTCGCTCCAGCCAGCTCCCTTCCGGTCACGTCGGCATAGAAATCGCTGATCATGGCCGCGCTGTCGGTGGCGAGGCCGCCGTAGAACACCGCGGGCGCGGTCTGCTCGAAGCGGAAACTGCTCAGCAGCCGGATCGACCGGCGCAGGGTGGCGCGCTCGGCGAAACGGGGACGCCGTCGCCCGGCCCGCGCGGCTGCGGGTACGGGCGCCCGCCCCGGTCGCATCCGGGCCTGCGGGGACCACCCAGTCGTTTTATCGGCTCTGAGCACGGCGCCGAGTCTCGCACAATCCGCCGTGCGGCACGGTAACGGCTGCCGGCTGGGGCTGCCTGCGTTGCTCGATTGCGGCCCGTGTCGGCCGGGTGCGGCTGCTGGAATCGGCCGGGTGCGGCTGCCCTGTGTCCGTCGGGGTCGGATGCCGGTCTACGGCCGGTCAGGGCCGGGTCGGCGGCCGGTCAGGGCCGGGATCGGACCACGGCCGGAAGCCGTCCACTAGGGTGTACGACGATATCCGACGTTCCCGACGGGGACCCGACGACCGGAGAAGCTCGACCGTGCGCGAAGTCCTACTGCTCTGCTGGCGCGACACGGGGCATCCGCAGGGCGGGGGCAGCGAACGCTACCTCGAGCAGGTCGGCGCCCACCTCGCCGCCCGCGGCGTAAAGGTCACCCTGCGCACCGCCCGCTACCCCGGCGCGGCCCGCAGGGAAACCGTCGACGGCATCGACATCAGCCGGGCCGGTGGCCGCTACTCGGTGTACCCGCGCGCACTCGCCGCCATCGCCCTCGCGCGCCTCGGCCTCGGACCGCTGCGCGGCATCCGGCCCGACGCGGTGATCGACACCCAGAACGGCATCCCGTTCTTCGCCCGCGCCGCGAGCAAGGCGCCGTCGGTGGTGCTGGTGCATCACGGGCATCGCGAGCAGTGGCCCGTCGCGGGCAAGCTGGTGGGCCGGATCGGCTGGTGGATCGAATCGCGGCTGTCGCCAAGGGTGCATCGCGACAATCAATACCTGACGGTTTCGCTGCCTTCGGCAGAGGAATTGACGACGCTCGGCGTCGACGGATCGCGCATCGCGGTGGTACGCAACGGCGCTGAACCTGTTCCAGTCGATGCCCCCACCGGCGCCGCCGAAACCCGTACCGCCGAGCCGAGAGTGGTGGTGCTCTCACGGCTGGTGCCGCACAAGCAGATCGAGGACGCCCTCGCCGCCGTCGCGCAACTGCGCGGCCGGATCCCCGGCGTGCAGCTCGACGTCATCGGTGACGGTTGGTGGGCCGACAACCTGAAATCGGTCGCGGCGCAGCTGGGTATCGCCGACGCGGTCACCTTCCATGGACACGTCGACGAACGCCGCAAACACGAACTGCTCGCCCGGTCGTGGGTGCACGTCATGCCGTCGCGCAAGGAAGGCTGGGGGCTCGCGGTGATCGAGGCGGCGCAGCACGGTGTGCCGACCGTCGGCTACCGATCCTCGCGCGGGCTCACCGATTCCATCGTCGACGGCGTCACCGGCGTTCTCGTCGACGACGTCGACCAGCTGGCCGAATCGGTCGCCGAACTGCTCGACGACGCCGCCGCCCGCACCATCATGGGCGAGAAGGCGCGCTCGCGGGCGCGGGAATTCTCGTGGGAGAGTACGGCTTCCGGGGTGTATCAGGTGCTGTCGGCGGCGGCGGACGGGCGCAAGGTATCCGGGCTGATTCCGCCGGTGTGAGTTAGGGGAAGTGCGTAGTCCCGGGGCGGCTCGAGTTGGCCGAGGCTGCGATTCCGGCCGGGACGCGTGCTGCTCCCGTGTGGTTCACGGCATGTGCTCGTGCGCAGGCCGTTCGACGGCACCCCGCGCTTCCCCCGCCGGCCCGCCTACAGCACGTCGGGTGCGGCAGGCAGCGATGCGGCACCGGACCTCCCGATGCCGGTGCTGACACGGTGTGCGGCTGATGTGTCGGCCGCTCCTCAGCGATTTCGGTCTGATCGACGCAGAGTCGGCACGAACGTGAGCAGCGGGGCCACGAGTAATGCGGCCCAGAGTATGTGGGCGCCGATCACCAGCGGGCGGTGTGCGCTCGATCGCTCGGCGATGGTGCCGGGCACGCGGTAGAGCGACAGATCCGGGGTCCGCAACATCGGGTCCAGTTGGGCGAGCGTCGTTTCCGACTCACCCATCGGCCCGGGAGTGCGGTGTTCGACCAACACCCAGCCCACGCCGAGCGTGGCGAGTTCCGTCGGCGAACCCCCGTCCAGCAGCAGTTGTTCCACCCTGCGCGCCCTTGCCCCCTCACCCGACACTGTCCGCCCGCGCACCGGCAGCTCACCGGTCTGCAACACATCGTTGGGCAGCATGCGCGGCGCGGGATCGAGCACCGGGGCGCTCCCGCTGTACGGAAACTTCCGGAACATCCCGCCCGGCAGGACCGCTACGTCACCGGGTCCGTCCACCCGCGCGGCCGCTTCCTGCCACGCCGCCGGATACCGCACCGCCCGCATCTCCCCGCCGACGCCCCAGGCCAGGTCGATGAGCGGGAGGATAAGCGCCGCGATGAACAGTGCCGCGACCGCGGTGACCGCGGGGCCTGTCGTGGACGGTCGGTGGGCCGCCACCGATGCGCTGTCCGGCTTCGGAGTGGCAGGGTCGGGCCCGGAATCCGGCCCAGGGGTGGTGGCGCCGAACCGTTGCGCGAGGACGACGCATCCCGCTGCGGCGCAGAGGACGTACGCGGGCATCGCGAGGGCGACGTATTTCTGGGTGTCGCGCAGCAGGCCTGCGCCGGGGACTTCGACGACGAGCCATTCGAGAACGTCCATGCCCCAGGCGGTTGCGCCGAGGGCAGGCAGCAGCACGGCCGCGACTGCCAATCCGACGAGCCTTCGGCCGGTGCGGGCAGCTATGGGGTCGGGGGTGGGTGTGGACCGATCGGAGGGCGGCCGGTCGCCGTCCGTGGCTGCCGGGCGGAGGTCGGTGGCGTCGGTGTCGGTTTCGTCGGGTCCGGGGGTGGCCTGTGGAGGCGCGCCTGCTGAGGTGAGCGGAGTGCTGCGGGCCGCGGGGGCAGGGGTGGATGTGGACAGATCTGAAGGCGGTCGATCGCTGTCCGTGGCTGCCGGGCGGGGGTCGGTGGCGTCGGCGTCGATCTCGTCGGACACGAGGCCGGCTTGGGGGCGAGAGTCGGTTCTGTCGGCGTCGGTCTCGTCGGGCGCGGGGGTGGCTTCCGGCCGAGCGCCGGAGGAGACCGGAGCGCTATCGGTAGTAGAGGCGCTGCCGGTGGTGGTTCGGCGGCGAAGGAATCCGCCGGCCACGGTCCGGACGCCGAGGGCGACCAGGACCAGCAGGATCGCGGTCCCGATGAATGCGATGGGTGTGGTGCGTGACCAGGGGACGGCGTCGGCATTCCAGATGCCGCCGAGCCCGGCGAGGCTGCCGAGGGTGCCGAGGCCGGGTTCGGCGCGGGCGGCGAAGGCGGCGATGCCGGCGGGGTCGGAGGTTTCGGTCCCGGCTCCGGAGGCGATGGTGGCGACCAGCCATGGGGCGGAGGCGGCGATCAGCAGCGCCAGGACGCCGGGGAGATTGCGGCGTCCGGCCACGGTCAGGCCGACGAGGCCGGCCAGCAGGGCGCCCGTCGGCGTCAGGCCCGCCGCCGCGAAGCTTCCGGCCAGGACCGCCCAGTCCCGGTATCCGCGGCCACTGTCGTCCTGCGGCCCAGGGCTTTCCCGGCATCTGCTGCCCTGCCCGGTGCTGTCATGTCCGCTGCGCACCGCAGCGTTGCCTTGTCCGGCGCCGCGCCCCGTGATGCGCTGCTCGCCGCTGCGCTGCCGGACGCCGTCTTTTCCGCCGATCCGCTGCTGAAGCCGATGCGCCGCGAGCGCGGTCCAGGGCAGGGCCGCGTATCCGGTGAGCAGGCTCCAGTGGCCTTGCAGGAGACGTTCGGCGACAAAGGGATTCCAGATCGCCACCGTGACGGCCACCAGCTGCGCCGCCGTCGGCACCCGCAGCAGCTCACACGACAGGACCGCCGCGCCGTATCCGGCGGCCCACAGCGCGGCCAGCAGGATCGCCTTCACGATCAGCCCGCCGTCCACCACCGTCGACAGCGTCGCCAGCAGCGCGTCCTGCGGGACGGCACGCGGAGCGGCGTCACCGAGGCCGAGGGCGGAATCGGTGAGATAGGACCGCGGCGTACTCACCGCATCCCGCAGCAGCAGATAGCCCGGCCCGAGCAGTGGACCCGCGACGACCAGCGTCAGCAGTGCGCTGTACACCGCCGGAACGACCGCCGCCCACCGACTGCTCCGAGCACCCGCACTCACGACCGAGCATCCTCGGCGGGTTGGCGGGCGGCTGTGTAGAGCACCAGAACCGCGACGATGGCGGTGGTGGTGCCCGCGACGCCGGCGGCGGTGATGATGAGCGCGGGGATGGTGCGGGCGAAGGCCAGCATGAGGGCGACTTCGATGGCGAGGCCGAGCCAGGTGAGCCCGGCCAGCGCGGTGCGGTCGACGGCGATGGCCGACAGCAGCGCGCCTTGCAGCACCGCGAGAACGGCGCCGTGCAGGGCGAACAGCCACAGCAGCCCCTGGATCGGCGCGTAGTCCTCGCCGGCGAACAGCGGCGCCAGCGGGGCCGCCACCGCCGCGCCGAGCACCGCGAGGACGCCGATGCCGGACAGCACCGCCAGCGCCGAGCGGATCGCGCTCGCCGAGTGCGCGGGCTGGGCCATCCGCGGATACAGCACCATGCCGACGGCGGCGGGCAGCCAGAAGGCGATCTTGGTGGCCATCGTGGCCAGCGCGTACCGGCTGGCATCGTCCTCGTTCAGCACGATCCGCACCACGATCAGATCCGCCGACGACAACGCCATCAGCGCCGCCTGCACCTGCGCGGCCCGCACCACCGCGATCACACCCGCGAACCCGGCGTTCGGGACCGGGGCGTAGAGATCCAGCGCCGCGCCGTCGAGCGCGGCGGGTGGCTCGCCGTTGTCCGGCACCACGGCCGCCTCCGAGGAAGGCCCGGCCACGTACCGCGCGAAGACCGCCGCACCGGCGATGCCGAACGCCGCCGCCCACAACGCGGGCCCGGCGCCCACACCCAGCGCGAGTACCACGATCGCGGGCAGTACCCGCGCGATCCCGGCCGCGCCGAGCACCACGGCCAGTCCGCGAAACCGCCTGCCGCCCTGGAGAACGCCCTGCTCACCCGACAGCATCACCAGCGCGGGCGCGGCCATCAGCGCCGCCGCGCAGGCCACCGGGCTCACTTCGAGCACCACGGTCACCACCGGGATCAACGCCGCCGCCACCGCCGCGACGATCACGGCGCACCGCCACTGCAACCCGCGCAGCGCCGTCACGCTCGCACCGCGCACCAGTTCCCTCGCGACCACGTTCTGCAACGCCAGCGCGGGCACCGCGCACAGCAGCTGCACCGCGAGCAGGCTGGCGAATTCGCTGTACCCGGCGACGCCGAGCCAGCGCCCGGCCAGCAGCTGAAGTAGGTATCCGGCCACATTGGCCGTCATCGCGCCCGCCGTCACCAAGCTCAGATCCGCCACGACGGGTAGGCGACGAACAGCAGGCACGCCCGCCATCGTCGCACCCCGCACCCCGGCCGCGCCCCTCCGCCCCCGACGCCGCGCCGGGCCGCGCCCGAACGCTCACCGCGCGCGTGGGTTCGACGCCCGCCGGACACCGGCTGCGCACACAAACAACTCGGCTCCCCTGGCGCGATGCCAGGGGAGCCGAGTCGATCAGTGCGTGTCTACCGCGGAGGGATCAGGGCTTCTCGGGAAGCTTGATCGTCTCGGTCGGCGCGTCCGCGTCACCACGGCGCGGGCTCGACGGTGCGGTGGGAGCCGCGGGAGCCGGGCGACGCGGCGGCACACCACCACGACCGGCCGGAGCAGCGGCGCCGCCACCGCGCACACCGAGGACGATGCCCGCGATCAGCGCGATCACGCCGACGACGCCGAGGATGATCGGCACGATGCGCCCGAACAGCGACAGCTTGTCGATGTTCTCCTTGGCGACCGACAGCTGCGATTCGATGGTCGGCTCGTCGAAGGTCAGGGTCGCCTTCAGCGCGGTGACCTCGGGCTTGTCGCCGGTGCGGCCGTAGTACATGTGGATGGCCTCTTGGCCGTCGACGACGGTGCCGGTCTCCGGCTCGATGTACAGGTCGCGGGTGTTGGTGTACCAGCGGTCCATCGAAATGTCGCCTTCGCCCTCGATACCCCACTTGGCGGCGGGCAGCTCGAGGCGGAACGCGGGGTTCTTGGTGGCCTCGTACAGGTTGGCCGGCTCGACGACCTGGCGGAAGTGGTAGACGGTGGTGCCGTTGATCTCGGTCTCCTCGATGAACTTGGCATCGGAGGTGACGCGGGCGGTCCGGTCGAAGTACGGGTAGTCCTTCTTCTCGGTGCCGATCGGGAATCGGTACTGCAGGCCTTCACGCTTGAACGGCTCGGCGACGCTCTCGCCTTCCTTGTTCACCGTGCTGGCGATGGAACCGTTGGGGTCCTCGTCCACCGGCTCACCGGTCTTGCGGTCGATGGTGACCCGGTCGATCTCGGCGGTCAGCAGACCAGTGTCGCCCTGCTTGTCGGTGCGCCGGAGCGTGGTACCCGCCTGGACGGTCATCTTCTCCGCGTCCGAGGGTTCCTCGACGGTCACGAACCGCTGGAAGACCAGGGGAACGTTCTGGTCGACCTTCGCCGAGCCCTCGGGGGCGGTCAGCGATTTGGCGTCGAGCACGAGGCTTTCCTGGCCTGGCACATTGGTGGCGATGGTGGTGATCTCGAGGTCGAGGGGAGTCTTCGCCATCTTGCTCAAGGTATAGGTCGGGATCATCAGCGCGGCCACGATGAGCAGCGCGCCGAGGCCTACGAGCAGGCAGGCAACCGTCCTTTTGGTTCCGGCACTCTGTGCCATGCAAAGTCTCCTCGTTGTAGAACACGGGTCGCTCCGTCGGTACTGTGGGCATGCCACAGCACTCGTGAGCCCCGACACTAACAGCCCGGTGATGAACCACGCCGTGCCGAGGCCGGAATCGGACCTAAAATCGCCCGAGTCTAGCGCGAAAAGTGAAATGTCGGATTCTCATGTCGAAATCCGCAGGGCAGACTGGACCCGATGATCGCCACCGCACCCACCACCACGGACGCCCCGGCTCGTCCGCGCGCCTTCCTGCCCGCATTGGAAGGCATGCGCGGCATGGCGGCACTGGGTGTCCTGCTCACCCATGTGGCGTTCCAGACGGCGGCGACCGGGATTCCGGTGCTCGGCCGGGTGCTGGAGCGCTTCGATATGGCGGTGGCGGTGTTCTTCGCGCTGTCGGGGTTTCTGCTGTGGCGCCCGCACGCGGCTGCTGCCCGTGGGCTCGGCACCGCACCCGGTGTGGGCCGCTACCTGCGGCACCGCGCCGCCCGCATCCTGCCCGCCTACTGGGTGGTGGTGTGCGTGGTGCTGGTGTTGCTGCCCAGCGCGGCCGATACCGCGGGCTTCCGGGTGTGGTTGTCGAATCTGCTGCTGTTGCAGGTGTTCATCCCCCTGACGCTGACCGACGGCTTGACCCAGATGTGGAGTCTGTCGGTCGAGGTGGCCTTCTATCTGGTGCTGCCGCTGCTGGCTTTCGCGCTGTCGGGCCTGCGTGGTGCGGCGGCGCGGGCGCGGATTCCGGCGGTGCTCGGGCTCGCGCTGATCAGTCTGGGCTGGAATTTCCTTCCGGTGCCCACTCCGGACGCCATTCACGCCGACAATTGGCTGCCCGGATATCTGCCGTGGTTCGCCGCGGGCATGCTCTTGGCCGAGGTGATATTCGATAGCCGTCCGCTATTGCGCTTCCGGCGGATCGCGGGAAATCAACTCCTGATGTGGAGCGTGGCGCTGGTCGTGTTCCTGATCTCGGCGACGAACTTCGGCGGCCCCGCCGGGCTCACCCGCGCCGAGCCCTGGCAGTACGCGGCGAAGATGGGCCTGGGCGCGCTCATCGGATTCACCCTGCTCGCGCCGCTGATCCTGCGCGACGCCGAAGCGAAGCCGCACCGCTGGCTGGAATCCCCGGTCTGCCAGGCCATCGGCCGCTGGTCCTACGGCATCTTCATCTGGCATCTGGCGGTGCTGTCGATCGTGTTCCCGGTCTTCGGCATCGTGCCCTTCAGCGGTGATTTCCTGCTGGTGCTGACCCTGACCGTCGCCATCACGCTCCCGATCTCCGCCGCCAGCTACGCGCTCATCGAAGAGCCGGTCCGCCGGTATGTGCGCCGCCGCGAGCAGCTGGTAGCGGAGCGCAAGGAGCAGGCCGCCGCCAAGGCGTAGCGTCGACCGGCTCGCCCTATGGCAGTTGATCGGACTCGGGTGTTTCCCCTTTGCGCCCGCGCGGCGGCAGCGCGGCGATGCCGACCGCGATGACGGCGATGAGGGCGGGCAGCTGCACCCACAGCGAACCACCCATGTAGCCGGTCGGGGAGCGCCACGGTCCCGTCGACAACGCCGCCGCCGAGAGCGCCGTGCCGACACCGGCGATCACCACCAGCGCGGTACGCGGAATGCGGTGCACGAAGCGGATCAGGGCGAGACCGGCCGCGGTCAGGGCGGTGCCGACCGGACCGGAGATGATCGTGGTCGCGGCGGCAAGGCCGACGGCGGGGACCCAGCGGGAGCGCCAGGTGTGCGGGGCCGGGCCGTCCGGGAGCGGGCGGCCGCGACGCGGAATGGCCAGGGCGACAAGAGGGATCAACAGCAGCAGGCCGCCGAAGATGGCGAGGCGGTACCAGCGGTCGACGGGGAACGCGACGGTGATCGGGCCTTCGACGTCCTCGGGCAGCAGCCAGCCCTGCTTCCAGCCGTCGACCACGACCGGGTCGAGTTCGCGGCCGTCGGCGGTTTCGGCGGTCCAGCCGACGTTGGTGCTCAGCGGCAGAACCAGCAGCTGAGGGCCTGCGGTGACCGGCGGATTCGGTACCGGGTCGACGGCGGGGTTGTCCAGCCGCAGCCGGTCGACGAAGAACAGCTCGGTCGGCGCGGCGATGACATCCACGCGGCCGGGGAACAGGTCGACGGTCGGGGCCGCGGTCTGTGCACCGTCGGCTGCGGGGGAACCAGCGACATCGGCCTCGCTGTCCGTCGAGCCCGGATCGGCGAGCGGCGCACCCGATTTGGGTCCTGGCGTACCCGGTTCGCCCGTCGGCCCATCGACGCCACAGACCTGCGCCGAAACCGGTGCCCCCGACAGCAGTTCCGCAGCGGTCGCGGTGACCGAGGTCTGGAAGACCGCTCCACCCAACGCCACCGTCGGCCCGTCCGCGCAGCCGATGGTGATCAACCGGTCCGGGTCGGCGGGCGCCGGGTAGTCCGGTCCGAGCACCGACACCTCGGCGAGTCCGGGCGGCTGGGTCTGGGCGAAGCCGAGCGCGGTGCGGTCGAGTACCGAATCCCAGCTCTGCAAGGTGAGTTCGATCCGGTCGGTGACGGTGGGGTGCAGTGCGATCCGGGTCGTCTCGTCGTCGAGTTCGCGTACCTGCGGTCCATTGCCGAGGTTCACCGCGACCGACGTCGGCGCGGCCGGGAGCCCGCCCAGCGAGGCGGTGATGTCCAGGCCGGTCACCAGCGCCGGTTCCGGCAGCTCGATGGTCAGGGTGGGCCTGCCGCCGAGCAGGTTTCGCACGGTGTCCTCGGGTGCGGTCCAGCTGGTGCGCGGATCGCCGTCGGTGGCGGCGAAGGCCGAACCACGCAGGTCGCCGACGTCGGAGGCGCCGC
Source organism: Nocardia cyriacigeorgica (assembly GCF_005863245.1). Taxonomy (GTDB): domain Bacteria; phylum Actinomycetota; class Actinomycetes; order Mycobacteriales; family Mycobacteriaceae; genus Nocardia; species Nocardia cyriacigeorgica_C. The sequence goes on along the minus strand of NZ_VBUT01000010.1, from coordinate 201,026 downwards.
GGGCGATCGGGCGGCGCGGGTCGGTGAGCAGCGCTTCGAGCGCCGGTCCCTGGCGGGTGCGCAAGGTCAGCTCGGGCGTGACGGTCAGGCCCTCGGGCACCGACAGCGTCCGCTGGAAGGCGCCGAGTTCCTCCGGCGCGAGCCCGAGGCCCTTCCCGCAGCGCACCCGGTCAGGCGCATCGAAACACGCACTGCGACCGGGGAATTCCTGTCCCAGATCCCAGCCGGCGACGGTCGCGCCTTCGGGTGCGGGTGGCAGCACCGTGCGGTGCTGGATGTCGACGCGCACCGGGGCGTCGCGCACCGAATAGTCGTCGAGGGTGAGTTCGCTGATGCCGAACTGGCCGCCCGCGGTGCCGTCCCTGGTGCGGATGGCGGTGATGGTCATCCAGCTGGTCGTCCCCGCGGGCAGCGAAATCGACACCTGCGCACCGGGTTCGGAGATGCGGGCGGACACACTGCCGTTGTCGGTGCGCACCTCCACCCATTTCACCGGGTCGCCGATGGCGGCCGCGCTGGTCGTCACCTTCAACAGGCCCGCGCGGATGGGCTTGTCGAGGTCGAGCCGAAGCCATTGCCCCACCGCGCGTTCGGCGCCATTGCTGACCCAGCCGGTCGCGGGATCACCGTCGACGGCCGCCGCGGTGGAGCTGCCCGGCGCAGAACCGCCGATCTGGGTGGCGTCGGCGGCGGAACTGGATGCGGTGACGGTCGCGCCGGACCATTCGCCGCGTACCAATTCCGCACCGGGAACCGGATAGTCGGGCACCAGATTGTGGGTGCGGCGCGCGTCGTCGGGTGCGCGCAGGGCCGAATTGTGGTTGTCGACCTTGCCGAAATCGGTTTCGCGGGCCATCGGGGTATCGGTGATGGTCACCGGACCCATCGGCAGCCCGGCGCGCGCCCGGTCGGCCGCGAGCAGCCTGGGGTCGGCGCCGGCGCCGGGATCGCGATTGAGTCGTTCCAGCACTTCCGGCCCGCCCTGCACGGTTGGCACGGTGCTCAGTGGGACGGTGTAGGCGCCGGGCAGCTCATCCGGTGCGCCGGTGCCGCTGCGCAGCTCGGCGGGGGTGCCCGGCGCCGGTATATCCACCCGGTAGATCTCGACGGCAGGGTAGGCGGGGCGCAGATCGCCGTCGGCGACCAGCCCGTCGGCGATGACGCCGGTTTCGATCGGGTTGCCGAATTCGGCCACCTTGCGCAGTCCCGGCGAGTTGTCGAGCGCCTGATGGGCGAGCATGGGCCGGGTCGAGCGCGAGGTGTCCGGGTCCAGGTCGTTGCGCAGCACCACCACGCCGATGCCCTGCCCGGCCAGCGTCGCGGCCAGCCCGGCGGAGGGGCGGCCGTCGGCGATCAGCCGCTGCACCGAATCCATCGCGCGGATGGTGCCAGGCGGGTTCAGCGGCACCGCGTCGCGAACCGCCCACGGTGTCCGCGCCAGCGCTTGCAGCGGTTCGTCACGGGTCAGGCCCCACACCTGACTGCCGAACGGCGCCCCCGGCACCACGAGCGCACGGGTGTCGGCGGCATTGTCGTTCAACCACTGCGCGGTCTGGCGCCAGTACTCGGGAACCTCGTCGTAGGCGCCGCGCGGGGCCAGCTTGCCGGTCCAGGCCAGCGAGGTGGACAGCGCGAGCGCGGTGAGGATCAGCGCGGTCACCGCCACTTTCCGGTCCCGTTCGGGATGGGCGAACGCGCTGCGCCAGACCGGCATCGGCACCGAGGCGGGCAGCGGAACGCGGGCGATCAGATGCGCCAGGCCCAGCACCAGCGGGATGCGGATGAGCGGCTCGAGCTTGTGCACATTGCGCAGCGGCGCGCCCGTCGAATCCAGGAACACCCGCACCGATTCGGCGAACGGTCCGCCGAGTTCGCCGACGTATCCGGCGGTGATGCCGACGAGTCCGACGCACAGGATCAACGTCAGCCGCCCGCGTCCCGGCATCGACCGCATCGCGAGCCCGGCCATGCCCGCCGCCGCGATCAGGCCGGTGGCCAGCACCGCGGCCGGTTGGGTGACCAGCACCGCGCCCGCGATGCGTTCCGGCGAGACGAACGGCGTCCAGCTGTCGGTGCCGCGCAGCACCTCACCGAGCGAGGCCCACTGGGTGGTGACGCCGGAGGATTCGATGTAGTCGAGGAACGGCGGGCTCACCCGGCCGAGCAGCAGCAGCGGCACCGCCCACCAGAACGTGGCGAGCACCAGCAGCGGAACCCACGCCGCGGTGAACCGCCACCAGCGGCGATTCGGCCGGTACGACGCCCACCACAGCAGCGCGGGCAGGAACGCCGCGACGGTCGCCACCGCGTTCACCGCGCCCATCAAGGCCAACGCCAGCGCACTGCCCGCGGGTGAGCGCGCACCACCGCGTCGTCGCTGATACGCCGTACCGAGTGCTGCCGGGGCCAGCAGCACCCACGGCGCCAGCACCATCGGCAGCGTCTCCGAGGAGATCGACCCGAGCGTGGTGAGCACCCGCGGCGAGAGCGTGAAGGCCACGGCGGCGATCACGCGCGAGCCCCGGCTGCCGATGCCGAGCGTTTCGGCCAGCTTGACGATCCCCCAGAACCCCGCGAGCAACAGCAGCGCCCACCAGATCCGCTGGGTCACCCAGGCGGGCAGCCCGAGCAGATCGCCGAGGGAGAAGAAGCTGCCGTGCGGGAAGAAGTACCCGTAGGCCTGGTTCTGCACCTGCCCCATCGGGGCCTGACTGCTCCACATGTGCGAAGCGCGGTCCAGGAAGCCGAGCGGGTTCTCGGCCAGGTCGTATTTGGTGTCGGCGACGGTGAAGCCGGGCGCCTGGAGGAACGTCAGCAGGAAGGCGGCGACGACGGTGCCCGCGAACCAGCGCCTCCCGAGGGGCGCGGTTTCTTCGGGTGCCCGATCCGCCCTGGGTACGCGTGTGGAAGGCCGGTCGGCGTCCGGTCGGCGCACGGAGGTTGCGGTGTCGTCGGGCATCACGTTCGTATCAGTCGGCGTCGCGGGCATCGGGGCGAGCGATCGCGCCTACCCGCCGGATCACGACTATCGGAAGCGCAGACGGCAGAAGGGAACGACTCGCGATGTTCTCGCGTGCGTCCGGACCACGGTGCCGCGCAGGGTCGACGCGCGGCACGGTCAGCGGATCGCTCGCGACGGGCGCGAGCGATCCGAGAGAAACCGAGGGTGGATCAGCGGCTGCCGTATTCGACGTTGTTCAACAGCGAGGAGTCGGCGTCGCCGCTGCGGTCGATCTCCGGGCGGGTGTTCTGCTGCACTGCCGCCGTGATGATGAACACCGCGATCGCACCCAGGACGGCGCCGGCGACCGCACTAGCGGCACCAGGTACAGCAAACTTCATCGGGGCACTCCAATACTTCGCGGAAGGCAGGTATTCCCGGCCAACCTAGCAGGACTTCGGGGATTCGCGTATGCGCAGGTCTGCTATAGCGAAAAGATATTTCCGGATCGGCAGGTGACGGGGCACACCGGGCGGGCGACCGAGGCCGAGGTCCGCGGGCAGATCTGCGGTGGCCGTATTGCTCTGCGCCGTTCTCGCCGAGGCACAGACCGAACCCGCGACGGACGAACGCCGGCGGCGGTCACGGTCGCTGTCGCGGGTCGGCGGTAGTTCGCGGCGCGATTCGGCCGTGCTTCGAATCGCGCCGTGGCGGTGTCGACGATTCCGGGCGTGGTGCCGGCGTCGACCGGATCATGTCGGCAGCGCGCAGTTGAGACTGTCGAGCAGGGTGCGCAGTTTTGCGGTCGTCTCGTCCAGTTCGATCCGGGGCTCCGAGGCCGCGACGATCCCACCGCCGGCGAACGCGCGCAGCGAGAGCCCGTCGGCCGCGATCTCGGCGCAGCGGATCGCCACCACCCAGTCGCCGTCGCCGTCGGCGTCGCACCAGCCGGCGGCGCCACCGTAGAACCCGCGGTCGCCTTCGAGTTCGATGATCGCCTCCAGCGCGTCCGGTGTGGGGGTCCCGCACACGGCGGGCGTCGGATGCAGCAGCAGCGCCAGTTCCAGGGCGGTGGGCGCGGGATCGCGCAGGGTGCCGGTGATCGGGGTGCCCAGATGCCAGACCTGCTGGGTCTGCACCAGTTCGGGGCCCTCCGGGATCGATAGCGATGAGCACAGTGGGCCGAGCTTGTCGGCGATCCAATCGATGACGAAGGCGTGCTCATCGCGATTCTTGGTGCTGGACAGCAGTTCCCGGGCCTGCACGGCGTCGGCGTCCGGGTCAGCCAGGCGGGGTAGGGTGCCCGCGAGCGGATGCAGGGTGACGGTCGTGCCGTGCCGGGAGACCAGCACCTCGGGCGTCGCGCCCACCAGCGCCTCGCCCGCCCGCCCGGCCGGGGTCAAATCCACCGCGTAGACGTGTGCGCGCGGATGCCGGGTGAGCAGATGCGCAGCCACCACCTCAGCGTCCAGCGGTTCGGCGGCAGCGGCGAGCACCGACCGCGCCGCCACCACCTTGCGCAACGGCCGACGGGTATCGCCGAGCTGTTCGACCAGTTTCGCCACCCGCGCCAGGTGCTCGCCGGTGCTCGGCAGCTCGCTGATCACGCTGACCGGCGGCAGTTCGGGAACGGCGGCCGGGCGCCACGGTCCAGCGGTGTGCTCCACCCGCCCCGGCACGCTCAACGCCGCCGGTTCGCGCGGGTCGAAGGGCAGGGCGCCGACCACCATCGCGGCCGTCCCGTCGCGCAGCGCGGTGACCGCCCGCTGTGCGTCATCGAAGGTGGCGCGTGTGTCGTACGCCCGGACCACACCGTCCGGGGCGGCCAGCAAGAACCCGTCCATAGCCCGACGGTAGCCCCGGAATTCCCGGAGTTGGTGAGCTACGTCCGCCGGGGCGACGTAGATCTCATCGAGCCTCGGCCGGGCGCCGGCGGTGTAGCGAAGGCGTCGACCGGGATGACCGCTGCCGACTGAGGCCGCACATCGCAGGGCCGGGCGGCCGGTTCACTTGGCCGGCGGAACCAGGAAGACCGGCCGATGGCAGTGCTTGAGCACCGCGTCGGCCACGCTGCTGTGCAGCAGCGCGCGGATGCCGGTGGCGCCGCGGGTACCGGCGACGATGACGTCGACATTCAGCTCGTCGGCGCATTCGACGATGGCGTTCCAGATCGTCGAGGTGCATTCGGCGGTTCTGGCCTCGGCGTTGAGTCCGGCCAATTCGGCCAGGCGCACACCTTCACGATTGGTTTCGCGGGCCGAGACGTAGGCGACGTCCTCGATCTCCTCGTCGGGAACCCATTCCGGCTGCATCACACCGGAGAGCCCGGAGATGCGGGCGGCCTGGCGCACCATGGGTTCCCATGCGGTGAGCACGACCGCGCGATTGGCCGTGAGGAACCGCCCGGCGTATTCGATGGCCCGCTTGGCGTGGTCGGACCCGTCGTAGGCGATGAGCATCAGATCGCAAGGCACGGCGACCTCCCGGTGGTCTCCTGGCTACGTCCTCAGGTTACTCCCGGACCGGGCCGGTGAGCGGCTCCCGCGCGGGCGCGCTCACCGCCGATGGGCGGTGCGGATTACCGTCGACCCGTGCGCGCGGATTACCGTCGTTATATGCGCAAGACGCCTCTGGTCCTGTTCGCGGTTCTGGCTGCCATCGCGACCGGATGTTCCGGTGGTGATGCCGGGAATTCGGCCACCTCGCGCCCGGTTGCCACCGAGGCGACTCCGGCCGCCACGCCCGGCGCCACCACCACCGCCGAACGCGACTGTTCGGCCGATTATCTGGCGAAGTTCACGCCGCGTCAGAAGCTGGCCCAGCTGCTCACCGTCGGTGTCAACAGCACCGCCGACGCGCTGGCCGTGGTGCGTGATCACCAGGTGGGTGGCATCTTCATCGGCGGCTGGACCGATCAGTCGCTGCTGGCCGACGGTCAGGTGGAACAGGTGAAGGCGGCGGCGAATGTGCCGCTGATGGTCACCATCGACGAAGAGGGCGGGCGCGTCTCGCGGGTCAGCGATCTGATCGGCCCGGCGCCCTCGGCCCGGCAGACCGCCAAGACGATGACCACCGAGGAGTTCTACACCGCGACGCTGGAGCGGGGTAAGGCGCTCAAAGACCTCGGCGTGACGGTGAATTTCGCGCCCGACGTCGACGTCAGCAGCCAGCCGGACAACTCCGTCATCGGCGACCGATCCTTCTCCGACGACCCGATGGTCGTCACCGAGTACGCCGGCGCCTACATCCGCGCGATGCGCGAGGTCGGGGTCGGCACCGTCATGAAGCATTTCCCGGGGCACGGCGCCGGTTCCGGCGATTCGCATCTGGGCGCGGTGCGCACCCCGCCGCTGGATCAGTTGCAGAACCGCGATCTGGTGCCGTTTCGCGATCTGGTCGGTTCGGGTGCGGGCGTGATGGTCGGGCATCTGGACGTGCCGGGACTGACGGCGCCGAACGTGCCCGCCAGCATCAGCCCGGCGGCGATGGAACTGCTGCGCAAGGGCACCGGTTACGGCGCGGCCCCCTTCGACGGGCCGATCTTCACCGATGATCTCGGCGGCATGGCGGCCATCACCGATCGCATGAGCATTCCGGAGGCGGTGGAGGCCTCGCTGGTGGCCGGTGCCGACAACGCCCTGTGGATCACCACCGATGCCGTTCCGCAGGTGCTGGACCGGCTCGAACAGGCGGTGTGGAGCGGGCGGCTGCCCATCGCGCAGGTGGACGCGTCGGTGTTGCGGATGGCGTGGTTCAAGGGTGCGCCGCTGCACTGCTGACAGGCCCGCGGCGAAAAACTCATTCTGAGCGACTGCCGGGCAAATCTGTCCAACAAGAACTTACCTTGGAGTAATATAGGGTGCTCACCCTGTAGTAGGAGAGCGGATGGCGGGCGGAACGAAGCGACTTCCTCGGGCGGTTCGTGAGCAACAAATGCTCGACGCCGCCGTCGAGGTGTTCTCGCGTAAGGGTTTCCACGAAACCTCGATGGACGCCATCGCCGCCGAGGCCAAGATCTCCAAGCCGATGCTCTACCTCTACTACGGTTCCAAGGACGAACTGTTCCGCGCCTGCATCCAGCGCGAGGGCCTGCGGCTGATCGAATCCGTCGCACCGGCCGGAAATCCGCTGCTGTCCCCGCACGAACAGTTGCGCACCGCGCTGGAAGGCTTCCTCGGTTTCGTCGACCACAACCGGCATTCCTGGCAGGTGCTCTACCGCCAGGCCATCGGCCAGCAAGCCTTCGCCTCCGAAATCGAGAACGCCCGCGAGCGCGTCATCGAACTGACCGCCAAACTGCTCGAATCCAGCGCCAAGCACGCCGAACCCGGCACCGACTTCGACGTCGTCGCTGCGGCCGTCATCGGCGCGGGCGAGGCCATCGCCGACCGCGTCGCCACCGGCCGAATCGAAGTCTCCAAGGCCGTCGACCTCCTCGACGACCTCGCCTGGAGCGGTCTCGCCGGCCGCAAAAAAGCCGAATAGCCCCGCGAGCGCTACATGAGCGAGGGCGCTACTCGCGAAATGCCTCAGCCATGTAGCACTCGTGCGGGCTCTGAGGGGGCGCGGGCGGCGGCGGAGTTGCCGCGCGGCGCGGTAGGTGCGAGAGTTCGGGGCGTTCTACGGGGCCGGGGATTTCGGCAAGACTTCGCGGAGGGGACGTTTGTTCGGGTTGCTGAAGCCGTGCGCGCACAGTGCGGCGAAGTACGGGGTGGATCCACAGCAGTGGCAGGCGCATATGTGCGGGCTGTGCCTGGGCCTGCGCGACGGGCACGGGCAACTTGCCCGCAGCGCCACCAATACCGATGCCATCGTGCTGAGCATGCTCACCGAGGCGCAGCGCGAAGGCCGGGTCGAGCGGATCTCCGCCGGACCGTGCGCGCTGCGCGGCATGCGCCGGGCGCAGGTGGCCACGGCTGATTCGGCGGGGATCATGCTGGCCTCGACGGCGTCACTGCTGTTGGGCTCGGCCAAGATTCGTGACCACGTCGAGGACGACGGCGACACCTCAGTGCTGACCCGCCGTCCCATGGCGAAGATGTCGACCCGCTGGGCCGACGCCGCCCGCCGCCAGGCCCAACTGATCGGCTTCGATGTGGAACCGCTTGTCGCGGCGCTCGATTCGCAAGCCGATCGCGAACGCCGCGCGCACCTGCTGACCCTCGACGAGCTGACCGAGCCCGCTCAGCTGTGCGCCGCGGAATTCTTCGCCCACTCCGCCGTGCTCGCAGAGCGGCCGGACAACATCGCGCCCTTGCGCGAGGCCGGCAGGCACTTCGGCCGCATCGCCCACCTGGCCGACGCCATCGAGGACTTCGAGACCGATCGCGAACGCGGCCGGTTCAACCCGCTCGTCGCCACCGGCACCGGCATGCCGCAGGCGTATGACCTACTGCACCAGTCGGATTCGCGCTTGCGTGCCGCCATAGCGGCGACCAATCTCGGAGACCGGCCCGCGGTGCGATGGATGCTGCTCGACCCGCTACACGCGCTGATGCGGCGCATCGGGCGCGGCGCGGGGGCCGTGGCCCACGTGTGCTCGGTCGCACCGCTTGAGCCGGAATTCCCGGACGGACGCCGGGCCGAGCGCGGCCGCTTCGGCGCGCAGGCGCGCAGGGACCGCACCGGCCATCGTCCGCCGACCCGCCGCCCCGGTATCGCCGAGGCCATACCCGCCATCCTCGGCATCTACTGCACCGGATACGCGTGCTGCGCCGACCACACCAATCCGTGTAACGGTGAACAACGCCCGGCCTGGTGGAAAGAAAACCTCGGCAATTGCTGCGATGGCATCGACTGCTGCTCGAACTGCGGCAGTTGCTGCGGCGGGGGTGAAGGCGGGGGCGGTTGCTGTGATGGCTGCTGCTGCAACGGATGCGGTTGCGACTGCTGAACCGAAAGAGCCGCGCACCCCGGAAGGTGCGCGGCTCCAGTCGCATCGCCCGAATCCGCTCAGCGCAGCGTCGCCGTCAGATGCGGGTATCCCTTCTTCGGGTGCCGCAGCGCCAGATCCCAGCCGCCGTCGGCCTGATCGGCGTACAGGTTCACCGTCGACGGCAGGAAGATCGGCTTACCGAACTTCACCGAATAGGTGACCTGTTCCGGAATCCGGCCCTCGATCGATCCGAGAACCGTTGCCGCCGACCACATGCCGTGCGCGATCGGCTTCGGGAAACCGAACGCCTTGGCGCCGAGGGCGGAGGTGTGGATCGGGTTGTGGTCGCCCGAGGCGGCCGCGTACCGGGTGATCGTCGGCTGATCCACCCGCAGGGTGCGCAGCGGGGGCGGCGGCACCTCGTCGGGCTTGGGTTCGGGCTTGGGCCCACCCGAGAGCGAGGTGCGCTGCTGGTGCAGGAAGGTGGTGACCTGACGCCACACCAGCTCGCGGCCCACCCGGATCTCGCTGATCGCGTCGACCAGCAGGCCCTTCGGATGCTCGCGCAGATTCTCGATATGGGCGGTGATGTCGAGCGGTTCGCTCACCGAGATCTCGCGGGTCCGCTCGATGACGTTCTCCGCGTGCACCGCGCCCACCGCGACGAACGGGAAGTCGCGCTGCACCACCAGCTGCATCACCACCGGGAAGGTGAGGATGAACGGGTAGGTCAGCGGCAGCGAATCACCGAACCGCAGGCCCGTCGCCCGGCAGTAGGCGGCCAGGTGATCGGGATCCACGCGCACGCCGTCGAGCTTGATCTCACGGTCGGGCAGCGTCGGCTTACGCGCCGAGACCAGCGGCAGCGGTACCGAACCGAGCGCTGCCTTCAGGTACAGCTTGCCGTTCTTCGGCGGCTCGGTGAGGGTGATGGTCTCGGTCATCATGCTCCGATCAGGCTCTGACCGCAGACGCGAACCACGTTGCCGTTCACCGCGTTCGACGCCGGGCTGGCGAAGAAGGCGATGGTCTCGGCGACGTCGACGGTCTGGCCGCCCTGCAGCAGCGAGCTCATCAGCCGGCCGGCCTCGCGGGTGGCCAGCGGGATGGCGGCGGTCATCGCGGTCTCGATGAAGCCGGGGGCGACGGCGTTGATGGTGATGCCCTTCTCAGCCAGCTTCGGCGCCTCGGCGTTCACCATGCCGATGACGCCGGCCTTGGACGCGCCGTAGTTGGTCTGGCCGCGGTTACCGGCGATACCGGCGATGGAGGACACGTCGATGACGCGGCCACCGGCCTTCAGTGCGCCCGAAGCCACGAGGCCCTCGGTGATGCGGTGCGGTGCGGCCAGATTGACGTTGATGACCGAGTTCCAGCGGCCCTCGTCCATGTTGGCCAGCAGCTTGTCGCGGGTGATGCCGGCGTTGTGCACGATGATGTCGATGCCGCCGAAGCGTTCGGTGGCGAATTCGGCCAGCTTCTGCGCGGCGTCGGGGGAGGTGACGTCGAGCGCAAGCGCGGTGCCGCCGACCTTGTTCGCCGTCTCCGACAGCGCCTCACCGGCGGCCGGGATGTCGGCGACGATCACCTGGGCGCCGTCGCGGGCGAAGACCTCGGCGATGGTGGCGCCGATGCCGCGGGCGGCGCCGGTGACCACGGCGACCTTGCCCTCGAGCGGGCGGTCCCAGCTGGCCGGGGCCACGGCGTCGTCCTTGCCGACCCGGAAGACCTGGCCGTCGACGAAGGCCGACTTGGCCGAGAGCAGGAACCGCAGCGTCGATTCCAGGCCGGTGGCGGCGGCGGAGGCCTCCGGGTGCAGGTACACCAGGTTGGCGGTGGCGCCGCGCAGCAGTTCCTTGGCGACGCTGCGGGTGAAGCCCTCGAGCGCGCGCTGGGCGATCTGCTCGTCGACGCTGGAGGCCAGTTCCGGCGTGGTGCCGATGACGACGACGCGGCCGGAGGCGGCGATGCTGCGCATGGCCGGCTGGAAGAACTCGAACAGTTGCGAGAGGTCCTCGATGGTGCCGATGCCGGTGGCGTCGAAGACCAGCGCGCCGTACTTGGTGCCCTGGCTGGGGGCGTCGGCGAAGGTGTAGTCGGTCAGCAGGGCGCGGATCGGTTCGGCGACCCGGCCTTTGCCGCCCAGCAGCACCGGACCCGGCAGCGCGGGCTCACCCTTGACGTAGCGCCGCAGGGTTTCCGGCTGCGGCAGGCCCAGCTTGCTCGCGAGGAAGGCGCCGGGGGCGGAATGGACGAACGATCCGTAGAGGTTGGGTGCACCCTTGCTCTTGGCTGCCACGATTCCCACCTTTTCTGTGCTCGATGTCTTGGATGTCGGTGCGTCCCCCTGATTGCGCTCGCATCACTCCATAGGCTGCCTGACCAGCGGCGCAGGCTTCGCCCGTGAGGTGCGCGAGCGCACAATTGCGGGGTGCGGTATCGACAACAAACTTACTCCAGAGTAAGTTTAATGTAAACCGATTGCGACCGGGCGCCGAACCGTGTGGAGGGGTTCCGCACCAGCGCCCGGGACGCGGCGGAAGATCCCGACGAGACCTTGGAGACTCGAGTGACTAGCAAAGCCCGTTCGACGAAGAGCCCGGCCACCACCACCAAGCAGCCGCGTCCGGTCGCGATCGTTGGCGGTAACCGGATTCCGTTCGCTCGTTCCGACAAGGCGTACGCCCACGCCTCCAACCAGGACATGTTCACCGCCGCCCTGGACGGCCTGGTCAGCCGCTTCGGCCTGCAGGGCGAGCGGCTCGGCATGGTCGTCGGCGGCGCGGTGCTCAAGCGGGTCGGCGAGCACGGCATGATCCGCGAGAGTGTGCTCGGCAGCAAGCTCAGCCCCTACACCCCCGCCCACGACCTGCAGCTGGCCTGTGGCACCGGCCTGCAGGCCATCGTCACCGTCGGTGACGCCATCGCGGCGGGCCGTATCGACGCCGGCATCGGCGGCGGCACCGACACCACGTCGGACGCGCCCATCGGCGTCAGCGAGGGCATGCGCGAATGGATGCTCGACGCCAACCGCGCCAAGACCAACAAGGACCGCCTGAAGCTGGTCGGCCAGCTGCGCCCGAGCATGCTCGGCATCGAGATCCCGCGTAACGCCGAACCGCGCACCGGCCTGTCGATGGGTGAGCACGCCGCCATCACCGCCAAGGAATTCGGCATCGCCCGCGAGGCCCAGGACGAGCTGGCCTACCTGTCGCACAAGAACATGGCCGCGGCCTACGACCGTGGTTTCTTCGACGACCTGATCACCCCGTTCCTCGGACTGACCCGCGACGACAACCTGCGCCCCAACTCCTCGATCGAGAAGCTGGCCACCCTGAAGCCGGTCTTCGGCGTCAAGGCCGGTGACGCGACGATGACCGCGGGCAACTCCACCCCGCTCACCGACGGCGCCTCCGCGGTGCTGCTGTCCAGCGACGAATGGGCCGCCGAGCGCAACCTGCCGGTGCTCGCGCACCTGGTGGACTCCGAGGTCGCCGCCGTCGACTACATCCACGGCCCCGACGGCCTGCTGATGGCGCCCACCTACGCGGTGCCGCGCATGCTCGCCCGCAACGGCCTGACCTTGCAGGACTTCGACTACTACGAGATCCACGAGGCCTTCGCCTCGGTCGTGCTCGCCACCCTGCAGGCGTGGGAGTCCGACCAGTACTGCAAGGAGCGCCTCGGCCTGGACGGCGCGCTGGGCTCCATCGACCGCAGCAAGCTCAACGTCAACGGCTCCTCGCTGGCCGCGGGCCACCCGTTCGCCGCCACCGGCGGCCGCATCGTGGCCTCGACCGCGAAGATGCTGGCCGAGAAGGGCTCCGGCCGCGCGCTCATCTCCATCTGCGCCGCGGGCGGTCAGGGCGTGGTCGCGATCCTGGAGCGCTGATCCGCTCCGCGTTCGCGCGGAATCCGATGTGCGGGGTGGCATCCGGCAGTGCGCCGGGTGCCACCCTTTTGCGTTGTCCGGCCTCGGGTGACAGCAGCGGCATTCGCTGCCGAGCTGATGTGCGTTACTGTTTTGTGATCTTTTGCATGCCATTCGGTCGATAATCCGGCGGCGATATGCCGCGTGGCGACGTCGACAGTCCCGCAATTACCAGGCGATCTCCCTTCGATTCCACTGATTCCGCGGACGCAACTCCCGGCGCGTGGCATGGTTGCATTTGCCGGTCAGGGTGTGTTTACCTGCTCGTAACCTGCTGGGCTGTCGGGGCCGGGGTGATCGATCGGTGTTTCGGCATCCGAGCCGGTTTGTCCGGAATGTGGCTATCCGCGGGAAATGTGCTGTCACAGCGCGCATTTCTTGAATTCGAGCTCGAGAAATCGAGCGTGCGAAGAGGAAGGCTGAACGGCTGATGCGTATCGGAATAGTGCTTCGAGCGGCAGTGGTGTTGCTCGCTGCCGCGGTCGGGCTGGGCCTGGCCACGGCGCCGGCCGCGGCCGACGACCTGGACCGCTATCTGGATCTGCCGCTGGTGAACCGCAATGCCGAAGCCGGACCGGGCGGCGTGCACCCGGACCTGCCCTACGACGCGGCCCAGCTGCGCGGCCTGCTCGACCAGGCGCGCGCCGAGGGCGTCGCCCCCACCCGCTACGCCGCCCTGCTCTATCAGTACTGGCTGGTGGACGCCACCAACAAGGCGGGAATCGACCTGCGCTCATGGAATCCGCGGGCAGGCGTCGAGGCCAATCGGCAGAACCTGATCCGGTCCTACCGCTACTACGAAGATCTGCAAATGGCGCACCGCGAATTGCAGTGGGCGGGCATGGGCGGCCAGGTCGGCGCCGATTTCGGGGGCGGCCTCATCGATTTCGAGCTGATGAGCAACATCTATTCGCTGCCCGGCCTGTCGGAATCGGCGCGCAGGGTGATCGGCGCGGTCGAGCAGGCCGCGGGCCCGCAGGCCGTCGCGATGCTCCCGCGTGGACTGGCGGCGCTCGCCGAGGCGGGACCGCGGATCACACCCGAGGACCTGCACTACATCATCGGGATGATCCTGGTGATGCAGAAGAACATCTTCTCCGACCTGATGCCGATGCACGACGCTTACGTCACCACGGGGCTGCCCGCGCTGGAGGAATTCCAGGCCGCCGGGCTCTTCGGCGCCGACATCATGAACGCCTGGCGCGATATCGCCTCCGGTGACCGCGACCGGATCGCCGCGGGCAACGCCACCCTGCTGCGCCGCGAACAGGAATGGGCGATCGGCGGGCAGTGGGACGCGGTCCGGGCCTATAAGGGCGCAGTCGGTGAGGCGATCACCTACGTCAGCGGTGCGGCCGGTTCGCCGTCGGTGGCCGGTGTCGCTCCGCCGCGCGAATTCAATCCGGTGCGAATTCCGTTCACCATGGCCGACGGCAGGCCCGCGCTGCTGACGATGCCGCTGCCGGATTGGAACTGGTCGGTGCTCGACGCCCGCTGGGAATACATCACCTCCGAGCTGCTGCCGAAATACAAGTGGCAGGTCGAAAACAATTGGCCCGCATTGGAAGCGGTCATGCGCACGCCATACGAGGTCCAGATGGAAACGCATCGCCCGCTGCTGAATATCCCGCAGCTGCTCGATTCGGCGGTGCGGCAGATGAAGGTGACGCCGGTGGGCGCGGAAATGGCGGTGAACTGACCATGAAGGCAGCACAATTCATGCGCTCGAACCAGCGGCGGAACGGCACTCGCTCACTGCGCCGTCCGCTGACCGCACTGTCGGTGGCGGCGCTGACCCTGTTCGCCGGTGCCGGAATAGCCTTCGCGCAACCCGCGCCCCCGGAGCCGTTCGTGCCACCGCGTACGCCCGGCCTCGGCGAAGTGTTCAACGGTTACGTCATCGGCACGCTCCAAGGCGCCACCCTCGCCTCACCGGGCGAAGCCTTCCAGGCCCTGCTCGCCAACGACCCCTTCTATCAGGAACCGCCGCTGACCGGCGACGAAAAGCCCGGCACGGTCCTGAAAGCCAAGAGGGTCGACGTCATGTTCTCCGGAGTGAAACCGGCGAACCTCGATGCCTACAAACTGATGTACGTGACCACCGGCGTCGACGGTGTCACCCCGGTGATCAGCACCGGCATCCTGATGATTCCCGTCGGCGGCAAGCCGAACGACCAGCGCAAGCTCATCTCGTATCAGGAGGCCAACGACAGCGTCGGCTGGTCCTGCCATCCCAGCACCCAGTGGACCGGCGGCGATCCGCTCGACGGCGCCTCCTGGTCGGCGCTCGGCCCGCTGGCGATGCTGTTCGGCAAGGGCTACGCGGTGATGATCTCCGATGTCGGCAATGACGCCGACCGCAAACCGCACGGCGTCTTCGCAGGCAAATTCGCCGCCCACGCCCAGCTCGACGGCGCCCGCGCGGCTCTGAACTTCCGGGAAGCGGGCCTGGATCCCAAGGCCCAGGTGGGTCTGTTCGGTATCGCCGGCGGCGGCGTCGGCGCGGGCTTCTCCGCCGAACTCCAGCCCACCTACGCTCCGGAACTGGATGTGAAAGCGACTGTGCTGGAAGGAATGGTGGTCAAGCCACGCAACTTCATGCGCGTGGCCGACGGTTCGGTGGGTTCGGGCTTCGCGTTCGCGACCCTGCTCGGTCTCGAGCCCTGGTATCCCGAGATGAAGATCGACGAAAAGCTCAACCCCGCGGGCAAAGCCATCGCCGACTTCTTCCGCACCCAATGCCAGACCCCCGCCTACTTCGGTATGCCGTTCGTCCCGCTGAAGATGCTGTTCAAGTCCGGTCTCAACCCCGCCGACGAACCGGCGTTCCAGCACGCCTACGACGACAACATCCTCGGCCAGGCGGGCACGCCGAAGTCCAAGGTGCTCATCACTTCCTGCGCCGCCGACGACTCGTTCATGTCCTTGGTTCCGGCCGCGGATTCCCGCGAACTGGCCGATATCTACCGGTCCAAGGGAACCGACGTCACGTACGCGCCGTCTAATTGCAGCATGATCCGCATGATCACCGACCTCTACGGTTGGGGCACCGATCTTTTCGGTATGCAGACCATCGATTGGCTTGATGCGCAGTTCGATTGATGCGGTAGGTGCCGCCCGGTCCGTGGGATAACGGCCGGGCGGCCGGCGGATCACGGCGGGTCGAGACGGCACTCCACGTCGGCCGCCGGTAGTTTCCCGTCGAGCAGGAAAGTGTCGACGGCGTCGGCCAGACATCGGCTCGGAAGCCCGAGGATGCCGTGCCAACGCACCGCACGCAATGTGACCAGCCGGGATTCACTCATCGCGCGCCGCATGGACTGCGCACCCGAATAGGGGGTGCGGATATCACCGTCGGCGTGCAAGAGCAGCACCAGCACAGAATGCTGGATCCGGGTCGGCGGCTCGAGTGGCGCGGGCCAGAACGCGCACGGTGCGATGTTATTGAACAGCGGGCCGAAGATCGGGCGCTCGATCCGGCTGCGTTCGATATTGCGCCAGTACCACTCCGGATCGCGCGGCGCGGCGACGTCACCGCATTTGACGGCCATATGCGCTTCGAACATTCCGCCCGATCCGGCCCACCCTCGCACCGCCTCCCACAGCGGAATCGGATGCACAACCGCGCCATCGCCCGCTGCTCGCAGCTGCTGAAGGAGCTCGGCCAGCCGGGCGGCATACGGCCCCAACGACAGCGCGAAGTTCAACGTCGTGAGCAAAATATCGTCGTCGACCGTCAACCCTGCGATCTCGATCGGTCGCTGCGCGACTCGCGCCATGAGGTCTCGAACGGTGGCCAGCACCGTCTCGGCGCTGTCGCCCAACTGAAACTGTTGCTGCTCGACGGCCACCTTCTCCGCCCACACCGCCAACGCGGCCTCGTTGGCCACGCCCGAATCCTGGAACAGACCGAGCCAGTACCGTTCCGGGTCGACCACACTGTCCAGCAGGATCCGGTCACTGTGTTCCGGGAACATCTGGGTGAACACCGCACCGAGGTAGCTGCCGTAGGACGGCCCGTAATAGCTGATCTTCGACTCACCGAGCACCGCGGCGATCATCCGCATGTCCCGCGCGGTGTTGCGGGTATTGATATGCGGTAGCGCCGCGCCCTCCGCCCCGATGCACAGTGCGGCCAACTGCGCGGCGCGCTGGACATCGCGATCGAAGGCCGCACGATCCTGGCCCGGCTGGGCATCGCCACCCGGCACCCGGCCCGGGGGCCATCCGCAGCTGACCGGCGTGGACTGTCCTACTCCGCGCGGATCGAATCCGATCAGGTCGTAAGCCGCACGCACCTCGGCCGACAGCCCGTTGCCGACCGCATCGCCCGGGTCGAGACCCGGCGCCCCAGGGCCACCGCTGTTGGTCAGCAGAACCCCACGCCGCCGAGCCGGGTCGGTCGACGGCACCCGCGAGATGGCGAGGCTGATCGTCCGTCCGCCGGGCGCACTGTAATCAAGGGGCACCCTGATCTCCGCGCATTCACCGCGCACAGCGATCAGATCAGGATCCGAACATCCATGCCACACCACCCGCTGACGCTCGAACGGTTCGAGTCCGGACCCTGCACCGACAAACCCGGCCCCGGTCCGGGCGAATGCGGCTCCGGTCCCGGCGAGCCCGGCTCCCGCTCCGCCCACCCCAGCCGCAGTCCGGGCGATTCCGGCCGCCGCATCGCCGAATCGGGCTTCCGCTCGGGATTGGGTACCGAGCCCCACGACGCTCGCCAGGGCTGCGCCGACGGTGACAAAGGCAGCGAAGCGCTGAAACCACCTGGCGTGCATATGAATCCCCTCCTGAGGGGAAGGTTATCGCGGGTGCGGTGGCAGGACAACGAAAATCCTCGCACCGCCAGCCGGCCCCGGACCTCGTCCGATGCGCGCTCTTTGTCGGCTGTTCCGGCGGTCCGATACACGGCAACCGGGCATGATGAGGACGTTCGGCCCCGAATCCACCGCCCTGTCGCCGAGGAGGTACCGGTGCTACCCGTCACGTACTCGATGAGCGTTTCGCTGGACGGTTTCATGGCCGGCCCCGGCGACGACATCAGCTGGACCGCCCCGGAGCCGGAGATCTTCCGCTTCCACATCGAGCAGACCCGCCACCTCGCCGGGATCGTCTGCGGCCGCAAGCTCTACGAGGCGATGCTGGTGTGGGAGACCGCCGAGGAAACCATGACCGACGAGGCGGAATTGGAGTTCGCCCGCATCTGGCGGCCGATCCCGAAGGTGGTGTTCTCGAAGACCCTGGACTCGGTGCAGGGCAATGCCCGCCTGGCCACCGACGATCTCGCCACCGAAATCGCGCGGTTACGGGACCAGCCGGGTGACGGCGTGGTGGAGATCGGCGGCGCCACCCTCGCCGCGGCCGCCATCGCCGAGGACCTGATCGATGAGTACCGCCAGTTCGTCTACCCGATCATCCTCGGCGCGGGCACGCCGTTCTTTCCGCCGCGCGCCGAACCCCTCGAACTGGAGCTGGTGGAGTCACGGGCACTGAGCCCGACCGTCGCCTACCTACGCCACCGCCGCAATCGCTGAGTTCCGCGGGTAGCCGCTCGAGCCGGCCTTCTTGATATTGATTCCCGGGCCGCCGCTCGAGTCGGCACTACATCGGGTGGTCGTTGAACACGTCGAGTCGGTTTCGGCACAGTCAGTCGATGCCGTCATCCAGGTCTTCCCACGACACCGAGACATCGAACGGCACCAGTGTTTCGATGGCGCGGCCCCCACGCGTGCGGCTTCGATGTGCCGCCGACACATAGCTCCCACTCGAGTCCAGCGTCAGCATCTCGACCGACACAGCGGGACCATCCTCGTTGGCCATCCGGACAATCCAGTAGTTGGGAATCCCGAACCGCGCGTACTCGGCGCGCTTATCCACCAGGTCGGCGGTCACGGTCGTCGGCGAGACGACCTCGACGACCAGCAGGGTATCCGCGACAGTCGGCTTGCGGTTCCACCGCGGACGGGGTTCGTCGATACAGCGGTAGACGATCACGTCGGGGCGTTTGTAATGAAACGGGACTTCGGACACCAGCATGTCGATATCGCGGTTCACCCGCACGCACGGCTCATCCGCAGACCGCTTCTCCTTGGCGTCCAACAGCGCCCGCTCGATATTGCGTGACACCGCGTTGTGGTTCGGCGACGCGGATTCGCAGTGAATGATCATCCCGTCTTTGATCTCGATCCGCCGCGCCAGATCTTCCGGCATGGCCAGATAGGTGTCGATGTCGACGGCGAGGCTGTAGGTTTCCGGGGCCGACCAATCGAATGCTTCCGACACGCTGACCATCCTTCGATTCGAGTCGAGGTCATCGTAGAGCAGGCTTCGTGGGCGTATGGCCAGCCTTCCGCCGCCCGGCCCCTCGCTTCACATAAACGGTCGATCCGGGTACACCTGCACGGACGTCCACTGGCGAGCGTAGGTCTCGTACGGCTGTGTGGTGATGATGTCGGCGGCCGGTAGGACGAGGTCGAAGGTGGCCTTGTCGAGGTGGGCGAGGGTGGGGACGATGACTGCTTCGGCGCGGTGGGCGTAGATAGCTGCCAGTAGATGTTCGGTGCGGTGCTCGGTGGCGGCGGTGTGTTCGATGACGTCGCCGGTCAAGGTGTATCCGAGTCGTGCTGCCCGGGTGATGATCTGGGCTCGGTCGAACTCGGCGGCCACGCCAGACAGGTCGGTGCGCAGGTATCCGACCGCCGGGGCCGGATCGTTGTCGTTCATCGGCTCAGGGCTCCAGGTAGAGGCGCTCGCAGGGCAGGCGGGTCAAACCCGTTGTGGCCCCGGGGAGGATCGCGGCGGATTCGGTGTGGCGCAGGGACCACTCGCGCAGAAACGCCGTCGCCGCGGAAACGCAGGCCGCGTAGTCGAAGCGGGCGCCGTGCAGGAACACGCTCAGGTGCACATCCGGTTCAGTGGGGCGCGGTGAGGTCATGGGTTGGTCCGGGCGGAATCCGGCGTTGGCCGGGTGTGAGGCACGTTTCCACTGGTAGAGCGGATGTTGTCGAACGCTGGTTGCTGCATGAGGTGTGCTTCCCCTCGACTCGGGCCGGATTGAGAAGGACTGTGATGACGCGCGATACACCGAAGAGTAAATCGATTAATTTAAGCAGACAAGAAATCCGCGAATCATGGCCAAAATTCGCGCTAGAGTGGGCCTTGTCTTCATACGCCACTGGGAGGGAGTGTCATGGTCTCGGCCTCGCCGACTGTTGCGGCATGGGAACTCGTCCTCCGCATTCGAGAGCAGAGCAAGGCGTGCGGGATCAAGGCTGTCGCGATCCAGAAGGCGCTGGATGTCAGCGCAGCGTACTGGTCACAGGTGATGAACCATCGCGGCATCCTGACCGAGGAGAAGCTGATCCAGCTCATCGAACTGCTGGATTTCGATGCGGACGAGCGAGCCGAGCTGCTCGCGCTCCGCAAGGTGGCGAAGGAGCGCGGCTGGTGGGCGGAGTACTCGTCGATCCTGCACCCGGAACTACTGCGGTATTACGGACTGGAGGACGGCACCCGGCATTTGCGTGACGTCGAGGGGAGTGTGATACCCGGACTGCTCCAAACCGAGGACTACATCCGGGCCTTGATGTCCTCGGTGGTCTCAACTCGCCCGACGGAGGCTGAGCGCCGGGTGCGGATTCGGTTGCGCCGCCAGCGCTTGCTGGAGCGCCGGGACCCGCTGCAGCTTTCTGTTGTCCTCGGTCAGGCCGTCCTGATGCAGCAGGTTGGCGGGCCTGACGTGCAACGTGCTCAGTTACGGCATCTCATGGATCTTGCTGACAGATACGCCGGCAACTTGGATCTCCGGGTCGTTCCCTTCGACGCGCAGGGATCGGCCGCGAGCCTGAACGTGTCGACCCTGCACCTGATGGATTTCGATAGCGTCCGGCTGCCGACATTGGGCTGGCTCGAATCAGCGATCCATTTCGAGGTGATCGAGGACAGGCCACGGATCGAAACGCTCGAGTACCAGTTCAAACAGGTCGTCGGCATCGCCCTGGATCAAGATGCGTCACTTCGACTGATTGATCGGATCGCCACCCGGATAAAGTAGGCGGCATGCGCGCCGATTGGTTCAAGTCCACTTTCAGTGGCGGTGAGGGAGCGTGCGTCGAGGTCGCGCACCGGGCTACCACCGTTCTGATTCGCGACAGCAAGTACACCGGCCCCGCCACCGATCAGCCGATCATCGAGGTCCCCACCTCCCACTGGCGCCGATTCCTCGACGACTGCCTGAGCGGCAATCCCACCACCATCCCCGGCATCCTCACGCTGGCCATCCATCCTGATGGGTCTGCCACGCTCGCTACCCCCGAGGGCACGGAACTCGCCTACACCCCCGCCGAATGGGATGCGTTCGTCAAGGGAATCGCGGACGGCCAGTTCGACCGCTCCTGAGCGTGAGCGCGGCCCGATCGGCAAGATTTTGCCGATCGCGTCCTGTTGCGTTCGGGCTGGAGCGGACACCGGCCATATCGGCAATATTCTGCCGTTCGGCTGCTCATGACGGTGCACCTCCGGACGCGGGTTCAACGCTGTCTCGAGGGCGAGGGTGATGGGCCACGAGCCGGGAGGATGACACGCTCGGCCCGCGAGGGAGGCTGATCGAGCGGCAGTTCTCCCGGCCTGCCCGGTCGATTTCTGCGATCCTTGATTCGTCGCAGTCCTATCCCGAGGTGCTCGTATGCTCAAGCCTCTCTTCGTGACCACGGCGAGCTATCTCGCGGCCGTCGGTCTGGCCTTGATATTCGTGCCGTCGCAGTTCGGCGTCGGTGCGGTGCCCGACGATGCGTCGCCGGAACTGATCGCCCTGCTCCGGCTGCTCGGCGGGCCGCTGCTGGGGATCGCGGTGTTGAACTGGACCTCGCGTAATGCGGAGCCGGCGTCGGTGCGTGGCACTGTGGTGCCCGCGAATATCGTCGGCTTCGGTGCTGTCGCCGCCAACGATGTGTGGGGCGTGTTCAGCGGCGATGCCCGCGACCTCGCCGCGGTGTTCCTCGTCGTGCACCTGGGCTTCACGCTCGGCTTCCTCTACGTGTGGGTGCGCAGCCGGAGGGCGTGAAGGCGCAGCTCAGGCGGGTGGGTGTTCGGCGTACCACCGGTCGATCAACGCCGGAAGCTCTTTGCCCATCCACACGAAGAATTCGTGCATCTCGCGTACCCGGGAAGCCTGCTCGCTGTCCGGGTCCTCGAACAGGGCCAGCCCGCGCGAGGTCATCGCGGTCAGGTCCTCGTACTGGGTGCTCTGCTGGCGGGTGAGTTCGGGGAGCACGCCCGCGCGCAGGATGTAATAGTCCTTGCGGTCGCCCGGTTTGGAGATCTTGTCGACCCAGCGCATCGTGGTGAGGTTTTTCAGCGCATTGGAGATGGAGCCCTTCGACGCCTGCAAGGCATCGGCGATCTGCGCGAAGGTCTGTTCGGGCGGCGAGCAGACCATCAGCCAGCCCATGGCGCGGCCGGTCATCCGGACCAGGCCCATGCGTTCGAGCACGAGCGCGAAATCCTCGACGAAGGCCAACTGCTCCGGGGTCGGGGCCGCCGGAAAGCGTTCCGAACTGGTCATCGGTCGAGTATCCCTTCCGGGGTGGAGAAACGGGAAAACGGGGCGGGCCACCTCGGCCCGCCCCGTACGTACTGTTCACACCGCCAGATCCCGGCGATCGAAGCACACCAGCGCCGCGATCAGCGCGAGGCCCGCGCACACCGCCAGCACCGCGAGGTGCCCTGCGTTCCAGCCGTTGACAAGCGGGGAATCCCCGTTGGCGTAGTAGAACGGCGAGAGCTTGCGCAGCCAGTCGTCGCCCAGATTGTTGGCCAGGTATCCGGCGACGGTGAGCAGCGCCGCCACACCCAGCGCCAGTGCACGCTTGCCGGTTGCCGCGCCGACCAACAGCGCGACGGCTCCCGCGAACAGGGCGAGCAGTCCGAGCCCGGCGCTGGCAGCGACGATATTGCCGGTCGCCACCTCGAGGTTGCCGGAGTCCGCGCCGGCGACCACGCTCACCGTGAGCACCACGCTCACGATCGCGACCTGAACCGCGAGCGCGGCGAAACGCTGCAACAGCAGCCCGGTGCGGCTGATCGGCTGGGCCAGCAGCAGATCCAGGCTGCCGTTCTCTTCCTGGGTGGCCGTCCTGGTGGCGATGGTGACCGCGAAGATCAGCATCAACAGCAAACCCATCAGCGAGTACACCGTGGAGTTGAGAAACCCGGTGCCGCTGGCGAAATCGCTGAGCCCCATCGCGTCGTACATGCTGTTCTGCTGGATATCGAGCGAGCCCTGCTCTTTCAGCGATTGATAGGACGGCAGATAGATCATCGGGACGATGGCCAGGCCGATCGACCAGCCGATCAGGCCGCGGCGCTGTTCTTTCAGGGTCTGGGTGAACACTGTGCGCTTCATATCGAATTCTCCTGTGCGGAAGGGTGAGTGGGGTCAGCGGCCGTAGAGGCTGAAGAAGATCTGTTCCAGGTCCGGTTCGTTGGACAGCACGCTGACCAGCTGGTATTTGGCGGCGACCTTGAACAACGCGTCCACCTCGCCCTCGGTGGTGCAGCGCAGGGTGGTGCCCTCGATGTCCAGATCGCGCACGCCGGGCAGGCGGGTGAAATCGTCGGGGAAGATCTCCTCGCCGAACGTCAGCTCGACCGCACGCGGCGAACGCCGCCGCAGATCCTCGACGTTCTCGGTGCCGAGCAGTTTCCCGGCCCGCATGATGACCGCGCGGTCGGCGGTCTGCTGCACCTCGGTGAGGATGTGCGAGGACATGAACACCGTCTGCCCGTTGCCCTTGGCCTCGGTCACCAGGTCCAGAAAGCGCTGTTGCAGTAGTGGATCGAGCCCGGAGGTGGGTTCGTCCAGGATCAGCAGGTCGGGGTTGTGCATGAACGCGGCGATGATGCCGACCTTCTGCTTGTTGCCCTTCGACATCGAGCCGACCTTCTTGGACAGATCCAGGTCGAGCAGCTCGGCCAGTTCCGCGATGCGGCGCTGGGTGACGTCGCCGCGCTGGTCGGCGAGAAAGGTCAGCAGTTCGCGTGCCGACTGGCGGCCTTCGATCGCCAATTCGCCGGGCAGATAACCGATTCGGTGACGCAGCTCGGCGCCGCCGGCGCGTGGGTCCATGCCCAGGACTTCCACGCGGCCCGAGGTCGGCCGGATCAGGTCGAGCAGGATCCGGATGGTGGTGGATTTGCCCGCGCCGTTGGGGCCGAGAAACCCGAACACCTCACCCTCGAACACCTCGAGGTCCAGATCGGTGAGCGCGACATGCTTGCCGTAGTGCTTGGTGAGGCCCTCGGTGCGGATGGCGGCGGTGGTCATGATGCTCCTTGCAGAGGATTCCGTTAACCGGTTCAGTCTTGCGAGTTCCGCAATGACTGATGTGTTCAGTAAAGACTGAACATAGAGAACCTGTCAAGATCTCGCGGGGAGCTTCGTTCTGGCGATCCGGTGATCTGCCTATGACCTGCGGTTATGCATCACGGGCTGCGATTCGGCCGGACCGGGCGTGGCGCCGCCACCGCCCATCGGCACCGTTCCGGGGCCGGGGACAGGGTCGAACGGCGATGGTCCGGCCCGACGCCGCATCGAGGCTGTGCCGGGTCGATCGAGTTCGGTCGCGGGCGACTGCCGACTGTTCAGGCGTTGACCGGCGCAGGCTTCGGCGTCGCCGACTCCAGCGTGCTGCGCAGGTTCACGATCACGGTCCGTCCGAGCGCGTTGTTGCCAACGCCGCCGATCACCGCGCCGATCCCGGCCGGAATCACCTTGCCGAACATCAGCGCACCGCGTCGCACCACGAATTGGACCAGGAAGCGCTTCATGGTCGAGTCGTCCATGCGGTTCAGTCCCGGAATCCAGTTGCCGAGCGCGTCGGCCCACTTACCGGCGGTATGGCCCGCCGTCTGCCCCAATGCCTTCGTCCCGGCCTGGCCGAGCACCACCGCCGAGACGAGGTGGCTGTCGAGGATCTCCTCCGGCGACTTCCCGTGCACCGTGGCGGCACCAGTGGTCAGCACGCTCGAGGCCTCCAGGAACACCAGCGTGTCGGCGCCCGTCGCGAACAACGCCACCACCGTGCCCACGCCGGGAACCGCCGCACTCAACCCGACACCCACACCGCTCGCGGTCACCGCGATCAGGTACTGCCGCTCCAGCCGACGCACGATCTGCTCCGGCGTTTCCTCCGGATGCCGGTCCCGCAGCCACCCCGCGTACTTCGCCACCACCGGCGCCTGCGTGTGCGCGGCGCGATCCAACGCCGACACCACACCCTTGTCCAGGAATTCCCGCAGCATAGAACCAGCCTCCTAGCCTCCCGCCGCACCACGACGGTCGTTCGGTACCCAGAGTCGACACACGGGAAGCGCCGATCCTCACGCGCCCCGGCCGATGATCCTGATCACCCGGCGCGCCGGCCGTGCCGAATATAACCCGCCCCCTCGAGCTGGGCCGCAGACGCGCAGGTCAGGAAGGTCTATCGGATTACTCCTTCGGGAGCTCGTTGTGGCCGCCGAAGGCCTTGCGCATGGCGGAGAGCATCTTGTCGGCGTAGTGGGATTCGCCGCGGGAGGAGAAGCGCTGGAACAGGGCCGCGGACAGGACGGGGACCGGGACGCCGATGTCGATGGCGGCGTCGACGGTCCAGCGGCCCTCGCCGGAATCGGAGACGCGGCCGCCGAAGGAGTCGAGATTCGGGTCGGCGTGCAGGGCGGCGGCGGTCAGATCCAGCAACCAGGAGGCGACCACCGAGCCACGGCGCCACACCTCGGTCACCTCGGGGATGTCGATGTCGTAGCGGTAGTACTCGGGGTGCTCGAGCGGGGTCTCCTCGGCCGAATGCGCCCCGCCGTCGTAGTCGACGCCGATATCGGCCTTGTGCAGGATGTTGAGGCCCTCGGCGTAGGCGGCCATGGCGCCGTACTCGATGCCGTTGTGCACCATCTTCACGAAATGCCCTGCGCCGGCCGGCCCGCAGTGCAGGTAACCCTGTTCGGCGGGGGAGGGCTCGCCGGTGCGACCGGGGGTGCGGGGCGCGGCGTCCACGCCGGGAGCGATCGAACGCAGCAGCGGCTCGAGGTACTTCACCGGCTCGGCCTCGCCGCCGATCATCAGGCAGAAGCCGCGGTCGCGGCCGAAAACGCCGCCGGAAGTGCCGATATCGACGTAGTGGATGCCCTTGGGCGCCAGTCGCTCGGCCCGTTCGATGTCCTCGTGATAGCGGCTGTTGCCGCCGTCGATGATGATGTCGCCCGGCGCGAGCAGTGCGGCGACCTGGTCGATGACGGCGCCCGTCGCGCCGGCCGGAATCATCACCCACACCACGCGCGGGGTTTCCAGGCGCGAGACGAACTCGGTCAGGTCGGTGGTTCCGGAGAACGAGTCGCCCAGTTCGGCGCTGAGCTCGTCGATATGCGGAGCGTGGCGTTCGTATCCGACGGCGGTGTGCCCGTCGGCGACGATCCGGCGCACGATGTTGGCGCCCATCCGTCCGAGGCCGATCATTCCCAGCTGCATGCCATCATCTCCTCGTTCGTCGTCACCCCTGGTCGCGCACGATTGTCCCGCGCCGGAGGAAATTGATGTGGCAGGCGGGTGTAACGCGGCGAATGCGGCGCCGATAGACAGATCGGCTCCGTGTAGTTGCCAGACCCCCGACCCGGCAACTGCACGGAGCCTTTTGGTGTGCGAACTGCGACTTTGCCCATCGTTTGCTGGATCGCGATCCGGTGTGATCTGTGCGGCACTGACGTCGTCGGTGCCGACCGTTATCGTTGGGCGAGCGCGCACCGCGCGAGAAACTTGTAACCCGATGTGGGGAGGACGATTCGTGACCGGCGAGTCGAACACCGGACGCGGCGAGAGATCCGAGCCCGCCCGCCGCGCACAGCCCACCAACGGCGGGCTACGCCAGTTCCTCGAATCGGCCCGCGCCCAGCAGCAACAGCAGCGCCGCGAGGCCGAGCAAGCCCAGCAGCTCCAGTCGCCACAGGAGTCCCAGCAGGCGCAGGAACCGCGACAGCCGCTCGTGGACCATCGGCACCCGCAGTCCCAGGATTCACCAGCACGGCCGGGCCTAAACGCGCAAAATCCGCGCAACGCCGAGCGGCCCGGCAACACGCCGCCCGGCGAGCCCTCCCCGGCGCATCAGCCCGACCCCGCGCCGGCATTCGGCCGCGCCACCTCACCCCTCGACCGCGCGACCCTGCGGATCCCCATGCCGGCCAACCCGCCTGGATCGTCGCAGGAGCGCCCGCAGAGCGCGCCGGAACCGCGTCAGGGGCACATGCCTGAGCCGTCGCCCGAGCATCTGACGCAGCGGCTGCCCGTTCAATCGAATCCGCCCCGCCCGCGCCCGGAGCAGGCGCGATCCGCCGACGCACCGCAGGAACCGCTGACGCGCCGTCTCCCGGTCCCGCCTACCGCGGGTGCGCCCACGGCTCACCAGGTCGATGACACGGGCGCGACCGACGCGCTCCCGGTCGAGCAGCCCCATCGAGGGGGAGAATTCACCCCCGCCTCGGCCGCCGACATGCCCAACGGCGCCGCTCGCCCCGGCCCCGGTGTCGCTACTCCGATAGAAACCGCTCGCTCCGGATCCGGCGTCGAAACGCCTAATGGTGGACGTCGCCCGGGCCCCGGTGTCGATGCGCCGAGGGGTGCCGGTCGTCCCGACTCGGTCGGCGGTGCACCCTTGGGTTCCAGTAGCACCGCCCCGACCGCCGATGCGCTCAACCGTCCGGGGCATCCCGGCTCCGACCCTGGTTCGAGGAGCGGTGCCCGTCGTCCGGGCCCGGCTTTCGATACGCCGAAGGCCACCGATCGCCCCGACGCGGCCGGGGATTCGCCCACCGAGGTGATGAGTGCGGTCCCACAGGCCGCAGGCCGGGAAGACAATCCGCAGTCGACGCTGCGATTCGCGCCCGCAGCGGCGCCGGCACCGCAGGAACCTGCCCAGCCTGCGCACGACCGCGAGGGGGCGCACGACCAGGAGACAGCGGCCTACACCGCATCCGAGCGCACTCCTGCAACGCAGGAGACCACCGCCTACCCCCACTCCGCGCAGAGCCCGGCGAATCAGGAAGCCGGTTACGACGATGACGAGCAGGGCGCTCCCCGCCCGCCGGCTCCACGCGCGCCGGGTGAACGTCGCCCGATTTCCCGGCAACCGGAGGAATCGAAGAAGCGGCCCGAGTTCTTGGAGATCATGCGGTCGCCGAAGGCGCGCAAGATCGGGATCGCGGTCGGCGCCCTGTTCGGCCTCGGCCTGCTGGGGTATGTGGCCGATCTCGCGATGTCCTCGGGTGAGGTGCCGCGTGGTGTGGTGGTCGCCGGGGTCGAGATCGGTGGCATGGACAAATCCGCGGCCGATGCTCGCCTGCGCGCGGAACTGGATGGGCGCGCGGGCCGGGAACTGCCGGTGACGATCGGCGACGTGCAGACCACGCTGGTGCCCGGTTCGGCGGGGCTCAGCGTCGACTGGGACGGCACCTGGGACCGGATCGGCGGCCAGCCGCTCAACCCGATCACCCGCGTGACCTCGCTGTTCGGCACCGAGACCGTCGAGGTCGATACCGCCGTCGACGAGGAGGCGCTCGGCGCCACGCTCGACGGGCTACGCGTGCACGACCGGCCGACCGTCGAGGGCACCATCGTCTTCGAGAACGCGCAACCGGTGGCGGTGGCTCCGGTCCCCGGCCGCGTGCTCGATGCGGCTGCCGCCCGCGATGTGCTCGTGCACAACTGGGTCGCCGGCACGCCGATGAACCTGCCGGTGGTGCCCGCGCCGGTCGCCGTTCGCCAGGACGCGATCGACCAGGCGTTGCGGCAGATCGCCCAGCCCGCGGTGTCGGCGCCGGTGATCTTCGACGGCAAGGGCGGTAAGGCCCAGCTGGTTCCCGAGCAGATCGCCACCATCGTGTCGTTCGCGCCCGACGGCAACGGCGGGCTCACCCCGCGCATCGATCAGAAGGTCGCCACCGACCTGCTGGCCCCGCAGCTGAAGGAGTCCGAGGTCGAGCCCAAGGACGCGACCTTCACCCTCTCCGGCGGCAAACCGACGGTGGTTCCGTCGGTGGTCGGCGACAAGATCAACTGGCAGAAGACCCTCGAGCCGCTCGCCACCCTGCTGGCCGCCCCCGCGCCGCAGCGCACCGCGCCCGCGGTGTACGAGAAGGTCGAGCCGAAACTGACCACCGAAGCGGCCGCGGGCCTCGGAATCGTCGAGCCGATGGGCGAATTCACCACCGGCGGGTTCAGCGGACCGTCCGGGGTGAATATCCGGACCGTCGCCAGGAAGGTCAACGGCGCCGTCGTCAAACCCGGAGAAACCTTCTCGCTCAACGAGTTCACCGGGCCACGCGGCACCGCCGAGGGCTATGTCGAATCCGGCATCATCGACCACGGCAGGCCGAGCAAGGCGGTCGGTGGTGGCATCAGCCAGTTCGCCACCACCCTCTACAACGCCGCCTATTTCGCGGGTCTCGAGGACACCGGCCACACCGAGCACAGTTATTACATCTCGCGGTATCCGGCCGCCCGGGAAGCGACGGTGTTCGACGGCGCCATCGACCTCAGTTTCCGCAACAACACCGCCAACGGCATCTATATCGAAGCCTCGGCGAACAATTCCGAAGTGACGGTGCGGATCTGGGGCACCAAGACCGTCGAGGTGGAATCCATCACCGGCGAACGCACCAAGCCGACCAAACCCAAGACCATCACCCTGCCCAAGGGTGAGGGCTGCATCGCAACCGAGGGCGCTGACGGATTCACCGTCAGCGACACCCGGGTGATCACCGATATCGCTACCGGCAGGGAAGTGTCGCGGACAACGCGCACCGTGAAATACGATCCGATCCCGATCGTCAAATGTGAATAGCGGCTCGCCCGGCCATTACGCGCCGGGCACCAGCCGGTACAGCATCCACGGCCGCCTCGGGAATTCCGGCGCGTAGATGCGCGCGATCATGCCCCGGTTGCGCCGGGTGACGGGGTCGCGCACCAGCACGCGATCGCGGTGCAGCTCGTCGGGCCGCAGCGGAGCGGTCCACATCCGGTCCCATTCCGGTGCGCGCCCGCAGCGGTCGGCGATCTCGGCGATCCGCTTATCGTCGGCGAGCCCCGGCGACAGCACCCGGAACGCATTGACCAGCAGCCGCGCCTCGGCGGACCATTCGGGCAGTACCGCTTTCGCGGCGGGGTTCAGGAACATCCATTCCAGCGCGTTCGTTCCGGCCTCGACGCCGGGAAACCATCGCTGATACGCGGAATTGGCGGCGACGATATCGAAGGTCGGCAATACCTGGAAGCAGGCGGGATGGGTCAGGCTGCGTAGATCCGCCAGGTCGTCGGGGGTCGGGGTGTCCGGTACGGCACCCAGCCCGCTCGGCAGGAAGTCGGGGCGAGTAAGGCTGCCGATATGCCCGCGGAACCACACCGGCACCTGCAATGCGTCGAACAGCTGCGTCAGGGTGTCCGAACTGGGTTCGCGCGCACCGCTTTCCACCTCTTCGGCGACCACGCGCGGAATGCGGGCCCGCACCGCCATTTCGCCGCAGCTCATTCCTACCGAATGCCGCCGTTCCCGAACGTATTCGCCGATCGTGTAGCGCTGTTCGATCATGTCCCCTCACCGCTTTCGCCTGAAACCACGAAACCGGCACAGCAGAGCGCGCTGGAAACTGCCGCTGCC
The DNA here is from genome assembly GCF_005863245.1 of Nocardia cyriacigeorgica. Taxonomy (GTDB): domain Bacteria; phylum Actinomycetota; class Actinomycetes; order Mycobacteriales; family Mycobacteriaceae; genus Nocardia; species Nocardia cyriacigeorgica_C. Next base: position 170,574 of record NZ_VBUT01000010.1, on the reverse strand, counting down.
GCGCCGGATGACTACATTGCGCAGAACTCGGTACCGAGAAGGCAAACGATAGGCGCCGATCCCTACCTCGGCGCATTCCTACACCGAGTCGTCGCTCATTCGTTACCCCAGCCTTCGAAAGCATTGCAGCGAAAGGCAATCGGTATCGCGCGCAGAGTATGGCACACCGGCGCGCCCGCGGCAGAGGCGGCCGTGGCCGAGCGGATCAGCGGCGAAAACGCCTCGGGCAGGCGAGAAATCGGCTACCGACGGGTCGCGCCCCTACAGCGGCGTGCGCATCAGGATGACGTTGTACTGGTTGTGCACGGTGAGCAGGAAATACAGGTCGCTACCGGTCTGGTAGGGGTAGATCATCGGCGCGTACGCGGTGGGGAGAGCGGCCGCTTCGATCAGCGTGCGTGGCGGGCTCCACGGGCCTTCCGGCGCGGGTGCGGTGCGTAGCACCACCGAGTTGGCGGGGTCGGTGGTGAGCATGACGTACTGGCCGAGGTGGTCGTTCCACTGCACCGACAGTTCGGCGACCCCGCCGACGATCGGCGCCGCGGCCTTGGCGTCGTTGGGTTTCCAGCCGTGGCCGTCCCAGTATTCGTAGGCGTCGAGGTTGGCGATCTCGTGCTCTCTGACCCGGGAGATGTAGCCGGCGTGGTCGCGGCCCGCGGGCGTGCCGTACTTGTAGACGTAGCCGCCGCTCTTGACGAAGGCGTTCTGCTGGAACTTCTCGAACCCGTCGACGTTGGCGCGCCGGGTGGTCGGCAGCTGCGCCCAGGTCTGGCCGCCGTCACCGGAGACGGCGAGGGTCGCGAAATTGGTGTCCCACTTGCCGTGGTCGCCCCAGTGCCGCACCGACATCATGGACATGTACTGCACCCCGCCCACGGAGATGCCCGCGGTGGGGATGAGGCTGATCTCGATACCCGGAATCTTCGGGCTCGGCAGCGGATTGGGCACCACGCCGTCGAACATGATGCCGTCCGCCGGGTTCGGATCATGGCTGCGGAACAGCACATTGCTCGTCCACGCCCACACGCTGCCGGCCAGCAGGTTCGGCACGCCGAGCCCGGCGCTGTCGCCGAAGGCGGTGATCATGCCGCCACGCCCGTCGTCCCACATGATGCCGAGATCGGTGCCGAGCACATTGGCGCGCTGGGTCTGGTTCGGGCTGTCCATCCCGGTGACCTGGAAGACCGCCTGCGTCGGGCCCGGCAGCGCGGGCAACCCACGCGGCTGACCATTGATTCCGGGAATCGGATTGACGTTGTTCGGATCCGCGACGGCAGGCCCCGCGAGAACCATCGAACACACCGCCCCCACCGCCCCGGCGCGAGCGAGCGCAGCCAACGACCGGTTCAGCTTCAACGTTTCCTCCTGGCCAGATCCCACCGGTTCCGAACGCAACGAGAACCTTATCCGGGCCCGCCGACACCCGCCAGATGACGACGACCCGGGATACACGAAAAGAGCGGCCCGGAAGAGATCCGAACCGCTCTTTTCACTTATGCCTGACTACCTCAGAAGGCCGCCTCGTCCAGCTCCATGATGTCGTTGTCCAGGTTGGACAGCACGGTGCGGGTGGCGGTCAGCTCCGGCAGGACGTTGCGGGCGAAGAACTGCGCGACCGCGACCTTGCCCTTGTAGAACGCCTCGTCGGCACCGGTGACGCCCTCGTCCAGCTTGGCGCCGGCCACCTCGGCCTGACGCAGCAGCTGCCAGCCGATGAGCAGGTCGCCGACGGCCATCAGGAAGCGCACCGAACCGAGGCCGACCTTGTACAGCTCGGTCGGCTGCTCCTGGGCGCCCATCAGGTGCCCGGTCAGGGTGGCGGCCATGGCCTGCACATCCTCGAGCGCGGTGGCCAGCAGCTTGCGCTCGCCCTTCAGCCGGCCGTTGCCCGCCTCGGAGTCGATGAACTTCTGGACCTGGCCGGCCACGTGCGCCAGCGCCACACCGCGGTCGCGGGCGATCTTGCGGAAGAAGAAGTCCTGCGCCTGGATGGCGGTGGTGCCCTCGTACAGCGAGTCGATCTTGGCGTCGCGGATGTACTGCTCGATCGGGTAGTCCTGCAAGAAGCCGGAGCCACCGAAGGTCTGCAGCGATTCGGTCAGGTACTGGTAGGCGCGCTCGGAACCGACACCCTTGACGATCGGCAGCAGCAGATCGTTGACGCGGAACGCGGTGTCCTTGTCCGCACCCGAGACCAGCTGGGCGATGTCCTCGTTCTGGTGCGCGGCGGTGTAGAGGTACACCGCGCGCAGGCCCTCGGCGTAGGCCTTCTGCAGGGCCAGCGAGCGACGCACGTCCGGGTGGTGGGTGATGGTGACGCGCGGAGCGGTCTTGTCGGTCATCTGGGTGAGGTCGGCACCCTGCACGCGCTCCTTGGCGAACTCCAGGGCGTTCAGGTAACCGGTCGACAGGGTCGCGATGGCCTTGGTACCGACCATCATGCGCGCGTTCTCGATGACGTCGAACATCTGCGCGATGCCGTTGTGCACCTCGCCGACCAGCCAGCCCTTGGCGGGGATGCCGTGGCCGCCGAAGGTGACCTCACAGGTGGCCGAGACCTTGATGCCCATCTTGTGCTCGACGTTGGTGACGAAGACACCGTTGCGGTCGCCCAGGGTCTGGGTCTCGAAGTCGAAGTGGTACTTCGGCACGAAGAACAGCGACAGGCCCTTGGTGCCGGGGCCTGCGCCCTCGGGGCGGGCCAGCACCAGGTGCATGATGTTTTCGAACAGGTCGTCGGAGTCACCGGAGGTGATGAAGCGCTTGACGCCCTCGATGTGCCAGGAGCCGTCTTCCTGCTTGATGGCCTTGGTGCGGCCGGCGCCGACGTCGGAGCCCGCGTCGGGCTCGGTCAGCACCATGGTGGCGCCCCAGTTGCGCTCGGCGATGATCTGAGCCCACTTCTTCTGCTCATCGGTGCCGTTGTTGTAGAAGACCTGCGCGAAGCCGGCGCCCGCGCCGTACATCTGCGCGGGCGGGTTGGCGCCGAGGATCATCTCGCTCAGCGCCCAGACGACGCTGGAGGGCGCGCCGAGGCCGCCGAGCTCCTCGCGAACGCCGACCTTCATCCACTCGCCGTCTTCGAGGGCGCGGTAGGACTTCTTGAAGGCCTCGGGGAGGGTGACGGTGTGGGTCTCGGGGTCGAAGACCGGCGGGTTGCGGTCGCCCTCGACGAAGGAGTCGGCCAGCGGGCCCTCGGCCAGGCGCCGGACCTCGTTGAGCATTTCCTTCACGGTGTCGGTGTCCAGGTCACCGTAGGCGCCGCTGTCCAGCACCGAGCCGATGCCGAGCACCTCGAAGAGGTTGAACTCCAGGTCGCGGACGTTGCTCTTGTAATGGCCCATGTCTGCTACTCACTCTCCATCGAGTTGGTGCGGTCGGTTGTTCTGCCGTTCCCGCCCGTTGTCGCCTCCGGGTAGCCATACCGGTTTTCCGCATGCTACTCGCGGGTAACTTATTCGCCATATTACCGGCCAGTAAGGCGGTCGCAAAGACGAAAACCGCCAATGTGACGCGTTGAACACGCGACCCCTCGCCGAGTCGGGGCTGGCAGCTGACCTGCGGTTACTGTGAGGTGTGCGGATCGAGACGAGTGCCGGGCCCGCCGAGGTGCAGCTGCGCCGCCCCCGCGAGGCGAAGTTCCTGCTGCTGCTCACCCACGGCGCCGGTGGAGGCGTCGATACCAAAGACATTCTGGCTGTTCGCGATTCGGCGCTCGCCGCCGGTGGGGCGGTCGGGCTGGTGACGCAGCCGTACCGGGTCGCGGGCGGCCGGGCGCCGGGATCGGCGGCGAAACAGGACGCGGCCTGGGTGGAGATCGTCGAAGCCGTGCGCAGGCGCGCGGGCAAGAAACTGCCGCTCATCCAGGGCGGGCGCAGCAATGGGGCGCGGGTGGCGTGCCGGACCGCGCTCGAGGTGGGCGCGCACGGGGTGATCGCACTGTCGTTTCCCCTGCATCCGCCGGGCAAGCCGGAGAAATCCCGGCGGGAGGAGCTGCTCGCGACCGGCGATATCGAGGTGGTCGTGATCAATGGCGGCAGCGATCCCTTCGGCATCCCGGATCCGGGTGATGCCGCCGAGGTCTGCGTTATCCCAGGTCAGCCGCATTCCTTCCGGGCGGGGTTCGACGTCATCGCGGAGACGGCGGGTGCCTGGTTGCGGCGGTGGAGCGGGTAGTCGGTATCGCACCGTGTCGGCCGGCGTGTCGGATGCGATGCGCGTCGGACCGGGTCACTCTGCCGGCGTCGGCCCGTCCGGCTCCGGTGCGAGATCGGCCCGACGGGCGATGACTAGGGCGTCGATGGCATCGCGCCCCTCCGTCGGCCGCTGGATGCGGTCGGCGACGCGGATGTGGATATCGGGCAGGCCCTCGAGATCGGTGACGATGTCGTCGGGTGTGAACAGGATCTGCGGGTCCTGCGGTCCGCCGTAACCGTCGGTGAGGTTGGTGCTGTCGTGGCCGAGGACCAGCAGGGTGCCGCCGGGGCTCAGCAGCCGCGCCACCTGCCGCACCAGCGGGCGGCGTTGGGCGGCGGGCAGATGCAGGAACACCATCAGCACCAGTTCGTAGGGGCCGGTGAGGCCGGTGGACTCGACATCGGTGAGATCGGCGCACTGCCAGGTCAGCCGCTCCCGGACCGACCGCGACAGCCGGGTCGCGACCGTCCGTCCCTTGTCGATGCCCACCTGCGAGAAGTCCACCGCGTGTACCCGCCAGCCGTGGGTCGCCAGCCACAGCGCGTTGCGGCCCTCGCCGCAGGCCAGATCGAGGGCGCGCGGCAGATCGGGGACCACGCCGTCGGGGCCCGGATGCAGCGGCGTCACCCGGTCCAGACCGAAGACGTGTTCCACCACGGTGCTGTTCGGCGGTGCGCCCCACACCAATTCACCCTGCGCGTACCGCGCATCCCATTCGGCCGCGTCCATGATGGTCAGTGTATTGACCCCCGTGGGGACAACCCGGCGAACGCGGCGCGGCAGGTAGACGCGACGGCGAGACCGCGGCGCCCCGGGCCGAGCAACTCCCGGCCCCGAGGTCAGGCGGAGAACTCGGGCAGCCACTCCACCGGCGTCGTCGCACGGATGTGGATCAGCGCGTCGAAGGCGGCGGCGAGCGAGTCGACCGCGATGAGGGCTTCGTCGTCCTTGGCCGGGTCGTAGATTCCGCTGATCGTGCGCAGTTTCGCCGGCCCGCGCCGCCACCGGTCGACGGATTCGGGAGCCTCGCCGTGCAGGTCGACGACGAAGGCGGGCAGATCGACCGCGCCCAGCTGGGCGTCGATCAGCTCGGGCGCCGGGTCCGGCGCGATCGCGAGACCGAGATCGCCGTGATGGAAGCCGATCGCCACCGAGGCGTAGCGCTCGCCGAACGCCGCCCGCAGATGGACGCCCGCGCCGCGGAATCGGTCCGGCTCGGTGCGTCCGACGCCCGCACCCGTGCCCGCGGTGTGGCCGATCCCGTCCCAGTAGACGATCTTCGCGCCGGTGCGCCGCTGCCGCTCGATGATGGTCTCGGCCGAACGCCGCTCGTCCCTGGCGAATCCGCCCTGACCGGCGACGCTGTACCGATGGAAATCGACGATCATCCGCATGCGCGCGGCGATGTCGTCCGGAACGCCGGTCAGTTGTTCGATCAGCCGCTGGGCGTCACGGGCATGCTCGATGAACGGACGGCCGGGATGAATCCCCTGATGACGCTGGACATGTTCGTCGACGCGGTGCGCGGTGCGGATCGGCTCGAGATGGGATCGCAGCTGCGCCAGCGCATCCGGTGCGTGCTCGCGGACGTGATCGAGGACCGCGTCGTAATCGGCGGGTTCGGCGGCGGGCGGTTCGATGCCGAACACCGTCACCGGATCGTCGGGATGCTGCTCGTTGAACGTCCGGATCCAGTCGAGCGCGGCCACCATGTCCGCCGTCCGCCACGGCCGCCAGGCCCCGGCGAGCGCCGCCGCCGGATCGCCCTGCCCGGTGCGGACGTAGGCGTCGAGCCGGTCGCCGGAGCGGGCGCCGTCCTGAATCGCCAGGGCACGGAAACCGTGCTGCTGCACCAGCGCCCGGAAGATGCGCTCGCGCACGCCGAAGGTCTGCCGGGAGAACCGGGTCGACTCGCCGAGGCCCACGACGGTCGCCGCGGCGAGTCGTGCGATCAGTGGATCGAGATCGGTGCCGACGCCGTCGGCTTCGGTGCGCAGCGGCTGGGCGCGGGCGCGCAGCCAGTGCTGTATTTCGGTGGTGTCCGAGCTCAGTTGCGCGGTCATGATGTCCTCCCGGGTGATCGTGTGTCAGCCCAGGCTCGTACATCAACCTTTGTTCAGGTCAAGCGCGCGACATCGGCCGACTCCGGTTCGGACGAGACGGCCCCGCTCCGGCAGGACGCAGCCGAGCCGATCGGTATGCATCCGCGCGCCAACAGCTGCGCGCATGGAGCTGCTTGCCAGGCCGATCGCGCGCGACGGGCACCCGAACGCACCGATGCCCGCGCGGACGGTTCACTACCCAGGAATCGACTGCCGAACCGGAGCCGAGCAGCCATGGGCGTACCAGTGGTGGACGAGAACTCTGACGGGCCGGTCGGGTCGATGCCGGAGCCCGCCGGGAACCACGCGGGCATCGTGACAGCGGACCCGATCTACAGGCGCGTGCGCATCAGCAGCACGTTGTACTGACTGTGCACCGTCGTCAGGAAGTACAGATCGCTCCCAGTCTGATACGGGAAGATCGAGGGCGCGTACGCGGTCGGCAGCGCGCGGGTATCGATCAGCACCTCGGGAGCGCTCCACGGCCCCACCGGCGAGGACGCGCGGCGCATGACGACCGAGTTCCACGGGTCGGTGGTGAGCGAGATGAACTGGCCGAGATAGTCGTTGTACATCACCGACAGCTCGCCGACGCCGTGCATGATCGGCGCCGCCTTGTTCACGTCGCGGATCCAGCCCGCGCCGTCCCAGTACTCGTAGGCGCCGAGGTTCTGCATATCGGGCTCGCGCACCCGCGAGATGTAGGCGGCGTTGTCGCGGCCGGACGGCGTGCCGTAGACGTAGACGAAGCCGCCGTCCTTCAGGAAGGCGTTCATCTGGAAGTTGGCATTGCCGCCCTCGTTCGGGCGCCGGGTGGCGGTGAGATCGGCCCAGGTCTCGCCGTTGTCGGCGGAGGCGGCCAGGCCGGAGAAGTTGGTGGTCCATTCGCCGGGCGCGTCCCAGGTCTTCACTGACATCGTGCTCATGTACTGCACCCCGCCCACCGAAATGCCGGCGGTGGGGATGCGGCTGATCTCGAGGAACGGAATCTTCGGGCTCGGAATCAGATCGCGGGCCTGACCGAAGACGTCGCGCACCACGCTGTCGAAGTAGATGCCGCCGGAGGGGTCCTTGGTGTGGCTGCGCACCAGAATATTGCTGCGCCAGGCCCACATACTGCCCGCCAGCAGGTTGGGGAAGCCGAGGCCCGCGGTATCGCCGAAGGCGGTGAGCATCTCGCCGTGGCCGTTGTCCCACATGATGCCCAGGTCGGTGCCGAGCACGTTGTAGTTCTGGGTGACGTTCGGGCTGGCCATTCCCGTCACCTGGAAGACGGCCTGGGTGCGGCCCGGTAGATTCGGCAGGCCGTTGGTGCCGTTGAGCACCGGGATCGGGTTGATGGCGTTGGGGTTTGCCGTGGCCGGGGCGGTCGCGGTGAGAAGCAGGGCCGATGCGCCCGCGAGCGCGGACATCAGGATGGACGCGGTTCTGCTCACAGGGTGGGCCCTCCGGGGTCGCGCCGAAACGGGCCTCGATCCACGGAACGCACGCGTGTGTCGTGCACCACATTTCGACTGGCTGGCAAATCGTCGGAAATGCTAGCAGTGAAATCCCCAGAATTGGGGGGTTGCGCCTGCGACCGGCCGATTACCAAATCTATTTCGGTGTTTTTCCACCCGATCCCAATGCGCGCCGCACGATCAGCGGCAACTGCGCAGCACGCTCGAGGGCGAACGCGCGGCGGGCCGAGGCCTGCCAGGCCCGGTCGATGAGGCGTTTGGCGGCGGCTACGGCCTCGGGCGGGCGGGCCGCGATGCGGTCGGCGAGCTTCTCGGCCTCGGCCATCGGATCGGCGCTGATCTCGGTGATCAGTCCGATCCGGGCCGCGTGCGCGGCGTCGACGGTGTCGGCGGTCATGGCGAGCAGCAGGGCCTGATCGGCGCCGACGAGCCGGGCCAGCGTCGCGGTGCCGGTCATATCGGGGATCAGGCCGTGCTTGACCTCCATCACCGAGTATTCGGAATCGGGGGTGCCGAAACGGAAGTCGGCGGCCAGGGCCAGTTGCAGGCCGCCGCCGTAGCAGCGGCCGTGCACGACCGCGATCACCGGGACCGGCAGCCGGCGCCAGGCCCAGCACGCCTCTTGGAAGGTATTGGTGCCGCGCCAGGGCAGCGGAACGAAATTGCGCACGATGGCGAGCGGATCGCCGGTGGCCTCGGCGATATCGAGTCCGCTGCTGAAGCTCGGCCCCTCGCCGGAGAGGATGACCGCGCGCACTTCGCGCCGCTCGGCCACGGTATGCGCGGCCGCGACCAGATCGCGCAGCATCTCGATGGTCAGGCCGTTGTGCTTGTCCGGGCGGTTCAGCGTGACGTAGGCGCGTTCGCCCTCGAATCGCACCGCGATATATGAGCCCATGGCACTATCTTACTCTGCGGTAAGTTCAGCTGCGGGGCGCTTTCCGAGTACTCCGGGTCGTATCGGTCCGTGGCGCCGGTTCGCTGAGCGGGAGAGCGAGCCGAAGCCGGGTCACGCGCGGCCCACCTCGCATAGTGTCGATCCCGGTGGTCGTCGACGATCCGATGACGGCCAGGTGCTGCCCATCGAGAGGACATCCCATGACCGATCTGGTGCTGGTCGAACGGCGTGATGCGATCACCGTGCTGACCGTCAACCGTCCCGAGGCCCGCAATGCCATCGACCTGGCCACCGCCAAGGCCATCGAGGCGGCCGTGGACGCGTTCGAAGCCGACGTGGAAGCCCGGGTGCTGGTCCTCACCGGCGCCGGCGGCACGTTCAGCGCCGGAATGGATCTGGTCGCCGCCTCGCGTGGTGAGATGCCGATGACCCCGCATCGCGGACCGCTGGGGATCGCCGCGAAACCGCCCGCCAAGCCGATGATCTCGGCGGTCGAGGGATATGCCCTCGCCGGTGGTTTCGAGCTGGCGCTGTCCGGCGACATGATCGTCGCCGCGCGCGACGCGCAGTTCGGGATCCCGGAGGTCAAGCGCGGTCTGGTGGCGGCGGGTGGTGGTGTGCTGCGGCTGACCCAGCGACTACCGCGCAGCACCGCGGCCGAACTGGCGTTGACGGGCGGGCGGATCAGCGCCGAGCGGCTGTATCAGCTCGGCCTGATCAACCGGGTCACGGAGCCGGGCGGTGCGCTCGATACCGCTCTCGAACTCGCCGCCGAGATCGCGGCGGCGGCCCCGCTGGCCGTCGCGGCGAGTAAACGGATCATCGACGAATCGCCGGACTGGAGCACCGCCGAAGCCTTCGCCAAGCAGGGCGAGGTCGCGTTGCCCGCGCTGTTCTCCAAGGACGCCGCCGAGGGTGCGCTGGCCTTCGCGCAGAAGCGTGAGCCGCAGTGGCAGGGGCGCTGACCCACTAGCTCGTCTGGCGCGGCCGTCGCCTCGCAGGGGGAGGCGACGGCCGGTCGCTCTCGGCTGACCGAGCGGGTGCAGCGGCACTCGCGATCAGCCAGCGGGGTTGTCGTTGAAGGGGGTGTGCCGGCCGGCTCGCAGGGGCGGCGGCTGCCGGTCAGTCGAGTCGGTCCAGCGGCGCTCGCGCGGCCCGCGGGGTCGTCGGCGATGGGTGTGCGCGGCTGTCTCGCCGGGAGGCGGCCGGTGCCGGTCAGCCGAGTCGGTCCAGCAGCACGCGCGCGCAGCCGTCGGGATCGTCGTAGAACGGTGTGTGCCCGCTGCCGTGCAGCGTGATGTGCTCGGCTCCCGGCAGTACGGCCTTGGCGCGGCGCGCCTGGGTGGCGTAGGTGAGCAGGATGTCGCGGTTGCCCCACGCAATGGTGACCGGGAGGTCGGCCAGGGCGGTGGGGTCGGGGAGGCGGAAGTCGGTGAAGGAGGCGAGGGCGTCGTCGAACCCGGGGGCGTCCATGGCGCCGACGGCGGTGGCGACGGCGATCTCGGTGTCCAGCGCCCAAGGCTTGCCGATGACAAGGCTCAGGAAGGCGGTCCGCCCGGCCGCGGTGCCGAGTACTTTCCGCAGCGCGGGGCGCAGGCGGTTGCCGATGGCCTTCGACTTGCCCAGCGACTGCTGGCACCAGATCCGGCCGGGAGTATCCCAGAAGCCGATCGGCGAATACGCCGTCACCGAGCGGGCCAGCCCGCGGGCGCCGAGGGTGAGCGAGATGCCGCCGCCCATCGAGTTTCCGGCGAGATGCGGGCGTTCGATGCCCTCGGCGGCGAGGAAGTCGGCCAGGGCGTCGGCGAGGGTGGCGACGGTGGTGTGCGGCAGCGGCGCCGATTCGCCGAAACCGGGCAGATCCACCGCGATCACCTCGAAGGATTCGGCCAGCGCCGGGACGATCGGCTCCCACACCTGCCTGCGACTGCCGACGCCGTGCACCAGGACCAGCGGTTCGCCGGTGCCGAATCGGTCGTGGGCCAGGGTGCTCATCGTGGGACTCCGATCGCTCTTGTGGGCCGTCAGATTAACAGCAGGCGCATGCTGTCAGTTCGATTCCGAGGGTGGGCAGCTGGCCCGGTGACCGGTACGATAATTGGTATGGCAACGCGTAAGGTCACCCTTTCGCTGGACGAGTCCGCCTGGTCGTTCGCCGAACAGGCCGCCGCCCGCGCGGGAATGTCACCGTCGGCCTGGATCTCCAAGGCCGCGCGCCGCGAAGCCGTGCGCACCGGCGTCGGGCCGATCCCCGCGCCCGCCGACATCTCCGCCCAGGCGGCGAGAGACGCGGCCGAGATGGCCGCCGCGGAGGAGGCGATGCGTGCGCAGGGGTGAACTCTGGCTGTATCACCCGCACGGATCGCCACGACACCGCACCGTCGTGCTCATCAGCAGCGACGGCATCAACGAATCCCCGCGCCCCTGGCTGATCGCCGCGGAACTGCTCGAGCAGGATCCGCAGGACATCCTCGCCGTTCCGCTCGGCTCGCTGGGCTGGGTGCACGCGGGCAATATCGGCCGGATCTATCGCGGCTGGCTGGCCGAACGGGTCGACGAGGCAGACGCCGAGACGATGGACCGCCTCGATACCGCACTGCGCGCCGCTATGGATCTCTGAGGATCTGTGGAATACCCGGAAAACGTCGTTTCGGGTTGCGGACTTCGTATCGCTGCGACTACACACGGGCGTGGATCCGCGCCGTCACGCGCTGCGGACCCGCCGGCCCGGCGCCATCGCCGGCCCGGCTGCTACACCCCTGAGAGAGGAATTCGGTGCGGATCAAGCTGATTGCCACGGCGCTCATCGCCCTGCCGCTGCTGGCTGCGTGCGGCGGCAGCGATGCCGAGGCGGCCACCGTCACGGAGGCGGACCTGTCCAAATCCATGCAGGACAAGGGCATGCAGGACAAGGCGCTCGCCGATTGCGTGGCGAAGGTGTTCGTCGCCGAGGGCATCTCCCAAGACGGTCTGCGCACGCTGATGTCCGGCGAGCACGACCCGCAGGCGCCGGACTCGGAGAACTTCGGCATGAGCAAGGAAGACGCCGACAAGACTCGCGCGGCGCAGGCCAAGATCGTCACCGAATGCGTGAAGCTGCCGAGCTGACCCGATGAGCGGCGCGCGGATCAGATCGCGATGACGATCTCGATCCGCGCCCGCGACCCGTCCACCAGATCCTCGGCGAGGCGCACCGGCTTCTTCACCGGCAAGATGTAGGTGGCCCGGGATTTGTCGGGGAACAGCGACGTCGACCAGCGGCTGCCGCCGATCGTCACCCGGACCCGCACCGAGCCGAACCCGCCCGCGCGGTGCCCGTACAGCTCCTCGATCTCGTCGGCGATGTCTTCGGGCAGGTCCACGAAATGCCATGAGCCCTGCCCGTGGTGCTCCCACACCCGCGCCGTGAAGGTGTATCGCCCGCCAGTCACGCCGTGACCATAGCCCGCGGCACCGACAGGTAGTCGTTTCGATCGCGCTGCGCGTAACCGGTGATCTCGGCGGCGGTCTGGGCGATCGTTGGCCGATGACATCCGCGACTTCTGTTTCCGACGCTGAGCTGGACGCGACCTTCGCGCCGATTTTCGACCGGATCGCCGCGGGCGCGGTCGAGCGCGAGATCGACCGGAGATTGCCGCACGAGGAGATCGGCTGGCTGAAGGCGGCCGGTTTCGGCGCGCTGCGGGCACCGGTGGAGGCCGGTGGCTTCGGCGTCACCGTCCGGCAGCTGTTCCGGCTGCTCATCGACCTGGCCGCCGCCGAATCCAATCTGCCGCAGGCATTGCGGGTGCATTTCTCGTTCGTCGAGGATCAGCTGCTCGCCGAACCGGGGCCGACCCGCGACGCCTGGTTGCGTGCGGTCGGTTCGGGCACGCTGGTCGGCAATGCCATCACCGAGCCGGGCGTCGGCGCTGTCGATCGCTACCGGACGACGCTGACCCGCCGCGGCGACCATTGGCTGCTCAACGGCGTCAAGTACTACAGCACCGGTTCGCTCTACGCCGATCACATCCTGGTGGCGGCCGACCGCGACGGCGAACGGGTCGGAGTCCTGGTCGACGCCGACGCCGACGGGGTCCGTCAGCACGACGACTGGGACGGTTTCGGTCAACGGCTCACCGCCAGCGGCACCACCGAATTCACCGATGTGGTGGTCACCGAGGAACGTATTCTCGGCCCGGGCTACGGCGCGCCGGGCCCCACCTATGCCACCTCGTATCTGCAACTGGTCCAGCTCGCGGTGCTCGCGGGTATCGCCGCACGCGCCGAACGCGACGCCCGCGCCTGGGTCGTCGAACGCACCCGCACCTACACCCATGCCGCCGCGGACCTGCCGCGCGAAGATCCGCTGGTGCAGCAGGTGATCGGGCGGCTGTCGGCGGCCGCGTTCGGGGCGCGGGCGAGCGTGCTCGCGGTGGCAGATGTGCTCGATGAGGTGCTGGACGCTGGGGCAACCGACGAAAAGGCGCTGGCAGCAGCCGAATTGGCGGCGGCCCAGGCGCAGCTCGGCATCATCGATACCGTGCTCGCGGCCACCACCCAGCTGTTCGAGGTGGGCGGGGCGTCGGTGGTGTCGGAGCGGCTGCGGCTGGACCGGCACTGGCGCAATGCCCGCACCATCTCGGTGCACAATCCGGCGATCTTCAAGGCGCGGGCCATCGGCGATCACCTGCTCAACGGCACCGAGCTGCCGTTCGCGTGGAGCGCGGGCGCGCGCGGCGAGGCGGCGACCCGATGACCAGGCGGATCCGTTTCAATGCCTTCGATATGAACTGCGTCGCCCATCAGTCGCCCGGACTGTGGCGTCATCCGGAGGATCAGTCGCACCGCTACAAGAGTGCGCGCTAGTGCTCCGTCTTTCGCAGGGGAGATGGAGGCGCACGGGAGGCCTGCCAAGAGCCGAGGGTGCCTAGATGGGGCGGCTCTGCTGCTCAATGTACTGCCGCAGCACACTGATCGGAGGGCCTCCCACCGATCCGGCGAAATACGAACCCGACCATAAGCGCTGCGCACGCCAGTAGTGGCGAACCAGTTCGGGGAACTCCTGCCGCATCCGCCGCGATGACACGCCCTTGAGACTGTTCACCAGCTTCGACAGAGCGACTTTTGGGGGGAAGTGCACCAGCAGGTGGACATGGTCGCTGTCGCCGTTGAACTCGACCAGTTCGACCTCGAAGTCCGCGCATACCGCCCGCATGATCTCCTCCATCCGTTTCAGGTGCCGGTCGGCGAACACGCGATGCCGATACTTGGTGATAAAAACCAAATGTGCGTGAAGGATAAAAGTGCAGTGTCTACCAGTACGAATATCGCTGATGGCGGTCATAAACCAATGCTAGACTTGTGTGGTGCAGCTCCGATACCAGTACCGCCTGAACCCCACACCGGGGCAACAGGCGGCGCTGGCGCGCGCCTTCGGGTGCGCTCGGGTCGTGTTCAACGATGCGATCGCCGCACGCGAACAAGCGCGCCGCGACGGCCTGCCGTACCCGAAGGATGCGGAACTGTCCAAAGCCCTCTCCGCGGCCAAGGCCACGCCCGAGCGGGTGTGGCTGAGTGAGGTGTCGTCGGTGGTGTTGCAGCAGGCACTCGCCGATGCGAACACGGCCTACCGCAACTTCTTCGCCTCGGTCACCGGGAAACGGAAAGGCCGCAAGGTCGGGGCACCGCGATTTCGGTCTCGCCGCGACCACCGGCAGGCCATCCGATTCACTCGCAATGCTCGCTTCGCGGTCACGACGGGTCGGAAATTGCGCCTACCGAAGATCGGCGACGTTGCGGTCCGCTGGTCTCGCGACTTGCCGTCCGAACCGTCGTCGGTGACGGTCATCAAGGACTCTGCGGGCCGGTACTTCGCGTCGTTTGTCGTCGATCTCGACCCGCAACCGCTGCCCGAGGTCGATATCGAGATCGGTGTCGACTTGGGGTTGACCACGTTCGCGGTCTTGTCCAACGGTAAGACCGTCGCCTCTCCGAAATTCCTGCGCCGAGCCGAACGCCGACTCCGCAAAGCGCAACAGGACTTGTCCCGCAAGGACAAGGGCAGCAATAACCGGGCCAAGGCACGCTTGCGGGTTGCCAAAGCCCACGCCAAGGTCGCCGATGCCAGGCGCGACTTCGCGCACAAACAGTCCACGACACTGATCCGCGAGAACCAAGCGATCTATGTCGAGGACTTGTGCGTGACCGGTTTGGCACGGACACGGTTGGCGAAGTCGGTCCACGACGCCGGGTGGGGCATGTTCACCCGGATGGTCGAGGAGAAAGCTGCCCGATATGGGCGGCACTTCGGCAAGGTCGATCGGTTGTTCCCGTCGTCGCAAACCTGCTCGACATGTGGGCGGGTCGATGGAAGGAAACCGCTGTCGGTGCGGGAATGGGGGTGCCCTTGCGGCGCGGTCCACGACCGGGATCTGAACGCCGCGATAAATATCCTCGCCGCCGGACGGGCGGAGAGGCGAAACGCCTGCGGAGGGGCTGTCAGCCTTTCCGCCTAGCGGGAAGCGAGCCCCAGTGAAACAGGAACCCACCGAGAGCGTCCGGCACGACGCTGGTAGGAATCCTCGGCCTTCAGACCGGGGAGGACGTCAAAACCAGGCCGACGAGTGTGTGTGTGTCGTCGTAGTCGGTTCAGAACGAGGCGAGGAAGATCCCGGCCACGGCCTCCAACCCGAGGCGGTCGGTGGTGTCGAAACGCCCGGGCAGCGGGCTGTCGAGATCGAGGACGCCGATCAGCTCACCCTCGCGCACCAGCGGGATCACGATTTCCGAGCGGGTGTCCGCGTCGCAGGCGATATGCCCGGGGAAGGCGTGCACGTCGGGGACGAGCTGGGTGACGCGGGTGGTGGCGGCGGTACCGCACACCCCCTTGCCGAGGGCGATCCGCACGCAGGCGGGTTTGCCCTGGAACGGGCCGACCACCAGTTCGTGTCCGTCGAAGAAGTAGAAACCGGCCCAGTTGAGGTCGGGCAGGGTGTGGAACAGCAGCGCGGACAGGTTCGCGGCATTGGCGATCCGGTCGGATTCGCCGGCGACCAGCGCCCGCGCCTGTTCGGCGAGCCCGCGGTACTGCTCGGTGCGGTCCCCACTCAATTCGGTGACGGTGAACGACATGCCGCCATGGTATGCGTCATCGTCATACGGTCTCCCTATTGATTCTGCGTGATCGCAATACTGCCGGAAGAGATTGGACACCAGCACCATTCACCCATGACAACGCAGCATTCCGCTTCCCGCTCCACCCGTTCGGCCGCGGTGATCGGCGCCGGCCAGACCGGCGTCACTGCGGCCCTCGGCCTGCTCGACGCAGGCTTCGACGTCACCCTCTACAGCGATCGCGATCAGCGTGCGCTGCGCGACGATGTGCCCGCCACCGGCACCGCCCTCGAATTCGGCGAGACCCAGCAGGCCGAGGCCGCGCTCGGCCTGGACAGCTACACCGGGCGCGCGCCACGGCACACCGGCCTCAGCGCGCGCATCGTCGGGCCGGACAAGGCCGAGCTCATCGCCTTCGACGGGCAGTTCGACGGCTATGTCGGCGTCGCGGTCGATACCAGGCTCAAGGCCGACGATCGGCTCACCACCTTCCGTGAGCGCGGCGGCGCGTTCCTCGTCGAACCGGTCACGCCGGAAACGCTGGACACCATCGCCGCCGCCAATGACCTCACCCTCGTCGCGACCGGCAAGGGCGGTCTGTCCGACCTGTTCGCCATCGACCCGCAGCGCACCGTCTACGACAAGCCGCAGCGTTCCCTGCTGACGGTCACCGTCACCGGTCTCGGCCACGATCAGGGCGTGTTCGCCCATCGCGGCCCGGCCGGCGGTGCGCACAGCGGCTTCTCCATCATCGCCGACCAGGGCGAAGGCTGGTGGGGTCCGTACCTGCACAAGGACGCGGGCCCGAGCTGGGCGTTCCTGGGTTGGGCGCGGCCGGGCAGTGAGTGGGAATCGCGGTTCGCCGCAGCCGATTCCGCTGAATCCGCACTGCGCATCGTCAAGGACCTCTACCGCGATTTCGCCGAATGGGATCTGCCGGAGGTACTCGCCACCGAGGTCATCGCCGAGGACCCGCATTCCTGGCTGAAGGGCGCGGTGCGGCCGGTGGTCCGGGCCGGGGTCGGCCACACGGCCAACGGTCATGTGGTCGCCGCTCTCGGTGACACCGCCGTCGCCTACGACCCGATCGCCGGGCAGGGCGCGCAGAGCGGTCTGATCCAGGCGCAGCGGCTGATCGCGGCGGCCGCCGTGCACGACGGTCCGTTCGACGCGGCCTGGCTGCAGGCGCAGTACGACAGCTTCCTCGCCGCCCGCAGCGACGCCGCCAACAAGGTGACCAGGCTGTTCCTCAGCGATCCCGCTCTCGGCGAGATCGCCGAGCTGTTCTTCGCGGCCGCGGCCGTCGACCCGCGGTTCGCCTCGGCGCTGGTGGGGTTGCTGCACCGCCCCCAGCCCCTGCTCGCCATCGACTCGGCCGCCGACGCCGCCGCCTACATCACGCAGGTCACCGGCGTCGACGCCACCGAGTTGCTCGGACGGTTCGCGCCTGCGGGCCGGTTCGAGCGGTCGTCGTTCGCGCCCGCGCTCGCCGTGGGCTGACTCGCGATCCGATCGCACAGATTCAAACCCTCGTCCGGTAACGGGCCCGGTGCTGGAGTGGATGGTGCGCCGACCGTCCACCCGGCACCGGCCCGGCAACCACGAACCCGACCTTGGAGCGACTATGACCACCGAGCAGATCACCGACCGGATCCGGTTCGCCTACTGGGTGCCCAACGTGAGTGGTGGCCTGGTGACCAGCGATATCGAACAGCGCACCAGCTGGGATTTCGAGTACAACAAGAAGCTCGCGCAGACCGCCGAGAACAATGGTTTCGACTACGCGCTCTCCCAGGTGCGCTACACCGCCTCCTACGGCGCCGAATTCCAGCACGAATCCACCTCGTTCAGCCTGGCCCTGCTCGGCGCCACCGAGCGGCTGAAGGTGATCGCCGCGGTGCATCCCGGGCTGTGGCATCCGGCGGTCCTGGCCAAGTTCGGCGCGACCGCCGACCATCTGTCCAACGGGCGCTTCGCCATCAATGTGGTGTCGGGCTGGTTCGCCGGTGAATTCACCGCACTCGGTGAGCCGTGGCTCGAACACGACGAAAGATACCGGCGCAGTGCCGAATTCCTCGAGGTGATCCGCAAGATCTGGACCGAGGACAATGTGAACTACGGCGGCGATTTCTATCGCATCCGTGATTTCACGCTGAAGCCGAAACCGCTCAATTCCCCGGAACGCCCCAATCCCGAACTGTTCCAAGGTGGTAACTCGACGGCGGCACGCCGCAACGGTGGTCGTTTCGCCGACTGGTACTTCTCCAACGGCAAGGATTTCGACGGCGTCACCGAACAGCTGGACGATCTGCGTGCGGTCGCGCGCGAGCATCAGCGGGAGGTGAAGTTCGGCCTCAACGGGTTCATCATCGCCCGCGACACCGAAAAGGAAGCCCGCGACACCCTCCGCGAAATCATCGAGAAAGCGAACAAGCCCGCGGTGCAAGGGTTCCGCGATGCCGTCCAGCAGGCCGGTGCCTCCACCCGCGACGGCAAGGGCATGTGAGCCGATTCCACCTTCGAGGACCTCGTGCAATACAACGACGGCTTCCGCACCCAGCTGATCGGCACACCCGAGCAGGTGGCCGAACGGATCGTGGCCTACCGCGACCTCGGCGTCGATCTGATTCTCGGTGGATTCCTGCACTTCCAGGAGGAGATCGAATACTTCGGCGCCAAGGTGCTGCCGCTGGTGCGGGAACTGGAGGCGGCGCGCACGCCCGTCGCAGCCGGACGATGACCGCCGTCGCCGCCGACCGCATCACCTCCGCCGCGCACGCCCGCGCGGTGGCCGGCCGGCTCGCGCGCGAGTTCGCCGAAGGCGCGGCGGCGCGGGATCGGGATCGCGAGTTGCCCTATGCGGAAATAGATCAGCTGGCTTCCTCCGGACTGCTCGCCATCACCGTGCCCGCCGAGTACGGTGGCGCGCAGTTGCCGCCGAGCGTGGTCGCCGATGTGGTGCGCATTCTCGCCGCGGCCGATCCGAATATCGCGCAGATCCCGCACAGCCATTTCGTCTATCTGAACCTGCTGCGATTGGCCGGCTCGCCGCAACAGCGGAGCAGGTATTTCGGGGCCGTACTCGACGGGGCCCGGATCGCGAATGCGCAATCGGAGCGATCGGGGGCGACGGTGGCCGATATCTCCACCACCGTCCGGCCGTCGGGTTCCGGCTTTCGCGTAGACGGCACCAAGTTCTACTGCACCGGTTCACTGTTCGCCGACATCCTCGCCGTGCTCACCCGGCTCGACGATCCGGACGGCCGGTCCGGGTTGCCGCCGGGGGAGTACGTAGCGTTCCTGCCCGCCGACACCGACGGCGTCCGGATCGTCGACGACTGGCACGGCATCGGCCAGCGCACCACGGGCAGCGGGACCGTCGAGTTCGATGGTGTGCTGGTCACGCACGATCAGCTGGTCGCCCGGGCAGCAGCGGTCGGCGCACCCAGCGGCTACGGCGCGTTCGCTCAACTGCTGCACGCGGCGATCGACACCGGCATCGCACGCGGAGCCCTCGCCGCGGCAACGAAATTCGTGCGTACCAAGTCGCGGCCGTGGTTCGAGGCGGGCGTGGATCGGGCCGTGGATGATCCCCTGCTGATCCAGCGTTTCGGGGAATTGGCGGTCGCCGTGCGAACGGCCGAGGCCACGCTGGCAGCCGCCGGGACTGCGGTCGACGCCGCAACGGCGGCAGTTCCGCACAACGTCGATCACGCCGACCCGCCGCGTGAGTCCGCAGGCCTTCCGGTACTCGACGGTGCTGCCACTGTGGCACTTCCGCGCGAAAGGCGCCATGGCGAGTCCGCACAGCACGACGTGTCGGCAGCGCTGTCATCCGAGTCCGCCGGGACCGGGCATACCTCCAGCTTCCCTGCGCTGTCACTCGACGCAGCCCAGCCGTCCGACCAGCGATCACTCGCCGCCGAGGCGTCGCTAGCGGTCGCCACCGCCAAGATCGTGGCCGACCGCGCCGCGAATGAGGTATCCGCCGCACTCTTCGAGGTCTCCGGAACGCGCAGCGCCGCAGCGGAAGCCAATCTGCACCACTTCTGGCGCAATGCCCGCACGCACACCCTGCACGATCCGGTCCGGTGGAAGTACCAGCACATCGGGCGGTCGGTGCTGCACGGCACACCGCCACCGCTGCACGGTGTGATCTGAGAAGTGAGGAGACGAAAGTGGCAGTGACGGTGGTCGTCGGCAATCCGAAACCCGCCTCGCGCACCCTGACCGCGGCGACGCTGCTCGCCGAAACCCTGCGACCGGAGTCCGACCCGGCCGTGGTGGATCTGGTGTCGTTCGGCCCGGCCCTGCTGTCGTGGGGTGACCAGCAGGTCGGCGAGGCGGTGCGCACGGTTGCCGCCTCCGAACTGGTGGTATTCGCCAGCCCCACCTTCAAGGCCACCTACACCGGCCTGCTGAAGCTGTTTCTCGAACAGTTCGACGGCGGCACCGGATTGGCCGGGGTGGTGGCCGTACCGCTGATGCTCGGCGCCGGACCAGCGCACGCCCTCGCATCCGACCTGCTGCTCAAGCCGGTTCTGGTGGAACTGGGTGCGACGGCCCTGCCCGGGCTCTACCTGTCGGATCGAACCTTCCGCGACGACGGCGTCATCGCCGCCTACGCCGAGCGGTGGCGGCCGGTGGTCGCGGCGCTGGCCGGAACAGGAGTGCCCAACCATGGATGAGCTGTTCTCCTCACCCGCCGACGGCGCCGGTCTGCGCCGCGCGTTCGCGAATTTCCCCAGCGGCGTCGTCGCGGTCTGCGCCCGGGTCGACGGGGTACCGCACGGTTTGGCGGTGGCGACCTTCGTGCCCGTCTCGCTCGATCCGCCGCTGGTGTCGTTCTGCGTGCAGAACACCTCCACCACCTGGCCGCGATTGACCGGCGCCGATCAGCTCGGGTTGAGCCTGCTCGGCACCGACCAGCAGGACGCCGCGCGTGCCCTCGGCAGCAAGTCCGCCGATCGCTTCCATGGCCTCGACCTGCATCACGGCAGTGGCGACGCGGTGTTCATCGACGGTGCCTCGGCCTGGATCGAAGGGACCGTGCAAGCGCAGGTTCCGGCGGGTGATCACCAGGTCGTCATCCTCGGCATCGACCGCATCGCCACCCATCCGCACCGCGAACCGCTCATCTTCCACGGCTCCCGCTTCCGGCTGCTGCGCGCCGGCTGAGTCGCGACGCGCCGTCGTCAACCGGACACGACACGCGCGGGCGTCCGGTTTCGGTCGTGGGGGTTGCGGTGTCCCGCTGGGTAACCCATCGTGGAAGGCGCTGGGTCAAGGCTTGTGTTCTACAGTCCAGTCGTACCCGAACGACGAGCGAAGGGGGCCGAAGTGGCGCGAACTGTGCGGATCGATCCGGATGCGGTGAACACATACAAGGTGGTCGCGGATCAGGTGGCAGGTGAGCTCGCGGGTGCGGCGGCCCAGTTGGAGCCGGGCACCGATATCGCTCGCATCGCCGCCGGAGTCGGGCTGCTCGGCGCCGATTTCGCGACCGAGTTCGTCGCGGCCGTCGCCGACGACCACACCGCGCTGACCACGGCGGCGACGCTGGTCACCGCCTACGGGCAGACGGTGCAGGGGCAGGCCGCGGCGGCCGCCGACCAGGACTCGACCACCGCCGCCGCACTCGGCCGGGCGGGTGAGCAGGCATGAAACCGATCTCCGATCCGCCCATGGTCACGGTGCTGGCCGAACCGCTGCGGCGCTTGCGTTCCGGGCTCGGCTCCGGCGCACCCGCCCCCGACCAGCAGGTATTGGGCGCGTTGACCACCGCATCGGCCACCGCCGACGCCACCGAATCCACCCAGACCCGTGGCCTGCACGCGCTGGAATCGTCGTGGACGGGGCAGGCCGCCGATACCGCGGTGCCCGTCATCCGCACCACGCGCAGCGAGATCGGCGCCGTCGCGGACCGGGGCCCGCTGTACGCGGCGCTGCTGTCGGACGCGCACGGCACCAGCAGCCGCGCCGCCCGTGAGGTCGACGTCATCATCGACGATTTCCGCCGCGACGCCCGCGCCATCCTGGACACCGCCACCTCGGCCCCGGAAACCGATGCCGTCATCGACCGTGCCGCCCAAGCCATCCGGGAGGCGCTCGGCGTGGTGAACACGGCCCAGGGCGAGATGGACGGTCATCGGCAGCGATTGCGCGATATGGGTCCGATGACGATGACCACCCCGCAGGGCGTGCTCACTACCCCTGGTACCACCACAACCGTGCCGGGAACGGTCCCCGGCCAGCCGATGGACCCGGCGCTGGTGATGCAGTTGCAGTTGCAGCAGCAGCTCGTGGCCGCCGGCGTGCAGCTCGGCACCACCGCCATCGACGCCGGGGTGGAACTCGGCACGAAGATCATCGACCGGATCGCCGATGTGGGCCTGAAAGTGGTCGACACGGTCGGCGCGCAGGCAGGCACCGCGATCGAGCAGGCGCTCAACCCGGACAAGGCCGACGACGCCAAGACCGGCCCCGCCTCGACCGCACCGGCCGGCACCCCGGGCAACCCCGTCCCGCCGAAGGCCTTCGACTTCGGTGGCGGGCCCGCACCGAAACCGGAGACGGCCCCGTCGGCCCCCGGTGCGGCGATGGCAGCGCCGCCCCCGGCCCCGCCGCGGTCGATTCCGGCCGAGCCCAAGCCGTCCGACAACGGCGGCGGTGGTGGTGGGCCGTTCGCCGCGCCGCCCCCGTCCTCGGGTGGGCACCACGGCGGCATGGTCATTCCACCGGGCACCGGTCAGGGCGGCGGCGATCAGGAACGCAAGCCGCGGCCAGGGCAGCTCGGTGTGACCGTTCCCGCGGCCCTGCCGACCATGGTCACCGCACCCGCGATCGGCGCCGACGACGACCGATGAGCGACAACCCGTTCGACCCCGGGCTGCCGATGGTGCGGGTGCCGCCGCCGCGCAAACGCGGACGCCGGCGCAGGCCGCCACCTGCGGCCGGCGCGCAGCCGGACGGGCCGGGACAACGCGAAGGCAGCTGGGACGACTGGCTCGAAACCCCCACCGGCCCACTCGAACCGCCTGCGGCCACCGAAAAACCCGCCGACGACGAGCTCGAACAGTGGCAGCAGGAACCGGAGTACGACGCCCCCGAGGAGACGGTCGCCGCCTACCTCGATCACGAGCCGTCGCTGCTGCCGCCGCTGATCGATCGCAGCGGCAAGATCGGCGGCGGCAGGCGCGTGCCCAAGGCGAAGCGCGCGACCAGCGAAGACGGTAGCGGCGGCGGCCGGGCACTGAGCATCCTGATGGGTGTCGGCCTCGCCATCGGAATCGCGGCCGTCGCCGTCGTCATCTCGACCTCGACCGACGGCGACGACAAGCGCACGGTGACCGCCGACGTCCGCGGACAAGCACCCAACGCGGCCGAGCAACCCAACGGCGGCAACCAGCTGCCGACCGCCACCGCCGCGCCCACATCGGCACCACCCGAGTCACCCGCCGAATCGCCGCCATACGCCGCCGACGGCTGCGTGCAGCAACTCGACGGCACCGACGGCGCCGTCGTCTCCGGAACACCCACCGGCGGAACGGGTTCCGGCGCCGACGCGATCTTCGGCTTCGAACACGCCTACTACGTCGCCCGCGACGGCCACCGCGCCCGCAATTTCGTCACCGCCGACGCCGCCGTCTCCGACGCCGCGGGCATCGACCGCGGCATCGCCCAGGTCCCCCTCGGCACCCGCTACTGCGTCACCATCACCCCCCTCGCCGATTCCGCCCCCCAGCGCTACCTCGTCGACCTGGTCCAGCAGTACCCCGGCGAGCCCCCCGATACCTTCCACCAGATCATCACCGTCGCCACCCTCGACGGCCACACCCGCATCACCCGCATCGAAAAAGCGCCGAGCTGACCGGCATCCAGTGGTTGTGAGCTAGATCAGCAGCGACGACGGTGCGCGTCCCACCATGTCCCGCGCCGTCCGCGACAAGTGCGCCTGATCGGCGAACTCCGCGTGCGCGGCCGCATCGGCCACCGATCCGGTGGGCAGCACGCCGATGGCGGAGCGCAGCCGTCGCCACCGCCGCAGCCGGGCCAGTGGAACGCCGATCTGTTCGTCGACGAGGTAGCGCAACCGCGGCGCGGACAGTCCGACGGTTCGTGCCAGCTCGCCCAGCGTCGGCACCTCGAGCAGATGCTCGAGCGCTCGGGCCACGCGCGGATCGAGAGGACCGGGCTTTCCGGCGAGCCGGGTGATCTCCCGGCGGAGCGCGGCCAGGTCGGGTGCGCCGTCGAGGTCATCGGAGATCGCCAGTGCGTTACGGAGTCGTCGCTTGCTGCGCTGGGACAACGCGATCGGCCCGGTGCCGCGCGGCAACAGCGGGGTGTCGAGGAAGATCCCGATGTAGCCATCGGAGATATGGCTGGCGTGCGGCCACCGGGGCGGGATCAGCACAGCCGGCGGCGTCAGGAGTGCACCGCGCTCGACCGCGGCCGGGCCGTCGCCGATAGGAAGTAGCAGCTTCCAGGCCGGGTGCTCGTGGCGGCCGGCCGACGCGCTGCCGGTATCGGCGAACACGGCCGTCGACTCGTCGCAGGCGAACAGCACGCGGCGATCGTTTCGTTCAAGCCGCCACAGGCCCTCCGGCGACATGCTCACCCCATGCACGCTATCGCAGCCACCCTGCTCGGACTGTTCCTCATCGGCTGCGGCCTCGCGCACTTCCTGGCCCCCGCGTACTTCGCGAGCCTGGTGCCCTCATGGCTGCCACGGCCGAAACAGCTTGTCGCCGTGTCGGCCATCGCCGAGATCGTGCTCGGCACGATGCTCATCGTGCCCGCCACCCGCGCCCTGAGCAGCTGGCTCACCGCCGCCATGCTCGCGGTCTATCTGCTGCTCTGGCTGGACCGTCTGCGCACCGCGACCGGCCCCCGCCGCGCCGAGGCCGCCGGTGTGGCGGTCAACGCGGGATACCTCATGTGGGGCGGATATGTCGCGATGGCGGGTGGGTGAGCGCCGCGGCCCACAAGAGTTGACCGGCGCGGCGCTTGGTCTGATAAGCTCGCGGACGCGCGAACGCGTATGCCGATGTAGTTCAATGGTAGAACTCTTGCTTCCCAAGCAAGTAGCGCGGGTTCGATTCCCGTCATCGGCTCAGAGCGAAGGCCCCGGGTGATCCCTCACCCGGGGCCTTCGCGTTCGTATGGGCTGTACTCGGGACGTGAACGGTTGCCTGCTCCGCCGCGACGTCGAGGTCGGCGTACTGACCTGCGCAGTCTTTCGTCCGGGGGCCGTCGCGGCAGAAGATCGTTATCCTGCGAAAACAGCGAACGGCGCCGGAGCGACCCGCACAGGACGGTCCGCGCCGCGCTTGGTGGACGGGAAGTTAGGAACACCCAGCACATGAGCACGACCACGCACGCATTCACCGACGACGCGCTGGGCGAGATGGACGCGGTGGCGCTGGCCGCCGCGATTCGCGACGGGCAGGTGGGGCGGGCCGAGGTGATCGAGGCCGCCATCGCACGCGCACAGCGAGTGAACCCGCAGCTCAACGCGATTCAGGTCGAATGCTTCGCGCGGGCGCGGGCCGCGCAGCCGACCTCGGGGGTGTTCTCCGGGGTGCCTGCTTTCGTCAAGGACAACACCGATATCGCCGGGCTGCCCACCTGCCACGGTTCGGCCGCCTTCGATCCGCGTCCGGCCGCGCGCACCAGCGGGCCGGGCGCGCAGTTCCTGCATCCGGGGTTCGTCGCGCTCGGCAAGTCGACGCTGCCGGAGTTCGGGCTGACCGCGAGCACCGAGTACGCCGACCGTCCGCCGACGCGCAACCCGTGGAACACCGACTACTCCGCCGGCGCCTCCTCGGGCGGTTCCGCGGCGCTGGTCGCGGCGGGCGTGGTGCCGATCGCGCACGCCAACGACGGCGGCGGCTCGACCCGCATCCCCGCCGCCGCCAACGGCCTGGTCGGCTTGAAACCCACCCGCAACCGGCTGCTCGACCAGCCCGGCGCCCGGCAGCTGCCGGTCCACCTGGTCGCCGAGGGCGTACTGACCCGGTCGGTGCGCGATACCGCGCACTACCTGGCGGCAGCCGAACGCTTCCACACCAATACCAAGCTTCCGCCGATCGGCCTGGTGGAAGGCCCGAGCGAGCGACGGCTGCGCATCGGCGTGATCCGCTACGACGTGCGCGGCCGGGCCGTGCACCCGGAAACCGGCGCGGTGCTCGACTCCGCGGCCGCGGTGTTCGCCGGTCTCGGCCATGAACTGGTGGAGACCAGGCTCGAGGTCGACGAGCAGTTCATCGAGGATTTCAAGCTGTACTGGGCGGCGGTGGCGGCGCTGCTGTCCACCTCGTTCCGGATCGCGCAGCGCAAGCATTTCGATCCGCGGCGGCGCGATCCGTTCACCAAGGGACTATCGGCGCTGGCGACGAGCAGGCCGCTGAGCGTGGCGCGGGCGGTGCGCAGGCTGCGTACGGCCCCGGCCATCTACGACCGGCATTTCACCGCGGTGGATGTGCTGCTCACCCCGGTGCTCTCGCATCCGGCGCCGCTGATCGGCGATCACTCACCGAACCTGCCGTTCGATGAGCTGTTCGCCAAGCTCGTCGACTACGTCGGTTTCACCCCGCTCAACAATGTGGGCGGCGGGCCCGCCGTGTCTTTGCCGCACGGGCGCATGTCGGCGAACCTGCCCGGTTCGATCCAGCTGTCGGCCCGCCGCGGCGCCGAACGCACGCTACTGGACCTGGCCTACCAGTTCGAGGCGGCGAGCCCGTTCCCGCGGATCACCGACGTGGCGGCCGCGCGGGAACAGAGCGCGAGCTAGGCGCGCCGGCTGGACTGCGCCGGAGCGGCCTTAGGCATCGGCAGTGGCGCGCCCCCTGGACCCACGCCTCGGTCCAAGGATGACGCCGGCGACTCGGTCCGGAAAGAACCTGCACCCGCCGGGCGCGAACCTACTGTTCCGCCCACACGCCCAGCTCGTTCCAACTCGGGTCCGTGAAATGGAACCGCCGCCCGCCGGGGAACTCGTACGGCCCGTTGACAACGGTCCCGCCCGCCGCCTCGACCGCCCGCACCGAGCCGTCCAGATCGTCGGAGTACAGCAGCACCAGCGGGCCGCCCTGACGCGTCTGTTCGGCCAGCGCCAGCCCTCCGACCTCGGGTTTTTCCGAACCGGCCGGGTTGCGGATGCCAGCATAGGCAGGGCCGTAGTCGTTGAACTGCCAGCCGAACGCCTCGGTATAGAAGCGCTTGGCCGCCGGCAGATCGGTGACCGCGATTTCGATGTAATCGATGGCGTGATGGCGGTGGCCGCCTGCGTCGGTATCGGACATGGACCGATGATGCACCGGGGGTACGACAACTTCCCGGTGACCGGCTGCCGACGGCCTGGCAGCCCGCCCGTGCGGGTGCTGCTTTACGCTCGTTCGCGTGCTGCTTTCCGATCGTGACATCCGCGCGGAGATCGCCGGTGGGCGTCTCGGGCTCGAGCCGTTCCAGGAAAACCTGATCCAGCCGTCGAGCATCGACGTGCGCCTGGACGGGATGTTCCGGGTGTTCAACAACACCCGATACACCCATATC
This sequence comes from Nocardia cyriacigeorgica, assembly GCF_005863245.1. Taxonomy (GTDB): domain Bacteria; phylum Actinomycetota; class Actinomycetes; order Mycobacteriales; family Mycobacteriaceae; genus Nocardia; species Nocardia cyriacigeorgica_C. The sequence continues at coordinate 143,269 of NZ_VBUT01000010.1, read as the reverse complement.
GACCCGGCCCAGCGGCAGGACGAGCTGACCAGCCTGGTCGAGCCCGCGCCGGGTGAGCCGTTCGTGCTGCATCCGGGCGAGTTCGTGCTCGGCTCCACCCTCGAGGTGTGCACCCTGCCCGACGATCTGGCCGGTCGCCTGGAGGGTAAGTCGAGTCTGGGCCGGCTCGGCCTGCTCACCCATTCCACCGCCGGGTTCATCGATCCCGGTTTCAGCGGTCACATCACGCTGGAGCTGTCGAATGTGGCGAACCTGCCGATCACGCTGTGGCCGGGCATGAAGATCGGCCAGCTGTGCCTTTTCCGCCTGACCAGCCCCGCCGAGAACCCCTACGGCAGCGCCACCACCGGCTCCAAATACCAGGGTCAGCGCGGCCCGACGCCGTCGAAGGCGTACCTGAACTTCCCGCTGCCCAGCCTGGACCGCTGACACCCGCCCCCGCTCGGCCCGGCGCACAGCTTCCTCGTCTATGCGCTCGGGCCGAGCGCGGCCGCGATCAGTCCGGCCGATCCGAACCGACCGCGAGGGCGGCGGTGACGATCGTCGACAACGGCGGCAGCGGCCTGCCCCGCTCGGGTGGTTCGACCCAGTGACAGCCTTCCCTGGTCCAGCGGCCGAGGCCGGTGGGCAGCATGACCGCGCTGCCGACGGCGGGGATGCCGATGTCGAGGCGGTTGAGCACCTCCATGATCTGCGCGCCCGGCCTGCTGTCGGGGGTGGCCAGAAAGCTCCAGCGGATCTGCCTGGCCAGCATGGGAACTCGCACGCCCTGCTGTTCCAGGGCCGCGCGGACCTTCTCGGCCCGCCAGGTGGGTAGATGAATCACGCAGGCCCGTGCGGTGATCGGTAGCATCACGAACCCGCCGCGTTCGGTGACCACCAGCCCGAATTCGTGCCGGTAGAAGGCCGCCCAATCGTCGATCGTCCTGAGTTTTTCCACGTTCATCGCGTAGCCCCCTGGCCCGCTGACGCCGGGCCGGTCGGAGTCGGATTCGCCACCGATTCCAGGCTCGCGGTAATCCCCGGCGCGCCACAAGCGCCTACACGCCGGCGTTCCACTGCCCTTGCGCTGCCAGTTATTCGGGTCGAAAAGGCATGTGGCAGCGCTCACAATTTGCTCGTAACCTGTGGAGGACGTTTCGTTCGAAGGGAAGACAACGTGGTCCGGCAGTGGTCAGGGAAGGAGACCCGGGCGCTGCGCGACGCCATGCGGATGAGTATCCGGGAGTTTGCCGCCCATTTGGGGGTGCATCAGCGCCTGGTATCCAAATGGGAAGCGGGCGGCAGCCGGGTGCATCCGCGCCCGGTGAACCAGGCCGCGCTCGATACCTCCCTGGCCAGGTCCGACGATGTGGTGCGGGCACGGTTCGCGGAGCTGATCAGTCAGCCCGCCACACCGCGATTCGACGCGCGAGCCGGCGACTCGGCGCACAGCAGTTATTCCAGCGACGCGGAACTCTTGGACCTCATAGACGCCGGCGCGGTGAGAGGCGATGCGTTAGCAGCGATTTCGGAGAGGGATCTGATAATGGCGGCTGCCCACGAGGCCAGTGAACACGCGAGCCGGGCCGAGAGCACCAATATCGGCGCGATGACATTGGAACAGCTCGACGCCGACGTCACCCGAATCGCCAACGACTACGTGCATATTCCGCCGGTCCCGATGATGGTGGAGATGCTGCGGGTGCGGCGGCGGGTGTACCGGTTGCTGGAGGGGCAGCAGCGTCCCGCCGATACCAGTCATCTGTATCTGCTCGCGGGTAGCTTGTCCGGGTTGCTCGCCAACGCCAGCACCGATCTCGGCCATTACGACGCCGCCGCCGAACAGATCCGCGCTGCCAGGGCCTACGCCGAATTATGTGGGCACAACGGATTACGCGCGTGGACCCGCGGCATGCACGCGCTCATCGAGTACTGGTCCGAGCGGCCCCGCCGGGCGGTCGAATTGGCCCAGAGCGGATTGGAATTCGCCGATTCGGCGACGGCGCGGGTGCGGTTGAGCAATATCGAGGCCAGGATCTGGTCCAAGATCGGCAGCGCCGCCGATACCGAGCGCTGCCTGCGCGCGGCCACCGACGCCCGCGGCGGCTCCGGTTCGGACACCCTGCACGACGGCGTCGGCGGCGTCTTCGGATTCCCGGACGCGAAGGCGCAGTACTACGCGGGCGCCACCTATATCCATCTCGGCATGGCCGAACCCGCCCTCGCCGCGACCGAGCAGGCGATCGAGCTGTACTCCACCGGCCCAGCCTGGCAGCGCTCCTACGGCGCCGAGGCCCTGGCGCGAGTCGACTCGGCCGCCGCGCACCTGATCAACGGCAGCCTCGACGGCGCCACCGAGGCCCTGCACCCGGTGCTCGGCCTGGCCGAGGACAAACGCATCGCCCAGCTCGAGGAACGGCTGACCGGTGTGCGGCGCCGCCTCGCCGCCCCCGCCTTCGACGGCGCCACTGAGGCCGCCGCGCTCGATGAGCGCATCGAGGAGTTCTGCGGCACCACCGCGGCGAACGGGCTCGCGGCGGGTTCGCCGGGGTGAACGCTGCTACTTCGGCTGGGTGGGCTCCATCCCGGAGCACAGCCATCGCCCGTCGACCTGTTCCATCATCACCGTCAGTTCCTGACGCACCGTCTGGGGAGCCTCGAAGGCTTTTGTCACGGTGTGCTCGGAATGAACACTCACCTCGGCGCGCTTGTCATCGCCGGATTGATACGAGCACTGGACGTCATTGCTGGTCGACGACATCTGTGTCAGGACGATGAGCTCGCGCACCTGGGGGAATGCGCTGTTGAAGTCGGTTTTGTACCTTCCGGTCGATCCGGCGTCGATGGCCCGCTGGTAGGAATCCAGATCGCGATAGTCGTAGGTGGACATCAGGGCAGCGAAATCGCACGCCGCCCGCTGTGCCGCCGCTCGCGTATCCGGCGTCCGCCGCTCGGTCTGCGTCGGCTGGGTCTGCGTCGGCTGGGTTTGCTCGGCAGCCGGTGAGTCGCCGATCGCGACACCGATCGCCACCCCAGCACCGCCGATCACCAGCACAGCCGCGACCGCCGCGCTGATCAGGGCGATACGGCGACGTCCGGGCTCGCGAGGTGGGGATGGTGGCTGCGGCCCGGCGAAGGTGGGGTAGGGCATCGGCGCGCCCGGCTGCATCGGCCCGTCGGGCCCGCCCGGTCCACCTCGCCCGCTCGGTCCGCCTGATTCGACAGGTCGGCCCGGTCCGCCCGGTTGACCCGTCCCGCTCGGTCCGCCTGGTTGACTCGCCCCGCTCGGCCCTCCTGGTTGACCCGCCCCGTCCGCCCCGCCGTTTCCGCTGTCCAACCCGGTCTCCTCCACCCGCAGTTACGCCGGTCACCCTACGGGATGACGGGGCGGGGAGTCGGAGAAGCAAATCCCGAGGATGGCACCATGGAGCGGTGAGCACTGGTCATCATCATCGCCCGCCGCGTGTTCTGGAGCAATCCACGAAGCTGCAGGACGTCGTCTACGAGATCCGTGGACCGGTACTCGCGCATGCGGCACGGCTGGAGGCCGAGGGGCATCGCATCCTCAAGCTCAATATCGGCAACCCGGCGCCGTTCGGTTTCGAGGCCCCCGATGTGATCATGCGCGACATCATCGCGGCGCTGCCGTACGCCCAGGGCTACTCCGAATCCAAGGGCATCCTGTCGGCCCGGCGCGCCATCGTCACCCGCTATGAGCTGGTGCCCGGCTTCCCCGAGCTCGACGTGGACAGCGTCTACCTGGGCAATGGTGTCTCGGAGCTGATCACCATCACCATGCAGGCGCTGCTGAACAACGGCGACGAAGTGCTCATCCCCGCCCCCGACTATCCGCTGTGGACCGCGATGACCAGCCTGGCGGGCGGCACGCCGGTGCATTACCTGTGCGACGAGTCCAACGGTTGGCAGCCCGATATCGCCGACATCGAATCGAAGATCACCGACAAGACCAAGGCGCTGCTGGTGATCAACCCGAACAACCCCACCGGTGCGGTGTACTCCACCGAGGTGTTGCAGCAGCTGGTCGACCTGGCACGCAAGCATCAGCTGTTGCTGCTGGCCGACGAGATCTACGACAAGATCCTCTACGACGACGCCAAGCACATCTCGCTGGCCACGCTCGCCCCCGACCTGCTCTGCCTGACCTTCAACGGCCTGTCCAAGGCCTACCGGGTGGCCGGCTACCGGTCCGGCTGGCTGGCGATCACCGGCCCGAAGGAGCATGCGGCCGGCTTCATCGAGGGCATCGACCTGCTGGCCTCGTCACGGTTGTGCCCGAATGTCCCCGCCCAGCACGCCATTCAGGTGGCACTCGGCGGACACCAGAGCATCGAGGACCTGATCCTGCCCGGCGGCAGGTTGCTGGAACAGCGCGATGTGGCCTGGGAACGGCTGAACATGATCCCCGGCGTCTCGTGCGTCAAACCGAAGGGCGCGCTGTACGCGTTCCCGCGGCTGGACCCGAACGTGTACGAGATCTACGACGACGCCAAGCTCATTCTCGACCTGCTGTTGCAGGAGAAGATCCTGATGGTTCAGGGCACCGGGTTCAACTGGCCCAACCACGACCACCTGCGGATCGTCACCCTGCCGTGGGCCCGTGACCTGGCCGTCGCCATCGAACGCTTCGGCAACTTCCTGTCCAGTTACCGCCAGTAGCCGAACACCGTCAACGGGGCCAGACCCTGGTTCCTCTGGTGAAAACAGACTTCATGTTCGAGTAATCGCGGTTTTTGGAGACTTACTAGCGCAAAACAAGTTCTTTTGTGTACAGTGGGCATCGGCGCTTTCGAGCGCCCGGTCGGGTTGTCTACCCCCCCTGGACAAGCCGACCTTGTGGGTCAGGCTGCCTACCCCCCCTGGGCGCCACCCTGCGGCCGGCGGAGACATCCCCCTGCTCTCCGCCGGCCGGTCCGCAGTTCCGCCTCTCCGGGATTTTTTGGCCAGACTTAGGCGCGGGGTTCCTTGCGTTGGCGGGCGGCGGTTAGGCATAAGGGCGAGTTAGCCCGTACCCGGTGAGTTACCCGGATCTTGCGAGATCAGTTGGTGCGGTGGGTGAAAGACCAGCTGGGCATCTTTTCTGAAGCTTGCGGCGGCGGTTGGTGGCGGGATGAGTTTGGTCGTGTCCGATGGGACTATTCGCAGATCTCGCGAGTTTGGTTGGTGCGGTCGGCAATAGGGGTTGTGCACCACATCTGCTGGTCTTCGTGGCGGTCTTGGCTGCTCCCGCTGCTCTTGAAAATCACGTCCATTAAGCTCGGCGCGTGAGCGACCACCATCACCATCATGATCACTCCGGGCCGATTGCTATCGGGGCTACCGCTGCGCGGGTCGTTGTCGGGTTACTAGCGGTCATCGGGGTGGTCGTGGTGATCGCCACCATCGCGTTGTGGCCGAGTGAGCAGCAGGTGGATATTCCGCTGCCGATGCAGAACGCCGGGGGTGGGGCGGTGCAGACCGAGGCGGGGACGGTGGTGTTGCAGGACATGGGGGCCTGCGGTAGTCCGTCGCTGGGCAAGGTGTTCGCGGACAAGCCGGACCCGCCTGCCACCAACGCCTATACCTGCCAGCGCAGTCTGATCGCCATCGAATCCGGCCCGCACGAGGGCAACCACACGCTGCTCGAGATCGCGCCGGGGCCGGGGCAACCGGAATTGAAGGCGGGCGACCACATTCGGATCGTCCGGCAGACCGCGCCCGACGGGACCCCGCTCTACTCCTTCGACGACTACGCGCGCGGCCTGCCGCTGACGCTGATCGCGCTGGCCTTCGTCGTGGTGATCATCGCGGTCGCCCGCTGGCGCGGACTGCGCGCACTGCTCGGACTCGGATTCGCGTTCGGTGTGCTGGTGATGTTCATGCTGCCGGCCCTGCTGGACGGCAAACCGGCCATTCCGGTCGCGCTGGTCGCGGGCTCGCTGATCCTGTACGCGGTGCTCTACCTCGCGCACGGGGTGAACCTGCGGACCAGTTCGGCACTGCTCGGCACCCTGACCTCGATGGTGCTGGCGGCGGTGTTGTCCTGGGTCGCCATCGGCGTCACCGACCTGACCGGCCTGTCCGAGGAACAGAACACCAACGTCGCCACCTACCTCGAACACGTCAGCATCACCGGACTGCTGCTGGCGGGCTTCATCATCGGTTCGCTCGGTGTGCTCAACGACGTCACCATCACACAGGCCTCGGCCGCCTTCGAGCTGGCCGCGCTGGACGAGGGCGCCTCGCGGCGAGAGATCTTCGCCGCCGCCATGCGCGTCGGCCGCGACCACATCGCCAGCACCGTCTACACCCTGGTGCTCGCCTACGCCGGTGGCGCACTGCCGCTGCTGCTGCTGTTCAGCGTCGCCGGGCGAGAGATCCGTGACGTCCTGGTCGGCGACGCCGTCGCGATCGAGATCGCCCGGTCCGCCGTCGGCGGTATCGCACTGGCCCTGTCGGTGCCCCTGACCACCGGTATCGCGGTGCTGCTCGCGCGCCCGTTCGGCTCGGCGAAACCCGCACCGCAGGTGACCAACCGGCCCCGGCACGCGAAGGCCTGACGCCGATCAGCCCGCTCGCATTACTGACGCGGGCCCTCGGACCCGGACCGCAGGGGCCCAACCGGCCGCGCCACGCGAAGGCCCGACACCGGTCAGCTCGGTCGCAGAGTCGCCGCGTGGGCCATTCGGATCCGGGACTCCCCACTGCGGATGATCAAGCGATCGCGGGACGCGAAGACGCGCCGTCGGTCAGCTCGCTCGCAGTGCTGCCGCGTGGGCCCTTCGGATCCGGGAATCCGCAGCGCCGATGACCAACCGGCCGGCGACAGGCGAACTCCGCTCAGCGCGGCGGAGGCGGCGGGAACAGCGGCGGGATGGTCGGAACGATGATCGGCGGCAGTCCAGGAACCACCACGATGGTGTTGGGTCCGACGGTCGTGGGTTCGGGCTCCACCGGACCTCGACGCTGCGGCGGCGGCACGGCGATCGCCTCCTCGGCCTCGGTGGTGGTGGGCGCAGCGGTCTGCGGATGCGGGGCGCTGGCGCGTGAGGGCGTGGTGGGCAGCGGGGAGGTATTGCCCTCGCTGGTGTGGGAATCGCCTTCCAGCACCTGCGGTCCGTAGCCGAGTCCGAGACCGATGGCGGCCACCACGGCCAGCGCGCTCACCGTCAATGCGGCACCGCTGATCTCGCGGCGCCCGCGCCGGCGTTCGGTGGGCGCCGACAGCCACGAAGGCGCCAGTTCATCGTCGTCGAAGACCGGCGCCGGTGCAGGATGCGCGGCCACCGCGACCGGACGGGGCGCGCGCACGGCCCGGGCCAGCAGCGCCGCACCGCGGGCGGCGACCGTCTCCGGATCCTCCGGAACCACCACCGGCAGCCCGAGCGAATGCTCCAGAACCCGCGCGACCAGCGGAATCCGGGCGCCGCCGCCGACCACGAGCACACCGTTGACGGGCATGCCCGAGCGCATCACCACCTCGCGCGTCATCCGCGCGGAGGACTCCACCGCCAGCGTGATCAGCGCTTCGAAGTTCTCCTGCGCCAACAGCACCAGGCCTTGTTCGCTGGGTAGCGCGACCGCGGTATTGCTCGACAGCTGTTCCTTGGCCTGCCTGCACAGCGCGTCCAGCTGCGCCAACCCGGACGGGTCGTGCGGGTGCGCGATGCGCCCGGAGGCGATCTGCTGTTCGCGGATCAGCGAGTCGATGTAGTCGCCGCTGATATCGCTGGTGCGTTCGGTGTGGCGGACCTGCCTGGTCTCGACGTCGACGATGCTCACCGACAGCCCCGAGCTGCCGAGGTCGTAGACGACCAGCATGGACGCGCCGCGGATATCGCCGCTGCGCTCGGCGAATTCGACGATCGCGTTGAGTTCGGGAACCAGCTCGTAGTTGGTGACCTGCTGTTTGGCCATGGCCGCGCGCAGCGCCCTCGCCTGCTGGTCGGTGCGGTAGGCGATGGCGGTGGCGGCGATATCGGGGGACGCCTCGAGCGTCACCCCGACGGCCTGGGCGGTGAGTTCGGCCGGGTCCTGCTCGGCTACCGGAACGGTCTGGAGGTCGAAGGACTGCGCGGCCAGATGCTCGTGCTGGTACCCGGTGTGGGGGCGGGCCAGCCGAACGGCGCAGGCCCCCACCGCAACTCCAAGTACCGAACCCATCAGCTGCTCATCTTCCCGCTCCACGACATGTGAGCCCGCACCGTCTACTCGCGGCGGCTCGTCCACGAACCCTACCGACCGTGATCCGCGGAGTTCGCGGCAGTGCTGGCCGTTTACCTGATGGCCCCCGCCTCGACTGGCAACTCTACGGTGTGCCGAGCCCCGCGTACACCCATCCGGCCTCCCGCCAGGTGGCCGGTAGGAGACAGTTGCGGCCGTCGATGATGGACCGCGACCGCACCACCGGATCCAGGTCGTGCGGTCGCAGCGCGGTGAATTCGGACCATTCGGTCAGTACCAGCACCACGTCGGCGCGATCGCAGGCCTCGGCGACCGAGGTGGCGTAGTTCAGGGTCGGGAACACCCGGCGAGAATTTTCCAGCGCCTTCGGGTCGTACACGGTGACCACGGCGCCGTGGAGCTGCATCATTCCGGCGACGTTGAGCGCCGGCGAATCGCGCACATCGTCGGATTCGGGTTTGAAGGCCGCACCGAGCACCGCGACGTTCGCGCCGAGCAGCGATCCACCGCAGGCCTTGGCGGCCATATCCACCATCTTGGTGCGGCGGCGCATATTGATGTTGTCGACCTCGCGCAGGAAGGTCAGCGCGTGGTCGGCGCCGAGTTCACCCGCGCGGGCCATGAACGCCCGGATGTCCTTGGGCAGACATCCGCCGCCGAATCCGAGACCGGCATTGAGGAAGCGGCGGCCGATGCGGGCGTCGTAGCCGAGGGCGTCGGCCAGCACGGTGACGTCGGCGCCGGTGGCCTCGCACACCTCCGAGACCGCGTTGATGAACGAGATCTTGGTGGCCAGAAAGGCGTTCGCCGATACCTTCACCAGCTCGGCGGTGGCTAGATCGGTCAGCAGGAACGGGATGTCGGCGGCGATCAGATCGGCGTAGACCTCGCGCAGCAGTTGTTCCACCCAGGCGGATTCGGCGCGGTCGCGGTCGACGCCGAGCACCAGCCGGTCCGGGCGCAGCGTGTCCTGCACCGCGAAGCCTTCGCGCAGAAACTCCGGATTCCATGCCACTTCGACATCGGTGGAGGTCAAAGCCCTGGCGCGGGCGCCGAGTTCGGCGGCGGTGCCGACCGGGACCGTCGACTTGCCGACGATCACCGACGGCCGCTCGAGCATCGGCGCCAGCGTGTCGATCACCGCGTGCACGTATTTCAGGTCGGCGGCGTATTCGCCCTTCTTCTGCGGCGTGCCGACGCCGAGGAAATGCACGTCGGCATGCGCGGCCGCCTCCTCGTAGGAGGTGGTGAAGCGCAGTCGTCCGGCGTCCAGGTTGCGGCGCAGCACCGCCTCCAGCCCCGGCTCGTAGAACGGCACCACCCCGTCCGAGAGCTTCGCGACCTTGCCCGGATCGACATCCACCCCGATCACGTCGTGCCCGAGTTCGGCCATACACGCGGCGTGCGTGGCCCCCAGGTACCCGGTTCCGAAGACTGTGCATCGCATGATCGATTGGTAAGCCGCGCCGGTGGCTACTCCGCCACACCGAGGCAAGAGTCCGGGCAACAATAGATGTACAGGGAGTGGAAACTCGCTTGAACTGCGGGTTTGCCTGTGGTCGCCGGTAGGGCCGGAAGCCGGTCCGGGCGCGAGCTGGTCAACCGACGAGGGAAACCGGCGGCTCCGATTCGAAGGCGGTGTGCAGCACTTCGGCCAGCTCCGCTGAGGCGCCCAGCCGGGCGTCGCCGATCCGGTCCACCGCGATCCCCGGTGTCCACGAATTGAGGACGACAGCGCCACGGAAACCGGACACGTCCGCCGGCCGGACCACCTCGGTCCGCTGTGGCACCCCGGCCGCCTGGAGCTGTCGGCGAACCGTGCCCATCATGGTGCCGGTGAGCACGGCAGCCTCCGGCCAGACGACGGCGTCCCCATCCCAGAACGCGAGATTCCAGATCGAGGCCTCGGACAGCCGCCCCTGCCGGTCGACGAACGCGACGTCATCGAAGCCATCGGCACGGGCGCGGCGCATGTAGTAGGTCTTGGCGCCCTCACCGACATGTTTGATCTCGGGCATGAACCGCTCGTGTTCGACGATCGCGAGCGAGAGCGGGCCACGCGGACCGTTCGCGGGGACGGCGGTCCGGATGAGCGTGTGCAGCGACGGCTCGGCGGAGCCGTTGGTGAATTCTCCGGTGGAGTCGAACACGGTGAGCACCAGCGACAGATCGGGCGGGGACGCCGCGACCGCGGTCCGCAGGTCGTCGAGGAAGCGTTCGGGTGCGAGTTCGGCACCGAACAGCTGCCGGGACGCGTCGACCAACCGGCGTAGGTGCAGGTCGAGTCCGCGCACGGCCCCGGCGCGCACCTGCATCGCGGTGAAATGCGCGAACCCGGCGAATGCGCGGGAAACCAGTGCGTCGGGGTCGGCGGGCTGCCCGTCGATCAATGCCAGAGCCGGAAATGTGCTCATGAATGCGAAGGTAAGCCTTGATACCGGTATCAAGGTCAAGCCCGCACGTGGAGGGCGCGTGCTTGCCCGCCGCGGTGTCTATCTGCGCTGGCGCACGGCCCGGATAGGATCGGGCGATGCGGCGGATCGGCGGAACTGTGCTGGTCGTCTGCGTGGTGCTCGCGATCGTCACAGTCGCGCTGTGGCCGGTGTATGTGCGGCCGCAGACCGAACAACCCGCGCCCGCCGACGCGATTCTAATCCTCGGCGGCGCGCACGACGGGCGTGAGGAATTGGGTCTGACGCTCGCGCGGGACGGTTATGCGGCGCGGGTGCTGGTGTCGAATCCGTACGAACACAGTGCGCTGGTCAACCGGATCTGCCATGGCGGATACAGCTTCGACGTGGAATGCTTCGACCCCGAGCCACGCACCACCCGTGGTGAGGGCAGGTATCTGGCTCGGCGTGCGCGCGAGGAGGGCTGGACGCGCGTCATCGTGGTGACGTTCACACCGCATATTTCCCGTGCCCGTTACATTCTCGGCGAATGCTGGTCCGGGGAACTGCTTTTCGTGGATCCGAAGCCGAAGCTTTCGCCTGCGCGCTGGGCCTACGACTATCTCTATCAGTCCGCCGGTTACGTCAAGGCGGCATTCGAGGACTGCTAGGTTTCGGTGCCGAATGCCGCGCTGCCCGGCGGCGGATCCGGGCAGCGCGGGCTCTCACGGTCTGGTCAGGCGGGCGTAGCGGTTCACATGGTAGGCGCTGGAACCGAATTCGTTCTCGATCGCGGTGAGCCGCTTGAAATAGTGGCCGATGGCCAGTTCCTCGGTCATGCCCATCGCTCCGTGCAATTGCACCGACTGCTGGCCGATGAAACGCGCGGCACGCGCGATGGTGACCTTCGTTGCGGAAATGGCGCGAGCCCTTTCCGACGGCGAGGCAGACAACGCGAATGCCGCCAAATACGCGGCGGCCGTGGCCTGTTCGAGTTCCATATACATATCCACCATGCGGTGCTGCAATACCTGGAACTGGCCGATCGGCTGCCCGAACTGCTGACGCTGTTTGCTGTATTCGACCGTATCGGCGACGACCTTGCGCATCAGCCCGACCGATTCGGCGGCCACCGCGGCGATCGCCTCTTCCAGGGTCGCCTCGATGATCGCGGTCGCCTCGCCCTCGGCGCCGAGCAAGGCCGTGGCGGGCAGGCGGAAGCCGGTGAAGGTGAGATCGGCGGCCTGCCGGTCGTCGATGGTGCGGTAGCTGTGCACCTCGAGTCCCGCCGACGGCGACGAGGCGTCGAATTCGGTGAGGAACAGCGATACGCCGTCACGATCGCGCCGGTCGCCGCCGGTGCGGGCGCTGATGATCAGATGCGTGGCCAGCGGGGCGCTGGTGACCACGATCTTCGAACCGTCGAGCACCCATTCGTCGCCGTCCTTGCGGGCGGTGAGCGAAATATCGTGTGCGGATTCTCCCGCCGAGGCCTCGAGGCTTGCGAAGGCGGTACGCGCGCTGCCCGCGACGATTTCCCGCAGCACCGCGTCGGCCCGCTCGCCGCCGGCCCGTGACAGCAATCCGCCGCCGACCACTACCGTGTCGACGAACGGTTCCACCACCAGGGCGTGGCCCAATTCCTCGGCGATGACCATCAATTCGGTCGGACCGCCACCCATGCCGTCGACCCGCTCGGACAGCGTCGCGCCGAGAATGCCGAGCTCCTCGGCGAAACCGCGCCAGATCTCGGGCTGCCAGCCGGCCACGGATTTGGCCGCGCTGCGACTTTTCTCCAGCTCGTACCGCGCGGTCAGGAACCCCGCGACGGAATCGCGCAGCAACTGCTGTTCATCGGTGAGTGAGAAGTCCATCAGAGCCCCAATGCTGCCTTGGCGAGAATGTTCCGCTGAATTTCGTTGCTGCCCGCGTAGATCGAACCCGCGCGGTCGTTGAAATAACGCAGCGGCGCGACGGCCTGCCACTGCGGTCCGCCGTGATAACCATCGGCCGGTGGCGTGAACTCGGCAATCGGGCCACCTGGTTTGGTGGCGTGCGGCTGGTAGGCCCGTCCGCGCGGTCCGGCTGCCAGCAACGCCAGTTCGGTGAGCTGCTGGCTCAGTTCGGTGGCGAGGATCTTCAGCATAGACGAGGCCGGGCCGGGGTCGCGGCCCTGCGACAGCGCCGAGATCGTCCGGTATTCGAGAATCTCCAGCACATCGGCGCGGATGCGGGCATCGGCCAGGCGCGCGGCGAATCCGGCGTCGTCGATCAGCGGGCCTCCGTCCGGTCCCGGCTGCTCGGCCGCCGCCTCGGCCAGTTCCTGCGCCATGACCTGCAGGGCAGGCGCGGCCGCGCCGCCGCGTTCGTGCACGAGCACGTACTTGGCGACCGACCAGCCCTCGTCGACGCGACCCAGCACATTGCGCTTGGGCACCCGCACATTGTCGAAGAAGACCTGGTTCTGCACCTGCTCGCCCGAGGTCATCACCAGCGGCCTGACCTCGATGCCCGGCGAGGTCATATCGATCAGCAGGAAGGTGATGCCCTGCTGTTTCTTGCCGGTGCGCGAGGTGCGGACCAGGCAGAAGATCCAGTTCGCCTCGGTGGCGTGGGTGGTCCAGATCTTGCTGCCGTTGCAGATGAAATCGTCGCCGTCCTCGACCGCGCTCATCGTCAGCGATGCGAGATCGGATCCGGCCTCGGGTTCGGAGTATCCCTGGCAGAAGAACACCTCGCCGGTGAGGATGCCGTTGAGGAAGAACTGCTTCTGCTCGGGCGTGCCGAAGGCGATGATGCCCGGCGCCACCATCCGGATGCCCATCGGCGACAGCGGCGGCGCACCGGCCAGCGCCAGCTCCCGGTTGAAGATGTAGTGCTGGGTGAGGGTCCAGTCGCAGCCGCCGTACTCCACCGGCCAGGTGGGCGCGGCCCAGCCACGCTCGTGCAGAATCTGCTGCCACCGCATGCTGGCCTCATGGTCGGGATAAACGCTCGTTGCCAAACGCCCCGCCGCCCGCAGCTCCGGCGTCAGCTTCTCCCGCAGGAACTCCCGCACCTCTTCCCGAAAGGCCGAATCGGCCTCCGACCAGTCGAAATCCATCCATACTCCCGAGGGCTGTGCATAGTCGCCGCAGCGCCCGCGTCCCGGGCACCCATGAGAGAAGTTATCCGCAATTCTCGCATGGAGTCAAACTGAAGGCATATGCCATCAGGTGAGGTGATGCTGCGTGGGCCGTCGCTCACGCGGTTCTGCCATGCTGGGCTCATGGGTGTCTTGACCAGGTGGTTGACGTTTGTTGCTGCGTGGCGCGATACGGCATCGGCGCACGCCGATCCCCGCATCCGGGCCGATGGCTCGGACCTGCATTACCTCGACGTGCCGGTGCCGGTGCCGCGCCCCGAGCGGGAACCCTTGGACACCGAGTAGGCCGAGTCTTCGCGGGCATCCTTGCTTACCCGCGTAGGCGGTACGCGGCGGCCGGCTCGGACTCGACGTATTCGGCCCAGGTCTGGGTGCCGTCGGCGTGATCGGGGCAGGTGTTGGCGCCGGCCCGGAAGGCGCCGGCGACCCGACCCGGGACTGGTAGACGCATCGTCCGGGTGGGGCGGCCGCGTAGGGCGCGCCAGGTCTCGGTGAGTTCGGCGAGGGTGTGTACGTGCGGGCCGCCGAAATCGGGCGCGTGGCCGAGTGGCGGGCCGTCGATGAGTTCCGCGACCCTGGTCGCCACGTCGGCGGCTGCGACGGGTTGGAAGCGAAAGTCGGTCGGGAGCGGCGCGATCGGCCAGCGCTCCACGGTGCGCAGCGCGAAGGCGATCAGCTCATGGAACTGGGTGGCGCGCAGGATGGTGTGCGGGACACCGCTGCCGGCGATCAGGCGTTCACAGGCCAGCTTGTTCTGATAGTAGGAGAACGGGATTCGGTCGATGCCGACGATCGACACGTACAGCAGGTGCTTGGCATCGCCCGCAGCGGCGAGCAGATTCTCGGTGTGCTTGCGATCGTGCCGCCCGGCGCGCCGGAAATCCGAGGCGGCGTGCACGATGAGTTCGGCTCCCGCGGCGGCCTCGGCCACACCGGCACCGGTATCCAGGTCGCCGACGTGGGTTCCGGCTCCGGGGCGCCGGGACAACACCCGGATCTCGTGGCCGGACGGTCGCATCCGCTCGACGATCAGCTTGCCGAGCGCGCCCGTGCCGCCGGCGATCAGAACTGTGCTCATATCGTTCGGCTCCCCTCTGGCCCAGCGGATTTCGCGGGCCGCTGAGACGACTCGACCCGGGCCACTGTGTGGGACCCGGGTCGAATCATTGTTGTTCAGTTGTGGACGGTCAGCTCTTCCGGCCCGGCGCCTTCGCTCCGGACTTGAATCCGAGACCGCCCGGCTTGGCGGTGGGCAGCGGGGCGTCCGCTGCGCCGTTGCCGTTGGCGGGGGTCTCAGCGGATTCCGTCGCGGTGGTCGCCGACGCGGTTTCCGCAGGCGCCGAAGCTGTTTCGGACGAAGCCGGGGCCTCGTCGGCCGCCGACTCGGCCGGAGCCGGGTCCGCCGCAGGAGCCTTGGCGCCGGGCGCTTTCGGTCCGGGGCGCTTGAACCCGGACTTCATGGCCAGACCCTTGGCGGCGACGGTCGGCATGGATTCGGCAGGCGCCGAGGCCGATTCGGTCGCGGCCTGCGCCGGAGCCGATACCGTTGAAGCCGAAGCCGGTTCCGCAGGAGCCTCGTCGGCCGGAGCCGATTCCGCCGGAGCAGCCGGAGCCTTGGCGCCGGGCGCCTTCGGTCCGGGGCGCTTGAACCCGGACTTCATGGCCAGACCCTTGGCGGCGACCGTCGGCTTGGTCTCGGTGGGCGCCGACGCCGATTCGGTGCTTGCCGCAGCGGTTTCGGCGGCAGGAGCTTCAGCAGCCGGAGCCGCCGCAGCCTTGGCGCCGGGAGCCTTTGCCGCGCCCTTCATCGCCAGACCCTTGCCGCCGGGCGCTTTCGCCGCACCCTTCATGCCGAGTCCCTTGACCGGGGGAGCCGCCGGAGTCTCGGCAGCGGCCTCGGCCGGAGCTTCCGCCTTGGCACCGGGTGCCTTGGCGGCGCCCTTCATCCCAAGACCCTTGGCCGGGGCCGGAGCAGCGGCTTCGGTCTCGGCCGGTGCCGCGGCCTTCGCACCGGGCGCCTTGGCCGCGCCCTTCATACCCAGACCCTTACCGGGAGCCTTCGCCGGGCCCTTCATGGCCAGGCCACCACCGGCCGGCGCGGCCTTCGCCGCGGCAGGGGCCGCCTCGGCGACCGGCTCGGGCTCGGGTTCGGGTTCCGGCTCGGGTTCGGCCTTGGGCTCCTGGATGACGGTCAGGTTCTCGGTCAGCTTCGCCGGCTCGACCCGCTCGATCGCGTCCAGCATCAGCTGGGCGACGTCGACGACCTCGACACCCTCACCCTTGCCGTCTTCCTGGCGCGCGGTCACACCGTCGGTCAGCATGACGCGGCAGAACGGGCAGCCGGTGGCGATCTTGGCGGGGTTGGTGGTCAGCGCCTCGTCCACGCGGTCGATGTTGATGCGCTTGCCGAGCTGCTCTTCCATCCACATGCGGGCACCACCGGCGCCACAGCACATGGAACGCTCGCCGTGGCGCGGCATCTCGACCAGGTTCGAGCCCGAGGCCTCCATCAGCTCACGCGGAGCGTTGTAGACCTTGTTGTGCCGGCCCAGGTAGCAGGGGTCGTGGTAGGTGACGTTCTGCGACACCGAGGCCACCGGCACCAGCTGCTTCTGCCGCACCAGCCGGTTCAGCAGCTGCGTGTGGTGCACCACCTCATAGGTGCCGCCCACCTGCGGGTACTCGTTGTTGAGCGCGTTGAAGCAGTGCGCACAGGTGACGACGATCTTCTTCTTTTTCTGCTCGACACCTTCGAACACCGAGTCCAGCAGTTCGATATTCTGCTGCGCCAGCTGCTGGAACAGGAACTCGTTGCCCGCGCGGCGCGCCGAGTCACCGGTGCAGGTCTCTTCCTGACCGAGCACCATGAACTTCACGCCCGCGGTGGCCAGCAGCTCGGCCACGGCCTTGGTGGTCTTCTTGGCGCGGTCCTCGTAGGCGCCGGCGCAACCGACCCAGAACAGGTATTCGTAGCCGTCGAAGCTGTCGGCGTCCTTACCGAAGACCGGAATGTCGAAGTCCAGCTCGTTGATCCAGTTGAGCCGGTCCTTGGCGTTCTGGCCCCACGGGTTGCCCTTGTTCTCCAGGTTCTTGAACAGACCGGCGAGCTCGGACGGGAACTCCGACTCGATCAGCACCTGGTAGCGGCGCATATCGATGATGTGGTCGACGTGCTCGATGTCCACCGGGCACTGCTCGACACACGCACCACAGGTGGTGCACGACCACAGCACCTCGGGATCGATGATGCCGCTGACGTCCTCGCCGCCGACCAGTGGACGCTCCGCCTCCGCACGCGCGGCCTCGGAGATCTTGGCCAGCTTGGCCTCGTCGGGCTTGCCGTCGGCGTCGACCAGGCCGATCTCGTCGCCACCCATGTCCTTGCGGCCACCGGCCAGCAGGTACGGCGCCTTGGCGTAACCGTGGTCGCGCAGCGACATGATCAGCAGCTTCGGCGAGAGCGGCTTACCGGTGTTCCAGGCCGGGCACTGCGACTGGCAGCGACCACATTCGGTGCAGGTGGTGAAGTCCAGCCAGCCCTTCCAGGAGAAGTCCTCGATCCGGCCGGCACCCAGGGTGTCGGTGTCGGGGTCGACATTCTCCATATCGAGGGCCTTGCCCTTGGACATCATCGGCTTGGCGGCGCCGAGGGCGACGTCGCCGTCGTCTTCACGCTTGAAGTAGATGTTCGGGAAGGCCGACAGGCGGTGCCAGGCCACACCCCAGGTGATGTTGCGGCCGACCATGTACAGCCAGATCATGCCGGACATCAGCTTGACGAAGGCGAAGATCGAGATCAGCGTGACGTTGGCCGGGATGATCTTGGCGATCTGCCCGGTGATCGGGTCGGTCCAGGCGGAGTGCCCGTGCAGCGACAGCACACCGGCCTTCACCAGCACCATGCCGAGGCCCTCGGCGAGCACGACCCATTCCACGAAGTAGGCGGGGCCGAACTTCGATCCGCTGAAACGCGAGAGCCGATCGGGCAGCCGCGGGTGGTTCAGCTGACGGATGACCATCAGCGTCACGATGCCGACGACGGTGCCGACGCCGAGGATCTCGTCGCCCAGGTGGAACCACCAGGTCTCACCGATCAGCGGCCACGACCAGGTGGGCTTGAAGGTCTGGCCGTAGGCCATGAACCAGAACTGCGCGCCCGCGATGAAGCCGACCATGACCAGCCAGTGCGCCCAGCCGACGGTGCGGAATTTGTTCATGCGGGTGTGCGCGATGAACTCCACGAGCATCTGCTTGAAGCGCGGAAAGAACGGCCGCCACCGATCGGGTGCGGACTGACCGATCATGATCGTCCGCACCATGGTTCCGGCGCCGCCGAAGAACGACACCCAACAAAGGAGGCTGAGCGCCGCTCCAAGGGTGCCCAGCGTCACGGTCAGGGCATTCATGTCGCGACCTTTCTATAGAGGCAACACGAGCTGTCGAGGCTGTGCGCCTCGGGTTGGCTCGTATCCTAACTGCCAGTAAGTTACCCGCCAGTAACAACTGGTGTCCAGCGTAGGATCTGCGGTTGGCTGGTGCCCCATCTTCCTGGGGGTTGACCGCCGATTCTGCTGTGATCAAGCTCACATAAGTGGATTCGATCCATATGCGACCTGAGCTGTTCAACACCGTAAAGGGCATGCAGAACCGGGTATGAGATAAGGACAGGCTTACCCGAGCGCATTCGTAACCACACGTAAAGAATCTCGCATCTGGACTTTTGTTCGACTAGGCTCACGGCGTTCTGTTCTGTGTGCCTGTCTTCACAATGCTCGGAGGGGATTTCGGTCCGGCCGACCGGAATGAATGAGCTCGCTCGTGAGGCGTCCACGGCATACGGACAACCTGATGATGGATTGGAAACTGAATGAAACTCCGCAAGACCACCGCGGTTGCCGCGATGGTGACCGGCGCGATGGCCATGGGGTTCGGCACGGCCCACGCTGAACCCGCAGCCGAGGCGGCACAGCCCATCAGCTATTCCGTCAAGCTGGTCGACAAGACCGTCGTCACCACCCTCAAGAACGGCACCTTCGAGCTGACCAAGTCCTCGAAGGACGTCAAGAAAGACGACGTCTACCTGATCAAGGACGAGAAGGGTGCGACGGTGGTCTCGCTGCCGATCGCGTTCAACGTCGCCGACGTCGTGGTGCCGGTGAAGCCCGTGGTCAAGGAAGAGGGCAAGGTCCTCGAGCTGACCCCGGACAAGGCCGCGGTCCCGGCCGACAAGCTGGCCGACAAGAAGGTCAACGCGGTCAACCTCGGCCTCAAGTCGGTGGCCTCGCCCATCGAGAACCAGCGCGCCCAGAACGAGTTCGCCAGCCAGTTCGGCATCGCCACGGCGGTCGGCGGCTTCCTCGGCACCGCGATCGGCGTGGTCGCGGGCGGTCTGATCGGCACGGCAGTCGGCCTCGTCGAGTGCCTCACGATCGTCGGGTGCATCGCGGCGATTCCGACGATCGTCGCGTTCGCCGGTATCGGCGGCATCCTCGGGACGATCGCGGTCGGTGGCCCTGCCCTGGCGATCGCTGGTATGGACCTCATCAACACCCTGAACGCGGCTCCCGGCACCACCAAGTGGTCCGACGAGAACATGAAGGGCGGCAAGTAATTGCCGTAAGGCAATTCGCGCCGCGAGCACCGGCCCGTCCCGAAAGGGGCGGGCCGGTTTGCGTTTGCGGGACGGGGTCCGGACGGTGGCGTCGCGAGTTGGACCGGGGCCCGTCGATCCTCTGCGCTCCTCAGGTGTCCGAAAGCCCTGGGGTAACCCGGAGTTCATCCGCCGTTCGTTCGCGGCGCTGCGAGGCGTTCAGGCGGGAATACGGAGCAGACCCGAGCGAGCGCACAGCGCTGACGACATGAACGCAGGGCGCCGCGCACAAAGTCCGGCCGCGCCCCCTGCATGACGGGCGCCTCGAATGCCTTACGCCGCAGCGGTTGCCGCCCAGCTGTCAGCGCATCCCACCACTGGTTCGCAGCCTGTCGTCTATCGGCGCACAAGCCCGTCGCAAACCCACCCGGGAAAAGCGAAGAGGCCGGCAGCACGAATGCTGCCGGCCTCTCGACGTCTCTGCCGAGCGTAGAATCTAGTTGGTGCGGATTCGCAGGCCCGGGTTGTCCGAGAGCACCACGCTGACGGGCTGGGCGAACAGCTGCGGGGTGTTGCCGGTGAGGGCGCCGATCAGGTTGGGGATCTCGCAGACCGGGAAGTCGGCCACCGAGGAGGCGCTCGAAATGCCGAGGGCCAGACGGCCGGTCACGATCGGGCCGCCGCTGTCGCCGGGCAAGGCGCAGATATTGGCCGAGAAGCTCTGGGTGAGCTGGCGGTCGCCGACCTGCACGGTCTGATCGACGGCGTTGACCACACCGCAGCTGAAGCCGGTGCGCGAACCGGACTTGCAGACGGGCGCGCCGACGACCGGCGTCGCGACACCCTCGACCAGGACCGGAGCGGCGCCGGGCACGCGAACAGCGTTGTTGGCGAAGCGATCCCGGGCCTGGTCGGCGATGCGGACGATGGAGTAGTCCTGGTTGCCGAGCACCGACTTGCTGAAGGTGCCCAGCCGGCCGCCGAGCTTGTCGCCGGGCAGCAGTTCGTGCACGGCGGCGGCGTTACCGCCACCGGCGCTGCCGATGTCGGGGTTGCAGTGGCCCGCGGTGACGTTGACGGTGGCGCCGTCACGGTCGATGCCGTTGAAACCGAAGGAGCAGCGCAGCGAGGTGCGTCCGGCGACCGAGGCGTAGCCGTCGCCACCGGCCAGCGACGCACCGGTGACCTCGGCGATCGGGTCGGCCGACGGCAGCGCCTCACCGGCGACCGGCGGGGCCATCACGATGACGCGGGCCGGGTCGACGAAGCTGGGCATCGGCAGGCCCGGCTTGTCCACCCGCACCGCGATACTGTTGTTGACGGTGTCGATGACGACGCCGCGCACCAGCGAGGCCACCGGCTCCGGCTGTTCGTCGAGCCAGCGTTCGAAGGCGCTCTTCTCACCACGCAGCGCGGACTGGCTCTTGGCGACGTTGCGCACCTCGAATCCGGCCGATTCGGCGGCGGCACGAGCCTCGTCGATGCCGGAGCCGGGCGCGAGGGCGACGACGGCCTTGCCCGCGTCGTCGAGCCACGCACCGCCGAACACCTGCGGGAACTGCCGCTGTGCGGTGGTCGCGAACGCGGCGACCTGCTGGGCGAGATCGGCGCGGCGCAGGTATTCGTCGGCCGAGATCTTCAGGTCGCGGGAGACCGCGGTGATGAGCTCGGCGGGCAGCCCGGGATCGGTGTCGGGCTGGGCTGACGCGACCGCCGCGGTGGGGCCGAACAGCAGGATCGCGGCCGATGCGGCGATCGCGGCTTTTCGCATCCCAGTCCGTTGCGGAGCGGTCCGGTGCGACCGGAAATGACCTATGCGTGGCAGGAGCATGACCAGACTATATGGGGTCTCACGCGGGATGCCTACTTGTTCGGCCGACCGGTTTGCTCGAATCCGGACAGATCAGGCGGGGTGCGAGGCACTGTGGGCCGCCGGGTTTGTAGGTCGCCACTGATCTTGTGCGGATGACCTTGTCGATCACCACGAATGCCACGATCACCACAACGCGAACCGGGCCGTCCGCACGCTGGTACTCAGCGCTCGGACGGCCCGGATCTGTTGTTCGGAAAAGCCTTGCGGCTCAGCCCGCGTTCGGGCGGGTGCGCACGGTGATCCCGCTGCCCACTCCACCACCGGCGGAGGCGTTGATGTCGGCCAGGATCGGGCGGATCGGGATGCCGAGGGTGGCGGTGCCGCCGTACTGGGCCAGCGCGATATTGGCTTCGTCGCAGCTCGGCGCCTCGGCGGCATTGGAGCCGCTGGTGATGCCGAGGGCGAGGGTGCCCGAGACGATCGCGCCGCCGCTGTCGCCGCCGAGGGTGCAGGCGGTGCTGGCGAAGCCGCGCACGGTCTTGGATTCACCGTCTGCGGTGAACAGCTGGGTCTCGACCCGGTCGGCCACCACGAAGCCGCAGGTGAAGGTGGACGACTGGCCCGACTTGCAGACCGGGGCGCCGATCACCGGGTCGGCGATGCCGGTGACGGTGAGCGTGGTGCCGTTGGCGCCGCGCACCGACGGCTGGTCCATGCCGGCCCGCACCGCGCGGTCGTTCAGCTTGATGACCGAGTAGTCCAGGCCGCTCTGACCGCCGAGGTTGGCCCGCACGAAGGTGCCGAGCTCCGGGCTGGCCGGGATGTCACGCACATTCGGCATGTAGACCCCGGCCTGCTGGTCGCCCTTGCCGAGATTCGGATTGCAGTGTCCGGCACTGATATTGAGCGCGTTACCGGCGGCGTCGACGCTGTTGAAGCCGAACGAGCACACATCGACCCCACGCAGCGCGGTGTCCTTCAGCGAGCCGGGCGCGCTGATGTAGGTGTCGCCGCCCATCGGGCGACGTTCGACCGGGCCGCCGCCGCCCGGCGCGAGGATGACCTTGATGTTGGCGATCAGCGTCGGCAGGTTCAGCATGTGCCCGACCGGGGTGTTGGCGACGCTGAGCACCAGCTGGCTGTTGAGGAAGTCGATGGCCACCGAGTTGATCGCGCTCGACAGCTCGTTCGGCAGCGTGCTGATCCACTGGTTCAGCTGGGTCAGCGAGGTTTCCAGATTGTCCGCCGACACCGGGGCCAGCCGGGTCTGGTAGCCGTCGGCGGCGGCGATCTTGGCGGCGTCCGGCGAGGTCACGGCGACGACCGGCTTGCCGTCGGTACCGATCCAGGCACCGGCGAACGCGTCCGGGCGCTCGGCACGGAACTCACGCGCGTAGCTGCTCAGCTGCTGGGCGCGGGCCGAACGATCCAGGTACTCGGTCGGGGTCATCTTCAGGTCGCGCGAGATGGCCTGCACCAGCTCGGCCGGTAGCTCACCGGGTTTCAGCTGCGGGGCCTCGGCCACGGCGGGGCTGGTGCCGAACATGGGGGCGAGGAGAACGGTCGAGGCGATGGCAGCCTTGACCGCGGCGCGACGCGCCACCGACTTGCGCATGAAGTCCCTTCGTCGGCACAGATGTGCCGGGTAATCCGTGGCCACGGGCAGAATCCGTTGGCGCACAGCCTACGTGGAGCTATGAACCGGTGGTGCGCGGGATACCGCTGTGACCGGTCAGCGGATCACTTTATGCCACACATCACACCGGTCGCCACTCGTGTCTGATTATCGCCGGGTGCCGGGGATTTCCAGGGCGGGCGGCAGCGGCAGCTGCGGCATCGGCCGGAACGGTCCGGTCGTCGTCGGCCTGCTCGTGCTGGTCGACGAGCTGCCGGTGCTGGTGGGCGGCTCCGAGGTGGGCGGGGGCGGCGGGCTGCTCGGCGGCGGCGGGGGCGCGGGTTCCGGTTCGGTGGTCGGCGCGACCGTCACCGGCGGCTCCTCGGTGACCGGCGGGGCCACAGTGGTCGGCGGCGGCGCGACCGGCAGCGGGCCGGGCGGCGGCGCGTGCGGGGTGGGGCTCACCGTCACCTGTTCGGACTTGGCGTCGCGCATCGGCGGAATGGGGGTGCTGTCGTCCTCACGGAAGAGCACGGCGACACCGATGCCGCCGAGGATCAGACCGAACAGCGCGGCCACCGCGATCAGCACGGGTGTGCGGCTGTTGGTGGCCGGTTTCTCGGACGTCGCGGCCGGTTCGGCGGGTGCGGCCTCGGGCGCGACCGCGGCCATCTCGGTCGCCATCTCGGTGGCGGGCGGTTCGGCGATCGGGATCGCGGCCGAATACGCCTGCGCGACCGGCTCCGGCGCCGGAACCGCGGGAATGATGTCGGTGTCGAGGGTCGAGTTCTCGGCCGTCGCCGGATCGGGCGGGGTGTTGCCCGCGGGCGTGGCCAGCACCGCGGTCAGCGCCGTGGCGGCCGCTCCGTAGGCGTAGACCCGGGCCGGGGTGTCGGCGCCCGCGTCGGCGGGCAGTTCGCTCGCGGTGGGCAGTTCGGCCTCGCTGACCAGCACCACCGAACGCAGCCCCAGATAGTCGAGGGCATCGCGCAGGGCCGTGATCTGCTCCTGCGGCCAGTCGCCCGGATGGGTCGCGTAGAACTCCGCGGCGCCGTTCAGATGGTCGGCGGTGAGGTTGATCAGGCAGAACAGGGCAGTTGCCACCAGGTCTTCGGCCCGGTAGGCGGGTCCGTCGTCGACCGAGATCCCGGCCGGGTCGCCGACGGCTTCGGCGAATCCGGTGATGGTGTGGGTGTGCCCGGCCGGCGCGGTGCCGCCGAGTTCGGCGTCGCCCTCGTCGGACATGTGCAGTACCGGCTCACGGACGATGTACTCCGGCTCGCCGTCGTTGGTCACGATCGCCGCGGTGCACTCCTCGGCGGCGATACGCAGGCCCACCCCAGTGGCCATCCTCATGTCCTCGCTTCGGCGTCCTGCTCGATCCGGATCGTTGCGCGGGACGGCCACACCAGTAGCGAACCGTGTCCCATTGCGCTGAGCATCGACAATAACTCCGCTCGGGACCCGGCACCGATCCGGCGCCGGATCCGGGACACATGGTGCCCGACGGTTTTGGCCGAGATGTAGAGCCGCGACCCGATCTCGCGGTAGGTGAGGCCGAGCAGCAGCAGCTCGGCGACCTGCTGCTCACGGTCGGTCAGCGGGGTCGCCGGCGCGGGGCTCGGCGGCGGCGGGTCGGCGGGGGCGCTCGCGTGCAGGTGGTGGCCGGCCAGCGCCCGGCGGTCGGCGATCGCACCGGGATCGGCGCCACTGGCCACGGCCGCCGAATAGAGGCGCACCGCGTCGACGCCGCCGGCGCGATCAGCGGCCGCGACGAGGAATTCGGCCAATCGCTGATCACGCACCCCGGACGCGGCGAACAGCAGCGCGGTATCGGGGCGCAGCAGGCCCGCGTCGAGCCGGGTGGTGAGCAACCGCCGCTGTACCGTGACGAATCGCTGGGCGCCGAGCTGGGCTCGCAACGGTGCGACGGCGGCCGCGAGCAGCAGATCGGCGTCGGTCACCAGGGCCGTCGCCCGCGCCCGGTCGACGAGATCCTGGGCCGAGGCGAAATCGATATCGAACACCTCGGCCAGCTCGCTCGCATCGAGCCCGGTGCCCGCGCTCGCGACGACCAGGGTGTCGAGCAGGTCCGGTGCGAGATCCGCGAGCAGGCTGGTGGCCCAGTCGGCGACCGCCAGATCCACCGCGGCGACCGCGGCATCGCGGCGGGCCGCGCAGGCAGCGCGCAGGGCGGCGACGATCCCGGCGCGAATACCGCCGGTGCAGGCGTGAATGTACTCGGCGAGCGGGCGCGGCACGAGCAGGCCCAGTTCCCGGGCGAACGACAGCAGCTCGGGCAGGCCGAGGGTGCGCAGTTCGATGACCCGGCCGTGCCCGGCCAGCGTTTCGGTGAGGGCGCGCAGGCCGGGGTCGTGCGGACGCGGTTGCGCCGCGACGACGACGGTGTGGCGGCGGGCGCCGACCACCGCGCTCAGTATCTGCATGTCATCGGCGGTGAGCAGGTGGATGTCGTCGATGAGGACGGCGCGCCGGGCCGCGGTCTCGTGCTCGGTGCCCGCGAGCAGACGTTTCGGCAGGGTCGCCAGATCGTCGAACACCTTGACGTTATGCGAGGTCAGCAGGTCGCGAGCCGCGCCGAGCAGAGCGGACTTCCCGGTGCCGGCGCGGCCACGCACCAGGTAGGCCGGCGGTGGGCCATCGCGGCGGTTCAGCTCCCGCAACATCGCCTGCGCGAACGGCATGGACTCGAATCGGTGACCCGGCCCGGGGTCGGCCTCGCCACGGCGCTCGGCCGATCCGACCGCGGCCGGATGCTGCGCGCGCGACGCGGCGGGCCCCTCGATCGCACCCGGTCGCGTCGCGGTGACGGGCATTTTCGCCGCCGGTGGATCGGTGCCCGGTGGTGAACCGTTGTGTTTCGGTCGTTTCGTGTTGTTCGCGATCTCGGCTGTCATCTGAACCCCCGTCCGAGCCTAGGCGCAGCGCACCAGGCGTTCGAGTGTTTGCGTCCTCCCACCGAAGTTTTCGATCTCGGCCGCGCCGCTGTTAACGGCCCGCCGGGCGTCAGACCAGCAGCGATCCGTATCCCATCGCGCGCAGCATGGCCAGCAGCTCCGAGCGCGAACCGGCGCCGAGGCGACGGCGGATCCTGGCGACGTGGTGTTCGACGGTCTTGGCCGAGATGTAGAGCCGAGCGCCGATCTCCCGATAGGTCAGGCCGAGCAGCACCAATTCGGCGACCTCGCTCTCCCGGTCGCTGAGCAGGCCGTCGTCGCCGGTGTCGGAGGCGGCGGCACGTCGTGGCGGGGTGATCGGGGTGAGCGCCGACGGGCGGGCGTCGGAACGCACCGTGCGCGCCAGCTTGAGCAGCGAGGTCGCGGTGGCGGAATCGGGCGCGGCCAGCGCGGCATCTCCGGCGAGGCGCGCCGCGTCCCAGCTCAGCCCGATCGCACCGAGTTCGGCCACCGCGGCCTCCACGCGGCCGGCGTGCACCTCGCCGCGCAGCACCAGCACCCAGGTGCGGCCGGCGTCGGCGAGGGCGGCCGCGTGCCGGTCGCCCGACTCGGCGGCGGCCTTGAGCGCGTGGGCGTGCGGCAGTAGTTCGTCGGGGCGCTCGCGGGCGATGGCGGCCTGCACGCCGTACCAGTGGAACAGGTTGGCCCAGGCCGGCGGGTGGCCGAGCCGATCGAGCAGCGTGTGGGCGCCCGCGACGAGCGCGGTCATCCGGTGGTCGTCGCCGCAGCGGATGCTCGCCAGCCACAGCTCGCCGATCGGGAGCAGCGTGAGCAGATCGGCCTCCACCTCGTCCAGCAGCGGCTGGGCCGCCTGCCAGGCCTGGGTGAGCGCGGCCTGATCACCGCTGCGCCGGGCCAGACCGACCGCGGCGGCATGGGCGAGCAGCGCGTCGCGGACGTCGAGGCCATCCCAGTCGACGGTGGCGAGCGCGGTGGTGGCGCCGGTTTCGTCACCGCCGGCCAACGCCGTCCAAGCGGCGAGCACCGGCAGCTGGGCGCCGGTCGCGCTGGTCCGGCGCAGGGTCTGGGCGGCGCGCGCCGGGTCGCCGGTGCTCAGGCACAGCAGGACGGCAGCCGAGGTGGGAGTGCAGGGCGCGAAGCGCGTAGAGGTGGTGTGGGTGGCGCGAGACAGGGTGGCGATCGCGTTGGCCGTATCGCCCGCACGTCCGTGCAGGGAATGGCCGAGAGCCTCGGCGACCAGCCGGATGGGGGTGGTCGCTTCGGTCGGCGGCCATCGGCCCGCGCTCGCCGCCATGGCCGCGGCGGCGTCGGCGTCACCGGCGAGGTAGAGGACCGCGGCGCCTTCGGCCCACTCGGCGCCCGCTCGGTCGGGACCCAGCCAGGCGTAGAGGCGGGCGGCACGGTCGGTCAGGCCGCGACGAGTCAGGAGGCAGGCGCACAGACGCACGGCGGCAGCGAGATTCGCGACGGGGACATCGTCGCGGGCGAGCAACGGCTCGGCCAGGCGCAGCGCGGTGTCGTAATCGCCGTCGTGCGCAGCGGCGTGGGCCCAGCGCACGGCAATGGCGTCGCGGTTCGCGCCGGCCTGCGCGGCGGCGGCGTAGTAGCGGACGGCGTCGTTGCCGCTGTTCTCGGCTGCGGTGCAGAGGAATTCGGCCAGGCGCGCATCGCGCACACCGGATTCGGCGAGCAGTACGGCGGTGTGATCGCGCAGCAGCCCGGCATGCAGGCGGGCGGTGAGCAGATCGCGCTGAATCGTCAGGAAGCGGCGTTCGCCGAGCAGTGCGCGCAGCGGCCGCACGGCCGGCGCGAGCAGCAGATCGGCGTCGGTGATGAGCGCGGTGGCTCTGGCGCGGTCGATCAGATCGCGGGCGGTGCCGGGATCGACGCCGAGCACCTCGGTGAGTTCGCCTGCGTCCAAACCACTTCCGGTGGTAGCGACGGCCAGTGTGTCGAGCAGAGCCGGATCGATATCGGTGAGGACCGCCCTCGCCCAGGCGTCGACCGCGGCGTCGACGGCCTCGATGCCCGCATCGAGGCGACCGTGACTGGCCGCGGCCAACGCCGCCACCACACCACCACGGATGCCGTCGGTCTGCTTGTGGATATGCGCGGCCACCGCGCGCGGCACCGACAGGCCGAGTTCTCGTGCGAACGGGGCGATCTCGGCGACCCCGAGCGGGCGCAGTTCAGCGACCCGGCCGCGCCGCAGGGCGGCATCGAACAGCGCGCGCAGCCGCGGATCGTGATGGCGGGGCCGGGCTGCCGCGACGACGGTATGAGTGCCGGAATCGATGGCGGCCCGCAGGGAGTCGAGCTCGGCGTGGTCGAGAACGTCGACGTTGTCGACCACCAGCGCCGCGCCTGCCGACGCGCCGTTGCCGCGCGGGCTGTCGAGGACCGTGACGCCTCGTTCGCGCAGCTTGGCTCGTACCGCCTCGAGCAGCGTCGACTTGCCGGTGCCGGAACGTCCGCGGATCAAATGCACCACGGGCGCTTCGGAATCCAGTTCCCGGAACAGCTCACGGGCACAGGGCAGCGTGTCGAAGGCCGCGGCCGGTACCGGTTCAGCCACCGGAACCGCCGAGTATCTCGCCCGGCGCGCGCAGCACGGTGCCAACGGTGCCGCCGACACCCTCGACGGTCTCGCCGAGCGTGTCGGTCAGGCCGTCGGTGGGTAGCTTCGGCGTCTGCGCGGGCGGCTGCTGCGGGGCCGGAGCCGGTGGTTGCGGTGCGGGCGCGGGCGGAGGTGATTGCGGTGCGGGCGGCGGGGCCTGCGGTGCGGGCGCGGGGGCTTGCGGTGCGGGCTGTGGCGCCTGGCCCGGTCCGGAGGCGGCGGGCGACGGTGCCGAACCGGGCTGACCGGCGGGGGCGCCCTCGCGAGCGGGTTGCGAGTTGACGACGGTGACAGCTCCGGGCGTAGACGGATTCGCTTGACCTGCGCCATCTTTCGATGTCCCGGAATCGGCGACGGTGCCCGCCGTGCCGCCGGTGGCCGCCGATCCGTCACCGGGGGTGGTCGACCCGCCGGCCGTCGCGGGCGTGCCCGCCGTCGACGACGTGGAATGCTCCGGGGCAGCAGGATGCTGGGTGCCCGTCCCGGCGCCCGTGCTGACCGCGACGGTGCCGGTGGCGAGCAGGCCGATCGCGGCCGCGGCGGCCGCGACGATGGCGATCCGGCGGCGGCGAGTCCGGGCGGTTCCCGGCGTGCGGGTGTCGGCCGGGAGGGGCAGCGAGGTCGGCGCGGATACCGGGCGGGCCGACTCGGTAGCCGGTTCGCCGGACTCGTCGGACATGGTGCCGATCGCGGCGAACGCGACGGTTTCGACGGCCGTGTCGGCGAGATCGGCGGCGAGGGCCGACGCGCCGAGGGCACTCGTGTGCGCCGGTTCGGCAGCCGAGACAACCGGTAGGCCGAACTCGGAGGAGATGAGTTCGGCGAGCAGCCCGATCGCGCCGCCACCGCCGGTCAGCAGCACCTGCTGGACGTCACCGATATCGATGCCCGCGCGGTGCACAGCGTCGCGGATCAGGTGCATGGAATCGCGCAGCGGCGCACGGAGTAGATCTTCGAGTTCGTCGCGCACCAGCCGGACGGTGGCGCCGTCCGGGCCGGAGCCGGTCGTCACCACCGTCGCGGTATGTGTGGAAAGCTCTTCTTTCGCAATTCGGCAGCGTTCCCGCAGCGCCGACAATTCGCGTTCGACGGCGGGGTCGAAGGGGTCGGCAGCAAATTCGGTGGGAGCGTTTGCCAGCACATAGCGCATGGTCAGCAGATCGAATTCGGCGCCGGCGATATCGGTCGAATACGCGGGAGTGCCGAGCAGCTCGATTCGATCACCGGTCCGAACCACCGAGACGGTCAGGCCGGTGGCGCCGAGATCGTAGACGAGGACGGCGCCGTCGCCGGTGGCCGTCCGGCCAGCGGCGCACGACCAGCGCACTGCCGCAACAGGTTCCGGGATCAACGCGATATCGGGCAGGCCCGCGTCGTCGAGAGCGGTGCGCAGCACGGAGACGGTGTGCGCGGTCCAGTGCGCCGGATGGCAGGCGACCACTGTCGCGTCGGCGTCGGCCGCCTCGTCGACGAGGCGGGCAATAGCCGTCGCTACCAGGTCGGATGAGGTATGAGAGGTGCCGTCGTCGGCGAGCATGGGCACCGGGTCACCGACTCGCGACAGGAACCCGTCGATCCGCACACCGGGCGCGTGCCTGCCGCCGTCGGTCGCCTCGCTGCCGAACAGCGCGGGCGCGCCGGGAACCAGGCGCAGCACGGTCGGATGGGTCAGGACCGCGGCACTGTCGATGCCGGGTTCGCCGTCCCGGCTTGCCAGTACGGCAACCGAATTCGCCGACCCGACGGTAATGCCGAGCGCCAGACGCTGTGTCATGCCGAAGATCCCCATTCGAACCGAGTGCCGCTGCCGATACCGAGATTGTTTGATAAGGAAACGAATCGGGGCGCTGCCCGACTCAACCCGCATGTCGGTTGCTGGGTGTCCGCTGTTACCGGCTCGGGGTGATTCGGGGAAATTCCCCTAACGGATCGAATGCCCCTAATGGGTGCGGGGGCGCGATTGTGGGGCTTTGCCCCGTTCCGGAGTAACGACTCGCGTCCCTAGCGTGAAATGCATTCCAACGACCGCGGATTTTTCGGTCCGCTGAGCCCAGGAGACGATTCTCGATGACACCCAACGCGATTCTCGAGTTCATCCTCGACCTGCTGCGCGACCCGGAAGCCGCGGCCGGCTACTGCCTCAACCCCTGCCAGGCCCTCGCCTCCGCCGGGCTGCCGGACGTGACGCCCGAAGACATCACCGCCGTTGCCCCGATGGTTGCCGAATCGGCGCTGGTCAGCGGCGGCTCCCAGCTGACGGCCATCATCGCCGCGGGCGCCCAGACCGCCGCAGGCGCCGCCCTCGGAGCCGTCGGCGCGGTAGGCGCGGGCGCCGCCGCCAACGCCGGCCTGAACCTCGGCGCCGACCTCGGCCTGAACCTCGGCGGCTCCGCCGACACCGACCTCGACATCGACCTCGGTGGTGGTGCGAACACCGGCATCGATATCGATCTGGGTGGCGGCGCCGACACCGATATCGACATCGACCTGGGCGGCGGCCTGAACACCGGCCTCGACCTCGGCGCGATCGTCGACGGCGCCATCGACATCGGCGCGAACCTCGGTGGTGATCTGGCCGGTGGTATCGGTGGTGCGATCGACACGGGTCTCGAACTGGGCGGCGATCTCTCGGCCGGAGTAGGCGGAGCCATCGATACCGGACTCGAGCTGGGCGGTGACCTGGCGGGCGGGATCGGCGGTGCTATCGACACCGGACTCGACCTCGGAGCCGGCCTTGGCGGTGTAGCCGATGGTGCGATCGACGCAGGTCTGGAGGTGGGTGGCGACCTGGCCGCCGGCATCGGCGGGGCTGTGGATACCGATCTCGATAGCAGCATCGGCGGCGCCCTCGACACCGGTCTCGAACTCGGTGGTGAGCTGGGTGCGGGCCTCGGCGGCGCGATCGACACGGGTCTGGAGCTGGGTGGTGACCTGGCGGGCGGCATCGGTGGTGCGATCGAGACAGATCTCGGCGCGGTGGTCGACGGAGCAATCGGCAGTGGGCTCGAACTGGGTCTGGGCGGCTCGTCGGACGCCGGCGTCGACCTCGGTGGTGAGCTGGGGGCCGACCTCGGCGCCGGTGTAGGCGGTGCTGTCGACGCCGGGCTCGATCTCGGCGGTGATCTCGGAGCAGATGTGGGCGGCGCCATTGATGGTGCGCTCGACACCGGTGTGGGGCTCGGCGGCGATCTCGGGGCCGGCATCGGCGGGGCTGTGGATACCGACCTCGATGGAACCATCGGCGGCGCCCTCGACTCCGGTCTCGAACTCGGTGGCGAGCTGGGCGCCGGAATCGGCGCTGGTCTGGGTGGCGCTGTCGACAGTGGACTGGATCTCGGGGCTGGTGTCGGCGGCGCTGTCGGCGCGGGGCTCGAAGTAGGTGGTGACCTCGGAGCAGATCTGGGCGGCGCGATCGAGGGTGCACTCGAAACCGGTGGGGAACTGGGTGGTGATCTCGGTGCGGGTGCCGAGGCCGGGCTCGGTGGTGTTGTCGGCAGCGGTGCCGAGTTGGGTGCCGGTCTCGGTGGTGCCGTAGACGCGGCGGCCGGGCTCGGTGCGGGTATCGGTGGTGCGGTAGAGGCAGGTGCCGGGCTGGGGGCAGAGCTCGGCGGCGAGCTGGAAGCCGGGCTGGGTGGTGCGGTCGGCGCGGGGCTCGGGCTCGGTGCCGATGTGGCGGCCGGAGTCGGCGGTCTTGTCGATGCGGGCGCGGGTCTCAGCGGTGGAGTCGGTGGGGCTGTGGATGCCGGCGTTGATCTGGGTGGGGCTGTGGATGCTGGTGCGGATCTGGGGGCGAATGTGGGTGCGGAGTTGTCCACAGGGGTTGAGGGTGTGGTCGAGGCCGGGGCTGGGCTGGGGACGGATCTGGCGGCCGGAG
The DNA here is from genome assembly GCF_005863245.1 of Nocardia cyriacigeorgica. Taxonomy (GTDB): domain Bacteria; phylum Actinomycetota; class Actinomycetes; order Mycobacteriales; family Mycobacteriaceae; genus Nocardia; species Nocardia cyriacigeorgica_C. The sequence continues at coordinate 111,123 of NZ_VBUT01000010.1, read as the reverse complement.
TGGACGGTGCGGTGGAAGGCGGTTTATCCACAGGGCTCGGCGGTGTCGTCGGGGCCGCGGGGGATTTGTCCACAGGCGTGTCGGGCGATCTGGCCGGTGCCGTGGGCGCGGGGCTGGACGGAGCTGTGGATACCGGGGCGGGGATCGGAGCTGGAGTCGGGTCGGAGCTCGAGGGCGCGGCGTCCGGCGGCGTCGAAGGAGGGGCACAGGCCGGGGCCGATCTGGGGGCGACGATGGCCGCCGGGCTGGGGACCGTGGTTGGCGCCGGGGCCGAGATCGGTGGGGATGTGAGCACCGGGCTCGAGGGCGTCATCGAGGCGGGCGGTGACGCCGGTACCGGGCTCGAGCTGGGGCTCGGCGGATTGTTCGGTGGAGAAACCGACCTGTCCGCCGGTGTGGACGGGGCTGTGGAAGCTGTGGGTGAATTCGAGAGCGGTTTCGGCTTGGGCGCGGTGCTCGGGGCAGAGGCGGCAGGTGGGCTGGGCGCCGGACTGTCGTCGAGTGTCGATGCTGTGGTCGAAGGCGGTGCCGACGCCGGCGCGGACCTCACCGCAGGCTTGTCGTCCTCCGCCGACGCTGTCGCCGCCGCGGGAATCGCCGCCGTAGCGGAGGCGGGCGCCGACCTGGAAACGGGGTTGTCCACAGGTCTTGGTGGAGCCGCAGGGCTCGGTGCTGAACTCGGTGGGCAGCTGGGGACGGGCCTGGAGACGGGGTTGTCCACGGGTGTTGGTGCTGCCGGTGATCTCGGTGCCGGTGTGAGCGGTGCGGCCGACGTGGTCGCGGGCGCGAGCGCGGAGCTCGGCGGCGGCCTGGCTGCCGGTACAGATGCCGTCGGCGGGATCGGTGGACAGCTGGGGACGGGCCTGGAGACGGGGTTGTCCACAGGCGTTGGTGCTGTCGGTGACCTCGGCGCCGGTGTGAGCGGTGCGGCCGCCGGGGCCGCAAGCGCCGGAGCCGAGCTCGGCGGCGGGCTGTCCGCAGGTGCGGATGCCGCCGGCGAATTCGGTGGGCAGTTGGGGACAGGTCTGGAAACGGGTGTTTCCGGCGGAATCGATTCGGCCGTCGGAGTCACCGGCGCGGCAGGGACCGGCCTCGAAACCGGCCTCGGTGGTGCCGCCGACGCCGGGCTGGAGCTGGGTGGCGGTGTCGATGCGGCAGCCGGTGCCGCCGGAACGCTCGGCGCGGACGCCGCGGCCGGTATCGGTGGCTCCGCCGCGGGCTCGGTCGACGTCGCCGCCGACACCACAGCGGACCTCGGGATGTCGGCGAGCTCCACCATCGATTCCACGGCGAGCACCTGGTCCACCGTCGACGTCTCCAGCGCCTTCGGTTCCGGCCTCGACGGCGGTATCAGCGGCGAGTCCGGCCTTTTCGCAGACACGGGCATCTCAACCACCTCGCCCACCGTCGACTCCGACGACGCTCTGCTCTGACCCGAAGGTCGCACCGAGAACCCGAGAAGGAGAACAACCGAGATGGTTGTACCGGCCACCACAACACCGCCTGCGGCCTCGCTGCTCTCGGTGCTCGGTGAGACCATCGCCGCCGCGCGCGCCGCGGATCGCGGTGATCTGGTCGCCCGCCTGGAAACGGCGGCCGACCGGGTCCGCGATCCGCGGCGGCGGATCGTGATCGCCGGGCAGCGCGATCAGGGCAAGAGCCGGTTCGTCAACGCGCTGTTGAACAGCGATCTCTGCCCGGTCGGCGACGACGCCACCACCACTGTGCCGACGGTGCTGTCGCACGGCCCGGCCACCGACGCCTACCTGGTGTTCACCGGCGCGGACCGCTCCCAGGAGGAGCGCGTGCAGGTCGACGACGTCGCCGCCGCCACCCGCGCCCCGGTGGTGGCCGATCGCCGAGCCGCCCGCTTGGAGATCACCGCCCCGAATCAGCTGCTGGCCGACGGGATCGTCCTTGTCGACACCCCTGGCATCGGTCAGGGAAACAACAGCACCGCATCCATTCTCGGCATGGCACCCGCCTCCGATGCGGTGCTGGTGCTCTCGGACGCCTCCACCGAACTCACCGAACCCGAGCTGGCGTTCCTGCGGCAGGTCCGCCAACTCTGCCCGGCGGTGGCCCTGGTGCTCACCAAGATCGACCTGTATCCGCATTGGCGTCAGGTGGCGGCCGCCGATCGTGCCCATCTGGACCGCGCGGAGCTGCCGGTGCCGATCATCGCGGTGTCGTCGCTGCTGCGTTCGCACGCGCTGCGGTTGCAGGACAAGCAGCTCGGCGCCGAATCCGGTTTCGGTGTGCTCTTCCAGTTCCTGCGCGAGCAGGTGGTGGCGCGCGATCTGCGGGCGACGCGGATCGCGGTGTCGCGCGATATCCATTCGGCGGCCGAACATCTGGCGCTCGCCCTCGGTAGCGAGCTCGTCGCGCTGCGCGATCCACGGCAGGGCGCGGCCGCGGTCACGGAGTTGCAGCAGGCGAAGTCGGCCGCGGAGGAATTGCATCGCCGCACGGCGGCCTGGCAGCAGACCCTCGCCGACGGGATCACCGATCTCGCGGGCGACGTCGACCACGATTTGCGTGACCGGCTGCGCACGATCGCCCGCACCGCCGAGGAATGGATAGACGACCATGATCCCGGCCGGCATTGGTCGCGCATCGAGGAATGGCTCACCGGCACAGTCGATTCGGCCCTTGGTGACAACCTGCTGTGGACGGGTGCGCGCGCGGAGCGGCTCAGTGAGCGGGTGGCCGAGCATTTCATCGAACTCGGCGCGGTCGATCTGCCCGATGTGCGTCCCGGCGAGCAGGACGACCAATCCCGTTCGGCGGCGGTCACTCTCGCCGATCTGGAACCCGATATCGGCGTGGGCAGCAAGCTGCTCGTCGGTATGCGCGGTTCCTACGGTGGCGTGCTGATGGTCGGCCTTGCCAGCACGTTCGCCGGTCTGGCCCTGCTCAATCCGATTTCGCTCGGCGCGGGTGTGCTGGTGGGCGGCAAAGCGTTCCGCGACGATGCGAAAACCCGCTTGGCCAAGCGCCGCAACGAGGCCAAGGTCGCGGTCCGCCGCTACGTCGACGATGTGGCGTTCCAGGCAGGCAAGGAATCCAAGGACCGCCTGCATCGCATCCATCGAGCGCTGCGTGACCATTACACCGGCGTCGCGCAGCGCAGCCTGCGTTCCATCGACGATTCGCTGCGCGCCGCGCAGGAGGCCGCGACCATGGAGTCCGCCCGCCGCGCCGAACGCTGCGCGGAGCTGGAACGTCAGCTGCGCGCGGTGGCCGCGCTACGCAATCACGCCGACGCCATGCGTCCAGCGGAGTTGCGGTCTACCGAGACGGGATCGGCCGCGGCGCCGGATATCAGCCCGGTACGGTGACCGCGTGAGAGCGGAGCTCGAGACCGAGCCGGGAATCGTGACCGAGGCCCGCGGGCTGATCGCGGCAGCGCGCCGGGAACTGGCGGAGGTGCCGCGGGCGCGCGGGCTGCTCGCCGACTGTGCGCGCAGGCTCGATCAGCCGTTGCGGGTCGCGCTGGCCGGCTCGCTCAAAGCCGGCAAGTCCACCCTGTTGAATTCGCTGGTCGGACAGCAGATCGCGCCCACCGACGCCACCGAGTGCACGCGCGTGGTGACCTGGTATCGCAACGGGCCGACGCCGGCGGTCACCGCCTTCTCCGCCGACGGTCGCGCGGCGAACGTGGTGGTGCGCCGCGGTGGCGGCGCGCACGGCTTGACCTTCGATCTCGACGCCCTGAACTGGGGTGCGTCCGGCCCGCGCGAGGTGGATCACTTGGAGGTGGAGTGGCCTGCCGCGACGCTGGCCGCCACGACGATCATCGACACTCCCGGCACGTCGTCGCTGTCTCGTGAGGTGTCGGCTCGCACGGCCCGGCTGCTGACGCCGGAGGATACGAGCATTCCCGGCGCCGACGCCGTCGTCTATCTGTTGCGCAGGCTCGACGAGGCCGACATCCGGTTCCTGGAGCGGGTCGGGACGGCCGGTGGTGGCTCGGGCCCGCTCGGTGTGATCGGGGTGGTCTCGCGCGCCGACGAGATCGGCGCGGGCCGCATCGACGCCCTGCATTCGGCGCGCGAGGTGGCCGCCGGATTCGCCGCCGAACTGGAACGGACCGGGCTGTGCCAGGCGGTGATCCCGGTGGCGGGGCTGCTGGCATTCGCGGCCGCGACATTGCGCCAGCAGGAGTTCGCCGCCTTCGAGGCGCTGGCCGGGGTGCCGATGGAGGAGCTGTCGGCCGCGCTGCTGTCGGCCGACCGCTTCGCCCGTCCCGATCTGGCGCTGCCGGTCGCACCCCAGTTGCGCGCCCAGCTCGCCGATCGTTTCGGGCTGTTCGGCATCAGGCTGGCGATCACCCTGGTGCGGCTCGGCGCGCGCGATAGCACCACGTTGGCCGCCGAACTCACCGAACGCAGCGGTGTCAACGAATTGCGCTCGGTGCTCGACGTGCAGTTCGGTCAGCGCGCCGATCAGCTCAAGGCGCATTCGGCGCTCAGTGCTCTGGACCGGGTGCTCACCGCCTATCCCGGCACGGCGGCCGACGCGCTGCTGCCGCAGGTGCGCACGCTGCTCGCCGACAATCATGGTTTCACCGAGTTGCGTCTGCTGGGCCGGTTGCGGACCGAGGAGCCCGGTCTGCCCGAATCCGAGTTGGCCGAACTGGTCAGGCTCATCGGCGGGTCCGGCGTCGCCACCCATCTGCGGCTGGGCGTGCCCGCGGATACCGATATCCAAGCCCAGCGTGCCGAAGCCGTCGCCGCCGCACGCAAATGGCGTGCGCGCGCCCAGCATCCGCTCGCCGACCAGTTCACCGCCACCGCCTGCCGTACCGCGGCGCGCAGTGCCGAAGGCGTTCTCGCCCAGCTCACGCCACGGATGTGAGCCGATCCGTGCGTGGCGCCTGCTCCCCGTGCACACTGGAAAGGGATGGGACAGCGAGATGTGGCGCACGCATTGCTGGACCGGGCGGGTACCGGGTACGCCGCCGCGGCGGGCATCCAGCTGGCCGATAAACCGGCACCGCTGTTCCAGCTACTGATGCTGTCGGAGCTGCTCAGTACGAGAATCTCGGCCGATCTCGCCGTCGACGCGGCCAAGGAACTCATCGACAGCGGATATCGCACGCCGCAGCGCGTCGCCGATGCCGACTGGCAGGAGCTGGTGGACGCGCTCGGCCGGGCGCACTACCGCCGATACGACGAATCCACCGCCTCCCGCTTGGGCGCGATGGCCGCGACCGTCCTGGACCGCTACGACGGCGACCTGCGCAAACTCGCCGAGGAAGCCGACCACGACCCCACCCGCGCCGCCGAACTCCTTCAGCAGTTCAAGGGCATCGGCCCGGTCGGCGCCGACATCTTCCTGCGCGAAGTGCAGGACGTGTGGACCTGGGTGCGCCCGCATTTCGACGAGCGCGCACTACACGGCGCCGAACGCGTCGACCTGCCCACCGACCCCGATCGGCTGGCCGAGCTCGCTCCGCGCGGTCACGTCGCGGATCTGGCGGCCGCGCTGTTCGCGTCACGCTCGACGACGACATCGCCGAAGAGGTGCGCGCCGACAGCAGGTGATCCGGCTCATGCGCGACCGCGCTCCGGTCCGGCCGTGGTCACCATCCTGCCGACCTCGGGCGGTCGGCAACGCGTTCGGGGTGTCGTCGCTTCCCAACCGGCGCCGGTCACCGGCCGAGGCCGGCGTGCCAGCGGTGCAGCATTTCGGCAGGTCTGCGACCCGCTGCCCATGGCCGTCCGCATTCCGGCGGCCCAACCGCCGCGGGCTCCGGTGTCGGCGCTCAATCCGGCTGAGCCAGTTCCTCATCGATGCTCATGCGCAGCGCACCGAGCAACTCCTCGAACTGCCGCAACACCTCGGGCGGATAGCCGTCCAATACGGCGTCTTGGCGCGCGTTGACCGGTGCGAAGAACTCATCCGCCAGGCGTTTGGCCTCCGCGCTCGCGCGCAGCGTCACCACCCGCCGGTCCTCGGCTTCGCGTGAGCGGCGCACGTAACCTGCGCGTTCGAGCCGGTTGAGCAGGGCCGTCATCGCCCCGGACGACAGCGGAATGCGTTTGCTCAGCAACGCGGGTGACAGCGGAGTGCCTGCTTCGTCCGCGGCCGCGATCTCGAGCAGGGCGAACGCGTCGGTGGAGTGCACGCCGAGCGCGACCGCGAAGCGCCTGCCGAGCTCGGTGAAGCTCGCGCCGTACGCCATCAGGCTGTCGGTCAGCTGCCGACGCTGCGCCGCGGTGCCGGTCGTCCGGTCCGCCATGTCTGCCTCCGTTCGCGCGCTGTTCTGGATTGACAACCTACCGACTCCAATTAACCTTCACCATCAAGTATCTTTACGATGGAGGTAAATTGAGTACATCAATCGAGGCGCCGACCAGGCGGGCGTGGCTGGGATTGATCGCGGTCTCACTCGGCGTCGCGCTGATCGTGGTCGACCTGACGATCGTCAACGTGATCGTCGCGCCGATCATCGACGACCTGGGCATCAGCTCGATCCAGGCGCAATGGGTGCAGGAGTCCTACGCGATCGTCTTCGCCGCGCTGCTGCTGCTCGTCGGCAGGCTGTCGGACCTGTACGGCGCGCGCAAACTGTTCCTGATCGGCCTCGCCGTCTTCGGGCTGACGAGCCTGCTGGCCGCGCTCGCGCCCGGCGGAGCCCTGCTGATCATCGCCCGATTCGCGCAGGGCATCGGCGGCGCGTTGATCCTGCCGACGTCGTTGGCGCTGGTCAACGCTGCCTTTTCCGGTGAAGCCAGGGGCCGGGCCTTCGCGGTGTGGGGCTCGACCATCGGCGCGGCCGCCGCGGTCGGCCCGCTGCTCGGCGGTTGGCTGGCCGATTTCTCCTGGCGGTGGGCCTTCGGCATCAATATCCCCGCGGTGGTGCTGATCGCGGTCGGCGTGCTTCGCTTCATGCCCGCATCGACGCCGGTGCGCGGGCGCGTCGACGTCATCGGTGCGCTGCTGTCGATCTGCGGTCTCGGGCTGCTGTCCTTCGCGCTGATCGAGGGACGCGTGCACGGCTGGCTACTGACGACCGAACCGCTGAGCCTCGGCGGATTCGACTGGAGTGGCGGACCGTCGCCGGTGCTCGTGGCGTTCGTGCTGTCGGCGGCGACGCTGCTGGCGTTCTGGCTGCGGCAGTCCCGGCTCGGCCGGGCCGGCGGCGAACCGCTCATGGACGTCACGCTGTTCGGTATCAGCTCGTTCCGGCAGGGCAATGCGGTGACGCTGCTGGTGGGTCTGGGCGAGTTCGGCATCATCGCGGTGCTGCCGCTGTGGCTGCAATTCACCTTGGGCTACACCGCCTTGCAGGCCGGGCTCGCGTTGGTGCCGCTCGCGGTCGGCAGCTTCTGTGCCAGCGGCGCCAGCTTCTCGCTCACCGCCTCGGTGTCGGCGCTGGGTCAGGTGCGCATCGGGCTGGTGCTCGAGGCCGTCGGCCTGGTTCTGCTCGGGCTCTTCGCCGCCGCGGACAGCGCGTGGTGGGCGATCGCGCTGGCCCTGTTCATCTACGGCATCGGCGTCGGCTTCGCGACGGCGCAGGTCACCAATGTCGCGCTGGCCGACGTCCCCGCACCGAGCGCGGGTCAGGGCTCGGGCATCCAGACCACCGCCCGCGAGCTCGGCTCGGCCCTCGGCATCGCCCTGCTCACCACCCTGTTCTTCAGCGCCCTCGGCAACGGCGTCCGCGACCGCCTCACCGACACCGGCCTGCCCGATGAGCAATCCGACCAGTTCGGTGCCGTCATCACCGACAGCGCCGGCTCGGTCATCCCGGCCCTCGCCGCCGACCCGTCCACCGAACCCGTCGCCACCGCGGCCCGCGAAGCCATGTCCTCGGCCGTCGAACTGTCGAGCTACCTCTGCGCCGCCCTCCTCGCCGCCGCCCTGCTCGCCACCCTGCTCATGCGCCCTACTCGCGCGGGCGACGCACAGCCCGGCGAGCAGCTCGACCGCCAGTAGGCGGACGCCCGGCGGGCTGGGCGAGCCCGACGCCCGGCGCACGCCGGGACCGACCGCAACCTCGGCATGCGTCCCCGCCGCCCGGATCACCTCCGGCCGGGCGGCGGGAAGCAGTCCCGGGAAGGATCGACGGCGGTTGCGGCCGGGTTCGGAAAATTTCCCGAGTCGCGGGGAATAGAGGCGGGGTGCCGCTGGTTGAGGTGATCGAGCAACATTGAGTGTATGGCGCTCAAGTTTGACTTGACGCCCGGTGTGGGCGGCGGGCAGGATTGAGCCGACCACGCTCAGTGTTGCTGGGACCGTGCTCCGTGCAGTGTCAGGGGCTGGTCCATGGCGCGGTACCGCGCCTGCATGGGCTGACAGCCCCGACACCACACAGGCATCGAAAAATAGGAGGAAACAATGGCTCGTGCGGTCGGAATCGACCTCGGGACCACGAACTCGGTCGTCGCCGTTCTCGAAGGTGGTGAGCCGGTCGTCGTCGCCAACTCGGAGGGTTCGCGCACCACGCCGTCGGTCGTCGCGTTCGCCAAGAACGGCGAAGTGCTGGTTGGCCAGCCGGCGAAGAACCAGGCAGTGACCAACGTCGACCGCACCATCCGTTCCGTCAAGCGCCACATCGGCACCGACTGGACCGTTGGCATCGACGACAAGAAGTACACCCCGCAGGAAATCAGCGCTCGCGTGCTGATGAAGCTCAAGCGTGACGCCGAGGCCTACCTCGGTGAGGAGATCACCGACGCGGTCATCACCGTCCCCGCCTACTTCGAGGACGCCCAGCGCCAGGCCACCAAGGAAGCCGGCCAGATCGCGGGCATGAACGTGCTCCGCATCGTCAACGAGCCCACCGCGGCCGCGCTGGCCTACGGCCTGGACAAGGGCGACAAGGAACAGACCATCCTGGTCTTCGACCTCGGTGGCGGCACCTTCGACGTCTCGCTGCTGGAAATCGGCGAGGGCGTCGTCGAGGTCCGCGCGACCTCCGGTGACAACCACCTCGGTGGTGACGACTGGGACGAGCGCATCGTCAAGTGGCTGGTCGACAAGTTCAAGGGCACCTCGGGCATCGACCTGACCAAGGACAAGATGGCCATGCAGCGGCTGCGTGAGGCCGCCGAGAAGGCCAAGATCGAACTGTCGTCCTCGCAGTCGACCTCGATCAACCTGCCCTACATCACCGTCGACGCCGACAAGAACCCGCTGTTCCTCGACGAGCAGCTGACCCGTGCCGAATTCCAGAAGATCACCTCGGACCTGCTCGACCGCACCCGCGCGCCGTTCCAGTCCGTGATCAAGGACGCAGGCATCAAGGTCTCCGATATCGACCACGTCGTGCTGGTCGGTGGTTCCACCCGTATGCCCGCGGTCTCCGAGCTGGTCAAGGAACTGACCGGCGGCAAGGAGCCCAACAAGGGCGTGAACCCGGACGAGGTCGTCGCCGTCGGCGCCGCCCTGCAGGCCGGTGTGCTCAAGGGTGAGGTCAAGGACGTCCTGCTGCTCGATGTCACCCCGCTGTCGCTGGGCATCGAGACCAAGGGCGGCGTGATGACCAAGCTCATCGAGCGCAACACCACCATCCCGACCAAGCGTTCGGAAACCTTCACCACCGCCGACGACAACCAGCCGTCGGTGCAGATCCAGGTGTTCCAGGGTGAGCGCGAGATCGCCTCGCACAACAAGCTGCTCGGCTCCTTCGAGCTGACCGGTATCCCGCCGGCCCCGCGCGGCGTGCCGCAGATCGAGGTCACCTTCGACATCGACGCCAACGGCATCGTGCACGTCACCGCGAAGGACAAGGGCACCGGCAAGGAGAACACGATCAAGATCCAGGACGGCTCCGGCCTGTCCAAGGAAGAGATCGACCGGATGATCAAGGACGCCGAGGCGCACGCCGCCGAGGACAAGGCCCGCCGCGAGGAGGCCGAGACCCGCAACCAGGCCGAGTCGCTGGTGCACCAGACCGAGAAGTTCATCAAGGACAACGAGGACAAGGTGCCCGCCGACGTCAAGGAGAAGGTCGAGGCGGCCATCGCCGAGGCGAACGAGGCGCTCAAGGGCACCGACATCGCCGCGGTCAAGTCGGCCGTGGAGAAGCTGGCCACCGAGTCGCAGGCGCTGGGCCAGGCGATCTACGAATCGTCCGCCGCCGACGCCGCGGCTTCCGGTAACGGTTCCTCCGCGTCGGCCGACGACGATCAGGTCGTCGATGCCGAGGTCGTTGACGAGCCCGTCGACACGGAGAAGAAGTGACGAACGCGAACGCTGGGAACTCCGAGGAGCCGATCAGCTTCGTCGACAAGCGCAAGATCGATCCCGAGACCGGTGAGGTCAGGGAGCCGGCCGGGGCGGGCAATGGTTCCGCCCCGGCGGATCCGGACACTGCCGTCGAGGGCGATGCCGCCCAGGTCGACGGCGCCGAGGTGCCCGTGTCCGACGCCGCGGTCGAGCTCGCCGAGCGCACCGCCGACCTGCAGCGGCTGACCGCGGAGTACGCCAACTACCGGCGCCGGGTCGAGCGCGACCGTAAGGCCGCGGTCGACGCGGCGAAGGCGGGCGTGGTCACCGAATTGCTCGGCGTGCTCGATGATCTCGATCGCGCCAGGGCGCACGGCGATCTGGAATCGGGGCCGCTGAAGTCGGTTGCCGACAAGCTGAGCGACGCATTGCGCAAACAGGGTCTCGAGGAGTTCGGTTCGGAGGGTGAGCCTTTCGATCCGACTCTGCACGAGGCGGTGCAGCACGAGGGTTCCGGTCACGATCCGGTGATCGGCCTGGTGATGCGCAAGGGTTATCGGTTCGGTGACCGGGTGCTTCGGCACGCGCTGGTGGGGGTAACCGACGGCGTGGGCGATCTGCCCACCCCCGCTCCCGCCGATCAGGGCGAGGCGCCCGCACCGGACGAGGCCGAGGCATCGGATGCTGATGCCGGCACGAACGAAGGATAAGAGCGCGGCCGAGCCGCACCGTACAAGAGGAACGAAAGGAGGAGATGCCCGGTGAGCCAGCGGGAGTGGATCGAAAAGGACTTCTACAAGGAGCTGGGCGTCTCCTCCGGTGCCTCGCAGGACGAGATCAAAAAGGCCTACCGCAAGCTCGCGCGTGACCTGCACCCGGATGCCAATCCCGGCGACACCAAGGCCGAGGAGAGGTTCAAGACCGTCAGCGAGGCGCATGCCGTGCTGTCGGATCCGGTCAAGCGCAAGGAATACGACGAGACGCGCAAGCTGTTCGCCGGCGGTGGTTATCCGCGCGGTGGATTCACCCCCGGCGGCGCCGGCGGCGGATTCTCGCAGGAGTTCAACCTCGGCGACATCTTCGGTGCCGGCGCGACCGGCGCCGACGGTGGCCTCGGCGATCTGTTCGGCGGCCTGTTCAACCGGGGCGGCACGCGATCGGCGAGCCGGCCCCGGCGCGGATCCGATGTGGAGACCGAGACGACCCTCGGTTTCCGCGAGGCCGCGCAGGGCGCCACCGTCCCGCTGCGGATGACGAGTCCCTCGCCGTGCACCACCTGTCACGGCAGCGGCGCCAAGCCGGGAACCAGTCCGCGGGTCTGCCCGCACTGCAACGGCACCGGCGTGATCAGCCGCAACCAGGGCGCGTTCGGGTTCAGTGAACCCTGCGACGACTGCCGCGGTACCGGTTCGATCATCGACAATCCGTGTGTGGACTGCCACGGCAGCGGTATCCAGAACCGGACCCGCACCATCACCGTCCGCATCCCTCCGGGTGTGGCGGATGGTCAGCGGATCCGGCTGGCCGGGCAGGGCGAGGCCGGGTTGCGCGGCGCGCCCTCGGGCGATCTGTTCGTGACCGTGCACGTCAGCCAGGACCGGGTCTTCGGCCGCAGCGGCGACGACCTGACCCTGGTGCTGCCGGTCAGCTACAGCGAACTGGTCCTCGGCACCACGGTGTCGGTGCCGACGCTGGAGGGCCGGGTCGGGGTGAAGGTGCCACCGGGCACCGCCGATGGCCGCATCCTTCGGGTGCGCGGTCGCGGTGTGCCCAAGCGCGGCGGCGGAGCCGGTGACCTGTTGGTCACCGTCAAGGTCGCGGTGCCGCAGAAACTGGATGACAACGCCACCGAGGCGCTGCGGGCGCTGCAGGAGGCGGAGAAGGCCAGCGGTTTCGATCCGCGAGCAGGATGGGCAGGTGCGTGATGTCCGGAGATCCGAAGCAGGCGTCAGGTGGGCCGTCAGGCCGGTCCTCGAACGGACCGTCGCGAGCCGAGTACTTCATGATCTCGGTGGCGGCCCAATTGGCCGGTATGCATGCGCAGACGCTGCGCACGTATGACCGGCTTGGGCTGGTGACGCCACAACGCACTTCGGGCGGCGGGCGACGCTATTCGGCCAGGGATGTGGAGTTGTTGCGTGAAGTGCAGCGGCTTTCCCAGGACGAGGGCGTCAACCTGGCGGGCATCAAACGCATCATCGAACTCACCAATCAGGTCGAGCAGTTGCAGCAGCGGGTTGCCGAGCTGAGTGCGGAACTGGAACGCGCGCGGGTGAATTACCGTGCGGATCTGACCCCGCCGCAGCGCAGCACCGCGCTGGTGGTGTGGCAGCCGCGCCATCGCCGGTAGCCGTTCGCCGGATGAGTTCTCGGGCCCCGGCCCGGTTCAGGTAGTGGACCGGGCCGGGGCCCAAGCTGCGTCCATGATCGTTTCGGATTTGCCGATAGGTCGCTGTCGGATGCGAACTTCATTGTGAAGCTTGCATATTGAGTGGTCGAGTGACGGATTTCACCCGATTTATCCAGTCTTGCAGTCGGTTTCGCTGCGAATTCGTACGCAATACCCTTGTTTTGTCGGAATTACACGTGGGATGTTTCGTCCGTCCATTCCACTGCCGGCAAACCTCGCCTACACTCCAAGCCACGGCTGCTGACGAGTGTCCCGCAGCACCTCACTCGCCGGCACGGATAGTGCTCGAATGCGAAATGGGGTTGTGGCACATATGGATTCGCGGACCGTCGCGTTGATCAGGACGACGTTCAAAGCGGTTGCCGCGGAAGAGGGTGGGGCGGAACGGTTGTCCAAGTCGTTTTATTCGATCTTGTTCGCCGAATATCCGGGTGTCCGCGATTATTTTCCCGCGGCGATGGACGCACAGCGTGATCGCCTTGTCAAGGCCATCGGATATGCGCTCGACCGGCTGGAGGAGCCGGAAAAGTTGCTGCCGTTTCTCGCCCAGCTCGGCCGCGATCACCGCAAGTACGGCGTCCAGCGGGCGCACTACACGGCGGTATCGGAATCGCTGAAGACAGCCATCCGCCGATTCGCCGGTTCGGAGATGTGGACCGACGAGGTCGAACGAGCCTGGACCGAGGGCTTGGCGCTGATCTCGGAGACCATGATCGGCGCCGCCGAACAGGAGAGCACGCCGCCGGTGTGGACCGGAACCGTTGTCGAACGCCGCGAGGTGCTACGCAATTTGGCGGTGATCCGCCTGCAATTGGACCAGCCGATGCAGTACGCGGCGGGTCAATACCTGAGCGTGCAGATCCCTTCGCGACCACGGATGTGGCGATATATGTCGCCCGCGGTCCCGGCGAATGCCAACGGCGAAATCGAATTCCATATTCGCTCGGTGCTCGGCGGCTGGGTCAGCCCGGCGATGGTCGGCAATACCGTGGTCGGCGATCAGTGGCTGCTCGGCTCCCCGCTGGGCGGGCTGGGAATTCCGCGCAATGTGAAACGCAAAATGCTGATGATCGGCTGCGGCACCGGGATCGCGCCGCTGCGCGCCCAGCTCATGGCAATGGCGCAGCGACGCATCAATCCCAAGGTGCACCTGTTCGTCGGCGGCCATCATCCCTGCGATCTCTACGATCTGGAGACGTTGAGCAGGCTCGCGGTCGCCAACAAATGGCTCACCGTCACCCCGGTGACCGAACGCGACGAGAACCCGTGGTGGTACTACGATTCCGGCGAATCGGAAAGAACCTGGCCCGGCCTCGAACCACGGGTGACCGGGCAGATCGGGAAGATCGTCGCCGGCTACGGCGCATGGGCCGACCGTGATGTGCAGATCGTCGGCTCACCCTCCATGGTGCAGACCACCAAGTTCCGGTTGATGGCCACCGGAACCCGCGCCATGAACATTCGGCACGACCCGCTCTTCTGAGCCGGAGCCGGGATCAGCCGCCCTCGTACTGAATTCGTTCCGCGGGCGTCCCGGTGTCCAGCAGCCGCTGCATGGTCGCACGCGTCATCGCGGGGGAGCCGCACACCAGCACCTGATGCCGGTCGAACGCGCCGTGCGAGCCGACCACCTCCGCCAGCGTCCCGTACAACATCTCATCGGGTGCGAAGCCGATATCGACGCGGGAACGCTCGTACCATTCATCCGGCACAGCGGGATCGTCCGGGCTCTCCACCACCGGAACCACTGTCAGCCACGGCAATTCCTCGGCCAGCAGCGTCAGCATGTCGGCCGCGTACAGATCGCGCGGCGACGCACCGCCGACGAACAGATACGTGGGAGGCTGAACCTCGCGGCGGGCCAGTTCCAGGATCTGCGAGCGCATCGGCGCCAAACCGGTTCCGCCCGCGATCATCACGACCTCGTCGCCCTCGGGGTCGACGAAGAACGTGCCGGCGGGCGCGCCGATCGTCCACTCATCGCCCGCCGCGGTATCGGCAACGATCCCGCCGCTGCACCAGCCGCCCGGCACGGTGCGCACATGGAACTCGAGTTTGCCGTCAAGCGAGGGCGGCAGCGCGGGCGAGAGCCTGCGCCGCAGACCGGGGAACTGCGGCACCCGCACCTCCACCGATTGGCCGGCGGTGAACGGCACGAATTCGCCGATCAGCCGGATCACCGCGAGATCATGGCGCAGCCGATGATGACCAACAACGGTCGACTTCCACACGGGCGCTTCCGGAATCGCGCCGTTGCGTGGCGCATGCGGATCGATGTCCATACCTACTCTCAGACGGGATCGGAACTGATGATCGACTCCGGTGTGCCCACCGCCAGCAGTGCGCGCCGGGTATCGGCGATCATCTTCGCCGAGCCGGCGATCTGGATCTGGCGATCCGACCACGACCCGAAGCTGGCGACCACCGCACCGAGATTACCGACCAGGCGCCGGTGCATGCCGTAGGGCGCGTCGGCAGCCGGATGCGGATACCACCACGGGTTGGTCTTGTGCTCGCACACCGGAACGATCGTCAGCCACGGGTTGCTCTGCGAGAGCTGCCACATGTTCTCCACGTCGTACAGATCGCACGGATACACCCCGCCGATGAAGAAGTGCACCCGAGGGTTGATACCGCGCTGTCCCATCTCGATGAGCTGGGCGCGCAGCGGCGCGATTCCGGTACCCGAGCCGATCATCAGGACGTCCCGGCCGCTTTCCTGATCCACGTGCAGCCCACCCAGCGGTCCGCCGATCAGCCAGCGGTCGCCGACGGTGGTCTCGTTGACGATGGCCGGGCTCACCCAGCCGCCGCGCACCTTGCGGACGTGGAATTCGATCTCGCCGTAGGGGTTGGCCGGAATCGCCGGTGACAGGTATCGCCACATCTTCGGCCGCTGCGGCACCGCGACCGGCACGTACTGACCG
Source organism: Nocardia cyriacigeorgica (assembly GCF_005863245.1). Taxonomy (GTDB): domain Bacteria; phylum Actinomycetota; class Actinomycetes; order Mycobacteriales; family Mycobacteriaceae; genus Nocardia; species Nocardia cyriacigeorgica_C. The sequence goes on along the minus strand of NZ_VBUT01000010.1, from coordinate 95,604 downwards.
GCCTGATAGGGGATCGGGCTGTCCGATTGCAGCCGCACGATGGCCAGGTCGTCGAGCACATGCCGGTGGCCGACGACGGTGGCCTCCCAGTAGGGCGGGGAGTCGTCGGAGTTGGCGCCGATGGCCATGGCGGCGGAGATCAGCAGGGCGACGTCGCGCCAGCCGTCGGCCAGCTCATCGCTCCAGGCGGCGCCGTTGTAGGTGCGCGCGGCCGCGAACAGGGCGCGTCCGGCGAGGTCGTAATGGGAGGCTTCGACCCCGTATTTGCGGTGATCGCGGGCCAGCTGTTCGAGGAACTTCTGCGCCCGGTCCCAGTCCTCGAGGTGATCGAGCATGTACTGGATGGCGGTGACCAGGCGTTTCGGCTGCATATCCATGGCGGGCGGGAACAGATCCCGCAGCCCGGGATTCTCGGCGAACAGGTGACCATAAAACGCACTGATCAACCGCTCGGGTCCGTGCGGTGAATCGACCACCGAACGGAAGTTGGCGCGGACCAGCGCAGCCGAACGCGCATCCACGGCGTGGGCTTCCTTTCCCTCGAAGAGCTGCCCGGGGACCTACCCGTAACCGGCGGTCCTCCGTCGAGGCAAGTATCCCTGAAAACGCCGTGGTCATGTGGGTATGGGCAGGTTACCGGCATTTGTCACATGTTGGATGCGCAACACCGGTTCCGCGGTCACGGTCGCGGCGTAGCGTTCGGGTCGAGTCCGGCTTGCCGAGGTCGCTAGAATCGGCAAAGTTGAGCGGAACAGACTCAACCTTTCCAGCGTTGAACCGAAGGACACCGTGCCGAGGCGATGGCAGCCGCTGTACGCACTCGGCACCGGGGAGATTATCGACCAGTAGGAAGGTGCTTTGTGGACTCGTTCAATCCCACCACCAAGACCCAGGCGGCGCTGACCGCTGCCTTGCAAGCGGCCTCGGCCGCGGGTAACCCGGAGATTCGTCCGGCGCACTTGCTGGTGGCGTTGCTGGATCAGACCGACGGCATCGCCGCCCCCTTGCTGAAGGCCGTCGGTACGGATCCGGCGGTCGTACGACGCGAGGCGCAAGAGATCATCGACCGGTTGCCGAGCGCGACCGGCGCCACCACCACCCCCCAGCTCGGCCGCGAAGCACTGGCCGCGATCACCGCCGCGCAGCGACTCGCCACCGAGATGGGCGATGAGTACGTGTCCACCGAGCACGTCATGGTCGGCCTGGCCGAGGGCGATTCCGACATCACCATGCTGCTCACCAAGTACGGCGCCACCGCCGACGCCCTGCGCGAGGCGTTCACCGCCGTACGCGGCAGCGCCCGGGTCACCAACCCGGACCCGGAGGGCAGCTACCAGGCGCTGGAGAAGTACTCCACCGACCTCACCGAGGCCGCCCGCTCCGGCAAGCTCGACCCGGTGATCGGCCGCGATACCGAGATCCGGCGCGTGGTGCAGGTGCTGTCGCGGCGCACCAAGAACAACCCGGTGCTCATCGGTGAGCCCGGCGTCGGCAAGACCGCCATCGTCGAAGGGCTGGCCCAGCGCATCGTCGCCGGTGACGTCCCCGAATCGTTGCGCGGCAAGTCGGTGATCTCGCTCGACCTGGGCGCCATGGTGGCTGGCGCGAAGTATCGCGGTGAGTTCGAGGAGCGGCTCAAGGCCGTGCTCGAAGACATCAAGAACAGCGCGGGCCAGATCATCACCTTCATCGATGAGCTGCACACCATCGTCGGCGCGGGCGCCACCGGTGAATCGGCGATGGACGCGGGCAACATGATCAAGCCGATGCTGGCCCGCGGCGAGCTGCGCCTCGTCGGCGCCACCACGCTGGAGGAGTACCGCCAGCACATCGAGAAGGACGCCGCGCTCGAGCGTCGCTTCCAGCAGGTGCTGGTCGGTGAGCCGTCGGTGGAGGACACCGTCGGCATCCTGCGCGGTATCAAGGAGCGCTACGAGGTGCACCACGGTGTGCGCATCACCGACTCCGCGCTGGTCGCCGCGGCCACCCTGTCCGACCGCTACATCACCTCCCGGTTCCTGCCGGACAAGGCGATCGACCTGGTCGACGAATCGGCCTCGCGGCTGCGCATGGAGATCGACTCGCGTCCGGTGGAGATCGACGAGGTCGAACGCGCGGTGCGCAGGCTCGAGATCGAAGAGGTCGCCCTCGCCAAGGAAACCGACGAGGCGTCCAAGCAGCGGCTGGAGAAACTGCGCTCGGAACTGGCCGACTCCAGGGAAAAGCTCAACCAGCTCACCACCCGCTGGCAGAACGAGAAGAACGCCATCGACCAGGTCCGGGTGCTCAAGGAGGAGCTGGAATCGCTGCGCGGCGCCTCCGAACGCGCCGAACGCGACGGCGATCTGGGCAAGGCCGCCGAGCTGCGCTACGGCAAGATCCCCGCGCTGGAGAAGCAGCTCGCCGAGGCCGAGAAGGCGTCCGCCTCGGCCGGCGACGGCGAGGTGATGCTCAAGGAAGAGGTCGGGCCCGACGATATCGCCGAAGTGGTGTCGTCGTGGACCGGGATTCCGGTGGGCCGCATGCTCGAGGGCGAGACCCAGAAGCTGCTGCGCATGGAGTCCGAACTCGGGCGGCGCGTGGTCGGACAGGACGAGGCCGTGCGGGCGGTGTCGGACGCGGTGCGCCGGGCCCGCGCCGGTGTCGCCGACCCGAACCGGCCGACCGGCTCGTTCATGTTCGTCGGCCCGACCGGCGTCGGTAAGACCGAGCTGGCCAAGGCGCTGGCCGACTTCCTCTTCGACGACGAACGCGCCATGGTCCGCATCGACATGAGCGAGTACAGCGAGAAGCATTCGGTGGCGAGGCTGGTCGGGGCGCCGCCCGGATACGTCGGCTACGACCAGGGCGGTCAGCTCACCGAGGCGGTGCGGCGCAGGCCCTACACCGTTGTGCTGTTCGACGAGATCGAGAAGGCGCATCCGGATGTGTTCGACATCCTGCTCGCCGTCCTCGACGAGGGCCGGCTGACCGACGGCCAGGGCCGCACGGTCGACTTCCGCAACACCATCCTCATCCTCACCTCCAACCTCGGTGCGGGTGGCGACAAGGACTTCGTGATGAACGCCGTGCGCTCGGCCTTCAAACCGGAGTTCCTCAACCGGCTCGACGACGTCGTGATGTTCCATTCGCTCAACGAGGAACAGCTCGAGTCCATCGTCGACATCCAGCTCGAACAGCTGCAAAAGCGGCTGGCCCAGCGCAGGCTGACGCTGGACGTCAGCGGTTCGGCCCGGTTCTGGCTCGCGGTGCGCGGCTACGACCCGGTCTACGGTGCGCGGCCGCTGCGCAGGCTGATCCAGCAGGCCATCGGCGACACCCTCGCCAAGGAACTGCTCGCCGGCGAGATCACCGACGGTGACACCGTCAAGGTCGGCGTCAGCCCCGACGGGGACGGGCTCGTCGTCGGCAGGTGAATCCCCCGAGACGGGCGTCGCGGTCTTCCGAGAGGAATGCCCGCGGCGCTCGTCCCTCGTACGCTGGGTGCATGACCAACCCGAACGATCCGTGGGGGCAGCGGCCGGACGATTCGCCGACCGAACACCTGGGTCCGCCGGGTGGTTCCGGCACCGAGCCGCTGCACACCACCGAATACACCGAGGCCTACGGGCCGACGGCGTATCCGGGCGGCGACCAGTACGAGCCGTGGAAGCCACCGTCCAACCCGACCCGTGAACTGCCCACCTACGACAGCCAGTGGGGTGGGTACGAAGGTCAGCAATGGCAGCCGCCGGCCCAGCCGACCCCTGATCCGGCGGCGATGGGCGATCTCGGCGCGATGCCGCCCTCGGGTGAACCGCCGCGTCCGCCCAAGCGCAACACCGGATTGTGGATCGGCCTCGGGCTGGCCGTGGTGCTGTTGATCGCGGTGGCCGGTGCGGTCGCCGGGCTACTGTTCGGTGGCGGCGATTCCAGCCCGTCGGCCAGTGACACCGCGACGTCCTCGCTGCCGACCGCGGGCCGCACCCCGAACCCGACGCCGGGGCCGAGCACGCCGCCGCTGGTCATTCCCAGCCTGCCCGGGATCGAAGGCATCGACGGCATCGGCGCCACCATGGGCACCATCACCGCCAACAACGCGGGCACGCTCACCGTCAGCTCGATCGGCGGCTCGACCGTCACGGTGACCACCGACGCGAACACCCAGGTGATCTCGCTGTCGGGCGGGTCGCCCGCGGATCTGCCCACCGGCGAACTCGTGGTCGTCCAGGGTGACAAGGCGCCCGACGGCTCGATCCACGCGAAAATCATCATCAGCACCGCGCTTCCCGGCGGCGGGCGATGAGAAGTTCCGTGATCGGTCACAAACGCTGCGGCGCGCGCGGGTGGTGCCGGGCAAACCCCCGGTCGGCTCGATAGGCTAGACGGCGATGACGGCTATGTGGTTCGGGTTGGCGGCGATCGCACTCGTGGGTGCGGTCGTACTGCTGTATTTCGATCGGCTCCAGCGGCAGCGGACCGGTCACGCGCGCCAGGTCTGGGCCAAGGCCCAGGGCTATACGTATGTGTCGGTGGAACCGGCGCTGCCCTCGACGTGGCGGCGCGGTGCGCTGGCCAAGCTGGGCTATCTGTCCGCGGTCGACGTGGTCTCCGGTATCCGCAAGGGCGAGAAGTTCGTGCTGTTCGACCTCGAGGATTCCGCGACGCTGGTGGCCGTGCGCAGGCAGATCGGCTCCGATATCGACGTCGATATGCGCCTGAAGACGGCGTCCCCGCCCAAGGACCACGATCTGGAACTGCTCGGCGCTATCGGCGACCGGGTGGTCTTCGCGACCAACCCGGAAATCGCCAGGCACGCCGTCGACCAGCGCATGGTCGCCTTCATCGAGACGCTGCCGGAGACGGTGCAGATGCTGTGGAGCGAGGGCAACTGGACCCTCGGCATGCTCTCGGTCGGCACCTCGGCCAAGGAATGGGAAACCGCCATCGACGCGGTGCTGCGGCTGTCCGGTCTGCTGCATGTGCTGCCGCCGGTCGCCGAGCCGCGCGGACTCGACCCCGAAGGCGGTCGCCCGCACGGCCGTTCCCGCGCCAGGGCCGCCGATATCGATGAGCCCGACGAGCGTCCGGCGCGCGTCGCCCCGCCCCGGTTCCGCGACCCCGAACCGGAACCCGACGACGCCGACTACGACGAGTTCGACACCGGTTACGACGATTCCGGCTATGACGACGCCGACTACGACGACTCCGATTACGACGAACCCGAGCCCGCCGAGTCCGAGCACGATGAACCCGGCGTGATCGGAGCCCGGCCCGCGTCCAGGGCCGACGAGGCCCGTCCGGCCCCGGCCGACGCCGGCCGCGATCGCGATGCCGCGAGCCGTCCCGACGGGCCCGCCCCCGAGCCGCCGTCCTCGCGCCGCCCCAGCCTGGCCGTCGTCCCCGACGCCCGCCCGGCCGCGCGGGAGGAGCGGGTCGCCGAACGCATCGAATCCGTCGACCGCAGCAGCCGTCCCGGCGACTTCCGCGCCCCGGCCTCCGACGACGACGCACCGCAGCTACCCGGCGGACCGTTCCACCCCGGATTCCGCCCGTATCAGGGTCCGGTGCCGAAGTAACCCGCTCTGCTCGCCGCCCGCGGCGCACGCCGTACCCTTGACGCGCAGGTGCTGGCGGGCGGACTTCGCCGAAACCGCTGTGACGCGACTCGTTGAACACACGCGGAAGGACTCAGATGATCGATCAGGCAACAACCGACCGGGACAGTTTGGCGGCGCTGGTGCGCGAACTCGCCGTCGTGCACGGCAAGGTGACGCTGTCCTCGGGTAAAGAGGCCGACTACTACGTCGACCTGCGTCGCGCGACGCTGCACCACCAGGCCGGGCCGCTGATCGGCAAACTGCTGCGCGAGCTGGTTGCCGACTGGGATTTCGATGCCGTCGGCGGGCTCACCATGGGCGCTGACCCGGTGGCGCTGGCCGTGATGCACGCGCCCGGACGTCCGATCGACGCGTTCGTGGTGCGCAAGGCCGCCAAGACCCATGGCATGCAGCGCCAGATCGAAGGCCCCGACATCGTCGGCAAGCGGGTGCTGGTCGTCGAGGACACCACCACCACCGGCAACTCGCCCCTCACCGCCGTGCGCGCGCTGCGTGAGGCCGGCGCGACCGTCGTCGGGGTGGCGACCGTGGTGGACCGGGAGACCGGCGCCGATCAGGTCATTGCCGCCGAGGGGCTGGAGTACCGCTCGATTCTCGGACTGAAGGATCTGGCTCTGGGCTGAGTAGTTGCCCTCCGCTAGCCTGGTGCTGATTTATTCGGTAGTCGAAGGGTCGTGTGAGTCGCCGTGGTGAGCATTGCAGTCAAGAAGGGCCGCGACAATGTCGCGATGCTCGGTATCGGTGCTTACCGGCCGCAGCGCGTGGTCAGCAATGACGAGGTGTGCGAGGTCCTCGACTCCACCGACCAGTGGATCTACGAGCGCACCGGCATCCGTAACCGGCGCTGGATCAGCGGCGACGAAACGCTGCGTTCGATCGCCGCGGCCGCCGGTGACCGCGCGCTGAACAACACCGGCATCGACCGGTCCAAGATCGGTGCGTTGATCCTGTGCACCTCCAGCTGGCTCAAGCTCACCCCGCACGGCGCCCCGACGATCGCCGCCGACCTCGGCATCAACGGCATCCCCGCCTTCGACCTGACCTCCGGCTGCGGTGGATTCGGCTACGGCCTCGGCGTCGCCGCCGACCTGATCCGCGCCGGTTCGGCCGAATACGTGCTGGTCATCGGTGCCGAGACGATGACCGTCGGCCTCGATCCCACCGATCGCGGCACCGCGATGATCTTCGGTGACGGTGCGGGCGCCGTCGTCGTCGGCCCGAGCGAGGAGAACGGCATCTCCCCGACCGTCTGGGGCAGCGACGGCGAGAACGCCGAAGCCATCGCCCAGGACGTCGACTTCCTCGAGTTCATGAACAAGGCCCAGGCCATGCAGGGGACCGACCCGGCGGTCGAGCCGATCGGGCGGATGTCGCTGCGCATGGAAGGCCCGAAGGTCTTCCGCTGGGCCGCGGTGACCTTGCCGCGCGCGCTGGCCGACGCCCTCGACAAGTCCGGGGTGTCCAAGGAAGACATCGAGGTGTTCGTGCCGCACCAGGCCAACGCCCGCATCAACGAGCTGATGAAGAAGAACCTCGGCCTGGCCGAGGACATCCCGATGGCCAACGACATCGAGAACACCGGCAACACCTCGGCCGCCTCGATCCCGCTGGCCATGGAGGAAATGCTGGTCACCGGCAAGGCCAAGGGCGGCCAGCTGGCGCTGCTGCTCGGCTTCGGCGCCGGACTCAGCTACGCGGGACAGGTCGTCACCCTGCCGCCGAAGCCCGCCGAGCCGAGCTTCTAAACGGTATGCGCCCGTTCCGCGCCGGGTACCTGGCCGCCACCGCCGTCACCGTGTTCGGCGCGCTCACCGGCCGTGACAAGCTGCAATGGGCGGCCAAGCCACTGATGATGCCGCTGCTTGCGGCCGACGTCGCCGGCAACTCCGCCGAGCTCGACCCCACCGATCGGACCGTGCTGCTGAGTTCGCTCGGCGCGGCCACCGTCGGCGATGTGCTGCTCATCGACCCCGACGACGACCGCAGGCTGATCGCCGGTGCGTCGTCGTTCGCGGTCATGCAGGCCGGGTACGCGACGCTGTGGTGGCGTCGGGGTGCGCGGCCGCAGCCCGCGATCGCCGTGCCGCGGGTGCTGGCCTGGATCGGGGCAGGCGCGTTGCTACGCGCCAAGGCGCCCGCGATCGCGGCCCCGCTGACCGCCTACGGTGCGACGCTGGGTTCGGCGGCGGTACTGGCCTCCGATCCCGCACTGGCTCCGGGCGCGGAAAATGTTGCGGGACTGAATATTCCGAATGCCGATCCGCGCAGCCGGCTCGGGCTCGGCGCGCTGCTGTTCACGGTGTCCGACGGTTTGATCGTGCTGCGCCGGTTGTTCGCGCGCGGTGAGCGGTCGCGGCGGGTGACCGAAGGGGTCATCTTGGCGACGTACGGTGCAGCGCAGTACTTGCTCGCCGATCCGAAGGCGCACGCGGATCGGGGCTGAACCGGGTGCCTGCGCGGCAGCTGCTCCGCTGTCCTGCCCGAATGGTTCGCTGCGGCGACCGACTCCGGTCCGTGCCGCGGTGCATTGCTCGCGAATGTATCTGCGTGTGGATGCGGTCTACCAGCCCGGCTCGTGCACAGGGCAGCCCGGATTCACAGGCAGAACATCACCCGATCCCGGTTCTCCGGATCCACCCGGATCGAGATGACCTCACCGACCCCCAACCGCTCCTTATCGGCTGGCGTCACGTCGTAAACAACGGTGCCCCGGTAACTTTCGGCCCCCGGCACGGTGAACTCCAGATCCAGCTCGGTCAACTCACTGTGATGATCCGTCCACGCCAGCGGCCGCACATGCTCCACCCGCGCCCACCCCTCGATCCCATGCCGCGCCAGCCGCCGATCCGCCTTCGACGGCCGCTCCACCCACATCAGCCCGATCCCGATACACGACCCGAAGATCCCCACCAACGCCATGATCTGAAACGGCACCGTCCCGTCCGGCGTATGCTGCACCACCCACCCCAGCCACACCGCAAGCAAAATCAAGTACCCGGCCGTCACCCCGAGCACCACCCGCAACACGCGAACGTGGTCCATCGCCATCACCCCGTGATTCCAGGATAAGCCCGTTACCGCCCGTCGAAAGATTCCAAGTTGTACCGCGCGCCGGTACAACTTCTGTATGCGGTTTCAGACGTACAGCGAGACTCGTGCACACCTGGCGGAAACGCTGGACAGCATCATCGACGATCAGGAGGAAGTCGTGATCACCCGCTCAGGGAAAGAGTCCGTCGTGATGCTTCCGCTAGCGGAATACGAGTCGATCAAAGAAACCGCGTACCTACTTCGCTCGCCCGCGAACGCGCGTCGGCTGGGTGAGGCCATCGCGCGGGTAGAGGCAGGCGAGTTCGAGCGGCAGAAGCTGATCGAAGAATGATCATCGCCTGGGACCATCCGAAACGGCAACGAGGGCATCGGCAAGCCCGAGCCCCTCAGGCATGAACTATCGGGCTATTGGTCACGACGCATCAACGATGAGCACCGCCTCGTCTACCGTCTGGACACCGACAGGGTGACCATCGTGGCCTGCCGCTACCACTACCGCTGAACGGCCATCTCCCGACGCGACAACTCTCCTCAGCTCCTGATGAGCGGAATTTATAGGTCTATTTTCCGCAATTTGCCAACGGTTGCCTACGGTCGAGGGCTACCGTTGGCTCACGGTCGTCTCCTGTCGGGGGGGGAGCATCCGTCCGGGTCGCCCCGGAACCCAAGAAATGGCCTGTGGCAAGGGGTTTCCGCCCCTGCCCGCTACCAGGAAGTCCTGATGAAGCTCTCGACCAATCGTCCCGTACATGCTCTTGGTGTGGCTGCGGCAGGAATGCTGGCCGCCTCGGCGCTGCTGTTCGCCGCGCCGGCGGCCTCCGCTGATCCGCTCACCGATCTGCTCTGCAACTCCGGCTCGGCCCAGTTCTGCCCGCCCCCAGCACCCGCACCGGGTGCACCTGCACCGGGAGCCCCGGCGCCAGAAGCGCCTGCGCCCGGAGCTCCCGCACCGGGGGTCTACTACAAGAACTGCGATGCGGCCCGCAACGCCGGCGTGGCACCCCTGCACCGCGACGATCCCGGCTACGCGCCGCACCTCGATCGCGACAATGACGGAATCGCCTGCGAGTAGGTGTAGTTCGCCGAGATCACTGCTCCGCTGCGGCTGCAACAGGCCGAGGGCTGCCGACCTGCCGCGTCGGCCGCGGCGGAGCGGATCCGACAATCTGGTCGGTTAACCTGACGGGAACTGTCAGGTTTCGGTGCCAGGATCGAGCACCATGACGACCCGCTACTACACCGCCGCCAGCCTCGACGGTTACATCGCCGACCAGAACAACTCCTTGGACTGGCTGATGGCCGTAGCCGACGCCGACACCGCGACCAGTGATGTGGACGAGTTCCTGCTCGGCGTTGGAGCGATGTGCATGGGCGCGACGACCTACGAATGGATGGCGGCCAACAACCCGCCCGAGTATTGGCCGGACAATTACGGCGACCGCCCGTGCTGGGTATTCACCCACCGCGACCTGCCCCCGATCCCCGGAGCGAACCTCCGATTCGTCGCAGGCGACGTGCGCCCGGTGCACGCCCAGATGACCGAAGCCGCTGGCGACCGCGATATCTGGATAGTCGGCGGCGGCGAACTGGCCGGGCAATTCGCCGACGCCGGCCTACTCGACGAGGTGATCGTCGGCATCACCCCGGTCACCCTCGGCGCCGGCGCCCCACTACTGCCGCGCCGAATCCTCTCGGACCGCATGCGGCTGGTCGAGGTCGAGCAGATGGGGCAATTCGCCAAGCTTGCTTACCGGTTGAGCTGACCGGGGACCGGCCGGGCTCAGTCGCGCGTCGCGCCGTCCGGCCAGATGACCGTCACCGGTATCCCGCGTTCGCGTGCGGCGGCGACCACGTCCGCGGTGCCGCCGTACCCGCGAGCCGGCTTCCCGTCCCACACCGCGAGCAGTTCGTCGGCTTCGTCGAGCATCCTTTCGCTGCCTGCCTGGTGCGCTTCAGGATCCGAGCTGTCGCGGTCGAGTTCGATGACCTTGGTGGCGGCGGAGCGCAGTTCGTCGTACACGGCGTGATGCTCGGTCGGGAGGCTGTCTCGGTATTCGTGGGCGGGAACGACGACGACAAGCTCACCGCCGCGCTCGAGTACCGCCTGCGCGAACAAGCTATCCGGCCCGTCGGCTAGGCAGCTGATCCCGGTGAGCCTGCCGTCGTCCCGCTTCCCCACTTCAGCCTGGAGCGCGGCGTCGACCAGGGCCGTGACGTCCGGAGGCAAACCCCGATGCCCGGTAATGGCGATCTTGGTCAATTCTCACCTCGTCTGTACAGAGTCGCCAGCACATCGTCCAAGGGCTGAGCCTCGGTGGTCGAGGTCGGCAGGGTCGATCGGAAGGTTCGCGCCGCGCGTGTGATCCGCTCGCTGCGATATTCGAGGCCGACTCTCAGCGCATCAGCCGCCAGTGCACACCCTGCGGCAACATCACCGCTGCGGGCCAGCACGTGGGCATGTTCCACCTGGGCCAAAGCGCGTGGCTTCGCTGTGCACAACGCGGGTGCGGCGGCGCGGAACGCGCTGCGGGCGGCGTGGTGGTCGCCGAGCCGACCGAGTGCGCTGGCTCGATATCGCGCTGCCTTCGGTCCGTCGAAACCGAACACCCATGGCCATCGCGGTTCGCCGCGTTGGCGGTCGGCCAGCATTTCGGCCCGTCGCAGGGCATCGAGCGCGCCCGCCCGATCACCGTTTGCGGCGTAGGCGATGGCCAGCAATGAAGACATCCAGGCGCTCGCGCTATCCGGGGCGTCGGGCGGCCAGCTGAGCAGATGCGGTGCCTATCAAGGTCAAGCCGGCGCGGCTGTCGCCGGTCTCCACCGCATAGTGGCCGAGACTCGCGGTCATATAGGCGACCAGCAGGGGGTGCTGGGTGCGTTCGGCGTATCCGATCGCGTCCGAATATCGCCGCCGCGCCGCCGCGTCGTCACCACGATCGGCGGCAAGCCAGGCCGCAAGCCCGGCAGCTTCGGACAGCACGCGAAATCCACTCGAGGTCCGCAACCGATCGCGCACAACCCCGATAACAAGGTTCAGGTGGGCGTCGACTGCCGGTGCCACCCGATCCGACGGCATCGATGACTCCATCCTGCGGTAGTGCGCTGTCGGCCCGGCCAGGTTCTCGACCAGGTCGGTCTCGGATGGGACGGTGTTCGTCAAGACCGCGCCCGCCCCGGCGGCGAGTGCGCTCTGTAAGAACTGCTTTCTATTCACGTCGTCGTCATTCGTCGAACGTCCGGGCCGCGCGAACCCGAGTTCGGCATCGGTCGCCACGTTCAACACCGCACGTAGCGCGGATCGGTAATGCTTTCTCGGCCACGTTGTCTCGCCTCGTTCCCACTTGCCGACGTGCCGCTCGTCGACGGCGCCGGGTTTGCCGGTCGCCCGGAATACGTGGTCGTTGACAGCCTCCGCCAGCTCTTGGCGGGTCATCGAATGGCCAGGTGCGCCAGGCGACTCCATCCGCAACCGAGCCGCGACAAGCAGATCGTTCCGTTCGGTCACGGGGTGGCCTCTCTGCTGGACCTACCCAAAGGATAGACGCTCGGCAGTAGCCGTGAATCGCAATGCCCACTGCTTTCCCAGCAGCTTCCACCTGGTCTGCCGTCGATCCACGGACCAGCTCGGACGAACCTGAATCCAGCCCCGTCGCCGGGTCGAACCGATGCCCCTCGGCTCCCCGGCGATGGGTGCTCGCCACACCGAACCGAGAGAAGGGGCGGCATGAATCTTCCTGCACGAATGGATCGTTCGGCCGACGCGGATGAATCCGCGACGACGGACGAAAGCTATCGCTACCTCCAGCGCAGCGATGGGTCGTGGTCCCTGGTCGGCGCGGACGGATGGGAGGTCGAGTTCGCTGATCTGGATGCCGACACGCTGGCTGCGATCGCGGCAGCCGTTGCTCTCCTGCCGTTCGACCTCGACCCGACCTCAACAGGATCTCTGGATCCACAGTGATCGCGGTGCCGGGCTGCCCAGCGTGCCCACGGGGGCGAAATTCCAGCAAGGACTACGAAAGGAGCGAAACTCGATGGACGCGAAGGTGTGGCCGATCGGCTATCCGCACGATGCGCCCGACGGGCCGATGCCAGTGCTCGAAGCGCACCTGACGATGCAGCGGCACCGATCGTGCCGAGTCGGAGAATGCCCGCGCAAATCGGCCGCATGGAAGTCGCTTGTGGAAGCCGGTCGGATTACACCGGATTCGGGCCGGGCTTATTGAACGCCGTCGCGCGAGCGAACGAGTCCTTCTCAGCACGGTGCGCCGCCTCGGCTCCTTCGATATCCCAACCGCGGGCCAGCTCGAAATAGCGTGCAGTCTGTGTCCGCCGCTCATTGTATTCCTCCAGGGCGGCGGCCACTACGGCCGCGTCAGTTTGATGTCCGCCTAGACGTTTCGCTTGTTTCAGGGCGTCGTCGTCGATCTCGATGTGAAACAACGTCATCGTGCGCCTCCGCTACACAGATGTTTGCGTACACCGATTGTGAATTATCGAGCACGGACGGCCTATTGGGCTACGCCTTACCCCCGCAACCGCAGCACCGCCATCACCCTCCGATGATGGGTCTCCGAGGGCGGCAGATCGAGCTTGGTGAAGATGTTGCCGATGTGCTTTTCCACCGCCCGTTCGGTGACGGTCAGCGAGCGCGCGATGGCGGCGTTGGTGAGGCCCTGGGCCATCAGCTCGAGCACTTCGCGTTCGCGCGGGGTGAGCCGGTCGAGGGCTTGTTGCTGGCGGGAGGCGCCCATCAATTGGCTCACCACCTCAGGGTCGAGGGCGGTGCCGCCGGTGGCGACGCGGTCGAGGGCTTCCATGAACTCGCGGACGTCGGCGACCCGGTCTTTGAGCAGGTAGCCGACGCCGTTGGCGCCGCCGGCGAGTAGTTCGGTGGCGTAGCGGGTTTCGACCCACTGGGAGAACACGAGTACGCCGGTGAGCGGGAATTTGCGGCGCAGTTCGATGGCGGCGAGCAGGCCCTCGTCGGTGTAGGTCGGCGGCATCCGGACATCGACCACGGCGACGTCGGGTGCGTGTTCGGCCACCACCTCGGACAGATTCGTCGCATCGCCGACCATCGCCACCACCTGATGCCCGCGTTCGGCCAGCAATCCGGCCAGCCCGTCGCGGAGGATGGCGCTGTCCTCCGCGATCACCACCCGCAACGAGTCCGGTTGAGCCGCAGCGGTACTCATCGCGGACCCGCTGTCGGCAGGGTGATGGTGACAACGGTCGGCCCGCCGACGGGACTGTCGACGGTGAGGCTGCCGTCGACGCTCGCGGCCCGCGCCGCCAGCCCGGCCAGCCCGCTACCGGCCACCGGCTCACCCGGCATCGGTTGCAGCACACCACCACTGCCGTTGTCGCGAACCGACACCACCAGCGAATCGTCACCGGAGGCCAGCACCGACACCCAGGCATGGCTCGCACCAGCGTGTTTCACGACATTCGTCAGCAGTTCCGCGACGGAGAAGTAGGCGATGGCCTCGATCGCCGGATGCGGCCGCACCGGCAGATGCACCCGCAGCTCCACCGGCACCGAGCAGCGCGCGGCCAGCGTCTCCAGCGCCGGTTCGAGACCCAATTCCAAGGCGGGCGGATGGATTCCGCGTACCAGCTCGCGCAGCTCCGTCAGCGCCTCCTTGGTGCTCGCGTGTGCGTCGGCGATCAGGTCGCGGGCATCGCCGCCGTGGCTGAGCCGCTCCTCGGCTCGGCCCAGCGCCATCGCGATGGTGACCAGCCGCGCCTGCGTGCCGTCGTGCAGATCGCGTTCCAGTCGGCGCAGGGTGGCGGCGGAATCCTCGACGACGACGCGCCTGCTCTCCTGGAGATCGGCCATGCGCCGGTCCCGCGCGGTCGGCGCGAGCAGCCAGATCGCCAGCTGCCGATGCACCAGGCACACCACCCGGAACAGCCACGGCAGCAGGAAGCAGCCGATCACACCGAGCGCCGCGAACCCGAGCACCCGCGGCCAGGTGTCGATGTAGAAGTCGCCGAAGTTGGCCAGCGAATGCCGCTCCACACCGTTGGAGTCGATATTGGTCGGGGTGAACAGGTACCACGGCAGCGGCGAGATCGCGGTGAAGCCGATCATCGCGGTCGCGATCAGCACGAAGTATCCGCCGACCATGCCGACGATCGACTGCACGACAACGAACGCGAGTGCCCGCCAGCTCGGCATATCGGTGAACGCCGAGGTGAGACAACCGATCAGGCCCGGCTTCGGACGGAACGGCGGCGGTGGATCCAGCGGAGTGCCGAGCAGATCACGCACCAGCGCGCGATAGATATGGCCCCAGAGCCGTCCGCCGAGAATCACCAGCGCCAGCACCGGGATGCCGATGATCGTCATCGCGACCAATACACCCCCGCCGCCGGCCAGATATACGTAGGCAGTCCCGAGCCCGCCCAACAGACAAGCCGCGATCAGAAAGGCGAGTTCTTTCCAGGTCCTGGCGGTGAACGGCGCACGGAGCACGGCGCGCAGCACGCGCGTCCCGGCCGGCTCGGCAGTGGCGGCCGGCTTGTCCAGTACCAATGTCTGGGTGACGGAATCGGTCATGAGCTCCATGTTCGTCGGGGCGGACGGCCCGATCGAGGGCGCTGACCACCGGGTCGATGGTGTAGCTCGCCCCACCATGGTGCCTGTCCACGGTTAACATCACCGCATGACATACCCACCGCAGCAGCCGCCCGGCTCCGATCCCTACGGTGCGAACCCCTACGGCTCGGACCCCTACGCTGCGCAGCCCTACCCCGCGCAACCCTATGGTGCGCCCGGTTATCCACAGCCCTACGGCTACGGGCCGCAGCAGGATCATCCGCAGGCCACCACCATTCTCGTGCTCGGCATCCTCAGCCTGGTGATGTGCGGCATCCTCGGCCCGTTCGCGTGGTCGATGGGCAAGAAGGCGCTGGCCGAGATCGACGCGTCCGGGGGCATGATCGGGGGCCGGGGGAACGTCAAGGCGGGCTACATCTGCGGGATGATCTCCTCGATCCTGCTGATCATCTCGATCGTCTTCTTCATCCTGTACATCATCATCGTCGTCATCGCGATCGGCGCCTCCGCCTAGTTCGCCCTGCCGGGCTCGGGGGCTCCCACCACGGGAATTAGCATCGACGGCGTGACCGACCTCGCGCCGGATGTGCCGGAACAGCTACCCGGCCCCACCGAATGGGGCGAGCATCCGCATGGCGTCGGCCCGTGGGCAGACGAGTTCGGCGGGCAGCCACCGGACGATCCGCGACTGGATCCGGTGCTGCTCGCCGAAGGCGATCGCCGCAATGTGGTCGACGCCTACCGGTATTGGACGCGCGAGGCGATCGTCGCCGACATCGACGCGCGCAGGCACCCATTCCATGTCGCGATCGAGAACTTCGGGCACGACGCGAATATCGGCACCGTCGTCCGCACCGCCAACGCGTTCGCCGCGGCGGCGGTGCACATCGTCGGCAGGCGGCGCTGGAATCGGCGCGGCGCCATGGTCACCGACCGCTATCAGCACATCGAGCATCACACCGATATCGCGGCGCTGCTGGAGTTCGCTCGTCGCGAGGATCTCACCGTCGTCGCGGTCGACAATGTGCCCGGATCGGTTCCGCTGGAAACGGTTCAGTTGCCGCGTCGCTGCCTGTTGCTGTTCGGGCAGGAGGGGCCCGGCGTCACCGAACACGCCCGCGACGCCGCGACGCTGACGGTCTCGATTGCGCAGTTCGGATCCACCCGCAGCATCAACGCCGGCGTGGCCGCGGGCATCGCGATGCACGCGTGGATCCGTCAACATGCCGATCTGACCACAGCCTGGTAACAATTGGGCGGCGAAACCCGGTGCCGACCTGGCACCATTGAGCTATGACCACGCGGAGGGACGCACGGCGTCAGGGGGATTTCAGCGAGCCGACGCCCGCGTTGTGGTCCGAACGTGCCGATATGGCCGAATCGGCGATCATCTCCCGGCATCTGCGCCCGCTGTGGGGGATACCTGGCACCACGCTCGGCGTGGTCGGCTGGCCCGCCACCAAGCGTGAGCGCCTGTTCCTGTCCTGGCATTACTGGTGGCAAGCCCATCTGATCGACTGTGCCGTCGACGCCGCCACCCGCGTGCCGACTCCCGCTCGCCGCAAACGGATCAGCGCCTTCGCCCGCTCGCATCGCCTGCGCAACATCACCGGGTGGACCAACCGCTACTACGACGATATGGCGTGGCTGGCCATCGCTTTGGAGCGCGCGCAGCGGACCCAGGACACCGAGGAGGCGCCGGGCGCGCTGCTCGCATTGGAGAAGCAGCTCTACGAATCCTGGGATCCCGACACCGGCGGCGGCATCCCGTGGCGGGTGGGCGCCGACTACTTCAACGCACCCGCCAACGGCCCCGCGGCCATCGCGTTGCTGCGGCTCGGCCGTCACGAACGCGCCGCCGAGATGGCCGACTGGCTCGACGCCACCCTGCGCGACCCCGAAACCGGCCTCATCCTCGACGGCATCCACCTGCCCTCCGGTGAGATCGAGCGCCCGGTCTTCACCTACTGCCAGGGTGTGGTGCTCGGCCTGGAGACCGAACTCGCGGTGCACACCGGCGAGGCGAAACACCTCGAGCGAGTCCATCGCCTGCTGGCCGCTGTCGAGGACCGGATGACCACGCGCGGCGTGGTCCAGGGTGGCGGCGGCGGCGACGGCGGCCTCTTCAACGGCATCCTGATCCGCTACCTGGCATTGGTCGCGTTGATGCTGCCCGGCGACGACGCCGAACAGGAAGCCGACCGCCGCTGCGCCGCGTCGATCGTGCTGTCCTCGGCGAAGGCCGCGTGGGCGAACCGCCTCGAAGTCGAAGGCGAACCGCTGTTCGGCCACGACTGGAGCAAGCGGGCCCAGCTCCCCGGCGGCAGCTCCGGCGCCGGATACTTCACCTCCGGCGGCTCGGTGACATCATCCAAGGTGCCCGAACGCGATCTGTCGGTGCAATTGTCGGGGTGGATGCTGATGGAGGCCGCGCACATGGTGAGCGCGGCTGGGCTATGAAACCCATTCGAAGTCACGAGTTGCTGTCGGTCATCTGTGGGAGACTTCGATTACCGAGCTATTGGGAGGAGGTGGCTGCATGGCGATGCACTGGCCCGATCATCTACTGACCTTGGCGGACTGGGATGCGCTACCGGAGGACAACAGTCGCAGCTACGAGCTCGTCGAGGGGGTACTCATCGTGTCACCGAGGCCGCTGGCGTTGCACCAACGTGCAATCTGGCGTCTGGCCGGGCAGCTGGAATCACAACTTCCTGAAAAGCTCGGTGCGCTGCCGGAAGTGGAACTCATTGTGGACGCCAAGGCTCCGCCCACGGTCCGGATTCCCGATCTGATCGTTGTGCCGACGACGGAGATCGAGGGCAACCCTGCGCGGTGGGACGCCGACGACGTGCTCCTAGCGGTGGAGATCTTGTCCGACGGTTCACGGCGCACCGATCGTGTGACGAAATTCGCCGAGTACGCCGAGATCGGTATCCAGTGCTACTGGCTGATCGACATCGAGCCTCCCGTGCATCTCACCGCCTACGAATTGGTCGATGACCACTACGAACTTGTGGCAGATAGCACGAACCACGTCACACTTGATCTGTCCGGCACCCCGGTTACGGTCGATCTGGCAAGCCTGACCAGTGCTCGCGCTCGGTAGGGCCACACGGACCGATCTCAGTGCTCCGGCACTCCCGCTGCGTCCAAGTCGAAGTCCTCGGCCGGCTGCGCCATCTCCTGGCGGTACTGGCGGATGCCGAGGATCGTGCCGATGATCAGGCCGACGACGAGCACGATGACGACGGCGGGCATCAGCCAGGGGACTCGCTGGATGAAGCCGCCCGCGTAGTAGCCGATGAGCAGCAGGACCGGGGCCCAGAGGATGGCGCCGATGGTGCTGGCGATGGTGTATTTGCGGTGGTCCATACCTGCCGCGCCGGCGACCATCGGGCACAGGGTGCGCACCCAGGGGATCCAGCGGGCGACGAGCACCGCGACGAAGCCGTGCCGGTGCAGCATCTCGGTGACGCGCGCGAGGTTGCGGGTGTTGATGTAGCGGCCGTTCTTGCGGGCCACCAGATGGTGGCCGGTGCGGCTGCCGACGACGTAACCGACCTGATTGCCGGCGATGGCCGCGACCATCGTGCCCAGCGACAGGCCCCAGACCTGCGCCTCACCGGAGGCGTGCGAGGCCATGACGACGCCCGCGGTGATCAGCATCGAATCGCCGGGCAGGAACAGGCCGATGATGAAGGCGCACTCCAGGAAGACGAACGTCAGCACGATCGTCCAGACGAGTGCGGGTCCCGCCGAGATCAGCGGTTCGAAGCTGCCCAGTGCGAGGGTTGAGGACGCCGGCGTCACTGCGATCAGCGCGTGGTCTCGTTCGTCGACGCCGTCAGCTCGACATCACGGGCGGGATCGATCTGTTCGGCGGCCGAACCGCGGCCGAGCAGCTTCTTCGCGACGGCCATGATGCCGGGCAGGATCGAGACGAACACGATGAGCAGGAAGATCGCCTCGATGTGGTCGCGGATGAAGGCGACGTTGCCGAGGAAGTAGCCGAGGACGGTCACGCCGCCGCCCCACAGGATCGCGCCGACGATGTCGAAGGCGACGAACTTGCGGTAGTTCATCGTGGACACACCCGCGAGCACCGGCATGAAGGTGCGCACGATCGGCACGAACCTGGCCAGGATGATGGTCTTCGGGCCGTGCTTTTCGAAGAACGCGTGCGTCTCGGTGACGTAATGCTTCTTGAAGAACCGGCTGTCTTCCTTCTGGAACAGCGCGGGCCCGATGGCCCGGCCTATCCAATAGCCGGACTGGTCGCCGGCGAAGGCGATGAAGGTGACGGCGGGCACCAGAACCCAGATCGATACCGGCGGATCCGGTTGCGCGGCCAGCAGGCCACCGGTGAACAGCAGCGAGTCGCCCGGCAGCAGCGGGAACAGCAGACCGGTCTCGATGAAGACGATGACCAGGATGGCCGGGAGGACGGCGTGCTGCAGCCAGGTCTCGGTGAGCAGGTACATCGGATCGAGCAACTGAGTCAAGGCAAGGTTGCTTGTCACCGCGTCGGAGGCTGCGAGCGCAATCACCCGGCCCACAGTACCGGGTCGGGACCCGCCTGCCCCGGTCAAGGCTCGGAGGAGGCAGCGCAGCGTGACCACGTAGAGCCTCCGGGGCAGGCGAAATCCAGCACGAGCCACCATCCTGACCGCGCATCGATCCCCTGATATCGGCCGAAAGCCCGCTGTCTTAGGGTGGGCCTGACAAAATTGTCTTTTGCCGCACAAAACACGGAGGTCTTCACAGTGCCCATCGCGACTCCGGAGGTCTACGCCGAGATGCTCGGTCGGGCCAAAGCGAACTCCTTTGCCTTCCCCGCGATCAACTGCACGTCGTCGGAGACGATCAACGCGGCGATCAAGGGCTTCGCCGACGCCGGCAGCGACGGCATCATCCAGTTCTCCACCGGTGGCTCGGAGTTCGGTTCCGGCCAGGGTGTGAAGGACATGGTGACCGGTGCTGTCGCGCTGGCGGAGTTCGCGCACGTGGTGGCGGCCAAGTACGACGTCACCATCGCGCTGCACACCGACCACTGCCCCAAGGACAAGCTGGACGGATTCGTCCGCCCGCTGATCGCGATCTCGCAGGAGCGGGTGAACGCCGGGCGCAACCCGCTGTTCCAGTCGCACATGTGGGACGGTTCGGCCATCCCGATCGACGAGAACCTCGAGATCGCCAAGGACCTGCTGAAGGCCACCCGGGCCGCCAACATCATCCTCGAGGTGGAGATCGGCGTCGTCGGCGGTGAGGAAGACGGTGTCGAGGCCGCCATCGACGAGAAGCTCTACACCTCGCCTGCCGATTTCGAGAAGACCATCGACGCGCTGGGCGCGGGCGAGAACGGCAAGTACCTGCTCGCCGCCACCTTCGGCAATGTGCACGGCGTGTACAAGCCGGGCAATGTGGTGCTGCGTCCCGAGGTGCTGGCCGAGGGCCAGCGGGTGGCCGCGGCCAAGCTGGGTCTCGGCGCCGACGCGCAGCCGTTCGACTTCGTCTTCCACGGCGGCTCGGGCTCGCTGAAGTCCGAGATCGACGATTCGCTGCGCTACGGCGTGGTGAAGATGAACGTCGACACCGACACCCAGTACGCCTTCACCCGGCCGGTCGCGGGCCACATGTTCACCAACTACGACGGTGTGCTCAAGATCGACGGCGAGGTCGGCAACAAGAAGACCTACGACCCGCGCAGCTACCTGAAGAAGGCCGAAGCGTCCATGGCGGCGCGTGTGGTCGAGGCGTGCAATGATCTGAAGTCCGCGGGACGGTCGATCAGCGCCTGACCCACAACCCTGGCGGGGGCAACAGCACATGAGTCTCGAGGTGCGCCTGCTCGGGCCCGTGCGGCTGCTCGTCGGCGGTGAGCCGGTGGCGGTCGGCGGGCCCAAGCCGCGGGCGTTGCTTGCGGCGCTGGCGGTGAATCGGCGGCGCGCGGTGTCGTCGATGGCGCTGGCCGACATGGTGTGGAACGAGGATCCGCCCGATTCCTACGCGGCGAGCCTGCAGGTTTTCGTCTCGAATATCCGTAAGGCGCTGCGTAATTCGGGTATCGACCCGGCCGCGGTATTGCGCACCGAGTCCTCGGGCTATCGGCTCGAGATCGCCGAAGAGGCCTGCGATCTGGGGCGTTTCGAGGCTGCCCGCGATGCCGCCGCCAGGGCCGCCGAGGTGGGCGACCATGCCACGGCCGCCCGCCTGTTCGGTACCGCGCTGCGCGAATGGGACGGCCGGGCATTGGCCGATCTGGCGGGTCTGCAATTCGCCGACGGGTTCGCCACCGCCATGGACGAGGAACGGTTGCTCGCCGCCTCCGCCCGCATCGACGCCGAAATCGCCTGCGGGCGGGCGTCTTCGGTGGTCGGGGAACTGGTGGCGATGACCACCGAGCATCCACTGCGGGAGCCGCTGTGGGGGCAGCTGATCACCGCGCTCTACCTGTCCGGCAGGCAGGCCGACGCCCTCGACGCCTGCCGCCGGGTGCGCACCGTGCTCGCCGACGAGCTCGGCATCGACCCCGGCCCGGCATTGATCGAGCTCGAGCAGCGGGTGCTGCGCCAGGAACCGTTGAACACCGTCGAGTTCAAGCGGGCCGAGCGGATGGCGGCGGCGATGACCGAGACCGTCACCGAGGTGCCCAGCGCGGTGCGCAGCGGCCAGATCCTGATGCCGGACGGGCGCGCGGTCGCCGTGGCCCAGGCCGGCCTGCGGATCGGCCGGATGACCGATAACGACCTGGTCATCGACGATCCCAAGGCCAGCCGCTACCACGCGCAGATCCTGCCGAGCCGGGCCGGACTGCTGATCAAGGACCTGCATTCGGCTAACGGCGTGTTCGTCAACGAACTGCCGATCGAGACCGGTGCGCTGCTGGCCGACGGTGACGCCATCCGGATCGGCGGGACTGTGCTGGTCTTCCAGGCCGCGCGGTAGTCACCGGGCTTCGCCGCCGAATCGGTGCGGTGGTGCCTGGTGCGGCGCGTGCGGTCTTCGCGCGAATCGCCGCGATCCGTGCCAGGCGCTGATCAACTCCGTCCGCGGCAACCTCGTCGATCCGTCACGGTTCGCCGGGTTCGCATGCGACACCGTTGTGGTCGGGATCCAGCCGCAGCGAGTATCCGCGCTGTCCTTGCCGGATCGGCGCCTCGCCCTCGCGCCGGGCTTCGCCGCAGGTCAGATAGAACGGCGACTCCTTCGGTGTGGTCGATCCGGTGGGCCGCTGATGTGGTTCGTCGAGTTGGTTCGGTGAGGTCTGCCAGTCGGTGGTGCTGTGGCCGTCGGATCGGTCCGGTGCGGCGATGGCCAACGGCGCGAGCGCGATGGCGATTCCGGACAGGCAGGCGGCCGCCGCACCGGGCAGCGCCCGGCGGGGGATGGGCGCGAACTTCATGGTGAATCCTGACAACGCAGCGGACGTGCTCTGACTCCCCGCCGATTATCCGCCCGATCCGGCGCTGCCACCACCGTCGTTCGCGCGAGTTCGGCCGGTCCGGCAGCCGGTGGGCCGGTAGGGTCACACGCTGGTGCGGAACTTCCACGGATAGCCATGGAACGAGGGGTCGACGATGGCGAGGCGGGTGATGGCCGCGCTCGGCGCGGTGGTCTTCGGCGCGGGTGCGATGGTGTGCGCGGAGCCGGTGACAGCGGACGCGGGACCGCAGACAGGTGTGCCGGGCAGCGGGCCGTGCCGCACCGATCCCACGCCGACGCATGAGCCGCTGATCCCGGAAACACTCGAGGTGCCGATTCCCTACCCGGTCATCACCGTGCTGCCGCCGCAACCGCCGGAACCGAAACCGACCCGGGTGCAGATGGATCTGCCCGCCGATCCGTGTATGGATCCTTGCCCGGATCTGACCGATGAGCCCGCGCAGCCGCCAAGTCTTGCCGAGCAGCTCGGCATCCCGGAAATCCTGTTGAGCCCCAAACCGTTCCACTTCGCGATTCCCGGTCCCGGGCCTGATCCCGGTCCGGTACCGCCGCCACCGCCGCCGGTCCAGCCGCCGGTCGAGGCCGCACCGCAGACGGCTGTCCGGCCCGCCCCGAAGGTCGGCGCGGTGCGCGAGGTGGCCAAGCAGACCGGGGCGAATTCGGTCAACCGCACCGATAAGCGCTGGCAGGTGCAGGGCACCGACCTGGGCATCATGTGGGAATCGGCGCCCGGCGAGATCGCCACCGCCTTCGGTGACACCGTCGGGCGCGGCTTCCATCCGCCGGGCGGCATGGGCGGCGACTGGCGCAGCAATGTGCTGGCCTTCAGCACCGACCGCACGCTGGACGACGGTATGACCTACGACCGGATGGTCACCGACAGCCGCTGCCACGCCGCCGAGGTGCTCTCCAGCCGCAAACTCGACAACGTCGAGGTCACCACCATTCCCACTTCGGGGTTCGCGCTGGGCGAGCGGCAGTACATGAGCTACATGTCGATTCGCACCTGGAACAGCCTGCCCGGCACCTTCTTCACGAACTACGGCGGCATCGCCTACTCCGACGATCACGGCCAGACCTGGACCAAGGATCCGCACGCGCGCTGGGACAACATCTTCGGGCTCGCGAATTTCCAAGTGAGCGCGATGGTTCCGCACGGCGAGCACGTGTACATGTTCGGCACGCCGAATACCCGGCTCGGTGCCGTCGGGCTGGCGCGGGTGCCCAAGGATCAGATCCTCAACACCACGGCGTATCAGTACTGGCGCGACGGCTCCTGGACGCCGGTCGGCGGCGCGGGTGCTGCCACTCCCGTCGTCAACGGGCCCGCCGGTGAGCTGTCGGTGCGATATGACGCCGAACGCGACGTCTGGCAGATGAGTTACCTGGACACCGCCAAGGCCGCCATCGTTGTGCGCGAAGCGAATTCGCCGCAGGGTGTGTGGTCGGATGGCACGCCGACGGTGACGGTGCGCGATTACCCGGAGCTGTACGGCGGATTCATCCACCCGTGGTCATCGGGCAACGACCTCTACTTCAACATCACCACGTGGAGCGATTACAACGTCTACCTGATGCACGCGAAGCTGGAATGAGGCGAGCAGCTGAGCCGAGCTCGACCTCGCTGCTCAGCGCGAACTCGGACTCGCGGTTGAACCCGGATTGGGACCTCGCTGCTCAGCCGAGCCGGACTTCGGCGATCGCGCGACCGAAAAGCTTGCGGCCCTGCGATTTCCCGGACAGCACGACGGTCGCGGTGCGTCGCTGCGGATCGAGTTTCTTGATCCTGCCGGAGAACTCGACGGCGCTGCGGGCGTCGGCTTCCACCGGCACATATCCGGCGAAGCGCACGCTCAACGATTCGATCGCGGTCGGATCGCCCAGCCAGGAGGTGAGCTTTCCGCCGGCCAGGCCCATGGTGAGCAGGCCGTGCGCCACCGTCGTCGGCAGGCCCGCCAGCTTGGCGGCGTGCTCGCTGAAATGGATGGGGTTCGAGTCGCCGGACACGCCCGCGTAATTCGCCAGATCGCCGCGGGTCAGCCAGGAGGTACCGAGGTCGATCTCCTCGCCCTCCGACAGCCGATCGAACTCGGGGACCGGATGTACCGGAGCCGGGGCAGGGGTCGAGGCGGTGTCGAGCGTGTTGGCGTCCAATTCGATGAGCGCGCCCAGATCGCCGAGCGCGGTGTGCGCGACGTCGGCGCGGCCGTGCATCATGATGTTCGCGACCGCTTCGGTGATATCGGGGGCCACCTCCACCCCGCGCCTTGCCACGATCGTGGACGAACCCACCTGCGCGATCTCGTCGTCCTGGTTCTTCAACACGAAGTTCACGTGGATGAAGTCGTTGTCGTTGAATTGCCGGATCGATTCGATCTCGACCTCGCTGGTGATCCGGTCACCGGCCACCATCGGCCGGTGCACCCGGAACACCTGGTCGGTCTGCAGGATCTGGGACAGGTCGTATTCGGTGAGCACCGAATCGAGCAGCGCCCTGGTCGCGGTCATGCCGATCACCGAGGCGAAGGTCGGCGGGGCGATGACGCCGTCGTAGCCCAGCTTGCGCGCATCGACCTCGTGCTGATGCGCGCGGTGATCGTTCTGCACCGCGCGCGCGAACTCGCGGATCTTTTCCCGGCCCACCTCGTAGTGATCCCGGATCCGGAATCGCCGCCCCGCGAGCTTTGCCGTCCGCACCACCTCGTCCGGCCGCGCCATCGATTGTTCCCTGCCCATGATCCGGGCCATGCTACTGGCGATTCGGACCAGCGACCAGCTAGGAGGGGGTAACTGTGACCTTCGATACCGGATACGGCGTGCTCGCCGCCGGATCGTTACGGTGCGCTGTCCGGCGGGTCACAGACCTTCCAGCCGTCCTCGGTGTGCTGGAGATCGAACGTCCGCGCCGAGCGCGCCGGATCCGCCTTGGTGTAGACGGTGGCCTGGGCGATGGCGGTGTTCTCGGTGATCCGGATGGCCTGGATGTGCTCGACCACCGGGATACTGCCCTGCTCCACCGACTGCTGGTGCACGCCCGCGAACTGATCATCGGGAATGCCCCGGTAGAACTCGTGCAGCGAACCGCAGGTGGTGGATCGCAGGGTCTCCAGATCGCCGTTCTTCAACGCCTGGGTGTAGCTGCCGATGGTTCTGCGGATCTGCGCCTCGGGCGAGTTGTCCTCTCCGCCGACGACCGCTACCAGCACCACGGCGATGAGCCCGACCACCAGCACCACAGCACCGGCCACTGCCAGCAACCACCGGTTGGATCGACGACCGGACTTCGCCTCGGGTTCCGGCGCAGCGGGCTCCACCCGTTGCGGTGCCGCCACCGGACGCGGCTGCGGCGGACGCGGGCCGCCCGCCAGCGACTGCGCGGGCGTCGTCGGCTGCATATCCGCGGGTGAGGGCGCGCTGCCCGGGCGCTGCTTGGTACCGGGCCCCTGCTGCTGGGCGCCGGCTGCCGCCGCGGGGTTCGCGGATTTCGGTGCGCCTGACTGTCCACCCTGCTGTGGTGGTTTCTGCCCTGGTCCGCCGGGACCGCCGTGCGGTGCATGCTGCTGCGGCCGTCCGGGAGCGCCCTGCCCGGGCCCGCCCTGCTTCGGTCCTCCAGGGGCGCCTTGTTGCGGGCCGCGCTGTTGCGGCGCCTTCCGCAACGGCCCGCCGGGGCCACCGTGCTGTGGACCCTGTGGCGGCACGCCACCGTGCTCGGGACCCGACGGCCCGTGCGCGCCGGCCTGCTTCGGCCCCGCCGCCGGACGCGGCGTGGTCGGCGGCTTGCTCAGCGGCTGGCGCGCACCAGCGCCCGCCACCCGATCGGTGCCGGCAGGGCGCTGTACCGGAATGGCGACGGTCTGCGCGTCGGCCGGGTTCGGCACCGCGCGCATCTGCACGGTCTCGGCGTCGCCGGTGGGGTCGGCGGCGGTGGGCGCCGGATCCGAGGCGCCGGGGGCTTCGTCGCCGTCCGCGGCGGCATCCGCAGCATCGGAGCCGTCGGTCGACTCGTCGGTACCGTCCCCCGGCGCTCCCTGCGCCGACGCGGCGGGTCCGGCGTTGTCCGCCTGCTCGGCGGTGTCGTCGGTGCGTGCGGCGTCGGCCCCATCGACGGGCTCGGCGTCATCTGCCGATTTCGTGGCGTCGGCACCATCGGCGGCGGTGCCTCGGTCCGCGTCGGCCGGCGTGCCCGCTTCGGCGCCCTCGCCGGCCGCGCCGGAGGCGTCAGTTTCGGCCGCCGCGGCACCGGCTCCCGCGGCAGCGGTTCCAGCAGCGCCGGCCGCGGTGGCGCGGGCAGGCTTGTCCGAGCTGGTTGCGGCTGCGGGACCTCGGCCGGTGGGATCGGACGTCTCGTCAGTGGCGGGCCGGCCTCCCTCGGCGGCGTTTGCTTCGGATCCTGCGGCGGCGGCTCCCGCATCAGCGCCCGTCGCGGTGGGGCGGGCAGATTTGTCCGAGCTGGTTGCGGCTGCGTGACCTCGGCGGGAGGGATCGGACGCGTCGTCAGCAGCGGGCCCGGCACCGTCGGCCGCGGAGCTGCTCTGCTCGGATGAGCCTGCGGCTTTCGGAGCGTTCGAGGCAGCTGCGGCTGCCTCGGCGGCCGGGGCGACGCGGCGCATGGCGACAGTCTTCGCATCGGCATCAGCGTCGTCGGTGATCGGCCGGCCGGATGTGCCCTGCTTCCCGGCGGCGCCCGGTGCCGGGATGGCCTCGGTCTCGGCGTCATCATCGGCGCCCGACGGAGGTTGTGGCGCAGGTGAATTCGTGTCCGTGGCGGAATCGGAGACGCTGCCGGCGGGTGTATCCGCGCTGCTGGTGGCCTCGGCGGTCCCGGTCGAGTTCCGCGGTTCGGTACGGCCTTCCGAACCACCGGCGGGCACCTGCTTCAACGCCTTGGTGGGCGCATCGGGGTCGGCGTCGGATGTGTTCGTGGCGGTCGGCGAGGTGGGCTGGGTCCCGTCGGCGGCAGAGGTGGGCGGTGCGGCCGGGGCGTCCGTCGTGCGGGCGTCGGCGGGTTTGCGCACCGGGTTCTTGTCGTCGTTCGGGTCGGACACCACTACCCCTCGCTCAGCGGAACATTGTGAACTCGACGGCCAGCCTAATGCGCCGCGCCCCACCCCGGCTGCCAATGCCCCGCCGCGTTCCAGGCCGCCCGGCCCAGCGTGTTGGCGGACCTGCTCGCGCCGGAGTTCACCGGCCCGGGGGTGGCGCAGCACGCCCCTCGCGTCGATCGTCTCGCGTCCCCCGTCGGCCGGCCCTGCGCCGCGCAGACCAACCGGACCCGATCGCCCCGCGCATCCCCACCACCGCACCGGCGGTGCACAATGAACCCCATGACCTCGTTCGGTGATCTGCTCGGACCGCAACCGGTACTGCTGCCGGAAATCTCCGATGCCGAGGACGCGCTCCTCGCCAAGGCCGATCCGGTGCAGGTCGCGGCCGATCATCCGGCCGCCTCGATCGCGTGGGCGCATCTGGCCGAGGCCGCACTCGCTCGCGCGGAGGCCGCAGGGGAAGGCGTCAACCATGACGTCGTCGCGGCCTACGCCTTCGCCCGCACCGGCTATCACCGCGGCCTCGATCTGTTGCGCCGCAACGGCTGGAAGGGTTTCGGCCCGGTGCCGTGGAGCCACGAGCCCAACCAGGGTTTCCTGCGCAGTGTCGGCGCGCTGGCCAGGGCCGCGCGTGCCATCGGCGAATCCGACGAATACGCCCGCTGCCTCGACCTGCTCGAGGATTGCGATCCGCGCGCCGCCGCGGAACTCGGCCTGGATTGACAACCGGACAGACCCCGAGTTGATCGACCCGAACTCTCGCGTCGCCCTCGCCCGGGCCGGTGGCGTGGACCGGCTGCGCAGCTCATGGACGCGCCTGCGCCTTTCCGCGCTGCCGATCCTGCAGTGCTCGCTCGGCGCCGCGCTGGCCTGGTTCATCGCGCACTACGTCATCGGGCATACCCAGCCCTTCTTCGCGCCGACGGCGGCTGTGGTGTCGATCGGCATCTCCTTCGGCGCCCGGTTGAAGCGTTCGGTGGAGCTCGTCGTCGGCGTGGCGGTCGGCATCGGCATCGGCGATCTGTTCATCTCCCAGGTGGGCACCGGGGTCTGGCAGATCGCGCTGGTCGTCGGCGTCGCCATGAGCCTGGCGGTGTTCCTCGACGGCGGCACCATCATCGCCATGCAGGCCGCAGGTTCGGCCGTGCTGGTCGCGACGCTGCTGCCACCCGCTGCCGGTGGTGGGTTCTCCCGGATGATCGACGCGCTCGTCGGCGGTCTGGTCGGTGTGGTCGTCGTGGCCGCGATCCCGTTGCATCCGGTGCGCCGGGCCAGGGAGCAGGCCGCGGAAATCCTCGGCGTGATGGGCAAATCGCTGGTCGACGGTGCGGCGGGCCTGCTCGAACAGGACGCCGACAAGGTGCACAACGCGCTGACCGCGGTCCGGGCGACCCAATCCCAACTGGACTCACTGCGCAAGACCCTGGAGGGCGGCCGGGAGATCAGCCGCATCTCCCCGCTGTACTGGAATTCGCGCAAACGGCTCGAACGCATCCGCGCGACCGCCGACCCGCTCGACAACGCCGTCCGCAACACTCGCGTGCTGCTGCGCCGCGGCCTGACCCTGGTGCGCGACGACGAGATCCTCGATCCCCGCCTGATCGACGAGGTGGAAAGCCTCGGTCACGCCGTCGATGTGGTGCGCCGGATGATGCTGGCCGACCCCGGTGAACAACCCGATCAGGCCGAAGCCGCCCGGGTGCTGCGCTCGGTTGCCAAGGGCGCGCGTCCGGAGCTCGTTGCCGGGGCAGGGCTTTCGGCGCATGTGGTGTTCGCGCAGGTGCGTTCGACGGTGGTCGATCTCATGCAGGTGTGCGGTATGCAGCGCATCTCCGCGATCGCGCTGCTTCCGCCGACGGTGCCGAATCCGTATGTGCGGCCGGAGGACTGAGACCGGCGCGGGCTTGTCCCGGTGGATCGCAACACCCTGAGCGGCCACTGACCAGCGTCGAACCGTCGCCGCGCCGAGGACTACTCGATCCACCCCGCGTATGCCCGCTTCGTCTGCGTGCGCGAGCCGCGGCTGCGGCGGCTGCCGGGTTGATCTTCGCGTAGTCCGCTACTCAGGCGATGCCGTCCACCCGTCCCTACGGTGAGAACCGACCGAGCCGACGAGGGGTGGCGCGGTCACACACTTCGCCGCACGTCGCGACGCGCAACCGGCCATTGTTGGTGTGGTGGCCGGCGAGCTGGGGCCGCGACGCACCGGCGAAGACCAGGGTCGTCCGGTCCATCGACCGGGCGGCCCTGTGTTGTGTCAGGTCCAGAAGCGGGTGAGATATCCGCCCCAGCGTGACCACAGCGACGGCACCCCGGACAGCTCGTAGAGCGCGTACACCGCGTCGAAGAACACCTGGTTGATCGCCGGAGTGAACAGCAGCGCGAACAGGATCAGCATGCCGAACGGCTTGAACTGGTCGAGCGCGCGGCGGGTCTGATAGCTCAGCGACGGCTCCAGGATGCCGTACCCATCCAGCCCGGGAATCGGGATCAGATTCAGCAGCGCGGCCGTCACCTGGAGAAACGCCAGGAAGCTGAGCCCGAACCAGAACGCGGCATGTTCCTCGGCGCTGCCGAACAGCCGCACCACGATCAACAGCAGCGCCGCGCACGCCACATTCACCGCGGGCCCGGCACCGCTGATGATGCGCTGGATCCGGGTGGAGAAATTGTGCGCGTGTACATAGACCGCACCGCCGGGCAGACCGATCCCGCCGAGCGCGATGAACACGATCGGCAACACGATCGACAGCAGCGGATGGCTGTACTTCAACGGGTTCAGGGTCAGGTAGCCGCGCAGCTCCACCTCGCGGTCGCCGGCCCGCCACGCCACATACGCATGCGCGAATTCGTGCAGGCACAGGCTGACGATCCAGCCGAACACCACCAGCAGGAACACACCGGCCTTGGCGCGCACCGAGTCCAGATCGGCGTCCCAGGCCAGCGCCCCGCCGAGCACGGTGATCGCGACGACCAGCAGGAAGATGGGGCTAGGCCGCACCGCACCGGAGCGGCGGGCCTGGGTGGGAAAGCTCATCGGACCAGCAGCCAGGGTTCGTGATGACGGTAGAAGGTCGATCGCGGCACGGTGCGATCACCGGCGATGCCGTCCCGGGTGACTCGCGCGCCGGGGGTGCCAAGCTGTGCGGCGCGCCCGCTGACCCATCGTCGTTTGCGCACGCCGCGCTTGACGGTGGCGCGCACGCCGGGCAGTTCCAGTGTCGGCGAGACGAGCATGGCGGCGACCTTGCCGGAGAACAGCAGCGTGTCGTCGACATACGCTTCGCCCTCGAGCTTTTCGCCTCCGACCCCTTCCAGCCTGGCGCGCCCGACGAGCACCGTTCCGGTGTCGTCGCGGATCAGCGGCACCTCGGTGGCCCGGCCCTCCAGCGCGCGTTTGGCCGCGGCATTGCCGGTGCCGGTCTCGTAGGCGCGGGAACCGTAGGTCTTGTCGACCGGGACGTAGCCGATTTCCACGTTCAGCCGCTCGGTGCGCATCAGATGGGTGAGCACCGTGGCCAGCGCGGCGTCGTCACCGAGCACGATCAAGCGGGGCAGGCTGTCGGCGGCGAGCACCGGGAGCAGTTCGTCGATCTCGCCGGTATCGGGTATCGCGTCGGTCTGGGTGGTCGGCTGGGAGGCGAGGGCAATCGGTACCGGTGCGCCGTCGCAACGGAGAACGTGGGTACTCAAACTGCCGTACACCCTCCTCGAATCCGGCCGACTCCCGTCGGTCGCACTACCGCTTCACCCGGACGCCTTCGACATCCACTAGCAGCAACCATAGCCGTGTTTGTTCGGCGCCGCCTGCGGCTGTGTTTTGTCTTGCACCGCCTGCGGCGTCGCGGTTCGCGGCCGCTGGGTGTCTCGCGCCTCCGCTGCCGCTGCTTGCCTTCGGCGTGCGCAGCGGCAGCGGAAACGCGAGACGGGCCGCGAACATTGATGCTCGGTCTCGCTTCGCTCGAAATCGGAGGTCTGACCGGCCGGTGTTCCTGGTCGCGGACGGCTTGCGGCGATGCGTTGCCGGGATCGCAACCAGGGTGCTGCGCCCGGCCCGACTGGGCCCGCGCAGGTGGTCTACTAGACTGTGCTTCCGGCCACCGCCTCGATACGGGCAGGTAGCTGCAACACACACGGTGTTGCGCGTCGAACCGTAGGAGACACGACCATGCCGGCAATCGTCCTCATCGGCGCCCAGTGGGGCGACGAGGGCAAGGGCAAAGCTACCGATCTACTCGGTGGGCGCGTGCAATGGGTGGTTCGGTACCAGGGCGGCAACAATGCCGGTCACACCGTGGTGCTGCCCAACGGTGACAACTTCGCCTTGCACCTGATCCCGTCCGGCATCCTCACTCCCGGCGTCACCAACGTCATCGGCAACGGTGT
This sequence comes from Nocardia cyriacigeorgica, assembly GCF_005863245.1. Taxonomy (GTDB): domain Bacteria; phylum Actinomycetota; class Actinomycetes; order Mycobacteriales; family Mycobacteriaceae; genus Nocardia; species Nocardia cyriacigeorgica_C. The sequence goes on along the minus strand of NZ_VBUT01000010.1, from coordinate 63,511 downwards.
CGTGATCGATCCCGGCGTCCTGCTCGACGAGCTCGCCGGCCTCGAGCAGCGCGACGTCGACACCTCCGGCCTGCTGGTCTCTGCCGACGCGCACCTGATCATGCCGTACCACGTGGCCATCGATAAGGTCACCGAACGCTTCCTCGGCAACAACAAGATCGGCACCACCGGCCGCGGTATCGGCCCCTGTTACCAGGACAAGGTCGCCCGCGTGGGTGTCCGGGTCGCCGACGTGCTCGACGAGAAGATCCTCACCCAGAAGGTGGAGGCCGCGCTCGAGTTCAAGAACCAGGTGCTGGTCAAGATCTACAACCGCCGCGCGCTCGAACCGCAGCAGGTGGTCGACGAGGTGCTCGAGCAGGCCGAGCGTTTCAAGCACCGCATCAGCGACACCAGGCTGAAGCTGAACCAGGCGCTCGAGCGGGGCGAGACGGTGCTGCTGGAAGGCTCGCAGGGCACCCTGCTCGACGTCGACCACGGCACCTACCCCTACGTCACCTCGTCCAACCCGACTTCCGGCGGCGCGGCCGTCGGCGCGGGCATCGGACCCAACAAGATCAGCACCGTGCTCGGCATCCTCAAGTGCTACACCACGCGCGTGGGCTCGGGCCCGTTCCCGACCGAGCTGTTCGACGAATCCGGTGCCTACCTGGCCAAGACCGGCGGCGAGGTCGGCGTGACCACCGGCCGGGCCCGCCGCTGCGGCTGGTTCGACGCCGTGATCGCCCGCTACGCCACCCGCGTCAACGGCATCACCGACTACTTCCTGACCAAGCTCGACGTGCTGTCGAGCCTGGAGACGGTGCCGATCTGCGTGGCCTACGACGTCGACGGTGAACGGGTCGAGCAGATGCCGACCACCCAGACCGAGTTCCACCACGCCAAGCCCATTTACGAGGAAATGCCCGGCTGGTGGGAAGACATCTCGCACGCCAGGACCTTCGAAGACCTGCCCGCCAACGCCCAGGCGTACGTGCGGCGGCTCGAGGAACTGTCCGGGGCGCGGATGTCGTGCATCGGCGTCGGCCCGGGCCGGGATCAGACGATCGTCCGCCACGACGTGCTGGAGAACTAGCCGCCAAGCGGCAGACGGACGACGTCAGCGACCGGCAACACGCGGCCGCTACATCTGTCTGCCCCCTGTCACAACGGCCGGTCACCCCAATTTTCGAGCGAAGCGAGACCGAGCCCCAAAGTTCGCGGGCCGTCTCGTGTCTCAGCGACCGCTGCGCACGCCGGAGGCAAGCAGCGGTTGCTGAGACACGAGACACCCAGGGGCCGCGAACCCGCGTCGCCGAAGGCGACGCAATCAAACACTTGCCTCTACAGTAGGTAAATGGCTCGGAACTGGCCGATGATCGAACGCGCGACCGAATTCGAGGCGATTCGCTCCGCGCTCACCGGTGACGGCCCGGTCGGTGCGGTGCTCACCGGGGACGCGGGTGTCGGCAAGACCACCCTGGCCAGACAGGCCACGGCGGCGGTGGGCGGCAATGTGCGCTGGGTGGCGGGCACCGAATCCGCGCGCAGCATTCCGCTCGGTGTATTCGCCCATATGGTCGGGGTATACACCGCGCACGATCCGGTGACGTTCATGTCGGCCGCGCGCGAGGCGCTGCTGGCCGACGGGCCGATCATCATCGGCGTCGACGACGCCCATCTGCTCGATCAGTTGTCGGCGACGCTGTTGTTGCAGTTGGCGATCGACCGTGCCGCCCGCATCGTCGCGACCGTGCGCAGCGGGGTCCAGGTGCCCGACGCGGTCACCTCGCTGTGGAAAGACGGGCATCTGCTGCGCATCGATTTGAACCCGTTCAGCCAGCGGCAGAGCGTGGATCTGGTGGAGTCGATGCTCGGTGGCCAGCTCGAGGGTTTCACCGCGAATCTGATGTGGGAATCGTCGGGCGGTAACGCGCTGTTCCTGCGGCACTTGGTCGAAGGTGCGCTGGAAGCCGGTTCGCTGCGTCAGGTCAACGGGGTCTGGCAGTTGCGCGGGCGCGCCGCGGTCACCTCGGAACTGGCGGCGCTGCTGGAGGATCGGGTCGAGCAACTGCCTGAGCCGGTGCTGCGGGTGCTGGAGCTGCTCACTTTCTGCGAGCCCATCGACCTCGAGGTGATGGCCGAACTGGCCGGCGAGGAGGCGGTGGAGGCGGCCGAGAACCGCGGCGTCATCCGGGTGGTGGAGAACTCCCACGAACTGGTGGTGCGCTACAACCATCCGCTCTTCGGCGAGGTCATCCGGCGCAGGCTGGGTATCGCCTCGGCGCGGCGCCTGCGCGGGCGGTTGTATTCGGCGTTGAGCGAGCGTCCGATCAACTCCGCCGCCGACCGGATCCGGCTGGCCGAACTGGCCCTGGACAGCGACAAATCCGCCGATCTGGAACTGTTCGAAGCCGCGGCCGCCGATGCCATCGGTTTGGCGAATCTGCCGCTGGGCGAACGGTTCGCGCGGGCGGCGGTGGAACGTCGCGGCGGCGTGGAATCGGCGGATCTGCTGGCGCGGGCGCTGCTGTGGCAGGGCCATCGCATCGAGGCCGAACGCACCCTGGCCAGCTTCGACCCGGATCAGCTCAACGAGGTGCAGCTGGCGCGCTGGGGCAGCACGCGGGTGTCGAATCTGCTGTGGGCCATGGGTGATGCCGACCGCGCCGACGAGGTGCTCGCATTGGTGCGCTCGAAGGTGAGTCATCCGAAGATCGCGGCGATTCTCACCGGTCTGGCCTCGGCGTGCGCGGTGAACGAGAACCGCATCGACGACGCGTTCGACGACGCCGAATCAGTGATGAACACCGAGGACGCGCCGCCGTGGGCGGTGTGGTGGGCCTCCTTCGGCGGTGGTCTGGCGCTGGCGCTGATGGGGCGCGGTGAGGCCGCCCGGCAGTACGCCCAGCGCGGACACGAGGTCGAATCCCACATCGACGGACTGAACCGCTTCATGTCCACCCACGCCGAGGTACTCGCGCTCACCTTCACCGGTGATATGGAAGGCGCGCGCCGCTGCGCCACCGCCTATTTCGGCTACTCGGCGCCGGGGCAGTACCTGGCCTGGGGGATGTCGAAGATCTTGCAGGGCACCGTCGATGTGGCGCAGGGCCGGTTCCCGGACGGTATCGAACATCTCGAGCAGGCGCTGGCCGCCTTGAGCACCGAAGGTGCTGCGGCGTGGATGTTTCCGGCGCGGTTGCGGCTGGCCGAGGCGTATTCGGCGCTCGGCCGGGCCGGTGACGCCGCCGAGGCCATCGCCGGCGCCACCGAGCGCGGCGGCAGGCACAGCGCCGTCTACGAACCGCAGCTCGAGATCGCCAAAGCGTGGCTGGCCGGTGCCGAGGGCACGATCACGCCCGCCATCCGCATCGCCATGAACGCCGCCGACGCCGCCGCCCGCGCCCGTCAGCACGCCATCGAGGCCATGGCATTGCACACCGCGGCCCGCTTCGGCGAGCATTCGGTGGCGGGCAGGCTCGCCGATCTCGCGGCCAAGGTCGACGGTGAGCTGGTGCAGGTGCAGGCCCGGCACGCCGTCGCACTCGCCGCACACGACGGCCCCGGACTCGATGCCGCCGCAACGGAATTCGAGCGTATCGGCGCGATGCTGTCGGCCGCGGACGCCGCCGCGCAAGCCGCCTCGGCCCACGAACGCGCGGGCGACCGGCGCCGTCTGCTGGAATCGGCGGCCGCCGCGAATCGGCTCGCCGCTGCCTGCGGCGGGGCGAGCACGCCCGCGCTTCGGCAAGCGGCGCAACCACTTCCGCTCACCGCGCGCGAACGCGAGATCGCGAACCTGGTGGCGGCGGGCCTGACGAATCGCCAAATCGCGGACCGGCTCACGGTTTCGGTGCGAACGGTGGAGGGACACCTGTACCGGGCGTGCATCAAGATGGATGTGACGGACCGGGAGTCGCTCGCGGCCCTGCTGCGCGGGGAGACGCCGTGCTGAGTCGGTCGGTACGGCAAACAGCGAGCCGGTAATGTGCGCGTGGCATAGCGCCTGGTAAAGGGGCATGGCCGACCGCCGACGCCAGGCGAATCGATTTGACAGCTTCCCGATGGCTACGGATATCGTGCCTGCGATCGCGCCGAACGGCGGGGGAAATCGCACGAGTTTCGATGGTGGTGTTCGGCGTGGGTCGTCGGTACGAAGAAGTGAAGAATCCGGCGGCCAGGCGGGCGCTGCGGCCGCTGATCGGGGCGCTGCCGCTGGCGCTCGCGGTCGCCGCAGCGGGCACCGCGATGGCCGATCCGCAGCCTGGGGTGGTCACTCCCGGCGCTCCGGCTCCCGCCAATCCGTCGCCACGTCAGCCCGGCGTCGTCGATCCCGGCCCTCGCGGCTCCGACCGGCTGGCGCCCGAGATCGAGGCCGAGCCGGAGCTGCGTTCGCTCCAGCCCGCTCCGCCGCAGACCCGCCCGATTCCGGACCGTTCCGAGCCGGCGCCGCCCATTCAGCCGCAGGAGCTGCACGCTCCGCGGCCCGTCGAGCCGGTCGCACCCATCGCGCCGCCGCCTCGGACGCTGCGCATCGGCGACTTCACCAGCCCCGTCCCCGACGAGGTGCCCAACGATGTGCTCGCCGGGGTGAACGGCACCGCCGCCCAGGCCGAGGCCGCCATCGCCACCGGTGGACGGTCCATCGGCATCAACCCCAGTCGTTCCGACAAGATCGCCGCGGCCACCGCGGCGGGCGCCGTCGGCGGTGCAGTCGCGGGCGCGGCGATCGCTGGTGTGCCCGCGGCGGTCGTCGGCGGGCTCGGTGGTGCCGCGATCGGCGCGGGTGCCGGATTCGTCGTCGGCGTCGCGGGCACGGCCGCTGCCGGCGCGATCATCACCGCCGCCACGGCCATCCCGACCGCCGGTGCCGCGGCCCTGCCCGCGCTGGGTGCCGCGTTCGTCGCCGCCTGGCCGGTCGCCGCAGCCACCACGGGTGCCGGTGCTGCCATCGGCGCCGGTGTGGGAGCGGCCGCGCTCGGCATCCCGGCGGCTGTCGCCGGCGGTGCGGTCGGAGGTGTGCTCGGTGGTATGGGCGGGGCGAGCGTCGGCGCCACGCTGTAGGTCAGAACAAAGTCGGTTCCCCGATACCCGGTGTCCGTTCGATCTGCAGCAGCCGCTGCTTGGTGTCGATGCCGCCGGGCCCGGAGAACCCGTGCAGGCCGTGGTCAGCGGCCAGCACCCGGTGGCAGGGGATGATCAGCGGGATCGGGTTGCGCCCGAGGGCTTGTCCGACGGCCTGGGCCGCGCCCGCCGCGCCGACGCGTTCGGCCACCTCGCCGTAGCTGAGGGTGTGGCCGGGGTCGATCTCGCGGGTCGTCTCGTACACCGACCGGTGGAACTGCGGGATGGTGCTGGTGTCGAGGGTGATCCAGCGCAGGTCGTCCAGCTCGCCGTCGAGGTGGGCGCGAATGCCTGCGATGGCGTCGGCGATCACCGCGGCCGGTTCGGATTCGATCACCGGACCGAACTCCGGGCTCTCCCGCAGGATCCGCGTGCGGGTGACCTCGGGGCTCGCCTCGGGTAGCTGGAATCGCACCACCGCGTCCGCGCGCCACGCGATCGCGCAGGTACCGATCGCCGTATCGAACAGTGCCGCCGTCACCGGCGAGCCGACTGCTGCGTTCATGGCCGACAGTCTGCCCGGTACCACCGACAAGTGAGATCAGACCAGTCCAGTAGGCAAAACTGGACTGGTCTGATCACTGGGCCGGTCACGCCGACGGTTCGGGCCGGCCGCGCCGTCGCGCCGGGGAGTCATCGCCGCGCGGTTCCTCGTCCTCGCGGCGGGCGTACACCGCGGCGATATCCCGGAACAAGCGCTGTTCGTCATAGTGCGAAACCGGCAGATTGCTGAGTGGATCCCGCGGCCGCAGCCGGTCCACCTCCCAGCTTTCCCCGGAATGGCGTGGCGCGTAGTAATAGCCGAGCAGACTGAAGATCACGATGACGGCGAGGGTGACGAGCAGGGTCATTTCCCCAGCGTGCGACAACTGGCCTTGCCGATAAAGAGCCACTACCGCAATACTGGACTGTATGGCGACACGTGTGATCGGTGCGGCGGGTCTGGCTCGCGATCTCGGCAGCTGGCGCGACCCGGAACCCGACGGGTCCTCGCGCAAACCCGCGCGCCCGGCCTACCTGGCGTTGGCCGAAGGGATCCGGCTGCTCATCCACGACGGTCGCGCGCCGCTCGGCATCGCCCTGCCCAGTGAACGCGACCTCGCCGCCACACTCGGCGTCAGCCGCACCACCATCACCTCCACCTACTCGCTGCTGCGCGAGCACGGCTACCTGATCACCCGGCAGGGTTCGCGCAGCACGGTCGCGCTGCCGCCGAGCATCCAGCACGACGGCAGCCGCCCGGCGAAGGGCATTCTCGCCATGATGGCCGGTTCCGATCAGCCGACCGTCGACCTCACCTATGCCGCCATGACCGCGCCGCCGGAGATGGAGCAGGCGTACGCGACTGCGCTGCAAGGTATTCCGTCCTATCTCGGCACCCACGGCATGGATCCGGTCGGCGTGCTCGCCTTGCGGGAAGCCGTCGCCCGCCGGTACACCGAGCGCGGCCTGCCCACCGATCCGGAGCAGATCCTGGTGACCCTCGGCGCCCAGCACGGCCTGCGCCTGCTGCTCAACGTGCTCGCCCCGCCCGCCGCGCGGGTGCTGATCGATCACCCCACCTACCCCAATGCCATTGAAGCCATCCGTGATGTCGGCGCCCGCCCGGTGCCGGTGCCGCTGCGTCCGGAATCGGGCTGGGATCTCGACGGAATCCGCAGCGCCGCACGGCAAACCGCCGCCTCGCTGGCGTATCTCGTTCCGGACTTCAACAATCCGACCGGCCTGCTCATGCCCGCCGAGGACCGCGCCGAACTCGCCGCGATCGCGCGCGAGACCAGGATGTCGATCATCATCGACGAATCCATGGCCGACCTCGCGCTTACCGACGACGTGCCGCCCCCGCCGACCGCCGCGTTCGCCCGCGGCACCGAGATCATCACCATCGGTTCGGCTTCGAAATCGTTCTGGGGTGGTCTGCGCGTCGGCTGGATTCGCGCGGGCCAGTCCCTGATCACCCGCCTGCTCGGCATCCGCGCCACCGTCGACCTCGGCACCCCGGTGATGGACCAGCTGGCCACCACCTACCTGCTCGAGCACGCCGACACCATCCTGGCCCGGCGCCGCACCCAACTGCGCGATCAGCGCGCCGCACTGCTGGACGCCCTCGCCGAGCATCTGCCGGATTGGCAGGTGGCTACCGGCGCGGGCGGCATGTCGTTGTGGGCCCAGCTACCCGCGCCGGTCTCGACTGCCTTGGCGGCCACCGCCCCCAACCACGGCGTCCTGCTCGCTGCCGGCCCCCGCTTCGGCGTCCAGGGCGCCTTCGAACGTTTCCTGCGCCTGCCCTTCACCCACCCCGAGGCCGACCTGCGCCGTGCCACCGAATCGATCGCCCGCGCCTACGAAACCCTGAGTCCGCGTGCGGCAGAACCACTCCAGCCGCTGACCTGCTACTGACGACACCCGCCGCCGGGGTCGATGCCCGCCGCCCCCGCTCCGGGATTACGCTGCACACTGGCCCGGTCATCGGCCGGTGCCGACCACTGTTCCGAACGGTCCCCCGACCTCTCGTGGAAGGTGTCGACATTGCGCGTCCAGCAGAGCGTGCCGTCCGAGGACACCCGCTCCTGGTTGATGACCGCCGCCGACTTCCGGCTCGACGCCGACGCACTGGCCGTACTACGCGAGACCTTCGATCGGGACACCGCACTCGACACCTGGCTGCCGGCGGACCGGCGGTACCGGCATCGGGCCTACCAGTGTTTCCGGCTCGACGTCGGCGCCGATCTGGCCTTCACGGCGATCGATGAGCCGCTGTCGTATTTCCAGTCGGTGGAGGTGAATGCGATCGCGGGCGGGATCGAACGCAAGTTCGCCCAGATCGGGGCCGCGCATCCGGTCACCCCCATCACCGCCCGGATCGCCAGGACAGTCGCGCGGGGCTTGCTCGCCGCCGGTGTGCTCGATGCGGACAAGACGCCGCACTGCCTGGTGGACGCGCACTACATGCGCATCATCGCCCCGGGCGAGCCCGCGCCCGAAGGCGTGCACCGCGACGGCCTGCTCGCCGGTTCCGCGCATCTGATCGGGCGCAGCAATATCGCAGGCGGCCTGTCGAGCATCTTCGATGCGGGAACCCGCGACGAGATCGGCCGGTTCGAACTGACCGACCCGATGGACTCCTACGTCTTCGATGACGAGCAGGTGCTGCACTACACCAGCCCGGTCGAGCCCGAACAGCCGGAACGGCCCGCCTATCGTGACGTCCTGCTCACCGGATTCCGGCCGGCGTGAACCACCACGATCTGGACCGGTTGCTGCCGGACGCACAACTGCTCGAGCTGGCGGCGGACATCACCGCGGTCCCCTCGTTCACCGGCCTGGAGACCGAACTCGCGACCGTCGTCCGTGACCTGCTGCACCGCAACGGCATCCACACCTACCTCCAGGAAGTGGAGCCGGGCCGGTGCCAGACGATCGCGCGCCTCGGCCCGGATACCGGCGTCCCCGCACTGCTGCTCAACGGGCATCTCGATATGGACCCGCTCGGCCGCGACCACCTCGATGATCCGTTCACCGCCCGATTGGTCGGCGACAAGCTCTACGGGGCTGGTCTGCACAATATGAAAAGTGGTGTGGCGGCCATCCTCGCGGCCGCCATCGCGGTGCGGCGCAGCGGTATCCCGTTGCGCAGGCCACTGCTGCTGGAATTCGTGGCCGGTGAATTGCAGGGCGGGGTCGGCACTCGGTTCGCCCTCGACGCCGGGCTCACCGCCGAGGCGGCGGTCGTTCCCGAGCCGTATTCGGTGCGGCGGATCATCACCCGCACCGCGGGCGTGCACAAGTTCGCCCTGGTGGTGCGCGGTCGCACCGCGCACACCAGTCGCCATGACGAGGGCGTCGACGCGATCGCTGTCCTACGGCGCGTCCTCGATCTGCTCGACGCCGCCGAATTGGGTCTGCACAACGCGGATTTCCCGCCGCTGCCACGTCTTCAGGTGGCCTCGCTGATCGCCGGCCGCGGCGAAGCGCACGACCCGTCCGGGGTCAGCTATCTCGCCGACAAGGCTACAGCGCTGATCGACCTGCGGTACCCGCCGCCGTATGAGCCGCCCGACGTGGCGCGTGCGCTCGACACGTTCGTCCAGGACGCGCGCCGCTGGTATCCGGAGGCCGATATCACCGTCGAGCATCCGGTGGATCCGGTGTTCCGGGTCGGTGGCACCGATATGCCGCCCATGGACGTCGCGGCGGACGGCGCGCTGGTCCGCGATCTGGTCGAACTGCTGCCGCAGGTCTCGGAGTTCACGGTGACCGAAACCGGTCTGGCGCTGCCGTATTCGTTCTGCGGCAACGACACCACCCACCTCAGCCGGGCGGGCATCGAATGCTGCCTGTTCGGCCCGCGCGGGGCAGGCGCCGATACCGAGCACCACGTGTTGTTCAGCGAAATGCGGGCCTGCGCGCGCACTCTCGCCGCACTCGTCTTGCGCCGCTGCGCCTGAGGATCGTCAGTTGTCACGCAGCATCTCGGCCCGCACCTGTTCGGCGAGCGTGACGCCGATGCGTTCGTATTGCTCCAGCGCCCGCGCCAGCAGTTCCTCGGCCGATCCGTCGGTGGACGTGCGCGCCGCGACATGGGCGAGCCCGCGCAAGCCGTCGGCCAGCCCATGCGGGTCGCCGATCCGCTCGGCGACGGCCATCGAATCGGTGTAGTACCGCCGCGCCGCCTCGTAGTCACCGAAATGCCGTTGCACATGGCCGAGCCCGCGTAACGCGTCCACCTGGCCGAGCGGATCGTTGATCGCTTCGGCGATATCGTGGGCCTGCTGGAACATCTCGCGCGCCCGCTCGTACTCACCCGTTTTGCGGGCGATATTGCCGAGCCCCCACAGGGTCCAGCCTTCGCCGTAGCGGTCGTGGATGTGGCGTGCGATATCGAGCGCATCATCGAAATAGCCACGGGCAGTGTCCAGGTCACCCACCAGCCGTTCGATATGCCCCAGCCCGCGCAGGGCATCGCCCTCGAGTTTGCGGTGATTGAGGCTGCGTGCGATGCCGAGCGCGTCGGAGTAGTGCCGTCCGGCCAGCCGGTGATCGCCCATCCGCCGGATCACCTCCGCATATCCCCACTGCACCGCGGCCACGCGGACCGGATCGCCCATCTCGTTGGCGATCTCGAGTGCGCGTTCGGAACATTCGCGCGCGGTCTGGTAATCGGAGGCCGCCCGCTCCACATGCGCGAGCCCGTCGAGCGCATCGCATTCCGACGGTCGATGCCCCAGCTGACGTGCGATCGCCAGCGCATCGGTGAAATGAGTGCGCGCCCCCGCGTGATCGCCGGTGATGCGTGCGGTCTGGCCCAGTTCGCACAGCACATCCGCATGGCAGCGCAGGTAGCCGAGTTCGACGGCGATCGCTTCGGCGGCCCGGAATGTGCTGCGGGCCTGCGCGTGGTTTCCGACCAGGCGGTCGATGCGCCCGCGTCCGAGCAGCGCCCACGCCTGGCCGCGCCGGTCATCGAGGATGTCGGCGATCTCGTAGGCCCGCTCGTAGAGCCGGTGCGCGCGCGACCACTGACCCGATCCGGACAGGTGCGCGGCCAGCAACCGGGCCAGCTCGCTGACGTCGGCGCCCGGCGGTGCGGCCTGGACACAGCTGAACAGCATGTCGCCCTCGGCGGTGAGCCAGGCGCGGGCCCGGTTGGCCTCGTCGGAGGGATCGGACAGATGTTCGCTGCCCGCCGGATCGAAGACGTCGAGCCTGCTGGCTCGCCACGCGATCGTCAGCCCGTGGGCGATGAGCCGTTCCAGCACCGCAGCGTGCTCGCGCGGTGAGTCCTCGCGTTCGGCGTGCAACCGGGCACACAGCCGGGTCAGATCGTGCATCCGATAGCGCGGGCCGGTCGGGCCGCTCGGCGCCGGATCGAGGAACCCGGCTTCGAATAGTCTGCGCACCAACAGCTTTCCCTCATTGAGTGGAACCGCCGCGATGGTCGCCATGGTCTCCGCGGTCACCTCAGGGCCGGGGAACCACCCGAGCAGCCGGACGGCACGCTGGTGTGCGGACGAGGCAAGCCGCTGATACGACATCTCGAAGGCCGCGCGCAGCGATTCGTCCTCGGCGGCGAACCGGTCGAGGATGTCCTCCGCCGCCGAACTCCCGGCCGAGCGGCCAGCATGCGTGTTCTTGATATCGGCGGTGAGCGTGGCGAATTCGGCCGCCACATCGGCGAGCATATCGGCGCCGTGATGAGCGATCTGGCCTCCGATCAGCTTGATCGCCAACGGCAGCCGCCCCGACGTCCGCAGAATCTGGCGCACCGAGGCGCGGTCGTAGGCGGAACCGAGATTACCCAGCTTGACCAGCAGTTCCTCGGCTTCGGCCCACTCCATGACCTCGAGCCGCAGCGGCGCCGCCTCGGCCAGCCCGGTGAGCTTGCTGCGGCTGGTGATGATCACGAAACAGCCGGGAGCCTGCGGCAGCAACGGTTTGACCTGCGCGCTGTCGAGCACGTTGTCGAACACGATCATCATCCGCTGCCCGCTCATCGCCGAACGCCAGCGCACCGCGCGACCACCCGGATCGGCCTCGATGATCTCGCGCGGCACACCCACCTCGAGCAACAGTTGTTCCAGGACGTCGCCGGGATCGCGCGGCTCGCGACCGGCGGTGTATCCGTGCAGATCGACCCACAGGGTGCCATCGGGAAACCGCCTGCCGAACGCCGCCACCGCGTACCGCGCCAGCGCCGTCTTGCCGATGCCGGTGAGCCCGTCGATCACGTGCACGGCCGGACCGTCGCCGTAGAGGTGGTCTTCGACGCGTTGGCGCAGTTGCGCTTTCGAGCTGTTGCGGCCGGTGAAATTGGGGACCTCGGCCGGTAGGTCGCCGCCGGTGCGCACGGGGACGTCATCGGTGCCGCGCCGGGCCACCGCCTCCTGGAACTCCAGCCGTTCGGTGAGCGGCATCTGCTCCAGATCGGCGATGTCGACCAGCTGGTCCCAGGTGGTGCCGTAGATCGTGGCGAGGGTTTTCAGCGCGCGGATCGTCGGCCGGACGCCGGCGCCGTCCTTGGCGAACGGCCAGGCCTCGTACTCGGAGATCCGGCTGGCCTTCATGGCCGCGTTCGCGCTGCCGGTGATCTCGTTGTAGCGGTCGGCGACCGCGGTCTGAGTGAGTTCGTTGGCGTATCGCCACGCCGCCCGCGGCCGGAAACCGCGTTGGCGCAGTTCACCTGCCAGCAGTTCGATCAGCTGGTGCCGGGTGAGGCCCAGTTCGGCGAGCCGGTTGCGTAGCCGTCTGCGTTCCTCGGCGCTGACGATCCCGGTGGCACGCGAGGATGCGGATCGGCCGGCTCGCTCCATAGCGTCACCTCCCGTGCGATCCGCCGGGCACGGGAGAACCGGAGAATCGAGACGCTGATTGTGATAATTCCTTGGTATCAGCCGCATTCTGCCAGGTCAAGGAGCCGGCCCGCCCCAAGAAATCAGGTTCCGCGCTGGGATCGCGGCGCGCCGGGGCGGGCTGGGATGCTCGATGTGTCGACCGGTCGAGGGGTCCGGTCGTCGCACGAAAGGGGTTATCGCGATGGCGATTACGGCCACCGAATGGCTGATCATCAGCGATGTCGCGCTGGAGGCGGCGTTCCGCGTCGACGTCCCCGAGCCGCATCGGGGCCGCTGGGTGCTGTCGTATCTGCCCACGCACCGCAGGCTCACCCGCGATCAGGCGCTGGCGGGCATCGTGCTGGCCGAGATGATCCTCATGGGCCAGCACAACCCGTGCCATCTGGATCCGGATATCGCCCGGATGTATGCCGCCGAACTCGATCTCACGCTGGTCGAGGTGATGACGCTGCTCGCGGTGCGCGGCACGCCATCGCAGGATCCGGCGCAGGATGCCGGCGTGGATCCGACCACGATGACGGCCGCCTGAAACGCCGAACGGCCGGGGCCCCACGAGGAGCCCCGGCCGTTCGGCGGTCCTTGGTTCAGTCCGCCCACACCGAGTCGATCGGCGTCGCCGTGGTCGGCGGCGGCGTCGGGGTGGGGTTGGGGGTGCGGGAGAAGCGCGGGGCGGGTGCGTGCTGGGTGATGTTCTCCAGCTCGACCAGCGCCTCACGAGCCTTGATGTGCTCGTTTTCGGTGGCTTCGGAGAACGTCAGCACCGGGGTGACGCAGGCGTCGGTGCCGATGAAGATCTCGGTCCACTCGTCGCGGGTCTTGGTGCGGAAACGTTCGGCGAACAGCTTCTTCAGGGTGTCCTGGCCCGCCGGGTCGATCTGGTAGGGCAGGCCGTCGGGGTCGATGCCGAGTCCGGCCAGCAGCTGCGCGTAGAACTGCGGCTCGATGGCGCCGACGGCCATGTATTTGCCGTCGGAGGTCTCGTAGGTGTCGTAGAAGGACATGCCGGTGTCGAGCAGGTTCGTCCCGCGCTCCTCCGACCAGGCGCCGGAACCGCGCATACCCCAGATCATGTGCGAAAGGGCAAGCGCGCCATCGACCATCGCGGCGTCGATGACCTGGCCCTTGCCGGAGGTCTGCCGTTCCACCAGCGCGGCGAGGATGCCGAACACCAGGAACATCGAACCGCCGCCGAAATCGCCGACCATGTTCAGCGGCGGCACCGGGCGCTCGCCCTTGCGGCCGATGGCGTGCAGGACGCCGGTGAGGCTGATGTAGTTGATGTCGTGGCCGGCGCGGTCGGCCATCGGGCCGAACTGGCCCCAGCCGGTCATCCGGCCGTACACCAGGCGCGGATTGCGGGCCAGCACCTCGTCGGGGCCGAGGCCCATGCGTTCGGTGACGCCGGGACGGAAGCCTTCGATCAGCACATCGGCCTTATCCAGCAGACCGAGCACCTTCTCGACATCTGCGGGATCCTTGAGATTGGCCTCCACGATGGTGCGGCCGCGCAGCTGCGGGCGGTCGAATCCGCCGGGCAGCTGACCCGCCCGCTGCACGCGCACCACGTCGGCGCCGAGATCGGCCAGCAGCAGTGCGGCGTGCGGACCTGGGCCGATACCGGCCAGTTCGATAACCCGGATGCCCGCGAGCGGGCCCTGCGTGGTGGATGGAGTGCTCACGCCCTACCTCGGTTCGTCGTCGAATCCTGCGCACCGGTTGCCGGTGCTCGTCACCGGGAGCCGCCCGGAGACTGTATTGACAGTACGACAATAGCCCGGACCACTGTGACCCGTACCTCCATGCTGCACGACCTCGGGCGATAGGACAGAATTCGGACATAAGGTTCGCCCGGTGTACCGGGGAGCGTCCGCCGGCTGGGTCGGGCCTCCCGTTCGCATGGCGTGAGCGCATCAGGGCCGGCGCAGGTGTCGAAGGCCGCCGCGCCGACAACGGAGGGATTACTCAGTGAGCGTGTGGGGCGAGACCGTCGTCGGCCTGGTGATCGTGGTCGGCCTACTCGGCATCGTCATCCCGATCCTGCCCGGCGTCATCCTGATCTTCGCCGCCATCGCCGTCTGGGCCTTCCTCACCGGCGGCGCCACCGCCTGGACCGTCTTCGCGATAAGCACTGTCCTGCTGGTGATCTCAGGCGTCATCAAATACACCTGGCCCGGCCGCAAACTGAAAGAAGCCGGCGTCCCCAACCGCTCCCTCTACCTCGGCGCCATCCTCGGCATCATCGGCTTCTTCGTCATCCCCGTCGTCGGCCTGTTCGTCGGATTCATTGCCGGCGTGTACATCTCCGAACTCCAACGCGTCCGCGGCCAGCGTTGGTCCTGGCAATCCACTTGGCATGCGGTGAAGGGGGTCGGCCTGTCCATCTTGGTGGAACTGCTCGGTGCCCTGCTGGCCGCCGGCGTCTGGCTCGCTGCCGCGATCGTCGTCTGAGTCCGAGCCTGAACCTGCCGCTAACTCCAGCGCGGTCTATCCGCCGCCGAATGCATTGGTCTGTAATCACTGATGCCGGGCGCAAGGGTTCGGAAAGGGTTCGGCAAGGAGGGCGGGGTTTGCTTCTGGGCATCCGGTGCTGCCGAACGGCAGTGCGATGTCGAGGGAGGAACCGCCGTGTTCGATTGGTACGTATGGATGCTCGTGTTCAGCGGCACGCTCATGCTGGTGATGGCTGCCGTGAAGGGCGGGCAAAGTGAGGTGTCGCGGTGGCTCAACGGGGCGTTCGGGGCCGGGTTTCTCGCCTACGCAGGGTATTTGGCGTTCGTGTTCGAGGGTGGCAGCTACCTGATCTTCTTCCAGGCGTTCATCCTGCCGGTGCTGATGGTGGTGAACTTCGTTCGCTCCACCGACTGGAAGGCGCTCACCACCCGGCCGACGCCGACGCAGCAGGCGTGGCGGGCCTACCAGAAGGAGCAGGAGCGGCTCGCGAAGCTGTGAGCGGGCCGTCTTGCCTTGCTGAAGCAGCTCACGTAGCCGTTCTGGGCTCCTGTCCTCCGGAAATTAACTCGATGTAATTAGCTCGTGATAAAGGTTCGTTATTGCTTCGTTATACACCTGAGGTGTGTTCCGCTGTACTGCGCATGTCTATGAATGAAAGATCGACGCTCGGATCGACTGGACCGAACAGATCACCGTGACGTTTTTCGAATCAATTCGAAGGCCGTGGTGAACAACGCTCGTCCGCCATCGGCCTCGATGTGAGCATCGGAGGACCGCATCATGGCATCATCTGACGACGACGTTCGATATTCTCGCCGGCTGCGCCGGGCAATCCTGCTGGTACTGGGTTCGGCTGCGGCGCTGTCGCTGCTACCGGGCACGGCGACGGCGCAGTCGCCGAAGGTTCCCGGCATCGGGGCCTTCGAAATTCCGGGTAATGCACCCGCACTGGAGGGCTTCACGGCTCCGAAAATCGACGACATTCCGGTAGGTGAAATTCCGCGCCGCACGCTCGGAGATAATCCCGCGCTAGTGCCCGCAGGCGCCCGATTCGCGGCGCAGGAGCCGGCCGCCACCGTGGAGCTGGTCGAATTCACCATCCCGCCGCTACCTGCGGAAATATCGCCGCTGCCGTTCGCGCTACCGCCGGTTCCTGGCATGCAACCACCCGCACCCGCGACTGTCCCCGAGCAGACCCGTGGCGAGGCCGCGATCACTGCCGCCCGCAGCAAGCTCGGCGCGACCTACGTACCCGGCGCGACCGGCCCCAACGCTTTCGACTGCTCCGGCCTGGTGCAGTGGTCCTACCGCCACGCGGGCGTCGACCTACCGCGCACCAGCCATCAGCAGCTCGCCGCCGGAACTCCCGTCTCGCGCAACGATCTTCGCCCCGGCGATCTGGTGTCGTTCTACGGTGGCGGCCACTCCGCGCTGTACTCCGGCGGCGGCAAGGTCATCCACGCCGCGACATCCGGCGAAGGCGTCGTCGAATCCGACATGGCAACAATGCCATTCGCGGGCGCGCGCCGGTACTGAGTTCGACTACTCCACGATGGGCAGCGGAACCGTATCCGTCGCTTCCGATTTCGGCAGCTCCGCCCGCGGAATGGGCATCGTCGGCGCGGGCGGGGCGTGCAGCGGAAGCGTCGGGTCCGGGTCGGTGGCCTCCCGCTGCACCGGTGGCAGCCGGTAGAAGGCGCGGGCGTTGTCTTCGAGGACCTTGTGCATATCGGTGCCGACCACGTCGCAGATCAGGTCGACGTCCGAGTCTTCGAACGGCCGCCCCGCGCGGGTCCCCGGAAGGTCGGTGCCGAACATCAGGGCTTCCGGGTTCACCGCGTGAATACGGCGCAAGGCGGTCGCGACATCCATGTCGACGCGGCCGAACCCGGTCGCCTTCACCCTGGCACCGCGGTCGACCAGATCCAGCAGGAACGGCAGCCCCTCCTCGGACATGCCCATATGGTCGACCGACAGCGCGGGCAGCTTCAGCACCACCGGTTGCAGCGAGGCCAGCATCTGGCCGTCGATATAGACCTCGACATGCCAGCCGGCCAGCTCGTAGGCGCGCACCGCCTGCAACGTCATGGCGGCGATGTCGGCGGCGGCGCGCTTGAGGTTGAACCGCAGCGCCCGCACCCCCACCTTGTCCAGCTCGACGATCTCCTCATCGCCCGCATCCAGCGGCAGCCGGGTGACGCCGACCCAGCCCTCGCCGAGTTCGGCCAGCGCCGCCCGCAGATAGCTCTGATCGCTGCCCTGGAAAGACGCGCTGACCACGGCCCCACCGGTGACGTCGAAGCGCGACATGCGCTTTCGATAATCGTCGATGGTGTAGGGCTCCGGCAGGTAGCCCTCATTTTCGATCAGCGGAAACCGCGGATCGATGATGTGGACATGGGCATCGAACACGTGTACAGCATGCCAGCTTCTACTTGGCGGCGCCTCCGGCACCGCGGTTCGCGGCCCCCGGATGGCTCGGTTCTCCGCTACCGCCGCTTGCCTTCGGCGTACGCGACGGCAGCGGAGAACCGAGCCGGGCCGCGAACTCTCGTGCTCGGTCTCGCTTCGCTCGAAATCGGGGGTCCGGCCGACCGATGTCTACCGTCGTCCGGTTTCCCGGTACCGAGTGAGGCGGTGATCAGACCTTGTGCGGCTCGCTGGCGCGCAGCATGTCCTCGCGCTCGACGACCTTGACGCGCTCGCGGCCTTCGGGCTCGCCGAGGGCGCGCTCGTGGGCGTCGAGGCGGTACCAGCCGTCCCAGGTGGTGAACGGGATGCCCTTGCCCTCGAGGAACTCGATCACCGCTTCGGGCTCGGGGCGCTGGGCGGGGGTGAAGTCCTTGCTGTCGTCGAGCAGGCAGGCCACGGTCTCGTTGGCGTCGCCCTTGGTGTGGCCGATGAGGCCGACCGGGCCGCGCTTGATCCAGCCGGTGACGTAGGTGGCGGGCATGTACCGGGCGGGGCCGTCGGCGTCTTCGTCGGCGAGTACGCGACCGGCCTCGTTGGGCACCACGCCGGCCTGATCGTCGAACGGCAGGTTGCTGATGTTCTGCGACAGGTAGCCGACGGCGCGGTAGACCGCCTGCACATCCCAGGTCTTGTATTCGCCGGTGCCCTTGACGTTGCCGGTGCCGTCGAGCTGGGTGCGTTCGGTCTTGAGGCCGATGACCTTGCCGTTCTCGTCGCCGATCACCTCGGCGGGCGATTCGAAGAAGTGCAGGTAGAGCCGGTGCGGGCGGTTGCCCTGATCGCGGATGGCCCACTGCTCGAGGGTGTTGGCGACCATGTCGACCTGCTTGGAGTGGCGGCGCGCGGCCTCGGAGCCCTCGTCGTAGTCGATGTCCTCGGGGTCGACGATGACCTCGATGGTCGGCGAATGATCCAGTTCGCGAAGCTCCAGCGGGGTGAACTTGGCCTGCGCCGGGCCGCGGCGGCCGAAGACGTGCACCTCGACGGCCTTGTTCTCCTTGAGGCCCTTGTAGACGTTCGGCGGGATCTCCGTCGGCAGCAGCTCGTCGCCGGTCTTGGCGAGCACGCGCGCGATGTCGAGCGCGACGTTGCCGACACCGAGGACGGCGACCTTCTCCGCGTCCAGCGGCCAGGTGCGCGGCACGTCCGGGTGGCCGTCGTACCAGGAGACGAAGTCGGCGGCGCCGTAGGAGCCGTCCAGGTCGATGCCGGGGATGGGCAGGGCGCGGTCGGCGTTGGCGCCGGTGGAGAAGATCACCGCGTCGTAGTAGACGCGCAGGTCGTCGAGGGTGATGTCGGAGCCGTAGTCGATATTGCCGAGCAGGCGCACCTGCGGCTTGTCGAGCACCTTGTGCAGGGCGGTGATGATGCCCTTGATGCGCGGATGGTCGGGCGCGACGCCGTAGCGGATCAGGCCGAACGGCGCGGGCATGCGCTCATACAGGTCGATGGACACATCCGCATCCGACTTCATCAACGCGTCGGCGGCGTAGATACCGGCCGGTCCGGCACCCACGATCGCGATGCGGAGCGGGCGTGCAGCTGCGGTCTGTTCGGTCATCGTTTACGCGCACCTTATTGGTCGAGACAGTTAATGGGCGTCGGTGTTTAGCTTAGGCTAACTTGACGCACGGCTGGATTTCACCTGCACGGCACCGGCCGCGATCCCGCCGATTCTATCGGGGGCCTCGCGAGCGGCCTCGGGGGACCAAGGGATCATCAGCTCATGAGCGATCAGCAGCCCGATCCGGGCCAGGCCCGGCGCGAACCGGCCGACGAGCGCGAATCCGAGGATTCGACCCGGTCGATGGCGCCGTTCATCATCGCCGCGGTGATCGCGGCGTTCGTGCTCGCCGTCATCGTCATCGCCGAGCTGGTCTCGCCGGTTGAGAAAAATGTCACAGAGGCCGACCGGGTGGCCGCCGCGGTGCGTGACTTCGGCGAGGTGAGTTCCCGCTACGGCCTGCTGCCGCCGGAGGAAGCGGTCTGCCCGGACTTCGATCCGAAGCGTTCGCCGATGGCGGGCAGGCTGGACGAGGGCGAGACCGGAAAAGCCGTAGAAATCACGAAACTCGAGGATGTGAAGGTCGAGGGCGATCGCGCGACGGCCACCGTCACCAGCAAGGTCGACGGCACCGAAGCGACCGGAACCTGGACGCTGAAACGGGTCGACAGCACCTGGCTGGTCTGCCACTGAACCCCAGCGCAACGCCCTGATCGGGGGTTTGACAGGGCAACCCCCGGCCAGGCAATCTCATTTCAGGTCATGAGTGCCAGCGTCAAGCCCCGGCTTGCTGGCCGGCAACCCTCCTCCGCGGTGGGGTGCTCCGGGTGACGACCTGGCGCGCATCGAAGCCAGATGCGGCAAGTGCGGATTCTCGAGGAAGGTGCCACACATGACTTATGCCGGCGACATCACCCCGAAACAGGCGTGGGAGATTTTGCGCGACGATCCCCGAGCGGTCCTGGTGGACGTGCGGACCGAGGCCGAATGGAAATTCGTCGGCATCCCGGACACCAGCGCCATCGACCGGCAGACCGTGCTGATCGAATGGGTCGACGGCACCGGCGCGCGCAATCCCGATTTCGCGCAGCAGCTGCGCACCATCCTCGACGGGCGCGATCCGGATGCCCCGGTGGTGTTCCTGTGTCGCTCCGGTCAGCGTTCGGCGCATGCCGCCGCCCTGGCGACCAGTGCGGGCATCGAGCCGTCGTACAACGTCAGCGAGGGTTTCGAGGGCCCGCTCGACGAGTTCGGTCACCGCGGTGGCGCCGGCTGGCGTGCCGACGGCCTGCCCTGGCGGCAGTCGTGATCACCGGCGGCGCGTTCGACCGGCCGCTGCCGGAGGGGGTCGGCCCGGCCACCCTCGGCGTGCGTGGCGGCCTGCGGCGTTCGGGGTTCGAGGAGACTTCCGAAGCGCTGTATCTGACCTCGGGTTTCGTCTACGAGAGCGCCGAGGCGGCCGAGGCGGCCTTCACCGGCGACGTCGAGCATTTCGTCTACTCCCGCTACGGCAACCCGACGGTCGCCACCTTCGAGGAGCGGATGCGGCTGATCGACGGCGCCGAGGCGTGCTTCGCCACCGCCAGCGGCATGGCCGCGGTCTTCACCGCGCTCGGCGCGCTGCTCGGTGCGGGTGACCGGCTGGTGGCCGCGCGGAGCCTGTTCGGTTCCTGTTTCGTGGTGTGCAACGAGATCCTGCCGCGCTGGGGCGTGGAGACGGTGTTCGTCGACGGCGAGGATCTCGACCAGTGGGAGCAGGCGCTGTCGGTGCCGACCACCGCGGTGTTCTTCGAGACGCCCGCCAACCCGATGCAGACCCTGGTCGATGTGCGGCGGGTGAGCGAGCTGGCTCATGCTGCGGGTGCGAAGGTGGTGCTGGACAACGTCTTCGCGACGCCTCTACTGCAACGCGGCTTCGAACTCGGCGCCGATGTGGTGGTGTATTCGGGCACCAAACACATCGACGGGCAGGGCCGGGTGCTCGGCGGCGCGATCCTCGGTTCCGAGGACTACATCGGCGGTCCGGTCAAGAATCTGATGCGCCACACCGGCCCGGCCTTGAGCCCGTTCAACGCGTGGACGCTGCTCAAGGGCCTGGAGACCATGCCGCTGCGGGTGAAGCATTCGACCGAATCCGCCCTGCGGATCGCGCGGTTCCTGGAGGGCAACGACGCCGTCAGCTGGGTGAAATACCCCTTCCTGGAATCACATCCGCAATACGATCTGGCCGCGAGCCAGATGAGCGGCGGCGGCACCGTGGTCACCTTCGAGTTGAAGGCGCCCGAGCACGAGGCGAAGAAGCGCGCCTTCGAGGTGCTGAACCGGCTGCGCATCGTCGACCTGTCCAACAACCTGGGCGACGCGAAGACCCTCATCACCCATCCGGCCACCACCACCCATCGGGCGATGGGCCCGGAAGGGCGCGCCACCATCGGGCTGACCGACGGTGTCGTGCGGATCTCGGTGGGGCTCGAGGATGTGGAGGATCTGCTCGGGGATCTGGAGCACGCGCTGAGCTGAGGCTCTTACCCTGCGGAAAGGCCGGTGCCCACTGCGGGCGCCGGCCTTTTTCGCACTCGAACCATTGACAGTATGCTGTCAAACATGACAGCATACTGTCATGACCACGAAGACAGTGCATGTAGCCGTTTACGATCTGCTCGCCGATTGGGAGGTTGGTGCGGCGATCGCGCAGATCAACCACAACACGGGTTTGCAGCGCGAACCCGGCAGCTTTCAGGTCCGCACTGTCGCACCGCTCGGGGAGACCGTGACCACCATGGGCGGGATGCGCATCGTGCCCGATCTGGCCCTGGCCGAACTCGACGCCGACGACAGTGCGCTGCTGATCCTGCCGGGATCGGAACTGTGGGATCGCGGCGGACTCAGCGGATTCGCCTACGCGGCAAGGAAATTCCTCGAAGCGGGTGTTCCGGTCGCCGCCATCTGCGGTGCCACCTTCGGTCTGGCCAAGGAGGGCCTGCTCGACGACCGCAAACACACCAGCGGCGCGGCCGAATACCTCGCCGCCAGCGGATACGCGGGCGCGGGCAACTACGTCGACGCCCCGGCGGTGACCGATCGCGGTCTGATCACCGCGGGTCCAGCCGCGCCGTGGGAGTTCGCCCGCGAGATCTTCGCCGAGCTCCGCCTGTTCGAGCCGCACATCCTGGACGCGTGGTACCGGCTGTTCGCCCAGCGCGACGCGTCGGCGTACCCCGTGCTGGCCGAGTGGGAGGCGCGGGCGGCCTCGTGAGTGTCGAGCCCGAGCGGCCTGTCGCCGCGCACGCCGAGCAGGATCTGTTCAGCACCGCCGCCATCACCACCTTCCGGTTGAACGGC
Source organism: Nocardia cyriacigeorgica (assembly GCF_005863245.1). Taxonomy (GTDB): domain Bacteria; phylum Actinomycetota; class Actinomycetes; order Mycobacteriales; family Mycobacteriaceae; genus Nocardia; species Nocardia cyriacigeorgica_C. Next base: position 41,284 of record NZ_VBUT01000010.1, on the reverse strand, counting down.
CAATTCCTCACCATCGCCGAGGAATTGGCCGCCCCGGCGGGGATGACCGCCGCGTGGTGGCAGGTGCTCGGCGCCGTGCTGCGCGGCCCGCTGTCGGTGGCCGGCATCGCCCGCGCCATGGGCATCACCCGCCAGAGCGTGCAGCGCATCGCCGATCTGCTGGTCGACAAAGGGCTGGCCGAATACCGCCCCAACCCCGCCCATCGCCGCGCCAAACTGGTCGCCGTCACCGAAGCCGGCCGCGAAGCCATCGCCAGGATCCGCCCGCAACACGCGGCCGTGGCCCAGCGCCTGGCCGACGAACTCGGCCCGGACTTCGCGCCGACCGTCGCGGCCCTCGTCCGCCTCAGCGAAGCACTCGACGCCATCGGCTCGCCAGGGGAGTGAAGCCGCGAATCGGTCAGCGTGGGGCGGTGAAATCGATCTGGCGGTTGGCGTTGGAGAGGGCGGTGACGACGCAGGTGCCGATCGGTCCGGTGCGGTCGTAGAGGGTGGCCGTGCCGACCGAAATGCCCGCCGAGGCAATGGTGTTGTCGGCGCGCAGGCCGAGTTCGTGGCCGATCGGCAGGCGCGCGAGGGTGAGGGTCATATCGGCGTTGATGTAGCCCTGGCCATCGGAGCCCCAATGGCAGACGTGGTTGGTGGAGTCGCCGAGGATGGCCGCCCGCTGGAACGGCGTGAGCTCCTCGCCCGCGACCAGCGGCGGCAGGCCGTGCCAGGAAACCTTGCGGTCGGCGTTCTGGTTCGCGGCGATGTCCTGCGACCACTCCCGGTCGCCGCTCTTGAACATGCCGCGCTCACCCTCGGGCGAGAGCCGCCGCTGCGGCACCGGCAGGTCCAGATCCTGGCTCCACACCTGGCCGGGCGGCTCGGAACCGGTGGTCAGGAACACCGCGGTCGCGCGGGCGCGTACCTCGTCGTTCTGGATGACGCGGGCATCGGCCACGAGGATCCGCTTACCCTCGCGCACCACCTCGCTGCGCACCGCGAGCGGCTCGTTCAGCACCGGACGGAACAGATCCGCTGTCATCCGGGCCGGGACGAAGCCCGCCGGGCAATGCGTCTCCAGCTGACGGCCCAGCGCCCCGCAGACCCCGGTGCCGCCGATCTGGTTCGGCGACCAGCGGCTGACCGCGAGCTTCTCCGGGACCAGCAGGTCCCCATCGCTGGTGAAGAAACTGAACATCCCGTCGGCACCCTTCGCGCGATCGTTCGTTCTGCGAACGTAACACGTGCCGGTTTCCGCAGGGCTGCCCGTTCAGTCGGCGAACGGCGTCTCGGTACGGCCGATGAGATCGGCGACCGAATCCACCACGAGGGTGGGCCGGTAGGGGTACTGCTCGACGGAGGCACGGGTGGAGATGCCCGAGGTCACCAGCACCGTCCGCATGCCCGCCTCCATCCCGGAGATGACGTCGGTGTCCATGCGGTCGCCGATCATGGCGCTGGTGCGCGAATGCGCGCCGATGCGGCGCAGCGCCGAACGCATCATCAGCGGATTGGGTTTGCCCACGTAGTACGGCTCCCGGCCGGTCGCGCGGGTGATCAGGGCGGCGACCGAACCCGTCGCGGGCAGCACGCCGTCGCGGGAGGGGCCGGTGGCGTCGGGGTTGGTGGCGATGAACCGGGCGCCGCGCTCGACCAGCCGGATCGCGGTGGTGATCGCCTCGAACGAATACGTGCGGGTCTCGCCGAGCACCACATAGTCCGGGTCGCTGTCGGTGAGCACGTAGCCGATCTCGTGCAACGCCGTGGTCAGCCCGGATTCGCCGACCACATAGGCGGTGCCCTCGGGGCGTTGGTCGTTGAGGAAGGTGGCCGTGGCCAGCGCGGAGGTCCAGATCGCCGACTCCGGGATGTCGAGACCGCTGTGGCGCAGCCTGGCCTGGAGATCGCGGGGCGTGCGGATGGAGTTGTTGGTGAGGACCAGGAACGGGATCTCCTTGTCCCGCAGCTCGGCGAGGAACTCGTCGGCGCCGGGGATCAGATGATCCTCGTGCACGAGCACACCGTCCATATCGGTCAGGTAGGAAAGGATCCGATCGTCTGCGGAGGTCACCCGGCCAATTGTCCGCTATCGAATGCGCTGCGGCGCGCATTGCGTGACACATCACGGTGGTGTGCGCCCGTGGCGCGACGACGAGCACCTGGCGAATATCGGGATCCGCCATGACAGGCGCCCGGGCAACGCCGGCGCGCGCGGGCTCAGGCGGACCGGGCGGTCACCTGCTGCGTGGCGGGCGGTAGACCGTAGAGATCAGCGCAGGCCCGCTACCGCGACATCGCTCGGCCCGACCGGGCGTGTGGCGTTCGAGGACCAGCGATTCACCCGGCGGGGTTCAGCAGCCGCGCCCCGCTGGTTATGGTCGAGGGCGGACCGCGCCGAGTGAAGTGCGGTCAGCGATATCGGACGCGGCGCCGGGAACAATCCCCGGCGGCCCTCGGCTGTATCGGGCGATCGCGCAAGCGATGCGATGGTGTGCGGTAATCCCGCACGAAGCGACAGGAGTGGCGCAGGTGGCGGATCTCAAACTCGGGTACAAGGCGTCGGCCGAACAGTTCGGGCCACGGGAACTGGTGGAGCTGGCGGTGCTGGCCGAGGAGCACGGCCTCGACAGCGCGACGGTCAGCGACCATTTCCAGCCGTGGCGGCACAAGGGCGGGCACGCGCCGTTCTCGCTGGCCTGGATGGCCGCGGCCGGTGAGCGCACCGAGCGCATCCTGCTCGGCACCTCCGTGCTCACCCCGACCTACCGCTACAACCCGGCGGTGATCGCGCAGGCGTTCGCCACCATGGGCTGTCTGTACCCGAACCGGGTGATGCTCGGCGTCGGCACCGGCGAGGCGCTCAACGAGATCGCCACCGGCTACACCGGCGAATGGCCGGAATTCAAGGAGCGTTTCGCGCGGTTGCGCGAGTCGGTCGAGCTCATGCGCGCGCTGTGGACCGGTGAGCGCACCGATTTCGACGGCCAGTACTACCGCACCGTGGGCGCGTCGATCTACGACGTGCCCAAAGACGGTATCCCCGTCTACATCGCCGCCGGCGGCCCGCTGGTCGCCAGGTACGCCGGCCGCGCCGGTGACGGTTTCATCTGCACCTCCGGCAAGGGCATGGACCTCTACACCGAGAAGCTGATGCCGGCCGTCGCCGAGGGTGCGGCCAAGGCCGGCCGCGAGGTCGCCGATATCGACCGGATGATCGAGATCAAGATCTCCTACGACACCGATCCGGAACTGGCGCTGGAGAACACCCGGTTCTGGGCGCCGCTGTCGCTGACCGCCGAGCAGAAGCACTCGATCACCGATCCGATCGAGATGGAGGCCGCCGCCGACGCGCTGCCGATCGAGCAGATCGCCAAGCGCTGGATCGTGGCCAGCGACCCCGACGATGCCGTCGCCCAGATCAAGCCGTACCTGGACGCGGGCCTCAACCACCTGGTCTTCCACGCACCGGGGCACGACCAGCGACGGTTCCTGGACCTGTTCCAGCGCGATCTGGCGCCACGGCTGCGCGCGCTGGGCTGAGCGCGGCGGCCGAGCCCACCGGCGCGGTGTGTGCGCTGGGCGGGCGCGGTGGCCGAGCCCACCGGCGCGGTGTGTGCGCTGGGTCGGCGCGGTGGCCGAGCCCACCGGTGCGGTTGTGCGCTGGGCTGAGCGCGGCGGCCGAGCCCACCGGTGCGGTGTGTGCGCAGGCAGCGCCGGGGGGCTGGGCCACGATTGCCGCGCGGCGACAAAGCTTCGGCGCCGATGCTGCTCGAGCCCACCCACGGACAGCGATTTCAGTTCTCGGCGTGGTCGATCGAGTGCTCATCGCCCAGGTCGGGTGATGGCAGCCCGCGGCGTCGGGCATTGCCGGAATACGCGAATCAGGCGCGGGTGAGCGCGAAGATGCGCAGATCGCGGGTAGTTCGTTCGCGGTACGCGGCGTACGCCGGCGTGACCTCGACGAATCGCTGGTAGATGGCGTCTTTGGCGTCGTCGGCAACCGGCGTCGCGGTGACCGGAATGGTCTCGCCCGCGATGACGACCGTCGCCGCCGGATTCGCCAGCAGGTTCGCCGTCCACGCCGGGTGATGGGCCTGGCCGAAGTTGCTGCCCACCACGTAGAGGGTGTCGCCGTCGTGCACATACAGCAACGGCTGGGTGCGCGGCTGCCCGGATTTGCGGCCGGTGGTGGTGAGCAGGATGACCGGCGCGCCGATCGGCCCGAGCAGGGTGCGCTTGCCGTTGGTGCGGCGCAGTACCGCGCGGTCGGCGGGGGTCAGGGTGCGGATCAGCCACGAACCGGGCTTGCTCGCGGCGATCGGATGCGCCAGCCGCGAGAGCAGACTGTCGCGGGAACCCCATTGCGTATTCGGAAACGGCTCGGCCATTCCGGGGACTATATCCGCGCGCCGCGGGAGCTTCCTGCCACCGGTGTTGTACACGGCACAATTCCGATGCTCGCCGTCGCCCGGTCCGATTGCCACCCGTTCACTAAGCTCTGGCCTATGGCCGACCTAGCTCCGTCCACCGTGTACATCGCGTCACCGGAAGGCGACACCGGCAAGAGCACGGTGGCGCTCGGCGTCTTGCAGATGCTGTGCGCGACCACCGCGCGGGTCGGGGTGTTCCGGCCGATCACCCGCTCCACCGACGAGCCCGATTACATCCTGGAGCTGCTGCTCGAGCACAGCACGGCCGATATCGAGTACGCGCAGGCCATCGGCGTCACCTATGAGCAGGTGCACGCCGATCCGGACGCCGCGATCAGCGAGATCGTGATGCGGTTCCACGAAGTCGCCAAGGTCTGCGACGCGGTGGTGGTGGTCGGCAGCGACTACACCGATGTGGCCAGCCCCAGCGAGCTGCGCTACAACGCCAGGATCGCGGTGAACCTCGGTGCACCGGTGCTGCTGGTGGTGCGCGGTTCCGAACGCAGCCCCGACGAGGTGAAGCAGCTGGCCGAGCTGTGTTCGTCGGAGCTGTCGGCCGAGCACGCGCAGCTGGTCGCAATCATCGCCAACCGCTGCGCGCCCGATCAACTCGACCAGGTGTGCGCGGCGTTGTCCGGTTTCGCGGTGCCGTCGTGGACGCTGCCGGAGGTGCCGCTGTTGATCGCGCCGACGATGGCCGAGCTGTGCGCCGCGATCGACGGCGAGATGTACAGCGGCGATCCGGAGCTGCTGCATCGCGAGGCCATGAAGATCATGGTCGGCGGGATGACGGCCGAGCACATTCTGGAACGGCTCGAAGACGGCGAGGTCGTCATCGCGCCGGGCGATCGGTCCGACGTGCTGCTCAGCGTGGTGAACGCGCATGAGGCCGAAGGCTTTCCGTCGCTGTCGGGCATCATCATGAACGGCGGACTGCTGCCGCATCCGGCCATCGCCCGCCTGATGACGGGTTTGAAGCCGAAGCTGCCGATCCTCACTACCAACCTCGGCACCTACGACACCGCGGGCGCCGCGCACCGTACCCGCGGCCGCATGTCCGCCGACAATCCGCGCAAGGTCGATACCGCGCTGGCGCTGATGGAACAGCACGTCGACGCCGGCGAGTTCCTGCGCAGGCTGGAGGTGCCGCGCTCGACGGTGGTCACCCCGCAGATGTTCGAATACCAGCTCATCGAGCGGGCCAGGGCCGACCGCAAACGCATCGTGCTGCCCGAAGGCGACGACGACCGGATCCTGCGGGCAGCCGGGCGGGTGCTCCAGCGCAAGATCGCCGACCTGATCATTCTGGGCGACGAGACCGTCATCCGGGCCCGCGCCGCCGAGCTCGGCGTCGACATCGCCGACGCCGAAGTGCTGGACCCGCGCACCTCCGAACACTTGGAAGAGTTCGCCCGCGAATACACCGAACTGCGCAAACACAAGGGCATGACGTTGGAGCGGGCGCGCGAAACGGTCGCCGACATCTCCTATTTCGGCACCATGATGGTGCACAAGGGCATTGCCGACGGGATGGTGTCGGGCGCCGCGCACACCACCGCGCACACCATCCGCCCGTCGTTCGAGATCATCAAGACGGTGCCGGGTGTGTCGACGGTGTCGAGTGTGTTCTTGATGTGCCTGGCCGACCGGGTGCTCGCCTACGGCGACTGTGCCGTGGTGCCGGATCCGACCTCCGAGCAGCTGGCCGATATCGCGATCTCCTCGGCCGCGACGGCCGAGCGTTTCGGGATCGATCCGCGGGTGGCGATGCTGTCCTACTCCACCGGCGAATCCGGCAGCGGCGCCGATGTGGACAAGGTGCGGGTGGCTACCAAACTGGTCCGTGAGCGCGCGCCCCAGCTCTTGGTGGAGGGCCCGATCCAGTACGACGCCGCGATCGAGCCGACCGTGGCCGACGCCAAACTGCCGGATTCCGAAGTCGCCGGCCGGGCAACGGTATTCATCTTCCCCGACCTCAATACCGGCAACAACACCTACAAGGCGGTGCAGCGCAGTGCGGGCGCGATCGCGATCGGCCCGGTACTGCAAGGCCTGCGCAAGCCGGTCAACGATCTGTCTCGCGGCGCGCTGGTCGCCGATATCGTCAACACCGTCGCCATCACCGCGATCCAGGCGCAGGGCGAATGAGCCCGGCTGTCGGGCCGGTCACAGGGGCGGAACAAGCGGGGCGGGGGCCGGGTTACCGGTGGTGTGCCGGTGCGGTGCTCGCGCCGGCGGCGGAGGAGGCGTGATGGGTAACGAACGGGTGCTGGTCATCAACTCCGGCTCGTCATCGATCAAATATCAACTGCTGGAGCCCGATTCCGGGGTGGTGGCGGCGTCCGGGCTGGTGGAGCGCATCGGTGAGGACGACGGCCGCGTCGTGCACACCGTGGACGGGCGGACGGTTGAGCGCCGCGGCCCGATCGCCGATCACACCGCCGGGCTGCGACTGGCGTTCCGGATGTTCGCCGAGTCCGGGCACGACCTGTCCGGCGAGGGGGTGGCCGCGGTCGGGCATCGGGTGGTGCACGGCGGCGAGGTGTTCTACCGGCCGACGCTGCTCGACGATCGCGCCATCGCCACCATCTCCGAACTGTCCGCGCTCGCGCCGCTGCACAATCCGGCCAATGTCATGGGTATCGAAGCCGTGCGGGAACTGCTGCCCGATACCCCGCAGGTGGCGGTGTTCGATACCGCGTTCTTCCACGACCTGCCCGGTGCCGCGAAGACCTACGCGATCGACGCGAAAGTGGCTCAGGCACACGGTATTCGGCGGTACGGATTCCACGGGACCTCGCACGAGTACGTGTCCCGCCGGGCGGCCGAAGTGCTCGGGCGGGCGCCGGAAGAGGTCTCGCAGATCGTCTTCCACCTCGGCAACGGCGCCTCGGCGTCGGCCATCCGCGACGGCAGGCCGATCGATACCACGATGGGCCTGACCCCGCTGGAGGGCCTGGTCATGGGTACCCGCTCCGGCGATCTGGACCCCGGCATCATCGCGCATCTGATGCGCACCGCGAATATGGACATCGACCGGGTCGACCAGCTGCTCAACCGCAATTCGGGCCTCAAGGGCCTGTCCGGCGTCAACGATTTCCGTGAACTGCGCAGGCTCATCGACGGCGGTGATCAGGCCGCGCGACTGGCCTATGACGTGTACATCCACCGGCTGCGCCGCTACCTCGGCGCCTACCTGATCGAACTCGGCGGCGTGGACGCGATCACCTTCACCGCCGGCGTGGGGGAGAACAGCCCGGATGTGCGCGCGGACGCGCTGGCCGGGCTCGAGCGGTTCGGGATCGCTGTCGATCCGGAACGGAATACCGCGAAAGACCGCTCAGCGCGGTTCATTTCGCCCGCCGGCGCGGAGGTTGCCGTGCTCGTCGTGCCGACGAACGAGGAACTCGCCATCGCGCGCGCTGCGCGGACGGTCGTCGCCGAGCAGGGGTAGGCCGAGCACCGCCGGCGTGTTCGACGTGCGAGCCGCGCATCTGCCGGCGTGTTCGAGGGGTGTGGCTCCGCACCTGCCGACGTGCTCAGAACCAGGTCTGCGCCCGGATGGCGTTGGCGAGATCGACCAGTGCGTAGCGATGAGTGCGGTTGGGGGAGATGCGAGCCAGGGTGCGCAGGCCCGCTTCGGTGCCGTCGCGCAGATCGCGTTCGGTGAACGGCTCGCCAAGCAGGGTCGCGTCCGGGCGTTTGGGGGTGTGGCCGGCCTGCAACCAGGCCAGGGCGGTGCCGAGCACCAGCAGCCGCAACTGCACCGAGCGGTGCTCGTTCGACGGTAAGGCCTGGACGCGGGCGGCCGCGAAATGCAGGGTGGTCTCATCGAGTTCGGCGGGCGGAGCCGCGGTGAGCAGCAGCAGGACGGCGGTCATCCGCGCGGTGGTGAAGTAGCGGGAGGTGGCGGGCACTTCGTCGAGGGCGTGCACCGCGTCGTCGACCCGGCCGGCCGCGATCAGCTGCCTGGACAGGCCGAACGCCGCGCTCACCACGCCGTGGTCGGTGCGCCAGACGGTGGCGTAGAACTTCTGCGCGTAGGCGCGCCACTGTTCGGGGTCGGGCGAATCCCAGTGTTGCAGCACGAGTTCGGCGGTCGCGGCGAGCGCCAGCTTGGGCGCGATCTCGCCGGGCAGCACACTCAGCACGGCGTCGAAACGGGCGAACGCCTTCTCGAAATCGAGTTCCACCAGCTCGGCCAGGCCGGTGTACCAATCCACGCGCCAATCGCGGGCGGCCGCCGGGATACCGGCGAGCACATGCGTCACCGCCGCGGGCTCGCCGCGGTCCAGATGCACGCGCGCCTCCGCCAACCGCAGCTCCGCGTCGAGATTCGGTGGTGCGTTGTCCGGGTCGGCGGCGGCCCGTTCTCGCGCGTCGTCCAGCGCCTCCAGGGCGTGCTCCGGGTCCGGGTGCACGGCGGCCGACAGCAGCGGTGCGGACGGATCGGCCGGGTCGACGAGCGGCACCGGAAGCGCAAGTGCCACCTCGCGCGCGGACAGCTTGGTGCTGCGTGGGATGCCGTCGGCGTAGGCGTCGGTCTGCCCGATCAGCTCCTCGGTGCCGAACCCGGCGCGCTGTGGAGTGAACACTGTGGACAGTTGTGGATGTTCGACGCCGGTCTGCATCGCCAGGATCTCGCGCAGTACCCCGGCCAGCTGCGCGGACATGGCGCGAGCGGAAGGGAAGCGGCGGGCCGGATCCGGATCGGTGGCGCACAGCAGCAGCCGGTAGAAGAACTCGTGCTCGGCCAGCACCGGATGCTCGGCCGGGTCGGGGATGCCGTCGAGGTAGCGCCCGTGCTCCATCGGCATGTCGACGGTCAGCACGGCCAGCGTGCGGCCGACCGTGTAGATGTCGGTGGCGACGGTCGGCCCGGTCTTGGCGATCTCCGGCGCCTGGAAACCCCTGGTGCCGTAGAGATTCCCGTACGCCTCGATGGTGGCGACGGCGCCGAGGTCGATGATCTTCACCTGGTCCTCGGTCACCATGACGTTGTCGGGTTTGAGGTCGTTGTAGGTGAGGCCGATCGAATGTAAGTGGTCCAACGCGGGCAAGACCTCGAGCACATACGCGATGGCCTCGGCGATCGGCATCCGCTCGGGCCGCGGATAACTGTCGAGGATGTCGCGCAGCGAGCGGCCGCCCACGTACTCCATGACGATGTAGCCGACCGTGGTGCCGTCCGAACCGGTGTGCTCCACGAAATTGTGGATCTTGACGATGCTCGGATGCGCCACCTCGGCCAGGAACTGCCGCTCCGCCATCGCGACCGCCTGCGCCTCCGCGTCCTTGGCGTGCAGCAACCCCTTGAGCACCACCCACCGATCGCTGACATTGCGGTCGATCGCCAGATAGATCCACCCCAGCCCGCCATGCGCCAGGCAGCCCTGGATCTCGTACTGCCCCGATACCATGTCGCCCGGATGCAGGGAGGGGCGGAAATCGAACGGCGCGCCACAGTTGTCGCAGGTGCCGACCGTGGTCCCCGGATGCGTCGGCGTCGTCCTGCCGACCGGCGAACTGCACCGCCAGCAGAACCGTTTGCCCTCCGCCACAACGGGATCCGGTAGCACCGCCTCGCGCGGATCGGCAGGTTCCACCGTCGGAATCTCCACCAGCCCGGCGCCCAACTTCCGCACCGCGGGACGGGAGAGTGCCGTCCGCACGCTGCGGCCCGAGGTCCGCATGGTGGCGGCCGAATCGCTCGCCGGGGTGCGGGTGCGTCCAGGGGTTGCCTCGGTTCCGGGGAAAGCCTGGGTGCCGGGGCCGAGTTGGGTGCCCGCCGAATCCTGAGGTCCCGGGAAGGCCTGGGTGCCCGGTGATGGCTGCGCGCTGTCGTCGGCTCGGCCGCCGTGGGCGGCTTGGGTGCCTGGAAGCGCCTGGATTGCGTCGTCGGCAGAGCTGCCTGCGACTGCTGGGGTGTGCGGGACCTCCTGCGCCCCGGAATCAGCGTGCGTGCCGGGGAAGGCCTGCGGAGCGTGCTCGGGTGTGAACATGGTGGTCGGAGCAGGTATCCCGGCCGGTGCGGGCGGCGGAGGTCGGTCACCCTCGCCGACGTCGCGCGATTCCCCGTCGCCCGGTTCCCGGGCCGACGGAGCTTGCGGGTCGGGGGGCGACGAGGTTGCTCCGTGGAGCGGCGCCGACGTATCCGGAGTCGGCACGGGAGCATCGAAAGGCCGAGGTGTGGCTCCGGTGTCGGCCTTGGCGTGGCGACCGCGGGTGGTGGACGGGCGTTGTGCGGGGCGGGTGGGTTCGGAGTCGGCCGGGTCGGTGGCAGGTCGGCGCGCACCGGCGTCCGCAGCACCACCGGCGTCCATGGCATCACCAGCTCCCGCGGCATCGCCGGATGCCGCGGGTTCTTCTGGGTCGACGCCGGTGTCGTGCATGGTCAGTCCTGGTAGACCGGTTCGGGCGGGCGGGGGGTATCGCCGAGGACCGACAGCCAGCGGTCGTAGATCTGGGTCCAGGTGCCGTCGGCGCGGATGCGGGCCAGGGTGCGGTTGACGAAGCGCACCAGATCGTCGTTGCCCTTGGAGATGCCGATGCCGTACGGCTCGTCGCTGATGCTCGGGCCGACGATGTGGGTGTAGGGGTCCTGTGCGGCCAGGCCGGCCAGGATCGCGTCGTCGGTGCTGACGGCGTCGACCTGGCGCTGTTGCAGCACCACCAGGCAGTCGGCCCAGGTGGGCACGGTCAGGATGGTGGCCTTCGGCTCGTAGCGGCGGATGTGGTCCACCGAGGTGGTGCCCGCCACCACGCAGACCCGCTTGCCGGCCAGGTCGGCCAGGCTTTCGATACCGGAGCCCTTCACCGCGAGCACCCGCTGATGTGCGAGCAGATAGACCGTGGAGAACGACACCCGTTGCCGCCGATCGCAAGTCACGGTCATGGTCTTGACCACCAGATCGACCGAATGCTCTTGCAGCGCCTTCTCCCGGTCGGCCGAGGACAGGCTGCGGTACTCGATCAGATCCGGGCTGCCGAGCAGATCACGGGCGACCTCGCGAGCGATATCGGCGTCGAAGCCGACGATCGCGCCGCTGATCGGATCGCGGAAGCTGAACAGGTTGGAGCCGGCGTCCAAGCCGACCACCAGTCGCCCACGGGCGCGGATGGCGTCGAGAGTCGGCCCGCTGGTGGCGTTGTCGGGCCGCAGGCTCGCGGTCGGATCGCCGCAATCGGGTTCGGGTTTCGGTGACACGCTCGTGTCGGTCCCGATGGTGGCCGCTTGCGCCGGCAGCGGCGGCTCGGTGAAATCTATACCGTCGATGCCGGTGCGGGTGACCGGCTCCGCGGTGCAGCCGCCGATCAGTGCGACCGCGGCGAAAACTAGCGCCGTGCGAACGGTTTTCATCGATACTCCCGCAGTCGGGGCCAGACACCGAGGGCGACGCAGGCCGCGCCGAGGATGCCGAGGATCAGCGCGCCGGGGGCGAGGAAGTCCAGCACGCGCGCGCTCTGAGAGATGTCGTCGCGCAAGGTGTCCCTGGTATCGGCGATTCCGGAGGCCAGCGCGTGATCGAGCGCGTCCACCTGGGCGGCGGAATCGTCGGCGCCAGGACCGGTCGCCACCGCGGCGGCGGCGACGAAATCGCCACGGTCGAGGGCCTCGTTCATCCGTTGATGCGCGCTATGCCAACGGTCGAGTGCCGCACGGGCATCCGCGGCGCCCGGGGCGTCGTCGGCGAGCAGTTCGGTGAGTCTAGTGCGGTTGGCGTCGTAGGTGAGGTCGTAGTCGCCGGTGGCATCGCGGCGCACCAGCTTCAGGGTTTCCGCGGACCTGGCCTGCTGGGCCAGGATGCGGCTTTCGGTCAGGCGGTCGGCCGCACGGGCGGCGTCATCGCGGCCGCGGATCATCGCGGTGGCCGAGATGGATCCCGCCACCACTGTCCAGACCAGCAACAGCAGCACCGCGCCTGCGGCGAGCAGCAGTCCGGGATTGAACGTGCGGTGCCAGCGGCGCGCGAAATCGACCTGGGCCCAGATCAACCCGGCCAGGGCGAGGACCAGCAAGGCGATCGCGATCCACGGCGGCCGGACATGACGTCGCTGTGCGTCGTCGACCGCGTCGGAGCGATGCTGCTGGAGTTCGCCCGCCATCGGCAGCAGCCTGGTCTGCATCTGATTCGACGCTTCACTCAGGTAGGCCGCGCCCACCGGATACCCGCTGCGGTTGTTGGCTCGCGCCGTCTCGATCAACCCGGTGTACACCGGGAGCCCGGTCGCGATGCCGGTGCGCAGCCGCTGGTCCGGGCCTTCGCCGGACAGTGCGGCGAGTTCGGCCGCCGATTCGCCGACCGCCTGGCTGTAGCGGTCGCGCACGTGCTGTGGTTCCAGGCCGCCGGAGATGAACGCGGTCGCGGCGGCGGCGTCGGCCACCGAGAGCGAGGTGTAGATCCGGTGTGCGGAGTGCGCATCGGGTTCGGTTTCGACCAGGAGCACGTCGAGCCCGTTCTGGCGTTCGTTGACCGTCGCCGCCGTCGTCGCGCCGGCGGCCAGGCACACCACGGCGAGTAGTAGGCCGACTCCGATCAGCCGGCCCGGCGTGGACCGGGCGAAGGATCGTAGATTGGCCGGGTCGAGCTGCTCACGCATCGCCCGCACATGCGGACGCACCGGGAGCCGTCGCCCACTCCCGTTCGGCGGCTCGGAATCGGTCGCCGGCTCCTGTACCGCCGCCGCCCGATCCGCTGCCAACCGCGTCATGTCCACCTCCCCGCTCAGGGGCGCCTGTTTGCGCTGTTTCGGAGCCTATTCTGTCTGGCCCCATCCCGTGCGCCGACAACTCATCCGGTCTCTGTGACCGGCCGTCGACGTCGGTAACCGGCCAAGGTTAGTGCCCGGAGGCCGATGTGTGGGGCGTGTGGCCGATCCCGGCCGGGTCGGCCGGGTGTCGCGCGGAGGCCGCCCACTCCAGGCGGCGCGTGCGGCACTATAGGAGTGCCAGGTGACGAGGATGGTGCGAAATGCGTGGTGACGGCGACGGCTGGTCGCGCGGACCGGATGGGGTCCGCCACTGGGGAAAGTTCGGGGCTGCCGGTCTACTGCTGCGGGCGCCGCTGGAGGGCGGCGGCTCGGCGGTCCTGTTGCAGCATCGTGCGCCGTGGAGTCATCAGGGCGGCACCTGGGCGCTGCCCGGCGGCGCCCGCGACAGCCATGAGACGCCCATGCACGCCGCCGTCCGAGAGGCCTGGGAGGAAGCCGGAATCGCCTCGACCGATCTGCGGGTGCGCGCCGAACGGGTGACGGCCTGCGCGCCGAGCGGCTGGACCTACACGACCGTGGTCGCCGATGCGGCGCACACCTTGGCGACCAGCGCCAACCGGGAAAGTGTCGAGCTGGCCTGGGTACCCGAAGACGAAGTGGACGCCAGGCCGCTGCATCCCGGCTTCGCCCTCGCCTGGCCCGAACTGCGCGCCGTCCCCGCTCGGGTGGACCTGGCCGGTATCGCCCAAGCGCCCGCCTTGGCCGCCGCCCTGCCCCGCACCGTCGATCTCGCGGAGCAGGGGTTCATCTGGCTGCACGCCGTGGCCGACGGGCCGGGCGATTTCGCCACGATCATCGAAGGGCTCGCTGATCTCACCGAGCACGATTCCGTGCAGGACCGGCCAGAACCCGCTCGGACGCTGGCTTTGACGACGGGCCAGATCCTGTCCTGAGCGTTCGGCACCCGCCTGCCCGGCCAGTCGCCGGTGATCTCCGGTCGGCCCGCATTAGCGCGGTCCGGCGGTGGACTCGGCGGTTGAGCGTCCGCGTCCGATCGGCCGCTCGATCCACGACCTGATCGGCGACCTATGTGGTCGGCCTGTGCCCCGCGTGCTCAGACGTTGGCGAGCAATGCGGCCTTGAGCTCGCGCGCCGCGGCTTCGGGATCTCGCGCCTCGGTGATCGCCCGGACCACAACGACCCGGTCGGCGCCCGCCTCCAGCACCTCGGGCAGCCGCTCCGCATCGATACCGCCGATGGCGAACCACGGACGCGTCGGATGCGCTTCGGCCGTGGAGCGGACCAGGTCGAGCCCGGCGGCTTGGCGGTTCGGTTTGGTCGGCGTCGCCCAGACCGGTCCGGTGCAGAAGTAATCGATGTGCTCGTCGATGGCGGCCAGCCCGGCCTGCGCGCGATTGTGGGTGGAGCGGCCGATCACCACGTCGGGGCCGAGGATGCGGCGCGCGTACCACGGCGGCAGATCGCCCTGACCGAGATGCAGCACGTCCGCACCCGCGGCGAGCGCCAGATCGGCCCGGTCGTTCACCGCGACGAGCGCGCCGTGCCTGCGGGCGGCGGCCTTCAATTCGGCGAGGGCGCCGAGCTCCGCCTTGGCCTCGAGCGGGCCGAACTTCTGCTCGCCCGGTGACCCCTTGTCGCGTAGCTGGATGATGTCGACACCGCCGGCGAGCGCGGCCTCGGCGAACTTGGCCAGATCGCCCTTTTCCCGTCGGGCGTCGGTGCACAGATACAACCGCGCGGTAGCCAGGCGCTCCCGTGGCGGCAGCGGTCGGTTCGGGTGGGAGGGTTGCACGCCTTCGACCGTAGCCGCGCTACCGTGGGTATGCGAACACGAGGAGGAACCGATGCCCACTCTGGCCGTCGTCGGTGGCGGCGCCATCGGGCTCGCCGCGGCATGGCGGGCCGCGGAGGCCGGGTGGACGGTCACCCTGTTCGATCCGGCTGTCGCCTCCGGCGCCTCCTGGGTTGCCGGCGGAATGCTGGCGCCGCTGTCGGAGGGCTGGCCGGGTGAGGACGCCGTCCTCGCATTCGGCGCCGCCGCCCTCGCGCACTGGCCCGTGTTCGCCGCGCGGCTGGAAGCCACCACCGGCACCGACGTGTACGTGGCCGAGCAGACCCTGACGGTGGCGCTGGACGCCGCCGACGCCGCCGACCTGCACACCATTGCCGACTGGGTCGGCGGCCACGGCCACGACCTGCGGATTCTCGACCGCGCCGGAGTGCGCGAACTCGAACCGGGGCTCGCCCGCACCGTCCGCGCGGGCATGCTCGCCACCGCCGAGCCCGCCATCGACAACCGACTGCTGCTGAGTGCGCTGCGCGTGGCCGTCGACGCCGTCGGGGTCGAGGTGCGAGCCGAATCCGTTGACGACGTCGATGCCCTGCCGCACGACCAGATCGTGCTGGCCGCGGGCGCCGCCTCGGCTCGGCTGTGCCCGCAGCTGCCGGTGCGTCCGGTCAAGGGTGAGATCCTGCGGCTGCGGCATCGGCCGGGTGCGCAGCCCGTTCCGACCCGGGTGATCCGCGCCCGGGTGCACGGCAGGCCGGTGTATCTGGTGCCGCGCGAGGACGGAATCGTGGTCGGCGCAACGCAATACGAGGCGGGCTTCGATGTGGCGGTCACCGTCGCCGGAGTCCGCGACCTGATCGCCGACGCCGAGGCCATCCTGCCCGGTATCGGCGAATACGAACTGGCCGAGGCGAATGCGGGCTCGCGCCCGGGCACGCCGGACAATCTGCCGCTGATCGGCAGGCTCACCGACCGAATCGTCGCCGCCACCGGCCACGGCCGCAACGGCATGCTCACCACCGCCATCACCGCCGACGCGGTGCTGGCCGAGCTGGCGGGCGCCCCGCTGCCCGAGGTGGCTTCGGCTGATCCGCAACGCTTTTCGGCGCCGTCCGCGCCGGCTGTTTCATCCGCAGGAGGAGTTCGATGACCGCGCTATCTGTGCCCATCGGTGTCACCGTGAACGGCCAGGACCACGAGTTCGCCGAACCGCTCACCGTGCGCGAGCTGCTCACCCGGCTGGATCTGCCCTGTCAGGGTGTGGCGCTGGCCGTCGACGGCGCGGTGTTCCCGAAATCGCGTTGGGACGAGCCGGTCGGCCGCGGCTGGCAGATCGACGTGCTGACGGCGGTCCAAGGTGGCTGACCAGGTTTCCCCCGACGCCCCACTCGAGATCGCGGGGCGGCAGTTCGGCTCCCGGCTCATCATGGGCACCGGCGGCGCCGAGAGCCTGGCCGTGCTGGAGGAGGCCCTGGTGGCCTCCGGCACCGAGCTGACCACCGTCGCCATGCGCCGGGTCGACGCGGCAGGCGGCACCGGCGTGCTCGACCTGCTCAAACGCCTGGATATCGCGCCCCTGCCCAACACCGCCGGCTGCCGCACGGCCGCCGAGGCGGTGCTCACCGCGCAACTGGCCCGCGAGGCGCTCGACACCAACTGGGTCAAGCTCGAGGTGGTCGCCGACGAGCGCACCCTGCTGCCCGATCCGATCGAACTGCTCGACGCCGCGGAAAAGCTGGTCGACGCCGGTTTCGTGGTGCTGCCCTACACCAATGACGACCCGATCCTGGCCCGCAGGCTCGAGGAGGCGGGCTGCGCGGCGGTGATGCCGCTCGGCGCACCCATCGGCACCGGCCTCGGCATCGGCAATCCGCACAATATCGAGATGATCGTGGCCGAGGCGGGCGTCCCGGTGATCCTGGACGCGGGTATCGGCACCGCCAGTGATGCCGCGCTGGCCATGGAACTGGGCTGCTCGGCGGTGCTGCTGGCGACGGCGGTGACCCGGGCCAGGCAACCCGCGCTGATGGCCGCCGCCATGGCCGACGCCGTTCGCGCCGGTCGACTGGCGCGCGAGGCCGGGCGAATCCCCAAGCGCTTCTGGGCTCAGGCGTCCTCGCCCGCCCTCGGCTGACTCGACCTGGACGCCGAGGGTAAGCCTGCCCCGTCGATCGGCCGAGCGGTCCGAGTTCGCCGCACGGCGGACCTACCCGGGCGGCCGACTACCGTCGTCGTGAGTCCGCCGACCACGCGGCAGACTCCGGGACGACCGGGGGTCCCACCCGGGGACTAGATCATCCTCGAGGATGATCGACGACAAGCCTTTATACCGACGCGCGCCGGCGAATTCTGCGCAATGCTGTAGGCATGATCGAACTGAAGGGCCTGACCAAGCACTACGGGCAGACCGTCGCGGTTCAGGATCTGACCTTCACCGTTCGTCCCGGACAGGTGACGGGCTTCCTCGGACCGAACGGCGCCGGTAAGTCGACCACGATGCGCATGATCCTCGGGCTGGACCGGCCGACCGCCGGAACCGCCCTGATCAACGGCAGGCCGTACCACGACCTGGACCAGCCGCTGCGCGAAGTGGGCGCCCTGCTCGACGCCAAATGGGTGCATCCGAACCGTTCCGCGCGCGCTCACCTGCAGTGGATGGCCGCCTCCAACGGCATCCCGAAATCGCGGGTCGAAGAGGTGCTGCGGCTGGTCGGCCTGTCCGAGGTCGCCGGTAAGAACGCGGGCGGATTCTCCCTCGGCATGTCCCAGCGCCTCGGCCTGGCCGGCGCCCTGCTCGGCGATCCGCCGGTGCTGCTGTTCGACGAACCGGTCAACGGCCTCGACCCGGAGGGCATCCTGTGGATCCGCCGGTTCATGCAGCGCCTGGCCGCCGAAGGACGCACCGTGCTGGTGTCGAGCCATCTGCTCTCGGAGATGGCGCAGACCGCCGAACACCTGGTGGTGATCGGGCGCGGCAAGCTCATCTCGGATTCGACCACCCAGGAATTCATCGACCGCGCCTCGGAGTCGTCGGTGCGGGTGCGCAGCCCGCAGCTCGATCAGCTGCGCAGCATTCTCACCTCCAACGGCATGACCGTGCGCGAGGACGGCACCGGCCAGGACGGACCGGCGCTGATGATCGCGGGCGTCACCAGTGACGCGGTCGGCAAGCTGGCGGGCGCGAACGACATCACGCTGTTCGAACTCGCGCCGCAGCGGGCCTCGCTGGAGGAGGCGTTCATGCGGATGACCGGCGGCGCCGTGCAGTACCACGGTGGCGGCGTCGGGACCGACGATCAGGTGATGGGAGGTGCGCTGTGATCGGCGTGCTGGAAGCGGAACGGATCAAACTGACCTCGACCAGGTCACCGTGGTGGTGCTCGGTGATCGTCGTCGTGCTCGGCCTCGGCCTCGCGGCGTTGTTCGCGCTGGTCGTGCGCACCGCGGGGACCGAATCGGGTGAGGTGCCCTCGCTCGACATCGGCACCGTGACCGCGGGCGTGTCCGGCTTCGGCGTCATGGTGCTGATGATCATGGCGGCGCTCACGGTGACCAGCGAATACCGCTTCGGCGTCATCCGTACGACGTTCCAGGCGGTGCCGAACCGCAACCTCGTGATCCTCACCAAGACCGCGCTCGTCGGGTTCTACGGCGCCGTGCTCACCACCGTGCTCGCGTTCGGTGCGTTCCTGGTCGGCAAGCTGGTCGGCGGGTCCGAAGCGGCCGCCACCCTGGTGCTGGACGGCCACTGGCGCACGATCTACGGCCTGCCCATCTACACCTTCCTGTGCGTTGCGCTGGCCATCGCGGTCGGCGTGCTGGTGCGGCAGTCGGCGGCGGCGATCTCGCTGATCGTGCTGTGGTCGCTGCTCATCGAGCCGCTGCTGGGCGCGTTCGGCAGCTTCGGCCGCAATGTGACTCCGTTCCTGCCCTTCGCCAACGCCAACCGCTTCCTCGCGGTCGAAGAGCCGGTCGGCAACTGGCACTGGGGTGTGTGGGGCAGCCTGCTCTACTTCATCGCCTTCGTCGCGATCGTGTTCGGAGCTTCGCTGTTCGCGGTGAACCAGCGCGACGCCTAGCCCGAATGTATGGACTACCCGAGTTGCCCTCCCTCGCCACTCGGGTTGGTGGGTAGCAGACCTTGTCGGGAGGTCAGCGCCCCTCGCACCGTCCGCCACTGCCCGGCGGACGGTGCGGTACTTTCCGGCCCGGTGCGAACTTTCGCACCGGGCCGGTGCCGTTTATCGCCGTCACCGGCGACGGGTCGGCTGGGATACCCTCGGGGCGTGAGCAGAACACCTTCCGGCGGTGCGGTGTCCGGACCGGAACCGGAAGCGAACGGCGCGGATCCCGGCGCCGCCGATTCCTCCGCTCGAGGCGGGTCCTCCCGCCGTCCCCGGCCGCGCGCGATCGCGGCTCTGATGACCGCGGCCAACCAGCGCCCTGACGTGATCGGTGTCCTGCGCAAGGCCCGCGAACAGCTGCCGGGCGATCCGTCCTTCGGTGATCCGCTGTCGGTCTCCGGTCCCGGAGGTCCGCGCGCGGTCGCGCGAGCCGCGGACAAGTTCGTCGGCCCCCGCCCGAGCGCGGCACGCGAGATCGGCTTCGGCGCGTTGCAGGTGTGGCAGGCGGCGCTGGAGCGGGTGGGCCGTGGCCGGGGCACCCAGGAAGTCACCGTCATGTTCACCGACCTGGTGTCGTTCTCGAAATGGTCGCTGTCGGCCGGTGACGAGGCCACGCTCGAACTGCTGCGCCGGGTGGCCAAGGCCATCGAGCCGCCCATCGCCGAGCGGGGCGGTCAAGTGGTGAAACGCATGGGTGACGGCGTGATGGCGGTGTTCCCGACCGCCGACGCGGCGGTGAAGGCGGCGGTGGCGGCCAAGCGGGCGCTGGCCGAGGTCAGCGTGGACGGCTACACCCCACAGATGCGGATCGGCCTGCACACCGGCACGCCACGGGAGATCGGCGGCGACTGGCTCGGCGTCGACGTCACCATCGCCGCGCGCGTGATGGAAGCGGGCGGCAACGGCCGCACCATGCTGTCGGAGGCCACCCTGCGCTCGGTCTCGCCAGGGGTGCTCGAGGAACTCGGGTACACGGTCAAGCCGTATCGGCGAGGGATGTTCGCCGCGCCATTGAGTGGTGTGCCGGAAGATCTACGCATCTTCCGCCTCACGAGTAGCTAGCTAGCTAGATAAGCCAGACGACGGCGCCCACTGCCGCCAGCACCGCGCACACGCCCAAGGCGATGGCGAGCGGTCGTGCGGTCTTCCAGGTCGTGTAGGCCCCGCCGATGAGGAATCCGGCGAGAGCGAAGAGGAAGACCACGGCGACATCGGAGGACATGGTGCCGATTGTGCCGTTCGATGGCCGCGCGCCGGCAGTCGGGCCTTCGCGCCGCTGCGCCATTCCGCTCCATCAGGCCTTCTCGCCTGCGACGATTCGACGTGGACGATAGCCCGCAATTAACAAGCACGCAAGCTTGATTTTTTCCGGACCGGCTGTGATGCTGGTGGCGTACGCGGATTCCGGGCGCCGTGACGGTGGCCCGCGATCGCGACGGCCCGATCCAGCGCGACAGGAGGCATACCCGCTGATGAGTAGGCTGGCCGACGATCCGGACGTCATCCGGATCGGCAACTGTTCCGGGTTCTACGGCGACCGGTTGAGCGCCATGCGCGAGATGCTCGAAGGCGGGCCGCTCGACGTGCTGACCGGCGACTATCTCGCCGAACTGACCATGCTGATCCTGGGCCGGGACCGGATGAAGGATCCCGGCCTCGGTTACGCGAAAACCTTCGTCAAGCAGATCGAGGAGTGCCTCGGGCTGGCGCTGGAACGCAATGTCCAGATCGTCACCAATGCCGGTGGACTGAACCCGGCGGGCCTGGCCGAGAAACTGCGTAAAGTCGCTGCCGAGCTGGGTCTCGAGGCCAAGATCGCGCATGTCGAGGGCGACGATCTGTCCGGCCGCGCGGCCGAACTAGGGCTCGGCTCCCCGCTCACCGCCAATGCCTATCTCGGCGCGTGGGGCATCGTGGAATGCCTGAATTCCGGCGCCGACATCGTCGTCACCGGACGGGTCACCGACGCCTCGGTGATCGTCGGGCCCGCCGCCGCGCACTTCGGCTGGGAACGCACCGATTACGACCGGCTCGCGGGTGCGGTGGTGGCGGGCCACATCATCGAATGCAGCACCCAGGCCACCGGCGGCAACTACGCCTTCTTCACCGAACTCGAAGACCTCGGCCGCCCCGGATTCCCGATCGCCGAGATCCGCCGCGACGGCAGCAGCGTCATCACCAAGCATCCCGGCACCGGCGGCGCGGTCACCGTCGATACGGTGCAGGCCCAGCTCATGTACGAAATCCAGGGCGCGCGCTACGCCGGGCCGGACGTGACGACTCGGCTCGACACCATCCGGGTCGAGCAGGAGGGCCCCGACCGTGTGCTGATCAGCGGAGTCACCGGTGAGGCGCCGCCGCCGCAATTGAAGGTCTCGCTCAATATTCTCGGCGGATTCCGCAACGAGATGGAGTTCGTGCTCACCGGACTCGATATCGAGGCGAAAGCCGCACTGGCGCAACGTCAGCTGGAATCCTGGCTGACCGTGCGTCCCGCCGAACTCGACTGGACGCTGGCCCGCCTGGACCGCCCCGATGCCGACACCGAGGAGCAGGCCAGCGCCCTGCTGCGCTGCGTGGTGCGCGATCCGGATCCGAACAAGGTGGGCCGGGCCTTCTCCAGCGTCGCCGTGGAATTGGCGCTTGCCAGCTATCCGGGATGCAGCTTCACCACGCTGCCGGGCAATGGTTCGCCCTACGGGGTGTACACGCCGGGCTTCGTCGATGCGAGCGAGGTGCCGCATGTCGCCGTGCTCGCCGACGGCACCCGCGTCGATATCGCGCAGGCCGCCGAAACCCGCGCGCTCGAGCCGGTTCCCGCACCAGAAATTCCGGAACCCTTGGCGAGCAACGACACCCGGCGCGCACCGCTGGGCGCCATCGCACTGGCCCGCAGCGGTGACAAGGGCGGTGACGCCAATATCGGCGTCTGGGTGCGCACCGATGAGCAGTGGCGCTGGCTGGTGCACACGCTCACCGTGGAGCGGCTGCGTGAGCTGCTGCCGGAAACCGCCTCGCTCGAGGTCACCCGGCATGTGCTGCCCAACCTGCGGGCGCTGAACTTCATCATCTCCGGTCTGCTCGGCAAGGGCGTGGCCTACCAGGCCCGTTTCGATCCGCAGGCCAAGGGGCTCGGCGAATGGCTGCGCTCCCGTCATGTCGATATTCCGACCGAATTGCTAGAGGGTGCCCGATGAGTGTCTGGGATACGCCGGAACGAAAAGAGTTGCGCGCCACCGTGCGCCGGTTCGTCGAGCGGGAGGTGCTGCCCGACCTCGGTGCTTGGGAGCGGGCCGGTGAGCTGCCGCGCGAACTGCACAAGAAGGCCGGTGAGCTCGGACTGCTCGGCATCGATGTCCCGGAATCGGTGGGCGGGTCCGGCGGTAATGCCATCGACGCCGTGATCCTCGGCGAGGAGTTCCACCAGGCCGGCGCCTCCGGTGGTGCCTGGGCCTCGTTGATGACGTGCGGGATCGCGTTGCCGCACATCATCGCCTCCGGCAATACCGAGCAGATCGATCGCTGGGTGCGCCCGACGCTGGCCGGTGACCTGATCGGATCTCTGGCGATCACCGAACCCGGCGGCGGTTCCGACGTGGGCCACCTGACCACCTCGGCGGTCCGCGACGGCGACCACTACGTCATCAACGGCGCCAAGACCTTCATCACGTCGGCCTGCCGCGCCGATTTCGTGGTGACCGCGGTGCGCACCGGCGGGCCGGGTGCGGGCGGGGTGTCGCTGGTCATCGTGCCCACCGATACGCCCGGTTTCACGGTGGCGCGCAAGCTGGAGAAGATGGGCTGGCTGGCCTCCGACACCGCCGAACTCTCCTACGAGGACGTTCGAGTGCCGGTGGACAACCTGGTCGGCGCCGAGAACACCGGATTCGCCCAGATCGCAACGGCTTTCGTCAGCGAGCGGGTCGGCCTCGCGGTGCAGGCCTACGCGCAGGCCCAGCGCGCCCTGGATCTCACGCTCGAATGGTGCCGCAACCGGGAAACCTTCGGTCGTCCCCTGATCAGCCGCCAATCGGTGCAGATGACGCTCACCGAAATGCACCGCCGCGTCGACCTGGCCCGGGTCTACACCCGCGCGCTGGTCGAGCGGCACACTGCCGGTGAACAGGGCCTCATCGCCGAGGTGTGCTTCGCCAAGAACACCGCCGTCGAGACCGCCGAATGGGTGGCCAACCAGGGCGTTCAGCTGCACGGCGGCATGGGCTACATGCGCGAATCCGAGATCGAACGCATCTACCGCGACGTCCGCATCCTCGGCATCGGCGGTGGCACCAACGAAATCCTGACCATGCTGGCGTCGAAAGTATTGGGGTACCAGTCATGACGACCTTCCGTTCCACCCTCGATCCGTCGTCGCCGGAGTACACCGCGGCCGCGGAGGCGATGACGGGCAAGCTCGCCGAGCTGGAGGCCGAATTCGCCAAGGCCATCGCCGGCGGCGGCCCGGACAAGGTTGCCCGTCATCACAAGCGCGGCAAGCTCACCGCGCGTGAGCGCATCGAACTGCTGCTCGACGAGGATTCACCGTTCCTGGAGCTGTGCCCGCTGGCCGCCTGGGGCAGCGAGTTCCAGGTGGGTGCCTCGACCATCGCCGGCATCGGTGTGGTCGAGGGCGTCGAATGCATGATCGTGGCGCCGGATCCGACGGTGCGCGGAGGCACCTCGAACCCGTGGACGCTGCGGAAGACGTTGCGCATCAACGAGATCGTCAAGCAGAACCGGCTTCCGGTGATCTCGCTGGTGGAATCCGGCGGTGCCGATCTGCCCACCCAGAAGGAAGTCTTCATCCCGGGTGGCGCGATGTTCCGCGATCTCACCCAGGCCTCCGCGGCGGGTATCCCGACCATCTCGCTGGTGTTCGGCAACTCCACCGCGGGCGGCGCCTACATTCCCGGCATGTCCGACTACGTGGTGATGGTCAAGGAGGGCGCGAAGGTGTTCCTCGGCGGCCCGCCGCTGGTGAAGATGGCCACCGGTGAGGAATCCGACGACGAATCCCTCGGCGGCGCCGAAATGCACGCCCGTGTCTCCGGTCTGGCCGACTATTTCGCCGCCGACGAACAGGACGCGATCCGGCTCGGACGCGCCATCGTGCGCAGGCTGAACTGGAAGAAGCAGGGCCCGCAGCCGCGCAGCGACGTCATCTCGCCGCTGTACGACCCGGAGGAATTGCTCGGCATCGTGCCGTCGGATCTGAAGATCCCGTTCGATCCGCGCGAGGTGATCGCCCGCATCGTCGACGGCTCCGATTTCGACGAGTTCAAGCCCATGTACGGATCGAGCCTGGTCACCGGTTGGGCCGAACTGCACGGCTACCCGATCGGCATCCTCGCCAACGCGCGCGGTGTGCTGTTCTCCGAGGAATCGCAGAAGGCCACCCAGTTCATCCAGCTGGCCAACCGGTCGAATACGCCACTGTTGTTCCTGCACAACACCACCGGCTACATGGTCGGCAAGGAGTACGAGCAGGGCGGCATCATCAAGCACGGCTCGATGATGATCAACGCGGTCTCCAACTCGAAGGTGCCGCATATCTCGCTGCTCATCGGCGCCTCCTACGGCGCGGGCCACTACGGCATGTGCGGGCGCGCGTTCAACCCGCGGTTCCTGTTCGCCTGGCCCAGCGCCAAATCCGCCGTGATGGGTGGCGCGCAACTGGCCGGTGTCATCACCATCGTGCAGCGCGCCGCCGCCGAGGCGAAGGGCCTGACCTTCGACGAAGACGGCGCCGCCGCCATGAGCGCCATGGTCGAGGCGCAGATCGAGGCCGAATCGCTGCCGATGTTCCTGTCCGGGCGCATCTACGACGACGGCATCATCGATCCGCGTGATACCCGCACCGTGCTGGGAATGGCGTTGTCGGCCATTCACACAGCCCCGATCCAGGGCGCCGAGGGCTTCGGCGTCTTCCGAATGTGAGGCGGTCGGCGATGACAACTCCGATTACCAATGTCCTGGTCGCCAATCGCGGTGAGATCGCGCGCCGGGTGTTCGCCACCTGCCGCCGCATGGGCATCGCCACCACGGCGGTCTACTCCGACGCCGACGCGGCCTCCCCGCACGTCGCCGAGGCCGACGCCGCGATCCGGCTGCCCGGCAACACCCCCGGCGAGACCTACCTGCGCGGTGAACTGATCATCGAGGCGGCGCTGTCGGCCGGAGCCGATGCGATCCACCCCGGCTACGGATTCCTCTCCGAGAACGCCGAATTCGCGCGCTCGGTGCAGGAGGCCGGGCTAGTGTGGATCGGACCGCCGGTGGCCGCCATCGAACAGATGGGCTCCAAGGTCGAGTCCAAGAAGATGATGGACGCCGCCGGGGTACCCGTGCTGGCCGAACTGGACCCGGCCGAGGTCACCGAGGACCATCTGCCGGTGCTGATCAAGGCCTCGGCCGGCGGTGGTGGCCGCGGCATGCGCGTGGTGCGTGAGCTGAGCGAGCTGTCCGGGCAGATCGAGGCGGCGCGCCGTGAGGCCGAATCGGCGTTCGGCGATCCGACGGTGTTCTGTGAGCGGTACCTGGAGACCGGGCGGCATATCGAAGTCCAGGTCATGTCCGATACCGCCGGCACCACGTGGGCGGTGGGTGAGCGGGAATGCTCGATCCAGCGTCGTCATCAGAAGGTCGTGGAGGAGGCGCCGTCGCCTCTGGTCGAGAAGATCGACGGCATGCGCGATCGGCTGTTCGAAGCCGCGCGGCTGGCCGCCGAGGCCATCGGCTACGAGGGTGCGGGCACGGTCGAATTCCTGGCCGATGAAAAGGGCGATTTCTTCTTCCTGGAGATGAACACCCGCCTCCAGGTGGAGCATCCGGTCACCGAACAGACCACCGGACTCGACCTGGTCCGATTGCAGTTGCAGGTGGCGTCCGGGCTGCCGCTGCCACCGGTGCAGCCGGCCAAGCGCGGGCATTCGATCGAGGTCCGGCTCTACGCCGAGGACCCGGCCCAGGATTGGCAGCCCCAGAGCGGTCCGGTGCACAAGCTCGATATCCCGTTCACCGCAGGCGAATTCACCGTTCTGGAACAGCCGGGAGTGCGGCTGGACACCGGTGTGGTCGACGGTTCGGTGGTCGGCGTGCACTACGACCCGATGCTGGCCAAGGTCATCTCTTACGCCGAGACCCGCGCCGAGGCCGCCCATCTGCTGGCCACCGCCTTGCAGCGGGCCAAGGTGCACGGCCTGGTCACCAACCGCGACCTGCTGGTGCGGGTGCTGCGGCATCCGGCGTTCCTGGCCGGCGACACCGACACCGCGTTCTTCGATACGCACGGTCTCGACGCACTGTCGGCGCCGCTGGTCAGCGAGGCCGACGAGGCGTTGTCCATCGTCGCGGCGGCGCTGGCCGATTCCGCGGCCAACCGTCGCGCCGCGCGCGTGGCCGGCGGGATCCCCAGCGGATGGCGCAACCTCGCCTCCGCACCGCAGACCAAGTCCTATGAGAGCCGGATCAGCGGCACCCATGAGGTGCGTTACCGCTTCACCCGCGGCGGTGTCCAGATCGAAGGTCACGACGGTCTGGAGCTGATCGACCTCACGCCCGAACGCGTGGTGCTCGGCGTTCCCGGGGACCGCGGCCCGGTGCGCAGGCAATTCGAGATCTCCCGCTACGGCGATCTCGTCTGCGTCGACTCCCCGCTCGGCCCGGTCGCCGTGCGCAGGCTGCCGCGCTTCACCGACCCGGCCGATCAGGTGGCCGCGGGCTCGCTGCTCGCGCCCATGCCAGGCAGCGTGATCCGGCTCGGCGCCGCCGTCGGTGATCAGGTCGAACACGGACAGCCGATCCTGTGGCTGGAGGCGATGAAGATGGAACACACCATCGTCGCCCCCACCAGCGGCGTCCTCAGCGAACTCAACGTGACCGTCGGCCAGCAGGTCGAGGTCGGCGCGGTGCTCGCCGTCGTGGACGAGCCCTCGGAAGATCAGGAGTAGGTCATGAGCTTCATCGAATCCGACGAGCGCAAGGAGCTGCGGGCCGCCGTCGCCGCGCTCGCCTCGAAGTACAACTACCGCGACTACGTGCTGCCGAAGGCGCGCGCCAACGAGCCGCTCGACGAACTGTGGGCCGAGGCGGGCAAGCTCGGCTTCCTCGGCGTCAACCTGCCCGAGGAATACGGCGGCGGTGGCGCGGGCATGTACGAGCTGGCGCTGGTGATGGAGGAGCTGGCCGCCCAGGGCGCCGGTCTGCTGCTCATGGTGGTCTCCCCGGCCATCTGCGGCACCATCATCACCAAGTACGGCACCGACGAGCAGAAGGCGGCCTGGCTGCCGAAACTGTCCGACGGCAGCGGCAAGATGGTCTTCGGCATCACCGAACCGGACGCGGGCTCCAACTCGCATCAGATCACCACCACCGCGCGCCGCGACGGTGACGACTGGATCCTCAATGGCCGCAAGATCTTCATCTCCGGCGTCGATCAGGCCGAGGCCGTGCTCATCGTCTCGCGCACCGAGGACCACAAGACCGGCAAGCTCAAGCCCGCCCTGTTCATCGTCCCCACCGACGCTCCCGGCTTCCAGAAGACGCCGCAGGAGATGGACATCATCGAACCGGACCACCAGTTCACGCTGTTCCTCGACGACGTCCGGCTGCCCGCCAGCGCGCTGGTCGGCAAGGAGGACGCCGCACTCATGCAGCTGTTCGCGGGCCTGAACCCCGAGCGCATCATGGGTGCCGCGATGGCCGTCGGCATGGGCCGCTACGCCATCGACCGCGCGGTCGAATACGCCAAGGAACGCACCGTCTGGAAGACGCCGATCGGCGCGCACCAGGGCATCGCGCATCCGCTGGCGCAGGTGAAGATCGAGCTCGAACAGGCCAAGCTGATGATGCAGAAGGCCGCCACCCTCTACGACGCCGGCGACGAGATGGGCGCCGCCGAGGCCGCGAACATGGCCAAGTACGCGGCGGGCGAGGCCAGCATCAAGGCCCTCGATCAGGCCATCCAGACCCACGGTGGGGCCGGTTTGACCAGCGAATACGGGCTGGCCGCCATGCTCGGTGCCGCGCGCATCGCGCGGATCGCGCCGGTGAGCCGGGAAATGATCCTCAACTTCGTCGCCCAGCACTCGCTGGGACTGCCGAAGTCCTACTGATCCCGGTCCCGGCCCCGCATCGCTCGGTGCGGGGCCGGTCGGGCGCCGGATTGGAGATTCGGATGAGTGAGCGCCGCGGGCGAGCATTCAACACAGCCGAGGCCTCGGTCTTATCGATGCCGAGTGCCGGAGAGGTGGAGTCATGAGCGAAGCGCCGTTCGTGCGTTACGAGGTCGCCGACGGGTTCGCGACACTGACCTTCGATTCACCGCATAATCGCAATGCGTTGTCGTCCAAGCTGGTTCGGGAGCTGCTCGCCGGAATCGATGCGGCGGTCGCCGATCCCGCGGTGCGCGGCATCGTGCTCACCCACACCGGCAATACGTTCTGCGCCGGTGCGGATCTGAGTGAAGCCGCCAACGCCGACCCCGCCACCGCGGCCGATCAGCGCACCCGTCAGATGATCGACGTGCTGCGCGGGCTGGTGGCCGCGCCCAAACCGGTGATCGCCCAGATCGACGGCAATGTGCGGGCGGGTGGCATGGGCATCATCGCCGCCTGCGATCTGGTGGTGGCGGGTCCGTCGAGCAGTTTCGCGCTCACCGAGGTGCGGATCGGCATGGCGCCGTTCATGATCTCGCTGACCCTGTTGCCGCGGCTGAACCAGCGCGCGGCCAGTCGCTACTACCTCACCGGTGAGAAATTCGACACTGCGGTGGCGCAGCAGATCGGGCTCATCACCATCGCCGCCGACGACCCGGCGGCCGAGGTCAAGCGGCTGTGCGGTGAGCTGCGCAAGGGCTCGCCGCAGGGGCTGGCGGAATCGAAGAAGCTGGTCAACGCGGCGCTGCTGGCCGGGTTCGACGCCGAAGCCGAGGAACTCGCGCAACGCTCCGGCAGCTTCTTCGGCACCCCCGAGGTGATCGAGGGCATGACGGCCTTCCTGCAGAAGCGCCCGCCCAGCTGGGCACAATAGGCCCATGGCGACACCCCACGAACCGAAGCAGGACCGCAGCCGGGCCACCCGGCAGCGGCTGCTCGAGGCGACCATCGACTGTCTGGCCGAGATGGGCTGGGCGGCCGCGACGGTGGCCGTCGTCGCCGAACGCGCGGGGGTGTCGCGTGGGGCCGCCCAGCATCACTTCCCCACCAGGGAAGACCTGATCACCGCGGCGCTCGAGTACATGTTCGACACCAGGACCGAGCAGGCGAAGGCGGAGGCGGAAACCGTCGCCGCCACCGCCGTCGGTGTCGGGCGGACCGAGGCCGTGGTGGCGGGACTGGTCGAGTCCTACACCAGCCCGCTGTTCAAGGCGGCCTTGCAGGTGTGGACCCACGCCGCCGCCGACCCCGCGCTGCGCGAACGCATCGTCCCCCTGGAGGCCCGCTTCGGCCGGGTGTCGCACCGCCGCGCGGTCGAAGCCCTCGGCGTCGACGACGCCGACCCGGTAGCCCACCACCTCGTCCAAGCCACCCTCGACATGGCCCGCGGCCTCGGCCTCGCCGACGTGCTGACCGACGACTCGGCGCGGCGCAAGCAGATCGTCCACCAGTGGGCGGTGACGTTGCATGCGGCGCTGGAGAACGGGCGATAGGGCGCCAAATTTGCATAGGGGACGATGGATGCCCTACGTGGTACCCTACGTTTATGAAGGTCAAGACGAGCGTTTACCTGGATCAGGAGCAGACGTCGCGTCTCAAGCAAGCGGCTGAGGCGGCGGGCCGTTCCGAGGCGGACCTCATTCGGGAAGGTATCGATCTGGTCTTGCTGCGCGCACCTCGTGCGCCGCGGAAGCGGGAATGGCCGTCGTTCGATTCGGGTGATCCGCAGTTCGCAGCGAAGGCGGACGAGCACCTTCGCACCGCATACGAACGTTGAGCTTTTTCATCGCCGATACGTCGGCGCTCATCGCTGCGTATGACAATTCCGCACCGCAGCGGGATCGGGTCCGTGAGTTGCTCAGCACCTCGGTCGCCGTCGTTTCTCCGCTGGTTCTGGACGAGGTGGACCACCTGCTCATCGCCCGGTTCGGGAAGGACCGCCGTATCGCCGACCTCGTCCTGGACGATGTACTGACTTCGGCGGAAGAAGGCGCCGTTCTCGTACCGCCTGTCGATCACCACGATCTCCGGGTCGCACAACGGCTCATCACCCAATTCGGCGGATTGCGGCTGGACCTGGCGGACGCGGTGAACATCGTTCTCGCCGAGCGATATTTGACCAACGCCATCGTGACGCTCGACGAGCGTGATTTCCGTGCGGTGGCGCCACTGACGCCGTCGTTCTCATCGTTTCGTTTGTTGATCCAGGACGGATCCGACTGAACTCCGGGTTTGTCGGGTCGGATAGCCGCGGAGGCGGTGGGGAACAGCGCGGGATGCTTCAGTTGTGACGTGTCGGAGTCCGCGGCCTGCGGAGTTTCCGATACTGCACAATTTCGGGTAACCGCGTGTCCACGGCTGTTAACGTCGGCCGCGGAGGTGGCAGATGAGCGGGGAACTCGATGTCGACGTGGTGATCGTCGGTTCCGGGTTCGGTGGCAGTGTTTTGGCGCTGCGGCTGACGGAAAAGGGCTATCGAGTCGCGGTGCTCGAGGCGGGGCGCCGCTTCGCCGACGACGAGTTCGCGGCGACGAACTGGGATATGCGCAAATACCTGTGGGCGCCCAAACTCGGCTGCTACGGCATTCAACGCATTCACCGGCTGCGCGACTGCTTCATCCTGGCCGGCGCGGGTGTGGGCGGCGGATCATTGAATTACGCCAACACGCTGTACAAACCAGGTCCCGCGTTCTTCGCCGACCGGCAGTGGGCAGATATCACCGACTGGGATGACGAGCTGAGCCCGTTCTACGAGCAGGCGACCAGAATGCTCGGCGTGGTGCGCAACCCGCATATGACGCCCGCCGACGACGTCATCCGGGCGGTCGCCACCGATATGGGCGTCGGCGAGACTTTCGTGCCCACGCCCGTCGGGGTGTATTTCGGTGAACCCGGCAAAACCGTGCCCGACCCCTATTTCGGTGGTGTCGGACCGGACCGCACCGGCTGTATCGAATGCGGCGAATGCATGAGCGGCTGCCGCCACGGCGCCAAGAACACGCTCGTCAAGAACTATCTCGGACTAGCCGAAAAGGCTGGGGCACAAGTGCATCCGATGACGACGGTCACCGCGATCCGCCCGCAACCCGACGGCACCTGGCTGGTCGACACCCACCGCACCGGTTCCTGGACCCGGCGCGGCCGCCGCACCTTCCGCGCCGGTCGAGTGGTGCTGGCCGCCGGCACCTGGGGCACCCAGCGCTTGCTGTTCAAGATGCGCGACACCGGCGTGATGCCGGACCTGTCGAAACGTCTCGGCGTGCTGACCCGCACCAATTCCGAAGCCATTCTCGGTGCCGGCCGCACCGAGGTCGACCCGGATATGGACATCACCCGCGGCGTCGCCATCACCTCGTCGTTCCATCCCACCCCCGATACGCACGTCGAACCCGTGCGCTACGGCAAGGGCTCCAACGCGATGGGCCTGTTGCAGACCTACCTCATCGATGGCGGCCACCGGATCCCGCCGTGGGTGCGGGTGCTGCCGGTGGCGTTGAAGCAGCCGATCCGCACCGTCCGCCTGCTGCGCACCCGTCAGTGGAGCGAACGCACGCTGATCCTGCTGGTCATGCAATCGCTGGACAACTCGATCACCACCTACACCAAGCGCGGATTGTTCGGCCGCAAGTTCGCCAGCAAGCAGGGTTACGGCGAACCCAATCCGACCTGGATCCCCGCAGGTCACGAGGCCACCCGTCGCGTCGCCGAGAAGCTCGGCGCCACCGCGGGCAGCACCTGGCCGGACCTGTTCGACGTCCCGATGACCGCCCATTTCATCGGCGGCTGCGCCATCGGCGCCGACCCCGACCACGGCGTCATCGACTCCTACCACCGCGTCTACGGCTATTCGACGTTGAGCATTGTCGACGGCGCCGCCATCTCCGCCAACCTCGGCGTCAACCCGTCGCTCACCATCGTCGCCCAGGCCGAACGCGCCGCCGCCCTCTGGCCCAACAAAGGCGAGGTGGACACCCGCCCGCCCATGGGCACTCCGCACCGGCGCATCCCACCGGTGCCGCCCCGCAACCCGGTGGTTCCAGCGCACGCGCCCGCGGCCTTGCGCCTGCCGATCGTCGGTTTCGGCCCCCAACCGGCCCCGCAGCGCGGCGAAGTCGGAGCTTGATCGTCAGGTGCGGGCGAGCATTTCAGCCCGAGGCCGAGCCGGGCCCGCCCCGCCGACATTCCCCGCGGGGTGCGGAAGCGGCCTGCCGCCCCGCCCTCGACGCCCGGCGCGAGCTCTACCTCGCCGACTCCGGCGCCGCCATCAGGCGAGCAACGTCGGTTCGAGAGTCGAATCCAGCACCCACTGCCGGTACCCCGGATGCGCCTGCACCACCGGAACCGCGAGCACCTGCGGCGTCTCATCCGCATGCTCGGCGTCGGCGCGTTCGATGATCGCGCCCACCAGCGACCGCCGGGTATGCAGGATCACCAGGTTCTCCCCATTGGCGTGCACGGCATCGTTCCACCGGTAGATCGACCGCACCCCGGAGATGATGTTGCCGCACGCGGCCAGCCGATCGGTGATCAGACTCCGGGTGAACTCGGCCAGCCATTCCGGATCGTTCGCGGTGATCGAGACATCAACGATTTCCTCGGACATGAGGGCATTGTCTCTCAGGCGTGCCGAGACCGGCGATCCGCGCCATCGATCTACAAGCCGAACGCGATCCCCGTGCCTCCGCTGCGCTTGCGCCCGAATTCGTACAGGGCGACACCGCGACGCTGTGCGGTCTCATGAGTCGTCGCGGCTGACGACCGGGGCCACCGATCTTCCTGATGCGCGGCTGCGGCTCATACCAGATACGGCACCAGGGCTTTTCGATCCTTCGGATAGTCCGCGAACTTCTCTCGGTACCACCGATGGGTGGCGAAGGCTCGGGGTACCAGGTTGCCCGCGGTGATCAGGAAGATCACGACACCAGCCAATGACCAGGTGAGCAGCGCGAAGCCGGCCCAGGCGATCAGTTCGCCGAGATAGGCTGGGCTGCTGACGAATCGGAACCCGCTTCCGTGCGGAATGCGATATTCGGTGGCTCCCGGGTTGTCCTTGTCCCGCAGGTTGCGCACGATCCATTCGGACCGGACCAAGAGCGTGAACCCGCCGAGATACACCACGACGCCGATGAGGAAACGCGGATCGGTCAACCATTCGGTCCCGTACTGATTCAGGTAGTCCTGGCTGAAAAAGGACCCGTTCAAATAGCCGTGCATCGCGGTGACGAATACGCCCGCTGCCAGCACGGAAACATTGAAACTGCTGCGCTTGCCCGGCACCTGCCGGATGGACAGCGGGAAGAACCAGCCGCGATTGGCGTAGTGCAGCAGCCAGATTCCCGCCAGCACCATCGACGTCGGCTCGAAGCGGTTCGGCCCGGCCAGGTAGAACACCGCGAATACGACGGTGGCGGGAAGCTCCATCAACCACCAGCCGAGCTTCGGATTGAGGTTGAACCCGATATTCGTCGACGCGAATCGCCCGTACGGGCTCTGCATGAACAGGCCGCCGACGATGACGAACGCCGCGAAGGCGAACGCGATCGTCAGCACGGTGTCATACGCGGTGTTACCGGTGTACCAATCCATCGAGGTCCTCGGTGTTCAGGGGCGGCTCTTCCGGCGGAATCCGTCGGCAGGTCTCAAACTAGAACAAGTTCTATTTCCTGTCGAGGGTCGGTGCCACCGGCGATGGGTGGCGGGCAGGTCAGGTGGATGATCTGCCGGTGAGTACCATCCCGGTTGTGGTACGACGCGCAGGCCAGGGGGTAAGAGACGTTCCTGGGCGACGCGTCGATGCGCGCACCGAGCGGTGGCGCGAGCATCGGGTCAAGGTGCGGGCGGAGTTCGTCGACGCGGCATTCGAGGCGTTGGGAGCCTTCGGGCCCGAGGTGAGTATGGGGGAGATCGCGAAGGCGGCGGGCGCGGCGAAACCCAAGCTCTACCGGCATTTCGCGGACAAAGCCGATCTGTACGACGCGATCGTGGATCGGATGCGGGACCTGCTGTGGGAGCGGATAGTCGACGGCGTCGATCTCACCAATGATCCGGTGCGTGAGCTGATTCGCCGCGGCGCGAACGAATACGTGGCGGTGGTGACGCAGCATCCGAACGTTTTCCGGTTCATTCTGAACGGGCATTTCGCTCAGCGCCGGGACAGTTCAGCGGAGTCGCCGCGATCGTTGCAGTCGGCGCGGCAGGCGGCCAGGCAGGTGGCCGATCTGTTCGTGGGATCGGTGGCCGAGCGTCCGGTCGACCCGAAGGGGGTCGAGCTGGTGATCTATTCGGTTTTCGGTGCGGTGGCATCGGCCACGGATTGGTGGCTCGGAGCCAACCTGCGCGAGGATCCGATGCCGGTGGAGCGTTTCGTCGCCTATCTCACCGAGATGGTGTCGGCCCTGGCCTGCGCGGATGCCAGGCTCAGCGGTTTCACCATCGATGCCGATCAGCCATTGCACCTCGCCTTCACAGCGGACTGAGCGAACCCGCTCCGCAGCCGGACCAACTGTGCCGCGTGCACTCGAACCACGCTGTTCTCGCTGTGCCGCGCCTTTGAGGCCAACGGTGCTTCGCGACGACCTCAGTATGCGCCGGCCCACCGACAAAAACGGGTCACGACAGGCCCGTGGACTCCAATCGCCACAGCGGTGACACCGGCCCATGGCCTTTGCCCAGGTCATAGGAGGCCTCGAGGCAGCGCCGGGTCCATTCCTTGGCGAATTCGAACGCGTCCGGCACCGAGTAGCCGTGCGCGAGTGCGCAGGCCAGCGCCGCGGCGAGGGTGTCGCCGCCGCCGTGGTCGTTGCCGGTGTGGATGCGGGGCGCGGTGTATTCGAGGAACCGCTCGCCGTCGAAGAGCAGGTCGGTGCTGTTGTCCGAGGACCGCAGATGCCCGCCCTTGACCACCACCCAGCGCGGCCCGAAGGCATGCAGAGCCTCGGCGGCCCGGCGGGCACTGGCATCGTCGGTGACCTCGACGCCGCTGATCAGCCGGACCTCGTCGAGGTTCGGCGTGACGATCGTGGCGATCGGGAACAAGGTATTGCGCACCGCGTCCAACGCCTCTTCGTGCAGCAGCGGATCACCGTGCATCGAGGCCGCTACCGGGTCCACCACCAGCGGAATCTCCCCGTCCCGCCCGATCCCGACCTCCCGGCAGACCTCCGCCACCGCCTCGATGATGGCCGTCGACGCCAGCATCCCGGTCTTCGCCGCCCCCACCCCGATATCCCCGACCACCGACCGCACCTGATCGGCCACGATCTGCGGCGGAATCTCGTGGAACCCGCTCACCCCCACCGAGTTCTGCACCGTCACCGCCGCCACCGCCACACACGCGTGCACCCCGCACAACGCCATGGTCCGCGAATCCGCCTGAATCCCGGCCCCACCCCCGGAGTCCGTCCCGGCAATAGTGAGCGCCCGAACCGGCGTCCGGCCACTGGGTACCAAGGGCAGCAATTCCACCCGCTCACCTTATCGGGGAGGGTCAGGCGGGCTTTCGCCGTCGGGCCGGTAGGCGTCGACACCCGCCTCGTTCTCCGTTCCGGGGCGCCCCAGATCCTGAACGAACCCGTCCTCGAGTAGCAGGCCCCAGCGTCCGTCCAACCACTGCACCCATCCCTTCGGCTCATCGTCCACGCCGTCACCCCGCCTCGTCCCCGGCCGATCGCCGGCGCTCCGGATGCGCAGCCCAATACCGAGCCATCACTCCGTCGATCTCCTCCTGCAACCGCGGCTGCCCGGCCTGCCGCCGCAATTCCTCCGCGATCCGCACCAGCGTTTCCCTGTCCGCTCTGCTGGCGTCGTGCAGGATCGCCTGTACTTCCGCCAATTGCTGCCGGTCCAACTTCCCGCGCCGCCGGAGCCTCATCGCCGCCTCCGAGCGTGCATCCTCGGCTGTAAGACGAGCGCCTCACGCCAGGACGTGCGGCCGCCTTCGCCCACTTCACGGGCACATTCGCGCAAACCGGCGATTCGACCTTCTGTCAGGGCCGACGCGCTCATCAAGTGCTTGGTGTTGTCCACTCGCCCACCATGATTGATGCGGCTCAGCGAGGGGAGGGGTCAAATCCCCGATGCGCCTGTTTGCTACCGCCCACGATCGAGCGCTGAGAACAGCTACTTCGGTCGACGGAACTGCAACAGGGGTACGTCGTACAAGCTGGGATCGGCAATCCGGTCCATCTCGGGTGCAAGAACTTCGACGACGATCATTTCGGTGAGGAAGACAACCGTGGCATTGAGCAGGTGGCTGGTGTAGCCATTGGCTGCCTGCTCTTTGAGGCCAACAGCAACATGGATATGGAATGAAGAACGATCTTCAGCGGGACTGTAGGCGATAGTTCCGCCGCCGAACGCTTCGACGTTGCTCAGATGGACCTTTGACCAGACCGGCGCGTCCGGGTTCTCCAGCTTGTCACATGTCCCGACGAGGTCGACCTCACTGAATCCGGCGATGAACGACGGGATATAGCCCTGGCGAATTCCGTGCACGCGGCAGAACTCCGTCAGCGATCCGAAGAAATCATCTCCGTGGTCGAAGGCGACGGCGAAGGTCCTTCCGATCGTTAGTTCATGCGCACGCATCAATGCTCCCTGCTGACATGTTCCGGCCATGGCCATGCTTCTTGGTCTGCAAAGCCGCCCGCGACCGCGAAGACGGCTGCGAGCACCGATCGTTCCCGTGTCGTCGACAGCGCAGTCTGTAGGAGGAGTCGCGCCTTGAGGGGATGGATATAGCCGCCGCGCATCAACCCCCGGTTGAGGAGATCCTGCTCCGAGCCGGCGAAACCATATGTGGATGCCAATACGGTTCCAGAGCCGGTACGAGATGCCAACACCACGGGAATCCTCTCGGCGATTGCCTCGAGGGGCTGGACCAGGTCGGCGGGAACGTGCCCCGCACCCATCGCGGCGACGACGAGCCCGTCGGCCTCCGAAGCCAGGGCCGACAACGACCGTGGGTCTTCCCCGAGTGCGATGGTGGCGATCGGCACCCGTAGATCAGGGTTCGGCGGTGCCGGCATGGTGGCGCGGTTCAATTGCCGGTTGACCACACGTGCGCGGCCTTCGACTACAAAGCCGACCGGGCCCCCATCAGGCGAAATGAATGTCGCGGTGCTGGTGGTGTGGCTTTTGCGTACGCGGCACGCTGCATGGATTTCGTCGTTGAAGACCACCAGACATCCCAACGATCGGGTGCTGGGATCGGCTGCTGCACTGATGGACGCCATAAGATTCGCCGGACCGTCGGGGCCAGGAAGGGTCGGATTACGCATTGCGCCGGTGACGACTATCGGAAGGTCGAGAGTGTGCAAGAGGTCGATCAGGTAGGCAGTCTCTTCGATGGTGTCGGTGCCCTGCGTAACCACAACCCCGTGAATGTCCGGTGCGCGATCGGCTATCGCGGCGGCGAGCTCGACGACATCGGCGATTCGCAGTGACGCGCCGGGACATTGCCGAAAATTCACGACGTCGATATCGATGGGGAGCTTGTCGAGTCCAGGTACCGCCGAGAGCAGCTGCTCGGCCGACAACGCGGGTGTGACGGCACCGTCTTCTCGGCGGGTCATAGCTATCGTTCCGCCGAGCGCGAAGACCGACACGCGGCGCCGTCCAGGTTTGGTCACTTCGGCAGCCTACTGACTCGCCCGCCCGACGTCGGCAAGAAACCGGCACGCACGTTCTAGTCCAGCAAGAGACAGTAGGCGGCTACGAGGCGGAACCAAGCCTCCACCACCATAGTTGGCGATATCGCGAGCACGTTCGACCAGCCAGGTCCAATCCAGGGACAGGTAGTCGGCGAGGGCGCACAGTCGCTGCGGTGGTGTAGCCATCCTGATGATCGAGTGTGTACTGGCCCATCCCACCGTGTCGGAGAACTCTGTCAGCACCGGCTTGCGGTCGGTGATATCGACATGCCATATCTGGTCCGTGTTCACCCAAGTCGCAACGACCGCGCGTCGACCGCGATCGAGCACAAATCCCGGGGTGGCGGTGTATTCCGGCTCGACACAGATGGCGATCCGGATTCCCATGGACTCGATCAGTGCTGCTGTCAGCAGCAGCAAGATACGTTCGCGCCTCCCTGATGCAGCAACTGCGTCCTGCGGAATGCAGAACGCGCGCACTGGCTCTGCGTCAGTGTCCATGTCCGCGGTAGCCAACAGATAGTTGTACTTGTGAGTGAACAACAACCACGTACATGCCTCCTCGCCACGCTGCTCGCGGGCCCAGAAACGAGGTGGGCCCGCGAGGCGGCTTGCGTGATGAAGAATGTGGCGGGCGCAGACATCCGACCCGAGCCACATCGTCGATACCGGCGACAGATCAGCGGCTGAATCGCGCCCGACAGCCGAGCGTGCTTGCCCCTCCAGGCTATTCAGCCGCGCTGTCGCGTCGGCCAGGTACACGTCGTCATCTAGGAGGGCGTCGTCGAGGTTCGTCACCGCCCACATGATCGCCAGGGTGAAGTCATCGAGCAGATACGCGGGTGGGAAGAGCAGCGGCGAGCCTGGATTCGCGGCCGTGAGGCGAGCTCGCGCGCGCCGTCGATCCAAGCCGTAATACTGGTTTCCATCAGGGGTTTTGATCGAAGCGAGCAGCATCGACCGCCGCGGCGTTCCCAGCGATTCCTCGCGGAGCGCACCCAAAGAGGTTGTGATAACCCGGCCGTCATCGAGCACAGCCGGAGCGACGACCACCGGTGTCGACGTGCCTGCGAAGTACCGGCCAGGAGGTGTCAGCAGGTATCGGGCACGGTCACTGGCGACCGAGTCCACCGGCTCGGCTACGAGGTCCGGGAACCCTTCACCGCCGTCGCCGGGGTCTCGGCGGCTGACTTGGTCCGCTTTCGCTTCGCGCCACAGCTTGAACAGCTCTCCACCGGCATTCAACGCCGTTTCCAGTGCGTGGATGAGTTCCGCCGACGGTAGGTTCTTGTTTCGCTCAGCGTGCGACACGTACTGCCGGGTGTAGCCGATCAGGCTCGCCAGCTGAGGCTGGCTCAGTCCTGCCAGCTCACGTCGCCGTTTGATCTCGCTCGACAATCGTGCTGCCGACTGTCGGGGCTCATTGCCCGCCTCACGGTCCGTAGTCAACGCGATCCCCTCGAAACCTCACCGACCACCGAATCCTGCTAACGGGCAAGCAAGCCTCGCAAGGAAGTTGCCCCCTACTCACCCCGAGTCGGACGGATTCGTAGTCGAACCAGTCGCAGGCAGGGATGAGAACAACTGTAACCTTCGTCTCAATCGCGAAGAACGATACAGGCGGCTCCGCCAACCTGAGTTCGCACGGCGTGAACCCCTGCGGCTTGCGATGGCCGGCTGCTCGGCGCTGGAGGAGCACCCGGATGGTTCGGAACATTCGGTGACCGAGGACCTGATCTGGGACGACGAAAGCAACGATGTGACTGTGGCTCTGACCCGTGAGTACCTACGGCCGAACCAGGCGATTACCCTGCGCTGGGAGGTTTCCCGTGAGCACGCGTGACGCCATCGAGACGGCCATTCGGGCGTGGGATCGGCATGAGACCGATCGTGGTGCTCCCGCAGTGATCGACTTCGATTTCCATCCCCCGGAGGAGGGCGCGCCCTCCCCAGCTCCTGCTGACAGGCTGACGACTCTGCGTCGGCTCTGCGAATTGCTCGATGAGACGGACGAGCCGGCGCTGTCTCAGCGAGTCCGTGCTGATGTTGCCTATCTGCGCGCGCTCATGGGTGAACGCCTCCCGCTCGACACCTATGTCCGTGCGACGCAGGGTTGCCCTGCCAACGGCTGGCCCGACACCTACGTCAGTGAGAAGGGCGAGATCGCGCGCGAAGCGGTAGCCGCATTCGGCGTCACGTGGGGCGAGAACACCCGTCGTGAGCTAGCTGAAGTCGAAGGAGTTCTCGAACCCGAAAAGGCCCCCGACGCTATCCGCGCCGCCGCCGCCGAATACGAGCCCGCGGTGCGGCGGGCAACCAACACGACGGCAGACTACGACCTCACCATCGAGGCGGCCGATGTCGACGCCTACTGGGCGTACTGGCTCGACGGTGCCGGTCACAGGGTTCGTCTGAGACTCAATACCCGCAACGCGAGCTACACAGTCGTGCAGGCGCGCCAATTCGCGCTGCACGAAGTTCTCGGCCACGGACTTCAAAGCGCCGCCATCGCCGCCCGCTGTGCGACAGAGGACGTGCCATGGGTTCGACTTCTGTCTGTACACGGGCCCCAGCAAGTCCTGCTCGAAGGCTGGGCCCAGGCTGCACCACTATTCATCACGCCGGATGACCCAGCTCTGGTC
The DNA here is from genome assembly GCF_005863245.1 of Nocardia cyriacigeorgica. Classification (GTDB taxonomy): domain Bacteria; phylum Actinomycetota; class Actinomycetes; order Mycobacteriales; family Mycobacteriaceae; genus Nocardia; species Nocardia cyriacigeorgica_C. Next base: position 773 of record NZ_VBUT01000010.1, on the reverse strand, counting down.
ACCCGAGTACGCCTCGAACACTACGCCCAACTCGTACGCTCGGAACTCCATCTGGCAATCAACGCTGGAGCATCAATCGAGGATTGCGCATCGCGAGCAAGATCGCGAATTCCTTGGTGGACAGACGGGTACGTCGCCGACTTGTTGACGGACCGCAGCACCAATCCCCAACTCAGGACTTACATGTGGGCCTATGTGGCAGGCATCGACTGGTTCGTCAACCTCGCAGATTCTGCTTCACCCGTGCGAGACACGGTACTGTTCGAGGCCTATCGCAGTCCTCTGACACCCGAAGCCCTCCAAGGCCTTTGGCCGGGAGGGCCGATGATCGGCGGGCCTGGAGTTACTTCCTCCTGAGTCGCAGGCCGTGGGGTACCGAACGAAACGCAAGATGCTCGGGTTCGACTATTGCCGCTGGCCCGGCCGACGGTAGATCGTGCGCTTGCCCACGCCCGCTACCTGCTTCATCGTTCGTGACTCAGCTCGGCCGGCCCACATCCTCACCGACCTGGTCGCGGGCAGGTCTCCAAGGACGATGCCATCGTCACATCCGAGGCGGAAGTCCTGCACCCTGCTACGCGCCGGATGCCCTTCGATCAGACGATGCCCATTTCATCGAGACTGCGTGCGGTGAGAATGCGCGCCGTCCACGAATGCAACTGCTCAGAACTCGCCCGGCCCACTGCCATGGCCACGTCAACCGGAACAGGCCCGAACTTCAGCGCCAACTGCTCGATCAACGTCTCCGCGCGGCCTTCAGCCCGGCCTTCGAT
>NZ_VBUT01000009.1 GCF_005863245.1 Nocardia cyriacigeorgica | reverse complement strand
CTGTCGCTTGCTGGGAGTCTTGTGGCCCATGTCGTGGGCGGGAGGGGCACCCGGATGCTGACAGTCCAGGAGCGAGGCGAGGGCGCGTAGGCGTTCCTAGCGACCCGCTCCCCGCCGTACGCAAGTACGTACTCCCCATCTGCGGGAAACAACGCGCCCCGAATGGGAAACTGGACGCGTCATAGTCCGTCGCGGCACCCGCTGCGATCGGATGTGGTTACCGGTCAGCACACCGGCCTCACCCGATAGGCGGTCATGACGAGCAGGACAGCGCGATGAGCCGGCCGTCACCCACCGACCTCGCCGAGATGCGTGCCATGGTCACCCGCTTGGAACGCGTGATCGCCGATGCCACCGCCACCGTCGCCGAACTGAAAGCCGCCATCGCCGCCGCCGAAGCCCAGTCGGCGAGCATGACCGCTGCCCCTGCGGCGAACCCGCTCGTAGACGCCGCCACACCCGCACCCGATCGTGCGCCGCGCCCCACACCCTGGTCCAAGCGAAGACCCGCGGCGACAGCAGCAGGACGTCCGGCCGCACCCGCCACCACAGCGCCTCAGGCAGGCAACGCGACGACCGACAGCGGCCGTGCGGCGACACCGCACCCCTCGACCCGAGATACCGCATCCGCGAGTGCCGCGGACATACATCCCGGCAGCACCCGCGCGACCGCACCCCGTTCGCAGACCCCCGTCGCCGCAGCGCCGCTCCCATCCCGGCCCGGGGATCTCAGCACCGCCGCCGAGCCCGGCCTTTCCACGACCGGCCGCGCCCGCCCGGCCACATCGCAGCCACCAGTACAGCCCGCACCACTACCAACTATCGCGACCGGGCGCTCGACCTCCGAGCCCGCCCGTCCGGCAGCCGGCGACGGGGACTCGGCCGAGGCGCCTCGGTCGGAGTCCTCCGCCAGCGCCGGGCGGGAACCGGCCCGACTCGACGCCCTACCGGACTCGCTGCGTTCCCTTCGTGTGCCCACCGTTGCCCGACCGCAGGGCGCGGCAGGCCCGCGACCGGCGAACTCACTCGGTGCCGACCAGCATCTGGCGAGCGCTCCGCCGTCTGCGGCGCGGCCGGCTCCCACTTCACCGCCGGTAGCGCACCGTACTGCCGCTCAACCCGACGGCGCTCAACCGGCCGGCGGCAGCGCACAGTCGGCAGGCCGCGGTGCACAGCGGGATCAGCCATCCGGCTCCGAACAGCACGACGCCGCCGCGGCTGTCACCGAGGCCCGGCCGGGCGACACCGCGACCGACAGCGCTCGCTTGTCTGCGCCGCAACCACCGCCTTCGCCCGTCGCGCCGGGCGCTTCCGCGATGGGGCTCGACGACGATGCACGGCGGACGCCGATCGCATTGGGCGAATCAGCTACGAGCCAAGAGGTTTCGTTCCGCGAGGACGACGCGTTGAGCAGCGGCGAGGACCGGGGAATGGCACCAGGGCCCAGGTCAACCAGCGCTGGGCAGGCCGCCTCCGGTCCGTCCCCGCTGGACGCGTTGCCGGAAGCGCTGCGGTCCCTTCGCGTGCCCATGGTCGCTCGGCCGCAGGGTGAGGCAGGCCCGGCACCAGGTATTCGACCGGCGGGCTCACCCGGTGCGGACCACCACCCGGCGAACGGTCAACCATCGGCGGCGCAACCGGCTCCCGCTCAACCGCCTGTCGCGCACCCAGCTGCCACGAATCCAGCCGGCACTCAACCGGCTGCTACTCAACCGGCTGCCAACCAGCCAGCCACCACACAGCCGGCTACCAGTCATCCAGTTGCCACTTACCCCGGTCCCACTCCACCACCGGGCGCGACCCCAACCGCCGCGCAACCCGCTGCCGCCCAACTAGCCGCCACCCAACCAGCAACCAACCAGCCGGCTCTCAGTCATCCAGTTGCCACTCACCCCGGCCCCACTCCACCACCGGGCCCGATCCCAACCGCCGCCCACCCAGCCACCGCCGAACCAGCTGCCACCCAACCAGCAACCAACCAGCCGGCTCCCGGGCAACCAGCTCCCGCTCAACCCGGACCCACTCCACCACCGGGCGCGATCCCAACCGCCGCCCAACCAGCCACCGCTGATCAAGGTGTCCGACAACCCGCTGCCACCCAACCAGCCTCCGCCCGATCAGCGGTCACGCAGCGGGCTGACGCCCACGAACCGGCCGGCCAACCACCGACCATTACACAGCGCGATCAGTCGCCCGATTCCGATGGGCACAACCTTCTGGCCGAGCTGGCGGCGCGGCACGGGTTGACGCTGATCGGCTTCGACGACCCGCCACTCGACCCTTCCATCCTGCGTGAGTTCGCCGAAGCGGTCGGCGACATGCTCGCCAGGTACCCGATCACCTTGCAGGGCATCGAGATTCGCCACCCTGCCGGGACTGCGCCGCCCCGCACCCTCGGCGCGGCCGCCGTGCCTCGAACGGACCCCGCACCGCTGTGGCTGGTCCTCGACAGCACCGCGCTGGTGCCGCGGCCGACGGCTGCCCCGCGTTCCCGGAAGTGGCTGCGCAGGCGTCGCATTGCCGACCGCACGGTGTACATGGCGGTGGTCCGGGCGTACGGCTGCGCACTCGACACCGCGGGCAACTTCCGTGCCCGCCAGGTAGCCCAGCGACTACTGGTCACCGAGTCCCTGCGCGGCGGACCGGATCTCGTTTTCAGCCCGCTGAACCCGGCTCAGGCCCTGGTCGACGCCTTCACCGACGTGGTGTTGCACGACCGTCGCGCGGGCAGGCAGGCCGAGGCCCTGCACGACATCCTGGTGACGATGGCGCGACGGGAGACCACCGAGATCCCGTCCTGACCTGCTGGCGCGGCAACCCGAGCGCGACCGCGAGTTTCACCGGACCCAGCGGAACAATCCACGCGTGCGCCGCGGGATCGATGACACGCGCATCCGCCGGACGACCCCTCGTCGTCCGGCGGTGAGCACGGCATTCAGCGGTCCTGAATCAGCCCCAGCGCATTCCCGTCGGCATCGGTGACCGTGGCGACCACCCGTCCCCCACCCACCTCGCGCGCCGGTTCCCGCACAGTCGCCCCGGCCGCGACGAGCTCACCGAGCTTGGCCTCGATATCGTCCACGTGCCAGTACGCCACCGGCGAGGTCATCTGCTGCGGCCCGCCGTCGGGCACCAGCCCGATGTGCTGGCCCTCGGCTTCGAAGCCCACGTAGTAGGGCGAGTCGGTCTGCGGCGCGACGCCGAGCAGGGCGGTGTAGAGCTGTTTGGCGGCTTCCAGGTCCGTCACCGGGTGCAGGACGGTCTTGATTCCCTGGGTGGTCGTCATGATCTCTCCTCGAGAAAAGTGCTGGATGTGTCAGGCGGTGGGGCTGAGGCTGGCGGCCGCCTCCCACACGAACCCGTCCGGGTCGGTGCACGGCGCGATATCGGCGGCGAAGGCGATGCGGTGCGAACCGGCGCCGTCGGCGGGCACGCCCGCGTCCTTGGCGGCGGCCTTGCGGCCGTAGAGCGCGAGCTTCACCGACGACGCCGACGCCTCGAACTCGACGTACTTGCTGCCGAAGCTCTTGCCGACGGTCAGCCCGTGCTCGACGTAGAACTGTTTGGTCGCCTTGACGTTGTCCACGCCGAGCAGCACGACGAATTCGTCGATCTCCCTGGTGGCGGGCCCGGTGTCCTTCTTCGCCGAGGTCGCGATCTTCCAGATCGAACCGTCCGGCGCCTGGACGACACCGCCGTAGCCCCAGAAGCTCTTCTTGGCGGCCTTCACGATGGTCGCGCCGGCATCGACGGCCGAGCCGACGAGGCTGTCCACCGTGCTCGGCTGCGAGACCACCAGCGACAGCACGTAGCCGCGGAACCCGCTGGTCGGCGCCTGCGATTCCCGCACCCGCAGCTTGTCGCCGAGACCGAACGCGGCGTCGTAGAAGGTTTCGGTGGCCGCGGCGTCGGTGGCTTCGAGGATGACGGACTGGATGGAAGCGGTGCTGGTCATGATCACTCCTGATGTCGGGGGCCCGGTGGGCCTGGTGCCGTGAAACGGCTGTGTTCACAGCTTCGCGCCGGAGGGGCATCCACCACATCCGTGGCGACCACGGAACCGACCACGGATCGCGCGCACGCACGGCCTCCGTGCCCACACCGGACGTCTCCGTACCGACCCGGTTTCAGACCGCGAAGTATGATCACGCGATCACGAGCAGGATGGGAGTCATGGCGGCGACGGTGGAGATCTCGGCGCGCGAAGCCGAGGTGCTCTCGCTGGTGGGGCAGCATCTGAGCAATGCCGAGATCGGCGCGCGCTTGTTCATCTCGGTGCGCACGGTGGAAAGCCATGTGTCCTCCCTGCTGCGCAAGCTGGAGGTGCCCGATCGGCGCGCGCTGGCCCAGCACGCCTCCCAGCCCGACGCCGACGAGCAGCCGCAACCCGCGCCCGCTCTGCCCAAGCCGCTGACCTCGTTCATCGGCCGCACCCGCGAACGCGCCGAGCTGGGCGAGCTGATCACCGAACACCGGCAGGTGAGCGCGGTCGGCCCCGGCGGGGTGGGTAAGACCCGGCTCGCACTGGCCGTCGCCGCCGACGCGGCCGCCAACTTTCCCGACGGCGTGTGGTTCGTGGATCTGGTGCCGATCACCAGCCCCGATATCTGCGTGGTCGCCGGGACGGTCGCGTTCGCGCTCGGCATCGGCGAGCAACCCGGACGCGGCATGGACGAGTCGGTGCTCGCCGCGCTCGCCGACCGGCAGGCCCTGCTGATCCTCGACAATTGCGAGCATGTCCTGGACGGGGTGGCGCCGTTCATCGAACGCCTGCTCGCGGCGTGTCCCCGGATGACGGTGCTGGCCACCAGCCGCGCCCGGCTGATGGTTCCCTTCGAGCGCGTGTATCCGGTCGCGCCGATGTCGCTGGCCGGTGCGGGCGATTCGGATGCGGTGGAGCTGTTCATGGATCGCGCGGCGGCGAGCGGTTGGCCGCCGAACAACGCACTGCGCGAACAGGTTTCCGCTTTCTGCGAACGACTCGACGGCGTGGCGCTGGCCATCGAGCTGGCCGCCGCCCGCTGGACCACCCTCGGCCTGGACGGTCTCGAGGCCGGACTCTCCGATCAGCTGCGCATGCTCTCGGGCGGTTCCCGCGCCGAGGACCGCCACCGCTCGGTGCGCGCGGCCCTGGACTGGAGCCACGACCTGCTCGACCCGGACGATCGGGTGCTGCTGCGCCGGATCTCGCTGTTCATGAAGTCGTTCAGCGTGCAGGCGGCGGCGCGGGTCGCCGGGTTGGATCTGGGTGTCGCCGCCGACGGTCTGGCCCGGCTGGCCGAGCAGAGCCTGCTGGTGGTCACGGCCACCGCGAACGGCACCGAATACCGTGCGCTGGAAACGATTCGGCAGTACGGCCGGGAACGGCTCACGCAGGCCGACGAACTCACCGACACCAGGTCACGCCATCTGCGCTGGTGCCTGACCGAGGCCGAGGCCCTCGACGTGATCGGCCCCGATTGGCGCGCCCGATTCGACCGGGTCGCCGACGATTTCCGGGCCGCCATGGCCTGGGCCGCCGACCGGCCGGAGCAGCGCACCGACGCCCGCGAGCTCGCCGAGCGGATGGCGCGACTGTGCTTCACCCGCAACCTGATCGGTGAATCCCAGATGCGCTACGAGCAGGCCGCCGCCCTCGCCGACGACCCGGCCGTGGCGGCGTCGATGCTGCGGCAGGCGGCGGGCGCGGCCGGATGCCAGCTGCGCGGCGAGGACATGGACCGCCTGCACCGCGAAGCCGCCGAGGCCGCCCGCCGGTCCGGTGACACCGCGGGCGCGGCCTGCGATCTGGCCACCGCCGCCGCCGACTCCTACCGTTTCGCAGGCAAATTCGTCCGGGTGCTGCCGCGGGCGGAAGCGCTGGCCCTCATCACCGAGGCGCGGCAACTGGCCGGCGACGACCCGAAGGCGCAGGCCGCCGTCGCCTTGGCCGAGGCCGGGCGAATGCTCACCGACAACCTCACCGGGCAGCATCCGGAAGGCGAGGTGGTGCCGGACACCCTCGCGCGTACCGAACGCGCCGTCGACCTCGCCCAGCTCACCGGCGATCCGCTCGCCACCTCGGCGGCACTCGACACCCTCGCCGGCGCGCAGAGCTGGGCCGGTGACACCTTCGGCGCCGCGGCCACCACCCTGCGCCGGATGGCGGTACTCGAATCCGCCCCGCGCACGCCCGCCGCCACCCATGAGCTGATCGAGGCGCTCGGCGAGGCCACCGAAGCGAGCCTCGGCGCGGGCGATCTGCCCGGTGCCCGCCGCTGGGCGCGACAGCTCGCCGATCATCCGCTGCTGGCCGAGGTGGGGCATCGCGCCACCAGCTGGCTGTTGGTGACCGACGCGCTGGCCGGAAATATCGAGCAGGCCCGCACCCACAGCGTCCGCTTCCTCGATTCCTGGCAGCGCGCGGGCAGCCCCGCCCGCTCACTGCTCGGCCCCGCGATGGCGGGTGTGGCGCTGGTCCACGATCTGCGCGACGACCAGGACGCGCACGCCGAATGGGCCGAGTACACACGCCGCGTCGACACCACGCCCGTCCGCACCCACGGCTACGGCGCGGTCTTCGACGCCCTCGCCATGCTCCACCACGGACAGCCGGCCCAGGCGTTGCAGCGCATGGCCGCCGCCCCGGACGAGGTGTGGCGCTGGGTCACCTGGATCTGGCTGCACTGGTACGTCGCGCTGCGCGCCGAGGCCGCCGTCCTCGCCGGCAGCCCCGAGGCGAGTGAGCGCATCGCGGAGGCGCGAAACATCGTGGCGGGCAACCCGATTGCCGAAGCTCTCGTGGAGCGAGCCGATGCCCTGCTCGCCGGCGACCCGCAACGCACACTCACCACGGCCACCACCTTCGACGCCGCCGGTTGCGCATATCAGGCGGCACGGTCCCGAGTACTCGCGGGCGACGAACGGGGCACCGCCGCCATCGCGGGCCTCGGCCTCACCCCGATGGCACCGGTACCGGGGCGCTGAGCGCGACGCGCGCTGATGAACGCCGTGCTGCTCACCGAACCGCGCGGCCGCCGACGACCTGCATGTTCGCGCTCACGCGACTCCCGGCCTCGATGCAGAAGACGGATAGTCGCCGAGCGTGTTGTCTTCGAGGGAGCCACAGTCGACGCTCATGTTCGTCTCGGAACGACAGCCTGTGGGATGCCCCCGGCGACCAGGAGCCCCACGAAAACCCGCTTGATCGGCTTCCTACAGTGGAACCGTGATCCGTACCGCCGCCCTCGCCCACATCCGTGACCGCCGCCTCATCCAGACGCGTTCGGTGGGTAAAGAGGTCTTCTACATGGCGGGCGGCAAGATCGATCCTGGTGAGACTCCCGTCGAGGCATTGCATCGTGAGATCCGCGAGGAGCTCGGCGTCGGCGTGACAGAGGTCAGCGAGCTGGGTGTCTTTCATGCCGAGGCGTACGGGCAGGCGCCGGGCACGCAGTTGCAGATGAACTGCTTCACCGCCGATCTCACCGGCGAACCGACACCCACCAGCGAGATCGCCGAGCTGCGTTACTTCACCGTCAGCGAGTACGCGGCCATGGATCACGTCGCGCCCGGTTCGATGATGGTGTTCCGGCATTTGCACGAGCTCGGTCTCATCGACTGGTGAATGTGGTTGCTGGTCGGCAGCTTTCGGCACTGCAAGTTCCGGCACCGGGCACACGTGTAAAGCCCACTAGCAGTTCGTTTCCCGGCAACATGCGCGCCCGGCAACCACCATCGCCGTTCGATCTCGGCCGCACAACAAACCCATAGCAACCGAAAAACCCGGTGCGGTACGAAAACTCGCCCGGTAGACTGCACAGTGCGCCCGGAACGAGCGCAGCGGCGCCCCCACCCCGAGCTTTCAGTTCACCAGGGTGAAGCGATGCGCCATCACCGAACTCATCCCGGGCGTCCAAATTTCCTCGACCGCGAACACCGCGCAGCGGACAACGATTCGACGCCGAAGCATGCGTTACGCCCGGCCGGCACCCGACCTGCGCGGCGAAACCCACCCCGGTCGCCTGAGCAGCCGGTGTTCGCGCCCAATCGCAGCGCGAACGCCGGCGGGCCATCGACCACCGCGAATCGAGTACGCACGTTCGTATGAATGCTGGTCAGCAGCGGCACCTCACGCACCACCGACCGCCGCTCGTCGCCGTCGATCAACACCGGCATTCCGGCACAACGACATCGGGCCCGAGACCAGCCACGGTCTCGGGCCCGACGCGAAGGCTCAGCACTCAGCCGGATTCAGCACGTCCACCGGCATCGGCGCGCCCATCGGAATCGGCGTGCTTCCCGGCGTCGTCCTCCACTTCCGCACGCAACGCGATCCCCGGCTCGGTTCCCTCATCGGCGGCCTGGTCCGGCTCCGGATGCTCGGGCTCGAACTGCTCGGGCAGATTCTTCAGATGCTTGTTCATCGAACGCACCAGCAGGAACGTGCCGACCAGCAGGATCAGCACGATGATCAGACCGAACGGCGAGGCCTTGCCGAATTCGGGGCCGGTCGGTGTGCCCGGGGTCTGGGCGAGTAGAGCGAGCATCACCGGTGCTCGTCCTCGATACCGGCGAACAGGTCGTTCTCGGGCAGGGCGGTGCGCACCCGGGTGCGGGCCAGTTCGAACTCCTCGGTCGGCCACAGCCGCTGCTGGATCTCCAGCGGGATGGCGAAGAACGCGCCGTTGGGGTCGATCTGGGTGGCGTGCGCGCGCAGAGCGTCATCGCGCTGCGGGAAGTACTTGGCGCATTCGACCTGGGTGGTGACCCGGGTCATCACGTCGCCGCGCTCGACGGCGTACTTGCGCATCCGGTCCAGCCACTCCCGCATCGGGAACGGCTCGCCCATGCGCTCGTACTCCTCGGCGAACACTTCCAGCCTGCGGATGCTGAACCCGTGGTCGTAGTACAGCTTCAGCGGCGTCCACGGCTCACCCGCGTCGGGGAACTTCTCCGGATCGCCCGCGGCCTCGAACGCGGCCACCGACACCTCATGGCAGCGGATGTGGTCCGGATGCGGGTAGCCGCCGGTCTCGTCGTAGGTGGTCATGACGTGCGGTTTGAACTCGCGCACCACCCGCACCAGCGCCTCGGTGGCCTCCTCCAGCGGTACCAGCGCGAAGCAGCCTTCGGGCAGCGGCGGCAGCGGGTCGCCCTCGGGCAGGCCGGAGTCGACGAATCCCAGCCAGGTCTGGTTGACGCCGAGCGCGGCGGCCGCGGCCGCCATCTCCTCGCGGCGGATCTCGTCGATCCGGTCCAGCACACCGGGGGTATCCATCGCCGGGTTCAGGATGCTGCCGCGTTCGCCGCCGGTCAGCGTGACGACGAGGACATCGTTGCCTTCATCGGCATACCGTGCGGTGGTCGCGGCACCCTTGCTCGATTCGTCGTCGGGGTGGGCGTGCACCGCCATGAGGCGAAGGCCACTCACTTCACGTTCACCGTCGCTCTCGCATCGCGGGTGGGTCGGGAGATTCCCGTCAGGTCTTCGTTCTCTATAGTTCCATTCCGACCGATTCTGTTCCGACCTACCCCCCGCGAGCGTCCTCACACGCCCGGACCGGGGCCCGAAGGACACCGCATGACCGCGTCGATGCCCGCAACCGCATGACCGAGCCGGACCCCAGCCGCGCCGCCGACGTCGCGGCTCGCAATGCCGACCGCTACGGCGCCCGACCGGCGGGGCAGCGCACCAGGCGCAAGCTCATCGCGCTCGGCCTGGGCCTGGTGGTGCTGGTGGCCGGGGTCGTGGTGGCCTATCTGGGCTGGTCGAAGTACGGCCCGGACGACATCCAGGCCGAGCAGCTCGGCTACACCGTCATCGACGATTCGACCATCGAGGTGCGGATCAAGGTCACCCGCGACGATCCCACCGAGCCCGTCGTCTGCTTCGTCCGCGCGATGTCGCGGGACAACGCCGAGGTGGGCCGGCGCGAAGTCCTGATCGTGGGCGCCGACCCGAACGCCACCGAGGACTACGGCACCATCGAACTCACCACCCGCGTCCGGTCCTCCGAACGGCCGTCCTCGGCCAGTGTCTACGGCTGCACAGACAAGGTGCCGCAGTACCTGCGCGCGGGCTGAAATAACGCGGTTACGGCGCGAACTGCCCAGAAAATAAACTCCGACCTGCGCATTTATGAACCATGCTAAAATGGCTTCACGCACGGTTCCGGGGCACGGAGCCGTGTTTGCTGCATTGGCGGCCGGCGCGGTTCCGGATCGGCGAGATTATCCGGGATCAGGTCTGTGAAGGTTCGAAGAACTTCCCAGGAACGCTCCAGCCGTCTGCTTGTGCCTGTCCGCGTGCGGGTGGGTACTCGCAGTATCAGGGAATCCTGGCTCGCCGGGAACAACTACTAGGGAGTGATCGAGATGACTGAGACGCAAGTGACCTGGCTGACCCCGGAGTCGCACGACAGGCTCAAGAGCGAACTCGACGCGCTCATTGCCAACCGTCCGGTCATCGCCGCCGAGATCAACGAACGCCGTGAAGAGGGCGACCTCAAGGAGAACGGCGGATACCACGCCGCGCGCGAGGAGCAGGGTCAGCAGGAAGCTCGCATCCGCCAGCTGCAGGAGCTGCTGAACAACGCCAAGGTGGGCGTCGCGCCCACCAAGTCCGGCGTCGCGCTGCCGGGTTCCGTGGTCAAGGTCTACTACGACGGCGACGAATCCGACACCGAGACCTTCCTCATCGCCACGCGCGAAGAGGGCCTCAGCGACTCCAAGCTGGAGACCTACTCCCCCAACTCGCCGCTGGGTGGCGCGCTCATCGACGCGAAGGTCGGCGAGACCCGCGAATACACCCTGCCCAACGGCAACACCATGAAGGTGACGTTGATCAGCGCGGAGCCCTACCACAGCTGATCCGGCTCGCGGCCGGCATCGTCCGGCCGGGCCCACAGACACGAACGGCCGCATCCGATACTTCGGGTGCGGCCGCTTCGTCATCTGGGGAGCCTCAGCTCAGCGCCTGCTCGAGGTCGGCGAGCAGGTCGCTGACGTCTTCGATGCCCACCGACAGCCGCACCAGATCCGCGGGCACCTCGAGCATCGAGCCCGCGGTGGACGCGTGGGTCATGGCCGCCGGGTGTTCGATCAGCGATTCCACACCGCCCAGCGATTCGGCCAGGGTGAAGATCTTGGTCCGGGAGCAGAAGTCGCGGGCCGCGTCGGGGCCGTCGTTGAGCCGCACCGAGATCATGCCGCCGAAGCGGCGCATCTGCTTGTCGGCGACCACATGTCCGGGGTGCTCGTTCAGGCCCGGGTAGATGACCTGCGAGATCTTCGGGTGCCTGGTCAGGAACTCGGCGAGGGTCTCGGCGTTGTCGCAGTGCCGGTCCATCCGCAGCGCCAGGGTCTTGGTGCCGCGCATGGTCAGGAAGGCGTCGAACGGGCCGGGGACGGCGCCCGCGCCGTTCTGCAGGAACGCGAACGCGGCGTCGAGTTCGGCGTCATTGGTGATCAGCGCGCCACCGATGACGTCGGAGTGACCGCCCAGGTACTTGGTGGTCGAATGCACCACGATGTCGGCGCCCAGCAGCAGCGGCTGCTGCAGGTACGGGGTGGCGAAGGTGTTGTCGACCACCAGCTTGGCGCCGGCGGCGTGCGCGACATCGGCGAGGGCCGGGATGTCACCGATGCTGAGCAGCGGGTTCGTGGGGGTTTCGATCCAGACCAGCTTGGTGTTGGGGCGGATCGCGGCGCGCATCTCGTCGACGTTGAACACGTGCGCGGGCGAATGCTCGATGCCCCACTGGCTGAACACCTTGTCGATGAGCCGGAAGGTGCCGCCGTAGGCGTCGTCGGGGATGACGATGTGATCGCCGGGGCGCAGCGTGGCGCGCAGGGCACAGTCGGTGGCGGCCATGCCGGAGGCGAAGGCGCGGCCGTAGCGGCCGGATTCCAGCGCGGCGAGGTTGGCTTCCAGGGCGGTGCGGGTTGGGTTGCCGGTGCGGCCGTATTCGTAGCCGTCCCGCAGGCCGCCGACGCCGTCCTGGGCGAAGGTGGAGCTCGCGTAGATGGGCACGTTCACCGCGCCGGTCTGGGGATCGGGATCGAAACCGGCGTGCACGGCCCTGGTGGAGAATCCCAGCTCACTCATGGCCTCAGCCTAAAGGCAGCGTTTTCCGCGCCGACGGCCGGTTCTCCCGTTGGGCGTGTCGGCCCGCGGGAGGCCCGTTTACGCTGTCCCCATGGTGACCGTCGAAGAACTGTTCGCGATCGATGCGCTGCTGACCGACACCGAACGCGAGATCCGTGACACCGTCGCGGCGTTCGCGGCCGAACGGCTGCGCCCGCATATCGCCGACTGGTTCGAGGCGGGTACCTTCCCGGCCCGCGATATCGCCCCCGAACTGGGCAAACTCGGTCTACTCGGTATGCACCTCGAGGGTTACGGCTGCGCGGGCATGTCGGCCACCACCTACGGGCTGGCCTGCCAGGAGTTGGAGGCCGTCGACTCCGGCGTGCGCTCGATGGTGTCGGTGCAGGGTTCGCTGGCGATGACCGCGATCCACAAGTTCGGCTCCGAGGAGCAGAAGCAGCAGTGGCTGCCGGAGATGGCGGCCGGCCGCGCGCTGGGCTGTTTCGGACTGACCGAACCCGACTTCGGCTCCAACCCCGGCGGTATGCGCACCCGCGCGCGCCGCGACGGCGACGACTGGGTGCTCAACGGCTCGAAGATGTGGATCACCAACGGCTCGGTGGCCGATGTCGCGGTGGTGTGGGCGCAGGTCGACGTCGACGGCAAGCAGGTCGTGCACGGCTTCCTGGTCCCGTCGGGAACCCCCGGCTTCCAGGCGCGGGGGATGCATCGCAAACTCTCGCTGCGCGCCTCGGTGACCGCCGAACTCGATTTCGACGAGGTCCGCCTGCCCGCCGACGCGCTGCTGCCCGGGGCGCGCGGTCTGTCCGCGCCGCTGGCCTGCCTGAGCGAGGCCCGGTTCGGCATCATCTTCGGCGCGCTGGGTGCGGCCCGCGACTGCCTCACCGCCACCATCGAATACGCCCGTACCCGCGAGGTTTTCGACAAACCGCTGGCCGCCTATCAGCTCACCCAGGCCAAGATCGCCGATATGGCGCTGGAATTCGGTAAAGGGCAGCTGCTCGCACTGCATCTGGGTCGGTTGAAGGATCGCGGCGAGATCGCGCCGGAACAGATCAGCGCCGGCAAACTCAACAGCACCCGCGAGGCCATCGCCATCGCCCGCGAATGCCGGACGATTCTGGGCGCCAACGGAATCACCCTGGATTACCCCGTGCTGCGCCACGCCAACAACCTCGAATCGGTTCTCACCTACGAAGGCACCGCCGAAGTCCACCAACTGGTCCTCGGAAACGCCCTCACCGGCGCCAAGGCCTTCCGGTAGGCAGTTATCGCACACCTTGTAGAGAGACTCGCCGCGCGACTCGCCGCGCTGGGTAACGAAACCTGTGCGAGGAACGGCCTCCGATAGGTGGACGGGCTGCGTGGCCTCACACGACGCATTCACCGGGGCGGAGAACATTGTTACCGCTTGTCATTCGAGGGCCATCTGGATGTCACCCATCGGCCCCGGCGATCGCGCACGCTATAACCGCACCCGAAGACGGGTTCGACGCAGGGGAATCGGCGGGTGCGCTGACACCGAAATGCGGAGGTGCGCAATGAACTCGCTGTCGTCCGGAACCGCCGTCCACGCCACGGTCACCGACTACCGCCAGAGTTACCGAGCGCGTGAACGTGGAACGCTCGCCGACCCGGTCGACGCCCGCCCGCTACCCGATCAGCGCGACCTGGTCGCGGCCTTCGCGGGCCGCCGCGAGGAACATCCGCTGCTGGACTGGGCGCAGGAACTGGCCGATCTGCACCGCGCCCGGCAACGCAACCCGCTCGCCACCGCCGGAATCGATTGCCGGCGCCACGAACTCGTCGCCCGCATCGACAACTGGGTGCGCACCCGCATCCCCGGCCGCTACGCCGCCCGGCAACTACGCGCCGCTTCCCTTGGCGCCACCGTCGACCGCATGGCCGCCGCCCACGTCCACGCCAGCCACCTGCTGCACACCGCCGAACGCGTCTCAGACGACCGCGTGCACGCCGCCTGGTACCGGCTGGCCCTGCTCGCCGACACCTGGACCGACCTGATCACCAGCGCGCCCGAACAGCGACGGCCGAACAGGCGCTACGAGACCGGAACGGCGCCGTAGACGGCGCGTCGTCACGCGTGTTTCCCGGTAACGCCGCCGCGACCCTTGCCCGGGCAAATCGGATTTCGATAAGGTCACAGCCAGCCGAGGGGGCGGAAATCCGAATCCGGTCCCGTATTCACGTGACCAGGATCGGGAGGAGCCGGTGATGAAGCTGGTGAAGGGGCGGTACCTGCTCGCTATCGGGGCTGTGGTGTTGGTTGCGGCGGGGTGTGGGGGGTCGACAGAGGGGGAAGCGCAGCCGGTGGGGTCGACGGGGGCCACCGCTGCGGGGAGCACCAGTACGACTGAGGGGTCCATTCCGGAGAATGTGCCGACCGGGTTCGATCCCTGCGTGGATATCACGCAGCAAGTTCTGGACTCGGAGGGGTTGCGAAATAAGCAACCCTCCTCCAACGAGGGATCTAACGGCGTCAAGTGGCAAGGCTGTCGCTGGGTCCAGTCCGATGGTTACGGCGCTACCATCAGCGCCACGAATATCACCGTCGACATGGTTCGCGGCAACCCGGACAGGACAGTCCGCGACGAATACACCATCGGCGGACGTGACGCGATCGCATCCCACGCCAGTGACGAGAAGGACCCGAAGTACGTGTGCACCCTTCATGTCGCGATGGAAGGGGGCAGCCTCGAGTTCGGCCTCAGCAATTCACCTTCGCGTCGAAAGACGGGATCGAGCGACACGTGCGTGCTGGCGCGAACTCTGGCAGAGAAAGTAGTGCCTTTGATCCCAGCTGGCGCCTGACTGCAACAACCGCAAAACACAACGCCTACCAGGGGGAAACCGACGATGAGCGACGAGACAACAGCTGGGCCGTTCGCTGGACTGATCACGGAAGCCACCGAAGGTCGGCTCTCGACGCAGCTGAGCGGTGACGTACGTGTCAACGCCGAAGAGTTTGTGTATATCGACCGCGACTGCCAGGCATTCAAAGACCTGATCGTCGACCTTCAGGAAATCGCACGAACGATATCGGACCAAGCGAAGTGGGGTCTCGGGGAGGATCAGGACCCGCTGTCATCGGCGAGCATCCTCGTGAGCCGATTCCGCGAGAAAGCCAAGGGCGCCGACAACAGCGTCTACTCCATCCTCGAAGAGCACTACAAGATCGTCGACGAGATCCAGCAACTCCACAAAGCGATCGCCCAGCGCTACATCGACACCGACGAGACGTTCGCCGCCCGCTACAACCAGCTCACGGCCGAACTACCGCCGCCGGGGCCGATTGCCCCGACGCGCACCCAGCCCGGCGTCGTAGCGAAGTAGGCAGCGATGTCCGAGATTCAGAACGAACTGCCGCGCATCAAGGACGGCGAGAATCCCGACCATCTCGAGCACGCTCAGATCAATGCCGCGTTCACGCCGTTGAATACGACCGAAGCCTTCGCGGCGGCGAATAAGTTCACCGAGATCGAGAACAAGTGGACCGACGGGGTTCGCGTGTTCGCCGCGCGTATTCAGCGCTCCAGTTCAGCCGCATGGGAAGGTCCGGCGGCGGAAGCGGCCCGTTCGGCGCTGTCCAATTACACGACCCGAGCCCAGGATCTTTCGCCCGTGTTGCAGGCGCTGGGTAGTCGCGTCTACGGCGCGGTCGATTCGATCAATTCGACCAAGCGTGAACTTCCGGAGGTAGTCGAGAAGGGCAAGACGTGGACTCCGGCGAACCTGCCGGGGCCCGCCGCGATTGCCCGCGCCGTGCGCGATGATGCCGAGGCCACCGCACGCGAGGTGATGGGCACGCATTACGTGAAACCGTTCGTCAAGGCCGACAGTGAGATTCCGGTCCTGCCGAAGCCCGACGACCCCACCCAGCCGCTGGTCCCGCCGGTGAAACCGCCCACCGAGGGCCGCGAGTGGGAAGGCGGTGGCGGCGATACCGGCGGTGACAACGGCAACGGCGGCGGCAATGGCGGCGGCGATCAGGGCGGCCCCGGTGAGGATCAGGGCGGCGGCGAAGGGGAACCCGAGGAAACCACCGGTGGCGAGGAAACCGGCGGCGAAACCACCGAGGAACAGCAGGATCCGACGACCACGGCGGCGAACACGACCACCCCGTCGAGTACGCCGACGAGCACCACGTCCCGCCTGACGGACCCGTCGCTCACTTCCACCACACCGGCAGGAGTCAACGCCGCTGGGTACTCCCCCACGGGTGTGCCGGGCGGCGGGACGGGTGGATCGGCGGGCACAGGCGGCCTGGGTCGCGGGGGCGGCGCCGGGGCCGGTGGCGGATCCGGTTCCGGTGGTTCGGGTTCCGGCAGTGAGAAGCCGGGTGCCGGGCGCAGCATTCCGGGTGGCCCGGGCGGCCTCGCCGCTCAGACGGGCGCGGGCGCGGCCGCCGCGGCCAGGGCCGCCACGACCGGGCGCGGCGTGACGGGTATGCCGATGGGCGGTATGGCTCCTGGCGCGGGGCGGGGCGGGAATGCCGAGGAGAACGAGCACAAGACGCCGGATTATCTGGTCACCGCCGAGAACACCGATGCGCTGCTGGGTGAGGTGCCGAAGACCGTTCCGGGTGGTGTGATCGGCGGCGATATTCCCTCGGCCGCGCCGGTGCGCGAGCAGGACGGGGAGGATCGTCGTTGAGCGAATGGAAATGGGACCCCGATGATTTCGCGGCCCTGTGGTACAGCGACGCTCATGACCGGTTCCCCCGTCCGTTGCGCTACGTCAGCCGCTTCGCTTTCCTCGGTGAGGCGGCGGCGCACCGCGAGAAAGTCCGCGCCGCCTACGACCGCGACGAGCGCGAACGGATCCAGCTCGCCTTCCACACCGTCGCCGAATCCGATTTCCGGATCGAAATAATCGGCGGGACAACGAAAACCAAGCGCGGTAAGGAAGGCGAGTATCGCGTCGTCGGCGCGAGCACCGCGTATCAGGCGGTCGTCTTGTCGCAAGCGGCGATCGACGGCGTCGACGGCCCGATCACCTGCCGCCTGTTCCGTCCCGAGCAGCTACCCGGCCGATTGACCGCGGCCATGCCTTCCTGCCCACCCGGCAAGCAGCCTGCTGCGACCTTCCACCTGGCCGACCTCGATCCCGCGCGCACACCGCATCATTCGAGCTTCGCCCACCGCAGCCCGCGCGAGGAATACCAGCGCCTCGCGCTACGCCCGGCCGACGGCGGCGGCAATGCCTGCCTGTTCACCGGCCCGATCCACGGCCGCCCCGATCCCTGGTATGCCACCCAGTGGTACGACATCACCGGCGACGGCCGCTACCAGGAACACCGCGTCCGCGACCAGCTCATCGTCCGCCCCGCCACCGGCGCCACCCTCACCGAACAGTTCACGCACTGGATCGAGCGCGCCCGCCGCCGCATTCGCGAAGAAGCGGAGGAAGCGGCCTGGTAGTGCGGGCGACCGGTCCGGCGCCGCCGGTTCAGACCGTCGGCGAGGTCGATCCGACCGAGCGGCCATGCGATCGCCCGCTGCGGACGGCAGGTGAGTCCGGCCGCCGACGAGTATCTCGCCCCCCAATTTTGGGGGCGCTCCGAGCCGCGCTCGGATACCTCTACCTGCGGTACTGTTCGCTGTCCCCACAGACAGCGACCGAACAGTTTGTTATTTCGACAGGCGTGTCCGGCTGCCGTCATCGATAGACAGAGAGACCTTTGGTGAAGCGCATTTTTGCAATCGGGCTGGCTTTCGTCGCGGTAGCGGCGGTGGGCTGCGGCTCGGAAGGGTCCACAACCACGGCTACCTCGTCCGCGTCGGCCTCGGCCGCCACCGAGGGTGGCGACGCGCAGCAGATCCGTGACCTCATCGCGACGCAGGGCCCCGCGATGGCGACCTTCGATTTCGACCGGATGGCGGAGCTCACCTGCACCAAATACCGCGAGGACGTCCGGAATCTGCCCGACACCATGTTCCCGCCGCTCAGCTCGGCCGGAACGGCCGAGGAGTTCGCCGCCAAGCCGGCCGATCAGCTGGCCGCCGCGCTGAAGGCGGAGTACCCGACCGCCTCCGATGAGAGCATCAACAACCTGGTCGACGCGTTCATCCGCTACGACGAACCGGCCTACAAGGCCGCGAACCTGGTCATCATGCGCGAAACCACCACGGTCACCGTCGACAAGGTCGACAACATCAAGGTGACCGGGGATACCGCCACCGCCGACCTCACCTCCACGTGGCAGACCAAGGGCGCGCAGTCGGAGACCAAGACCGAATCCAACGCTTACGTCAAGGAAGACGGTAAGTGGCTGGATTGCCAGCAGCCCTCGTAACGCCTTGATCGACGCACGGTGGCTGCCTGCCGCCACTGATCCCGCCGCGCGGCTCGATATCCGAGCCGACGGCGGGATCTTTCGTTGGCGGTCCTGCCCGAGCCGGCCGTGACCGGCTCGGCGCGCGGTTCAGATCCGGGTCATGGTCGAGGCGTATCCGCCGCCGCCCGGGTACACCCATTCGCCGGTGACCGTGGTGCCCGCGGCGTCGAAGGTGCCCTTGTAGTAGGCGGGGCTGCCTTTGGCTCCGCCCCAGATGGTGAGGGTGTCGCCTTCCAGCTCGTAGACGTAGTCGAAGGTGTTGCCGACCGAGTCGTAGTAGCGCGAGACCACGTCGGGGCCGGTCGGTTCGCCGAATGGGTGCAGGTTGCCGATCACTTCCAAGCCGGTGACGGGTTCGCCGTACTGGGTGAGGTCGACGTGCTGGAGCAGGAAGAACCGGCCGGGCATCCATTCGTAGCGCACGGTTCCTTCGGCGCCGCCGCTGACCTTCCAGGTGCCGACGAGGCGGTCCAGGGCCTGGAGTTCGGGGGTGGGCTGCTGGATGTCGTTCATTGTTTTACTCCTTCTGTGTGGGTCGTTCGCTGGTACCTCGGAGCGGTCGAAGGGTCTTCGACATCACTTGACTGTGATCTGGATCACTTTCGAGCCGTGTCGGGATCTGCCAGATGACTCCGAGGTAGCAACAGATCCAGATCGCGATCGACGGTTCGGCGCCTGCACCGGATTACCTGGGCGGCACGGCACCGGCGGCGCTATCTCGATCGAGCAGGTCACGGTCGCATCCCGGCTACCGTGACGAGAACCCACCACATCGGAGGACCCCGTGAAATATCTGCTGCTCGGCTACACCCCGGCCGCCGCGTGGGACGCCGCGACCGCCGACACCCCGTCCGAGGAGGCGCTGGCCGCATTCGCCACCTACCAGCAGCTGGAAAAGGAACTGTTCGCCTCCGGTGAGCTGGTGAGCACCGAGGGCCTCGGCCATCCGGCTGTCAGCACCACCGTGCGCAAGACCGACGATGGCGTGGTCGCCACCGACGGGCCGTTCGCGGAGTTGAAGGAAGTGCTGGCCAGCTTCGCGGTGATCGACGTCGCCGGACATGAGCGGGCGGTGGAGATCACGGCCCGCATTGTCGAAGCACTCGGTGAGCCGATCGAGATCCGCCCGATCATGGGCGAGGAATTCGGCGCGTGAATCCCGAGATCGAGGACCTGCTGCGCGCCGAAGCGCCGCAGGTCCTCGGTGCGCTGGTCCGCCGGTTCGGGCGCTTCGACATCGCCGAGGACGCCGTGCAGGAAGCGCTGCTGGCCGCGGCACAGACCTGGCCGGACGAGGGTGTTCCGGACGGGCCGCGCAGTTGGCTCATCCGCGTCGCCTACCGGCGCATGGTGGATCTGCTGCGCTCCGATCAGGCGCGCAGGCGCCGTGAGCTGGAAGCCGGTGCCGCCGAGCTGGCCATGGCCGAACCCGCGCGTGCCGGGCAGACCGGCGGAACCGACGACAGTCTCACCCTGCTGCTGCTGTGCTGCCATCCCGCGCTCGGCCACACCTCGCAGGTGGCGCTCACCTTGCGCGCCGTCGGCGGCCTGACCACCGCGGAGATAGCGCACGCCTACGGCACGTCCGAGGCCACCATGGGCACCCGGATCAGTCGCGCGAAACAACAACTCGCGAAGGCGGGCGCCCGTTTCACCCTCCCCACCGGCGCCGACCGTGACACCAGGATGGCCGCGGTGCTCCAGGTGCTGTACCTGATTTTCAACGAGGGCTACACCGCCACCGCCGGAGCCGACCTCACCCGCGTCGACCTCACCGCCGAGGCCATCCGGCTCACCAGAATGCTGCACGCCACCATCCCCGATGATGCGGAGGCGACGGGCCTGCTCGCATTGATGCTGCTCACCGAATCCCGCCGCGCGGCCAGGACCTCAGCCGGCGAACTGATCCCCCTGGACCAGCAGGATCCCTCGCAGTGGAACCGCGAAATGATCACTGAGGGAACAGCTCTCATCGACAGCGTCTGGAACCGCGCACCGGCGGGGCCCTACCAGATCCAGGCCGCGATCGCCGCCGTGCACGCCGCCGCCGAACCCGGCCGCACCGACTGGCCCCAGATCGCGATGTTGTACCTGTGGCTCGAACGCCTCACCCCCACACCGCCGGTCCAGCTCGCCCGCGTGGTCGCCGTCGCCCACGCGCACGGCCCCGCCCGCGGCCTGGCCCTGCTCGACGACCTCAACCAGCGCCACCACCTCGACACCAATCCGCTGACCAGGCAACGCGAATACGCCGTCCGCGCCCACCTCCTCCAGCAGGTCGGCGACACCACCACCGCCGCCGAACTCTTCCGCCGCGCCGCCGAACTCACCGACAACCAGGTCGAGCAGCGCTACCTGCACGGCAAGGCCGACGGGATCGCCTGACCACCGCCAGGCGATCGCTACCGCCACCCGAGCCGACTCGACCGGCCACCGCCATCGCACGATCTCCCCGCCGTGTGCACGCGATTCCACGACCACCGCCACCACGCGATCCGCCGCGTCGGCCAGGCAGCCTCGATTGTCCACTGCGCCTTCACCCCTCGACCGGACGGCGGCGGCCAGCAGGGCGAGGCCGTTCCATTCCCGCGTGGTGGCGCGCAGGTCGGCTGGCCTCCAGGCGTGCCACGCGGTCGGCCGACAAGACTGGCCGCCACCACGCCGACCGCGGAAACGATGGCGGCTCACAGCAAGTAGAGGCGTTCGGTCGGCGGCCGGGGCGGACCGCGTGGGTCGGTGGCGAGGATGGCGGCGACGGCCAGCAGGGCGAGTGAGCCAGTCCCACTGGTGACGCCGGCCGGCCGGCCGGGCGGTTCACCGGATCGGCCGACTCGACTGGCCGCCACCGCGCCGAGCGCGGACACGGTGGCGGCTCACAGCAGATAAAGGCATTCGGTCGAAAGCCGAGGCAAGCGGCACGGTCGGGCAACTCGATTGACCACTGCCACCACGCGCTCGCCGAGATATCGACGCCTCACAGCAGGTAGAGGCGTTCTGTCGGGAGCCGGGGCAGGCCGCGCGGGTCGGTGGGCAGGATGGCGGCGGCGCCGGGATGGTGGCGGGTGCGCCATTCGGTGATGAATCGTGTTGCGGCGCTGGGGCAGATGGCGAAATCGAAGCGCAGGCCGTGCAGGAAGACGCTCAGGTGGACGTCGGGTTCGTTCGGGCGCGGTGAATCGCTCATCGGGGGTATCCAGTGGTGGGGGTGCGCAGCCAGCCGCCTCGGCCTGCGCAGGTGCGGATCGAATCGATCACGGTGAGGCCGGAGGGGCGGAAGGGGCTGCGGGGTGGCTGGATCCAGCGGCGGAAGCGTTCGCCCTGGTCGGTCGGGGAAGGCAGGGCGATGGTGGCGCCGGTGCGGACTACCGAGACGTCCAGGCGGAACATTTCGGCGAACAGGGCGGTGTCGTCGGGCAGATCGGGGCGGATCAGGAAGGTCCAGCGGCCCGAGCGCATATGCGAGATGATCGGGCCGACACCGGAAGCGGAGTCATGGTCGCGGGAGCGGCGCAGATCGCCGTGCACCGCCAGTCCGAGCGCCGAGGGCATCATCAATCCCCACACGTGATCCGCGCGCATCACTATGCGCCCGATCTCCGGCGGGTCGATCCACGCGGGCAGATCGCAGACACGCCGATAGAACTGGCAGCGGGAACGCGGTGTGTCGCCGAACGGAACATTCTCCATCGCAGCACCTTCGAGTCGCGGGTAGACTTGGGCGCGCTCGGCCCGGTGTGATGACGGACACCGGATCGAGAATTGAGGGAGGGGCGTTTCCCGGAGCAACTCCCACCGAGCGCGAACACAGTTGAGCACCGCCGATCCGGCCGAATCCAGCCGATCGAGCGATGTCCGCGAATTGCGGGGAATCACCAGGACCAGGGGCATCTTGATAGCGGTTTGCTGTCGTAATGACAGCGCCGACCGGGGAATTCCGGCAGCGCACAGCTGCCGGACCGACAGACAGCCAAGGGGACACGTCATGAACACTGAGGACGGCACCGGCCCGTCACTCCCACTTCGCCAGCTGGGAAATTACTTTCGCCGCGCCCGCAGCGACGCCCACCTGACCTTGGACCAGGTGGCGGCACTGATGGAGTGGAGTCCGAGCAAGTTGAGCCGGTTGGAGCGGGGGCAGCCGGGGAAGTTGACGACTCGGGACATCGCGGCGCTGTGCGAGTTGCTGGAGTTCGAGGACGACCAGAAGGCAACGATGATCGGCCTTGCCCAGCGAACGGCGGTCGAGCACTGGTGGTACGCCTACACCGATTTGATTCCTGGGATGTTCAACGTGTACGTGGGCCTGGAGAGTTCAGCACGCCACTTGACCTTCTTCCGGCCGGACATCGTCCCGGGTCTCTTCCAAACCGCCGAGTACGCCCGCGTCCTCGATCAGGCCTATTTTCCAGACGACTCTCCGGACGAACAGGATCGCCGGATCGAGCTGAGGATGAAGCGGCAGAAGATCTTCACCCGCAAGATCAAACCCGTGACCGTGGAGGCGGTGGTGCATGAGTCCGTGCTGCGCACCGTCGTCGGCAATTCTTCCGTGATGGCTGAGCAGCTGGGCCACCTGGCGGACATCAGCACACGACCCAACGTCGACATCCGCGTATTGCCGTTCACCGCAGGGTATCCGGTCGGGTATGCGGTGGGGTCGTACATCATTCTCGAATTCGGTTCTGCCCGTTCGCAGCCGAGTGTCGTATACGCCGAAAACTACACGGGCGACCTGTACCTTGAAGGAGAATCTGATTTGCGAAAGTACCGCTCGGCGACCGCGACCATCCAGCGAGCCGCGCTGGATGCCGTCTCCAGTAGAACGCTACTGAGGCAGACTGCAAAGGAGTACCGAAGTGAACGCTGATCTGCGCGGGGCACACTGGTTCAAGAGCAGCTATAGCGCAGGCGGAACCGAATGCGTCGAGATTGCCCACCTGAACCACGGTCATGTCGGCGTCCGCGATTCCAAGAACCCGACAGGCCCCGCCCTGGTGTTCGCACCGACGGCGTGGGACCGCTTCACGTCGGCGCTACGAAGTGGGGTGTTCGCGTGACTCCAGGTTTGTCCGGTGCCCGCTGGTTCAAGAGCAGCCGAAGCTCGATGGGCAAGGAATGCGTCGAAGTTGCCCACCTGACCCACAACCACGTCGGCGTCCGCGACTCCAAGAACCCCACCGGCCCGGCACTCATCTTCACCCCCACTGCCTGGGACAGTTTCACCTCCACACTCCAGCAGCAAGGGTTCCCGCCCGACGCGTAACCGCACCCCGCCGAGCGCTACATGAGCGAGAGGCCTTCTCGACCGATGCCTGAGCCATGTAGCGCTCGGCGATGCGCCACCGGAATGAGTGCGGGCGAGAAGTTCTGGGGTGGTCACGAGAACGTCACGATGACCGCCACCACAGCGCGGCGTTACTGTGATCTCCATTACGCATGGGCGCTTGTCCTGATCACGAGCATGATCAGATAGCCGCAGGTAGCGAGTGATAGCGGGTCGGCACTAACGTCCAAGAATGAATTTGAATGATGGATTTTCACAAAATCCGCTGGTAGATAGCCCTTTCCATTCTTGGGACGGACGGTTGGGTCCGCCGTAAACTCCGCGCCGTCCGGCAATACGCCGGGCGTTTCGCGTGAGTAAGGGATTCCAGGAATGAAGTTCGGCACCTTCGCCGCCACCACCGTCGTCGCCGTCGCCGCCCTCGGCATCTCCGCGGGCACCGCGCATTCGAAACCACCGACGGTCACCGAGGAACTGCGCGCCCAGGGTGTCGAGCAGGGCATCGACTACACCACCACCTCCGACCCGTCGGGCCGCACCATCACCACCAAGGTCGAGGACGGCACCTTCGAGGTCGTCGAGGGTGAAGCCGACAAGGCCGATCGCGCGGTGCTGAAGTCCGAGGACGGTGCGGTGGTCGCGGAGATCCCGCTGGCCTACGAGATCTCGGGCGCGAAGGTGTCCGTCGCCCACGAAATCGCCGACGACGGCCGCGAACTCACCCTCACCACCAAGCCTTCGGCCAAGGAGATCGGCGAGATGCGGCCGATCAGCTCGATGTCGCGGCTGGTCGCCGAGCTGGAGAAGAACGTCGTCGGTGTGGTCGCGGGCGCGGTGATCGGCGGCCTGATCGGCGCGGTGATCGGCATGGGCTTCTTCACCCTGCTCACCGGCCCGATCGGCGCTGTCGTCGGTGCGCTCGCCGGTGGCGCGATCATGGGCGGGCAGCCGTTCGTCGACGCGATCATGGCCGTCCTCAACGGCCAGCCGTGACCGAGCCCATGTCCGGCAACGACAATCCCACCCCGAGCCGCAGCAAGCGGCGGATGACGAATACCGCGCTGATCGTCGCGATCGGCGCGTTCGTCACCGCGGGCATCCTGATCGTCGGCGTCTCGGTGCTGGCCTCATCGTTCGAATCCACCGTCGCCGAGGCCAAGCAGGGCGCCACCTCGACCGGTACGACCACCACGGCCGCACCCTCGCCGGCGAAACCCGCTCCGGCGACGCAGCCGGGCCTGGCTCCGCCGGTCACAACCACGTCGAAGACCACCACCACCTCCGCCACGCCCATCGCGGCGAACAAGACCGCGAAGGAAGCGGTGGCGCTGCAAGTGGACGTCGGCGACTGCGTGGTCCTCGACCCAGATCCGAAGAAGGTGGGCACCACCGCCTGCGGCAGCCCCGATTCCACCTACCGGGTGGTCGACAAGACCGGGGAGGGCGGCAGCTGCCCCTCCGACGCCGACCACTCCCACTCGGTCGACAAGACCACCCTCTGCCTCGACATCGACTGGACCGTCGGCTCCTGCATGACCCTGAAGCCCGCCCCGGCCCGCATCCCCTGCACCTCCCCGGACGGTGTGAAAGTGGTTGCGGTGAAACAGAACACCACCGAGGTGGACACCTGCCCCGACGCCGACCGCGGTTTCGTCTACTCCGAGCGCAAGTTCGTCATCTGCTTCGCGGACCTATAGTTGTTCGCACACCTTCTGGTGTCTTCGCACAGGTTGGAACTTGTGCGAAGACACCACAACCTGTGCGAGGACGCCGCAGTCGTGGCGGGTGGACGCCGGTCTGCCCGGCTAGCATTGGGCGGGTGCTCTTGATGCCGCGGATTCGTCCGGTTTTGGCCGGGCTGCTGGTTGTGGGCGCGGTGGCGCTGACCTCGTGCGGGCAGGAGGTGTCCGGCGAGGCTCAGCCTGTCGCCGGGAACGCCGGCGCGTGTGATGCAGCGGTAATGGTCGTGCTCGATGTCTCGCTGTCCATGGAGGCCACCGATGTGGCGCCGTCACGGTTCGTGGCGGCCAAGCAGGCCGTGCGGGATTTCGCCGACGGCCTGCCGGAGGACACCCGGCTGGGATTGGTGACGTTCGCCGGCACCGCGAGCGTCCAGAGCTGGCCGGACACCGATCGCCGCGCGTTCACCAACGCGCTCGAGTCCGTGAAGCTCGCCGAGCGCACCGCGACCGGTGAGGGCCTCTACTCCGGGCTCTCCTCGTTCAGCGGATTGCCCGAAGGCGAAGTGCCGCAGCGGATCATCCTGGTCTCCGACGGAAAGCAGACAGTTCCCGCGAGCCTGGACGACCCGCGCGGCGCCTACACCGCGGCGCGGGACGCGCAGCGAAAGAACGTGCGCATCTCAACGATTTCCCTGGGAACGCAGGGCGGGTTCGTCGAGGTGCCCGGTTCCTCGGGCGCCCCAGCCCAGCAGGTCCGGGTCCCCACCGACCCCGAATCGCTCCGCGAGATCGCGCGACTGGCCGACGGGGACTTCCATGAAGCGGCGAGCCCGGAGCGGCTTGCGGCGGCCTTCGACGCGATGACCTGCTCGTAACAGGGGCCGCGGCGTTTCACAAGGGACGCGCAGGAGAGCCGCTCGCAGATCGCTCCGCGAGCGGCCCGCAGTGCTTCCCGATCCTCCGGGCCGAGCCGGAGCGGTTGCGCTTACTTCCCGATGGCGCCCGTGCTCAGGAACCCGAGCAGGTCGTGGCGGGTGATCACGCCGACGGGCTTGCCGTCCTCCACCACCATCAGCGCATCCGAATCCGACAGTGCCTTGGTGGCCGCGGAGATCGGCTCGCCGGAACCGATCAGCGGGAACGACGGCGACATGTGCTGGGCCACCGAATCGGTGAGGTGCGCGCGGCCCTCGAACACGGCCGAGAGCAGGTCGCGCTCGGAGACGCTGCCGGCGACCTCGCCCGCCATGACGGGCGGTTCGGCGCCGACGACCGGCATCTGGGAGACGCCGTACTCGCGCAGGATCTCGATGGCGTCGCGCAGGGTTTCCGACGGGTGGGTGTGCACCAGGTCGGGCAGGGCGCCGGACTTGCCGCGCAGCACGTCACCGACCAGCGGTTCGGCGGTGGTGCCGTCGAGGCGGGTGCGCAGGAAGCCGTAGGAGCTCATCCACTCGTCGTTGAAGATCTTCGACAGGTAGCCGCGGCCACCGTCGGGCAGCAGCACCACGACCAGCGCATCGGGGTCGCGGCGGGCGACCTCGATGGCGGCGACCACGGCCATACCGCAGGAACCGCCGACCAGCAGGCCTTCCTCACGGGCCAGGCGGCGAGTCATGTCGAAGGAGTCGGCGTCGGAGACGGCGATGATCTCGTCCGGCACGCTCGGGTCATAGGCCGAGGGCCAGAAGTCCTCGCCCACGCCCTCGACCAGGTACGGCCGGCCGGTGCCGCCGGAGTACACCGAGCCCTCCGGGTCGGCGCCGATGATCTGCACCTTGCCGCCGGACACCTCCTTGAGGTAGCGGCCGGTGCCGGTGATGGTGCCGCCGGTGCCGACGCCGGCCACGAAGTGGGTGACCTTGCCGTCGGTGTCGCGCCAGATCTCCGGGCCGGTGGTCTCGTAGTGGCTGTCGGGGCCGCCGGGGTTGGAGTACTGGTCCGGCTTCCAGGCGCCGTCGATCTCGCGGACGAGGCGATCGGAGACGCTGTAGTAGCTGTCGGGGTGGTCCGGCGGGACGGCGGTCGGGCAGACCACCACCTCGGCGCCGTAGGCGCGCAGCACGTTGCGCTTGTCCTCGCTGACCTTGTCGGGGCAGACGAACACGCACTTGTAGCCGCGCTGCTGCGCGACCAGCGCCAGGCCCACACCGGTGTTGCCCGAGGTCGGCTCGACGATCGTGCCGCCCGGACGTAGCTGCCCGGATGCTTCGGCGGCGTCGATCATCTTCACCGCGATCCGGTCCTTGGAGCTGCCGCCCGGGTTCAAGTATTCGATCTTGGCGGCCACCACACCGGCGTTCGGCCCGACGACCGAGTTCAGCCGGACCAGCGGGGTGTTGCCGATGAGGTCCACGACATGATCCGCGATGCGCATGACTCCATCGTTGCAGAACCGTTGCCGGTAGGTGCGGGCCGGTAGCGCACACCACACCGGCCGCGCCGGGCGGCGGCGCGCTCTCCTGCGGAAAGTGCCTCCGCCGCCTAATATCTGCGGCTATGAGGCTGCCGAACACTGCCCGGATCGCCGCGGTGCTGGCCGGATCGACGGTCGCGCTGGTCGTCGCCTCCGGTGCGCCCGCTGCCGCGACGACCACCGTCGCGTTCCCGGACGTCCCCACCATGGCCTATGGCGGGCTGTGCTGGACCAGCATCCACACCTGGGCCGACACCAGCCCCGACTGGCCCGGCCGCGCGGTCGTCAACGTGCGCGCCGCACCGGTCGCGGGCATCGGCCCCGGCCAGTACCCGCTGGCCCCGCTGTGCGAGGTGCGCACCACCGTGGCCTGGCGCAACACCACCACCGGCGCCACCGGCAGTTACGAGAACAACGTGGTCACCGGCATCTACGGCAGCATCCAGTACTCGCTGTTCCAGGACACCGGGCCCGGCAACATCGAGGTCACCGTCAGCACCAACCACGCCAGCATCCCCGCGCGCGGATCGTTCCACGTGCCGGGCTGAGCGCCCGGCGAGCGCCGAGCGACTGCCAGAGCGCTGATTAGCCGCGCGAGCCGAGCGCGGGCGCGCACGCTGGGCGCCGGACCGGCCAGGAGGCGGCCCGGGTTCAGCGGCGTCCCCAACTCGACGGCGCCCCAGCTCGGCGGTGCCCCAGCTCAACAGCGCCCCAACTCAACAGCGCCCCAACTCAGCGGCGCCCCAGCTCAACAGCGCCCCAACTCAGCGGCGCCTCAACTCGACGGCGCCCCAACTCGGCACGCCCCGGCTTGGCAGCGCCCCGGCAACCGTGAGCGCGCAGCTGCCACCGCGAGGGGTGGTGCTCACCTGGGCGGTGTCGGGTGCGATGCCACTGTCGATGTTGATCGTGATGCTGGCCGATCCGGTGTCCGGCCTGTCCGATCGCATCCGCACCGGTATCTATGTGCGGCGGGAGACGCGCGGCAATTCGCCGGCTCGAGTGCCTGCCCACCGGCGCAGATGCGAGCTGCGGACGCTGCGAGAGCACGTAAAATTCGGGGCCGTGGGCGAACCTCGAATCCGATGGCGGACCGCGGCGGTGACCGGCGCCGCGACGGTGCTCGCCGGGTCGAGCGCGGGCACCGCGTCGTGGGCGGCGTACCGGTATCTGATGGCGCAGGCGGGTGTGGCGCGCGGTGTGATCGGCCGCGACACCTCCAAGCCGCCGGAAGCCGACGGCATCTACCTGCCGGGCCGCGTCCACCCCGAACCGTGGCGGCTGGACCGGCACGCCGACCTGCACCTGATGATCTTCGGCGATTCCACCGCGGCGGGCGTCGGCTGCACCGAGGCGACCGAGGTCCCCGGCGTGCGGCTGGCGCGGGGCCTGGCCGAAGCCACCGGCCGCAGCATCCGGCTCAGCACCAAAGCCATCTCCGGCGCTACCTCCAAGGGCCTGTCCGGCCAGGTGGACGCCATGTTCGTGGCCGGTCCGCCGCCGGATGCCGCGGTGATCCTGATCGGCGGCAACGACATCACCAAGAAGCATTCGGTGGGCCGTTCGGCCGGCCGGTTGAAGCGGGCCGTGGCGCGGCTGAGCGAGGCGGGCAGCGTCGTGGTGGTCGGCACCTGCCCGGATCTGGGCACCGTCACGGCTATTCCGCAACCGCTGCGCAGCGTGGTGCACACCTGGA
Source organism: Nocardia cyriacigeorgica (assembly GCF_005863245.1). Classification (GTDB taxonomy): domain Bacteria; phylum Actinomycetota; class Actinomycetes; order Mycobacteriales; family Mycobacteriaceae; genus Nocardia; species Nocardia cyriacigeorgica_C. Next base: position 276,438 of record NZ_VBUT01000009.1, on the reverse strand, counting down.
GCCAGCGACTGGCCCGCGCCCAGACCGCCGTCACGCTCACCGCGGGCGGCCACCCGGTATCCATGGGCGATCTGCTCGGCAAGGACTTCCAGGCCGCGCCGGAACAGATGTTCTCCGCCGACGGCTTCCATCCCTCGGCCGCCGGATACGCCCTCGCGGCCGAGCATCTACTGCCGGTTCTGCTCAGTGCTCTCAGTGAGCGGGATCTGGTCACACCGGGTGTTTCCCCCTCGACGGGCGCGACGTAGATTCGAAGTGATCCATACCCCGCGAGTGCCGCACGGCCTGGTCGGCGACCACCGTGCGTGCTCCGAGACATAAGGAGTCCTCATGCCTGAGGCCGTCATCGTTTCGTACGCCCGCTCCCCCATCGGCCGCGCAGGCAAGGGTTCTCTGGTGAGCATGCGGCCGGACGACCTCGCCACCCAGATGGTCCGCGCCGCCCTCGACAAGGTCCCCGCCCTCGACCCCACCCAGATCGACGATCTGATGCTCGGCTGCGGCCAGCCCGGCGGCGAAGCCGGCTTCAACATGGCCAAGGTGGTCGCCACCCAGCTCGGCTACGACTTCCTGCCCGGCGTGACCCTCAACCGGTACTGTTCGTCGTCGCTACAGACCACCCGTATGGCGCTGCACGCCATCAAGGCCGGTGAAGGCGATGTGTTCATCTCCGCCGGTGTGGAGACCGTCTCCCGCTTCCCGAAGGGCACCTCCGACGGCTGGCCCGACACCCACAACGAGAAGTTCGCCGAGGCCGAGGCCCGCACCGTCAAGCGCGCCGAAGGCGGCTCGGACGGCTGGACCGACCCGCGCGAGAGCGGCGAGCTGCCCGACGTCTACATCGCGATGGGCCAGACCGCCGAGAACGTCGCCCAGTACACCGGCATCTCGCGCGAAGACCAGGACCACTGGGGCGTGCGCTCGCAGAACCGCGCCGAGGAAGCCATCAAGGCCGGCTTCTTCGAGCGCGAGATCACCCCGGTCACCCTGCCCGACGGCACCGTCGTCACCACCGACGACGGCCCCCGCGCCGGCACCACCTACGAGAAGATCTCGCAGCTCAAGCCGGTGTTCCGCCCCGACGGCACCGTCACCGCCGGCAACGCCTGCCCGCTCAACGACGGCGCCGCCGCCCTGGTGATCATGAGCGACACCAAGGCCAAGGAGCTGGGCCTGACCCCGCTGGCCCGCATCGTCTCCACCGGTGTGTCGGGTCTGTCGCCGGAGATCATGGGCCTGGGCCCGATCGAGGCCGTCCGCAAGGCGCTGAAGATCGCCGGCAAGACCATCGACGACATCGACCTCTACGAGATCAACGAGGCCTTCGCGGTGCAGGTGCTCGGCTCGGCCCGCGAGCTGAACATGGACCTGGACCGGCTCAACGTCTCCGGTGGCGCCATCGCCCTCGGTCACCCGTTCGGCATGACCGGCGCCCGCATCACCGCGACGCTGATCAACAACCTCCAGACCCACGACAAGCAGTTCGGCCTGGAGACTATGTGCGTCGGCGGCGGCCAGGGCATGGCGATGATCATCGAGCGCCTCAGCTAGCTGTCCCGCCTCTCCGGGATTTTTGGGCTGTCCCGCCTCCCCGCGATTCTTGGCCAGACTCGAGTGTCCGGGCCGTCGCGTTGGCGGCCGGCGGTGAGGGTGGTGGGCACCTCAGCCCGTACCCGGTGAGTTACCCGGATCTTGCGAGATCAGTGGAACGGTCCCGAATCTTGTGGTTCGGGACCGTTTCTCTGTGATGGCGATGGATCCGCCCTGATATACGCCGAAGGGGCGGCCGCTTTTGCGGCCGCCCCTTCGGGTCGTCGTCTGCGCGGTCGGGCCGCGCGAACGCTAATCGTTCTGGAAGTAGCTCAGCAGTCGCAGGATCTCGACGTAGAGCCAGACCAGGGTGACCGTGAGGCCGAGGGCGACGCCCCAGGCGGCCTTCTCCGGCGCCTGCGCGCGGATCAGCTGGTCGGCGGCGTCGAAGTCGAGCAGGAAGCTGAACGCGGCGATCGCGATGCAGACCAGGCTGAAGATGATGGCGATCGGGCCGCCGTCACGCAGGCCGAAGCCGCCGTCGGTGAAGAAGCTCGCGATCAGGTTGCCGACGATCAGCACCAGCACACCGATCATCGCGCCCACGATCATGCGGGTGAAACGCGGGGTGACGCGGATGGCGCCGGTCTTGTAGACGACCAGCATGCCCGCGAACACACCGAACGTGCCGAGCACCGCCTGCCCGATCAGCGCCGAACCGCCCGCACCGCCGAACGAGATGTCGGTGAACATCAGCGACAGCGCACCGAGGAACAGGCCCTCGGCGACCGCGTAACCGAGCACGATGGCCGGGTTGTCCATCTTGCGGCCGAAGCTGGCCACCAGCACCAGCACCAGGCCGACCAGGCCGCCGCCGATCACGAACAGCGGCGCGAGGCCGTTGTTGGCGCTGCTGAGGATGTAGGAGATGAGGGCCGAGACCGCCAGCACACCCAGCGTGATGCCCGTCTTGGTCACCACGTCGTCGATGGTCATCGATCGGGTGGCGGGGGCCTGCTGGTAGGGCTGGTACTGCGGGGGCTGGCCGTACTGGTTACCGAACTGCTGGCCCAGCTGCCCCGCACCGGCCACGCCCGAACCGAAGTTGGCGTAACCGCCGCCTTCCTGTTTCGGCAAGTTCTTGAATACCGGATTGCTTGTGGCGCGCACCGTTCATCCCTTTCTGGAGTCGTGGCCCACGTCGATGCGTGGCCGCCGGAATCGAGCTAGCGCCCGATTTCCAACTTGTTGTGTCCAACGTTCGTCGCCGGCGTCGAGTTCCCGGACGGCGACTCGGCGTTGCGGCAAAGACCGACAAATCGGACTCTACCGTTCGTGGGCATCGTGCAGGCCACACACCGACCTGGTGACGGTGAATTTGCGGTTGCGCCCGATGACGTCGGTGCGTCCGACCATCCGCTCCACCACACCCCGGTAATTGAGATGGGAGTTGTAGACGGTCCACAGTTCCCCACCGGGCCGCAGCACCCGCCCGGTCTGGGTGAACATCTTGATCGCCGACCCGGTGTGCACCGCCGCGCCGACATGGAACGGCGGATTACACAGCACCAGATCGGCGCTGTTGTCCGGGGCGGTCGACATCGCGTCGTCGCGCACCACCGTTACCCGGTCGGCGACGTCGTTGGCGGCGACCGTGGCCACCGCCGACGCCACCGCCGCGGCGGACTGATCGGTGCCGATCACCTCCAGCCGGGGCCTGGCCTTGGCTAGCGCGACGGCCAGGATGCCGGTGCCGCAGCCGAGGTCGATGGCGGTGCGGGCGTCGGGCTTCATCGTCTTCATGTGCTGGAGCAGGAAACGGGTGCCCATATCGAGGCGAGCCCCGGAGAAGGCGGCGCCGTGCGCGACGACGTCGATATCGAGTTCGCCGAGATGCTCGCGCACCGGAAACGGCGGCTCGCCGACCTGTTTCGGGCCGCTGACCAGCAGCATGCGCGATTTCTGCCGGCCGCGGCTGGCCCGCACATCGGTGAAGGATTCACCGAGGACCTCGTTCATCGTGGTGGTCAGGTATTTGTCGCGGCCGCCGGCGAACACCTTGACGTCGGGTTCGGCGAATCGGGCGATGGCGTCGGCGATCTCGCTCAGCCCGGCCAGCACGCGCGGCAGCCGCAGCAGGACCACCCGCACGCCTTTGAGCAGTTCGGCGTCGAGGGCGTGGGCGGTGTAGCGGTCGGTCAGGCCGAGGGTGCGGGCGTTGGCGGCGAGGGCGAGTTCACCGGTGAGCAGATCCTGGTGCACGCGTAAACCGCGCAGGTCGTGTGCGGCGGCGGCGCCGAGGGTCAGGGCGCCGTAACTGTCACCGATAACGGCAACTTCCCCGCTATCCGCGGCGGCCAAGGCATCGGCCGCGACATCGAGAATCAACCGATCAGCGGCATCGACGGCATACAGGTTCGGCGCCTCCACATCCGGATACCGGCGCAGCCGCCCCAGCAGATCCTCCACATTCAGCACCCGTCAAGTGTGCTAGATCGTTGCCCGGCAAGCACATCTGCCCCGATCCGGGCGGGTTCCGGCGTGCGAACACCCCGGCCGAATACCCCATGCGAGCGGGCAATGATGGGTAACATTTGCCACATGCGTAACAAGCTGGTGGTCGGCATCGTTGCCCTCGGCGTCGTCGGATTCGCGGCGGCCTGCGGCGACAGCGAACCGGCCCCCGCCACCGTCGTCGACGCCCCCACCACCTCGCCCGAGACGAGCACCACCATGGCCGCACCTCCCTCCGCCCCGGCCGATGCCGCGCCCAAACGCGCCCAGGCCTCCGGCGACGCCGCACTGACCGTCACCGACATCAGCGTCGGCCACCACGAGGGGTTCGACCGGGTCGTCTACGAACTCGGCGGCACCGGCACGCCGGGCTGGGAGGTCGAATACGTCGACAAGGCCGTCCAGGATGGCAGCGGCACCGCCATCGACGTCGCTGGGCAGTCGGTGCTGGAAGTGCGGATCACCGGCTCGGTGTACCCGTTCGACAGCGGCGTCGAGCCGTACTCGGGGCCGGACCCGGTGGTCGACCCGTCCGCGCCCGCCATCGCCGGGGTCTACCGGACGATCGTGTTCGAGGGCGTCACCCAGTCGTTCATCGGCGTCAACGGTGAGCGGCCCGCGTTCTCGGTGGACGCGCTGAGCAACCCGACCCGGCTGGTCATCGATATCGCCACGTCCTGACCCGGTCTCAGTTCGTCAACTTTCCTGCCACGCTTCGCCATCGGCTGTAACGACCCAGTACGGTCATGAAGACTTACGGTCAGATGCCGGCAATGTCTGTCTCCGCGAAGACACGGGGCGGCCGGCATCCGCGAGGGGAGAAAGACCGATGCGACGCTACGAACGCATGAGCCTGGGCGCCGCCTCGGTGGCGCTGGCGGGCGGCCTCGTTCTGGTGAGCGCCTGTTCGAACAGCGTTTCCGGCACCGCCCAGGTCAATCAGGCCGATCTGGCCACCTATACCTCGATGGCGGCAGCGTCGTCGTCGGCGGCGGCCAAATCGGCGGCGACCACCGCCTGCGATGCGTTCAGCGACGCCAACGGCAACGCCGTGCGCAAGTTCAACGCCTACATCGACGCCAGCAACAACGACGCCCCCGACACCGCCGCCAAGTCCGCCGAGGCCGAATCGGCGCTGCGCGACGGCGCGAACGACGTCGACCGCAAACTGGTCAAGAACGTCCCCGCCGGCGTCGCCCAGGCGTTGCGGGACTGGCGCGACGACAGCAAGAAGCTCGCCGACATGCTGAAAACGAACGCGCCGACCGACCTCATGAACGACCACATCGACGTGTTCAACCTCACCAAGGACGCCGCCGTCGACGCCTGCGAAGACTACGAGTAAGTACCTCTCCGGGGTATTGCCCGCGCCATCTCTAGAATGGGGGCCGTGACCGATCAGCATCCGACTTCGCGCCTGCCGGGACTCGCCCGGCTGTTCGCGCTGGTCGTTTTGCTGGGCGGGATCGTCGGCATGCATGTCGGGGTGTTCGATTTCGGGCACGCCTGGGGTGGGGCGCACCACGGAGCACCCTCGGTAGGCGGCGACCTACACGCGACCGCACCCGCCACACACTCGGCCGCCAGCGACCCGCACGCCGTCGGCACCGCCTCCCCGCCGGTCGTCACGGAAAGCGCGGTCTTCGATCGACACGCAGTCGCTCCCGCCGCACACTCGGTTGCCACCACCCCGCACGCGGTCGTGAGCGCCCCCCACCCGGTCGTGACCGACGCTGTGCCGCGGGCCTTCCCGGCAGCCGACGCCGAAAATCCCTTACTCAGTGCACAATCGGTCGCCGACTCCAGCGTGCGCGAGGATCGGCCCGAATCCGACCTGATCGCAGCCACGTTCGCACCGCCACTGCTGTCGCTGGACGGCATGGGCGGCCACGAGCAGGACTGCGGGGACTGCGGCGTGCACGGTGGGATGCACGGGTGCGTGTTCATCCTGTCGATGCTCGGCCTGGCGATCGGGCTTGTGCTGTTGTTCCGGTTGGCTTTTCAGCCGCTGGACAGTCACGGCACGCCTGGACGCAACCGTCCGGCTCGGCGCGAACGTCCACCGCCGTGGACCATGCCGACGCTGTCGGAATTGTCGATTCTGCGGATCTGATGGGCCCCTCGCGCCCTGGTCACCGGGCCAGGGGCGCGACTGACGCCTGTCCGCATTTCATCGCAATTCCCCAGGAGCACAGACATGTTCATCACCCGTACCCGTTTGCTGATCGCCGCCGTCGCCGCGGTCACCCTCACCGTCGCCGGGTGTGGCGACGACTCGACCACCGCCACCGAGACCACGACCAGCACGGCAGCCACCACCACCGCGAGCACGCGCACCGACTTCAACGAGGCCGACGTCACCTTCTTGCAGATGATGTACCCGCATCACGCACAGGCGGTCGACATGGCGAAGATGGTGCCGGGCCGCAGCCAGAATCCGCAGCTGCTGGCCTTGGCGGCGGCGGTCGAGGCCGCGCAGGCGCCGGAGATGCAGCAGATCACCACGCTGCTCGAGAGCTTCGGCAAGCCGGCGCCGACCGCCGGTGAGCACGGCGGACACGGTGGGCACGAGATGCCGGGCATGATGACGCCCGAGCAGATGACGGCGCTGGAGAACGCCACCGGACCCGAGTTCGACCGGCAGTGGATGCAGATGATGATCGAGCACCACACCGGCGCCATCGACATGGCGAACACGGTGCTGGCCGACGGCGTCAATCCCGACACCAAAGCCCTCGCCACCAGCATCGTCGCCGCCCAGCAGGCCGAGATCGATCAGATGAAGCAGATGCTCGGCCAGAGCTGACCCGACCGGGTGCTACTGCTCAATTCCCATCCGTGGTGACCCCACAGCAACCGTCTTAGCATGAGCCAGCTTTCGGCGCTTGACAGGACATGAGATTGAGCAGTAGCACCCCGGCCAGCCCGCGAACACGAACCCGCCGCCGGTCGGCCGGGTCGTCGCGCACCCTCGCCACACTGTTGACCACAGCGGTCGAACGCGATCCCGACGCTATCGCCCTGGTGTGTGGAAATGTCTCGCTTCGATACCGCGAACTGGACGAGCAATCCACTCGGCTGGCTCGAACATTGCTGTCCCGAGGTGCCGGTCCGGAGTCGGCTGTCGCGATCGTGTTGTCGCGTTCGGTCGAGTCGATCATCGCGGTCTGGGCCGTGGCGAAAACGGGCGCGGCGTTCGTGCCGATCGACGCGAGTTACCCGGCCCATCGCATCGACTATCTACTCGGTGACTGCGGCGCGCTGATGGGAATCACCGATCGGTCGACGCGCGGGCGGCTGTCGGCCGGCATCCCGTGGCTGGTTCTCGACGACGCCACGGTCGTGGCCGAGATCGCCGCCGAATCCACCGCCGCGGTGTCCTACCAGGACCGTCCCACTCGGCTGGGCGCGGCCAACCTCGCCTATGTGATCTACACATCCGGATCCACCGGGCAACCCAAGGGCGTCGAGGTATCGCACACCGGTCTCGCGGAACTGTGCGCGCAGCTCACCGAGCGGTACTCCGTCACCGCCGACGCTCGCACACTGCATTTCGCGTCGCCGAGCTTCGATGCGTCGATCTTGGAGCTCCTGCTCGCGGTGGGTTCGGGCGCCACCATGGTGATCGCGCCGCCGTCGATTCTCGGTGGCAGCGAATTGGCGAATGTGATCGCCGCCGAGGGCGTGACGCATGCCTTCCTGACGCCGTCCGTGCTCGCTTCCATCGATCCCGCCGGACTGGACTCGCTGCGCGTCGTCGTCGTGGGTGGCGAGGCCTGCCCGGCGAGCCTCGTTCGCGAATGGGCCGGTGCGGGCAGGCGGTTCTACAACGCGTACGGCCCCACCGAGACCACGGTTGTCGTCACGATGAGTGATCCACTCGCGCCGGACGAGCCCGTCAGCATCGGATCGGCTATCGGTAGCACGCGCTGCTATGCCCTCGACTCACGCCTGCGACTCGTCGGCGAGGGCGTGATCGGCGAACTCTACGTTTCCGGCCCATCGGTCGCTCGCGGATACCACGAGCGTCGAGCACTGACGGCGCAGCGATTCGTCCCGGATCCGTTCCGTGGCTCGGGCGAAAGGATGTACCGCACGGGCGATCTCGTGCGGCGGACCGCTTCGGGCGGATTCGAGTATGTCGGTCGCGTCGACGACCAGATCCAGGTCCGCGGCGCGCGTATCGAACTCGGCGAGGTCGACGCCACCCTGGCCGGGCTCGACGGGGTACGCACCGCGGTGACCGTCGATTTCCGCTCGGTGTCCGGCGAGACCATCCTCGCCGCGTTCGTGCAGCCGGAACCCGGACACACACTCGAGCCCGCCCGGCTGTCGGAGGCGTTGACCGAGCTGTTGCCGCGGCATCTGCTGCCCAACGCGATCCACCTCGTCGACGCGATACCGACGACGCCATCCGGCAAAGCCGACCGCGCGGCATTGCGGGCCGACGCGACCGCCACCTCCGGCTACCGGGCGCCGTCCGGTGTGGGTGAGGACCTGGTCGCCGATGCGTTCGCCCGGGTGCTGGGCCGAAACATCGGCGCGGAGACGGACTTCTTCACCGCGGGCGGCAACTCGCTGCTGGCCACCCAGGTGACCGCCCTGTTGAGCGATGTCTGGGGCATCCGGGTCCCGCCGCGGCTGCTTTTCGATCACGCAACGGTGGCGACGTTGGCAAAGGCGTTGCGAACACAGGAATTCGACGTTCCCCGTCCGCCGTTGCGTGCCGGTACGCGCCCGGAGCGCATTCCGCTCTCGCCGGCACAGTTACGGTTCTGGCTGCGCAACCAGTTCGACACCGACTCGGCAGTCGACAATCTGGGTTTCGCATTGGCACTGTCCGGGGATCTGGATGTGCCGGCGTTGCGGGCGGCGTTCGCCGATGTGGTCGCCCGCCACGAATCGCTGCGGACCAGGTATCCCGCGGACGCGACCGGCCCATTCCAGCAGGTGCTCGAACCAGACGCGGCGGGCCTCGACCTGCTGGTCGCCGATATCGCGGCCGGAGCGTCCTCCGCTCAGGTCGCCGAACGGGTCCAGCAGTTGCTGTGGCGGGGCTTCGATGTCGCCGCCCGGACTCCGGTGCGGGTCGCCCTGCTGCGCGCCGACGACGGATACGTCCTGGTCTGCGCCATGCACCACATTTGTGCCGACGGATCGTCGCTGGCACCACTCGCGCGCGACATCACCGCCGCCTACGCGGCCCGCTGCGCGGGCACGGCCCCGGCATGGCGGCCGCTACCGGTGCAGTACGCCGATTACGCGCTGTGGCACCAGGACCTGCTCGGCTCCCGTGCGGACCCCGAATCCCTGCTGGCCCGGCAACTGTCCTACTGGACAGCCGAACTCGACGGTCTACCCGAGGGCCTCGATCTGCCGATGGACCGGCCGCGGCCGGCGGTGGCGTCGCTGAACGGGTCCGCGGTGCAGCGCATCGCGGATGCCGAACTGCATCGCGGCCTGATCACCGTCGCCCGCCGGCACCGCGCGACCGTGTTCATGGTGATGCGAACGGCGCTGGCGGTGATGCTAGGACGGCTGTCCGGGGCGGCCGATATCGCGATCGGTGTTCCGATGACCAATCGCGCCGAACCCGCCCTCGACAATGTGGTCGGCATGTTCGTCAATACCACCGTCTCGCGCACCCGACTCGATCCCAGCGAACGGTTCACGGCGCTGCTGGACCGCACGCGCGAACGCGACCTGATCAACTTCGCGCATTCCGATGTCCCGTTCGAGCAGGTCGTCGACGCCGTCGGCCCGATCCGGTCACCGGGTCGCCATCCCCTCTACCAGGTGGGCTTCGCGTTCCAGAACTTCGCCGAAGCGAAGCTCGATCTGTCCGAGGTGCGGTTCTCGGCCTTCGAAGTGGACACTCGAACATCCAAGACCGACCTGCATATCGCCGTGGTCGACACCCGCGACGACGACGGCAACCCCGGCCCCATCGCGATCCGGTTCACCTACGCGACCGACCTCTTCGACGAATCGACCGTCCAGCGCTTCCTCGACACCTACCTGCATCTGCTCCACCAGGTCGCGACACGCTCGGACACACCGGTCGGTGAACTCGACATCGTCGGCCCCGCCGACCGCCGGTCGTTGCGCGAGTGGTCGTCCGGAGATTCGCGCCGCATCGGCGAACAACGGTTGACGGCGCCGATCTGGCAGCGGGCGCGGGCGACACCGCATGCGGTGGCCGTGATCTGCGGTACCGAATCGGTGACCTTCCAGCAGCTGCACGACCGAGTCCACCGTGTGGCGCGCTGGTTGATCGAGCAGGGCATCGGGCCGGAAGACGTCGTCGCCGTGGCGATCCGCCGATCGATCCACCAGGTCGTGGCGTTCTGCGCGATCGCCGAAGCGGGCGCGGCCTGGGTGCCCATCGACCCCGGACACCCGGCCGAGCGGATCGGGTATGTGCTCGATTCGGCGGCACCGCGTTGTGTGCTGACCACCGTCGCCGACGGCTTCGCCGCACCGGGCGCCGAAACCGTCCACGCCATCGATGAGCTGGAGTTGTCGTCGGTGAGCGCGGAACCGATATCCGACGGCGAGCGAGTGGCCGGGACACACGGTGCGCAACCCGCGTACATCATCTACACCTCGGGCTCCACCGGCCGTCCCAAAGGCGTCGTCATCAGCCACGAAGCGATCGTCAATCAGCTCGCCTGGATGACCGACCGCTACCGCATCGACCGCACCGACAGCTACTTGCAGAAAACTCCCGCGACGTTCGACGTGTCGTTGTGGGGCTACTTCCTGCCGCTGTGGGCAGGCGCCGAACTCGTGCTCGCGGGGCCGGAGGACCACCGTGACCCAGCGGCGCTGTGCGGTCTGATCGAGCGGCATCGCTGCACGCTCACCGACTTCGTGCCGTCGATGCTGACGGTGTTCGCGGCGCATGCCGAACCGGCGGAACTCGCCACCCTCCGAGCGGTTTTCGTCATCGGCGAGGCGCTGCCGCCGGAAACGGCACACGCCTTCACCACTCGCTGCCGCGCCGAACTACACAACCTGTACGGGCCGACCGAAGCCGCGGTCAGCATCACCGAACATCAGCTCACCTCAGCGGATCCGGCCGGCGCGCAGATTCCGATCGGCATCCCGCAGTGGAACAGCCGGGTCCTCGTGCTCGACGCGCGGCTTCGGCCCGTGCCCGTCGGTGTGACGGGCGAGCTCTACCTGGCCGGGGTACAGCTGGCGCGTGGTTATCACGCGGCCGCGCCGCTCACCGCCGACCGATTCGTCGCCAACCCGCTCGGCGAGCCCGGTGAGCGGATGTACCGGACCGGTGATCTGGTGCGCTGGAACTCGGCCGGTCGACTGGAATACCTCGGTCGCACCGACTTCCAGGTGAAACTGCGTGGTCAGCGGATCGAACCGGGTGAGATCGAAACAGCCCTGCTGGCAGAACCGTCGGTGGGGCAAGCCGCCGTCACCGTGCGCCGCTCCGAGGCCGGCGACCGCCTCATCGGATATGTCGTCGCCATAGCCGGCGCCGAGATCGACCCCGGCGAGCTACGCAGCCGAGTAGGTCAGCGACTGCCGATGTACATGGTCCCCGCCGCGATCATGGTGCTCGATTCGCTGCCGATGAATTCCAGCGGCAAGCTCGATCGTGCGGCCCTGCCCGAGCCCGTATTCGCCGCGACAACCCGTGTCGCACCGCGATCGCCGCTGGAAGAGCAGATCGCGGAGGTCTTCCGGGAGGTACTCGGACTCGACGCGCTCGGCGTCGACGACGACTTCTACGAACTGGGCGGCTCATCGCTGCTGGCATTCACGCTGCACCAACGGTTGTCGGCCCGCATCGATCGCCGGATCGCCATGTCGGCGCTGCTGTCGACACCGACCGTCAGCGGTCTGGCCGCGCTCCTGGAAGGCACGACAGAGCCCACACCGATTCCCACGCACACCGTCGATGCCGTACTCGACGACGATATCGACGCGGCCGGGCGCACCGCGGTGGTCCCTGGCCCCGCGCCCACCATCCTGTTGACCGGCGCGACAGGCTATCTGGGTGCGCATCTGCTGCGGGAACTGCTCGACCGCACCGACGCCACCGTCCGATGCCTGGTTCGGGCGCCCGACTCCGAGGTAGCCGCGGCCAGGATCAGGACGGCGCTGCGGCGATACCGGTTGTGGGACCGCGCGCTCGCCGACCGCATCGTCGCCGTGCCGGGTGACCTCGCCGCACCGTTCCTCGGGCTCTCCGAGCCGGAGTTCGATCGCCTCGCCGCCGAGGTCGACGTGATCTACCACAACGGCGCCCGCGTCAACCACATCGAGCCGTACAGCCGGTTGCGGTCGGCGAATGTGGAAGGCACCCGGTGGGTTCTGCGTCTGGCCGCCACCCGGCGAGTGAAGCCGACGCACTTCGTGTCGACCATCGGCACCGCGATCTCGGCGACCGAGCCGCGCGACGTCATCGACGAGACGATCCGCCTCGCTGCGGGCGAACTACCCGACAGCGGCTACATCACCTCGAAATGGGCTGCGGAAGAACTGGTTCGGCAGGCGAATGCCCGCGGCATCCCAGCGACCATCTATCGCCCGAGCACCGTCTGCGGTTCGGCCGGTCATGGCATCAACAACGAATCGGACTCGTTGTGGAGTCTCGTACGCGCGGCGGCGGTCTTGCGGATGGCCCCCGATGTGGCGGAGGCGACCGTGTCCCTCGCACCGGTGGATTACGTCGCCGGTGCGATAGTCGCGATTTCGCTGAACGACCCATCGGAGACCGTCTACCACCTCGTGAACAAAACACCGGTGGCTCTCGGCGACATCTTCGACAGCCTGCGCGATCACGGTTTGCCGATCTCGACCACGGCCCTGCCGGCCGTGCTCGAAGCACTCGACCGCGAATCGAAGCTGCGGGCCGCAACAGGAGACGAATCCCTGGTCCGTGCGGCGCTGCTGCATTCGGGCTCGCTCGGCCCGACCCGGCACCTCGACTACGCCGATCACAACACCGTCGCGGCATTGTCGGCGACGGGGATCACATGCACGACGGTCGACCGGACGGTGATCGACACCTTCGTCGAAGAGTTCATCGCCTCCGGCTACCTGCCGGAGCGCATCGAGACCCTCGCCTGAGGTTCGCCGCCAGGGGTCCCGAGCACGGCTACGGCGTCTGGAAGGCGCCGAAACCAGGGACGATGTTGCCGCTGGTGGCGAAGACGGTGGCGGTGACCAGGCCGGTGCCGGTGGTGACGATCACCGGCTTCGGCTTGCCCGTCGAGTTGGTCGTGGTGGGCAGTTCGATGGTGCCGTTCGCGCCGGTGTTCCAGTTGCGCCAGTTGACCTGCACGGTCGGCGAGAAGGGGATGATCGAGAAGATGGGGTCGTCGACCGTGAGGGCGGTTTCCCCTGGCGTCCCGGTCGGCGTCGCCGCCACGTGCACCACGCCGACCGACGGCGACAGGTCATAGGCGTAGTTGAACACCACCGGGACCGGGAAGACGGTGGTCGGCTGGGCCACGGCGGGGCCTGAACCGCCGACCACGAACCCGAGAGCCAGCGCGATCGCGGCCAGCGCACCGGCGACGGAGCGGATCACGATATGCACCAATCTCCTCCTCGCTCGCGCGGGAATCGGCCATTCGACCCGAGTATTGCCCGCTTGCCGGAAAAATGTGCTGGTTTTTGATCACCAGTACGTCTCGATACCACAATTCCGGCGACTCGCGAAGGCCGGCGCGAGCCGGGTGCGGCGACCGGGTCCAGATGGTTGCGAATACGGCATATCGGGCGTCTACTTAATGCGACGGCAGGTCCAGAAACCGGCCTGCACCGTCATCGCTACACCTGATCGGATCCACCTCATGATCATCATCGGAGCCGTACTCCTCATTGCCGGACTGATTTTCGACGTTTCCGCGATCACCATGCTCGGCGTCGTCATCCTGATCATCGGCGCGGTGCTGTTGCTACTCGGCAGTGTCGGCCGTCCCGTCGCGGGCAGGCGTCACTACTACTGATTCACGCCCGACACCTAGTCATGAGGAGGGCGGAATGCGACGCCTAGTGACGATCGTGGCAGTCGTATGGCTGCTCATCGGCGCCTTCGCCGCCGTACAACGCGGCTATTTCACCGACCGGGAACAGAACTGCGCGAGCATCGGGACCGTCGCGGTAACCGTGATCGCCGGTCCGTTGAACTATGCCGGGGTCAACCCCAAGGTCAACGATTGCAAGCTCCCGCAACCGAGCCCGTGAGTCATTCTCCCGGCTGATCCGCGCACGGCGTAGATCATCCGGGCGGCCGATGTGGGCAAGACCCGCGACCACCTAGCGTTGCGGCATGACCCACACGGCGCAGCCGGCACGGCGCATCGGCGAAGTGGATATGCTGCGCGGTTTCGCGCTGTTCGGAATTCTGGTCACCAATGCGGCAGTGCTGACCATGCTGCTGTCGTTCACCGGACCGAATTCCGACCCGGCGCCGATGTACGACGGCACCTGGGACCGGCTCGCCTACGGAATCATCTACGGGTTTTTCCTCGGCAAGTTCTATGTGCTGTTCGCATTCCTGTTCGGGTATTCGTTCACGCTGCAAATCGCGGCCGCCGAACGCGCCGGTGCCGCACCAGTGCCGCGGCTGCTGCGCCGGTGCGAGGCACTGCTGCTGATCGGCCTGGCGCATGTGTGCCTGTTGTGGATCGGCGACATCCTCACCCTGTACGCCGTGCTGTGCGCGATTCTGGTGCTGCTGCGCAAGATTCGGCCTCGCACCGCACTGATCAGCGGCGTGCTGCTGTACGTGCTGTTCGCCGCGCTCGCGTTCGCGCCGGGCGGCGACGGCGGCGTCGGCAAGCTCGGCGCGTTCTTCGACCTGGAAGCGATTCGCACCGGATTCCTCGGTTCCCCTGCCGACGTCTTCACCACCCAACTGGCGACCGGGCCGATCTTCGTGCTGTTCACCATCGTGGGCCAGGGCTTCACCAGCATGGGCATGTTCCTGATCGGTATGGCGGCAGGCAAGGTGCGGCTGTTCGAGGACCCCGAACGGTTGCGTCGCTGGACGCCGCGGGCGCTGCTGATCGGCGTTTTCATCGGGCTGCCCGTATCGATCACGACGGTGGTCCTGCACACGCTGCACGGCAAAGTGCCGAGCTATCTGTTCGGTCTTCAGGAATTGCTCAACCCCGTGATGACCGTGCTGTACATGGCGGTGATCGTCTGGTTGGCGCAATCGAGCCGTGCGGCGTCGGTGCGCCGAATGGCACCTGCCGGACGCATGGCGGCCAGCAACTACATCGGCCAATCGGTGGTGATGGCCGTCATCTTCACCGGGTACGGGCTCGCGCTGGGCGATCGCGTCCCGCCGTTCGCCGTCCTCGCGATCGCCGTCGTCACCTATTTCGTTCAGCTATGGGTGAGCGAGCGGTGGTTGCGCGGGCACACCTACGGCCCGGTGGAATGGGTGCTGCGCGCCGCGACCTACCGGCAGTGGCCGGCGTGGCGCCGGAACGCGAGCATCAGTACCGAGGATGCTGCCACGCGCGCTTAGCGCCGACCGACGTCGACGCCGCCAGCGCCACCCACGCGGCGGTGGTGACAGCCACCAGCACCGCGGACCGGTCGTTGATGATCTGCAAGAAGATCGACGCCGCGAGAATCCCCAGCGCGAGGACGGACAGCACGATGCCGACGCGAGTTATCGGTGCCATGCAGACCATTGTCCAACTTCCGTTCACCCCGCTGCACCCGTTGGTGGTAAACCGCACACCCGGTCAACTGAATTAGAACGTGTTCTATATTTGAGGGACTGTTCCGGCGATCCCTCGGGAGTTCACGCGATGTACCAGTGGTCCGACGAAGACCTGATGTTCCGCGACGCGGTGCGCGGCTTCATCGACAAGGAGCTGAAACCCCACGTCGACCAGCTGGAAAGCGGTGCCATGCCGCCCTACGACATCATCCGCAAGCTGTATGCCACCTTCGGCCTGGACGAGATGGCGCGGGAAGGGCTGGCGAAATCGCTGGCCCGCGAGGAAGCGGGGACCACCGGCAAGTCCGGTGGCGGGTTCAGCGGCGCGGGCAGCATGGGCGTCATCCTCAACAGCGAGCTCGCCGGCGTCAGCCTCGGCCTGGTGGCCTCGATGGGCGTGAGCCTCGGCCTCACCGTCGGCACCATCCGCAGCCGCGGCACCCTCGCCCAGAAGAAGCGCTGGCTGCCGGAACTGGTGACCATGGAGAAGGTCGGCGCCTGGGCCATCACCGAACCCGATTCCGGCTCGGATGCCTTCGGCGGCATGAAGTCCTACGTGCGCCGCGACGGCGAGGACTACATCCTCAACGGGCAGAAGACGTTCATCACCAACGGGCCCTACGCCGACGTCACCGTCGTCTACGCCAAACTCGACGAACAAGACGGCACCGACCGGCGCGACCGCAAAGTCCTGACCTTCGTGCTCGACAAGGGCATGCCAGGGTTCACCCAGAGCCCGCCGTTCAAGAAGATGGGCATGAACTCCTCCCCCACCGGCGAGCTGTTCTTCGACAACGTGCGCATCACCCCCGACCGCCTGCTCGGCGAAACCGAGAACCCGGCCAAGGGCGACGGCAAGGACAGCGCCAAGGAATCCTTCGCCGCCGAACGCATCGGCATCGCCTCCCTCGCCCTCGGCATCATCAACGAATGCCACCGGCTCTGCGTCGAATACGCCAAGTCCCGCAAGCTCTGGGGCAAAGAAATCGCCCAATTCCAGCTCATCCAGCTCAAGCTCGCCGAAATGGAGATCGCCCGCATCAACGTGCAGAACATGGTGTTCAACGCCATCGAACGCACCGCCGCCGGCGAAAAGGTCTCCCTCGCCGAGGCTTCGGCGATGAAGCTCTACTCCTCCCGCGCCGCCACCGAGGTCGCGATGGAAGCCGTTCAGCTGTTCGGCGGCAACGGCTACATGGCCGAATACAAGGTCGAGCAACTCGCCCGCGACGCGAAGTCCCTGATGATCTACGCGGGCAGCAACGAGATCCAGGTGACGCATATCGCCAAGGGGCTGGTGGGCGGATAGCCAGGACGGCACCGCGAGTGCAGTCGCGTGCGGTCGGTCATCCGGTCGGCACGCGACTACACGATGCGGGCTCGAAACCGCCGATGCCCGACAGCGCGGCGATCAGCTGCCGGTGCGCTCGCGATGCTTGCATCCGGGCCAGCAGCACGGCCGGCGCTGCCCCTCCTCCAGCTCCTCCTGGGTGCGCCGAATCCGCCGCTCCCGCGTCTGCGGCTGCACCGCGTCCTCGACCCAGCAGATGAACTCGTTGCGGGCCAGCGGCGTGATATCGCGCCAGGCGGCCAGCGCCACCGAGTTGCCGGCCAACGCCGCGCGCAGGTCGTCGGGCAATTCGTGCACCACCCCGCCGGGAACCCGCTGATCAGTCATAACGCCACTGTAGGCCGCGTCCCCGCGACGACCGAAGCGGCAACACCGCTCCACCGCCTGGTGCGGACTCACTGCGGCTCGCGATGGCCGATCAGTCGGACCACGCGCACGCAGGTACCGATCTACCTGCGGATACGTGGTGCCCCCAGTGGGACTCGAACCCACACTGTGCGGATTTTAAGTCCGCTGCCTCTGCCAATTGGGCTATAGGGGCGTCGGCTCACCCTACCGACTCGTACGGGTGTACCGGAATCCCCCGGGGCGGTGGGTCGGGTCAGGTGGTGGGGTCGGATTGGATGGTTTGGCAGGTTTCGACGAGGACGTCGGCGGCGAGGAGGCCGGATTCGTTGGCGGTTTCGCGGATTTCGGCGGACAGGGCGGGGTCGGTGGTGACCTTGCACAGGGCGATCTGGAGGGCCTCGCCGAGCAGGGCCAGGTGGCGGGCGATGGCGAGTTCGTCGGCGTCGGCGTTCACCTCGTCCAGGCCGACGGGCTGGGCGTCGGACTGGATGCGGTAGCGGCGCAGGGTGTCCTCGCCGAGCACCTTCATGAACTCCACCGACGCCGCCAGGCAGCGGTTGTTGGCGACGCGGTATTCGGTGCGGTCGCAGACCCGCTCGATGAGCACCGCGGCGATGGTGGCGGCGGTGAACATGCCGTCGCACACCCGGGCCGGACCCGCTTCCGGCGGGCCGGGAGGCGCGTCCGCCAGCCCGGTGGTCACCGCGTCGATCCAGCGGATGACCAGATCGGTGCCGGAATGGTCGACGGCGCGGGCGGGAGGTTCCGCCCGGCGCCTGCGTCGCCACGGATTGCGCATCGTGTCACCCCTGTTCTGAGACGGACTTCCCGAGCACCGAATGCCGCTTGCCGTATGCGAAGTACACCACCAAACCCAGCGCCATCCAGACAATGAAACGCAGCCAGGTTTCCACCGACAGGTTGAGCATCAGCCACAGGCAGGCCAGCACCGCCAGAATCGGCAGCAGCGGCACCCACGGCACCCTGAACCCGCGCGGCAGATCCGGGCGGGTCTTGCGCAGCACCAGCACACCGATGGAGACCAGCACGAACGCGAACAGCGTGCCGATATTGACCATCTCCTCGAGCGTGCCGAACTCGATGAAACCGGCGAGCACCGCACACACCGCGCCGACGATGACCGTGATCCGCACCGGCGTGCCCCGGTTGCCGGTGTGGGCGAGCCTGCGCGGCATCAGCCCGTCGCGCGACATGGCGAACAGCACGCGGGTCTGGCCGAGCAGCATCACCATGACGACGGTGGTCAAGCCGGCCAGCGCGCCGACGGAGATGATGTTCTTCACCCAGGTGGCGCCGTGGATCGCGAAGGCGGTGGCCAGCGTCGCGTCGTCACCGGCGAGGTCGGTGTAGGGCACCATGCCGGTGAGCACCAGCGACACCGCGACGTAGAGCACGGTCACGATCATCAGCGAGCCGAGGATGCCGCGCGGCATATCGCGTTGCGGGTTCTTGGTCTCCTCGGCGGCGGTGGCGACGACGTCGAACCCGATGAAGGCGAAGAACACCAGGCTCGCCGCGGCGAGCAGGCCGTACCAGCCGAAGGTGCTGTTGCCCGCGCCGGTGACGAAGGAGAACAGCGACTGGTGCACGCCCTCGCCGCCCTCGCCCGGCTTGGATTCGGGGATGTAGGGGGTGAGGTTGTCGGAGTTGAAGTAGGTCACGCCCATCACCAGCACCAGCGCGATGACGCCGAGCTTGATGGCGACGGCCACCGCCGACACCCGCGACGACAGCTTGGTGCCGAGCGCGATCAAGCTGGTGAGCACCGCGATCAGCAGCACCGCACCCCAGTCGAAGTCGACCGAGCCGATATGCAGGATCGGTGAGCGCGACCCCATCAGCTCACCCAGATACTGCGACCACCCCTTGGACACCACCGCCGCGGCCAGCGCGAATTCCAGGATCAGGTCCCAGCCGATGATCCAGGCCGCAAGCTCACCGAAGGTGGCGTAGGAGAAGGTGTAGGCGCTGCCTGCCACCGGGACGGTCGAGGCGAACTCGGCGTAGCAGAGGGCGGTCAGCGCGCACGCGATGGCGGCGAAGACGAACGCCAGCGACACCGACGGGCCGGCCACATTGCCGGCGGTGCGTGCGGTCAGGGTGAAGATGCCCGCGCCGACGACGACGGCGACGCCGAAGACCGTGAGATCCCACGCGGTGAGCTCCTTGCGGAGTTTCGAATCCGGTTCGTCGGTGTCGCGGATCGACTGCTCCACGCTCTTGGTGCGCCACAATTGTCGGCGGCTGGTCGGTATCGCCACGGCGATCTCCTTCGTGTCGAGGTCTCCAGGTGGTGGTCAGTGGACGCCTTCCATATGCCTGCTCACCCAGGGTGAGAGGCCGGCGACAACCAGACCGGCGAGGATCGCGACCGCGCCGATGATGCCGAAGTAGGCGAACTCGTCTGCCGGATCGTAGTAGCGAGCGAGGGTCCCCGACATCGAAGTGCCGAGACCGACGGAGAAGAAGTACAGCGCCATCATCTGCGCGCGGAACACTTCGGGCGCGAGTTGGGTGGTCACGGCCAGGCCGATCGGCGAGATCAGCAGCTCGGAGACCGCGAACACACCCATGATGAACAGCACCAGCAGAGCGGGCACCGCGCGGCCGCTGCTCTGCGACATCGGCGTGAACAACCAGAACGCCAGGCCCATGCCGATCACGCCGAGGGCGAACTTGCGCGGGGTGCTCGGCGCGCGGGAGCCGAGCTTGGTCCACATCAGCGCGAACAGCGGCGAGAGCGCGATGATCCACACCGGCTCCACCGAGCCGATCCAGCTCGACGGCGCGGTCCAGCCGAAGATGTTCCAGTCCATCCGCTCATCGGAGTAGACGGCGAGCACGGTGAAGATCTGCTGGAACAGCGACCAGAACACCGCGTTGGCGATGAACAGCGGGATGAACGCACGCACCCGGCTGCGTTCGACCGCGGTCACTTTGCGGTCGACGAGCATGACCACGAAGTAGACGATCGAGGCGACGGCGATGACGCCGGTGGTGACGTCGGAGAGATTGTCCAGGGTCACCAGCCCCGTGAACGCGGCCATCGCGACGATCACCGCCGCCGCGGCGACCAGCCCGAGGACCTTGCCGATGGCGCTGCGCGGCAGCGGATCGGGGACGTTGCGTCCGGCGGTGCCGAGATTGCGCCGGAACACCACGTACTGGGCCAGCCCGAGCCCCATGCCGATGGCGGCGGCGCCGAAGCCGGCATGGAATCCCCACTCGCGTTGCAGCAGGCCGGTGAGCAGCGGGCCGACGAAGGCGCCGAGGTTGATGCCGAGATAGAACAGCGTGAACCCGCCGTCGGTGCGCGGATCGCCGTGCGGGTACAGCGTGCCGAGCAGCGAGGAGGCGTTCGCCTTGAGCGCACCGCTGCCGAGCGCCACCAGCACCAGGCCGACGCCGACGCCCGCGAGCCCGGGCAGGATGGCCAGGGCGATATGGCCGGCCATCACCACCACGCCGCCGTAGAAGACCGTGCGCTCCATACCGAGCAAACGGTCGGCGACCCAGCCGCCGAGCACCGTGGACAGATACACCAGGCCGCCGTACGCCCCGACGATGCCGACGGCGGTGTCCTGATCCATCCCGAGGCCGCCCTCGGTGGCCGAGTAGTACAGGTAGTACCCGAGGATGGTCAGCATGCCGTAGAAGGAGAATCGCTCCCACATCTCGACACCGAACAGGTTGGTCAACCCGATCGGGTGCCCGAACAACGTCCGCTCGGCGGGCGATTGCTCGGTCTTCACTGCATCGGACATGGTCAGACAATCCCACGTTCGCCGGTTGTTCACAGGCATCCACACCGAAAATGCATCGAAACGCGACGTCGTCGCGCGATTTGCGCTGGTGCCGTATCCGTCGCGACGCGCCGGGTTCGCCGCGGGTGATTAGGCTCGGGCTTCGGAACATCACTGACGTGGCGAGTGCGGACGGTCGGGCAGACGACGGAGGCGGTGCGCGGATGACGGAAGTCGAAGTGACGGTGCCGGTGCCGATCGACCAGGCCTTCGCGGCCCTGGCCGACGGCTGGTTATATGCGAGCTGGGTCGTCGGCGCCTCCCATATCCGGGTGGTGGACCGTGGCTGGCCCGCCGTCGGCACCCGCATCCATCACAGCGTCGGCCTGTGGCCGCTGACCATGCAGGACGTCACGAAGGTCACCGCTGTCGACCCGCCGCACATGCTCGAACTCGACGCCCACCTGTGGTTGATCGGCGCGGCCTGGATCCGCTTCGACCTCGACGAGCCACAACCCAACCTGACCCGGATCACGATGTCGGAGCGCGCGTCCCGTGGCCTGGGCAGCCTCATCCCCGGCATCGCGCAGGACCTGTTCTTCACCGCCCGCAACCAGGAGTCGCTGGACCGGCTCGCGCACCTGATCATCGGGCGGGCCGAAGCGCAGCCGTGACGCCGCGGTGGACGAGCGCAATCAGTTCGATCTTCCCACCGCACAACAGTTCTGGGTAGTCTCGATGCCGCGGCAGACCACCGCGTCAACGGGAGGGAATCACATGCGTTTCGCACGAGCAGCGATGGGCGCCGCAGCGCTCACGGCCCTGGCCGCCGGCTTCTGCGCACCGGCCGCGCAGGCCGCACCGCCGGGATATGTCACCTGCGGCGCGACGCCGGTCGGTTCCCGGCTGGACGTCACCTGCACCAACACCGACGTCGGCGCGGGCACCGGCACCCTCGTCGGGCTGTGCAGCAACCTGCGCATCCTGTATGAAGCCCACTTCCGGCTGGCGGGCAACTCCTCGGGCACCTTCAGCCAGGATTGCGGACCGGGTGCGCAGCCGATCTGGTGGCACACGCCGGGTATCACCGACTACCAGCAGATGTTGCAGAACCGGGGCACCTGAGGCGAATCAGGCGATCGAGAGGGCGATGCCGTCGAGGATGTCGTGCTCGCTGACCACCAGTTCGGTGATTCCGGCGCGGCGGGCGAGTTCTTCGGACAGCACTTCGGTGATGACGGCGCCGCCGCCGATGACGTCGACGCGGCCGGGGTGCATGGGGCCGAGAGCGGCGCGTTCATCGTGATTCATCGCGACAAGGCGGTCACAGACCTCATGCAGCTGCTCGAGCGTCAGCCGGGTGAGATGCACGCGCTCGGAGTCGTATTCGGGCAGATCCAGGGCGACGGCGGCGATGGTGGTCATGGTGCCCGCGACGCCGACCCAGGTGTGCGCCGAATCGACGGGCACATGGGTGAAGGCCTCGGCGAGGCGTTCGGCGGCGAAAGCGCGTGCGGCGGTGACCTGTTCTGCGTCGGGCGGGTTGCCGGGCAGGCAGCGTTCGGTGATGCGGACGCAGCCGATGTCGGCGGAGTAGGCGGCGTGCACGCCGTCGCTGTCGCCGAGCACCAGTTCGGTGGAGCCGCCGCCGAGATCGACGACGACGAACGGGCCTGCGTCAGCGGACAATTCGCCGACCGCGCCGGAGAACGACAGCCGCGCCTCCTCGTCACCGGTGATGACCTCTGCCTCCGCGCCCGGCACCACGGCACCGAGTTCGGCGCGGGTCATGGCGAAGAAATCCTCGCGGTTGGCGGCGTCACGGGTGGCGGACGTGGCGACCATCCGCACCCGGGCGACCTGGTGCGCACGCATGAGCGCGACGTAGTCGGCGAGCGCGACGCGGGTGCGTTCGATGGCTTCGGGCGCGAGCCTGCCGGTCGCGTCGACGCCCTGGCCGAGCCGCACGATGCGCATCTCGCGATGCACGTCGGTGAGCTTGCCGTCGGCGCCGATATCGGCGATCAGCAGGCGGATCGAGTTCGTGCCGCAATCGACGGCGGCGACCCGGTCACTCATGCCTGCTCCTCCGCACGCTCGAACCGCGGCCAATCCGCCGGGACCGCGGTGCCGCGCAGACCGTGCTCGGCGGCCAGCGCGACTGCCTCGTCGCCGAGCGGATTCACACCGGGGCCCTTGGCCAGCGAATGCGCGATCAGCACGTGCAGGCATTTGACCCGCTCGGGCATGCCGCCACCGGTGAAATCGGTGCCGAGCGGCTCGATGGCATCGCGTTCGGCCAGATAGCTCTCGTGCGCGGCGCGATAGGCGGCGGCCAGCTCGGGATCGGTGCCGAGGCGTTCGGTCATCTCCCGCATCACACCCGCCGACTCCTGCCTGCTCGCCTCGGCGGTGAGCCGCGGATCGGTGAGGTAGTACAGGGTCGGGAACGGGGTGCCGTCGGGCAGCCGTGGCGCCGTCTTCACCACCGCGGGCACACCATCGGGGGTGCGGTAGGCGATGGCGAGCACCCCGCGCGGGGTGCGGCCCAGCTGTTCTTCGATGATCCGCAGATCCCGGTCGTCGGGTTCGGTCACCTGGGTCCTTCCGGGTTCGGCGCGGGCGCGGCCGGCGGCGTCGTGGTCACGGGTGCGGGTTCGGGGGCCGGCTGTGGTTCGGACACACTGCGCCACAGGCCGGTATACCAGGGGTCCGGTTCCCGCGACGGCGTCGTCGGGCCCGGGCGCGCGGGCGCCTCGATACCGGGAACCTGCACGATATACGGCGTTTCGCCGGGCATCACCAACCGCAGCCGGTCCTTGGCCTCGGAGCGGATATAGGCCGGATCCTGCTGCTGGGCGCGGCGATCACGCAACCGCGCCAGATCGGCCTCGAGCTGCCTGCGTTCCTGAGCCAACTGGGCGGCCTCGGCCCGCTGACTGAAATAGGTGCGCATCGGCACCGCCAGCGTCAACGCCAGCGCGCACACGACCATCGCCAGAATGACCGCCTTGCCGGTGGACAAACCGAGGATGGTGCGTTCGGGCGCGTCCTTGCCCGCCGGCTTCTTCTTCCGGGCGCGGATCTTGCGCGGCTCGGCCTTGTCGTCGGGGCGGCGCCGCGCGGTACGGCTCGGCGCCGCGGCCCGGCCGTGCTGATCGGCGGCGGGACGGGAACGGGCGGCACGCGACGTGCGGCGGTCGCCTCGTCCGGCTGGACTGGTACCACGCGCACGTCGCTCCGTCATATCCCTACCCCATGTATCGCTGCTGTCAGTCCTCGAACGCGAAGCGCGGGAACGCGACGTCGCCCGCGTAACGCGCCGAATCACCGAGGGCGTCCTCGATGCGCAGCAGCTGGTTGTACTTGGCCACGCGCTCGCTGCGGGCGGGCGCGCCGGTCTTGATCTGACCGCTGCCGACGGCCACCGCCAGGTCGGCGATGGTGGTGTCCTCGGTCTCGCCGGAGCGGTGGCTCATCATGGTCTTGTAGCCGTTGCGGTGGGCGAGCTCGACGGCGTCGAGGGTCTCGGTCAAGGTGCCGATCTGGTTGACCTTCACCAGCAGCGCGTTCGCGGCGCCCTTGCTGATGCCCTCTTCCAGGCGCTCCGGGTTGGTGACGAACAGGTCGTCGCCGACCAGCTGGATCTTGTCGCCGATCTGATCGGTCAGCGCGACCCAGCCGTCCCAGTCGTCCTCCGACAGCGGGTCCTCGATGGAGACCAGCGGGTAGGCGGTGAGCAGGTCGGCGTAGAACTGCGCCATCTCGGCGGCGGTGCGGACGTTGCCCTCGAACTTGTAACCGGCGTCGGAGTAGAACTCGGTGGCGGCCACGTCCAGCGCCAGCGCGACATCGCTGCCCAGCTTCAGGCCGGTCTTGGCGATCGCGGAGCTGATCAGGTCGAGCGCCTCGCGGGTACCGGCGACGTCAGGGGCGAAACCGCCCTCGTCACCGAGGCCGGTGGCCAGGCCCTTCGACTTCAGCACCGACTTGAGCGCGTGGTAGACCTCCGCGCCCCAGCGCAGCGACTCCTTGAAGGTGGGCGCGCCGATCGGGGCGACCATGAACTCCTGGACGTCGACGCCGGTGTCGGCATGCGCGCCACCGTTGAGGATGTTCATCATCGGCACCGGAAGCACGTGGGCGTTCGGGCCGCCGAGGTAACGGAACAGCTCGAGACCGGAGGATTCGGCGGCGGCGCGGGCCACCGCGAGCGACACACCCAGCAGGGCGTTGGCGCCAAGGCGCGACTTGTCCGGGGTGCCGTCCAGATCCAGCAGCACCTGGTCGACGGTGCGCTGCTCGACCGCGTCCAGACCGATGACGGCCGGGGCGATCTCGTCGAGCACACCCTCGACGGCCTTCTGCACACCCTTGCCCAGGTAGCGGTCGCCGCCGTCGCGCAGTTCCACCGCCTCGTGCTCACCGGTGGACGCGCCGGACGGCACAGCCGCCCTGGTCAGCGTGCCGTCGTCGAGGGCGATCTCGACCTCGACGGTGGGGTTTCCGCGCGAATCCAGGATCTCGCGAGCTCCGACCTGTTCGATGATGGCCACGAAAACGACACTCCTTCGGCTGCTGGCACGGTGGTTGATGACGTGTTGGCCGTGCGCTGCGAGCCTAACGCCCACCGCGCTCTGGGAGTAACCGGCACTCCGAGTGCACCGGGGGCGGGACCGCGGGCGTGGGCGGCCTCACGCTCGCCGCCCCACACTGTAGGCAGCGGCGCGGTCGCGGACATCTCGCATGTAGCTCTCGGAACGGTTGTAGGTGAACAACGCCTTGGACCAGCCTTCGGGCGAGGTGAGCACGCCGCCGCTGTCGCAGAGATAGCGGGCGGCGGTGAGGGCGGCGTCGTCGATGCTGTGCGGATCGATCACGCCGTCGCCGTTGGCGTCCACGCCCCAGCGCTTCCAGGTCTCCGGGATGAACTGCAACGGGCCGACGGCGCGGTCGTGCACCGGGTCGCCGTCGAGGGCGCCGTTATCGGTGTCGGGGATGCGCGCCACGCCCGGGGAGCCGTCCAGGGCGATCCCGATGATCGGCGGGTCGACGCGGCCGGTCTCGCTCACCTCCGAACCGCGGTAGGTGCCGTGCTTGCTCTCCACGCTGCCGATCCCGGCGAGGGTGGTCCAGGCGATGCCGCAATCGGGCCGCGCGCGCACCATCACCGCGGCCGCGTACCCGTAGGCCTCCAGCGCGGGCACCGGGATGCGCAGCGTGTCGGCGTGTTCGGTGGCCCAGGCGTTCAGCTGAGCGGCGGTGCGTCCGGGAGCGTCGATGTCGATCACGGGCAGCGGCGCGCCGGGCCCCGGCGGCAGCCCCTCCGGGATCGGCACCAGGTCGCGGTCGATCCCGCAACCGGCGAGCACCAGCGCGGCGAGGGTGACGGCGATCGCGCCGGTCTTCTTCGAGAGCACCCTTCCATCATCCAGATCGGCGGGACCGGGCACGGGCGCCGCACGGTGGGGTGGGTCACTCGGTGGCGAGCGAGGAAGCGTGAACCGGTGTCGCAGGGCTCGGTCGAGGGGCGTGCGTGCGACCGCCGGACAGGGGTGCGGGCGGGGATCGAATCGGGTAGAGGGGTGTGCAGGCGGGACCGTTCGGTCGCTGAGTACCGGGTGGTGCGGCGGTGCGTGTCCTCGGTCCCGAGATCGGCCGTGGCAGGCTCGGGGTCGATTGCGGCGGCAAGGCGGCTCCCTCGTACACGTTTGTGGCTGAGACTTGCGGCAACTCGGCAGGTAGGTAGCCGAGTGGCCGAGGTGCGTTGACATGACGAATGACGTGGAGAAACGCTGGACCGATGAGGGGACCTACCGGCGTGCGGCGACGTATGCGCTGGCGGTCATCGCGGTGGCTGCGGTCGTCTTCGGGGTCAGCGCGTTCTGGGCGAGCGCGCACTGCGGTGAACACGAGCCGCTGATGTGCGATGTGCCCGCGCAGTCGGCGATCCTGCTCGGGCCGACGGTGGTGGCGTTGCTCGGCGGGATCGGCGCGTTCGTGCAGACGCTGCGTCAGTGGCGACGGGGCAGCAATTGGGTGATCTGGCAGGGCGCCGGGTGGTTCCTGTTCACGCTGACGATGTTCTATATCGCGATGGGCGCGCGGTCCATCGGCGTGAACTGAGCCCGGCGCCCGACTTCGATGCCACAACTCCGGCCACACGCTATGCCACGAGGGTGATCGGCCCCCGCACGCTGGCTGGTCCCCTTTCCCGCGCCGATCCCGGAACAGGCACTATCCCGTGCCGAGAGCGAAGACGAGTGTTGCCAGGCCGCCGAGGGTGCACAGGAGGCCGATCAGGTTGGACCAGAACGCGATTCGTTCGATATGCCGCTGCCGTTCGCGGTGCCGGAAGTACCCGGAGGTGGGGATCCAGTCGCCGACGAAACAGAAATCGGCGGTGCGCCGGGCGCGTGCACCGACCACGTGCGCGACGGCACCCGTCACCAGGGCCACGAGCGCGACCGTGCTGAAGATGGCGATGGCGGCGACTGCGAAGGAATGAGCCATGAAAACCCCCTGTGATCTCTGGTTCTTCACCAGTGTGGCAGAGGGGTACGACAAGTTTCGGGGCCCGGGAACGCCCTCGTGTGGTGCCTGTTCAATGCAGCAGTTCGCGAGTGGCTGCGTGGTCCGGCTCAGCGAGAATGGTTGCGGTGGACCCTGATTCGACCGGGCGCCCGTGGTCCAGGACCAGGATGCCGGGGCAGTGGGCGGCGACCACGGTCATGTCGTGGGTGATGAGCAGCAGGGCGGTGCCGCGTTCGGTGCGGATGCGGTCGAGCAGCGACATGATGGCGTCGGCGGTGGCGTGGTCGAGCGCGGAGGTGATCTCGTCGCACAGCAGGACCGCGGGCTCGGAGGCAAGGGCGCGGGCCAAGGCCACCCGTTGGCGTTGACCGCCGGAGAGTTCGTGCGGGTAGCGCGAGGCGGTCTCGGGATCCAGTTCCACCGATTCCAGCAATGCCGTGATCTGCGCGCGGAGTTGCTGCTTCGACGGCCGGTCGAACAGGCGATCCCGCATGGCGATGCTCCCGAGCGCGGAACCCGTGCGGTGCCGCGACTTCCGGCGCAGCGGGCGAGCCAACGTCTGCGCGACGGTCCGGCGCGGGTTCAGCGCCGACTTCGGGTTCTGCGTGACCAACTGGATCCCGTTGTGTACCTGAACTTTCCGGCGGGCCGGAGTTATCGGCAGCGATGCGCCATGAAGATCGAGCGAACCCACCGCCTCACGGTGTAGGCCCGCCAGCACCCGGGCGAGGGTGGTCTTACCCGCACCGGAAGCCCCGACCACCGCCAGCGCGGAACCGCGAGCGAGCGCGAAGTCGATCCCCGACAGCACCTGCTCGCCCTTGATCGATGCCCCGACTCCCCGCGCACGCAGAACGATCGGCTCATCGACCGGCGCCGACGCCGCCGCCCGCACTTCCCGCGCCGACACACTGCCCAACTCCACGACCTGGTCGGCGATCGCGTGCACGGTCTCGGTGTCGTGGCCGGTGAGCAGCACCGTCACCCCGGTCGCGGCGATACCGGAGATCACCCCGGCGATCTCGGACCGCAGCGTCGCGTGCAGGCCCGCGAACGGCTCGTCCAGCACGAGGATGCCGGTGCGGCGCACCAGCGCCCGAGCCAAGGCCACCCGCCGTTGCTGACCGCCGGACAGCTCGTCGGGACGGCGATGCAGATGATCGGCGGACAGGCCGACCTGGTGCAGCGCATCGAGCAGTGCTGCCTCGGACCCGTCGCGCGCGACCTCGGCGAGCAGCGTCCGCACCCGCATGAGCGGATTGAGCGCCGAACCGGGATCCTGCCCGACATAGGCGATCCGGTCACGCCGGAAGGCCCGCAGCTGTGCCGGCCCCAGCGTCAACACCTCGCAGCCCGCCACAGCTACGCTGCCCTCGACCCGCGCGTTCGCCTCCGGCACCTGCCCGACCAGCAGCCGCAACAACGTCGTCTTCCCGCACCCAGACGGCCCCGTCACAGCGGTGACACTCCCGGCACCGGCTCGAAACGAGACCGGCCCCAGCATTTTCTGCCCATTCGACCCGACCACGACAAGGCCGTTCACCACCACACCGGCGTCATCCGCCCGCCGCACGCCCTCGGCCACGACCGCACCCCCGATCGAGACGCCGCGCGGCTCAGCCGCCACCGCACCATCGTGTAGCTCCCCTGCCGCCGCACCCTGGATGGAGTCGTCACGCCGAGCAGTCGCCACCGCATCCGGGATCGAGCCGCCGCGCGGGCCGGCCACTTCCTCGCCCGAGGTCAGACCATCGCGCACCTCGGCCGCAGTGGGATCAACCAGTCCGGTGGCCCCACGATCAGAGATGGGCGTCGTGCCCGTGCTCGGCGCTGCTTCCCGGCCGAACTCCGATACCGCGAGGTTCACGCTCACCGCGACGATGGCGATGGCCAGGCTGGGGGCCAGCGCGGCCCAGGGGTTGAGCAGGAGCCCGGAGGTGTTGTCGCGGACCATGCCGGCCCAGTTGGTGGCGCCTAGGGTGGTGGGCAGTTGCAGGAAGGAAGCGGTGGCGACCAGGTAGACGCCTGCCACGATACGCAGGCCGAGTTGAGTGGCGAATACCTCGCGCAGGTTGGGCATCATTTCGCGGAACACCAGGTGGGGCAGGGTTTCTCCGCTCGCCTGCGCCGCTTCCACGTAGCCGCTGGAGGCCACGCCCGCAGCGGCGGCGGCGAATACGCGGGCGCAGTAGGGGGCGCCGAACAGCAGGGCCAGCACGATCAGGCCGGCCACACCCGCGTCCGGCCAGGAGGACAGCACCAGCAGGATGCCGAGGACCGCTGGCAGCAGGATGACGAAATCCATGGCGAGTTCGATCACCGCACCCGCCCGGGGACGCAACGCGGCCACCGCTCCGAGGACGCTCGCCACCACAGTCACCGCCACCGCGATCACCGCGGCCGTCAACAGCAGGCCCCAGCCGCCGTAGAGCAGCCGGCTCAGCACATCCCGGCCCAGCCGGTCGGTGCCCAGCCACGCGTCACCGCTTGGCCCGGAGAACGGAATCCCGACCGGCTGCTCGGCCCCGCGCACGGCCAGACTCGGGCCGAGCAGTGCGAGCACGACCACCACCATCGCCGGCGCCACCGCCGCGATCCGCCGCAGGTTCACCGAATCACCGCCCTGGCTCGAATGCGGCCGGTCGCCGGCCGGACCGCGCAGGCAGGCCCCCGCAACGCCGATGCCGCACCGGCGAACTCTCCCGATCCGCGGCTCAGGTCGCCGACCAGGTGCCGCACGCCGGACCGATGGGCCTTCACATCCGCCCCCGCAACGCCCAGGTCCGCACCGCGTCGGCGGTAGCGAGCATCAGCATGATGACCACACCCGTCAACGCCACCACCGCCGCCATCAGCGTGGTATCCCGGTCGGCGACCGATGCGGCGAGCAGAGCGCCGAGCCCCGGATAGTTGAAGATGGTCTCCACCACCAGCGCACCGCCGAGCAGCATGCCGACGGTGGTGGCGAAGCTGGCGACGATGGTCGGCAGGGCGAAGGGCAGCACATGCCGGGCGAGCACGGTCCGCTCCGAAAGCCCGTCCAGCACAGCCGTTTCCACGTGCGGCAAGCGGGCGGCATCCGCCAGCGCCGCACGCACCACCCTCGTGTTCCAGCCGATCTGCGGGATCGCCAGCGCGAGTACCGGAAGCACCAGCATGTCCGCCGAGATCGGGAATCCGGACCGCCCGGTGATAGTGACGGCGGGCAGCCAGCCGGTGGCCAGCGAGAACACCAGGATCAGCAGCGTCGCGACCACGAATTCCGGCACCGCGACAGCGGTGGTGGTGCTCGGTTGCAGGACCCGGCCGAGCACGCCGCGTGGCCGGATCGACCACCACGCCCCGAAGGCCAGCGAGGCCGCGATCGTCACCGCGAACGCCAGCCCGCCCAGCAGCAGGGTCTGCGGAAAGGTGTCGGCCAGCAGCTCACCCACCGATCTCCCGCGCGCCGTCTGCCCGAAATCGCCGGTGAGCACCCCGGCGAGCCAATCGCCGAAGCGCACCGGCAGCGGACGGTCGAGACCGAGTTCGCGTTCCTTCGCCGCGACCGCCGCCTCGGTGGCGTCACGGCCGAGCACGGCACGTGCAGTGCTGCCCGGCAATAGGTCGACGGCCGCGAACACCGCCGCCAGCAACGCGATGAGCAGGGCGACGCGCCGGAGCAGCAGGCGGGCGAACCTGGTCACGACAACCAGGCGCGTTCCAGTTGGACCCGCGCGAAGCCGCCGAGCGTGGGCAGATCGTGTGCTCTCGTGGTCGCGATATCGATGCCGTCGGCCATGCCCCACACCAGGTAGCCGCCGCGCTCGTGCTGGATGCGTTGCAGCTCACCCGCGGCGTCGGCTTGTTCGGCCTGGCTCTGCGCTGCCAGCGCTTTCGCCGTGGCGGCGTCGAAAGCCTGGTCACGGAAGGCGGTTTCATTGCGATTGGAGGTGCTCGACATCAAGCTGTTGGCGAAGAACAGCGTGGAATCGTTGGTGCCCCACGAGATCGTGTAGAACGGCGCCAGCAGCCAGGTCTGGTCGTAGAAGGTGTTCGGCTCCTGCGTCACGACCTCGACCCGCAGGCCGATATCGGCCAGCTGAGTGGCGATCACCTGCGCCGACTCCACCTCACCCGGAGCCTCCGCCTTGGTCACCAGCGGGTAGCTGCGGCCGAGGTCGAATCCGGCCTCACGCAGCAGGTTCTTCGCGCGGTCGATATCGCGGGAACGCTGCGGAATGCTCTTGTCGTACAACGGATCACCGGTGCCGAGAATGTCGTTGGCGACGGTGCCGTAACCGGAGTGCACCTGGTCGACCAGCGCACCGCGATCGACGCCGAGACGCACAGCGGTGCGCACCCGCGAATCGGCGAAGGGCCCGTCAGAGGTGCGCATGGCCACCCCGACGACGGTGTCGTTCGGCCTGCGCACCACCTGGAGATCGCCGCGCCCGGCCGCCGTGCGCCCCGCGATGGCCCCGACATTGGATGCCAGGTCGATCTGGTTGCCGAGCACGGCGTTGCTCAGCGCGGTGACGCTGTCGAACATGGTGACCTCGATCGCGTCGAGCAGCGCGGGCGCGGCGTGCCAGCGATCGTTGCGCACCAGCCGGGCGGTGCCACCCTCGAAGGATTCGAAGCGGAACGGCCCGGTGCCGTTCGGCCGGGTGAAGTCGGTGGTGTCCTTCTTGACGGTGAACGTCATCAGGCGCACGAGCAGCGGGATCTGCGAGTTGGGTTCGGGGGTGGCCAGCACGATATGACCCGGCCCGTCGGCGGTGATGTCCTGGACCGCCGCAGGCATTTTGGACGGACCGCCCTGCTCGCGCAGTCTGCGCAGCGACCAGACCACGTCCTCGGAGGTGACCGGCGTGCCGTCGTGGAAGGTGGCGCCCTCGGCGAGGGTGAACCGCCAGCGCTTGCCCTCGGCGTCGGGTTCCCATGCCGTGGCCAGCCGCGCGGCCACGGTCGGGTTCGCCGCCGGCACCGTCAGCGGGTCGTAGACCAGCGAGGCGATGAGGAAATCGCTGTCGTTGCTGAGGTTGGCGTGCGGATCGCGTTCCAGGCGTGCGGGCGTGCCGAGCGCGCCGACGCGCAATGTGCCGCCCGGCCGGGGCGGACCGGCCGATTCGGTCCCATTCGAACAGGCCGCGGCCAGCAGCACGGCGCCGACGCCGACACCGGATCGCAGCAACTGTCGTCGGTTCAAACCCATTGCGCCGCCTTCCCTACCGAAACACACCCACCCGTCAACCCTGGAGAAATCACCCAGGGAAGGCTAGCCTAATCGTGTTCTGCGTCTCGCGGCGGCCGATGTGCCAATTGGGTGATACCGCCCACTAGCTGCGCTTCGGCTCGGTTATGCTACATCGCTATCCAATCGCCAAAGTTAGGTAAGCCTTGCTCTAGCTCGAGGGAAGCACTAGCTTCGCAGTTCGAATCGTCACCACTCGCTTTTCGACCCCATGCGAAGAAGGGAATACCCTGGTGAAAAGCGTTCTCTCCGAACGTAAGACGCTTCACCCCCAGATGATCGAACGACGCGAGCTCCCCCCGGCCGCCGGACGCGCGGTACGCGAGCTGGCTCGTGTGATACACGACACACTCGACTATCCGGGCGTCGACGGCGCACAAGCCGCGCGAACGCTCACCGACCCTGCGCTCGTCGACCAGGTGCAGGCCCGCGTCCACGAGTTACCGGCCGCGGTGCGCCACGCCATGCGCGCCCCGGAGACCTCGGCCGGCGCCGCCGTCGTCAGCAGGCTGCCGCTCGACGACGCCGAATGCGGCCCGACCCCGCCCAGCTGGCGCGAAGCCGCACTGTGGAGCGGGGATTCGAGCCTGTGCTCGTGTTCGCTCGAACTCGACATCGTGATGCTGCTGCTGGCCCGATCCGCGGGCGAACCGTTCGGCTGGCAGGGCCAGCAGGACGGACGCCTGGTCAACAACATCGTCCCGGCCGCGGGCCATGAGCACGAACAGTCCGGCGCAAGCAGCAAAACCCTGCTCAGCCCGCACACCGAAGACGCCTTCCATCCCGGCCGCGCGCATCTGCTGATGCTGTCGTGCCTGCGCAATCCCGACCGCGTCGGCACCACCGTCTCCTCGGTGCGCCGGGTCGAACTGGACGCGCGGCAGCGGCGACTTCTCAGCACACCCGTGCTGCCGATCCTGCCCGACGTCTCCTACGGCTCCGGCTACGATCGCGCGACCGCGACACCGGTGCCCACGGTGTGGAGTGCGAGCGAAAATCACTGGAAAACAGACGATCTGACGCTGCGCTACGATCCCGCCTACACCCCGCTCGACGACGCCGATCCCGAATACCGCGCCGCCTACGCGTACCTCACCGACGAGCTCGAACGCGTCTGCGTCACCGCGGCGCTCGAACCCGGTGAACTGCTGCTGGTGGACAACGACGTCGCCGTGCACGGCCGGGTGCCGTTCACCGCCCGCTACGACGGCACCGACCGCTGGCTCAAACGAGTGAACATCCGGTTACCCGATCGACGCCGACGCGACGCCGAGGCCGGAGAGAATGGGTATGGACAGCTATTGGTCCGCCCATTCCGGGCGGCCGGACCGGAAACGGTTCCGGCGGAAGTAGAGCGGGACGGCACAGATGATCGAGGATCCTTTGAGCACGCGTGATCGAGTCACCCCGCTGCGGGTGCTGAGCCGAAGCGACCTCGCCGACGTGCCGATCTCGCCGTCGGCCGTGGTGCGGGCGGTGGAAGACGCGTATCTCGCCTTCGCGGCGGGAGATTCGGACAATCCACGGAAGTTGAGCGTCGCCAATCCGGATGGCTGGTCGGTCGCCTACGCCATGCTCGGGCGTGACGGCCGCCGCCGGGTGGTAGCGATGAAGACCTCCTACAAGTTCGATCCCGGTCACGACCGCAGCACCAAGCGGTACTACACCACCATCACCCTCTACGACGACACCACCGGCGCCCCGATCGCGATGATGGACTGTGCGCGGGTCGGGGCGCTGCGCACGCCCGCGGTCTCGGCGCTGCTGGTGCGCGAAACCGCCCGCCGCGACGCCGATACCGTGCTGCTCATCGGCACCGGCACGCAGGGCCGCAACGCGCTGCCGCATCTGCTCGCCGCCAATCCCGGGCTGCGCAAACTGATGCTGTACGGCACCCACCCGGAAGGGATCGAGGCCGTGCACCGGCAGCTGGCCGAACATCATCCGCACGCGATGCTGGAGACCGTCACCGATCCGCGCGCCGCCGCCTCCGTCGCGGATGTGGTGCTGGCGACGGCGGGCCCCGGCACCGAGGTTGCCCTGGAATCCGATGATCTGAAGCCGGGTTCGGTGGCGGTGCTGGTCGGGTACGGGCTGGCGCCGTCGACGCTGAACGACGCCGACCGCGTCGTCGCCACCAGCGCCGCGCAAATGGCGGTGACCGGCACCGACATGGCGGGCCCCGACGGCGTGCTGCGCCCCGTCGACGCCGAGCTACCGCAGATCCTCAGCCGCCGCGCCGTCGCCAGGCGTTCGGAGAAGGAGCGGATCTTCGTCTACAACAGCGGGCTCGTGCTCACCGATATCGCCGTCGCGCACGCGCTCGCCGAACGTGCCATCGCCGAAGGAAGAGGTACCGAGGTGCCGCTGTGGGATTGACGGAGACGGATGGCGCGGCCGCCGTGGTGAACTCCGACGCGGCAGCGGATGAGGCGGGGCATCGCACGAGCGGCGGCGCGGTCACTCTCGCCGCCACGGCGGTAGCAGGCCAGAGCGCTGAGCTACCCGCCGGCGAGTTCGACTCATCCGGGAGCGAGTCCGCAGTCTGTCGCGCCGGTGGCCCGGCGGGCACCCCGGGCATCGGCACGACGACGGCTCCGGGAACTGGCCGTGCCACCGGCACTGCCTCGAACATCGGCGCGGGCACTGTCGCAGGCGGTGCCACGGGCACGGCCACCGCCGCGAGCAGCGGCGGGATCATGGCCATGCCGCTGCCGGCGCACCGCGACGAATGGGAACAGCGGGTCTTGGATGACCCGAACCTGCTGGGCGACATCGCCTTTGCGGTGGGCGGGCCGTTCCACCTGATGTATCCGGAGCGAGTCGCTCGCAATGTCCGCGGCTTTCAGCAAGCGTTCGCCGCGGCGGGCGTCGATGGGTTCGTCTACTTCGGCAAGAAGGCGAACAAGGCCGGTTGCGTGGCGCGGGCGTGCGCGGAGCAGGGCGCGGGCGTCGACGTGGCGAGCACCGGGGAGCTGACGGCGGCGTTGGCTCAGGGTGTTCGGGGCGCGGAGCTGATGGTGACCGGCCCGGAGAAGTCCGATGACCTGCTGTGGCTGGCTGCCAGGCACGGGGCGTTGATCGCGGTGGACAGCGTCGGCGAACTCGAGCGGATCGCCGCGCTCGGCCTCGAGGTGCGGGTGCTGTTCCGGGTGCTGCCGCCGGCGTCGGCCAGCCGTTTCGGCATGACCGACACCGAAATCGAGCACGCCCTCACCGCCGCGACTGCGATGACCTCGGTTCGGTTGGAGGGCTTCAGCTTCCACCTGTCCGGCTACGACCCGGTGCCGCGCGCCGAACTGGCCGCCGACCTGGTCCGGCTATGCCTGCACGCACGCACCCTCGGTCATCCGGCGAACACGATCTCGATCGGCGGCGGGTTCGCCGTGGACTATGTGCCCGCCGAAGCCTGGTCGGGTTTCACCGCCGAGGCCAGCCGCCGCTGGTTCCACACCGGCAAGAAGTTCGACAGCTACTACCCGTACCACTGCCCCGCACCGGGCCCGGCTATGCTCGCCGCGATCCTGGACCGCGCAGGCCTCGCCGGGCAGTTGCGCGACCACGGCATCCGGCTGGCCATCGAGCCCGGACGGGCACTGCTCGACCGGGCGGG
Organism: Nocardia cyriacigeorgica; assembly: GCF_005863245.1. Lineage (GTDB taxonomy): Bacteria > Actinomycetota > Actinomycetes > Mycobacteriales > Mycobacteriaceae > Nocardia > Nocardia cyriacigeorgica_C. Next base: position 239,832 of record NZ_VBUT01000009.1, on the reverse strand, counting down.
CAGCACCGTCTTCCGGGTGCAGGGCAGCAAGACCCGGCTCGCGCACGGGCACCCCTACCGCATCCTGACCGTCGACGGCTCCAGCCTGAGCCTGTCCGAGCAGTGGTTCGACAGCGAGTACCTACCCGATCCGGTGCTCTGGCCGGCCCGCGCGGGCACCGTCACCCCGACGGTGGTGGGGGCCGCGACCTGCCTGGAATCGGACATGCTCAGCTGGCGCCGGATCCCGCTGCCACGAGCGGCCGAACCCGGCGATCTGCTGATCTACCCGAATACCGCCGGATACCAGATGGACTCCAACGAGTCCGCCTTCCACGAATTACCCCTACCGCCGAAGGTGGCGCTGCACGACGCGCCCGGCGGCAGGTTCCGCTGGACGCTCGACACCCACTGATTTCGCAACGCCCAGACCCACCGACCCGGCTGGACGCCGGACAGTACCGACCGAGGAGACCTTCCATGCCGCTCGTCACGCGTGTGACGGACCTGATCGGCCGCACCCCGTTGTTCGAGCTGGCGGCCACCGCGACCGGCACCAGGCTGCTGCTCAAGCTCGAACAGTTCAACCCGACCGGCGCCGCCAAGATCCGGATGGCGCGCGAAATGGTGCTCGACGCCGAGCGAAGAGGTTTGCTGAGCGATGGCGGGCATATCATCGAATCGACATCGGGCAACACCGGCCTCGGCCTGGCGGTGGTTGCCGCCGAACGCGGCTACCGCTTCACCGCGGTGGTCGACCACCACGCATGTAAGGACAAACTGCGCGCGATGCGAGCAATGGGTGCGGAACTGGTGTTCGTGGCCGATGACGGCGACGACAATCTGGCCACCTCGGCCCGCGAGGACCTCGCCGAGGCGATGGCCGCCGCCCAGGACGACGCCTACTTCACCGAACAGCACAACAACGACGCCAATGCGGTGGGCTATTACGCGGTGGCCGAAGAGTTGCTGGAAGACGTCGAGCGCGTCGATATCCTGCTGTCCGCGGTCGGCACCGGCGGTTCGCTGTTCGGGACCGCCACCCGGCTGCGTCAGCTCGGGTGCGTGCCCAAGGTGATCGGTGTGGAGCCGGTCGGTTCGATCGCGTTCGGCGGTCCCGGCGGCCCGTACTGGCAGTCCGGCACCGGCACTCCGCCCGGCGCCACCATCGGCACGGCCGTCGACTATTCGTTGCTCGACGAGGGCGTGAAGGTCAGCGACGTGGCGGCCTTCGCCACCGCACGCGCCGTCGCGGCCGAGCTCGGGTTGATGCTCGGCGGCTCGGCGGGCGGTTCGGTACACGCGGCGCTGACCCGGCTCGAGGAGTTCCCGCCCGGTTCCACCGTGGTCACCATCGTCTGCGACGGCGGCGAGAAGTACCTCGACACCGTTTTCGACGACGACTGGATGCGCGCACGCGACCTGCTCGACCCCGACACCGAAGCCGAGGTGCGGAATATGCTCGCCCGCTACACCCCGGCCGCCCGCCGAGATCAACTGGTGGAGGCGCGGTGAATCTGTCCGACTTCCGCGCCGACGGCAAGCGGCTCACCGCACTGGCGACGCCGATCGCGTTGACGCAGCTGGCGCAGATCGCGGTCTCCACCACCAATATCGCCCTGATGGGCAGCCTCGGGGTGCGTCAGGTCGCGGCGGGCGGCCTGGCGATCGTGTTGTTCAACCAGATCCGGACCATGTGCGTCGGGCTGATCACCGGCAGCGGCAATCAGATCGCCTCGGCGGTGAGCGCGGCGGGCAAACGCGGCGTCAGCGCCGATCGCGAGGTCCGCGATGTGGTGCGGTCGAGTTTCCTGATCGCCACGCTCGCCGGCCTGCTCGGCGGAGTCGCGCTGGTGGGCCTCGGCTGGTCGCTGCAATGGCTGGGCCAGGACGCCGGTGTGCTCGCCGACGCGCGCCCGATGATGGTGGCGCTGGCCCCCGGCCTGCTGCCGTGCCTGTGGTTCCAGGTGCTGCGCCAGTACACCGTCGGCATGCAGAAACCGCAGGCGCTGCTGCTGGTGACGCTCGGTTCGGTGGCGTTGAATCTGGTGCTCGCGCTGACCTTCATGCACGGCTGGCTCGGCCTGCCCGCACTCGGGCTCACCGGCATCGGTGTGGCGACCTCGCTGGTTTTCCTGATCACCTTCGCCGTGTTCTGGGCGATGGTGCGCCGCGACCGGGAGCTTGCCGCGGGCTTGTCACTGCGGCCGTGGCCGGTGCGGATGACGACGGTGCGCACCGAGCTGAAACTCGGCGTGCCGATCTCGCTCACCTACGGCTCCGAGGCGGGCATGTTCTCGGTGCTCGCGCTGGTCATGGGCAGTATCGGGCCTGCCGCGCTGGCGGCGCACAACGTCGTCTACCAGATCATCTACATCGTGTTCCAGGTCGCGATCGGACTCTCGCACGGTGCGTCGATCCTGGTGAGCCATGCCGTGGCGCGCGACGAATTCGATCATGCGCGGGCACTGGCGTGGCTGGCGCTGCGCCATGCCGCGGTGATCGCCGCGGTCACCGGCGTGGCCTATGTGGTGATCCCCGATCTGGTGCTGCGGCCGTTCCTCGATCCCGGCGATACCGCGACGCTCGAGGTGGCGAAGACGCTGCTGCTCATCGGTATCGTGCTCCAGTTCTTCGACGCCGCCCAGAACATCGGCAACGGGCTGCTGCGCGGACTGAAGGCCACCAACGCGGGATTCCGGCTGTCGCTGGTGGGGTATTGGCTGGTGGGCCTGCCGACTGCGCTGCTGCTGGCGTTCCCGGCCGGACTCGGCGCGGCAGGCGTGTGGTGGGGGCTCACCGCAGGGCTGGCGGCCACGGCGGGGCTCATGCTGCGGAGGTACTTCACGCTGCTGGATACGGCGGCACGGGAACATACCGTGGTGCTCCCGCAGGCGCTCGGCACGCCGGGCTGATCACCGCCCCGAGCCAGATCGCCGACGCGAGCCGATCGCTGTACGCGGTAGTCACCGGCTCGGGAGATTCAGCGCAACACTCCAGGTGCCGTTCGCGTCGAGGACCGGGTGCACGCGCTGGAACGCGGCCATATCGCGGCGGACCCATCGGCACGTTCGGAGGCCCGCGTCTGCCGGCGATCGCAGGCCGTGCCGCCCATACCCGAACCGGCGGCACGGTCACCCGTCCGGTCGGGAGGATCTTGCCGACACCAGCACTGAATATTAGGCTAGCCTCACCATACTCAGACGAGAAGGGAGTCGCGGTGCGCGTCGTCATTCTGTTCGGATCGGAGATGGGTACGGCCGAGTCCGCCGCCGACAGCGTGGCCGACGAACTCGCCACCCACGACGTGTCGGTCCACGACATGAGCGACTTCGATATCGACGACCTCGATGTCCGCGACTTCCACATCATCGTCTGCTCCACCTACGGCGACGGCGAACTGCCGACCGGCGCCGAACCGTTCTTCGACGCGCTGAACGCCCGCACACCCGACCTCACCGGCCTGCGGTTCGCGGTCTTCGGCCTCGGCGATTCCGTCTACGGCGACACCTTCAATCGCGGTGGTGAGATCATTGCCGAGAAGCTCACCGAATGCGGTGCGGTGCAGGTGGGCGAGCACGCCCGCCACGATGCCTCCACCGAGATCAAACCGGGTGCGATGGCCCGGGAATGGGCCCGCGGGCTGCGGATTTCCGACCAGGCGGCACTGGCCGCGGTCTGAACGCCGTGCACCACAGCGGATCCGAACGCACGGGCGATCCGGACCGCGGCCCGATCTTCCCCGGCCGGTTGTCGGTATCAGCCCTTAAACTGGGTTCGGAGTGCGGCACAGCCCGTCGCGCGCGTCGATTCATGAGGTGATGAACATGGCAGCCGGAGTCAGCCCTGCGCAACATCAGGACCCCTCGACCGATCATCCCGAGCTGGACGTGCTGCCGGAATGGCCGACCGAGACCATCGCCGTGCTGGTCACCACCGATCCGGCGCCGCACGCGATTCCGGTGTCCTGGCCCGTGCGCGCGGGCGACCGCGCCATCCTGCTGAGCCTGAAGTTCGATCGCGGATCGCTGGCCCGGCTGCGCGAACGTCCCGAGGTGGCGCTGCTGATTCTGGCCGGCGGCAATGTCGCGCTGTGCGCGCGCGGCACCGCGAAGGTGATCGCGGAGGAAATGCCCGACGCCACCGACTATGTGGCGGTACGCATCGACGTCGACGTGATCGACGATCACCGCCAGTCGGCATTCCAGGTGGAGAAGGGGATTCAGCGCACCGTGCTCGACGCCACCGAACTGCACGCGCTGGAAGGCCGGGTGGCCACCCTGCGGTCCTGGGCGGAGAGCGAGAACTGAACCACGGCGGCGTCGCCTGCCGTTCGACATAATCGTGGGCAAGGGCGCAGCGTCAGCGCCGCGAGGAAGGGGAACATGAGCGTCACACTGGCCAAAGGCGGCAATGTCTCGCTGTCCAAGCAGGCCCCGAATCTGACCAAAGTCACCGTCGGCCTTGGCTGGGACGTGCGTACCAGCACCGGGGCCGATTACGACCTCGATGCCAGCGCGCTGGCCACCGGGCCCGACCTGAAAGTGCTGTCGGACCAGCATTTCGTCTTCTACAACAACCTGCGCTCGCCGGAGGGATCCATCGAGCACACCGGCGACAACCTCACCGGTGAGGGTGACGGCGACGACGAGGTGATCAACGTCGACCTGGCGGCCACCCCGCCGACGATCACCAATATCTTCTTCCCCGTCTCCATCCACGAGGCCGATGCCCGCAGGCAGTCCTTCGGCCAGGTGCGCAACGCCTATATCCGGGTGGTCGATTCGACGACCGGTTCGGAACTGGCGCGCTACGACCTCAGTGAGGACGCCTCCACAGAGACCGCCATGGTCTTCGGTGAGCTCTACCGGCACAACGGGGAGTGGAAGTTCCGCGCCATCGGCCAGGGCTACGCGTCCGGGCTGGCGGGGATCGCCCGCGACTACGGCGTCAATATCTGAGCCGTCCGCAAGCGAAGACGGCGGGTGCGTGAGGATTTCACGCACCCGCCGTTCGCCGGTGCAGCCCCGGCGCTCCCCCACCGGGCTCACCGTCTCACGCGCCGACCAGATCCCCGTCGCGCTCCGGTGTGCCCGCGCTCTCGCGAATTCCGAAGCGGTCGTGCAGTTTCCGCAGCGGCCCCGGCGCCCACCAGGTCCAGCGTCCACCGAGTTTCATGGTGGCGGGCAGCAGGAACCCGCGGATCAGCGTCGCATCGGCCAGCACAGCCAGCGGCAACCCTATCCCGAACGCCTTCATGAAGGTGATGTCGGAGACCAGGAAGCCGAGGAACACCACCGAGATGAGTACCGCCGCGGCGGTGACGATCCGGCCGATCCGCTCCAACCCGACCGCCACGGCGGCGGTGCCGTCACCGGTGCGTTCGTACTCCTCGCGGATCCGCGACAGCAGGAACACCTGGTAATCCATGGCCAGACCGAACGCCACACCGAACAGCATGATCGGCACGGTCGAGGCCAGCGTCCCGGTGACGGTGAAGCCCAGCAGCTCCGACAGATGCCCGTCCTGGAAGATCCAGACCAGGGCACCGAAGGTCGCGGTGAGGCTCAGGCAGCTCAGCAGCACCGCCACCACCGGCAGGAACACGCTGCCGGTCAGCAGGAACAGCAGGATCAGCATCATCGCCAGCACCACGCCGAGGGCGATCGGCAGCCGGTCCAGCAGGGCGTCGGTGGCATCGGCGCTCACCGCCGCCACGCCGCCGACCAACGCCTCCGATGGCGCGTCGACCTCGCGGATGGTGCCGACCAGATCCTCCAGCACGGCCGAATCGTCGGTGGAGGGAACCACCGAGAGATACACCCCGCCGTCGGCGGCGAATCGTGCGTTGAGTTCGGTCGGTGGCGCGATCTGCGTGCCCTCGGCATAGCTGCTGCTGACGGTATCGACCCGCTGCACATCCGGCAGCGCCGACAGCTCACGCGCGTACTCGGGCACACCCGAACCACCCTGCGGCAGCACCACACTCAGCGCACTCTGCTCACTGGTGTCGAACTCCGCGCGCACCGTCTCGGCGACCTGCCGCGAGGACGACGCCTCCGGCATGGACCGTTCGTCCGGATAGCCGAGCTTCAATCCGAGGAATGGTGCGCCGAGGAACAGCAGCACCACGGTTACCGTGATCGCCACCGTCCCCGGCCTGCGCATCACGAACATGGCCAGCCGGTGCCAGCGACCCTCGTGCAGTTCCCGGGACGCGTTGTCGCGGCGCCGGATTCGCCACTTGTCGACGCGGGTGCCCAGGATCGCCAGCAGCGCGGGCAGCACCGTCAGCGAACTCAACGCGGCGATCAGCGCCACCGCGATACCCGCGTAACCGACCGATCGAACGGCCAGCAGCGGGAAGAACACCAGACCCGACAGGGCCACCGCCACCGTCACCGCCGAGAACGCGACGGTGCGTCCGGCGGAGTTCATGGTGGTGCGCAAGGCCTGCCCGGGTTCCACGCCGGCTTCGAGTTCCTCCCGGTAGCGGCTGACGATCAGCAGGCTGTAATCGATCGCCAGACCCAACCCGAGCAGCGTGACGACATTGATGGCCAGTGCGTTCAGATCCGTCACCCCGGCCAGCAACCACATCGCGCCCATGGTGAGCAGCACCGTCACCATCGCGACCGCCAGCGGCAGCAGCGCCGCCATCACACTGCCGAACACCAGCACCAGCGCGATCAACGTGATCGGGAAGGCGATGGATTCGCCGGTCACCGCGTCCTTCTCCGACTGCTCCACCATCTCGTGCTGGAGCATGGCGTAGCCGCCGACCCGCACGTCGAGGCCGTCGTGGGTGCCGGAGTAGCGCGGGGCCAGCTCGGTGATCCGGTCTTCCACGGCGTCGTCGTCACCGAGGATGGTGGCCACCACCAGGCCGGTGGAGCCGTCGGCGCTGCGCAGCGCGGGCGGCCGGCCCGAGGTCCAATAGGAGCTCACGCCGGTGACGTCGTCTTCGCCGGTCAACCGCTGCACCAGCGCGGTCGCCGCCGCAGCGGTGCCGGGGTCGTCGACCGGGCCGCCGCCGCCGACCAGCAGCACCAGATTCGGCTGGCCCTGCCCGAACTGGTCGCGCAGCACCTCGGCCGCCACCCCGGATTCGGCGCCCGGATCGTTGAATCCGCCGCCCTTCAACTTGTCGAACAAGGTCGAACTGCCTGCTCCGGCCAGCATGAGCAGTACCGCGAAGAGAACCAGCACGGCGCGTCTGCGCCGCATGATGAAATCGATCAGTCCCGCCGGCATTACTGCCTCCTAGGTCGCGTCATTGCGGGTGGATACACGACTCGGACGAGACAGCGAACGCGGATGTGATGGGTTCGCCCGCCGCTGCGGCGCAGCTCACACCGGTGGTACGGGCGCGGTCAGCGAGAGGCCGGCCAGTACCTGCGCCAGGCGGCGGCGTCGAGGGGGGCGCGCTCGCCGCGGTCGGCTTCGGCGGCGTCCTCGGCGGCGCGGATGGCGTCGGCGAAGGCGAGGGTGGCCTTGCGCAGCCGTTCCTCGGCGCTGTCGCGACCGCCGAGGCGGACCATGCGCAGCGCGGGCGGAATCAGATCCTCGGGGAGTCCCGCACGATTACTGCGGTGCAAAACCTTCTCGGCCAAGGCCAGCGCGGGTTGCGCCATCGCGATACCGTCCAGGCACGACCGGCGTGCCTTCTCCGCGGATTTACGTTCCTCCCAGGCCTTTTCCTGCGCCGCGATCTTCTCCTCGACGCTCGCGTCCGCCGGCAGATCGGAAGCGGCGAGATGCGGGCTGCGGTTGACGAGCTTGGCGACCAGCGCGGCCGCCACATCGTCGACAGTGAACTCCCCCGCCGCCTGCGCGATCCTGGAATGGAACAGCACCTGCAACAGCAGATCGCCGAGTTCCTCCTTGATGGTCTCGGCGTCCTCGTGCTGGATGGCGTCGAGCAGCTCGTAGGTCTCCTCGAGCAGGTACGGGCGCAGCGAATCGTGGGTCTGGGTGGTTTCCCAGCCGCCGAAATGCCACAGCCGGTCCATCACCTCGACGGCCTCGGCCAGTCCGGCCGCCAGCGTCGCGGTATCGGTCTGCACGCGCAGCGCGTCCGGCATCGCGCGCGAATCGGATCCCTGACTCATCGGGCGACCGAGACCTCGGTGGCGACGGTGAGATCGACCGCGCCCTGGGCCTTGCCGTCCAGCGCCAGCAGCAGGTCGGCGAGGTATTGCAGCAGCGGGACGTCACGCAACCGGTCCGCGCCCACGCTGTCCTGCACCCGAGGCAGCGGCACGCCGACCACGCCGCTGGCCGCCTTGTAGGTGGCGCTCGGGTAGATCCGCTTGAGCCGCAACTGCTTGGAGTCGGGCAGATTCAGCGGCGAGATCTTCACCGTGGTGCCGGTGACCGCGATCTCGGTGACGCCGTACTCGCGGGCCAGCAGCCGCAGCTTGGCCACCGACACCAGCCTACCGACCTCCACCGGCAGCGGGCCGTACCGGTCGACGAGTTCCTCCACCACCGCGGCCAGCGTCGAATCATCGTGCGCGGCGGCCAGTTTGCGGTAGGCCTCGAGGCGCAGCCGGTCGCTGGTGATGTAGTCGGGCGGGATGTGCGCGTCCACCGGCAGGTCGATGCGCACCTCCTTGGTCTCCTCGGTGGTGATCGGCTTGCCATCGGCGGCGGCGCGATAAGCCTCCACCGCCTCACCCACCAGCCGCACATACAGATCGAAACCGACGCCCGCGACGTGGCCGGACTGTTCGGCGCCGAGCACATTGCCCGCGCCACGGATCTCCAGATCCTTCATCGCCACCGCCATACCGGCGCCGAGATCGGAGTTCTGCGCGATGGTGGCCAGCCGGTCGTAGGCGGTTTCGGTGAGCGGCTTCTCCGGCGGGTACAGGAAATAGGCGTAGCCGCGTTCACGGGAGCGCCCGACCCGGCCGCGCAGCTGATGCAGCTGCGACAGACCGAGCGCGTCGGCGCGTTCCACGATCAGGGTGTTGGCGTTGGAGATGTCGAGACCGGTCTCGATGATGGTGGTACACACCAGCACGTCGTACTCGCGCTGCCAGAAGCCCTGCACCGTGCTTTCCAGCGCGTCCTCGTTCATCTGACCGTGCGCGACCACCACCCGCGCCTCCGGCACCAGCTCGCGAATCCGCTTGGCCGCCTTGTCGATCGAGGACACCCGGTTGTGCACGTAGAACACCTGGCCGTCGCGCAGCAGCTCACGCCGGATGGCGGCGGTGACCTGCTTGTCGCTGTAGGCGCCGACGTAGGTGAGCACCGGATGACGTTCCTCGGGCGGGGTGAGGATGGTCGACATCTCCCGGATGCCGGCCAAGCTCATCTCCAGGGTGCGCGGGATCGGCGTGGCGGACATGGTGAGCACGTCGACGTGGGTGCGCAGCGCCTTGATGTGTTCCTTGTGCTCGACGCCGAAACGCTGTTCCTCGTCGACGATGACCAGGCCCAGATCCTTCCACCGCACCCCGGTCTGCAACAGCCGGTGCGTGCCGACCACGATGTCGACCTCGCCGGAGGCCATGCCCTCGAGCACCTCGCGCGATTCGGCCGGATCGGTGAAGCGCGACAGGCCCTTGACCGTCACCGGGAAGCCGGCGACGCGTTCGGTGAATGTTTGCAGATGCTGCTGGGCCAGCAGCGTCGTCGGCACCAGCACGACAACCTGTTTGCCGTCCTGCACCGCCTTGAACGCGGCGCGCACCGCGATCTCGGTCTTGCCGTAGCCGACGTCGCCGCACACCACCCGGTCCATCGGGACCGGCTTCTCCATATCCGCCTTCACATCGGTGATGGCGGTCATCTGGTCGACGGTCTCGGTGAACGCGAACGCGTCCTCCATCTCCTGCTGCCACGGCGTGTCCGGGCCGAAGGCGTGGCCGGGCGCGGCCTGGCGGGCGGCATACAGCTGCACCAGCTCGCCGGCGATCTCGCGCACCGCCTTGCGGGCCTTGCGTTTGGTGTTGGCCCAGTCGGAGCCGCCCAGCTTGGACAGGCTCGGCATCTCGCCGCCGACATAGCGGGACAGCTGATCCAGCGATTCCATCGGCACGAACAGCCGGTCGCCGGGCTGGCCGCGTTTGCCGGGCGCGTACTCGATGACCAGGTATTCCCGGCGCGCACCGCCGACGGTGCGCTCGATCATCTCGACGAAACGACCGATGCCGTGCTGATCGTGCACGACCATATCGCCGGCAGTGAGCGCCAGCGGATCGACCTGATTGCGGCGTTTGGCCGGCAGCCGCTTGCCCTCGGTGGGCGCGGTGACCCGGTTGCCGGTGAGATCGGATTCGGCGACGACCACCAGGCCCGCATCATCGAAGATGACGCCGTCGTGCAGCGAACCACACAGCACCCCGACCACGCCGGTCTCCGGTTCCGCACCGCTGTCCAGCGCGGCGGCGGGCACATCGGCGTCGGCGAGCCGTTCGAGCACACGCTGGGCGGTACCGTGCCCGGCCACCACCACGACCGCGCGGCCACCGGTGGTGACGTGCGCGCGCAGCGAGGCGAAGATCGTCGCGACCAGCTCGTCCGAACCCCGCGCGGTGGGCCCTGCCTGCACCGGCAGCACCACTTCGGCGGAATCGCCCGAGGTCAGCGGGCTCAGCGTCCACCACGGCAGATCGTGTTCGGCGGCGCTGTCCTGGATCTGCGGCAGCGAACGGTAGGCCGAGGCGGCCAGGTCGAGGCCGTGCGCGCCCAGCGGGGCGTCACCACCGAAGGAGGCGGCGGTCCACGAGGCTTCGAGGAATTCGGCGCCGGTGCGCATCAGGTCGGCGGCGCGGGTGCGGATCTTCTCCGGATCACACAGCAGCAGATGGGTGCCCTCGGGCAGCTCCTCGGTGAGCAGGCTCAACGCACCCGGGCGCAGCACCGGCAGCAGCGCCTCCATGCCGTCCACCGGGATGCCCTGCGCCAGCTTCTCCAGCATCTCCACCAGGGCGGCGTCGGCGGAATTGGCGCTGGCGACCTCGGCGGCGCGGTCGCGGACCGCCTCGGTGAGCAGCAGCTCCCGGCACGGCGGCGCCACCACGACGTCGATGTTCAGCTCCGGCAGCGAACGCTGATCGGCGACCGAGAACGGGCGCAGTTCGCTGACCTCGTCGCCCCACATCTCCACGCGCACCGGATGATCGGCGGTCGGCGGGAACACATCGAGAATGCCGCCGCGCACGGCGAATTCACCGCGCTTGCCGACCATGTCGACCCGGGTGTAGGCGAATTCGACCAGGCGGGTGAGCAATTCGTCGAAATCGATCTCGGTGCCCACGCGCAGCACGATCGGCTCGATATCACCGAGCCCCGAGGCCATCGGCTGCATCAGCGAACGCACCGTCGTCACCACCACACGCAGCGGCTCCGGGAACACCGGGTCGTCCGGATGCGCCAACCGCCGCAGCACAGCCAGCCGCCGGCCGACGGTGTCCGCGCCGGGCGAGAGCCGCTCATGCGGCAGCGTCTCCCAGGACGGGAACTGCGCGACCGCCTCGCCGAGGATCTCGGTCAGCTCGACGGTCAGATCGTCGGCCTCGCGCCCGGTGGCGGTCACCACCACCACCGGCTTGCTCGCCGCCACCGTCCCCGCCACGAACGCCCGCGCCGCCGCCGGCGCGACCAACTCCACCCGCGACGTGCCGACCAGGTCGGATACGGTCCGCAGCGCGATATCGGCGCCGGCCGCGGCGGCCAGGCCCGCCAGAGGTGGACGTGGGGCAGACATGCTCAACTCCTGAAGCGAACGGGCGAATCGACCGGCTCTGCCATTCTGCCGCTCCTCCGTCGCGGCGTGTTCGCGGCCCCCTGATGGCCCACCTGGCTGCGCGCCAGCGCGCAAAGTTACGGCACGTAGCGGCGGAGGCGGCGGGCGGCGAACTCGCGGAAGTAGGAGAGTTTCTCCGGGGGGACGATCGCCGGGAGCAGGAAGTACCAGGCGCGTTCCATGCGGGTGGCCATCTGGTCGATGGCTTCGGTGCCGACCGCGACGATGTGCACGCCGGTGGTGACGCCCTGCAGCAGCAGGCCGATGGTTTCCGGGTCGAGGTCGGGCAGCAGGTCGCCCTGGGCGATGGCGCGCTCGGCCAGCAGGCGGTAGGTCTCACCCCAGGATTTGGCGATGTTGTCGCCGGCGGCGCCGCGGTAGTCGCCGATCTGGTGGGTGAGCTTGAGCATCGCCCCGACCATCGGATCGTTCATCGACAGATCGGCCACCACGTAGGTGATGCCGATGCAGGCCTCCAGCGCGGGCACCCGGGGATCGAAGAAGCCCTGGCAGGAACTCACCAGTCGCTCGTTGCCCTGGTCGACGACCGCGCGGGCCAGCTCCTCCTTGGAGCCGAAGTGAAAGTACAAGGCGCCCTTGGTCACGTTGGACTGCGCGATGATCTCGCTCAGGCTCGCGTTCGCATAGCCCAAGCGCAGAAAGACATCGGCCGCGCCCGCCAGGACGGAGTCGCGGGTGATCTCCGCGCGCGCTTGCCTAGCCATCAGATCCGCCTGTCATCCCAAAAACCAGCCATCCTGAAGTAGACCGACATCCCGAATTTGACCGACATACCGCCCGAACAGCACCCAAAGGATGGGTGAACCGTACCACCAGCGCGCCGCTCGGCAGACGATTCGAGTATGTGGTGCAAGCTCGTTCGCAATTCACCGGTTAACTCTCCCGGTCAGTTCTCGGTCCCGGCGGGCCACTCCGAACTGAGCTGTGGATCGGCCTCGAGGTGGCGCAGACCGTTCCAGCACAGGTTGACCAGATGCGCCGCGACCACCTCCTTCGAGGGGGTGCGCTCATCGAGCCACCAGGTGGCGGCGGTGGACACCATGCCGACGAGCGCCTGCGCGTACAGGGTGGCCAAGCTGGTGTCGAGATCGCGGCGTTCGAAGTCGCCGGCGAGGATGTGCGCGACCTGGTTCACGGCCTCGTTGAGCAGGCTCGAATAGCGCCCGTCGCCGGTTTGCGGCAGCTGATCGCGGACCAAGATGCGGAACCCGTCGGTCCGCTGCTCGATGTAGGTGAGCAGCGCCAGCGCCACCTGTTCGAGCCGGACCCGCGAGCGATTCTGGGTCAGCGAGGAGGTGATCATGTCCAGCAGCATCGACATCTCACGGTCCACGACGACGGCGTAGAGGCCCTCTTTACCGCCGAAATGTTCGTAGACGACCGGCTTGGAGACCTGCGCGCGCTGGGCGATCTCCTCGATGGAGGTGGCGTCGTAGCCGCGTTCGGCGAACAACGCGCGACCGATCTCGATCAGCTGCTGACGCCGCTGCGTGCCCGTCATCCGGGGGCGCGGCGGCTGGCCGCCGCGGCGGGCCTTGTCGCCGGGTGCGCCGACGCGCGGATTCTCGCCGGTCGTGGGTGTCTCGTGCATTGGCCTCCCTACCTACGCCGGCGAATGGTATGGGACAACTGTTCCAGACAGCTCGCGCGCGGGCGCAGCCGGGCGCGCGAATCACGCCCACGGTTCGACGGATCCGAGGTCGGCATGCGAGTATCGTTGCCGTGCCGAGGCGCACTGGCGGGCGCGTATGTGTCCCGTCGATGCGACAATCCGCCGTAGTGTAATGGCAGCACCTCTGATTTTGGTTCAGATAGTTCAGGTTCGAGTCCTGGCGGCGGAGCACGCGAGCACAGCGGATCGGCTCGCGGGTACGGTGTCCAGCGCACGGGTGCGGTGCCGGCCGTTGGCACAGTGGCCTGCCACGGACACGGTGCCGGCTCACGGGCAGTGTGAGCACTGCGTGGGCCGCAGGTTTGACCAGCACGATGACAGGCAGCCGAGGGAGATTCATGCCACAGCAGACCGCCGTCGTCGTTCTCGCAGCCGGTGCCGGGACACGAATGCGGTCGAAGACCCCCAAAGTTCTGCATTCGCTGGCCGGCCGCAGCATGCTCGCGCACGCGCTGCATGCGGCGAACGAGATCGACCCCGCGTATCTGATCACGGTGGTCGGGCACGACCGGGAGCAGGTCGGCGCCGCGGTCGCGGCGGTGGCCGCCGAACAGGCCCGCGAGATCATTCCGGCGGTGCAGGAGCAGCAGCTCGGCACCGGCCACGCCGTGCAGTGCGGGCTGACCGCGCTGCCGGACGACTTCACCGGTGACGTTCTCGTCACCTCCGCCGATGTACCGCTGCTGGACGGGCACACCCTGTCCGCCCTGCTCGACGAGCACCGCAGCTACGCCGACCGGCCCGCGGTCACCGTCCTGACCTTCGTACCGGACGACCCGAACGGCTACGGCCGGATCGTGCGCGACGCCGACGGCCAGGTCGTGGAGATCGTCGAGCATGCCGACGCCACCCCGGAGCAGGCCCAGATCAACGAGGTCAACTCCGGTGTGTACGCCTTCGACGTGACGGTGCTGCGCACCATGCTCGGGCGGCTGTCCACCGCGAACGCCCAGCACGAGCTCTACCTGACCGATGTGCTGCGGCTGGCGCACGAGGCCGGCCATCCCGTGCAGGGCGCGCGCCTGGTCGATTCGGCCAAGGTCACCGGCGTCAACGACCGGGTGCAGCTGGCCGCGGCCGCGCGCACGCTCAACCGCTACATCCTGGAACGGCATATGCGCGCCGGGGTGACCGTCATCGATCCGGCCACCACCTGGGTCGACGCCGGGGTGCGGATCGGGCGCGATGCGACCCTGCGGCCCGGTGTGCAGCTGCTCGGCAATACCGTCATCGGCGAGGACGCCGAGGTCGGGCCGGATTCCACGCTCACCGATGTGATCGTCGGCGACGGCGCGAAGGTGGTGCGCACGCACGGCGAGGGCGCGGTGATCGGGCCCGCCGCCACCGTCGGACCCTTCAGTTACCTGCGGCCGGGGACCGTGCTCGGCGAGTCCGGCAAACTCGGAGCGTTCGTGGAAACCAAGAACGCCTCCATCGGCGCGCACTCCAAGGTGCCGCATCTGACCTACGTCGGCGACGCCACCATCGGCGAGCACAGCAACATCGGCGCGTCCAGCGTTTTCGTGAACTACGACGGGGTGAACAAGCACCACACCACCGTCGGTTCGCATGTGCGCACGGGCAGCGACACGATGTTCGTCGCGCCGATCACCGTGGGTGACGGCGCCTATTCGGCGGCGGGTACTGTACTGCGCAGAAACGTTCCGCCGGGGGCGCTCGCCGTGTCGGGTGGACCACAGCGCAATATTGAGAACTGGGTGCAGCGGTATCGTCCCGGAACCGCTGCGGCGCGCGCGGCGGCGGAAGCCATCGCGGCAAACGAGATGTCGAGTCAGGCAATCGAGCTAAAGGATGGCAAACAGCAGTGACCGCGTCATGGATCGACAATCAGAAGAACCTGATGCTATTCGCCGGACGTTCGCATCCTGAGCTGGCCGAACAGGTCGCCAAGGAACTCGACGTCCACGTCACGCCCCAGACCGCGCGCGACTTCGCCAACGGTGAGATCTTCGTACGCTTCGAAGAGTCGGTCCGTGGTTCGGACGCCTTCGTGCTGCAGAGCTTCCCCGCGCCGCTCAACGAATGGCTGATGGAACAGCTCATCATGATCGACGCGCTCAAGCGTGGTTCGGCCAAGCGGATCACCGCGATCCTGCCGTTCTACCCGTACGCGCGCCAGGACAAGAAGCACCGCGGCCGCGAGCCCATCTCCGCTCGCCTGGTCGCCGATCTGCTCAAGACCGCGGGCGCGGACCGCATCATCACCGTCGACCTGCACACCGACCAGATCCAGGGCTTCTTCGACGGGCCGGTCGACCACATGCACGCCCAGCTGCAGCTGGCCGAGTACGTGCGGTCCAACTACAGCCTCGAGCACATCACCGTGGTCTCCCCCGACTCCGGCCGCGTGCGTGTCGCCGAGAAGTGGGCCGATTCGCTGGGTGGCTCGCCGCTGGCGTTCATCCACAAGACCCGCGACCCGCTGGTGCCCAACCAGGTCAAGTCCAACCGCGTGGTCGGTGAGGTCGAGGGCCGCACCTGCATCCTGATCGACGACATGATCGACACCGGTGGCACCATCGCCGGCGCGGTCAGCGTGCTGAAGGAAGCCGGCGCCGGTGACGTCGTCATCGCCGCGACCCACGGTGTGCTGAGCTCGCCCGCCGCCGAGCGGCTGGCCGCCTGCGGCGCCAAGGAGGTCGTGGTGACCAACACCCTGCCGATCACCGAGGACAAGAAGTTCCCGCAGCTGACCGTGCTGTCGATCGCGCCGCTGCTGGCCCGCACCATCCGCGAGGTGTTCGAGAACGGCTCGGTGACCGGGCTGTTCAACGGCAACGCCTGAGCTTCGACGCCCGTGACGGGCCCGGACCACACGGTCCGGGCCCGTCATTTTTGTGTCCGGGTTCCCGCGATCGGCGCGCCGATCGGCGCATACTGGCGAACATGGACCGTGACCCGCTGGACGAGGACATGGGCGACGACGAACAGGCGGACGAGATCCGCGCCTACGAGGACGTCATCGAGGATCCGCCCGCCGACCTGCACATCCGCAACCGCCCCGGCGACGACGACGGGCGCCTCGGCATCGAGGAAGAACTCGACCAGCAGTGGACTCCCCGCCGCCGCGCCGCCGAACTCGCCGACGATGACGATCGTCCCGCCGAACTCGCCGCCATGGAGATCGTGGAGGAACCCGACGAGTAGACCTGCTCCACCGCCGTACCCGATCGGACGATGAGGAGAGCCCTATGAGCACGCCGCAGCAACCGCAGGAACCCGGCAGCGGGGATCGGCCGGAGGGGGAACCGCGCGCGACGCCACCGGAGCGGGAACCGGAAGCTCCGGAGCCGTCGAGCGACGCGGGTGAGGTGACCGGGTCCGCGCCCGGCGAGGGGGCGGGCACTCAACCGCCGTCGCTGCACAAGCCGTCCGGCGGCGAGGGCGCTCCGGGCGGTGAGGTGCCCGAGCAGGCGTGGCGGGAGCAACCGCAGGAGAGCGGGCCGGGCCAGGCGTGGAGCGCGCAGCCGGGCGGGGTCGGGTCGGCGTCCGGGCAACCGTCCGGGGATCAGCCCTGGGGAACCGGGGCGCAGCCCTACGGCGAGCAATACCCGTCGGGACAGCAGGGGGAGCACTACCCGCCGGGACAGCAGGGCGGACAGTGGGGCGGCGAGCCAGGCGGGACGTCCGGATATCCCGGATATCCCGGAGGCGCCTATCCGCCCGCGTCCGGTGGTCCCGGTGGTGAGGCCGGCGGCGGGTTCCCGTCGTATCCGCAGCAGTCATTCCAGCCCTACGAGGCCCAGCCGCAGCGGTCGGGCACGCAGGTGTTCTCCATCATCGGGTTCGTCTGCGCGGGCATCTGCCTGCTGTTCTGCCCGATCCTGTTCGGGCCCGCGGGCATCATCCTCGGCATCATCGGCCACAACAAGGGCGAGCCGCTCGGCAAATGGGCCGCGGTCGCCGCGGGTGTGGCGATGGCGATCGGGTTGATCCTCACCTTCGCGTTCTTCAACGCCGACATCGTGCCCGAGCAGAACTGACCGCGAGCTCAGTTACGGGTCGCCAGCACCAGGGTGAAGCGGCTGTCCGGGTCGGTCCAGGCCTTGTCCAGGGTGAAGCCGGCGGCGGACAGTTCGGTATCGAGGCCTTCCAGGCGGAACTTGGCCGAGATCTCGGTGCGCAGCTGCTCGCCGCGGGCGAAGTCGAGCACGAGGTCCAGATCGGCAACGGTCACCCGCATGTCCTCGGTGGCTTCCAGCCGCATCTCGATCCACTCGTTCTCGGCGTCCCAGACGGCGACGTGGCGGAAATCGCCGGGCACGAAGTCGGCCGCGAGCCGGGCATTGAGCACGTGCAGGACGTTGCGGTTGAACTCGGCGGTCACCCCGGCGGCGTCGTCGTAGGCGGGCACCAGGATCGCCGGGTCGATCACCAGGCCCGCGCCGAGGAGCAGGTGTTCGCCGGGTTCGAGGACGTCGTAGATGTCGGTGAGGAATTCGGCGCGTTCGGCGGGCACCAGATTGCCGATGGTGCCGCCGAGGAAGGCGATCATCCGGCGGCCCCCGCGCGGCAGATTGTGCAGGGTATCGGTGAAATCGCTGACCACCCCGTGCACCGCGAGCCCGGGGAACTCGCGCGCGACCTCGGCGGCGGTGGCCCGCAGCGCGGCCGCCGAGACATCCTGGGGCACATAGGTTTTCAGCGGGCCTTCCGCGGTGAGCGCCGAGAGCAGCAGCCGGGTCTTGGCCGCCGATCCCGCGCCGAGCTCGACCAGCACCTCGGCCTGCGCCACGCGGGCGATCTCGCCGACCACGCGTTCGAGCAGGGCGCGTTCGGTGCGAGTCGGGTAGTACTCGGGCAGCTCGGTGATCTGCTCGAACAGTTCGCTGCCGCGGGCGTCGTAGAACCATTTGGGCGGCAGCCACTTCGGCTGGTCGGTGAGCCCGCGCCTGGCATCCGCGCGCAGCGCCGCCGTGAGGTCATCGTCGGTGAGGTGGACTTCCAGCGTCGGTGCGCTCATCGCGGAATCCTTTGCGTGTCGAGGTGAACTCGGTGTCATGTCGTCGACTGCTGTCGCTGGATCTACGAGCATCTCGCGCCGTCTCGGTGGCGCGTCGAGGTCGCCGGACGCGCCGCTCATGGGCTCGCGTTCTCGGCGTCGCGACGATCGAGTGGTTCGATGGTCAACCGGCCCGGTGCGGCGATCACCAGGCTGTGGTCGGGGATGGGGCGCCACCGCGGGTCGGCGTCGTAGGGTTCGGAGGCGACGATCGCGTAGTCGTCGGTGACCAGGGCCGAGAGCGCGTGCTCCCAGGCGGTGGCCCAGATGGTCGAGCCGTCACCGAGCAGGAAGTTCAGCCGGGCGGCCGGTGCGTGGGCGAGCACGGTGGTGAGCAGTAGTCGCAGCGCGTCGGCCGGGCTGGCCACAAGGTCCGGCGGCGCGCCGGGGGTGAGCAATCCGCGCAGCAGCACCCACAGCGCGGCCGAATCGGTGGCGGACTCGGCGTCGAGCAGGTCGGCGGTCTGGAACATCCGACCCGCGCCGGCGCGGGTCGCGGCGCTGTCCAGATCGGCCAGGGTGGCGGTGAGGGCCTTGCGCCAGTTCGGGACGACGCCGTTGTGACTGAAGGCCCAGCCGTCATCGGTGAACGGCGCGCAGGCGGCCCGCTCCACCGGCATGCCCACCGTCGCCGAGCGCACGGCGGCGAGTACAGCCGTGGATTCGATCTGCGGCAGCACCTCCTCCACCGCCGGGTCGGTCCAGATGGGCGCGGCATTGCGGTAGCGGCTGACGCGGGGCTTGCCGGGATGATCGGATGCGCGCCACCACGCGACCCCGAATCCGTCGGCGTTGATCGTGCCGCCACCACGCATGTCTCGTGGCGCCCACGCCTGGGTGCGCAGAGCGTGCACACCACGCGTGAGCAGCTCGCCGACCGGCGTCGGCGGGCCCACATACGCCAGATGCCTACACACCGGCGCCTCCGGGTCGTGCGCTGACCGGAATCGCGCGGCAGCCCTCGACGTGTGCGCGCCGGCCGCCGATCACGGTATAGGCGCGTGCCACGGATCGAGGACCGGGCACAAGCCTGAGACGATCCGGCGCACCCGGTGATCCAGCGTGCGAAGCCGGCCGCCCCAGACGGCCGGGTCGGTGCTCGACCAAGCGCGGCACGCACACACCGCGCGTGAGCGGGGTCCGTGCGCCGATCATGCTGCCTCCCCAGGCTTCAGATCGCGGGCCAGGCGGAAGCCCGCGAAGTTCTGGCGCCGGATCGGGTGATCCCAGTTGCGGGAGGTGCCGCGGCAGGCCACCGGATCGCCCCCGCCCGAACGACTGCGCGTGCCCATCGCGCGAAATCAGATCCCCTCCGATCATGCTGCTTCCCCCGGCTTCAGATCGCGGGCCAGGCGGAAACCGGCGAAAATCTGCCTGCGGATCGGGTGATCCCAGTTGCGGAAGGTGCCGCGGCAGGCCACCGGATCGGTGCCGAACGAGCCGCCGCGGAGCACGCGATAGTCGCCGCCGAAGAAGACCTCCGAATATTCGCGATACGGGAACGCCCGGAAGCCGGGATAGGGCTCGAAACCGGAGGCGGTCCATTCCCAGACATCGCCGATGAGCTGATGGACGCCGGTCGCCGACGCACCCGCGGGGTAGGCGCCGACATCGGCCGGTTCCAGATGACGCTGGCCGAGGTTGGCGTGCGATTCATCGGGTTCGGCCTCACCCCACGGGTAGCGGCGGGACCGGCCGGTAGCCGGGTCGTAGCGGGCGGCCTTCTCCCATTCGGTCTCGGTGGGCAGGCGCTTGCCCGCCCAGCGCGCGTAGGCCTCGGCCTCGAACCAGCAGACGTGCACCACCGGCTGATGCGGCCGCAGGGGCGTCAGCACACCGAATACCCGCCGCCACCACTGTCCGCCGGGATCGCGCTCCCAGAACTGCGGCGCCACCAGACCGGCCTCCAGGCGATGGTCCCAGCCACGCTTGGACCACAGTTCCGGACGGTCGTAGCCTCCGTCGGCGATGAAGGCCAGGTACTGCTCGTTGGTGACCGGTGCGGCATCGATGGCGAACCCGGGCACCGACGCCAGGTGGGCGGGCCGCTCATTGTCGAGGGCCCAGGGGTCGGTGGAGGTGCCCATGGTGAACTGGCCGGCCGGGATGATCAGCTCGCCGGTCACCGCGGCGGTACCGGTGGGCGCCGACGGCGCGGACAGCACCGGCGCGCCTGTCCGCAGCTGGTGGGTGGCCAGCATGGTTTCGTCGTGCTGCTGTTCGTGCTGGGCGATCATGCCGAAGGCGAACCCGCCCTCGACCAGTGGTGTGCCGCGCAAGGTGCTGCCATCCAGCACATCCCACACCTTCTCGCGGACCGTGGCGACGTACTCGCGGGCCTGGCCGGGGTTCAGCAACGGCAGCTTCGGACGGTTGGCGCGCGCGTGTTTGAACGCGTCGTAGAGCTCGTCGATATCGGCGCGCACCGGCTCCCGGCCGCCGACATCACGCACCAGCCACAGCTCTTCTTGATTGCCGACATGGGCCAGGTCCCACACCAGCGGGCTCATCAGGCGCGAATGTTGTGCGACGAGTTCGGCTTCGTCGAGGCAGTCGGTGAGTGCGGCGCTGCGCGCTCGGGCGCGGGTCAGCGTCTCGGCGATACGAGAGCGGAGTAGTTCGGTCTCGGATGTGTCATCGGCGGGCGAGTGGATGGTCACGATGGAACTCCGGGTACTGGTGGGTCGGTGATGGTCAGCGCACGCGGTGTGCGTAGCGGCCAGGGCCGAAGATCGGCCCGGGGTCGGTCGGCGCCGGGTGCACACAAGTGCTCGGCCCTTCGAGCCGGACCTCGGCCGCCGCGCGCCAGGTGAATCGAGGTGCGGGTGCCATGGCGGACCTGCGGCCGACGCCGTCGAGCTCGGACGATCGCCCTGCTCATGAGGCGCTCCCGGCCCCGGCCCTACCCGGCTGCCTGGCACTGCGACAGCGCCGTGCGGCCGCGTGGATCGCCGTTGCCGCTGCCGGCGTCGCGGCATGGGTGGCCGCGGCGTCGAGTAGTTCGACGGCTGCGGCGCGGATCTGGGGATCGGCCAGTCCGCAGCGGGCGGCGTCGAGCCAGCGTCCAGCCGTCGGGCTCGCGATCGCGGTGGCGTCGGCGACCGCGGCCGGGGTGGACATCAGGGCATCGATGACGTCGATCGGGACGGTCCAGCTCTCGTCCGGCTGCGCGTCCAGGTAGCGGACCTCGAGGTGCCCGGACGGCCGTACCGGCGGAAACATGGTGGTCAGGTGGTAATCGAGGTCGCTGCGGTCGGGGCGGCGGCCGATCTCGTCGTCCAGCGCGCCGGACAGCCAGTCGGCGAAGGTGGCGCCCGGCGGGGCGGCCCATGAGCAGTCGGCGTTGCCGCCGCCAGGACCGGTGTGTGAACCGTGCGCGACATCGCCGCCGACCGGCGCTGCCTCGCCTGCTGCCCGGTCACTGTTGGCCGGCGCACCGGCGGCTGCCGCGGGCCTGCGATCCCACGCACCGTCACTCGACGACGAACCGCCCGGCCTGGTCGATCCGGACCCAGGTTCGCAGGACCGCACGCACAGCAGCGGCGCGTCCAGCGCCCAGCGCGCGTAGCCGGCGATCGGGTCGGCCCAGTCCTCGACCGGTGGGCGGGTGCGGGAATGGTCGAGCCGGAGCCAGGTGCGCATCCGCTGCGAGGCCCACTCCCCCGCGGGCGCGCCGCGTAGCTCCGGTGAACAGGCGAAGGCGGCCAGCAGTGCGGGGCCGATGGTGTACAGCGCGGTCCAGCGCGAGGCGACCTCGGCGCGATCGGCGCCCGCGTCGACGCTGACCTGCGTGGCCGCGGTATTGCACATCATGAGTTTGCCGAAGGGGCCGAGACCGGCGAGGTAGCGCTCCATGGCCTGATAGCGGGGCAGCCGCAGTACCCGGCGGGCGCGACGCTCGGCGTCCGCTGCCGCGGAAACCATGCCGACGCACTGGGTTTCGAGGAGCTTGCGCAGCATCTCGGTGTCGGCGCGCAGCTGCTCGGTGAGCTGGGCGGCGGTGGCATACGGTGCGCTGGAGAGTTCGATCTGACCGCCGGGTTCGATGGTGACCCGGCTGCCGCCCGGTAGCGCGAGTGCGGGCGAATCGGGGGCGATGGACCGTGGCGCGTACGGTCCGAGGGCATCGGCGAGGACGTCGAGTGGCGGACGCGGGGCGGCCGTCGGGCCTGACGCCGGACACTCACCGTGGGTGGTGAGCCATTCGAGTTCGGCGCCGATCAATCCGGGTGGCCCGAGTTTGAAACAGACGCCGCCGATGTAGGCCTCCGCGGCCGCGCGAGACGACAGCTCCCGGTCGGCGGTTACCTGCCCCGCCTGCCTGCGCCCGAGGGTGACCGCCATGCTCGACCTCCAGGTGGTTCCGGTGCGCGGTGGATATGCGGCGCGTGGATCGTCGGGATATTCGGTGCTGCGATATGGCGTGGGATTCGGCGTGTGGGTGGTTCCGGCGTCGTCGTCGGTGGATTCCAGGGTAGCGACGGACACCGACAAGTACCGGGCAAGCGTTCGGTGCACCGAGCGGATATCGTCGTCGGCATGCTGAATGAGCAGCGGATACGCGAGGACACCCCCGGTGTCGGACACGGTCTGGTCTTCCTCGACAGCGCGGGATCATCGCTGCCGCCCCGGGTGGTCACCGAGACCGTCATCGCCCATCTGCGCCGTGAGGCCGAGGTCGGCGGCTACCGCGCGGCCAATGAGCGCCTCGACGATTTGGCGGCGGTCAAGCAGTCGATCGCCACGCTCATCAACGCCACCCCCGCGAGCATCGCGCTCAGCGACAGCGCCACCCGGTCCTGGGCCGATTTCTTCTACTCGGTCCCGCTCGGGCCCGGCGACCGCATCCTCATCTCCGGTTCCGACTACGCCAGCAATGCCATCGCCGCCCTTCAGCGGGCCCGTGCGAGCGGCGCCACGGTCGAGCACATTCCCAGCGACCCCACCGGTCAGCTCGACCTGGACGCCTTCGCCGCGCTGGTCGACGACCGGGTGAAGCTGGTGTCGCTGCTGCACGCCCCCACCAACGGTGGACTGGTCAATCCGGCCGCCGAGGCCACCCGGATCGCGCACCAGGCCGGTGCGCTGGTACTGCTCGACGCCTGCCAGTCCGCCGGGCAGATCCCGCTCGACGTCGCCGAACTCGGCGTCGATGCCCTCTCGGCCACCGGCCGCAAATGGCTGCGCGGCCCACGCGGCACCGGATTCCTGTACGTGCGTCCAGAATTGGCCTCGGCCATGGAGCCGGCCCGGCTGGATCTGCACAGCGCGGAATGGACCGCCCCCGACGACTACCGACTGGCCCCGGACGCGAGCCGGTTCGAATTCTGGGAACACGACGTGGCCGCCCGGCTCGGCCTCGGCGCCGCCGTCGACTACCTGCTCGCATTGGGACCGGACGAGGTCTACGCCGCGATCGCCGCCCGCGCGGAGTACCTGCGCAAGGGACTGGCCGAGCTCGCCGGTGTCACCGTGCGCGATCTGGGCATCCGCCACAGCGGCATCGTGTCGTTCACCGTCGACGCGGTCGCGCCGATCGAGGTGCGCGATCGGCTGGCCGCCCAGGACATCACCGTCACCGTCAGCCATCGCAGCTCCACGCTGCTGGACATGTCGGGGCGCGCGCTCGACGCGGTGGTCCGCGCATCGCCGCACTGTTTCGTCGGCTTCGAGGAACTGGACCGGTTCCTCGCCGCGGTAGCGGAACTCTGACGGGCCCGCGGCGATGTCGCAGCGCGAGCTGATCGTCCTCGGTACCGCCAGCCAGGTGCCGACCAAACAGCGCAACCACAACGGCTATCTGCTGCGCTGGGGCGCCGAGGGGATCCTGTTCGACCCGGGCGAGGGCACCCAGCGGCAGATGATCCACGCCGGTGTGTCGGTCACCGATCTGACCCGGATCGCCGTCACCCATTTCCACGGCGACCACTGTCTCGGACTGGCGGGCGTGGTGCAGCGGATCAATCTGGACCAGGTGCCGCATCCGATCGACGCCTACTACCCCGCCTCGGGTGAGCAGTACTTCGATCGGCTGTGCGAGGCCAGCGTCTATTACCGCACCGTCGAGTTGAACCGGCATCCGATCACCGACCCGGGCCCGCTGGACGCACCGGGCGCGCCGTTCCATCTCACCGCGGCCCGCCTGTCCCATCCGGTGGAGGCCTTCGGCTACCGGATCACCGAACCCGACGGCCACCGCATCCGGCCGGAGCGGCTGGAAGCGATCGGCCTGCACGGCCCCGCGGTGGGCCGCTTGCAGCGCGACGGCCGCATCGACTGGCACGGCCGCACCGTCACCCTCGACGAGATGAGCACTCGCCGTCCCGGACAGAGTTTCGCGTTCATCATGGACACCCGTTTGTGCCCGGCTGTATACGAACTCGCCGCCGGGGTGGACATGCTGGTCATCGAGGCGACGTTCCTGGACGCCGACGCGCACCTGGCCGAGGAGCACGGCCACCTCACCGCCGGCCAAGCGGCGCGGGTGGCTGCCGAGGCGGGCGTGCGCACCCTGGTGCTGACCCATTTCTCCCAGCGCTACCGCACCCTGGACGAACACTTCGCCGAGGCGGCAAAGGAATTCAGCGGCCCGATCGTCGTCGCCGCCGACCTCACCCGCATCCCGCTGCCGCCGCGGCGCTGAGATCACCGATCGCGCGTCAGTCGCATACCGGAACGACGCCAAGGGAATTCACGCAACACATCCCGTGCCGCCGACTCCTGCGGCGTGTTCGGTGCGCGCCACGCCGAGGCGGCGCGCGCCCGGCCCGCGGCAGCCCGGGCTACTATCCCTGAGCCGGTCGGCGGCGATGCCGCGCGACGGGCGCAGGCGGTGCGGCGGGGTTCGGGCACGCGGGTCAGGGGCGGCCATCGGACGACGTGCGGACGCGTCCGCCATTTCATGCGTGAATGTGGCGCTGACCAGCGCGCACACGGAGGGGGTTAACGCGGGGCTCGAACAGCGGGATAGTTGAGGCAGGTCGGTCGGCGGCCCCTGTGGCCGGTGAGGAGCGGGTGCGTTGAGCAGGTTCACCGAGGAGATGTACGCGACGGCGCGCGAGACCGCGCGCGGGCTGGTGACCGGGGAACCGGATGCACCACTGCGGCAGACATGGGGTGAGATCCATCGGATCGCGCGGCGCATGGCGGGCGGTCTGGCCGCGGCGGGCATCGGGCACGGCGACGCGGTCGGGGTGCTGGCCGGGATGCCGGTCGATATCGCGCCCGCCTGTCAGGGTGTGTGGATGCGCGGCGGCTCGATCACCATGCTGCATCAGCCGACCCCGCGCACCGATCTCGCGGTGTGGGCGCGCGATACCGAAACCGTGCTCGGCATGATCGAGGCGCGGGCGGTGATCCTGGGCGCACCGTTCGAGGCGGCCGAGCCGCTGCTGCGCGAACGCGGCATCGCCGTGGTGCTGGTCGACCAATTACGCGAGGGCCCGGACACCGATCCGGTGCCCACCGATGAAGCCGATATCGCGTTGCAGCAACTGACTTCGGGTTCCACCGGCTCACCCAAGGCCGTGCGGATCACCCACGAGAACTTCTTCGTCAACGCGCACGCGATGTTCAACCGGGTGAAGTTCCAGCTCGACAATGATGTGATGGTCAGCTGGCTGCCGCTGTTCCACGATATGGGCATGGTCGGATTCCTCAGCGTCCCGATGCAATTCGGCGCCGAGGTGGTGTGTGTGACCCCGATGGACTTCCTCCAGCGGCCGATCCTGTGGGCCGAGCTGATCGACAAATATCGCGGCACCGTCACCGCGGCACCGAATTTCGCCTACTCGCTGCTGGCTCGCCGGCTCGACCAGGCCGAGGGCTCGAACCTGGATCTGAGCTGCGTGCGCTATATGTGGAACGGCGCCGAGCCGGTCGATCCGGACACTATGGAGAAACTCGCCGCGGCCGGACAACGCTTCGGGCTCAACCCGATGGCGCTCACCCCGGTCTACGGCATGGCCGAGACCACGCTCGCGGTCTCCATCCCCGATCCCGGGCACGGCCAGGTGCTCGATGTGGTCGACGCCGATCTGCTCGAAGCCCTCGGCAAGGCGGTTCCGGTCCATGACCAGCACTCGCACCACGGCAATATCCGCCGGTTGCCGACGTTGGGCTACCTGGTCGACGATCTGGAGGGCCGCATCGTCGACGACGAACGCCAGCCCTTGCCCACCCGTTCGGTGGGCGTGATCGAATTGCGCGGTCCCGCCGTCACTTCCGGCTATGTGACCGTCGAAGGTTTCCGGCCGGCCCAGGACGCCGACGGCTGGCTCGACACCGGTGATATCGGCTACTTCACCGAAGAAGGGCTGATCGTGGTGTGCGGCCGGATCAAGGACGTCATCATCATGGCCGGGCGCAATATCTTCCCCACCGATATCGAACGGGCGGCGATGCGTGTCAAGGGCGTGCGGCCCGGCAATGCGGTGGCCGTGCGGTTGGACGCGGGCCAGAAGCGGGAGAGCTTCGCGGTGGTGGTGGAAAGCAACGACCACCACAATCCGGACGAGGTCAAACGGATCGAGCGCGAGATCGTGCACGCGGTGTTCTCCGAGGTGGGCGTGCGACCACGCACGGTCGCGGTGCTCGGCCCCGGCGCCCTGCCGAAGACGTCATCGGGCAAGCTGCGCCGTGCCGCCACCGCGGTGCATCTGCACTAATG
The DNA here is from genome assembly GCF_005863245.1 of Nocardia cyriacigeorgica. GTDB lineage: Bacteria > Actinomycetota > Actinomycetes > Mycobacteriales > Mycobacteriaceae > Nocardia > Nocardia cyriacigeorgica_C. The sequence continues at coordinate 212,708 of NZ_VBUT01000009.1, read as the reverse complement.
CAGCTGGTTCTGCGCGGTCTCCAACCCGACCCGCAGCAATAGCTCCACGGCGTCGGCGGCCTGCTCGACGAGCACCGGCACTTCCTTGCGCTCGGGCGCGGAGAACGGTTTGAGCACGTAGTCGGCCGGGTCCTGCCTGCCGGGCGGGCGGCCGATGCCGATGCGGGTACGCAGATAGTCCTTGGTGGTCAGCGCCTGCGACACCGAGCGCAGGCCGTTGTGCCCGCCTTCGCCGCCGCCGCGCTTGAGCCTGATCGCGCCGAAGGGCAGATCGAGTTCGTCGTGCACGACGATCACCTCGGTCGCCGGGACCGAGAAGAAGCGGGCCAGTGCGGCGACCGGGCGGCCGGACAGGTTCATGAACGAGCGCGGCTTGGCGATCAGCACCTGGCGTCCGTCCAAGCGCGCGGTCAGCAGATCTGCGCCGGATTTCTTGTGCACACTGAAACGGTCGCCGACGCGCTCGGCGAGCACGTCGGCGACCAGAAAGCCCACATTGTGCCTGGTGCGCTCGTATTCGGGCCCGGGGTTACCGAGCCCGACGACGAGCGCGGGCGTGGAGTCGGTCATCGAGACAACCGATGCGCGAGTCTTATTCGGCGCTCTCGCCCTCGGCCTCGGCTTCGCCCTCACCCTCGGTCTCGGCAGCGGCGGCCGGCGCGGCGATGACGTTGACGATCAGCGTGTCCGGGTCGACGGCCAGGCCGACGCCCTCGGGCAGCTGCAGGTCGGAGGCGTTGATCTGGGTGCCGGCCTCGACGTCCTCGACCGAGACCTCGATGGTCTCGGGGATGTTCATCGCGTCGGCCTCGATGGAGACGGTGGTGGCGTCCTGGGTGACCAGGGTGCCGGGGGCGGCGTCACCGACGATGGTGATGGTGACGTCGGCGGTGACCTTCTCGCCCTTCTTGATGACGAGCAGGTCGGCGTGCTCGATGTAGCGGCGGATCGGGTGCACGACGACCGACTTGGTCAGCGCCAGCTGCTTCTTGCCGTCGATGACGAGGTTGAGCACCGCGTTGGTGCCGTGCTCACGCAGGATCGCCGCGAACGCCTTGGCGTTGAGCGCCAGGTGCTGGGGATCGGACTGGTGGCCGTACAGGACGGCGGGGACGTTGCCGTCACGACGGGTGCGGCGGGCCGCGCCCTTGCCGAACTCGGTGCGGACTGCGGCTTCGAGAAGGTTGGCGTCGGACATGACCTGATCTACTCCTACGGCTCTTCCGGGCTGGTCAACGGTGGTGCCAGGGAACGTGGGAGCCCTGGCTCGGTTGGTCTGCTCGTCGGGCGAAGACAACAACGAGGACGGCCGGAAGCCGAGCCGCGTCGATCACGGTGTCGCAAAAAGTCTGCGGTCACCCTCGCCGAGACAACCTGAATACCATAGCGCAATGGCGGCGGCGACCTGGAATCGGGTGGTCAGCGCCGCGATGACTCGGGTTCGTTTCGGTCCAGTACCCTGGACCGGTTGCCATATTCTCCTATTCCCCCGAAAGGTTGCCGCTGTTGACCGCCTCCACTGACGGCGCTGTCTCGTCCGGTTCACGCGGGCTGCCCGCCGAGGTGTCGAGGCGGCGGACCTTCGCCGTCATCTCCCATCCGGACGCCGGTAAGTCGACGCTCACCGAGGCGCTGGCGCTGCACGCCAAGATGATCTCCGAGGCGGGCGCCATCCACGGTAAGGCGGGGCGCAAGTCCACGGTGTCGGACTGGATGGAGATGGAGAAGGCGCGTGGCATCTCGGTCAGTTCGACCGCGTTGCAGTTCAACTATCGCGCCGCGGGCTCCGATATCGACAATGTGATCAACCTGGTCGACACCCCCGGCCACTCGGATTTCTCCGAGGACACCTATCGCGTGCTCACCGCCGTGGACGCCGCGGTCATGCTGATCGACGCCGCCAAGGGCCTGGAGCCGCAGACGCTGAAGCTGTTCCAGGTCTGCCGCCACCGCGGTATTCCGGTCATCACCGTCATCAACAAATGGGACCGGCCGGGCCGCGCGCCGCTGGAGCTGCTCGACGAGATCGACGAGCGGATCGGCCTGACCCCGACCCCGCTGTTCCTTCCGGTCGGCATCGCCGGCGACTTCCGTGGCCTGCTGCGGCGCGGCAAGGACGGCGAGGCGGTCGAATACATCCACTTCACCCGCACCGCCGGCGGCGCGACCATCGCGCCGGAGGAATCGCTGACCCCGGAGCAGGCGCAGGCCCGCGAAGGTGAGGCGTGGGAGACCGCGGCCGAGGAGAGCGAACTGCTCTCGGCCACCGGTCAGGACCACGATCAGGAACTGTTCCTGGCGGGGCAGACCTCACCGGTCATCTACGCCTCGGCGATGCTGAACTTCGGGGTGCGCCAGCTGCTGGAGACGCTGGTCGCGCTGGCTCCGGCGCCGGCCGGGCGCCGCGACGTCGACGGCGGCGTGCGGGAGACCACCGATCCGTTCAGCGCGGTGGTGTTCAAGGTGCAGGCGGGGATGGATACCGCGCACCGGGACCGGCTGGCGTTCATGCGGATCGTGTCGGGCGAGTTCGAGCGCGGCATGGTCGTGACGCACGCGCAGACCGGGCGGCCGTTCGCGACCAAGTACGCGCTGACGGTGTTCGGACGCGAGCGCGCGACCGTCGACACCGCCTATCCCGGCGATGTGGTCGGCCTGGTGAACGCGACGGCGTTGGCACCCGGACACACCTTGTTCGTCGACAAGAAGGTGGAGTTCCCGCCGATCCCGTCCTTCGCGCCGGAGCATTTCGCGGTGCTGCGGGCCCAGAGCGCCGGCAAGTACAAGCAGTTCCGCAAGGCCATCGACCAGCTCGACTCCGAAGGTGTCGTGCAGGTGCTGCGCAACGACGCGCGCGGTGACGCCTCCCCCGTGCTCGCGGCGGTCGGGCCGATGCAGTTCGAGGTGGTCACCGCCCGGATGCAGGCCGAATACAACGTCGAGACGCAGATGGATCATCTGCCCTACACGCTGGCCCGGCGCACCGACGCCGCCTCCGCCGAGGAACTCGGCCGCCAGCGCGGGGTCGAGGTGTTCACCCGCAGCGACGGCGTGCTGCTCGCGCTGTTCAGCGATAAATGGCGGTTGCAGTACATCGAGAAGGAGCATCCGGGGCTGACCCTGGAACCGCTCGTCGCCACTGCCGACTGAGCCGGACGGCTCGGCCCTGAGCCGGACGGCTCGGCCCTGAGCCGGGCGGGTCACCGTGTCGGAGCTGGTCAACCGTGCGCCGGGACGGTTCAGCCCGCCTCCGGCTCGCGTTCCACCGATTCGAGCCCGGAATCCCTGGCGATCAGTCCCCACCGGCTCGAGGTCAGGCGCAGGCTGGGCAGATCGCTGAGCGAGAGCACTACTTCATAGGTGCGTTCGTAGCCGGTGTGCGAGATCCGCCAGCGGCCGTCGTCGCAGCGGATATAGCGGTCGGAGTAGAACGCCGCGCCGCGCAGCAGCATGTTGTGCTCGGGAATGAGCACCGTATCGGCCAGGTACCAGGTGCCGGTGGCGGTGTCGCCGTCGATATCGATCTCGGGATGATCGCAGCGGTGTTCGGTGATGACGTGCGGCCCGAGCGTATTGCGCATGAACGCGATGAACGCCTCGCGGGACTCGAATTGCAGGTACTCGCTGTAGGTGGCCGTCGCCTCGGCGACCATGGTGTCGGCGAATTCGTCCCACTGCTTGGTGTCCAGCGTGCGCAGATAGCGGTATTTCAAACGGCAGATCTCGGACACGTCGTCGCGCGCACCGCTCTCGGGTACCGGAATCGACCCCGGCATCCGTCCGAACAGAACCCGGCCGACCGGTTCCCGCTCTGCGCCCGACTCGGAGTCCCTACGCTCCTCGTCCTGGTCCATACCTCAACGATCCCACCCGGAACCGGGCATACCGAACAATTAACGAGATCTGTATCAGATCGCTATCACCCAGCGAATACGCGGCGGCGGTTCGATCAGCTACCGATGGTGAAGCAGGTGCGGCAGAAATCCTCGCCGAATTCGGTCAGTCGAAGGCTCTTGCGCACGATCTTGGGCGCGCGGCCCGCCTTCTTCAGCGCCGCCTCCACCACCGGCTGCACCTCGAGCACCATGTAGCGGCTCAGCACCACCGGATCGTCGGAGGTCAGCGTCAGGCCGAGCCGGTTGAGGTTGATCAGATACGAACGGGCCCGGTCCGGGTAGCGCACGCCGGCCTGTTCGGGCACCGAGGTCAGATCACCGGACACCAGCTCCGAGCCGATTCCCAGCGGGCGATTGGTGCGCACGTCGACCGAGGGCTGCGGGCCGTTGAGCGCCATGAAACGCAGGATGCGCGCCTCGTCGGGGGCCAGTTCGTCGAGAATGCGGTCGTAGGCGGGGTGCACCTCTTCGGTGAAATACACATCGGCCGACCGGGCCAGCAGCGCGTCACCGCGCCTGCGCAGCTCCTCGACGGTGGCCGAGCGCAGATACGAACCGACCCCGATGGCCTGCTGACCGGCGCCGCTCTGCGGACTCGGCACATAGCTGACGATCTCGCGCACCGACCCCTCGGTGACCCCGAGCGCACTGCGCGCGATCGAGCGCAGCGCGTTCCCTGTGCGCTCGGCGATCTCGGCGGAGGACTCGCCGTCGAGCGCGGCCTGGGTGATCTCGCGGGTCATCTCATAGGAGGTCTCTACCGCCCACTGGCCGCCTCGCACCACCGTGCCCGCCGCCAGCCCCGCGGCCCGGAACACCCCGCGGATCAGCCGCGCCTCATTGCTGATCTGCCGCTGTTCGACATCCGAGCTGCGTTCCACAGCACGGGAACCGGCCCGGGCCACGTCCTGTCCGGTCCTTTCGTCTGCCACGTCTACTCCGATGTATCGCCAGGTGAACGATTCCGCTCACAGATTATTGCCCACCAGTCACGATCAGATGTGGTGGTGGTCATTGTCCCCACCCCCGCGTAGAACCACGACATCACAGGAGGGCACTGTGGTAAACGTCTCAGACACTACCTGTGGTGCGTGGCACTCGCGCTTGGAGTCGGAGCCGCACGTCACATAGGGTCCTGCTGCCGACGGGGTGCTAATTTGAGGTGCCGGTGAGGCGGCGATCACCGGGTATCGGCAGGAGGGTGTCGTGTTAGAGAGTGTGTTCGGGGTTCACCCGACGATCCTCCTCGAGCTTGTGACCATTCCCCTTTTCACTGGCGTCATCGGCTACATCACCAACTGGACCGGTGTCCTGATGTTGTTCCGGCCGATCGCATTCCACGGGATTCACGTTCCGGGCCTGCGCGCGCTGTATCCATTCCTGCCCAAGCGAATTCAGGTGCTGCCGCTACTCAGCTACGACGGCCGCATGGGCTGGCAGGGAATCGTGCCCTCGCGCGCGGACAAAATGGCCAGCATCGCCGTGGACAAAGGTTTGTCGAAGCTCGGCAGCGTCGCCGATTTCTATCGCGAACTCGAACCCGATGCGCTCGCCGAACATCTGGCCAGCATCGCCGACGATCAGATCCGCGATATCGTCGAGGAAATCCTGCGCCGCGAACATCCCCAGCTCTGGTACAACCTGCCCAGCCAGGTGCGCGAGATGGTGCACGACCGGGTCCGCGCCCAACTGCCCGACATTCTGCGCCAGCTCACCGTGGAACTCGGCGAGAACATCGATCAGTTGCTCGACGTCAAGCAAATGGTCATCCGCTATTTCCAGGCCCGTCCACAATTGCTCAACCAGCTGTTCCAGGTGCTCGGTGCCAAGGAACTGCGATTCATGCAGAATTTCGGCTTCTACTTCGGCGCCCCGATGGGCGCGGTCCTCGTCGCGGTGCTGCACCTGACCGGATGGCCGACGCTCGCGGTGCTGCCGATCGGCGGCGTGATCATCGGCTGGGTGGTGAACTGGGTCGGCATCAACATGATCTTCGCCCCCGCGGAGCCGAAATGGTGGTGCCCGTGGCGTCAAGGGCTACTGATCAAACGGCAGCCCGAAATCACCGCCGGTTACGCCGAATTGGTGTCCGGTCAGGTGGTGACGGTGGCCAATATCGGTGACGAGCTGCTGAACGGCCCGCGCTCGGACCGCACCATGCAGATGCTCGAGGACACTCTGCGCCCGGCCGCCGACCGCGCGCTCGGCCCGGCCCGCAGCGCGGTCAAGTTCGTGCTCGGCAGCCGCGAGTACGACGCCCTGCAATCGACGATCACCAGCGAGGCCATGGCCATCGCCCCGATCGCCTTCGCCGACCCGGACTTCAACATCCGGCAGGGCAAGCAGATCAACGACTACATCGCCAAACAAATGTCGGTGCTCTCGCCCAACGACTTCGTGGAAATGCTGCGATCGGCCATCAAACAGGACGAATGGTTGCTTTTCGTCCATGGCGGTGTGCTCGGGCTCTTCGCCGGTTACGCTCACATTCTGGTCTTCGGAACGGGAGTGGCGACTACATGGATGTAACCGGCTCAGCGGCATCGGCGGCGTCCTCGGATTCCGGCGGTGCCGACGAGCCGGTCACCGCATCCACCGAGGTCGCGCACCTGTTCGAGTACGGAACAGAGGCCAAGCTGCCTGCCGTGCGGGCCAACCCCCTTCGCCGTCCGATCGTCACCGTGCGCACGGCCAGCGGGGTGGTGCGGGTGGCGTTGTCGACCGTCGCGGGCGCCGCGGGCTGGGGCGTCGGCACCGTTCTCGACGTGACCGGGACGGTGGTCCGGCGCAGCGCCGCCGGGGTGCCGCCCGCCGAGATCCGCGCCGAAGCCGAGGCCGAGGTGCGGGCCGCGCTGCGGCGCGCGCTCGGACTTTCCGAGACAGAACAACCCCGGCGCTCGCCCAGTGCGCCCACCCTGCGTGAACAGGGCGCCGCGCTGTTGCGGCTGTCGGCCAGCACCCACGCCGGCGACGAGGGGCATCCCGCGTTCGCGAATATCCTCGCCGAGATCACTCCCGACGAGGCCCGCATCCTGCGCTACTTGCGCACCGACGGTCCACAGCCGTCCATCGAGGTGCACGGCGGCCGGCTGAGCCGCCTCGGCGCCGAACGGCTCGGGCTGCGCCAGGAATCGGGTCTCACCCTGCTCGGCGAGCACGCCGGGCTGCGATTCCCCAACCGCATCCAGCACTATCTGACCAACCTGCGCAGACTCGGCCTGATCGAACTCGCCAAGGAACCGGTCGACAACCCGAACCGCTACCAGCTGCTCGAGGCGCAATCACCGGTGCGGGAACTGCTCAAGCGCTCGGGCTTCGGCACCAAGGTGTCCTACCGCAGCATCATCCTCACCGGGTTCGGCACGGAGTTCGTGCAGACCTGCCTGCCAGTGGTGCTGCACGAGGGGCCGGCGGCCGAGACGAGCTGACGCAGCCGCCATGAGCCGCGCCGGATAGATACTTTTCGCCCACCTCGGAGCGACAATGTCCGGGCCTTGTCGCTCCGAGGTGGGCGAGAATCCACTGTGTCCGGCGCCGTACGCCGGCACCGACGGCTCAGGCGTCGTCGGCCAATTCCAGCCAGCGCTCCTCGGCCGACTCCTTGTCCGCGAGGACTTGTTTCAGCTCCGCACCCAGAGTGACCAGCTTGTCCGGGTCGGTGGCAGCGTCGGCCAGTGCGGCGTGCAGCTTCTGCTCGCGCTCGGCGAGCTTGTCGATGGTGCGTTCCAGCTTGGCCAGCTCCTTACGCGCGGCGCGGTAGGCGGCCGAATCGGTGACGGGGGCACTCGCACCCGTGGACGCGGGCTTCGCCGCGCTCGCGCGACCCTGCTGAGCTTCGCGCCGGGTCAGGTACTCCTCGATCCCGCCGGGCAGGTTGGTGAGTTTGCCGTCACCGAACAGCGCCCAGGTGGAATCACAGATGCGCTCGATCAGGTACCGGTCGTGGCTGATCACCACCAGCGTTCCGGCCCAGTTGTCGAGCAGGTCCTCCAGCTGTTGGAGGGTGTCGATGTCGAGGTCGTTGGTCGGCTCGTCGAGCAGCAGCACGTTCGGTTCCGACATCAGGATCCGGGTCAGTTGCAGCCTGCGGCGCTCACCACCGGACAGATCGCCGACCGGAGTGCGCTGCCGTGCCGGGGTGAAACCGAGCCGCTCGGCCAGCTGACCGGCCGATATCTCCTTGTCGCCGAGCATGATCCGCATGGCGATCTGCTGCACGGCTTCCAGCACCCGCATATCGGTCGGCAGGTCGTCGAGTTCCTGCCGCAGCCAGCCGATCTGCACGGTCTGGCCCTGAATCCGCTTGCCCGCGGCGAGTTCCGCGTCACCGGCGAGGGCGCGCAGCAGGGTGGTCTTGCCGGAGCCGTTCACGCCGACCAGACCGACCCGTTCGCCCGGCGCGAGCCGCCAGGTCAGATCGCGGACCAGTTCGCGTCCGTCGGGGGTGGTGAGGGTGGTGTCCTCGAGTTCGATGACGACGCGGCCCAGCCGTTTACGGGCGAAAGCGCTCAGCGACACACTGTCGCGCGGCGGCGGCACATCGGCGATCAGCGCCTCGGCCGCCTCCACCCGGTAGCGCGGCTTGGAGGTGCGGGCCTGCGGGCCGCGCCGCAGCCAGGCCAGCTCCTTGCGGGCGAGATTGCGCCGGCGCGCTTCGGTGGCGTCGGCCTGCCTGGCGCGTTCGGCGCGGGCGAAGATCCAGTCGCCGTAGCCGCCCTCGTAGCTTTCCACCTTGCCGCCGACGACCTCCCAGGTCTGGGTGGCGACGGTGTCGAGGAACCAGCGATCGTGGGTGACCACGACCAGGGCGCTGCGGCGGGCCAGCAGATGGTCGGCCAGCCAGCGCACGCCCTCCACGTCGAGGTGGTTGGTGGGTTCATCGAGCACCAGCAGATCCAGGTCGCGCACCAGCGCGGCGGCCAACGCGACGCGGCGGCGTTCCCCACCGGAGAGGTTGGTGACCGAGGTGTCGAGGCCGAGCCCGGCGATGCCGATGCCCTCCATCACCGAACGGATGCGCGGGTTGGCGGCCCATTCGTGTTCGGCGACCGAATCGGTCATGGCGTCGTCGGCCAACCCGGCCAGCACCACCGAGCCGACGGTGGCGCCCTCGGGCAGTACACCGCGCTGGGTGACCACGGCCATGCGCAATCCACCGACCCGGCTGACGCGGCCGCTGTCGGGTTCCTCGATGCCGGTCAGCACCTCGAGCAGGGTGGTTTTGCCGCCGCCGTTGAGGCCGACGACGCCGATGCGCTCGCCCGCGTGCACGCCGAGGGAGACGTCATCGAGCAGCGGTTTGATACCGAAGCTCTTGCTGACCTGTTCGAGGTTGATCAGGTTGGACATGAAACCTTTCCGTGCCTTACCGGGCGTTGTGGGATCCACCCCCGTGGAGGCCGGTCGACTCGCCTGCCCTCGAGCAAGGGTACCGAGTGGGCTTCGCCCGCCACCGGCCGGCAATCGGCTGCTCTGTCACGTGGCGGATCAGCCGATTTTGCCGCCTTCGCGCCTCGGCTGCGGATGCGGCCCCTCGCCGCCCACCACCCGCGCGCCGGGGACCGGGCCGGTCGCCGTGCGCACGCTGCGGCTCACTCCGGCACCGGCCAGTTCGGCGGCCACCGCGACGGCGGACTCTTCCGATTCGCACAGGAACGCGCACGTGGGTCCGGAACCGGAAACCAGCCCGGCCAGCGCGCCCGCGCTCACCCCGGCGCGCAGGGTCCGGCGCAGCTCGGGTTTCAACGACACCGCCGCCGCCTGGAGGTCGTTGCCGAGCAGCGGGGCGAGCTGTCGCGGATCGCCGGACGCCAAGGCCTGCATGAGTTCCTGCGGCGGGCCCAGCCGGGGCGGTTCGCCGATTTCACGCAGTCGATCCAGCTCGTGGTAGACCGCCGGGGTGGACAGCCCGCCCTTGGCGAGCGCGATCACCCAGTGGAAGGTGTTGCGCGACAACACCGGCAGCAGCCGCTCACCGCGTCCGGTGCCGAGCGCGGTCCCGCCGTGCAGCGAGAACGGGACGTCGCTGCCGAGTTCGGCGGCCACCGCGGTGAGCTCCTCGCGGGACAGGCCCAGATCCCACAGTTCGTTCAACCCGACCAGGGTGGCGGCGGCATCGGCACTGCCACCGGCCATTCCGCCCGCCACCGGGATGCCCTTGCTGATCGAGATCTCCACCAGCGGCGCCCGCCCGGCCAGATGGGCCAGCCGCACGGCCGCCTTCCACACCAGATTGGTGCGGTCGGTGGGCACCTCGCCCGCGCCCTCGCCGGTGACCCGCACCGTCAGCGAGGCCGAGGGCGCGATTTCCAGATCGTCACTGAGCGACAGCGCCTGGAACACGGTGGTGAGATCGTGGTATCCGTCCGGGCGCAGGTCACCGACTCCGAGATGGAGGTTCACCTTCGACGGCGCACGCACGGTGACGGGGCTCGGCACAACGGACAGCACGAGGCCCAAGCGTAACGGGTCGCTCCGACAGGCGCGCGCGTCGAAGGCCGGGCGGGCAGCGCCTAGAGCAGTGCGCCTCCGGTGGCGTCGATCCACTGACCGGTCACCCACCGCGAATCGCCGGAGGCCAGGAATCCGACGACATCGGCCACGTCGGCGGCCTGCCCGACTCGGCGCAGCGGCGACATCTGCGCGACCTGTTCCTGCGCCGCGGCATCGTGCAGCCAGCCGGCGTTCATATCGGTGTCGATGACGCCCGGCGCCACCGCGTTCACGGTGATGCCTCGTGGACCGAGGTGTTTGGCCAGGTTGGCGGTGAACGCATCGATGGCTGCCTTGGTCATGGTGTAGGCGATGAGCTGCGGCATCGCGGCGCCATGGGTGAGGCCGGTGGAGACGTTGACGATGCGGCCGCCGTCGCGCAGGCGGTCGAGGCCGTGTTTGACGATGAAGAACGGCGCCTTCGTATTCACCGCGAACACCCGGTCGAAGGAAGCTTCGTCGGTGGCCTCGATGGGTTCCCGGATGCCGTCGATGCCCGCGTTGTTGACGATGATGTCGACACCATCGGCGTGGGCGTCGAAAGCGGCCCACAGCTGTTGCGCGTCGCCTGGTACGCCGAGTTCGGCCTGGATCGCGAACGCCGATCCGCCCGCGGCCTCGATCGCGCCCACGACCTGTTTGGCGGCCTGCTCATTTCCGTTGTAGTGCACCGCGACCCGTGCCCCGTCGCGGCCGAGCCGTTCGGCGATCGCCCGCCCGATCCCGCGGCTACCTCCGGTGACCATTGCCGTCTTCCCTGTCAGCGCACCCATGCCACCGAGAGGACGCCCCCGCTCCTTCGATCGCGATGCCGCGCTGGAAAAGGCGATGCTGCTGTTCTGGTCGCGCGGTTACGAGGCCACCTCCATCAGCGATCTGACGGAGGCCATGGGGATCGGCGCGCCGAGCCTGTACGCGGCGTTCGGCGACAAGGCGACGTTGTTCGCCGAGGTGGTACGCACTTTCGGCGAGCGATACGGCGGGTTCAGCGCCGCCGCTCTGGCCGAGGAGCCCACCGCGGCCGACATGGTGACCCGGATTCTGCGCGAGGCGGCATATGAGTACACCCGTGAGGGCTGCCCACACGGCTGCCTGGTGACCAGCGCGGGGATCAACACCACCAGCGAGGAGGTCGCCGGAATGCTGCGCGATATCCGCAACGGCAATATCCGCGCCTTCGCCGCACGCATCCAGGACGATATCGATGCGGGCCTGCTACCGGCCGACGCGAACGCCAACGCACTGGCCCGCTACGTCGGCGCGGTGATGTTCGGAATGTCGCAGTCGGCCATGGACGGTGCGACCAGGGCGGAATTGATCGAGGTGGCCGAGATCGCCGCGCGCAACTGGGTCCGCGCCACCTGACCACTTGCGCTTGATACCCCTTGGGGGTATGTTCGTGGCGTCGGGGATACCCCCAGACCGTATTATGGATCGCGAGCGAAGGAGTGGACATGGCCACCAGCACTTACACCGTCACCGGGATGACCTGCGGGCACTGCGTGAGCTCGGTGAAGACCGAGATCGGCAAGATCGACGGCGTCACCAGCGTGGACGTCGATCTGGCCTCCGGCCGCGTCTCCGTCGACAGCACGGCGCCGCTGGCCGACGCCGACGTCGCCGCCGCGGTCGACGAGGCCGGTTACGCGATCGCGAGCTGATGTCGGATCGCCGCAAGCTCGCCGCGGTCGGCGGTGCGCTACTGCTGCTGTTCGGCGTCGCGCTCGGTATCGGCGCCCTCGTGGGCGACCGGACCGAGCCGGCGCCGGACCGGCAGGCCGCCGCGCCCGCCGACCACGCGCTCGGCCTCACCGACACCGCCTCCGGTTACACGCTGTCCGAGATCAGCGCGCCGGAGGCGGCGGGCCAGGCGGGTACCCTGCGGTTCCACATCAGCGGACCCGACGGCGCACCGGTCACCGAATTCACCACCCAGCACGACAAGAAGCTGCATCTGATCGTGGTGCGTTCCGACACCACCGAATACCGGCACGCCCACCCCGAGATGGCTGCCGACGGCACCTGGTCGATCGACTGGACCTGGGACGCTCCCGGCACCTACCGGGTCTTCGCCGACTTCGTGCCCACCGCGGGCGACAGCACCGGCCTGGTGCTCAGCCGGACCGTGCCGGTCGCGGGAACCGTGCAGCTGCAACCGCTTCCGCCGCCGTCGACCACCACGACCGTCGACGGCTACACCGTCACGCGCACCGGTGAACTGACCACCGCCGGTGGCGAACTCCGTTTCGACGTCACCCGCGACGGTGTCCCGGTCACCGATCTCGACCCGTACCTCGGCGCCTACGCCCATCTGGTCGCGCTGCGCACCGAGGACCTCGCCTACTTGCACGTGCATCCGCAGGGCGAGGTCGGCGCCTCACCACCCGGGCCGCGGGTGAGCTTCCACGCGCAGGCGCCGAGCGCAGGCGCCTACCGGTTGTACCTGGACTTCTCGCACGGCGGATCGGTGCATACCGCCGAATTCACGGTGGAAGTTCTCAGTACGGCACCGGCAACTGGTGATCACAGCGGAGGTCATCGCTGATCCACCCGGCGGGGTGGTCCAACCCCAAATCCCGCGCACTCTGTCCGCGCCGCTGCTGTCACGTTCGCGCCCATCATTGCGAGCACGACCGGTCCCGGTAGCCCGTCCGCAGGCCGCGCCGACACGAGTCGCTGACCGGGAGCCCACAGCGACGGCCACTCCCGGCGCGCCGTCCGTCCGATGATCGCGCAGGCTCGGCAATCAGCCCTGCGCCGCCAACCGGACGAATGCCGCGGTATCCAGCGTCTCGCCACGGGCAGTCGGGTCGATACCGGCGGCGATGAGCCTGCGTTCGGCTTCGGCCGGCGAGCCGGCCCAGCCGGACAGCGCCGCCCGCAACGTCTTCCGGCGTTGCGCGAACGCCGCGTCCACCACGGCGAACACCTTCGCGCGATGGTCGGCGTCCATCGGCCACGGCGGTTCGGCGAAGCGGTCGATGCGCACCAGCCCCGATTCCACCTGCGGCACCGGCCAGAACACCTGACGCCCCACCGCGCCCGCGCGGCGCACCGTGCCGAAGAAGCCGGCCTTCACACTCGGCACGCCGTAGATTCGTCCGCCCGGGGTCGCCGACAACCGATCGGCAACCTCGGCCTGCACCATCACCAGCGAGGTGGTGATGCTCGGCAGTTCGGCGAGCAGATGCAGCAGCACCGGCACGGCCACGTTGTACGGGAGGTTCGCCACCAGCGCGGTCGGCGCGGCGGGCAGGTCGGCGGCCCGCACCCGCAGGGCATCGGCCTCGACGACGGTGAGATTCGCGCTCAATTCCGGCGCGCGATCGGAGACGGTGACCGGAAGGTGTTTCGCCAGCACCGGATCGATCTCGACCGCCACCACCGAATCGACCACATCGAGCAGCGCCAACGTCAGCGAACCGAGGCCCGGCCCGACCTCGAGCACCGTGTCGTCACGCCCGACGCCCGCCGCCGCGACGATCCGCCGCACCGTATTCGCGTCGTGCACGAAGTTCTGCCCGAGCTGCTTGGTCGGTCGCACGCCGAGCCGTTCGGCCAGCGCCCGCACTTCGGCGGGACCGAGCAGCGCGGCACTCCCGCGTGCGGAGATTTCGGCATCGGACACCCGATGAACCTACCAACTCCCGGGCCCCGCCCTGCTCACACGGGCCGCGCCCGGCGGGAGCGCCGCCCACACGTTCGACCACCCCGGCCGGCTTACCTACCGGCCCAGCTCACTGTCTGCCCGGCCGACTCCAGGGGCCTGCTCCCGGGTCACCGGCCGTGACCGGCCTGGTCACAGGGCCAACCCGGCCCACATGGCCAGGCCTCCACGGCCACCGCCCGATGACTAGGACTTCATCCCCGCGAGGAACGCATCGATCGCCGCCCACATCCGTTCGTCGACCTGGCCGTGCTCGCCGGTTCCGATGACGGTCCGGAAATCGACCCCGTTCGCGGCCAACTGGGCGATCAGCGCACCGTGCAGCGGCGAGGGCACCACCGTGTCGGTCGCGTTGGCCAGCACCAGGATCGGCGCGTCGTAGCCGCGCACCGGCACCGCCATGTACTCGGTCAGCGCGGTACGCATCGGCTCCTCGGCCAGCGGACGGGCCAGCAGGTCGCCGATGGTCAGCCCGTCGACCCGCTCGATGATCCGGTCCAGGCACATGTCGCCGACCTCGTCGAGCAGCGATCGGCCCAGCGGGGAGAGGTACCCGTCGACGGCGATATCGGGCCGGGCCTCGCGCAGTCCGGCGAGGATGCTCACGATGAAGCTCAATCCGTCGTCCACCAGCGGCAGCGGCGGGACATCCGGCCCGGCCAGTGGCAGCAGCTTCTCCACATCGGATTCCGGGTCGACGGCGATGGTGCCGCGGAAGTCCAGCTCCGGCGCGTAGGTGGACTGGAGGTGTCCCGTGCCGAGCGCCGCTTGCCCGCCCTGCGAGATGCCGAACGCCGCCCAGGTGGACGACAGTTCGGGATGGGTGGCGCGGGCCGCGCGGATCATGTCGATGGTGGCGGTGGCCTCGGTGCGCAGTTCGAGGTAGGGGTGCGGACCGGTGTCGAAAGTGCCGAGACCGAGGTAGTCGGGCGCCACCACCGCGAAGCCCTGTGAGACCAGCCGCCGTAGCAGCAGATCTTGACGGCCCTGCATTCCGGGGAACGGCGCGGTCTCCGGCGTCGACATGCCACCGCAGCCCATGCCGAGCCCGCTGGTGCCGTGGTCATAGGCGATGATCGGCCAGCCGCCGGGCGGGGGCGTGCCCTCCGGAATCAGCAAAGCGCCGCTGGCCGGGCGCGGGGTACCGTCCGAGCCGCTCATCCAGTATTCGATGACCGAACCGCCGCTGACCCCGTGCCAGCCTTCGGGCTGCGCGGTCACCGAGATCACCGAGCCGGGCGGCTCTGCCGAGGCCGGGCCCTGCGCGGTGGCGAGCACGGCGGCGGCCGACACGGCGACGGCGAGCATCGACCGCCCGGCCACGTGCAGCAGATTCATCGAACTACTCCTCTGCCCCGACCCACATGTCACAAATCTGGACGAGTGTACGACGGCGCAAGAGCTTTCGATGAACGGCGAGCTCGGCGGTCCGGCCCCGGATATGCCGCGAGCGCCACTATGTCGTCGGAAGTGGCGCTCGCGATATCCGGACCCGGCTAGCTCAGGCCCAGACGACTGGTGCAGGACGGCCAGGCGCCCCAGCCCTGCTTGGCGCGGGTCACCTCGGCGATGGCGATCTGCTCTTCGCGGGTGGCGAGGTCGGCGCGGGGCGCGTACTTGAGCCCGCCCTGGCGCTCCCAGGTGCTCTGGTCGAACTGGATGCCGCCGTAGTAGCCGTTGCCGGTGTTGATCTTCCAGTTGCCGCCGGCCTCGCATTTGGCCAGCGCGTCCCAGATGTCGCCGTTGCGTACCGGCGGCACCTCGGTGCCGGGCTTGGCGCCCTTGCGGATGGTGCGCGGCTGGGCGGGCACCTTGACGTCCGAAGCGATCTCCCGGCGCGCCACCTCGGCGCCGTTGACCATGGTCACCTCGAAGGTGACGTCGTGCACGCCGGGCGCCCCGGGGTTCTCCACCACCGTGCGGCTCATGTTCATGGTGGGGTCTTCGATGATGTTCTCCGGCGGCGCGAGCGGCAGCGTCTCGGTGCGGGTCTCGAGCTGCTTGCGGGTCACCGTGATGCGCATGTCGTCGGTGAGCCGGGTGTCGGCGGACGGTTCGACGACGTCGTGCTCGCGCAGCGGGGCGCCCGCGAGGGCGAGCAGCTCACCCACAGTGGGTGCGGCCAGTCGCATCTGCTTCGGTCCCGCGGTGCCGTCGACCACCGAGACGGTGCGCGGGGTGGCCACGGTGAGCGCGGCGCCGTCCAGCGGCAGCTGCTGGCTGCGGCCGCGGTGGACGAAGGCGTCGGCGTCGATGCCCCATTCCTCCAATGCCGCGCCGGCGGTGCGGCCGGTGGTCCAGACGCGTTCGGTGTGGCCGTCGAGGGTCAGCTCGATTTCCCGGCCCCGGTCGAGGGTGATGGTGGCGCCATCGGATATGGCGGCATCGGGCGCGGGCGTCACCTTGTCCCGGTCACCGATCCGGTAGCCGGCGTCCTTCAGCACTCCGCGCACATCACGCGACATCGAAATCTGCGTCGATTTCGCGCCGTCGACGACGACGGTGACGGTTTTGCGGTTCAGGATCGCCATAACGGCGCCGACGATCAAAATCATCAGCAGCGCCGCGATCGCCGCGTACAACAGCGGCGACCGGGACGAGTTGATCCTCGCTAAAGGGGACATGGTCACAGGACGATAACGAAGACGTCCCCCAGGAACAACAGCGCGCCGTGGAGCAGCACTTTTTCACATTACGATCAGATATAGACTGTGCAGGTAGATCACAAACCTTTACCGGTAAGTGATCTGGGACACATTTTTATTCGAGCTGCGAAAAACGTCAGAATCGGTACACCCGGCGCGCATTCGCGGTGCTGATTTCCGCTAATTCGGCGGGATCCTGACCACGCACTTCGGCGAGCGCCCGCATCGTGTACGGCAGGCAGTACGGCTCGTTCGGCGCGCCACGGAACGGATGCGGCGTCAGATACGGCGCGTCGGTCTCCACCAGCACCAGCTCGTCGGGCACCACCTTGGCGGCCTCGCGCAGCTCGTGCGCGTTCTTGAAGCTGACCGTCCCGGAGAAGCTGAGCAGGTACCCCTCCGCGACGCAAGCCAGCGCCATATTCGTGTCCGAGGAGAAGCAGTGGAAGATCACCGTGTCCGGCGCGCCCTCGTCCAGCAGCACGGTGAGCAGATCGTGGTCGGCTTCCCGATTGTGGATCATCAGCGGTTTGCCGGTGCGTTTGGCCAGGTCGATATGCCAGCGGAAGCCTTCGATCTGGGTCTCGATATCGGCGCAGCCGTCGAGTTTGCCCGGCCAGTAGTAGTCGAGGCCGGTTTCGCCGATGGCGACCACGCGCGGATCGGCGGCCAGCCGCTCGAGTTCGGTCTTGGCGGCGTCGTCGAGGGCGTTGGCGCGGGTCGGGTGCAGTGCGACCGCGGCGTAGACCCGCTCGTCCCAGTGCGCGGCCCGCACCGCCCACTGCGCGGCGGCCAGATCGTCGGCCACGGTCACCACCTGCCCGACGCCCACCGCGGCGGCGCGGTCGACCACGACCTTCACCGACTCGGCATCGCTCGCGCCGCACGCATCCAGATGGGTGTGCGCGTCGACCAGCGGAGCCAGCGGCTCGGGCGCTTCGGGAGCGGGTCGCTTGGCGCTCATCGGAGCGCACCGCCACTCGCGGCGACCCGGCGATGTGCTGAGGGGATATTCACGCGGAGGTCAGATGGCACGCGCATTACAGTAGACACACCATGAGCAGCGAGCGCAGCGAGCGAACAGAGGCACCAGCCTTCTACATCACCACGGCCATCGCGTACCCCAACGGTGCGCCGCATATCGGGCACGCCTACGAGTACATCTCGTCGGACGCCATCGCCCGGTTCAAGCGCCTGGACGGCTACGACGTGTTCTTCATGACCGGCACCGACGAGCACGGCCAGAAGATGCAGCAGGCCGCGACCGCCGAGGGCATCCCGGTGGAGGAGCTCGCCGCGCGCAACTCGGATGTGTTCGAGCAGCTGCACAAGGCCCTCGACATCTCCTTCGACCGGTTCATCCGCACCACCGACGCCGACCACGAGACGGCCAGCGTCGCGATCTGGGAGCGGATGCTCGCCGCGGGCGATATCTACCTGGACAACTACTCCGGCTGGTATTCGGTGCGCGACGAGGCGTTCTACGCCGAGGAGGAGACCACGCTGCTCGAGGACGGCAGCCGCATCTCCACCGAAACCAAGACGCCGGTGGAGTGGACCGAGGAGTCCAACTTCTTCTTCCGGCTGTCGAAGTATCAGGACAAGCTGCTCGAGCTGTACGAGACGCATCCGGAGTTCATCGCGCCTGCCACTCGCCGCAACGAGATCGTCAGCTACGTCAAGGCGGGGCTGAAGGATCTGTCGATCTCGCGCACCACCTTCGACTGGGGTATCCCGGTGCCCGGTCATCCCGATCACGTGATGTACGTGTGGGTCGACGCGCTCACCAACTACCTGACCGGCGTCGGCTTCCCCGACACCGAATCGGCGGCGTTCCAACGGTTCTGGCCCGCCGACGTGCACATCATCGGTAAGGACATCACCCGTTTCCACGCGGTGTACTGGCCGGCGTTCCTGATGTCGGCGGGTGTGCAGTTGCCCAAACGCGTGTTCGTGCACGGGTTCCTGTACAACAAGGGCGAGAAGATGTCGAAGTCGGTCGGCAATGTGATCGACCCGCTGGCGCTGATCGACACCTACGGCCTGGACGCGCTGCGCTTCTTCCTGCTGCGCGAGATCTCCTACGGCCAGGACGGCAGCTACAGCCACGAGGCGATCGTCAGCCGGATCAATGCCGACCTGGCCAACGAGTTCGGCAATCTGGTGCAGCGCAGCCTGACCATGGTCGCCAAGAACTGCGACGCCATGGTGCCGACGCCGGGTGAGTTCACCGACGAGGATCGCGCCCTGCTCGACCGCGCCAACGGCCTGCTGGAGCGCTGCCGCGCCGAATTCGATGCCCAGCAGCTGCATCTGGCGCTGGAGGCGATCTGGCTGACCCTCGGCGAGACCAACCGCTACTTCTCCGCGCAGGCGCCGTGGGCGCTGCGCAAGTCCGGCACCGACGAAGATCTGGCCCGGATGGCGACGGTGCTGTACGTGACTCTCGAGGTGGTGCGCATCGTCGCCATCCTGGTGCAGCCGGTGATGCCGGGTTCGGCGGCCAAGATCCTGGATCTGCTCGCGGTGCAGAACCGGACCTTCGCCGATATCGCGACGCCGCTGGTGCCCGGGGTGGCGCTGCCCGCGCCGGAGCCGGTGTACCCGCGCTACGTCGAGCCGAAGGACTGAACGGTCGAGCCGGAGGGCTGAATGCTCAGGCCCAGCGCGCGAGCAGCCGGTTGGCTTCGGCGGCCAGCGCGTATTGCAGGTAGGGGCCGAAGCTGATCCGGGCCACGCCCTGATCGGCCAGCAGCACCTTGTCCGCTTCGGCGGGCAGGCCGATCGCGTTGACCGGCAGCGGGAGTTCGCTGGTCAGCCGGCGCATGTCGGCGTCGGGGTGGCGCCCGACGGGGTAGAGCACGTCGGCGCCCGCGTCGGCCGCCAGGCGCAGCCGTTCGATCGCGCGGTCCATGCGGTCGGCGTCGTCGCCGTCCTTGCGCAGGAACAGGTCGGTGCGCGCGTTGACGACCACGTGCACCCCGGCCGCGTCGGCGAACTGGCGCAGCCCGCGCACGAAATCGGCGTGCTCCTCCGCGCCGCGCAACCGTCCGCCCTCGCTGTGCACGGTGTCTTCGATATTGAGCCCGACCGCGCCCGCGCCGAGCAGCCCTTCGATCAGCTGTGCCGGTTCGAGCCCGTACCCCGATTCGATATCCACCGACACCGGCACCTCGACGGCACCGGTCACCTGCCGCACCCGCGCCAGCAGCTCGTCGAAACTCATCCCTTCGCCGTCGGCGCGGCCCACCGAATCCGCGACCGGATGGCTGCCCATCGTCAACGCCGCGAACCCGGCCTCGACCGCGAGGTTCGCCGACCAGGCATCCCATACCGTCGGCAGCACCGCCGGATCACCGGGTCGATGCAGTGCGAGTAGTTCCTTGGCCTTGTGCTCGAGAGAGGTCATGGGTCGATCATGGTGGGGCCGCGGGCATTGTGCACGCGCACGCGATGCGGCCCAGGTCGCGCCGCGCGCCGGGTCGGCCTGCCCGGTGATCGACTCCGTTCCCTCCTGCCAACCGGCGTCCGCACCAGCGACGCCGCGAGCACCGGGGCGGATGTGACTTCGGCCGATCGCGTGCCCTGCGGATTCCGCGGCTCAGTCGCGGCGGACGGTGGCTGCTCGGCTCTCGGGGCGACCGGTGGCACCTGCGGCCGCTCAGGCGCCGGTATCGCGGCGCGCGGCCAGCACCGCGTCGTAGAGCTCCTTACGGGAAACACCGGTGGTGGAGGCGATCTCGGCGCACGCCTCTTTCAGGCGCACGCCCTCTTCGACACGCGCCTCGACCTCCGCGACCAGGTCGGCCGGTTCGGCGGTGCTGGGCTGCGCGCCCTCGATGACGACGGTGATCTCCCCGCGCGCACCGTCCACGGCCCACGCCGCGAGTTCGGCGAGGGTGCCGCGCACGACCTCCTCGTAGGTCTTGGTCAGCTCGCGGCAGACGGCGGCGCGGCGGCCGGGCCCGAGGACCTCGACCGCGTCGGCCAGGCAGTCGGCGAGCCGATGCGGCGCCTCGAAGAACACGCAGGCACGGGGTTCGGCGATCAGCGTGCGCAACCATTCGCGGCGCTGACCGGATTTGCGCGGCGGGAAGCCGTCGAAACAGAACCGCTCGACCGGCAGGCCGGACAGGGCCAGCGCGGTGGTGACCGCCGAGGGGCCGGGCAGGCAGGTGACGGGTAGCTCGTGTTCGACGCAGGCGGCGACCATGCGGTATCCGGGGTCGCTCACCGACGGCATGCCCGCATCGGTGACCAGTAGGACGGTCTTGCCGGATTCGATCTCCTCCAGCAGTGCGGGGATGCGCGCGGTCTCCACGTGGTCGTAGAAGCTGACCACCCGCCCGCCGATCTCGATGCCGAGCGCCTTGGCCAGCGATCGGGTGCGGCGGGTGTCCTCGGCGGCGACGACGTCGGCGGTGGCGAGGGCGTCGCGCAGCCGCTGGGACGCGTCACCGATATCGCCCATCGGCGTCGCCGCCAGCACCAGCCTGCCGGTCACCGTTGCCCCGCCTGGACTGCCCGACTCGTCTCTACCCGCACCCTGGCAGCGTACGGGCAGGTGTGCCGCACCCCTGAATTCGGCGGCCCGCGCCGACTCGCACACGAGCGGCCGAGGCTGACACCGCCGACACGGTCGCGGGGCGCAGTCCTCGGCCGAGACCGGCAACAGTATTCAGCGGCAGAAGTAAGGGACCGCCCCGATACCACCGCCGGGACCGCGCCACGTCCAGCCCACAAATACAGGGCACAAGACCGCACAGCATACGATCGGGTCGTGACCCAGGTGACCGACCAGCGCTCCGTCGCGCCCTCTCGGCCGATACGTTCCTGGTCGAGCCCCGCGCCGCTGCGCCCCTCCCCCGATTTCGGGCCGCTCGACACCGCCCGCGGCTGGCTGGTGACGGCGTTCCTCACCGCGCTGGCGGCGGTGACCCGGTTCACCATGCTCAACTACCCGACCGACGGTGGCACCCCGGTCTTCGACGAGAAGCACTACGCGCCGCAGGCGTATCAGATCCTGAAGGGCGGCGGCGTCGAGGACAATCCCGCCTACGGCCTGGTGGTGCATCCGCCGGTCGGCAAACAGCTGATCGCCTTCGGTGAGGCGCTGTTCGGTTACAACGGCTGGGGTTGGCGCTTTTCGGCCGCGCTGGCCGGCACGGTGCTGGTGCTGCTGGTGATCCGCATCGTGCGGCGGATGGCGCGTTCGACCATGATCGGCGCGATCGCCGGGCTGCTGTTGATCGCCGACGGCGTCACCTTCGTGTCCTCGCGCATCGGCATGCTCGACATCTTCCTCGCGCTGTTCGCGACGGCCGCGTTCGGTTGCCTGATCGTCGACCGCGATCAGGTACGCGAACGCATAGCGCGAGCCGACGCCGAGGGCCGCATCGGCGCCAGTCCGTTCGGGCCGCGGCTCGGGGTGCGTTGGTGGCGTTTCGGCGCCGGCGTGCTGCTCGGCCTCGCCTGCGGCACCAAATGGTCCGGGCTGTATTTCATCGCCGCGTTCGGGCTGCTCAGCGTGTGTTTCGACCTCGCTGCGCGGCGCGCTTACCGGGTGCGCAGGCCCTGGGCCGGTACCGCGTTGCGCGATGTCGGGCCCGCGCTCTACGCGCTGGTGCTGGTCCCGATCGGGGTGTATCTCGCGACCTACTGGGCATGGTTCGCCAGTGAGACCGGGTTCAGCCGGTGGGCCGTCGGCAACGAAGTGGGCAGAGGCGGTGCGTTCTCCTTCGTCCCCGACGCGCTGCGCTCGCTGTGGTACTACGGCGCCAAAGTGCTGGAGTTCCATGAGGAACTGACCAACTCGGCGGGCAACCATCACCCGTGGGAGTCCAAGCCGTGGACCTGGCCGATGGGGCTGCGGCCGATGCTCTACTACTACGCCGACTCCGGTGTCACGGGCTGCGGGCAGAACCAGTGCGTGAAGGCCGTGATGCTGGTCGGCACGCCCGCCCTCTGGTGGATCGCGTTCCCGGTGCTGGCATGGGCGCTGTGGCGCACCATCGTGCGGCGCGACTGGCGCTACGCCGCGGTGCTCACCGGATACGCCGCGGGCCTGCTGCCGTGGTTCATCACGCTGGACCGGCAGATGTATTTCTTCTACGCCGTGGTGCTCGCACCGTTCCTGGTGATGGCGGTGGCGCTGGTGCTCGGCGACATACTCGGGCCCGCGCGCCGGGTTCCGGTGCCGCGCGGACCCACCGGCGTCTTCGTGACCGCGCCACCGACGGAGCGCTACCGGCTCGGGCTGCTCATCGTGAGCCTGTACCTGGGCCTGGTGATCGCGAACTTCATCTGGCTGTGGCCGATCCTGACGGCCATGCCCATCACGCCGGGCAATTGGCAGGACCACCTGTGGTTGCCCAGTTGGCGCTGACAGTCAGCTCTCCAAGGCGGCCTTGACGTAGCACAGTGCCGCCTCGTCATCCAGACCGAGCCTGCGCACCGCGGCGACGTATTCGGTGGCGGCCCGGCCGGCCTGGTCGCGGGTGGGATCGCCGGACGAGGCGATGAACGAGCCCAGCCTGCCACGCGTTTCGAGCACGCCGTCGGCTTCCAGTTCGCGGTAGGCGCGGGCGACGGTGTTCGGGGCGAGCCCGAGCCGGGCGGCCAGCGCGCGCACCGTGGGGATCTTGGTACCCGCGGTCAATGTGCCCGCGCGTACCTGCGCCACGATGCCGAGCCGCAACTGTTCGTAGGGTGGCACGGCGGATTCGTGCGACACGGTGATTTCGAGCATGGCCCCCAGCTCACACGTCATCCCGGGACAGCGGGCACGACAGGCAGCGCGGACCGCCACGGCCGGAACCCAATTCGGATCCCGGGATGGGCAGCACCTCGATGCCGGCGTCCAGCAGCCGGGCGTTGGTCATTTCGTTGCGTTCGTATGCGATCACGACACCCGGCCGCACGGCGAGGGTGTTGTTGCCGTCGTCCCACTGTTCCCGTTCGGCGGTGACGCCGTCCAGTCCGGTGTCGATCACCCGCAGCTTCCCGATGCCCATGGCGTCGGCGGCCGCCGGCAGGAACGGGTCGGGCCCGCGCATGGTGACGGCGCCGCCGTGGTCGTAGTCGTCGCCGCGCTGGATGGTGAACGCGGACAGCGTTTCCCGCACCGCCGAGTACATGACCACCGCGTCGGTGTCGACCATGGTGCACACGGTGTCCAGGTGCATGGTGGCACGGTTCTGCGCGATGGGCACGACCAGCACGGTGTGGGCGAGGTTGTCGTCGAAGAGGCTGCGCGCCAACGCTTCCGCCCCGGCCGGCGAGGTGCGTTCGCCGACGCCGACGGCGAGCACGCCGGGCGAGAGCAGCAGCACGTCACCGCCTTCGATGGGCGCGGTATGGGATTCGTAGGCCCGGCGCACCCCGAGGAAACGCGGATGGAAGGCGTAGACCAGGTCGGTCAGCGAGGTCTCGCGCATCCTGGCGGGCAGGGCCAGCGCGGTGATCGCCACGCGCGGGCCGACCCAGAACGAAGAGTCGCGGGTGAACAGCAGATTCGGCAGCGGATCGATGACGAAATCGCCGCCGTGATGCATCCGCCGCACCAGCGAGGTGTGGTCGGGCCCGAACGGCAGTTCGTCGAAGGTCATGCCCGCCATCAAGATCTCGGCCAGCTCCCTGGCCGGGACGCCGCGCAGGTAGGCGGCGAGTTCGTCGGCCAGGGTGTGGCCGAGCCTGCGGGCGTCGACGGCGGCGGAGATGCCTTGGATACGCGCGGCACCACTGACGGCGAGGGTTTCGGCCAGCAGGTCGGCCAGCAGCAACACCTCCACCCCGCGATCGCGCAGTACCCCGGCGAAGGTGTCGTGTTCCTGCTGGGCACGTTCGACCCATGGGATGCCGTCGAAGAGCAGTTGATCGTTGTTGCGCGGGGTGAGCCTGCGCAGCTCGTTACCCGGCCGGTGCAACAGCACCGTGCGCAGGGTGCCGACTTCGGAGGTCACGGCCAGGCGTGGCGCGGGCGCGGGTTCGGTGCCGGGGTCGGTGTCCCATCCGTCACCGGGAATCGGGCCGCTGCCGGGGTTCGCCGGTACCGCATCTGTTCCCATGTTCCGACCGTAGTTCGCCGCGGCCCGGAGAGCACGGAATTGATGCGCGGTGTTTGCGGCGGGTGTGTGGCGATTCGCACCCGCGCACCGGAGAACCTGAAGTAGGGTTGAGGTAAAGGAGGAGTGCCGAATGACGACAGCAGATTGGCGAGCCAAGGAGCTGACCCCCGGTCAGCTGTCCGAGCGTAGCGGAGTAGCGGTCTCCGCGTTGCACTTCTACGAACGCGAGGGGCTCATCTCGAGCCGCCGCACCAGCGGCAACCAGCGCCGCTACACCAGGGAAACGCTGCGCCGGGTCGCTTTCATCCGGATCTCGCAGCGGGTCGGGATCCCGTTGAGCGAGATCCGCGACGCCCTCGACCGGCTGCCGGAGGGCCGCACCCCCACCCGGCGCGACTGGGAGACGCTGTCCACCACCTGGCGGGCCGACCTCGACGAACGCATCACCCAGCTGGTGCGCCTGCGCGACAACCTCACCGGCTGCATCGGCTGCGGCTGTCTGTCACTGGGCAGCTGCAAGATCGTCAACGAGTTCGATCACCTCGGTGACGAGGGTCCGGGCGCGCGCGTGCTCGACGTGCACCTCAACTGCCCGGACGGCGTCGACGCTAGCGGGAATCCGATGTGCGCAGAGAACTCCGCAGCCTGCTGAACTGCACATTGGCCACCCGCATCAGCAGCTCGTACGGGAAGGCGAATTTGCGCTTCCACCAGTAGCCGAAGCGGATGTCGAACGAGGTGTAGACGATGAACCGGTTGCGTTCGATACCGCGCAGGATCGCGCCGGCCACCTTCTCCGGTGAGACGGCGTGGCTGGTGAACCGGGTGACCAGCTTGCGGACCCGCGGATCCTCCTTGTCCACGCCGACCAGTTCGAAGCTCTGCACCAGCGGGGTGTTCACCGCGCCGGGCGCGACCAGATGCACCGAGATACCGTGCTGGGCCAGCTCGAAGCGCAACACCTCCGACAGCCCGCGCAGGCCGTACTTGCTCGCGCTGTAGGCGGCATGCCAGGGCAGCGCGAGCAGCCCCGCCGCCGACGAGACGTTGACCAGCGCACCGCCACGTCCGGCCCGCACCATTTCCGGCACGAACGTCTCGATCACATGGATCGGCCCCATCAGGTTGACGTCGACCATCCGCTGCCAATGCCGATGCTCGAGGGTGTCGACGGTCCCCCACACCGACGTGCCCGCGACATTCATCACCACGTCGACGCTGCCGAACCGGGAATGCACATCGGCACCGAAGGCGGCGACAGCCTCGTGATCGGTGATATCGAGCGGAGTCGCGACCAGCACCTTGCCGCCGTCGCGTTCGATATCGGCGACCGTGGCGGCCAAACCGTCCGCATCGATATCGGTGAGCACCAACTCGGCGCCCTGCGCGGCGGCGGCCAGTGCGGTGGCCCGTCCGATCCCGCTCGCGGCACCCGTGATCAGGGTCTTCGCCCCCTCGACCGTCGTCCTGCGGCGTGCCAGTACCCGACCCATCGATCCCACTTCCGATCCGTTCGTCCATCAGTGAATGTCAGCCGGACACTACCGATCGGGACGAGGTTCGGGAACGGTTCGCTCATCCACCGAACACGGCGAGCATGCCAGCGACCGCCGCGGGCCAGGTGAACTGCTCGGCCCGGCGGCGGGCGGCGGCGCGACGACCGGCCGGCGGCAGGGCCAGCACCTCGGTGACGGCGTCGGCGAATGCCGACGGATCGTCGGCGGCGACGGCGCCGCATTCGGCGGTGACGATGTCGGCCAGCGCCGAGGACCGGCTCGCTACCACCGGCGTGCCCGCGGCCAGCGCCTCCAGCGCGGCGAGGCCGAACGTTTCGTGTGGGCCCGGTGCGAGCGAAACATCCGCCGTCGCCAGCAGTTTCGCCACCATCGCGCGATCGGTGATGAAGCCGGTGAAGTGCACGGCGGGCCGCCCACCCGGCAGCGGCGGCAAGGCCCGCGCGCGCCGGTGCAGAGCGTCGCGGCGCGGCCCGTCGCCCGCCACGACCAACCTGGCCTCGACCCCCGACTGGCGCAGCTCGGCGACCGCTTCGATGCTGCGGTCGACCCGCTTCTCCACCGAAAGCCTGCCGCAGTGCACCAGCAGCGGATGGCCGGGCACACCGAGATCGGCGCGCAGGCCGCGATCGGCGCGGCGCGGACTGAACAGGTCGAGATCCACGCCCAGCGGCACCAGCTCGACGTTCGGCGCGCCGATCCGCTCGAATTCCGCGCGCGCGAAATCCGTTGTGCACACCACCCTGTCGTATTGGGCGGCGGTGCGCCGGTTCGCCACATCCGCGCAGCGGCGGGCCAGCGCCCGCGGCATGATCTGACCGAGCAACCGGTCCAGCCGTTCATGGGAGATCATCACGCTGGCGACATCGCGGCGACGCGACCAGTGGCCGAAGCCACGCAATGTCAGCCGGTCCGAGACTTCCAGCACGTCCGGGCGCAGCCCGCCGAGCACATCGGCCACCCGGCGCGGGTCGGCCGCCCGGTAACCGCCCGTCCCCGGAATCGCCAGCGCGGGCAAGGTGATCCGCACGACGCCCGTCGGCAGCAGTTCCTCACCGCGGCGCGCACCGGGCACGATCAGCACCACCTCGTGCCCGGCCGCCACATAGCCTTCGCCGAGATGATGCAGCGCGGTGCGCAACCCACCCGACCGCGGGCCGTAGAAATTCGCCAGCTGCACGATGCGCACGCGCCGATGGTGACGCGCACCGGGTTACCGCCGGAACCGTCGCGCCGAACGGCGCGTGAACAGGCGGGAAAGAACCCGCCAACCGAGCTCAGCGCGTGGTCAGGTTCCGGTCGACGCGCGGCAGATCCAGGTTCAGCGGGATCCGCCCGGCGGCCAGATGCTGCTCGACCTCCTCGGCGGGCATCGGCCGCGCGATCAGGAAACCCTGCGCCCGGTAGCAGCCGAGCCCCACCAGGGTGCGGGCCGCGACCGGCGTCTCCACGCCCTCGCCCACCACGCCGAGCCCGAACGAGCCCGCCAATCCGATGATCGACTTCACGATCGCCAGATCGTCGGTGCTGGCGCCGAGGCGCTGCACGAATCCTCGGTCGATCTTCACCGCGTCCACCGGCAACGCCTTCAGATGCGACAGCGAGCTGTAGCCGGTGCCGAAATCGTCGATGGCGATCTGCACGCCCATCCGCTTGAGCCCACGCAGCGTGACCTGGGTGCGGGCCAGGTCCTGCACCACCACATGCTCGGTGATCTCCAGGCACACCGAGCTGCCGTCGATGCCGAACATGCGCAGGATGTCCTCGATGCGTTCCACGAAATCCAGGCTCACCAGCTGCACCGGGGAGACGTTGATCCGCATCACCACATTCGAGGCCAGCCCCTGCCTGCGCCATTCGGCGAACTGGGCGCATGCCGAGCGGATCACCCAGCGACCCAGCTCACCGGCCAGATTGGTGGCTTCGGCGACGGTGACGAACGCACCGGGAGGCAGCAACCCCCTGGTCGGATGCAGCCAGCGCACCAGCGCCTCCATGGCCACGATCCGGCCGGTGCGCAGATCCACCTCGGGCTGGTAGTGCAGGATCAGCGAACCGTCGCTCACCGCGCCGCGCAGGTTCAGCTCCACGTCGTCCTGGAGTTCGAATTGCGCGCGCATGGCGTCGGTGAAGATCGCGACGCCGTTGCCGCCGCCGGATTTCGCCGAGAGCAGGGCGTGGTCGGCGCGGCGCAGTACGTCGGCGACCGTGGTCTCGCCCGGGATACCGACCGCGACGCCGATGCTCGCGGCGCGGCTCACCGACTCGCCGCCGACGGTGACGCGGCGGCCGATGAGTTGCTGGATGCGGCCCGCCTCGTGTTCGGCGGCGACGGCATCCATCGGCTTGGCCGGCACGATGACGAATTCGTCGCCGCCGAGCCGGGCGATCATGTCGTTGGGGTCGAGGTTTTCCCGCAGCCGGGTGGACAGGCTGCGGATGAAGTTGTCGCCGGCGGTGTGGCCGAGGAAATCGTTGAGCGCCTTGAGCCGGTCCAGGTCGAGGAAGAACGCCGCGACCGGGCCCGGGCTGCCCTCGCTGAGCCGCTGCTCCATGTGTTCGAGCAGGGCGCGGCGGTTGGCCAGCCCGGTCAGATCATCGTGCAGCGCGATGTAGCGCAACCGCTCCTCGGCCACCACCCGGGCCTGCAACTGCGCGAACAGGGTCGCGATCGCCTTGAGCACATTGAGCTCGCGGGTGCTCCACTCCCGGTCGCCGACCTTGATGAAGCCGAGCAGACCGGTGGACTGGCCGCGCGAGACCAGCGGCACCGCCGCCGAGGTGACATTGGGCAGCCCGGAGGCGCGCTGAATGGTCTCCTGGTAGTCGGCGTCGGAGCCGGTGACCAGGAACGGTTCGGTGGCGTGTTCGAGCGCGCGGAACACCGAATCGGCCTGGTCGAAATACACCACCCGCAGCGGGTCCGGATCGGGCACGTTCGCCCGGTGCGGCCATTCGGCCACCAGCACCGTCGCCCTGCGTTCGGTATCGGTATGCCGGACGTAGCTGAAATCGACGTCGAAGTATTCGACCAGCGTGGCAAGGACCTTTTCGGTCGCCGACACCATCGTCGTGGCGTCGACACCCATGAGCTCCGCGGCGACCTCCGTCACCAACGAGTCGAGCGTCCGCCGAGGCACTTTGTCTCCGATCGCGCTAACTGCGGGTGTCCGCGCCAGGCACCGGTCGCCGCCTGCTGCGCACACCGGCCGCGGCCGCGTAGCTCAGGCGAAGAACCAACGCCATGGTCTCATGTTCCGGCACTCCCAGTAGGTCCAGGAAACAGCCTTGAAGTGACGCTAGTGTATCCGCGTACGCGGGAGAAATCGCGTTCGCGTCGCGCTCACGTCGCGAATACAGAAACACCGGCGACATCGGTTGCACCGCCAGACCGCTGCGCTGAGCCTGAATCCAGACCCGTTCCACGGCCCCGCCCGCGCGCACATATCCGGCCAATGACCTCTCATCCGCGCCCGGCGGGTCGGTGAAAGTGACCGCCACGAGCGCCGAACTCGAGCGCACCCGATCGCGGGCGTAATCGCCCAGCGCGGCCCCCGCCGACCAGCGGTGCAGTTGCGCCATCACATCGGCGCGTCGGCCGATCTGCATGGCCGCACGTTCGTCGGGTGCCAGTTCCAGCGTGCGCACATCGATACCGGTCTCGATGTCCTCGGACGACCAGCGCAGTTCGGCGAACAGCTGCTCGTGCAGCAGCGGGGTGAGGTAGCGGATGCGGTCGGATTCGGCCAGCAGGTCCGCCGCGCGTTCGAGGCCGTCGCGGTCGGTGACCAGGCGCAGGGTGGCGCCTTCGGCGGCGGCCGCGGCGGACAGCCCGGCGAGCACGTCGGCGGGGATCGGCGCGCCGGTGCCGAGCCTGCGGTTGGTCTCGCGGGTCAGCGTCAGCGGATAGTCGGCGGCGGGCGCGTCGGCCGGTGTGCCGGTGCGGCGCAGGATCGCGGTGATCGGTGCGGCGCCCGGGTCGGTCGATTCGACGATGTCGCAGGCGCCGAGCATGCCGTGCGCGGCCGCGGCGACCCGCGCGTTGTACAGCGCGGCGCCGAGCGCGACCGCGCTGCCGCGGTAGCCGACGTCCATGGCGGTGGTGGCCGAGGGGTCCAGCGCGAGACGGATCTCGTCGTCGCCGGCGTGCAGCGTCCACGGCTGGACATTGCCTCCGGACGGGGCGCGCTGGGCGCAGGCCAGGATGCGCTGAACCGGATCGGCGGGTTCGGGTTCGGCACCGCCGGACTCGGCGTCCCAGTCCAGGTCGTCGGGCGGTGAGGGCTCGGCGAGCCCGTCCAGATCGCCTTCGAGATCGACCCTGGTGCGTCCCGACGGCAGTTTCCGGCCGAGCCCGATCCGGCGGATGGCCGTGGTGACGCTCGCGCCGCCGAGCATCACGTCACCGGCCAGTTGCGGCCAGCTGCTCAGGGTTTCGCCGACCTCGACCATGCTGGCCGCCATCCGCGACGACAGCTCGGCCGGCCCCATCAGCGCGACGACGTAGGGCGCCTTGTCGCGGGTGGACAGCCCCTTCAGGTCGCCGGCGGCGACCCCGCCGAGCAGTCCGTGGAAGGGCAGCCGTTCCGGCTCCAGGTCGTAGCGTTCGACGTCGAGCAGGCCGCGATCGCTGGTCTCCATCACCACCGGAATCCGGTGCCTGCGTGCGGCCTCGCGGACGACGAGCTTGATATCGAGCGAATCACACTCCTCCACCACCACCGCGAGCCCCGAAACGAATTCCTCCACCGAGTCCTCGTCGACGCCGCCCCGATAGACCTCGATCGGCAGATACGGATCGAGTTCGGCAATCCTTCGGGCGGTGACCACGGCCTTGTTCGCCCCGATATCGAACAGGCTCGCTGGCACGCGATTGAGATTGGACAGCTCGAGCACGTCGAAATCGGCCAGCCGCAGCGATCCGCAGATACCTTCCAGCGCAATCGTGTACGCCACCGCATGCCCGACACTCTGGCCGACGACGCCGATCGATAGCTCGCGCAATCTGCGCTGTTCATCGCGGGTGAGCTTATTGCGATTGCGATCCAGGCGAATGGCGCGGAAAGTCTGCGGGCCGGGTAATCCGAGTACCCGCCCCCGCCACGGATAGTAGATCCAGCGATCCGATTCCGGGCCTTCCACCCGTTCGGGCGGATCGGTGAGTCCGG
Source organism: Nocardia cyriacigeorgica (assembly GCF_005863245.1). GTDB lineage: Bacteria > Actinomycetota > Actinomycetes > Mycobacteriales > Mycobacteriaceae > Nocardia > Nocardia cyriacigeorgica_C. Next base: position 181,260 of record NZ_VBUT01000009.1, on the reverse strand, counting down.
CGAACTCGCGGTCCAGCAAATCGCGCAGATCGCTGAATTCGATATCGCTGCGCGCGCGCAGTTCGGCCAGCACCCGAGCGTCGCCCGAGTGCTGCGGATCCAGTATCAACGGCCGATACTCCACCCCCCGGTCACCCTCACCGGCCATACCCGAACCGACTCTCCGATCTGCGTCCGGGGCCGCGGCGCACCCGCTCGAGCGCGCCATCGGCCACTCCCATATCTCGCAGTTCATCGCACATCAGCAGATACTGCAACCGATCGGCGAACATCCGGTACATCCGGCTGTCCCACCAGATCGGCACCGTCTGATAGCGATCGTCGGGGTAGGGCACGGGCGGGATCAGATCGGCGGCGACACCGCCGCTGCCGCGATGGCGACCGGTGGTGAAGGAGGCCACGGTGGCGAAACCGTATCGAACGCCGAGGATGCGCGGGGTGTGCGCGATACAGCGCGAGATCGCGGCGCCGAGTTCCCTGCGACCCGGCACGTCCCGTGCCACCCAGGCGCCACGGGACTCCACCACGCCGCGCGGTATCCGCCGGGCAACCATGGTTCGCAGCTCGTGCTCGCCGGGGCGGCCGGCCCACGGGGCCAGCGATCCGACGTCGGAGGTACGCAGGTACGGCCCCTGCGCGCGGACCCCGGCCACGACCGCACCGTTGCGGTCGGTCGCGGCGAAGAACAGCGTGGTGGATCGGCCATCGGCCACCGCGTCGTATTCGAGGGCGGACTCGACCCGGAAGTGCCGGTAAACATCCAGCGCACCCTGCAGGTATCGGTCCCACAGTTGGGGGTCGGCGTCCGGGGTGGTCGCGGTGAAGTCGCATCCGGAGACGATGTCGTGAAATCGCAACGCGGGGACGCTACAAGTTTCAACCAGGTCGACGGCGATCGTTTCGACAGCCATGACGTTCCTACTCTGTTGCTGCGTGCGCGCACACAGTGATCGAACCCATCAGACAGACTCACCCGGCGCCCCGAACGCGGAGTGAGTACGTCATGGGCAGTATGGGTCATCGGGACCAGAATTGACTAGATATCTGGTTAATCTTCCGAAAACCAATTTTTCGTTCGGAAAAAGCCGCAGGTCAGGCCGCTCACGTCCGGATACCGAGATAGAAACGAGACCGGTTGGTACGTGTCTAGCAAACCGGCGGCAAGCTACACCAGAATGGAGATGAACAGCTCCACCGAATGCAGGCCGTGCCAGATCTCGATCTCTTCACGGTAGGCCCGCGTGATCTCGGCCGATGCGGTCGCGTCGTCGACCTGGGCCCACACATCCTCGACGGGATCGTGGTAGTCGCCGTTGGGCACGAACCGGGCGTAGACCCCCTTGGGGACGCGCACCAGCACATCACCGACGTGGGCGGCCTCGGGTGCCGGATACTCGAAACCGACCAGGGCGTTGTAGGTCTCGGTGGGATCGGGCACATACACGGTGAACATCGGACCCCCGGCCGCCGCGCTGCCCGCCGCCCGATCGCGCAGCCGGTCCTTGAGGAACTCGATCAGCTCGCTGTTGCTCACCTTGAAACTCGGCCGCACCCGCGGCACCACGAGCCCGCCGTAGATCGCCTCGCTGCGGACGACGATGGAGTAGCTCATCGCGGATCGACCGCCAGGTAGAGATCGATCTTGTACGCGTGCGGATAACACTCGAAATCGCCGGTGAAGGTGCGTTTGATCTGCTTGTGTTCCTCGGCGTAGGCGATCTGGGTCCACAGGCCGGTCATGATCTGCGGGAACTCACCCATCGAAGAGAAGCGCGCGTAGGTGCCGCGCGGCAGCCGCGCCACCAGATGGCCGCGGGTGACCTGGTCGAACGACGAGCACTGATAGCCGACGATCTGGGTGTTGTAGGTGCCGAGCTCCGCGGAGTAATCGGTATAGGCGCTGGCCAGCGGACCGCCCAGATCGTGGTGCAGCACCGCGGCCCACGCCGCTTCCAGATCCTGGTCCCGCAGTTCCCGCAGCGCACGCTTGGGGCTGCGCACCGGAAGCCCGGCAACCCACGTCTCGTCCCGCTCGACGATTTCAAACTGCATGGAAAGACTCTTTCGAGATGAATCCACCGGGCATAGTCCGCATCCGGTCGGCCAGGACCGTCATGCTACCAATCGTGGTCGCCGGTGCCGGTCACAAGATCGTTTCACGCCGGTCCGCTTCAACTGGACAAACGCACAGGAAACCCCCTGGCGTGTGATCGAATTGGCTCGTGTGCCGGAGCATCGCCGAGCTCGACGAAACCCTGACGCACTGCCGGGCCTGCCCGCGCCTGGTGGCGTGGCGCGAACTGGTGGCCAGGGAGAAGCGGGCCGCGTTCCGGGACCAGACCTACTGGGGCCGCCCGGTGCCCGGATTCGGCCCCGCCGACGCGCGCATGCTGATCGTCGGTCTCGCGCCCGCCGCGCACGGCGCCAACCGGACCGGTCGCATGTTCACCGGCGACCGCAGCGGCGAGGTGCTCTACGCGGCCATGTACGGCGTCGGACTGGCCAATCAGCCCACCGCCGTCAGCCGCGACGACGGGCTACGGCTGCACGGCGTGCGGATCGCCTCACCGGTGCGTTGCGCTCCCCCGGCCAACAAGCCGACTCCCGAAGAACGCGACCGCTGCCGGCACTGGCTCGACACCGAGCTGCGGCTGCTGGCACCGACGTTGCGCTCGGTCATGGTGCTCGGCGCATTCGGCTGGCAGGCCCTGCTCCCGGTGCTCGCCGACGCCGGCTGGCGGATTCCGCGTCCGCGACCCAAGTTCGGCCACGGCGCCCACGTCGAACTCGCACCCATCGACCCCGCGCGCGAGCCGCTGCACCTGTTCGGCTGCTATCACGTCAGCCAGCAGAACACCTTCACCGGCAGGCTGACCCCCGCCATGATCGAAGACATGCTCGTGCGGGCCGCGACCGCCGCCGGGTTACCCGCGGGGCGGTAACGTCGACTTCTATCAGAACGAACCCGAAGACCGCGGAGACCCATGCCGGACGACCCCATCGCAGTCCTCGAGCGCTGGCACGATTCCGGGGCCATCTGGCGCGTCACCGCCCGCCGGCCCGATTCGGTCACCATCACCTTCTACCCCTGCACCGGCGACGAGGAACTCGACCACCTCACCTCCTCCGACCCGGACCTGCTGCGTTACCTCGCCGACCGCGACAGCAGCGAGGACTGATCTGCGGCGCGCCCGACCGCAGGTAACGGACTCATCCCAGTCGCGCGCCATCGTTGACCCGGTGCGACCACTCGGCCATGATCACCACTACCTCGGTGGTCCCAGGCTTGTGCAGACGAGATGGCCCGGGCGTCCTGACTCGCGCAGGCCGGCCGGCAGGGTTAGAGAGGTTCGGACAATTGATTCGCAGTAACCGTTTCCGCAGCTGGTCGGCTCGTTTCGGAGTACTTCTCGGCGCCGTGTCCGCAGGCATGCTGTTCGCGGCCCCCGCCCAGACCGAACCCCTGTTCCCCGGCGGACCGGACGTCCCAGGCGTCCCGGCGATCATCCCGACCTCCGCGCCCTGCGCTCCGGAAGCCCGCGCCTGTCTGCGGTTGAGCACCAACGAGGCCTGGCTGATCGACAATGGCCGCGTCGTCTTCGGCCCCACCCCCATCTCGCACGGCATGCCCGGCTACGAAACCCCGCCCGGCGTGTTCGACGTCGACTTCAAGCGCCCCTTCCACTGGAGCACCATGCATCACGCCCCGATGCGCTGGGCGGTGTTCTTCAACAACGACATCGCCTTCCACGTCGGCCCGGTCGAGCACACCTCGCACGGCTGCGTGCGGATGACCGAGGCGGGCGCCCACCGGTTCTTCGAATACCTGAACGTCGGCGACCGGGTCGACGTCGTCCGCTGACTCTTCCCACGACCGGTAAGAAAGCTCGTCGGTAACCCCCTCGTGTTCGGGCACAATGCTCCTCGCGGATCGAAGTGCACGTTCATGAGGGGGTTCATCGCGTATGAGCCAGCCGCTACGGATAGACCCGGCACGGGTCGACACGCTGATCCCGCAACTGAACGCATTGGCCCGGTCCGCGCGCGAGCAGTTCACCACCCTGAAAACCGGTCTGGCCGGGCACGGCAGGCCGTGGGGCAGCGACGAGGCCGGAAAGACCTTCGCCGAAGGCTACGAGCCGCGCGCCGAGAAGAGCCTCGAGGCGCTGGAGAACCTGGCCGCGCGGCTGGCCGAGGCGAGTCGTCAGATCAGGGACGCGACCAACCAGCTGTATGACACCGACCTGTCCGGCGCTCGCGAGATTCAGGCGGCCGATCCGGGATACCTCGACTGGAGCGGTTTTCCGCAGGGGCCTGGTGTCAGTGCACCTCAGGCATCGGGCTGGGGGCCGAACGTCCCGGGGGCTTCGGAGCTGCCGGGCATGTCGCCCGATGGCACAGCCGATGCCGGGGACGGTGGGGGCACCGATGTCAACAGGACGGCCGATTCGACCGCACCGAGCGATGTTTCCGCAGACCAGCCAGTGGATTACGCATCCGATGGGCCCGATTTCTCCCCGGGTGCCGCCGATCCGGCATCGAGTCCGCAGGTGTCTCCGGGATCTGGCGACTCCCCCTATCCGGGCCGCTCCGACAGGCAGGCCGACGGGCCGGGGTCGTCGATCAGGCCCGAGGCCACTCCCGGTGCGACGCCCTCGCAGCTCCGCGGTCCTCAGCAGAACGAAACACCCGCGCCGCCTTGGGCGCCGGCGCCGGCGCCGGGCAGCAGTTCCCCTGCCGGTCCCGCCGCACCCGCTGCCGGGACGAACGGCGCCGTCAAACCAACGGATTCCGGGGGACGGCCCGCGGGCGGCCGTACGGCCGAAACCCCGTGGACGCGTCCGCAGACCGGAACGCCGTGGGGTCCCGGCGCGCCCCGCTCGCGTCCACCGGGTGCCGGGCCGGTCATGCCCGGGCAGGCCATCCCGCCGCGCCGTCCGGGCCGCGAACCCGTTCCCGCGACGCCCACCCGGGGCAAGCCGGATAAGAAGCGCTCGCCGAAAAAGCGTCCGGAACAGCCGGTTTCCGGGCCGGCGACGACCACCGATGCCGCCGCGCTGGCCGCCGCCCAGGCCCTCGCCGCCCGCCACGACCTGCAGCTCACCGGATTCGACAATTCCGGTATCGCCGAGCACACCGTGCTCGAACTCGCCGCCGCCGTAGACGACACCCTCGCCAAATACCCGTTCCTGCGCCTCGGTGGGATCGAGATCACCGCACTCGCCGGTGGCGCGGTCGCCGCCGTGCACTGGGACAGAGCCGATGACGGTCCGTGGATCTCGATCGACCGCAAGCTCGCCGCGAATCCGGACAAGTTCGACGGTGCGGTCAAAGCCGCACTGCGCGCGGGCCGCATCCCGCAAGGGTCGGACCAGCGGCCGATCTACGCGACCATGGTGCATGCCATCGGCCGGGTCCTCGTCGCCGCGGCGGGACCGCGCGCACAGCAGCTGGCGCAGCGGTCGCTGATCACCGAATACCGGCGGATCAGCGGGCCGTGGGACGGCGTCACGCTGGCCGGTGTGGTCGCCGGTTATCGCGGCTGGCGGGCCGAGCTGGGCTCGAATGGGTTCCGGCGCAACCAGTTCCATCCGCAGACCGCGATGGAGACTGCCTTCACCGAGGTCGAGTTGCGTGGTGCCGACGCATCCGGCCCGGCGAAAGCGCTGCACCGGCTGGTCGTCGAGCTGGCCCGAGGTCGTCCGGGCTGATGGTGGATATTCCGTCGTGGTTTCCCGACTGGCTGGTCGAGCTGGTGCTCGGCCACATTCCCGAGGGAAACCCGGCCGACATGCGCGCCGCCGCCGATCTGTGGTGGGCATCCTCGGAATCGGCGACCGCACTCGCCCTCGACTTCGACGAGATCGGCCGGCTCGGCTCCGAGATCGGCATCTGGGGCGATTACGGCGACGAAGTGCGCAAATGGTACCGCCAATGCGCCGAAGACAGCCGGGAGCTGGGCCGGGACCACGCTGATCGCGCCAAGCAGTTGGAGGAGGGCGCGACTCAGATCGAGTTCCAGCAGTACGTGATCATCGGGATCGCCGCCATCCTGCTGGCGCAGATCATCTTCGACCTGACCCGGCCGCATCCGGCCACCGTGGTGGTGATGATGCAGCGGCGGCTCGCGGCCCGCGAAGCCATGGCGCTGTCGCTGCGCAACCTGGTGTCGATGCTGCGACTGCTGAACGCGCGATTCGCGGTCGCCTATCCGCGACTGTCGATGATCACCAAGGGCGCGGCGATCGGCGCGCTGGCCGGTGGCGGGTCGCATGCGGGCGCGATGGGCGTGCAGATGGCCCAGGGCAATCGGGAATCGATGCTGTGGAAGGAGGTCGGCATCGCGGCCGCGGCCGGCGGCGCCGGTGGGGTGGTCGGTGCCGGGCTGGGCAGCGTCATCGCCCCCGCGGTGTCGCGCATCGGCGCGAATTCGGCGTCGAAGGCCGCCCGGGTCGGTGGTCAGGTCCTCGGCATCGTGTCGGCGGGCGCGATCGGCGGTCTGGCCGGTGGCGCGGCCGGCGCCTGGGTGGCCTCGGAGTTGTCGGGGCGCGAACTTACCAACAAAGACCTGGCCTCGATGATGTGGACCGGTATGGGCTCCGGCATCGCGGGCTCCATCGGCGCCTCCATCCGTGCCGCACGGACCCCGCCGCCGGGTGCGTCGACCGCTACCGCACCCTCGCCCGACCGTCCGGCCCCTGGCCCGCCGCGGTTCAGCGAACCTCCGCCGCGGCTGCGGTCGTCGGTGACCGGATCCGATGGTCAGGCGCCCCGGCCGCGTGACCTGTCGCCGGTAGGCCAGATCCGTGAACTCGGGCGCGAACTCGCGGGGCGGATGCGAGCGGAGGACCTCCCTGCCGGGCCGCAGCGCGACCTCGTGGCCGAGTTCATCAACAGCCAGGACGGCGCTTCGCGCTCCTTCCGCGAGGTGAGTGTCGGTGAATTCCAGCAGCGGGCCGATGCGCATTACCGGCAGCAGCTCGCGGAGATGGGTATCGGGCCCGCGCCGCGAACCGGCGATGGGGCACCGGGACCCAACATCGCACCGGATTCGCCCGGTGCAGGTGGGCAGGGGCGGCCGGAATCGTCCGGCGGACAAGGCCGTTCCGCACCGGACTCGGGGGGTTCGGGTGGCCAGAGCTCCGGGCGTCCGGTTCCGGCGCCGCACGGTGGTTCCGGGTCGGGGCCTGGGCAGTCGGTCGGTGTGCGGGAAGCGGTGCCGCCGGTGCGCACTACGTCGACGGTGTCCGGGGGCGGGGACGCGGGTGGCCCGAACACCGGTGCGGGGAACGGTCCGACGGCGCAGGCCGGGGGCACCGGTGCCGAGTCGTCGCAGCCGGTTCGTGGTGCGGGTGGGCCGGACGCCACCGGGCGCGTTTCCGGACCGGCCGATGTCACCGCGCCACCGGCCTCACCCCTCTCCGGCGACCCAGGCCAGGTGCGCGCGGTACCGGACGCGGGAGGCGGCGAGAGCGGGCGGACCATTGCCGATGGTCCGGCGGCGCCGGAGCCGAGGCCGGCGCCGGACGTTGTCGCACCCGAGCCGAGTCCGGCACCCGACGTCGCCGCACCTGAGTCGAATTCGGCACCAGATGTGTCAGTAGCACAGGGTGATTCGGGTTCTCCGGACGCTGCCCGCACCAACGACAGCGCGCCCTCGCCGCCGCCGAACCCGGGCGACTCCACCTTCGTACCGGCCCACGAGACGAACAAGGGCCTGCGCAATTGCGCACCCGAAGTCGCGTCCTACATGAAGCAGACAACCGGATACGACGGTATCGACACCACGCTGATCGACAATCAACAGGCGGCCATGCAAGGCGTCGCGCTCGAGGTGTACGCCCAAGCCCACAACGGCCATTGGCAGAGCTTCGAATCACCGCAGGCTCTCGTCGATTTCGTCGCCAACAACAATGTGAAGGTCGCAGGCGGCCTGCAATTCAAAGACGGAGCCGGCGCGCACGCCGCGGCATTCAGCCGAAACAGCCTCGGCCGCGTGGAAATTCACGAACAGGTCGGCAATATCCGCCGCCGCACCTCCGGCGACCTGGTGGTCGAGTGGACGGTGGACGCGCACGGCAAGCAGCTCGGCCCCGATCGGGTCCGCATCGAGGACAACGCGGTCGAGAACTGGATCCGGGAAGTCACCCCGCACGTCGAGGAAACCGTCGGCGTCGTCTTCGAACAATCCGGCCCCGACGGCACGTGGCGCCCGAAACTCGAACTGGCACCGGGCGAGACGCCGCAAGCCCATCCGTCGATGGATCCGCTGGGCTACCGCTCGCCGGGTGGAGCGGACCTGCTCGAACGCGGGGCGCCGGCACCGGACGTCATCCCCGAGGCCGCGCCGGTGAATCGGGAACAATTCGAGGCGGCGTTCTTGCGCGATCTCGAGCGGCTGGGTGTGACGGTCGACGAACCGGATCCCGTCGCGATCAGCGACGACGGCGACGTGGGGCCAGCGGTTACTCCCGAACCACGGCCCACCGGTGACAGCGAGACCCTGGTGACCGCGGATGGCGAGGTGCAAGCGGACAGCACACCGGCCGGCCGCGACGCCGGCGAGACCGCAAGCAACTCGGCGCGGCCGGAGGTCATTGCCGAATCGCCTACTCCGAGCCCCCGCCCGACGACCGTCGAGCCCGACACCACCACCACACAGCAGGCGCCCGACGCCACCGTCACCCCACTCCGGGAAACAGCAGGCCCGACAGCTTCCAAGCCCCCGGCCGAAGCGACGAGTCCGGCGACAACCGCCAACAACAGTCGGCCCACGACGGCCGAGCCGGTCACCACAACCAACGAACAGGTACCCGGCACCACCCGGCTCGGGGAATCAGCCGGCCCGACAGCTTCCAAGCCACCGGCGGGAGAGACGGGTCCGGCGACAACCGGCGACACGAAGCCGGACCCGCGGCCACCTTCGGCGGATCCCGCACAGCAGATACCCGGCGGTACCTTCTCCCCTGCCCGCGATACCGCCGGCCTGACGGCGCCCGATCTCACGGAACCGACGCCCCGCGACGTCGGCGTCGCCTCGGCGCCCGAACCCACCGCGACGACATCCGGCGCTCCCGCACAGCCGGTTCCACCGAAACTCACCCCAGAAGCCATGTCCTCGGCCGCCATTGGTGCGGCTCCGGACGCCGTTCGACACGCGCCTGCCGACAACGTGTCCGGGGTCGTCCCGGAATCCATCCCGCCGGACGGCGCACGCGAGGCGACAGCCACCTCGGATCGGGCGTCCGCCCCGCCTCTTCCGGCGCCCCCGGTGGCATCTGCTGCGGCCGCCACGCCCTCCACCAGCCAACCCATGGGTCATACTCCGGTCGCGCCGCCGCCTCAACCGGCTCCCGGTGTGGAATCGCGCCCGCCCACTGCCTCCCACCCGACGACGCCGATCGCCGGCGCATCCACGCAAACCCCGGCGAATACATCGGCCCCCACCGCCGGCTGGACCTCGAGCAATCCGGATGACCTCCCGGAGGAGCCCGAAGAGTTCACTCCGGTCATGCCGAGCACCGTCGAGTTCCCGCTCGGCACCGACCTCACAACCCCGCGCCTTCCCGGCTTTCCGCTGGGTGACCCGCCCGACGAGTACACGATGCCGCCGCCGGCCATCTACACGAACCCGGCCATCCCCCTCCCTCCGGAGGAGGACACGCGCAACAGGACGCCCATCGTCCCCAGGGTGCCGTCCAGCGGCTCGCTCGATTCGTGGTCCAATCGCCCGCGTTTCACGCCGGATGACCAGGAAGAACACGACCCGACCAGCCCACTGACGCCGGAAGCACCGGTGGGGCCGGAAATCACCCCTCTTCCGCGCCTGTCGGCCGCGCAGTCGACCTCACTGGATGCCAGTCCGACATCGGTTCCTTTGTCGGCGGATCTGGGGCGGAAGTACCCCACCGACGCGGACGAGTCGGCTCCCGGCGCACCGGCGCGCCCCGGCGGTCGCCCCGGACTCAACCCGGACAGTCTCGAATACCTGGAGGACTTCGGCGTCCCGACGACCCAGGGCGGTGTCCCCAGCTCGGCGCTCGCCCCGCCCCCTCCGCCGCGGACCGAAACCCGCCGGCCTGTCCTCTCCACCCCCGGCACCCGCCACAACATCCGCGGCACCAACCCCTTTCCATTCACCTCGCCGTGGGAGGAGCCGTGGTGGGACGAGGTCGATCGCGTCGAATATGTAAGAGATCTGGCGGCGGCCATCGCCGAGCACAACGCGGAATTGGACGAGATCGCGGACAACCCCGATGAACCGACCGTCGACAACACCCTGCACCGCTTCGCCGAATCCGGCCAAGAGTATCGGCGGCTCGCCGAGCAGCAAATCCTGAAGCGCCCCAGGGGAAACCGGAACGCAGCGGCCGAAGAGCTGGACGACTTCATCACCGGTATGAAGTCACGGCACGACCGTGACGTCCTGACGAACAAAAACCTGTTCGAACGTATCGAAAATCTCTATGTCCAGCGTGACGACCTGGATATCCCTCCCCGCACAAAGGATTATCTCGAGCGTCTCTACCAAGATTTCCGCCACGCCGGCGCCCGCCTGCCCTTCGACAAACGCTCCGAATTGGCCTCCGTCGATGCGAAACTCGCCGTCCTCGTCGACGATTACCAGAACAACATCGTCCAAGCCATCGCCGACGCGGCCCGCAACGGTGTGGCGGGCCTGGACCCCCGGCAAGCTGCTCGAGCCGCCGACCAAGCGTCCGAGCTCATCGACTACATCATGCATCTGCCGACCCGGCCGAGCGCCGGCCAGCAATCCGCCTGGTCGTTCGCCCTGGAGGACGGGCCGAGGCAACTGCTCGACGAGGTCGCGAAGCGTCTCGCCGCAGGCGGCAGGTACAGCAACACCGCCATCCTCCCCAAGCTGTTCGAGCTGCTGACGACCCGAGCCGCCCTCGCAGGCGAATCCCACGACCCCAACCACACCCCCGCCTACGCCCCCCTCACCCCCGAACACCGCTTCGCCCTCCTGGCCCGCCTGCTCCTGCCCACCGACCACAAATCGCGCCAGGCACCCGCGCTTCCCCCCGGCGAAACACCAGCCGCAACCACCCCACCATCGCGCAGCCGACCCGCCCACCCCGCAACCTCACCCGTCCTGGACACCGCCCGCACCCCCGACAGCGACCTGAGCGCCCGCCCCCACACCCCCTTCTCGAAGGGCGTACCCGTCGAGGGCCCCATGGCCTTCCACACCCCACCCGGCGGCGACGAGGGCGCGGGACGGCACAACAGCGAATCCGCTGGTCCCGACAATGTCTCGGGAACCATCGTCGCTCGCAATATCGACGACGGCAGCAACGGCATCTCGCCCGAGGGCAAGCTCAGGGGCTTGGTCACCGACATTCGGGTGGAAATGACACCGGCCACCGCGGACGAAGCATCCGGCGCGGCGAGCCCCGCGCCAGCCGTCGAGTTGCAGGCGATCGAGTCCTCCCACCTGAGCCATCCGGCCATGTGGCGAGAACTCGGGAGGCCGCCGTCGATCGGTGTCGAGATCGGCGGTGACACCGTGCATCTCACGGTGCTGTATCGGCGTTTCGACTCCGGGGCGGTGGAAGCGACGACAATCTACGCGCTACCGGCACAAGATCCCGCCTGGCTCGAAGCGCTTCGGGGCTCTGTCGACGCGGCGCTGAAGTCTCGCTTCCCGGGCTCCACCATCGACCTGAAGGAGTTCTACGAAGCGGACCCCACGAGAAATACCGAACGTCAACTCATTGCGCCTCCGGCCGAACAGGCAACGGTAGTCACCGTGTCATCGACTGCCGAACGGGCGGCCTCCGGTCTCGACGATGGACCTTCCGCTCCCCCAGCGGCGGTCGAGGTGCAACACGTCGTCCGTGCCGACGGCACCGCCCCCGGACAAATCGGGGAAGAAGGCGAACGCGTCGCCCCTGTCCCACCCACCCGCCGATGGGCGGCACAGACAGTGCGCGACAGTTTCAGCTGGTTCGACAGATTCGACGACGCACGAGTCGGCCTCGACGAGTACGTCGCCAATTCCCTACGCCACACCAACGGCGAGGTCCTGCTCACCATCACCGAACGCCACGAAGACGGTCAGCGCGTTCTCCGATTCACCGTCTCCGACGACAGCACCTACGTCCCCGAGCCCGGCGACCTCATGGACTTCGAAGCGACCCGCGGCCGCGGACTGGCCATGACCGCCATCCTGGCCGACGATACCGGCGTCACCGTCCACGACCGCGGTAAGCACATGTGGTTCGAATTCCACGCACCGCTCGAGAGCACCGAATCATCGCCTGCCATCGATACTCCCCGATCTGGAGCCAGCGCTACGACGGTCGTACCGACGGAGGCGCAGACGGAGGGCGTGAGCGAACCGGCCGAAGCGACAGGACCCGCCGCGCCCCCCACCCAGCCGAAGGTACCGACCTCGCCGGCGGACGTCCTCGACATTCCGCAGCGCCGAGCCGACAGCCGATCCCACCACCCCGGGGTGATGGATCCACCCGGCCGCTTCGACCCCGGGATGGTGACCGCATACAACCCGACCGGCAGCGGTGACGATCACGCCCCCGATTCGGAGCCGTCACCGACCGAGCCGAACGCCAACGACCCAGCGGTCGCCGCAATGCGCCAACTCCTCGGCCCCCTCGCGACGCGATTCGCGTTCGCCCCCGGCGCGCGCAGCTTCGACTTCCTCGACTACGGCATGCTGCGCACCGACATCGAGGCGTTCGCCGAGCAGTTCGCCGAGCTTCGTCCCACCTTCGACAGCATCGGCGGCGCCGACTGGCACCAGCAGGTCATGGACTTCCTGCGGGTGAAGGCCGAGGAAGCTCCGATCACCCGCTACGTCAACAGGTACGGCGCCGGCGACCACGCAGACCTCACCCGGCTTCTCGAAGGGATCTCCGGCGAAGTCGACAGTTCGGGCACCCTCGTCCTGCGGGTCGTGAGCTCCGACCGCACACCGAGCGGCGCCGAGATGTTCGACGATCTGTGGCAGGCCATCGGCCAGGACGTGCGCAGCATCCGAGCGGTGTGGAAAAACGACGACGGCCAGGATTCCAACCTCGTCTCGTTCAACGCGGGCATCGCTGCGGGCCTCACACCGGAAGATGCCGCACGAACCACCACCTGGACCGGAAAGATGGCGACCCGCCGCGGATTCACCGAGGTCGAGGTCCTGTCGTTGGCGGGACCGCACGCACAGCACGCGCACGCGGTCATCTCATTCACGCAACCCCAGGCCTCGACGCCCGGTGTCATCGACCCGTCGCATGTGCCTCAGGCCCCGTCGGATGTTCTGGACGCACCCAGGCATCGCACGGACAGCGGCACGAAGCACCCCGGCGTGATGGATCCACCCTCCTCCGGCCCCGGCCAGGTCACCGCCTTCAACCCCACGGGCGACCGCAGCAGTCACGCCCACAAGACCTCCGTCGACCCGGTGGTGGCGGGTCTGTTGGAGGTCTTGGATGAGCAGCGAATCCGCTCCGCACGCAATGGGATATCCCTCGAGTTCGCGCGCAGCGGCATCATTCCGAGTAGCACCGATGCGGCACATCGACGACTCACCGAGGTCCGTGAGCTGCTCGACGAGTTTCTGTACCACCTCAGGCGCCCTGCCGACGCCGACCCGCATCGTTTCCGGCTGCTGTCACATCTGTTCCACGCGGTCGAGGCGCGACACCCGGCCGCCGGGGCCGAACGTCAGGCGATCGAGCATCGCATCGACCAGCTACACGGAAACCTGCGGATCACATCCGGCTCGGCCCAGCCGGCGACGGCACTGTTCTATTCCAAGAAAGGCTCGACTGATTGGGCCGCCAGACTGCAATACGGGCGCGAGGTCTGGGATGAGATCGCGCCGCAGCTGACCGATGAAGAAATCGAAACGCTCCGGCCGTACACCGGCGACTCCTCGAGAAACGAATCCGTCCGAGCGCTGGAGAGTGCCCTGCGGGGAGAACGCGAATTCACCCCGGAAATGGCTCGGACGGTCGAAGTCCTCCAGCACGCACTCGCGCGTCGACCATCGCCGGAGCCGATGACGGTGAGTATCGGCCTCTCCTCCGCTGAGCTGGACATGTCCGAGAGCCCAACTGGCCGTATCCTCCATGTGCCCGAGTTCAAAGTGGCGATAATGGGCGTGCTCCCGCCGGTGCTGGGATCGGGAATCGAGGTCACGCTGACCCTTTCCCCTGATACCCCGATGTTCCCGCTGTTCGTCTTGCCCTCTGCTCCGGCGATCCTTCCGCATCTGTTGCTGACGAATGGACTGTGGATCCGGGTCGACAAAACGCAGGACCTCGGCGACCGACAGTGGAGACTGGAAGCGACGCAAGTACCGGGTCAAGGAACTCCGGTCAGCCGCGAGCCCACCGCCCTCTCACCGCCGACCGTGATAGTTCCGGCGCTGCCACCAGAACTGCGGCAGTCCGCGCCGGCCGAGGCTGATCCAGGAGCCTTACCCAGCCCCCGGACCGGGAACCCGTGGGCGGTGGTGGACGTGAACCCGGCTTCGGCGCCGACCACAATTTCACGAGCATTTCCGCATTCCCTCGATGCCTCCCATCAAGAGCTGCTCGATTGGGCCGCACATCTTTCCAGCGCAGAAAGACTGCAGCTCATCGGCGACCTGACAGCCGAGATATCAACGCAGATCGATTCATTCCAGCGTGGCGAGCAGCCGCCTGTCCTCCTGACGGTCGGCACGGCGCGTTTGCTGAATTCGGTGCTGTGGGAACAGATCCACCATTTCGAGGCGGCAACATATTCCGGGGAGATCAGCGACTACCCAACGCTTTTCCGGGTTGCACAGGATCTGACAGACCGCATCCCAGAAGCCGAGGCCTTGCATTCGGCAGCAAATGTACTGTTCAGCATCGCAGGGGCGCTTCCGCTCGGTCCATCGATGAAACCCGAGCGGCTTGCGACGCCGATCGCAGAGTTGAGTTTCCTCGATTCCATCCCGATGCATCTCGGGCGCACCGTCGAGTCCATGACGAAGGCCGCACGCTCCACGCCACGGCCGAGCCGATTTCCGCATCCGCCGAACACGTCACCTACGTCGGCGCACAGCAAATCACTCATCAAGGCTCTCGACCAGATCCACAGACTCGACCGACATTTCGATATGAGAACGTCCGAGGGAACCGACTGGACGATGTACCTCGACCAGTACCTCGTCTCCAAGTCGGCGAACGGCTTCGACCCGGACGTCGGCCGGGCCATCAGGGCCCTCGGATGGGTGCAGGACGGAGCCGAGGATGTGGTCGAAAGATCTGCACTGCCCGACCTCCTCACGCTGGCGACGTACTACCTGACCCGAACCTTGCAGCACGATGTCGCCTTCGACCTGTCGCGACGACTGGATCGCGCGTTCGCGGCAGCCGCGCATCGCGCCCCGCACCTGCCATCGTTGAACGACGCGGCGCAAACAATCCATAGGCTGTACAGAGATATCGCCGGCCTCTCCAACAAGCCGGAGAAGTTCACCTATCCACTGTCCATGCGGAACTTCGCCGACGCGTCTCTCATGCAGAACAAGCGGTTCCACGCAGCCCTCGAGCAAGTTGTCGCCGATCTCCAGCGCACGGTATCCGCCGCTGGCACCGAGCCGAGTCCTGCTCCGGCGCCGGTCGACACCGCATCTCCCGATGAACCCTCGACTCCGCCCGCACATTCCGCTAAAGCGGAGGGCCCGATGGCGGGCGTCAGCGATATCGGTGTGGGGGCCGAACGGGGTGGTCGCTCCAACAATGAGGACGCCTTCGACCTCCTGACTGTGAACCTGGAGGGCGAGGAACCAATTCACCTCGCCGTTGTCGCCGACGGTGCCGGCGGTTCCGCACGGGGCGGGCAGGCGGCGCTGGCCGCCGTGCGTGCGGCCATCGCCGCCATGTCGGAAGCGTCGACCCAGCTCGCCTCGACCGGAGAGTTCGACCCCATTCGCGTGGTGCGACGCGGAATGTCGGCCGCCCGCACCGCCGTGGGAAACCTGGCCGAAACTCCGGGCCAGGCGAATTCCCCTGACTCCACTATCGCGCTGACGGTGCTGCAAGGCGGCAACCTCGCCTTCGACTGGGCCGGGGACACCCGGGTGTACTGGTTGCCGATGGATGGCGGCCCGCCGGCCAAGCTCAGCGTCGACGACACGATCGTGCCGAAGCTGATCGCCGACGGCGTTCCCGAAGGCGAAGCGATCAAGCATTCATTCGCCGGGCAGACCAGCCGGTCACTGGGTAGACCGCTGCTCGAGGGCGCATTGTCTCACGCCAAGAAGATCACCTTGCAGGGCAAGGGCTACCTCTTCCTCGCCACTGACGGCGTCTGGCAGGGCGCGTACCAGCCGGAGGCACTCGCTGCCATCGTCCGGCAGGCGCACGAACAGTCACCTGGCGATCACATGGGCGTCGCCGCCGCCGTCAACGACCACGCCCACACCACCGGGGAAACAGACAACACGACCAACGTCGTCGTCTGGGTCGACGCCACCACGCCATCACCCGAACGGGCGCCCGCCGACCCTCGGCAGGGATTCATGCGCACCGACGCGGACTCTCCCCAGCGAGGCCTTGGCGGCGGCAAACAAAGCCCGGGCCCAACCGTGTCCTTCCACGACACCGTAGATCCCTTCGCGCGCGAACCTCGCACCCGCAAACGCCACCTGGAGGTCCCCGGCGCACTCGGACTCGACCCATCCGTACTGAACCACCATCACCCCGGAGGACGGGAATGGGGCGATCCAGCCCTCGACCACCACCCATCCGCCGCCGACCCACGCATCGCTTCCCAGGCGAATCCGCCTTCGACAGCCCCAGCGCAGGCCGAACCGACAGAGCCGGTGCAGGCCGAACCGACAGAGCCGGTGCAGCCTCAGGTCCCCGCACCCTCCGACCCGGCCCTTCGCAGTGTCATCGCAGGCATCCAGCGCGCTCTGACCTGGTTCGAAGAGGACAACGCTCTGATGTCCCCGCTGTCCGAGGAGAACAAGGCGCACCGCCGACAAGAGATGTACCTGTTGCGGGCGATGGCGGCGAACGCGGCGGCGGGCGGAATCGTCGCAGAACTTCTGAGTCCGCATTCGCCGCCTGGCGGAAAGGCGTCGTCACACCCTGTCTTTCGCCTGATCCAGGCCGTGCATCACCGCGCACTTTCCGGTCTGGAACCCGACGTGGCGCGATGGCACACCGTCATGGACGGGCAACCGGCGCACACCGATGCCGATCTGCAAACGATGGCGCAGGACTATCTTCAGGCAATCCTCGACAATGCTTCGGATTTGGCGCCGTTCCTGCTGCGCGGCACTCAGATCAACGATCCGGCTCGAGGACGATTGTTGTTGCCGGTGGAGATCCTCGCGGCCAGCGCTACCGGGCTGCCGTTGCGGGTGTTATCGATCGGCGCTTGCGGAATGCTGGATGCGCGAGCTCACCTGTATCGATACAGCTTCGCGGGTACCGAATACGGTAACCCCGACGCCGCGACCGTCATCGATGACCGCTGGTCGGCCCAGCCCGATCAGGTAGACCGGATTCGCGACCTGCTCAACGTACGGCCGCAAGTGATCGAAGTCGCCGGCGCCGACCTCGATCCATTACAGGCCGACAATGTCGAGGATCAGCGCCGCCTCGCCGCGGGCTTTGTCGGCACAGACAACGATGCCGTGCGCCGAATCCAGACCTCGTTCATCGACGCTCAGCGCGCCGGCGATATGCCGATCGACCAGGAAAGCGCTCTCACCTGGCTGCCCCGCCGGCTCGCCCAGGACAGAACCGGCAGCGCCACCATCGTCTGGGATTCGATGCTGCGCAGGTATCTGACGCCCGAGCAGAACGCCGAACTCGACACGGACATCGCGCAGGCGGGTGCCGCCGCCACAGCACAGGATCCGCTGATCTACGCAAAATACGAAATCATCGACGGTGCAGAGGCATTGACCGTCCGGATGTACACCGGATCGGACACCCGCGAGTTCGTGCTGCCCACCCAGCTGCCGAATCGTTCGCCGGGCATCGACATCGGCGACTTCTTCACCGCCGCGGGCCTGTTGCCGGCCGAGGATGACGGCTGGGTCGACATAGGCGGTGAGGAGCCCCTCGAGCTCGACCTGCCGCCGATTTCCGATCGCTCATGGGAACTTCCGGGGTCAGACGGTCCGGTCGGACCTCCACGCGACCCGGCCGCCGCACTGCCCGCCGTCTCACGGCGTCAACTTCGTCCAGGCGAGCTCGACCGATACGCAACGTCTGTCGAGGCACTCCCTGACCTGCCCGAAGACCATGTCCGCGTTGTCCACATCACCAGGAACCCCGGGGCTATCCCGGGCATCATCGACAACGGCTTCCGCTATGTGGACCAGGGAGCGCTCCAAGGCACAGCGCGGTTGTTCGGTCCCGGCCAGCCGATTCGCTTCGACGCGCACGGTGACCCGCGTTTCACCGGGCCGGGCTCGACAGCGATCGTGCTGGATGTTCCCGTCGGCGAAATCCGGTTACACACAGATGTTTCGAGAGCGCCGGGTTACGTTCCCGCCGATCACCTGGTCGGTGTCATCGACGCCGGCGTGCTGGACAGCCAGACCGGACTGCCACCCGCCAGTGGCGTACATCCAGAGCCGACCCGCCATGCGCTGGACCAACGCGCACCGGAAGTTCCACGTTCGCCGGCAGAGGTCCTCGATGTCCCCCAGCGACGAGCCGATGCGCGACAGCACCACCCCGGCGTCATGGATCCCCCGGGAGGTTTCGATCCCGGCCGTGTCACCGCGTACAACCCCGACGGGGACGATCATGACCACGCGCTCGAACCGGAGCCGAAGCCTCTCCCTGCCCCGCCGGCCGCTGAGCCAGAGGCGAGCACGACCCCGCAGCCGCAGCTATCGGCAGAGCCGGCGTCCGGACCGCAGGAGCCCGCGCCGCCGGTAAACGCGCCAGATGCTGGTGAGTCCTCAACTCCGGCATCAACTTCCAGCGCCGAGCCGCCTGCGGCCGACACACGGCCCACCTCGCTGCCGGAGCTGATTCGCGCCGACCGAAATGTCGGTATTCGCCTCGGCTCCGAGATGCTCAATACCACCGGCGCCGCGGTGGCGGGAGCGACACTGAACCTCTGGTTGATGGAGGAGGCGGGGCCCGGCGTGGCGGGTGCGGTCACCGCAATCACCGGCATCCCGAGATTTGTGCTGTCACCGATCTCGGGGTACCTGGGCGATCGCTACCCGAAAAAGATCATGTGGTTCAGTGCGCTCGGTGGAGCCGGCACGGCAGCCGCCGCAACGATCGCTCTTGCCAGCGGCACGCCCTACACCGTTCCCATACTCATCGGATCAACGTTCCTAGAAGTAGGATTTTCCAACCTCTATGCCAGCAGTTCGGCCAAGGTTCTCAACGTCATGGCCGACAATGCGCAAGACGGGCTGACTCGCTTCTACACGCTCAGCGCGCACGGGCCTTCGGTACTCTCACGACTGCTCGCGCCGACGGTGGTAGCCGTCGGCCCGTGGTTGGCGCCCCTTTTCAATCTCGGGACGAACATCGTCAATGCGGCGACGATGTCAGGGATCCCAGATATCCCGACCGGAACGGACGAGAAGCACTCCGGCAGCACGGGCCAGAAAGACTCCTTCGTCAGCAATCTGCGTGGCTCGATGACCGATGCCTTTCACACGATTTACGATCACTCATTGATGCGAAGCATCAATAATGCACACGGCCTCTATTACCTACTTTTCGGTGCGCAGGGTATCCAATTCACATCGACAATTGTCAACTCCGGCTTGTCACCCGAAATGCAGGGACTCGTCGGTGTCCTTGTCCCCACCGGAACGATTGCCGGTTCATTCATACCAACACAGTGGCTCAATAGAGCTCGAATAAAATCGCTGATCGTCGCCAGAACAACCGCTATGGCGGGGACAGCCGGTGTGGTGGCGAGTACCTCCGACCCGTGGATCGCTTCGGCAGCGTTCAGCATTGGCTGGGCAGTCAGCGGCGCCACCGGGCAACGCGTCAACACCTACACACGACGGAAGACACCGGATCGGGTATTCGGAACGGCCCAAGCCGTCCGCACCATGACGATGAGTGCGGCAACCGGGCTAGGCGCCTTTGCCGGGGGGAAGGCCCTCGAACTCATGGGACAGGGACCGGCGGCGACAACCATCGCGGCTGGAACGGGCGCGATCGCGGCCTGGTCGATCCTGAAGCGACGGTTCGGAAGCGATAAAGCGCGCACGGTCCTCGACTGCTTCGACCAAGTCTCCGAGGTCACCAAAGCAATCGGCCTCCTGCACGGTACGGCACCCAAACGAGGCCACAAAAACCCGAAACACCTCGCCGAAATCTTCGCCACCCAATTCATCGAACTTCCCCTCGACACCGGCCCCGAAGCTGCCGTCGCAGCCCAACTCGAATACCTCGCCGACCCCGAAAACCGCGCCCACCTCGCCAACCCCAACAACCCCACCAACCCCGACAGCCCCCTGGACAGCATCGTATTCCTCGTCGACTACGGCAAATGGAGGCGAATGCACCTCGCCTTCGCCACCAACATCGGCAACAAAGCCGTCCTCGTCTTCGACACCAACATCAAACGCCCCAAAGGCGTCCTCACCGACGACCCCGACGACCCCGACCACATCCACATCCCCCGTGCCCGCATCCGCACCCCCGAACACGCCCGCACACCCGACGCCACTCACGAAGAATACGAACTGCCCTACCCCGACGACATCGTCGCGATCCACATCGCCGAACTCACCCGCGACGAACAGTTCAACCTCACCAACCGCCACCCTCACCAACCCGACGCACCCCCACCACGTAACGGCAAAATCAAAGGCCCACCCACGGCTTCCGACGACGATGATCCGGCGGAAGCCGTCAGCGCGTTGTCCACCAGCGAATACCGGGCCCCGACAGATGATCCCGCGACCCGTGACTCCCCCGAACACGGCGACCACCCACAGAAACGAGACGCCCCCACCGACGGCGACCACCCCCAGACCCGAGATGCTCCCACGCAAGATGAACCGGCGACCGCAATGGAAGTACCGGACCCGATCGCCTCCCCCGAGCAGCTCGCCCTCACGCCAGAACATACGACAGCCTTGGCGGAAGCGGTTGCGGCACGGAACGAGACGGTCGCGGAGCTGACCGATCAGGTTCGGGAACTGGAGAACCTGCTCGAAACGGTTGCCGACAACCGAGGTGCGATCGACGTGGCGGCGCTGATCGGCATACGCGACGAGCTGAACCTCTTCTTGGACGAACGGCTCGCGGCGTACGCGCAGACTCCTGAAGGCCAACGCGATTCGTCCATCGCCACACTGCGTGAACTCACCGCGCGGCCGCGACTGAACGCGGACCAGATACGAGCGCTCGCCGAGATAGTGCCTGGGGTCGAGCGCGGCAAGTTCGCCGCGATTCGTCCCCGTGCCACCGATCGCTATGTCGCCGCGCTGCAAGCGGCGGGCCGGGAACGGCTCGCCGGCCTGGAGTCGGAAGCCCGCTATTCGTCGCTTTTCCACAGCAGTGCCGTCGATGCCTTGCGGCGCGCAGCCCAGGATCAGGGCGATTCCTTGGCAAGGAATCTGCGGGTCGCACGGTTGGCGCCCAAGGTGCCCGACCTGATAGCCGCTATCGACGGCGTGCGCTCCGAGGCAGGACCCACCCGTGAACGCCTTGCGACCGCGTGGCGCGCAATTCCGGCGGAGACCATAGATCCTTTGTTATCGGTCCTCATTCGCGGCATACGTGATCGCGTCGAGGTCGTCGATGATGTCGCGGGCGGAGTGCACCGCCGGAATATCGGCGGGCTCGTCGACGAAGCCGTGGCGAACACCGAAAAGGTCGTCGTTCGCAACTATGCCGAGACTTCTGTGCGCGGATTCGTCTTCGGGGATGAAGAGGCCGCCCATATCGCTGGGTTCGCCGAGGCCTCGGCACGCTTACGCGGAGCCATAGGCCGTCCCGTTCCCACGGTTGACCTGCTCGCCGGAGCCGTCGAAGCAATGGCTGGGCGGCGCGCGGACTTCGTGCGCTTCGTCGACCGGGCCGACACGCTCTACCTGCACTTCACACCGAACATCCGCGCGATCGCTGCGGATGGGATGCTCCGTTCCGGGGCACACGAGGACGTGATCAACACGACGGCCGACCATTCGGCCGGTGTTCACTTCGTAAAGCCGGGCACCTGGACCGGCACCGAAACATTCGAGGAATACGTCGGCTACGCCGGAACCCGGTACACCCTCGGCGACAAGACGCGACTTCCAGATCCGCTCGGCGCCATCGTCGTGCTGCCCCTTGGTGCGATCGTCGCCGCCACACCCCTGCGCAACGAAGTCAAGACAACCGACCCGATCGGCGGGCACCTGGCCAGCGATGCCACGTTCCGTCCTGCCGACGGCGAGGCCCGCTACACGTATTCGCTCGACGACGCCTACATTATCCCTTGCTACAGCGATGCGCAGGTGGACTGGGAGCATTTCCGCACGGTCGATCCGGTCACCGGGGAGCAGCACTACGCGACAGCCGCCGAACCGATCCGAGACGCGTTCCGCCGCGCCGGCTACCGCGAAGACTGGATCGACCAGCACATCATCGACCTACCGGATCCGATCGTCGCAGACGCGACGACCCTCGAGTTCGCAGCGACCCTCGACCGAACGCGTGAGCTGATCCGGCAGGCGCAGGAGGAGATCGGTCGGCGCCTCGCATCCGACGGCACATACTCCGATCGGTTTGTCGCTCCGCTGACCACCGAACACGGCAGGCAGTTCGAAACCCTCGACTTTCATGGAACGACGCCCTCCGGCGGGCACGCAGTCGCGAATCAGGCCGTCGAACGTCTTATCGTGACCGATCGGCACTCAGAGACAAGCACTGCGCCCGAGGCGCGGGCGCGGGTCAATCGTGAAATCAAGGGAGCCGAACCCGAACCCGCACGTTATCCGAGCCCCGCACCGATGTCGAGCCCGTCCGAGATACTCGACATTCCGGAACGCAAGAACGTCGAGGGTTGGACCGGCAGCCCGATCGCGAGGCCGTCGGGCCGTCCCAATCCCTCGGTATGGTTTGCCGCCGAACCTCACCGGCCAGGTGTGTTTGGTGAGCTGCCGGCATCTGCCGATCGAAACACCACTGGCAGCAACGGTTTCACCGATAGCGGCGACAATTCCGGTGCCTCCGCACAGAGCGCCGACGCGACATTCGAGTACCGCCCATTGATGTCCGACGAGGAATTCGCGCAGCTGCCGACCGAACAGAAGCACGAAGTCGCGTTGGCGGAACTGTCCGGAACAGCTGTCATGCTCGACAGCCGCGACCAAGCCATCGACTATGCCCGCAGGCACTTTCAGATCGACTTCCCGGAGACCGTCCGAGAATCGCTCGCCTGGATCAAGGGCGCGGTATCGGCCAGCCCGCTCGGTTACGACGCCGCCAATACCTATCTGACAACACCTGACGATCAGCGTTCACCGACCGACGATGCGGCCCCACATGTTCAGCGCGTCGACGCCACCATGGACGAGCATCGGTCCGATCACGACATATTCGTGAACATCCCATTGATTTCGGACGGAGTCACCGGTCTCTCATGGAATCCCGGCTACAGCGGTGCCGAAATCGGCCACCACCCGTCGCCGCGCTTCGATTTCGTCGATGTCGGGATCTTCTTGGCTCCCAGTGGTAATCGCCGACTGTGGGTCGAGAACGTTACCGGCATACCCGAAGCCGTCCTCGGTCGCGGTTTCGCCAGGCAGACCACCAGAGTCGTCGAAGACGGCGACCAGATCTTCGAGTACGGCTATCTCTTGCCAGACGCCGGCGATGCTACCTCTCGCCCAGAGCTTTCGACGGGACCAGGCTCACCCACTCTTCCTGGCGCGCCCGCAGGTGATGGCACCGGACAGACGCTGCCCGCCTCAGGTGAAGACGCTCCCATGCCACGGCAGCAGCACACACCCCGTGACGAGGACCCCGGCCCAGAATTCAACCCGCTCACCCCACAACGTCATCGGCTCGTCGGCCGTGACGCGCCGCCTCGCCACAACAGCATGGCCACCCGCATGGTGGGTCCGGACGGCCTCGATCCCGCTGTCGTCTATCACCACCCCCCTGGCAGCGACCCCAACACGCCGTCTGACGACCGATCCGGTCAGGCGCCCGGACCGCGGGCGTCGGAAGGCACTCCGCAACCGAAGGCGTTGTGGCTGTATGCCAACGACGACCTCTTCGCGCGTATTCGGGAAGCGGTCGACGCCGCTGCCCCGTCGTGGCTCGACGAGCGGCGCGACGAGGTTTCGGCGACGCTGGCTATCGTCGCCGACGATGCCCTGAGCTGGACCAACCAGACGTATATCAGCGCGTCCTTCCAGCCACTGCCCGGTGACGGCATGCGAGTGGTTGTCGCGAACGAGGGGTACAGCAAGTTGTCGCCCGATGTCGCGCGCGCCCTCGACAGCATGGCCAGTGTCTGGCACGCCGAGATACCGCAGCATCGGCGCCGCGTCGTTGCCGATTTCCAGCGCATCGATGATGTCGTCGGCCATACACGCGACACCGCGGACTGGGAGGCGCGTTTCGCACCGTACTTCTTCCAGGTCGACGAGGATGTCCACTACCGGCAGATGGACATCCTCCGGAGTCGGGCGGCAGTGGGTGACGCCGGGGCCATGGTGCGGGACTTCATGCGCGAGCACGGTTTTGGCACCGACAACGAGATCGGGCAGCTCGCCGGGTTGGCGGAGGCGATCGTGGAGATGTCGGTCGACTCATGGCACCGGGGTAGAGCCTTCTCGGTGCAGATATCGCGGTCGGGCGTGCTGTCGCTGACGATTATCGAAGACCGTGGACTCGGGACCGCGCCGAGCACTCACTATGAGATCGTCTACCGTCCCTCGACCTCCCCGGGCACCGAACTGAGCATCGCCGGCCCCACTTCTGTCGAAACATCAGCCGCGGCCCAGCACGCAACGAACGATCTCCCCGCGCAAGCGCACGACCCGTTCGACGGACCCGACGGAACTGTCCGCGCAGCCCACCGATTCCCAGCCGGAATCGATGCGGAACAAGCCTATGGCCGGACACTCGAGCTGATCGACCAAGTGTTCGCCGATGTCCCCGCCGCGGCCGTGCGCGCGGACGCCCGCCAGGCCGCAGCCATGCTCACCCTCGAACTCGTCCACCACCTCGTGATCGTCCCAGGTGGGGAGGCCACGCTCACCGGCCAAATCACCGTCGGCCACCATGGCCTGGAGCTCCACGTGACGGTGGCCGATCGGACCGATGC
The DNA here is from genome assembly GCF_005863245.1 of Nocardia cyriacigeorgica. Taxonomy (GTDB): domain Bacteria; phylum Actinomycetota; class Actinomycetes; order Mycobacteriales; family Mycobacteriaceae; genus Nocardia; species Nocardia cyriacigeorgica_C. The sequence continues at coordinate 155,970 of NZ_VBUT01000009.1, read as the reverse complement.
CACGCGCGACGAATCCGCATGGCAGGTACAGAACTTGATCGGCCCCGACCAGGCGATCAGGGTTGGCACCGAACCCCACAACGGAGGCACGATCACCTGGGCGAAACTCGACCTGCGACACGAGGCGCGCAACAGCGACTTCGACACGGTCGCCGACGAACAAGTCCACGCCCACGGGAAGGCACGGCCGACTGCCCAGGATCGTTCGGTCTCCGAGGCAAAGCAGATCACGAACGCAGTATCGACCGGTGACGGACAACGGCAACATGCCCCGAGCCCCGAGGCCCTGGATGCGCGGCAGGCACTCGCACACGTGGTCGGTGTCGAACCCGAGACGAATCCTCTGATCAACTCGGTCGACGATCCCGAAAACTATGGGATGGTGCGCTGGGATCTGCTCGAGTCCGAGCACCTGCTGCCCGCTATGCGAACCGCGGTCGCGGAATTCCTCGCGGAGATCGGCGAGATCTCGAACGACCGAGAACCTGCGAGTATCGCCAACACGCTGGATCGCTTCGCCGCTGCGGGAAAGCTGCTCGATCGCGTCGTCAACGCAGTCCACGTCATCGCCGGCAATCTGAAAGATCCCGAACGGTTCCCCGGGATCGAGGAGATCATTCCGCAGATCTCGGCGATGGAGTCCGGTCTTCGCAGAGAGATCTTCACCAACAAATCATTCTTCCAACGGGTGAAGACACTGTATGAGCAGCATCAGCGTGGTGCACTGGATCTCGATTCTGCCACCGCAGAGCATCTGGAACGCCTCTATCGTGATTTCCGTCGCACCGGCATCGACCTTCCGCCCGGAAAACAGGAGCTGCTCAGGGAAATCGACAAACGAATCGCCGAACGGATCAATGAGTACGACAGTAACGTATCGGCGGCTACCCAAGCGGCGGCCCTGCACGTCACCAAACTCGACAGCCTCTCCGGCATGTCGCAGTCGCAGATCGACACAGCGAAATCCGCGGCCGAAGCGCGGGGCCTCCCCGGGTACGTCATCGAACTCACCCCCGCCGCATCCGGAAATTTTCAACCACTGCTCGCGACGCTGGACGACCGAACGCTACGCGAGCGGCTGGAGCGCGCGGCGACCGAAATCGGCCGGAGCGCCGCACATGACAACACTGGCATTGCTGTCGAGGTGGTACTGCTACGCGCCGCACGCGCCAACCTGCTGGGCTATCCCGATCACGCCGCGTTCGCCACTGAAGACGAGCCCGTCAGTCCGGAACAATGGTTTGCGCTGTTGGACAGGCTCCTCCCGCCGATAGCAGCCGCGGCGAATAAGGAATCGGCAGAAGGTGCCGAGTTGCTCGGCCTGGAGAAGCTGGAATCGTGGGATGCGCCCTACGCTCGCCGCCTGGCGCTTGCCGGCGCCGACTCCGAGATAGCGCAAATGAACAATAAGGCACAGGATTACCTCATCCTGGATCAGGTACTCGAGGACGGATTCTTCTCCTTCGCGAAGGAATTCTTCGGCCTGACTTTCACCGAACGCCCTGATATCCCCACGTTCCACCCGGATGTCCGCTCCTATGAGGTCACCGATGAAGGAGGGAATAAACTCGGACTGATTCTGCACGACCCGTTCACCAGGCCAGGCAAGCGCGGCGGAGCGTGGACACAGGGAATCATCAACAAGTTCGTGCCGACCGGGCAACTCCCCGTATGCGTCGTCACCACGAACTTCGTCAAACCGGAACCCGGCGAACCGGAAAAACTGATCCCGGACAATGTCGTCACCGTGTTCCACGAGTTCGGGCACGGCGTGAACATCACTGTCGGTGACGGCGTGCGAGAGCTGCTCGGCAGCCACAAACCACGCAGTTGGGCCGAGTTCCCGGCCCAGGTGATGGAAATGTTCTGGTCGCGTCCCGAGGTCATCAGCAAGTACGCCAGGCATTACGAAACCGGCGAGCCGATGCCGCCGGACATGATCGATGCGCTGCTGGCCTCCAAGCAATCTCGCAGGGGACTGGGCACTGCCCGCAACTTCGCCTACACGCTTCTTGATCTGCTGTGGCACAAGGGCACACTGGACGGCATCCCGTCAGCGGCGACGGCGCTGCGGGCGCTGGTCAGTAGTCCCGAGGACATCCCGGCAGGAACGGACATCGCCAGACTGGCCCGCGATCTCGTGAACATCCCGCCAGGGACGGACCTGCAGGCATTGGTCCGCGATCTCGAGGACGCCGAACTGGCACGGTGGGGGCTCGATCTGCCGTACATTCTCGACAGCCATCCGCTGCAACATTTCGGCCACATCATCGGCTCGTCATACGGCGGTGTCATGTACGCGTACCCCGTCGCCGAGATACTTACCAAGATCGTCGCCCAAATGACCGGGGAGCGCATCGAGCAGGACGGATTCACCCGCACTGTCGGCGACTGGATGCGCGAAGCGATCTTCCGGCCCGAAGAAATCGGCCTGCGCCCGATCATCAAGGGGTATCTGGGCGACGATCCGAACGTCGGCCCGTACCTCGAATCGCGCGGTATCACCGCTGATCGTCCCGCCGGCGGCGGCGCACCCGCGACGTCCTCGACGCCTGGCCCCGAGGTCGGCTATCGCCCCGATGCCGACTTCAATCCGTTCGCCCCCGAACGTCACAGGCTGATCGGCACACCCGGTCGCCTGTCGGGCGCCGATGGCCGAGACCCGGCCGTCTTCAACCGCTTCAACGAGTTTCCCGAACCTCCGTCACAGTCCACCACCGCCGAATCCCGCTCACCTTTGACCAAACTCGAGCTCACGGAACTACGGCTGGCGGCGAAGGACATGTCCGCCGTTGAGATCGGAGAGACGCTGGGCCTGAATCCGCGGACGGTTCGGTCGCACTTGGCCCGAATTCAGGGCAAACTCGGCGCCGCCGATACCGCGGCTGCGGTTGTGGTGGCCGTGCGCAGCGGCACGCTCACGCTCGCGGAACTCGATGTCACTGCGAGCCCCCGGCAGGACTACTCGCTCTCCCCCCGCGAATTCGAAGTACTCGTACAGTTCGCGCAGGGCAAGACGACACCCGAGATCGCGGCGAATTTGTCCCTGGCGGAAGACACCGTCAACGGGCACGCACAACGCATCGGGGAGAAGCTCGGCTCAGCGACCCGAGCCGGGTCGGTCGCAGCGGCGCTACGCGCCGGGCAGCTCTCCCGGGCGGACCTGGCACCTCTCAACGATGCACCGGCCGTCGTGCCGTTGACCGCACGCGAGGTCGATGTTCTCGCCTTGACCGCAGACGGCAAATCGAACACGGAGATTGCCACCGAACTCGGACTCACGACTCGGACCGTCGATACCTACGCATCCCGCGCGAACCTGAAACTCGGCGCCGGCACTCGTGCGGGCGCAGTGGCGGTCGGGATACTGACGGGACTGATTCCGGGCACGCCGCAACACGCCGCCAACGAACCCGATCAACCCGCCAGCCGTCCCCAGCTGACACCCCGCGAACACCAACTGATCGAGCTGATCGCGGAAGGGCGAACGAACGCCGAGATCGCCTCTGCTGTCGGTCTCACTCCCGCGACCGTCAAAACCTATATCGCCGACATCAACCAGAAGTTGGGAACTCGGCACCGGCCTGCTCTGGTCATCGCAGCGATGGCTGCGGGATACCTGCCTGCCGTATCAGCGTCCGACGAGGCCGTCGCTCCTGAAGCGGAAACGGATCGGCCGACCTTGACCGTTCCCGCTGCCGAACCCGGTCGCCCCATCGAGAAACACCGCTTCCTCGAGTGGTATCGAGGACGCCTGGCCGACGATTCCGCCTCGCCCAAGCAGGGGCTCGAGCAGTATCTGCAGATGCATCGTCTGACCACAGACCAGGTCAACCGATGGCTCCGGAGTGCGCAGTTGAGCTCGGACCACTCCGTAGCGCAACAGATCGGGACATTCCCGAAGCCGATAGCGAATGAACCCACCACAACCTGGCTCTCCGCGGTTCAGCGATATCTGGGTGTGGGGTCTGCTGCGATGGACGCTCTGCTCGACGCTCCGACGGGTACCTGGGACTCCGCATCGAGCGGCGCACATGCACTGGAGACGGCTCAGGTTCGCGCACTCCTTCGCCGCGTCCCTACCGCGCGTGAGGCCTACCCTGATGTTGCGGTTCATTTCCCGGATCTATTGACTGCCGGGGGCGGACACCGCTTTCCGGAAGGTCACGCCCACATCGGCGAATTCATCAAGCATCGCCGGGAAGCAGAGGGACTCAGCAGGAAAGAGCTGGGCGAGCAGGTCGGAAGATCGGCGACGGTGATCAGGCACTGGGAAACCGGTTACGCCACGCCATCGAGAGAAGCGATCGGTGGCATGTCGCGGCTGCTGCTACACGAGGGGGTGACGACCGATGAACTGGCCGAGAACTTCTCGCATATCCGCAGGGAGACACTGATATTTCCGAGTCCGGCAGTCGCTGCATCGTTCGGCGAGTATCTTTCCCACTTCCGGCGGGTGAACAATCTCCACAAGGCCGACGCGGCCGGTGTGCTCGGACTGGCGCCGGTGTCGATAGCTTCCCATGAGAACGGGGAGGCATCGGCTCCCGACGATCTGGCCCTGCTGGCTGTCTACGACCATGTGCTCCACCGGGCAGGCCCATGGAACGAGCTCGCCATCGCCTGGGGAAACAGTTACCGCATGGATCCCCGCGGGGAGAAGCTGCCGGATCCGGACAGCTACAACAGTATCGGTGACTGGGTCAAGGCAATCCGTCTGTACCACAGGCTGCCACAGCCCGAGTTCGCCCATCGGTTCGAACGCACGCAAGCATCGGTCTCCCATCTCGAGATCGGCCGCAACCGTCCACGGGTGGAGTTCCTGCGGAACATTCGTGATTCTTTCGATATTCCCAACGAGACCGTGGTATCCGCGCTCCAGCGCTTCTACACCCGATCCGGGCAGCCGGCGGACCCGGCGACCGATACGTTGTTCTGGGAACTGATCGCCACCCGTCCCGGTTCCGACCAAGAGCGGACGATCAGAAATCACATCGTCGAGTCGCATGTGTGGATTGCGGAATCCCTTGCACGTCGATGGGCAGCCACGTCTGAGCAGCGAGAGGATCTCCAGCAGCGTGCTGTAGAAGCAATATTGATCGCCACCAGGAACTTCGTTCCGCCAGGCGAGTTCGGAGCGGCGGCATGGGTCGCGGCACGCAACGCTGTACGAAAAGCCCATTTCGAAAGGCGCTTTCCGAATGTCGACAACACGACGCGGAAGCTGCTCATCACCGTCGAGACCTACCGCAACCGCCATTTCCAGGAAACCGGCACAACGCCGAGCGAGGCAGAAATCGGGGCTGCACTCGGCCTCGATCCGGCCGAAATCACGCAAGCCCTGGTGCTGATCAGCCAGCAGACCGTCGCCTTGGATGAACCCCTCGGGACCTCGCCCGACGGCCCGACCCGCGACGTCGCGGCCCCATCCACTCCCACCGGCACCGGAGCCGACTTCCCGGAACCGCTCAAAGCGGTGGTGCGGGCCGCCCTGGCCGACTTGTCCGAACCCGAGCTTGCAGAGGATCTAGTATTTCTGCACTTCATCGAAGGCCTCTCGCTCGCGCAGGTGAGCAGCCTCCTACGGATCAGCTCGGAGAAAGCCAGCGAGCTCAGCGCGCTCGCCGGAGAACGGCTCAGAGCTGCATTCAATGAAAGAGTCCAGGAATCATCACCGGAGCCTGGGCCGGACAATCCTGAGCGCACAAGCTCAGGAGGTACGGCGCGCACTCCAGGGCCTTCTGTTTCTTTCTACGCCGACATCAATCCCCTCGCGCCCGAGCGCCATTACCGCAACCGGCGCGTGCCGGGCGCGCTCGGCCTCGATCCCGCCGTCCTCAACCACACCCACCCCGACGCCGACGGTCAGCAGTGGGGAAGCCCGCTGCTCGACTACCACCCGCCGCAAGCGGGCACTCGGTCTCCCATCGAGAGGTTCCGCGCCGCGCTACTCGCCACATTGGATGCGGCCGCGATCCCGGACCCGGACCAGACACTGGCCGCGACCACCGCGGAGCAGATGGTTGAGGCCATCCGATCGCTTACCCCCCGGGAACGCAGCGCGTTGCGGATACTGCGCTCGGGGCAATTCATCCCGCTCGCCGCACGCGAGACGATCCGCGACGAAGGAATGCGCGCGGCGAGCCAGCTGGTCGATGTCCTCACCGATGCGCAGATCGAGGCCGATCCTCGGCGAGCGGCCATCGCCGCGGCGAATGTCCGGCAGCTACAGGACGCCATTGCGCGGCTGGGAACCCAACAGCGGCAGATCGTCGTCGGGCTGCTCGAACGAGGAGAGTCTCCCGCCGTTGTTGCGCAGCGGCTGGGGCTGTCCGAGCCCACCATCGAATTCATGGTCACGGGCGCGGTGCGCCGAATGGCCGGGTATCTGGTGGAATCGGTTGCCGCAACCGGTGAACGTGTCCCCCTGTCCGCGCAGAGCCCGGTCGAGCCCGGTCCGGCTCCGACCACCAAGGAGACCGCGTTCCAGCGCGGGCAGCGCCTGGCAAGGGAAGAGCATGAGGCGAGTATCCGTGCAGTCCCCGAGCCGAGGGCCGATCAACTGGGCAACGTCCTGCGCCGGTTGGAGGAGCTCTTCCCGACCAGGCGGCAGGGCAGCGATGAAGCAGGACCGGACGATCCGCCACCGCGCACCTCGCCTACCTCCGGCGCACCGAGTCCCACCCGGCACCCGTGGAACACCCCAGACCATCCGGGGGTCATGAAACCACCGGGCGGCTTCGACCCGGGGAGGGTCACCGCGTTCAATCCCACGAGCGACGGGACCGACCATGCCCACCGACGGCCTCAGTCTGGGAGACCGGCGACCGGCACACCGCCGGCCGCAAGCCCGGTTGCGGCATCCGATGACGCGCTGCACGGCAGTTCCCCGAATCGCGATGCGCTGGAAGCGCGCAAGGCGCTCGCGGATGCGGTCGGCGCCGAGCCCGAGGAGGTAACTCACGGCCGCGTTCGGGAAGCCCTGCGCACCGTCACGATGGAACTGCTGCTGTTCGACGACGCCGACTGGACACGTGCGCTGGCTACCGGCGATCTCCTCGGGGTCCGCGGGTGGTTCGGGGACTTGGTCGCGCTGCATCACACGATCGCCGAATCCACCGTGCGCGGAAACCATCCGGGCACAGTGGCGGATCGGGCACGGGAGGTCCAAGCACTCGACCGCGAGCTGGCCACAATGCTCGGCCTGTACGAACTGCGGCGCGAACCGGTGGCCGACGGGGGTGGCGATGCACTGGGTGAGCTTCGGGCGATCCACGAAAAGACCGGGCAGACCACGCAATTCGATCAATTTCTCGAGGCCCTCGAAGGTTTCCTCGCCGTCGACCCTGCCCAGTTCGTCGTCCGGACCGACCCGGGCCTGCCGGTGGACCTGTCCCGCGTCGACCGCAGCCGCCCTGTCACCCAGAAAACCATTGCCGCGCTGACCGGAAAGTCGCAGAGCACCGTCTCGCTGGCCGTGCGCGGGCTCCCCGGCCCGAGCGCCGCGGATGCCGACTTGATCCGCCGGGTCGCTCGTGAACTCGACTACCCGATCTCCGAGCCCCGCGACGCGCAGGTCACCGATGACGCCGCAGCAACCACGACCTTCGACCGCCAGCAGCCCTGGCTGGGCTTCCATCATCCGGAAGACCGCCCGCACGAGGGGTGGACCGGACCGGCAGCCGCGGGCTCCGATCCCCCACCGAGCGAACCGGTGCATCCGTCGTCCGCGGACGACACGACGTCACCGATGCTCTCCGACCAGAATCCAGCCGAACTGAGGACCCTGGGCAAGGCCACGATCAGCGTCATCGACATCGGGCAGCACGTCGACGCCGAACAGGCAAAACGACAAGCATTCACGCTGGTCGAGGACATGTTCGCGGACGCGAATGTCTGGTACGACGACCGCAGTGAGATCCTGCTGCTGCTCGTCGGCGAGCTGGCGAGCAATATCGCCGCCCACCCGCACGCCGAGGGTGTCGTGGTGGCGACGATGTTGTGGACGGCCGACGAAGTCGAAGCGGTGCGGCTCGATGCGCGCGTGCGCGGCGCGGGCGGCACGCAGTTGAACCTCGCCCCCACGTATGCCGACGACTACGGGATCGAGTACGAACCGGACGGATACACCGCGTGGGTGGTGTACGGCAACGGCTCCGACCGGTCGAATGAGCTCATCGCTGCCCTGTCCGATCGGACATCCCGACAGGCCGAGCCGGGCGCTGAGCCAGAGATCATCCCACCTGCCGAGGTGCACCCCGAGATCGCGAATACCGTGCAGAGCGCTATCGATCGTCTGTCGGCGGCCCTTGGCCCGGTGCCCGACGGCTTCGAGCTGGCGGTGATCGACGCCGGACCCGCGCATCTCACAGTCGAGGCGGCGGTGCCGGGGGACGGTACGGTCCCGCTACCTCCGAATCGCAACGACACGACCGATCAGTTGCCGGCGGACGAGCACGAAGCGCCGTCAGAGCCGCCGGTCGCGTCGGTGCGATTGCCCGCGGACGATCCAGAACTGCCCACCGCCGTACGGGAAACGATTGACGGCGTCGCATCCGACTGGCCGGAAGAGCTCAGGTCGGCGGTCGCCCGGACGACCACTGCGGTCGTGGCGCACGCAGGACCGGACGTCCTGGTCCGGGTGCGGGCCACAGCACAAGACGCCACAAACCTGCGAGTGACCGTCGCACACGCCACCCGCCGAGACATCCCGCCCGAACTCATTCGGATGCTGGAGCTCGAAACCACCGGATGGACAGCGGATGTGACTCCTGACGTCCGTCATGTCGACCTACTTTTCCGCCGGATCGACGATGCGCTGATCATCGAACCTCGCGACTCGGCGGCGGCAACAGCCGCAGGCCCGGCGCAATCGGTTGCTATGGACATCACACCGCGCGGTCGGCCGGCCAACGAGGCCCGCAATCTGGTCCGTGACCTGCTGGCCGGCAACGCCGGATATCGCGACGTCGCCGAGGCGATGAATCACGCCGAGCAGCTGGTCCGGGAGGTGATGAAGACGTGGCGGGAGGGCACTCGCTTCACCGCGAGCCTCGCGCCGTCCGGATTGCTGACCATGGAGATCGTCCGCGAGAACCCTGGCATCGGCACGGTGCGGTACAACCAGGTGACCTTCCGGCCCGCAGACACCGCGGAACCCGATCTGAGCATTGCCGGGCGAGAGATCGACGAGCCGGTGCTCACCGCTGTCGTCAGACATGCGCACGCCGCCATGGCGCGCCACCACTGGACCGATGCCGATCAGCTCGCGGCCGTGCAGACGATGGTGTCGCGGAAGCTTTCGGCCTTCGCCGAGCGAGCCGTCAGCGGACCGTGGCGGTTGATGGTGACGGTGTCGGGGCAGCCAGGCACCAAGGTCCTCGCCGTGACAGCGAAGCACCCGCGCGAACGCGAGGCGATACCGGTGCTCGAGCTGTTCCAGCGCACCGCGAACTGGGCGCCGGATTCGCCTGCGGCGCTGGCGTTCTACCGCAATGGATGGCTCGCCGAATCGCATTGGTCGGTCGGCAATGATCCGATGGCGAACGCCAGCGACCTGTTCGACGGCACCGATGTCCTCGCCCGAGCCGAGCATCGGTTCACCGCGGGCGACGATCCAGTGGAGGTGCTCGCCCAACCTGCCGCGCTCGTCGACCGAGTCCTCGACGTCATCCCGAACGAACTCATCCGTGCCGACGCGCGCATGGCGGCCACGTCGCTGGCCCTCGGCCTGACCGAGCGCCTGGTCGCCGACCCCGGTGGTGAGGCCCTGCTCACCGGCATGGTGACTATGGGTATGCACGGCTTGGAATTCCGGGTGGCCGTGGCCGATCGCTACCCGGACACCAGCGGTGGACAGGTGCACCACCGCCTGGCAGCACGTTCGGGCAGCGAGTCCTGGATTGGCGGCACGATCACCTGGGCCGCACTGGATTTGCGTCCTGAGGTGGCCGGAGATGTGCTCCCGGAAGCAGACACCGGCACCGTTTATGCGCCCGGCGCCGACGCGCCCGACGTTGTCGGCAACATCGCAAGGGTCCTCGGTGAAGACCTGCCGGATCGGCAAGACGACGCGGCGATCCCCACACCGGCAATCCGCCCCGTCGCCGACCTGCTCGCCGACATCGCCGAGATCGTCCGCGAACCCGGAAACGACGGCCCGGCGCCCACATCCGCCCCTCCCACCGACGCCGATAGCGATGACGCAGGCACCACTACATTCGACCGCCAGCAGCCCTGGCTGGGTTTCCATCATCCGCCAGAAAACCAGCACGCGGGATGGACCGGCGCGCAGGACGGCTCCGTGCCACAGCCGAAAACACTGTGGCTGTCTGTCTCCGACGCGGTCTACACGAGGATCCGATCAGCTCTCGACAGCGCCGCACCGGCCTGGACGGAAGATCGACGCGACCTGGTAGCGGCCACGTTGAAGGTGGTTGCCCACGAGGCGTTGCTGGCCACCACCGACGTCAATATCAAAGCCTTCATGCAGCCGTTGCCGGATGACGGCCTGCGCGTGGAGATCATGCATACCGGCGACAACAGGCTGGCACCGGAGGTGGCGCGGGCCCTCGACGAACGCGCCAGTGTGTGGCGGGCGGAGATGCCGCGTGAGCGTCGTCGCATCGTCGCGGAATTCCAGCGCACCGACGATGTGTATCCGCGCACGCGGGAACGCGCGCGTTGGGAGGCACGTTTCACACCGTATCTCCACACGGTCGACGAAGATGCCCACTATCGACAGTTCGACATCGATCAGAGCACCGACCCGGTGAGCGCGGCGGGTCAACTCGTGCGCGACTTCATGCATGAGCATGACCAGGGCACCGAACGGGACGTCAGGGATCTCGCGGCACTGGCCGAATCGATCGTGCGGATGACCGTCGACGCCTGGCGTTCGGGCAGGGCGTTCTCGGTGCAGATCTCCCGGTCGGGTGTGCTGTCGCTGACGATCTTGTACGACCGTGGCGTCGGCTATGCGCCGGGCATCGAATACGAAATCGTCTACCGCCCTACCACCCGGCCGAGTACCGAGGTGAGCGTCGTTCCCCCGGCTCCGGCCGAACCCGCGGGAGCCCACCGGCAGACCGAGGACGCGTACCCCGCGAAGTCCGGTCCGTACGAGGGACCCGATGCCTATGTGCGTGCGGTCCATCGGTTCCCCGCCGGTACCGATGCAGATCACGCCTACGGTCGGGTGCTCGAACTCGTCGACCGGGCGTTCGCCGATATCGCCCCCGAAGCCGTGCGCGCCGATGCCCGCCCGGCCGCGGCCCTGCTCGCTCTGGAGCTCGTGCACAATCTCGTGGTCGCGCCGGGCGGCGAAGCGCTGCTGACCGGGCAGGTCGCGCTCGGCAGGCACGGGCTGGAATTCCATGTGACGGTGGCCGACCGGCAACCTGCCGATTCCGCTGCGGACAACGGGTGGCGCGTGCAGGATCTCATCGTCGCGGGACGTGCCCTCCGGGCGGGAGTAGAACCGCGTGACAGCGGCAAGATCACATGGGCAGCAATGGATCTGCGTCCAGGTACAGGCGGCCATGACTTCCCCGCCGGCCACGACAGTACTGCGAATCCGGCCACCGGCCACGACGACAGCGCGAATCCGGCCACCGCAACCGCACCGCCGCAGGCCTCATCAGCTGCGGCAACCCCCCACTCGCCGCCGACACCGTGGAGTCCGCAGCAACCCGCCGCAACGCCGTCTCCCTGGCGGCGAACAGCGAATGAAGCGGGGAATGACACAGCTAGAACACCGGCATCCGCCGGGAAAGGCGCCATGCCGCCGGATAAAGCCGACATCGCCGCGGCTTTGGGAATCGATGATCGCCGTGCCCGCGCATACACAGACTCGACTGTCCACGGCTATCGCCGAAACCCTTGGGTGGTAAATCGTTTCGGTCCCGGCGACGCGGGCGCGAACGAATCTCCGGAGCCGGTACCCGGCCACCGGGCCGGACCACCCGCATCGGACGAGCAGGGCATTCGGATCGGGAAGATCGAAGTACACCCGCGAGCAGCGGAATTCGATGAGATACCGGTAGACCCAGAGATGTACATTCCCGGGATCGCGGATGTGCTCGAATTCCAGACGGTGCATTTCGACTGGCAGGGCAACGTTCGCGACCCGGATTTGGCACCGTATACCACTGGGCCGGAGGGAGACTACTTCTTCATCACCCGCGAGGAGATCCGCACCTCGCCCGCGCCGGCGAGGCATCCGATGCTCTACAGCTCGTACCGAGAGCCCGGCCACCTTCCGATCATTCTCGGTCATTGGAGCATGGCGGGTGGCAGGGAGTTGGCCGTAACCTTCGCCAGCAACTTGTTAAGCACCGGGCAGGCCATGGTGAAGAACAGCGCCTACGGACGGTACCTACTGGCCCACCACTGCGACTTGTCCACGGTACGGATCTCCGACGAGACCGAAGGCGCGCTCTGGCGCAAGCAGAAACCCGTCGGCATCCCGACCGTCGCGGAGCTGATCGCGCGCGGCGGCCGGGCGACCCGGCCGACGGAATTCGGCACCGAAGGGATGTTCCGCGGCGGCGTAGACGATTTCTGGGTCGATGTCGAGAGTATCGAAACAGCTCCGAATCAGTTGACGATCACCTTCTCGGTGAACATGGTGCTCGGCGAATCCGAGAACATCACCCTGGTTCTCACTCACAGTGCCGACGCCGACACCGCCACCTACACCCGCGACATCCGGCCCGGCAACAATCCCCGGCCCGTCGACATCGCCATCGAAAAGTTCCACGACATCGCGGTCGCGCCATTGCTGGCCTCATCGCAAGCGCATTACTCGGAGCACGAAGTCGCCGACGCGGGCCGTCCCGAGACCCGGATGTGGGGGCAGCCGACCGTCCGGCCAGCAGAGCTCGATCAGGCGCGTGCAGGGTTGGCCGACATGCTCGGCATCGAGCCGGCGTTGCTGGCCGAACGTCATCCGCTACTGCGAGCACTGCAGCTGATCGGGAACGGGTGGGACGAGCAGATTCGGCACGCAAACGCCGCAGGGATCCGAGCGGAAGAGATACCTCATTGGGTCGGCCGGCAGATCACCGCCGACCTCGAGCTTCAGTCCACGGACCCCTACTCGGAGGAGTATCGCCTGGCGCTGCTCGCTCGCCAGTCGGTCAGCGACGAGTTGCCCACTCTGTTCGGGCTGCCGAGAAACGCCGCGTGGCCGACGACCGCCCCTGCCGATCAACCGCTGGCGGGGCTTCGTTCACTGACCGGCCGGGTGCCCGGAATCGACCGATTGCTCACCGCCGTCGAAGAGTTCCTCGATATGGACGCCCGGGTCGATCTGGTCGAGCAGCAGGCCCACACCACGCAGGATGTCGCGGACGCGTTCGCTTACCGGCACGAGTCCATCGCTGTGAGCGGCCTGGATGTCCTCGACCCGAGCCAGGCGTTCGTCTTCGCGCAGACATTGCACGAGCTGGCCACCCGCCATCCGACCGAGCTGACCGGGGTTGCCATCACGTCGGATCCCGGTGTCGGCGAGACCACGATCTCTGCCTCCGCCAAGGTTGAAAACGATGCGGTCTCGGCACGCGGTATCGAACTGATACTCGACCCGGAGAACGCCAGAGAAATGTCGCGCGAAACCATCCGCGCCGCAGTAATGCACATGTACGCGCGCTCGCTCATCCAGGCCGGACGGTGGCGAGCGGAGGTTCACGCCGCCCGAGAACTGCAGAACACACGACAAGAATCCGACACCGGAAATCGCACACCGGACGCACGGGCCACACTCGTCGAGTCTTTCGAAAAGGTCGAAACCGGCGATCCGAGCGCGACGGCCGAAAACCGGATGCTGCATCGCACGATGATCGATTTGGCGAATGAATGGGAAGGAAAACCGAGGAGGCCGTCGGCCGGACGATGACCGACGCCGAGCAGCGCATCCAAGAGGAGAGGAGAGCCTACCTCCGCGAGTCGGAGCAGGAGCTCGGCCTGGACCTGTCCCGTTTCGACATGAAAGACGTGACCCTGCAACGAATCCGGGAGGTAACCGACGAATACCGATACCACCGTGCACAGTTCGGAGATTTCGGCGTCGTCGATATGGGCGCGGAACCCTACTGGAATGATGATCGCCTCGGCGAGACGGAACAAGCTCCGGACGGCATATCTATAACGTACAGCGAGCGCTACACGATAAACGGGGAGCTCACCCGTTCCTTCGTGGAAGATATGGTTGATCGAGGCCACTTCAGCGGCCCCCGCGACAAGCCAGTGCGGATCGTGACCCATGAGCTCGGCCACGCCATGCAAATGTATGCGCACGGGTACGACGACAGGCCGGAAGCAGCCTTCATCCAGGCAGACGCCGACTGGTCGATGGTGATGCGAGACTTTGCCCGAAGATACTTCGAGAACTACGCACCGGGCCACCTTCAGGACTTTCTGAATCAGTTGGATGCTCGCGCGGCCGAGGAGACGTCGACCGAAGAATATCAGTCCAGGGACGCAGAGGAGATCGCACAGATATTCGTCGAAAACTACTTCGACCACGATCTCGCCGAGCATCGCACTGCGTTCCTCTCCTATCTGAACGAATTGGTGAGCGAGTTCAGCGGATACAGCTTTCACGATTATCTGGACGAAAAGAACCTCGCCAACCTCAATCCGCTGGAAGCCTTCCCCGAGGCACATACCGCGAGCCGATGGCATATGGCGAGCGAGGGACAGGAGATCATGGCCGCCTACCTCGCGAGACGGGTAGCGGCCAAGAACGCTCGCCTGGGTGGCACGACCGCCGGCGCCACCGGGGATGCAGCGGGACCCGGAACGGGCACGGTGTCTGCCGAGCTCGCCGCGGCGCTGGGCCATGCACCGGCCGCGCCAGGCGAACGCGCGGCACAATCTCCTGAGCTCCCCCCTCCCACGCCCCTGGTTGACGAGGACGACCAGGGAATTCCGTTCGCACCCATCGAAGTAGCCCCGCACGCCACCGGAGCCCCGCCGCTCCCGGGGACGGATGCTTCGGTTGCGGGCGAGCCGCGGCCCCAGCGGCAGGACACCATCGTCGCAGGCCTGGTGCCGCAGGGGGTGCATACCGCAGAGATCGTAGGCGGCAATGCTCCCGTCTCGCCGGTAGCGGCCGTGCGCCGCAGCGCCGACGAGGCGTTACGGAGTCTCGGCCTTGCAAGCGGCCCCATATCGACAGGGCCTGCCGGCCGGCCACTGTGGCCGGACGGGGTGGTCGGCGGGGTGACGCAGAACGATGCCTACAGCGCCGCCGCCGTAGCCGATGCACGCGACTTCCGATCGATCGGACTGCATGCCGAGCACAATGAACGGCTGCCCGCGGACACGCTCGCCGAGATCTCCGTTCCAGCCGAGCGCCGTTGGTTGCAGCGAAAAGGCCATCGCGATGAGGTGTGGTGGGATCGGGTGTTGCTGGCGGCCAAGGAAAGCGCCAGGCGCGCATGGTTTCCGCTGACCGGGCGCTGGCCACACCTCCAGCATGTTCAGGTGGTGTTCGATCTGGACAGCCCCGGCGCCTTCCACGCACACATGCCCGCCGACACGTCCATCGACTCGGGCCCACCTGTCACGGAGATCTCCGGCCGCTTCACTGTCGGTGACGGACTGATCGTCGCCGCGGCCACCGTGCCCCGCCAACGGGAAGGCCGGGCAGCCGCAGCCGAAACCACGGTGCCCATCGGGACCATGGGCGTCCCGGACCCCGATGTCCCGCTCGACGGTCGAGGTCGTTCGCCCTGGGACCGGGGACCAGCGCCCCGGCGCGGGCAGCGTGCTGTCGAGCGGCTCGCGGAATTCGACCATGACGGCGGCGGTGGACCGAAACCACCCCAACTCCTCCACGTGCCCGACCAAGCGCAGGGGACGCCGGCCGATATGGCGAACGAACTCCTCCGGCTGCACAACCTACGGATCGAAGGGTTCGAGCTACTCACGCAGGCGCAGTCCATGGCACTCGCATGGACAATGGACAAGCTGCTCGGCCGCTATCCGGTCTCCTTCCGCGAGGCCGATGTCGTCCTCAGCAAAAACGAGCGACGCGTCCGGGTCGAAGTGAAACCCGACATCAAGGGCCGAGAAGTGCCGTCGGCACGAATGAAGATCACGTTGCCGGATCTCGAGGGCGAAGACCCCGACGGATTCATCTACTCGATGATGAACGCCGTAGTAGATGGCTTTGCGGAGGTGCTGCTGCTTGCCGGACGATGGCGAGCCGTCGCACAAGCGACTTCCACCCTGCTGCGCGCATACCGAGAACGACACGGTGATCACACCGACGACGGCTTCACCGAATGGTTGAAGGAACAGTTCGGTCCCGGCATGCTGGACGACAACGGCCACCTCTATGCCGGCACCGCGGTGAAGCACTCGTTCATCAATATCCACCGAGCGGCGACGACAAGTGCGACGCCACGTATCAGCGAGGCGCATCATGTACTTCACGATCTGCTCGTCGATACCGCGCGTACCTGGGATTTCAGCATCGACGCCGCGCTGCGGCCTCCGGCCACACCGGAGGAAGAAGCGGAGCATCGGCATCGCGTGCAGAAGATCAGTGAGGCGGAATCAAGGTTCGGAATCGAGTTCGTCGGATTCGACATGGTCGACCTCGACGCCGATTTCCTCGATGATGTGATCGCCGAAATCCAGCACCATGTCGACGAATTCGGAAGCGTCACCGGGCTGGCCCGCATATCGGTTATCCCTATCGCCAACCCGTTCACCCACGGAAACACCGCGCGTCGACGAAGTGGCGCGAGCGAGATGCGGCTCAGCGAACAATGGGCACTCAATCGGACCGAAGCCCGCAAATTCATCAACGCGGCCACCACCAACCGGTTCTTCTCCCGTATTCACGACGAGCCCGTTCGCACCACCGTGGCGCATGAGCTCGGCCACGTCCTGCAATTCTTCATCCAGGAGGTTTTCGACGCACCGCCCGGCGCTTGGAAGGCTGCGCTGGAGCGCGTCTGGGAAGCGCTGACACCACAGCTGGTCGCACTGTTCGCAGGCGACGGCACTGCCAACGAGCCGGACGCCGCGATTCTCGCCGCACTTCGACTCGCCCTGAGCGGGTACAGTTTGCGCCCGGACGGCCGAATCAACGTGCCGGAGGCCATGGCAGAGGCACGAACCGCGCACCGGTTCTTCGGCGCAGACGCCGAGGAGGCACAGCGCATCATCAGCGCCCACATCGAGCAACTCGTGCACGCGCGAATCGCGCAGGACCCGTCGACACGCCTCGAGACCGACAGCGGCTCGCCGTCTGGACCTCGACACGTCCCAGGCGTACCCACCACGCCGACCGGCCGGCCCCTGCGCGGCGCGAGCGTGGAGCCTCGGGCCACCGACATCGATCACCACGCCGATGACTGGCGGAGCCTGCGCCATCAGCAACGAGAGCAATTCCGCGGATTCGGTACAGTCCACGCCGACGGCGGAGGTGCAGCCAGAGGCGGACAGGACCCGCCCTCTCCCGTCACCGGGCCCCGCCCATTGCGTGATCGGTTCGGCAACCAGGTCTTCGAACGGGTCAGGGGTGCTGTCGGCAAGCTGGTGGAGCGCGGTGTCATCGAGCTCGACCCAGCCCAGCAGCGGCAGTTGGCAGAGGAAATCGCCGACGCGAGTTTCAGCGTCGCCGCACGCGAGCTGCGTGGTACCCGTGCTGAACACATCGGCCGGGAGCTCGCCATTATCGTCGGGCGTACCACCGAGGACTACGTCCAGCTCGAGAAGATTCGCCGTCGCGTGCTCGACGCGCTCCTGGAACATCATCGCGACGGAAAGTACGGGCAAGCATTTCGATCACTCCCCCGAGACATGCTCCGGGAGCGCCTCCACAACCTTGCCCAGGCGCATCCAGCACAGTATCGCAGTCTCTTACACCCGACCGGAGAGCTCGCGACTCTGCACCTGTTCCGAGCCTCGATAAACCTCACGCAGATACCGGAACGCCTCATTATCGAGGAGTCGATGCGGGCAACGTTCGAACTCACCGCGCGGGAGTTGTCCGCCGCCATCTCGACTGCCCTGGGAGCAGATGATCTCCCCGTCTGGGGCCGTCGATACGGCTGGCGGAACCTCCTGACTATCGGGGTACGCCGAGTGATTCACGAGGGACTGTTCGCCGACGGAAGGCGTCTACCAGCTAGCGGGAGGCTCGCCCGACACCTGAGCATCGCGCCTGGCACCGTGGAGCGGGTCTACTCCACGCTGGTCCGCGAAGGCTACTTGATGTCGAACGCGCCCTTCGGCCCGTTGGTCACCAGCAGTGACAACTGGCCAGACCCGCCGGGTCGACTCGAAATCCCGGCGACCACCCCAACTGTCGGCGAGGCGACCACACCCACTGGGCTTCCCGACTCTCCTCCACCGATCCAGACGTCGCCGCCATCGCAGGTAGCGTCTATTTCTCCCACAGAGCTGGTCAGGGCTTTGTCTGGCACGACGGCATCGGACGCACTCGCACAGCAGGCGGCACAAAGTAACTGGCGCCAAGCCCTCACCGCCGGTTTGCGCCGCGCCCTTCACGCGCGCGAGCTCACTCCAGGTCAGCTCTTCACACCAGCCCCCGAACTCGCCGCCCACCTCGGCATCTCGAAAGACACCGTCGCCCGCGCCTACCGCCAACTCGCCGAAGAAGGCTACCTCGAACTCACCAACCGCGGTGCCACCGTGACCAACGAGCAGAGTTGGCCGAAATCGCCCGATTCGCTTGCTCCCGCCCCGGCAATGACGCCGGCGAAGATGGTGGCGACGATCGAGGTCACCACACCGGGGTCTTCCCTCGAACAGCAGGCAGCACAACACAACTGGCATGAGGCCCTCGCGACCGGCCTGCGCCGCACCCTCCACGCGGGCGAGCTCACCCTTGGACAGCTACTCACACCTGCACCCAAACTCGCCGCCCACCTCGGCATCTCGAAAGACACCGTCGCCCGCGCCTACCGCCAACTCGCCGAAGAAGGCTACCTCGAACTCACCAACCGCGGTGCGACCGTGACCAACGAGGAGAACTGGCCTACAGTTACCGGCGCGCTCACGCCCAACCCGTCACTCACTCCGGCGGAAGTTGTCGCCGCGCTCTCCGGTGACGCCTCTCCGGAGCGCCTGATCGATAAAGCTGCCCAGACCACATGGCACATCACCCTCACATCAGGGCTGCGCCGGGCAGTCGACACCGGCAGGCTCGTCGGCGGCCAGAAACTCCCAGCGGCCAAGGCGCTCGCTTCGTACCTGCGTGTCTCCGGGACCGTCGTTTCGAATGTGTACCGCGCGCTCGTGCGAGAGGGCTACCTGATATCCGTATTCGGGCACAGCACCACAGTCGCGAATCTGGGGAACCCGCCAAACAGTGTGGTGACGCCGGACGTCGCTCGTGCGCGGCGAGACACGCTGCGAGACTATGTACGTGCGGGACAAATCGAATCGACTGCCACCAGCCATGCCGCGCACGAGGACGAGCAGCCACGGACTCCCCCGGAGCCGGCCCGCGACCAGCGCCTGCTCGAGCTCGACGCCGACGAGGTCTATCTTCTTTCCCTGATCGCCGACGGGCGCTCATTGTCGGAGGCCGGCAGCCAGATCGGCGCTTCGGTGAGTACCGTGCGCCGGCGCCTCGCTGCCATCGAAGAGAAGCTCGGAACACACAGCACGATCGAGTCGGTCGTGCGGGTGTGGAACCAGGGAACGCTGCGTCTCGGCGACGGTACGACGGAATCGGCTCCGCGCAACTACCTCGAGTTCGCTGATGACGAAGTCGAGATCCTCGGCTTGCTCGCCCGCGGCCTGTCGAACTCGGCGGTTGCCGCGCGTCTGCGGATAGACCGCACTGTCCTGCAAGATCGGCTGGCTCGTCTCTTCGACAAGCTCGGCGTCCACGGGCGGATTCCAGCGGTGCTGGCGGCGCTGGACCGAAGGATAATCCGCATCGAGCCGACCGATACCACGCCGGGAAAAGTCCTACCGCCGTCGAGCAGCACATCTACTACCGCGGAATCAGTCGCTCATGCCCCTTCTGGGTTGGTGGTGACCGCGCGGCCAGAGCTGCCCGATGTGGCGGCGCCACACCCATCGAGGCGGGGTTCACAACTTCCCATCCTCGGCAAGGATCTTTCGACCGGACGCGATATCGAGATCGACCCGAACGATGTGCGTACGCTGACCTTGCGCAACGAATACGGGCACGACGATGTCGTGTTTCTGCCGTCGAGCCACGACCGTGACGACGGGTTCGCGCACTGGGCCGGCCGACCCCATCGCGACCTCGAACACATCTACACGATGTACCAGCGGCCCGGCGGTCCGCCGTTCAGGTACACCATCGCGTCGCCCGAGCCCGCTGTGTGGCAACGGGAACTACATGCGACCGGCAAAGCTCCGTTCATCGTGATCACGCACGCCATCGCCGACGTCTACTTGCTCCAAATTCGCGTCGGTGATGCGTGGCAGGACGTGTTCGTCGGAGGTGTGGAGTACGGCCGTCTGCTCACCAATAATGCTCAGTTCATGAATCTGCTCGCCCAGGACGAGTACCGTCCGCTCATCATCGGATCGTGTAGCCCGGCGCAGAACGGGAACTCGACCGCTCAGTTCACCGCCGAGTACCTGATCAACGATGCCGAGATGGATCGGAATATCCACCTCGCCAAGTCGTTGCTCGGCTTCAGCAGCGACGGCGATTCCGCGCGGCTGGCGGTAGAAGCGATGATCACCCCCAACGGTGCTCATCTGCCCTTGTTCGAATCCTGGTGGGGATCACCATGGGCGCACGAGTACCGGCCCGAACGCTAGCTCCACACAACCGAAATCCATCATGAGGAATACTGAATGACCGAGCAACACAACGGCCTCACCGCCGAGCACCCGCTCTCCCGTGCGTTGACGACACTCGGTCCCGCAGGTTGGCATCGCCTGGATGCCGAATTCGCCGTGACGGTGCGCGGCGATATCGCCCACCTCGTCTATTCCGTCGGCGAGCAGCGGGTGGCGGTGCAGCCGCCGGAGCAGGTTCTCGCGCTCGTGCGGCAGTTGCGGACGGCGGCAACAGAATCCGAACACGGTCCGTGGTGGCGGCTGCTGCTGACGCTCGCTGATGCCGGTTCGGTGACCGTCGACTACGACTACGGCGCCGACCCGTTCCCGCCGGAGCAGATGTTCGAACCGGAGGCCTATCGCGCCGATCTGGTCGCCTATCCGCGCGAGAACGTCCCGGTGTGGTTGGCGGCCTATATGTTGCACGCCGATCGTCAGCAGCGGACGCCGCAGCAAGCGGCCGAGCAGGCGCGCAACGATCGCGCCGCACAAGTGTGGGCGGTGCTCGCGGACAACGAGTTTCCGCCGTTTCCGGTGATGTGGGCGCGGTGGGCGACGTTGAGCGCGGCGTTCGTCGCGGCGGGATCGGCGTGGGGGCCGCGCATGCTGCCGTGGACCGGGGTGTTCGAAGGGTCGGCGCGGGGCGGGTCGACGCTGCATGTGCTTCCGGGGGGACGTGCCGTCCTGTCGGGTGGGGTGTGGAACGCTCCGGCGCTCGACGCGGCCTACAACGGTGACGCGCCGCTGCCCCGGTTGTATGCCGGTGCCCCGGAGTGGGTGGCGAATCCGGTGTTGAACGCGCGGGCGTCGTCGGGGCTGCTGTCGTTCTGCTATTGGTGGGAGGGCGGGCGCTGGTATCGCGGCGAGTCACCGTCGGCGGAGCAGTGCGCCACCGCCGTGCCCGGGATGTGGACGGCCGATATCGTCGCGCGGATCGTCGCGGGCCTGGTCGACGACGCTCCCGGCAAGGAGCTCCTCGACCACGCGGAGACCCTGGTAGCCGCCGCCGAAGCCGGTGTCGTGGCCCGCGAAACCCTCACCGCCGTCTTCGACGACACCCGCTTCGACATCGACGGCGCGCTCTACCAACTCGGCCTCGCCGGCGTCGTCTCGACCCTGCCCGACCAACTTCCGGAAGCCGCCGCCATCGCCCGCGTCCGCGACCACATCGTCACCAACGGCCTCGATACCACCGGATACCCGCTGTCCGAGCTGACCGCCCACCGCCTCAGCATGGGCTGGATGGTGTACGTGCCCGCACCCGAGGGCGAGATATCGATCGGTCGCGCGATTTTCTATGTCGCCGACGACGGTGTGCTGGAACAGTCGTCGTCCTCGATCGCGCCCGGTTCCTACATCGCCGGCTTCGAACAGCGGTTCACCGATCGGCATCGGCCGCTGGTGCGGTAGTCGCCCGCTGTCGAGTACCCGGCGAAAACCACCGGTGGGCGAGCGCTCTGTGTGAGCGCTCGCCTCGCGGCGACCTCGGTTGGCGGCCAGAGGCCTGGGATCTGACCGAACCTGCAATCAGACCGGCATGCGCGGGACGGACCCCCGCAGCAGGCGGATCGCCAGCAGAACCACCCACATTCCGGCTACGACGATCCCGATCCGTTCGACGAGCCCCGCTGGTCCGCCCTCGGCCAATTTGGCGATGAGGGCGAATACGACATACGAGATGGGTACCAGCAGGCCGGTAGCGACCGAATACCAGTACCAGCCCCGGTTTCCGAGTTGGCCGCGCCGCGCCAGCACGAAGCAAGCCGCAGGCAGCGACGTGAACTGGACCAGGCCGAGGAGGGAGTGAACAGCGCCGTGAACCGTGAGCACTTCCGGCTCACCGGGCGGGTAGCCGAGCGACGGATCAGGAAGGATGGGCCCGATGGCGAAGAAGGTGAAGCCATAGATGCCGAGCAGGATGGGACCCCAGGTGGACCCGCGTCCGGTACGGATCACCCGCCTCGCCCCGACGGCGAAAGCGAGCAGGAGCATTCCGGTGACGACGTAGTTGGTGATCTGCATCCACCCGCCGGGGCCCAATTCGAGGTTGCTGTCGGGTACGACCCACGGGTTGTAGTCGGGTCGTATGGCCCCGAGCACGTGGATGACGACAATATTGAGCAGCGGTCCGATGACGCCGCCCGCCAGCAGCAGTTTCGTCGCCGCTGACAGGTCTCCGGTGCTGTGTTCTCGTGGCTTCGCATGGCCGAGGGTGTCGGTCACGGCACGTGTCCTCTCGTCGATCAGTGGGTGCGCTCGAGGTGCGTCCGGCTCGCCGGCCGCATCCGAGGAACACCACTATCGACCGATCGGTCATCCCGGAGATTGGAAAAATGTTCCCCAGGCCCGGTACCGCTGCCGCGCGATGGGCGGCAGGTCGCCCGTGTGCAGGGCTCCCGGTGTCCGGTCCGCGAAGATCGCCATGTCCCGGCACAGATGTGCCTGATCGGTGTACCCGCACACCGCCGCGACGTCGGCGGCGGGCCTGCCGGCCAGCAAACCGGCGACCGCGCGCCGGAACCGCACCAGCATCGCCGCCCGCTTGGGTGTCGAGCCGATCTGCGATTCGAACTTCGCCCACAACCGTTTACGGCTCCATCCGAGCGATTCGGCCAGCTCGCCGACCTTCACCTGACCACCGGAGCCGAGTATGCGATGCCAGGCGGCGATCACTTCGGGATCCGGTGTCCGCGTCGGCCTGTCGCGATCGGCGAGAAACGATGTCGTCAGCGCGAACCGTTCCTCCCAGGTCCCGGCGTCCGCGAGTTGCTCCCGCAGCCGCCGCACCCCCGACCCCCACAACTCATCCACCGGAACCACACCACGGCCCAGATCGGTTGCCGCGGTTCCCAACAGCGAGTGCGCCCGAATCGGCGACATGCGAACCTCCACGCACTCGGGCTGCGCGCTTCGAATACGCATGGACGCCATGGGAAGGCCGACGACGAGCCCGCCCACCGTCTGCTGCCCCTCGGCATCGTCCACCGTCAGCCCACCCCCGCCGAACTCGATCACCACAGCAACCGCCGTCGTCGCCGCAACCCGCAAGTCCAGCCCGACCCCACCCACATCGCGGTACCCGATGACCGCGGCCCCCGACGGCGCGGCAGCCGCCGGCCCCGCAAAATCCCAACCCCCACCAGACCCACCGGCGATGTTCGGTATTCCCACCCGTTCAGGCTACGGACGCCCGTCGCCGCCGCTGTCCCCATCCGGTACGTCGTTGCTACTCACTCGACGGTCTGGGTTCGGCTCCATCGTTGTCCGGTCCGAGTGAACTTTTCCGAAGGAGCGGCTGCCGACTGTGGTCTGCGAAAAGTTGGTGTGGCTTTCCTGGGTGTCGGGTGTTCGGGTCTAGCTTTCGGATTCGACGGCGGGTGTGACTGCACGAGTCGCAGAGCCGGTCGATCGTCCTCCTGCGTTCCGATCTGGTGGTTGAACTGGCCGGTTCTTTCTTCGGTATCGACCTGGTGGCTGGCCGAATTCGTTTTTGAACGCGTGGGCGAACGCGAATTCGGATGCATAGCCGGCGTCTCGGGCGATGACGGTCAGCGGCGTGTCGGTGTCGCGCAGTTGCCGGGCCGCGAGGGTCATGCGCCACCAGGTGAGGTAGGCAATGGGTGGCCGGCCGATGAGGTCGGTGAACCGGCGGGCGAGGCCGGCGCGCGAAGTCCCGGCGTGCGCGGCGAGTGCGGCGACGGTCCAGCCGTGTCCGGGCGAGCCGTGGATCGCCGAGAGCGCTGCGGCAACGGCTGGGTCGTGTAGCGCGGCCGACCATCCGGTGCCGGCTTGGCGGTCGAGCCAGCGGCGCAGGATGTGTAGCAGTAGCACATCCAGCAGCGAGCGGAGCATGGCATCGTGTCCGGGCCGATCGGCGGCGAGTTCGCTGTCGAGGAGGTCGATGATCGCCCCGACCGTGGTGTGGCGAGTTTCCGGGGCGGGCAGGTGGATGACCTCGGGCAGATCGGCGAGCATCGGGTGTGAACGGCTTCGGTCGAGCAGGTAGGCACCGCACAGCAGCACGGTCTCCGGTCGCGGTTCGGGTGCGGTGCCGGGTCGGGACGGCCGCGGGTTCACCCGGCGCAGCGAGGTCGCGGCAGGACGTAGCGGCGTGGCCGGATCGTCTGCCAGCCCGTGGGTGCATCCTCCCGGGAGCAGGACAATGTCGCCCGGCCGCAGCGCGATCGGGTCGGCCGCGGGTGGCAGGAACCAGCAGGTGCCTGCCAGAACCACATGGAATCCTGCGGCGTCGAAAGCGGGAAACTGCCAGCCGAACGGCGCATGGTGGCTGACCCGGCCGGAATGGGGCTCGCCGATCCGCATCGCGGCCACCACGTCAGAAAGAGGATCCACACCGTCAAACTATCGAATCACGATTCGATCGAGACAGATTCGTATAGATCTTGGACTCTGACGCATTGAGCGTCGCGGAGGGCTGGCTTTAGGTTCGAATTGCTGCTGATCTGCAGCGGATTCATAAGCCACAGGAGTTGACATGCTCGTCACCGTCTACGGTGCCAACGGCTATCAGGGCAAGCTCACCCTTGCCGAGTTGTCCCGCCATGATGTGGAGGTCCGGCTCGTCGGTCGAGATCGGACGCGGCTGGAATCTGCAGCCGCCGAGGTCGGAATTCCCGACGCCGATCGCCGGGTGGCCGGTCTCGACGACCGCGCCGCTCTCGTTGCTGCTTTGGCGGGTAGCGACGTCGTCATCAACTGTGCGGGACCGTTCACCACCTCCGGCGCGGTGATGGTCGATGCGGCGATCGCCGCCGGCGCCCACTATGTCGACACCGCGGGCGAGCAACTGTATGTGAAGGGCGTTTTCGATTCCTTCGGCGGCGACGCCGAGCGTGCGGGTGTCACGGTAGTGCCGGCAGTTAACGACGGTTGCCTGCCGGGCGACCTGCTCGCGCACCTGATCGCCGAGCGGACCGGGCCGCTGGCGGAGATCACTGTCAGCCACTTCATCACCGGCGCTGCCGGTCTCTCACGCGGATCGCTGCGCTCGGCGTTGGCGACGATGGACACGATGCGGTCAGGCGGGCTGACCTATGACGACGGTGCCTGGCGCAGCGGCGTTCCGGCCCGGCGCGACAGAATCACATTGCCCGACGGCGAGTCCGTCGCGATGGCGCCGCTGCCGACGTGCGAGGTGGTCACCATCCCCCGGCACGTGCAGGTCGACCATGTCGAAAGCCTGCTGGAGGCAACCTTGAAGGCCGGCCTCGAAACACCCATCACGCCGGAATTGATCGCCGGGCTTCCCGCAGGCCCGACCGAGCACGACCGCGCCGAGCAGCAATTCACCTACCTGCTCGACGCCGTGGACCACCAGGGTCAGCAGACACGGGGAGTCATCCGAGGCCGAGACACCTACGGAACCACCGCTGTCGCCGCAGTCGAAGCAGCCCGGCGATTGGCAGCAGGCAAGGCCGCCGCCGGAGTACGCACCCCTGCGCAAGCATTCGATCCCGCCGGCTTCCTCCAAACCCTCTCCGGCCATGACCTCAGCTGGACCATCGAGGCGACCCCGACAGTGAAGTGACACAGATGTCACGTCTGTCAGCCGAACTCGAACTGTCGGCGGCGGCGTGGGCTGGGTGTGCAGTAGGCGTTCGCTGACCGGCCACGGCCGCGGCCGGCTCTGCCGGCGTGGTTCGGTTCGTTCCGGCCAAAGGTCAGGCTCGACTCGCGTCCCCACCCGCCGGACGGGCAGGGCTGAGTCGCCAGCGGACCAAGAAAGCCATGTATCGCCGATCGGCATAGCCGTGCAGGAATCGGTATAGCCGTCAGGACGGTCGAACGCGACCGTCCTGGGGCGAAGCCCGTTGAGCACAGCGCAGTACACGCGTAAGCGAAGCTAGACGGGTCCTGGGGAAACCCGCGAACGACACACGACCGGGACAGGCTCACCAGGGACGGGGCCGGGGCGAAACCAGCGACGGCACACAACCCGGGACGGCCAAACAAGTAGGGAGGTCCCGGCGAAGCCCGCCAACGACACACGCCCCCGGACGGGCAAACCAGAGGGAGACCTGAGCCAAAGCCCACGAACGGCACACCATCCAGGACGGGCAAACCTGAAAGGGGGTCCGGGGGCGAAGCCCTCCGGGTGGGGTTTGGGGGCTTCGCCCCCAAGAAACACGCGGAACCAAAAAACGGCGCATGCTTTCCATAAGCATGCGCCGCCTTTGGTGGAGCTAAGGGGAATCGAACCCCTGACCTTCTCGATGCGAACGAGACGCGCTACCAACTGCGCTATAGCCCCGTGCGGTTCCTGGCGGGAACCGCGCTGTGACACTGTAGCAGGAGGCGGGCGCCGATTCCGAATCGGGCCCGCCACCTGCGGTTATTCGCCCGCGGCGCGGCGCATGTCGCCGCCGGCGGCGCGGTTGCGGACGGCGCGGGCGGCGGTGGCGTCGAAGGCTTCGAGGTGTTCGAAGGCGGGGTCTTCGTCGTCGGGTTCGAGGAGTTCGGAGCGACGGCGCAGGGCGCGGGCGGTGTCGCGGTCCATGCCGCGGCGGGCGGGGCGGGTGGCCTGCTCGGCGCGTTCGGCTTCGGGGCGCTGGGTGCGTGCGAGCCTGGCGCTGCGGCGGCGGCGGATCTCTTCTTCCATCCTGACCTGCTTGCGCAGGTAGGCCAGGTAGGTGACGAGGACGGCCGTGGCCAGGCCGCAACCCCACCAGAAGACGGGTGCGATCGCGATCGCCAGCCCACCGCACAGCAGGGTGGTGAGGACCAGCCCGAGGACGGCTCGCTGCCGGAAGGTGTAGCGGGCGGCGCGGGCGATGGCGTCGGCTTCCGGGTCGAAGCCGCCGCGGCCGCGCCGAGTGGGGATGAAGTCGGTGTCTTCGGTGTCGTGGTCGTCGGCGACGGCGGGCAACGCCGGTCGGGCGGGCGGGATCCGGGCGGAGACCGGGTCGCGCGAGGAGTCCTCGGCATCGAAGGAGGCGTCGGCGTCGTGGTCGCCGCGGTCGCCCTCGTCTCGGTCGTCGTAGTCGTCGGCCTCCGCTTCGGCATCGACGGGGTCGGCCGGTTCGGTGTCGTCGATGTCCGCGTCCTCGGCCGCGTCCATCTCGTCGAGTTCCGTCTCAGCCACCGCCCGGCGGGTCGCCTCGGCGGTCGTGACCCGGGCGGCGCCGGTGTCGGTGACGTCGCCCGGCGTGTTGTGTTCGTCGTCAGCCTCGGTGACGGGCTCGTCGGCCGAAGTCGTCATCCGATCCTCCGCATCATCGCTGTGGGGACGCTTTCTCTGCACTCGTCTCGGCCGCCAATCGGGGTCGCTGTCGTGCCCGGCGGCTGGTCCGGACCTGGTGCGCCGCTTCGAACCTCCGCGATGCAGCACCCGGGTGGCGAGTGCCGTGTCGGTGGTCTGCCGGATCCGGGGATGCCGGTCGGCGAGTATCGGAAACAGGACGAAGACCCAGAGTACGACCAGGCCGATCCACAAGATCGAATTCGGCATCGCCGTCAGCACCTCCGTCCCCGCCTGATCCAGTTCCGACCCACGCCCCGCGTCCCCGTCGCGGTGACTGTTCCGGCTGCCGCACAGGCGCTGCGGCATGGTCGCCGGGCGGGTCGCAGGCTCCCTGCCGATGGCGCAGGGCGCACCACCGACGTCCGTAGGTTAATTCCGGGTAGGGGTATGGTCCGGCAGGCGCGCCGTGCACATCCGCCACACCCGTCACATTTCCACCATTGCGGCCCGTCGTCGGGCCCGCGGTCACAGCAGCGTCAACCGGCCTTCCCGAGCGAGCCGGTCCACCACTGTCCCGGCCACCTCTTCGACGGTCAGGCCGACGAGTAGATGATCGCGCCACGCCCCATCGACATCCAGATAGCGGCGTAGCAGGCCTTCCTCACGGAACCCGACGTTGCGCAGCACCGCCTGGCTCGCCAGATTCTCCGGCCGCACGGTCGCCTCGACCCGGTGCAATCCGACCGGCCCGAAACAGTGATCGAGCCCTAGCGCCAGCGCCGCCGTCGCCACACCCTGTCCGCCCAGATCCTTGGCCACCCAATAGCCGATCCATGCCGACCGCAAGGCCCCGCGCACGATATTGCCGACGGTCAACTGGCCACTGAACGCGCCGTCGACCTCGATGACGAGCGGGATCATCGCCCCTCGCCGCGCCTCGGCCTTCAGGCTCGACCACAGCGACGGCCAGTTCGAGGCGTGATTGCGCGCTTCCCAAGCACCTCGGCCGGTGGGCTCCCACGGTTCCAGATGCTGCTGATCGCGCAACCGGATCCGGCTCCAGGCGGCGGCATCGCGCAGCCGCACCGGCCGCAACGCCACCTGCCCGGCCGCGACCCGCACCGGGCCCAGATGTGCGGGCCACCCAGGGTGCTGGGTGGCCCGGAAAACGTTCATGGTCTCCACGTTTCAGCCGCGCTGCGAAAGAAATGCGACCTGGACCTCGTCGCCGGTCCGGATCTCGGTGTCGTCCGGATCGACGACAATCAGGCTGTTGGCCTCGGCCAGCGTCGCCAGCAGATGCGAGGACGGTCCCGCCCCCGACCCCAGCGGTTGCACCAGGTATTCGCCGGTGGCCTCGTCACGCATCAGCTGGGCACGCAGGTAACCCTTGCGCCCCGCCATCGATTGAATCGGAGTGATCGTGCGGGCGTGCACGATTCGCCGCATCGGCTGACGTCGCCCGAGCGCGATCCGGATCAGCGGGCGCACCATCACCTCGAACACCACAAGCGCGCCGACGGGATTGGACGGCAGCAGAAACGTCGGCACCTCGTCGCGGCCGAGCCGCCCGAAGCCCTGCACGGAGCCGGGATGCATGGCGACCCTGGCGATCTCGAGTTCGCCGAGCCCCTCCAACGCCTCGCGCACCTGCTCCGACGCCCAGCCGCCGACCGCGCCCGCGATCACCACGACCTCCGAACGCACCAGCTGGCCTTCGACCACATCGCGCAGCCGGCGCGGGTCGGCGTCGACGATGCCGACCCGGTTGACGTCGGCGCCCGCATCACGCGCGGCCGCGGCCAGCGCATAGGAATTCACGTCGTAGACCTGGCCGGGACCCGGCGTGCGGTCGATGTCGATGAGTTCGGCGCCCACCGAGATGACCGACAGCCGCGGCCGCGGATGCACCAGCACCTTGTCCTGGCCGACCGCGGCGAGCAGACCGACCTGCGCCGCGCCGATAATGGTGCCCGCTCGCACGGCGACGTCGCCGGGCTGCACGTCATCGCCGATGCGGCGCACGTAGTCGCCGGAGCGCACGGGTTCGTAGACCTTGATCCGGGCGCGGCCGCCATCGGTGAAGTCGATCGGCAGCACCGCATCGGCCAGCGTCGGCAGTGGTGCGCCGGTGTCGACGCGCACGGTCTGACGCGGCTGCAACCGGATCGGCTGGCGCGAACCCGCGACGACCTCGCCGACCACCGGCAGCGTGAGATCGACGAGTTCGCCTTCCTCGTCACGGATTTCGGCGCCGGCCGACGCGACGTCGACGCTGCGCACCGCGTAGCCGTCGATGGCGGCCTGGTCGAAACCGGGCAGCGGCCGTTCGGTGACGACGTCCTCGGCGCACAGCAGGCCCTGGGCCTCGGATATCGCGACCCGGACCGGCCGGGGCGCGACCGCCGCCGCGGTCACCTTGATCTGCTGATCCTCAACCGAGCGCATCCAGCCCTTCCCGATCTCCCTCGCCCCTCGGACGATCTGTTCCTACGCCGTCACCTGCGGATCCCAGTCGGGGCCCAGCCGATGCTGCAGCCATTCCCGCAGTGCCGGACCGTATTCCTCCCGCTCCAGCGCGAAATCCACTGCAGCACGAAGATAGCCGCCCGGGTTGCCCAGATCGTGGCGCGACCCACGGTGAACCACAGCGTGGACCGGATGCCCCTCGGCGATCAGCAGCGCGATGGCGTCCGTCACCTGCAGTTCGCCGCCGGTGCCCGGCTCGATCCGGCGCAGCGCGTCGAAGATCTGCCGGTCGAGCAGGTACCGTCCGGCCGCGGCGAAGGTGGACGGCGCGTCGGCGAGATCGGGCTTTTCCACCATGCCCTTGATCCGCAGCACATCCGGCTCCTCGACACCGGAGGCCACCTCGACATCGAGAATGCCGTAGGCACTGACCTGATCCTTCGGCACATCGAACGCGCACAGCACCGAACCGCCGAATTCGCGCCGCACCCGGCTCATCACTTCGAGCACACCGCACGGCAGCACCAGATCGTCGGGCAGCAGCACCGCGATCGAATCCTCGTCGGCGTCGAGGACGTTTTCGGCCTGCGCGATCGCGTGGCCGAGCCCGAGCGGCTCGTCCTGCACCACCGAGGTGACATCGAGCAGCCCCGGCGCCTTGCGCACCTTCTCCAGCAGCTGGAACTTGCCCCGCTCGGCAAGGGTGCTCTCCAGCACCAGATCCTCGACGAAATGCGCGACCACGCCGTCTTTACCCGGCGAGGTGACGATGACCAGCCGGTCGGCGCCGGATTCGGCGGCCTCGGCGGCCACCAGTTCGATACCGGGGGTATCGACGACCGGCAGCAACTCCTTGGGCACCGTCTTGGTCGCGGGCAGGAACCGGGTCCCGAGCCCCGCCGCGGGCACGACCGCAGTACGGAAGCACGACTCCATCGCCGCGCCCGTCGTCGTGCCGGGCTCGCCTGCCTTCGCTGTCATATGCACACCTTATCCGTGTAATACGTCGTCCAAGCCTGCTTCGCGGCGGCCTGGCGCCCGCATGAGCCTATGGTGATCACCGTGAAGATGCCCGGTGAGCGCGACAAACATGCCTGGCGGTTGGAGATTCTCGCGCAGCGGGCCGCGGTGTCCGACGCCGACCGGGCAGACGAGGCGTCCGCGCTGGCAGCGACGGCCGGGCAAATCGAGGTCGGCGAATGGGTGTGCGCGTATGTCCCGGTGCGGGGCGAGCCGGGCTCGCAGACCATGCTGGAGGCGCTGCGGGCAGCGGGCGCGCGAGTGTTGCTGCCGGTGACGGGCCCGCCGGGGCCTCTGGACTGGGCCGAGTACACCGGCGCGGCGAGTTTGCGCGCCGCCCGCTATGGGCTGCTGGAGCCGAGCGGACCGCCGTTGGGCACTGCCGCGGTGGCCCGCGCGAGTGTGATTCTCGTCCCTGCGCTGGCGGTCGATCTGCGTGGTGTCCGGCTCGGGCGCGGCGCCGGCTACTACGACCGGACACTGGCGGCGGCCGACCCGGCTGCCCGCCTCGTGGCCGTGATTCGTGACGCTGAGCTGGTAGAACGGCTGCCCGAGGAGCCACACGATCTGCGGATGGGCTGGGCGTTGACGCCGCGCGGCGGGCTGCGCAGGTTGTCCGGCGACTGATGACGCGCCCGTCCGGGAATGAAATCCCGGGTGGCACTGTTGGCACTGTCGGCTGTAGAGTGCTAGATCGACGAACCCTGCGGAGGATCCTGTGCCAACTTATTCATACGCGTGCACCCAGTGTGATAACCGCTTCGACATCGTTCAGTCCTTCACCGATGAGGCGCTGAGCGTCTGCTCGGAGTGCTCGGGCAAGCTGCGCAAGCTGTTCAACTCCGTCGGCATCGTGTTCAAGGGCAGCGGTTTCTACCGCACCGACAGCCGCGGTGGCGCGTCCACCGCCAGCGAGCCCGCCAAGTCCGACAGCGGCTCCTCCTCCAGCTCCGACTCCAGCTCGTCGGCCGCCCCCGCGGCCGCGGCGAGCACCGCAGCCGCGAGCTGACGCGATTCGCGGGTTATCCACAGCCCGCGAGTTGTCCACAACCCGTCGTTCACCAGGCCCCGGTCGGCGATCCACGCCATACGCTCGGCGCATGATCCGAATGTTCGCCGGCCGCCGCCGACTCGGCCCGCCACGCTTCGGCGACGGTCCGCTCGGCCGCGGCGAGACGCTGCGGGAAGCATTCTGGAATCGGCCACCATGGGCCGACGGGCTGCTCGCCAGGCGGGCACTCGCCGCCGTTCTCGCCGGTGCGGCAGTCGTCCTGCTGCTGCGCGGTGATCCCGATGCCGACCGCGCGAGCGTGGTCGTCGCGGCCCGCGATCTACCACCCGGCCATCTGCTCACCCCGGCGGATCTGCGCATTGCCGACCGGGAATCCGGCGCACTACCCGGCGGTGCGGTTCGCGATCCGGCCCCGCTGATCGGCGCCACCGTGACCGGCGCCATGAGCACCGGGGAGATCCTGACCGACCTGCGGGTGATCGGCCCGCGGCTGGCCGCCGTCGCCGGTGGCGCACCGGATGCCAGGATCGTTCCGCTGCGACTGGCCGATACCGCCGTCGCCGACATCCTGCGCGCAGGAGACCGCGTCGACGTCATCGCGGCCGACGAATCCGACCGTGCCACGCGCCCCGCACGCACCCTGGCCACCGACGCCGCCGTCGTCCTGATCTCCGGCTCCCCCGGGGCCTCGCCGGCCCGATCGGCGGATCGGGTCGTCCTGGTGGCGATGGGTGCCGAGAACGCGGCCGCCGTGGCCGCGGCATCGCTGAGTACCGCCCTGACCGTCGTCTTCCATTGAGATCGATCACGTCCGATGGCCGAGTGCCACTGTTCGCCGGGCATTAGCCAGCGAGGTCCATTAGCATCCGGGAAGACCGGCACCCGGCCGCGGACCGTCGGTTCCGCACACCGAAGGAGATGGGGCATTGCTCAAGGGGTTCAAGGATTTCGTGCTTCGCGGAAACGTCGTCGACCTGGCCGTTGCGGTCGTCATGGGTACGGCCTTCGTCGCGATCGTCACGGCGTTCACCAATGGGATCATCAATCCGCTGCTCGCGGTTTTCGGCAGTCCGAATGAACTCGGGCTCGGTTTCCGGTTGGTTGCCGACAATCCCTCGACCTTCATCGAGGTCGGTCCGATCATCACCGCGTGCATCAACTTCCTGATGATCGCGGCGGTCCTGTACTTCGTCTTGGTGATGCCGTCCACGCATGTGAAGAAGCGCTTCGCGAAGGAAGAAAAAGAGGAAGTGCTCAGCGACAACGACCTGCTGATCCAGATCCGCGATCTGCTGGCCGAGGGTCAGAAGACCGGCGGCGGACGCCACGAGTACTCCGACTCCTGACGGCGAAAGGGCCTGTCGCCGAATGCGACAGGCCCTTTCGTCCGGTACCGGTAGAGATCAGCCGATGCTGAACGGCTGACCCCACAGGGTCACCACCGACATCACGTTCTCGGTCTCGACCTTGACCTTCACGAACGCCCGCGCCTGCGCGTAACCGGCGCAGCCGCTCAGGCCGATGGTCTCGTCGGCCCAGGTGACGCTGCCGCTCTTGCCCTTGAACTTGTTGCGCTTCTCGTGCGACTCGTTGCCGAAGTCGTCGGCTTCTTCGATGTCGAGCACGTAGAAGGACTTGGCCTGGCCGGGGCCGAGCGACAGCTCGCCGCCGCTCTCGGCGCCGACACCGAAGGACTCACCGTCCCAGGTGCCCTCACCGGAGACGCCGCCCTCGACGCCGCCACCACCGATGTTCACCTGGCAGCCCACCACGTAACCGGGGTAGATCTTGCCGCCCTTGGCACCCGAGCCGGACAGCTCGACCTGCGCGCTGGCCGACACCCACGCGTTGCGGTGCACCGGGGTGGAACCCATCGACGGGTTGATGTTGGCCGACTCGCCGACCAGGCGGACCGTCACCACGGTGCCGTCGGACAGGGTGCGGACGATTTCGCCGCCGGGCAGCGGCACGAAGGTGTCGGCGTTGGCCGCACCGGTGGAGAACAGGCCCATCGCGACGGCCGCGGCGGCACCCGCACCGGCCGCACGCACGATGCTCTTACGGTTGATCATTGTGTAATGCCCCTCTGGGGTTGATTCGCTTCAGCGAGAGATTGATTGGCGGATTCGAGACACATCGGTTCATTCCGGCCGAGCGGCCGGGCAGACCCGGAATCAGCCGATGCTGAACGGCTGGCCGTAGAGGGTGGTCTTCGAGTAGTGGTCGCCGATGATCTCGACCACGGTGTAGGCGCGGGCCTGCGCGTAACCGGCGCAGCCCTGGATCTCCATCTCGACGTCCTGGTACTCGACGGAGTAGACACCCGGCTTGGTGATGTCCTTGTACTCGATCTGGACGAACTTGACCTCGCCCGGGCCCAGCTCGAGGCCCACCGAGCCACCGACGGAGGCGCCGTCGAGGTCGACGCTGCCGGAGACGCCGGCCGAGATGGCCTCGTCGCCGATGCTGACCTGGCAGCCCACGATGTAGCCGGTGTTCAGCTGCGAGGTGCCGTGGGTGGAGGAGTTGTTGGTGCCGGGAGCGCCGGTCGGACCGTTGTTCGGACCCACTTCACCCTCGGGGGTGGCGGTGACATCGGCGCTCGCGATACCGGAGACCCACACGGTGCGACCGGCACCGTTGGCCGCCAGCGACGGCGAGACCAGCGCGCTCTCGTGGGTGCGCTTGATGGTGACGCCGGGGCCGATCTTCTCACCGTCCGGCAGTGGCACGAAGGCGTCCGCGTTGGCGGCACCGGCCGAGAACAGTCCCATGGCCACGGCGGCGACGGCGCCGACGCCCATCGCGCGCGTGACGTTGGTGCGGTTCTTGCTCATACTTCCCCTCATCAGGTTTTCAGCGACAACCCCGTTCGCACGGGGATGGCCTACAGCAGGCTCAGATGAGCGTGCTCGAAAGCGCTGACCGCCAGATGAACCCGAATCGGCACAGGGAATGAACAGTCGGGTACGGCATTTCGTCCGCGGCATGGCAGCAAGATGAGGCGAAGGTAGCCGAGAGGTTACGCAGATCGGCCGAATCCGCCGCGACGGCGACGAATTCGCCGGTCGCGGGCCGAAAACAGCAGAACGCGGGCCTGTCACGATTGTGACAGACCCGCGTTCATTTCGCTGGTCGCGTTTGCTCAGGCCGTTGGCGGGCCCGAGCGGGAGCCGATCAGCCCAGGCTGAACGGCTGACCCCACAGGGTCACCACCGACATGACATTGTCGGTTTCGACCTTGACCTTGACGAAGGCCCGCGCCTGCGCGTAGCCGGCGCAGCCGGTCAGTCCGATGGTCTCATCGGCCCAGGTGACCGAGCCGCTGGTGCCCTTGAACTTGTTGCGGGTCTGGTGCGACTCGCTACCGAAGTCGTCGGCCTCTTCGAGGTCGAGGACGTAGAAGGACTGGGCCTGGCCCGGGCCGAGCGACAGCTCGGCGCCGCTGTTGGCACCACCCGTCGGCGCCACTTCCTCGCCGCTCCAGTCGACACCGCCTTCAGCGCCACCCTCGACGCCGCCACCACCGATGTTCACCTGGCAGCCCACCACGTAACCGGGGTAGATCTTGCCGCCCTTGGCACCCGAGCCGGACAGCTCGACCTGCGCGCTGGCCGACACCCAGGCATTGCGGTGCACCGGGGTGGAGCCGAGGGAGGGGTTGATGTTGGCCGACTCGCCGACCAGGCGGACCGTCACCACGGTGCCGTCGGACAGGGTGCGGACGATTTCGCCGCCGGGCAGCGGCACGAAGGTGTCGGCGTTGGCCGCACCGGTGGAGAACAGGCCCATCGCGACGGCCGCGGCGGCACCCGCACCGGCCGCACGCACGATGCTCTTACGGTTGATCATTGTGTAATGCCCCTCTGGGGTTGATTCGCTTCAGCGAGAGATTGATTGGCGGATTCGAGACACATCGGTTCATTCCGGCCGAGCGGCCGGGCAGACCCGGAATCAGCCGATGCTGAACGGCTGGCCGTAGAGGGTGGTCTTCGAGTAGTGGTCGCCGATGATCTCGACCACGGTGTAGGCGCGGGCCTGCGCGTAACCGGCGCAGCCCTGGATCTCCATCTCGACGTCCTGGTACTCGACGGAGTAGACACCCGGCTTGGTGATGTCCTTGTACTCGATCTGGACGAACTTGACCTCGCCCGGGCCCAGCTCGAGGCCCACCGAGCCACCGACGGAGGCGCCGTCGAGGTCGACGCTGCCGGAGACGCCGGCCGAGATGGCCTCGTCGCCGATGCTGACCTGGCAGCCCACGATGTAGCCGGTGTTCAGCTGCGAGGTGCCGTGGGTGGAGGAGTTGTTGGTGCCGGGAGCGCCGGTCGGACCGTTGTTCGGACCCACTTCACCCTCGGGGGTGGCGGTGACATCGGCGCTCGCGATACCGGAGACCCACACGGTGCGACCGGCACCGTTGGCCGCCAGCGACGGCGAGACCAGCGCGCTCTCGTGGGTGCGCTTGATGGTGACGCCGGGGCCGATCTTCTCACCGTCCGGCAGTGGCACGAAGGCGTCCGCGTTGGCGGCACCGGCCGAGAACAGTCCCATGGCCACGGCGGCGACGGCGCCGACGCCCATCGCGCGCGTGACGTTGGTGCGGTTCTTGCTCATACTTCCCCTCATCAGGTTTTCAGCGACAACCCCGTTCGCACGGGGATGGCCTACAGCAGGCTCAGATGAGCGTGCTCGAAAGCGCTGACCGCCAGATGAACCCGAATCGGCACAGGGAATGAACAGTCGGGTACGGCATTTCGTCCGCGGCATGGCAGCAAGATGAGGCGAAGGTAGCCGAGAGGTTACGCAGATCGGCCGAATCCGCCGCGACGGCGACGAATTCGCCGGTCGCGGGCCGAAAACAGCAGAACGCGGGCCTGTCACGATTGTGACAGACCCGCGTTCATTTCGCTGGTCGCGTTTGCTCAGGCCGTTGGCGGGCCCGAGCGGGAGCCGATCAGCCCAGGCTGAACGGCTGACCCCACAGGGTCACCACCGACATGACATTGTCGGTTTCGACCTTGACCTTGACGAAGGCCCGCGCCTGCGCGTAGCCGGCGCAGCCGGTCAGTCCGATGGTCTCATCGGCCCAGGTGACCGAGCCGCTGGTGCCCTTGAACTTGTTGCGGGTCTGGTGCGACTCGCTACCGAAGTCGTCGGCCTCTTCGAGGTCGAGGACGTAGAAGGACTGGGCCTGGCCCGGGCCGAGCGACAGCTCGGCGCCGCTGTTGGCACCACCCGTCGGCGCCACTTCCTCGCCGCTCCAGTCGACACCGCCTTCAGCGCCACCCTCGACGCCGCCACCACCGATGTTCACCTGGCAGCCCACCACGTAACCGGGGTAGATCTTGCCGCCCTTGGCACCCGAGCCGGACAGCTCGACCTGCGCGCTGGCCGACACCCAGGCATTGCGGTGCACCGGGGTGGAGCCGAGGGAGGGGTTGATGTTGGCCGACTCGCCGACCAGGCGGACCGTCACCACGGTGCCGTCGGACAGCGTCTTGACGATTTCGCCGCCGGGCAGCGGCACGAAGGTGTCGGCGTTGGCCGCACCGGTGGAGAACAGGCCCATGGCAACGGTGGCGGCAGCGCCGAGTCCGGCCGCCCGCGCCACGATCTTACGGTTGATCATGTTTGTACCCTTCGAGGGTCGAGTTCGCTCGAGGCGAGAGGTTTGTACGGTCGAATTCGACGACTCAGCCGATGCTGAACGGCTGGCCGTAAAGGGTGGTCTTCGAGTAGTGGTCACCGATGATCTCGACGACCGTGTACGCCCGCGCCTGCGCGTAACCCGCGCAGCCCTGGATCTCCATCTCGACGTCCTGGTACTCGACCGAGTAGTGACCCGGCTTCAGAATGTCCTTGTACTCGATCTGGACGAACTTCACCTCGCCCGGACCCAGTTCCAGGCCGACCGAACCGCCGACCGAGGCACCATCGAGATCGACGCTGCCGGACACACCGGCGGAGATGGCCTCGTCACCGATGCTCACCTGGCAACCCACGATGTAGCCCGTGTTCAGCTGGGAGGCACCGTGGGTGGAGGAGTTGTTGGTACCCGGCGCGCCGGCGGGGCCGTTGTTCGGGCCCACCTCGCCCTCGGGGGTGACGGTGACGTCCGCGCTCGCGGTGCCCGAAACCCAGACAACGCGACCTGCGCCGTTGGCCGCCATGGACGGCGAAATCAACGCATGCTCATGGGTGCGCTTGATGGTCACACCCGGACCAACCTTCTCGCCGTCCGGCAACGGCACGAAGGTATCCGCGTTCGCGGCCCCGGTCGAAAGCAGACCCAGGGCCACGGCGGCTGCGGCGCCGACGCCCGCGACACGGGCTCCGCGGCGCAAACCGTTGGTGCGGTTCTCGCTCATACTTCCCCTCATCAATTTTCTCGAACAGACCAGCCTCGACCGTCGAGGCTGGATAAGGTCCTCACAGGCCCAGCTCAGTGTGTCGCCTATTTGTTGCCGTTGTGTAACTCGCCGTTATTTCAACGCAAAGCTCGACTAGCGCCGGACCGCACCCTGCTCCGCGCGGTCTGCACATTCGTGCAGGCCACTGGACTGCGAAGAGGGTTGCGATGGCCCGAGGCGAGATTAACCGGCGGTAACGGAACGGACAACGAAAGTATTCGTCAAGACATGAGTGATCTGTATCACATAGCCAAAATGCTTATATCGCTTGACGTGCATAAATGCAGGACTCGAGTTCCGGTGAAGTAGCCGAATTGGCCCGGAAGGCGCAGCAGTGCCGTCGGCGAATACGGGACGAGAACGTATTCCGCATGAGATCGGAACCCCAAAGAGCTTGAATCTTGAACGCTCGAGAAAGCTACGCGTCAGTAGATACGTAGCAGGGCAGTAGATAGCGGGTGAGGCATCGTCGCCAGAGAGGTAGCTGGGACGCGCGGAAGAACTCAGCCGTGATGCGGCGGAACCTGCGACCGCAACCAGTCGTCGGTGCTCGACGGCGTGTCGCGCTCGTCGCCGCGTTCGTCACCGGTGGTCTCCGGGAGCACCTCACCGAAGATGCGCGCCAGACGCGCGGCGTCCCCCGGCCGGCGGACCGGACGGGGGACGTCGCTGCGATCGTCGGCAGAGCTCATTCGTCCAATCCGGACAGTTCACCGATCACCCGGCTGGCGAGCGGACCCAGCGTCGCCATGCCGTCGCGGATGGCCGAACGGCTACCGGGCAGGTTCACCACCAGGGTGCTGCCGGAGATACCGGCCAGACCACGCGAGAGACCGGCATCGAGGGAACCGGCGACCCGGCCCGAGGACCGCAGGGCCTCGCTGATGCCCGGCAGCTCACGATCGAGCACCTGGGAGGTGGCCTCCGGAGTGACATCGCGCGGCGACATACCCGTGCCGCCGACCGAGATGACCAGGTCGACGCCGCCGATCACCGCGGTGTTGAGCGCGTTGCGGATCTCCACCTCATCGGCCTGCACCGTCACCGACGCGTCGACGAGGAAGCCCGCTTCGGTCAGCAATTCGGTGACCAGCGGGCCCAGCGAATCCACACCACCGTGCGCGGTGCGGTCGTCGACGACCACGACCAGTGCGCGTCCTGCCACGGAACCATCGATGTCCATGGTGCTCACCGTAGCGTCACCGCCGAGCATCGGCTCCCATCCCCCGTGCAGCACCTGCATCACCGCGCTCCCCCGGTCGACACCGCGTCGAGGGTCACCTCGACCGTCTTGGCGTTTCCGCCCTGTTCATCGGTATATGTCACGCTCACCTTGTCTCCTGGTCGGCTGGAACGGACGGCGGCGACCAAGGCGTCGCCGGAGTCGATGGTGCGATCGTTCATCTTGGTGATCACCACTCCGGCCGGGATCCCCGCCTTGGCGGCGGGCCCGTCGGGGGTCACCTCGAGCACCCGTGCCCCGCGCACGGTGTCGTTACGCGGCACCGTGATGCCGATCTGGGCATAGGTGGCGCGGCCGGTTTCGATCAGTTCTTCGGCTACGCGGCGGGCCTGATCGACCGGGATGGCGAAACCGAGCCCGATCGAGCCGCTCTGCTGGCCGCCGAGATCGGAGCCGCCGAGCGTGGCGATAGCGGTATTGATGCCGATCAGCTTGCCGTTGGCGTCGACCAGCGCACCGCCGGAATTGCCGGGGTTGATCGCGGCATCGGTCTGGATGGCGTCGATGACGGGGTTGGGCGTCGACGGGTCGGCGCTCGGCTCGCCGGAGGTGGACACCGGCCGGTTCAGCGCCGAGACGATGCCGGTGGTGACGGTGCCCGCGAGACCGAGCGGTGAGCCGATCGCGATGACGGGCTGGCCGACCTGGAGGCCGGCCGAGCTGCCGAGCTCGATCGGGGTCAGGCCGGTCTTGCCCTCGACCTTGATGACGGCGAGATCGGAGACCGGGTCGGCGCCGACCATGGTCGCGGACGCGGTGCTGCCGTCGGCGAAGGAGACCTCCATCTTCGCGCCGGGGCCGCCACCCGCGGCGACGTGGTTGTTGGTCAGGATCAGTCCGTCGGAGGACAGGATGACCCCCGAGCCCTCCCCCTGAGCGCGATTGCTGGCGACTTTGATCATGACCACACTCGGCAGCACCCGCTGGGCCACCGCCTGGGTGGAGCCTGCCGGCGCCGTGGAGGCGTTATCGATATTCGGTTTCGGGGCGTCCAGGGCGTTGGTGACGGTGGTGCCGCCGCCGTCGTTGCCCGCCACCAGGGCGCCGACCGCGCCACCGACGCCGCCGCTGACCAGCGCCAGCGCCACCGCACCCGCGACCAGGCCGGTCCGGACCGGACGCTTGGGGGCGGGCTGAGGCCCGGGAACGGAGGCCTGGCCGTACGGAAGGCCCGGGTTACCCTGCGGGCCGGGCGCC
The DNA here is from genome assembly GCF_005863245.1 of Nocardia cyriacigeorgica. Taxonomy (GTDB): domain Bacteria; phylum Actinomycetota; class Actinomycetes; order Mycobacteriales; family Mycobacteriaceae; genus Nocardia; species Nocardia cyriacigeorgica_C. The sequence continues at coordinate 114,601 of NZ_VBUT01000009.1, read as the reverse complement.
GAGTGGTAACCCGGCGGCGGCACGGCACCGGGCTGCGGGCCGTGCGGTCGATCGGTGAAATCCTCGGTCATGGTTACTCGTTTCTTTCTCACGTCGTGCCATCCAGCGTGACGCCGACTGCTGAGAGCGGACTGAGACCGTGCTTGAAGTTCGCTACGGATCGAGCGGCTCGGCTACCGATCCGCCTCGTCCTCGGCGGCCGCTGCGGGCGCGCCCGCCTCACCGGGCAGCACGATGCGGATCAGCGCGCCGCCACGTTCGGACGTATCGATCGTGATCGTGCCGCCGTGTTTTGTCACGACCTGTTTCACAATCGCGAGGCCGAGGCCCGAGCCAGGCATCGACCGCGAGGCGGTGGTCCGGTAGAACCGCTCGAACACCAGCTCACGTTCGGCCGGCGGGATGCCGGGGCCGGCGTCGTCGACCGAGAGCTCGAGCAGCCCGCGCCCCACCTCGGCCATCCCGACCCGCACCTGCGCGCCGGCCGGGCTCCACTTCGCGGCATTGTCGAGCACATTGAGGATCGCCCGTTCCAGTCCGGCCTCGTGGCCGTAGACGAACCACGGCCGCAGCGCCGCGACGAACTCGATGGAGCCGCGGCGGCGCCGCGCGCGTTCGAGAGCGCGTTCGGCGACCTCGCCGAGATCGACGCGCTCGTAGACTGTTTCCGGCGCGTCTTCCCGAGCCAGGTCGACCAGGTCGCCGACGAGGGTGGACAGCTCTTCGATCTGGGCGACCACATCGGCGCGCAATTCGGCCATGTCTTCGTCCGGAATCCGCGGCGCGCCGGGCCTGCCCGCGGCGATCAGCAGTTCCATATTGGTGCGCAGCGAGGTCAGCGGGGTGCGCAGCTCGTGGCCCGCGTCGGCGACCAGCCTGCGCTGCCGGTCGCGGGATTCGGCCAGGGCGCGCAGCATGGTGTTGAAACTTTCGGTGAGCCGGGCCAGCTCGTCGTCACCGGTGACCGGGATCGGCGTCAGGTCGTCGGTGCGGGCCACGCGTTCGGTGGCCGCGGTGAGCCGGGCGATGGGCCGCAATCCGGTGCGCCCGACCGCGGTACCCGCAGCCGCGGCCAGCAGCACGCCACACCCGCCGACCACGAACAGCAGCCAGGCCAGCCGGTCGAGCACCTCACGGGTGGGTTCCAGGCGCTGGGAGATCACCAGCGTGACACCCGAATCCATGCGCCGGGCCAGCACTCGCTGGTTGTTGTAGGTGCGCAGCGAGGACGTCTGTTCGCCCTTGGCGACCGCGATCTCCTCGGTGCCGATGGGCGGTTTGGTGGGCTGCGGCGGGATGTAGACCGGGAGGCTGTCGGGTGGACGCTCGCCCTCCGGCGCGGTCGGCGAGGACACCGAGAACGGGTAGATCAGGCCGACGCCGATGTTGTTGGAGAACAGTGTGGCCACCCCGAGCGATTGGAAGGCCATGCTGTCGATATCGCCGCTGATCATGGTCGCGGCCCTGGCGCGCAGCTGGGCGTCGACGTCGCCGTAGAGCGCGCGCGCGACCATCGCGTAGGCGGCGATGGAGGTGACCGCGACGGCGATGGCGACCACCGAGGCGGCCAGCAGCGTCACCCGCCAGCGCAGCGAGACCGTGCGGGTCAGCGGCGTCGGCGGGCGCATGGGCGCGGGCTCGGCGCCGCGACGGGGCTGCCCCAGTGGCGCCACACCCGCGGCGGTGCCGGATTTGCCCGGCCGTTTGGAAGCTGAACGTGCCATGTCCTCGCCCGCCTACGGCGGTGTCTCCCGTAGTACGTAGCCGACACCGCGCACGGTGTGGATCAACCGCGGTTCGCCCTCGGCTTCGGTCTTGCGCCGCAGGTAGCCGATGTAGACCTCGAGCGCGTTGCCGGAGGTGGGGAAGTCGTAGCCCCAGACCTCCTCCAGAATCCGGCCGCGGGTCAGCACCCGGCGCGGATTGGCCATCAGCATTTCCAGCAGTGAGAACTCGGTGCGGGTGAGGCTGATCGAACGGGATCCGCGCAGCACTTCACGCGTGACGGGATCCAGCGACAGATCGGCGAACCGCATCGTTTCCGAGGTCTCGCCCGGATCGGTGGTCCGGCGGCGCAGCAGCGCGCGCAACCGCGCGAGCAATTCTTCGAGCGCGAATGGTTTCGGCAAATAGTCGTCGGCGCCCGCGTCGAGACCGGCGACCCGTTCGGAAACCGAATCCCGTGCGGTCAAAACCAGAATCGGCAGATCGTCGCCGGTGCTGCGCAAACGGCGGCAGACCTCCAGGCCGTCCAGGCGCGGCATCATCACATCGAGGACGAGCGCGTCCGGTCGCTGCGCGGTGACTTTGTCCAATGCGTCGACACCGTCGACCGCGAGGTCGACGGTGTAGCCGTTGAAGGTCAGCGACCGTCGCAGCGATTCCCGGACGGCGCGATCGTCGTCGACTACCAGAATGCGCATGTCACCAGTTTGACCGCATCGACTGAGAGCGAACTGAGAGGGCTGCTCCGACACGCCGCCACCACCGCGTTCGGCGTCGGAAATGTTTGCCCGGTACCCGATAAACGATCTTGACCTGCGTATTTACCGGATTGCGCGGCCGCGGCTCTCGCGCGCGATCATTCGTTCGCGAATCTTGTTCTGCTCGGCCATATTCGAGGTTTAACGTGGGGAACGTCCAGATTGCCGATGCTCACTCTGCGGGGTATGTTCCCTGCGGTAAAAAGAAGACCTCAGGTTGGTTCTGGCGCGGTTCCCATCGAATCCAGAACTCCCCACGCACGGCCGGGGTCACTCGTGATGCGGAGGCGACACAAGCGGATGGAAGCTGCACCGCGACCCTGGCAATTCAGCCTGCCCAACTGGTCGGTTACCCGCAAGGTCGGCATCGTGCTGGTGCTGCCGGTGGTACTGGCCACCGCGTTCGCGGTGCTGCGGATCAACAACGAGCTCCAGACCATGGACCAGTTGGACGCGGCCACCGAACAGGCCATCATCATCCGGCCGATCGTGAGATTCGGCACCGCCACCGAACATCTGGCGGTGACCGCGACGTCGAGCTGGGGCAACCCCGCCGACCCGCGCACCGACGCCGCGCTGACCCGATTCGATCAGGCCTTGGCGGACATGGAAACCGCGCTCCAGGACACCGGCGTCAGCGGCAAGGTGACCGCCGAGCTGTCCTCCGCGGTGGCCATCGGCACCACCATGCGCAACAGCCTGCGCAGCGGATCACCGGCCATGGTCGGCGATCAGGCCGACGAGATCGGCATGCGCATCGGTAACGCGCTCGCGCTGTCGCCGTCGGTGGAAGACCTCGTCATCCAGCGATACTTTCTCCAGCTGACCACGATTCAGACCGCGCGCCGCGTGCTCACCGAGCAGCGCATGCTGATCAGCTCCCCCGACGCCGCCCGCAACCCGAGCATGCGGGCCAGGGTGCTCACCTCCGCCGGCGCCGAGCTGACCATGATCTACCAGTACGGCCAGATTCTGCCGGAGCTGGCCGGCAATATGCGTCCGCTGCTGGACGCGGTGCAGACCCGTCTGGCGACCTTCAGCCAGAACACCGCCGACCCGGCGAGCAATCCGGCGGTGCTGGACTCGTTGCAGGTCAGTGCCGACACCTATGACGCCACTACCGCGCAGCTGACCGACATCATCGACGCCGCACTGCTCGAGCGCACCACCACCGCGCAGAACAGCGCCCTGCGCGAGACCACGATCGTGATGGCGGTGCTGCTGGCCGGCCTGGCGCTGGCGCTGGCCGTCGCGCGGACCCTGGTGGTCCCGGTGCGCAGGCTGCGGCGCGACGCGCTCGAGGTCGCGCACGTCAAGCTGCCCGACGAGCTGTCGGTGGTGCGTGCCGGTGGCACCACCCCGAAGATCACCCCGGTCGCCGTGCACACCACCGACGAGATCGGTCAGCTGGCCCGAGCCGTCGACGAAATGCACGAACAGGCGCTCAATCTCGCCGCCGAACAGGCCCGCCTGCGGGTGCAGATCGGCAACATGTTCGAGACGCTGTCGCGGCGCAGCCAGTCGCTGGTGGAACAGCAGCTGGCGCTGATCGAGGATCTCGAACACGACGAGGACAACAGCGAACGGCTACAGAGCCTGTTCCGCCTCGACCACCTCGCCACCCGCATGCGCCGCAACGGCGACAACCTGCTGGTGCTCGCCGGTACGGCATTGCGCCGCGGCCAGCTGCAGCCGGTGCCGCTGTCGGACATGCTGTGGAGCGCGGTCTCCCAGGTCGAGGACTATCAGCGGGTCGAGATCGGCACCGTGCCCGACGGCGTGGTCGCCGGTGAGCCCGCGGTCGACATCGAGCATCTGCTGGCCGAGCTGATCGACAACGCGCTGCGCTATTCGCCGCCGACCACGCCGGTCGCGGTGACGGTCGCGCGCGCGGTCGACGGCGGCTACCTGATCGAGATCACCGACCGCGGCCTCGGCATGTCGGCCGAAGACCTGCAGGCCACCAACGAGCGCCTCGCCTCCGGTGGTGAGGTCACCGTCGAAACCGCCCGCCGGATGGGCCTGTTCGTGGTGGGCCGGCTGGCCAAGCGGCACAACATCACCGTCAGCCTGCGCCGCACCTCGACGATGGCCCAGCAGCCCGGTATCACCGCGAGCGTGCATCTGCCCGGTGCTCTCGTCGCGCCCGCGATGGACGACGCCGGCGGCAAGCCGCCGACCGATCCGTTCGCCGCGCTGCCGCCGGGCACGCCGCCGCAGCGCACCCTGGTATCGGTGCCGAACCTGCCGGAGGCCTCGCCGGCACCCGAATCCGAGCCGGTGCCGCTGTCGTCGTGGGGCACCACGAGTAACGGCCTGCCGCAGCGTCGCCCGTCCATCCGGGTGGCGGAGGCGCCGGAGCAGCCGTCGGTCTCGGTTCCGGCGAGCGCGCGCGCCGATTCCGGTTCGGAGCGTTCCGGCGCCGAGGACCGTTCCGGCAATACGCCGTTCGGCCCGCCGACGCCCGAGCCGCATCCGGGCGATGCCGAGACCGGCCCGAACCGGATCGTCAGCGCCGAACCGGAGGAAGAGCCGACGGGGCTGTGGGCCGAAACCACCGAGCACCCGATCGTCACCCCGCAGGCCGAACGCACTACGCCGCAGGCCGAACGCACGACCTCGCAGGCCGAACGCGTGACGCCGCAGGCGGAGCCGCAGCCGCGCGCCACCACCGCCGGGTCCGGTCTGCCGATCCGGCGTCCGGCTCCGGTGCGCGACGAGCCGCAGCAGGCGCCTGCGGCACCGCAGCCGCAGCAGCCCGAGACCGTCACCGTCACCGCCGAATCCGCGGCGGCGACCACGACCTCGACGCGCCTGCAGCCGGTCGGCGGCGATTCGCCGACCCCGATCTATCAGCGCATGGTCTCGGAGTGGCTGGTCGAGCCCGCCACCGCGCAGCCGTCGAGCGGCACCTGGTCCTCCCCCGCGGATGCGGGCTGGACGGCGGCCGAGGATGCCGCCAAGCCGACCACCAGCGGCCGGACGGTCGGCGGCCTGCCGATCCGCAGGCCTGGTGCGCAATTGGTGCCGGGTGGCCTGGCCCCGGTGGAAGAAGCGGGCGCTCGTGACCCGGAGGAGATCCGGAACAACCTGACCAGGCATCTCAGTGGGGTCCGCAGTGGACGGGCCGAAGCGCAGCACAACGACGGAGGGCTTGCATGACCAACCCGAACCCGAACAGCACCACGGACGAGAACCTGAATTGGCTGGTAGCCCGGTTCACCCGGGACGTACCCGGTGTCTCCCACGCGGTCCTGGTGTCGGCGGACGGCCTGTTGCAGGCCACCAGCCCGCATCTGCCCGCCGACCGCGCCGAACAGCTGGCCGCGGTGACCGCGGGCCTGGCGAGTCTGTCCACCGGTGCGGCACAGCTTTTCGACGGCGGCAAGGTGATGCAGTCGATCGTGGAGATGCAGCGCGGCTATCTGCTGGTGATGAGCGTCGGCAACGGCTCGCATCTGGCGGTGCTGGCGAACAAGTCGCACGATATCGGCCGCATCGGCTACGAGATGGCGCTGCTGGTCGATCGAGTGGGCTCGGTGGTTTCCGCCACCGCCCGCACTGCCGTCTGAGTGATCCATGTCCTCATTCGGCTCCGGGCCGTACAACCGGCCGACCACTCGCGTCAGACCCTATGCCCTGACGTCGGGGCGCACCGAGCCCGCGGTGGACCTGCCGCTGGAGGCGGTCATCGAGACCATCTCCTATACCCCGCGCGGTGATTGGCCCTCCGGTGATATCCGCATCGAGATCCTGCGTCTGGGTGCGCACCTGCTCTCAGTTGCCGAAATCGCCGCACACCTGGATCGTCCGCTCGGTATGGTCCGGGTCGTTATCGGCGATCTCGTCGTGGACGGGAACCTGCGAGTGCATTCGACTCTGACCGAACAGGCGAGCTATGACGAACGCCGTTCCCTGATGGAGAGGACATTGCGTGGACTCCGTGCCTTATAGGAGACCGGATCGGGGCTCCGCGCCCGAGGACACCGACAACCGCACCGCGTCGACCAAGATCGTCGTCGCCGGTGGTTTCGGTGCGGGCAAGACCACTTTCGTCGGTGCGGTCTCGGAGATCGTTCCGCTGCGCACCGAGGCGATGGTCACCCGGTTCTCCGACGGTATCGACGATCTGGCCGATACCCCGGAGAAGGAGACGACCACCGTCGCCATGGACTTCGGCCGGATCATCCTGCCGGGCAACCTGGTGCTCTACCTGTTCGGCACGCCCGGCCAGCGTCGTTTCTGGTTCATGTGGGACGACCTGATCCGTGGTGCCATCGGCGCCGTCGTGCTCATCGATACCCGCAGGCTGGAGGACAGTTTCGCGGCGGTCGACTTCTTCGAGGCGCGTAAGCTGCCGTTCCTGATCGCGGTCAACCGGTTCCCGGACGCGCCGCGCTTCCCGATCGCGGAACTGCGCGAGGCGCTGTCGGTGCGGCCCGGTGTGCCGATCGTGGATATCGATGCCCGCAACGCCGTCGAGGTGCGGCAGGCACTGGCCGCGGTGACCGAGTACGCGATCTCGGAATTGCAGGCCATGGAACTGGAAGGGGCCGCCAGGCATGGCTGACACGCTGGCTTCGGCGACCGGCCTGCTCGCGGCCGAGGCGAACGCCGACATGGAGTGGTTCGCCATGGGGTACTGGCTCATCGGGCTCTCGCTCGGGGTGTCGGCGCTCGGCGCGCTGGTCGGCCTGGCGTGTGTGGTGCACGGCAGGCGTTCGGCCCGGTTCCGCCCGGTCTGGCTGGGCGCGGCGGCGATCTCGATCGGCGGGGTGGGTATCTGGCTGGCGACGGCGGTGCCGCTGCTCGGGGTGGCGGTACCGGGGACGGTGCTGCGTTATGACGCGGCCACGCTGGGAGTTTCGCTGGCGGTGATCGTCATCGCGGTCTTCGGGGGGCTGGTGATCGTCGGGCGCGAACTGCGATTGCCGCGGTTGGTGACCGGCGGGCTGGTGATGGGTCTGGGCGCCGGGCTGATGCAGTACCTTCAGCTGTCCTCGGTGGATGTGCAGGGCTCGGTCGAGCTGACGGTGTGGCTGCTGGTGGTGGCCACGGTGATCGCGGTGATCGTCGCGACCGGGTGCCTGTGGGTGTTCCAGTCGATGCAGGTGCTCGCGGCGCGGATCGGCACGATCGTGTTGTTCGCCGCCGGTGTGGCCGGCGTGTACTACACCGGTGTGGCCGCACTCGGGTTCAGCCTCGATGACGCCGCCGAATCTCCGGGCGGTATGCAGTTGTTCGACTTCGTGTTCCCGATGTTCGTGCTCGGTTCGCTGGCGTTGGCGTTGCCGATCACCGCGGTGCTGGTCGCGCCGGATCGGCGGGAGCTGGCCGCGGTGGATCCGACGCCGCGTCCGGTGCTCGAGCCGGCGCACTGAGGCGGGGGCGGGGGATCCGGTGACGGCCGAGCAGGAAGCGTTGCTGCGTGAGTTGCGGGCGCAGATCGGGGAATTGCGCACCGAGGTCAGCGACTTGGAGGCGACGGTCGCCGATCTGGTGCAGCGGGTCGAGCAGCTGGCCGGACCGTCGCTGTACTGGCTGCTGTCGCTGCCGGTGGCGTTGATCGGTGAGGTGTTGCGCCGGGTCGGTGCCGCGGCGCAGGTGTTGCCGGGTGTACCGCGGTGCGGGGGTGCCGATTCCGGTGCGGCCGAGAGCGCCGGGGCGAGCAGCGGCTGAGGTCGTGGGCGCGAGCGAGAATCGCGACGGCGGGCGCGGTTTCGGCGAGGGCCGGAGAGACTTGGCGATGAGCGGGTTCTCCCTTTCGGGAGAACCCGCCCTCTCGAACGAGGGTACCGGCGAGCTATCCCGAAATCATCAGTGCGCCAGGACTTTTACTCAGGCCAAAAACCAACTCTCAGTACGAAATTCGAGAGTTGGCAATCCGCTCGCAATCGGCCCTTCGACTGTATCGCCAAGTCGCCTCACCAGCAAGGATAACCAGCCGATTGCCCTCTGTCGGCGAACCTCAGGAGCGCACGCCGGGTGAACGGCCGGGAAATAGTCGCGCGCCGATAGCCGACTTCCTCTCGAGTTCAGACCCCCTGACGCCATCGCGCGCGCTATCGTCGCAGGCGCACATGCAGGTTCGTCCGAAGGAGTTTCGTATGGCCGTCAACGTTGTGCTCGACAAGGTGCTCGACAAGGAGTACGAGAACAAGTCCCTCGCGGAGATCCTCGCCGCGCCCCCGTCGGCGCTCGCCGGCCTCACCGAGGCTCACGACAAGCAGCTGCTGGACGCCCTGAAGATCAAGACCATCGCGGATCTGGGCAACAACAAGTTCTTCCAGCTCGCCGCCGCTCTGGTTCAGCTCGAAGAACAAGAAGGCTGATCACTCCGACATGCGTAGGGGGCGGTGCCGCGATCGCGCGGTGCCGCCCCCTTCGCACTGCGGGCGAACGGAATGCCTCAGATCCGTTCCGGGTCGATCAGCCCGCGGCGCACCGCCTGGACCAGGCGGCGCGGTACCCGATGCACGACACCACCGACCGTGACCGGCACCAGGTCCGGCGGTGTCGCCTTCCAATTCGAGCGACGGCTTCGGGTATTGGACCGCGACATCTTGCGCTTGGGAACCGCCATGTCAGCCCTCCCCTCGTCCGGGCTGGGGCTGCGCGCCGCGCGCCCGCTTACCGTATTTCCGCTCGAACTTCTCCACCCGGCCCTGGGTATCGAGCACCCGGTGCGCGCCCGTCCAGAACGGGTGCGAGTCCGCGGTGACGTCGACCACCAGCAAGGGGTAGCTCTGCCCGTCGGTCCAGACCACGGTCCGGTCGCTGGTCGCGGTGGACCTGGTCAGGAACTGTTTGCCGGTACTCGAATCCTCGAACACCACCGGGTGGTAGTCCGGATGAATCCCTGCCTTCATCGATCGTCCTTTCTGTCGTGCGGTCGATGCCCTCTGCACGCGGGAAGCGCACGAGGCGACCGGATTCGGTGATTCACTCGGCGCCGCGCTGATCTCCGGCGATCGGCAGCCCGCTCGACTCGGAGGACTCGCACGGATCGGCATGCCACTCGCCGAACGGGTCGTCCCACTGCGCGACCCGCTCGGGTGCGCGCTCCACCAACCGCAATTCGTCGTCCTCGACCAGCGCCCAGTGCAGGGCCTGCCGGATGTCGGCCGGGTCGGCGTCGTGCACCAGGATCACCAGCGAGACATCGCGGTCGCCGAAGCGGTCGTCCCAGCGCAGCGCGGCCATGGCCCGGCGGTCCGGGTCGGCCTCGGCGAGTTCGTCCGGCGTCATCGCGGCGAGCCAGCGGCCCGCGCCGCCGACCCGCAAACCGCCACCGGCCGACTCCAGCCACACCACCTCGTCCGGCTGGGTGGCCAGCCACATCCGGCCGCGGGCGGTGACCACACCCTCGAACAGCACATCCAGCGCCTCGTGCAGGCGAGCTGGATGGAACGGGCGGCCCGCGGCGAATTCGACCAGGGTCACCCCGTGCTCGGTGCCCAGCGGCGGCTGGCCGCGCAGCAGCGGCGCGTGGGCGTCGAAAATCCGGCCGCGCCGCGAATCCGCCGGGATCCGGGCGAGCAGGGCTTCGATGTCGGACCCGCCGATCGCGTCGGCCGCGCACCAGTACACCGGCGCCTGCGGAACCAGCCGGGTGAGGACGGCACCGAGACGTTCGCGGTCCAGCGCGTCGACCCGGTCGACGCCGGTGACGACCAGCGCGTCGGCGAAATCGACCTGGCCGACCGCCACCTGCGCCACGGTGCGGTCGTCGTCGGCAGTGGCGAGACCGCATTCGGCGAGGGTTTCGTCGCCGGTCGCATCCGCCAGCCAGACCTGGGCATCGACGCAGGTCAGCACGGCCTCGATACGGACGTCGCGGCGAGCCGGGCCATCCACCCGTCCGATCACGCCTGCGACGACGACGTCGTCGATGGCGTGGCATACCGCTTCCGCCTCGAAGGCGGGGTCCAGGGCGAGCACGATGCGCGTCACCGAATCACGCGCGGCCAGGGTGCACAGCAGCGGGAGCAGATCCGCGCGCAGTGTGCAGGAGACGCATCCGTGGGCCAGCTCGAGCACCTCGACGCTCTCCGTGGCGCCGTCACGCACCGTCCGGCGGACGATGCCCTCCCGCAGTTCGGCCAGATCGTGGCGGACGACGACGGTGCCGGGGGCGGCGCCCAACGCACGGGCCACCTGGTCGACACCCTCGGTGGCGCGCCCGGAGGACCCGGCGACCACCACGACCGGTGTTCTGCGATCGGGAATCACAGCAACCCCTTTCGGTAACGGTTTTCATTAACGGCTCGCCACACGGTACAGTGCCGAGCGGTCGTTGTCGAAAACGATTGTCATCACCTATTGGAGGGAGCCCCGCCATGTCGGCCCATTGCCAGGTCACCGGCCGCCGGCCCGGTTTCGGCAAATCCGTCTCGCATTCGCACAAGCGGACCAACCGCCGCTGGAACCCGAACATCCAGCGCAAGACCTACTACCTGCCCAGCGAAGACCGCCGCATCACGCTCACCGTCTCGGCCAAGGGCATCAAGACCATCGACCGCGACGGAATCGAGGCCGTGGTGGCCCGCATCCGGGCGCGCGGCGACAAGATCTGAGCGGAGAACCACGATGGCATCGAAATCGACCGAACTGCGTCCGGTGATCAAGCTGAAGTCCACCGCGGGCACCGGCTACACCTACGTCACCCGCAAGAACCGGCGCAACGACCCCGACCGCATGGTGCTGCGCAAATACGACCCCGTCGTGCGCAAGCATGTCGACTTCCGCGAGGAACGCTGATGGCCAAGAAATCCAAGATCGCCCGCAACGAACAGCGCAAGCAGATCGTCGCCCGCTACGCAGCGCGGCGGGCCGAGCTCAAGGAACTGATCCGCAACCCGGCCACCCCCGACGCCGACCGCGCCGCCGCCCAGTCGGCCCTACAGCGCCTGCCCCGCGACGCCAGTCCGGTACGATTGCGCAATCGGGACGCCGCCGACGGACGACCGCGCGGACATCTCCGGAAGTTCGGGCTCTCTCGGGTACGTGTACGCGAGATGGCCCATCGGGGAGAGTTGCCCGGTGTGCACAAATCGAGCTGGTAGAAACCCTGATCTCGTGAGTAAGGAACCCGACTAATGGCAGTCAAGCGAGCACCGTCGAAGAAGGTCCGAGCCGAACAGGCCCGCAAGCCGAAGAAGAACCCGCTGATCGCCGCCGGTATCGAGACCGTCGACTACAAAGACGTCAACCTGCTGCGAACCTTCATCTCCGACCGCGGCAAGATCCGCAGCCGCCGCGTCACCGGCCTCACCCCGCAACAGCAGCGTCAGGTGGCGGTGGCGGTCAAGAACGCCAGGGAGATGGCGCTGCTCCCGTTCACCAGCCGCTGATCCGCGCCGCCGCGTCCACCAGCTCGCGGCACCGCGATACTCACGGCTCCCGCAGCGACCAAGGCCCCCGATGCGCCATCGGGGGCCTTGTCGTCTCCCGGGCGAACGAGCAGCAGTCGCGGCGGGCACCTGCGTTAAGGTGTGCCCATGTCGCTGCGCCGTGGCTGTGCCACCCTGCTCGCCGTTGCCGTCACCGTCTTGACCGTCGCCGCCTGCGGCGATGCCGATGACGGTGCCGCACAAGAGGTTACGAGCCCGGTGAGCACCTCCGCGCCGAACACCCCGACCGAGAACCCCGCCGCGGCGACGGGCGAGCCGTTCACCGCCGACCCCACCATCGTCGGCGCCCACCCGATCCCCTTCACCTCGTGGACCGCCCTGCCCGGCAACCGGATCGCGATCAGCTTCGAGACCGGAGCGCCGGAATGCTACGGCGTGGACGCCACCGTCACCGAGACCGACGAGGCCGTCACCATCGAATTGCGTTCGGGCACACGGGCCGACGCGGTGGGCAAGATGTGCGTGATGATCGCGGTCTTCGGCACGCTCGAGCTGCAATTGCAGGCGCCGGTGGGCGATCGGGAAGTGCGCAGCGCGGTGTAGGCGTTGGGCGATCGCGGGAAGCGCGCGACGAGGTTGGGCTGCTGATCGCATAGCTGGTGGGTCAGCTGCGCAGCGAGCCGCACGCGGTGTGCGCAGCGAGCCGCACGCGGTGAACATCACGCCTCAGCCGTGTGCCTGGAACGACCGACGCCGTGTCAGGGCTGGTGCCCCGACACGGCGTCGTGTGTTCGTTCGACGCTCAGTGCGCGAAGTGCCGCGAACCCGTCAGGTAGACGGTGACACCCGCCGCGCGCGCGACGTCGATCGTCTCCTGATCCCGCACCGAACCGCCGGGATGCACGATGGCCCGCACACCGGCCTGGATGAGCGCCTCCGGCCCATCCGGGAACGGGAAGAACGCGTCCGAGGCGGCGACCGAACCCTTGACCCGGTCCCCGGCCCGCTGCACGGCCAGCCCGACCGCGTCGACCCGGTTGACCTGGCCCATGCCGACACCGACGGAGGCACCGTCGTGCGCGAGCAGGATGGCATTCGACTTCACCGCGCGGCAGGCCCGCCAGGCGAAGGCGAGATCGGCCAGGGTCTGGGCGTCGGCGGGCTCGCCGGCCACCAGGGTCCAGTTGGCGGGATCGTCGCCCTCGGCGTCGAGGATGTCGCGCTGCTGCAACAGCGCGCCGCCGCTGATCGGCCGCAGCTCGACACCGGCCCGGCGCGGCGGCTCGGCCACCAGGATGCGCACGTTCTTCTTGCGCTGCAACACCTCCACCGCACCGTCGGCGTAGGACGGGGCCACGATCACCTCGGTGAAGATCTCGGCGACCTGCTGGGCCATCTCCACGGTGACCTCACGGTTGGCCGCGATCACGCCGCCGTAGGCGCTCACCGGATCGCAGGCGTGCGCCTTGCGGTGCGCCTCGGCGATGTCGGCGCCGAGCGCGATGCCACAGGGGTTGGCGTGCTTGATGATCGCCACCGCGGGATCGGTGTGGTCGTAGGCCGCCCGCCAGGCGGCGTCGGCGTCGACGTAGTTGTTGTACGACATCTCCTTGCCGTGCAACTGACGCGCCTGCGCCAGCCCCGGCGCGCCGTCGTTGGCGGTGTAGAGCGCGGCTTCTTGATGCGGGTTCTCGCCGTAACGCAACACCGCGGCACGCTCCCAGCTGCCGCCGATCCAGTCCGGGAAGCGTTCGGTGCCGGGCGCGAGCACGCTGGTCATCCAGCTGGCCACCGCGACGTCGTAGTTCGCGGTGTGCTGGAAGGCCTTGGCCGCCAACGCCGTCCGCTCGGCGAGGGTGAAACCGCCCGCGCGCACAGCGCTGAGCACCTGCTCGTAGTCGCCGCTGTCGACGACCACACCCACCGACGGATGGTTCTTGGCCGCGGCGCGCACCATCGACGGACCGCCGATATCGATCTGCTCCACGCATTCGTCGGGCGCCGCGCCACTGGCCACGGTCTCGGTGAACGGGTAGAGGTTCACCACCACCAGTTGGAAGGCCTCCACGCCCAGCTCGACCAGCTGATCGACGTGCTCGCTCTTGCGGGTGTCGGCGAGGATGCCCGCGTGCACCCGCGGATGCAGCGTCTTGACCCGGCCGTCCAGGGTTTCCGGGAATCCGGTGAGGTCTTCGACCTTGGTCACCGGAATTCCGGCGTCGGCGATGCGGGCCGCGGTCGACCCGGTCGAGACCAGTTCGACCCCGGCCTCGTGCAGGCCGGTCGCGAGCTCGACGAGCCCGGTCTTGTCGTAGACGCTCACCAGCGCCCGGCGGATCGGCTTGCGGTCGCTGGATTCACTCACCGGGAAACTCGCTCATCTGGGATTACTGCCTTTCGTCCGTCGGAGACAATGCCTCGGGTGGCGACGGCGGCGACAACCTCCGCCAGCAACCGTCGCTCGACAACCTTGATGCGCTCGTGCAGGGTGGCCTCGTCGTCATCGGGCCGCACCTCGACCGCTTCCTGCGCCAGGATCGGGCCGGTGTCGATGCCCTCGTCCACCAGGTGCACCGTCGACCCGGTGACCCGCACGCCGTAGGCGAGCGCGTCGCGGACGCCGTGCGCACCGGGGAAGGCGGGCAGCAGCGCGGGATGCGTGTTGATGATGCGGCCGCCGAACCGCTTCAGGAACATCGGGCCGAGGATCTTCATGAAACCGGCGGAGACCACCAGGTCGGGTTCGTAGGCCGCGACCGCGTCGGTCAGGGCGGTATCCCAGGCGCTGCGGTCGGGGAAGTCGGCGAGCGCGATGCGGAAATGCGGGATGCCCGCGGCGTCGGCATGCTCGGTGGCAGCGCAGGTCCGGTCGACACCGACGGCGACGATGCGGGCCGGATAGCCGGGGGCCGCGGTGGCCTCGATGAGCGCGCGCAGCAGCGATCCGGTGCCCGAGGCGAGTACGACGACGGTGGCCGGGGCCTTTTCGGATGGGGCCGGGGAGGTCAGCGCTCTACTCCTGGGAGTCGGGTCGGGCGGTGGCCGGATCGTTGCCACCGCCGTAGAGCCTAACGATCCTCGGTTCGGCCACTTTCCGGCAGGTCCGCCTCGACCACCTCGGCGTCGACGATCTCGGCGGGCGGCTCGGCCGGGTGCGCGGTGCGGTGGTCGAGCGCGGGCTGCTCCTCGACAACTTCGGCGTCGAGTTCCAGCGTCAGTTCCGGGCCGTCGTCGTAGTCGCCGAATTCGTAGTCGTCGTACTCGTCGTCGTACTCATCGTCGGCGTAGTCGTCATCGTCGTAATCGTCGTCGGGGTAGTCCTCGCCGTGGTCGTCGACGTAGCCGAACCCAGGGATCGGGGTGCCGACCGGCGTGATGAACAGGCGGGCGAAGACCAGCCCCGCATAACCGGTGACGGCAAGGAAGACCAAGGTCACGACGGCGAAGATCGGCAGATCGGGACCGATCCGGCCGAAGGTGCCGAGTTCGCCGCCCGCCACCGCGCCGAGCAGCACCAGCGCCACCGTCGCCAGCGCCGCGCCCACGAGCGTCGACCACGGGGCGAGGATGCGGTCGGGCGAAGTGCGTGCGGTATCGAGACCGCCGATCACACCGACGACGACGGGGATCAGCAGCAGCACCGGCCACCAGCCCGCCGCTGGACCCGTCGGCAGCGCGGCGAGCACCGGCATCGACGGCACCGGACCACCGACCACGGAGAACACCCCGACCGAGGCGTCACCGAATTCGACGCCCGCGCCGACCAGCACGGCCACCGCGCCGATCACCACATTGGGCAGATACAGCAGCGAGAGCACCGTCAGCCCGATGACGCCGCCGGCATTGCCCGCGCCGGAATAGCTGTCCCCGATCCGGGACCAGTGCGCGAGCAGCGAGACGATGGTGACGACGGCGGCGGCGCCGAGCATCCGCAGCACGGTGTGGGCGGCGACGTAGCCGGCGGCCACCGCCCAGTACGGCAGCCGATCCGCGCTGGCGGGCCAGAGTCCGGCGGCGATACCGCACCCGGCGGCCACCAGGTGCAGCCCGCCCACCCAGGCGAAGGCCGTCAGCGGATTCGGCGGCTGCATGGGCAGCACACCGGAAGCGTCCTCGGTGACGGCCAGGCAGACGGCGGTGACCAGCAGTGGCCCGCCCGCGGCCGCAGCGATCAGCCAGGCCAGATCGGCGCGAGACGGATCCGGTTCGACCGCGTGCGCGCATTCACGCGCGCACGCCCACATCATCAGTGCGGTGGGCAACAGCGGCAGCACACCGAGCGTGGTGGCGCCAATGACGACGGGCACCTGGTGCACCGCGAGCCAACTGCCCGCGATGGCACCGGAGATACCGGAAACGCCGCTGCCGGAGGCCAACAGCGTGGCAAGCATGGCGACGACGATGGCCGCGAGCCCGAAGGCGGCCGGGCGGGCGGCCACGAGCGACAACACCCGCGCGCGTTCGGGGGTGAGTGACAGAAAGCCGGGTTCATCGACCGGCGGCTCCGGCTCGGATCGGACCGGTGCGGTCCGTCGGACAAGCGAATTCCGCGGGGAGCTCATGAAGATTCAGGTTGGCAGCTCTCCCGGCGCGAGCGGGTCAGGCGCGCCGGGCGCCGGGAGAGCACCGATGACAACCGTGTGGTCGCCGGATTACTTGTTGTCGTCCGAGGGACGGAACGCCCGCGTCGGGTCGGCGGCCGGATCGGCGTTCTGCTCGCCACCGAACGGCTGGCCCTGCTGGCCCTGCTGCGGCTGCTGCTGACCGTACTGCTGCTGGCCGTACTGCTGCTGCTGACCACCGAACTGCTGGGTGGCGCCATCCGACGGCGACTGCTGCTGGCCACCGGCGTACGGCGACTGCTGCTGGCCCGCACCGTAACCGGGCTGCTGGCCGTAGGACGGCTGCTGCTGACCGTAGGGCTGCTGACCGGGCTGCTGGCCGTAGGCGGGCTGCTGGCCCGGCTGGCTGTAGGACGGCTGCGACGGGTACTGGCCGCCACCGAAACCGCCCTGGCCCGGCTGGCTCTGGCCGAACTGCTGCTGGCCGTAGCCACCCTGCTGCTGGCCGTACTGCTGCTGACCGTAACCCGGCTGCTGCTGGCCGTAGCCGGCCTGCGCCTGCTGCGCGGCCGGACGCGGTTCGGGCAGCTTGATGATGCCGGCCTCGAACAGCAGGACCGCGACGGCGATGGCCGCCTGGACGAACACGAAGAACAGCAGAACCCAGACGCCGAACTCGGCCTTGGTGCCCTCGGGGAAGCTGAACGACTGGAACAGCACGCCGACGAACGCGGCGACCGACACCGCCGCGGCGACTCCGGTCCAGTTCTGCTTGGGCAGCAGCGACAGACCCGCGAGCGCACCGCCGAGCAGCGCCAGCGCCAACAGCGCGGTGTGGCCGGAGACGAAGGCGTTCAACGAATCCGCCTCGCCACCGAAGTCGCCATCCGGGCCCATGAACGGCAGGAAGCCGAGCAGGAAGCTGATCACACCCAGCGCAGCCACGCCGATCGTCAGGAAGAACGGCAGCCCCTTGGCGGCGGCACCGGATTCGGTACCTGCGCCGGCCGGCGACTGGCCGGGGTTGGGGGAAGCGGAGGGCGTCGGCGCGGGCGCGTTGTACCCGGAGCCCCCGGTCGGGTATGACATGTCGTCGTCTCCTAGGTCGAGTCATACATGTGTGTTCACGACTGATTCCCTCCTGACGCTACTGCACTGGGGCGCGGAGGTCATCACCGAGCGATTCCCCTGTGGAGAGAATCGCCGCCTGTGGATAACGACGAAGGCCGCCGCCGGCGAACCGGAAGCGGCCTTCGAAGACCCATCGAATGGAATCGAGAATCAAGCGGTATCTGATTCGCCTGATTCGGGGGCCCTGCGTGGTGACGCTGCGCTACCGCCTCCGGGCCCTGACCGAATCAAGCGGTGACGCTTGCCTTCTCCAGGATCTCACGCGCCAGCGCGGCGGTCTCGGACGGCGTCTTGCCGACCTTCACGCCGGCGGCCTCGAGCGCGTCCTTCTTCGCCTGGGCGGTACCCGACGAACCGGAGACGATGGCGCCCGCGTGGCCCATGGTCTTGCCCTCGGGGGCGGTGAAGCCCGCGACGTAGCCGACGACCGGCTTGGTGACGTTGGCCTTGATGTAGGCCGCGGCCCGCTCCTCGGCGTCGCCGCCGATCTCGCCGATCATCACGATCAGCTCGGTCTCCGGGTCCTTCTCGAACGCCTCGATGGCGTCGATGTGGGTGGTGCCGATGACCGGGTCGCCGCCGATGCCGATGGAGGTCGAGAAGCCGAAATCGCGCAGCTCGTACATCATCTGGTAGGTCAGCGTGCCGGACTTGGACACCAGGCCGATCGGGCCCTTGCCGGTGATGTTGGCGGGGGTGATGCCGACCAGCGCCTCGCCGGGGGTGATGATGCCGGGGCAGTTCGGGCCGATGATCCGGGTCTTGTTGCCCTTCTCCACGTTGTAGGCCCACGCGTAGGCGGTGTCCTGCACCGGGATGCCCTCGGTGATGACCACCAGCAGCGGGATCTCCGCGTCGATGGCCTCGATGATGGCGTCCTTGGCGAACTTCGGCGGCACGAACGCGATCGAGACGTCGGCGCCGGTCTCCTTCATGGCCTCGGCCACGCCGGCGAAGACCGGCAGCTCGACGGCGTTGCCGTCCTTGTCGGTGTGCGAGACGGTGGTGCCCGCCTTGCGCGCGTTGACGCCACCGACGATCTGGGTGCCCGCCTTCAGCATCAGGGCAGTGTGCTTGGTGCCCTCGCCGCCGGTGATGCCCTGGACGATGACCTTGGAGTCCTTGTTGAGGAAGATAGACATGTTGTTGTCCTTACTCGGCCGTCGTTAGTTGGCGGCAGCCAGTTCGGCGGCCTTGTCGGCGCCTTCGTCCATTGTCTGCGCCAGCGTCACCAGCGGGTGCGCGGCGTCGGCGAGGATCTTGCGACCCTCCTCCACCCGGTTGCCGTCCAGCCGCACGACCAGCGGCTTGTTCGCCTCCGAGCCGAGGATCTCCAGCGCCTTCACGATGCCGTTGGCCACCGCGTCACAGGCGGTGATGCCACCGAAGACGTTGACGAACACGCTCTTGACCTGCGCGTCGTTCAGGATGACGTCCAGTCCGGCCGCCATCACCTCGGCCGAGGCGCCGCCACCGATGTCGAGGAAGTTGGCCGGCTTGACCCCGTTGTGCTTCTCGCCCGCGTAGGCGACCACGTCGAGGGTGGACATGACCAGACCGGCGCCGTTGCCGATGATGCCGACCTCACCGTCGAGCTTGACGTAGTTGAGGTCGTTCTCCTTGGCCTTGAGCTCGAGCGGGTCGGTCGCGTCGATGTCGGCGAACTCCGCGTGGCCCGGCTGCCGGAAGGAGGCGTTCTCGTCCAGGGTGACCTTGCCGTCGAGGGCGAGGATCTCGTCCTGCGGGGTGCGCACCAGCGGGTTGACCTCGACCAGGGTGGCGTCCTCGGCGACGAAGACCTCCCACAGCTTCTGGATGGTCACGGCCGCGGCGTCGAGCACCTCGGCGGGCAGGTGGCCCTGCTCGGCGATGGAGCGCGCGAACTCCAGGTCGACACCCTTGACGGCGTCGACGGGCACCTTGGCGAGGCGCTCGGGGGTCTTCTCCGCGACCTCTTCGATCTCCATGCCGCCCTCGACCGAGCACATGGCCAGGTAGGTGCGGTTGGAGCGATCCAGCAGGAAGGAGATGTAGTACTCCTCCGCGATGTCCTTGGCTTCGGCGACAAGGATCTTCTTGGTGATGTGGCCCTTGATGTCGAGGCCGAGAATGTTCGACGCGTGCGTGAAGGCGTCTTCCGGGGTGGCTGCGTACTTCACGCCGCCTGCCTTGCCACGGCCGCCGACCTTCACCTGGGACTTGATCATCACCGGCTTGCCGATTTCCTGCGCGATGGCGCGGGCATCTTCGGCCGTGTCCGTCACGCGGCCCTCCGACGAAGGCACTCCGTGCTTAACGAAGAGCTCCTTCGCCTGATATTCGAAGAGATCCATGTATTCACCGTCTCGTCTGCGTTGCTATGACAACGTCTTTGTTGGCGGCCCGACGTCGGAAGCGGGTCGGGTCGGACTCTAACCAGTCACATGGAAGGCCAATCGGCCACGTACATCCTAAGTGGCGCAGGTCACGGCCGAACCCCCGGGACGGGCAAAACCGCTGGCCAACGCTACTCGCGAGTAGCTTGTTGACGGGTCACCGGACGCCTGCTCGCGCGGCATCGAGGCCGCGGATCACAGACCCGTCACGACCAGGCAACCTCACTCCGGTGCCCAGAAACGCGTGAGTTGAATCGAGCTGTTATCGTGATACATCTCACAAGTGTGGCCGGAATGTGCACACCGCTTGCGCAGTGCGCAATCGTTTCGTTACCGTCGATGCGGTCGATATCACAACCCGGTCACGACTCCGTTGTTCCAGGTGATGAGGAGGACGGCAAGCTTGACGCACCACAGCACTCCGTCGGTGGAGAGCCGTTCCATGATCGACCCGTCGATGCCGCCCCCGTCCGGGCCGGACATGCGCACGAGATCCTTCCGCATCGCGATGCGGGCGCGCCGATGAACCATCACACGACCCTCGACCCCAGTCGCAACCGGTCGGGTCACCGATACCGCCACGAAGACGGCCCAGCGGCCGCACCCGCGCACAGCGGACACCACGGCTACGGCTTCCATGCCGCCCCCGGCGCGCACAACGCCCAGCATGCGGGCGAGGCACAGAACTCGTGGTCCGCCGAGAGCGCCTGGAACGACAACGCCTCCTGGTCCGAGGGCGACGCCTGGTCCGAAAGCGACAACGGCTGGTCCCCCGAGTGGTCCGAGCAGAGCTGGACCGAAGGCGAGACCTGGTCCGACGGCAGCGCTTGGAGCGGCGGCGGCGAAACCTGGCGCGAGGCCGACGAGCCCGCCGAGGAATCCGACGAGCCGGCCGCGCCGAAGGTCATCCCCGCCCGCGAGAGCCGCTCACGCAGCGGTGGCGCGCACCGACTACCGGCACCGCCCTCGGCGCTCAAAGGCCGGGCCGCGGTCGCCGCTGTGGCCGCGGGCGCGTTCGTCGCCGCGGGCCAGTGCGCCTTCGCCAGCCCCGAAGAACAGACCATGGCGGCCGACTACGAGGCCGACCAGATCTACGAGATCGCCTCGCACTCGCCGATGAACGCGGACGATCCGGCCGCCGCCGCGGCCACCTCGCCCGATTCACCGCAGGTGCTCACCGTCGGCGCGCCGGTCGATCTGAGCCAGTTCACCGACATCCTGGAAAAGGGCCAGAAGTACGCCGAAGACCTGGCCGCCCAGGAAGCTTCGAAGCTGCGGCCGCTGTTCGCCCGGTTCGCCGCAGGCAATTTCACCTCCGGCTTCGGCGCCCGCTGGGGCGTGCAGCATCTCGGCATCGACGTGGCGGGCCCGATCGGCACGCCCATCTACGCCGTCGCCGACGGCACCGTCATCGAGGCGGGCCCCGCCGCCGGATTCGGCATGTGGGTGCGGCTGCTGCACGACGACGGCACCGTCACCATCTACGGGCACATCGACACCGCCACCGTGTCGCAGGGTCAGCGCGTGCTCGCCGGCGACCAGATCGCCACCATGGGCAACCGCGGATTCTCCACCGGTCCGCACGTCCACTTCGAGGTCTGGCTCAACGGCACCGACAAGGTCGACCCGCTCCCCTGGCTGGCCACCCGCGGCATCAGCCTGGGCCAGATGCGCGACTGACCTACGCGTTTCACACCACACGGTCGGGGTGGCCCTTGCGCCATCGCGGCGGCTGTACGGCCCATGAACCACGCGGGTCTGGGTGGCGCGGCGAATCGTGATCGGCGCTGCGGCATAGACCGATTCCGTCCCGCAGCCCACGCGGTGATCAAGCGCACGCTTCCGCAGCACGGACGGGCCACATAGCGTCAGGCCATGGCTCGTACAACGACGTACACCCAAGTCCTAGCGCTGCCCGCCGCCGACATCTGGCGCATACTCGGCGACCCACAGCGACTGCCCGAATGGAATCCCGCGGTCACCTCGGTCGTCATGCACGGCCCGGTCGCCGCTGGAGCCACCGGCGACATCGTCCCGCGAGGACGTCTGCTCGGTCCGGTGCATCAGCGCAGCGCCGACCCGTTCGTCCTCACCACGGTCACCCCCGAACGCGAACTGACCCTCGAGCAGGACACCCCGATGGGGCGGATGTACCTCACCTGGACGCTCACCCCCGTGACCGGCGGAACCGAACTGGCACAACGACTCACCTTCACCGGCCCCTCCGCGGGCGCGGTGCGCGCGATCATCGGCACGCTGGTCGAGACGGACGCCCGAGTCTGCTTCGCCCGGCTGGCAACCCTCGCCGGAATCTCCCCGGCCGCCGACGCGCTCACTGCCGTTATCGCAGGCGGCTCCGGCGCGCTCGGCCGCCACATCGCCGCCGACCTGGTCTGCCGAGGCCACCGCGTCGTCATCCTCACCCGCCGACGCGATCCGGAACTCCCCTTCCCGCAACGGGAATGGGACGGCAGGACCGTCGGCGACTGGGCCGACGCCCTGGTGAATCCCGGACCCACCGCGATCATCAACCTGGCGGGCAAGCTGGTCGACTGCCGCCCGACCACCGAGAACATCGACGAACTCCGGCGCAGCCGAGTCGACCCGACCCGCGCGCTCGCCGCCGCCACGGCCGGACTCGACGCACCGATCGACTACTGGATCCAGGCCAGTACCACCGCCATCTGGTCCGATGCGGGCGAAGCCCGGTGCACCGAAACCACACCGCTGCCGACCGGAGCCGCCGCCCTGCCGCAGATGACGGGCGTAGCCGCAGCCTGGGAAGAGGCCTTCGACGGTGCGAAAGCCACCCACAGCACTATCCTGCGCACCTCCATCGTGCTCGACCCGCAGGCGCCCGCGCTGAAACGCCTGTGCCAGCTGACCCGCGCCGGACTCGGCGGCCGGATCGGCGACGGCAAGCAGTGGTTCAGCTGGATCCACATCGAGGACTGGCTCGCCATCGTCCGCGCCGCCCTCGGACTCGACCCGGAAGTGCGGTTGCCCGGCGGAATCCTGGTGGCGGCCACCGATTTCCCGGTGCGCAACCGCGACCTGATGACGACCCTGCGCAGGCACCTGCACCGGCCACCCGCGCCACCGACACCGAAACCGCTGCTGGCCCTCGGCGCCGTCGTGCTGCGCTCCGATCCGGCGCTCGGGCTCACCGGCCGGCATGCCACGTCAGCGGTGCTGCGCGAATCCGGGTTCCGGTTCCGCTACCCCACGCTCGACGACGCGCTGACCGACCTGCTGCCGAGCTGACGGGCCAGGGGCGCGGGGCGGGTCGCGGCGGGCCGGTACTGGACGATCATGCTCGCGCGCCGCGCGGGGGCCATCGCCAGGTTCGCGCGCGCCGCGGCCTGCGTCAGAGCTTGACCAGCGTCCGGCTGAACTGCGGGATGAGCCGGATCTTGCCCGCGGTACCGAAATCGATGGTGACCGTGGCCAGCGGGCCGACCCCGTCGGCGGCGACGACCCGGCCGAGCCCGTACTTGTCGTCGCTGACCCGGTCGCCCACGGCGAGCACGAGGTCGACGTTGTTGCGTTTCGCGCCAGCGCTGCGCGGCGCGGGGCGGCGATCCCGCACGCCAGGGCGCGGTTCCGACCAGCCTTCGGTCCAGTCGCGTTCGCCGTCGTCGTCGCCGCGACGGCGACCGCCGCGCATACCGGAGTTCTTGGGCTCCAACCGTTTCCAGTCGATCAAATGGCCGGGAATCTCCTGGAGGAACCGTGATTCCGGGTTCGATACCGGCTGTCCCCAGCCCGAGCGCACCACCGCGCGGCTCAGATACAGCCTGCGCCTGGCCCTGGTGATGCCGACGTAGGCGAGACGGCGTTCCTCGGCCAGCTCGGCCGGATCGCCGAGCGCCCGCATATGCGGGAACTGGCCGTCCTCCCAGCCGGTGACGAAGACAACCGGGAATTCCAGGCCCTTGGCGGTGTGCAGGGTCATCATGGTGACCACGCCCGCTCCCTCGTCCGGGATCTGATCAGTATCGGCGACCAGCGACACCCGCTCCAGGAAGGCCGCCAGCGAACCGGGTTCGGGTTCGCCGTCTGCGGCCTCGGGCAGCAGACCCTCCGCCCGCGCGGCCTCGGCGTTGTTGTGCGCTTCGGAGCTGAATTCCCTTGCGACACTGACCAATTCGTTGAGGTTGTCGAGCCGTGCACCGTCCTGCGGATCGTCGGAGGCTTCCAGCTCGGCTCGGTAGCCGGTGCGGTCGAGCACCGCCTCGACCACATTGCCGACATCGGGGAAATCGGCGTCCGGGCGCTGCCCCGCGGCCCTGATCTCCTCGAGCAGGTCGAGGAAACCCGCGATGGCGCGCTGGGCACGGGTGTTCAGCAGCGCGACCTTGCCCTCGGCGGCATCGCGCAGGGCCGCGGCGAAACCGATATCCCGCTGTTCGGCATGCACCGCGACACAGGCTTCGGCGCGATCGCCGATCCCGCGGCGCGGGGTGTTGAGGATGCGGCGCAAGCTCACCGCGTCGTCGGGATTTTCCAACACACGCAGGTAGGCGACGACGTCGCGGACTTCCTTGCGCTCGTAGAACCGCACGCCGCCGACCACCTTGTAGGGCAGGCCCATGCGGATGAAGATCTCTTCCAGCGCACGCGAGTTGTTGTTGGTGCGGTAGAACACCGCCACATCGCCATAGGTGGCTTCGCCGGCGTCGACCAGCCGATCGATCTCGCGGGCCACGAACGAGGCCTCGTCGTGCTCGTTGTCGGCGACGTAGCCGGTGATCAGATCACCCTCACCGGAATCGGTCCACAACCGCTTCTCCCGCCTGCCCTCGTTGCGGGCGATGACCGCGTTCGCGGCGGACAGGATGTGCTGGGTGGAGCGGTAATTCTGTTCCAGCAGGATGGTCTCGGCGTCGGGGAAGTCGCGCTCGAACTCCTCGATATTGCGGATGGTGGCGCCGCGGAAGGCATAGATGGACTGGTCGGCGTCACCGACGACGCACAGTTCGCTCGGCGGTACCCGATGCTGGTCGTCGTCGGCCCACTCGTCCTCGGCCCCTGCGGCAGCGGCCGCGCCCGCGGCGGCATCGGCGTCACCGGCCGCATCGGCGGGTGGGCGGCTCGTGTGATGGCCGACCAGCTCACGGACCAGGATGTACTGGGCGTGGTTGGTGTCCTGGTACTCGTCGACCAGCACATGCCGGAAGCGCCTGCGGTAGTACTCGGCGACCTGCGGATGGTTTTGCAGCAGCGCGACCGTCTCGCCGATCAGATCGTCGAAATCCAGTGCGTTGGCCGCGCGCAGCCTGCGCTGGTATTCCGTGTAGACCCGCGCGACCAGGCCCGGGAGCTCGGCGTCGTCGGATTCGGCGTCGGCGGTGGCCTTGGCGGGGTCGATGAGCTCGTTCTTCAGGTTCGAGATGGCGGTGGCGAGCAGGCGCGCGGAGTACTTCTTGGTGTCGATGTCCAGATCGCGGCTGATCATGGTGAGCAGACGACGGGAATCGTCGGCGTCGTAGATGGAGAAGTTCGAGTTCAGGCCGGGCAGCAGCGCCGACTGCATGCGCAGGATCCGCACGCAGCTGGAGTGGAAAGTCGACACCCACATGTTGTTCGCCCGGGGACCGACCAGCCCGATCACCCGCTCACGCATCTCCGCGGCGGCCTTGTTGGTGAAGGTGATGGCCAGGATCTGGCCCGGGGTGGCGCCCCTGGCGGCCAGCAGGTAGGCGATCCGCCGGGTGAGCACCGCCGTTTTGCCGGAGCCCGCGCCCGCCACGATCAACAGGGGCGCGCCGGTATGCACCACAGCGGCGCGCTGCTGCGGGTTGAGGCCGTCGAGCAGCCGCTCGGTCTCTTCGTCGCGCCGCCGCTCCTCTTCGGCGCGCCGCTGGCCCGCTTCGCTGCGACGCTGCTGCTGCTCGGCCGTGAGACGCTGTTGCTGGGCCCGTAGGCCACCCTGAGCCGTCGCGGGAGCAGCGGCCGCACTCTCCGGCGGCTGCGGTGCTCGACCAGCCTGTGGCGCGGGCTGGGCCTGCGATGAGGTGCCGGAATTCGGTTCGGGTTCGGGCCGGTGCCCGCCATGCGTCTCGGGAGCCAAGGTGCTGTCCATCGTCTGTCCACGCTACCGGCGCACACCGACAGAGTTGAACTCCTGTGCGGACTCGGTGGCCGCCGGATGAGCACAGTGGCGACGACCGGTGAACAGTCCCAGGTCGTTGCGGCCGCAAAGCCGTGAACGCGTTCTCAGCAGATTCACAAACGTAACCGTTTTGCATACCTTTCGACCCGTGGCAGACTGGCCACATGGTCAGGGCTCCCGCGAGACGTCCGCAACGGATGTCCCCCGTCAACGGGTATCGCGGACTTTGCACCTGAGCGCCCCCACTGGGGAGACAATGCTGGGGGGACAATGCAAGGCCCACCAGGTCTGTTTCACGGTGAAAGAACCGATCGGTAACGAGCTGCCCGCGTCGACCGATCCACGTTCTGACACGAGGAGATGAATGATGAGCACCCCTGCCACGACGACCGGGTCCGAATCGGCTCTGCCTCATACCGAGGCGGAGATCGAGAAACTCCGCAAGGAGATCGACCGGCTCGATGCCGAGATCCTCGCCGCGATCAAGCGCAGGACCGAGATCTCGCGGATCATCGGCCGCACCCGAATGGCGTCCGGCGGGCCGCGCCTTGTGCACAGCCGTGAGATGAAGGTGCTGGAGCGCTTCAGCGAACTGGGCCAGGAAGGCCACACCCTCGCGATGCTGTTGCTGCGCCTCGGCCGCGGCCGCCTCGGCCACTGAGCCCACGCCCCGATCACCGGCGCGCACGCGCCGGGTAGGCGGGCGTCCCACAACTTCGCGTCGGTTGCGAAATCGTCGCCTCCCCTATGGCCGCCCCGGGTGTTCACACCCCGGGGCGGTCGTCTCGTCTCTGCGGCCGGTCCGCTAGGTGAGCGCGATGTATTTGGTGGACAGGTACTCCTCGATGCCCTCGGTGCCGCCCTCGCGTCCGAAGCCGGACGCTTTCACCCCGCCGAAGGGCGCGGCGGGATCGGAGATCACCCCGCGGTTGATCCCGACCATGCCGCTCTCCAAGCCCTCGGCCACCCGCAGCGCCCGGTCCAGATCTCGCGTGTACACGTAGCTGACCAGGCCGAACTCGGTGTCGTTCGCCGCCGCCAGGCCTTCGTCCTCGGTGTCGAAGGTGACGATCGGCGCGACCGGGCCGAATACCTCTTCGCGCAGGATCCTGGCCTCGGCCGGGATATCGGTCAGGATGGTGGCCGGGTAGAACCAGCCGGGCCCGTCCGGGGCCTTACCGCCGAGCCGCACGGTCGCGCCGGCGTTCACCGCGTCGTCGACGAGTTCACGCACGGTGTCGCGCTGATTCTCGTTGATCAGCGGGCCGAGGGTGGTGTCCGGATCGGTGCCGCGGCCGAGCACGACCGACTCGCTCATCGCCTCGATCAGCTTGGCGGTGAACTCCTCGGCGACGCCGCGCTGGACGTGGAAGCGGTTGGCCGCGGTGCACGCCTCGCCGCCGTTGCGCAGCTTCGCCAGCGTCGCGCCCTGCACGGCGGCATCGACGTCGGCGTCGTCGAACACCACGAACGGTGCGTTGCCGCCCAATTCCATCGAGGTGCGCAGCAGACCGTGCGCGGACTGTTCGACCAGCGTGCGGCCGACCTCCGTGGACCCGGTGAAGGTGAGCTTGCGCAGCCGCGGGTCCTGCAGCAGCGGCCCGGTGACGGCGCCGGAACGCTTGGTGGTGATCACCGAGAGCACACCGTCGGGCAGGCCCGCCTCGCTGCACAGTTTGGCCAGCAACAGCATCGTCAGCGGTGTTTCGGACGCCGGTTTGACGATCATGGTGCAGCCTGCGGCGAGCGCGGGGCCGATCTTGCGGGTGCCCATGGCCAGCGGGAAATTCCATGGCGTGATCGCCAGGCAGGGCCCGACGGGCTGCTTGTGCACCATGATCCGGCCGGTGCCCGACGGTGCGTGCAGGTAGCGGCCGTGCACCCGCACCGCTTCCTCGCTGAACCAGCGGAAGAATTCGGCGCCGTAGCGCACCTCGTTGCGGCTCTCGGGCAGCGCCTTGCCCATCTCCAGGGTCATCAGCAGCGCGAACTCCTCGGCCCGCGCGGTGAGTTGTTCGAAGACCGCCCGCAGGATCTCGCCGCGTTCACGGGCGGGGGTGGCCGCCCATTCGGCCTGCACCGCGACGGCGGCGTCCAGAGCGCGCATCGCATCCTCGGGACTGGCGTCGGCGACGTGGGTCAGCACCTGTCCGTCGGCCGGGTTGTAGACCGGGAAGGTCGCGCCGCCGGTGGCGTCGGCTCCTGCGCCGATCCACAGCTGGGTGGGTACGGATTCGAGTACTTCGCGTTCGGAGGCCATGAGCCAAGGTTAGGCCCGCGCCGTCGGCGTTCGGTGCCGTTCGCGTGCACGCGCGCGAGGCGGCTACTACGCTCGGCGGACGTGAGCAGCGACATCACCGCATCGGCGGCCTGGCAGAAACTGCACGACCACCACAGCGCTGTTTCCGGCCGGACGCTACGTGAATTCTTCGCCGAGGATCCCGCCCGCGGACGCGAGCTGACGGTGACCGCGGGTGATCTGCACATCGACTACAGCAAGCACCGCATCACCCGGGAAACCCTGCAACTGCTGGTCGAATTGGCGCGCGAGGCGGGTGTGGAGGAGCGCCGCGACCGGATGTATCGCGGCGAGCACATCAATACCTCCGAAGACCGCGCCGTCGGCCATATCGCGCTGCGCCTGCCGGCGGGCCGCGCGCTGATCCTCGATGGCGCCGACGCGAACGCGCAGGTGCACGAGGTGCTCACGCGGATGGGCGCGTTCGCCGATCAGGTGCGTTCCGGGCAGTGGCGCGGGGCCACCGGCGAGCGCATCGCGACGGTGGTGAACATCGGCATCGGCGGCTCGGATCTCGGCCCGGTCATGGTGCATCAGGCGCTGCGGCACTACGCCGTGGGCGAGACACCCGAGACGACGATCGGCGCCCGTTTCGTCTCCAACGTCGATCCCGCCGACCTGGTCTCGACGCTGGACGGGCTCGATCCGGCCACCACCCTGTTCGTCGTCGCGTCGAAGACGTTCTCCACGCTCGAGACGCTCACCAACGCGACCGCGGCCCGGCGCTGGCTGGTCGACGCGCTGGGCGAGGACGCGGTGGCCAAGCATTTCGTCGCGGTGTCGACCAATGCCGAGCGGGTGGCCGAGTTCGGCATCGACACCGCCAATATGTTCGGCTTCTGGGACTGGGTCGGTGGCCGCTATTCGGTGGATTCGGCGATCGGGCTGTCGGTGATGATCACCATCGGCAAGCAGCGCTTCGCGGAGTTTCTCGACGGCATGCACAGCATCGACCAGCATTTCGCCACCGCGCCGCTGGAACACAACGCGCCGGTGCTGCTCGGCCTGCTCGGGGTCTGGTACGCGAACTTCTTCGGCGCGGAATCGCGTGCGGTACTGCCGTATTCGAACGATCTCGCGCGCTTCCCGGCCTATTTGCAGCAGCTGACGATGGAATCCAACGGCAAGTCGGTGCGCGCCGACGGCACCCCGGTCACCACCTCGACCGGCGAGATCTTCTGGGGCGAACCGGGCACCAACGGCCAGCACGCCTTCTACCAGCTGCTGCACCAGGGCACCCGGCTCATCCCCGCCGACTTCATCGGATTCGCCCGCCCCACCGACGATCTGCCGACCCGCGACGGCACCGGCAGCATGCACGACATCCTGATGAGCAACCTGTTCGCCCAGACCAAGGTGCTGGCCTTCGGCAAAACCGCCGACGAGGTGGCCGCCGATGGCACCGACCCGAAGCTGGTGCCGCACAAGGTGATGCCGGGCAACCGGCCGAGCACCACCATCCTGGCGCCGCAGCTCACGCCGTCGGTGCTCGGCCAGCTCATCGCGCTGTACGAGCACCAGGTGTTCGTCGAGGGCACCATCTGGGGCATCGACAGCTTCGACCAGTGGGGTGTGGAACTCGGTAAACAGCAGGCCCTGGCCTTGGCCCCGCTGCTGACGTCTGCCGAACAGCCGCAGTCGCAGGGGGATTCGTCCACCGACGAACTCATCCGCTGGTACCGCGACCATCGCTGACGGCGAAGAACGGCGCTGACGACCGAGACACTACGCCCGAGCGCGCGCCGCTCCGGCTCGAAGTATCGGTGTGAATTCGGCTGCGCGACCACCCCTGCCGGGCGCTAGACCGGCATTTCGGCCGGGACAACGTGCGAGCCGGCGCTGCTCCAGCTCGGAGTACCGGTGTGACGTCGGGTTGCGCGCCCCTCACGGCCACAGACCGGCACCGCGCCCGGGACGCGTGCCCGAGCGCGCGCCGCGCCGGCTCAGGCCGTCGGTGTGGTTTCGGGTTGCGCGTCCACCGCCGCACTCGCGGCAGGTCGCGGGCGCGCCAGGGCGGTGAGGACCGCAGCCACAACCGCCAGCCCCGCACTCGTCCACAACGCCGCCACGACCGATCCGCTGAGGCCGATGACAGCGCCGGCCACGGCGGGCCCGCCCGCGGCCCCGATATTGAACGCGGTGGTCGCGAAGGCACCGTTGAGCAGCGGCGCGACCGGGGCCGCCGCGGTGACGATGCGCCCGATCAGGGTGGATCCGACAGCGAAGGACGCCGCGCCGGCGAGCACCGTCATGCACAGCAGCGCGGGCAACAGTCGAGCGGTGAGCGCGGTGACGATCCAGATCAGCGGCAGCACGGCGACGCCCGCCGCGATCATGACGCCCGAATGCCGGTCCGCGTAACGGCCTGCGGCGTTCACGCCCGCGAACGAGCCGATGCCGAACAGGGCAAGCACCACCGGCACCCATGCCTGGCCCGCGCCACCGATATCGGTGGCGACCACGGCGAGGTAGGTGAAGCCCGCGAAGGTCGCCGCGTTCACCAGGGCGCCGAGCACCATGACCAGCCATACCGCGGGCCCTCCGAGAGCCCGCAGTTCACCGCGCACACGCGGTCGCTCGGCCGGCTCGGGGCGCTCCGGCTGCCCGGGCACCAGCAACCAGGTCGCGGCGAGGATAGGCGCACCGGTCAGCACTATCGCCCAGAACGCCGACTGCCAGCCGAACATCCGTCCCAGCGCGGCACCCGCCGGAACACCGGCGATGCAGGCCAGGGTGACGCCGGACAGGATGAGCGAGGTGGCCCGGCCGACGCGATCCGCGCCCACCAGCGCGGGCAGGGCGGCCAGTGCGACGGCCAGGAACCCGGCGTTCGCCACCGCCGCCACCAGCCTTGTTCCGAGCAGCACACCGAAATCCGTGGTCAGCGCGCCGACGATGTGGGCGCCGAGAAACAGCGCGAGAAAGCCCGCCAGCGAATACCGGACCGGCCAGCGGCGGGCAGTCGCCGCCATCACCGGCGCGCCGATGACCATCCCCACCGCGAACAGTGAGGTCAGCAGCCCGGCCGAACCGATGGGCACACCGAGATCGGCGGCCAAGGGTTCGAGGAGACCGGACAGCATGAATTCCGAGGTGCCCTGGGCGAATACCGCTGCGGCCAGGACGAATACGACAAGGGGCACGAGAAGACTCCGTGAGTGTGATGACCGGATCCGTCGGGGTTCACCGACGGAAAGGACTACGCGGGTAGGTAGCCGGCCTGATCTCGACGGCGCTCTGCGGGCACACCCGACACCGGTGACGTTCGAGTCGTCACCGCCTGTCGGTTCACCACGACGCCACCTGACAGATCGGCCAGATGGCTAGCGTCTGGAGGCCTCCGGGGACATCACGGCGGAGACGGTAGCAGGGCGTGCCGGGGCTTTGCGACGGATTTCTCGGTCGGCTCGAGCGGGAATGTCTCGGCATCGTCATCCGCGGCGTGGGGCGCGTAGGTCATGCGTGCGCCAGTCTGGATGACAGCGGAAGGCGGTGCCGGGTTCGGCCGTAGCTCGCGCGGTCCTCGACACCGACACCGAGCACGGCACACCGGCAGGCGTTCGGAAACGAGCACCTGGCTGGCGACCTCGGCCGCAACCCCGCCTGGGCGGAGACCTCGTAGTCGAAGCCGGAGACCGTGAGCCCGTCTTCGTCGGCCATCAGCAGCGCGCCGCCGAGCACCGGTATGACCGAGGTCTCCGCGCCGCTGATTGAGGGATGTCGGCTACCAGGTGCGCAGCTCGAGACCGAGGGGGCGGGCCGTGTCCTGGGCCAACCTGTACAGCGCCGCCGAATCCGCGATGAGTTCAGGGGCGAGGCTCACCACGGCGAGTGTGTAGGTGTCGCGGTCCCGGGACAGGTATCCCGACAGCCGGGTGCGTGGGCGGCGGGCGAAGGTCAGGCCTGGGTGGATGGCGCGGGCGGCGATGGCGGTGCATTCGTGCGGGCCGAAGCTGTGCAGGCTCGGGGGCAGGGTGCCGATATTGGAGCAGAGGATGTCGCGTTCGCCCGCCCCACGGGACATGGCGTAGGCCAAGCGATCCGGGACCAGCTGCAAGGTTTCCTCGGGCAGCCCGGCGGGGCTGGTCATCCGGCGCTCGTAGGCGGCGCGGGCTTCGGCGCGGATGATTCCGGGCGAATCGGCCCGGGTGATCGTGATCGCGGTCATCGCCAGATCGTTGTCGACACGCGGTTCGTCCCGGGTGTCGACCGGCAGCGCGGCCTCGATCGTCGCGCCAGGAAAGCCACTGGCCCACAGCATGTTCGCGACGAACCAGACGAACAAGCTGTTGCCGGTGCCCGCGGAGGTGGCAGCGGCGCGATGCCAGTCGGCGGCGGGGCAGCACAGCACGGCGCCGACGGTCGGCATCCTGGTGCTGCGCGGGTCGTCGACGGTCGCTGGATGGTCGGTGTCCACGTCGAACGACAGTGCCGACTTCTCCCCTATCCGACCGTGTTCCGGCGGCCGCGCCCACTCGGCTCGCGCATGTCCGCGGCCGGTGAGGGCAGGCGGACGAGGTGCGCCAGGCCCGTCATGACCGCGGTCGGCACGCGCGAGATCGGTCGTCCCGTCGGCTGCCGGTGAATGCGGCGGCCCGGCGGCTCGGGCGGCATCGGCGGAGTCGGCACGGGCGGAGTCGGCACGGGCGGAGTCGGCACGGATGTCGATACCGCGGCCGCTGCCGTCAGTGACCGCTGAGTTGTCATCGCCTGGTGAGCCGGCTTCCCTTGCCGAGTTGTCTTCGCCTGCCGCCGAGCCGCCCGCGATCGCGGTCTCCAACGCCGCACCACAAGACTTGGGCGCACGGTGCCCGGCCGCGATCGCGGTGCGCATTCGCAACGACGACCGCCTCAGCGCGGAACCGAGGGCCGCGGCGGTGCCACCGAGTACGGTGACGAGTTGTTTCCATGCATCGTTCCAGTCGGATTGCGGTGCGGCAGTCAGCTCCGAGATATGCGAATGTCCGGTCACGGCCGGTGGGCCGGCGGCAATCGAGAGGGCGGCGCCGGGTGACTTGTGCCCGGTCAGCGCTCGGGCGCGGGAGGACGCACCGGAATATGCGCCGGCGGTCAGGGCCGCGTCGACGGCGATGATCAGACCTCGTGCGTCGGCCAGGACGTGGGAGCAGGTCAGGGCGATGACGGTGCCGCCGTCGTCCAACGGAGCCGAGGACAATCGCCAGCCCGGCGCGTACTCCGGGTCCAGGTCGGCGCCGAGGTTGTCGGCCCATTCGAGGACTTCGGTCACGGCGATCTCATCGCGTTGGTCCAGCGGATGCGCGCGTACCGTCGGCTGCCAGGACCGGCGGGCACCCGGCACCCGCGGACGAACTACGCGACGGCCGAGTGGGCCACGGCGCAGTCGCGCGTGCAGATCCTCCAGCAACTCCGGCTCGACTCGGTCGCCGGTGCGCCACAACCCTTGCAGGGCGATGGGGGTGCCGAGGCCGCGGTGGGTGCGCAGGAAGATCTCGTCGACGACGGTGAGCCGCGTCGGGTCGCTCCCGCGCCTGGTCATCGCGTCATCGGAATTCGCCGTGGCGGCCCGCGCCGGCGGCGAACCGGGCCGCGCCGTCGAGAGCGCCGTCCATGAGTGCGCCCATACCGTGGCGGAATTCGTTGCGCAGGGCGGCGTCTTCCTCGAGACCGTCCTGCTCCAGCAGCGACATCCGGTCCGACCGCAGGCAGGTCTGCGGCAGCGCGGCGAGCTGACCGGCGATCTCCTCGGCCACCCTGCGGGCCTCGCCGGTCGGCACCACACGGCTGACCAGGCCCATCTGCAAGGCTTCCGGCGCGCTGACCGGGCGGCCGGTGAGCACCATGTCCATCGCGCGGCCCGTACCGACGATGCGCGGCAGCCGGACCGTGCCGCCGTCGATCAGCGGCACACCCCAGCGGCGGCAGAACACGCCGAAGGTGCTGTCCTGCTCGGCGATCCGCAGATCGCACCACAGCGCGAGCTCGAGCCCGCCCGCCACGGCATAGCCGGAGACCGCGGCGATCACCGGTTTGGACAAGCGCATCCGGGTGGGTCCCATGGGCCCGTCGCCGTCCTCGGTGACCTGGTTGGAGTTCTCCCCGCCCATGGCTTTCAGGTCCGCGCCCGCGCAGAAGGTGCCGCCCTCGCCCCACAGCACCGCGACGGCGGCGTCCGGATCGGCGTCGAAGGCGCGGAAGGCGTCGGCCAGCGCCCGCGCGGTCGGCCCGTCGACGGCATTGCGTGCCTGCGGCCGGTGCAGGATCACCGTGGTGACCGGGCCGGCGTGTTCGACTCTGACGCTCATCTGACCGACCATACGGCCTGACACCCCCTTGTGTGAAGAAGTGAATTCGTGCTTCACTTCTTGCGTGGTGTACCGCAGAACCCCCGCCGTACAGGCCAGGCTCGACGCCCAGGCCGCACTGATCGTGCAGGCCGCGACCAGGGTGCTGTCCCGTGATGGTTTCGCCGGCCTGTCCATGGCCGCCGTCGCCGCCGAGGCCGGCGTGGCCACCGGAACGGTCTACAAACACTTCGAGGGCAAGGCCGATCTCGTCACGGGCGTGTTCCGCAAAGTGGTCACCCGCGAGGTCGAGGCCGTCGCGGCGGCCGGTTCCGGCGGTGACGCCGCGCAGCGGGTCAGCGCGGCCGTCGAGACGTTCGCCGTGCGCGCGCTCAAGAATCCGAAACTCGCCTATGTCCTGCTCGCCGAACCCGTCGACCCGGCGGTCGACGCCGAACGCCTGCGCTTCCGGCGCGCCTTCGCCGAGACCTTCGAATCCGCGGTGGCCGACGGCGTCGCTCGCGGCGAGCTGCCGCCCCAGGACGCCCGCATCAGCTCCGCCGCCATGGTCGGCGCCATCGGCGAGGTGCTGGTCGGGCCACTCGCCCACGCACCGCACACCGAATCGGTCGTGCCCGAGCTGGTGTCCTTCGCCCTACGCGCCCTCGGCGTCCGCCGCGGTCCGCGCTCGGATATCAGCTGGCCGTCCACAGTCGTCTCCACCACGGCACCCACCGCCGAGCTGCCCGTCTTCGGCCCCGCGCCCGGCACGCAGCCGTCCGTCCACGATCCCGCCCTCACCGATGGCATGGCGACCATGCCGATGCCCGCGGTAAACCTCCCAGGAGCGCACGATGCAGACGCATGAAGTCTTCAACCAGGTCCCGCCGATCGTCCCGTTCGACTTCTCCCGCAATCCGGCGCTGATCGAAGGCCTGCACCGGGAGGGCGCGGGCTGGGCCGAGGCCGAAGTGCGTGAGCTGGGTGCGCTGGCCGGTGGAGCGCGCGCCCAGGAGTGGGGCCGCCTGGCCAATGAGAACCCGCCGGTGCTGCACACCCACGACCGTTACGGCCACCGCATCGACGAGGTCGAGTTCCATCCGTACTGGCACGAGCTGATGAACGTCGCGGTCTCGCACGGCCTGCACGGCGCGCCGTGGCTCGACGAACGTCCCGGCGCACACACCGCGCGCGCGGCGAAGTTCTACACCTGGGGCTCGGCCGAGGCGGGCCACATGTGCCCGATCTCGATGACGTACGCCGTCGTCCCGGCGCTGCGCAACAACCCAGAGCTCTCCGCGAAATACGAACCGCTATTGGGTTCGCGCACTTACGATTTCGGGCTACGGGAGCCGTCCACCAAGGCCGGTCTCATCGCGGGCATGTCGATGACGGAGAAGCAGGGCGGCTCCGACGTCCGCGCGAACACCACCACCGCCACCCCGCAGCCGGACGGCTCCTACCGCATCGTCGGGCACAAGTGGTTCACCTCCGCACCGATGTCGGACATGTTCCTCACCCTGGCGCAGGCGCCCGGCGGACTCTCGTGTTTCCTGCTGCCGCGAGTGCTGCCCGACGGCACCCGCAATCCGATCCGCATCCAGCGGCTCAAGGACAAGCTGGGCAACAAGTCCAACGCCTCCTCCGAAATCGAATACGAGAACGCCACCGGCTGGCTGGTCGGCCCGGAGGGCGCGGGCGTCAAGACCATCATCGAGATGGTGAACATGACCAGGCTCGACTGCGTGATCGGTTCGGCCACCGGGATGCGCGTCGGCGCGGTCTTCGCCGTCCATCACGCGCGCCATCGGGAAGCGTTCGGCGCCAAGCTCATCGATCAGCCCGCGATGGCGAACGTGCTGGCCGATCTGGTGATCGAATCCGATGCGGCCACCACCGTCATGATGCGTCTGGCGGGCGCCACCGACCGTGCGAGCAGCGATCCGGCCGAAGCCGCGCTGCGACGGATCGCGCTGGCCGTCACCAAGTACTGGGTGTGCAAGCGCGCACCCTCGCATGCCGCGGAAGCGCTGGAATGCTTCGGCGGCAACGGTTATGCCGAGGAGTCCGGGATGCCGCGGCTGTACCGGGAGGCGCCGCTGATGTCGATCTGGGAAGGTTCGGGCAATGTCGCCGCGCTCGATGCCCTGCGCGCGATGGGTCGCCAGCCGGAAACGGTCGAGGCCTACTTCAACGAGGTGAATTTGGCCCGTGGAGAGAACCCGCGCCTGGACGACGCCATCGACCGCGTCGGCAAGGAACTGTCCGACCTCAGCGATATCGAATACCGCGCCCGCCGCGTCGTCGAGCTGATGGCGCTGGTCCTCCAGGGAGCGCAACTGGTGCGGCACGGCCACTCCGCCGTCGCCGACGCCTTCTGCGCCACCCGGCTCGGCGACGACTGGGGCATCGCATTCGGCACCCTGCCCACCGGCGTCGACACCGCCGCCATCATCGAGCGAGCGTTCGTCGCCTGACACCACCTCCTGCTCGTCGCGGTGTTCGATCGCGCGGAGTGCGGGGCTCGGTTTCGTCCGCAGCGGGCCCTTTCGTTCGGGGCCGAGCCGGTCGCGGAGGAGGTCGCGCCGAGTACCTCGACCTTGCCCACGACAGGCTCCGATCGCCTGGGGTGTCGAGCGCTACACCCTGTGGATCAGGCAGCGGCGCACCGGCGAGCTGCTCGGTGTCAACGATCTGACCCTCGACGCTTGAATCCGGTCTGGGCCGGGGCAGTCGCGCTTGGGCCTCGGTGCGCGACGGCCGACTCCGCCGCCGCGGACCCCGGCCGCGCCCGACCGCGCGAGTACTGTCACCGCGGTGACGGAGGAGCTCGAGACAACGGTCGACGCGCTGGCCGAGCGGGTGCTGGACCGGGCCGGAGACTGCGCGGACCGCTACCTGCTCGGCATCGCGGGCCCGCCCGGCGCCGGTAAGTCGACGCTGGCGGCGGCGTTGCGCACAGCCGTCGACGCCGCGGCCGGGTCGAACGTCGCCGAGCTCGCGCCGATGGACGGCTACCACCTGCCCAATGCGCACCTGCGCGCCCTCGGGCGACTGGCGGGCAAGGGCGAACCCGACACCTTCGACGTCACCGGATTCGTCGACGGCCTGAACCGATTGCGGCACACCCCGATCGGCGAGCCGGTGCCATGGCCGACCTTCGACCGCACCACCGACGAACCCACCCCCGGCGGCATCATCGTCACCGGTCAGCGAATCATCATCACCGAAGGCAACTACCTGCTGCTGGACGACGGCCCATGGTCGAAGGTGCGCCCCCGGCTGGACGAATGCTGGTATCTGACCGCCGACCGGCGGACCCGCGTCGAACGGCTGCTGCACCGTCACCTGCGCGGCGGACGCGATGAGTCCGCCGCGCGGGCCAAAGTGCACAACAGCGACATGACCAACGCCGACCTGGTGGAGAGCACCGCCCACCGCGCCGATCTTGTGCTGCACGAACGCGACTCGCACTACTTCATCTATTGAGTGGCAGCGCCACGGACGCGCCTCCCGGACGATCAGCATCCCGACTACAGCAGTGACGACGGCCCGCGCAACCGGTCGCAATTCGCCAACGCTTGGCGTGTATCACCACCCGGCGCACCCACTCGGCCGATCATGGACCGATGACGGCGACCGCACGGCCCTCCAAGCGAGCACACGCCTTACGCAATATCGCCACGGTCGTGTGCGCGCTGCTGCTGTTCTACTTCGTTCCCGTCGGCTACGACTTCGCCGACGATTGGCCCGGCCGGGTCCTCACCCTGCTCGCCTTCGGCGCTGGCGTCATCGGATTGTGCTGGCTCGGATACCGGCGCATCTCGCAATACATCGCCGCCATGCACGACACCACTCGGCGCATCGACGGCCTGCTGCTGCTGGTGTCGGTGGTCGTGATGTTCTTCGCGCTCTTCTACTACGTGCTCGAACAACGCAATCCGGGCCAGTTCGAGGGCCTCGACACCCGTACCGACGCGCTGTACTACACGGTGTCGACCCTGGCCACCGTCGGCTACGGAGACATCCATGCCGTCGGCCAGATCGCCCGCGCCGCGAGCACCGTGCAGATGCTGTTCGACCTGGTCGTCATCGGCACCGTGGTGGCGGTGCTGACCACAAGCATCACTCGCCGGCTGGAGGCACGGCAGGCGTCGGGCGGAGACGCGAATTAACCTGGTGCCATGACCGATTCCGCCGAGTACGAACAGATCGCGGCGGTGAGCGCGCACGGTGTCGCGCCCGCCGCACCGGAAGAAGTCAGCGCCGCCTTGGCCGGACTCGGCTTCGCTCAGCCGGATTGGCGGGCGGTGCGCTGGGATACCGAGGACGGCACCGAGACACCGGGATCGAGGTCGGGCGCGGACACCGGCGAGCCCCACACCTGACGGGTCGGCAGCACGCCCGCCCACACACCGCCGGCGGCGATATCGTCCGCGTCGTCGTTCGGTCCTCCCGCCCGCGTTTTCACCGACGCCTCGGTGAGTTCGAGTGCGAGCACGGCGGTCGCGGCGAGCTCCTTCTTGTTCGGCCTCCGCACGCGCTCCCAGGAACCCGGCGCCGCATGGTCGACGATCACGCGCAAGCCGTGCAACCGCTGCTGCGGGTCGGTGACCTCGACGGCTCGGCCGAGCACTACGGCCGACCGGTAGTTCATCGAGAAATGCATCGCCGAGCGGGCGTATACGACACCGTCCACCAAGGTGACGGCCACCGAGACGTCGTGTTCCAGCGCGGCCCGCAAGTTGCCCGCACCGGTAGATCCGTGCAGGTAGAGCAGGTTTCCATCGCGGCCGTAAGCGGTGGGCAGCACGACGGGAGTGCCGCCGAGAAGCACGCCGAGGTGGCAGATGAGGCCCGCGTCGAGCACGGCATCCAGCTCGGCGCGGTCCTTGCGGGCGCGATCCTTCAGCCGGGTGGGCGTGCTGCGCGGGGTCGGCGACAGGGGTGGCCGGAGTAGTGCGTGTTCGGTCATGGGTATACCGTGCCGTCGATAGTGGCATCCTGGTATAGCCAATTCTGGACAACTTTGAAAGGCCAATTGCGCCGTGACCGAGCCGATCGCCGAGCTGCTCGACCTCGATCGCAGCGGCGCCGCGCCGCTATCGGTGCAGCTGGCCGACGGGCTGCGGCGGGCGGCGACCTCCGGGGTCTTGCGCGGCGGTGACCGGCTGCCGTCCTCGCGGTCGCTGGCCGCTCAGCTCGCCGTCAGCCGGACCGTGGTCGCCGCCGCCTACGACCAGCTGCATGCCGAAGGCTGGCTCACCGGCCGACGCGGATCGGGCACCTACCTCACCGCCGCGCCGGCACCCGCACGACACGACACCGCCGGGCTCGCCGCGCCCACCGATACCTCCGCACTCCTCGATCTGCGCCCGGGCGCGCCGTGCGTCACCGCGATCGGCCGCGCCGCATGGCGCCGGGCCTGGCGTGCGGCCGCAGACCATGAACCGGTGATCCGCAAGGAACGCGCGGGCGAGCCGCGGTATCTCACGGCGATCACCGATCATCTGCTGCGTCATCGCGGGTTGAGCGCCGCCGGCCCGACCGCGATCCTCGCGACCGCGGGGGCGAGTGCGGCGGTGAACGAGATCGCTTGTGCCGTCTTGCGCCCGGGCGACAGCGTCGCCATGGAAGATCCGGGGTATCAGCGTGCCGTCGGAGCGTTTCGGGCGGCGGGCGTCCAGGTACTGCCGGTGCCGGTGGACGGCGAGGGCCTGCGGGTCGAGGAGCTACCACCTGGCGTCAAGGCCGTGTATTGCACTCCGGCACATCAGTTCCCACTCGGCGGGCGGATGACGGCGCGCCGCCGGGTACAGCTGGTCGATTACGCCCGCGCCAACGACGTCCTGCTCATCGAAGACGATTACGACGGCGAATTGCGTTACGACACAGCCCCGTTGCCTTTGCTGGCAGCGATGGCACCCGACGTGGTCATCCATCTCGGCACGACCAGCAAGATCCTGTCCCCCACCCTCGGCGCCGGCTGGCTGGTCGCCGCACCCGAGATCGCCGACGCCGTGCTCACCTACCGCGAACAGATCGGCAGCACACCGAGCCCGGCCGGCCAGCTGGTCCTGGCCGAACTCGCCGCACACGGCGACCTCGCCCGGCATCTGCGCAGGCTCCGCCGTGTGATGCCGCCGCGGCGGGCGTTCGTCGTCGCCGAACTCGCCCGTCGCGGGCTGACCGTTCGCGGCGACGATGCGGGCTCGCACCTGGTGATCCCGCTGCCCAGCGCTGAAGCCGAGCAACGCGCCGTCGCCGAAGCCGCCCGCCGTGGGGTCGCCCTCGACGCGCTCGCCCGCCACCACGTCGGCCAGGCGCGCACCTTCGGTGTGGCCCTGGGCTATTCGGCGCTGTCGAACGACGGACTCGCCACCGCGGTCCCGATCGCTGCCGAATGCCTCGCCCGTGCCGGCACATGAGCGCCTCCCAGCGCCGTGCTCGTCCCGAGCCGCCGCACTTGCCAGATGGACCGCGCCCGCTCGGATGCGTGTCGGCTACAACATCCCGCGACCCGACGGGCTGGACCCCGCGCCATCGACCCGCGCTCGGCCACGTCGCAGCCCGGCATCGAGCCGGCCGGCAACATGCCGTCGCCTCTTGCCGGGGGCACCACGCCGACTCGATCAGCGGCGCCGCAACCCCGGATCGAGCAGGGCGGGCGTGGCGTCGTGTTTTTCGTGCGGGGCCAGGTCGACGCCCGGTGCGACGATCGCATCGATGGCGTCGAGCACATCGGCGGTGAGCGCCGTGTCGGCGGCGGCGAGCTGGGAGCGCAGGTGGTCCATGGTGCGCGGGCCGATCAAGGCCGTGGTCACCGCAGGGTGCGCGGTGACGAAGCCGAGCGCCAGCTGGATCATGGTCAGGCCGGACTCCTCGGAGAGAGCGGCCAGTTGTTCGACTGCGTCCATCTTGGCCTTGTTGGCGGGGACGGCGAGGTCGTAACGGTCCGGCATGAACGTCGAACGACTGGTGGTGATCTCGCGTCCCGCGCGGATCGCACCCGACAGCCACCCCGAGGCCAGCGGGCTCCATACCAGCACCCCGAGCCCGTACTGTTCGGTCACCGGCAGGACGTGGGCCTCGGCGCCGCGTTGCAGGATCGAATAGGCAGGCTGTTCGGTGACGTAGCGGCCCAGCCGGTGCTCGCGGGCCGCCCACTGCCCCTCGACGATGCGGTAGGCGGGGAACGTCGAGGAACCGAAGTAGCGGATCTTCCCGGCGCGCTGGAGATCGGTCAGTGCCGAGAGGGTTTCCTCGTCGCTGGCGCTCGGGTCCCAGCGGTGGACCTGATAGAGGTCGACGTGGTCGACGCCCAGCCGGCGCAGGCTGTCATCGAGCGCCTGGACCAGCCATCGGCGGGAACTGCCGCGATGGTTGCGGTCATCGTCCATCGGCATTCCGGCCTTGGTGGCCAGCACGATGTCGTCGCGGCGGCCCGCGATGGCGCGGCCGACCATTTCCTCCGATTCGCCGCGGCCGTACATGTCCGCGGTGTCGATGAGATTGATTCCGGCGTCGAGTGCGGCATCGACCATCGCGGTGGCCTCGTCCTGGCTCGTGCGGCCGATACTGCCGAAGTTCATCGCGCCCAGCGCCAGCGTGCTGACCTGTACGCCGGTGCGGCCCAAGCTGCGGTACTGCATGCGTATTCCTCTCGAATTGCACCGTGAACCGGTGCGCGGGTGGAGTCGACTCGCCCGCTCTGGCATCCTGGAACAAGCGGAACGACGTTCCGATATCAACGATACGGAACAACGTTCCGGTTGCCAACCGGAACCGACGAAGGGAGCGGCGGCGTGCGCGAAACCGCCAGCGATTCGCAGACCCCGCGCAAGCGGGCAGATGCCCGGCGCAACGAGCAGACCCTGCTCGACGCCGCCGCCGCGGCCTTCGTCGCTTCCGGCGTCGACGTCCCCGTGCGCGATATCGCCGCCAGGGCCGGCGTAGGGGTCGGCACGATCTACCGCCACTTCCCCACCCGTGCCGACCTGATCGTCGCGGTCTACCGCCATCAGGTCGAGGCCTGCGCGGAGGCGGGCCCCGCCCTGCTGGCCGCCGTCACCTCACCTCACGCGGCGTTGGCGCGGTGGATCAACCTGTTCGTGGACTTCCTGGTCACCAAGCACGGCCTGGCCGAGGCCCTCCAGTCCGACGACGCCGCGTTCGAGACGCTGCACGCCTACTTCCTCGACCGCCTCGTTCCCGTATGCGCGCAGCTACTCGATGCCGCCGCCGACGCCGGCGAGATCACCCGCGACATCGAGGCCTACGAACTGATGCGCGGCGTGGGCAACCTGTGCATCGGCGCGGGCGGCAACCCCCGCTATGACGCACGCAGGCTGGTCGGGCTGCTCATCGCGGGCCTGCGCCGTAGCTAGCCGCCCGCCTCCGCCACGCGGCAGACCCGACGGACCACTATCCACTGTTCGGCCAGGACGCCTCATCGGAGCCAATTCAGCAGGCAATGCGCGCGATCAGGCCGAATGGCACAGACCCACACATTGCGCGCCAACTCCAGCTAAGCGGAACTCGGTTCATGTTATCCAGCGCGAGAACACCCCCGGATGCATGCCGTAGTCGGCCACGATTCGCGCCCGGTGCCGGACCGGCTCGCACCTTCGACCCCGGCGAACCGCCCCCTCGACACCCGGATCTGTCGGTGCCCGCAGGTAATCTGAAACGCGTGCCCGAACTACCGGAAGTGGAGGCGCTGGCGCAGTTCCTGCGAGAACACGCGGTCGGCGCGGTGGTCGGGCGCGTGGACGTCGCGGCGTTGAGCGCGGTCAAGACCTTCGATCCGCCGGTGACGGCACTGTCCGGCCGCGACGTCACCGGTGCGGGCCGGTGGGGCAAATTCCTCGGCCTGGAGTGCAGCGGCATCTGGCTGATCACCCATCTCTCACGCGGCGGATGGCTGCGCTGGACCGACAATCCGAGCACCACCCCGCCCAAACCGGGCAAGGGTCCGCTGGCGCTGCGGGTGCATTTCTTCACCCCCGAGGGCGCGACCCCCGCCTTCGACCTCACCGAGGCAGGCACCAAGAAGCGGCTCGCGGTCTACGTCGTCGAGGATCCACACCAGGTGCCGGGCATCAGCCGGCTCGGCCCCGACGCGCTCGAGGTCACCGAAGACCAGTTCGCCGCGATCCTCGCCGACAGCACGCAACGGATCAAGACCGCACTGGTCGAACAGTCACTGCTGGCCGGCATCGGCAATGCCTACTCCGACGAAATCCTGCACACCGCCCGCATTTCGCCGTTCGCCACCGCGAAATCACTGTCGCCGGACAAGGTGTCGGAACTGTACGAGGCCATGCGCACGGTTCTGCTGGATGCCGTGCAACGCTCCGTGGGGCAGGACGCGGCCAGGCTCAAGGGCGAAAAGCGTTCGGGCATGCGGGTACAC
Source organism: Nocardia cyriacigeorgica (assembly GCF_005863245.1). Taxonomy (GTDB): domain Bacteria; phylum Actinomycetota; class Actinomycetes; order Mycobacteriales; family Mycobacteriaceae; genus Nocardia; species Nocardia cyriacigeorgica_C. Next base: position 70,605 of record NZ_VBUT01000009.1, on the reverse strand, counting down.
GCCCGCACCGGCCTGCCATGTCCGGTCTGCGGGGACACGGTGCGCGAGGTGTCGTTCGCCGAGCGGTCCTTCCAGTACTGCCCCACCTGCCAGACCGGCGGCAAGATTCTCGCCGACCGGCGCATGTCGCGCCTGCTCAAATAGCCGCCTATCCGAGATCGACTTCGCGCTGCTGCACCAGCCTCGGCATCCGCACGCCCTCCCACGCCAACCGCCGCGCCCGCTCCGGATCGTGTTCGACCCGGCTCGGCGCGTCGATGATCAAGGTGCTGCGACGGCTCTCGGTGTAGGCGGGCCAGGACGGCAGCGGCGCGCCGGTATGCGCGAAACGCAGCCAATTGTCCTGGAACTGCCTGGTCACCGACACCAGGCCGCGTCGCCCGCCGGCCGCGGTGAGCGCCCGGCCGAAGGGGGTGTCGGCCACGCCGAACACCGGGATGAGATCGGTGGCGTGGGTGGCGCCGATCCCGGCCAGCCGCAGCGCGCGCGGCGCGTAGTCGTAGCGGTAGGCGTAGGTCGGCGCGTGCCTGCTGTGCCCGGCCATCACCTCGATCGACGGCCGCCAGAACACGAAATCGCCGCCCGCCCGGATGGCCGCCTTCGGCGCGGGATAACCGGGGTAGGCGGCGCGTACGCGGGCCTCGATCTCGGCGTCGCCGACGGCGGCCCGCAGCCGCTGCGGTGTGGTCGGCAGCGCGTAGTCGGCGAACTTCGCGAACAGAGTGCCCTCGTTGTTGCAGGTGCCGATGATCAGCGGCACGCGGTGGGCGTTGCCGTCGGCGATGGCGTCGATCGGCGCCTGCGGCAGCAACGTCCCGTCGACGACGGGCGCGGCGGCGAAGAACCCGGGCCGCTCCTGCAACGACGCCCGCATCGCCCGCCCGAAGGCGCGATGGATGTCGTAGGCGTCGGCTTCGGACAGCACCCGCTGCGCGGTGTCCGGTGTCGCGCCGAGCGCTTCCACACAGCGGCGGGCGATCAGCCGCGCGTCGTCGGCGGTCAATGCCCAGTCGGCGGGCGGGCTCTGCGCGATGGCCTGGTGGAACAGCCCCGCCGCGGACGGGGTGGCGAGCAGGCTGAGCACCGCGTGCGCGCCCGCCGATTCACCGAAGATCGTCACATTGCCCGGATCGCCGCCGAAGGCCGTGATATTGGTGCGCACCCACTCCAGCGCGGCGATCTGATCGCGCAGGCCCAGATTGGAGTCGAACGGCCGCTCGTCGGTGCCGAACTCGCCGAAATCGGCGTAACCGAACACGCCGAGCCGGTAGTTCAGCGATACCACGATCACCTCGCCGCCCACCGCCAGCCGCGCACCGGAGTAGAGGCTCAGCGCCGAGGTGCCGAACATGTAGCCGCCGCCGTGGATGAAGACCATGACCGGCAGCGGTGTGCTGCCACGCGAGACCGGCGCGGTGACGTTGAGCGTCAGCGCGTCCTCACTGGTCGGCTGGTAGCGCCGAGCCCCGATCTGGGCACCGGTGCGGTGCTGCATGGCGGCGTTGGCGAACTCGGTGGCCTGGCGGACCCCGGTCCACGGCCGCACCGGACGCGGAGCCCGGAAGCGCAGCTCACCCACCGGCGCCGCCGCATAGGGAATCGACCGCCAGCGAATCACCCGGCGGCCACGGTGACCACGGACGACGCCGTCCGCGGTCGTGACATCAATCGACGCGACCATTGACCGATGGTAACGACAACTGGCGCGCGGCCAACAGAAGTAAACCGAAATTCGCAGGCGAATCACCCACCGGATCCGCGACCGTGCGCAAGACTGAACCCGTGCTCCGACGAAGCCACGAACGTGGCTCAGGCCACATTCCCGCGTTCGCGCCCATCCCGCCATCCGCCCACCGCGAACTCCCTGCCATGCGGGCGAGGAGACGATCATGACCAGAGATACGGGTCCCCTCCCGTTCATCGGCCCCGTCGTCCCCGATCACCTGGCCGGTGAGCGGGCGGCCTGCCCGGTCCGGCAGGGGAACGGCGAGGTCCGCCGCAGGCTCGACGGTCTGCTGAAGTCCACCGCGGCCGGTGACCAGGAAGCCTTCACGCATTTCTATCGCGAGACCAGCCCGCGCGTGTTCGGGCTCGCGCTGCGGGTGCTGCGCAGTCCGGCGGCGGCCGAGGAGACCACCCAGGAGGTCTTCCTCCAGGTGTGGTCGTCGGCCGAACGCTACGATCCGGCGCTGTCGAGCCCGATCGGCTGGCTGATGATGATCACTCACCGGCGCGCGGTGGACCGGGTGCGCAGCGAGAGTTCCGCAGCCGGGCGCGAGATCGTGTACGGGCACGCCCACCTCGGCCGCGATCACGACATCGTCGCCGAAACTGTCGGGCAGCGGATGGACGAACAGGCTGTGCGCGACTGCCTCGACACGCTGACGTCCACGCAGCGTGAAGCCGTCGCCCTGGCCTACTACAGTGGCCGCACCTACCGGGAGGTAGCCGACCACCTCGCCTCACCATTGCCGACCGTCAAAAGCCGCATCCGGGACGGGTTGAAGCGCCTCCAGGACTGCCTGACCGGAGTTTCGCACTGATGACCGACGCGCCCCCACCCGAGCATCCCGACGACCACGACCTACTCGATCTCGCCCACCCCTACGCCCTCGACGCCGTCTCCGACGCCGAACGCGCGAGCATCGAACACCGGCTGCGGGCCTGCGACCCGGACATCCGGCGAGCCTTCGACGAGATCGTGCGCCAGGTGCGCGAGGCGATGGGCGCCCTGTCGGTGCTCGACGCGCAGGCACCGCCGCAGGAGCTTGAGGGGCGAATCCTGGAGGCGATCGCCGAACGCGGTGCCGCTGGTCACGACCCGGCCGCGGTCTCCGACGCCGACCGGCTCAGTGCGCCCGCAGGCACCGATCCGCACGAGCGCAGCCGCGACGGCGAACTCGGCGAGCCCGCAGGCACCGGCCTGCGCCAGCGCTCCGGCGGCGGCGAACCGGGCGAGCCCTCGCGCACCGACCGCACCCACCTCGGTCACCCCAGCCGCACAGGCCCTGCCGCGGTTGAGCCGCCTTCGTCCGGCGCGGCCGGTGCCGATGGCACAGATCGGCCCGCCGCCGACGAACTCGCCGCCGCCCGCACCCGTAAGCGCAAGCTCGTGCGCTGGGTCGCCGCTGCCGCCGCGGTCGCCGCCGTCGTCGCGATCGGTGCCGCCGTGCTCGGTCAGCGCACCTCGGAGCAGGCGCCCGCCCGCATGGTGACCGCCGACCAGGTGCTGCAACAACCCGATGCCCGCACGGTGACCGGCCCGGTCAGCACCGGCGGCACCCTCATCGCCCATATCTCCGACGAGCTGGACGCCGTCGCGATCACCTTCGACGCCGTGCCCCCGCCCCCGGCGGGCCACGCCCATCAGCTGTGGTTGATCGGCCCCGAGGGTGTGCCCCGCTCGGCCGGCGTGCTGACCGACCTGCCCACTCCCGGTGCGCCCTACGTCACCGAATTCGCGGCCTCCGATCAGCTCGCGATGACCGTGGAACCCGCAGGTGGCTCACCGGGCCCCACCACGGACCCGATCGCCGCACTCCCGCTGTCCTGACGCGAGCTGCCCGCACCAGCGCCCGCGATGTGCCGCGGCACCCGCCATGGAGCTCGGCAATCCTGGGCGCCGCCGGCGACCGATCCGCCGATCCGATCACCACGCGGCCGATCTGAGACCGCCTGATCGCGCGCGGCCGGGCCCTCGATGGCCGCGGCGTCCAGGACGCGACAGCGGGATGTGGCGCCGATCGTGATGTGGTGGAGGCCCCGGCCACGATGACCATCGGTCGCCGCGCGCGATCCGGCCGCTGCGCTGCGTGGAACGCCGCTGTCCCGACGCGCTGGGCGATTACCGCCCGCTCAGGAACGCCAGGCCTCCAACAGCCGCAACCAGAATTCGCTGACCGCGGGGAACGCCGGGACCGCATGCCACAGGGTGTCCAGCGGGACGCGGCCGACCACCGCGATCGTCGCGGCATGCAATTGTTCGCCGACTTCGGGGCCGACGAAGGTGGCGCCGAGCAGGGCGTCGGCGGCGGTGTCGATCACCAGCTTCGCCCGGCCCGCGTAGTCGTCGCGGGCCAGTGCCGATCCGGCGACGGCGATATCGAGTTCGACGGTGTCGACCGCGTGGCCGGCTGTGCGCGCGGCCTCTTCGGTGAGCCCGACCGAGGCCAGTTCCGGATCGGTGTAGACGACCTGTGGTACCTGGGCGTGGTCGGCGGTGGCGGCGTAGCGCGCGCCGTTCAGGGTTCTGCCCTCGGCTCGGGCTGCGATGACGTCACCGCAGATCCGGGCCTGATACTTGCCCATGTGGGTGAGCGCGACGCGATGGTTCACATCGCCGACGGCGTAGAGCCAGGGCAGGCCGGGCACGGTCAGCTGGTCGTCGACCTCGACGTAGCCGGGCGCGAGCCCGACCGATTCCAGCCCGAGGTCGTCGGTGGAAGGCGCGCGACCGGCCGCCACCACGATCTCGTCGGCTTCGAGGTCGGTTTCGCCGGTGCGGTCGCGCACGGTGACCGTCACCGGACCGCCGTGGATCCACCCCTCGCCGGTGTCACCGACCTGCGGGCGCCTCACCCGCACCGGCTCGGTGCCGAAACGGATCCGGACCCCGCGCTCGGACAACGCCTCGGCGATCCGTTCGCGGGCGAACGGCTCGACCCGCCCCAGCAGCGACCCACCGCGCACCACCATGGTCACCACGGAGCCGAGCGCGGCCAGCCAGGTGGCGGCCTCGCAGGCCACCACCCCACCGCCGACGATCAGCACCCGGCGCGGCACCTCGGCCAGATTGGTGACATCGCGCGAGGTCCACGGCCGCGCGGCCCGCAGGCCCGGCACATCGGGAATGTTGGCCCTGGTGCCGGTGGCCAGCACCACCGCCTGACGCGCACGAAGCGTGCGTCCGCCGACCTCCACCAGCCGCTCACCCGCCAGCTTGCCCGCGCCGCGCACCACTTCGATGCCGTTGTCGTGTGCCCAGTCCGCCTGCGAGGAGTCGTCGTGGTTGTGCACGAATGCGTCGCGGCGCCGCAGCACCGCGGCCGCATCGAGTCCGTCGGCGCGCACGCCCGGCATGGCGCGGGCGCCGCCGAGCACATGCCCCGGTCGCAGCAGCGCCTTACTCGGGATGCACGCCCAATAGGAGCATTCGCCGCCGACGAGTTCGCGTTCGACGATCGCGGCGGTGCGTTCGCTCCCGGCGATGGCGTAGGAGGCGGCGTTCTCCCCCGCCGGTCCGCCGCCGATGACGATGACGTCGAATTCGGTGGTCTGCACGGGGGCGCCTACTGGAGGTAGCCCTCGACCTGCCTCGGCGAGCTCACCTGCGTCGTGTCCGGTGATTCACCCGCGTCGATGCGGGCGCGGCGCTGCCGCAGCAGATCCCAGCACTGATCGAGCATCACTTCGAGTTCGGCCAGACGCTGCCGTTCCGATTTCGGATCCAGCTCGCCGCTCGTGGCCTGCGACCGCAGCTTGTGCTCCTGCTCGACCAATTCCTTGATACGCCCCAGGATGTCCTGTTCGGTCATAGTGCCCACTCTACGGACCCGGGCCGCTGATCAGGGTTATTCGACGTCGCCGGTCGGCTCCGGTGCGCGCAGCAGGTAGGTGTCCATGATCCAGCCCTTGTCGGCGCGCAGCCGCTGTCTGCGTTCAGCGATCTGCGCGCCGACCTCGGCGACCGATCCCTCGATGAGCACCTGATCGGGCATGCCGAGGTAGGCGCCCCACCAGATCCGCGTGTCGCCGGGCAGATCGGTGAACGCGCAGTCCCCGTCGAGCATGACGACCGTCGATCCCGGGCCGAGGCCGTCCTCGCGCAGGCGGCGTCCGGTGGTGATGTGCACCGGTTCGCCGATGCGATGCAGCACCGTCCGGTGCGCGGCGGCCAGGGCTTGCACGCTGGTCACGCCGGGGATGACGGCGTAGTCGAAGCTGATCGTCGCGCGGGCGAGCACGCGTTCGACCATGCGCAGGGTGCTGTCGTAGAGGGATGGGTCGCCCCAGACCAGGATCGCGCCGACGCCGTCGACCCGCGCGAACTCGTCTTCCAGCAGCAGCGAGCGGCGTTCGTGCCAGTCGGCGACCACCTCGCGGTAGTCGGCGCCGTCCATCGGGGTGCGCGCCCGGGGCGGATCGGCGATCTCCACGATCCGGTACGGATGATCCATATGCTCGGCCAGGATGGTCGTGCGCACATCCACCAGTTCCTGCTTCTCGGCGCCCTTGCCGATCACGAAGAACACCTCGGCCTCGCGCATGGCCTTGATGGCCTGCACCGTTACCTGGTCCGGGTCGCCGGCGCCGATGCCGATCACGTACAGCTTCCGCATAGGGCGAGCCTATGGGGCGACGTCGAGCGCACCGACGCCGCCGGGGGCCGCCGCCGCGCGGCCCGGCTGGAAGTAAGGTCGAGGCGTGACCACCCCAGACACCCAGTACGAAAAGTTGCTCCGTCAGGTGCTCACCTCCGGCACGCCGAAGTCCGATCGCACCGGTACCGGCACCCGCAGCGTCTTCGGCCATCAACTGCGCTACGACCTGTCGGCCGGCTTCCCGCTGATCACCACCAAACGCGTGCACCTGAAGTCGATCGTCTACGAGCTGCTGTGGTTCCTGCGCGGCGATTCCAACGTGGGCTGGTTGCGCGAGCACGGCGTGACGATCTGGGATGAGTGGGCCGCACCGGACGGCGAACTCGGCCCGGTCTACGGCGTGCAGTGGCGGTCCTGGCCGACACCGGACGGCGGCCATATCGACCAGATCTCCCAGGTGCTGCGCACGCTGCGCGAGGACCCGGATTCGCGGCGCATGATCGTCTCGGCGTGGAACGTGGCCGAACTGGACAAGATGGCACTGGCGCCGTGCCACGCGTTCTTCCAGTTCTATGTGGCCGACGGCAAGCTGTCCTGCCAGCTGTACCAACGCAGCGCCGACCTGTTCCTCGGGGTGCCGTTCAATATCGCCAGCTACGCGCTGCTGACGCAGATGGTGGCGCAGCAGACCGGGCTGGAGCCGGGCGAATTCATCTGGACCGGCGGCGACTGCCACATCTACGACAACCACGTCGACCAGGTCACCGAACAGCTGACCCGCGAGCCGTACCCGTTCCCCACGCTGAAACTGCGCAAGGCCGCCTCGCTGTTCGACTACTCCTACGACGACGTCGAGATCGTCGACTACCGGCATCACCCGGCGATCAAGGCACCGGTGGCCGTGTGAGCCCGGACCGCGTCTTCGGCCTGATCTGGGCCCAGACGCCCGACGGAGTGATCGGCGCCGACAACCGGATCCCCTGGCGGGTGCCCGAGGATATGGCCAACTTCAAAGAGGTCACCATGGGTCATCCGGTGGTGATGGGCCGACGCACCTGGGATTCGCTGCCGCCGCGTTTCCGTCCGCTGACCGGGCGCCGCAATATCGTGGTGACCAGGCAACCGGACTGGGCGGCCGAGGGCGCCGAACGCAGCGCCTCGCTCCCCGAGGCGCTCGCGGTGACCGCACCCGACGATGTGTGGATCATGGGTGGCGGCGAGATCTATCGCGCCGCAATGGAATACGCCACCGAACTGCTCGTCACCGAGATCGACCTCGACGTCGCGGGCGATGCGTACGCGCCCGCCATCGACTCGCAGTGGCAGCCCGACGCCGACACGCCGTGGCAGCAGTCGAGTGCGGGCCCGCGGTACCGGATCCGCAGATTCACCCGACGCCGCTGAATTCCGCCCACCACACTCCCGGCTCGAACGCGCAACCGGCGCAAAACGCCCGAGCGCCGGTGACGGGTCGGGCATACTCAGCGATATCGGCCCCGAACACCAGCCCTGTTCCGGGTGTGATCTGCGAAAGGCAGTCCATGGACAAGAAATCGCTGACCGCGGTAGCTCGCCAGCAACTCAAGCTGGCCGCTACAGCCACGAGCGGCCGTAGCTCGCAAACGATCTACGGCGGCCACGCGCAAACGCTGCGCCAGACCGTCGTCGGTCTCAGCGCGGGCCAGAGCCTGGCCGAACACGACAACTTCGGCGATGCCACCCTGCTGGTGCTCAGCGGCACCCTGACCTTGATCAGCGGCGACAACGAATGGAAGGGCTCGGCGGGCGACCTGATCGTGGTACCCAAGGCCCGGCACAGCGTCAAAGCCGTCGACGACGTGGCCTTTCTGCTGACCGTCGCGAAATAGCGCGCCGACGTAGGTGAGGCTTACGAAACAGCAACGCGCGGCCCATGATCCGGGTGAGTATTAACACGCCCTCGGCCAATCGCTGCGGTCAGCACGCTCGCAGCTACTAGGCTTGTCGATCATGGGTGAGCCGCAGCCGATCCTCCAACCGCTCACACCGTCCGCGATCTTCCTCGTCGCCACCATCGACGAGGGTGGCGAAGCGGCGGTGCGCGACCTGCTCGCAGATCTCGCGGGCCTGCGCCGTTCGGTGGGGTTCCGGCTGCCGGGCGCCGGCCTCACCTGCATCGTCGGTATCGGCTCGACGGCATGGGATCGGCTGTTCTCCGGCCCGCGCCCCGCCGAACTGCACGAGTTCCCCGGATTCGCCGGCCCGCGTCATCAGGCGCCGGCCACCCCGGGTGATCTGCTGTTCCATATCAGGGCCGAGGTGCACGACGCCTGCTTCGAGCTGGCCATGGCGATCGGCAAACGGCTCGACGGCGCGGCCACCATCGTCGACGAGACCACCGGCTTCCGGTACTTCGAACAGCGCGATCTGCTCGGATTCGTGGACGGCACCGAGAACCCGGAGGGCGCGCTCGCCGATTCCCCGGCGGGCCGGGCGGCGCTGGTCGGCGACGAGGACCCCGAGTTCACCTGCGGCAGCTACGTCATCGTGCAGAAGTACGTGCACAAGATGAGCGAATGGGCGGCAACCTCGGTCGAGGAGCAGGAACGCGTCATCGGGCGCACCAAGCTCGACGATTTCGAACTGCCCGACGAGGTGAAACCGGCCGACTCGCACGTCGCGGTGAACACCATCGTCGATCCGGACGGCACCGAACGACAGATCCTGCGGGCCAATATGCCCTTCGGCAGCATCCGCGAGAACGAGATGGGCACCTACTTCGTCGGTTATTCGGCCACGCCGAGCGTCACCGAGCAGATGCTGACCCGCATGTTCCTCGGCTCCGACGAGGCCGCCTACGACCGGATCCTCGACTTCTCCACCGCCGTCACCGGTGGCCTGTTCTTCGTTCCCGCCCAAGACTTCCTCGACGATCTGCCCGACCCACCCGGGGCCTCACCGGCAGACGACGCCACCCCCGCCGCACCTGCCGCAGACGGCTCTCTCGGTATCGGCACGTTGAAAAGGAGCAGTTAACTCATGAACAACCTGCATCGTGAACTCGCGCCGATCACCTCCGAGGCGTGGTCGGCGATCGAGGAAGAGGCCACCCGCACCTTCAAGCGGCACATCGCGGGCCGCCGCGTCGTCGACCTGTCCGGCCCGCACGGCACCGACTACTCCGCCGTCGGCCTCGGCCGCACCACGCCCATCGCCGCCCCCGACGACGGCGTGCAGGCCCGGCAGCGGCTGGTCGCGCCGCTGGTGGAACTGCGGGTGCCGTTCACCCTCTCGCGCGAAGAACTCGACAATGTCGAGCGCGGCGCCGAAGACGCCGATCTGGACCCGGTGAAGGATGCCGCCAAGCGCATCGCCTGGGCCGAGGACCGCGCCATCTTCGAGGGCTACCCGGCCGCCAACATCACCGGTATCCGTGCCAGCGCCTCGAACGAGCCGGTCGCGGTGCCAAGCGATCCGCGGCTGGTGCCCGAGGCCGTGGCCCAGGCGCTGAGCGAACTGCGCCTGGCCGGTGTGGACGGCCCCTACTCGGTGCTGTTGAGCGCCGACCTCTACACCGCCGTCAGCGAGACCTCCGACCACGGGCACCCCATCCGCACCCACATCGAGCGCCTGATCCCCGAGGGCGAGATCATCTGGGCGCCCGCCATCGACGGCGCGTTCGTGCTCACCACCCGCGGCGGCGACTTCGACCTCCAGATCGGCCAGGACCTCTCGATCGGCTACCTCAGCCACGACGCGGAATCGGTGCAGCTGTACTTCCAGCAGAGCCTGACCTTCCTCGTCTACACCGCCGAGGCGGCCGTCGCGCTGCAAGCCTGAGCCGCCGTACTGGTGGCGACGTCCGCGCCGCGGCAGTATGGTCGCGACCAGCCAGTTGCGGTAGCGGACGGAGACGACATGACGTTGGTGCACGCGGGCGTGGTGCCCACCAGGCGCGCGATGATCTACGGCGTGCTCGGCATCGCCGTCACGGTCGCGCTGTGCCTGGGCACCATCGCCGCGTTCGGCATGAATCGGGTGTTCACCGGCCTGCTCGCCGGTGCGATCGCCGGCGTGGCGGTGCTCGTCGCCCTGTTCACCCGCGACGCCGTCGTGCTCACCGAAGGCGCCATCTACCGCCGCACCCCCTGGGCCGAAACCAGCATCGACTGGGACCGGGTGGTCGCGGGCCGCTTCACCCTCGACGAACGCTCCCGCTGGTCGCTGGCGCTGGACCTGGTCGGCGGCGACGAGGAACACGGCGAACTCGTGCTGCTGTCGATCCCGCCGGTGAGCGGACCGGTGACGAGCGCCTACGACATGCGCAAACGCGAGCAGGTGGATCAGATCCGGAACATGCTGCGCCGCAAGAAGATTCCGGTGATGGTGCTGCCGGAGATCGCGGGGGCGCTGCACGAGCACTGGAATATCGCGCCGCCCACGCACTGAGCGGTGGTTGCTGCCGGGGTCGTGCGGTGCACTCGGTGGTCGAGGCATCCGATCGCCGGGTGGCCGGGTCAATCATCCTCGGATACGTTGGCAATCGTGTCGATGATGAAGGGCGCCAACGTCGCTGTTCCACTGGCCGCGGTTCGCGTCGAAATGGGATGGCAATCCGGGCCCGGCGTTCCCGACGCGGACGCGTCCGCCTTGCTGCTGGCCGGTGGAAAGGTCCGCTCCGACAACGATTTCGTGTTCTACAACCAGCCCGCGCACCCGTCGGGCGCGGTGCGGCACGAGGGTAAGCAGCGGGGCGCGCAAATCATCGATGTGCTGGCCGTGCAGTTGGATCGGGTCGAACCGCAGATCGACACCATCGTCATCGCCGCCTCCGCCGACGGCGGCACCTTCGCCCAATTCCACGGTCTGTACGTGCGCCTGCTCGACCCCGCGAACGGCGCCGAGATCGCACGTTTCGACAGCACCGGCGCCACCAGCGAAACCGCCTTCGTGCTCGGCGAGCTCTACCGCAGGCAGGACGCATGGAAGTTCCGCGCGGTCGGGCAGGGGTACGACACCGGGCTCTCCGGGCTGGCCACCGATTTCGGCATCTCGGTCGACGACGATCCGGCGCCCACACCCACACCCGCACCCGCACCCGCACCGACGCTGCCGCCTACGCACGTAGCCGCGCCGCCGCCGACACCCGCCTCACCACCGACACCCACACCTCCGCCCGCACCTGCGCCTCCACGCGCACCCGCACCGCCGCCGCATACACCCGGGGCCGCACCGCAGGCTCAGCCGCCACGACCGGCGAGCAACAGCCCCATCAGCATGACGAAACTGTCGCTCACCAAGGACGAGCCGTCGGTCTCGCTCACCAAGCGCGGCGCGACCAGCGGCACGATGCGGGTGAATCTGAACTGGTCCAGCGGAAAACAGGGACTGTTCGGCACCCGCCGCGGCGCGGCCATCGACCTGGATCTGTGCTGCATGTGGGAGTTGGCCAACGGCAACAAGGGACTGGTGCACGCGGTCGGCAGTTTCGGTTCGCTGGACGCCGAACCGTATGTGCGGCTGGACAAGGACGATCGCACCGGCAGTGCGGCCACCGGCGAGAACCTCGATATCAACCTCGACCACATCGCCGATTTCCGCCGCCTGCTGGTGTACGCGACCATCTACGCGGGCGCCCCGGACCTGCGCGGTGTCGAGGCGACGGCGACGTTGTACCCGGTGGGGTCGGCGCCGATCGAGATGAACGTCGGCGGCTGCACCGACAATTCGAAGGCGATCGTGCTGGCGCTGATCGAGAATGTCGGCGGCGAGCTCGTCGTCCGGCGCGAGGGTGTCTTCGTGCGGCCGCCGGTCGACCCGCCACGGTGGGTGAACAAGGCCGTCGACCAGGCCTATGGATGGGGCCTGTCCTGGGTGCCGGCCAAAGGCAAGTCCTGAGCGTCAGCCGATGCGGCCGAGCAGGGCGCCCGCCTCGGCGCGCACCGAGTCCAGTGGGCCCGGCCAGCCGAGGACGCGCAGGACCGCGTCGGAGATGTCCGAACGGGCCGTCGCGGGCGCCGCGCCGTGATCGGATCGGATGCTGATCACGGTTTCGACCAGCCGGAACGGCAAGGTGGTCGCGGCCGGTACACCGGCTGCCCCCGCCTCGGCGACCACCTCGGCGGCCAGCTGTTCGTAGTGGGTGCGTAGCTCGTCCCGGCGCAGCCGAAACGATGCGAAGCGCTCCCCGCGCAGCTCCGGCAGCAGATACAAGGCGCCGAGATTCCAGCGTGACGCGCAGAGCTGGTCCACGTCCGACCAGGCCAGGGCATACAGCCGGACCGGCGCCCGTTCGTCGATCTCGCGCAGCTCGGCCGCCAAAGCCAATGGGACGGCGATGGTTTCGGCGAGCAGCGCGTCGAGGATGTCATCTTTGGCGGCGAAATGGTGATACAGCGAGGCCTGCCTGATGCCGACGGCGTCGGCGATCCCCCTGGTCGAGGTGCTGCCGTAGCCGTTGGTGGTGAACAGCTCGGCGGCGGCGTCGAGGATCTCCTCGCGCGGTGTGCTGCCGCGGCGCAAGCGTTGCTCGACGCGCGGACGTCCTGGACCGAGATTGACCACGTCCTCATTCTCGCATCGCCGCGATCACGGCCAGTGGCCGCGCACCCCGCCCGCCTCGCCGTGCGCCCAACCTCGCGGTGAGGTTTCTGTCATTCGACAGAAAAGCTGGAAACCCAGAAGTTACCGGAGGACCTCCAACCGATACACGCAGGTCACCGAAAGCGCGATCGCGGCCGCAAAACTATCGACTGATAGTTATTGGCGCTCGCCGAAGGACATCCGCATATGGCCACCACAGTCGACACCCGCCCCGCCGATCCGCCCGACCACGGCTCCGACAGCGCCGATCTCGCCGATTTCGGCTACCAGCCCGTCCTGCATCGCAAGCTCGGGCGCTACGCCTCCTTCGCGGCCGGATTCTCGTTCGTCTCCATCCTCACCACGATCTTCCAGTTCTTCGGCTTCGGATATTCGTTCGGCGGGGCCGCGTTCTTCTGGACCTGGCCGATCGTGTTCCTCGGCCAGCTCATGGTGGCGTTGAACTTCGCCGAGCTGGCGGCGCGGTACCCGCTGTCCGGGTGCATTTACCAGTGGTCGCGGCGGCTGGGCGGCGCGGTCGTCGGCTGGTTCGCCGGGTGGCTGATGATCATCGCGCGGGTGGTCACCGCGGCCGCGGCGGCGATCGCGCTCCAGGTGGTATTGCCCTCGATCTGGAGCGGATTCCAGGTCATCGGCTCCGACACCGCGCTCACCTCCTCATCCGGTGCGATGAACGCGGTACTGCTCGGGACCGTGCTGATGGCGCTGACCACGCTGATCAATGTGATCGGCATCGATATCATGGCGCGGATCAACTCGATCGGGGTCACCATCGAAATCGTCGGCGTGCTGGCGATCATCGCGCTGTTCTTCGCCGATACCGAACGCGGGCCCGGCGTCGTCTTCGAGACCGAACACGCCGCACCCGGCCCGTACTGGGCGGCGTTCCTGGTGGCCGGGCTGATGGCGGCCTACGTCATGATCGGATTGGATTCGGCCGGTGAGCTCGCCGAGGAGACCAAGGATCCGCGCCGGGTCGCGCCACGGATGATCCTGACCGCCCTGACGGTCTCGGCGATCGGCGGCGGGTTGATGCTGCTCGGCGCGCTGATGGCGGCACCGAGCCTGTCCGACGGCGCCCTGGCCGCCGATGGGCTGGCCTATGTGCTCACCGCCAAGCTGAACAGCACCGCGGGCACGGTGCTGCTCGGTTGTGTCGCGGTCGCGATCATGGTGTGCACGCTGGCCATTCAGACCGCCGGTTCGCGATTGATCTTCTCCATGGCGCGTGACGGGAAACTGCCTTTCGCCCGCGCGCTTTCGGTTGTGCACCCGCGCTTCGGCACTCCGGTACTGCCCGCGGTGGTGTTCGGTGTGCTCGCCATCGCTTTGCTGCTGGTGAATCTCGGCAATGCGGCGATCTTCGCGACGCTGGCCAGCGTCTGCATCGTGACGCTTTACCTCGCCTATCTCCTGGTGACGGTGCCGCTGCTGGTGCGCCGCTGCCTGGGCTGGCCGACAGGCGAGCAGGAAGGCGCCCGCACCGGACTGTTCTCGCTGGGCCGCTTCGGGATTCCGGTGAATGTGCTCGCGGTGCTCTGGGGTATCGCGATGGTCGTGAATCTGGCCTGGCCGCGGGCGGAGGTGTACACGCCGGACGGCGGATCATCGGTGATGCGTTGGGCCGCACCGATCTTCGTGCTCGCCACGCTCGCGGTGGGTGCGCTGGTCTACCGGATGGTGGTCGCCCGCAACGGCACCTCCGAGCCGACGCCGCAACCTCTGACCACCGAGCCGATGCCCGGACCGCTGACCCGATAGCCGCGCCTGAGTCGTTCGCAGCCCGGACCGCGCGCCGGCTACGGCGCAGGAGCTGATCGGACCGCCGACCTCATAGCCGGCTCCCGCACCGGAGCCGATCACGCTCCCCAACCGCAAAGCCCATTACCGCACCAAAGCCGACCACGCACCCCCAACCGCAAAGCCCACTACCGCACCGAGCCGACCACGCCTACGACCTGCAACCGAACCGACTGCCGCCTAGCCCAAAACGACGATCCTGCCTCGAATTCCCCCACCCACTACCCGCGATCCCCACCGAGGAGCAGCGATGACCCGAACAACCTCATCCACCAGCGGCGCCCGAGCACACGCCCGGGCCCAGGCGGCCACAGCGTCCGTCGTCGGACCCGACCTTCCGCCGGGCCTCGACCCGGAGGCTCTCACCTTCGCCCAGCGCATCCCGGCCGACGGCTACGCCAACGTCGTGCTCGGCCGCGGCACCCGCCTGCGGCTGGCCGATCCGGCGGGCGACGCCTGCGCCCACCTGACGCTCATGCGGGCAGGCGCCCCGTGGGAGCGCCTCAATGTCGCCGACACCGTGAAGGTGCCCTGGCAGGCCTACCTCGGTCCCGGGCATCCGCTGCTATCGGATCAGGGCCGAGTGCTCGCGACCGTCGTCGCCGACGATTCCGGTGCCCACGATGCCCTGTGCGGTCCCTCCGCCACCGGCCGGGCACTGCTGCGGATGGCAGGCGCCAAACAGGGATTGACCCCGCGCGATATCGCACCCCCGGTGTCGCTGTTCCGTGGCGTGCGGGTGGGCGACGACGGCAGCCTCACCGGCACCGGCAACCGCGCGCCCGGTGCGGCGGTCGAGCTGATCATCCATCTGCCCGTCATCGTGCTGATCGCCAACGCCGCGCACGCGCTCGACGACCGGCCGGTCACCGAACTCGATGTGCTGGCGTGGCACGCGCCGGCCGATCTGGATGCCACGCACAACACCGACCCCGAATACCTGCGCGCGGTGGAGAACACCGAAGCCGCATGGGCGGCCGCACTCGACACGAAGGACATCGCATGACCGACACCGTTGCCCGCACCGTCATCGGCGACCACCTGGTCGACGCCTGCGCACCGTGGTCGGCGATCGTGCGCGCGGGCGAATACCTCGAGATCATCGACCTGCACGGAAACCAGGCCGTCGATTGCCTGCTCTACGCGGCCGCCGATCACGCCGACCGCTACAGCGCTCAGGCCACCATCGCCGCGCAGCGCAATATCTTCCTCACCACCGGCAGCGTGCTGCGCACCGAGAACGGCACCCGCCTGATGACGGTGGTCGCCGACGAAGTAGGCAACCACGACACCATCGCCGGCGCCTGCTCCCAGGAGTCGAACACCCTGCGCTACGGCCATCACACCCGCCATCAGCACGCCTGCGTGGAGAACTTCCTCGCCGAAGGCATGCGCTGGGGCCTGGGCAAACGCGATCTGGTGTCGAATATCAACTGGTTCATGAATGTCCCGGTGGAGGCCGACGGCACCCTCGGCATCGTGGACGGCCTGTCGGCGCCGGGCAAGCGGGTGACGCTGCGCGCCGAGACCGACACGTTGGTGCTGGTGTCGAACTGCCCGCAGATCAACAACCCCTGCAATGGATTCGACCCGACGCCGGTGCGCATGGTGGTGTCGCGATGACCGTCATCGATCCGGATCCGGTCATCGCGCCGGAGGTCACGGCGCCGGTCCGCCAGGTGGAGGTGGTGCGGCCGGGTGCGATGACCACCGTGCAGGATTGGCCGGGGCGCGTCGGGTATTGGCATGTGGGAGTGCCACCGTCGGGTCCGATGGACGATGTGTCGTTCCGGCTCGGGAACCGGGTGCTCGGCAATGCCGAGGGCGCGGCCGGGCTGGAATGCACTCTCACCGGGCCGGCGCTGCGGTTCCACGCGGCGACGTGGGTGTGCGTCACCGGTGCTCCGGCGCAGGTCACGGTGGACGGCCTGCCGGTGGAGCAGTGGCGCACCATCGAGGTCCCCGCAGGCGGGTTGCTCGAGGTGGGCGCGATCCGCGGGCCGGGTTTGCGCGCGTACATTCTGCTGTCCGGCGGCTTCGCGCTACCCGAATACCTCGGCAGCTCGGCCACTTTCACGCTCGGCAAGTTCGGCGGCAGTACCGGAGGGACACTGCAAGCCGGTGAACTGCTGCCGATGGGTCCGGCCCACGCCCCGCGGGCCACCGCGGTACCGGCCGACGATCGTCCGGTGATGTCGCGGCGCTGGGAGCTCGCCGTCACCGAGGGACCGCACGGTGCGCCGGAGTTCTTCACCCGCGCCGACTTCGACACCATCATCGGCACCGACTACGAGGTGCATTTCAATTCCGATCGCACCGGCGTCCGGCTGATCGGGCCGAAACCGGAGTGGGCGCGCACCGACGGCGGCGAGGCGGGCCTGCATCCGTCCAATATCCACGACACCCCGTATTCGGTCGGCGCGCTGGACTTCACCGGCGACACCCCGATTCTGCTCGGCCCGGACGGTCCCAGCCTCGGTGGTTTCGTCTGCCCCGTCACGGTGGTGGCGGCGGATCGGTGGAAGCTCGGCCAGCTGTGCCCCGGCGACGCGGTTCGGTTCGTGCCGATCCGGGCGGAGCGCTCCGCGCCGATGGCCGCGCTGGGGCCCGCGCGACGGGCAGGCTGGCAGCCGGTGCTGTCCACCGGCGGCGACGGTGACGACGGCATCCTCCGCCGCACCGACGCCGACGACGACACCAGCGTCACCTACCGGCGCGCCGGCGACGACGGTGTGCTCATCGAATACGGCGCCATGACCTTGGATCTCGGCCTGCGCGCCCGCGTGCACGCCTTGCACGAACATCTGCTCGCGCTCGCACCGCGCGGGATCGTCGACCTGACGCCGGGGGTGCGATCGCTTCAGGTGAAGGTCGATCCGGCGGTACTGCCGGTTCGCCTGCTGCTGGATCTGCTGGCCGAGGCCGAACAGCAGCTGCCCGCGTCGGACGCGCTGGTGGTGCCGAGCCGGACCGTGCACCTGCCGCTGTCCTGGGACGATCCATCCACCAGGGAGGCGATCACCCGGTACATGCACGGTGTCCGCGCGGATGCGCCGTGGTGCCCGTGGAATATCGAGTTCATCCGGCGGATGAACGGGCTGGACTCGGTCGATGACGTCTACCGCACCATGTTCGACGCCGAGTACCTCGTGCTCGGCCTCGGCGATGTGTACCTCGGTGCGCCGGTCGCGACTCCGACCGATCCGCGGCACCGGCTGGTCACCACCAAATACAATCCGGCGCGCACCTGGACGCCGGAGAACGCGGTCGGCATCGGCGGCGCCTACCTGTGCATCTACGGGATGGAAGGCCCCGGCGGGTACCAGTTCGTCGGTCGCACAACCCAGGTGTGGAACCATCGAGGCACCGGAACACCCTGGCTCCTGCGGTATTTCGACCGCATCCGCTGGTATCCGGTCGAGGCGGACGAACTACTCGACCTGCGTGCCGATTTCGCGACCGGGAAGGTGAATCTGCGCACTGAAGACGGCGAGTTCCGCCTCGCCGACTACCGGCGCTTCCTCGCCGACCACGCCGATTCCATCGCCGAGTTCCGCGCCATGCAGGCGCAGGCCTTCGCCGCCGAACGCCAATCCTGGCGCTCGGCGGGCGAGTTGGCCGAAACGTGAGCGGATCAGCGCAGGTCGCGGAAGAACTCCCGGATATCGGAGGTGAGCAGCACCGGCTCCTCCAGGGCCGCGAAATGCCCGCCGCGGTCGACGTCGATCCAGCGGGTGATCGTGTCGGCGGTGCCCGCGTACTTGCGGATGGCGACGTCGTGGGCGAACACGATCACACCCGTCGGCACGCCCGAGTTCTGCTTCTCGACGCCCCACGGCGCGTCCTGCGCGTACCCGACGTAGGCCGCGGTGCCCGCCGTCCCGGTGAGCCAGTACAGCATCACGTTGGTCAGCAGCCGGTCGCGGTCGATGATCTTGTCCGGGTCCACCGGGCGCGGATGGGTCCATTCGCGGAACTTGTCCATGATCCACGCCAGTTGGCCGACCGGTGAGTCGACCAGCCCGTAGGCCAGGGTCTGCGGGCGGGTCGACTGTATCGAAATGTAGCCGAATTCCTCCTGCATGAACGCCTCGGTGCGGCGGACCCGGTCGCGCTCGAGTTCGGTCAGCGTCGCCAGTTCTTCCTCCGCCAGCGGCAACGGCAGGAAGTCGCCAACACCACCGTTGACGTGCACGCCCGCCACTCGCTCCGGTGCCACCCGGCCCACCTCCGGGCTCACCGCGGCACCGACATCGCCGCCCTGCACGCCGTAGCGCTCATATCCGAGCCGCGACATCAACTCCGCCCACGCCGCCGCGATCCGCTCGACCGTCCAGCCGGCATCGGCGACCGGCCCGGAGAACCCGAAGCCGGGCAGCGACGGAATGACCACATGGAACGCGTCGGCGGGATCGCCGCCGTGCGCGCGCGGGTCGGTGAGCGGACCGATCAGGTCGAGGAATTCGACGATGGAACCCGGCCAGCCGTGGGTCAGGATCAGCGGCAACGCGTCCGGTTCCGGCGAGCGGACATGCAGGAAGTGGATCAGCTGCCCGTCGATCTCGGTGGTGAACTGCGGGAATTCGTTGAGTGTGCGTTCGGCGGCCCGCCAGTCGTAGTCGTTGCGCCAGTAGGCGACCAGCTCCCGCAGCCAGCCGGTGGGGACGCCGGTAGTCCAGTCGTCGCCGGGCAGCGGTGCGGGCCAGCGGGTCGCGTCGAGCCTGCGGTGCAGGTCGTCGATGTCGCGCTGCGGGATGTCGATGCGGAAGTGGGTGATGGTCATGAGAACTACCGTAGGAACCGGTTAGGGCAAATTCGGTCCTAACTGTGCGGCAGACTCGCGGATATGTGGGAAACCTCGGCGCGACTGCTGCGGCTGCTGTCGCTGTTGCAGATGCATCGCGAATGGACCGGCACCGCCCTGGCCGCCGAACTCGGCATCGATATCCGCACCGTGCGCCGCGATATCGACAAGCTGCGCAACCTCGGATACCCGGTCGAAGCGGCCCGCGGGGTCGCCGGCTACCGCCTCGGCGCCGGCACCCACCTGCCGCCGCTGCTGCTCGACGACGACGAGGCCGTCGCGGTCGCCATCGGCCTGCGCACCGCCGCGGGCGGCACCATCTCCGGCATCGAAGACAGCTCCCTGCGCGCCCTGACGAAACTCGAGCAGATGCTGCCCTCCCGGTTACGTCATCGGGTACGCACCCTGCTCGCGGCGACCGTCACCGTCGGCGCGGGTGGCCCGACCGTAGACCCGGAGATCCTCACCGCGATCGCCGGCGCGATCCGCGACAAGCATCGCCTGCGCTTCGACTACCGAAGCCACAACGGCACAACGACATTGCGCGTCACCGAACCCCATCGCCTCGCCCACACCGGCCGCCGCTGGTACCTCATCGCCTGGGACGTCGACCGCGCCGACTGGCGCACCTTCCGCGTCGACCGCCTACACCCGCGCACCCCCACCGGTCCGCGCTTCACGCCACGCGAGGCCCCCGACATCGACCTGGCCGGCTATGTCTCCAGCAACGTCTCGGTCGCCCCCTACCGCTACGCGGCCCGGGTCACCATCGGTGTTCCCGCCGAAACCGCCGCCGACCGGATCCCGCCGACCATCGGCGTCATCGAACCGATCGACGCCGAATCCTGCACCCTGCGCACCGGTTCCAACTCGCTGGACGAACTCGCGATCTACCTCGCCCTCTTCGACCTGCCGATCCGCATCCACGAACCCCCGGAATTGATCACCCGCATCCGCCAACTCACCGCGCGGCTCAGCGCGGCCGTGGAGTGATCCGCTCGCATCTGGCAGTCCACATCGACGCCGAGGAGCGGGACCGTGAGCGCGCGCAGGTCTTCCCTGAGCCGACGACATTCGTCCGGCTGCCCGGCCTCGGCTGCTGGCAGGATCGACGCTTATGCGCTTCATAGTGCCGGCCATTGTGTCGATGGCCGCAGTCCTGCTCACTGGATGCTCGCTCTTCCCGGAAGGGCCGGATCAGGACGAGCGGGACAGCTGGTCGCGGAAGATCGAGACGGCCATCGAGGCCGTTCCGGGCGTGGCCGACGCGTCACATGCGTTCGAATACCATCCGTACGGTACCAACTCGTACTACACATCCCTGCTCGACGTGCAGCTCGAGGACGACGCCATACCGGCCGACGCCGGGTCCGTGGTGCGTGTCATGGCCACGCAGGCGCTGCCGCCGCACTACCGAGGTGACTCGACAATTGTCGAGATCGAGCGGATGACGGACTCCTATTTCGGGTCCTGGGCGTTCGGGCGGGATGTGCAACCGGAAGTCGACGCAGCCCACAACTGGGCCCGCCTCTCCCTGGCCGGGACCGGTGCGACGATCCACTGGTCCGCGCCCTTCACCATCAATGTCAGCGCGGGCTCGGAGGCGGAACCCCACCGTGCCACCGCGGCAATGCGCCGAATCATCGAGGACTTCCCGGAGCTGGCGTCCAACAATTGGAAGGTGTCCCCCGTTCACGGGGAAGGCATGTTCGAGAGCTATTCGAGGCTGGAACCCAGCGTGATCCACTCCGACGGCCGCCGCCGCTTCCCGTCCGATAGCGAACTCGAATTGTGGGAATGGTTCCTGACCGACCAACCCACCTCGGCGATAGTCCAGGTGTCGGTATTCGACCCACCCGAAGCATCAGGCCGCACACTGGGCGTGATGGTATTCCCGCCCGACGGAGAGAAATTCAGCACCGCGCAGGCGACACAACTCGCCGACCGCCACCTTCCCCACTTGTCCCAGCGCGGTGGCGTGGTCGACTACACCATCATCACCCGCAGCGGGCCCACCTTCGCCGTCCTCGTCGGCGGCTGCCCACCACCCCGCCCCGAGGCCCTGCCGGAGTCGGAGCCCTTCACCCGCCAGTACGAACGGTGCTAGTCCCATGCCTACCGGTCGATGAAGGTTCCTCGCATAGGTTGTCGCGCTTTTCGGGCCTCGTAGCCTGTGCGAGGTGATCAGAACCTGTGCGGCACCAGCTTTGGTGTGCGGTAGGGGGGCCTTGCCGCCGGAAATCGACATGATTGCTACGAACTATGTTCTGGCGACGCCTGATTGGCGAGTCCATCGAGGATGACATCCAGTCCGGCGTTGAACTCCCTTTCGGGTGGGACTGCTTGCGCGTCTCCTGCTGTCTGCGCGAGCAATGGGAACTCCTGGGGGGATAGGGCGGCCATGATTGCGGTGCCTTGACCCGAGAGCGCGGCGTAGTGCTCGTTTTGGAGGAAGCCGAGTAGGTAGGCGATGAGGGTGCGCTGGGCTATGACGCGGTCGGTGCCGGTGAGACCCGCGTCGGTGAGGGCCGAGAGCATGGCTTCGATGAGGTCGAGGGAGCCGCGGGCGGACTGGCGGTGGCGCAGGATCAGGGGTACGGCGGCGGGGTGTTCGGCCGAGGCCCGACGGGTGCGGTCGAGGAGTAGACGGACGCGGTCGCGCCAGTCCAGGCCGGGCGGAAGGGTGAGGTCGACGGCGGCGAAGACGCGCTGGACGACGAGAACTTCGAGGGCTGTCCGGTCCGCGACGTAACGATAGAGGGCCATGGTCGCCATGCCGAGCTCCTTGGCGACGGCGCGCATGGTGAGGGCGTCGAGGCCGTCGCGGTCGATCACGGTGAGGGCGGCGCCGGTCAGGTCGTCGGTGGTCAGCGAACGGGGACGCGGCATGGATTGACAGCGTACGCGATACGCGCATACTGGCTGTAGGCGTACTTTGTACACTTAAGGAGATCCCGATGTCGTTCCCCACCACCGTCACGGGCCGTGAGCTCGTGACGATTACCGGCGCCCCGGTGCCGATACCCGACCCCGATTGCCTGATCCACCTGCAATTCCGCAGATTCGCGGGCTGCCCGGTGTGCAGCCTGCATCTGCGGTCGATCGTCAATCGGCTGGATGAGATCAGTGCGGCGAATATCCGCGAGGTCGTCGTCTTCCATTCCAGCGCCGAAGAGCTGCTGAAATACACCGCCGACCTGCCGCTGGCAGTGATCGCCGACCCCGACCGCCGTCTCTACCGCGAGTTCGGTGTGGAATCGGCGCCACGCGCGCTGCTCGATCCGCGGGCCTGGCCGACCATCGTCCGTGCCGTCGCTCGTGAGCTGCGTGCGTCACGCGAGCCCGGCCACGTCACGCCACCGGGCAACCCGGAAGGCGGGCGGCTTGGCCTGCCCGCGGATTTCCTGATCGCGCCTGACGGCCGGGTTGTGGCGAGCAAGCACGGGCAGCACGCGGACGATCAGTGGTCTGTCGACGAACTGCTGGCTAACGCCGCACAGACCGAGTCCGGGGTATCTCGATAACAGTCGCTCGGCCCGTCCTGCTGCTTTCAACGGCCCTCGCGGCAGCACACCACCGAGGCGTGGGCGGCGTGCGGTCGACCTGCCGCGCCGACCCCGACATCTTCGCGCCGGGAGAACATCCACCTGCCCGCGTAACCTGCGCGGTCCCGATTCGGCCTTTATCCATACGGCGACCTTGTTGCCTTCGAAGGAGATTCACTCATGATGACTATCGATCTGTACGTATCCGATCCCACCTTGACCGGTGAGCGCGGCCAGGCCCTCGCCGCGCACGTGCTGCACACGATCACCGCCGCAGACTCCGCGCCCGACGCGGTGATGGCGCGCGCCCGCGAGTTCACCCACGTCCTCGTGCACCAGCCCGCCGCCTGGGCCACCGGCGGGCCGAGCCTGTCCGACGCACCGCGCTACCTGGCCCGGGTCACGGTCCCCGGTTCGTGGGCGGGCCAAGGTTTCGGCGACGGCATCATCCCCTTGATCACCGACGCCATCGCCGAATTCGAAGGCGATCCGCAGCGGCTGCGCGACCACCCGCATTGCGTGGTGCAGATTCTCGGCGTCCGCGAACACAACCTCGGCACCGCCGGCCGCACCACCACCGCCACCGAGCTCACCAAAATGATGACCGCCGATTACGACAGCGAGGCCGACACCCGCGACATCCCCGAAGGCTACGGCGTCGACCCCGTCTGCGGCATGACCCTCGAAATCGCCACCGCCGAATACACCCTCACTTACAACGGCGAAACCCGCGTCTTCTGCGCCCCGGTGTGCCGCAAGGTCTTCGCCGAGGAACACGCCCTCACATAAGCATGTCGGCTCGGCAGCCGATCATCGACTCCTCAGGAACGGCGCGGAGTCGGCGATCCACGCGATGGCCTCGCGCTGCCGATGCTGCCGGACGAATAGACGCAGCGCCGTCAGGACGGTCTCGGTTGCTGTTGCGCCACCGACAACCTGGCGCGCCTGTTCGATCAGTTCGTCCGGCAGTTCGATCAACGTCTTGGCCATAGCTCCAGCGACCGGATGTGCTCGTTCGCCCTCATTCAAGGCAACAGGGCGGCTGGGTCGATCGTGACGTCGAACGGGCTTCGCACGGTGACCTTCTCTCCGCCGGGCACCCGATGCGTCTGCTGGTACTTCTGATCGTCCCCGATCACGTGAGCGAACAACACAGGAAGTTCCTCACCAGGCAGCCGGCCTTTGAAGGAGTTGATCTCGAAGCGCCAGTAGGCAGGAATCCCACCATCCGCATACAAGACCGGCTTCACCATGCGATCTTGGAGGGTGGTCGAGCCCGAGACGACTTCGACGGCCAACTGAACCTGTTCGACCGGAATCCCACGCGCATCCCACGGGATCGGCCCGGTTGCGACGATCACATCGGGGATAGGCTCGTCGTCGCCGATCAGTACCCCGACTCCCTCGAGCACCACGAATTCGGACGTAGCCGCGTCGACCATTCTCCGCACCAGCCGTTGTAACAGCATCTGATGCCGAGGCTTGGGTGCAGTACTGACAACGAGCTGGCCGTTGAGCACCTCGTAGCGCAGCCCGTTCTCGGGTAGGCCGTCGAGATCGGCGGCAGTCCAACGGCCTGCACCCGCAGCAGGTTTGAGCATGCGACGCACCTCCTAGCGGCCGCGAATGCAGCCGTCCATGATCGTCGAGCGTCGACACAGTAGCGCCCACAAGCTGGACCACGCGAGTGCTTACCGGAGTTCGGCGCCCAGGTACCCGCCATCATCAGCGCCGCCGCGTTGGCAGAGCCGGTGTGAGGCCACGATCGTCGCCACACACCGGCTCGAACCGCAACTACCCTTCGCCCACGACTCGCACGTCACCCACACCATCGGTCTCCTCGCCCGCCGCGGCGAACCAGTGCGTCACTTCCCCGTCCGCGATGTCGTCGGCGGGGTCCGCGTCGGTCGGGAGGACCGAGAGGGCGCCGGCGGTGGCAGAGGCGAGGAACTCGTCGACGGCCGCGCGGCCGGTGGCCGCGGTGGTGAAGGTGGCCGACTCGTAGTCGATCTCGTTCACCTCGCGCAGGTGTTCGGCGCGGTCGAGGGCCTGGGTTTGGGTCAGGACCACGGGTGCGCCGTCGGCGAGCTGGACGAAGGCCGGGTGGTCTTCGCCGAGGGGGCGGGCCCGGTCGGTGTAGGAGACCGGGTGGCCGGGGGCGGCGGCGAGTTCGGTGACGATCTCGGGGTCTGACGGGTCGAGGCCCGGCAGGCCGTCGGTCGCACCGATGACGAACGCCGCTCCGGCGGAACGGATCTCGTCGGCGGTCAGGCCGGTCGCGAAGAGCAGGGCGGCGCCTGCCTTCTGGACCGCCCAGGCGGCGACCACGGAATCCACCGACCGCGGCAGCGTCACCGCGACCACGTCACCGGGGCCCACCTCGCGGGCGATGAGCAGCCGCGCCAGCTGTGAGGACCGGCGGTCCAGCACCTGGAACGCGACCTCGGAGTCACCGGCGAGCAGCGCGGGCGCCTGCGGATCTTCCTCGACCACCTCGGCCAGCACCTTGGCGACGGTGCGGGCGCCGACGCGGCCGACCGGTTCCGGTGCGGCGGTCGCGGCGGCGATCCCGGAGTCGGCGAGCAGGCGGGCCCGCTCCCCGGCGTCGAGGATGTCGATATCGCCGACCAGCGCGGCCGGGTCGCCGACGAGCGCGTCGAGCACCCGCTGCAACCTGGTCGAGAGCACCTCGACCTCCTCGGCGGTGAACCGGCTGCGCAGATACTTCAGCGTCAGCTCGATGGTCGACTCGGCCGTCACCAGCAGCGTCAGCGGGTAGTGCGTGGCGTCGTTGACGCCGACACCGGTCACCGACATGCCGTCGATGGAGCTGGCCGCCGAAATGGCTTCCTTGTCCATCGGATACGACTCGAACACCAGCAGCGTGTCGAACTGCGAGGCCGGCCCGGCCACCCGCTGGATATCGGTCAGCCCGACATAGTGGTGGTCGAGCAGATCGGCCTGCTCGTGCTGCAAGGTCTCCAGCAGTTCGCCGACGTTCTGGCGATCATCGATGCGCACCCGCACGGGCAGCGTGTTGATGAACAGACCGACCATCGACTCCACGCCGGGCAGCTCCGCCGGACGTCCCGACACTGTCGCGCCGAACACCACGTCACCGCGGCCGGTGAGCCGCCCGAGCAGGATGCCCCACGCGGCCTGCACCAGCGTGTTCACCGTGACGCCCAGTTCGGCGGCGTGCTTGGTGAGCTTGCGGGTGCGGTCGGCGTCGATCTCGGTGATCAGCTTGCCGATCGAGTAGTCCTCGGTCCCGCGCGGCTGCGGCGCCAGCTGGGTCGGCTCGCCGAGACCGTCGAGCGCCCGTGCCCAGGCCCGCAGCGATTCCTCGCGGTCGCGGCCGGCCAGCCAGCCGAGGAAGTTGCGGTAGGAGGCCACCCGCGGCAGCGCCGTCTGATCACCGCGCACCGCGTACAGCACCAGCAGATCCCGCATGAGCAGCGGCATGGACCAGCCGTCGAGCAGGATGTGGTGGGTGGTGATCGCCAGATGCCACTGGGTCTCCGCGGTGCGGAACAGGGTGAACCGCATCAGCGGCGGCACCGCCATATCGAAGTGCGTGGCCTGATCGGCGGCGATCCGGCGCTGCAATTCGCCGAGGCGCTCGGCCTCGGGCAGCTCCCGCAGATCCACCTCGGTCCACGGCGCCTCGACCTTGTCCAGCACCACCTGCACCGCCTGCCCCGACGAATCGGTGACGAAGGCCGTGCGCAGGTTCGGGTAGCGGTCGATGATGCCCTGCGCCGCGGCCCGCAGCCGCGAAACGTCCAGGCTGCCACCGAGATCCACCACCGCTTGCATGGTGTAGACGTCGACGGTGGCCTGCGTCATCAGCGCGTGGAACAGCAGACCCGACTGCAACGGCGACAGCGGCCACACCTCCGACAGCGCCGGGAACTCGCGCTCCCACTGTTCGAGGTCGCTCTGGCCGACGTGCACCAGCGCCATATCCGACGGCGTGAAACCACCGGCGTCCGGACGACGGGCGTGCGCGGCCAGCGCTTCGAGCGCGGCCACCCACAGGTCGGCGAATTCGCGCACCTGTTCGCGGGTGAGCAGCCCGGCCGGGAACGCCAGCGACGCGCCCAGCTCCGGTCCGTCCGCGCCGTCGGTGACGATGGCGTTGATGTCGAGCACCGCGTTGGCGGGCATGTCCCGGTCCATCTCGACGTCGAGGCGGCCGAGATCGTCCACCGGCACCCAGCCGACTTCGGTGAGTTCCTCGGGGATCTCACCGGCCGACATCCGGCCCAGATAGTTGAAGCTGATCTGGCCGGTGGCACCGCCGGCGAGCTGCACGGCGGTCTCGTCGTTGAGGTAGCGCAGCATGCCGTAGCCGAGGCCCTTGTCGGGCACGGCGAGCAGCTGCTCCTTGACCGACTTGACGATCGCGCCGAGCGCGGCGCCGCCGGCGAAGGCGTCGTCGAGATCGGCGTCGCCGAGCGCCAGCCGCACCGGGTAGGCCGCGGTGAACCAGCCGACCGTGCGCGACAGATCCGCGCCCGGCACGACCTCTTCCTCACGACCGTGACCCTCGAGCTTGATCAGCGCCGCGTCGCCGCCGCGCCAGCGCGCGACCGCCATGGCCAGCGCCGACAGCAGGCCGTCGTTCACACCGCCGCGGTACAGGCTCGGCACCGCGGTGAGTACGGCGTCGGTGACCTCGGCCGACAGCGAGACCTCGACCCGCTCGACGGTGGCGAAGGTGTCGACCTCGGGGTCGAACGCCCGCGCGCCCAGCTGCGGATCGGGTGTGGCCGTGACCTCCTGCCAGAACGGCAGTTCCGCGACCCGCTCGGGTTCGGCGGCCGCGTCGACCAGGCTGTGCGCCCAGCGCCGCATCGAGGTGCCGTTGGCGGGCAGACTGACCGGCTGACCGGCCGCCAGCTGCGACCACGCCACCGCGAAGTCCGGGATCAGGATGCGCCAGGACACGCCGTCGACCACGAAGTGGTGGGCGACGATGAGCAGCACATCGCGGCGATCCCCGTCGAAGGCGAACCAGACGAACTGCGCCATCGCGGCACCGGCCGGATCCAATCGGCCAAGGGCGGCGTCGAATTCGGCGGTGGCCAGTGCGGTGAGCTCGGCCTCGCTGATCTCGGCGGGCGCGTCGACCCGGTGCACCAGCGCGTCGACGTCGACCGCACCGCGGTCCAGCGCCTCGAACGACCAGGACTCGCCGACGCGGCGCAACCGCGAGCGCAGCACATCGTGGTGATCGAACACGGCCGCGATGGTGGCGACCAGCGTCTGCCGGTCGATGCCGTCGGGCAGCCGCAGTGCCATGGACTGCGAGAACCGGTCGAACGACGAGCCGCCCGACAGGATCTGCGCCATGATCGGCGTCAGCGGGATATCGCCGACCCCGCCGCCGGGCAGCTCCTCCAGGCGGACCTGGCCCGGCGCCGCACCGAGCGTGGCGACCTCGGCCAGCGAGGCCACACTGCGCCGCTCGAACACATCACGCGGGGTGAACACCACACCGCGCGCCTTGGCCCGCGACACCAGCTGGATGGACAGGATCGAGTCGCCGCCGAGGGCGAAGAACGAATCGTCCACACCGATCTGGTCCACGCCGAGCACCTCGGCGAACACCTCGGCGATGATCGCCTCGACCTCGGTGACCGGCGCCCGGAATTCGCGCGGCGCGAGCTGCGGTTCCGGCAGCGCCTTGCGGTCGAGCTTGCCGACCGGGGTCAGCGGGATCTCGTCGAGCACCACGATCGCCGACGGCACCATATGCGGCGGCAGCGAGCGCGAGACGAACTCGGTGAGCCGCTCGGTGTCGATCTCGTGGCCGGGCACGGCGAGCACATACGACACCAGGATCGTCGCGCCCGCGTCGGTCTCACGTCCCAGCGTGATCGCGAACTCCACGTCGGGATGCTTGCCGAGCGCGGTGTCGATCTCGCCGAGCTCGACGCGGAAGCCGCGGATCTTCACCTGGAAGTCCGAACGGCCGACGTAGTCGAGTTCCCACCGCACCGTGTCCACAGCGGCATTGCCCGCACGCTGCTCGGGTTCGGCGTACCAGCGCACCACGTCACCGGTGCGGTACATGCGCGCGCCCTCGCTGCTCCACGGGTTGGCGACGAAGCGGTCCGCGGTGAGGTCGGGGCGGTTGTGGTACCCACGCGCCAGCGCGCCACCGGCCAGGTACAGCTCGCCGGCCACACCCGGCGGCACCGGGTTCAGGCGGGCGTCGAGCACCAGCGCGGTCATGCCGTGCACCGGGAAGCCGATGGTGACGTGGCGCCCCGCGGTCAGCCGCGCGTACGACGAGATGATCGTCGTCTCGGTCGGACCGTAGGCGTTGAAGTACTTACGGCCCGGCTCCCACTTGTCCAGCAGTTCCTGGGTGGTGACGTCACCGCCGACGGAGACGACCTCGAGCTCGTCCAGGCCCTCGGGGTCGACCGTGCCGAGCACCGCGGGCGTGATGACCGAATGCGTCACCCGCTCGGTGCGCAGCAGCTCGTGCAGATCGTGCCCGCCGATGATGTGCGACGGCACGATGACCAGGGTGGCACCGGTGTAGTGGGTGACGACCCACTCCAGTACCGACGGGTCGAAGCTCGGCGAGCAGATGTGCAGGAACCGGTGATGCGATTCCAGGTGGTACAGGTCGGCCGCCACATCGGCCAGTCCACCGATACCGGCGTGGGTGACCATGACGCCCTTGGGCAGACCGGTCGAGCCGGAGGTGTAGATGACGTAGGCCGGATGCCGCATGGCCAGCGAGCTGATCCGGTCGGCATCGGTGACCGGCGCGGGCGACTGCGCGTCGATCAGCTCGTCGGTGGACGGATCGTCCAGGCACAGCCATTCGACCTCGTGCGGTAGCCGGTCCAGGTACTGGTGCGCGGTCAGGCCGAGCACGGCACCGGAGTCGGTCACCATGTGGCGCATCCGGTCTTCCGGATACGTCGGGTCGACCGGCACATGCGCGCCGCCGGCCTTGGCCACCGCCCAGAACGCGGCAACCATCTCGTAGGAGCGCGGGAACGACAGCGCGACGATGCGCTCCGGCCCGACCCCACGCTCGATGAGCACCCGCGCCAGGCGCGAGGAGTACTCGTCGAGTTCGCGGTAGGTGATGGAACGGCCTTCGTACCGCACCGCGATCTGGTCCGGGTTGATCCTGGCGCCATGGGTGAGCAGATCCGGCAGCAGGCCGGTGGCCATCACGTCTTCGCCGTGCACGTGCGTCAGCAGCTGGTATTCGGCGTCGGCCAGGATCGGCAGATCGCCCACCGGTTGTTGCGGTGCGGCGGTGATGGATTCGAGCAGCCTGGTGAAGCGCTGCGCGAACACCTCGACGGTGGCGTCGTCGAACAGGTCACGCGCGAAGGAGAATTCGGCGTACATGCCGGCACCGTCGTCGCCCGCGGCCTCGCGGATGGTCAGCGACAGATCGAACTTGGCGGTGTCGACGTCGAAATCGACGGCCTGCACGTGCAGGCCGGGCAGCTCGAAGCTGGTGTCCGGCAGGTTCTCGAACGACAGCGCCACCTGGAACAGCGGGTGCCGCGCGGTCGAACGCTCCGGGTTGAGCAGTTCCACCAGCCGCTCGAACGGCAGATCGGCATGCGCGAACGCTTGCAGGTCGGCGTCCTTGGTGGCGGCGAGCAGCTCACCGAAGGTGAGTTCGCCGCGCACGTGCGAACGCAACACCAGCGTGTTGACGAACATGCCGATGACGTCGTCGAGTTCGGCCTCACCGCGACCGGCCACCGGGGTGCCGATGGCGATGTCGTCGGTGCCGGACATCCGCGCCAGGAACACCGCCAGCGCGGCGTGCACGACCATGAACATGGTCGCGTTCTGCTCCCTGGCCACCTCGGCCAGCCTGCGATGCAGCTCCGACTCGATCGGGAAGACCACCCGACCACCGGCGAACGACTGAGTCGTGGGCCGGGCGCGGTCGGCGGGCAGGTTCAGCTCGTCGGGCAGTCCGGCCAGCGCGGTGCGCCAGTACTCGGCCTGCTGGCTGATCAGGCTCTCCGGATCCGATTCCGAGCCCAGCACCTCGCGCTGCCAGATGCTGAAGTCGGCGTACTGCACCGGCAGCGGCGCCCAGCCCGGCTCGACACCGTTCGCGCGGGCGGCGTAGGCCACCATCACGTCGCGGGTGAGCGGGCTCATGGACCAGCCGTCGGCGCTGATGTGGTGAGCCACGAAGACCAGCACGTAGTCGGCATTGTCGACCTGGAAGAGCTTGGCGCGCAACGGCACTTCCACCGTCACGTCGAAGCCCGCCGAGATCACCTCGACGATCCGCTCGCGCAGTTCCTCCGCGCCGACGGCGACCGGCGTCAGATCCGGCACGGCCTGATCGGCGGGCAGGATCACCTGATGCGCCGCGCCGCCCTGTTCGGGGTAGACGGTGCGCAGGGTCTCGTGCCTGCCGACGACGTCGGCGACGGCCAGCCGCAACGCACCCACATCGAGGTCGCCGCTCAACCGCACCGCGACCGGGATGTTGTTGACGGCCGAGGCGGTGTCGAACTGGTTGAGGAACCACATCCGCTGCTGGGCCAGCGACAACGGCACCTGCTCCGGACGCGGACCCGCCACCAGTGCGCGGCGGCCACCGGCACCGGCATGCTGCTCGACCTTGACCGCGAGACCGGACACGGTGGACGCCTCGAACAACGTCCGCACCGGCACCCGCGCATCCAGCGCCGCACCCAGCCGGGCCGCGACCTGCGTGGCCAGCAGCGAGTTACCGCCGAGGGCGAAGAAATCGTCGTCCGCGCCGACGCGCTGCACGCCGAGGACCTCGGCGAAGACCCCGGCCACGATCTCTTCGATCGGGGTCGACGGCGCGCGGAACTCCTGCACCTCGAACTCCGGCTCCGGCAGCGCCTTGCGGTCGAGCTTGCCGTTGACGTTCAACGGCAGCGCGTCCAGCACCACGAACGCCGAGGGCACCATGTACGACGGCAGCGCCGCCGTCAGCGCCGACTTCACCTGCGCCACATCGAGTCCGCCGCGCTGCCGTTCCAGCCCGACCTCGTCCACATGCGCGGCCACACCGGACGCCGGCACCAGGTAGGCCACCAGGCGGTCACCGGTGCGCGGATCCGACTTGGCCACCACCGCGGTCTGCGCGACCTCCGGCAGTGCCAGCAGCGCGGCCTCGATCTCACCGAGCTCGATGCGGAAACCGCGGATCTTCACCTGGAAGTCGGTGCGGCCCCGGTATTCCAGCTCGCCGTTGCGGTTCCAGGCCACCAGGTCACCGGTGCGGTACATGCGCTCACCGGTGCCGAAGGGGTTGGCCACGAACCGTTCCGCCGACAGGTCCGCGCGGCCGAAGTAGCCGCGCGCCAACTGCGCACCGGCCAGGTACAGCTCACCGGCCACACCGTCGGGCACCGGGTTCAGGCGGGCGTCGAGCACGTAGACCTGGCTGTTCCATTGCGGCACACCGATCGGCACCGAGGCGATATCGGCCGCGCCGACGCGGTGGGTGGTGATCGAGACCGCGGCCTCGGTCGGGCCGTACAGGTTGAACAGCTCGGTGCGCGGATGCGACTCACGGAACCGCTGGGCCAGCGCACCGGGCAGCGCCTCACCGATGGCCAGCACCCGCCACAGCGAATCCGGCAGCTCACCGGTCAGCAGCGCGTCCAGCATGGACGGCACCACGTGCAGGGTGGTCACCCATTCGCGCGCCATCAGCTCGTTCAGGTACGCCGGGTCGCGGTGGCCGTCGGGCGCGGCGATGACCAACCGGCCACCGCAGACCGCCGCCGACCAGAACTCCCACACCGACAGGTCGAAGGTCGCCGCCGTCTTCAACAGCACCGCGTCGGCCGCGTCGAGCCCGAATTCGGCCACCTTGTACTGCAATTGGTTCGCGATCGCCGCATGCGGCAGCGCGACACCCTTCGGGCGGCCGGTCGAACCGGAGGTGAAGATGACGTAGGCGGTGTGCTGCGGCAGCAGCGGCGCCACCCGCTCGGCGTCGGTGACCGGCGCGTCGCTCAGTGCGGACAGGTCCAGCTCGTCGAGCGAGATGACCGGTGCCGCATCCGAATCGAATCCGGCGTCGTCGTTGGTGAGCACGCACACCGGCGCGGCCGTCTCCAGGATGTAGCCGGTGCGCTCGGCCGGCTGATCCGGATCCAGCGGCACATAGGCGCCACCGGACTTGGTCACCGCGTACATGGCGACCACCAGATCCACCGAACGCCGCAGCGCCAGCGCCACCCGCGACTCGGGGCCGACCCCGAGCGAGATCAGGTGCCGCGCAAGGCGATTCACGCGGGCGTCGAGTTCACCGTAGGTGAACTGGGTGCCGTCGTCGGTGACGAGTGCGACCGACTTCGGCGCCGCCGCCACCGTGGCGTCCAGCAGCGAGACCAGCGTGGCCTCGGTGTCGACGGGGTGCTCGGTGGCATTGCGGCCCGCCACCAGACGGGTGCGCTCGGCGCCGTCGAGCAGTTCGATATCGCCGACCGGGGTGCGCGGCGCGGCGACGATCTCGCCGAGCAAGCGGGCGAACCGGTCGACGAAGCCCTGCACCGTGCCGTGATCGAACAGATCGGTGGCGTAGGTGAAGAAGCCGGTGATACCGGCGGGCTCACCCGCGTCGCCGTAGCGGTCGGTGGCGATCAGGTGCAGATCGAACTGCGAGAGCTGGGTGTCGATATCCAGCCCCGACACCGCGAGTCCGGGCAGTTCCAGGCCGGCCTGGGCCAGGTTCTGGAACGACAGACCCACCTGGAACAGCGGATGCCGCGCGGTCGAACGCACCGGGTTGAGCACCTCGACCAGGCGCTCGAACGGCACGTCGGCATTGGCGAAGGCCTGGATGTCGATATCGCGCTGACGGTTGAGCAGCTCGGTGAACGGCTCGCCGGCGTCCACGCGGGTGCGGAAGACCAGCGTGTTGACGAACATGCCGATCAGGTCGTCGAGCACGGCCTCACCGCGACCGGCCATCGGGGTGCCGATGGCGATGTCGTCGGTGCCCGACAGCCGCGACAACAGCACCGCGAGTGCGGTGTGCACGACCATGAACAGCGTCGCGCCCTCGGCGCGGGCCAGTTCGATCAGCGCGCGGTGGGTGTCGGCGTCGACGTGCAGTTCCACCTTGCCGCCGGCGAAGGACTGCACGGCCGGACGCGGACGGTCCGACGGCAGATCCAGCTGATCGGGCAGGTCGGCGAGCGCGTCGGCCCAGTAGGCGACCTGCTTGGCGGCCAGCGACTTCGGATCGTTCTCATCGCCCAGCAGCTCGCGCTGCCAGATGCTGTAGTCGGCGTACTGCACCGCCAGCGGCGCCCAGTTCGGCGCCTCGCCGCCCGAGCGGGCCGCGTAGGCGGTCATCAGGTCCCTGGTCAGCGGGCCGACCGAGGAGCCGTCACCGGAGATGTGGTGCACGACCATGGCGAGCACGTATTCGCGGCGCGGCGAGCCGTTGTCGTCGGCGACCTGGAACAGCGCCAGCCGCATCGGCACCTCGGTGGTGACGTCGAAGATGGTCGAGGTCAGCTCCACCACGGCGGCTTCGATCTCATCGGCCGGGATCACCCGCACGTCCAAGCGCGGAATCGCCCGGTTCGGCGGCAGGATCACCTGCACCGGACCGCTGTCGTGCTGCGGGTAGACCGTGCGCAGGATCTCGTGCCTGGTGACCAGGTCCGCGATCGCCGCACGCAGCGCCGCGATATCCAGATCGCCGCTCAGGCGCACCGCGATCGGCACGTTGTAGGCGGCCGAGTCGGTGTCGAAGCGGTTGAGGAACCACATCCGCTGCTGGGCCAGCGACAGCGGGATCTCCGCCGGACGCGGACCCGCGACCAGCGCCTTACGACCGCCGGCTTCGGCGTGCTGCTCCACCCGGACCGCGAGCGCGGCCACCGTGGACGCCTCGAACAGCAGCCGCACCGGCACCCGGGTGTCGAGCGCTTCGCCCAGCCGGGCCGCCACCTGGGTGGCCAGCAGCGAGTTACCGCCCCAGGCGAAGAAGTCGTCGTCGAGGCCGAGCCGCTTGTCCTGCGAATCCGGGCGATCCGCGATCCGCAGCACCTCGGCGAACACATTCGCCACGATCTGCTCGATCGGGGTGACCGGCGCGCGGAACACCGCCTTCTCGAAGGTGGGTTCCGGCAGGGCCTTTCGGTCCAGTTTGCCGTTGGCGTTCAACGGCAGCGCGTCGAGTTCGACCACCACCGACGGCACCATGTACGACGGCAGTTCCGCCGCCAGCGCCGCCTGCAGCTCCCGCTGCTCGATCGCGCCGCCGGCGGGCACCACGTAGGCCACCAGCCGGTCGCCGATGTTCGGGTCGGTGTGCGCGAGCACCGCGGCGGCGCTGATGTTCGGCTGCCGCAGCAACGCGGCCTCGATCTCGCCGAGCTCGATGCGGAAGCCACGGATCTTCACCTGGAAGTCGGTGCGGCCCCGGTACTCCAGCTCGCCGTCGCTGTTCCAGGCCACCAGGTCACCGGTGCGGTACATCCGCTCGCCGGTGCCGAACGGATCGGCGACGAAGCGGTCGGCGGTCAGGTCGGCGCGGCCGAAGTAGCCGCGCGCGAGCTGGGTGCCCGCCAGGTACAGCTCACCGGACACGCCCACCGGCACCGGCCGCAGCCGCGCGTCGAGCACGTAGACCCGGCTGTTCCATTCCGGGGCGCCGATCGGCACCGTCAGGTCGTCGGCCGTGGTGACGCGGTGGCTGGTGATCGACACCGCCGCCTCGGTCGGGCCGTACAGGTTGAACAGCTCGCTGTCGTTTCCGGCAAGGAACCGCTGTGCGGTCGCGGCGGGCAGCGCCTCGCCAATGGCAAGGACCCGGCGCAGGCTCTCGGGCAGCTGCCTGCCGGACTCGGTCAGCAGCGCGTCCAGCATCGACGGCACCACATGCAGTGTGGTGACGCCGGTGCCGCGCATCAGCTCGTTGAGGTAGGACGGATCGCGGTGCCCGTCGGCCGTGGCGATCACCAGACGCCCACCGCAGACGGCGGCCGTCCAGAACTCCCACACCGACAGGTCGAAGGTCGCGGCCGTCTTCAGCAGGATCGCGTCGTCGGCGCCGAGCGCGTATTCGGCCGTCTCCCAGAGCAACTGGTTGACGATCGCGCGGTGCGGCACCGCCACACCCTTGGGCTGGCCGGTCGAACCCGAGGTGAAGATGACGTAGGCGGTGTGCGCCGCGGTCAGCTCCGTGCGCCGCTCGCCGGCGCTCACCGGTGCGGCGGCGACGCCGGACAGGTCCAGCTCATCGATACGCACGGTGTCGGCCGCGTCGGTGCGGAAATCGTCGCGCGCGGTGGTCAGCACGCAAATCGGTGCCGCGGTGGACAGGATGTAGTCGGTGCGCTCGGCCGGCTGATCCGGATCGATCGGCACGTAGGCGGCACCGGCCTTGGCGACCGCGTACATGGCGGTCACCAGGTCGGCGCTGCGCCGGATGGCCAGCGCGACCCGGTCCTCCGGTCCGACACCGCGACCGATCAGGTAGCGGGCCAGGCGGTTGACCCGCTCGTCCAGCTCGGCATAGGTGATTTCGCGGATGCCGGTCGGCTCGTCGGCCACCAAGGCGACGGCCTCGGGGGTCGCGGCCACCGTCGCGTCGAGCAGCGAGACCAGCGTGGCCGAGGCGTCGACCTCATGCGCGGTGTCGTTCCACTCGGTGACGATGCGCTCGGTCTCCGCCGGCGCCAGCAGATCGATCTCGCCCACCGGCACGGACGCGTCCTCGACCACCGCGTCGAGCACCCGCACGAAACGGTCGGCGAAGCTCTGCACCGTCGACTCGTCGAACAGGTCGATGGCATAACCGAATTCGGTGATGATCTCGGCCGGGGTGCCGTCGTCGGCGTAGCGGTCGTACAGGGTGACGTGCAGGTCGGTCTTGGCCAGCTGCGAATCGAAGTTCACCGCGCTGACCGAGAGGCCGGGCAGCTCGAAGGTGGTCTCGGCCAGGTTCTGGAACGACAGGCCCACCTGGAACAGCGGGTTGCGCGCGGTCGAACGCACCGGGTTGAGCACCTCGACCAGCCGCTCGAACGGGACGTCGGCGTTGGCGAACGCCTCCAGGTCGCGTTCCTTCACATCGGCGAGCAGCTCGGTGAACCGCGCGCCCGGCGTCACCGGGGTGCGGAACACCAGGGTGTTGACGAACATGCCGATCAGGTCGTCGAGTTCGCGCTCACCGCGACCGGCGATCGGGGTGCCGACGGCGATGTCATCGGTGCCCGACAGCCGCGACAGCAGCACCGCCAGCGCCGCGTGCACCACCATGAACAGCGAGGCGTTGTTGGCCCGCGCCAGTTCGTGCAGGCGGGCGTGGCGCTGCGGATCGATCTCGAACCGGATGGCCTTGCCGTGGAACGACTGTGCGGGTGGACGCGGCCGGTCGGCGGGCAGTTCCAGCTGATCGGGCAGATCGGCGAGGGTGGCCTTCCAGTACGAAACCTGCTTGGCGGCCAGCGATTCCGGATCGTCCTCGTCGCCGAGCACCGCGCGCTGCCACAGCGCGTAATCGGCGTACTGCACCGGCAGCGGCGCCCACTGCGGGGCGTCACCGTTGACGCGGGCCACGTAGGCGGCCATGACATCGCGGGCCAGCGGGCCCATGGAGGAGCCGTCGGCGGCCACGTGGTGCACGGTGAACGCCAGCACGTGATCGTCGGTGGCGACGCCGGTGTCGTCGGCGACGATGCGGAACAGCGCCACCGCCAGCGGCACCTCGACGGTGACGTCGAAGGTGGTCATGGCGAATTCGATGACCTTGGCCACCAGCTGCGATTCCGGCACCGCGATCACCGTCAGGTGCGGGGCGTACCGCTCCGCCGAACCGATCACCTGGTGCGGGCCCTCGGCCGAACGCGGGTAGATGGTGCGCAGCACCTCGTGCCGGGCGAAGACGTCGCCGATGGCCTGTTCCAGCGCACCGACGTCCAGGCGGCCCGACAGCCGCACCGCGAGCGGAATGTTGTCCACCGCGGAGGTGGAGGTGTCGAACTGGTTGAGGAACCAGTAGCGCTGCTGGGCGGGCGAGAGCGGAATGCGCTCCGGCCGCTCCCCCGCGGTCAGTTCGGGGCGGGCCCGGCCGGACCCGGCATTGCGCTCGACCCGGTTGGCCAGCGCGGCCACCGTGGACGCCTCGAACAGATCGCGCACCGCCAGCTGGGTGTCCAGGGCCGCGCCGAGTCGCGCGGTGACCTGGGTGGCCAGCAGCGAGTTGCCGCCGAGGGCGAAGAAATCGTCGTCGAGGCCGATCCTGGCCACGCCGAGCACGTCGGCGAAGGTGCCCGCGACGATCTCCTCGATCGGGGTGGACGGCGCACGGAACGCCTTGGCCTCGAACACCGGCGCGGGCAGCGCCTTGCGGTCGAGCTTGCCGGAGGCGTTGAGCGGGAACTCATCCAGCACCACGAACGCCGTCGGCACCATGTAAGCGGGCAGTTCGGCGCCGAGCCGGGCGCGAACGCTGTCCAGGTCGATGCTCTGGCCCGCGGTGGCGACCAGGTAGCCGACCAGCTGATCGCCGAGGCGGTCATCGGAGCGGACCAGCACGACCGCCTGGGCGATCTCGTCCAGGCCGGTCAGCGCGGCCTCGATCTCGCCGAGCTCGATGCGCAGACCGCGCAGCTTCACCTGGAAGTCGGTGCGGCCCAGGTACTCCAGCTCACCGTCGCGGTTCCAGGCCACCAGGTCACCGGTGCGGTACATGCGCTCACCGGTGCCGAACGGGTTGGCCACGAACCGATCCGCGGTCAGATCCGGGCGCGCCACATAACCGCGCGCCAGCTGCACACCGGCCAGATACAGCTCGCCCGCGACGCCGGTCGGGACCGGGTTCAGGCGGGCGTCCAGCACGTACACCTGGGTGTTGAACACCGGCGCGCCGATCGGCACCGACACCGTGTCGGCCTCGGTCACCTCGTGGAAGGTGACGTCGACCGCGGCCTCGGTGGGGCCGTACAGGTTGTGCAGCCGGGCGCCGGTCAGTTCCTGCATCCGCTGCGCGGTGGCGGCGGGCAGGGCCTCACCGGAGGCGAAGACGTTGCGCAGGCTGGTGCATTCGTCGGCGCGCTCTTCCGCGACGAACACCGACAGCATCGACGGCACGAAGTGGGTGGTGGTCACCCGCTCGGCGGTGATCAGCTCGACCAGGTAGCCGGGGTCGCGGTGGCCGTCCGGTTTCGCGACGACCAGCCGCGCGCCGATCTGCAAGGGCCAGAAGAACTCCCACACCGACACGTCGAAGGTCGCGGGCGTCTTCTGCAACACCACATCGGAGGCATCCAACTGGTACGCCGACTGCATCCACACCAGGCGGTTGACGATCGCCGCGTGCGGCACCGCCACACCCTTCGGGCGACCGGTCGAACCGGAGGTGAAGATGACGTAGGCGGTATGCGTCGGCAGCAGCGGCGCGGTGCGCTCGGCATCGGTCACCGGGGCGGCCGAGTAGCCGGACAGATCCAGCGCCTCGATCTCCAGCGCGGTCCGATCCCCCGCGTCGAACTCGTCGGCCGCGGTGGTCAGCACACACACCGGGGCGGCGGTGTCGAGGACGTAGCGGGTGCGGTCGGCCGGATGATCCGGGTCCAGCGGCACATAGGCGCCACCGGCGACGGTCACCGCGTACATGCCGACGACCAGTTCGATCGAGCGGCGCATACCCAGCGCGACATGGGTGTCCGGTCCGACACCGAGCGAGATCAGATGCCGGGCCAGCCGGTTCACCTGTGCGCTGAACTGGGCGTACGTCAGGGTGGTGTCGGCGAAGGTCAGCGCGGGCGCGTCCGGGGTGCGGGCGGCCTGTGCCTCGAACATCGCCACCAGCGTCGCCGGATCGGTGCCGGACGGGCTCGCCGACAGCGCGGCGGGCACGTCGAAGTCGGTCGCGTTCCATTCCCGCACCAGCCGCTCGCGCTCACCGGTGTCCAGCAGGTCGGTATCGCCGATCGCCGCGGCCGGTTCGGCCACGGCCGCACGCAGCATCCGCAGCAGCCGCTCGGCCAGCGAGGCGACCGTGTCGCGGTCGAACATGTCGGTGGCGTAAGCGAATTCGGCGTTCATACCGTCGCCGGCGTCGGTGAGGTTCAGATGCAGGTCGAACTTCGCCGTCACCACATCCAGCGGCAGCCCGGCGACCTCGAGGCCGGGCAGCTCGAAGGTGGTCTCGCCGGTGTTCTGGAACGACAGCATCACCTGGAACAGCGGATGCCGCGCCTGCGACCGCGCCGGGTTGAGGATCTCCACCAGCCGCTCGAACGGCAGATCCGCGTGCCCGAAGGCGGCGAGATCGGTTTCCCTGGTGCGGGCGAGCAGCTCGGTGAACGGCTCGTCCGGGCGCACCTCGCTGCGCAGCACCAGGGTGTTGACGAACATGCCGATGGCGTCGTCGAGCACGGCCTCGCCACGTCCGGCGACGGCGGTGCCGATGGCGATGTCGTCGCTGCCGGACAGTCGCGACAGCAGTGCCGCGAAGGCCGCGTGCACCACCATGAACAGGCTGGCGCCGTGGTCGCGGGCCAGCGCGTTGAGTCCGCGCAACAGTTCGGCGTCGATGCCGAACTCGTAGACCTCGCCGCGGTTGGAGGCCACCGCGGGCCGGGACCGATCGGCGGGCAGGTCCAGCTGCTCGGGCAGCCCGGCCAGAGTGTTCGACCAGTAGGCCACCTGCTGGGCGATCAGCGAGGACGGGTCGTCCTCCGAACCCAGCGTGTCGCGCTGCCACAGCGCGAAGTCGGCGTACTGCACCGGCAGCGGCGCCCAGCCGGGAGCCTCGCCGCGGGTGCGGGCCGCGTAGGCCACCATCACGTCGCGGGCCAGCGGACGCACCGACCAGCCGTCACCGGAGATGTGGTGCACCACGAACACCAGCACGTGGGTCTCGGGTCCCTCGGCGTCCACCACGTGGAACAACTCGGCCCGCACCGGGACCTCGGCGGTGACGTCGAAGCCGGTGAGCACCAATTCGCTGATGCGGTCGGTGATCTCGGCCTGCGCGACGTCGACCGGGGTCAGGTCGAGGCGATGCTGCCCGGCGGGCAGGACCACCTGCACGCCCTGACCGTCGGCGGTCTGCGGGTAGACCGTGCGCAGCACCTCGTGCCGGTCGATCACGTCCGCGACGGCCAGCGACAGCGCGCCGGTGTCGAGGGCGCCGGTGAGCCGGACCGCGAGCGGGATGTTGTTGACCGCGGTCTGGTTGTCGAAGCGGTTGAGGAACCACATGCGCTGCTGTGCCAGCGACAGCGGCACCTCGTCCGGGCGCGGCCCGGCGACGAGTTCGCGGCGGCGGCCGGTACCGGCGTGCGATTCCAGCTTGGCGGCCAGCGCGGCCACCGAGGGGGCCTCGAACAGGGTGCGCACCGGGACGCGGGTGTCGAGGGCGGCGCCGAGCCTGGCCACAACCTGGGTGGCGATCAGCGAGTTGCCGCCGAGATCGAAGAAATCGTCGTCCAGGCCGACC
This sequence comes from Nocardia cyriacigeorgica, assembly GCF_005863245.1. Lineage (GTDB taxonomy): Bacteria > Actinomycetota > Actinomycetes > Mycobacteriales > Mycobacteriaceae > Nocardia > Nocardia cyriacigeorgica_C. Next base: position 29,085 of record NZ_VBUT01000009.1, on the reverse strand, counting down.
GGGCGTTCACCGGGCAGGCCGAGCACCTCGGCGAAGGTGTTCGCCACGATCTCCTCGACCGGGGTCGACGGCGCGCGGAACTCGCGGGCCTCGAACTCCGGTTCGGGCAGCGCGCGCCGGTCCAGCTTGCCGTTCGGGTTGAGCGGCATGGCGTCGAGCACCACGATGGCGGCCGGGACCATGTAGGACGGCAGGCGACCGGACAGGTGGGTACGCAGTGCGTCGAGGTCGACGCTCGCGCCGCCCGCGGGCACCACATAGGCCACCAGCAGATCGCCGGTGCGGGCATCGGAGCGCACGATCGCCACCGACTGGGCGACCGATTCGTGTGCGGTGAGCGCGTTCTCGATCTCACCGAGCTCGATGCGCAGACCGCGCAGCTTCACCTGGAAGTCGGTGCGGCCCAGGTAGGTGATGGCGCCGTCGGCGCCACGGGTGACCAGGTCACCGGTGCGGTACATGCGGGTGCCGGTGCCGAACGGGTTGGCCACGAAGCGATCCGCGGTCAGATCCGCCCGGCCGACGTAGCCGCGCGCCAGCTGATCGCCGGCCAGGTACAGCTCACCCGCCGCGCCGGGGACCACCGGGTGCAGGCGCGAATCCAGGATGTAGGCCTGCGCGTTCCACACCGGCAGACCGATCGGCACCGCGCCGTCGACCTCGGCGGCGACCGGGGCGGCCGTGGCGTGCACGGTGAACTCGGTCGGGCCGTAGAGGTTGTGCAGTTCGGCGGTGCTGACCCGGCGGATCGCCTCGACCGCGTCGCTGGTGAACGCCTCACCGGCGATGAACAGCAGCCGCAGCGAGCTCAGTTCGGCCGCGGAGACGCTGCCGGCGAACACCGTCAGCATGGACGGCACGAACGAGGTCATGGTGACGCGTTCGGCGGCGATCACCTCGGCCAGGTACTGCGGGTCGCGATGCCCGTCCGGGCTCGCGATCACCATGCGACCGCCGGTCGACAACGGCCCGAACAGCTCCCACACCGACACGTCGAAGGTGGCGGGGGTCTTGAACAGCACCACATCGTCGGCGCCGATGCCGTATTCGCCGGTGATCCAGCGGATCTGGTTCACCACGGCCGCATGCGGCACGGCCACGCCCTTGGGGCGGCCGGTGGAACCGGAGGTGAAGATGACGTAGGCCGGATGCTGCGGCCGCAGCGGCGCGATGCGCTCGGCGTCGGTCACCGGGGACGCGTCGTAGCCGGACAGGTCCAGCTCGTCGAGCACCACCGTCGACAGACCTGTGGCGTCGAAACCGTCACGCGCCGTGGTCAGCACGCACACCGGCGCGGCCGTGTCGAGCACGTAATCGATGCGCTCGGCCGGCTGATCCAGGTCCAGCGGCACATAACCGCCGCCGGCCGCATGCACCGCGTACATGGCCACGACCAGATCCACCGACCGGCGCAGGCCGAGAGCGACCAGGCTCTCCGGGCCCACGCCCATGCCGATCAGGTGCCTGGCCAGCCGGTGCACCCGCTCGCCGAATTCGGCGTAGCTCAATGATGTTCCGGTCGCCGGGTCGACCAGCGCGACCGCGTCCGGGGTGGCGGCGGCCTGCGCGGCGAACTCGGCCACCAGGGTGGACGCGTCGCCGAGATCGCGGGCGGTCTCGTTCCAGGCGCGCAGGGCGCGGTCGGTTTCGCGGGCGTCGAGCAGATCGATATCGCCGATGGCGCGGTCCGGTTCGGCGGCCACGGCCGCGAGTAGCCGGTTGAAGCGGCGGCCGAACTCGACCATGGTGGCGGCGTCGAACAGGTCGGTGGCGTAGATCAGTTCGGCGGTGATGCCGCCGTTCTCGCCGTTCTCCGAGAGCACCAGTTGCAGATCGAACTTGGCCACATCGATCGGCAGATCGACGCCGCTGACCGTCAAGCCCGGCAATTCCAGGCTGTTCTGGCCGGTGTTCTGGAACGACAGCATCACCTGGAACAACGGGTGCCGCGCCTGCGACCGCGCCGGGTTCAGGATCTCCACCAGCCGCTCGAATGGCAGATCGGCATGCCCGAAGGCCGCGATATCGGTGGAGCGGACGGTGCGCAGCAGATCGGTGAAGGTAGCGCCGCCGTCGACCTCGGTGCGCAGCACCAGGGTGTTGACGAACATGCCGATCAGATCGTCGAGCGCGCGCTCGCCACGACCGGCGACCGGTGTGCCGATGGCGATATCGGGCTCACCCGACAGCCGCGACAGCAGCACCGCCAGCGCCGCGTGGGTGACCATGAACAGCGTCGCGCCACGGGTGCGCGCCAGCTCGGTGAGCTTGGCATGGGTCTGGGCGTCGATCTCGAAGACCTCGGTGGCGCCCTGCCCGGACGCGACGGCCGGGCGCGGCCGGTCGGCGGGCAGGTCGAGCTGCTCGGGCAGCCCGCGCAGGGTGCGGGTCCAGAAGTCGATCTGCTCGGCGATCACCGATTCCGGATCGTCCTCGGAGCCGAGCACCTCGCGCTGCCACAGCGCGAAGTCGGCGTACTGCACTTCCAGCGGACGCCAGGCCGGCTCGCCGCCCTCGACGCGGGCGCCGTAGGCGGTCATCACGTCGCGGGTCAGCGGGCCCATGGAGAAGCCGTCGGCCGAAATGTGGTGCACCACAAGGGCGAGCACGTGTTCGGTCGGGCTGATCTCGAACAGCCGGGCCCGGAACGGCACCTCGGTGGTGACATCGAAGCCGGTGCGCACCAGTTCGGCGACGCGGGCGGGCAGCTCGGCCTCGGCGACCTCGACCGGGCTCAGGTCCGGGATCACCTTCGCGGTGGGCACGGCCTGCTGGTAGGCGGTGCCGTCGATCTCCGGGTAGAAGGTGCGCAGCGATTCGTGGCGGGCCAGCACATCGGCGACGGCGATCTGCAAGGCCTGCCGGTCGAGCAGACCCGACAGCCGCACCGCGGCCGGGATGTTGTCGACCGCCGATTCGGGATCGAACCGGTTGAGGAACCACATCCGCTGCTGGGCCAGCGACAGCGGCACCAGTTCGGGACGCTGCTGCGGCACCAGCGCGGCCCGCGCACCGGCACCAGCGCGGGATTCGGCCCTGGCCGCCAGTGCGGCGACCGTGGACGCCTCGAACAGCTCGCGCACACCGAGATCGGTGTCGAGCGCCGCCGAGAGCCGGGCCGCCACCTGGGTGGCGCTGAGCGAGTTGCCGCCGAGGGCGAAGAAATCGTCGTCCAGGCCCACCCGGTCCAGGCCGAGCACATCGGCGAAGGTGGTGGCAACGATCTCCTCCACCGGCGTGGTCGGGGCGCGGAACACCGCGGCCTCGAACACCGGCGCGGGCAGCGCCTTGCGGTCCAGCTTGCCGGAGGCATTGAGCGGGAACTCGTCGAGCACCATCACCACGGCGGGAACCATGTAGGCAGGCAGCTGCCGTCCCAGTTCCTCGCGCAGCGCTTCGGTATCCACCGGAACACCCGGCGTCGCGACCACATAGGCCACCAGCGGATCGCCGGTGTGCTGATCGCCACGCACCACCACGACCGACTGGGCGACCTCGTCGAGCCCGTTCAGCGCGGCCTCGATCTCGCCGAGCTCGATGCGCAGACCGCGCAGCTTCACCTGGAAGTCGGTGCGGCCCAAGTACTCCAGCTCACCGTCGGCGGTCCAGGCCACCAGGTCACCGGTGCGGTACATGCGCTCGGACGTGCCGAAGGGGTTGGCCACGAACCGGTCGCTGGTCAGATCGGGACGGGCCACGTACCCGCGCGCCAGCTGGGTGCCCGCCAGGTACAGCTCACCCGCGACACCGACCGGCACCGGCCGCAGCCGCGCGTCGAGCACGTAGACCTGGGTGTTGTAGACCGGCGCACCGATCGGCACGGTGTCGGTGTCGGCGTCGGTCACTTCGTGGAAGGTGACGTCGACCGCGGCCTCCGTCGGGCCGTACAGGTTGTGCAGCGCCGCGCCGGTCAGCTCACGCAACCGGTGCGCGGGCTTGGGCGAGAGCGCCTCACCGGAAGCGAAGACCATGCGCAGCGAATCACACCGCGCGGCAGCCGCGTCGGCCACGAAGACGGCCAGCATGGACGGCACGAAGTGGGTGACCGTGACGCCCTCGGCCGTGATGATCTCGGCCAGGTAGGCGGGATCGCGGTGCCCGTCCGGCTTCGCGACCACCAGCCGCGCGCCGATCTGCAACGGCCAGAAGAACTCCCACACCGACACGTCGAACGTCGCGGGCGTCTTCTGCAACACCACATCGGAGGCATCCAACTGGTACGCCGACTGCATCCACACCAAACGATTGACGATCGCGCCGTGCGACACCGCCACACCCTTCGGGCGACCGGTCGAACCGGACGTGAAGATGACGTAGGCGGTGTTCGACGGCCGCAGTGGGCTGCGCCGCTCGGCGTCGGTGATCGGCCCGTCGGTGTAGCCGGACAGATCCAGCAGGTCGATGCGCACCTGCGCGGTGTCGATCTCCAGATCGTCACCCGAGGTGAGCACACACACCGGATCGGCGGTGGCCAGGATGTATTCCGTGCGCTCGGCCGGATGATCCGGGTCCAGCGGCACATACGCGCCACCGGCCATGCTCACCGCGTACATGCCGACCACCAGGTCGATGGAGCGCCGCATGCCCAGCGCCACATACGATTCCGCGCCGACACCGCGTTCGATCAGCCAGCGGGCCAGCAGGTTCACCCGGGAGGCGAACTCCGCGTAGGACAGAGTTGTCCCCTCGAAGGTGACAGCAGGCGCGTCGGGCGTGCGCGCGACCTGCGCCTCGAACATCGACACCAGCGTCGCGGCGTCGTCCACCGCATGCGCGGTGTCGTTCCAGCCGGAGACCACCAGCTCCCGCTCGGCGGCATCGAGCAGCTCGATCTCGCCCACGGCAACAGCAGGTTCGGCGGTGATGGTGCCGAGCACCCGAATCAACCGGTCGGCGATCCGCCGCACGGTCTGCTCATCGAACAGATCCCGCAGATAACCGGCGCGAATCCGCAACTGCGTATCGAGCTGAGCGATCAACGTCAACGGGTAGTGCGTCGCATCGGCCGCATCCAAACCGGTGACCGCCATGCCATCGATATCGGCAGCCTGAGCCTGAATCCCCTCGGCATCAACCGGATACGACTCGAACACCACCAGGGTGTCGAAGAGTCCGCCGATTCCTGCCGCCGACTGAATCTCGGCAAGCCCAACATAGTGATGGTCCAGCAGGTCCGCCTGCTCACCCTGAGTCCGGCCCAACACATCAAGCACCGACTCGGAAGCATCAAACCGAACCCGAACCGGGACGGTATTAATGAACAAACCCACCATGGACTCGACGCCCGCCAGCTGAGCGGGGCGGCCCGACACAGTGGTGCCGAACAGGACGTCATCATTGCCGGTCATCCGGCCCACCAAAATCGCCCACGCGACCTGGAGCACCGTGTTCGGGGTGACGCCCAGCTCCGCGGCCAGCGCCGTCATCCGCGCGGTGGTGGCCTCGTCCAGTTCGAACAGGTACTCACCCGACAGCGAGGTGATCTCGCGGCCGGCGTCCGGGCGGGCGAGCAGGGTCGGCTCGCTGATGCCGCGCAGCGCCTCGGTCCACGTCGCGAGCGAGGCGGTGTGGTCCTGCTGGGCGACCCATTCCAGGAAGTGCTTGTAGGAGCGCACCGCGGGCAGCGCGTTCACGTCGGCGTGCACCGCGTACAGCACCAGCAGGTCCTGCATGAGCAGCGGCATGGACCAGCCGTCGAGCAGGATGTGGTGGTTGGACACCACGAACTGCCACCGCGCGCCGCCCTCGGCACTCGCGTCGGCGACCTGGATGAGGGTGAACCGGATCAGCGGCGGTTCGGCCAGATCGAAACGCCGCATGCGGTCGGCCTCGATCAGGTCGGTGGCATCGCCGGTCTCGGTGCGGTCGTATTCGGACCAGTCGACGCGGACGCTGTCGAGCACCACCTGCACCGGGTTGCCGTCGTGGTCGGAGACGAACGCCGTGCGCAGGTTCTCGTAGCGGTCCACCAGTGCCTGCGCGGCCGCGCGCAGCCGGTCGGCGTCGACGCGACCGGTCAGCGTCAGCACCGCCTGCGCGGTGTAGACGTCCACCGAATCGGCGGCGAGCCTGGCGTGGAACAGCAGACCCGACTGCAGTGCCGACAGCGGCCACACATCGGTCAGCGCCGGGAAACGCTGCTCCCAGCGGTCGATATCGCGCTGCTCGGTGCGCACCAGCGCGAAGTCGGACGGTGTGTGCCCGCCCGCGCCGGTCGAATTGGCGTGCCGGGCAACGGCTTCCAGCGCGGTGACCCACAGGTCGGCGAACTCGCGCACCGACGCGGCGTCCAGCAGGGTGGACGGGTAGCCGATATTGGCGGTCAGCTTGTCGCCGACCACGATGGCGTTGACGTCCAGCGGCGCCATCGCGGGCATATCCGCGTCGTAGGCACCGCCGAGCGAACCCAGTTCGGGTGCCGGGATCCAGCCGAAACCGCGCAGCGATTCCGGCACGTCGCCGTCGGAGACCCGGCCCAGGTAGTTGAAGCTGATCTGGCCGGGCAGCTCATTCGGCAATTCGGCGGCGGTGTCGCGGTTGAGGTAGCGCAGCAGGCCGTAGCCGATGCCCTTGTCCGGCACCGCCAGCAGCTGTTCCTTGACCGCCTTGAGCGCGGCGCCCAGCGCGGGGCCACCGGCCAGCGCGCCGTCGATATCGATACCGCGCAGGTCGAAGCGCACCGGGAAGATCGCGGTGAACCAGCCGACCGTGCGCGACAGGTCCGCGCCGGCCACGATGTCTTCCTCGCGGCCGTGGCCTTCCAGGCGGATCAGCAGCGAGTCGTCGGGCCGCACCCCGCTGGTGCGCCGGGACCGCCAGACCGCGGTGGCCAGCGCCAGCGCGGTGAGCAGACCGTCGTTGACGCCGCCGTGGAACAGCGCGGGCACCGTGGTGAGCAGGGCCTTGGTGACCTCGGGCGACACCTCGACCTGAAGCTTGTCGATGACGCCGGAGGTGTCCACCGCCGGATCCATCGGACGCTCGGTCAGCAGCGGATCGGACACGCCGACCACCGAACGCCAGTAGTCGAGTTCGGCGACCCGCTCGGGGTTGCGCGCCTCGCGTTCGAGGGCGTGCGCCCAGGCCCGCATCGACGTCGCGGGCGCCACCAGTTCCGGTTCCTGACCGGCGGTGAGCTGACCCCAGGCGGCGACGAAATCGGGTACCAGGATGCGCCAGGACACGCCGTCGACCACCAGGTGATGGGCGACGACGATAAGGCGCCCGGCCCGGTCGGCGCGGTCGGGTTCCAGCCACACGAACCGGACCACCACGCCAGTGGCCGGGTCGAGCCGGTTCAGCGAGGCGTCCAGCGCGGTGGCGGCCAGATCGAACAGTTGCGCGTCGTCGACGTCGGCGGAGAAGACCGTGTGGTCGATGAGCGCGTCCACGTCGACGGTGCCCGGCGCCGCAGTCTCCACGATCCAGTCGCCGCCGGATCGGCGCAGGCTCGCGCGCAGCATGTCGTGCCGGTCGATGACCGCGCCGACGGTGGCGGCGATGCCGGCCCGGTCGATGCCGACCGGAAGTTCCAGTGCCAGCGTCTGATTGAAGCGGCTGAACGATCCGCGCCGCTGCGCCATGAACCGCACCACCGGGGTGAGGGGCATGGTGCCGACACCGCCGCCGGGCAGCTCTTCCAGCGCGGGCGCCGCCGTCGCGGCGCCGTCGGTGGTCTCGGCGACCGCGGCCAGGCCTGCGACGGTGCGCTGTTCGAAGACGTGGCGCGGGGTGAACACCACACCGCGCGCCTTGGCCCGCGACACCAGCTGGATGGAGACGATGCTGTCGCCGCCGAGGGCGAAGAACGAATCGTCCACGCCGACCCGCTCCACGCCGAGCACCTCGGCGAAGACCTCGGCGATGGTCTGCTCGACCGGCGTGCGCGGGGCCCGGAACACCACCTCGGTGGCGAAGACCGGCTCCGGCAGCGCCTTACGGTCCAGTTTGCCGACCGGGGTCAGCGGCACCCGGTCGATCACCATGATCGACGACGGCACCATGTAGGCGGGCAGGCGTTCCTCGACGTGCGCCGTCAGCGTCGCGACGTCGATCGAACGACCTTGCGCCGCAACCACATACGACACCAGCGAGACCGCACCCGCGGCGTTCTTGTGGCCGATGGTGACCGCGAAGTCGACGGTTTCGTGCGAGGCCAGCGCGGCGTCGATCTCACCCAGCTCGATGCGGAAACCGCGCACCTTCACCTGGAAGTCGGAGCGGCCGACGTATTCGACCTCACCGTCACGCGTCCAGCGGACGACGTCACCGGTGCGGTACATCCGCTCGCCGTCGCCGTACGGGTTGGCCACGAACCGGTCGGCCGTCAGCCCCGGCCGCGCGTGGTACCCGCGCGCCAGCTGCACGCCCGACAGATACAGCTCACCCGCGACACCCACCGGCACCGGCCTGAGCTGGGCATCCAGGATCAGCGACCGCATGCCGCGGATCGGTCCGCCGATGGTCACCGTCTCGCCCGGCACCAGCGGATCGCTGATGTTGGTCATGATGGTGGTCTCGGTGGGGCCGTAGCCGTTGTGGAAGTGGCGGACCTCGCCGGACTCGCCGTCCAGCGGCACCGCCCACTTGGCCACCAGTTCCGGCGGGCAGGCCTCACCACCGGCGACCAGCACCCGCAGGGTGTCCAGGCCGCTCGGATCGAAGGTGGCCAGCGCGGCCGGGGTGATGAAGGCGTGGCTGACCCGCTCGGTGCGGATCAGTTCCGACAGCTCCTCGCCGCCGTACACACCCGGCGGCACCACGACCAGCGCACCGCCCGCGCCGATGGCGAGCAGCAGCTCGAGAATCGAGGCGTCGAAGCTGGGTGAGGCGAAATGCAGTGCGCGCGAATCGAAGTCGAGGGCATAGCGCTCGATCTGTTCGGCGCTGAAGTTCGCCAGGCCGCTGTGGGTGACCACGACGCCCTTGGGGACGCCGGTGGAGCCGGAGGTGTAGATGACGTAGGCCGGATGCTGCGGCCGCACCGGGCGCACCCGGTCGGCGTCGGTGATCGGCGCGCCGTCGAACCCGTCGAGGTCCAGATCGTCGAGCACCAGCCAGCGTGCCGATTCCGGCAGGCCATCCCGCACCGAGGCGACGGTGAGGCCGATCGGCGAACCGGAGTCGGTGACCATGTGCGCGATGCGCTCGGCCGGGTAGTTCGGGTCCACCGGCACGAAGGCCGCACCGGTCTTGGCGACCGCCCAGGCCGCGAACACCGAATCGGCCGAACGCGGAACGCCAACGGCGACAAGGTCTTCGGCGCCGATGCCCTCGGCGATCAGCAGCCGGGCCAGGCGGTTGGACCGCTCGTCCAGCTCGCCGTAAGAGACAGTTGTCCCCTCGAACACCACCGCGGGCGCCTTCGGGTCGCGCGCGGCGGCCTCGGCCAGCAGGTCGGCCAGCACGCGCGGCGCCACGGCGGGCTCACCGGTGCGCGAGACCAGATCCGCGCGTTCGGCGGCATCGAGGACGTCGATGGCGCCCACGCTGATCGAGGCGTCGGCGGCGATCGCCTCCAGCACCCGCCGCCAGCGCGCGGCGATCTCGGCCACGGTGGCCTCGTCGAACAGTTCGGTGGCGTAGGTCAGCGCCAACGCCATGCCCGCGCCGGGCTCGCCGTGCTCGGACAGCGTGAACTGGAGGTCGAAGCGGGCGACGTTCTCTTCCAGATCCAGCGCCGACACCGTAAGCCCCGGCAGTTCCAGGCTGGTGCGGTCGAGGTTCTGGAAGGCCAGCATCACCTGGAACAGCGGGTTGCGGGCCTGCGAACGCTCCGGCGCCAGCAGTTCCACCAGCCGCTCGAACGGCACGTCGGCATTGCCGTAGGCGTCCAGGTCGGTGCGGCGCACCCGCTCCAGCAGCTCGGCGAACGATTCGGCCGGATCGATCCCGGTGCGCAGCACCAGGGTGTTGACGAACATGCCGACGAGGTCGTCGAGGGCCTGCTCGCCACGGCCTGCGATGGGCGTGCCGACGGCGACGTCATTGCTGCCGGACACCCGCGACAGCAGCACCGTCAGCGCGCCGTGCATGACCATGAACAACGAGGCGCCGCTACGGCGAGCCACCTCGTCCAGGGCGGCGACCAGCTCGCCGGGCAGTTCGGTGTGCAGGGTGGCGCCGCGCAGCGAGGCGACGGCCGGACGCGGCCGGTCGGTCGGCAGCGCCAGCTCGTCCGGGATGCCGTCGAGCGCGCGCTGCCAGTAGGCGACCTGACGGGCCATCAGCGACTGCGGGTCGTCCTCGGAGCCGAGCACCTCGCGCTGCCAGAGCGCGAAATCGGCGTACTGCACCGACAGCGGCTCCCAGCCGGGTGCGCTGTCCTGGATCCGGGCGCTGTAGGCAAGCATCACGTCACGGGTGAGCGGGCCCATCGAGAAGCCGTCGGCGGCGATGTGATGCACCACCACGACGAGCACATGCTCGTCGGCGCCGGCCTGGTACAGCCGGGCACGCAGCGGAACCTGTTCGGCCACATCGAATCCGGTGGACACGAACGCGGTGACCACCTCGAGCAGTTCACCGGCGTCGACCGGAACCGGGTTCAGGTCGAGATGGATCTGCTCGGCCGGCACGATCACCTGGACCGGGCTGCCGCCGTGCTCGGGGTAGCGGGTGCGCAGCGATTCGTGCCTGCGCACCACATCGGCCACCGCCAGGCGCAGGGCCTCGGCGTCCAGCGCACCGGACAGTCGCAGCGCGATCGGCAGGTTGTAGGCGGCCGAGCTGGTGTCGTACTTGTTCAGGAACCACATGCGCTGCTGCGCGAACGACAGCGGCACGGTCTCGCCGGTGGCGCGCGGACGCGCCGTCAGCCGGGTCCTGGCCTCGGTGCCGGTATGCGATTCCACCCGCGCGGCCAGCGATTCCACCGTCGACGCCTCGAACAGCGTGCGCACCGGCACCGTGGTGCCGAGCGCCGCGCCGATGCGCGAGACCACCCGGGTGGCGATCAGCGAGTTGCCGCCCAGGTCGAAGAAATCGTCGTCGACGCCGACCCGCGGCAGGTCGAGGACCTCGGCGAATACCGCGGCCACCGTCTCCTGCACCGGGGTGACCGGTGCGCGGAAGGCGCGCGCCTGCACGGCCGGGGCGGGCAGCGCCCGGCGATCCAGCTTGCCGTTGACGGTCAGCGGAATCCATTCCAGCCGCACCACGGCCGAGGGCACCATGTAGGCGGGCAGCAGCTCCGCCGCACCCTCACGCACCTGGTCCAGGTTCGGCGCGGTATCCGGATCCGACACCACATAGGCGACGATCCGCTGATCGCCCGGCTGGTCCTCACGCACGATGACCGCGGCCTGGGCGATACCGGGCTGGGCCAGCACGGCGGATTCGATCTCGCCGAGCTCGATGCGGAAACCGCGCACCTTCACCTGATCGTCGGCGCGGCCGAGGTATTCGAGTTCGCCGAAGCGGTTCCAGCGCGCCAGGTCACCGGAGCGGTAGAGGCGCGAGCCCGCGGCGTCGCCGAGCGGGTTGGCCACGAACCGCGCCGCCGACAGGTCGGGCCGGCCGAGGTAGCCGCGCGCCAACTGCGGTCCGGCGACATACATTTCGCCCGCGACGCCGACCGGCACCGGCCGCAACCGGTTGTCGAGCACGAACACCTGTAGACCGGCGATGGCCCGGCCGACGATGCTGCCCGCGGCCTCGGCGATGGTCGCCGCGTCCAGCGCACGGTAGGACACGTGCACCGTGGTCTCGGTGATGCCGTACATGTTGACCAGCACCGGAGCCTTGTCGCCGTGCCGGGCGACCCAATCCGAGAGGCGGCGCAGCTCCAGCGCCTCACCGCCGAACACCACGTACCGCAGCGACAGCGGGGTGGCGTCCTGGGCATTGCGGTCGGCCTCGGCCAGCTGGTAGAAGGCCGACGGCGTCTGGTTGAGCACCGTCACCTTCTCCGCGCGCAGCAGTTCCAGGAACTGTTCGGGCGAGCGCGAGGTGTAGTAGTCGACGACGATCAGGGTGCCGCCGAACAGCAGCGGACCCCACAGCTCCCACACCGAGAAGTCGAAGGCGTAGGAGTGGAACAGCGTCCACACGTCGTCGGGGCCGAAACCGAAGTCGCGATCGGTATTGGCGAACAGCCGCACCACATTCCGGTGCGCCACCGCGACGCCCTTGGGGCGGCCGGTGGAGCCGGAGGTGTAGATGACGTAGGCGACGTGGTCCGGGTGCAGCGGGGCGCGACGGTCGGCGTCGGTGATCGGCCCGTCGTCGGCGTCCTCCACATTGCCGGCCTCGACGGCGAACCCGTCGAGCACCACGCTCGGCAGGTGCTCGGGCACCGTCACCTGCACCGTCGAGTCGATGATCACGCTGGTCGGCGCGGCATCGGAGAGCACATAGGCGATGCGGTCGGCCGGGTAGGCCGGGTCGACGGGCACATAACCCGCACCGGTCTTGACCACCGCGAGCAGCGCGACCACCAAATCCAGTGACCGCGGCAGGATCACCGCGACCAGCGATTCCGGGCCGGCGCCGTCGGCGATGAGCCTGCGCGCCAGCACATTCGCGCGCCGGTCGAGTTCGGCGTAGGTGAGGGTGTCGGCGCCGAAGCGGGCCGCGATGCGATGCGGGTGCGCGGCCGCAGCGGCGTCGAACAGGGTCGACAGGGTGGCGTCGGCGTCACCGAAGATGCCGGTGGCGGATTCGGTGGCGAGCGCATCGGCGCCCGAGGAGACCCACCGCTGCGAGACGTCGAGCCGCTCGGCCTCACCGAGCAGGTCGATATCGCCGACGGCGATCGAGGCGTCCTCGGTGACGCCGCGCAGGATCCGCACCAGCCGGTCGGCGAAGGCGGAGACCGTCTCCGGGTCGAACAGTTCGGTGGCGTAGTTCCACGACAGCGACAGCGCGCCGTCGCCGATCTCGCCGACGGTGAGCTGGATGTCGAACTTCGCGGTGCCCGGATCGAATTCGACCACGTCCAGGTCGAGACCGGGCAGCGAGACCGTGCCCATATCGGCGGCCGAGGCGGCCTCGAAGGTCAGCGCGATCTGGAACAGCGGGTGATGGGCCTGCGAGCGCGCGGGGCTGATGACGTCGACCAGCCGCTCGAACGGCACGTCGGCGTGCGCGAACGCTTCCAGGTCGGTGCGGCGCACCTGCTCGAGCAGCGCGGCGAACGCGACGCCGGGTTCCACCTCGGTGCGCAGCACCAGGGTGTTGACGAACATGCCGACCAGATCGTCGAGCGCCTGTTCGCCGCGGCCGGCGATGGGGGTGCCGATGGCGATGTCGGTGCTGTTGGACAGCCGGGCCGCCCAGGTCGCCAGCGCCGCGTGCACCACCATGAACAGGGTGACGCCATGGGCGCGGGCCAGCTCCTCGAGCTCGCCGCGCAGTTCCGCGTCGATCGAGAAGGTGTGCGTACCACCGGCATTGGTGGCGATCTCGGGCCGCGGCCGGTCGGCGGGCAGCTCGATCTGATCGGGCAGATCGCGCAGCTGCTCGGTCCAGTAAGCGATCTGGCGGGCGGCCACGGATTCCGGATCGGATTCCTCGCCGAGCACCTCGCGCTGCCACAGCGCGTAGTCGGCGTACTGCACCTCGAGCGGCGCCCAGCCGGGGATCTCACCTCTGGTGCGCTCGGCGTAGGCGGTGACCACATCGCGCAGCAGCGGGCGCAGCGAGAAGCCGTCGGCGCTGATGTGGTGCATGACCAGCACCACCACATGGGTCCGCGGATCGACTGAGAGCAGCGCGGCCCGGAACGGGATCGCGGTGGTCACGTCGAAGTACGTGCTCGCCAGCGCGACGATCCGCGCGGGCAGTTCCTCGGCGGTGACGGTTTCGGGCGCCAGCCGCACCCGCACCTCGTCGGCGGGCAGGACCCGCTGGTAGCCGGTGCCCTCGACCTCGGGGTACACCGTGCGCAGCGCTTCGTGCCTGGCCAGCACGTCGGCAATGGCGGCGTTCAGCGCGTCCAGGTCGAGGTCGCCGGTGAGCCGGATGGCGACCGGGATGTTGTTGACGGCGGTCTGGTTGTCGAAGCGGTTGAGGAACCACATCCGCTGCTGCGCCGGCGACAGCGGCACCAGCTCACCGCGCTCGCGCGGCACCAGCGGCACCTGCCCGCCCGCACCCGCGGACGACTCCACCCGGGTGGCCAGCGCGGCCACCGTCGGCGCCTCGAACAGCACCCGCACCGGGATCTGGGTGTCCAGGGCAGCGCCGAGCCGGGCCGCGACCTGGGTGGCGACCAGCGAGTTGCCGCCGAGGGCGAAGAAATCGTCATCGAGGCCGACGCGTTCGACGCCGAGCACATCGGCGAAGGTGCCGGCCACGATCTCCTGCACCGGCGTCACCGGGGCCCGGAAGGCGGTGGCGGCGAAGGTCGGCTCGGGCAGCGCCTTGCGGTCGAGCTTGCCGGAGGCGTTGAGCGGGAAGGCGTCGAGCACCACGTACGCCGCCGGCACCATGTAGGCGGGCAGCTGCTGACCGAGTTCGGCGCGCACCGCGTCGATATCGACCACGCGATCCGGGTCGGCCACCACGTAGGCGACCAGCTGATCGCCGGTGTGCTCGTCCGTACGCACCACGACCACGGCCTGCGCGATGGATTCCAGTGCGGTGAGCGCGTTCTCGATCTCGCCGAGCTCGATGCGCAGACCGCGCAGCTTCACCTGGAAGTCGGTGCGGCCCAGGTATTCCAGCTCACCGTCGGCGGTCCAGGCGACGAGGTCGCCGGTGCGGTACATGCGCTCGCCCGCGGTGAAGGGGTTGGCGACGAACCGGTCCATCGTGAGATCGGGTCGTCCGACGTAGCCGTGCGCGAGTTGCGCACCCGCCAGATACAGCTCACCCGGGACACCCGCGGGCACCGGCCGCAGCCGCGCGTCCAGCACGTAGACCTGGGTGTTGAAGACCGGGGCGCCGATCGGCACGGAGGTGGTGTCAGCGTCGGTGACCTCGTGGAAGGTGACGTCGACGGCGGCTTCCGTGGGGCCGTACAGGTTGTGCAGCCGCGCCCCGGTCAGCTCGCGCAGGCGCTGTGCGGTGACCGCGGGCAGCGCCTCACCGGAGGCGAAGACGTTGCGCAGGCCGAGGTATTCGGCGGCGAGGGGTTCGGCCACGAACACCGACAGCATGGACGGCACGAAGTGCACCGTGGTGACCTGCTCGTCGGCCATGAGCTGGGCCAGGTAGGCCGGATCGCGATGCCCGTCGGGCTTGGCGACGACCAGGCGCGCGCCGACCTGCAAGGGCCAGAAGAACTCCCACACCGACACGTCGAAGGTGGACGGCGTCTTCTGGATCACCACGTCGTCGGCGGCCAGACCGTATTCGGCGTGCATCCACACCAGCCGGTTGACGATCGCCGCGTGGCTGACCGCGACACCCTTGGGACGCCCGGTCGAACCCGAGGTGAAGATGACGTAGGCGGTATTGCCCGGCCGCAGCGGACGATGCCGGTCGGCGTCGGTGAGCACCTCGTCAGAGAAGCCCGACAGGTCCAGCTCATCGATGCGCACCTGGCGCGTCTGCGTGGTGGTGTCGAGATCCGAGCCGGAGGTGAGCACGCACACCGGACGCGCGGTCTCCAGGATGTAGTCGATGCGCTCGGCCGGATGATCCGGATCCAGCGGCACATACGCGCCACCCGCGACGCTGACCGCGTACATGCCGACGACCAGATCGATGGAGCGCCGCATCCCCAGCGCCACATACGATTCCGGGCCGACCCCGGCCTGCTTGAGCCAGCGCGCCAGCCGGTGCACCCGTCCGGCGAACTCGGCGTAAGTGAGACTTGCCCCCTCGAACGTGACCGCGTACGCGTCGGGGGTGCGCGCGACCTGGGCCTCGAACAGTGAGACCAGGGTGGCGGCGGCATCGCCGACCGGCGAGGTCAGCGCGGCGTCGACCGGGAATTCGGTGTCGTTCCACCGATCCAGCACGCGGGTGCGCTCGATCGAGTCGAGCAGTTCGATATCGCCGACCGAGGCGCCGGGGGCGTCGGCCACCCCGCGCAGCACCCGCAGGAACCGCTCGGCGAAGGTGCTCGCATAGCCGGCGTCGAAAAGGTCGGTGGCGTAGACGAGTTCGGCTTCCATCTCCGAATCCGCGCCTTCGCTCAGCGTCAGCTGGAGATCGAATTTTGCGGTCGGCTGGTCGATGCCGAGTTCGGTCACCGTGAGGCCGGGCAGCTCGAGGGAGGTGCGGCCGAGGTTCTGGAACGACAGCATCACCTGGAACAGCGGATGCCGCGCCTGCGAACGCGCCGGGTTCAGCACCTCGACGAGACGTTCGAACGGCACGTCGGCGTGCGCGAAGGCCGCCAGATCGCGTTCACGCACCTGCGCCAGCAGTTCGCCGAACGACTGGGCGGGATCGACCTCGGTGCGCAGCACCAGGGTGTTGACGAACATGCCGACCAGATCGTCGAGCGCCTGCTCACCACGTCCGGCCACCGGGATGCCGATGGCGATGTCATCGGTGCCGCTCAGCCGCGCCAGCAGCGCCGCGAACGCGCCGTGCACCACCATGAACAGCGTGGTGCCGGTGCTGTGGGCAACCTGGTTCAGTTCCTCGATCAGCGCGCCGGGCACCCGGAAGCGGTGGGTGCCCGCGCCGTAGCTCGCGACGGCCGGGCGTGGACGTCCGGCCAGGCGCAGTTCGTCGGGCAGCCCGGCCAGCGCGGTGCGCCAGTAGTCGAGCTGCTCGGAGATCAGCGAGGTCGGATCCTCTTCGGAGCCGAGCGCCTCGCGCTGCCACAGCGCGTAGTCGATGTACTGCACCGCCAGCGGCGGCCAGCCCGGCTCCACCGACGCGGTCCTGGCGACGTAGGCCGTCATCAGATCGCGCACCAGCGGACGCATGGAGAAACCGTCGGCGGCGATGTGGTGCACCATGACGGCCAGCACGAAGTCCTGCTCGCCCAGCTGGAACAGCCGCAGCCGCACCGGCAGTTCGGTGGTGACGTCGTAGCCGCGGGAGGCGAATTCGTAGAGGGCCGAACCGATCTCGTCCTCGCCGAGGGACACCACATCCAGTTCGGGGATGGCCCGCGTCGAGGGCAGCACCCGCTGGTAGGCGACCCCGTCGTGGGACGGGTAGATGGTGCGCAGCGATTCGTGGCGCACGATCACATCCGACACCGCGCCGCGCAGCGCCGCCAGATCGAGCACGCCCTGCAACCGGACCGCGGCCGGAATGTTGTTGGCCGCGGAATCGGCGTCGAAGCGGTTGAGGAACCACATCCGCTGCTGGGCCAGCGACAGCGGCGGATGCTCCGGGCGCACCTGTTCGGTGAGCGCCTGCCGAGCGCCGCTGCCCGCATGCGATTCCATCCGCGCGGCCAGTGCACCGACGGTGGGCGCCTCGAACAGGGTCCGCACACCCACCTGGGTGTCGAGCGCGGCGCTGAGCCGGGCCACCGCCTGGGTGGCGACCAGCGAGTTGCCGCCGAGTTCGAAGAAGTCGTCGTCCACACCGACCCGGCCGACGCCGAGCAGCTCGGCGAAGACCTCCGCCACGATCTCCTCGATCGGCGTCGACGGCGCGCGGAAGCTCTTGGCCTCGAACTTCGGCGCGGGCAGCGCCTTGCGGTCCAGCTTGCCGCTGGCGTTCACCGGGAACGCGTCGAGCACGACGAGGGCGGCCGGGATCATGTAGCCGGGCAGGGTGGCGGCCAGCGCTGCCTTCACCGCATCGGGGTCGATGACCGCGTCGGGTTCGTGCACCACATAACCCACCAGCTGATCGCCGGAGTGCGCGTCGGCGCGCACCACCACGACCGACTGCGCGATACCCGGCTGCGCCAGCAGCGCGGCCTCGATCTCGCCCAGTTCGATGCGCAGACCGCGCAGCTTCACCTGGAAGTCGGTGCGGCCCAGGTATTCCAGCTCACCGTCGCGCGTCCAGGTGACGAGGTCACCGGTGCGGTACATGCGCTCGCCGGGCGCACCGTACGGGTTCGCGACGAACCGGTCCGAGGTCAGGTCGGCGCGGCCGAGATAGCCGAGCGCCAGCTGATCGCCCGCGAGATAGAGCTCTCCCGCGATACCGGGGGCGACCGGTCGCAGCCGGGCGTCGAGCACGAAGACACGGGTGTTCCACACCGGGCGGCCGATCGGCACCGAGACGGTGTCGGCGTCGGTGGCCTCGTGATAGGTGACGTCGACGGCGGCTTCGGTGGGGCCGTACAGGTTGTGCAGCCGGGCACCGGTCAGCTCGCGCAGCCGCGCGGCCGTGGGCGCGGGCAGCGCCTCACCGGAGGCGAACACCTGCCGCAGTCGCGACGCGGGAAGGGCCGCGGCGTCGCCGTTCTCGTTGCCGATCGTGGCCACGAACACCGACAGCATCGACGGCACGAAGTGTGCGGTGGTGATGCCCTGTTCGGCGATGATCCGCGCCAGGTACACCGGGTCGCGGTGCCCGTCGGGCTTGGCGACGACCAGGCGCGCGCCGGCCTGCAAGGGCCAGAAGAACTCCCACACCGACACGTCGAAGGTCGCGGGGGTCTTCTGGAGCACGGCGTCGGCGGCGTCGATCGGGTACTCGTGCTGCATCCACAGCAACCGGTTGACGATCGCGGCATGGCTCACCGCGACGCCCTTGGGGCGGCCGGTGGAGCCGGAGGTGAAGATGACGTAGGCGGTGGACGCACCCAGGATCGGCCGGGCGCGTTCGGTGTCGGTGACCGGGGCGGTATCGAACGCGGACAGGTCGAGCGCGTCCACCGCGAGCAGCGGTGCGTGCTCGGTGCCGAATTCGTCTCGCGTGGTGGTCAGCACGACCGCGGGCCGCGCGGTGTCCAGCACATAGTCGATGCGGTCGGCGGGCTGATCCGGGTCGATCGGCACATAACCCGCGCCGGTCTCCAGCACCGCGTACATCGCGACGACCAGGTCGATCGACCGCCGGATGGCCAGCGCCACCAGCGAATCCGCGCCGACACCGTCGGCGAGCAGGCGGCGGGCCAGCTGATGCACCCGGCCCGCGAATTCGGCGTAGGTGAGCTGCTCGTCCTCGAAGACCAGCGCCACCGCGTCCGGGGTGGCGGCGGCCTGCTGCTCGAACAGCGACACCAGGGTCGCCGCGGGCACCGGGTAGGCGGTGTCGTTCCAGTCGGTGAGGACCTTGGCCCGCTCGTCGGCGGCGAGCAGGTCGATATCGCCGATGGCGATGGTCGGGTCGGCGGTGATCGCGGCCAGCACCCGGTCCAGACGGTTGGCGAATTCGGCGACCGTGGCCTCGTCGAACAGGTCGAGCGCATAGGAGAACTCGGCCGACATACCGGCGGCCTCGCCCAGCTCGTCCTGGGTTTCCGACAGCGTCAGCTGTAGGTCGAACTTCGCCAGCCTGGCGTCGTAGTCGATGCCGTTGACCGACAGCCCCGGCAGTTCCAGGCTGGCCTGACGGGTGTTCTGGAAGGTCAGCATCACCTGGAACAGCGGATGCCGCGCCTGCGAGCGGGCCGGGTTCAGCACCTCTACGAGACGTTCGAACGGCACGTCCGCGTGCGCGAAGGCGTGCAGGTCGGTTTCGCGGGCGCGCGCGAGCAGCTCGTCGAAACCGGCGGCGCCGTCGACCTCGGTGCGCAGCACCAGGGTGTTGACGAACATGCCGATCAGGTCGTCCAGCGCGGCCTCACCGCGGCCGGCGACGGGGGTGCCGATGGCGATATCGCTGGTACCCGACAGCCGCGCCAGCAGCACCGCCAGCGCCGAATGCATCACCATGAACAGCGAGGCATTGTGCCTGCGGCCCAGCTCCACCAGCGCGCGCTGAGTCTCGCCGGAGATGACGAACGGATAGGTGCCACCGCGATAGGAGGCGGCGGCCGGGCGCGGCCGGTCCGAGGGCAGCACCAATTCGTCCGGCAGGTCGGCCAGTTCGCGCGACCAGTACCGGATCTGGTTGGAGATCAACGAGTTCGGATCGTCCTCGGAGCCGAGTACCTCGCGCTGCCACAGCGCGTAGTCGGCGTACTGCACCGGCAGCGCCGACCAGGCGGGCGCCTCCCAGGAGGTGCGCGCCGCGTAGGCGACCATCACATCGCGGGCCAGTGGTCCCATCGACCAGCCGTCGGCGGAGATGTGGTGCACCACCATGCCGAGCACGTACTCGGTCTCGCTGATCTCGAACAGCCGCGCGTGCAGCGGCACTTCGCTGGTGACGTCGAAGGCCATCGAGGCCAGCTCCACCAGGTGATCGATCAGGTTGTGCTCGGTGACCGGGATCGGGGTCAGGTCGGGCACGATCTGGGCGGCATCGAGCACCACCTGCACCGGGCCCGCGCTGGTCTCCGGGAAGACCGTGCGCAACGATTCGTGCCGGTCGATGACGTCGATGACCGCGACCTGGAGCGCGGCGACATCCAGATCACCGGACAGCCGGATGGCGACCGGGATGTTGTTGACCGCGGATTCGGTGTCGAAGCGGTTGAGGAACCACATGCGCTGCTGCGCCAGCGACAGCGGCACCTCCTCCGGCCGGTCGCGCGCCACCAGCGCCTTGCGGGCGCCGTCACCGGCGTGCGATTCCACCCGCGCGGCCAGCGCCGCCACGGTGGATGCCTCGAACAGCATGCGCACCGGCACCCGGGTGTCGAGTGCGATGCCGAGCCGGGAGGCGACCTGGGTGGCGATCAGCGAGTTGCCGCCGAGTTCGAAGAAGTCGTCGTCCACACCCACCCGGGTGATGCCGAGCACCTCACCGAAGATCTGCGCCACGATCTCTTCGATCGGCGTTGTCGGAGCACGGAATTCGCGCACCTCGAACACCGCAGCCGGCAGCGCCTTGCGGTCCAGCTTGCCCGAAGGGTTCAGCGGCAGCGCCTCGAGCACCACGATCGCCGAGGGCACCATGTACGACGGCAGCGTGCGATGCAGCGCGCCCTTGATGCTGTCGATGTCGACCGGGCCCGCGTCGGTGACGACATAGCCGACCAGCTGATCGCCGGCCACGGTGTCGAGCACGAGCACCACGGCCTGGTTGACGGCCGGATGTTCCAGCAGCGCGGTCTCGATCTCGCCCAGCTCGATGCGCTGACCGCGGAACTTGACCTGGAAGTCGGTGCGGCCGATGTATTCCAGCACGCCCGCCGTGCCCACCTCCGGGTCGCGCGGTTCGGTCCAGCGCACCAGGTCGCCGGTGCGGTAGAGCCGCGATCCGGGCGGGCCGAACGGGTCGGCGACGAAGCGTTCGGCGGTCAGGTCGGGGCGGCCGTGATAGCCGCGCGCGGTCTGGATGCCGCCCAGGTACAGCTCACCGGGAACGCCGACCGGCACCGGCGAGAGCCCCTCGTCGAGCACGTAGGCGCGCGCGTTCCACACCGGGCGCCCGATCGGCACGCTGGCCGGGGCCACCGCGTTCAGATGCCAAGCGGTGGCGTGCACGGTGAACTCGGTGGGGCCGTACAGGTTGTGCACGGCGGCCGTGGAGAACTGCCGGAACGCGGTCACCGTCGCCGGCGGCAGCGCCTCACCGGCCACCAGAACCGCACGCAGCGAAGCACATTCGGCGGAATTGGCGGCACCGGCGAAGACCGAGAGCATCGACGGCACGAACGAGGTCATGGTGACCTTGTGCCGTCCGATGATCTCCGACAGGTACAGCGGATCGCGATGGCCGTCCGGGGCAGCGATCAGCATCCGGGCGCCGACGGCGAGCGTGCCGAACAGCTCCCACACCGACACGTCGAAGGTGACCGGCGTCTTCTGCAGCACCACATCGGCCGGGCTCATCCGGTATTCGGCGGTGATCCAGGCGATCTGGTTGACCACCGAGGCATGGCTGACCGCCACGCCCTTCGGGCGGCCGGTCGAACCGGAGGTGTAGAGCACGTAGGCGGTGTTCGACGGGCGCAGCGGCGCTCGCCGATCGGCGTCGGTGACCGGGGCGTCGGAGTATCCGCTCAGATCCTCGGTGTCGAGGAAGATCACCGGCACCTCGCCGGCGCTGATGTTGTCGGCGATGGTGGTGAGCACACACACCGGTGCCGAGGATTCGAGCACGTACTCGGTGCGCTCGGCCGGGTGATCGGGATCGATCGGCACGTAGCCGCCACCGGCGGTCATGGTCGCGTAGAGCGCGACGAGCATGTCCACCGAACGCCGGATACCAACGGCGACCAGCGATTCCGGGCCGACACCGGCGTCGATCAGCTTGCGGGCCAGGCGGTTGACGCGGCTCGCGAACTCGGCGTAGGTGAGTTCTTCATCCAGCCCGTCGATGCGGCCGGCTGCGTCGAAGACGACGGCGATATCGTCCGGGCGCTGCCGCACCTGCTCGGCGAACAGCTCGAGCACGGTGGCGGCCGGAACCTCGTGGGTGGTGTCGTTCCAGCCCGAGAGCACGGTGGCGCGTTCGGCGTCGTCGAGGATCTCGATATCGCGGACCGCGGTATCCGGCTCGGCGACAACGGTTTCCAGCACCCGTAGGTAGCGGCGGGTGAACTCGTCGACGGTGGATTCGTCGAACAGATCGGTGGCGTAGGAGACCACCGCCGACATTCCGGCGGGCGCGCCATCACCGGCGCGCTCCTCGGTGACGGTCCA
Organism: Nocardia cyriacigeorgica; assembly: GCF_005863245.1. GTDB lineage: Bacteria > Actinomycetota > Actinomycetes > Mycobacteriales > Mycobacteriaceae > Nocardia > Nocardia cyriacigeorgica_C. The sequence goes on along the minus strand of NZ_VBUT01000009.1, from coordinate 6,571 downwards.
CTGGAGGTCGAACTTGGCGATGTCGACCTCGAGCTCGTCGGCGGTGACCGACAGCCCGGGCAGCTCCAGCGTCGCGTGCGACATCTCCTGGAACGACAGCATCACCTGGAACAGCGGATGCCGGGCCTGCGAACGCGTCGGGTTGAGCACCTCGACCAGCCGCTCGAACGGCACGTCGGTGTTGGCGAATGCCGCCAGGTCGGTTTCCCTGGTGCGGGTGAGGAATTCGGTGAACTGCTCGCTGCCGTCGACCTCCGAACGCAACACCAGCGTGTTGACGAACATGCCGATCAGATCGTCGAGCGCCTGCTCACCACGGCCCGCGACCGGCGTGCCGATGGCGATGTCGGTGGTGCCCGACAGCCGCGCCAGCAACACCGCCAGCGAGGCGTGCATGACCATGAACAGGCTCACGCCCTGCGCGCGAGCCAGCGCGGACAGCCGCTGATGCAGTTCGGCGTCGATGGTGAAGCCGACCCGGCCACCCTGGAAGCTCTGCACCGCCGGACGCGGCCGGTCGGTGGGCAGGTCCAGCTGATCGGGCAGCCCGGCCAGCGCGCGCTGCCAGTAGGCGATCTCGCGCGCGGCCATCGACTCCGGATCCGATTCCGAGCCGAGCAGCTCGCGCTGCCAGATGCTGTAGTCCTGGTACTGCACCGGCAGCGGCGCCCACGACGGCTCCTCGCCCTCGGCGCGCGCCAGGTAGGCGGCGGCCACATCGCGGGCCAGCGGTCCGAAGGAGAAACCGTCGGCGGCGATGTGGTGCACCACGAACGCCACCGCGTACTCCGGGGTGCCGTTGCCGCGGCCACCGGTCACCTCGTAGATGCGCACGCGGATGGGCAGCTCACGTGAGACATCGAAGCCGGTGGAGGCGAATCCGGCCAGCACGCCGGGCAATTCGGCTTCATCGATCGGCTCGACGGTGATGCCGAGATCGACCTGCTCGACCGGGATGACGAACTGGTACCCGCCGTCACCGGACTCCGGGAAGATGGTGCGCAGCGATTCCTGCCGCGCCACCACATCGTTGAGCGCGGTCTGCAACGCCTCGACATCCACCCGGCCGCGCAACCGCACCACGAACGGCAGGTTGTAGGTCGGCACGGTGGGGTCGAACTGGTTGATGAACCACATCCGCTGCTGCGCCAGCGACAGCGGCACCCGTTCGGGCAGGCGCTGGGCCACCAGCGGCGGGCGCGCACCCGCGGTGGAAGCCGAATGCTCCGCGCGCGCGGCGATTCCCGCGACGGTCGGCGTCTCGAACAGCGCACGCACCCCGAGCTGGGTGTCGAAGGCCGCACTGATCCGCGACACCACCTGCGTCGCGACCAGCGAGTTACCGCCGAGGTCGAAGAAGTTGTCGTCGATGCCGATCCGGTCCTGGCTCAGCACATCGGCGAAGATGCCCGCCACCACCTGCTCGGCCTGGGTGCGCGGGGCACGGAAGCCGGACGCGTCCGCCGCGAACACCGGCTCCGGCAGGGCCTTCCGGTCCAGCTTGCCGCTGGTGTTGAGCGGGAAGGCGTCCAGCACCATGATCGAGGCGGGCACCATGTAGCTCGGCAGCTTCTCCGCGACGAACCGCGTCAGCTCCGCCGATTCCACCGTGTGCCCCGGCGCGGGCACCACATACGCCACCAGCTGCTGGCCGGTGGCGGTGTCGACCACCAGCACCACGGCCTGGCTGACGGCGCTGTGCGCGAGCAGGTCGGTCTCGATCTCACCGAGCTCGATGCGCTGGCCACGGAACTTCACCTGGAAGTCGGTGCGGCCGATGTACTCCAGCACTCCGGCGGCGTTCCAGCGCACCAGGTCGCCGGTGCGGTACATGCGCTCGCCGTTCGGCGACAGCGGGTTGGCGACGAAGCGATCCGAGGTCAGATCCGGGCGGCCGCGGTAGCCGCGCGCCAGCTGACGTCCGCCCAGGTACAGCTCGCCCGGCGCGCCGATGGGCGCGGGCCGCAGCCGCGAATCCAGAACGTAGACCTCGACATTCCACTCCGGAATACCGATCGGCACCGTGACGGTGTCGGCGGCGGTGGCCTCCCAGTAGGTCACCGAGACCGCGGCCTCCGTGGGACCGTAGAGGTTGTGCAGGCCGGCCGAAGTGATCGCGCGGAAGGCCGCCGCGGTCTCCGGCGGCAGCGCCTCACCGATGACGAACACCGCGCGCAGCGATTCGACCTGCGCGGGGGTGGCGTGCGAGACGAAGACGGTGAGCATCGAGGGGACGAAGTCGGTGATCGTCACCCGGTGCTCGGCGATCATCTGCGCCACGTACAGCGGATCGCGATGCCCGTCGGGTGCGGCGATCACCAGCTTCGCGCCGACCATCAGCGGCAGGAAATAACCCCACAGCGACACGTCGAAGGTGGTCGCGGTCTTCTGCAGGTACACGTCGTCGGCGGTCAGCTGGTACTCGTCGAGCATCCACAGCTGCTGGTTGACGATCGCGTGATGGGTGACCGCGACACCCTTGGGGCGGCCGGTCGAACCCGAGGTGTAGATGACGTAGGCGGTGTTGTCCGGCCGCAGCGGGGCCCGGCGATCGGCATCGGTGATCGGCTCGGCCGAGAAACCCGACACGTCGAGGGTGTCGATCTCCACCCGCTGCACCGATTCCGGCAGCTCCAGCTCGTCGCCGGAGATCGTCAGCACGCAGACCGGTGCCGCGCTGTCGAGTATGTAGGCGGTGCGATCGGCCGGATGATCCGGATCGATCGGCACATACGCGCCACCGGCCTTCAGCACCGCGTGCATGCCGATGACCAGCTCCAGCGAACGCCGCATCCCCAGCGCCACCAGCGATTCCGGGCCGACACCGTCGGCGATCAGGAACCGGGCCAGCCGGTTGACCCGCTCGTCGAACTCGGCGTAGGTGAGGGTGGCGCCCTCGAAATCGAGCGCGATGTTGTCCGGGGTGCGCGGGATCTGCGCGTCCAGCAGCGCGGGCAGCGTGGTGGTCGGCACCTCGTGCGCCGAATCGTTCCACTCCACCAGCGATTCGGTGCGTTCGGCGGCGGTGGTGACCTCGAGCTGCCACACCGCGGTCTCGGCGTCGGCGGCCAGGAACCGGTCGAAGAACTCCAGGAACCGGCCGTGATGGCGGCGCGCCTCGTCCTCGGTGTAGAGATTCGGGTTGGTCTCGAAGTCGATATGCGAACGGGTGCCCGCCACCGACTGATAGAAGTTGACGCCCAGATCCTCGATGCTGCCGGTGGACAGCACGCTGAGCTGGCCGACCATCGGGCCGAGCACCAGCTCGTCGTGGAACAGCATGATGTTGACCCACGGACCGAAGAACTCCGTGGTCACCACACCGTCACCGGCCGAGTCGCGGCGGATGTCCTCATGCCGGTAGCGCTGATGACGCAGCGCCCCCGACACCTCCACCTGCACCTGCCGCAGCAGTTCGGTGACCGAGGTGTCGTAGCCGACGTGCAGGCGCAGCGGCACGATATTGGACGCCACACCACCGGAGCGGCGCATCGCGGCGGTGGTGCGCGCGGTGACCGGCAGGCTGAGGATGACTTCCTCGCTGCCCGTCAGCTGCGCCAGGTACGCGGCGAAACCGGCGATCAGCATCGCGGCCGGCGAGGAGTCGTGTCGGGCGACGGCCTCGGTGAGCAGCGAATCCTGCTCCTCCGACAGCGCCGCGCTGACGATCCCGTTCACCGGCGACGGCGGCGCCGACCGTCCGGCCAGGCTCGAACCCTCCTCCAGGCCCGCCACCCGCTGCGCCCAATGCTCCTTATCGGACTGGAAGCGCGTGCTGTCGCGGTAGGCGATCTCGGATTCGTAGAGCGTGCGCAGGTCGGTGGCCTTGCTCGGCGCGGGCTCGGCGCCGGTGACATAGGCGGTGTAGAGCTCGGCGATGCGCGTCATGAACGTCATCGCGCCGAAGCCGTCGAGGGCGATGTGATGCGCCCGCGAGTACCAGAACCAGCGGTGATCCTCGATGCGCAGCGCGGCGGCGCGGATCAGGCGGTCCTTGACGATGTCGAGCGGCTGCGAGTACTCCGCGCGCATCCACTCCTGGGCGGCGGCCTCGGGGTCCTCGGCGTCGCGCAGGTCGACGTATTCGAGGGTGGCGTCCAGCGACGGGTCGACGGTTTGCAGCGGTTCACCATCGCGTTCGATGATCCGCAGGAAGCCCGACCCCATCTCCAGGGCGGCGTCGGCACTGGCCCGCTCGAGGGCCGCTACATCGAGGTCGCCGCGCAGATCCACATACTGCGCGATGTTGACCGGCACCTGAGGATCGACATGCTGGGCATACCAGATACCCAGCTGCGCCGGGGACAACGGAAAGAACTCATCCCGCTCACCACCAGTTTCGCCGTTTCCGCCGAAATCCAGCCGGTCCAACCGTAACCTCGCTTCCGGAACACCACGCAAGCGCTCCCCGACGACACCCGGACAGGACGCTCACCTATCCAAGCGTGGCGTCCACTTCTCCGAGCTCAGTTCTCGTATCAATCAGACAAAAATGTTCATTGGCACTATCTGTCCGCCGGGCCACTTGTTACATGGGCACGACCGGACCCGAGGTCACCCACGCGGCACATCCGCGAACTTCGCTGCTGATCACCGAATCAATCTACCGTCGCCCCGGGCACCGAACCAACCAACGCCCATAGCCTGCGCACATCGTCGCTGGCGGCGGGGTGGAGTTGGGGTTGCCTGGAGTTTCCGGGTGACTCACGGCGGTTGTCCGGCGGGCGTGAGCCGGGCGACAGTGGGGCTGGGGCGGCTCTGGGTGTGAGCCGCGTCGTCATGCCGTGGGCACGATGCTCGCCCACACCCCGCGGACATATCGGAGAGCATCGGCAGCCGTCACCGTGAGGCGGGTCTGGGCCGACAACTCACGCCGCCACGTGGCCTCGTCCGGTGGATCGGTGAACAGTGCGCCGGACGGGTAGCGGTTCGTCGGACCGTACCGGCGAAAAAGTTCGGCTGCGTCCTCGGTAACCGCGCCGTGGTCGGCGAGCAGTTTCAAGTCGTACAGATCGCGCGATGCTCTACGGTCCGCCCAAGCAGCGGTCTTCCAGGCCACGAATGCCGGAGTTGTCGGGACGATCAGCTCGGCAGCAGGAGCGTCGGCATAACGCTGGACAATCTGCCGGAGCTCGGTGGGCCAGGACGGATATCCGGTTCGATTCAGCAGCTGTACTCGTACGGCGGTCCCGGCCGAGGTGATGATCACCGCTGGCTGGGTATCGCGCACATCGGTCAACGCGGGCCGCCATTGAAGATCAGGAAACTCGCGTCGTACCGCCCGAAGGAGCAGGCGCTCCATTCGCTCGGCGATCTCCTGTCGCCTGCCGAGCGCGATCAGATCAATGTCCTCCGACAGCCGCCCGTCCGGCAGCACAGTCCGCGACAGCGCCGTCCCGCCGAAGAACAAGACGTCCTCGGAGAAGTCGCGACTGATGGCGCCGAGAAGGTGCGAGATGAGATGGTCGCGGCGCACTTGTTCGACGGCAACGCCGAACTGACCTGCCACGCGCTGCTCCTCGTCGAATGTGAGCATGTCAGATGGCCTCGAGCAGACGGTTGAGGGCAGACGTCCGCCGCTGCGCCGCCGCGAGCTGGGTAAGCAGTTCGCGATCGGCTCTTGGCAACAAAGCGTGCGCAGCCGACCATGCCTCGTCGGGTAGTCCACCGAGTTCCGGGCGCGCGGCCAGGTCGAGGGCGGTTTGTTCGACGCTGGTAATCCAGCCGCTTCCGAGATCCCACCGATGCCGCTGGAGGTCGAGTTTTTCGACCTCCCGGCGGACGAAGTAGACCGTCGCGGGCCGATCGATCAGTTCCAGGGTGGTCCGGTGCCGGCTCGCTGCCACAACGGCAACTGCCAGCGCGCGCGGTATCGCACCGTGCACCCGAGCTGCGGACAACCCCATGAGCGCCACCGATTCGATGCCCTCGTCGGCGGCCGCGATGCCGAGCGCTGTCGGCTCGAGCTCGGGCAGCCAGATCGAACCGACGCGATCATCGGGTACAGCGGCGTAGTAGCCAGTGGCCACGCGATGCAGAGCGCCGGCATCGGCCAGACGCGCGATCTCCGGTCGCGGATGCCGGTAGACCGGCGCGGCGTCTCGGGGACGCAATATCCGGATCGGACGTTGAAGCAATTCTGCTGGGGTTCGAGCGGAAACCTTCGGCATCACTGGCACCTCCGTAGGCTAAGAGCCTACTCTCATGCCAGTCTTGCTATCGAAACGCTCTTCCATGAAGCAGCTCGACCCGCCGAAGCTGCTAGGTCTCCGGATCCTCAATCCACATGAATGTCGACTCCGCCGAAAGCCGATGGAACCGAAGCCGGGTCCGGCGCGTCCATGTCTGCGTAGGTAAGTTCTGAGCGCAGTCGGCGGAGTGGAGGGTTCTGGGGTGGGCATCGAGATTCCCGAGGCGTTGCAGTGGGCCGCGAAGTACGTCGTCGGGGCCGGTGACTGGCCCGAGGGCGATGAGACCGCGATGCGGCGCATGGCCGATGCCTACAGCAGCGCCGCCACCACCCTCGACGACCTCGGCGACGACGCCCAACGCCAGGTCAACCAACTGCTGT
>NZ_VBUT01000008.1 GCF_005863245.1 Nocardia cyriacigeorgica | reverse complement strand
AGCCGCGATGGCCGCGATCACCGGCGAAGAATTCGAACTCTCGGCCGATACGTTCACCAGCGCCGCCGCCGGCGCCGCCCAAAACCAATTCGACCGCGGCGCAAACGACGGCGGCGGCGACAACGAACCAGGAAACGGGCCCGACAACGACCCCGAATCCGGCGGCAACGACCCCGAACCCCAGAACAACGACAACTCCGACCGCGGCGACAACAACAACGACCGCGGCGGCAACGACGGCGACCGCAGCGGGAACCAGAACCCCAACAACACGGGCAACGACGGCGACCACGGCGGAGACAACCCCACCGGCAACAACGGTCGCGGCGGAGAGAACTCCCCGAACAACACCGGAAACCAGCCCGGCCAAACCGCCCCGGCCAACGCCAACACCAACGACAACACCAGCAACGGCAACGAACCTCCCGCCCGTACCCAACCTGGCGATCCAACCAACACCGGTAGCAACAACGACCCCACCGGAACCGGCGAGAACCCGCCCTCCAACACGAACGCCGGGAACGAACCGGGCCAAACCGCGCCCGCAAACGCCGGCAGCAACGACTCCGCCCACGGCAACGAGCCGCCCACTCGCACTCAACCTGACGGCAGCGCAACCAACACCGGCGGCGATAGCAACCCCACTCAAACGAACCCCGTCGGTGACCCGAGCGGCACCGGAACCACAGACGCCGGAGCCGACCAGCCTCCCACCCAACAGCCGTTCCCCACCGGCACCGACAGCGGTGACCAGGGCAGCGGTGCCACCAACCCACCCGCCGACCAGCCACGTTCCACCACACCCACCGCCGAAGAACCCGGCAACACCGCCTCCGGCAACGTCAGCCCCGCAGGCACCGGCTCACCGGCCCAGCCCGACTCCCTCGACCTGCCCGCCCAGGATCCATCCGCACCGCAGTCGACGCAGCCGGCCCAGGACCCCACCTCCCCGGACCTGCCGGCACAGGACAACTCGACGGGTCCCACCCAGCCGAACCAGTCGGGCATTCCGCAGCAACCCGCACCCACCAGCACCGACCCCGGCGCCAACGACACCGGCACCGGCACCGGCACCGGCACCGGCGACAACCCAGCCACCGATACCGGCCGCCCCACCCAGCCGGCCCAGGACGCCCCCGCATCCCAAACCCCACAGCCCTCCCCGGTCCCGGACTCGCACACCCCGTCACCCCAAACCACCGAGGGCGCGCCAGCCGATCCGCAGAACCCGGCCAGCTCCCCGACCACAGCGCAACCGCAGCAAGCACCGGCCGAACCCGGCAACTCCACCCAGCAGAGTCCATCCACCGCCGCCCAGCCGACCGGGCCCACGGCTCCCACCACCCCGTCCGCTCCCGCGTCCCCGAGCGACCCGGCTCAGTCGCGGCCGAACTCCACCGCCGCCCCGGACAGCCCGTCAGCGACACAGCCGAACCAGGCCGCTCCCACCGCGTCGCCGAACCAGCCATCGCGCCCCGGCGACCAAACGCCGGACACCCCCGTCGGTTCGTTGGATCTCCCCGAACAGGATTCCCCCACTACTGCTCCCGATCAGACGCCGAGCCCCCTCGATCTCCCCAGCCAGGAACCCGCGCCGGCCCAGGAACCGACCCCGCTCGACCTCCCGAACCAGAACCCGGCCCCCACCCAGGAGCCGAGCCCTCTAGACCTCCCGAGCCAGGACCCCGCACCTACTCAGGAACCCACCCCACTCGACCTCCCCGACCAGAACCCCACCCCGAGTCGCGCCAACGACCCCCTGGACCTCCCCGACCAGGATGGTCGACCCACCCAAGCTCCGCGTCCCCTGGATCTGCCACCTCAGGACGCCCCCGCCGAGCAAACCCCGAGCCCGCTCGACCTGCCGGACCCCAACACCCCGACCGATCCCGACGCACAGTCCACCACCGGCGCTCCCCTCACCGTCGCACCCTCCAACACCACCGCCGCGGCCGCGACAGCCACCGCACCCTCGCTCGATGGCGGCACGCAGACGAACTCGCCGTCCGCCTCTGGCGCCGCCACACCCACGTCCACCCCGCTCTCGCCCCAGCAGAGCCCCACTCCCACAACACAACCGGGACCGAGCCCGCAAGCCGCCGGCCCCGCATCCACGCGCCCCACCCCACCGTCCAATAGCCCTGCCCGGCCGACCTCACCACGCCGCAACGACCCCGGCACGCAGCCGAACTCACCCACCTCGACAGGTTCCGACGCACCCACCTCGACACCCCCGCCGTCGCCCCAGGACTCCACTCCCGCAACGTCACCCGCGCCCACTCCACGGCCCGGCGCCGGCGACCCCACGCCGCCCTCGAACGACAGCACCCGGCCGACCGCCCCGAGCCGCGACTCCGTCGCCACCGACCCGCCGTCGCCCCAGCCGACCGAAACCCACCTCACACCCCCACCCAACCGCCCCGGCTACGACCCCACCATCCACAAATACGTAGCCCACTTCAACGACGGCCGCCCCATCCCCCGCGACCCCTTCTTCGCCGGCGAATACAACCCCCACATCGGCCGCTACCAACCCACCGAAGCCGAATTCCAAGCCGAACGAGCCCAACTCGCCGCCAACCCACCTGCGCCCGATACGCCCCACAACACGCCCACCTCGGACCCCGGCAACCACCACCCGGGCGCCCCGAACCAGCAGTCCGTCGACCCCGCGCGCGACGAAACCCACGACTCCTCCCCAGCAACCAGGCCCTCTCCCCACGACACCACCCCCACGAGCACCACTCTCCCAGGCACAACCCCCGCCTCCACCGACCTCCACGATTTCACCAACCTCGAAGCCCACCGGGCGCGAACCCAACTCCCCAGCTGGTGGCCCAACCCTGCCCGCGACCAGGCCAACAACTCCCCGGCGCCGAGCCCCTCCACCACCAACCAGCACTACCCGTACCCGGCATTCCCGGACGCCCGCGCCCCAGAGTCCACCCCGCATGCCGGCCCAAACCGGGCCGAATCTCCGGCGCCCCTGGGAGGCCGCCCCCATTCGGCCACACTGGGCCACCCCGACCGGTCGACCCCACCGACCGCCAGACCGCAATCCACAGCCCCTCTGCGCACCGCCCATATCCCGGATCAGCATCGCGACCCCAGCACACCCACCCCTGCCCGCACCCACAACCCGATCCCGAACACCCCAGGCACTCACCCACACTCACCGGTCCCGAATCCGCGACAGAACACACCGCCGCGCACCCGCCAGCCACAACAGACGCCTACCGCCCAGGCACGTGTGGCCCGCGAGTTCTATCGCAATAGGCCACCGATTGATGGCCGAACAACCCCGGTCTCTACCTCCCGAAACCACAACTCTCGTCAGAGGCCGGGATACGATGTCCGCCGGTACGAACTTCCTTCCGGGCACCGCCTTTCGGTGATATCCATTCGGATCAACCTCGATGTTGCACGAAACGTCCCGCCGCATGATGTTCGGCAGTTCATGGAATCGGTTGAGCGGTCAGTCGACCGCGCATTCAATAACGAGCAACGTCTACTCAGCGGTGACGCCCTCCTGGTCGACGTCGTGTACACCACCGACCCGGCAGACGCCCATGTTCAACTGACTGTGGACAACAACCGCGAAAACCTCAGCGCCCTACCACCCCACAGCAACGCCGATGACGCTACCGGCCAGATTCGTCACCAACTCGGCCTCCCGACGGTGTCGACAACTGGCAACCCGGGGCTCACTCAGGATGATCTGCGGCAACTCAGTGACGACATCGCGGCCAGTAATACTCCGACACGGCTCGGAAATCCATCGGACCTCAGGAGGTTCGGTAGGACTGAACTTCAAGCGGTGGAACAGGTCGAATATCAAACTGCCGTACAAGACTCGCTTCGCGCAGGAAATGGCTTCCAGATAGGCGCGGACCCTCGTACGCACCCCTACGGTCGGCTCATCAACGATGGTGGCCCGACCGTAGCCGGCCGCGGCAACAATTGCCTCGACTGCTCGTTGTCGGCGCTGTCGTCGTTCTTCGGTAATCCTCAGGTGTCCGCACCGCGGTGGCCAGATCGGTCGGCGAACGGAACTCTTGACGAATCCACCGGTGAGTTCAGCGGACTGAGCCGAGCAGAGCGCTGGCTCGGGGGCGGGCTTCTGAGCTTTGATAACGGCGAAAGATCTGTACCTGAGCAGTTCGCATCTATGCATTCGTGGATTACTCAGCTGGGTCCTGGATCGGCAGCGCTGATAGTCAATGAGTGGCATGCGTGGAACCCCGAAACGCAGCAATTCGAATACAACGCGAACGGGACTCCTCGCTCCGGAGGCACACACGCAACAGTCATCGTCTACCCCCTCGGCGCCGATGGCCCGGTGTGGTGGGATCCTCAGTCCGGGGAAATGTCCGACCACCCACCTATCTATATGGCGAACGCATCGCTCGATGTGTGGTTCACGCCAATCCCTGCTGATCAAGGAGTTAACTACGATGCCGGCGCCGTACAGAACCAAGGAACAGGTCCAGCAGTACCTGGAGCAGATCTTCGGTCCCAGCCGGAGCTATCGGATCGGGGAGATCGAGCACGGCTGGCTATGCAGCCCGCAACCCGGGCCGGACACGACGTTCAGCCAGAGGGTCGGGATGACGAGTCTGGTAGTGAACGCGGAGACCGGAGTGGTGCACCGATACCCGAGCTGGCCGGGCCCGAAAATCGCGGAGGATTACACACGAGCGATGCGGACCGGACAACAACCGACCGCACGTCAGGTCTACCCACCGCAGAACCGCATCAGCCTTCGCCGCACCAACGAGACGATCGACCAGATCGAGTACCAGGTGACGGAACTCGCCGAGCGGAAACCTCCGAACACCTTCCACCTCGTGATCAACAAACGAACGCTGGAATACCAACCAACCGGGACCACATCAGCAGTGGTGACGTCATGGCTGGACTGGCGCAAGACCCAGGACGGGACGTGGCCGGAAGCGGGGACTACCGCGTACTAGCGGCGAATGACGATCGGTCTGGCGATAGTCGCGAGATTCATCCTCGGTCGACGTCAGACAATCACCAACAGAACCCCGGGCCCCTAGGCCACGGCCAGGAGCCAGATTCACGAACAACAGCACAGAACGCACATCCACCCAGCGCTTCGCAGGACGAGGTCAGAGGCGGAAGACCCCGCGCGTCTGATCACATTGCCGGCCAAGACCGCCCCCAGACGGCTGCCCCGGCCGGCCTCGCAGGTCCCACCCCCGCAGGGAGGCCCGGATCACCCGCGCCCGACCACTCATCAGCCGGTTCATCTCAACCGTCGGACACTCCCGCTCACCCAGATGAAGTGCCCCGTCGGACGCTCGATGAAGTTCGCCCGTTTGAACAGCCCGGTGGTCTGCGTCCCGTCGAACCCGAGTTTCAGCAAGCTGTCGAGAACGCGGTACCTCGGGACTCCAACGGTGAACCGTTGGTACACCCGCCCGTCAACCACTCGTGGGTAGACGAAGTCAATGACGGCGGACCGTGGGCTGACTCCGGCCGGGGCATCAACTGTGTCGACGCCACACGAGCGGGCTTGTCGACCTACTACGGGGACCCCCAAGCGGCGGCTGCAAGGATGCTCGAGACCGACGAATTCGGGCGACCGGATTGGGCGGGCGAAATAGACGGCATCTCGAACATGGAGGAATGGGCGGGCGCACGGTACTCGTACACCGGAACCGGTGACGATGGGCTCGATGAGGTCATGCAACGGGTGGCCGACGCAGGCCCTGGCGCAAGTGCTGCAGTTCTTGTCGAGTGGGCACCCACAGATCCACCAGAGATCGACCCTGGTACCGGGCTACCTTGCGATCCAGGCTCTCACCAACTCGCGTTGATCAACGACAACGGCAGAGTTCTGTGGGTCGACTTCCAAACGCGAACTATCACCGATTACTTCCCGTTTACGGAGGGCGTCGGTGACGTCTGGGCAATCACAATGGACTCCGACCGGAATCCCGTGCTCGACCCGGATCAGGGTTACCCCAATGCCTCAACCGAACCTCCAGAAGGGCCGCCGAACCGCCCCGCCGGCGAAACTGGCGATAGCGGAGAGGGAACCGATCCGTCGGCGATCGGCCAACATGTGTCACCGCTGCTCGACGCAGAGGAGTATCTGGCCCAGCCGCATGTAGCGCAAGCGTTGAGCCGTGCCGACGAACAAGGCACTACCGTGGTAGTAGACGGCGCTGAGGTGCCGATCGGTCAGGCAATTCGCCGGCTTCTCCCACAGCATCCCGAGCTGGCGGCTCTGCTTCAGGAGACCGACTACCTGGAGAAATCTCTACTCGCTCGCCCGAAGACGCTCGGATCGCTGATGAATCACCCCGAGGCGATTCCCGTACTGATCGATGCCGCACACGAAGTGCGCGACCGCGGGCCCGACGAAATACTTGCCGAGCACGAATCTGCACCAGGACCCGAGCCGACTCCGCTGACACCGGAACAACACACAATCTCGGAGGCATTACGTGCCTGCGCCGAGGAGTACTTGGATACGGACCGGCGCCAACCCGATTTCGATGTGAGCAGAAAGGACGACCCCCAGTACAGGAGCCAATATCTCGATCGGCAGTACCAGCAATGGGAAGCTACACAGGATGCGTTGAACGCTGTTGTCCGCGAAGTTGCTCTGGAAACAGACGGCCAGGCCGGTTGGCGGAACGAGCCGAAGGACCGGGTGCGCGCCGAGGACAAGGTTGCCGGTTACGAGGGAAACGTTTCCCGACTGACCGATCTCGTCGGGGCGAAGATCGTGTTCGACAGCGTTTCGGACATCTATCGCGCCGCCGGTTTGCTTGCAAGCGATGAGCGTATCGAGATTGTCGATTTCGATGACCGATTCAACGAACCAGTCGGGTCAGGCTACCGCGACCTGCAAATGAAGGTACGGATGCCGAACGGTCATATCGCCGAGCTTCGGCTGCATCTCAGCCACATCGACGAGGTTGCGAATTACGAGCACGCTCTCTATGAAGGCAGGCGTGATCTCAAAGCGCTGGCCGAGTCCGAAGGCAGGGAGCTGACACCGAACGAATCTGCACTGAAGGCCGCACTCGAACGACGTTCTGTCGAGATGTTTCAGATGGCCTTAGAAAGGGGACTGACATGACCTCGGCACGCCCACGCTACTACCAATACTTCGCCCGTCCGATCAAGGTGGAATCGACCCCGGACGGCCGTGATGTCGGCAGCATATTGAATAACGACACGGGTAGGTTCGAAACCGCGCCGTTCGAGATCGTGGAGGAGGTGCTCAGCGCGCGTACCGAAAGCCACATAAGAACGTTCAGGTCCGAGCGGGATTTCATCCGGGCGGTCGAGGAGGCGCGGATGGAACATCTTCGCGGATCCGGCCCGGTCTTCGCACTGTACGAAACGATTTCAGCGATATTCGAACAGCGTAGAGCTGAGAGACGCCATATGACACCGGAGGAACGAGCGCTGGTTGCGTCGTTGTTCCAGCGGACGTACACGATGTGGGAGGACGAGTTCGCCAGGCAGGATGCCGGTCAACAACCGTCGTTCGACTACGAGCCCAGATATCCATCGACGAAGGAGTAGTAGTACGTGCCCGAACAAGTCTCGTACTTCACCCGGCGCAATGCCTCGGGCCGGACCGATATCATCCGTCACCTCCCAAGTGGCCAGACCGAATCCTTCAGCGCCACGGGCACTTGGGAACCAGTCGAACTATCCGACCCTGCCAACGATCCGGCAACAACACCAATCACAGCCGAGGCCGCTGCGCTCGAGATCTACCGGCAACGCGAAAGTGGTGCGGTCCCGAAGGTCGAGGGAGTCGCCATCCCGCTCCTCCCTCGAAGCACCGAACCGGCACCGAGGCCCGGCGCCGGACCGGTTGACATCTTTCAAGCCCAGGCCATCGCCGACGAGTGGATGGGCCGCGCTCATTCCGGCAAGCGGGGCCGCGGCGGCGTGTACGAATTCGACGCCGGTTTCGTCGTCTATCCGCTGATCCCCGCCGCGATGGACGAACCGGCGAGCGAATCGGCACCACGCCGACCCAGATCGAGGCGAGCCGGATCCGGTGTCGGAGTCATCGACAGACAGACCGGCCAGCTCTCACTCTGGCCCAATCTCCCGCACAAACAAGTCGCCGAAATGTACCGGCGCTCCCGATCCACGGATTAGGCGCCAGAGCGACTCGTGCAGAATGGCTTTCACAAACATAGGTCCGACAAGAGGGGGGTTCACTGAGCCATGGTGGAGCCATTGGAAACTCGGGAGCAGGTCCGCGGATTCTTGGCGGATACTCTTGGGGCAACTCGCGATTTCTGGGTACTACAGTGCGAATATGGCTGGGTTTGCCAAACGGTCCTGACCGAGGAGGAGCTGGCCAGCGGCGAAGGGCTCGGCCTGGGCAACTACGTCGTCAACAAGCAGACGGGTGTGATCACGGCCCATTCGAGCCTCGAGCCGGAGACGATCGGCGAGGAATACGACGAAGCGATCAGGACGGGTCGGCCGGTGCGGGGATACCGGGTGTATCCACCGATATGGCGGGTCGACATCGAACGGATATGGGAAACAACGGAGGAGATCGAGTACCGGGTGTCAGCCCGATCCGAGACTCAGACGCCGGCGCAGCCACCGATCGAACATCAACTGGTGATCAACAAACAAACCCTGAAATTCACATCGACCACACGCGCGATCCACGAATCGGTCCGACATGCGAAAGCATGGGCGGAAGCGCGCAGCCGCCAGCACGGGTTATGGCCCCAGAACGGCACTTTCGAGTTCTAGATGGTGTTCGCAGACAAGGACCCGACACCACCTGGCGAAGCGTCCGACCGAGGCATGGGGTCCCCGATGTTTCCAACAGCCATGGACGGCGCGGCAGGCGCTTGCGCACGGGCGAGGGATTCGCCGCATACGGCCACAAGTTCGATACAGCGGATCTCACCGGCGGCGACTTCTCCAACTGCCAGATGAACGGTTCGTCTTTCCGCGGAACCATCATCCGCGATGCAGTCATCTACCGCTCAGACCTGTCCGAAACAGATTTCACCGGTGCCGATTTGGCCCGCTCGAGAATCGCCCGGGTCGAGTGGGATTACGCCGATCTGGCACATGCTGATCTCAGGTCGTGCTCGATCACCAAGACGTCGTTCTGCCGGACGAAGATGCGTTCTTCGAATCTCAGCGAGGCGGTATTCACCGACTGCAACCTGATCAACGCCGACCTCCGCGGAGCGAACCTGCGCGGAGCACGATTCGAGGCGTGTGCGATCGAGGTCTTGCTGGACGAGACAACACTCATCGAAGGAATGACGGGCATCGCATATGGTCCTGCGCAGATCCTCGATGGATCCGACTCGCGGGCACTGGACGGCCAAGAGCTCGCGGACTGGCTCAGCAGCCACGGCGCGAATGTACGGATCCTTGTACCCGGAAATCAGAACCCGAACGGCGATGCTGAGCACCGGCAAGAACTGATGGGAAGAACCTGAAACCATGAACGTACTGCCCGATCTCACCGAAGTAGTCGCCCAGCTCGATGACGCGGACGACGAGTCCGCGTTCGGGCAGGTCTCCGCGCGGGAAAGGCTCGGCAAGCTGGACGAGGACGTTCGTTCGTCCCTGGCCACGTACCTGGATGAGTCCAGCGCGCTCTGGGTGACCGCGTCGATCGACGATCCTCTGGACCCGGCCGCGAAGCGGGTGGTGTCGATCGGATACTCGACCGACGGGACGTGGGCGTGGCCCTCGTACTGGGGGTACTTCGTGCGGCAGTACGGGGTGGAGGTGCCGGCCGAGTTCGTTGCTCACGCGCGGGAACGGAAGTTTGTGCCTGCGGTTCTGGACCGGGATGCCCTAAGGGCCGCGGAGCGCGAGTTCGAGAATCTGCTGGGCTGAGGAGAGGGCAGGACGTGGATTACAACGAGCTCGGGATGATCCTGCGCGGGCTGAAGGTGCCGGACTCGATTTATTCGATCGGCCGGCTGGCCGACGATCATTATTGCCTTGTGCCCGGGGAGGACGAGGGCACGTTCGAGGTGTTCTGGTACGAACGCGGTGGCAGGCACGACCGCTGCGTGTACACGCGGCAGGATGCCGCGTGCTGGGGCATGCTCGGCATGATCGGTGGCGGGCTCAGCGGGTCGCAGCCGCTGGCTCCTGGGCGCGGGACCGCGGGCGCGCTCGGCGGGGCGCCTATTTCGCATCCGGCTGTGCAGGCGTTGCTGGATGACGATGCGGGCGGTGTTTTCGGCGAATTCACCGAAGACGATTGGGTTCAACGGTTCGTGGTGCCCGAGGATCGCACGCTGCCGATGGGTGAACGGCGGTTGATCTGGCCGGATCCGAAGCAACATCCGGACGGTTTCGCCGATCCCACGGGCCGCGCGCCGATCCGTCTCGCACCGGGCCGGATTCTGGACTCGTTCGGTTCGACCTATACGCGCCTGATGTACGACATGGGCACACCTTTCGTCGAACGTTCGCTCCCGATCGACTACGCGCATTCGGGTTACCGCCGCTGGCGGGTGATCAGCGAAACGCCGGTGTGGGCGGGCCCGGTCGCACCCTGGTTCGGGCAGCCGGGCGGCGGCACCCAGTACTTCACCGTCATGCCCGTCGTCGACCTGGTGGGCGCCAAATTCATCGAGGAGATCGCGTCGTGACCGGAAGTGGGCTCTTTCCCCAGGACCCGACCAGCCAGCTGGCACGATTCTCCAAAGTCGCCACCCCGAATTCGCTGGTGTCCGAGGGCAGATTGCGCGAACAAGCCTGGTGCATGATCGAAGCCGAGGACGGCTGGTGGGACGTCTTCTACTACGAGCGCGGCTGCCGAACCCAGAACCTCGGCCGCGCCAACTCCCGCCTCGCCGCCCTCCGCCTGCTCGGCGGACGCATGCTGGTCACCGACATCCTGAACCGGAGCCGGCCCGGCACCCCCAGCTGATCGACCTGCACCGCAACCAACCGAGGACGATGCACCCCCGATGCCGCCGGGTCGAGCATCGATGCGCGGTGGGTGGATCTCCGCGCCCGGAGACCGAGACGGCAGCTCCTTATTAAAGGTTATGCGACAACCTTTAATAAGGGCTTGCGCTGTTGAAGGTTACGGCGCCGCCGCCTGGACCGAGATTGCCGAGCTTTGCCCATTTCAGGGGCGGTTTCGGCGCAGATTGGCTGCGTACCGCTCGAGCAAGCCGCGCGTCAGAGTCGCGCACTGACCAACCGGTCGTATCGACGGCGGAATGACGCGGCCGAGTCGGTGCGGGAATGCTGGATCGCGGTCCGGAGCGGCTGGAGCTCGGCCAGCAGGCGTGGGGATTCGACGGGGCCGGCGAGGAGGTCGAGGGCGGAGTGGGCGGCGGCGAGGGCTTCGGTGGTGTCGCCCAGGCCGGTGAGGGAGGCGGCGTAGTAGGTGCGGTAGGAGGCTTCGTCTCGGGGGAGGTTGCCGGGGCGGGTGAGGCTTTGGTGGAAGAGGGTGGCGGCGCGGTGGTGTTGGCCGAGGAGTCGGCGGCCGCGAGCTTCGTGAACGGTCAGTTCGGCTTCGGTTACGTGGTCGAGCCAGGCGGGGTCGTCGTTTCCGTCGAGTCCTCGGTCGACTTCCCGCCACATCCGCACGATGGCGCGTTCGAACTCATCGCTGTCGCCCACGGCGGCGTACGCGGTCGATTCCTCGGCGGCGCGTAGCGCGTTGAGTCGACGGGACGGGGAGGATCGGGCGAGCTCACTGGCGCGGCAGGCCAGCCGAACCGGCTCGCGGCTTCGGGTCGGGGCAGCGATGGCGACGTTCGCCAGATCACCGAGGGCGGCGGCGAGTAGTGAAGCGTCGCCGTGCTGTTCGGCCAGCAGCACCGATTCGCCGAGACACTGGCGCGCGAGATCCGGCCGACCGGTATCGCGGGCGAGCCAAGCCGCCGTGTTCGACAGCCATCCCGTTGCCGTTGCCAATTCCGCACCGATACGCGGCCCGTACTCCCCGTAATCGAGCAACCTCCGCGCCAACCGGTACTGCTCCAGCGCGTATCGCGCGATCCCTCCCCCACCGAATCGGTTGTCGTGCTCCCAGAGTCGGCGGTTGAGGTCGTGCAGGTAGGTGATGTGCGGGGTGCCGACCTTGACCGGGCCTGGGGCGTCGGCGGCGGTTGCGGTGAGTGCGACCGTCGTTGCCAGGCCGAACTGTCTGCGGTTCACGTCCTCGGCTCCTTCGTCCCCGCTTCCGATGGTCCCCGGATCGGCGGTTCCGAGCAAGAGTGGGGTGAGGGCGGTGCGCGGGATGCCGAGTGCGTCGGCGGCGCGGCAGAGTTCGCGCAGGTCGAAGATGGTGCCGACCTCGCCGCGCTCCACTCGGCCGGTATGCGTGCGGTCCCAATGCAGTAGCTGCCCGAAATCGGCTTGGGTCAGGCCCATCCGCTGACGCACCAGTGCCAGCGCCCGGCCCGGCTCACCGGCGGCCAGCAGCCTGCGAAACGCTGGTATTTCCCATGCGGCCGTGAGCTTTTCGTCGTCCATCGATGCCCCCTGCGATGTGTAGTGAGCGAACTCTAGACCCGAAACCGCACGTCAGGGATGTCAACGGCAGATTCTGCACATCACGGCTGCGCACTTTCTGGCGTCGCCTAACCCCGACCGTCCAGCGAGTCTGGTCCCGCACCCGGCGCCGGGCCGATGCCGACCCTTTCGGCACACCGACCCGCAATGCCGCCGGTCGGTGGCGAAAGCCCCCGGCGCCGAGTGCCCGACCAGAGAGGACACCCATGAACACACCGTTTCCACGAGGGGGACATGAGGCAGGCGACACGCCGCAGAGTCCGGTCTCTTGTCCCCCTCGTCAGCGTTCGGACGAGGACTTGGCGAGGGAGGTTGCGATCTTGCGGGCTGTTCGAGATGGGCTCGTGCGGCAGCTGGGTGGGCGGGGGTGAATGCGGTGGATTCGTGGCATGTGCTGACCGGCGTCGTGTCGGCGCTCGCGGGGTGCGGGGTGGCGGTGCTCATCGTGGGATGCGTGTGGCCGGTCGATCGGCCGGATCCGCCGACGCACCGGCGGGCACGGCCAGCGCGGTCGGCTCCGGTGTTCGATCCGACGGCGTGGACCTGCGGTTTGCCGCTGGCACCGCTGTCGCTCGACGATGCGCACCGCGCCATGCAGCATCACCGTGAGCACGACTGCGCCCGCAAACACGCCGCATTCGCGACACTTGTCGCGGCCGGGCGTATCACGCCGGACTCACGGCGCCGGCGCACGGTGGTGATGGGATATCCGGGTCGGCCGCGCGAGGCGAGCCGATGAGTGTGCGGTCGTTGCCGCTCCGGCCGCGGTGCTGTTATCCGGAGGTAGGGAACCGGCTGACGCGCACCGCGGGGAAATCAGCGTGCCGAATAGATTCCGTCACGCACCGCAGTCACGGTCCGGGACAGCATGTCCTGCAAGGTGGTGGCGATCCGGTCGCTCGTCGTGGGTTTGGTGACAATGACGTTGTCGCCGACAGTGACGTAGCGGCCGTCGTCTTCGAAATCGGTGATCTGAAAATCCTTGCGACCCACTGTGTGCCGGTTGTCGGGGCTTCCGAAAGCGTAGACGCCGATATGCGCGATACACGCGGTGGGGCGGGCGAAGAAACGCTCGAATTCTTGACGCGGCGTCGTCCGCCAGGAATCGCGAACGACGGGGGCGGGCTTCTCCAAATCCTCGGCTGCGATACGCAATTGCTCGGCGTGGCCTGGACCGCATTCGGGCAGAACGCTGACGACTTCGCGTGCGACGGCGGTGTCGGGGAGGAATGCGAGGGTGACGTCACCGCCGTGCTCGTTGTCCGGCCCGGGAGCCTGCACCGCGATCGCGCCGTGCTCGTGGTGGACGCCGGCATGCGCGCGCAGTTTCCGGTCGCGGGCGGTTCCGGTATAGCCCGCGAGTTCCACGCGGGCCTCGGGGGCGAGCAGGACGTGCACCGCGCGCAACAGGTCGTCGTCGAGTTGCGGTTGCAGTGCTTTCGCCGCGGCTTGCCGCAAACGCATTGTTTCCGAACGGAACTCGGTAGTGAATTGATGCTGCAACGGATAGGGCAGCACGTCGCGGCCGGTGGCGTCCCACAGCGTCCGGAATTCGAGCGCGGTGAAACGCCACCGCCGCACAGTACTCACGCGGATATCCTCGAGAATCTCGTCTTACTCGCCGATGACCGGGGGCACCGTTTTCGCCAGGGAATCGAGTCCGGTGAGTTCATTGCCGTTCTCCTGATTGATCAGGTAATCCGGCACGCCCTTCGACGACTCTTCCTCGGAAGAATTGCCGCCACGCGCACCCGGCGACATCATGCCCGGCATACCTGTCCTGCCGAGCCCACCGGCACCCGCACCGCCACGGGCCGCAGCGGCATTCGCGGCGGCACCTCCCGCGCCCTGACCGCCGGGCAGCGACCGGCCGAGCCCCGGCGCGGAGCCACCCGAACCACCCGAACCCGAACCGCGTCCTCCGGAACCGCCTCCGCGACCGGGGAATCCGGTCGTCGCCGCACCAACGGGCACGGCGGAGGTCGACGTCGACGCGGGCGCGGTGGAGGTGCCTGCCGGTGTCGTGGACTGCGGGGTCGTGGTGCCGGATTCGGTGCTCGCGGCGGTGGTCGACGGGTCTTGCGACTCGGTGCCGGTTTCCTCGCCGCCCGTTTCGGTGGGCTGCTTCGGCTCTACAGATGTCCCGCCGCCGGTCCCGGTACCGCCGCCGGTGCCGTTCCCGGATCCATTTCCGTTGCCGTTCCCATTGCCGTTACCGTTCCCATTGCCGTTGTCGTTCGAGAGCGGGTTGTGCGGGCGCGGAATGTACGGGACGCGGGTGTCGGATTCCCGGATCACCGGGGCATACACCGTGGTGAGGACGCGGACGGCCTCGACTTTCGCATTGTGGTTCGCGACATCGTCATTGCGCCAACCCCGGCCCGCGATCGCGGAACGCAGGTTATCCACGCCGCTACGGTGCTCGGGCGCATGCGGAACAAGAGCCAGTGTCGGTTCGAGACCGGTCTGGAGTTCGGCCAGCTTGCTGGACGTCAGCTTGGCCGAGTTCACGAGCTGCGCGGACTTGGTGACGTAATCGCGCACACCCGCCAACGCGGCATCACGCGAAGCACCTTTCCAGATGCTCTCATCGGTGGCGCGCTGCATGGCGGTATTGAACGTGTCGAGAGTTGTTTTGGCGCGATCGCCGATGGTGTTCCACGTCGAGACGAGATCGCTGACCGCCTTGATATTGATCTGGTCGACCTTCTGCCGCAACGTGGCGACATCGAAGGCCTCGAATTCATCCTCGTCCAACACCTGCGGCGGACGGAACTCACCCTGGAACCCGATCTCGCCGGCCTTGCTCCGCACCCCATCGCGCTGCGTGTTGTACTTGTTTTGCACATCCGCAGCGTTGACATCCGGCTTCAGGTCCTCGCCGGCAATAAAGTTGGTGATCCCGATACCAATATTCGACGCGATATCGCCGAAGTCCCAACCGAGGATGCCGAGTTTCGAGGAAGGAATGAACACCATCAGGGCACCTGCCCGGCAGCGGTGATGGTGGCGGTGTTCTCGATGTCTTGGCCGGTGATGCGTTTGAAGGAAAGGGCGAAGACTTCGCGCATGTCCTTGACGACTTCGATGTGTTCGCGGATTACGGCATCGATCGAGCGGTCCTCGCCGGTGGCCTGGGCGAGGAACTTCTTCACGAGGTCACCGGCCATTTTGAAATCGCCGAATCCGGAGACGTTCTGGGCATCCTGAGCAAGGATGCCAAGACTGTCCAGCTCTGCGAGGTGTTGATCGCACGCTTTGGCGCATTCGTAAGCTGCTTGCTGGTCGTCCAGGTACAGCTCCCCCGAACGAGCCTGCTCGGCTAAGCGACCCCATAGCTCCGTGTCAGCCATTGGCGTATACCCCCCGATTACTGTGGAAATACGGGAACAATCGAAGCACCCACGCGATCCAGAATCGCACATGGGTCTTCGGGATTATCTACGCTCATCAGTTTGGAAACACGAAGCTGAACGACCCCTTGCTTCGCCGGGAATAGCACATCACACAGGAGATCTTTGGAAGCGCCTTCGACCTTGAACTGGCGGCCGGCACGTCCAGCGACGGTGACGTCCTGGAATTCGACATTCCCTGGCTTGCTCTCGAACTCGGCGACAGGCCGATCAGTCGAGAACACCGTCATCGAGTAGACCCGATTGCGCCATCGGCATATCTCCCAGCCCGTCTGATCAACGCCGCCGATCCCACTCTCCTTGGTCTCAGGCACGAGCTCGACGGCGGCAATAACGTCTTCCGGGATTCCTGTGCACGGATCCCACAGCTCGACGGGAGCGGCACTCGCACTGGTCGCACTCCCCTCCGCCGTCGGCGACCCCTCGGTACTCCCCCCGCACGCAACCACCCCGGGCACAACAGCACCCGCGAGCAACATCATCATGATTCTGCGCGCCATCCCCACCCTTTCGACCTGTGACGGCTCAGGACCCACCGACCTTAGCAGACGACCAGTTGGCGAGCCGGGCCGATACTGGGCTCGATATCAGGGGCAGTGCAGCTCAAGCACACCGTCTACCTGCGGTGATAGCAAGGGACGCGCACTACTTCCGGGGTGATCCGAGCTCACCGGCACCCCGATCCCGCCCCGGGTCATACAAATGAGACCCCGCGCAGGAGATTCCGGATTGCAGGGCCCGGCCGACGAGAATCACGGCAGCCTGGCGTAGGCCTGCTGCTTCGACCTGGTCGGCGATATCGGCGAGGGTGCCGCGCAGGACCAGTTCTTCGGGTTGACTGGCGCGGTACACGACCGCGACGGGGCAGTCGCGGCCGTGGAACCCGGCGAGTTCCTCGGCCAGACCCCGGATGCGGGTGATGGCCAGGTGGAGAACGAGAGTGGCTCCGGTGCGGGCGAATTCGGCCAGGGCCTCGGATTCGGGCATGGCGGTGGAGCGGGCCTGGGTGCGGGTGAGGACCACCGATTGCACCACTTCGGGGACGGTGAGTTCGGTGCCGAGGATGGCGGCCGCGGCGGCGTAGGCGGGGACGCCGGGGGTGACGTCCCAGGGGATGCCGTGGGCGTCGAGGCGGCGGGTTTGTTCGGTGAGGGCCGAGTAGATCGACGGGTCGCCGGAGCAGAGGCGGGCGACGTCGAGGCCGGACTCGTGCGCGCGCACCAGGTGGGCGATGATCTGGTCGAGGTCCAGGTGCTGGGTGTCGATCAGCTCGGTGCCGGGGGCGCAGTGGGCGAGCACGTCGGGGTCGAGGTAGGTGCCGGCGTACAGGCAGACCGGGGAGCTGCGCAACAGGTTGACCGCGCGCACGGTCAGCAGGTCGGCGGCGCCGGGACCGGCGCCGATGAAATGCACCGTCATGAACCGGCCCCTTCCGCGCGGCGGAGACGACCGGGCGCGGGCACGCGGGTCCGTAGCTCGGTCATGGGACGTCCTCTTCCTCGGTTCGGGTGTGGCGTCCGACGAGTCTATTCAGCCGGCCATATCGAAGGCCGCGATGACCTTGTGCGGCCGCACCCGCACCACCAGCTCGCCGGGCACTCCGTTGCGTTTGCCGAACTCCTCGGCCCGGTCGGCGCCCATGTACCGACCACCGATCGCGGTGGCGGTGCGCACCAGCTCATCCAGGTCCTCCGACAGCGTCGCGGTGCCCTGGACCTGCACGAACGCATACGGCCGTTGCTCGAGATCCACGCACAGCGCGATCCGGTTGTCGCGAGCCAACGCCTTACCCTTGGCCGAGGTCTTGCCGGTGTTGAACACCAACTCCTCACCCTCGACGATGAACCACACCGGGACGACCACCGGCCGCCCGTCCCCGGCCGTGAACGCCACCTTGGCCGTCCGCGTGCCTTCGGTCAGAAAATCGCGCACCTTCGGATCCGACAATGTCGCCATCCGCCCACCATAAGCCGCTCCCGCCACTCAGCCGTCCAATCACGCGCGCCGAGTGCTACATGAGCGAGGCAAACTTCGAGTAGGCCCCTCGCTCATGTAGCGCTCGGCGGGTGCGCGGTTGGCGTGAGTGCTCGTGGGCGGGGAGGAGGAGCTTGCGGAGTGGGCAGGTTGTGCGGCGAGGTCCCGGCGGGCTGGCTTTTATTTTTTCCTGACGTATGGTCGGAGTCAGTTGGAACTTCGAAAGCAGGAGCGACAATGGCTGACAAATCCCGCGGTAAGGCGCTGAAGAAATCCGAAACCACGATCAAGGAGCGCCGGGCCGCGAAGCGCGAACGCGAGGCAGGGACGTCGGTGATCACGCGGAAGCGTAAGGGCTGAGCCACTTTTCACCAGTACGGCGCACATCTGCCGCCGACCGATTTTTGCGGATCGTCCCGATCCGCCACCACCCCGACAAAATCTCGCATTTTCCTCGGACAGTCGGGTTCTGTTTTCCGAATTCACGGCCTGATTTTTGCTGCGCGAAAAATCCGAGCACGCAGCGAACGACAGGGCCGAACAATGTCAGGAGTTTCCATGACCACCTCCGGAATCACGGACCGGGCGACCGACAGCGGGTCGGGTTTCAGCACCGCCGAGATCAAGGCCCGCATCAAGGAGATGTTCGACGCCCGAGCGCCGCACATCCCAGCAGAGGAGGACGGCGGTCGTGATCGCGACGAAGATGAACCGTAGCGGCGCGCCGTCGTCGTCGGTGCGGCGGTGCTCACCGGCGGCGGTATCGAGGGCGGCGCGGTCACCGGTCGTCATCGGACGGCCGGGCCGCCTGCTCGATTCGGTCGTCGCGGAGTTCCGCCGGCAAGGCATGACATCCAGTTACGGTGGGGCGCCGCATGTTTCGCGGCGGATGTCCCGGATACCGAGCGCGGCAATCGGATCCGGCGCGACGACCACGACCGGTTCAACGAACCCGCGCACCACCGAACTCGCAGCGACCACCCCCGCCACCATCGTGATCCTGGATCGGTCCATGATCGAGTTCCTCTTCCGCGACCGCACGAGCAGCGCGGGCGTCGTCCGCATATTCGACCGCATCCGACGGGAGGGCCCGGTCGAACGCCAACTATGCGGAATGGCAACCACATCCGCGCTCTCGATCGCCGCGCGACGGCTGCTCATCGTGTGCGACATCGGGCAGACCTCGCGCGACGAGCGGACCCGGGCGCTGCGCTGGGTGCGCGGACTGGCGCACCGGATCGGGTACGAATGTTCGGTCAACGGGCTGCACGGCCTCGCCACCTGGTACACGGTGGTCGTGGCCGGAACCGATCGGGCACACGCGGCGCGGTCGGTCGTCGAGTGGTATCGGAGTGGGCAGCTGCCGTGAGCGAATCTCAGTATTTGCCGAGTAGCACCGGCTGCTGTTCGCGGACCAGCTGCACCAGGGCGTCGACGACCGCGGACACTTCCGGGCGGCGCAGGGTTTCCGGACGCGCCACCAGCCAGTAGGACAGGCGGATGGTGACGGCCTCGGGTAGGACGCGGATCAGGTCCGCGTGGCGGTCGGCCATGAAGCAGGGCAGTAGGCCGAGGCCCGCGGCGGCTCGGGTGGCTTCGACATGGACGAAGACGTTGGTGGAGGTCACCGAGTCGGGCTTGGTCGGCACGAAGCTGGAAGCCAGATCGAGATCGTCGACCTGGAGCATCGAGTCGATGAAGTACACCAGCGGATGGGCGCTCAGGTCGGCGATGGACGCGGGCGTGCCGTGCTCGGCCAGATAGTCGCGGGAGCCGTAGAGGCCGAGGCAGTAGTCGCCGAGCCGGATCGCCTTGGCGCGCTGCACCTGCGGTTTTCCGACGACCACTTCGATATCCAGGCCGGAACGCTGCTGGGACGCGCGGCGCGTGGTCGCCACGATCTCGACGGCGACCCGCGGATGGTCGCGCCGCACGCGCGCGGCGGCGGGAGCGGCGAGGTAGGCGCTGAAGCCGTCGGTGGCCGACATCCGCACCACGCCCTCCAGCTCGCGTTTGTGCCGCGGGCCCGCCATGAACTTGACGGCCGTCTCGATGGTCTCCGCCGCGACCAGCGCCATGCGGCCGAGTTCGGTGAGCTCCCAACCGCCGGCCGAGCGGGTGAGCACGCGCCCGCCGAGGTCCTGCTCCAGCGCGGCGATGCGGCGGGCGATGGTGGTGTGGTTGATGCCGAGCTCATTCGCCGCGGTGACGTAG
The DNA here is from genome assembly GCF_005863245.1 of Nocardia cyriacigeorgica. Lineage (GTDB taxonomy): Bacteria > Actinomycetota > Actinomycetes > Mycobacteriales > Mycobacteriaceae > Nocardia > Nocardia cyriacigeorgica_C. Next base: position 379,944 of record NZ_VBUT01000008.1, on the reverse strand, counting down.
CGGCCCGAGCGGCCGACAGCCAGCAGGACCAGCAGATCATCGGCGCTGGGACGACGAGCCGGACCCGAAGCGGAGGCTTTCATTTCTGCATTTTTGCAGATACGCCCTGCGCATCTGGTCATTGCCGCCGACATCGGTGTGCACTGATACTCATCGTCATGGCCTGTGGCGGCCATCACATTCGATCAGTGATGTGGTCGCGATGATGAGGGAGTTTCGACGATGAGCGTGCACGACGCGGCGAAGACCGACGACAAAGGAGTACCGACCGGCCTGCGAAGAGTGGTCGCCGCGTCGATGGCGGGCACGGTGGTCGAGTGGTACGAGTTCTTCCTGTACGGCACCGCCGCGACGCTGGTGTTCAGCAAGGTGTTCTTCGCCGAGACCACCAGCGATCTGGACGCGATCCTGGCGGCATTCGTCACCTATGCGGTCGGCTTCGCGGCCCGCCCGCTCGGCGGCGTCGTCTTCGGTCACTTCGGTGACAAGTACGGGCGCAAGAAGCTGCTCCAGTTCAGCCTGCTGCTGGTGGGCGCGGCGACGTTCCTGATGGGCTGTCTGCCCACCTTCGGCCAGGTCGGGTATCTGGCGCCGACGCTGCTGGTGATCCTGCGGTTCATCCAAGGCTTCGCCGTCGGCGGTGAATGGGGCGGCGCGGTGCTGCTGGTGGCCGAGCACAGCCCGAACCGCAGCCGCGGATTCTGGGCGAGCTGGCCGCAGGCGGGTGTGCCCGCGGGCAATCTGCTGGCGACCGTGGTGCTGCTGGCGCTGACCTCCACCCTGTCGGAGGCGGCGTTCCTGAGCTGGGGTTGGCGAGTCGCGTTCTGGCTGTCGGCGGTGGTGGTGCTGATCGGCTACTACGTGCGCACCAAGGTCACCGACGCGCCGATCTTCGTCGCCGCGCAGCAGGAGGCCGAGAAGGCCCGCGCCACCTCGTTCAGCGTGGTCGAGGTGCTGAAGCGTTATCCGCGTGGCGTTTTCACCGCGATGGGCCTGCGCTTCGGCGAGAACATCATGTACTACCTGGTCGTCACGTTCACCATCACCTATCTGAAGGTGCAGGTCGATCTGGATACCGACACCATCCTGTGGTGGCTGCTGATCGCGCACGCGATCCACTTCTTCGCGATCCCGATGGTCGGCAGGCTCAGCGACCGGTTCGGGCGGCGTCCGGTGTATCTGGTCGGCGCGATCACCGCGGGCACCTGGGGATTCTTCGCCTTCCCGATGATGGACAGCGGGCACAACGCGGTCATCCTGGCCGCGATCATCATCGGCCTGCTGTTCCACGCGCTGATGTACGCGGCGCAGCCGGCGATCATGGCGGAGATGTTCCCGACCCGGATGCGGTACTCCGGTGTTTCCCTCGGCTACCAGGTGACCTCGATCGTCGCGGGTTCGCTGGCCCCGATCATCGCGGTGCGGCTACTGGACATCTTCGACTCCTCGGTGCCGATCGCCTGGTACCTGGCCGGGGCGTGTGCGCTGACCGCCGTCGCGGTGATCGTCGCCAGGGAGACCAGCGGACTGGATCTGGCCGAGATCGACTCGGCCGATGCGAAGTACCTGGCGACCGAGGCCGAGCGAGCGGCGACCACCGCCGCCCCCGCCCCTGCCACCGTGACGGCGAAATGAGCACATTCGAACGCGGCGCCGGGCGCGTGCGGGCCGGGCGCGTGCGGGCTGGGCGCGTGCGGGCTAAGCGAGCCGAGGACGCTATGGCTCTGGGCCACGACCACCCCGACAGCACAAAAGGCGCCCAGCAGCCGTGGCCCGCCGGCCACCATGGGAGCGCCGCCCGGAAGCTGCCCGATCGGTGTGCGTCTGGGTGCGTTAGCTCGATGAGGGTCCGCACGACGGCCGCAGCGCAGCCAATGGCGATAGCGATGCGGTCAACCCGAACCGGCAACACGGCCCACACCGAGGGGGCGCAGCGATGAGCACCCTCGACGGGCGGCGTGCCCTGGTGACGGGTGGCGCGAGCGGGATCGGTGCGGCATGCGCGCGGGCGCTCGCCGGCCGCGGTGCCCACGTCACGGTCGCCGATATCGACGAAGTCGGTGCGAAAGCGCTGGCGGAGGAGATCGGCGGCAGCGTGTGGGGCGTGGATCTGCTGGATGTCGGCGAACTCGAAGAGCTGACGCTCGAGGTCGAGATCCTGGTGAACAATGCCGGTATCCAGAGCATCGACCCGATCACCGAGTTCGCGCCGCAACGGTTCCGCACCCTGATGACGCTGATGGCCGAGGCGCCGTTCCTGCTGATCCGGGCCGCGCTCCCGCACATGTACGCGCAGGGGTTCGGCCGGATCGTCAATATCTCCTCGGTGCACGGGCTGCGGGCCTCGGAGTACAAGGTCGCCTACGTCGCCGCCAAGCACGCCTTGGAGGGCATCTCCAAGGTGACGGCGCTGGAAGGCGGCAGGCACGGTGTGACGAGCAACTGCATCAACCCCGGCTATGTGCGCACTCCCCTGGTCGACAAGCAGATCGCCGACCAGGCGCGCACCCATGGCATCGCGGAAAGCGAAGTGCTGGAACGGATTCTGCTCACCGAGAGCGCGATCAAGCGGTTGGTCGAACCGGAAGAGGTGGGTGCGCTCACCGCCTGGCTGGCCGGACCGGAGGCGGGCATGGTCACGGGTGCGTCCTACACCATGGACGGAGGTTGGAGCGCCCGGTGATCGGTCGATCGGGGCGCTGGTGTGCGGAGGCGCGGCATGTCCGCCTGGGTGATGCCAGTGGCCGCGCCACACGCCCGAGCACCCGACGTGCCGGGTCGGCGCTATGAGGGGGTCGATCCAGCACACCGGCCACGGCCGTATCCAGCCCGGCGACCACTACCGGACCGGGTCGACCCGCGATGCCGACACGAGGCGGGGCAACCACAACCGGATCGAACGCGGCGAGCACAGCCGCGTCCGGCCCACCGGCCACGGCGGCAATCAGACCGCCACCCATCGGCCGGCACTCCGGTCAGCTCAGCGAGGCGATCGCCATCTCTCGCAGGATCGCGCGTGCTCGGGCGGCGGTGGCCGGGGTCGCGCTGTGCGGGGTGGAGTTCATCAGGCCGAACGCGGCGTGGGCCTTCACCCGCGCCGCGTCCTCGGCCAGGCCGGGATGCAGTTCGCGTTGGACGCCCACCCAGATCTCGACGTAGCGGCGCTGGAACCGGCGCACTTCGCGGCGGGCCGGTTCGGGGACGTTGTCGAGGTCGCGGTCCTGGATGCGGATCAGCTCGGGCTCGCCGAGCGCGAAATCGAGATGGAAATCGACCAGCCTGGCGAGTGCCTCGCCGGGCGAAGGAGCATCCGCGACCACCGCCTCTCCGCCTTCGAAGAGCCTGCGGCTGACCCCGACCAGCAGTTCGACCAGCAGCGCTTCCTTGTTCGGGAAATGCCGGTACACCGCGGGCCCGCTGATGCCGACGGCCGCGCCGAGATCGTCCAGGCGCATGCCGAGGAACCCGCGGTCGGCGATCAGGCGCGCGCCCGCATCGAGCAACTGCCGCCTGCGCTCGGCTTTCTGCTGTTCACGGCGCGTGAGCGTGCCGGTTTCCGTGCCGGTCATCGGCGCTCCTCCCAGCCGGTCTGGACAACTCGGTTAGTCAAGATTAACCTGTATTCCAGTTATCAGCGATTAACTGACCGGCAGGATGGCGTGATGACGATTACTCAGGACCCGCGTGCGAGCGCTGCGGTCTCCGACAACTACGCGGCGCATCAGGCGCTGGTCGCCGATCTGCGTGCCCGGCTCGCGACAACCGCGCTCGGCGGTCCGGAGAAGGCCAGGCAGCGTCATATCGCGCGGGGCAAGCTGCTGCCACGCCAGCGAGTGGATCAGCTGCTCGATCCGGGCAGCCCGTTCCTCGAACTGTCGCCGCTGGCGGCGAACGGGATGTACGACGACGAATGCCCGGGCGCGGGCGTCATCACCGGGATCGGGCGGGTGTCGGGACGCGAATGCGTGATCGTCGCCAATGACGCGACGGTCAAGGGCGGCACCTACTACCCGATCTCGGTGAAGAAGCATCTGCGCGCCCAGGAAGTCGCGTTGCAGAACCATCTGCCGTGCGTCTACCTGGTCGATTCCGGCGGCGCGTACCTGCCGCATCAGGACGAGGTGTTCCCCGACCGGGAGCATTTCGGTCGAATCTTCTACAACCAGGCGAATCTGAGCGCCAAGGGCATCGCGCAGATCGCGGCGGTGATGGGTTCGTGCACCGCGGGCGGTGCGTATGTGCCGGCGATGAGCGATGAAGCGGTGATCGTGCGCGATCAGGGCACCATCTTCCTGGGTGGGCCGCCGCTGGTGAAGGCGGCCACCGGTGAGGTGGTCACGGCCGAGGAACTCGGTGGCGGGGCGCTGCATTCGCGCACCTCCGGGGTCACCGATCATCTCGCCGACGACGATCAGGACGCGCTGCGCATCGTGCGGCGCATCGTTGGCACGCTCGGCCCGCGGCCCGAAAGCCCGTGGGAAGTGCGCACTCCGGTGGAGCCCGCCGCACCGGTCGAGGAGCTCTATGATGTGGTGCCCGTCGACCTGCGTACTCCCTATGACGTGCGCGAAGTGATCACCCGCATCGTCGACGGCGACCCCGAGGGCGGCAGCGGCTTCCACGAATTCAAGGCCGAATACGGCAAGACCCTGGTCACCGGGTTCGCCCATATCCACGGCCATCCGGTCGGCATCGTCGCCAACAACGGCGTGCTGTTCAGCGAATCCGCCATGAAGGGCGCCCATTTCATCGAACTGTGCGACAAGCGCAAGATCCCGCTGCTGTTCTTGCAGAACATCACCGGGTTCATGGTCGGACGCGATTACGAGGCCGGCGGCATCGCCAAGCACGGCGCGAAGATGGTGACGGCGGTGGCGTGCGCGCGGGTGCCGAAGCTGACGGTCGTCATCGGCGGTTCCTACGGTGCGGGCAACTACTCCATGTGCGGGCGCGCGTATTCGCCGCGGTTCCTGTGGATGTGGCCCAATGCCCGGATCTCGGTAATGGGCGGCGAGCAGGCGGCGTCGGTGTTGTCGACGGTGCGCGGCGATCAGCTCGACAGCAGCGGTAAGCCCTGGACCGAGCAGGATCAGGAGGAGTTCAAGGCCCCGATCCGCGAGCAGTACGAGCGGCAGGGCAACCCCTACTACTCCACCGCGCGGATCTGGGACGACGGCGTGATCGACCCCGCCGACACCAGAACGGTGCTCGGCCTCGCCCTGTCGGTGTGTGCGCAGGCTCCGCTGGAACCTGTCTCCTACGGCGTCTTCCGGATGTGATGAGAATGCTGAATACGAATCATCCCGTCGGTTTCGACACCGTCCTGGTCGCCAATCGCGGCGAGATCGCGGTGCGCGTCATCCGCACCTTGCGCGCCATGGGTATCCGCTCGGTCGCCGTCTACAGCGACGCCGACGCCGGCGCCAGGCACGTCCGGGAGGCCGACGTCGCGGTGCGGCTCGGTCCGGCGCCCGCCCGCGAGAGCTATCTCGATATCGCCAAGGTGGTCGACGCCGCCGTCCGCACCGGGGCCCAGGCGGTGCATCCCGGCTACGGATTCCTGTCCGAGAACGCCGCTTTCGCCTCCGCGCTGGCCGAGAAGGATATCGTGTTCCTCGGCCCGCCGGCCAAGGCGATCGAGGTGATGGGCGACAAGATCACCGCCAAGAACACCGTCTCCGCGTTCGACGTCCCGGTGGTGCCCGGTATCGCCGAGCCCGGTCTCGACGACGACGCGCTGATCGCCGCCGCCGCCGACATCGGCTATCCGGTGCTGGTCAAACCGTCCGCGGGTGGCGGCGGCAAGGGCATGCGGCTGGTGCATGAGCCCGGCGAGCTGCCCGCCGCGCTGGTCAGCGCCCGGCGCGAGGCCGCCGCGGCGTTCGGCGACGACACCCTGTTCATCGAACGCTTCGTCACCCGGCCGCGTCATATCGAGGTGCAGATCCTCGCCGACCAGCACGGCAATGTCGTGCATCTGGGCGAACGCGAATGCAGCTTGCAGCGCAGGCATCAGAAGGTGATCGAGGAAGCGCCCTCGCCGCTGCTCGATGCGGCCACCAGGGCCAGGATCGGGGCGGCGGCCTGCAATACCGCGCGCAGCGTCGACTACGTCGGTGCGGGCACGGTGGAATTCATCGTCTCGGCCGACCGCCCGGACGAGTTCTTCTTCATGGAGATGAACACCCGCCTCCAGGTGGAGCATCCGGTGACCGAGATGGTGACCGGCGTCGACCTGGTCGAATGCCAGGTGCGGGTGGCGGCCGGACAGCGAATCACGCTGGCGCAGGAGGACATCCGGCTCGTCGGTCATGCCGTCGAGGCGCGCGTCTACGCCGAGGATCCGGGTCGCGGCTTCCTGCCCACCGGCGGCACGGTGGTCGATCTCGCCGAACCGAGCGGCAAGGGTGTGCGGGTGGATTCGGGGCTGCGGGTCGGCACCGTCGTCGGCAGCGATTACGACCCGATGCTGTCGAAGGTGATCGCGCACGGTCCCGATCGCGCGGCCGCGCTGGCGGCGCTGGACCGGGCGCTGGGCGAGACCGTCGTCCTCGGCGTGACCACCAATATCGAATTCCTGCGCTTCCTGCTCGAAGACCCCGATGTGGTGGCCGGACGTCTGGACACCGCGTTGCTGGACCGCAGGGCCGTCGACTTCACGCCCGCACCGGTGCCCGACGATGCGTTCGCCGCGGCCGCCGTCTACCACTGGCTGCGCCGCTGGCCTGCCGAGCCGGGCGATCCGTGGGATCAGCCGACCGGCTGGCGGGTGGGCACTGCCGCGCCCACGACGATCCGGCTCGAGGGCGGCAATCGCACCGAACACGTCCACCTGACCGGAACACCGGCGGCTGCCCAACTGCAAGTGGGCGACGACGGTGCACCGGTCGCGGTATCCGCCGAGCTCACCGCGCCCGGACTGCTGACGATCACCGTCGACGATCTGCGTCGCGACTACCGGCTGGCCGAACACGACAACCGGCTGTGGGTGGCGGGCACGTTCGGCGTCTGCTCGCTGCGTGAGGTGGCCGAGGTCAACGTCCGAGCCGGCGACGCCGACCTGGGCGACGCCGAAATCCGCAGTCCCATGCCCGGTTCGGTGATCGCGGTGCCGGTCGAACCCGGCGCCGAGGTGACCGCGGGCGCGCCCGTCGTCGTGGTGGAAGCGATGAAGATGGAGCATTCGCTGACCGCGCCGATCGCGGGCACCGTCGAAGTGCTGGTGCGGCCCGGCGATCAGGTGAGCCTGGACCAGGTGCTCGCCAAGATCCACGCCCCGGCGCCGACCGCCGACTCCCCCACCGCCGCAGCTGCTGACCGATAGGACCACACGATGACCGACTTCCTTTCCACCGGAACACTTCCCGACGAATACCGCGACCTCGCGCTCACCGTCCGCGATTTCGCCAACCAGGTGGTGGCCCCCGTCGCCGCCGAACACGACGCCAACCACACCTTCCCGTACAAGGTGGTCCAGGGCATGGCCGAGATGGGCCTGTTCGGGCTGCCGTTCCCCGAGGAGTACGGCGGGATGGGCGGCGACTACTTCGCGCTGTGCCTGGCGCTCGAGGAACTGGGCAAGATCGACCAGAGCGTGGCCATCACCCTCGAAGCCGGGGTGTCGCTCGGTGCGATGCCGATCTACCGCTTCGGCACCGAGGAGCAGAAGCAGCGGTGGCTGCCCCAGCTCACCAGCGGCCGCAACCTGGCCGCTTTCGGGCTCACCGAACCCGGCGCTGGCAGCGATGCGGGCGGCACCCGCACCACCGCGGTCGCCGACGGCGGCGACTGGGTGATCAACGGCAGCAAGCAGTTCATCACCAACTCCGGCACCGACATCACCACGCTGGTGACGGTGACGGCGGTGACCGGCGAATCGGGCGGCAAGAAGGAGATCTCCACCATCCTCGTGCCCACCGACACCCCCGGTTTCGTCGCCGAACCGGCCTACAACAAGGTCGGCTGGAACGCCTCCGACACCCATCCGCTCTCGTTCACCGATGTCCGGGTGCCGCAGGAGAACCTGCTCGGCGAACGCGGCCGCGGCTACGCGAACTTCCTGCGCATCCTCGACGAAGGCCGCATCGCCATCGCCGCGCTCGCCACCGGTGTGGCGCAGGGCTGCGTGGACGAGAGCGTGCGCTATGCCAAGGAACGCGAGGCCTTCGGCCGGGCGATCGGCACCAACCAGGCCATCGCCTTCAAGATCGCCCGGATGGAGGCCCGCGCGCACACCGCCCGCGCCGCCTACTACGACGCGGCCGCGCTGATGCTGGCCGGCAAACCCTTCAAGAAGCAGGCCTCGATCGCCAAGCTCATCTCCAGCGAGGCGGCCATGGACAACGCCCGCGACGCCACTCAGATCTTCGGCGGCTACGGCTTCATGAACGAATACCCTGTGGCCAGGCACTACCGCGACAGCAAGATCCTGGAGATCGGCGAGGGCACGACGGAGGTGCAGTTGATGTTGATCGCACGGGAGCTGGGGCTGTGAGCGAGCTACGCCGCGTCGTCCAGCGGGGACTGTGGTTCGAGGAGTTCGAGACCGACGTGGTCTACGAGCACCGGCCCGGCCGCACCATCACCGAGGCCGACAACGTCCTGTTCACCACGCTGACGATGAACACCCAGGCACTGCACCTGGACGCCGCGTTCAGCGAGACGCAGCCGCCGTTCAACCAGCGGCTGGTGAATTCGATGTTCACGCTGTCGACACTGGTGGGGCTGTCGGTGGCGCAGCTGACGCAGGGCACGCTGGTGGCCAACCTCGGCTTCGGCGATATCGCCTTCCCGAAGCCGCTGTTCCACGGCGACACCCTCTACGCCGAAACCGTCGTCACCGAGAAGCGGGCCTCGAAGTCGCGGCCGGGCGAGGGCATCGTCAGCTTCGCGCACACCGCCCGCAACCAGCACGGCGATGTCGTAGCGACCGCCACCAGGAAGACGCTGGTCCGTATGCGTCCGGAGTCGGCATGATGTGGCAGATGAGCGGTCCGGCCTGGCTGTTCTGCCCGGCCGACCGGCCCGAACGCTTCGCCAAGGCCGCCGCCGCGGCCGACGTGGTGATCCTCGATCTGGAAGACGGCGTGGCCGCGAGCGATAAGGCCGCAGCGCGCAAGGCGCTGGTCGACACCCCGCTGGACCCGGAGACCACCATCGTGCGGGTCAATGCCGCGGGCACCGAGGACCACCGCTACGACCTGGCCGCGCTCATCGAGACCGGCTACCGCCGGATCATGCTGCCCAAATGCGAGTCGACCGCCCAGCTGGCGGCGCTGTCGGCCTATGAGGTGATCGCGCTGATCGAATCGCCGCTCGGCGCGCTGGAGGTGGCGCGCACCGCGGCCGCCGACAACACCATCGGCGTCATGTGGGGTGCGGAGGATCTGGTCGCCGGGCTCGGCGGCGCGTCCAGCAGGCACGCCGACGGCAGCTACCGCGACGTCGCCAAGCACGTGCGCTCGACGGCGCTGCTGGCAGCCAAGGCACACGGGCGGCTGGCCCTGGACTCGGTGTATCTCGATATCGCCGACCTGGACGGTCTGCGGGCCGAGGCCGAGGACGCGGTGGCCGTCGGGTTCGACGTCAAGGTGGCCATCCATCCGAGCCAGGTGGCCGTCATCCGCGACGCCTACGCCCCCACCGACGACGAACTCGCTTGGGCGCGTGCGGTTCTCGAACAGGCGCCGCGGCATCGCGGTGTCTTCGCCTACCAGGGCCGCATGGTCGACGCCCCCGTGCTGCGGCACGCCGAGCAGGTCGTCCGGCGCGCCCGCCACTGATCCACACACCGAGGAGAACCACGATGCAGCCACAGTGGGTGCCCACCGACCGGGATATCGCCGAGGCGAAGATCACCGATTTCGCCCGCTTCGTCACCGCGCGCACCGGCGTCCCCACCCCCGACTACGCCGCGCTGTGGCAGTGGTCGGTGCAGGATCTCGCCGGTTTCTGGCATGCGCTGTGGGATTACTTCGAGCTCGGTGAGATCGCCGGCGAGGTGCTGGCCGAGGAGACCATGCCGGGAGCGCGCTGGTTCCCCGGCACCCGGGTGAACTATGTGGATCAGGTCGTGCGGCAGGCGCGCTCCGACCGTCCGGCGATCGTGGCGCTCACTGACGGCGGCGAGGATGTCACCGAGGTCTCCTGGACCGAATTGATCGACCGCACCGCCGCTTTCGCGCGAACGCTGCGCTCGCTCGGGGTGCGGCCGGGTGACCGGGTGGCCGGCTATCTGCCGAATATCCCCGAGGCCGTGATCGCGTTCCTCGGTACCGCGGCAGTGGGCGCGGTGTGGAGCGCGTGCGGTCAGGATTACACCGCCAAAGCCGCGCTCGACCGGCTCGGCCAGCTGGAACCGACGGTGCTGGTCACCGCCGACGGCTACCGTTTCGGCGGCAAAGCGCACGACAAACGCGCCGATATCGACCAGCTGCGCGCCGGGCTGTCGAGTGTGCGCGAGACCATCGTGGTGTCGCGCCTCGGGCTCGACGTACCGGACACGCTGGCCTGGGCCGACGCCGTCAAGACCACCGACACCGATCCGGTGATCGAGACCGAAGCCGTCGACTTCGACCACTCGCTGTGGATCGTGTTCTCCTCCGGCACCACCGGCCTGCCCAAGGGCATCGTGCACGGCCACGGCGGCGTGCTGGTCGAGCATCTGAAAGCGGTGGCGCTGCAATCGGATATCGGCCCCGACGACACCTTCTTCTGGTACACCAGCCCCAGCTGGATGATGTGGAATTTCCAGGTGGCCGGGCTGCTCGCGGGCGCGACCATCGTCTGCTTCGACGGCAGCCCCACCCATCCCGAGCCGGACGCGCTGTGGCGGATCGCGGCGAAGGTGCGCGCGACGGTGCTCGGCACCAGCCCCGGGTATGTGCTGGCCTGCATCAAGGCCGGCTCGGTGCCCAAGGACGAGCACGACCTGTCGGCGTTACGGATGATCGGCATCACCGGCTCGGCACTGCCGCCGTCGTCGGCACTGTGGTTGCGCGACAACGTCGGTGACCATATTCCGATCTCCTCGATCAGCGGCGGCACCGATGTGGTGTCGGCGTTCATCGGCGGGGTGCGCACGGTGCCGGTGTGGCCGGGCGAGCTGTCGGCGCCGTATCTCGGTGTGGCGCTGGAGGCCTACGACGAGTCGGGAAATCCGGTGCGCGGTGAGGTCGGCGAACTGGTGGTCACCCGGCCGATGCCGTCCATGCCGGTGAGCTTCTGGAACGACCCGGACGGAAAGCGTTACCACGACGCCTATTTCGACACCTACCCCGGTGTGTGGCGGCACGGCGACTGGATCACCATCACCGATCACGGTTCGGTGGTGGTGCACGGGCGGTCCGATTCCACGCTCAACCGGCACGGCATCCGGATGGGCAGCGCCGATATCTATCAGGCGGTGGAACGGCTGCCCGAGGTCGCCGAGGCGCTGGTGATCGGCGCCGAACAACCCGACGGCGGCTACTGGATGCCGCTGTTCGTGGTGACGGCGCCCGGCGTGGAACTGACCGATGAGCTGGCCGAACGGATCAAAGCCGTGATCCGCACCGAGGTGTCGCCGCGGCATGTGCCCGACGAGATCCTGGCCGCGCCCGCCGTCCCGCACACCCGCACCGGCAAGAAGCTCGAGGTGCCGATCAAGAAGCTGTTCCAGGGTGCGGACCCGACCCGGGTCGTCGAGCGCAGCGCGGTCGACGATCCCGATCTGCTCGACTGGTACGCGCGGATTCGCCCGCCCGGCCGCAGGTGATCCACGACTCACGCCGGGGAGCGCCACATTGCCGCTGGTTACCGGGCGATACCATGTCGGAATGAGTGTCGACAATCGCCGTACCGTGCGTGCGAAGAGCAACGGCGACTCGGCGCCACGCGAGATCCGGCGCAGGCCGAAGAACCGGCGAGCCCAGATCGCGGCGGCCGCCGCCTCCGCCTTCGGCTCCCTCGGCTATCACGGTGTCAGCATGGAGGACATCGCCTCGGGTCTCGGCATCAGCTCCGCCGCGCTCTACCGGCATTACCCCAGCAAGTACGCCCTGTTCCGGGAGGAACTACTGCGGGTGGGCCGGGCCATGACCGAATCGGTGCACCTACCCGAGGACGCGGCCGACGCCACCCCCGAGCAGCGGCTACGGCAGGTCCTCGACGCGCTCATCACCGCCACCATCGACAACCGGGCCAGCGTCACCCTGGTGCGCTGGGAGGGCCGCTACCTCGAGCCCGAGGATTCGGATCTGCTCAACGAACAGCAGGCCACCGTCGTCGACGCGCTCGGCGCCGAACTGCACGCGCTGCGCCCCGAGCTCGACGAGGACGATCTGCGGGTACTGCGCGCGGCCATGCTGAGCACCATCACCAGCATCGCCGACCATCACGCCGCGCTGCCCGCGAAATCGCTTACCCGCCTGCTGTCGTCGGCCTGCTGGGATATCGCGCAGGCCGAGCTGCCCGCGGTCGGGGACGCGGTGGAACCCGCTGCGGCGGCGGAGATCCCGGATTCGTTCAAGCATGAGCTGCTGCTGCGCAAGGCGGTCGAGCTGTTCCACGATCGCGGGTATCCGAACGTCAGCGTGGAAGACATCGCGACCGCGGCCGGGCTGTCGGCGGCGTCGGCGGTGTACCGGTTCTATCGCGGCAAGAGCGATCTGCTGGCGGCCGCGTTCCGCCGTGCGGCCGAACGGGTTTCGAGCGCGATCGGACCGGCCGTCGCGGCGGCCGACAGCGCCGAGGCGGCACTGGTGTCGCTGATCGATCAGTATGTGGCGGGCTCGTTCACCGAGCGGGCGCTGACCTTCGTCTACTACACCGAGTTCCAGCACGTTCCGGCCGAGGAACGCACGGTGCTGCGCAATATCCAGCGGCTCAGCGTCGAGGAGTGGGCGCGGCTGGTGCGTGAGGTGCGCCCGGAACTCGCGCCGGCCGAATCCCGGTTCCTGGTGCATGCCGCGTTCGCCTTGGTGGTGGATCTGGGCCGGTCGTTCGGTACCGCGCCGATCGCCTCGCAGGGGCGGGTGGCGGCGCTGATGCAGATCGTGTTGTTCGGGCGTCGCGCGCAGGTCTGATTCCTCGCTCATCGCGTGGTCCCACCGGGCTCGATGCTGCCCGCCGTCGACAGAATATGTTACGGGCCATTCTTACTATCCGTGCCGCAATAGTAGTCGTTACAGACCATTTTGTGATTTCTGATTCACTTCCCCAACGCGGGGAGAAAGTGCGCGTGGAGCAGCGGTTCGCCGGGCTATCATCGCCGCATGGGAGCCCGGAATCGCCGCTCGACGCGGGAGACGACCGCGGACGAGACCACCGGGACTCGGGCGGTGCGACGCCGGCCGCGCGACCGGCGCGCGCAGATCGCGGCGGCCTCGGCCGAAGCGTTCGGTTCGCTCGGCTATCACGGGGTGAGCATGGAGGACATCGCCTCGCGCCTCGATATCTCCTCGACCGCGCTGTACCGCCACTACCCGAGCAAGTACGCGCTGTTCCGCGAGGAAACGATGCGGCTGGGCAGGCTCAGCGTGGAGGCGGTGCGGCTGCCGGAGGAGGCGCGGCGGTGGTCGGCGCGCGAGCGGCTCGAGCACGAACTGGATGCGCTGATCGAGGCCTCCATCGTCAACCGGCGCAGCGCCGCGCTGTTGCGCTGGCAACGCCGCTACCTCGAACCCGACGACGCCACTCTGCTGCACGACCAGCTCACCGTGGTCGACAGCGCGCTGCGCGAGGCGCTCGGTGAATACCGCCCAGACCTGCCGGTACGCGACCGCGCGGTGCTCACGGCGGCGCTGCTGAGCGTGCTGAGCAGCATCGGCGACCACCACGTGGCGATCCCGGTGCGCGCGCTGACCGATCAGCTCGGTGCCGCCTGCCGGGACCTGGCCGATACCCGGCTGCCCGCACCCGGCGACGACACCGAGGCCACCACGGCCCGCGAGATCCCGCTGACCTTCAAGCACGAACTGCTGCTGGTGCGCGCGGTGGAACTGTTCCATGAACGCGGCTACCCGAATGTGAGCGTGGAGGACATCGCCACCGCCGCCGGGTTGCCGGCCTCCTCGGCGGTGTACCGGTTCTACCGCGGTAAGGGCGATATCCTCGCCGCCGCGTTTCGCCGTGCGGCCGACCGGGTTTCGGCTGCCATCGGCCCCGCCGTGGCCGGATCCGATGGTCCCGAGCAGGCCCTGCACACCCTCATCGACCTGTTCGTCGACGGCTCGTTCGCCGAACGCGAGCTGACCTTCGTCTACTACGCCGAGATCAGCAATGTGCCCGCCGAGGAACGCACCGTGCTGCGCAACATCCAGCGGCTCAATGTCGAAGAGTGGGCCAAGCTGTTGACCGCGGTGCGGCCCGAGCTCGCCGCCGCGACCGCTCGGGTGCTGGTGCACGCCGCGCTGGCCATGGTGGTCGATCTCGGGCAGCGGTTCGGTTCGGTGGATCCGGCCTGCTCACGCCGTCGGGTGGCGGCGCTGATGCGGCAGGTGCTGTTCGGACGCTGAGGTCAGGGCTGCGGTGACGGCGCCAGCGGTGCGTTCATGTCGTTGACCAGCCAGCGGTCGCCGGACTTCTCCATCCGCATCACCATCGACAGCTGTCCGGGGGCCGGCTTGCCCTGGGTGCCGAGGCTGGTGATGGTCTGGCCGATCACCACGATGGCCTCCGCCGAGGTCTCGTCACCGGATTTGATCGCGCACTGCACATCGCTGGCCGCCGAGACGACCTGGCCCTGCGCGAGCACCTCACGCAGTTCCTGGCTGGTGGCTTCGAACTGCTGCCGCCAGTCACCGGTGGCGCCGTCGAGCACCGCACGGAAATAGGGGTCGAGGTTCTTCGCGTCGTAGTTGGCCAGCACCGGGGCGTACTCGCAGGCCGCCAGCCGCGCCTGTTCCTGCGCGGCCAGCACGGCTTCCTTGTCGCGATCCTGCATGTAGAAGTACAGCGTCGACGCAGCGCCCGCGACCAGCAGCAACGCCACCGCGCAGCGGGCGGCGAGGACGCGCGCGGTGGGGCGTTGCCCGCCGCGGCGGCCGATCACGGCCGTCAGCCTCCCGAGCGGGCGCTTGCGGGCGGCGGTGGAGTGCGATTCACCGGTGACATCGTCATCGGCCGCCGCGGCGCCACCGCCGACCGTCGAGCCATCGTCGACCGCAGCCGTCGCCGCGCCGTCGGTCACAGCGGCGGTCGATCGGCGTTGTTTCGGCAGTTCGAGATCCGAGGAACCTGTGCCATCGGAGGTCACAATCGCATCCGACACGCCGCCGGAGTGCGGATCGACATCGGAATCCGGCGTGCCGCGCGAGAGGGCGCCCTCGCGCTCAGCGGCAGACACGCCGTCGGCTTCCGGCGAGTCCTGTTCGCCGACAGGCATATCGGCAGCGCCATCGACCGCTTCGCCGTGTGTGCCGATCACAGACGTCACGGCGGGCTCGGATCCTCGTGTGTCCGGTTGATCGTCGACCGAGTCGGCGGCGGCCGGACTCGGCGCGACACCGGTTCCACGCGACTTCGATGGCGTCCGCTCCACCGCGATGCTCAGCTCGTTCAACGCAGCCGGGTCCTTAGCGGCAGGGTCGGTGTCTTTGGTGCTCATGCTGTTTCGGTCCTATCTGCCGGGGATCGGGCGGGAGAGTTCGTTGCCGGTGACGCCGGGCGGCGGGCCCGCGGTGTTGTCGGGGACGTTCGGGCGCGGGGCGTTGGCGGAGCCGCGGATCTGCAAGGCCGGGTTGCTGGTGATGCAGTAGTTGTAGAGGCGCACCCTGGTATCGGCGGTCGGGGTGGTGGGGACGACGGGGATGGTGTCGTATTCGCAGGTCGGGCGCGGCCAGGGGTCGACCAGGGTGTGGTAGGCGCCGTCGTGGGCGGGGATGCCGATCGCGGCCGAACCCTCGCGCAGCGCGGGGAAGAGCGCCGAGATCGCGGGGGCACGCAGTTTGGCGGCCTTGGTGATGGCGACGAAATTGGTGACCAGATTGGTGATCGGATCCTCGGTGGCCTGCACGAAGCCGCCGAGGGTGGCCAGCTGATCGGGCGCCAGATCGAGGAAGCGGCGCACTTCCTGGTCGGCGGCGGTGAGCTGATCGAACAGCGCGCCCGCGCCCGTGGTGAGCGTGGTCAGGTCGGGCTGGGCGTGCGAGGTGGTCTCGGCGATGACGCCGAGATTCTCGATCAGCTGACGAGTCTGCGGCAGCAGATCGTTGAGCCCGGCCATGGCCCGGCTGATCCCGGAGATCATGTTGCGCAACCGGTCCGGGCCGCCGGCCAGCGCCTTGTCCAGTTCGTTCACGATGACGGTGAGCCGCTGCGGGTTCAGGCCGCCGATCAGTCCGCTGACGTTGGTCAGCACCGACTGCACCGAGACCGGTGTCGAGGTCTGCGCCACGTCCACCACCGCACCGTCATCCAGGTACGGCCCGGTATCGGCGTCCGGCCGGAAATCGAGGTACTGCTCGCCCGCCGCCGACAACCGGCCGACGGCGACGGTGCCGCCGACCGGAATCCGCGCCGACGAATCGATTTCGGCCACCGCGGCGATGCCGGTGTCGGTCACCCGCACATCGCTCACCCGGCCGACCCTGGTGCCACGAAAGGTGACGTCGTTGCCGGGCAGCAGCCCACCGGAGCCGCGCAATTCGACGGTCACCGCGTAGGTGTTGGGCAGCGGGTTGATCCGCAGCACCTCGGCACCCAGGTACCAGGACCCGAGCACCAGGATCACCACGAGCCCGAGGTTCGCGACCGCGACGCGACGGCGAACCAGGTAATTCCACAGCGGGATGTTCACCGCTCACCACCTTGCGGAGCGGGCTGCGGTGCGGGCGCCTGCTGTCCCGGCACCGGCTGCGGCGGGCTGGTGACCCGGCCGATGACCTTCTGGATCACCTGCGCGAGGCTGCCGATGAACGCGGGCACATCGCCGACCTCGGGCAGACGGCTGCCGGTCGGGTCGGTCAGCGCGCCGACGCTGAGGTAGGACACGGTGGCGGCGACGGCCAGTGTCGGCCCCTCGAGGGTGGCCTCCAGCGAGGGATAGATCGAATGGAACCGCTCGAGCAGCTCCCCGAGATCGCCGCCCATCTGGGTGAAGCCCGACATCAACTGCTGGATGCTGTCGAACAGGCTCACGAAATCATCACCGGTGGTGTTGGTGAAATCGCCGAGCGCGGCCATGGTGACCGACACCTTGTTGATCAGCGAGGAGATATCGCGATTGTTCTCGGCCACCAGCCCGAGCAGACCGGGGAAGGTATCGGCGGCCTGACCCAATTCCGCCTTGCGGGCAGCGAGTTCACCGGTCAGCACATTGACTCCGGACAGCACGCTGTCGATATCGCCGGTGCGGGCATTGAGGGCGGCGAGCACGCTGGTGAGTTCGGTGATCATGTGCGCCACCTGGGGTGCGCGTCCGCCGAACATCGAATCCATCTGCGCGGTGATCTCCGCGGCCTGATTGAGCCCGCCACCGTTGATCAGCATCGACACCGACACCATCAGCTCTTCCACCGAGGCGCCCGCGCCGGTGTGGTCGGTGGAGATGATGTCGCCGGGTTGCAGCAGTTCGGTCTCGGCGGTGGCCGGTGGCAGCGTCATCGCGACGAAGATGTCGCCGAGCGGGGTGGCCTGGCGCAATTCGGCGGTGGTGCCGCGTGGCAGTTTGATGTCCTCGCGGATCAGCATTTCCACGTCGGCGATGAAATTGGTGGTGGAGATATCGGTGACGACGCCGATATCGGTGCCGCCGATCTTCACGTGCGCGCGGTCGGGCAGGTTCAGCGCGTCACGGAAGGCCGCGCGAATGGTGTAGCCGGGGCCGCCGATACCGGGTTTGGGCATCGGCACGTTCTCCACCGTGATGCCGCACCCGGTGGCGGCGCCCACGGTGAGGATGACGGCGAACGCACCGAGTGTCCTGCGGATCAGCACTGTCCTGCGAATCATCACTCTCATTTCGTGAGTCCGAGCAATGCGGCGGTCAGCCCGAAATCGGGACCGAAATCCTGGATCTTGCCGGTGCGGCAGCCGTCGGAGCGCATCTGCACGCGCTCACAGAACAGCGAGAGCACCTCGTTGTCGAGCACCGCCTTGTCCAGCAGACCGTGCAAGCGCAGCGCACGGTGTTCACGGCTGACGGCGTTGGAGAAGTTCTCGAAGAACAGCGGCGCGACGTCGACCAATTCGGTGAGACCGCGGGCGTTGGCGCGCATCTGGGCGGTGATCGTGGTGAACCGCTGCAACGCACCGGCCAGCTGATCGGAGTTCTGGCCGACCACCGAGGAGGTGTTGTTGACGAAATCGTTGAGCTGGGTCAGTACTGCTTGCAGGCCGGGTGACTGCTCGCCCATCAATTGCACCAGTTCGGTGAGCCTGCCGCTGAAATCGCGGACGGTCTGATCGTTCTGGGCGATGATCTGGGTGATCTCGTTGAGTTTGATGATGGTGTTGGCGATCTGGTCCTTGTTGGCGAAGGACACCTCGAACGCCGACGACAGCGCGTCGAGGGTGGCGCGCAACCGATCGCCATTACCTTCCAGCAGCGGGAACAACACCCGGCTGGCCATCGGGCCCTGCGCGTTATCGCCCTTGAGCGCGGCGCCGAGCTGATCGAAGTTCTCCAGAATCCGATCGAGCTCCACCGGCACCCGCGTGCGCTCCAGCGGAATATGCGCGCCATCGGCCAGCAACGGCCCCTCACCGGAATAGGCGGGCGCCAATTCGACGTGCCGGTTGGTGATGAGCTGCGGCGAAATGAGCGCGGCCATCGCGTTTTCCGGCACCTTGACGCCCTTGTCGATGGTCATGGTGACCTGGACGTAGCTGCCCTTGGCCGTCACCGTGTCCACCCGGCCCACCGGTACGCCGAGAATCGCCACCTCATTGCCCGCGTACAGGCCGGCGACGTTCTCGAAGTCGGCGCTGATACGCATGTGTTCACCGAGATACCGGTTCGGCAGCGCGCTGATGCTCTCGGGCAGCAACGCACATCCCGCCGCCAGCGTCGCCGCGACAGATAGTGCGGCCGTGCGGATGATCGTTCGAATTCTCATGAGCCGCACCCCTGAACGGCCTGGGCGAAACACAGCCAGTTGTCCGGCAGGAACCACGGAGCCCAGACATCGCCATAGGGCCCGTTGCCGAGGGCATTGTTGAACTGACGCAGGGCGATCGGCATGATTTCGTAGAGCCGGTCCAGATTGTCCCGGTTCTTCTCCAGGCCCTGGGTCATGGTGTTCAGATTCTGGATCAGTGGGCCGAGCTGATCGTTGTTCTCGATGCCCATCTCGCGCAGCAACGCCGACAGCGCAGCCACATTGTCGAGCAATTGCCGCAGCAGGGTCTGCCGCAGCGCCACCGCGTTGCCGATCGCCTCACCGCGGGTCAGCAGCAACAGCACACTGTTCTGATTGTCTGCGGCCAGCTGCGAGACCGTGTCCAGGCCTTTCAACAGCACGTCGACCTCGTCGCGGCGATCGTTGATCACCTTGGCCAGTGATCCGATGCTGTCGAGCGCGGTGATCGCCAACTCCGGTGAATCACCCATCTGCCGGTCGAACAGATCCAGCGCGGTGCGCAGTTTCTCCGGGTCGATGCGTTCGATGCGTTCGAACGAGGACTTGTATTTCGGGTCCTGGATCACCTTGCCGAGGTTGTAGGGCACGGAGGTGTTCTCGATCGGAATCCGATTGTCCGGCAGCCCTTTACCGTCGCCGGGCGTCAGCTCGATATGCAGCCGGCCCAGAATGGTGGACATCTTGATCGCCGCGCGCGCATTCGGGCCGAGCCGCATATCGCGGCGAATCCGCAGATCGACCACCACCTTGTCGTCGACCAGGTTCACCGCCTGCACGGCACCGACCTCGATGCCCGAGACGTCCACCGTCGCGCCCGGCCGCAACCCGGCGGCCTGCGCGAACTCCACCTGAATGGTCTTGTCGGTCAACCGCGCCTGCGAAATCACACTGGACCCGACCAGCAACAGCACCACCGCCGCGGCAGCGCCGACCCCCAGCCACAGGAACCGATTCGAGGAATACTTCGGCAGTCGTATTCGTGCCATCACCGGCACACCTCCGATTGGGATTCGCCACCGACCTGCGAGAACAGCCCCGGCGGCAGCAGCACGCCCCACAGCGACACATCCAGGCGGCAGATATAGGCATTGGCGTAGGCGCCGTAACTGGTGAAACGGGCCAGGCCATTGAGGACAGTCGGCAGCTCGATCGCGGCCTGATCCAGTGCGGCGCCATTGAGCAGCAGCAACGCCACACCGCTGGTCGCCATGTTCTGCGCCCGCGCCATATCCGGTTTGACCTGGGTGATCAATCCGACCAGCGCATCGGTGGAGGTCGCCACCTGATCGACCGAACTCTTCAGCGATTCACCCTCGGAATACAGCGCCTCCACCAGCGATCGGGCCTGGGTGATCAGCGTTTCCAATTCCTTGCTGCGATTGGCAAGGCCTGCGATCACGCTGCTCAGATTGGTGATCACCTGGCCGAGGATCTCGTCGCGTTCGCCGAAGGTGGTGGCCAGCTCGGCCGCCTGGGTGATCAGCGCACTCAACGACACACCGTCGCCTTGCAGCGCCTGGATCAACGTTTCCGACAGCGAATTCACCTGATCCGGTTGCAGCACGGAAAACAGCGGCTCGAAACCCGACAGCAGCGCCGAGACGTCGAACGAGGGTTCGGTGCGTTCCAGCGGAATATGGCTGCCCGGCTCCAGCACCGTGCCGTCGCCCTCGCCGGGAATCAGGGCGATATAGCGCTGGCCGATCAGATTCTGGTACCGCACCAGCGCTTTGGTGGTGGTGGTCAGCCGCTGCCGGTCCTGGATGCGGAATTCCAGGCGGGCCTTGTAATCGTCATCGAATTCGATGCTGTCCACCCGGCCCACCCGCACACCGGCCATGCGCACATCGTCACCGACGCGCACGCCGAGCACATCGGAGAACGTCGCCGAATAGCTGTGCGTATCGCCGGACACCGACCGCTGCAAGGTCGACCAGATGGTGTAGGTCAGCACCATCGCCAGCACCGCGAACAAGCTGAACCCGATCAGCGCCTTGCCCGACTTCATGCGTAGACCTCCACGGATCCACCGGCCAGCAGCGGGGTGAGCAGCAGTAGCTGCGCGGCGGTGGGTTTGCCGCCGACGATCTGTGCGACCGCCGCGTGACCACGGACCGTCGCGATCGGCCGGGCACCCGGTGCCGGGGCGCTCGCGCCGGAAACAGGGACTACCCGCTTCGGCCCGGCCGGCCCCGACGCGGTGACCGATGCGCCGGATGCGGAATCGACGCGATTGCCGCCGGTCACGGTGCCGACGGGTACCGGCGCGGAGTCCCGGGATCCGGGCACGGAGGCCGCGGGGGCGGCACCGCTCTGCCCTGGTGCCGCACCCGTAGGCGCGGCACCAGCGATTCCGGGAGCCGACGCAGCACCCGGCCCGGGCACCGCAGCCCCTGGTCCGGTATCGGCAGCTCCGGGCGGCGCGCCCGCGGGCGCGACACCTGGGCCGGGCGATGCTCCCGCGGGCGCGGCAGCCCCGGGAAGCGGCGCGGTGATTCCGGGAATCGCGGGCAACCCGGGAATGAACGGCAGCCCGGGAACAGCCGGTGCGCCGGGTTGCGCGGGCACGGGCGCCACACCCGGCACCGGAATCG
This sequence comes from Nocardia cyriacigeorgica, assembly GCF_005863245.1. Lineage (GTDB taxonomy): Bacteria > Actinomycetota > Actinomycetes > Mycobacteriales > Mycobacteriaceae > Nocardia > Nocardia cyriacigeorgica_C. Next base: position 358,289 of record NZ_VBUT01000008.1, on the reverse strand, counting down.
GCGCCGGAGCCGGGCCCGCCGAATCGAGTCTGCGCGGCAGCATCTGCGGCGGATACTCCTGCGGCGGCGCCACGGTCGGCACCGTCGGCCCACCGCAGCGCGGGCCGTACATGTCGCCGTAGTGCGGGCAATCCTCGGCGGTGTACTGCTGGAACGGAGTGAACGAGACGTCCATTTTCCACACCATCTGCTTGCGTGGGCCGAAACTGAACACCGACTGCATCTTTTCCAAGGTGGCGTTGAGGTTGGCCGCGGTGTACGGGATGGCATCGGGGTCACGGGCCAGTGAGCCGAACAGTTCGTCCAGGCCGGGCACCAGTTCCTTGGCCGCGTTCGGGTTACGCGCGAACAGGCTGTTCACCGAGTCCACCGCACCGCTGGCATTGGCGAGCAGGGCGATGAGTTTGTCGCGGCGTTCGGTGAGGGTGCGCGCGGTCGTCACCGATTCCGACAGCACCCCGACCAGCTCGGGCGCCGACTGGCTCAGTGCGGTGGTGGCGCGGCCGAGATCGCCGAGCAGCTCCCCCACTCCGTCGATCGAGCGGACCTGGGTGATCCAGTTGTCGAGTCGTTCGATGGTGGAGCCGGGCACGCGGGCGCCGGGATCCAGCGCCGCGGAGAAGGTCGCCAGCACCCGGCCCAGCTTTTCGGGCTGGATATTGTCGAGCACATCGCGCAGCACCGTCAGCGTGGTCTGCAACTGGACGGTGCCCGCGCTGGTGTCTTCGGCGATGGTCGCGCCCTCGTGCAGCACACCCTCGGACGGGCCGTTGTCGACCAGTTCGATCGCGGTGACACCGAACAGGTTGTTGGGAATCACCCGGGCGGTGACGTTGTCCGGGATGGTCTCGGCCACCGCGGGTTTCAGGTCGACGAACACTTCCTGGCTCTGTCCGGCCGCCACCACGTCGACCGCGCTCACCGCGCCGACCACCATGCCGCGGAACTTCACATCCGCGCGGGCCGGCAACCCGTCACCCGTGCTGGTGAGCGTGACGGTGACGGGCACCTTGGCCTCGAAGTAGCCGGTGTAGCGCAGGGCGAGCAGGGTCAGCAGCAACACCATGGTGGCCATTACCGCGAGCCCCGACAGGGTCAGCTGACGGGCGGTCGGTCCGCGCCCACTGGGATCCAGAATCATCGCCGCCTACCCCGAGATCCGGAATCCGGGGTCGATGCCCCAGATCGCGAGGGTCAGGAACAGATTCGCGAACACCATGACGACGATGACCATCTTGATCGCCCGGCCCGCCGCGACGCCGACGCCTTCCGGGCCGCCGGAGGCGAAATAGCCGTAGTAGCACTGGATGAACGTCGACAACATCACGAAAACGATCACCTTGAGCAGGGAGAAGAACACATCGGGGCCGATGAGGAATTGGAAGAAGTAGTGGTCGTAGGTGCCCGCCGAGGTGCCACCGAGAAACAGCACCGACAGCTTCGTCGCCAGATACGCCACCGCCAGGCCGATGCTGTAGAGCGGCACGATGGTCAGCGTCGCCGCGATCATCCTGGTGGTCACCAGGTACGGCAGCGGGCGGATGGCGATGGATTCCAGCGCGTCGATCTCCTCGGAGATCCGCATGGAACCCAGTTGCGCGGTGAACCGGCAACCGGCCTGGATGGCGAAGGCCAGCGTGGCCAGGATGGGCGCCAGCTCGCGTGTGGTCGCGAAACCGGAGATCGCGCCGGTCAGCGGGCCCATGGTGAGCAGGTTCAGCGCGGTGAACGATTCCATGCCGACGGTGATGCCGCCGAAGGCGCACAGAATGATCACCACGCCGACGGTGCCGCCGCCGACGATCAGCGAGCCGTTGCCGAAACCGACGTCGGCGGTCAATCGCAGCACTTCCTTGCGGTAATGCCGCAGCACGAACGGAATCGCCGCCACCGCCTGGAAGAAGGTGATGGCCTGATGGCCGACCCTGCGGTTGGCCTGGATCGGGATCGCGGCCGCCGCGCCGGCCATCCGCACCGGCTTCAGCGCGGGCGGGGTGTACGTGCTGCCCACTCAGATCACCTTCGTCGGAAACAGCGTGTTGTAGAGCTGGGTGAGAATGATGTTGGTGGCGAACAACATCAGCGCCGAACTGACCACCGCCGAGTTCACCGCGTCGGCCACCCCGCCGGGCCCGCCCTTGGCATGCAGGCCGATATCGCAGGCGATGATGGCGGTGAGCGCACCGAAGACCGCGGCCTTCACCAGCGCGACGATCAGATCGTTGGCGACGGCGAAGGAGGCGAACGAACCGATGAACGAACCAGGCGTCCCCGACTGCGCGTACACGTTGAACATGTAGGCGGTCGCGAAACCGACGAAGACGATGAACCCGCACAGCAGCATGCTCACCAGCACCGCAGCCACCAGCCGGGGCGCGACCAGCCTGCGCACCGGGTCGACGCCCATCACCATCATGGCGTCGATCTCCTCCCTGATGGTGCGCGAACCCAGATCGGCGCAGATGGCCGAGCCGACCGCGCCCGCGATCATCAGCGAGGTCACCAGCGGCGCACCCTGCCGGATGATGCCGAGTCCGGCGACCGCACCGATGAAGGTGGTCGCACCGACCTGATTCACCAAGGCGCCCACCTGGATCGACACCACCACCGCGATCGGGATGGCGACGAAAACCGTCGGGGCGGCCGACACATTCGCCATGAAGGCGCATTGCTTGATGAACTCGTGGAACGGGAAGCGCCGCGCGAGCATGGCGCGGAAGGTTTCGATGATCGCATCGCGGCCGAGGGTGACCTGGCGGCCCAGCGTTTCCAGCGAACGCTGCGGATGCCGTTTCCACAGCCCTCTCGCGTCGGCGAGCGCCTTCTCCAGATCGGTGGGCGGGGCCGGTTTTTCGACAATGGTCATCGGATCCGCATTCCCATCGCTTCGGCGTCACCGCTGAGCTGGTGCTCGAGTGCCACCAGGCCGAACCCCACCACCGCCAGACCCGCGGCGACGGTGCTCAGCACCGCGAGCCACAGCCCGAATCGCAGAATCGGGTTCACTTTCATCCGCCCGCCGAGGATCTTGACGCCGATCACCAAGATGTCGATGAGCCACACCAGGATCATCATCAGGTCATGCACACATTCGAGAAGGTGAGCACCGGCCAGCACACGATCGAGCCGAGAAACGAGATGACGACGTCGATTCCGTGCATATCGCGTAGGTGGCTGGTGTGCGTCAGCGTCCAGATGACGCCGATCAGTCCGTATGGAATGCCGAGGATGATGAGCGTCCCGAGGAATTCGGAGACCTTCATCTCGTAGCTGAATATTCGATCCAGCTTCTTGAGCATCGCCCTAGTCCTTTCCTGCCGGCCCCGTCCGGCGCACGATCCCCGCCGCCGCGCGCAGGTGGCGCGCGGTGCATGACCGGCGCGCCTCCCAACCGGTCCGGCTGGATCGGTATGTTACGCACCATTCCGCTCGATACGGAAGTGATTCGACAAGATTCCATCGAGCTCTGGCGGGATTGACCAGACCAGCCAGGCGCGATGCAAGGTTCGCGGAGTCGTAAGTTATCGACTGTTCGCCTGTCTAAGTACCCTTGCGGGCAAGAATCGCGAGTAACATAATGGGCGCAGTGGCACCCGGAGAGCCGGCACTCGGCCCGTCCGGCGCACCGGCAAGAGAACGGAAATATGCCCATGACCGCAGTCGCGCGATCCTTCGAGCAGCATGGCCTGCCGCCGCTGACCACCGAGCAGACCCGTATCCCCATCCGCACCCACCACCGGCCGTTCACCAAGCGTCCCCTCGCGCTGACCGACGCCCTGGATTTCTGGAGCTTCGGCGGCGCCGCCGCCAATGTCGTCATGCAGATGGCGCGGCCCGGCGTCGGCTACGGCGTCGCGGAGAGCCGGGTGGAATCCGGTGCGCTCATGGTGCATCCGTGGAAGCGGGCGCGGACCACCACGCAATATCTGGCCGTATCCATCCTCGGCACCCAGGAGGAGAAGGACGCGTTCCGCGAGGCGGTGAATGTGGCGCATCGCCAGGTGCGCTCGGGGCCCGACAGCAAGGTGAAGTACAACGCCTTCGATCGCCACCTCCAGCTGTGGGTGGCGGCGTGCCTGTTCATCGGATTCGAAGACACCTACCAGCTGCTCAACGGCAAGATGAACGATGAGCAGGCCGAGCAGTTCTATCAGACCGCGTCACCGCTGGCGACGGGTTTGCAGGTGCCACGGGAGATGTGGCCGGCCACCCGCAAGGATTTCGACACCTACTGGAATACGATGGCCCGCGAGGCCGTCCTCGACGATTTCGTGCGCGGGTACCTCGATGATCTGCTGAATCTGCGGATGATCCACTGGTATCTGCGGATTCCGTTCCGCGGGCTGCTGAAGTTCCTGACCATCGGATTCCTCGCGCCCTACTTCCGCGAGCAGCTGCGGGTCGAATGGTCCGAGGCCGATCAGCGGCGCTTCGACAACCTTTTCCTGTTCGTCGGTTTCGTCAACCGGTTCATCCCGCGATTCCTGCGCTTCGGCGGGTCCTACGCACTGATGAAGGACCTGCGCAGGCGGATTCGTAAGCAGAAGAGTTTGATCTGAGATCTACGCCGATCCGGCGGCGCGTGGTGCGGCGCCGCCGGACGCGGATGATCGAGCTGCCCCGGACCGATGTCGTCCGGGGTAGCTGCTTGCTCACCGGCGAACGTAGATCCCGACGAGGTCCTTGAGGGCACGGTTCTCGCCGTGCAGTTCCTCGAGCGCGATGCGCAGGCGGCGGACCTCGTTGGCCAGGTCATCGGCGCTGCGGTGGCCGAATTCCGGGTCGGCGACCGGTGTGACGGTCGACGTCGCGGCCGGGGCGCTCACGGCGACGAGCTCGGCGGCCCGCTGCTGCGGCTCCGGTGCCTGCTCCGGCGCGGGGACCGATTCGGGCGCGGGCGCCTCGGTCACCGAGGACAGCTCCTCGACGACGGGGGCGGGCTCCGGCTCGGCGACCAGCGTCGCGGCGGTCACCGGGACGGCCTTCTTCGCCGCGGCCTTCTTCGGCGCGGACGAGCCGTTGGTCGACGCGGCGCGCTTGCGAGCGGTGGCGGCGCGCGACTTCGGCGCCTTCTTCACCACGCGCTTGCGGGGAGCCGGGGCTTCGGCCTCGGCGGCGGGTTCCTCGACCGCCGCGCCGTTCGCCGATGCGGCCGCCGCCTTCACCCAGTTGGTGAGGGCGCCCACCGACGGCCAGCCCGCCTTCTGCACCACTTCTTCGCACGCCGCGTTCAACGACTTGCCCTCGGCGCGGAGCTTTTCCACCTTCTTGACTGCCCTGGCTTTTTCCGCATCGGTGAATCTCTTGGCCATTGTCGCCGCTCCTGCTATCCAGATCATGGTCATGTCACCCGGGTATCGAACACAGGTGACAGCACAGCCAGTGCCGTGCGAAACATAACGGATATACCCGATTCCATGCCAATCAAGACAATCTCTTGCAGTACGCGTGGAATTCCGCTGGCGCCGGGCGCTACTTCGATCGGTGCGACAGGACGAACGTTAATCGTTGTGCCGGAACGGTTTCGATATCGGCCACCGAAGAAGTGTGATCATCGGGACGTTACCGAAACCGTTCCCGGCACTATCGCCTACTGCTGGGCCGGGCTCACCGACACCGGCACACCGTTGAACACCGCGTTACCGGAGGGAATGTCGATCACCGTGTCATCGGTGAGCACATTGGTGTTCACACCGGCGTGCTCACGCGCCACCCGCTGACCGCCCACGGTGTGGCCCCAACCGTGCGGCAGACTCACCACACCGGGCATGATCGCCTCGGTCGGTTCCAGATCCACGGTGAGCTCACCGGCGGCCGATTTCACCACCGCGTGATCGCCGAGGCCGAGACGGGCGACGTCGTCGGGATGGATATGCAGCGTGCAGCGGTTCGTCCCGCTCACCAGGCGCGGCACATTGTGCATCCAGCTGTTGTTGGAGCGCAGGTGACGGCGGCCGATCAACACCATCTCCGGTGCTGTCGCGGCCAATCCGGCGCGCAGCCGGTCGACGTCGGTGAGCAGCTGCGGCGGGGCGAGTTCGACGCGACGGGATTCGGTGCGCAGCACCTCCGGCAGCCGCGGCCGCAGCGGCCCGAGATCGACGCCGTGCGGATTGTCCAGCAACGTCGTCAGGCTGAGAGTGCCGCCGTTCCAGGCGCCATAGGGGCCGAGGCGCACCATCATGTCGATGCGCTGCTCGGTGGTATTCGCGCCGGACAGCTCGGCCCTGCGGTCGGCGAGACCGGCCTTGTGGAGGGTGCCGGCGATGACGAATTCGTCGAAAGCGGAGACCGCGTCGCGCCCGTCGGCGCCGCGGTGATCGCCGCCGGTCACCGCCGCCGCCAACCGGGCGATAACGGCCGCCTCGGACGGTCGATCACCCAGCGGCACCAGCGGCCGCGAGTACCGGGCGTAATTGCGGACCGCGAATTGCAGCAGCGCGAAATCGTAATGCGGCGATCGCAACGGAGGCGGCGGCGGCAAGATCACATCGGCATGACGGGTGGTCTCGTTCAGATAGCAGTCCACGCTCACCATGAAGTCGAGTCCGGCGAACGCCGAATCCAACCGGGCGCCATTAGGCGCGGACAGCACCGGATTTCCGGCCACCGTGACCAACGCGCGCACCTGCCCGTCACCGGGGATGGTGATCTCGTCGGCCAGGGTGGCGACCGGGAATTCGCCCATGGCCTCGGGCAGTTGCCGGACCCGGCTGGTCCAGCGGCCCAGTCGGAATGGTTTGGTTCGTACGATGCCGAGCGCGGCGGCCGAGGCGAACATGACCCCGCCCGGTGCGTCCAGGTTTCCGGTGAGGGTATTGATCACGTCGACGAGCCATTGGGTCACCGTGCCGAACTCGGCAGTGCAGGTGCCGATCCGGGCATACACCGCGGCGGTCGGCGCCTCGGCGAGTTCCCGGGCCAGCCGGACCACGGTGTCGGCAGGCACACCGGTGCGGCCCGCGACCACCTCGGGTGCGAAATCGGCGGCCGCGGCGCGCACCTCGTCGAGGCCGTGCACGTCGGTCCGGAGATCGACGAGGTTCTCGGCGAACAACGTGTGCACGATGCCGAACAGCAGATACGCGTCGCTGCCCGGCCGGACGAACAGATGCTCGTCGGCCAGCTCGGCGGTGCGGGTGCGGCGCGGATCCACCACGACCAGCCGCCCGCCGCGGGCCCGCAGCGCCTTCAACCGGCCGGGAAAATCCGGTGCGGTGCACAGCGAACCGTTGGATTCCATCGGGTTCGCACCGAGCATCAGCAGATAATCGGTGCGATCGAGATCGGGCACCGGGATGGCGAGCGGATCGCCGAACATCAGACCGCAGGCCACCTGCTTGGGCATCTGATCGGCGGTACTGGCCGAATACAGATTCTTGGTGCCGAGCCCGCGGATCAATGCCGGGACGTAGAGCGCACCTGCCACGCTGTGCGCGTTCGGGTTGCCCAGATACAGCGCGGCGGCCTGCTTGCCGTACTCGGCCGTCACCGCCGGGAACCGCTCGGCGATGAGGTCGAACGCGTCGTCCCAGGAGGTGGCGCGCCAGGTCCCGGTGGCACGGTCACGAACCATCGGCTCGGTCAGCCGGTCGGGATCGCCGTCGAGGGTGCCGAGGCTGGCGCCCTTCGGGCAGACGAAACCCTGGCTGAACGGGTCCTGCCGGTCACCGCGGACCGAGAGCACCCGGTCGTCGCGGTCGAGGGTCAGCTCGAGCCCGCACACGGCCTCACACAGCGGACACGTGCGGAGCCCGGTCCGGGTGCCGTCGCCGGATCGCTTGCTGGAATCGGTGGAGCTGGGCGCGCGTGTAGCCATACCTCATCGTCGCGCGAGTAAGCGGCGAATGAGCTGGATTCCGTGCGATTTTCTCAGTTCGCTTCCGATGCCATGGCCCGGACCAACGACTTCGGGCGCATATCGAGCCAGTGGGCTTCGACGTAGTCGAGGCAGGCCTTGCGGGTGGTGGGGCCGTGGGCGATGGTCCAGCCGCCGGGGACGGTGGCGAAGGTCGGCCACATGGAGTGTTCGCCCTCGGCGTTGATGAGGACGTAGAACTGGGCGTTGTCGTCGTCGAACGGGTTGGTCACAGTGGGGCCTTTCTATCGTGCGGCAGGGTTATGCGCGGTCGTGGTCGGTCCAGCGGCTGGTGAGGACGTGGCCGATGCGGGCCAGGGCGGCATCGGTGGTCATGCGCCAGTGGGTGGTCTGGACGGCGTGGTTGTTGACGGTGCCGTCGACGGCGTCGGACCAGGTGGCGGCGCCGGTGGCGCCGGTCGGGTCGTCGGCGGCGGCGGTGAAATACACCAGCTCGCCCTTGTAGGGGCGGGGGTGGTAGCGGGCGATCAGGCGCAGCGAGTCGGCGCCGGAGTCCAGGACCCGGGCGATCCGGTCGGCGCCGAAGGAGGCGAACGGCTCCGGCAGATCGGCCAGGTACCCGGCCAGTTCGTCGCGGTCCATCTCGCGGTCGGCGTCATCGCCGAGCAGGCCGCCCAGCAGTTCCGTCACCGGGATCGGAGCGTCCGCGTCGACCTCGCCGGTGAGCGCGCTGTCCATCATGGCCAGGGTCGCGACATGCTGGCCCTGGTCTTGCAGCAGCACCGCGATGGCGTGGGCCAGCACACCGCCGAGCGACCAGCCCAGCAGATGATACGGGCCTTCCGGCTGCACGGCGCGGATCTCCCGGACGTAGCGCTGCGCCCATTCCTCGATCGAACCCGCTTGCGGTTCCTCGGAATTCAGCACCGGCGATTGCAGACCGTACAGCGGGCGGTCGGGTTCGATGTGGGCGGCGAGGCCGGCGAACGACCAGGCCACACCTCCCACCGGGTGCACGCAGAACAAGGGTTCGCGCGTACCGCCGGGACGCAGTGGGAGCAGTACGTCGAAGGCAGCGCTGGTGTCGATGCGTCCGCGTCCTGCCCGGCGGTTCTCGATCTGGGCGGCGAGCCCGGCCGGTGTGGGTGCGGAGAACAACCAGACCACCGGGATCTGCTCGCCCAGTGTCTCGCCGAGCTGTGCGGCCAGGCGGGTCGCCAGCAGGGAGTTGCCGCCGTGTGCGAAGAAGTTGTCGTCCAGGCCGATGCCGGGAGCTGTGTGCGAAGGGATCGCACCCGACGCGGTGCCTGAATCCTCGCGGCGGGATGGGTCGGTGAGAGGAGCGTCGAATTGTGTTGCTGGAACCATCTTTCGGATGTCAGGCGACGAAGCCTCTGAAGGCGGCGCGGACAGCGACGTCGACGCTGAATCGCGCACGTCCGCGACGAGGGCCTCCGCCGAGTCGGGTTGCACGCCGAGCACATGGTCGAAGACCGCGCAGACGGTGCGCTCCAGCTCGGTGACCGGCGCGCGGTATTCCCGGCTGCCGACCGTCGGGCGCGGCAGGGCGTTGCGGTCGACCTTGCCGTTGGCGGTCAGCGGCAGCGCGGGCAGCCGCATCAGCACGGACGGAACCATGTAGCTGGGCAGCAGCTCGGTCAGCGCGGTACGCAGGGCGGCTTCGGCGACCGGTTCGGCCGACGTGAAATAGCCGACCAGGGTGGCATTCTCGCTGTCGGTGTGGTGCGCGATGACGATGGCGTCGGCGACCTCGGGCCGTGAACGCAGTGCGTGTTCGATCTCGGCGAGCTCGATGCGGTAGCCGCCGACCTTGACCTGGAAGTCGCGGCGCTCCACGTATTCCAGATCGCCGTCGGCGTTCCAGCGCGCCAGATCGCCGGTGCGGTAGAGACGGCTGCCCGGTGCGCCGAACGGATTCGCGACGAAACGTTCCGCGGTCAGGTCAGGGCGATGCTGATAGCCGCGGGCCAGCTGGGCACCGCCGAGATACAGCTCGCCGCTCACCCCGGCGGGTACCGGGTGCAGCCGGTCGTCCAGGACGTACACCTGGTTGCCGGATTCGGGTGTGCCGATGGGCACGATCGGTTGCCGGGTCCCGCGCTCGGTGCGGAACCTGGTCACCGACACCGCTGCTTCGGTGGGGCCGTACAGGTTGTCGATGCGCGCGTCGGTGCTCGCCGCGACCCGGTCCAGCGTCGCGGCGGGCAGCGCCTCACCGATCACCAGCAGCCTGCGCAACGACGCGGGCAGCGGACGATCACCCAAAGCCTCGGCGAGCATGGCCAGCAGCGACGGCACCAGCGTCAGCGTGGTCACCGCCGCACGGTCGATCACGTCGAGCAGCCGGTGCGGATCGCGCTGCGCGCCTTGCGGAGCCAGCACGATGCGCGCACCCGTGCGGGTGGCCCACCACAGCTCCCAGATCGACAGGTCGAAGGCGGCCGAGGTCGATTGCAGCACCGCGTCGCCGACGCCGAGCCCGTATTCGGCCTGCATCCAGTCGAGCTGATGCGCGACCGCCGCGTGCGGGACCGCGACGCCCTTCGGGGTGCCGGTGGAGCCGGAGGTGAAGATGACGTAGGCGGTGTTCGACGGCAGCAGCGGTGCTCGCCGCTCGTGCGCACGCACCGGTCCGGCAGCGGTCGCGGCGACGTCGACGGACCAGATGTCGAGCACGGTCGCCTGGACCTCCGGCAGCGGCATCGGCGCACGGGCCGAGGTGAGGACCAGCTCCGGTGACGCCGCCGCGAGGACGGCGGCGGTGCGGTCCAGCGGATGCGCCGGATCGAGCGGGACGTACGCGCCGCCCGCCGTCACCACCGCGTACATGGCGATCAGCAGATCGATGCTGCGCGGCATCGCCAGCGCCACCAGGGTTTCCGGCCCGACACCACGGCCGATGAGCACCCGCGCCAGCCGGTTGATCCTGGCGCCGAAATCGGCGTAGGTGAGGGCGGTGTCGGCGGTGAGCAACGCGATCGCACCGGGCGTGCGGGCCGTCTGCGCCTCGAAGGCCGAGGTGAGCAGGGCCGGTGCGAATGCGTGGTCGGCGGCGTTCCAGACGCGCAGCACGCGCTCGGATTCGGCCGGATCCAGCAGCGGCAGGTCGCCCACCGGCGTGTGCGGGGAGGCGCAGATGGCGGTGAGCAGCCGGTGCAGGCGGCCGGCGAATCCGGCGACGGTGGACTCGTCGAACAGCGCCGTGGCGTAGGTGAGCGATGCGGCCATGCCTGCGGGGGTGCCGTCGGCGTGGTAGCGGTCGGTCACCACCAGGTGCAGATCGAATTGGGCGACCTCGGAATCGAAATCGGCTGCGGTGACGGTCAATCCGTCGAGCGCGAAATCGGCTTCGACCTGGTTGTGGAAGGAGAACCCGACCTGGAACAGCGGATGGCGTGCGGTGGAGCGTTCCGGGTTGAGCACCTCCACCAACCGCTCGAACGGCACCTCGGCGTGCGCGAAGGCGGCGACGTCGGCGGCGCGCACCCGGTCGAGCAGCTCGGTGAAACCGGCGGCAGGCTCCACCTGCGCGCGCAGGACGAGAGTGTTGACGAACATGCCGACAACCTCGTCCAGCGCCGCCTCACCGCGTCCGGCGACGGGGGTGCCGACCGCGATATCGGTGGTGCCCGACAGCCGCGCCAGCAGCACCGCGAACGCGGCGTGGGTGACCATGAACAAGGTGGCGCCCGCATCGCGGCCGAGTTCGGCGAGCCGGGCGTGCAGCCCGGCGTCGATGGTGAAATCGAGGTGCCTGCCCTGCGTGGAGACCACAGCGGGCCGCGGCCGGTCGGCAGGCAGCGTGAGCTGGGCGGGCAGCCCGGCCAGCGCCTCGGTCCAGTACGCGAGCTGACGCGCGATCAGCGAGCCGGGATCGTCCTCGCTGCCGAGCAGTTCGCGCTGCCAGCGGCTGTAGTCGGCGTACTGCACCGGCAGCGGCGCCCAGTCCGGTGCGGCACCGCGTTTGCGGGCGGCGTAGGCGAGCATGACGTCGCGGGCCAGCGGGGCCAGCGAGGAGCCGTCGGCGGCGATGTGGTGCACGACCACCACCAGCACATGCTCGTCCGGGCCCAGGGCCAGCAGCCGGGCCCGGATCGGCACGGTATCGGTGACGTCGAAACCGTCGCCGACGAAGTTCGCCACGACGGCGGCGAGGTCGTCGGCCGTGACCGCGATCGGCGCCAGCACCGGTGTGCCCGCCTGCTCGATCGGCAGCACCACCTGCACCGGGCCGTCCTGCCGCTGCGGGTACACGGTGCGCAGCACCTCGTGCCGGGCCACCACATCGGTGATGGCGGCGTTGAGGGCGGCGACGTCGAGGTCACCGGACAACCGCACGGCCAGCGGAATGTTGTAGGCGGTGGACTGGCGGTCGAGCCGGTTGAGGAACCACATGCGCTGCTGGGCCAGCGAGAGTGGGATGGGGCCGTCGCCGGTGCGGCGGGCCAGCACCGGGCGCGCGGGTTCGGTATTGCCACGAGCGTCATCGAGAGCGGCAGCGAGTGCGGCGACCGTCGGGTTCTCGAAGACCGTGCGCACACCGACCGAGACGCCGAGCGCGCTGCCGAGCCGGGCAGCTAATTGGGTTGCCGTGAGGGAGTTTCCGCCGAGAGCGAAGAAGTCGTCATCGAGGCCGACGGGCTCACGGCCTTCGGAACGCGCGTCGTCTTCGATGCTCGGGCCTGGATCGGTGGGCGCGAGTCCGAGTACGCCGGCGACCACAGCCGCAACCGTGCGCTCGATGTCCGTGATCGGCGAGCGGAACTCCGCGGCCCGGAACTCCGGTTCCGGCAAGGCCTTCCGGTCCAACTTGCCGACGGGCGTCAGCGGAAGCTCGTCGAGGACCATGATGGCGCTGGGCACCATGTACGCGGTCAGCGACTTGGCGGCGTGGGCGGTGAGGTCGTCGGTGCGGATGGTCCATCCGGGTGCGGCGACGACATACGACACCAGCGACACCATGCCCGCGCTGTCGGTGTGCCCGACGGTGACGGCGTACTCCACGCTCGGATGCGCGGCGAGCACCGCGTCGATCTCGCCCAGCTCGATGCGCAGGCCGCGCACCTTCACCTGCTGGTCGGAGCGGCCGACGTACTGGATCGCGCCGGAGGCCGTCCAGCGCACCAGATCGCCGGTGCGGTAGAGCCGTCCGCCGGCCGGGCCGTAGGGGTCGGCGATGAACCGTTGCGCGGTGAGCGCCGCCCGCGCGTGGTAGCCGCGGGCCAGGCCGGGACCGCGCAGGTACAGCTCACCGGTGACGCCCACCGGAACCGGCTGCATCCGTGCGTCGAGCACCACCGCGGACATGCCGTGGATCGGGGTGCCCATATCGAACGGGTCGCCCGGCCGCATGGGTGCGCTGATCGTGGTGATGATGGTGGTTTCGGTGGGGCCGTAGGTGTTGTGGAACCGACGCTCACCGCCCGCCCAGCGGCGCACCACGTCCGGGCCGAACGACTCGCCGCCCACGGTCAGCCGCACCAGGCAGTCCAGTTCGGCCGGGTCGAGGGTCTGCAACACCGCGGGGGTCAGGAACGCGTGGCTGACCCGCTGGTCGCGGATGAGCGCGGTCAGCTCGCTGCCGCCGTACACCCCGGCCGGCGCGATCACCAGCGTGGCGCCCGCCGCGAGCGCGAGCAGCAGTTCCAGCATGGAGGCGTCGAAACTGGGTGAGGCGACGTGCAGCACCCGGGCGGCCGGGGTGAGTTCGTACCGATCACGTTGCGCCACCGCCACTCCGGCGATACCCGCATGGGTCGCGACGACGCCCTTCGGCACACCGGTCGATCCGGAGGTGTAGATCATCCAGGCCGGGTTGGTGACGCGCACCCGGCGCACCAGTTCGGTGGCGGCGATGGGCGCGGCGCTGGTCTGCCACATTCGGGTGGCGGTGGCGGGGGCGTCGATCTCGAGCCAGTCGACGTCACCGGGCAGGGCCGCACGCGCGGCCTGCGTGGTGAGACCGAGCGCGGCGCCGGAATCGGCCAGCATGTGCGTGATGCGTTCGGCCGGATAGGTGGGGTCGACCGGCAGGAAGGCCGCGCCGGTCTTGGCCACCGCCCACACCGCGAGCATCGACGCCGACGAGCGCGCGATGGCCACGGCCACCACGTCTTCGGCGCCGATCCCGGAGCCGATGAGCAGCCGGGCCAGCCGCGAGGACTGTTCGTCCATGGCCCGGTAGGTCAGCTCACGATCACCGTCGACCACCGCGACGGCATCCGGATCGGCGACGACGGCGGCCGCGATGAGCTGGGCCAGCGTGCACGGCGGCACCGGCGCCGCACCGCGGCGGGCCAGCAGATGCGCGCGTTCGAGCGGAGCGAGCAGCTCGGCGGCGCCGATGGGCTGTTCCGGGTCGGCGGTGAGCACGCCGAGCAGTCGGGCGTAGCGGCGCAGCAGCCCGGCGGCGGTGCTGCGGTCGAACAGGTCGGTGGCGTAATCGAGTTCGATGCCGAGGTGGCCGTCGTCGTCGGGTTCGGCGGCGACGGTGAACTGGAGATCGAAGCGGGCCACCGGCTCGTCGAACGGCACCGGCGTCAACTCCAGACCGGGCACCGAGAAGGTGCCGGATCCGGTGTTCAGGTAGTTCAGCGCCACCGTGAACAAGGGGTGCCGGGACTGGGTGCGTTCGACGCCGAGCGCGTCGACCACCTGATCGAACGGCACGCTCGCGTGCGCGAAGGCCGCCACATCGGTGTCGCGGGTGTGGTCGAGCAGTTCGGCGAAGGTCAGCGCGAGCTCGGGGCGGGTGCGCAACACCAGCGTGTTGACGAACATGCCGACCAGATCGTCGAGCGCCGCGGCGCCGCGACCGGCCACCGGTGTGCCGATGGCGATATCGGTGCTGCCCGACAACCGCGCCAGCAGGGCCGCCAGCGCGGCGTGCAGCACCATGAACGGGGTGGCCTGGTGCCGGGCCGCGAGTTCCTGCACGCGGGCGCCGACCTCGCCGCCGATGCGGGCGCGGATGCTCGCGCCGCGCTTGGAGGCGACGGCCGGACGCGGCCGGTCCATCGGCAGGGCCAGTTCTTCGGGCAGGTCGCGCAGGGTCTGGGTCCAGTACGTGAGCTGCTCCTCGGCCACCGATGCCACCGTGGCGTGCTGCCACAACGCGTAGTCGGCGTACTGCGCCCGCAGCTGCGGCCACAGGGGTGTGCTGCCGAGCACGCGGGCCAGGTAGGCGGCCAGCAGGTCGCGCAGCAGCGGGTTCATCGAGTAACCGTCGGCGGCGATGTGGTGCACCACCGCGACGAGCACATGGCTGGTGTCGTGTTCGCGCAGCAGCACCGCGCGGACCGGCACTTCGGTGGTGACGTCGAAGCCGGCAGCGATGAATTCGGTGATGCGGTCCTGCACCGCACCGGGCGATGTGTCGACGCGCAACGCGATGCCCGCGGATTCGACCGGCAGCACGACCTGATGGCCGGTGCCCGCGGCGTCGACCGGGTAGACGGTGCGCAGGGCTTCGTGCCGGGCGATGACGTCATCGAAGGCCGCCACCAGGGCCGCGGTGTCCAGCTCGCCGCGGATGCGCACCGCCACCGGAATGTTGTGCGCCGCCGAGGTGGGTTCGAGCCGGTTGAGGAACCACATGCCGCGCTGCACCGGGGCCAGCGGAATCCGCTCCGGGCGCGGGCCCGCGACCAGGTCGATCGCCTGCTCGCCTGCCTCGCCGAGGCGCGCGGCCAGCCCGTGCACGGTGGGCGCTTCGAACAGCAACCGCACCGGCACCCGCCGGCCGAGCCGCTCCCCCAGCCGCGCCAGCACCCTGGTTGCTGACAGCGAGTTGCCGCCGAGGTCGAAGAAGCCGTCGTCGACGCCGACACGCTCGACCCCGAGGACGTCCGCGAACGCCTCGGCCACCAGCCGTTCGGCCGCCGTCTCCGGGGCGCGGTAGGCGACGCGATCGAACACCGGGTCCGGCAGCGCGGCGCGGTCCAGTTTCCCGGAAGCGTTGAGCGGGAAGCTGTCCAGCACCATGACCGTCGAGGGCAGCATGTATGACGGGAGCGCGGCGGCTGCCAGCCGCACCAGCTCGTCGGTATGGACCGTCGCGCCCGGCAGGGTGGTCACATACCCGACCAGATGCTCATCGGTGACGCGGGCCGCGGCCTGCGCGACACCGGGTGCGGCGGCGAGCACGGCTTCGATCTCACCGAGTTCGATGCGCTGGCCGCGGAACTTCACCTGGAAGTCGGTGCGACCCAGATACACCAGTTCGGCGCCGTCGGCGGTGTGCTCCCAGCGCACCAGATCGCCGGTGCGGTACATCCGTTCGCCGGGTGCGCCGAACGGGTTGGCGATGAACCGGTCGGCGGTGATGGCGGGGCGGCCGTGGTAGCCGCGCGCCAGCTGGGTCCCCGCGAGATACAGCTCTCCCGCGACGCCGGGCAGGGTCGGCCGCAGCCGCGAGTCCAGCACATACACCCGGCTGTTCCATTCGGGTTTGCCGATCGGCATGACGGTGCGCTCGACCTCGCCGGTCACCTCGCGATAGGTGATGCTGACCGCGGCCTCGGTGGGCCCGTACAGATTGTGCAGCCCGGCGGTGCTCACCGCGCCGAAGGCCCGCACGGTCTCGGCGGGCAGCGCCTCACCGATGACGAACACCGTGCGCAGCGACCGCAACGCGCCGGTGAGCCCGGCCGATTCCACGTGAGCAGCGAACACACTCAGCATGGACGGCACGAAATCGGTGACGGTGACGCCGTATGCGCCGATCACCTCCGCCAGATAGCCGGGATCACGGTGCCCGTCCGGCGTGGCGAGCACGACGGTCGCGCCCACCCGCAGCGGCAGGAAGTAGCCCCACAGCGAGACGTCGAAGGTGGTCGCGGTCTTTTGCAGGTAGACGTCGTCACCGTCGAGCCGGTACTGCGCCTGCATCCAGTTCAGCTGGTTCACGATCGCCGCGTGGGACACCGTGACGCCCTTCGGTTTTCCGGTTGAACCCGAGGTGAAGATGACGTAGGCCGGATGCTTCGGTAGCAGGGCGCCGGTGCGTTCCGCGGCGGTGATCGGCTCGTCGGAGAGGTCGAGTTCTACGGTATCAACGCACACCGTCGGCCCCTGATAGCCGACGTCGATTCGATCGCGTTCGGTGGTCAGCAGCGCGGCCGGTTGCGCGGTGTCGAGGATGTGGGCGATGCGCTGGGCCGGATGATCGGGGTCGATCGGCACATACGCGCCGCCCGCCTTGATCACCGCGTACATGGCGATCACCAGGTCGACGGAGCGGCGAATCGACAAGGCCACCAATGATTCCGGTCCCACGCCGAGTCCGATGAGGTGGCGGGCCAGGCGGTTGGCGCGGCTGTCGAGCTCACCGTAGGTGAGGGTGATCGCCGGGGAACCGTCATCGGGGACGTAGACCAGCGCCGGATCCTCCGGCGTCGCCACGGCCTGCGCCTCGAATTCGTCAAGCAGCAGTTCCGGAATGTAGGCGGTGTGCGCCGAATCGTTCCACTCGGTGAGCACGCGGTCGCGTTCCCCGGCGCCGAACAGGTCGATATCGCCGACCGGCAGATCCGGATCGGCGGCCGCCGCGTTCAACAGCCGCAACAGCCTGGTGCCGAATCCGATGACGGTGTCGTTATCGAAAAGGTCGGTGGCATAACCGAAGCGCAGCTCATCGCCGGTGACGGTGAGTTGCAGATCGAAGCGGATGGTGTCGTGGCCGGGGTCGTATTCGCTGAGGGTGAGCCCGTCGAGTTCGAGCCGCACCGGTTCCAGGTTCTGGAAGAACAGCGCGACCTGGAACAGCGGGTGCCTGGCCTGCGAGCGCGGCGGGTCCAGCACCTCCACCAGGCGTTCGAAGGGCAGCTCGGCGTGGGCGAAGGCCGCGAGATCGCGCTCGCGGACCAGGCCCAGCAGCTCGGCGAAGCCTGCGGCAGCGTCGACCTCGGTGCGCAGCACCACGGTATTGACGAACATGCCGACCAGGTCGTCCAGTGCGGCGTCACCACGTCCGGCGACGGGCGCGCCGATCGCGATATCGGCGGTGCCCGACAGCCGGGCCAGCAGCACGGCGAACGCGGTGTGCACGACCATGAACGGGGTGCTGCCGGTGCGGGCGGCCAGGGCCGCGATGCGATCGCCGAGTTCGGGGTTCAGGCCGACGGTGACGGTGGCGCCCGCGTGCGAGGCGACCGCGGGACGGGGCCGGTCCGTGGGCAGGTCGAGCTGGGCGGGTAGGCCGCGCAGCGTCTGCTGCCAGAAGGCGAGCTGGGCGGCGGCGGGTGAGGCCGGATCGTCCTCGGCGCCGAGCGTTTCCCGTTGCCACAGCGCGTAATCAGCGTACTGCACCGGCAGCTCGGGCCAACCGGGCGCGTGGCCGGCAGAGCGGGCGGCGTAGGCGGTGGCGATATCGCGGGCCAGCGGCGCCATGGAGAATCCGTCGGCGGCGATGTGGTGCACGACCAGCACCAGGATGTGGTCGTCGGTGTCGAGCCGGGCCAGGCCGATGCGGACCGGCACCTCGGTGGTCACGTCGAACGGGGTGCCGACGAACTCGGCGATGGATTGCGCATCGAGTGTGACGAGGGGCGGCACCTGCGCCGGATCGAGCACCCGCTGGCTGCCGACGCCGCCGATGTCCGGGTAGACGGTGCGCAGGGTTTCGTGCCTGCCCACCACATCGGCGATGGCCGCGGCCAGGGCGGCCGTGTCGAGACTGCCGGTGAGCCGGATGGCCACCGGGATGTTGCCGACGGTCTCCTGCGGATCGAACCGGTTGAGGAACCACATGCGTTGCTGAGCGAGCGACAGCGGCACGGTATCCGGGCGTTCCCGGCGGGTGAGCGCGGCCTTGGCGCCAGTGCCACGCAATCCGGCGACCCGTGTGGCCAGCGCGGATACCGTCGGCGCCTCGAACAGCAACCGGACCGGGACCTCGGCGTCGAGCTCGGCGCCGAGCCTGGCGGCGAGGCGAGTGGCGACGAGGGAGTTGCCGCCGAGGGCGAAGAAGTCGTCATCCGCGCCGACGCGGTCGACGCCGAGCAGCTCGCCGATGAGCGCGGCGATCGTCTGCTCGAGGCCGGCGGCCGGTGCGCGGAACGGTGCGGCGGTGAATTCCGGTGCGGGCAGAGCGCGGCGGTCGAGCTTGCCGGAGGAGTTCAGCGGGAACTCGTCGAGCACGACGAAGGCCGTCGGCACCATATAGGCCGGCAGTTCGGCGGCGAGTTCGGACCGCAGCGCCTCGGTATCCACCTCGTCTGCCGCGACGAGGTAGGCCACGAGCTGATCGCCGAGCCGTGCGTCCGAACGCACCACGACCACCGCGCGCCGCACCGCGTCCAGTGCCGTCAGCGCCGATTCGATCTCACCGAGCTCGATGCGCAGGCCTCGCAGTTTGACCTGGAAATCGGTGCGGCCCAGGTATTCCACCTCGCCGTCGGCGCGCTGACGCACCAGGTCGCCGGTGCGATACATGCGCTCGCCGGGCGCACCGAACGGGTTCGCGACGAACCGCTCCGCGGTCAGATCGGGCCGGGCCACATAGCCGGAGGCCAGCTGCGCACCGCTGAGGTACAGCTCGCCCGAGACGCCGGGCGGAACCCGGCGCAACCGCGAATCCAATACCAGCAGAGCCGTATTGAACACCGGGCGGCCGATCGGCACGGTGGTCTGGTCGTCATCGGTGACCTCGTGGAACGTCACGTCGACGGCGGCCTCGGTCGGGCCGTAGAGGTTGTGCACCGCGGCACCGGTCAGCTCCCGGGCACGTTGCGCGACGGCGGCGGGCAGAGCTTCACCGGAGGCGAACAGCAGACGCAGGGGCTGATCCGTCGGCAGTGCGGGGCGTCCGTTATCCGACGCGTCCGCGATGTCATCAGCGGTGGCACCCGCTGACCGGCGTCGAGACCCCGGGGTTTCCGTGCCGTTCGAGTCGGATCGTGCCGCATGTGATGGAGCGAAGGCCGCCTCCACCGCATTATCGGTGCCGCTGAGGGTGGCCCCCGGCGCGACGCGGTCGTCGAAACGCTCGCGGGTTGCGCCCGACCAAGCCTCCAGGAGCACATCCAGCATGGACGGCACGAAATGGGCGACGGTGACGTGCTCGTCGCGGATCAGGCGATCCAGGTAGACCGGATCGCGGTGCCCGTCGGGCCGGGCGAGGATCAGCCTCGCGCCGACCTGGAGCGGCCAGAAGAACTCCCACACCGAGACGTCGAAGGTCGCGGGCGTCTTCTGCACCACGGTGTCGGCGGCGGTCAAGGCGTACTGCTCCTGCATCCACACCAGCCGGTTGACGATGGCGTGGTGCGGCACCGCGACGCCCTTGGGGCGGCCGGTGGAGCCGGAAGTGAAGATGAGGTAGGCGGTAGTGCCGGAGGTGAGCATGCCGATGCGGTCGGCGGGGGTCAGCGGGTGTGCGGGGTAGCCGGACAGGTCGAGCCGGTCGAGCCGCACCTGACGGGTGACGCCGGCGTCGAGATCGAGACCCGAGGTGAGCACGAGCACCGGGCGCGCGGTGGCGAGCACGTATTCGGTGCGTTCGGCCGGATGGTCCGGGTCCAGCGGCAGATAGGCCGCGCCCGCGGCGACGACGGCGTACATGGCCGTCACCAGATCCAGTGACCGGCGCATACCGAGAGCGACCACCGATTCCGCGCCGACGCCCTGGTCCACCAGCCAGCGCGCCAAGCGGTGGACGCGGCCGGCGAACTCGGCGTACGTGAGGCTCGTGTGCTGCGGCGACAGACCGGAGTCGAAGCCGACCGCGATCGCGTCCGGCGTCCGTGCCACCTGCGCCTCGAACAGCGAGACGAGCGTGGCCGTGGGATCGACGGCATGCGCGGTGGCGTTCCAGTGTTCGAGCGCACGGCGTTCGGCGTCGTCGAGCAGATCGATCTCGCCCACCGGCAGGTCCGGCGCCGCGACGGCGGTCCCGAGCAGCCGGACGAAACGCGCCGCCATCGACTGCGCGGTGCTCCGGTCGAACAGGTCGGTGGCGTAGCGCAGCACACCGCGCAGGACGGTGGCGTCGGCCTCGGCCTGTTCACTCAGTTCGAGCGCGAGGTCGAACTGCGCCACCCGGTTGTCGATGGGATAGGCGGCGACCTCCAGACCGGGCAGTCGCAGCACGGTGGATTCGTAGTGTTCGAAGGTGAGCAGGGTCTGCACGATCGGCGAATGCGCTTGGGAGCGGACCGGATCCAGCTCGTCCACCAGGCGCTCGAACGGCAGATCCGCATGGGCGAAGGCGCGCACATCGGTCTCGCGGACCTCGGCGAGCAGATCGGCGAACGAGCGGTCCGCGTCGACCCTGGTCCGCAGCACCAGGGTGTTGACGAACATGCCGACGAGCTCGTCCAGCGCCTGCTCGGCGCGCCCCGCGACCGGGGTGCCGATGGCGATATCGTCGGCGCCGGCCAACCGCCCGAGCAGGGCGGCATAGGCGGCGTGCAGCACCATGAACGCCGAAACACCCTGGGATGTGGCGAGTTCGGTGATGCGCGCGGCCAGTTCGGCGCCGATGGTGAACTCGACTGCCGCGCCGCGACCCGAGGCCACGGCGGGACGGGGGCGGTCGGCGGGCAGTTCCAAGACCGGTGCCAGACCGTCGAGTTCGGCGCGCCAGTGCGCGATCTGGGCGGCCAGAGCCGAATCCGGGTCGTCGGCCGAGCCGAGCGCGGCGTGCTGCCACAGGGTGAAGTCGGCGTACTGGATCGGCAGCGGCGACCAGCCGGGCTCGGCGCCTGCCGTGCGGGCGGTGTAGGCCGTCATCAGGTCGCGGGCCAGCGGCGCGGTGGAGACGCCGTCGGCGGCGATGTGGTGGACCACGACCGCCAGCACATGGTCGTCGGGTGCCACGCGCAGCAGGGTCGCGCGGACCGGGACGCGGGTGCGCAGGTCGAACCCGCCGGAGACGGCGGCGAGCACCGAATCCGTCAGGTCCGCTTCGGGAACGTCGACGGGACGCAGCGTCAGTTCGTCGTCCGGGACGCTGTCCAGCACCACCTGGGTAGGCCCGTCGGCGTCGGCGGGGAAGATCGTGCGCAGCGATTCGTGCCGACCCACCACATCGCGCAGGGCGTTCTCCAGAGCTGGCACGTTCAGCGCGCCGGTCAACCGGATGGTGATCGGGATGTTGTAGACGGCCGACTCCGGGTCGATGCGATTGAGCAGCCACATGCGGGTCTGCGCCAGCGACAACGGAATTCGGTCCGGTCGCGGTCCCGCCACAAGCCCTGGACGCGGTGCCGCATCCGTGGTGACGCGCGCCGCGAGACCGGCGACGGTCGGCGCCTCGAACACCTCGCGCACCGTCAGCGCCGAGCCCAGCGCGGCATTGGCCCGCGCCACCAGGCGCATGGCCAGCAGCGAATTGCCGCCGCGGGCGAAGAAATCATCATCGGCGCCGATCGGGGTGGTGGCGCCGATCAGGTCGGAGATCAGCGCGGCCAGTACCGCTTCGGCACCTTCGCGCGGGGCGCGGAACGCCGTGCCGACGGCCGTGACCTCGACGGCGGGCAGGGCCTTGCGGTCGAGTTTGCCCGCGGTGGTCAGCGGCATCTGCGCCAGCACCATCAGGTGCGCGGGCACCATGTAGGCGGGCAGCCGGTCGCGGACCTCGGCCAGGACGTCGTCGGCCGCGAGGTCATCGCCGCTGACGTAGCCGACGAGGCAGTCCTGTCCCGACACATCGCGCGCCGCGACCACCGCCGCGTTCCTCACTCCGGCGACGGCGGTGAGCGCCGCCTCGATCTCCCCCAGCTCGATGCGCTGACCGCGCAGTTTCACCTGGAAGTCGTTGCGGCCCAGGTAGACCAGATCGCCGTGCCGGTTCCGGCGCACCAGGTCGCCGGTGCGGTACATCAGCCGCCCCGGCGCGCCGAAGGGGTCGGCGACGAAGCGTTCCGCGGTGAGCGCGGCCCGGCCCTGATACCCGCGCGCCAGCTGGTCCCCTGCCAGATACAGCTCACCGGTGACGCCGATCGGCACCGGCCGCAGCCGTGAGTCCAAAACGTAGGCCCGGGTGTTCCAGCAGGGCCGCCCGATCGCAACATCCCGATCGGATTCGGAGTCCGGATCGGTGAATTCGTGGAACACCGCAGAGATGGCGGCCTCGGTGGGGCCGTAGGAGTTGTGCACCGCGCCCGGGAAACCGGCGCGCAGGGCGGCCAGCAGATCCGGGGTGAGCGCCTCGCCACCGCAGTGCAGGTGCCGCAGCGAGGCGAGCGCGTCGCCCATGCCCTCACCGATCAGCGCCGCCAGCACCGAGGGCACGAATTCGGCGAAGGTGATGCGATGCTCGCGCAGCAGGCCGGACAGGTAGTCCAGGTCGAGATGGCCGCTCGGGCGGGCCACGATCAGCGGCGCGCCGACCGCGATCGGCAGGAAGCATTCCCAGACCGAGACGTCGAAGGTCAGCGGGGCGCGCTGCAACAGCCGGTCACGCTCGGTGATCTCGTAGCGGGATTCCAGCCAGCGCAACTGGTTGGTGATCGCGCGATGAGAGATCGACACGCCTTTGGGGCGTCCGGTGGAGCCGGAGGTGAACAGCACGTACGCGGCATTGTCCGGGCGCAGCGGATGCCTGCGGTCGGCATCGGTGACCGGCGCGTCATCGAATTCGGACAGGTCCAGGGTGGCGTAATCCAGCACGCGCACAGCAAGTTCCGGCAGCTGCGCGCCACCGGCCCGCACCACCAGCAGCGGCGCCGCTCCGGCGATGACCTGCGCGATCCGCTCGGCCGGATGATCGGGATCGATCGGCACATAGGCCGCACCCGACCGGACGATCGCGTACATCGCCACGAGCATGTCGATCGACCGCAGCGCGCCGAGCCCGACGATCGTCTCCGGGCCCGCACCCTCGGCGATGAGCTTGCGGGCCAGGCGGTTCACCCGGGAACCCAGCTCGGCATAGGTCAGCGCCTGCCCCTCGAAACGCACGGCGATGGCGTCCGGGGTCGCGGCCACGCGGGCGGTGAACAGGTCGTCGAGGGTTTCGACGGGGACGGTGTGGTCGGTGGCATCGGCTTCGGCGAACAGGTCGTGCTCGGCGGCCGACAGCAGGTCGACGTCGCCGATCAGGATGTCCGGTGCGTCGATCAGGGCGCGCAGCACCTGTTCGAAGGCCGCGAGGAAGCGGGCGGCGGTGTCGGCGTCGAACAGGTCGAGCGCGTAATGCAGGTGCACGTCGATGCCGTCGGCCGCGCCGTCGGCGGTGTAGCGGTCGGTCAGCGTCCAGTCCAGATCGAGCTGGATCGGCGCGGCACCCACCTCGAGGGCGGTGAGAGCCAGGCGGTCGAGCCGCAAGTCGGGCTTGGTCTGGTTCTGGAGCGTCAACGCCACCTGGTAGAGCGGGGCGTGCGCCTGCGAACGCACCGGGTTCACGGCGTCGACCAACTGCTCGAACGGGACGTCGGCGTGCTCGAACGCTGCCAGATCGACCGCCCTGACCTGCTCGATCAGTTCGGCCGCGGTGGCATCGGGGCGCACTTCGGTCCGCAGGACGAGGGTGTTGACGAACATGCCGACCAGATCATCGAGCGCCTGATCGCCGCGACCGGCGACCGGGGTGCCGATCACGACGTCATCGGTGCCGGCCAGGCGCGACAGCAGGGCGGCGAGGGCGGCATGTAGCACCATGAACGGGGTCGCGCGATGTTCGGACGCGAACTCCTGGACTCGGTTGTGCAGATCCGCATCGAGGCGACCGGTGAGCGCGGCCCCGCGGGTGGAGGCCACGGCCGGGCGCGGGCGGTCCGACGGGAGGGTGATCACGTCGGGCAGGCCGGCGAGGCGGCCGGTCCAGTACGCGAGCTGCCGGGACAGGCGGGAATTGGGGTCGTTCGCCTCGCCGAGAGCGGAACGCTGCCAGAGGGCGAAATCGGCGTACTGGAGCGGGAGCGGAGTGAAATCGGGTGCGGCGCCAGAGCAGCGGGCGAGATAGGCGAGCGCCAAGTCGCGGGTGAGCGGCGCGAAGGACCAGCCGTCGGCGGCGATGTGATGGATGACGAACAGCAGGACGTGGGTCTGCTCGCGGAGGGCATCGGCGGATGCGGTACCGGCGGCATCCTCGGCCACCCGCAGCAGTTCGATGCGGAGTGGTACTTCGGTGGTCACGTCGAAGCCGGACTGCGCGGCCGTCGCCACCACGTGGGGAAGCTCGGCGGCCGTGACCTCGCGAGGCGCGAGCGATACCGGCCGGGCGCCTGCGGGTAGCACCACTTGCGATGCGATGCCGTCGTGTTCGGGGTAGATCGTGCGCAGCGTTTCGTGGCGGGCGATGACGTCCTCGATGGCGGCGTTCAGGGCGGCGACGTCGAGCGGGCCGGTGAGCCGCAGCGCGAACGGGATGTTGTAGCCCGCGCTCTCGGCATCGAAGCGGTTGAGGAACCACATGCGCTGCTGGGCGATGGACAGCGGAATGGGAGCGGTGCGGTCCTGCGCGGTCAGCGGTGGGAGGTCCGGCGCGGTGGTCGGGGCATCCGTCTCGATCAGGCGGGCCAGCTCGCGCACGGTCGGCGCGTCGAAGACCGCGCGCACCGGGACGTGCCTGCCGGTGGCCTTGGTGAGGCGCGAGGCAAGCTGAGTGGCGATGAGCGAGTTTCCGCCCGCGGCGAAGAAATCGTCACCGGCACCCACCCGCTCCACGCCGAGAAGAGCCGCAAAGGTCTCGGCCACAAGGTTTTCCGCAGCCCCGTCGGGCGCGATGAACGCGACCGGCGCCAGAACCGGGGCGGGCAGCTCCTTGCGGTCCAGCTTGCCGGAGGCGTTCACCGGGAACGCGTCGAGCACGACGAAACCGGCCGGGATCATGTAGGCCGGGAGTACGCGGGACAGTTCGGCGCGGATCGATTCGATGTCGATGCCGATGGTGCGCGCGGCACCGATTTCCACCCGGTCCCGGAACACGGCGTCGGTCCGCGCGCGGCCGGTGCGCCGATCGTCGACACTCGCGCCACCTGCCTGCGCGACACCGTCACCGTCTCCCGCGACGTCCAGACCGCCGGCGCGTGCGGCACCGACACCGCCATCATCAGCACCCGCGGCCCCAGCGCCTGCGTGACCGACACCCGCATCGCCGACACCCGCATCGCCGGCACGCGTGGCATCGGCACGCGCGGCGTCGACTCCTGAGGCGGCCTCGGGCACCAGGTAGGCGACCAACTGCGGCCCGGATCCGTGATCGTCGCGCACCAGGACAACCGCCTGCGCGACCGAGGGCAGCGCCAGCAGCGCCGCCTCGACCTCGCCCAGTTCGATGCGCAGACCGCGCACCTTCACCTGGAAGTCGGTGCGGCCGAGGAAGTTCAGTTCGCCATCGGCGGTCCATGACATGAGGTCGCCGGTGCGGTACATGCGGGAGCCGGGGGCGCCGAAGGGGTTGGCGACGAAGCGGTCGCCGGTCAGGTCGGGGCGGCCGAGGTAGCCGTGTGCGAGCTGGGCGCCGGCCAGGTACAGCTCGCCCGGGACGCCGGCGGGGACGGGGCGCAGGCGGGTGTCGAGGACGTAGGCCTGGCTGTTCCACACTGGTCCGCCGACGGGCAGCACGGTGTCGTCGGCATCGGTCACCTCGTGGGCGGTGATCTCCACCGCCGCCTCGGTGGGGCCGTACATGTTGTGCACGCGGGCGCCGGTCAGCGCGCGGGCGCGGTGAGCGATGGCGGCGGGCAGCGTTTCGCCGGAGCAGAAGATGTGCCGCAAGGCCGGGACGTCCTGCTCCTCGGCGACGAACGCGGCGAGCATGGAGGGCACGAAATGCGCGACGGTAATGGATTCGCGGCGCATCAGGTCGGCGAGGTAGGCCGGATCGCGATGGCCGTCGGGCGCGGCCAGCACCATGCGCGCACCGACCTGCAAGGGCCAGAAGAACTCCGGCACCGAGACGTCAAAGGTGGCGGGCGTCTTCTGGAGCAACGCGTCCGAGCTGTCGATGGCCACGTACGCCGACTGCATCCAGCGCAGCCGGTTCACGATGGCGCCGTGGCTCATCGCCACGCCCTTGGGCCGGCCGGTGGAACCGGAGGTGAACAGCACGTAGGCGGTGTTCGATGCGCGCAGCGGGGCGCGGCGGTCGGCATCGGTCACCGGTGCGGGCGAGTAGGCGGTGAGATCGATTGTGTCGATGCGGATCTGATCGGCCGCGACCTCGAGATCCGCACCAGAGGTGAGGACGAACAGCGGCGCGGCGGTCTCGAGGATGTGCGCGGTGCGCTCCACCGGATGATCCGGGTCCAGCGGGACGTAGCCGCCACCGGCCACCGTCACGGCGTACATGCCGACGACGAGGTCGATGGAACGCCGCATCCCCAGCGCCACCAGGGTTTCCGGGCCGACGCCCAGCGCGATCAGATGACGTGCGAGCCGGTTGACCCGTGCCGCGAACTCACCGTAGGACAGGGTCTCGCCTCGTGCCGAAACGCGGCGATCGCTTGGCCCATGATTCGACGACTCGTCAGGCCGGTCGGCGCCGGAACCGGTCCGGCCGCGCTCGACAGACCGGTGGGCGGGCAGCCTTTCGGCCCGCGACCCGAGTGAGCCCGAACGCAGGTGCCGACTATGCGGCCGACCGTCCTGCCGCTCGTCACGACTCGACGAGAGAGGCCCGCCCGTTGGCAGATCGTCGCGACTCGAGAACGGATGCGGACCCGACGACAGATCGTCGCGACCTGACGACAGGTCGGAGCGATTCGACGGCAGAGCTGGGCCGGATGTCAGCTCGGGTCGGTCCAGCGTCGCCCCCGCGGGCACTTCCTCGCCCGATCCCCCGTCGAACGTGATCGCCGGCGCGTGCGGGGTCCGGGCGACCTGCTCAGCGAACAGATCCGCGAGGGTTTCGCCGGGAAGCGTGTGCGTGGTGTCGTTCCACTCCGTGAGCACCCGTGCGCGTTCGGCCGGGTCGAGCAGTTCGATCTCGCCCACCCTGACTTCGGGATCGGCGGCGATCGCGTTGAGCACGCGCAGGAAGCGCGCGGTCAGGGATTCGATGGTCGAGGCATCGAACAGGTCGGTGGCGTAGCGCAGGCTGCCGGTCAGTGCGGCGTCATCGGCGTCGGTGACCACCAGATGCAGGTCGAACTTGACGGTCTCGTCGGGGACATCCACCGGCTGCACCCGCAGGCCGGGCAGCTCGATCGCATCGAGTGCGCCGCGCTGCTCGCCGAAGCTCAGCATCACCTGGAACAGCGGATGCGCGCCGCTGGTGCGGTCGACGTCCATGGTGTCGACGAGCTGCTCGAACGGCAGCTCGGCGTTGGCGAAGGCCGCGAGGTCGGTGGCGCGCACCGCGTCGAGCAGTTCGGTGAAGGTGGCCTCGGGCCGGACGTCGCTGCGCAGTACGACGGTATTGACGAACATGCCGATCAGCGCGTCCAGCTCACGTTCGCCGCGCCCGCCCACCGGCGTGCCGAGCACGATATCGGTGGTGGCGCTCAGCCGCGCGAGCGTGGCCGCGAACGCCGCGTGCACCACCATGAACAGTGACGCGCGGCCGCGGCGTGCGAGGGCACGCAAGCCCTCGGAAACCTCGGGGGCGACGGCGAACTCAACTACCGCCCCGCGCTGGGTCGGCTGCGCCGGACGCGGCCGATCCGTGGGCAGGGCCAGGTCGGCGGGCAGCCCGTCGAGCACCGCATGCCAGAACCGGATCTGCTGATGGGCGAGATCGCCGGGACGGTCGGCGGCACCGAGCAGTTCGCGCTGCCACAGGCTGTAGTCGGCGTACTGCACCGCGAGTTCGGGCAGTTCGGGCGCGGCGCCGGCGACGCGTGCCGCATATGCGCTGATCAGGTCGGTCACCAGCGGTGTCAGCGAGAGCGCGTCGGCGGCGATGTGGTGCACCACGAACACCAGCAGGTGCTCGTCGGTGCCCTCGACGGCCAGCAGCGCGACCCGCGCGGGCAGTTCGCTGGTCACGTCGAATCCGCCGCGCGCGATGGCGGCCACCGTGGCGTCGATTTCGCGCGGCCGCACCACCACCGGACGCACACCGAGGCCGATCGCCTCGGCGGACAGGATCGACTGATAGGGCCCCGACTCGGTCTCGGGGTACAGCGTGCGCAGCGATTCGTGCCGGGTCAGCACATCGAGCACGGCCTGCTCGAGCGCGTGCGTATCAAGCGTTCCGGTCAACCGCAAGACCACGGGGAGGTTGTAGACGCCGGTAGACGCGCCCTCCTCGCTTTCCCACCGGTTGAGGAACCACAGCCGCTGCTGGGCCGGGGCGAGCGGAATGCGCTCGGGACGGTCGCGGCGCACCAGCGCGGGCCGCGGGTTGGATTCGGCGCGCAGTTCGGCGACAGCGGCGGCGAAACCCGCGACGGTCGGCGCGTCGAACAGCGCGCGCACGGGGATCCGCACACCCACCGCCGCACCGGCCCGCGCGGCGACCTGGGTGGCGTCGAGCGAGCTGCCGCCGAGGGCGAAGAAATCGTCGTCGAGCCCGACCCGATCCACCCCCAGAACCTCGGCGAACACCTCGGCGACCAGCCGCTGGTCGGCGTCGACCGGCGCACGGAAACGCACCGTCTGCAACATCGGCACCGGCAGCGCCTTGCGATCGAGCTTGCCGCTGGTATTGAGCGGGAACTCGGCCAGCTCGACCACCGCGGTCGGCACCATGTACGCGGGCAGCCGCTGGAACAGCGACTCTTTCAACTCCGTGACATCCAGCTCGGCGCCCACCGCGCGGATGACATATCCGGCGAGGAAGTCGCCCTCCGCACCGCTGATCAACCGCGCCGCCGCCTGGCTCACCCGCGGATCGGCCAGCAATGCGCTCTCGATCTCGGCGAGTTCGATCCGCTGGCCACGGAACTTCACCTGGAAATCGGCCCGCCCCAGGTACACCAGTTCCCCGTCGGCGGTCCAGCGCACCAGATCGCCGGTGCGATACATGCGCGCGCCGTCGAACTCGAACGGGTTGGCCACAAACCGGTCCGCGGTGAGGTCGACGCGCCCGTAATAGCCGCGCGCCAGCTGCTCACCCGCCAGATACAGCTCCCCCGGCACCCCGATCGGTACCGGATGCAACCGCGAATCCAGCACGTAGACCTGCGAATTCCATTCCGGTTCACCGATCGGCACCAGCGGCGCGTCGGCCTCGGTGACCTCGCGATAGGTGATCGAGACGGCGGCCTCGGTCGGGCCGTAGAGGTTGTGCAGCCCGGCCTCGCTCACCGCATGGAACGCCGCGACGGTTTCCGGCGGCAACGCCTCACCGATGACGAAGACATCGCGCAGCGTGTCCAGCTCCTCGCGCCGGGCGTGGGCGGCGAACACCGTCAGCATGGACGGCACGAAGTCGGTCAGGGTGACGCCATGGCGCGCGATGGTCTCGGCGATGTAGCGGGGGTCGCGGTGCCCGTCGGGGGCGGCGAGCAGCAGGGTCGCGCCCGTGCGCAGCGGCAGGAAGTAGCCCCACAGCGAAACGTCGAAGGTGGTCGCGGTCTTCTGCAGATACACGTCGCCGGTACGCGGCCGGTACTCGTGCTCCATCCAGGCCAGCTGGTTGGCGATGGCGCGATGCGGCACCGCCACGCCCTTGGGTTTGCCGGTGGAACCGGAGGTGAAGATGACGTACGCCGGATGGTCGGGGCGCAGTGGGGACCGGCGCTCGGACTCGGTGATGGCGGTCGCCGGCACCCCGGACAGGTCCAGTGCGTCGAGCAGGTGCACGGGCGCTTCGGTGGCGGCGGCGAATCCCGCCGCCCGCGTGCTCAAGACACAATGCGGCCGCGCCGTGTCGAGGATGTGGCCGATGCGCTCGACCGGGTGCGCCGGATCCACCGGCACATACGCACCGCCCGCCCGCGCCACCGCGTACATGGCGACCACCAGCTCCACCGAGCGCGGCATGGCCAGCACCACCAGCGATTCCGGGCCGACGCCGGTGCCGATCAGGAACCGGGCCAGCCGGTTGACCCGCTCGGACAGCTGCGCGTACGTCAGTTCGACGGGCACCGGGTCCTCGGCCACCACGGCGATCGCGTTCGGGCTGCGACGCACCTGCTTGTCGAAACCCTCGTGCAGGAAACGGTCGGCCACCTTGTGGCCGCTGGCATTCCAGCTCGCGGTGACGTAGTCCAGTTCGCCGGCGTCGAGCAGGTCTATATCGCCGACGGGAGTGGCGGGAGCGGTGACGGCGGCGCCGAGCACGCGCAGGAACTTCGCGGCGAATTCGCGGACCGTCGGCGCATCGAACAGGTCGGTGGCGTAGGTGAATTCGGCGCGGTAGCCGCCGTCGGCGTCCGAGATGGTGAGTTGCAGGTCGAACTTGGCGAACTCGGCGCCGAAGTCCACCGTCTCGGCGGTGAGTCCTGGCAGTTCCAGCGCGAGCGGGCCGAGGTTCTGCATGAACAGCGCCACCTGGAACAGCGGATGCCGCGCCTGCGAGCGGGCCGGGTTCAGCACCTCCACCAGCCGCTCGAACGGGACGTCACCGTGGGCGAAGGCGCGCAGGTCGCGATCGCGGGTATGGGCGAGCAGGTCGGTGAAGGTCGCGGCGGCGGGCACATCGGTGCGCAGGACCAGGGTGTTGACGAACATGCCGACCAGGTCGTCCAGTTCGGCTGCTCCGCGACCCGCCACCGGGGTGCCGATGGCGATATCGGTGGTGCCGGACAGGCGGGCCAGCAGGGCGGCGAGCGCGGCATGCAGCACCATGAACGGCGTCGACCGGGTCTCGGCGGCGAGGCGGTCGATGGCGGCGCGCAGCTCGGCATCGATCGCGAATTCGTGCACCGCGCCCCGGTAGGAGGCCTGCTCCGGGCGCGGGCGATCCGCCGGAAGATCGAGCTGAGCGGGCAGCTCGGCGAGTTCGGCGGTCCAGAACTCGAGCTCGCGGGCAGCCAGGGATGCGGGGTCGGCTTCATCACCGAGCACCTGCTGCTGCCACAGCGCGTAGTCGGCGTACTGCACCGCGAGCGGCGCCCACTGCGGTGCGTGACCCTCGCGGCGGGCCGCATACGCCGTGATCAGATCGCGCATGAGCGGGCCCATGGACACGCCGTCGGCGGCGATATGGTGCACCACCAGCACCAGCGTGTGGTCGTCGGCCGCGGCACGCAGCAGCCGGATGCGCACCGGGACCTGTTCGGCCACATCGAATCCGGTGCCGGCGGTCTCCCGCACAGCCGCCGCGATATCGGCCACCGGGTCCGGGACGAGGTCGACGGCGGCGACCGGGCGCACCTTCTGAACGGGGCCGTCCTCGTACCTGGGGTAGAGCGTGCGCAAGACCTCATGGCGGCCCAGGAGATCGGTGACGGCGGCCGAGAGCGCCGGAATATCCAGCTCACCACGCAGACGCAACGCGACCGGGATGTTGTCGACCGCCGCTGTCGCACCGCCGGATTCGACGGCGAACTGGTTGAGGAACCACATCCGCCGCTGCGCCGGGGACAGCGGAATCCGGTTCGGGCGTGGGCCTGCTACCAGCGCGGCCCGGGACATCCACCCGGTTCGGGTGCTACGCGCCGCAGCTGTGGACCTGCCGTCGACTCCGGCCGCTCCGCCCGCCGGGGCATCCGCCGAGCCGATCGAGCCGTCGGAACCGAGCCACGGTGGCGCGGGCAGGTCCCCGGAAGCCCCGTCGATCCCGTCGCCGGACGCCGACCGGGTGGACGTCGCAGAGCTGCCCTCGGCGTCGGAACGGCCGGGCACGGAGGTGGGCAACGGCGCGAGATCGCCTGCGGCGGACGCGAGGGCGTCGCCTCGCGCGAGTGTCTCGGTGCCTGCTGGACCAGCCGTCGCCCCGACGTCGCCCCGGGCGAGGGCCGCCAGGCCCGCCGGAGTCGGATTGTCGAAGAAATCGCGCACATCGACGGTGATGTCGAGGGCCGCGCCGATGCGGGCGAGGGCGCGGGTGGCGATGAGCGAGTTGCCGCCGAGGGCGAAGAAATCGTCATCGGCGCCGATGCGGTCGCGGCCGAGCAGGTCGGCGAATATGGCGGCGACGGCGCGTTCGGCGTCGGTGGATGGTTCGCGGTATTCGGCTGCGGCCGTGGTGAAATCCGGTTCGGGCAAGGCGCGGCGGTCCAGTTTGCCGTTCGGGTTCAGCGGCATCTCGTCGAGGACGATGAGCCTGGCCGGGACCATGTAGTCCGGTAGCCGCTTGCGGAGCGCGTCGAGCAGCGCGGACGGGTCGAGCGGGGCGGAGAGATCTACCGCCTCGGCGGAATCCAGCCGCTCGACCGATCCCAGCGTACCGGCGGAATCGAGCGACACGGCCTCGCGATCGGGGTCCACGGTGTCGATTGGGACCGAGCGGCGACGACCCTCTACTTCCACCGATTCACCCAGTCGCACTGTGGCGTTCGATCCATCAGTTCCGGCGGCCAGGCTTCGCGCAGCGACCAAGTAGGCGACCAATTGATCGCCTTGCGCCGAGTGGTGGACGACCGCAGCGGCTTGGGCGACCTCGTCCTGGTCCAGCAGCGCCGCCTCGATCTCCCCCAGTTCGATCCGCAGCCCGCGCAGTTTGACCTGGAAGTCGATGCGGCCCAGGTATTCCAATTCATCGGGGCCGCCGTCGCTG
This sequence comes from Nocardia cyriacigeorgica, assembly GCF_005863245.1. Taxonomy (GTDB): domain Bacteria; phylum Actinomycetota; class Actinomycetes; order Mycobacteriales; family Mycobacteriaceae; genus Nocardia; species Nocardia cyriacigeorgica_C. The sequence continues at coordinate 324,954 of NZ_VBUT01000008.1, read as the reverse complement.
CCCGGCGCCCAGCGCACCAGATCGCCGGTGCGGTACATGCGGTCGCCGGGAGCGCCCTCGGGGTTGGCGACGAAACGGTCGGCGGTCAGGCCCGGTCGGGAGAGGTACCCGCGGGCCAGCTGCACGCCCGCCAGGTACAGCTCGCCCACCACACCGGTGGGGACGGGGCGCAGATTGTCGTCGAGGACCAGCAGGTCGGTGTCGTCGGCGGCGGTGCCGATGGGCACACTGTCGCGGTCGGCGCCGGTCACCTCGTGCGCGGTGACGTCGACCGCCGCCTCGGTGGGCCCATACAGGTTGTGCAGGGTGGCGCCGCTGATATCGCGGAACGCCGCCGCGGTCGCCGCGGGCAGGGCCTCACCGGAGGCGAAGACCAGCCGCATACTCTCGACGGACTCGGCGACATTGGGCTCGGCCACGAACACCGCCAGCATCGACGGCACGAAATGCGCCACCGTCACCCCGGATTCGCGGATCAACCGCGCCAGATACGCCGGATCCCGATGCCCCTCCGGCCGGGCGATCACCAGCCGCGCCCCCACCTGCAACGGCCAGAAGAACTCCCACACCGACACGTCGAACGTGAACGGCGTCTTCTGCACCACCACATCGCCGGCGTCGAGCCGATACAGCCGCTGCCGCCAGCGCAGATTCGCCACGATCGCCCGATGAGAAACCGCGACACCCTTCGGGCGGCCGGTGGAGCCGGAGGTGAAGATGACGTACGCGATATTGTCGGGAGAGACTGCGGGCCAAGCAGTTTCGGTGTCTCCGCCGTGGTCGACGGGCAGATCCACGCTGTCGAGGCACAGCGTGCGCATGCCGGGATCGACTATCGACCGGTCCGTCGAGGTGGTCAGCACGACCGCCGGGCGGGCGACATCGAGGACGTAGGCGATGCGGTCGGCGGGATGATCCGGATCGATCGGGACGTATCCACCGCCCGCCTTCAACGTCGCGTACATGCCGACGAGCAGTTCCAGCGAGCGGCGCAGGGCGAGCCCGACCAGCACATCCGGGCCGACACCGAACTCACGCAAGCGGCGGGCCAGACCGTCGACGCGGGCGCTGAACTCGGCGTAGGTGAGCGTGGTGCCCTCGAACTCCAGGGCGATGGCGTCCGGGGTGCGGCGCACCTGATCCTCGAACAGGCTGATCAGGGTCTCGGCGGGCGCGAGCGGCGTCAGCGCGGGTGCGGCGGCGACGACGGCGTCGGTCAGCAGCTGTTCGAAGAGATCGCCGAGTGCACCCTCACCGGATTCCAGCAGCGCCGGGAACCGGCCGGACACCACGATCGGCAACAGTTCGCCCGCACCGAGCGCACCGCCCATGGCCTCGTCCAGCGCCGACAGCTCGGCGGCCAGCTCCGCGTACCCGATCGCGACCCCGTCATGGGCGATGGCCGTGCGTTCGGGTTCGATCTCGGCCACCGTATGAATGAGCCCCGGCAGATCGTCGATGCCGTAGGCGCGCCGCAGGGCGACCAGATCACCCGCGACACCGTCCATGCCGATCGAACCGGCCGCGATCGAATCCGCGTGAGTCATCAGCAGTTTCCTTCCGAATCGACGTTCGAGGTGGTGCATGCCGCGCCGCTCGCCGCGAGCCCGGCGGGCGAGGTGTGCGCCGGGCCAGGGGGTGCCTGGTCAGGCGCTGCGGGGTCGGGAGCCACGGCACCGGACGCTCCGGCGCCAGGCACGACAGCGCCGGGCACTGCGGAACCTGGGAATGCGGCATCGGAAACCTCGGGCGCCGCGGTGTCGGGGGCCGCGACGCTCGGCGCTGCGGCATCGCGCACGACGGCGACCGGCGCTGCGGCACCGGACACTCCGGCACCGGACGCTGCGGCACCAGGCACCACGGCACCGGACACTCCGGCGCCGGGCGTTGCGGCGGCGGGGCAAGTGATGCCTGGGGAAACGGCAGCGGGGGCTACGTCTTCGGGGGCCGCGGCCTGGGACCCTGCGAGGTCGCCCAAGATCACGGCTTCGGCGGCCGCACGCATATCCGCGGTAGCTGCCGACAATCCGGCGGCCCCGAGCGCGGCCAGGACCCCGGGGACGAGTCCGGCGAGGGCGACATTGATGAGCGTGTCCGGTTTCGCGGCGGCGCCCATGGCCTTGCCGACAGCGGCGATCTTCGCGGCGAGCTGCCCGAAGGTGACGGTGTTGTCGCCGCGAGTGAAGGCGATGCCGTCCGGCTGGACGGCGGCAGCGGCGGAGACAAGAGCGGGGAGGTCGGCCGGGGGATGCGCGGCCGGCTCTCCCGCGATACCGCCCACCGCAGGACGCCGCTGGTCGGCGGCGCTGTGCGTCACCGGACCATCCGCACCACCACGCGTCGCGGGACCACGCCGATCGGCCGACCCGTTCGTCGCCGAGACCGGGAACGTCCCGGCCGCAGACATACCCCGTGCGGCGGTTCGCGCCGTCGCGGCACGCCCCCCTCGTTCGGCGTCCGTGCGAATATCGATCGCCCGCACACTCACCCCCGGATCCGCGGCGATGGCATCGACTACCAGCAGTAACCGCTCGGCGAAGCGGCGGACGGTGGCGGCGTCGAAGATGTCGGTGGCGTAGCCGAACCGGAAGTCCAGGCCCGCGCGGCCGGGGCGTTCGATGCCGGTGAGGTGCAGGTCGAACTTGGCTTCCGAGAGGCCGAGGTCGAGCGGGCGCACCTCGAGCCCGGGCAACCTCACCACGCTGTGCGGCATGTTCTGGTAGGTGAACATCACCTGGAACAGCGGGGTGTAGCTGCTCGAGCGGGTGCGGCCGAGAGCGTCGACGACCTGGTCGAACGGGACGTCGGCGTTGGCGAGGGCGCGCAGGTCGCGGCGGCCGGTGTCGCGGAGCAGGTCGGCGAAGCGGGTGCGGGGGTCGACCTCGGTGCGCAGCGCGACGGTGTTGACGAACATGCCGATGAGGTCGTCGAGGGCGCGTTCACCGCGGCCGGCCACCGGCGCGCCGATGACGATGTCGGTGCTGCCGGACAGCTTCGCCAGCAGCACCGCGAGGGCGCTGTGGATCAGCGAGAACACCGTGGTGCCGTTGGCGCGGGCGATGGCGTCGAGTGCGGCCATGCGGTCGGCATCGACAGCGAATTCGATGGTGTCGCCGTGCATTTCGCGGCGGGCGGGCCGAGGCCTGTCGGTGGGCAGCGCGAGCAGCTCTGGTGCGTCGCGCAGTTCGCCGGTCCAGTAGGCGAGCTGACGGGCTGCCAGGCTGTCCGGGTCGTCGCTCGCGCCGAGCAGCTCATGCTGCCATTCGCTGAAATCGCCGTACTGGATGTCCAGCGGCGGCATGCCCGGCGCCTCGCCGGCGGCGCGGGCAACGTACGCGGTGACCAGGTCGCGCGTCATCGGCGCGATGGAATAACCGTCGGCGCTGATGTGGTGCAGCACCACCACAAGGACGTGGTCGTCGGCGGTGAGCCGGAACAGCGCGGCCCGCACCGGCGGCACTGCGGTGATATCGAAGCCGGTGGCGACGAATTCGTCGATGGTGGCGGCGAGCGCGTCCTCGGGCACCGGCCTCGGCGTCAGGTCGAACGCGACCGCGTCGGCGCCGAGCACTGCCTGGATCGGCCCGGCCGTGGTATCCGGGTAGCGGGTGCGCAGCACCTCGTGCCGGTCGAGCACATCGCCGATCGCGGCGGTGAGCGCGCCGAGATCGAGTGCGCCGGTCAGCCGCAATGCGGCGGGCACGTGGTAGGCGGACGAGTCCGGGTTCAGCCGGCTGACCACCCACATGCGCTGCTGCGCGGGCGAAAGCCGAGCCGGACCGGTGCCGGTGCGAGGCAGCAGCGGCGGACGCGCCGCGCCCTCCGACGATGCCAGCGCCGCGGCCAGCCCCGCCACCGTCGGCGCCTCGAATACGGCGGCGACCGGAACCTGCCTGCCGAGCGCGGCGCCGAGCCGTGCGGTCAGCCTGGTCGCCATCAGCGAATTGCCGCCGAGGGCGAAGAAATCATCATCCGCGCCGACGGTGTGCGCGCCGATGATCTCGGCGAACGTCTCCGCCACCAGCCGCTCGAGCTCACCGGTCGGCTCCCGGAATTCGGCCTCGGCGAAGACCGGCTCCGGCAGCCGAGCCCGGTCGACCTTGCCATTGGCGTTCAACGGCAAAGCGTCGAGCACCATGATCACCGACGGCACCATGTACGCCGGCAGCGCGGCGGCCAGGGCGGACCGCAAACGGTCTCCCAGGTCCGAATCGGATTGTGGTACCGCAACATACGCAATCAGCCGGGCGCCCGAATTCACCTCGCGCCGGGCGACCGCAACCGCCGCCCGCACCCGCGGATCCCGGCGCAATGCCGCTTCGATCTCGCCGAGCTCGATCCGGAACCCGCCGATCTGCACCTGGAAATCCGCGCGCTCGAGGTATTCGAGATTCCCGTCGGGCAACCTGCGGACGATATCGCCGGTGCGGTACATCCGCGCGCCGCCGCCGTGCGGGTCGGCGACGAACCGATCCGCGGTCAGGCCGGGGCGTCCGTGGTAGCCGCGAGCGAGTTGCGCACCGGACAGATACAGCTCCCCGGCCACCCCGATCGGCACCGGGCGTAGTCGAGCGTCGAGCACATGGACGCTGCTGTTCCACACCGGACGCCCGATCGGCACCGTGTGCGACAGCTCGCCGGCCACCGGATACGCCGTGATCGAGACCGCCGCCTCGGTCGGCCCGTAGAGGTTGTACAGGCGAGCACCCACCGCCGATGAACCCGCCCGGAGCCACGTCGGTGCAGCGTCCGGCCCGACAACGCGGCCGCCGGCCTCCGGCCCCGCAACACCCGGCCCGGCGGTGCCCAGCCCCGCAGCCGCCGACCCAGCAGCCCCCGGCCACGCAGTCACTGGCCCCGCAGCGTCCGGCTCTACACCAGGCCCAACGGGCTCCGTGCGCACGGCGGTCGGCGGCCGCCCGTCAATCTCAGCGACTCCCGGATGCCCCGCCCGCACCGCGCACGCCGCGAATTCGGCAGCCGTCGCCGCGGGCAGCGCCTCACCGATGGCGAGCACATGGCGCAGCGACGGGGGCAGCGGCTGGCCGCCGGCCACCAGCATGCCAATCAGCGACGGCACCGCGTGCAGCACCGTGACCTGGTGTTCGGCGATGAGGGCGCGCAACCGATCCGGATCGCGTTCGGTGCCGGGCGCGGTGATGACGAGGGTGCCGCCGGTCGTCAGCGGCGACCACAGTTCCCACACCGACAGGTCGAAGGTGGCGGGGGTCTTGAGGAGGGCGCGGTTGTCGCGGCCGAGGCCGAAATACCGGCGCAGCCAGATCAACTGGTTCACCACGGCGGCGTGCGGGACGGTCACGCCCTTCGGCAGACCGGTCGAGCCGGAGGTGAAGATCACGTACGCCGGATGCTCGGGCCGCAGCGGGCGAAGGCGGTCGGCGTCGCGGATGGGTGTGGCATCGGCGCCGAGGTCGAGCCGGTCGACCTCGAGCACCGGGACGCCGGTCTCGATCGGCACACCGTCGGCGGGCGTGGTGAGCACACACACCGGCGCGGCCGTCGTGACGATATGGCGGATGCGGTCGACCGGATGATCGGGGTCGATCGGCACATACGCCCCGCCCGCCCGCACCACCGCGTACATGGCGAGCACCAGCTCGACCGAGCGGCGCATGGCCAGCACGACCGTGGTTTCGGGGCCGACGCCGTGGGCGATCAGCGTGCGCGCAAGACGATTCACCCGCGCGTCGACCTCGCCGTAACGCAGGTGCGTGCCGCTGATCGTGTCGATGAGGGCAGTCCGATCGGTTTCGGCGGGCGCGAACACCGCGAGATCGGCCAGCGTCACGGCCGGCACCGGGTACGCGGTCTCGTTCCAGCGCGCGAGCCTGGCGTGATCGTCCTCGTCGAGCAGATCGATCTCGCCGACCGGCAGTTCCGGCCGAGCGGCGACCGCGGCCAGGATGCGATGCAGCTGGCCGAGAATGCGTTCGGCGGTGCCGGATTCGAACAGGTCGGTGGCGTAACCGAGGGTCAGCTCCATGCCGGCCGCGGCGCCGTCGGTGGTGTACCGATCGATCGCGAACAGATGCAGGTCGAATTGTGCTGTACCGCTGTCGAACTCGATCTCGCTGACGGCGAGCCCGGGCAACCACAGTTCGCCGCGCTCATGGTTCTGGAACGAATAGCCCACCTGGAACAGCGGATGCCGCGCGGTGGAACGGCGCGGATTCAGCACCTCGACCAGCCGCTCGAACGGCACATCGGCCTGCGAGAGGGCGGCCAGATCGGCCTCGCGGGCGCGGGTGAGCAGCGCGTCGAACGGTTCGGCGCCGTCGACGGCGGTGCGCAGCACCAGCGTATTGACGAACATGCCGATGACGTCGTCGAGCTCGGCCGCACCACGACCGGCGACCGGCGTGCCGACCGCGATATCGCCGGTGCCCGACAGCCGAGCCAGCAAGGCGGCGAAGGCCGCGTGCACCACCATGAACAGCGTGGCGCCGTTGCGGCGGCCGAGGGCCGACAGCGCCGCGTGCAGCTCCGGGTCCACGGTGCGGGCGATCTTCGCGCCGCGCAGGCTCTGCTTGGCCGGGCGCGGACGGTCGGTGGGCAGGGTCAGCTGATCGGGCAACCCGGCCAGACTGTCCTTCCAGAAGGCGAGCTGCCTGGCCGCGATCGACTGCGGGTCGTCCTCGGCGCCGAGCAGCCGGTGCTGCCACAGCGCGTAATCGGCGTACTGCACCGCGGGCGGATTCCAGCACGGCGCGCACTCCTGGAGCCGCGCCGCATAGGCCGCCATCAGGTCACGCACGAACGGAGTGATCGAGGAACCATCGGCGGCGATGTGATGCAGCACGGCGGCGAAGACGAACTCCGTGTCGCTCAATCGCAGTAGCCGCATCCGCACCGGGATCTCGGCGGTGATGTCGAAGGTGGTCTCGGCCAGCTCACGGATCCGCGCGGGCAGCTCGGCCGCGGTCACCGGCTCCGGCTCGACCGACGGAATCGCCTCGGCCGCAGGCACGATCAGCTGTTCGGCGGTGCCGTCGACCTCCGGGTACCGGGTGCGCAGCGATTCGTGCCTGCCGATCACATCGCCGACGGCGGCGCGCAGCGCGGCGACGTCGAGGTCGCCGGTCAGCCGCAATGCCAGTGGAATGTTGTAGGCGGTCGAGGCGCGGTCGAAGCGGTTGAGGAACCACATGCGCTGCTGCGCCGGGGACAGTGGCAGCCGCGCCGGACGCGCACCCGCGATGAGCGGCGGGCGACTCGGCTCGGTCTCATCGGCGCCTGCCAGCGCGGCCAGTTCGGTGACCCGCGGATGCTCGAACAGCGCACGCACCCCGACCGTGCGGCCGAACGCCGCCCCGATCCGCGCCGCCGCCTTCGCCGCCAGCAGCGAACTGCCGCCCAGCTCGAAGAAATCGTCGTCGGCGCCGACGCGATGTCCGGCGCCCGTGCCGAGCCCGAGCACCTCGGCGAACACCCCGGCCACGATCTCCTCGGCCGGACTCGACGGCTTGCGATAGGCCGTGCCCTCGAACACCGGCGCGGGCAGGGCCGCCCGATCCAGCTTCCCGTTGACCGTCAACGGAATCCGCTCCACCCGCACGATCGCCGCGGGCACCATGTGCTCCGGCAGCCTGCGAGCCAGCCCCTGCCGCAGCGCGACGAGATCCACCGCCCCCGGCGCCACCAGGTACGCGACGATCCGCGCCTCATCGGCCAGATCGGTGCGCACCACGACCGCCGCCTCCCGGACCACCGCCCGGTCGGCCTGCGCCATGCGCGCGGCGGAACGATCCACGCCATTACCCGGATCGCCCGCCACACGGTCAACCGGCGATTCCCCATCAACCCCGGCGCCACCGGCCTGCTGCGCCGCCTCGTCCAGCCGCGCGTCGTCGACCGGCACCGGCGCCTCGTCCCGCGAGGTCATGCCGTCCGGCACCGCGGCCGTATCCGGCACTGCTCCCCCGTACGGCAGCGTCACCTCGCCCAGCCGCGACACCTGGTCCAAGCGCGCCGCCTCGTCCAGCGGGGCCGCGTAGTCCAGCCGAGCGCCGTCGCCCAGCGCCACTCCATCCAGCCGCGCCGCCTCGTCCAGCAGCGCTGCCTCGATCTCGCCGAGTTCGATCCGGAACCCGCGCAGGTTGACCTGCTGGTCGGCGCGGCCGAGGTATTCCAGTTCACCGTCGGCGGTCCAGCGGGCGAGGTCGCCGGAGCGGTAGGCCAGGGAGCCGTCGTCGGCGTAGGGGTCGGCGACGAAACGGGCGGCGGTGAGGGCCGGCCTGCCGAGGTAGCCGCGCGCCAATTGACCGCCGGAGACATAGATTTCGCCGGGCACGCCCACCGGCACCGGACGCAGCCGGTCGTCGAGCACCCGCACCGCGAGACCCGGCAGCGCACCACCGATGACGCTGGCCGAGCCGGTGCCGGCCTCGATCGGCCGGTAGGACACGTGCACCGTGGTCTCGGTGATGCCGTACATGTTCACCAGTCGCGGGGTGCGGTGATAGCGCGCGAACCAGCCGGTCAGCCGCTGCGGTTCCAGCGCTTCACCACCGAAGATCACATAGCGCAGCGCGAGGTCGTCGCGGGCGGGTTCGGCCAGGTCGGCGGCAGCGAGCTGATAGAACGCCGACGGGGTCTGATTCAGCACCGTCACGCCTTCGGCGGCCAGCAGGTCGCGGAACTGCTGCGGCGAGCGCGAGGTGTAGTAGTCGACGACGACGAGCGTGCCGCCGTGCAGCAGCGCACCCCACAGCTCCCACACCGAGAAGTCGAAGGCATAGGAGTGGAACAGCGTCCACACATCCGAGGGTCCGAACTCGTAGTGGCGCTGGGTGTTGTCGAGCAGGCGCAGCACATTGCGGTGCGGGACGACGACGCCCTTGGGCCGTCCGGTGGAGCCGGAGGTGTAGATGACGTAGGCGGTCGCCGCCGGGTCGAGCGGTGCGCGACGGTCGGCGTCGCTGATCGGCGCGCAATAGCCCTGATCGGCATTGTCCGGATCGGCGGGATCGGTGAGGGCGACGTCGATGACGGGCCCGCCGAACCAGCCGCGCGCGAGTTCGGTCGCCGCGCTGGTGATCGCGCACACCGGCCGGGCGTCGTCGAGGACGTATTCGATGCGGTCGGCCGGATAGGCCGGGTCGATCGGCAGATAACCGCCGCCGGCCTTGACCACGGCCAGCAGCGCCACCACCAGCTCCGCCGAGCGCGGCAGCGCCACCGCGACCAGCGTTTCCGGGCCGACTCCGGCAGCGATGAGCCGCCGCGCCAGCCGGTTCGACCAGTCGTCGAGTTCGGCGTAGGTCAGGGTGCGGTGCTCGGCGCGCACCGCGACGGCCGCCGGGTCGAGGGCCGCGGCGCGGGCGAACCGCTCGGCGAGTGTGCCGTCGGCCGCGCGATCGTCGCCGGTGACCGGCCATTCGTAGAGCGCACGATGCTGTTCCTCGGCGGAGAGCACCTGGATATCGCCGACCACCACGGTCGCGTCGGCGGCGACGGCCGCAAGCACCTGGGTGAAGCGGCGGCCGAGCACCGCGACTGTGTCGGCGTCGAACAGGTCTGTGGCATAGGTGATGTCGATGTCCATGCCGTCGGCACGGCCGTCCGGGTCGGATTCGCGGACGGTGAACTGGAGATCGAATTTCGCTGCCCCGGCGTCGAATTCGAGTGGACGCACCGCCAGCTCGGGCAGTTCCAGTGCGGGCAGCGTGAAGTTCTGGAACGTCAGCGCCACCTGGAACAGCGGGTGGCGGTTGCGCGCGCGGGTCGGCGCGACCACATCGACCAGCTGATCGAAGGGCACCTCGGCATGCGACAGCGCGTCCAGATCGGCGGCCCGCACCTGGTCGAGCAGGGTCTCGAAGCGCTGCCTGGTATCGACGTGGGTGCGCAGGACGAGCGTGTTGACGAACATGCCGACCAGCCCGTCCAGCTCGGCCGCACCCCGTCCGGCGACCGGAGTACCGATGGGGATATCGGCACTGCCGGACAGCCGCGAGAGCAACACCGCCAGCGCCGCGTGCACGGTGCCGAACAGCGTGGTCTCGCGTTTGCGGGCGAGTTCGCGCAGCTCGCTGTGCAGTTCGGCGTCGATGTGCAGCCGGAAGGTCTCGCCACGATGGCTGGTGACGGCGGGACGCGGCCGGTCGGTGGGCAGTTCCAGCTGCTCGGGTAGACCGTCGAGCGTGCGGCGCCAGTGCTCGACCGCGCTGCGATGCCCCGCGGACTCGGCGCGGTCGTGTTGCCAGAGCGCGTAGTCGGCGTACTGCACCGGTAGCTCGTCCCATTCGGGGGCGCGCCCGTCGCGGCGAGCGGTGTAGGCCGTCATCAGGTCGCGGGCCAGCGGGCCGAGCGAGAAACCGTCGGCACTGATGTGGTGCAAAACCAGAGCCAGCACGTGGTCGGTGGGTTCGATGACGAACAAGGCCGCGCGCAGCGGAGTTTCGGTGGTCAGATCGAAGGGTTCGGCGGCCAGGTCGGTGAGGCGCCCGGGTAGTTCGCCTGCGGTGACAGCCTCGGTGCGCAGGACCAAGCCGGTACCTGCGGTGGGGTCGGTGGCGGTTGCAGCGGCGGCCTCGGTGGTGGTGGCGCGGGCAGGCAGGATGCGCTGCTCAGGTCCGTCGGGGCCGTCCGGGTAGATCGTGCGCAGCGTTTCGTGACGCTCGACCAGGTCCGCGAGGGCAGCGGCCAGGGCATCGCGGTCCAGGCTGCCGGTCAGCCGCAACGCCACCGGGATGTTGTCGACCGCGTCTCCGACGCCCGTGTCCTCGCTGAGGAATCGGTTGAGGAACCACATGCGCTGCTGCGCCGGCGACAACGGAATCCGCGCCGGGCGCTCCCGGCGCACCAGCGGGTGCGCGGTCCGGGTGCCGCGCCGGGCCTGGGCGCGGGCGGCGAACGCGGCGACGGTGGGTGCGTCGAACAGCTCCCGCACCCCGAGCTCGGCGTCCAACGCGGCCGCCACCCGGGCGACGACCTGCGTCGCGTTCAGCGAGTTGCCGCCGCGGGCGAAGAAATCGTCATCGAGACCGACCCGCTCGATTCCGAGCACCGCGGCGAAGGTTTCGGCCACGAGCTGTTCGGCGGCGGTGCTCGGCGCCCGGAACACGGCAACCTCGTGGACGGGTGCAGGCAGGGCTTTGCGATCCAACTTGCCGGAGGCATTGACCGGGAACGCATCGAGCACCACGAAGGCAGAAGGACGCATATAGGACGGAAGCCGCTCGGCCAGTGCATCTTTGACTGCGGCGAGGTCGATATCGCATCCCGGTTCCGCGAGCAGGTAGCCGACCAGCTGTTCGCCGGCGGCGGAGTCGTCGCGCAGCAGGACCGCCGAGCGGGCAACACCCCCGAGATCGTCCAGCGCGGCTTCGATCTCACCGAGCTCGATCCGCAGACCACGCAGCTTCACCTGGAAATCGGTGCGCCCCAGGTACTCCAGTTCGCCGTCCGCATTCCATGCCACCAGGTCGCCGGTGCGGTACATCCGCTCACCAGCCCCGAAGGGGTTGGCGACGAAACGATCCGCCGTGAGATCCGGGCGCCCGACGTAGCCGCGCGCCAGCTGCGCACCGGCCAGATACAGCTCACCCGCGACGCCTGCCGGGACCGGATGCAACCGCGCATCCAGCACATACACCTGCGTGTTGAACACCGGCGCGCCGATCGGCACCGACACGGTGTCGGCCTCGGTCACCTCGTGGAAGGTGACGTCGACCGCGGCCTCCGTCGGCCCGTACAGGTTGTGCAGTGCCGCGCCGGTCAGTTCGCGCAGTCGGTGTGCGGGCCCGGCGGGCAGCGCCTCACCGGAGGCGAACACCATCCGCAGCGACGCACCACGGCCGGGCACCGCGAGCGCAGGCGAGCTGACGAACGCGGCCAGCATGGACGGCACGAAATGCGCCACGGTGATGGCCTCGGCGTCGATGACCTCGGCCAGGTACCCCGGATCACGGTGGCCGTCGGGTTCGGCCAGCACCAGCCGGGCACCGATCTGCAAGGGCCAGAACAACTCCCACACCGAGACATCGAAGGTGGCGGGCGTCTTCTGCAAGACCCGGTCGGTGGAATCCAGCCGATAGGCCGACTGCATCCACACCAGCCGGTTGACGATCGCCGCGTGCGTCACGGCCACACCCTTGGGCCTGCCGGTCGAGCCCGAGGTGAAGATCACGTACGCCGTATGCGCGGCGGTGAGCGCGCCGAGGCGGTCGGCGTCGGTCAGCGGCGCGTCGGAGTAGTCGGAGGTGTCGAACTGGTCGACGTCGAGCACCGCCCACAGCCGCGCGTCGTCGCCATCGGAAACCGGCAGGTCAAGGCCGTCGGTGGAGCGGGTCAGCACACACACCGGCCGCGCGGTCCGCAGCACATGCCCGATCCGCTCGGCCGGATGCTCCGGATCCACCGGCACATACGCACCACCCGCGGTGATCACCGCATACATCGCGACCACCTGGTCCAGCGAGCGCGGCATCGCCACCGCCACCCTGCTGTCGGGCCGCACCCCGATCGACACCAGCAGCCGGGCCAGCCGATTCACCCGGCCGGCGAACTCGGAGTAGCTGAGGGTCGCGAAGCTCCGCGGTGAGGGGCCGTGGTCGGTCGCCACCGGACCGCGATCCGGCGAGCGGCGGGCGGAGCGCGGCAAATCAGCTGGCAGCGCAACGCGGTCCAGTGAGCGGTGGCCGTCGTGCGAGCCAGCGGCCGGCTCTGCGTAGCCATCCGACGAGCTCTCGCCATGCGACCGATCTGCCGACGCCGCGGAGCGTTCCCGCGAGCCGAGGTGACCAGGCGACCGATCAGCCGACACCGCCGAGCCCTCCGACGAGCCGAGATGACCAGGCAACCGATCAGCCGACACCGCCGAGCCATCCCGCGAGCCGAGGTGACCGTGCGACGCATCAGCCGACACGACAGCGCGATCCGACGAGCGGTCGGCGACATACGACAGCTCGGCCGACACCGCACTACTCGATGAGCGGAGGTGGTCGCGCGACGACGATCCACCGTGCGAGCCGCCCACGGGATATGCGAGCGCAACCGCGTCCGGGGTGCGCGCGGCCTGCGCCTCGAACAGCGTCACGAGCGTCTCCCCCGCAGGCACCGAAGCCGCGGTGGCGTTCCAGGTATCGAGTACCCGGGCGCGCTCGGCGGGGCTCATCACGTCGAGATCACCCACCGGGCGCTGCGGGTCGGCGAGCGCCGCGCCGAACAGCAACCGCAGCCGGTCGGCGAAGGCGGCGACGGTGCCGGCGTCGAACAGGTCGGTCGCGTATTCGAAGACCGCGTCCAGCCCGGCCGGGTCCGCACCGTCGACGGTTTCGGTGATCGTCAGGTGCAGATCGAATTTGGCTGTCCCGCTGTCGATATCGAGTCGGATGGCCGTTACGCCCGCCAGTTCCAGGCTGGTGGTCGCGGTGTTCTGCACATCGAGCATCACCTGGAACAGCGGATGCCTGGCCGCCGAACGCGGCGGGTTCACCACCTCGACCAGCCGCTCGAACGGCACGTCGGCGTGGGCGAAGGCCCGCAGATCGGCGTCGCGAACGGTCTCGAGCAGTTCGGCGAAGCTGCGATCGGAACGCACCTGCGACCGAAGCACCAGCGTGTTGACGAACATGCCGACCAGCTCGTCCAACGCCTGATCCCCGCGACCGGCGATCGGGGTGCCGAGGGCGATATCGGCGCGGCCGGTCAAGCGCGACAGCAGGGCCGCGAAGGCGGCGTGCACGACCATGAACAGCGAGGCGTTCGAGCGGCGCGCCAGCTCCCGGATGCCGCGGTGCGTGGCGGCGTCGATGGTGAACGCGTGCCGTGCGCCGCGACCGGAGGCGACCGCCGGGCGGGGCCGGTCGGCAGGAAGATCCAGCACATCGGGCAGCTGCGCCAGCTCGGCCGACCAGAACCGGACCTGCTCGGCCAGCAGCGAATCCGGGTCGTCCTCGGCGCCGAGCACCTCACGCTGCCAGAGCGTGTAATCGGCGTACTGCACCGGCAGCGGCGCCCAGTCCGGGTCGCTCGCGCCGCACCGGGCGGCGTAGGCGCGCATGAGGTCGCGGGTGAGCGGGGCGATCGACCAGCCGTCGGCGCTGATGTGATGGATCGACACGACCAGGACGTGGTCGTCGGCGGCCAGGCGCAGCAGGGTGAGGCGCACCGGCGGTTCACGGTCGACCCGGAACGGGGTGGCGGCTTCGGCGCGGATCCGCTCGTCGAGCCGGTCGGGAGTGATCTCGTCGGACCGCAGGTGGGCGACCGACCCGGCGGGCAGTACCCGCTGGCAGGCGACGCCGTTGACCGCTGGGTAGGCGGTGCGCAGCGATTCGTGCCGCTCGACGACGTCCGTCACGGCCGCGCGCAGCGCATCCGCATCGAGCGATCCCGTCAACCGGACGGCGGCGGTGAGGTTGTCGGCCACCGAGTCGGCGTCGAACTGGTTGAGGAACCACATACGCTGCTGCGCGTACGACAGCGGCACCGTCTCGGGCCGCTCCCGCGCGATCAGTGCGGGCCGGGACCGTCCGTCGCCCTCGCCCAGCCGGGCGGCGAGCGCGCCGACCGTCGGGCACTCGAACAGCATCCGCACCGGCACATCGGTATCGAGCAGGGCGGCGATGCGGGCGGAAACCTGGGTGGCGACCAGCGAGTTCCCGCCCAGGGCGAAGAAGTCGTCGTCCAGGCCGACCTGCTCGACGCCGAGCGTCTGCGCGAAGATCTCGGCCACCGTGTGCTCGGCCCGGGTGACGGGCGCGCGGAAGGTCGCGGCGGCCAGTTCCGGATCGGGCAGCGCCTTGCGGTCGAGCTTGCCGGAGCTGGTCAGCGGCATGGCGTCCAGGCGGACGTAGACGCCGGGCACCATGTACGAGGGCAGCACCTCGCGCAGCCGGGAATCGAGCGTTGTCGCCGGGTCCGCGTCGCCGCTGGTCACCACATACGCCACCAGCAGCTCACCGGCGGTGTGCCGGTACACCCGCACGGCAGCCGCGCGCACCTCGGGACACGCGCTCAACGCCGCCTCGATCTCGCCGAGCTCGATGCGCTGGCCACGCAACTTGACCTGGAAGTCGCTGCGGCCCAGGTATTCCAGCTCGCCCGCCCGGTTGCGCCGCACCAGGTCGCCGGTGCGGTACATGCGCGCACCCGCGGGGCCGTACGGATTGGCGACGAAGCGGGCCGCGCTCAGATCGGCACGCCCGTGGTAGCCGCGCGCCACCTGCACACCGGACAGATACAGCTCGCCCACCACGGTGTCGGGCACCGGCCGCAGCCGCGCGTCGAGCACCAGCACTTGACTGCCCGCCACCGGACGCCCGATCGGCACGGCACCGTCAACCTGCGGCGATACCGGTGCGTGGGTGGCGTGGACGGTGAATTCCGTTGGCCCGTAGAGGTTGTGCAGGTCGGCGGAACCCACCGCGGCGAACGCGGCGGCTGCCGCACCGGTCATGGCCTCACCGGCCACCAGCACCGTGCGCAGCGAGACCAGCGCTTCGGCGGGCGCGGTCTCGGCGAAGACCGTCAGCATCGACGGCACGAAGGACGTCATGGTCACCCGATGCGCCGCGATGGTGTCGGCCAGATAGCGGGCGTCGCGGTGCCCGCCGGGTTCGGCGACGACCAGCCGGGCACCCACCGCCGTCGGCGCGAACAGCTCCCACACCGAGACGTCGAAGGTGGCGGGCGTCTTGAACAGGATCACATCGTCGGCGGTGATGTCGTATTCCGCGGTGATCCAATCGATCTGGTTGATCACCGACGTGTGTTGCACGGCCACGCCCTTGGGACGTCCGGTGGAGCCGGAGGTGAAGATGACGTAGGCGGTGTGCGCCGACCGCAGCGGCGCGAGCCGCTCCGCATCGGTGACCGGCGCGGTCGGGTACTCCGTGAGCTCGTCGTCGACGGTCAGCACGGGAACATCTGTGGCGGTCCAGGGGTCGCATGAGCTGACCAGCACGCACACCGGATGTGCCGTCTCCAGCACCTGCCCGATGCGCGCGGCAGGCTGCTCGGGATCGAGCGGCACATACCCGCCGCCGGCGGTGAGCACGGCGTACGCGGCGGTCACGAAGTCGGCCGAGCGTGGCATACCCAGCGCAACAAGTCTTTCCGGGCCGACACCGGCGGCGATGAGGCGGCGCGCCAGCCGGTTGACGCGTGCGGCGAGTTCGGCGTAGGTCAGCTGCCGGTCGCCGTCGATGACGGCGACGGCATCCGGCATGTGCTCGGCATGATGCGCGAACGCGTCGAGCACGGTGGACTCGCCCACCGTGTCAGGAATCTGGTTGTGCGCGGACCAGACCGGCGCGCCGCAGGTATGAGCGGTGATCGCAGTGGCGAGGTCGGCGTCGATATCCGAGATGGCGCAGGCGGTCTCGCCCGGGCCGGCAGCCGCGGCAGCCGCTGCGTCGACCGATGCTGCGTCGGCTGATGCGGCGTCGACCGATGCGGCGTCGACCGATGCTGCCTCGTCGGGTGCGGCGTCGAGCCGTGCGGCGACGGCAGCTGCGCCGATGGAGGCGGCAGCGGGCGCGTCGACAGCCTCTGGCGGGTAGCGGAATTCGGCGCGGTGGCCGCCGACACTGCCGGTCGCGGCTGTGTGGCCCTCGGGAACAGCGGGTTTCGGCGACCGCTCGACCCGCACTCGACCCAGCCCGGCGATCGCGCGCCGCTGCGGAAGGTCTGCCGTCGCGTCGCCCGCAGCGAGCACGCGGCGTTGTTCGGTAGCGTCCAGCAGTGGAATATCCGCTACTGCGCGGCCGGTTTCTGCGACGATTCCCCGCAGCACGCGCAGCAGCAGGCGCGCGTAGTCCGCGATGGTTTCCGCGTCGAAAAGATCGGTAGCGTAGGTGAATTCGGCGGGCACCCCGGTCGGCGCCGGACCTTCCCTGAGTCCGGCCCCGCCGAGGCGATCGGTGACCGTGAGTTGCAGATCGAACTTGGTCACGCCGGTGTCCAGGGTACTTGTCCGCGCCGCGATACCGGGGAGTTCGAAGCTGATGTCGCCCGTGTTGTCGAAGGAGAACAGCACCTGGAACAGTGGGTGGCGGGCTTGCGACCGGGCCGGGTTGATGGCTTCGACGAGCTGCTCGAACGGCAGGTCGGCGTGTGCGAAGGCCGCCAGGTCGGCCGCTTTGACCTGGGCGAACAGGCGTTCGACGGTGCCGGTGGGGTCGATGACGACGCGCAGCGGCAGGGTGTTGACGAACATGCCGATCAGGTCGTCGAGGGCGCGGTCACCACGGCCCGCGACGGGAGTGCCGATCACGATGTCGTCGGCACCGCCGAGCCGCGACAGCAGCGCCGCGAACCCGGCGTGCAGCACCATGAACGTCGATACCTGGTGCGTGCGCGCGATTTCGGTGAGCGCGGTGTACAGCTCGGCGGGGATCTCGAACCGGTGGGTGGCGCCGCGCGCGGAGGCGACGGCCGGGCGCGGCCGATCGGCAGGGAGCTCGATCAGGTCGGGGGCACCGGCCAGCGTGGTGGTCCAGAAGTCCAGCTGACGTCCCAGCGGTGCGGCCGGGTCGGCGGCCGAGCCGAGCAGCTCGCGCTGCCACATGCTGTAGTCGGCGTACTGCACCGTCAAAGGCGGCATTGCCGGTGCGGCGCCTTCGCTGCGGGCGGTGTAGGCGCCCATCACGTCGCGCGCCAGGACCCGCAGCGAGAGCCCGTCCGCGGCGACGTGGTGCACGACGACGGCCAGGGCGACGCTGTCGTCGTCCACCTCGAAAATGCGCGCGCGGAACGGTATCTCGCGCTCGAGATCGAAACCCTCCGACGCGAACGCCGCCAGCTCACGGTCCAGATCGGCCGCCGCGATCGTCTCGACCGCCACCTCGAATTGTGCCGGTTCCAGCACCACCTGGTGGGCGGCCGACCCGGCGGCGTCCACCCCGGGCGGTGTCGCCGGGAAGACCGTGCGCAGCACCTCGTGCCGTTCGACCAGGTCGCCCAGCGCGGCACCGAGCGCGGACAGGTCCACAGCGCCGCGCAGCCGCACCACGAACGGCATGTTGTAGCCCGCGCTCGCGCCCTCGAACCGGTTGAGGAACCAGATCCGCTGCTGCGCGGGCGAGAGCGGCACATACTCCGGCCGCGGCCGCGCGTACAGCGGCGCGAGCGCACCGGACTCGGCACGCTGCTCGATCAGCTCGGCCAGCCCCGCCACCGTGGACGCCGCGAACAGTTCGCGCACCCCGAGCCGGCAGCCGAGGTCGGCGCCGAGCCGGGCCGCCACCTGGGTGGCGATGAGACTGTTGCCGCCGAGGGCGAAGAAGTCGTCGTCGCGGCCGATCCGCTGCTGTCCGAGCAGCTCGGTGAACACCCCGGCCACCGCCTGCTCCACAGGCGTCGCGGGCGCGGAGTACTCCGCGGTGCCGCGTTGCGGTGCGGGTAGTGCGGCCCGGTCCAATTTGCCGGAGGCATTGACCGGCAGCGCGTCCAGCACCACGTACGCGGCGGGCACCATATAGCCGGGCAGCGCCCGCGCGGCGGCGGCCCGCAGCTGCTCCGGGGTCACCGTGTCCGGTTCGGCCTCCACAACGTAGGCCACCAGCTGTTCGCCGACGCCGTGGTCATTGCGCACCACGACCACCGCCCGCACCACCGAGTCCACCGTGGCGAGCACGGCCTCGATCTCGCCCGGCTCGATCCGCAGCCCGCGCAGCTTGACCTGGAAATCGGTGCGACCGAGATATTCCAGTTCACCGTTGGTCGTCCAGCGCACCACATCACCGGTGCGGTACATCCGCTGCCCTGGGTCCGCGGCGAACGGGTCGGCGACGAACCTGCCCGCCGTCAAGCCGGGCGCGCCGGCATATCCCCGGGCGAGCTGTACCCCCGACAGATACAGCTCACCCGGCGCCCCGACCGGTACCGGACGCAACCGCGAATCCAGCGCGTAGACCCGGGTGTTGAACACCGGGGCGCCGATCGGCACCGAAACGGTATCGGCGTCGGTCACCTCGTGGAAGGTGACGTCCACCGCCGCTTCGGTCGGACCGTACAGGTTGTGCAGCCGGGCGCCGGTCAGCACCCGTAGCCGCTGGGCGAGCGAGGCGGGTAGCGCCTCGCCGGAAGCGAACACCGTGCGCAGCGAGGTCACGGCACTCATGTCCTGATGCGCCAGGAAGACCTCGAGCATCGACGGCACGAAATGTGCGGTGGTGACGTGGTATTCGGCGATCACCGCGCGCAGGTAGGCGGGGTCGCGGTGCCCGTCCGGCTGGGCCAGCACCAGCGTCGCGCCGATCTGCAACGGCCAGAAGAATTCCCAGACCGATACATCGAAGGTGGCCGGAGTCTTCTGCAACACCACATCGGCAGGGGCGAGCCGGTAGGCGCTCTGCATCCACACCAGCCGATTCACGATGGCCGCATGCGAGACCACCACGCCCTTGGGTTTACCGGTAGAGCCGGAGGTGAAGATCACGTAAGCCGGATGGTCCGGGCGCAGCGCGGTACGGCGTTCCCGGTCCCAGACGGGGCCCGCGGGGACGTCGGCGTCCAGCCCGTCCAGTTCGAGCACCGGCACCGCTGCGTCGGCCAGATCCGGCCGGTCCCCCGCGGTGAGCACACAGGCCGGACGCGCGGTCGCGACGATATGCGCGGTGCGGTCGGCCGGATGGTCCGGATCCAGCGGCACATAGGCGGCGCCCGCGGCGATCACCGCGTACATGGCGACCACCAGGTCCGGTGAGCGCCGGATATGCAGCCCCACCAGCGACTCCGGCCCCACCCCGCGCGCGATCAGCGCCCTGGCCAGCCGATTCGCCCATTCGGCGAGCTGCGCGTAGGTCAGGTCGGGGGTGCCGGCGAAGCGCAGGGCGACCGCGTCCGGGGTGCGCGCCACCTGCGCCTCGAACATCGACACCAGCGTGGCGCGCGGGTCCACCGGATGGTCGGTGGCGTTCCAGATCTTGGTGCTGACCTCCAGCTCCAGCTCGGTGGCGACCTCCACCGCGGCCAGCGCGACGTCCAGGTCGGTGGCGAGCAGCCGGTCCAGGTAGCCGATGAAGCGGGCGTGGTGGCGGGCGATGTCGTCGGCGTCGTACAGGTTGGGGTTGGCCTCGAAGTCGACGTGCACCCGGTCGCGTTCGCCGTAGTAGACGTTGAGGCTCAGATCCTCCACCGGACCGGTGGACAGCACGCGGTACTGGCCGGCCGCCGTGCCGAGGGTGAGGTCGCTGCGGAACAGCATGATGTTGGCCAGCGGGCCGAACAGGGCGCGCCGGGCCGGGAGCCCGTCGTGCTCGGCGTCGCGGCGGATGTCCTCGGCCCGGTAGCGCTGATGCCGCAGCGCGCCCGCGACCTCCACCCGCGTGGCGTGCAGCAGCTCGCCCCAGCTGCCGCCGGTGGACAGCCGCAAGGGCACGATGTTGGACAGCATGCCGGCCGAACGGCGCATCACCGCGGTGGTGCGGGCGGTCACCGGCAGGCTGAGCACGGCGTCGTCACGGTCGGTGAGCCGGCCGAGATAGGCGGCGAAGGCGGCCAGCAGCACCACCGCCGGCGTCGAATCCTGGCTCGCGGCCAGGGTGTTCAACCGCTCGGTGAGCGCCTCGGGCAACGGCCGTCCGGCGATGAGGTTGGACGCGGCGCGCGGCGCGGTCCGGCCGTCGAGGCTGGTCGGTGCATCCAGTCCGGCCACCCGCTCGGCCCAGTGCGTGCGATCGGTGCCGAAGCGGGAGCTGTCGCGGTAGGCGTGCTCACCCTCGACCAGCGTCGCCAGGGAGGCCGGCGAAACCGGCTCCGGCTCGCGTCCGAGCATCCGCGCGGTGTAGCGCTCGGCCACCCGCATGGTGTTGGTCAGCGCGCCGAACCCGTCGAGGATGATGTGATGCGCGCGTAGATACCAGAAATGGCGGTCGTCCTCGACCCGCAGCAGCGCGCCCGCGAAGAGCTGATCGTGCAGCAGATCCACCGGCGTACTGGATTCGGCCCGCATCCATTCGTTCGCCGCGGCAATGGGATCGGGGTGTGAGCGGAAGTCGATCAGCGGAATATCGACCGAGGCCTCCGAATCGACCCACTGATACGGCACCCCGTCGGATTCGCCGATCCGGACGAGCACCGATTCGTACTCGCGCGCCGCCTCGATCGAAACCTCTTGCAACAGTTCGGCATCCACCGCACCACGCACGTCGACGTACTGCGCCACATTGATCGGCACCTGCGGATCGAGCAGCTGTGCGTACCAGACCCCCAGCTGCGCGGGTGCGAGCGGGAAGCGGGCCGGCGCGGATGTTCGCGCCTCGGTATGCAGCGTTTCCTGCTTCCGCGCGCTGGGTCCACCCAACTCCGTACCGTGCACCAGAGCCTCCTCGAAATGGCGAATTAACGGCTGGCCGAATGCTTTTGGGCAGCACGAATAAGCCTGCGCGGCGGGTCGGAGTCCCGGGCGCTGGCGGCTACCGCATGAGGTGTGGGCGAATTACACGCGTCGCTCGTCTGGGCGGTCGCGCGTATTCGACAGATGTGCGTGAACTGGAATCGGCGACCGTGGGCCGCCGCCGTGCCGTCCGGAGCCTGCGCCTGGAGGGTCGCGGTGCCCGGAACGGGGACGAAGTGCCTAGCTAGTGATCTTTCCTCCAACTTCACTGCCGCCACGGATTCGATAACGGCGGGATGTCAGCTACGTCACATGGATGTCATCCACGTATTGCGAACACTAGGCCAGGTCGAAATAAAAAGGAACTAATTGCTCTAAAAATATCGGACAAGCGTCCAGATGACCCCCGGTGCGACCGGCTCGGGGCAGCTTTCTACCCGCGATCAGCTGCGCCCCGCGCATGTGAGCTATCGCACTTTCAGATGGGCAGACTATGAGCCGAAACGTTGCATCTGCGTTGCATCCGCGCCCAGGCGCCGATCGAGCACCCGGATCTTGGCCTCGATCTGGGCGAACAGCGGCGAATCGCGGTCGACGGTCGAGCGGTAGGCGACCCACGCGGCGGCGTCGTCGCGCCCCTCGGCGGTGGCGGTCCAGCGCCGCAGCGCGGCAGGATCGCGCGAATCCAGCACCGAGGTCCGCAACCGAACCCGCAGCTCATCGCGCAGATCCACGATGCCGGGCGCGTTCGAGCGCGGCAGCACCGGGCCCGCGTACAACCGCAGCGCAGCGTCCACGTCACCGGAGTCGAGGGCGGCGCGCAGGAAGTCGATATCGGTGGCCACCGGCACCTTCAGCCGGTACGGCCGGGAACCGAACACCTCGGGCCCGACCACCGTGCGCAGCCGGGACATGGCGGCGCGGATGGTGCCGTTGTCCAGATCGGTGTCGTCGAGCAGCAGGGCCAGATGATCCGCGCCGAGCCCTTCGGGGTGCTCGGTGAGCAGCAGCAGGATCTCGGCGTGACGTTGCGAGAGCGGCACCCGCTTCCCGGCGATGCTCAGCTGCGGCTGGCCCAGGCCGAGGACATCCAGACCGAGCCTGCCCCGGTCCGGCGGCCGCTCCCGTTCCCGGACGGCGGGAGCGTGTCGATCCGCCCGCATGGCGGTCAGCAGTAGATCCATCTCCGCAGCCGTGGCCGCCGCCTTCACCAGGGCAAGGATCTCGGGCCGGGCCACCCGCACTCCCCCGGCGATCATCAGCACGCCGACCAGCCGGCCATCCGGATCGTGCACGGGGGCGGCGGCACCGGTGAGCTGATGCATGCGGTGCAGGAAGTGTTCCGGGCCGTGGATCCAGGCGGCACGCCCGGTGCGCACCACCATGCCGACGGCGTTGGTGCCGATGCGGCGCTCGCTCAGGTCGTCGCCCGCGCGCAACCCGATCTCGGCGGCGGCGCTGATCCGCTCGGCGTCGCCGTGCACCGACAGCACCCGCCCGAACTGGTCGGCGACCACGACGATCAACCCGGTCCGGGCGGCGTCCTCGACGAGCAGCTTGTCGATCAACGGCATCAGGGCGGCCATCGGATGGGCGTCGCGGTAGCGCTGGAGGTCGGCGCCGCGCAGCCCGCGACCGTCGACGACGTCCATCGGATCGATGCCACCGCGAACACTGCGCAACCACGATTCGAGCACCGCGGGCCGCAACAGACCGGCGAGCCGGGACAGCCGCTCGCCACCGGCACCGAGATAACCATGCGCCTGAGCGGCATAGGCTTCCAGTGCACCGAGCTGCGTGCCAGGTTCTACTCCATGCCGCGAGGGGCGACCACCCGCAAGATTGCTGACCATTTGCCTTTCACCTACGACAAACTGTACCGGCGGGTACCGGCAACCATCGGCGGATGATCAGGTTTGTCCGGCAGGTCACACACGTCACGCCCGCCCCGTGAGTGTGAGCCACGCGGCATCACGGCGGCCGGGTCAGCCGGCGAGCAGTTCGGCGGCTCGCTCCCCGATCAGCACCGCGGTCGCCTGCGGGCCACGGCCCAGCGGCACCGGGACGATGGACAGGTCGGCCACCGCGAGACCGTCCACGCCGTGCACCCGGCAGCGCCCGTCCACCACCGCGCGGGGATCGTCGGGCGAGCCCATGCGGCAGGTGCCGGACAGGTGTTGTGAGGTGGCCAGATGCGCGGTCAGCCATTCATCGGAGACGACCGTGGGTATCGGCTCCTCGGGGACCGCCCCCATCGCGTCCATGATCTCCGCCGACAACCGCACGGCCTCGCGGAGCCGGTCCCGATCCAGGCGCTGTTCCAGGTAGCGCTGGTCGATCCACGGCGGGTCCGCCGGATCGGCCGACCGTAGCCGCAGCTCCCCTGACCCGTGCGGGCGCATCAACGCGAGCGCGAACTGCCTGACCCCCGGTGTGAAAGCCATCGTGTACGGCCGGATTTCGATATCGCCGAGCTCGAGCACATATTCGAGCACCGGGCCACGACGGTGTGGCGCGTCGTGCCGGTAGTCGATTCCGATCTCGGGATGGTCGGTGCACCAGTCGCCCACCGGCAAGGCCTGCACCACCGGAATGCCGAGCGCACGCAGACGGTCCGGGTCACCGATGCCAGAACGCAGCAGCAGCGCGGCCGATTCGATCGCGCCCGCGCACAGCACGATCCGATCCGCCGCGATGAATTCGGCGACCCCCGCGCGCAGGCATTCCACCCCGACCGCCTTGGTCCCCCGGAACCGGATCCGGAGCGCGGTGGTGCCGGCCGACACGGTGAGGTTCGGCCGGGTGAGCGCGGGCAGCAGGTAAGCCTGTGCGCTGCCGACGCGCAACGTCGTCCCGGCGCGCCGGTCGATATTGGCCGGCACCGCGCCGAATCCCTTGTCCGCAGCGTCGGGCGCGTTCAGGTCCGGTATCTCGCTGAACCCGGTCGCCGCAGCCGCCGCCACGAACGCTTCGCTCAGCGGGGTGCCGGTGGCCGGGCGGCGCACCGGGATGGGCCCGGCGTCGCCGTGACCGGGCCGCTCGCCGAAGTCGTGATCGTGTTCGAGGCGGCGCAACGGTTCCAGCAGCTCACCATAAGTCCATCCGCCGGTGCCGATCTCGCGGCTCCACGCGGCGAAATCGGCGGCGGGCGCGCGCACGAAGTAGCAGCCGTTGATCGACCCCGACCCGCCGATCACCCGCCCGCGCACGGTAGTGGCGGTAGTCGTCGCGGTCAACTGGATCGGGTAGCGCCACAGCAGCTCCTCGTCGTCGAGGGGCAGTTCGGTGCCGTCGCGCAGGCCTGACGGGAAGTCGCCGGGCGAGCTCCACATCGGCCCGGCTTCCAGCAGTCGCACTCGATGATCCGGGTCGGCGCTCAGCCGGGCGGCGAGCACACAACCCGCGCTGCCACCGCCGACGATCAGCGTGTCAGCCATCCGGATCCATCGACACTCAGCGCGGCGGTGCGGTGGGCTTGAGCGCTTCGATACTGCGGGCCCGCCACGCGCCCAGCCACAGGCCGGTGCCGTAGGCGATGTCGTCGATGCGGCGGAAGGCGATGTAGCGCAAGGGATCGAGCCCGCCCGCGTCGCGGTGGGTGAACCAGTCGGCCAGGCCGTCGGCCAGCGCCATCGTCACCGCGATGCGCCGGATCCGCCGGGAGGCCACCATGGCCAGCACGGTGACCGGCCAATAGTGCCTGCACATCGCCGAGGCCAGGCGCCACAGTCCGGCGAAGAAGCCGCGGGCCAGATAGATCGAGGCGATCCGGGTGGGATTGTCGAGTTCGCCGAAGACGCGGCGCAATCGGCCCAGCGCGGCCACCAGGGTGAGCACGCCGCCGACGAATCCCCAGCGGGTCAGCGTGCCGAACAGCACCGCCGCCAGCATGGTCCACGACGGCACCGACAGCGGCGACACCATGCCCGCGTGCCTGGCGCCCAGCGGCGCGGCGCCGGTGCCGTAGAACATCTTCCGGTTGAACCAGGCGCGGAAGGACACCCGATGATCGTGGGCGACATGCGCGGCGGGCTCGTAGCGCAACCGCCAGCCCGCCCGCTCCAGCCGCCAGCACAGGTCGACGTCCTCGGCGACGTGCATCGACTCGTCGAACCCGCCCTCGGCCAGCAGCGCCCCGCGCCGCACCAGCAGCGCCGCGCTCGGCACATACGAGACCATCCCGCGCGACTGCACGGCCGATTCACGCCTGCCCAGATCCAGCGAAGACCGGGTGTGCTCGTAGCGCGCCAGCGCGTTGGACTCCGGATCCAGCGCGACGATCCGCGGCGCCACCAGCGCGACCTCCGGATCGCTGAAATGCCCGAGCATGACCTCGAGCCAGCCGCTGCGCGGCACCACATCGGAGTCGAGGAACGCCACGAACTCGGTTGTCGCCGCCCGCAATCCGGCATTGCGCGCGGCCGCCGGGCCGAGCGCGCGCTCATGGCGAAGCACGCTGACCTGGCAGCGGCCATCGGCCACCGGCGGCACCCGGACCGGCCGGTCCGAGCCGTCGTCGACGACGATCACGTTGTGCCCGCGCAGCGCCGCCAACAACCGCACCAGACCCTCGGCGTTGTTGTGCAGCGGCACGATGATGGTGACGTCGTCGGGCGAGGGCAGCAGCCGCGGCCGCGGGTTGGCCACGCCGGAATCGAGCAGCCGCCTGGCAACGACGGCGGACTTCGGGCCGTTGACCTCGAGGTACCCGTCGCCGATCATTTCGGCGGCTTCCGGGGCAAGGCGCAGCAACCTCGCGGGTGTTCCTCCGATCAGGATGCGTCCCCCGGAGTATGCGCGTACCCGTGGATCGATCCGCACCCCGAATCCGTCGGGAAGGCGATCATGGCGCATTCCTGGCATGTTAGACGGAGTTCGCTCGGCTGACATCAACAGTCGCGAAACACGCAACCAGTTCCGGAGTATTTCGCGTGGTAGGCCCGGTAACCGACAGGATCTGCGTTGCTGAAGGATTACTGGGCGAGTCTTCGCTTCGACGGCAACCGAATGGCAATCGCGTACCGCGCGGTCGGTGCGCGAGCCCGAGAGGCCCGCGCACCGGTTCCGGCTAACGCCGCGCCTACCCCAGCGGGCTTTCGTCACAGGCCCGCGACGGCCGCCGCGGCGGCGTGGTCAAGGTGAGCGGCACCGGCCCGGATTCACGTCCACCCGAACGCCGTGGGGCACTGCGCCGGGAATGGTCCACCGACGACCGCGGCACCACCCGGCCGGCGTCGGCGAGGGCCGCCTCGCCGTAGCCCTGCACGCACTCAGGGTCCGGCCCGTCGGCGGGCAGACCGGTGAAGAACTTCGCCGCCATGCAGCCGCCCCGGCACGCGTCGTAGTGCGCGCACGAGGAGCAGGCGCCGCCGCCGGTGGGTTCGCGCAGCTGCCCGAACAACTCGGACTCGTTCCACACGGTCGCGAAACCGCCGTCGGCGACGACGTTTCCGGCGTGGAAGCGATCGTGGATGGCGAACGGGCAGGCGTAGACGTCACCCACCGGATCGACCAGGCACACCACCCGGCCGGCCCCGCACATGTTCAACCCCGGCAGCGCCTCACCGAAGGCCGACAGATGGAAGAACGAGTCGCCGGTGAGCACACCGTCGCCGTTGCGCAGCAGCCACTCGTAGAGTTCGCGCTGCTGTTCGGGCAGCGGATGCAGTTCGTCCCACACATCGGCGCCGCGCCCGGACGGCCGCAGCCGCGTCAGCCGCAAGGTGGCGCCGTAGCGGTCGGCGATCTCCCGGAACTGATCGAGCTGGGCGATATTGTGCCTGGTCGCCACCACCGACAGCTTGGCGTCCTTGAACCCGGCCGCGGCAAGGTTTTCCAGCGCCCGGATGGCCATGTCGTAGGAACCGGGGCCGCGCACCGCGTCGTTGACGGCGGCGTCGGCGCCGTCGAGCGAGATCTGCACGTCCACATAGTCACTGGCGGCCAGCCGCGCCGCGACCTCCGGCGTGATCCGGACACCGTTGGTGGAGAACTTGACTCCCACCTGGTGCGCGGTGGCGTAATCGACCAGTTCCCAGAAGTCCGGGCGCACAGTCGGTTCGCCGCCGCCGATATTGACGTAGAAGATCTGCATGCGCTGGAACTCGTCGATCAACGCCTTGCACTGTTCGGTGCTCAGCTCGCGCGGATCGCGCCGCCCCGACGACGACAGGCAGTGCACGCAGGACAGATTGCACGCGTAGGTGAGTTCCCAGGTCAGGCAGATCGGTGCGGCCAGGCCGGATTCGAAGCGGTCCACCAGCCGCACGGCGCGGTCGTCGGTGGCCGCGAACGTCATCGGCTCCGGCGGCGCGGCCAGCGGCGCCGATTCGGGGGCGCCGACGATCATCTGCGAATCGGCCAGCTGCGCCAGCGCTTTCACATACGGTGCGGCGGCGCCGTCGTCGATGCCCGCGGCTCGCATGGCCGTGCGCACCGACGGCTGCGCGGGCAGTGACCGCACGATCTCGACGATCCTCGGGTTCTTCAGAAACGACAGCTTCCGCGTGCCGAAGTGATACAGCAACGCGCCGAACGGTTCCGGCCGCAGGGCAACCCGCGGATGCAGTTGCCAGCGCGTATCGAGATCGAGCATGGTCACCGCTCCTCTCAGCTCAGTAGACGCCGCACATGCCGTCGATGGAGACCTCTTCGATGAGCGATTCCTCCACCAGCGGCGTGTCCTCGGCCGAGCGCTGCGCGACCGTCGCGATCGGGCCGCGGTTGTCGGTGTCGGCGGGTCCGTTGAGCCCCTTGTCCGGCATGGCTACCTCCACTCTGTTGGCACTGTGGTCGCGGCCACAGGTGTAGCCGCGCTCACACACCATAACGTCATGAACTGACAAAAAGAAGCCGTTTCGGCCGACGAACCGACGCCGCCCGCACCGAGCCCTCTAAACTTTCCGGTGGCAAGCAGCTGAACAGGACGTGACGGGCCGAGACGCCCGCGGTGGTAGAGGTGGCATGGGAGTCGGGCGAACGCAGGCCAGCGGGGGCGGTAATACCCTCTCCGAATCAGAGATCGTCGAGGCCGCACTGAGGGTGGTCCGCGCCGACGGCGTGGACAAGCTATCGATGCGCCGGCTATCGCGCGAACTGGGCGTTTCCCCGATGGCCCCGTACTACTACGTGGCCGATAAACGGGAGCTGCTCGACCTGGTGGCCACCGCCGCCCTGGCCGGGGTGCGCAAACCGCCGCCGGAGTCGGGCCCGTGGCAGCAGCGCCTGCGTGAACTCATCGACCAGATCGATGAGAAACTACGCAAGCACCCCGGCCTCGGCGATGTGCTGATCGAGCAGATGCTCGGCAAGCAGCTCGACATCATCGCCGCGGTGATGGAGATCCTGTTCGACGCGGGATTCAGCGATCGCAACGTGCTGGCCGCCTACGCGACCATCCACACCTTCCTGTTCGGTCGCAGCCGGGTGAACCCGCGTGACCGGTCGGTGCTGACCGATGTCACGTTGCCCGATGCGGTGGCCCGCGCCACCAAATACATGCCCGACCTGCGCGGCAAATATTCGTACGACTTCGGCATGGGCGTGCTGATCGCCGGGCTGGAAGCCCAGCTTGTCCAGCAGCCCGATCCCGACGTACGATAAAACTGAAACACGTTCTAGTTTTGCCGTCCGGTACCGGATCGGCCGCGCCACGTTCGAGAGGACGCCATGACCACCGTCGAAGTTCCACACGGCTCACGATCGGTCGTGCTGCGGGTAGCCGCGGTCATCGCCGAGACCGCCGATACCTGCTCGCTGGTCTTCGACGTGCCCGAAGAGCTGCGCGAACGCTTCCGGTACCAGCCGGGCCAGTTCCTGACCCTGCGCATCCCCAGCGACCTGACCGGTTCGGTCGCACGCTGCTACTCGCTGGCCAGCTCGCCCTACACCGACGACAAGCCCAAGGTCACCGTCAAGCGCACCGAGGGCGGCTACGGCTCCAACTGGCTCTGCGACAACATCACCCCCGGCTCCGAGATCGAGGTGCTGCCGCCGTCGGGTGTGTTCACCCCGAAGGACCTCGACGAGGATCTGCTGCTGTTCGGTGCCGGTAGCGGCATCACCCCGGTCATGTCGATCCTGAAGTCGGCGCTGGCCCGCGGCAACGGCAAGATCGTGCTCGTCTACGCCAACCGCGACCCGGAATCGGTGATCTTCGCCGGCGAACTGCGCGAACTCGCCGACAAGGAGCCGCAGCGGCTCACCGTCATCCATTGGCTGGAACCGCTACAGGGCCTGCCCACCGCCGACGCGCTCGCCGGGTTGGTGCGCCCGTACACCGGCTACCGCGCCTTCATGTGCGGCCCGCGCCCGTTCATGGACCGCGTGCACGATGCGCTGGCCCAGCTCGACGTCCCGCGCAACCGCACCCACGCCGAGATCTTCAACTCACTGGCCGGTGACCCGTTCGCCGATCAGGCGCCGGTCGAGGTCAGCGACGAAGAGGCCGCCGACGCCGCCACCGTCGAGGTCGAACTCGACGGCGAGGTGCACGAACTGCGCTGGCCGCGCAAGCAGACCCTGGTCGACATCATGCTGTCCAAGGGCCTCGACGTCCCCTACTCCTGCCAGGAAGGCGAATGCGGCTCCTGCGCCTGCACCGTCCTCGAAGGCAAGGTCGAAATGGAGAACTCCGAGATCCTCGACCCCGAGGACATCGAGAACGGCTACATCCTCGGCTGCCAGGCCCGGCCGGTCACCGACCACCTGAAGATCCAGTTCTGAGCGCCCCGCTACCGCATCGCGCGGTAGCGGGCCCGGCTCTCCGGGTCCAGATGCTCGGTGGCGTAACTCAGTGCGGTACGCCCCATCCGCGCCGCGTGCCGGTCCAGGAAGTCGGTGAGGAGTTCACGATCGACGCGCTTGCCGACCTCGCGCAGCATCCAGCCGAGCGCCTTCTGGATCAGGTCGTGCCGGTCGGCGAGTAGCCGCTCGCCGACCGCGAACGTGGTGGAGGCGTCACCGGCCTTGATGAAGGCGAAGGTGGACAGCAGGGCCACCCGGCGCTCCCACAGCGATTCCGAGCCGGCCAGCTCGAACAGCAGATCGCGCGGCTTGTCCAGCAGCCACGGACCGACGATGCGCTCGGCCGAGACGTCGACCAGGTCCCAGTTGTTCACCCGCCCGCGTCGCACCGCGTCCAGGTAGAAGCGCACCATCTCCGCGCGGGCGGCCTCGTCGAAGGTGCGCGGCTTCGACGCCTTCGCGAACCGGTTGTTCAAGATGACCAGGGCGGCAAGCCGTTCCTCGTGCACCGGGCTGTCCAGCAGCGCGCCGATCTCGGTGAGTGGCAGTGCGGCAAAGCGTTTGGCGACGGCGCGGGTGGCGGGAACCCGGACGCCGATGAAGACGTCACCTTCGCCGTACTGGCCCGGACCGGTCTTGAAGAACCGTTGCAGATGCACCGCGTCGGCGGGATCGGCGTGTTCGGCGAGCGCGGCCCGCACCTGCTCGGCGGTGGCGGTCTCGGTCATAACTGCCTGCCTTCCGGTCGGGGTGTGCCCTCAGCCCGTCGCGCCGAGCGCCCGTCCCGGCTCGAATGCGGCAGCGGCGGCGGGCAGTTCGCCCGGGCGGCCGCTGTTGAACACCCGCACCGTACCGTTTCCGGTGCTCGGCCTGCCCAAAGCGTCCATGCGCCGGATCGTCTGCGCGGCAACGGCCTGGGCACTGTCGAACAATCGCACCCCGTCCGGCAACGCGGCCACAATGCTGTCCACCACCAGCGGATAGTGCGTGCAGCCCAGCACCACACCCTCCACGTCGGCGGGGGTCTGCTCGGCCGCCGCCGCGATCGCCGCGCGCGCGGCCACCAGATCGCCCGCGTCGATCGCATCGGCCAGGCCGTGGCAGGCCACGCCGGTCACCGTAGCCTCACCGCCGAAGCGGGCAATGAGGTCGGCCTGGTAGCGGCTCGCGGTGGTGGCCGCGGTGGCCCACACCGCCACCGAGCGGCAGGCGGCAGCGGCCGGTTTGATCGCGGGCACGGTGCCGATCACCGGAATGTCCGGGCCGACATCCGCGCGGACGTGATCGAGCGCGGTCACGCTCGCGGTATTGCACGGCAGCACGATCACCTCCGCGCCCATCGTCAGCGACGCACGTGCGGTCGCGACCACCCGCTCGATCACCCAATCCTCGGGTTTCGGCCCCCACGGCGCCCCATCGGGATCCAATTGCAGCACCAGATCCACATCCGGGCGCAGCTTGCGCAGCCATGCCGCTGTCGGCAGCGAGCCGAGACCGGAATCGATGAGCGCGACGATCACACAGATAAAGGTATTAGCCCGCGCCGAGCAGCTCCGCCACCGGGGCACCCGCCGCGATCTTCGCCCTGGTCTTCATCACCTGCGCGGTCATTCCGGCGCCGACCACGCCGGTCAGCGTGCCGTCCTGGGTGTAGTAGACCAGGAACTTGCGGCCGTCATCGGAGACGATGTGGATCTCGTCGGTGGGACGGGGCGTGCCGAGGGCCTGGATCTTCACGTCGTACTGGTCGCTCCAGAAGTAGGGCACCCGCGCCGCGGTGGGCGGTTCGGCGCCGAGCAGCGCGCAGGCCAGCAGTTTCGCCTGCTCGCCCGCATTGGTCCAGTGCTCGACCCGCTTGCGCGCACCGTCGTCGTGCCGCCAGGCCGCGACATCGCCGACGGCCCACACCCCCGGCGCGGAGGTGCGGCCGACCTCGTCGGCGAGCACGCCGCCGCCCGCCGACGGTTCGGCCAGCTCGATTCCGGAATCGGCCAGCCATTCGGTGACCGGCCGCGACCCGACCCCGATCACCACCAGGTCGGTTGCCACCTCGGTCCCGTCGGTCAGTAGCGCACCGTGCACCCGGCCCTCGTCGTCGGCGAGCAGGGAATCGACGCCGACGCCACAGCGCAGGTCGACGCCTTCGTCCCGATGCATGCGCGCCACCAGTGCGCCGACCTGTTCGCCGAGCACCGAGGCCAGCGGCGTCGGCTGCGGTTCGACCAGCACCACCTCGATGCCCCGGGTGCGGAAGCTGGCGGCCACCTCGCAGCCGATGAAACCGGCGCCGATGACCAGGGCGGTCGCGGCGTCGCCGAGTTCGGCGCGCAATGCCGTGGCGTCGGCGTGATCGCGCAGCACGTGCACGCCGTCGAGCTCGGGCAGGCCGGGCAGTTTCCGCGGGCGCAGTCCGGTGGCGATGATCAGTTCGCTGTAGTCCAGGACCGAGCCGTCGGCCAGCCGCAGGCGCCGGGCCTCGGTGTCGACGCCGACCGCCTCCTGGTTCAGCCGCAGATCGATCTTCTTCTCGGTGAAGAATTCCGCGGGCCGCAGCGTGGTGTCGTCGGTCTCGCCGCGCACGAATTGCTTGGACAGCGGCGGGCGATCGTACGGCGGACGGGATTCGTCGCCG
This sequence comes from Nocardia cyriacigeorgica, assembly GCF_005863245.1. Lineage (GTDB taxonomy): Bacteria > Actinomycetota > Actinomycetes > Mycobacteriales > Mycobacteriaceae > Nocardia > Nocardia cyriacigeorgica_C. Next base: position 292,270 of record NZ_VBUT01000008.1, on the reverse strand, counting down.
AGCAGGATCAGCTCGCCCTCATAGCCCGCGCGGCGCAACTCCTCCGCGGTGCGCAAGCCGGCCAGACCGGCCCCCACGATCACGATCGGCGCAGCAGTCATGCCCGCATCCCTTCCTCCGGGCCGTCCGTTCGGCCACCTCGCTGACGACAGTCCACCCTAACGTCCGCTTGGTCGGTGCTGTAGTGAGGACGGTCACCTTTACCGTGCCATCGATTGCCACGCAATCGATGCCATTCCTATATCGACCGGGCGGTCAATCAGGTCTATACCGAGGTCAGGACGGATTTTCGGGTCTGTCCGCACCAGCAGATGCAAGGAGGCATTTATGTTCACCGAAAGCCGTGCGCAAGATTTCCTGGCCGTAGTGCTAGGCGTCTTCGCCGCACTCTCACCGCTCTGGGTGGAGACGAACGATCGGGCCATGTGGTCGTTGATCGTGCTCGGTGTGCTCATCGCACTGACCGGTCTGGCGCAGATGTACCGAGCTGAGATGGCCTCCGCCGATTACGCGATGGGCCTGTTCGGCGTGCTGATGTTCCTGTCCCCGTGGGTCATGGACTTCAGCGGCTTCAGTGGCGCATCCTGGACCGCATGGATCGTCGGCGTCGTGACGGTGGTTGTCGCGGTGGCGGCGCTGCCCGCGGTCTCGGGCCGGTTGCACGATATGGTTCCGCACCACTGAGTCGGCCATGACCGGACCCCGTCGAGCCGGGCGTCGCCGCAGCGCGAAAACCGACGGCGACGCCCGTCAACTCATCCTGGACGCCGCCGAAAAGCTCTTCGCCGCACAGGGGTTCGACGGCACCCCGACGGCGGCGATCGCCGCGGCCGCCGGAGTGCCCAAGGGCCTGGTCTTCTACTATTTCCCCACCAAGAACGCGATTCTGTCGGCCCTGATGGCCGAACGGGTGCCGCCGCAACCGATCAACGACATCGACACCGTCGTCGAGCCCGGCGATCCGGTGGCGAGTCTGGTCAATCTCGATGCGGCCCTGAATCTTCGCGACCACCATTCCTCGGTGTTGCGCGTCATCATGTGGCGCGAGGCCGACACCCACCCCGACGTCCGCCGCCAGTTGCGCAAGCTGCGCGATCAACTCCTCGACGTCACCGCACGCGTCCTACAGGCCAGCGCCCCCGCCCCGGTCCGCCCAGGCACCCTGCGCGCCTGCGCCGCCGCCTGGGTCTCGGCCATGTTCGCCATCGCCAGCACCGACCGCCTGCACGCCCTCGACGGCGTCCCCCTCCCCACGGCCGACGAAATCCTCAACGTCGCCCAGGTGGTCGCGGCGGGCATGACCCAGCTGGGCTGACCTCGATCGATGGCTCGCCGAGGCGACCGAGGCTGACGGTCATCGGCGGCACTGCGTGGTAGCAATAGCTGCCATGCGGGTTATCCAGCGATTGATAACCGGCGCGCTCGTCGGCGCCTCTGCGGTTCTGCTGGCCGGGACGGCTACCGCCCCGGCGCTACCTCGTTATCCGGTGGCCGATCCGGATCCCTTCTACGCCCAGCCGGCGGATCTCGCGGCCTACCAGCCCGGTGACGTGCTCGCGGTGCGGCGGTTGCCGCCGCTGCTGACGTTTCCCGGCACCACGCTGACGTTGGTGAAGTTCCGCTCCACCAACTCGCGCGGGCTGCCCATCGCGGCAACCACCACCGTGCTCACGCCGCCGGGTCATCGGCCGGACGGCCCGCTGCTGTCCTACCAGCACATCATCAACGGGCTGGGGCCGCGCTGTGCGATCTCGCGGGTGCTCTACACCGCTGACCCGAATCTTCAGGTACGCGAGGCCGTCGCGCTGAATCTGCTGCTGTTGCGCGGCTGGAGCATCGCACTGCCGGATCACCTCGGACCGACCTTCGCTTACGGCGCCGCCCGGCTCGGCGGGCAGATCACCCTCGACGGAATCCGTGCGGCGCAACGCGTTCCGGAGCTCGCGGTGCAGCACAGCCCGGTCGCTATGGCCGGCTATTCCGGCGGCGGCATGGCCACGGCATGGGCGGCAGCGCTCGCACCCAGTTACGCGCCGGAGCTGAAACTGGCCGGCGCCGCGGCCGGTGGGGTGCCGGCGAATCTGGTGCGCATGCTGGAGGCGTTGCAGTTCAACCCGCATCCGGGTTTCGGACTGGTGATGGCGGCCGGTATCGGGCTCGAACGCGAATACCCCGACCGCTTCCCGATCAGCGATCACCTCAACCCGACCGGCCTTGCGGCCCGCGACCATATGGCCAACGGCTGCACCAACGAGATCATCGCCACCGGCGCGGGCCGCAGCGTCCGCGATTACGCCAGCAACACCTCACTCATGTACGACGCCGAAGCGCGCGCGGTGGTCGAGGAGAACAGCCTCGAACTGTTCGACGGAGTCCCGAATATGCCGATCTTCGAATGGCATTCACCCAGCGACCCCCTCATCCCCATCGACTCCATCGTCGCGACCAACCGCCGCTACTGCGCGGCAGGCGTGCCCGTCCAGGCCGAGCTGATCCCGACCCCCGAGCACCTGTCGGCCGCGGTCCTCGGCATGCCGAGCATGGTGGCATGGCTGGATGCGCGGTTCCGCGGGGAGCCCGCGCCGAGCAACTGCTGACGCGGACCCCACCGGCTCACCCCTCCGCGAGCCCGCGTAACGCTAGATCGACCTGGTGTTCGACAACGCTCGGCGCAGCATCGGGCATCAGCTGGACGATGCGGATGAGACCGAGCAGCTGGTAGCCGATGTCTTCGGCGCTCACATCGTCGGCCAGCGAGTGATCGGTCCGCGAGCGCGCCAGGGCCACCCGACCGATCTCGGTGAGGTGAGCGAGGCAGCGTTGCAGTTCGGCGTCCGACGGTGACCCACCCGCCAGCAGGTCGGCCATCGCCTTGTTGGCGGTGACGTTGGTGAGTGCCCCGGTGAAGAACTTCCGCAATGCCTCTAGCGCGGAAAGCTGTTCGGGCAGGGCGGCTTCGGCGAGCTCGGCGAAGCCGCTTCCGGTCACGGCCTGCACGAGGTGTTCGCGCGTTGGGAAGTGCCGGTAGAGGGTGCCGATGCCGACTCCGGCGGCCGCGGCGACGGCACGCATATCCACAGCCATACCGTCGGCGCGGAAGGCTGCGTTCGCGGCGGCCAGGATGCGTTGCTTGTTGGCGGCGGCGTCACGTCTTTGCCTGCGGTCCTCTGCCATGAGCACATGCTAGCGATTCGGAACACAGGTTCCGATTGATGCTAACCTGTTCCGGAACATGCGTTCCGGAAAGGCGAGATATGCGAACGATCGTGATCACAGGGGGCACCGACGGAATGGGCGCCGCACTGGTCCGCCATTTCCTGGCCACCGGCGACCGTGTCGTCGTCATCGGCAGGAGCCGCGACAAATTCGAGAAGTTGATCGGCACCGCCCCGGACCGGGCAGCCGCCGAGTTCGTCGAAGCCGATCTGGCGTCGGTCGCCGACAGCCGCCGGGTCGTCACCCGACTGCGAGCGACCTACGACCACATCGATGTGCTGGTGCTCGCCGCCTCGTACATCCGGCAACGCCGCGCGCTCACCAGCGAAGGCCACGAAGCGTCGTGGGCACTGTTCTTCCTTGCCAAATACGTCTTCGTCACCGGTCTCGCCGCACTGCTGCACGAGTCCGCACGGCCGGTGATCGTCAATACCGCAGTACCGGGCGCACGCGCCGATGCCATCGATTTCGACGATCCCGCGATGGCCGACGGATTCACCTTCCGGCGGTCCAACGCACAGCAGCGGCGGGCGAACGAACTCCTGGGAATCCTTGCCCTCGAGGACAACCCGAATCTGATGTACCTGACCTGGGGGCCCGGCCGGCTGGTGCGAACCAGCTTCGCCGGCGAGGCCGGCCCCGCCATGAAGGTCTCCGCCGCCGTGCTCGGCCGTCTGCTCGGTCAGCGCCCGGATATGGCCGTACGCCCGATCATTCGGCTCGTCGACGATCCGCGGCCAGGGCGCTTCGCCTATCGCGGCGCACGAGAGGTCGCTCTCGTGGCCGGTGATCACGACCAGGCCGACGCCGCCCGTCTGGCGGCGCTGGCCGAGGCCGAGACCGACGGATGACACCCCACTCGGGTAAGAATGACCTCATGGATGCCGATTACAACGGTCTCGGAGATGGACTTCGCGCTCGCCAAGAGGGTTTTCACCGCACCGAGCGTGAGCAGTCCGAACCGGCCGTCGCCATGGCTGCCGGGTTGACGGGAGCGGACACGAACACCAATGGGGCGACCACCAACGGGTCGCTGCCCACCCGCACGACCGCGCAGACTTCCGCATTCGACTGGTCGCCGGCTCAACTGCCGCCCATGCCCGAACCCCGGCGATCGGCCCCAGCACCGGAACCCGAGCCCGCCCAGGGCATCGGGTTGACCGGGGTGGACAACACGGCGCCCCAAGCCGCCCAAGCCACGCCGGCACCGGCGGCCACCGAAACCTCGGCGCCCGCCGCGACACCGGAACCCGAAAAGCCCGCACCCGCCCCGCGCCAGGCGATCCCGTCGCGCCGCGCGGCCCGCGCCGCCGCCGAGGCCGAAGCCGAGGCCCAGGCCCCGGCCGAACCCCCGCTGCCCCTACCGAACGCCGACGGCGGCGTCGACCTGCACCGCATCATGCGGCTGCTCTTGGCCAGCGATGAACTGAACGCCCTCGCCACCAAGGCCGAGGCGGGCACCCTGTCCCCCGACGAGGTCGTGCGAACCGCCCGCCGCACCCGCGCCGCCGCGGTCGAGGTGGTTTCCGCCTGGTACGGCGGCTCCACCCAGATGGTGAAGTTCGCGCAGGCACTGTTACAGGCCGCCGGCGAATCGGACTGACACGTCCCTGGCCGGACCGGCCGGCCGTAAAGAATCCCGAAAAACAAAACGGCGCCGCTCCTTTCGGAGCGGCGCCGTTTCGGCTGGTTACGTCAGATCACTTGATGATCTTGGTGACGCGACCGGCGCCGACGGTGCGGCCACCTTCGCGGATCGCGAAGCGCAGGCCCTCGTCCATGGCGACCGGCTGGATCAGCTTGACGGACATCTCGGTGTTGTCACCGGGCATGACCATCTCGGTGCCCTCGGGCAGGGTCACAACGCCCGTCACGTCAGTGGTACGGAAGTAGAACTGCGGACGGTAGTTGTTGAAGAACGGGGTGTGGCGGCCACCCTCGTCCTTGGACAGGATGTAGGCCTGGCCCTCGAACTCGGTGTGCGGGGTGGTGGTGCCCGGCTTCACGACGACCTGGCCGCGCTCCACGTCCTCGCGCTTGATGCCACGAACCAGCAGACCGACGTTGTCGCCCGCCTGGCCCTGGTCGAGCAGCTTGCGGAACATCTCGATACCGGTGACCGTGGTCTTGGTCTTCTCCGGGCGGATGCCGACGATCTCGACTTCCTCGTTCACGTTGATCACGCCACGCTCGACGCGACCGGTGACGACGGTGCCACGACCGGTGATGGTGAAGACGTCCTCGACGGGCATCAGGAACGGCTTGTCGGTCTCACGCACCGGGTCCGGGATGGACTCGTCGACAGCGTTCATGAGCTCGACGACCGAGTCGACCCACTTCTGGTCGCCCTCGAGCGCCTTCAGGCCGGAGACGCGGACGACGGGGGCGTCCTCGTCGAACTCCTGCGAGGCCAGCAGCTCGCGGACCTCCATCTCGACGAGCTCGAGGATTTCCTCGTCGTCGACCATGTCCGACTTGTTCAGCGCGACCAGGATGTAGGGCACGCCGACCTGACGGGCGAGCAGCACGTGCTCGCGGGTCTGCGGCATCGGGCCGTCGGTGGCGGCGACCACGAGGATGGCGCCGTCCATCTGCGCCGCACCGGTGATCATGTTCTTGATGTAGTCGGCGTGACCCGGGGCGTCGACGTGCGCGTAGTGGCGCTTCTCGGTCTGGTACTCGACGTGGGAGATGTTGATCGTGATACCACGAGCCTTCTCCTCAGGCGCCTTGTCGATCTGGTCGAAAGCGAAGCTCTCGTTCAGATCCGGGTACTTGTCAGCCAGCACCTTGGTGATCGCTGCGGTCAGCGTGGTCTTGCCGTGGTCGACGTGACCGATGGTGCCGATGTTGACGTGCGGCTTCGTCCGCTCGAACTTCGCCTTCGCCACTGTGGTCCTCCTGGACTTGTTGGTGCGTGCAGTTGCAGCAGTGCGGGGGTCATCCCCATACACATGGGGAACTTTCGGTTGAACAAACTCCCGGGAGATCCGGGGCAGGTGAACCACCTGCCCCGGAGGGGTAATTACTCGCCGGTCGCCTTGGCGATGATCTCCTTCGACACGTTGGCCGGAACCTCCGCGTACGAATCGAACACCATGGAGTAGTTCGCCCGGCCCTGGGTCTTCGACCGCAGGTCACCGATGTAGCCGAACATCTCCGAGAGCGGAACCAGCGCCTTGACGACACGGGCACCACTGCGTTCCTCCATGGCCTGGATCTGGCCACGGCGGGAGTTCAGGTCGCCGATCACATCGCCCATGTAGTCCTCGGGCGTGATGACCTCGACCGCCATGAGCGGTTCGAGGATCACCGGACCGGCCTTCTTGGCCGCTTCCTTCAGGGCCTGCGAGCCGGCGATCTTGAACGCCATCTCCGAGGAGTCGACGTCATGGTACGCGCCGTCGAGCAGGGTCACCTTCAGGTTGACCAGCGGGTAACCGGCGAGCACACCGTACTGCATGGCGTCCTGCGCACCGGCGTCGACCGATGGGATGTACTCGCGCGGCACGCGGCCACCGGTGACCTTGTTCTCGAACTCGTAGGTCGCGCCGTCCTCGCCGACGAACGGCTCGACCGCGATGATGACCTTCGCGAACTGACCGGAGCCACCGGTCTGCTTCTTGTGCGTGAATTCGAGCTTCTCGACCGGGCGGGTGATCGTCTCACGGTAGGCCACCTGCGGCTTACCGACGTTCGCCTCGACCTTGAACTCGCGCTTCATCCGGTCGACGAGGATGTCCAGGTGCAGCTCGCCCATGCCGCCGATGACGGTCTGGCCGGTCTCCTGGTCCAGCTTCACCGAGAAGGTCGGGTCTTCTTCCGACAGCTTCTGGATGGCGGTGCCCAGCTTCTCCTGGTCGGACTTGGTCTTGGGCTCGATGGAGACCTCGATGACCGGGTCCGGGAAGGTCATGGACTCGAGCACGATCTGGTTGTTCGGATCGCACAGGGTGTCACCCGTGGTGGTGTCCTTGAGGCCGATGACCGCGTAGATGTGGCCGGCGGAGACCACGGGGACCGGGTTCTCCTTGTTGGAGTGCATCTGGAACAGCTTGCCCAGACGCTCCTTCTTGCCCTTGGTCGCGTTGATGACCTGGGCGCCGGAGTCGACCTTGCCGGAGTACACGCGGATGTAGGTCAGCTTGCCGAAGAAGGGGTGCACCGCGATCTTGAACGCCAGGGCCGCGAACGGCTCGTCGGCGCTCGGCTTGCGGCTGATGATCTCTTCTTCGTTGCCGGGGACGTGACCCTGCACGGACTCGACGTCCAGCGGCGAGGGCAGGTAGTCCACGACGGCGTCGAGCATGGGCTGCACGCCCTTGTTCTTGAACGCCGAACCACACAGCACGGGGTAGAGCTCGGAGTTGACGGTCATCTTGCGGATGGCGCCCTTGATCTCATCGATCGTGAGCTCTTCGCCACCGAAGAACTTCTCCAGCAGCGCCTCGTCCGACTCGGCGACGGTCTCGAGCAGTTCCTGACGGTACTGCTCGGCCTTCTCCTTCAGATCGGCCGGGATTTCCTGGACCTCGTACTTCTCACCGAGCTTGGTCTCGCCGGTCCACACCTTGGCGTTCATCTCGACCAGGTCGACGATGCCCTCGAAGGTGTCCTCCGCGCCGATCGGCAGCTGGATGACCAGCGGCTTCGCGCCGAGGCGGTCCTTGATGGTCTGCACGGTGAAGTAGAAGTCCGCACCGAGCTTGTCCATCTTGTTGACGAAGCAGATGCGCGGCACGTCGTACTTGTCGGCCTGACGCCACACCTGCTCGGACTGCGGCTCGACACCTTCCTTGCCGTCGAAGACGGCGACGGCGCCGTCGAGCACGCGCAGCGAACGCTCCACCTCGACGGTGAAGTCCACGTGGCCCGGGGTGTCGATGATGTTGATCTGGTTCTGGTTCCAGAAACACGTCACCGCCGCGGAGGTGATGGTGATGCCGCGTTCCTGTTCCTGTTCCATCCAGTCGGTGGTCGAGGCACCGTCGTGGGTCTCACCGATCTTGTAGTTCACACCGGTGTAGAACAGGATTCGTTCGGTTGTCGTCGTCTTGCCCGCATCGATGTGGGCCATGATGCCGATGTTGCGGACCTTGTTCAGGTCGGTGAGCACGTCCTGTGCCACGGAAATCTTCCCCGCTCTGCTTCGTTAGCGATCAGCTAGTTGGGATTCTCGGGGACGACCGGGGGAGGTCGTCACTATGTCAACGCCGGAAGCGGCACCGAAGTGCCGCCCGGCCGTGATACCTGCCGACCCCACCAGCGATGGGCCGGGCAGATGTCACCAGCGGTAGTGCGCGAACGCCCGGTTGGACTCGGCCATCTTGTGGGTGTCCTCGCGACGCTTCACCGAGGCGCCGAGGCCGTTGCTGGCGTCGAGCAGCTCGTTGGCCAGACGCTCGACCATGGTCTTCTCGCGACGCGCGCGGGAGAAGTTGACCAGCCAGCGCAGCGCCAGGGTGTTGGCGCGGCCCGGACGGACCTCGACCGGCACCTGGTAGGTGGCGCCACCGACGCGACGCGGCTTGACCTCGAGCGACGGCTTGACGTTGTCGAGAGCGCGCTTGAGGGTGACGACCGGATCGGTGCCGGTCTTCTCGCGCGCCTGCTCGAGCGCACCGTAGACGATGCGCTCGGCGGTCGACTTCTTGCCGTCGAGCAGGATCTTGTTGACCAGCTGGGTGACCAGCGGCGACCCGTAGACCGGGTCGTTGATCAACGGACGCTTGGGAGCGGGGCCCTTGCGCGGCATATCAGCTCTTCTCCTTCTTGGCGCCGTAGCGGCTGCGGGCCTGCTTGCGGTTCTTCACACCCTGGGTGTCGAGCGAACCGCGGATGATCTTGTAGCGCACACCGGGGAGGTCCTTCACACGACCGCCACGGACGAGCACCATCGAGTGCTCCTGCAGGTTGTGGCCTTCGCCCGGGATGTACGCCGTGACCTCGACCGCGCTGGTCAGGCGAACACGCGCGACCTTACGCAGCGCGGAGTTCGGCTTCTTCGGGGTCGTGGTGTACACACGCGTGCACACGCCACGGCGCTGCGGGCTCCCCTTGAGGGCCGCGGTCTTGGTCTTGGCGACCTTGTCACGGCGACCCTTACGGACCAGCTGGTTGATGGTTGGCATAGACCGGCTTTCCTTATTGGTTAATGCGGTGTCGTATACGTGTCATCGAGCATTCACTCGCACGTCCGGCCACGTTTCTCGCGTCCCGAGGTCGGGCGTGTCGCGCGCAGGTCAGGGGCCCTATTTCAGGGCACGCTGGAACTGTCAGCCGCTCTCGCTGGCCTACGTTCTGCGCTCGAACTTGCCCGCATGCTTCCGGGCACAGCGATCCACGATACTCGGAGCCCGGAGCATGGGTCAAAGCGGGGTCGATCACGCGGCCGCCCGCGCGGCGCTCACCTGGCCAGATTCAAGGTCAGCTCCACGAGTTTCTTGGCGGCGCCGCAGGGATCGGGATGCGCGGAGCCCGCCCGGTAGTTCACCCACCATCCCACGATTCCGGTATCGGCGGCACTCGCGCTCACGCCGCAGGAGTCCGGATCGCCGGGCCGCCGTGTCTCGAGCGCGCTGCGGCCCTGCACGGTGATCGTGGTGGTGGTGTAGCCGAGCTTGTCATTGTTGGTGCGCTCGTTGTTGAGCGAGCCGATCTCGTACCAGTTCAGCGTGACCATCCCGCCGCCGGTCGCGCCGCCCTCCAGATCCCACATGCACACCGCGCCGTAGAACGAGGGCTGCACGAAGCCGGTCTCGTCGACGACCTTCGCGATCTGATCCTGGGAGACCACATCGCATTCGCGCAGCAGCTTGTCGAAATCGGTATTGACCGTGCTCGCCTCGGCGGCGCCGGCCGGCTGGGCCGAGCCCTCGACGGTGCGCCCGCAACCGCCGAGGACCAGCGTCAGGCCGACGGCCGCCGTCACCGCCATCGTCGCGCGCACGCGCCTGCCCCCGCTCATCACCGTTCCCCTCATTGCAGCCTCTGCACGGTCAACTCGGCCAGCTTGCGCATCTTGTCGCACGGATTGCCGCCGTTGGCCTCGAACAAGCCGTAGGACATCGACCATTCGAAGAAGTCGTCGCCGATCTGGACCGCGAGGTCGCAGACCGAACCGCTCGGCTCCAGCGCCTGGAAGCCGGTCTTGCCCGCGACCTCGATCGACTGCGGGTTGCGGCCCTGGGTGGTGACCCAGGCGCGCTCGCGTTCGATCGGGCTGCCGCGGAAGGAGGCGAAGGTGACGCTGGTGGATCCGCTGCCCGCCGCCTGCCAGTTGCAGCCGGTGGAGTTCTTGAACACCTGCGAGATCTGGGCCATCCCGGCGACCTGACGCACCTCGTCGTCGGTGACGTGGCCGCATTCGCCGACGAACGGACCGAGGGTGGCGACCTTCGGCGGCGGCCGGTGCGAGACCTGCGGAGATTCGTCCCCCTCGCTGGAGCCGCACGCCGACAGCAACAACGTCAGGGCCGCAACCGAGACGAGGACCGACGGGATACGCATGCGATGAACTCTACCGACCGGTCGCGAGTCCGGCCGCGCTACAAATTGCCGCGGGCGTCCTGTTCGCGCTCGATGGCCTGGAACAGGGCCTTGAAATTGCCCTTGCCGAAGCCGAGCGAGCCGTGCCGTTCGATGAGCTCGAAGAACACCGTCGGACGGTCGGTGAGCGGACGGCAGAAGATCTGCAAGAGATAGCCGTCCTCGTCGCGGTCGACAAGAATGCCACGAGATTGCAACTCCCGCACCGGAACTCGCACCCGGCCGATCCGCGCGCGCAGCTCGGGGTCCTCATAGTAGGCGTCGGGGGTCGGCAGGAACTCGATGCCCTCGCGGCGCAGATTGTCCACACACGTGAGGATGTCGGAGGTGGCCAGCGCGATGTGCTGGACGCCTGGGCCGCGATAGAACTCCAGGTACTCGTCGATCTGCGAGCGCTTCTTGCCGACGGCGGGCTCGTTGAGCGGGAACTTCACCCGATGATTGCCATTGGCCACGACCTTGCTCATCAGCGCCGAGTACTCGGTGGCGATATCGTCGCCGACGAATTCGGCCATATTCGTGAAACCCATGACGCGGTGGTAGAACTCGACCCACTCGTCCATCCGGCCCAGCTCCACATTGCCGACGACGTGGTCGATCGCCTGGAACAACCGGACCGGAGCACCCGGCCGCGGCTGGTAGGTCGAACGCCGGGCGACATAGCCGGGCAGGTAGGGGCCGAGGTAGCCGGAACGGTCGACCAGGGTGTGCCTGGTCTCGCCGTAGGTGGCGAGGGCGGCCGAGCGGACGGTGCCGAATTCGTCGGTCTCGTCGTGCGGTTCGACCAGCACGGTGGCGCCGTGGCGGCGCGCCCAGTCGATGCACCGGTCCACATCGGGCACTTCGAGGGCGATATCGACGACACCGTCCCCGTGGCGATCGTGGTGGGCGATCAGCGGACTGTCCGGATCGACGGCGCCCTTGACGACGAATCGCACACCACCGCTGCGCAATACGAACGCCTTGTGGTCGCGATTGCCGGTCTCCGGACCCGAATAGGCCTCCAGCCGCATCCCGAACGCCGACTCCAGGTAGTGCGCGGTCTGGGTCGCGTTACCGACCACCCACACCAGCGCGTCCCAACCGATCACCGGGAACGGATCGACACTCACATCGTGGTCCACCAGGCCGACCAGGGTGCGCAGCTCATCGTCGGCCGGGGCATCGGCGCGCCGGGTGTCCGGTAACTGCTCGAGAGTCATGCACCTAGGAAATCGCCGCGCGCGCCGGTAGGCAACCAGCGGGTTTCCGAGTAGCCACACTGGCAGATCGGTCTAGTAAGGCGCCTCGGATGCTGGGCAGAATGACTAGCATTGAGGCATACCGCAGTGTCCGAACGGAGGCCGCCCATGTCGCGCACGCCGGCGAAACTCGACGAACTCGATCTCGCGATCCTGACCGCGATGCACGAGTACCAGAAGGCGGGGATCCTGGAGCTGTCCCGGCGCACCCGGGTCGCGCGGGCCACGGTGCAATCGCGGATCGCGCGAATGGAGGAGGCCGGGGTGATCGCCTCCTACGACCCGCAGATCGACGTCACCGCCGCCGGTTTCGAGGTGCAGGCCTTCGTCACCCTGGAGATCGCCCAGGGCGCGCTCGACGCCGTCGCCGCCGAACTCGAGGCGATCCCCGGCGTGCTCGAGGCCTACGCGACCACCGGGTCCGGTGATGTGCTGTGCCGGATCGGCGCGGATTCGCACACCGGGCTGCAAGAGGTACTGCTCAGCATCGACCGGACGCCGCCGGTGGTGCGTTCACACAGCGTGATCGTGCTGTCGACGGTGGTCGAGCGGCGCACGCTGCCGTTGCTGCGGACCCTCACGCCGACGGGGACGAGTAAGGCGCCGGCATATCGCGGGAATCGACCGCCGTCCTAGCGCCCTCATGGGCGCAGGTCGGCACCCACGTCGAGGATGTCGAGCCGCGGCGCGAGGTCCGGTTCGAGAAAGGCCAGCAACGCCGAGGCCTCGGCTTCGACCTCGGCCTTCTCCCGCGCGGTCCAGGCGCGGTTCGGGCTGATCCGCATCCTGACGGCGGTCTTGTCCGGAAAGACTTTGTACATGCCGGCCAGGAAGCCGTCGACCAGGATCGGCGAGGCCAGCAGCCGGGAAATGCCGGGCTGGCCGTCGGGTGCGATGCGCGAACGATCCTGGTGGGAGAGCAAGGCGTTGTCGTACCAGCCGAGCAGCCGGACCGGCGCGGGCAGATCGGGATCGGCCAATTCGGCGTCGGCCAGGTCGTAGAGGGTGCGGCCGCGCTCGTCGCTGTAGGTGCGCAGGCGGTCGCCCAACTGCGCGACGACCGTCTTCATGCCGGTAAGCCGCGACCAGGTCTGCATATCCATGGTGCTCGCCGGCCCGAACGCGCGCAGGTACCGCACCACCAAGTCGGCGACCGGATAGTCCGGGTCCAGCGGCGCGCCGAGCCAGGGCTGCACCCGCGACCAGATCGGTCTGCTGTTGTCGCGCCACATTCCGCGCGGCGGGGTCTGCAATACGGGCAGCTGATACAGCCAGGTCTGCACCACCGCCCCCGGGTCGCGGTCGGGAAACAGTTCGGCGGCCCTGGCGCGTAGCTCGGCGGCCGGCATCGGCTCGTCGCCGAGCACCTCTTCCCCGCGCCTGCGCACCTCGTCCGGATCCAGGCCGACCATCGCGCCGTAGTTGAACCCCTTGCGGAACGGGACCTTCTCCAGTTCCGGCTGGATCAGCGGCGCGATGCGCAGCGCGTCGGGCGGGGTGACCAGGTGAATCGTGCCGCGCATCAAGGTGATCCGGACCAGCGAACGATCCAGCAGGCCCGCCGAGACCGCGGCCGGATCGAAATCGGCGAGGCGACTCCACAACGCGACGAACGGCGGCGGCACATCCTGGGCCTGCAAACCCACCAGGTGATCGCACATCTCGGGCACCGAGAGATTCGCGCGTTCGAGCAGGTGCTGGCGGGCGAGCAGGGTCCGGTTCAGCGTCCGGGTGGTCAGTTTCATGGTCCGCTCACGGTAGAGCGAGCCACCGACAGGCGCTAGGCGAACCAACAGCACATGCGACGCACCGAGCCGATTCAGCGCCTCGGTGCCGGCGCATGCGGCTGAGCGACAGACCTACAACGGCCGCGCACGGCGCCGACTCGATTCCGCCGACCGCGCAGCCGAGCCCGGCGACTCAGCGCACGGTGACGACGACCTTGCCGGTGGCCGTGCGGTTGTCCAGCGAGGCGACCGCGTCGGCGGCGCGCTCCAGCGGGAACAGCACCGGCTGCGGCGCGGTGATCGCGCCAGAGGCCAGCAGCGGCTCCACCTCGGCCCACTGTTCGGCCAGGTAGCCGGGATGTGTCATCACCCATTCGCCCCAGGCGGCGCCGACCACCTCGACGTTCTTGAGCAGCAGCCGGTTCACCTTCACGGTGGGGATCTCGCCTGCGGTGAACCCGACCACCAGCAACCGGCCCGCGGAGGCGAGCGAACGAATGCTGTCGGTGAAACGGTCGCCGCCCACCGGGTCGAGCACGATATCCACCCCGCGCCCGCCGGTCAGCTCCTTCACCGCGTCCAGCCAGCCGTCGGTGAGCACCACATCGGTGGCACCGTTGGCTCGCGCGACCTCGGCCTTCTCCTCGGTGCTCACCACCGCTATCGTCCGGCCTGCGCCGAGGGCGGCCGCCATCCGCAGCGTCGAGGTGCCGATGCCACCGGCCGCGCCGTGCACCAGCACCGTCTCGCCCGGCGCCAGCCTGCCGCGATTACGCAGGCAGAAGTGCACGGTCAGATCGTTGAACAGAATGCCGGCGCCGGCTTCCAGCGACACGTTGTCGGGCAGCCGGAACACCATCTCGGCGGGCACCACGGCCACCTCCGCCATGGCATTGCCGAGCAGCGTCAACGCGATCACGCGATCGCCCGCGCGCACATGCGCGCCCTCGGGCGCCTCGCGCACCACACCGGCGATCTCGCCACCGACGACGAACGGCAGCTGCGGCTTCATCTGGTACAGCCCGCGCGTCATCAGCACATCGGGAAACGCGACTCCGGCCGCGTGCACATCGATCACCACACTGCCAGGGAACGGCGTGGGCTCCGCGATATCGACGACCTCGATGGACTCGGGTCCTTCCAGCTTGCTGACCTGGGCTGCGCGCATGTGCCGACCTCTTTCGTCTCCGCGCCGTCGTCATCGGCGACGCCGGATCCCAACATAATCGGCGCGGCCGCACCCCGCGTGCCCAACCCGCGCACCGCCACACCCGGCCCGCGCGCCGGCACCTCGGCGCGCCCGATCCGCTTGTGCGCAGGCCCTGTTCAGCGGCGGTGCCTTTGTTAAGCTCTCCCACAGTGCATCGGGAGGGAAGGGGGACGTCCGTGAGCGAGAACGAGAGCAGCACGACCATCCGCGTCGATCCGGAGGTGCTGCGCAGTTTCGCCGGGCAACTCGGCGACGAAGCGGGCAACGTCAGCGGACTCGGCACGGCCGAGGACGCGAACGTCAGCGGAGCGGTAGCGGCGCTACCCGGCACCACCTTCGGTACCGCCGCGCAGCACGCCGTCGACGCCACCGGCAAGTGCCTACAGCGCATCAGCGACCGGCTCACCACGGTGGCCGACAGCCTGCGCAATACCGCGGGCGCCTACGAACTCACCGAAGCCGATTTCGAGCAGAAGCTGCGCACGATCGGACTGACGCAGTGACCCTCACGATCCCCGACGTCGAGCAGTGGAAGCCCGACCAGCTCGGCACCGCCGCCACCAACGCGTCCAACCTCGCCACCCGCCTCGACGGCCTGGCCACCTCCGGGCGCACCAGCACCGAGACCTTGCAGTGGAGCGGTCCGGCCGGCACCGCCGCCAAGACCAGGATGGATACCGAGAAGACCAGGACCGGCGCGGTCAGCGCGGCCCTGCTGGAATTGCAGACGGCGCTCAACGTCGAGGTCGGCAACCTCACCGAGACCAAGAACAAGGTGCTGCAACTGCGCGATGCCGCGCAGACGCCCAACGGCGAGATGCCCGGCTTCCAGGTCGCCGCCGACGGCACCGTCAGCGCCCAGGCACGCATGGACTACCTGCGCAAACATGCCGAAGGCAAGGCGAATGTGGAAGGCGAATGCCTGGCCGAGATGTATCTGGCCGCGGTGCATCAGTGGCATATCGCCAATGCGCTCAAGGCCGCCGCCGATGCCGCCGAGCGGGCTCGGGTCGCGGTCGAGAACGCGGCCGTCAAGCTGGACCAGGCCTTCGAAACGCTGGGCGATCCGAAGCTCAACGTCGCCCCGCCCGCGGTCCCGGCGAATACCGCGCCCGCGTCGGTATCGGCGCCGCAGAGCGATAAGCCGAGCAACAGCAGCCCGCTGATGTCGGGTTCCGGCTCCGGATCCGGCGGCAGCGGCGGCGGTGGCGGTGCGAGCTCGGGCGGCGGCAGCTGGTCGGAGAGCGCCCTGGCCTCCGGCGGCCCGCCGAGCAAGATGCCCACCGGCGAGCAGGCGCAATGGATCCAGGAAGCCATCCGGGTGCTGCGCGAAAACGGTTACGACGTCTCCGATTCCGATGCCGCGATCATCGCCGCCATCATCGAGAAGGAGTCCGGCGGCGACCCGAACGCGATCAACCTCTGGGACAGCAACGCCGCCGCCGGTATCCCGTCGAAAGGCCTGATGCAGACCATCGACCCCACCTTCAACTCCTACAAGCTGGCCGGCCACGACGACATCTGGAACCCGGTCGACAACATCATCGCCGGATCCAGGTACGCCATCGAACGCTACGGATCGCTGAGCAATGTGCCCGGCATCGTGGCCATGAGCCAGAACCAGGGTTACGTCGGCTACTAGGACGCGAGGAGGTTGCTGGAACCCCGGTTCGCGGGCAGGCGGTGCGCCCCGACCCGGCGGCTCGACGCGAGGGTGTGACGCACGCCCCGTAAAGTCTTCTCACAAGAAGCACCGCATGAGAACGCGGCACACCGTGCAGCGCGAGGAGCACAAGTGTCACTCGATCAGCCACTCGCCCCGCTTCCCCAGGAGGGCATGGGCTTTGCCTCGGCGTGGCCCGTCCGAGCCGGCGATGTGGATCCCTACAACCGTCTGCGATTCGACGGCGTCGCCCGCTATCTCCAGGACATCGCCTGGGAGCAGCTGCAACAGACGCTGCTGGAGCGGACCGATCCGAACTGGATCGTCCGGCGCACCGTCATCGACGTCGTCCGGCCGATCATGTGGCCGGATCAGGTCCGGCTGGAGCGCTGGTGCTCGGCCATGTCGACCCGCTGGACGAATATGCGGGTCCGGATCACCAGCGACAACGGCGGTCTCATCGAGACCGAGGGATTCTGGATCAATATCAGCGAGTCCAACAACCGCCCGGCCCGGATCAGCGATGAGGGCCTGGCCTACCTGGCGCAGACCGCGCAGGAACACCGGCTGCGCTGGCGGCCGTGGCTCACCGACGCCACCCCTCCCGAATCGGACACCGACCTGCCGTTCCCGGTCCGCGCCACCGATATCGACCAGTACAACCACGTCAACAACGCCTGCTACTGGCAAGCGGTCGAGCAGTTCCTGGTCGACTATCCGAAGCTGGTGGCGGGCCCGCACCGCGCCGTCATCGAATACGTCGCGCCGGTACTGGCGCGCGAGCACATCACCGTGCGCAGTCGCTACGAGCCCGGTGACGGCGCGGGCGCGCCCACGCTGCGCCTGTGGTTCGTCGTCGGCGGCACCACCACGACCATCGTGCGTGTGATGCCGCTGCCCAGCTGATCGAACGGCACCTGGCCGCGCGCCTCCCGGCGTTTACCGCGGTCAGGTGCCGCTCGGGTTCGCTCAGCTGTTGGCGGCCTTGAGCAGGTCGGGGCGGGTGGTGAATTTGACCCGCGGACGACCGGCGGATTTGCCCGCGGTGCGCTCGGCCTGGTCGATGGCCCGCCAGCCGTCGCGGTCGACCAGATCCGGCTGACGCTGTTGGACCAGGGCCCGCAGTGCGGCCCGGTCACCCCGTGGGTTGGCGAGTTTGCCTGCGATGAAATCGGCGATCAGGGCCTCGACGGTCTCCTCGGCGTCGACCCGGTTGGAACCGATCACACCGCGCGGGCCGCGCTTGATCCAGCCGCTGACATACACCCCGGGCACCGGTGTGCCGTCCTCGCCGATGACCCGGCCGTGCTCGTTGGGCACCACCGCGCGCCGCTCGTCGAAGGGCAGGCCGGCGACGGGTTCACCGCGGTATCCGATGGAACGCAGGACCAGCGAGGCGGGCAGGCTGCCGGTGCGGTCGGTCGGCCGGGCCACCAACTGCTCACCCTCGGTGAGCAATTCGTTGTGCACGTACTCCAGCGATTCCACCCGGTCGGTACCGGTCAGCCCGGTGGGCGAGGCCAGGTAGCGGAAGACGATCCGCTTGTTGGCCGGATCGCTCGGGGCCGCGGCGTACTCCTTGGCCAGGGTGTACTTCAGCGCCAGCGACGGCTCCACGTCCGGATCGTCGAGAATCGCCTGGCTGGCCGGATCCAGCTCCAGTTCGGCCGGATCGATGACGACGTCGACGCCCTTCAGATGCGCCAGCGCCATGAACTCCGGCGAGGAGTAGGCGGCCTGCAACGGACCGCGCCTGCCGAGCACCACGACCTCGCGGATATTGCTGCGGCGCAGCGCGTCGAGGGCGTGGTCGGCGATATCGGTCTTGGCGAGCTCATCCGGGTCGACGGTGAGCACCCGGGCCACATCGAGGGCGACATTGCCGTTGCCGACGATGACCGCGCGCTCACCCGACAGATCGAATTCCCGGTCGGCGTAGTCGGGATGACCGTTGTACCAGGCCACGAACTCGGTCGCGGAATGGCTGCCGGGCAGGTCCTCGCCGGGGACGTTCATATGCCGGTCCGAGGCCGCGCCGACGGCGTACACCACGGCGTGGTGATGTTCGAGCAGCTCCTCGTGGGTGATGTGCTCGCCGACCTCGACGTTCAGATAGAACTGGAGCGTGTCGCGGCGGAACGCCGTCTGGAACATGTTCGCCACGCCCTTGGTGCCCGGATGGTCCGGGGCCACACCCGCGCGCACCAGGCCCCACGGCGTCGGCAGCCGGTCGAACATCTCCACCTCGACCTCGGATCGGCGCAGGAGTTCATCGGCGGCGTAGCAGGCGGCAGGGCCCGCACCGACGACCGCCACCCGTAGCGTGCCCAGCTCCTTGGGTGGCCGGACGGGCGCGGCGATCGGGTCGAAGTTCGTCTCCAGCGGATGCCGCTGGAAATAGGCGGCATTGACATCGCGGAATCGGGCCAGCGAGGCGGTCAGGTCGTCTTCGGAGAAGATGGCGTCTACCGGGCACGCGTCGACACAGGCTCCGCAGTCGATGCAGGTGTCCGGGTCGATGTAGAGCATCTCGGTCGTCGCGAACTCCGGCTGGTCCGGGGTCGGTCGGATGCAGTCGACCGGGCACTCGGAAACGCAGCTGGCGTCATTGCAACAACGCTGCGTGATTACGTAGGCCATAGTGTGCAAATCCTCGAAAACTGTGCGGGGGCTGTGACCACCCCGGGTTCTGGGTGGCGCAGCGTCACGGAGCGGATCACGGGGTGACCGAGGGCCGTCGTGCTGTGACGCCGCTTTCAGTTTGCCTCGAGTGTGGCAGGTGTCTCTGCACCGGAGGGCTTACGGTGGTGCCATGGTGCGGACTCTGATCCTCATGCGGCACGGTAAATCGGCGTATCCGGACGGCGTGGAGGACCACGAACGCCCGCTCGCACCGCGTGGGCAGCGGGAGGCGGGACTGGCCGGACAGTGGCTGCGCGAGACCCAGCCGCCCATCGACGCGGTGCGCTGTTCGACCGCGACGCGTACCCGGGAAACGCTGGCCGCGACCGGCGTCACCGCGCCGGTGGTCTACGAGCGCGGCATCTACGAGGCCTCGCCGCAGACCCTCATCGAGCTGGTCCAGCTCAGCGATGACGACGTCGCCACCCTGCTGGTGATCGGCCACGCACCCGGCATGCCGTGGACAGCGTGGGAGCTGGCGAGCAACCGCGACAGCGAGCCGGCGATCGAACTCAGCCGCAAGTTCCCCACCTCGGCGCTGGCAGTTCTGCACTTCGACCGGCCGTGGTCGCAAGTGGATCCGGGGACCGGTGAACTGGTGAGCTTCCACGTGGCGCGCTGAGTACGTCGAGACCCCTTGCCGAACTGCCGAACCGGGCCGTCAGCGCAGCAGCTTGCCGCCGAAGACCACACCGGCCCCGAGCAGCACCAGCAGCACGAAGGCCGCGAACCCGCCGAACAACCACCACACCACACCGAGCGCGAGCGCGAACGGCGCGACGGCGATGGCGGTGATCACCGGGCTTTCCTTGACCGTGGCCCAGGCCGAACGGGCCCGGACGCGGTCGATTTCCTTACCTGGCATGGCTCCAGGGTAGGCCGGAAGCAGCAAACGTGTCGGTGCTCGATGCGATGCTCGTCACATGGATTGGAAAATCGAACTCGTGGCCATCCCGGTGACCGACGTCGACCGCGCCAAGGACTTCTACACCAAGATCGGTTTCAACGCCGATCACGATCATTCGCCCAGTGAGGACATCCGTTTCGTGCAGCTCACCCCGCCCGGTTCCGCCTGTTCGATCTGCATCGGGCGCGGCATCACCGAGGCGGCGCCCGGCAGCGTCGAGGGGATGCAGATGGTGGTGGACAGCGCCGAGCAGGCCTATCAGCAGCTGCGCGCGGCCGGCGTGGAGGCCACGCCGGTGAAGGACCTCGGCTGGGGCCTGTTCACCTTCTTCTCCGATCCCGACGGCAACAAGTGGGCGGTTCAGGAACTCCCGGATTACGCGGCCGGTTCGCCCAGCTGAGCCGGGCATCTGCCGTTCCCCTCTCATTTCGCGTTTGCTTGGAGTGCACTCCAGGTGACTAACGTCGTCAGCGTTCGGCGAGAGGGGCAGTCAGGTGAGCGAAACCGCACGTCAGAGTGTCGACAGCAGTGAGAGGGAACGGCCGCGCTATTCGATCGGCGAAGTCGCCGAGCGATGCGGACTGAGCCGGGACACGCTGCGCTGGTACGAGCGGATCGGGCTGATGGATTACATCGGCCGCGATCACACCGGCAAGCGTCGTTTCAGCGACCGTGACCTGGATTGGCTGGAGCTGATCGGCCGCCTGCGCACCACCGGCATGTCGGTGGCGGACATGGTCCGGTACGCGGAACTCGTGCGTGCCGGCGATGCCACGCTGCCCCAGCGCCTGGAGATGTTCCGCGCCACCCGCGCGGACACCCTGGCCAAGATCGCCGAACTACAGCGGACTGTCGCCGTGCTCGATTACAAGATCGAGCTCTACGAAGGCAAGGCGACGACGGTCCGCCCGATCAGGTCGATCCAATGCGAAGGGACAACCGATGAATGACGCATCGCGCAGCGAGTCCGTGCGAGACGGCGGCACCACGACCGAGCACGGAAGCGCCGGTCGACTGGCCGCGACGCCCCTCGGGACCAGCGGCATCGACGTAGGCGCCCAAGGCCTCGGTTGCATGGGAATGAGCGAGTTCTACGGCGCGACCGATCTCGCCGAGGCCCGCGCCACGCTGGACCGGGCACTCGAACTCGGCATCACCCTGTTCGACACCGCCGACATCTACGGCTCCGGCGACAACGAGGAATTCCTCAGCGATTTCGTGCGGGCCAACCGCGAGCAGGTGGTGCTTGCCACCAAGTTCGGCATCGTGCGCAAGGCCGACGATCCCACCTACCGGGGGTTCGACAACTCCCCCGAATACATCCGCGCGTCGGTCGATGCCAGCCTGCGCCGGCTCGGCATCGACGTGATCGACCTGTACTACATGCACCGGCGCGATCCCGAGGTCCCGATCGAAGACACCGTCGGCGCGATGGCCGAACTGGTCCAAGCCGGCAAGGTGCGGGCGCTGGGACTCTCGGAGGTCACCGGCGCGGAGTTGAAGGCCGCCTCCGCGGTGCATCCGATCGCCGCCGTGCAGTCGGAGTGGTCGCTGTTCTCCCGGGACGTGGAGAAGACCGCCGTTCCCGCCGCCGCCGAACTCGGCGTCACGTTCGTGCCGTACTCCCCGCTCGGACGCGGTTTCCTCACCGGATCGTTCAGCACCGCCGACGACCTCGGCGACGGTGATTTCCGCACCCGGATGCCACGCTTCACCGGCGACAACGCCGCGCGCAACGCCGCGCTGCTGGCCCCGGTGCGCGCCATCGCCGACGCACGCGGGGCGAGCGCCGCCCAGGTGGCGCTGGCCTGGGTGCATTCCCGGGCGCACGCCCACGACCTCACGGTGGTGCCGATTCCGGGTACCCGCAAGCGCACCCGGCTCGAAGAGAACGTCGCCGCTGCGTCCCTGGAGTTGACCGCCGACGAGCTCGCGAGCCTGGAACCCATCGCGGACCAGGTGGCCGGTGACAGGTACGCGGACATGTCGTTCACCTCCGCGGGCCGGGAATGAGCCGGGCCGGATGATCCGGTAGCCAACCCGCTACCGACGTCCGAGCGATCGCCGACGAGCACCATCGAGCGTGAGTACGCTGGCGCTCGTCGGCAGTTCCGGTGGGCCAGTGCCGGTCCTGGGCTGCCACCACGATCGGCGCGTCCGACCGCGTGTCGGTCCGAGCACACTCGCGGTACTCGAGAGGAGCAGCGGATCATGACGGAATCGACGGTGGCGACCACGGTCGCCGACAATCACGACAAGCATCGCTTCGAGGTCTTCTACGGCGGTGAGCTGGCCGGCTTCGCCGAGTACGAGGAGCGCGGCGACGAGATCGTCTTCGTCCACACCGTGATCGATGACGCGTTCGGCGGCAAGGGATTGGGCACCACACTGGCCCATCAGGCGATCGAGGACGTAATCGCGCGCGGCAAGACCATCCGGCCGGAATGCCCGTTCATCAAGAGCTATCTCGACAAGCATTCCGAGTACGACGAGCACGTGGTCGGCAAGGGCGCGGGCCGGTGAGCGATCTGGACCCGCATCCGGACGAGGCGCTGTGTGAGCCCTCGCCCGGCCCGGGTCCGGTGGCCGAGCCGTACCCCG
This sequence comes from Nocardia cyriacigeorgica, assembly GCF_005863245.1. GTDB lineage: Bacteria > Actinomycetota > Actinomycetes > Mycobacteriales > Mycobacteriaceae > Nocardia > Nocardia cyriacigeorgica_C. The sequence continues at coordinate 269,475 of NZ_VBUT01000008.1, read as the reverse complement.
CGCGCGAGGTGCCGCTCGGCGGGGTGCGCGGTGTGTTCGTCGAACGGCTGCTGCCGCAGCGCGATCTGCCGACCGTCGGCGCCTGGTGTTTCCTCGATCATTTCGGCTCGCCCACCGTCACCAAGACCGGGGCGCCGCCGGATATCGATCCGCATCCGCATATCGGATTGCAGACGGTGACGTGGCCGTTCGAAGGCAGGATCCGCCATCGTGATTCGGTCGGCTCGGATGTGGAGATCGAGCCAGGGCAGCTGAACCTGATGACGTCCGGCCGCGGCATCGCGCATTCCGAGTACGGCGTCGCCGGCGCGCCCGCCGGGCACGGCCTGCAATTGTGGATCGCGCTGCCCAGCGCGGCCGCCGGGATCGAACCGCATTTCGAGCAGCACCGCGAACTGCCGGCCTACGAAGTCGCGGGCCTGCGCGCGACGGTGCTGCTCGGCACCTTGGCCGGAGTTGCCTCGCCCGCGATCGCCTACACACCCTTGGTGGGGGCTGATGCCCGTATCGATGCGGGCGCGCAGGTGAGGCTGCCGGTCCAGCCGGGTTTCGAGTACGCCGTGCTGGTGCTCGAGGGCGAGATGGCCGTCGCGGGAACCGAACTCGGTCCCGGCCCACTGCTGTACCTGGGCACCGAGCGCGAGGAACTCACTTTCACCAGCGGCTCGGGCGCGCACTTCGCCCTGATCGGCGGTGAACCGTTCGGCGAAGACCTGGTGATGTGGTGGAACTTCGTCGGCCGCAGCCATGACGAGATCATCGCCGCCCGTGCGGATTGGGAGAACCGCAATGTCGAGCGGTTCGGCGATATCGCGGGACATCCACCGCAGCAGCGGATTCCGGCCCCGCCGCTGCCCGGGTTGCGGCTCAAACCACGCAAGCGGCGCTTCGGCAGGCACTGACAGCAGGCGACCCGGCACCGCCGTGGCGGCCCGGGTCGCCGGGAACTGCTGGCGCTCACGCCGATTCGGCCAGCAAGGCGTCCAGAGCCCGGTAGCTGTCGTTGAGCCCGGATTCCATGCCGGACTCGAGCATGCCGTCACGTTCGGCCTTGGTGTGGAACTGGCTGTCGGTGACCACCTTCGTGCGTCCGTCTCCGAGGTCGACGAACGTGGTGGCATCGATGGCGACGTGGGCGGGCATGCCGTCCCATTCGAAGGACTGCACGATCCGCTCCTTCGGGGTGATCTCCCGGAAGCGCCCCTCGAAGCCGTGCGACTCACCGTCGGCGTGTTCGACGAAGCGCCAGTGCCCGCCCTTGCGGAACTCCCAGCGTTCGACATCGAGCTGATTGCCGCGACCCCACCAGCGCGACAGCTGCTCGATCCTGCTGTAGGCGTCCCAGACGCGATCTACCGGGGCGTTGAACACCCGCTCGACATGGATCTCGGTATCCGAGGTCGTGCTGATGACGGCATCGTTCGTGGTAGTGCTCATCGGTTGTGCTCCGTTTCCCTTGGTTCGATTTCCGTTGATTCGAGGAATTCACCGAGACGGTCCATCCGGGCCTCCACCATCCGCCGATAGCCCTGCATCCAGGCCACCTCACGGTCGAAGACGTTCTCGCCGAGCCGGCAGTACCGCACCCGGCCGCGCTTCTCCGTGACCACCATCCCCGCCGCTTCGAGCAGGTGGAGGTGCTTCTTGATGCCGGTGAGGGTCATCGAGAAGCGCTCCGCCAGCTCGCTGACGGTGGCGGGACCACGTCCGAGGTGCTCGAGGATGCCCCGTCGAGTGGGGTCCGCGAGCGCTCCGAAGGAGGCGTCTAGAAAGTCATACTGAACCATCTAGTTCAGTGTTGCCGATCGATTCCGCCGCTGTCAATGCCCTGGCGCGAATTCCCGGCGACTCCTGGTTGTGTGGCGTCACGAAACCTCCCTGGACCACAGCATTTGGTTTCTGCCGTTGCGGTGCGCCCGGTATGGTCTTCGCAACCCGAACCGGACATTTCGCCGACGGCGCGCACGCAAAGGACACGATGAGGCTCACCAGGATCACCGCGACGACACTGCTCACGCTGGCCGTCACCGGCCTCAGCGCCGGCCTCGCCCCCGCCGACCCCGCTGCCGACAAGGCGAAACTCGACCTGTCCGGCACCGTCGAGCAGATCGACTACCGGGTCAGCGCCGACCAGGAGCGGCGCGCCGCGGTGACCACGGTCGACGGCGGCCGCTTCGACCTGATCGAAGACGACCGGGTCGTCACCCTCACCGATCGCACCGGCCACGTCGTCGCCGCGTTCCCCATGGCCATCCGCCTCGGCGACAAGCAGGTCGAACTGACCCCGCTGATCGAGAACGACGGCACCAGCCTCACCCTCGCCCCGGCCGCCTCGGAGACCGCACCCGCCCCGCTGCGCGACATCAACGCCGAGGAACGCTTCTTCGCCGAGGTCGAACGCCACAAGCCGGCCATCATCACCGGCGCGGTGATCGGCGGCGCCATCGGCTTCGTCCTCGGCCTGCCCCTTGGCCTGTTCGTCCTCGACTTCATCACCGTCCCCGTCGGCACCGTCGTCGGCGCCGCCATCGGCGCCTTCGCCGGCCTCGCCCACTCCGGCGGCCAACCCGCCATCGACGCCGCGGTCGCCTATATGACCCGCACGCCCTGAAGGTAGTTCGCCACGGCCTTACACTCAGTTTTGAGGAAACTGAGTGTAAGTTCGGGTCATGGAATCAGTTACGCCATGGCCGCCGATTGGCTGGGAGGCGCGGACTTGGGTTCCATCGGTCCCCCCAGACCTGGTATCGCGAAGGATCCGAGAGCGCCACCGCGGCCCCTACGAGTCCGCTGTCGTGCCACGCATCGCTGCGCAGCCGGTCCACCTGCCCAGCGCGATACTCGCCGTCGCCGACGAAGCTTCGATTGAGATCGCGCGCTTCGATGCCGAGTCCGGCGCACGACTGGCGCCCTTCGGCGCGATCTTGCTGCGATCGGAATCTACATCGTCGTCCCGCATCGAAAACCTCACCTCCGGCGCAAAGGCGATAGCACTCGCCGAACTCGGCGCTACCGATCAACGCAATGCCGTAGAGATCGTCGGCAACGTTCACGCCATGCAGACCGCCATCGACCTCAGCGGCCAGCTCGATGAGAACCTTGTGCTCGCCATGCATTCGGCATTGATGTCGGCCATCGACTCGGGATCGGCCGGCCAGTGGCGGACCGAGCAGGTCTGGATCGGCGGAGACAGCTACGGCCCGCACGGAGCGACGTTCGTCCCTCCGCATCACGACCACGTTCCAGCGGCGATGGCCGACCTTATGGCCTTCACCCGCCGCGATGACATTCCGATTCTTGCGCATTCAGCCATATCGCACGCACAGTTCGAAACGATCCATCCGTTCACCGATGGCAACGGACGTACCGGCCGAGCACTGATCCACTCGATGCTGCGTGCGAAGGAACTCACTCCCAACGTGACGGTTCCGATCGCTGCCGGCCTGCTCACCGATGTCGATGCGTATTTCTCCGCGCTGACCGCCTATCGTGCCGGTGACCTGGCACCGATCGTCACCGCCCTAGCGGAGGCATCATTCGCCGCGATCACCAATGCCCGCCAACTGGTGTCGGAGATCTCCAGCACCAGGCAACGATGGGACTCGATGATCAGGGCCCGCCCGCAGGCCATGTCCTGGCAGGTCGCCGATCTGGCACTACGAATCCCGGTATTCGATGCGGAGACCGTCGCACGAGAACTCGGCACCACTGCCTCGAACGCACTGCGAGCCCTCTCCCCCCTCGCCGAGGCCGGCATCCTCACCGAGTTCACCGGTATGCGCCGCAACCGCATGTGGCAGGCCCGGGAGATCCTCGACGCGCTCGACGCATTCGCCGCTCGCGCCGGTCGCCGAAGCCTCGGCTGACCAGGTTCGGTCGAAGAAAAACATTCGGCCCCCGCACCGTGAACGATGCGGGAGCCGAATGGTGTTGCCTACCTACCGATTACCGGTAGTCGCTGAAACCGTAGTCGTCCAGCGGGACCGCGGCACCGGTGGTGGTGCCGAAGCCCTCGGGGCTGTAGTAGGTGTCGTCGTAGGACGGCACCGCGTACGCCGCGGCACGGGCCTCTTCGGTGGGCTGAACCTGGATGTTGCGGTAACGGTTGATACCGGTACCGGCGGGGATCAGCTTACCGATGATCACGTTCTCCTTGAGGCCGATGAGCTTGTCGGAGCGGCAGTTGATGGCCGCGTCCGTCAGAACTCGGGTGGTCTCCTGGAACGACGCCGCCGACAGCCACGAGTCGGTGGCCAGCGACGCCTTGGTGATACCCATCAGCACCGGGCGACCGGCCGCGGGCTCGCCGCCCTCGGACACGACGCGACGGTTGGCCGCCTCGAACTCGGCGCGCTCGGTGAGCGAACCGGGCAGGAACTCGGTGGCACCGGAGTCGATGATCGTCACACGACGCAGCATCTGACGCACGATGACCTCGATGTGCTTGTCGTGGATCGACACACCCTGCGAGCGGTAGACCTCCTGGACCTCGTGGACCAGGTGGATCTGCACCTGACGGGGGCCCATCACGCGCAGCACCTCGTGCGGATCCGCCGCGCCTTCCAGCAGCTGCTGGCCGACCTCGACGTGGTCACCGTCGGAGAGCAGACGCTCGGTGCCGTCGTCGTGCTTGAACACGCGCAGCCGCTGACGCTTCGAGAGCTTGTCGTAGACGACCTCTTCACCACCGTCATCCGGGATGATGGTGATCTTGTAGAAGCGATCGTCGTCCTCGAGCCGCACCCGGCCGGAGACCTCGGCGATCGGCGCCTTGCCCTTCGGCACACGAGCCTCGAACAGCTCCTGAACACGCGGCAGACCGCCGGTGATGTCGTCACCCGCGACACCACCCTGGTGGAAGGTACGCATGGTCAGCTGGGTACCGGGCTCACCGATGGACTGCGCGGCGACGATACCGACGGCCTCACCGATGTCGACCAGCTTGCCGGTCGCCATGGAGCGGCCGTAGCAGGTCGCGCACACGCCGGTGCCGGTGGTGCAGGTCAGCACGGAGCGGACCTTCACCTCGGTGATGCCGGCCTCGAGCAGCGCCTCGATCGCCGGGTCGCCGAGATCGTGCCCCTTCGTGATGATGACGTTGCCGTCGGCGTCGATCGCATCCTGCGCCAGCGTGCGGGCGTAGGTGGAGGTTTCGACGTGCGCATCGCGGATGAGCGTGCCGTCGGGCTGCTTCTCCGCGATCGGCACCACGATGCCGCGCTCGGTGCCACAGTCGTGCTCGCGCACGATGACGTCCTGCGAGACGTCCACCAGACGACGGGTCAGGTAACCCGAGTCGGCGGTACGCAGCGCGGTGTCGGCCAGACCCTTACGGGCACCGTGGGTGTTGATGAAGTACTCGAGAACGGTCAGGCCCTCACGGAAGGAGGACTTGATCGGCCGCGGGATGAACTCACCCTTCGGGTTCGTCACCAGACCCTTCATACCGGCGAGGGTACGAGTCTGGGTGAAGTTACCCGTGGCGCCCGAATCGACGATCGTGATGATCGGGTTGTCGGCCGGGTAGTGCGCGCGCAGCGCCTTACCGACCTCTTCGGTCGCCTCCTGCCAGATCTTGACCAGGGCGTTGTTGCGCTCCTGGTGATCGAGCGCACCACGCTGGTACTTCTTCTCGATCTGATCCGACTGCGCCTCGTAGCGCTCCATGATCTCGGCCTTCTCCGGCGGAACCAGAACGTCCGACATGGAGACGGTGACACCCGAACGTGTGGCCCAGTAGAAGCCGGCGTCCTTGAGCTTGTCGACGGTCTGCGCGACCACGATCATCGGGTAGCGCTCGGCGAGATCGTTGATGATCGTCGCCTGCCGCTTCTTCGGCATCTGCTCGTTGATGAACGGGTAGTCCGCGGGCAGCAGCTCGTTGAACAGCACCCGGCCCAGCGTGGTCTTGGTGGTCCACGCATCGCCGCGACGCCAGCCGTCGGGGAACAGCTCGGCCTCGACGTCCTTGGGCGGACGCTGCTCGGTCAGCCGCACCTTGATCAGCGAACGCACGGTCAGCTCACCACGGTCGACGGCCATCTGCGCCTCGGCGGGCGAGGAGTACACGCCCTGCTCCGGCCCATCCTTGGTGGCGGGCTGGTACTCGCCCTTGGCGCCTTCCTGCAGGCGGGTCAGGTAGTACAGACCGGTCACCATGTCCAGACGCGGCATGGCCAGCGGGCGACCCGAGGCCGGCGACAGGATGTTGTTCGACGACAGCATCAGGATGCGCGCCTCGGCCTGCGCCTCCGCCGACAGCGGCAGGTGCACGGCCATCTGGTCACCGTCGAAGTCGGCGTTGAACGCCTCACAGACCAGCGGGTGCAGCTGGATGGCCTTACCTTCCACCAGCTGCGGCTCGAAGGCCTGGATACCGAGACGGTGCAGGGTGGGCGCGCGGTTGAGCAGCACCGGGTGCTCGGCGATGACCTCTTCGAGGACGTCCCACACCTGGGGCCGCTGACGCTCGACCATCCGCTTGGCGGACTTGATGTTCTGCGCGTGGTTCAGGTCGACCAGACGCTTCATGACGAACGGCTTGAACAGCTCGAGCGCCATCAGCTTCGGCAGACCGCACTGGTGCAGCTTGAGCTGCGGGCCGACGACGATGACCGAACGGCCCGAGTAGTCGACACGCTTACCGAGCAGGTTCTGCCGGAAACGACCCTGCTTGCCCTTGAGCAGATCGCTCAGCGACTTCAGCGGGCGGTTACCCGGTCCGGTGACCGGGCGACCGCGACGGCCGTTGTCGAACAGCGCGTCCACCGACTCCTGCAGCATCCGCTTCTCGTTGTTGACGATGATCTCGGGCGCACCGAGGTCGATCAGTCGCTTGAGGCGGTTGTTGCGGTTGATCACGCGGCGGTACAGGTCGTTCAGGTCGGAAGTGGCGAAACGGCCACCGTCGAGCTGAACCATCGGGCGCAGCTCCGGCGGGATCACCGGAACGGCGTCGAGCACCATGCCCATGGGCGAGTTGCCGTTGGACTGGAACGCGGCCACGACCTTCAGTCGCTTGAGCGCACGCAGCTTCTTCTGGCCCTTACCGCTGCGGATGGTCTCGCGCAGCGATTCGGCCTCGGCCTCGATGTCGAAGTTCTCCATCAGCTTCTGGATGGACTCCGCGCCCATCGCACCGGTGAAGTACTCGCCGTAGCGGTCGGTCAGCTCGCGGTAGAGGACCTCGTCCACGATGAGCTGCTTGGGGGCCAGCTTGGTGAAGGTGGTCCAGATCTCGTCGAGGCGGTCCAGCTCACGCTGGGCGCGGTCGCGGATCTGCTTCATCTCGCGCTCGCCGCCGTCCTTGACCTTGCGGCGGACGTCGGACTTGGCGCCTTCGGCCTCGAGCTCGGCGATATCGGCCTCGAGCTTCTGCGCGCGGGCCTCGAGATCGGCGTCGCGCTGATCGGCGACGGCCTTCTTCTCGACCTCCATCTCGGCCTCGAGGGTCGACAGCTCGTTGTGCCGCAGTTCCTCGTCGACGCTGGTGATGACGTAGGCGGCGAAGTAGATGATCTTTTCCAGATCCTTCGGCGCCAGGTCCAGCAGGTAGCCGAGCCGCGAGGGCACACCCTTGAAGTACCAGATGTGGGTGACCGGCGCGGCCAGCTCGATGTGGCCCATCCGCTCACGACGCACCTTGGCGCGGGTGACCTCGACGCCACAGCGCTCACAGATGATGCCCTTGAAGCGGACACGCTTGTACTTACCGCAGTAGCACTCCCAGTCCCGGGTGGGACCGAAGATCTTCTCGCAGAACAAGCCATCCTTCTCCGGCTTGAGCGTGCGGTAGTTGATGGTCTCCGGCTTCTTCACCTCACCGTAGGACCACCGGCGGATGTCTTCGGCGGTGGCAAGGCCGATCCGGAGTTCATCGAAGAAGTTGACGTCTAGCACGTAACTTCCTTTCCCCTGTGCGGGTCGAATTCGAGCAAAAGTTCACTAGTGAGTCGAGCGCGGAGGCCGGATGCCCGAGCAGGGCATCCGGCCGGCCGCCTAGTTCGCCAAATCGTCGACGGTGGCCGCTTCGTTCCTGGACAGGTTGATGCCCAGGTTGGCCGCCGCCCGCTCCAGGTCCTCGTCGTCGCCGTCGCGCATCTCGATCGCGGCGCCGTCGGACGACAGCACCTCGACGTTGAGGCACAGCGACTGGAGTTCCTTGAGCAGCACCTTGAACGATTCCGGAATGCCCGGCTCCGGAATGTTCTCGCCCTTGACGATCGCCTCGTAGACCTTCACACGGCCCACCACGTCGTCGGACTTGATGGTCAGCAGTTCCTGCAGGGTGTAGGCGGCGCCGTAGGCCTGCATGGCCCAGCACTCCATCTCACCGAAGCGCTGACCACCGAACTGCGCCTTACCACCGAGCGGCTGCTGGGTGATCATCGAGTACGGGCCGGTCGAACGGGCGTGGATCTTGTCGTCGACCAGGTGATGCAGCTTCAGGATGTACATGTAGCCGACCGCGACCGGGTACGGGAACGGCTCGCCGGAGCGGCCGTCGAACAGGGTCGCCTTGCCGTTCTCGTCGACCATGCGGTCACCGTCACGGTTGGGCAGGGTCGAGGCGAGCAGACCGGTGAGCTCCTCCTCGCGGGCACCGTCGAACACCGGGGTGGCGATGTTCGAGTCGGCCGGCGCGGCCAGCATCTCCTCCGGCAGGGCCTTGGCCCAGTCGGGACGGGAGCCGTCACCGGCCACGTCGACCTTCCAGCCCGCCTTGCCGATCCACCCGAGGTGGGTCTCCAAGATCTGGCCGATGTTCATACGACGCGGCACACCGTGGGTGTTCAGGATGATGTCGACCGGGGTGCCGTCGGGCAGGAACGGCATGTCCTCGGTGGGGAGGATCTTGCCGATGACGCCCTTGTTGCCGTGGCGGCCGGCGAGCTTGTCGCCGTCCTGGATCTTGCGCTTCTGCGCCACGTACACCCGGACCAGCTCGTTCACGCCGGGAGGCAGATCGTCGTCGTCATCGCGCGAGAACACGCGGATGCCGATGACCTTGCCGGACTCACCGTGCGGCACCTTCAGCGAGGTGTCGCGAACCTCGCGGGCCTTCTCACCGAAGATGGCGCGCAGCAGCCGCTCCTCCGGGGTCAGCTCGGTCTCACCCTTCGGGGTGACCTTGCCGACCAGGATGTCGCCGTCGCGGACCTCGGCGCCGATGCGCACGATGCCGCGCTCGTCCAGATCGGCCAGCACCTCGTCGGAGACGTTCGGGATGTCCCGGGTGATCTCCTCGGCGCCCAGCTTGGTGTCGCGGGCGTCGATCTCGTGCTCTTCGATGTGGATGGAGGTGAGGACGTCGTCCTCCACGAGGCGCTGCGACAGGATGATCGCGTCCTCGTAGTTGTGGCCCTCCCACGGCATGATCGCGACGAGCAGGTTCTTGCCCAGCGCCATCTCACCGTTCTCGGTGCAGGGACCGTCGGCGAGGACCTGGCCGGTCTCGACCCGCTGACCCTCGTCCACGATCGGACGCTGGTTGGCGCAGGTGCCCTGGTTGGAGCGGGCGAACTTGCGCATCCGGTAGGACTTGCGGGTGCCGTCGTCGGCCATCACGGTGACGTAGTCGGCGGAGACCTCCTCGACCACACCGGCCTTCTCGTTCACCACCACGTCACCGGCGTCGACCGCGGCGCGCAGCTCCATGCCGGTACCCACCACGGGGGCCTCGGAACGGATCAGCGGCACGGCCTGACGCTGCATGTTCGCACCCATGAGGGCACGGTTGGCGTCGTCGTGCTCGAGGAACGGGATCATGGCGGTCGCCACCGACACCATCTGGCGCGGCGAGACGTCCATGTAGGTGACCTCGGCCGGGGAGACGTACTCCATCTCCTCGTTGCCCTTGCGGGCGAGGACCCGGTCGTCGAGGAAGTTGCCGTCGGCGTCGATCGGCGAGTTCGCCTGGGCGCGGACCTCGCGGTCCTCCTCGTCGGCGGTGAGGTACTTGACCTCGTCGGTGACGCGGCCGTCGACGACCTTGCGGTACGGCGTCTCGATGAAACCGAACGGGTTGACCCGCGCGTACACCGACAGCGAACCGATCAGGCCGATGTTCGGGCCTTCCGGGGTCTCGATCGGGCACATGCGGCCGTAGTGCGAGGGGTGGACGTCACGGACTTCCAGGCCGGCGCGCTCACGGGACAGACCACCGGGGCCGAGCGCGTTCAGGCGGCGCTTGTGGGTCAGGCCCGACAGCGGGTTGTTCTGGTCCATGAACTGCGACAGCTGGGAGGTTCCGAAGAACTCCTTGATCGCGGCGACGACCGGGCGGATGTTGATCAGGGTCTGCGGCGTGATGGCCTCGACGTCCTGGGTGGTCATCCGCTCGCGGACCACACGCTCCATGCGGGACAGGCCGACCCGGATCTGGTTCTGGATCAGCTCGCCGACGGTGCGGATACGACGGTTGCCGAAGTGGTCGATGTCGTCGACCTCGACGGGAACCTCGGCGCCGCCGGGCGCGGTCATCGCGCGGTCACCGGCGTGCAGGCGCACCAGGTACTCGATGATGTTGACGATGTCTTCCTTCGTCAGCACCGAGCTGGTGACCGGCTCGCCCAGGTGGACGCCCAGCTTCTTGTTGATCTTGTAGCGACCCACGCGCGCCAGGTCGTAGCGCTTCTCCTTGAAGAACAGGTTCTCCAGCAGGGTCTGCGCGGACTCCTTGGTGGGCGGCTCGCCCGGACGCAGCTTGCGGTAGATGTCCAGCAGCGCCTCGTCCTGACCGGCGGTGTTGTCCTTCTCGAGGGTGGACATCATGATCTCGGAGAAGCCGAAACGCTCGACGATCTCCTCGGTGGTCAGACCCAGCGCCTTGAGCAGCACGGTGACCGGCTGACGACGCTTGCGGTCGATGCGAACGCCGACGGTGTCGCGCTTGTCGACGTCGAACTCCAGCCACGCGCCACGGCTCGGGATGACCCGCACGCTGTGCAGATCCTTCTCGGTGCTCTTGTCGACGGTGTGGTCGAAGTAGACACCGGGCGAGCGCACCAGCTGCGAGACGACGACGCGCTCGGTGCCGTTGATGATGAAGGTGCCCTTGTCGGTCATCATCGGGAAATCACCCATGAAGACCGTCTGGCTCTTGATCTCACCGGTGTTGTTGTTGATGAACTCCGCGGTGACGAACAGCGGAGCCGCGTAGGTCATGTCCTTGTCTTTGCACTCATCGATGGAGGCCTTGACCTCTTCGAAGCGCGGATCGGAGAAGGACAGAGACATCGACCCGGAGAAATCCTCGATGGGCGAGAGCTCCTCGAGCACCTCCTCGAGCCCACCGACCAGGCCGACGTCGCCGCGGGCGGCTGCCCGCTCACGCCATTCGGGCGACCCGATCAGCCAGGCGAAAGATTCCGTTTGTAGATCGAGAAGCCCGGGCACCGCAAGCGGCTCCCTGAGCTTCGCGAAAGACACCCGCAACGGGGCCCCGGGGATAGACCCCGCAACTCCCAGCTTCGAATTGGCGCTTGTCTGGGTGGAGACTGCCAAGATGCGTCCTTCCAGCACCTCACGCGCGTCGCGTGGTGGTCCGCGACCGTCGCTTGTCTGCTACGAATTCCGCTGGTTACAACCCGAACGAAACTCGAACAGGCACCAACGGAAGTAACACCGGAAGGTGGAACTTACGTGTGCAAATCGAGGTATGGACAGGAGGCAGCCAGCGCAACGTCCAAACTTACACCTACTGACACGGAGGTGTCAAAGTACCAGCCGTGCGAATTTTCGCGAGGCTGACGCGCCGTGTCCGGCCCACCCTGCTCCGGCCGGGTCCGATTCCGCTGGCTGCGTCGAGAACCACGGTGAGCCGAGTGTCGACTGTGACGGATTACCGCCACGGTGACAGCTGCCGCTGCTGTGAATAGCGTGACGGGTCCGGCGGGACTCGTCAAGTGGCAGCGCCGGGTGGACAGTCGGCGAGATCGACTGCCCCGCTGCGCTTGTCCCGGCTTTCCGGCCGCCCTGATCAGGCGCTCGTCAGCGGTCGACGATGTCCTCGGCCAGCCACCGGCCGTCCACCTTGCGCATCTGCAGCACCACCGGCCCGGCCACGCTCTGCTGCGCGATGCCGTCCTTCTCGGCGCTCACCACGAGGTTGACCAGAACCTCGGCGCGATCACCGGTCAGCTTGGTCACACCGACCGGCTCGACATGCGCTTCGGTGCTGGTCCCGGCCTGTTTGATGGCCGAAATGGTGGTGGCGGCGTAGCTGTCGAGCTCCGCGCGCATCTTGCCGGTGAGCACCTTGGAGACGGCTGCCTGATAGCCGTCGATGTCCTTCAGCTGATAGCCGTAGACGGTGCGCAGCGCGTGCTCGGCGGCGGCGCGCACCTCCTCGGTCGCGGCGTTGTCGACGAAGGCGGCGTTGTCGTCGGGGACGCCGGGCCGCAGCGCGGCGACGACGGCGAACACGGCCAGCGCGAGCGCGGCGATGCCGCAGGCCAGCGGGAGGGTCCAGGAGCGGGCGCGGTCGGCTTCGCGGCGCCGGCGCGGGAAGAAACGGCGGCGATCTCGTCCGGTGGGCGCCGGACGCGACAGCCGCGTTGCCCTCGCGGCCTTCGCTCGCGGCGCGCGTTTGACCTTCGCCCCGGTCATGGCGGCCGGGCCGCGGGTCTCCACGCCGCGCGGACCAGCGGCGCGGGCAGGGGCGATACCCCTTGTGCCCGTCGACGGGGTGCCCGTGCGGCGGACCGGGCGCGGCGTGCGTTCGACCGGGCGGCGGGAGGAGATCTTGTTGACGGGTCGGCGTTCAGCCATCGCGGTTCCTCCTGGCACCGGTTGCGGACTGGGGTTGTGGGGTGGGCTCACGGAGTCTCACCCACCGGCGGCGTTGCCCGGGCTGTCCTGGGCAGGAGCATCCGGCGACTCGAGCGGTGCGGGAGCGGCGCTCGACTCGGCCGGTTCGCCCGGCTCACCCGAGGCGGGGCCGGGCGAGGGACCGTCGGGAGTGGCGGGCTGCCCCGGCTCCACCGGATCGGCAGGATCGGTCCCGGCGTCGTTCAACGGCACCGGCTGGCCCAGCGACGACACCTGCTCGGCCTTCCAGATATCGCCGTCCTTGGCCATATCGAGGGTCCAGGTATATCGATACCCGGCCGGCCGCTCTCCAGGCTTGGCCTCGGTGACCCGCAGCACCACCAGCGCCGACGCGCGATCCAGCTCCGAGTTCAGCGAGGTCAGCGCGGCACCGAGCACACTCGACTCCATCCGTACGCCCGCCTGCTTCGCCATCGCCTCGGCCTGCTGCTGATGTTCGGTGGCCGAGGCCAGGATCGGCCCGGTCATCGACGAGCGCGCGAGCGCCAGCGATCCCGGCACGTCGTCGATATTCATCGAGGTCATATTGATCGCGGCCTGCTGCGCGGCATCCAGCGCCGCATCGCGCGCGGCCACCCGCGGACCATCGGTGAAGAAGGCCGCCCGCACCCAGCCCGCCCCGAACCAAGCCGCCGCGGCCAGGGCGATCACCAGCGCACCCACGGCCGCCACGGTCACGACCCGCGGCGGACCGGACCGCTCACCGCGACGATCGGCAGCGCGTTCGCCGGCCGCACCGGCGCCGGGCGCACTCTCGGCCGCGACCTGCGCAGATTCGGATCGGCTGGTCGAAGTGCCGCCGGCCTCGCCGGTCAGCTCGGCGCCGGGATCGGGCGATGCGAGGTCGGCGGGCTCAGCCGATGAGTTGCCTACGCCTTCCGCATTGTCGCGGGGCGGCTCGCGGGTGTCCTCGGGGTCGGGCGGGTCGAGATTCACTGCGCACCTCGTGTCGTATCGGGTCAGCGTTTCGGGGTCACTCCCAGCAGGGTGGAGATCTGGACGGCGATGGGGGTGAGGTTGAGCTTGTCGGGGTCGACCTTGGGGTTGTCGTCCCAGGGCTGGGTGATGAGCGGGTCGGCGAGGTCGGCGCGTTCGCCGCCGCGGACGGCGGTGGGGTTGCCGAAGGGCACCGCGCAGTGGGCCTCGGTATTGAAGGGGAACTCGTCGCGGGTGTCGTCGAAGTCGGGGTTCTGCGCCTTCATCTGGTCGAGGATGGCCTTGGTGCCCTCGTAGCCGACGGTGCAGGCGGGCGGGTTGTTGGTTTCCAGGACGAGCCCGAAGTGGCTGGTGCCGTCGCCGGGCGCGGTGGCCGAGGCGCCGATCGAGAGCTGCGGCAGCATTTGCAGCAGCGGTTTGAGTGCGTAGAACTTCGGCGAGATCGCCAGCAGCAGTACCCGCAGGTTAGCCAGGTCGGTGGTCAGCGCGGCGCCGCTCTCGTCGAGCAGCGCGCCGATCTGTTCTCCGGCGTCGGTGCCGGTGCCGATCAGCCTGCGCACCGCGGGATCGCTGGTCCGCAATTGAGCGGCGAGCTGATCGAGTCCGGCGCTGAATTCGCGGATCGCATCCGATTGGGCGGCCTGGGTGCCGAGCGCGACCCGGCCGTCACGTATGAGCTGCACCGTCTGCGGCAGTGCCTCGCGGAAGCTCTCGGTGAAGGTGTTCAGGGATTCGAGCAGCGCGCGCAGGTCGCCGCCCTTGCCGTCGAGTGCGCGGCCCAGTTCGGTGACGGTGGTGCTCAGCGCGGTCAGGTCGACGGTGCTCGCCAGGGTGTCGACGCTGCCGATCAGCTCCTCCACCGGCACCGGCGTGGTCACCGCGTCGATGATCGACCCGTCCCGCAGATACGGTTCGCCCACGGTGTCCGGTTGCAGGTCCACATATTGCTCGCCGATCGCCGACCGGTTGGCCACCACCGCGCGCGCCGACGCCGGGATCTTGGGCGAGCTCGAATCGATCACCAGCCTGATCAGCACCCCGTCGTCGGTGAGGTCCACGCCGCCGACCCGGCCCACCGGCACTCCGCGATAGGTGACCTCTGCGCCGGTGTAGGCGCCGCCGGTGTGCTCATTGCGCAGCAGCACCTCGTACTGGCCGAAGCCGAGCATGTGGTCGAGCCGGATATAGCGGGCGCCGACGTAGACGACGCCGAGCACCGCGATGATCGCGAAAGCGACCAGTTGCCACCGCACCATGCGCGTCATCGCGGACCACCTCCGAACGGTTCGAGCAGCGGCCCGAGCTGCGGCGGCAACCCCGGCACACCCGGCTGTCCCGGAACCGGCACGACGGCCATCGTCGGCGGCAGCGGGAACAGCGACACCGTCGGCCAGCCGGGGCGCGGCCCGTTGCCGCCGTAGTACGGATTGGACGGATCGACGTTGACCGGCGGCCCGACCGGCGGGATGTACACCGGATCGGGTTTGCCGACGCCGAGGTTGCTCAGGGTGACGCCGATCTGCTGGTCCACCGACAGCCAGGTGTTGACCTGTCCGCCGAAGGTGCCCTCGAGCGTCGAATCCGGGAACGGATAGGTCGGCACCAGCGGCAGCGCGGTCACCAGATCGGGGGCGGCGCGCCCGAGTTCTTGCAGCGCGGGCCGCAATGCGCGCAGATCGCGGATGAGATCGTCTTTGGCCGTATCGATGACGTCGAATCCGGCCCGCCCGACCCGGTCCAGCTGGGCCAGCAGCGCGATCAGCTGGGGCCGCTGTTCTTCCAGGATCCGGATGCCTTCGGGCAGTTCGTCGAGAATCTGATCGAGTTGGCGGGTCTGCGCCGCGACCCGGTTGCTCAGCGTCTCCAGTCCGTCGAGTGCCCTGGTGATGTCGTCGACCTGTTCCTCGAGCCCGCCGATCAGGGTGTTCGCTTGTTCCAGTACCGCTCGCACCCGGTCCTCGCGGCCGCCGAGCGCCTTGTTCAACTCGCTGACGATCGGCTGCAATTGCGCCACCCCACCGCCGTTGAGCAGCAGTGACAGTGCGCCGAGTACCTGCTCCACCTCGGTGGCGTGCCGGGTGTTGGTCAACGGGATCACCGCGCCGTCGGTGAGTCTGGGCCCCGCATCGTCGCCCTCGGGCGCGGACAGTTCGATGAACTTCTCCCCCAGCAGATTCGATTGCCGGACTTCGGCCAGCGCGTTCGCGGGCAGGTCGACCGAGGAGTTCACCACCGTGGAGACATTCGCGGTCCAGCCGTCCTCGGCGAGGCTGATGTCCTCCACCCGTCCGACCGGCACGCCCTCGACCTTCACCGCCGATTGCGGCACCAGATCCAGCACGTCGTCGAAGCGGATATCGATGTGCATCGGGTCCGATCCGACGTCGGCGCCGCCGGGCAGCGGAATGCTGTAGATACCGTCCGACGAGCACGAACCCACCAGCAGCCCGGACAGCATCGCGGCCGCCGCGACCACCATCCGCCGCATCATTTCGGGCCTCCCTGCGAGGGCGGCAGCCGGTTCGACGGCGTGCCGGGCACGGTCCCGGGTACGGGGGCGCGCTGCTGGTTCTCGGCGCTGAGAATGCCGAACGGCAGGATCAGCGTCGGTGTCTTGACGGCGGCGGTGATCTGGTCGGTGATGTGCTTGCAGCGTTCGAGCAGCGGACGCATCTGCTTGCCGAGCGCCTCGAACTTCGGGTCGCCGGGCATCAGTTTGCTCAGGTCGAGCATCCGGCACATCGCGCCGAACGGGTCTTGCAGATCGGTGAAATTGGCGCGCATATCCAGCGTGCCGGATTCACCGTTGTGTATATTGATGAGGTTGCTCAGCGCCACCGGCAGCACCGGCAACGCCTCGGCCAGCGCGTCGCGCCGGTCGGCGAGGGTCTGGGTGAGGGTGATGAGCGAATCGGCATTGCCCTGAATCAGCTGCCGGTTGGCGTCGATGAACCGGGCGACATCACCGAGCGCGATGGACAACAGTTCCAGCGCGTTGCCGAGATTCTGCCGTTCACCCGCCAGGAATGACGATAGGTCGGCGAGCTGGGTATTGAACTGGCGCACCTGCTGGTCGTTGCGGGCGAGCATGGTGATGAACGCTTGCAGATTCTTCACGGTGTCGAAGATGTCGCCGCGCGAATCCGACAGCGTGCGCGCGGCCGCCGACAGTTCGGTGATGCCGTCGGCGATCGCGGCGCCGTTGCCCGCGAGGTTCTGCGCGGTGGTCTGCACCAGTGCGTCCAGCGCGCCGTCGGCGTTGGCGCCGTCCGGGCCGAGCGCTTCCGACAGTTCGGTGATGCTGCGGTAGAGCTGGTCGACCTCGACCGGTGTGGCGGTGCGCTCACGCGGAATCGTGGCGGTGCGCCCCATTTTCGGGCCGCCGCGATAGACGGGGGTGAGCTGGATGAAACGGTCCGAGACGATCGAGGGCGTGATCTGGGCGGCGCGCGCGTCGGCAGGGACGTCGTACGAGCGGTCGACCCTCATCACGATCTTCACCTGATCGCCCAGCGGTTCCACCGAATCCACCGACCCCACCGGCACCCCGAGGATCCGCACATCGGAACCCTCGTAGATGCCGACCGACCGATCGAAATAGGCGGTGATCGTGGTGGTATTGAGCCGGTCGAACACCCACCACAGCGCACCGGCCAGCACCAGCGCGATCACCGCGACCAACGTGATCGCGATCTTGCCGCCACGCCGCAACGCCATCAGTTGCCTCCCAGCGTGCGCACCGGCGGCCGGTAACCGGGGATCTCCGGGAGGCCGGGCGGGGTGATGTTGACGATCACCGCGTCGAACCAGCGTCCGGTGCCTAGCACATTCGCGTACAGCCCGTAGAACGGCGCCGCCAGCTCGAGGGTCTTGGTGATGTTGGCCTGATTCGCGTTGAGCAGATCGATCGCGGCCTGCAAATTGGTCAGTGCGGGCCCGATCTGTTTCTCGTTGTCGGCCACCAGCGCACTCAGCTCGGTGGACACGGTCTGCGCGCCGGCCAGCAACTGCGAGATGGCCTGCTGACGGATATTGAGTTCGGCGAACAGCTGCCCGCCCGAGGTCAGCAGCCGCTCGAATTCGGCATTACGGTCGGCAAGCACCTGGGTGGTCTTCTTGGTCGCGGCGAACAGTTTGCGCAGTTCGTCATCGCGTTTGGCCACCGTGTTCGACAGCCGGGTCACCCCGTTGATCGCGCTGCGGATGTGCGGCGGGGTGGCGGCGAAGGCGTCGGAGAGCACCCGCATGGAGGTGGCCAGCTGGGTGGTGTCGATCTCGTCGAGGGTGCGGGCGGCGTCGCTGAAGGCGTCGATGACGTCGTACGGGGAGACGGTGCGCGACAACGGGATCCGCTCGCTGGGGTCGGCCACCCGCGAACCCTGCGGATCCAGCGCCAGGTACTTCTGCCCGAGCAGGGTCTTGATCTGGATGGACGCCGTGGTCTCGTCACCGATCCAGGTGTCCCTGGTGCGGAAATCCACCACCACTCGGTCGCCGTCGAGCCGCACTCCCGACACCGAGCCCACCTTCACCCCGGCGACGCGCACTTCGTCGCCGCGATCGAGCCCTGCCGCCTCCGAGAATTCGGCCGAGTAGGAGATGCCTGCCCCGATGATCGGCAGCCGGTCCAGGAAGAACGCCGACATCGTCACCAGCAGCACCATCACCAGCCCGAGCACGCCGATGAAGGCGGGGCTGCGTTTGCCGAGCAGAACCCGGTCGTCCATCAGCGGCCTCCTTCCCCATGGCAGCGCGGTGCGGCATTGGTGTAGAGCGGCTGGTTGATCGTCGGCAGCCCCGCGGGCAGGTTCAGCTGAGGCGCATCCGGGGCGCCCGGGCCCGCGACGATGTCGATGCCGCACAGATAGAACTGGAACCACGAGCCGTAACTGCCCACGCGGCCGAGCTTTTCCATCTTGATCGGCAGCGTCGCCAGCGCCTGATCCACTTCGTCGCGGCGTTCGTTGATCACCCCGGTGAGCTGGTTGATGCCGGCGATGGTGCCTTGCAGCGACGGCCTGGTCGGCACCAGCAGCTCGGAGGTGGCGGTGGCGACGTCGCCGAGGGAGGTGACCGCGCGGCCGATGGTGTCGCGCTGCGCGGCGAGTCCGTCCACCAGCGCCGCGGTATTGACCACGAGCTGATCGAACTGGTCCTCGCGGGCATTGATGGTGTCGAGCACCTCGGTCAGATCGCGAACCAGCTCCCCGATCACCGCGTCCTTGTCGGCGATCTTGTTGGTGAGATTCGCGGTGCTGGCCACCAGATCGGCGATGGTGCCCTGCTCACCCTGGAAGACCTGAATGATCTCGTAGGACAGCTTGTTGACGTCCTCGGGCTGCAAGGTCCGAAACAGCGGCCGGAACCCGTCGAACAGGGTGGTCAGATTCAGCGCGGGCCGGGTGCGCTCCAGCGGAATCGTCGCGCCCTCGTTGATTTTCCGGCCCTGTTCACCGGGCCCGCGCTCCAATTCGATGTAGCGCTGCCCGACCAGATTGCGGAAGCGGATGGTGGCCGTCACCGAGGCGGGCAGCCACTCGCGGTCGGTGAGTTCGAATTTCACCTCGGCCACCCGGCG
Organism: Nocardia cyriacigeorgica; assembly: GCF_005863245.1. GTDB lineage: Bacteria > Actinomycetota > Actinomycetes > Mycobacteriales > Mycobacteriaceae > Nocardia > Nocardia cyriacigeorgica_C. The sequence continues at coordinate 250,130 of NZ_VBUT01000008.1, read as the reverse complement.
GTCCACGATCGAAATCCCGGTCACCTTGCCGACGCGGACACCGGCGATACGGATCTCATCACCCGGATTGAGCGAGGTGACGTCGGTGAAGCGGGCCTTGAACATGGTTCCGCCGCCGGTGTAGTTCGCGATCGACAGCCCGAGCATCACCGTCGCGAACAACGTCACCACCACGAAGATCGCGAGCTTGATGAGCGGCCCGCCCAGACCGCGCAGTTGCGCCTTCATCGCACACTCACCTCGCTCCCGCGAAAGGCCGGTGCGGCGATCCTGGTCACCCAGCCCGGTACCTGCTCCGGCGAAACACCTTGCGCGGCACCGTAGATCGCACCGAGCGCGTGCTGCTCCCCCGGCGAACCCGCGATGGTCGGCGTGTTGCCCGCGGGAAACACCCCGAACTGGGGTGGTTGCATGGCGCCGATCTGCTGATCGCCGGGATTGCGACTGGGCGGCTGAAAGGAGCCGTCGTTATTGGGCCCGCCCGGATATTGCCCGGCATCCACACCCAGCGGGAACTCCGGGAAGCAGGCCGGGCCGCGGGTGTCGAGCCAGCGCGGTTCATCCTGATTGGGCAGGTAGCGGCCGCGGGTGTTGACCAGCTCGATCGTCACCCGGGAGCCGGGCCGGTCGGTGCCCATGCCCATGATCTCGTCGATGCGCGGGCGCATCTTGGCGAAGTTGGCCAGCGCGCAGGCGTAGGTCGGCGAATAGGTGGCCAGCAGTTCCAGCGCCGGACGGGCGTCGGCGGCCACATCGATGACGTTGTCGTGGTTGGCGATCAGGAAATCGGCGGTCGCGGCGGAGGTGGGCGTCAGGGTGGCCAGCAGGACGTCGATATCGGTGCGTCGCTGCACGATGGTCGCGTTGGTGGTGCGCAGTTTGTCCAGCGCGTCGATGAGCTGCGGTGCGGCATCGGCATATGTGATGGCGGTTTCAGCGAGACTGCGCAGCCCCTCGCGCAATTCGGGCAGCACCGCGTTGACGTCGGTGAGGATGACGTCGAGCCGGTCCAGCGTCGCACCGAGCTCCTCCCCCTGCCCGGCCAGCGCCTGCGAGAGCGCGCCGAGGGTGGCCGCCAGATCCTGCGGCGGAATCGCCTGCAACAGCGGCAGCAGATCGTCGAGCAGTTTGCTCACCTCGATGGCATTGCCACTGGCGTCCTGATGCAGCGTCACCCCGGACGTCAGGTGCTGCGGGCTGGGATCCTGCGGAATCAGCAGATCCACATAGCGTTCGCCGAACAACGTCTTGGGCAGCAGCCGCGCGGTGGAATTCACCGGGATCTGCTCGGCGCGCTCCGGATCGATCGCGAGTTCGAGGGTCACCTGACCGCCCTCGGCGCGGCTGGAACGCACCTCGCCGACGGTGACGCCGCGCGCCTTCACATCGGCGTTCTTGGTCAGCGCATTGCCGACGCTGTCGGTGATCAACCGGACGTCGACCGAGTTCACGAAGGTCTTGTTGTAGATGGCCACCGTCGTCCACAGGAACAGCCCGACCACCACGAAGAAGGCGATGCCGAGCAGCCGATTGCGCACCTTGGCCGTCGACCGCCACCACTGCACCCGGCTGCTCATCCGGCCACCCGCACGGTCGTCGTGGTGCCCCAGATCGCCAGGCTCAGAAAGAAATCCAGCACATTGACCAGCACGATCGCCGCCCGCACCGCCCGGCCCACCGCCACCCCGACCCCGGCAGGTCCTCCGGTGGCGTGAAAACCGTAATAGCAGTGCACCATGATGATCACGAAGGCGAACACCAGCACCTTGAGGAACGAATACAGCACGTCCTCCGGTGGCAGGAACAGCCCGAAATAGTGGTCATAGGAGCCGCTGGATTGGCCGTTGAACCAGATACTGATCATCCGCGAGGCCAGAAAAGTGCCGAGCAGGCCGACGATATAGAGCGGGATGACCGCGAGGAATCCGGCGATCACCCTGGTCGTCACCAGAAACGGCACACCGGGCACCGCCATCACTTCCAGCGCGTCGATCTCCTCGGAAATGCGCATGGCACCCAATTGCGCGGTGAAGCCGCAGCCCACCGTCGCCGACAAGGCCAGCGCCGCCACCAGCGGCGCGATTTCCCTGGTGTTGATATAGGCGGTGAGAAAACCGGTGAGCACCGAACTGCCGAGCGAATCGAGCGCCTTGAAACCCTGCAACCCGACCACCACGCCGACCGACCCCGACATGAACACGATGACGCCGATCGTCCCGCCGATCACCGCGAGCGCACCGCTGCCGAAGGTCACCTCGGCCAGCAGCCGCATGACCTCCTTGCGGTAATGCACCGCGGTGCGCGGAATCCAGGCGATCGCCCTCGAGTAGAACGACATCTGCTCGCCGGCGCGATCGATGACGTTCAGCGGCGCACGTGCGATATCCCCGGCCCGGCGGGCCGTTTTCGCGAAGGCGGGATTGCGGTAGCGGACAGCCACCGTCTCAGGAGCCCTTTGCGGGAACAATCTGCAAATAGATCAAGGTCAGGACCAGGTTCACGAAGAAAAGCACCAGGAACGTGATCACCACTGATTGGTTCACCGCGTCGCCGACTCCTTTCGGCCCCCCGCTCGGATGCAGCCCCTTGTACGCGGCGATAACGCCGGCGATCAGCCCGAAAACGGCCGCTTTGATCTCACCGATCCACAGATCGGGCAGCTGGGCCAGCGCCGAGAACGACGCGAGATAGGCGCCCGGTGTTCCGCCCTGCAACAGGACATTGAAGAAATAGCCCCCGGCGATGCCGACCACCGACACCAGTCCGTTGAGCAGCAGCGCCACCAGCATCATGCCGAGCACGCGCGGTACGACCAGCTTCTGCACCGGATCGACGCCGAGTACCTCCAGCGCGTCGATCTCCTCGCGAATGGTGCGTGAGCCGAGGTCGGCGGCCACCGCGGAACCGGCCGCGCCCGCGATGATCAACGCCGTCACCACCGGCGCCGCCTGCTGCACGGTCGCGAGCACACTGGTCGCGCCGGTGAACGATTCGGCGCCGAGCTGTTTGATCAGCGAACCGGTCTGCAATGCCACGACCGCGCCGAACGGAATCGCCACCAGGGCGCTCGGCAGGATCGACACGCTGGCGATGAACCAGGATTGCTCGATGAACTCCCGCCATTGGAAGGGCCGGCGAAAAACCTTGCGCGCCACATCGAGGAACAGCGCGAAGATCTTTCCGGCCTGAGCGAACCCGGACTCGACCGGAGTCCGTAAACGCGCGAGCGTTGGGTTCACGGTGGCCGATGTTACCTGCGTTACACCTTGCGGCAGTCGCGCATAACTGCCGTGTCGCGGTCTTTATCGGCCACCCGGCCTCGAAAAGACGAATACCGCGCCGGTATTCCGGCGCGGTATCCGAGGGGGTGTGGTCTTACCTGTTCGGCATCTGCTGGTGCGGCACAGTGGAGTCGTACGGGCCGCCCTGCGACAGCTGGGCGGTGTCGTAGGACATCACCTGGGTGTCGTCGTTCTCGTCGAGCGACTGCTGGATGGCGACCTGCGCGGCGTGCGGCAGGGTGTGCATGATCTCGCGCACCCGCTGCTTGCGGCGGTGCACCGCCTGGCGCACCGGCATACCGGGGGTGGCCTTCATCTGCGGGATGATGCCCTCGATCTCCTCGGCGCCGCCGTGGTGGTGACCGGCGTCGACCATGGCCTGCTCGCGGGCCATCTGCGCCTCGTCCTTTTCCTCCGACATACCGATCGGGCCGATCATCCGGCCGTTGAGGAACTGCTTGACCACCGGCTCGTCGGAGGTGAGCAGCACCTCGCGGGGACCGAACATCACCAGCTGACGACGGAACAGCATGCCGATGTTGTCGGGCACGGTGCGGGCCAGGTTGATGTTGTGGGTCACGATCAGGATCGTGGCGTCGATCTGGGCGTTGATGTCGATGAGCAGCTGGCTCAGGTAGGTGGTGCGGACCGGGTCCAGACCGGAGTCCGGCTCGTCGACCAGGATGATCTGCGGGTCGAGCACCAGCGCGCGGGCCAGGCCGGCGCGTTTGCGCATACCGCCGGAGATTTCGCCGGGGAGCTTGAACTCCGCGCCGAGGAGACCCACCATCTCCATCTTCTCCATGACGATCTTCTTGATCTCCGACTCCGACTTCTTCGTGTGCTCACGCAACGGGAAGGCGACGTTGTCGAACAGATGCATGGAGCCGAACAGCGCGCCGTCCTGGAACAGGACGCCGAACAGCTTGCGGATCTCGTAGAGCTCCTTGTTGGAGCAGGTGGTGATATCGGTGCCGTCGATGTAGATCGAGCCGCGCTCGGGGCGCAGCAGACCGATCAGCGACTTCAGGAAGACCGACTTACCGGTACCGGAGGGACCGAGCAGCGCACTGACCTCCCCGGCGGGCAGGGTGATCGATACGTCCTGCCAAATCCGCTGGGAACCAAAGGACTTGGTAATGCCTTCGGTCCTGACCTCGACGCCCACGCCAACCTCCACATTTCTCAGCGAGCCGCCCCACCGGCGAACCGCGCGCTCGACCTCGCGGTGTGTCACGTCACAGTGGGTTCGGTCACTCTATCGCATGGGCATGTCGTCGCACACCCCAACCTGACCGAAGAGTAACCCTCGCACGGTCCCGTTATTCGCCCGGCCCTGATACGCGGCCGGAAAACACGAACGGGCGGCCCCTCGAAAAGGGACCGCCCGTTACGGCGTTTCGCTCGGAAATTACTTGACCGAGACCGAGGCGCCGGCCGCTTCCAGCTTCTCCTTGGCGGCGTCGGCGGCGTCCTTGGCGACCTTCTCCAGGATCGGCTTCGGGGCACCCTCGACCAGGTCCTTGGCTTCCTTCAGGCCCAGGCCGGAGACGATCTCGCGGACCACCTTGATGACCTGGATCTTCTTGTCGCCGGCACCCTCGAGGATGACGTCGAACTCGTCCTGCTCTTCGGCGGCCTCGGCGGCACCACCGGCAGCGGCGCCACCGACGGCGGCGACGGCGACCGGAGCGGCAGCGGTGACCTCGAACTTCTCCTCGAACTTCTTGACGAAGTCCGACAGCTCGAGCAGGGTCATGTTGCCGAAGGTCTCGAGCAGTTCGTCAACGTTGGCCATTGTTGTTTCCTTTCGGTAGATGATGTCTGGGTCGGACGAGAATCGCCCGGGGGTTGGTGGCGCTTATTCGGCGCCTTCGGCCCGCTTCTTGTCCTCGAGCGCGGCGGCCAGGCGGGCCACCTGCGACGCGGGAGCGTTGAACAGGCCTGCAGCCTTGGCCAGGTTGCCCTTCAGCGCACCGGCCAGCTTGGCCAGCAGCACCTCGCGGGTTTCCAGGTCGGCGATCTTCTCGACCTCGGACACGGACAGCGCGTTGCCGTCCATGTAGCCGCCCTTGATGACCAGCGCCTTGTGGTCCTTGGCGAAGGTCTTGAGCGCCTTCGCCGCGTTGACCGGCTCGCCCTGGATGAAGGCGATAGCGGTCGGTCCGACGAACAAGTCGTCCAGGCCCTCGACACCGGCCTCGGCGGCAGCCCGCTTGACCAGGGTGTTCTTGGCGACGGAGTACGTGGCGTCGGCACCGAGCGCGCGGCGCAGTTCGGTGAGGGCACCAACGGACAGGCCACGGTATTCCGTGACGACGGTGGCCGTCGAGCTCTTGAACTGCTCAGCGATCTCCGCGACCGCGGTGACCTTCTCGGGTTTTGCCATACTTCGCCTCCTCTCTGATGTCGGTTCGGACCCGAACTACCGACCTGAGGTGGCGATACAACAAACGCCCCGGACGCAGAGCGTTCCGGGGCGCAATAGGACATACGATACGAGCCGGGGCCCGTGTCGAGTACCTGCCTCGGCTCTCCCTGCGTGGGCCGCCGGCTGCTGCCGGACCTTCGACCGAACCCATGCGGGAACGGCGACCAACGGTCTTCGGTAGAACGGATTGGGTAGCGATCGAACACGTCGATAACTTCGCTTCAGAGTACCGGTAGGTCTCCCATCTGGCAAAACGGGGTTCTTCCAGTCCTCGAAAAGGTCATTTCGAGTGTCTTGCATCACATTTGATGTCCAGAGTGATCGAGATCGCTGACATTAAGTGTTACTTCAAGTAACTGTTACTGCATACCCTGCTCGGCATGACAACCTCACTAGTCGCTCCACCGGTGCTGCTGGAACGACGCGCGCACCGATTCCTCGCGCTCGCGGTCATCTGCCTGGCCGAACTGCTGGTCGTGCTCGACAACACCATCGTCAACGTGGCCCTGCCGTCCATCGGCGTCGAACTGTCCACCGGCGTCAGCGGCCTGCAATGGGTGGTCGACGCCTACACCCTCACCTTCGCCGGCCTGCTGCTGGCCTTCGGCAATCTCGGCGACCGCTACGGGCGGCGCCGGGTGATGATGATCGGCCTGGCAGGCGTCGGCGCGATGTCGGTGGCCGGTGCGCTGTCCACCTCGCTCGACGGCGTCATCGCCGCCCGCGCCGCCATGGGTGTGTTCGCCGCCGCGGTGTTCCCGGCGACGTTGGCGCTGGTCATCAATATCTTCACCGACCGAAGGGAACGCGCCCTCGCCATCGCGGCCTGGACCGCCATGGCCGGCTTCGCCATCGCGATCGGGCCGATCTCCGGCGGCTGGCTGCTCGAGCATTTCTCCTGGCATTCGGTCTTCTGGATCAACGTGCCGGTGGCGCTGGTGGCCCTGATCGCCACCGTGTTGTGGGTGCCGGAATCCCGGTCGTCGGAGGTCGGCAGGCTCGACCTCGTCGGTATCGCCCTGTCCATCGCCGGCATCACCCTGCTGGTGTGGGCGATCATCGAGGCGCCGCACTACGGCTGGCTCTCGGCGACGACGCTCACGGCGGGCGCGGCAGGTCTCGCGCTGCTGGCCGCGTTCATCGGCTGGGAATTGCGCACCCGCGCACCGATTCTGGATATGCGCCTGTTCCGTAACCGCCGGTTCTCGCTGCCCGCCTTGGCCATCGCGGTCGGCTACTTCTCGATGTTCGGTTTCCTGTTCCTGATCACCCAGTATTTCCAAGGAGTCCGGGAATATACGCCGCTCGAATTCGGTATCGCTTCTTTGCCTTTCGCGTTCTCGGTCGCGGTCGGGGCGCCCGTCGCCACCCTGCTCGCGCAGCGGCTCGGCACCACCCCGGTCATCGTGTTCGGTCTGCTGCTGACCGGGCTCGGCCTCTATCTCGGCGGTCAGGTGAGCGTCGACAGCGCGTATCTCACCGATGTGCTGCCGTCGATGGTGTCGATGGCACTCGGCCTGGCGATCGTGCAGGGACCCGCCACCGAATCGATCATGTCGTCGCTGCCGTTGAACGAGGCGGGCGCAGGCTCGGCGGTCAACGACACCACCCGTGAATTCGGCGGCACCCTCGGTGTGGCCGTACTGGGCTCGATCGTCGCCTCGTACTACACGACGAAGGTCGCGCCGCTGATCGACCGGGTGCCGGGGACGCTGATGTCGGACAACGAGAAGGACTTCGCGAAGGCGACACCCTTGAGCGTGCTGGAAATGCGTAAGCGGGAACTGGCACCGTTCTTCGAATCGCAGCGCGAGAACATCATCACCGCGATGAAGGCGGCCTGCCTGGAAGGTTCACATGCGGCGTCGCTGGTGGCCACGGGTGCGGTGGTGGGCTGTGCGGTGATCGTCGCGATCTTCCTGCCCTGGGGTGTGCAGGACGGGGATTCGGTGCTGCTCGGCTGGCGCGGGAAACCCGAATCGGACCCCGTGGATTAGACCGTCGAGGCCTACCGTGGCGACCCGGCCGATCGGGGAACGACTGGGTGACCGGCGTCGGCTACTTACGATGCCGTCCGGCACGGGTTTCGGCAGGCGGGGAATCGGAGCCGTCATCGCGGCTCCGGTCGCTTCCACCGTCACCGATCCGGCGGGGTTTGGGCAGGCGGCGGCCGGCGGCGGCATCGTCACCGGCGCGCTTGCGGCGCAGTTCGTCGAGATCGACGACACTCCCGTCCCGGTCGGTGCCGTGCGAGTCGGCCGATGTCGTCGTCCCCCAGGTCGTCGCGGCGCCGACCGGCCACGAACCGGTTTCGCGCTCCAACTCCGACCGCATCACCGGCCTGGTCGGGGCCGGGTCGTAGACGGTGCCGTACTCCGGACGCCACTGTTTCGCAGGCGTCGGTTCTGCCACTCGCCGCGGGCGTCGCGGGAGCGGAACAACCTTCGGGGACCGCCGGTCCGGTTCTTGCTGATCCGACATCGAACTAGCAGCCGCCCGGTGCCGCGACATCGTTCGGCGCACCGAGCCGATGTCTGATCCTTGTGCCGAGTCCGTCACTCACGCCCTCATTGTCTCTCAGCATCCCCGCAAACGCAGAACCGGTCGGCGCCCGGCGCGCTGCCGAACCAGGGCGATGTGAGCCGTGAACGCCGAAACGGCGGGAACGCAGATCGCGTTCCCGCCGTTTCGGTGGAGCTCAGGTGCTGCTTACGCGTCCTCGTCGAGGAGGTTGCGGGTGCGGTTCGGGTCTACCGGGATGCCCGGTCCGGTGTTCGTCGAGACCGTCACCTTCTTGACGTAGCGGCCCTTGGCGGTCGACGGCTTCACACGCAGGATCTCGTCCAGCGCGGCGCCGTAGTTCTCCACCAGCTTGGCATCGTCGAAGGACGCCTTGCCGATGACGAAGTGCAGGTTGGCCTGCTTGTCGACGCGGAAGTTGATCTTGCCGCCCTTGATGTCGTTGACGGCCTTGGTCACATCGGTGGTGACCGTGCCCGTCTTCGGGTTCGGCATCAGGCCGCGCGGGCCGAGGACACGCGCGATGCGGCCGACCTTGGCCATCTGGTCCGGGGTGGCGATCGCGGCGTCGAAGTCCAGCCAGCCGCCCTGGATCCGCTCGATCAGATCCTCGGCGCCCACGGCGTCCGCACCGGCGGCCTCGGCCTCGGCGGCCTTCTCGCCGGCCGCGAACACGATGACGCGGGCGGTCTTACCGGTGCCGTGCGGCAGGTTGACGGTGCCGCGGACCATCTGGTCGGCCTTACGGGGATCCACACCGAGACGAACGGCGACCTCGACGGTCGCGTCGGTCTTGGTGGTGGCGGTCTCCTTGGCCAGCCGCGCGGCGGCCAGCGGGGAGTAGAGCTTGGTGCGATCGACCTTCTCGGCCGCGGCGAGGTACGCCTTGCTTCGTTTTGCCATGTTTTCTCTGTCCTTAGCTGTGGTTCAGAAGTGGTTGATCGGGCCTGGCCGGCCCTCCCACCTGTGCAGTTAGAGCGCTCAGCCCCGGTGCCTGATGGAGGGCTTCGCTACGCCTGCGTGGTTACGCTGCGCTGCCGCCTCCGGCGCTGACGCTCAGCCCTCGACCGTGATGCCCATCGAACGAGCGGTACCGGCGATGATCTTCGCGGCCTGCTCGATGTCGTTGGCGTTCAGGTCTTCCTGCTTGGTCTTGGCGATCTCGCGCACCTGGTCCATGGTCACGGTGGCGACCTTGTTGCGGTGCGGCTCAGCCGAACCCTTCTGCACGCCTGCGGCCTTGAGCAGCAGCTTGGCGGCGGGCGGGGTCTTCAGCTTGAAGTCGAAGGTCCGGTCCTCGTACACCGAGATCTCGACCGGAATGACGTTGCCACGCTGCGACTCGGTCGCGGCGTTGTACGCCTTGCAGAACTCCATGATGTTGACGCCGTGCTGACCGAGCGCGGGGCCGACCGGAGGGGCCGGGTTCGCCTGGCCGGCCTGGATCTGCAGCTTGATGATCCCGGCGAGCTTCTTCTTCTTGGGGGGCATCTTTCTTCCTTGGTTTCGGTTCCTTACGGTTGCCGTAAGCCTTGCGCGGGTGTGCACCCGCAGCCGGGCGCACCCGGCGAACCCTGACACCTTACCGGGATCGCCTGTGCGGCTGATCGAGCGGGGCGGGTGGCCCGCCCCACGATCAAATCTTCGCGACCTGGGTGAATGCCAGCTCGACGGGGGTTTCACGGCCGAAGATCGACACCAGCACCTTGAGCTTCTGCTGTTCGGCGTTGACCTCGGAAATGCTGGCGGGCAGCGTCGCGAACGGACCGTCCATGACGGTGACCGACTCGCCGACCTCGAAATCGACCTCGATGACCGGCTTGGCGACGGCCTCGCTGGCGGCTTCCTGAGTGGCGGAGGCGGCAGCGGCCGCGGCGGCCGGGGCCTTCTTCTGCTGCGAGGCGGGCACCAGGAACTTCACCACGTCGTTGATGGTGAGCGGCGAAGGCCGGGAGGTCGCGCCGACGAAGCCGGTGACGCCGGGGGTGTTGCGCACCGCGCCCCAGGACTCGTCGTTCAGTTCCATCCGGACCAGGATGTAGCCGGGCAGCACCTTGCGGTTGACGTTCTTGCGCTGGCCGTTCTTGATCTCGGTGACCTCTTCGGTGGGCACTTCCACCTGGAAGATGTAGTCCTCGAGGTCGAGGTTCTGCACACGGGTCTCGAGGTTGGCCTTGACCTTGTTCTCGTAGCCCGCGTAGGAGTGGATGACGTACCACTCGCCGGGCGCGCGACGCAGCGCGGCCTTCATCTCCTCCACCGGATCGGCCGGAGCCTCGTCGATGGGAGCCTGTTCGGCAGCGGCGGCCTCGTCAGCGGGCGCGGATTCGTCGACGGCCACGGACTCGTCGGCGGATTCCTCGACGGAGTCGGCGGCCGACTCGGCCACCGCGTCGTCGACCGGGAACTCGTCGTTTGTGTCGTTCTCCGGGGTGCTCACTGGGGCACTCGCTTCCTGTGTCGTCACGTAAATCCTCTGCGTGCCGGGCCGGGCATGGCGGAACGCTCCCGCCCGCCCCCGGGATCGGCTGCCGGCGTCGGCGTCGTACTGCTCAGCCGAACAGCCAGTCGACACCCTTGACGAACGCCACATCCAACCCGCTGATGAACGCGACCATGAAGACCACGAACACCAGAACAACGCTCGTATAGGTGACCATCTGCTTCCGGTTGGGCCAGATCACCTTGCGCAGTTCCGCGATAACCTCACGCAGGAACTTGATCAAACGCTTGAACGGATTGCCCGACTTCTTGCGTTCGGCCCGATCGGAGGTCTTGGCTGCCTTGCGCGGGCGGTCGATCGTGGCGACCGCGCCGTTATCGGCCGACGAGGACGACGAACCGGTGCGGGCCCGCCGGGCGGACCGCTTGCCGCTCGGCCGACTCGCTGCGGCGGTGCCATCGCCGTCGTCGCGAGTGTCCCGCTCGTCAGTCACGTCAGAACCCTCTCTCATCGCTGGCATCCAGGGCAGGGGCGACAGGACTTGAACCTGCAACCTGCGGTTTTGGAGACCGCTGCTCTGCCAATTGAGCTACGCCCCTTCGGCTGGACGGTGGTGCTGATGCCCAGCCACATGTGCTGTATTCAGTTGTTCGCTGGTGTCACACAACACGCGCGCCGCTCCGGCAGTTGCCGGCCCCGTCAGCGGTGGTTCCGGAGCTGCGCTCCGGGCCGCCTGGAACCAGCCTTGCAGAGCAGCGCGCATCGGCTGGTGACCCCAGAAACCCGAGTGTACGTGAAGACCGGTGGCATTAGCCAATCCGGCCCCACGAACCAGGTCAGGACAGCTGGACGGTGGCGGTCGCGCGCCCGAAGATCTTGCGACCGGCCGACTTCGCGACGATGGCGACGACCGCGGTCTTGGTCTCGGGATCGACCGATTTCACCTTGCCGGTGAACTCGACCTCGGCCGGTTCGTCCACGCCCACGTACACCGGGCTGGTGAAGCGGACGTTGTATTCCTTGACCGCGCCGGGATCGCCGAGCCAGGAGGTGACGAATCCGCCGCCGAGGCCCATGGTCAGCATGCCGTGCGCGACGACGTTGTCCAGGCCGACGAGTTTGACGACTTCGTCACTCCAGTGGATGGGGTTGGCGTCACCGGACACGCCCGCGTAGTTGACCAGGTCGCCGCGGGTCAGCCGGACGGTGCGCGGGGGCAGCTCGTCGCCCGCGCTGATCGAGTCGAAGGCGATGGCGTGCTTGCTCGGCGCGACCTCGGGAGCGGTCGGCACCGGGGCGGGAGTCGGCGTGGGCATCGTGCGGGGGTGCTGCTGCGGGGTTTCCTCGCCGAGGCCGTGCATGAGCACGTTGCGGACCGCACCGGCCAGGTTCGGGTCGATATCGCCGCCGCTGCGGCCGATGAGCGTGGTGTAGGTGGTGAGCACCAGCTCGTCGCGCTGATCGGTGACGATGTTCTTGGTGACGATGATGTCGCCGCCGAAGGCCTGCCGGAACGAGTGCAGGTAGACGTCGCAGGTCAGCTGGTCGCCGACCTTGATCGGCCGGTGGAATTCCAGGATCTGGTCGGTCTGCATGATCTGGCTCAGGTCGTAGCCGGTGACGACCTCTTCGAACAGCTTGCGCTGGGCCAGGATGCCGACCAGGGAGATGAAGGTCAGCGGCGCGAGCAGGCCGTCGTAGCCGTACTCCTGCGCGACGTCTTCCTCCCAGTGCACCGGGTGGTAGTCCTGCACGGCGCGGGCGTATTCGCGGACCTTTTCGCGGCCGACCTCGTAGTAGTCGTCGACGCGGTAGTGGTGACCGACCATGGCTGCCGCGTGTTCGGCGGGGTCGAAACTTTCGCCCGTCGCGACCGCTTCGTCTGTACCGGTGTTCATTGTCACGGGAGGACTGTACCTATCTGACCCCGTAGGCGGAGTCGGTGGAGCGTTGACCACCGCTGGCCAGATGCACCGTGCAAACGCAGTCGGGCCGGACGCGAGGTCCGGCCCGATGCTTGTATCACGGCGGTTGTGTTCCGGCTGGTGCCGGAAGCGATGTCCCGGCGCCGATGCACGCGGTAGCTACACGCGTGGTTGGCTCAGCGGGACTCGCGGTGCGCCCGGTGCGTGCCGCAGTTCGGGCAGAACTTCTTCAGCTCCAAGCGGTCCGGGTCGTTACGCCGGTTCTTCTTGGTGATGTAGTTGCGGTGCTTGCACTGCTCGCAGGCCAAGGTGATCTTTGGCCGGACATCGGTGGACTTCGCGGCCACGATATGCCTTCTTTCCGGAACTGGGCTTGATCGGTTGTGGTAGCGATGGCCGGACTTGAACCGGCGACACAACGATTATGAGTCGTTTGCTCTACCGACTGAGCTACACCGCCACGAGTCGCATTGCCTGCGGTGCCGTGCCCAGCCCCTCCGAGCGGGGAGCGATGCCGAGTCGGTCACCACCGGCAATCCGGCGAGCCCCCTAACGGAATCGAACCGTTGACCTTTTCCTTACCATGGAAACGCTCTGCCGACTGAGCTAAGGGGGCATGACCTCTTACGCACCGTGACCCAACTTCCGTGACCCCGGCGCTTCGAAGTCTTGAACGAGGTTACACACTCACCCGTCTATGCACCAAACCGGCTGGTCAGAGCCGGTATTTCCGATCTCGCAGACCCGGCGGGCCGTGGAGCGGAGAACGGAGTGACCCGGAAACGGAAGAACCCCCGCGGATCATTTCGATCCACGGGGGTTCTCGGTGGCAGGTGTAGGATTCGAACCTACGTAGGCTTTCACCGACAGATTTACAGTCTGCTCCCATTGGCCGCTCGGGCAACCTGCCGTCGCGCTTCTCGGCGCGCAGAGCAGAATACAACGAACCCACACCCGGAATGCAAACCGGCTGTACAGCGGCATGGTGAGACCGGCTCGTTCGTGCCGACGGCGACACAGACCGCGTCCGGGGACTAATCTCGTTCGGCCGGGTAGAACTAGGTGGGTGCGGCGAACCATCCGGCGCGAACCTCGAACGCCGGACCGTCAGGACAGGAGCGCAGTGTGGCCGATTCGTCTTTCGATGTCGTCAGCAAGGTCGATCGCCAGGAGGTCGACAACGCGTTGCATCAGGCGGAGAAGGAGCTGAACACCCGCTACGACTTCCGCGGCACCGGTGCCGCGATCGAATGGTCCGGTGAGGACAAGATCGTGATCAGCGCCGAGGCCGAGGAGCGGGTCAAGGCCGCACTCGAGGTGTTCAAGGAGAAGCTGATCCGCCGCGATATCTCGCTCAAGGCGTTCGATGCCGGCGAGCCGGTGGTGTCGGGCAAGACCTACAAGATCACCGGCTCGCTGGTGCAGGGCATCGACGCCGAACACGCGAAGAAGATCTCCAAGAAGATCCGCGACGAGGGCCCCAAGGGCGTCAAGGCCCAGATCCAGGGCGACGAGCTGCGCGTCAGCAGCAAGAAGCGCGACGACCTGCAGGCCGTGATCTCGCTGCTCAAGGGCGAGGACTTCGGCATCGCCCTGCAATTCGTCAACTACCGGTAATAGCACTCACCGCCCCGGGCGGGGTGCACGTCACGGACTTCCAGGCCGGCGCTCACGGGACAGACCACCGGGGCCGAGCGCGCGCGGGGCGGTGATGGCAGCCCTGTGGAGCGGGGAAGATCACCGCTCCAGCCGGGTCGTCAGCTACGCGGGCGGCCGGCCAGCTCTTCGAGGCGGGCGATGCGGTCGGCCATCGGCGGGTGGGTCGAGAACCAGCGGGCGGCGCGCTCACCCGGGCGGAACGGGTTGGCGATCATCAGGTGCGACTGGGCGGTGAGCTGCGGCTCGGGCGGCAGCGGGGCGGCTTGGACGCCGCGTTCGAGCTTGCGCAGGGCCGAGGCCAAGGCGAGTGGATCGCCGGTGAGTTCGGCGCCGGACTGATCTGCCTGGTATTCGCGGGATCGCGATACGGCCAGCTTGATGAGGGTGGCCGCGATCGGGCCGAGCAGCGAGACCAAGATCACGCCGATGATGTTCGGCCCGCCCTCGCGGTTGCCGCCGAACGCGGTGGCGAAGAAGGCAAGGTTGGCCAGGCCGGAGATGACGGCGGCCAGCGCGCCCGCGACCGACGAGATGAGGATGTCGCGGTTGTAGACGTGCGAGAGCTCATGGCCGAGCACGGCGCGCAGCTCACGCTCGTCGAGGATCTGCAAAATGCCGCTGGTACAGCACACCGCCGCGTGGCGCGGGCTGCGGCCCGTGGCGAAGGCGTTGGGGGCGTTGGTGGGGCTGATGTAGAGGCGCGGCATGGGCTGGCGCGCGGCGGTGGCGAGTTCGCGCACGATCCGGTAGATGACCGGCGCCTCCAGCTCGCTGATCGGCTGGGCGTGCATGGCCTTCAACGCCAGTTTGTCGCTGTTGAAGTAGGCGTAGGCGTTCATGCCGACGGCCAGCAGGATCGCGATGACCAGGATCGTCGGGCTGCGGAACATCGCCCCGGCGAACACGATCAGCGCGGAAAGCCCGACCATCAAGCCAAACGTCTTGATCCCGTTCGCATACCCATGCCCGTGCATACGTCTCCTCGCCGCTCCCCCGTCCTGTATGGATTTCCGCGCCGCCCGGCGGCGCACAACGCTCCTCGACTGCTACTGATCTTCACGTAATCCAGCTGTGCGAGTGCTACAGAATGGCAACGATCGCGGCGGTGCCGGAGTTCCGGCCCGCCGCGCGGAGGGATCAGCCCACGCGTTCGATGGT
Source organism: Nocardia cyriacigeorgica (assembly GCF_005863245.1). Lineage (GTDB taxonomy): Bacteria > Actinomycetota > Actinomycetes > Mycobacteriales > Mycobacteriaceae > Nocardia > Nocardia cyriacigeorgica_C. The sequence continues at coordinate 234,713 of NZ_VBUT01000008.1, read as the reverse complement.
GTAGCGCACCAGCCGCACGAGGGCATCGTTCGCGGGGCCGGGCGGCAGCGCCGAGAGTTCGGCATAGGCCAGGTCGGCGTATTCCTGCAGCTTCTGCTTGGCCTGGGTCATCCCGGGCGAACGGCCGAGCAGCTCGAGCGCCTCATCGACCTCGGCGTCGGTTTCCAGCGGACGAGCCAGCAGGGCGCGCAGCCGGTCGCCGTCGGCGCCTTCGTCGCGCAGGGCATAGAGCACCGGCAGGGTGTGCACGCCTTCGCGCAGGTCGGTGCCGGGGGTCTTGCCGGACTGGGCGGATTCGGAGGAGATGTCGATGATGTCGTCGGAGATCTGGAACGCGGTGCCGACGGCGTCACCGAGACGGGCCAGCCGCTCGACGTGTTCGGTGTCGGCGCCGGAGAAGGTGCCGCCGAAACGTCCGGCGGCCGCGATCAGCGAGCCGGTCTTCTCCCACACCACCCGCAGGTAATGCGCGACGGGATCCTTGGCCTCGGACGCACCCATGGTTTCGCGCATCTGGCCGGTGACCAGTTCGGCGAAGGTTTCGGCGATGATGCGCACCGCGTCGGGACCCAGGGTCGACACCAGCCGGGAGGCGTGCGCGAACAGGTAGTCACCGGCGAGGATGGCGATGCTGTTGCCCCAGCGCGAATTCACGCTGGGCGCACCGCGACGCATGGTGGCCTCGTCCATCACATCGTCGTGGTACAGGGTCGCCAGATGCACCAGTTCGACGACGGTGCCCGCGGTGATCAGGTCCGGGTCGGTCGGGCGCGGGCCGAGCTGGCCGGTCAGGATGGTGAACAGCGGACGGAACCGCTTGCCGCCGGCCTTGGCCAGATGCAGGGCCGCTTCCTGAAGGAAGGACGCGCCGTCGGACAGCTCCTCGATCAGCAGCTTCTCGACATCGGCCAGGCCGTTGCGCACCGTGGCGGCGAGTTCGGAATCGCCGAGATCCACCCCCGCTACTACCGTGCTCTCGTCGCTCACAGCAGATGTGCTCATTTCTTCTCCCAGCGATGCGTCCGACCCACGGTCAAAGAACCTAGCGTGTCCACGGTAGATAACCCCATGAACACCGTCACTCCCGGCAATATCCGCTGGGGCGCACCGCACACCTTCGCATACCGGACGCGGCGGCGGACGTCGAGCCCGGCGGTGCGTCGGCGGTGGAGTTCGCCGGCCCGCCGCATGTCACACGGCACCGGCGTCGACACCGGTGCGGGCGCGCTGCGAGTATGGGTCCATGGGTGCACCGGATGTCACACCAGCGGGCGGTGACGAGCAGACACACGGCGCGGTCCCCGCGCACGCCGATGTCCTCGTGGTCGGAGCGGGACCGGCCGGGTCGGCGGCGGCGACCTGGGCCGCGCGAGCGGGTCGCGATGTGCTGCTGGTCGACTCGGCGGTGTTCCCGCGCGACAAGACCTGCGGCGACGGCCTGACCCCGCGCGCCACCGCGGAATTGGAACATCTCGGGCTCGGCGATTGGGTGCGCGCGCACACCGTCAACCATGGTTTGCGGATGACCGGCTTCGGCCGCGAGGAGCTGCTGCCGTGGCCGGGCGGGTCGTTCCCCACCTACGGAAGTGCCGTTCCACGCACCGAACTCGACGACAAGCTGCGCGAGACCGCGGTGAAGTCGGGGGCTCGGATGCTGGAGGGCGCCAAGGTCGTCGACGTCACCAGAGACGGTGAGCGGGTCACCGGCGTGACCGTGCGTACCGGGACAGGCACGCGGTCGATCAGCTGCCGAACCCTCGTCGTCGCCGACGGGGTGCGTTCGCCGGTCGGCAAGATCCTCGGCCGCGAATGGCATCGTCAGTACGCCTACGGTGTTGCCGCCCGCGCCTACATCAGCTCTGGGCGGTCGGCCGATCAATGGATCACCTCGCATCTGGAATTGCGGGACGCGAACGGTTCCCTGGTGCCCGGCTACGGCTGGGTGTTCCCGCTGGCCAACGGCGAGGTCAATATCGGCGTCGGTTCGCTGGCGACCGAGCGCCGTCCCTCGCATATCGCGTTGAAACCGCTGCTCGAGCACTACACCGCGTTGCGGCGGGAGGAGTGGGAGTTCAGCGGGTCGCTGCGCGCGGTGGCCTCAGCGCTGCTGCCGATGGGCGGGGCGGTGTCGAATATCGCCGGGCGCAACTGGGTGCTGGTCGGTGACGCCGCCGGCTGCGTGAACCCGCTCAACGGCGAGGGCATCGACTACGGGCTCGAGGGCGGGCACATGCTTGCCGACCTGCTCGACGAACCCGATCTGAGCACTGTGTGGCCGGAATTGCTGCGAGCCAAGTACGGCCGCACGTATTCGGTGGCGCGCCGGATCGCCGGGCTGGCCACCCATCCGCGGATGGTGCCGATGGGCGGGCCGCCGGTGATGCGGTCGAAGTTCTTGCAGCGCACCGCGGTTCGGGTGATGGGCAATCTGGTCACCGACGAGGACGTGGATCTGGTGGCGCGGGCCTGGCGGATGGCCGGGCGGATGTCGCGGCGTTTCGACGAGCGTCCGCCGTTCTGTTAGCCGCTGCCGTGACGCCGCGACCGGTGCCCGAAGACCTGCTCCCGCATCTGCGGCGGGCCCGGGATCTCGCCGACCGCGACTACGCCCAGCCGCTGGACCTGGACGGCCTGGCCGCCGCAGCGGGCGTGTCGAAGTACCACTTCCTGCGCTGTTTCGCCGCGACCTATGGCAAGACGCCCGCGGTGTATCTGGCCGAGCGGCGCATCGAGCGGGCGCAGGACCTGCTGCGCGCCACGAATGTCACCGTGACCGAGGCGTGCATGCTCGTCGGCTACACCAGCCTCGGATCGTTCTCCCGGAAGTTCACCGAACTCGTGGGAATGTCGCCGTCGGCGTATCAGGCGAAGTTCGCCGCCGATGGCGCGCCGCGGATCCCGGGCTGTTACGTGTTCATGCACGGTTTGTCCGATCGCGCACCGCGGCCCGACAGCGGCCTGTGACGGCGAACCACACCGAGCAATTTCGGAGAAGCCGATGCCCGGTCGGCCGCCCTAGCCTGAGCTCATGACTCCGATCAAGAACATTTCGCTGGTCACGGTGTATGTGACCGATATGGACGCGGCCAAGCAGTGGTACATCGACAAACTCGGTTTCGTCGAGACCGCCGATGTGACCATGGGCGACAGTGGTTTCCGCTGGCTCACCATCGCCCACCCCGATCACCGCGAGCTGGAAGTGACACTGATGGTGCCGGGCCCGCCGCTGGATGAGAACCTGGCCGAAGCCACCCGTCGCGCGCTCGCCAACGGCACGCACGGCGCACTGGGCCTGGCCACCGACGACTGTCAGAAGGCCTACGAGGAACTGTCGGCCAAGGGCGTGGAGTTCGTGCAGCCGCCCTCGGATCGCCCCTATGGCGTCGAAGCGGTGATGCGCGACAACTCCGGTAACTGGCTGGTGCTGGTGGAGAAGAAGGATTACGACCCGAGCGATTTCGCTCAGTAGTCGCCGGATGTGGATGCACGCCACGCCCGGTGTGCATCCACCTCGCGGATCAGGCCGAGGCCTGCCCGGCGAACCACTTCTCGATGAACTTGCGCTCGCTGTCGAGGACGCGGTGATGCAGCTGCTCGGCCAGCGGCTCGATGGCCCCGCCGACCAGCGGAACCTTCACCTTCACCGTGCCGACGACCTCGATTTCGCTGCCCTCGGCGGTGGGGCGCAGTTCATAGGTGCCCGACATCTCCGAGTTGACGCCCTTGGACGTGCCCTCGAAGCTGCCCTTGGCGATCTCACCTGTCAGCGGCTGCCAGGTGTCGGTGCGGGAGACCACCAGATCGCTCTTGAGCACCTTGCGCACGATGCCCGGAATCTTGTCGGGACGGATCTTCTCGCTCATCGCGAGCCGGATGGTGCCCTCGCCGCCGGGATGGGCCAGATCGAGGGTGGCGGTCTCGGCGCCGGCGAAGCGGGCCTGCCACAGCTCGTCGCCGGTGAGTGCCCGGTGCAGGTCCTCCACCGGAACGGTGTAGGGCACCGTGAAGCTGAATTTTCGGGACATGGCGTCACGGTAGCCGACCAGGACACGGCAGGCCCGGCATCGCGTGCGCATGGTGGACGGGCATGTGGTGCGGCGGGCCAGTAACCTGTGGCGGTGTCGGAAACCAGTCAGCCGGAAGGGCGCACGGTACGCCTGCGGCGGGCGCGGATCGGGGTGCTCACCGCCGCGATCGTGGTCAGCGTGCTGATGGGGCTGCTGGTGCTGGCGGCCTGGCGCAACGACTACCTGATCAGTTCGGATATGGGCCGCACCACCGGCGAGGTGATCTCCGCGGGCCGGCTGCGCTCGGCGGTGAAGTATGTGACCCCCGACGGTGTGACGCACAATCCGAAGGTCGGGGTGCTCTATCCGACCAACCTCACCAAGGGTGAGCACATCAACGTCGAATACAACCGCGCCGACCCCGACCTGGTGCGCGTGGCCGGGCGCGATGTGCGGGTGGCGATACCGCCCGCCCTGTCGGTGATCGCGGTGACCTGGGCGCTCGCGCTGCCCACGCTGTGGATTCTGCGGCGAACCGAACGCAGGCCGGTCGAGGTGGCGACGGCGAAGGTCTGAGCGGGTCCGGGAGCTGTTCGCCGGAACTTCGCGTGGGCGTCACGTCGGCGTGACTGGGCTGACGGCGCCGCCGACCACACTGGAGACGTGCGCGTAGCCATCGTGTCGGAGTCTTTCCTGCCGAATATGAACGGTGTCGTCAATTCCGTGCTCCGGGTCCTCGACCATCTGGACCAGCACGGGCACGACGCGCTGGTCATCGCGCCGGACACGGTGCGCGGTGAGCCACCGGCGCCGCGATTCCACGGGCGCTTCCCGGTGTATCGCGTGCCCGCGGTGATGGTGCCGAAGATCAGCTCGCTGCCCGTCGGCCTGCCGCAGCCGGGGATGGTGCGGGCCATCGCGGACTTCGATGCCGACGTGGTTCACCTGGCTTCACCGTTCCTGCTCGGGGCGGGCGGGCTCGGGGCGGCGCTGCGGCTGGATCTGCCCGCGGTGGCGGTGTATCAGACCGACGTCGCCGGGTTCGCGAAGAGCTACGGGCTCGGGCTGGCCAGCCGGGCGGCCTGGGCGTGGACGCGGCGGATCCACGAGGGCGCGGCCCGGACGCTGGCGCCGTCGTCCGCGGCGGCGGCCGATCTGGCCCGGCACGGGATCCCGCGAGTGCATCGCTGGGGGCGCGGGGTGGATATCGCGCGGTTCACGCCCTCGGCCCGACGGGCAGCTGTGCGGGAATCGTGGCTGTCCGGTTCGGAGAAGCTGATCGTCGGTTTCGTCGGACGGCTGGCGCCGGAGAAGCACGTCGAACGGCTCGCGCCGCTCGCGCACGATCCGGACATCCAGCTGGTGGTCGTCGGCGACGGCCCCGAACGCGCCCGCCTGACCCGCCTGCTGCCCGGCGCCGTCTTCACCGGCGAACTCGGCGGCGACGAACTCGCCCAGGCTTATGCGAGCCTGGACGTGATGGTGCACGCCGGCGAACACGAAACGTTCTGCCAAGGCGTCCAGGAAGCCTTGGCCTCCGGCGTCCCCGTCATCGGCCCCGACGCCGGCGGCCCCCGCGACCTCATCGCCCACTGCCGCAACGGCTACCTGCTGCCGGTGGACCGCTTCACCGAACTCCTCCCCAGCGCCGTAGCCGCCCTCCGCGACCCCACCCTGCGCACCCGCTTCGCCGGCGCCGCCCGCAAATCCGTCCTGCACCGCACCTGGCCCGCCATCTGCGCTGAACTGATGGGCCATTACGCCGAGGTGAGCGGCACCGAATTCCGAATCCCGCGCTCGGCGTAAGCGGCCCGCGCCGCCCGGAAGCCCCGCCCCGATGGCTTCCGCCTGCTAGAGATCGACGACCGCAATCGATTTGTCGTCATGTTGCTTCGACCTGGGCAGCCGTCGGCCGTTCGGGTCGACATCGGATTCCCACCGCCGCAGCCGGACGAGCAGATCATGCAGCTCGGCATTCGACATCCGCGCTATCTCCTGCCAGTCCAATCCGGTGACGGGGAGCAGATCGAAAGCGCCATCCGTCGCCGAAATCACCCAGGAGACCGCATACAGCGGAAAGCCGGCCGTGATCGCCTCGTGCGCCGCCGCTGGTTCGGACTCGGCAATCCAGTAGCCACCGGGACGATTTCGCATGTGCAGCTGACGACGTTGCAGTCGCTGAAGTATCGCACGATGAGTGTCGTCGTAGCCTCCACCTGACCTGAGCCTGGTGATGTACTGCCCGGCCTCGGGAAGCTCGAGTGCCGCGAGCCGGTCGTCCAGGAATATCCGGCATGAGCCATCTTTCAGCCCGACGACAATCGCGCTGTCGCCGAGAACCAGCACATCGAGGGTGCGCTCGCCTACCCGAGCCACGGCGACTGTGCTCGACGGAGACTTTCCGGGCCGCAGGTCGAGCTGCTGTGACACCGCGATCAACGACTCCGCCAGCGCGGTCTTCAGATCGGATGTCTCGCTCACGCGCCGGGCCATTTCGCCTGCCAAGACATCGACATAGCGGGCAGCGGAGGGAGTTTCGGGGTCGAACGAGGAAGCGCCGTCGAGCAGGATGGTGCCGTTGCGGAGGAGAACCACACGGTCCTCATCCGCCCGCGCAGCCAGCTGAGCCGCGGCTATCCTCATCCGTCGCCTGGCCCGGACTCGTACGGACCGGCCAGCAGACGGCTCGCGGTAATCACGAAACCCCGGTCGAACTCGCATTCGACGATGCCGCTGATAAACGCGGAGCCGGGGTCGTACACCGCCGCTACATTCGCCGCGAGCCAGTGCGCGACGCCGAGGGAACCCACGCTGGTGAGGCCGGCGATGTGCACGATGACGCGTCCTCGGTCGCGGCGCGAGAAATAGCCGATGTCATGGCGGTCTGCGTTGTCGCGCAGATATGGGGAGTGATGTCGTCGGCCGGTGCGACTGTCGACGATGCACCATCCCTGCGCATCCTGGTCGAACCCGATCGCCGCATCGTCCGCGAGGAGTGTGCGCGCGATCGGAGCAGACTTCGGGCCGCACACGATCACCGCGTCACCCGCGGGCAGGTCGGCCGTATCCGGATCGATGGCGAAACTCGATGATGCCAGGGCCAGTTCGGTGAGTATCTGTTCGACAGTTGCCTGCGTCATCCGGTAGGCGGCGTCGAAGAATGACCGCTCGCGACCTTCTTCGAAGCCGAGTCGACGCGGAATCCCGACAGCGACCGGCCCCACCCCGAAGAACGCCCGCTCGAGCGGCGGTGCGGTAGCGCGGATCTGACTCACCCGCCCCTTAGTCAGCCCCAGCAACTCCGCGATCTCGGTGTAGCTCTTCCCCTGGCTCCGGTGCGCCTCCTCGATCGCCGCCTTCCGCACCCGCGCCAGTTCGGCTGCCCGCTGCTGGTAGATGGCGATGAGTTCGGCCGCACGCTGCCCACGACGGATCGGATCCGGGTCGTTGCGCACTGAGTCGAACTCGTCGGAGGTAGCCACGGCCCGAGTTTAGAGGCCCTTGACCCGCTCCCCCGCACCGTCGCGATGCACTTGAGCGAGGTTGAATCCGCTTGTACACGTTGGTCTTCCACTCGTTGGACGACCACCGGAGCGCGGGGTTGGCGGCTGGATCGATACGATGTCGCGGGTGGCCTACCGTTGTTGGTGATCGTCGTTTCGGTGTGGTGGCCGTATGACCGGGGCGGCAAGTAGCCGCCCCGGGCCATTCACGAAGCCGTCCACGTCACCGAGAGTTCGTGGACGCCGTAGATGTTCATGTCGGTGCGGAGTTTCACCTCCTCCGGTGAGATGGCGAGGGTGAGGGTGGGGAAGCGGCGGAGGAGGGCGGCGAAACCGGAGCGCATTTCGATGCGGGCCAGTTGTTGGCCGAGGCACTGGTGGATGCCGTGGCCGAAGGTGTTGTGGCCGCGGGCCTTGCGGTGGATGTCGAGGTGGTCGGGGTTGTCGAAACGCTGTGGGTCGCGGTTGGCGGCCAGCAGGGAGACGACGACGGTGGAGCCGGCGGGGATGGTTTCGCCGCAGAGTTCGATGTCCTCGGTGGCGTAGCGGTAGAAGATGTCGGCGACCGAGAGGTAGCGCAGCAGTTCCTCGACGGCGTCGGGGATCAATTCCGGATCCGCGTGCAGTTGCGCCAGCTGGTCGGGGTGCTCGAGCAGGGCGAAGGTGCCCAGGGCCAGCATGTTCGCGGTGGTCTCGTGGCCGGCGAGCAACAGCAGGAAGGCGATGCCGGTCAGCTCGTCGAGACCGAGGTCCTCGTCGCGGGCCAGGTCGGACAGGATGTCCTCGCCGGGCTCGGCGCGTTTGCGGGCGACCAGTTCGGCGAGATAGCCGTGCATGGCGCCGAACGCGCCCATCTTCTCCTCCAGCGTCTGATCCTTGACCAGGAACTTGGCCGAATTCACCTGGAAGTTCGCCCGGTCCTCGTAGGGCACGCCGAGCATTTCGCAGATCACCAGCGACGGCACCGGCAGCGCGAACTCGGCGACCAGATCGACCGGCGGGGTGAGCCGCGCCATGGCGTCGAGCTGCTGCTCGACGATCTCGGCGATGCGTTCTTCCAGCGCCCGCATGCGCCGGACGGTGAACGCCCCGATGAGCTTGCGCCGCAACCGGGTGTGGTCCGGTGGATCCATGGCCACGAACACGCCGGGCATCTGCGGCGACGGCTCGGTGGCGGCGGGCATGCCTGGCGTCTCGTAGGGCACGTGCACGATGCCGAGGTCCTGGCGCGAGCTGAACCGGGTGTCGGCCATCAGCTTGCGCACTGCTTCGTAGCCGGTCACCAGCCAGCCGTCGTGGCCGTCGGGGAACCGCAGCGGGCTCACCGGGCGGGTCTCGCGCAGCCGGGTGATCTCGCTCGGCGGATCGAACGGGCCCGCATCGCGTTGCTGGGGCAGGCCGTAGGGGACTGTTTCGGTCATCGTATTTCCTTGTCGGAGAGCGGAATCAGGTTTGATCGCGGAGGGTGATGGCCCCGGAGGGGCACAGCAGCGCGGCCTCGCGCACCGCCGGCTCGTCCGCCGCGGCGGGCGGTCGAACCGGCAGCACCCGGCCATCGTCGGGGTCCTGGTCGAAGACGGCGGGAGCGGTGAGCACGCACATGCCTGCGCCGATGCACCGCTCCCGGTCCACATGCAGTTCCAGCACGGCTCGGCCTACGCGGCGGCGGCGTGCCGGATGACGATGTTGCCGAGCGAATTCCGCGCGAACACCCGAACGGTGTCGGCAGCCTCGGCCGCGACCGGCGCCAGCGTGTTCTGCACGTTGCCGCGGGCGACCTCGGTCTCCAGCCGCACCGCGCTGCCCGGGTGGATACCCACCTCCAGCGCGCCCACCGAGGTCTCCAGCCGCAGGTCACCGCGCACCGCCGCGCCGATGCGGATGTTTCCCTTGGCGGTCTTCGCGGTCACCGAACCCTGCGGACGCTCGACGATGATGTCGCCCAGCGACACCGTCAGCTCGCAGTGGCCGAGTTCGCCCGCGCCGTGGACCTGCCCGACACCGGTGGTGCTGGTCAGCTCCGAGCCCGCGGGCACCTCGATGGTCACCGTGATCGCCGCGTTGCCGCCGAACGGGATGTGGGTGCGCCATGTCTTCGGGGTGCGCACGCTCAGCACGCCGTCGGCGAACTCGACGGTGGTCTGCTCGGCGGCACGCACGTCGGCCTTCTTCGACTCGTCGGCCGGGCGGACGACCACGACGCTGTCGGTGCGCTTGGAAGCGATGACGGTGACGTCGGCGGCCAGCACGTCGACGGTGACGGCGATCGGCTGCGGGGTCTGGAAGGTGTACATGGTGTTCTCCTCGAGATCGTGCTCCCGCTGCCTGCTCGCCGCGGTCGCTGTGACGTTGATGTGACTACTGTCGCGGGGGCGGCTGATACGGAGCTGACACCGAACTGATGCGTCGCCTGACATGCCGAGCGCCCCCGTTGACGCCCCGGGCAGAATGAGCCGGTGCGAATCAAGATGCTCGGCCCGCTGGAAATCCGGACCGATGACGGTGGATTGATTGCGATACCGGGTGCTCGGCTGCGCGCTTTGCTGGTCGCCCTCGCGCTCGAGCCGGGGCGCGCCGTCGCGAAGACGAAGCTGATCGACTGGATCTGGGGCGAGCAGCCACCGGCGGACGCCGCGAATGCGTTGCAGGCGTTGGTCTCCCGGTTGCGCCGGGTACTGCCCGATGGCGCGGTCGATGTGCAGGCGGGCGGGTATCGGCTGGCGGTCGCACCGGGCGCCGTCGACGCGGTGCGCTTCGATCAACTGCTCGACCAGGCGCGCAGCGGCGACGACGCGCAGCAGGCGCGGTTGCTGCGGGAAGCCGTTGAACTCTGGCGCGGGGCGGCGATGCAGGATCTCGGCGACAGCGACGACGTGGCCGCGGTCGTCACCAGGTACGACGGCCTGCGACTGTCGGCCATGGAAGATCTGTACGAGGCGGAGATCCGGCTGGGTCGTGGTGCGGAGCTGGTCACCGAGCTGACCGATCGGGTCGCTCAGCATCCGGTGCGGGAACGGCTGGCCGGCTCGCTCATGCGGGCGCTGGCCGCCGCGGGGCGAGGACCGGAAGCGCTGACGGTGTTCCAGCGCACCCGGGAGACCCTTGCCGATGAACTCGGTGTGGACCCGTCACCGGAACTGTCCGCCTTGCATGTCGCGCTGCTGCGCGGGGAGGTGGGCGCGCGGCCGCAGGAGCGCACCACGAATCTGCGCGCCGAACTCACCAGCTACGTCGGCAAAGTCACCGATATCGCCGCGGTGCGCGAACTCATCGCGGCCCACCGGCTCACCACCATCACCGGGCCGGGCGGATCGGGCAAGACCCGTCTGGCCGTGGAAACCGCGCGCACCATGCTCGGCGATCTGCCCGACGGCGCCTGGCTGGTGGAGCTGGCCGGCGTCGACGGCAGCGGCGATCTGGCGCAGGCCGCGCTCGCCGCGTTCGGGCTCAGGGACGCACTGCTGGGCAGCGCGCCGAACGCCGAACCGATGGAGCGGCTGGTCGCGGCGATCCGCGACCGCGAAACCCTGTTGATCCTGGACAACTGCGAGCACGTCATCGAGGCCGCGGCCGCCTTCGCGCACCGGGTGCTCGGCGAATGCACTCGGCTGCGGATCCTGGCGACGAGCCGGGAGCGGCTCGGTATCACCGGGGAGGCGCTGTGGCAGGTGGAGCCGCTGGCCTTGCCCGCCGCGACCGCCGATGCCGCCGTGATCGCGGACTCCCCCGCCGTCGCGCTGCTGCGGGACCGGGCGAGCGCGGTCCGCCAAGACCTGGGCACCGATCCGGCCACGCTGGCGACCATGGCCCGGATCTGCCGGGCGCTCGACGGTATTCCGCTGGCCATCGAACTGGCGGCGGCACGCTTGCGCACCATGTCCCTCGACCAGCTCGCGCACCGCCTCGACGACCGGTTCCGGCTGCTCACCGGCGGCAGCCGCACCGCGATCCGCCAGCACCGCACGCTGCGCGCGGTGGTGGACTGGAGCTGGGAGCTGCTCAGCGACGCCGAACGTCTCGTGCTGCGCAGGCTCGCGGTGTTCGCCGGTGGGGCGAGTCTGGAAGCGGCCGAACAGGTCTGCGCCGACGGCAGCACGGTCGAGCAGTGGGAAGTGCTGGAACTGCTGACGTCGCTGACCGAGAAATCGCTGCTCATCACCACCGACGACGGCCTCCGCTTCCGCATGCTGGAAACCATCAAGCAGTACGCAGCCGACCGGCTGGCCGAATCCGGCGATGCGGAAGCCGCCCGCCGCGCGCACCTGAACTACTTCACCGGCCTCGCCGCCACCGCCGAACCCCATCTGCGCCGCGCCGAGCAGCTGGAATGGCTGGCCGTGCTCGAGGCCGAGCACGACAACATCGCGATGGCGATGCGTGGCGCCCTCGCCGACGCGGACGCCGCCGGCGCGATGCGGCTGGCCGCGGCCGCGGGCTGGTACTGGTGGCTGGGCGGGCACAAGGGCGAAGGCACCGAGCTGGTGATCGCGGCCGCCGAACTCCCCGGCGACGTCGACGACGAGACCAGGGCCATGGTGTACGGGCTGGTCGTGCATTTCGTGTCCTCGGGCCGCAATGACGAGCAGCAGATCGCGGAATGGATCCGCAAGGCGCACCGCTTCGGCCGCGACGTGCGGGGCGGCCATCCCGCGTTGCGGTTCACCGCCGCGCTCGACCGGATGTTGCAGGGGCCCGACGAATACCTGCCCGCGTTCGAATCGCTGCTGGACGACGAGGACCCGTGGGTGCGTGCGCTGGCCCGGTTGCAGCTCGGCAAGCTGCGGACGGTGCTCGGCCAGCAGGGACACGAGGCCGACGAGTATCTCGCGCGGGCGTTGACCGAGTTCCGCGCGCTCGGCGAGCGCTGGGGCATGTCGTTCGCGCTCACCGAACTGGCAGGCCGGACCGCGCTGCGTGGCGAGTTGCCCCGCGCGATCGAGCTTTTCGATGAGGCGATCGCGGTGGTCACCGAGGTCGGCGCGATCGAGGACGTGGTCGCGATGCGCGCTCGTCAAGCCCAGCTGCACTGGGTGCTCGGCGACCCGGAGGCCAGCGCGGCCGCCCTCGCGGAAGCTCAACGTTGCGCCGACCAGAACGGCTGGCCCACCGCCCTGGCCGAAGTCGCCTTGGCGCGTGCGGAACTGGCCCGGCTGCGCGACGACACCGCCCTGGCGCACCAGCAGATCGACCTCGCCCGCACCCTGCTCGGCGCCGACGCCGAACAACCGAATGTCAGCGCGACGGTGCACATCCTGCTCGCCTATCTCGCCGACGACCTTACCGAAGCCGCGACCCACTGCGACGCGGCATACCAGGCGGCCTCCGCGGCAGGCCACGCCCTCCTGACCGCCCACGTCCTCATCGGCATCGCCGACCTCGCCGTACGCGCCGACCAGTACGACCAGGCCACCCGCCTGCTCGCCGCCGCCACCACCGTCCGAGGCCTGCCCGATCACTCCCATCCCGACGCCGCCCGAATAGAACAGAAAGCTCGAAACCACCTCGGCGACACAGCATTCGATCAAGCCACCCGAGAGGGCGCGAAGGCCGACCCGCATGAGCTGGTCACCCAGACCCTCGGACACTGAAGGCGCCGGCCGGATGATGTCGTAGATCCTCGGCCGGTTCGCTGCGCGCAGAGGTTCGTATGCCGCCGTGCCCGCCGACAGCGACCCAGATGAATGCGCGACCGCACCTGGACCGGCTTATTCGACCCTCGTAGTGCACACCTTGCCCTACGCGGCCAGGCGTTCGCCCGGACCGCGTCGACCGAGGTGCTGCCGGGGCCGATATATCACTGTCGACTTTCAGCGCAGACCGGTCCTTGTCCCTTGTCGAACGTTGCTGTGCCGCAGTCTTAGTCGACTGGACAACGCAGCATCGCCTCGGTGACCGGGGGCACCGAGGCGATGGGGGTTCGAATTCGCTTGGGTTCACGCGCGCTTGGTGAAGGTGGCGCGGGACCACAGGTAGCCGATGACGGCGAAGCCCGCGCACCAGGCGAGGGCGGCGGCGGTGTAGCCGGCGGAGGGGGTGCCGGTCAGGAAGCCGCGGACGGATTCGATGATCGGGGTGAAGGGCTGGTATTCGGCGAACTGGCGGACGCCGGGGCCCATCTTGTCGGCGGGGACGATGGCGCTGCTCAGGAAGGGCAGCATGATCAGCGGGACCACCGACATTCCGGCGGCCTCCGGGGTTTTGGCGGCCATGCCGAGGGCGACGGTGAGCCAGGCGGCGGCGAAGGCGGTGGCCAGCAGGACACCGAGGGCGCCGAGCCATTGCACGAGCGTTGCCGGGGAACGGAATCCGAGGGCGAAGCCGACGGCGAGGACGGAGACGATGGCGACCACGTTGGTCACCAGACTGGCCGCCACGTGCCCGGTGAGCACGGCGCCGCGGGAGACGTCCATGACCCGGAACCGGTTGATGACACCGTTGGTCATATCGGAACTCACCGCGACCGCCGTGCCGGACAGGCCGTAGCTGATGGCGAGCATCAGCATGCCGGGCACGGCGTAGTCGATGTAGTCCTCACCGACGTCGAACGCGTCGCCGAAGACGTAGACGAAGATCAGCATCATCATCACCGGCATCAACGCCGCGTTGAAGATGGTGACGGGTGAACGGGTGATGTGGGTGAAGTTGCGGCGCAACATCACCGACGAGTCGTACAGGGCGGCGGACAGGCTGCTGGTTGCGGACTGAGTGCTCATCGTGCTTCGGCCTCCGTGGTGGCGTGCCCGGTCAGGGCAAGGAAAACGTCGTCGAGATCGGGGGTGTGGATGGAGACCTGCTCGGCCTCGATGGTGCGCGCGGCGAGCCGGTCCAGCAGGGCGCGCAGGGTTGCCGAGTCACCGTCGCCGGGGACGTCGAGGGTGAGCGCGTCCTGGTCGGCGGTGCCTTCGGTCAGGATCTGCGCGGCCGTCGCCAGTTGCGCGGCGTGGGCGAACCGGAACCGGATGTGGCCGCCGGGGACACGACGCTTGAGTTCCTCCGCGGTGCCTTCGGCGACGATGCGCCCCTGATCGAGCACCGCGATCCGGTCGGCCAGCTGATCGGCTTCCTCGAGGTACTGGGTGGTGAGGAAGATGGTGACGCCCTCATCGGTCAGCTCCCGCACGATTTCCCACATGGTGCGCCTGCTGCGCGGATCGAGGCCGGTGGTCGGCTCGTCGAGGAAAATGATCTCCGGCTTGGTGACCAGCGTCATCGCCAGGTCGAGCTTGCGACGCATACCGCCGGAGTAGCTCGCGGCCGGCTTGTTCGCCGACTCGACCAGGTCGAAACGCTCGAGCAGGTCGGCGATCACCCGCTTGCCATCCTTGCCGCGCAAGCGGTGCAGATCGGCCATCAAGCGCAGGTTCTCCGCGCCGGTCAGCAGGCCGTCGACCGCCGCGAACTGTCCGGTGACGCCGATCGCCGCGCGCACCGCCTTGGTCTCGGTGACGAGATCGTGGCCCGCCACACGGGCGGTCCCGCCGTCGGATTTCAGCAGGGTGGTCAGGACGTTCACCGTCGTGGTCTTGCCCGCTCCGTTGGGGCCGAGCAGGGCGAAGATCGTGCCCGTACCGACATTCAGGTCGATGCCGTCGAGGACTTTCTTGTCTCCGTAGGACTTGCGCAGCCCGGAGGCGGCGATTGCTGTGCTGTTCATGGGACCAACCGTCGCCGGGCGGGCTGATACCGACCTGACACCGGCCTGATACGCACGCTGACGCCGTCCGCCGCACGCCGTGCCAGTGCCGTGTCAGTCCGCCGTCAGCTCGGCGTCAGCCGGGGCGGCGACCGTTCTTCTCGTGAACAGCACCGCCTTCGCCTCCGCCGCCGGTCCCGTCTGCGCCCCGATGATCCGCATCGATGGGAATGTCAGGACCGCGTGGAGCCGCCCTGAGCCCGCAGGTGCCGGCCGCGCGCGGCTGTGCGGCGTCCGCGTCCAGCAGGCTTCGCTCGGTGTACGGCGCTACGGCTCCCGCGTCCGGCAGGCGTCGCTCGGCGCGCAGCAGTACGGCTCCAGCGTCCGGCAGGCCGCGCCCGGCGCACAGCAGTACGGCTCCCGCGTCCGGCAGGCCCTGGTCGGTACCCACCCCTGCGCGCAACTGCTCCGCTTCGCCTTGGTCGGCGGTGCGAGCAATATCAGCTACCTGCTGCTGTTCCTCGCCTGCGCCGGGCTGGGCCCGATGGCAGCCAATGCCGCCGGGTCGATCGTGAGCACCATGATCGCGAACGAACTGCACCGCCGGATCACCTTCCGTGCGGCCGGCCGGATCAGCTGGCTGACCGCGCAGTGGCAGGGCGGCGGGCTGGCGCTGATCGGGCTGCTGACCAGCACCGCGGCGCTCGCCGTCATCGAATTCGTTGCGCCCGGCCTCGGCGAGCTCACCCGAGCGGGCCTGGTGCTCGCCGTCATGGCGGCGGTCGGCGGGCTGCGCTTTCTCGCGCTGCGCGGTTTGTTCTAGGTGTGCCGCAGGTCAGCCGATGGCGGTCACGAAGGTCGAGGCGCGAACCACTGCGCGGCAAAACGCTATCGACCGGGCTCGGGATCTCGAACGAACCCACCGCGCCGTGCCGTCTCGGCAACCGATTCCGCGGCTGTGCGAGTGGCGAAGTCATCGATCGGATCCCCGCTGACCAACCGCCGGTAGTACAGCGGGCCGGTGACAGCGGTGAGGACCGCGCGCGGGTCGGTTCCCGGCGGGACTTCTCCGCGGGCGATGGCGTCGGTGACGCAGCCCGACCACTCGGTGAGCCGGGCATCGTAGAAGCGGCGCAGGGCAGCGGCAGTGGATTCGTCGCAGGTGGCTGCGGCTATGACCGCCCCGATCAGGCGGCCTTCACGCGGGTCGGTGAGGGTTTTCGCGGCCAGGCGGGCGATCGCGGTAAGGTCACCGAGCAGCGAGCCGGTCTCCACCCGTGGCCCCAGTGCTTCGGCCATATCCACCAGGAGGTCGGCGATGAGGCCGGTGGGGGTGCGCCAGCGCCGGTAGACCGTGGTCTTGCCGACCTCGGCGCGCTGGGCGACCTCGGCCAGATCCAGATGGGCGAATCCGCGTTCGGCGAGCAGATCACCGGTGACGGCGAGTACGGCCGCTCGGACTCTGGCGGTGCGCCCACCTGGGCGGACCGATCCTGGGATGGTCGAATCTTCCGTCATAACGGGACTCCAGTTTCATTTACCGCCGAACAGGTGTACGTTCTGAGTTGTTAACGGAACTATAGACCCTTTAGGAGTTGTCATGGAGTACCGGCGGTTGGGTGCCTCGGGTCTGCTCGTCCCCGCGTTGAGCTTCGGTGCGGGGACCTTCGGCGGTCGCGGCGAACTGTTCATCGCGTGGGGTGATACCGATGCGGCGCAGGCGCGGCGGATGGTCGACATCAGCCTCGAAGCCGGCGTCAACATGTTCGACACCGCAGATGTCTACTCCGACGGCGCGTCGGAAGAGGTTCTCGGTGCGGCTATCAAGGGACGGCGCGATCAACTACTGCTGTCCACCAAGGCGAGCCTGCCCACCGGCCCCGGCCCGTTCGACGCCGGCTCCGGCAGGTCTCGGCTGATCGACGCCGTGGAAGGCTCACTGCGGCGGCTCGGCGTCGACCACATCGACCTGTTCCAACTGCACGCCTTCGACGCGCACACCCCGATCGACGAGGTGCTGCACGCCCTCGACGATCTGGTGCGCGCGGGCAAGATCCGCTACCTCGGCGCCTCGAACTTCGCCGGCTGGCAGCTGATGAAATCGCTGGCCGCCGCCGACAAGCACGGCCTGACCCGCTATGTCGCGCACCAGGTCTACTACTCCCTGGTCGGCCGCGACTACGAATGGGAGCTGATGCCGCTCGGCCGTGAGGAAGGCGTCGGCGCGGTGGTGTGGAGCCCGCTCGGCTGGGGCAGGCTGACCGGCAAGATCCGTCGCGGGCAACCACTTCCGGAAGGCAGCCGGTTGCATCAGACCGCCGAAGCAGGCCCGCCGGTGAACGACGAACTGCTCTACGACGTAGTCGACGTGCTCGACGAAATCGCCGCCGAGACCGGCAAATCCGTGCCGCAGATCGCCTTGAACTGGCTGCTCAACCGGCCCACCGTATCCACCGTCATCGTCGGCGCCCGCAATGAGGAGCAGCTGCGCCAGAACCTCGGCGCCATCGGCTGGAACCTCACCGCCGACCAGATCGCCCGCCTGGACAAGGCGAGCGCCGTCACCCCGCCCTACCCGTACTACCCGTACTACCGCCTGCCCGACTTCACCCGCCTCAACCCGCCCGCAGTCTGATCGGGGCTCGAACAGGCGCCATCCCGAAGCTCTCCTCACGTACGCGGAAGCGCTTCAAGGCGCTTCGACGCGGCGGCACCAGCGCGTGCCCGCCTCAACGTGCCCGCGCTGTGATGTGCCGTCCCGACAGTCAATCCACACGCGTCGTCGAGAGCTACATGGCTGAGGCATTGTTCGAGTAGTTCCCTCGCTCATGTAGCACTCGGCGCGGGGGCGCGAGGGCGCGGTGGATGTTGGTGACGGCGGGCGGTCAGTAGACGTCGCGGACGTAGCGCTTTTCGGCGATCAACTGCTTCTTGAAGGCCAGTGCTCCGTCTTCGTCGAGCTTGCCGTGGATCTGGGCGAGCTTGAGCAGGGTGTCGTCGACGTCCTTGGCCATGCGGGCGGCGTCACCGCAGACGTAGAGGTGGGCGCCCTCGCGCAGCCATGACCACAGTTCGGCGCCGTGCTCGATCATCCGGTGCTGCACGTAGATCCGTTCCCGCTGGTCGCGGGAGAACGCGAGGTCGAGCCGGGACAGGTGCCCGGTGCGGAACATGTCCTCGAGTTCGGTGCGGTAGTAGAAGTTCTGCGCGGCGTGCTGGTCGCCGAAGAACAGCCAGTTGCGTCCGGTGGCGCCGAGCGCGCGGCGTTCGTGCAGGAAGCCGCGGAACGGGGCGATGCCGGTGCCGGGGCCGACCATGATCATGGGCACGCTCGGGTCCAGCGGCGGACGGAAATGCGGGGCGCGTTGCAGGAAGATCGGCACCTCGGCGGTGTCGGCGCGATCGGCCAGGAAGGTCGAGCAGACCCCGCCGCGCCGGGCCGCCGAACCCGCGGCGGCCGGGTCACCGTAGCGCACCACGCCGACGGTCAGCTCCACCTGATCCGGGCTGACCAGCGGGCTCGACGAGATCGAATACTGGCGCGGCTGCAGCTTTTTCAGCGCGCCCAGCCATTCGACCAGGTCGGCGCGCACCGGGAAATCGCGCAGCACGTCGACGGCCTGCCGGTCCCACAAGTAGCCGGCCAGCTCGTTGCGGTTGTCCCGGCGCAGCAGCTTGGCCAGGCGCTGGTCCGGGTTGCGGTCGGCGACGAATTCCAGCAGATCGTGGGAGATCTTGGTGATGTCGTAGCGGGTGCGCAGCGCGTCGGCCAGCGGCATCTCGGTCGCATCCACCTCGACGGTGCGCTGCCCGTCCAGGCCGGTCGCGTCCAGCCATTCCCGCACCAGCGACGGACAGTTCGTCGGCCAGACCCCGAGCGAATCACCGACCTCGTAGCTCGCCTCGAGTCCGCGCAGATCGAATCCGAACCTGCGCACCTCTTTCGACGAATCCGGGCTGGTCAGCACCTCGTTGCGGACCAGCGGCGCGCGCAGCGGGGCATTGCGGCTGAACGGTGCCGGGGCACGACGGGCGGGCTGCGAGGCAGGCGCTGTAATGGTGCGGTCGAGCACGGCGGTCGCGGTGCCGCCGGAGCCACCGGGCGCACCCAGGCCGCCGCCCGGCTGCGGGAATCCGACCGAATCACCCGGCCCCGAAACAGGATTCGCTTCCGCACCGCCGCCGGAGCCGCCGAGCACCGCGACCACCTCATCCAGCCAGGCGGCGCCGGGTTCGGCGAAGTCGGGTTCGCAGTCGACGCGCGGAAGCAGCCGGGTCGCACCGCGTTCGGCGAACTTCTCGTCCAGTTTGCGGCCGTGGCCGCAGAAGTCGTCGTAGGAGGAATCGCCGAGGGCGAAGACGGCGTAGCGCATACCGGTGAACCGAGTGGCGCTGTCGTCGAGTCGCTGCCAGAAGTCGCTGCCGTTGTCGGGCGGACCGCCGTCGCCGAAGGTGCTGCTGATCACCAGCACGTCGCCGGTGAGAGCACCGAGTTCACAGGAGTCCATATCGAGCAGCCGTGGGCTCAGCCCTGATTCGGTGAGGCGTTGCGCGGCCGTCGCGGCGAACTCTTCGGCATTGCCGGTCTGCGACGCCCACAGCACCGTCACCACCCGCTGCTGCGCGGCAGGCTCGGTGACCTGCGAATCACCAGCGCCCCCACGGGAATACATGCCTGCCAGTAGCCCGTCCACCCACAGCCTGCTCTGCGGCGACAGCGGGGCCGACGCGGGCAGCACCGGCTGGCCGGTGACCGGCAGCGAGTGCAGCGCGGCCAGATAGCCGCCGAGGTAGATGCGCTCGGTCTCGCTCAGCGTCGGTGTCGCGGTCGCGTCTAGGCCGAGCATGGCGGCCAGCGGGTGGGTTCCGTCTTGCGGTTGCGCGAGCGGCGCCTGCTGGGCGGGCCGGGCGACCGGAGCAACGCGACGCAAGGCGACCGCGCACGCCTTGAACTCCGGTTGCAGCGAATCGGCGTCGACGGCGTCATTGGTGACGGCGTTGATGGTCAGGTACTCCCCCTGTTCGTCGTTCCAGTGGAAGGGCGCGAAGCAGTCGCCAGGGCGCACCCGGTCGCTGATCCGGGCGGGCAGCACGGCCCGGCCGCGGCGCGAGGTGATCTCGAGTTGATCGCCGGGGGCCAGTTCGAGGGTGCGGGCATCGTCGGGGTGGATTTCGACGAACGGTTCGCCGTTGAGTTTGTTGAGCTTGTCGATGCGCCCGGTCTTGGTCATCGAATGCCACTGATGTTGCAGGCGACCGGTATTGAGCAGGAATGGGTAGTCGTCGTCGGGCATCTCCTCGGGCAGCAGATGCGGCCGCGGCCAGAACACCGCGCGACGGCTCGGCGTCGGGAAGGCCAATCGGGGACGGTGCCCGTCGGCGTCGACGAACTCCGTTTGGCTCACGCCGTCGTTGACGTAGCGGATCGGGTTGCGGCGCTGCCCGGGGTCGGGGCACGGCCACTGCATCGGCCCCTCGCGCAACCGTTCGTAGCTCATCCCGCGCAGGTCATAGCCGGTCGCCGGATTCGCGAACTGCCTGATCTCCTCGAAAACCTCCGCGCTCGAAGTGAAATCGAAGCCGGAGAAACCCATGGCGGTCGCCACCTGCGCGATCAACTGCCAATCCGGGCGGGCGTCACCCGCAGGCGGCACCGAACTCTGCAACAGCGTGACGTTGCGTTCGGAATTCACCATCACCGCGTCGGCCTCGGCCCACAGCGTGGCGGGCAGCAGCAGATCGGCGTAGGCGTTGGTGGCGGTGTCGGTGTAGGCGTCCTGCGCGATCACCAACTCGGCCGCCTCCAGGCCACCGATGACGGTCTTCCGATTGGCCACCGTCGCCACGGGATTGGTGCAGATGATCCAGGCAGCCTTGATGGTGCCGGCGGACAGGCCGCGGAACATGTCGATGGTGCCGGGCCCGGCTTCGGCGCGAATGGTGCCGGGTTCCAGGCCCCACGCGGTCTCCACGAACGTCCGGTCGGCGGGGTTGAGCACGCTGCGCTGCCCGGGCAGGCCGGGACCCATGTACCCCATTTCCCGGCCGCCCATGGCGTTGGGCTGACCGGTCAGCGAGAACGGACCGCTGCCGGGACGGCAGATCGCGCCGGTGGCCAGATGCAGGTTGATCAGCGCATTGGTGTTCCAGGTGCCGTGCGTGGACTGGTTGAGCCCCATCGTCCACAGGCTCATCCATTCGCCCGCCTCGCCGATCCAGCGGGCCGCGGTGCGCAGATCCTCGACGGCCAGGCCGGTGATCTCGGCGACCCGTTCCGGGGTGTAGCCGGCCAGGAATTCCGGCATCGCCGCCCAGCCCTCGGTGTGCTCGGCGATGAATTCGGCATCGATGTCGCCCGCCTCGACCAGCAGGTGCAGCAGTCCGTTCAGCAGCGCCAGATCGGTGCCGGGCGCGATCTGCAAGAACAGGTCGGCGCGGGCGGCGGTATCGGTGCGCCGCGGATCCACCACGATCAGCTTCGCACCCGCCTTCAACCGGTCGGCCATCCGCAGGAACAGGATGGGATGGCAGTCGGCCATGTTCGCGCCGATGACGAAGAACAGGTCGGCGCGGTCGATGTCGTCATAGGAGCCGGGCGGCCCGTCGGCGCCGAGCGACTGCTTGTACCCGGTGCCCGCGCTCGCCATGCACAGCCGGGAGTTGGCCTCGATGTGCACTGTGCGCAGGTAGCCCTTGGCGAGTTTGGTGGCCAGGTACTGCGCTTCCAGCGACATCTGCCCGGAGACGTAGAGGGCGATGGCGTCGGGGCCGTGCTCGTCGAGGATGGCGCGCAAGCGGTTGGCGGCCTCGGTGACCGCGGCGTCGACGTCGATCGGTACCGGCGCCTCGTCGCGGCCGTCTCGGCGGTAGGCGGTGCGCATGCGGCCGTCGGTGCGCATGAGTTCGGCGTGGGTGGCGCCCTTGGTGCACAGCCTGCCCGCGTTCGATGGATGCAGTTTGTCGCCGCTGACCTTGGCGATGACGGTGGCGCCGGTCGCGTCGTGGGTGGTGTCGACGGTGATGCCGCAGCCCACACCGCAGTACGAGCACGCCGTCCTGGTCGTGCCCGGCTGCCGGTCGGTCACCGCATCGGACATGCCACCGATCATTGCGGCGCTCGGTTTCAGCTGGTTTGCCCGATGTTATCGGCAGATGACGTTTCCGCTCACCGTCCCGCGTCCACCGCTGTGAGCTGGGCGTTCACGGCAGTGCGACGTACATCACCCCAGCTTGTAGGCCCGGTGCAAGGCCACCGCCCCCAAGCTCAGGTTGCGCCATTTGACCCCCGACCAGCCCGCATCGGCGATCCGCAGCGCCAGCTGACGCTGATTCGACCAGTCCGGAATGGATTCGGCGAGGTAGGCGTAGGCCTCGGGATTGCTGCTGGCGACCTTGGCGATCTGCGGCAGGATCTTGGTCAGGTACAGCCGGTAGACCGAACGGAACGCGGGCACCGTCGGCGTCGAGAACTCGCACACCACGAGCCGTCCGCCGGGTTTGGTCACCCGCAGCATCTCGCGCAGCGCCAGATCCGGATCGGCGACATTGCGCAGACCGTAGGAGATGGTGACGGCGTCGAAGGAGTTGTCGGCGAACGGCAGCGCCATCGCATCGCCCGCGACCATCGGCACATTGCGGAACCGGCCCGCCTTCAGCATGCCCTGGGAGAAGTCGGCCGCCACGCACCAGGCGCCGGACTTGGCGAACTCCGCGGTGGACACCCCGGTGCCCGCGGCGAGGTCGAGCACCCGCTCGCCCGGGCGCGGCGCGATCGCCTTGCGCGTCTCCCGCCGCCAGTACCAGTCCTGGCCGCCGGAGATGAGGATATTGGTGGAGTCGTACCGCTGCGCGACCTCGTCGAACATCGCCGCGACCTCATTGGGCTGCTTGTCCAGCGAGGCCCGGACCGAGTGTGTTTTCGCCACGCCACCGACATTAACCGCCCGCTCGCGCGTATCGATGCGCGCACCGGTGTTGCCTCGGTTACCCGTGCGGCTCACCACAGATGCCGATAGTGCACGCCGGCGTCGACGACCAGCGCGAGGCCGAGCACGACGAAGACGACGCGGACCGAAACCGGACCGTATGTCCTCAGCACCCGAACCACTTTCCGGTAGCCGCGTTGCGCCCCCGGCGAGCGGCGGGTCGCCAGCACCAGCACGAGCAGCGGCGGCAGCAGCGCGAGCGCGCAGTAGGCCACCACGATCACCGGCCACAGCGGCGGCAGCGGGTCGCGGGCCGAGATCATCGCCAGCCCGGCCAGATACGGGATGGCCGTCGGCGCCTGTGCCAGCCCGATGGCGACGCCGACGATGCCGAGCAGCCAGGGTTTTCGCCGGAACGCCGTCGCCCACGGCGGGGGTTCGGCGCGCGCGCCGGCGGGCAGGCACGCGACGGCGATGAGCGCGAGACCGATCGCCAGCTCACCCCAGGCGCGGACGGTCGGAGTCAGCCGGACATCGAACCAGCCGGTCAGAAAGTTGATGCCGAGCACCGCCAGCAGCCCGAAGGTCGTGGTGACCGCGAAAACGCCCGCGATGAAACTCAATCCACCGGGCACCGGCGACCTGCGCCCCAGCTTGCTGTCGAACACGATGGCCGTGGTGACGCCGACGAGCAGCAGGTCGAGGGAATCGATGAATGCGAACCCGGCGAGGGCGAGAAGAAGGGCCAGCATGACCTTGGTCAGCGTACCGGCGCCCGGCGAACCGGCATTCGGTCTCCGGTCGGCGCGGCCGATGACGCCACCATCAGCCGATCAGCAGCCCTCTCGAGTGGGAATCGCGCCGCACCCGAGCGCTTGCCGATCGGTTCCGGCTCGCATGGCATCCGGGCACAGGCCTTGCCGCCGATGGTCAGCGGCAAGCTTGCGCCTGTCGAGCCGGCCGGATCCGCCCGGCCCACATTGCCCGATCAGTACCGGCGGTGCACATGCATGCCGGCCATCGCCGGACGGACAAGCGGCGACCGAATCTCCCGGGCCGCGGGGAGCACGTAGCGCGCCCTACCGCTACCGCACCAGGGTACGCCGGATCAGACCGGCGACCCGGCCGCGGACCAATTTGCCGCGCGTCCGGTGAGCGCGAGCAAGCGGTCTGCCTTCGGCGCGTCGTCCGGGACCGAAACGACCGGGCCGAACAACCCCGGTGTCCCCTCCGCCGGAGTATCGGCCAGGAACTCCAGCAGCACATCGAGATCGGCGTCGGCGATCGACACTTCCTGGCCGGTGGCCCGGGCCAGATCCCACGCGTGGATCACCAGTTCGTCCAAAGCCACCCGCGCCATGATGGCCGCAGGCATGCTCACCCCGCCGGCTTCGGTGTCACCGTCCCACGCCGAATCGTCCCGCCAGGCGGCGACCAGCGCGTCCAGCTGACGCGGAATGCGCGTACGCCAGTCCGGTGCGAGCGGATTGTCCGGCCCGGTGCTCGGTGCGACGGACCCGCCGACCGCCTCCTTGGTGGCGGCCTGCCGGAAGGCTTCGGTCAGATCGACCACATGCGCGAGCAGATCCCGCACGGTGGTGTCGGCGCACGGGGTGGGTGCGCCGAGCCGGTCGTCGGTGATACCCGCGACAACGGCGGCGAGGGCGGTGGCGGCGGGTGCGAAATCGAACTCCGGTGTCATCGTGTCTCCTGGAGCGAGTGGTGGGCGTCCATTCGTTGAGACGGGACCGCCCGCCGGAATTCATCGCAGCGCCGAAACAACCCGCACATGGTTGCCGGATCGGGCCGACCGGAGCATGCTCGACAGCGTTGGACTGTTGTCCGCCCCGTCGCGGCACCGCGCGGGGCTTACGCGGAGAGGAGCCCACGATGATCCCGAACACCCCCGACCCGGTCCCGGCCGCCAACCCTGCCGACGTGGCAGATCAGTCGGTCGAGATCGCGCCAGAGGACGAGGACACCGGTCTCGACACCGCCGGGCTCCGCACCAGGGACAACTGGGAGGCCAACCCGGCCGATGTGGTGGAGCAGTCGATTCCGGTCCCGATGGACGACGAGTACGAAGACGAGGAGTCCGAGGCGCCGGCCTGACCCAGGAGCCCGTGCGACGCCGCCGTCCGAGCGCTCGGGCGGCGGCGAGTGCGGTCTAGCCCTGGATCTTCGCCCGCACCGTGGCGTGCAGTTCGCGCAGGCTCGACCGTTCCGTCACCACTTCCAGCACCCGGATCCCGTGCGCGTTCCCGCCGAGCTCCACGGCCAGCTTTTCCGGTGTGACCTGCTGGTGCGGTATGCGGTAGGCCGCGCACAGGGCGGCCAGGTCCATGCCGTGCGGGGTGCCGAAGACCCGCTCGAACACGCCCGCGTACTGCGGATCGCCCTGTTCGAGCAGTTCGAAGATGCCGCCGCCGTCATCGTTGGCGACCACGATGGTCAGGTCGGCCGGCCGTGGCTCACCGCGCCCGATCAGCAGCCCGGACGCATCGTGCAGGAAGGTGAGGTCACCGATCAGCGCGATAGTGCGGCCGACGTGGTGCAGCGCCGCGCCGACCGCGGTGGAGACGGTGCCGTCGATGCCCGCCACACCACGGTTGGACAGCACCCGCACACCGGGGCGGGGCGTCGACACCAGCGCGGCGTCACGCACCGGGTTGGAGGCGCCGAGCAGCAGCTGATCGCCCTCGCGCAGCGCGTCCATCACCACCGCGGCGACATGCAGGCCGGTCGGCTTGGGATGTCCGGCCAGCTCCTCGCGCACGACCTGGCCGGCCTTGGCGTTCAGATCGCGGCAGTGCGCCAGCCATTCCGGGCGCGGCTGCCCGGCGGTGACGGCGCGGGTGCCGGTGCCGACCACATTGCCGGAGACATCGGGCCAGCGCGGGCCGGTGGTCAGCGCGAACACCGTGACCTCGGGATCGGCCAGCACCTTCGACACCTGACGGTGCAGCGTCGGCCGTCCGGTGATGATCGCCTGCTTCGGCTTCAGCAACGGCAGCGCCAGCGGATGCAGGGCCGGGCCGTGCATCGGGGCGGTCGGCTCGGCGACGGTCGGCAATTGCGACAGTTCCGGGCGCAGTCCGGCACCGTGGCCGGAGATGACGACGGTGTCGGGCGTCAGGTCGATATCGAGCGGGACGTCGAGGGTCGCGTAGCGGGTCTCGGTCCAGGCGCTGCCGTCCGCACGGCCCTGCGGCAGCGACTCGCCCGGCGCGAGGTCGGGCACCAGCGGTTCGCGCAGCGGGATATCGAAATGCACCGGCCCGGCATTGCCGGAGCGGGTGCCGCGCGCGGCGGCGAGTACCCGGCAGACCGCCGAGCGCCAGACGCTGTTGTGCTGGTCGTAGCCGCCGGCGTCGTCGGTTTCGGCCAGCCCGAGGCTGATCGTCGCGCGCACCTGGCTGCCGAACAGGCCCAGCTGTTCGATGGTCTGGTTGGCGCCGGTGCCGAGCATCTCGTAGGGCCGGTTGGCGCTGAGCACGATGAGCGGAACCCGCGCGTAGTTGGCCTCCAGCACGGCCGGTCCGAGGTTGGCCACGGCGGTGCCGGAGGTCATCACGACGGGCACGGGGCAGCCGGAGGCGATGGCGAGGCCGATGGCGAGAAACCCGGCGGTGCGTTCATCGATGCGCATGTGCAGCCGCAGCCGTCCGGCGGCGTCGGCGGCCTGCAACGCGAAGGCCAGCGGCGCATTGCGCGAGCCGGGGCACAGCACGACATCTCGCACGCCCCCGCGCGCCAGCTCGTCGACGACGACCTGGGCCTGTGCTGTTGACGGGTTCACCACTCCAGACTCTCAGACGGTGAGCCGTCCGGGCGCGTCAGCCTGCTCACACCCGGCGTTCCTTAGGTTTTGCTAACCTAAGGGTCATGGCCAAGCGCACCAAATACCTCAAGCCGGACGAGCGGCGGATCTGCACCGCCGAGGTCGTCGCGAGCAAGCGGCTGAGCCCGCATTTCGTCCGCGTCACCGTCGGCGGGCCGGATCTCGCCGACTTCACTCCAATGGGCTACGACCAGTGGTTCCGGCTGTTCCTGCGCCGCCCGCAGCAGAGCGAGCTGCGGCTGCCCACCGCGGCCAACAACCTCTGGTACGCGCAGTACCTGATGATGAGCAAGGACACGCGGCCGCTGGTGCGCAACTACACGGTGCGCGATTTCCGTCCCGCGGGCGCGGGCCAGTTCGGCGAGCATGCCGAGATCGATATCGATTTCGTCTCGCACGGCGATGACAGCCCGGCCTCCACCTGGGCGAACAACGTCAGCATCGGCACCATGGTCGGCCTGTTCGACGAAGGCGTGATGTATCAGGCTCCGGAGCATACGAATTGGTCGCTGCTGGTGGGCGATGAGAGCGCGATGCCCGCGCTGGCCGGCATCCTGCGGTCGGCCCCGCGGGATCTGCGCGGCGCGGCCTACATCGAGATCCCCCATGCCGATGACGTGCAGGAACTCGGCGAACCCGAAGGGGTTCACGTGCATTGGCTGCCCCGCACCGACGCATCGGCGAAGATCGGCGAATTGGCGGCGGCCACGGTCCGCACGGCCGAAATGCCGAGCACGGGCGTGTACGGATTCATCGCCGGCGAGCAGGCGCTGGCTTCGGGGGTGCGGCGGCATCTGGTGAACGAACGCGCAATCCCCAAGGCGGACGTCACCTTCACCGGCTACTGGCGTTTCGGCAAAGCCGCGCCGAGCTGAACCACACCGCCCGAACGCGGAATTCGGGGGCAGCGCCCGGCCATGCGAGTGGCCGGGACGAAAAAAGCGGTACCGCCACGAGATCCGCAGCGGTACCACCAGGGGGATGTCAGCCCGCGTGCCGCTGCACCAGATCGCCGACGCGCGGCAGCGCCTCGATGACGTTCTTCTTGGCCGAGGAACGCATCGAGTTGTAGACCTTCTTGATGGCGGGCCGGGTGGAGGCTTCGGCCCGCTCGTCGGTCACGGCGAGCAACGCCTCGGCGACCTCATCCGACTTGGCCACGAGCAGGTCGGCGAAGCTACCCGAACCGGCAGCGGTGTACTCCTGCCAGTAGGGCTCCAGCTGCGCGAGCAGCTTGGGCGCCAGCGACTCCAGCGCGTCGGGCACGATGGACGGGCTGATCTTCTTGACCGCCGCGTACCCACCCTTCACAGCCAGGCCGGACGCACCACCCTTGTCCGAGACCTCGGCATCGAGCACCTGGACGGCGTCAGCGAGGAAGGCCGGGCGCGTGGCCTCGTCGAGCAGGGATTCAGACAGTGCTGCAACCACTTTCAGGGTCCTCCGGATCGTTATTTCGATGGACGAGCAGCCGCAACTATACGCATCGCTTCCGGGCTTGCGTGGGCTATGGCTGCCACGGCAGCAACTGCACCATGAGCCCTTCACAATCGGCGAGCACTGTGCCCTGCTCATCGGCCAATTCGGCGCTGATGAACGTTTTGCGACCTTCGATTCGTTCGACTCGCCCGCGCACCGTCAGCGGGGTCTCCAGCGGAGTCACCTTGCGGTAGTTCACATGCAGGTAGGCGGTGCGGCTGATCGGGCGGCCGGCGTAGTGCACGATCATGCCGAGCAGGTCGTCGAACAGCAGCGGCAGCACACCACCGTGCGCGGCGGAATTGCCGCCGAGGTGGAAGCGGCGGAACACGCCCGTCATCACGATGCCGTCCGGCCCGGCTTCCACAGTGCGCCACGGGAGCAGCAGCAGACTGCCGCGGCCCGGGAGTTCGACCGCACGTCCGGCGGGGCCCTGCAATTCGGGTGCGCGGTAGGGCTCGAGCAGTTCGATCAACCGGTTGGCCTGGGCGAGAGCGTCGGCGAGCACGTCGTCGGGTGCGTCGATGGAGACCGTCAGATCCTGCAAGGTGCGCATGGCTTCGACGAACGGCCCGAAATCGGGCCCGACCCGCGCCGGCGTGATCTTGGGAAAGCCGCCGTGCCGCTCATACCGAGACTCATCGACAGCACTCTCGTCGATAACCGGTTCTACTCGCTCACTCATACCTGCACGCTAACGCGATTTTTTACACCGTCAAGTCGATGCCTCCCGCAGGCCGGGAGTCGAGCGCCTCACACCTGCGCCGGAACCGGCCACCCGCGGGGCCATAATCACTGACGTGACGTTCAATCCGACGCTGTGGCGGCCCGTACCCGGGTTCGAGAACCTGACCGACATCACCTACCACCGGCATATCGAGCAGGGCACCGTCCGGGTCGCCTTCGATCGGCCCGAGGTCCGCAACGCCTTCCGCCCGCATACCGTCGACGAGCTCTACCGCGTGCTCGACCACGCGCGGATGACCTCCGACGTCGGCGCGGTGCTGCTCACCGGCAACGGACCGAGCCCCAAGGACGGCGGCTGGGCCTTCTGCTCCGGCGGCGACCAGCGCATCCGCGGACGCAGCGGCTACCAGTACGCCAGCGGCGAGACCGCCGACACGGTGGACCAGGCCAGGGCGGGCCGGCTGCACATCCTCGAGGTGCAGCGCCTCATCCGGTTCATGCCCAAGGTGGTGATCGCGCTGGTCAACGGCTGGGCCGCCGGCGGAGGGCACAGCCTGCACGTGGTCTGTGATCTCACCCTGGCCAGCCGCGAGCACGCCCGGTTCAAGCAGACCGACGCCGATGTGGGCAGCTTCGACGGCGGCTACGGCAGCGCCTACCTGGCCAAACTGGTCGGGCAGAAGTTCGCGCGCGAGATCTTCTTCCTCGGCAGGCCCTACACCGCCGAGGAGATGCATCAGATGGGCGCGGTGAACAAGGTCGTCGACCATGCCGAACTCGAGGACGTCGCGCTGGAGTGGACCGCCGACATCAACGGCAAATCCCCGCAGGCCCAGCGCATGCTCAAGTACGCGTTCAACCTGGCCGACGACGGCCTGGTCGGCCAGCAGCTGTTCGCCGGTGAGGCGACCCGGATGGCGTACATGACCGATGAGGCCGTCGAGGGCCGCGACGCCTTCCTGGAGAAGCGCGCACCCGACTGGAGCCCCTACCCCTGGTACTTCTGATCGGTTACCACCCGCCAGGCGAGGACCCACACCACGAGGGAGACCGATGGACATCCTCAGTAGCCGAATCCTGCTGCGACCGGCCGATTACGACCGGACGCTCGCCTTCTACCGCGACGATCTGGGGCTCGCCATCGCCAGGGAGTACCCGGGCGGCACGGTGTTCTTCGCCGGGCAGTCGCTGATCGAGATCGCCGGGCACGGTGGTTCGGACGGCTCGTCGAGCTTCGACGGAGCTATCTGGATGCAGGTGCGCGACGCCTCGGCCGCGGCGGTGGAGCTCACGCTCAAGGGAGTGGCGATCGAGCGGCCGCCGGTGCAGGAGCCGTGGGGCCTGATCGAGATGTGGGTGCGCGATCCCGATGGTGTGGCGATCGTGCTCGTGGAGGTACCCGACGATCATCCGATTCGTCGCGATAGCCGCAGGAAGCCGCAATGATCGCGGCCGCGCCCGGTGACTGTCGGCAGGTCACCGAGTTGCCATTCGGACAGCCGAGGGGAACGATAGCGCTCGGATGGCCGCCCGACCGTCGATGCCCGGGTGACCGTAGCCCGCGTACATCCGACGAACGAATCGCAGTTTCGATGTTTGGCCTATCCGAGCCTGATTTTCCCGTGTTTCCGGCCGCGTTCGCAGCTGGTACGCACCGTCACGGCAACCCGTTCCGCACCCGGTCTCACGCGCATGACACGATCCCTGTCGTGAGCGAGCGCAACGAGGTGGAGCCGTGAGCGAGCGAACTCCCGGCACCTCCACCACGTCCTCGACGGAGCCGAGTGCCAGCGAGGTGGAGTCATGAGTACCCTGCGAACCTTGCCGATGCCCACCGGTTCGGGCATGCGTGATGTGCTGCCGCACCTGCGCGAGGCCCTCGAGGGCAATGGCCCGGCGTGGCTGCCGATTCCGACCAGTGACCGCCGTGAGGCCCGCCGGTTGAGCAGTGCGCTCTCCCCCGGCGAGCCGATCGAAGACGACGTCGCGCTGGTGGTCACCACCTCCGGCACCACCGGCGTGCCCAAGGGGGCCATGTTGAGCGCGGCGGCCCTGCGGGCCAGCGGCAATGCCACCCACGACCGGCTGGGCGGGCCGGGCAGCTGGCTGCTCGCCCTGCCCACCCACCACATCGCCGGCATTCAGGTGCTGTTGCGCAGCATTCTGGCCGGGACCGAACCGACCGTGCTGGACGTTTCCGGCGGTTTCCTGCCCGAAGCGCTGGCCGGCGCCGTCGCGAGCATGCCCGGCCCGCGCCGCTACACCTCACTCGTGCCGACCCAGCTGATCAAGGCCCTCGACGCCCCCGCGGGCGCCGCCGCATTGGCCGAGCTCGACGCCGTGCTGGTCGGCGGTGCGGCCACCCCGATCCCGGTGTACGAGCGCGCGAAAGCCGCCGGGATCAATGTGGTTCGCACCTACGGCATGAGCGAGACCTGCGGCGGCTGTGTCTACGACGGCGTCCCGCTCGACGGCGCCAAGGTGCGCATCGAGGACGGCCGGGTGCTGCTCGGCGGCGCCATGCTGGCGTCGGGCTACCGCGGCCTGCCCGACCATCCCGCCTTCGCCGAACCCGGCTGGTTCCGCACCGAGGACGCGGGCACCTTCGAGAACGGCGTGCTCAGCATCAGCGGCCGCCTCGACGAGGCCATCATGACCGGCGGACTGCTCGTCATCCCGCAGGTCGTGGAGGCCGTGCTGGTCACCCATCCGGCGATCAGTGAGGTCGTCGTCCTCGGCCTGCCCGACGAACGGCTCGGCCAGCGCGTCGCCGTCGCGGTGGTCCCGGCGGCCGGCGCCAACCCGACCCTCGACGAACTCCGCGACCACGTGCTGCGCGAACTCGACCCCATCGCCGCACCGCGCGAACTCGCCGTTTTGGATGAGCTGCCGTTGCACGGGCCGGGTAAGCCGAACCGGGCCAAGCTGCGGGAGATTCTGATATCGGAGTCGGCGCACTAGACAAATGCCGCTCCGCCGCTCCAGATCGAACAAGAGCGTCGTCGTTATCACCGATCCGGGTCGTCGCGGGCCTCGGGAACGCCTCGACGATCAGGCCGGGTACAACGCGATGGAGCCGAGGACCGACGAGCCGGCGACCTGACCGGCGGCGCGCAATCAATACGTGTCCTCAGCTCGCAGGCACGACCGCGTGATCAGACCGGATACGGCACACGCTGCTTGGCCGTGCGCAGCGCATCGGCCCACCACAGCAACTGCCGCGCCATCACGTGCAGCGCCTCGGTGGCCGCCTGGTCCGGGTACCCGTCGGCCGGGTCCAGCGAGGACCACGGGTTGTGCAGGCTGACGGTCTCGCGGACGGTCACCGCATGCAGTTCCGCCAGCACCGGGCGTAAGGCCTCGACCGCACGTAAACCGCCGGACATCCCGCCGTAGGAGACGAATCCGACCGGTTTCGCCCGCAATTCGGGCCCGAGCATGTCTATGGCGGTCTTGAGCGGCCCTGGATAGCTGTGGTTGTACTCGGGCGTGATCACGATGAGGGCGTCGGCGCGACCGATGCGTTCGGTGAGAGTCGCGAAATCCTCGTCGGCGCCCATCGAGTGCGGAATGGTCGTCTCGGCCAGATCGAGGAGGTCGACGTCGAGGCCCGCGCCGGTCAGCCGGTCGTGCACCCAGGCGCCGATCCGGGCGCCGAAGCGGCCGTCACGGACGCTGCCGATGAGCGCGGCCACACGCAGATCGAGCACTGCGGTCTCAGGATTCATCAGATACCTTCGCTGTTCGGAGGGTTGTTGGACGGCGTTCCACCGTCACCGGCAACGGTAGAAGCTCAACAAATGTTGAGGTCAAATCGGCGGTGCGGGCGCTCTTGCGCCCGGCTTGCAGAACCCACGCAATCGCGGTGCAAGCCCGGTGCAAGAACGTCCGCGCACAGTCGACGCCATGACTGATTACGCATCGACCGGCCCCCTCGCCATCGAGGCCGACGGCCTGGTCAAGATGTTCGGCGCCCAGCGCGCCGTCGACGGGGTGAGTCTGGCCGTGCCGCAGGGCGCGGTGTACGGGGTACTCGGGCCGAACGGCGCCGGTAAAACCACGACGATCCGCATGCTCGCCACCCTGCTGCGCCCCGACGGCGGCAGCGCCCGCATCTTCGGCCACGACGTGCTCGCCGAGCCGGACGCGGTGCGCTCGCTGATCGGCGTCACCGGCCAGTACGCCTCCGTCGACGAGGACCTGACGGCCTCGGAGAACCTGATGATCTTCTCCCGGCTGCTCGGCCTGTCCCGGGCCGACGCGCGCCGCAAGACCGCCGAACTCCTCGACGAATTCGACCTGACCGAGGCCGCCGACAAGGCGTTGAAGAACTTCTCCGGCGGTATGCGCCGGCGGCTGGATCTGGCCGCGAGCCTGATCTCCACCCCGCCGCTGCTGTTCCTGGACGAGCCGACCACCGGCCTGGATCCGCGCACCCGCGCCCAGATGTGGGAGACCATCCGCAGGCTGGTCCGCGAGGGCGCGACGGTGCTGCTCACCACCCAGTACCTGGACGAGGCCGATCAGCTGGCCGACCGGATCGCGGTGATCGACCGCGGCCGGGTGATCGCCGACGGCACCGCCGACGAACTCAAATCCTCGGTCGGCCAGTCCTCGCTGCACCTGACCCTCACCGACACCGGCCAGCTCGCCGAGGCCCGCCGCATCATCGGCGATTTCCTCGGCACCGACGCCGCCGTCTCCCCGGAAGCCGGGCGCCTCACCGCGCCCCTGCCCGATCCAGGGGTCACCGCGGATCTGCTGATCCGGCTGCGCGAATGGGAGGTCGGCGTCGAGGAGATCTCGGTCAGCAAGCCGAGCCTGGACGAGGTCTTCCTCACCATCACCGGCCATCCGGCCGAAGACAACACCGACGAATCCGAACTCGAACGGAGTTCGGCATGACCGAGTCAGCGCCCGGAGGAGGCAGCTTGCGTAACCACGCAGGGCGCCTCGGGCATGCCAGAAAGGACACAGCATGACCACAACCCTTACCGCGCCGGCAAAGGCCAGGCCGGTCCCGCAGCCCGCAGGGCCCATCACCCTGAAACAGACCTTCGACAACACCCTCACCATGGCCTACCGGGGCGTGCTGAAGATCAAGCACAACCCCGAGCAGCTGTTCGATGTGGTGATCCAGCCGATCATCTTCACGCTGATGTTCACCTACATCTTCGGCGGCGCCATCTCCGGTGACGTGCAGAGCTACCTGCCGGTCATCATCCCCGGCATCCTGGTGCAGACGGTCATCATGACCTCCATCGTCACCGGGGTGCAGCTCAAGGAGGACATGGAGAAGGGCGTCTTCGATCGCTTCAAATCCCTGCCCATCGCCCGTATCTCGGCGCTGTCGGGCGCGCTGACCGCCGATATGGTCCGCTACGCCATCGCCTCGGTGCTGACGCTGGTCATGGGCCTGATCATGGGTTTCCGGCCCGATCCGCTCGGCGCCATCGCCGGTGTCGCGCTGGTGATCGTGTGCTCGTTCGCGACCAGCTGGATCTGGGCGTTCTTCGGCGTCATCGCCAACAAGGCCTCGGCCGTGCAGGGCTATTCGATGCTGGTGATGTTCCCGCTGACCTTCGCCTCCCCGGCGTTCGTGCCGAAGGAGACCATGCCGGGCTGGTTGCAGGCGTTCATCGACGTCAACCTGGTCTCGCATCTGGTGTGGGCGTGCCGTGACCTGATGAACGACGGGCATGTCGGCTCGCATGTCGTCTGGTCGCTGGTGGGCGCCGCGGTGATCATGGCGGTCTTCGCGCCGCTGACCGTGCGCGCCTACATGCGGCGGGTCTGAGACCGTGCCGCACCCGACCGGGTCCGCTCGCGAATCATCGTGCGAGCGGGCCCGGTTCGGTCGTGTTCGCCGCGACAGCCTTCAGCAATGTCATGATCCGGTCGGCGGCGATCAGCCTGCGCAGCCCCGCCGCCTCGGCCGTCGCCCGATCGAGGCGGTCGAGGCCGACGGTGTCGCGGTGTAGTTCGCGGTGGCGGGCCAGCGCCATGACCGGATAGTCCTGCCTGGCTTTCGCGGCCGGGGCCAGGGCCAGCAACTCCAGCCCGACAGCACTGTCCGGATCGACGGCGAGCCGATGCGATCCCACCGCGCAGGCCACCGCGCCGATCTGCGGAACATCCCAGAACTGGATGAGCCGTTCGACCGCGATCTCGGCCAACTGGCCGGCCATCGCCGTCACCGCGGCGGCATGCCCGTAGACGGTGTACGCGTCGACCATCGCACTGCACAACATCATCACGCCCGGCCCGGGCACGAACTCGCGGCCGGGCCAGCCGACCAGCTCGAGCGCGCGACGGAACAGCCACAGGCCGCGCTCCCGGTTGCCTTCGGCGAGTTCGATTTCGGCCAGGCTCGCCGCCACCGTCGACAGCCGGTGATTGCGCCGCACCCCCGGATCGTCGAGGGCGGTCAGCCGGGAGCCGCCTGCTTCGGTGAGGCCGAGTGCGCGCTCGAGTTCCGCGCGTGCCCGCCCGCTCTGCCCGCACCCGGTGAGCGCGGCGGCCAGGAAACAACGCAGCTCCAGGCTCTCCTCGTAGGCGCCGAGCCGGCGCAGCTGCTCGGCGGCGATCTCGTAATATCCGACGGCTTCGCGGTAGCGCGCGTTCTGGCCGGCCAGGCCGCCGAGGTGCTGGTTGATCATGGCGCCGGACCAGACGTCGTTGGCGGTGATCATCGACGCGGCGATCCGCGCATCCCGGGCCGAGCCATGCTGTTGACCGTGGTTCTCCCAGGAATTGGCGCGAATGATCAGCGCCGCCAACGCGGTATCGCGGTCGGCGGAGCGAGTCGCGTCGGCGAGCAGCCGCGCCACGGCCCAGCCGTCGATCGGGCAGGTGATGAATCTGCCGAAGAAACGGGCGGTTTCGCTGAGTTCACCGCTGCGGCGTAGCAGCCGCCGCGCCCGCGTGCGCACCGTCGCCGCGTCGCGCAGTTCGCTTTCCATGTACATCAGGTGCAGACCGCTGTAGACGTAGCCGAGCATCTCCAGGTCGATCTCGATGCCATGGCCGTCCGGCGGTGGCATGGCCAGCATCCGGCGCACCCACGCGATGAGTTCCATATGCGCACCACGCATCACCCACAGCATGGCGGTGATCGGGAAAACGGTGTACATCGTTCGGGCGTCGCGACGTTCATCGGCCAAGCGCAGCACCGCGGTGAGATTGTCCATCTCGGCGGCGACGGTGAGGGCTACCGTCACCTGGTCGCACTCGTGGTACCGGCGGGCCGCGTTCAAGGCGAAATCGCGGGCCCACCCGCACATTCGGTCGGCGACCAGGTCCACTTCGTTCAGCGGACTGCCGGGCGAATCGGCGGGTTCGGTCCGCGCACCGGCCGTTCGGTCACTGCCATGGCCGCCTGCGGTCGCCGTCACTGGTTCGGAACGGCCGGTCTTCGTCCCGATCACCGTCGATCCGGTGCGGGACTGCGCGGCAAGTTGTTCCTCGCCGAATTCCCGTACTGTCTCGAGCATCCGGTAGCGCAGCGGAAGATCGACGTCCGGATCGGGCCGATCGGCCTCGAGCACCGTGAGCAGCGATTGCCCGACCAGCCCCTCGACAGCGGCCACCACATCGGCGACCTCGGGGCCACCGGCCACGAATTCGGCCGCGTCCAAGGTGAATCCGGCCGGGAACCGGCACAGCCTGCGCAGCGCGATCTGCTGCGGTTCGTCGAGCAGATTCCAGCTCCAGGCGATCACGGCATGCAGGGTGCGGTGCCGTTCCGGCGAGGAGCGATCGCCGCTGCGCAGCAGCGCGAACCGGTGCTCGAGGCGGGTATCGATCTCCTCGACGCTCATGGTGCGCACTCGCGCGGCGGCCAGTTCGATGGCCAGCGGGAGGCCGTCGAGGCGATGACACAGCCGCGCGACGACCTCGGGGTTCAGCCGCGCGTTCGGGCGCACCGCCTTCGCCCTGGCCACGAACAATTCCGTCGCCGGCGATCCGGCCGCGTCGATGGCCAGCGGCGCCAGCGGATACACCGTCTCGGCGGTGATCGCCAGCGGCGCGCGACTGGTGGTGAGCACGGTCAGCTGATCGCAGCTGCCGACCAGATCGGCCACCACCTCGGCCACCGCGTCGATGAGGTGCTCGCAGTTGTCCAGGATCAGCAGCATCGGACGCTCCGACAGGGCATCCCGCAGCCGCTGCCGCAACTCCACCTTGATTCCGGTGCGGATCAGCAGCGGGTCCCGCGCGAAATCGCCGAGTCCGAGCACCGCACCGATTGCCGCCTCGACCTCACCGCGTGCTTCCGCGGCGGACCCGTCGGCCCGCACCGAAGCCAGCTCGACCAAGACCACCGGCTCGTGTCGTGCCAGCCGCGCGCCGAGTTCATTGGCGACGCGGGTTTTGCCGGTTCCGCCTGGCCCGAGCACCGTGGTGACGCGGGAGTTGCGCAGCAGTTCCTCCAGGGCGATCAGATCGTCTGCCCGGCCCAGCAGCGCGTTCGGCGCCGCACGCACCCCGATCGCGCTCGGCCGCTGCGCCGACTCGCCGCGCGCGGCCGATCCCTGCCGGTCGACCGCCGGCGCGAGCCCGTCCGGCGCGGCGCGTGGATGCTCGGTCACCGCGGGCCCGCCGGCAGGGCCGGTCGACGACCACGACCGGCGGGCGCGATCGCGCGTCGGGGAATCGGTCGCCGGGATAGCAGCCGATGCTCCGGGCCCACGCTCATGCGGCGGTTCGGCTCCGTTGCGGGACCGGGAGTCGGCCGGGATTTCTTCGACCCGTGGCGACCCGAATTCGGTGGGCGCGCCCCCGTTGTGCCTGTCGCTCCCATGCGGCTCGAGCAGCGGTTCGGAAGGCTGGTCGTGCGGATCGGTCTGCCGCATGCCCGCCTGCCCGGCAACAGTCGCGTCCGAGGCCGTGGTCGCGGATGGAAAGTCGCCGCGAAGGATGGCGGTGTTCAACTCGGCCAGCGCCGGACCGGGATCGGTACCGAGGTGATCGGCCAGTGCGGCACGGATGGTGGCGAAGACGTCCAGGGCCTCGTTGGTGTGGCCTGCGGTAGCCAGCAGGCGCATGAGGGTGCGGGCGGCGGGTTCGCTCAGCGGGTCGGCGCGCACTGCGTCGCGGGCGAGGGCGATGGCGCCGTCCAGGTCGCCGATGCCCGCACGGGCGGTGAGCTCGAGGCCGTTCAGGGCGGCCCAGGCGTCGGCCGCGGCCACGGCGAGTTCCTCGGCCAGCGGGCCGGGAGTGAGATCGGCTCCCGGTTCGCCGCGCCACAGCGCCCGTGCCTGGGCGACCAAGTCGAGGCAGCGGGCGTAATCGCGCTCGGCCCGGGCCTGCTCGAGCAGCACCGACACCGCCGTGAGATCGACCTGCTCAGCGCTGAGTCGCAATCGGTAGCCCGCCGGGCCGACCTCCACGGCACCCTCGGGGAGCGCCGCGCGCAGCCGGGAGACCTGGGTGTGCAGTGCGTTCATCGGCGCGCGCGGCGGCCGCTCACCCCACACCTCGTCGATCAGGGCCTGCGCGCTGCGGCTGCGACCGGGCGTGACCGCGAGCGCGGCCAGCAACATCCGGGCCCGCACACCGGGGACCGGTGCCAGCACGCCGTCGCGGCGCAGCGCGACCTCGCCCAGCAGCCCGACCACGACCGATGCTGCGGGCGCCATCACCGGTATCCGGCCGCTCGGACCGCTCAGCTCAGAAACCATGCCGTGCTCATCGTATGCGCTGGTACGGCCGCGAAGCGCGCCGATTCCGCTGCGGTCCGACCGGTCGGTCGCCTACGCTGGGCCAATGGCCGAATTCGAGGTGGTGCGCCAGATCGTCATCGCGGCCGAACCGGCACGCGTGCACGAGTTGATCAACGACTTCCACAACTGGGTCGAGTGGTCGCCGTGGGAAGACCTCGACCCCGAGTTGCGCCGCATGTACAGCGGCCCGGATGCCGGAGTCGGCGCCCGCTACGCCTGGGAAGGCAACCGCAAGGCCGGGCGCGGGACAATGGAGATCACCTCGAGCACCGAGCAGGAGATCCGCGTCAAGCTCGACTTCGAGAAGCCCTTCAAAGCCAGCAACAATGTCGTGTTCTCGCTCACCCCCGCCGAAGGTGGCGGTACTCAGGTGGTGTGGCGGATGAACGGCGAACAGCGCGGGCTGATGGCGCTGATGGGCAAGGTCATCTCGATGGACAGCCTGATCGGCAAGGATTTCGAGAAGGGCCTTGGCCGGCTGCGGCTGGCCGCCGAAGCCGCGCCCCGGTAGCGCGCCGATTAGGCTGCGGACATGGCTACCGCAGCGCAATGGATCGAGGGCGCCCGGCCCCGCACCCTGCCGAACGCTATCGCCCCGGTCATCGCAGGTACCGGAGCCGCCGCATCCATCGACGGCCTGGTGTGGTGGAAAGCGATTCTCGCGCTGCTCGTCTCGCTGGCGCTCATCATCGGCGTGAACTACGCCAACGACTACTCCGACGGGATCCGCGGCACCGATGACGACCGCGTCGGCCCACTGCGCCTGGTCGGCTCGGGCCTGGCCTCGCCCGCCGCTGTCCGCACCGCGGCCATCGTCAGCCTTGGCATCGGCGCCGTCTTCGGCCTGATCCTGGTGGTGCTGACCGCGTGGTGGCTCATCCTCATCGGCGCCGCCTGCCTGGCCGGTGCCTGGTTCTACACCGGCGGCAGCAAGCCCTACGGCTACAGCGGTTTCGGCGAGATCGCCGTGTTCGTCTTCTTCGGCCTGATCGGTGTCCTCGGCACCCAGTTCGTTCAGGCCGAACGCATCGACTGGGTCGGTGCCGTGCTGGCCGTAGCCGTCGGCGCCTTCTCCAGCGCCGTCCTGGTCGCGAACAACCTGCGCGACATCCCCACCGACACCGAATCGGGCAAGGTCACCCTCGCCGTCAAACTCGGCGACCCCCGCACCCGCACCCTGCATCTGGTCCTACTGGCGGTGCCGTTCGTCGCGACGTTGCTGCTCGTCGCGCGCTCCCCGTTCGCCCTCGCCGGCCTGCTCGCGATCCCGCTCGCCGTCCGCGCCAACGCCCCGGTGCGTTCGGGCCGAGGCGGGCTCGAATTGATCCCAGCACTGCGTGATTCCGGACTCGCCCTGCTGGCGTGGTCGATCTTGACCGCGGCAGCGCTCGGACTCGCCGCTCTCTGAGCCGGGCGGCATTCCCCGCCGAGGCGAATCGATCGCACGCGAAAAGCGTGGCAGCGCCGTACTGTTGAGGCAGGGGCGAGGGGCTCGACGGGATGGCGCTCAGCGGTCCCGTCATCTCTAGGAGGGACCATGTCGGAGGCCGGCGACCGCGAAAAACCTGTGCAGCGATCC
This sequence comes from Nocardia cyriacigeorgica, assembly GCF_005863245.1. Classification (GTDB taxonomy): domain Bacteria; phylum Actinomycetota; class Actinomycetes; order Mycobacteriales; family Mycobacteriaceae; genus Nocardia; species Nocardia cyriacigeorgica_C. The sequence goes on along the minus strand of NZ_VBUT01000008.1, from coordinate 194,334 downwards.
GATTCGCCGCCTCCACCAGACGATTCGCGGCCGCCCGACGCACCGCCGCCCTCCGTACCGAATCCACAGCAGCCGGAATCCGGTGAGCCTGGACCCGCATCGACACCGAACCCATCAGCGCCGGCGCTACCGGGCCCATACCGGGCTCCCGTACAAGGACATTCGGGACCAGCTCACCCCGCGATCCCCCAGCCCAGCCCGCAGTGGCCGGGCAGTGGGTCGTTCCCATCGCGATCCAGCGGACAGGCACCGGGCGGTGGGCAATACCCACCACAACACGGCGCACACGGGCCCGGCGGCGGACCGCTTCCACCACAACCCGGCGGACAGGCGCAGCGCGGCGCGCAACTCCCGCCACAACATGTCGAGTGGGTGCCCGGCAGCCGCGCCTATCCACCACACCACGGCGGACATGCACCCATCGGCGCGCCGGCTCCGATGCAATCCGGTGGGCAGGGTGGTCCCTATCCCCCGCAATCGAGCGGGCACATGCCTCGCGGCCCGTATCCGCCACCACCCGGCGGACAAACCCCTGGCAGCAGCCCGTATCCACCGCACCCCGGTGGGCACGGTCCCGGCGGCGGGCCGTATGTCCCCTATCCGAATCCGGGATTCGGGTTCGACGCTCAGCATGGTGGGCCGATGGGCGGCGAAGGGGCGGTGCGTTCACAGCGGCGGCGGGCTTGGGTCATCGCCTCGCTGGTGATTCTGGTCGTCTGCGCGCTCGGGGTCGGTGGGGTCGTGTTCTTGCAGCGCACCGGTGATGGGGCGAGTGTCGAGCAGCGGGGGCGGTCGGCGTTGGCGAGCGCGCAATTGCGGTTGCTGGATACGCCGGCCACGCATTTCACCGGGACGGTGAAACCGAAGGGGGCGTCGGCCGGGCGGCTTCGGGTGGATCTCACGGTCACCAACGTCGGTGATGCGACGGGGACGGTGTCGGTGCGCGGTGGCATCGATATGGACTACCTGGGTGTCGGCGGGAAATCCTTCCTGCGCGGCAGCGAGCAGGCGTGGCTCGCGCTCGGCGAATCCGCCGAGGACGCCGCTCGTTACAGGGACGTGCCGGTATTGATCGGGCCCGAGCGTTTCGGGTTCGATCTGGCGAGCACCTTGGCGCCGGCGCGGCTGGCGCTTGCGCTGGATCCCGAGGCCGAACGCAGCGCCGACGTCACCGTCGGTGAGCCGATCGAGATCGACGGGCATCGATCCACACCCATCACCAGCGGCTCCATCACCACCTATGTGAGCAATTTCGATCCGGCGGGCGAATCGAGCGACGGTTCCGGTCAGCCGGTGATCGACCGGATCGTCAGTGCGTCGTCGTCCGGCGGCTCGGGCGAGGAGGAATCGGGGCTGCCCGAGTTCTCCGTCGAACCCGAAGCCGCGGAAGCCGACGACGCCCTCGGCATCTACGAAGAACTGCCGGGCCGGGTGAACGACGTGAGCAACGCCGTCGATTCCCGGATTTCCGTGGGCGGCAATATCAACGGCCAGTTCCTGCAGAACCCCTGCCTCGGCGTCTGCACGATCCAGTTCGTCATCAGCAACACGGTCAACACCTCGCGCGATATCCGGGTCACCACGGTCAGGTTCGACTACACCGTCAGCATGCAGTCGTCGGTGCCGGTGGCGCTCGGGCCGGGCTGCAACGGCAGCGGCACCATGCCCGCCAATGGCTCGACGACGCTGTCGTGCAGCGCGACCTACGATCCCCAGCTGATCCCGGCCGGTCAGACCCGGCCGATCACGGCCACCATCCAGGTCACGGTGCGCGCCCTCGACCCGCAGCAGGTCACCGAACTCCAGGACAAGACCGTCGACCGCGGCCGTCAGGTCAAAGACATCTCCCAGGACGCGCCGAACAGCTACCGCCGCTACACCGAGACCGGCGGCACCCTGCCACAGCCGAAGTGGACCCAGCGCTACGACCGGACGAACAGTTCGGCCCAGGAGCGGGGCGGCGCCGGGAAGCCGATGCGTGAGGATCAGGTCGCGGCGGTCTCGAGCGTCATGGACCGCCTCGGCATTTCCGGGCCCGATAAGCAGAAAACGATTCAGGCGCTGCGCAATGCGAACAGCAGCCCGATGGGCGCCGAGGCCGCCGATATCATCGGCAAGGGCCATCTCGCCGGGTCGGAGGGGTTCAAGGATCTGGTGTCGAAGTTCCGCGGGCCGTCCGCTGCCCGGCCGGCGGCCATGCAGGAGTTGCGCCTCGGCGACGAGTTGTACCGGCGTGGCCATCACGATCTGGTGTTCGGCCGGACGAAGGAGGGTCAGGGGCGCTTCGATATCGACGTCGGCATCAAGGGTCCCGACGGTCAGGTGACCTTCGCCTATCAGGCGAAAGAGGTCGCCTCGATCAAAGGCCTGCGGTCGGCGACGGCCTCGGTGGTCAAGCAATTGGTGGACGCGCCCGCCCAGCGGAAGGTGGGCGTACTGGAGGTGGCCGCACCGTCGACCGCGCTGGATACCGATACGCTGCGTTCGCTGAACGACCGGTCCGCCGCCAGCGGTATCGCCTTTGTGCTGCGCTTTTCCGACGACAAGGAGCTGATCATTCCCGACGGCGCGAAAGTCTTCCCGGAATGAGCGCGGCCGAACCGCTTCGGGCGCCGGCGTTCTCGTTCGTGTGGACCTGGTGGCCGACCGGCGTCGGACGCGGTGTGGCGGCCCAGTTCGAGCTGGCGGACCGGCTCGTGAGCTGCGCCGAACGGCACGGCTTGTTGTCGGCGGCGCGGGTGAGTTGCCGCTGGTCGGTCGAGGGGCGGATCGTGCCGGGCGCGCAATCCACGGTCGCGGTGGCCGCCGGTCTCGCCGATCCCGCATTGCCCGCTCTGCTCGAATCCGCGCGCCCGCCCGAGGTTCCCGGCCATGCGACGATCGGCGCGCTCACCGTCACCGGGCCGGGCACCCGATTCGACGCTGCCGGATCCCCGCACACCCAGGACGATCTGGTGCGCGTGGGGGTGGATCTCACCGGCACGGAACCTATCGTCGACCTCGAGGTCCACCACGACATCTGGCTGACCCACGACTTCCACGGACGTCCGCAACCGGAGATCCATCGAGGTAATGCACCGCGATTGGCCGCTGTCCTCACCGACTTCGACGCGGTGCTCGAGGTAGCGGTCGAACCCGGTCCGCCCTCGAACTTCGGCACCCCGCAACCTCGCGGCATCGAGCCGCCGCTCGACGATGACGGCGCGCCCATGGATGTCACCGAGTGGTTGTGAACCGCGGGGCGGATTCCCGCGATCGCCCACCAGGACGAACGAACCCGGGCACCCGCCGGATCACCGCGGGCAGCCGATACTCAGTCCCGGTCGGGCACAAGCACACCGAGTAGCCAGTTCACCACCGTGACGATGATCGCGCCCCAGAACGCGGCCCAGAAGCCGTCGATGCGCAGGCCGTAATCGGTGAACTCGGTGATCCACGCCGTCAGCCACAGCATCAGGGCATTGACCACCAGCAGGAACAGGCCGAGGGTCACGATCACCAGTGGCAGCGACAGCAGCTGCACGATCGGCTTGACGAGGGCGTTCACCGCGGTGAACACGGCCGCGACCGCCAGCAGCGTGATGATCTTGGCGCCGTTGCCCTGATCCTCCGGACTGATGATGTCGATCTTGTCGATCCACGTCGCGGCCAGCCAGATGGCGAACGCGTTGATGATCAACCGAAGCACAAGCTGCATGGAGCCATGCTAGAGCCCGAAAGCCGGATCCGGGCGGTACCGAGCCGAACCTTCGCGGTTCAGGCTGCCCGGTCCAGCAGCGCGTGCACCCGCGTCCGCAGGGCCTCGGCCTGGTCGTCGCCGCCGATCAGCGCCGCCGTCGTGGCGTTCGGTGCCCGCAGTATCGCCAGCAGGATGTGCCCGGATTCGATGCTCTTGTCCTTGCGCGCCAACGCCTCCCGCAGCGACAGCTCCAGCGTCTTCTTCGCATCGCGGGAGAACCGGATGTGGCCGAAGTTCATCCCGCCGCGCCCGAACCGTCCACGCGGCTGGGGTGGTTCGGCGCGGTCGAGTGCGTCCTCGCCGAAGGTGGCCTCGAGACTGTCGCGTACGGCGTCGAGGTCGATGCCGATGGAGCGCAGGGCTTCGGCGTCGCGGTCGCCGAGCGGGGCGTTCTTTCCGTCCTCGGCCAGCTCGGCGGTCACTCGCTCATGGGTGAGTCCGGCCGAGGCCAGCGCGTCCTTCATCGCGGGCTCGGCCTGCGACAGCACTCCGAGCAGCACGTGTTCGACGCGAATCTCGGGCGCACGCAGCTGCCTGGCCTCTTCTTGGGCCACCACAACGGCCATTCGAGCGTGCTTGCTGAACCGTTCGAACATCAGCGGCCCCTGCCTTTCTTGTTGTATTTCTGGTGCACCGCTTGCTTGCTGACCTCGAGGGCGTCCGCGATGGCCTGCCACGACCAGCCCTGATCCCTGGCGTTGGCCACTTGGATCGCTTCGAGCCGTTCGAGCAGCCTGCGCAATGCCAGGACCGCCCGCAGCCCGACTTCCGGGTCGGGACTACCGGCCGCCGCCGCCAGCGTGGTTGCTTCCGTCATGTCGTCAATTTTGATTGACAGCAGCGCTGCTTGTCAACAAAAATTGACGCTCGACGCGAAAGAATGCGCCCCGGCCGAACCCCGCCGTTCACGACTCCATACGAACTGGAGGCGAACCCGGGAACCCGATGCCGGGGCGCTCCGATCCGGGATCGGCCCCGATCAGCCTTCCGCCACCTCGCCGAACTGCTCACGCAAGCGGTACTTCAGCACCTTCCCCGACGCATTGCGCGGCAGCGCGTCGACGAACTCCAGCCGCAGCGGCACCTTGTATCCGGCCAGGTCACCGCGCGCGAACTCACGCAGCTCGTCCAGCGTGAGCGAGGCGCCGGGCTGGGTGGCGACGACGGCCGTCACCGCCTCACCCCATTTCTCGTCCGGCAGGCCGAGCACCGCCACCTCGGCCACCGCCGGATGCCGGTAGAGCACGTTCTCCACCTCGGCTGGGTAGACGTTCTCACCACCGGTGATCACCATGTCCTTGACCCGGTCGACCACATAGACGAAGCCGTCCTCGTCGGCCTGACCGATATCGCCGGTGTGGAACCAGCCCTCGGCATCGATGACCGCGTCGGTGGCGGCCTTGTTGTTCCAATACCCCTGCATGACCTGCGGTCCGCGCACACAGATCTCGCCGCGTTCACCGTCGGGGACCGGGTTGTTGTCGAGGTCGACCAGGCGGACATCCGACAGCGGCAGCACCTTGTGCCCGGCGGCGCCGAGCCGGGTGGCGACATCGTCGGTGGACAGCACCAGCGCCAGCGGCGCCGTTTCGGTGAGGCCGTAACCCTGAGCGAAGGGCACGCCGCGCTCGCCGTAGCGGGTGATGAGCGCTTCCGGCACCGGCGCGCCACCACAGATGAAGGTGCGCACGCTCGACAGGTCCGTGGTCTCGAACTGCGGGACCTGCGCCATGAACAGATACATCGCCGGCACCCCGAACATGGTGGTGACCTTGTGTTCGGCGATCAGCGCCAGCGCTTGCGCCGGATCGAACGCGGCCATCAGCACCAAGTGCGCGCCCTTTTGCAACGAGACCAGCGTCGTCACGTTCAACCCGCCGATATGGAACAGCGGCGCGCAGACCAGGGAGACGTCGTCGTGCAGGGTGTCGAAGGACAGCAGCGCGTTGACGTTGTTCCAGAAGAGGTTTCCGTGCGTCAGCATCGCGCCCTTGGGCCTGCCGGTGGTGCCGGAGGTGTACATGATCACCGCGACGTCGTCGGCGTCCGGATGCCTCGGCTCGGCGATCGGCTCGCGAGCCGCCAACAGCTCGTCGAGGACCTCCCAGCCGGGACGGGCGGTCAGCGAAATCGACCGGCGCACCCCGGATTCGGCGAGTACCGGATCGACGATCTCGGCCCGGTCGGCGTCGGCGATCAGGGTGTGCACCCCGGCGTCGCCGAGGATGTAGCCGAGCTCGCCCGCCGTCAGCCGGAAGTTGAGCGGCACGAACACCGCACCCGCCCGCGACGCCGCGAACAGCGTGACCAGGAAATCCGGATGGTTCAGCCCGAGGTAGCCGACTCGATCGCCGGGCGCAACCCCGCCGGCGACCAGCTCCGCGGCCAGCCGGTCGACCCGCTCGAGGAGAGCACCGTAGGTCAGCGTCTGCCCCTCGAACGTGATGGCCGGGCGCCCCGGCCCGGACGCGGCCCGGCGGGCGATCCAGGAACCGAGGTCGGTCGGTGGCGTGATCATCGGCATACCTCCAGGTCACCGTCGTGAGCGGCGCTGCCACTGTGACGGATATCGCAGCAATGTCGCGCCAGCCTATTACGGACGGCCACCGTCGTAAATAGGAAAATGAGACCGGTGCCACAATGTGTCGGTGGTTGACACGCGACGAGCCGGGCGTCCGCGCGATCCGGACCTGGAACACCGCGCCCAGCAGGCCGCCCGCGCGGTCTACGCCGAACGCGGGTGGAGCGGGTTCACGCTGGACGAGGTGGCCAGGCGTTCCGGGATCGGCAAAGGCTCGCTCTACCTGCGGTGGCCGTCGAAGGAGGCACTGCTGGTGGACGCGGTGCGTTCGCGGATCCGGTTCATCGCAGGCATCGACACCGGCGACCTGCGATCCGATCTGATCGAGTTCGCCACCAGCTGGCTGGCGCACGAAAGCACCGATGACGGGTCACTGGCACGCCAGCTGTCGGCCGACGCGCATCGCGTGCCGAAACTCGCCGACACCCTCGCCGGCGATCCGTACCCCGAACATTTGCGCGCCACCCGCGCGATCATCCGGCGTGGCATCGAGCGGGGCGAACTCCCACCGCAGACCTCGGTCGCCCTGGTCGCCGATCTGATCGCGGGAGCGGTCTCCAACCACGTCACCGCGACGCCGCCGCACCTGCGGGAACGGGCGAAAGCCGAATCGGCCGCCTACATCGCCGCTTTGGTGGACACGATCATCGCCGGGGTCCGCGCGACCGCGGGTCGTGCGCGCGAGTCGGCCGGCCGGGCACCGTCGAAGGCGGGCGGGCCTGCCCGCGATCGGCAGGGCGCGGCGCGATCCGGGTAGGCCGGGCACGCGATCCGGCGGATCCCTCCGGTCGTCGGCCGATGACGCGCAATGAGGCCAAGGCCGCGCGTTCAGCCGCGCCAGATGCCCGTCGCGGTGAAATCGGCCAGCACGGCGGCAGGTTCGTCGAGGTCCAGACCCTGCTTCGCGACCCAGTCGTCGTCGAAATACGTTCCCGCGTACCGGTCGCCGCCGTCGCAGAGCAGGGTGACCACGCTGCCGGTGCGCCCCTGCGCCAGCATCTCGGCGATCAGCGCGAACGCGCCCCACAGATTGGTGCCGGTCGAACCACCGACGCGCCGGCCGAGCACCCGGCTGGCGTGCCGCGCGGTGGCGATCGACGCCGCGTCGGGCACCTCGATCATCCGGTCCACCACCTGCGCGATGAACGACGGCTCCACCCGCGGACGCCCGATGCCTTCGATCCGCGACGGCATCCCGGTCTGATAGCCCGGATCACCGGTTTCGTAGCCGCCGTAGAACGCGGAATTCTCCGGATCGACGATGGCCAGTTTCGTCGCATGCCTGCGGTAGCGGATGTAGCGGCCGATGGTGGCGCCGGTGCCGCCGGTGCCCGCGCCGGTGACGATCCACTCCGGCACCGGGTGATTCTCCAGTTTCAGCTGCTCGAAGATGGATTCGGCGATGTTGTTGTTGCCACGCCAGTCGGTCGCCCGCTCGGCATGGGTGAACTGGTCCATGTAGTGCCCACCGCATTCGGCGGCCAGCCGCGCGGCCTCGGTGTACATCTCCGGTGGGCGTTGCACGAAATGACAGCGGCCGCCCTGCGCCTCGATCAACGCGATCTTCTGCGGCGAGGTACTGGCGGGCATCACGGCGACGAAATCCAGGCCGAGCAGTTTCGCGAAATACGCCTCGCTCACCGCCGTCGACCCGGACGACGCCTCGACCACGGTGGTGTTCTCGGTGATCCAGCCGTTGCACAGCGCGTACAGGAACAGCGAACGCGCCAGCCGGTGCTTGAGACTGCCGGTGATGTGAGTGGATTCGTCCTTGAGATACAGCTGGATATCCCACTCGGCCGGCAGCGGATACCGCAGCAGATGGGTGTCGGCGCTGCGCTGGGTGTCGGCGTCGATGAGCCGCACGGCATTGTCGACCCAGGCACGCGGGGCGCTCCGGTCGACGTACTTCACGCCTTCGGCCCGCCCTGATCGCCCGGCTCGTCACCGCGCAGCCGAGCCCGCAGCTGCGCCTTGTCCTGGCGGCGGCGCTCGTCGACCACGGCGATGTCCTCGTTGACTTTGGTGCGCAGGCCCTTGAACAGGACCAGCGACAGCGGCATGGCGATGATGAGTGCGAACAGCGCGGCCACCACCAGCGGGATCTGCACGTCGATGAGATTCGCCGCGAGCATGATCACCGCGGTGATCAGCGCGACCAGGCCGAGCCGGGCCACCGTGTACAAGGCCAGGTTGCGGGCCAGCCGCCCGCCCGTCGAACCACTGGTTTGCCGGGCGGATGCCCCTTCCGGTCGCGATGCGTCACTCACGATGTCCAGAGTAGGCGGAGGTCCATCGGGTACTCGACCCGGCGCTACCACACGCCGATGCGCACAATATCCGATTTGTCTATTACCTCCCCTTTACCAACAGTAGGTCATTCGAGTACCTGGGGGTCTCGGTGCGACTATGACGGCATCTTGATGAGGGATAGTTACTGTCGAGAACGGAGAGTTTGCTATGACCGCGATCACCGTCGGCGGCCAGGACACCCTGCTGACGCCCGGCCAGGTTGCCGCCCTGTTCCATGTCGACCCGAAGACCGTCACCCGGTGGGCGCACGCCGGTCGGCTCGGGTCGCTGCGCACCCCGGGTGGGCACCGCCGGTTCCGTGAGTCCGAGGTCATGCAGCTGCTGAAGTCGCTCACCACCGAGGCCACCACGCGCTGACTGGTCTCGATCAGCCCGCCACGACGAAGCCCGTGCACGGCCGTCGTGGCGGGTATCGCACGTCTCGATGCGCGCGGGCCCGGCGCGGGTCTACCCTCGGTAGCAGGAGGTGAGCGACGTGACGTACCTGTTGGCACTCATCGCGGTCGTGGCGATCGCGGTGCTGTGCTGGAAGGCGTTCGGCCCCGACCGAGGTGCGGGCATTTCCGCGCCACCGCGACGCGCCCCCAAGCGCGTCCTCGGCCCGGACGACGACCCCGAATTCCTCTGGCGGCTCTCGCGCCAGCAGCACCGGGACGGCGAACCCGGACCCGCCGAGCACTGACCCCTGCTCGCGCAGTCCGCGGTAGCAGGTGCTCCCCGCACGGCCTCTGCACGCGCGGACAACTCGATCAGCCGCGCGCTCACCTCACCGCTCAGACCTCCCGCTCCGGTTCCGCGCCCTGCCCAGGCGCCTCACCGGCCTCGCGCAATTCCCCCGCGTCATCGAACAGCGGCAAGCCCTCACTGACACGCAATCGATCGGCGATCATCGCCAGATACCGCTGCGCCTCCTCCGACAACCCGCTCGCCGCCCGCACCAGCCGCTCCAGGGCGCCGCCCGGGCCTTCGATCACCGATCCCCCGACGACATCCCCAGCATCCACGCGCAACCCTCCTCGAGCTTCCGCACGCGCCGACACGCGCGCTATCCGAAGGACACGACCACGCGGCCAACGGCACGCGAGATGATCTGTGATACATGTCACCGACAGTCTCATGCACCCCCGGCCCGGGTTTCGGCAGGTGCATCCGGTGATCTGTTCCTCCCGAGGACGACACCCAGCCGGCCGCGCTCCGGGGGAAGGCGGCCAGGCCTGCTCCTCGCTATCGCACCGAGCTGCTGTGAATTCGGCGCGGCGGCGCTGACCTACCGCGCCCCGATCGGCTTGCCGAAGAACGAGGCCACCGTTTCACCGAGGATGGAACCGACGAAGTCGAGCTGGCCGGGGGTGCCCATCATCGTCGGGACGTCGGTGGTGGTGCAGCCGGGGGCGGCGGGCACGCCGTTGAGGCGGTCGCGCATCCACAGCAGGGCGGTGGGGCCGCCGGTCACTTCGGCGACGATGTGTTCGCTGGCATGGTCGCGGGTGTAGGTGACCTGGGCGTTCGGATCCTTGCAGTAGGTGTCGACCAGCTGGTTGGTCGAATGCAGCGGCAGGATCTCGTCCCAGGCGGAATGCCAGAGGAACATGGGCATTCCGGGGACCGACTGCCCCATGCGGGTGTCGTCGAGCATCGCGGCCACCACCGGCTCGTGCAGCGGGTCGCCCTGGGTGCGCATCATGCCCTTCAGGTTCAGGAAGGGCAGCAGACTGGACTGATACTGCACGCACAGTGGAGCTTTCAGCGTGCGCAGGGCCTGACCGACCGGATCGAGGTTGCGGTCGAGGAACGCGGCGAACTCGGGATATTCGCGCGAGATACCCATGACGGCGGCGAACACCAGCCCGGAGGTGGCCTGGTTGTTCGACATGTTCAGTGCCGCACCGAGATCGGCGCCGACCCCGCCCATCGCGGTGGCCGCGATATTCAGTTCGGGTGCGTAGGACTTGTGCAGTTCGGCGGCGTGACCGGTGGCGATGGAACCGCCGGAGTAGCCGTACATGCCGACCGGCGCGTCCGGGCCGACCTCCAGCGGCGCGAACGAGGTGGCCGCGCGGATCCCGTCGAGGGTGATGCGCCCGGCCAGCGGTCCGGCGGCATAGGCCGAGTTCGGGCCCTGATGGTCGGGGATCACGACGGCCCAGCCCTGCTGGAGCGCGGCCTGCGCGAAGACGAACTCCGCCGGCGCGACGATCTGGCCGACGAACGGCGCGACCGAAAGATGTTGCAGCGCATACGACGGCGTGCAGTAGCCGGCGGTGGAGTCCTCGGCGATCTGCACCGACAGCAGTTTGCGCGGCTCCGGTGAGGCGCCGCGCGGCTTGATCAGGGTGGCCACGGCCGGGATGGCCTCGTCGCGGCTGTTGTTGGAGCGGTAGGAGACCTGCCAGGCGTCGACGTTGAGCGGGATGAGGCCGAAGTTCGCGACGTTCACCTGCCGCACCGCGATGATCTCACCGGGCGCCTTGGCGCCGAACACCTCGGCGGGCGGATGGTAGAAGCCGGGGTCGAGCTCCGGCGGCAGCGGCAGCACCCTGGCCGGTTCGATGGCCGGCGGCGGGGCGGGCTCGGCGCCCGCGGTGGGTCCCGCCACCGCGAACACGGCGACAGCACTCAGAGTCAACGTGCAGATTCGGCGAATCCACCCCGGTTCGGTCATCTTCGACCCACATCCTTACCAGCCTTTTGAGACGCCAACGTCTCAACTTCGGCGCTCACTATGGCACGGATGTGTCCCAGATCGCAATCAACCGGTGGCGGTACCCGGCAACACCAGCGCGAGCAGCAGCGCCGACAGCACCTCGAGCAGGTCGTTCACCGGTGGCCGCGGATCCTGCTGACTCCACCGGTGCACCGCACCGTTGACCGCTCCGATGAACGCCGCCATGGCCAGCTGCCAGCCGCCCGGTGGTGTCCGCACCCCCGGCACGGCGGCCGCTGTTTGTGCGACCACCGCACCCCATTCGTCACGCACCTGCGCCCGATGCCGTTCGACCGCATCGCTGACGCCGACGATCTCCACGAAGGCGACCCGCACACAGCGCGGGTCGTCGGTGATGGCATGCACGTACGCGCGCATACCCGACTCGATCAGCGTGCGCGGCTCCGCGCTCCCCGCACCGGTCAGCCCCTCCCGGAAGGCCGCCCGCGCACGCTGCTGCACATGGTCGTAGACGTCGACCAGCAACGCTTCCCGTCCCGTGTACTGCTCATAGAACTGCCGGCGCGACAACCCCGCCGCCGCGCACACATCCGAGATCGAGCTGGCCGCGTAGGTCTTCTCCGCGAAGACCGTCAGCCCCGCTTCGATGAACAGCGCCCGCCGTTCGGCCCGCCGCTCCTGCACCGACCTGCCGGCATAGTTGTGCCTGGTCCGCGCCGTACTCATCGCCAGCGCCCGGCCTCAGTTCAGACCGGCGTAGGAGTGCAGGCCGGAGACCACCATGTTGATGATGAACAGGTTGAACAGCATCGCCACGAAACCGGCGATGTTGATCCAGGCGGCCTTGGTGTCGCGCCAGCCGGAGGTGGCGCGGGCGTGCAGGTAGGCGGCGTAGAGGACCCAAGCGATGAACGAGCACGTCTCCTTGGGGTCCCAGCCCCAGAACCGGCCCCATGCGGCCTCGGCCCAGATCGCGCCCAGGATGACGCCGGCGCCGAACAGCGGGAAGCCGATGATGGTGGTCTTGTAGGCGATCCGGTCCAGCGTCCGCGCGTCGGGCAGGCGACGGGCGATGGCGCCGAAGACATTGCCCGACTCCGCGCCCTGCGGCTGCCGGATGCGGTACAGGAACAGCAGACTCGCCACACCCGAGACCATGAACACACCGCTGCCGACGCTGACGATCGTCACATGGATCGGCAGCCAGAACGATTTGAGCGCTGGCACCACCGGCGCGGCGTCGGCGTAGAGCACGGTGCCGGCCAGGAACATCAGGATCAGCAGCGGAACCAGCAGGAACACCCACATGGCCCGGTATTTCTGATCGCGCAGGAAGATCAGCCCCACCACGGCCGTCGCCGCCGTCGCCATGGTGACGAACTCGTACATGTTGCCCAGCGGGAACCGGTGGGTGGCGAAGCCGCGCAGCACGATCGAGAGCACATGCAGCCCGACCGCGACGTACAGCACCGAGAACGCCATATCGCCCAGGCGTTCCGACAGCGGCAGCCGCGGCGCTTCGACGATCTTGCCGGGGACCGCCGGATCGACGGTGACCGAGCCACCGCCCGCGGCCACCAGCTCGCGTTCGACCACCTTGCGGGTGCGCACCGACGCGTACTGCACGATCAGCAGTACGAGCACCAGCGCGTACACGAAGATCGCGGACATGTACGCGAAGTCGCTGTAGCGCGCGAGGGTCTCGTCGATCTGCATCATCTATCTCCCGTGGTCTTCCCGGTCGGCGTCGGCGCATCGTCGGGCGCGCCGTCGCCGAGCAGGCGGGCGCGCAATCGATCGAACTCCCCGCCCCACCCGGCCTGATCGGACCTGGCGAGTCCACCCATCTCTACTACGACGCGTCGTTGGTCAACGGTACCCGCTTCGGCGTCGGCCGGGTACACGCGCAGCCAGATCCGCCGGCGCGACACCAGCAGCGACACCAGCAGGCCCGCCATCATCGTCACCGCGCTCACCAGCACCCACTGCTGCGCCGGATCGTGTGAGACCTGCAGGTTGACGAACTCCTCCGCACCGTCGAAGGTCACCACCGTGCCGTTCGACAGCGTCGCGGATTCACCGGGGCGCAGGTTGACCCTGGCTTCCTTGGTGAGCCGTTCCTGGCGGATCAGTTCCTGGTCGAGCGCGAACAGCGACTGCGGGCGCCCGGTGTCGAGGCCGGTATCGCCGCGGTAGATGTCGACGGCGACGGCCGGATCGGTCATCTCCGGATACGCCGAGGTGAGCAGCGTGCCGTGCAGGTTCGCGGTCGGCGCGAACAGGCCCTCGATCGCGATCTGGTTGTTGCGGCGCTCCTCCTCGGTCGGGTAGAGCCCGCCGGGCGGATCGATGCGCAGCACACCGCTGGACAGGAAGGTGGTGGCGTCGTCGGGGCGCCACTGCACGGTTTCGGTGCGGGTCTCGCCGTTCGGGAACTTCACCGTGAACGTCGGCGCGTAACCGTGGCCCTGCAGGTAGATACGGTCGCCGGCGACGCGCAGCGGGTGGTTGACCCGGATCTCGGTCTCGCGCCAGGTATCGGTCGCGAAGTCCTCACCGGCCTGATAGGCGATATTGGACCGGAACATCTCGGCCTGGCCGTTGTCGAGGTAGTCGGCGTGGAAATCCTTGACCCGCACGCAGATCGGCGTCATCCCGGTGCCGTCGTTGGCCGAACCGGTCCGGAACGAGTCGAACGCCGCGGGTGAGGTGCTGCAAAAACCGGGCCCGTTGTTCGCGATGACGATGACGCTGCCCTCGTAGCCGAACAGCTTGCCCACCGCGATCGACACCAGCAGCCCGACCAGCGCCAGATGGAAGACCAGGTTGCCGAACTCGCGCGAGTACCCCTTCTCCGCCGACAGCGTGACCTCGCCGTCGCGGTCGCCCGGCCGCATGGCGGTACGCCAGCGCCGCAGCTGACCGCTCGCATTGGCGATCACCTCGTCCGGGGTGCCGTCTACCGTCGCGGAGTAGTGGTGCGGCAAGCGCGCCAGGTTGCGCGGCACCCGCACCGGCGGGGTGCGCAACGCCCGGTAGTGATCGACCGCGCGCGGCAGGATGCAACCGACCAGCGAGATGAACAGCAGAACGTAGATCGCGGTGAACCACGAACTGGAGAACACGTCGAACAGCTGGAAGCGATCCATCCACGGGCCGAGCGTCGGCCGGTCGGCGATGTACTGGGCGACCTTCTGCTCGTTGAGTTCGCGTTGCGGCAGCAGCGCGCCCGGGATGGCGGCCAGCGCCAGCAGGAACAGCAGGACCAGCGCGGTGCGCATGCTGGTGAGCCCGCGCCAGGTATTGCGCACGAAGGCCAGCACCCGAGCTGGTAGCGATTGGCGCGGCGGCCGCGCCGGAGCATCGGGACGGTCGATCACGGTCATATCGGCAGGGTCACCTCGGAAACGAACCCGTCGCGCACCCATGCCACGAACTGATCCCACGCGCCGGTGACCAGCGCGATCCCGACGGCCACCAGCAACAACCCGCCGATCACCTGGATGGTCCTGGAATTGCGCCGCAACCAGCCCACACCGCGCAGCGCGCTGGCCGACCCGAACGCCAGGATCACGAACGGCAAGCCGAGCCCGAGGCAGTACGCGACGATCAACGCGACGCCACGGGCCGCGGTGGTGCCCTCGGTGCCCGCCGCCACCGCCATCACGCCCGACAGCGTCGGGCCGAGGCACGGCGTCCAGCCGAGCGCGAACACGCCGCCGAGCAGCGGTGCGCCCGCGATGCTGGTCAGCCTGCGCGGTTCCATCCTCGTATCACGTTGCAAAGCGGGGACCATACCGATGAACACCAGGCCCATCAGGATGGTGACGACACCGCCGAGTCGCATCAGCAACTCGCGGTTGACGTTCAACGTCTGGATCACGCCGAACACGGTCGCCGTCGCCAGCACGAACACCACGGTGAACCCGGCCACGAACAGCCCGGCCGCACCCGCGACCCGCATCCGGGCCGCTTTCGCGGGAGCACGCTGCGCCAGTGCGACCGACGACCCGGACCCGGACTTGCCCTTCGCCTCGGCCACCGTGGCGGGCGGGGCCTCGGCCCCGACCAGCCCGGCCAGATACGACAGATAGCCCGGTACCAGCGGCACCACGCACGGCGAGGCGAACGAGACCAGTCCGGCGAGCAGGCAGGCGCCGAGCGCCAGCAGCAGCGGCCCGGTGGCCGCTGTCTGCTGGAACGAATCACCCACCCCGGCCAGAACCGTCACTGCTGCTCCGGGTCGGCCGCCGGTTCGGCGGCCTCGTGTTCGTCATCGGGGCGGGTGAGCGCCGCGGACGCGGGGGCGGTGCGGTATTCGAGCACCCAGTGACCGAGCGAGGAGCGAACCATCACCTCCGCGCGCACACCGCGGGGCGGACGGGTCGACGGGTAGCGGCGGCGCACCGCCGTCCGGCTGCGGACCGGTTTCATCGTCTCTCCTGTATGGCTTCCCGGAGGGAGTTCATCGCCCCTCCGGCGCTTGACTGACGGTCCCCCCGGCAGGTTCCTCGCGAGCGATGCTCTCGACGACAGGTTGTAGATCTTCGGCCAGCACCGCGCGCAGGAAGATCGCGGCGACCCGGTGCTGACGATCGAGGACCAGCGTCGTCGGGATGACGCTGGTGGGGAAATTCCCGCCGAGCGCGAGCAGGGTGCGCATGGACGGGTCGTAGATCGACGGGTAGCCGACCTTGTTGTCGACGACGAAATCCTGCGCCTTGTCGCGCTGCGGATCGCGGACATTGATGCCGAGGAAGGCGACGCCGGAATCCCTGGTCTGTTCGTAGACCTGCTCCAGCGCGGGCGCCTCGGCGCGGCAGGGCCCGCACCACTGGCCCCACAGGTTGAGCACGACGACCTGCCCGGCGAAATCCGAGAGCGCGATCTCGGCGCCCTCCTTCATCAGGTCGGGGCCCGACAGCTCCCCGATGGTGCCGCGCGAGCTGGGCGGATCGTAGAAGATCTCGGTCTTACCGCCGGGCGAGACGAATTCGAAGGTGCCGCCGGAAGCCACCGCGTCGTCCCCGGTTGCGCAGCCGGTGACAGCCGCGACGACCAGGGCCAGGCAGGCCAGCAGGACCGGCATCCGCCGGGCCCGCCGTGACGACACCTTCCCTCTCATGCCCCGTGCACCGTGGGATCCGACCCGCCCGCGGGCTCGGAGTAGACGATGTCGACGAGGGTGTCGCCTTGATAGACCAGCGAGGTCAGCGACGCCAGCGAGCACTGCCGCTGACGCGGGTCGTGCCAGAGCCGCTGGCCCTGCAGGAACCGGCGCAGCGTCCACACCGGAAGCTGATGCGAGACCAGCACCGCTTCCCGGCCGGTGGCCTCGGCGCGGGCCTTGTTCACCGCGGCCAGCATGCGGTGCGCGATCTGCAGGTAGGGCTCGCCCCACGACGGGGTGAACGGGTCGCGCAGCTTCCACCAGTGCCGCGGCTTGCGCAGCGCGCCGTCGCCGACGGATACCCGCAGGCCTTCGAAGGTGTTGCCCGCCTCGATCAGGTTCTCGTCGGTGCGCACGATCAGCCCGTGTTGCGCCGCGATCGGCTCGGCGGTCTCCTGGGCGCGCTGCAACGGCGAGGCGATGACAGCGGCGATGTCGTGATCGGCCAGCGCCCGTGCCACCGCACCGGCCTGCGCCCGGCCCGCCACCGACAGCCCGAAACCGGGCAGCCTGCCGTAGAGGATGCCCTTCGGGTTGTGCACTTCACCGTGGCGCAGCACATGCACGATGGTCTCCACCGCGGCCCCGCCGTCGTGGATGCGCGGCTGGGTGGCGGCCACCGGCCCGGCGTCGTCCTGGTCGTCGGCGGCGGATTCGGCGGCGGCGACGGCAGCGGCCGCTTCGGCGGCGGCGGTCTCGGCAGCGGCCTCGGCGACCACGGCCTCGGCCATCGCGGTCTCGGCGGCGGTGGTCTGCGCGACGGCCTCGGCGATGACAGCGGGATCGGATTCCGCGGCGGCGACGGCGGCGGCGGTCTCGGCGACCGCCTTCGCGACCACGGCGTCGGCGGCGGCGGTCTCGGCGACCGCCTTGGCCGCGGCGGCCTTGGCGGTGGCGGCCTCGACGGCCGACGCCGCGTCAGCGGAGTTCTCGGTGGGTTCGCGCTCGGAATCGGGCTGGCTCACGCGCGGGTTCCTTCGGGTGTGGCGGCCGCGGCCGCGTGTGCGGCGGCGGGCAGGGCGGCGGCGATACGGGCGAAAGCGTCCTCGTCGAGCGCCGCGGACACGAACCACGCCTCGAACGCGCTCGGCGGCGCGTAGACCCCGCCCTCGAGCAGGGCGTGGAAAAAGGCGGGATAACGCCAGGTCTGGCTCGCCTTGGCGGTGGCGTAGTCGATGACCGGGGAGTCGGCGAAGAACACGCTCACCATATTGCCTGCGAACTGAACCTGGTGCTCGACCCCTGCCTCACCCAGCGCCTCGGCGAACAGGACGCCGAGGCGTTCGGAGTTGCGATTCAGGGTGGCGTACACCTCGTCGTCGGCGGCCCGCAGGGTCGCCAGGCCCGCGGCGACCGCGACCGGGTTACCGGAAAGCGTGCCCGCCTGATAAACCGGGCCGAGCGGAGCGAGATGATTCATGATCTCGGCACGGCCGCCGAACGCCGCCGCGGGCAGGCCACCGCTCATCACCTTGCCGAAGGTGTACAGGTCCCCCGCGACGCCGTCGAGCCCGAACCAGCCCGAGGGGCTGACCCGGAAGCCGGTCATCACTTCGTCCATGATCAGCAGCGCGCCGTGCTCGATGGTCAGTTTGCGCAGGCCGGCGTTGAATCCGGGCAGCGGCGCGACCGCGCCCATATTGCCCGCGGCCGCCTCGGTGATCACGCAGGCGATCTCGCCCGGATTGGCGGCGAACGCGGCGGCGACGGCCTCGAGGTCGTTGTAGGGCAGCACGATGGTGTCGGCCGCCTGGGCACCCGTCACGCCGGGCGAGGTGGGCAGGCCGAGGGTGGCGACACCGGAACCCGCGTCGGCCAGCAGCGCGTCCACGTGGCCGTGGTAGCAGCCGGCGAACTTGATGATCTTGGTGCGGCCGGTGTAGCCGCGAGCCAGCCGGACCGCGCTCATGGTGGCCTCGGTGCCGGAGTTCACCAGCCGGACCCGCTCCACCGGCGCGACCCGGTTCGCGATGAGTTCGGCGAGTTCGATCTCGGCCTCGGTCGGCGCGCCGAAGGACAGGCCGCCGGTCGCCGCCTTCTGCACCGCCTCGACGACGGCCGGATGGGCGTGCCCGAGGATCATCGGACCCCAGGAGCACACCAGGTCGACGTAGTCGTTGCCGTCGGCGTCGGTGAGTGTGCAGCCGTTGGCGGAGGCGATGAAGCGGGGGGTGCCGCCGACCGAGTGGAAGGCCCGCACCGGCGAGTTGACACCGCCGGGGATCACCTCGGTGGCCCGTTCGAAGAGCTGAGCGGAAACCGGCACCGTTGCCCTGGTCACGCGCGGAGAAGAACTCACGCGTTCCAGTCTGGCAGCCGTGCCCGATCGAGTCGACGACAGGGTGTAGTGGAGTGACCCACACCGCAGCCCGATCGGGGCGCGCTCAGATATACATGCAGGTTGCTCAGGTGTACATGCAGGGCACAGAGGCCGAGATGGTGTGCAACCAGCACATGACGTTGTTGTAGACGCCCGCCGAACCGGTCTCCGGCGCGAACACCGCCGCCGGTGGCGCGGGCTCGAGCGGCAGGCCGGGTGCCGCGCCGGCGGGTGCGGCGGCGAATCCGATGGCGGCTACTACCGCCGCGACCGCACAGGTCCTCGTTACCAGCCGTTTCATGGCGTCATCCTTCGCTAGGTCGTCCCCGGGCCCAGACGGTAGCCGAATCCGATTGGGCCGCAAAAACATTCCGGTCGGAATCGTTTGCCCGGACGGTGCGCACGATCCGGGTGACGAGATCGATCAGCGCCAGGCCCGCCGCCGCGATCAGCAGCGAGGCCAGTACCAGCCACGGACCCGAATAGCGGGTGGCGGTGAAGCCGGGCACCTCACCCATCGGGGCGAACTCGGTGGTCTGCACGCCTTGACGCCAGCTGATCACGGCCGCCACGACACAGACGACCGCGACCACCGCGTCGACGGCCATCAGTACGATTCGTCGGTTCATCGGTCGGCTCCGTTCTCGTCGGGACGCTGCTCCGGCGCCGGATCGGCGGCTTCCCCGTGGCTACGCGCGCTGCCGGCCACGGGCTCGTCACCCGGCGATGGTTCCGGATCGGGCGTCCGCTCGTCCAGTGCTGTCGTCAACGCGGCACGCAGTCCGCGATGATCGCGAGC
This sequence comes from Nocardia cyriacigeorgica, assembly GCF_005863245.1. Classification (GTDB taxonomy): domain Bacteria; phylum Actinomycetota; class Actinomycetes; order Mycobacteriales; family Mycobacteriaceae; genus Nocardia; species Nocardia cyriacigeorgica_C. The sequence continues at coordinate 174,747 of NZ_VBUT01000008.1, read as the reverse complement.
CCACGCCTGCACCACCTCACCGTCGGTGCGCCGCAGCCCGATTCCTTTGCGGCGGCGCGGCACCCCCGACAGTTCGCCGAGCGCACGCGCGGACTCCCACGGTTCATCGTCCCAGCTCTGCTCATCGGCTTCACCGAGGACGGCGTCGATGGCGTCGAGCGGCAGCGTCTCGGTGCCGTTACGCAGGGTTTCGGGGGTGAGTTCGACGCTGACATGCCTGCGCGCGGCGACCACTTGCAGTGCGACGAAGGCGGCGATCAGCACGCCGCAGAAGACGAGGGCGAACCAGTGCGGTGAGCTTCCGGTGGCGAGTTCCAGCACCAGAATGAGTAGGCACAGCGCGGGCCCGTAGGCGACGGCGCGCCAGCGTCCGCCGGGTTCGGCGAACAGGACGGTCCCGGAATCGTTCATGACAGCACCGCTCATGACGGCAGGGACCGCGACAGCGACAGTGGAGAAATCAGCCGACGAGGCTGGGGATCAGCAGGACGGCGACGGTGACCAGACCGAACAGCACCAGCAGGCTCAACACGAGCAGATCCCGCCGAACGCTCTGTGGCTGTTGGATCACCACTCGCATTACTGCCTCCGATCTCCCGGAGCAGTCGCGACGTCCGAACGTCGGGCCGACCACCTCGGGTTCCCACTCCTACTGTGACAACCCTCACGATACATGCCGGCGCGGCCCCGACAAACTCACCCCCGGCGCCGACGACCGTTCACCGCCGGTTCATCTGGAAGTACCGGGTCGAGTCCGGACGGTGACTCAGATAGATCGCGCCGGCCGCCAGCACGCCCTGCACGATGGCCGCGCCACCGGCCACCAGCGAAGCGATGCCGCTCACCGCGTCCAGCGCGAACAGCGACCCGATCGCCATGAACACCAGCCAGACACCGGCGAAGGTGAGCACCGCGCGCGCCCACGCCTTGCCGCGAGCCAGCTGATGCACCACGAGCAAACCGATGCCGGCGATCACCAGGCCGAACACCACAACCAGCGCGAACGCGATCGTCACCATGAGTTCGGCGGTCGCCTCGCTGAACTGCGGGTCGGTCGCGCGGGCCTGTTCGAGCATGTCCTCGGTGAAGCTGTCGCGCTGACCGACGGCGGTGATCACCGACGCGATCAACTGCACGAGACCGACCGCGATGGCGGCCCACCACAGCTGACGCGCGGTGCCGACGTCTTCGGGCATGACGGGCGCCGGGTCGGCGCCCGGCGGTTTCGGCATATTCACGACAGCCAGTGCGCCGCCTCGGTCGCCCAGTAGGTGAGCACGATGTCCGCGCCCGCCCGGCGGATACCGATCAGCGATTCGATGATGGCGCCGCGACGGTCGATCCAGCCGCGTTCGGCGGCGGCGGTGATCATCGCGTATTCACCGGAGATCTGATAGGCGGCGACCGGCACGGTGGACCGGTCGGCGACCTCGCGCAGGATGTCCAGGTAGGACATGGCCGGTTTCACCATGACGATGTCGGCGCCTTCGGCCAGATCCAGTTCCACCTCGCGCAGCGACTCGCGGCGGTTGGCCGGATCCTGCTGGTAGGTGCGCCGGTCGCCCTGCAGCGAGGAGCCGACGGCCTCACGGAAGGGGCCGTAGAACGCCGAGGCGTATTTCGCCGCGTAGGCGAGGATGCCGGTGTCGAGGTGGCCGGTGGCGTCGAGGCCGCCACGGATCGCACCGACCTGGCCGTCCATCATGCCGCTGGTGCCGAGCAGGTCGGCGCCCGCTTCGGCCTGGGCGATGGCCATCTCCACGTAGCGGTCGAGGGTGGCGTCGTTGTCCACCGAGCCGTCGGCGGCCAAGACGCCGCAGTGACCGTGATCGGTGAACTCGTCCAGGCAGGTATCGGCCATGATCACCGTCGACGAGCCGACCTCCTCGGCCAGGGCGCGCAGGCCGCGGTTGAGGATGCCGTCCGGGTCGGTGGCCCCGCTGCCGGTGGCGTCCTTGTCTTCCGGGCGCGGCACCCCGAACAACATCAGCCCGCCGACTCCGGCCGAGACCGCCTCGACGGCGGCCTTGCGCAGCGAATCCAGCGAATGCTGCTGCACGCCCGGCATGGATCCGATCTCGCGCGGTTCATCGAGGCCGTCGGCGACGAACATCGGCAGCACCAGATGCCGCGGCTCGAGCGAGGTCTCCGCCACCAGCCGCCGGATCGCAGGGGTACGCCGCAGTCGTCGCGGACGTTCCGTTCCCGTCATAGCCCGCACGATACGCCTGCGGCGCTGTTCGCGTTCAGCCGCGTCGGCGCACTCCGATTCCGGCGAGATCGGCCGAAACCGCCGGTCGGGCGGCCGAAAGCCGTTGTGCACAACGAAGTTTGTCGGTGGTCGCGGGTAGAATCGAAGACATGTTCGAAGGGGTCCGCGTGCCCCGGATCACCACGGGAGGGATGTCAGATGGCTTCGAAGACAGCTCACATCGACCACGTCCACACCGCGCCCGCACGGCGTCCGCTACCGGCCGGGCGTCCACGCTCCTGGTACATCCTGCACAACCGGCGTCGTAAGGCCATGCGCCTGGCCATCGCCCTGCTCGATTCGGGGGTGTACGCGCCCGGTTATGCCACCGACCGCAAGATCCGGGCCGCCGCGGAGGTAGCAGGTGTCCGGCCGCCGTCGGATGCCACCTGCGAGCTGGTGCGTACCTTGCTACGCCAGCACCGCTGAGTCGCGGTGAGCCTGCGCCGCATCGGCCGCGCAGGCTCGCCCCTGTGGGCACGCCGCATCGAATTCTGCTCACCGGCCGAAGTTTTCGGCGGACAACACCTGTCGGCGCGCCCCCGCGCTGACTACCATCGGTCTCCGCCCACGAGCGCGGGACCACCATCGCTCGCCCACAGACGAATTCGGATCAACGATGACATCCGCAGATGCCGTGCACGCCATGCTGCTCGGATTCGCCGGCCGTATCCCGGACCGGTACCTGACCGATCTTCGCTACAGCCTGAGCCTCGGCGACCAGCGCGAGGTCGCCTATGCCGTCGAGGCGATCGCGCGCCGACGCAAGATCGCGCTACGCCCGGCCGAACTCGCGACGCTGGCCGAGATCCTCGGGACGCGGTTCACCCGATGGGGCATGCGCGACGTCGTGGCGCCGGCGCCGAGTGAGCGGGTGCCGTTCGAATTCACCCCGCTGCTACCGGAATCCGCGGCGTTGCCGGTGGCGCCGATGCCGCGCGCCCTCGATCTGACCGGAGTCACCGGCAGCACCGATCTCAGCCTCGACGACATCGATACCGCCGCGGTCGCGGCGGCCCGCGAGCACGGCGCGGTGATCGGTGTCTGGCGGTCCTGGCGCAGGCCCGCCCGGCCGGATCAGGAAGGGTGGACGCAGACGCCGCGCCGGATCTACCTGGTCGAGGTCGGCCACGGCGGCAGGCCGTGGATCGTCGCCGCCGACGTGGCCTCGGCACTGCACGTGGCGGGCGAGGCCGACGGGCAGGTCGAGGTGTACACCACCGGTGCCGATCTGCCGCGCTATCAACTCAGCGCACAGGCCCGCTCCTGCCTGCTGTGGGCCGCGGACGACACCGCACCGCGGATCCCCGCGCCGTTCACCGAGCACCCCGTCCGGTTCCCCGCAAACCATCCGCGCCTGACCGATACCCGGGCGGCCGTGCGTTACCTGCGCACCGCGCCGGCGGTCTGCCGGGCGTCCGGGGTGGCGGATACGGTCGAGCCGGAATCGGCTGTGCCGGTACCGATGACGATCCGCACCGACGGGCGCTGGGTGTGGCCGGAGGCGGTCGCGCACTATCTCGACGAATACGGGTTGGCACCGGATCCGGCACTGGCCGAGCATCTGCGCACCGCTGGACCGCCACCGTTGTTCGTCGACGGCGTCGCCCAGTTCCGAGCCGAGATCGCCGGGCGGGAATTGCCGGGGCCACGCAGTATCGTGAGTGCGGATTCGGTTGCGCCGCAACGTTATCGATTCGCGCCCGTGCCTGCCGCCGTGCTGCGGGTGGCGTGGTCGCGGTTGCCGGATCGGCTCGACCTGAGCGACCGCTCCGGCTTCGACGACCTGACCGATCTGCTGATCGACCGTGGCGATCAAGCGGTCCTCGGCGCGGTCCGCGACCTCGGTGTGGCCGTCGGCCTGTGGCGCGCCTGGCGGTATCCGGCGCATGAATCACCACGTCGCGGGCACCGGCACTACCTGGTGGAAGTGAGTTCGATGAACGCCTTCCATCGTGCCGCGGGTCCACACTGGATCGAACGGATTTCGCGAGCAGCAGGCCGATCCGAGGGACAGTCGGCCACGATCGAGGTGCTCGCCACCGGTGCTCCCCGCGCCACCGCCCAGACCCGGATCTTCGACAACGGTGCACTGCTGTGGGCACGCACGCGCCCGGAGTCCCGCACGATCACTCGAGTGCGCGCCTTCGTCACGCCGACCGACCTGCAAGACGGGGTGCTGCGTTTCCGTGCCGAGATCGCGACGCAGGAGCGGCGGATGCCTGCTGCCGATTACTGGGCGGAGCTGCGCCGCCATCGCGACGTCATCGGTGATATCGCTCCAGAACCCGAGCCGGCGGAGGTCCACCTGCCGGAAGAGTCCACCCGTCGCGCACCGGGCGATATCGCCCGCACGCTCGGAAAGTTCGTGCTGCGCGCCCTTTTCGCACTCCCCCTGGCCATCCTGGGATGGGTGCTGCTAGCCGACAATCCGGACGTCGCCCGCTGGTACCTCTATGGAATGTGTGGCTGGTTCGTCGCAACGCTCGTAGTCGGTCTGCTCCTGCTGGAACTCGGCTCGCACCTGCACCGCCGCCCACTCGACGCGGCCGCCCGCCTACGCGGCCGCGCCGCGGCCGAACGCGCCCAGCGGCTGGAGAAATGGCAGCGCGCCGCGACCGGTTCGATGATCGAACTGCCCGGCTCCCTTGCCGATTTGTACACAGAGCTGCGCCGAACCCAACGCGCTCTCGGCTCACGCCGCACGACCCAACTCGGCGACGAGGGCGAATCCGCTGCTGCGGGGATATACGTCGGCGCCGGAACAGACGGGCAGAGCAGTGGGCACGAGAAGCGCTACGCCGGCCAGAGCGGAGCCGCGTCCCCTACCGTTCGCGACAGCAGGCCGGACATAGGCAGCTCACGCACCGTCGGCGGCGGCGGTTGGCGTCGCGGCACCGACGCACGCAACAGCTCCTTGCCCGGCGGCAATGAACACAGCGCCGGGAGCACATCGCGCGGCAGCAGTCCGGTCGCAGGCAGCTCACGCACCGCCGGTGTGGGTGGTTGGCGTCGCGGCTCCGATGCACGCAACAGCTCCTCGCCCGGCGGCAATGAACACAGCGCCGGAACCACATCACGCGGCAGCGGCGATCCGCACGGTAGCGGCACTCGTGTCGCCGAACAGCGCGGCAGCCGAGGTGGCGGCGAGACGAGTCGGCGAAGCGGCGCGTCACCCGGCAGCGGCGCACACGGAATCGGCTCGGGCGACGACCGGTTCGGTAAGAAGTCGCGGCGTGGCGGCTCCCGCAGTATCGACGCCGGGCGGAGCGGATCGCGTTCGGGCATTGCGGGACAGGGCGTTTCGCGTACGGGTAGCTCTCGCGACGGCGGTTCGTCTGGCAGCAGCGGCTCGAGCGGCAGCGTGGGAGCGGTCGACTGGAGCATCGGCTCGAGCGGGGACAGCTGGGGCGGTGGAAGTTCCGGCGGCGGCTGGAGCGGCGGCGACTCCGGCGGTGGAGGCGGCGGCGGGGGCTGTGGTGGTGGCAGTGGATAACCCGGGTACCCCGAACGCACCAGCAGCGCGATCGATGATCGCGCTGCTGGGTCGAACAGTATGGTGCCGTGCGGCTGCCGGACTAGCGGCTGCGGCGGCTCTTCTTGCGCGGCGGGGGCAGCAGGCCCTCGGCGCGCAGCCGGGCGGCGTGCTCGGCCAGTGCCTCCACCAGCGGTCCGACCTGGGCGGTCTCGGGCTGCACGTCGACGCGCAGGCCGAATTCGATGGCGGTCTCGGCGGTCTTGGGGCCGATGCACGCGACGATGGTGCGGGCATGCGGCTTACCGGCGATACCCACCAGGTTGCGGACGGTGGAGGACGAGGTGAACAGGACCGCGTCGAAACCGCCGGTCTTGATCATCTCGCGGGTCTCGGCCGGCGGCGGCGAGGCGCGCACCGTGCGGTAGGCGGTGACGTCGTCGATTTCCCAGCCACGGTCACGCAGACCCTCGGCCAGGGTTTCGGTGGCGATATCGGCGCGCGGCAGCAGCACCCGATTCACCGGATCGAACACGTCGTCGTAGGGCGGGAAGTCGGCCAGCAGGCCCTCGGAGGACTGTTCACCGCTCGGCAGCAGCTCCGGGTTGATGCCGAAGGAACGCACCTTGTCCGCGGTGGCCTCGCCGACACAGGCGATCTTCACCCCGGAGAACGCCCGCGCGTCCAGCCCGAACTCGGAGAACTTCTCCCACACCGCGCGCACCGCGTTGGTGGAGGTGAACACCACCCACTGGTAGCGGCCGTCGACCAGGCCCTTGACCGCGCGCTCCATCTGCGCGGGGCTGCGCGGCGGCTCGACGGCGATGGTCGGCACTTCCATCGGGATGGCGCCGTGGGTGACCAGCCGCTCGCTCATCTCGGCGGCCTGATCCTTGGTGCGCGGCACCAGCACGGTCCAGCCGTAGAGCGCCCGCGATTCCCACCACGACATCTTCGACCGCTGCGCGACCACCTTGCCGATGGTCACCACCAGCGGGCCGACCAGTTCGGAGGCGGCGCTGTTGAGCGTGGCCAGGGTGGCTTCGATGGTGCGCTGCTGCCGGGTGGTGCCGCGCACGGTCACCGCGACCGGCGTCTGTGGGGCCATACCGTGTTCGACCAGCGCGCTCGCGGTCTCGGCCAGATGCCCGGAGGTGGCGTGCAGCACCAGCGGTCCGGGTGCGGCGGCCAGTGCCGCCCAGTCCACCTCGCCACGCACGTCGGCCTCGGTATGGCCCGATCCCAGCGCGATACCGGCGTAGCTGGGCACTGCCGAGCCACCGGGCAGGCCGGGCAGCACCTCGAACACCATGTGCGAGCGGGTGACGGTGGTGACCTCGGCGATCACCGCGTCGGTGGTCAGCGGATCGCCCGCGACCACGCGCACCACGTCGTGTCCGGCGCGGGCCTCGGCGATCAGCGTCTTGGCGACCTCGGCCGGCTCGCCGAGGGCGGGCCGCACGTCGACGGCGCGCTCACCGTCGGGGCCCGGCTCGACGGCGGTGCCGATCAGGGCCAGCACACCCTTGTCGACGTCGGGGTCGGTGAAGGCGAGCGTTGCCCGGCCGAGCACCTCGCGCGCCCGCACGGTGAGCAGCGCCGGATCTCCTGGACCCGACCCGACGAACAGGATCCGACCGGGATGCTTCTTAGCGGCTCGACTCATCGGTTGTTCTCCATTGGACTGGGATCGGTGACGTCTGTGGGGGCGGCCGCTACCGGGGCGGGTTCGGCGGCGAGCAATTCGCGCGCACCGAGCTCCAGCAGCTCGCGGGCCAGCGCCCGCCCCAATTCGGCGGCATCAGCGGGCGCACCCACCACCGACGCGCGCAGCACGTCGGAGCCGTCGATGGCAGCCGCGCAGCCGCGCAGCGAGAGTTCCTCGACGATGCGACCGTCGTCGTCGAGGGATTCGACCACCTCGGCGATCGCGCCGACCGGCGCGGTACAGCCGGCCTCGAGTTCGGCCAGCAGTGCCCGTTCGGCGATCACGGCGGCGCGGGTGGCGGCGTCGTCGAGCGTGGTGAGCAGCTCGATCAGTTCGGCGTCGTCGCTGCGGCATTCCACGGCGAGGGCGCCCTGAGCGGGGGCGGGCAGCATCTGCACGGGTTCGAGGGCCTCGGTCACCGCGTCGAGGCGGCCGATGCGGGAGAGCCCGGCGCGGGCCACCACGATCGCGTCGAGTTCGCCCTCGCTGACCTTGCGTAACCGGGAGTCGAGGTTGCCGCGCAGCGGCACGATCTCCAAACCGAGGCCGAGCGCGCGCAACTGGGCGCCGCGGCGCGGGGCCGAGGTGCCGACCACCGAACCGACGGGCAGTTCACCGAGCACCAGGCCGTCGCGGGCGACGAGGGCGTCGCGCGGATCCGCGCGCTGCGGGATGGCGGCGATGGTGAAGCGCTCGTCCGGCGCGGTCGGCAGGTCCTTGTAGGAGTGCACCGCGATATCGACGGTGCCCGCGGCGAGTTCGTCGCGCAGCGCGGAGGTGAACACGCCGACGCCGATCTTCTCCACCGGATCGGAGGACAGGTCGCCGGGTGTTTTGACCACGATCAGCTCCGCGGGCCGTCCGGCGGCGATCAGCGCGTCGCGCACGGTGCCCGCCTGGGTCAGCGCGAGCAGGCTGCCTCTGGTGCCGATTCGCAACGGTGCGCGCACATCCGACGCCGACTGGGTAGTGGCGGTCATCGAAGCATTCATGCCGTTTCCTCCTGGGCGTGGACGGGACGGCCTACGTGGTTACGCAGGCTGCCGCGTCCGGCCGTTGACCCGCTCACGCCGTCTGCTCCTCTTCGTCGCCGAGATGACCGACGGTGAAATCGTCGGCCAAGGTGACTTCGCTGTCGTCCGGGACCGCGTGGATCTCCATGGGCGCGGCAACCGCCTGCGCCGCACCGGGTTTGAGTTCGAACAATTCGCGTAGCGCCTCGGCGTAGCTGTCGCCGCCCGGGGTCGAGGCCAGCTGCTTGACCCGCACCGTCGGCGCGTGCAGCAGCTTGTCCACCACCCGCCGCACCGTGCGCGCGACCTCGTCGCGTTCCGGATCGGCCAGGTCGGGCAGGCGCGAATCCAGCCGCATCAGTTCGGCTTCCACCACTTCGGCGGCCCGCTGACGCAGTGCGGCGACGGTCGGGGTGACCTCGGCCATCCGCTGCCCGGCCAGGTATTTGGCGAGTTCGTCGGCGACGATCGTGCGGGCGGCCACGGTGTCGTCGGCGGCCGCGCCCGCGGCGGGATCGCGCTGCAAGGTCTCGATATCGATGACGGTGACGCCGGGCAGCCCGGCCACCGCGTGCTCCACATCGCGGGGCAGGCCGAGATCGCAGAACACCAGCGGACGTTCGCCCGCGCGATCACGAGCGGCCAGCGCGGTGTGCGTATCGGCCAGGTTGACCACCGCGCCGACCGCGCCGGTACAGGTGACCACCACGTCGGCGGCCGCCATGGCCTCGGGCAGCCGCGACAACTCCATCGCCTCGGCGTCGACGCCGTGCGTGCCCGCGGTGGCAGCGAGCCGCTGGGCCCGCTCCATGGTCCGGTTGACGACGACGATGCGCCCGATGCCGGCCCGCGAAAGATGCGCGACCGCGAGCCCGCCCATCGCACCGGCACCGACCACCACAGCGGTGCGTCCGGCGAGCGGTCCGAGCACGGCGCCGGCGCGGTCGAGTGCGACCGACACCACCGAGGCGCCCGCGCGATCGATCCCGGTCTCCGAATGCACCCGCTTGCCGACCCGCAGCGCGTGCTGGGCCAACTCGTGCAGGGTGCGCCCGACGGCCTGCTGGGCGTCGGCGGTGGCGTAGGCGCTGCGGATCTGGCTGAGCACCTGCTGCTCGCCGATCACCATCGAGTCCAGGCCACTGGAGACCGCGAACAGGTGCTCGGCCGCGGCCTCGCTGTAGCGGACGTAGGCGTGCTTGGTCAGATCGGGCAGCGGCAGCCCGGAGTGTTTGGTCAGCAGGTCGCCCACCTCGGCGAGTCCGCCGTGGAAGGCGTCGACCACGGCGTACACCTCGACGCGGTTGCAGGTGGAGACGATCATCGCCTCGGAGACGTGGCTCGAGGTGAGCAACCGGTCGATCAGCTTGGGCCGGTCGGCGTCGGTGATCGCGACCTTCTCCAGCACGGAGACCGGCGCACTGCGATGGGAGATGCCGACGAGAAGAACACTCATGGTGTGACCACCGATCCCTTGCTGGTTGGCTCCGTTGCCGAATGCGAGGTTGCCGGATGCTGCGGGGTTGCCGGATGCTGTGTGGCCGCCGCCGGGTGGGCGCGGCCGGGGTGAGCGGGCTGCGGATGGGTATTGGCCGCCCGGCGGGCGACCCGCCCGGAGCCGAGCGCATGGGCGACCGGGATCGAGTCGCCGCGCTCGCCGACCGCCGCGGGCTGTATCGAATCGGTGGCCTCCCGGGGCCCTCCGTGGTTACGCTCGCTGCCGCCTCCGTGCCCGTCGCTCGGCCACCGGTCGACCTCGGCGTTGCGCACCCGCTCGAACGACAGCATCTGCATCTCGACGGCCAGATCGACCCGGCGCACCTCGACCGTGGCCGGTACCTCCAGCTCACAGGGGGCGAAGCTCAGAATCGATTGCAGTCCGGCCGCGACCAGCGCGTCGCAGACCTGCTGGGCGGCGTCGTCGGGGACCGCGATGACGGCGATGGTGGGTTCGAGGGTGGCGATGGCCGCGTCGAGTTCGGCCGCGTCACGTACCCGCAGGCCCGACACCGTGCGCCCGATCACCGCGGGATCGTTGTCGAACAGGCCGACCACGGTGAAGCCGCGACGCCGGAAGCCGCCGTAGCCGACCAGGGCGCTGCCGAGATTTCCCGCGCCGACCAGCACGACGCGGTGCCCCTCGGACAGGCCGAGCACATCTTCGATCCTGGTCCGCAGCTTGGCGACGTCGTAGCCGACACCGCGAACACCGTTGGGACCGAGGAACGACAGGTCCTTGCGCAGCTTCGCGGAATTGACACCCGCCGCGACAGCGAGTTCCTCACTCGATACGATGAGCACACCGTCGTCGGCCAACATGGCGAGGACTCGGAGGTAGGTGGCCAGCCGCGCCACCGTCGCCTGCGGAATGTCCTTGTGGGTACGATTGGCGGCCTCGTGGTTCCGCGAGCTGCCGCCTTCGGGCCCGTCGCTCGACCGCAGAGCTTTGGAGGCGCCACCCGGCGCCTCATGGTGCTCTGTCACGTCCTCGGCTCCTCGCCCGTCCTGAAGTCAGGTCCGGTTCGTCTGTGACCTCCGTCCCGGGCTGCTCCGGTGACGGGATCGAATGTCGGGTTGATTCACCGCGCGCCGGCACACTCGAGAACGCTGCTCGAGAAGGCTCTCGAGAATCCTCGGCCCGCGGGTCGCGTGCCACCACCGTAACCGCTTGTGAAGCCCTGCACAAAGTCGGTGAAATTGGCCTCATTTTCCCCCGCGACCAGCACAGCGCCGCTCGGCGCGCCGATCATCGGCTCAGGTCGGCTCGCAATCGGGGTTCGTCGACGTCGAAATAGCTGTGCTCACGACCGTTGAGCAGCACCACAGGAAGCCGGTCGCCGTATTCGGCGCGCAGGCCAGGGTCGGTGGCGGCGGCCTCGTCGACGTCGACGGTGCCGACCTCGATTCCGTAATCGGCGCAGATCGTCCGCAACTGTTCGAGTGCGATTGCGCACATTCCGCACCCCGCCCTGGTCAGCAGGGTGACCGATGGCAATGCATCGGATGCGGCGCTTTCTGTGGGATTGGTCATGAAGGTTATTAAATCCCCTCGCCACGCCAGTGCGACTGCGCACGGTCCTGGGGTCACGAGGGCGGAATCCGGTTACTGTTGGACGTGGCTTGCGCCTGGCAGGTCACGGCCGGGCGGCGGTGGAATGTGCCACCTCGCAGGGCCTGGTCAGGCGCGGACCATAACAGCGGTCGAGCGACGGGCCCGGAGGCGTCAGCTTGCGTAACCACGCAGGGGCCTCGGGAGACCGCCGGTTCGGCAGAGCGCGACGGGCGGAGGTACTGGTGCCGGAACGATCGAGGGTGGCGAGGACCGGATTCATCGCGGGGCGGTTCGGCGAGTTTCCGGCGCGGTGGAACCTGGGCCCGCTCGGCCAGGGCCTGACCGATCAGCTCGCCCGCATCTCGCGCAGCCCGTTCGGCCCGAGCGAGGAGGAGCTGCGGGCCAATCTGGCGGGTGAGGCCAGTGCGGACGCAGCGCTGGCGCTGCACGACGCGGAGTTGGCTTCGGCGGCCGAGGAGCAGACCGAGGGGCCGGAGGTTCCGCGGGATCTGACGGCGGCGGCGTTTTTCGATGTCGACAACACCATGGTGCAGGGCGCCTCCATCGTGCATTTCGCGCGCGGGCTGGCCGCTCGCAAATACTTCAAGACCTCGGATCTGGTCGATATCGCCTGGAAACAGGTGAAATTCCGGGTGACCGGCAAAGAAAACAGCACCGATATGGCCTCCGGCAAGGAAAAGGCGCTCGAATTCATCGCGGGCCGCTCCACCGCGGAGCTGGCCGCGCTCGGTGAGGAGATCTACGACGAGATCATCGCCGACAAGATCTGGCCGGGCACCAGGGCGCTGGCGCAGATGCATCTGGATGCCGGCCAGCAGGTCTGGCTGGTCACCGCGACGCCGGTGGAGCTGGCGCAGGTGATCGCCAAGCGGCTCGGGCTCACCGGTGCGCTCGGCACGGTCGCCGAGAGTGTGGACGGCAAGTTCACCGGCCGCCTGGTCGGCGACATCCTGCACGGACTGGGTAAGGCACACGCGGTGCGCACTCTCGCCATCCGCGAGGGCCTCAACCTCAAGCGCTGCACCGCCTATTCCGACAGCCACAACGATGTGCCGATGCTGTCGCTGGTCGGCACGGCGGTCGCGATCAACCCGGATTCGGATCTGCGTGAGGTCGCCAAGAACCGCGGCTGGGAGATCCGTGATTTCCGCACCGGACGCAAGGCCGCCAAGATCGGCGTGCCGACGGCGCTGGCGCTCGGGGCGGCCGGTGGTGCGGTGGCGGCGGCGATCACCCGGCGCCGGGATCTGCACTGACACCGGGCGGACCCAATTCGGAGTCCGCCCGGCATTCGACAGCCTGTGTTACCCCGTGAACGGGTTGCGGCGTTTGGTGAGCAGCTTGTAGAGGGTCTGCTGGATGGTTTCGCGGACCTGGTCGGTGACCTCGAACATCGTCATCGGGTCGTCGGCGGCCTCGGGCTCGTATTCGGTGGTGGCGATGGGCTTGCCGAATTCGATGTACCACTTCGACGGCAGCGGCATCGCGCCGAGCAGGCCCAGGTGCGGGAACAGCGGCGTCACCGGGAAGTAGGGCAGCCCGAGCAGCCGCGCCAACGGCTTGATATCGGCGAGCTTGGGGTAGATCTCCTCGGATCCGACGATCGAGCACGGAATGATCGGCACCCCGGTGCGCACGGCGGCGGCCACGAATCCGCCGCGACCGAACCGTTGCAGCTTGTACCGGTCGGCGTAGTTCTTGCCGACGCCCTTGAACCCTTCGGGGAACACGCCTGTCAGCTCACCGGTGCGCAGCAGCCGCTCGGCATCGGGGCGGCAGGCCAGGGTGTGCCCGGCCTTGCGGGCCAGCACGCCGAGTACCGGCGTCTCGAAGACCAGATCGGCGGCCAGCAGGCGTAGTGCGCGCTGTTTCGGGTGGTGGTCGTGGATGGCGAGCTGGAGCATGAGCCCGTCCAGCGGAACGGTGCCCGCGTGGTTGGACACGATCAGCGCGCCACCCACCTCCGGGATGTTCTCCATGCCGCTGACCTGCACCCGGAACCAGTAGTCCGACAGCGGGCGCAGTGCGGGCAGGATCACCGATTCGAGCAGATGCTCGTCGAAACCGAATTCGTCGACCTGATAGTCGCCGGTGAGCCTGCGGCGAGCGAATTCGGCGGTCTTGCTGATCTGCTTGCCGAGCGCGCCGCGCATCAGCTCCGCCAGTGATTGCGGTGCGGCGGGCGCGGCGGCGGCCAGCCGATCGGTCAGCGACGTCACGGTGGGCACCGGAGCGCTCCACTCTCGTGGCGCGGGTCGTGGCCGTGGTTCCACGGCGAGGTCGTGCAGCTGAATGACTTTCGCTACGTCGTTCATGTTTGTGCTCCCGTACCGGCCCCTACCAGGCCGAGCAGTTTGTGTTCCGCGGCATCGATCCACGAGGGATCGACGACGGGCCGCAGCGCTGCGCCCCCGATGAAGTCATCGAACGCCTGTACCGTCGTCCACCGCGGCTCGAATCCGAGCTCGGTGCGCATACGAGTGGTGTCCAGGCCACAACCGAAATGGAAGTAGTCGAGCTGTTCGGCGCTGAAATCGCGCATCACCGGACCCATCAGGGAGCGGCCGATGGTGCGGAACAGCGCCCACGGGACCGGCATAGCGACCCGGCCCGCACGGCGAACTGCTTGTGACAGAGCCAAGGCTCCGTCGCCTGCGATGTTGAACGTTCCTCCGGGTGCACCCAGCGCTGCGTGCACCAAGGCGGCGACCGCGTCTTCTTCGTGCAACAACTGCATCCGTGCGTCGCGGCCGAGCACCGTCGGTGTCAGCGGCGAACGCAGGAACTGGGCGCCACGCCCCGCCAGTCTAGGCCCGACGATGGGCGCGAAGCGCAGAATCGGCGCGGCGATATCCGGACGACGCCGGGCCAGCCCGCGCACGAAACCTTCGATTTCGATCATGTCGCGCGCGAATGCGCCGCTGGGCGGGGTGCGGGCGCCCATTTCCTCGGTGAATTTCGCCGGGTCCTTGGCGCTTCCGCCGTACACCGCCGACGACGAACGCAGCACCACCCGCCGCACCGCGGGCGCCTTCTGGCACACGGCGAACAGCTGCATGGCGCCGAGGACGTTGAGATCCTTCATCGCCGCGCGGCTGCCGCCGGCCGGCGGATGAGACAGCACCGCGGTGTGCACGACGGTGTCGACGTCGTTGCCCGCGATCACTTTGCGGATCAAGGGGTTACGGATATCGGCGCGAATGAATTCGGCCCGGCCCATCCGGCGGCGCAGCTCGGGGCTGGGGGTGAGCGAGTCGACGGCGATGACGCGCGCGATCCGCTCGTCCTGAGCCAGCCGGGAGACCACATTGCCACCGAAGAACCTGGCCGCGCCGGTCACCATCACCACGTCGGGCAATCGTGCGCCCCTACTAGCCTCAACGTCCATACGCACCGGGCCGTCCCACCTTCGAGCCCCCTCGGATTTATTCCCGTTCCAGACTAACTGCTGCCGTACCCTTCGCCGCGAAATTTAACCGGCTTCTAACGATGACTTCAGTCACCGGAAACACGCCAGATTTCAAATCTGAATATTTCAAAATGAAGGGCCCGCCACCTGATCGGTGACGGGCCCTTCTGCTGTCATCAGCGCTTACTTGCCGAGTTTGCGCCGCTGCACGCGGGTACGACGAAGCAGCTTGCGGTGCTTCTTCTTCGACATGCGCTTACGGCGCTTCTTGATCACAGAACCCATAGGGTGTTCCTCGCGTTCTCTCTACTCGGCGCGCACGCACTCACGTACGCCAACTGTCCGGTCGCTCGGCAAGCCTCACTCCCAATGTTCGCGCCACCTGGGCCAACGAACATGCGGTAGCCGCGGTGCGTGAACACGAACCGAGGGTCCATCGTACCGGCCCGGACACATGCGCCGGTAATCGACTCATCCGGCGTCGAAGTAGGACGTCTCGAGGTATTCGTGCACCGCTTTGGCATGCACCCGGAACGACCGGCCTACGCGCACCGCGGGTAGCTCACCCGAGTGCACCAGCCGATACACCGTCATTTTCGACACCCGCATCAGATTCGCGACCTCGGCGACGGTGAGGAACTGTGTTCCTCCGCCGAGCACGGGTTGTCCCTGTGGCGAACCGCCACCACTTGGAGACATCTTGTTCGAAGACATCATCGCACCACTGACCTCCGGCACGTCCGCGCCGCTGGCTTCCCCACCGGCGGAACAGACACGCACGTGCTCCTTGAAGCTTAGCGGGACCAGTGGGATTGCTGCGACGGGTGTGAGAAATCAGCCGATATTGCGCGTCGACCGGCGGCTACTCCGCGGCCACACCCTGTTCCATCGACCGTTGCTTGGCCGCGTGCAGCGCTTCCAGGAACGCCGAACGCACGCCACCGCGCTCGAGCTCGCGCAATGCGGCCGCGGTGGTGCCCGCGGGCGAGGTGACCGCGGCGCGCAGATCCGCCGCCTGCTGGCCGGATTCCTCGAGCAGCGCGGCCGAGCCGATCATCGTCTGCACGACCAGCTGGGTGGCCACATCGCGGGTCAGGCCGAGCCCGACGCCCGCGTCGACCATGGCCTCGACCACCAGGAAGAAATACGCGGGCCCGGAACCGGATACGGCAGTCACCGCGTCCATCTGGGTTTCCGGCACGACCGCGACCTTGCCGACCGCGCCGAGCACCTCGGAGACCAGCTCGAGCTGATCGGTCTTGGCGTAGCGACCGGGGGCGAGCACACTCATGCCCTGCCCGACCAGCATCGGCGTATTCGGCATCACCCGCACCACCGGGAAACCGGCGGGAAGCTTGTTCTCCAGCCGGGCCGTCGGCACACCGGCGGCCAGCGAGACCAGCACCTGATCGCGATCGCCGCCGAGTTCGGCCTTGCCGAGATCGGTCAGCACCGCGTCGACGTCGCCCGGCTTCACCGCGATCACCAGCAGGTCGGCGCCCACGGCGGCGTCGGTCACCGAATCGGTGACCCGGATGCCGAACCGGTCGGCGAGCATCTCACCGCGATCCGGGTGGGTCTCCACGACCACCAGATCCTTGACGGCCCGTCCGGATTCGAGCAAACCCGCGATCAACGCCTCGCCGATGCGTCCGCCACCGATCACAGCAATTCTGGTCATGAGCCATAAGGCTAGACGGCCGACAGTCCGGACTGCCAACAGTCGTGACGCTCGCCCGGCGCGGGCCAGGCAGCTATCGACGCGGGGCGGGCATCAACGCCAGCTGACGGCTCTGCGCGACGACGGCACCGGTGGAGTCGATGACGAGCTGGTCCTCGTCGAACATCCGCCCGCCCACCTCGTGGGTGGTGGCGATGATGCGCAGCCAGCCGGGGGCGGGCCTGCGCCGCAGGTAGGTGGTCATCTGCACGGTCGGCGCCCAGCCGAAGTTGCCGAGGTTCGCCGGCACCGGCGGGCTCATATCGGCGGCCATCATGGCGAAGTACATCGACACGTCCGGATCGTTCTGATCGCCTTCGCGCGGACGCATCCACAGGCGCAGCCTTGGTACTCCGGTTTCGCCGGCGAGGAAGCGCGCCCACTCGGAGTCGATGCACAGGTCGGCGCCCTGCGCGACGTGCACGATCTGGCCCATCGGCGATTCGGGGTCGTAGGCGATCGCCGAGGCGCCGGGTTCGGCGGGCATATCGGTGTGTGACGGCGCGTAGGCGGGCGGGGTATCGGCGTCGTCGAGGTGGCCGAAGGTGAAGGCGGTGCGCACCATGGCCTTGCCGCCCTGGCTGAGGGTGGCGTCGAGCAGACAGATCTGGCGGCCGACCTTGCGCACGCTCACCTCGTATTCGACCGCGCCGGGTTCCGGGGCGCCGAGGAAGTCCGAGCTCGCGGCGATGGGCGCCATGGCGGTGCGCTCGGGGTCGACGGTGCGCAGCCAGGTGGTCGCGGCGGCCGCCGAGGCGGCGACCATGGTGCCGCCGTGCACCTTGGGGCCGATCGTCCAGATCGGATCGATGGTGCCCGCGTAGCGCCCGGTGGTCGCGTCGGTGGTGGTGAGCTCGGTGAGGGCGCACACCTGGCCGAAGGGGGCGGCGGTGGCCTGATCGGGGTCGGCGGTCAGCTCCGGCGTCATCGTCACTCCTGTCGTTCGGCCAACTCGTTCGTACAGCGTACAAGTCACCCCGGAAGGATCGATATTCCCGGGGGTGGGTGACCGCGCGACCGGATCAGGCGGATTCGCTGCGCGGGGACTGCGGTGCGGGCGCCGGAGTGAGCCCGTTGAGATGCTGACGGGCGAAGGCGAGAGTCCGGGCGAGCATGGCCGCGCGATCGGCGGTGGTGCGCGCGTTCTGGGTATTGATCTCGGCGACGGCGTGACCGGAAAACCCGGACTCCACCAGCGCCGCGCACACCTCCACACATGGCTGGGTACCGTCGCCCGGGACCAGATGCTCGTCGTGCGCCGCGCCGCGCCCGTCGGCCAGATGCAGGTGCGCCAGGCCCGGCCCCATGCGCGCGGCGAGCGCCAGCGGGTCGGCGCCCGCGGTCGCGGTATGCGACAGATCGAGGGTGTAGTGCGCGAAGCCGGTGTCGGTCGGATCGTAAGAGGGGCTGAACGCCGTCAACGCCAAGCCGGGCCCGCCGCGACGCTCCAGGCGCTTGGCGGCACCGCCGCGACGGCCGAACAAGGTATCGGCGCGCATGGGGAACATGTTCTCCACCGCGACCACCACGGAACTGCCGGCTTCCAGCTCGGCCACCTGGGCGGCGAAGTTCTCGGCATAGCGACGCTGCCATCGAAACGGCGGATGCACCACCACGGTGTCCGCACCGAGCGCTTCGGCGGTGCGCACACTGCGCTCGAGCTTGGCGACGGGATCGGAACCCCACACCCGCTGCGAGATCAGCAGGCACGGCGCGTGCACGGCCAGCACCGGCACCGAGTACTTGCGGATGTAGGACTGCACGATCGCGATGCTCTGGCTGGCCGGCTCGGCCCACACCATCAATTCGACGCCGTCATAACCCAATTCGGCGGCATACCGGAACGCCGACTCGGTGTTCTGCGGGTACACCGACGCCGTGGACAAGCCGACACAGATCCGGCCGCGTTCAGGCGAGGCAGCCGATTCCCCCGCCGCGCTCGCGTGGCCCGGCACCACTCTGGTCTCGTCCGCCTGCCCGATGTTCCCCACAGCCGCTCCCTACTCAGTTCGTACTGAGAAGAAAGGCTAGCGGTCCCAGCGTCACAAAGATGCCGACCACGACAGCGATCACAGTGCTGAGAATGTCGTCGGTGCGCCGCAGGATGCGCACCAGGGCCACCAGACCGAGGATGACGACCATGGCCAGCGCCAGCGCCACCCACGGCAGCATCTCCCACATCCGCTCGAAACCCTTGAACAGCAACATCCCCGCGACCGCCGCGCCCGCGCTCTGGCCGCCGAGAATCATCCACTGGCGCTTGTTTTCCTCGTACTCGGCCTTGCGAGCGCTGCGCGAGCCGCGCGCGGCCGGTGCCGCGGCGCTGGACGCCAGTGCGGCGCTCTTGCCCGCGGCCGGTTTCCTGCCGAGCGCGGCGGCCTTGGCACCGGCGAGCGAGGTCACCTTGCCGAGCGCACCGGCCTTGCCGAGCGAACCCGCCTTGCGGCGCAGCGAAGACGAGGTGCGGCTCAGCGCGGCGGTGCGGCGGCCCCAGGACGATTCTTCGGCTTCGTCGTCGTCGAACTCGTCATCGAGTTCGTCGTCGAGCAGATCGTCTTCGTCGTAGAAGTCCTCGGCCTCGTCGTCGAGATCGGGGGCGGCGTCCGGGGCGACCGGGGCGTAGACGTCGGTGCGCTGGTCGTCGGGCTCGACGGTCTCGGCCGTGCGTTCCGCACGGGCCGAACCGCGTCCGGATCTACCGCGGCTCTTGCGGTCGGCTTCGGCGCGTTCGGCGCCGTCGCGCAGCAGGTCACCCGCGACCGTCTGACCCGACAGCAGCTGCTGGTCTTGATTGGCCAGCGACCACGCGGCGGTCGGGATGCCGCCGGTCTCGGGTCCGCCCGAACCGGAGCGATGCCGGCGCGCCGACCAGGCGGGCAGGCCGTTCTCGCCCTGCTTCTCGCGCCGCCGCGGCAGTTCGGGGCGGGCATCGCGGGCGGGCTGCTCGGGGGCGGGGGCGAAACCGTTGACGGTCGGCGACCAGGCAACGGTCGCCGGGCCCTGATCCTGCGCGGGCTGCGCACCCGGCGAGTAGCCGTTGACCGGAGGCGGTGTCCAGGCCGGGATCGCCGGACTCGGCTCGGCGCGCTTCGGGGCGGGCGCGAATCCATTGGCGGAGGGTGTCCAGGCGGCGGTGGCCGGGCCCGGATCCGCCAGGCTCGGCGGAGCCGGCGGGCCGACCTGCTCGGCCGGCTGCCACGGCGCCTGCGCGGCGCCGCCGAATCCGTTCGCCGGCGGGGTCCACGCCGCAGTGGCCGGGCCGGCATCGCGAGCGGCTCTGGCTTCGGCGACCCTCGCCTGTGCGGCGGCTTCGGCTTCGGCGGCCGCCCTGGCCTGCGCCTCGGCGGCGGCCTGCGCTTCGGCGGCGGCCTGCGCCTCGGCAGCCTCCGCGGCCCGGCGGCGGGCGGCCCGGCCACTCACCGAGCTGTCGCGGCCACCGGGGGCTTCGGGGACGGGCTGCCAGCCACGCTGCACCGGGTCGGTGGCGTGGCCGGTGGGTAGCTGGGGCTCGGCGTCGTATTCGTCGTCGGGGTCGGCGCGACGACGGCGACGCCCGGTGCGCCCGGAACCGAGGGCCTCGGCGACGACCGGCGATGGGATCTCGGTGCCCGTATCCGATCCCGGTGCGCTGTGACGCGAGCGGCGGCGTTCACGCGGCTCGGTATCGGCGTCACCGGCCAGTGGGTCGAAGCGGGTGATCGGTCCCGACATCGGTGAGTAGACCGGCTCGGGCTCAGGAGCTTGCGGGGCAGGCGGTTCGTAGGAGGGAGCGAGGAATTGGGTCGCGGCGGAGGTCGGTCCGTAGCCGTTCACACCGGTCGAGCCGTTGACGCCGTGCGCCCCGGTGGAACCGTTCGGGCCCGCGTCGTAGCCGCCGTGCGAGCCGTTGACACCGGCATCGCCAGAGCCCGGCGGTGGTACCTCGTCCTCGTCGTCGGGCGCCGAATGCGCGGATCGTCCGCTGTCGATCACCGGAAGATCGCCGGTCAGTTCGGCGACCGAGAGCCCGCGTCCGGCTCGGCGGCGCCGGCCACCGGACGAGGCCGCTCCCTGCTGGCCGTTGCGGGCCAGCAGTTCGGCGACCGACAGCTGTTTGGATTCCTCACTCATGAAGGCACCGTTTCGATCGGGCCCGCCGACGCGGCGCCGCCGGGCGAGGCAGCGCCGAGGCCTGCTGCCGTGCCCGGTGTGCCTGTGACAAGCGGTCCACCGTTCATATCGGTATCCAGTTTGCGCAGGATCAGTCCCTCCCGCAGCGCCCACGGACAAATTTCGATGCTATCCAGCGATAGAGCCCGCATACTCGCCTCCGCGACCAAGGCACCGGCCACCAGTTGCTGGGACCGGTCCGCACTCACGCCCTCCAGCTCCGCCCGGTCCGAGGCGGTCATCCTGGAGATGAAACCGATCAATTGACGAAGACCTGAGCTGGTGAGTGTACGTCGAACCCGCGGTCCCGCGCCCGAGGGCGCCGCACCGGTGAGCCGGGCCAGCGAACGGAAGGTCTTGGAGGTGCCGACGGCCAGATCCGGCTTGCCCGCGTCGATCACCTGTTTGGCGGGGGCGACGAGTTCGGCGTCCAGCCAGTCCCGCAGCACCGCGACCCGGCGCTTGCCCGGCGGGTCCTCCTGTAACCATTCCCTGGTCAACCGGCCCGCACCGAGTTGCAGCGACAGCGCCACATCAGGGTCTTCGTCGGCGCCATTGGTGATCTCCAGCGAGCCGCCACCGATATCGAGGTTGAGGATGCGGCCGGCGCTCCAGCCGTACCAGCGGCGCACCGCGAGAAAAGTCAGCCGGGCCTCGTCCTCGCCGGAGAGCACCTTCAGATCGACGCCCGCCTCGGCGCGCACCCGCGCCAGCACTTCGTCGGAATTGGTGGCATCGCGCACCGCCGAGGTGGCGAACGGCATCAGCTCCACGCAGCGTGAGGTCTGGGCGATGCTGGCGAATTCCTTGACGGTCGCGATCAGCCGCTGGGCGCCCGCGGGGGTGAGTTTTCCCTCGTCATCCATGTTTTCCGAGAGCCGCAACGTCGCCTTCGTCGAGCTCATCGGCATCGGATGGCCACCCCGATGCGCGTCCACCACCAACAGGTGAACGGTATTGCTTCCCACATCGAGTACCCCGAGACGCACATGAACACGGTACTCGCGACCGGGCGAGCAGACCTGATGCGGTCGTCGACGACGGACGCGAGCTTCAGCTCAGGCGACCGAACTGTTAGCGTCGACAGTTGTGACGGCAGGCGCAGCGGCATCCGGCCAGACCCGGCCGCGACCAGCGGGAAAGATGGACCCGACTCCCGAAGTCGACCTCGATTTCCCGCGTGAATGGATCGAATTCGTCGATCCGGCAAACGACGAGCATCTCATCGTCGCCGACCTCACTTGGCTGCTGTCGAAATGGACGTGCGTCTTCGGCACGCCCGCCTGTCAAGGCATCCTCGACGACCGCCCCGATGACGGCTGCTGCTCGCACGGCGCCTTCCTCGCCGACACCGACGACCGCAAACGCCTGCAAAAAGCTGTGAAAATGCTCACACCGCAGGATTGGCAGCTGATGGACCAGGCGCGCAACGCCGAGGGCAAGGTCAGCAAGAAGGGTTATCTGGAGCTCGACGAACTCGAGGACGAGCCCGCGCTGCGCACCCGCCGCTACGACGGTGCCTGCATCTTCCTCAACCGTCCCGGTTTCGAGGGCGGGGTCGGCTGTGCGCTGCACACCATGGCGTTGCGGCGCGGGATCGAACCGCTCGAGGTCAAGCCGGACGTGTGCTGGCAGTTGCCGATCCGGCGCACCCAGGACTGGGTGGATCGTCCCGACGGCGTACAGATCCTGCGCACCGTGATCACCGAATACGACCGTCGCGGCTGGGGTCCCGGCGGCCTCGACCTGCACTGGTACTGCTCCGGTTCACCGGACGCGCACGTCGGCGCGCGGCCGGTCTGGCAGTCCTACGGCCCCGAGCTCACCGAACTGCTCGGCAAGCCCGCCTACGACGAGCTGGCCCGGCACTGCAAGCGCCGCGAGGGCCTCGGGCTGATCGCCGTGCATCCGGCGACCGTGCATGCCAACCGCATGCGGGACGACGCCGCGGCAACCGAACAGTCCGCGTAGTCCCGGGTTTCAGCGGGCGTGCGGCCGGGCACGACGCAGCACCGCCCGTTCCCTACCCACCGCCGAGCGCCAGGGCGGAGCAGCTCGGTGGCGCCCGTCGACGGGTCCGATCGCTCTCCGGCGCTGCCGGGCCCGACGGGCAGCACAGTCGGACCGCTGACGGTCGGCACGCGACCGCCCGACGCGGAGCGAACTGCTGCTTGCCCGCCTCAGGCCTCGAGCTTGTATCCCAGCCCGCGCACGGTCACAAGGTGCTCCGGCCGGGCCGGATCGGCCTCGATCTTCGAGCGCAGCCGCTTGACGTGCACGTCGAGGGTCTTGGTGTCGCCGACGTAGTCCGCGCCCCAGACCCGGTCGATGAGCTGGCCGCGGGTCAGCACCCGGCCGGAATTGCGCAGCAGGTACTCGAGCAGGTCGAACTCCTTGAGCGGCAGCGTCACCGGCTTGCCGTTCACCAGCACCGTGTGCCGGTCGACGTCCATGCGCACCGGTCCGGCCTCGAGCACGCCGTTCTCGCTGCCGCCGTCGAGTTCATCGCCCGCGCCGCGGCGCAGCACGGCCCGGATGCGGGCGATGAGTTCGCGCGCGGAGTACGGCTTGGTGACATAGTCGTCGGCGCCCAATTCCAGGCCGACGACCTTGTCGATCTCGCTGTCGCGGGCGGTCACCATGATCACCGGCACGCCGCTGCGGGTGCGCAGCTGCTTGCACACGTCGGTGCCGCTCATCCCGGGCAGCATCAGGTCGAGCAGCACGATGTCGGCACCGGACCGGTCGAACTCGGCGAGCGCGGACGGGCCGTCGCCCACGACGGTGACCTCGAAACCTTCCTTCTTCAGCAGGAAGGCGAGCGGGTCGGCCAGCGACTCCTCATCCTCGACGATCAACACACTCGTCATCTGCGTGCCTCCACACCATTGGTTCGGCCCGGCGCTATCGGGCGCGGGCTGGTTTCCTTCTTGCTCATCACCACGCCGCCGGCCTCGTCCTCGCCGTCGGTTTCGTGATGTGCCGGTATACGCAGGGTGAAAGTCGAGCCGGTGCCCAACTTGCTCCACAGCGTGATCTCACCGTTGTGGTTGGCGGCCACGTGTTTGACGATAGCCAGCCCGAGGCCGGTGCCGCCGGTCGAGCGCGAACGCGCCTTGTCCGAGCGGAAGAATCGTTCGAACACCCGCTCCTGGTCTTCCTTGGCGATGCCGATGCCGCGGTCGGTGACGGCCATGGCGACGTGATCGCCGCGCAGCGACCGGCTCACCGAGACGTGCGACCCGGGCGGCGAGTACGCGATGGCGTTCTCCACCAGGTTCGACAGCGCCGTCACCAGCAGCGTTTCATCGCCGAGCACCTCGAGCCCGCTGGGCCGGTCGGTGCTGACGGTGATGCCCGCGGCTTCGGCGGTGGTGCGGGAGCGGTCCACGGCCTGCATCACCACGGTGTCGACGTCGACCACCTCCAGTTGCGGCAGCTTCTCCGCCCCCTGCAACCGCGACAGCGCGATCAGCTCGGTGACCATCTTGCCCAGCCTGCGCGATTCGCCGAGCACGCGTTCGCCGAAGTGGCGCACGGCGTCGGGGTCGTCGGCCGATTCCAGCAGCGCCTCCGCGAGCAGGCTCATCGCACCGACCGGCGTCTTGAGCTCGTGGCTGACGTTGGCCACGAAGTCGCGGCGGGTGGCCTCCATGCGCGCCTGTTCGGAATCGTCGTCGGCGAACAGGACGGTGAAGTTGGTTTCCTCGCGCGAGAGCGGCCTGGCCACGCCGCGCACCGCGATGCGGCTGCGGCCGGGTACCGGATTCTTGGCGGTCAGGTCGAACTCCGCGGATTCGCCGCTGGCCAGCACCTTCTCCACGGCTGCCCAGGCGCGTTCGTCGAGCAGCCGGTTGCGGACCAGGCCGAGTTCCTCGGCGCGCGGGTTGACCAGCACGACGTCGCGGTATTCGTCGACGACGGCGATTCCGCTTTCCGAAGCCAGCACGATGAGGTCGAGCACCTGCGACATGGTGAGCCCGGATTCGGCCTGCCTGCGCGCGGCCTGCCTGGCGTTCATGTACGGGATGAGCAGTCCGCCGATCGCCAGTCCGACGACAGCCGCGACGACTGCCAGCAACACGGCCTGGGGAACACTCACACCATGAATCGTACGGTCGCCAGCCGCGGCCGCCACGCCAGGTCCGCGAAGTTTCACGCAGGTCACAGGTGCTTATGTCGACGTTAGCCAGGCGTTCACTTGTTGTTCGGCCAAAGTCGGGCGTAACCGGGCAACGCCGTGGTTACGGCGTGTCGTGCATGGCGGCGTTGACCGCGGCGCCGTGGGTCTCGACCCACTCGCCGTAGATCGGGCCGAGCAGATCACAGACGGCCCCGTGAGCGGGGTAATCGACCCGCGCCGGTGCGCCCCGGTACCTGCGCCGCTCGACCAGCCCACGGCGTGACAACGAGCAGCGGGGCCGCGCGAGTTCCACAACTCACGCGGCCCCGCTGCGACCAGCCAAGTCGGCGCGGCGATTCCCCTCCGTGATCGCCGCGCCCGGATCAGGGACGGCCGAGGGTGGGCATCACCAGCCGGTGTTGCCCCGCACCGGGATATTGACGAAGCTCGGGCGCTGCGGGTCCAGCTGCACGTGCTGCGGCTTCAGCTCGGTGTCGGCCAGCATGGGCAGGATCGGCAGGCCCTTCGGGAAGTTGCCCGCGTAGACGTCCACGCGCAGCCGGTGACCCGGCTTCAGCAGCGCCTCGGTGGCGGGCAGGCCGATATCGAGGGTGGTGGCCTCGCCGGGGACGGTCTTCTTGCGCTTCTCGATCGAGGTGAACGGGCGCGGGTCGGTGTAATCGCCGTTGGCCGAGCGGCTGCTGTTGGCCTGATCGACCTCGCGCAGCGATGCCATCAGCTGACCGGAGGACAGCACCGTCGACTGGCCGTCGGGCGCGACATCGTTGACCGTCACCACCCAGTAGCCGTCGGTGGCGTCCTGAACGGTATTGAGCCGCACCGCGATCGGGCCGGAGACGGTGGTCGCCTCGGCGACCGGCGCACTGGTGAAGGTCAGCCCGTTGAGTTCCTGGATGCGGGAGTCCTTGGCGCAGCCGTCGATGATCGACAGCACGCCCGCGGTGCCCTGCGCGGCATCGTTGGAGCACAGGCTGGTGAGGCCGGGCGCCACGGTCAGGCGGGCGGTGTCGGCGTTGGCGCCCGCGGTGAGCGAGCCGTCGTGCACGCTGCGCGCGGTACCGCTCGGCGCGGCCGACAGATACATCCGCCGGTGCTCGGCACGCTGGTCGGCCGGGGCCGATTCGCCGAAGCCGTCGCGGGTGACCCAGCCGCCGCCCTGCTGACGCAGCGTCACCGGACCGTAGCTGTCGATGCCGTTGTCGATGCCCTTGAGCCACTTGTCGAACCACGCGCGCTGCAACACATCCAGGCGCGGCGGCAGACCGGGCTTGCCGTACTCGTTGCCGGAGTTCAGGTGATAGGTGTTGCCCATCAGCAGCTGCTTCTGGCCCGGCGGCAGCGAGATCTTGTTGTAGATCTTGGATTCGGAGTAGGTGAACAGGTCGTGCCAGCCGCCGACCACGAATGTGGGCGTCTTGATCTTCGACGGATCACCCAGCCACGCTTGCCGTTCCGGGCTGGTGTGGTCGAGCATGCCGTGCAGGCGCGGGTCGATGTCGTTGATGTTCACCTTGGTGTAGGCGTTGAGGAAGACGTCGAGGTAGGTGAACGGCGAGGCCATCCGGTCGGTGAGCCACTGCTGGTCGAAGGTGCCGAGGACCAGCGAGGACACATCCGGCACCCATTTGAGGCCGTTGATCGCGGTCAGCCACAGCGGGATGAAGTTGAAGCCGAAGCCACCGCCGGGCATGAGCACGTCGTTGGCCAGGTCGCTACCGGGAACCACCGGGAAGATCGCCTTCAGCGCGGCCGGCTGCTTCTCGGCGGCCTGCACCTGGTTGATGCCGGAGTAGGAGATGCCGTTCATGCCGATCTTGCCGGTCGACCACGGCTGCTTCGAGGCCCAGTCGATCACCTCGACGGTGTCCTGCTGTTCCCGATCGCGCAGCATGTCCCAGACACCTTGGGAGAAGCCGGTTCCGCGCACATCGACCACGACCTGCGAGTAGCCGCTCTTCACCAGCTGCCGGTCGACGGCGAAATTGCGCAGCTCACCACCGGCGAAGGCCTTGGTCAGGTCGGTGACGCCGGACAGCGGCGTGCCGCTGAAGTCGATATCGCGCAGCAGTTGCAGCAGCGCGTCGGACAGGCCGGGGATGGACCCGGCGTGATCGGCCAGATTCGACACCAACTTGGTGTAGGGCGTCATGTTGACGATGGTGGGCGTCTTCGTGTCGACCGGGTGCCCGGATTCGTCGGCCGGACGATAGACGTTGCCCTTGAGCACCGTGCCGTCGCTCATCGTGATGGGCACGTCCCATTCGATGTGGATCTTGGGGTACTGCTGGGGGCCGTCATGGGTCGCGGCCCAGCTCGCGCCTGCCGCACCACCGTCCGGACCGGCCGCCGCGGGCGTCGCGAGCGCGCTCTGCCCCAGCAGGGGAACGAGCAGCACCGCCGCCACCATCATCACAACGGCCCGTAAGACGTACTTCATCGGACGTGACCCACCTCTCGCACTGGTCAGACGGTCAGCAGCCTACACACCCCTTACCGCGCGGTAATAATCGTCAGTCACTTAATGCGCTCGGCGGCCGGTCGGACGGTGTTTTTGCAGGGCATTTCGGCAGCGCGGAAGCGGTGACCGACCCAGACGGACGGGGCGGTTATCGGGCCGAAACGCTAGCGCGCCGCGTCTCGGAGTGAGACGCGGCGCGCTGAGAGAGTGCGGGAAGGTGCTTACTTGCCACCCTGGCTCGCGACGGCGGCGGCACCGGCGGCCGCGGCTTCCGGGTCGAGGTATTCGCGCGGACGCACCGGACGCAAGTCCTCGTCGAGCTCGTAGCGCAGCGGGATGCCGGTGGGGATGTTCAGGCCGGCGATATCGTCATCGGAGATCTGGTCCAGGTGCTTGACCAGCGCGCGCAGCGAGTTGCCATGCGCGGCCACCAGCACGGTCTTGCCCGAGAGCAGATCCTTGGAGATGGTCGACTCCCAGTAGGGCACCATCCGGTTCACCACATCGAGCAGGCATTCGGTGCGCGGCACCTCGATTCCGGCGTAGCGCGGGTCGCCGGTCTGGCTGTACTCGTTGTCGGCCTCGATCGGCGGCGGCGGGGTGTCATAGCTGCGACGCCACAGCATGAACTGCTCGTCGCCGTACTTGTCGCGGATCTGGGCCTTGTTCTTGCCCTGCAACTCGCCGTAGTGCCGCTCGTTCAGACGCCAGTCACGCACCACCGGAATCCAGTGCCGGTCGGCGGCGTCGAGGGCGATATTGGCGGTGCTGATCGCGCGGCGCAGCAGCGAGGTGTAGACGATGTCGGGCAGGATGCCGTGCTCGGCCAGCAGTTCACCGGCCCGCTTGCCCTCGGCGATGCCCTTGTCCGTCAGATGGACGTCCACCCAGCCGGTGAACAGATTCAGGGCATTCCATTCGCTCTCGCCGTGGCGCAGCAACACGAGGGTGTACGTCATGCGGGCCATCCTGCCATGGCCGGATCGGTGGCGGGCGGGCACCTCGAGCGGTGGACGTGCCGGTCAGGGGATCGGGGGCAACTCGGCGCGGGCGAGCGGTCGACCCGAGTGAGCAGGCCTCGGCGGCCAGCGGCGAGCCGGCGCGATGCGGGGCCTGGTGCGGCGCTCAGCCGGGTGCGGGCAGGTCTGCCGCGAGGATGGCGGCGCCGACGAGGGTGGCGCCGTCGGCGAGCGTCGACAGCTCCACGCGCAGGTCGCGGATGAAGTTCAGGCCCGCGTGCCGGGCGATGGCCGCGCGCATCGGTCCCCAGAGCGGTTCGCCGGAGTGTGCGAAGCCGCCGCCGATGACGACGGTATCGACGTCGAGCAGCGCCGCGGCCGAGCTGATGGCCTGGCCGAGCGCGGTGCCCGCCCGGTCGAGCGCGGCGACCGCGATCGGATCCCCGGCCGCAGCAGCTTCCGCCAACTCGGCACCGTTCGCACCCGTCCAACCCCGCTCCCTGGCCCACCGTGCCGACGACATCCCACTCGCGACGGCCTCGACGCAGCCGAATCCGCCGCAAGCACACGGCACATCCCAGCCGGGGACGACGATGTGACCGATATGGCCGGCGTTGCCGGTGCGACCGGAGGCGACGCGGCCGTCCACCAGCAGTCCACCGCCGATCCCGGACGACACCGTCATCGCCAGCGCGTTCGGCACACCACGCAGCGCCCCCGAATGGTGTTCGGCCAGGGCCAGACACGCGCCGTCGATGGCGAATCGCACCGCGGCACCGGGAAACAGCTCGCCGACCGCCGATACGATCGCGAATCCGTCGCGCCATTCGGGGATATTGAGCGGCCCGGCAACTCCCGCGGGCACATCCACCGGCCCCGCCGATCCGATCCCGACCGCGCTCACCGACTCCCCCGCGGCCACCTCGAGCAGCAGCGACCGGCATGCCTCCCACACCTCTGACTCCGGAACCGCGACGCGCCGCACCGCACTCACCCGGCTCTTTTCGTCGACGACCCCGGCCGCGAACTTCGTCGCCCCGATATCGAGCGCCAGAACCGCCACGCAGCCTCCCTGATCGATGTGCGAACCCGATTGTCGCCCACCTGGCACCGGCTCGACCCGCGACACAACTGCTGAGCTGCCGCGCCTCAGTCGCGAGAGCGGGTACCAGAACCGTGATCTCGGAGGCGGTGGGATTACTGCGGTTCCACGCCCACGGCTGCGGCTCCACGCCCACGGCTGCGGCTCCACGCCGACGGCCCGGATTCCGCAGGCGCCTCGGCCGGCACAGCACCCCGCGCACCTTTCTCCCGCCACCGGAGCGAGCCACATCTCGACCCTCGCTGAGCCCGAGGCGGAAAGACGGGCAGCACTCAGCGCGAAATCCGCTGGCGCTCGATCACCCGCCGACGCATGCTCGGCAGGTGACCGATGAACACCCTCAGATCGTGACCATCTTCCGTTCGCGGCTGCGCCCGGACGCCGAGGCCAACGGCTATTCCGCGATGGCCGATCGGATGGAGGAACGCGCCAGGGCCATGCCCGGTTTCCGCGATATCAAGTCGTTCACCGCGGCCGACGGTGAACGCGTGTCCATCGTCGTCTTCGACAACCGCGCCGGCCACGACGCCTGGCGCGCGGACCCCGAACACCGCCGCGCCCAGCAGCTCGGCCGCACGGATTTCTACAGCGAATACTCGGTCACCGTCTGCGAACAGGTCCGCCACTACAGCTTCCGGGACGTGCCCGAGGCACGATGAACCGGTGGGCCGCCGTCTCGACCCACCGGTTCAGGCACGCGTCATCGAACTTCCGGCAACCTCACGCCATTTCCGGCACCCGCAGGTGTGCGATCGCCAGTTCGAACTCGCGGACGTCGAGCGCCTCGACCCCGGTCTGCCTGGCGGCGTCGACGCGCAGGGCCGCCGACTGTTCCCGGCTGCGCCGCATGGCCTCGGCATCGTCGTAGGTGGTGCAGGACACGGCCCGGCCGGACTTGCGGTTGACCATCAGGCTCGCGCTGCAGAACCCGTCGAGTTCCTCCATCGCGGGCAGGGTGTTGGCCTTGTAGACCTCGATGGCCGCGTCGATGCGGCTGGGATCGGTCTTCACCCAGGTCGCGCGCACGCAGGCGCCCTCGTGGGTGCGGTGGGCTCGGTGCAGGCCGGCGATTTCCCATTCTTCGACGTGCGCGCTCCCGCCGAACAGGGCGATCGCGCGTTCACGGATCGGGCCGACCCGCTCCGTGCTGGCATGCATGGCTTCCTCGGTCTCCCAGGAGCTGGTGGCGATGCAGCGGCCACTGGTCCGGTCGACCATCAGGGACAATCCGACGCACCCTGGTATTTCTTGGAGTTCTGGCAGCACGACATCACGCATATGCGCAATCCCGGCGTCGATAGCGGAGGGTTGCGCCTGAATCGTGGTAGATCGCGCGTACACGATCCACCCCCTCTCTGCTTCGGGGCAGCGCCCGGTGGCGCCACCGGTGCTCTTCACGATGCTCCCCAGCCGACACGTTAGGCAAGAGGCCGCCGCGATCATTCCCGGCAACCTCGCCAACCGGGCCGGTCGGCGAGGTGATCTCGCCGGCCGGTCCACCTCGACGGGCTAGTTCGACGGATAGTGCTGCTCGAGCCACTGCTCGAAGGTCGGGCCCGCGATGATCGCGCCCGGACCGGGCAGGAGCGCACCGGCGGCCTGGAGGTCGCGGTTCGGATCCTGGTCGTCGATGATTTCTTCGACCCGCGCCGGAGCACCGCGACGTGCGGCCAGCCTCGCGGTGGCCGCGGCCAGGTTCAGTTCCTCCGGGCCTGCGATCTCGGTCATCTCGGGTGCGGAATCGGCGAGCGCCAGCCTCACCAGCTCCTCGGCCACCGTGCGCGCGGCGACCAGCTGAGTGCGTGTCGCCGGAATGTAAGCGCTGTCGCCACGGGTGTTCCAGTCCAGCATCATCTCGGTGAATTCGTGGAACTGCGCGGCCCGCAGAATCCGCACCGGCAGCGGGCCTTCCCGGTAGGCACGCTCATGGGCGAGCTTGCCGGCGTAATGGCCCGCGGTGAACGCGTCGATGCCGATGATCGACACCAGCACGATCCGCCGCACCCCCGACGCCGACGCCGCCTCCTGCACATTCCGGGCGATGGTGGCGAAGAAGTCTTGTACCGCAGCGGTTTCCGTCGTCGACGCGTTGGTCGCGTCGACCACCACATCCGCACCGGCCAGAGCCGGGGCCAACCCGGCACCGCTGTAGGCGTCCACCCCGGCCGCCCGCGTCACCGCGGCCACCTCATAACCCTGATTCTTCAAAACATCCACGACCTCACGGCCGATCCGCCCACTGGCACCCAGCACCGCAACCCGCATCACTACCTCCAACATCCGGCTCGGTCACCACACCGACGAGGTAGCGCCCGCCAGTGTGACACCGCCGAGAGCTACATGGCTGAGGCATTTCGCGAGAAGACCTCTCGCTCATGTAGCGCTCGCGGCCGCCTCAGGAGGTGCGGCGGGCGAAGCGGCCGGGGTCGGCCTGGTCGCGGGGTTTGACGATGATCTGGTCGAGGTTGACGTGCGGGGGGCGGGAGGCGGTGAAGGCGACGATTTCGGCGATGTCCTGGGCTACCAGGGGGTCGATGCCTTCGTAGACCTTGGCGGCGCGCTCCTCGTCGCCGGAGAAGCGGACCAGGGAGAACTCGGTTTCCACTGCGCCGGGCGCGATTTCGGTGAGACGCACGGGTTTGCCGAGCAGCTCGCCGCGCAGCGTGCGGTGCAGGACGGCCTGGGCGTGCTTGGCGGAGGTGTAGCCGGAGCCGTTGTCGTAGGCGTGGAAGGCGGCCACGGAGGTGATGGTGACGATGAGCCCGTCGCCGGAGTCGATGAGCTTGGGCAGCAGCGCCTTGGTCACCCGCAGCGTGCCGAGCACGTTTGTCTCCCACATCCAGCGCCAGTCGTCGAGATCGGCTTCGGCGACCGTCGCCAGGCCCTTCGCGCCGCCGGCGTTGTTGACCAGCACGTCCACCCGGTCGATCGCATCGGTGAAGGCCCGCACCGAGTCGTCGGAGGTCACGTCGAGTTCGAGGGCGGTACCGCCGATCTCCTCGGCCAGCCGCTGCAACCGGTCGAGCCTGCGGGCCCCGACATACACGTGGTAGCCCTGCTTCGCGAGCTCGCGAGCGGTGGCCTCCCCGATTCCCGAACTGGCTCCGGTGACGACAGCGGTACGAGTACTCATAACCCTGAGCCTAAAGTGCCCCCACCGGCATCGCCGCGCACCCGGCACGGATCACATCCGCCCGGAACTGCGATCGCGCGCTCGGCTCATCCGCCGCGTCCGGCCGACCGCTAGCCTGACGCCATGGGTATTCGGGAAGTCGTCAGCGCGGACGGAACAACCATCGTCTACCGGGTCAGCGGCCCGGCCGAGGGCACACCGCTGGTGCTGCTGCACGGATGGTCGGCGAACCTGCGGTGCTGGGGCTCCGCCGCCGATGATTTCGCCGAGCGCTACCGCGTCATCGCGGTCGACCTGCGCGGGCACGGCTACTCGGACGCACCGGAAAGCGGCTACGACGATCCGAAGAATTGGGCCGCCGACCTGGCCGCCGTGCTGTCGGCCGAATCCATCGACTCCGGCGCCGTGCTGCTCGGCTGGTCCTACGGCGGCATCGCCATCAGCGATTACCTGACCGCGTACGGCACCGGCGCGATCGCGGGCGTGATCTACAGTGGCTCGCTGGCCAATATCGGCCCCGACGTCCCGGGCGCGGCGGTCGGCCCGGCCATGCAGACCGCGATCCCCTCGGTGTTCGAAGAGAGCGCGGGCCGGGCCATGCGCGGTTTCGCGGCCTTCGGCAATTCGAACACCGGACCGGGTGCGGACAAGGGCGTCGACGCGCAGCGCCTGTTCGGCGCCAGCCTCTCCACTCCCCCGTTCGTGCGCAAGGCCCTGTTCTACCGGACGGTGGACAACTCCGAGACCCTGCGCAACCTCGACGTTCCGGTGCTCGTGCTGCACGGCACCGCCGATCCCGTCGTGCCGGTCGACAACGGCCGCTACATCGCCGAGCTGGCGCCGAAATCGCGCACCTCGTTCTGGGAGGACGCCCAGCACGGGCTGTTCATCGAGGATCGTGAACGCTTCGTCGCCGAGGTGAGTGAGTTCATCGAGGGGCTCTGACACGCAGCACTGTTCTGGCCGTCACGCGGTGCTGGACCACAGCACACCCAGTCCAGATCGGCGGCACAGCGCACGTGGCCTCGAATCGATCGCTGCGAGAGCGTCGCCGGGCAGGTCCTGGCGACGCTCTCGCACCTCGTCGTTGTGGTCGGCTCGAACGGCCTGGTACGAGTCCCGGATGGCGCGGCTCGTCAGCGTGCACGGTCGAGCAGCAGCTCCGTCACCCGGCGTCCCCAGCCAGGGTGAGCGGGCTCACGCTACCGCTTGTGATGGCTGTCACTCGTCGGGAAGCGGGCACCTGAACGCGGCGTTACACGATGCAGTATGGACAGTGTGAGTCAACGCCCGGAACCACGGCCCCGTCGGATCGCCGTGTTGTCGGTGCATACCTCACCACTCGCGCAGCCGGGCACCGGCGATGCGGGCGGCATGAACGTCTACGTGCTGCAAACCGCCATCGAGCTGGCCCGGCGTGGCACCGAGGTGGAGATCTTCACCCGGGCCACCTCCTCGAACGTCCCCCCGGTGCAGGAAGCCGCGCCGGGCGTGCTGGTGCGCAATGTGGTGGCGGGCCCGTTCGAGGGCCTGGACAAACACGATCTGCCCACTCAGCTCTGCCCCTTTACCGCCGAGGTGCTGCGCCAGGAGGCCAGGCATCTGCCCGGCCATTACGACCTGGTGCACTCGCATTACTGGCTGTCGGGCCAGGTCGGCTGGCTGGCGCGGGACCGCTGGCGGGTGCCGCTGATCCACACCGCGCACACCCTCGCCGCGGTGAAGAACGCCGCGCTGGCCGAGGGTGACTGTCCGGAGCCCGCGACCCGCGAGATCGGCGAGAAGCAGGTGATCGCGGAGGCCGACCGGATGGTGGCCAATACCGGTGAGGAGGCGCGCCAGCTCGTCGAGCTGTACGGCGCCGATCCGGACCGGATCGACGTGGTTCCGCCCGGCGCGGATCTGAGTCGCTACCGTCCCGGCGACAAGACCGCCGCACGCGCGGAATTCGGTCTCCCGCTCGACGAGCAGGTGGTCGCGTTCATCGGCCGGATCCAGCCGTTGAAGGCGCCCGATGTGCTGGTGCGCGCCGCGGCCGAGGTGCTGCGCCGCGAACCGGACCGCAAGCTGCGGGTGCTGATCGTGGGCGGGCCATCGGGCAGCGGCCTCAAACGCCCGGACGCGCTGATCGAACTCGCCGCCGAACTCGGTATCGCCGATCGCGTGACGTTCCTGCCGCCGCAGTCCTCGGACCGGCTGGTTCAGATCTACCGCGCCGCCGATCTGGTGGCGGTCCCCAGCTACAACGAATCCTTCGGCCTGGTCGCGCTGGAAGCGCAGGCCAGCGGCACTCCGGTGCTCGCCGCCGATGTGGGCGGGCTCGGCACCGCCGTGCACGACGGGCACACCGGTCTGCTGGTGTCCGGCCACCGCACCGACGATTGGGCCGACGCCCTGACCTCGCTGCTCGACGCCCCCGCCCGGCTCGAACTGATGGGCACCCGCGCGGTCGAGCACGCCGCGGGCTTCTCCTGGGCGCACACCGCCGACGGGCTGCTGGCGAGCTATTCGGCCGCGCTGACCCGATACGCCGACGACCGCGCCGGGCTCGCCGCCCTCTCGGCCCGCACGACTATCCTCGGCGACAGTCAGGCCAGATCGCGGGCGCTGTGGCGGCGCCGGACAGGAGCACGCCGATGAGCCAGGTACCGGAGGCAGCCGCCGTCGCCGACGTGATCGACGCGACGCTGGCCGACCGCGAGATCGAATACACCCGCCCCGCCGACGACACCTTCGTCGTCGTGCTGCCCGGCGAACGCAAGCTGAAGACCACGCTCATGCTCACCGTCGGCAAGCACGGCGTGCGGATCGAATCGTTCGTCTGCCGCAAACCCGACGAGAACTTCGAGGGCGTCTACAAATACCTGCTGCGCCGCAATCGCAAGCTCTACGGCGTCGCCTACACCCTGGACCGGGTGGGCGACATCTACCTCGTGGGCCGGATCTCCAACCATGCCGTCGACCCCGACGAACTGGACCGCATTTTCGGCCAGGTGCTCGAGGCCGTCGATTTCGATTTCAACACCCTGCTCGAGCTGGGGTTCGCCGAATCCATTCGCAAGGAATGGAAGTGGCGCGTCTCGCGGGGCGAATCGTTGAAGAATCTGCGCGCGTTCGAGCATTTGATCGACGAATCGTCCGATACGCCTTAGGGTTTCGCGCGAACTGGCCCGCTGGCGGAGCCAGACCGGCGGCACCGAGCAGTTGGGCGACACTGGGGGCAGCGCGGGGTTTCAGCGCCATCTGGCCGCACGCTCTCCCGACGGTGCCGAATTCGAGCCGGAGGCCGAGTTCGCCACCGGCACACTGCGTTACATCGGTGACGTCCTGGTGCCTACGGCGTCGGCACGGTGGGCTACCAGGCCCGTGCCGGTGACGACCACAACCCCTACAACCGCACCGTGGTCATCCGGGCCTGCGGCGACGACGTCACCGGCACCGCGCATATCGACCTGCCCGAATCAGCCCACATCCGTACTCAGCTCCCACCGGCCGGCTGCGCACCGTTACTGCGCCGTGCGATCAGGCAGCCTGGCCGGCCCGCCGTCCGGACTCAGCGCCCGCCGGCCGGCTGCGGCGGGACCGGAGTCGCCGAGATCGTCGTCGCGGGCTTGCCGTTCAACGCCGACATCGACTTCCACGTCGCCCAGTCGATGGTCCAGTCGTAGAGATCGCCGTCGGCGGCCGACAGCTCGATCCGGGTACCGGTGACCTCGACTGGATCGCCGTACAACGCCGTCGCGAAGTAGGCTTCGGCGTCGGCGGGTGAGAGGTTGATGCACCCATTGGTGACGTTGGCCGCGCCCTGCGCCGACAGCGATTCCGGATTGGCGTGGATGAACTCGCCGTTGTTGGAGATCCGCACCGCCCAGCGTTCGCGCACATTCTCGTAGTACGGCGGATTCGACATCATGAAGTCCTCGTACTTCTCGGTCACCACATGAATCCCCGAGCGGGTCACATTGCGATCCTCATTGCCCTCGCCGTAGCTGACCGGGAAATCGAAGATCAAGGCCCCGTCGCGGACCACTTGCATGCGGTGGCTGGGTGCGTCGGCCTTGACGATCTGGGCGCGGCCGATGGTGAAATCGGAGGTGATGTCGGAGTCGCCGTAATTGCCGTTGCCGAGATCGAGCCCGTAGAGCATGGCGGCCACGTGCACGCTGGTGCCCGGCGTCCAGTACTCCTTGGGCCGCCAGTGCAGCCGCGAGCCGCCGTTGTCGTCGGGGAACCAGGCCCACGCACCCTCGGTGGGCGGATTCGTCGTGACGGTGAGCGCCTTCTCCACCGCGGCCTTGTTCTGCACCGGCGCCTTGAACTGCACGATGATCGGCGCGGCGATGCCGACTTCCTGACCGTCGCCGATATTCAGGGTGGCCGGGACGGTGGCCTTCGGCGCGAGCGTGCTGAAGGTGCCGTCGATCGGGACGGGTTTGCCGTCGGTGCCGATGGCGGTGCCGGTCCAGGTGTAGGACGAGTCGTAGCCGAGCGGTTCGATGGTGCGGAAGCTGCGCTTGTCCGGCGACATCTCGCCCTTGACCTGCCTGCCGTTGGCGTTCGTCAGCGCGATCTGGTTGATGGTGCCGTTGTCGACGGTCACCGAGACCGGTGCGGTCGGGTTGACGTCGGCGGCATCGTCGCCGGGGGTGATGGTGACCGAGGCGATCGGTTCGTCCGACGCCGGTCCGGCGCCGTCGCCGCGGTCGATGGTGCATCCGGCGATCAGCGCCACCACCGCGAGCAGCACACCCGCCACAGCGGCAGCCGGCCGGAACGTGTCTGGTCGGTTGCTCACCCCATCGAATCTACGCCCGGCTAATCGATGCCCGGCCCATCCTCGGGTCGAATCGGGCGCTCAGCGGTGTGTGTTCGGCCACGTGGGGGCCGATGTTTGCCGACAACGCACCCGATGCCACAGCAATCGTGCAGCAATCCGATCGCGTCGAGTTCTACAGCGTGATCCCGACGGTGACCGGCTCGGGAACCAACCCGATGCCGAACCGATCGGCAACCCCGTCCCGGACCGTCCGCGCCAGCGCGACCAGATCGGCCGCCGTCGCCGAGCCGCGATTGGTCAGCGCCAGCGTGTGCTTGGTCGACAGCCGGGCGGCGGCCTCCGGTCCCGGGAATCCCTTGCCGAAGCCCGCCCGCTCGATCAGCCAGCCCGCCGACAGCTTCACCCCGTCCGGCGCGGGATAGGTCGGAATCGCGACGTCCCCGACATGCTCCCGGATCGCCGCAAGCACCTGCTCGGCCCGCTCCTGCGGCACGACCGGATTGGTGAAGAACGACCCCGCGCTCCAGGTGTCGTGATCGGCCGGGTCGAGCACCATCCCCTTGCCCGCGCGCAGCTTCAGCACGGCCTCCCTGACCTGCGCGGCAGGCCGTGTTTCGCCGTCACTCGCGCCGAGCACGCGCGCGAGCTCCCCATACCGCAGCGGCGCACTGTCCCCGCTCGGATCGAGCGCGAACTCGACAGCCAGCACCACCGCCCGATCACTGTGCTTGAGCACGCTGGTCCGGTACCCGAAACCGAGTTCGGCCGGCTCGGCCCAGCGGATCTCGCCGGTCGCCCGGTCGAGCAGCCGGACCCGGCGCAGCAGCCGATCGACCTCCACGCCATAGGCGCCCACGTTCTGCACCGGCGTCGCCCCCGCCGACCCAGGGATTCCGGACAGGCATTCCAGACCGCCGAACCCGGCGTCGACCGTCGCCGCGACCACCGCGTCCCAGTTCGCACCGGCCTCCGCGAACACACCGTCGGCGCCGAAGGTGACCTCGGCGTTGCACACCCGCACCACCACGCCGTCGAAACCGTCGTCACCGATGAGCAGGTTGGAGCCGCCCGCGAGCAGCAGCAGCGGGATACCCGCGCCGTCGAGGGCACGGACCGTCGCGACCAGGGCCTCGGTACTCGCGCAATCGGCGACGATGGCCGGGCCGCCGACCCGCAGCGTCGTCAACTCCGCAAGCCGCACCTCATCCCGGACCGTCGCACCAGTCCCCGACAGCAGCTCACGCATCTGTTCCGACGCCACCAACCGTGAAGTTCGCACAGCCAGACGGTAGCGTGTCCGTCCATGGCTACACCCCTGGCGTATACGGCCAGCTACACCCATCCGGCTGCCGCCGTGCGCGCCGCCGTCGCCGACAAGCAGTACTGGACGGACCGGATCGCGGCCGTCGGCGGTCCCAACGCCCGGCTGGAGTCGGTCACCGTCGAGGGCGATCAGGTGCGCATCGAGATGGTGCAGGCCATCGCCGCCGAACTGCTGCCCTCCGCGATCACCGCCGTGCGCCCGGGTGACCTGATCATTCCTCGTATCGAGACCTGGACCGGCAACTCCGCCACCTTCGAGGCCCGGGTAGAGGGGGCGCCCGCCGAGGTCCGCGGCACCATCACCCTCGGCGATTCCGGCGCGGGCTCCACCGCCGCGATCGAAGGCAGCATCGAGGTGAAGGTTCCGCTGTTCGGCGGCAAGATCGAGGCCGCCATCGCCGAACGCCTCACCGAACTGCTGGCCGAGGAGACCGAGTTCACCAACGCCTGGATCTCCGAGAGCTGACTCGTTGTGACGCCGACGGCGTCGCCGGGGACCGGATTGTGCCAGGTCACTTCTTCGGCTGCCCGGCGATGCCGTGACAACCGGTCCCGGTAACGTAACCGCCCATGGCTCGCCGACTGGACTACTCCGCCCGCTACCCGCTGCACACCACCAAAGAGCTGTACGCGGCGCTGTCGAACCGGGATTACTGGGAAGCCCGGATGGAGGAGATGCGCAAGTACTCCCCCAACGAAGTGATCAGCCTGGAGTCCAACGACGACGGCATCGAGATCGTGCTGCACCACATCCTGCCGCGCGACACCCTGCCCGAGATCGCGCAGACGGTGATCCGCAAGGACATGGTGATCACCCGTAAGGAGAGCTACGGCCCCTTCGGTCCCGAGGTCGAGGGCAAGTACTCCGCCTCCATCCCGGCGGGCCCCGGCAGTCTCACCGGAACGATGCGCCTGTTCCCCACCGAGATCGGCTGCACCATGCGGATCTCGTCCGAGGCGAAGGTGTTCATCCCGATGGTCGGTCCGCGCCTGGAACAGCTGATGCTGGTGAACCTCGTCGACCTGTTCCGTGCCGAGGCCGAGGTGACCCAGCGGTGGCTGGAAGAACAAAACCCCACCAGCTGAATCCGATAGGCACGATCACCCGCGGCACCACCGGCGTCAACCGATTGCGCCGCAGTGACCGCTGGCTGATCAACGACGACCTTGTCACCGCCCGCCTGCACGCTGCCGCCGATCCGCTGGTGGTCGACCTCGGCTACGGCGCGAGCCCGTGGACCACCTTCGAACTGGCCACCCGCATGCGCACGGTCCGCCCCGACGTGCGCGTGGTCGGCCTGGAAATCGACCCCGATCGGGTGGTGCCCGCCCGCGACGGCGTCAGCTTCGCCCGCGGCGGTTTCGAACTCGCCGGTCTGCGCCCTGTCCTGGTGCGCGCCTTCAATGTGCTGCGTCAGTATCCGGAGTCCGCGGTCCCTGAAGCCTGGGCCACTATCTTGTCGGGCCTGGCCCCCGGCGGCCTGCTCGTCGACGGCACCTGCGACGAACTCGGCCGCCGCAGCGCATGGATCCTGCTCGACCACACCGGCCCGCTGTCCCTGACCCTGGCCTGGGACCCCTTCACCATCGACCGTCCCTCCGACATCGCCGAGCGCCTCCCGAAGGCGCTGATCCATCGCAACGTCCCCGGCGAAGGTGTCCACGCCCTACTCGCTGCCGCCGACCGAGCTTGGTCCCACGCCGCCCCGCTGGCCCCCTTCGGCCCGCGCGTGCGCTGGCGCGCCGCCGCAAACCTGTTGCGCGACCAGGGTTTCCCGGTCCGCGATTACCGCCGCCGAATGCGCGACAACGTGCTGTCGGTCCCCTGGGACGTAGTTGCACCGTTGAGGGGTCGCACACCTTCTGGCGAGTTCGCACAGGTTAGAGCCTGTGCGAAGTAACCAAAACCTGTGCGATAACTCCCACCATGGGGCGGGCTAGGCGGCGGCGAGGGCTCGACGGAGGCGGACAGCGGCCCAGGTTCCGAGTGGTTCGGCTGCGGTGCGGATTTCGGTTGGGGCGCAGCGGTGGATGGCGAGAGCGTCGGCTACCACCTCGTCCAAAGCCGACTGGGCGATGTCGGACTCGGCGAGGTCGAGGACGGTGCGCACCGGCGTCGTCACCAGAAAGGGGCCCGCGGACTCGAGATCGCCGCTCGGCAGCCGCCTGCGCTGCACCACTACCCGCTGCGTGACCGGCGGCCGTCCGGCGGCCGCCGACAGATGCAGATAGCTCGGGTGCAAGCGGCCGATTCCGTGCAGATCCGCGGCACTCTGATGAGAGACGGCCACCGCCCCGTCGAACCAGGCCGCCCACATGGCGCACTCGTCGAGCGGACCCTCCGGCCAGTTCGCCATACGCAGCATTCCGACGCCGGACCTGGTCACCGAGCCGTTGCTCAGGCAGGCGCGCACCCGATCGGCACACCCGGTGCGCAACACCTGACGGGTGGTGAAGAACCCCGCGTGACGCCCGGCCAGCCGGCACAGCACCCGCCAGCCCCGCCCGGAATCGCCGCTTGCGGGCGCGAGAGGATCGGGAAGGAAACCCGGGCTGAACCGCGCCGCTTCACCGGCCATGGGAACCAGAGTACGTGGCAAATCTGTGGCTCATGTCACAATCGGTGCGGCTCGGCTACGAGACATCCCTCACCGCACCCTCAGAGCCGACACAGAAACGTCGGGAAGAATCTGGTCCATGCCCACGAAGATCCGCTCCACCTTGACGGTCAGTCGCCGCACCCTGGTGATCGCCCTCGTCGCGGTGGCCGTGCTGCTGGCGACCGTGCTGGTCGGCGGCGAGGCCTACGCGCGGCACGCGGTCTCGAGCTGCGTGAGCAGCCAGTTCGAGAAGGAGATGGGCTCCAAGATCGACGTCGGTTTCGGTGCCAAGCCGATGCTGGTGACCTGGGTCGACGGCAAACTACCCGAGATCAACGTCAACAGTGACGATGTGAAGTTCGGCCCCGCGGTAGGCATGCACGTAGCGGCCACCTTCCGCGATATCGAGGTCACCGACAACGGCCGCGGCGGCGCCGCGATCGGCCGCTCCACCGCCGACGTCACCTGGAGCAATGAAGGCATCGCCAAGACCCTCGGCGGATTGGTGAGCAATGTCAGCTCCTCGGCGGCCGAGGGCAAGCTGACCATGGAGGTGCTCGGCGGCCTGGCTCAGGTGCAGGTCCAGCCGCAGGTGATCAACGGTGCCGTGCAGGTCGACGTCCAATCGGCGCACGTGCTCGGCATCGGACTGCCG
The DNA here is from genome assembly GCF_005863245.1 of Nocardia cyriacigeorgica. GTDB lineage: Bacteria > Actinomycetota > Actinomycetes > Mycobacteriales > Mycobacteriaceae > Nocardia > Nocardia cyriacigeorgica_C. The sequence continues at coordinate 132,798 of NZ_VBUT01000008.1, read as the reverse complement.
ACCGACCTGGTGCAGGGCATCGCCGACCTGCTGTCGGAGAGCTTGCAGATGTACCCGTTCGAGATGAAGCCGACGGGCTTGCAGGTCACCGATGACGGCATCCGGGTGCAGTTGGCCGGCGGTCGCACCGAGCTGCCGGCGAGCAACGACGGCAGCTCCTCCTGCTGAGCGTCGTGCGTCGGCGACGAACCCACCACGGCCTGCGTTCAAGCCGCGAAACCCTCCAGTACCGCACGGGATTTGGACAATCCGAGCCGCGTGGCGCCGGCCGCGACGAGGGCGGCGGCCGCCTCTGCGGTGCGGATACCACCGCTGGCCTTGATACCGAGCCTGCCGCCGACGGTCTCGGCCATCAGCTCGACCGCATGGACGTCGGCGCCGCCGGCGGGATGAAATCCGGTGGAGGTCTTCACGAAATCGGCGCCCGCCTGCTCGGCTACCCGGCAGACCTGCACGATCGCCTCGTCCGGCAGCGCGGCCGATTCGATGATCACCTTGAGCAGCGCCCGGTCCCCGACCGCCTCCCGCACGGTGACGATATCGGCGAGCACCGCGCTGTAATCGCCCGCGATGGCGGCGCCGACGTCGATGACCATGTCCACCTCGGCCGCGCCCTGATCGACGGCCAGCCGCGCCTCCGCCCCCTTGACCAGCGAATGATGTTTGCCGGACGGGAATCCGGCCACCGTCGCCACCACCAGCCCCGGCGCGCGCACCGGCAGCATCGACGGCGACACACAGATCGCGTACACACCGAGTTCGCGGGCCTCGCGCACCAGTTCGGCCACCTGGTCGGCGGTCGCCTCCGGCGCCAGCAGGGTGTGGTCGATCATGTCGGCCACTTCGGCCCGGGTCAGCGACGCGGAATCTGCCATGGGGACAAAGTCTGGCATATCGCCGGCACACCGTTCGGCCCGGCGGAATCCCGATTGCGCGACGCAGGCGCTTCACGCACACTTCTGTTGGTCGGGAAGAGAGGACAACCGTGCTGATCCGACGCGAACGCGCCGGCGACACCGACGCCATCGCCGCAGTCCACCGCAGCGCCTTCGGCCCGCAATACACCGGCCAGGAGGCCATCGAACCCCCCGAAGTCGATCTGGTCGAACGCCTACGCAGCGATCCCGGCTGGATCCCGACGCTGTCGATGGTCGCGGTGGAGCACGACGCCGTCATCGGGCACGTCTGCCTCACCCGCGCCGCCGTCGGCCCGTTCCCGGTGCTCGCGCTCGGACCGATCGGAGTGCAGGCAGGCCATCAAGGCGACGGTGTGGGCGCGGCGCTCATGCACGCCGTCATCGGGGCCGCCGACGCCCTCGACGAACCCCTGATCGGACTGGTCGGCCACCTGGACTACTACCCGCGCTTCGGTTTCGTGCCCGGCGCCCGCCTCGGCATCGCGCCGGACGAGTCGAGCTGGGCGAGCCACTTCCAGGTCCGCGCGCTCACCGCCTATGACGCGCAGATCGTCGGAGAATTCCATTACGCGGAGCCGTTCTACAGCTGATTTCGCTCGCGGAATGACGCTGACGACGTCTCGCCTCTCGGCTGCCGCTGGTCGGCGCCGATGGACACGCACGATGGGTCGAGAACTCAGGGAGCGCGGAATCGCTTCGGATCGGCGGCGTCATCGACCGATGCAACGGATGCGGCGAGCTGCTAGGCGTCGCCGCATCCGGCCCACCCCCGCCGTCTGGTGTACTCGGTGCGAGCGGGCCTTTCCCACCTGCGAGGATGGGCTCATGAGTGCTGCTCCCTCCGTCACCGACGATCGTCGTTACGTGCTGACCCTCGGCTGCCCGGACCGTCCGGGCATCATCGCCGAGATCACCTCGTTCATCGCGGGCTTCGGTGGATCGATCGTGGAGGCCGGCTATCATTCCGACCCGGAGACCGGCTGGTTCTTCACCCGGCAGGCCATCAAGGCCTCCACGGTGCCGTTCGATCTCGGTGAGCTGCGCACCCGCTTCGCCGACGTCGCGGCGAGCCTCGGCTCCGAAACCGACTGGCAACTGCTCGATTCCGGTGCGCGGCGCCGCGCGGTGCTGCTGGTCAGCAAGGACGGTCACTGCCTGCACGACCTGCTCGGCCGGGCCGCCTCCGGCGAGCTACCCGCCACCATCGAGGCGGTGATCGGCAACCATCTCGATCTGGCCGAGATCACCGAAGCGCACGGCGTGAAGTTTCATCACGTCCCGTTCCCGAAGGACGCGGCCGAACGCGGCCCCGCCTTCGAACAGGTCCGCGCCCTGGTCGACCAGCACGACCCGCACGCGGTCGTCCTGGCCCGCTTCATGCAGGTGCTACCCGCGGACCTCTGCGAGCACTGGGCGGGCAAAGCGATCAACATCCACCACAGCTTCCTGCCCTCGTTCGTCGGCGCCCGTCCCTACCACCAGGCCTTCGCCCGCGGCGTCAAACTCATCGGCGCGACCTGCCACTACGTGACGCCCGAACTGGACGCCGGCCCGATCATCGAACAGGACGTCATCCGCATCGACCACGCCGACGAAGTCCGCGACATGGTGCGCCAGGGCCGCGACATCGAACGGGTGGTCCTGGCCCGCGGTCTGCGCTGGCACCTGGAAGGCCGAGTCCTGGTCCACGGCCGCCGCACCGTCGTCTTCTCCTGAGAGCGGCCTCGCACAAGTTCCGGTGACGTCGCACAGGTTTCGGCGCGCTTAAAGGTCCACAACCTGTGCGAGGAACTCACCTCGAGGCGGCAGGGCTCGGTCACTGCACGTCGAACGGCAGTGGGAGTGCAGGGTTTTCGGCGCTCAGCCCACGGCTTCGACCGGCTGGTACACCGAATCGAGTACGCGCCCCAGCTCTTCGTTGAAGCGTTCGTAGGCTTCGACATTCCCGAGGTGCCCGGTCGGCAGCACCTCGTAGCGAACCAGACTGCCTACCTCGGCGAGGATTTCGGCGAGCTGCTCGGAGTGGACCGGCGGGGTCATGTCGTCGAATTCGCCGGCCAGCAGGGTGGTCGGGACGACGAGGTTGCGGGCGGAGTCGCCGAGGTGCATGTCGGCTAGCAGGAAGCCGAACTTGGCGCGGACCGAAGCCGGGCAGGAGCGGACGACGGCCATGCTGAAATCGACCAGTTCGCGCGGGGCGTCCAGGGTCATGATCTGGCGGGCGAAGACCCAGCGGACGGGGGCGATGGGCGGGAAGACGATGGGGGTGCCGAGGCCCAAGCGGCCGAACCAGAAGGGCAGCGGGATGGTGCGACCGCCGAGCCAGGACAGCGGCTTGTTGAACGGGGGCACCACGGTGGTTTCGGCGACCAGGGAGTGCGGGCCGGTGTTGCTGAGCAGCACGGCTTCGGCTTGCGCGGTGACGCGGTCGGGGTGTTTGCCTGCCCAGGCCTGCAGGGTCATGCCGCCGAGGCTGTGGCCGACGAGGACGGCGCGCTGGCCGGGACGCAGGGCGGCGTCGAGGACCGCGCAGAGGTCGTCGGCGAGCAGGTCGCAGTCGAGGGGGCTGGAGCCGAGTTCGCTTTCACCGTGGCCGCGCTGGTCGTAGGCGATGACGCGGTATTCGCCGGCGAAGGCGTTGATCTGCGGGTACCAGTATTCGATGGCACAGGTCCAGCCGTGCACCAGCACGATGACGTCGCCGTCGGCGGGTCCGTACGCGTGCACGCGCAGCTTGACGCCGTCGGGGGTGGTCACCGGGATGACGTCGTGCGGAACGGTCGGCGGATTCAGCGCGGCGTTCTGGTAGGTACGTGACCGCAGGTTCGCACGGTGCACGTCCAGCATTCCCCGAAGCTGGGTCGGGAGGCTCGCCAACGCCGTCGGCAACATTGCACGCATCGGACACTCCTTTGTGTTACTGACAGATACAGTAACCATTGGAGCGCGTGCTAGCTAGTGCTAGCAGTCAGAAAGTTTCGGAGAACCGCGCGTCACCAGCGCAGACGGCAACGAAATTTTTTTTTCCGGATCGGCCGCACTGAGGAACGCGACCGTTCCCTGCCACCCGATCCAGAATCGCCGGCGTCCGCATGGCCCCCACGACTGCTCATCGGCTGGTCAGCGCTCATCGCCGACCGCGTGCCGTCCAATGACGCCGCCGAGATTCGCCTGATGAGGGCCCGTCAGGCCGGTTGGTGACCACCACCGCCACCCGCCCCGAGCGCCGCTCGCGACCAGAGCAGAGTCACACCTACCAGCGAGGCCCCCGCTGAATCTCATCCACCTTCGGCCGCACATCGGCCAGATAGATACCGGTCGCGATGATCGCGATGAACGCGAACAACCCCAGCCCCGCGAACGACAGCAGCAGAAGCAGCACCGCGACACCGAGGATCGCCAGCCAGATCGGCTTGGTCAGCTTGTCTACCGCCGTAAACGCGTCCGGGCGCTGACGTAGGGCGTGGATCAGCGCGAAGATCGTCGCGCCGAAAGCCAGCAGCCACAGCACGAGCACGATAAGGCCGGTCACACCCTGCGCAATTTCCACTCCACCATGATAGGAGCAAGCGCCGCCGCCCACCGGCTCCCAGCGGCGAGGAACGAAAAGCGACGACCCCGCGCACCGAATCGGTACGCGGGGTCGTCGGGTAGCGCGACCGCAGGCCCGTCACCGGGCGTGCGGCAGGCGAATCAAGCCTTCTTCGCGGCGGTCTTGCGCGCCGGAGCCTTCTTCGCGGGAGCCTCGGCCTTGGCGGCGGGAGCCTTGGCCGGAGCCTTCTTGGCGGCGGGCGCCTTCTTGGCGGGGGCGGGCGCGGTCTCGGTGGTGACCTCGACGACCTCGGCGTCGACGACGGCGTCGGCAGCAGCCTCGGCCTCGTCCTCGGCGGCCTTGGCGGAACGGCCGATCAGCTCGTTGACCCGGCCGAGCACGTCCTCGGCCCGCTCGGCGGCGTCCTTGTACAGCGACTCGACGCGGCCGACCTGCTCCTCGACCAGGTGGTTGGCGCGCAGCCGCTCCACGGTCTCCTCACCGCGCACGGCGAGGTCGGAGTAGATGTCGAGGACCTGGCGGTAGTACTGCTCGGCCAGCTTGCGCAGCTCCTCGGGGGTGAACTTCTCGCGCAGCTCGGCGAGGTCCTCCGGGAGTTCCGAGGGCAGGCCGGAGAGCCGCTCGCGCAGCGAGTCGAACTGGCCCTGGACGTCGGCGGGGAGGTTGGCGATGCGTTCGCGGGCCTCGTCGACGCGGCCGGTGACATCGGCGGGGAGGTTGGCGATGCGTTCGCGGGCCTCGTCGACGCGGCCGGTGACATCGGCGGACTGGGCGCGCTCGCGCACCTGGGTCACGGCGTCGAGGACGGCGGTGTAGACGGCGTCACCCGCGCCTACGGTCGCGTAGAGCGGCTTGGTGGTGGCGTTGTCGGTCATGTTTCGTTCTCCTGGCGTGGCGGAGTGTCGGTCGTAATATGCGGAACGGCACTGTCCCAGTCATCCCCCCCTGATTCGTTCCCTCCGTTTTCCCGGCGAAACGATTCGTAAATATCCAGCAAGACCTGCTTTTGCCGTTCACTGATCGTCGTGTCGGCGAGCAGGGCGTCCCGGACCGGGCTGTGCGGCCGTTGTTCGAGATAGCCGGCCCGTACGTACAGCACCTCCGAGGACACTCGCAGTGCCTTCGCGATCTGCGTGAGCACCTCGGCGGAGGGGTTGCGCAATCCGCGCTCGATCTGACTGAGATACGGGTTGCTCACCCCCGCCAGCTGTGCGAGCTGACGCAGCGAGACCTGGGCGGCCTCACGTTGCGCCCTGATGAAACCTCCGATGTCGTGCGCCGCGTTGGAGACGCGACCCCCCCGTTCCCCGAGACCCGAACCATCGTCCGGCTCCTCGGTGTGCTGGGCGGAAACCTCGGGCTGGTCTGCCATCACTCACCTTCTGGCGGTAGTACGTAACCAATGCTAGGGCAGGGTGCTTGCTATTGCAAGCACTTGTGTTAGCACCCTTCGGGCAAATATCCGGCTGCGCTGTCTCAGCCGCCGAACATCAGGTGCGACACCGTGTAGATGGCAAGTCCGGCAAGCGAACCCACCACCGTGCCGTTGATCCGGATGAATTGCAGGTCACGCCCGACCTGCAATTCGATCTTCTTACTCGCTTCTTCCGCATCCCACCTGGCAACGGTATCGCTGACGATGGTGGCGATCTCGTCGGCGTAGTTGGCCGCCAGATACCGCGCGCCGCGCTCGATCCAGCCGTCCACTTTGGCGCGCGTGGTTTCATCATCGCGCAGTTGCTCGCCGAGCGCTTGCACGTTCTCGGCAACCTTGCGACGCAGCGTGCTGTTGGGGTCGTCGGCCGATTCCAGGATCAGCCGTTTGGCCGCGCGCCAGGTCGCCTCCGCCATGCCGGTGATCTCCTCGCGGCCCATGATCTGGGACTTGATCCGCTCGGCCTTGGCGATCATCGCCTCGTCGTGCTGGAGGTCGTCGGCGAACTGCTCGAGGAACCGGTTGGCGGCCAGTCGCACCTCGTGATCCGGGGTGGAGCGCACCTTCCAGGTGAATTCGACGACCTCGCGGTAGATCTTCTCCGACAGCATGATGTTGACGAACTTCGGCGCCCACTGCGGTGCGTCGCGCAGCACCACCCGGTCGATCGTCTCCTGACTGCCCAGCGCCCACTGGTGGGCGCGCTCGGCCAGCAGATCCAGCAGCGGCAGCTGACGATTGTCGGCGAGCAGCTCGGCCAGCACCCGCCCGATCGGCGGACCCCACTGCGGTTCGGCGATCCGCTTGACGATGGTGTTGTCGATGACCTGCTCGACGTCCTCATCGCGCAGCACCCCGACCACCGCACGCAGAATGGTCGAACTCTCCTGCGCCACCCGCGCGGCATTGGCCGGATCGGCCATCCAGCGCCCGACCCGCCAGGACACCTGCGCCGAATTGACCTTCGCGGTCACCACCTCGGGCGAGAGGAAATTCGTGCCGACGAAGCTGCCGAGGCTGGCGCCGAGCTGATCCTTTTTGCGTTTGATGATCGCGGTGTGCGGAATGGGCAGGCCGAGCGGATGCCGGAACAGCGCCGTCACCGCGAACCAGTCGGCCAGTGCGCCGACCATGCCCGCCTCGGAGGCGGCGCGCACGTAGCCGACCCAGTCGCCACCGCCGCCGCGCGACTCGAGCCAGCGGCAGCCGAGATAGATCGCGGTCGCCAGCGCCAGCAGGCCGGTGGCCAGCGACTTCATCTTCCACAGATCACGCCGTTTGCTCGCGTCGTCGGTGAAGGAGGTGAAGCTGCTCGGCATCGCCGGCTGCGTGCCGGCGGCCTCGGAGCTGCGGTCGCCGAGGACCGCGGTATCGCCGGGAGCGTTCTGCATGTCCTCCATTCTGCTGGCCTTCGCGCTCCGGCAGCGTCGCCGAGCGCTTCCGGAGGGTCGCCGCACGGTGTGACTCCGCTCGCATCGACTACCCGAATGCGGTGATCGGCACCCCAAAAGGTCCTGCTGGGGAGTAATGGGACCTAAGCTGGGTGACACGGAACCGTTTCGAACGAGGGAGCCCACCCTGTCCACCGAAGACCTTGTCGACGTCGGTGAGCGCGCCGACCGACCGGCGGCGGTGCGCACCGGCAATACCGATGGCCGCAAACGCCGGTGGCGACAGCACAAGATCGACCGTCGCGAAGAGCTGGTCGACGGCACCCTGGCCGCCGTGCGCGCCCGTGGCAGCAGCGCCGGAATGGACGAGATCGCCGCCGAGATCGGCGTGTCCAAGACGGTGCTCTACCGCTATTTCGCGGACAAGAACGATCTGGTGCACGCCACCATGCAGCGGTTCATCGAGATCACGCTGATGCCGCGCGTCTACGGCGCGATCAGCCTGGACGCCGACGAATACCAGCTGGTCCGCACCGCGCTCGGTGAGTACGTCGGCGCGGTCGACGAGGACCCCGAGGTCTATCGGTTCATCATGGGCAACGGCTCGGCCGACCAGTCCTCGCTGGCCGAGTTCGAGAAGCTGTTCGCCGAGGTGGTCGCCGCCGCCATCATCAGCAGGGCCGACGATCTCGGGATCGAGACCGAAGGCGCGCTGCTGTGGTCGTATGTGCTGGTCGGCGGCATTCAGCTGGCCACCCACTGGTGGACCACCGACAAGACGATGTCGCGTGAGGAAGTCATCGATTACCTGTCGATGATGGCCTGGAGCGCCATCGAAGGCATGGCACGCGCGGGCGGCTCGCGTACCAAGTTCAACGCCATGCCGCATGTGCTGCCCAAGCCGGTGGACACCCCTGAGGCCGCCGACGGCACCGTCTGAGCCAGCGCGGGCCCCGGATGTGACGCGGGACTCGACATCGCGGCGCGGTTGGTTAGTCTGAACGCCAGCGGGGCGCTACAGAGGGGTTGCGTCTCCGTTCGCGCGTCGGCACCAACGGAGGTACCTCGATGGCGAAGCAAGTGCCGACATCCCGGCTGGCTCGCGGGACGAAGCTCGGCGCGGTCGCGGCCGGATCCGTGCTGCGTAATCAGCGCGCGCGGCTGTCCATGCGCGGTCGCTCGGAAGCCGTGCGCGCGAAGATGGCCGAAGAATCCATGATCCGCACCACCGAACAGGTGGTCATGGTGCTCGGCACCATGAAGGGCGTGGCCATGAAGCTCGGCCAGATGATGTCGGTGCTGGATCTGGATCTGGTTCCGCCCGACCATCGCGAACGTTTCCAGAAGCGCCTCGCGGTGCTGCGCAATGCCGCGCCGACGGTGTCGTTCGAGGCCATGCGCGCGGTGATCGAGGAGGATTTCGGGCGACCGCTCGATGAGGTGTTCGCCGAGTTCGAATCCGAACCGGTGGCGGCGGCCTCGATCGGTCAGGTCTATCGCGGGCGGCTGCACGACGGGCGCAAGGTCGCGGTGAAGGTGCAATATCCGGGCATCGATATCGCGGTGCGCGCGGATCTGAAGAACCTGGCGATGTTTCGCCGGGTGCTGCAATCGGCGATGCCATGGGTGACGCCCGCGGTGCTGGACGAGCTGCGGCTCAATATGGAGGCCGAACTCGACTATCACGCCGAGGCCGAAACCCAGCAGCAGATCTCCGAGCTCTATGCCGGGCATCCGTTCATCGTGGTGCCGCGGCCGGTGCCTGAGCTGAGCACCCGGCGGGTGCTGGTCAGCGAATACCTGGTGGGCAGCGGTTTCGACGAGATCAAGGAGCTGCCGCAGGCCGAGCGGGATCGGATCGGCGAGATCATCTACCGCTTCTATGTGGGTTCGCTGTTCGTGTTCAACGAGTTCTGCGGCGATCCGCATCCGGGCAACGTGATGCTCACCGAGGATGGGCGGGTCGGTTTTCTCGATTTCGGCCTGTTCAATCGGATGGATCCCAAGCACGTCCAATTCGAGGCGGCGTGCCTGCGTGCGGCGGCCGAGGATCGGGCGGAGGACCTGCGGCAGTTGATGATCCAGCGCGGGGTGATCGACTCCCCCGATGAGATCGGCCCGGACGAATGCCTCGAATACGTGCTGGCGGCCTCCGAATGGTGTCTCATCGATGAGGAATTGACCATCACCCCGGAGCTGGCCAGCGGCGCGTTCCTGCTCGCGGTCGACCCGCGGGCCAGCGAGTTCACCGGGATGAAGCAGCAGAATCTGCCGCCGGAGCATCTGTTCTCCCGGCGCGCGGACTTCCTCACCTTCGGCATGCTCGGCCAGCTCGAGGCCACGGCCAATTGGCATCGCATCTCCCGGGAATGGCTCTACGACGAACCACCGGTGACCGAACTCGGCAAACAGCATCATCGCTGGCTGGCCGAACGCACCGACGGCAAGAAATCCGGCAAGGCTCGACACGACAAGGTATGAGGGAACATATGGCGGACAGCCGCGAATTCGATCTGATCCTCTTCGGCGCGACGGGCTTCGTCGGGAAACTCACCGCGCAGTATCTGCTGGGGGCCGCACCTGCGGACGCCAAGATCGCGTTGGCCGGACGCTCGGTGGACAAGCTGACCCGGGTCCGCGACGAACTCGGCCCGGCGGCCGCGGCCTGGGAGCTGGTGGTCGCGGACGCGGCCGATCAACCGGCCCTCGACGCCCTCGCCGCCCGCACCACCGTCGTGGTGACCACGGTCGGGCCGTACCTGCGCTACGGCCTGCCGCTGGTCGCCGCCTGCGCCAAGGCGGGCACCCACTACGCCGACCTCACCGGCGAGCCGCTGTTCATCCGCGAGGCGATCGACCGGTATCACGAGGAGGCCGTCCGCACGGGCGCCAAGATCGTCAATTCCTGTGGGTACGACTCGGTTCCGTCGGATCTGAGCGTGTATCAGCTGTACCGCCGGACCGTCGAGGACAACACCGGCGAGCTCACCGACACCACATTGATCGCCTCGCTCAAGGGTGGCGTCAGCGGCGGCACCATCGACTCGGGGCGCGCGATGATGGAGGCGGTGGCCGCCGATCCATCCAAGCAGTCGGTGCTCAGCCACCCGTATTCGCTGAGCCCGGACAAGTCGATGGACCCGGATGTGGGCCGCCAGTCCGATCAGGCGTTGCAGCGCGCGAGTTCCATCGATCCGAGCCTGGACGGCTGGGTCGGCACCTTCGTGATGGCCATGCACAACACCAAGATCGTGCGCCGCAGCAACGGCCTGCTCGGCTGGGTGTACGGCAAGAACTTCCGCTACCGCGAAGTGATGAGCGCCGGTAAATCGCCGGTGGCGCCGCTGGTGGCGGCCGGTATGTCCGGCGGGATCGTGGCGACGATGGCGGCGGGTGCGCTGCTGTCGCGGGTGAGCTTCGGACGCAAGCTGCTGGATCGGGTGCTGCCCAAGCCCGGCACCGGACCCAGCGAGCAGGCGCGCACCAGCGGCTGGTTCACCATGAAGACCTACGCGCACACCACGTCGGGCGCGAAGTATGTCGCGACCTTCGCCGGACAGGGCGATCCCGGCTATCAGGCGACGGCCGTGCTGCTCGGCGAGAGCGGGCTGTGCCTGGCGTTCGACGGTGCGAAGCTGCCGGAACTGGCGGGCGTGCTCACCCCGGCCGCGGCGATGGGCGATGCGCTCACCGAACGTCTGCGGGCGGCCGGGATGACGATCGAGGTCGAGCGCGGCTGAGCGCGGCACGGCAATGAATCTCTCGCGGACAATGGAGTCGGCTCGATGAATCTCGCTCGTCGCACCATGAACAACCCGGCGCTGGCCGCGGTGTACGAGCGAGCCTGGCGGCCTGCGCTGTTCTATCTGGCCAGTGGCCAGACCACCGCAGCGGACCGGCGGTTCGCGGCCGATTCGCTGCGGCTGCGCAAGGCGCATCGGGTGCTCGATATCGCCTGTGGTCCCGGCAATTTCACGCGGTATCTCAGTGAGCAGCTGCCCGATGACGGTTACGCGGTCGGCGTTGACTACTCGCCACCGATGCTGGCCAGGGCGTTGGCCGACAATTCGGGTCCGCGAGTGGGCTATCTGCGTGGCGATGCGCGGCTCCTGCCGTTCGCCGATGGCTCCTTCGACGCGGTGTGCTGTTTCGGTGCGCTGTACCTGATTCCGGATCCGCTGGCGGCGGCGCGGGAGATGATCCGGGTGCTGGCGCCGGGCGGCCGGATCGCGATCACCACCAGTCATCGCGATGATTCGGCGTTCGGCCATGCGACCCGGATCGTCGGCGGCTGGTCGGGTTTGCGGGTGTTCGACACCGAGACGTTCCCGGCCTTGTTCGCCGAACAGGGGTTGGTCGAGATCGATCAGGAGATCCATCGGCTGCTGCAATACGTCTCGGCCACCCGTCCGGGCTGAAGTCCCGCGTCGCCGGCCAGGCCGACCATTCTGCGGAGGACCTCGGGGGTCAGGAATAGTTCGAATTCGCTGCCGCCGCTGTCGAATACGAAGCCGAGATAGTCGGCATCGGGCAGGGGCGCGCGGCGCACCGAGCATTCGTCGCCGATCACCACCCAGGAGCCGATGGTCAAACCGCGTGACGGCGAATGATCGAACACAGCGCCTCCCCCAGTGGACTATGCCAATTCTCGTATCAGTGGACTATGCCACTTTTACAGCCGAGCTGTCAACGGGGTGTGCGCCGAAACCTCTGTGCCCCAGGGGGAACGCCGCCTCACGGCAGGCTGACCGGCGCCACAGGGCGGTCGGCAATGCAGGGTCAGCCGAGGCCATTGGTCGACACCACCGGTGGTCCCCGGCCGTCTCGATATGGGCGGCCGAACCGCCGCGGCGGGCGCCAGAAGATCACGCGGCAGAGGCGGCGTCGCGGATCTACGCACAGGCAGTTGTTTACCGAATCCGCAGGGTGGCGCGCGCGGATGGCCACACCCAACAGCGTTCGCGCTGATCGACGTACACACCCTCCGAAAGTGCATGACCTGGGCTGACGCATGTCGTGACGCCCGAGATCACAGGAGTGCCGGAGCCCCGGCCTCAACGATCCGCGAGAGCGCCGGGCTCCAGCACCCAGTAGTCGGGCGGATACACGGTTTCGGCGAACCACAGCACCGCACCCGCGTCGTCGTAATGCACTGCCTGACGGACGAGCACCGGCGCGTCGGGCTCGATACCGAGGTGATCGCGCTCGCCCTCGGCAACCCTTCGCGCGCAGACCCGTTCCTGTCGTTGCGCCACAACCTTGCCGAGCATGGATTGCAGATAGTGGCCGGCACCGCCGGAGATCGGCGCCTGCTCCAGCAATCGTGGTGCGATCGAGGCGAATTCGTGTGGATACCACGTCGTGCGCAGCCGCACGTCACCCTCGGAACCCAGCACCACCCGGCGGACGATCGCCTCCCCCGATGAGCGGAAAACCTCGGCGACCGAATCCGGCGGTTCGGCGACCTCCGCCGCGACGACGATGACCGTGGGGGTGCGGCGTTCACCCCCATCACCGGCCTCCGCACCGGGAACATCCTCGAGTGGAACCAACCCGAGACGACTCGAACCCTTGGCCCCAGCACCCCCCGAGCCCGCCCACCTTGACAAACCACGCGCCCACCCGGGAGTACCACTACGTACCCACGCCGGCATGGTGCCCTCCCGCACTACCAGACCACGCCGCGCGACAAAGGTCCCAGCCCCGCGCCGCGACTCCACGATCCCGCTCTGCCGCAACATATTCAGCGCCTTCGCCGCCGTCGGCCGCGCCACCGACCACCGCGCCGCGAGCTCGCGTTCGGACTCCACCTCGTCCCCCACACCGAGCTCGCCCCGCTCGATCCGCCCCCGGATGTCCTCGGCGATGCGCAGATACTTCGGCAGCGATGCATCGGTCTCGGACACAGCTCGCGAGTGTAACCGCCGCTTTCGTGCCCGACATCACAGCCGGGCACCGATACCTCGCCCGCGAAGCCGGCGACAGCGCGCATTTCCGACCGGTAGAGTCCGAATCGACGCGGCGGGGATGTGATGGACCGAGCGGAAGGGGGAGCCCAGATGGCGGTACCGGAAACGGGGCAGAGCCGGGCTCGGCAACTGTACGTCGCGGCGGTGGACGGCGGTGTCGCGCCGTTCGAACTCGACGAGGACGTGGCCTCGAATCTGGCCGCTGCCTGCGACGTCCTGGTCGACGATCTGGACCGGGCCAGAGCCGAATCACACGTGATCACCGAGGTTTCCGGCTTTCCCGATCTACCCACCGGCCACGCGCTGGCCCGCGGATTCAGCGGCAAGGGGCGCGAATATCTCGACACCCTGACCGCTCTCCAGGAGACCGCGCTGCTGTACAAGGCGGCCTATCTGGCGGCGGGCAAGAAGTTCGCCGATGCCGAGGCTGCCAACAAGGCCGCGATCGACCTCGTCGCCGCCCATCTGGCGCCGCGGTGAGACCGGCCGACGAGGGAGGAGCGCACCATGGCCGACGACGCCACACCCACCGGTGACACCGATCCCCCGTACGCACCGGAGCGTGAACATTTCAGCGGCTACACCCATCAGGAGATCTGGGATCGCGTGCACGAGGTGATGGACCCGGCCGCGCTCGACCGGGCTGCGGCAGTCTGGCAGGCCAATGCCACCGCGCTCGGCGAGGCGTTTCGCGCCTTCAGCGACGCCACCCATCGCGAATTCGCGCGATGGTCCGGCCGGACCGCCGACGCAGCGGCGCAGGCCACCCGCGATTTCATTCGCGCGGGCACCGACGCCCACGAGGTGTGCGCCGCGATCGCCGCACTGTTCGAACTCGATCGCGATGCGGCGCAGACGGTTCGGGCTGCGATTCCGCCGCCGCAGCCGTATCGTCCGCTCGACGACCCCGCCGCCGAGGCCGTGCACGGCGGGCAACGACGAATGGATCACGACATCGCGGCGGCGGCCGTCACCGCCGACGTCCAGGACCTCATGACACACGTCTACTCCCCCGCCATCCCCGCTTCGGGGGACCGGGTGCCCCGCTTCGCGGCACCGCGCACCGACCCCACCGGCGGCGGGAGCGCGCCACTGTGAAATGGGTACTCACCCCGGACGAGTTCAGCTACGTCTGGCAGAACGAAACCGACCTGGATCGCCGCCCCTATCCGGTCAATATGGCGCCCGCCGCCACCGTGCGCACCGAGAGCGAACACCTACGCCTGCGATTACCGCAGCGGTTCGCCAGACAGGCCGACCCCGATCTGGCTGCCGCGCTCATGTTGTGCGCCCGCGCCGACGCCACCACCATCACCGTGTCCGGCGAACGCACCGCCTCCGGTAACGGAGACCGCCCCCACCGCATCCTGGCCTTCGCCGCCGTGGTGCACCAGCACGCCGCGATCCTGGTGGCCGCCCCCACCACCGTCACGGTGCAGATGAGCCATGCCCGCGCCCTCGGCGAGCTGCTGGTGGAGGTGATCGGGCCGGCGCGCCCGGGCCGCGCGGGTACGCTGCGCGAACCGCAGGACGCCGTGCTCGGCGCCACCGACCACGCGGGCAACGGCCAGACCTTCTCCACCAACGGTGAGCGCGGCGCCGCCCGCTTCCGCCGCGCGCTGCGCAAACCGGTCGACGCGCGCGGCTTCATCACCGTCACGGTGGAACCGGACAATCCGATGTCGCCGCCGACCAGGCATCGCACCTGGCTCGATGTCAGCGGCGACGGACGCTATCTGCTCACCACCGCCGACGAGCTCACCCTCACCCCGGTGTCCGACGCCGAATTCGCCCACCAGCTGCTCAAACTCGCCCAGATTCGCTGATCCGGGCCGCGATTGTGGTAGGCCTGACGGATGGTGAAGCACTGGTCGGTTCCGGTCCGGGAGGCATTGCAGGCCGACGGCGTGCGTATCGCCGATCTGGACACCTCCGCCCGTCCGGGGTTCGACGGCGACAAGAAGCTCGGTGAGGCGCTGCTCGCCGAACGCGGAAAGGTCCTGTCGGATCTTCAGGAAAAGCTGTACGCCAATGGCCGGTCCGGTGATTCACGCAGCGTGCTGCTGGTATTGCAGGGCATGGACACCGCGGGCAAGGGCGGCATCGTGCGGCATGTGATCGGTTCGGTGGATCCGCAGGGCGTCGACCATGCCGCCTTCGGCGTCCCGACCGAGGAGGAGAAGCGCCACCACTACCTGTGGCGCATCCGCAAAGAACTGCCGCGCGGCGGGCAGATCGGTGTCTTCGACCGCTCGCATTACGAGGACGTGCTGGTGGTGCGGGTGCACAATCTCGTTCCCGCCACCGTCTGGGGTGAGCGCTACGACGAGATCAACGCCTTCGAACGCGAACTCACCGACGAGGGCATCACCTTGGTGAAGGTCGCCATGTTCGTCTCCCTCGACGAGCAGAAGAAGCGGCTGCGCCAACGCCTGGAGCGCGCGGACAAGTACTGGAAATTCAACCCGTCCGATATCGACGAACGCGCCTTCTGGCCCGCCTACCAGGATGCCTACCAGGCCATACTCGACCGCACCAGCACCGAAAGCGCGCCCTGGTACGTGCTGCCGGCCGACCACAAGTGGTATTCCAGGCTCGCCGTCACCGAACTGCTCATCGCGGCCTTGCAGGACCTGGACCTCGACTGGCCACCGGCCCACTTCGACGTCGCCGAGCAGCTGGCCCGGCTCGAGCAAGCCTGACATTCCCCCGCGAGCGCTACATGAGCGTGCGGGGTTCTCGGCGTTCGCCTCGCTGATGTAGCGCTCGGCGCGGTGACGAGAGGGCTCGGGGGTTCCATACAGCCTTGTATGGAAGCGGGGGTGCGGATACGATTTAGTGGGACTCCGGGTCCCAGGTAATTTCCCGGAAGCTGGAACGAGGGAGACACCGATGACGCTGTCCGCTGTATCGACAGGCAAAACCGCTGAACAGAGCTACCGCGAGGTACTCCAGGGGCTGTCCGAGGGGTCGGTCAACAAGCACTTCGACCCGTACGTCGACATCGACTGGGACTCCCCCGACTACGGGATCGACCGCAACGATCGGCGCTGGATTCTGCCCGAGGCCGATCCGCTGGGCCGCCACCCCTGGTACAAATCGCTGCCCGTCGAGAAGCAGATCGCGATGGGCATGTGGCGGCAGGCCGGGATCGCGAAGGTGGGGCTCGACTTCGAGCAGCTGCTGATCCGCGGGCTCATGCAGTATGTGGTGTCGCTGCCGAACGGCGATCCGGAATTCCGCTTCATCACTCATGAAGCGGCCGAAGAGTGCAACCACACGCTCATGTTCCAGGAGATGATCAATCGCATCGGCGAGGACGTCATCGGCATGGGATCCATCGACCGCAAGCTGACGATGATCATCTGGCCCGCGGTGAAGTACTTCCCCGAGTTCTTCTTCACCATGGTGCTCGGCGGCGAAGAACCCATCGACCATTTGCAGAAGTCGATCCTGCGCGGCGGCGACCAAATGCATCCGATGGTGCAGCGGGTCATGCAGATTCACGTCGCCGAGGAAGCCAGGCACATTTCCTTCGCCCACGAATACCTGCGCCGCAACGTTCCGAAAATGCACCCCGCCACCCGCTTCGCACTGTCGCTGCTGTTCCCCACCGCCATGCGCATCATGTGCGAAATGATCGCGACCCCGCCCAAGGAATTCATCGAGAAGTTCGAGATCCCCCAGTCGGTCGTCAAGGACATGTACTGGCGCAGCGAGGAATCCAGCAACGCCCTGCGCGACATCTTCGCCGACGTGCGAGCACTGGCCGAACAGAGCGGACTGATGAATCCGGTGTCCAAGCTGGTGTGGAAGGTGCTCGGCATCGACGGCCGCCCCTCGCGATACCGCAGCGAACCCGTCCGCCGCGCGGCTGCCTGATCAGCGAAACGCCCGGCCGCCGGCAACCACCGCGGCCGGGCGTGACGCTTACCCGGCGATATCACGCCCGCGACCTGTCGACGCTG
This sequence comes from Nocardia cyriacigeorgica, assembly GCF_005863245.1. GTDB lineage: Bacteria > Actinomycetota > Actinomycetes > Mycobacteriales > Mycobacteriaceae > Nocardia > Nocardia cyriacigeorgica_C. The sequence continues at coordinate 115,565 of NZ_VBUT01000008.1, read as the reverse complement.
CCCGCAAAACGCATACCTTGGCCCGACGGCTTCGTCCCAACGGAACGACATTTCGCTACTCAATCCGCTGAACTCGAACGATCGCGAAGGTTATCCACTGCGGTTCGCGCCGCCAGGCGAACATCTTCATGCGGGTCGTCGATCAACGCTTCGATCGCCGATATCGCATCGGTAGCACCCAGGTCCTCGAGCGCATCGATGGCCGTCTCCCGCACGATGTAGTCGGAATCGCCAAGCCCCCGCATCAACGCTGGACGCGCCGACGCAGGCTCGGCACGAGCAAGATAGTCCAGCACGGCGGCACGGACGATCGCCGCCTCGTGCTCACTCATACGACGGACTTTGTCAGCCATATCGGTAGCGCCGAGCGATCCGAGAAGCCTGATAGCGTCCGCGATGACGAGCGGATCAGAGCCGCTGGCCAGCGTTTTCACCGTGTCGCAAAACGCCGGATCTTCTCCCTGATGGAGGGCCAGCACGGTGAGCGCTGCGCGCAATTGCGGTACACGCCGACCCAAGAGTTCCTGACCGAGCACCTCGCCACCGGCTCGCCCCTGCGCGTACAACTGTTCGGCAACCGCTTCGTAGTAGTCGTCGTACTCGTGATCGACCGCGAACCTGGCTACCAGATCCGGTAGAGACAGATCACCAAGCCGTGAGTGCAGCTCATCGGGGGTCAATTCCACCGACCATGAACGTTGTCCCGCCGAGTCTTCTACGTTCACTTGACGCCACATTCCTTCATGATCGCTACCAAGCCTTCTCGGCGCCCGATGAAGGTCCCCGCGGGGGCCGCACCGAGTATGGCCCGCCGCCGAACTGCTGAATCCGGCGGCGGGGCGGCGCTGTCAGTCGGCGACGAGGCGGGGGCTGAAGTGGGAGTGTTCGCGTTGGCGGCGGATGACGTAGGTGCCTGGTGTGGTGCCGGTGGCTCCGTGTTCGGGGTGCATGAGGTAGGTGACGGATGTCGCTGTGAAGATGCCGAGGGCCAATCCGGTGGGGTCGACGACCTCGCCGGTCCAGCGGCAAGTGGCCGGCTCGGCGACGAGGACGTGGGGGTTTCCGCCTGCGGGGCCGCGGAGTACCTCGATGCCGTCGGGTGGGACCTGGCGCCAGGTTGCGTCGGGGCGGGGTTCGACGGAGTCGAGCATGGACAGGGGGATGACGATCAAGTCGCCTTGGGCGTACATGCCGTCGATGACGGGGATGCGGACGGATTGGTCGAGTTGTTCGAGGACGTCGTTCATAGGGATTACCTCAGGTGCGGTGCAGGAGTTGGGTGTACTGGGCGCCGGTGAGGCCGTAGGTCCAGGCGGCGGCGTCGACGGGGTCGGTGAAATAGCCGGGGACGGGCAGGCCGTAGCGGCGGCGAGTGCCGTCGCGTTCGACGGAACCGTTCACGGCTACCAGGACCCGCTGGTTGCGGGGTGCGTCGTAGAGCATCAGCTCGAAACCGTGGTTGCCCGGGTCCGGCGCGGTGGCGATGAGCTGCGTTCCGGCTTCTTCGAGATACGCAGGCCAGCCGAGACTTTCGATCGCGCACCGCCGGACTTCGATATTGGTTTCGCGGTCGATGGCCTCGGCGGTGGGGGCGGTGACCACCCAGCCGGGTACCTGGGTGCCGTGCCAGAAGTACAGTTCCCAGCCGTCGGCGTAGCGGACGGCGGGACCGTCGGCGCTGTGCAGCCGCACCTCGTCGAAGGTGTCGTTCACCAGTTCGGTCGCGAGCAATCGGGGTCGCTCGGTGACGACACACACGCCGTCGCCGGGCCACCAAGGACCGCACGCCCCTGCGACTGCGGACCACAGTTGCCCGAGCCGCACCGAGCCGGAGCGCTCGGCGGACGAACAGACCCGGGCAGGTGAGACATCAGCCCAGGGCGAGCCCCAGCAGGCTTCCATCCGAAACCGCGATCGGTAGGTGCGGTCCTGCGCCGCGCCGAGAATGCGCTGCGTGACGGCGGCCCATGAGCGTTCCAGCAGCCAGGCCACGTGCGGTCCGAACATTCGGCAGGCACTGCACGCATCCAGCGAAGCTTCGACATGCAGAGACGACAGTGCTTGTGCTACTGGGTGTTTCAGTGGGGGAATCAATTGTTCTGGTCCGCGAGCCCGCGTTCCCGGTTCACCGGTCGCGAACGCCATGAACGGCGATGACGCCCACCGGAAGCGCGGCGGACTCAGCCCCACCAATTCGTAGATTTCGGAGATGGCCGCCTCGGCGACCGAACGATCGGCTGGTTCGGTGCACAGCATCCGACCGAGCCATTTCTTTCGGATGGTCGCAGCTTCCCGCTGCCCGAGAACACTCACCGGATGACGGTGGTGTTGTCCTTTCCAACGATCATGCGATCAACAGTGACAGATCGGCGATCAATCGGCAATCCCCGGCTGCCGATGATCAATGATCATCACCGGCCTCGGGGCTGATCACCCAGTCCGGGTCCGGCTCGCACGTCGCATGATCCGATGTCGGATCGACATCCACGACAAACCCGTCGACTCCCAGCGCACCCCATGTGCCATCCGACCACTGCACCCAGCCGCGCCCTTCGACGTCGTCGAGACCGGCGGATTCATTCGGAGTCAGCCAGGGCGGCGAGAACTCACTCGCCGGACCGCTCGTATCCGTCACCGGACGAACCGTTCGCCACGACTATCCGGGATGAGCACGCCGGCGTCGGCAAGTGTGCGGTAGGCGGTCCGCTTGCGCGCACAGGAGTACAGGTCACAGGTCAGGTGGGTTCTCATGACTTGCCTGGCTGCTGGGACTGACATTTCGCCGTCGGAAGGAGCGTCATGCGGCCAGTTGATCGGCCACATGCTGGAGTCGAGCAGCTCTTGCTCGCACCGGCGCAGAATGTCCCCGACCGGAACGCTGCCGACCGGGTGAACAGTGTTGCGATCCAACAGCCTCAGCGCGCCGAAGAATGCGACGGCAACGCCTGCCGCTATGACCAGGGCTGATATGACGTCGGCCATGTAGTGCCTCGCGGTGTAGTGGGCGGTCAACCACCTCGCGGCGGCTGCTTGCTGCACTTCTGGCAGCAACCTTGGCACCACAAATCTCGGGCGACTGCTAATTTTTTAGCAGTCTCGCGTTGTACGCTGGATCGCATGAGTTCTGAGCCGCTGATGCAGGGCATCGGCACCACCATCGCCGCTTACCGCCGGGCGATCGGCATCTCCCAGCTGGATCTCGCACGGGGAATCGGTAAGTCGGTTCAGTGGGTCAGCGGCGTGGAACGCGGTGCGCTGCATGCGGAACGCCTGACCGATTTGGTCAACATCGCGACGGTTGTGGGATGCAAGCTCGAGGATCTGCTCGGACGACCCATCGACACACTGGCTCCGAGCACACCGCCGCGGACCGAAGCCGTTGCGGCCGTGCGGGAAGTCATGATGCGCGCCGCGGTTCCGCAGCCGTCGCCGTCACCTGATATTTCGCTCGACGAGGTTGGAGACCGGGTCGCCCAAGCATGGACGACATGGCATACCTCTCCTACCGCCCACAGCGCCTTGGGCCGGGTGTTGCCAGACCTGCTGACCGATGCCAATGCGGCGTACGCGGCGGCAGCCGATCACCGGCGCGCGGCGCGCACCTTGTCGGGCACCTACCAGATCACCCGGCAGTGGCTACACCACCTGCCGGAAGGCGACCTGGCCTGGGTCGCGGCCGAACGAGCGATGAATGCCGCACGCGAAGCAGACGACCCACATTTGATCGCTCTCGGCGCGTGGGCGCTGTCGGCTTCCTATCGACGTGCCGGGCAACAAGACGAGGCAACCCGGCTGTGCCTGTCGGCAGCCGATGAATTGAAGAAGCGACTCGACAAAGACCCCGCCGCAACGGATTTGATCGCAGACTACGGGATGCTGCACTTGGCCGCCGCGATTTCCGCCGCACAGAGCGATGAGGACGGCCGGGCCTGGGCCTTGCACCGGGTGGCAGAGGACGCTGCCCGCTCACTCGGCGCCGCCTACGATCCGTGGACGATGTTCGGAAAGGGGAACGTCGATATTCACGGCCTGGCTATCTCTGCCGAACTCGGGCGTCCCGATGCCGTGATCGACTATGCGTCCAGGCTGGATGTCAACGATGTCCCCAGCGTGGAACGCAAGTCCAGAGTTCTGGTCGACACCGCTCGCGGACATGTTCAACGGAAAGAGGACGAGGCAGCCGCACTGGCACTGTTGGACGCCGAGCGCATCTCCGCCGAGGAAGTGCGCGACTCGGGCCTTGTCCGAGAGCTGCTGCGAGAACTGCTGTTTCGTGACCATGCCAAGGCGAGGCCGCACGTCCGTGGCCTTGCGCGACGCTGCGGACTGATCGCCGGCTGATGGGCACCGAACCAGGCTCGGCGGGGACTTACTCGGCGTATCCCAGCACAGAGGTCCAGGCGGCGGTCGCGAAGCAACTCGAGACCGGTCGCCCGGATCGCCTGTTGCACAAGGCTGCCGCAGGTCTCGCCACCATCGCCGCGAACGAACTCGAGCGGCGCTACGGCGCGGTGTACGGCCGTCGCGTGACCATGCTGGTCGGCACCGGCAACAACGGCGCTGATGCCTTGCTGGCCGGTATTCGATTGCGGCGCCGAGGAGTCCGCGTGGACGCCCTGCTCACCGGCGCAACCGCTTACGAACCCGGCGTGCGTCAGTTGCTATCCGCTCGTGGCCGGATCATCCCTGAAACGGACACCAACGCCGGAACAGCTTCGCTGCGAACCGCCGATCTGATACTGGACGGAATCGTCGGAGAGAGCGGCCAGGGTGGTCTTCGCGGGGCTGCCGCAGAACTGGTCGCGGCTATCCCACCGGGAACACCGGTGATCGCCGTCGACCTGCCGAGCGGCGTGGACCCGGACACCGGCGAAATTCGTGGTCCGCACGTGCGCGCCGACCTCACCGTGACATTCGGCGCGTGGAAGGGCTGCTTGCTGCTGCCACCGGCTGCGCACGCCGCTGGAAAGCTGGCGTTCGTCAGCGTGGGCCTGCCGAAGCTCGAAGCCGAACCCACAGTGCGCCGCCTCGGTGCGAGTGAACTCGCCGCGCGTTGGCCCGTCCCGCCGAGAGTCGCCCACAAGTACACACGCGGTGTACTCGGCATCGTCGCCGGTTCGGATCGCTACCCCGGAGCGGCAGTGCTTGCCGTCCTCGGCGCGGTGGAATCCGGCGCGGCCGGCATCGCCAGGTTCATCGGCCCGGACAGCGTCACCGCCCAAGTCTTGTCCGCAGTTCCGGAGGCCGTCCCTGGGATGGGCCAAGTCCAGGCCTGGCTGCTCGGATCGGGCGTGGAGGACGACGAACTCCAGGACAAAGCCATCGACACGGCCCTGGGGTCAGGGCAGCCGTGCGTGGTCGACGCGGGGGCTCTCGAGGCCTGCGTGCGTCGACGCCTCGATGGCGAACGCCCGTCGAACGCCGACAGCATCCTGCTCACGCCCCACGCGGGAGAGCTGGCCCGCATGATGGGCTGGCTCGGACGCCCCACCGAACGTGCGGAAGTCGAAGCCCGGCCCTTGCACCACGGCCGGGAGCTGGCTCGCGCCCTCGAGGTGACCGTCCTGGTCAAGGGGCCGACGACGATCATCGTCGGGCCGAGGGGCGTCGTAGCCAGCCAGGCCGAGGCACCCCCGTGGCTGGCCACCGCCGGAGCCGGTGACATTCTGGCCGGGATAGCGGGCGCGCTGATGGCCGCTGGGCTGAACGCGCTGGACGCGGGCGAGTTGGCGGCGTTCGTGCACGGACGGGCGGCCATGGTCGCGCACCGCGCGCGCGGTGGCGGTCCACTGACGGCGCGGGCCGTCGGCCAGGCGCTCCCCACCGTTGTCGGTGAACTCCTCGGCGCGCCGCATATCGCTTCAACGGCCCCACCCGCGCCTGGGTAACTTGACGGGGTGGCTGCCGAGGACGATCAGAGACCAGCAGACCGGCCCGATTCCGTGGGCCAACTGAATCCGCCACCGTGGCTGTTGCGGGCGTTCCTGCTCGCCGCGGCGACGGTGGCGGGCTTCGTCGCGGCGTTCTGGCTGCTCCAGCAATTGCAAGGTCTGCTGACGGTGCTGATGGTGTCGCTGTTCCTCGCTTTCGCCATCGAGCCCTCGGTGAACTGGCTGGCCAGGCACGGCTGGCGGCGCGGCCCGGCCACCGGCGTGGTGTTCCTGACCCTGCTGCTGGTGGTGGTCGCGTTCGTGTGGACGCTGGGTTCGCTGCTGGTGGAGCAGGTCACCACGCTGGTGGAGAACGCGCCACGCTACGCCGACGAGGCCGTCGACCTGATCAACGAGACCTTCCACACCGAGATGTCGGGCGACGACATCGAGAAGTACGCCACCGAGTGGAGTTCCAGCCTCGAGGGTTACGCGGTCGGGCTGGCCGGCAATGTGTGGGGCATCGGTACCACCGCGGTGGCGGCGCTGTTCCAGGCGCTGGGCGTGCTGCTGTTCACCTACTATTTCGCCGCCGACGGTCCCCGCTTCCGCAACGCGGTCTGCTCGCTGCTGCCGCCGAACAAGCAGCGACATGTGTTGCGCGCCTGGGATATCGCGGTGGAGAAGACCGGCGGCTACATCTACTCGCGCGGCCTGCTCGCGCTGGTGTCCACGCTGGCGCACTACATCATGCTTCGGGTGTTCGACGTTCCGTCGGCGTTCGCGCTGGCGTTGTGGGTGGGTGTGGTCTCGCAGTTCATTCCGACCGTCGGCACCTATCTGGCCGGTGCGCTGCCGGTGGTGGTCGCGGCGGTCAACAATCCGCCCGACGGGCTGTGGGTGCTCGGATTCATCATCCTCTACCAGCAGTTCGAGAACTATGTGCTGCAACCGAGAATCACCGCGACCACCCTCGACATGCATCCGGCGGTCGCGTTCGGCGCGGTCCTGGCCGGCGCGGCGATTCTGGGGCCGACGGGAGCCTTGCTCGCCATCCCGGTGACCGCCACCTTGCAGGCGTTCGCGGGCGCCTACATCCGCCGCTACGACGTGGAGGTGCCGACCGAGAACGCGCCGCCGCCGCTGCCCAAACCCGAACGGCCGCATCACCGGTTGATCCGCATCCGGCGTCGTAAATCAGACTGATTCGGGCGTGAACGCCCAGCTCACCGCCCCGCGACGGGAATTCGCGCGCCTCGAGCCGAGTACTCGGGAGACAATGGAGTAATCGGCTGCGGGTGAAGTGGGAGGCGCATGGACGGCGACCGGCACGATTCGCGCGAATACCTGCGGGATGACCGCCCCCGTCGACGGGGTGGCGCCGGCCGGTTGGGCGCGGCCGTCGTCGCCACGATCCTGGCCGTGGCGGCCTTCCTCGGCTACCGCGGCGAGCTGCCCGGATGGCCGACGCTGGAACGGGTGCCCGCCGCCGCCCCTGCCGTGGTGGCGCCGCGTCCGCCGCTGGATCCGGTGGCGGTGGCGGCCGGGATCGAGCCGGTGCTGGTGAACATCAACGTCTCCACCAAACCGTTCGGCGTGGGCGCCGCGGGATCGGGCATCGTGCTGACCGCCGACGGCCAGGTGCTCACCAGCCACCACGTGGTCAAGGGCGCGGAGTCGGTGAAGGTCACCCGGGTCTCCGACGGCCTGGTCTACGACGCGCAGGTGCTCGGCTACGACTCCAGCACCGATATCGCGCTGCTCGGACTGGTCGGCGCGACCGGCCTGACCACGGCCAGGCTCGGCAGTTCGTCGGGTTTGCGGCTTCGCGATGAGGTCCTGGCCATCGGCAATGCCGGCGGCACCGGCGAGCCGACCGCGGTGGCCGGGCGCATCTCCGATCTGGACAGCACCATTCTGGCGTTGAATTCGGCGGATCTGTCCCGTAAGGCGCTGTCCGGGATGGTCGAGATCAGCGCCGAGGTCAGTTCGGGCCAATCCGGTGGCGCGCTGGCCGATCATTCGGGTGCGGTGGTGGGGGTGATCGCGGCGGCCTCCGGCGATCGGGAGGACGAGGACCCCGGTGTGCAGGCGCAACGTCCGCCCGTCGGCTATGCCGTGCCCATCGACACGGCCATGCGGGTGGTGCGCCAGATCCGTTCCGGAACCCCCACCGAGACCGTGCACGTCGGTCCCACCGCCACGCTCGGTGTGCTGATCTCCGACGCCCGGCCCAGCGGCGCACGGGTCGACGTCGCCATCTACGGTCTGCCCGCGCACAATGCCGGCCTGGCCGACGGCGAGATCATCACCTCGATCGACGGGAAGACCGTCACCAGTGCCCGCGCCCTGCGCGCCGCGATCAACAAGCACAAACCGCACGACATCGTCGAGCTCGGCGTCAGCGGGCCGGGCGGGCAGCGCACCGTGCGCGTCGTCCTGGCACCGGGGACCCCGAACTAGCCGGTGCTCAGACCAGCGACAGCCAGTAGTCCTGGAACCGCAGGAAGATCAGCAGCAGCACCACCGCGTAGAACAGCGCGACGAACGTCCACCGCCATTCCGCCACCACCCGCATCGGCCCGCGCGAACCGCCCCACAACGTTTGGGTGATCACGGCGAGCAGCGGGGTGATGATGGCCCACACGACCATGCAGTACGGGCACAGCGCGCCGATCCGGTACAGGCTCTGGAAGATCAGCCAGCAGATGAACACCGTGCCCGCGACGGTGCCCAGCCACAGCCCCACCCAGATCCAGCGCGGCAACGCCACCCCCGCCACCGCGAGCACGGCAAGGGTGACGACCACCGCGAACCCGGCGACGCCGATGATCGGGTTGGGGAACCCGAACAGCGCCGCCTGGTCGGTGGTCATCACCGAACCGCAGGACAGGATCGGGTTCAGGCTGCACGAGGGCTGGTAGGCGGGGTCGACGAACAGTTTGAACCGTTCGACGGTGAGCGTGAACGAGGCGATCCAGCCGGCCAGACCACCGATCAGTAGAACCCAGGCGGATCTGGGGGCGGCCGCGATCACTGCCCCGCGGCCTGCGCGATCACCGGCGCCAGCCCACCCGGAGTGAACATCGCCTCACGGGTCTGGACCTGCTCGCCGTTGACGAAGACGGTCGGCGTGCCCTTGATGCCCTCCTCCAGCAGCTTCTTCGACTTGGCCTGTACGAACTTGTCGTAGGTGCGGTCGTTGACGCACTGCGCGATGCCCGGATCGGTGTAGCCGACCGACTTGGCGATCTCGATCAGCTGCTCATCGGAGAGGCCGTTGCCACCCTCCGGCGGCTGCTGGGCGAACATGGCCTGCAACCAGGCCTGGAACTTGTCGACGCCGGTGTCGCTGACGCAGTAGGCGGCGTTCGCACCGCGCGAGGAGAAGTCGGTGGTCGACATCTCGTCCAGGAACGACGCGATGTTGTATTCGACCTTCACGGTGCCGTTGGCGACGCCGTCGGCGAGGACCTGGCCGTTGGCCTCCTCGAACAGCTTGCAGATCGGGCATTGCAGGTCGGCGACGACGCGCACGGTCACCTTCGCGTCCGGATTGCCGACGACGATGGCGCCGTTGGAGGCCACCGGGTCCGGGGCTTCGGCGGCCGGGGTGGCGCCGGGACTTGTCGGTGCGCCCGCGATCACGCTGGGAATCGGGCCGAGGTCCTCGGAGTCGGAGCCGCGCATGGCGATCCCGATGCCGATCGCGGCGACGAGGCCGACGAGCACCGCCGCGACACCCACCTGGATCGCGATCTTGCGGTTGCGGTCGGCGCGCTCGGCCGCCGCCAGCGGATTCTTCCGACCCGGGTTGTTGCTCACCGTGCGTTCACCACGCCTTTCGCTCGCTTTCGCGTTGCCTGCTGCCCTGATGGTAGAGCCGGACGCGGTGTTCCGGCGTCAGCGGGCACGCGCACATCATGGTCGGTGAACCTGAGAGTTTCCGAAATACGCGGCGTGTTCTCATGCGGAACGAGCTACATCGTCGCCACGTCGATGACGAACCGGTACCGCACATCGCTGGCGACCACACGGTCATAGGCGCCGTCGAGTTCGGCGGCGGCGATCACCTCGATCTCGGCGCCGATGCCGTGCTCGGCGCAGAAGTTCAGCATCTCCTGGGTCTGGGCGATGCCGCCGATCATCGAACCCGACAGTGAGCGGCGGTAGCTTGCCAGCGTCATCGGGCGCACCGACAGCGGCTGCTCGGGCAGGCCGAGGATGACCAGGGTGCCGTCGAGGGCGAGCAGCTTCATGTACGAGTCGATCGGCAGGTCGGCCGAGACGGTGTTGATGATCAGGTCGAACGTGCCGCGCAGTTCGCGGAAGGTCTGCTTGTCGCTGGTGGCGTAGTAGTGGTGGGCGCCGAAACGCTTGCCGTCTTCCTGCTTGCTCAGCGAATGGCTGAGCACGGTGACCTCGGCGCCGAGGGCCGCGGCGATCTTCACCCCGACGTGCCCGAGCCCGCCCATGCCGATGATGGCGACCTTCTTGCCCGGCCCGGCCTGCCAATGCCGCAGCGGGGAGAACAGCGTGATGCCCGCGCACAGCAGCGGCGCGGCCACGTCGAGGTCGAGGCCGTCGGGGATGGACAGCACGAAGTTCTCGGTCACCACGACCTGGGTGGAGTAGCCGCCCATGGTGTAGCCGCCGGGCTGCACCGTCTCCGGGACGGGCGTGTTGTAGGTCATCGTGGACCCGCCGGTGCAGTACTGCTCCTCACCGGCCAGGCAGGCCCGGCAGACCCCGCAGGAATCGACCATGCAGCCGACGCCCACCCGGTCGCCGACCTTGTGCCTGGTCACCGCGGAACCGACCGCCGCGACGATGCCCGCGATCTCATGCCCCGGCACGCACGGGTAGTTCGCGCCGCCCCATTCGTTGCGGGCGGTGTGGATGTCGGAGTGGCAGATGCCCGCGTACTTGATGTCGATCAGCACATCGTGTGGCCCCAGCTCACGACGTTCGATGGCGACCTTCTCGAACGGCGCGTCCGGTCCGGCCATGGCGTAAGCGGTAGCAGTACTCATGCGTTCATGCCTACCGCCGCATGCGGGTGTTTGCCAACTGTCCGTTCGGACCGGCTGCCGCCGGCTGTGGCTTTTCGGCTCAGCCCGCCGCGCGGGTAGCCCGGCGCGGGCGGCGCTGACGACTGCCCGACCCGGCCGGTGCCGAGTCCTCGAACCGACGGGGAGTGTCGGCCTTGTGGCCGCGCGCGTTCGACCCGTGCGGAGCGCCGGACCGATCGGATCGACCGGCCTGGTCGCCGCGACGGGCGGGCTGACGGGTACGGCCCTGACCGTCGCTGTGGCGGGCATCGGTCGCACGGGCGCCGCGGCGCTCGCCCTGCCGTCCGTTGCGGTCGCCGTGCTCACCACCGCGGCGGCCGTCGACCCGGTGTTCGGTGGCCGCCCGGCCCGCCGCCGGGCGGTTACGCCGCGAACCGCCGCGACCGGCGGACTGCGCCGGCTCGGCATTACGACGGAAGCCGCGCGTCCCCCGCTCGTCCTGGCGCGGGCTCGGCGCGCGATGCTCGGGTGCGGCCACCGCGCCGATCAGGGCGGTGACGGCCGGCGAGCTCGCATGTGCGCGCTGCGGGCTTGCGGTGATGCCGGCCTTGCGCAGCAGCACCGCGACATCCTTGCGCTGCTCGGGCAGCACCACGGTGACGACGTCACCGGAGCCGCCCGCACGCGCGGTGCGCCCGGAGCGGTGCAGGTAGGCCTTGTGTTCGGCGGGCGGGTCGACGTGCACAACCAGTTCGACGTCGTCGACGTGCACACCGCGCGCGGCGATATCGGTGGCGACCAGCACCCGCGTCGAACCGTCGGCGAACGCGCTGAGGTTACGGTCGCGGGCCGCCTGGGAGAGGTTGCCGTGCAGGTCGGCGGCCGGAATACCGGAGTCGGTGAGCTGCTTGGCGAGCCGGCGGGCATGGTGTTTGGTCCGCATGAACAGGATGCGGCGGCCGGTGCCGGAGGCCAGCGCGCGCACCAGGTCCTTCTTGGCGTCGGCGCCCGCCACCTCGAACACGTGGTGGGTCATGGTCGGCACCGGGCTCGCGGCGGTATCGACCGAGTGCGTCACCGGCTCCCGCAGGAACCGCTTGACCAGCCGGTCCACCTCGTTGTCGAGGGTGGCCGAGAACAGCAGCCGCTGGCCGCCCGCGGGGGTGGCCGTGAGGATGCGGGTGACGGCGGGCAGGAAGCCGAGGTCGGCCATGTGGTCGGCCTCGTCCAGGATGGCGATCTTCACGGCGTCGAGCGAGACGACGCCCTGACGCATCAGATCCTCGAGACGTCCCGGGCAGGCGACCACGATATCGGCGCCCGCACGCAGGTCACGGGTCTGCCGGTTGACCGGCACGCCACCGAAGATGGTGACGACGCGCAGCCCGCAGGGCCGGGCGAGCATCTCGACGGTGGCCGCGATCTGGGTGGCGAGCTCGCGGGTCGGCGCGAGGATCAGCCCGGCGGGATGGCCGGGCCTGCTGGTCGCGCCGGCGAGCCGCTCGACCATGGGAATGCTGAACGCGAGGGTCTTGCCGCTGCCGGTCTTACCGCGGGCGAGCACATCGCGCCCGGCCATGGTGTCGGGCAGGGTGGCGGCCTGGATCGGGAAGGCGCCGGTGATACCGGCGGCGTTCATCGCATCGATCAGCGCGGCGCGCACACCGAATTCGGTGAACGGCGCGACGGGGGCAGCCGCGGACACGGCGGCAGAAGCGTTGTCAGACATGGAGATAACAGGTGCCTTTCCGGCATCGGAGCGAGACCGCAGCGTCGCGCAGGACTCGAATCCTCACCCGATGGTGGCAGCGCCGCGATGACCGGCGCGAAAGGTAAACATCCACGACGGAGTTGGGAACCTGCGCGAACGATCAGCGCACGGAACCTCCGCAACCCTACCGCATCCGCGCCGTCTCCGGTCCGGTCCGACACCGCGCGGCCGACCCGCCCACCCGCTCGGCCGCCAGATCACTGGTCACGGCCGTGATCTCGGCGGTCCAGCCGCGACTGGGAGCTACGTCACACCCGCCGCCGTCGGTCGACCGTCAAATGCCGCGCGGACCTCGATCCGGCCGCCCCACTCACAGGAGCACGTGGACGATCCCGGCCACTGACCGCCGACGTCCGAAAACAGTGTGGCCGGGCACCGCGCCGGGGTCGGCGATCCGGCGCACTTCACCGGTCGGGCAATAGGTCGTCCAGGAGCGCCGTCCACGAGCATTCCCGGACGGCACCCGGCAGCCCACCTCACCCCAGACCGGCCCGCACCGCGACGGTGATTCCGCGCAGCGTCGCCGCCAGCGCGTGGCGAAGCTTTTCCTGCCGCGCGCGGCTGTAGAGCGCGGTATCGAATTCGACCTGCACGGTCATCCGGTCGCCGACGGTGAAAACGGTCAGCTTGGGCGCTATGTCCGGCGCCATGGCGAAGATGTCATCGCGGACGAAGCCGAGCTCGCTCGGCAGCGAATGTGCGGGCAGGCGGCCGATATTGGAGATGGTGAAGCTCGGCGGAGCCGACAGCACCGCGGCCATGACCGGATCGTCACCGACATGGCGCGCGGCCAGCAGCACCATGGCCGCTTCCCGTCGTTCGAGGGCGTCACGGACACCGGCGTCGACCCGCAGGCTCAGCTCGACGGGACTGGCGTCGTCGTCCACGATTACCGGCGTCCCGATGCCGGAGGCGAAGTTGACCAGCACGCTGTCGGCCATCGGTGGACTCACCCTGGATCGCATATCGGCCGCGTGCCCGCAGTTCAGCAGCAGCGGACCCGTGGTGTCGAACTGCTCGCGCACCGCGACCAGTGCGGCACCGGTGAAGAGACTGTTGACCGAGATGCCGTGCGCGCGGGCCGCGGCGATGAGCGCGGCGGTCTCGCCCGCGGTCGATTCGATGCGCACCATCGCGAATCGGCCACCGGGGTCGGCATTTCCGTCGTACCGCAACGCGGCCGGCGCGGAGCCGGGTACGGCGGCGGCGACCTGTGCCCGGACTTGCGCCACCCACCCTGATACGGCGGCCTCGTCCACCGTCTCGGCCAGGCGCTCGTCCAGCGCCTCGGGAATCCGCTGATCGGTCGTCGCGCCCGGGATCGGCGCGCCCGTCGCATGCGCGGTGTAGTGCCGCCACAGCTGATCCAGCAGCGCGAAAGCCGATCTGCCGTCGGCGATTCCGTGATGAATGGCCAGCACGAGCTGCGCGCGCTCGCCGTCGCGGAGAAGATGGGCGCGCAACAATCCGCTCGACCAGTCCACCGGAGTGTTCACCAGCCGGAAGTACTCGGCCTCGGCGCCGTGGGATACCTCCAGCCGGGGACGCCAGGCATCGTCGACGACGAAGTGTCTGCCGCCTGCCGCATCGACTACCCGACTGCGCAGCAGCGGATGCGCCGCGACGATCTCGTCCAACGCCTTGCGCAGGAGCCCTTCGTCCACGCGGCCGCGCACGGTGGAGCCGATGTAGAGGGGCATGCCGCTGGTGCGGACGCTGCCGACGCGGGCGCCGGGGGTGAAGTAGGCGCTCTCGAAGGGGGAGAGCGGACGTTGTTCGGTCATCGGAATCTCGTTTCCACGTGTCGGTTCTGCCTGCACCAGCGAACATACAGACGTTTCAAACGTTTGTCACAGACATTTGTTTGAATCAGACGTCACAAACACTCGTCAGCCGACTTGCTATGGTTCCGGGGTGGGAACTCGCGAGGATCTACTCGAAGCGGCCAAGACATGCCTGGCCGAACGCGGCTACGCGCGCACCACAGTGCGCGATATCGTCGCCGCCTCCGGCACCAATCTGGCCGCCATCAACTACCACTTCGGCACCCGCGACGCCCTGCTCAACCAGGCGATGATGGAGTCGAGCGGTGCGGCGGTGCACCAGATTCTCGACTCGCTGCCCGACGATCCCGACGACGGAACCGCACGGCTGGATGCCTTCCTCGACGCCCTGATCGGCTCGTTCCGCCAGAATCCTGGCCTGTGGTCGGCCAATATGGAAAGCCTTGCCCAGGCCCTGCATTCGACCGAGTTGCGGGCCGAGATCAGCGCGGCACAGGACCGGGCCCGACACGCGCTCGCACAGTTCGGGCAGGCCGACACCGATGACGCGGTCGGCGCGGTACTGCACACCCTGATCTGTGGCCTGCTCGTGCAGTGGGTGATCGATCCGGACGGCGTTCCCGCCCCCGAGCAGCTCACCGCGGGGCTGCGCGCCCTGACCGATCGGCTCGCGGCCCCGCCGCGGTAGGGCTCGCGGCCTGCGCACCGGTAGCGCTCGCGGCCTGCGCCACGATAGGTCGCAGCCTCCGGCGGTTCGGCTCGCGGCCTTCGTCCGCGCGACTACTCGCGATCGCGCCCGGCAATCGCCGTCGACAGCCCATCCGCGAGCGCTAGCAGCACGACAAAGGCCGTCTCCCCGGCGAAACAGGGAGACGGCCCTTGCGGATTCGATCTATTCGTCTTCGGCGGCGGCTTCGGCTTCCGCCGCGGCAGCCGCCTCGGCGCGCCGCCGCACCCGGCGCGCCGCCGCGACCATATTCCGCAGCGACGGCTCCAACTGCCAGTAGTGCCTGGTCTTCAACCCACCGTCCGGATTCGCCCACAACCGTTCCGGCGTGACGGCTTCGGCTGCGGCAGTGAGCAATTCGTCCAGCTCGTCGATATCGGGGATGCGCGCCGAACGGCTTTCGTACACACCGGGACCGACACCGTGGCTGAGACCCTGGCCGGAGGCGCAATCCTCCTTGAGCGCCTTGAGCACCCATTCGATGGAGCGGGTGGCCACGATCGCGGTGACGTCGGCGTCGAGCTGTTCGATCGCCTCCACCACTTCGGCGCGGCCGGAATAGCCGATGTGCGTGTGGATCTGGGTCTCCGGCTTGACGCCCGAGGTAGCCAGCCGGAACGCACCGACGGCCCAGCGCAGGTACTCCTTGCGGCCCTCCGGCCGCGGCGGCAGTAGTTCCCGGATGGCGGGCTCGTCGACCTGGATGATCGAGATACCCGCCTTCTCCAGATCCACCACCTCGTCGCGGATCGCCAGCGCCACCTGGTCGGCGGTCTCGTACAGCGGCTGGTCCTGACGCACGAACGAGCGCGCGATCATGGTGACCGGACCGGTGACCATGCCCTTGACCGGCTTGTCGGTCAGCGACTGCGCGTAGCTGATCCAGTCCACCGACATCGGCGCCGGACGGGAGACGTCGCCGTAGATGATCGGCGGCCGCACACACCGCGAACCGTAGACCTGCACCCAGCCGAAATGCGTGGTGGCGAAGCCGTCGAGCAGTTCGGCGAAGTACTGGATCATGTCGTTGCGCTCGTGCTCACCGTGCACGAGCACATCGAGGCCGATGTCTTCCTGCAACCGGATGGTCGCCTCGATCTCGGCTTCGATCCGCTTGCGGTATTCGTCGTAGGACAGCCGGCCCTCGCCCAGGTCGTAGCGGGCCTGGCGGATCTTGGCGGTCTGCGGGAAGGAGCCGAGCGTGGTCGCGGGCACCAGCGGCAGGTTCAGCTTCGCCTGCTGGGCGGCGCGGCGCTCGGCGTACGGCTCGCGCTCACGCATCTCCGGGGTGATCGCGTACACCCGCTGGCGCACGGCGTGCTTCTGCTTGAAATGCACCTCGGTCGGGCGCTTGCGCCACTTGTCCGACGGGCCCTCGGTGAGCGCCTTGGCCAGCGAAACGACCTCGCCCACCTTCTGTTTCGCGAAGGCGAGCCGGTCGGCGACATTGCCCTCGATGTCGTATTCGGCGAGCACGTCGTAGGGCACGTGCAGCAGCGTGGTTCCGGTGGAGACCACCAGGTCGGGGCAGACCTTGGCCAGCTCGTTGAGGTATTCCAGGGTGACGTAACGGTCGGCGCGCCAGACGTTCTGGCCGCTGATCACGCCCGCGTACAGGCGCTTGCGCCGGATGCCGGGGATCTTGGCCAGGTCCTCCGGACGCATCCGGTAGGAGGCCAGGTCCAGTCCGATGGCCTCGACATTGGAACGGGCCAGAATGGTCAGGGCCTCACCGAAATCGCCGTACTGGCCGGTGACCAGGATGCGCGGGCGCAGCGGGGCCTTCGTCAGCCGCTCGTAGGCCCGTTCGAAGGCGGCCAGCTCGGCCTCGGACCGCTCGCTGGTGAAGCACGGCTCGTCCAGCTGCACGCAGGTGGATCCGCGCTTGGCCAGGATCTCGAACAGCTGCTCGTACACCGGCAGCAGCTTGTCCAGCAGTGACAGGGTGTCGAAGCCGCCGGACTCACCGGGGATGTGCCCGGCCTTGGACAGCAGCAGCAGCGACAGCGGGCCGAGCACCACCGGCCGCAGCTCGATGCCGCGCGCCATGGCGCGATCCCATTCGTCCAGCAGCGCCTCGGGGTGCAGCGAGAACTCGGTGTTCTCGTCCAGCTCGGGCTGCCGGTAGTGGTAGTTGGTGCCGAAGAACCGCACCAATTCCAGCGGCGGCAGATCGGGGCGGCCCCGCGCCATCAGGAAGTAGAAGTCGAGCGGATCCATCCCCTCCTGCAGGTCCCGGAACCGGGCGGGCACCGCACCGAACAGCAGCGCGTTGTCGAGGATGTGGTCGTAGAAGGAGAAGGTGTTGCCAGGAACCTGGGTCAACCCGGTGGCGGCCAGCTCATCGAACTGACGCTCCTGGATATCGCGGCCGACCTCGAGCAGCTCGTCACGGGTGATGCCGCCGTGCCAGTACGCCTCGAGCGCGCGCTTGAGTTCCCGGTGCGGCCCGATCCGCGGATATCCGAGGACGCTCGACCCGAAACCATCGGTGACGTTGACCATGAGCGGGAACTCCCTTTCGATCACCTGATCGGCTTCCACCTGCCGAGATGGATGCCGAAGAACGCTGCGCTCGGCGTCGCCCGGTCCAACGGGCAGCCATCATGCAGCTTATGCCCGGCAGCACCGGCACCTGCCGGATACCCGGCGAAGTAGATCTCTGGATCAACATGCTCGCCGCCGCGAGCTCGGTCAGACGCCCCGGCGAGCCCCACACGAGACAACTGATCTCGCGAGGGCCGGGTAACTCGCCGGGTACGCCCAGAATCGCTTATGCACCCACCGGCCGGCACGGGTGCCGAACTGTTAACGGCACTCAGCCGCCCGCAAAACGCGGAGCGGCGGACCAGCGGACCGGCACCGCCGGCAGGGATACCCGCCGTCGATTGCCGTCCGCCACCCGAAAAATCCAGGAAGGCGGAATCAGCTCTCCGCCGCCGGCACAATCCCGGAGGGCGCGCGCCGATTTTGCCCTCTTACTTGCTGTTGTACTGGTAGAAGCCGGCGCCGGTCTTCTTGCCCAGCAGCCCGGCCTCCACCATGCGCATGAGCAGCGGCGGCGCCGAGTACAGCGGCTCCTTGAATTCGGCGTACATCGAGTCGGCGATGGACTTGACGGTGTCGAGGCCGACGAGGTCGGTCAGCGCCAGCGGGCCCATCGGGTGGGCGCAGCCGAGCACCATGGCCTTGTCGACGTCTTCCTTGGTGGCGAAGCCGGATTCGACCATGCGGATGGCCGAGAGCAGGTACGGCACCAGCAGCGCGTTGACCACGAAACCGGAGCGGTCGGCCGAACGCACGACCTGCTTGCCCAGCACCTCACCGGCGAAGGCCTCGGCGCGCGCGGACACCGACTCGCTGGTCTTGAGCGTGGTGACCAGCTCGACCAGGGGAAGCACCGGCACCGGGTTGAAGAAGTGCATGCCGACGACCCGCTCGGGGTTGTTGGTGGCGACCGCGATCTTCATGATCGGGATGGAGGAGGTGTTGGAGGCCAGCACGGCGGCCGGGTCGGTGACGACCTTGTCCAGCTCGGAGAAGATGGCGGTCTTGACCTTCTCGTCCTCGAGCACGGCCTCGACGACCAGCTGGCGATCGGCGAAATCGCCCAGGTCGGAGGTGAAACGCAGCCGCCAGGCGGCCTGCTCGCGTTCGCGCTCGGTGATCTTGCCGCTGCTCACACCGCGATCCAGCGAGCGCAGGATGCGCGCGCGACCGGCGGCGGCCAGCTCCCGGGTCTGCTCGTAGACCAGCACGTCGACGTGCGCGCGCGCACACACCTCCGCGATTCCGGCACCCATCTGTCCGGCGCCGATGACACCGACACGTTGAATCTTTTCGCTGCTCACGTCCAGCTCCTGGGGTAGGTCTTGGCTGTCGGGGTTGTCGGCGCCCGGTGGTGACCGGCACCTTCGGTTGATCAAGTTATAGGGATGCCCTCCCGCCCGGGGCTGTTCGGGCGGGAGGGCGGTACACCCCTACCGGGGTAGAGGACTCGCTATGGAGTTGGCCTCATGGCGCCACCCGGGGGTGGCGCCATCAGAGACCGATCAGTGGAACTGACCCTCTTCGGTGGAGCCCTTCAGGGCGGCCGTCGAGGTGTTGGGGTCGACGGTGGTGGCGATGCTGTCGAAGTAGCCGGCACCGACCTCACGCTGGTGCTTGATGGCGGTGAAGCCACGCTCGGCGGCAGCCTTGAACTCGCGCTCCTGCAGGTCGACGAAGGCGGTCATGCCCTCGCGAGCGTAGCCGTGGGCCAGGTCGAACATGCCGTAGTTGAGCGAGTGGAAGCCGGCCAGGGTGATGAACTGGAACTTGAAGCCCATCGCGCCCAGCTCCTTCTGGAACTTCGCGATGGTCGCGTCGTCCAGGTGCGCCTTCCAGTTGAAGGACGGGGAGCAGTTGTAGGCCAGCAGCTGGTCCGGGAACTCCGCCTTGACGGCCTCGGCGAACTGCTTGGCGACCTCGAGGTCCGGCACACCGGTCTCCATCCAGATGAGGTCGGAGTACGGGGCGTAGGCCTTGGCACGCGCGATGCAGGGCTCGATGCCGTTCTTCACACCGAAGAAGCCTTCGGAGGTGCGGGTGCCGTCCAGGAACGGGCGGTCGCGCTCGTCGACGTCGGAGGTGATCAGGGTGGCCGCCTCGGCGTCGGTGCGGGCGATGATCACGGTGGGCACGCCGGCGACGTCGGCGGCCAGGCGGGCCGAGGTCAGGGTGCGGATGTGCTGCTGGGTCGGGATCAGCACCTTGCCACCGAGGTGGCCGCACTTCTTCTCCGAGGCGAGCTGGTCTTCCCAGTGCGAACCGGCGACACCGGCCGCGATCATGGCCTTCTGCAGCTCGTAGACGTTGAGCGCGCCACCGAAGCCGGCCTCACCGTCGGCGACGATCGGGGCGAGCCAGTTCTCGACCGAGGTGTCGCCCTCGACCTTGGCGATCTCGTCGGCGCGCAGCAGCGCGTTGTTGATGCGGCGCACGACCTGCGGCACCGAGTTGGCCGGGTACAGCGACTGGTCCGGGTAGGTGTGGCCGGACAGGTTCGCGTCACCGGCGACCTGCCAACCGGACAGGTAGATGGCCTTCAGGCCGGCGCGGACCTGCTGCACGGCCTGGTTACCGGTGAGGGCGCCGAGCGAGTTGATGTAGTCCTCGTTGTTGACGAGATCCCAGAGGATCTCCGAGCCGCGGCGAGCGAGCGTGTGCTCCTCGACGACGGTGCCCTGCAGCTTGACGACCTGCTCGGCCGTGTAGTTGCGGGTGATGCCCTTCCAGCGGGGGTTGGTGTCCCAATCCTGCTGGATTTCGGCAGCGGTCTTCGGGGTGCCGACAGTCGACATCTGTGACTCCACTTCCTCGTTCGGTCGGTGCCGCGCCGTTCGTGCTCCGCTGACGGAGGTTTCGCTCGAACTGCTGGAGCGGCAATTTGCAGGCTTGCTAGGCCCAAGGGGTGTACTTCCACACGATGGCACATCCAGAAATAGCCGTCTACCTGTTGGTACTGTGAATCTCAGCTAGGTTTCACCGACGGTTTGCTAACTCTGCGAAATTTGCGGGCGAATTGCAAGCGTGAAATCTACTCATGGGTAGCGCTGACATGCGGTTTTAGCGTAACGCTCGTACTGTTTGGGTTCGGAGGGTGGTGGGGCACCTCGCGCGGCGGACGCGCCGGGTTGTGAGCACACTCACAGAGCTCTCGGTCGCGTCATTGTGCGACCCGTCACGCGAGGACACGCGAAGCCGCCCGGACCCGAGACCGGCAACCCTCGTCTCACTCGCCGGAATCATCCGGCCGCATCCGCCGCGCGGTGACACGGCGCGCCGAACCACACCCGAACCGGAACCTGCGACGACGACCGACGGGAGATCGACCACGCCAAGCGACCGGCCTCCGCCGGCTACTACCTGCGCCGATGACCGACGGAGGTCGGCGACGCCAAAGAGTGGGCCAGCGTATCCACTACCTGCGACGACGGCAGTCGGGCAGGATCGCGGGCGACCGATCGGGCAGACTCGACAGCAGCCGTTTCCCGGACGAGCGTCCAGCTACACCGACGGCTCGAGCGAAGAGTCGCAGTGCGCCCATCACATCGCACTGCGCCGGACAGGAGCACCATGCGGATCACCAGGATCACCGCCGCCATCGTCACCGGCTGCGCCGCAGCGGCACTGTTGCTGCCCAGCGCGCAGGCGGCCCCGGCACGGACTCAGACGACCGGCGTGGTCGATTCGGTCCAGCCGCTCGCGCCGGCGGCGACCCTGCCCGGTTCGGTGAACTCGGTCCGCATCACCTACTCGTCCACCGGCGCGGGCGATGTCCCCACGCAGACCAGCGCCGCGGTCTACTTCCCGCCGGGACCCGCGCCCGAGGGCGGCTGGCCGGTGATCGCGTGGGCGCACGGCACCGTCGGCCTCGGCGACGACTGCGCCTACAGCATCGCCGGTCCCGGTGCGGTGCAGCGGGACTGGGCCTACCTGGGCACCTGGCTGGATCAGGGCTATGCCATCGTCGCCGCCGACTACGCCGGTCTCGGCGGGCCCGGCGAGCATCCGTACCTGAACGGCGTGGTCGAGGCCCACAATGTGGTCGACGCGGTGAAGGCGGCGACCCGCCGATTCGACACCCTGTCGAACAAGTGGGTGGTAGTCGGGCAGTCCCAGGGCGGCGGCGCGGCGGTGTTCACCGCGCGGTATGCCACCGAGTTCGGCGGCCCGGAACTGGATTACCGCGGCGCGGTCGGCACCGGCGTGCCCGCCTATATCGAGGACATCCTGCTGCCGCTCGGCCCCGGAATGCCGCCGATCGAACTGAGTTCGCACAGCACCGCGTACGTGCTCTACATCCTCAACGGGCTGCGCACGACCTACCCCGAACTCGACATCGACTCCTATCTGACCGACGCCGGTCGCGCCTGGCTCGCGCGCGCCCGGCAGGCCTGCATCGTCGCCTTCGGTGACGAGCTGAGCGCGAACAATGTCGTCGTCGGCGACCTGTTCGCCCGCCCGCTCGGCCAGATCCCGAACCTGCACGGCCTGCTGCGCGGCTACATGGGCCTGCCCGAATCCGGCTACGACAAGCCGCTGTTCCTCGGCCAGGGCCTGCGCGATACCGACGTCATCACCCCGCAGACGCTGCGCTTCGCCGCCACCCTCGCCGCCGCGGGCGAGCCGGTCACCCTGCACACCTATCCGACCGGCCACGACGGCGCCGTCAACGATTCGCTGCCCGACTCACTGCCGTTCGTACGCGACCTTTTCGCCTGACGCGGCGCTAACCCGGTTTCCGCCGCACTGTGGCGCACGCCACTTCCCGCCAGTGGTCGCAGTGTGGCGAATACCACTCTCATCCAATCAATCATTCGGGCTTGAATTCACCGGCCGCACCGTAGCGCTTTCCATGGTGCGAAAGCGCTGTGACCAGGCCGCTAACCCGTTGATATGTCTCGCATTTCACAGCCGGCGCGGCATTTCTTGGTGACCGGCCACAAGCCTTGGCGTGACGTTAACGCGAGCGCTACCCAAGATTGCGGCACGCACACCTATTTGTACTCCGGGGACGATATGGTGTGCGTCACGTGCGCCGGATTCGGCGACGGGCGTCGTCCGGTGAACGCCCGCGCGACCGCCGCATGGGTGGATCGGAGTTGTGTGATGCGGGACATCGTCGACGACCTGTTGCGGGTGTGGCACTCGGGCCGGACCGGCGGACTGGCGACCATTGTGCGCACCAATGGTGCGACCGATCTACCCGTGGGGGCGGCCATGCTGGTCGACCCCGACGGCGGTGTCTTCGGCTCGATCACCGCGGGCGGTATCGAAGAGGCCGCCTATGAGGCCACCGCGACCTCGGCCCGCACCGGGCAGCGCGGCATGCACCGGCTCACCGTGACCAATTCACTCGATCCCGGCCGCGACGACGGCGTGATCGACGTATTCACCGAGCCGTTCTCGCGCGACCACTTCCCGGAGTTCCCGACGGTCGCCGCCGAAATCGCCGCGCACCGCCGGGTCACCGTTTTCACCGTGGTGTGGAATCCGGAGCCGGAGGTGATCGGCCAGCATCTGATCACCGACAAACGGCACAACACCGAACTGGTCTCGCTGCCGCAGTCCGATATCTTCGTCTCCTCGTTCGCCCCGCCGCCGCGGCTGATCATCTTCGGCGCCAATTCCTTCGCCGCGGCTTTGTCGACGCAGGGGCAACTGCTCGGTTATCGAATCACCATCTGCGATACCCGGCCCAATTTCGCTACCCCGGAATCTTTTCCGGGCGCCGAGGTGGTGGTGGACTGGCCGCACCGATACCTCAATACGCTCTCGGCCGCCGGTGAGATCGACGCCGATACCGGCATCATCGTGGTCGCCCAGGATCCGAAATTCGAGATCCCGTTGCTCACCGTCGCGCTGCGGCTGCCCGAGGTCGGCTATCTGGCCGCACTCGGTTCGCCCTCGGTGCATGCCCGCCGCATGGACGATCTGCGCGCGGGCGGTTTCGACGACGCCCTGCTGTCGCGCCTGCACTCCCCCGCCGGGCTGAGCATCGGTGCCCGCACCCCGGCCGAAACCGCTGTCGCCATCGCCGCCGAACTGCTGGCCGCCCGCACCGGACGCGCGGCCGGGCGCAGCGGTGAACGCAGGCAATCGGTCGGCACACTGGCCCAGCGCGCGATCTGAGTTCGCGCGAGTTCGATTCACGCCGACCGTAACCACGTCCGCTTGGATGAGATGACGGCCGCGCCCGGTTACACCCAGGGTGAATCCGTTCCTCGCCCTGCTCGACGCCAAACTGCACATCGCCGGCTCGGAGATCCTATGGCGGGAAATCGTCGGGAATGGCTTCGGCATGGCCTCGGCACTGGGTGGCATGCGACGGCGGGTGTGGGCGTGGCCGATCGGCATCGCGGGCAATGCGCTGCTGTTCACGGTGTTCGTCGGCGGGGTGTTCAATACCCCGCAGCAGTTGAACATGGCCGGTCAGGCGGGCAGGCAGTTGATGTTCGTCGCGGTCAGCGCCTACGGCTGGTGGAGCTGGTATCGCTACGCGCGCACCGAGACCGGGCTCGAACATCGCGGGGTGGATCCGCGCTGGGCGAGCGCGCGGGAACGGTGGCTACTGGTCGTTGCCATGGCGGTCGGCACGGTTGGTTTCGCGCAGGTCTTCGCTTGGATCGGCTCCTACGGTCCGTGGGCGGAGGCGTGGATCTTCACCGGCTCGGTGCTGGCCACCTACGGGATGGCGCGCGGGTGGGCGGAGTTCTGGTTGATCTGGATCGCCGTCGACATCGTCGGCATTCCGTTGCTCCTGCGCGCCGGGTACTACCCGTCGGCGGTGCTGTATCTGGTGTACGCGGGATTCGTGGCGTGGGGCTTCACGGTCTGGGTGCGCGCCCTGCGCCGCGCGGCATCGGACCGGGCCGATGAGCAACCGCCGTCGCCCGCGCTCACGACGTAAGGCGGTTCGATTCGGCCGTATTCCGTCGGCGGACATTACCCGCGCTCCCGGCCGCGCCCACGCACTGCCGCCAGATTTCAGGCGATCGCACAAATGTCGGCCGCCGCACTTCGGGACGGCTGATAAACCCGCACCGATCGCACCCCAGCGGTTGCGCGCACCGCGCAGGCGTGGACAGTTGAGGTCGTGATCCTCACCGTGACAATGAATCCCGCCTACGACATGACCTATCGAGTCGAAGAACTCGAACGGGGTCGGGCGCATCGGGTGCGATCGGTCGAGCAGCGCATAGGGGGCAAGGGAATCAATGTCACCAGGGTGCTCAACCAGCTCGGCAAATACGCCCGCGCCACCGGTTTCGCCGACCACGCCTTCGCCGCCGCGGCCGAACTGGAACTGCCGGTCGATTTCGTGCACGCGCTGCCCTGGGTGCGCAGAACCGTGGTGATCAGCGAATCCGGTTCCGGCACCGCCACCGCACTATGGGAGCCGGGTGCGAGGATCACCAATCCGCATGCGGCCGAACAACTCGCGGTGCGGGTGGCCGGCCTGCTGCCCGATATCTCCGGACTGGTCATCGCGGGCTCACTACCCGGCGGCATCGATCCGGAACTGCCCGCCCAGATCGCGCGCAGCGCACTCGAGCACGGGGTGCCGACCATTTGCGATCTGGACGGTGAGGCGATGCGACTGGCCGCGCGGATACCCGGGGTGGTGCTCACCCCCAATCGCGGTGAACTACGACGGCTCACCGATTCCGATCCGCAGACACCCGCCGAGGTCGTCGAATCGGTGCGTCCGCTCATCGCGGACGGCGTGCGCGCGGTGCTGGCCAAACGCGGCGCCGAGGGCATGGTCGCGGTGACCGCCGATGGCGCGTGGACGGCCGCGCTGCCCGAACCGCTCGCGGGCAATCCGACCGGTGCGGGCGATTCGGCGACCGCGGCCGTCATCGCGGCACTGTCGAGCCGGACGGTTCCGGATTGGCCGGCGATCCTCACCGACGCCGTCGCCACCTCGGCCGCGGCCGTCGTCATCCCGGTCGCTGGCGAAATCGATCGACGCCTGCGCAGCCACCTCGCACCCACCGTGCGGGTCGAGGAGATCACCGCCGATCCGGACGGCCGCGCGATCGCCGAAGCCGTGCAGGCCTGACCTGCTACTTGAGCACGTACGGGGAAACCGAGCTGCGGTGCTCGCTGATGTCGAGCACCTTGCCCAGTGGGGGGAAGGCGCGCTGCGGGCAGTTGGCCCGCTCGCAGACCCGACAGCCTGCGCCGATCGGGGTGGCCTTGGCTTCACCGAGATCGATCCCGTCGGCGTAGACCACCCGTCCGGCATGGCGTAGCTCGCAGCCGAGCCCGATGGCGAAGGTCTTGCTCGGCTGGCCGTAGGCCGTGGCACGGCGCTCGACGGTGCGCGCCACCCACAGGTACTTGCGGCCGTCGGGCATCTGCGCGATCTGGGTCATGATCTTGCCCGGATAGGCGAAGGTCTCGTACACATTCCAGAGCGGGCAGGTGCCGCCGCTGGAGGAGAAGTGAAAACCGGTGGCGGACTGGCGTTTCGACATATTGCCCGCACGATCCACCCGGACGAACGAGAACGGCACACCGCGCAGTTCCGGCCGTTGCAGGGTGGACAACCGGTGGCAGATCGTCTCGTAGCTCTGGGTGAAGAACGCCGAGAGCCGTTCGATGTCGTAGCGGAAATCCTCGGCGACCTCGTGGAAATGCGTATACGGAAGTACCGTCGCCGCGGCGAAATAGTTCGCCAGGCCGAGCATGGCCAGCTTCCTGGCGTCCTCGGAAGCGAAACTGCCTTCGTCGACCAGCCTTTCCAGCAGCGGCCCGCATTCGAAATAGGCGAGCTCGGCGGCGAGTTTGAAGGTGCGCTGGCCGCCGGACAGATGCGGCGCGATCTCGAGCCGCAGGCTTTCCGGGTCGTATCGGTGCAGCACGCCCTCGCCCAGGTCGATGCGTTCGATGATGCGCACGCCGTGCGCACGCAGCATGCGCGCGATCTCGCTGTTCACGTCGCCGCCGTGGAAACGGATGCGAGTGGCGAGTTCCTCTGCGGCGGTGTCCAATTCGTGGATGTAGTTCTGCCGCTGATAGAAGTAGTCGCGCACTTCCTCGTGCGGTTTGCTGATGGTGGCGCTGCCGGAGCCGTCGGCGAAACGGTCTTCGGTGGCGGCCGCCAGCTGCGCGCTGGTATTGCGGTAGCGGCGGTGCATATTCACCAGCGCGCGCGCCATACTCGGATGCGCGGAGACGATTTCGGCGATCTCCTTGGCGTCGGCCTCGATACCGAGTTCGGCGTCCATCACCACTTCTTGCAGTTCGGCGATGAGCCGGGTGTCGTCCTGCGACGAGAAAAAAGTGGCATCGACGCCGAACACCTCGTTGATCCGCAACAGCACCGGGACGGTGAGCGGACGCACGTCGTGTTCGATCTGATTCAGATAGCTCGCCGAGATCTCCAGTTGTTGAGCGAGCGAGACCTGGCTGAGCCCGCGTTCGGTCCGCAGCTGACGAAGCCGCGCCCCGACGTAAGTCTTGGCCATGCGTCCAGCTTATGGCCGATTTCGCAAACCTGCCAATAGCAGAATTAGCAGCAGGTTCGAGCGATATGTCACAGCGTCGGGTTACCGTCGTCTGGTGCTGTTCACCGATGTCGTGCGAGCGTCGGAGACCGTCCGCGCCACCCGCTCGCGGAAAACGAAGATCGCCGCCCTCGCGGAGCTGCTGGGCGCGGCGCAGGCCGACGAGCTCGCCGCCGTCGTCGCATGGGTGTCGGGGGAACTGCGGCAGGGCCGCATCGGCACCGGCTGGCGCACCCTCACCGGCCTCGGCGAGACCGCCGCCGACACACCAACCCTCACCGCGGCCCGGGTGGACGAGCTGCTCGGCGAACTGGCCGCCACCTCCGGCCCCGGCTCGGCGAATCGGCGCAAACAACTGCTGGGCGAGCTGTGGCGCGCCGCGACCGCCGATGAACAGGCCTTCCTGCTGCGGCTGCTGACCGGTGAGCTGCGGCAGGGCGCGCTCACCGCCGTGGTCACCGAGGCCGTGGCCCGCGCCGCCGACGTCCCGCTCGAGCTGGTGCGCCGGGCCTACATGCTGTCGGGAAAACTGCCGGTCACCGCCATCGCCGCACTGACCGGCGGCGAAGCGGCGCTGCGCGAATTCCGGCTGGAAGTCGGCCGCCCGATCCAGCCCATGCTCGCCTCCCCCGGCGCCGCGCTCGACGATGCCCTCGCCGAATTCGACGGCGACGTCAGCGTGGAACACAAACTCGACGGCGCCCGCATCCAGGTGCACCGCGACGGCGACCGGGTGTGGGTCTTCACCCGCACCCTGCGCGACATCACCGCCAACGTCCCCGAGCTTGTCGAGCTGGTCGCGGGCCTGAACTGCACCAGCGTCGTCCTGGACGGCGAAACCCTCGCCCTCACCGACACCGGGCGGCCGCGGCCTTTCCAGGAGACGATGGCGCGGTTCGCATCCGCTGATCCGGGGCAGGGCGTTGCCGCCGCGCCGCCGGCCGGTGCATCCGGCACCTCCGCCGGCTCCATCAGCCAGCGTGAGTCCGCCGCGTCCAGCAGCCCGGATGAATCCGCCGGCTCGGGCCATTCGGTCGGCGCGGGCCACTCGGCTGGCGCGGGCCACTCGGCCAGCTCAGGCGGCTCGGGCGGCTCCAGCGCATCGAGCAGCTCGCGCGGTTCCAGCGTCGCCGGCAGCACAGGCAGTTTCGACGACTCGGCCGGCTCCAGTCGCTCAGGCGGCTCGGGCAGCTCACCCGGCTCGGGCGGCTCGGAGCCGACTGTCCCGACGGAGCTGCGGCCGATGCCGACCTCCACGCGCGAGCTGCTGCTGCATCCCTACTTCTTCGATTGCCTGCATCTCGACGGCCGCGATCTGCTGGACGAGCCGCTGCTGGAGCGGCGGGCGGCGCTCACCAAAGTGGCCGGAGAGCACAGCATTCCGGCGCTGATCCGGCCCAACGCGGAGACGGCGGCCGAGTACTTCGACGGCGCACTGGCCTCGGGGCACGAAGGCGTGATGATCAAATCGCTGGAGGCACCCTACGCGGCGGGACGGCGTGGGCGATCCTGGCTGAAGATCAAGCCGACGCACACCCTTGACCTGCTGGTACTCGGCGCGGAATGGGGTTATGGCCGGCGCACCGGTTATCTGTCCAACCTGCATCTCGGCGCCCGTGACCCGGAATCCGGCGAGCCGGTGATGGTCGGCAAGACCTTCAAGGGCCTCACCGACGCCCTATTGCATTGGCAGACCGCCGAATTCCCCCGCCACGAACGCACCCGCGACCAGCACACCGTCTACCTCTGGCCGGAGCTCGTCGTGGAGATCGCGCTCGACGGCGTGCAGACGAGTACTCGCTATCCGGGCGGCGTGGCCCTCCGCTTCGCCCGGGTCGTGCGCTACCGGCCGGACAAGACGCCGGAACAGGCCGACACCATCGACACCGTTCGCGCACTCCTGCCGTAAGGGCCCGCGGGGCGAGATGCCGCGGGTATGGACGCTGTGATCGGCCGGTACACCCGGCGCCCGGGCGTCAGCACTGGACGTGCGTCAGCTGATCGCCCTGGTTGCGAGGAGCTCGCTCACGGCTCGGGCCAGGTCGGCGGATCGAGCCGGGATTGGATGCGGGCCACGTCGGTTTCCGACGGCATCTCATTGGTGATCTTGGTGATCAGCACCTGGAGATCGATGCGGTCCGGGTTCTCCCCGGAGCGCAGCAGTTCGGTGGCGATCTGGCGTACCTCGTCATCGGAGAGGCGGCGGCGCAGCAGGGCCAGCAGCGGAATGTAGTCCGACTCCGGGACACCCTCGGGATAGCCGGCGCGCAACCAGTCGATGATGGCGTTCAGGAACGGCGGCATGACGGCATCAATCGGGCTCGGTGAGCGGCTCGGCCAGCGGCCAGCCACCGGCCGCCAGATGCGAGGCCACCCGCGAGATATCGTCCGGGGCGGGCTGTTCCATGGCGATGCGCGCGATGGCTTCTTCGATATCGGCGAGGGTGATCTCGCGTTCCGGGTTCTCCCGCGCCAGCTCCTCCGCGACGGCGGCCACCTCGTAGTCGGTGAGGTGGCGGTGCAGCACGGCGAACAGCGCGACGTAATCCGAGCGCGGCACACCCTGCGGGTAGCCGGCGCGCAGCCAGCCGATGATCCGGCCGAGCAGTTTCGGCCGCACCGGGTCGGACTGGATGGGGTTGGTCGAATCGGTCAACTGCACGCCCTTCAGGACTCGCCGAACAGATGGATGCCGAACCGGGCGGCGAGGAACGCCTTCGCCGTATAGAGCACACCGGCCACCACCGCGGCAATCACCAATCCCAGACATACCAGAGCCCCGGCCAGTGCCGGGTAGTTGCGCTGGACCACGCTGCCGTCGGCGCGGGTTTCGGACGCCGACCACAACCGCACCCCGAGCGCGAAGATCATCGGCAGGCCGGCGCCGAACACCAGTCCGGCCGCGACGACCTTCCACAGCGAGCTCAGATTCGTGACGAGAGTGTGCACTGCTTCTCCTAGACCTGGGCCGAACGGTTGTGCCCGGTGTCGGGGCCGGGCGCGCGGCCGTGCCGCACATCCTCGACGATGCCGGTGTCCGCCGATCCGGTGCCGCCGCCGCTGCTCGCGGGGCCGTCACCGGGCCATTCGTTGACGTTGGTGGTGTCGACCGGGTTGCGCCGCGACCGCAGGTAGATCAGGCCGGCCAGGCCGATCAGCAGGGCGAAGACCACGAGCACGCCGGGCAGGCCGCCGATGAAGTGCGCGATGGCCCAGCAGATGGCGCCCATGATTCCGGCGGCGGGCAGCGTCAGCAGCCAGGCGACCACCATGCGGCCCATCACGCTCCAGCGCACTTCGGCGCCTTTGCCGAGTCCGGTGCCGAGGATGGATCCGGTGGCGGTCTGGGTGGTGGACAGCGGCAGCCCGAAGTGCGCCGAGGTCAGGATGATCGCCGCCGAGGACGATTCGGCCGCAAGTCCCTGCGGTGAGTCGATTTCCACCAGGCCTTTGCCCAGGGTGCGGATGATGCGCCAGCCGCCGAGGTAGGTGCCGGCCGCGATCGCGACGGCACAGGCCGCCATCACCCACAGCGGCATCTCGTCGTCTTTGGTGAGGCTGCCGTGCGCGACCAGCGCGAGGAAGATGACGCCCATCGTTTTCTGCGCGTCGTTGGTGCCGTGGGCCAGCGAGACCAGTGACGCCGATCCGACCTGACCCCAGCGGAACCCCTCGTTGACCTTGCCTTCGTCGGCGCCGTGGGTGATCCGGTACACCAGCCAGGTGCCTGCCGCCGAGACCATCGCCGCGATGATCGGCGCCAGCACCGCCGGGATGACGATTTTGGCGAGCACGCCATTGGATCCGTCGGCCCAGATGACGCCGCTCCAGCCGAGCGCGGCCAGGGTGGCGCCGATGAGACCGCCGAACAGGGCGTGCGAGGAGCTCGACGGCAGGCCGAACAGCCAGGTGAGCAGGTTCCACAGGATGCCGCCGACCAGCCCGGCGAACACGATGATCAGCAGTTCGTGCCCGGACACCGCATCGAGTTGCACGATGCCTTTGGCCACTGTCGCCGCGACCGCTACCGACAGGAACGCACCGATCAGGTTCAGCACCGCCGACAACGCGACCGCGATCCGCGGCCGCAACGCACCGGTCGCGATGGAGGTGGCCATCGCGTTGGCGGTGTCGTGGAAGCCGTTGGTGAAATCGAATACGAGTGCCGTGACGATGACGATGAGCAGAACCAGCAATTCAACGGTCACGCCGTCCAGTGTGCGGTATCCGTTTTGACGATTTTCATACGGATGCCAAATCGCGTCCGTGTCGTGTTCATCTAAGATTCCGTCACTTCGGGTAGGGGCGCGCGACCGGCCGGAGGTGACCGAGCCGCCGACCGGTAGCGCTTCTTTCGACGGAAAGCCGGACGACGGTTGTTCAGGGTTCGGCGCGGCGAGGCAGCCTGCGGCGGCCGGTGCCGAGTTCGTAGGCGAGGTCTTCGTAGCCGACGGCGAGTTCGGCGAGGCTTTCCCAGGCGTCGTGGATCAGCCAGGGCGGCGCGGTCAGCAGGGTGTCGTGGGCGCGGGTGGACAGCATGGCCAGGCGGTCGACGACGGTGCCGACGGTTTCGGTGTGCATATGCGCACCGCCGTGCGGGATCGGCAGTTCGGTCGCGACCCAGCGGTCCACGGCCAGCACCAGCCGGGCCCGGTGCCGGTCGATATCGGTGGTGGCGCCGAGCGCGATGCGCCTGCGCTTGATGTGCAGCCCGGCGAGCAGATGTGCGGCGCCGAGAATCGGATGCTGTTCGCGCGGAGCGGTTCGGCAGGCGAGCAGCAGCATTTCCTTGGTGGGCAGGATCGACACGATTCCCCCTTGTTTATGGTGCCGGACAGTAGTTTTCGGAATTGCGCGAGCCCCGCGGTTATCGGTCGTCGAATGCCGGAACCGCATCCCACGGCGCTTCGACTACGGCGAGCCCGAACATCTCCAGCGACGTCAACCCCACCCGCGCGGCCAGCTCGTCCATATCGGTCACCAGTTCGGCCGCCTGCAACGCCGCCACCGCCTGCTCGATATTCAGAATCCGGCCCCGCAGATACGACACGACCCACGCCCCGTCCCCCACCGCCCGGGCCCGATGCGCCGTCCTGTCCCCAACCATCCACACCCTGCGCACGACATGCACAGCCATCGAACCCTCACTCCCCGCCATGCGGGTCCGATCGAGCCCCCCGCCTTGTTTGTGATGACACTCACTCTAGATTTCTAAACTATACAAGTCAATCTACGAATCAGGATGGAGAACGGACTAGCGGTACGATGCGGCTATGACGTCGTCGCCGGGTGTCGCACGCTGGGAACTGGCGCTGCGACTGCGACGACGCCGACTCGACCTCGGCATCGGAGCCTCATTCATCACAAAGGCCCTCAACGTTTCGGCGGCGTACTGGTCGCATATCGAGAACGAGCGAAACCTGCTTCCCGAGGGCAAGCTCGAGCAGCTACTCGACATTCTGGAGATCGACGCGGACGAGCGCGACGAGCTGCTGGCGCTTCGCGAAGCAGCGAAAACCCGAGGCTGGTGGACCCGCTACTCCGCCCTGTTCAGCGAACAACTGCTGCGGTATTACGGCCTGGAATGGGGCGCCCGCTCGATCCGGACGTTCGAAAGCGTCTTGATGCCAGGACTTCTCCAAAGTGAGGAGTACACCCGCGCCCTGATGGCCTCGGCGACGGCCACGGTGCCTGCGGTCGAAATCGAGCAGCGCGTCGCGGTGCGGCGCCAGCGCAAGCAACGGCTCGACGGCGACGATCCCGTCATGCTCTCGGCGGTGCTCGGCGAGGCAGCGCTCATGCAGCAATTCGGCGGCCCCGAGGTGCTGTGCCGGCAACTTCGCCACCTGGCCGAGACGATCCGCCGTCACCCGGACAATCTCGACGTCCGGGTCATTCCCTTCACATCGCGCGCGAGCATCATGGGTGGGTCGACCTTCCATCTGCTGGACTTCGACAGCCCCCGGCTGCCGACCTCGGCATGGCACGAATCGGCCGTCTTCGGTGAGCTTTTCACCGACGATGCCGAACGCAAGGAGACGCGCGTGCGCGATCTGGCGTTCCTGCACGATCGAGCCATCAGCGTCGCGCTCGATCGATCCGCCTCCCTGGCCCTGATCGAAGAACGAGCCGACCACCTAGAGTCGACAATGTGAGCATTGACGACTCGGGCAGCGCCCGCACGGGCTGGTTCAAGTCCTCGTATTCCGGCGACAGTCAGACCTGTGTAGAAGTCGCCTTCACCCCCGACGCCACCCTCGTCCGCGACAGCAAACACCCCGACCCCTCCACCCAACCCATCCTCACCTTCACTCCCACCGCCTGGTCATCCTTCCTCTCCACCCTCGAGTCCACCCCCCACTTACGGTGACCGAGAGCTACATGGCCGAGGCAAAACGCGAGTAGACCCCTCGCTCATGTAGCTCTCGCGAGCTGGGCGCCGTGCGCCCGGAGCGCGGATGCGGTGCGGGCGATGATTGTGTCGGGGCGTTTGGTGAGTTGGGCGGCGCTGACGTGGACGATGGTCCATCCCATGGCCGCCAGAATTGCGCGGCGGTCGATGTCCCAGGCGCGTTGGCCAGGGTCGGTCCAGTGCTGTGCGCCGTCGTATTCGACTCCCACCTGCCAGCGGCGCCAGCCCAGGTCCAGGCGAGCGACGATCATGCCATCGTGTACTACCCGGATCTGGGTTTCGGGTTTGGGGAAGCCCGCACGTACCAGCAGTAATCGGGTGCGGGTCTCGGTGAGCGATTCGGCGCCGCCGTCGATGTAGGGCAAGAGCTTTCGGACTCGAGCGCAGCCGCGCGTGCCCGCCAGCTTCGGTAGCAGTGCGGCGATGGCCTCCGATGTCGTGCGGGTCGCCGAGCACAGGGCGTCGATCACTTCTACCGCTTGGTCGAATTCCAGCCGTCGGCCGAGGTCGAATGCGGTCCTGGCCGGCGTTGTGCAGCGGAAACCCGCGATCTCGCAGACCTGATCGTCCGGGACGCCGCCCCGATAGACCCTCAGTCCCGGATGCGTTCGGGCGCTGCGCGGTGTCGAGATCTCGGCGGGCCGATCGTCGAGCCACCGCGTGCCATGGAGGGCAGCGGCCGAGCAACCGACGAGAACGCCGTCACCTTTGGCCCAGTGGCCCGCCGCCAGTGCGCGGGCGCGCGCATCCAGCCGAACCCCCTTGGCGACATACACATCCGGAAACACACGCACGAAGTTCTTCCGCAACTCCCACTCGCTGACCTTGCCCGCCTGCACAGCCCAGCTCCCAGGAAACGGCTCACAAAATCCCCCCATACCCCAATCGTGCCCCGCCGCACCCCGCAGACCTCCCCGAAAACCACCCTCTCCACAACCTGAGCTCGCCGAGAGCTACATGGCCGAGGCAAAACGCGAGTAGACCTCTCGCTCATGTAGCTCTCGGCGAATCGGTTCAGGTGGAGGATGGGCGTGGGGCCAGGAGGGTGAGGATGAGGGCGAGGAGGAGTAGGGCGGCCAGGGTCCAGGAGAGGGCTGCGAAGCCGTGTGGGGCGGTTGCGGCGGCTACGAGGGGGCCGGTGGTGGCGCCGACGTAGAAGCTGAACATGGCGACCGAGGAGGCGGCGGCTCGGGCGTCGCCGCCGAGTTCGCCTGCCGATTGCAGGACGGCGGGGGCGATGACGCCGAGACCGCCGACGAGCACGGCCAGCAGGACCGTCAACAGCGCGACGCCGGTGCCGGCCAGTGCGGCAGCGATCATGGCTGCCGCGGCGACGAGCACACCGAGCACGATCTGGCCGTGCCGGGACAGCCTGGCCAGCGGAATCGCCAGCAGCGGCAGGGCCAGCATCACCGGGAGGGCGCCGGCGCGCAGGGCGAGCAGTTCACCGGAACCGTGGACCAGGCCGGCGATTTCGATGCCGGTGTACACCCCGACCATGACCGCCATGCTCAGCGCACCGGCGATCAACATCGGCAGCAGTGCGCGGATGCGCAGCACCGCGGGGATGGCCGCATAGCTGTGGCGCAGGGGCGAATTCGCGGCGGTGGGTGCGTCGTCGAGCATGATCGAGCGCAGGGCGAAGGCGAGCACGGCGAACGCGACGGCGGAGCCGAGAAACACGGTGCGCCACGGGAACCATCCGACCACCGCCTGCGAGACGATCTGCGCCAGCACCGTCGCGGCCAGGAATGAGGTGGCCATCGACATGGTGACCACCGCGCGGTGGCCAGGGACGATCCGCGTCGCGACATAGGCCATGAGTGCGGGCGGGATCGACCCGACGACCAGGCCCTGCACCACTCGCAGCGGAATCTCGACCGACGCGCTGAAGGCCAGTCCGGTCAAGAGGGTGACCACTGCGGCCGTGAGCATGCCGGTGAATACCACCCGGCGATGACCGAACCGGTCCGACAGCGGACCGAAGAGCACGAATCCACCGGCGTAGCCGAACGCGAACGCGCTGATGATCCAGGTCATCACGCCCGATCCGACGTGCCAATCGGATTTCATGGCGCTGAACAGGGGAATCGGAATGTACATCTGCCCGGTGGCGAGCAAGGCGGACAGGACGAAGACCGGGAGGGTCTTGGCCGTCGAGGCGTGCTCGGTGGGCGTGCGGATCGAATCGGGAACGGCGAGAGGGGCTGTCGGCGATGCCATGCGAGGAAGCGTACGGCCGCCGGAGCCGATTGGTCAACCAAATAGTTGGTTTAATGGAATGGTAAAGTCTTGCCCATGACGCCCAGCACCAAACGCGGCGACGCCACCAGGCGGGCTCTGTTGCGCGCGGCCCGCGACGAGTTCGCCGAGTACGGGCTGGCCGGGGCCAGGGTCGACCGCATCGCCGAGGCGGCCGGCGTCAACAAGGAACGCATCTACGGGCTGTTCGGCAGCAAGGACAAACTGTTCGACGTCATCCTGATCGACAGCCTGCGCGAGTTCATGGACACGGTGCAGCCGCTGGCCGACACCGAGGTCGGCGACTACGTCGCCAAACTGTTCGACTACCACCGCGACAACCCGAAGCTGCTGCGCCTGATGCTGTGGGAGGCGCTGCACCGCGGCGCCGACGCGCACGATATCGACGGCTGGCGCGCCGACTTCTACGAACGCAAATTCGACCGCGCCCAACAGCAATTCGGCGTCGACGAGCAGCGCGCCGGCCTGCTGCTGATCGCCCTGTGCGGGGTCGCGAACTGGGCCAACACCCTTCCCCAGACCGCGCGCCTGCTGCTCGGCGACGCCGCCGACGACACTGCGACCATTCGCGCCTTCATGGCGAACTTCGCCCGCGCGGCCCTGCGCTACGATCCGAGCTCGCCGGTCAATGTCTTGACCGCCCCTGGCACCGCAGGCTCTGCCTCAGACGAGCCCACACAACTGGCACCCGGCACGGACGCATCCGGCACCGACCCAGTCGACACCGCAGCCGCACGCTTGCGCGCAGCCCAGGCCGCCGTCGACGCCGCGCGCGCCGAGCTGGCGACGGCCCTGCGCGCCGCCCACGCCTCCGGCACCAGCGCCAACCAACTGGCCCGCCAGGTCTCGGGAACGCTGTCGCGGCCCGTCGTGCTCAAACTGCTCGCGGACTAGCAGCTGCTCAGAACGCCGCCTCGTCCAGGGCCATGATGTCGGTGTCCAGGGACGCGATCACGTTCTTGGTCGCCGTGAGTGTGGGCAGCACATTCCTCGCGAAGAAGGTTGCCACGCCGACCTTTCCGGCATAGAACGCGCGGTCCTTCTCGCTGACCTCACCGGCGAGCGCCGCGGCCGCGATTTCGGCTTGCACCAGCAGTCGCCAGCCGATGAGCAGGTCGCCGACGGCCAGCAGGAAGCGCACCGAGCCGAGCCCGACCTTGTAGATCTCGCTCGGCTCTTCCTGCGAACCCATAAGGTAGCCGGTGAGGGTGGCCGCCATGGCCTGCACATCGGCCAGGGCCGTGCGCAGCAGTTCGCGTTCGGGTTCGAAGCGGCCGGTCTTGGCGTCGAGGAAGGCGTTGATCTGGCCGGTGACGTGGCCGATCGCTACGCCCTTGTCGCGCACGATCTTGCGGAAGAAGAAGTCCTGCGCCTGGATGGCGGTGGTGCCCTCGTACAGCGAGTCGATCTTGGCGTCGCGGATGTACTGCTCGATCGGGTAGTCCTGCAAATAGCCCGATCCGCCGAGGGTTTGCAGGGATTCGGTGAGGTACTGGTAGGCGCGCTCGGAGCCGACGCCTTTCACGATCGGCAGCAGCAGATCGTCGACCCGGTGCGCCAGATCCTCGTCGGCGCCGGAGACCAACTGCGCCACATCCACGTTCTGATGCGCGGCGGTGTAGAGGTACACCGCGCGCAGGCCCTCGGCATACGCCTTCTGCATCGCCAGCGAACGCCGCACGTCCGGGTGGTGGGTGATGGTGACGCGCGGAGCGGTCTTGTCGGTCATCTGGGTGAGGTCCGCGCCCTGCACCCGCTCCTTGGCGTAGGCCAGCGCGTTCAGGTACCCGGTCGACAGCGTCCCACTGGATTTGACGCCGACCATCATGCGCGCATTCTCGATCACCTGGAACATCTGCGCGATACCGTCGTGCACCTCGCCGACCAGCCAGCCGACGGCGGGCACGTCGCCACCGAAGGTGAGTTCACAGGTGGGCGAGGATTTCAGGCCCATCTTGTGTTCGAGGTTGGTGACGTAGACGCCGTTGCGTTCGCCGAGCTCGAGGGTCTCCGGATCGAAGAGGTATTTGGGCACGTAGAACAGCGACAGCCCCTTGGTGCCCGGCCCCGCGCCTTCGGGCCGCGCCAG
This sequence comes from Nocardia cyriacigeorgica, assembly GCF_005863245.1. Taxonomy (GTDB): domain Bacteria; phylum Actinomycetota; class Actinomycetes; order Mycobacteriales; family Mycobacteriaceae; genus Nocardia; species Nocardia cyriacigeorgica_C. The sequence goes on along the minus strand of NZ_VBUT01000008.1, from coordinate 77,579 downwards.
CACCAGATGGAAGACGTTCTCCGCGGTATCGCCGACGTCGGCGCCGGAGATGAACCGCTTCACACCCTCGATATGCCAGGTGCCGTCGGGCTGCGCGATGGCCTTGGTGCGCCCGGCGCCCACGTCGGAGCCGGCGTCGGGTTCGGTGAGCACCATGGTGCCCTGCCAGCCCTTCTCGTAGCCGAGGGTGGCCCAATGCTGCTGCTGTCCGGTGCCGATGTTGTAGAGCACCGCCGCCATCACCGGGCCCATATTGAAGAACGAGGCCGCCGGATTCGCGCAGCTGATCATCTCGTTGACCGCCCACACCAGCGCCGACGGTGCCGGCGTTCCGCCCATGCCCTCGGGCAGGCCGAGCCTGCTCCAGTCGGCTTCGCGCACCGTGGTCAGGGTCCGGCGCAGCGCGTCGGGCACGGTGATGGTGTGTTCGGCGGGGACGAACTGCACCGGGTCGCGGTCGGCGGCGGCGAACGATTCGGCCACCGGGCCCTCGGCCAGGCGTTTGACCTCGGCCAGGATCTCGCGGACGGTGTCGGAATCCAGGTCACCGTAGGCGCCGGTATCGAGCAGCTTGTCCAGTCCGAGCACCTCGAACAGGTTGAACTCGATATCGCGCAGGTTCGCCTTGTAATGCCCCACCGCGTCCTCCTCGACTCACCGCCCGCGGTCAGCCGACCGTGAGGGTTTCCGGCTTGTGACTCCTACGGACCGAAGCGTGCCGCACCGCTCACGAGCTACGCAACCGTAAGCACGGGCCGACCTCACCGCACCGTACTGGACGCTTGTGCGCAAGGTTTCACCTCACGGCAACGCACGAAACCGACTCGTCATCGAGAGATATTCCGGCGCAACAACTTCTGTCTAACGTTTCGCAGCACGAATACAGGCTCTGTATACAACCCGGTCGACAGCCGTGACCGGGGCGAACGTGCAGGTATTCGGTGCGGAACCCGTGCGGTGCCGCCACCACAACTGATGAGTGAGAAGGGTTCGCCCATGTCCGATTCCTCCCGATTCCGCCGACATCGCGGCAGCGTCCGCTCCCGGCGTTCGGTCAAGGCCCTCGCGGTACCGACCGCGCTCGCGCTGGCCGGCGTGCTGCTGACCGCCTGCGGCGCCAGGGACGACGCCTCCGCGGACGGCTCGAACGCCGTCTCCTGTGTCGACACCACCAAGGACACGATCAAGATCGGTTCACTGCATTCGCTGTCGGGCACGATGGCCATCAGCGAGGTGACCGTCGCCAATTCGACCAAGCTGGCCGTCGACCAGATCAATGCCGCCGGCGGCGTGCTGGGCAAGCGGATCGAGCTGGTCCTCGAAGACGGCGCCTCCGATCCGAAGACCTTCGCCGAGAAGGCGGAAAAGCTCATCAGCTCCGACTGCGTGGCCGCGGTATTCGGCGGGTGGACCTCGTCGAGCCGCAAGGCGATGAAGCCGAAGTTCGAAAGCCTGAATTCGCTGCTGTACTACCCCGTTCAGTACGAGGGCCTGGAGGACAGCAAGAACATCTTCTACACCGGCGCGACCACCAATCAGCAGATCATCCCCGCCCTGGATTACCTGAAGCAGAAGGGTGTGAAATCGCTGTACCTGGTCGGCAGCGACTACGTGTTCCCGCAGACCGCCAACCGCGAGATCAAGGCGTACGCGGCGGCCAACGGGCTCGAGATCAAGGGTGAGGATTACACCCCGCTGGGCTCCACCGATTTCTCCACAATCATCAACAAGGTGCGCACCGCCGACGCCGACGCGGTGTTCAACACCCTCAACGGCGATTCCAATGTCGCCTTCTTCCGCGAATACACCAACGCGGGCCTGACCGCGGCCGATATGCCGGTGGTTTCGGTGTCGATCGCGGAGGAGGAGGTGGCCGGTATCGGTGCGCAGAACATCGCGGGCCAGCTCACCGCCTGGAATTACTACCAGACCGTCGACACCCCGCAGAACAAGGCCTTCGTCGACGCTTACAAGGCCGCCTTCGGCGCCGACAAGCCGACCTCCGATCCGATGGAAGCCGCCTACACCTCGGTGTACCTGTGGAAGAACACGGTGGAGAAGGCGAATTCGTTCGCGGTCGCCGATATTCAGGCCGCCGCCGACGGCGTGAGCTTCGAAGCGCCCGAGGGCCTTGTCACCATCGACGGCGACAACCACCACATCACCAAGACGGCCAGGATCGGCGAAATCCGCCCGGACGGCCTCATCTACACGGTGTGGGATTCCGGTCAGCCCATCGCACCGGACCCCTACCTCGCCACCTACCCCTGGGCCGATGGCCTGAAGTAACCCCGCCTGCCGCGGCGGATGCCGACCGCCGCGGCAGATCCGGATGACCGCGGTTCGCGGCCTGGTCCCGGCAGCCGACGAGCCGGATGCGACGAAGCACCCGCACCACGACTGCCAGGACCCATGAGGGGGCCGCGAACCACCCGACCAAGCAACTGCCCCGCCGAGAACGGAACCCAAGGGCCCAGCCCCGCTACGGGCGACCCCGAGGAGCCCGGTTCGCGGCCCGTCTCGCGTTTCCGCTGCCGCTGCGCACGCCGCAGGCAAGCAGCGGTAGCGGAAACGCGAGACACCAAGGGGCCGCGAACACGCGGTGCCGCAGGCGCCGCCAATTCAACACAGGAGTTTCGATGGAAGTCGTTGTAGGCCAGCTCTTCACCGGGTTGAGCCTCGGGTCGATCCTGCTGCTCGCCGCGCTGGGGCTCGCGCTGACCTTCGGTCAGATGGGCGTGATCAATATGGCGCACGGCGAGTTCATCATGGCCGGTTGTTACACCACTTACGTTGTCCAGCAGGTGGTGTCGTCGGCGGGGGTGTCGTTGCTGGTGTCGCTGCTGGTCGGTTTCCTGGTCGGCGGCGCGTTGGGGGCGGCGCTGGAGATGGGGCTGATCCGCTGGATGTACGACCGCCCGCTGGACACGCTGCTGGTGACCTTCGGAGTCGGGCTGGTGTTGCAGCAGCTGGCTCGCGATATCTTCGGCGCGCCGGCCAAGAATGTGCTGGTTCCGGAGTGGTTGAGCGGTGGTGTCACGATTCTGGATGCCGTGGTGCCCAAGACCAGGATTTTCATTCTGGTGCTCGCGGTGGTCGCGGTGACGGCACTGGCGATCGTCTTGAAGACGACCCCGCTGGGCCGGCGCATCCGGGCGGTGGTGCAGAACCGGGATCTCGCCGAAACAAGCGGTGTTTCCTCACGTTTCACCGATATCAGTACCTTCTTCATCGGTTCCGGTCTGGCCGGTATCGCGGGTGTGGCGCTGACGTTGATCGGTTCGACCAGCCCGACCATCGGCCAGAGCTACCTCATCGACGCGTTCCTGGTGGTGGTGATCGGCGGACTGGGCCAGATCAAGGGCACGGTGATCGCCGCGTTCGCGCTCGGGCTGCTCAATTCCTTCATCGAGTATTCGACGACCGCCTCGATCGCCAAGGTGATCGTCTTCGTGATCATCGTGGTCTTCTTGCAGGTCCGGCCGCAGGGCCTGTTCACGGTCCGGACAAGGAGCCTGGCATGACTTCCGCACAGCGCTGGTTCGCGAATCCCTCGGTACGGGTGTGGGGCGGATTCGCCCTCGCCGCATTTTTGTTGTTCGCAGTGGCGCCCGCCGTGCTCAGCGATTTCCGGTTGAATCTGCTGGCGAAGTTCCTGTGTTTCGCCATCGTGGCCGCCGGCATCGGATTGGCCTGGGGGCGTGGCGGAATGCTCACCCTCGGCCAGGGTGTGTTCTTCGGTCTCGGCGCCTACATCATGGCGATGCATCTGCAAATGGCGGATGCGGCGCGGCTCGGCAATGAGGTGCCGGATTTCATGGAGATCTCCGGAATCCGGGAGTTGCCCGCGTATTGGCAGCCGTTCGCGTCGGCGCCGGTGGCGATCATCGCGATTCTCGTGCTGCCCGCGCTGGTCGCCGCGACGCTCGGTTACGGCGTGTTCAAGCGACGGGTCAAGGGCGCCTACTTCGCCATTCTGAGTCAGGCGCTGGCGGCGGCGCTGGCGATTCTGCTGACGGGTCAGCAGACCATCGGTGGATTCACCGGCCTGTCGGATTTCCGGGCCTTCTTCGGTTTCAAGCTCTCCGATCCGGTGAACCGGCAGATGCTGTTCTTCATCGCGGCGGGCACCCTGCTCGCGGTGGTGGCGGTGGTGCGTCAGCTCATGCACAGCCGGTACGGGGAGCTGCTGGTCGCGGTGCGCGATCAGGAGGAGCGGGTGCGGTTCCTCGGGTACGACCCGGCCAACGTCAAGATCGTCGCGTATGTGGTCGCGGCGTTCTTCGCCGGGATCGCGGGCGCGCTGTTCACGCCGATCGTCGGGATCATCTCCCCCGCCGATATCGGCGTCGTGCCGTCGATCGCCTTCCTGATCGGTGTCGCCATCGGCGGCCGCACCACCTTGCTCGGCCCGGTGCTCGGCGCGATCGGGGTGGCATGGGCGCAGACCGCGCTGTCGGAGCAGTTCCCGTCGGGGTGGACCTATCTACAGGGCGTGCTGTTCATCGTGGTGGTCGGATTCGTGCCCGCCGGTCTGGCCGGGCTGTGGCCGATCCTGCGCCGCGTCATCGCCGAGCGCAGACCGAAACCCGGCGACAGCGCGCCGCCCGCGAACCCACCCGCCGACCCGCTGCCGGTGCGGACCGAAGAGAAGGTGCCCACGCGATGATCGATCACGAACCCAAGCGCGGCGGCAATGCCGGCATGTCGAGCGAATACCTCGAAGTCCGCGGGCTGTCGGTGAGTTTCGACGGTTTCCAGGCCGTCACCGACGTCGACCTGACGGTGTTGCAGGGCGATCTGCGCTTCCTCATCGGCCCCAATGGCGCGGGCAAGACCACCCTGATCGACGCGATCACCGGCCTCACCCCGGCCACCGGATCGGCGCAGAAGTCGGGGGTGGAATTGATCGGCAAGAAGGTGCATCAGATCGCGCGGCTCGGCGTCGGGCGTACCTTCCAGACGGCGAGCGTCTTCGAGCAGTTGAGCGTTCTGCAAAATCTCGATATCGCCGCGGGCGCGGGCCGCTCCGCGCTCACCTTGCTGCGCAGGCGCAAGTCCGTGCTGCCGAGCATCGAGGAAGCGCTCGAGATCACCGGCCTCGGTGCCCTGCGCGATCAGCCCGCCGGTGTGCTCGCGCACGGCCAGAAGCAGTGGCTCGAGATCGGCATGCTGCTGGTGCAGAACGCGTCTGTGCTGCTGCTGGACGAACCGGTAGCGGGCATGAGCGCCGAGGAACGTGAGGAAACCGGAAACCTGTTGCGCCGCATCGGCGGCGAACGCGTCGTGGTGGTCGTCGAGCACGATATGGACTTCATGCGCGCCTTCGCCACCTCGGTCACGGTGCTCGCCGGAGGCCGCGTCCTGAGCGAGGGCACCGTCGAACAGGTGCAGGCCGATCCCAAGGTGCAGCAGGTCTACCTCGGCACCGCCGCCGCCGAATCGAACGACGAGGAGAGCGCCGATGCTCGAATTGGCTGATATCCATTCCGGTTACGGCCGGACCGAAGTGATCCACGGCGTGTCGCTGAACGTCCCCGACGACAGCGTCGTCGCCATCATGGGTCACAACGGCGCGGGCAAGACCACCCTGCTCCGCACCGCCGTCGGCCTGCTGACCACCAAGTCCGGCAGCATCACGTTCAATGGTGAGGTGATCACGTCACTGTCCCCGTCGCGCCGGGTGCGCCGCGGGATCGCCTATGTCCCGCAGGGGCAGCAGAGTTTTCCGCAGTTGACCACAGCGGAGAATCTTCAGGTGGTGGCCGACGGCCGCAAACGCGGTAAGGCCCTGATCGACGAATCGCTGGACCTGTTCCCCGCGCTGCGTGAACTGCTCACCCGTAAGGCGGGGCTGCTCTCGGGCGGTCAACGTCAGCAGCTGGCCATCGCCAGGGCGCTGATCACCGAACCGAAACTGCTCATCCTGGACGAACCCACCGAGGGCATCCAGCCGTCGGTGGTCGCGGAGATCGAACGCACCATCATCGACCTCACCCGGCGCGGCGGGTTGAGCGTGCTGCTGGTCGAACAGCACATCGGCTTCGCCTTGCAGGCGGCGCAGCGCTATTACGTGCTGGAATCGGGCCGGATCACCTCCTCCGGTGAGGGCGGTGCTGGCGCGGAGTCCGTGGTCCGTTCGGCGATGGCGATCTGAGCCGCCGTGACGCGACGGGGGCGGATCCCGCTGAGTGCGCAGGTGTACGAGGCGGTGCGCCGCGATCTGGCGGCGGGCGCGCTGGCCTCGACCGAGCGCCTGGGCGAGGAACGGCTCGCGGACAGCTACGGGGTGTCCCGCACCCCTGTCCGTGAGGCGCTCGCGCGGCTGCTCGCCGACGGGCTGGTGGAGCGCCGCGCCGACGGGCTGTACCCGTTCCGGCCGCGCCTGGATGAGCTCGATCAGCTCTATGAGCTGCGTAATGTGCTGGAATCCAGGGGAATTCAGCGTGCGCTCGGCGAGCCGACGCACGACCTCGATATGGTTCGCGCCGAGCTCGACCACTGGCGTCACCTGGCCGAACATCCGCCCGAACCCGGACCCGCGCTCATCGCCGCCGACGACCAGTTCCACATCGTGCTACTGCGTTCGGCGGGCAATGCGGCGCTCGCCGAAGCCCTCGCCTCGGTGCAGGTGCGGGTCCGGCCGGTGCGCACCATGGACATGCCCACCCCCGACCGCATTGCCGCCATGACGGCCGAGCACATCACCATCGCCGAACAGCTCCTGGCGGGTGAGCGCGCGGCGGCGCTGGAAACGCTGAACGCGCATATCGATTCGTCGCGTTCGCATGTGATCGCGCGGGCGAAGGCGGCGCTGCACCTGACGAGATTGGCGCAGGTCGTGCGCGATTGACGCGCAGCGCTAGGCTTCAGACACGGCCGGATCAGAACGATGCGCGGCCAAAGCAGCACCGCATCCGACCAGGTTGACGCAGGTCATGCCCGATTGACGCGCAGCGCGCGCCTTCAAACACGCCCGGATCAGAACGATGCGCCGCCGAAGGCAGCACCACATCCGACCAGGATGACGCAGGCCGTGCGCGATTCACGGGCAGCGCTCACCTTCACACGCGGCAGGAGCAGGTCGGTGCGCGGCGGGCGGAGTGGGGCCGCGAGTGCGCGAATGGGGCAGGTGACTCGGACCGCCCCGCATCCCTCGCGGTCACGAGGGCGTGCTACCGGTCTGCGCAGTTGTCAGCAGCCGGGCTGAAACGGCCAGCATTCCACTTGCGCTCGCGGCGTTGCGATACCGCCGGCCGGCACCGCGGGCGCCGTCGCTCGGCTGTGCGGCGTCGCGGTGGCTCCCGTGGTCGTGGTGGCGGTCGGTTCGACGTCGGGTCCGTCGGTGAGCACCGCGCGCACGATCACGCCGAGCACCACGAGCGTGCCGAGCACCCCCGCGGTGAACACCACCCACGCCGCGGCGGTCTGCCTGCCGCTGTTCTCGGGTTTCGGTTCGTGTCTGGGTGCGGGGCGGGCGGGGATCGGTTTCGGTTTCGGGGCGGCCGCATCGAAACCTTCGTCGAGCAGTTCCGCGCGGCTCAGGTGAATATCGCTGTCGCAGGATCGGATCAGCGCCGAGGCTGCGGCCAGCACCCGATCGGCAGTCCACGCACGCGGGGCCGCGGCGAAATTCTCCAGGTAGATGCGGAATTCGGTGGTATCGGTGACGTTGGCGACCACCACATCCAAGCCGGGGCGCAGCGTGGTGCGTGCGGGCCGGACCACCGCCCCGCGCCACGGCAGCAGCACGACGGCGCCGCTGAGATGGCCGGGATCTTGCAGCGAACGTTCCAGCGCCGCCTTCACTTCGTGCACCGCGTGCTCGAGCTGGTCGGAAACGTTGACGCCCTCGGGTTGTTCGAGGTCGGCGGGCTGGGAGCTGATGGTCCACTGCCCGCCGCCCGCCTCGAGAATCCCGCTCTGCCTGCGCCGGAACCCGCGCGCCTCCAGCACGGTGACCCCGCGCGGCGTCCAGACGACGGCGTCGACCTGGCGTTTCCCGCTTTCGGGTCCCACCTGTAGATCGATGAGGGCGACGCCGGTGGTCGGGAGTTTGCGCAGGCATTCGACGAATTCCCGCTCGGCCGCGGACAGTTCCGCGCCCGACTCGATCTTCACCAGCATCGTGCACAACCCCTGACGTGCGTCCCGATCCAGCCTTCGCTCCTGGCGGCGGCCCACAGAGGCCGCCGCCCGAGCTACTCCGCTAGATCATGACGCCCCGCCCGGTCGAATTCCACCCCAAGGGCATCGACCGCCGTCGAGAGCTACATCAGCGTGTGGCGTTCTCGCGGGTTTGCCACGGCCATGTAGCTCTCGCGGATCGGTCACACCCATTGGACCAGTTGGTAGAGAATGCCGTTGGGGTCGGCCATCTGGAAGTAGCGTTCGCCCCATTCCTCGGTTTCGATCGGGGTGACGATCGGGACGCCTTCGGATTGCAGGCGCGCGTACTCGGTGTCGATATCGTCGACGACGAAGACGACGAGCAGGCCCTGACCGGCGCTGCCCGCCGCGCTGGCCGGCTTGAAGCTCTTCAGCCCGGTGCGCAGGTAGATGAGGTTCATGCCCGCGTCCTCGCGGGCGAGCGAGACGAACCCGTCGGCCGACATCTTCTCGGTGAACCCCAGATGGTCGGTGACGAACTTCGCCGAGGCCTGCGGGTCGGCGACATTGAGCGAGATGGCGGATTCGGTGATGCGCATACGGGGCTCCTTCTGATCGCGTTTCTCTCTACTTAGTACGTTATACTTTGTAGAGAAATTTCCGATGAGCCGCATTGTGATGTGAATCACTCGATGGAGGTGGGATGGCAGGGCCGAAGGAACGCAGCAGCGCGGGAGATCCCGTGCGGACCCTGGAGCTGCTCTGGCGGGTGCCGACCCCGCCCGGCCGCGGGCCGAAGCAACGCAGCAGCGTCGACGAGGTGGTCGCCGCGGCCATCGAGATCGCCGACGCCGAAGGAATCGCCGCCGTGACGATGCGCGCGGTCGCCGCCCACCTCGGGCTCACCCCCATGGCGACCTACACCTACGTCCCCGGCAAGGCCGAGCTGATCGACCTCATGCTCGACGCCGTCTACCTGGCGATGCCGCGCGCCGACCTCGACGGCCTACCGTGGCGCGAGCGCGTGGCCACCGTCGCGGCGGAGAACCGGACGATGCTGACCGAACATCCGTGGGTCGCCGACATCTCCACCACCCGCCCGCCGCTCGGCCCCGGCCAAACCGCCAAATACGACCACGAACTGCGCGCCTTCGACGGTCTCGGTCTCGACGACGTCCAGATGGATGCCGCCCTGACCTACCTGCTCGGCTTCGTCACCTCCGTCGCGCGCATAGCGAACGACACCGCCCGCGCCGCCGCCGACAGCTCGATCTCCGACAGCGAATGGTGGGAACGCGCAGGCCCGCTCCTCGAATCGCGCATCACCCCAGAGCAATTCCCGCTGGCCACGCGCGTCGGCGCCGCCGCGGGATCGGCGCACGACGCCGCCTACAGTGCCGACCACGCGTTCGAGTTCGGGCTCGCGCGAGTGCTCGACGGGCTCGACAGGCTGATCAGCGGCAGCGGATCCTGATCGACAATGCTTGCGCGACAGCACATTCGATGAATTTGCTGGAGACGGCTGCGACAATGGAGACATGCCTGATGTACGCGGCCATATCAGGAAAGGGCGTCCGGTACGCCCCCACTACCGACGTCCATCAGGGCGCGGAAGCCGGTACCCGCGCTATCACCACTACCGCATCCGGCGCTCGTCGCGAAGTTCCCGGTACGGCGCCCGGCCGGTGGCCGCGACCGACCGAGGAACCGACGTCGACAGCGTCTTGGGCTTCGGCATCATGTGCGTGTTCTTCGCCGTGATCGCGGGACTGGTCGCGCTGGTGGTGAGCACTGTCGCGACGAGCGGCGGTGGGGCGGGGCAGCAGCCGGTTCCGGTGCCCGTTCCCGCGCCGCCGACGTCAGCGAAACCGCCGCCGCCCCCGTGCTATCCGTTCCAGCCGGCGTGCTGATATCGGAACCGCAGGGCGATGGGTTTCCTGAAGCCAGCTCTTCACGGCCGAGGCCCGTCACCTCCAGCGCCCAATGCCGACGCCCGCGATCTGCCGGGTCCAATGCTGACGTCCGTCATCCGCCGCACCCACGTGCCGAGGCCCGTGACGTGCCGCACCCATTGCCGACGCCCGCCACCTGCCGCACCCGGTGCCGCGGCCCGTGCTATCCACAGTGCAGCGGCGAGGCGGCGGGCCGGACGCCTCACACCCCGGTCTGCGCTAGTGGCTCATCTCGTCGCGCTGGATACGCAACGCGGTGATGGTCGAGGCCAGGCCCTCGTATTGGTTTGTCAACAGGACGATTTCGATGAGGTGGCGGTCGTCGTAGTAGGTGGCCAGCTGCTCCCATGCGGCGTCGTCGATATCGCGGGTGGTGACCAGCTGGTCGACGGCGGTGAGCAGCGCGCGATGTTTTTCGGACCAGCCGGGGGCGTCCGGGCCGGTGCGCACCCGGTCCAGGATCTCCGGGGTGACACCCGCGCGTTTGCCGAGCTTGATGTGATGGTCCATCTCGTAGTCGCAGGAGCGCAGATGCGCCACCCGCAGGATGACGAGTTCGGACTCGTGCCTGGTCAGCTTGCCGCCGGGCATGAGCTTGCCGGAGTAGTGCAGCCAGCCGCGGAACAGTCCGCCGGTGCGGCCGAGGGTGCTGAACAGATGCGCGTCCGCGGTGCCCGCGGCGCGCGAGAGAACCTGCCAGACCACCCAGTTGATCGGTCCCAGCTGACGCAATCGCCCCGGGGACACACGTGGTTGCGACGTCGAAACCATCTGCGTTCGCCTCTTTCACCAGATCTGCGCGCCCGATCAGCGGCCGGGCACGCGGGCCGCCGCCGAGCCTACCCGGCGCCGGGATGCGTGCGGGGTGTTCCGCGCCCGACCCCAGCTACGGGCCGCCCACTACCGGTGGACCACCACTCGCGACCGACCACCCGGCAATCTGACGCGCGATACCGAGCAGCCGGGCACCAACCACCAGCGACCCGCGACCTGCGACCGGCAACCCGCGACCGGCAACCGGCGACCCGCGACCCGCGACCCGCGACCGGCGAGCAGCCACCCGCGACCCGCGACCGGCGAGCAGCCACCCGCGACCCGCGACCGGCGAGCAGCCACCCGCGACCCGCGACCGGCGAGCAGCGAGCAGCGAGCAGCGAGCAGCGAGCAGCGAGCTTGATCCATTCCGCCGAGCTGGTCCACTAGCGCCGCGACAACTGGTGCAGGCCGACGGTGCGTGCCTTATCCGCGCAGCAGGTCCGACACCGTGACGAACCGGTACCCATCAGCCTTCAGCGCGCCAACGATCCCGGGAATCGCCGCCAGCGAATTCGCCCTGTTCCCGAACATCACATGCAGCAGGATGATCGAGCCCGGCCGCACCTCCCGCACGGTCTGCTCGACGATCTGCTGGGCACTCGCCGACGGATCGGAGTCGGGCTCCACATCCCACATCACCGTGGTGGTGTCGTGGTCGGACAGGTATTTCGGCAGCGTCCACAGCTTCTTGCCGTAGGGCGGGCGGAAGGTGATCGGGCCCTGGTAGCCGGTCTCGCGGATCTCGGAGTCGGTGCGGCCCACCTCGTCGGCGACGGTGCCGGGGGTCACGAACACCATGCGGCGATGGGTGTAGGTGTGGTTGCCGATCTCGTGGCCCGCCGCGGCGATCGCCGCGCCGTACTGCGGGTGTGCTGCGAGATCGCGGCCGTTGAGATAGAACGTTGCGGGCACGCCGGCCTCGGCCAGCACCTTCAGCACCTCGGGGGTTGTGGTGGTCGGGCCGTCGTCCAGCGTCAATGCGACCACCTTCGCGTCGGTGTCCACTCGATCGACGATCCGGCCCGCCAGCTGGAAGGTCCGCGAATTCATCAGGTAGTAGCCGCCGACAGCCAGCACAACGACGACCACCAGCGTCACCGCCGCGCCGATCAGCACCCGGCGCTTCATCGTCGGCCCGTCATCGGTTCGGCCATACCTCTTTCAGTTGCGCGGCCGCCTCGGCGGACTGGCGCACCCCGGCCTCGTAGGCGGGTCGCAGTGCCGCGGTGCTGAACAGGTCCACACCGAACGCCTCGATGGCGCCGGCGTCGGGCACGATCGAGATCTCGCGGGCACAGCCGTGTTCGCGGTCGGCGCGGCTGCGCGGATACACGTGCGCCAACGGTTCCATGATCACCACGACATCGGCGCCCGCGGCCAGATCGGCATTGATGCTGGAGCGGTAGCCGCCGTCGAAGTAGTGGCGCCCGTCGATCGGGATGGGCGGGAAGATGCCGGGCACGGCGGTGCTCGAGGCCAGCGCCTGCGGGAGGGTGGCGACGTCGTCGCGGGTCCACGGCCGCAGTTCACCGGTGCCCGCGTCGATCGCGGTGATCACCAGATCAGCGTCCGGCCAGTCTGCGAACCCGACCAGCCCGCCGATTCGCTCGATGTGCTCGTCCGGCTCCCCGGTGCTCGCCGCCAATGCCAGCTCCCCGATCCGCTGACGCATCCGCGCCGGATCCTGCCCGCGCTGTCCGATGAGCCCGGCGATCTCCATCATGACCGTCATATCGTGTTGCACCGGAGCCGAATTCGACCGCTCCGCCACCAGCAACCGCGACAGCTCACCGCCGCCCGCCAGCACCGATCCGACCACCGCACCGGCGGAGGTCCCGACGAACCGGTCCGCCTGCCCCAGATCGATCCCGGCCTCCCGCAACCCGGTCCCCAGCCCGGCCAGCCAGCTGATTCCCACCGGCCCACCCCCGCCGAGCACTAGCGCTATCCGGTCCCGTTCCGCCGCATCAGACATGCAGGCAGGCTAACGAACACGCGCGGTATCCGCTGCGGATCAATCGGCCGGACCCGGCCGAACGCGCTCATCGGCCGAGACCCACCACTGCGAAACGGGCGCGAGGCCCCCAAATGCATCTGGCTTCGAACCCCGCTCAATGCCCTCGCCTGCCATCAGCAGGCCGGACCGCGCCGTCACCCGGATCAGTCCCTGCCGGCCGGCAACATGCCCAACCGCGACGATACCCGATTCAGCGAACTTCGCTGATATCAACCATCCCGATCGTGAACGGACCTGGCTCGAACAGCGGGGCGAAGATCTCCGCCAGCGAGTCCGCATCAAGTGCCGGCCGCCCGATCGACGATGAAGGTCCGTCCGCCGTAGAGGGAGTGCCGAATCCAGAAGGAAGCACTCTCGTCCACGAGGTCCAGGGGGTCGGGGTGGACTGCTGCACCCCGGACGGCGTAGCCATTGCGGTGCGCCCGGAAGAACCTTCATTGCCGCGGGGCTGTATCGCGTGCTCATCCAGAGCGCGACCGGACGACATACCGCGCGCGAGGTCGGCCGCATACTGCGCGGACCGTTGTGGCAGCGGCTCGGTGCCTGAGGTCCACCGGGTTTCGGGCGGTGCCGCCGGAGGCGACCATGGCGTCACGGGCGCATCCGATTCATCTGGCAGCGAATCGGCGGTCGTTCCGTCCGATACCGCCTGCGGCGAAACAAGCTCCGGCGCAACCGATTCCTGCGGTCGGACTACCTCATGCGTGGGCCGCATCAATGCCACCGGCGGTTCGGCTGCGGATTGCGCCGATACCCACGGCGACGGACCCCGCTCGGCCGCAGTCTGATCCGAGCCCGGCGCAACCACTGCGGGCGGTTCGACGGGAGGTGCGGGTCGCGACCCTGCCGTCGGCGCTGCGACTGACGGCCATACAGGCAATTCCGATTGCCTCGGCGGCAGAACCGACTCGGGCGCAGGCGTCGGCACGACCACAACGGGCGAAGGTGGCGGCGGGACGACGACCGGCGCCGCGACCGGGCCGCCGACAGTAATCGAGATTTCCGGCACTGCCGCAGCGTCCTCGGGTTTCGCTCGCTCGGAAGGTTTCGCGGGCGGATTCCGGTGCTTGTCACGGTATTCGTCGAATTCCGAACGTAACTTGCGGAGTTCAGCGGTGAGCCGGTCGGCACGCCCGGCGGTGTCACCGGTCGCCGTGATCGCCTGGGTGAGAATCTGACTGCCCGCCGTGAACGCGCCGTGCAGCAGGTCGAGGGCGTGCCGGTCGGCGTTGCCGTCCGGGGTTTCGGCCGCGGACCGGTTGACATTGTCGATGACGGTGGACACCGCTGTGCGTCCCTGTTCCGCGATATCGGCGCTGTCGGCCGCGATCGCCGCGACCTTGCGATCGAGCGCGGCGAATCCGGCGATCGCGGCGTCGAGCGCACGTGCCCGGTCGGCATATTCCTTGATCCCGCTGCGCGCCGGATCCCCGATACGCGGCGGCGGTTCGGGCACCGGGGCGGACCGCCCGGAACCTGATCCGAAGCTGCGCCAGACGTCGCACAGGTAGCCCGGCAGCCGCTGATAGGAATCGGCGATCGGCCGGGACAGCTGCGGGGGCCTCCGCAATCTGCCCATCGCCACCGGGCATCCGCCGTTGCCGATATCGATGGTGTCGATCGTTACCGGTGGCCGCGCCTGCGGCGAGACCTCATAGCCACCGAACCCGCCGGCGAGCGCGCCGAGCAGACTGCCCTCGTATTTGTTCCACGGCAGCAGGACCTTGGCCGCACCGGTTTCCACGTAACGCGCCGCGTTCGCCGGCAGAGCTTTGGTCGCGGCGGCGGTGATTCCGTCTTTGAGAAGCTTCCCGCCGAGGTTGGCCGCCCACGCACCGCCGGCCGCACCGATCCCCGCGACCACGGCCTCTTCCGCCGCGCTGCCGGCACTTCGATCATCGCCGACGACGCCGCCAATGAATGAGCCCGCCGTCGATCCGAGCATCGCGCCGGGCGGACCGAGCAGGGCGGCGCCGATCATCCCGCCGGCGAACGAACCGGCGTCGGCCCAGGTGAATCCGAGAAAACCCACCGATCGAGGCTAGAGACGAATTCGATTATCCTGACCCCTTCATTGCGGACTCTTGACCGCACGTAGGGAATTTTTTACACCGCGTTACCCAGCCACGAGAAATAGGCGGCACCCGGACGGATGCCGCCTATCCCACTATTCAGCGCGGACTAATTCTGAATCCGATTCACCTGGCTGCCGTCGAATTGAAGAACTGAATGGCAGCGGCTACACCGACGGGCACGCCGATCGCGATCATGCCCGCGGCCGCCCCAAGCGTGATGCCGACCGCGGCGCCACCGATGCACAGCCCGACCGGACCGGCGAAGAAGGTGGGCACCACCAGCGGCGCACCGATGATCGCGCCCGCCACGCAGCCGAGCACGCCGCCGACCAACGACCCGAGCAGCGTGCCGACCGCGGTGGCAAGCCCGAACTGGGTGGCGGCGGTACTCAGCGCGGTGTTCACATCGACCGGCTCCTCGGCCGTCGGCTGCAACATCGCCGCAGGTCGAGCGGACGCCGGATCGGTGCTCGGGGTCAGCACAGCGGTATCACCGTCGACCCGGGCCGCGATCGGCCATTCCATCCCGTCCTTCAGATAGGTCAACGGCATACCGGCGACCAGCCGGCCCTGATCGTCGAGCACCTGGAACTGGGAACCCCGCGTGGTCAGCGAACCCGAATCGGTCCGGAGCACCACCGAGTTGTCGACCACGCTCGCGGTGTACCGGATACCGGGCAGCACCTCGGTCTGCACGGCGCTGCCCGGCGTGGACACCGGCTCGGGTGCGGGCGCGGCACCCGCGCTCGACGCGGACGCCACCACGGCGGCCAGGGCAAGAACGGTGACGGCTGCCGACTTGATCGTCATGAATTCGAACACTTTCCTCGATGCGGAAACTATGGGCCCGACAGCCGCACGAACGGCGCCTGAACAGGCAATCAATAACAGCACTACAAAATTCGAGGATCGGTATGGAAAACGATAAATCGGCGCTCGGGAGCATCAAGAAGACATAAAGAGCCGCGTGCGTTCCGTCGCCCGCCGAGACGGATCATCGGGGAAACCGAATCGATTTTCGGCCCGGAACGCGGACGACCCGGCGCGGTGCGGGTGGCACCGGCGCCGGGTCGGCGGAGCTGGATCGGTTCGCGATCAGAAGTTGATCATGTGCCCCGCGAGGCCGTGGATGGCTTCTTGCAGGGCCTCGCTCAACGTGGGGTGGGTGTGCACGTTGCGGGCGAGCTCGTTGACCGTGAGGTCCCATTTCTGGGCCAGGGTCAGCTCCGGCAGCAGTTCGGAGACGTCCGGGCCGATGAGGTGGCCGCCGAGCAGTTCACCGTGCGTGGTGTCGGAGATGAGCTTGACGAAACCGGTGGGATCGCCGAGGCCGTGCGCCTTGCCGTTGGCGGTGAACGGGAAGGTCGCGACCTTCACGTCGTAGCCTTCGTCGCGGGCCTGCTGTTCGGTGAGGCCGAAGCTGGCGACCTGCGGCTGGCAGAAGGTGGCGCGCGGCATCATCCGGTAGTCACCGAGCGTCATGGTCTCGGCGCCGCCGATGGTCTCGGCCGCGACCACACCCTGCGCCTCCGCGACGTGGGCCAGCTGGAGCTTGGCGGTGACGTCGCCGATGGCGTAGATGTGCGGCACGTTGGTGCGCATGTGGTCGTCGATGGCGATGGCGCCGCGGTCGGTGAGCGCGACACCGGTGTTCTCCAGGCCGTAGCCCTCCACCCGCGGCGCGAAGCCGACGGCCTGCAACACCTTGTCGACGGTGACGGTCTCCACCGAGCCGGACTTGTTGTCCTTGATGCTGACGGTGACCTTGGAGCCGTCGTCGTCGATGGACTGCACGGCCGCACCGGTGGTGATGGTGATGCCGAGCTTCTTGTACGCCTTGGTGATCTCCTTGGAGACGTCGGCGTCCTCGTTGGGCAGCGCGCGGTCGAGGAACTCGACGATGCGCACGTCCACGCCATAGTTCTTCAGCACGTAGCCGAACTCCATGCCGATGGCGCCCGCGCCGACGATCAGGATGGAGCCGGGCAGATCACGGGTGAGGATCTGCTCTTCGTAGGTGACGACGTTGGCGCTCAGCGAGGTGCCCGGCAGCAGTTTGGTGACGGTGCCCGTCGCGATGATCACGTTGTCGAAGGTGACGGTGTCGGTGCCGCCGTTGCTCAACGCCACCGAAAGGGTGTTCGGGTCGGTGAAGGTACCGAGACCGTCGTATTCGGTGATCTTGTTCTTCTTCATCAGGAAGTGGACGCCCTTGACCCGGCCGTCGGCGACCTTGCGGCTGCGGTCGAACGCCGCGCCGAAGTCGAAGGACGCCTCACCGGTGATACCGAAGGTCTTCGCTTCCTTGGTGAAGATATGAGCCAGCTCCGCGTTGCGCAGCAGCGCCTTGGAGGGGATGCAGCCGACGTTAAGGCACACGCCACCCCAGTATTTCTGCTCGACAATCGCTGTTCGCAGGCCGAGTTGAGCGGCACGAATCGCGGCGACGTAACCGCCGGGACCAGCGCCGAGAACGACGACATCGTAGTGGGAAGTCACGGCACCGAGCCTAACGCTGTTGCTGGAAGTTCACTCACCTATCCCCCGCAATGGTGAGGACTCTCGGGCTACTCGCGAGTAGGAATTTCGGCCGTCGCGCGATGATTACGGTGGACGCCGTGGTTGCCGGCCGATCCGACGGGGCGGGGTCAGTCCCGCCAGACCTGCTCGGCCACCCTGCGGAAGTTCCCGCCGAACACTGCGGCTCGGTCGGCATCGCTGAATCCGCGCTCGGCGAGTACCGCATCCAGTCCTGGCACCTCGGACAGACCGAGCAGGTCTTCGGGTGGGGTCCACTGCAAAGGACCCCACTTGGTGTACGCGTCGGAGAAGGCGCCGGGGTTGGTGCGGAGTTCGTGGTTGAAGTCCTCGGCGTCGAAGGAGTAGTCGGAGCCGATGCCGATGTGGTCGATGCCGACGAGTTCGGCGCCGTACTCGATGTGGTCGGCCATGGCCCGCACCCGTTCGGCGCGCTCGTGTGCACCGTTGTGGCCGAGGAAGATGCCGACGCCGTTGATCCCGATGACGCCGCCGGTGTCCGCGCATGCCCTGGCCTGCTCGTCGGTGATGTTGCGCGGGTGCGCCCACACCGCGTCGAAGTTGGCGTGGCTGTAGATCATCGGGGCTGCGGTGAGTTCGGCCAGGTCCAGGCCGGTGCGGCGGGAACAGTGCGCTCCGTCGACGAAGACACCCGCTTCGTTCAGCGCGCTCACCAGGTCGCGGCCGTAGCCGGTGAGCCCGGTGTCCTCGGTATCGAGGCAGCCGCATCCGGCCGCGTTGGCGTGGTTGTAGGTGGGCAGCAGGGACCGGACGCCGAGATCGCGGAAGCAGGCGACGTTGTCCAGGTCGCCGTCGAGCGGGCCCGCGTCCTCCAGGTCGAAGGCGAGCGCGATGGTGTCCGGGTCGCCGATCTCGGACACCTTCGTGACCAGCCGGAACCGTCCGTCGGCGCGGGCGTCGGCGCGGAACTTGTGCAGCAGTGCGAGGGTGTCGGCACTCGACTGCGGCGAATAGCCGACGTTCACCGACAGGTACGAACCCAGCGGGTAGCGCGCCAGCTCGGTGATGTCGGCAGTCGGTAGTAGCGGCAGGCAGCTGTGCTGCTCCCACAGAAACGGCGGCACGGCAACCTCCTGGATAGTTCAGCATCCGAGCAGCTCATCCTATGTCTCGGCGCGGACCGTGCCGGGTAGCCGCGTGGTGGTCGTCACCGCTGGGCAACAATGTGGGGATGAGCGGCGTTGACGAGGAAGTGACTGATCCGTATCTCTGGCTCGAAGAGGTGACCGGCGAGGCCGCCCTGGACTTCGCGCGCGCCCACAACGAGGTCGTGGTCGAGCGCTTCGCCTCCTCCGACCGGTTCACCGAGTTGCAGCGCCGCATCCTGGACATGCTCGACACCGACACCAAGATCGCCTACCCGGGCCGTCGCGGTCGCTGGCTGTACAACTTCTGGCGCGACGCCGAACATCCGCGCGGGCTGTGGCGGCGCACCACCTTCGACGAGTACGCCACCGACGACCCGGACTGGGATGTGCTGATCGACCTCGACGCGGTCGCCGCCGACGAGGACGAGAACTGGGTGTGGGGCGGTGCGGGCGTGCTGCGTCCTTCGCAGAGCCGTGCGCTCATCTCGCTCTCGCGTGGCGGCGCGGATGCCAAGGTGGTGCGTGAATTCGATCTGGAGACCAGGACATTCATCGCGCCGGAGGACGGCGGGTTCTTCCTGCCCGAGGCGAAATCGCAGATCAGCTGGATCGATATCGACTCGGTGTATGTCGGCACCGATTTCGGGCCGGGTGCGCTCACCGATTCCGGGTATCCGCGCATCGCCAAACGCTGGCGTCGCGGTACCCCGCTCGCGGAGGCGGAGACGGTGTTCGAGGGCGAGGCCGGCGATGTGGCGGTGTCGGCCGGCTACGACCGGACACCCGGCTACGAGCGTCACTACATCGGGCGCGCCATCGACTTCTTCAACGAAGAGGTGTATCTGCTCGAGGCGGACGGCAGCTGGCGTCAGCTGGAGACGCCGCTGGATGCCAGTGAGTCCTGGTACAAGGATTGGCTGCTGGTGCGGCTGAAGTCGCCGTGGGAAATCGGGTCGACCACCTATCCGGCCGGTTCCCTGCTCGTCACGAATTTCAACGACTTCCTCTCCGGTGGACGCGATTTCGAGGTCCTCTTCGAACCCGACGCGCACACCGCATTGCACGGCTACGGCTGGACCGAGAACCATCTGCTGCTGGTCACCCTCGAGGATGTGCAGACCAAGCTGTACGTCCTCACTCCCGGCGACGACGGCTGGCGTCGCGAACCGCTCGCCGACACCCCGCCGATGTCCACCACCGGCGTGCTGAACCTCGACCCGCTCGAGGGTGGCGATGAATTCATGCTCACCACCAGCGGATTCACCACGCCGGCCACGCTGCTGGCCGGTTCCGTCGGCGGCGAGACGGTCCGCCTCAAGCAGGAGCCCGGCTTCTTCGACGCCGACGGCATCGAGACCGAGCAGTTCTTCGCCCGGTCCGATGACGGAACCATGGTGCCGTACTTCGTCATCCGCCATCGCGACCACAAAGGTTCTCCGCGGCCGACGGTGATGTCGGGCTACGGCGGCTTCGAGGTCTCGCGCACACCCGCCTACAGCGGCGCGTCCGGCATGGGCTGGCTGGAACGCGGCGGCACCTGGGTGATGACCAATATCCGCGGCGGCGGCGAGTACGGCCCCGAATGGCACACCTCGGTGCAGAAAGCCAACCGGCACAAGGTGTACGAGGATTTCGCCGCCATCGCGCGCGACCTGGTGGACCGTGGGATCACCACACCCGAGCAGCTCGGCGCCGTCGGCGGCTCCAACGGCGGCTTGCTGATGGGCGTCATGCTCACTCGCTACCCCGAACTGTTCGGCGGCATCGTCTGCCAGGTGCCGCTGCTGGATATGAAGCGCTACCACCGCCTGCTGGCCGGCGCCTCCTGGATGGCCGAATACGGCGACCCGGACAACCCCGAGGAATGGGAGTACATCGGCAAGTACTCCCCCTACCAGAACGTCCGGGCCGACAAGCAGTACCCGCCCATCCTGCTCACCACCTCCACCCGCGACGACCGCGTCCACCCCGGCCACGCCCGCAAGATGGCGGCGCTGCTGGAACAGCTCGGGCACCAGGTCTGGTACCACGAGAACATCGAGGGCGGGCACGGCGGAGCCGCCGACAACAAGCAGTCGGCGTTCCAGGCGGCGTTGATCTACGAGTTCTTCACGCAGATGCTGGTGGAGAAGAGCTAGCCGGCCGGGCTCGTCCCAGTCGCCGGTGCTCGGTGGTGCGGCACGGCAGTCGACGAGGACGGGCCCCGTTACTCGCAACCCACAGATCTTGTCCACTGAACGGGCAGTCCGGAGTCACGGATACCTCCGACGCGCCCGAGTGGGTGGCATCTGTGTTTGCCGGTGACAGTTCAGATTCCGGTTACCGACAGGATGCGGAACGGGGTGACCGGAGTCCCGGCGCCGAGCGGGCCGCCCTTGTCGAATTGGGAGGAAACGACAAGGGTTCGGTCACCGTCGTGCACCAATGTCGTTGGTACCGCAAGGGTTACATCGGACAGTTCCGCCGCACGGGTCGCGCTGGTTCCGTCCGGGGCGAGGGTCCAACGGGCGAGGATGTTTTTCGTATTCTGGGCGACCAGCAGGGTGCTGCCGTCCAGGTCGAGGCCGTCACCCATCGCGACGTCGCCGCTGTTCAACGCCACCTTGCTGATCGGACTGCCGGCGTCACCGCCGAGGTCGACGCGGTAGAGGTCGCCGCCGGTCGAATCGACGACGAGTAAGTAGCTGCCCGCCGCGTCGGCGGTGATGCCGTTGAGGGTGTAGGCCTCGGGGCCGTGCGGTTCGAGGGCGGGCTTCAGGTCGAAGGCGGGGGTGAGTTCACCGCGTCCGCCCTGGGCGATCGTGCGGGTCAGGTCGTCGGCCGTGATCCGGTACACCACTGCGGTTTTGCTGTCGGTGACGTAGGCGGCGCCGTCGGCGGTGATCACGATGTCGTTGACGAAGCGCTCCCCGGCACCGGCGACGTCGAACCGGGCCAGCAGCTCACGCGAGGCGATGTCGTATACCGCGACGCCTGCGGTCGAGTCGAGCACCCACAATCGCCCGTCCCGATCCACCCGCAGCCCGTTGGCGGTTTTGCGTCCGTCGGTGCCGCTGGGCAGGAACACCTCGGCTCGTTCGGCACCCGGCGCCGCCCGGTAGATGGTGCCGTCGCCGAAGGAGCCGACGTAGATATCGCCGGTGCGCTCGTCGGCGGCGATCCCCTCCGGGTAGACCCGATCCCCTGGCAGTTCGAAGGCCGTGTCGATCCGCGGCGCGGGTTGCGCCGACTCCGCATCGGCGCCACAACCGGCGACGGCAAGCGCGGCCGTCGCAATTACCGCTGCCGACCAGCGGCGACGCGCAATCTGAAGCATGATTCGAGCCCTCTCGACGTATTCATGTGAAGTCATATGATCGATCGGCCACGAATGTAGATTAGAGTTCTAACTAGCGTCAAGGCTCTAACGAACCGAAGGGTGGATACGATGCCATGTATGACGCCCATGCCCGCCGCCGAACGCATCGGCTCCTACATCAAGCGCGCCGAGCAGGCGCTCAACGCGGCCAAGAACGCGGCCCTGAAACCGGCGGGCGTCACCGTGTCGCAATACGCGGCCCTGCTGTATCTGGTCGAGAACCCGGGCATCTCCGCCGCCGCCCTCGCCCGCCTCTGCGGGGTGACGCCGCCGACGATGAACACCGTGCTCACCAACCTCGTCGACCGCGGCCTGATCGAACGGACCCCACACGCCTGGCACAAGAACGTGCTCGAAACGAGGCTCACCGAGGCGGGAGAGAAGGCCATGCGCGATGCGGACGCCCGCGCTATCGCCGTGGAGCGTGCCGTCGCCGCGGGCTTCACCGAAGACGAGCGGCAGACCTTGATCGATCTGCTCACCCGCTGCGCCGACCTCTTCGACGCCACCCGCGTGGACGCGCCCGCAGCACCGGAGCGCAGCTGAGTAGCCGCCGATCCGCCTCCGCTCCCGCATCTTTCGACTCCGCCCTCGGCATCCGCACCGCGCTGCCACCGCTGGTTTCGGGTCTACAGTGACGCTATGGCTGATCTGCATCGGACAGCAGGCATCCTCTACGACATCGACGGCGTGCTGGTCACTTCATGGCGGGCCCTGCCCGGAGCGGCCGACGCCGTCCGGCGCCTCGCTGAACGGGGTCTGCGCCGCGCGTTCCTGACCAACACCACCTCGCGCACCCAGGCCGAGATCGCCGAACGGCTGTGCGCGGCGGGCATCGAGGTGTCGGCCGACGAGATCGTCACCGCGGCGCGCTTGACCGTCGAATACCTGCGCCGCCACCACCCGAACGCCCGCACCTGGGTGCTCAACCACGGCGATATCGACGCCGACCTCACCGAGCTGGAACTCGATGACACCGACCCCGACGTGGTCGTATTGGGTGGCGCGGGCCCCGAATTCACCCACCGCGCCCTCAGCCGCGTCGTCGAACTGATGCTCGACGGCGTGCCCGTCGTCGCCATGCAGGGCGGCATGACCTGGGCCACCGACGACGGCCTTCGCATCGACACCGGCACCTACCTGCCCGGCCTCGAAGCCGCAGGCAACGCCACCATCACCGTCGTCGGAAAACCCTCGCCCACCGGCTTCCGCACCTGCGCCGCGACCATGGACCTCACCCCCGAACAGGTCCTCATGATCGGCGACGACCTGCATTCGGATGTGCTGGCCGCCCAAGCAGTGGGCATGACCGGAGTCCTGGTCCGCACCGGCAAATTCCGCGCCTCGGTCCTGGAATCCTCGGCGCACCAACCGGACCACATCATCGATTCGATAGCCAACCTCCCCGACCTCCTCCCGCCCGGGTTGGCTTCCGCATAGTTTGTGGCGTCTCGAGCGGGCTAGACCTTGTGCGAAGTCATCGGAAGGTATGCGAGGAACTACCCGAGGACGAAGGCAACGAGGAACCCTGCCGCGGTGGCTATTCCGACCCACCAGCCCCCTTCGCGGTAGGCCTCGGGCATGAGGGAATCCGCGAGCACGGCGATGGTCGCCCCACCCGCGAAGGCCTGGACGGTGCTGATCTGGGTCCCGGAAAGGTTGTCGGAGAGCAGGTTTCCCAGCACCGTCACCACAACGAGCACGACACCGGTGATAGTCCACAGCGTCAGCGCTCGCCCGGGCGCGAAGCCGTGCCGGTCACGCATCAGCGCCGAACCCCCGATGGCCTCGGGCACATTGCCCACCGCCACCGCGACCAGAAGCACCACGCCGCCACCGCCGGCCAGCGAAACGCCGAGCGCGGTGTTCTCGGGCACGCCGTCGAGCACCGTGCCCAGCATCAAGGCCCAGCCGATCGCGGTGGGGCCGAGCCGCTGCTCGATGAATCGGTTCGCGACCACGTAAACGGTGGCACCCGCGAAGAGCGCGCTGCCGGCGACCCAGGCCCCGGCCTCGACGAACGCGGGCTCGAACAATTCGTTGGTCACCGCGGCGATCATGGTGCCCGCACCGAAGGCCATCAGCGAGGCGAGCAATGGCTTCGGCAGCGTCCAGCGCAAGCCGATGACGGCGCCGAGTACCAGCGGCACTGCCGTGCCCAATCCGTAGAGCAGCGCGGTCCCCATTCGGCCACGGTAGGTCAGCGGGCTGAATCGCCCCGGGCTCCGCGCCGAATGCACCGAAATAATTCTAGAAATTCCCTTCAAAATCGCCCGGCGCGACGTAGCTCTCGGTATCGTCCGATTCGGTAAACAGCCAGTGACACTGGCCAGGTAATCCCAGATCGGAGTTCGTGTTTGACAGGTGTTCCATCCGACGTGCTCGGATAGTCGCTCGCATGCCGTCGGCGATGGGGAAGGCCGGTGAGTGTCGAACATCTCGCCTGCCCCGGCGCCACGAGCGAATAACGAGCCGACGCAGACTTGCCAACTCGGCCGACGCGCGGTCGGCCGTCAGTTGCGGCGAAGGGCCCGATCCATGACGAGGGGATCGGGCCCTTCGGTATTGTCTGCCCCAATGTCACAGGATGCGAATACGGGACGAATGTATGCCGGGCAACCCGTAGAGGACCGGCAGCGCCAGCGGCGTGCGCGTTTTCTGGAATCCGGTCTGACCGTTTTCGCGCGCGACGGATACGCCAACAGTTCGGTCGGCGCCATTTGCAAGGATGCGGGGCTGTCGTCTCGGCAGTTCTACGAGGAGTTCACCGGCCGCGAATCCTTGCTGATCGAGCTGTACGAGCAGATCCACCGGGAATCGCGCGCCGCGGTCGAGGCGGCACTGGCGGAGCGGTCCGAAGCCAGCGCGGTCGAGAGCATCGACGCCGCGGTCCGCGCGTACGTGGAATCCATCGGCACCGATCCGCGCAAGGCCAGAGTGGCACTGGTCGAGGTGGTCGGCGCCGGGCCCAAGGTGGAGAAGCTGCGGCTGGAACTGCGCCGCATGTGGGGTTCGCTGCTCGCGGGCGCGGCCGAGGACGCCGCCATGCACGGCGAGATCCCGCCGGGCGACTACGAGATGCGCATGCTCGCCATCATCGGCGCCGTCAACTACGTGGTCGACGAATGGAGCGGCTCGGAACCGCGCCGCCCCCTCGACGATGTGATCCGCGTGCTCAGCCGGGTCATCATGGGTGCCGTCGGAGCGTGATCGACGGCGTGGGATCCGCGTAGCCTTGGCGCGTGGAAACCGTACCGATCCAGATGCCCGACGGCAGCACCGTCCCGGTGCGGCTGCTGTCGGCCTCGGGCGCCCACCGTCATCCGGTGACGCCGGACGTGCCGCGCCCGGTCGTGGTGATCGTGCCCGGCCTCGGCGTCCCCGGCGAGTACTACGGCTACTTCGCCCGGCTACTGTCCGAGCGCGGTTTCGACGTCGCCATCGCCGAGCTACGCGGTAACGGCGACAGCACTCCCAAACCGGACTCGTCGAGCACCTACGGCTACCACGAACTGGTCTCGGTCGACTTTCCCGCCATGTTCGAGGTGGTGCGCGACCGCTTCCCGGACAGCACCCCCTACCTGCTCGGCCACAGCATGGGCGGCCAGCTCGGCGTCATGTACGCCGCCCGCATCCGCGGCCGCCTCGGCGGACTCATCCTCATCGCCTCCGGCACCCCCTACTACCGCGGATACCGCGGCCTCACCGGCCCCGGCATGCTCGTCGGCACCGCCGCCGTCTCCCTCACCGCCAACCTGGCCGGCTTCTGGCCCGGCGACCGCTTCGGCCCCAACGGTTTCGGCCGCCAATCCAAGGTCCTGATCTCCGACTGGGCCCGCCTGGCCCGCACCGGCCGCTTCGTCCCCGTCGGCGCCGACATCGACTACGAAGAACGCATAGCCCGGCTGAAACTTCCCGTCCTGTCCATCACCATGACCGGCGACGACCTCACCCCCGAACCCTCCGCCCGCCACCTGCTCGAAAAGTTGCCGAACGCCGACATCACCACCTGGCACGAGACCCGGCCGCTCGGGCACAACGGGTGGATCACCGATCCGGTGAGCACGATCGATCGGATCGAGAAGTGGTTGCGGGACAGGTGATTCGGGTTCACCGTCCGATGATGGACCAACGCGCGAACGACAGGCGCGGCCACACCGTTTCCACGTCGCCGCGACCACGCGCGGAGGCAGGGCAATGGCTGCAACTATTGCCAGCAGGGGTAGCCCGACCACGACCGCGCACAGATTCAACAGCGATCGGCGGCCGACCTGGTCGTCTTGCAACAGCAGCTGGATTCTCCCCGCATGTGGGCGGTCGCGGCGCGGTTGATGACGCTGTTCGCCAAGACCTATCCGGGCAGCGATGGCCGCAAGGCGATCTCGTGGTATCGCATGGCGGCCGAGGCTGCCGACCGGTCCGGTGACACCGATATCCGAGTGTGGGTGCGCGGCCGTGCGGCGATCGCGCTCGGTTACGAAGGAGCCGGGATTCCGTTCGCGCACACCTTCGCAGATCAGGCGCTGGCGATCTCCGAACGACACAGTCTCGGGCGACTGAACGCACTCTGGGGCAAAGCGCATGCCTCGGCGCTACAGGGCGACCGAACGACGGCCGAGGACCTGATCGACGCCGGTCGGCGAGAATTCGACACCTCGTACTCGGAGCAGCAGACCTCCGACTACGCAGTGCCGTGGTGGCGGGTGAACGTCTTCCTGTCTCTGCTGGCGGCCCGGCTCGGCGATGAGAAGACAGCCCTCGCGGCGCAGGAAGATGCGAGCGCGGCGCTACCGCCCGAACTTCCACGCTTCGCGACCCACCTGGACATGCATCGCGGCTTGATGCTCATCCGCGCAGGCGACCGAATTCAGGGCGTGCGCGTCGCCCGCGCCGCCCTCGACGCCCTGCCACCGGAGAAGCACTCGCTCACGCTGCGCATGCTGATGGATGAGATCAGTGGGCCGGACCGAACTGACTCCAGAATGACGTGAAATGCTCTCGGCGGGTTCGAAGCTCACTGTGCCGATGTACGAGCCGCCCTACCCGAGAACGGATTCGAAACATGCCCGATTCGCCAGCGATCGACCGCAGACCGCACGTCGCCTTGATCGTCTACGAGATGGGCAAAGTAGGCGGCCGTGGTGTCTACTATCGCGAAGACTTCGTACTCGTCTGGGCGCAAGATCTGGACCAGGCCCGCGAACTCGCCGACCAGCATGTACGCAACGAGGTGTACGAGTCCGAGGACGGAAGCTACGTCCGGCTCTATGCGGTGGTCGACGTCAACGAGGTCACCGAACCGTTGAATTCCGCCCCCACCGCTGACCTGTACTCACGGCACTTCGCCAGCATCGACGACTACAAGTCCTTCGAGATGTTCCTCGGCGGGAAGGACCCCCTGGTGTAGCCGCCGTACCGTCGCTGATCGCAACCGAATACGCTCACGCTGTGATCACCACACCCGACCACGCGGACCTGCATCACCTCATAGATCGGCTTACCCCCGCACAGGCGCGGCATCTACGGGAGATCATCTCGGACGATCCTGAGCTACCCTCAGCGGACGTCACCCCGATCGGTGGCGAACCGACGGTGCCCGACGCGCGCTGATTGCCCTGTCCAGCATGTGAGGTTCGCACCGCTGGCGGTACGGCCCCATCACGATGGACCGTCACAGTCGGGAGTGTTACCTGCTGCACGCGCGGATTGTAATCGGCTGCCACTCTGCAGGATCGGGCTTCGATGCGGGTCGGCGATGACCGGAGCTCTAGGATCGCTCCGTGATGCAGAGCGAGGCAAGGCGCAAAATTCTGAGCGATGCCTATCGTCGTTGCAAAGGGCCTGTGGCCTATCTCGACGAGTCGTATCAGGTGGCGGATCCGGTGGTGGCACCAGCGGCGACGTTCTACATCTTTACCGCGGTGGTTGTGGCGTTCGATCAGATGCAGGAACTACGTGAAGGCTTGGGCGAAATCGCCGCGAGCAGTTGGTGGCATACGACGAAGGCCTTGCTCGAGTCCGAAGGACGCGCCAAGACGCAAGAGATGCTGGAATTCCTGGCGGAGGGGCCTGAAACCTCCATCATCGCTTTCCAGGCGCCTGTCCACGACTCGGACCGCGACGGCGAGGCTGCTCGACGCGCGTGCTACCGGGGTCTTGCGATCGAGCTCGCCGCTGGCCGCGAGAACGAGCGGGCGCCAGTAGACCTGTTCGTCCTAGAGGAGCGCAACCAGAACAACTTCCGCAACAAGGATCGGCTCAATCACAAGGAGCTGATCTCCGAGAAGCTGATTCCACAGCCGACCCGTCTGCTACAGACATCGCCGAGCCTGGAGCGGCTGTTGTGGTTACCAGACCTGGTCTCGTCGGCCTATCGCCGCACCCTGACCCACACCGACGACACAAAGAGGCTGTTCGACATCATCCAAGCACGCGTGCGCTTCGCGAAGCCGTTCCAGTGACCCCAGAAACAGAGCAGCCCCCGGCTGCCGTAGCTACACCGAGGGCCAGACCAGCTATCGCGACGCAGGGTCGGGAACACTGGTTCCTTGCTCGCCATCCACCATAACACCCTTTCCGTGCGTTTTATTGCCCCAAGTGCTAGATCAATCACAGCCAGGCGCTCACCGTCGGCATCGGCCCAGTGACAGCCTCATCCTCAGGACTGTGTCCCCCCATCATGGGCAACCCTAGTTAATCGGGCGCCGGAAGCTCCTCCGCATCCCCGGTGGTGAACGGCCCACGCAGTCGCTGCGCCAGTTCAGGATCCGAGTAGACCTCGGCCGTCGACTGCCACTCTCGGAGCGCGCGGGAGAACGGGAGCAGCAGACCGGTCTCGGCACCTGCCAGTAGGTGATCCAATAGCTCTCGAACGCATTGCGGGCGAGCGGGTTCCGGTAGCCACACCAGCCAGGGCAGTTCTTCGGCGAAGACTTCCTCGGCCAGGGAGCGGTTCGCTTTGGCGACGATGGCGAGGGATCGCGCGGCCAGGCCCAGACCCTTGACCAGTGCCTCGAAGCGCTCGGAGCGCATGAGGACCAGGTTCTCCGCGTCGCGGCGTTCCAGGATCACGTCGGCGTCGTCCAACGCGGGGAACACGCTGGTCTGCTTGTTGATCAAGGTGGAGAACGGAAAGGTCCGGGTAGCCATGCACCCATACTACGGCACAACTTCGAAACTAGTTCAGTAGTTATCCCGGCCGCTGAAACGCCGGAGGCCGGCCCACCAGACGGTGGACCGGCCTCCGGTTCGAGATGTGTTGCCGGGTGGCAGGACTCAGAAGTCCATGCCGCCCATGCCGCCGGTGGGGTCGGCGGGAGCGGCCGAGGCCTTCTCCGGCTTGTCGGCGACGACGGCCTCGGTGGTCAGGAACAGGGCCGCGATGGAGGCCGCGTTCTGCAGGGCCGAACGGGTGACCTTGACCGGGTCGGCGACGCCGGCGGCCAGCAGGTCCTCGTACTCGTTGGTCTGGGCGTTGAGGCCCTGACCGGCGGGCAGGTTGGAAACCTTCTCGGCCACCACGCCGGGCTCGAGGCCGGCGTTGAAGGCGATCTGCTTCAGCGGAGCCGACAGCGCGACACGAACGATGTTCGCGCCGGTCGCCTCGTCGCCCTCGAGCTTGAGGTCGTCGAGCGCGGGAGCCGACTGCAGCAGGGCCACGCCACCACCGGCGACGATGCCCTCTTCGACGGCAGCCTTCGCGTTGCGGACGGCGTCCTCGATGCGGTGCTTGCGCTCCTTGAGCTCGACCTCGGTCGCGGCACCGGCCTTGATGACCGCAACACCGCCGGCCAGCTTGGCCAGGCGCTCCTGCAGCTTCTCGCGGTCGTAGTCCGAATCCGAGTTCTCGATCTCGGTGCGGATCTGCGCGACGCGGCCCTTGATGGCCTCGGCGTCGCCGGCGCCCTCGACGATGGTGGTCTCGTCCTTGGTGACGACGACCTTGCGCGCCTGGCCGAGCAGCTCGATGCCCGCGGTCTCCAGCGAGAGGCCGACCTCTTCGCTGATGACCTCGCCACCGGTGAGGATGGCGATGTCGGCGAGCTGAGCCTTGCGGCGGTCACCGAAGCCCGGAGCCTTGACGGCGACGGACTTGAAGGTGCCACGGATCTTGTTCACGACCAGGGTCGACAGGGCCTCGCCCTCGACGTCCTCGGCGATGATCAGCAGCGGCTTGCCGGCCTGGATGACCTTCTCCAGCAGCGGCAGCAGGTCCTTGACGGTGGAAACCTTCGAGCCGACCAGCAGGATGTACGGGTCCTCGAGGACCGCTTCCTGACGCTCCGGGTCGGTGACGAAGTAACCGGAGATGTAGCCCTTGTCGAAGCGCATACCCTCGGTCAGCTCCAGCTGGAGGCCGAAGGTGTTGCTCTCCTCGACGGTGATGACGCCTTCCTTGCCGACCTTGTCCATGGCCTCGGCGATCAGCTCACCGATGGACGGGTCGCCGGCCGAGATACCGGCGGTAGCGGCGATCTGCTCCTTGGTCTCGACCTCCTTGGCGGTGTCGAGCAGCTTGGCGGTGACGGCCTCGACGGCCTTCTCGATGCCGCGCTTGAGACCCAGCGGGTTCGCGCCGGCCGCGACGTTGCGCAGGCCCTCGCGCACCAGCGCCTGAGCCAGCACGGTGGCGGTGGTGGTGCCGTCGCCCGCGACGTCGTCGGTCTTCTTGGCGACTTCCTTGACGAGCTCGGCGCCGATCTTCTCGTACGGGTCCTCCAGCTCGATCTCCTTGGCGATGGACACACCATCGTTGGTGATCGTGGGGGCGCCCCACTTCTTCTCCAGCACGACGTTGCGACCCTTCGGGCCCAGCGTCACCTTGACCGCGTCGGCGAGGGCGTTCAGACCCCGCTCGAGGCCGCGACGGGCCTCTTCGTCGTACGCAATTGTCTTGGCCATTGCGGTGAGATCCTCCAAGTAATGAGGCTGACACACAGGATGACCGCATTGTCGGGTCACCCTATTTACGCTGGCCAGGCTCGGTGCCCGCGACGGACGACCAGGGGTGTCTTGGATACCCGATCTCACCGTCCCGACCTGGCACTCACGGATGGAGAGTGCCAAGCCCTTTTTAGCACTCGCCGGTGACGAGTGCAAGGTCGGGCCCCGCTATCACTGCAATCGGTCGGTCACGCGCAACGCCAGCGCGAGGAACGCATCGGCCCGCCGCTCCTCGGGCGAGCGCGGCTCGCCGTCCTCGACGGTGACCAGCTCGGCGTCGTTGATCAACAACTCGGCCTCCACCCGCATGATGGCCCGGATGAACGGTGGCGCCACCTCGGGCGGCAGGTCGCCGTTGACGACGTAGCTGCCGTCGTCGAGGGATTCGGTGGAGACATACGACAGCGCGCGCAACAGATCGTCGCGCCGTTCCCCCGCGATCAGGTCGGAGTTCTCATCATCCGCCATTGCTATAGGTTACCGGCAGTACTGGCGGCGGGGCGGCCGCACGTGCAGCTGCCACCCCGCCGCGATCTTCCGGCAACCATCCGGTGATGCGCCCACCGGCCGGTTCGACAGCCGGGCGTGCGCACCCGGGTTCAGGATTTATCGCCGATGATGCCCGCGAGCAGCTCGACCAGATGCGCCTCGGCGGCCGATTTATCGATGCCGAGGCCTGACAGCACGCCGGTGCCGTTTTCCTGCTCGAGCAGGGCGAGCAGGATGTGTTCGGTGCCGATGTAGTTGTGGCCGAGCCGCAGCGCCTCGCGGAAGGTCAGCTCGAGCACCTTTTTCGCCTCGGGATCGAACGGGACCAGCGGGGGCACCTCACCGCCGGCGGGCGGCAGGGCGGCCGTGGCAGCCTCGCGCACCGACTCGACCGTCGCGCCCTGGGTGAGCAATTCCTTGGCGGCGAGTCCGTCGGGCTCGGACAGCAGCGCGAGCACCAGATGCGGCGGCGCGATCTGCGCGTTGCCTGCCGTGCGGGCGGCTTCCTGAGCCGCCATGACCACATTTTTGGCGCGCGGGGTGTAGCGGGCGAACCCGGCGTTGGGGTCCATTGCGGCGGCATCGCCGGGCGCCTTCGGCACGAACCGCTTCTGCGCGGCCTGCTTGGTGACGCCCATGCTGGCGCCGATATCGGTCCAGGAGGCGCCGGAACGGCGGGCCTGGTCGACGAAGTGGCCGATCAGGTGATCGGCCAGTTCGCCGAGGCGTCCGGCGGCGACCATGGCGTCGGCCAACTGGTCGAGGACGTTGTCGGGGCGGGCCTTTTTGATGCCTTCGATGAGGTCATCGAGTTTGAGCGAAGAAGTCATGCGTCAACCATAGGTTGACGATCCATTGCCGTCAACCATTGGTTGACGATCTCTATTTCGCTCCGGCTCCCGCGGCCGCGAAACGCACGATCGTCTCCTTGACCCGCGCCGCGGTGCGCCCGGTCAGCACCATCCGTGCGGGGGCGTCGTCGGCGCGCACGAACTGGATGACGCCGTCGCGACGCCCCAGGCTCAAGCACTGGAGGTGGTAGCGGAACTCGAACTCCCCCGGTTCGCCGCCGCGCAGGCGGGCGACGATCGCGTCGGCGGCATAGGAGCCGGTCGGCAGCGCGGTCGCGCACGCCATCCGCAGCTCGCGGTCACCAGGACCGGCCACGACCGCGCTGTCACCCGCGGCGTAGATGTTCGGATGCGATACCGAGCGCAGGGTGGCGTCGGTGCGCACCCGGCCGTGCACGTCCACCGCGAGACCTGCCCGCGCGGCCAACTGCGGGACGCCGAACCCGGTGGTCCACACGGTGGCACGGGATTCGAGCGAGGTGCCGTCGGCCAACCGCACCGCACCCGCGCTCACCTCGATGACCTTCGCGCCCGCGTGGATTCGCACGCCGAGCCCGTCCAGCACCCGGCGGATATGGGCTTGCGCCCGCGCCGACAACCAGGCCCCCGGCTCTTCGGTGCTGACCAGTTCGACGCGGGTGCCGGTGCGGGATTCGGCGAGTTCGGCCGCCACTTCGATCCCGGTCGCGCCGGCGCCGACGACGACGATCGGACCGTCGGCGGGGATGCGGGCCGCCGATTCCGGCGTCGCCACCGAATAGGCGTACTCGGCGACACCGGGCACGCCCGCGTCATCGCCGACGCTGCCGAGCGCGTAGACCAGCGTGTCGTACGCGAGCGGTTCGCGATCGCCGAACCGCAGCAGCGCGCGCTCGGCATCGAGCTCGGTCACGCGGCCGTGCACGAATCCGATCCCCTTGGGTTCCAAGAGTTCTCGCAGCTCCCATGCGCGGGTCCGCTGTCCGGCGAAACGCTGGTGCAGCCGGACCCGTTCGACGAAATGCGTCCGCGCGTCGACCACGGTGACCTCGGCGCCGCGCGCCTTCTTCGCGAACCGGCGTGCGGCGGCCAGGCCCGCGTATCCGGCGCCGAGTACGACGATCCGATGCTGTCCGGTCATGGTGGGCTCCTCGGGAGTCGGGACGGTGATACCCCTCAGACCGGATGGCGCGGCGATCCCTGACAGACCAGCGCAGTGATGCCGATCACACCGGTTCGGGCGGCGCCGAATCGGCCCGAACCGGAAGGCCTGCGTGGTGACGCTCCGCTACCGCCTCCGGCCCTTGACCGGTTCAGGCGGTGCTGAATCGGCCCGAACCGGAGGGCCTGCGTGGTGACGCTCCGCTACCGCCTCCGGCCCTTGACCGGTTCAGGCGACAGCGCGCCCGAAGTAGGCGAGCTTTCCCGGCGCCACCACCAGCCGCAAAGCCGTCACCACCTCGCCGTCGGAATCGGCCGTGCACACCGCGAGCGGCGCACCATCGACCCAGGCGCAGACCGCCGGCAACCCGTTGACCTCGACGATCTCGATCGTCACCCCCGGCACCACCCAGCCGAACAGCTTGGTGAGGTACAACGCCACCCTCGACGCACCAACCACCGGGCGGCGCGCCACACCCACCATGCCGTTGCCATCGGCCACCGAGATGACGTCGGCGGCCAGCATCTGCTCCAGCGCGGCGATCTCGCCGTCGCGGGCGGCGGCGAAGAAGCGTTCCATCAGCGCACGCGCCTGCGCGAGGGGAATATCGAAGCGCGCCTTACCATCTCGCACCCGCCTGCCCGCACGATGAAAGATCTGCTGCGCATTGGCTTCGGTGAGCTCGAGCATCGTGGCGATCTCGCGATGCGAATAGCCGAACGCCTCGCGCAGCACGAACACCGCGCGTTCGACCGGCGAGAGGCGCTCCAACGCGGTGAGCAGCGCCATCGACACCAGCTCGCGTTCCTGCGCCGACTCCAGCGGACCGAGTTCACCGGACCCGGTCGGCACCGGCTCGGGCAGCCACGGGCCGACGTAGCTCTCCCGCCGGGCCCGCGCCGAATCCAGCCAGGTACGGCACAGATTCACCACCACGGTCGTCAACCAGGCCTGCGCCGAACGGATCTCGTCGCGCGGGGCACCTTCCCAGCGCAGATACGTTTCCTGCACCGCGTCCTCGGCCTCGGCGGCCGAACCGAGCATCCGGTAGGCCAGCGAGAACAAGCGTGGACGCTCGGCCTCGAAATCAGCCAGACCCTGTGCGTCCATCCGCCACCTCCCGCACCGTCAGCGGCGACGATACCCGGGCGTACTCAGCTCTCGACGCCGTCGTGTTCGCGCTTACCACCCGGCCGGCGCAGCCGCAGCCGCGACGACCCGCGCATGGCAGGCCGACGGATCGCCGGACGACGGATCGCCGGACGTCGCCGCTGCGCACGCCGCTGCGCACGACGTTCGGCCGGCTTGTGCTCCCAGGTCTCCGGCCGGGCCGCGACCCAGCGCTGCGAATACCAGGCGAACGGGATATGCCCCAGGTACAGCACGATCAGCACCAGCAGCAGCACGATCGGATAGGTGACCAGCGCGGCGGCGGCCGCGGCGACCAGCACCAGCAGCCCGGCCGCGGCCTGCGGCGCCACCGACACCGACTTCATGGCCAGCGTCGGGATGGTGCTCACCGCCAGCAGGGCCGCGAACACGACCCAGGCGCAGACCACGCCGAAACCGACCCACCAGCCATCGCCGAACTGCACATACAGCGCGACCGGGGCGAGGGCGATCAACGCGGCCGCCGGGGCCGGGACGCCGACGAAATACTCACGCGCCCAATCCGGGCGGGTGTCGTCGTCCATCAGTGTGTTGAACCGCGCCAGCCGCAGCACGATGCTCACCGCGAACAGCAGCGCGATGATCCAGCCGGTGCTGTTGTCGCTGAGCAGCCCGATATAGAGCACAAGGGCGGGTGCGACACCGAAGGAGATGGCGTCCGACAGCGAATCCAGCTCGGCGCCGATCTTGGTGGTGGCTGCCAGCATCCGCGCGAGCCGACCGTCGAGGGTGTCGAGGACGGCCGCGGCGCCGATCATGGCGAGCGAGACGCCGAATTCACCGTCGAGGGCGAACTTCACCGCGGACAGTCCGGAGCACAGCGCCATGATGGTGACCATGCTCGGCAGCAGCCGGATCGACCGGCGCCGCCGTCCGGCAGTGCCCTGTTCCATCATGACCCTGCGGTCGGCAATACGGCCAGCACGGTCTCGGCACCGATGGTGCGCTGACCGACGTCGACGAGCAGTTCGGTGCCCGCCGGGAAGTATGTGTCGACCCGCGAGCCGAAGCGGATCAGGCCGTAGGTGTCGCCGATGGTGAGCACGTCACCGGGCTTGGCATCGCAGACGATGCGGCGGGCCAGCAGGCCGGCGATCTGCACGACCACGATCTGCGCGCCGGCCGGGGTGTCGATGACCATGCTGTTGCGCTCGTTGACCGAGCTGGCCTCCGGCAGGTCGGCCGAGCGGAACTGCCCGGCCTGGTGCACCACGGTGCGCACGGTCCCGGAGACGGGCACCCGCTGCACATGCACATCCAGCACCGACAGGAAGATGCTCACCCGCGGCAGCGGCTGATCGCCGAGACCCAGCTCGGCCGGTGGTACCGCGGTGTCGACCAGCGCGATCTCGCCGTCGGCGGGCGCGACGACGGCACCGGCCCGGTTCGGCGGCACCCGGTGCGGATGCCGGAAGAACGTCGCACAGGCCGCGGCCGCCGCCAGCCCGCCACGGCGCACCCAGCGACGTTTGCCGCCGAGCACCGCGACGGCCAGCGGCGCCGCGACGAACGGCAGACCGGCCGGGTGCAGCGGCGGGATCGCATGGCGCACCAGGTCGGCGACGTGGCCGAGGCCGGTGCGTTCGGGCGTGCCGGGCGGGGTGGGACGGCGTGCCACAGGCTCCTCTTTCGTGCTCGGTGCAAGACGAACGCGCCGTTCGAGGACCGTCGCGGCGACGGTCACTCAGCCCGTCGACGGATGACAGCGATCGTCGACGGGGTTCGGCGCAAGCGTTCACACCTTACGGGAACCGCGCCCGTGGCACTCGGTGTCAGCGCACCGAGCTGCGTCCGGTGAACAGTTTGACCAGGTAGAGCAGCACACAAGCCCCGACGAGGCAGGTGACGAAGCTGAAGAACCAGCCCGCGCTCTCGACGTCGACGCCGAACAGCATCAGGACGAATCCGCCGAGCAGGCCGCCGATCACGCCCACCACGATATTGAGCAGAATGCCCTGTTGAGCATCGGTTTTCATGATCTTGCTGGCGATCCAGCCCGCGAGCCCCCCGATGATGATCCACGCGATGATCCCGATTCCGAGCATGGTGTCCTCGAATCTGTGGGTTGGGCACGCCGCCGGTTGCGGCGTGTGCCTGGGATATACCCGGGTCATTGTGAGAATACGCACTCGCGTGTACCCGGGGTAGCGCTAATATGAGGGAGCCTCATGTCTACGAGTCCGCGTAGTACCAGCTGATTCGTAGCTATCGACCAGTGAGGATCCACATCGATATTCGGGGACAACCCGGCGGCGCCGACGCCGCAGGTACATAGGAGACGCACCATGGCTGCTCGTTTCGCCCAGACCACTGGCGCAGAGCACACGGCGATCCTCGGGCTCGGCGTCTATCGCCCGGCCCGGGTGGTCACGAACGACGAGGTAGCGGGCCCGATCGACTCGAGCGACGAATGGATCCGGACCAGGTCCGGCATTCGCACCCGGCGCTTCGCCGACGATTCCGAAACCATCCAGAGCATGAGCGTCGCGGCCTCGCGCGGGGCGCTGGAATCGGCGGGAGTCGCCGCCGACCAGGTCGATTGCGTCATCGTCGCCACCTCGACCCATCTGCTGCTCACCCCGGCCGCGGCACCGCAGATCGCCACCGAGCTCGGCATGAACGGTGCGGCCGCCTTCGACATCTCCGCCGGTTGCGCCGGTTTCTGCCATGGGCTGGCCCTCGCCTCGGATCTGGTGCGGGCGGGAACGTCGAAGAACGTGCTGGTCATCGGGGTGGAAAAGCTCACGAACACGATCAATCCGACCGACCGCTCCACCGCGTTCCTGTTCGCCGATGGCGCGGGCGCGGTCGTGGTCGGCCCGTCCGAGGAGCAGGGCATCGCCCCCACGGTGTGGGGTTCGGACGGCACCCAGCATCACGCCATCCGCCAGGACAAGGACTGGATGGAGTTCTTCGCCGAGATCGAGGAGAAAGGTCTCGACGCGGTCCGGCCGTATCTGGCGATGGAGGGCACCGCGGTCTTCCGCTGGGCCGCGCATTCACTGGAGAAGGTGTGCCGGGAGGCCATCGACCGGGCAGGCCTGTCCACCGACGATCTCGACGCGATGATTCCGCATCAGGCCAACGGCCGGATCATCGAAATCATGGCGCGGGTGCTCAAGCTGCCGGAGAATTGCGCGCTGGCCAACGATATCGAGGAGACCGGCAATACCTCGGCCGCCTCGATTCCGCTGGCGATGGAGCAGCTGCTGCGCACCGGGCAGTCCAAGCCGGGCGATACCGCCCTGCTCATCGCCTTCGGCGCGGGCCTGTCCTGGGCCGCGCAGGTGGTATCGCTGCCGAACTGGCAGTCCTGAACGCGCCGGCGGGACGGGTGCGGACTACGCGCCCGTCTCGACCGCCGTCTTGATCTTGGCGAGGGTTTCGTTCATGCCCTTGGTCAGCGCGTCCTCGAAGGCCTGCTCGCCGCCGAGCACCCCGTCGATGGCCTTGCGCACGATCCAGGTGACGCCGTTGGGCACGTCCCGGCGCTCGATGAGGCGGGTGCCGGTCGCGGTGGGCTCGAGGGTGTAGCTCCAGACGGTGCGGTTCTCGTTCATCCGGAAGGCGAAGGCCTGATTGGGTTCGTAGCGCACGATGCGCGAGGTCGTCGGCCAGCGCTTGTACCCGTCTTTGTTCAGATTGATCGTCCAGGTGCCGGCCTTCGGCGTGCCGAGCGGGACCATCTTGACGCACTGCGGGCTGAACTCCGGCATCCGCTTGAGGTCGGAGACGACCTGCCAGACCCGCTCCGGCGGCGCGGCGATGTCGATGGCGGCTTCGAGATTGTTCGGCAACACTGCCTCCGGTTATGTGCGACTACGAGTAACGTGCATCCTGATCGTAATGATGGCCAGGTCACATTTTCGCATGTCTGCGGGTTCGAATGTAACGAGCGGCGCACAATGGGGATTAGACGAGAGACACAGCCACCAGCGAACCGCCCGCAACAGTGAGGTGATCGGCCGTGAAACTGCGCTCCCTCCTACATCGTCATCCGCCGCAATCGAGGTCGGCGGCATCGAACCTTCCGCAACTGCCGCTGATCGAACCCGAGGGTGAATCCGCCCCGCGCGTCGAGGAACGACTCGAAAGACTGCTCACCCCAACAGAACTCGAACTGGTACTGCGTCACCGGGTGTGAGCGCACGCTCCGCCGCGACGACAGCAGCGCAGACGAGACTTCATACTCATGAGGTGAGTTCCCCCGCTGCACCCAAGCCGGCCATTCTCAGCGTCGACGACGACCCGGGAGTGTCCCGGGCCGTCGTCCGCGATCTGCGCCGCCGCTACGGCGCCGACTACCGCATCCTGCGCGCGGAATCCGGCCCTGCGGCCCTCGAGGCGCTGCGTGAACTGAAACTGCGCGACCAGCCGGTCGCGGTGCTGATCGCCGACTACCGCATGCCGGGGATGGACGGTATCGAATTCCTCGAACAGGCCATGGACCTGCACCCATACGCGCGGCGGGTGCTGCTCACCGCCTACGCCGACACCAATGCCGCGATCGACGCGATCAACGTCATCGATCTCGATCACTACCTGCTCAAGCCGTGGGATCCGCCGGAGGAGAAGCTCTACCCGGTGCTGGACGCCCTGCTGGAGGCGTGGCGCGGCAGCGACCAGAAACCGGTGACCGGCACCAAAGTGATCGGCAACCGCTGGTCGCCGCGCTCCTCGCAGGTACGTGAGTTCCTGGCCCGCAACCAGTTGCCCTACCGCTGGTACCTGGCCGACGAACCCGAGGGCGCGCGGCTGCTCGAGGCCGCGGGCGCCGATCCGCAGCGATGTCCGGTGGTGATCACCGCCGACGGGCAGGCGCTACTGCAACCCACCGACAGCGAGCTGGCGGGCAGCGTCGGACTCAGCACCGAACCGGTCGGCGATTTCTACGACCTGATCGTCGTCGGCGGCGGACCCGCCGGGCTCGGCGCGGCCGTCTACGGCGCGTCCGAGGGTTTGCGCACGGTGCTGGTGGAACGCACCGCCACCGGCGGGCAGGCGGGGCAGAGTTCGCGGATCGAGAACTATCTCGGCTTCCCGGACGGGCTCTCCGGCGCGCAGCTGGCCGATCGGGCGCGACGGCAGGCCGCCAAGTTCGGCGCCGAAGTGATCACCACCCGTGAGGTGGTGGGCTTGGAGGTCAACGGGTCGGCGCGCACGGTGCGCTTCGCCGATGGCGGACGGCTGTGCGGGCACACCGTCATCATCGCGACCGGAGTGGACTATCGACGTCATCCGGCGCCGGGTGTGGACGAATTCACCGGGCGCGGTGTGTATTACGGCTCGGCGATGACCGAGGCCGCCGAATGCGCCGAACACGACGTCTACATCGTCGGCGGGGCGAACTCGGCGGGCCAGGCCGCGATGTTCCTGTCCCGCAACGCGCGCACGGTGCATCTGGTGGTGCGGGCGGACTCGCTGGAGAAGTCCATGTCCTACTACCTGATCCAGCAGATCGCGCAGACGCCCAATATTCGCGTGCATACCCGCACCGAGGTGGTCGGCGTGGACGGCGACGACCATCTGCACACGATCGTGTTGCGCGACAACGAGACCGGGGCCGAGGAGAAGGCCCCCACCGAGAGGCTGTTCCTATTCATCGGCGCGGCACCGCAGACCGACTGGCTCGACGGCGTGGTGGCCCGCGACGACGACGGTTACGTGCTCGCAGGTCCCGACCTGCTGGTCGAGGGCACCCGCCCGGCCGGCTGGGAACTGCCGCGGCCGCCGCATCATCTCGAGACCAGCGTGCCGGGGGTGTTCGTGGCCGGTGACGTGCACGCCGAATCGGCCAAGCGGGTCGCCTCGGCGGTCGGCGAGGGCGCGATGGCGGTCATGCTCGTGCATCGGTACCTGGCGTAGGA
This sequence comes from Nocardia cyriacigeorgica, assembly GCF_005863245.1. Lineage (GTDB taxonomy): Bacteria > Actinomycetota > Actinomycetes > Mycobacteriales > Mycobacteriaceae > Nocardia > Nocardia cyriacigeorgica_C. Next base: position 37,144 of record NZ_VBUT01000008.1, on the reverse strand, counting down.
GGCGGTCATGGGCTCGGAAATGATCTGCGACCCGGCGGAACTGAAGACGCTGTTCCTGTTCGAGAAGCTCAACGACGAGCAGCTGGCCTGGTTGTGCGCGGACGGCCGGATCGAACGCATCGAGCCGGGCCCGGTCTACCGCGAAGGTGATCCGGCGACCTGCTTCTACGTGCTGATGGACGGCGAGGTGCGGCTGACCAAGCTGTCCGGCGGCCAGGAGATCGAGATGGTGCGCACCGACCATCGCGGCTCCTACGCCGGGGCCTGGGCGGCCTATCTCGGCGAACGCGCCGACCAGCATTACGGCGGCTCGATGTACGTCACCCGGCCGTCGCGATTCTTCGTGATCGACGCCCCCACCTTCGCGCGGATGATGCACGAATGGTTCCCGATGGCGGTGCATCTGCTGGAGGGCGCCTTTTTCGGTCAGCGCAACAACAACGCGCGCATCGCCCAGCGGGAGCGGCTGCTGGCGCTCGGCTCGCTGTCGGCCGGGCTGACCCATGAGCTGAACAATCCGGCCGCCGCCGCGGTGCGCGCCACCTCCGGCCTGCGCGAACGCATCGCCGGTATGCGGCACAAGCTGGCCATGATGGCGCAGGGCAAGTTCGACACCGCCTCGCTGGAGGCGCTGGTGCGTTTGCAGGAGGAGGCCGCGGCCCAGGTCGCCAAGGCGCCGGAGCTGACCCCGCTCGAGGCCGCCGACCGCGAGGACGTGCTCGGCGAATGGCTCGAAGAGCACGACATCACCGGCGGCTGGGATCTCGCGCCGAACTTCGTTCAGGCCGGTTTCGACGCCGACTGGCTCGACCGGGTGGCCGCCACGCTCGAGGACTGCACCCCGCAGGTGCTCGAGGGCGCCATCCGCTGGCTGAACTACACCATCGAGACCGAACTGCTGATGAACGAGATCGCCGACTCCACCGCGCGCATCTCCACCCTGGTCGGCGCGGCCAAGCAGTATTCGCAGATGGACCGGGCTCCGTTCCAGGTGGTCGATCTGCACGAGCTGCTCGACAGCACGCTGGTGATGCTCAACCGCAAGATCGGCGATTCGATCGAGGTGGTCAAGGACTACGACCGCGCGCTGCCGCCGGTGCCCTGTTATGCGGCCGAGCTGAACCAGGTCTGGACCAATCTGATCGACAATGCCGTCTACGCCATGGACGGGTCCGGCACGCTCACCATCCGCACCCGCCATGACAACGACTGTGCCGTCGTCCAGATCAACGACACCGGCCCCGGTGTGCCCGCCGAGGTCCGCGACCGCATCTTCGAACCGTTCTTCACCACCAAACCCGTCGGTGAGGGCACCGGCCTCGGCCTCGACATCTCGTTCCGGATCGTGGTCAACAAGCATCACGGCGATATCCGGCTCGAATCCCGCCCGGGCGACACCACCTTCACCGTCTGGCTGCCGCTGCACCGGAAAGAGGATGAACCCGCGAATCTCGAATCGACAGGAGATCCGGCATGACCACGTCAGGGCTACCCGAAGGCATCGATCCGACCGTTCCGCCGAGTGGACCGGGTTGTGTGGAGTGCGAGGCCGCCGCGGGCTGGTGGGTGCATCTGCGCCGCTGCGCGCAGTGCGGACACATCGGCTGCTGCGACAGCTCACCGGAACAGCACGCGAGCAAGCATGCCGCGGCGACCGTGCACCCGTTCATCCAGAGCTATGAGCCGGGCGAGGACTGGTACTGGGATTTCCGCACCGAGGAGATGTTCAGCGACGGGCCCGAGCTCGCGCCGCCACATCACCATCCCGAGGAGCAGGGTGTGCCGGGGCCGCGTTCCCGGGTGCCCGCCGACTGGCAGTCGCTGATCCACCGCTGAGCTGCGCGGTCCCGGTTTTCAGGGATCGATAAGGCGACCGCAAGGCCGGTGGCCGACAGTGGGCGACGCACCTGTCCGCGCCCCCGGCGGGCGCTCGATCCTGTGAGGCACCCATGTCGAAGAACCGCCCCTACCCGGTACGCTGCATCGGACGCGCCGGAGGCTCCGGCGCCGCTGATCACCGGGGAACCCACGATATGAAGCGAATTCCTGCGACGATTCTGTCCGTCGGCGCGCTGGCGCTGATCCTGGCCGGGTGCGGTCCGGACGAGTCCACCGAGGCCAGCGGGCTGCGCAAGGGCACAACCGATACCTCGAGCGCCTCCACCACCACCTCGGCGCGTGCGACCACCACCTCGGCCGAGTCCAGCCAGACCTCGTCGGCACCCACCACGACGCGCAGCGGGGGCAGCACGTCCGGAACCGCTTCCCAGACCACCTGCGCCGAGTTCCGCCAGCTCGACATCGCCGGGGAGAAGGCGCTGATCGAGGCGATCCTGGCCGAACACCCGGAAAGCCCGTTCGCCGGCAGCCCCAACGTCGCCCTCGGCACCGCCAAACTGGTGTGCCTGTCCGACGAGATGGCCAACACGCCGGTCGCCGAAGCCGCGGGCATCGTCGAACCCTGAGCCACCGCCGAGCATCCCTAGCAACGACGACAATCCCACCGCACCTCGTGAACACCTCTAGACGGGCGACCTCGAGGAGCCCGGTTCGCGGCGCGCCAGCGGCCATCAAACACAGGCAGAATGGTTCTCGATGGCTGACTTGGCTCTTACCGCGCGTCTGAATCCCTCTGCCGCCGATGCCCGCCGCGGCGTGGTGCGGTTGCATGCCGAGGTGCTCACCGCCCTCGGGCTGCGGGAATGGGATGGGATCACCCTGGTCGGTTCGCGGCGCACCGCCGCGGTGGCCGGTCTGGCGCCCGCCGGAACACCGGCGGGAGTTGCCCTGCTCGACGACGTCACGTTGTCGAATGCCGGCCTGCGCGACAGCGCGACCGTGGTGGTCTCGCCCGCCACCGTCTACGGGGGTAAGCGGATCTCGGTGAGCGGCTCGGCGCATGCCACCGGGTCGATTCCGGCGGCGACGTTGCGGCAGGCGCTGCTGGGCAAGATCGTCACCGTCGGCGATACGGTCTCGCTGCTGCCGCGCGATCTCGGCCCGGATCTGCCCGCCTCGGCCGCGAGTCAGGCACTCTCGCGCACCTTCGGTATCGCCTGGACCACCGAACTGCTCACCGTCACCGCCACCGATCCCTCGCCCGGACCGGTGAGCGTGCAGCCCAATACCGCCGTGGACTGGGGTCCGGGAGCCATCGCGCCTGCGGGCGGCAACGGCAGGCCTGCCACCGTCTCGGCCCGGGAGGATTCCGCCGCGAGCATGACCACCGACCCGGCGGGCACGGTGGCCGCCGCTCGCTCGGGCCCGATCCCGGTCGAGGATCTGGTGGGCGCGCACACCCAGGCCGCCAAACTCACCGAATGGCTGACGCTGGCCCTGGACGAGCCCGAACTGCTGAAAACCCTTGGCGCCTCACCACATCTGGGCGTGCTGATCACCGGCCCGGCCGGCGTCGGCAAGGCGACGCTGGCCCGCGCGGTCACCGCACCGCGGCGCCTCATCGAGCTGGATGGCCCGGCTGTCGGCGCCGCTGAGAGCGGTGCCCGGCTGCGTGAGGTGGCCCAGGCGGTGGCGGAGGTGAGTTCCGGGCAGGGCGGGATCCTGCTCATCACCGATATCGACGCGCTGCTGCCCGCGACCGCCGAACCGGTGGCCACGCTGATCCTCGATCAGCTGCGCGCGGCGGTCGCCGAACCATGCGTCGCCTTCCTGGCCACCACCGCGCATCCGGCCGCGCTCGATTCCCGGTTGCGCGCCCCCGACCTGTGCGATCGTGAAATCGCGCTGACCCTGCCCACCGCGGCCGTGCGCCGGTCGCTGCTGGAACAGCTGCTGCGCAAGGTGCCGACGGGTGATCTGAAACTCGACGAGATCGCCGCGAAGACACCCGGTTTCGTGGTCTCGGATCTGGCCGCGCTGTGCCGGGAGGCGGCGCTGCGCGCGGCGTCGCGGGCCAATCGCGATCAGGCCGAACCGCGGTTGTCCCAGGACGACCTGGTGGGGGCGCTCGAGGTGATCCGGCCGCTGTCGCGTTCCGGGATGGAAGAACTGGCCATCGGCAGCCTCGGCCTCGACGACGTCGGCGATATGGCCGAGACCAAACAGGCCCTCACCGAGACGGTGCTGTGGCCGCTACGACATCCGGATTCCTTCGCCCGGCTCGGCATCGAGCCGCCGCGCGGTGTGCTGCTCTACGGCCCGCCCGGCTGCGGCAAGACCTACCTGGTGCGCGCTCTGGCCGGGACCGGACAGCTCAGCGTGCACTCGGTCAAGGGTGCCGAGCTGATGGACAAGTGGGTCGGCTCGTCCGAGCGCGCGGTGCGTGAGCTGTTCCAGCGGGCGCGGGATTCGGCGCCGTCGCTGATCTTCCTCGACGAGGTCGACGCGCTGGCGCCGCGGCGTGGGCAGAGTTCGGACTCCGGCGTCGGCGATCGGGTGGTCGCGGCGCTGCTCACCGAGCTCGACGGCGTGGAACCGCTGCGCGAGGTGGTGGTGCTCGGTGCCACGAACCGGCCCGAGCTGATCGATCCCGCGCTGCTGCGGCCGGGCCGGTTGGAGCGGCTGGTGTTCGTGCCGCCGCCCGATGCGCAGGCCCGGCTGGCGATTCTGCGGACGGCGGGACGATCGGTGCCGCTGGCCGATGACGTCGACCTGGCCGCGCTGGCCGAGGACCTCGACGGGTACTCCGCCGCCGACTGTGCCGCGCTGCTGCGCGAGGCGGCGCTGGCCGCGATGCGCCGCGATGTCGCCGCGGCCGACGTCACCGCTGCCGATATGGCGGCGGCGCGTTCGGTGGTGCGCCCCTCGCTCGACCCCGACCAGGTCGAATCCCTGCGCCACTACGCCGAAGCCAGGGCCGGCGACCGCTGAGACCACCCCTGTCTCCGACCGGTTTCCCGGCTCTCCTCACCGCCGCCGGAAGATTTGCGGAGGCATAGCCCGTCCGGCCGAATATGGCGGAACACATAGGCACCTGGACGCAAGTCCTACTATCCGCCCACGTAGGATGGGACCGCAGCACCCCGCCGCACCGACCCGACGGAGTGAAGTTTGCTCGGAATTCTGCTCGCCCATGCCTTGGCCGCTCTGCTTGCGCCGCTGTGCGTTCGGGCGATGGGTCGCAACGCGTTCTATGTGCTCGCCCTCGTTCCCCTCGGCAGTCTGAGCTGGGTCGTCGCGAACTGGAACGAGACCGTGCGGTCGCGGGTCAGCTGGGCGCCGAGCATCGAGATGAATATCGATCTGCGCTTCGATTCGCTGGCCGCGGTGATGTGTGCGCTGGTGCTCGGCATCGGGTCGCTGATTCTTTTCTATTGCGGACGCTATTTCGAGGACTCCGAGCCGAAGCTCGGCATCTTCGCCGCGCAGATGGTCGGCTTCGCCGGCGCCATGTTCGGTCTGGTCACCAGCGACAATATGGTGTTGCTGTTCGTCTTCTGGGAGACCACGACCGTCCTGTCGTTCCTGTTGGTCGGCCACAATTCCGAACAGGCGCAGAGCCGTCGCGCGGCGATCCAGGCGCTGCTGGTGACGGCGGCGGGCGGGCTGGCGATGCTGGTCGGCATCATCGTCCTCGGACAGACCTCCGGCAGTTATCTGCTCTCGGATCTGCTCGCCGCGCCGCAGCCGCCCAGCGGGCTCGCGGTGAACGTCGCGGTGGTGCTGATCCTGGTCGGGGCGCTCAGCAAGTCGGCCATCGTGCCGCTGCATTTCTGGTTGCCCGGCGCCATGGCCGCGCCCACCCCGGTGAGCGCGTACCTGCATGCCGCCGCCATGGTGAAGGCCGGTGTGTACCTGGTGGCGCGGCTGGCGCCGGTTTTCGCGACCAACCCGGTCTGGCATCCGATCGTGCTGGCGCTCGGCGGTGCCTCCATGCTGCTGGCCGGCGTGCGCGCGTTGCAGGTCAGCGACCTCAAGCTGGTGCTGGCCTTCGGCACCGTCAGCCAGCTCGGGTTCCTCATCCTGATGGTCGGCATCGGCACCCCCGATGCGGCGCTGGCCGGGCTGGCGCTGATCGTGGCGCACGCGCTGTTCAAGGCCTGCCTGTTCATGGTGGTCGGCATCGTCGACCACGGTGCGGGCACCCGTGATCTGCGTGCGCTCACCGGACTCGGCCGACGTGCGCCGCTGCTGTGCGCGGTCGCCGTGCTCGCGGCGCTGAGCATGGCGGGTATCCCGCTGATGGTCGGGTTCGTGGCCAAGGAGAGCGCGCTCGATGCCACCCTGCACGCCGATGTCCTGAGCGATCCGGCCCGGATCCTGCTGACCGTGGTGGTGACGCTGGGCTCGATGCTGACCGTCGCCTACAGCGCCCGCTTCGTCTGGGGCGCGTTCGGCGACAAGCCCGGCGTCACCGAGCCGGACTGGCATCGCCCCGGCGCGCTGCTGCTCGGCGCGCCCGCCGTGCTGGCCGCGGGCAGCCTGATCGCGGGCCTGGCCGCCCCCGGCCTGGAGGAGCTGATCAGCCCGTACGCGCGCTCGATCCCCGGCGTGCTCGGCGCGCATCTGCTGCTGTGGCACGGCTTCACCGACGTCCTCGCGCTGACCATCGTGATCGTCGCGGCGGGCCTGGTGATCTTCACCTTCCGGGGCCGGATCGGGGAATCCCCGCGCCCGCTGCTCGGCAACGCCGACCGCGCCTACGACGCCACCCTGCGCGGCATGGACAAGCTGTCGCTGCGGATGACGGGTTCGGTGCAGCGTGGTTCGCTGCCGGTCAGCCAGGCGATCATCCTCGGCACGCTGATCATCCTGCCGTCGGTGGTGCTGGCCCTCGGCACCAGGACCGGAGTGCGGATGCGGCTGTGGGATTCGCCGTTGCAACTGGCCATCGGCGCGATCATGGTGGCGATGGCGCTGGGCGCGACGGTGTTGCGCAACCGTCTGGCCAGCGTGCTGGTCGTCGGCGTCACCGGTTACGGCTGCGGCGTGATCTTCGCGCTGCACGGCGCACCCGATCTCGCGCTCACCCAGTTCCTGGTGGAGACGCTGACGCTGGTGGTGTTCGTGCTGGTGTTGCGGGCCTTCCCGGCCGAGATCTCGGGCGCGCGCACCGCCGGGTTCAACGTCCGGCGCGCGGTGCTCGCGGCCTGTGTCGGCGCCACCGTCACCGTGCTCGGCGCGTTCGCCGTCGCGGCCCGCAGCGCCGAACCGATCTGGCATCGCATCCCGGGCGCGGCCTACGAATTCGGCGGCGGCAAGAACGCGGTGAACGTCCTGCTGGTCGACATTCGCGCGTGGGACACCCTCGGCGAGATCTCGGTGCTGGTCGTGGCAGCGACCGGAGTGGCCTCGCTGGTGTTCCGCAGCAGGCGTTTCGGCAGCGCGCCGCGCGCGGTGGACGCGCCGAACTACCGGCCGGGGCTGGTGAGCTGGCTGCCCGCGGGCAGGCTGGTCGACCGGCGCGAACGGTCGATGGTCATGCAGATCACCACCCGCCTGGTGTTCCCGACCATGATGGTGCTGTCGGTCTACTTCTTCTTCTCCGGCCACAACGCCCCCGGCGGCGGGTTCGCCGGCGGGCTCACCGCGGGCCTCGCGCTGGTGCTGCGGTACCTGGCCGGTGGCCCGTACGAGCTGGGTGAGGCGCTGCCCGTGGAGGCCGGGCATCTGCTGGGCGCCGGGCTGGCGCTGGCGGCGGGCACCGCGACCACCTCGCTGATCTTCGGCGCCCCGCCGCTGTCGTCGGCGATCGTCGAGGTCACGCTGCCGCTGCTCGGCCACGTCAAGCTGGTGACCTCGCTGTTCTTCGACCTCGGCGTCTACCTCATCGTGGTCGGGCTGGTGCTCGACGTCTTGCGCAGCCTGGGCGCGCGGCTGGACCGCGAACTGGCCGAATCCCCGGAACCGAGCGAAGTCCGGGAGGCGACCGCATGACCGGGTCAGCGCCCGGAGGAGGCAGCTTGCGTAACCACGGAGGGCGCCCCGGTCATGCGCAGAAGGGCACAGCATGAGTGTGAATCTGACGCTGCTGATCGTCATCGGTGTGCTCGTTGCGTGCGGGGTGTATCTGATCCTCGAGCGGGCGGTGTCGAAAATGCTGCTCGGCATGATCCTGTTCGGCAATGCGGTGAACCTGCTGGTGCTCACCATGGCGGGCGCCGACGGCAAGCCACCCATCACCGGCGCCACCGACGCCGCCCATCAGGAGATGGCCGACCCGCTGGCCCAGGCCATGGTGCTGACCGCGATCGTGATCACCATGGGCCTCGCCGCCTTCGTGCTCGCCCTCGCCTACCGCTCCTACACCCTCACCACCACCGATGACGTCGAGAACGACCCGGAGGACGTCGGGATCGCGGCCACGCGCGAGCAGGAGGATCCCGAGGAATGAGGCTGTCGTCCGACCTGCTGCCGGTGCTGACTCCGCTGCCGGTGCTGATCCCGATGCTCGCGGCCGCGACCACGCTGGTGTTCGGCCGTCGTCCGCGCACCCAGCGACTCGTCGCGCTGGTCGCCCTGTCGGCGGCGGTGATGGTCTGCGCGCTGCTGCTGTTCCTCGCCGACCGCGACGGCACCACCGCCTTGCAGGTCGGCGCCTGGGAGACCCCGATCGGCATCACCCTGGTGGTGGACCGGCTCGCCGCGACCATGGAGCTGGTGTCGTCGATCGTGTTGCTCGCGGTCGCCGTCTACGGTGCGGGCCAGAACATTCGCGACGCCGATTCCCAGCAACCCACCTCGATCTTCTGGCCGACCTATCTGGTGCTGAGCGCCGGAGTGTCGATGACGTTCCTCGCGGGCGATCTGTTCAACCTGTTCGTCGGCTTCGAGATCCTGCTGGTCGCCTCGTTCGTGCTGCTCACCCTCGGCGCCACCGAGGAACGCATCCGCGCGGGCGTGTCGTATGTGATGGTGTCGATGCTGTCGTCGCTGATCTTCCTGACCGGCATCGCCCTGACCTACGGCGCCACCGGCACGTTGAACATGGCCCAGCTGGCGCTGCGGATGGACGAGGTGCCGGTCGGTATTCGTAACGCGGTGTACGCGGTGCTGCTGGTCGCCTTCGGCATCAAGGCGGCGGTGTTCCCGCTGTCGAGCTGGTTGCCCGACTCCTATCCGACCGCACCCGCGCCGGTGACCGCGGTGTTCGCCGGCCTGCTCACCAAGGTCGGTGTGTACTCGATCATCCGCACCTACACGCTGATCTTCCCCGACGGCGGTTTCGACAATGTGCTGCTCATCGCGGGCCTGCTGACCATGCTGGTCGGCATCCTCGGCGCGATCGCGCAGAGCGATATCCGGCGACTGCTCTCGTTCACCCTGGTCAGCCATATCGGCTACATGGTCTTCGGTGTCGGCCTGGCCAGCCGGATGGGGTTGTCGGGCGCGGTGTACTACATCGCCCACCACATTCTGGTGCAGACGGCGTTGTTCCTGGTGGTCGGCCTGATCGAACGTCAAGCCGGCTCGGCGTCGCTGCGCAGGCTGGGCGGGCTGGCCGCGGCGAGCCCGCTGCTGGCGATTCTGTTCCTGGTGCCCGCGCTGAATCTGGGTGGGATCCCGCCGTTCTCCGGATTCGTCGGCAAGGTCGCACTGCTCCAAGCCGGCGCGCAGAACGGCAGTGTGCTGGCCTGGACGCTGGTCGCCGGCTCGGTGGTCACCAGCCTGCTCACCCTGTACGTGGTGGCTCGGGTGTGGAGCAAGGCGTTCTGGCGTCCGCGCGCCGAGGCCACCGAAGGCCATCTGGCCGCCGCGACGCTGCCGACGCTGGTGGAGGATTCCACCGACATGCTCTACGACGAGCGCGCCGATCCGGGCCGGATGCCAGCCCTGATGGTGACCTCGACAGCCGCGCTGGTCGGAGTGGGTCTCGCGCTCACGGTCTGGGCCGGGCCGATCCTGAATATCGCCGACCGGGCCGCCGACGACCTACGCGACCGCGGCGTCTACATCACCGCCGTGCTCGGATCGGAGCCGCGATGAGCAGGGAAACTGTGATCCGGATCGCCATCCTGTGCTGGCTTGCCGCGGTATGGGTGGCGCTGTGGGGCCGGCTCAGCGTGGCCAATGTGCTGGCCGGGTTCGTGGTCGGCGCGCTGATCATGGTGACGCTGCCGCTGCCGCGGGTGCCGGTCACCGGCTGGGTGCGCCCGGTGCCGCTGATCCAGCTGATCGCGGTGAGCATCTACTACGCGCTCGAATCGAGTGTGCAGGTGGCGTGGTTCGCGATCCGGCCCGCACCGCCGCCCATCTCGGGCGTGCTGCGCGTCTACTTCAGCTTCAAATCGGATCTGGTGCTGGTGCTGTGCACCAATCTGCTCAATCTCATTCCCGGCACCATGGTGCTGGAACTCGATCGCGAACGCTGCGTGGTGTACGTGCACGTCATGGATGTGGGCAGCGATAAGGCGGTGGACAAGTTCTACAGCACCACCCGCCGGTTGGAGCGGCTGCTGATCGCCAGCTTCCAGCGTCCGGCGGCCCGTTCGGTACCGGAGGTGAGCGCATGATCGTCGTCGCCGTGACGGCCGCGATTCTGTTGGTGGCGGCCGCGGTGATCACCGCCTACCGCACCCTGGCCGGGCCGAGCACCCTGGACCGGGTGGTCGGCATCGACTCGCTGGTGGCGATGGCCATCTGCGGGCTCGCGGTGTGGGCCGCCTACAGCCGCGACACCACCGTGGTGCCCGCCATCGTGGCACTGGCGCTGGTCGGGTTCCTCGGCTCGGCCGCCGTCTCCCGATTCCGAGTGCGGGACGACCGATGATCACCGTCCTGGACTGGATCTCCGGCATCCTGATCGTGCTCGGCGCGGGCCTGGCCTTCACCGCGGCCATCGGCATCGTCCGCTTCCCCGACACCCTGATGCGCATGCACGCGGCAACCAAACCGCAGGTCATCGGCCTGAACCTGGTGCTCGCGGGCACCATCATCCGAGTCTACGACAGCCCTGATGCCTGGATGCTGGTGCTCGTCGGCCTGTTCACCCTGCTCACCGCACCGGTGATCGCGCACCTGATCGGCCGCACGGCCTACCGCGAGCAGCGGCATCGGGATGGCCTGCTCGCGGTCAACGAATTGGGCAACGAGCTGGACCAGCGGCCGGGGAACTGACCGGGCACACGCCGGCCGAGCCCGCAGTCATCGGCAGATCCCGGATCGGCCGAACCACCCGCCGGACTGCTGCTCGACGACGCCGCGGTAGCGCACCGCCTACTCGGCCGACGCCGCGACCGGCTCCAGCTCCTCGGCCCGCGCCTTCTGCCGTCGCGCGAACCAGGTTCCGTGGAACGCCGCCGCCACGGCCGCTAGCAGCGCCATCACGATGGTCCCGGCGAGCACCGGGTATTCCGCCATCGGCACGGCCAGGTAGCGGTAGGAGATCAGCAGGGCGGCCAGCACGAGCGCACCGCCGGCGACCAGCCGGATGCGGAACCAGCCCCAGCCGCGCTCCGGCTCGCGCAGCGCCGACTCCACCGTCAGGCACAGCACCGCGCCCGCCACCAGGTCGACGCCGTAGTGGTAGCCGAAGCCGAGCGTCGCGGCCAGCGTGCACAGCAGCCAGAACATGCCGCCCCAGCGCAGCCAGCGTGGCGCCAGGCTGCCGTCGGCGGCGCGGCGGGTGTGCAGGAACACCGCCAGCGCCCACGCGGTGTGCATGGACGGCATGCAGTTGCGCGGGGTCACCGAATCGAAGTCCAGGGCCGAGGGATTGCGGTCGATCGGCGGGACGACCTGCGGCCAGTAATTGCCCAGCTGGAATCCCGCCCCGTCGGCCCCGAAGGCGAACATCGGGCCGACCACCGGGAACAGCACATAGATCAGCGGTCCGACCAGGCCGAGCACCAGGAACGTCCGCACCAGGTAATGGCTGGGCCAGCGTCCGGTCGAGACCACCCCGCGCGACTGCCACACCGCCACCACGATCGCCGCGGCGGGCAGTTCGATGTACACCCAGTGCAGCACCGCCTCCACCGACGGGCCGAGGGTCTCGAGCACCCGTCCCATCACCCAGGACGGGTCACCGAGTGCGTGATCGGCGAGCATCACGTATTCGTCGAGCACTTGCGGCTGGGTGAGGATCGTGACGTGCAGCCAGACGTCGCCGACCTTGGTGGCCAGGATCAGCAGCGCACCGAGGGCCGCCGCGTGCAGGGCATTGCGCCGTTCCACGCCGTCCCAGCGCACGAGTGCGAGCACCGCGATCGCGGTCAGCACGATCACCGGGCCATTGCCCACCGTGAACGGCTCACCCGCCAGCATCCGCCCACCCGCACAGACGACGTCGATCGCGACCGCCGCGCCGAGCGCGATGATCCGCCGCCGCACCGGCAACCCGACCAGTGCCAGCACCAGGCCCGCCCACGGCACCGTCATCGACTTCGGTGTGCCCGCGTAATCACGCCACAGACTCTCCAGCGGACCTTCGAACCCCTGCGTGAGCGCCACCACCTGGAGGGCGATCAACAAGGCGGGGACCGCGGCGATCGCGGCGCCCAGTGCGAGGACCCGAATCCGAGTACGCGGCATGGACAATCGGGCCGCGGCACCAACTCTGGAGTTCGGATCTTCGACTAGCACATCGACCATGTTAAACGGCAGGTGAACGTCATCCCCCTGGCCGAGGGAACGTCAGGCGTCCACGGCCTGCGCGGCTACTGGTCCAGTTCCTTGACCAGCGCATCGACCACCGCGACAAGATCGCCCTGCGCGGCCGCCGCCACCTTGCGCTGCCGCTGGTAGGAGGCGCCCCGGACCGGGATTTCGGCCACCGAGGCGAGTTCGTCGGCGCAGCCGAGCAGTTTGGCCGTGGGCTCCAAACGGTTCAATAGCTCGTCGAGGTCATCTGTGACGAGTCGCTCATTACTGTCGGAGTCGACGATGACGATCGCGTCGAGCCCGTAGCGCGCGGCCCGCCACTTGTTCTCCTGCACATGCCACGGCGGCAGCGTCGGCAGCTGTTCACCGTTCTCCACCCGGCGGTCCAAGTCGACGATGAGGCAGTGGATGAACGCCGCCATCGCCGCCAGTTCGGCGCGGGTGGAAATACCGTCGCAGACCCGAACTTCGATGGTGCCCCATTTCGGGGCGGGACGGATATCCCAGTGCATGCCGCCGAGCTGTTCGAACACACCGGTTTTGAACTGGTCGTGCACGAAATACTCGAACTGGGTCCAGTTCTCGAACTGGAACGGCAGCCCCGCGGTGGGCAGCTGCTGGAACATGAGTGCCCGATTGCTGGCATAGCCGGTATCGGACCCCGACCACATCGGCGAAGAAGCCGACAGCGCGAGCAGATGCGGATACGACAGCAGCAGCGAGTTCAGGATGGGAAAGACCTTGTCCTGATGCGACACTCCGACATGCACGTGCACGCCCCAGATCAGCATCTGCCTGCCCCACCACTGGGTGCGCTCGATCAGCTCGTCGTAATGCGGTGAGCGGGTCAGCTGCTGGGCCGACCACTGCGCGAACGGATGGGTGCCCGCGCAGAACAGGTCCACGCCGAGGGGATCGGCGGCACGGCGCACCGTGTTCATGGTGGCGCTCAGATCGTCCATCGCCTCGCCGACGCTGTTGTGCACGCCGGTGACGAGTTCGACGGTATTGCGCAGCAGTTCCTTGGTGACCTGCGGGGTGCCGTCGTGGGCGCGCAGATCACCCACCGAATCGAAGACCGCCGCAGCGGTATTGGACAGATCGCGCGTCACCTTGTCGACGAGCGCGATCTCCCATTCGACACCGATGGTCGGGCGGGGCGAACCGTGGAAGACAACCCTCTCGATCCCAGCCCCACCCATGCCGGCACGCTCCTACTGGATCACGCCGCAGGCGACGCGGCCACCCGCGTCACCGGTCGCCAGGGTGGCCTCGTCCGGACCGGTACCACCGGGGTGGCTGTAGCGGCTGGGGATATTGCCGAAGTTGTCCGCGTCGGCGTGGATGATCAGCGCCTTGCCACGGATATCGGACATGCTGACCTTGTCGGTGGTGGTGACCAGGGTGGCGTTGCCGTCCTCACGTACCTGCAACGACGTCAGATCGCCGCTGGCCGGATGCGAGTTGGCGGCGCCGACCTGGAGGTGGCCACCGGCGGAGAGGAAGTCGCCGGCCGAACCACCGGTGGGAGCCACCGAATTGGGCTCACACTTGCCGACCTGGTGGATGTGCAGGCCATGGAAGCCGGGGCGCAGTCCGTGCGCCTCGATGCTGATCTTCAGGAAGCTGCCGGCCTCGGTGATGTCGGCGGTGCCGACGGTGGTTCCGGCGGCGTCCTTCAGCTCGACCTTGGTGCCGCCCGCGGCCGGGGTCTCACCGTGCTCACCGGTGCCGGTGCTGCCGTGGCCGCCGCCGTGACCGCTCTCGGTACCGGCCGGGGCGGGCGAACTCGTCCACACCGGCGGGGTCGTTCCCTGGACGTCACTCGACTCCTGGCTGTTCGTGCAGGCGGTGAGGCCGAAGACGGCGATCGCCAGCACCGGGGTCACGGTCCGCCAGGACGGGCGACGAGTTGTGGACGGTGCCATCGGGGAACTCCTTTACGAGTACCGAGTTTACGAGTAAAGCTGGGTGGACACGTTGTTTTATCGGTCAAGATGATGCCACGCCCGCCGTGTCGCTCGATCCTCGGGCCGTGTCGGACTACTGATCAGTTACCCGTCACCACGACGACCACGCCGGCGGAACCGCCGCCCAATCCGGGAATCATCGGCGCCACACCGGCGCCCAGAATCGCCGCGACGGCCTCGGCCGCCGCCTTGTCGCCGCTGGCATTGCCGTAATAGACGGTGGTCGCGGGGATGGTCGAACCCGCGTAGTTGCCCGCGGACGCGTTGGTCCAGCCGTTGGCCTTCAGCTGGTTCACCGTCCGGGAGGCCAACCCGGCGACCAGGCTGTTGTTGAGCACCCGGATCGGCGTCGACTGATCCACCACCGGGGTGGTGGAGGTGGTGGTGGTCGGGGCCGCCGTCGTCGTGGTCGGCTTCGCCGTGGTGGTGCGCGCGGAGGTGGCCTGCGGGGCCACCGCGACCGAGGTGGTCGTCTCCGGTGCGCTGGTCTCGGCGGCCGACTCGGTCTCGGAGTCCGCGCTCGACAACGACATCGCGCCGAGACCGGCGAAGACGATGGCCAGTGCGATCAGCACCATCGCCAGCGCTCGCAGCGGGATCCCGCCGGAAGTGGGTTTCGGGTAACTCACCTGTTCGAGCCTAGTCCGTCACACCTGAAAGCCGAGCCGCCGCGCGGCCCGGGCCTTCTGCCTGCTGGCCCGCAGCCGACGCAGCCGTTTGACCAGCATCGGGTCGGCGGCCAGCGCCTCCGGACGGTCCACGAGCGCGTTGAGCACCTGGTAGTACCGGGTCGGCGACATCGAGAACAGCTCGCGGATGGCTTCTTCCTTGGCGCCGGCGTACTTCCACCATTGACGCTCGAAGGCCAGGATGTCGTGTTCGCGACGGCTCAGGCCGTCGTCGTCTCCGGCCTGCTGAGTGGCCGTGACCTCGTCGCTCGTAGAAGGGCTGTCCTGGATTGCGGAAAGGTCCCGCGCTGCTGCGCCGTCCATCTTGCTCCCTCGCCGAGTCACCGTCGGACGAAATGATGCTTGTACGTCGCCGATCATTCAACCATGGGGATAGCCGTTCGCGCCGTCTGTCCGGCGGCGTGTCCGGTACCAGCGGTTACGCGTCGCGACGGCCGGTGTGGGCGGTTTCCGGCCCCCGAAACGGACCCGCCGAGGGGCGGCGCGCACCACGTGAGGCCGAGGCGGCAAAATTGGGCGTATGGCAATCCTCCCTATCGTCATCGTCGGCGATCCCGTTCTGCACAACCCGACCGAGCGGGTGACTCAGTCGCCGGAGGAGCTGGCCGGGCTGATCGCTGACATGTACGAGACGCTCGACGCGGCCAACGGCGTGGGCCTGGCCGCCAACCAGGTGGGGAAGCCGCTGCGGCTGTTCGTCTACGACTGCCCGGATCAGGCCGCCGACGGGACCGTCACCCGCCGCCGCGGCGCGGTGATCAACCCGGTGCTGGAGACCTCCGAGATCCCCGAGACCATGCCCGATCCCGATGACGACGAAGAGGGCTGCCTGTCGGTGCCCGGCGAGCAGTTCCCGACCGGCCGGGCCGAGTGGGCCAAGGTCACCGGTATCGACGAGCACGGCCAACCGGTGGAGATCGAGGGCAAGGGTTTCTTCGCCCGGATGTTGCAGCACGAGGTCGGCCATCTCGACGGCTTCCTCTACGTCGACGTGCTGATCGGCCGAAATGCCCGCGCCGCCAAGAAGGCGATCAAGCGCAACGGCTGGGGCACACCGGGTTTGAGCTGGCTACCGGGCACCGTGCCGGATCCGTTCGGGCATGACTGATTTCGCCGGTATTCCACTCGGCCGCCGGGTGGTCATGCGGTATCTGCTGCCGGAGGGCTACCCGCAGCCGATGTCGGATGTGATCGGCGAGCTGGTCTCGCTCGATCCGCCGACGGTGCGCGGCGCCGACGGCCAGGTGGTGTCGGTGGCGCCGGACCGAGTTGTCGCATTGAAAGCCTTGGGGCCCAGGCCGATTCGGACCCGCGAGATCCGAGCGCTCGAGGCGGCGGCGGCCGACGGCTGGCCCGGCGCCGAGCACGCCTGGATCGACGGCTGGCTGGTGCGCGCCGGAAACGGCTACACCGACCGCGCGAACTCCGCAGTCCCCCTGGGCAATTCCGACGGCCCACCGCTGGTCTCGGCGGACGCGCTACAGCGAATCGGCGCCTGGATGGCCGAGCGTGGCCTGCCGTTGCGGCTGCAACTGCCCGACCGGCTGGCCCCGCCGCCG
The DNA here is from genome assembly GCF_005863245.1 of Nocardia cyriacigeorgica. GTDB lineage: Bacteria > Actinomycetota > Actinomycetes > Mycobacteriales > Mycobacteriaceae > Nocardia > Nocardia cyriacigeorgica_C. Next base: position 20,425 of record NZ_VBUT01000008.1, on the reverse strand, counting down.
TCGGGCTGGCACACCTGGGGCGAGACGGCGGTGCTCGGGATCGATCTGGACAACTTCGTCCTGCCGCGCGGCCCGTCGATGGTGCGCATCGCACCCGCGCCCGACGCGGCGTGGCTGGATCTGCATCGACGTCGCGGCGAGGAGCCCGGCGATCCGGCCGCCCCGATGCCCGACCTCGACGTACTCACCGCGGTGCGTGCGGGCGAGATCGGCTTCGCTTCGCTCGGGCTGCCCCAGCCGATCGCGATCGGCCGTGGCGCGCTCACCACCGCACCGGACGGCAGGCACTGGATCGGGCTGACCTGCGTGGCGACCGAGGCCAAGCATCGGCGCCACGGTCTGGCCTCGCTGGTGTGCGCCGAGCTGATCCGCTGGGGCCGCGATCGTGGCGCCACGCACGCGTATGTGCAGGTGGAGGCCGATAATGCCGGCGCGCTCGCGCTGTACCATGACCTCGGTTTCCTCGACCACCATCACTACCGCTACGCAGCCCCCGGCCCCCGCATCCCGGTGGTCGGGTAGAACGGGATCAGGCCGTTCATCCACCTCTCTTCGACAAGGAAACCCGTGCGCCTCGCGACCTGGAACGTCAACTCGATCCGCTCCCGGATCGACCGAGTCGCGGCCTTCCTCGACCGCCAGGACATCGACGTGCTGGCCATCCAGGAAACCAAATGCCGCGACGACCAGTTCCCCTACGAACGCTTCGACGAGCTCGGCTACGAGGTGGCGCATCTGGGCATCAACCAGTGGAACGGCGTGGCCATCGCCTCGCGCGTCGGCCTGGCGGACGTCGAGTTGGCCTTCCCGGACCAGCCGGGCTTCGACAAGAACGCGGGCGAATCGCTGATCGCCACCCCGGTGGTGGAGTCGCGCGCCATCGGCGCCACCTGCGGCGGCGTGCGGGTGTGGAGCCTGTACGTGCCCAACGGCCGCGCGCTCGACGACCCGCACTACGCCTACAAGCTGGAATGGCTGGCCACGCTGCGCGATAACGCCGCGCGCTGGCTCGCCGAGGATCCGCAGGCCAAGATCGCGCTGGTCGGCGATTGGAACATCGCCCCCACCGACGACGACGTCTGGTCGCCGGAGTTCTTCGCGGGCAAGACCCACACCTCCCAGCCCGAACGCGACGCGTTCGCCGCCGTGCTCGACACCGGGTTCGCCGACGTCATGCGCCCCTTCGCGCCCGGCCCCGGGGTCTACACCTATTGGGACTACACCCAGCTGCGCTTCCCCCGCAAAGAGGGCATGCGCATCGATTTCGTGCTCGCCTCCCCCGCGCTCGCGGCCACCGTCACCGACGCGGTGGTCGATCGGGAGGAGCGCAAGGGCAAAGGCGCCAGTGACCACGCGCCGGTGATCGCCGAGTTCACCGACTGACCCCGGCCGGCAGCGCTTCCGAGCCACCGGCGGCGCGACAGCGCACTGATACCGTTGGCGCATGAGTACCGAATCCGTGGTGCGACCGCGAGCTCAGCATCTCGGGCCGCAACGGCGCAGGCCGCAGGTGCTCGACGCCGCCTTGGCCATCGCGATCGAACAGGGCATCGCGGCGGTCACCATCGCCGCGGTCGCCGAGCGGATGAAGGTCACCCGTCCGGTGGTGTACGCGTGCTTTCCCGATCGCGTCGCGCTGATCGAGGAGTTGATCCGCCGCGAGGAGGGCTACGTCGCCGACGGGGTGTTCGGCGCGCTGCGCGAACGTGACGTCGACGCCGGCGAAGCCGTCTTCGTCGAGGGTTTCCGTGCGCTGCTCGAGGTGGTCGCGGCCCGGCCGGAATCGTGGCTGCTGCTCTACGGGAACCCGGACCCGGCCGTCGCCGGTTCCTTCGGGCGTGGCCGTGCGCTGGTCGTGCAGCGCTGCACTCGGTTGCTGCGCCCGACGCTGCGCGCCTGGGGCATCGAGGACGCCGATCGCAAGCTTCCGGTGCTGGTCGAGCAGTGGATGTCGGCCGGTGAGGGCGCGGTGCGCAGCCTGCTCGCCGATGACGGGAAGTGGACGCCGGAGGAACTCGGTGCGTTCGTTGGCTCCGCGGTCTATCGGGCGCTGCGCAACGCCTGAGCCCGGTCAGCCGCGCCCTGACGCAGGCGCCCGGAGCATCCCGAGTCGGCTCGGGAACGCGCCCCGTGGGTGGCGCGGCTGTTGTCGACCGGGCGGTTTCCCCGCCCCGCCGCTCGGCGGCACCGGTGCCGATCCGCCGACGACTTCTCCGGCCGGCCGCGAGCCGCCCCGGACACCGGTATCCGCGGCATACGATGGAACCGGCTGTCCGTCCGTTCGGCGGGAGGTGTGGTCATGGCTTTCTATCGGCAGGTGGGGTCGGTGCCGCCGAAGCGGCATACCCAGCATCGCGACGATCAGGGGCGCCTGTTCTACGAGGAGCTCATGGGTGAGGAGGGCTTCTCCGGCGATTCCTCGCTGCTGTATCACCGCGGGCTGCCGCCGGCGATCGTCGAGGCGACGGTGTGGGAGCTGCCCGATCAGTCGACCACACCCAATCATCCGCTGCGCCATCGGCATCTGCGGTTGCACGAGCTGTTCCCTGGCGACAGCTGGGCCGATGTCGACGTCGTCACCGGACGCCGATTGCTGCTCGCCAACGCCGACGTGCGCCTGTCCTACGTCGTCGCCGGGACCGCCTCCCCGCTGTACCGCAACGCCATCGGCGACGAGCTGGTCTACGTGGAATCGGGCGCCGCCGTGGCGGAGACGGTCTTCGGTGCGCTGCCGGCCAGGCAGGGCGATCAGGTGCTGATCCCCAGGGCCACCACGCATCGGTGGCTGCCGATCGGCCCCGACCCGTTGCGCACCTACGTGATCGAAGCGTCGAGTCACATCACGCCACCGAAGCGGTACCTGTCGAAATTCGGTCAGCTGCTGGAGAATTCACCGTACTGCGAACGCGATCTGCACGGGCCGGCCGAACCGCTGCTCGCGATCGGCACCGATATCGAGGTGCTGGTCAAACACCGGCCGGGCGCACAGATCGTCGGCACCAGAATGGTGTACGCCACCCACCCGTTCGACGTGGTCGGCTGGGACGGCTGCCTGTACCCGTTCACCTTCAACATCAGCGATTTCGAACCGATCACCGGCCGGGTGCATCAGCCGCCGCCGGTGCATCAGGCCTTCGAGGCCACCAATTTCGTGGTGTGCAATTTCGTGCCGCGCAAGGTCGACTATCACCCGCTGTCGATTCCGGTGCCCTACTACCACTCCAATGTCGATTCCGACGAGATCATGTTCTATTGCGGCGGGAATTACGAGGCCAGGCGCGGGTCGGGCATCGGGCAGGGCTCGATCTCGGTGCATCCGGGCGGATACGCGCACGGTCCGCAACCCGGGGCGTACGAGGCGAGCATCGGGGTGGAGTTCTTCGACGAGCTGGCCGTCATGGTCGATACCTTCCGCCCGCTCGAACTCGGTGAGGCCGCGCTGGCCTGCGAAGATCCCGGATACGCGTGGACCTGGTCCGGGCGGGGACCGCGGTGAGGACGCGCATCGAGGTCGCGCCGGATTCGCCGTTCGGGCCCGAGCATCTGCCGTACGGGGTGTTCGCGCCCGGTGGCGACGATTACCGGGTGGGCGTGCGGGTGGGCGATCACGTCATCGATCTGGCCCTCGCGCTCGACGATTCGGTCTTCGCCCGGCCGGAACTCAATGCTTTTCTGGCGCAGGGTCCGCAGCGGTGGGCGCAGGTACGTGAGCGGGTGCGCGAACTGGTCGACGGCGGGCTCTCCGCGGACGCGGTCTTCCCGCTGGCCGCGGTGCGCCTGGCGCTGCCGGTGCGGATCGGCGACTACGTCGATTTCTACGCCAGCATCGACCATGCGACGAACCTGGGAAAACTGCTGCGTCCGGGTTCGGAGCCGCTGCTGCCGAATTGGCGTCATCTGCCGGTGGGCTATCACGGCCGAGCGGGAACGGTCGTGGTATCGGGCACCGATATCGTGCGTCCGCGCGGGCAGCGGCGAACCGATTCGGGCACACCGGATTTCGGACCGTCGCGGCGGTTGGATATCGAGGCCGAACTCGGTTTCGTCGTCGGCGTCGGTTCCGAGCTCGGCAGCTCGATCAGCACGTCCGCCTTCGCCGACCATGTTTTCGGCGTCGCGCTGATCAACGACTGGTCCGCCCGCGACATCCAGGCCTGGGAATATCAGCCGCTCGGACCCTTCCTCGGGAAATCCTTCGCGACCTCGATGAGTGCTTGGATCACTCCGCTCGCGGCACTGGAATCGGCGCGGATACCGACGCCACCCCAAGACCCCGAGCCCCTGCCCTATCTGCGCGACGGCGAATCATGGGGGCTCGATATCGAGCTGTGCGTGCGATGGAACGGCGTGCCGGTGGTGCATCCGCCGTACGCCCGGATGTACTGGTCACCGGCCCAGATGCTGGCCCACCTCACCGTCAACGGCGCCGCCACCCGCCCCGGCGACCTCTACGCCTCCGGCACCATCTCCGGCCCCACCCCCGCGGAACGCGGTTCGTTCATGGAGCTGTCCTGGGGCGGCGCCGAGCCGCTCACCGTCGACGGCGCCGAGCGCACCTTCCTGCTCGACGGCGACGAGGTCACCATCACCGCCACCGCACCGGGAACCGCCGGTACCCGCCTCGCACTCGGCGAAGTCACCGGACGGATCCTGCCCGCACGCGAAGGGTGACGCCGCCATCAGAGCCAGGCCGCGATTCGAGCCGATCGATTCGCACCGGTTCAGCGGAAACCGCGATGAATTCCGCGCCGGCGAGCAGTCTGCATGGATAAGGCCAGATCACCGATCGGGAGGACACCATCATGCAGAAGATCGTCACCAACCTCTGGTACGACAACAACGCCGAGGAAGCCGCCGAGTTCTACTGTTCGCTGTTCCCGGATTCCAAGATCATCCGGACGACGCGCTTCAGCGAGAGCGGCATGGGCGAACCAGGTGCCGTGATGACCGTCGATTTCGAACTCGCGGGCCAGCGCTTCACCGGCATCAATGGTGGCGGCGAATTCCAGTACACCCACGCGATGTCACTGCTGATCAACTGCGACAGCCAGGCCGAGGTCGACCGGCTCTGGGACGCCCTGCTCGCCGACGGCGGCAAGGAGATCGAGTGCGGCTGGCTCTACGACAAGTACGGGGTGCCCTGGCAGGTCTGGCCGGCCGAGGCCGATGAACTGCTGACCGGTGACCAGGCCGCCGTCGACCGCGCGACCGCCGCGATGCTGAAGATGAAGAAGATCGACCTGCAGGCGATGCGCGACGCCTACGAGAACGCCTGACGTCCTCACCCGGCGCGGTATCCGGCGGTGAGTTCCGGATGCCGCGACGAGGTCTGCTCCGGGCGCGAACCGGGGCGGGTATGGTCGGGCGGGTACGAATCACGCCAACGGGGGCTCGCACCAGCGGGCTGAGAGGACGGCTAGCCCGATTCCGGGCGGATCAGGGCCGTCGACCGTATGAACCTGACCGGGTAATGCCGGCGTAGGGAGGAAAAATATGGGTTCCACCGGCCGTTCCGCGACCACCGCAGGTGTCGACACGGTGACCACCGGCCCGATCGAGGGCAGCGTCAAGCACTACGAAGAGGTCGAAGCCGACGGGCTGACCCTGCGCATTCCGGTGCGCCGGATCAACCTCACCACCGGCGATCACTTCGACGTCTACGACACCTCGGGTCCGTACACCGACGACACCGCGACCATCGACCTCGAAGCCGGCCTGCCCAAGCTGCGCGACGAATGGCCCAAGCCGCAGATCGACGGCCCGCGCACCCAGCTGGCCTGGGCGCGGGCCGGCATCATCACCGCCGAGATGCGCTATATCGCCGCGCGCGAAGGGGTTTCACCGGAACTGGTGCGCGATGAGGTCGCCGCCGGTCGCGCGGTGATCCCCGCCAACCACCGCCACCCCGAATGCGAGCCGATGATCATCGGCAAGAAGTTCGCGGTGAAGATCAACGCCAATATCGGCAACTCCGCCGTCTCCTCCTCCATCGCCGAGGAAGTGGAGAAGATGGTGTGGGCCACCCGCTGGGGCGCCGACACCATCATGGACCTGTCCACCGGTAAGAACATCCACGAGACCCGCGAGTGGATCATGCGCAACTCGCCGGTGCCGGTGGGCACCGTGCCGATCTACCAGGCGCTGGAGAAGGTCAACGGCGATCCCACCAAGCTGACCTGGGAAATCTACCGCGACACCGTCATCGAACAGTGCGAGCAGGGCGTCGACTACATGACGGTGCACGCGGGTGTGCTGCTGCGCTATGTGCCGTTGACCGCCAAGCGCGTCACCGGCATCGTCTCGCGCGGCGGTTCCATCATGGCGGCGTGGTGTCTGGCTCACCATCAGGAGTCGTTCCTCTACACCCACTTCGAGGAACTGTGCGAGATCCTGGCGCGCTACGACGTCACCTTCTCCCTCGGTGACGGCCTTCGCCCCGGTTCCATCGCCGACGCCAACGACGAGGCCCAGTTCGCCGAGCTGCGCACCCTCGGCGAGCTCACCAAGATCGCGAAATCGCATGGCGTGCAGGTGATGATCGAGGGCCCGGGCCATGTGCCGATGCACAAGATCGTGGAGAACGTGCGGCTCGAGGAGGAGCTGTGCGAGGAGGCGCCGTTCTACACCCTCGGCCCGCTGGCCACCGATATCGCCCCCGCCTACGACCACATCACCTCGGCCATCGGCGCCGCGATCATTGCCCAGGCCGGCACCGCGATGCTGTGCTATGTCACGCCGAAGGAGCATCTCGGCCTGCCCAACCGCGATGACGTCAAGGTCGGCGTGATCACCTACAAGATCGCCGCCCACGCCGCCGACCTCGCCAAGGGCCATCCTCGTGCGCAGCAGCGCGACGACGAATTGTCCAAGGCCCGTTTCGAATTCCGCTGGGTCGACCAGTTCAACCTGTCGCTGGATCCGGACACCGCCCGCGAATACCACGACGAAACCATGCCCGCCGAGCCGGCCAAGACCGCCCACTTCTGCTCCATGTGCGGCCCGAAGTTCTGCTCCATGCGTATCTCGGCCGACGTGCGCGAGTACGCCGAGAAGCAGGGCCTCACCGACGTGGAGGCCATCGAGGCCGGCATGGCGGAGAAGTCCGCCGAGTTCGCCGACGCGGGCAAGAAGGTCTACCTGCCCGTCGTTTCCTAGCGGCACCGAAACGCGCACGCCTTCGGAGGAAACCCTCCGAAGGCGTGCGTTCTTCTTTGTCAGCCCCCTCGCCGACGGGCCCGTCGGCCATTCACAGCCGTCAGCACCCGACCAACGGCGAGCTCAGGTGGAAACACTGGACAAACCCTGAGTTCATTAACATACTGGCAGTCGGTGAAGACCCAACGCAGGTGGATAGGTGTGGGTATGGACAGCCGAGAAGAAAGCCGATCGGAGGTCTTCGGGCCCACCGAGCACACAACACGTCGAGCGGAACCCCATGCACCCCAGCCCGGTTCGTCGCCGGAGGTACCCGATGCCTGAGCCCGCAGCTCGACCGCGCGGCGCGATGGACCGCAGACAGAAGATCAATTTCGCGCGCCGCGCCGCTACCGCGCAATTGGCGCAACTGCCAGGTGTCGTGCGGGCCGCGCTGAGCAACGGCCGCCGATCGGATGCGGTGCACCAGCTGCCCGACGAACCACCGGACAGCAGACTCACCCGCCAGGCGGCCGAACTGGCCGAATCCGCCTACGGCGGCGAGCTACATCAGCACAGCCTGCGCTGCTGGTACTTCGGCGTGGCCTTTGCTCAACTGGACGGCCTCCGTTTCGACGCCGAAGCGCTCTACATCACGACGCTGCTGCACGACATCGCACTCACCGAACGGCACCGGCCGGCACCCGGTCAGTCGCCGTGCTTCGCCGTGCACGGTGGCGCGGTTGCGCGAGAGCGGCTGTTGGCGTGGGGCGCCACGACCGAGCTCGCGAACCTGGTCGACGAGGCCATCGCGCTGCACATGGACGTCACGGTGGATCCGGCGCAGGGCGCGGAGGCGCACCTACTGCACGCCGCCGCGCACCTCGACGTCGCCGGCTCCAGGATCGGCGATCTGCCGCGTTCGCTGCTAACCGAGATCCTGCGCGCTCATCCCCGCGACGGGTTCACCGACGTGTTTCTCGCCGCCATGCGCCAGGAGGCGCGCGAACGCCCGGATTCACGGGCGGCCGTGATGTGGAAGCAGGGCATGCGGATTCCGGTGGCGATGAATCCGCTGAACAGGTACTCGACCAGTTGACACGCTGGAGACAGGACGGACACAGACCGCAGATCGGGTGCTTCGCCGCCGATCGGAAGCCCATCGCTCGGCCCATGGCCGGCGGCTAGGCTGCTGTCCGTGGCCGCTACCAGAACCAGCAGACGCGAGATGTATGCCGCGCTCACCAAGAGCGCGATCATCGATGCCGCACGCAAGCTGTTCGTCGAGCGTGGCTATGACGAGACATCGGTGGACGATATCGCGCGGGAATCGAACGTCAGCAAGGGCGCGGTGTACCACCATTTCCCGGATAAGCAGCAGATCTTCGCCGATGTGTACCGGGATGCGACGGCCGCGGTCACCACGAAGGTGGCCGAGGAAGTGGCAGGCACGACCGCGGATTCGTGGGATCGGGTCGAGGTTGCCGCCAGGGCCGCGATCCAGGCCTACGCGGGTGACGCCGACACCTTGGCGCTGCTGCGTCAGGTCACCAGGGTGCTCGGCGACGAGCGGACCAAGCAGCTGGAATCGGAGCTGGCGCTGCCGCTGATCCGCGGGCTGCTGGATGAGATGGCGGCGATCGGGCAGTTGCGCTCGTTCGATACCGATATCGCGGCCCAGCTCGCGTTTCGGGTGTTGTGCGAGGCCTCGCTGATCGTGGCGGCGGCCGACGACCCGGAGTCGGCGGCGCGCGAATCGGAGACCGTCATGCTGCGCATGCTGGAAGGTCTGCGGGCTCCGGCCGCCGGGTCCTGATCGACCTTGCGCTATCTCATATGCGAGATACCGTTGACGGTATGACGCCACGTGGCGACGAGCTACCACTGTTGCCCGGCTTCCGTGAGATGGCCGAGCGGATGGCGGCCGAGCGACATCGTCTGCTCGCCGACCTGGTCGCACGGCGGCAGGCCGCGGGCCTGTCGCAGACCGAGGTCGCCGCTCGGATGGGCACCTCGCAGTCGGCGGTGGCCCGGTTCGAGGCCGGTCAGGGGGATGTGCGCGTCTCGACCCTCGAACGCTATGCCGCCGCGACCGGCAGCCACCTCAGTTGGCGACTCGGCACCGGCGGCGATTGACCATCATCCGGAGGCTCTCATGAGCACCCCCTTCCGCAGCACCGTCCCGCAACCGCCGCCGTGGCGGCCATGGCCGCCGGAATTCCCGGTGCCGCCGAGCCCGCCGCCGCGACCGCAGTCACCTGCCCCGCCGCCGATGCCGACCCAGGTGTGGTTCGACTCGCGAGAAACCGCGGATCGGCTGCTCGATCGCCGCATCGTGGTCGCACACGGGAAGCTGGACGGTGAAACGGTGACCCGGTTGTGCGCACAGCTGTTGACCCTCGACGCCGAGAGCACCGAGCCGATCAGGCTCGAAGTGCACAGCCTCGATGCGGAATTGCCCGATGCGTTGACGCTCATGGGCGTGCTGGAAGTCATCCGGGGGCCGGTGTCGGTGTATGCGAGCGGATTGGTCCGCGGCCCCGCGTTGGGGATCCTGGCCGCGGCCGATCACCGCTACGCCTACCCGAATGCTGTGCTCGTGCTCAGCGAACCGCAGGTCCAGTTCGAGGCGACCGCGGACGCCGCCGCTTCCGAGCAGGCGCAACTGGAGTCGATGCTCGGTGAACTGGCAGGCGAACTCGCCCGGGTGACCGGGCGCAGCGCCGAGCAGGTGCGCGAGGATCTGCGGACGCAGCGGGTGCTGACGGTGGACGAGGCCATCGAGTACGGCCTGATCGACGAGCGCGTCACCCGGCGCGCCGGGGCACCGCCCGTCGATCCGGACGCGCGCTGAGCCCACTCCGGCGATCGGCAGTCGAATACATCCCGGCACCGGTGCCATGTCGACGTCGTGCGCTGCGGGCATCGTGCGCTCGGCCGCTTACCGCACCACCCACCGCGCCACGTGGAGGCGCGATCACGATTGACCGGCTCGGACGAGTCCGTATATCGGGAGGGGACACTGCTCCGGGCGCGCGGGGCCCTGAAGTGATCTCGGCCGGACGAGCCGGCAGGCACTCGCGGGCACCGCGCCCCCACCACCTACTGGTCGAAGCTTCTGTCCACGAAGTCGGCGAAGGCGACCTTGCCGGGGATCGCGCCGGCCTCGGTGAAGGCGTCGGCGATTTCCTGTTCGGAGGCGATCACCTCGTCGGTCAGCGGGATCGGCTCCTTGATCGAGCGGGTCCAGGTGGTGCGGGAGGCGTCGACGGGGATCGCGGTCAGTTCGGCGTACTTGGTCGACCACAGATCGAGGTTGTCCGACGACCACTTGGTGGCCGCGGCGTAGCGGGTGAAGAAGTCGCGGATGGCGGCCGATTTCCCGGGGTCGTCGACGGCCTTGTCGGAGGCGACCCAGAAGTTGTAGCCGTTGGCGGCCTGGTCGGCGGAGGCGATGGACTTGGCGCCGACCTCCTTTTCCGCGATGGCGGTGTAGGGGTCCCAGACCGCCCAGGCGTCGACGTCGCCGCGGGTCAGCGAGGCGTAGCCGTCGGCGGGCGCCAAGTAGACCGGTTCCACGTCATCCAGGCTCAGGCCCGCTTTCTGTAGTTGCAGCAGTAGGTTCGCGTTCGCCGAGCTGCCCTTGGTGACGGCGACCTTCTTACCCTTCAGATCGGTCACCGAGGCGACCTTCGAGTCCTTGCCGACAAGGATGGCATCGCCCTTACCGGTCGCGGAGAGCGCGCCGACGATCTTGATGTCGGCATTCGCGGCGGCGCCGAAGATCACCGGCGTATTGCCGGCCTGCGCCAGATCGATGCCGCCGGCCCCGGCCGCCTCGATCAGCGGCGGACCGGCCGTGAAGGTGGAGAATTCGATCTTGTACGGCAGATTCTCCAGTTGGCCGGAGGCCCGCAGCAGCACCTCGATCGAAATGGCCTTCTGGTCCCCGACTTTCAAGGTGACCGTGCTGAGGTCCACCGGGCCGCTCGGCGCGGGCGCTGCCTCCTCACCGCACGCGGAGGTGGCGAAGACAGCGGCGGCCACCATGGCCGCACCTGCGAGCCGGAATATCGAGAGACGTTTCACGAGAACTGCTTTCGGTGCGTAATCGAACGGATGGATCAGGCGTCGACGCCGAGTAGCCGCAGCAATCGGGCGACGTACTCGGCGGCCTCCGGCGACGAATGCGGACGCGGGCGGGCGAGATCGACGCGGACTTCTTCGGCGATGCGGCCGTGATCGAGCACCAGCACGCGATCGGCCAGCGCGACCGCCTCCGCGACATCGTGGGTGACCAGCAGCACCCCGAATCCGCGTTCGGCCTGCAACCGCAGCAGCAGATCGTGCATGGCCAGCCGGGTCAACCCGTCAAGGGCGCCGAATGGTTCGTCGAGCAGCAGCAGCGTCGGGTGCGCCACCAACGCCCTGGCCAGAGCGACGCGCTGGGCCTCACCACCGGAGAGGGTCAGCGGCCAGGCCTCGGCCCGTTCGCGCAGATTCACCTGCTCGAGCAGTTGCCTGGCGATCTTCTCGTCCGCGCGGCGATTGCGCGGGCCCGGCCGCCCGAGCGCGACATTGCGAACCACGGGCAGCCATGGGATGAGCCGCGCCTCCTGGAAGACGATCGTGGGCTGAACGTCGACCGTCACCGACCCGCGATCGGCCTTGTCCAGGCCGCCGATGATCCGCAACAGCGTCGACTTGCCCGAGCCGCTGCGCCCGACCAGCGCGACGATCTCGCCTGCCGCGATCTCCACATCGACGCCTTCGAGGACGCTGCGCCCACCGAAACTCTTGTCCAATCCGCTGATTCGCGCCGCCGCACGGGTGGCGACGTCCTTGGTGATGGTCATGGTTGAACCCCTCGGTCGACGGACGGACGCCAGCGCAGGGCACGCTGTTCGAGCGCGCGCACGATCGAATCGGTGGCCAGCCCGAGCAGGCTGTAGATGAGCAGCCCGAAGATCACGATGTCGGTGCGCAGGAATTCGCGGGCATTGTTGATCACGAAGCCGAGGCCCGCGCTGGCATTGATCTGCTCGGCCACGATCAGCGACAGCCAGGCGATGCCGAGGCTCTGCCGCGCACCGACCAGGATCTGCGGTAGCGCCCCCGGCACGATGAGCAGGCGGAGGCGTTCGGACAGGGTCAGTTGCAGGGTGCGGCTCAGCTCCAGCAGTTTCGGATCCAGCTGACGGATACCGGCGAAGGTGTTCAGATACAGCGGGAAGAACACCCCGAGGGCGATCAGATAGATCTTCGGTTCCTCGCCGATCCCGAACCAGATGATGAACAGCGGGATCAGCCCGAACAGCGGGACGGTTCGCACCATCTGCAACGGCGGATCCAGCACGTATGCGCCGATCGTGCTCATCCCCGCGATGATCCCGAATACCAGCGCGAGCACCGCGCCGAGCAGGAATCCGAACAGCGCCCGCTCCCCCGACACCAGCAGCGCCTCGCCCAGCTGCCCCGAGCGATAGATCTCCAGCCCGGCGTCGAGCACCACCGACGGTGCGGGCAGTTTCTTCGCCGACACCCAGCCACTGCTACTGGCGATCTGCCAGATCAGCAGCAGCGCGACCGGAGCCAGTGCACGCAGAAACCCCGGACGTCGATACAGCGGAACCCGCTGCTCGGTCCGCTCGGTGCGCCTCTCCATAAGCATTGGTGCATGATGCGGGGCCGCACGGTCCGATCGACAGGGTTGCGCTCACGGTGAATCGATCACCGTGAGCCCCTCCCTGTCCGGAACAGCGGTTGGGTACGTCCCCGTAGAGTCACACTCCGATGACTTACTATCCGCCGCAGAAGAATCCGCTCGAGGCGCCACCGCCCGGAGGGCCGGCCGGTGCTCCGCCGCCGCCCGGAATGGCGCCGCACCCCGGATTCGGCGCTGCGCCGACACCTCCGCAATATCAGTACCAGCAGCACCCGTACGGCCCGCCGCAGATGCCGCCCATGCCTCCCGGGTACCCGCCGCATTACGGCGCGCCGCCTCCTCCACCACGGAACTGGCTTCCCGTCATCATCGGCGCGGCGGTCGTCGGTCTGCTGGCGATCGGCGTCGGCGCGGTCGCGATCGGATCCGGGTCGGACTCCGAGCCGGTCCGGTCGGCCGGCTCGACCACTATGGCCCTGCCCACCATGGCGCCGACGACGACCGAGGAAAGGACCTGGGAGGGCGCCTATTCGTATTCGGCGGTCGCTGATGCGTGTGAACTCGTCACCGCCGATGCGATGGCCTTCTTCATATCTGGTCCACCGAATAAGCGGGAGCCCGAAGCGAAACCACCGGAGAGTTACGGTGGAGGTGAACTGTCCTGTGATTCCAGCTATGCGTTGACAGGTCCGGGGCCCGGCCAGGCCGTGACGTCGCACGTCGTGACCGTGGAATTCGCCGATGAGTTGACCAGCAGCTCGTCCCGATTCGACAGCGCAAGCCGATCCCTCGGAAAGACCGGCGACGACAGCGGTCCGGTGCCGGGACTCGCTGCCGGTGGATTTTCCAGCGTGGATTGGTACTCCGACAATCACGTCGCGTATTACACGCTGGTGGCATGGGACAGCAACGCCTTCGTCAAGATCTTCGTTCTCGCAGGCAGTAACGCGCCTCTCACGAGAACAGGCTTGGACGCGGTCTTCAGCCCCCAGATTCAGCACGCCTTCGACACTTTGCGTGATTAGGGCGGGCTGCCGCTGGGCTGTGGGGTTGCCCAGCCGATCATCGACTAAGCCTGCGGCTACCGCACGCTTGGGACAAGCGGCCTCACCACCGCGGCGTTAATGACAATCGTTATCATTAATGCATGACGACTTCCCCACCACAGCAACTGCCGGTGACCGTGCTGTCCGGATTCCTCGGCGCGGGCAAGACCACGCTGCTCAACCACATCCTGGCCAATCGGGAGGGGCGCCGGGTCGCGGTGATCGTCAACGACATGAGCGAGGTGAATATCGACGCGGCGCTGGTCGCGGGGCAGGGGCATCTCGATCGCACCGAGGAGAAGCTGGTCGAGCTGACCAATGGCTGTATCTGCTGCACGCTGCGGGAAGACCTCATCGAGGCGGTGGCCCGGCTGGCCGGGGAGGGTCGTTTCGATCAGCTGGTCATCGAGTCAACAGGCATTTCCGAGCCGATGCCGGTCGCGGCCACCTTCGACTGGGAGTTCGAGGACGGTTTCAGCCTCGGCTCCGTCGCGCGGCTGGACACCATGGTGACGGTGGTCGACGCGTCGACCTTCCTCACCGAGATCGCCCGTGGTCAAGCGCTGGCCGAACGGAATATGCAGGCGGGTGAGGGCGATGAGCGGGGCATCGCCGACCTGCTGGCCGATCAGGTGGAGTTCGCCGATGTGCTGTTGATCAACAAGACCGACCTGGTGAGCGAGAGCACGGCCGGGGCGGTGGAGGCGGCGGTGCGGCGAATGAATCCGCGCGCCAAGGTTTTACGGACCCGTCACGGCGTTGTCGAGCTGAGCGAAGTACTGAACACCGGCCGCTACGATCCGGTCGCGGCCGCCTCGACCGAAGGCTGGGCGGAGGAGCTGGCCGGCGGTCACGTGCCGGAGACCGAGGAGTACGGCATCAGCAGCCTGACCTACACCGCCGACCGGCCCTTTCATCCGCAGCGGTTGTCGGAGGCGCTGGAACAACTTCGAGGACTGTTGCGCAGCAAGGGTTTCTGCTGGATCGCCAGCCGCGCCGACCTCGCCGCCATCTGGTCGCAGGCCGGGCCCAATCTGGTGTTCGAACCGGCCGCGTGGTGGACTTCGCTCGAGGTGCCCGCCGGCCAGGAGATCGTCTTCATCGGAATCGAACTGAATCGCGACCATATTCGGGCCCTCCTCGACCGCGCGCTGCTGACCGACGCCGAAATGGACGCAGGCCCACGGATCTGGGCAACCTACCCCGACCCGTTCCCGCCCTGGGGCGAACTCCACGAACACGCCTGAGCTCGCTCCCGCACGGCGACGGCCCAGGTCCGGCAAGGGGACCTGGGCCGTTGCGCGTGGACGTCAGCTCAGCTTTTCGAAGAACTGCCGGATATCACCGGTCAAGACCTCCGGCGCCTCGTGCGCGGCGAAATGTCCGGCGGCGTCATTGGGTCCGCCTACGACCGAGCCGACATCGTAGGAATTCCAGCTGACGATATTGCTGTGATCGCGTTCGGCGAACCGCCGCATCGACTGGAAGTCGCCCTTGAACATGGCCAGCGCGGTCGGCGTCGTGGTCGGCCCCGCGGGCTGCTCGCTCGCGTGGGCCTGCTCGTAGTAGAAGCGGATCGAGGTCGGGCCGGTGCCGGTCAGCCAGTACAGCGCGATATTCGAGATCACGAACTCCTTGTCGAGGCCCTCGCCGAACAGCTGCGCATTCCAGCCGAGCAGACCCAGCGGGGAATCCGCCAGTGCGTAGGCCAAGGTCTGCGGCTGCTGGCTACAGAAGACGTTGAATCCCATCTTGTTGTCCTGGAACCACTTCAGATGCTCGAGCGCCGCCAGATCGTCGGCGGAGATGTTCTCGAATTCGGCCGGATCGCCCGATGGGAACGAGAACAGCTGGGTGACGTGCACGCCCACCACCCGGTCGGGCGCGATCCGGCCGATCTCCGGCGAGACCATCGAGCCGCCGTCGTTGCCGATCGCCCCGAACCGCTCATAGCCGAGCTGGGTCATCAGCTCCACCCACGCCTTGGCGGTGCGCTGGATATTCCACCCGGTGCTGCGGGTCGGGCCGGAGAAACCGAAGCCGGGCAGCGACGGGATCACCACATGGAAGGCCGGCGCGTCAGGCGATTCCGGCGCGGTCAGCAGCTCGATGACGTCGAGGTATTCCAGCACCGAACCCGGCCAGCCGTGGGTCAGGATCACCGGCAGCGCGTCCTCGCGCTCGGACCGCACATGCAGGAAGTGGATGCTCTCGCCGTCGATATCGGCGATGAACTGGGGATAAGCGTTGAGCTTCGCCTCGACCGCCCGCCAGTCGAATTCATTGAGCCAGTACTCGGCCAGCCCGCGCGCCCGATCTCCCGGGACGCCGTAGGAATCGCCGACGCCGGGCAGCTCGTGCGGCCAGAGTGCGCGCTGCAACCGTTCGGCCAGGTCGTCGAGGCAGGCCTGCGGGATATCGACGGTGAAGGGACGGACGGTCATGGCGAGCTCCTCGTGTTGGAACGGAATGTTTCGTTCTGTTTCCACCGTAACAGAACGGATCATTCCGTTTCAAGTGCTAATCTGAGGCCATGCCGAAACCATCCGCCGCCCCAGCTCAGAAGGGCCTACCCGGCCGCAAGGCCCAGGCCGCCCGCAACGACGGCATCATCCTCGACGCGGCCCGCGCGGTCTTCCTCGCCGACGCCGCCGCCCCGATCTCGGCCGTCGCCGAACGCGCGGGCGTCGGCATCAGCGCGCTCTACCGCCGCTATCCGAGCAAGGACGTGCTGCTGCGCACCCTCTGCTACGACGGGTTGCGCCGCTACAACGCCGAAGCCGAAGCAGCACTGGAGGATTCGGACGGCTGGTGCGGTCTGGTCGGATTCCTGGAGCGAGTGGTGGACGCCGATGTCCACTCCCTCACCGTGCGCCTGGCGGGAACGTTCACGCCCGACGATTCGATCGTGCCCGACGTGCAGCGCTCCGGTGAGCTGACGTCGGAACTGGTGCGGCGGGCCCACGCCACCGGCCGGCTTCGTCCCGAGGTGACCGACCTGGACTTGGGATTGGTGCTCGACGCCTGCGCTGCCGTCAGCACCCCCGAACCCGAACGCACCACCCAATTACGCCGGCGGGTGCTCGCCCTGCTGGTCGACGGCATGGCCGCCGCCGGTGAACTACCCGGCCCCGCGCCGCAGCCGGGAGAGCTCGCCTGGCGCTGGCAGCCGCGCACCGGCCGGTGAGCATCAGTTCGAGATGCCGACGGCCCGATGCAGATACGTGCGATCGGTCAGCTGTTCCAGCATGAACTCCGCGATGTCGGCACGGGAGATCTTCAGCGACAGCCCGGCTTCGTTGCCGGAGAAGCCCTGACGATAGGTGCCGGTCGCGGGCCCGTCGGTGAACGCGCTCGGGCGCACGATCGTCCAGTCGAGGTCGCTGGCCCGCACGTACTCCTCCTGACGGACATGGTCGTTGTACGCCGGCCGCAGCACCAGGCCGAACAGGATGTACTTCCAGAGGAAGTTCAAATTGTCCCTGCTGTCGCCGACGCCGAGGGTGGACTGGCAGATCAGCCGCTTGACGCCGTTGCGCCGCATCGCCTCGATGACGGTGCGCGTCCCCTCGGCCCGGACCACGCCCTTGCGGCCGTTGCCGAGGGAAATCAGCACCGCCTCCTGACCGGCGACGGCGCCCTCGACGGCGGCCGGGTCGAGCACGTCACCCTCGAGTACCCGCAGGTTGTCGTGGGTGGTGGGCACCCGGCTCGCGTCGCGCGTGAGGATGGTGACCTCGTGCCCCTGCCGCAAGGCCCGTTCGAGGACGTGGCGGCCGAGGGTGCCGGTGGCTCCGAAGATCGCGATACGCATGGTGTTCTCCTGAATTCTCGAAAGCTGGTGTTTCGTTGGTGAATCCAGTACACCGCCCACAGGCGAGACGATCCATGGGCTGCGATCTCACAAACATAAGCGGTCGTCTCACTCGGAGCATGATCTCTGCGCGTCAGGGCCTCAGATCCGGCCGAGCGCGAGCGCGACGTTGTGCCCGCCGAAGCCGAAGGAATTGGTGAGCGCATAGTCGATCCGCTGCGGGCGCGGCGCGCCGGCGACGATATCGAGGTCGACGTCCGGGTTCTCCAGATTGAGCGTCGGCGGCACGACCTGTTCGCGCAGCGTCAGGGCGGTGATGACGGTTTCCAACGCGCCGACCGCGCCGATGGAGTGACCGAGGGCCGATTTCGGAGCGTAGATGGACGCGTTCGGCGTGACCGCGGTGATCGCGTTGGCCTCGGAGGCGTCGCCGATCGAGGTCGAGGTGGCGTGCGCATTGACGTGCTGGATGTCCGAATTAGCCAGTCCCGCAGCACCTATCGCCTTGCGCATCGCGCGTGCGGCGCCGTTGCCCTCGGGTTCGGAGGCGACGATGTGATAGGCGTCGGAGGTGATGCCCGCACCGAGCACACGCGCGTGCAGGCGCGCACCCCTGGCCCGGGCGTGGCGCTCGGATTCGAGCACGACCAGCGCGCCTGCCTCACCGAAGACGAAACCGTCGCGATCCCGGTCGAACGGCCGCGACGCGCGTTCCGGCTCGTCATTGCGGGTGCTCATGGCCCGCATCATGGCGAAGCTCGCGATCGGGACCGCGTGGATATGGCCCTCCACGCCGCCCGCGACGACCACGTCGGCCTCGCCCGTGCGGATCAACCGCCAGGCGTGCGCGATCGCCTCCGAACCCGACGAACACGCCGAGACCGGCGCGTAAACCCCTGCGCGCGCCCCGATTTCGAGGCTCACGGCGGCAGCCGGGCCATTCGGCATGACCATCGGGACGGTCATCGGCGCCACCTTTCGATAGCCGCCCGCGCGCATCGCGTCGACCGCATCGATCAGGGCGTCGCCGCCACCGAGGCCGGTACCGATGACGACCGAGAGCCGCTCACCGTCCACCTCCGGCGCCCCGGCCGCCCGCCACACGCGACGGCCGAGGACCAGCGCCAACTGCTCCACATACGAATGCCTGCGCTGCTCGACTCTGGTCAGTTCGCCGGCCGGGTTCTCGGTCAGCTTTCCGCCGATGCGGACCGGCAGCCCTGCGGCGAAGTCGTCGTCCAGTGGCCCGATGCCGGTGTGGCCGCGCAGCAGCTCCGACCAGGTCGCATCCATATCGGCGGCCAGTGAGGTGGTGGCCGCGTAGGCGGTCATGACCACGTCGTCCGTCGGCGGCAGAGTTTCTGAAGCGACTGTTACATTCACGATGACATGGATACCTGTAGCACTCGCTACAGTCAACCCATGGCCCGCCCACTCGACCACGCCAAACGCACCGAACTCCTGGCCGCGGTGGTGCGCTATATCGCCGAACACGGCCTCGCCGACCTGTCGCTGCGCCCGCTCGCCGCCGAACTCGGCACCAGCTCACGGATGCTCATCTACTACTTCGAGACCAAGGAGAATCTGCTGGTGCAGGCCTTGGCGACGCAGCGACCCGATATCGCGGCGTTCTTCGCAGGCGTCACCGATGCGGTCGCACTGCGGGAGCGGCTGTGGGATTTCTGGGTCGCGAACAGTTCCGGCGAGGGCGTGACAAGTGTCAAGGTGATGATGCAGATGCTCGGCGCGGCGTGCGCACCGCACGGCCCGTACGCCGGCTACGCCCAAGCAGCCATAGCCACGTTCGTGCAGAGTTTGGCCGCCGGCTTGCGGCACATCGACACCATAGATGACCCCGAAGTCGTTGCCACCCTGCTGATCTCCGGCCTGCGCGGCATCCTCCAGGACCGGCTCATCACCGGCGACGTCGACCGCACCGACCGCGCCGCCCGCCGCCTGATCGACCACACCGTGCGCTGAACTCGACCCACCGTTTTTTGTCGGTACCCCCTGCCATACTGCCGACATGGCTGATTCCGGTAGCTCCGCAGACACCCCCAAGACCACCTCCTACGACGACCCCGACGCCCCATGGAACCGCGAATACTCCCCCGAGGAAGTCGCCACCTGGAACGACGACATCATCCGCGAATTCCGTGAGACCGGCGGCACAGTCGGCGGCGACTACGCCGGCTCCACCCTGCTGATCCTCACCACCACCGGCGCCAAATCCGGCCGCCCCCACACCGTCGTCCTCGGCGCCCTCTACCGCGACGACACCCTCTACGTCAGCTCCTTCATCGAAGACCGCTACCCCGCCTGGTATCACAACGTCCGCGCCAACCCCGAAGTAACCGTAGAACTAGGCCCCACCACCTACCGCGCCACCGCCGAAGCCCTCACCGGCGAACGCTACGAAGAATTCGCCGCCTGGGCGCTCCGCGAAAACCCACTTTTGGCCGACTACCAATCGAAGGTGTCGAAGCCGCTGCCGCTCGTCGTGCTGACGCTGGGTGAGGTGATCGCCGACAACCTGCCGTAGCGGACCATGCGACGCTGCGAACCATGCGACGCTGCCACACCGGCACCGGAAGACTATGGCTGTGCCAGAGGATGATCCACCGGCCCGGCAGCGTATACCGATCGGTCTCGTACTACGCCGTAGCCGACCGGCGTGGATAGCGTCCCCCTATGAGCACTGCTCCGTCGAACCCACACGATGCCTTCTTCCGGCACATGATGCGCCGCCGGGCCGATGCCGCGTGT
>NZ_VBUT01000007.1 GCF_005863245.1 Nocardia cyriacigeorgica | reverse complement strand
ACAGGGAAAATCTGCGGGGGTGCGGAGCGGGAGGCTATGTGGGATCGCTGAGTAGTTCGTATCCGGGCTTGACCTCGGCGGTCAGCCGATCCTGATCGCGGTATACCACGACTGCGAACCATTCCCGCTTGTTCGTCCGTCCCCAGCGCAAGACGCTGCTCGGCCGCTGTCTCGAATCGTCACGCATTGTGCAGGGCGTCCACGTCGACGAATCCTTCTCATCGCTGAGGCAATCTGGGCACGCAACTCTCACGCCCGGGATGTCGTCGCGGGATCCGTAACCTTCGCGACCACTGCACCGCTGTGCAAGTTTGCGTTCACACGCGAACACGACACAATTGTCGTAGTTACGTGGATGGTGGTAGATCGTCCTTTTGTCCTTCCCGCCGTCGTAGTGGAGAAACACAATCGAAATCGGCGGTAAGGGCTTGTCTTCCTCCTCGGGGATCCCGTTCACGAAGTCGCCCGACGGTGGCAGCTTGCTCATGACTCCTCCGAGTGAATCATGCACTGGTACAACGCATGTCGCAGTGGCCTACGGTGTCGAGGGTTGTGGGCAACCGGATAATTGATTGAGCTGCGAACCGGCCTCCCCCATATATCCACGTGGGCAACAATTTCCATCGAAGACGCGGATGAGGATGATGCTACGCGACGCTGCATCCAAGATCACGGGCTTAGAGGACACGCCGTGGCTTCGCGCCAGGGCCCTTCATGCGCTGACGGTCCGGCGTGAGCCGGGGCCGCGGCGCCGGCAATCCGGTGCACTGGCGGGAATGGATGCCGATGCGCTGGCGGAGACGGCGGCGCGGGATGTGCCGATCCTGCTGTCCGCCGGATGCCCCTCCTGCCGCTGGTGCGATGTGATGGTTCGGGGTTACTAGCCTGTTGACACGGGTGCATCGCCGAATCGGCTGCACTGACGGGCAACGTGGCTGAGCTGGACGTTGACTGCCGCCGCAGTTCTAACGAGGTGCGATCCAGGTCAATCCGGCGGCTTCGGCCGCCTCGCCCAGACGCTTGTCATATGCGACCAGTCCGGTGAGGTCTGTGGCCAGCTCGAGAGCTGTGGCCAGGTGTATCGCGTCCAGGCTGCGCACGGTTGCCGGTGAAATCGCGGCTGCGTTCGCTCGGACGATGCCATCAATTTCCACCATGTCGAGCCGTGCGAGAACGGCGGGGATATGAATGAGGTCCGCCGGTTCGGCCATCCGCACGGCACGGACCAGTTCGATTTCGACGAGGGCGGACGCCACCCAGGGCAGGTCGGGTCGTTCCTCGAGCCAGCGGACGAGTACGTCGGTCTCGGCTTCCGGGTGGACCAGTTTGACCAGTGCGCTGGTGTCCAGGTAGAGCATCAGTACCGCTCGCCGTCGCGCAGTTCCTGCAATGCCGCGCTGACGCCGGTCGCGTCGTCGGCCGCTGCCGGGTCGGCTCGGCGGCGAATATCGGCGAGTAGATCTGCGCGGCCTCTGGATGCGGGGCGCATTCGCCCTTCGGCCGTCAGGCGGGCCCGTGCGTCGCGCGTCGGATCGACCGGCACTATTCGGCCGATGATCGTTCCGCGCTCGGTGATATCGACTGTCTCACCCGCCTTGACCAGTGCCAATGTCCGCGCGGTGTGGTGCGACAGTTCGCGAATCGGAATGGCGGTCATGCTCTTATTGTGTCACAAAAATGTGTCACGCCCGCTGCAATCCTGCGCTCCGGTGCGGGGAGTGGACCGTGTTTTGCGGGGTTCAGGTGTGGAAGGCTGGCACTGTGAATCGATTGGCCACCGCGACCTCGCCGTATCTGCGTCAGCACGCCGACAATCCGGTGCACTGGCGGGAATGGGATGCCGATGCGCTGGCGGAGGCGGCGGCGCGGGATGTGCCGATCCTGCTGTCCATCGGGTACGCCTCCTGCCACTGGTGCCATGTGATGGCGCACGAGTCGTTCGCCGATCCGGAGACGGCGGCGTTGATGAACGACAACTACGTCTGCATCAAGGTCGATCGCGAGGAGCGGCCCGACCTGGACGCGGTGTACATGAACGCCACCGTCGCGATGACGGGCCAGGGCGGCTGGCCGATGACGTGTTTCCTCACCCCGGCCGGCGAACCGTTCTATTGCGGCACCTACTACCCAAAGGTGCCGCGCGGCGGGATGCCGTCGTTCCAGCAGTTGCTCACCGCGGTCGCCGACACCTGGCGCAACCGGCGTGATGAGGTGAATCTGGCCTCGTCGCAGGTGGTGGAAGCCTTGCGCGGGCAGGCGAGCGGGCTGCCGGACAGCGAACTGACCATCACGGCCGAACTGCTCGATCACGCGGTCGCGGCGGTACTGCGCGATGTGGACGACAAGCACGGCGGTTTCGGCGGCGCGCCGAAGTTCCCGCCGTCGGCGCTGATGGAAGGGCTGCTGCGCAGCTGGGAACGCACCGGCGACGACACAACGCTGACCGTGGTCCGGCGCACCGCGGCGGCAATGGCGCGCGGCGGCATCTACGACCAGATCCGCGGCGGATTCGCGCGGTACTCGGTCGACGCCGCCTGGGTGGTACCGCATTTCGAGAAGATGCTCTACGACAACGCCCAGCTGCTGCGCGCCTACGCGCACCTGGCGCGCCGGGTGCCCGATGACGATCTGCCGCGTCGCGTCACCGGTGAGATCGTGGAATTCCTGTGCGACGACCTCGGCACCGAGCACGGCGGGTTCGCCTCGGCCCTCGACGCCGACACCCACATCGAACCCGGAGAGCCGGGCATCGAGGGCGCGACGTATGTGTGGTCGCCCGCCGAGCTGGTCGCCGCGCTCGGCCCCATCGACGGTGCGTGGGCGGCCGAGGTCTTCGGCGTCACCACCGCCGGCAACTTCGAACAGGGCACCTCCGTCCCGACCCGCTACACCGACCCGGACGACGCCGCCCGATTCGAGCGGATCCGTTCGGCCCTGCGCACCGAGCGCGCCCGCAGGCCGCAACCGGATCGCGACGACAAGGTGGTCACCGCCTGGAACGGCATGGCGATCACCGCGCTCGTGGAAGCCGCCACCACGCAGGCCCGGGACGACTGGCTGGAAGCGGCGATCAGGTGCGCGCGGTTCCTGCTGGCCGAACACGTCGTCGGGGATCGGGTACTGCGCGCCTCGCTCGGCGGCAAGGCGGGCACCGCGCCCGGCGTGCTCGAGGATTACGCCTGGCTGGCCACCGGCCTGCTCGCACTGCACCAGGCCACCGGCGAACTCGAATGGCTCGAGCACGCGCAGCGGATACTCGATGCCGCCATCGAGCATTTCGCCGATCCCGAAGCGCCGGGCAGCTGGTTCGACACCGCCGACGACGCCGAAACACTCGTCGCCCGCCCCCGCGACCCGATCGACGGCGCCACCCCGGCAGGCGCGTCCTCGCTCGCGGAGGCCCTGCTCACGGCCTCGGCCTGTAGCACAACCGAACAGGCCGTCCGCTACCGCGAACCCGCCGACCGCACCCTCGAACGCGGGACCGTCGTGCTGGCCAAGGCCCCGCGCTCGGCGGGCCAATGGTTGACGGTCGCGGAGGCGGCGTTGCATGGGCCGATCGCGATCGCCATCGCGACGAACGACCGCGCATCCGCCGCCGACCTCCTCGCCGAGGCCCGCGCCGAAGCGCCGGGCGGCGCGATCACCGTTGCCGCCGAACCGGATTCGATCCCACTGCTCGCCGACCGCCCTCCCGTCGACGATGCGGCCGCGGCGTACGTGTGCCGCGGCTCGGTCTGCGACCTACCGGTCACCACGGCCGAAGCGCTTCGGGAGTCGTTGCGCCGCCGATGATCTAGCGGTGACGTGAGGTGTTTCCGGTGCGCCGACACGGCCGGACCGCACCTGCGGAGCATCGGTCGATCCTCGACCGTCGGCGCCCGCCAGCACACCGGCCACCGTGGGAGCGCGCGGTGCTCGGATCTGCGATGGCTCCGGATCGTGCGGTGCGCGCAGGGATACCGATAGTCAACGCGCCCCGCTCAGGTCGAGCCCTTCCGCGCTGAACGCCGGTCCGTGATGGCGCGACCGCGCACCCGCTGCTGCCTCGGTGAGTCCGGAGATTCCCCGCATGTCCGTGCGCCGTGATCGCCACTCGGCCAGGGTTGGGTGTTGCGCCGTGCTGCATATCGGTTGCTGCGCCTCACCGCGCCCGGGGTTCCGCGTGCGCCGTGGTCGCCGGTTCGCCTGGGTTGCGTGTTGGGCGGTGTCGCGTATCGGTTGCGGCCCCTCAGCGCGCCTGGGACTTCCGCGCTTGCTCCCGCGCCCGGTGATCAGCCGTCCACAGCGGTTGCAGCATGTGCCAGTCGGCGGGGTGGGCGGCGATGGCGGTGGCGAATGCGTCGGCGAGGGCTTGGGTGGTGGATTGCACTCCGCCGGTGGTGTCGATCGGGGCGCCGACGCTGAACCCCCAGCCGTCGGGGGTGAACCAGCAGTGCACCGGGAGCAGCGGCGCGCCGGTGTCGATGGCCAGGCGCGCCGGGCCCGCGGGCATCTGGGCCGGTTCGCCGAAGAAGGTGACCGGCACGCCCTTGCCGGACAGGTCGCGCTCACCGAGCAGGCACACCACGCGCCCTTCCCGGATCCGCGTGGTCAGCTGCTCGAACGGCGGGGTGGTGCCGCCGGTGAGCGGGATGATCTCGAAACCGAGACCCTCACGGAAGCGCACGAACCGCCGGAACAGCGATTCCGGCTTCAGCCGCTCGGCGACCACGGTGGGCGAACCGATGCGCTGTACCACCCACAGTCCCGCCAGGTCCCAGTTGCCGCTGTGCGGCAGCGCCAGCACCGCGCCGCTACCGCTGTCGACGGCAGCACGCACATGCTCGAGCCCGGTCGCGGAGGATTCGATGATGTCGGCCACCTCGACCGGATCCATCGACGGCAGCCGGAACGCCTCGCACCAATAGCGCGCGTAGGAGCGCATGCTCGCGCGCATCAGCTCGTCGGGCACCTGCTCCGGCGTGGTGCCGAGCACCCGAGCCAGGTTGCGCCGCAACTGATCAGGGCCGCCATCGCGGACGGCGCGATCGGCCGCGCGGTCGAACATGCCGCGCGCCCACCGCTGCGGCAGCGCCCGCACCAGCCCCCAGCCCGCCGCGTACCCGAGGTCCACGGCTTTGGCTTTCGGATTCATTGATCACCGCCGGCTGCGGGACCGGCCTCGTCACTCGGTGCGGAGCCGTTGCCCGCGCTGCTGAACACCGGCGCGACGGCCGCGCTGTCCTCGGCGGAGGCGGCGGTGGGGATGGTTTCATCGAGGTGACTGAACAAACTCGCGGGTGGAGATTTTCGATTCATCCCTGAAGTCTCCTCTCAGTATGTGAACCGTGGGCGTCCGGCTGCCATTTTGGCCCCGGCGGCTCGCGTGTCGCGTGGGTCCGATGGGCGATTCGGGAGGGGCCGGCTCGCGGTTCTCGGTCCGGTCGGGAGCGGTCGGCTTGCGTTCGAGCTGGGTTCGGCGGCTGATCGAGGCGGGTACGGCTCCTTTCATCCGGGGCCGGCGGTCGGCTCGCCGGTGGGGGTGGGCGCGGGGTGCGGAGGGTCGGCGGGGGAGTCGAGATCGTCTGCGGCCGGGTCGGGGACGGGCTTGTCGTCTTGGGGCAGATCTGTCCATGAGGGCGTCGGGTCGCTCATCCCGCGCAGCGGCAGCTCACCATAGGGCTCCCATTTGGCACGTTCGTGCGGCGCGGCGGCCTCGATCACCGACTCGCTCACCAGGATCCGGCGATGCACGGCCTTGGCCGCGGTGGTGAGGCGCGCGGCCTCGTTGACGGCGTCACCGATGACGGTGAACTCCAGCCGGGTGTCGGTGCCGACGTCACCGGCGAACACCTGCCCGCGCGCCACCCCGATACCGATATCGAGTTCGCCGGTGGCCAGCACCTCGTCCCGGATCCGGCGGGCGGCGCGCAAGGCGGGGGTGGCGTTGTCGCGCAACGCGATCGGAGCGCCGAAGATGCACAGCGCGGCATCGCCTTCGAACTTGTTGACCAGCCCGTTGTTGTCCTCGGTCGCGGCGACCACGATGGACAGCAGCCGGTTCAGCTTGGCCACGAACTCCTGCGGCGGCAGCCCGGTGGAGATCTCCACCGAACCGGTCACGTCGACGAACAGCGCCGACACCACGCGCACATCGCCGGTCAGATCCACGCCGCCGGCCAGCGCCCGCTCGGCGACCTCGTCACCGACGTGCCTGCCGAACACATCGCGCATCCTGGTCCGCTCACGCAGCGCCGCGGCGAGCTGATTCACCGAATGCTCCAGCCTGCCGATCTCGCTGGCGCTGTTCACCGATACCCGCACGTCGAGGTCGCCGTGGGTGATCTGGTCCAGGGCGAAGCGGAGCTTGCGCATCGGTGAGGCGACCGCGCGGGCCAGCGTCGCGGTGGCGAGCGCCCCGACGACGATGCCGAGCGCGGCCACATAGATCCCGGTGCGGATGCGGTCGGACGGACCGGACACCGGATCGGCCAGCACCACGATCAACATCGACAGCGGCATCGCGCCCGACACCGCCCAGGTGAGCACCACCCGGACGAACACCGTCGAACTCCAGTGCATGGTCGCGCCGAGCACCCCGGCCACGATCGGGATGGTCGGGCGGATCAGCCGGTCCACGATCAGGAAGGTGAGTCCGGCCGATTCCAGGCCGCCGATGACGAACATCGACGTCATCACCGCCAGATCGTCCTGCTCGGTAACCCTGGCCAGCACGATGGAGGCGATGATCACGCCGGGCAGCCACAGCGCAAGGGCGCGGGTGGTGATGGCGATCGGCAGTCGCAGCAGCCGCCGCGCCTCGTCGGGGGTGGGTCTGCGGGTCTGGTCGAGCCAGTTGAAATAGACGGTGCGGTCGCGGATCGCCAAGGCGATGCCGACGGCGAAACCGATGGTCGGGTAGATCGCGACGACGGCGAGCGCGCGCAGGATGTCGGGGCCCAGCCGGTCGAAGAATCCGCTCAGCCACAACTGGGTGACGATGACGGCCACACCGCTGAGATTGCAGGTGATCACGACCGCGGCCAGGCCCCAGCGGGCCCGGAGCGCCCAGACCACCAGACGGGCGATCATGGCGTGCGCTCGGGCTGCGCGATGCTCATTGCGGCAGCGACTGACACGAACGAGCAGCATAGAACGCCGGAGGCGGTCAGCGCAGCAGCACCAGCCAAACCGCAACGTAGTGCGCCAGCGCCGCGAGCACCGTCGCGGCGTGGAAGAACTCGTGGTGGCCGAACACTTCCGGCCACGGATTCGGCCACTTGGTGGCGTAGAGGATGGCGCCGCCGCTGTAGATGAGGCCGCCGATCAGCAGCAGGATCAGCGGGGCCAGGCCGACGTTGTCGTAGAGCTCGCCCGCGACCGGCACGATCGCCCAGCCCAGCAGCAGATACAGCGGCACGCCGACCCAGCGCGGCGCGGTCGGCCACAGCAGTTTCAGCGCGACGCCGGCCAGCGCGCCCGCCCACACCACGATCAGCAGCGTGCGGCCGGTGGAACCGGGCAGGCCGAGCAGCGCGAACGGGGTGTAGCTGCCCGCGATGAACAGGAAGATCATCGAATGATCGGCGCGCTTCATGCGGATGCGGGCGCGCACCGTCTGCCAGGTGACGCGGTGATAGACGGCGCTGACGCCGAACAGCAGGCAGACGGTGAGGCCGTAGACGAGGGTGGACCACACCGCGGTGGCCGAGACCGTCGTCGCCGCGGCGACCAGCGCGATGACCGCGATCGCCGCGATCCCGACGGCCCAGGTGTGGATCCAGCCGCGCATCCGCGGTTTGAGCAGCGCGGCGAGGGCGTCGGCGGGATTGATCGCCTCTTCGGCGGCGTCGTCGGCCGCGGTGGTGTCGTGCAAGCGGGGTGTGCCGGTGGTGTCGACCGGATCGGTCACGAACTACCTCCTGAGTTAACTCGCGAGTAACCTACGGAACCGTAGGTTGCCGGTCCGATGGTCACTGTACCGGGAAACGCGGCCGATGCCGCGGACAACGTGACGAGGCGTACTGTTGGACGCCGTGGAGTTTCCGAGTCGGGTGCGTGGCTTTCCGTATCGCGTCTACGAGGCCCGGCTGGCCAAGCAGCTGGCAGGCAAGCAGCATCCCCGCCACGTTGCGGTGATGTGCGACGGCAATCGGCGCTGGGCCAGGGAAAACGGCTTCACCGACGTCAGCCACGGGCACCGGGTGGGTGCCCTCAAGATCGCTGAACTGGTGGGCTGGTGCGAGGCCGCGGGCATCGAGATGGTCACCGTCTATCTGCTGTCCACCGAGAACCTGCGCCGTGATCCCGAAGAGCTGGAAACGCTGTTCGAGGTGATCACCGACGTGGTCGAGGAACTGTCGGCCCCGGACCAGAACTGGAGCGTGCGGCTGGTCGGCTCGCTCGACGGATTCCCCGAGCTGATCGCCAAACGGTTGCGCACCGCCGCCGAACGCACCAGCGGACGCAACGGGGTGCACGTCAACGTGGCTGTCGGCTACGGCGGCAGGCAGGAGATCACCGACGCGGTGCGCTCGCTGGTCCGCCAGGAGATCGCGGCCGGGGAGACCGGCGAGGACCTGGTGCAGTCGATCACCGTCAACGCCATCGGCCAGCACCTCTACACCTCCGGCCAACCGGACCCCGACCTCGTCATCCGGACCTCCGGTGAGCAGCGACTGTCCGGGTTCCTGCTGTGGCAGAGCGCGTATTCGGAGATCTGGTTCACCGAGGCGTATTGGCCGGAGTTCCGGCGGGTGGATTTCCTGCGCGCCCTGCGCGATTTCGCCGCGCGGCACCGGCGATTCGGAGTCTGAGCATCGGCGATTCGGCCCGGTAGCCGCTCCGATTCGGCGTCGCCGTGGCGCCTGTTCGGCGAGTGAGCACCGCCGATTCAGTGGCTGAGGACCGCGGCTCGGCGCGTGAGCAGATTGCGCCCGCTCACAATTTCCGCAACCGCAGTCGATTGATCGTGTGATCGGAGTCCTTGCGCAGCACCAGCGTCGCGCGCGGACGGGTGGGCAGGATGTTCTCCACCAGATTCGGCCGGTTGGTCGAGTTCCAGATGTCCTTGGCCGCTGCCGTCGCCTCCTCGTCGGTGAAGCGGGCGTAATGGTGGAAATGCGCCTTCGGATCGGCGAAACCGGTCTTGCGCAGGCTGAGAAACCTTTGCACATACCAGTTCTCGATGTCCTCGATGCGGGCGTCGACATAGATGGAGAAGTCGAACAGATCCGACACCATCAACCGCGGACCGGTCTGCAAGACATTCAGGCCCTCGACGATGAGGATGTCGGGCTGGCGCACGCAATGGAACTCACCGGGCACGATGTCGTAGGAGATATGTGAATACACCGGCGCGCACACTTCGGGCGCACCGGATTTCACCTCGGTGACGAAACGCAGCAGTTTGCGGCGGTCGTAGCTCTCCGGGAATCCCTTGCGATGCATGATCCCGCGCCGGGTGAGTTCGGCGGTGGGGTAGAGGAACCCGTCGGTTGTGACCAAATCCACTCGCGGATGGTGATCCCAGCGCGCCAGTAGTGCTTGCAGCACACGCGCGGTGGTCGATTTACCCACCGCGACGCTGCCCGCGACACCGATGACGAATGGCACCTGCTGGTCCGGATGCTTTTCCCCGAGGAAGGTCGCGGTGGCCGCGAACAGCCGCTGACGTGCGGCGACCTGCAAATGAATGAGCCGGGCGAGCGGAAGGTAGACCTCGGCGACCTCTTCCAGATCGATCTGTTCACCCAGGCCGCGCAGGCCGCGCAGTTCTTCCTCGGTGAGCACCAGTGGAGTCGATTTCCGCAGTGTGCGCCACTGTTTCCGATCGAATTCCACATACGGGCTCGGCTCGCTCATCCGTGCCACTTACCCGACGCTCCATTCCGGCAAACACGCACACATATCGCACCGGCGCTGTGAGATTCGGACTAACTGTGGCCGCATGGCTGAATTCTGCGCCTCGCCGCCGCCCACCGGGAAAAGGGGGTCGCCTACCGGCCGGTAACACTCGGCGCCGCGCTGGTGGAGCCGCTATCGTCGGCTGCCATGGAAGCGCATCCGCTCGTCACCGATTACCTGCGGCTCGGCCTGGCCTTCGACCGGCTGGAGGAAGGTTTCGTCGACGCGTTCACCGGCGATCCGGCGCTGCGCCGGGAGGTCGAGAACGCGCCCGCGCCGCAGCCGCGCGAACTCGCCCGGCGGGCCGCGGCCCTGCGCGCCGAACTGCCGGGGGCGGGCCTGGCGCCCGAACGCACCGAGTTCCTCGATGTGCACCTACGCGCGCTGGAATGCTCGGCCCGCAAGTTCGCCGGCGACGACATCGGTTTCGTCGACGAGGTGCGCGCCTACTTCGACGTCGACATCGCACCCGGCGACGAGGCCGACTACCGCGACGCGCACCGCAAGATGGACGAGGTGCTCGCCGGGGACGGTCCGCTGGCCGAACGCATCGCCGCGCACCGGCAGGCCGACGAGATCCCGCCGGAGCGCCTGCCCGCCTGTGTGGAGGCGTTCTCCAGTGCGTTGCGCGAACTGGTGCGCGAGCGCTATCCGCTGCCCGACCACGAGCACGTCACCTACGAGATCGTCGGCGACAAGCCGTGGTCCGGCTTCAACTACTACCTCGGCAACTACCACTCCAAGGTCGCGATCAACTCCGATCTGCGCCAGCATATGGCCAACCTGCCGCGGCTCATCGCGCACGAGGCCTACCCAGGCCACCACACCGAGCACTGCCGCAAGGAAGCCGGACTGGTCGCGGCCGGGCAGGCCGAGCAGACGCTGTTCCTGGTCAACACCCCGCAGTGCCTGATGGCCGAGGGCCTGGCCGACCTGGCGCTGGAGGCCATCGTCGGGCCGGGCTGGGGCCGCTGGGCGCAGGAGATCTACGCCGACCTCGGCCTGCGCTTCGACGGCGAACGCGCCGAACGGCTGTCGCAGGCCTCGGCGCAGCTGCTCGGTGTCCGTCAGGACGCGGCGCTGCTGCTGCACGACCGCGGCCGCGACGCCGACGAGGTGGCCGAGTTCCTGCAACGCTGGAACCTGACGACGCCCGAGCGCGCGCGCCAATCGCTGCGCTTCCTGTCCTCGCCGCTGTGGCGCGCCTACATCAGCACTTATGTCGAGGGCTACAAGCTGCTCGGCGGCTGGCTGGACGCGGCGCCGAGCGCCGACGAGCGCGCCGACCGGTTCCGGCGACTGCTCGACGAACCGCTGACACCCGGCGCGATCCGGGCGGTGCAGGCGGTCTGAGCGTCGTCGCCGGCGATCCGGAGCAGCGAACCGGTCGCCGGAAAGGTGTGCGCGGCGCCGCGAGATGTGCTATCCGACCCCGTTCCGGTGCGCGGCGGGGCAGCAAATAGACTGTCCGGGTGACGCAGACGACCGCTTCTGTCAATACCCAGTCTCTCGGTGAACTCGATCCCGAGGTCGCTGCCGCGATGGCAGGAGAGCTCGCCCGCGAGCGCGACACCCTCGAGATGATCGCCTCGGAGAACTTCGTGCCGCGCGCGGTCCTGCAGGCGCAGGGCAGTGTGCTCACCAACAAGTACGCCGAGGGGTACCCGGGCCGCCGTTACTACGGCGGCTGCGAGCACGTCGACGTCGTGGAGAACCTGGCCCGCGAGCGCGCCAAGGAACTCTTCGGCGCCGAGTTCGCCAACGTCCAGCCGCATTCGGGCGCCCAAGCCAACGCCGCGGTGCTGATGGCCCTGATGAACCCCGGCGAGAAGCTGCTCGGCCTGGACCTGGCCCACGGCGGCCACCTCACCCACGGCATGCGGCTGAACTTCTCCGGCAAGCTGTACGAGGTCCACTCCTACGGCGTCAGCAAGGAAGACCACCGCGTCGATATGGACGAGGTGCGCAAGATCGCCCTGGAGGCGCAGCCGAAGGTGATCGTCGCGGGCTGGTCGGCCTACCCGCGGCACCAGGACTTCGCCGCCTTCCGGGAGATCGCCGACGAGGTCGGCGCCTACCTGTGGGTCGATATGGCGCACTTCGCCGGCCTGGTCGCGGCCGGACTGCACCCCTCCCCGGTGCCCTACGCCGACGTCGTCTCCTCCACCGTGCACAAGACCCTCGGCGGTCCGCGCTCCGGCCTGATCCTGGCCAAGCAGGAATTCGCCAAGAAGCTCAACAGCTCGGTGTTCCCCGGCCAGCAGGGCGGTCCGCTGATGCACGCCATCGCCGCCAAGGCCGTCGCGTTCAAGATCGCCGGCACCGCCGAGTTCGCCGAGCGTCAGCAGCGCACCCTGTCCGGCGCCAAGATCCTGGCCGAGCGCCTGAGCGCCGCCGACGTCGCGGACAAGGGCATCAGCGTGCTCACCGGTGGCACCGATGTGCACCTGGTGCTGGTGGATCTGCGTAACTCGCAGCTCGACGGCCAGCAGGGCGAGGATCTGCTGCACGAGATCGGCATCACCGTCAACCGCAATGCCGTTCCGTTCGATCCGCGTCCGCCGATGGTCACCTCCGGCCTGCGCATCGGCACCGCGGCCCTGGCCACCCGCGGCTTCGGCGACACCGAGTTCACCGAGGTCGCCGACATCATCGGCACCGCGCTGGCCGGTGGTTCGGATGTCGACACGCTGCGCGCCCGCGTCCGCAAGCTGGCCAACGACCTGCCGCTGTACCAGGGCCTCGAAGACTGGCGCCTGCTGGGCTGAGTTTCTCGCTGACGACGCGCCCGCGATCGGCACCCGCCGAACCGTGGGCGCGTCGCCGTTTCCTGGCCTGTGCTGGAGTAACGC
The DNA here is from genome assembly GCF_005863245.1 of Nocardia cyriacigeorgica. GTDB lineage: Bacteria > Actinomycetota > Actinomycetes > Mycobacteriales > Mycobacteriaceae > Nocardia > Nocardia cyriacigeorgica_C. The sequence goes on along the minus strand of NZ_VBUT01000007.1, from coordinate 404,129 downwards.
ATAGGTTTTGGCGACTTCGCATACGTTGTGGGCCTGGAAAAACGCCACAAGGTATGCGACATGCAACTGCGCGGGCGGGAGGACCTGGGGTGGCGGGTCGACCATGGGCTATTGGTCGCTTGGGAGGGCGGCGTGGAGGGTCGGGTAGTCGCGCAGGTCGATGTCGTTGGCGCCCTTGTCGCCGAGTTTCACCATCAGGGCGAACAGTGGAGAGTTCAGGAACCAGTCGCGGGCTCGGATGCCGAAGGCGGTCTTGGGGGCCAGGAAGCGGCCGGGGTTGCTGGAGCCGGCGATCTTGTTGTAGCGCTGCATGATCTCGTCGTAGCACGGGAAGGCCACGGTGTGATCGCCGTCGGCGAGGGCCAGTTCACCGGCGAGGACGTAGGCGCCGACGAGGGCGAGACCGGTGCCGAAACCGGCCAGGGTGTTGCCGTAGCCGGCGTCACCGACGAGGGCGACCCGTCCGCGGACGCATGAGGTCATCTCGACCACGCTGAGCGAGTCCATATAGAAGGTCGCGGCCTGCTCCAGATCCGCCATCATGCGTGGCACTTCCCAGCCGACGTCGGCGAAGGTGTCCTTGACGATGCGGCGCTGGGCCTGCTCGTCATCGCGTGCGTAGTCCAGCTCGGGGGCGGCGAACATGTACATCTGCTCGGCCTTCGGTCCACCGTCGACGGCGAGTTTGCCCGGCGCGTTGTGGGCGTAGGCCACCTCGCGTCGCGGTCCGTCGGTGCGTCGGGGCTCGGTACCGGAATTCACCAGGCAGTAGTAGTAGCCGCGGTGGTGGACGTAGTCGCGTTCGGGGCCGAACGCCAGCGCGCGCACCCGTGAGTGCACGCCGTCGGCGCCGAAAACCAGGTCGAAGGTGCGGGGCGGGGCGTGTTCGAACTCGACTCGCACGCCCTCGGCGGTCTCGGTGAGCGCGCTGATCGAATCGCCGAAGAGGTAGGTGCAGTGCTCAGCGGTGCGCTCGTACATGAGCTGGGCCAGGTCGCCGCGCAGGATCTCCAGGTCGCCGCCGGTGAAATCGCCGGAGATGAGCGCGCGGCGCTTGCCCGCGGCGTCCACCAGCACCATGTCGGCGCCGCCGGTCTGTCGTTCGCGGACGGCGTCGAGGATGCCCATGCGCTCGAGGACTTTCAGATGCGTTTCGCCCTTGAAGTCGACGGCCTGGCCGCCGGGGCGCAGCTCGGGAGCGCGTTCGACGACGGTGACCTCGAAGCCGTAGCGATTCAGCCAGTAGGCGAGGGCGGGCCCGGCGATGCTCGCGCCGGAGATGAGGACGGTCTTGTTACGCATGAGCGCTCCTTCAGCGGAATGGCGTCCACAGGAAACTGTTTCCGTCGGACACGGAGCAGCGTATGGTAGACACAGTTTCTGGTCAACTCCTTTTCGGAAAGGACATCGCGATGCCGGCTCCGACCGTGGTCGAACTGCTCTGGGGTACCGGGCGGCAGGCCAAACGCGGCCCGAAGCCGTCGCTGTCGCTGGAGGCCATCGTCGGCGCGGCCATCGAACTCGCCGACGCCGAAGGGCTGGCCGGGGTCTCCATGCAGCGGGTCGCCGAACGGCTCGGGTACACGAAAATGTCTCTGTACCGGTACGTACCGGGCAAGGCAGAGCTCGCCGCGTTGATGCTCGAGCAAGCCATCGGCGCCCCGCCGGACATCGCTGTCGCGTCGCCGGATAGCGCCGTCGCGCCCCCGGGTAGTGGCGCCGCATCGCTCGAAGGTGCCGCCGCCCCGCCGGACATCGCCACTGTTCTGCCGGGTAGTGCGGCCGTGTCGCCGGGTGGTGCTGCAGGGTCGCCGGGTGGTGCTGCAGGGTCGCCGGGTGGTGCTGCAGGGTCGTCGGGTAGTGCTGCAGGGTCGTCGGGTAGTGCTGCTGCGTCGCTGGATGGCCCCGCCGCGTCGCCGGATATCGCCGGTGCGCCGCCGCATAGCGCTGCGGCGTCGCTGGATAGCGTTGCGGCGCAGTCGGTTTCCGGCGAGCCGCCGTGGCGGGCCGGTCTACGCCGCTGGACCGAGGAGATCTTCCGCCGCTACCGGGCGCATCCGTGGGCGCTGGAGTTGTCCACCGGAATCCGGCCGATGGGGCCGAACGAACTGGGCTGGCTCGAGGCGGCCTTGTCGGCGATGGCGGGGATCGGCCTGACCGGTCCGGAGCGGCTGGACACCGTCGTCGTGCTCAACGGCCACGTGCGCAGCCTCGCACTCCAGAACGCCGGCGCCCCGGCCGACGGCATGGAGGAGCAGTTGATGCGGCAGATGGCGGAGGTGATGCAGGCGGCGGGCGACCGATATCCCGAGGTCACCGCCGCCATGAGCGAGCAAGCGGGAGGATCCTCGGCCCGCGACGACGCCTTGAACTTCGGCATCGACCGCATCCTCGACGGATTGCAAGCGCTCGTGGATCGCCGCGCGAACTCTCGATGGCCCTCAGGCGTCGAACGGAAGTAAGGTGAAATGGCTGACGCCCCAGAGCGGCTTCAGCTTGCGGAAGTGGCGCTGATCGAGCGTCATCACATTGGTGGTCCGATAACGGTCGGCGATCACCACAATGGACGCGTCGGCCATGCCGATGTAGTCGTCATCGCCGAAGCTGGACACGATCGCAAGGGCTGCGGCGTGATAGTCCTGAGTCCACTCGGCCAGCTCGTAGGCGCCTGCTGAAATGTCTTCGGCGAACTGCCGTGCCGCAGCGGCGCCAAGCCGCGTGGCCAGCATGTAGTCGGACTCCGCGACGATAAGTGGGGAGACGACCAGCAACCCTGCCGCAGCATTCGCGATCTCGGTCAGCTGGACGTGCTCAGGGTATGACTCGTCGTACATCGCGAGGATCCCGCTCGTGTCGACGACGATGTTCTCACCATTCACCGAAGCCGCCGGCGAGCTCGCGATCGATCTCCTCTGTGGTCAGCGGCCGGTCGCTACGAAATCCGCCGAACTTCGGCTTCGGGCGCGGAGCGTGTTCGTCCAGTAGCTTTTCGATCGCCTGTGACAATGTGAGGCCCTCTGCGGCCGCCAGTCGATGTAGCCGATCTCTGGTTGGCTTCGGCACCTTGATCGTCGTTGAAGTCATACCTGTCAGTATACCCGTGGAGATGAGTGCTCCATAGAATGAACCGGGCACTTCCGACGCGCGCTCGGCCCCTCACGTCCCGGGCAGCTGAATGCCCTTCTCCGCCGCGAGTCTGGTCAGCTTCTCCATCTCGTCGATCGCCACCGCGACGTAGGCGTGCAGGCCGTCGTCGTCGCGGCGTAGCAGGTATTCGTAGTCGCCGTCGGTGAGCAGGTCGTCGGCGTCGTCGTAGAAATGCCAGCGCACGTGCACGCGAGCGATGCTCGCGGTCAGGTCGACGTGTTCGAGCAGCGTGTGGTCGACCCGCGCCAGGCCGAGCTGCTGATAGAAGGGATAGGCCTGGGATAGGCCCTGCGCCAGCTCCGCGCGCGAATGCAGCGCGCCGACGAAGCCGTCGCTGACGATGGTGCCGGGCATGCCCCACAACGAGGCCGAACGTTCGGCGTCGTAGGCCGACAGCGCGGCCTGGTACTCATCCAGAAACGACTCGATCTCATCCCGGGTGGTCATAGCACCAACGTATCGCCGGGAGGTGGTGTCCGGCGGCGGAACGGGCCGCATCCGGCGCGTCTACCACCTACCCTCGATCCATGAGCGAAATCGAGCTGGAGCAGGACTCGATCACCACGGTGCGCGAATTCTTCGCCGCGCTGGAGATCGGCGCGGTCGGTGAGGCGCTGGAACTGCTGCATCCCGACATCGTCTGGAAGAACACCTCGCTACCGGATGTGCGTGGCGAACGAGTGGCGCAGGTGCTGCGCGGGCTGAGCCGGGATCAGTTCGGTTTCGCCGCGATCATGCACCACATCGCCGCCGACGGACCCATCGTGCTCACCGACCGCACCGACATCCTGCGCTTCGGGCCGCTGAAGATCTCCTTCTGGGTCGCGGGCACTTTCGAACTGCGCGACGGGCGAATCATCCTGTGGCACGACCATTTCAGCTGGGAGAACTTCCTGCGCGGGCTGGTCGTCGGAGCATGGAAGGCCGTGTTCGCGCGCGATTGAACACGCGCCGCGGCAGACGCCTGTGCGCACCTCGAACCCGATCAGCGCCGGTGCTCCCGAAATCTGGGCCGGCGTCGATGCGCGGAGCCGAGCACCCGGACCGTCGGCTCGCCCGCAGCGTGGGCGGGGTGGGCCAGCTGGCGCAGCCGCAACCGCGGGACGAACACCGCACGAGGATTGCGAGGTCGGGTCAGCCGAGCGCGGTTCCGGCCCCGGCGAGCGCACGAACCCCGGGGCTGGTGGAGCGGCGGACGAATGCGCAGTCGGCCAACCGGTCGACGTCACCGAGGGCCAGCGTGAGACTCACCGACGCCTCCAGTCGATAGGGCCTGCTCTCGATGATCGAGCCGAGCACCCGCCGCAGCCGCGACAGTTCGGCCCGGACGGCGACCGCGTGGTCGGGATCGCCGTAGAGCGCGTGACTCAGATCGGCGACCGACATCCCGCGCCGCCCACGCAGATGTAGCAGGAGCAGGATCTCCGCGTGCCGCACCGATAGTGAACTGCGCCAATCGGATTCGCCGCCGACCGCGCTGACGACCGGCGTGCCGGACAGGTCGAGGTTCATCCGGATACCGGTGTGCGCGCCGGCGCCGAGCGGCCGCACCAGCCAACCACCGCGCAGCGGCTCCGCCGAGCAGACGCCGAGTCCGGGGACGTGCACCGCGCGTTCGGCATTCGGGATGGCGATGCGCTGGGGCGTGGCGATGCCGGTGGCGTGGGCGACCCAGCCGTGCTCGTCCACCAGCAGGGCGGGACCGGTCAGGGTGGACAGGGTGGGCATGGCGGTGCTGCGCAACCGTTCCAGCCGGTCCTGTTGCAGCCGCGCGATCTGGCCCTCGGCCAGCCGGGCACCCGCGCCGACCAGGGCGGTGAGCGCCGGATGCAGGGTGAGCGCCGGCCCGCTGACGTCGACCACGCCGAGGAGTTCGCCGGTGCGCGGATCGTGGATCGGCGCCGCCGTGCAGTACCACGGATGCTGTGACTGCTCGAAATGTTCACCCGAGAACAGTTGCACCGGACTGGCTTCGGCGAGCGCGGTGCCGATGGCATTGGTGCCGACCACCGATTCGGTCCAGGTGGCGCCCTCCTGGAAGCCGAGCGAGTCGGCGCGGTTGCGGACCCGCGGCGAACCGGCGCGCCACAGCACCACGCCGTCGGCATCGGTGACCACCATGATCAACTGCGATGCGTCGGCGACCCCGGCGATCACCTGCGTCAACTCGCTGATCACGCCGGCCAGCGGCGACATCCGGCGGCGTCGCTCGACCTCCTCCAGCCCGAGCACGGTGCGGGTATTGGCCTGGTCGGGTACCAGCCCCGCCGCCAGCACTCGCGACCAGGAACGCGCCACCAGCGTGCGCGGCCGCAACGGTGAGCGTCCGCCGCCGATCACCGCGTCGTGCATGCGGACCAGGTCGCGGGCGTACCGGGGCAGGTCCGTCCCCGGTTCGATCGCGCCGAATTCGCCCACGACATCCATCCTGATCCGCTCGGTACGCGCGGCCGGGCGAGGCTCGCGCGCCTCGCCGCGTGCGCACACCGATGTTGCAACGCCTTGCAACGATTGTGACACCGGTTCCGGTGACGTGTGCTGTAGCTCACAGATCCGCTGGAGAAGGAGAATCCGATGACCCCGACACTGGAGCCGACGCCCGATACGCAGACACCGCAGCAGCGCGTGGACGCCTGGCTGCGGGATTTCGAGAGGGCACTGGCGGACCGTGATGTGGAGGCCGCGGCCGCGATGTTCGCCCTCGACGGCTTCTGGCGCGACCTGGTCGCCTTCACCTGGAACATCAAGACCCTCGAGGGCCGCGAGGACATCGCCGACATGCTGCGCGCGCGGCTGGACGGCACCGATCCGGGCAACTTCCACACCACCGAAGAGCCCACCGAGGACGGGGGCGTTGTCACGGCATGGATCGGATTCGAGACCGCCGCCGGCCGCGCGGTCGGGCATCTGCGGCTCAAAGACGAGGGCGCGTGGACGCTGCTCACCAGCCTGCGCGAGCTGAAAGGGCATGAGGAGAGCAAAGGTCCGCGGCGGCCGCGTGGTGTGGTGCACGGCGCCGACCCGGACCGGGTGACCTGGTCCGAGCGTCGTGCCGAGGAGGAGCGCGAACTCGGCCGCACCCGCCAGCCCTATGTGCTGGTGGTCGGCGGTGGTCAGGGCGGGATCGCGCTCGGCGCGCGGTTACGTCAGCTCGGGGTGCCCGCGCTGGTGGTCGACAAGCACGACCGGCCCGGCGATCAGTGGCGCAAACGGTACAAGTCGCTGTGCCTGCACGATCCGGTCTGGTACGACCACCTGCCGTATCTGCCGTTCCCGGACAACTGGCCGGTGTTCACCCCCAAGGACAAGATCGGCGACTGGCTCGAGATGTACACCCGGGTCATGGAGGTGCCGTACTGGTCGAAGACCACCTGCACCTCCGCCACCTACGACGAGATCGCCGGCGAATGGGAGGTCGACGTCCTGCGCGACGGCGAGGCCATCGAGCTGCGGCCCACCCAGTTGGTGCTCGCCACCGGCATGTCCGGCAAGCCGAATATCCCGAATTTCCCTGGGATGGAACGTTTCCGGGGCGAACAGCATCATTCGAGCAAGCATCCCGGCCCGGACGCCTACGCGGGTAAGCGCGCGGTGGTCATCGGCTCCAACAACTCCGCCCACGACATCTGCGCGGCGCTGTGGGAAGTGGGCGCCCAGGTGACGATGGTGCAGCGCAGCTCCACCCACATCGTGCGGTCGGATTCGCTGATGGAGCTCGGCCTCGGCGATCTGTACTCCGAACGCGCCCTCGCGGCGGGCATGACCACCGACAAGGCCGACTTGACCTTCGCCTCGCTGCCGTACCGGATCATGCCGCAGTTCCAGATCCCGGTGTACGAGGCCATCCGCGCCCGCGACGCCGAGTTCTACGACCGGCTCGAACGCGCCGGCTTCCAACTCGACTGGGGTGACGACGGTTCGGGCCTGTTCATGAAGTACCTGCGCCGCGGCTCCGGCTACTACATCGACGTGGGTGCCTCGGAGCTGATCGCCGACGGCAAGATCGCGCTGGCGCACGGCGAGGTCCGCGAACTCACCGAGGACGCCGTCGTCCTCGACGACGGCACCGAACTGCCCGCCGACCTGGTCGTCTACGCCACCGGCTACGGCTCGATGAACGGCTGGGCCGCCGACCTGATCGGCCAGGACGTCGCCGACAAAGTAGGCAAATGCTGGGGCTACGGCTCCGGCACCACCAAGGATCCCGGCCCGTGGGAGGGCGAGCTGCGCAATATGTGGAAGCCGACCAGGCAGGAGGGCCTGTGGTTCCACGGCGGCAACCTGCACCAATCCCGGCACTACTCGCTGTATCTCGCGCTGCAACTCGAGGCGCGCTACGAGGGCATTCCCACGCCGGTCTACGGGATGGGACCGGTGCACCATCTGAGCTGACTTTTCCGTCGACTGCCGCACCGATCGCCTGGTCGGTGCGGCATGATGGAAGTAGTCGAAGATGTGACCAGGAAGACATAGATGGCGGCACACAGCACGCTCGCCGAGCAGCGAGCCGCGCTGGAAAAGGAATGGTCCCGCTGGGTTCCCGACGGGTCGCATCCCGTGCTGCCCCGCGTCGCCGCTTCCGGGTTGCGCAGTGAGGTCGCCCAATCCTGGATGCGCTCGGTGCGCACCGTCGACCCGGCCACCGCCAGCGCGCCTGCGATCGATTCCGCCGACATCGGTGCCCGCTGGGCCGAGTCCCCGCTGCGCGAACCGGTCACCCAACTCGCCGACCAGTTGCACAATGTCGCCCACGACGCCGGCTATGTCGCCGCGGTCACCGACGAGAGCGGCACCATCTTGTGGTCCTTCGGCGGGCCGGTCATGCGCCGCCGCGCCGAACAGGTCAATTTCGCGCCCGGCGGCCGCTGGGACGAAGAACATATGGGCACCAACGCACTGTCGCTGGCCATGCAGACCGGCAAACCCAGCACCGTGTTCTCCGCCGAACATCTGGTCGCGGCCCTGCACGGCTGGGTGTGTTACTGCGCGCCGATCCACGCCCCCGACGGCCGCAGGCTCGGCGTGCTCGACCTGTCCTCGACGTGGGACCGCTCCCATCCGCTGGCCATGTCGACGGTGCAGTCGCTGGTCACGGCGGTGGAAGCGCGGCTGCACGCGGCGGCCGTCACCCGTCCGGGGGTCCGGCTGACCTGCCTCGGCGGCTCGCGTCTGGTGCGCGACGGGCACCCGGTGCGGTTGCGGCCACGCCAACTGGAAATCCTCACGCTGCTCGCGCTCGAACCCGACGGCTTCACCCCGGAACGGCTGCACTACGCCATCTACGGCGACCGGCCCGCCACCTCGAGCACGCTCAAAGCCGATGTCTCGCATCTGCGCCGGGCCACCGGGGGCGAGATCGCCAACCGGGTCTACCAACTCACCACCCCGCTGTCCTGCGATGCCGTCGACCTCCTCGGCGCACTCGAAGCCGGCGACACCGGTACGGCGGTGCGGATGTATCGCGGGCCGCTGCTGCCCGGTTCACAGACGCCGGGGATCGTGGAATGGCGCGATCACCTCGAGGTCGCGGTGCGCACGGCGGTGCTGTCCGACGACGACCCCGACAACGCGCTGCGCTACGGCGAGCGGGCGCCCGACGACATCGAGATCCACGAGCACGCACTGCGATTGCTGCCGCCCAACGACGGACGCCGCGCCGTCGCCGCGGCCAGGCTGCACACCGCCCTCCGGGCCTGATCCGCCCGCTCTGACCTGCGGTTCCGGCGTGTCACCTCGGTAGTCAACCTTCTGCCAACCCAAGATCGCGATAGTGGTCTGCGTCACGAACGGTTGCTCGTGCTATCCGCCGACTCGATGAGGAGCATGCGACATGACCTACGCGAAACCAGGTGCCGAGGGCAGCATCGTCAGCTACGCCGCCCGCTACGACAATTTCATCGGCGGCGACTGGACGGCACCGGTCGAGGGGCAGTACTTCGAGAATCCGTCACCGGTGGACGGGCAGACCTTCACCGAGGTAGCCCGCTCGACCGCGGCCGACGTCGAACTGGCCCTCGATGCCGCGCACACCGCCGCCGACGGCTGGGGCGCCACCTCCGTCGCCGAACGCGCCAATATCCTCAACAAGATCGCCGACCGCATCGAGGACAATCTCGAAGCCCTCGCCGTCGCCGAGACCTGGGAGAACGGCAAACCGGTCCGCGAAACCAAGGCCGCCGACCTGCCGCTGGCCATCGACCACTTCCGCTACTTCGCCGGCGCCATCCGCGCCCAGGAGGGCGGGATCAGCGAAATCGACGGCGATACCATCGCCTACCACTTCCACGAGCCGCTCGGCGTGGTCGGCCAGATCATCCCGTGGAACTTCCCGATCCTGATGGCCACCTGGAAGCTGGCGCCCGCGCTGGCGGCGGGTAACGCGGTGGTGCTCAAGCCCGCCGAGCAGACCCCGGCCTCGATCCTGAAGGTGGTCGAGCTGATCGCGGATCTGCTGCCGCCGGGAGTTCTCAACGTGGTCAACGGTTTCGGCGTGGAAGCCGGTAAGCCGCTGGCGTCCAGCCCGCGGGTGGCCAAGGTGGCGTTCACCGGTGAGACCACCACCGGGCGGCTGATCATGCAGTACGCCAGCGAGAACATCATCCCGGTGACGCTGGAGCTGGGCGGCAAGAGCCCCAATATCTTCCTGCCCGACATCATGGCCGCCGACGACGAATTCCTGGACAAGGCCGTCGAGGGTTTCGTGATGTTCGCGCTGAACCAGGGCGAGGTGTGCACCTGTCCCTCGCGTGCGCTGATCCACTCCTCGATCTACGACGAGTTCATGGCGCGGTGTATCGAACGCACCAAGGCCATCGTCAGCGGTAACCCGCTCGACGACGCCACCATGATCGGCGCCCAGGCCAGCAACGATCAGTACGAGAAGATCCTGTCCTACATCGACATCGGCCGTCAGGAGGGCGCCGAGGTGCTCACCGGCGGCGGGCCGCGCAAGGTCGACGAATTCCCGGACGGGTACTACATCGAGCCCACGGTGTTCAAGGGCAGCAACGATATGCGGATCTTCCAGGAGGAGATCTTCGGCCCGGTCGTCTCGGTCACGACCTTCGACTCCACCGACGAGGCGTTGAAGCTCGCCAACGACACCCTCTACGGTCTCGGCGCCGGTGTCTGGACCCGCGATATGAACACCGCCTACCGGCTGGGTCGCGGTATCAAGGCGGGCCGGGTGTGGACCAACTGCTACCACGCCTATCCGGCGCACGCGGCCTTCGGCGGCTACAAGAAGTCCGGTATCGGTCGCGAGAACCACTCCATGATGCTGGACCACTACCAGCAGACGAAGAACCTGCTGGTGAGCTACGCGCCGAATAAGCTCGGATTCTTCTGATGCCCGCGGACGTGCACCGCGTCGCGATCACCGAGCAGGCGCAGCAGATGCTCGACAGCCTGATCCGGCGGCACGGCGCGGTCATGTTCCACCAGTCCGGCGGCTGCTGCGACGGCAGTTCCCCGATGTGTTATCCGCGCGGTGAATTCCGTGTCGGCGCCTCGGATGTTCTGCTCGGGACGGTCGCGGCGGATACGCCGTTCTGGATGAGCGCCGATCAATACGAGTACTGGAAGCACACCCATCTCACCGTGGATGTGGTTCCGGGGCGGGGCAGCGGGTTCTCCCTGGAAGCGCCCGAGGGTGTCCGTTTCCTCATCCGCTCCCGTCTGCTCACCGACGAGGAGTTCACCGAACTCGAGTCCGCGCCCCCGCCCAGAACGGGCGCGGACATCGAATAGCCGTGCGCGGCCGCGGGGTTCGCCCGCCCCGCCCCACGCACCCGAGAGATCTGCCCACCGGTGCCGCGCCGGTGGGCAGATCCGCGTTTCTAGCGGGTGGGTACCGGGATATCGGCGCGCTGCGTGCTGTTACCGACGCGGATCGCGGTGAACAGGCCGAGCACGACGATGCCGGCGAACCCGAACAGCAGGTAGCGCGCCGACGTCACCATGACCGGGCTGCCGATGTTGACCAGCAATCCGGCGATGGCGGCGCCGAATGCTGTCGCCATCGTCAACACGGTCGCCACCGACGCGGCCGCTTGCTGGCCTTCGACGGGATCATCGACGCTGGTCATCGCCGCGACCGACAGATGCGGCATGGCGATCCCGATGCCGGCGCCGGCGATGATCAGGACCGGTACCCATGCGATCACCACCGGTGTGGACGCCTGCGCTGATTGCAGGAGGCCGAGTACGGCGAACCCTGCGGCCAACACCACCGGACCGGTTATCCGCAGCCTGCGGATAACCGCCTCGGACCCCACCGACGCCACCAGAATCTGTGCGGCCGACCAGCCGAACGACAATGCGGCACCCAAGAATCCGGCCACCAGCGGCGTCAGATTACCCATGCGCTGTCCGAACAGCGGCACGAAGATCTCCACCGCGACACCGCAAGCCAGCAGCATGATGGAGAGGTAGATCCAGCGTAGCGGGGAGCCGCTCCGATAGGTGGAAGGGGGCAGAATCGGCTGTGATGCACGGCGTTCGACCGTGATGAAAGCTGCGACGGCTACTGCTCCGGCGAGCAGGCTCACCACCATCCAGGCCGGCTCCTCCAGGATGCCCGCCACACTCACGGCTGCGGCGGCGACCACCACCAAACCCAGCGAGGCCACCGGGAGCGCAGTCGCGGGCGGGCGCTCACCCTCGGTCAGCGCCTTCGGTACGAGCCCGCACAACAACACCGCCGCGATGGCCAGCACCGCGAAAGCCGCACGCCAGGAGCCGTACTGGGCAAACAATCCACCCAATGCCGGGCCGACGAAATTTCCGAGCCCGAACATCGCCGAGATCAACGCGCTCCCGCGCACCCACAGCTGCTGCGGCAGGGCCGAATAGATCAACGCGAAACCCAAACCCGTCAACAGGCCTGCGCCGAGTCCCTGAATGCCACGCCCCACCAGCAGAATCGGCATCGCCGGACTAACCGCACACACCAGCGATCCCGTCGCGAAAACGCCGAACCCGATCACATACGCCCCCACGCCGCCGCAGGCCGACAGCGTCCTGGCTACCGACAATGTCGCAATCACCTGGGCGACCAGAAATACCGTCGTCGCCCATGCGTACACCCGCTCGCCACCGATCTCCGCCACGGCCGTAGGCAACAGGCTCGCCGCGAGATAGATGTTCACCGCGCCGACGAGCACCCCGCCGGCCAGCACGATCGCCGTACGCCAATATCGCCACAGATCCCGCCATGTTCCCAGCTCACGCGCCTGATTCATCTATTGCCCTCCTTGTCCCGAACCGAAAATGCACAGGCATCATGCCGGTCCCGCGGACACCGGTAATCGGACAAATCGGGCGTGAAATGTGTCACATTTCGAATGCTGTGGTGTCACCACGCTGGTGCGGCACACCGGCCGCGAGCCGGAAGGGCTGGCCGCGCTGCCGGCGACGGCGCGGGTCCGACTGCGGACCGCTGCGGCTCCTGGTCAGTACGGGAGTGGCATATTCTGTCGTGCCCAATCCTTTTCGGCATCGCTGCCCGCCGGTGGCGGGAACTGCCCGGCGATCTTCCACAGATCGCGCGGCGACTCGTAGGTGTGAAACTCCCAGTGCAGCCCGCGGTCTCGGGTGTAGGGGACCATGATCGAGTCGAGTTTGTCGGTGGAGCGTTTGCGCATCTCGGGATCATCGAGATGACGGGCAAGGTGCTCTACCACGATGCGGACGGTATCGGTTGCCGGTTTGCCACCCACGTAGAAGTCGAGCGCCGCGATTTCCTTGAACAGGACGACGACGTAGAACGCCGGCAGGCCGAAGCTGGTGTACAGCTCGGTGATGTCGTTGGCGAAGTCTTGTTTGTCCTGGTCGGAGTAGGTGTCGGCGGGGTGGTAGATATGCCACAGCGGCATGGTGAGTCCTTTCGGGGAGTGTGGTGTCAGCGGCCGATGGCCACCGCGAGACCTTCGACGGGGCCGGACAAGGCGGCTTTCATCCGGCGGGTGACCTCGTCGACGAGGACTTCGGTCTCGCCCTTCTCGACCCCGTCGAATACCGCGGTCGCGACCTGGGCCGGATCGACCTTGTCGACCGGGAGGTGACGGACCATCTCGGTGTCGGCGAACCCGAGATGCACGCCGACGACCTGGGTGCGCTGTGCGGCCAGTTCCAGCCGTAGCGAGTTGGTGAGCGACCAGAACGCGGCCTTCGACGCCCCGTAGGCGGCGGCCCCGGCACCCCATGACAGCACCGAATGGATATCGACCAGCGCGCCGCCGCCATTGGCCGCAAGAATCGGCGCGAACGCCTGCGCGACCCGCAGCGGGCCGAACACATTGGTGTCGAATGTGGCTATCACATCCGGCATTTCGGCCGTCAGCAGCGGTGCGGGGATGAGCGCCCCCGCATTGTTGACGACGAGGCCGACATCCCCGGCGGCGCGCGCGGCGGCGGTCACGGAGTCGGGATCGGTCACGTCCAAGGCGAGCGATACCACCCGCGGATCGTCCTGCGGTATCGGCTGCCGGGCCGTCGCGTAGACCTTCGCCGCACCGCGCCGCAGCAGCTCATCCACGAATGCGCGCCCGAGTCCACGCTGCCCGCCGGTCACCAGTGCGACCGTGCCTTCGATTCTGGTCATATCCGCCTCTTTCGAGTCATCCCCGCCGATCCGGACGTGCCCTGGTCGGCTCGGGGAGGGAGCGTCGCCGCTCGACCGATTTAGATTATGATCATCATCTATACGGATGCGCAAGACTGTCCTGACCGACCGCGCCCTCCGGCGCGCGACGACCGATGGAAGGAGCCGATGTGCCGCGAGCATCCCGCGAACAGGCGCAATCGCACCGCAGGCAGGTACTCGACGCGGCTGCCGCGCAGGTTCGTGAACGCGGGACCGGCGCGATGACCGTCCCCGAGCTGATGGCCGCCGCCGGACTGACCCACGGCGGTTTCTACCGCCACTTCCGGTCCAAAGAAGACCTGGTCACGCAGGCCTGCACGGCGGCGTACGCGGAGAAGATCGACGAAATGGACAGCATCCGCGCGGCGAGTGCGGACGGCGCGCAGGCCCGGCGCACCTTCATTCAGCGCTATCTGTCGACCACCCACCGCGACACCCCGGCCAACGGATGCGGCATCGCGGCGACCGCGGCCGACGTCGCCAGAGCGCCCGCCGACAGCCCGCTGCGCCAGGCCTACCTCGACGGCATCCACAACATGATCGGCAAACTCGCCGAGTTCGACGACCGTGCCAGCACCGATCCGCAGGTGCTGGTCGAGCTGTCGACCATGGCCGGAGCGCTGATGCTCGCGCGCGCCACCGGCGACGACGAGCTCTCCCGCCGGATCCTCGACGCCGCCCGCGACCACCTGGTCGGAGATCACGAGTAGCGGCCGGTCAGGTGCGGTTTTCGGTCCGGTCGAAAAAATCTCCGAAATTTCGCGCAGGGGATGTCGAGAATGAAGAGCGGGCTCCGTCCCAGGGGTACGAGCAGCCGACAACGGCCTGCTCGACGGCACCGACACAGGAGCGCAGCATGGAACAGCACCGGATCACCGAGATTCTCGAACGCCCGCTCAGCCAGGAGCTGCTCGCGCGCGATCTGACCAGATTGGCCTACGTGGCCCTCGACGGCACTCCGCGAAACATCCCCATCGGGTTCACCTGGAACGGCTCGCAGATCGTGCTGTGCACCAGCACCAACGCCCCGAAACTGCCCGCCCTGCGGCGCAACCCGCAGGTGGCGCTGACCATCGACACCGAAGTGCATCCGCCCAAGCTCCTGCTGATCCGGGGTCGGGCCGAGCTGGACGAGGTCGAAGGCATCCCGGAGGAGTATTTGCAGATGAACGGCAGCTATCAGATGACTGCCGAACAGCGGGTGGAGTGGGAGGCGGAGGTGCGCTCGCTCTACGACGGCATGGTCCGCATCGTCATCACCCCGACCTGGGTGAAGCTCATCGACTTCGAGACCACGCTGCCGTCGCCGGTCGAGGAACTGATCCGGCAGCGCGCCGAACGCCAGCACGCCTGACCCCACCGGCCACCACGCGAGGAGAAGACAATGGCCAAGTATCTGCTGCTCAAGCACTACCGCGGCGCCCCGGCACCCACCAACGACGTGCCGATGGACCAGTGGACCCCTGACGAAGTCACCGCCCACGTGCAATACATGGAAGATTTCGCCGCCCGCCTCCAGACCACCGGCGAGTACGTCGACTCTCAGGCGCTCGCACCCCAGGGCACCTTCGTCCGCTCCGACGGTGCGGGCCGCCCGCCGGTCACCGACGGTCCGTTCGCCGAGACCAAGGACCTGATCGCCGGCTGGATGATGATCGACGTCGACACCTACGACCGAGCCCTCGAGCTGGCGGCCGAGCTGTCGGCGGCGCCCGGCGCCGGTGGCAAGCCGATCCAGGAATGGCTCGAACTGCGGCCGTTGTTCACCGCGGCGCCCACCGTCACCGAGTGAACGAGTCGCTGCTGCGGGAGCTGGTGCCCGCGGTGATCGGCGTCCTCGTCCGGCGCGGAGCGGATTTCGCTTCGGCCGAGGACGCCGTACAGGAGGCGCTGATCCGGGCGTTGGAGAGCTGGCCGCAGGACCCGCCGCGTGATCCGAAGGGCTGGCTGGTCGCGGCGGCCTGGCGCAAGTTCCTCGACGCCGCCCGCGCCGAAACCTCCCGGCGGGGCAGGGAACTCGCGGTGGAGATCGAGCCGTCGCGCGGTCCGGTGCCCGATGTCGACGACTCGCTGTGGCTGTATTTCCTGTGCGCGCATCCGTCGCTGTCGCCCAGCTCGGCCGTCGCGTTGACGTTGCGCGCGGTCGGTGGCCTGACCACCCGGCAGATCGCGAACGCCTATCTGGTCCCCGAAGCGACCATGGCGCAACGCATCAGCCGCGCCAAACGGCGCATCGCGCAGCTGCCGTTGGACCGGCCCGGCGATCCGGCGACGGTGCTGCGGGTGCTGTATCTGGTGTTCAACGAGGGCTACAGCGGCGAGGTGGACCTGGCGGCCGAAGCGATCCGCCTCACCCGTCAGCTGGCGGCCTCGACCGACGACCCGGAGGTCGCGGGCCTGCTCGCGCTCATGCTGCTGCACCACGCCCGCCGGGCCTCGCGCACCGGGCCGGGCGGGCGCCTGATCCCGCTGGCCGAGCAGGACCGAACCCGTTGGGACACCGGACTTATCGCCGAAGGGGTGGCGATCCTGCAAGCGGCACTGGCCCGCGACCGGCTCGGCGAATACCAGGCGCAAGCCGCGATCGCCGCCCTGCACGCGGATGCCCCGAGCGCGGCCGACACCGACTGGGTGCAGATCGTGGAGTGGTATGACGAGTTGTTGAAGCTCACCGGCAGCCCGGTGGTGCGGCTCAACCGCGCGGTCGCGGTCGGCGAGGCCGACGGACCGCAGGCCGGGCTGGCGGAACTGAAGCAGCTGGATCCGGACCTGCCCCGCTACAGCGCGGTTCACGCCTACCTGCTCGAGCGGGCCGGTGACCTCGAGCAGGCCGCCGAGCTGTACGCGCAGGCCTCCCGTGCGGCCACCAGCGCACCGGAGCGCGACCATCTCACCCGCGAGGCAGCGCGGGTGCGGCAGTCGCTGCGTTCGTGAAGGCCCGGACCGCAGCCCGGGTATGTCTTCTCGACCCTTTCCGTGCCGACTTCGTTGGCGGCCGGTCCCCGGCGTCGTTGGCGGGGCGGGAAAGTTCGGTGGTCTTCCACACGGGCGGGTCGGGTTCAGTTATCGATGGCCCATCGTGTGGACGTCGACATCGAGTATCGACCGGGATGGTTGGCAACAGGTTGGGTGCGTCCCGGTGAGTGGTATGCGAACTTCGCGCAGCTCAGGAATGCTTGGCGAGGTAGTCGAGATAGAACGGGCGCAGCGCCTCGGCCAGATCGCCGTCACCGGCGTGCACGTAGTCGTCGATCAGCGGCAATACCCACTTGATATCGGCTTCGCTCTCGCCGGCTTTGCCCGCGGTGGCCTCGGCGGCGGGGATGCGGGTGAGCAGGTTCCACAAGAATTTGATGTCGCCGCGGCGCACGGCCAGCTTGACCGCGCGGTCGTGCAGTTCCTTGGACGACAGCTGCTGGAGATCGTCGGTACCGGCCATAACGCGACTCTAATCCGCCGCGGCCGCGGTGGGGACCCGCGTGTCGAATCCGGCGGCCGAGCAACCGGTCCGCAGCCATCCGACGATCTCGGGCCGCACCGGATCCTGTGCCCGGAAATATTGTCTGACCAGCACTGATAGCCCGTGTCGGCGGCGCGTTAACGACGAATTCACCGACACGCCTGCCGTTCCCCGAGCGCGCAACCACCGACAGCCGGTAGCGTCGTGGATGCGGGTCGCGTCGTTGTGGCTCGCGCGGGAGGTCCTGACCGTGACTGAGCCATTCAGTACGAGGGGGCCGGCACCCGGCCCTCGTGGCATCTGACGCCAGCGTCGGATCCCTCAGGACGGACCGGTCCAGCGAGATTGTCTGATGCGGGTGCCGCGCAGACACAAAGGAGCCCACCGTGACTACAACACGCTCCGTTTCCGCCCCATCGGCGAACTCTCGCACCGTGAAGAAAGGCACCAAAACCTTTGTCGTCGACACCTCGGTTCTGCTATCGGATCCCTGGTCGGTCACCCGCTTCGGCGAGCACCACGTGGTGCTGCCGCTGGTGGTGATCAGCGAACTCGAAGGCAAACGGCATCACCACGAGCTCGGCTGGTTCGCCCGTGAGGCGCTGCGCATGCTCGACGACCTGCGCGTGCAGCACGGTCGACTCGACGAGCCGCTGCCGATCGGTACCGAGGGCGGAACGCTGCAGGTGGAGCTGAACCACACCGACCCGACGGTGTTGCCGGTCGGATTCCGCACCGACACCAACGATTCCCGCATCCTGGCGTGCGCGCTCAATCTCGCCGCCGACGGCCACACCGTGGTGCTGGTGTCGAAGGACATTCCGTTGCGGGTCAAGGCGAGTTCGGTGGGGTTGCGAGCCGATGAGTATCACGCGCAGGACGTGGTCACCTCGGGCTGGACGGGCATGGTGGAACTCGATGTCACCACCGACCGGGTGGACGAGCTCTACAGCGAAGGCTCCATCGACCTCGACGAAGCGCGGGAACTGCCCTGCCACACCGGAATCCGGTTGCTCGGCACCAGCTCCAGCGCACTCGGCCGGGTCACCCCGGAAAAACGGGTGCAACTGGTGCGCGAACGCGAGGCGTTCGGGCTGCACGGGCGCTCGGCCGAACAGCGCATCGCCCTCGACCTGCTGCTGGACGAGAGCGTCGGCATCGTCTCCCTCGGTGGGCGGGCGGGCACCGGCAAATCGGCGCTGGCGTTGACGGCCGGACTGGAGGCGGTGCTGGAGCGGCGCACCCAGCGCAAGGTGGTGGTGTTCCGTCCGCTGTACGCGGTCGGCGGCCAGGAACTGGGCTATCTGCCCGGCACCGAGAGCGAGAAGATGGGGCCGTGGGCCCAGGCGGTCTTCGACACTCTCGACGGGCTGGCCAGCCGCGAGGTGATGGAGGAGGTGCTCAGCCGCGACATGCTGGAAGTGTTGCCGCTGACCCACATTCGCGGCCGCTCGCTGCACGATTCGTTCGTGATCGTCGACGAGGCGCAGTCGCTGGAACGCAATGTCCTGTTGACGGTGCTGAGCCGGCTCGGCACCGGGTCGCGGGTGGTGCTCACCCATGACGTCGCCCAGCGCGACAATCTGCGCGTCGGCCGCCACGACGGCGTCGCCGCGGTGATCGAGAAGTTGAAGGGACATCCGCTGTTCGCGCATGTCACGCTCACCCGCAGTGAGCGTTCGCCGATCGCGGCGCTGGTGACGGAGATGCTGGAGGAATACGGACCCAACGCCTGAAGTAGATAGCGCAGACCCCCGGCCCCGCGCGGGCCGGGGGTCTGTCATTTCCGGTCGTCACTATTCCGCCGAGAACAGGCCGAGCCCTGTGAGATAAGCGTCAGGCGTGGCTTCCCCACGTGCGGCGGGTGCGGCATATGGTCGGACTATGAGTGAGCGAAGCGACCAGACCGAGTACCGCATCGAACACGACACCATGGGTGAGGTCCGCGTTCCGGTGGACGCCCTGTGGCGCGCGCAGACCCAGCGGGCCGTGCAGAACTTCCCGATCAGCGGCCGCGGCCTCGAACGCGCCCAGATCCGTGCGCTCGGTCTGCTCAAGGCCGCCTGCGCGAAGGTGAACCGGGACCTCGGCCTACTGGAGGCCACCAAGGCCGACGCCATCATCGCCGCCGCCACCGAGATCGCCGAGGGCCGCCACGACGATCAGTTCCCGATCGACGTGTTCCAGACCGGTTCGGGCACCAGCTCCAATATGAACGCCAACGAGGTGATCGCCTCCATCGCCAAGGCGCGCGGGGTCGAGGTGCACCCCAACGACGACGTGAACATGTCGCAGTCGTCCAACGACACCTTCCCGACCGCCACCCATCTGGCCGCGACCGAGGCCGTCATCGCCGATCTGGTGCCCGCGCTCGATCACCTGCGGCTGGCGCTGCTCGACAAGGCCACCGCGTGGAAGACAGTGGTCAAATCCGGTCGCACCCACCTGATGGATGCCGTTCCGGTAACCCTGGGCCAGGAGTTCGGCGGCTACACCCGCCAGGTCGCGGCAGGCATCGACCGGATCATGGCGACGCTGCCGCGCCTGGGTGAGCTGCCCATCGGCGGCACCGCCGTCGGCACCGGGCTCAACGCGCCGGACGGATTCGGCGGGCTGGTCGTCGCGGAACTGGTCCGCAGCACCGGCATCGACGCGCTACGCGAAGCCGAGGACCATTTCGAGGCCCAGGCCGCGCGCGACGGACTGGTGGAGGCCTCGGGTGCGCTGCGCACCATCGCCGTCAGCCTGACCAAGATCGCCAACGATATCCGCTGGATGGGATCGGGCCCGCTCACCGGCCTGGCCGAGCTCCAGCTGCCCGACCTGCAACCGGGCAGTTCGATCATGCCCGGCAAGGTGAATCCGGTGCTGCCCGAGGCGGTCACGCAAGTGGCGGCGCAGGTCATCGGCAATGATGCCGCCGTCGCGTTCGGCGGGGCGAACGGGCATTTCGAGTTGAACGTCTACATCCCGGTGATGGCGCGCAATCTGCTCGAGTCGATTCGCCTGCTGGCCAACGTGTCCCGGCTGTTCGCCGACCGCTGCGTGAGTGGGCTGGTCGCCAACGAGGAGCATCTGCGCACGCTGGCCGAGTCCTCGCCGTCGATCGTCACGCCGTTGAATTCGGCGATCGGCTACGAGGAGGCCGCCGCGGTGGCGAAGGAAGCGCTGAAGGAGAAGAAGACGATCCGGCAGACCGTGATCGACCGCGGGCTCATCGGTGACAAGCTCACCGTGGAGGAACTGGATCGCCGCCTCGATGTGCTGGCGATGGCGAAGGTCGACGAGAAGAAGTAGCGGGGACGCACAACCGAGAACGGCCCGTTCGGTGGTGGGTGACCACCGAACGGGCCGTTGCCGTCATTCGGCCGAGATCGTGATGATGTCGCTGACGAAGCTGAGGAGTGCTGCTACCAGATCGAGGATCATGACTCTCACCTTCTTCCAGTTGTGCGAATGTGCATCGAACCGGTCAACGATATCGGCAATTACCGCTGATCAGGGGATGAAACGCAGTCAGCCGCGCAGATGGTCGAGCTCGGCGCGGGCCGCCTCGCCCGCCTCACCCAGATCGGTGCGGGTGAAGACGTTCCAGCGCTTCAGCAGGGGAGCGAAGACCAGTTCGCCCTCCTTCGCCGGATCGTAGATGCCCGCCTCGGCCAGCACCTCGTCGCTGCTGCGGCCGTCGGGCAGGGTGACGGTCGGCACGTGGAAGGCGGCGATGCGGTCGGCGACGGCGCGCATGGTCTGATCGGGCACCTGGTTGAAGGCGGCGTCGATCAGGTTGGCGAAGAACACCGACTGCAATTCGTCGTCGACGGCGATGCGCTCGCTGATGGCGGTGACGATCGGGTTCTCGTTCAACGCGGCGGTATTGCGGTGCCGCACCGCCGACGCTGCCTCCTCGAACGCGCCGTTGGCCAGCACATCCAGCAGATGCAGCGGTTCACGGCGGAAGCCCTTGGTCATGTGATCCATGCGCAGCCGTTCCAGCTCCACCGGATCCACGGCGCGGGTGACCATGAGGTAGTTGCGGATCATGATCTCGTGCCGGTTCTCCTCGGCGGTCCAGCGGCCGACCCACCGCCACCACATACCCGTGCGCAGGTACTTGCCGATCTCCCGGTGGTAGGAGGGCAGGTTGTCGGCGATGAGCACGCTGACGGTGAGCGCCAGCTTGGCCACCTCGCCGAGCTCGGACTGGTCCGGCTCCCAGTCGGTGCCGCCGAGGAAGCCGAAGTTACGCCCGTCGTCCCACGGGACGTAATCGTGCGGCTGCCAGCCGTCGGCCACTTCGATGTGGCGGCGAAGGTTCAGTTCCACCTCCACCGCGAGCGACTCGAGCAGTTCGCGATCGGTCAAGAGAGTTTGCACCGCACCAACCTAGCCGTTGTGTGGATCACGTGGGGGACTGTGGGGGTATCGAATGTGATGGTCGTCCGCGCATCCGCGGGGCAGACGACCCGGCCGGGCGCGCCCTGGTGAGCAGGTGCGCCCGGCCGGTGCCGGGGTCTACTTCTCGGTGACGGTGGTCTCGCCGTTCATCCAGGTGATGGTGCCGCCGGTGAACTCGCTCTTGCGGCTGCCGTCGGGCAGGGTTTCCTCGTCGGTGACGGGGTAGCCGAGCTTGCCGTTGGCGCCGCCGTTCTCCTCCCAGGTCTCGCGGATGTCGCCCCACACGATGTGGGCGCCGGAGTCCTGGCTCCAGTAGATGGTGCCGCCCTCGAAGTCCTGGTAGCGGCCGCCGTTCGGGCCGGTCTCCTCGGGGTCTTCCGGCATGCCGAGCGGGCTGTTCTGGCCGCCGCTCTCGACGTACTTGGAGTAGATGACGCCGGAGACGGTGATCTCGCCGTCCGGGGTGCTGAACTTCGTCTCGCCCGCCGCGCCCGGGGTCTCGGCGCCGGTGGCGGTGGCGGTGCCGCCCGGGGTTTCGCCCGCGGTGCCGCCGGGGGTGGTGGTGGCGTCGTGCTCGCCCGGTGCGTGGGTGGCGGTGGCGGTGCCCTCACCCATCTGGGCGGTGACGCTGCCGATCTTGCTGCCGATCTGGTCGCTGGTATCGGAGTCGTCGCCGCAGCCCGCGACCAGCAGGCCCGATGCGGCGATCGCCATGGTGAATCCGGCGGTACGTCGAGCGAAGTGGTGCATGTCCATCCTCTCGAGAGTGGTCACGCGGGCTTCCGCAACGCTGCGGAGAAGCCACACGCGAACCGGAGCCGACGCTCGGCAATGCCTTGGCGAACAGGTGAACTGATCGCTTGACCATTACTGAGCTGGTATCCACGCGGATACTACCCGGGAGAGTGTGGAACGAAACACATGCTGGGAGTTAACCGGTCAGATGACGTGCATGCAGAACCGGCCCGAGGCAACGGTGGGTTCACCTGAATTTTCGAGCGAAGCGAGACCGAGCCCCAAAGTTCGCGGCCCGTCTCGTGTTTCCGCTGCCGCCGCGCAAGCCGAAGGCAAGCGGTGGCGCGGAAACACGAGACATCAGGGGCCGCGAACCCCCGCGCGCCAGCGCGCAAAATTACGGCAACGGGGGGTTCGCGTCGTCGTCGCCGTGGAAGTCGACCGAGGAGTACTCGCGCAGTTTCGTCAGGCGATGGTAGGCGTCGATCATGCGGACCGTGCCGGACTTGGAGCGCATGACGATCGACTGGGTGGAGGCGCCGCCGCCGTAGTAGCGCACGCCGCGCAGCAGGTCGCCGTCGGTGACGCCGGTGGCGCAGAAGAAGACGTTGTCGCCGGAGACCAGGTCTTCGGTGCTGAGCACGCGGTCCAGGTCGTGGCCGGCGTCGATGGCCTTCTGGCGTTCGTCGTCGTCCTTGGGGGCGAGCATGCCCTGGAGTTCGCCGCCCATACAGCGCATCGCGGCGGCGGCGATGATGCCTTCGGGGGTGCCGCCGATGCCGACCAGGATGTCGGTGCCGGAATCGGGGCGGGCGGCGGAGATGGCGCCGGCGACGTCACCGTCGGAGATGAGGCGGATGCGGGCGCCCGCGTCGCGGACCTGCTGGATGAGCTCGGCGTGGCGCGGGCGATCCAGGATACAGACCGTGAGGTCGGAGACCGAGGAGTTCTTGGCCTTGGCGACCTTGCGGATGTTGTCGGCGATCGGGGCCGCGATATCGATCACACCGGCCGCGTCGGGGCCGACGGCGATCTTGTGCATGTAGAACACCGCCGACGGGTCGAACATCGCGCCGCGCTCGGCCACCGCGAGCACCGAGATGGCGCCGGGGGAACCCTTCGACATCAGCGTGGTGCCGTCGATGGGGTCGACCGCGAAGTCGACCTCGGGGCCGTCGCCGTTGCCCACCAGCTCACCGTTGTAGAGCATGGGCGCTTCGTCCTTCTCGCCCTCGCCGATGACCACGATGCCGCGCATCGATACCGAGCTGACCAGCTGGCGCATGGCATCGACGGCCGCGCCGTCGCCGCCTTCCTTGTCACCGCGGCCGACCCAGCGGCCCGCGGCCATGGCACCTGCCTCGGTGACCCGGACCAGTTCCAGTGCGAGGTTGCGGTCGGGCGCCTCGCGGCGGCTCGGGGCGGGCGAAGATGCCGTCATAGCGGTGTGCCTCCTTGGCTCGTACTTACGCGGGCAATTGTCTCATTCGGCAGGCAGGGGTCCGTGCACACCTGGGCAGGGGCGGGGCCGTACCGGTGTGATCGGCGTCGCGAGTGGATACTGGGAGCGTGCCGAACCAAAAGCCACGCATCATGAACGACTACCGGGATCTGGTCTGGTCGCTGATCCCGTTGGCGCTGATCGCCGTGGTTTTCGCCGGACTGACCAGTCAGTGCAGCTTCGCCGGTGACGGCCCGACCCAGGGCACGATCCCCAGCTTCGACGCCAAGGCCGCCTTGCAGTCCGACGCCGACAACCTGACCTTCCCGATCCGCGAACCGGCCCTGCCGCAGGGCTGGACGCCGAACTCCGGCAGCCGCGACACCATCACCGAGGAGGGCGGCGGCACCGTCAGCACCATCGGCTACATCACGCCCGAGGGCACCTACATGGAGCTGAACCAGAGCAACGCCACCGAGGTAGCGCTCGCCCGGCACACCCTCGGCTCCCGCTATGCCAGCGGCACCCGCGATATCGGCGCCCAGAAGTGGGTCGTCTACGACGAGCCCGGCGAGGAACCGGCCTGGATCGCCGACTTCGGCCAGACCAGAGTGCTGATCCGCGGCGCGGGCGACGACGCCGCGTTCACCACGCTGGCCGAGGCGGTCACCACGGCGCAGCCGCTGCCGAAGAAGAGGTAATCCGCCGGATCGAGTCGCGGCACGCGGCTATGAGGACTCGTCGCGGTGAGTGACGACGTTGACGACGGTTCCGCTGGGATCGCGCACGAAGAACCGGCGCACACCCCACGGCTCGTCGCGCAAGGCGTAGACGATGTCCGCACCCGAGGCGAGCAGCCGGGCGTGCACGGCGTCGACATCGTCGACCTCGACGCTCATATCCGGTTGCGGGCCTTCGGCTTCCGGGCCGACGAGCACGACCTGTGTGGTCGGCGTCGACGGCGAGGCCATGATCACCGCCCAGCCCAGATCCATCGCCTCGGTGAAGCCGAGCCCCCGGTAGAACGCCCGGCTCGCCGCCATATCCGCGGTGCGGATATCGGGAGTGGCGCGGCGGATGGTCACTGCTGTTCGCCGTCCACTTCGGCCCGCGACAGGGCGTCCTCCACGCGTTTGCGCGCACCGGCCAGGTGCTCTTCGCAGCGGTTGGCCAGCGCCTCGCCGCGCTCCCACAGAGCCAGCGACTCGTCGAGGTCCAGGCCGCCCTGCTCGAGCATCTTGACGACGTTGACCAGCTCGTCGCGGGCGCGTTCGTAGCCGAAGGTGGCGATCTCGGCCAGATCGTCGGTCGGCTGATCGTCGGCGGAGTCGGGCAAGGTCGGTCCTCTCGGTGGAGTCGGGGATGGGCGGACGGGGTCGGGCGATTCGGTCAGCGGCCGGGCTCGGGCTCGGTGGTTCGGTCGGGGTCGGGCGAAATGACCCGGGTGCCGAGCGGCGTCGTACCGAGGGCGGCCGCGGAGATGGCGCCGTCGGCGACGCGGATGCGCAGCTGGGTGCCTGCCGGCGCGTCATCGATGCTGTGCACCACCTGCCGTTCACGGCCGGTGACGCGCTGGACGACGGCGTAGCCGCGGGCCATGGTCGCGGCCGGGCCGACCGCGGTCAGCTTCTCGCGCAGATGCCTGGTGGCGGTGGATTCGGCGTTGATGAGGTGTTCGGCGCAACGGCGGGCGGAGCCGCGCAGCCGCTCCACCTCCTCGACCCGATGGCGCAGCTCGCGCAGCGGATCGGCCAGCACCGGCCGGGAACGCAGCTGGTCGAGGGCGCGCGTCTCGCGGTCGACCCACCCGCGCAGGGCGGCGGCCGAGCGGGCGCGCAACTCACGCACACCGGCCAGCTCGGCGGCGGCGTCGGGCACGATCCGTTTGGCGGCGTCGGTGGGGGTCGCGGCGCGTACGTCGGCGACCAGGTCGCTGAGCGGGTTGTCCGGTTCGTGGCCGATCGCGCTGACGATCGGCGTGGTCGCGGCGACGATGGCCCGGCACAGCGCCTCATCGGAGAACGGCAGCAGATCCTCCACGCTGCCGCCGCCGCGGGCGAGCACGATCACGTCGACCGCGGGATCCCGGTCCAGTTCGCTGAGCGCGGCCATGATCTGCGGCACCGCGCTCGGCCCCTGCACGGCGGTATTGCGGATCTCGAACCGCACGGCAGGCCAGCGGGTGCGCGCGACGGTCAGCACATCGTGTTCGGCGGCGCTGGCCCGGCCGGTGATAAGCCCGATGGTGCTGGGCAGGAACGGAATCGGGCGTTTGAGCCGCGGATCGAACAGGCCCTCGGCGGCCAACAGCGCCTTCAACCGTTCGATCCTGGCCAGCAGCTCGCCCACACCGACGGCGCGGATCTCGGTGACACGCAACGACAGCGTGCCGCGGCCGGTGAAGAAGGACAGCTTGCCGTACACCACCACCCGGCTGCCTTCGTGCAGCGGAAGCGGGGAATTACGGATCAGCGCCGGATCGCAGGTCACCGACAACGACATGTCGGCCGACGGATCACGCAGCACCAGGAAGGCGGTCCGGGTACCCGGCCGCAACGAGATCTGGGTGATCTGGCCCTCCACCCAGACACTGCCGAGCCGGTCGATCCACTGCGCGACCTTGATCGAGACCGAGCGCACCGGCCACGGATTGTCGGCGGAATTGGCGGGCGCGGCGCGTTCGGGCCGGCCGGTGGTGTCCCGGCCGGCCGTCGTCGGCGAGGAGGGTTCGGTCACTGGGCCCGCACGGTGGCGATCCGGTTCGTCAGCATGGTGATGAACGGCGCCCGGGCGCGGGTGCGCTGCTCGTAGTCGAGCAGGGCGGTCAGATCGTCGATGGTCAGCATGCGCAGCCGGGCCCGCAGCTGGGCCAGCGTCATGTTGTCGTAGTCGTAGCGAACGGCGACCTCGGGCGCGACGACCTCGGCCTGCTCGGCCTCGGGCTCGGCGACCTCGGTGCTCTCCGCGACCGCCGTGGTCTCGCCGGTGGTCTCGGCCTCGCCGGCGGGCGCTTCGGTCTCGCGCTGCTCGGTGGCTTCGCGCTGTCCTTCGGTGGCGGACTCGCGCAGCGGGCTGACCGTGGCCGCATGTCCGTTGCGCCCGGCCTTCGCGCCGGCCAGCGTCTCGGTGATGAGGAACTCGGCCAGCTCGGCATCACTGCCGAAGCTGTCGAAACTGCTGGTCCTGGCCCGGCCGAAGGCGGTCCCGGAAGGCTGGGCGGGCTCGTCCTCGTCGAAGGTGGCCCAGGCGGGCTGCTCGACGGGACGGTTGGCCAGGCGATCGAAGACGGCATCGCCCTTGAGCGCGAGGCTGGTGACGAACTGCTGGACGTGCATGGTGGTCTGGAGCAGCTGGCTGATCGCCGTGATGGGGAAATTCACCGCCGCGGTGGGTAGCCGTCGAGTCTCCTCGATGGCGTAGACGGCAGCACCAGCGGCTACGCGGGCCAGAAACGGTGGTCGGAACATGGTCCTAGCCTGCCCGAAATGGCGGGATGTGCAAAAGGGGGCCGGGTGTTCGCGTGTTATCTCGCTCGCATCCGAGCGGGTGATCGCCATAGCGCGCACGTATCCTGTGGGCATGTCCTCGGCAATACCGTTGAATGTCGGAATCGCCCGCTCTGTCCGCTCCCACGGCGCGGGAGGTGCCGACGGCGACAAGCGCGTGCTGCTGGCCGAACCCCGTGGCTACTGCGCCGGTGTGGATCGCGCGGTGGAAACCGTGGAAAAGGCGCTCGACAAACACGGCGCCCCCATTTACGTCCGCAAGGAAATCGTGCACAACCGGCACGTGGTGGAGACCCTGCGTGAGCGCGGGGTCATCTTCGTCGACGAGACCGACGAGGTGCCCGAAGGCGCGCTGCTGGTGTTCTCCGCGCACGGCGTCTCCCCGGCCGTGCACAGCTCCGCCGCCGCCCGCAATCTGCGCACCATCGACGCCACCTGCCCGCTGGTCACCAAGGTGCACCAGGAAGCCAAGCGCTTCGCCCGCGACGACTACGACATCCTGCTGATCGGCCACGAAGGCCACGAAGAGGTCGAGGGCACCGCCGGCGAGGCGCCCGACCACGTGCAGCTGGTCGACGGGCCCGACGCGGTCGACAAGGTGAGCGTGCGCGACGAGTCCAAGGTGATCTGGCTGTCGCAGACCACGCTCAGCGTCGACGAGACCATGGAGACGGTGTCGCGGCTGCGCGAGCGTTTCCCCGGCTTGCAGGATCCACCCAGCGACGACATCTGCTACGCCACCCAGAACCGTCAGGTGGCGGTGAAGGCGATGGCGCCGGAATGCGATCTGGTGATCGTGGTCGGTTCCCGCAATTCGTCGAACTCGGTGCGGCTGGTGGAGGTCGCGCTCGGCGCCGGCGCCAAGGCCGCGTACCTGGTGGATTACGCCCGCGAGGTGGATCCGGCCTGGCTGGAGGGTGTGCGCACGATCGGCATCACCTCCGGCGCCTCGGTGCCCGAGATCCTGGTGCGCGGGGTGCTGGACATGCTGGAAGAGCACGGCTTCGCCGATGTGCAGCCGGTGACCACGGCCAACGAAACGCTGGTGTTCGCCTTGCCGCGGGAGTTGCGCGAGTCGCGTCGCTGAGTTGTCTGCCGCCGCGGGCGGCGGTTCGACCGCACGTGTCGAGTGCGCGCGTGCAGTTGTTCGCTCCGGACGCTCGCGCCGGTTTCAGCGCGCCTCGGGGCCGCGGCGCTCGATGCGGCCCGAATCCCGATCCCGGTAGCGCACGGTCGGCTGCGGCAGCGGCGGCTGCTCGGTGCGCCGTCGCGCGGGGCCGCGCACGGGTTCGGCCTCCGGGCGGGGCGCCGCGGTCGGGCGGGCCGCACGCGGACGTCCCTCGCGCGAACGCGCGGCCGCGGCCAGCCGGGGCGGGTTCTCGGCCACCGGTGGCGGACGGCGCTTGCCCTGGCGTCGCGGGCGGGCGGCGGGTTCGGCGACGTCGTCGTAATCGTCGGCAGGTGCGCGACGGGCGCGGGTCCGGGAGGCGCCGGACAGTGACTGCGAGCCCTGCTTGGCCGTCTTCGGCCGCTGCTGCACCGCGCTGCGTCCCCAGCTGGTGCCGCGCCGGGCCTGCGACTTGCCCTCGGCGGCGCGTTCGGCCCGATCCAGCGCGATCCGCGCACCACCGATGCACAGCACGATCACCGTGGTCAGCACCATCGTGGGGAACCGGTGCACCAGCGGGATCGCCAGGTTGAGCAGGATGTCCTTGATCGAGGTCGAGGCCCGGCCGAGCAGCTGCTGATAGGCCAGCGGCACCGCGATGAACAACAGCAGCGGTGGCAGCACCAGCGTGGTGAACAGGCCGCGGAACCGCACCGCGAGCACGGCCGCGACGCAGCCGATGACATAGAACGCGGTGAACGAGCCGGTCAGCTCGGTGCCGTCACCGAGGGCATCGATCAGGAAGCCCAGGAACGTGCAGGCAACCGCGATCAGGACCGCCGCGCCGGCCGGGACGCCCGGCACCGACGGCAGGATCGAACGTTGCGGCGCGGGCACCCGGTTTCGCACTCGTTGGGAAGCAGCCACGTAGAGAACACTATCTGCCGACGCGCCGGTCGGTGTCATGGCAGGGCCGGTCGGGTGATGCCGGCTGCACCCGCGGGCACCCACCCGGGCCGCCGCTTTCGTGGCGGCTGTCACATTCGCACCGGCGCGCCCGGCGGGTATCCGACACTCGCCGCCCTCTGATTGAAGTGTGTCGGTGGGTTGCCATACGGTTCGCGGCATGCGAATCCTGCACACGTCGGACTGGCATATCGGCCGCACCTTTCATGGGGTCGATCTGCTCGGCGATCAGGAGTACGCGCTGCGCGCCGTCGCGGAGCTGGTGGCGGAGGAATCGGTCGACGTGGTCGTGGTCCCCGGCGACGTCTACGACCGCTCCATTCCCAGCGCGGACGCGATCGCGGTGTGCAATCGCGGATTCGAGGCCATCCGCGCGGCGGGCGCCCGCATCGTCGCCACCTCGGGCAATCACGATTCCCCCGCCCGGCTCGGTGCCGGTGCCAGTTTCGCGGCGGCGGGCGGGCTGTATCTGCGCACCACCGTCGCCGACGCGCACCGGCCGGTGCTGCTGTCCGATGAGCACGGCGAGGTCGCCTTCTACGGCATCCCGTACCTGGAGCCGGAGATCACCCGCGCCGAACTCGGCGTGCCGCAGGCGCGTTCGCATGCGGAGATCCTGGCTGCCGCGATGGGACGGATCCGCGACGATATGGCGACCAGGCCGGGTGCGCGCACGGTTGTGCTCGCGCACGCGTTCGTCGTCGGCGGTGAGGCCACAGGGTCGGAGCGGTCGATCTCGGTGGGCGGGGTGGAGACGGTGCCGCTGGGAGCGTTCGACGGCATCGACTACGTCGCGCTCGGCCACCTGCATTCGCCGCAGACGCTGTCGGAGTCGGTGCGTTATTCCGGTTCGCCGCTGCCGTACTCGTTCGGGGAGAGCTCACACCGTAAAGCGGTCTGGATCGTCGATCTGGACGCCGACGGGCTCAGCGGGGTGCGCCGGCGGGAGATGCCGGTGGTGCGCGGGCTGAGCCGGCTGGTCGGCACGCTCGACGAGCTGCTCAACGGCGCGGAGTACGGCCGGGCCTGCGAGGACTATGTCTCGGCCACCCTCACCGACCACGCCCGCCCCATCGACGCCATGCGCAAGCTGCGCGAACGGTTCCCGTACGCGGTGCACGTGGAATGGGAGCGCCCGCAGGGCAACCCGGAACTGCGCTACCGCGAACGGGTGCACGGGCGCCGCGACACCGAGGTGGCGCGCAGCTTCCTCACCGATGTGCGTGGCGAGCCCACCGACTCGGAGATGGTGTGGCTCGAGCGGGCCATCGCGGCCGCCACCAGGGAACCGGAAGCGGAGACGGCCGCGCGGGTCGGCGCCACGGAACTCACGGCATGAGGCTGCACCGGCTCGAGATCACCGCGTTCGGCCCATTCGCCGACACCACCGTCGTCGACTTCGACACCCTTGGTGCCGACGGGCTGTTCCTGCTGCACGGACACACCGGTGCCGGCAAAACCACCGTGCTGGACGCCATCGCGTTCGCGCTCTACGGCCGGGTGCCCGGCGCCCGCAACGACAGCAAACGCCTGCATTCCGATCACGCCTCACCGCAGACACCGCCGAAGGTGCTGCTGGAAGCCACGCTGGGCGGGCGGCGGGTGCGGCTGATCCGCAGCCCCGAATTCGAGCGGCCCAAACGGCGCGGAACCGGAACGTCGATCGAGAAGCCGAAGGCCACCCTCGAATGGCTGGACGGCCACGGCGCCAACCTGTCCCGCATCCCCGATATCGGCGAGGAGGTCAAACGGCTGCTCGGGATGAGCGCCGAACAGTTCTTCCAGGTGGTGCTGCTACCGCAGGGCGATTTCGCCCGGTTTCTGCGGGCGGAGAACGAGGAGCGGGAGAAGCTGCTCGAGAAGTTGTTCGACACCGAACGATTCGGTACCGCCGAACAGTGGCTGGCCGAACGCCGCCGCGCCTCCGAGGCCGAACTCGCCGCCCGCGCCCGCGGTGTGGACAACCTGATCGTGCAGGTCGGTGTCACCGCGGGGATCGGCGCCACCGAAACCGTCGGTCCGCTCGAGGCCGTCGACTGGGCCGAAGACCTGCTCGACACCGCCCGCGCCGAATTGGCCACCGCCACCACCGAACTCGAACGCCGTCGCGCGGATTCCGCGCGGGCCGACGCGGCCGCCGAACAGCAACGCAAGCTCGCCGACACCCGCCGGCGTCTGCTGGCCGCCCGCCGCCAGCTCGATGACTACGCCGCCACCGCCGAAGACCGCGCCGCCCGTCGCGCCGAACTCGAGGCGGCTCGCCGCGCCGAACCGGTCGCCGCGGCGTTGGATGAAGCCCGCGCCGCCGTGACCCGCGCCCAGCGGCATGACAGGGAAACCGAGCGGGCGGCACAGCGATTGGCGCAGCTGCTCGGTGAGCCAGGCAGTGCGGACTTGCCGGGCAGGGGGCTGCTCGGAACCAGCGATGCGGCGCCTGAGGACGGTGCGGACATCGCACTGGGGATACCGGACACCGCCGAGTCAGTGCTCACGCGGACCTCGATGGCTGCCCGCGGCGACGACGGCATCGTTTCGGATAGCGGAGCCGGGGCGAGGCGCGGGGCGGACGGCATCGACCCCTCCGCCGCACCGGGCCGGGCTGCGGGCGACATCGAAGCGAGGGGTTCGGACGCGGATCGCGGCGGTGGTTCGGACGCGGATCGCGGCCGTGCCCGCGGTGCCGCCGACCGTGATCGGGATCGGCAAGCGCGCGACGGAGTCCTCGACAGTGACGATCGCCGCGTCCGAGTGGCGGCCTCGAACGGTTCGGCGGGCACAGTGCCCGGCCGGACAGAAATGTCGGCGTCCACCGAGCGTCCGCTGCTGCGGCCCGACGCCGACGTCGACGGCGCGATCCGGCAGTGGAGTGCGCGCATCGGGGTGCTGGACGAGGTCACCTCCTATGCCGAGGCGGCCGACGAGCTCACCGATGAGATCGCCCGGCTGCGGACCGAGGAGACCGAGCTCGCCCGTCGGCTGACGCGGATCGCCGAGCGGCGGGAGGCGATTCCGCCGGCGATCGTGGCGGCGGAGGCGCGGGTGCGCGAATCCGCCGACGCTGCCGCCATGCTGCCCGCCCTGGCCGCCGATTGCGAGCGGTTGCAAGGTGCGGCCACGGCCGCGGTGGCGCTGGCCGAACGGCGACGAGACCTCGATCGCGCGCGCGTCGACGCCGAGACCGCCCGCGCGAAGCACTACGACGCCAGGGAACGCGTGCTGGATCTGCGGGAGCGGCGGCTCGCCGGGATGGCGGCGGAACTTGCCGGCCAGCTCACCGACGGAAACCCGTGTGCGGTCTGCGGATCGCCCGAGCATCCGGACCCCGCGAAGCCGACCGAGAGCGCGGTATCCAAGGACGCCGAAGACGCGGCGAGCGCGGAGGAACGCGCGGCCGAAGCGGCCCGCGACAAGGTGCTGGCGCGCATCGCCGAGCTGGAACGCGAGATCGAGGGCCTGACCGCCCGCGGCGGCGACGCCGACCCGGTCGAACTCGCCGCCGCCCTGCGCACCGCCACCCTCCGCTACGAAGACGCAGGCGACCTCGCCGACCAGACCGCCGCCGCCACCGCGGAACTCGACAAGCTGCGCGCCGAGGAATCCGACCTGCACGACCAGCTCCGCGCGGCCGAAACCCGCCGCGGCACCATCACCTCCACCATCGCCGCCGCCGAAACCCGGTTGGCCGAACTGAACGAGCGCCTACGCGAGGCCGCGGGCGCCGATACCACCATCGACCGTCGCCGCGCCCGGCTCGACGCACTGATCGCCGCGGCCACCGCCTACCGGGCCGCCGAAACCGCGGCCGCCGGTGCGTGGGCACAGGTCCGTGCGATCGCGGAGCGGGTGGAAAACCTCGCGCGTTCGGCAGGATTCGCGCTCGAACCCGGTCAGACGAGGGACGACGCTGCGACGGCCGACGCCGACGGCTCGGGCGAGGTTGTCGATTCGGTGGGTGTCGATGCCCAGGGGACCGTCGACGGCTCGGTGCGAGACCGGGCTCGACGGTCCGCTCGAGCGACGGCCGGCTCGAGGGACGCGGCGTCTACCTTCCCCGGGCGTGATTCCGGTAGCTGCGATCCGATGCCGAACCCAGTGCCCGAGGTGCCGCTGCGGACCCTGCGCTCCAACTCTGCTGGTGGAGTCCAGGTAGATGCCGAGCCGGTGCCGCCGCTGGCGCGCGGCCCGCGGCCGACCGGCAACGCCGCGACAGGCGCAGCGCACGATCCCGAGCCCGCCTTGTTCGACCTCCCCTCTGATGGCGCGGTCGATTCGGCGGCCGCGGATGCCGAACCAGCGTTGTTCGATCTGCCTCCGGTGGCTCTGGAGGCCGGTGCCCCGGCCGATTCGAGTGGCAGTGTCGGCCCGATCGTCGACGATGCGCTGCGTGGGGATGGCGATGCAGACGCCGCCCCACCGAAACCTGCGCCAGACCCGATGACCCCGGCGAAGCTCATCGCGCTGCTCACCGCGTACGCCCGCCGCATCGAGGACGTGATCCGCGATGCGCGCGCGCAGCAGGCGATCGAGCAGCAGCTCGAAGCGGCCGAGCGGGCGCGGGCGGCGGCGGAGGCGGTGCTGGCCGAGCCGGAGGTGCGGGCTGCGGCGGATGCCGAACTCGGCGATCTGGATGCCCTCGACGCGGCAGTGCGTGAGGCGCGCCAGGCGCTCGATATCGCCGTCGCCGCGCATTCCGCGGCCGCCACGCGCGTGGCCAAGCTCGAGGAACTCAGCAGCCAGCTCTGGGCGGCGGTCGACCGCATCGCTCCGGCCCAGCGCGCGCATGAGGAACTGGCCGCGCTGGCCGACGTGGTCGCCGGGCGCGGCGCCAACAACCGGCGAATGTCGTTGCGCTCCTATGTCCTCGCCGCCCGGCTGGAGGAGGTGGCGGTGGCGGGTTCGGCCCGGTTGCGCCGGATGTCGGGCGGCCGCTACGAATTCGTGCACACCGACCGCGCGGGCACCCACGGCCGTCGCGGCGGCCTCGGCCTCGATATCCGCGACGACTACACCGGCGCCATCCGCCCCGCCAAAACCCTCTCCGGCGGCGAAACCTTCATGGCCTCCCTCGCTCTCGCGCTCGGCCTGGCCGACACCGTCGCGGCCGAAACCGGCGGCATCGTCCTGGACACCCTGTTCATCGACGAAGGTTTCGGCAGCCTTGACGCCGACACCCTCGACGCCGTCATGGGCGTCCTCGACGACCTGCGCGCAGGCGGCCGAGTCGTCGGCCTGGTCAGCCACGTCGACGAAATGCGCCAGCGCATCCCCAGCCGCCTGCACGTCATCCGCGGCCGCGCGGGTTCGCGTCTGCAAGCCACGGTGGCGTGAGCTGGTGACCCACCTAGTGGCGTGGCAGATTCCCCAACCGACATGAAAGCCGCACATTCCAGCCGACGGGTATATGCTGAATGCAATCGTGGTATATATGGAAGGAGCCGTCGTGACGAAGCGGTTGATCGATATCGACGACGACCTACTCGAAGCTGCGCAGCAGGAGCTGGGGACCAGCGGGGTGTCCGATACGGTCCGCGCTGCGCTGCGTTCGGCTGCGGTTGCGGCGGCACGGGCCAGACAAGTGGAATGGCTGACGAATGGGGGGATGGAATCCATGACGGACACGGACCAGCGGGATCAAGTGTGGCGCTGACGGCTCGCTACGTCATCGACACCAGCGCCGCCGCACGGATGTCGAATGCGGAGGTCGCAGACAGGCTCACACCCCTCATTACCGGCGGGTTGGTCGCCACCTGCGCGACGCTGGACGCCGAGGCGCTGTACAGCGCGCGAAATCCTGCGCAGTACGAGCAGCTACGAGCCGATCGGCGCGCCGCGTACGAGTATCTGCCGACCGATGACGAGCACTGGCAGCGGGCTTTTGCGATCCAGCGAGAACTCGCACGACGGGGCAAACATCGTGCCGTGGGGATCGCCGATCTGATCACTGCGGTCCTCACAGCCGAGCACCGGCTCGTTCTCATTCATTATGACGCCGATTTCGAGACCGTCGCCTCGGTTATCGACCTCAACCATCGATGGGTGGTGCCGCGAGGAAGCCTCTAGGTCCCGGTTCGTGATCGAACGGTCACCGTCGGGCCGGCAACCCCAGCGGAATGCGCCCGCCGCCCGGTGTTCCTGCAGCTGCTCGAGCCCGGCCATCACGTGATCGACCTGGCGTGCGCCGCGCCCACCGCTCCGCCGCCGACGGTGACAGACGTTCGCCCGCATCATGCCGGAGCCGGCTCGCCATCTCCACCGATATCGGTTACCACCCGGCCGGGTTGCTGGAACTCCGTGCCGCGATCGCCCGGCGCTACACCGCCGCCGGCGCGCCGACGAGCGCTGACCGGATCCTGATCACCAACGGCGGCCAGCAGGCGTTGTCGCTGCTGGCTCGGGCCTTGATCGACCCGGGCGACCAGGTGGTGGTCGAGGCTCCGGCGTATCCCGGTGCGCTGGAAGCCTTTCGGGAGGCCTCGGCAGTCGTGCACGTGCTGCCGATCGGCCTCGACGGATTCGAGTCCGTCCTGCGCGGCGGCCGGCCCGCGCTCGCCTACCTGACGCCGACGTTCCAGAATCCGACGGGCTCGGTCCTGCCGCCGCTGGTCCGCCGGCGCGTGACGGAACTGGCCGCCCGCGCCGAGGTCCCGGTTCTCGCCGATGAAGTACCGGCCGACCTCGGGTTTCCCGGTGCCGAATCGCCGCCGTCGTTATGCGCGGTCTCCGATGCCGTGATCTCGATCGGCTCGTTGAGCAAGAACCTCTGGGGTGGCCTGCGGATCGGCTGGATCCGCGCGTCGTCGGCTCTGGTGGCGCGGCTGACCCGGATACGCGCGGTCCACGATCTGGGTGGGAGCATGCCGACCCAGATGGCCGCGGCGCGACTGATTCCGGACCTGGACGCTCTGTGCCGTGAGCAGGCGGCGCACCGCGCGGCACGCCATGACCGGTTGCTCACCGCGCTGGCAGAGCGCCTGCCGGACTGGTCGTGTCCGGCCGTCGCGGGCGGGCAGACCGTGTGGGCGCGGCTGCCGTACGGCGATGGGGATTCGCTGGCGCAGACCGCGCTGCGGCACGGGGTCTCGGTGCTCGGCGGCCGCGGGCTCGATCCCACCGGGCGCAGTAATGATTGTGTGCGCCTGCATTTCCGGCATCCCGAGAGCGTGCTCGACACCGCTGTCGAGCGACTGGCGCTGGCGTGGGGTGATTACCGGGTGCCTGTGCACCGCGGCGCACCGCCACCGCAATTGGTGGTCTAGATCCGGGCGCGTGATTCGTCAGGCGCTCGCCTCGTGGTCCAACAGCCAGCGCTTGGCCGGCAGACCCCAGCGGAATCCGCCCAGCGTTCCGTCGGCGCGCAGGATGCGGTGGCAGGGGACGAACAGCGCGGCGGCATTGCGGGCGCAGGCGTTGGCGGCGGCGCGGGTGGCGGCCGGGCGGCCGGAGCGGGCGGCGAAGGCGGTGTAGGTGAGCGGGGTTCCGGCGGGGACGGTGCGCAGGGTTTGCCAGGCGTGCATGAGGAATTCGCCGGACCGCTGGCGGACCTCGATGGTGTCGATGGCGGTGAGATCGCCGCGGTGGTAGGCGAGGACGGCGTCGGTGACGGCGCCGAGTTCCGCGCGCTCACGGAGTTCGGCGGGCCGCAAACCGGCGTGGATCAGCCCGCGCAGGTTCTCCGCGTCGGCGGTCCAGCCGGCGGCGAGCACCGCGCCGTCGCCGTCGACCAGTGTGGTGAACGGGCCGATCGGTGTCGTGACGGTCGCGAAATCAGCTGTGCGGACGGGGGTTTCGATGGCCGAGGGGGTCAGGACGGCGGCGGTCATGAGTCGGTACTCGCTTTCGATCGGGCGGCGCGGGCCGCCGGTACAGTGCGGGCGGCCAGGGCGCTGTGCCACAACTGCATGGACAGGTAGGAGCGCCACGGCGCGAACCGCGCGGTGTCGGTGAGGTCGATGGCGTGCAGGGCGGCGCCTTGGCGCACCACCAGGTCGGTGTCGAGCAGGATGTCGGGGTCGGCGAGCAGGCGCATGGTCACGTAGTCGGCCGTCCAGGGGCCGACCCCTTCCAAGGCCAGCAGGTCGCGCCGCAGGTCGGCGGCGGTGCGGCCCTGGTGCAGGGCCAGGTCGCCGGAGGCCAGCGCGGCCGCGGCGCCGACGATCGAGCGGATCCGCCGGGCCGGTCCGGTCAGCACCTCGGCACCGCGTTCGGCGATCACCGCGGGATCGGGGAACAAGCGCGGCGTCGGCCCGTCGATGGGATCGCCGAGCGCGGAGACCAGCCGGGCGGTGTGGGTGGCCGCCGCGGGCACCGAGATCTGCTGACCGATCATGGTGCGCAGCAACAACTCCGGCCCGTCCAGGCAGCCGGGAACCCGGATGCCGGGGACGAACCGTGGTCGCCCTTCCGGACGGTCCGCGTGCTCGGCCACTCCGAGCGCCTCATCGATCCCGATCGGGTCGGCGTCCAGATCGAGCAGATGCCGCAGCCGCGCCACGGTCGGCGCGAGGTCGCGCATGTCGTGCAGGGCCAGCTCGGCGCGCACATGATCGCGCTGAAACCCGAGCCGGATCGAGGCGTGTCCGTGCGGGGTGCGCAGATTGCGCAGGTAGCTGCGGTCCTCCCAGAGTTCGAGCCCTGGCACCGCGTGCGCGGACAGGAACCATTCCAGCCAGCTGCGGTCCAGCGGTTCGCGGTAGGGGAGCCGCAGGGTGAGCGTGCCGTTGGTGCTCGGCACGGCCCGCCCGTTGGCCCGCTGCGCTTCGGTGCGCATGGTGGTCGGGCTGACCGCGAACACTTCCCGCACGGTGTCGTTGAACTGCCGGATGCTGGCGAACCCGGCCGCGAACGCGATATCCGACATCGGCATGTTCGTGGTCTGGATCAGCAGTCGCGCGGTGTGCGCGCGATGCGCCCTGGCCAGCGCGAGCGGACCGGCTCCCAGTTCGGTGGTGAGCACGCGGGTGAGCTGACGCTGCGAATACCCGAGCGTCGCCGCCAGCGCGGGCACCCCGCCCCGTTCGATGACGCCGTCGCCGATCAGCCGCATCGCCCTGGCCGCCAGATCCGCCCGGGTGTTCCACAACGGTGAGCCGGGTGCGGCGTCGGGCAGGCAGCGCCGGCACGCGCGGTACCCGGCCTGCTGTGCGGCGGCGGCCGTCGGTAGGAAGCTGACATTGGCGCGTTTCGGAGTGATCGCCGGACACGATGGGCGGCAATAGATTCCGGTGGTCCGCACGGCGGTGAAGAACTGCCCGTCGAAGCGGGAGTCCCGGGTGGAGACCGCTCGGTAACAGCGTTCGAAGTCCAGAGCCGTGATCGTCACGTCAACCACAATGACAGCTACCGGCGACCGCTGCTAGCGGAAATCGGACATTACCCCGGTGGGCCGGGCAGACTGCGCGCGACACGCCACGCGACGCGCCGAGCGGCCCGTCGTCCCAGCTCAGCAGCAGCGGTTCGCCGGATTCCGATCGGCCTCGGCATGCCGCTCCCGCCAGTACTCGCGTTCCGATGGAATCGGGCAGCCGGGATGCTTGCGCCGGAGGTGGGCGACATAGCGCTCGTAGTCCTTGCCGCCGAGCACCGAGTCGAACCACCACAGCACACCGCGCGCGGCACCCAGCAGGGCACGTCCCGGGCCGCCGATGGGCTCGATCCGGCGCTGCCCGGCGCCGGCTGGTCCGGTGCCCTCGGCGGGCGAGTCCGCACGATCGTCGCCCATGTCGCCGAGCAGCGCCGACGCCGTCTCGGCAGGAACCCTCCCGGGGCCACCGGCCGGTGCGTCGACCGGACGGGCTGCCGTGCGGCCGGGCGGCACTACCGCCGTCCCGGCCACCGCCTCGGTACTCAGTGCGCCTTCACGTGTGCCGCGCCCGGTTCCTTCACCTCGCCCTTCTCGATCAGTTCGTCCCATTCGCGCTGCACCTCCTTCTCGGCCGCGGTCGGGAAGAATCCGCTCGGGGCGAAGATGCGCGAGGGCTCCTCCGGCGATTCGGTGGTCTCGGCCGAGCCGGCCTTCCAGGCGCGGTAGCAGACGATGGCGCCGACCACCGCGACGATCAGCACCAGCACCGCGAACACGATGGACAGCGTGCCCTGGATGAAGGTGTTGCGCACCACCGCGTCCACGTCCTCGGGTGTCTTCGCGGTCAGGCACAGCTTGCCCGCCTGCTGCGCGTTCTGGCAGATCTCGTGCTGCTTCCAGTAGCCGACCTTCGGGTCCGCCGAGAAGATCTTCTGCCAGGACGCGGTCATGGTGACGATGAGGTCCCACACCAGCGGAATGCCGGGAATCCAGGCCCATTTCGTCAGGCCCTTCTTCACCAGGATGGTGAGCACCACCGTCAGCGCGATCGCGGCCAGCAGCTGGTTGGCGATACCGAACAGCGGGAACAGCGCGTTGATGCCGCCGAGCGGATCGGTGACGCCCATCAGCAGGATCGAACCCCAGGCCGCGACCACGATCGCCGAGCACAGCCACGCACCCACCCGCCAGGACGGATCCTTGAATTTGCGTGCGGGACCGGCGAAATTGCCGAGCGCGTCGGAGAGCATGAAGCGCGCCACGCGGGTGCCGGCGTCAATGGTGGTGAGGATGAACAACGCCTCGAACATGATCGCGAAGTGGTACCAGAACGATTTCATGCTCGACCCGCCGAGGAACTGGTGGAACACCTCGGAAATGCCGACGGCCAGCGTCGGCGCGCCACCGGTGCGGGAGATGATCGAATCCTCACCCACCTCGCTCGCGGCATTGCTGAACGTCTCGGGTGTGGCCGGCGGGCCGGACAGGCCGAGCGAGTTGGTGTAGGCCGCCGCCGATTCCGGGGTGCCGCCGGTCGCGCCGAGCGGGGCGTTCATACCGAAGTAGATGTGCTGGTCGATGATCGAGGCGGTGATGATCGCCATCACCGCGACGAACGACTCCATCAGCATGCCGCCGTAGCCGATCATCCGGCTGTGCGATTCCTTCTCCAGCAGTTTCGGTGTGGTGCCCGAGGACACCAGCGCGTGGAACCCGGACAGCGCACCGCAGGCGATGGTGATGAACAGGAACGGGAACAGGCTGCCCGCGAAGGCCGGTCCGGCGCCGGTGTGCGCGAACTCCGAGACCGCGGGCGCCTTCAGGGTCGGCAGGGTGATCAGGATGCCGAGCGCGAGCAGGCCGATGGTGCCGATCTTCATGAACGTCGACAGGTAGTCGCGCGGCGCCAGCAACAACCACACCGGCAGCACCGAGGCGAAGAAGCCGTAGCCGATCAGCATCCAGGAGATGGTCACCGGATGGAAGGTGAACCAGCTGGCCCAGGTGTCGTTCTCCGAGACCCAGCCACCGGCGATGATCGCCAGGATCAGCAGCGCGAACCCGATCAGCGACACCTCACCGACCGCGCCCGGCCGCAGGAATCGCAGGTACACGCCCATGAACAGGGCGATCGGGATGGTCATGCTGATGGAGAACACACCCCACGGGCTGTGCGCGAGAGCGTTGACAACGACCAGCGCCAGCACCGCCAGCAGGATCATCATGATGACGAGAATTCCGATGATGGCCGCCCAGCCACCGAACCAGCCGAGCTCGTCGCGGGCCATCTGTCCCAGGCTGCGCCCGCGCCGTTTGGTCGACACCCACAGCACCAGGTAGTCCTGCACCGCGCCGGCGAACACCACGCCGACGATGATCCAGATGGTGCCCGGCAGATAGCCCATCTGCGCCGCGAGCACCGGGCCGACCAGCGGGCCGGCGCCGGCGATGGCGGCGAAGTGATGGCCGAACAGCACCCGCCGGTCCATCGGCAGGTAGTCCTTGCCGTTTTCCAGGATCTCGGCGGGAGTGGCGACGTCGTCGCGCGGTTTGACGACCTTGTATTCGATCAGCCGCGCATAGAAGCGGTAGGCGATGATGTAGGTGCTGACCGCCGCGATCACGATCCACACCGCGTTCACCGATTCGCCGCGGGCGATGGCCAGGATCGTCCAGGCAGCGGCGCCGAGTATCGCGATGCCGGCGAATATCGCCTTCTTGGCCGGAGTCATCGGGGACCGGTCGATCACGCCGACGGGCGGCAGATCGGGGTCGGTCCGCAGATATTCGATGGTCGCCATCTGCCTACTCTCCTGTGAAACGCGCAGGATGATGCTGAAACACGTGTCAAGGTAGCCGATCGGAATGGCCCGGCGCGGCGGTTCGGTCGCGTCGTGATCGTGGTCGATCGGATCGTTGTCGTGTGTCGGCGGTCACCCTCTTCAGTTGCCGCCAGTATGCTGCCATGCGGCCCGATCTGCTCCACATCCGCCCTGAGGAGGCCGGAGCTGGAATCCGCCCTGTCGAGCACCCCCGTGCGGCGGCGTACGCTGCTCGGCTCCGCGCTGGCCGCCCCGTTGCTGGCCGGTGGATGCGGCGCCGACGACGACGCGCTGACCTTCTTCTTCGGCGCCCGCCCGGAGGAGGCGCGGGTGCGGCGGCGGATCATCGACGAGTTCGGCAAGCGGCACCCCGAGATCCGCATCCGCACGGTGGTCTCCGGGCCCGACGCGCTCCAGCAGATGCTCACCTACTGCGCGGGCGGCAAATGCCCCGACATCATGATGGCCTGGGAGTTGCTGTATGCCGGGCTGGCCGAGCGCGGGGTACTGCTCGACCTGAACACCCTGCTCGACCGCGACCCTGGGTACGCGGATGCCTTGCGGCGCGACAGTTTTCCCGCGCTGTACGACACCTTCCGCTACGGCGGCGGCCAGTACGCGCTGCCCGAGCAGTGGTCGGGGGTGTTCCTCTATTACAACCGGGAACTGTTCGCCGAGGCCGGGGTTCGAGCGCCGAGGAACTGGGACGAGGCCTGGAGTTTCGAGGAGTTCCTCGACGCGGCCACGGCTGTGACGTCACGGAAAGGCAAGGGGCGCTGGGGTTTCGCCGACGCGTGGGTGCCGTACTTCTCGGCGGCGTGCTTCGGGATGAACAACGGCGTCGACTGGTTCACACCGTCGGTCGCGCCGATGCGCACCAACCTCGGTGATCCGCGCTTCGCCGAGGGCTTCCAGTTCTATGCCGATCTCGCGGTGCGGCACAAGGTGGCCCCACGCGTGGCCGACCAGCAATCGGTCTCGGCGCCCGATCTGTTC
The DNA here is from genome assembly GCF_005863245.1 of Nocardia cyriacigeorgica. GTDB lineage: Bacteria > Actinomycetota > Actinomycetes > Mycobacteriales > Mycobacteriaceae > Nocardia > Nocardia cyriacigeorgica_C. The sequence continues at coordinate 361,607 of NZ_VBUT01000007.1, read as the reverse complement.
CGGCGCGGGCGGGCGGGCATGGTGCTCGGCGGGCATTGGCTGTATTCGGAATTCGCCGGGCACGACGATCTCGATATCGACCTGACCGTATTGCCGGTGGGGCCGCATGGCGGACCGGGCGCGATCACGGATGTGGGCTGCACCGGGCTGGCGATCGCGGCCAACAGCCCGCGCATCGAACAAGCTTGGGAATTCGTCAAATTCGCGACGGGTCCGGTGGGTCAGGCGATCATCGCCGAATCCGGGCTGTTCGTTCCGGTATTGAAATCGGTGCTCGGGTCGGATGCCTTTGCCGCCGCCCACCGCGACGTCACCAACCTGGATGTGCTCACCGGCGGCCCGCGGCACTCCCGGGCGCTGCCGGTGACGCCCGCATGGGGCAAGGTCCAGGCTCTGCTCGAACGCGGAGCCAACCGGGTCCTGCGTGGTGCCGCACCGGCGGCCTCGCTGCATCCGGACCTCACCCGGACCGTGGATGCGCTGCTGAAGGACACGCGGTGACGGGGAGCGGCGGTGCGGGTGGTCGCCGGCGGCAGCCGCGATCACCGCAGGTTCGGCGCGCCGAAGCGCGGGCGAGCGGCACGGAGGTTTCCGGGCCGCGACAGCGCCCACGCGTGCTCGGCGGGCCGAAGGATGCGCAGCCTTGGCTGTTCCGTCGTGGCGGGCGGAACGGACAGCACGCTGCCGGTCGACGGGTGGGGCGGCGGGCGCGGGCGGGTGACCCGGGCGGCACGGAGGCTTCCGGGCCGCGACAGCGCCCGCGTGTCCTCGGCGGGCTGAAGGATGCGCGGCCTTGGCTGTTCCGTCGTCGCGGCGAGCGGAACGGGCATCGCGCCGCCGGGCAGCTGGTGCGGCGGCGCGCTCGGGCGGGGCGGTGGTTCGTCGCGGCGAATGTGGCGGGCGTCGGTGTGTTCTTGGTCGGGCCGCTCGTCGTGTCGCTCTATGTGAGTTTCTTCTCGTGGGATTTGTTCAGTGCGCCAAAGTTCGTCGGGGTTTCGAACTACCGGAGGCTGTTCACGGCGGATCCACTGTTCCTGATCGCCGTGCGCAATACGGTGGTTCTTACCCTGCTGACTCTGCTGCCGACGGTCGCGATCGGGCTGGTCGTCGCCGCGCTGCTGAATCGCACGACGGCCGGCATCGGGTTCTTCCGCACCGCCGCGTTCCTGCCGCTGGTCGCCTCGACGGTGGCGATGGCCGTGGTGTGGCGGTTCATCTTCACCACCGACGATGGCCTGCTCAACCTGCTGCTCGGCTGGTTCGGTATCGAGCCGGTGCCGTGGTTGATCGACCCCGATCTGGCGCTGGTGTCGCTGAGCGTCGTCACGGTGTGGAAGAGCGTGCCGTTCGCCACCGTCATCCTGCTGGCCGCGATGCAAGGAGTGCCGGAACAACTGTACGAGGCCGCGCGCATCGACGGGGCCGGTGCGGTACGTCGGTTCTGGTCGATCACGATCCCGCTGATCCGCGGGCCGCTGTCGTTCGTCTTCGTCATCACGATCATCAACTCGGTCCAGGCCTTCGACCAGGCCTACGCCCTGACCGGCGGTAACGGTGGCCCGGAGACCGGCACCTACCTGCTCGGAATCATGCTGTTCCAGCACGCTTTCGCGTTCTACGAAGTGGGATACGCGTCGGCGCTGGCGTGGGTGATGTTCGCGGGGCTGTTCGTGCTGACGGTGCTGCAACTCAGGTACTCGCGACGCGGGGAGGCGCAGGGGTGAGCGCGGACTCACGGCCGGGCGATCGGATGCGGCAGGCGCCGCGAGTCCGAGTGTCATCGCCGGCGACGCCACGAGAGGTTATGCCGCGCTCGAATTCACAGGGCGCGGACGTGGGCGGCGGGGAGGTGACGGCACGGGGCGGGAGCTGGGCGGGCGCGACACGGGCGGACGGGGCGTGGCCTGCGGGGAGGCGGGCGAGGTATCGGAGGCAGAGATGCGGGCAGGTCGCGGCGTGAGAGGTGAGGACGTGGGCCGCGGGAACGCGGGAGGCACGGCTGTGCGGGTTGAGGCTGCGGTGGGTTCCGAGGGCGAGGTCGACGGTGTGCGGTCTCGGCGCGATCGCGGTGGGGTGCGGGTCGACCGTGCCATTGTGCGCAGGGTGGTGTCGGGGGCCGGGGTGTACGCGGCGCTCGTGGTCGTCGCGTGGGCTGCGCTGACGCCGATCCTGTGGGCGTTGTCGGGGTCGCTGAAGAGCGAGGGCGCGGTAACCGATCCGGCGCCGATACCGGCTCATCCGCAGTGGTCGAACTACACCGAAGTGTTCGATCTGCTTCCACTCGGCCGGATGCTGCTCAACACCACCGTCTACGCCGCCTGCGTGACGGCCGGGCAGGTCTTCTTCTGCTCACTGGCCGGATATGCGTTCGCGCGCTTGCCCTTTCGCGGCCGCGAGGTCCTGTTCCTCGCCTACCTGGCGACCTTGATGGTGCCGCTCACCGTCACGCTGATCCCGCAGTTCCTGCTCATGCGCGCCTTCGGCTGGGTGGACACCCCGTGGGCGATGATCGTGCCCGGTGTCTTCGGCAGCGCCTTCGGCACCTATCTGATGCGGCAGTTCTTCCTGACGCTGCCCGTCGAACTCGAAGAAGCCGCCATCCTCGACGGCTGCACCACCTGGCAGGTCTACTGGCGCGTCCTGCTGCCCCAGGTCAGGCCCGCGCTCATGGTGCTCGCGGTACTGACCTGGATCACCGTCTGGAACGATTTCCTCTGGCCGCTGGTGATGATTCAGCGCGACGAGATCGCCACCGCCACACTGGGTCTGGTGCGTCTGCAAGGGCAGTACCACACCCAGTGGCCCATCCTCATGGCCACATCGATGCTGATCCTGCTGCCCTTGCTGCTCCTGTACGCCGTAGCCCAGCGAGCCTTCATCCGAGGAATCGCCCTCTCCGGTCTCGGCGGCCGTTGATCGACCTCGACTTTCGCACAGATTCCGAGCACTTCGCATAGGTTGCAAGCCCCGAAAAACGCCACAACCTATGCGAAGCTCGCCCATCGGATCAGAGGGTGGTGATTACGTCTTTCGCTTCGAGGCGGGGGCTGCGGGGGAACCAGGCGTCGGGGCCGGGCTTGCCGATGTTGATGGCTACCAGGGCGTGGTGGCCGCCCTCGGGGAAGAACTCCTTCTCCACCGCGGCGTGGTCGAAGCCGTTCATCGGGCCGGCGGCCAGACCGGCGGCGCGGACGCCGACGATGAAGTAGGCGATCTGCAAGGCGGCGTTGAGTTTGGCCGAGTGCTCGCGGTGGGCGTCGTCGGCGTAGTAGTCCTTGGCGCCTTCCATGTGCGGGAACAGCGTCGGCAGGTGTTCGTGGAAGTTGTTGTCGGCGAACAGCACCACGGTCAGCGGGGCCTTGGTGGTCTTGTCCTTGTTGCCGTCGGCCATGTGCTGGACCAGCCGTGCGCGCGCCTCGGGCGAGCGCAGCACCACCGCGCGCAGCGGCTGCTGGTTCATCGAGGTGGGACCCCACTTGATCAGGTCGTAGATGGCCTGGATCTGTTCGTCGGCGACCGGCTCGTCGGTGAAGGTGTTGGCGGTGCGCGCCTCGCGGAACAGCAGGTCCTGGGCGGCGGCGTCGAGCTCGAGCAGGTCGGTCGGCTGGGTGGTGGTCATCGAGTCTCCTGTGCGTTCGAAAAGATCCTTGCGGAAGCGGAAAGGATCGCTCGCTTCGATGACCGAGGTTAACCAAACAAGCGGACTGTGGTCCACTTAATCCGGACGGGTGTGGGAACTCGCACACCGGGAATAGAAAGCGACCCGCACGGCGGCGGGTCGCATCAGGATCATTCGCCTGCGTAGGTGCCGAAACTCCAGAGGTTGCCCTCCGGGTCGGCGGCGCTGAAACCGCGCGAACCGTAGTCTTCGTCGCGCATTTCACGCACAACGCGCGCGCCCGCCTTCTGGGCGCGGTCGTAGAGCGCGTCCGGGTCGTCGCACACCAGATACAGCGAGGCCGCGCCCGCGGGCCGCTGCCCGAACTCGCTGTCGTCGCGGCCGGTGGAGCCGAACATGATGCCGCCGCCGGCGGGCCAGCGCATTTCGGCGTGCTCGACGACCGAGGGATCGTCCTCGCGGGCATACAGCGCCGTCAGTTCGAAACCGAAGGCGTCGGTGAGGAACTTCGCCATCGCGCGGGCGTCGCGGAAGGCCAGGCAGGGCCAGACATGGGTGGTGGTCGAGGTTGGTGTAGTCATGTTTTCAGCCTCGTCCGCCGGGCTCCTCCGGGTCTTGGACAGATGGAATCTCCTCGGCCAGCCAGGTCGTCGGACTGCATCCGGCCAGCTCCGCGAAATCCCGATTCAGATGCGCCTGATCGTAATATCCGCAGGTCGCCGCGATCTGAGCAATGCTGATGAACGACGGCGTGCGCGCCAGCATCGCCTTGGCCCGATCGCAACGGGCGATGCGCGCGGCCAGCTTCGGGCTCAGTCCGAACTCGGCCCCGAACCGTCGCGTCAGATGCTGTCTGCTCCACCCGATCCGCTCGGCCAGCGGCCCCACCGGCACGGTCCCGCCGGAGCCGACCACCGCCCGCCACGCCCAGCTCAACTCCGGCGCCACCACCCGATCCGGGTGGGCGAGCTTCGTGAGCACCCGATCGCAGGCCTCGAACCGGCGCGGCCACTGCGCGTGCAGATGCAGTTCCTCGGCCAGCTGCTGAGCCACCGGTCCCGTCACATCCGACAACTCCACCGAGATGTTCCACAGTTCGCCCGCCGGCATACCGAACAGCACCCGGCTGCCCAGCGGCGTCAGCTCGATCGCCACACCTTCCTGAGTCCCGTTGTGCGCGATCGCCGCCGGCCCCGGCTGCAACCCGCTCAGCACACAGCGGTAGTCGGCGGGCGCCTGCTTCGCATCGGTCTGCGTGACGACGTCGATGGTCGGCCCGATCGCCACGATGAACGTCATATGCCGCGACGGCAGTCCCCGATGCAGGCCGGGCGGATACCCCGTCATCCGGTAGCCGACATAGCGGTCGATGAACGCCGCCAGCCCCGGCGCCGGCCGCGCCATCACCACCTCCGAGATCGGAGCCATGGCATCGACGCTACGCCGCCCGACACGCCGCGCAAGGCTTCCGGACACGCCGACGGGCGCGTGACGTGCCTCTCTACCAGCGCGCATCTGGCGTGAGATGGCGCACTCGGGGGTAGTTGGACCTGTGAGGTAGCGCCGAAATGTGGTTACCGTTACCGCTCCTGAACCAAGCCTGGAGGTGTGATGCGGCGGGTGCAATACCAGCACAGCGGGGGTCCCGAGGTGCTCGAGATCGTCTCGGTCGATGTGCCGACGCCCGGTCCGGGCGAGCTGCTCGTCCGCGTCGAAGCCGTCGGGGTGACGTTGCCGGTGGTGCGGAAGGTGCGCGAGCAGCGTGAGCCGATTCCGCTGGGCGGCGAGATCGCCGGTGAAGTGGTCGCCGTCGGCGAAGGAGTGGACAATTACGCGCCCGGCTACCGGGTGACCGGCCTCGTCTTCGGGCACGGGTACGCCGACTACGCGCTGCTGTCGGTGGCGATGGCCTCGCCGATCCCGGACGGTGCGTCGGCGGTCGACGCGGTGGCGCTGGTGCGCAGCGGCCTGGTAGCGCTGGGTGCGCTCGGTGCGGCGAACCCCGCCGAGGGTGAATCGGCGCTGGTCACCGCCGCCGCGTCCGGTGTCGGGCATCTGGCGGTGCAGCTGGCCCGGATCCGGGGTGCGGCGCGGGTCGTCGGCGCGGTCTCCGATCCCGCCAAGGCCGATTTCGTGCGCGAGCTCGGTGCCGACGAGGTCGCCGCCTACGAAGACTCTTCATGGGGCGCGCCCGTCGATTACGCCCTCGACGCCGTCGGCGGTGAGCTGCTCGCACCCGCCCTCGCCGCGGTGCGCACCGGTGGACGCCTGGTCGCCTACAGCTCCGGCGGCGGCACCCTGGAAGCCTTCGACCTGCTTTCCGGCGCCAAATCGGTGACCGGTTTCCAGATCGCCCGCATCGCGCGCGAGCAGCCCGACGTCTACGAGCACTGGCGGCAGGAGCTGTGGCAGTACTTCGCGTCCGGGCTGCTGCGTCCGGCGGTGCACGCGGAGTTCGCGTTGGAAGACGCGGCCGCCGCGCACACCGTCATCGAGAAGCGCGCCAACCTCGGCAAGGTCGTGCTGATCCCCTGAGCGGTCGGAGGGTGAGACCCGCGTAGACTCTCCTATCCGTGAGTCTCACCCTCGGAATCGTCGGCCTGCCCAACGTCGGAAAGTCGACGCTGTTCAACGCGCTGACCCGCAACGACGTGCTGGCCGCGAACTACCCGTTCGCGACCATCGAGCCGAACGTCGGGGTGGTCCCACTGCCCGACCCGCGCCTGGACAAGCTCGCCGAGATCTTCGGTTCCGAGCGCATCGTGCCCGCCACCGTCTCCTTCGTCGACATCGCAGGCATCGTGAAGGGCGCCTCCGAGGGTGCGGGCCTCGGCAACAAGTTCCTCGCCAATATCCGCGAGGCCGACGCCATCTGCCAGGTCGTGCGCGTGTTCGCCGATGACGATGTGGTGCACGTCGACGGCCGCGTCGACCCGTCGGCCGATATCGAGGTCATCGAAACCGAGCTCATCCTCGCCGACCTGCAAACGCTGGAGAAGGCCGTCGTCCGCCTGGACAAGGAAGCCAAGGTCAAGAAGGACCGCAAGCCCGTCGCCGACGCCGCCAAGGCCGCCCAGGAAATCCTCAACAGCGGCACCACCCTCTTCGCCGCCGCCGACAAGGTCGACACCGAGCTCCTCAAAGAGCTCTCCCTGCTGACCACCAAGCCGTTCCTCTACGTCTTCAACGCCGACGAATCCGTCCTCACCGACGACGCCAAGATCGCCGAACTGAAGGCCTCCGTAGCCCCCGCCGACGCCGTCTTCCTCGACGCCAAGGTGGAAGCCGAACTCCTCGAACTCGACGCCGAATCCGCCGCCGAACTCCTGGAATCCATCGGCCAGCACGAACCCGGCCTGCATTCCCTCGCCCGCGCCGGTTTCCACACCCTCGGCCTCCAGACGTACCTGACCGCCGGCCCGAAGGAAGCCCGCGCGTGGACCATCCACCAGGGCGACACCGCACCGAAGGCTGCCGGTGTGATCCACACCGACTTCGAGCGTGGGTTCATCAAGGCCGAGGTCGTTGCCTACGACGACCTGGTCGAAGCCGGATCGATGGCGGCGGCCAAGGCGGCGGGCAAGGTTCGGATGGAAGGTAAGGACTACGTCATGGCGGACGGCGACGTGGTCGAGTTCCGCTTCAACGTCTGACCGGCCGACGAAAAGGCCTGGTTGTGGCCCCGCTGCGCCAGTAATCTCCCACAGTGCACACCCACCGGACGTTCGAGAACCCGCCCGCACTGCCCCATGAGGTCGTCGTCGAGACGTTGGAGCGTGCGTTGCGTGACCGCACGAGCGAGGGGGAGGCCGCGGACGTTCTGGTCGGGAGCGCATTGAACGACGATGACAGGGAGTTCGTCGAGTATTGGTGCGTGCAGGTCGGGACGCGGGCGGTGTCTGGTAGTCCGCTGCTCGGACTGGCGGGGCTGTGCCTGGGGCATATCGCGCGGCGATGCGGGCGTCTCGGCGATGATGCCTTCGCGCTGGTGAAGTCGCTGGCGGCTCGTGCCGAGGCCGATCCGACTGACGTCGACGCTCGGGCAATCGACGGGTACGACGACGTGCGGAGTCATCTGCATCTGTGGTGAGTACGGGGGGTTACCCACCTTGGTGGGGTTCTGCGCACCCTCGGGGGAGCGGACCAAGCACTCGGGGCTCTGAAAACGGCGGCCGGATCGGCGCAGAGTAGATCACGTCACCGCACGTGAACCGGAGGCTCCGATGTCGATCACCAGCATGTTTGCCCGCTCGGTAGAACGTCGTGCCGTTGTTTCGACCGATGATGGCGTCGCGCTGGCTGTGCGCGAGTACGGGCGCCGGGATGCGGAGCTGACCGTCGTCCTCGTGCACGGGCATTGCCTGCGGACCGAGTCGTGGACCGATGTTCGCGATGCTCTGCTGCGGGACAACCCCGAGGCTCGGGTCGTCTGCTACGACCATCGCGGGCACGGCGACTCGGCGGCCGCCTCGAGCCGCACCTACAACCTCGAACAGCTCGGCCACGACCTGCGTTCGGTGCTCGACGCGGTTGCGCCCAGCGGGCCGGTCGTGCTGGTGGGCCACTCGATGGGCGGCATGACGGTGCTGACCTATGTCGGCCAGAACCCGCATGAGATCGGCACCCGCATCGTCGGCGTCGGCCTCATCGCGACCGCCGCCAGCGGGCTCGCCGACGCGGGCTTCGGCCGGCTGCTCCGCCACCCGATCATCGCCGCTTTCCAAGCCGCCGTCCGCCGCGCACCGCGCCTGATGCAGCGGGCCAAGCGGGTGGCCTGCAAGGTTTTCGCGCCCGTGATCCGCATCGCCGAGTTCGGCAACCGCAAGGTCAGCGCCCGTGTGCTGGCCCTGGCCTACGCGATGCACAACGAGACGCCGATCGTCACGATGGCGAGCTTCCTGAGCTCCTTCATGAGCTACGACCGCACCGACGTGCTGCCTGCACTGTCCAAGATCCCCACGATGATCCTGTGCGGCTCCGCCGACCTGATGACCCCGCCGTCGCATTCGGTCGCCATGGTTGCCGCGATCGATTACGCGGATTTCGTGACGATCGACGGCGCCGGGCACTCGGTGATCCTGGAACAGCCGGGCGAGGTCGCCGAAGCCGTCGGCCGGTTGATCAGGCGGGCGGGCGGCGCGCGCAGGTTCGCGACTGCTGAGCTCGCGCTCGTCGGGTAGTAGCTCGTCGTCCCGTAACCGTTTGCTTCCCGCGTGCCTCGGTCGCCGCTGCCGGCGCGATGCCAGGTGCGGCCGGCGCGATGCTTGGCACGGGCAGCCGATCGCCGCTCTGGTCATTCGTCGGGGTCCGACACGCAGAATGCACAGGCTGTGGGCCATCTGAGCGCCGGTGGCCGGCTGGGCTCGAACGGCCGTCGACCACACGCTCATGCTCAATTACGCGAATCGAGCCCGGTTCCCGACCAGGACGTGGCGATTACCCGGGGGGAGTCCCTCACATTTCGGGCGAACGGCCTATCTTTCCGAGTCGGGTGCGGTGCCCGTCGCGGGTGACGGCGGGATGGCGATGGCCGGGTCGTGTGCGGCGGGCGGCGTCTGGAACACTCGTTGGCCGGAAAGGTTCGATGCTGATGCTCCGTCGTTTCACGACCAACGCGCCCGATGCGGCGCCGCCGGTGGATGACTTGATGGCCGGTGCTTTGCCGGACCGTGTGCAGATCGCGCATGAGCGGCTGGCGCACCAGGACGATCCGGCTCTACTGGAAGCGCTGTCGGAGCGTGAGCTCGCGGCGGCGCGTGAGTTGGCCGAGCTCGTGCGCGACTACGAACGCCATGAGCAGCGGGCGCGGATCCAGGCGGCGGCCGACGCGGCGGAGCGGGTGCGGCGCACGGCGGCCGAGCTGGCCGAGCGGGAGGCCGCTGACCTGCTGCGGGCGGCGCAGGCGATCGGGGAGCAGCGGCACAGCAGCAGCCCGCATGCGAAGGTCGCGCGGCTGCATCAGCGCAAACCGCGGGTGCTCGGGCTGCTTGCCGGGGTGGTCGCGTTCTCGATGCTGTTCTCGGCAGTCACGGTGCAGCAGAACATCGCGCCCACCGGTGGTGTCACGAATCCGATGTTCTGGCTGTCCTACGGGTTGGAAGCGCTGATCAGCGCGGTCCTCGTCGCGTTGATGCTGTCCACCGCCGATACCGCCGAGTGGGGTGTGATCGAGCGGTTGTGGCAGGTCTACACCGTCGAGGGTGTACTGCTGACTGCGAGCATCGCGCTGAACACCTTCCCCTATTTCAAAGCCGGCGACCTCACGGGCATCGGCATCCACGCGATCGCGCCGATCATGATCGGTGTCGCACTCGTGACGCACCGGTTGGTGGCCGAGAGATACGGGCGCGCGATCGAGCAGGCGACGGCCGCGGTGCCCGACAAGGAAGATCTCCAGGAGCGGCTGGTCGCGCTCACCAAGGTCGGTGGAGCCGGGAACCAGATCCTGCCGAGCATTCTCGAGGTGGCGCCCGCGACCCGCGGTGAGCGTCCGGCCGGGCAGGAGCAGACCGCCGACCCGGAGCCGGCCGTCAACGATGGGACCGAGCAGCCTGCCGCAACTTCGGCATCGGAGGAAAGCCCGGCACCCGAGGCAAAATCGGGCACGGCCTCCGGACCGGACGCGTCTGCCGAGCAGCCCACCGCTTCAGCCGAGGCCCCGGCAGCCGACCCCACCCCGCCCGTACCCACCGCACCATGCACCGAACTGTGGCTGGCGACAACACCGTTGCCCGCCGAGCAGCCCGCCACCGCGAACCCGGGCGACGCGCCGGCCGACGCTACGAATCCGGGTGAGGCCGAGCTGGATGCTCGCCTCGCGGACGCGGTGCGAAAGACGCTGCAACGGCTCCGGACTAGCGAGCAAAGCGACCCGGCGCCGGTGGCGGGACCGGCTCCGACCGTTCCGGATGGGCAGAGCCCCCAGGATTCCGCGGGCGCCGAACAGTCCGTTGAACGGGGCTCCGATGAGCAACCCGCGGACATGGCGCGCGAGCAGTCGGGTCCGGTCGCCGCGCAGAGTGCGGACGGCGCACGCAGCGAGGCCGACAAGCAACCGCCGGCTCGTCCGAGCCAGGAACCGCCGATCGCGCCCGAGCCGACCACGCACAACGCCGGCGACGCTTTCGCGCGGACTGCCCAGCTCGAACCCGACGAGCCCGCGCTCACCGCGAGATAGAACGAGGCAGACTCCCCGGAGCGCCGATCGTCGAGGAGCAGGCCACATCTATAGCAGGAATTGCCCCGCATGAGTTCGGCAGCGCGCTCTGGCGTCGCCGGATCGCTCTGGCCTGATCGGATCGCTGCTGGCAGGTCATTTCCGGTGCGGCAGTTGTCGCGCAGCTCGAGCTCGGCAACGCACGGGATCGTCGGGGCAGCTCATCTCGGGTTCGCCTGGTCGCCGCATGAGTTCGGCGACGCCTCGGATCCATTATTCGTGGCCGGCGCGCTGCTCCGGTACGGCTGGTGTCACGTCGACCGAGCTCGGCAACGCTGTTTGCGTGTCAGTGGACCGTCGCCGGCAGCTCATTGCTGGGTACGGCAGGAACTGCGCCGACAATGTCCGGCAAAGCGTCCAGCGTCACCTTCGAGCCCGGCATCTTCGACAGGCATCACGCCGACCGTGTAGACGCGGCCCCGGGCTTCGGGCGCAAGACCGCACTCTGGATGGCGGCCCAGGCATCGACACGCCCATAGTGCGGCGAGGTTCGCGTGGAAAACCGCCGGTCAAGCGTACGGTCGGGACACCATAGGCCGCTCGATGAGGTGGAAGTATGTCCAGCTTGTTGTCGGGTTTGCGAATCTCCTCGGTCGTCGGCTGTGCTGTGCTCGCAGCGGCGTGGAGCGTCGCGCTCGCGCCGCCGCAGGCGCACGCCGCGCCGATCAGTCAGCGGTTCGACTGCGCAGGCGACGCCGGGCAGACCTATCACGTGCCCGAGGGGTTGCGGCAGATATCGGTGCTGGCGAAGGGCGGCTCGGGCCAGCAGAACGTCGGTGAGGGCACCCGTGGCGGGTTCGGTGGCGTGACCACCGGGACGATCTCGGTGGAGCCGCACGAAGTGCTCACGATCTATGTGGGCTGCGAGGGTGGCGCCGACGGCGGTCGCTCCGGTTACGGTCGCGGCGGTGCGCGGGGTGAACAACCCGCGCCGAACGCAGGTGACGGCGGCGGTGGCGGTGGTGCCACCGCGGTCATGTCGGGGCAGACTCCGCTCGTCGTCGCGGGTGGAGGCGGCGGGGGCGGCGGTTCCTCGCATGAGGGCAACGGTGGACGCGGCGGCGAGGGCGGCAATGGCGGCAACCCGGCCCAGCCCGGTGCGGTCGGCGGCAACAGTTCCGGGCCCGAAAACTGCGGCGGCTGCCTGGACACCACGCACGGTGAAGCGGGGGCTTCGGGCGGAAGCACGCCGCCGTACGCACCAGGTGGCGCCGGTGGTGGCGGTGGCGGTGGTTATCGCGCGGGCAAGGGCGGCAAGCTCGGCAGCGGAGGGAACCTGAACGGCGGCGGCGACGGCGGTGGGGGCGGGCTGTCCTACGTCGACAGCGCGCGCGTGCGCGACCACGTCTTCAGCAGCAGCACGGCGTCGGGCAACGGATCGGTGGTCCTCACCACCGGCCAGATCGGGTACCAGACCTTCGAATATCGCGGGCACACCGAATTCTTCTGTGTACCGGCCGGAGTCACCTCGGTGACCGTCGATGCCGTCGGCGGCGGGGGCGGGCATTTCGGCGACACCGGCATCGGCGGCGCGGGTGGTGGCGTGACCGCGACGGTCGATGTCACGCCGGGCACCGAGCTGGCCGTGACCGTCGGCCAATGGGGTCACGACAACGGCGGATTCGGTGACGGACACGGCGGCAGGCATGGGACCGCACCGGGTTCCGGCGGTGCCTCCGGCGGAGGCGGCGGCGGATCGACCGCTGTCGAGTCGACCCTGAGCCCCTGCGGCGTGCACGCACCGGTCGGCAAGAGCTACCTGGTGGTCGCGGGTGGCGGTGGCGGCGCGGGCGGCAACAGCGGCGCGGGCGAAGGGGCGGGCGGCGACGGCGGCGCGGGCGGGAACCCGGCCCACGACGGCAACAGCGGCGACGGCAACAGCGATATCGGCGACGGCGGCTCCGGCGGTTGCGGTGGACGTCCGCCCGGCGGTGGATGCAACAACTCCAAACACGGCGGACACGGCACCGACGCTCCCGCGGGCAGCTCCCAGGGCGGTGCGGGCGGCGGCGGTGGCGGCGGATACAACGGCGGTGGCCGCGGGCACGGAGCGAGCGTCGCCAGTGACTCCGGCGGCGGAGGCGGAGGCGGCGGCGGGCGCTCCTATGCCCACCCGGATGCGACGGATGTGCGCTATTACCAGGGGACTTCGGGCACCGGAAAGTCGAATGGGGTGGTCCACCTGAGCTGGGAGTCGATGCCCGGCGCGGAGCCGCCGCCGTGCACGGGTTCGTTCTGTGTGAGATGAGGACGACCGGTGGTGTGACGACCGCGATCGTTTTCCTCGTCGGACTTGGCAGGGTCGTCGGCGGCAAAGCCGACCTCGGCATCGGCGGAAAGTATCGGTGACCGACGGGCGAAGTGCGACAACAGGTGTCGTTCGAGTCGCGTCGCTCGCCCGCCCATGGTGAGAAAGACCGCACTGTCGGTGATGTCCGAGTGTGACAGGATCATTGCGTTCGGTGATCGGTGCACAGGAGGGCTTCGTCGGTGGTTCTGCGGTTGGGAACCAGGAGTTCTCGCTGGGTCCGGGTCGCGATGTCCACGCTGATCGTCGGGGTGGGTGTGCTCGGGTATCCGGCGCACGCGTCGGCAGAGGAGGGGCACGACCCCTACATCGATCAACTGGCAGAAGCGGCGCAAACGCCCGCGCTGCACTGGTCCGGCTGTGCGGATGGGTTCGAATGCGCCTCCGCGCGTGTGCCGTTGGATTACGACAAGCCGCAGGCTGAGCAGATCGACCTGGCGGTGATCAAGCTGCCCGCGTCGGATCCGGGACGGCGGATCGGGACGCTGTTCGTCAACTTCGGCGGGCCGGGACCGTCCGGTGTGGAGCGCTTGCGGGAACGGGCGCGGTGGCCCTGGTTGTTCTCGGAGGAACTGCGGGCGCGCTTCGATCTGGTGTCCTGGGATCCGCGCGGGGTCGGGCAGAGCGCGCCGGTGAACTGCTTCGCGAACGAGGACGAGCAGCTGGCGTTCCTCGGGTCCATGCCCGAGCTGCCGACTGACGCGGCGGAAGAGGCCGCGTTCTTCGCATGGTCCAAGGAGTTCGCCGATCGCTGCGGACAACACGCCGGTCCGATCCTCGATCACGTCTCCACCGCCGACACCGCCCGCGATCTCGAGCTGTTGCGCCGTGCCGTCGGCGACGAAAAGCTCACTTACCACGGGATTTCGTATGGCACGCAGGTCGGTGCGGTGTACGCGAACATGTTCCCTGGCCGGGTGCGGGCGATGGCGTTCGACGGGTCGATGGATTTCGAGGGCAACGTCAACGGGCATGGCGGGCAAGGGAAAACGGTGCCCTTGGATGCCCGGCAGAATGTCGCTCCCGCCATCGCCGCCACCTTCGACGCGTTCCTACGGCAATGTTCGGAAGCCGGTCCGCGGTGCGCGTTCTCGGCAGGTGATCCGAAACTGAAATGGATCGCGCTGGCCGAACGAGCGCGACTCGCGCCGATCAGGCTCGATGGCGCGGCCTGGACGTACCAGGCGGTGATCGGTGCGGCGGCGAGTCTGTCGCAGTCGTCGAATTACCCGGACCTCGCGGTGCTCTTGCAGCGGCTGTTCGACGCGGGCACCACCGTCCCGGGATTGCTGCCCGTCGCGCGCGACACCTCATACTCGGGCAACCGGACCGAGGCCTTTCACGCGATCCAATGCAGCGACAGCACTGTCCCGACCGATCCCGCCGCCTACAGTCGCGCCGCCGTCGCCGAAGATCACCGCGTCCCGCACTTCGGTCGGGTCGCCGTCTTCAGCAGCGTCGCCTGCGCGTTCTGGCAGGGCCACGACGACGATCGATACACCGGCCCGTGGAACCGCCGCACCGCCGCGCCGATCCTGGTGCTCAACACCAGATTCGACCCGGCGACACCCCTGGCCGGTGCCTTCGCCGGCGCCGCCCAACTCGCCGACGCCCAAGTGGTGGTGATCGAAGGTGCCGGGCACAGCAGCATGTATGTGCCGAGCAGCTGCGCCGAACGCGTCAAACGCGAGTACCTGTTCACCGGTCAGCTGCCGCCGAAGAACACCGAGTGCTCGATCGACAAGTCGCCGTTCGACTGATCCGCCGCCGACCAAGCGGCCTGCCCACCGCCGGCCGATCTGCCCAGCCGACGACACGACAAGGCAGGCCGACGCTCCAGCTCCGGTGGTAGTACCGCCGCGCTTGGTTCGGCAGCCGCCCAATGGCGAATTCATCCCAGCACCGCACTCAAATCCAAGGCCTCGCGCCGCTCCCGGTCGGACAGGATGTCGATCGCGGTGATGCGGTCCCCGACGACGGTGAAGCTCATGATCGAGAAGGGCTTGCCGTCCATGGTGTTGTTTAGCCCAGCGCCGGTCAGGTGAATTTCTTCGTCGCGCTGGCCGTCATCGTCAAGCCGTTGCCCGGGCGTCCGCCCGCCGAGCAATGGACACCACCGGTGCGGGACTGATCGTGCGCGACCCGCGGCCGCGGCCACAGTTCACCACTGTCGTCGCGGCCGCGGCGGTAGTCTGACGCGGTGACCCTCCCGGATCGGGTATCGCTGCGCAAGATCGCGCCGGCCGACCGCGACGCCGTAGCGACACTGCTGCGGCGTGAGTGGGGTGATACCCGCGTGGTGTCGCTGTCGCTGGGCGGGCTGGTCGACGCCGGCACGCTGCCAGGGCTGCTCGCCGAGCGGGACGGGGAGGTGGTCGGGATGCTCATGTACCGGGTCGCCGGTGGTGTGGCTGATATCGTCACGATCAATGCGTTCGAGTCCGGTGGGGTGGGTGCGGCGCTGATCAGAGCCCTGGTCGAGGAGGTGCGCACCGCCGACGTGCGGCGGGTCCGGGTCTCGACCACCAATGACAACACCCGGGCGTTGCGGTTCTACCAGCGCGCCGGTTTCCACCTGACCGCCCTGCACACAGACGCCGTCACAGCCTCGCGGCGGACCAAACCGCAGATCCCCGAATTCGGTCAGGACGGGATTCCGATCCGCGACGAACTCGAGCTCGAGTTGCCGATCGTGCCGCGGGAGCAGCGGTGACGACGCGCGCCCAGGTGCGCAAAGCCGCACTCGCCTTGCCGGAGGTGGAGGAGGGCACGCACTTCGGGGCGGTCGCGTATCGAGTTCGCGGCAAGAGCTTCGCCTCCATCAGCCGCGATGACGAACTCCAGGTGCAGATGGCCGACGACGAGATCGACGGCGTGCTCGCCGACCACCCGAGCGGCGCGGTGATCGAACGCGCGGGCAAGCGGATCGGCTTCCGGATCGCGTTGGCCGATATCAATGGGCAGACGTCGAACTATCTGATCCGGCGCGCCTGGTTCGCACGGGCACCGAAACGTCTCGCGGCCGCCCTCGATGCCGCCGACAACGCCGCGCCCGGAGAATCCGGCGACCTGCCGGCCTCGATCGGCACGCCGGCCACCCGGGCTCTGCACGGCGCGGGCATCACCACCCTGGACGCACTCACCACCCGCACTCGCGCGGAACTGCTGTCGCTGCACGGTTTCGGCCCGAGAGCTGCGCGGGTGCTCGCCGAGGCGCTCGGGGAGCGTGGGTTGTCGTTCGCGGGGGAGTGAGAGTCGACCGCCTCACGCCGGCAGTTCGAGCCCCCGCGCGATGACCGGCCAGGAATGGATGAGCGCATCGCGCCAGTAACCCCACGAATGCGTGCCGACGGGCGGGAAGTCGACGGTGGCCGGGATGTTCAACTCATCGAGCCGGGCGGCCAGGTTGTGCGAGCAGTAGTTGGTGGCCGCTTCGATGACGCCGCCGATCACCACCTGATTGGCCAGCCCGTAGGCGCCGGGCAGGGCGTACGGGCCGTTGAGGGTGTCGTACGGACCGGGCAGGCCGCTGCCGGAGGAGATGAACAGTTCCAGCCCGCGCAGGCCTTCGGCATTGACGTACGGATCGTTCTCGACCCACAGCGGATCATTCGGCGGCCCGTACATGTTCTCGACATCGCCGCCGCCCCACACCTCCACACTCAGCCGCACGGCCTCCCGCCCGAACGGGTCGCTGGTCTGCGCGCAGCCGCTGTAGGCGGCGGCCGCCTGGTAGAGCCCGGGCGCGGCGATCGGCAGGTTGAGCACCGAGGTGCCCGAGGTGGACAGGCCGGCGATGGCGTTGAGGCCGTTGGTGCCGAGGGCGGCGTCGATCAACGGCGGCAGTTCCTGGGTGAGGAAGGTCTTCCACTTGTTGACCCCGAGCACCGGGTCGGGCGCCCGCCAATCGGTGTAGTAGCTCCACGCGCCGCCGATCGGCTGCACGACATTGACGTCCTTCTCGCCGAGGAAGGCCAGCGCGTCCGGCGCCCGGCTCACCCAGTTCGCCGTGCCTTCCCCGCCGTCGGCGCCGTTGAGCAGGTAGAGCACCGGGCGCGGCTGGGACGCGTCGCGCGGGCGCTGCACCGAGACCGAGATATCGCGGCCCATCGCGGTGGAGAACACCTGCAACTTCACGTTGCGGTCGTCGGCGATGCGGACGTCGGTGATCCGTGACCCGTTCGGGGCGACGGGTCTGGCGAGCAGATTGCCCGAGGCGATGATCGGATCGTTGGACGGTGCGGCCTGCGCGCCGACCGGGACGATCGCCGCCATGGCGGCCAGACAACCGGTCATGACGATGGTGCGGATTCGTAGCTTCACTGATATCCCGCCTGTTCGTGGTCGGTGCATCCGTGGTGCTCGTTCGTTGCTGAGTGGCGACGTTACCCAACCCGCGCACTTCGACGCAGCGAGATCGGCTCAGTTTGCGGCGGCGGCGAAATAGGCGGTGCGCACATCCACCATGGTGGGCGGCGGGAAATCGGGTTCGCCCGCGCCGAGCTCACCCATCGCCACCTGCCAGGTATCCGACGACTTATCGATCGCGGTGCGCGCGTCCGCGGCCTGGAGCACGACCTCGGAACCGCCGGTGCACGAATACGCCCCGACCATGCCGTCGGACCGGCCGCCCCAGGCCCCGCCCACCCGGATCCGGCACTGGCGTCCGTCGGCGAGTTCGAGCGCCCACGGCTCGGGGGACTCGGTGGCGGCGATGGGTTCGAGCGGCGGATCAACGCTGTAGCGGCGCAGCTCGCGTTTCCACGGATCGTTGGCGCACAGCAGTTCGATGCGCGACGGCGTCGGCCAGCAGACGTCGGCGGCGTCGGCGGAGGCGCCGCAGTGATAGATGCCCGCGGTGGTCGCGGAGTGGCTGGGTGCGGCGTTGCGGCAGTTGAGAGTGCCGTAGGGGTCCGGATCGGTGATGGTGAACCCGTCGGTGGGCCGGCCCTCGGCGTCGACGGCGGTGAGCGCGACGACCTCGGTGGACTCGGCCACCTCGGTGGCGGTTGTGGACGGCGACGGGCTCGGGTTCGCGGGTGGGTCCTCGGCCGCCGGACCGGCCTGGGTGGTGGTGGACAACTGGGCGACGGGGCCGGTGTCGTCGTCGGACGAACCGCAGCCGGCAAGCGTCAGCGCGAGCACTGCGCCGAACACCGATATCGACCTCGCGAACGCCATGAGCTACCGCCTCATCAGTGGATACCCGTGCCGCTCGAGTGTAGCCAGCGCAGTGCCTGGTCCCGGCGATTTCGCGTGGCTCGCGGACTCGGTTGCCGCTCGCGACGAATAGTCGCCGAGCTTCGGTCCAGGCGGTGACCCGCGCGGACTGGTCCGGCCGTGTGACCCGGCGCGGGTGCGACCGAGTAACCAACGCAGGTGTGACCGAGTAACCGCAGCGGGTCGCGATCGGGTGACCGGGCCGGGGTGGTGTAGCCGGGTGACCCACGCGGACCGGCGCATCCGGATGACCGGAGTGACCTGCCCCGTAGCCCGCTCCGGCCCCGAGCCCAAGCCCGCACCGGCCCCCGCGGCGTCGACCGTTGACCGCGCGGACTGGTGCTGCCCGGTGTGAAAATCGGTTGTCCGTCCCAGCGCGGTCCCCTAACGTCCCTTCGGTTTGTCCATCAACGACCCGAAGGGAGCACCACCGTGCAACCCGTCACCGAACGCGACATCAGGTCGTCGTTCATCAACTGCTCCAAAGGAGACGCCAAGCGATTACCGGTCCCGCGCGACCTGGACCAACGCCCATGGGAGGACCTGGATTTCCTCGGCTGGAGCGATCCGTCGTTCCCCGGCCGCTGCTATCTCGTCGCCCCGGGTGACGATCGACTCGTCGGCGTCGCGTTCCGCTACGAAACCGGCGGTTCGGGCCGCGCGCAGATGTGCACGATCTGCCTCACCACGCACACCGGCGGTGGTGTGTCGCTGCTGACCGCGCACAAGGCGGGCGAATCCGGCCGCCGCGGCAATTCGGTCGGCACCTACATGTGCACCGACCTGGCGTGTTCGCTCTACGCGCGCGGCAAGAAGCGCCCCGCGATGGGCAGCCGCTACCGCGAGGACCTCACCCTCGAGGAAAAGATCCACCGCGTCCGCGAGAACCTGACCGCGTTCATCGGACGGCTCTACAGCTGAGGTTCTCGCACAGGTTCTGAGCACTTCGCACAGGCTATGGCCCCCTGAAAACGCCACAACCTATGCGATGAGCATTCCGAGAGGAAGGAGGTAGAGGCCGTGGGCCGATTCATGAGAACCGGGGTGCTGCGTCCTGGGTCCTGTTGAAGTGCAACAGGACCCAGGGTGCTCAGGGTTTCTCTTCGATCGAGAAGGGCTGTGTGGGCGGACCTTGTCGTTGGTGGAGAAACCGGGGGCGATTCGATTTCAGTGTTCCAGGTTGACGGTCATGCGCCGCAGGACGTCCATCATCTGGGCGAACTCCTCCGCACTGATGCCAACGGTCATCCGCTCGCGCAGGCCGGAGACCTCGGCCATGGCGGCTGTGTGAGCCGACTGGCCGGCCGGTGTCAGTGCGTACCGGCCGTCGGCGTCGCGGTGGATCCAGCCGCGAGCTACCAACCCGGCAATCACGTCGGAGACGTTCTCGCCGTTGCCTTCCCAAAACGGACGCAGCGCATCAATGAGCTGGGCTTCGTCGACCGGGCCGCGGCTCATTGTGTTGAGCGTCTGCCACTCCCGTCGGTTCATTGCGGCATCGCCCAGCAGCCGGTCGAAGGTGGTCTCGATCAGCTGATCGAGGCGTTTGAGCCGGTAGCCGATCATGCGGTCCTGATCCGAGCCCGAGCCCGAGCCCGAGCCCGAACTGGAGCCCGAGCCCGAGCCCGCGCCGGAACTGGAGCCCGAGCCCGAGCCCGCGCCGGAACTGGAGCCCGCGCCGGAACTGGAGCCAGCGCCCGAGCCGGAGTCCGAGCCCGTGCCCGAGTCCGAGTCGGAATCCGAGTCTGCGCCTGAGCCCGGACCTCCGCTCGAGTCCGGCCGTGGGTCTGGACCAGAGCCCGGCGTCGAGTCGGAGCCCGAACTCGCGGCCGGTCCGGGGCCGGGGCCGGGGTCGGGGTCGAGGCTGGAGTCGGGTCCGGGGCCGGGGCCGGAGTCGGTGCCGGCGCCGGACTCCGACGCTGAGCCCGAGCCCGAGCCCGAGCGGGGGCCGGCGCCCGAATCCGTGCCGGAGGACGGCGGAGTACCCGTGGCCGGGCCCGATGCCGGGGACGGCGCTGAGCAGGCGGTGACGGCGAGTACTGCGAGAGCGCAGAGCAAGTGGCGCATGGGGTTCCTTCCGAGGTCCGGCAATCTAGTTGTCATATTACAACTAGATGTCCAGCGCTACCATTCCTGCTATGAACGACGTCGAGCGAGTCGAACGCGCCATGGTGGAGATCCGTCGCCGCCAGACCCGTCGCGCCCTGGCGCCCGAGGGCGAGCCCGCCGGTCAGGCCTTCGATGTCCTCGACGTGGTCGGCGCCACGACCGACCCCACCGTCTCGACCGTCGCCGAAGCCCTCGCCGTGGACCGCCCTCGTGCGAGCAGGCTCGTGGCCGCTGCCGTCGACGCCGGCTACCTCGAACGCATCGCCGACCAATCCGACGGGCGCCGTTCCCTGCTGGCGGTAACCCCTGCGGGCCGGGCCGTCCTCCGGTCCGCCCACCAGCGCCGCATCGACGCCTTCGCCTCCGCGATGCACGACTGGACCGAAACCGACCGAGCCCGATTCGCCGACCTACTCACCCGTTTCGTCGCCGCGATGCCGAACCGAGGCACTCCCGGCGCTCACCCGGAATGATCCAGCGCGTATGGCGGGTCGGAGCGAGAACCGCTCGCGGGACGCCGTGAGGGCAGGCCCTCACCCCTCGGTGACGAACCCTTCGCTCACCAGCCAGTCGCGCGCGACTTCGGACGGCTCACGGCCGTCGACATCCACCTGCCGGTTTAGTTCGGTGATGGTTTCGTTGGTGAGCAACGCCGATATGGGCTCCATGACGGTGATGACCTGGGGATGGGCTTCGGCGAAATCGCGGCGCATGACGAGGGCGGCGTTGTATTTCGGGAAGAAGCGCCGGTCGTCTTCGAGCAGGAGGAGGCCGAGGGAGGGGATGCGGCCGTCGGTGGCGGCGACGGAGCCGAAGCTGCATTGACGGCCGTCGGCGACGGAGGTGTAGACCAAGGCGTCCTGCACGAGGCGTTTCTGCACGGCGCCTTCGTCGATGCCGTATTTGGCTGCCATGCCGGGGAATCCGTCGCGGCGGACATTGAATTCGGTGCCTACGCAGGTGGCGGCTCGGTCTGGATCGGTGGCGATCAGGCGGGCATAGTCGGACAAGGTGCGAACGCCCGTTTCGGCGGCGGTGGCGGCATTGGTGACCAGGGCATAGGTGTTGTTCATCGGCGCCATGGCGGCCCAGACCATATCGTGGGCGGCCAGGTCGGCGTCGCGGACGGCCTCGAATTGGCCGCGCTCGTCCGGTACGGGGGTCTCGTTGCCGAGGTAGTTCATCCAGCCGGTGCCGGTGTAGTCGTAGGCGATATCGATCTGGCCGTGCAGTTGGGCGTCGCGCAAACTGTTGGAGCCCTGGATATTGGTCAGATCGCGCACATCGGCGCCGGCGGCAACCATGGCGAATTCGATGATGTAGCCGAGAATGTTCTGCTCGGTGAAATCCTTGGAGCCCACCGTGATCGGCACGCCCGCCAGCTCGGGAACCGGTTGAATACTGCCGGGTCCCACCCGCAGCGGGACGGCGCTGCCGGCCTCCAATCCACAGCCGGTGAGCAGCAGCAACCCCGCGAGCGTCAGCAGGATTACTCTGCTTCGGAGGCTGCGGGATCGCAGCCGCGGCGATGGGCCGTGCCGCTCGCGAATCTGCCGCCACCTGCGGGCCGAGTTCATGACAACCCCCGAGGCCCGAGGAACTCTTCGGCCAGCGCCCCGAGCCAATCGACCAGCAGCGCCAAGGCGACCGCGAGCACCGCGCCGACGACGAGGGTGACGTTGTCGCGCAGTTTGTATCCGGTGTCGATGAGGATGCCGAGCCCGCCCGCACTGACCAGGAACGACAGCGTGGCCGTGCCCACCGCGAGCACCAGCGAGGTGCGCAGTCCAGCCAGGATGTAGGGCACCGCGAGCGGGAACTCGATGCGCCGCAACACCGTCGACGTCGACATGCCCTGCCCGCGACCGGCGTCGATGAGCATCGGATCCACCTGCTGATAGCCGAGAATCGTATTGCGCAGCACCGGAAGCAGCGAATAGAAGGCGATCGGCGCGACCCCGATCCAGAAGCCGGTGGTCTCGGTGACCAGATAGAACAGCACGATCAGGCCGATGGCGGGTGCGGCGGCCCCGATATTGGCGATGCCGACGAACAACGGCGCGAGCCTGCGATACCGCGGCCGCGACAGCAACGTCCCGAGCGGCACCGCCAGCGCGACCACGATGAGCACCACGGTCACCGTGATCAGCACATGCTGCCAGGTCACCTTCGCGATATTGGACGCGTTCAAGCTCGCCTGCTGCGTCACCGTGAGGTCGCGATCGAACGCCCAGATCAGCACTCCGGCGGCCAGGATCAGCACGAGCGCGGGCTGGACCAGCAGGCGTAGCCGTTCGGCGCGGCGTTCGGCGGCGGGAGAGGTGGCGCGGGCTGTGGTCGTCGCGGTCATGGGGCCGCCTTCCGAAGCCCTACAGCAGCAAGGCGATAGCACGCCGGCGCGCGGCAGAAGTCCGTCATCAGCCACCGCCCTGGCCGGCCGCGCCCGCCTCGTCGGCCGTCGATGCGGGCTCGCCCGCGTCGGGCGATCCGGGCCCGCCGCCCCTCGGCCGCGTTCCTGGACTTTCCGCGGTGACCGCCGCCGGTCCGCTCGAGCCCCCGCCGTCGGTCGGTGCGGGCCCACGGGAACCGGCAACGCCTGAAGCCCCGGCATGTTCGGTGCGCAACTGCGCGAGGTGCCCGACGAGCGTGTCGATGGTGATCAGGCCGGTGTATTCCCCGCGTCGCCCGGTGACCACCGCCGTCGCGGTGCTCTCGGCCAGCAATGCCTCCAACGCGTCTTGCAACGTCGATTGCATCGAAACCAGTTCGCCCACCGGGCTTCCCGCATCGGCCAGCGAATCGGCGTGTGCGAGTTGCGGTGCCGAGATCCAGCGCAGTGGTCGCTGCCTGCTGTCGAGGATCAGGGCCCAGGGCCAGTCGAGGCCGTCCAGCTGCTGCCGCAGTCGGTCGACCGGGTCGTCCTCCTGCGCGGTCGGACAGGTCCCCAGCTCCACATCGCGGACGCGCGTCAAAGTGAGCTGCTTGAGCGAAGCATCGGCGCCGACGAACCCGGCGACGGTCTCATCGGCCGGATCGGCCAGGATCGCGGCCGGAGTGTCGTACTGGAGGATGCGGGACTGATTGCCCAGCACCGCGATTCGATCGCCGAGTTTCACGGCCTCGTTGAAATCGTGGGTGACGAACACGATGGTCTTGCGCAGCTCGGCCTGCAACCGCATCAGTTCGTCTTGGAGCAGCCCGCGGGTGATCGGGTCGACGGCGCCGAACGGCTCGTCCATCAGCAGCACCGGCGGGTCCGCCGCCAGCGCCCGCGCGACGCCGACGCGCTGCTGCTGGCCACCGGAGAGCTGGCGCGGATACCGGTGCCGGTAGGTGCCGGGATCGAGGCCGACCAGCTCGAGCATCTCGTCGGTGCGGGCCGCGATCCGTTTGCGGTCCCAGCCGATCAGGCCCGGCACCGTCGCGACGTTCTTGGCGACGGTCATATGCGGGAAGAGTCCGGCCTGCTGGATGGAATAGCCGATGCCGCGGCGCAACTCGTCGGGGTCGATCGACAGCGCGTCCTTGCCGCCGATGGTGATGGTGCCCGACGTCGGTTCGATCAACCGGTTGATCATCCGCATGGTGGTGGTCTTGCCGCAGCCCGACGGCCCGACCAGCACCACGATCTCGCCGGCCGGAATCGTCAGGCTGACATTGTCGACCGCCGGTTGCCGCTGGTCGCCATAGCGTTTGGTGACCGAGTCGAGGACGATCTCGACGCCGGACACGGATTCGGAATCAGACACGGATCCCTTTCGACGTGGTGATTCGGCCCAGGAGCAGCAGCAGTTCGTCCAGCGTGAGCGCCAGCACGACGATGAGCACGGTGCCGGTCAGGGCCTGCGGCACGGCATTCGGGGTGCCGAGCCTGGTGAGGCCGGTCAGGATCAGGTTGCCGAGGCCGGGCCCCTTGGCGTAGGCGGCGATGGCGAGGATGCCCATCAGCATCTGGGTGCTGACCCGGATACCGGTCAGGATCGCGGGCCAGGCCAGCGGAAGTTCGATGCGCGCCAGCACCCGCAGCCGGTTCATCCCCACGCCGCGCGCCGCGTCGGTGATCGCCGGATCGACCGCCGCGAGCCCGACGATGGTGTTGCGCAGGATCGGCAGCAGCGCGTACAGCACCATCGCGGTGATGGTGGGTGCGACGCCGAGCCCGAGCAGCGGAATCAGCAAGCCCAGCAGGGCGAATGACGGAATGGTCAGGATGGTGCTCGCCGCGGCGGTCGCCACCGAGGAGCCGAGCGGACTGCGGTAGACCAGCACGCCGATGGCAACGGCGACCAACGCGCCGAGTACCACCGATTGGACCACCGCCGACACGTGCAGATAGGAGTCGGTGAGCAGTTGGTGGCGCCGGTTCACGACGAAAGTCCACAGCGTGTCCAGAGTTTCCGCCTCCCCGCTTCCCTCGCCCGTCGCGGGTCAGTGTATCGAGCGGACGGCGCGACACGCCGTTTTCGGCGGTGCCGGTGGGTGATTCGGTCAGTCGCCGGGCCGCGGCCAGGGATTGCCCTCGAGCCGTTCGACCGACTGGTTGAACTTCGTGATGAGCCGGTGCAACTGATCGACGTCCTCGGCGGGCCAATCGGCGACGACGCGTCCGATGCCGTCGCGCCCGACGGTGCGGTCGGCGGCGAGCAGCTCCATGCCTTTGTCGCTGGGACGGACCTTGCGCGCGAGCCCGCCCTCCGGATCGGGCACCCGCTCCACCAAACCCTGATCGAGCATGGCCCCGACCTGACGGTTGACCGTGGAGATGTCCAGCCGCAGCGCTTCGGCCAGTTCCCGCAGGCTCAGCGGCGAGCCGACGTCGAGCCGGGTGAGGATCAGAAACGCCGAACGGTCCAGCTGAAAACGGGGATGACGGCTGGCTGCGGGGGTATGCCGGGACAACAGCGTGAGCTCGAACGACAGCCGCGTCAGCGGCTTGTCGGCCGCCGAACCGAAATCACCCGAATCGGACATGGCCATCACTATGTCGCGCGTGTCACTCGAAATCCAAATTGTGCACCATACACACGATATGTATCGTACACATTCATGACCGCTGTAGCCGACGTGTCCTCGAACACGACCGACAACCGGCGCACCCCCGCGCCCGCCGTCCTCATTGCGACGCTCTCGACGGTGGGTGTCGTCGTCTCGCTGATGCAGACGCTGGTCATCCCGATCATTCCGTCGCTGCCCGGCTACCTGAACACCTCCGCGTCCAACGCGGCCTGGGTGGTCACCGCGACGCTGCTCGCCGGTGCCGTGTCCACCCCGATCAGCGGCAGGCTCGGCGATATGTTCGGCAAGCGACGGGTGCTGCTGGTGAACCTGGGTGCGATGATCACCGGCTCGGTCATCTGCGCGCTGTCCACGGCGCTGCTGCCCGCGATCGTCGGCCGCTCGCTACAGGGCATGGCCGTCGGCGCGATTCCGCTGGGTATCAGCATCATTCGCGATGAGCTGCCGCCCGAGCGGGTGGGTGCGGCGATGGCGACGATCAGCGCGACCCTCGGTGTGGGCGGTGCGATCGGCATGCCGTTCGCGGCCTTCATCGCGCAGAACGCCGACTGGCACATGCTGTTCTGGATCTCGGGCGGTCTCGGCCTGCTCTGCCTGCTTGCCGTCGTCACGTTCGTGCCGGAATCGCCGGTGCGCACTCCCGGCCGCTTCGATTTCGGTGGTGCGGTCGGACTCTCGATCGCGCTGCTGGCGCTGCTGATCGCGATCAGCAAGGGCGCGGACTGGGGATGGGGCAGTGCGTCGATCCTGACCCTGTTCGCGGTCTCGGTGCTGACCTTCCTCGGCTGGGGCTACTTCGAATTGCGGCAGCGTTCGCCGCTGGTGGATCTGCGGGTGTCGGCGCGGCCGCGGGTGCTGTTCACCAATATCGCCTCGGTGGCCGTCGGATTCGCGCTCTACGGCATGTCGCTGACCTTCCCGCAGCTGCTCATGGCGCCGGAGGCGACGGGCTACGGCTTCGGATTGTCGATGGTGCAGGCCGGTCTGGTGATGGCGCCGGGCGGGCTGGTGATGATGCTGCTCTCGCCGGTGTCGGCGCGGTTGTCCGCGGCGCGCGGGCCCAAGTTCACCCTCGCGGTCGGCTCCGGCGTGATCGCCGTCGGCTACCTGTGCGCGCTGGTGCTGATGAACAGCGTCTGGCAGATCGCGCTGGCGGGCATCATCGTCGCAGGCGGCGTCGGCCTGGCCTACGCGGCGATGCCCGCGCTCATCATGGGTGCGGTGCCGCTCAGCGAAACCGCGGCGGCCAACGGCCTCAACTCGCTGATGCGCTCCATCGGCACGTCCACCTCGGCGGCGGTGATGAGCGTGGTGCTCGCGCACATGACCATCTCGCTGGCCGGGCACGCGCTGCCCTCCCGCGACGGCTTCCACACCGCGTTCCTCATCTCGGTGGCCGCCGCCCTCGCGGCGATCGTGCTCACCAGCCTGATCCCGATGGGGAAGAAGGAGCCGGCGGCGGTACCGGCCTGAGGCGCTCGACCGCCCGAGGTGCGCGAGCCGGCTCCGGGGCTGATTCGGGCGACCTGCCGGGAACCGCTGAGCCGTGCCGAACGTCCAATGAAGTAGGGCACCACGGGGAGCCCACGGACGAACGGAGCCGCCATGGCGGAGCGGGGAGCCGCATCGACGACGATGCGAGCGGATGGGCGCGGGGTCGGGCCCGGTGGATGGTTGATCGCGGGACTGCTGATCATCGCGGTGGTGGTCGCGGGCGTGGTGGGTGTGCGCTGGTGGCAGGAGCGCGACAGCTACCCGGCAGTGGTGGGTGAATCGCTGCGGCAGTTCCCGGATATCGACACCGCCGCCCTCGGCTCCGAACAGGCCGCGGTCGTTGCCGTGCTGGAACGTGAATTCGCCGATCCCGGCGACGGGCCGAAATATGCCGAGGGCGTCACCGAGCCGTGGTGCGCCGACTTCGTCAGCTGGGTCATGCGCGAAGCCGGCCTGCCGCTGTCGAACCCTAACTCGGGATCGTGGCGGATCCCGGGCGTGTACACCTTGCAGGAGTACTACGAATCCGCCGGCCGATTCGTGCCGATCGACGCCGGATACCAGCCGCGCACCGGAGATGTGCTGCTCTACAGCGACAACAGTCCGTTCACCCAGCACACCAACATCGTGCTCAGCGCCGACAACGGCACCGTCACCACGATCGGTGGCAACGAATTCGGCACCGTGCGGATCCATCGGTTCGCCCTCGGCGAGGTGCCGGGTGTTGTCGGGTTCGGCCGGATCTGAGCCGCACCCGACGGGGTGAATGTTCCGGCGAGCGAACAAAGGGCTCGTCGGACGGGGTGTCGACGCCTAGCATGTACCTCGGAGGCGCCCGGCAGCGCCGCCGCCGATCCCTGTCCTGCTGTCCCCTCATCGGCAGGACAGGGATCACTCTTTTCATGACATGACATGGCCGTCACCGTCATGCCGTCTGATCGACACCCGGATCGCGTACCGTGTCGAACAGTCCGTTGGAGGTGAGGGTCTCGGAACGTCTGATGCAGCCGATAGAGCAAGCGCACCACGATCCGCAGTGGATCGAATACGCCGAGTTCGGCGAACGTTTCGTCACCCACGCGGTGACGACCGACCGGATCGAGGCGGCGGTCGCCGGAATCGCGGGCAAGGGAATGAAATTCGGTCCCTTCTCGGTGGGGCCTGCCGGATTGGCCGGGCTGGTGGCCGAGGGCAAAGTGGGCCGCCCGGTGGTGGTCCGCAGCGGCCCGCACGTCACCTTCGAGATGCGGGTGCCGGTCTCGCTGGCGGTGAAAGTGCTGCTCGGCGGCAAGAAATTGCGGCTGGAGACGGTCGTCGCCATCGACATGACACTGCACGCGCGCACGGCTGCGCCGCTGCTCATCGTCATCGATATCCCGCCGATCAAACCCGCCGACGTCAGCGTCGTGCTGCGCGCGCAGGCCGTGGACACCGCCGGTGAATGGCTGCTGGATCCGGTGGCCGGGGTGGTGCAACGCGAGGTCGCCCAGCGGGTCAACACCATGCTCGCCGATCCACAGGCGCGCCGTTCGCGGATCTTCGACGTGGAAGCGATGGTCGCGGGCACGCCGTCCCCGCATCGCGGCGACGGCGAGTTCGACTGGATCGGCTACGACGAATTCGGTCACCGGTTCTTTCCGCTCATCGTCACCCGGGACCGGGTCTTCGAGGTGGTCAAGGGTCTCGCCGGGCGTGCGATCGAGGTGGGCCCGTTCCGCACCGGACCGCGCGACTCGGCGACGGTGACGGTGCGCGGGGCGGTGCGGCTGCCCGAGCTCACCGAACGCCCGCGCCCCGACCCCGACCACTCGGATGTCAGCTTCGACCTGCTGTTGCCGGTCTGGCTGGACATCACCGTCGACGTCCTCAAGGCCAACCACTACCGCGCCGACGTCCGCATACCGCTGGTGCTCACCGCGCGGGCCGCCGATCCACTGCTCATCGTCATCGATGTGCCGCCTCCGGACCGCGAGCACATCCAGCTCGAGTTCAGCGCCGTCGGCCTGCGGGCCGCCACCCTCGGCGTGCTCGCGGGCATCCGGAAACAGGTGATCGCGCAGGTCGCGCAGGTGGTGCGCAAGGAACTGGCCGACCCGGCCGGGCGCACCATCGACGTGGGCGCCCGCATCGACGGAACGGTGTGAAGAGCCCGCTGTGGCATGAGTGATCAGAGTGCCCAGTGGGTCTGGCGGTTCCCATGTGAATGTGGTGGAATGAGTTCACGTTCGAGGCTCCCGGCGCACGAGTGACACTTGGGGAAGGTGCGCCGGGCCGCTACTCAGTGGTCGGTGTCGTCGGGGGTGGCGAAGGAGTCCAGTGATGCGTTCGTCTCTGTCCCGGCGTGATCTGTTCGGCTACGCGGCTGCCGCGGCCGTGGTCGGCTCGATCGGCGCCACCGTGAACCTGCCGCGGGCGCGCGCCGAATCGCTGGGCACGCTCGTCGATTACGCCGCCGGAGTGCCGTCGGCCGCCGCTATCCGCGATGCCGGCCATACCGGCGTCATCCGTTACGTCTCCGATCGCAGGCCCGGCGCCGAATGGATGGAAGGCAAACCACTGCTCGCCTCCGAGGTCGAGGATCTCAACGCGGCCGGGTTGAAGATCGTGTCCTGCTACCAGTTCGGCAAGGGTCCCACCGCCGACTGGCGCGGCGGCCTGGAAGCGGGCAAGCGGCACGCCGAACGCGGCCTGGAACTGCATCTGGCGGCCGGCGGACCCGAAGGCGTGCCGATTTACGCCTCGATCGACGACAACCCGTCAGCGGCCGATTTCGCCACCATGATCGCGCCCTACCTGCTCGGCTGGCACGCGGTCCTGGGTAAGGAGAACACCGGCGTCTACGCGAACTCGCCCACCATCGATCTCGCCGTCGCCGCGGGACTCGGATCCTGGTATTGGCAGCACGACTGGGGCACGCCGGAGGGCTATGTGAACCCGGCGGCGCACCTGCACCAGTTCGAGATCGACGACCGCACCATCGACGGTGTCGGCGTCGACCTCAACAACATCCTCACCGCCGAATACGGGGCCTGGTAGACCTCAGGTCTGGCAGTGGCAGGCGGGGTCGACCCGCAGATCCGGCTCGTCGTCGGGGACCACCCGCAACATCGGCCTGGACTCCGGCGCCTGGTGGTTGCCCATCCAGGACAGCAGCGACCACCGCGACAGTCCCGACAGCGCCGAACCGAGGCTGGCGAAGGACCCCGAGGAGATCACCGAGGCGAACGATCCCACCGAGCCGATCGACAGGATCGATCCGACGCTGCCGATGGACAGGATCGAATACGCCGAGCCGATGGACAGGATCGAACCTTCGGACCGGATGGACAGAATCGACCGGCGGGAATGCCGGCTGCGGACCGAATCGCGGGACTTCATCGCACGTTCGACAGTCGCCATGGGTTCGGTCTACCACAGCCGCGGTGCGCTGCGGGAGACTCTGCGCGCGATTCGCACACCATTCACAGCACCATGGTCTGCGATCGTCCTCGACAGCGACGAAACCCCGGCAGCGCGATGCTGCCGGGGTTTCCGAAGTGCCTGTATCAAGCGACCGTGAAGAAGCCCAGGGTCGGCAGGAAGTTGCAGGTGCGCGGGGCGGCATCGGCGGCCTGGGTGGTCAGCGAACCGCCGATCACCGCGACGACGCGGCCGGAGCCGGTGTTCGCGATGGCCGACAGGGTGGCCGGGCCGTCCGGGTTGATCTTGGCCTCGTTGGTCAGCGCCTGCACACCGGACTGACGGGTGTCGAGGTTGAGCCACTGCACCGTCATCGGCGGGTTCTGCACATCGGTCGGCGACTTGGTGCCGAGCGCGGTGAACACGAACCCGGTCTGGCCTGCCTGCGGCCCGGGCGGGGGCAGCTGGGCCGGGCCGGGCACCGCGAGAGCGGTACCGACCGAGTCGGCGGAGTCGGAGATGCAGCCTTTACCGATGGTCGGGTACAGGAACTGCGCGATGGCCGGACCCTGCTCCGGTAGGTCGGGGCCACCGCCGCCGCTGCCGTCGAGGAACTTGATGATGCGTTCCAGCGTCGACTTGATCTGCGGCGGCAGATTCAGGGTGGCCAACAGGGCTTTGGCCTGGTCCAACAGGGCGGCCTGTGGGCTCGCGATCTCAGCGGCCGCGATCTGGCCCACGATGGCAGGCGTCAGGGCGGCGAGCGCGTCCACCGGAACGCCCTCGGGAACCATCGGGACGCTGTTCGGCGCCGCAGCGGGCGCCGGGGCCGGAGCCGCGACGGTTGTCGCGGGCGCGGCGAGCATGGCGCTCGCCGCAATGGCGAGCGCGGACAAGGCGATCCGCGATCCTCGGGTGCGAAGCACTGGTCTTGCCGTCCTTACCTCGGGTACATCTGGTCGACGCTGAAAAGCCGTCGTTTCGGGGGTCACTCTAAGGACAACGCCGCATGTTGTACAGCAGCGGTGCCGGAAATGCGCGCCGTGGACGAACGTGTTATCAGAAGGTAGCGCCGTTCAGTGTTACTGGTGTGAAAGTTGATGCAAATGTTACTTGTGGTTCGGGGGTTGGGTGTGCCAGGGCAGCGTCGTCGCGGCCCGCACTGCGGTTAATGTAGTCGGAGCCTTCCACTCCAGGCCGCCGAATCGCCCGAACACCGTGATCCGGCCGGCCCCGGCCCGACTCGAAAGTCCCGCATTTGAACCAGCAGAGCGCTCGGACGGACGCATGCCCGCCGGTCGTGCCCACCCGATCGGCCGAACCGCACCGCTGGGCCACGCACACCCGCTGGGCCGTGGCCGCGCTGGCCGCCAGCGTGCTGGCCCGGCTGCTGTGGATGCTGTTCGCGCCCAACGGCATGAACCTGGTCGACCTGCACGTCTACGTCGACGGCTCGGCGGCCCTGCTCACCGACAAGCTCTACGACTTCACCTACGCGGAGAAGACCCCGGATTTCCCGCTGCCGTTCACCTATCCGCCGTTCGCCGCGGTGGTGTTCTTCCCGCTGCACTATCTGCCCTTCACCGTCGTCGCGATCGCCTGGCTGCTCGCCATCGCCGCGGCGCTGTACGGGATCGTGCGGATCGCGCTGGAGCTGATGCTCGGCGCCGAGACCGCGCGGCAACAGGGCTGGCGCACGGCCTCGATCACCTGGACCGCGATCGGGCTCTGGCTCGAGCCGGTGCGAACCACGATGGACTACGGGCAGGTCAACGTCTTCCTGGTGCTCGCGGTGATGCTCGCCGTGCGCAGCACCCGGTGGTGGATCTCCGGCACGCTGGTCGGCGTCGTCGCGGGCATCAAGCTGACGCCCGCGATCAGCGGCCTGTATTTCCTGGCGCGCAGACGCTGGGCCACGGTGGCGTGGTCGGCGGCGGTCTTCGGCGCGACGGTCGGGCTCAGCTTCCTCATCTCGGCCGGGCAGACCAGGCACTACTTCGGCACCCTGCTCGGCGACGCCGACCGGATCGGCCCGGTGGGATCGGTGTGGAACCAGTCGCTGCGCGGTGCGCTGAGCCGGCTGCTCGGCTACGACGTGGAGACCGGCCCGTGGTGGCTGGCCTCCGTCGTGCTCGTCGCGGTGCTGGCAGTGCTGGCCTGGCGCGCGCTCGGGCCCGACGACCGGCTCGGCACCCTGCTGATGGTGCAGCTGTTCGGCCTGCTCATCTCGCCGATCTCGTGGTCGCACCACTGGGTGTGGCTGCTGCCGGCCATCCTGTGGCTGCTGTACGGGCCGCTGCGCGAGGTGCCGGGCGCGCGGATCTTCGCCGGCTACTGGCTGGTGACCGCGCTGGTGGGCGCGCCGTGGGTGCTGTCGTTCTTCCAGGATTCGATCTGGACCATTCCCCGGCCGTGGGTGCTGTCCTGGCTGGGGACGGTCGACGTCGCCGGCGTGCTGGCGATGCTGGTGTGGATCATCTGCGCGCCGCGGCTGCTCACTCGGACTGCGCGGCCAGCCGATCTATCTCGTGCGCCAGCGCCACATCCAGCGCGGTGAGCCCGCCCTCGCTGTGCGTGGACAGCGTGAAGGTGACATTGCGCCAGCGGATATCGATATCGGGATGATGGTTGGCCGCCTCGGCCGCGACGGCGACCCGGCGCACCAATTCGATGCCCGCGGGGAATGTCGCCGCCTTGATGGTGCGGGTGATCGAATCCCCGGAGCGGCTCCACTCCGGCAGTGAGGTCAGGGCGGACGATATTTTGTCGTCGGACAGCAATGGGGTAGTGGTCATTGTCTCGTTGTACCCCTGTTGCGCACGATCATGAGCGCAGTCGCTCAAACCTCAAGCAGCGCGCGCCTTCTTCAAGCCCTTCTTCAGTTCTTTCCCCGTCACACCGGCCGCTTCCAGGCGTTTCATCCGCATGATGACCACAGGGCACTTGATGCACCGCGTCTTCTTGCGGCAGCACTTCTTCTTCGGCTTGAGGCTGGAAACCTTCTTTGCCTTGACCTTGCCCATGGCGAGTAAGCCTACCCTTAGTCGAATGTGGAGTCCCAGGTGCACCTGGGTGCCGGTAGGGTGTATCTGGCCGCGATGCCCGGTGAGTTCCATTCTCCACCTGTTTGTACAGGGAGCCCCGGCGCGAGGGTCAGGACCCGTAGGCGGCAGCTTGCGTTACCACGTAGGGTCCCGCTCGCGCCGGCATCGAGTACAGCGCGAGCGTCAGGAACCCGAGGCGCCGGACATTGAGCACCGTCGCCACCATCTACCCAACAGCAGGAGGAACAAGCGTGTCGTCTGCACGCGATTTTCGCAACGTCGCCATCGTGGCCCACGTCGACCACGGTAAAACGACGTTGGTCGACGCCATGCTGCGCCAATCCGGCGCCTTCGCCGAACGGGCCGAGCTGGTCGACCGGGTCATGGACTCCGGCGACCTGGAACGCGAGAAGGGCATCACCATTCTCGCCAAGAACACCGCGGTGCACCGGCACAATGCCGACGGCTCCGTGACCGTCATCAACGTCATCGATACCCCCGGCCACGCCGACTTCGGCGGTGAGGTCGAGCGCGGCCTGTCCATGGTCGACGGCGTCGTGCTGCTGGTCGACGCCTCCGAGGGCCCGCTGCCGCAGACCCGGTTCGTGCTGCGCAAGGCGCTGGCCGCCTCGCTGCCGGTGATCCTGGTCGTCAACAAGACCGACCGTCCCGACGCCCGCATCGCCGAGGTCGTCGAGGAAAGCCACGATCTGCTGCTCGACCTGGCCTCCGACCTCGACGACGACGCCGCCGAGGCCGCCGAGCTCGCCCTCGATCTGCCCGTCCTCTACGCCTCCGGCCGTGAGGGCAAGGCGTCGAAGGTGGCGCCCGAGAACGGGCAGGCCCCCGACGCGGAGAACCTCGACGCCCTGTTCGAGGTGCTGCTCGAGAACATCCCCGCGCCCAAGGGCGATCCGACCGCGCCGCTGCAGGCGCACGTCACCAACCTCGACGCCTCGGCCTTCCTCGGCCGGCTGGCGCTGGTGCGCATCCACAACGGCGAGCTGCGCAAGGGCCAGAACGTGGCCTGGATGCACGCCGACGGCGTCAAGAACGTCAAGATCACCGAGCTGCTGCAAACCATCGGCGTCGAGCGTCAGCCCGGTGAGGTGGCCGTGGCCGGCGATATCGTCGCCGTCGCAGGCATCCCGGACATCATGATCGGCGACACCCTCGCCGATCCGGACAATCCGGTGGCGCTGCCGCGCATCAGCGTCGACGAGCCCGCCATCTCGGTGACCATCGGCACCAACACCTCGCCGCTGGTCGGCCGGGTCCAGGGCCACAAGCTGACCGCCCGCATGGTCAAGTCGCGGCTGGATCAGGAACTGGTCGGCAACGTCTCGCTGCGGGTGCTCGACATCGGCCGTCCGGACGCCTGGGAGGTGCAGGGCCGCGGTGAGCTGGCGCTGGCCATCCTGGTCGAGCAGATGCGCCGCGAGGGCTTCGAGCTGACCGTCGGCAAGCCGCAGGTGGTCACCAAGACCGTCGACGGCAAGGTGCACGAGCCCTACGAAGAGCTCACCATCGACTGCCCCGACGAGTACCTCGGTGCCATCACCCAGCTCCTGGCCGCCCGCAAGGGCAAGATGGTGCAGATGAACAACCACGCCGCCGGCTGGGTGCGCATGGAGTTCATCGTGCCCTCGCGTGGCCTGATCGGTTTCCGCACCGACTTCCTCACCGAGACCCGCGGCACCGGCATCGCCAACGCCGTCTTCCACGGTTACGCGCCGTGGGCCGGTGAGATCCGCGCGCGCCACACCGGTTCGCTGGTCTCCGACCGCGCGGGCACCGTCACCCCGTTCGCCATGATCCAGCTCGCCGACCGCGGCCAGTTCTTCGTGGAGCCGGGCGCGGACACCTACGAGGGCATGGTCGTCGGCATCAACCCGCGCGCCGAGGACCTCGACATCAACGTCACCAGGGAAAAGAAGCTCACCAACATGCGCTCCTCCACCGCCGATGTGATGGAGACGCTGGCCAAGCCGTTGCAGCTCGACCTCGAAGGCGCCATGGAGTTCTGTGCCGCCGACGAATGCGTCGAGGTCACCCCGGAGGTGGTGCGGGTGCGCAAGGTGACCCTGTCCGCCAACGACCGTGCCAGGGAGACCTCGCGTCGTAAGGCCCGCGACCGGGCGGCCGCGCAGTAGGCCGACGACCAGGCGAAATCACACGCTGTGAACCGGAACCGCCGAGCCGAGTGCTCGGCGGTTTCGCGTGCACGGCCGAGCGCGACATGGCGAGGTAGAGTGCCGAGGGTGAATTCGGGGGCGCGACGGCGCGCTGTGTGGCGCGCGATGCTGGTTGTGATGACGGCGTTGCTGCCGGTGGTCGCCGGGTGCACCGCGAACCCGCCGCCGCCGATCGAGAGCACCGACAGCCCGAAGACGACGCCGGCCGAGCCGGGCAAGAACACCGTCGTGGTGGCCATCGACGACATCGGCATCGGCTTCAATCCGCATCTGCGCTCGGATCAGTCGCCGGCGACGGCGGCGGTCAGTTCGATGGTGCTGCCGAGCCCGTTCCGTCCGGTGCCCGATCCCGCGGTGCCCGGCGCCACGCTGTGGGTGCCGGATTCGGCGCTGGTCGAGCAGGCCGAGGTGACCTCGCATGA
Source organism: Nocardia cyriacigeorgica (assembly GCF_005863245.1). Classification (GTDB taxonomy): domain Bacteria; phylum Actinomycetota; class Actinomycetes; order Mycobacteriales; family Mycobacteriaceae; genus Nocardia; species Nocardia cyriacigeorgica_C. The sequence goes on along the minus strand of NZ_VBUT01000007.1, from coordinate 325,565 downwards.
GCCGTTCACCATCACCTACAAGCTGCGCAATCAGGCCAACTGGTCCGACGGTGCGCCGATCGCCGCCGAGGACTTCCGGTTCCTGTGGCGGCAGATGATCACCCAGCCCGGCGTGGTGGATCCGGCGGGCTACCGGCTGATCTCCGACGTCGCGTCCACGGCGGGCGGCAAGACCGTCACCGTCACCATGGCGGCGCCGTATCCGGCGTGGCGGCAGTTGTTCGCGAATCTGCTGCCCTCGCATCTGGTGAAGGATTCGCCGGGCGGTTTCCAGCGCACGCTGACCGAGGGCATCGCGGTGTCCGGCGGCAGTTTCAAGATCAAATCCGCCGATCAGGGCCGCGACGAGATCCTGCTCGAACGCAACGACCGCTACTGGGGCAAGCCCGCGGTGCCGGATCAGATCCTGTTGCGCCGCGGCGGAACTCCCGCCCAGGTGGCCGATTCGCTGCGCACCGGTGACGCGCAGATGGCGCTGGTGCACGGCGGCGTGGCGACCCAGGCGCAGCTGGCGGCGATTCCGTCGGTGCGCACGGCGATCATGCCGCAGTCGCGGGAACTGCAATTCGTCCTCAACGGACGCAGCGGCGCGCTGGTCGACCCGCGGGTGCGGACCGCTGTGCTCGCGCTGCTCGATCCGGCGCTGCTGGCCACCGTGGGCGCGCAGACCGGCGGCTGGGTGGAACCGGTGCGCGCGCAGGTGCTCTCACCGTCGGATCCCGGCTATGTGCCGACCGCGCCACCGCGGCCCAGCCAGGACGAGGCCTTCGCCCTGCTCGCCGAATCCGGGTACGGGCGCGCCCCCGAGCCGCCGCCGGTGGTCTCGGCGACCTCACCCGCACCGCGACCGCGTCCGGTGGCCAAGGACGGCAAATCGCTGACCATCCGCATCGGCGCCGTCGCCAACGATCCCACCGCGCTCGCCGTCGCCCATACCGCCGCCGATCAGCTGCGCAGCGCGGGCATCGACGCCAGTGTGCGCAGCGTCGCCGGTGACGAGCTGTACGGCAAGGAACTGGTCGAGGGCACCATCGACGCCATCGTCGGCTGGGAAGTGGCGGGCTCGGACCCGGCCACCGTGCTCGCCTCCCGGTACGGCTGCCCGCCGGTGGCGCCGCCCGGCCCGGACGGCGATCCCGAACCCGACGCCGAAGTGGTGCGGTTGGCGCCGAGCAACCTGTCCGGTGTCTGCGATCCCGGCGCCCAGCCCGCCATCGACGGCGCGCTGGTCGGCATCGACACCGCGCGCGTGCTCGCCGAGGCCGAACCGCGGCTGTGGGCGGCGGCGACGGTGCTGCCGATCGTGCAGGACAACGTGGTCGCGGCCTCGGGTCCGTCGGTGGACGGCGCTTCGCTCAGCGGCGCCATCCAGGTCGGCATCTTCGGCGACGCGGCCAACTGGCGGCGGGTCGGATGAGCGGCCCCGCCACCGGCACCGGCGGCCTGCTGCTGGTGCACGCGCACCCCGACGACGAATCCATCACCACCGGCGGCACCATCGCCCACTATCGCCGTCGCGGCATTCCGGTCACCGTGGTCACCTGCACCCTCGGTGAGGAGGGCGAGGTGATCGGTGAGCAGTGGGCGCAGTTGACCGCCGAGCACGCCGATCAGCTCGGCGGCTACCGCATCCTCGAACTCACCAGGGCGCTGGCCGCTCTCGACGCCGCGCCGCCGCGTTTCCTCGGCGGCGCCGGACGCTGGCGTGATTCCGGCATGGCGGGCACGCCGAGTGCCGAGCATCCGCGCGCGTTCGTCCGATCGGGCCGGGAAGCGGTCGACGCGCTGACCGAGATCGTGCTCGAGCTGCGGCCCCGGGTGGTGGTCGGCTACGACCCCAAGGGCGGTTACGGGCATCCTGACCATGTGCGCGCCCACGAGATCACCACCGCCGCCGTGCACGCGGCGGCCGAACGTGGCTGGGACACACCGAAGTTCTACTGGACGGTGACCGACGCCGACCTGCTGAAGCTGCACACCGAGGCGCTGGCCCGCCGGACGGTGGACGGCTTGCCCGGTGCGCTGCCCGCCGGGTGGCGGCTGCCTGCCGACGGCGAGCTGGCGTGTGTGCCGAGCAGCAGCGTCACCACCACCGTCGATGTGTCGGATGTGCTGGCGGCCAAACGAGAAGCCTTGCGCGCGCACGCCACTCAAGTGACGGTGGCGCCGTCCGGGCGCGAATTCGCGCTGTCGAACAACATCGCCCAGCCGGTGCTGCCGGAGGAGCATTTCGTGCTGGTCCGCGGTGTTCGCGGGCCGCTCGGCCCGGACGGACGCGAGCACGATCTGTTCGCCGCGCCCGCCTAAACTCGATCACATGTACAACTGGGAGCTCCAGAACGCCATCGTGGCATTCGTGGAAAGCCTGCGTCCCGGCGCGCAACACCAGCACGAGCTCTACATGTCGGTGCTCTACGCGTTCGCCGACATGCAGAGCCATCTGCTGACGCTGCTCGGCTACCCACCGGTCGCGTGACGGCCACCGTGGACGACCAGACGGGCAAGCCGGCCCCGTCCCGGTCCCGCCTGCCCCGCCCCGTCTACGCCGCGTTCGGCGCGCTGATCATGCTCGCGCTTGTCGTCGACGCGGTGATCACCCTGATCCTGGAAGTGCTCTACCTGCCCCTGTACCTGGGCAGCGTCGCCTTCCCGATCGCCGCTCCCATCGCCGGCGTGGTGAACGTCCTACTGGTCCTCGGCGCCCGTACGGTGTCGCCGCGCCCGATCGTCATGCTCACCCCCATCGTCGCGTGGACCCTGTCGTTCCTCGCCGCCGCGAGTTCCGGCCCGGGCGGCGACGTCCCCCTCGGCAGCGACGCCCGCACGCTCCTCCTGATGCTCTTCGGGCTCGCACCACCACTGATCTACGTCTACTTGCAGGCCAACCGGGCGAAGGTGGTGCGGCCCGCGACTCGGCGGTAGCTGCTGTGTTTACAAGCCGCCGGGCAATGCCACAGGCGTGCTCGCGGCGCTGGTCGACTGGCGCTCATGCTCGGCGGCCCAGGTGTTGTTCGTATTCGACACCAACGTCTCGACCCGGGCGGCGAGAGTAGCGCGAGCATCTGTACCGGTATAGGGGCCTGCCCCCGCAAGGTAGAGGAATTTTTCTCGCTTGAGCGCTTCGGCGGTGGCTCGATAGAGCATCCAGTTGGTATGCCACTGAAAAAGCTGCTGGGCACCCTCGGCGACAACTACGGTCACCGCGACGGCCGCGGTGACTGCCGCCGGTGCCGACAGGCCGGCGAGGACCGGCACGGTCGAGCCGATCACGATCTGCCCGAACTTCACCCGGCGATAGGCACGCTGCGCCTCGGAACTCTTCGAGCTGTACCAGCGGATCTGGTCGGTCAGCCGCACCCAGACCGGATCATCGTCTGTGGTCATGGCTCTCGGTCCTCGACGTGAGATTCGGTCAGCCATTCGACGAGCTCCGCCCGGCCGGGTATTCCGTCGTTGCCGAAAACCGAACACTTGCGACCGGCCGACCAAGCCGCGATTCGCAGAGCCTGATCAGTCTCAGCGCCCGCTCCCACAGCCCATGCGAACGATCCGTGGAACGTGTCGCCCGCTCCGCAGGTATCGACCGGCTCCACGGGCAGCGCGTTGTAGCCGTACGTTCCCGTTCCATCGAGATAGACACCGCCCTCAGCGCCCCTGGTCGCCACCAGGACCTTCGGCTGATAGTCCGCGAATGCCTTGGCCATACTGTTCGGCAGATCGTCGTCGGGATGTCTGCGCGCGAAGAACTTCTCGGGCGAGACGATGTAGTCCACGTCGGCCAGGAACTCTTCGCTGGATTCCTTGTAGCCGCCGGTGTCGATAACCGTCGCGATTCCGAGCTCACGGCATGCGGCGATCGCGGCCTTGGTCAGGGCCGGATCAGTGCAGTCGAGCAGCGCGATGTCCGCGTCCCGAAGCAGATCTGGGAGTGAATCGAGCATCGCCCCGTCGGCTCGTGGTTGCGCGGTCCAGATGGTGGTGCGACTTCCGGTGTCGGCGGCCAGGATGACGCTCGAATGCTGGCTCGGCTGGTCGGCCTCGTGAAAGGTGGCGGCGATCGGCTCATCGGCGAGCAGTTGCTGCAACACTTCCGCGTGCACGCCCACCCCGCACATCGCGCTCAGCGCCACGTTGCCCATGCCGAGCCGGGCAGCTGCGATGGCACCACGTCCGGCCGGTCCACCGATAACCACCGAGTGCCGGCGCACCGGGTTCTCGGTGTCCTCCAGCGGATGGCTGTCCAACACATAGAGGTAGTCGATGGTGGCCATTCCGATGACCACCACTCTGGGGGATTGCTTCAGGTGAATCGGCTGAGAATCCATTCGCTGCCTTCTTCCGCGGAGTTCGGGGTCTGGAAGTCGTGAATGCCTGCTGCCTCGGCAATCGATCGGGTAGTCACGATCGTCGCGGTTCGGTTGCGGCGCAGTAGGGTTGCGGGAACACCAGCCGTTTCCGGATGATGCGTCATCTGGTGCAGAATCCGGGACTTGCTCATATCGAGAGCCAGTACCATCAGACCAGGGCATTCCAATGCGGCCGCCAGCCCGATCGTCAGGACCGATTTCGAGGGTTGATTGGGATCGATGTATCGGCGTCCGTGTTCGGTCAATTCGACGATGCGGCAGCCATCTCCGACGATCTGCTCGGGGTCGGTGTACATCCCGACCTCGTACCCGAGGACCTCTCCAGTGGGTGAGACGGAGATGCCGTGCACGGCGGGCGGCCACAGTCTGAGCACCCGCTGAGCCTGTACGAGCGGATCACGATCGGTGATCTGCCCTGACAGCAGATGTAATTGGGTCGGGAGTGGGCCGAGCCCGCGCTCTGTGAGTGGTTCGATCAAGGTCTCCAGAACGTGCCTGGTGCGCGATGTGTGATGACGTTCGTACACGCCGAATGTTTCGGTGTCCGAGATGATTCGGGCCTCACCGAACGGCTGCGGCGCGTACCTTTCTGCGGTGCGGTGCATAGCGCGAAAGAGTTGGGTGGCGGTTCGGCCGGTCGGTAAAACCACGCTCCGGTCAGGAGAAGCGCGGGCGATCCGAAAGTAGACATGCGCGGCGGCCTCGGCCGCCAGTCGATCGTTATCGAACGCAATGGTGGCGGAGGGCCACCTGGCAACGGCTACTTCTGCGACCGTTGACGGTGTCTGCTCGGGCTCGAGTGGCCGGCCGTGCATCGTCGGACGCTTGAGGTCGCTGACCAGCGAATCGAGTGTGCTATCGCGCTGGTCGAGCCAGTCGACCCACTGGGTCGGCGCGAGGTAGTACCCAAGTCTTTCCGGCTGCACCTTCTCCAATCGCACCCAGTAGATCGGGATCTTCGCTTTGTCGGCCAGATGGATTTCCCGCTTGACGTGGACACTGGAGTCGGCGGAAGAGCAGAACAGGAGGACGAGGGCTGTCGACTCTTTGATGGCATGAGAAATCGCCTCATCCCAGCTGGAACCGGGCGGAACGTCGCGTGGTGCATACCAGGTCGAGATGTCGTGGCGTGCGAAGTACGTCGCCATATGTTCGACAACAGCCCGCTTACTGCTGTGATAACTGATGAATACAGCCACTTCCCCTCCGGTGTGCTGTGTCGCCCCTCACATCGTAGCCAGCTGTACCGGCGTCGGCTACTCACATGGTGGGTGGGTCTTGTTGGGCGGCGGGCTATTTCGTTCCCAGCCGTCCGGGTGTCACCGCCTCGATGAGTGCCCACGCCTGGTCCAGTGGCAGGTCGAAGACGTGGTAGCGCTTTTTGCCCGCGGCGGTGGCGGCGGTGACGGTGGCGAGGCCGGAGCGGCGTTGCCAGAAGGTTTGGCGGACGGTCCAGCCGATGATGCCGGGGGCTTCCAGGCAGTCGCGGTCGCGGTCGAGGGAGCCGGAGCGGGTGATCAGCCAGGTGGGGGAGGTCGGGGTGGCGGGGAGGACGGCGTGGCCGAGGCCGCGGTAGCGATCCTCGGCCAGGGCGGCGGTCAGCGGGATCAACGCGATGGGCAGCAGCCACCACCACGGCGAGACGGGTTCTCCGGCCGGGGTGGGCAGCAGCAGCGCGGCCGCGACCATGGGAACCGGCCACATGGTGTGGGTGTAGCGGCGGCGTCGCGCGGCCGGACCGTGCGGGATCAGTGTCACTCGGCCGGGCGCCGCGGCCGCGGTGATCGCGGGGGCGCTCATGCCGGCGACGCGGGCCTGCGCGGTCCCGTTCGGATACTTCGCTGCGTGCGGGCTCAGCAGATGCGCGAGGGTGTGGTCGACGGCGGCGCGCGGCGCCTGCGGCAGGATCTTCTGACGCGGATTCTGGCCGGTCATGATGGCCTCCAGCGCCGCACCTCCGGCCAGCCGCAACAGCAGCGGTTCGTTGACGGTGGCGCCGCGGAACCGCGCGAGATCGAGGGTGACCTGCCGGGTGGTGAACAGGCCGTAGCGCAGATGCAGGGTGGTGCCGTTATCGGTGACGCGCAGCCCGAAATACGTCGCCAGATAGTGCGCGCAGGCCGCCAGACTGGTCACCAGCACCACCGCGACCAGCAGCGCGAGCCCGAACAGGACCAGCAGCAGCGTGCCGCGGCCCTCCACCGAATGCACCGCCTCCGACCGGAACACCACCTCGCCGAGGCCGTATTGGAACCCGACGCCGACGATCGGCGCGACGATGGCGAACCCGGTGAGCGACAGCGGCGCGTAGCGCACCCACCCCGCGCGCCAGTGCCCGATCTCGCGGCCGCGCTCCATCTGCGAACCGTTCGCGGCGAGCCCGGTGGCGTCGAGTTCGGCCTGCGGTTTCGGTGGGGGCCCGTCCGGCTGGTCGGCGTCGACGTGCGGATCCCTTGTGTGCGCGAGCAGTTCGGTGCGCAGCGACGGCACCATATCCGCGTCGAGGGCGTTGAGCTGGAATTTCTCGCCGGAGTCGGCGTGCTGTCCGGTGCCGATGGCCAGCACCGCGAGTCCGAGGATCCGGTGCAGCAGATCGGCCTCGATATCCACCGAGCGGATCCGCGAGCGCGGCACCGACAGCTTCTTGCGCTGGATCAACCCGGTGCGCAGCTCGATATGGGTCGGCCCGATCCGGTAGGTGGTGGTGAACCAGCGGGTGAGCGCGTAGCCGACGATGGCGACGAACGGGATGACGCTCCAGCCGTGATTGCCGCTGCTCGTGCCCAGGATCAGGGTGCCGAGCAGGACCGGGATGAACCGGATGACCTCGTTGACCGGATGCACCAGCAACATCCGCTTGTCCAGCCGTAGCCAGGGCTGGTCTGCTTGTGGCCAGGACTGCTCTGTTTGCGGCCGGGACTGCTCGGCGTGCGGCCCGGACTGCTCGGTTGGTGTCCGGGACTGCTCGGCGCCGGAGCCGCCGTCGCCGGATGCGGGTGGTGCGCTCATGTCGCGTCTCCGCGGTGCAGCGCCGCGATCTCGGTCAGCCTGGTCACGGTCTGCTCGGCCACCGGCAGTTCGAGTCCGCTGATCTCCACCGCACCCGCGGACGACGCCGTGGTGACGGTGACCGTCGCCAGCCCGAGCATCCGCTCCAGTGGCCCGCGCTCGATGTCGACGGTCTGGATGCGCGAGATCGGCGCGACCCGGCTCTCCTGGGTCAGCCAGCCCACCCGCGTGTACACCGCTTGATCGGTGACTTCCCAGCGGTGCACCCGGTAGCGCCACCACGGCACCACGGCGATGCTGATCGCCGCCACCACGAGAACGATGATCGTCATCGCGCCTTGCAGCGAGCGATGGCTCGCGTCGAAGGCCGCCCAGATCAGCAGCGCCACCAGCGGAATGATCCAGGCCAGCACCGATTGCAGGGTCCACAGCAGTTTCGCTTTGGGACTGGGACGCCAGGCCGGCTCGGCCATGATCGTGCGCGGCTGCGACATGATTGCCATCGTGGCATGCCGCGGGTGGAATAGCCCGCGAGGCCGTGGGGTTGTCAACGCTCACAAGCCTGGAGGGAGACAGTTCCGGATGTGTGGCGCATGATCGAGGGCGTGATCGACCTACCCGAGCCGACCGTTCCGCCCCCACCGCCGAGCCCATCGGCCATGCGCCGGGCCCTGCGCCGGGCCCGCGACGGGGTGACCCTGAATGTCGATGAGGCCACGGTCTTGCTGCACGCCACCGGCGATGACCTGGTGGATCTGTGTCGTAGCGCGGCCAGGGTGCGTGATGCCGGCCTGGAATCGGCGGGCAGGCCCAAGACGATCACCTATTCCCGCAATGTCTTCATCCCGCTGACCCACCTGTGCCGGGACAAATGCCATTACTGCACCTTCGTGACGGTGCCGGGCAAGCTGCGCGCCGAGGGCCGCGGCATGTTCCTGGAGCCGGACGAGGTGCTCGACATCGCCCGTCGCGGAGCGGAGCTTGGTTGCAAGGAGGCGCTGTTCACCCTCGGCGACCGGCCGGAGGACCGCTGGCCGGAGGCCGCGCAGTGGCTCGACGAACGCGGCTACGACTCCACCCTCGACTATCTGCGGGCGGTGTCGATCCTGGTGCTGGAGGAGACCGGGCTGCTGCCGCACCTGAATCCGGGGGTGATGAGCTGGGAGGAGATCTCGCGGCTCAAGCCGGTGGCCCAGTCCATGGGCATGATGCTGGAGACCACCTCTACCAGGCTGTTCACCGAGAAGGGCAACTGCCATTACGGCAGCCCGGACAAGGATCCGGCGGTGCGGCTGCGCGCCATCACCGACGCGGGCAGGCTCTCGGTGCCCTACACCACCGGCATCCTGGTCGGCATCGGTGAGACGATGGCCGAGCGAGCCGAGTCGATCATGGCGATCCGCAAGCAGCACAAGGCGTTCGGGCATATCCAGGAAGTCATCGTGCAGAACTTCCGCGCCAAGGACGACACCGCCATGCGCGACGCACCCGACGCGAACATCGACGAATTCCTGGCCACTATCGCGGTGACCAGACTGCTGCTGGGCCCCGACGTCCCGGTGCAGGCGCCGCCGAACCTCGTCTCGCAGGCCGAATGCACCGCGCTGCTCGGCGCGGGCATCGACGACTGGGGCGGGGTGTCGCCGGTGACGCCCGATCACGTCAATCCCGAACGTCCGTGGCCCAATCTCGACACCCTCGCCGAACTCACCGCGGCCGCCGGGTTCGAGCTGGTCGAACGCACTTCCGCGCACCCGAAGTACGTGCTCGCGGGCAATCCGTGGGTGGATCCGCGCATCGGGGCGCATGTGGCGGCGCTGACCGATCCGGAGACCGGCCTGGCCAGGCCGGACACGATTCCGGTGGGGCTGCCCTGGCAGGAGCCCGACGAATCCTGGGAGTCCGCCGGTCGCGTCGACCTCAATACCGCCATCGACACCGACGGCCGCAATACCGACACCCGCAGCGATCTCAACAGCGCCTTCGGCGACTGGGACACGGTGCGGGAGCAGGCTCGCGACCTGGCCGTGGCGCCCGAACGACTCGACGCCGACGTGCTCGACGCCCTGCGCGCCGCCGAACGCGACCCGGCGGGCTTGTCCGACGCGCAGTACCTGGCGCTGGCCACCGCTGACGGCGCCGACCTGGAGGCGGTCGCCGCCCTGGCCGACGGCCTGCGCCGCGAGGTCTGCGGCGACGAGGTCACCTACGTGGTGAACCGCAATATCAACTTCACCAATATCTGCTACACCGGCTGCCGGTTCTGCGCGTTCGCCCAGCGCAAGGGTGACGCCGACGCGTTCACCCTGAGCACCGACGAGGTCGCCGACCGGGCCTGGGAGGCGCACGTCGACGGCGCCACCGAGGTCTGTATGCAGGGCGGCATCGACCCCGATCTGCCGGTCACCGGGTACGCGGATCTGGTGCGGGCGGTGAAGGCGCGGGTGCCGTCGATGCATGTGCACGCCTTCTCGCCGATGGAGATCGTCAACGGGGCCTCGCGCGGCGGGCAGAGCGTGCGCGACTGGCTGCTGGCGTTGAAAGAAGCCGGGCTCGACACCATTCCCGGCACCGCCGCGGAAATCCTCGACGACGAGGTGCGCTGGGTGCTCACCAAGGGCAAACTGCCCGCCTCGGCCTGGATCGACGTCATCACCACCGCGCACGAAGTGGGAGTACGGTCGAGTTCGACCATGATGTACGGGCACGTCGACAACCCGAAGCATTGGGTCGGGCACCTGCGGGTGCTACGCGATATCCAGGACCGCACCGGCGGCTTCACCGAATTCGTGCCGCTGCCGTTCGTGCATCAGAGCGCCCCGCTGTACCTGGCGGGCGCGGCACGTCCGGGGCCGACCAACCGGGACAACCGGGCGGTGCACGCGCTGGCCAGGATCATGCTGCACGGGCGCATCGACAACATCCAGACCAGCTGGGTGAAACTGGGCACCACCGGCACCAGGGTGATGCTGGAAAGCGGGGCCAACGATCTCGGTGGCACGTTGATGGAGGAGACCATCTCCCGGATGGCGGGATCGCAGCACGGGTCGGCCAAGACCGTGGCCGAACTCACCGAGATCGCCGCGGGCATCGGCCGTCCGGTCCGCGAACGCACCACCACCTATGGTGTTCCGGCGGGTCGCGGACCCGTGGCGGGACTCGAACTATCCATCCACTGAGCCACCGCCCGAAGTTAGGGCAGGCTGACCGAGGGTAACGTGTGAGGCGCCAGGGATACTTGTGCCGGGCGCAGTACCCCCGAGGTGAGGACAGACTAGGAGAACGGCAGTGCCGTACATCATCGCTGAACCGTGCGTTGACGTGAAGGACAAGGCGTGCATCGAGGAATGCCCCGTGGATTGCATCTACGAGGGCGCTCGCATGCTGTACATCCAACCCGACGAGTGCGTGGACTGTGGTGCGTGTGAGCCGGTCTGCCCCGTCGAAGCGATCTTCTACGAGGACGACACCCCGGATCAGTGGAGCGGCTACATCAACGCCAACGTCGACTTCTTCGACGAGCTGGGTTCGCCCGGCGGTGCGACCAAGGTGGGCAAGGTCGACTACGACCCGCCGTTCATCAAGGAACTGCCGCCCATGGCCGCTGAGTGAGCGCTGGGTTGTCGAGTACCGGTCACGCGGCCCGGGTGCGGGTCAGCTCGCTGCTTCCCGATTTCCCGTGGGACACCATCGCGGGCGCGAAGGCGAAGGCCGCCGCGCATCCGGGTGGGATCGTCGACCTGTCGGTCGGTACGCCGGTCGATCCGGTCGACCCGCTGATCCGCGCGGCGCTGAATTCGGTCGCCGAGGTCCCGGGCTACCCGACCACGCACGGCACCACCGAACTGCGTGAAGCCGCGGTGGCGGCGTTGCGGCGCCGGTTCGGGATCACCGGGATCGATCAGGCGGCGGTGCTGCCGGTGATCGGCACCAAGGAGCTGATCGCCGGGCTGCCGCGGCTGCTCGGCCTCGGCGCCGGTGATCTGGTGGTGATTCCCGAGGTCGCCTACCCGACCTACGAGGTGGGCGCGCTGCTGGCCGGTACCCGGATCGCCCGTGCCGACGGGCTGACCCAGCTGGGCCCGCAGTCGCCCGCGCTGATCTACCTCAACTCGCCGTCGAACCCGACCGGCAAGGTGCTCGGAGTCGAGCATCTGCGCAAGGTCGTCGCGTTCGCCCGCGAACGCGGCGCCATCGTCGCCTCCGACGAGTGCTACCTCGGTTTGAGCTGGGAAGGCCGGGCCGTCTCGGTGCTCGACCCCGAGGTCTGCGACGGTGACCACACCGGTCTGCTCGCGGTGCATTCGCTGTCGAAGACGTCGAATCTGGCCAGCTACCGTGCGGGTTTCGTGACCGGCGACCCGGAACTCATCGCCGAACTGCTCGAGGTGCGCAAGCACTCCGGGATGATGGTGCCGCTGCCGATCCAGGCCGCCATGACGGCCGCGCTCGGCGACGACACCCACGAGAACCAGCAGCGTGAGCGGTACCGCGCCCGCCGCGACACGCTGCGCGCCGCACTGCTGGCCGCCGGATTCCGCATCGACCATTCCGAGGCGGGCCTGTACCTGTGGTCCAGCCGCGACGAACCGTGCCGCACCACCCTCGACTGGCTGGCCGAACGCGGCATCCTCGCCGCCCCCGGCGATTTCTACGGCCCGGCCGGGGCGAAGCATGTGCGGATCGCATTGACCGCCACCGACGAGCGGATCGGCGAAGCGGCCGCGCGGCTCGCCGCGGGCTGAGTCGAAGAGGCCCGGCTCATCGCGGGTTGAGGCGAGCGAACGGCCGCCCGGCTCAACGCTGGCTGAGGCACAGCGGCTGTCCCGATCGCCGTGGACTGCGGCGAACCGCCCTGGCCCAACCGTTGGCTGAGGCGATGCGGCTGTCCGGCCCGGCCGCGGTTGAGCCGAAGCTGCCGCCTCATCTCACCGCAGGTCGAGGTGAAGCGGCTTCCCGGGTCACCACGAGTCCGAGCGGGGTCGGCTGCGCCGCCGCCGACAGCATCACCGGCAAACTGCTTCACCGCAGGTGGGCGTGGTTTCTGCGCTGCGCGGCACACCCGAGTTAGCCTGGGTTATGGACGCTGTCACGGTTGTCCCTGCCCCTGCGAACGTGCCGGTGCACAGCTACGCACCGGGTAGTCCCGAGCGGGAGCGGCTGGCGAGCAGGCTGGCCGCGATCTCCGCCGAGCGAGTCGAGATACCGCTGGTGATCGGCGGTAAACACCGGCCGGGCGTCGGCGCGAGGCACGAGATCGTCGCCCCGCACCGGCATCGCCACGTCTTGGGCACCTACACCGATATCACCCATTCCGAAGCGAGCGGCGCCATCGACGCCGCCATTGCCGCCGCACCCGGCTGGCGCGCGCTGCCCTTCGACGAACGCGCGGCGGTGCTGCTGCGTGCGGCCGACCTGCTGTCGGGTCCGTGGCGGGAGACGATCGCCGCGGCCACCATGCTCGGTCAGTCGAAGTCGGTGCAGCAGGCCGAGATCGACGCTCCCTGCGAGTTGATCGACTTCTGGCGGTTCAATGTCGCCTTCGCCCGCGAGATCCTCGAACAGCAGCCACGGTCCAGCGCCGGTGTGTGGAACCGGATGGACTACCGCCCGCTCGAGGGTTTCGTCTACGCCATCACCCCGTTCAACTTCACCGCCATCGCCGGCAATCTGCCCACCGCGCCCGCGCTCATGGGCAATACCGTGGTGTGGAAGCCCTCACCGACGCAGACGCTGGCCGCCTATTACACGATGCGGCTGCTGGAAGCGGCGGGCCTGCCACCCGGGGTGATCAATATGGTCACCGGTGACGGCGTCGACCTGTCGGAGGTGGCGCTGGCCGATCCGCGGCTGGCGGGCATCCATTTCACCGGCTCCACCAAGACCTTCCAGTTCCTGTGGCGTCAGGTCGGCGCGAATATCGGCAATTACCACGGCTATCCGCGGTTGGTGGGGGAGACCGGCGGTAAGGATTTCATCGTCGCGCACACCTCCGCCGATCCCGAGGCGCTGACCACCGCGCTCGTCCGCGGCGCCTACGAATATCAGGGCCAGAAGTGTTCGGCGGCCTCCCGCGCGTATCTGCCGCGTTCGCTGTGGCGGCAGATGGGCGACGACTTCCTCGATCTGACCCGGAACCTCGCCTACGGTGACGTCGCCGATCTGACCAATTTCGGTGGCGCACTGATCGATCGGCGCGCCTACGACAAGAGCGTGGCGGCCATCGAACGCGCCCGCTCGGCCGGGCTGAGCATCCCGGTCGGCGGCAGCTACGACGACAGCGAGGGCTGGTTCGTCCGGCCGACGGTGCTGCTGGCCGACGATCCACGCGACGAAGCCTTCACCACCGAGTATTTCGGCCCGATCCTGTCGGTGCACGTCTACGACGACAGTGAACCGGGTGCCTATTCGTCGATCCTGTCGGAGGTGGAGTCGGCGGCGCCCTACGCGCTGACCGGCGCGGTATTCGCCCAGGACCGGCACGCCATCGAGCAGGCCTCGGCGGCATTGCGGTTCGCGGCGGGCAACTTCTACGTCAACGACAAGCCCACCGGCGCGGTCGTCGGGCAGCAGCCCTTCGGCGGGGCCCGCGCCTCCGGTACCGACGACAAGGCCGGTTCGCCGCTGAATCTGCTGCGCTGGGTGGCGCCGCGCGTAATCAAGGAGACCTTCGTCCCGCCGGACGACTACCGGTACCCGCATATGGGACAGCAGGCGTGAACCCGCTACGGCCCGCCATCCTCGCCGCGGCCGGGTCGCCGCGGCTGAAACGGCTGGTGACCGGCACACCGGTGACCGCCGACATCGTGCGGCGATTCGTGGCGGGCGAGACCAGGGCGGAGTTGATCCCGGTGGCCAGGCAACTGCTGGCCGGCGGGCGCGCGGTGAGCGTCGACTATCTCGGCGAGAACACCACCGATCGCGCGCAGGCCGACGCGGCGGTCGCCGAGTATCTGTCGCTGCTCAATGATCTGTCGGCGCTGGATGTTTCGCTCGGACCGGCGGGTGCGGCGCCGCTCGAGGTCTCGGTGAAGCTGTCGGCGCTCGGGCAGGCGCTGCCCGGCGACGGGCCCGCCATCGCCACCGAGAATCTGCGCACGCTGTGCACCAAGGCGGTGCAGGCGGGCATCTGGGTCACCGTCGACGCCGAGGACCACACCACCACCGACGCCACCCTCGCGACGGTGTCCGAGCTGCGTGAGGAGTTCCCGTGGCTCGGCACGGTCTTGCAGGCCTACCTGCGCCGCACCGAGGCCGACTGCCGGGATTTCGCCGGCCCCGGCTCCCGGATCCGGTTGTGCAAGGGCGCCTATCGGGAACCGGAGCAGGTGGCCTATCAGCACCGCGACGAGGTCGACGCCTCCTACCGCCGCTGTCTGGACGTGCTCATGCGCGGCGAGGGCTATCCGATGGTGGCCTCGCACGATCCGGAGATGATCGCCGCCGCCGACTGGCTGCTGGCCGACACCGGGCGCGGTCCGGGCGATGTCGAGTACCAGATGCTCTACGGCATCCGCGAGGACGAGCAGGCCAGGATCGCCGCCGCCGGGAACACCATGCGGGTGTATGTGCCCTACGGCGACCAGTGGTACGGCTATCTCATGCGCAGGCTGGCCGAGCGGCCGGCCAACCTGGGCTTCTTCCTGCGTGCTCTGGCCGGGCGCTGATCACACCAGCGGCAAGCCCTTACGCATGCGGCGGCGCAGATCCCACAGGTAGAAGTTCAGCGGGAACATCCTGGCCGGCGCGGGCAGCCGGGTGACGACCGCGCCGATGAGCCGCATCAGCCGCTCGAAACGCCGCTGATCGCGCGCCGACCAGCGCATGCCCATCTCCCGGCGCAGATGCCACGGCAACACCCCGGTGACGACGAACCGCTGGAACCGCGCGAACAGCACCTGCACCGCGCGCGGCATCATCTTCAGGTCGATGAGGTCGTTGAAGTAGTCGCGGACCACCGGGTCGATCGCGGTGGCGGCCAGATTGGTCTCCCAGTACTCGGCGAAGGCCGCGCGATCGGCCGGCCACATCTCCGGCCGCATCTGAAGGGTGGCGCCCAGGCGCACACTGTGCTGGTAGAAGGCGTTCGCGGCGTCCTCGTCGATGCCGCCGCGCAGCTTGTCGAGCATGTCGGCGAAACCCCAGTACAGGCAGGCCGCCACCCACAGTTGCAGGTTCGGGTCGAAAGCGTTGTACTTCACCGGGCTCGACGGCTTGGACCGGATGCTGCGGTGCGAGCCGTTGACGGCCTCGCGGTAGGCGGCTCGTTCGTCCGCACTGCCCATCATCGCCACCGCGAGATAGGTGAGCGTGGTGCGCAGCCGCTTGAGCGGATGCACCATCACCTTGCCGCTGTCGACGTCGCTTTCCAGCACGCCGTAGGCGACCGGACGCAGGCCCAGCTGCATGATGACGTTGGCGGTGCCGCCGAGGAAGGCGGAGACGCCGTCGATGTAGTCCTCGACGACGAAGTCCGCCGGTGGCGCCGGTACGGGTCCGCCGGTGGTGGCGGGCGCGACAGCGGTCATCGTTGACCTCATTTCGATGAGAAGATTGCGCGGAAACCTTCTCACTTGCTCACGCTGTGTGTCAATCGACGATGAAACTGTGCAATGCTTGGTCAGTCATTGTTTCGCCGACTCTCGCGGAGGTGCCGATATGGCGGCGCTGGCCGATCTGCTGCCGCTGGTACGAACCCAGCGCAAGGATCAGGATCAAACCGTGCTGTCCGCGGCCCTGCTGGCCTTCCTGGACTTCGGCATCAAACGCACCAGCATGGGCGAGGTGGCCCGGCGCGGCGGACTGTCGCTGGCCACGCTGTACCGGCGGTTCGCGGGCAAGACCGATCTCATCCAGGCCGTCGGATTGCAGCAGACCCGCGAGTTCATCGACGGCGTCGACGCCGCGGTGCAGCGCCAGATCGAGCGCGACGCCGGCGCCGAGGACCAGATCGTCGAATTGTTCGTGGCCTTCCTCGCCGGCCTGCGCAGCAACAAGCTGCTGGATCGGCTGTTGCAGACCGAACCCGAGGTCGTGTTGCCGTACCTGACGGTCAAGGGCGCGC
This sequence comes from Nocardia cyriacigeorgica, assembly GCF_005863245.1. Lineage (GTDB taxonomy): Bacteria > Actinomycetota > Actinomycetes > Mycobacteriales > Mycobacteriaceae > Nocardia > Nocardia cyriacigeorgica_C. The sequence continues at coordinate 309,125 of NZ_VBUT01000007.1, read as the reverse complement.
CGGTGATCGAACTCGGGCGCGATTACGTCGCGGAGTTCATCACCCGCTTGCAGCGGGAGGGCAAGCTGCCCGACTACGACCCGCTGCCGCTGGCGGAGATGATCGCCAGGACCGCGCTGTCGCTGGCGCTGACCCCGCAGACGGTGATCCCGCTCGACGACGACGCGGCGGCGCGGGAATTCGCGCGCGACCACGTCGTGGTGTCGTTCCGCATTCCCTGAACGCTCAGACCAGTGGCCTGCCCAGTCGGCGACGCAGCCGCATATCGGCGAGAAAAGCGTTGACCGGGAAGGTTTTCACCACCACCGGTAGCCGGGCCTCGATCGCACCGACTCCGCGTAGGAAACGGCTCAGCTTGCGCTCGTCCTCCTCGCTCCAGGACATGCCCATCTGTTCGCGCAGGTGCGGCGGCAGGAGTCCCGCGGTGACGAAACGGTGGAAACGCAGCAGTGCGGGTCGCCGCATCGGCCGCGGGAACATCTTCAGGTCGACGATGGCGTTGAGCATGTCGCGCACCGGCGGATCGATGAAGGTGCGCGCCAGGTTCTCGGTCCAGTACCGCTCGAAGGCGGCGCGGTCGGCGGGCCACAGGTGTTCCGGCATCTGGAGGGTGGTGCCGAAACGGGCGGCGTGGCGGTAGAAGGCGTCGGCGTCGGCGTCGTTCATCGGGCCGTGCAGGCGGTCGTGCAGATCGCGCCCGCCCCAGTACAGGCAGGCCGCCACCCACAGTTGCAGGCGCGGGTCGAAGGCGTTGTACTGCACCGGGCTCGACCCGGTCGACCGCACCGGGCGATGCGAGCCGTTGACGGCCTCGCGGTAGGCGGCGCGTTCGTCCTCGCTGCCGAGCATGGCCACCGCCAGATAGGTGAGGGTGGTGCGGGTGCGTTTGACCGGATGCAGCAGGATCTTTCCGCTGTCCACCGGGCTCTCCAGCACGCCGTAGCCGACGGCCGGATGGCTCAGCTGCATGATGACGTTGGCGGCGGCGCCGAAGAGCGCGGCGGAACCGTCGATATGCCGGCGGATATCGAATTCGCCGGTGCGTGAGGCGGTGCTCGCGTGGGAAGTGCTGGTCATCGTGGACCCCATCTCACCGTTGAGAAGGTTGTACAACTACTTTCTCACCGCGTCATCGCGGGTGTCAACGGTGCGCGGCCGGTCGCGCGGCGGCGCGTCCTGCGTGGTGGCGCTCGCTGCCTGCTCCTGGCCCATCGCCCGCGTCGCGGTAGCGTGAGCGAATGCCCTACGGTCCGCCGCTGCTGCTCCGCTCCCTGGATCCGCTCGCCGTCGCGGCGGGTGCCGATATTCCTGATGCCATCACCATCGACGGAACGCGGTTCTCGCGCAGCGATCTGCTCGGCGCCGCCACGTCGGTGGCCGAGCGCATCGCCCGCGCCGATCGGGTGGCGGTGCTGGCGCGGCCGACCGCGACCACCGTGCTCGCCGTGGTCGGCTGCCTGATCGCCGGGGTGACCGTCGTGCCCGTGCCACCGGACGCCGGGGCGGCCGAATCCGCCCACATCCTGGCCGATTCCGGGGCGCAGGCCTGGCTGGGTGAGGCCCCGGAGGGCACCGACCTGCCGGTGGTCCCGGTCCGGCTGCATGCCAGGTCGTGGCACACCTATCCCGAACCCGACCCGGCGACAACGGCTTTCGTGCTCTACACCTCCGGCACCACCGGCCTGCCCAAGGGCGTGATGCTCAGCCGCGGCGCCATCGCCGCCGGGCTCGACGCGCTCGCCGAGGCGTGGTCCTGGACCGCCGACGACGTTCTGGTGCACGGACTCCCGCTGTTCCACGTGCACGGTCTGATCCTCGGTGTGCTCGGTGCGCTGCGCGTCGGCAGCCCGCTGATCCACACCGGCAAACCCACCCCCGAGGCCTACGCCGAGGCGCCCGGCACGCTGTACTTCGGTGTGCCGACCGTCTGGTCCCGCATCGCCGAAAACCCCGACGCCGCCAGGCGGTTGGCCGACGCGCGCCTGCTCGTGTCCGGCAGCGCACCACTGCCCGTGCCGGTCTTCGAACGCCTCGCCGAACTCACCGGCCACGCGCCCGTCGAGCGCTACGGCATGAGCGAAACCATGATCACCCTGTCCACCCGCGCCGACGGCGAACGCCGCCCCGGCTGGGTCGGCCTGCCCGTGCGCGGTGTGGAAACCCGGCTGCGCGACGAATCCGGTGCGCCCGTTGCGCACGACGGTGAGAGCATCGGCGGGTTGCAGGTGCGCGGGCCGATGCTGTTCGACGGGTATCTCAACCGGCCGGATGCGACTTCCGACTGCTGGACCGACGACGGTTGGTTCTGCACCGGCGACGTCGCCGTCATCGACCCGGACGGCTTCCACCGCATCGTCGGCCGCGAATCGGTCGACCTCATCAAATCCGGCGGCTTCCGCGTCGGCGCCGGCGAAGTCGAAACCACCCTCCTCGGCCACCCCGCCGTCGCCGAAGCCGCCGTCGTCGGCCTCCCCGACCCCGACCTCGGCCAGCGCATCGTCGCCTTCGTCGTGCCACGCGCCGGTATGGACCTGCCCACGGAATCCGACCTGATCGACCATGTGGCCCAGCAACTTTCCATCCACAAACGCCCCCGCGAAGTCCGCCTCGTCGACACCCTGCCCCGCAACGCGATGGGCAAGGTGCAGAAGAAGCAGCTCGGCTGAGGGTCGTCCGGGTAGAGCCCTTGTGTAGCGCGGCGGGTGATATGACAATTACGTTATAGTTGCGGCGTGAACTGGGAGGTCGTGCTTCATTCGGAGGTGGAGTCGTGGTACCTGGCAGTATGCGTGAGCGACCCGGAGACGGGCGATTTGATCGAGGATGCGCTAGACCAGCTAGCGGCCGAAGGGCCGGCGGCAGGTCGGCCGCTGGTCGATCGGATCAAAGGCAGCGAGTTTCACAACATGAAAGAACTGCGGCCACCGTCGACCGGGTCGAGTGAGGTTCGGATGTTGTTCGCCTTCGATCCGGCGCGGCAGGCGATCGTGCTCGTGGCGGGCGACAAATCCGGCAATTGGCAAGGCTGGTACCGCGAGGCGATCCGATTAGCCGACAAGCGGTTTGCTGAGCACCTAGCGGCAATGGAGGAACGATGAGCTCGGAATTCGTGAAATGGTCCGACACGAAAGCCAAGGCACGCGCTCTGGATTCTCGTACAGAGGCCGAGCGCACCGAAGGCAAAGCCCGGGCTCGTGACCGCAGGGAAGCCTATGTTCGCGGCCACCAACTGGCGGAAATGCGGCAGGCCGCAGGCCTGACTCAGGTGGAGTTGGCGGAACTGCTCGGGCTGTCCCAGGCACGGGTGTCGAAGATCGAGAGCGGCGAGGTCTCCGGCATCGACACAATCCGGGCGTATGTATCCGCGCTGGGCGGGACTGTCGATGTCGTCGTCACGCTCGGTGATCGGAGTTGGCGGGTCGCCTGAGGTCGCTCGATCTCTACTGAGTGTTGACCAGCAGGGCGTATTGGGCTGCCGCCTGTTGGCGGACGTCGGTGGGGTCGTCGCCGGTGACGAAGGCGGCGTAGCGGCGGTAGGTGAGGTAGCAGCGGGCTACGGCGGGTTCGTCGGTGGTGGCGGGGCGTTGGACGCAGCGGGTGCCGGGGACGTCGGCGGGTGGGTCGATGGTTTCGGTGTTCGCGCTCTGGTTGTCCGACCAGGCGGTGCCGAACGCATTCGCCGCCGCGTTGTCGCGGAAGCGGAAGACCGTCGTCGAGCCCGACTGGGCTACCACGTCGACGCCGCCGGCATCCCAGGCCGCGCGCAGCTCCGGTGCGTCGGCCGGCCGGAAATGGATGACGGCGCGGCCGCTCCAGGCGGAGTAGTCGAGCGCGGAAATCGGGACGCGTTGATCGCGGGGCCCTGGCGTGAGCGTGCGGCGCAGCATGCCGTCGGGATCGCGGGGCAGATCGGCGAATTCGCCGGGCGGGGTGGGCTCGAACTCGTCGAGCAGGGGCAGCTGAGCGTCGAAGATCTCGCGCAGGCGGGCCGTCATCGCGTCCAGATCGGGTGTCGGATGCTGCAGGAAGACGCTGATGACGATCTCGTCGTGCGCCATCAGGGCGCTCACGGTCTTGATGCCGGGGCGCCAATGTGCGTGCGCCGCCGCGTGTCCCGGTACGGTGACCGGGCGGTTGTCGGGGCTCACCGCGAAGTCGGTGCTCTCCAGTTCACGCGCCGCCGTGCTCGCGCGGGCCGCGTCCGGAAAGCGCATGAGCACCACTCGGGTGACGGTGGCATCGGTCTCGGTCGGGCGGACCTCGGTGGGGAACGGCTCGTCGGCCTCGGCGATATCGAAGGCCACCAGGAACCCGTGCCGTTCCAGCGTGGGCAGGTTGACGTTGGAGATGGCGGAGGCGTCGGCGGCCTTCTTGGGGCTGTCGATCACATCGGTGCCCCAGTTGTGCACGAGGTCCGCGTCGATCTCGTGCGGCACCGCGATCGCGCCCGCCATCCGCAGACCTTCCAGGATCGGGCCGTCGGAGGGCAACCGCGCCCCGTTCACGTCGAGCGGCTCGATCGAATAATCGCCGACATCGAGGGTGCGCACGTCGATCTCGGCGGCAACCGGCGTTCCGGTGACGGTCGAACAAGCCGTCAGCGTCGCGAGCGCGCCCGCCGCGGCGAGCCGGATCAGAACGGAGCGGTACGCACCCATTCGTCGATCACCTCCTGGTGCGTGCGGCCTTTCCGGAAGACCTGAAAGGTGATGGCGGCGCGCGGACCCTCCGCGAACTGGACCAGCACCCACGGACCGGTCGAACTATTGAACTTTCGCACGATCAGCGGTTGTCCGTAGCGCGAACGCAACTGCTCGGTGGTGCCCGCGGGCAGGGTGGCGATGTAGGAGTCGACGGTGGCGGCGTCGTCGTGGGTGAGGACCTGCAGTTCGAGCTTGTCGGCGTCGAGGCAGTTGAAGCCGTACGTCCACACCGCATTCGGGTTCTTGGTGGCGAAACTGCAGCGCAGCTCGCGGAATCCGGCGCTGTCGGGGCCGGAGGGCAGCAGGTCCGGGAACAGGGCGACGGTCTCGCGGCCCGCCCCCCAGGGGTCGGGCGGTGCGGTGGTCGATGCGGCGCCGGTGGTGGTCGGCTGGGCGACGGTGGTCGTCGGCGGAGTCGGGTCCTCCTCGCCGGATCGGGCGGCGACGACAGTGGCCGTCACGGCCGTGGCCACCACTGCCAGTGCCGCCACCGCGAGCACCCACCGCGTCCGGCGATTCGGCGCGGACGATGGCGCGGCCGGCGGCGGTGCGGACGCCGGCTCGGTGAACGCCCGCCGCGCCGCCTCCACCATCTCCGCGCAACTGCCGAACCGCTGCTGCGGATCCTTGGCCAGCGCGCGGGCGAAGACGTCATCGAGTGCGGGCGGCAGATCGGGCCGCACCGCGCTGATCCGCGGCACCGGCTGCACCAGATGCGCGCTGATCAACGCCGCCGCGCTCTCGGTGGGATACGGCGGCTGCCCGGCCAGCAGATGAAACAGCGTGCAGCCCAGCGAATACTGATCCGAGCGCGGATCCAGCGGCTTGCCCTCCAACTGCTCCGGCGAGGCGTAGCGCAGGGTGGCGAGCAGGGTGCCGGTCTGGGTGAGCGAGGTGGACTCGTCGCGGGCCTTCGCGATGCCGAAATCGGTGAGCAGCACCCGTTCCTGGGTGTTCGCCTCGCTGCGGATCAGGATGTTGGCGGGCTTCACATCCCGGTGCAGCATGCCCTGACGATGCGCGTAATCGAGCGCGTCGGCGGTCGCGGCCGCCACATACAGTGCCCGCAGCGGCGGCATCTGCCCGGTGCGCAAGGCCGTCTCGGCGTCGGTGCCCTCGACGTACTGCATGCTGATCCACAGCTGCAACCCTTCCCGGCCGCGATCGTGGATCGTCACGATATTCGGATGATCCAGCCGCCCGGCGAGCTCGGCCTCGCGCTCGAACCGCCCCCGGAACACCGGATCCTCGGCGAACGACGAATGCAGCAGCTTCAACGCCACCAGCCGGGGCAGCCGCGGATGCCGCGCCGCGTACACACTGCCCATCCCGCCCACACCGAGCACCCGCTCGATCCGGTACCCGGCGAAGTCGGCACCGGGCCGGAGTGCGTGCATGGGGGCACGGTAACCCACCCGAACTGGGTGTTCAATCGTTGGCCGAGCGGGGGCGGACCATCCCGTCGCCCTCAGCGGGTGTGGCCGGCAATGCCGGTGCCCTCGGCAGGCGCCTGGTACCGGCTACCCCCGCGACGGCGATCAGTCGTTGGCGTGCAGATCCGCGTTGAGTTCGATGCCGGTGCCCTTGCGGTGCACCACCTCGACGGCGCCGGTGACGGAGTTGCGGCGGAACAGCAGGTTGTTCTGGCCGCTCAGCTGGGCGGCTTTGACGGTGGTCCCGTCGGGCGTGGTGACCTTGGTGCCCGCGGTGAGGTAGAGGCCCGCCTCGAGGACACAGTCGTCGCCGAGCGGGATGCCGAGGCCGGAGTTGGCGCCGAGCAGGGAGCGCTCACCGATGGAGATGACGGTGGTGCCGCCGCCGGAGAGGGTGCCCATGGTCGAGGCGCCGCCACCGATATCGGAGCCGTCGCCCACCACGACGCCGGCGGAGATGCGGCCTTCGACCATGGAGGCGCCGAGGGTGCCCGCGTTGAAGTTGACGAAGCCTTCGTGCATGACGGTGGTGCCCGAGGCCAGGTGCGCGCCGAGGCGCACGCGGTCGGCGTCACCGATGCGCACACCGGAGGGCACTACGTAGTCGACCATGCGCGGGAACTTGTCGACGCTGTAGACGGTCACCGGACCGCGGGCGCGCAGCTTGGCGCGGGTGGTTTCGAAGCCCTCCACGGCGGCGGGGCCGTGGTTGGTCCACACGACATTGCTGAGCAGGCCGAACTGGCCTTCCAGGCTCACCTCGTGCGGGCGAACCAGCCGGTGCGAGAGCAGATGCAGCCGCAGGTAGACGTCGTGGGCGTCCACGGGCGCGGCGGACAGGTCGGCGATGGTGGTCTGCACCGCGATCACCTCGACGCCGCGGGCCTCGTCGGGACCGACCAGCGCGGCGAACTCCGTAGGCACCTCGTCGAGCCGCTTGGTCGCGGTTTCGGCGAATGCACCCAGCTGGGGATTCGGGAACCAGGTGTCGAGGACGGTGCCGTCCGCGGTCACATTGGCGATACCGACTGCAGTTGCTCCCTGAATGCTCACGTCAGCAGAGCCTACCGACCGCCCGCGACCGGTGGTGCAGCCACGTCACCGGCTGCCGCGCAGATCACGGCCGGTGCCCGCGGCGTTCCCGGCCGCCCGGTGGCCGCTGACTACGCTGGACCGGTGACCCTCGATCTGCGCGCCGACCCGATTGCCCTCACCGCCGCCCTCGTCGATATCCCGAGTGTGTCAAGGGACGAGCTGGCCGTCACCGACGCGGTAGAGACCGCGTTGCGGACCCAGACCAGCGGTTTCGAGATCGTGCGCGACGGCAATGTGGTGCTGGCGCGCACCGATCGCGGGCTGCCGACCCGGGTGGTGCTGGCCGGGCATCTGGATACCGTGCCGATCGCCGACAACGTGCCGAGCCGGATGGACACCGAAGACGGCGAGCCGGTGATGTACGGCTGCGGCACCGTCGACATGAAGTCCGGTGACGCGGTGTTCCTGCATCTGGCCGCGACCATAGCCGAACCCGCGCACGACCTGACGCTGATCTTCTACGACTGCGAGGAGATCGCCGCCGAGTTCAACGGCCTGGCCCGGATCGAACGGGAACGCCCGGAATGGCTGGACGGGGATCTGGCGATCCTCGGCGAACCGTCCGGCGGCTGGATCGAGGCCGGCTGCCAGGGCACCTTGCGGGTCCGGCTCACCACCTCCGGCACCAGGGCGCATTCGGCGCGGGCCTGGCTCGGCGACAACGCCATCCACCGGCTGGCGCCGGTCTTGCAGCGGCTGTCGGAGTATCGCGCGCGTGAGGTCGATATCGACGGCTGCGTGTACCGCGAGGGCCTCTCGGCGGTACGGGTGGCCGGTGGGGTGGCGGGCAATGTGGTGCCCGACGCGGCCGAGGTGGACGTGAACTTCCGCTTCGCGCCCGACCGCAGCGTCGCCCAGGCCACCGAGCACGTCCGCGAGGTGTTCGCCGGTCTCGACCTCGACTTCCAGGTCACCGACGCGGCCCCCGGCGCCCTGCCCGGCCTCACCGCACCCGCCGCCAAGGACCTGATCACCACGGTGCACGCGCACGGCGCGGCCGGGGTGCGCGCCAAGTACGGCTGGACCGACGTCTCCCGTTTCGCCGCCCGCGGCGTCCCGGCGGTGAACTTCGGCCCCGGCGACCCGAACCTGGCCCACAAGCGCGACGAACGGGTCCCGCTGGCCCAGATCACCCAGGTCACGGCGATGCTGCGGAGCTACCTCACCGGCTCGTCCAGCTGAAAACCGCTGTCCGCGATGGCCTGCGAGTGAACTGCGGGCAACCGCGCGATGGCCGGCGCCGGGAAAACCGATCCGGCCGCAACCGCAGGTCGCGGCCCGGTAGTTTGGCTGGCATGTCCACCGACGCCGCCGAACCCACCAACAGCAAGCCGAAGTCGACAGCCAGATTCCGCGGGCCGATCATGTTCCGCCGGGATCGCAAGCCCGGCGTCGGCACCGCCGACCGGAATCTGCTGGACCGGCGCGGTGACAGCGAATGGGTGCATACCGACCCGTGGCGGGTGCTGCGCATCCAGGCCGAATTCGTGGAGGGTTTCGGGGCGCTGGCCGAGGTGCCGCGCGCGGTGTCGGTGTTCGGTTCGGCGCGGACGCCGGTCGATCATCCCGAGTACGAGGCCGCCCGCGCCATCGGTTCGGCGTTGGCGCACGCCGGGTTCGCGGTGATCACCGGCGGCGGGCCGGGTGCGATGGAGGCCGCCAACCGGGGTGCGTGTGAGGCGGGTGGTTATTCGATCGGCCTCGGCATCGAGTTGCCGTTCGAGCAGGGGCTCAACGAATGGGTCGATCTCGGCATCAATTTCCGCTACTTCTTCGTCCGCAAGACCATGTTCGTCAAGTACTCGCAGGCGTTCATCTGCCTGCCGGGCGGTTTCGGCACCATGGACGAACTGTTCGAGGCGCTGACGCTGGTGCAGACCCGCAAGATCACCCGGTTCCCGATCATCTTGTTCGGCACCAGGTTCTGGGGCGGGCTGGTGGACTGGATCCGCGATTCGCTGCTGGGGGCGGGCAAGATCTCGCCGGGCGATGTGGACCTGCTGTATGTCACCGACAGCGTCGAGGACGTGGTGCGCATCCTGGAGCAGGCGACCGCCGAGCGGGAGAATCTGGAAACGATGGGCACGGAGGACAAGTGGTGAGCGATGCCGGGCGCGCCTACGCCGTCTGCGTCTACTGTTCGGCCAGCACCATCGACCGCGCTCAGCTGGAATTGGCGGCGCGGGTCGGCACCGAAATCGCCCGGCGCGGCTGGCAATTGGTTTCCGGCGGCGGCCACGTGTCGATGATGGGCGCGGTGGCCACGGCCGCGCGCGCCGGCGGTGCGAACACCATCGGCGTCATCCCGAAGCATCTGGTGCACCGCGAGGTGGCCGATGTGGACGCCGACGAACTCGTCGTCACCGACACCATGCGCCAACGCAAGCAGGTGATGGAGGATCGCGCCGACGCCTTCCTCACCCTGCCCGGCGGCATCGGCACCCTCGAGGAGTTCTTCGAGACCTGGACCGGCGCCTATCTCGGCGTGCACGACAAACCGGTCGTCGTACTGGATCCGGACGGGCACTACCGCGGGCTGTTCGCCTGGGTGGACGAACTGCATGCCCGCGGTTTCGTGCCGCAGCCGGCTTTGGATCGGGTGCGCGTGGTCACCGATTTCGACGAAGCCTTCGCGGCGCTGCGCCCATCGGGCACCGCGCCGGAACCGGTGCGCAATCCCACTGCCGCACAGCAGCATCCGATCGAGGAGTACTGATCGCCGTGAGCAACGACGCCACCGTCAGCGTGTTCGACCTGGCCAAGAGCCTGCCCGGGATGGCGTTGGACGCGCCAGGCATGGTGCGCAACGCCCTCGGCATGCTGGTCGGCCCCGATGACAAGGCGTCGGTCGGCCTGTATTTCCAGCGGGCGGCGCACCGGCATCCGCATCGGGCGTTCCTGCGCTTCGAGGGCGACGAATACACCTACGGCGCAGCGAATTCGCTGGTGAACCGCTACGCGAGCGTGCTGGCCGCGCGCGGTGTCGGCCGCGGTGACGTGGTCGGCGTGCTGATGACCAACCGCCCGGAAACCCTGTTCACGGTGCTGGCCACGGTCAAGCTCGGCGCCACCGTCGGCCTGCTCAACCACCATCAGCGCGATCAGGTGCTCGCGCACAGCTTCGGGCTGCTCGGCAGTGTGCTGAACGTGGTCGGTGAGGAATGCCAGGAGGCGCTCGATTCGCTGGCCGAGCCGCCCGCAAATGTGCTCTACGCCAAGGATCTGCACGCCGAAGCGCAGCTCGGTGATCCGTCGGATCCGCGGGCCTGCGCCGAGGTGACCGCGCGCGAACGGGCGTTCCTGATCTTCACCTCGGGCACCACCGGCCTGCCCAAGGCCAGCGTGATGACGCATCTGCGCTGGACCAAGAGCCTGTCCGGGCTCGGTGGGCTCGGGGTCCGGTTGCGCGGCGACGACACCATGTACTGCTGCCTGCCGCTGTATCACAACAACGCGCTCACGGTGGCGTTGTCGTCGGTGCTGGCGGCCGGTGCGACCTTCGCGCTGGGGCGGCAGTTCTCGGCGTCCCGGTTCTGGGACGAGGTGATCCGGGAACGCGCTACCGCCTTCATCTACATCGGCGAACTGTGCCGGTATCTGCTCAACCAGCCGGCCAGGCCGACCGACCGTACCCACCGCGTGCGCCTGGCCGTCGGCAACGGCTTGCGGCCCGAGTTGTGGGACGAGTTTCGGCGCCGCTTCGGCATCGGGCGGATCGTGGAGTTCTACGGCGCCAGCGAAGCCAATATCGCCTTCGTCAACGCCTTCGGGGTCGATCGCACCGCCGGTTTCGGGCCGCTGCCCTACGCCATCGTCGAATACGACGAAGACACCGGAAAGCCGAAACGCGGCCCGGACGGGCGACTGCGCCGGGTGCGCTCGGGCGGTGTCGGACTGCTGCTGGCCAAGGTCACCGGCCGCGCGCCGTTCGACGGCTATACAGACCAGGCGGCCTCAGAGGCCAAACTCGTGCGCGACGGCTTCCGTCAGGGCGATGTCTGGTTCGACACCGGCGATCTGGTGCGCGATCAAGGCTGGTTCCACATCGCCTTCGTCGACCGGCTCGGCGACACCTTCCGCTGGAAGGGCGAGAACGTGGCCACCACCGAGGTCGAGGCGGCGTTGAGCGCCTCGGCGGCGATCTCCCAGGCCGTAGTGTTCGGCGTGGACGTTCCCGGCGCCGACGGCAAGGCCGGGATGGCGGCGGTGACGCTCGCGCCCGGCGCCGAATTCGACGGAAAAGCGCTGGCCGCACTGGTGTATGAGCGGCTACCCGGCTACGCGGTGCCGCTGTTCATCCGGGTAGTGGACGAACTCGAGACCACCTCGACGTTCAAAAGCCGCAAGGTAGAACTGCGCAAACAAGGGTATTCGCCCGACGATGACACCGACCTGTTCGTCCTCGCCGGCCGCGCCGACGGCTATATCCCGGCCTACCCGGGATACGCCGCGGAAGTGGCGGCCGGGCGCGCGCCGCGAGGCTGACCGGGGTCCTCGCCCGGCAGCGGCTATTACACGAGTCGGTACAGTCGACCCCATGTTCCGCCCCGACGCGCCGTCGCCGACCCTGTGCGGACGCCCGGTGGCGACGGATCGGGCGCTGGTCATGGCGATCGTGAACCGCACCCCCGACTCGTTCTACGACCGGGGCGCCACCTTCACCGATGCCGCCGCCATGGACGCCGTCGCCCGCGCGGTCGACGAGGGCGCCGACCTGGTCGATATCGGCGGTGTGAAAGCCGGGCCCGGTGAGGTGGTCGACGCCGCCGAGGAAACCCGCAGGGTGGTCCCGTTCGTCGCCGCCATCCGCGCCGCGTACCCGGATCTGCTGATCAGTGTCGACACCTGGCGTGCCGAGGTGGGACGCAAGGCGATCGGGGAGGGCGCCGATCTGATCAACGACACCTGGGCGGGCGCCGACCCCGATCTGGTCGCCGTCGCCGCCGAACTGGGTGCGGGCATCGTGTGCAGCCATACCGGCGGCGCGGTGCCGCGCACCCGGCCGCATCGGGTCCGCTACACCGATGTGGTCGCCGAGGTCACCGCGACGGTGGTGCGGGCGGCGGAGGCGGCGCTGGCCGCCGGGGTGCGGCGCGACTCGATCCTGATCGACCCCACCCACGATTTCGGCAAGAACACCTACCACGGGCTCGAACTGTTGCGCGCAGCCGACGATCTTGTAAATACCGGATGGCCGGTCTTGATGGCGCTCTCCAACAAGGATTTCATCGGAGAGACTCTTGGTGTCGATCTCACCGAGCGGCTGGAGGGCACATTGGCAGCAACGGCATGGTCGGCGGCGGCAGGCGCTCGAGTCTTCCGCGTCCACGAAGTCGCCGCGACCCGGCGCGTAGTGGACATGATCGCCGCGATACAGGGTATCCGGCCCCCCGCACGAACCCTGCGAGGTCTGGTATGAACATCCAACACCGTGAGCCCAGCTGGGCGATGACGAATACCTGGGATACCCCGGACTGGCCGGTCGACGAACTCGTCGCCGCCAAGGCCGGCCGCACCGTCTCGGTGGTGCTGCCCGCCCTGAACGAGCAGGACACCGTCGCCGCGGTGGTGGCCAGCATCCGGCCGCTGCTCGGCAGCCTGGTGGACGAACTGGTGGTGCTCGATTCCGGATCCACCGACGCCACCGCGGAGCGGGCCCGCGCCGCCGGTGCCAGGGTGGTCAGCCGGGAACAAGCCGTCCCCGAACTCGATCCGGTCCCGGGCAAGGGCGAGGTGCTGTGGCGTTCGCTGGCGGTGACCAGCGGCGACCTGGTGGCCTTCGTGGACTCGGATCTGATCGACCCCGACCCGGCCTTCGTGCCCAAACTGCTCGGCCCGCTGCTGACAGTGGACGACCTGCACCTGGTCAAGGCCTACTACCGCAGACCGCTGCGCCACGGCGACGCGGTCGAGGCGCACGGCGGCGGCCGCGTCACCGAATTGGTGGCCCGTCCGCTGCTGGCGGCCCTTCGGCCCGACCTGTCGGAGGTCCTGCAACCGCTCGGCGGCGAGTACGCAGGCACCAGGGAATTGCTCACCTCGGTGCCGTTCGCCCCCGGCTACGGCGTGGAGATCGGTCTGCTGCTCGACACCTACGACCGGCTCGGCCTCGACGCCATCGGCCAGGTCAACCTGGGCGTGCGCACCCACCGCAACCGCCCGCTGGCCGACCTCGGCGTGATGAGCAGGCAGATCCTCGGCACCGTCCTCGGCCGCAGCGGCGTCCGCGATTCCGGCGCGGCGCTGACCCAGTTCCCGCTGATCGGCGACGAGTTCACCGCCCACAGCACCGAGGTGTGCCTGACCGACCGTCCGCCGATGAACACGGTGCGGCCGGAGAGCGTCGCGGCCTGAGGGGTGCATCGGGCCGCCGCTCGGCCGGGGCCGCGACCGGCCGGTGCGCCCTGCCGGTCCGGGTTGACCGAACGCGGTGCCCGACCAGCTGAGGGCGGCCTATGTCGCCTCAGTCTGCGTCGGGCTTGTGGGCCTTGTCTTCGGCAGGTTGCGTATCGGACAGGTGGTGGTCGTCGGCCGACGGTTCTGTGGCCGGCTGCTCAGAGGCCGGCTGCTGGACCGGTGCCGTATCGCCCAGCGCCCGCCGGCCGGTGTCGACCGGTTCCTGCTCGGCGGCGTCGGCTCGCGCCTGCTGGTCCGCGTCGGCCGTCTCCTCGTCCGTGCGGGGCTGCCCGATCGCATCCGTGGTTGTCGGATCACGCTCATCCTGCGCGTCCGGCTCGGAATCCGTTGCCGCCGCGCCGGACTCCTCGGCAGCCTCCGGCTCCTCCGCGCGGGCGTGCTCCGGCCCGGATTCGTCGGCGAGCCTGGCCTGGAGTTCGGCCACCGTGACGTGGGCGCGGCGGTGCTCGGCGGGCTTGCGGATGAAGATGACGACGGTCACCAGCAATCCGATTGCGATCAGTGCGATCGCAATGATCGTCATCACATTCACCTGTGCCTCCGCGTCATGTGATTGCCGGAAAACCGGGACCGAGCAGGGTCGGCGCCGTGCAACGGTTACTTCCTGGCTATCTAAGCATGTGGCGGTGAGAAGTGAGTTCGAGGGTGAGCGTTCAACCACAGGTGTCGCCGGGCGCCCAGCCGTCGCGGCGGCGGGCCCGATTCGCCGTCGTGCCGGGATCAGCGGCGGGAAGGCTTCACCGTCGCGCCGGGTTCGGAAAGCGACGGGGCTTCAACGCCGGGTGCGCAGCACCGGGGGCCGCACCTCGGCCGGCTCATGGCGATACACCGGCGTCAGCAGTTCGGCCTCCAGCGGTTCACCGCTCGCGCGGTCGAAACGCACCGCGATCAGCACCGAGAACCGTCGGGTGCCCGCGCGTTCGTGCAGCCCGGCGAGCCGGGTCGCCAGCAGGCGGACCGCGCCGAGCGAGCCGGGCGGGTGCAGGCCGTCGATCACCAGGATCGAGCCCTGCCCGTCGGGGCGCGGTAGCCGGGCCAGATAGGCGATGTCGTGCGGGTCGGGGCCGGAGGGCCGGTACACCCGCCGCGCGGCCCGATCCTCGATGCCGCGACGACCGTCACCGGCACGGGCCACCGAGCGCCGCAGCCGGGGATCGGCGGCGATGAGCTGACGCAGGCTCGGCGAGAGTTCGGGCCCGCCGAGCACGATCAGCCCGTCGCGGTTGAGGTCGATCGGATGTCCGGGCGGGAATTGTTCGACGGTGACCGCGAATCCCAGTTCCCGCAGCAGATCCGCCAATCGCGGCGCCGCGGCCGGATCGGGGGCGCCGATCAACCGACCGGTCCGCACCCGGGGCGTGAGGACGGTGAGCGCGCCGTGCCCGAAGAACAAGCCTTCCGGCGCCGGGCCCTGCGTGCTCACCTGATGGATGCGGGCCCGGGAAAGTCCGGCTGCCGCACCGATTCTGGCGAACGTCCAGCCCTCGGCATGTAACTCACGAATAACCGCGCGACGAATCCGCGTGAGCTCGTTGATGGTCTGCTGCGCCGCCGCGACACCGTCAGTGGCTGCCTTGAGGCGCTCGACCTTGTCCTCGATCGCGAACACCCGCGCCACGTCATCGGCCGACATGTGCGAAGTGTAGACAGCGTAAGCCGGACGGGTGTCTAGTTCGCTTGACAGATCAGGTGGCGTCGGTGTCGATCGGCGGACGTTCGTTGCGCTCCAACGGTTTCTCCGGCTTCGGCACTGGGTAACCCGGCATACCGCTATTGGTGCCGTAGAGATCCTGCTTGTCCGGCATGGCCTTGCCGATATCGCTGAACAGCGAATCGTCGCCGTTCAGAAGGTGTTTGGTCACCATCGACTTGGGGGTCATGCCGCGCAGCTCGTTCAGATCGGCGAGCGGCTTACGCAAGTCCTCGAATTCGGGGCCGAGCTCCTGCTTCAACTGCGCGGTCGCGCCACTGGCGTAATCGCGCACCTGCCGCAGGCTGCGCGTGGTCCAGCGCACGGCACCGGGCAGACGCTCCGGTCCGAGGATGACGAGGGCGGCCACGAGGAGGATCACCATCTCGCTCCACCCGATGTTGCTGAACACCAGACCAGGCTACCGCGCGCCGGGGCCGCCGGATCAGTCGGATTCCAGGGTGACCGGAACGTCCACCTGCCGGCCTTCCCGGATCAACCGCACCGTCACCGTCTCACCGATCTTGTTGCGCTGAACAGCCACGACCAGCTCGTCCGGGTTGGTGACCTCACGATCGCCGACCTTGACGATCACGTCGCCCTCCACGATCCCTGCCCGGGCGGCGGGCCCGCCCGGCGCCACATCGGCCACCTCGGCGCCGCTCATCGCCTCGTTGGCGACGGCCTTGGTGCGGGCGCTCAGGCCGATCACCGGATGGTGCTTGACGCCGTCGCGGATCAGGGTCTGCGCGACGTCGGTGACCACGTCCACCGGGACGGCGAAGCCGAGGCCGACCGAACCGCCGGTCTCGCTGCGGATGGCGGTGTTGATGCCGATGACCCGGCCCTCCATGTCCACCAGCGCGCCACCGGAGTTACCCGGGTTGATCGAGGCGTCGGTCTGCACCGCGTCGATGACGGCCTTGGTGTCGCTGCCCTCGCCCTCGAGCTTCACCGGACGATGCAGCGCGCTGACGATGCCGGAGGTCACCGTTTTGCTCAGTCCCAGTGGGGAACCGATGGCGAGCACGGCATCGCCGACGCGGACGTCCTCGGACTTGCCGAGCTGCGCGACAGTGAGATTTTTCACATCGACCTTCAGGACCGCGAGGTCGGTTTTGGTGTCGCGGCCGACGATGTTCGCGGGCACACGGGTGCCGTCGGAGAACATCACCTGGATCTTGGCGTTGCCGGAACCGTCTTGGGCGGCCATGGAGATGACGTGGTTGTTGGTGGCGATATAGCCGTTGCCGTCGATGACCACGCCCGAACCGGTCGCGCCGTTGTCGCCGACGGTGGTGCGGATCGAGACCACCGAAGGCAGCACCGCATCGGCGACCTGAGCGATCTGGCCGTGCGACTGCTCCGGATCTCCGGTCTGCTCGAGGGCGACCTTGCGCGAGGTCAGAGTGGAGGCGGTCTCCGCGGTCAACCGGCCGACGAGGCCGCCGACCAGGCCGATGACCAAGGCGATGGCCGCCAGCAGCGCCAGCGCGCGCGGCGCCACCCGGGAACCGAACAGCACCTCGCGCGCCGACAGCTTGGTGGCTTCGGCGTGCGTCTGGGCCGCGGGGGTGGGCAGGGCGGGCGCACCGAGGCGGGCCCCCGATTCCGGGTCGCGCCACGGATCGGCGGGGCCTGCGACCTCGGTCTCGCCGGTGACGGCGTCGGGATCACGCTGGAGGAGTTCGTCGGAACCTTCCGGCCGGCCGAACGCCTCGGCCAGCACGGCGTCCGGCGGCCGGTTCTGCACCTGGTCGGGGCCCTGGGCGGCGGTGGCCGAGCCGGGGCGCGGTGCGAAGGATCCGGCCTGCCCGTTGGGGCGGCGGAAGGCGCGAGCGGTGTGGGTATCCACGTGCGGGCGGTATACCGGGCGCGGCCCGAGCACGGGCGCGTCCGGCGGCCGCAGGTTCCCCCTGTTGGCCGCCGAATCCGAGGTGTCGGCCGATCCGGTGTTCGTCGATTCGGTGGTCACGCGCCAAACTCTACTTGCGCCACCACGTCGTCCACCGCCTACTGTCGAAGCTCGCCGCGAAAGACGCACCGAGGAAACCGGAAACGGCCTCGTCACGGGACTTGTGCGCCGCTGTGGCGGAACGATCGGTGCCGGGAAGTTCGCCGAGCGGAATGCGGGTGAGGCTGTCGTGCAGTCCGTGCGGGATGGAGATCTGGGCGGCCCGGCGCAGCGCGATGCGCGCCTGCTGCTGGGCTTCGACCTCGGCCGCGCATTCGGGGCAGACGGAAATGTGCTGCGCGGCACGCAGATAGGCGTTCATCCGCAGTTCGCCGTCCACATAGGCGGCGACGGCCTCGCTCGCCAGATGCTCGGTGGAACGGAAACGCGGTGAACGACCTGACGTACCGGAGTCGCCAACCATTCGGTGCTCATCCTTCCAACCGACTCGATCACGGCCGGGCGCGGCGCCACGGCCGGAGATCACCCGTTCTTGCTGGTTCAGGACTTGGTCGCCGCGTCGGCGAACCGGTCCTGAGTTCCATTATGCGCAAGGTGCTCGCGCAGTGCCTGACGGCCGCGATGGATCCGGCTGCGGACGGTGCCCAGTTTCACCCCGAGCGTGGCGCCGATCTCCTCGTAGGACAGCCCCTCGATATCGCACAGCACGACCGCGGCGCGGAACTCCGGCGCCAGCGCGTCCAGCGCCGATTGCAGGTCGGGGTCGAGGCGGGCGTCGTGGTAGACCTGCTCGGGTCCAGGGCCCTGGGCGGGCACCCGGTCGTAGTCCTCGGGCAGCGCTTCCATCCGGATGCGGCTGCGGCGGCGGACCATGTCGAGGAACAGGTTGGTGGTGATGCGGTGCAGCCAGCCCTCGAAGGTGCCCGGTTGATAGTTCGACAGTGAGCGGAAGACCCGGATGAAGGTCTCCTGGGTGAGATCCTCGGCGTCCTGGGCGTCGCCGGAGAGACGGTAGGCCAGCCGGTAGACCCGGTCGGCGTGTTCGCGGACCAGCTCGTCCCAGGTGGGCATGACCGAACGGTCACCGGTGGCATCGAAGGCCGCGGTGCCGGTCAGTTCGTCCTCGGCCACCTCGGCGAGTTCCAGTGCGGTGATTTCACGCTGCATCGGCAGCTCGGGCAGGGTGGCGTACTCGCGCGCCGCATCGACCATGTGGATGGGAAATACCTCCTACTCGGGACCGAGGCGTCGGAGTTCGAGCAGCGGTCCGGGTCCACGGACCGTCGCTGTCGGGTACAACCGATAGAAGGTGCCCGGTTGTTCCCGACCCGGTGCTCTGGCTCTGATGCCTGCCGGTCGGCTGGTCTTGCGTGCTGCCTACTCTTTCCTGTCGCGATATGGCCTGTGTATGGAGATCCTGAGGGACACCTGAGAATGTTTCGGCCCGCTGGTCACGGTTTGGCATAGCCTCATGGGCGTGGCATCGAATCTGGAGCGAAATCTCGCCTACGTGGAGGAATCCGTCGTGGAGGACGAGATCCTCGTCAGCGCCCGTGAACGGGCCACCGAGCTGGGCGCCGCCCCGGTGGCTCCGTCGGTGGGTGCGTTGCTGAGCATGTACGCCCAGATGCTCGGCGCGCGCGCCGTCGTCGAGGTGGGGACCGGCGCGGGGATCAGTGGCCTGTGGCTGCTGGACGGCATGCGCGAGGACGGCACGCTGACCACGATCGATTCCGAGCCGGAGCACCAGCGTGCGGCCAAAGAGGCGTTCCGCGCCGCCGATATTCCGCTCGCGCGCACCCGGCTGATCAACGGCCGCGCCCTGGATGTGCTCCCGCGCCTGGCCGACGGCGCCTATGACCTGGTGTTCATCGATGCCGCGCCGATCGAGCATCCGCAGTACGTCGCCGAAGGGGTGCGGTTGTTACGTGACGGCGGCGCGATCCTGCTGCACAACGCGCTGTTGGGCGGCCGGGTGCCCGATCCCGCGCAACGTGACGCCGCCACGCAGGCCGTGCGCGCGGCGACCAGGGCCATCGCGGAGGATCCGAACCTGACCAGCGTGTTGATTCCGGTGGGTGACGGGCTGCTCTGCGCTTCCCGCGGCTGACCCATTGACGACCGGTTGAACGAGTGTTTAGTATATTGAACATGTGTTTAACCGATCAGCCGTACCGGAAGGATCCGCCCCGGATCTGAGCACTCGTGCGCGCATCCGCGACGCCGCCATCACCGTCTTCGGTGAGCAGGGGTTCAACGTCGGAGTCCGCGCCATCGCCACCGCCGCCGGCGTCTCGCCGGGCCTCGTCAATCACCATTTCGGGTCGAAAGACGGGTTGCGCGAGGAATGTGACGATTACGTACGCAAGGTCATCCGCGATTCCAAGCTGGATTCGGTCGAGCATCCGTCGCCGTCGAACATCCTCGGCCAGCTCGCCGAGATCGAGAGCTTCGCACCGGTCATCGCCTATATCGTGCGCAGTTTTCAAGCGGGCGGCGCACTGGCGGGCACGTTGTTCGAGCACATGGTGTCCGATGTCGAGCAGTATCTGCGCGCGGGCATCGCTGCGGGCACGATCCGCGCACCGCGCGATCTGCGCGCCACGGCTCGCTATCTGGCATTGAACAACGGCGGCGGCCTGATGCTGTTCCTGCAACTGTATGCCGCCGAGCACGACGGCCCACTCGATTTCGGCAAGGCCTTGCGCGCCTACGCCGACCAGATGCTTCTCCCCGGTGTCGAGCTGTTCACCAACGGGCTGCTGACCAGCCCGATGATGCTCGACGCCCTTCTCGATCAACCGAGTCCAGATACCTAGATCTCCGCAGAAGGAGTTCCCATGACATCGGCAATCCACGTCCGGGATCTGCACAAACACTTCGGTCAGGTCCGCGCCCTCGACGGCCTTGACCTGGACGTGAACCAGGGCGAGGTGCACGGCTTCCTCGGCCCCAACGGTGCGGGCAAATCCACCACCATCCGCATTCTGCTCGGTGTGCTGGCGCGCACCTCCGGCGAAGTGCGGCTACTGCGTCGCGACCCGTGGGTGGACGCGGTCGAGCTGCATCGCCGGATCGCTTATGTGCCAGGCGATGTCACGCTGTGGCCGTCACTGTCGGGCGGTGAGACCATCGATCTGCTGGCCCGGATGCGCGGCGGCATCGATCCCGCGCGACGGGCGGAGCTGATCGAGCGCTTCGAACTCGATCCGCGTAAGAAGGCCCGCACCTATTCGAAGGGCAACCGGCAGAAAGTCGCACTGGTGTCGGCGTTTTCGTCGAATGCGGAACTGCTGCTACTCGATGAACCGACCTCGGGCCTGGATCCGTTGATGGAGCAGGTGTTCCGTGACTGTGTGGCGGAGGCGGCCGAACGCGGTGTCACGGTCCTGCTGTCGAGCCACATCCTGTCGGAAGTAGAGGTGCTGTGTGAGCGGGTGACCATCATCCGTTCCGGCCGCACCGTGGAGAGCGGAACGCTGGACTCGATGCGGCACCTTAGCCGCACCTCCATCACCGCCGAATTGACCGGTGACCCAGGCGATCTCAGTGCGCTGCCGGGTGTGGAAGATGTGCAGCTGGACGACCGCACGCTGCGCTGCCAGGTGGACAGCGAGCATCTGGGTGAACTGATCCGCATCCTCGGCGATACCGGGGTGCGCAGTCTGGTGAGCCAGCCGCCGACGCTGGAAGAGCTGTTCATGCGGCACTATTCGGTCAACGGCGAAGACGCAGCATCCGATGACGCCGCGTCCGGCTCCGAGCTGGTGCAGGTGCGCAAATGACCACCGCAACGCTTCCGAGGACAGGCGAGCATCGCGCCGCCACCCGCTACCGCACCGCGTCCGGTTTCGCCGGCACCGGCCGGATGCTCCTCCTGGCGCTGCGCCGCGACCGAATCGTGTTGCCCGCCTGGGTATTACTGCTGTCGGTGCCATTGGGCAGCGTCTACGTCGCGAGTATCGAAACCGTCTATCCGACCGAGGCCGACCGCGCCTCCTTCGCCGACTCCATCCTGGCCAGCCCCTCGCAGCTGGCCATGTACGGGCCGATCTACAACACCAGCATCGGCGCGGTCGGCATCTGGAAAGCGGGGATGTTCTTCACCCTGGTCGCGGTGGCGACCATCCTCACCGTCATCCGGCACACCAGGGCCGAGGAGGAGACCGGGCGTACGGAGCTGGTCGCCTCCACCTCGGTGGGGCGCTTCGCCGGTCTCACCGCGGCGCTGGTGCTCGGACTCGGCGGCGCGCTGGCCACCGGCGTGATCGGCGCGCTGAGCCTGGCCGCCACCGACGTCCCGGCCGGCGGATCGCTGGCGTTCGGGGCGGCGCTGGCCGGCTCCGGCATGGTGTTCGCGGCGGTGGCCGCGGTCGCCGCGCAGCTGTCCACCAGCGCCCGGCTGGCGCGCGGCATCGCGTTCGGTGTGCTGGCGCTCGCCTACACGTTGCGCGCGGTGGGCGACGCCCAGGCCGGGAACGGGCCGGTGAGCCCGTTGACCTGGCTCTCGCCGCAGGGCTGGTCGTTGCAGGTGCGGGCCTTCGCCGGGGACCGCTGGTGGGTCCTTGCGCTGCACCTGGTGACCGTGCTGGTGTGCGTCGGCGCGGCCTATCTGCTGCTGATGCGCCGCGACGTGGGTGCGGGGCTGATCGCCGAACGGCTCGGCCCGCCCGCTGCCGGTGCCGGGCTGTCCGGTCCGCTGGGGCTGGCCTGGCGCCTGCAACGAGGCACCTTGCTGGCCTGGACGATCGGCTTGGGCCTGTACGGGCTGCTGATCGGCAGCGTGGTGCACGGCATCGGCGACGAACTCGGCTCCAACGAGACCATTCGCGATCTGATCACCCGGATGGGCGGCACCGAATCGCTCGAGGACTCCATGGTCACCTACGCGTTCACCATGCTCGGTGTCGCGGGCTCGGCCTACGCCATCTCGGCGACGCTGCGCATGTTCGGTGAGGAGACCAGCGGGCACGCCGAAACCGTCGTCACCGGCGCCGTCGGCCGGGTCCGGTGGGCGCTGTCGCATCTGCTGTTCGCGCTCGGCGGCCCGGTGCTGGCCATGCTGACCGCGGGCCTGCTCGGCGGGCTGGTATACGGCCTGGCGGCCGACGATATCGGCGGCAAGTTGCCCGGTGTGCTGGCCGCCGCGCTGGTGCAGCTGCCCGCGATCTGGTTGTTCGTCGCGATCACCGTTGCCCTGTTCGGGCTCGCGCCGCGCTGGACGCCGGTGGCGTGGGGTGTGCTGACGGCGGCGATCGCGGTCTTCCTGCTGGGCTCGGTGTCGGGCGCACCCCAATGGCTGCGCGATCTCGAACCGTTCAGCCATGCCCCGAAGGTGCCGGGATCGGAGTTCACCGCGACCCCGGTGCTGGTGGTGACCCTGATGGCGGTGGTTCTGCTGGCCCTGGGTCTGGTCGGCTGGCGCGGGCGCGACCTGCGCTGAACCGGCAGCAGTGGCCCCCTGGAAACGACGCCAGGGGGCCACTGCCCGGGGTCAGACCCAGGTGCCCTTGCCGACGGTGACGACGCCGCCGTTGCTGATGGCGAAGCGGTCGCGGTCGCGGTCGAGATCGACGCCGATGATCTCGCCCTCGGAGACCACCACGTTCTTGTCCAGGATCGCGCGCCGCACCACCGCGCCCTTGCCGATGCGGACCCCGGGCATCAGCACGCTGCCCTCGACGGTGGCGCCGTCGTCGACCACCACATTGGCACTGAGCACCGAATTGCGCACTGTGGCGGCGGACAGGATGGAGCCGGCGCCGACGATGGATTCCTGCGCCAGCCCGCCCTGGGCGAACTTGGCGGGCGGCAGATTCTCCGCGGCGCCGCGGATCGGCCAGTGCTTGTTGTAGAGGTTGAACACCGGATGCACCGACACCAGGTCCATATGCGCCTCGTAGAAGGCGTCGATGGTGCCGACATCGCGCCAGTAGCCGCGGTCGCGGTCGGTGGCGCCGGGGACGTCGTTGTCGGCGAAATCGTAGACGGCGGCCTGACCGGCGGCGACCAGCTTCGGGATGATGTCGCCGCCCATATCGTGGTCGGAATCGGAATTGTCGGCATCGGCGCGGATCGAATCGACCAGCACCCTGGTGGTGAACACGTAATTTCCCATCGACGCGAAGGTCGAATTCGGATCGTCCGGGGTGCCGGGTGGATGGGCGGGCTTTTCCAGGAACTGGGTGATGCGCCCGGACTCGTCGGAATCGATACAGCCGAAGGCACTGGCCTGGCTGCGCGGCACCCGGATACCGGCCACCGTCACCCCGGCGCCGGACTCGATGTGATGGGCCACCATCTGCTCGGGGTCCATCCGGTAGACGTGGTCGGCGCCGAAAACCACGATGTAATCGGGGTCCTCGTCGTAGATCAGGTTCAGCGACTGCATGATCGCGTCGGCGCTGCCGGTGTACCAGCGCGGTCCCAGCCGCTGCTGCGCGGGCACCGGCGTGATGTATTCGCCCGCGAAACCCGACAGCCGCCAGGTCTGCGAGATATGCCGGTCCAGCGAATGCGATTTGTACTGGGTGAGCACGCACAGCCGCAGATATCCGGCGTTGACGAGGTTGCTGAGGACGAAGTCGATGAGGCGGTAGGCACCGCCGAACGGGACCGCCGGCTTGGCGCGGTCGGCGGTGAGTGGAAAGAGTCGCTTGCCCTCGCCACCGGCGAGCACGATTCCGAGTACGTGCGGCTGGCTCCTCACACTGTCAAACTACCGAACCTCACGCCGGGAGGTGGGGCGGCGTGCGAGTGGCCCGGGCCGGGCCGAGCGTCTACGTTGAATCCGTGAGTTTCGCGCACGCGGCGGCGATGACGGGGCCGGCCGATCGGCTGCGGGTCGCCATGCTGACCCGCGAATACCCGCCGGAGGTCTACGGCGGTGCGGGCGTGCACGTCACCGAGCTGGTGGCCGAGCTGCGCGCCCTCGCCGACGTCACCGTGCACTGCATGGGCGTCCCGCGCGACGACGCGGTGGTGCATCAGCCCGACACCCACCTCTACGCCGCCAATCCGGCCATCCAGATGATGTCGGCCCAGTTGCGGATGGCCGACGCCACCGGCGCGGTCGACGTGGTGCATTCGCACACCTGGTACACCGGCCTGGCCGGGCATCTGTCGTCGGCCCTGTACGGCATTCCGCACGTGCTGACCGCGCATTCGCTGGAACCGCGGCGGCCGTGGAAGGCCGAGCAGCTCGGCGGCGGCTACCGGCTGTCGTCGTGGTCGGAACGCAATGCCGTCGAACACGCCGACGCCATCATCGCCGTCAGCGCGGGCATGCGCCGCGATGTGCTCGACGCCTACCCGGCCGTGGATCCCGCGCGGGTGCATGTGGTGCACAACGGCATCGACGCCTCGGTCTGGCGTCCCGGCCCACCCGAGCCGGGCGCCGACCCCTTCCTGTGGGAGCTGGGGGTGCGCACGGACCGGCCGATCGCGGCCTTCGTCGGGCGGATCACCCGGCAGAAGGGCGTCGCGCATCTGCTGGCCGCCGCCCGCGATTTCGATCCGGAGATCCAGGTGGTGTTGTGCGCCGGTGCCGCCGATACGCCGGAGCTGGCCGCCGAGGTCGCCGCAGCGGTGGACGAGTTGAGCCGTCGCCGCGGCAATGTGTTCTGGGTGCAGGACATGTTGCCCACCGAGCAGATCCGGCAGGTGCTCGCCGCCGCGACGGTCTTCGTCTGCCCGTCGGTGTACGAGCCGCTCGGCATCGTGAACCTGGAGGCCATGGCCTGTGGCACCGCCGTCGTCGCCTCCGATGTGGGCGGCATCCCCGAGGTGGTCGCCGACCGCAACACCGGACGGCTGCTGCACTACGACCCGGCAGCGCCCGGCGACTACGAGCGAGGCCTGGCCGAGGCGGTGAACGAGCTGGCCGCCGATCCGGTACTCGCGGCCGAATACGGGGCGGCCGGCCGGGCCAGGGCGGTGGCCGAATTCGATTGGTCGCGGATCGCCGCGCAGACCCTCGAGGTCTACGACCACGTCCGCAAACCCTGAGCGGTCAGGTCGCGGTGGGCCGATAGGTGTCCACCAGCACCGAGGCGGTGACCTCCATGGTGTCCGGCAGCGCCGCGAGACGGGACTCGACGGCATCGGTGTGATGAGCCGACGGACCCATGGCGACCACGTGCGCGATGTCGGCGCGCGAGAGCTTCATCGGGTACTCGACCGCATCGCGGGCACACAGCGCGAAATGCCCGGACATGGTGGCGGTGAGCCGATCCTGCTTGTCCGGGTCGACGCTCACCATGCCGAGCGGTTCGATCAGCTCGGCCAGATGCCGGTCGGTGGGGGTGACGACGACGAATCTGCCGTCCGGGTGCAGCACCCGCGCCGCCTCGCCGGGATTGCGCGGGGCGAACACCGACAGCGCGGCGTCGACGGTGCCCTCACCCAGCGGCAGTCCGCGCCAGGCGTCGGCGACCACCGCCGCGGCCCGTGGATGGGCTCGGGCGCTGCGTCGTCCGGCGGGTTTGGCCACGTCGAGTGCGATGCCGAGCGCATGCGGCAGCGCGTCGAGTACCCGGGCCAGGTAGTAGCCGGTGCCCGCGCCGATCTCCAGTACGAGCGCGGACGCGCCGGGGTGCGCGGCGGGCCCGTCCCCGGCGACGGCCGCGACGGTGGCATCGGCGATGGGCGCGAAATGCCCGCCGCCCTGGAAAGCCGCTCTGGCGTCGAGCATGTCCGCGCTATCGCCGGTCATCTTGGTCGAGGCACCGGTCAACAGGGTGATATAGCCCTGCTTGGCGATATCGAAGCTGTGCCCTGCGCCGCAGCGCAGCGACCGCTCCGACATCGCCAATCCGGCCTGACATTCCGGGCAGGCCAGCGCACTCGTCACCAGCGTCAGTGCCGAGTGCGTAGTCGGGTGACTAGCTGGTGACACTCTTCAGTTCGTCACCGAGCGCTGCGGCTTCATCCGGCGTGAGCTCTACGACCAGACGCCCGCCACCCTCGAGTGGAACCCGCATGACGATCCCACGCCCTTCCTTGGTTGCCTCGAGGGGACCGTCCCCGGTGCGGGGCTTCATGGCCGCCATCCTCTGCTCCCTCCAGATCTGCGCGGTGTGCTGCGCACTTGCTTGGAACTCCAGTTGTCGCCAACTGGGCAGCTCGCCGGCATGTGGCGAGCTGCACTCGGTCTATTCTTCCTTATCGCCGGAGCGGACGGATACCTGAGTTCGAAATGTGACCGCTCGGTAGGTCTAGGCCGGGTCGCCGCCGACCCAGCAATCGGCCAGGTGATCGTCGACCAGGCCGGTCGCCTGCATGAGTGCGTAGGCCGTGGTCGGGCCGACGAATCTGAATCCGCGACGCTTCAATTCCTTTGCCAGAGCGGTGGATTCGGGTGTGACGGCGGGCACGTCGGCCAGGGTGCGCGGACGCGGGCGCGGGGGCGGAGCGAACGACCAGATCAGCTCACTCAGGCTGGTATCGAGGTCGCGCGCCACCTTGGCATTGGCGATGGCCGCGTCGATCTTGGCGCGGTTGCGCACGATGCCGGCGTCGGCGAGCAGGCGTTCGCGGTCGGTGTCGTCGAAACGGGCCACCTTCTCGATGGCGAACCCCGCGAAGGCGGCCCGGAACGCCGGGCGTTTGCGCAGGATGGTGATCCAGGCCAGACCCGATTGGAAGGCCTCGAGGCACAGCCGTTCGAACATCGCGTCGTCACCGTGCAGCGGACGGCCCCACTCGGTGTCGTGGTAGTCGCGGTAGAGCTGCGATTCCAGCGACCACGGACAGCGGACCGGCTCGACGGCCGTCATCGCGGGTCCGGGCCGACGGGCGGCTGGACCGGGCCGGGCTGTGCGGACGCCCCCGCGTGCCCACCGGCGGCCTCGGCGCGCGCCTGGGCCAGCTGCCCCTGGAGTTCGTCGATCCGGGCGGCGAGCCGGGCCAGCGCCCAATCCACCTCACCGGCCTTGTAGCCGCGCAGCACCTGCTGGAACCGCAGCGATCGCACGTCGGCGCCGGAAATCCCCTCGACCGGCAGCACCGTCGCGGTGGTGCCCTCCGGTAGCGGCCCCAGCTCCTCCGACCGCCCGAAGACCGCCCCCGCGAGCAGGAACAGCACCGCGGCCACCAACCCGACGATCAGCACATACAACAGCAGCGTGAGCATGGGTTGAGCTTATGGGGTGGGACCGACAGGCTGTTCCGCCTCTCCGCGTTTTTTGGCCGGACTCAGGCGCGGCACCAGCGGCGTCGGCGGCCGGCGGTCGCTGAGTGGCTGGGTTAGCCCGTACCCGGCGAGTTACCCATGTCGGTGCGAAATCAGTTGTCACTGTCGGATTCGATACGACGCCACGGCTGGTCTCCTACAGGTGGCGTGTGGTGTCGATGCCCAGCGACATACCCGCCAGTCCGCGCCTGCGCACCGCGAGCTTGTCGGCGACCTCGCGCAGCGCCACCGCGGCCGGGTTCTCCGGATCGCGCAGCACGATCGGGGTGCCTTCGTCGCCCGCCTCGCGCAGCGACTGCTCGATCGGGATCTGGCCGAGCAGCGGCACGTCGGCGCCGACGGCGCGGGTGAGGCGCTCGGCCACCGCCTGGCCGCCGCCGGAGCCGTAGAGGTCCATCCGGGTGCCGTCGGGCAGATCCAGCCAGGACATGTTCTCCACCACGCCCGCGATCCGCTGACGGGTCTGCAAGGCGATCGCGCCCGCGCGCTCGGCCACCTCGGCGGCGGCCGGCTGCGGGGTGGTGACGACCAGGATCTCGGCGTTCGGGATCAGCTGGGCGATCGAGATCGCCACGTCGCCGGTGCCGGGCGGCAGATCGAGCAGCAGCACGTCCAGATCGCCCCAGAACACGTCGGCCAGGAACTGCTGCAGCGCGCGGTGCAGCATCGGGCCGCGCCACACCACCGGCGTATTGCCCTGGGTGAACTGGGCGATGGAGATCATCTTCACGTCGTGCGCGATGGGCGGCATGATCATCCGCTCGACCTGGGTGGGCCGGGCGTCGGTGCCGAGCATGCGCGGAATGGAGTGGCCGTAGATGTCGGCGTCGAGCACACCGACGGAGAGCCCGCGCGCGGCCATGGCGGCGGCGAGATTGACGGTGACACTGGACTTTCCGACCCCGCCCTTACCGGAGGCCACCGCGTACACCCGGGTCAGCGAGCCGGGCTGGGCGAAGGGGATGACCGGTTCGGCGGAGTCGCCGCGCAACTGCTTGCGCAGTTCGGTGCGCTGCTCATCGTTCATCACATCCAGGTCGACGGTGACCGCGCCGACGCCGGGCACGTCGGCGACCGCCTTGGTCACCCGCTGGGTGATCTCGGTGCGCAGCGGGCAGCCCGCCGTCGTCAGGTAGACCTCGATATGGACATCGCTGTCGGCGCCGATGCTGACGCTTTTCACCATGCCCAGTTCGGTGATCGGTTTGCGAATTTCCGGGTCGTCGACCTTTGCGAGGGCGCCCCGCACGTCCGCTTCCGTTACCACTGGCATGCCGCCGATTTTAGGCGTCTCAGATACGGGGCAGCTGTGCGGGCTGTGGTGCGATGCCGGTGCCGTAGGAATTGGCCCATGCCATGACGTTGGCGACGTAGGCCATGGAGTTGTTGTAGCGCAGGATCGCCTTGGACTGCTGGGCCAGATCGCGCATGTCCAGGCCGCCGTCACAGAGGTATTTGCCCGCCGTCAAGGTGGCGTCGTAGTAGTTCTGCGGGTCGGCGATGCCGTCGCCGTTGCCGTCGGCGGCGTAGTGGGTCCAGGTCTCGGGCAGGAACTGCATGGGGCCGACGGCGCGGTCGTAGCCGTCGAGGCCGTCGAGGGCGCCGCCGTCGGAGTCGTGGATGACGTTGTTGCCCGCGAGGCTGCCGTCGAGTACGGGGCCGTAGACCGGGTCGAGGGCGTTGCCGTCGGCGTCGGCCTTGCCGTTGTAGATGTGGGTCGATTCGACGCGGCCGATGCCCGCGAGCACCGTCCACGGCATATGGCAGGTGGGGTTCTCGACGGCGAGGGCCTGTTCGGCGGCCACGTAGGCGGCGTGCGCGATGCCGGGGATGCCCATCTGCGCGGCGGGTAGGTCGGCGGGTACCCGATCTTCGGGCAGCGCAACGGTTTTCACCGTCGGCGGGACCGCGCGCGACTGCTTGGCCATCGCGTGGGTGAGGCTTTCCAGGTCGACGACGGTCTGCGCGTCGGCCGCGAAGCTCGCGGTGGCGTCGGCGCCCTCCTCGCCGGGGAGGTGCGCCTGGATCGAGGCGGCGGTGGGATCGGTGCCGACGGCCGATGCGGT
Organism: Nocardia cyriacigeorgica; assembly: GCF_005863245.1. Taxonomy (GTDB): domain Bacteria; phylum Actinomycetota; class Actinomycetes; order Mycobacteriales; family Mycobacteriaceae; genus Nocardia; species Nocardia cyriacigeorgica_C. The sequence continues at coordinate 279,614 of NZ_VBUT01000007.1, read as the reverse complement.
GTTGACGGCGACCAATCCGGCGGGAACGAGCCCGGTCAATGCGAGTACGGAGCTTCGCCGAACGGTAGGCGGCGGTTGTTTGCGGTGACGCCCCACGGTGCTGTGACCCTCCATCGACTCAATGAGCCGAGCCCACGGTCGAGGCGCCGACTCCGTTACGAGCCGTTGTCCCAGCCGTGAGCCCTTCGTGACCTACGAAGGAAGGCTACAGCATCCGAGACCTTTTTGTTACTGCTTCGTGATCTGTGTTTCCGTTTGAAATCACTGCGGGGGAGCGGGAAGTGGGACCACGATGCCGAACGGCAGCGTCACCGCCGGCTGCGGTGTCGGCGTGGCGGTGGGAGCGGGCGGCGGACCCGCCTCCGGGGTCGTGGACGGTTGGACGGGAGGCTGCGCGTTCGGATCCGCCGGCGCGGGCTGAGCCGGATCGCCCGGCGCCTGCTGGGCGGGCGCGGGCTGACCTGGCTGACCTGGCTGGGCCGGATCGGCAGGCGGTGCGGCAGGCGCCGGTTCGGCGGGCGCGCCGGGCTTGGGCATCGGCGCGGGAACCACCTGGCCGGGGGCCGGCGGCGGAGGCGGCGGGCAGAAGATGCCGCACGGGATGGGCGGCAGGCCGGGAATGATGATCATCGGCTCGCCCTGCGGTGTGGTGGGCGGGACGGTCTGGGTTCCCGGCGGCGGAGCTTCGGGAGTGGTGGTCGCCGTTGTGGTGTCGACGGCGGTCATGTCCGGACCCATCTCGATCGGCGCGCTGCCCGGCGGGATCAGTTCGGGGGAGATGGTGACCGGGGCCGGGGTGCCGCCGGTGCGGTAGGCCGCCGACCAGCTCAGCACGTTGGCCGCATACGACATCGAGTTGTTGTAGCGCAGGACCGCGCGTAGTTCCTGGGCCGGATCGCGCAGGTTCAACCCGCCGGAGCAGAGGTATTTGCCCGCGGCCAGGGTGGCGTCGAAGACGTTGTGCGGGTCCGACACGCCGTCACCGTTGCCGTCGGCGGCATACAGGCTCCAGGTGCCCGGCAGGAACTGCATCGGGCCGATGGCACGCACGTAGCCGCCGTCGGCGGCCTTGATGATCTCGTTGCCGGGCAGGGTGCCGTCCAGCGCCGGGCCGAAGATGGGCGTCACCGAGGTGCCCGCGGCGTCGGTGCGGCCGTTGCCCGCGTGGCCGGATTCGATCCGGCCGATGCCGGCGAGCAGATTCCAGGACAGCCCGCAACCGGGCATCGACGACTCCAGGGCCAGTTCGGCATTGCGGTAGGCGGCGAGCACCACCTCGGGGATGCCGAGGGTGCCGCCGCCGATGGGCAGCGAGATGCTCTGAAGTGGGACCGTGCCACCGAAGGGCGGCGGTGCCCCGTCGGCGGGCGGGGTCATCGCGCGCAGCTTGCGAGGTGGCTCGGGCGCCACGGGGAGCAGCCCGATCGTCTGGGACAGCTTCGAGGACGTGTCGTCGCCGACCGTGTCGGTATTGCGCGAGGATGCCGCGAGCAGGGCTTCCGGTGCTTTCGGCGGGGTGGTGGAGGTGGTGGTATGGGTGGCGGATCCGGTAGCGACCAAGCCGGCGACGACGAGTGCCGAGACGGTTATCGGGGCAGATATTCGCATTCGGCCGCACCAATCCTCTACGTCGCGGGAGGCGACCGTCCCGGACATCCGGGCCGGCTCGCTCTGGACAACGTGATCCAGGTTACCCATCGGTCAGAAGAGTGTTGCGTATTTCCGGTCAATCATCGGAAGGGGGTGGTGAAACCGGGGCCGTTCCCGGCTTTCTACCGGAGCTTTTCTTGCGCGTGACCTTTCCGGTCTTGTCTGAGCGAGATTCGTGCTCCGGCAGAGTGGCCTCGGCGAGTCGGTCCAGCACATCCCGCATCTCGTCGAGTTCCCGGCGCAAGTAGTCCCGCGTTGCGACCTCGCCGACGGCCAGGCGCAGCGCGGCCAGCTCGCGGGCCAGGAATTCGGTATCGGCCTTGGTCTGCGCGGCCCGCATCCGGTCTTCCTCGAGCGAGACCCGGTCGCGATTGTCCTGCCGGTTCTGCGCCAGCAGGATCAGCGGCGCGGCATAGGCGGCCTGGGTGGAGAAGGCCAGATTGAGCAGGATGAACGGGTACGGGTCCCAGCGCAGCGTCACCACGAAGACGTTCAGCAGGATCCAGACGATCACGATCACCGTCTGGATGGCCAGATAGCGGCCGGTGCCGAGGAACCGTGCGATCCGCTCGCTGGTGCGGGCCAGCGCCTCGGCATCCCAGTCGAACCGGAATCGCGACCCGACCGGTGTCTCCAGCCGCTGTCGTGCCGGGCTCAGGACGCGTCCAGCGGGAGTCTTGTCAGTCACGGCCGGTCACCCCTTCGTGTAGCTCCTCGTCTTCGCGCCAGTCCTCCGGCAGCAGGTGATCGAGGACGTCGTCGACGGTGACGGCGCCGAGCAGATGATCCTCCTCGTCCACCACCGGCCCGCAGACCAGGTTGTAGGTGGCGAAGTAGCGGGTGACCGCGGCCAGCGGCGCCTGCGGCCGCAGCGTGGCCAGATCCGTGTCGAGCAGGCCGCCGACCAGGTGTGCCGGCGGTTCGCGCAGTAGCTGTTGCAGATGGACACAGCCCATATAGCGGCCGGTCGGGGTGGAGGTCGGCGGGCGGACCACGAACACCATCGAGGCCAGGGCCGGCGTCAGATCCGGATTGCGCACCCGGGCCAGCGCCTCGGCCACCGTCGTGGCCGGGGTCAGCACCACCGGGCGCGGTGTCATCAGGCCGCCCGCGGTATCCGGGGAATGGGCCAGCAGCCTGCGCACCGGCTCGGATTCCTCCGGGTCCATCAGCGCCAGCAACGACTCGGCCTCGTTCTCGGGCAACTCGCCGAGCAGGTCGGCGGCATCGTCGGGGTCCATCGCCTCGAGCACGTCGGCGGCCCGGCGCACCTCGAGATGGCCGAGCAGATCGACCTGATCGTCATCGGGTAGCTCCTGGACGACGTCGGCGAGGCGTTCGTCGTCGAGCGCCACCGCGACCTCGAGGCGGCGTTTCTCGGGCAGTTCCCGCAGCAGATGCGCGACGTCGGCGGCGCGCAATCCCTCGAACTGTTCGAGCAGACTGGTGACCTCCTGGCCCGGCCTGCCGATCTCGTACGGCGTCAGCCCGCTGACGTGCACCCAGTCCACCACGTGCACCGTGCGCCTGCGGCCCAGCCGCCGGTGCCCGCGCACCGCGACCCGGGATACCCGCCAATCCCGGGTCCTGGTCTGTTCCAGGCCGAGATCGACCACGAACACATCCACGCCGGCCAGCTCGGGCAGGTCCGGGTCGTGCACGCGCACCGCCGAATCCACGATCTGCGCCAATGCCAGCAGTTCGCCGGGCCGCTGGGCGAAGCGGCGCAGGCTGACGGTGCCGGTATTGAGGGTGACGTTGCCCGGTTCGATCGAGGTCACCCGCAGCATCGGCACGAAGATCCGCCGCCTGGTCGGCAATTCGACGACCAGGCCGTGTACCCGCGGCTGTTGGCGGTCGTAGCGGACTGCCACGACCACGTCGCGGATGCGGCCGATAGACTCGCCGTCCGGTCCCAGCACCGCCAGGCCGGCCAGCCTGGCGACGTAGACCCTGGTAGCTGCCATGACTGCCAGACTAATGACACTGCGGGCCGAATTCGGCCGACGACAGGAGTGTTGATGAAGCCACGCCGTTCCGTTCTGGCTGTGCCGGGCAGCAACCCGAAGATGATCGAGAAGGCCAAGGGGCTGCCGGTCGACGAGGTGTTCCTCGATCTGGAAGACGCCGTCGCCCCGCCCGCCAAAGCCGCCGCCCGCGCCAACATCATTGCCGCGCTGAATGATTCCGGGTGGGGGTCGCAGCTGCGGGTGGTGCGGGTCAACGACTGGACCACGCCGTGGACCTATCAGGATGTGATCAGCGTGGTCGACGGTGCGGGCACCGCGATCGATGCGATCCTGCTGCCCAAGGTGACCGACGCCGGCCAGGTGCGGGCACTGGATCTGCTGCTGAGCCAACTGGAGCAGACCAACGGGCTCGAGCCGGGCCGGATCGGCATCGAACCGCAGCTGGAGAACGCGCTCGGGCTGCGCAATATCGACGAGATCGCCACCGCGAGCCCGCGCGTGCAGGCCCTGGTGTTCGGTCCGGCCGATTTCATGGCCAGCATCAATATGCGCACCCTGGTGGTGGGGGAGCAGCCCGAGGGCTACGACACCGGCGACGCCTACCACCACATCCTGATGACGATCCTGCTCACCGCGCGCGCCCACGGCCTCCAGGCCATCGACGGGCCGTACCTGCAGGTGCGCGACGTCGACGGATTCCGCCGCGCCGCCGCCCGCACCGCGGCGCTCGGCTTCGACGGCAAATGGGTGTTGCATCCGAGCCAGGTCGAGGCCTGCAACGAGATCTTCAGCCCGCGTCAGGCCGATTACGACCGCGCCGAATTGATCCTGGAGGCCTACGCCTTCCACACCTCCGCCGAGGGTGGGGCGCGCGGTGCCGTCATGCTCGGCGAGGAGATGATCGATGAGGCCAGCGCCAAGATGGCGCAGGTGATCGCCGACAAGGGCCGGGCCGCGGGCATGTCGCGCACCACCCGTTTCACCCCACCGGAAAAGTGACGCGCGGTATATAGCACGGCGCGGGGCTCGATGGAATAGCAGAATGGACCTATGACGAATCCCTTGGGGAACGCGAATCGCGGCAGGCAGGGTCTGCCGACGCCGCCGTCGGGCTGGCCGGTGGGGTCGTATCCGACCTATGCCGAGGCGCAGCGCGCCGTCGACTATCTGGCCGACAATCAGTTCCCGGTGCAGGACGTGACGATCGTCGGCGTCGACCTCATGCAGGTCGAACGGGTGCTCTACCGCTTGAATTGGGGCAAGGTCATCGGCGGGGGTGTGGTCTCGGGTGCGTGGCTGGGCCTGTTCCTCGGTCTGCTGCTGAGCCTGTTCACCACCGGCGGGGCGCTCGGCCCGCTGCTGGTCGGTCTGGTCGGCGGCATCATCTTCGGCGTCATCTCCACCTCCATCCCGTACGCGGCGACCAAGGGCCAGCGCGATTTCGCGTCCACCATGCAGTTGGTCGCGGGCCGCTACGACGTGCTGTGCGATCCCAAGACGGCCGAGCAGGCCAGGGACATGCTCGCGCGGTTGGCGATCTGACCGCATGGACGTGGTGAGCACGGTGCGCGCCGGCGTGCTGAAACATTTCGGCGTCGACGCGTCCGCGGTGGACGCCGCCTCGGTGACCTTCCTCGGGCTCGAACCGATCGAGATCCTGCGCATCGTTCCCGGCGACGAGTTCGTGCACTACGCCACGCTCGGCGGTTCCCGTCATCCGATGGGCGACCCGTCCGAACTGCTGGCCGATCCGGTGAAAGGCCCACGCGCGGAACTGATCCTCACCCTGCACGCCGGCCTCGGCGCGGCGTCCGGCCTGGCTCGCACCCTCGGCGTCCTCGCCGCCGCGCCCGCGGTGGAAGGCGTTGTGCTGCAAGAGGATGCGCTGCTGGACCTGGGCGAGCCGATGTGGACCAACTCGCCGTTCACCGCGGTTCTGCTCGGCCCCAGCGACATCCCCGACATCCCCCTGCCCGATCCGGCCGAGCCGGTCCGCTACCTCGACGTCGTCCCCGTCACCGCCACCGAAGCGGCCTGGGTGCGCGTGCGTGGTGCGCAGGCGTTGCGAGATGCGTGGGCGGAAGCCGGAATCGACGTGCGCGACCCGAACCGCGGCGCGGCCTCGTTGTAGGCACGGTCGAAGTCAACAGCGAGGGCGCCTGTTCCGTGCGGAACAGGCGCCCTCGCTGTTGTTGCGGGATGCTGCTACGCCACGCCCTCCGCGCGCGCGGCGGCGGCGACGGCCTCGGCGACGGCCGGGGCGACGCGCGGGTCGAGCGGGCTCGGCACGATCTTGTCGACGGCCAGTTCGTCGGAGACGACGGCGAGGATGGCGTCGGCGGCGGCGATCTTCATGCCCTCGGTGATCCGGCGGGCGCCCGCGTCCAGGGCGCCCTTGAAGACACCGGGGAAGGCGAGCACGTTGTTGATCTGATTCGGGAAGTCGCTGCGGCCGGTGGCCACGATGGCGGCGTACTTCGCGGCGACCTCGGGGTGGATCTCCGGGTCCGGGTTGGACATGGCGAACACGATCGACTCCGGTGCCATGGAGGCGATGAGGTCTTCGCCGATCTTGCCCGCGGACAGGCCGAGGAAGACGTCGGCGCCGGTGAGCGCGTCGGCGGCGCTGCCGGTCAGGCCGCGCGGGTTGGTGCGCTGGGCCAGATCGGCCTTGACGTCGTTGAGGTCGGTGCGGTCCCGGCTGACGATGCCCTTGGAGTCGAGCACGGTGACGTCGGCGACGCCCGCGGCGAGCAGGATGTTGGTGCACGCCACGCCCGCGGCGCCGGCACCGGACACCACGACCTTCAGCCCGGAGGTGCTGCGACCCTGCACCTTGGCCGCGCCGTTGAGGGCGGCGAGCACCACGATGGCGGTGCCGTGCTGGTCGTCGTGCATGACGGGGCAGTCGAGCGCCTCGATGACGCGCTTTTCGATCTCGAAGCAGCGCGGCGCGGAGATGTCTTCCAGGTTGACTGCGCCGAAGCTCGGACGCAGCCGGATCAGGGTCTCGACGATCTCGTCGACGTCCTTGGTGTCCAGCACGATCGGAATCGAGTCCAGCCCGGCGAACTTCTTGAACAGCGCGGCCTTGCCCTCCATCACCGGCAGCGACGCGCGCGGGCCGATGTCACCGAGGCCGAGCACCGCGGTGCCGTCGCTGACGACGACGACCAGCCGGTCGGTCCAGGTGTAGCGCTTGGCGAGCGATTCGTCCTCTGCGATGGCGCGGCTGACCTGCGCGACACCGGGGGTGTAAGCGATCGACAGGTCGCGCTGGGTTTCCAGGGGCGCACTCAGCTCTACCGAGAGCTTGCCGCCGAGGTGGCCCGCGAAGATCTCCTCGTGGGTGATCGCCGCGAGGTCGGCGGCGGCATTCTTGCTGGCAGTGGCGTTCGGTGCGTCAGTCACAGATGACACGATTTCACTCCTGCTGGGATCGGTCACAACCGGGGGACGGTTACCGTCGGGTTTTTTGGTACTAGGTGCTTCGTATCGCTCATCGGGTGCGCTGACCGGTACGTTTCGACTTCTCGACAGCCCTGTCGACGTGGCGCGGCACTGATCCGTGGAGCGGAAGCCGGACGGGTGGGCCCGGACAGATCATGCGGTTCGATCCTCCGGACACGACGGTGCGTCGTGAGGCGGTGATCACCGTGATTCCCGTACCCGGCGGTGGCGTGGGTCGGGGATCCGCAACATTCTGCCAGCCTGCCCGACCACTTGCCAAACCGGTGGGTCCAGTCGTGATCGTGCACCATCATCCGAGGGTATGCCGCCGGAATTACCCCGACGTAAGCGGAAACTCGCTCCGGCCGGTACCGATGCCGTGAGCTGTCCTATGTCACGGCCGCTCGCGCGGTGAGAAATACGGTCGAGGCCCGCCGCTCGAGGCCCCGTAGCGCCATCAGCTGGAGCCGGGTGCGGCCGGATCGAATCCGGTGATCCGCCGGCGGGTGCGTCCGGGCCGAGCCGGACGCCGGGGTTGCCCGGGCTGTATCGGTGCGGTCGTCTGCTCGATCGGATTGCGTGCCGTCGTGCGCACCCAGACGGTATCGAGGCCGCCCGAGCGCAAGCGCACCCGCCACCCGGCGTCGGTCTCGGGGAAGTCGGTGCGCCGGTGGATGCCGCGGCTTTCGGTCCTGGCCAGCGCACTGTATTTCGTCCAGCGCGCGACCGCGAGCATGGCCGCGGCTTCCCTGGCGCGCAGCCGTTCGGCTCCGGCGCCGCCGAGGTCGAAGAGGGCACCGGGCCACATGGCATCGAGTTCGGCGATGCTGTCGCGCAGGCTGCCGGCGCTGCGCCGGTAGCTGCGCCGCAGCGGCAGGGTGTGCTCCTGCACCAGGCCGAGCACCGCGCGCGGGTCGATCCGGGCCACAGGGCTCAGGCCCGCTGCCTGCCCTGTTCCGGCGGGTGTGAGCGCGAGCCGGTCCGGCACCGGCCGTCCGCGGGCGAACCGGGCGGCCCCGGCGCCCGACCAGGTGCCCGAGGCGATCGCCCAGCTGCCGCCGAAACCGCTCACCGCACCGGTGACGGCTTCGCGGCTGGTGACGTCGCCCGCCGCGAACAGTCCCGGGATGGTGGTGGCGCAGTCGCGGCCGGAGAGGTGCAGGCCGCCGGTGCCGCGCACGGTGCCCTCCAGGACCGCGCGCAGGGCGATGCCTTTCTCGGGGTCGACGGTGCCGTGGCGGCGCAGGCGGCGGCGTTGTCCGGGTGAGAGCGCCGCGGGGATCCCGTAGATCCGGCGCCCCTCGGCGAGTGCGGCGAAGGCGGCGCCGCGATGGCCGTCGATGACGGCACCGTTCTCGTCGTGCAGTTCGGCGAAAACCATCCCGCGATCGGCGGCGCTCACCGGCGTGGCCGGTGCGAGACCGTAGGCGCTGGAGAATTCCATTCCCGACAGTTCGACCCCGGCTTCGACGGCGAACAGCAGTCCGTCGCCGGTGTCGACGTCGGTTCCGGCGCGTCCGGACCCGAACGCGCATCCGCCGGTGGCGACCACCACCGCCGACGCGCGTACCGTCCAGGGCCGAAACTTGTTGTGCCGCTGCATACCCGCTGCGCCGGAGACGATTCCTTCGCTGTCCACCAGCAGCTGGGTGGCCGGGTGATGATCGAGTACGCGCACACCGGCTTCGAGCGCTGCCCGGCGCAAGCGGCGCAGATACTGCGCGCCGTCGAGCCAGATCCGTCCCGGGAGCGGCCCGCCGGAGAATCGATGTCCCCGGTCGGCGAGCTGGGCGATGCGCTCATGGGTTTCGGCGAGTACCCGGTGAATGGTTTCCGGATCGCCCAGCCAGCCGCCGTGGCCGAGCACGCGCCGCACGGTTTCGGCGCGGGCCGGGCCCGGTGCGATATTCCACAGCGAGGTGAGGCCGACGGCGCTCGGACCGGCGGCACCGCAGCGCGCCTTGTCGGCGAGGATCACGCGCGCACCGGCCGCGGCGGCGGAGAGGGCCGCCCAGATTCCGGCGGGACCACCGCCGAGAATCAGAACGTCGGTTTCCCACTCACTCACGAGATCAAATATTCGGCCACATTTCACTCACCCGCAACCGATTCCGCACTATCAGCTCCACCACTGTGTCCACAGCAACACACCGGCTGTCGCGAAAACGACCAGCGATCCGGAAAACGCGGCCAAACCCCTATGCCGATCCGAATACACCTGTGCCGCAACGACGATCGCCGCCGACACCACATGCCAGGCCACCGATTCACCGCCCGGTCCGGGAAAGCCCCGTCGCGCACCGATGATCGCCGCGGCGACCACCACGACGGCGAGCGCGAAGGTGCCCGCGGCGATCAGGCCGCTGATTCCGCGCGCGAGTTTCACGAGCCGATCACCGGCACCCCGGTCGCCTTCCCGACCAGAACCTCGAGCTGGGCGGGATCGGTGGTGAACTCGCCGAGCCGGATGGTCTTGTTGCTGCCGTGATAGTCCGAGGAGCCGGTGGTGAGCAGCCCCAGTTCGGCGGACAGTTCGGTCAGCAGGGCGCGGTCGGCCGCGCTGTGGTCCGGGTGATCGACCTCGAGACCGCCGAGGCCGAGTTCGGCCAGTTCGCGAATAGTGTCGATCGCCAGCAACCTGCCGCGCTTGCGCGCCCTGGTGTGCGCGAGCACGCTGACCCCGCCCGCGGCCGCGATCATCTCCACCGCCCGGCGCAGCGGGGTGTCGGCCTTCTCGGCGTAATAGCGCCCGTGCGGGGCCAGTAGATCGGTAAAGGCGGCGTCGACGGTCGGCACCACGCCCGCGGCGACCAGTGCCCTGGCCAGATGCGGCCGTCCCGCCGACGGACCCGCCGAGGCCAGCACCTCGTCGGGGTCGACGGGCAGTCCGTCGGCGGCCATCCGCTCGGCCATCGCGCGCAGCCGCTCCACCCGCTCGGCCCGTAGCCGCTCACGCTCATCGGCGAAACCACGATCGGACGGATCGAACAGGTAGGCCAGCAGGTGCACCGGCACGGGCCAGCCGTCCTCACCGAGACCCACGCACGACATCTCCATGCCGCGGATCAGGGTCAGCCCGTCGGGCCGCGCCGCCACGGCCTCGGCCCAGCCCGCGGTCGTGTCGTGATCGGTGATCGCGACGACGTCGAGGCCGGCGGCCGCCGCGTTCCGTACCAGCTCGGCCGGGGTGTCGGTGCCGTCGGACGCGGTCGAATGGGTATGCAGGTCGATGCGCACGCCCTCCAGTGTGTCAGTGCGTGATCGGCGGGCTGTGCCCATGTCCGGCCGGTGCGCCGTGCCCGTCCCGTCGCGGACGTAGCATCGACCGGTGCCATCTATTCCGCCACTGCCGTACTTTCGTGGTCCGGCCAAGACCCCGGCTCCGCTGCCACGCATCCCGGTTCCGACCGCACGGGCGATCGTGGACTGCGCGGTGTACGTCGACGGTGTGCGGCTGCCAGGGCATTTCACACATGAGGCGGCCTTGGCGGAGGTGCGCGGCAGGGGGGAAGGCTTCGTCTGGCTGGGTGTGCACGATCCCGACGAGGCGCAGATGACCGATATCGCGCACACCTTCGGATTGCACGCCCTGGCCGTCGAAGACGCCGTGCACGCCCACCAGCGGCCCAAGCTCGAACGCTACGACGACACATTGGTGCTGGTGCTGCGCCCGGTCGCCTATCACGAACACGATATGAATTCGGTCAGCGAAATCGTCGAGACCGGCGAGCTGATGATTTTCACCGGACCCGATTTCGTGGTCGCGGTGCGGCACGGCGAGCATTCCGGTCTCGCCGCCCTGCGCCGGGAATTGGAGGCCGATCCGGACCGGCTGCGGCTGGGGCCGGGGGCGGTTCTGCACGCCATCGCCGATTACGTCGTCGACAACTATCTCGAAGTGGTGCAGTCGATCGAAGACGATATCGACGAGATGGAAGAAGAGGTCTTCACCCCGCGCAGCCGGGTCGGCGTCGAGTCGATCTATCAGCTCAAACGTGAGGTGGTGGAGCTGCGGCGAGCGGTCAGCCCGTTGGGTGTGCCCTTGCAGATCCTCAGCCAGAACACCGATCTGCCGCTGCCGAAGGAGATCCGGCGGTATTTCCGCGATGTGGCCGACCATCACACCACCGTTTCCGACCGCATCGTCGATTTCGACGAATCGCTCGGCTCGCTGATCAATGCCGCGCTGGCCAAGATCGCCGTGCAGCAGAACACCGATATGCGCAAGATTTCCGCGTGGGTCGCCATCGCGGCGGTGCCGACGATGATCGCCGGTATCTACGGCATGAATTTCGAGCACATGCCGGAGTTGAAGACGGTGTGGGGATATCCGGCGGTATGGGCGGTGATTCTGTCCGTCTGCGGCAGCTTGTATGTGATTTTCCACCGCAACCACTGGTTGTGAATGCGTGCCGGCTTACGACGTGCGGAGGTTCCGGCCGCGCCGCAGGCGATGTGTGCCCGGTGTGGTCGCCCAAGCGGTGAAGGCCAGCAGCCCGTCGAGGACCATGGCGAGCAGCGCGACCAGCACCGCGCCCACCAGCACGCGGTCGTAGCGGTAGAGGCCGATGCCGTCGAAGATGTAGCGGCCGAGTCCGCCCAGGTTGACGTAGGCGGCGATGGTGGCGGTGGCGACCACCTGGAGGGTGGCGCCGCGCAGGCCGGTGATCAGGATGGGCAGGGCATTCGGGACTTCCACCCGCAGCAGGATCTGGCGTTCGGTCATTCCCATGGCGCGGGAGGCGTCGACCACATCGTCGGCGACATTGGCGACCCCGGCATATGCCCCAGCCAGCAGTGGCGGGATCCCGACGGTGATCAGCGCCAGCAGCGGCGGGATCAGGCCGAGGCCGAGCAGCAGCACCATGAAGGTGAGCAGGCCGAGCGTCGGCAGCGCCCGCATGGCATTGGCGAACCCGACCACCAGTGCCGAACCCCGCCGGGTATGCCCGATGACCAGGCCCACCGGCACCGCGATCACCGCCGACAACGCTACTGCCAGGAAGCTGTACCAGAGGTGTTCGGCGAGACGGTGTTCGATGCCGGTGGGCCCGCCCCAGTTCGCGCCATCGGTGAAATAGGCCCAGGCGTCCAGGAAAAGGTTCATGCGGCAGCGCCTTTCCGGTGTGCGCGCCGGGAGTCCGCGCGCAGCCACGGTGTGGCCCAGCGGCCGAGCGCGTACACCAGGCGGTCGAAGATCAGCGCGAGCACCAGCGTCACGATGATGCCCGCGACGATCTCGTCCGGATAGTCACGCTGGTAGCCCTGCGTGAACAGCTTGCCGAGACCACCGGCTCCGATCAGCGCTCCCACCGACACCATGGCGATATTGGTGACCACCACGACCCGCAGGCTGGAGACGAACACCGGGACGGCCAGCGGCATCTCGACGGTCAGCGTGCGCCGCAGCGGGCTGAACCCCACCGCCTCGGCCGCGTCGACGATATGGGCCGGCACCGAATCCAGCGCCGCGGGCACCGCGATCACCAGCAGCGCCGTCGAATACACCGCGAGCGCGATGACGACGTTGAGCGGATCGATCGTGGAAATCCCGGCCAGCGGCGGAATGATCACGAACAAGGCCAGCGACGGCACCGTATACGCCAGCCCTGCCACGGTCACCGTCGCCCGGCGCAACCATCGCACCCGCCGTACCAGCGCGCCGACCGGGATCGCGATGACCAGGCCGATCAGCAGCGGCAGCAGCGCCAGATACAGGTGGGTGCGGGTGAAACCCATGATTTCACCGAAGTTGTCGACGAGGTACCTCATCGGCGGGTCCGCGCCGTCACCGCACCCGCTCCTCGTCCAGGAAGGCGCGGTTGCGGGCGGCGTCCTCGGCGGCGCGCTGCTCGGCCAGTTGTGCCACTACCTCGGTGGCGAGGATGCCGCCGCGCACCGCACCCGAATCGTCCACGGCCACCCCGATTCCCGAGGGTGAGGAGATCGCCGCGTCCAGCGCCTGGCGCAGATCACCGGACGGGGTGAACAGCGAACCGCCCGCGGAGATGCTGTCGGCCGGTGACTTTCCCGCGCGCACCGATTCCACGCCGGTGATATCGATCCAGCCGCCGGGCCGTCCGTCGGCGTCGGTGAGTAGCGCCCATTCGCCCGGCGCCAGCCGTAGCCCGCTGATCTCGGCTTCGGTCACGGTGCGGATCTCGTGCAGCGGCACGGTATCGGCGGCACGGAAGGACAGTCCGCGATAGCCGCGGTCGCGTCCGACGAAGTCGGCGACGAAATCGGTGGCAGGCTGCGCCAGTACCCGCTGCGGCGGATCGTATTGCTGGAGCACGGCGCCGCGACCGAAGACCGCGACCCGATCGCCGAGGGTGATGGCCTCGTCGATGTCGTGGGTGACGAACACGATGGTCTTGCGCAATTGCGCTTGCAGCCTTTGCATTTCGACCTGCAATTCGGCGCGCACGACCGGGTCGACGGCGCTGAACGGCTCATCCATCAGCAGAATCGGCGGGTCCGCCGCCAAGGCCCGCGCGACGCCCACCCGCTGCTGCTGCCCGCCCGACAGCTGTGCCGGATACCGCGAGGCCAGCCCGCGATCGAGGCCGACCCGGTCGAGCACCTCCAGCGCTGCGGCGCGAGCGGCCCGGCGGGAGTCGCCGCGCAGCACCGGGACGGTGGCGACATTGTCGAGGACGGTGCGGTGCGGCAGCAGCCCGCCGCTCTGGATGACGTACCCGATGCCGAGCCGCAGTTTCACCGGGTCGACGGTCGCGATATCGCGCCCGTCGATGGTGATACTGCCCGCGCTGGGGGTGATCATCCGGTTGATCATCCGCATCGACGTGGTCTTGCCGCACCCGGACGGCCCGACGAACACGGTGAAGGTGCCGGACGGAATGTGCAGGTCCAGATCGCTGACCGCGTGAGTGCCGCCGGGATAGGTCTTGCTGACGGATCGGAACTCGATATCGGACACCGGCGGCTATCCGATCGGCCGGTTCAGGCCCTGGGCCACGACCCAATTCTTCGCCGCGGCGGCGGGCTCGGTCTTGGTGTCACCGGAGACCGACTCGTTGAGCGCGATCAACTGGTCGGTCGTCAGTTTGGCCGAGACCGCGTTCAGCACCGCGATCAGCGCGTCGGTGCGCTCGGCCGCGTTCACCAGCGGAATCACGTTCTGCGCCGGGAAATTCGACTTCGGATCCTCCAGCACCACCAGGTCGTTGGCGGCGATGGCGGGCGAGGTGGTGAAGATATTGGCCGCGGTGACCTGGCCGTCCACCAGGGCGCGCACGGTGGCCGGGCCGCCGCCGTCGGCGATCGGCACGAAATTGCCGGGGCTGATATCGAGGCCGTAGTTCTGCTTCAGACCGGGCAGCCCGACCGGACGCTCCTGGAATTCGGCGGGCGCGCCGAACTTCACCTCGGCCGAATGCGGTGCCAGATCCGCGATGGTGCGCAGGTTCCACCGCTCGGCGGTCGCGCGGGTGACCACCACGGCGTCGGAATTCTGGCCGGGGGCAGGCGCGCCGAGCGCCAGATCGGTGCCGATGGCGGTGTTCAGTTCGCGATCGATCTCGGCGGGCTGGGTGGCCGTGCTGTCGGGCTCCAGGTATTGCAGCAGGTTGCCGGTGTATTCCGGGATGAGCGAGATGGCGCACTGGCGCAGAGCCGGGATATAGGCCTCGCGGCTGCCGATGTTCAGCTTGGTATCCACACTGAACCCGTTGACCCGCAACGTCTCCGCGTACACGTTCGCCAGGGTCTCGGATTCGGGGAAGTTCGCCGAGCCGGCGATGAGCGTGTCGCCCTCGCAGCTGCCCTGGCCTGCCAGCGGATCGGAGTTACCGCACGACGACACGATCATCGCGGCGGCCAGTGCGGCGGCGGCGAACACGAGGCGGGCGGCGGTGCGCGTGAGCCGCAGGGCGGTGCGCCCCACCCGGGCGCCGTCGGGGGCGGGAGTCGGTGTCACGTGGGTCCTTCCGCAGGCCGGCAGTGCGCGATCCCGGTGCCCGGTGGCCACCGGTACATTCTCCACTGACCATAGTGCCCGCCGACGCCGTCGATGTGGGCCAGTCCTCGGCTTCGGAAAGTTGGTGTCGCGCCGATGGTGCTTGCCGCGCCGCTGCGGGTGCTGGCCCGGATCGTGGTCGTCGCACTGGCGACGGTGGCGGTGTCCTGCGGCGATGATTCCGCGCCCGAACCGCTGGTGGTCGGCGCGGGCGACAGCGCGGAGTCGGTGCTGCTGGCCGAGATCTACGCCCAGGCGCTGGCCCGCACCGGCGCTCGTGTCGTGGTCGCACCCGGCCTCGGTAGTCGCGCGGACCGGATGGCGGCCCTCGACGCGGGCACGGTGACGTTGGTCGGCGAGCACAACGGCGCGTTGCTGGGCGAGCTGGCGAGCAACGCGACGGCGTGGAACACCGATGAGGTGACCCGCGAGCTGAATCGATCGCTGCCGGAGGGGCTGGTCGTCACCGACGCCGCCGATGGTGCGGATCTGCGCGCGGGTGTGCTGGTGAACGCGAACGCGCCGATCGAGTCCGTCGCGGACCTCACGCCGCGCTGCCCGTCGTCGTCCGCGGGTGTGGCGCCGGTGCCGGGCCTGCTGAGCGCGCCGCCGCCCGCGCTGCGGATCGATGGCTGCGACTTCGCGTCGACCCAGACCTTCGCCGATCCTGACGAACTGCGAAAAGCGCTGATAGAAGGCAGGATCCA
This sequence comes from Nocardia cyriacigeorgica, assembly GCF_005863245.1. Classification (GTDB taxonomy): domain Bacteria; phylum Actinomycetota; class Actinomycetes; order Mycobacteriales; family Mycobacteriaceae; genus Nocardia; species Nocardia cyriacigeorgica_C. The sequence continues at coordinate 263,859 of NZ_VBUT01000007.1, read as the reverse complement.
GATCGGGCTGCTGGCTGGTCCCGTCGAACTCGCACCCCGTGCGACCGAGGGCCTGCGCGTGCTGTCCGACGACGACAACGCCCTGCGCTCGGAAAACCCGGTCGCTGTGGTGCGCAAGGGCGCGCTGGACGATCGCGAGTGGGAGAAGCTGAACTACGTCGCCGGTGAGCTCACCACCGACCGATTGACCGCGATGATCGCCGCGGTACGCGATGAGCAGGCCAGCCCCGCTGAGCTGGCCCGCACCTGGCTCGACGACCACGGTCTCTGACGGATAGGTCCCCTGCCGCGCCGCCTGCGCCGCGCCCTCGGCTTCGACCGTCGTCGCCTCGACCGCCCAGCGCATCGGACCGGGCCCGGGGCAGCCACCGCGCGCCATCGTGTGGTCTCGCTAGGGTTCGCCCCTTGCTTCCTCTGACTTCCGCGCCGTATATTCCAGCTGGAATATTTCACACGGAATATGTCGTTGCTCGCCGATAGGGTGCGTGACGCTCGCCGGAATCCCGCGAGTCATGGGCGCACGCCCGGAAAGGGGACACCATGGGGCAGCGCGTCGGCGCAACGGTCACCCCGCTGGCCATCGCTGTGCTCGCCCTGCTCGAAGAGCGGCCCATGCACCCGTACGAGATGTACCAAATGCTGGTCCTGCGGCATGAGGACAAACTGGTCAAGGTGCGGCCCGGCTCGCTCTACCACGTGGTCACCCGGCTGGCCGAGCAGGAACTGGTGCGCGCCGAGGGGATCGACCGGGCCGGCAACCGGCCCGAACGCACCACCTACCGGATCACCGCCGAGGGGCGCGCGACCCTGCGCGCCCGGGTCGCTGAGCTGCTGCGCACGCCGCTGCCGGAGTATCCACTGTTCCCGGTCGCCCTCGGTGAGGCGCACAACCTGCCCAAACCCGAGGTCCTGGCCTTGCTGCGGGAACGCATCGACCACCTCGCCGGGCAATCGGCCGAGATCGAGACGATGATCGCCGCCGCCGAACGCAAACAGGTGCCACGCCGCTACTGGATCGTGCTGCCGTACCTGCGGGCCACGCTGCGCACCGAGATCGAATGGGTCGAGCAGCTGGTCGGCGAACTCGACAGCGGCGCACTGCCGTGGGAGGAATTCGATCCCGTCACCGGCGAACGTGCCGAGGCCTGCGATTTCCAGCCATGGCTGCCCGAGGCCGGCGACATCGACGAGCCGACCGCCTCCTGAACCATCCACACCGACTCCGACAACGCCGTCGCTCGTCATCCACATCCGAGTTAGGAACGAAACCGATGTCCACTCAACGTAATCCGTGGTTAGCGCTGTCGGCGCTGGTCGTCGGGTTCTTCATGATCCTGCTGGATGTCACGATCGTCGCGGTCGCCAACCCGGCCATCCTCGACAGCCTGCACGCCGACATCTCCCAGGTCATCTGGGTGACCAGCGCCTACCTGCTGACCTACGCGGTGCCGCTGCTGATCACCGGGCGCCTCGGCGACCGCTTCGGGCCCAAGAACATCTATCTGATCGGCCTGTCGGTGTTCACCCTCGCCTCGCTGTGGTGCGGGCTGTCGGGGACCATCGAGATGCTGATCGCGGCCCGCGCGGTGCAGGGTCTGGGCGCGGCGCTGATGACGCCGCAGACCATGGCCGTCATCACCCGCACCTTCCCGCCGGACAAGCGCGGCGCGGCCATGGGCCTGTGGGGCGGTGTGGCGGGCCTGGCCACGCTGGTCGGGCCGATCCTCGGCGGAGTGCTGGTCGACAACCTCGGCTGGGAGTGGATCTTCTTCGTCAACGTTCCGGTCGGCATCGTCGCGTTCGTGCTGGCCTGGAAGCTGGTGCCGGCGCTGGAGACGCATGCGCACAAGTTCGACATCCCCGGTGTGGTGCTCAGCGGCATCGGCATGGCGCTGCTGGTGTTCGGCATCCAGGAAGGCAACACCTACGACTGGTCGCTGCGGATCTGGCTGCTGATCGGCGCGGGCGTGGTGGTGCTCGCGCTGTTCATCGTCAATCAGGCGCGCAATACCGGTGAACCGCTGGTGCCGTTGAGCCTGTTCCGCGACCGCAACTTCGGCCTGTCCAACCTGGCCATCGCCGCCATGGGCGCGGCGACGACGGCGGTGATGGTGCCGTCCTACTTCTATCTGCAAGCCGTCCGGGAGATGTCACCGACGGAATCGGCGCTGGTGTTCGCGCCGATGGCGATCATCACCGGCGTGATGGCGCCGTTCGTCGGCAAGTTCGCGGGTCGGCTGCATCCGCGGGTGGTGCCGACCATCGGCTTCACCTTGTTCGCGATCTCGGTGGCCTGGTTCGCGCAGCTGATGACCCCGGATTCCGACATCATCTGGTTCCTGGTCGCCGCTGGTCTGGCCGGTTTCGCCAACGCGTTCATCTGGGCGCCGCTGGCCACCACCGCGACGCACAACCTGCCCGTGCAGAAGGCCGGCGCGGGCGCCGGCATCTACAACACCACCCGTCAGGTGGGCGCGGTGCTCGGTAGCGCGGCGATCAGCGCGCTGATCGCGGCACGCATGGCGGCCAACGGGCTGGGCGACGCGCCCGCCGGTGAAGGCACCGCGGGCCCGATCCCGGAACCGGTCAAGGAGGCGTTCAGCTCGGCGCTGGCGGATTCGACCTACCTGCCCGCGGCGATCCTGCTGATCGGTGTGCTTGCCTCGGTGCTGTTCCTGCGACCGGGCGTCGCCGCCCCGCCGCAGCCGCCCACCGAACGGGCCAAGGCCGAATCACTCACTCCCTGAATCGGATTCGAGTAGCTACGACAAAGGCGCCGGCAGCGAAAGCTGCCGGCGCCTGTTGTGTGTCAGAAGGAGTCAGCTGTAGATCTTCTCGACCTCGGAGGCGTACTGCTTCATCACCACGGCGCGCTTGAGCGACATCTTCGGGGTCAGCTCGCCGGTCTCCTGGGTCCAGTCGACGGTCAGGATGCGGGTCTTCTTGATCTGCTCGGCCTTGGAGACCTTCTTGTTGGTCTCGGCGACCGCCGCGTCGATCTCGGCGACCAGCGCCGGGTTCTCCACCAGCTTCTCGATCGGAGTGTCGGCGGCAACGCCGTTGCGTTCCTTCCAGCCCGGCAGCGCCTCGGGATCGAGGGTGATCAGCGCGCCGACGAACGGCTGGCCGTCACCGACCACCATCACCTGGCTGATCAGCGGATGCGCGCGCAGCGAATCCTCGAGCAGCGCGGGGGAGACGTTCTTGCCGCCCGCGGTGACGATGATTTCCTTCTTGCGGCCGGTGATGGTGACGAAGCCGTCGGCGTCGATGGCGCCGAGGTCGCCGGTCTTGAACCAGCCGTCCTCGAAGGCCTCCTCGGTGGCCTCGGCGTTGCCCCAGTAGCCGTCGAACACGACCGAACCCTTGAGCAGCAGCTCGCCGTCCTCGGCGATCTTGGCCGCATGGCCCTCGATCGGGCGCCCGACCGAGCCGACGCGGATGTGCTCGGGGGTGTTCACCGTGATGGCCGCGGTGGTCTCGGTCAGGCCGTAGCCCTCGTAGATGGTGACGCCGACGCCACGGAAGAAGTGGCCCAGGCGCGCACCCAGCGGGCCGCCGCCGGAGACCGCGGCCTCACACTGACCGCCGAGGGCCACCCGCAGCTTGCTGTAGACCAGCTTGTCGAAGACGAAGTGCTTGATCTTGGTGACCAGGTCGGGACCACCGGAGTCGAGGCCCTCGCTGTAGGCGATGGCGGTCTCGGCGGCCGCGTCGAAGATCTTGCCCTTGCCGCCGTCGTGCGCCTTCTGCTTGGCGCTGTTGAACACCTTCTCGAACACGCGCGGCACCGAGAGGATGAAGTGCGGCTTGAAGCTGGCGAACTGGTCGACCAGGGTGGTCCAGTCCGAGGTGTGCGCGACGATCACCTTCGCGTCGAAGGCGGCCAGTGCCACCGCGCGGGCGAACACGTGCGCCAGCGGCAGGAACAGCAGGGTCTTCTTGCCCTCGACGATGAACTTGCCCAGCGCGATGCGGTCGGACTTCGACTCCGCCCACAGGTTCGCGTGGGTGAGCATGACGCCCTTGGGGCGGCCGGTGGTGCCCGAGGTGTAGATCAGGGTGGCCGGCGAGGACGCGCCGACCTGCGCGCGACGCTCGTGCACCACCTGGTCGTCGAGGTCGGCGCCGCGGCTGATCAGCTCGTCGATGGCGCCCTTGTCGATCTGGGAGATCTCCTTCAGCTCCGGCAGCGAACCGGATTCGATCTCGTCGATGGTGGCGCGGTGCTTGTCGTTCTCGACAACCAGCAGCTTGGTGGCCGAATCCTGCAGGATCCACTTGGCCTGCTCGGCGGCCGAGCTGTCGTAGATGGCGACGGTGCACGCACCGGCCGCCCAGATCGCGAAGTCGAGCACGGCCCACTCGTAGCGGGTGGCCGACATGATGGCGACGCGGTCACCGAGTTCGATGCCGGAGGCGATGATGCCCTTGGCCACCCCGGTGACGGTCTTCGCGAATTCCGTCGCGGTCACATCCCGCAGGCCGCCGCTGCCGTTCGGCACCTGGAACAGCACCGCGTTCGGCGACTGCTCCGCATGGCGGAACACATTATCGGAATTGTTGGCGTCTTCCGGGATGGTGTAGGAAGCCGGGGCTTCGAACTCTCGCATCATGGCCCTTCCACGTGGGTTAACTCATCAGTAATTTACGGCACCTGCACCGCGGCCGTGACGTCGACCACCGCAAATAGGTCCGTATCCGCTCGATGACGAGCGGATACGGACCGAAGCGGGATCATCCTAGATCGCGGATATGCGCCGGGCGTATGGCTTCGGCCAAGAACTCCGCCATTTCGCGCAGCACGGCCGAGGCCGGACCGACCAGCGCGGCCTGCAGCTGTGCCACATGCCAGAGGCCGCGGCTCTCGGTGAAGGCGACCGTGACGCCGGCTTCCCGCAGCGCCGCCGCCAACCGCACGCACTGCGGGTGCAGCAGCTCGCTGACGTCGACCTGGACGTAGGTCGGCGGCAGCCCGCGCAGCTCACCGAGCAGCGGTGCATAGCCCGGATCGTTGTTGTCGCCGCCGCCCAGATAGGCCGCCGCGCAGGCGCGCGACCACGGCTTGCTGATCACCAGATCGCGGTGCCGTTCCGGGATTTCGTTCGGATCGGTCCACGGTGCGATCAGCCCGAGCGCGGCCGGGGTGTAGCCGTGCCGCGCGATCAGCCGCTGGGCGGTGGCCATGGCCAGTCCGCCGCCGGCCGAATCGCCGGAGATGGCGATCTGGCCGGGGGAGTAGCCGTGCGCGTCGACGAGTTCCAGGAACGCGGCCTCGGCGTCGTCGAGGCCGGCCGGGAACGGATGCTCGGGCGCGAGCCGGTAGTCCAGCGAGTAGACCGCGCACTCGGTTTCATGTGCCAGCCGGGCCGTCAGCGACCGGTGAGTGGCCAGCGAACCGACCGCGTAGCCGCCGCCGTGCAGGTAGAGCACGGCGCCGTCACCGGGGGTGGCCGTGGTGAAGCGGTCCGCGGGCCGCCCGGCGAGCTGGATCCGTTCGATCCGGGTGCCCGCGGGTGCGGGCTGCAAGCGCGATCCGGCGTCCAGCAGGAGTCGTTGCAGTTTCCAGGGCAGCCGATCGTTGAGCGTGGCCCGATAGACCGGGCTCAGGATCGTACGCGCCACCGGGAGCGGAATGGCGATATCACGCATCGTTGTCCCCGGTTCAGGGCAGGAACCGGCGCTCGACCGTGGCCGAGATGCGCTGGTAGCCCGAGGCCAGGACCCGCACGTACAGGTCGAGGAACTTCGCTTCCCAGCCGATCAGCACCCGGCCGTGCTTGCGGCGCACACCCTCGGTGATGGTCTTGGCGGCCATTTCCGGGGAGTGAATGGCGAGGTACTTGTCGAACATCGTGCTGGCGTTCTTGCCGTCGATGCCCTCGGCGTAGGTGGCGTTGCGGGCCACGGCGGTCTTGATGCCGCCGGGATGCACACAGGTCACCTCGACCGGCGTCTTGGCCACGATCATCTCCTGGCGCAGCGCCTCGGTGAAGCCACGGACGGCGAACTTCGCCGCGTTGTAGGCACTCTGGCCGGGCACCGAGATCAGGCCGAACAGGCTGGACACGTTCACCACGTGGCCCTCGCCGGACTCGATCAGGTACGGCAGGAACGCCTTGGTGCCGTTGACGACACCCCAGAAGTCGACGTCCATGACCCGGTCGAAGTCCTTGAACTCGGTCTTGACCACATCGCCGTGGTGGGCGATACCGGCGTTGTTGTACACCTGGTGCACGACGCCGAAATGCTCCTTGACCGCGTCGGCGTAGAGCAGCACCGCTTCACGCTCGGCCACATTGAGCCGGTCCGACTTCACCTGCGCGCCCAGCTGTTCGACCAGGCGGACGGTCTCGGCGAGCCCGTCGGTGTCGATGTCCGACAGCGCCAGCTTGGCGCCGCGGCGGGCCAGATCGAGGGCCAGCGCACGTCCGATACCGGAACCGGCACCGGTGATCACACATACCTTGTTACGGAAGTAAGCGTCCTTGCTCACTGGGCTGCCACCACTTTCAGGTCGGGGCGAGTGGAGTTGTCGTCGGTCGTCGTGTTGTAGGCCTCGACGTCGAATTGCTTGGTCAGCCTACGGAATTCGAAGGTGAAGTCGGGCCACAGCGTGGTGTTGTTGCCGTGCTTGTCCAGGTACCAGCTGGAGCAGCCGCCGGTCATCCAGACGCTCTTGGCCAGCTTCTTCTGCAACTCGGCGTTGTAGCGGTCCTGCACCTCGCGGCGCACCTCCACGGTACGCAGATCCCGCTTGTCGAAGGTGGCCAGCGCGTCGGCGACGTAGTTGATCTGCGATTCGATCATGTACACCATCGAGGTGTGACCGAGCCCGACATTCGGGCCGAGCAGGAAGAACATATTCGGGAAGTTCGCGATCGAGGAGCCCTTGTAGCCCTGCTGGCCGATCTCGTCGAAGACCTCGGTCAGGCTGCGGCCGTCGCGGCCGAAAATGGTCTCGTAGGTCGGCGAATCGGTGACGTGGAAGCCGGTGGCCACGATCAGCGCGTCGATCTCGCGTTCGGTGCCGTCCTTGGTGACGATCGAGTTCGGCCGGATCTCGGCGATACCGTCGGTGACCACGTCGACGTTGTCGCGGTCCAGCGCCGGGTAGTAGTCGTTGGAGATCAGCATGCGCTTGCAGCCGATCCGGAAGTCCGGGGTGACCTTGGCACGCAGCTCGGGATCGCGGATCTCGTAGCGCAGCTTGGCCTTGGCCAGCAGCTCGAAGCCCTGCATCAGCGCGGGGAACTTGGCCAAGCCGACGACCTGGGTCTCGCGCGCGGCGTAGATCGCGGCCCTGGACAGCTTCTGCACGCCGGGGATGTACTTGAACGCCAACTGCTCGGCCTTCAGATACGGCCGGTCCAGCCGGGGCAGCAGCCACGGCGCGGTGCGCTGGTAGACGTCGAGGTGGCCGACCTTCGGCGCGATGGCGGGCACGATCTGGATCGCCGAGGCGCCGGTGCCGATGATGGCGACGCGCTTGCCGGTCAGGTCGGCGTCGTGGTTCCAGCGGGCGGAGTGGAAGATCTCGCCCTCGAAGCTGTTGATGCCCTTGATGTCGGGCAGGTTCGGCTCACACAGCGCGCCCACCGCGGAGACCACGGTGTCGGCGGTGAAGTTGCCCTGCGAGGAGGTGATCTCCCAGCGCGCGGTGTCGTTGTTCCAGCGAGCGCCGGTGACATCGCAGTCGAAGATGTGCTTGTCGAGCACGTTGTACTTCTTGGCCACGCCCTGGATGTAGGCCTGGATCTCGCCCTGCCGGGAGAACGAGCGCGACCAGTTCGGGTTGAGCGCGAAGGAGTACGAGTACAGGTGCGAGGGCACATCGCACGCGGCGCCCGGGTAGGTGTTGTCGCGCCAGGTGCCGCCCACGTCGTTGCCGCGTTCCAGGACCAGGAAATCCTGGCGTCCCTGTTGGCTCAGCCGGATGGCCAGGCCGAGGCCGGCGAAACCGCTGCCGATGATGATCGTCCGCAGATGGCGGGTGGGCTGGTTAGCGACAGCTTTGTCTGTAACCTTGCGACTCATATACTCAGACTAGAGCCCTATTGAGTAGCAGTCAACAGCTCTGTTGAATCGTAGTCAATAGTATTGACCCTTGTTCAGTAGGATGGTCGCGTGAGCACGAGTCCGGGAGAAACCGCCAAGCGTGTCCGGCTGAGCCCGGACCAGCGGCGCGCGCAGTTGATCGAGCTCGGCGTCAAGATGCTGGGCGAGCGCGCCATCGAGGATATTTCGGTCAGCGAAATCGCCGCTCAGGCAGGCATTTCGCGTGGTCTGCTCTTCCACTATTTCCCCACCAAGCAGGACTTCCAGCTCGAGGTCGTACGCCACGCCAACGCCGAACTCCTGATGCGCGTCGCCCCGGACCCCGACCTCGGCCTGTTCGACATGCTCCGCGATTCGGTGAGCCGCTACATCGACTACGTCAGCGAGAACCGCACCTCGTACCTGGCGCTGCTGCGCGGCCCCGCCAGCTCCAGCCCCGACCTCGTCGCTCTGGTCGAACAAACCCGCAACGCCATCGTCGACATCATCCTCACCCAGGTTCCGATGTCCCCCGAGGAACGCGACCACCCCCGCTTGGTGCTGGCGGTGCGCGGCTGGATCGCCTTCACCGAGGAATCGACGCTGTCGTGGCTGCGCAACGAGACGATCACCCGCGACGAGCTGATCGAGCTGCTGGTCGAATCGCTGCTGGCGTTGTCCATGGCCGTCAACCCCGCCCTCGCCGCGGCGTTGCGGTCCTGAGGCGGCCAGGTACCCGCCCGGGGAAACCCTGCCAGTAGAAGCTGGGGCGTTCGCGGTGGGCCGGTCGCGATTAGCTTGGGTCCGGTCTCGTACTCCGCACAGGAGCACCGATCCGCCTGTCAGCACGGCGGACGGTGGAGGCCTTTGGTGAAAGGACCTGTCGAAGAATGCGCATCATCGTCAATTCCGCCGCCGTGGCCGCGGTTTCCGTGGTCGTGCTGGCGGGTGCCGCCGGGCAGTCCGCGGCCGAGCCGTCGGTTCGGCCCGGTTCGGCTGCTCCCGTCTCGGAGTCGACGGGGTCGAGTTCCGGTTCGGCCACCCCGCTGCTGAAGGCGCTGCTGTGCGCGCTCAGCGGGGGCGTCACCGGCTCGCATGAGACCTCGCCACCTACCTGCTACCTGCCTGCGGCGTAAGCCGGTTCGCGATCACCGCCGGGTGGATCCGGACACCGATTCCGGTCCGGATTCCGCCCGTCGTAGCGCGTGCGCGAGAGCGCTGACGTGGGCGATGGGCGGGTCGTAGCCGGGAAAGTAGCAGCACACGCGTTCCGCGACATCGCCGAAACGGCGCAAGATCTCTTCGGCACAGGATTCCGGCGTGCCGCGGACTGCCAATGTGTCGAGCATGTCGTCGGAGATGCGGTCGAACATCTGCATGATGTCGCCGGATTTGGAGAGGGCGTTGAGTTCGGGTTGGAGCTCACCCCAGCCTTCGACGTCGAGGACGGGGCGATAGGCGGGGGTGGAACCGTAGAAGGCGAGTAGGCCGCGCACGCCGCGGGAGGCGGCGGCCAATTCCTCGTCGGTGCGGCCCATGGCGACGATGGCTTGCGGGTAGATCGGAAACTCGGTGCGGCCCGCGCGTTTCAGGCCCTCGGCGACGGCAGGCAGGGTGCGTTCGCGGAAGTGGCGGTGCGTATTGAACGGCATGACCAGCAGACCGTCGGCGACCTCGGCGGCGGTGCGGGTCATCAGCGGGCCGAGGGCGCCGAGCAACACCGGCGGCGGACCGTAGGGATTCGGGCCGGGGACGAAGGTCTTCGGCATGAGGGTGTGGCGGGTGTGTTCGCCGCGGAAGTCGAGCCGGGTGCCGTCCTGCCAGGAGTTCAGGATGGCACGGACGGCGAGCACGATCTCGCGCATCCGCGCGGCGGGCGCCGACCACGTTGCGCCGTAACGGTTCTCGATATGCGGCCGGATCTGTGACCCGAGACCGAGGCGGAAACGCCCACGCGACATCAGCTGTAGATCCCAGGCCGCATGCGCCAGATGCATCGGGCTGCGCGGGATGGCGATCGCGACATTCGTCATCAGATCGGTCTCGACCTGTCCGGCCACAGCGGCCAGCGGCAGCATGACATCGTGTGGGCCCTCGAAGGTGAACAAGCCGGCGGCACCGGCGTCGACGAGCGCGCGGGCGCGTTCGCCCGATCGGTCCGGGCGCGCATCCAGTTGAAGATCGAGCAGCACCAACCCATCCAACCGCACGGCTACGGTTCGGACGGGCGAATGGGCGGCTTCGGTGCCGGCACGACCCGCCGACCACGGTCGAGACGGGCACGAGGTCCGGGCCGGGCGGCACGTACCTGCGAATCCCGACGGAAAACGCCCGACGCCGGGCCCGAATCACTCGGTGAGAGAGCGATTCCGGACCCGGCGTCGGTGACGGACCGGTGATCAGGCGATCGGCTCGAACGCCTCGGCGATGATCTCGGCCTGCTCGACCGCGTGCACCTTGCTCGAACCCGAGGACGGCGCCGACATGGCACGCCGCGAGATCCGGCGCAGCTTGCCGAAACGCTCCGGCAGCAGCTCGGGCAGGTTCAGGCCGAAGAACGGCCAGGCACCCTGGTTGGCCGGCTCCTCCTGCACCCACGCGATGTCGGTGGCATTCGGGTAACCGGCCAGCGCCTCGTTCAGGCGGAACTTCGGCATCGGGTAGAGCTGCTCGATGCGCACGATGGCGACATCCTCGCGCTTCTGCTTGGCCTTGGCTGCGGCCAGCTCGTAGTAGAGCTTGCCGCTGGTCAGCAGGATCCGCTTGACCTTGCCGCGATCGCCGATGCCCTGCTCGTAGGTGGGCTCGTCGAACACCGAGTGGAACTTGCTCTCGGTGAAGTCCTTCAGATCGCTGACCACGGCCTTGTTGCGCAGCATCGACTTCGGGGTGAAGACGATCAGCGGACGGCGGATGCCGTCGAGGGCGTGGCGGCGCAGCAGGTGGAAGTAGTTCGCCGGGGTGGACGGCACCGCCACCGTCATCGAACCCTCCGCGCACAGCTGCAGGAAGCGTTCGATACGACCGGAGGTGTGGTCCGGGCCCTGACCCTCGTGACCGTGCGGCAGCAGCAGCACGACCTCCGACAGCTGACCCCACTTGGCCTCACCGGAGGAGATGAACTCGTCGATGATGGACTGCGCGCCGTTGACGAAGTCACCGAACTGCGCCTCCCACAGCACCAGCGCGTCCGGGTTGCCCAGCGAGTAGCCGTATTCGAAGCCGACGGCCGCGAATTCGCTCAGCGCCGAGTCGTGCACGGCGAACCACCCCGGGTTGGCGGACCCGATGTTGTGCAGCGGGGTGTACTCCTCGGCGGTCTTGCGGTCGATGATCACCGCGTGACGCTGGGTGAACGTGCCACGACGGGAGTCCTGACCGGTCAACCGGACCGCGCGACCCTCGTCGATGAGCGTGCCGAAGGCCAGCAGCTCGGCGAAGGCCCAGTCGACCTTGCCTTCGTAGGCCATCTCGCGCCGCTTCTCCAGCACCGGCTTGACGCGCGGGTGCACGTTGAAGCCCTCGGGCACATTGAGGAACGCGTCGCCGATGCGTTGCAGCACCGACTTGTCCACGGCGGTCTGCACCGTCGCGGGCACCTTCTGATCGTCCTCGACCGATTCGCTGGGCTCCGGCGAGTATTTCTCCAGTTCGCGGACCTCGTTGAACACGCGCTCCAGCTGGCCCTGGTAGTCGCGCAGCGCGTCCTCGGCCTCTTTCATGGAGATATCGCCACGGCCGATCAGGCTCTCGGTGTAGCTCTTGCGCACCGAGCGCTTGGTGTCGATGACGTCGTACATGTACGGCTGGGTCATCGACGGGTCGTCGCCCTCGTTGTGGCCGCGACGGCGGTAGCAGATCAGGTCGATGACCACGTCCTTGCGGAACTTCTGCCGGAAGTCGACCGCCAGGCGCGCGACCCAGTCGCAAGCCTCCGGGTCGTCACCGTTGACGTGGAAGATCGGCGCACCGATGAACTTCGCGATGTCGGTGGAGTATTCGGTGGAGCGGCTGTTCTCCGGCGCGGTGGTGAAGCCGATCTGGTTGTTCACCACGATGTGGATGGTGCCGCCCACGCGGTAACCGCGCAGACCCGACAGGTTCAGCGTCTCGGCGACCACGCCCTGGCCGGCGAACGCGGCGTCACCGTGCAGCATCAGCGGCATGACCGAGAAGCCTTCGGGGCCGTCGCCCTTGTCCAGCAGGTCCTGCTTGGCGCGGACCAGGCCCTCGAGCACCGGGTCGACGGCCTCGAGGTGCGAGGGGTTCGCGGTGAGCGAGACCTCGATCTCGTTGTCGCCGAACATCTGCAGGTAGGTGCCGCGCGCACCGAGGTGGTACTTCACGTCGCCGGAGCCGTGGGTGGCCGCCGGGTTCATGTTGCCCTCGAACTCGGTGAAGATCTTCGAGTACGGCTTGCCGACGATATTGGCCAGCACGTTGAGCCGGCCACGGTGCGGCATACCGATGACGACCTCGTCGAGGCTGTGCTCGGCGCACTGGTCGATCACCGCGTCCATCATCGGGATGACCGATTCGGCGCCTTCCAGCGAGAACCGCTTCTGGCCGACATACTTGGTCTGCAGGAACGTCTCGAATGCCTCGGCCGCGTTCAGCCGGTTCAGGATGTACTTCTGCTGGGCGACGGTCGGCTTGACGTGCTTCTGCTCGACCCGCTCCTGGATCCACTCGAGCTGGTCGGTCTCCAGGATGTGGGTGTACTCGACGCCGACGTGGCGGCAGTAGGAGTCGCGCAGCACCGACAGCACATCGCGCAGCTTCATCCGCTCCTGGCCGTGGAAGCCGCCGACGTTGAACTCGCGGTCGAGGTCCCACAGGGTCAGCCCGTGCTGGGTGACGTCGAGGTCGGGGTGGCTGCGGAACTTGTCCTTGACCAGGCGCAGCGGGTCGGTGTCGGCCATCAGGTGGCCGCGGTTGCGGTAGGCGGCGATCATCTCGAGCACGCGGGTGCTCTTGTCGACGCCGCGTTCCTTGACGTCCTTGCGCCAGCGCACCGGCTCGTACGGCACACCGAGGCCGTGGAAGATCTCGTCGTAGAACTCGTCGGAGATCAGCAGCTGGTGGATGGTGCGCAGGAAGTCGCCGGATTCCGCGCCCTGGATGATGCGGTGGTCGTAGGTCGAGGTCAGCGTCATCAGCTTGCCGACGCCGATCTCGGCGATGCGCTCATCGCTCATGCCCTGGAACTCGGCCGGGTACTCCATGGCACCCGCACCGATGATCGCGCCCTGGCCCGACATCAGTCGCGGCACCGAGTGCACGGTGCCGATGGTGCCGGGGTTGGTGAGCGAGATGGTGACGCCGCTGAAGTCCTCGGCGGTCAGCTTGCCCTCGCGGGCGCGGCGCACGATGTCTTCGTAGGCGGTGTGGAACTGCGCGAAGGTCATCTCCTCGCAGCCCTTGATCGCGGCCACGACCAGCGAACGGTTGCCGTCCTTGCCCGGCAGGTCGATGGCGAGGCCGAGGTTGGTGTGCGCGGGGGTGACCGAGTGCGGCTTCCCGTCGATCTCGGCGAAGTGCCGGTTCATGTTCGGGAACGCCTTGACCGCCTGCACGATGGCGTACCCGAGCAGGTGGGTGAAGGAGATCTTGCCACCGCGGGTGCGCGCCAGATGGTTGTTGATGACCAGCCGGTTGTCGATCATCAGCTTGGCCGGGATGGCCCGGACGCTGGTCGCGGTGGGGATGCTGAGCGAGGCGGACATGTTCTTGGCGACCGCGGCTGCCGCACCACGCAGCACCTTCGTCTGGTCGGCTGCCGGGGCGGCAGCCTTGGGTCCGCCGGTCGGCGCGGCGTTGGACGTCGGCGCCGGGGTGGTCTTGGGGGCGCGCGCCTGCTGCGGGGCGGGCGCGGCGGCGGCCGGAGCCGTGGCCGCGGGCTTCGGCGCCGGAGCCGGAGCCTGCGGTGCGGCGGCAGCCTTGGGCGCGGCGGCCGTTGGCGCGGGAGCCGGAGCCGAGTTCACCGGCGCGGCCGTCGCTGCCTGCGCGGGTGCCGGGGCGGGTGCCTGCGCTGGCGTCGGCTGACCGGCCTGAGACTCACCGGACGCGTCGGGGGTGTAATCGGCGAGGAACTCGTGCCAACTTGCGTCGACCGATGATGGATCGTTCTTGAACTTCTGATACATCTCGTCGACTAGCCACTGGTTCTGTCCGAACTGGGAAGTTGAGCTGCTCACAGCAGGTGTTCGCCTCATTTCGTTCTTCGCGCTGCGACGTTTGTGACGTGCCCGGCACGGGGATCGGCGGATACGCGCCGATGCGCCCTCTGTCGAGGATAGGCCCAGCCCCGAATCGGCGGTGCTACCGACCGGCGGACAGGCCGCTCCTCGATGGTGACGACCTGTCTTCCGCTGAGAATATTCCCTCCCGTTCTCCGGCCGCTGCCCAGAGTCGGGCATACGCCCCATCCGCGGCCAGCAATTCCTCGTGCGCGCCGATTTCCACGATCCTGCCGTGGTCGACGACGGCGATCCGATCGGCGCGTGCGGCCGTCGCCAGCCGGTGCGCGACCACCACCGTGGTTCGGTCGCGAGCCAGCGATTTCGTCGCTACCAGCACTGATTGCTCGGCATCGGGGTCGAGGGTGGCCGTCGCCTCGTCCAGTAGCAGGAGGTCGGGGTCGACCAGTTCGGCGCGGGCGAGCGCGATCAGCTGCCGCTGTCCGGCCGACAGGCCGCGGCCGCGTTCTCCCACCGGCTGGGCCATGCCGAGCGGGAGTGAGTCGATCATCGCGGTCGCGCCCACCGCCGCGGCGGCATCGGCGATCTGTTGGGCGGTCGCCGATGGTTTCCCGAATGCAATGTTGCTGGCGACGTCGCCGGTGAACAGGTGAGGTTCTTGCGGGACGATGCCGAGGCGGGCTCGGTAGTCGGCGAGCCGGTAGTCGCGCAGGTCGACCTCGTCGACGCGGACCGACCCCGCGCCGTCGGCCGGTAGGTCGTAGAGGCGGGCCAGCAGTTTGACGATGGTCGATTTGCCGGCGCCGGTGGCGCCGACCAGCGCCAGTGTGGAGCCGGCCGGGATGTCGAGGCAGACATCGTCGAGGGCGAGGTTGTCCGTGCCCGGGTAGCCGAAGCGCACCCGGTCCAGGCGGACGGCGCCGTCGAGCCGGTCGGTGATGGGTACGGCATCGGGGGAGTCTGGGGCGATGGAGGATTCGGTGCGCAGCAGCGCGCCGATCCGGCGCAGACCCACCTTGGCCTGCTGATATCCGTCGAAGACCTGGGACAGGTGCTGCACCGGCCCGAACAGCAGTTCCAGGTAGAGCACGAACGCGACGAGGGTGCCCGCGCTGGTGGTGCCGCCGGCGATTTCGCGGGCGCCGACGAACACCACCATGGCCAGCGCCAGGTCCGACCAGGCCGAGATGAACGCGAAGTACAGCGCGATCGCCCGCTGGGCGCGCATCCGGCTGTGCCGGTAGCGCTCGGAGTATTCGGCGAAGCGCCGCGCCGCGAGCGGTTCGTGCCGGTAGGCCTGCACCGCGCGCAGCCCGCTGATGTTCTCTTGGAAGTCGGCGTTGACGGTGGAGACGTGTTCGCGCGAGATGGTGTAGGCCGCGGAGGAGACCCGCCGGAAGATCACCGTCGCGATCACCAGTGGCGGTAGCACGCCGAGCAGCACCACCAGCGCCAGCGAGGTGTCGATGACCAGCAGTGCCACCGCGATGGCCACCAGCGAGAGCGCGCTCACCAGCGCGGTCGAGACGCCGGTTTGCAGGAAAGTCGACAGGGCGTCCACGTCCGTGGTCATCCGGGTCATGATCCGGCCGGACAGTTCTCGCTCGTAGTAGTCCAGGCCCAGCCGCTGGAGGTGGGCGTAGCTGCGCACCCGTAGCCCGTAGAGCACGCGCTCACCGGTGCGGGCGGTGAGGATGGTGGTCGCTGAGGCCACGATCCAGCCCGCCAGCACCAGCACCGTTCCGAGGAGCGCCGCGCGCGCCAGCGCGCTCATATCGTCGCCGCCGACACCGGCGTCGATGGCGTAGCGGACGATCGGCGGGAATCCGATCCCGATCAGCGCCTCCACCGCCAGCAAGATCATGACCGTCAGCACCAGGGCGCGCACCGGCCACAACAATCGGATCAGCCGGAAACCTGGATCGGGTTGCCGTAGGCGTTCGGCGTCCAGCCGGGGTTCTTCGGTGGCCGGTGGCAGCCGTTCGATGGTCCGCCGCAGTTCCGGCGTCTCGCTCAGGTCGGCGGCCGCGGCCCGGCCCGCGCCGCGCGGCGTCCGGCGGGGCGGTTCCGGAATCAGCGGCTCGGCGACCGGCAGGGCGTGGGCCGGGGCGGGTAGCCGGATCACCCGGTCGGCGTGTGCGAGGGTCGATTCGCGGTGCGCCAGGATGATCGTGGTGCGCTCGCCGCGATCGGGCAGTGCGTCGAAGATGGCCGCCTCGGTGACGGCGTCGACGGCGGAGGTGGCGTCGTCGAGGACCAGGATGCGCGGGCGGGCCAGCAGTGCCCGCGCCAGGGCGATGCGCTGGCGCTGCCCGCCGGACAGGGTGAGCCCGCGTTCGCCCACCACGGTGTCGTAGCCGTCGGGCAGTTCGCCGATGAATTCGTCGGCCGCGGCCATTTTCGCCGCGTGCCGGATCTCGGCGTCGGTGGCCTCGGGGCTACCCAGGGCGATGTTCGCGGCGATCGTGTCGGAGAACAGGAACGGGTCGTCGAAGACCACACCGATAGCAGCGCGCAGGTCACTTGCCCTGAGCTGGGCGATGTCGACACGGTTGCCCGGTGGCAGATCGGCCGGGCGGATGCGGCCCGACGCGCCGGTCGTCGATCCAGCTGTCGGGCGGTCGCTTCGGCCGTCACCGCGCTGGTGGGCGAGGGCGGTGGGCCCCTCGCGGCCGGTGCCCGCCCGCGCGGGATGGCCGGTCGGCGTGGGCGGTCCGGTGTGGCGGTCGGCGCCCTTCGCCGTCGGCACGTGGTCCAGGACGGGAGCGCCGGCGTCGATCACGGCTTCGGACGCTGCCGTGTCCGGTGCGGAGAACAACCGGATCGCGCCGGAGTCCGGTGCGTAGAAGCGGGGCAGCAGCAGCGACAGGGTGGTCTTGCCGGAGCCGGCGGGCCCGATGATCGCCACTGTTTCGCCCGGCCGGACGGTGAGCTCGAGGTCGCGCAGTACCGGCCGGTCCGGGTCGAACCCGAAGGTGACCGCGTCGATCTCGACGCCGAGCGGACCGTCGGGCAGGTCCCGCGGGTGCTCCGGATCGGCGACGGTGGGTGCGGCGTCGATGACCTGGTAGACCCGTTCGGCGGCGGCCCTGGTCAGCTGGGCCATGATCACCACCGAGGCCATGGTGCGTGCGGTGGTGGTCATGGTGGCGACGTAGGCGGTGAACGCCAGAAAAGTACCGAGGCCGATGCTGCCGCGCATGGCCAGCACGCCGCCGAGGGCGACCACACCGACCAGGCCCGCCTGGGGGATGGCCGCCAGGGTCGGCGCGAAGCGGGAGTTGATGGCCGCGGCGCGCATGCGTTCGGCGAAAAGCCTGCGACCGTGCCGTTCCAGCCGGTCGACCATCCGCGCTTCCTGGCCGAAGCCCTTCACCACCCGGACGCCGGTGACCGTTTCCTCGACGTGCTGGGCGAGGTCGGCCGCGCGTTGCTGCGCCGACCAGGTGGCGGCGTACAGCTTGGGCCGGATCCGGTACACCACCACCGCGATGGCGGGCACCACCAGCAGCGCCACGGTGGCCAGCAGCGGCGACAGCCACATCATCACCGCCGCGGCGAGCACGAATTGCAGCAGCGACATCCCCGACAGCGGCGCCATCGCCAGCAATCCCTGCACCAATTGCAGGTCGGTGATGGACCGCGACACCACCTGCCCGGTCCGGATCGCGTCCTGCCCCGCACCGTCGAGCCGTTGCAGTGAGCCGAGCAGGTTCACCCGCAGCGCATGCTGGACATCCAGCGACAGCCGTCCGGCGAGCAGCCGCCGCCCGAAGGAGGCGAGGAACCGGCCGAGGGCGAGCAACACCAGCAGCGCGGCAACGGTCCCGATCACCCCGGTATCGCCGATGCCCGCCGCATCGACGGCGCGTTTGGTCAGCAGCGGCGCGACGATCTCGGCAGCAGCCCCCGCCAGCACCGCAGCCGTGATCCCGAGAACGGTCCGCCGATGCCGCGTGCTCTCCCACCACAGCCGCCGAATCCAGCCGGGAGCCTGCCCCGCGCCCTCTGATCCCCCGACGACTTCTGTGCTCACCCGCGCCGATCCATCCACAACAAGCCCCCCGTCAGCCACCCCTCACTTCGTGCCATCGACCATAACGACACCCACCGACAGGAAATTTGTTCCCCGACCCATCGTCCCTACCAACGGGAGCTCAGCAGTCGACCGATGCCAACGCAACACCTGATCTCGCACGATCCGGGTAACTCACCGGGTACGCCCAAGAGCCGACCACAGCCCATCCCGCCGGCCGCCAACGCAACGGGAGTCGCGACTAAGTCTGGCCAAGAAACCCGGAGAGGCGGAACAGCCAGCATCACAGGTCGCGCGAACGCACCGACCACCAGCCGAGCCCGCCGACGCCGATGGTCCACAGCAGCAGTACCACGATCGCGGCCGGTGTCGGCGCGAGCAGGTCGGCGCCGGCGAACGAGCCGACCATCAGGGTGCTCACCGTCGACGATCCGGGCAGCAGTGTCGCCACTCCTGCGATGCCGAGACCGGTGGTGACCAGCCAGATCAGCGGCTCGATCACCAGCAGCCAGCCGACCACCAGCGCGACGCCGGTGCCGGGCGAGCGCAGCCACAGCCCCACGCCCGTGCCGATCACCGACCAGCACACGGCCGCGACCAGCCCGCCGCCGAGCACCGCGAACAATTGCGCGGTGATCTCGAATTTCCCGTTGCCGAACGCGAACAGGCAGCCGAGCGCGACGAGCTCGACCGCCACCGCCGCCGCCAGCGCGAAAGCCGCCGTGATGAGCATTTTGGCGCCGACCAGTCGATCGCGGTCCGGCGTGAACATGGCGGTGATGGCCATGGTGTCGTGGCGGAATTCGCCACCGGCGGCGGCCGCGCCGTACCCGCCGACCGCCAGCACGACCGCGATCAACGCCAGGTACAGCCCGATGGTGGCGGCGCCGGTGGCCGGTTCGCCCTCGGGGTCGGCCGGGCCGGACAGGATCGCGGTGACCGAACTGGTCACCACGGCAATGGCCACCACCAGCGCGGCGAGCAGCCGCGGCCAGCGCAGCGTCGCGGTCTTGCGTAGTTCGGAGTTGAGCGCAGGCAGCAGGTCCGCGGGCAGGACGTCGATCATCGTGGAATCCCGTACGGCATCGGAGACGGTTGCGGAGGTCGAGCGGGGTGCGGCGGGGCCGCGGTGCCGGTGACCACCGGCCGATGCCGGGACGCGGCGGTGAGCGAGGCCAGCACCCGGTCGGGGTGGATGAGATCGGCGACGATGCTGTCGACGCGCACGCCCGCCGCACCGGCCACCGCCAGGATCTGGTCCTGGCTCGCCTCGGCGACGGCGAGCCTGCCGTCCTGGCGGATGACGGCGTCGGTGTATCCGGCCACCGCCAGCGCCGTTGCCAGCGCGATCGCCGACGACGTCGCCACCACCAGCCGGTCGGGGTTGTTGCGCCGCAACCGCGACGGGCTGCCCTGGTACACCACCGAGCCCTCGCTCAGCACGACGATGTTGTCGGTGAACGGCAGCACCGCGGCCAGGCTGCGCGCGGTGACCAGCGCGCTCCCGCCACGACCCGCGTAGCCGCGCAGGAAGTCGGTCAGCCAGGCGTGCTCGACGCTGTCGAGTTCGAGGGTCGGATCGTCGAGAACCAGCAGTTGCGGATTCGGTAGCAACGCGGTCGCGATCGCCGCGCGCAGCTGACGTCCTGGGCTGAGCCCGTCGGGTTTGGTACCCGCGAAGTCGCTCAGCCCGGTCACATCCAGAACCTCGCGCACCCGCCGGTCCGGCAGACCGGCCGCGGCGGCGTAGATCCGCAGGTGATCGCGGATGGTGCGGCCCGGATGGAGCCCACGCGGGTCGAGCACGCCGCCGACCACGGGGGCGTAGTCGGGCCGGTTATCGACGTCGAATCCGCCCGCCTGCACCGCACCGGCGGTGGGTTCGAGCAGCCCGAGCAGCACGCCGACCACCGTCGTCTTGCCCGCGTCTTCCGGGCCGACCAGCGCCGCGACGGTGCCGGGCGCGACGGTGAAGCTCACCTCGCGCACGGCCTCGGTCAGGTCGTAGCGCTTGGTCAATCCGCGGACGGCGAAGGCCTGCGGTCGTGCGGCGCTCACCGGGAGGCGGCCGGGGGCGGCGGGTAGGCGGAGGCCATCGGCGCGGATTCCAGCGCGGTGAGCGGATCGGCGTCGATGATCAGCGGCTGATCGGCCGGGAAGCGGGCCGGTGCGGGACCGAAGGCCTTGCGCGCGTTGTTGATCGTGGCCTTGCCGAGGGTGCGGTTGCCCGCGCCGCCGATCACCGCGCCGATACCCGCGGGCAGCACCTTGCCCGCCATCAGGGCGGCGCGTTTGGTGATGAACCGGACGATGAACCGCTTGAGCAGCGAATCGTTCATGCCGGATAGCCCCGGGATGCGGGTCGCGAATGCCGTGCCCCAGTTCTTGGCGGAATGGCCGATGCTCTTCTGCACGATCTCCATGCCGGTGTCGCCGAGCACGACCGCGAGCACCAGCGCCCGCCGCTGCTCCTTGTCCTGCGGTCGCACGCCGTGCACCGAGGCGACCGCGAGGGTGAACACCGCGGAGGCCTCCATGAAGAAGGTGGTTTCGGCGCTGACCGCGGCCAGTGCGGCGACCGTGCCGACGCCCGGTACCGCGGCGGTCGCGCCGACCGCGCTGCCGCTGCCGGTGACCGCGAGCAGGTACTGCTTTTCCAGCCGCTCGATGATCTGCGCCGGGCTCTCGTCCGGATGCGCGCGCCGCAGCCGCGCCACGTACTTGGCGACCGCGGGGGCTTGCAGGCGGGATCCGGTATCGAGTAGCTCGACCACCGCTTTCTCGAACGCCTTGGTGAACACGGCCTCATCCTCCTCTTCGGCCTCTGCTGCGCAACTGTAGGGCACCTGCGCCGTCAGCTCGTCCTGACAACGGATTACCCGCTGTATAAGGTTCCGACCCCACCGCGCGCGGATCCGCACGGTGGGCCGGGTCACCACCGCGATCGGGAGAAGCCCGGCCTACTGCGGCTCGAGCAGTGCGGGTACGCGCTCGCTCAGCGGTGGCGGGGGCGGCGGGGTGCCGTCGCCGAAGGGCCTGCCGCCCAGCGCTTCGCGGCCGTGTGGGGTCAGCCAATTCGACAGATCGGGCCCCTTCGGCACGATGCGGGTGGGATTGATGTCGGTGTGCACCACGTAGTAGTGGGTTTTGATCTGCCCGAAATCGATGGTGTCGCCGAATCCGGGGGTCTGGTAGAGGTCGCGGGCGTAGGCCCACAGCACCGGCACCTCGGTGAGTTTGCTGCGGTTGCATTTGAAATGGCCGTGGTAGACGGCGTCGAACCGGACCAGCGTGGTGAACAGCCGCACGTCGGCCTCGGTGATGGTGTCGCCGACCAGGTAGCGCTGTCCGGCGAGCCGGTCGCTGAGCCAGTCGAGGGCGATGAAGAGCCGGTCGTAGGCGGCGTCGTAGGCGTCCTGGGCGCCGGCGAATCCGCAGCGGTAGACCCCGTTGTTCACTTCGGTGAACACCCGGCGGTTCACCTCGTCGATTTCGGCGCGCAGCTGCGGCGGATACAGCTGCGGTGCGCCGGGCCGGTGGAATTCGGTCCACTCGGTGGAGAAATCGAGGGTGATCTGGGCGTAGTCGTTGGTGACCACCTGGCCGGTCGGCACGTCGACGATGGCGGGCACGGTGATGCCGCGCGGATAGTCGGGGAAGCGGGCCAGGTAGGCGTCGCGCAGGCGGTGGATGCCGAGCACCGGATCGACCTCGCCGGGGTCGAGATCGAAGGTCCAGCTGAGCTTGTCGTGGGTGGGTCCGCACAGCCCGAGCGAAATGACCTGTTCGAGCCCGAGCAGGCGGCGCACGATGAGGGTGCGATTGGCCCAGGGGCAGGCGCGCGCAGCGACCAGGCGGTATCGATCCGGCGTCACCGGATAGCCGTCTCGGCCGTCCGCGGTGATCCGGGTGGTGATGTAGTTGGTGTCGCGCTTGAACTCGCCCGGCTCGACGTAGCTGCCTGCCTCCGATTCCGCCTTGGTCACACCGACAGTCTCGCAGATCCGGGGCGAGGCGAGGGCTTTACTCTGGCCGAATGAGTGACACCAAACCCACCAGACTGGAACGCGAGATCGTCGGCGACGGCGCCGAGGTCGCGACACTGACCCTGGCGAGTCCGCCGCTGAATCTGTTCGACCAGGCCATGTTCGATGCCCTCGTCGCCGATATCGCCGACTTGACCGCGAACCCGCCGCGCGCGCTGCTGCTGCGGGCGGAAGGCAAGGTCGTCTCCGGTGGGGTCGACGTGCATACCTTCGAGGGCCTGACCGTCGAGCAGGGCGCCGAGCTCTGGCGTGATCTGTTCGCCCGGATCTGCCATCCGCTCGAGGCGCTGCCGTGCCCGGTGGTGTTCGCCGCGCACGGGCTCACCCTCACCGCCGCGTTCGAGATCGCGCTGGCCTGCGACCTGATCCTGGCCGCGCCCAAGGCGAAGTTCGGCCTGGTGGAGATCGTGGTCGGTTTGACGCCGTCGATGGGCGGCCCGCAGCGGCTGGCCGAGCGCGCCGGCTCGGGCCGGGCCCGTGAGCTGGTGATGACCGGCGACCTCTACGACGCGGCGACCATGGCCGAATGGGGTGTGGTGAACGCGGTGCACGTGGATCTCGACGCCGCCGCCACGGCGTTGGTGCACCGGCTGGCGCAGGGCCCGACCCGTGCGCACGCCGCGACCAAGAAGATCGTCGAGGCCTGGCGTTCGGGCGGTGTGGCGCATGCCGATTCGGTGACTCCCGAGGTGTCCGGCGAGCTGTTCGCCACCGAGGACCTGCGGGGAGCCGTCCGCAGCTTCCTGGAGCTCGGTCCGGGTAAGGCGACCTATACCGGACGCTGATCCGCCCAGCTCCCGGGCGTTTGTGGATGACGACACGGAAACATTCGCCGACTCCGACCGCGAATTTGTGATCTGCGTCATATAGTCACAGTGCCTGACGGTTCGAAGCACGCGGAGGTCCGATGAGAGACGGTACGACGAGGCTCATCGGGCCGAGTGTGGACGACGACGCCGCGGCCGGTCTGCTGGTCGAGTATCCGGCCGGGGAGCGGGCAGGCGATCCGCTGGCCCGCGGCGCCGATGGCGTGCTGCGCTACGGCAACCTCACCCCCGCCCTCACCGAACTGCTCGACCTCCAGGTGCATGCCTTCACCAATCGCGAGGCCGTGGTCGAGGTGGGCGGGCCCCGGCTGACCTACCGCGAGCTGTGGCATTCGGCCTCGCGGATCGCGGGCGGACTCCAGGAGCACGGCATCGGTTACGGCGACCGGGTCGCGGTCCATCTGCCGGTCGGCGCGCGCTGGGTGCAGGCATTCCTCGGCGCACTGCTCAGCGGCGCCGTGCCGGTGCTGGTGCACGACGGGCTGCCCGCCGCTGTCGCCGAGCGCGTGATCGCCGACAGCGGCGCCGATTTCGTGCTCGGTTCCGGTGGCCGCGGCTGCGGTTCGACCAGGTCCGGCGGTGCCGCCGAGGCCGAATTCCCCGATGGCGCGGCCTTCATCGATGACGGCGCCGCGCTCGACGATCTCGCCCTGCTCTGTTACACCAGCGGCACCGCCCCGGGCCCGATGCTGCCCAAGGGGGTCGAGCTCACCAACGAGAACCTGCTCTCGGCGATCCGTTCGGTGGTAGCCGCCCTCGACCTGCCCACCGACGGTTTACGCAACCTGGTGCTGCTGCCCTTGGCGCACGCCAGCGGCTGCGTCGACCAGTTGCTGCCCACCTTCGCCGTCGGCGGCACAGTGGTGCTCGCACCCGATACCGGCAGACTCGCCGAAACCCTTGCCGCCGAACGCATCGACATGATCGCGGCGACCCCGCGCATCCTCGGCGCCCTGCTGCCGGAGCTGGCCGCCGACCGTGCGGACGGCCTGCGTACCGAAGGGGTGGCGCGCATCAGCACCGCGGGCCATCGCGCCGAGCGCGCGACGGCCGGGCTCGATGCCGACGAGGTGCGCGCGGTGTTCCCCGACGCGCGCCAGTGGGCGGTGTGGGGCGCCACCGAGACCAGCGGCATCGGGCTCGCCGTCGACGATTCGCCCGCCGATCCGGCGGTGCTCGGATTGCCTTTCGGCGGCACCGAATTGGCGCTGTGGGGTCCGCGCGCCGGGCACGGTCACGGCGAACTGCTGTGCCGTGGGCCGAACGTCACCCGCCGCTACTGGAATGATCCGAAGGCCACCGCGGACCGGTTCACCGGCACTTGGTTCCACACCGGCGATCAGGTCACCATCGGTGCCGACGGCCTGGTGCGGCGCAGCGCGTAACCGAGCCGATCAGTCGACCAGGCGTTCGCGCAGGCGTGCGCGCAGTTCGGCGGTCAGGCCGATGGCGTCCAGGTACCGCTCGATATCGCCGTGCAGGTCGCGCACCGCGTCCAGCCCGCTGCGCAGGTACTCCTCCCGCACGCCGAGCAGATCGTCGGAGAAGACGTGATCCGCGCCGAGGTTCTCGGTCAGCATCGCCTTCAGCACCGGGACCGCGGAGTTGCTGAGCAGATAGTCGGCCAGCACGTCCTGCTCGCCGACGCCCACCGCGCGCAGCAACGTCGCGACGGCCCAGCCGGTGCGGTCCTTGCCCGCCGCGCAGTGCACGAGGACGGCGCCGTCGCCGCGCACGATCGATTCGGCGAGGGCGACGATGGCCGCGTGTGCCTCCGGACGCGCCGGGAACATCCGGTAGACCTCGATCATGTGCGCCATGGCCGCGCCCGTCGCCGGATCGTGCGGCGGCGCCTCGCCCATATCGGAGTCGAACGGGGTGACGGTGAGGCGGATGCCGTCGGGCAGCTGGTCGGCGCCGTGTTTGGCGATTTCCGGCTGGCCGCGCAGATCGTGCACCGCGCGCACGCCGAGTTCGCGCAGCACCGCGTGGCCGGCCTCGTCCAGGCTGCTGAGCTGGGCCGAGCGCAGCAGGACACCGGGCCGGATGGTGCCGCCGCCCGCGGTGGGCAGGCCGCCGAGGTCGCGGAAGTTGAAGGTGCCGGGGATCCGCAGGTGGCCGGCCAGGGGCGAGAGAGTCACTTGCCCAGGCTAACGGTCGGGGGACGCGCGCGGCCAGATGTCCGTTTTGCGAGGTCCGACTGTGTGATCGGCCACAGCGCGAAGGTCGCGGAGTCGATCATGTCGTACGCTGATCGATGCTTTGTGCCGTACACGGGGAGGGGCGAGAGTGATGTTCGCGGAAGCGATTCCAGCGCAGTGCGGAAGAGTTCGACAGCGTTCCGTTTAGGTAACAAAACAATCTTTTAGTCTGAATTTACCCATGGAACTAGTTCTTAAACCCTGAAAACCTTCTACCATTGATGAACGCTGCCTGGATGGGCTGCACTTTCCCGACAAGTGCCCGCCAGGTGGTGAATCGCGGCCGACGAGGTGCGCGAGAGTTGTTCGCCGAGGGAGTCGTCGTTGATCGCACGTGGAGAATTGGTGGAGGCCCGATTGCGGCCGACCGTCTGCGAGGCAGTCGAGAATGCGGCTGCTTCGCTCGATATGCACGGTGTGCGCGCACTGCGAGTGCTGCTGCACGCCGGTTTCAGCGCGTACTGGCCGTTGGTGAAGGCCACCCCGGCCAAGCAGCTGCGGGCCTACGAAGAGGCCGTCCAGCGCTTGCGTGAGCATTGGGACGGCGAGACCGACACCGATTCCGCCGCCGGTGCCACCCTGTTCCGTGACATGGATGCCGAGGCCGTCGTCTTCCTGGAGTTGTGTGCCAGGCATGCCGGCGCGCAGTGGCTCGAGCCCGTCGAGGCCATCGCCGCCTACGTCGTCTCGGTGCTGCAAGGCGCGGTGCTGCGCTGGCTGGCCGACCGCGACGACGAGACGATCCTGGTGGTGCTCGACGATCTGGTCTCGAGCCTGGCCACCCGCGCCGCGGACGCGTAAACCGTCTCCGCACGGTACTGGACGCCTGACCAGTTGCATGGTTGAGTGGGTGGGTGACCGAAACGTCGCCGATCGCGGGGCTGCACGCTGCCACCGCCGACCTCGAGCCGCCCCTCGCCGCCCTCGACCTGACCGCCCTGCGAGCCAATGCCGCCGATCTGGTGCGCCGTGCCGCTGGTGTTCCCATCCGCGTCGCCAGTAAGTCCGTGCGCTGCCGCGCGGTCCTCGAAGAGGTGCTCGGCACCGGGCTGACCGCCGACGGTGGATTCGCCGGAATCATGTCGTATTCGCTGGCCGAGGCCATCTGGCTGGTCCGGCTCGGCGCGCGCGATGTGCTGCTCGGCTATCCCGTGACCGACCGCGCCGCGCTGGCCGAACTCGGCGCCGACCCGATGCTGCACGATGCCATCACCTTGATGATCGACCATGCCGACCAGCTCGAACTCATCCGGGCGGCGGTCGGCAGCGAGAACGTGCATCCACGAGTTTGTCTCGATGTCGATGCCTCCCTGCGCATCGGACCGCTGCATCTGGGGGTGCGGCGCTCACCGATCCGCAGTCCCGAGCAGGCCGCCGCGCTGACCGAGACGGCCCGGCGACGCGGCTTCGAGGTCGTCGGCGTGATGACCTACGAGGCGCAGATCGCGGGCCTGCCCGACAGCAATATCGCGGTGCGGCTGGTGAAGAAGGCCTCGGCCGCCGAGATCGGCCGTCGGCGTGGCGCGGTGGTGGAGGCGGTGCGGTCGGTGGCCGGGCCGCTGCGGATCGTCAACAGCGGTGGCACCGGATCGATCGAGGTCAGCACGGCCGACGCCGTCGTCACCGAGGTGACCGCCGGGTCCGGGCTCTACGCGCCGACGCTGTTCGACGACTATCGCGCGTTCCGCGCCACGCCGTCGCTGTTCTTCGCGCTGCCGGTGGTGCGTAAGCCCACCGACCGGATCGCCACGCTCTTCGGCGGCGGTTATATCGCCTCCGGCCCGGCCGGTGCGTCGCGGGTGCCGAAGCCGGTGTGGCCCATCGGTTTACGGCTGATCGGCACCGAGGGTGCGGGCGAAGTGCAGACTCCGCTGACCGGCGCGGACCATCTGCGCATCGGCGACCGGGTGTGGATGCGCCACGCCAAAGCGGGCGAGTTGTGTGAGCGGTTCGACCGCCTGCACCTGGTCGACGGCGATGGTAGGCGCACCGCCGTGCCGACCTATCGTGGCGAAGGAAAATGCTTCGGCTGAGCGGGGCATATACCGCGAAATAAGGTCGAGAATTACCGGCTGTAGTAGTCGGCAATTCGACCGTCGCAATACGAAACCGACTGGTTTGAATAATTGATCGGGCATTGCCACCATTTCGCCGACCGGTTGCCGAGCGGGGTGCGAGCGAACGCCGCGCCGATATACGGGTACTCCCAACCGGTATCCGCCGGTGAATTCCGGCGCCGCGCGCCGGCTCAGCCCAGACGCAGAAAACGCGACAACTCGGTCAATTCCGCCGGTGTGCTCGGCAGGTACTCGGTCAGCAGCGGCGAGCGGACGATGATGGCCTTCCACAGCGCCCGGCACAGCGCGCCCTGGACGAGCGCGCGCGAGAACAGCGTCGACAACCCGTGCGGCGCATCGGCCGGACTCGACGTCGCCAATGACACGATGACGACGGCCGCCTCCCGGCCGCGGAACAACTCCGGCGTGCCCACCAGCACATCGTCGATCTTCGCCCGGGCCAGCAGCGTCGAGATCCGCGCCACCTGAGCGCGATACGGGGTGACGACGAAGATGTCATGCGGATGCAGCCGCCGGGTGGTCGCGCCGATCGTCCACGTCAGGCCGAGCAACGTGCGCACCCGGCGCACCACTTCGCGGGCCTCGGCCACCGATTCGGTCGCATTGCCATGGTGGTCCACCAGGACGGTGTCGATGCCGGGTTCGGTATCGGCGAGGCGGCGCGCCAGCGTGACGGTGTCGCTGGCCCGCAACCTGCCGTCGTAGTAGAGCCGCGAGATCGGTTTGGCCACGCGAGGATGCATTCGCCAGGTGCGGTCCAGGAAATAGCCGCGCTCGGTGGGCAGGGTGTCGCGGCCGTCGGTCAGCCGGGCGAGCACCGATTCGCCGACCGGTTCCGGATGGGCGGCGCCTGCGCGCTCGGCGGATGCGAACGGCACACTCGTGGTGGACGACGGTGCGGGCACCGGATCGCCGATCACCAGCAGGTTGCGCGCGCTCACCGCGGCCGCGACCGCATCCGCCAGCGGGAACCGTCCGGCGTCGGCGATCACCAGCAGATCCAGGCCCTGATACGGCACCAGCTGCGGGTCGGCGAAATCGGCCGGGGCGCCGCCGATCACGCAGCCGTTGATCGCGTTGTCCAGGAAACGCCGGTACCGGCCGGCGTCGATGACCGCCCATTCGGGCGCCGGGATCGTGACATCCTTCTTGGCCACCAACTGCGGCAGCACGCCGACCTCGACCACCGCGTCCAGCAGGTTCTCCACGATCGCCGGCGTCGGCGCCACCACACCGACCCGCCACCGATATCGGGCGACCATGCGCTCGATCACCCGGGCCGCGGTCGCCGTCTTCCCGGTGCCGGGCGGGCCCTGCACCGCCACGTAGGAATCGTCGAGTTCCCGCACCGCCGCGGTGATGGCGGCGGCGTAATCACCGTGCACCCGGGGCAGCGGCCCACCGCCGTGCAGCCGGGGCGGGCGACGGGCGATGATGTCGAAGATCGCGCCCGCCGGGATCTGCGGCAATGTCATCAGCAGCTGCTGGGCGTGGTGTTCGATCGCGGCGTCGACGTGGTCGTCGGGTGCGGGCAGGCCGGGGGCGATGGCGGCGGGCAGATCGTCGAACGGAGCGCAGCCCGCGGGCAGGCGCTCCTCGAGCCGGACGGTGTCGTCGAATTCGGCGTCCACCGAGCAGCCGAGCACCGTGGCGGTCGCCGTCGCGCGGTGCCCGGCGGCCGCGACCATGCCCTCGGCCACCGGGCGGTCGTAGAAGGTGTAGACCGTCGTGCCCGGCGCCAGCCCGCTGCCCGCGCCCATCCGCCCGGTCAGTGTGATGAACCGGCGCATGCTGTCCCCGCGCGGGCCGATATGCCATTTGGTGTCGACGGTGCCCCAATCGGCGACGAGTACGCCAGGCGCCTCCGGCCATTCGTCCACCGGATGGGTGAGCCGGTCGGCATGCGCCCACCACAGCGGCTGTCGTTCCCGCCGCCGGTATCCCAGCGCCGCCGCCATCAGCGAAGCGACTTGGCGTGCACCGGATTCGGCGTCCGTCCGCTGCCCTGCCGAGCCGGTCGCCAGCGCCTCGTACTCGGCTGAACCGCGCCGCAGGTCGGGCACCGCGCCCGACGTGTCAGCGGTGTACTCGACAGCCGCGGTGCCGGTGTCGACGATGGCAGCGGTACCAGTGTTCACGGCGGTCGCTGAGCCAGTGCTCTCGACAGCCGCGGAGCTGGTGTCGACGACGGCAGCGGTGTTCTCGATGGCCGCGGAGCTGGTGTTGACTATGGCAGCGGTGCCAGTGTTCACGACGGCCGCGGAGCTGGTGTCGACGATGGCCGTGGCGGCGGTGTTCTCGATGGCCGCGGTGCCGATGTTCTCGCCGGCCGCGGAGCTGGTGTTGACGACGGCAGCGGCGGCGGTGTTCTCGATGGCCTCGGTGCCGATGTTCTCGGCGGCCGCGAAGCCGGGGGAACCGGCCGCTGCCGCACCGCCGTTGCCGCCGACCGGCATGGCTGTTTCGGTGTCGTTCGGAGTTCCCGCCGCAGCGCGTGCCCGTGTGGGTGAGGTGGTAGCCGTCGGGACATGCTCGCCGGGCCTTGCCGCAACAGCAGGTGTCGCGACCGCGCTCGCGGTGGTGTGCGCGGCCGGCGGGACGCGCTCGGCGAATTCGGCGAGCGCGGCTTCCAAGGGAGTCGGCCGGGCGAGCGGTTCCGCCGAGACGCTCCGGTGGCGCTCGGCCGCACCCGCGGTCGGTGCGATGTGTTGTTCGGCGGCTCGGTCGAGCAGCCAGTCGCGCAACCGCAGCACGGTGACGCACTCGTGGTCGGCATCCGGGGCGGGCTCCGCATCCGGCAGCAGCGAGCGCAGCCGGTCCGGCGCATACGAATCGACGCCGATCAGCAAGGCGCTGCGCACGATCGGATACAGGTCGACGAAGACGCCGCCGCGCAGCAGCTCATCGATGAGGTCTTCACCCGTGCCGAACCGGCCGCCTGCGCACAGCAGCGCCGAGCGGGCCGTGGAGGTGTAGTGGAATACGTGCAGCTCGGGATGGGTGCGGCGTCGCTGTGCGATGGCATCGAGCACTTCGTCGAGCGCGGCGCGCTGCTGTGCCCGGGTCTGGGCGTCGGCACTGTCGAGTTCCGCCGGAATCAGGAGCGACAATTGGACGCCGTCGGCGTCGGCCAGCTCGACGTGCAGTTGATTCGCCAGGTCGGGGCGCCGGCCGGTCGCGTCACCTTCGCCGACGGGTGCGGTGTCGACGGTGAGTGCGAGATCGCCGGGGCTGCGGATCGGCAGCGCGCCGAGCGCTGTCGGATCGATGACGGTGTAGGCGGGGCGGCCGGAATCGTCTCGGCGCAGCTGGATCTCGGCCTGCCTGCGCAGTCGAAGCAGGGTGCGCGGTCCCACCTCGGGCAGAGATGGCAGCGGTCCCGTCGTCGTGGCCAGCCGGTCGATGGTGCCGATCCCGGCTTCGCGCAGCCGGGCCCGCGCGGTGCCGCTCATCCCGGCCACCAGCAGCAGATCGCGGGCGGCGGTGAGCGCATCCACACACACCGCGCAGCGACCGCAGGCCAGGTAGCGCGGGTCGCCCCACTGGGCGGGCAGCAGTTCGCCGAGTTGCTCTTCCACGATGTGGCGGACTCGGTCGCGGCGCGCGCGGTACACCGGAAGCAGTTCGGCCAGCGGCAGAGTCCGGGTCCGGCCGCGGTGGGTGTGCGCGATGAGCGGGTCGACGGGAATACCGGCCGACTCGATGGCCGCCGCGCAGCCGGCGAGTTCCAGCGCCGAGGTGATCGAGAAGTCGTCGCCGGTGATGGTGTGGCAGCGATACCGAACACGGTGCTCGGCGCGAATCAGGAAGTCGGCGCGGCAGGCGAATTCGCCGTCGAAGAAGACCGCGTCCGCGATGACCGGTGCCCTGGCCTCCAGTGCGGCAAGGGTTTCGGCGTGCGCGGCGGTCAGTGCGGCGACACTATCGGCGTCCGCGCGATCCAGATCGGTGTGCCCGGCGAAGCCGCCGATCTGGACGAGCTCATCGCCGTGCCGGTGCCGCAGCTGCGCGAGCAGCCGTGCCCGCTCGGCTCGCAGGTCCTCGTCGGCCGAGCCCGGCGGGCGCCCGAGCGGCTCGGCACTCGCGCTGCCCAGATCGGCGTCGAGGGCGTGCAGCATCGCGAATTCGCACCGCGCGGCGCGGGCGAGGTCTGCGGCGGTGCTGACGACACGATCACCGAACACGAACAAACGCGGCCCTCCTGTGCCCGGACTCCGGCACCGGTCAGCGCTTCCTCGCGGACCGGACGGCAACACCTTAGCCAGCGTGTCCGCGTCGCGCCGAAGCCTGCCCGGCTCGGCGTGGCGTCAGGACCGGGGCTTGCGCCGCTCGTAGCGCTTGCCCGGGTCGCGATCGCGGCGCGGGCCGCGGGTGAAAGAACGCTGTCCCGGCGGGCCCTGATCGAGCTGCAACTGAATGAGCTGGCCGCTGATCCTGGTGCGCCGCAACGCTTCCAGCGTCTCCTGCGGCAGATTCGCCGGCAGCTCCACCAGGCTGTGGTCGGGGCGGATGCTGATATGGCCGAAATCGCTGCGCCGCAGGCCGCCCTCGTTGGCGATCGCGCCGACGATCGCGCCCGGCACCACCCGATGCCGTTTACCGACGCTGATCCGGTAGGTGGCCAGTTCCGCGCCGGTGGCCCGGTGCCGTCCGCCGGAGCCGCCGGGACGCTCGTCGTCGAAGCGGCGCGGCGACCGTTCGCGCTGCGGCCGCTCCACCGGCTCCGGTTCGGGCTCCATGAAGAAGTTGTCGCCGTCGTAGGAGCCGACGGCCAGCGCGGCCGCGATATCGACCAGCGGGATGTTGTGCTCGCGCTCGTACTCCTCGATCAGCTTGCGGAACAGCGCGAGATTGGCGGAGTTGAGGTTCTCGGTGATGGCGTCACCGAACTTCGAGACACGCTGGGCGTTGACGTCGTCGACGCTCGGCAGCTGCATCTCGGTGAGCGGGTGCCGGGTGGCGCGCTCGATGGCCTTGAGCAGATGCCGCTCGCGCGGGGCGACGAACAGCAGCGCCTCACCGGAGCGGCCCGCGCGGCCGGTGCGGCCGATGCGGTGCACATAGGACTCGGTGTCGTGCGGGATGTCGTAGTTGACCACATGCGAGATGCGTTCCACGTCGAGGCCGCGGGCGGCGACGTCGGTGGCGACGAGGATGTCGAGCGTGCCTGCCTTGAGCTGGCCGATGGTGCGCTCGCGCTGGGCCTGGGCGATATCGCCGTTGATGGCGGCGGCGGAGAAACCGCGGGCGCGCAGCTTCTCGGCCAGCTCCTCGGTGGCCTGCTTGGTGCGCACGAAGATGATCATCGCCTCGAACGACTCGACCTCGAGGATGCGGGTCAATGCGTCGAGTTTGCGCTGATGCGACACCTGCACCCAGCGCTGGGTGATGTTGACGTTGGTGGAGGTCTTGGCCTTGACGGTGATCTCGACCGGATCGTTGAGGTACTGCTTGGAGATCTTGCGGATCGCCGCGGGCATGGTGGCCGAGAACAGCGCCACCTGCTTATCGGCGGGAGTGTCGGCGAGGATGCGCTCGACGTCCTCCTGGAAGCCCATCTTCAGCATCTCGTCGGCCTCGTCGAGCACCAGGTATTGCAGCTGCGACAGGTCGAGCGTGCCCTTTTCCAGATGATCGATCACGCGCCCGGGCGTGCCGACCACGACATGCGCGCCGCGCCGCAGGCCCGACAGCTGCACGCCGTAGCTCTGACCGCCGTAGATCGGCAGCACATGCAGGCCGGGGATATGCGTGGCGTAGCGGCCGAAGGCCTCGGCCACCTGGATGGCCAGCTCACGGGTCGGCGCGAGCACCAGCGCGCGCGGCGCCTTACCGGTGGCCTCCAGCCCCATCAGGATCGGGATGGCGAAGGCGGCGGTCTTGCCGGTGCCGGTCTGCGCGAGACCGACGACGTCGGCGCCGGACAGCAGCGGCGGGATCGTCGCGGCCTGGATCGGCGACGGCGATTCGTAGCCGACATCGGCGATGGCCCGCAGAATGCGGTCATCGATGCCGAGATCGGCGAAAGTGGGGTCGACAGGGCTGGTATCGCCGCCCGCGGCGGCGGATTCGTCGTCGCTGGAAACGCTGTCGACCTGATTTGTGCTCATTGAGCAGCAGTTTACTGCCTCGCGGTGGCTGTCCCGGCCACCGGGCCAATACGGTGAGACCTATGCAACCGCAGAACACGGCCGCGACCGCGGCGACCGGGTCCGGGCGGGTGGAGGTCGCGGTGGTCCAGTTCGCGCCCTCCACCGAGCCGTCGCAGAATCTGCATCAGCTGCGCGGGCATGTGCGCGAGGCCGCCGAGGCCGGGGCGCAGGTGGTGGTCGCGCCGGAGTATTCGATGTTCGCCATCAGCAGGCTCGATCATCGGGTCGTTGCCGTCGCCGAGCCGCTGACCGGGGCGTTCGTCACCGGACTCGCCGCGATCGCGGCCGACTACGGGGTGCATCTGGTGGCCGGTGTGGTCGAGACGACCGCACCGGGCGAGGACCGCATCCACAACACGCTCGTCGCGCTCGGACCGGACGGCACGCTGCTCACCCACTACCGCAAGGTGCATCTCTACGACGCCTTCGGTCATCGCGAATCCGAGGTCGTGCGGCCGGGGGAGGTGGCCGATCCGGCGATGTTCACCGTGGGCGAGCTCACCTTCGGATTGCAGACCTGTTTCGATCTGCGCTTCCCCGAGGGCTGCCGCCGGGTGGCCGCGGCCGGGGCGCACGTGCTGCTGTTGCCCGCGCAGTGGATCCCGGGGCCGGGCAAGGTCGAGCAGTGGACGACGCTGCTGCGCGCCCGCGCCATCGAGAACACCGTCTATGTGGCCGCCGCCGACCAGAGTGCCCATCGTGGTGCGGGAGCGTCGATGATCGTGGACCCGGCCGGCGTCGTCCTTGCCGAACTGGCCGACGAACCCGGCGTGCTCGTCGCGACCGCCGAACTCGCACGAGTGAGCGAGGTACGGCTGGCCAACCCCAGCCTGGACCTGCGGCGATTCGAGGTGGTCGAGCGCGTGGCGGAGTAGCGTTCGAAGTAATGGTGTACAGCGATCGTGGCGCCGCCGGTCGCGCGCTGGGTAAGAGATTATCCTACCTGCACGCGTCGAATCCCCTGGTGCTCGGTCTGCCGCGGGGTGGTGTGCCGGTCGCGGCCGCGGTGCGCGAGGTGATCGGCGGCGATCTCGACATTCTGCTGGTGCGCAAGCTGGGCGTGCCGTGGCAGCCCGAGCTGGCGGTCGGCGCGATCGGCGAGGACGGCGCCAGGGTGATCAATACCGATGTCATGGCCCACACCGGACTCACCCGCGCCCGCGTCGACGAGATCGAGCGCATCGAACGCGCCGAGCTCGAACGCCGCCGGGCCATCTGGCGCGGCGACCGCGAACCGATCCCGCTGGGCGGGCGCACCGTCGTCATCGTCGACGACGGCATGGCCACCGGTGCCAGCATGCTGGTGGCCTGCCGGGTCGCGCGGCTGCGGATGCCGCAGCTGATCGTGGTCGGGGTGCCGGTGGCCTCGGCCGAAGCCATGGACCGGGTCGCGATGGAAGCCGACGACGTGGTCTGCCCGCTGGTCCCGCCCAGCCTGGGCGGGGTCGGCAACGCCTACCGCGATTTCCACCAGCTCGCCGACCACGAGGTGACCGAGCTGCTCAATGCCGACGCCTAGTCCGGCGACGTCACCATTGCTCGGCGTAGGTGCGCCGCTGCGCGGCGGTGACCATGGGCCGCAGGTGGCCGGTGAACTGTTCGGCATCCACCGCGACGATGTCGACGCTGTTGCCGGTACGCACCAGATAGCGGCCGTCGTCGGTGAGATCCACCCAGCACAGCACCCCGAACGGATCCAGTTCCTCGTCACGGCGCACCGACACCACGATCTGGCCGATGCCGTCGCGGCGCTGCCGCAGCAGGGTCCGGATCCTGGCCGGTTCGGTGGGCCCGGCGACGGGCATCGTGACGAGATTGCGGCTGTCCTCGATCACCCGCGACAGGGGCGAGTTGAGCCGGGGGCCGGTGCCCGCGGGGAAGCCGGGAAGCATCGACACCACCCGGCCGGGCAGTGACTTGGCGCCGCCGGCCATCACCATCACCTCGGCACCACGATCGCGTTCGGACCCGGGGCGTTGTGCGGCCACCACCGCGACATTGCCGCTGGCGGCGCCGAGCACCCGGACGGGTGTGGTCACGCCGTCCTCGCCGCTGCGTTCACCGAACACCTCGACGCATACGTCCGGCCGGGCCAGCACCCGCAGGGCGGCCTCCAGGTCGGCGTCGAGGGTGCGGTCACACCATTCGGTCAGTGCGGGCAGTTGCGCGGCGCGTTCGGCGGTGTCGCGCGCCGACAGCCGCACGGCCAGCGGGTAGGGGATGCGGTCGCCGTCGGTCCGGGACCAGGCCATGGCGAACTGGTCCGGGGTCATGCTCCAGTTCACTCGTGCTCGGTCCACTCACCCAGGACCGGCGGCGTGGTGGGGTCGAGCGAGCCGATCAGCTCGCCGCCCTCGCCACCCGGTTCGAGGAAGGTCAGTTCGTCGTCGACGTAGTGCAGGTCGTCGTCCTCGTCGTCGAATTCGTCGGTCTTGGCCGGCGCGGGCTTCGGCGCGACGGGCGCGGGACCAGAACGGGTGGTGTCGGCGGCGGCCAGCGCGCCGCCCATCAGTCCGCCCATGGCTCCGGCGCTCATGCCGGTGATCGCCTCGCCGCTCGAGCCGTGCGAATCCTGCCGCTTTTCCTCGCGTTTGCGCTGGTCGTCGGTGCCGCTGTTCGCGGGAACCGAGACGGGGCCCACGGCCGATGCGGGGGAGGTGACGGCAGCAGCCGGTGGGGTGGCAGGCGCGGCCGCCGGACGGTCGACGGGCACGGCCGCGGCGACGGTGGCGGGGGCGGTGGCGGCGGCCGGGGTGGTGGCGGGCACCTGCGGTGCTGCCTCCGGAACCCCGGCGACGACGGGTGCGGCGGCCGCGGGAATCGTCAGCGGCGCGGGTGCCGCCGGTTCGGTCGCCTCATCCGCGGGGGCAATCGGCTGCTGCGGATCTGCGGGCGGTCCACCGGCGACCACGGCATTCACCGCGGACGGCTGCGCTACCGGCGCGCCGCCGGTGGTATCGGGAACCACGATCGACACCGGGCCCGGCCGCGCGGACTCCGGGGCATGATCGACCGACGCCCCGGCCACCGCGTCCGGGAACGCGGGAATTCCGGCCCCCGTGGGGATGAACGCGCTGGTGTAGATGCTCTCCATCACCCGGACCACATCCTGGCGGGAGTTCTCGACGGACTTGGCCGCGGTGACGTTCTCGCTGGCGCGCGCGGGATCCAGCAGCGCCGCGGCCAGATCCGGTTCGGCCTCCGAGGGTCCGGGCACGGCGGCGCGCAGCGCCTCGGCCGCATCACCGGCCTGCCCGAGCCGCTGCCCGACCACTGTCATCACATCGGCGAGCTGCCTGCCCAGTTGCTCGAAATCGCGCACCGCCGCGGCGGCCTGCTGAGCGGCACCGCCGCGCCAGCCGTCGGCGATGGCCGAGCGAATCTCGGTGTGCGCCTGGTCGATCGCGTCGGTCAGGCCGGTGGCGGTGTTCTGCCAGGCCTGCTGGCCGGCCAGCAGGGTGGCCGGCGCCAACTGCTGCACGGCGGCATGGATCTGCTGGTGGGTGAGATTGTCGAAGATCTCGACCGTCGACGCGTAGTCGGGGTCGACGCGCTGGTGGGCGCCGCGTTCGGCGGCGCGCGGCATATCACGCATCGGCGGCCACCTTCCTGGTGGCGGCGGCGACGGCGTCGTCGGTATCGCGGTAGGCCGCGGCGGCGGCGCGGAAGGTGTGCGCCAGGCTGCGCGCGGCGGCCGCGTAATCGCGCAGCTGCGCGATGGCGTCGGTGGCCTTGCCCTCGAAACCGCGGCGCAGCGCGTCACCGGAGGCGAAGCCGCCGAAACCCGGCAGCGTGGTGGCCGCGGCGAGCTGCTGGATCTGGATGTCGACCTGATCGGCGAGCTGTTCGTAGCGCAGGGCGCATTGTTCGTGCGCCCCCTCGGCCACCAGGACCCCGTCGATCCACAGATCGCCGTTGTCGACCGCGGTACCGAGTGCGGCGATATCGTTGCGCTGCACTTCGTCCCCCTTCTTCCCATCGGCTGCCTGCGCAGCTGTCGGTCACGAGCGTCGTGCCAACCCCTTGACGACTCCCAGCGTCCACTCCGCGATGTCGGCGGCGACCCGCGCGTGCACCGGCTCGTGCAGCAGATCGTGCCCGGCGTCGGCGTACTCCCGCAAATCTACCCAGTCGTGGCGCTGCGTCCATACCCGTATCGCGTCGACGGGTGCGCGGCGATCGTCGGCGCCGTGCA
Organism: Nocardia cyriacigeorgica; assembly: GCF_005863245.1. Taxonomy (GTDB): domain Bacteria; phylum Actinomycetota; class Actinomycetes; order Mycobacteriales; family Mycobacteriaceae; genus Nocardia; species Nocardia cyriacigeorgica_C. Next base: position 226,087 of record NZ_VBUT01000007.1, on the reverse strand, counting down.
CGGCCAGCACCGGAAGTCGCGGCGGCAGCGGCGTTCCCGGGGCTTCCGGCGCGCCGCCGCCGAGCGCGCGGCGCGGCACCCCGGACAGCACCAGCCCGGCCAGCGTCTCCGCGGGTAGCGACGGGACCAGCGGATAGTCGGCGGCGACGGTGTCGGTGCCGCGGATCGTCTCCGGATCGGCGGACTCCGCAGGTGGGACGGCCGCGCCGAGTGCGCCGAGCGCGGTGACCGCGCCGAGCGAATGACCCATCAGGACCAGTGGCGTCTCGGGGACTTGCGCCCGCACCAGCTCGATCATCGGTACCGCGTCCGCCACCAGTTCACGCAGCGTGCCGGGCTGTTCGGGATCGCCTTCGCTGAGCCCGTGCCCGGCGGTGTCCAGGGCCCACATCTCGATGCCCGCGCCGCGCAGCACCCGCGCGAACCGGTGGTAGTGCCCGCTGTGCTGACCGATCCCGGGCAGCAGCACCAGCACCGCCGCCCGGTCCTCGTCCGGCCACCGCCGATAATGCATCCGGCCGCGCGCGCCGTCGAAGTAACCCATCACCGCATCGTCGCAGAGTTCTTGGGGCAGTTGGGGACTCACGTTCTGGTACTGGTGCGTAGTTTCGCGGGTTCGAATATGGGATCGGTCACAGCTCGGCGGGTGCCCTGCGTGAGCCGCCATGTGGGCGTCGGCGTCATCTGGTCCGTCGTCCACATCGCCGGAGAAGCCGAGCCCGGTCTCGGCCATGGTCGCGACGGCGGCGGTGAGCGTGGTGCCGGTGATCGGGAAGGCCATGCCTGCCGAGCCGCCGCGTCGAAGGCTGTCTCGAGGGCGCGGTTATCGAACGGCTCGCAGCGCCCGTTCGGCGAGGTCCCGGACCCGGTCCCTGAGTTCGGGTGGTTCGTGTACCCGGAACTGCGCGCCGAGGGCGAGCAGGCGTTGCGCCAGCCATTCGGGGGAGTCGTCGCGGTCGCAGTCCAGCCGGCAGGTGGTGGCGTCGACGGCGGTGAGGTCGCCGGGATCGTCACCGAGCCGGCCGGCGACCCGGGCCAGCGGTGCCTCGATGGTGACGCTGACGTGCAGCACCGGCGTGCCCCAGTCGGTGCGGCGGCCGGCGACGTAGGCCGCCGGATCGTCGGCGGGCAGTGGGCGCGGGGTGAAGCGGGCGCCGGTCGGGCGGGCGCGTTCGACCCGGTCCACCCGGAACATCCGCCAGCCCCCGCGGTCGAGGTCGTAGCCGACCAGATACCAGCGTCGCCGGGACGGGACCAGGCCCGCGGGCTCGGCGTGCCGGGCGGTGCGCGCACCAGCGCCGTCGCGATAGTCGAAGCGAACCCGCTCGGTATTGGTCACCGCGACGGCCAGCGCGGTGAGCACCTCGGCGTCCACTCCGGGACCCGCATCCGACGGCGCCGCCAACGCGGTCCCGAGCACCCGCACCCGGCGCCGCAACTTCGCGGGCAGGACCTGCTCGAGTTTGGCCAGCGCGCGCACCGATGCCTCCTCGAGCCCGGCGATGGCGGACCCGGCGGCCGCCCGCAGCCCGACCGCCAGCGCCACCGCCTCGTCGTCGTCGACCAGCAGTGGCGGCATGGCGGTTCCGGCGACCAGGCGATAACCACCGGCCGCGCCCATCGTCGCCTCGACCGGATAGCCGAGCGCGCGCAGCCGGTCGATATCGCGGCGCACGGTGCGTCCGGTGACGCCGAGCCGTTCGGCCAGTTCGCTGCCCGGCCATTCCCGTGGTGTCTGCAACAGCGACAGCAGCCGCAGCAGGCGTTCCGGAGTGTCGTTCATATTTCTCAGGATTCCCGATAACTAGGACCTGACCGGTCCTATATGGGTTCTAGCGTAGTTCTCGGATCGACCCCGAGCCCACAGGAGAAACCGATGACCGCCCCCATTCGCCCCTTCCGGATCGACATCCCGCAGGCCGATCTCGACGACTTGCACGAGCGGCTGGCCCGCACCCGCTGGAGTGCGCACCAGTTGCCGGGCCTGGACTGGGAGCGCGGCGTGCCGCTGGACTACCTGAAGGAGCTGGCCGACTACTGGCGCACGGAATTCGATTGGCGCGCCCAGGAAGCGGCGTTGAACGAGTTCCCGCAGTTCATCACCGAGATCGACGGCCTCGACGTGCATTTCGTGCATGTGCGCTCCGCCGACCCGGAGGCGATTCCGCTGCTGCTGACCCACGGCTGGCCGAATACGTTCGCCGAGTTCAGCAAGACCATCGGCCCGCTCACCGACCCTCGAGCCCACGGTCTCGAAGGCGCCCAGGCCTTCCACGTCGTGGTCCCCTCGGTGCCGGGCTTCGCCTTCTCGGCCCCGCCCACCGAGACCGGGATGAGCACCGCGCGGGTGGCCGCGATGTGGGTGACGCTGATGGACCGGCTCGGCTACCGGCGCTACGGCGTGCAGGGCGGTGACCTCGGCGCCTACATCGCACCGGAGATGGCGATCGCCGCGCCCGATCGGGTGATCGGGGTGCACCTCGACGGCGGTATCGGCATGCCGACCGCCGCGGACGTCCCCGCCATGACCGACGACGAACGCGCCGAATGGGATCTGATGCAGCAGTGGATGACCGGCGTCGACCACCACGCGCTACTGCGCGCAGCCCCGCAGACCTTCGCGCACGCCTGGACCGATTCGCCGGTCGGCCTGCTGGCGTGGATGGTGCAGAAGTTCCACGAGTTCTCGCCGCTGCCGCAGTACACGATCGAGCGCGATCACCTGCTCACCACTGTCGCGCTGTACTGGTTCACCGACACCGCGGGCACGTCGTCATGGCCGATGTACAACGGTCTCGGCGAGGACGGCTTCGCCTGGCCGAAGGGCCAGCGGCTGGTGCCGACGGGGACCTACGGCGGTGGTTCGGCGCTGATGTTGCGACTGGCGGAGCAGGACAACGACATCGTGCACTGGCCGGAGGAGAACCCGGGCAATCATTTTGTCGCGATGGAGGTTCCCGATCGGCATGTCGCGGACATCCGCGCGTTCTTCGACAAGATCACCGTCCGCCGGTGAACGGACTCGGCGTGCGTGGCGGTCAGTGACCGCCCTGCACCTGAGTACCCGCGGGCACCTGAGGCTTGGCCGGGGCGCTGGTCGCCGCAGGCGCGGGCGCCGGAGCGGGCGCGGCCTCGGGGGCGGGCGGGGCGACCGCCGCCTGCCCGGAACCGGCGTTGCCGGACTCGGCGGGCGCCGGAGCAGGTGCGGGCGCGGGAGCCGGACTCTCGGCGGGCGGCGGCGGCAGCTGCACCGGCTGCTCGGCCACCGAGAAGGTGCCGACGGTCGGCATCATGACGCAGCGTGCGCCGGGGTAGTCGATGGTGCCCCACATCGAGGCCAGCACCGTGCCCGGTCCGCTGTTCACGGACTTGGCCAGCGCCGGGGTGCCGAGGTCGGTGCGCTCGTCGAGCATGTCGATGCCGCTGGCGCCGTTGTTGATGTTCACCCACGCCACCACGAGACCCGAGGACAGCGGGACGCCGGAATGCGCCGGGGTGGCGTGGAAGGTGAGGGTGCCCGGCGCGCTGTTGACGCCGACATTGGCGGCGGGACCGTTGGCCGTGCCCGCGCCGATGATCGTGGTGACCAGGCCGTTGACGCCGCAGCCGAAGGTGGGCGCCGGGTAGGCGAAGGGGGCGAAGACGCCGTTGATCTCGCGCAGTTTCGCCACGTCGACCAGGTTGGTGTACTCGCGCAGGGCGCCGACGCCGGCGGTGGCGGCCTTGTCGCCCTCGGCGCGATCGGCGAGGGCGGTCAGTCCCTTCTCGACCGGGGTCGGCGCCGGATCGGCGGTGGCCGTCGCGGTGAACGTCAGGGCGGCGCCTGCTGCCAGGCAAGCGGTGGCCGCGGTCACACGTGCGATGGTTCTGCCGTTCACTGACTCAACTCCCTCGATCCGAACCATGGGACGGCCCGCGTCCCGTGCAGCAACGTACCAGGGGTGGCAGCCGTTCGCCGGGGTTGCTCTCGGCGATAGCGCAGATCAGGCCGTATGAGCGCGGGCACGCGTGTCGCCCGGTTGTGATCCACTCGACAATGCACGATCTCCAGGGGGTAGTTTGGTCCGGGAGATACGAGACACGCAGGGAGATGCGTATGAAACTAGCCCTTTCCCCCGACGACGTCGCCTTCCGCGACGAGCTGCGCACGTTCTATCGCAACGAGATCCCCGCCGACATCCGTGACCGGGTCAAATACGGCCACGAACTGTCACGCGAGGACATCGTCACAGCGCACAAGATCCTCAACGACAACGGCCTCGCCGTGCCCAACTGGCCGGTGGCCTGGGGCGGCAAGGACTGGACGCCGATGCAGCGCCACATCTGGCAGGACGAGATGCAGCTGGCCTGCGTGCCGGAGCCGCTGACGTTCAACGCCCAGATGGTGGGCCCGGTGATCGCCCACTTCGGTTCCGAAGAGCTCAAGCAGCGCTTCCTGCCGCCGACCGCCGCGCTCGACATCTGGTGGTGCCAGGGCTTCTCCGAACCCGATGCCGGCTCGGACCTGGCCTCGCTGCGCACCACCGCGGTGCGCGACGGCGATTCCTACATCGTCAACGGCCAGAAGATCTGGACCACCCTGGCCCAGTACGCGGACTGGATCTTCTGCCTGGTCCGCACCGACCCGACCGCGTCGAAGAAGCAGGCGGGTATCTCGTTCCTGCTCTTCGACGTGAAGTCGCCCGGCGTCACCATCCGCCCGATCAAGCTGATCGACGGCGGCTACGAGGTGAACGAGGTCTTCTTCGAAAACGTCCGGGTGCCCGCCGATCAGCTGGTCGGTGAGGAGAACATGGGCTGGACCTACGCGAAGTTCCTGCTCGGCAACGAGCGCACCGGCATCACCGGCGTCGGCCGCACCAAGGTCAAGATCGGTGTGGCCAAGGAGTACGCCGCCGCCACCCGGTCGGGTTCGGGCACCCTGCTCGACGATCCGCTGTTCGCCGCGCGGGTGGCCGACCTGGAGAACGAACTGCTGGCGCTGGAGCTGACGCAGCTGCGGGTGGTCTCCAACTCCTCCGACGGCAAGCCGAATCCGGCGTCGTCGGTGTTGAAGCTGCGTGGTTCGGAATTGCAGCAGGCGGCCACCGAGCTGCTGCTCGACATCGCCGGCCCCGACGCGCTTCCGGTCGGCGCGGACGATATCGCCTCGCCCGGCTGGGCTCAGCGCAGCGGCCCCGGCTATCTGAACTATCGCAAGACAACCATCTACGGAGGTTCGAGCGAGGTGCAGCGCACCATCATCGCCTCCACGATCCTCGGATTGTGAGGCGACACCATGGATTTCGATCTCACCGATGAACAGGTCATGCTGCGCGACACCGTCCGCGAACTGCTGGCCCGCACCTACGATTCCGAAACCCGGCTGAAGGTCACCGAGACCGAGCTCGGCTGGAGCCGCGATGTGTGGCGTCAGCTGGCCGAACTCGGCGTACTCGGGTTGAGCTTCACCGAGGAGGACGGCGGCATGGGCGCCGGCCCGGTGGAGACCATGCTGGTGCTGGAAGAGGTCGGGCGCAGGCTCGCGCCGGAACCGATTCTGGACGCGGTGCTCGTACCCGGTGGGCTGGTGGCCGCGGCGGGTACCGCCGATCAGCGGCAGCGGATCCTGCCGGAGCTGGCCGCGGGCAACAAGCTGCTGGCCTTCGCGCACGCCGAACCGGGCATCCGCTGGCCCTCGGCCGAGATCACCACGCGCGCGGTGCCGCAGGGTGATGGGTATGTGCTCGCTGGGGTGAAGAATCCGGTCGCGCACGGTGACTGCGCGGACGAGTTCGTGGTGAGCGCGACCCTGCCGGACGGCGGCGTCGGGCTGTTCCTGGTCGCCGCCGACGCCAAGGGGGTCAACCGCACCTCCTACGCCACCGTCGACGGACAGCGCGGCGCCCAGCTCGAATTCGACTCCAGCCCCGGTGAGCTGCTCGGCGACAACGCCGACTCCGCCACCGCGGTGCGGTCGGTGCTCGCGCAGGCGCAGGCCGGGTTGTGCGCCGAATCCATCGGCGCCATGGAGGAGGCTCTGCGGCTGACCACCGAATACCTGAAGACGCGCAAGCAGTTCGGCGTCACCCTGTCGAAGTTCCAGACGCTGACCCAGCGCGCGGCCAATATGTATGTGTCGCTGGAATTGGCGCGCAGCATGAGCCTGTACCTCACCGCTTCGCTGGCCGACGGTAAGGACGACGCGGTCACGATCTCGCGGGCCCGGTTGCAGGTTGGCCGGTCCGCGCGGCACGTCGGCCAGGAGGCCATCCAGATGCACGGTGGTATCGGTGTCACCGCCGAGTACCCGGTGGGTCATTACGTCGCTCGCCTGACCGCCATCGAGCGCACGCTCGGCGGCGGGCTCGAGCACCTCAATGTGCTCGCGTCGCAGGTGGGTAACTACGAGTTGCCGGAACTGTAAGCGGTTCAGCGGTAGGGCGGCCCCGGTGCAATCACCGGGGCTGTTCGCCGTTCATGGTCCGGGTGACGGGCAGCGACTTCCGCCCTCGTCGAACACAAGGGCGATGCGCAAGGGTCCGTAGCCGCGATACCTCCGGGGCGCCGGATGACGGCGCCGCGACGGGTCGAATCAGTTCTCGCCGGCTGAGGGCGTCGGCAGGACGTGCGGTGCGCGCGGAGTCGGCTGCGGGAATTCCGATTCCGGTAGTCCGGTGCCCGGGAGTTCGGTGTAGGCGGGCCGGGTGGTCGGCCGGGTGAAGGTGGTCGTCTCCGGGTCCGGGGTTTCCCGATCGGCGCTGTCGGGTTCGTAGGTCGGCAGCGGGCGGGTGGTGCGCGCCGGGCGCGTGGTCGGGGTGCTGGTGGGCTCCCAGTCCTCGCTGGTCACGGGCGGTTCCGTCGTCGTGTTCCGCTGCGGCCGGGGGCGGCGGGTGGTGGATTCGGAGTCCTGGTCGACGCTGTCGCTGGAATCCTCGCCGGGGATCTCGGTGGTCCAGTGCGCGGGCAGGGTGCGGCGCGGGCCGGGATCGGGTGCGATCTTCCAGGTGGGCGAGGGTGGGATGACGACCTTCGAGGCGGTGATGGTGGTGCCCTCGACGACAGGCGCCGGGGCATTCGGGCCGGACCGGATCGGCGGCGGCGCCACATAGGTGTCGTCGTGCCCGACGCCGCAGGCGCCGATGAGGACCAGACCGAGGGACACGGCACCGGCGGCCGCTACCGGACCGACGATTTTCGCCCTGTTGCTCTCCATCGGTGACGCTCCTGGGTAAGTACGAGTCGCGCTCACCCTAGACGAGCCGGGCGGTCCCGGCCAGATGGTGGTGGGCGCTATCCGCATGTGCCGGTAGCCGATCGGCTACCACAGACCTGCTCTGAAACGTTGTTAGGTCAGATAACGAACTGGTCACCTCGGCGTGTTGCGCAGCCGGGTGCGGCAGAATCCACTGGTTGTGGTCGTAGCGTATGTGATGCAAGTTACGCGTGAGACGCCTGAAACCTGGATGAGAGCGCATCGAGCGGTTGGCGCGCACGGAATTACTCAGAACGGCGTCATCGAGGAGTAGATGATGGGAGCTTCTTCGACCACCCCACTGTCCGCCGCGGCCACCCCGGCCACGGCGCCGTCGCCGAATCTCGGCGGCACACCCTCGCGTGCCGTACCCGCCGTGCTGTCGCGGGTGCTGGCCTGGGTGTTCTTCATCGGTGGGCTCGTCGGTGCGATTCTCGGCATCGCGGGTCTGCACGTCGAAATCACCGTCGCCGGACTCATTCTGGCCTGCACGGCCGGGCTGATCCTGCTCAAACTGCGGGCCGACGCGGCTGGTACCGCGGCCTCGAGCTGACCGGCGAGTCCGCCGAAAAACGCGGGCACGCACCAGGCTTCGTTGCCTAGCCTGGGTTCCATGGACATCGAGACCACCGGCGACGCCGTCCGGTTCCGTGAGTCGGCCGGCGCGGTGCTGCGACAGGATCCCTTGCGGCACACGGTGATCGCCACCACCATCAACAACATCGCCTCCGGGCTGGACAGCCCGCCGGTGCCGCCGGTCTTCGTTACCGCGCGCGGCGCCGATGCCACCGGCATCGCCATGCGGGCCGGCCATCGCGATATCTATCTCGGCGCGCTCTCGCCGGACGTCATCGCCGCCGTCGCCGACACCTTCGCCACCACCTCACCGGAAGCCGGTGGGGTGGAAGGCCCCACCGCCGTCGCCGAGGCCTTCGCCGAGCGCTGGTGCACGGTGCTGGGCGGCGATCCCGTTCCCGCCTTCGCCACCACGCTGTACCGCCTGGGTGATCTCGTCGCACCCACGGTGCCCGGTACAGCCCGTCAGGCCACCGAAGCGGATCTGGACCTGTGCATGTCCTGGATGACGGCCATGCGTGTCGAGACCGGCATCCCGGCGGGCGCGCCGTCGGAGGAGGCACTGCGCAAACGGATCCGCGCGGGATCGTGGTGGTTGTGGGAAGACGGCGGCGAACCCGTGAGCCTGGTCGCCCGCCAGCTCCCGTCGTTCGGCTGGTCGCGCATCGGTCCGGTGTTCACGCCGCCGGCGGCCCGCGGCAAGGGCTACGCGAGTGCGCTCACCGCCCATGTGTCGCAGGTGATCAGGGACGAGTCGGTCGAGGTCTGCCTGTTCGCCGATACCGGCAACGAACTCACCAACCGCCTCTATCGCGGCCTCGGTTTCGTGCCGGTCGACAATTACGCCGCGTTTCGATTCGTGCACCCGTCCGGGGAGGCACCGCTCGACAGCTCCCGGTGACAGGTGAACCGGTCGTCATCGTGATGTTCCGGAGCATTGCTCTACGGCCTGTGACCGAGACGAAATGGGCGCTTCCCAGCTATCGGATCGGCACCGGTTACGTCTCACGCCGGACCACGCAACCGCTCACCTGCGGCCGTGCCTGTGGCGTCGATCTCGTCGGCCATCCGGACTCGGCGGATCATCCGTGCGATTCATCCGTTGGGCGGATGTCAGACGTTTCCGATCTGGCTACCTTGGGTAGAGGTCGGGGCCGTATGAGGAGGATTTGTGAACATCATCGATCTCGGATCGTCGGCATTGAACCTGGCGAACGTCGTCACAAACATCGCTGCCAACGTCACCTACCTGCTGCAAGCATGGGGCGTGCTGTAAATCGGCGGCCGAATCCAGGCCGGGTGCCGCGGCGGTGGACCGGGGCGTGAACGTCACCGCCGCGCCTCGATCGCCCGCCGGATCAGTTCCCGAGCATCGGCACCGGTCACCGACTGGTCGGCCAGGATGCTGAAGGCGCGGCCGTAGAGCGCGATTTCGCGCGGCTGGGTCACATTCAATTCGGCGGAGATGGTTTCGACCTGTACCAACCGATTGTCGAACATCACGAATCCGTTGATAATCGGCGCCTCATACGTCGCATCGGCGGGAACTATGCCGAGTGATATCCGGGGTAACGACATCAGTGTCAGTAGCCGATCGAGTTGTCCGAGCATGATCTCGTTATCACCGACCATGGTCCGCAAAACCTGCTCGGCGATGACGAACCAGAACCGATGGTTTCCGTGGTAGAGGACGCGTTGTCGCTCCATCCGAGCGGAAACCCCGGCGTCGACATCGTCGGGGGTCGAATAGAACCCGGTGACCTTCTGGAGGATCCACTGCGCGTACTCCGGGGTCTGGAGTAGCCCCGGAATCACCAACGGCTCGAACCAGCGGGTGCACGTGGTGTCCTGTTCGAGTTTGACAGCCAGCTTCTGCCGCCGGCGAGTACCGGTACCCAGGATCTTGCGCCACTCCATGTATGCAGCCTCGATATTGCGCAAGGTGGCGATGAGATCCGGCAGTTGATCGTGGCTTCCGGTGTGCGCGCACCAGGTTCGCAGGTCGGCCTCGGACGGAGCCTGCTTGCCGTATTCGATCTTCGACACCTTGGACTCATGCCAACCTGCCAGCTGTGCGAGTCTGCGGCCGGTCAGTCCGGCGTCACGCCGCAGTTCCCGGAGCCGAAGACCGAGGGCCTCGTGCGCTTCGTGAGCTGATTCCGTCACCGGTCGATGTACTCGGCGTGCGGTCGGGCGAGGCCCCACACCGTATCGCGGACCTCCCTGCACAGGGCAACGATTCGGGGATCGTGGGTGACTGCGCCGCCCGCCAGTCGGCCGTTCGGCTCGAATGCCGTGAAGGCGACGGTGGCATTGTCGAACAACCACCAATCATCCGAGGTCAAGAGGCTCGGGTCGATCTCATCACGCGCGAGGTAGCGGATTTCTTCACCTGCCGCGATGTTCTGCCGAGCGACTTCCAGCGACCATCGCACATAATCGGTGTGCGGTACCGTCACCACCCGCGCCCGGCGCAGCCCGGCTCCTCGTGCGGTGATTTCGCGGACCATGGTCAGCCAGGACTGCATCCACCGGTAGTCGTCGGTCTCCCCGTTCAAGAATCTGCGGAACGGCACCGACTCGCCTTCGACCGCGTAGGAATCCTGCACTTCGAGATGGAAGGCTTCCTGCCTGCACCCGTGGAATAATTCGTCGAAATCTTTACCGCTCAGCAGCAACACCGTAGAAGGTCCTCCGGTTCATCGGTACTTCTATTGCGATCTCATCCTCGGCGAGGTCCAGCTGCCCGAGTGTCTCGTCATCGGTCACCGGCCGGCCGGATACGGTGAATGTGCCGCGGCCCGTATCCAGCATGGCCGATCCGACGAAGGTATCCGGTTCGGTGAACCCCAGCAGCAAGTGCGGGATCTCCACTGTTCCGGATCGTCCGGTAACCCAGCCCTGGATCAGATACGACTCCTGATCCGTGACGTACAGCGACGGGCAGCCGTTCGTGTTCGAACCACCCTTGCCCAGGAAACGCAACCGCATAGCCAATCCTTCCATCCGAAGATGTGCGTCAGTGTGCGTCGTGCGATCCCCAGTGTGGAGGTACCCGATCCGGGTTGCCAGGGATTTCAATAGGTGACGCAAGCTCGAGCAAACTTCTTGGTCGGTCGAAATCTGGTCCATAACCTCGTCTTCCAGCACGCGACGCCGGGTGTCGAGCCCTCGGCGTCGGGTGCCTGCCAACGGGGTGAACGGAGGGTTCGGATGTGGCGGCGGCCGACGGCGATCGGGTATGTGCGGCGGGATGTCTGCGGGGTGGCGCAGGACTGGGATGAGATCCGGATTCGGAGCCTGGCCAAGCGGTTGGGGTACGAACTGGCCAAGACGGTCGTGTTCAGCGCGCTGACCGATGAGCCGGTGACCCGGCTGATCAATGTGGTGCGCAGCTTGGACGCCGAAGCCGTGGTGGTGCCCAGTGCGGCGCATTTCGACGGCGCTGTGCCCGATCGCCTGGTGGCGGTAGCCGATGTGATCACCGTGGAACCGGAGAACACCTATGCGCGGTGGGCGTTCGAGCAGCTCGGTGAGCCGTGACGCGCTGACCGCTGTGTGGGCGGTGCTGTGGGTGCGGCTATGTTGATGGACACCTGTCCGAGCGCTGTTCCGGTCAACGGGACTCGAGGCGCGGGTAGGGCGGTTCTGTGCGTGCGCCCGGCTACGGTGATAGCTGTGGCCCGCCCGGGCCGCGCCGCGCAGAGAGGAGAGATCGTGCCGCAGAACGTCCGAGGTGTCATCGCCCGTCGATCGGGTGCTCCGGTGGAACTCGTCACGATCGTGATCCCGGATCCCGGGCCCAACGATGTGGTGGTGCGGGTGCAGGCCTGCGGGGTGTGCCACACCGATCTGACCTACCGCGAGGGCGGCATCAACGACGAGTTCCCGTTCCTGCTCGGACATGAGGCGGCCGGGATCGTGGAGACGGTGGGGGAGGCCGTCACGCATGTCGAGGTGGGCGATTTCGTGGTGCTGAACTGGCGCGCGGTCTGCGGGCAGTGCCGGGCGTGTAAACGCGGGCGGCCCTGGTACTGCTTCGACACCTTCAATGCCAGCACGCCGATGACGCTCGAGGACGGCACCGCACTCACCCCGGCCCTCGGGATCGGGGCGTTCGCGGACAAGACGCTGGTGCACGAGGGCCAGTGCACGAAGGTCGACCCCGATACCGATCCGGCGGTCGCCGGCTTGCTCGGTTGTGGCGTGATGGCGGGGCTCGGCGCGGCGATGAACACCGGCAATGTGGGCCGCGGTGATTCGGTGGCCGTCATCGGCTGCGGCGGCGTCGGTGACGCGGCGATCGCGGGCGCCCGGCTGGCGGGCGCGACGACGATCATCGCCGTCGACCGCGACCCGAGCAAGCTCGACGCGGCCCGTGGACTGGGCGCCACCCACACCATCGATGCCTCCAGCGCCGACGTGGTCGCCGAAATCCAGGAACTCACCGGCGGTTTCGGCACCGACGTGGTGATCGACGCGGTCGGCCGCCCGGAGACCTGGAAGCAGGCGTTCTACGCCCGCGACCTGGCGGGCACCGTCGTCCTCGTCGGTGTGCCGACTCCCGACATGACCCTCGAGATGCCGCTGATCGATTTCTTCAGCCGCGGTGGTGCGCTCAAATCCTCCTGGTACGGCGACTGCCTGCCCGAACGCGATTTCCCCACGCTGATCGAGTTGTACCGGCAGGGCCGGTTACCGCTGGAGAAGTTCGTCACCGAACGAATCGGGCTCGACGCCGTCGAAGAGGCGTTCCACACCATGCACGGCGGCAAGGTGCTGCGTTCGGTGGTCATGCTGTGACCCGGGTCGAGCGCATCGTCACCTCCGGCCAGTTCTGCCTGGACGGCGGCTGCTGGGATGTGGACAACAACATCTGGCTGGTCGGCGACGACAGCGAGGTGCTGATCATCGACGCCGCCCACGACGCCCGCCCGATCCTGGACGCGGTGGCGGGCAGGCGCGTCACCGCGATCGTGTGCACGCACGCCCACAACGACCACGTCACCGTCGCCCCGCAGCTGTCGGCCGCCACCGGCGCACCGATCTACCTGCATCCCGACGACGATGTGCTGTGGCAGCAGACCCATCCGGGCCTGGAATACACCGCGCTCGGCGACGGTCAGCGGATCCCGGTGGGCACCGCGCACCTCGAGGTGCTGCACACCCCGGGCCATTCCCCGGGTTCCTGCTGCCTCTACCTGCCCGATCTCGGCGAATTGTTCAGCGGCGACACCCTTTTCGAGGGTGGACCGGGTGCCACCGGCCGCTCGTATTCGGACTACCCGACCATCTTGGCCTCGATCAACGACCGGTTGTTCGCGCTGCCGGGACCGACGGTGGTGCATACCGGGCACGGGCCCGACACCACGCTGGGCGCCGAGCGTGCGAATGTTCCCAGCTCGGCCTGAATCGTAGGGCGATCGGCGTGCTCAGACGAGAGCCGTACGGTCCACGGCGCGACTTGCGTGGAGAGTATGCATTTCGTAGGGTTACAGCCTACGTAACGCATACTCCGAGGAGGTGGGTATGGCTTCACGACAGGGTTCTCCGCTGCCGCCGGATCTGGGACGGGCACCACTTCGGACCGTCCGGCCCCAGGACGCCACGGAAACATATGCCTATCCCCGTCCCGAGTTCGCGCGGCTCGCCGAGCGTGGTGTTCTGCACCGGGTGGCGCGTGGTTACTACGTGGTGGTCCCGCAGGAGCATGTCGGCCGTCCTTGGATACCAGGCTTGGAGGCCGTGTCGGCAGGTATCGCCTCGACTATCTACGGACCGGATCGGGTCGTCCTGATGGGGGTCAGTGCCGCCCGTGTGTTCGGGGCGATACCCCGCGGACTGGCTACCGGGCTAATCGCAGTTCCCAGCCAACATCGGCCGATAGCGCTCACCGACCGCCCCGCCGTGGTTCGGTTCGTCCGACGAGATACCGATGCACTCGACGCAGAGCGCATCGAGACTCCTCTCGGATCCGCATTGACGACCACGCGCGAGCAGACTGTGCTGGATCTCGCTCGACGCCCGCAGCTCGGCAATGCAGGAGCAGATGTGCCCACCGCCGTCGCTGCTCTCTACCAGAGCAGCGATCTCGTGCGACTTGCGCAACTCGCCGCCGAGCAGAACTCGACGGCCGCGCTTCGGCGCGCCGAAGACTGGGCTGGGATGCGGTCGTGAATATCGACGAACGAGATACTGTCGCAGCTGTCTTCGGTGTGTCGCCAGAGCAAGTCGAACGGGACCATCTCATCTCCCATATCCTCGCGGTGATCAGTGACCGATTTGGCGACCGCCTCCATTTCATCGGTGGAACGGCACTCGCACGCACCCACCTCCCGCAAGGGAGGCTCAGCGAAGACATCGATCTTGTTGCGGTCGGAAACAGGACTGCGCTCGCGCGGGAACTCGACGCCACGCTGCCGCGCGCTGTCGCTCGACAGTACGGTCGGCTCGAGTGGGCGCCATCACTCAGTGATGTCCCCGATACCATCGCCGCCAACCTTCGCTCTGCAAGTGGACTGAATGTCAAGGTCCAGCTGCTGTCGTCGCATGATCGCATCCTGTGGCCGACTGAACGCCGCAGTCTCGAACAGCGCTATCAGGACGTTGCGGCTGCCACCCTGCTTGTGCCGACGCTGCCTGCTTTTGCGGCAGGGAAGACCGCGACTTGGCACAACCGTCGCGCACCACGCGATCTGTGGGACTTGTGGGCACTTTCGCGCATCGGAGCGATCGATGACGCGGCGGGGAATCTCTATCGGCGCTATGGGCCGACCAACAGGTTGCCCGGTTCACACCTATTCGAACGGCCACCCGACGTTCACGAATGGAATTCGCAGCTGGCTGGCCAAACTCGGCTTACGGTGACGGCCGAGACCGCATTGAAGACGGTTCGTCAGGCATGGGCACACATCAGCGGAGGCGGTGGTGAGAACCAGCAGGCGTAGCGCTTCCCCGGACTTACGTGGGTGTTGCGATGGCCTCTGATTCGCCGGTCGGGCGAGCCGCTTCGGTCGATACCGGACTCACCCGCACCCAGGTGTTGTTCACCGCCGCCGTGCCCGAGAGCGGGTCGGTCAGCGAGGGGTCGTGTAGCAGGTTGACGTTGACGCCCGGCTGGGCGGCGGCCACGCTCCAGCCGACGCCGGGCGCGCCGTGGCCCCAGCCGTGCGGGATGGCGACGACGCCGCGGCGGATGTCGTCGCTGATCTCGACCGGCAGGGTGATCGCGCCGATGGGGGAGGCAACCGTCGCCGAATCACCTTCGGTGAGACCGCGTTCGGTGGCGTCGTCGGGGTGCATGAGCACGGTGCAGCGGTCGCGGCCCTTCATCATCGCGGGGATGTTGTGCAGCCAGGAGTTGTTGCTGCGCAGGTGGCGGCGGCCGATGAGTTTGAGGTCGAAGCCTTCGCCGGGTGCGGTGAGTGCCTGACCGGCTGCGGCGTCGTCCAGGATGGAGGTGATGGCGCGCAGGAAATCCGGCGGCGCGAGTTGCACCCTGTGGTCGCGGGTGCCGATGAGTTCGGGCAGCCGCGGCCGCAATGGGCCCAGGTCGAGGCCGCCGGGGGCCTCCCGGATCCGCTTGATGGTCAACCCTTTACGGCCCTTGCGCAGGACACCGTACGGGCCTGTCGCGACGGCGCCGGCGATCATGCGTTGCGGACTCAATTGCGCGAACACCGCGTTGACGGCCCGCCCGGTGAGCCGGCGGACGGGCAGCGGCACCACCTCGGTGATCAGCCGCGCCAGGATCTGCCAATCCTCCATGGCGCCGGCGGGCGGGTCGAACACCTTGGCGTCGTAGCGGGCGTTGTTGCGCACGCTGAACACTGGGAACAGGATGTTGAGTTCCTCGCGTTCCAGCGGCGACACTGGCGGCAGGATGATGTCGGCGTGGCGGGTGGTCTCGGTGATGTACATGTCCACGGCGACATAGAAATCCAGCGACGACAGCGCGGCTTCCAGTCGCCCGCCCTGCGGTGTGGACAGCACCGGGTTCCCGGCGTAGGTGATCATCGCCTTGATCTGCCCCGGTCCCTCGGTCAGGATCTCGTCGGCCAGCACACCGACGGGTAGTTCGCTGCGGAAGGATTTGTGCGCGCCGGAGCGGTCGGTCCACGCTCCGTGGCCCATCGGCAGGTATTTCGCGTAGCGCGCGGCGTCGACCGGTGGGCTGCCGAACATCTGGCCGCCTGCCCGGTCGAGATTGCCGGTGACGGCGTTGATCGTGTTGACCAGCCAGTGCGTCAGCGTGCCGGTGACCTGCTGGCACACCCCGATCCTGGCGTAGAGCACCGCCGATGGCGCGGCCGCGTGGTCGCGGGCCAGGCGCCGGATGGTGTCGGCGTCGACGCCGGCGTGCGGCGCCATGGATTCCGGGGTGGTCTCGGCGACCAAGCGGCGCAACCGTTCCCAGCCCGCGCACTGTTCGCGTACCGCGCGTTCGTCGCACAGGCCCTCGGTGACCAGGACGTGCAGCATGCCGAGCAGCAGATACACATCGCCGCCCGGTGCCACGGCGACGTGTTCGTCGGCCAGCCGCGCGGTTTCGGTGCGCCGCGGGTCGATGACGACGACGCTGCCGCCGCGGGCGCGCACATCGCGGATGCGCTGTTTCGCACCCGGCATGGTGGTGATGGATCCGTTCGAGACCGCAGGGTTGGCGCCGAGGATCACCAGCCGGTCGGTGCGGTCGATGTCGGCGACCGGCATCAGCACATTGGAGCCGAACATCCGCCAGGCGGTGAATTCCTGCGGGAACTGGTCGATCGAGGAGGCGGAGAAGAAGTTCCTCGTCATCAGGGCCGCGCGCAGCAGGCCGCCGTAGAGCACCGAGGTGCTGTGCGCGGCAGGGTTGCCCATGTACATGCCGACGGCGCTCGGGCCGTGGGCGGAGCGGATCGCGCGTAGTCGCCGGCCGATCTCGTCGAATGCCTCGTCCCAGCCGATCGGTTCGAAGCGTTCGCCGACGCGTCGCATCGGCGTGCGCAGCCGGTCCGGGTCGTGGTGTAGCCCGCCCATCGCGGTGGCCTTCGGGCAGATGTAACCCTTCGACAGCACATCCTCGCGATTGCCTTCGATGCGGGTGACCCGCTCGTCTTCGACCGTGACCAGAATTCCGCAGTGCGCCTCACACAGCGTGCATTGCCGCGCGACCGTTCTCGTGCTCATCGATGAACCCGCCCCTTCTGTCGACGTCGTAGTCCACGCTATCGGGTGAACGGGCCGGATAGATCCGACTACGGTCGGATTTCTCGCCCAGGGCAGCCGGATTACCGGGGTTCGAGCACGACCACCGGAATCTTTCGGTCGGTCCAGGACTGGTAGCTGTCGAAATCGGCGTACAGGTCGACCAGCATCGGCCACAAACGGGCACGTTCGGCGTCGTCGGCGACGTGCGCGCGCACCAGCCGGCGTTCGGTGCCGATCTGCACCGCGGCGTCGGGGTCGGCGACCAGATTGTGGTACCACTGCGGGTTGTTCGGCAGCCCGCCCTGCGAGGCGACGACCACCAGATTCGCGCCGTCTTCGAGGTACACCAGCGGTGTGGTGAACAGCTTGCCGGACTTGCGTCCTCGATGTTCGAGCAGCAGATTGGGCGCGGGTTTGCGGAAGGCCGCCCCGACTCGCCAGGTCCCGCCGATCCGGCCGCCGCTGCGCTTGTACACCCACACATGCGCGCGCGACATGAGCTTGATGATCTTCGGTACCAGCGGCGAATCGAGTCTGGGTGGGCGTTGTGTCGGCACGGCGATTTCCGTTCGGGTGAGGTCGGTCCGGTGAGGTTCAGCCGAGGATGAGCAACGCGGATTTCTCGATGCGGTCGGCGATTTCAGAATACGAGCCGTATCCCATGCCCGCACGCACCAGCGCGCCCGCGTAGAGCAGTTCCAGCGATTCGACGACATCGTCGTCGGCGTCGGGACCGAGCGCGCGCACGATCCGTTTGCGGATCTCGCCGCCGATCCGGCCGCGCAGATGCGCCACATCCGGGTCGCGGCCGAGTAGCGCGCTGGTCACCGCGCCCGACACCTGCTGCTCATCGGCGACGAGCATGGCGATATTGCGCAGTTCGGCGACCACCCGGACCTTGGGGTCGGGGTCGTCGCTGACCGGCGACGGTGAGGCCGCCAGCCGCCGCCAGAAGATCTCGGCGACCAGATGTTCCTTGGAGGAGAAGTAGGTGTAGGCGGTGGCCGTGCCGACCCCGGCCGCCGCGGCGACCATCCGGATGGTCATCCCCGCGAATCCTTCGCGCGCGAGTACCTCCACCGCCGCCTTGGTCAGCTTGTCGACGGTGTCGGCCTGCTTCTCGGTGAGGCGACGCCGGGTCGCCTCGAGGATGATGGAATCGCCTTCGGACATGTGTCTGGATACTACATTCTCAGTTCTTGGCCGCGGCGATGCCCGCGCGGCGTCCGTAGAAGCTGCCGTCGCCGAGCGAGGCCCCGCTGACGTAGCCGCCGGCGCAGATCCCGGAGGTGCAGCGCCCGGCCGCGTACAGTCCGGCGATGGGTGTGCCGTCGACGTGCAGCACCCGGCTGTCCAGATCGGTGCGCAGCCCGCCGAGGGTGAATCCCGCGGTGAACCCACGCATATCGAAGCCTGCCACCGGGCCCTCGATCGGCATCAGCCATTCCGGCTTCTTACCGAGCAGCGGATCGGCGCCTTCGGCGGCGTGCCGGTTGTACACCTCGACCGTCGAGGTGAGCGCACCCGCGGGCAGTCCCATGTCGGCTTCGAGTTCGGCCACCGTTTCCGCGGCCCAGGTGGGTGGCTGACGGAAGAACGGCGTGGAAGTCTCGGTGGTCAGGGCCTTTTCGTAGGCGGCCTCGCCGATGATCAGATAGGCCTGATTGTCCTGCTGGATCAGGGTGGCCTGGCCGATCCGGCCGGGATAGGTGTCCTCGGCGATATAGCGCTGACCGCGCCCGTTGACGAGGATGCCGCGCGCGAGCAGCTGCGGATCACCGAAGAACGCGACCTCGGTGGCGTCCATATGGGCCAGCTCGGCGCCGAGGGCCTGGGCCACCCGGATGCCGATGCCGTCGTGTTCCTCGATGGCGGCGGCGGGCCGCCCGATCAACCGCGGTGCGTACCCCTCGATCATCTGCTGCTGGTAGGCGAAACTACCGGTGGCAAGCACCACACCGCGGTCGGCGCGGATGGCGACCTGCTTGCCGTAGCGTTTGGCGATCACGCCGACCACCCGCTCGCCGTCGACCACCAGACGCTGGATCCGGATGTCGTATTCGACGCCGACGCCGAGCTTTTCGGCGGTCTCGGCCAGCGGCTTCATGAGCATGTAGCCGCCGCCCTTCTCCCCGGTGCGTTTATCGGCCATCTGTGGAACGTGACCGCGCGGAGCGGGTTCGGCGATGGTGTTGAACGGCGCCGCGTTCTCGCCGCCGGTGTACATCAGACCCTCGTCGTGCGGCGGCTCCCAGCCGGGTTCGGCCCAGAACGCCTCACGGAACGGCACCCCGTTGGCCACCAGCCACTCGTAGTGTTCGACGCTGCCCTCGCAGTAGTCGACGATCTTGTCCCGATCCGCGCCCGGTCCGAGCGCGGCGAGCAGGAATTTCGCCATGTTCTCCGGGGTGTCGTCGAAGCCGAGCGCCCGCTGCAACGGGGTGCCGCCGCCGAGGTAGATGAATCCGCCGGCCAGCGCGGCCGCACCGCCCCAGCCGCCGGTGCGTTCCAGGATCAGCACACTCGCGCCTGCGCGCGCGGCCTCGATGGCGGCGCAGACCCCGGCGATGCCGTACCCGGCGACGACGACGTCGGCCGTGTGATCCCAGCTCGCCACCTCCGTCACCGGCAGCGGGCGAACGGTGGTCGGTGTCGATTCAGCCATGCTGTGTACTCCTCACAAATCTGTGTCCGCGCGGGCCGCACGGGTGCGCACCGAGTGCCCGGCTCGCCCCGGCCGCACCTGCCGCCGTGGGTGATGTCGGCGCCGAGTCGACGCCCGGTGCCGCGGCGTGGATGCGTCGACGTCTATGGCCTGGACCCCACGATCGTGGTCGTGAGCGTGCCGATTCGAGCCATCGTGTGCCCCGCGCCGCCGAGTGTCCAGGTGTTGTCCCACTGTGTGGCGCGATCTCGCGGCCCGGCTGTCTCATGGCTTCGGCGGTTCGGCGGACGACTCCTGCTGCTTCTGCTTCTCCCGCGCCGCCTTCTTCTGCTGCCCGACGATCGTGGTGATCGAGATGTCGAGCTTGCTGCCGGTCGGCCAGCCGATGTAGTGGCACAGGAACAGCGCGATCTCGTGCAGTTCCTCCTCGGTGAGTTCACCGTTGCGCAGGGCCGCGCCGATCTGGATGGCCGCGGTGTCCATCAGTCCCTGCGCGGTGAGCGCGCCGAGCAGCACCAGCCTGCGGTCGCGGATGCTCAGGCCCGGCCGGGACCAGACATTGGCGAACAGGTGGTCGGCGGTCATCGCGAAATGGTCGCTGGGATAGTCCTGGAACGGGGTGCCGTACACCTCCTCCATCTTCGCCAGGCCGCGTTCACGCACGGTGGGTTCGGTGCCGTTGGCGGTGGGCTCGCTCATGCGCGCATCTCCATGGTCGTGGGAGCCGGAGCGTGCGATGGCGCCGGCGCGTGGGTTGATGTCGAGGTCATCGGCTCTCCGTCTCGGTCGGCCGGCCGGGCGCCTGCGGGACACCGAGACCGGGCCCGAGGTGCTCGCGAGCCAGGGCGGCCAGCGGTAGGTCGATGCCGAGCCGCTTGCCCAGATCCAGCGCCAAGGCCAGATCCTTGTCGCCGAGGTCGCGCACGTGGGCCATGATCGGCAGCCAGAAATCGCCCTCGGCGATCGGTCCGGTGCGCTCGCGGAGCATGATGGCACCGGGCCCGCCGGTCACCGCGTCGGAATGGCGGACCACCTTGCCCAGGGTGGTGATGTCCAGACCCGCTCCCTCGGCCAGCCGCTGCGCCTCGGTGGCCGCGGTGAAGGCGACGAAATGAACCAGGTTGCGGGCCAGCTTCATTCGAGTTCCGGCACCCACCGGCCCGGCGTGCACGACGAGGTCGCCGAAACAGCCGAACGGTTCGCGCACCCGGGCGAAGGCCGTCTCGCTGCCGCCGACCATCACCGCCAGCGCACCCCGGTTGGCGCCGACCGCCCCACCGCTGACGGGCGCGTCGACCAGTTCCACCCCGTGCTCGGCGCATCGGGCGGCCAGTTCGACCGCCGTGGAATCGCTGATCGTGGAGTGCACCGCGACGACGGTGCCGGGCGCCGCGGTCTCCAGCAGCTCACCCACGACCTGACGGACCTGCGCGTCATCGACCACGACCACCGAGATCACCGCGCATTTGGCGGCGAGTTCGGCGGCCGAGGACGCGGACTCGGCGCCGGCGTCGGTGAACGGCGCCACCGCCTCGGCCCGCGTATCGCAGACGGTGAGCCCGCCCGGCCATTCCAGCAGCCGCTTCGCCATCGGGGCGCCCATGTTCCCCAGGCCGATGAAGCCGATCCTGGCGCCGTCCGCAGACGTGCTCACGACCGGAACACCTGCCCGCCATCGACATTGAAGATCTGCCCGGTGACCCAGCTCGCCTCGTCCGACAGCAGATACAGGCAGGCGCCGACCAGATCCTCCGGGGTGCCCATCCGCTTGAGCGGCAGCCGCTTGATCATGTCCTCGACGATGACACCCGGCGTCACCGTTTTGGTGGCTTCGGTATCAATAGGTCCGGGTGCGATGGCATTGATCCGGATCTTCGAACCGCCGAGCTCGAAGGCCAGCTGCTGGGTCAGGCCGTTGATACCCACCTTGGCCAGCCCGTAGAACCCCGAGTACACCCAGGCCGCGGTGGAGGACTGGTTGACGATCGACCCGCCCCCGCGGGCGGCCATGTGCTGCCAGACCGCACGCGTCATGATCAGCGCGCCGTTGAGGTTGACGTTCATGAACCGCTGGTAGTAGTCCCACGGCACGGTGAGCAGCAGGTCCAGCTTCATATCGCCGTAGATGGCGGCATTGTTGACCAGGTGGTCGATGCCGCCGAACTCCTTGACCGTGAAATCGGCCAGCGCCGTGGCGGATTCGGGGTCGGAGACGTCGACCTCGGCGAAGACGGCCGAGCCGCCGTCGGCCACGATCTTCTCCGCGACCGCCGTGCCGAGTTCGGTATTGCGGTCGGCGACCACGACATTGGCGCCCTCGGCGGCCAAGGCTTGGGCGTACGCGGCGCCGATGCCGCGCGCGGCTCCGGTGACGATGGCCGACTTTCCGGTGAAACGGACCATGATGTGAGCTCCTGATGAAGTGATGGGGGCGGTCAGCTGGGTTCGGCGGTGGCGACGAGCTTGGTTTCCAGGTATTCCTCGAACCCGGCCACGCCCATTTCGCGTCCGATGCCGGACTGCTTGTAGCCGCCGAACGGTGCGTCGGCGGAGTACCAGATGCCGCCGTTGACGCCGAGGGTTCCGGTGCGCACGCCGTCGGTGACGCGGCGGATGCGCTCCGGATCGGTGCCCCACACCGCGCCGGACAGGCCGTAGGGGGAGTCGTTGGCCAGGCGGATGGCGTCGTCGTCGCCGTCGTAGGGAATCACCACGAGCACCGGGCCGAAGATCTCCTCGGTGGCGATGGTGGAGTCGGGGGCGACGTCGGCGATGAGCGTCGGTTCGATGAAGTAGCCGCGGTCGCGTCCGGCCGGGCGTCCACCGCCGGTCACGATGCGCCCGCCCTCGTCGCGGGCGATCGCCAGATAGCGTTCCACCCGGTCGCGCTGGCGGGCCGAGATGAGCGGCCCGCAGACCGTGCCCGGGGCCGACGGATCGCCCGGGACGATACCGCCCATGGTGGTCGCGGCGATCTGCACGGCCTGGTCGTAGGCGGCGCGGGGGACCAGCAGCCGGGTGGTCAGCGCGCAGCCCTGCCCGGCGTGCACACACACCGAGAACGCGGTGACGCCGACGGCCGCGCCGATATCGGCGTCGTCGAGCACGATGGCCGCCGATTTGCCGCCGAGCTCGAGGAAGGTCTTCTTGATGGTGGCCGCGGCCGCCGTCATCACCGCGCGGCCGGTGGCGGTGGAGCCGGTGAAGCTCACCATGTCCACGCGCGGGTCGGAGCTCAGCTGTGCGCCCAGACTGTGATCACCGGAGGTCACGATGTTCACCACGCCCGCCGGGATATCGGTGTGCTCGGCGATGATCCGGCCGACCGCCGCCGCGCACCACGGGGTGTCCGGCGCGGGTTTGAGCACGACGGTATTGCCTGCCGCGAGCGCCGGGCCGAGCTTGGCGAAATTGATCTGGTGAGGGAAGTTCCACGGGGTGATGGCGCCGACCACGCCGGTCGCCTCCCGTCGCAGCACCCGGCGGGTGCTGATGCCCATCGGCGCGGCGACGCCGAGATCGGTTTCCCAGCTGTAGGTCTCGGCCAGTTTCGCGGCGAAATCCAGGTCGGCGATCGGGCCTTCCAGCTGCGGTCCGCGGGTGAACATGATGGGCGCGCCCGCCTCGGCGACGGTGATCTCGCGCAGCTGCTCGACATTGTCCTGGAGCGCGGTGCGCAGCTGAGTGAGGCAGTGCGCGCGGAAGGCGTGGTCGCGGGACCAGTCGGTGGTGTCGAAGGCCGTGCGGGCGGCGGCGATGGCGGCGTCCATATCGGCGGCGTCGGCATCGGCGGCGTGCCCGAGTTCCTCCTCGGTGGCCGGGTTCACGGTGCTGAAGACGCCGGCGCCGCCCTTGTCGATCAGCTTTCCGCCGATCAGCAGGGGAGCACCGTCTGCGGACAGCAGACTGTTCATAGTCGACTCCGTACGTGTCTGGACAGGTGTACGGAATATAGTCCGGACTCTTTCGATTAGGCAAGAACCTGTTCTAGGAAATGGTCGTGTTCCTGCGGCTGTCCGTAGCGAACGGAGGAAACATCTTTTGTTCATTGGATACGGCGCCCGAATGGCAATCATGCTGGCTAAACCGCCGGAATCGTTGTCGGCGGGCCGGGACGCTGGTACCGTCCAGACACATGTCCAGCTATGTGTCTCTACCGGACGGCGACGACCCGATCTCAGGTGAGAACTGGTTATCGAATGCGAGGTGGACGCGATGAAAGCCGCGTCGGTGGAACCACTGATCTTCGATCCCTACGACTACGCCTTCCACGAGGATCCCTACCCCGTCTACCGGCGGCTGCGCACCGAGGCGCCGCTCTACTACAACCCCGACCTGGATTTCTGGGCGCTGTCCCGGCACGCCGACGTCTTCGCCGGCTTCCGCGACGCCACCCGGCTCTCCAGCGCCAACGGGGTGTCGCTGGATCCCGCCGCATGGGGGCCGCACGCCCATCACGTGATGTCGTTTCTGGCCATGGACGATCCGCGGCATATGCGGATGCGCCGACTGGTGTTCAAGGGGTTCACGCCCAAACGGGTCGCCGAGATGACCGACCGCATCCGCGAGCTGACCCTCGAACACCTGGAACCTGGCTTCGCGGGTGAGAAGCTCGACTGGATCGAGGATTTCGCGGGCAAACTGCCGATGGACGTCATCTCCGAGATGCTCGGGGTGCCCGCCGCCGATCGCGCCGAGATCCGCAGGCTCGCCGACCTGGTGGTGCACCGCGAGGACGGCGTGCTCGATGTGCCGATGGGCGCCATCGAGGCCTCGGTCGCGCTGATCGGCTACTACACCGAGATGGTCGCCCAGCGCCGCAAGCAGCCGCTCGATGATCTCACCTCCGCGCTGCTGGAGGCCGAGATCGACGGCGACCGGCTCACCGATCAGGAAATCATCGGCTTCATGTTCCTGATGGTGGTCGCGGGCAACGAAACCACCACCAAGCTGCTCGGCAACGCCCTGTACTGGGGCGCGCACAATCCGGGGGAGTACGCCAAGGTCGCCGCCGATCCGGGGCTGGTCACCGACTGGGTCGAGGAGACCCTGCGCTACGACACCTCCAGTCAGATCGTGGCGCGCACCGCCACCGTCGACATCGCGCTGCACGGCGGCGTCATCCCGGCGGGAGCGAAAGTGCTGCTCGCGATCGGCTCGGCCAACCGGGATTCCGAGGTGTTCGAAGACGCCGACAGCTACCGCATCGAACGCAACGACAAGGGGTCGCTGGTGAGTTTCGGTGCGGGCGTGCACTTCTGCCTCGGCGCGCATCTGGCGCGCTTGGAGGCCACCGTCGCGCTCGAGGAGTTCGCCGCCCGCACCCGCACCTATGAGGTGCACGAGGCGGAGGTCGAGCGGGTGCATTCGACCAATGTGCGCGGGTTCGCCCGGCTCCCGATCACGGTGCGGCCCCGATGACATCACCCACCAGACCCCACCAGCCCCTGAGACAGGAGGTGCGCTGATGCCGCGCTTCGAACCCCACCCCGCCCGCAGGCCCGCCCTGATCGCGGGCGCGTCCTCCGGCATCGGCGCCGCCACGGCCGTCGCGCTGGCCGAACTCGGGCACCCGGTCACCCTCGGCGCCCGCCGCGTCGAACTGTGCGAAGAGCTGGCCGGAAAGATCCGCGCCGACGGCGGTGAGGCGATCGCGCACCGGCTCGACGTCACCGATACGGCCTCGGTGGACGCCTTCGTCGCCGCCGGCGAACAGGCGCACGGACCGGCCGAGATCCTGGTCTCCGGTGCGGGCGATATCGACTTCTCGCTGATCGAGGAGATGGATCCGGAGCGTTTCGCCCAGCAGGTGCAGATTCATCTGATCGGTGCCCATCGCCTGGTGCATCGGGTGCTGCCGGGAATGGTGGATCGTCAGCGCGGCGATCTGGTGCTGATCACCTCCGACTGCGCGCCCGCGCCGCGACCGCGCACCGGCGCCTACAGCGCGGCCAAGGCCGGGTTGGAGAACATGGTGACCCAGTTGCGGATGGAGTTGGAGGGCAGCGGCGTCCGCGCCTCCATGGTGCGGCCGGGGCCCACGCTCACCGGCATGGGTATGAACTCCACCCCCGAGGTGGTCGGGCCGCTGCTCGAGGACTGGAAGGACTGGGGTTTCGCCCGGTACCCGTACATGCTGCGGGCCTCGGACCTGGCCGCCGCGGTGGTCGCGGTGGTGAGCACGCCGCGCGGATCGCATCTGGTGTCGGTGGAGGTGCAGCCCGAGGCGCCGCTGCGGGAACGCCGCACCTCCCGGCGGGAGCAGGAGGGGTCGTGAGGATTCGGGTCGATCTGGATCTGTGCCAGGGGCACGCGGTCTGCCAGGACGAGGCCCCCGGCGTCTTCACAGTGCCCAAACGCGGGCAGGTCGTCATCGAGAACGAGAACCCCGATGACGCCGCCCGCCCGGACATCGAACGGGCAGTGCGGTACTGCCCGACCCAGGCGTTGTCGATCGTCGACGACGCCGGCACCGATCCCGCGCCCAGCGGGACCGGCGAATCCCAGGAAGGTAGACGGTGATGGCAGGTTTCGATCGCGCGGAACTCGACGAGATGGTGCAGCGCTGGGTGGAGGCGAACCGCAGCTGCGAGGACAAGGGCGACTGGGCGCCGCTGGCGGAGATGTACACCGAGGACGCCACCTACGGCTGGAACTACGGGCCGACCCAGGAATTCATGGCCGTCGGCCGCGACGAGATCCGGGATCTGGCGCTGGTGCAGGAAATGCAGGGGCTGGAAGGGTGGACGTATCCGTATCAGGAATTCGTCATCGATGAGCGTTCCGGGAATGTGATCGGGTTGTGGAAGCAGCTCGCCGACGCCACCCGCGAAGACGGCAGCCACTACAGCCCGCAAGGCATCGGTGGCAGCTGGTTCCGCTACGGCGGCAACTTCCAATGGTCGTGGCAGCGCGACTTCTTCGACTTCGGCAATGTGTCGGCGCTGTTCATGGAGATGATCCAGAAGAACGCGCTGACCGAAGGCATGCAGAAGCGGATCCAGCGTTCGGTATCGGGTAAGCCGCTGCCCGGCTGGTACCGCATCGGTGAATCCCCGGTCCCGCTGTGGTGAACCCATGTCCGAACCAGTGAGCAATTACGCGGACCTGTCGCGGGACACGCTCGCGACGCTGTTGCCCGAACTGCTGTTGAGCGGGCATCTGATCGATCGCTCCGGCATGGCGCACACCATCGGCGCTTTCGGCCGCGAAGGCATGACCGAGGTGGCCATCACCGAATGGCAGCTGGCCAGCCCGGTCTACACCCGTCGCATGCAGCGGGCCCTTGGTTTCACCGGCGACACCGTGGAGACCATTTTCAAAGGGCTCCAGTTCGATATCGGCGCACCGCCGCAATTCATGGATTTCCGGTACCGGCTGCACGACGAGCGGCACGGCGAATTCTGGCTCGACCATTGCGGCGCGCTGGCCGACGTCGAGCCGCTCGGCACCGATTTCGTGATCGCCATGTGCCATGACATCGAAGATCCCACCTTCGACGCCACGGCCCTGGCGACCAATCCGCACGCCCAGGTCCGGCCGGTGCATCGCCCGCCACGCGAGCCCGCCGACCGGACACCGGTGTGCGCGTGGACGGTCACCATCGATGCGGCCCATATCCCGCCACCGGTTCCGGAGGGCGCGGAGCTGGTCGCGGGGTCGGCGGCGGCGCACACCCGGTTGACGGCCATCGACCCCGGCGAGGAGGGGCGAGGCGACTATGCGGGTCCGCTGCTCAGCGATATCCGTTTCGCTGATTTCTCCCGTTCGGCGCTGATCCGGCTGGCCGATGAGGTGTGCCTGCAACACCATCTGCTCACCCTCGCCTTCGCGATCGCGGTGCGCCGGCGCACGGAGGAGGAATCCGCGCTCGACATCCTGCGCAAACAGTTCGCCGGTATCGCCGGCCTGACCTCGGAACGGCTGCGCAAGGCGCTCGGTCTCGGCACAGATCTTCCCGCGCTGGTCGAGGTGCTGCGCCATCATCCGGCGTTCAATCCGTTGCCCTATACCGGCATTCGGGTGGACGCCGACGACGCCACCGTGCTGCTGCGTTTCCCGAAACACAGCGATGCCGTCGCCGACGGCGCGTGGCCCGCCCTGATCGATGCCGAGCACACCAAGGCTCTCGATGCCATGGTGCGCGGGGTGAATCCATGCTTCCACGTCAGCGAGACCGCCGTGTCCGACGACGCATGGACGGCCAGGATCGCGCTGGCCGACGAACCGGCCCGGGAAGCCATCGAGGTCGCGATCGCCAAGGTCAGTACCGGTGCCGGCTTCGCCTTCGCCGATCGCGGCATCCCGCTGCCACTCACGGTCGTGTGAGCGATTCCAGAAAGGACACCCCATGACAACGACCTTGCCCCCGGGATTCGATTTCACCGACCCCGCCCTCTGGGCCGAACGCAGCCCCGTCGAGGAATTCGCGCTGCTGCGCCGGACCGCGCCGGTCTGGTGGAACGCCCAATCCGATGAGAGCTCCGGCGGTTTCCGCGACGGCGGTTTCTGGGTGGTCAGCAAGCTGGCCGATATCAAGGAGATCTCGCGGCACCCGGAGCTGTACTCCTCGCAGGACAAGGGCGCGATCATCCGGTTGCCGGGCGATATCACGCCCGAGCAGATGGAGGTGACCGGCGCGCTGCTGGTCAATATGGACCCGCCGAAGCACTCCAAGATCCGCCGGATCATTTCCAAAGGGTTCACCCCGCGCGCCGTGGAAGGGCTGCGTGCGGCGCTGACCGAACGGGCCGCCAAGATCGTGCACGAGGCCAAGAAGA
Source organism: Nocardia cyriacigeorgica (assembly GCF_005863245.1). Taxonomy (GTDB): domain Bacteria; phylum Actinomycetota; class Actinomycetes; order Mycobacteriales; family Mycobacteriaceae; genus Nocardia; species Nocardia cyriacigeorgica_C. Next base: position 197,640 of record NZ_VBUT01000007.1, on the reverse strand, counting down.
CCGGTGGCGGGGACTTCGTCACCCAGGTGGCGTGCGAGCTGCCGTTGCAGGCCATCGCCGAACTGCTCGGCGTACCGCAGGAGGATCGGCGCAAACTGTTCGACTGGTCGAACCAGATGCTCAACTACGACGATCCCGAATACGGCGATTCCACGATGGCCTCGGCCGAAATCCTCGGCTACGCCTGGAATATGGCCGAGCAGCGCCGGGCCGATCCGGTCGACGATATCGTCACCCAGCTGGTCAACGCCGATCTCGACGGGGAAGGGCTCGGCTCCGACGAATTCGGATTCTTCGTCATCCTGCTCGCTGTCGCCGGCAACGAAACCACCCGCAATGCGATCACCCACGGCATGAAGGCGTTCGTGGATCATCCCGAACAGTGGGAGCTCTACAAGGAGCAGCGCCCACGCACCGCGCCGGATGAGATCGTGCGCTGGGCCACCCCGGTGACGGCCTTCCAGCGCACCGCCACCGAGGACCTCACCCTCGGCGGTCAGCACATCGCCAAGGGTCAGCGTCTCGGCCTGTTCTACAGTTCGGCCAATTTCGACGAAGAGGGCTTCACCGACCCGTTCACCTTCGACATCCTGCGCGACCCGAATCCGCATGTCGGGTTCGGCGGCACCGGCGCGCACTATTGCGTCGGCGCCAACCTGGCCAAGCTGGAAATCGACCTGATGTTCAACGCCATCGCCGACGCGATGCCCGAGATCACCCCGGTGGCCGATCCGGTACGGTTGCGCTCGGGGTGGATCAACGGAATCAAGAATTGGCAGGTGCGATACGAGTGAACGTTCGAGACATTCCGGTGCGCACGCTGTCCGGTGAGCCGTCCACGCTCGCCGGACTCGTCGGTGACCGGGCCGTGCTGCTGGTGAACGTGGCCTCCAAATGCGGTTTGACCCCGCAGTATTCGGGCCTGGTCGAACTCCAGAAGAGCTACGGCGACCGCGGATTCAGCGTGGTCGGCGTGCCGTGCAATCAGTTCATGGGCCAGGAGCCGGGCACCGCGGAGGAAATCCAGCAGTTCTGCTCGATGACCTACGGCGTGGATTTCCCGCTGCTGGAGAAGACCGAGGTCAACGGTGAGGGCAGGCATCCGCTCTACCAGAGCCTGGTCGAGACGGCCGACGCCGAAGGTGCGGCCGGCGATATCCAGTGGAACTTCGAGAAGTTCCTGATCGCCCGCGACGGCACGGTGGCAGGCCGGTTCCGTCCGCGCACCACTCCCGACGACGCCGCGCTGGTGGCGGCGGTCGAAGCGCTGCTCTGACCTGCCATCCGCACTGACGCATTTCGCTGCTCCGAGGCAGCAACGAGAATGGGGCCCGCTCTACTGAGCGGGCCCCATCGTTCATTTCCGTCGTCTGCGGTAGCGCACCGTGCACGGCTTCGCCAACTGCACCACCATCTTGCTGTGGTCGTTGCGGTACTGCTCCGAGGGCAACGCCATCTCGAATTCCCAATCCCGCAGCAGAATCGAGAAGATCGCCTTCAACTGCATCAAGGCGAACGGGGCGCCGACACAGCGGTGACGGCCCGCGCCGAACGGAATCCAGGTCCACCGGTTGATGATGTCTTCCTGGTTCGGATCGATATAGCGGCCGGGATCGAAGGTGTCCGGGTCCGGGAAATCCTCGGCGATCCGATTCGAGATCGCCGGGCTCGCCGCGACCATATCGCCGGGCTCGATCCGGCTACCGCACACATCGAATTCATCGCGCGCCACCCGCATCAGGATGATCAGCGGCGGATGCAGCCGCAGCGTCTCCTTCAGCACTGCTTCCAGCTGCGGAATCTGGCGTAGCGCACCGAAACTGATGTCCGAGCCGTCGCTGTAGAGCTCATCGAGCTCGGCCACCACCTTCTGCAACTGCTCGGGGTGCCGCAGCAATTCGATGACGCTCCACGCCGCGGTACCCGAGGTTGTGTGATGCCCGGCGAACATCATCGAGATGAAGATGCCGGTGATCTCGCTGGCGCTGAATCGCGGTTTCCCGTCCTCGCCCGGAACCGAGACCAGCACGTCGAGCATGTCGCGATCGCTGGCGTCGGCGGGCGGATTCGCCGCACGGGTGTCCATGATCTCCTGCACCAACGCCACCAGTTCCCGGCGCGCGGCATCGCGGCGGCGGAAACTCTCGATCGGAGCGTAGGGATCCACATAGGCCAGCGCGTCGGTGCCGCGTTCGAGATCGTGATACAGCTGCGCGAACCGGCCGTCGAGCTGATTGCGGAACTTCACCCCGATCAGGCAGGCCGAGGAGGTGTAGATGGTCAATTCGGCAAAGAAGTCGAGTAGGTCGATTTCTCCCGAATCACCCCAGTTCGCCACCATCCGATCCACTTCGGCGGCGATGGTCGCGGCGTGCCCGCGCATCTGATCGCCGCGCAGGGCCTGGTTGTGCAGCATTTCCTTGCGGCGCTCGGGGCTGGCGTCGAAGACAACGCCCTCACCGAAGATCGGTTTCATGAACGGATAGGCCGCCCCCTGATCCAGATCCTCATCGCCCGCGCGGAAGAAGAACTCGTTGGCCTCGGCCCCGGTCAGCAGGATGACCCGTTTGCCGGCGAGTTCGAACGCGCCGACATCGCCGCATTCCTCCCGGACACGGCGCATCAGCGCGATCGGGTCGACCCGGAACTCGTCGAGATGGCCATATTCGGAGTCGCCGCCGGAAACTCGTTGCGGCTGCACCAGAGTCATCGAAAACCTCCCGGTGATCACTGTCCAGACATATGATGGACACGTGTCTGGACAGTACTACGACACAACTGGAGCGGGCAAGCGATCGACAATCGCGCCCGATCCGCAAGACGGCAGTGCCGTACCGGTTCGTCGGTAAGCGGGTGAGCGGTGGAATCGAGACAACACACCGGGACCGAACGTTTCGTGCTGCTACGTGTCACGTGGCAGCTACTGCGATGGAAAATCGCCGCGGCCGGAATGGTTTTCGGCCTCGTCGGGGTGCTGGTACTCACCTGGTCGATGTATGCCGGTGGCTTCGCGACGACGGCGAGCGTCATCGTCGAGGCGCCGCGCAGCGGACTGGTGCTCGACCCGGACGCCAAGGTGCGCTTCCGTGGGGCGCAGATCGGCCGGGTCGCGGGCATCGAACACGCGGGGGACCGGGTGCGGTTGCGGCTCGAAGTGGATCCGGATCTGCTGGGGCTGGTGCCGGCCGACGCGAGCGTCGATATCCGCTCCACCACGGTATTCGGCGCGAAGTACGTCAACTTCGTGGCGTCCGCGCGCCCGTCATCGGCGCCGCTGCGTCCGGGGGCGGTGGTGCGCGCCCAGGACGTGACCGTGGAATTCAATACCGTCTTCCAGCAGTTGACCGACGTGCTCGGCAAGATCGATCCCGCCAAGCTCAACGCCACCCTCACCGCCATCGGCACCGCGCTGCACGGACGCGGTGCGACCATCGGCGAGCTGCTCGCCGACGCCGACCGCTACCTGCGCGAGATCAACCCGCACCTGCCCGCGCTGCGCCGCGATATGGCGAGCGCGGCCCAGGTCACCGAGACCTACGCCGATACCGCGCCCGACCTACTGCGCACCCTCGGCAATGCCACCGCCACCAGCGGCACCGTCAGTACGCACACCGCCGAGATGGACACCCTGCTGCTCGATCTCATCGGCCTCGCCGACACCACCGGCGCGGTGCTGGCCGAGAGTGAACAGCCGCTGGCCACCGGGCTCGAATTGCTGCTGCCCACGGCCGAATTGCTGCACGAATACCGGCCGGTGCTCAATTGCGTGATCGTCGGCCTGGTGCGGGCGCTGCCACTTGCCGAGGCGATGATCGGCGGCGTGAAGCCGGGCGCGATCTTCAACGCCAGCTTCATGTACGGCGGGGAAGCCTACAAGTTCCCGGAGGATCTGCCGAAGGTCAACGCGACGGGCGGGCCGCGATGTGACGGCGTCCTGGACCGGGTGCCAGGCTCGCACGCACCGTACGTGGTGACCGATACCGCCGAATCCGACCCGTACGCACCGACGACAACCCTGCGCCTGAACGGACCATCGGTATTCCAGGTGCTGTTCGCCGGGCTACCAGGCGTCGCACCTCGCTGAGGACCGACCCGAGTGCGGTCTCCGCGGCAGCCGGACCGCCGCGGCAAGCGGCCTCCGTCTGACGGCAGTCGGCGAGGGCCGGTGTCGGTGCGATCGGGCGAGTCGCTGAGCGGCCGCGAGTCGCCGCCCGGTCAGGGCTCCCGGATCACCCAGTCGAACGCCCGTGCCTCCGAACGCGCGCCCTGCGTGGTGCGCGAGCGGTTCGGTTCGCCCAGTTCGCCGAGGATTTCCTCGGTGAGCCCGGCCAACTGGGCCAGCACGGCAGGGGTGAACCAGTCCGGGCGCGTGGCGAAGAGCAGGTCCTCGGTGGCGGTATTGCCGCTGGCGCCCGGCGCGAACGGGCAGCCGCCGAGCCCACCCAGTGAGCCGTCGACCATGGTGGCGCCCGCACCGATCGCGGCCAGCGAGTTCGCCACGCCCATACCCCAGGTGTCGTGACCGTGGAAGACGATGCGCCGCTGCGGAGTTCGCTCGCGCACCGCGCTCACCAAGGCGGCGACCTCCGCCGGATAGGCCTGCCCGAGGGTGTCGGCGAGCACGATGTCATCGGCGCCCTCGGTGCGCGGATCGGCCGCGATGGCCAGCACCCGCCGCGGATCGACCGGGCCGTCGAACGGACAGGTGAACGCGGTGGCCAGGCACAGCTGAATGGACCCGCCCGCCTCCCGGGCGATCCGCACGGCGTCGGGCATGGCGGCCACGCTGGCTTCGGTATCGCGACCGATATTGGCGCGGTTGTGCGCATCCGACACCGAGAAGCAGTACTGGAAATTACGCACGCCCGCCGCGGCGGCCTTCTCCACATGACGCGGCGTCGCCACCCACAGCCAGCAGCGCTCGAGTTCCTCCGGCGTGAGCGCCGCGACCAGTTCCATGCTGTTGGCCATCGGCGGCACCAGATCCGGGCGCGCCAGCGAACCGATCTCCAGCGCGGGCACACCGAGCGCCAGCAGCCGGCGCACGATCTCGACCTTGTGCTCGACCGGCAACGGCTTACCCGTCAATTGCAGGCCGTCGCGCAGGGTGACATCGCGCAGCAGCGGCGCGGCGCTCACAGCCATCGCGGGGCCCGCTTGTCCTGAGCCTGCGGCGGCACACACATCACCCCGCCGCACGGCTTCTCGTTCATGCCCGCCGGGTTCGGGTGCACGGTCGGGCGGCGGTGTTCGGGGGCCTTCAGCTCCCAGCTGCCGCGCGCCGGTGGGCGGCGCGGGGTACGGCGGCGCCTCACGAGGCCGCCTCCTGCTCCCGCGCGCCGGTGAGGGCGTCGACCTCGGGCTCGCTCATGCCGAGCAGCTCGGTCAACACCTGCCTGGTGTGTTCGCCGAGATCCGGGCCCACCGACCGGATCGGCAGCGACCGGTCACCGATCACCGGGACGATGCCGGTGAAGCCCACCTGTTTGGGTTCGGGTTCGCCGACGTCGACCGGGAAGTGCTGGATCATATTGCGCGCCGCGTACTGCTCGTCGGCGACGATATCGGCCGCGGTGTAGATCGGCCCACACGGGATCGCGGCCTCTTCCAGGATGCGCAGCGCCTCCTCGCGGGTATGGCGGATCGTCCATTCGCCGATGGCGGCGTCGAGGCGGTCGCGATGGCGCCAGCGGCCCGCGTTGTCCTGGAGTTCCGGGTCGGCGGCGAGGTCGGGGCGTTCGATCACCTTCATGTAGCGCTGGAAGATGGCGTCGCCGTTACCGCCGATGATGATGCTGGTGCCGTCCGAACACGGATAGGCATTGCTCGGTGCGATGCCCTCCATCCGACCGCCCACCCGCTCGCGGTTGATGCCGTAGGCCAGATAGTCCGGAACCAGCGACTCCATCACCGACAGAATGGCCTCGTTGAGCGCCACATCGATGACCCGCTGCTCCAGCGGCACCGCCGTGCTGCTGCGCTCACGCTGGAACAACGCCATCACGGTGCCGAACGCGGCGTAGATACCGGCGATGGAGTCGCCGATCGACACACCCACCCGCACCGGCGGACGATCCGGGTCGCCGACCAGCTCCCGCAGCCCGCCCACGGCCTCGGCCACCGCGGCGAAACCCGGACGGCCGGCCAGCGGGCCGGTCTGGCCGTACGCGGAGATGCGGGTGATCACCAGATTTGGGTTGGCCTGCTCGAGAATCTCGGGCCCGAGGCCCCATTTCTCCAGCATGCCGGGCCGGAAATTCTCCAGCAGCACATCGCAGTGGCGCACCAGATCGAGCACCACCGACCGCCCGGCCTCGGTGCGCAGATCCAGCGTGATCGACTTCTTGTTGCGGTTGATGGTGCGATAGAGCATCGAGGTGTCGCCGCCGTATAGCCGCCAATTGCGCAGCTCGTCGCCGGTCCCGGGGCGTTCGACCTTGATCACCTCGGCGCCGAAATCGCCGAGGATACGTCCGGCGGTCGGTGCGGCCACATAATTGCCGAGTTCCAGGACGCGCACACCGTCCAGGGGCCTGATGCTCATGGCCAACAGTGTGAACCATGGGCGCGCCCGCCCGGCGTTCGCCTCCGCCGGGCGGGTCGTGTCCGGTAGGTCAGGCGGTATCTGATCGCACCTGCCCTGGGGTCCTGCGTGGTGATGCTGCGCTGCCGCCTCCGGACCCTGACCGGTCAGGCAGCTGTGTTCGATGGCGCCTGCCCGGGGGGTCCTGCGTGGTGATGCTGCGCTGCCGCCTCCGGACCCTGACCGGTCAGGCAGCGGCGGGCCGGGGTACGTCGATGATCGAGTAGTGCTCGGCATCACCGGTGCGGACGGTGCTGAGGGCCCCGTCGACGCCGACCGGGATATCGCCGGCCAGGGTGATCCGGGTGAGCTTGCGCGGCTGATCGTCGTAGTCGTCGACGGCGTAGTGCTGGGTGGCGCGGTTGTCCCAGATCGCGACGTCACCGTCGGACCAGTTCCAGCGCACGGTGTGCTCGAGCTTGGTGACCCGATCCTGGAACAACCGGAACAACGCCTGTGATTCGGTCGCCGAGAGCCCCACGAAATTCTTGACGAAATGGCCGAGCAGCAGCGCCCGCTCGCCGGTCTCCGGATGCACCCGCACCACCGGATGCTCGGTCTCGTACAGCGTCGACTCGAACTCGGCCCGGTACTCGCGCTGGGGATCGGTGGGTTCGGTGCCGGTGCGGGTGGCGTAGTCGTAGGCGTTGGTGTGCACCGCGCGCAGGTTCTCGGCCAGCAGTTTGAGCGGGTCGGGCAGCGACTCGTAGGCGGCGACGGTCGAGGCCCAGGTGGTGGAGCCGCCGTAGCTCGGCAGCCGGACCGCGCGAAGGATCGACGCCTTCGGAATCCGGTCGACGAAGGTGACGTCGGTGTGCCAGCTGTTGGCGCGGCCGCGTTCGGAATCGATGGCAAGCGATTTGACGCCCGCCGAGGTGACGGTTGGGTGCGGGGTGGTCGGGCTGCCGAGCAGCTGGGCGAACGCGTACTGGCCGTCCTCGTCGAGGTGCTGCTGGCCGCGGAAGAAGATCACCTTGTGTTCCAGCAATGCGCGGTGGATCGTGGCGACGGTCGCGGCGTCCAGATCAGCGCCGAGCCGGACACCGTCGATCCGGGCACCGATGCGGGAACCGAGCTTGACCACCGAGACGGTGGCGGCGGATGTGGCGTTGTCGACGGTCATGAGGCACCTTCGCGGGAGAGCGGATGTTGATACCGCGAGCACACCACCGCACCGCCCGCATCGACAGGTTTACGGTCGGCCTGATCCCAACGCCGCCGAGATTCTCAGCCGACGTGTTCGCGCAGATACGCCATATCGTCGGCGACGCCCTCGGCCGGGGTCTCCAGGATCACCGGCGCGTCGGCGGTGCGGCAGACCTCGGCCAGCAGCTGCGGGTCGATGGTGCCGTCGGCGAAATTGGCGTGCCGGTCGGCGCCGGAATTGAACTCGTCGCGCGAGGAATTCAGGTGCACCAGATCGATCCGGCCGGTGATCGCGCGGATCCGCTCCACCACGCCGACCAGGTCTTCCCCACCCGCCCAGGCGTGGCAGGTATCGAGGCAGAAGCCGGCACCGAACCCACCGACCGCGTCCCACAGCCGGGCGATGGAGTCGAAATGCCGTGCCATGGCGTGGTTTCCACCCGCGGTGTTCTCGATCAGGATGGGCACCGCGAAACCGCCCTTGTCCTGCTGGCGTTCGAACAGCTTGCGCCAGTTGACGATCCCCGCCTCGATCTCATCGTCGGAGCGGACGTGCCCGCCGTGCACCACCAGGCCGAACGCGCCGATATCGGCCGCGGCCTTCGCCTGCTGGGCGACGGCGTTGCGCGAGGGCATGCGCAGCCGGTTGTTCAGGCTCGCCACATTGATCTGATAGGACGAATGCACCACCACATCGATGGGGCTGGCCAGGATCTGCTCGGCCCGCGGATGCGGCTGTGGTTTATCCCAGCTCTGCGGATCGACGACGAACAACTGGATGAGATCGGCGCCGAGTTTCTCACCCCAGCCGATCGGATCGCTGTCGAGCCGGACATGTGCTCCAATGCGCATGCAGTCACCATATCGACCACCACCGACACCCTTCGCCGGTGTTGCGCCCTGGCGGGTCGAGGAGATACATCCGTAGGATTGGATTCGACCCGGAGAGGGGGGTGTGTACGGTGCTGGCGCCTGGCGACGAGTTCGTGGGTTACACCATCCGCAAGGTGCTCGGCCGCGGCGGTATGGGCACGGTCTATCTGGCCAAGCATCCCCGGCTGCCCCGGCTGACCGCGCTGAAGCTGCTCAACCGGGAGCTCTACACCGACAACGAGATCCGCCGCCGTTTCGAACGCGAGGCCGACCTGGCCGCCCAGCTGGATCACCCGAATATCGTCACCGTCTACGACCGCGGCGCCGAGGACCGGCAGCTGTGGATCTCGATGCAGTTCGTCCCCGGCGCCGATGCCTCCATCGCCGATGTGAATGTGCTCGCGCCGGGACGCGCGGTGCAGATCATCGCCGAGACCGCGGCCGCGCTGGATTTCGCGCATGCCAATCGGGTGCTGCACCGCGATGTGAAACCGGCCAACATCCTGCTCGCCAAGGCGCCGATCGGGCAGCCGGAACGGGTGCTGCTCACCGATTTCGGTATCGCCGGTATGCGCGACAGCGACACCACACTCAGCTCCGCCGACACCATCACCGCCACCCTGGCCTTCGCCGCCCCCGAACAACTCACCGGCGCCAAGCTCGATCATCGCGGCGACCAGTACTCCCTGGCCTGCACGCTCTATTGGCTGCTGACCGGCGATTCGCCCTACGCGGCGCCGAGCCCGGCGGCGGTGATCAACGGTCATCTCACCGCCCCGGTGCCGCGGTTGAGCCGGGTCCGGCCAGGGTTGCCGCCGGCTCTCGACGATGTGCTGGCCCGTGCGCTGGCCAAGGATCGGGCCGACCGTTTCGACAGCTGCACCGAATTCGCCGCCGCCGCGCGCCGGGCACTGGGCAGTGCCGGGGCGCCGCCGCCGTACACCGGATGGCTGCCCGCGCACGGCGCGCACCTGGCCGCACCGCAGGCCCATCCCGGGGCGCACGGTCATGCCGCGGCACCGGGCCGCCACCACGGCCATCCCGGATCGCCTGCCCGTCATCCCGCGCCGCCGCACCATCCGGCTCCACCGTCGCGTGGTGTCGCCCTGCATCGCCATCCGCACGGCCGGGTGCCCGGCCCGCACTATCCGGGGATGCCGCCACATCCCGCCCCGCCGCGACACGCCGCGCCGCCGCCCGGGCCGCCACCGAGTTCGCCGACCGGCCACCCGGTGGCACCGCCAGGGCCGCCTCCGAGTTCACCGACCGGCCAACCTGTGGTGCCGCACTCGCGCGGACCCGCATCACGGCCGGACCACCGGTTCCCGTCCGGACCGGCGCACCAGCACGCTCCGATGCCGAACGGCCCCTATGGCGGGCCCGGTGCCGTTCCGCCACCGCACGGCGGGCAGCACCACTCGGGCGACGCGCCGCCACCCGGTACCCGGCCGATCCCGCAGCCGGCGCAGCAGAGCGGACCGCCGCCGCGGCGACCACCCACCCCGGCGGTGATCGACCTGCCAGGCGCCCCGCGACGCACCGGCCGGGCACCGTTCGGTGGATCGCCGGCCCAGCCGCGCCGGCCCCCGGAACCGGAGCAGTCGGCCTGATCGGCCGCCCGGCCCGGCTCCCGCGACCAGCGGCCGAGTGCCCGACTGCTGCTATGGTTTCGGTGCTTTCCGTGGTCGGGCCCAGACAGGTTCGACCATGTGTTCTTTTTGCCTGTACGCCTGTTCATCGGTGGGTCCCGGTGAGCGGCGGGAAGTGGAGCAGAAATGCTGGCCAACGGCGACGTTTTCGCCGGCTATGTCATCGACCGCGAATTGGGGCGCGGTGGCATGGGCTCGGTGTACCTCGCGAAACATCCGCGGCTGCCGCGGATGACGGCGTTGAAGCTGCTGAACCGCGAGATGTTCTTCGACAAGGAGGTGCGGGCGCGGTTCGAACGGGAGGCGGATCTGGTCGCCCGGCTCGACCACCCGAGCATCGTCACCGTCTACGACCGCGGGCTCGAAGACGAGCAGCTGTGGATCTCGATGCACTACATCGATGGCATCGACGCCGCGTCGGTGGATCCGCGCAGGTTGCCGCCCGAACGCGCGGTGCAGATCATCAAGGAGACCGCCGACGCGCTCGATTACGCGCACGGGATGGGTGTGCTGCACCGCGACGTCAAACCGGCCAATATCCTGCTGGCCCGCTCCACGGGCGGCCGCGGCGAACGGGTCTATCTCACCGACTTCGGCATCGCCCGCCTGCGCGACGACACCGGCCACCTCACCCAGACCGGCACCTTCACCGCCACCCTTGCCTACGCCTCGCCCGAACAGCTCACCGGCGCGACCCTGGACCACCGCTCCGACCAGTATTCGCTGGCCTGCACGCTGTTCTGGCTGTTCACCGGGCACGGCCCGTTCCAGGCCACCAACCCCGCCGCCGTCATCCAGGGCCATCTCCAGTCGCCGCCGCCGGCATTGAGTTCGGTGCGGCCCGGCCTGCCACAGGCCCTCGACGGTGTGCTGGCCAAGGCGATGGCCAAGCGGCCCGACGATCGTTTCGCTTCCTGCTCGGAGTTCGCCGCCGCCGCCCAGCAGGCGCTGAGCATGCCGAGCTCACCGGCCATGCCGATCGCGGGCCCGACCGCGCAGGGCATGCCGTTGCAGGGCGGGCCGCGCACAGCCATGGGGCAGACCCAGGCGCCGTATCCGACGGCCAACGCGCAGTTCACCAGCGGTGCGACGGCCCAGCCGCACGGCAGCGGGACCCATCAGCAGCCCTTCCCCAGCGGCACGCACCAGCAGCCGCACGGCAGCGGCACCCACCAACAGCCCTACCCGAGCGGCGCCCAGCAGCAGCCGCACGGCACCGGGCAGCCACAGCCCTTCGCGAGCAGCCCCAACGCGCCCGCACCGCCGCCGATGGCCAACCAGAATCCGTACGCCCAGCGCTCCGGGTTCAACCAGTCGCCACCGCCCATGTCGCCGGTGTACTCCCCGCAGGCGCCGAAGAAGAACACCGGCCTGATCATCGGCATCTGCGTCGGCCTGGTGTTGCTGCTGGTGCTGATCATCGGCATCGTCGCCGCCGTCGCGAGCAACGATTCGAGTTCGGCGAGCGGCTCGACCTCGACCACGACCACCGCGACCAGCGTCGCCCCGGTACCGGCGACCGCGGATTCGATCAGCAAGGAGTTCCCGGCCATGGTGCCGGCCTCGAGCACCGGTGACGTCGGCTACCACAACGCCAAATGCTGGGAGACCGAACCGAAGTACGCACCCGAACCCGAGACCGGCGAACCCGATTTCGGCAACTACGGCTGGCAGTGGCGCTGCTACGGCGGCGCCGACAACGACGACCCGTTCTACCGCTTCTATGTCTACGACAGCGCCGCCGATGTGCAGGCGGTGATCGACGGGCTGCCCGCGAGCGCGACCAAATCCTCCGATGCCAACGGCGGTCAGACCTACACCAACTACAAGATCGACTCCGACGGTCCGAAGATGATCACCGTCTTCACCGGTCAGCCCGAGCGCGCCCAGTACCTGATGTACACCGACGGCATCGTCGGCACCATCGATCAGGTACTGACGTGGTGGAAGTCGGCCCCGCTGAACTCGTCGAACTGAACGATTCGCCGGGTCATCCCTGCGGTCTGGGTGGATTCCCCGATGGCGCGACGGCGCGAACGCCGACAGACTGGTCACCATGACCTCGCACGCCGTTGGCATCGATCCGGCCCAGACGCAGGCTCCGGCCGTCGTCGCGGCCACCGCCGAAGACCTGACCAAGGTGTACGGGACCGGAGACACCCAGGTCACCGCGCTGGATTCGGTGTCGGCCGAATTCGTCAAGGGCGAATTCACCGCGATCATGGGACCGTCCGGCTCCGGCAAATCCACCCTCATGCACTGCCTGGCCGGGCTGGACAGCGCCAGCTCGGGCACGGTGCGCATCGGTGACACCGCCCTGAACGAGCTGTCGGACAAACAGATGACGCGGCTGCGGCGCGACCGCATCGGCTTCGTCTTCCAGGCGTTCAACCTGGTGCCAACGCTGACGGCGCTGGAGAACATCACCCTGCCGCTGGACATCGCCGGCCGTGCCCCCGACCAACAGTGGCTCGACACGGTGCTGGAGCGGCTCGGGCTCACCGACCGGCTGACCCACCGGCCCAGCGAGCTGTCCGGCGGGCAGCAGCAGCGGGTGGCGTGCGCGCGAGCGCTGGCGGGCAAACCCGAGATCATCTTCGGCGACGAACCGACCGGCAACCTCGATTCGCGCTCCTCCGGTGAGGTGCTCTCGATTCTGCGCACCGCCGTCGACGAATTCGGGCAGACGGTCGTCGTCGTCACCCACGATCCGCACGCCGCGTCCTTCGCCGACCGGGTCGTCTTCCTCGCCGACGGCCGCATCGTCGACGAATTGCGCGGCCCCACCGCGGAATCGGTGCTGGACAAGATGAAGGCGCTGGAGACCAAATGATGGCGGGCAACCCGATGCGCAAGGTCGCCTTGCGCAACCTCGCCGCGCACAAGGTGCGACTGGCGCTCACATTGCTGTCGGTGGTGCTGGGCACGGCGTTTATCGCGGGCTCGTTCGTCTTCACCGACACCTTGCAGCGCACCTTCGACGGCATCTTCGCCGACGAAGCCAGGGGCGTGGACGTGCGCGTCAGCCCGGAAGAACGGCAGTCGCTCGGTGTACCGCAGGACGTGGTGGACAAGATCGCCGCGATGGACGGCGTGCGGGCCATCGCGCCCAGCGTCAACGGCGCGGTGGTGCTGCTCGATCCAGAAGGCAAGAAGGCCGTGCAGACCGGCGGCGCGCCGAGTTGGGGCGAGTCCTATCTGCCGCCGGAGCAGGCGATCTCCGAACCCGAGAAGTTCATCGCGGGCGCGCCCCCGTCGCAGCCCGGTGAGATCGCCTTGAACAGCGGCGGAGCCGAGCGGGCCGGGCTCGAGGTGGGGGACCGGACCAAGATCCTCGTCCCCTCGCAGGGCACGCTCGAGGTCACCCTCACCGGCATCTACGACGTCGCCGCCGACACCGGTGGGTTCATCGGATTGCTGTTCGAGGACAGCCAGGCCCGCAAGTTGTTCACCGACGGAAGTCATGTCGCCCACGTCGACGTCGCCGCCGAGGGCATCCCCGGTGACGAGCTGCGCGACAAGATCGCCATCGCCTTCCCCGACTACAAGGTGCAGAACGGCGAGCAGGTGCGCGCCGAGATGAAGGCCGAGATCTCCGACGCGCTCAACTTCATCAACTACTTCCTGCTCGCCTTCGGCTCGATCGCGCTGATCGTCGGCACCTTCATCATCTACAACACCTTCTCCATGATCGTCGCCCAGCGCTTGCGCGAACTGGCGCTGCTGCGCGCGGTCGGCGCGAGCAGTCAGCAGGTCGGGCGCTCGGTGGTCGCGGAGGCCTTCGTCATCGGTGTGATCGGCAGCGTCATCGGGCTGGCGGCCGGGGTCGCGTTGGCCTTCGGGCTCTCGGCCGTGCTCAACGCCTTCGACCTCGGCCTGCCGACCGGTTCGATGGCGGTGCTGCCGCGCACCATCCTGGTCGGCCTGCTGGTCGGCCTGCTCGTCACCATGGTCAGCGCCTACGCGCCGGCGCGGCGGGCCGCGAAGATCCCGCCGGTGCAGGCCATGCGCGAGGAATTCGCCTCGGCCGATGAATCATTGCGGGTGCGCACCTGGCTCGGGCTCGCGCTCGCGGTGGTCGGCGCGGTGCTGGTGGTGGTCGGCGCCCAGTCGACCGGCGGGACGGCGGCGGCGACCGTCGGTGTCGGCGCGCTGGCACTGATCTTCGCGGTGCTGCTCGCCTCGCCGGCGCTCTCGCGGCCGGTGGTCGGTGGGCTGGGCCTGCTGCTGCGTCCGTTCGGCCCGATCGGTGCGATGGCGCGCAACAATGCCGTGCGCAACCCGCGCCGGACCGCGGCGACGGCGTTCGCGCTCACCCTCGGGCTGATGCTGGTCTCGGCCATCGGCATGCTCGGCGCGTCGGCGAAGGCGAGCGTCGGTGTGCTGGTCGACAAGGGTGTTGCGGCCGATTATGTGCTGGCCGGTCCACAGATGGGTGGGCCGCAGGCGATCGGCGTGCCCGGGCCGGCGGTGGAAGCCGCCCGCGGAGTACCCGGCGTGGCGGAAGTCGTCGCGATTCGCGGCGTCGGCGTGAAGATCGACGACGACGAGGAATTCGGCACCTCACCCGACGGGCCATTGGACCGGGTGCTGAACTACGACATCCTCAGCGGCACCGGCACCCTCGGTGAACGCGACATCCTCGTCGCCGAAGACGAAGCGACCGAACACGATCTGAGCGCGGGGCAGCAGATCACGCTCACCAGCATGGACAAAAAGCAGATTCCCGTCACCGTGGCCGGGATCTACCGGAAGTCGCCGCTGATGGGTCCGCTGGTGGTGCCGCCCGCGGTGTTCGACGAGGTGATGCCACCGAACATGCGGATCAACGTGCTGGCTCTGGTCGCGGCCGAACCCGGCGCGGATCTCGCCGCCATGCGCACCGGTCTGGAACAGGCCACCGTGCAGTCGGTGTTCGGCGCCGACGAACCGGGCACCGCCCCTGGCCAGGCCACCGAGGCCTCGCTGGTTCAGGTGCAGGACCGCGAGGAATTCAAGGGCGCACAGGGCAGGCAGATCAACACCATGCTCGCCATCCTGTACGGCCTGCTCGCCCTCGCGGTGGTGATCGCCATCCTCGGCATCGTCAACACCCTGGCGCTGTCGGTGGTGGAGCGGCGCCGCGAGATCGGCATGCTGCGTGCCGTCGGCACCCAGCGCGCCCAAGTCCGCCGAACCATCTACCTGGAATCCATGCTGATAGCGGTCTTCGGCGCCATCGTCGGCGCGATCCTCGGACTCGGCCTCGGTGTCGGATTCCTGCGCACCCTCCGCGACCTCGGCCTCGACCAGATCGCCGTCCCCTGGGGACAACTGGTGCTGATGCTGATCGGTTCCGCGGTGGTGGGTGTCCTCGCGGCCCTGTGGCCCGCGGTGCGTGCGGCACGGACGCCACCGCTGGCGGCCATCGCGGACCTGTAGGGACTCGGCCGGCGATGGCACGGCGGCTATCGCCAGCCGAGTCCGCTCAGCTGTGATACTTGGCCATCCAGCCGTAGTCCATATAGCCGCTGGAATCGCTCGGCGGACGAGGGCCGAACTCGATGCTGAAATCGTGCGCCAATTCCCAGACCGGACCGGCGATTTCACACTTGCCCGCCCACGCTTCGGGGATGCCCTGATATCCGTAGCGTGCGCCGAGGAGATTTCCGCACATCGTCCCGGTCGCGTCGCTGTCGCCGGAATGGTTCACCGCGGCGCACAGGCCTCGTTCGACGATCTGCTTGGGCGTCCCGCCTGCTAACTCGGCAGCCAGCGCGGTATAGGTCGCCATGGCGAGGGCTTCCGGCGCGGTCCACCCGCCACCCAGCGATTCCACCTGCTCGGCGGACGGTTCACCTCGACCCGAGAGGTGCACGGCGTGCGCGAGTGCCTCCGATACCTCGTGGTGGTGTTCGTGCCGGGCCAATTCCGTGCGTGCCCGGTCTACCGCGCTACCGAGGTCCTGCCCGGTCCACAAACCCGAAATGATCGCGGCGAAGGCACCTGCGGCCAGCCAGCCACTCGGATGGCCGTGGGTGAGTGCGGCTGCCTCGCAGGCGAGGTCGAACGAGGACGCCGGGTTGGGGAGGAAACCGCAAGCGGCCACACGAACAGCGCACGCGGAACCCTTGGAGTCGTTGATCGGTGCTGTGATGGTGCCGAGCGGGCGGCGCGGCCCACCGCGCTCGGCCGCCGCGCGCAAGGCGTTCAGGACGGTCCGTGATGCGCCCCGACGCTCGGCGAAAGCGGGCAGATCCAGTAGGCCGCTGTGGGGTGGGTAGTCCTGATCCGGAACCGAATCGACCTGCGAACGTAGCCATTCAATGCACAGCGACTGCAAGATCGCGATCGTCGGCCCACCGGTACCACGCTCCCTGGCGCGGACGCTGCTCCGGATCATTGCCTCGACCACCAGTAACGCGAGCTGGCTTTCCTCCGAGGTCCGGCCGGTGAACTCCGTGGGTTGATTGCTGTACTCGGCGACTTTGCCGCGGAACCCGCGCCGCCCGTACCGCTCCCGGATCTCGCTGAGCGTCAGATTCTCCACCGAGGCGCCGAGCGCATCACCGACGGCGCCACCGAGCAGGCACCCGTGTGCGATCGGGAACGTGGTGGGCGGAATATCCGCCAAACGCGCATACTCCCGAGGCAACGGCCGTGGCAACGGAAGACCCTCGCCCGGAATCGGCATACCGGGCAGGGGTGGTTCGTCGGAGAAGACGAATGGTTCCGGCAGGCCGTTCGGCCACGGGTTCGGCGGCAGTGGCAGGTCGTTATCGGTCACGATCGTCCTGTGGTGGTGTTGGCCCAGGTGCGGATGTCGCCGCGGTTGAGGGCGAGGGCGAGGAGGTCGGGGAAGCGGTCGGGGGTGCAGGCGAAGGCGGGGATGCCGAGGGCGTCGAGGGCGGCGGCGTTGTCGTGGTCGTAGGCGGGGGCGCCGTCGTCGGACAGGGCCAGCAGCACGATGACCTGGACGCCGGATTCCTTCAGGGCGTTGACGCGGCGCAGCATGTCGTCGCGGATGCCGCCCTCGTAGAGGTCGGAGATCAGCACGAACAGGGTTTCTTCGGGGCGGGTCACCAGGGTTTGGCAGTAGGCGAGGGCGCGGTTGATATCGGTGCCGCCGCCGAGCTGGGTGCCGAACAGCACGTCGACCGGGTCGGACAGATGCTCGGTCAGATCCACCACCTCGGTGTCGAAGACGACCAGCGAGGTGCGCAGCGAGCGCATGGAGGCCAGCACCGCGCCGAACACCGAGGCGTACACCACGCTCGAGGCCATCGAGCCGGATTGGTCGATGGCCAGCACCACATCGCGGCGCACCGCCTTGGCGCGGCGGCCGTAGCCGACCAGCCGTTCGGGGACGACGGTGCGCTGCTCGGGCAGATAATGCGCCAGGTTCTTGCGAATGGTGCGATCCCAATCGATATCGCGAGGCCGCGGCCTGCTCACCCGTGCCGCGCGGTCGAGCGCGCCACTCACCGCGGCCACGGTGCGCGCGGCCATCCTCCGCTCGATATCGCGCACCACCTGCTCCACCACCGTCCGCGCGGTGGACCTGGTGGTTTCCGGCATCACCCGGTTCAGGCTGAGCAGGGTGCCGACCAGGTGCACGTCCGGTTTCACGGCCTCGAGCAGCTCCGGTTCCAGTAGCAGCTGAGTGAGATCGAGCCGTTCGATGGCATCGCGCTGCATCACCTCCACCACCGACGACGGGAAATAGGTGCGGATATCACCGAGCCAGCGGGCCACCCGCGGCGCCGACCCCTGCAAGCCGGCCGAGCGCGGGCCCGAACCGGCGGGTGGATCGCTGTCGTAGAGCGTGGACAGCGCGCCGTCCATGGCGGCGTCATCCGCCGCGCCGAGGCCGCCGAGTTCGGGTTCGGCCGCGGCGCCGAGCACCAGACGCCAACGGCGAGCCGAGGATTCGCTGTCGACGGCCTCGGCCGGAGTGCGATCGGGTGAGTCGTTCATGTCCGTGCTCCCAGGATCTCGGCAACCACCCGCATCGCGCGTGCGCCCCGGTCGAGGTCCAGTTGCCGCACGTTCGCCGCACCGGCGGTGGCGGAGACGCCGTCGCGGACAGCGGCACCGATGGCGCGGCGTTCGCCCGATTCGAAGGCGCCGAAGGTCCGGCGCAACAGCGGCAGGGTCTGGACGAACTGATCGTCGTCGAGGGTGCGCAGCCACTCGTCGACCAGCCGCAGCAGTTCGCGGTCGTGCACCAGCAGCAGCCCGCGTCCGCCGAGGAAACCGTCGATCCACTCCGCCTTGGCCGCGGCGGAACTGCCGATGGACAACGCCGCGGCGAGCCGGCGCGCGGATTCGGCCTGGTCGATGCGGTCGGCGTCGCACAGCAGCCGCACCGTGCGGCCGACGATCGCGCCGTGCACGTCGTCGCGGTCGGCGATGCGGTGCAGGGTCGCCAGCCAGGCCTCGCGCGCTTCGGTGTCGTCACGGATGTGGATGGCGGTGTGCCCGGCGTCGATGAGGGCGCGCATCTCCAGCGCGGCATCGGTGTCCAGGCCGGTGACCGCGCCGGGCAGGCCGGCGCAGATGCGGATGAGCATGCCGTCGGCGACGTGGGTGAGCGCCGCGGTGTCGGTGCCGCGCACGTCGCCGTAGCGCAGGGTGCGCACCAGCCCGGGCAGGGCGGCCAGCAGGTGGGTGACGTCGTGGTCCAGTGCCGCCACCGATTCCAGCCGTCCGATGAGTTCGCCGACGGCGCCGCCCAGATCGGCCAGTAGCGCCAGCCCGAGTGCGTCGGTGAGATCGCCGACGGTCTGGTCGTCGCGACCGGCGGTATCGAGGAGTTTGGTCTCGGCGGCGGAGGCGACGGTGGTGCCCCAGCGTGACGCCTCGATCACCGCCACCGCGAATTCCGGTTCCCATCGCAGGGTCCAGGTTTCGCGGAAGGTGCCGGTGGCGCGCACCTCGCTGTCGGTGGGCGTGCCCCACTCGACCTCCAGGATCCGCAACTGGTGCAGGAGCCGGGACTTGAGCCGGTCGCGTTCCTTGCGCAGATCCAATTCCATCAGGGTGGACTCGGGCTGCTGTTTCAGTCGCAGGGTGCGGGCCCTGGCACGCAGATCGGCGTCCAGCGGCACCGTCGGCGTAGTAGCCGGGACAGCGCCGATGGCCTCGCCGACCACCAGTTCGGCGCCGACCAATCGGAGCATGCTCTCATCGCCGTCGCACAGCACCGCCCTGGTGGCCTCGGTGACCTCCGACAGCCCGGCCAGCGGCCGATCACGTAGCGCCGCCAGCGTTTCTGACAACCGCACGGCCTCGATGATGTGCGCGCTCGACACCGGCAGGTCGTGCCTGCGCAGCGCACCCGCGACCTTGGTCAGCCAGCGGGCGATGGGCTGTTCGGTCTCGGTGAACAGATGGTGGTACCAGCCGGGGGAGGTGACACCGGCACCGTATCCGGAGGCGGCGGAGAGCCGTGAATGCGTCCACGGCACCCACGTCAGCCGGGCCTTCACCTTCGGCAAGCCCTTCAGCAGCCGCGCGTCGGGGGCGGCGGGGCCCAGCGGTTCGACCAGCGCTGGCGCATGCCAGGCCCCGCATACGATCGCGACGCGCTGTGCCCCGTCCTTCAGTGCCTTCCGGATGGTCTGGCGCATGTAGGCCTCACGTCGCAGGGTGTGCGCATCGATGCCCGCCGCAGGCATTGCCGGCGACGTCGCACCCGGCTCACTGCTGCGGCGAACACCGGTCGTGCGATCGCCGCGCCGGGAATCGGTGGTGTCGTGCTCTTCGTCGCCGCGAGTCGGTTCCTCGCCGTTCGCGGAATCCGGGTCTGCCGCGGCCGGGCGCGAATTCGTCGCGGAGTCCGCGCCCGCAGCGGTGCCGTCGAATCCGGCAGACAGGCGGGAATCGGTGGGCGGCGGTTGGGAGCCATGGGCGATGCTGTCGCGCAGGGCGCCCATCGCCTCGGTCAGCGCGTCGAAAGTGTCGATGTCGGTGGTCGATTCGACGATCGCGTCCCACCAGCGTTCGGCGTCGTCGTATCCGGCGGCGGAGGCGAGTTCGGCGAGTGGGTCGATGTTGTCGCCGGGTTCGGCGTCCAGCGCGAGCACGGTGGTGGCGGGTAGGTCGCAAAAGTGCACGGGCACAGCGTGTTCGGTGGCATAGCGCAGTGCCTGCCATTCCGGCGAGAACTGCGCGAACGGCCAGAACGCGGCGCGGGTCGGCGCGTCGGGGACGTAGGCGAGCATGGCGACCGGCGGCACCAGGCCCGGGTCGTCGACGAAGACGGTGAGCGGATCGGCGTCGGCCGGCCCTTCGATCAAGATCATGTCAGGGCGATAGTGGTCGAGCGCGAGGCGCAGCGAGCGGGCCGAACCCGGTCCGTGATGACGGATCCCGAACACCCGGGTCCGAGGCTCGCCGGTGTCCGGGTCGGCGGTGTCCGGATCGGCGGTGGCTGCGCTCATCCGCCGACCTCGCGGCAGGCGCGATAGAAATCGGACCATTCCGGGCGCTCGCGGACCACGGCCTCCAGATACTCGGTCCACACCACGGCATCGGCCACCGGATCCTTGATCACCGATCCGAGCACCGCGCCCGCCACATCGCCCGCACGCAGCACACCGTCACCGAAATGTGCCGACAGCGCGAGACCACTGGTGATCACCGAGATCGCCTCGGCGGTCGACAGAGTGCCCGACGGCGATTTCAGTTTCGTCCGTCCGTCGGCGGTGATGCCGTCGCGCAGCTCACGGAAGATTCGCACCACCCGGCGCACTTCGTCGGCGGCCGCGGGTACCTCGGGCAACTCGAGTGCCGAACCCAGTTGCGCGACCCGCCGGGTGACGATGGCGACCTCGTCTTCCTCACTCGCGGGCAGCGGCAGCACCACGGTATTGAAGCGCCGCCGCAACGCCGAGGACAGCTCGTTCACCCCGCGGTCGCGGTCGTTGGCGGTGGCGATGACATTGAACCCCTTGGCGGCCTGCACCTCCGCACCGAGTTCCGGAATCGGCAGCGTCTTCTCCGACAGCACCGTGATCAACGCGTCCTGCACATCCGAGGGAATGCGGGTGAGTTCCTCGATCCGCGCGATGGCGCCGGTGCGCAGTGCCCGATCGGTGGCCAGGGTGGCCACGGCGACTTCCATCAGCCGGCGCGGGCCCACGTATTTCGGGCTGATCACCGTGCCGTCGTCGAGGGTGCCCCCGAGCAGGTAGGTGACCACCGCCCACGGCGACAGCCGCCACGACGGTGGCCGGGGCCGGTCGTCCACGGCCGCCAGGGCCCGCAGTTCGCCGGCGAAGGCCTGTTCGGCGTGCGGACGCAGCAGATGGGATTCGGTGGTGGTCACTGCAACTCCTCGAGCATCGTCGATCGGGTGATGATGTCGTCGGCGAGCCGGTCGAAGGCCCGCGCCCAGGCCGGGTCCCCGCAGCGCCGGGCCAGGGTGGTCGCCAGCGGTGCCGCGGCCGGCGGCAGATGCACCGACGCGGCGGTGAGCAACGACCGATGCGCGGTCGGTGTGGTGCCGTGCGCGCCGGGACGACGTTCGGCCGCTCGCGCCCGTTCCTGCAGCAACAGCAGCACATGCCGGGCCGCCGGCTCCGGCCATGGGTGCCCGATCGCCGGTAGCAGCGCCTCGATCTCCGACAACCAGGCACCGTCGAGCCGCAGCACATGCTGGGTCCGGTCGGCCGGCGGGAGCAGGCCGAACAATTCGCGGCGCCGCAGCATGGCCAGGTCCGAGGGCACCCCGGCGTCGAACAGTGCTCGGGCCCAGCGCGGATCGCGTTCGGCGAGGGTGGCATCGACCCAGCCGTCGAACATCGGTTGCCGGAACCGGTCGTCGATGGCGGCGCCGGTCGCGCGCTGCGGGGAATGCAACACCTGCGCCCAGTGCGCGAGCGGGGTGGCGGCCACCAGATGCCGTAGCCGCCCGGCGGTGACATCGGGTGCGCCTGCCCAGCGATAGCTGTACTCGCCGGTGCGATCGGTGATGCCGTCGCGCAGGGCCGCGGCATCGAGCTCGTCCGGTAGGTCGATGGTCACCTGCGCGTGCAGCGCCTTGCGGCCGATACGCACCCATGCCCTGGCGCGTTCGGTCATGCGCTGGGAGAAGGCCGACTCCGGCAGCAGCCGCAGCAACCCGGCCGCGGTGCGGCGCACGTCGCCGCGACGATCGTCGAGCGCCGATTCCAGCAGCGGCTCGTCGGCGGCGCCGATCCCGTCTCTCAGAACCGCCAGCAGCTCGGCCTTCAGCGGCCCGGACTCCGATTCCCAGGCCGCCCGCAACACCGCCCGTGCGGCAGCCGGATCGCGGTGCCGCAGCGCGGCCAGCCACTCGGTTCGCTCGGCCGGTTGCCCGTAACGCCAGGCCTCCTCGGAGTCGGTGGGCTCCGGCGCCGCCGCCCCATGGCGGACCAAGGTGTGCCAGGCCGGATTTCGCTCCGCCAGCCACCGGCCCCGCGTTCCCGCCAGCCGCAGCAAGGGTTCTCGTGCGTCGGCGTGGCCCGCGGCGTACTCGAGCAGTTGCGCGCACAGCACTTCGGGGACGCGATAGTCCAATGGCGCGGCGGCGCTCAACCATTCGGGCAGGAACCGCGAGCGGTCGCGCAACAGCCGGCTCAACCGCTCGGCGGCGGCACGCGGCAGCTGCCTGCGCGGATCGTCCGCGGCCGGTTCCGGTAGCTCGGCGCGGCCCGGGAGCACGCCACCGCGAGCGAAGGCGGCATCCAGGGCGGCGGATTCGAGCAGAAGCAGGGCGGGATCGTGGTCCAACCGCCGCACCTCGGCGGCGACGGGGGAAGGCAGCGCCGCGGTCGGTGGCGGTCGGCGCGCGGTGCCGAGTAATGCCGCCGAGGCCAATTCGGCCGAGGCCACCGCACCGCGCCCGCCCGGTCCGCTCACCACGGTGCCGATATCGGTCACTTCACTCGAGGCCAGCACCGACAAAGGCAGCAGGCCGCTGTCGGTCCATTCGGCCGTGACCGTCACCGGATGGCCGCCGGAGACGCCGAGCAGGTCCCACGGCGGCTCGACGGTCGCCAGTGGCAGCGCGGCGCCGCCGGATTCGGCCAGTTGCCAGCCGTGTTCGCCGGGCACCGGTACGACGTCGGCGAGCAGCATCGGCCAGGAGCCGAGCCATGGATCGGCAGCGAGTGCGTCGGCGTAGTGGTTCAGGGCCGCCTCGATACCGGGACCTGTCGCTCGCGGCACCGTGGTGAACGGTTCGGCGCCACCGTGCGTTGCGCCCCACAGCGCCCGCAATGGCGCCGCCGCCGGGTAGAAGTGGAGGTCGGCCTCGGCCATCATGCCCAGTGCCGGTGCTTCGACGGCGAAGCCGGGCGAACCGAAACTGTGGTCGATCAGCAGCCCCCAGCGGCCGCTGCGCCGCCCGTACAGCCAGGTGCGCCGGGTGTAGAGCCGTTCGTCCTCGGTGACGCGGACGCCGAGAGTCATCCATTGGTCGCGGACGGCGGGTTCGGCTCGCACCGAATCCGTCCTGGTGGGATAGCCGATATGGGTGCGCACGCTGGCGGCCAGTGGCGGCGGGAGCTCGTCGAGCCTGCGGTGCGCGGTGACCAGCAGATGCAGCCGCGCGTACCGGTCGAGCACCACCTGCGGCCAGTCGGAGCGGGTGATCACGGCCGCGGGCACCTGCCGCAGGATCGCCGCCACCCCTGGCGCCTGCGCGTCCACCATGCGCGCCGCCATCGCCTCGAACGCACCGAACGATCGATCCGACTGCGCCAGCCCGGTCCGCACCTGGTCGGCCAGCCAGATATCGAGTTCGGCCAATCCCGCGCTCACCCGCACCCGCCGTTGCGCCGCGGCCGGGTTCTGGCGCGCAGTCACCGGCTCTGCCTCACGTGCTCCATACTTCCCCCGCTCCTCGAGCCCCCTGCAGTCGGTCCCCGGATTTGTACCGCATCGCACCGACAAGTTGCCTCGCCACCCGCGTCTACCTGGGAAATCCGCTGTGCCGTCGAATTTTTCGGCAAGGGTCCGCCGAGCTCGCGCTTGCGCGCGCGGGTGAGCTCTGGCATTCTGACCTGTTCGGCTCGCCCGAGCCACCCTGCACAGGGTGACACACCAATGAGCTGCCCGTCGGGGCTGGCGAGGGGTGGACATCGGAGCGCAGCCCCGCGTTTCGATGGCCAATTCCATCCCCGCGGGCAGTTTCTCGTCTGTGCCTGTACCTCAACTACGTCTGTGCCTGCGCCCGGCTATCGGGTAGCGTTTCGGACAGCTTTCGTACAGTGCGACCGCGCGCGGGGTGGAGGATGCGCCGCGGTTCGGTGGTGCAGGGGGTGGTGTATGCGCACGAATTCCGAGACCGGCACGGGGAGTCGGCACGCGCCCCAGCTGGCCGAGCTGGTCATGCGGCGGCTCGAATCCGATCCCGCGGTCACCGCGGATATCGCGCACACCGTGCTGACGGCTCTCGGCGATCTCGAATCGAGCGAATCCACAGCGGAATTCGGCGCCACGGGCATTTTCCTGCGCGCGATCCGAGTGCGCGGGTTCCGTGGGATCGGCGCCGAGACCACCCTGGAGCTGGCGCCAGGTCCCGGCCTGACCTTGGTGGTCGGCCGCAACGGCAGCGGCAAATCCAGTTTCGCCGAGGCCGCGGAACTGGCGCTGACCGGCGGCAACCGGCGTTGGGACGGCCGGTCGGCGGCCTGGCGCGAGGGCTGGCGCAATCTGCACGAACCCGAATCCACGCGTATCGAACTGGAATTGCTCGCCGGTGGCGAGCAGCCCGAACTCACCGTTGTCAAGGAATGGGCACCGGGCGCCGCGCTGTCGGAGGCGCAGTGGACCCAGCGCACGGCCGCGGGCCGGGCGCCGTTCCCGGCGCGCCGCTGGTCGGTGCCGCTCGAGCTGTATCGCCCGTTCCTGTCCTACAGCGAGCTGGGTGCGCTGGTCGACGGCAAACCGAGCGAATTGTTCGACGCGCTGCATCAACTGCTCGGTCTCGATGAACTCACCGTCGCGCAGGAGACCATCCGGATGCGGCGTCTCGAGCTCGAACGTGCCGCCCGCGACTCCCGCCAGGAACGTCTCGAACTGCTCGCCGACCTGGCCGCCGTGGCCGACGACCGCGCCATCCGGATGACCGAATTGCTGCGCCCACCCGCGCCGGATCTGGCAGCGGTGGAAGCCGAACTGTTCGGCACCGATCCGGGTGGCGAACCCGAGGGCCTGCGCGCCATCGTGCGACTGCGGTTGCCGTCGGAGGCCGAGGTCGCCGAGGTCGCCGCCCGGCTGGCCGAATGCGGCACCGCGCTCGACCGCGACTCCACGGCCGACGCCGAGGCCGATCTGCGCATCCTCGACCTGCTCACCCGCGCCCGTGAGCACGCCGCGCGCACCGGTGCGTGCCCGTGTCCGGTGTGCGGACAGGGCAGTCTCGACCAGCAGTGGTCCCAGGCCGCCGAGGCCTCCATCGCCCAGCTGAGCGAGCGCGTCGCCGCGCTGGCCGGCGCCCGCAGCGAACTGAGCGAGGCGTTGCGGGCGGCCCGATCGCTGCCGGAGCAGATACCGGCGGAACTGGCCTTCGATCCGCGCAACCCACCCACCGTCGATACGGCGGCGGCCCGGCGGGCCTGGTCGGAATGGGCGGCGCTCACCAATGCCGAATACACCCCGGAGCTGCCCGGCCGGTTGCTGGCCGCGCACGCGCGCCTGGTCGACGAGCTCGACTTCCTGCAGCAGGGCACCCGCAAGGAACTCGACCGGCTCGACGAGGTCTGGGCGCCGCTGACCCCGCGCATCGCCGCCTGGCTCGACGGCGCCCGCGCGGTGGCCGCGCACGCGGACGAGCTGCGCACGGTGCGCAAGGCCGAAGAGTGGCTCAAGGCGGCCACCGCCGGCCTGCGCGGGGAACGGATGGCGCCGCTGGAGACGACGGCGCGCTGGGTGTGGCACAGCCTGCGCCAGCAGAGCAACGTCGAACTGGGCGGCATCCGGCTGCAAGGCAATGTGAACACCGCGCGGCGGGTCCTGCTCGATGTCACCGTCGACGACGTGGACGGCGCCGCGCTCGGGGTGATGAGCCAGGGCGAGCTGCACGCCTTGGGGCTGTCGCTGTTCCTGCCCCGCGCGACCGTGGAGGACAGCCCGTTCCGTTTCGTCATGATCGACGATCCGGTGCAGGCAATGGACCCGGCCAAGGTCGACGGGCTGGCCCGGGTGCTGGCGACGGTGGCCTGGACCCGGCAGGTGGTGGTGTTCACCCATGACGAGCGGCTGGCCGAAGCGGTGCGGCGGATGCAGATCGATGCCAGGGTGCTCGAGGTGCAGCGGCGCGAGCGTTCCCGGGTCGAGGTGCGGGTGTCCGGCGATCCGGTGCTGCGCTATCTCGACGACGCCCGCGCGCTCACCCGCACCCCGCAGCTGCCGCCCGCGATCGCCGACGAACTCGTCGCCACCTGCTGCCGGTCGGCGCTGGAAGCGGCGAGCCTGGCCCGGGCACGGCGCAAGCTGCTCGCCGACGGCGTCGACCACCGTGAGGTGCAGCGGCTCATCGATACCGCACAGTCGACCAGGGCCATGGTGGCGCTCGCGGTCCTCGGCCCGTCGGGACGCATCGAAGACCTGGGCAAACACCTTGCCCGCGAAGGAAAATGGGCCGTCGCGGCACTCCGCGACGCCACCGCGGGCGCGCATGTGCCGATCGGGCGCAGCATGCAGGAGCTGATCGCCGATACCGAAAAGCTCGTCGACTGGCTGGCGCGATGAGCGAGGACGGCGCTCCCGCCCGGCGCCGGCGTCGTCGTGGGACGCGTGGCAAAGGCGGGCGATCGCAGCGGCCCCGCCCGCACGGTCCGCCCCGCGACGAGTTCCCCGCAGGCGTGGACCGTCCGAGCGTCGCCGAGCGGCTGGCCGCCGTCGACGGGCTGCTCGACGGCACCGTCACCGACGCGGGTGGGCTGTGGTCGCGGGCGACGGCGTGGATTCTGCGGATCGCACTGGAACAGGTCGTCGACGAGCTGTGGATGCGGGTGGCGCCGGAGTTGATGCGCTGCCCCATGCGCGCCCAATTACTGGCCCTGCGCACCTTTGCCGGCCCGTTCACCGCCGCGCGGATCGCGACACTGTGGTCGGCGCTGTCGCATGCGGCCCACCATCACGACTACGAACTCGCGCCTGCCGTCATCGAGCTGCGGCGCTGGCGTGAGGAGACCGCGCGCATCGCCGACGAACTCGCCGCGATCGGATGAGCACGGGACTGTCCGCCGGGCGGCAGCCGGTTCCCCGGTCGGGCGCGGATGGCGGCGGGTGAGCATGATCGATGTCATGGATCAGACGCAGCCATGTCCGTGCCGGCGCGGTGAACCCTTCGGCAGCTGCTGCGGGCCGATACTGGCCGGTGAGCGCGAGGCGCCGACCGCCGAGGCGCTGATGCGCTCGCGCTACACCGCCTTCGCTGTCGGTGACATCGACTATCTGCGCCGGACCTGGCATCGGCGCACCCGCCCGGCCATCCTCGAACTCGACCCGGACCAGCGCTGGCTGTTCCTCGAGATCCAGCGCACCGATCGTGGCGGCCCCTTCGACGACACCGGCACGGTCGAGTTCACCGCGCACTACCGCGACGGCGCCGGCGGCCGCGGTGCCCTGCACGAGGTCAGCCGCTTCGTGCGCGAGGACGGACACTGGGTCTACCTCGACGGCGACGTCAGCGCCTGATCGCCCGGTAGCCGCCGGCCCCGGTAGTGTTCGCCGCATGCCACGTGTCGCGATTGAGTACTGCACCCAGTGCCGCTGGCTGCTGCGCGCGAGCTGGATGGCGCAGGAACTGCTGAGTACCTTCGCCACCGAACTCGGCGAGGTCGCCCTGATCCCGGGGACCGGCGGCGTCTTCCGGATCACCGTCGACGGCGAGCAGATCTGGGAACGCAAGGCCGACGGCGGTTTCCCCGATATCGCGGTGCTCAAGCAGCGGGTGCGTGACCGGGTGGCCCCGGACCGCGACCTCGGACACGTCGACCGCCGCGACTGAAGGTGCGCGGCCTCAGCCGCAGCAGCCGCCTCCACAGCACCCACCGGCGGGGCGCGGGGCGGCGACGGGCGCGGGTGCGGCGGCCCGGCCGACGGTTGCGAAGGTGGTGAGCAGTTTGACGGTGTCGTCGTGCCCGTTCGGGCAGGCGGCGGGCGCAGACGCCTCGGCCATCGGACGGTTCACCTCGAACGTGTCACCGCAACTGCGACACCGAAAGTTGTAACTCGGCATGGGCCGAGTGTAGCGAGCAGGTGACCCAGCAGACATTCGCCGCGGAATAGCCCGCTGAGCTGCACCGCCGACGCGCCGGGCGCGACGCGCCGTCACATGGTTCGCTTCGGTCACCACGGGTGTCATGAACACCGTCGTACCCTCGATAGACAGAGGTATGAGGAGGGTCCGCGATGAGCACTGAGTTGATGCGAGCGACGGCCGCCCAGGACGAGTCCGGGCCGGTGGCCGAGACCGAATACGGCCGGGTGCGCGGTGTGCGCGACGGCGGTGTGCTCGTCTGGCGCGGTGTTCCCTACGCCGCCGCACCCGCAGGCCCGCACCGGTTCTCCCTGCCCCGTCCACCGCAGACATGGGACGGCGTCCGCGACACCGTCGAGCCCGGTGAGATCGCGCCGCAGAACATGGACAACACCGTTCCCATCGACAAGGGCCTGCGGATGGGGGAGGACTGTCTGTGGCTCAATGTCTTCGCTCCGGCGGGCACCGATGACGGCCCGCACCCGGTCATGGTGTGGTTGCACGGTGGCGCGTACTGCCTTGGCACCGCGGCGCAGGGCATCTACGACGGTCGCAAACTGGTCGAGACCGGCGATGTGGTGGTGGTGACCGTCAACTACCGCATCGGGGCACTCGGCTTCCTGGATCTGTCGTCGCTGTCGCCGGATTTCGTGCCCAATCTCGGCCTGCACGATCAGCTGTTCGCGCTGGAGTGGGTGCAGCGCAATATCGCCGCGTTCGGCGGCGACCCGGACAACGTCACCCTGTTCGGTGAATCCTCGGGCGGCGGTTGCGTGACCGCGCTGCTCACCGCGCCCCGCGCGGCCGGGCTGTTCCATCGCGCGATCGCGCAGAGTCCGCCCGCGACAACGGTTTTCGGCCGGGAACGCGCCGCCGGTGTTGCCGAGCGGTTCCTGGAGCTGATCGACCTGCCCCGCGAGCGCGCCGGCGAACTGCTGGAATGTCCGATCGACCGGATCATCGACGCGGCCGCGATCTTGATCGATGAGGTGCCGATCCAGGCCCCCGGGACCTTGGCCGCGGCCCCGGTGGTCGACGGCGATCTGCTGCCAGGGTATCCGACCGACCGTTTCCGCGACGGGCTTTCGCACCGGGTGCCGCTGATCATCGGCACCAACAAGGACGAGGCGTCGCTGTTCCGGCTGTTCCGCTCGCCGATCATGCCGGTCACCCCGGAAGCGGTGAACGCCATGCTCAACGGGGTGCAGGAAAGTCACCCGGGGATGTCGCACGAACGCATCGCCGAGATCACCTCCGCCTACCCCGATCTGGCCAAGCCGCGCGGCGCGCTGGCCATGTCCACCGATGCCGCGTTCCGGATGCCCGCGCACTGGGTGGCCGATACCCATTCCCGGCATTCGCGCACCTGGATGTACCGGTTCGACCATGCCACTCCGATGTTGAAGGCAGCGCGGGTCGGGGCCGGGCATGCCACCGAATTGCCCTATGTCTTCGGTAATTTCGGCACCTTCAACCACGATCCGACGTTCTGGCTCGGCGGCCGCAAGGTGGCCTCCGAGGTCTCCGGACGAATGATGCGGCGCTGGCTGGCCTTCGCCCACCATGGCGTGCCCGCCGCGCTCGACGGGTCCAAGCATTGGCCGCCTTATCACGAGCAGACCCGCACCACCCTGCTCATCGACGCCGTCGACCGCGTCGTCGACGACCCTGACCACGACCTGCACACCGCCTGGGGCGAGCAGGCGGTCGGCTTCGCCTGAGCGGTGCCCAGGCGGGCCATCCCCACCCCGGCCCGCCCGGGCACCGGCTGCTCAGACGCCGGTGTGCTGTGGGCTGCGCGCCCGCGGGCCCAGATTCACCGGCATCTGCTCGTATCCGTGCAGCGTGAACAGCTGCCTGCGGCGCGGCGGGCCTTCCAGTCGAAGCTCGGGGAAACGCTCGAACAGCGCGCGCAGGGCGTAGGTGCCTTCCATCCGGGCCAGGCTGGCGCCCAGACAGACGTGGATGCCGCTGCTGAAGGTGAGATGGTCCTTGGCGTTGGCCCGGGCGATGTCGAAGCGGGCCGGATCCTCGAAGACCGCTGGATCACGGTTGGCGCCTGCCAGCGACAGCACGATCGTTGCGCCGGCTCGCAGCGGCACGCCCTCGAATTCGAGGTCCGCGATGGCGGTGCGCGCCGTGGTCTGCACGGGCGGATCGAAGCGCAGCACTTCCTCCACCGCGTTCGGCCACAGCTCGGGTTCCTCGCGGAGCCGGGCGAGTTGTTCCGGGTGGGCGAGCAGTTGGCCGACGCCGTTGCTGATCAGGTTGACCGTGGTTTCGAAGCCCGCGCCCATGAGCAGGCTCGCGGTCGCGATCAGTTCCTCGGTGTTCAATTCGCCGGCGGTGACGAGGGAGCTGAGGATGTCATCGCCCGGGTTTCGGCGCAGGCGCTCGATGTGCTCGATCAGATAGTGGTTCATGAAGTGGGTGGCGTCCATGGCGTTCTGGTGGGCCCGCCAGGAGATCCCCAGGTCCAGCAGTGGCGTCATCCGGTCGCCCCAGCGCAGGAACATCTCTCGGTCCGCGTCCGGGAAGCCGAGCATTTCGGAGATGATCGCGATCGGCACCTGCGCGGCATAGGCCTGCACCAGATCGGCGGAGCCGTGCGCGGGCAGGGCGTCGAGCAGCTCGGTGGTGACGCTCTCGACCCGATCGCGCAGCTTGCCGATGGCGCGCGGGGTGAACGCCGAGGACACCGGTTTACGCATCCTCGTGTGCTCGGGCGGGTCGATCACCAGCATCGACGGCGGCTCCACCGGATTGGGTGGGATCGGGAAATGCTTGGCCAACCGCTGTAGGGGTCCGGGAACGAAGCTCTCGGGTGCGCGCACGCCGAACCGATTGTCACGCAGGATGGCTCGGCTCAGCCCGTGGTCGAAGGTGACCCACGACAGCGCGGCGCGCTGTAGCCCGCCCGCACCGCGTAACTGTTCGATCAGCGGATAGGGATCGTCCACCCCGACGGGCCCGCCCATCAACTGCGCGAACGCATCGCCGCGGCGCGCCTGCGTCCGCAGGATCGCGCGTGGCGCACCGTGCACCGACAACCACCGGAACAAATACTGCGGCTTCATCTCTCACCCGACCCCATCGTCTGATGTGTGTGTGCGATATCACCACGGTACGGAACCGGCGCAGCGGCGGGAACGTCCCAGAGTCGGACAATCGACCTATACCACGGTAGGAGCCGGGGCCGGTCTCAGCCGCGCAGCGCGGTCACCCGTTCGGTCTCCACGCGCCGCTCACGCAGCGCCGGGTCCGGATTGACGACCTGGACCAGCGAGGCCCCGGCGGCGAGAACCGCGACGAAACCGTCGATGAGCTCGGCGGGGGTATCCCACGGGGTGCTCGACAGCACCCGATCGCCCTCGGAGAAGCCTTGCCGCAGCGCCGAAGTGCGCGCCTCGGCGAGTACCTCCGACACCGACATCCCGTCCAGCGCCACGCCGATGCCCCCGGGCAGGAACTGGTCGCCGTGCACGCGGACCGAGGTGGCGAAATCGGTGACGCCGATCGGCAGATCGCGCACCGGCGCACCCATCGGATCCAGCGACAGCACCGCGACCTCGCCCGCGCCGTCGGTGTCGTCGAGCCGGTCGACGGTGGACAGGGCCAGGTCGGCGTCCGGGTCCGGATGCAACACCACCTCGGTGCCCGCCCACCAGCAGCCGAGCAGCACCGCCGCGGTCTGCCAGTGCGCGGGCAGCAGCACCGCCACCCGCGCGCCGGGGGTGAGCCCGAATTCGTCGCGCACCAGGTTGGCGGTCTTGGCCGCCCAGTTGGCCAGCGTGAGCCCGGACAGTTCGATCCTGGCCCCGGTGGCATCGTCGTAGTAGGTGACGCGCGGACCCGCGGGTTCGCGCGCGAGGATCGGGTCGAGCACCGCCTCGGTGAGGGTCAGTGCTTGCTCGAGATCACGCATCGGCTGGTTCACGCTCACTGGCTGTTGGCTGCGCGGTGGCTAATTCACGCATGTCGGTCCGTTCTTGCCTGCATCGATCGGCGGAGCGGGCGGTACGGGGGTGGCGGAGGTCGACGGAGTGTCGAAGTCGAACATGCTGCCCGCCTCCGACCCGGGACCAGAATAGTCGCTCGCCAGCACCACGCTCACCGTATCCGGTGCAACCGTCTCGTCGGCGAGCACCGTCAGGCCGCCCAGCGCCTCGGCCACCGCTTTGGCCTTCGGGTCCGAGGTCGAGGCCGCGAGCACCCGGCTGCTGGTGACGGGGTCGCCGGAGTAATTGTCCACCTCGCCCTGCTGGAAGCCCTTGGCGCTCAAGGCCTGAGATACCTGACCGGCCAGACCGCCGACCAGGCTCGCGTTGAACACGTTGACCGTGACCGACGACGGTGTGACGGCGGGCGTCTCGGGTTCCTCACTCTCCTCGCCGACCAGCGAGGCCACATACGACTTGACCGCTTTCGGCTCCACCCGCACCACCGATTCGCCGTCGGGGGAGGTGCCGTTGAGGTCGGCCACCGGGATGGTCTCGAAGGTGACCTTGCCGCCGGTCAGGTCCTGGAGTTGTTGCAGAAATGCCAGCACATCCCAGTCCTCGTCGAGCACGATCGTGCGGCCGACGGCCTCACTCAACTCGCTGAGCCTGCCGGGATTGCTCAAGGTGTCCTTGCTGAGCACCTGCTGCACCAGCTGGGCCATGAACACCTGCTGGCGCACGATACGGTCCAGGTCGCCGCGCGGCAGGTCGTGTCGCTGACGGACGAAACTCAGCGCGCGCGGGCCGTCGAGGCGCTGTCTGCCCGCCGGGAACGAGGCGCCCGACATCCATTCGTCGACCGGATTGTTCAGGCAGACGTCCACTCCGCCGACGGCGTCGGTGAGCAGCACGAACCCGAGCAGGCTCACCTCGGCGTAATGGTCGACGGTGATGCCGGTCAGCCCGGCGACCGTCTTGACCAGCGCCTGACGGCCCGCCTGGGTGGACTTGCGTTCGGCCTCGTCCTCGGCGACGCCCTCGTCCAGCAGTTCCTGCTGTTCCTGCTGCTTGGTGATGCCATAGGCGGAGTTGATCTTGCCCTTGCCGAGGCCCGGGATGTCGACGTAGGAGTCGCGGGGGATGGAGATGGCCGTCGCGGAGCTGCCGTCGTTGGGGACCCGGACCAGCACGATGGTGTCGGTGTTGGTGCCGATCTCGTCGCCGGCGTGCAGCATGGCGCGCTCGGCGTCGGTCAGCGGGTTGCCGTGCGCGTCGGTGCGCGAATCGACGCCGACCAGCAGGATGTCGACCGCGCCGTCACGACCGCCGCCCAGGCCCAGATCGGAGATGCGTTCGATATTGGAGATGAGGCTGTCCACGCTGCGCCAGGCCAGGCCGGTGACCACCAGCACCAGCACAGCGATCACGGCCACCAGCGCACGCATCGGGCCGAACGAACCCGGTTCCCATTCCGTGCGGGACATCGGTGCGCCACCCCCACTTGCCGCCCTGCGCTGCGCCACCTGCAGTCCTCTCCACCCCGTCGGGTCCGCTCGACGGACCCGGCGATCGATTCCAGTCCTTTCGACTCAGCGTCGCTCATGACACCCAGCCCCATCACGAGGCTAACCAACGGCAACGGTGGTGGAGCCGAACCGCTGGTGTCACGGCGTGCCAGACTGACCGCATGAGCGCCGCTACACCGCCGGAAACGCCCGCCGACCCCGCCCTGGCCGAGCGCTTGGTCGTCACCGGCGCCGGCGGGCTGCTCGGCCACGAGTTGCGGCGGTTCGCGCCCGCCGCGCGTGCGTTCGGTCACCGCGACCTCGATATCACCGACGCCGGCGCCGTCCGCGCGATCGTCGGCCCAGGTGACGTGATCATCAACTGCGCCGCCTTCACCGACGTCGACGCCGCCGAATCCGAGCGGACCGCGGCCTTCGCGGCCAACGAGACGGGCCCCGCGGTGCTGGCGGCGGCGTGCGCCGAGGTGGGCGCGCGGCTGATCCATATCTCCACCGACTACGTCTTCGACGGCACCGCGACCCGGCCTTACGAGACCACCGACCTCACCGCGCCCGTGTCGGTCTACGGACAGTCGAAACTGGCCGGCGAACACGCGGTACTGGACTCTGCCGCGCAGGCGCACGTGGTCCGCACGTCCTGGGTGTTCCGCGCGGCGGGCGCCGACTTCGTGGCGACGATGCTGAAGCTGGAACGCGAACGCGACACCATCGACGTAGTCGACGACCAGCTCAGCTGCCCCACCTACGGCGGCGATCTGGCGCTCGGCCTGCTGGAACTGGCGCGCACACCGCAGGCTCCGCGGCTGCTGCACGCCACCAATGCCGGTACCGCGAGCCGGTTCGATCTGGCCCAGGCGGTCTTCGCCGGGGTCGGCGCCGATCCGCAGCGGGTGCGGCCCTGCGATTCCTCGAAATTCCCCAGACCCGCTCGGCGCCCGGCGTATTCGGTGCTGTCGGGCGCGTCCTGGGCCGATGCCGGCCTGACGCCGCTGCGGGATTGGCGCTCGGCGCTCGACGACGCGCTGCGCCGCCGCTCCAGTTACGCTGGACCGCTGTGAGCCCCTCCGATTCCACGGGTCAGCCGAGCCTGGCCGTCGTCACGGTCACCTACTCGCCCGGCGAGCACCTCGAGCACTTCATCAGCACGCTGGCCACCGCTACCGCGGAAAAGCCGCAGGTGATCCTGGCCGACAACGGGTCGGTCGACGGTGTGCCGGAAATGGTGGCCGAGGCCAATTCGCATGTGCGGCTGCTACGCACCGGAGGCAATATCGGTTACGGCGGCGCCATCAACCGGGCCGTCGCCGAACTGGACCCGTCGATCGAATTCATCGTCATCTCCAATCCGGACATCCGCTGGGGCAACGACGCCATCGATGAGCTGCTGGCCGCCGCGCAGCGCTGGCCGCGTGCCGGTGCGCTCGGCCCGATGGTGCGGGAACCGGACGGCAGCATCTACCCGTCCGCGCGTTCGGTGCCGGGCCTGCTCGACGGCGCCGGTCACGCCATTCTCGGTTCCATCTGGAAGTCCAACCCCTGGACCGTGCGCTACCGGCAGGAGAACGAGCAGATCTCCGAACGCAGCGTCGGCTGGCTGTCCGGGTCGTGCCTGCTGGTGCGCCGCGCCGCGTTCGACGCCATCGACGGCTTCGATTCGCGCTACTTCATGTACATGGAGGACGTCGACTTCGGCGACCGGATGGGCCGCGCGGGCTGGCACAACGTCTTCGTGCCCACCGCCGAGGTCACCCACGCCAAGGGGCACGCCGCGGGCAGGCATCCCGAGCTGATGCTGCCCGCCCACCACGCCAGCGCCTACCGCTTCCAGGCCGACCGGCATCCGCACTGGTGGCAGGCCCCGTTGCGGCTGGCGCTGCGGGTCGGACTTGCGGTTCGCTCCCGGATTGCGGTTCGATCTGCGCTGCGCGCGAAGGCGCGCGACGAAGCTTCGTGAGTGCACCGCTCGCGGACGATCCACTGTGAACAGAGGA
The DNA here is from genome assembly GCF_005863245.1 of Nocardia cyriacigeorgica. Classification (GTDB taxonomy): domain Bacteria; phylum Actinomycetota; class Actinomycetes; order Mycobacteriales; family Mycobacteriaceae; genus Nocardia; species Nocardia cyriacigeorgica_C. The sequence continues at coordinate 161,711 of NZ_VBUT01000007.1, read as the reverse complement.
CCCTCGATGTCAGGACATTCAGGCACCGACGCCGTGATTCTGGTCGGCGGTCAGGGGACGCGGCTGCGTCCGCTGACCCTGTCGGCACCCAAGCCGATGCTGCCCACCGCGGGTCTGCCGTTCCTGACCCACCTGCTGGCCCGGATCGCCGAAGCGGGCATCACCCACGTGGTGCTGGGCACCTCGTTCAAGGCCGAAGTCTTCGAGGAACACTTCGGTGACGGCGCCGACCTCGGCCTCGAGATCGAATACGTCACCGAGACCGAGCCGCTGGGCACCGGCGGCGGCATCCGCAATGTGCTGCCCAAGCTGCGCGCGGACAACGTCATGGTGTTCAACGGCGACGTCCTCGGCGGCACCGATCTCGGCGCGATCCTCGACACGCACGAGTCCACCAAGGCCGACGTCACGCTGCATCTGGTGCGGGTGAGCGATCCGCGGGCCTTCGGTTGCGTGCCGACCGACGAGAACGGCCGGGTCACCGCGTTCCTGGAGAAGACCCAGGATCCGCCGACCGACCAGATCAATGCCGGTTGCTACGTGTTCCGGCGCGAGTACATCGAGAAGATCCCGTCCGGGCGTCCGGTGTCGGTGGAGCGTGAGGTGTTCCCGGCGCTGCTGACCGAGGGTGCCAGGGTGCAGGGGCATGTCGACACCTCGTACTGGCGGGATATGGGCACCCCGGAAGATTTCGTGCGCGGCTCGGCGGATCTGGTGCGCGGCATCGCGCCTTCGCCCGCCCTGCCGGGTCAGCGCGGTGAATCGCTGGTGCATCAGGGTGCGGGTGTGGCGCCGGGTGCGCTGCTCATCGGCGGCACCGTGGTCGGCCGCGGCGCCGAGGTCGGTGCCGGTGCCCGCCTCGACGGTGCGGTGTTGTTCGACGGCGCCCGGGTGGAGGCCGGGGCGACCGTCGAGCGTTCGATCATCGGCTTCGGTGCCCGGATCGGCCCGCGGGCGCTGGTCCGCGACGCCGTCATCGGTGACGGCGCCAGCGTCGGCGCCCGCTGCGAGCTGCTGCGTGGTGCGCGGGTCTGGCCCGGGGTGGAGATCCCCGACGGCGGGATCCGCTTCTCCACCGACGTCTGAGTCAGGACGCCCACTTCTCCGGGTGCAGGAAATGCTGGGTGATGGCGTTGGCGTGGCCGTGCCCGAAGCCGTGCTCGGTCTTCAGCCAGTCGACCAGCTCCTTGTGCGAGGCGCGGCCCGATTCGGCCATCGCGGTCTTCCACTCGTCGATGCCGCGGCCGTACTTGGCCTCGATGGAGGGGAAGTAGGACGCGGGGCCGTGCGGTTTGGTCATCGGATCTCCTGATCGTTCTCGCATGGTCGTGCTATTCGTACAGACGGCTGCGGCGGCTCGGAAATCATCGCCGCCCGGACGTGTCGCCGGTCACACCGAATCTGTACACGCCGATTGGAATTGCCTCGGCGCTCGTACCAGGACGTGAACCTGCCGACAGCGCGCGCCCCGCGACGCACGGCACAATCGGGAGATGGCTGATGTCGTGGTGGTGGGGTCCGGTCCCAACGGGCTGGCGGCGGCGGTGGTGCTCGCGCGGGCCGGGCTGTCGGTCGAGGTGTACGAGGCGCAGGACACCGCCGGCGGGGGGTGCCGGACCGCCGAGGTGACGCTGCCCGGCTTCCATCACGACACCTGCGCCGGCGCGCATCCGATGGCGTTGGCCTCGCCGTTCTTCCGAGCGTTCGATCTCGCCGAGCACGGCGTGGAGCTGCTGACGCCGGAGGCGTCCTACGCGCATCCCCTCGCCGGCGGGCGGGCGGGGGTCGCCTGGCGCGATCTCGAGCGCACGGTCGACGGGCTGGGCGAGGACGGCCGGGCGTGGCGTTCGCTGTTCGAACCGCTGGTGCGGGACTGGCCGCAGGTGGTGGATCTGGCCATGTCGGATATGCGGCACGTGCCCGCGCTGTCGCCGACCGCCGTGCGGTTCGGGCTGCGCATGCTCGAACAGGGCTCGCCGCTGTGGAATGTCCGGTTCGAGGGGGAGCAGGCGCCTGCGCTGCTGTCGGGTGTGGCAGCGCACGCGATCACTGAACCGCGCGCCCTGCCCGCCGTCGGGGCGGGACTGTTGCTCGGCACGCTCGCCCACGCCGGCGGCTGGGTGATCCCGCGCGGCGGCAGCCAAGCCATCGTCGACGCGCTGATCGGCGAGCTCGAGCGGCTGGGCGGGCGGGTGATCACCGGGCATCGGGTCGATTCGCTGGCGGAGTTCGAACATGCCCGCGCGATCGTCCTCGATACCGCGCCCACCGAACTGCTGCGCCTGGGCGGGGAGCGCCTGCCGGACCGCTACCGGCGCAAGCTCGGCCGGTTCCGCTACGGCGGCGCGGCGTGCAAGATCGATTTCGCGCTCTCGGGCCCGGTGCCCTGGCAGGCCGAGGGCTGCGCGTCGGCCGGGACCTTGCATCTGATCGGCACCCGCGAGGATGCGATGGCGGCGGAACGGGCCGTCGCCGCCGGGCGACACGCCGAGCGGCCCTATGTGCTGTCCATCCAGCCCGGCGTGGTGGACCCGAGCCGTGCGCCCGAAGGCAAACACACCTTCTACACCTACGCCCATGTTCCCAACGGGTCCGATCGCGATATCAGTGACGCCGTGATCGCGCAGGTCGAACGGTTCGCCCCCGGCTTCCGCGATCTGATCCTCGCGACCAATGTGCGCACGGCCGCGCAGATGCCCGCGCACAACGCCAACTATGTCGGCGGCGATATCTCCGCCGGCGCGATGAACCTGCGCCAGACCGCCTTCCGCCCGCTGGCGCGCTGGAACCCGTACGCCACTCCGCTGCCCGGCGTGTACCTGTGCTCGTCGTCGACCCCGCCCGGTCCCGGAGTGCACGGCATGTCCGGCCTGCACGCCGCCCAGCACGTACTGCGTTCGCGCTTCGGTGTACGCCGCGATCCGCTGGAGTTGCTGCGCTCGACGGCAGGGGGCGCCTGACGCCGTCCGTCCGAAGCGTTCGGTGACCATGGCGGAGGTCACGCCGGTAGGGGCCGAACGCCCCTACGACGACCGATCCCTCACGTCATAGATTCGCAGGTGTGAGAACAACACTGCTGGCGGTCGTCGCCGTCGCCGCGGTCGCGGGCACCGGGGCTGTCGTCGGCGTCGCGCCCACCGCCACCGCCCAGCCCGCGCCCGCGATCGAGCTGTTCACCGCCGACGGCCGGACTCCGCTGGCCGATACGGCCGTCCACGTCGGTGACACCATCGTCGTCAAGGGCCGCGGTTTCGATCCGGAGGCCAACACCTCCGGTCTGCCGGTACCGGTCCCGCCCGGAGTACCGCACGGCACCTTCGTCACCTTCGGCGCCTTCGCCCCGCAGTGGCGGCCCTCCGAAGGCGCGCCGACCAGTGCGCGCGCCGCGCAACGGTCGGCGGTGCAGTGGGTGCTGTCGAGATCGGCGCTGGACCGGGTGCCAAGCGCACCGCTCGATTTCCAGCGCACCATCCGCCACCAGTGGGTCGAACTCGAGCCCGACGGCGAGTTCACCGCGACCCTGCGGGTGGCGCTGCCCGAGCAGATCCCCGCCGGCGCGCGCTTCGGCGTCTACACCTACGGCGCGGCCGAGGCGGTCAACCCGGCCCAGGAGCTGGCCGCACCGGTGGTGTTCGATCCGGCGCCCGGCCCGAACGCCCCCGCACCGCCTCCGCGGGATCTGCGCTGGGCCTTCGCCCCGGACTTCGAATCCACCGTCACCGATACCCTCCAGGGCACCCTGGCCGGTTCCGGCGGCGCAGGCGTCCACGACGACGGCAGCCTCGGATTCACCTTCGACTCCGCCGATCTCGACGCGGCCGGTTACGGCACGCTGCGCTACCGTGGCACCGTCGTCGCCGCGACCCGCTTCCATCTCGGCGAGATCGCCATCGCGAACCCCTGGATCGAATTCACCCGCGAGGGCACCTGGTTGTCGGCCGAGACCTCGACCTCCGACACCGTCGGCGCCGATTCGCTGGCCCGCACGCGGGTGGCCCGCCTGGACACCGGCCCGGCCCCGGGCGCAACGCAGTGGACCGCGGTACCCGCGCGTTTCGAGCCGACGCTGCGGCCGACCTCGCTACTGCCATACGCGAATACTCAGGCCGCGCCGGTCAGCTTCCACATCGGCTGAGCGCTACCGACAGCGCCCCTCCACGGCGGCTGCGGTGGAGGGGCGCTCATCTCTGGGATCGGTCAGGCCGGCTGCGTCCGGTACAGGTCGGGCTCCAGATAGATCACCCGTGCGGACGGCACGGCGGCCCGCACTCGCGCCTCCGCATCGTCGATCGCGGTCGCGATGGCGCCGATGTCGAGGCCGGGGGTGATGGCGACCTTCGCGGCCACCAGCAGCTCCTCCGGGCCCATGTACTGGGTCTTGAGGTGGATGATGCGGTCGATGCGCTCCCCGTCGACCAGGTTGGCGCGGATGGCCCGGTCCTCCTCGGGGGTGGCGCCCTCACCGATGAGCAGGCTCTGCATCTCGATGATCAGCACGATGGCGATCACGCCGAGCAGCCCGCCGATGGCCAGGGTGCCGATGCCGTCGAAGATCGCGTTGTCGGTGATCATGGTCAGGCCGACGCCCGCGAGGGCGAAGACCAGGCCGACCAGTGCGCCGGTGTCCTCGAGCAGCACCACCGGCAGCTCCGGGCTGCGCGAGTTGCGGATGAAGCGCCACCAGCTGGCCTGTCCCTTGAGCGGACGCGATTCGCGCACGGCGGTGGTGAAACTGTAGGTCTCCAGGCCGATCGCGATCACCAGGATGGCGACAGCGACCAGCGGTGAACTCAGGTCCTCCGGATGCTGGATCTTGTGGATGCCCTCGTAGATCGCATACACCGAGCCGAGGGTGAACAGCACCAGCGCGACGACGAAGGAGTAGAAGTAGCGATTGCGCCCATAGCCGAACTGGTGCAGCTCATCGGCCTCTTTCTCGGCGCGGCGCTGACCGAGCAGCAGCAGGCCCTGGTTGGAGGTGTCGGCCACCGAGTGCACACCCTCGGCCAGCATGGACGCCGATCCGGTGATCGCCGCACCGACGAACTTGGCCACCGCGATGCCCGCGTTCGCCAGCAACGCGGCGACAATCGCCTTCTTCCCACCACTAGCCGACATCCGGCCGCCCTCCTGTTCGATGTGCCGCACCGTCGCCGTGGTGCGCCGTCGGATTCCGATCGGTCCTTGCCGGACCGGACCGGGCCGCGAAACAGACTATGCGAGTCGCTCGCCGCGCGCTGCCGGAGGATCCGGATAGCGGGCCCGATGCGCCGGCTCGCCTCGGCGAACCGGTCAGGGCGCCCCGCCGACGCAGGCGCAGAACACCTGGGCCGGGCCGTCGGCGGCCTGCGCGCGGACGTCGCTGTCGGCGGCCGAGATCCAGGCCGCGGCACCGCGTTCGAGCACCAACTCCGATCCGCCCTGGAACAGGCGCACCGAACCCGCCGTGCACAACACGATGCCGGGACCGGCCTCGGTGAGCGGAACCAGCGCCGAACCGGCGGTCAGATCGAAACGCCGCAGCGCGAATTCCGGCGCGGGCGTGCGGTAGCGCACCGATCCGTCACCGGCCGGTTCGGGCAGCACGATCGGCAGGTCGATCGGCTCGAAATCCAAGACCCGCAACAACTCCGGGACATCGACGTGCTTGGGCGTGAGGCCGCCGCGCAGCACGTTGTCGGAGTTGGCCATGATCTCCACGCCGAGCCCGCGCAGGTAGGCGTGCAGGTTGCCGGCGTCGAGGAACAGGGCCTGGCCGGGTTCCAGGGTCAACCGGTTGAGCAGCAGCGCGGCCAGCACCCCCGCATCGCCCGGATAGTTCTCGGCCAGTTCCAGCGCGGTCCTGGCCTCGGCGGCGAACTTGCGTTTGCGACTGGACAGATAGCGCACGCAGCCGTCGAGTACTTGCGGCAGCAGCGTGGCCAGCACGTTCTGCGGCAGCGTGATCCAGGTGGTGAACAGGGTGCGCAGCCCGGCCGAATCCGGTTGGGCGGCGAGCAGATCCGCGTACGACTCCAGGGCCGCGACATCGAGCGCGCGCAGCAATTCCACCGTACGTTTCGGTTCGCGGAATCCGGCCAGCGCCTCGAACCGGTCCAGCGCCACCACCAGTTCCGGCTTGTGGTTCTCGTCGCGGTAGTTGCGCATCGGCGAATCCAGCGGCACCCCGGCCTGGTTCTCCCGGTGGAAGCCGGCCGCGGCCTGCGCGGAACTGGGATGGGCCTGCAGTGACAACGGCTCCTCGGCGGCGAGGATCTTGAGCAGGAACGGCAGCCGGCCACCGAATTCCGGTGCGGCCGGACCGAGTTCCCGATCCGGATCGGCCGAGACCAGTTCCAGCAGTGACGTGGTCGAGCCGTTGCCGATCCGCACCTGCGCCGGGTCGGCGGGATGGGCGCCGAACCACAATTCGGCTTCCGGATGTGCCGAGGGGACCGGACGACCGCACAGCTTGGCGAGCGAGGTGCGCGAGCCCCATGCGTAAGAGCGCAGCGCACCGACGAGTTCGTGCACTAGTAGCGTCCCCCGTCGAACTGGTCCGAGCCGAACTGTTCGGGGGCCGCACCGGTGGTGACCTCGCGGTTACCGATCAGGCGCAGGTAGGCGGCGGTCATTTCGAGCCGAAGCGCGAGCACGGCGAGACGTTCCAGGTCGCCGCCGCGCACGGTGGCCTCGCCCTCGGATTCCTCCGGCTTCGGGGCCGCCGGATCGGTGAGATCGCTGCGCAGCAGGTCGAGGTCGGCGGCGACCAGGTCGGCGTCGACCAGGCCGGAACCGGCGCCGGAGAAAATGGCGAGTTTGCGGCGCGCGGCCACCTCGTCGGGGTCGGTGCTGAGCACCAGCACCCGCATCCGCTCGACCGGGGCCGGACCGTCGAGCTGCTCGTCATGGAACAGCGGGTCGTAGTCGGGGGCGGATTCGCCGGTCGCGGCGACCATGCGCGGCTGCGCGGCGACAGCACCGGCGAGATCGACCGCGGTGGCGATGCGCCCCGCCGACTGCAACAGCACCTCGGCGGCGTGGCCCGCGAGTTCGGTGGCGGCGGGGGAGTCGCCTGCAAGGACGAGCGCACGCTGCTGCATCCGGGTGGCCAGGGTCTTGGCCGGATTGCGGAAGGCCTCGTGCTGGGGGCCGTCGCGTAGCGCCTCGGCATCCACCAGATCGGCCAGATCGCCCAGCGCGGGTAGCGACGGCGCACTGCGCGCGGGATCGATCGCCCGCAAGACCGCGATACCGATCGCGAGATAACGCAGCAGCCGGTTGTGATCGCGGACCGGCAGCCGCGGCGAGAGCAGCACCGAGCGGCCTGCGGCGACCGCGCGCAGCGGACCCTCGTGCGGTGCGGCCACGATGACTTCCGCGCCGCGGCGCTGGGCCCGGTCGACGGCGTCGACGAGCCGGGGATCGCCGGCGTCATCGCCCGCGACAACCACGACATCGAGCGGACCGACCCACGGCGGTACCGCGACGACGGGCACGATCGGCAGCCCGGCCTGATCGCCGAGCGCGGTGATCAGCAGCCGCGCCGCGCGAGTAGCCCGGCCGGGACCACAGACGAAGACCAGACTGCGTGGGCGCAGACCGTCCAGCCGCTCCAGGATGCCCTCGTCGACGGCGGCCGCGGTGGCGCGGATCTGGGCGCCACCGGATGCGGCCGAGCGCAGGGCGCCGCCGCTGTCGGCTGCCTCGAGCGACTCCGCGTCGTCGAGGTCGAGCACCGGTGTTCCAGCGATCATCGGGCGTCCCACCTCCCCTCATCGCGCTGTGTTCGCCGTCGGCCCGCACCCTTCGATGTGCTGCCCACCGGGACCGTGCCACTCCGGATGGGGCCGGGCGAATCCAAGGTCTGTGCTTCCACTATTCCAGTCGGGAACCGACTATGCCCGGGATCCAGGGTTGGGAAGATCGCTCCGCCCGTACGCTCGAATCCCGAGCGTGTGATTCCTTTCCTTAGTAATTCCACTATCCCAGTCAGGACCTGACGATGCTCAGGATCTCGGTTACGAGTGCGTCTACTTCCTCCGGCGATCTGGCTTCGACGTTGAGACGAAGTAGCGGTTCGGTATTGGAGGCGCGCAGGTTGAACCACGCGTGGTCGGGCAGGTACACGGTGACGCCGTCGAGGCGGTCCACCGACACCACCCGGTCGGCGAAGGCGTCCAGTACCGCGCCGGTGCGTTCGGCGGCGTCGTCGACGGTGGAGTTGATCTCGCCGGAGGCCGCGTAGCTGTTGTAGGAGGCCATCAGCTCCGAGACCGGGCGGTCCTTCTCGCCGAGCGCGGCCAGCACGTGCAGTGCGGCCAGCATGCCGGAGTCGGCGCCCCAGAAATCCCGGAAGTAGTAGTGCGCGGAATGCTCGCCGCCGAACACCGCGCCGGTGGCCGCCATCTGCTGCTTGATGAACGAGTGGCCCACCCGGGTGCGCACCGGGGTGCCGCCCAGTTCGGTGACCAGCTCGGGCACCGCGCGCGAGGTGATCAGGTTGTGGATGATCACCGCGCCCGGCTCCTTGCCGAGTTCGCGTTCGGCGACCAGCGCCGTGATCGCCGACGGCGAGACCGGGTCACCGTTCTCGTCCACCACGAAGCAGCGGTCGGCGTCGCCGTCGAAGGCCAGACCGATATCGGCGCCGCTGCTGCGGACCAGCCGCTGGAGGTCGAGCAGGTTCTTCGGGTCGAGCGGGTTGGCCTCGTGATTGGGGAAGCTGCCGTCGAGTTCGAAGTACAGCGGCACGATCTTCACCTGCGCCAGGGTGCCGAGCACCGCGGGCACGGTGTGGCCGCCCATGCCGTTGCCCGCGTCCACGGCGATCGTCAGCGGGCGGATGCCGGACAGGTCGACCAGTTCGCGCAGGAAGCCGGCGTAGTCGTCGAGCAGGTCGGTCTCGGTAGCGCTGCCGCGGGGGCCGTCGTAGCCGGGTACGCCCGCGGTCACCTCGGCCGCGATGGTCGCCAGGCCGGTGTCCTGGCCCACCGGTAGCGCCTTGGCGCGGCACAGCTTGATGCCGTTGTACTGGGCCGGGTTGTGGCTGGCGGTGAACATCGCGCCGGGGCAGTCCAGCTTGCCGGAGGCGAAGTAGAGCTGGTCGGTGGAGGCCAGGCCGATGTGCACCACATCGAGGCCCTGCCCGAGCACGCCCTCGGCGAAGGCGGCCGCCAGTTCGGGGGAGGAGTCGCGCATATCGTGTCCGATGACGATGCGCCGCGCGTTCTCGGCGCGCATCAGCCGCGCGAACGAAGCGCCTACGTCGGAGACGAATTCGGCGTCGATCTGGTCACCGACCACACCGCGGACGTCGTAGGCCTTGATCACCGCGTTCACGAAATCGGCAGAGCGGGCGACTGTCATAGCGAACACCCTAGTGCCCGGCGGGTGTGGCGCTCACATGGTCCCGGCGATTGCCCGCGGGCACGGTCTCAGCTGGGCGGATCCGGCAGCACACGCAGATGTCCGCGGCGCCCGGTGCGGGTGGTGCGCGGCGGCGGAGGCGTGTAGTCGCGGTAGCCGCGCTGGTCGGGTTCGGGCGGACGGCGGCGTAGTCCGGCCTCGCGGACCGCCTCGGCCAGTGCGGTCAGATCGTCGTCGTCGGGTGTGCTGGAGGAGAATCCGCCTTCGTGCCGGACCATGTCCCAGCCCTTGGGGGCGGTGATGCGCGAGGCGTGGGTCTCGCAGAGGTCCCAGGAGTGGGGTTCGGCTACCGTCGCGAGCGGACCGACCACCGCGGTGGAGTCCGAGTAGACATAGGTGAGCGTCGCGACGGCCGGATTCTTGCAACCTGGTCGGCAGCAACGACGCATGGGAATCACGCCAGTGAGAGTAACCCCCTTGACGGCCGGGGGTGGGCAGACACGCTCAGTGAATCCCGTCCCATCGGCGCGTCGTGCGTCACTCGGCCGGGGTCGGCGCGGGATTTCCGGGCCGCTCCACCCAGCCGGGAGTCAGTTCGGTTCGGGATCGATGACGTCCGGATCGACGCCGAGATAGGTGGCGATCTGCTGGACCAGGACCTCGCGCAGCAGATCCACGAGATCGTCCGGATCGCCGGCCCGCAGCTCGAGCGGTTTGCGGAACAGCACCACGCGAGCGCGGATGGGGGTGCCGTGCCGGTCGACGCCGGCCGGGATGAGCCGCGACAGCGGCACCGGTCCGTCGGCTACCACCTCGTCCGGCCAGGTGACCGAATCAGGGTGCAGCGGACGGATTTTCGGCACATCGTCGACGGCGATATCGAGCTTGGTGAGCCGGTCGTGCCACCGCGAATCCAGCGGAGCGAACGCCTCGAGCACCAGGCGGTCGAACTTCTGCCCGCGGGTGCGCCAGGCGGGGACCGTCGGCGGCAGCATCGGCCCGCGTACCCCGCGGCCACGGCGGGTCACCGACCGGGCTGTCGGGGGACGACGATTGCGCGAACGTGCCATACCGCAAACGTTAGTCAGGTGCGGTTGCCCACCTCGGCCCGCCCCGGCCGCAGGCGCCGAGGCGGGCCGGCCGGGACCTTGCCGGTCGTTGCTCAGCCGATGCCGCGCTTGAGCCTGCGGCGCTCGCGTTCGGACAAACCGCCCCAGATGCCGAAGCGTTCATCGTGTGCGAGTGCGTATTCCAGGCACTCGTCCCGAACCTCGCAGCCCATGCAGATCCGTTTCGCCTCGCGGGTCGAGCCGCCCTTCTCGGGGAAGAACGCCTCCGGATCGGTCTGCGCGCACAGGGCACGTTCCTGCCACTGTTCTTCGATCGACTCGAACATCTCGTCGAAACCCGGCACGACCAAGCTGAGTCGGGGCGCCGAGTCTCGCTCACCCCCCTCGTGGTCCTTCCACCCGGCCTCTGCGCAGACGCTACGTGCTGCGCCTGCCGTGGAATCGGTTTGCGATACGCCGCCCGGCATGCCCGAAGGGGCCAGCTCATTGGCCATCGCTCCGCCTCCTCACTGTGTGTTAGCGCAGAATGCTTCTTTCCGCCGGACCAACACGCCTACCGACGGCACTACTCCGCGACGTTGTCTCGCGGACATCCCCGAGCATGCCGTCCCGTTCGAACATTCGTTCGAAAAACCGTTCGCGCCTTGAACTCTCGCGCGATCCCGGAATGACATGACTGTGATTAGACACGCCGGACGCAGCGATGGTCAAGCCGCTGTCGCTATTCCGTTACTATCCGGCAGCGCTTTCGAAGACGATCTTGAACCATCGCATAGCAAATGACCAGCAAATATGGCTCGAAGCGGGGCCGATCGGGCGACGCTTAGGCTATGTGGATGTGACTTCAGAACAAGCGGACATCGCACCCGTCAATGGGCCCCGCATCGCCGTCCTGGTCGGCGGAGTGGGTGGTGCGCGGTTCCTTCAAGGTGTTCGGGAACTTCTGCCCGAAGCCGACGTTTCGGCGATCGTCAATGTCGGCGACGACGTGTGGATGCACGGGCTCCGAATTTGTCCCGACCTCGATACCTGCATGTATACCCTCGGTGGCGGCATCGATACCGAACGCGGCTGGGGCCGGGTCGGCGAAACCTGGCACGCCAAGGAAGAGCTGGCGAAATACCACGCGCAGCCGGACTGGTTCGGGCTGGGTGACCGCGATATCGCCACCCACTTGGTTCGCACGGAAATGCTGAACGCCGGTTACCCGCTATCAGCGGTGACCGAAGCGCTGTGCAATCGATGGCAACCCGGTGTGAAACTGATCCCGGCAACCGATGATCGATGTGAAACCCACGTCGTTGTGAGTGACCCGGACAACCCTGGCGAACGCCGCGCGATCCATTTCCAAGAGTGGTGGGTTCGATACCGCGCGGGTATCGAAACTCATGGATTCGCCACAATCGGCGCGGATCAAGCCAAACCGGCGCCAAATGTGATCGATATCATAGGATCTGCCGATGTGGTCTTGCTCGCACCCTCGAACCCGGTGGTGAGCATCGGAGCCATTCTCGCGGTGCCCGGCATCCGCGGCGCGCTGCGCACCACCGACGCGAAGGTCATCGGCATCTCTCCGGTGATCGACGGAAAACCGTTGCGCGGCATGGCCGATGAGTGCCTGTCGGTGATCGGCGTGGAAACCTCGGCCGAGGCGGTCGGCCGGCACTACGGCGCGCGCTCGGCGACCGGCATCCTCGACGGCTGGCTGGTGCACACCACCGACACCGCCGAGGTGCCCGGCGTCGAGGTCCGCAGCGTGCCCCTGCTGATGACCGATCCGCCGACCACCGCCGAAATGGTGCGTGCGGCACTGGATCTGGCGGGAATCAAGCCGTGACCGGGCCCGCCGACCACGCCGCGGGCGAGCTGCGGCTGCTGCCGATCACCGGGCTGCCGGAATTCCGGCCCGGCGACGACCTCGCCGAACACATCGCCGCGAACGCGCCCTGGCTGGCCGACGGTGACGTGCTCGTGGTCACCAGCAAGATCGTCGCCAAGGTCGAGGGCCGCATCGTCGCCGCACCGCTGGACCCGGAGGAACGCGACACCGCCCGGCGGGCGCTGGTCGATCAGGAAGCCGTCCGGGTGCTGGCCCGCAAGGGGCGCACCCTGATCACCGAGAACCGGCTCGGCATCGTGCAGGCCGCCTCCGGGGTCGACGGATCGAATGTCGAGCAGGGCGAATTGGTGCTGCTGCCAGTCGATCCCGACGCCAGCGCGAAGGCGTTGCGCTCGGCGCTGGCCGAGCGGCTCGGGGTGCAGGTCGCCGTCGTCGTCACCGACACCATGGGCCGGGCCTGGCGCAACGGCCAGATCGATGCGGCGATCGGCGCCTCCGGGTTGCGGGTGCTGCACGACTACGCGGGCGCGGTCGACGGGCAGGGCAACGAACTGCACGTCACCCAGGTTGCCATCGCCGACGAGCTGGCCGCGGCCGCCGATCTGGTGAAGGGCAAGCTCGGCGGTGTCCCGGTGGCGGTGGTGCGCGGGCTGCCGGTCACCGACGACGGTTCCAACGCAGCCGATCTCGTGCGCGGCGGCACCGACGACCTGTTCTGGCTCGGCACCGCCGAGGCGATCGAGCTGGGTCGCTCGCAGGCGGTACTGCTGCGGCGGTCGGTGCGCGAGTTCGCCGCCGACCCCGTCGATCCGGAACGTGTGCGCGCGGCGGTGTCGGTGGCGTTAACCGCCCCGGCCCCGCATCACACCCGGCCGGTGCGTTTCGTCTGGCTGCGCGATCGCGCGCTGCGGGAGCGTCTGCTGACGGCGATGGCCGACAAGTGGCGCGCCGATCTCACCGCCGACGGCCTGCCCGCTGATCGGGTGGAACGCCGGATCGCGCGCGGCCGCATCCTTTTCGACGCGCCCGAGGTGATCATCCCGTGCTGCGTGCCCGATGGCGCGCACGACTATCCGGACGATCGCCGCCGGGCCGCCGAGCAGACGATGTTCACCGTCGCGGTGGGCGCTGCGGTGCAGGGGCTGCTGGTGGCGCTGGCGACCGAGGGGCTCGGCAGCTGCTGGATCGGTTCGACCATCTTCGCGCCGGAGGCGACGCGCGAGGTGCTCGGCCTGGCCGGCGACTGGAACCCGCTGGGCGCCATCGCGATCGGCCACCCGCTCGACGAGCTCGCCCCGCGTCCGCCGCGCGCGCCCGGTGACGCGCTGGTCGAGCTGTGAGCGCGGAGTCGCTGCACGCCTCGGCGACCGAGCTGCTCGAGGCGTGGTCGCCCGCCGCGGGGCCGGACGCATCGCTGCGCGAGGCGATGCTGGCCTTTCTCGGCTCCGCGCCGCGTGGATGTCTGCGTGAGCACGCCGCGGGGCATATCACCGCGTCCGCGGTGGTGTTCTCCGCCGACGGCGGCGAGGTGTTGCTGACGCTGCATCCTCGGGTCGGCCGGTGGATCCAGCTCGGCGGGCATTGCGAGGAGGGCGACGTCACGGTGGCCGATGCCGCACTCCGGGAGGCCACCGAGGAGTCGGGCATCGCGGGGCTGCGCTTGGAGCCCGGCCTCTACGGTGCGCAGGCGCATCCGATCACCTGCTCGCTCGGGGTGCCGACCCGTCATCTGGATCTGCTGTTCCGGATCACCGCGCCGGCCGGGGCGGTGCCGGTGCGCAGCGCCGAGTCGACCGATCTGCGATGGTGGCCGATCGATGCGCTGCCCGACGATGCCGACGTGCTGATCCGCTGAACCGTGACCCTCGCCAGGGCGCCCGCACAGCCTGTGCGGGCGCCCTTTTATGTCCGGGCATCACGGGCGGGCATCCAGATCACAGACGCTTTACAAATTGATCCATTTGTATAGACCGAGGACAAAGCAAAGGCTATCGTCAACTTAAGGTGGTAGTGCACATCACATGTGATGTGCGTCGCATGAAGGAGACGACGATGTCGACTGATGCCGAAACCGCAGGTCTGGCGGCCGAGACGCCGGCCTGGCGGGACCGGAAGCGGTATATGTGGCTGTGGGGTCTGTTCGCGCCCACCGGACTGTTCACCATCGGGCTTCCGCTCATCTGGGCGTTGAACGAACTGGGCTGGACCGGCCTGGCGCATGTGCCGTTCTGGCTCGGCCCGATCCTGGTGTATCTGGTCATCCCGCTGGCCGACATCTTCTTCGGCCCGGACGGCTCCAACCCGCCCGACGAGGTGATGGAGTGGCTGGAAAACGACAGGTACTACCGCTACCTGACCTACCTCTACCTGCCGTTCCAGTACGCCTCGTTGATCATGGCCTGCTACCTGATCACCGCCGACGATCTGAGCTGGCTCGGTATCGAGGGTGGCCTGCTGGTGGTCGACAAGATCGGCCTGGCCATCACGGTCGGCATCATCGGCGGGATCGGCATCAACACCGCCCACGAACTCGGCCACAAGAAGGTCGATCTGGAGCGCTGGCTCTCGCGCATAGCCCTGGCCCAGTCCTGTTACGGCCACTTCTACATCGAGCACAACCGCGGTCATCACGTGCGCGTCGCGACTCCGGAGGATCCGGCGAGTTCACGGGTCGGCGAGACGTTCTGGGCCTTCTGGCCGCGCACCGTCGTCGGCGGCCTGCGCTCGTCGTGGCGGTTGGAGAAGACCCGCCTGGAGCGGCTCGGCAAGAAGCCGTGGACCTTGCAGAACGAGGTGCTCAGCGCCTGGCTGATGTCGGTGTTGCTGTTCGCGGTGCTGATCGCGGTGTTCGGCATCGAGGTGCTGCCGTATCTGCTGTTGCAGGCGGTCATCGGATTCAGCCTGCTCGAGGCGGTCAACTATCTCGAGCACTACGGGCTGGTGCGGCAGCGCACCGCCAGCGGCCGCTACGAGCGCCCCGCGCCGGTGCACAGCTGGAACAGCGACCACCTGGTGACAAACATCTTCCTGTACCACCTACAGCGCCACAGCGACCATCACGCTTATCCCACCCGCCGCTATCAGACGCTGCGCAGCTGGGACGGCGCGCCGAATCTGCCCAGCGGCTACGCGAGCATGATCCTGCTCGCCTACTTCCCGCCGATCTGGCGCCGGGTGATGGACAAGCGGGTGCTCGCGCACTACGACGGCGACATCACCAGGGCCAATATCCACCCGGCCAAGCGGGACAAGGTGCTGGCCCGCTACGGCGCGACCGGGCAGGAGGCGACGTCGTGAGCGCGTATCGGTGTCCGGTGTGCGACTACGTCTACGACGAGGCCACCGGCGAGCCACATGAGGGCTTTCCGGCGGGAACGCCCTGGTCCGCGGTGCCCGACGACTGGTGCTGCCCGGACTGCGGGGTGCGGGAAAAGATCGATTTCGAGCCGGTCGGCAGCGACCAGGCGAGCCGGTAGACCGGCGGACGAGGAGAGGTGACATGACCGAATACAAGCTGTACCAGTGCATCCAGTGCGGCTTCGAATACGACGAGGCCGAGGGCTGGCCGGAGGACGGCATCGCGCCCGGCACCCGCTGGGACGACATCCCCGACGACTGGACCTGCCCGGACTGCGGCGCCGCCAAGGCCGATTTCTTCATGGTCGAGATCGAGCGGTCGTGAGATTTTTGACTGCGACAGATGCCCGTGCCATGGTCGCAGGCATGCCGCGCAACGGGTCCAGACTTCCCTATCAGGAGGCCGCACGGGAGCTGCTGCGCAGCTCGGTCCTGGACGCCATGCGCGAACTGCTCACCGAGCGCGACTGGTCCAAGATCACCCTCGGTGATGTGGCCACTCGCGCCGGTGTCAGCAGGCAGACGCTGTACAACGAATTCGGCTCGCGCGCGGGCCTGGCCCAGGCCTATGCCCTGCGATTGGCCGACGATCTGGTCGACCACGTCGGGGCCGCCATCGATGACAACGTCGGCGATGCGCGCGCCGCATTCCGCCAGGGACTGTCCGGCTTCTTCATCGAAGCCGCCGCCGACCCGCTCGTGCGTTCACTGGTCGCCGGCGAGGTCAAGCTCGACCTGCTGCGGCTGATCACCCTCGATGCCGAGCCGCTGGTCGAGCACGCCACCGAACGACTGTCGGTCGCGTTCCGCAACAGTTGGGTCGATGCCACCGCCGCCGAGGCCGATGTGCTGGCCCAGGCGCTTGTGCGGATCGCGCTGAGCTACATCCCCACCCCGCCCGCTCCGGGGCGCGACGCACCCGAGGAACTGAGCGCGCTGCTCGGTCCGTATGTGGAGGCGATTCTGGCCGCGCGCGGGGTGCAGTAGCTGCGGTGCTGCCGGGGCGATGCCCGCGCGTGCCCGAATCGCAGCCCGGGTGCATCCGCGAGACCATCCAGTTACGCCACGGTGGCCTTTTTATGTCGCCGCGACCCCTGCCGCGCGGGCCGAAAAGATTAGCGACTAGTGTGCCGTGATGTCCATCACATGATTGATGGGACAACCCGCCCTTATCAGCGCTGTAACGGTCACCACGTTTCGCGCGCAAGGGAAGGTGTAACAGACCACACGTCTGAGACTATGGATGTCCGTTGGTGTCAGGGTTCATTTTTAGCGGGGCAAGCGTGCAAACGGTTGGCAAACCGAGGGGATCGGCCGATCCCAAACGCCACCTGTGGTTTCTCGGTCTCATCGCGCCCGCGTGCGCGTTGCTGCCTTCTCAACTGGTGTTGCATACCGGGTGGACTATCTTCTGGTGGATCGGCCCGATCATCGTGCTGATCGTGATTCCGGTGCTGGATCAACTCGTCGGCGAGGACGGCAGCAACCCGCGCGAGGAGGACTACGAGCTGCTGTCCAACGACCGCTACTACCGGTGGTGCACCTACCTGTTCCTGCCCATCCAGCTGCTCGGCCTGGTCGTGGCCGGCTATCTGTGGTCCGGCGACGAACTGAGCGTCGTCGACAAACTCGGTTTGGCCTCCACCCTCGGCCTGGTCTCCGGTATCGGGATCAACGCCGCCCACGAGCTCGGCCACCGCGTCGAGCGGCTGGAACGCTGGCTGGCCAAGATCGCGCTGGCCCAATCCGGTTACGGGCACTTCTTCGTCGAGCACAACCGCGGCCACCACATGCGGGTGGCCACGCCGGAGGATCCGGCCAGCGCCAGGCTCGGCGAATCGCTGTGGGAATTCCTGCCGCGCAGTGTGTCCGGCGGATTCCGTTCGGCCATCCGGCTCGAGCGCGACCGGCTGGCCCGCCGCGACCTCGGCTGGTGGAGCGTGCACAACCACATCCTGCAGGCCTGGTCGATGACGGTGGTGCTGTTCGGCGGCCTGATGCTGGCCTTCGGCGTGCGGATCCTGCCTTATCTGCTGCTCCAGGCCGTCATCGGCGTCATGCTGCTGGAGACGGTCAACTACGTCGAGCACTACGGGCTGCTGCGCGAACGCAGGCCCAGCGGCCGCTACCGGCGCTGCTCGCCGCGCGACAGCTGGAACAGCGACCGGCTGGTCACCAACATCTTCCTGTTCCATCTCCAGCGCCACAGCGACCACCACGCCAACCCCGGCCGCCGCTACCAGACGCTGCGCAGCTCGCAGCAAGCGCCGCAACTGCCAGCGGGCTACGCGACGATGATCCTGCTCGCCGCCATCCCACCGCTGTGGCGGCGAGTGATGGATCCGCGGGTGCTCGCGCACTACGACGGCGACATCACCCGCGCCAATATCGCTCCGCGCAGGCGTGTTCGGATGCTGGCCCGCCACGGGGTCCCCGCGACCTGAACCCGGTGGCTCGGTTGCCGAGCAGCACCGCCGCGGGAGCGACTAGCCTTGGTCCGGAACCGATATCCGGAGAGAGGCTGATCCAGGCGCATGACGACCTCAGAACTTCCCGCACGTACGTCGCTGACCGCTGATGTCCGTAACGGCATCGATTACAAGGTGGCGGATCTGTCCTTGGCCGAGTTCGGTCGTAAGGAGATCCGGCTGGCCGAGCACGAGATGCCCGGCCTGATGGCCCTGCGCCGCGAGTACGCCGACGTGGCGCCGCTGAAGGGCGCGCGCATCTCGGGTTCGCTGCACATGACGGTGCAGACCGCGGTGCTGATCGAGACCCTGACCGCGCTGGGCGCGCAGGTGCGCTGGGCCTCGTGCAACATCTTCTCCACCCAGGACCATGCCGCCGCCGCGGTGGTGGTCGGCCCGAACGGCACCGTCGACGAGCCCAAGGGCACCCCGGTGTTCGCCTGGAAGGGCGAGACGCTCGAGGAGTACTGGTGGGCGGCCGAGCAGATGCTGACCTGGCCCGGTGAGCCGGCCAACATGATCCTCGACGACGGCGGCGACGCCACCATGCTGGTGCTGCGTGGTGCGCAGTTCGAGAAGGCGGGCGTGGTCCCGCCGGCCGACGAGGAGCACTCCGCCGAGTACACGGTGTTCCTGAACCTGCTGCGGGAGCGGTTCGAGACCGACAAGGGCAAGTGGAGCAAGATCGCCGAGAGCGTGCGTGGCGTCACCGAGGAGACCACCACCGGTGTGCTGCGGCTGTACCAGTTCGCGGCGGCGGGGGAGCTGGTGTTCCCGGCGATCAACGTCAACGACTCGGTCACCAAGTCGAAGTTCGACAACAAGTACGGCACCCGCCATTCCCTCATCGACGGCATCAACCGCGGCACCGATGTGCTCATCGGCGGCAAGAAGGTGCTGATCTGCGGTTACGGCGATGTGGGCAAGGGCTGCGCGGAATCGCTTGCCGGGCAGGGCGCCCGGGTGCAGGTCACCGAGATCGACCCGATCAACGCGTTGCAGGCGCTGATGGACGGCTACGACGTCGTCACCGTGGAGCAGGCCATCGCCGATGCCGATATCGTCATCACCTCCACCGGCAACAAGGACATCATCACCCTCGATCACATGAAGGCGATGAAGGATCAGGCCATCCTCGGCAATATCGGTCACTTCGACAACGAGATCGATATGGCGGCGCTGGAGCGTTCGGGCGCAATGAAATTGAACATCAAGCCGCAGGTGGATCTGTGGACGTTCAAGGAGTCCGGCAAGTCGATCATCGTGCTGTCGGAGGGCCGTCTGCTGAACCTGGGCAACGCCACCGGCCACCCCTCGTTCGTGATGAGCAACAGCTTCTCCAACCAGGTGATCGCCCAGATCGAGCTGTGGACCAAGCCCGACGAGTACGACAACGAGGTCTACCGCCTGCCCAAGCACCTGGACGAGAAGGTCGCCCGCATCCACGTCGAGGCGCTCGGCGGCACGCTGACCAAGCTCACCAAGGACCAGGCCGAATACATCGGTGTGGACGTCGAAGGCCCCTACAAGCCCGACCACTACCGCTACTGATCCGCTGATCCGCCGGTGGCCCGTCGACGCATCCGTCGGCGGGCCACTCGGCTATCGGGTTCAGCACACCGTGCCGGGCGTGCAGCCACTCATCAGGATCTCCAGCAGTCCGAGCACCGTCTCGGCGCTCCCGCTGGCGCTGCCGGTTCCGCCGTTGTCGTCGACGTGGGTGGTCGCGACCGGAGCCGCGGGTTCCAGCGTCAGGGGCGCCGCGGTGGCGGTGCCGCCGGCCACCGTGACGGCGAGCGCGACGGCGGCGGCGTACGACAGGCGTGTGATCGACATGTGTTCTCCCTGTAGGGGTATTGCGAGCAGGCGCTCGGTCGCCGGACGGCTTCCGGCCCAATGACCATGCCGGGTGGGCTCGATGGTCGCGAGACCCCGAATCCGGTGGGATTAGAATTACGGGCGCTTCAGAGTTCCGCCCGGTCGACCGGCGATTTCCGGGCGCTCCCGGCCCCGAGTACCCTGCTGGCCATGGGTGAACTGATCGCGGTCGAAGGGCTCGACGGCGCCGGTAAGCGGACGCTGATCGAGGGCCTGCTTGCCGCCCTGCGCGCGCGTGGGCTGCGCGCGGGCACACTCGCCTTCCCCGGCTACGGCCGCTCGATCCACGCCGACCTCGCGGCCGAGGCGCTGCGCGGCTCGCACGGCGATCTCGCGGGCTCGATCAACGGCATGGCCGTGCTGTTCGCCCTCGATCGCGCCGACGCGGCGCTGGAGCTGTCGAACCTGTTGGACAGCAACGACATCGTGATCCTCGATCGCTATGTCGCTTCCAACGCAGCGTATTCGGCGGCTCGCGCCGAACAATCCGCCGACGGCGAAATCATCGACTGGGTGGGCGATTTGGAATTCGGCCGGATGAAGCTGCCGGTGCCCGCGCTCACCGTCCTGCTCGATGTGCCCACCGAGGTGGCCGCCGAACGTGCCCGCAGGCGCGGCGAACTCGACTCGGCGCGGGCACTCGACGCCTACGAGCGCGACGGCGGATTACAGGCGCGCACCGGTGCGGTGTACCGGGAGCTGGCCGAGCGGGACTGGTACGGCCCGTGGTGGATATACCGATCCGATGACGATCGAGACGCCCTACTCGGCCGTTGTGTGGAAATCCTGGGCGAATAAGGTTGGATATGCGGCGCGCATGCACCAGTAATGCGCGTGGTGGCCCGATACTGGCGTGGGAGATGACAACATAGAGATATGAAGCCGAAGATTCTGGTCGTCGACGACGATATGGCACTCGCAGAGATGCTCACGATCGTCCTGCGCGGGGAAGGGTTCGACCCGCATGTGGTCGGCGACGGCACGCAGGCGCTGTCGGCGGTCCGGGAAATCCGCCCCGATCTGGTGCTGCTGGACCTGATGCTGCCGGGTATGAACGGCATCGACGTCTGCCGCGTGCTGCGGGCCGATTCGGGGGTCCCGATCGTGATGCTCACCGCCAAGACCGACACGGTCGACGTGGTGCTCGGTCTGGAGTCCGGCGCAGACGATTACATCGTCAAACCCTTCAAACCGAAGGAACTGGTCGCCCGCGTGCGCGCGCGGCTGCGCCGCACCGAAGAAGAGCCCGCCGAACTGCTCACCATCGCCGACATCGTCATCGACGTGCCCGCGCACAAGGTGAGCCGGGAAGGTCAGCAGATCTCGCTGACCCCGCTCGAATTCGACCTGCTGGTGGCGCTCGCGCGCAAACCGCGGCAGGTGTTCACCCGTGAGGTCCTGCTCGAGCAGGTCTGGGGTTACCGGCACGCCGCCGATACCCGTCTGGTGAACGTGCACGTCCAGCGCCTGCGCGCCAAGGTCGAGAAGGATCCCGAGAACCCGGAGATCGTGCTGACCGTGCGTGGGGTTGGGTACAAGGCCGGACCGCCGTGATCGGTCGTCGGTCCGGGTCGATGACTCGGAGGCGGCGGCTTGCCTGAGCACGAAGGCGGCCGCCTCGCCTCGCTACAGCGAGGGCTCGCGCCGGTGGGTGCGTGGTTCAAGGGTGTCGGCAGTTCGCTCGGCCATCTGTGGCGGCGTTCGTTGCAGCTGCGCGTCATCGTCTCGACGCTGACGTTGTCGCTGATCGTCATCACGATTCTCGGTGTGGTGCTCACCAGCCAGATCACCGATCGGCTGCTGGACGCCAAGATCAACGCGGCGATCGAGGAGATGGACCGCGCCCGCGCCACCGTGCAGAGTCAGCTCCAGGGCGCCCACGATCCGGCGCTGCTGCGCCAGCGCCTGGCCGACGCGCGCACCGCGGTGTCCGACCGCGGTGGCGAGAGCCGGTCCGGCAGCGCGGCGGGCAGCTTCGATTCGGCGTTGAGCATCGTCGGCGGCACCCCGCCGCAGCAGATCACCGCGGGCCCGATCGAGCAGATCCCGGGCGAGCTGCGCCGGTTCGTGCAGGGCAACCAGGTCAGCTACCAGTTCGCCACGGTCGACGATCCGGACGGCTACCAGGGCCGGGCCCTCATCATCGGCAGCCCGAGCGCCGACAACCCGACGCTGGAGACCTACCTGATCTTCCCGCTGGCCAACGAGGAACGGTCGCTGGCGTTGATGCGCGGCACCATGATGGTCGGCGGTCTGGTGTTGCTGGTGCTGCTGGCCGCGATCACCGCGCTGGTCACCCGGCAGGTGGTGCTGCCGATCCGGTCGGCGGCGCGGATCGCCAGCCGCTTCGCCGACGGCAGGCTGCGCGAACGGATGCTGGTGCGCGGCGAGGACGATATGGCGCGGCTGGCCGAGGCGTTCAACGAGATGGCCGAGAGCCTGTCCAACCAGATCACCCAGCTCGAGGAGTTCGGCAATCTGCAACGCCGGTTCACCTCCGACGTCAGCCATGAGCTGCGCACACCGTTGACCACGGTGCGCATGGCCGCCGACCTGATTCACAGCAGCAGCGAAGACCTCGACCCTGCCCTGGCGCGCAGCGCCGAGCTGCTGGTCACCGAGCTGGACCGGTTCGAGGGGCTGCTCAACGACCTGCTCGAGATCAGCCGCCACGACGCGGGTGTGGCCGAACTGCAGGTCGAATCGCTGGATGTGCGGATGTGTGTGCGCGCCGCGGTGTCGACGGTGCGTCATCTGGCCAAGGAATCCGGCGTGGAGGTGGTCGTCGACCTGCCCGAGGAACCGGTGGTCGCCGAGGTCGACCCGCGCCGGGTGGAGCGGGTGCTGCGCAACCTGCTGGCCAACGCCATCGACCACAGCGAGGGCAAGCCGGTGCTGATCCGGATGCGCGGCGACAGCGAGGCCAATGCCGTCGCGGTGGTCGTGCGCGATCAGGGTGTCGGGCTGCGGCCGGGAGAGGAGAAGCTGGTCTTCAGCCGGTTCTGGCGCTCGGATCCGTCGCGGATGCGGCGCTCCGGCGGTACCGGGCTGGGCCTGTCGATCAGCGTCGAGGACGCGAATCTGCACGATGGCAAACTGGAGGCCTGGGGTGAGCTGGGCGTCGGCGCCAGCTTCCGGCTGACGCTGCCGCTGGTGCGTGGCCGCAAGATGGGCAAGAGCCCGCTGCCGTTGGAGCCGGGCGTGCGCAAGGTTCGCGGGGTCGCCGAATTGCCCGCGGCGGATGCCGAATCCGCGGCGGGTGCAGGCGGGTCAGGACCGGCCGAGGCGCCGGCCTCCGGACCGGGCCAGGAGTCCGATACCGCGACGTCCGTACCGGCCGAGGATGCGCGGGCCACCCAGACCGGCGCGCCCACCGACGGCGCATCCGGCACCGGCTCACCCACCGACGCCGTGCTCACCGACACCGGAGACAAACAACCATGACCATGCGGCCCACCGACCCGAGCAGTTCGCCGCGCGGGCGATTACTCGCCGCGCTGGCGGCCGCGCTGGCCGGAGTCCTGCTGCTGGGTGGTTGCGCGAGCCTGCCGGAGACCTCGCAGCCGGAGGCGCTCGGCACCATCAACCGGGAACCGACCTCCGCCGGCCCGCCCGCGCCACTGGAAGGTCGCGACCCCGGCCTGTTGCTGCTGGACTTCCTGCAAGCCAGCGCCGACCCGACCAACCGGCATCTGGCCGCCAGGCAGTACATGAACCCGTCGGCGGCCACCAAATGGAACGACGCCGCGGGCACGGTGATCGTCGAGCGGCCCGACACCCTGCTGGAATCGCGCACCGAAACCACCGCGACCTACCGCATTCGCGCCCAGCGGGTCGCCGAGCTCGCCCCTGACGGCGCCTACCGCGCCATCGACGGCCCGCCGCTCGAATACAAGGTCGAGATGAGCAAGACCGATGGCGAATGGCGCATCGATGAGCTGCCCGACGGCGTCGTCATCGATAAGCCCGCCTTCGCCAAGTTCTACCGCCGTTACGTGCTGTACTTCGTCGACCCGACCGGCAGCGCGCTGGTGCCGGACCCGCGCTGGATCGCCTCGCCGAAGGACCAGCTGACCCAGCGGCTGCTCACCCTGCTCGGTGAGGGTCCGCAGCCGGCCATCGCCCCCGTGGTCCTCAATGAACTCGACGCCAGGCGGGTGACGTTGCGCGGGCCGATCACCAAGGCCAACGGCGACCCGGAGGAAGTCGGCGTCGGCCTCGGCGGAGTCCGCATCGACCTCGCGGGAGCCTCCACGCTGGCGCCGCGCGAACGGGAACTGCTGGCCGCCCAGATCGTGCTCACGCTGGCCAAGGCCGACGTCCTCGGCCCGTATCTGCTGCTGGCCGACGGCAAACCGCTCGATGAGCGCTACGCCGCCAACGGCTGGTCGGTGGCCGATATCCACCAGTACAGTCCCGAGGCCTTCGCGCAGAACGAGACCGGGTTGCACGCGCTGCGCGACGGCGCCCTCGTCGAGGTGAACGGCAACGGGATCGTCCCGGCTCCCGGCTATTTCGGTGCGGTGCGCAATCTGCAATCGGTCGCGATCACCCCCGACGGCCAGCTGGTCGCCGCGGTCGCGGATGCGGGCAGGCCGGCACCGGAACCGCCGCGGACGCTGATGATCGGCAGCTATGGCGGCAATCAGTTCCCGGTCGCCGAAGGCACCACCATCAGCCGGCCGTCCTGGACGGTCGACGGTACGGCCGCCTGGGCGGTGATCGACGGTGAGCGGGTGATCCGGGTGGTCAACGACCGCTCCACCGGCAACGTCTCGGTGCAGGATGTCGACATCTCCGCGCTGACCAGCGGCTCCAGCGGGCTGCGGCTGCCCATCACGGAGGTCAGGATCGCGCGATCCGGTGTGCGGGCCGCCCTGATCGCCGACGGCAAGGTGTACGTGGCGGTGGTCGAACGGCGCCCGGACGGCAAGTTCGCGCTGACCTCACCGCTGCCGATCGCGGTCGGGCTCAGCACGCCGGCGGTCTCGTTGAACTGGCTGACGGCCGACACCATCATCCTGGCGCGCGACGGTGACGTCGACCCGGTCAGCACCGTCTCCATCGACGGCTCCCAGCTGATCTCGCAGACCACCCGCAACCTCACCCCGCCGGTGCGCACGGTGACCGCGGCCCCGGACCACCAGTACGTGGCCGATTCCCGCGCGGTCCTGGAGTTCACCACCAATCCCGAAGGCGGCGAACAATATTGGCGTGAGGTGCCCGGCCTCGGAGCGAGCGCGGTGCCGATCCTGCCCGGCTGATCCGCGCTTCCCGTCGCGGATCCGGGCGATCGTGTCGGTGGGTGCGGGCACACTCGGGCGATGCGGACACTGCTGGATCTGGTGTTGCCCCTGGAATGCGCCGGCTGTGCAAGCGCGGGCCTCGGCTGGTGCGCGCGGTGCGACGCCCATCTGGCAGGCGCCCCGCACCGGGTCCGCCCGCGCACCGATCCCGGCGTCCCGTGCTGGGCGCTGAGCCACTACGCCGGCCCGCCGCGCCGCGCGGTACTGGCCGCCAAGGAACGCCGCAGGCGCGACCTTGCCCACCCACTCGGCCGAGCGCTGGCCCGCGGCCTGGCCCGGTTGCGGGCCGACACCCGGCCACTGGTGCTGATCCCGGCACCCAGCCGCCGGGTCGCCGCCCGGCGCCGCGGCGGCGATCCGGTGGTGCGTTCGGCCCACGCGGCGGCGAGTTGGCTGGCCGGTTGCCAGGTGCTGCCGGTGCTGACCGTGTGGCGGGGTGTACACGATTCGGTCGGTCTGTCCGCCGGTGAACGCAGACACAATCTGCGGGGCCGTATCATGACCGCTCCTATTCCGGTGCTGCCGGCAAACGCGCAGGTCGTGCTGGTCGACGATGTGCTGACGACCGGCGCGACCGCCGCCGAGTCGATCCGTGCGCTGACCGGGGCGGGGGTTGCCGTCGACGCGGTGGTGGTGCTGTGCGCGGCTTGACTTCGAGAAATTTGCGTGAACAGTGGCGGACCAGCGGTTGTCGTACTAGCGTCGCGGTCACACACCCGAACCGGCAGTTTGGAGGTGGGTCTCGGACAAATGGTGCCGAGCGGCTGTCATCCGGCAGATCGATCGGCACGTCTCAATCCCGCCGCACGCCAATCGGGTCGTGCGGCCAGATCCGGGAGGTACGCGTGACGACTACTTCACGACCTTCAGTGCAAGATGTAGATCCTACGACGCTGGACGCTCAGCGGGCCGAGCAACCCGAGGCGGACCGACCACGAGCCACCCGCGCCGACATCGTGGTGAAGGGCCGCAATGTCGAGGTCCCCGACCATTTCCGAATTTATGTGTCGGAGAAGCTATCTCGACTGGAACGCTTCGACCCGTCGATATTCCTGTTCGATGTCGAACTGTTCCACGAGCGCAATCGTCGTCAACGCAAGGCCTGCCAGCGTGTGGAGATCACCGCCCGCGGTAAAGGTCCGGTCGTGCGCGCGGAAGCCTGCGCGGACAACTTCTACGCCGCCTTCGAATCGGTGACGGCGAAGCTGGAGAGCAGACTGCGCCGCACCAAGGACCGCCGCCGGGTGCACTACGGCGAGAAGACACCGGTCTCGGTCGCCCAGGCCACCGCGGACCTGATCGATGAGTCGCTGTTCCAGCCGGGCGGCGGGGCGCATGAGCATCCCGACGAGTCCCGCGGCCGGGAAAGCGATGAGCACACCGATTACGCGGCGGGCCCCGGCCACATCGTGCGCACGAAGGTGCATCCCGATACGCCGATGACCGTCGACGACGCGCTGTATCAGATGGAGCTCGTCGGGCACGATTTCTTCCTGTTCCACAACAAGGAAACCGACCGACCCTCGGTGGTCTATCGCCGACATGCCTTCGATTACGGCTTGATCCGACTGGCCTGACGGCCACGCCGAGGCCGCGGTTCGAGCACCGCCGCCCCGGCCATTCCGATGATTCCCGGCGACCCGGCCGGTGCGCGAAGCGCCGGCCGGGTCTCGTCGTTTCCGGCGGTTTCCTCGACGCTTAACTTACTTCAGAGTAAGTTGGAGGGTCCGATAGTGGAAAGGAATTCGCATGGCTACCAGGGCTGCTCGCCGTGCCGTAATCGTCTCCGGCGCACGGACTCCGTTTGTGCGCGCGTTCACCGATTACACCCGGCTGGACTCGATCGACCTCGCCGATATCGCGGTCCGCGGTCTGCTGGAACGCACCGGCCTGGCCGGTGATCAGGTGCAGGCGATCGTGTGGGGCGGGGTGGTGCTGCCCAGCGCGGCGCCCAACATCGCGCGCGAGATCGCCCTGGACCTGAAGCTGGACCCCGGCTGTGAGGGCTACACCGTCACCCGGGCCTGCGCCTCGGGTTTGCAGGCGGTGACCTCGGCGGCCGCGGCCATCGAACGCGGTGAATACGACATCATGATCGCCGGCGGCAGCGATTCCACCAGCGGCGCGGAGGTCAAGCTACCGCAGAAGATCGTGCACGCGATGGCTCCGCTGGCGCTGGGAAAACCGAAACCGAAGGACTATCTGTCGGCGATCTCGCAGCTGGCGCCGTTCACCGATCTGCTGCCCTCGCGCCCCAAGATCGCCGAACGCACCACCGGTGAGGTGATGGGGGAGTCGGCGGAGAAGATGGCGCGCATCCACGGCATCGGCCGGGCCGCCCAGGACGAGTTCGCCGCCCGCTCCCATCATCGGGCCGCCGCGGCCATCGCCTCCGGCCGTTTCGACCGGGAGGTGCGTGCCGTCGACACACCCGACGGCGCCAGGATCACTCGCGACGGCCTGGTCCGCGCCGACACCAGCATCGAGAAGCTGGCCGAGTTGAAGCCGGTGTTCGCCGAGGACGGCAGCGTCACCGCGGGCAATGCCAGCCCGCTCACCGACGGTGCGTCGGCGGTGCTGCTGATGAGTGAGGAGACCGCGCGGGCGCTGGGCTACCAGCCGCTCGCGGCGTTCCGCTCCTGGAGCTATGTCAGTGTCGATCCCACCGATCAGGTGCTCATCGGCCCGGCCATCTCCATGCCGCGGGCGCTGGACAAGGCGGGTATGTCGCTGGCCGACGTGGATCTGGTCGATATCCACGAGGCGTTCGCCGCCCAGACCCTGTCGGTGCTGTCGGCGCTGGCCAGCGACGAATGGGCCAAGAACCGGCTGGACCGCGATACCGCCGTCGGTGAGGTCGATATCGACAAGCTGAACGTGCACGGTGGCTCGGTGTCGATCGGGCATCCCTTCGGCGCGACGGGGGCCCGGATGGTGACGACCATGGCCAACGAGCTGGCGCTGTCGGACAAGCAGACCGCCCTGCTCGGCATCTGCGCGGCGGGTGGTATCGGGGCCTCTGCGGTGCTCGAACGGATCTGAGCAACCGGCCGCGCTATGCGGTGGAGGACCGGAGCACCACGGAAACGGCCGGTCCTCCGCTGCGGCACGCAGACCGGTGCGCTCCCGCGATGTGGTTCAGCGGGTGGATCGGTGTGGCCGCCCGAAGGTTTCGTGGTGGACCGCCTCGTCCAACGGGCGGCCGGTACGCCACCCGAATCGCTCCAGATCGGGTACCTGCTGGAATTCGTGCACCGGTCCCACACACAGCCAGGCGATCGGGCGAATCCCCTCCGGGACGCCGATGAGTTCGGCGAGGAACTCCGGTTCGTAGAACGACACCCAGCCCACACCGATGCCCTCGGCGGTCGCGGCCAGCCAGAGGTTCTGGATGGCGAGAACCGCTGAGTAGACGCCGGTTTCGGGGACGGTGGCGCGTCCGAGTACGTGCGGCCCGCCGCGGTCGTGGTCGTAGGTGACCACGATCCCGGTGCCGCTCTCCTCGATGCCTTCGATCTTGATCGGGTCGAACGTGGCCGCGCGCTCCGGCGGCAGGCTGTCGTGGAACTCGCGGCGCTTGCCCGCGACGTGCTCGGCGAAACCGCGCAACCGGTGCCGGTCACGCACCACGGTGAAATCCCACGGTTGCGAATTGCCCACGCTCGGCGCGCGATGGGCGGCGTCGAGGATGCGCCACAGGGTGTCGTCGTCGACGATCTCGCCGGTGAATTCGGCGCGGACATCGCGTCGCATCCGGATGGCGTCGTACACGGATATCTGTGGAGCACTCACCCCGAGAGTCAATCATGGGGCCTGAGAAGCGCTGCCGAACCTCCGGTCGAGGTCGCTGTCACATGCCCGGATAACGGCCTGACCGCGACGCTGTGGTGCGTTCCCGGCCCGCACACCCCCGAAGGGCGATGGCGGGCCGGTGGACGCTGACGGGACCGCGGACGCCGGTTTCAGCCGATCGGCAGGGCCTTGCGGGCGAAGCGGCGGCGCCCCTCCGCCAGCGCCGTGCGCAGTCCGCGACGACGACCGGTGACCGGGTCGAAACTCGGCGCGGTGTTGCCGTTGAACCGGCGCTCGGACGCGGTTTCGGGGGCGTCGTCGGCGGTGTGGCGCAGGTACTTGTTCGGCAGCGACAGCTTGAGGATGGTGCGCCACGCCTTGAAGTACTGCACCGGCAGCGAGCCGGTGGTGTAGGGCAGGTCGTACTTCTCGGCCAGCGCGCGCACCCGCACCGCGATTTCGGCGTACCGG
Source organism: Nocardia cyriacigeorgica (assembly GCF_005863245.1). Classification (GTDB taxonomy): domain Bacteria; phylum Actinomycetota; class Actinomycetes; order Mycobacteriales; family Mycobacteriaceae; genus Nocardia; species Nocardia cyriacigeorgica_C. Next base: position 132,181 of record NZ_VBUT01000007.1, on the reverse strand, counting down.
TTGCTCGGCAGGTCCGGGAAGATGTGGTGCTCGATCTGATGGCTCAGGTTGCCGGTCATGAAGTGCATGATCGGGCCGCCGGAGATGTTGGCGCTGCCGAGCATCTGCCGCAGGTACCACTCGCCCTGGGTCTCGTTGTCGATATCGGCCTTGGTGAACTTCTCCGCGCCGTCGGGGAAGTGGCCGCAGAAGATGACGGCGTTGGTCCAGACATTGCGAACCATGTTCGCGGCCAGGTTGGCGGTGAGCGTGCTGAAGAACGCGGGGCCCGTCAGCAGGGGGAACACCACGTAGTCCTTGAGCGTCTGCTTACCGATCTTGGTGAGCACCTCCGAACGCTTGCGTTCGAACTCGGCCCGCTCGGGGGAGCCGGGCTTGTACTTGCCCGCGGCCAGCTTGCCCAGTTCCAGGTGCTGGATGGCGACGCCGTACTCGAAGAACAACTGCAACACCAGGTTGTAGACCGGGTTGCCGAGGTAGAACGGCTTCCAGCGCTGGTCGCGGGTGACCCGCAGCAGGCCGTAGCCGATGTCGTCGTCCATGCCGAGCACATTGGTGTACTTGTGATGCAGGTAGTTGTGGGTGTGCTTCCAGTGCTTGGCCGGGCCGGTGTTGTCCCATTCCCAGGAGCTGGAGTGGATTTCCGGATCGTTCATCCAGTCCCACTGGCCGTGCATGACGTTGTGCCCGATCTCCATGTTCTCGATGATCTTGGCGGTGCCGAGCAGGGCGACGCCGGCCAGCCAGGCCGGCGGTAGGAAGCTGGCGAACAGCACGGTGCGGCCACTGATCTCGAGCGCACGCTGCAACCTGATGACATTGCGGATGTAGCGTGCGTCCCGTTCACCACGCGAGGATTCGATATCCCGCCGAATCGCGTCGAACTCCGCGCCGAGTGCTTCCACATCGGCTTCGGTGAGGTGCGCGTACTCCTTGACATCCGAGATCGCCATGGCGGTTACAGTACCGTAAGTTACGAGACCGTAGGTTATCGAGATCTTGCCGAAACTGTGGCAAATCCCGCATTGCGTTCAGCCGGTGGAAGCTGTTATTTTCCCGCCCGCCGCAGCCGGTACTCGCGGCGCAGCGACTCCCGCTCGGCCTTGGCCCGCTCCTTCAGCGAGCGCCTGGCCTCGCGCAGCACTTCCTTCTCGTGCCTGGCCTTCTCCTTGAGGGCGCGCTTGGCTTCGCGCAGCACCTCTTTCTCGTGCCTGGCCTTCTCCTGGAGCACCGTCCTGGCCTCGTGCATGGCCGAGCGCAGGCCGCGACGGCGGCCCGTGGCCGGGTCGATGGACCAGTGCAGATGCTCGGTCCCGGTCCAGTTCGTCACCGGCGAGGGCAGGGTGATGCCGGCGAATTTGCGTTCGGACGACGTCTCCGGCGCATCGTCGGAGGTGCGGCGCAGGAACCGGTCCGGAAGAGCGAGCTTGTGGATCGTGCGGAACGCCAGCAGGTACTGCTTGCCCAGCGAACCCGTCGTGTAGGGCAGGTCGTACTTGTCGCACAGCTCGCGCACCCGCTGGGCGACCTCGGCGTAGCGGTTGCTCGGCAGGTCGGGGAACAGGTGGTGCTCGATCTGGTAGCAGAGGTTGCCGCTCATGAACGCCATCGCCGGCCCGGCCTTGAAATTGGCGCTGCCGAGCATCTGGCGCAGATACCACTCGCCGCTGGTCTCGTCCTCGAGCTGCTCGATAGTGAATTTCTCGGCGCCGTCAGGGAAGTGGCCGCAGAAGATCACCGCGTACGCCCACAGGTTGCGGATCAGGTTCGCGGTGGCATTGGCCTTGAGCGTCGACATGAAGGCGGGGCCGGTGAGTGCCGGATAGAACAGGAAGTCCTTGGCCACCTGGCGGGCGATCTTGCGGCCGAACTCGATATTGGGTTCGGACTTCAGCTGACGGGGCGGGACGCCGGCCAGTTCCTTCTCGATGCTCCAGTCGTGCAGCGCGATGCCCCACTCGAAGGTCGCCGCGAGGATCAGGTTCGCCACCGGCTGCACCAGGTGCACCGGGCGCCACGGCTCGTCCCTGGTCATCCGCAGGATGCCGAAACCGAGGTCCTCGTCCTTGCCGAGCACGTTGGTGTAGGTGTGATGGGAATAGTTGTGCGCCCGGCGCCACTGCGCCGACGGGCCCGTCATATCCCATTCCCAGGTGGTGGAGTGGATTTCCGGATCGTTCATCCAGTCCCACTGGCCGTGGCTGATGTTGTGGCCGAGCTCCATGTTCTCGATGATCTTGGCCACCGACAGCAGCGCGGTGCCGGTCACCCAGGCCCAGCGGTTGCGGCTGCCGAACAGCACGGCCCGCCCGGCCACTTCCAGCGCACGCTGCGCGGCAATGGTGCGGCGGATGTATTTGGCGTCGCGTTCGCCCAGCGACTGCTCCACCGACCGGCGCACGGAATCGAGCTCATGTCCGAGGGTCTCGATGTCGGTGGCCGTCAGATGGGCAAAGGCTTTGATGTCGGTGATGGCCACCGGCGTCCCTTCTGTCTTCGATCAGCCCGGCGGGCCGTATCCGATCGGCCGCGAGGGCCGTAGTCGACTTACCCAGAGGGTACCCGCCGAACACCCGATTCAGTGGAGTCCGATCGGTGCGAGATCGGTCAGATGTCGAGGGTGCAGTCTCCGGCGGCGGCCGACACGCAGGTCTGGACCTTCTCGCCTTCGCGCTTCTCGTTGCCATTGCGCAGATCGCGGGCGTGCCCGGCGGCGATGGTGACCACACAGGTCTGGCAGATGCCCATCCTGCAGCCGAACGGCATCTGCACACCGGCCGCCTCGCCCGCCTCGAGCAGGCTGGTGGCGCCGTCCACCTCGGTGGTGCGGCCGCTGCGCCCGAAGGTCACGGTGCCGCCCTCGCCGACCGCGGAACGTTCGATCTCGAACCGCTCGACGTGCAGCCGCTCGCTGATACCCGCCTCGGCCCAATGCTTTTCGATGTCGTCGAGCATCGGCAGCGGGCCACACGCCCAGGTCTGGCGTTCGCGCCAATCGGGGATGCGTTCGTCGAGCGCGGCCACGCTGAACTTGCCCTGCTGGCCGGTGAGCTGAAGTTGGGCGGTGAAGCCGGGATGCTTGGCGTCGAGCTCGCGCAGCTCGTCGCCGAACATGACGTCCTCGGCGGTGCGCGCGGAATGGATGTGCACCACATCGGTGACCACGTCGCGGCGATCCATCGCCCGCAGCATCGACATCACCGGAGTGATACCGCTGCCCGCGGTGAGGAACAACACCTTCGCCGGCGGCGGATACGGCAGCACGAACGAGCCCTGCGGTGCGGCCAGGCGCACGATGGTGCCCACCGGGACGCCGTTGACCAGATGGCTGGACAGGAAGCCCTCCGGCATCGCCTTCACCGCGATGGAGATGACCTTCTGCTTGCCCTTGCGCCCGGCGGAGTCGGAATCGGTCCAGTCCGGAGGACAGGTCAGCGAGTAGGAGCGCCAATGCCAGCGGCCGTCGACCAGCAGGCCGATGCCGATGTACTGGCCCGGTTGGTACTGGAAGTCGAAGCCCCAGCCCGGCTTGATCACCAGGGTCGCCGAATCGGCGGTCTCCGAGCGCACGTCCACGATGCGTCCGCGCAGCTCCCTGGCCGACCACAGCGGGTTGGCCAGGTGCAAGTAGTCGTCGGGCAGCAGCGGGGTGGTCACCCTGGCCACCGCGCCGCGCAGCACGTTCAACCGTCCGCCACGCTCGGCGACGCTCGCGGCCGGTGCCTCGAGCCAATCGCGGACATTCTTGAAAACCATCGCTGCCGTTCGTCTCCCTGATTCGTGGGCGGAGGCGGTACACCGCCTGTCCGCAAGGTTACGGCATCGTAGGTTAGCCGCTCGGCGCGGCGGTGTCAGGACCGCCAGCGATTCACTCGGCTCAGAGTAATTCGAGCAGGAACGGCAGTTCCTGGGCGGCGTACCAGGCCAGCTGATGATCTTCGGCGTCGCCGAGGACGAATTCGGCGTCCGGATCGCCGAGGTCGGCGGCATCGATGACGTCGACCGCCTTGGCGACCGCCGGTTCGGCGTCGGCCAGGTCGACGTGCACCGAGGCGATCCGGTCGTAGGTGATCGGGCCGGACAGCCGGACCACGGCGTCGTCGAGGTCCGGGCGCAGCTTCGCGCCGGTGACGTCGGCGGCGATCACCGCCCTGCGGTAGACCGGGGCGTCCGGCAGGGTGGCAGGCGCGTCGTCGTCGGGTTCGTCGCCGGCGGCCATGGCTTCGGTGATGGCGTCGCGCTCGGCCGCGATCAACCGCAGCGCGGCGCGCGCGGCCTCGCCCATGGCGACCTCGGCCAGTTCCTCGTCGTCGCCGGAGGCGTAGGCCTCCCGCAGCGCCGGGGTGACCGCGAACGCGGTCGAGCCGACCGCGCGCAGCTCACGCTGTTCGACCAGTTCGCGCAGCATCGGCACGGTCGCGGGCACATAGACGCGCAGCTTGCTCTCAGAGGCAGGCACCGAGCATCTCCTCCATGGATTCGTGCACCGACGCCGACAGCACCCCGATATCGGCCATCGCGTCGCGGTCGGCGTTGAGCCCGTAGAAGACCCGCCCGTCATAGGACGTGATCCCGATGCTCGTCACCTGATTACGCAGCAACGGCGACACCGGATACATCTCCAGCATCCGCGCGCCACCGATGTACATCGGCTGCTGCGGACCCGGCGCGTTGGTGATCACCAGATTGAACGTGTGTTCTGCGAAGGTACTCGCCGCCCGCACACTCATCGCGTGCAGGCTCGCCGGGGCGAACCCGGCCAGATGCACCAGGGTGCGCGCCCGCACGCCGCGCCGGTTCTTGGCGGTGGCCTCGGTGGCGTGCGAGATATGGGAGAGCCGGATCACCGGGTTGGGTTCGCCGACGGGCAGGTCGATGAGGAACGAGGACACCTCACCGGCCGGGTTGAGTGTGTCGTCGGCGCCGTCGACGTACACCGACATCGGCACCACCGCCCGCAGCACGCTCGAATCGACCAGCGCTTCTCCTCGCGAGAGCAGCCAGTTGCGCAGCGCACCGGTGACCACCGCGAGGATCGCGTCGTTGATCGAGCAGTCGAAGCGGCGCTTGATCTTGCGGTAATCCTCGAGACCGGTGGTGACGACGTCGAAGCGGCGCTGCCGGGAGGTGCGGGCATTGAGCGGGCTGTCCGGGGCGCCGGTGGTCACCGATCGCACCGCCGAGACCACCGATTCGACCGCGCGCCCGGTGGTACCGATCAGCCCGAAGCCGCTCGACCCGGCTTCGCGCAGCACCTCGATCGCCTCGCTGGGCTGGCCCGCCAGCTGGGTCAGCGCGCCGACCAGCAGTTCGGTATCGCTCGGCTCCCGCGGGGCGCACCACGCGTCCTGGGCGAAGCCACGCGGTGAGGTGCCCGAATCCAGGATGACGTGCCCGATCTCCAACGCGCTCTCGCCGTCGACCAGGGCGGAATGCGATTTCGTGAAGATCGCGCAGCGCCCACCCGACAGGCCCTCGATCAGATACATCTCCCACAGCGGTCTGCCCTGATCCAGCGGCCGCGAGGACAGCCGCGCCACCAGGTCGTGCAGCTGCTCGTCGCTGCCGGGAGCAGGCAGCGCGGAGCGGCGGATGTGGTAGTTGATGTCGAATCGGCTGTCTTCCACCCACACCGGCCTGCCCAGCGACAGCGGGATCTCGCGCACCTTCCTGCGGTAGCGCGGCACCAGCGACAGCCGGGACTCGACCAGATCGACCAGGCGGTCGTAGTCGAGCACGGGCTTGCCGTGCCCGTCGCCCGGATCGGCGGTGGTGTTCTGGAGGATCGCGAGAGAGCCGATGTGGATCGGGTTGCTGCTCGACTCGAGTCGATAGAAGGACGCGTCCTGCGGCGTCAGCCTCGTGATCACGCTGCCCGATGCTCCTTCCCGTGCCGCCTCTGCGAGCAGCCCGTCCCGACCATTGTGGTGCCGCTACATCGATTCATGTCCCATTCTGTGGCATCTGGAGCGAATACGTCGTGCACGGGTACCGTTGGGTTCATCCACATCGACACCGCGTGTGGCGGTGGCTGCCTCGCCCGTCCTCGGCCCGGCCCTGCAAGCGGCTGACCACGGCGCCTACCATGGGTGCCGCATTACCATGAAGCGAGCTGCGGCTTCCGCACCACGCGGGCCGTGCGTACCGGCCCGGGGGGCCGGGGACACGACGACACACCGACCAGAGGACTGACGAGACCCGTGCCTGCGCTGACACTGACGAGGTTGCTACGGATTGGTGAGGGTCGCATGGTCAAGCGGCTGTCCCACCTCGCCGAGGAGGTTCTCGCGCTCGAGTCCGACTACGAGGACTTCACCGACGACGAACTGCGCGCCAAAACCGAGGAGTTCAAGCAGCGCTACACCGACGGTGAAACCCTCGACGACCTGCTGCTGGAGGCGTTCGCGGTGGCGCGGGAGGCGTCGTGGCGGGTGCTGAACCAGAAGCACTACAAGGTTCAGATCATGGGTGGCGCCGCGCTGCACCTGGGCAACATCGCCGAGATGAAGACCGGTGAGGGCAAGACCCTGACCTCGGTGCTGCCCGCCTATCTCAATGCCATCAGCGGCGACGGCGTGCACATCGTCACCACCAACGACTACCTCGCCAAGCGCGACTCCGAGTGGATGGGCCGCGTGCACCGTTTCCTCGGGCTCGAGGTCGGCTCGATCCTGTCCGGCATGACGCCCGCGCAGCGTCGCCTGGCCTACAGCGCCGACATCACCTACGGCACCAACAACGAGTTCGGCTTCGACTACCTGCGCGACAACATGACCCATTCGCTGGAGGACCTGGTCCAGCGCGGGCACAATTTCGCCGTGGTCGACGAGGTCGACTCCATCCTCATCGACGAGGCGCGCACCCCGCTGATCATCTCGGGTCCGGCCGACGCCTCCTCGAAGTGGTACGCCGAATTCGCGCGAATCGCGCCGCTGCTGAAGAAGGACCTGCACTACGAGGTCGACATCAAGAAGCGCACCATCGGTGTGCACGAGGCCGGTGTCGAATTCGTCGAAGACCAGCTCGGTATCGACAACCTCTACGAGGCCGCCAACTCGCCGCTGGTGAGCTACCTGAACAACGCCATCAAGGCCAAGGAGCTCTACCAGCGCGACAAGGACTACATCGTCCGCGACGGCGAAGTGATCATCGTCGACGAGTTCACCGGCCGCATCCTGGTCGGCCGCCGCTACAACGAGGGCATGCACCAGGCGATCGAGGCCAAGGAAGGCGTCGAGATCCAGCCGGAGAACCAGACGCTGGCCACCATCACGCTGCAGAACTACTTCCGCCTCTACGAGAAGCTCTCGGGCATGACCGGTACCGCCGAAACCGAGGCGGCCGAGCTGCACCAGATCTACAACCTCGGCGTCATCCCGATTCCGACCAACAAGCCGATGATCCGCGCCGACCAGGCCGATCTCATCTACAAGACCGAGGAATCCAAGTTCGCCGCCGTGGTCGACGACGTCGTCGAGCGGCACGAAAAGGGTCAGCCGGTGCTGATCGGTACCACCAGCGTCGAGCGCTCGGAGTACCTGTCCAAGCAGTTCACCAAGCGCGGGATCGCGCACAACGTGCTGAACGCGAAGTACCACGAGAAGGAAGCCGAGATCATCGCCGAGGCCGGCCGGCCCGGTGCGGTCACGGTGGCGACCAATATGGCCGGTCGTGGTACCGACGTCGTGCTCGGCGGCAACCCCGACATCATCACCGACATCATGCTGCGCAAGCAGGGCCTGGACCCGGTGAACACCCCCGAGGAGTACGAAGCCGCCTGGCTGCCGACCCTCGAACAGGTCAAGGCGCAGACCGCCGAAGACGCCGACAAGGTGCGCGAGGCGGGCGGGCTGTACGTGCTCGGTACCGAGCGGCACGAATCGCGTCGTATCGACAACCAGCTGCGTGGTCGCGCCGGCCGTCAGGGCGACCCGGGCGAGTCGCGGTTCTACCTCTCCCTCGGTGACGAGCTCATGCGCCGCTTCAACGGCGCCGCGCTCGAGGCCATCATGACCAGGCTGAACCTGCCCGATGATGTGCCGATCGAGGCGAAGATGGTGTCCAAGGCCATCAAGAGCGCGCAGACCCAGGTCGAGCAGCAGAACTTCGAGATCCGCAAGAACGTCCTCAAGTACGACGAGGTGATGAACCAGCAGCGCACCGTCATCTACGGCGAGCGCAACCGGATCCTGCGCGGTGAGGACATGGAGGGCCAGGTCCAGGAGATGATCACCGATGTGATCACCGCCTACGTCGACGGCGCCACCGCCGAAGGCTACGTCGAGGACTGGGATCTGGAGAAGCTCTGGACCGCACTGAAGATGCTGTACCCGGTCGGTATCGACTACAAGGAACTGGTCGGCGAAACCGGCATCGGCGAGGCCGGCGAACTCACCCGCGAGGAGCTGCTCGAAGCGCTGCTTCAGGACGCGCACGACGCCTACGCCAAGCGCGAGGCCGAGATCGACGGGCTTGCAGGTGAGGGCAGCATGCGCACCCTGGAGCGCCAGGTGCTGTTGCAGGTGCTCGACCACAAGTGGCGCGAACACCTCTACGAGATGGATTACCTCAAGGAGGGCATCGGCCTGCGCGCGATGGCCCAGCGTGACCCGCTGGTCGAATACCAGCGCGAGGGCTTCGACATGTTCACCGCGATGCTCGACGGCCTGAAGGAAGAATCGGTCGGCTACCTGTTCAACCTCCAGGTCGAGGTGCAGCAGCCGCAGCCCGAGGGCGTCGCGGTCGACCCCGGCCTGCGTTCCCCGGTCGGCGCCATGGCCGCCCCCGCGCCGGCCCCGGCCCAGCCCGCCGCCAACGGTGCCCCCGCGGCCCTGCGCGCCAAGGGCATCGACACCTCGGGCCCCCGCGGCCTGAGCTACTCCGGCCCCGACGAGGGCGGCCACGCCGCCGTGCACAGCGCCTCGGAGGAGTACGGCGACGGCGACGACACCCACGGCACCCGCCGCGAACGCCGCGAAGCCGCCCGCGCTCAGGCCAAGGGCAAGCGCGCACCGAAGTCGCGTCGCAAGCACTGAGCGAACACTTGTGAAGGCGCCCATGGGTTTCCATGGGCGCCTTCGCCATACCCGGGTATCTACCGCGCGTTGTGATTTCGACCGAGGCGACCGCGAGTAGCCCTGGTCTGCGGGTTGTGGCTTTCCGGTACTCCATGCGGCGCCTCTCCCGACCCTCACAGCGTGCCGCTATGTAACGGCTCGTTTTTCGTTGTCGATCAAGCTGTCGGGTTCACGCTCGTGAGCCCCGGAAGTTCCTGACGGGATGGCCGAAGGTCCTCGAGAATGCTTGGCAGTAAGGGAATCTCGACAATGATGAGACGTACGAAGGTGCTGGGCATCGCAATCGCGTGCAGTGTCGGGCTGGTGCTCGCCGGATGCGGCGGCGAAACGGGGGAGGCACTTCCGGGTGACGGAAAAACGGTCACCTCGACCGCGGCCCGCACCACCGCCGGTGCCGCGTCCACGACGGCCGGCAGCGCCGCGCCCGGCGAGTCCGGTGCGGAAAGCGGCAGCGCGGCACCGGATCCGGTAGATCCGCCGGAACCCGGGGACAAGCCCGGTGAGGGCGCACCCGCGACCGGACCGGCGGCGGAACCGGCTCCGGAGCCGGCGGAACCGACTCCGGCCCCGGGCGGCGCCGGGCTGTGGGACCCCTGCGCGCTGCCCGAATCGGCCCTGTCGGCAGCGGGACTGGATGCCTCCACTGAGCAGAACATCACCGGCTCCTGGCGTCCGGACTGGCTCACCTGCCAGTGGCAATCCGCCGACGGCGCCTTCGACATGACGGTGGTCTCCACCGATCGGTCGCTCGACGAGGTGCGTCAGGACCCCGAATTCAAGGAGTACACCTCGGTGTACGTCGATGGACGCGATGCGGTCAAGTACCGGTCGATCCAGGATGTGAACATGTCGACCTGCGCGGTCAGCGTGGTCGTCCCGGACGGCAGCGTCATGTTCTCGCTGCGCTTGCACGGTGGCAAACCCGAGGTGGGCCAGTCGTGCGGACAGACGGCCGTCGTCAGTGAGGCGCTGGCCGCATACCTGCCATGACCCCGCAATCCGGGTCTTCCGTAAATAGCGGTTCGTTATGTAACGGGCCATCACATGATGCCGACTATTCAACCGGGAGCGCACTCCGTGAGCCCGGAAGTCACTGAAGAAGAACAGGTTTGACATGACTCGTCTCCATCGCCACATCGTCGCGGGTGCCCTCCTGGGTGGCGCGATGCTGATGTCCATCGCCCCCGCGCACGCCGAAGCGGGCCTGCGGCTCACTGAGGCCGAGCCCACGACCGCGCACATCGACGGCAGCGGAATCGTCAGCAGCGGTTCGGCCGACTTCCTCACCGCCGGCTCTTCCGAGGCGTTGAGCCGCATGTGGTGCGGCACGCTGTGGCAGCCGGTCTGCCACTGACCGACGGCTGGTGAGTGGGGCCATCACCCCACTCACCGGCACAGATGCGATGGGCGGCCCTGCGCCCGACTACCAGTGATCGTTGGAATTCAACGCCGTCAGCAGCTGACGAATCGCCGCCACGCGGCGTTCCTTGCCGGGCAGTTGGTCCAGTGCGCACTCCGGATCGGCGGGTGGGCCCAGGTGGGTGCAGCCGCGCGGGCAGTCTTCGATCGCGTCGGCGAGGTCGGTGAACGCGGCGATGACGTCGTCGGGGGTGATGTGAGCCAGGCCGAAGGAGCGCACGCCGGGGGTGTCGATCACCCAGCCGCCGCCCGGTAGCGGCAGCGCGACCGATTGGGTGGAGGTGTGTTTGCCTTTGCCGACGCCGGAGACCTCGCCGACGGCACGGTCGGCATCGGGGACCAGCCGGTTGACGAGGGTGGATTTGCCGACACCGGAATGGCCGATGAAGGCGGTGAGGTGGCCGGTGAGCAGCTCGAGCACCGGCTCGATGGGATCGTCGATGCCGCCGTAGACGATGGTGAGCTCGAGATCGTCGAAGAGGGCGGCGAATTCGGAGTCGGCGGCCAGATCGTGTTTGGTCAGGCACAGAATCGGTTGCAGGCCACCGGCATACGCGGCGACCATGGCACGTTCCACGAAACCGGTGCGTGGTGGCGGATCGGCCAGCGCGACGACGATGAACAGGCGTTCGGCATTGCCGACCACCACCCGTTCGAAGGGGTCGGTGTCATCGGCGGTGCGGCGCAACACCGTTCGCCGCTCGGCGACGCGCACGATCCTGGCCAGGGTGTCGGGCTTACCGGACAGGTCCCCGACGACGTCGACCTGATCGCCGACGACGATCGGCGTGCGGCCGAGCTCGCGCGCCCGCATGGCGACGATCAGACGGTCCGGATCGCCGTCGAGCACACAACCCCAGCGGCCACGGTCGACCGACACCACCATGGCGGCTTCGGCATCGTTGTGCTGCGGGCGGGTCTTGGTGCGCGGACGCGAGCTCTTGCCGGGACGCACCCGCACATCGGATTCGTCGTAGCCGGCGAGGGAGCGGCCGCGCCGGCTCAGCGCACCGCTCCCTGATCGGCGGGATCGAGCATCCGCTCCCACAGCGCCACGAAGTTCGGCAGGGTTTTCGCGGTGGTTCCGATGTCTTCGATCTCGATCCCCGGCACGGTGAGACCGAGAATGGCGCCCGCGGTGGCCATCCGGTGGTCGGCGTAGGAATGCCACTGCCCGCCGGTGAGCGGCGCGGGGACGATCTCGAGCCCGTCCTCGGTTTCGGTGACATTGCCGCCGAGCCGGTTGATCTCGGTGGACAGCGCGGCCAGCCGGTCGGTCTCGTGCCCCCGCAGATGCGCGATGCCGCGCAGATAGGACGGCGAATCGGCGAGGGCGGCCAGCGCGGCGACGGTGGGGGTGAGCTCACCGACATCGTGCAGGTCGATATCGATGCCCGCGAGCCGGTCCGGCCCGTTGACGGTCAGCACACCATCGAAGATGCGCGCCTCGGCGCCCATCCGCACCAGGATCTCGCGGATGACGTCGCCGGGCTGGGTGGTCAGCCGCGGCCAGTGCGGAATGCTGACGCTGCCGCCGGTGACCGCCGCAGCGGCCAGGAACGGCGTCGCGTTCGACAGGTCCGGTTCGACATCCCAGTCCACGGCGGCGATAGCGCCCGGCGCCACCGTCCAGGTCTGCGCCTTGCGACTGTCGGCGGGAGCCTCCACCTCGACGTCGGCGCGGCGCAGCATCTCCACCGTCATCTCGATATGCGGCATCGACGGCAGCGCCTTGCCGTCGTGATGGACGGTGATGCCCTCCTCGAAGCGCGCGGCCGACAACAGCAGGCCGGAAACGAACTGCGAGGAGCCCGACGCGTCGATGGTGACCGCGCCGCCGCGCAGCGATCCGCTGCCGTGCACGGTGAACGGCAGCGCGTCGCCATCGATCCGCGCGCCGAGCCCGCGCAGCGCGTCCAGGATGGTGCGCAGCGGCCGGACCCTGGCCTGCGCGTCCCCGTCGAAGGCCACCGCACCGGTGGCGAGGGTGGCCAGCGGCGGCAGGAACCGCATCACCGTGCCCGCCAGCCCGCAGTCGACGGCACCGCCACGCAGCTCGCCCGGCGTGACGGTGAGGGTTTCGGCGTCGCCGTCGATGCGGACGCCGAGGGCCCGCAGTGCGTCGATCATCAGGTTGGTGTCGCGGCTGCGCAGCGCACCGGTGATCGTCGACGGCCCCTCGGCGAGGGCGGCCAGGATCAATGCTCTGTTGGTGATCGATTTCGATCCGGGCAGGGTCACGGTCGCGTGCACGGGGGCGTCGACATGGGGCGCTGGCCAGAAATTCACCAGTCCATCTTCGCTTATGTGCGGCGCGGATACACGGGCGGCGTGGAATCCGCCCGATCTGTTACGTGTGTCTCCCGTGCAACACCGGCACCAGGCGACGCAGAAGTTTCATGGTCGACTGGGTGCGGGAGTAGCTGAGCAGGGCCATGCCGGGGATGCTGAACCGCTGGATCGCGATCGAATGGGGGCTGACGAATTCGCGCAGGCCCTGTTCGCCGTGGATACGCCCGATGCCGGAATCGCCGCTGCCGCCGAAGGGCAGTCCAGGAATGGCGGCGAAGCCGAGCACCGAGTTCACCGAGGTGGCCCCGGCGCGCAGCCGGCGGGCGATCTCGAGGCCCTGTTTGCGCGAGTACACCGCCGAGCCGAGGCTGTAGGTGGAGTCGTTGGCCAGGGCGATCGCCTCGTCGACGCTGTCGACGGTGCGGATGGTCATGGTGGGTCCGAAGGTCTCCTCCTTGACCGCAGCCGAATCCTCGGGAGCGTCGAGCAGCACGACCGGCTCGATGAACGGCGCCTTGACCGATTCCGGGCCGCCGACCACGGCGGTCGCACCCTTGGCGATGGCGTCGTCGATGTGGCGGCGCACGATGTCGACCTGGCTGGGCATCGTCATCGGCCCATAGTTGGCGCCGGCCTCGGCGCCGGGCTTGACCTCGGCGAGGATGCGGCGCACTTCGGCGACGAATTCGTCGCGAATCGACCGATGCACATATACCCGCTCGACACCCGCGCAGGTCTGGCCGCTGTTGGAGGTAGCGCCCCAGGCCACCGCGTCGGCCGCGGCTTTCACATTTGCGTCCGGCGCCACAATCACCGCGTCTTTACCGCCGCATTCCAGCAGCACCGGGGTGAGCGACTCGGCGGCTGCGGCCATGATCTTGCGGCCGGTGCCGGGCGAGCCGGTGAACGCGATCTTGTCCACACCCGCCCGCACCAGCGCCGCGCCGGTCGCGCCGTAGCCGTTGATCGTGCTGAACACGCCCTCGGGCAGGTCCGGGTTGGCCTTGGTGAACGCTTCGGCGAGGAAATTGCCGATGCCGGTGGAGTACTCGCTCGGCTTGAACACCACGGTGTTGCCCGCGGCGAGCGCGTAGGCGATGGAACCGTTGGGGGTGTAGACGGGATAGTTCCACGGGCCGATCACACCGACCACGCCCAGCGGGCGCTGCTCGAGCCGGGCCGAGAAGTTCGACATCAGCGCGCCGGGGGAGATCTTCTTGGGCGCGAGCACCTTCTTGGCGTGCTTGGCCGCCCAGGCGATGTGCTCGAGGGCGAGCATGAGTTCGAGGAAGGCGTCGTCGAGCGGTTTGCCGTTCTCAGCGTGGATCAGCGCGCAGAACTCGTCGGAATCGGCGACCAGCCGGCTCGACCAGCGCAGCAGCGCTTTACGGCGCTCGTCGAAATCGAGTGCGGCCCAGGTCTCGGCGGCCTTGCGGGCGGTGGCGACGGCGGCGCGGACGGCGTCGTCGTCGGCGATGGGGTAGGTGGCCAGGGTCGCGCCGGAGGCGGGATCGACCGAGGTGAGCACCTTTTCCGCGGGGGCGGCGTCGGTCGTTGTCACAGGGGCTCCTCGTGCCGGGCGCCCGGACGGTCCGCCTGGGCGCTGGGTGGTGGCGTGGCTTGTCGGGCGCATGCCGAGCGGGCCGGAGGAAACCCTCCGACTCGTTGAGAGAATGTTATGGCATTACTCTCAGGGTGTCACCAGTTCGGGCCGATCGATTCGGCCCTCTCCGGCGTCATCCCCGTCAGTATGCGCGCCTTCCGCGCCTCGATCCCGGCATCGGCGAGCATTCCCTCGGTGGGAACCCGTTCGTCACAGCAGGGTTCGAGCGTTCAGGGAACGGGAGCGGGCGCCGGAGCAGTTGAGCCCGAGCGTAGGTCGACGACCACGGCGGGCGAGAAATCGAACAGATTCGGATCGAATTCGCCACTGATCGGGTCGATATTGCAGGTCGTGCCCACCACATAGACCCCACGCGGGATATCGGTGAACGATCCGCTGATCTGCCCGGTCGCGGAAGCGAACTGGATCCGCGGTCCCGCCGCGAGCGCGCCCTCGGCGATCAGGCGCTGCAACAGCGCGAACACATCCGGCTCACGTCCGCTGAGGGTGTCGATGGCGGCGGGCGCGAGGATCGGCGCGGCGACGAGGACGTTCACCACCGCGGTGGTGCATTCGCCACGGATGACCGGGAACGTATCGCGCCGGTTGGGGATGTTGTCGATGGTGTAGTCGATGGTGGAACCCGCCACCGAGGTGTTCAGGTCGACCGGTGGTCGCGGATCCTGTGCGGCGGCGACAGCGGGCACTGCGGTGGCGGTGAGGACGCCGAGCGCGACGGCCGCGCAGAATCTGCCAATCCCGATGCGGAAGAAACTGGATCGAAGCATGGATCTCTCCTCTTCGTCAGATTCCGCTCACGCTAGCAGTGATCCCCAGGTCGGCGCGGGATTCCGGGCGGCCCGCCGGGGCGTGAATCCGCGGTGCGGCACGAAGTCGGCTGTCGATGTCGGTGCCCGGTGGCACTATCGGGATATGTGCGGACGCTATGCGACGACGACCAACCCCGGCCGGCTCGCGGTCGAGCTCGACGCGATCGATGAAACCGGCGAGGAGACCGGGCCGGAGAACTCCGATCGCGGCGGCGCGAACTACAACGTCGCCCCGACGACGCAGGTGCTCACCGTGGTCGAACGCCACGACCACGACCACCCCGACGACGACCCGCGCCTGCGGATCCGCCGCATGCGCTGGGGTCTCATCCCGCATTGGACCAAGGCGGCCGAACCGGGCGTGCCGGTGAAGGGCAAACCGCTGTTCAACGCGCGCGCCGACAAGGCCGCCACCACACCGTCGTTCCGGGACGCGGTGAAATACCGCCGGTGCCTGGTGCCGATGGACGGCTGGTACGAGTGGCTGGTGCAGCCGGATCCGTCCGGCGCCAAGAGCAAGGTGGTCAAACACCCGTACTTCATGTCGAACGCGGATGGTTCGCGGCTGTACATGGCGGGCCTGTGGTCGGTGTGGCGCGATAAGACCCAGCCAGAATCCGAGCCGCTGCTCTCATGCACGATCCTGACCACCGACGCCATCGGCGATCTCACCCGCATCCACGATCGGATGCCATTGCCGATGCCGCGTGAGCATTGGGACGCCTGGCTGGACCCGGATCATCCCGCGCCCGCAGAACTGCTGGAACCACCGGCGCCGGAGCTGGTCGCCGGTATCACCGCGCGGCCGGTGTCGCCACTGGTCAACAGCGTGCGCAACAACGGCCCGGAACTGCTGGAACCGGCCGACGACAAGGAGAAGTCGGAGCAGATCAGCCTGCTGTGATCCGGGCGCTCGCACCACCCATGCGCCCGCCTGTGCGCCGGGTGCGGCTCCGCGGGTCCGCGGCAGCGGGCCGCGACAGGACACAGTGACGGGACCGGGCTATCCGGTATCCGGACGACCCGGCCCGTCACACACTGCACACGCGTCTCAGATCGAGCAACCCACCGTCGGCGTCACGACGTTCAAACCGCATTTGAGGATGTTCGCGGCCAGGTCGATGACCTCGCTGGCGAGCCCGCCGCCGAATTCCTCGGCCCGCTGGGCGCGCTCGTCCTTCTTCGGCTCGTGGGCGGTGCCGCCGTCTTCCCCGCCGTCGAACGGGTAGGTGGGCTGGCCGCCCTGCGGCGCGGCGACCGCGGCCGGGGCCGACAGCACCGCGGGGCCCGCGGCCAGGATCAACGCCCCGGACAGGGCGACGATCGTGGTGCGCAGACGTTGGCGCGGAGACATTCGCATCACATCCTCGGATCGGTCGGAAACTTGGCGCTTCAATTGACGCACACCGAACCGCCCGAGGCGAGGTTTACCGGCGTGGCGCCACAGTGTTTCCTTCGCGGCGACACCGAATTTCAGCTCGCGGCCGTCGGCTCCAGCCTGCGGCCACCGGCTTCAGCCTGCGGTGACCGGCGCGATGACCGCTCCGGTCAATCGGGCCAGGTCGGCCGGTGCCAGTTCGATCTCGAGTCCACGCCGGCCGGCACTGCACAGAATGTGTTCCCAGCGGTTCGCCGAGGCGTCCACCACGGTCGGCAACGCCTTGCGCTGGCCCAGCGGTGAGATTCCGCCCAGCACATAGCCGGTGCTGCGCTCGGCCTTCGCCCGGTCGGCCATAGCCGCTTTGGGTGCGCCTAGTGCGGCGGCGGCCGCCTTCAGCGACAGGCTCCGCGGCACCGGAAGCACCGCAACCGCCAGCGACCCGGTGGACAGTTCCAGCACCAGGGTCTTGAAGATCTGCCCGGGATCCAGGCCGAGCTCGGCCGCGAGCGCGTCGACCGCCTCGGTGCCGTAGGAGTCGGTGCGCGGGTCGTGAGTGTAGGTGTGCACCCGGTGCTCGACCGCGGCCTGCACCAGGGTGCGGATGGCGGGGGTTGAGGCTCGTGCCATACCGGTCACCCTAAGGCGCCTGTCGAGCCGATTTCACCGCCGCCGCATACACGTCCCCTCCCGGCACCCGCCGGCCTCGAATGGGCGCACCTACCGGATTCGACGCCACCGGCGACCGGTCGACACGGGTGCGGGAACACGGCCGGTGGTTCCTCTGTTGCATCGGTACAGCGCTCGCGCGTGATTCCGGTGGAGTGCGTGACGGCTCGCATTCCGCCGCCGCGCTGGTCCGGCGCAGTTCATGAAGGAGGAGCTTTGCCCGTTCTGGTCGAAGAACGCCCGGTGTGGACCGAGGTCCCGCAAGCTCGGTTCCCGGCGGAAACAGTGGTGCCGGTAGATTTGGCGGGGACGCCGATCGAAGGGACACCTGTGACGAGCGACGAAGACGTGGCGGAGGATCCGACCGCGCTGGCTCAGCGGTTCGAGCGCGACGCGCTCCCGCTGCTCGACCAGCTCTACGGCGCCGCGCTGCGGATGACCAGGAACCCGGCCGACGCCGAGGACCTGGTGCAGGAGACCTACGTCAAGGCGTATCAGGGCTTCAAGTCCTTCAAAGAGGGCACCAACCTGCGTGCCTGGCTGTACCGGATCCTGACCAACACCTACATCAACTCCTATCGCAAGAAGCAGCGTCAGCCCGCGCAGTACCCGACCGACGAGATCACCGACTGGCAGCTGGCCGCGACCGCCGAGCACACCTCGACCGGTCTGCGCTCGGCCGAGGTGGAGGCGCTGGACGCGCTGCCCGACGACGACATCAAGGCCGCGTTGCAGGAGCTGCCGGAGGAATTCCGGATGGCGGTGTACTACGCCGACGTCGAAGGCTTCCCGTACAAGGAGATCGCCGACATCATGGGCACTCCTATCGGTACGGTGATGTCCCGGCTGCATCGCGGCCGTAAGCAATTGAAGGGTTTGCTCGCCGACGTGGCGCGCGAACGTGGATTCAACCGCGCCGGGGGCACGTCAGACGACACGTCCGCGTCCACCGCGGACACGGTGCGCCAGGAGGTCAAGCAGTGAGCGCCGAGCACGATCCCGACATGGAGCTCGACTGCACGGCGGTACTCGCCGATGTGTGGCTGATGCTCGACGGTGAATGCGACGACTCGACCCGTGCGCGGCTACAGCACCATATGGATCACTGCGCGCCGTGCATCGAGGCCTACGGCATCGAGGAGAAGCTCAAGGGCCTGCTCAGCCGCAAATGCGGTGGCGACCGCGCGCCGGATTCGCTGCGCGAGCGGTTGACCGTGGAGATCCGCCGGTCGGTGACGATGCGGCAGGAGTCCACCCGCATCGAGTCGGCTGAGTCCTGAGCGGGTCCGGTACCCGGAAAACGAACGAGCGGCACGTCCTTCCGTCAGGAAGTGACGTGCCGCTCGTGTTTCGGTCGAAGACCGAGCGAACGCGCGTCAGGCGTTCGGACGCTTGCCATGGTTGGCGGCGTTGCCCTTGCGGCTGCGCTTCTTACGGCCACGTTTACCCATCGGTAGCTCCCGGATCACCCCCGCCTGCGCGGGGAACTCGTCGATAATTGGGATAGTCCCCCCGCGTGCACGGGGAAAGACGAATCCTCCCCGCCGGTGCGGGGCCCGTGCCAATCTACCGCACACCCCCGCGACGGCAGCCGGGGGATTCCTCGGCGAAGGCGGTGGCCGGGAGTGTGATTGGCTATATCGTCAGCGGGACCTCACCGCCCACGGCGGTGACCCATACAACAGAGGCGAACGGGGTGTCATGGCTGAGGAAGTGCGTGCGGAGATGGTCTCGACCGTGCTGACGGTGGAGGTCGCGATCGGTGACCGGGTGACCCATGACCAGACTCTGGTGCTGCTCGAATCGATGAAGATGGAGATTCCGGTGATCACCGAGGTCGGCGGCGAGGTCACCTCGATCGCGGTCACCCCGGGCCAGGTCCTGCAGCAGGGCGATCTGATCGCCGTCATCTCCTGAGCGCGCGGCGGAATCGAAGCGACTGATCGATCATGGCGACACTGAGCGAGCTGCTGGCCGAACACACCGATCTACCCGGCGTCGCGGTGGATCATCTGCAACGGGTGGTGGGGGATTGGCAGCTGCTCGCGGATCTGTCCTTCGCCGATCTGCTGTTGTGGGTGGGTGCGGGGCCGGTCACCGATGGCGCCGACATCGTGTGTGTGGCGCAGTGCAGGCCCACCACCGCGCCCACCGTGCACTACGAGGATCTCGTCGGGACCCAGGCGCTGCGGACCGAACATCCGCAGGTCTTCGAGGCCCTGACCACCGGCCGGATCGTGCGCACCGACGGTGAGGCCGACGCCAAGGGCGTCTACCACCCGTATCCGGTCGACGCCATCCGCGAGGCCATTCCGGTGCGCTGCGGCGACGACGTGATCGCGGTCCTGAGCCGCGACACCGATCTACAACGGTCCAAGGTGCGCAGCACGCTGGAGATCGCCTATGTGGCCTGCGCCGACGATCTGTGCCAGATGATCGCCGACGGCACCTTCCCGACCACCGAGGATCGCGCCGCCACCCATTCCAGCCCGCGCGCCGGCGACGGATTCATCCGGCTCGACACCGAGGGCATCGTCACCTATGCCAGTCCCAACGCGCTCTCGGCCTATCACCGGATGGGCCTGCAAGCCGATCTGGCCGGGCAGGATCTGGCCGTCACCACCCGTTCGCTGATCACCGATCCGTTCGACGCGCAGGAAGTGGTCGGCGATATCCAGGCCGCGCTGGCCGGTCGCACCGGGCGCCGGATGGAGGTGGAGGCCAGGGGCGCGACGGTGCTGTTGCGCACGCTGGTGCTGCGCCCGCACGGTGAGCTGGCCGGTGCCGCGGTGCTGGTGCGCGATGTCACCGAGGTCAAGCGCCGCGACCGCGCGCTGCTGAGCAAGGACGCCACCATCCGGGAGATCCATCACCGGGTGAAGAACAATTTGCAGACCGTGGCCGCGCTGCTGCGGTTGCAGGCCCGCCGCACCGAGAACGAGGAGGCGCAGGTCGCGCTGACCGAATCGGTCCGCCGCGTCACCTCCATCGCCTCGGTGCACGAGATGCTGTCGATGTCGGTGGACGAAGAGGTCGACCTCGATGAGGTGGTGGACCGGCTGCTGCCGATCATGGCCGACGTCGCGACCGTGCACACCGCACGGATCAAGGTGCGCCGGGCGGGTTCGCTCGGTGTGTTCTCCGCGGAGCGGGCGACACCGTTGGTGATGGTGTTGACCGAGCTGGTGCAGAACGCCATCGAGCACGCCTTCGATGCCGGCGAGAACGGCACCGTGACGATTCGTTCCGAGCGTTCGGCGCGCTGGCTCGACGTCATCATCAGCGACGACGGCCGCGGCCTGCCCCCCGGTTTCAGCCTGGAATCCTCCGACCGGCTCGGCCTGCAGATCGTGCGGACGCTGGTGACGGCCGAACTGGGCGGTTCCATCGGCCTGCATCCCGGTGCCGATATCGGCACGGACGCGGTGCTGCGGGTCCCGTTGGGCCGGCGCTCAGGACGCTGACTGTTTTCAGCCCGACAAACAACAAGCCCGGCACCTCTGCGGGTGCCGGGCCGAATGCGATTCGGGTCCGGGCTGGGGCCCGAATCGCTCGTCTGACCGAGGGTCAGACGACCGTGCGGGTGCGGGTGCGCGCGTTGCGGCGTTTGAGCGCCCGACGCTCGTCTTCGCTCATGCCTCCCCACACACCGGCATCCTGTCCGGACTTCAGGGCCCACGACAGGCAGTCGGCGGTGACGGGGCATCGAGCGCAGACCAGCTTGGCATCGGCAATCTGCGCGAGCGCCGGACCACTGTTACCCACCGGGAAGAACAGTTCGGGGTCCTCGTCGCGACAGATGGCCTTGTGGCGCCAGTCCATTCCTCTGCTCCTTCACTGGGCGCCACAAATGGCGCCGATGGTTTGTGGATAGTTCACTTGTGCGACCTGAAGATTTCCGCACGGTTGCTTGTGAATGCTTTCACGAACACCGTAGATGTCAATAGGTATCCAGGTCACCGTGGGGAAGCTCACGCTCTGAAGGTCCCGCAAGGGGAGCTTGCCCGGTCCTTTGTACTCGCTCCGCCGGGTTTTCGCAGCACAACAGCGATGTTTTTCACTCCGGCGCGTCTCACGAAGGGCGCGGCGCGACGACTTCCAGCACGTCGGGGACCGCGGTGAAATCCACCACGTTGCGTTTGCCGATGAAGTCGCCATCGATTTGCAGGCCGATCTCCTGATCGGTCTCGATTCGCACCGACGCCACGTCGTCTTCGCGAAACAATTTGCGTGACTTCGGGTTTCCGTTCGGTGCCAGAAGTTGGCCCGCGACCCGCAACGTCGGCAGCAACGCCATGGATCGCATGGCGAACACACCGAGCCCGGATTCGAAGGCGGTACCGGGGTTGGTGCGCACCGGGGTGGCGTTCAGATAGGTCCACGGACTGGTGTTGGTCACGAATGCGTAATGCACACCCTCGACCGGGTCGTGCCCGGGGACGATGACGGTGGCCTCGGGCTTGTGCCGTTTGGCCCGGAAGAACTGGCGCACCGTGGTCGCCAGATAACGCACCGGAGTGGCGGCTTTTCCGTTCGCGCGACTGGCGTCGATGGCCTCGCACACGTCGGCATCCAGGCCCACTCCCGCGCTGAAGCAGAACCATCGATCGTCGGCGATGCCGAGCCCGATGCGGCGGTCGTCGTTCACCGACAGCAGGTCGATCAGCTGGTTGGTGGCCGCGACCGGATCGGGTTTCAGGCCGAGGGCGCGGGCGAAGACATTGGCCGAGCCGCCGGGGATCACCCCGAGCCTGGGCCGCCACGCCTGACCGTCGTCCACCTGCGGCAGCGGCAGGAATCCGTTGATCGTCTCGTTGACGGTGCCGTCGCCGCCGTGCACCACGATGAGATCCATCTCATTGGTCGCCGCCCACTGGGCGAGCTCGGCGGCATGGCCGCGATGCTGGGTATGGGCGACGGTCAATTGCGTCCGGCTCTCCAGCGCGTGGGCCAGCAGATCCCTGGTGGCCGCGGTGGTAGAGGTGGCATTCGGATTCACGATCAACAACGTCCGCACCTACGCACCTTAATTCAGCCGGGTTACCGGTTCGGCCGATGCCACGGCCGTCGAGCCCGCGACCTACCCTGGTCGGGTGGCTGAGCGAGATGACGTCGGAACGGTGCCGGGCACGGTGCGTGGCGCCGGTGGGCTGGTGGCCTTGGAGGGCGCCGTCGCGGTGACGGTGGCGATCGTGCTGGTGGTGCGTGGTCTGCTCGGTCACGATCAGAGCCAGGCCAGCGGTTACGGCACGGCCGCGTGGTTCGTGATCCTGGGCGGTGCGGTGCTCGCGGCGGGCATCGGTCTGCTGCTCGGCCACCGCTGGGGTCGTGCCATCGCGGTGATCGCGCAGCTGCTGCTGTTGCCGGTGGTGTGGTCGTTGCTGACCGATTCCCATCAGCCGTTCTACGGCGCCTTGCTCGGCGTGGTGGTGGTCGGTGCGCTGGTGTTGTTGTTCACACCGGCCACCAGTCGGTGGATGGCGCGCGAGTACGGGATCGACCCGGACTGAGGGGCGCTTCCGAACCTGCCCGCACGCCGTCGGCCGGATCGAAGGTGCCCGAGGCGAACCACCGACGATCCGGCTGATCGAACGATCGAGCCCCGGCACGATCGGCTCAGCGGGCGATCGCGTCTTTCAGCGCCTGCCGGCACAGGTGATCGGCGCGTCGAGTCGTCTCCGGCAGCCGGTAGTGCGGCGTCAGCGCGAGCACCTGAGCGCAGGCGGTGTCCAGGTCGATCAGGTGGCCCACCGAGACGAACACCGGCTTCACTCCGGCGCGGGTGCGCAGGACCCGGCCGACGATCTCGCCGTCGATGGTGATGTCGGCCTGCGCGCCGCGCTCCGGTCCCGGTTCCGGGCAGTCGCCCCACGCGGATTTGGCCACCCCGATCGTCGGCAGCCCGGTGACGAGGCCGACATGGCAGGCGAACCCGAAGCGGCGCGGGTGGGCCAGGCCCTGGGCATCACAGACCAGCAGGTCGGGCGTGGTTGTCAGCTGTTCGAGCGCGGCGACGGTGGTGGGCATCTCGCGGAACGAGAGCAGTCCGGGAATGTAGGGGAAGGCGGCGGTGCCGTAGGCCACGGTGGTGTCGACGGTGTCGAGGGTCTGCGCATCCACCACGACGATGGCGGCGGCGACGGTGCCGTCATCGTGGTAGGCGGAGTCGAGCCCGGCGATGGTGCGAAACCGTGGTGGTCGCGGGTTCTCGGCCCGTACCAGTGGCCGCAGCTCGTCCTGCATCGCCTTCGCCTCGGCTTCCGAGGCCGGCCACCGCTGCGGTAGCGACAGCCGCATCAGCGACTCCCGGCCAGGGCCGTCAGCGCCGCACCGGACAGCCGGTAGCCCACCCAGTCGTCCTGGACGTCCGCGCCGAGGGATTCGTAGAACTCGATCGACGGGGTGTTCCAGGTGAGCACCGACCAGGACACCCGGCTGTATCCGTTGCGCACAGCCTCCTCGGCCAGCGCCGCGATCAGCGCCTTACCGAGCCCGGTGCCGCGCGCCTGCGGCTTGACGAACAGATCCTCCAGGTAGATGCCGTGCACACCGTCCCAGGTGGAGTAGTTCAGGAACCAGATGGCGCACCCGACGACCTGCTCGTCCAGGGTGGCGACATGGGCGAACAGGGCGGGCGCGGGCCCGAACAGCGCGGTGCGCAGTTGTTCGGCGGTGAGGGTGCACTCGTGCCTGGCCTTCTCGTATTCGGCCAGGTCGTAGACCAGCTCGACCAGGGCGGGCACATCCTCGGGAACCGCACGGCGGATCGCGGTGGCGGTCATCGCGCCAACTCCTCGGCCGGGACGAGGTTGTGGCCGCGCACGGTGGCCGCGCCGTGGTCGTAGCCGAGCACGCTGACCGCGCCGGTCGACATGGCGAACCGGCGGCCTTCGCGCACCTCGAACTCACACCAGCGGGCGATGAGCACGCGGGAGAAATGCCCGTGCCCGACCAGCACCACATCACGTTCGGCGAGCTGTTCGGTGACGGTGGACAGGACCCGGTCGGCGCGGGCGCGGACCTGCTCGGCGGATTCCCCGCCGGGCACCGGGTGGGTCCAGACCGTCCAGCCGGGCACCGTCTCGCGGATCTCGGCGGTGGTGCGGCCCTCGTAGTCGCCGTAATCCCATTCGGCCAGGTCGGTGTCGATGACGGCCGATGCGAGCCCGGCCAGTTCCGCGGTGTGCGTCGCGCGCAGCCGAGGGCTGGTGTACACGAGCGGGGTGCGCAGTTTCAGGTCGGTGAGCAGCTGTCCGGCCGCGCGGGCCTGCTGTTCGCCACGCTCGGTGAGCGGCAGGTCGGTGATGCTGGTGTGTTTGCGTTGCGCGGACCACGTGGTCTCCCCGTGGCGCAGGACGATCAGCCGGGCGTGCTCGAGTTCGGACATGTGATCCATCATGAGCCACCGCGCTCGAGCGGGGTGCGGCCGTCGGTGGATCGCGACGGTGTCACTCGGTCGACGCCGCCACCGCGCCCGGCGGACGCCTCCAGGTCAGCGCTGCCCAGGCTCGGGGCTGTGGTGGGGTTCGTGGCTGCCCTGCGCATGGCGGTGAGTGTGCCACGAGGCACCGACAGAAACGGGCTCAGCCGAACGCCACCAGCTGATCGCCGCGATGCTCGAGTACGACGTCGCCGAGCACACCGAGCGCGATGGGGGAGCCGTCATAGCCCGTGCGCTCCACCGGAATACGGGTGGTCTCCGCCCCCGTGGCCGGGTCGAGTGCGGCAATGGCGCCCTCGACCGGCATGAGGATGTGACCGGCCATCAACGCGGGTCCGCCGAGCGCGCCCGCGGCGGTCCACATCGGGTCGAAGGTACTGGCATTCAAGGCGATCAGGCTGTTGCCGGTGAACACCAGATAGGCCGATCCGATCCGGGTGGTGGTGGTCGTCTCGGTCAGCGGAGCCGAAAGTTCGTGTGAGACCAGCGGATTGCCGGTGGCATCGAACACTGCCAGCCGTGGCGGTGCGGGCTCGGGTGCGGTGGTGCCCGGCAGGTAGACCACGATCCTGTTGTCCGACACCGCGATCACTTCCGCGTCGGGTGAATCGGCACCGGGTCCGTTCAGCACGCGGGAACCGAATTCCTTGGGCACGCGGTAGTCCTTGGGCGCCGGATCCAGGGCTGTCAGCCGGTTGGCGGCGTCGCCGGGGCAGCGCTCCAGTACCGCGAGCCGGGACGGGCTCGAGCTCGCCGATATCAGCGAACAGCCCTGGCGCGGCTGGGATTTGGGGATCTCTTTGGCCTCGACATGGCCGTACTCGAGGGTGCGAACCAGATCCGAACGCCACATCTCCAGCCGGCGCGGCCCCTGTGCCAGCACGTAGGTGCCGTCGACCGACAGTGCGATCTCGGAGTCCATATCGCTGCTGCGGGCGGTGGTGCGCGAGCCGTCCGAGCCGAGCAGCATGGTGGTCTGGCTGCATCCGCGATCGTCGCGATACACCGCGATCACGGTGCCGAACTGGGCTTGCACGCCGCACAGCGGGATATCGCGCCGGTAGTGCCAGATTTCGTTTCCCGTGCGCGGATCGCGTCCGGTGACGGTGCCGCCGTCCGCGGTGACCACCACACCACCGGAGGTGAGCGCCTCCGTGCTCGCCCCATCGGGCGCGCGCCAGAGTTCGCGCAGCGCGGTGGGCAGCGCCGACGCGGCAGGCGGGGTGTCGACGGGGGTATCGGCGACGACCGACTCGGTGCCGCGCGCATCCGATTGGATCCACACCACCAGAGCCGCGATCGCCAGGACGAGGGCGATCGCGACCGCGATGAGGATGTCGGCGCGGGTCCGCCGCTCGGGTGCGAGCACGTGTGCGAGATTAGCGGATCGGTGCGAGCGCCGATGACATCGCCGTGCCCGGCGGCCGGCGGCGCCGGTGCGTGCCGGGAGTGGGCGCGCGCCACTGCTCGCAGACGAAAAATGCTGGTGGGCGCGGTTCGCGCCCACCAGCATTTCGGGGGTGTTCGATCAGGCGGAGACGCCTGCGGTGCTGTTCGACTCGACCGGCGTGGCCGCATCGGCGGAGGCTTCCGCGGATTCGGCGGCCGGCTTGCGGCGGCGACGCCTGCGACGCGCGGGCTGCTCGCCGCCGGCCTCGGTGTCGGTGGTCTCGGCGGCTGTCGCCTCGGCGGTGCGTGCCTCAGCAGCGCCGTTCACGTCGGCCGTGCTGGTCGCCTCGGCGGTGTCGCTGGGCTCGCCGGTGGCTTCGGCGGTGCCGGTGGCGGCGCCGTCCTCGGCCGTGGACTTGCGCCGACGACGCCTGCGCCGCGCCGGACGTTCGCCGTCGTCACCGGCAGCGTCCTCGGCAGGAGCCGAACCGGCCGCCGCCTCGCCCTGCTCGCCGGCGTCGCCGGTGCTCGTGGTGGCCTCGCCGTCGATCGGCTTGCCGCCACGGGTGCGCCTGCGATTGCGTTTGCGCGGGGTGCGCTCGGGCCGCTCGACGACCTCGGCGTCCTCGTCGCGTTCCGGCTTGGGCTTGCGGATGGTGCCGGTGACACCTTCCGGGATGCCCAGATCCGAGAACAGATGCGGTGAACGCGAATACGTTTCGACCGGCTCGGGGATGCCGAGGCCGAGGGCCTTGTCGATGCCGGCCCAGCGGTTGAGTTCGTCCCAGTCGATCAACGTCACCGCGACGCCGGTGCGGCCGGCGCGGCCGGTACGGCCGATGCGGTGCACGTAGGTCTTCTCGTCCTCGGGGCACTGATAGTTGATGACGTGGGTGACGTCGTCGATATCGATGCCGCGGGCGGCCACATCGGTGGCGACCAGCACGTCGATGGTGCCCTTGCGGAACTTCGTCAGCGCCTTCTCGCGCGCGATCTGGCCGAGGTCACCGTGTACCGCGCCGACCGCGAAACCGCGTTCGGCCAGATCGTCGGCCACCTTCTGCGCGGTGCGCTTGGTGCGGGTGAAGATCATGGTGGCGCCGCGGCTCTCGGCCTGCAGCACGCGGGCGACCAATTCGCTCTTGTCGAGCGCGTGCGCCCGGTAGACGAACTGGGCGGTGCGATCGTGCACCGCGGAATCGTGCGGCTCCTCGGCCCGGATATGGGTCGGGCGGGTGAGGAATGTGCGGGCCAGGGTGATGATCGGGCCCGGCATGGTGGCCGAGAACAGCATCGTCTGCCGTTTATCCGGGACCATGCCCAAAATGCGTTCGATATCGGGCAGGAAGCCCAGATCGAGCATTTCGTCGGCCTCATCGAGCACGAGCACGCCGACCTTGCCGAGAATCAGATGCTGCTGATTGGCCAGGTCGAGCAGCCGGCCGGGGGTGCCGACGACGACGTCGACACCATGGCGCAATGCCTCGATCTGCGCTTCGTACGGGCGGCCACCGTAAATCGAGACCACCTTCAGCGGTCCCTGGTGATTGGTCAGGTATTTGCCCGCGTTTTCCAGGTCCTTGGTGACCTGGATGCAGAGTTCGCGGGTGGGCACGATGACCAGCGCCCGCGGCGTTCCGTCCAGCGGGGTGGTGCCCGATTCGGCGGTGGCGATGCGATGCAGCAGCGGAACACCGAATCCGAAGGTCTTGCCCATGCCGGTGCGGGCCTGGCCGATGAGGTCTTCGCCGGCCAGCGCCAGCGGCAGGGTGAGTTCCTGGATGGCGAAAGTGCGTTCGATGCCCATCTCGCCGAGCGCGCGCACGATTTCGGGGCGCACCCCCAATTCGGTGAAAGTCGGGGCGGTATGGGTTTCGTCCAGTTCGGCCGTCAGCAGGGTGTCCGCCAGTCCCGGTTCCTGTTCGACTGTGATCTTGCTCAGGGTTCGTGCCTTCCTCGTTATCGCGTCACGCGCGCACGAGGCGTGGGGCGGACCGGCCGGTCCGCGACGACCACGTATCCGCCTGTGATACTCACCGGTCGCTGCCGGATGTCAGCGGTACCCGCCGGAGAGGGGGCTGCCTGGGAGACATCGGCGCGGCGCATCGGTGACGCGGATCTGGTGCGCGCACATTTTCCGTGGACATCGTCTTGCGCGCCGGGCCGACAGCTGTGTCGGGGGATGATCGGGTAACTCGATCGGGCGCGAAATTTTCGTTGTCCGTGGTGATTGTAGCGTGATATTGTGCTCCGCCCGGAAATCCGGCGCGAAAATCGCCAGGCCATTAGTTCGTTTTCGGTGCGTAGACCCGCGATCGGTAGTGCGCGACAAGGCAATTCATCGGGCGTGGCGAATGGGTGATATCGGCGACAGTCGGGGCCATCGGAGGCCCCGTTCGTCACACCGTGGGTGTTACCGGCGGTACCGGATGTGAGACATTGCTGTGGTGAGCATCGCAGACACCGTCACCCTCGCCGCGCGCAACGCCTGGGCCCTGACCTTCGGCTCCGGTGTGGCCGATCCGGAACCGACACCGTCGACCGTGCTGTGGGATCAGCCCCATCGCACGCTGCGTCGTTTCGACGGCGCATCCGCCGACGCCGATTCCGCGGTGCTGCTCGTGCCCCCGCTCGCCGCCCCCGCCACCTGCTTCGACCTGCGCCCGGACCAGAGTGTGGCCCGGTTCCTGCTGGAGACCGGCCGCGCGCCGTACCTGGTCGACTACGGCGACATCACCTTCGCCGACCGCCGGATGGGCTTCGAGGACTGGATCGACGACATCCTGCCCGAGGCCGTGCTGCGCGCCTCGGCCGATCGCGGCGGCGCGCCCGTCGATCTGATCGGCTGGTCGCTGGGCGGCACGCTGTCCCTGCTGACCGCCGCGGCGAACACGCAGCTGCCGATCCGGTCGATCACCGCGGTCGGCGCGCCACTGGACTACGACAAGATGACCGGCATCCCGCAGCTGCGCGCGGTCGCCAAACTGACCGGTGGCCAGGCGGTTTCCACGGTCGTGCGCGCGGCCGGCGGGGTGCCGGCCGGACTCACCCGGCTCGCCTACCGGGCCACCGCTTGGGAACGCGAACTCAAGCGGCCGTGGTTCGTCGCCAGCAATATCGCCCGCACCGAGACCCTGGCCCGGATGGAGACCATCGACCGGTTCATGGCCGAGATGCCCGGCTATCCCGGCCGGTTCTACGGCCAGCTGTGGGGCAGGTTGATCCTGAACAACGACATCGGCCGCGGCGTGGTCCGGCTGGGGCAGCGGCGCATCGCGCTCGCCGACGTCACCGCGCCGGTGCTGCTGGTCGGCGGCCCGAGCGACGTCATCACTCCGGCTGCCGCCGTGGAAGCCGGACTGCGCACGCTCAGCGGCGCCGCCTCGGTGCGCTACGAAACCGCGCCGGGTAGCCATCTCGGCATCCTGACCGGTCCCACCGCACGCGACACGACCTGGACCTACCTGGATAAATTCCTCGCCACCGGGGCCTGACCGGGCGGCGGCGGCGTACCCGGCGCTGGCGCACGGGTCGAGCCGCGACGCGCCGCGCGCCGGGTATTACGCTGGTGACCCATGGGAGCACAGTCACCTGCCGCGCTGGGTGTTTCGCCGACCGGCCCGGTTTCGCCGTCCATTCCCGCCGACCATCCCGGGGTGACCGATCTGTTCGCGGTGCTCGCCTACGGTGAGATCTCCGCGTTCTACCGGCTCGCCGAGGAGGCCAAGCTCTCGCCGACCGTGCGCGGCAAGGTCGCGGTGGCCAAGATGGCCGCCGCCGAAATGGAGCATTTCACGCTGCTCGAGGCGGCGCTGTCGGAGCGCGGGGCCGACATCTTCGAGGTGATGGCGCCGTTCGTGCGCGCCCTGGACGCCTATCACGCCTCCACCGACCCGTCGACGTGGCTCGAGTCGATGGTGAAGTTCTACGTCGGTGACGGCATCGCCGCCGACTTCTACCGCGAGATCGCCGGCGTGCTCAGCCCCGACGTCGCCGCCGTGGTGCGCGATGTGCTGGCCGAGACCGGGCATTCGCAGTTCGTGGTGGACGAGGTGCGCCGCGCGGTGGCCGCCAGCCGTTCCGAGCGCGACCGGCTGACGCTGTGGGGTCGCCGGCTGCTCGGCGAGGCGATCACCCAGGCCCAGTACGTGATGGCCCAGCGCGACGAGCTCACCGAACTGGTGCTCGCCGCCACCGGCGACCTCAACGGCATCGCCACCCTCTTCGAGCGCATGCAGGCCAGCCACGCCGAACGGATGGCGGTGCTCGGGCTCTAGGTCGCCGCTATTGGTTGGCCGCGCGATCGCGGACCAGGTGCAGGCCGGTGGCCTGGACTCGGTCGGTGAGCCAGACGACCAGGCTCTGATCGCCGGTGGTTTCCAAGGTCTCGAATGGCACGTCCACGTCACCGAGCACGGGATGGTCGAAGCGCAGCAGCGGCACGGTCGGCTCGTTGAGTCGTTGCGGGGTCCAGCGTTCGGCGAAGTCCGGGTGGCCGCGCAATCGATCGATCGTCTCGCGCAGGGCGTCGTCGGCGGGCCAGCGCACCATCGCGCGATTGAGGGCCGCCGCGAACGCGTCCGCGGCCTGTGACCAATTGCGCAGCACCCGCCGTGCGGCCGGATGAGTAAAGGTGAACCGGGCGAGATTGGGCGAGGAATCGTCGAGCAGCCCGAGCGGTGCGGCGAAATCGGCCCAGGCGGCGTTCCAGTCGAGCACGTTCAACTGCCTGCCGACCACGAAGGCGGGGGTCGGCGCGAGCGCGCGCAGCACCTGCTGGATGGTCTCGGGCACCTGCTCCGGCTCGGCCTCTCCGCCCGGACAGCGCGACCCGTCGGCCGCGGTCAGCGCGAGGATATTGAACTGGTAGCGCGCCTCACCGCGCAGCAGCAACGCGTCGGCCAGCGCCTCCACCACCGCGGGCGACGGATTGTTGTCGCGGCCCTGCTCCAGCCGAGCCAGATAGTCGGCACTGACGCCTGCCCGCACCGCGACCTCCTCGCGGCGCAAACCCGGGGTGCGGCGACGGCGACCCTCGGGCAACCCGAGATCGCCCGGGCGTAGCTCCGCACGCCGGGCGACCAGGAATTCGGCGAACCTGCTTCGTGCCATGCCGTCCATCGTGCCTCGTCGGGGGCGGTTTATCCGCGCCCTGCCAGGGCCAGGATAACGGCGGTCTGGTTAGCGGACCGCGGTCCGGTCATGGTGGAAGCCATGACTACACCCGAGACCACCACCGCTACCCAGCAGCTGCGCCCCGGATCCTGGACCCTGGATCCCGCGCACTCGACCGTCGCGTTCACCATCCGTCACCTCGGCATCTCCAAGGTGCGCGGCAGCTTCACCAAGTTCGAGACCGAATTCGTCGTCGACGAATCCGGTGCCGCGACCATCGGCGCCACCATCTACCTCGACTCTTTCGACACCGGCAACCCCGACCGCGACGCTCACGTCCGCACCGCCGACTTCCTCGACGTGGCCAACCGCCCGACGCTGACCTTCCGCGCCACCGAGCCGGTGCGGATCGCGGAGACCTTCACCGTCGAGGGCGAGGCGACGCTCGGTCAGATCACCAAGCCGGTCACCCTCGAGGTCGAATGGGGCGGGGTGCAGGAGTTCGGCGCCACCGGCGACAACCATGCCGGATTCTCCGCGACCGGCACCATCAAGCGCACCGACTTCGGTGTCGGCGGCCCGCTGCCCGGCATGCTCAGCGACGCGGTCAAGGTCGAACTCGACATCCAGCTCGTCGAGCCGAAGTAGCGGACGCGCACGGTGCGGGTGTTTCGCTGACAGCGCAGGCGGTCAGGTGCCTGCACCCCGCGGGGCTGCATTAGCCTTGGTGCGACAGCACACGACTCTATGTTCGGAGGTTGGCCGTGGAGGTCAAGATCGGTATTTCGGATAGCCCGCGCGAGCTCGTCATCACCAGCTCGCAGACCCCCGACGAGGTCGAGGCGCTGGTGTCCGGTGCCCTCAGCGGTGACAGCGGTGTCGTCGCGCTGACCGACGAGAAGGGCCGCAAGTTCCTGATCCAGGCCGCGAAGGTCGCCTACGTCGAGATCGGCACCGCCACCGGTGGCCGCGTAGGCTTCGCCGCCGTCTAGCGCTGTCCGCCTCTCCGCGATTTTGGCCAGACTGAGAGCCGTATAGACCCACGCCGGCGGCCGGCGGTCACCTTGTGATCCGATTTCGGGCGTGCCCGGTGAGTTACCCTCTCCGCGCTCTGGCAAGGTCGTCCAGAAGAAGATTATGGCCCCCACCAGGTTTCTGGTGGGGGCCATAATCTCGTCTAATGCCTGAACTTACTGCTCGTCGCGGGCGCGCAGCACCTGCTCTATCGGGTGCAGTGGCACGTGGGACAGCCCGCCCCATGCCAGTGCGACCGTGGTGTCGACGGCCTCGTCCTTGGGGATCGGGCGGTCGGCTTCCAGCCAGTAGCGCGCGGTGAATTGGCTCGCGCCGACCAGGCCGACGGCGAGGATGCGGGCGCGGTAGGGGTCGAGGCCGGAGTCGTGGGCCACCAGATCGAAGACGGCGTCCACACAGGCCTCGGTGGCCTGCTCCACGCGACGCTGCACCTGCGGTTCGCTGGTCAGGTCGGATTCGAAGACGAGCCGGAAGCCCTGCATCTCGTTGTCGACGAAGTCGAAGTACGCCTGCACCGCCGCGCGTACGCGCTGCTTGTTGTCGGTGGTGGAGCGCAGCGCCTGGCGCACGCTCGACACCAGCATGTCGACGTAGTTCTGCAGCACCGCGACGTAGAGCTCGAGCTTGCTGGTGAAGTGCTGGTAGAGCACCGGCTTGCTGACGCCCGCGCATTGCGAGATCTCGTCCATACCCGCGGCGTGGTAGCCGCGCAGTACGAACACCTCACTGGCAGCGGCGAGCAGCTGCTGGCGTCGTTCGTCGCGCGGCAGCCTGGTGCCGCGCTTGGCCGGGGTCATGGCCTCGGACGACGTTCTGCGGGACGTCATCCGGTCCACGAGGTCAGTCATTTCGGATCTCCCAGTCGATTCCCCGGCAAAAGGGGTGTGCACCGGGTTATCCACAGCACGATACCCGCTCGCGTCACACTTTCCGATGGGGGTGGTGAATGCATAGCCATCGGTGAGAAATCTCGCAGTGATCTACCGGCCCGGCAATGCCCGGTGCCGCGGTCTTTCGCACTGTGAGAGGCTTTTCCCGTGACCGACCGACCGGAAAAGCCGACCGGTGGCGGGCGCGATGCGCACCGCCCCCATGGTTCCGAGGACTCCGGTTCCGCAGTGACGAGCCCCGTGGCATGGCCGGACTCCGGCACCTCCGACCGTTCGCGGCAACCATTGCGCGCTCGCTGGGACCCCACCGCACCGGATGAGAAGGCTCGCTCGCGGGCCCCGCGACCGTCGCGGGATGTGAAGAAGCAGAGCGCCATCGGCCGATTCGTCTCCACCTACGGGTGGCGGGCGTATGCGTTGCCGGTGCTGTTCGCGGTGACGCTCATCGTGGTCGTCGACGCGATCCGCACGGGTCCCGAGCCCGCGCCCGCGGCGGGCGAACCCGGATTCGGGCGGCTGAGCCCGCCCGCGGCCAGTGAAGGCGTCATCGGCGCCCCGCCCGGTGACGGCAAGTTCCCGGATGATCTGCCCACCGGTGCGCTGCCCGAGGGCGGCCAGTTCGTGGAGACCGGCGCAGGAACCTGGCGGGTGGTGCCGGGGACCAGCGCGCAGGTCGGCATCGGCGAGCAGTACGTGTTCAGCTACACCGTGGAGATCGAGGACGGACTCGACACCACCGGCTACGGCGGCGACGCCTCGGTGGCCAAGATGGTCGACTCCACGCTGGCCAATCCGAAGAGCTGGACTCATGACCGCAAGTTCGCCTTCCGCCGGGTGGATCAGGGCGAGCCGGATTTCCGGGTATCGCTCACCTCGCGTCAAACGACCCGCACCGCATGCGGTTTCGAGATCGAGATCGACTCCTCCTGCTACAACTCCGACCTGGGCCGGGTGGTGTTGTCGGAGGCCCGCTGGGTGCGCGGCGCGCTGGCGTTCGAGGGCGATATCGGCTCCTACCGGCAATACCTGGTCAACCACGAGGTCGGCCACGCCATCGGCTACCACCAGCATCAGCCGTGTGAGACCGACGGCGGGCTGGCGCCGGTGATGATGCAGCAAACCTTCGGCGTGGAGAACAACGTCATCGCCACCCTCGATCCCGACGGTGTGGTGCCGATGGACGGTAAGCGCTGCCGGTTCAATCCCTGGCCGTACCCGCGCGGCTGAATCGCTCGCATCGGCAGTCATGGGCCCCGGCCCGGTTGCCGCCCGGTCCCGCCGATGCGCGACCATGGGCGGGGAAGAAACGGCCGTGTCGTCGGTGTTGCACCGGTAGCGCACCACGACGTGCGCCCACACGCATCGTGACCGGCCCATTCGATTCGAGGAGTTCTGGACGTGTCATCACCGAAGTCCCTGCCGCCACTGGTCGAGCCGGCCGCAGAGCTGACCAGGGACGAGGTCGCCCGTTACAGCCGCCACCTGATCATTCCCGATGTGGGTGTGGACGGGCAGAAGCGGCTGAAGAATGCCAAGGTGCTGGTGATCGGCGCCGGCGGGCTCGGCTCGCCTGCCCTGCTGTACCTGGCCGCCGCCGGTGTCGGCACGCTCGGCATCGTCGAGTTCGACGAGGTCGACCTGTCCAATCTGCAACGTCAGATCATCCACGGCGAATCCGATATCGGCCGCTCCAAGGCCGACAGTGCCCGCGATTCGATCCTGGAGATCAACTCCGGCATCGACGTGCGGCTGCACAAGATCCGGCTGGAGCCGGACAACGCCGTCGAGCTGTTCTCCGAATACGACCTGATCGTCGACGGCACCGACAACTTCGCCACCCGTTACCTGGTCAACGATGCCGCCGTGCTGGCGGGCAAGCCCTATGTCTGGGGTTCGATCTACCGCTTCGAGGGCCAGGTGTCGGTGTTCTGGGAGGACGCCCCCGACGGCCGCGGC
Organism: Nocardia cyriacigeorgica; assembly: GCF_005863245.1. Taxonomy (GTDB): domain Bacteria; phylum Actinomycetota; class Actinomycetes; order Mycobacteriales; family Mycobacteriaceae; genus Nocardia; species Nocardia cyriacigeorgica_C. The sequence continues at coordinate 97,087 of NZ_VBUT01000007.1, read as the reverse complement.
ATCAACTACCGCGACCTCTACCCGGAGGCCCCGCCGCCGGGCATGGTTCCCTCCTGCGCCGAGGGCGGTGTGCTCGGTGTGCTGTGCGCGTCCATCGGGTCGATCATGGTGACCGAGGCGATCAAGCTGATCACCGGCATCGGCGACCCGCTGCTGGGCCGGCTGATGGTCTATGACGCACTGGACATGACCTACCGGACCATCAAGCTGCGCCGCGATCCGGAACGTCAGCCGATCACCGAACTGATCGACTACGACGCCTTCTGCGGTGTGGTGAGCGAGGAGGGCCAGGCGGCCGCCGCCGGTTCCACGATCACCGCCCGCGAGCTCAAGGAGATGCTCGACGCCGGCAAGCCGGTGCATCTGGTCGACGTGCGTGAGCCGGTGGAGTGGGACATCGTGCACATCGAGGGTGCGACGCTGATCCCGAAGGACCGCATCCTGTCCGGTGAGGCGCTGTCGGAGCTGCCGCAGAACCGGCCGATCGTGCTGCACTGCAAGACCGGTATCCGGTCCGCGGAGGCGCTGGCCGCGCTCAAGCGCGCGGGCTTCGCCGATGCCACCCATCTCCAGGGCGGTGTGATCGCCTGGGCCAACCAGGTCGATCCCTCACTACCGGTGTACTGAGCGGCGGTCCGGCACATCGCCGGCAATCTCGGCGCGGCGCCCGTTTCGGGCGCGTCGCCGGGAGTACGGTACGGCCGTGACATCTGTGGAGCCTCCCGAGCATGTGCGAGCCACGTTCGGCCTGCGCGAGGTGACGCCGATTGCGCTGGGCGACTGGGAAGGCGGCTGGCGCCTCGGTGACGTGGTGCTCAGCCCGGTCGCCGATCACGCCAGGGCGGCCTGGTCGGCCAAGGTGCGGGAAACGCTGAAGGTGGACGGGCTGCGCCTGGCCCGTCCGGTGCGTGCCACCGACGGCCGCTATGTGGTCTCCGGCTGGCGCGCCGACACCTTCCTGGAGGGCATTCCCGAACCCCGGCACGACGAGGTGGTGTCGGTGTCGCTGCGATTGCATGCCGCCACCGCGCATCTGGAACGGCCGCGGTTCCTGGTGCAGCCGCCGGTGGCGCCGTGGATGGACGTCGACGTGTTCGTCGCCGCGGACCGCGCTGCCTGGGAGCCGGTGCCGCTGCGCAGCCTGCGCGCGGGCGGCACGCTGCCCGCGACGTCACCGGACGGCAGGCACAGCGTGGAGCTGATCGGGCAGCTGGCCACCCTGCGTAAGCCGGTGCATACCCCGGCGCAGCTGGTGCACGGTGACCTGTTCGGCACGGTCTTGTTCTCCGGCGCCGACACTCCCGGCCTCAGCGATATCACCCCCTATTGGCGCCCGGCGGCGTGGGCGGCGGGTGTGGTCGTGGTGGACGCGCTGTCGTGGGGTGGTGCCGACGACGGGCTGCTGGAGCGCTGGTCGGATCTGCCGGAGTGGCCGCAGATGTTGTTGCGGGCGGTGATGTTCCGGCTCGCGGTGCACGCCCTGCATCCACGATCCACGCCGGAGGCGCTGCCCGGTCTCGCCCGTACCGCGGACATGGTGCGATTCCTGCTCTGACTCGCCGGGCCGCGGGTTCGACTCGGTGTCGATCCGGGCGCTGGCGAACGACACACCGGGTGCGCCGTCGCCGCATCGACGACGCCACACCCGGTGCGGCCGAACCGAACTCAGACGTTCGCGTACGCCAGTGATGGCACCCGTGCCACCGCGAACGACGAGCGCAGGTAGAACCACCACGTCACCCCGGCCATCACCAGGAAGGCGATCGCGTACGCCCAGAACGCGGGTGACATGCTGCCGAAGTTGATGTTGGACAGTCGAAGTGCCTGCTGTAGCAGGTAGCCGCCGGAGGCGCCGATCGCCCCGATGACGCCGATCGCCGCACCCGCCTGCCGCTTGGCCGACGCCGCCGCCTCGGCCGGATCGAGATCGTGCTCGGCGGCGTACTTGCTCGCCTCGGCGCTGAAGATCGACGGGATCATCCGGTAGGTGGAGCCGTTGCCGATGCCGGTGAGCACGAACAGCAGCAGGAACGAGATCAGGTACAGCGGAAAGCTTTTCAGCTCCAGTGCCGCCATGATCAACGCCACCGCGACGGCCATCCCGCCGAACACCCCGAGGGTGATCTTGGCGCCGCCGACCCGGTCGGAGATCCAGCCGCCGAACGGCCTGCTGAACGAACCGACCAGGGCGCCGAGGAAGGCCAGGTTGCCCAGGGTGGTGATCCAGCCGATGTTCGCCAGGTTCGGGAAGTTCGCCTTGATCAGGGTGGGGAAGGCGAAGGAGAACCCGATGAATGAACCGAAGGTGCCGATGTAGAGCAGCGACATCACCCAGGTGTGCGGGTTGGTCAGCGCGAGCCGATAGGACCTGCCGTCGGATTTCGCGGTGCGCAGGCTGTCCATGCAGCGCAATGCGCCGATGGTCGCGATCAGGATGAACGGCACCCACACCAGCACGGCCAGCGTGATGCCGAGCCGGTAGCCCGCCGGGTCCTTCGCGGTCAGATGCGTGCCGAGGGTGATCAGCAGCGGCAGGATCAGCTGGGTCTGCGCGACGCCGAGATTGCCGCCCGCGGCGTTGATGCCGAGGGCCGCACCCTTTTTCCCTTCTGGGAAGAAGAAGGAGATATTGGCCATCGAGGAGGAGAAGTTGCCGCCACCCACGCCGGCCAGCGCCGCCAGCAGCAGGAACACCCACATCGGGGTCTGCGGCTGGTTGACGAAGTAGGCGAGTCCGAGCGTCGGCAGCAACAGCATCGCCGCGCTGAACGCGGTGAACGCGCGGCCGCCGAAGCGGGGGATGGCGAAGGTGTAGGGGATGCGCAGTGCCGCGCCGACCAGCGTCGGGGTGGAGGTGAGCAGCAGGGCATTGCTCACCGCGACCGGGTCGCCCTTGCCGAGCCCGGCCAGGAAGCCGAATCCGGCAGCGCCCATGCTGGTCACGACCGAGCCCCAGATGACCCAGACGCTGAATCCGAGGTTCTCGGCGAACACCGAGAACGCGAGATTCTTGCGGGCCGTTCGCGCCCCGCCCGATTCCCAGAACTGTGGGTCGTCCGGCTCCCAGGTGTCGATCCAGCGTCCGCGCCTCTGATAGGTGAACGACGGTGTGTGACTGCCGGTGTCGATTGTCGCGGTCATCGGCTCCCTCTCGATCGCACTGCGACCGCTCCCTCATCGTGGCAGCGCTGCTGCCTCATCGCAGCGGCGTGCGGGCCCGGGCGGTTCGTGCGAACGCCTCGGGTGCCTGAGCGGTCGAATCACAAGGTAGGAGCCGGTTGTTGCGCTCACGTGGCGTGCGGTGACGATCGCGGCACATCCGCCTCACCGGTGATCCGGCACACCGGTGACCGGTTGGTTACTCGCCCTCGCTGCCCGGTGCTGGGTACTCGGCGAGCAGGGATCCGAGGAAGCAGCGGGCGGCCTGCGCGGCGCGTTCGGGATCGCCGTCGATGACGGCCTGGACCAGTTCGCGATGTTCGGCGTCGTAGGAATCGCCGTACTTCGAGGTCCGCGACCGGATGCCCGCCTCGATGACCGGCAGCAGCGAATCGTAGAACTCCAGGTACACCGCGTTGTGGCTGGCGACGACGATGGCGCGGTGCAGTTGCACGTCGGCTTCGATGGCGGCGGGGTTGTCGTCGTCCCATGACTTGCTGCGTTCTTCCAGCAACCGCCGCATGGTGGCGATATCGGTCTCGTCGCGACGTTGGGCGGCGAGGGCGGCGGCGGTGGTGTCGAGCGCTTGGCGCAGTTCCAGAATGTCGCGTTCCTGGGCGTCGGCGAAATACTTCGCCAGTGCGCCGCTGACCTCGGAGTTGGCGATCACGTAGGTGCCCGAGCCCTGACGGCGTTCGAGCATGCCCGCGTGCACGAGTGCCTGCACCGCCTCGCGCAGGGTATTTCGCCCGGTGCCGGTGAGTTCGGCGAGTTCGGGCTCGGTGGGTATGCGTGAGCCGATCGGCCAACGGCCCGAGCGGATTTCGGCCCGGAGCTGTTCGGTGACCTGCGCGATGAGACTGGTGCGGCGGACGGGTTGCACCGCAACAGGGTACCGCTCGTCACATCGGCTTGCTCCCGTCATCCGGTCATCCTATGATTTCTCGGTGACCGCAACCCTGCCCGAGACCACCAGCAGCCCCGCAGGCTCGCCGACGGCCGCGCGTCGTCGTGCGCTGACCGAAGGCCGGCTGCTCGTACTCGCGGCGATCATCATGTCGGCGCTGGTGCTGCGCGTCGCGGTCACCGCCTTCACTCCGCTGGCCGAGGAGATCGGCCACGAGATCGGATACGGAACCGCCGTCGTCGGCGTGTTCGGCATGATCCCGACGCTGATGTTCTCGCTGTCGGGCCTGCTGACGCCGGTCATGGTGCGCAGGCTCGGCCTGGAACGCACCGCGCTGGTCGCCATGCTGATGGCCGGTCTCGGCATGCTCATCCGGGTGTTCGTCTCCGGCACCGCGGAACTGTTCGTCTTCTCCGCGCTGGCCCTCGGCGGCATGGGTGTCGGCAACGTCGTGATCCCGCCGCTGGTCAAGCGGTACTTCCCGGACCGGCTCGCGATCGTCAGCGCGCTCTACATCACCATGGTGCAGATCGGCACCGTGCTGCCCGCGCTGGTGGCGGTGCCGGTCGCCGAAGCGCACGGCTGGCGGATCTCGCTCGGTATGTGGGCGCTGCTCGGCTTCGCCGCGGCCATCCCGTGGTTCGGCGTGCTGCGCGACCGGCGCGGCCGCGACAAGGCCGACACCACCGCCCTGCCCGCCGACCCGCACGCCGCCACCGGCAAGGCCTGGCGCTCACCGGTGGCCTGGGGCATGGCCGGCATGTTCGGCATGACCTCGCTGACCACCTACTCGATGTTCACCTGGCTGCCCACGATCTTCGCCGACGCCGGCGCGAGCGCGGCCTTCGGCGGCACCATGGTCGCGTTGTTCGCGGTGGTCGGCCTGATCGCCGCGCTGACTGCGCCGACCGTTGCGGCCCGGATGTCCAATCCGTTCCCGGTGGTGATCGGCTGCGCGGTGTGCTTCTTCGTCGCCTTCACCGCGCTGCTGATCGCGCCGATGAGCGCGCCGATCCTGTGGGTGATCGTGCTCGGGCTCGGCCCGAGCACCTTCCCGATGGCGCTGACGTTGATCAACCTGCGCACCCGCACCCCGGCTGGTTCGGCCTCGCTGTCGGGCTTCACCCAGGGCGTCGGTTACGCGGTGGCCTGCGCCGGCCCGGTGCTGTTCGGCATGCTGCACACCGCCACCGGCGGCTGGGCGGTGCCGTTCGCCTTCCTCGGGGTGGCGGTGCTGGTGTTGCTGGCCGGCGCCTGGCAGGCGTGCAAGCCGCGCATGCTCGAGGACACCTGGTCGGCCCGCTGAACCAGGCTCCCGGTGCCGCTGCGAGGACATCGGCAGCGGCGCCGGATGTCATCGCGGTGCATTCGTAGGACTTGCGGCCGAGCGTGACGCAGGTCATGCTGACAGGCGACCTCACCGCGGCGAAGCGCGCGAGCAGGCGATTGGACACCTGCGGAAACCGTTGCGTCACATGCCGGAAACATCTCACCCACATTTCCCGTGCAGCGTGAGCAACCGTTGATTTGACGGTCATTTTCCGCAGCATTCCGGCAATACCCGTTTCCTACCGTTGGGCCAACCGATTTTGGGAGGCCCTGTTGTTGAGCACGCTGACGCGTAACCGCAACCTCGAGCATTGGGATGCCGAGGATGTCGCGGCCTGGGAAGCAGGCGGCAAGGACATCGCCAAGCGCAATCTGATCTGGTCGGTGGTCGCCGAGCACATCGGCTTCTCGGTCTGGTCGATCTGGTCGGTGATGGTGCTGTTCATGCCCGCCGACGAGTTCGGTATCGACCCGGCGGGCAAGTTCTTTCTCGCGGCGGTGCCGACCCTGGTCGGCGGGTTGCTGCGGATCCCCTACACCGTGGCCACCGCCCGCTTCGGCGGACGCAACTGGACCATCTTCAGCGCGTTCATGCTGCTCATCCCGACACTGCTGACGTTGTACTTCATCAACCAGCCGGGCACCTCGTACACCACGTTCTTGATCGTGGCCGCGTTCGCCGGCTTCGGTGGCGGCAACTTCGCCTCCTCGATGACCAATATCAACGCCTTCTACCCGCAGCGGCTCAAGGGCTGGGCGCTGGGCCTGAACGCGGCGGGCGGCAATATCGGCGTCCCGGTCATCCAGCTGCTCGGTCTGCTGGTCCTGGCCACCCTCGGCGATGGCTACGGCTCCCTGATCTGCGCGATCTACCTGGTGCTCGTCGCGCTGTCCGGTGTCGGGGCCGCGCTGTTCATGGACAACCTGAAGAACCAGAAGGCCGACCTGTCCTACATGGTGACGGCGTTGAAGGTGCCGCAGTCCTGGGCGATCGCCTTCCTCTACATCGGCACCTTCGGTTCGTTCATCGGTTACAGCTTCGCCTTCGGCCAGATCTTGCAGATCAGCTTCAAGGCGGGCGGCGACACCGTCGCGCAGGCCGCCGTGCATGCCGCGTCGATTGCCTTCATCGGCCCGCTGCTGGGTTCGCTGGCTCGCCCGTACGGCGGCAAACTGGCCGACCGCATCGGCGGCAGCAAGGTCACCATCGTCGTCTTCGGCGCGATGATGGCCGCCGCCCTCGTCGTCGGGCTGGCGAGCATGATGGCCGACCGCAACGGCGGTGTGGCCGACGGCAGCGTGATGACCATCATGGTCATCGGCTTCATCGCCCTCTTCATCCTCTCCGGGTTCGGCAACGGCGCGGTCACCAAGATCATCCCGTCGGTGTTCGACGCCAAGTCCAAGAGCCTGGACGCGAGCCCGGCCGAGCAGGCCGCCTGGTCGCAGAACACCTCGGGCGCGTTGATCGGGTTCGTCGGCGCCATCGGTGCGCTCGGCGGTGTCGGCATCAACCTGGTGCTGCGCTCGTCGTACGCGTCCACCCAGTCCGCGACCACCGCCTTCTGGGTGTTCATGGGCTTCTACGTCGCCTGCGCCCTCGTCACCTGGGCAGTGTTCCTGCGCAGGCCGAGCATGCGGGTCCGCGACTCCGGCACCGACGTCGTGGTCGAGGCCGAGGCCCTGGTTCTGGAAGCCGAGGCCGCCAACTCCACCACCCGGTCCACCAACTCGTCGGCTCGCGCCTGACACCGATCATCCACGGAGGGACAGTCATGAATCCGACAGTCGAACCCACTCAGCGCAAGACCGTGGTGGTCGCAGGCCATGGCATGGTCGGGCACCGATTCGTCGAGGCGCTGCGCTCCCGCGACGAGGCAGGCCAGTGGCAGGTCGTGATCCTCAGCGAGGAGAAGCTGGCCGCCTACGACCGCGTCGGGCTCTCGTCCTACGTCGGCAACTGGGATGCCAGCGCGCTCGCCCTGCCCGGCAACGAGTACGACGGCGACGATCTGGTGGAGCTGCGGCTGGGCCAGCGCGCCGAATCCATCGACCGCGCCGCCCGCAAGATCACCACCTCCACCGGTGAGACCATCGGCTACGACGCGCTGGTGCTGGCCACCGGTTCCTACGCCTTCGTGCCGCCGGTGCCCGGCCACGACAGCGAGGGCTGCTTCGTCTACCGCACCCTCGACGACCTCGACGGCATCCGTGACACCGCCGCCGCGGCCGGTCCCGGCGCGCACGGTGTGGTCGTCGGCGGCGGTCTGCTGGGCCTGGAAGCGGCCAACGCGCTGCGGCTGCTCGGCATGACCCCGCACGTCGTCGAATTCGCCGACCGGCTGATGCCCGCCCAGGTCGACGCCGGCGGCGCCGCCATCCTGGAGAAGCTGGTCACCGATCTGGGCCTGCACGTGCACACCGGTGTCGGCACCTCCTCGATCGAGACGGTCGAGGGCGCCGACCCGGCCACCAAGCTCAAGGTCACCCTGTCCGACGACAGCACCATCGACGCCGCGATGGTGGTGTTCTCCGCCGGCATCCGTCCGCGTGACGAGATCGCCCGCGAAGCCGGCCTCGAGGTGGGCCCGCGCGGCGGCATCATCACCGACCTGGGTCTGCAGACCTCGGACCCGAACATCTACGCCGTCGGTGAATGCGCCGCGGTCGAGGGTGTCTGCTACGGCCTGGTCGCGCCCGGCTACACCACCGCGGAGATCGTGGCCGACCGGCTGCTCGGCGGGGCGGGGGAGTTCCCCGGCGCCGATATGTCGACCAAGCTGAAGCTGCTCGGCGTCGACGTCGCCAGCTTCGGTGACGCGCACGGCACCACCGAGGGCGCGCTGTCGGTGGTGCTGCACGACGCCGCCAAGGGCACCTACGCCAAGCTGGTCATCTCCGATGACGCCAAGACCCTGCTCGGCGGCATCCTGGTCGGCGACGCCTCCCAGTACGCGGCGCTGCGCCCGCTGGTCGGCCGCCCACTGCCGGCCGAGCCCGCCGCGCTGATCTCCCCGGCCGGTGCCGAACTCGGCGCCGACGCCCTGCCCGACGACGCGCAGATCTGTTCCTGCAACAACGTCAGCAAGGGTGCGATCTGCGGTGCCATCGCCGAGGGCGCCTGCGATATCGCCGGTGTCAAGAGCTGCACCAACGCGGGTACCTCCTGCGGTGGCTGTGTGCCGATGATCAAGAAGCTGCTCGAGCAGTCCGGCGTCGAGATGTCCAAGGCGCTGTGCGAGCACTTCGAGCAGTCGCGTGCCGAACTGTTCGACATCGTGCAGGTCACCGGCATCCGCACCTTCTCCGAGCTGATCGGCAAGTACGGCAAGGGCACCGGCTGCGATATCTGCAAGCCCACCGTCGCCTCCATCCTGGCCTCGACCTCGAGCGATCACATCCTCGACGGCGAGCAGGCCGCGTTGCAGGACACCAACGACCACTTCCTGGCCAACTTGCAGAAGAACGGCACCTACTCGGTGGTGCCGCGGATGCCCGGTGGTGAGGTCACCGCCGAGCAGCTGATCGTGATCGGCGAGGTGGCCAAGGAATTCGACCTCTACGTCAAGGTCACCGGTGGTCAGCGCATCGACCTGTTCGGTGCGCGGGTGGACCAGCTGCCGCTGATCTGGAAGCGGCTGGTCGACGCGGGCATGGAATCCGGTCACGCGTACGGCAAGTCGCTGCGCACGGTCAAGAGCTGCGTCGGTTCCACCTGGTGCCGCTACGGCCAGCAGGATTCGGTCGGCATGGCCGTGCTGCTCGAAAAGCGTTACCGCGGACTGCGTTCCCCGCACAAGCTCAAGCTGGCGGTGTCCGGGTGCGCTCGCGAATGCGCGGAGGCGCGCGGCAAGGACGTCGGCGTGATCGCCACCGAGAACGGCTGGAACCTCTACGTCGGCGGTAACGGCGGCCTCACCCCGAAGCACGCCGTGCTGCTGGCCGGTGAGCTCGACGACGAGACGCTGATCAAGTACATCGACCGCTACCTGATGTTCTACATCCGCACCGCCGACCGGTTGCAGCGCACCGCGCCGTGGCAGGAATCGCTGGAAGGTGGCATCGAGTACGTCAAGCAGGTGGTCTGCGAGGACAGCCTCGGCATCGCCGCCGACCTGGAAGCGGCCATGGCCAAGCACGTCGAGGGCTACCGCGACGAATGGGCCGCGGTGCTCGAGGACGAGGACAAGCTCTCGCGCTTCGTGTCCTTCGTCAACGCGCCCGAGGAAGCCGACCCGACGATCTCGTTCGACGACAGCGGCGAGCGCAAGGTGCCGGTCCTGCTCGGACTGCCCGAGATGCCAGGGGTCGGCAGCCGGGCCTGAGCCGGCAGGGCGCGGCGTGTGCCCGGGATCTCGTCCCCGCCGCAACTGCTACGCCCGGGAAATGACTGCTTAACCGCGAGGAAACAGGGCGCCGGTACCAATGGGTAAGGCGTTTGGAGGAGAACCCCGATGACCGTGATCGAAACCACCGGCATTGCCCCGGCCACCACCGGATGGACCCAGGCCTGCCGTCTCGACTACCTGATCCCAGGCCGCGGCGTTGCGGTGTTGCTGAAGGGCGGCCGCCAGGCCGCGCTGTTCCTGCACTCCGACGGCGCGGTGTACGCCGTCGGCAATATCGACCCGTTCGGCCGGGCCGCGGTGATGTCGCGCGGCATCATCGGCGACCGGGGTGGCGTGCCCGTGGTGGCCTCGCCGCTGCTCAAGCAGGCGTTCTCGCTGATCGACGGGCGCTGCCTCGACGATGAGTCGGTGTCGCTGCCGGTGTACCGGGTGCGCGTCGACGACGGCATCGTCTCGGTGTCGAACGAACCCGTCGTCGGCGGTATGGACTCGGACGGATCGGCATGACGACTCTCGACGCGGGCGCGTCGCTCGCGGGCTTCACGGTCGGCATCACGGCCGCACGGCGTTCCGAGGAGTTCGCCACCCTGCTCACCCGGCGGGGCGCGACCATTGTGTCCGCGCCCGCCATCCGCATCATTCCGCTGGCCGACGACAACGAGCTCGAACGGGTGACCCGCAGGCTGGTCGACGATCCGCCGCAGATCACCGTCGCCACCACCGGCATCGGGTTCCGTGGCTGGATGGAGGCCGCCGAAGGCTGGGGGCTGGCCGAACAGTTGCGCGACACTTTGGCAAGCACCAGGGTGGTGGCTCGCGGCCCGAAGGCCAAGGGCGCCATCCGCGCTGCCGAACTGCGTGAGGAATGGTCGCCGGCCTCGGAGTCCTCGGCCGAGGTGCTCGATCACCTGCTGGCCGAAGGCGTGGAAGGCGTGCGGATCGCGGTGCAACTGCACGGCGCGACCACCGAATGGGAGCCGGTGCCCGACTTCTGTGAGGTGCTGCGCTGCGCCGGCGCCGATGTGGTGCCGGTGCCGGTGTATCGCTGGACTCCGCCCGACGACCAGGGCCCGATGGACCAGCTGATCGAGGCCATCGTCACCTCGAGCCTGGACTGCGTCACCTTCACCAGCGCACCCGCTGTGGCGTCGATGTTGATGCGCGCCAAGGAAACCGGGATGATCGAGGGTCTGCTGCACGCCTTGCGCGGGCGGGTGCTGGCCGCCTGTGTCGGGCCGATCACCGCGGCCCCGCTCGAGGAGCTCGGGGTGCCGACGTCGATGCCCGCGCGAGCACGCCTGGGTGCGCTGGCCCGTCACGTCGCCGAGGAACTGCCGCGGCGCGCCAACCGGATTCACGCGGCCGGGCACACGATCAGCGTGCGCGGTGGATGCGTGGTCGTCGACGGCGTGGTGCGTCAGCTCGCGCCCGCGCCGATGTCGCTGATGCGTTCGCTGGCCCGTCAGCCCGGCCGGGTCGTGTCCCGGGAGGATCTGCTGGCGGCGCTGCCCGGCGGCGGTGACGACACCCATGCCGTGGAGACGGCGATCGCGCGGCTGCGGGCGGGTCTCGGCACCCCGAAAGCCATTCAGACCGTGGTCAAGCGCGGCTACCGATTGGCGCTGGACCCGGCCGAATGTACCGACAACAACCCACGTCCCGTGGTGCCCGGAGTCGGAACGCCGACCCGGGCACCACGCTTTGCCCAGGCGGTCACGTGGTGAGCGCGCCCGCCCTGGTGCTGGTCGCGCACGGCACCCGCAGCACCAAGGGCGTGCAGATGATCGCGAGCCTGGCCGAGGCGGTCGCGCGTGAGCTCGACCGTCCGGCGCTGGACGGTGTGGAGGAATTCGGCGGCGTGCCCCGCGTGCGCACCGCGTTCGTCGACGTCCTCGGCCCCTCGCCGTCGGAGGTGCTGCGCGATCTGGCCGACCACGCGGATTCCGTTCCGGCCGTGGTGGTTCCGGCGTTCCTGGCGTCGGGCTACCACGTCTACCAGGACGTCCCCCGCGAAATCGACGACAGCGCCCACCCGGCCGTCGCGGTGACACCGGCCATGGGTCCTGATCCGGCCCTGGCCCGGATCATGCGCCTGCGCCTGCGCGCGGCAGGCTGGCGCCCCGGCGATGCGGTGGTCTTCGCGGCCGCCGGTTCGTCGGACGCCCGGGCCCGCCAGGACGTCCGCCGCGCCGCGGGCATGCTCGCCGAACACCTCGGCACGCCGGTCCGCATCGGCTACGTCGCCACCGGCGCACCCCGGGTGCCGGAGGTCGTCACGGAACTGCGCGAAACCGGCGCCCAGCGCGTCTTCATCGCCTCCTACCTGCTGGCCCACGGCCTCTTCCAGCAGCGCCTGCACGACGCGGGGGCGGACGGTGTCGCCGAACCGATCGGGGTTCACCCGGCCGTGGTGCGGTTGATCACCGAGCGCTACCGGGCCGGAGCGCGGGAGTTGGTGCGGACCCGGGTGCGGTGAGGGGCGACACGTCCTGACTCGCATTCAGGCAGGTCGTCGGCCGCCACCGAGCAGCTGGAAGCTCTCGGTGGGATATGGCGTGCACCGCTTGATGCGCGTATCCCGACGAGGTTCATGAGACTTGGCCGCGGCATGCCGTCAGCCTCATATACCCCTCGCGCAACGACCGCGAATGAGAGAGGTGCCGTGGTGTCGCGATTGCGCGATCAGTAGTACTCGGCACGTTACCGTTACCTCAGTTCTGACCGCCGATCCGATGTGAGATCGAGGGCACGTCCGCATCGGCGCGATGGTGCGGCGGAACCCCCGGCCCCGCATGTTCGGCGTTGTGGATCGCATCGATCACCAACTGCCGGACGTGGGCGTTCTCGATGCTGTAGTAGACCGTCGTGCCCTCGCGGCGAGTGCGGACGAGGCGGGCCATGCGGAGTTTGGCCAGGTGCTGGGAGACCGAGGCCGCGGGCTTTTCTACGTACTCGGCGAGTTCGTTGACCGAGCGTTCGCCGCTGGTCAGGGCCCAGAGGACGCGGATTCGGGTGCCGTCGGCGAGCATGCGGAAGATCTCGACGACCAGGTTCAGTTCGTCGTCGGGAATACGGGGCGGCAGTTTCTTGCTATCTGCATCCATACGTAGATAATAGACCTCGTAGGAAGCAGGAGCGCCCGATGATCACCTCGTTGTTCGCCAACCGCGACTATCTGCGGCTGTTCACCGCCCAGGTGGCCGCCCTGTTCGGTACCGGGCTCACCACGGTGGCGCTCGGCCTGCTCGCCTACGAACTCGCTGGGGCCGACGCCGCGGCGGTGCTCGGCATCGCGCTCACCATCAAGATGCTCGTGTATGTGACGGTGGCGCCGATCGTGGCGGCCTATGCCGACCGGTTCCCCCGGCGGCTGTTGCTCGTCGGCCTCAATGTGATCCGTGCGCTGGTGGTGCTGGCGCTGCCGTTCATCGACCAGATCTGGCAGATCTACGTGCTGATCGCGGTGCTGCAAACCGCCTCGGCCGCCTACACCCCGACCTATCAGGCGATCATCCCCGACATCCTGCCCGATGAACGCGAGTACACCAGGGCGCTGTCGGCCTCGCAGCTGGCTGCGACCATGGAGACGCTGCTCAGCCCGATGCTCGCCGCGGCGGCGCTGGCGCTGGTCAGCTTCCACTGGCTGTTCGTCGGGACCGCCATCGGTTTCGTGGTGTCGGCGGTGCTGGTGATCGCGACGCGGATCCCGGACGCGGGCACCGCATCGGACGCCTCCTTCCTGGCCCGCATCTCGGTGGGCATGCGCATCTTCGCCGCCACGCCACGGCTGCGTGGGCTGCTCGGCCTGAACCTGGTGGTCGCGGCGGCGGGCTCGGTGGTCATGGTCAACACCGTCAACTATGTGCGCGACACCCTCGGCGGCACCCAATCCGGTGTGGCGCTGTTGCTGGCCGCCAACGGGTTCGGCACCATGCTCGTCGCGCTGACGCTGCCCCGGGTACTCGACCACGTCGGTCCCCGGCCGGTGATGCTCACCGGCGCGGCCACCCTGCTCGCGGGCCTCGGCTCAGCCATCGCCTTGTCGACGGCTGCCGTCGGCGAATGGCGCTGGGGCGCAGTGCTCGCCGTCTGGGCGCTGATCGGCGCAGGCACCGCCGCCGTGCTGACCCCGACCGGTCAGGTGTTGCGGCGCTCGTCGCGGCCGGCCGATCGCCCGGCCCTGTTCGCCGCGCAGTTCTCGCTCTCCCACGTGGCCTGGCTGATCACCTACCCGATCACCGGATGGCTCAGCACCGCAGCCGGTTTCACCCTCACCTGGGTCACCCTGGCCGTGCTCGCCGCCACCGGACTCATCGTGGCGCTGCGCGCCTGGCCACGGCACGACCCGGCGGTGATCACCCACCTGCACGAAGTGGGCACCATCGACCCGGCCCGGCTGACCGACGCCGTTCAGGTGAGCGAGCGGCTGTACCAGCACACGCACGAGTTCGTCATCGATGCCGAACACCCGCGCTGGCCCAGCCGGTCGGCAGGTGACCTCGCTCTTGCCGGTTGAGTGCGAACCCTCGGCCCCAACCCCTCGGAAAGACAACGGCATTCCGGTCACCGAGCACGTCGTGTGCCCGTAGGCTGTCCACCGGGCTCCGAGGGGGCGGGGCCCACGGCACGCCTCGAACCCCCGCCGGACACCACAAACGCTGGGAGCTTCGATATGAAGGCCATCATCGTGTGCGCATCGGTTTCGCACGGCAACACCAGGCGTATCGCCGAGGTCATGGGCGAGGCACTCCAGGCACGAGTGGTCGATCCGGATCGGGTCGACGCGGGCGAGCTTGCCACCTACGACCTGGTCGGATTCGGTTCCGGTGTGCGCTACATGGACCTCTATCCGGAACTGCGGGAGTTCGTCGCTTCGCTGTCGGCACAGCAGCGCGGCAAGGCGTTCGTGTTCGCCACCAGTGGGCTCGCCGAACCGCCGTTCCGGCGCTACCTGCACAGCCTGAGCCGCACGCTCGAGCAGAAGGGTTTCGACGTCGTCGACACCTTCACCTGCCGCGGATACGACACCTGGCTGCCGTTGCGGCTGGTCGGCGGCCTCCACAAGGGCCATCCCGATGACAACGACCTCCAGGCCGCCCGGTCGTTCGCCGAGAACCTGCGCGCTCGGGTCGAAACCGCCTGATCAATCCTTGGGAGGCAGCGAGCGGGCGAACCCGACGCCTCGGTCCACCCATTCGCGCAGGCGGGTGTCGTCCTCGACGTGCGTCGCGGCCACCCGGACCCAGCCTGTCATCTCCCGCGAGCCCATCACCGCCTGCTGGACGTCGCCGTCGTCGATGAGCTGTTCGCCGAGTTCGGGACCGACCCGGACCAGCAGCCCGCCCTTCCCACTCACGGCCAGCGCCATATTGCCGCCGATCAGGAAGGACAGGCCGCCGAACATCTTGCGTTCGGCGACGGTGGGGCCGGGCTCGATGAGGTCGCGGATGCGTTCGGCCAGTTCCTCGTCGTATGCCATGGGACACAGTGTGGACCCCGGCACCGACAATCCCGGACCGATCGGCGGGTCCGGGATTCGCCGGAGACACCGGAATCAGGCGCGGTCGTAGGCGTCCTGCAAGGCCCGCACATCGATCTTGGACATGGTGCGCAGGGCCGTGCCGACGGCGATGGTTTTCGCCGGATCGTCGCCGCCCATGAGCTTCGGCAGCGCCGACGGCACCACCTGCCACCACAGCCCGTAGCGGTCGGTGAGCCAGCCGCACGGCCCGGGTTTGCCGCCGTCGGTGAGGGCGTCCCACAGGCGGTCGACCTCCTCCTGGGAGTCGACGACGATCTGCAATGACGCCGCGTCGGAGTGCGGATGGCCCGGCCCGCCGTTCATCAGGGTGACCGCGTGCCCGTCGAGATCGAGGGTGACGACGAAAGCCGCCCCGTCGTCATTGCGGGTGACCTCCACGACCCGCGAATTCGGCACCACCGACGCGTAGAACTCGCCGGCCTCCTCGGCGGCGGTGTCGAACCACAGGAAAGTGTTGACGCTGGACATGATGTTCTCCTCTGTTCGGGTGTGACGTGCTGTCATCCCGTAGTCGGAGCCCCCTCGACCTTCTCGACACATCTGCCTCGATTCGCCAGACGTTTTTTCGATCGGATCCGATGTGGTCGGCGAGGTGCGCAAACAACCACGACCCGCACACCGACGCTGATAGCGTTTCGACATGATCACCGGTGCGCATTCCATCCTCTACGCGAGCGACGCCGAGGCCGCCCGGGCGTTCTTCCGTGACGTCCTCGGCCTGGCCCATGTGGACGCCGGACACGGCTGGCTGATCTTCAAGTCGCCGCCCGCCGAGCTGGCCGTGCACCCCACCGGGCCCGCCGACGGCGGTCGCACCGAGATGTATCTGATGTGCGACGACCTCGCGTCCACGATCGCCGAGCTGCGCGCCAAGGGCGTCGAGATCGCCGACGAGATCGAGGAGGCCGGATGGGGCCGGGTCACCAGGGTGACCGTGCCCGGCGCCGGCGAGATCGGCCTCTACGAGCCGCTGCATCCGACCGCACACGACCTGGACTGATCAGCCGAGCGACCATGCCGGTCACGGTGCTGCTGGGAGGCGACGTCATGCTCGGCCGTGGCGTCGACCAGATTCTGCCGCGACCGGGCCGCCCCGAGCTGCGCGAGGGCTGGGTGCGCGACGCCAGGCAGTACGTCGAAGCCGCCGAGCGGGTGAACGGCCCCATACCGCGGCCGGTCGCCGCCGACTGGCCGTGGGGTGAGGTGCCGCGGATCCTCGACGACCTCGCACCCGATATCCGGGTCCTCAATCTGGAAACCGCGATCACCGCCGACGGCGACTTCGAACCGGACAAGGGCATCCACTACCGGATGCACCCGGGCAATATCGCGGCCCTCACCGCGATCGCGCCCGACGCCTGCGCGCTCGGCAACAACCATGCCCTCGATTTCGGGCGGCAGGGCCTGCTCGACACCCTCGACACTTTGGCGCGGACGCCGATCCGGGCGGTGGGCGCGGGCCGGGATCTGGCGGCCGCCCGAGCTCCCGCGATCTTGCCGCTGGCTCGAGGCCGCCGCGCGCTGGTCGTTTCGGTGGGAGCCAGGACCAGCGGCGTTCCCGCGTCGTGGGCGGCGGGCCCGGACCGGCCGGGCCTGTGGTGGATCGATCGTCCCGGCGCCCGCAGCGCCGAGGAGATCGCCGCCCAGCTCGCGGCCCATCGACGCCCCGGTGACCTGCTGATCGTGTCGGTGCACTGGGGGCCCAACTGGGGCTACGGAATCAGTAGGAGCGAACAGGAATTCGCGCACCGCTTGATCCGGGCGGGGGTCGACATCGTGCACGGTCATTCGGCGCATCATCCGCGGCCGATCGAGGTGTGGCGCGGTAAACCGATTCTGTACGGGTGCGGTGACGTCATCGATGACTACGAGGGCATCGGCGGTCATGAGACGTACCGACCGGATCTGCGCCTGCTGTACCTGGTCACCGTCGGGGGCGAACCAACTGTGCGGATGCTGCCGCTGTGTGTGCGGCGGATGCGGTTGCGGCGGGCCGGCGGTGTCCAGGCGCGCTGGTTGCGGGACCGGCTCGCCGATATCAGTGCCCGGTTCGGGACGCGGGTCCATCTCGATGCGGACGACCTGCTGACGATCTGACCGGTTGCGCACGGTGTTCCCGCACAGCGAACGTCCGCGTCCTCGCAGGGAGATGAGCAGCGTTATCGTCGGATGAATACCGGCCGCCGGCCAGGATGCCTCCGCCAGCGCATCTCGCTGCCGCGACCGCCGGACGGTTCGAACGACGGTGAGGTGCGTGGATGTCCGACGACGGCGCGAAACAATGGACGAGCTGGTCCGATGACGACACCAGGACCGCGCTGGCCGACGCACTGAGCCGGTTCCCCCGCCGAACCGTCGAACCGGACGGCTACAAGCCCGCCGCGGTGGCGCTGGCCGTCGTGACCGCCCCGGAAGGCCCGGGGATCTGGCTGACCGAACGCGCACCGACGCTGCGGGCGCATGCCGGACAGTTCGCCTTGCCGGGCGGCCGGTTGGACGCCGGTGAGGACGCGATCGCGGCGGCCCTGCGCGAACTACACGAGGAACTCGGGGTCGAACTGATGCGATCGGATGTGCTCGGATTACTCGACGACTATCCGACCAGATCCGGCTACCTCATGACTCCGGTGGTGGTGTGGGCAGGCGCCGATCCGGTGGTGATACCCAATCCCGCCGAAGTGGCTATCGTGCACCGGATTTCGTTCACGGAACTGGATGTCACGCCCGAGTTCGGTCGCATCGACGGGTCCGATCGCCCGCTCATCCGTTTGCCGCTGCTCGGCGGTCATCTGCACGCGCCGACAGCGGCGATCATGTATCAGTTCCGTGAGGTGGCGCTGCATCGCAGGCATACCAGGGTCGATCACATCGAACAGCCCCGTTTCGCCTGGGAATGACGCGACGGGCCGCTAGACCCCGAGCGCCGGCGCGAATACCGACCACGACTGATGCATGTCGTCCTGCCAGTACTCCCACGCATGCGTGCCCGCGCGCAGGTTGACCGTCGCCGGGATGCGCTGCGCGGCGAGGCTGTCCACCAGCGGGCGGGTGCATCCGCTGACGAAGGTCTCCATCGCGCCGCCGACGAGCATGCGGTCGGCCAGCTTGATCGGGTTGCCGTTGATATCGGGCGAGGCGAGGGTTTCGTGGACGCCCGGCCCGCCGTTACCGGAGGAGACGTAGACCGCGAGCCCACGCAGCCGGTCCAGATGCAGCATCGGATCGTGCTCGGCCCAGGCCGGATGCCCGGGCGGGCCCCACATATTGACGGCGTTCGCGCCGAACACGCCGAGCTGGGTGAACACCGTGGCCACCGCCATCGGATCGCTGGTCCGGGTGCAGCCGCTGAACGCCCCGACGGCCTGGTAGAGGCCGGGCGAGCGGATCGCCAGATTCAGCGCCGAAGTGGCCGACATCGACAGGCCCGCAACGGCATTGCGTCCCGAGGTCTGGAACCGGTCGGCCAGCAGCGGCGGCAGCTCCCGGCTCAGGAACGTCTCCCACTTGTTGCGGCCGAGCACCGGATCGTCGGCGAGCCAGTCGGTGTAGTAGCTGGCCCGCCCACCCATCGGCACCACCACATTGACGTGTTTGTCCGCGAAGAACTGCGCCACATCGGTGCGCCGCGTCCACGGTCCGCCGTCCTCGCCGCCGTCCACCGCGTTCAGCAGGTACAGGGTGGGGGCGCCGGCGCCGGGATGTGACATCCACAGCGTGATCGGCCGGTTCATGGCCGCCGAATGGACCACCACCTCGAGCTGGCGCCCACCCAGCGGACGCACCGACAGGATCGCGGAGGCGCCGGGGGCAGCGGCCGCGGGAGCGGGAAAGATCACCGCCACCACTGCGGTGGGTAGCAGGAACGCGCCGAGCGCGAGAAGGGACACCAGGCATCGCGGGAGCCGGTACATGACTGGTGTTCTACCACGAACCTACGGCGCGCCTCGTACACCGATCGGCGTGTTCGGCGAGTGTGTCGGCACGACCAGTATCGAGTGACACACCGCCGAGCCAACGTCCAGGAACTCCTCCCTCATGTTCCGCGGCAATGAGGCCACCGAGGACCAACCGATAACGGCTGGCAGTTAGGCGGGAGTCAACTGGACGGGCTTCGCATCACGTGCCCAGGCGGGTTGGCCGACGGCGTTGGAGATTTTGACCCCGTGTGGGCACTTCTGCACCCAGTCGAGGAACATACCGACCGTTGCGTTCGGATCCGGGCGTTCGCCATATGGAGTCATGTCATCCGACGCATCGACCAGAGCGCAGGATTCATCGATGACCGACGCCATCCGTACCGTGCCGTCGCCACGCACGAACAGATTGGCGTAGCCGCCGACGGCGCGAATCCGACCGAGAAGTGTGGACAGTGCTTCATCCTCGAGCGCGACGACTACTGGGCAGCTGCCATCGACACCCGTCACCGGCAGTTCATAGTCCGCAAGAGCACCCATCGCGAGATTGAAATTCACCTCGCGACGAAATGCGTCTAGCAGTGACTGGTTCATGATCAATCACGCTCCTCTGTCACGGATGATACGCGCTCGTTGGTCTGCCAGGACCTGAACTCGGCTGAACGCATGTTCCACGTCGGCTGGCCCGTCGAGTTTGTAGAGGCTGCGAGCGTTCTCGTCGTCGTTGTCGACGTGCAGATGGCAATGCCCGTGGCAGCAGTCGACCCGCTCAACCGACGTCCAACCGTCTGATGTCAAGACTTGCACATTGATCACAAAATCTGCGATCTGCCCGTTGGCTCGCCAGATGTTGAATTGCAGTCGGACGGTGCCGAGGTCATCGACAGGGGTGTCCCATTGCCGATAGCGACACTTTTCACGGTCGGGCGGGGCATAGGTTCCATGAGGTGAATCGAGCTGTTCGAATGCCGATTTGCTCGCCTCGCGGAGCGCTCGCTTGTTCTGCTGACCACGTCGGACCACGCGGCAACACTAGCGGCTCATTCCCCCAACAACGCACTGCGACCGATGATCCCGGTTGAGTCGGCCCCTACCTCCACCGCTCCGGAGTCACCGGCGAATCCCAGGCGCGGGAGTAACGTCGCTTGTCCGGAGCGGCTACTTCCTTGCTGCGGTAGACGACATAAGGGCGGACCAGGTAGCCGATGGGGGCGCTGAACATGTGGACCAGGCGGGTGTAGGGCCACAGGAAGACCAGGGTGAGGACGACCAGGCCGTGCAGCTGGAACGGCCAGGGGGTGTCGACCATCAGTTCGGGCTGGGGGTTGAGGGTGAACAGGCTGCGGAACCAGGGAGAGACGGTTTCGCGGTAGTTGTAGGTGCCGAACAGCAGGTTGGCGCCCCAGGTGTTCATCAGGCCGGTGACCAGGGCGGCGGTGAGCAGCGCGTACATGAGTTTGTCGTTGCCGGTGGTGGCCTTGCGGACCGCGGTGACGGTGAAGCGGCGGTAGAGCAGGATGGCGACGCCGGCCAGCACCGACAGCCCAGCGACCGAACCCGCGCCGACGGCGATCAGGTGGTAGGTGTGCTCGCTGATGCCGACGGCCTCGGTCCACGATTCGGGGATCAGCACGCCCAGCACGTGGCCGCCGAAGACGCCGACCATGCCGAAGTGGAACAGCGGGCTGCCCAGCCGCAGCAGGCGGGTCTCGTAGACCTGTGAAGAGCGTGTGGTCCAACCGAATTGGTCGTTGCGGTAGCGCCAGATGTGGCCGAGCACGAACGAGGTGAAGGCGATGTAGGGCAGGATCAGCCACAGTTCGGTCGGCAGGTGCAGTGCAGTGTTCATCGACGGCCTTCGGCTTGTTCGAACATCGTGGGATCCATCGCGAAGGGGTCGAGCCCGACCTCTTCCTCCGGCGGACCCTGGGCGGCGAGTTCGGCGATCTTGCGCCGATCGGCGGTGGTCAGCGGCGGCAGCGTGGCGACGACAGCCGCTAGCGCACCCGCGTAGGGGGAACCGCTGTCCGACAGCGACAGTCGCAGCAGCTCCAGCACCGGGACATGCTCGCCGAGCAGGCGCTCACCGCCGATCGGGTCGACGGTGGCCGCGAACTCCAGCAGCACCGGCAGATGGTCGGGCAGTTCCTCGTCGCCGAGTTCGACCCCGGCGTGCCGGTAGGCGTGCTTGAACCGCAGCAGCGCCATACCGCGTTTGCGGGTGTCGCCGTAGGCGTAGAACGTCAGGTGCAGGCTGGCCCGGCGGCGCATATCGAAGGTTTCGACGTACTGCGCGGCCAGTTCCAGTGGGGGAGTCGTTCGCAGATGCAGCACCACGGCCTCGAGCGGCGACCGCACCGCGTCGGGCAGCTGCGCCACCGCTTCGGCCAGCTGGTCGAGCACCTTCAGCGTGTCCGCGCTCGGGTAGTCGAGCAGCAGCGCGGCGGTGCGCCACACCAGTCGGCGGTCGCGATCACTCAGGGCGACAACGGGTTCCGGACGCCGCCGGATCTTCAGCAGCGCCATGGCGAGCCTCCGGTCGTATTCACGCGGGTGGCAGACGCAGCAAGCACGTCCTGTCGCGCCTCGGCGACCACATGGGTCCGGCCCGACGCGGCGGGTTTCGCGATGGTGGGGGTCGGCGCCGCGCAGTGACGCGACGGCCCGCTCATGGCCGTCCGCCTGTCGAACTACCCGCGGTGTCGGCCAGTTCGCCGCCGGGAGTGGGCGTGTCCGTGCCGCCGGCTCCGTTGCCGTTCACCCCGTTGGTAGACCCGTTGACGGCATGATCCCCGGCTTTCCCGTTCGTCCCGCCGCCGGATCCGTGCACGGCCTGATCGCCGGCGTGGCCGTTGTTCGCACTCGGCAGCAGCCCCGAGGTGCTCTTGCCGTCCCAGTTCAGCAGGTTGATCCGCCCCGACTTCTCCTCCGGCGCGGCCTGATTGGTGTCGGTGAGCTGGAACTTCTCCACCATCTGGTCGAACGCGGTCATCCCCGGACCGCCGTCGGTGTCGAGCGAGCAGCCGGTGGCCAGCGAATCCAGTTCGTGCGCCTTGGACGTCGCGCCCTGCGGGATGACGTAGCGGTGCTCGTACTTGGCGATGGCCAGCAGCCGGTACATCGCCTCGATCTCCTCCGGCTCCAACCGCACCGAGGGCGCGATCGACGGATCGGGCTCCATACCCAGGTTCACCGACCGCATGAACGAGCGCATCGCCGCGAGCCGCTGCAAGGAGGCTCGCACCGGGCCGATCTCACCGGCGGTGAACAGTTCGGCCAGGTACTCGACCGGGATGCGCAGCGCGTCGATGGCGCCGAACAGGTTGCCCGCGTCCTCGGCGTCGTGCCCGGTCTCCGACAGCACGTCGACCACCGGCGACAGCGGCGGCACGTACCAGACCATGGGCATGGTGCGGTATTCCGGATGCAGCGGCAGCGCGATCTGGTAGTCGACGATCAGTTTGTAGACCGGCGAATCCTGCGCGGCCTGAATCCAATCCGGTGAGATGCCCGCCCGTTCGGCCTCGGCGATCACTCGCGGGTCGTGCGGGTTGAGGAACACGCCGAGCTGCGACGGGTACAGGTCCTTGGTGTCGGTGACGGAAGCGGCCTCGAGCACGGCGTCGGCGTCGTAGAGCATCACGCCGATGTAGCGCAGCCGTCCGACGCAGGTCTCCGAGCACACCGTCGGGATGCCGACCTCGACGCGCGGATAGCAGAACGTGCATTTCTCGGCTTTGCCGGTCTTGTGGTTGAAGTAGATCTTCTTGTACGGGCAGCCGGTGATGCACTGGCGCCAGCCACGGCATTTGTCCTGGTCGACGAGCACGATGCCGTCTTCGGCGCGCTTGTAGATCGCACCCGACGGGCACGAGGCGGCACACGAGGGGTTCAGGCAGTGCTCGCAGATGCGCGGCAGGTAGAACATGAAGGTCTCTTCGAACTCCAGTTTCACCTTCTTCTCGAGCTTGCCGAGCAGCGGGTCCTTACCGACCTGCTCCGGGCCGCTGCCCAGGTCGTCGTCCCAGTTGGCACCCCAGGTGACCTTGGTGTCCTCGCCGGTGATCAGCGATTTCGGCCGGGCCACCGGGGTGGTGTCGGTGGGCGGGGAGGACAGCAGGTTGTCGTAGTCGTAGCTCCACGGTTCGTAGTAGTCCTCGACCGTCGGCAGGTCCGGGTTGGCGAAGATGTTGAGCAGCCGCTTCATCCTGGACCCGGACTTCAGGGTCAGCTTGCCGCGCTTGTTCAGCGCCCAGCCGCCCTTCCACTTCTCCTGGTCCTGGTATTGGCGCGGATAACCCTGACCGGGCCGGGTTTCCACATTGTTGAACCAGACGTACTCGGTGCCACCGCGGTTGGTCCAGGCCTGCTTGCAGGTGACCGAACAGGTGTGGCAGCCGATGCATTTGTCGAGGTTCATGACCATCGCCAGCTGTGCCATGACGCGCATAGTTAGTACTCCACTTCCTGGCTGCGCCGACGAATGGTGGTGACTTCGTCGCGCTGGTTTCCGGTCGGCCCGTGGTAGTTCAGGGCGAACGACTGCTGGGCGTAGCCGCCGATGAGGTGGGAGGGCTTGATCATGATCCGGGTGAGCGCGTTGTGGATACCGCCGCGCTTGCCCTTGCCGTTGAAGGGTTTACCGGAGGCCGCGCTGTCGTCGGGACCCTCGATACGCGGTACGTCCACCGCCCGGTCCTGGGCGTGGTACATGAACACGGTGCCCTCGGGCATCCGGTGGCTGACGATGGCGCGGGCGACGACCACACCGTTGCGGTTGATCGCCTCGATCCAATCGTTGTCGGCAACACCGATCTTCGCCGCGTCCTTCTCCGACATCCAGATCGTCTGCCCGCCGCGTGACAGCGTCAGCATGTGCAGGTTGTCCTGGTAGGCGGAGTGGATCGACCACTTCGAATGCGGGGTCAGGTAGCGCACCGTCACGCCGCGTTCGCCGACCTCGCCGACGTTCGGTTCGCGGAACAGCGCCGTCATGTCCAGCGGTGGCCGGAAGATCGGCAGCTGTTCGCCGAGTTCGATCATCCAGTCGTGGTCGAGGTAGAAGTGCTGGCGTCCGGTGAGGGTGTGCCAGGGCTTGAGCCGTTCCTTGTTGATGGTGAACGGGGAGTAGCGGCGGCCGCCGGTCTCGCTGCCGGACCATTCCGGCGAGGTGATGACCGGGACGGGGCGGGCCTGGGTGTCGGCGAAGGTGATTCGCTTGCCCTCGTGTTCGGCGGCCAGATCGGCCATTTCGGTGCCGGTGCGCCGTTCCAGCGCCTCGAAACCTTCGACGGCGAGGCGGCCGTTGGTGGTGCCCGACAGCGCGAGGATGGCCTCGGCGGCGTGGGTGTCCTTGGCCAGCGACGGACGTCCCTGCGCGACGCCCGACACCACCGTGCCGTTCATACCCGCCAGGTATTCGACTTCCTGATCGGGCAGCGTGGTGACGCCCTTGGTGGTCAGGCCGAGCGTCTCCACCAGCGGCCCGAGCGCGGCCATCTTCTCCGCGATCTTGCCGTAGTCGCGCTCGACGACCACCAGTTTCGGCATGGTCTTACCCGGAATGGGTTCGCATTCACCGGCTTTCCAGTCCAGCACGCGTCCACCGGCCTGGGCCATGGCATCGGGCGAATCGTGCTGCAACGGCACCGCGACGATGTCCTTGCGCACGCCGAGATGCTTTTCCGCCATCCAGGAGAACCCGCGGGCGATCCGGTGGAAGGCGTCGAAATCGGTCTTGGCCTCCCACGGCGGGGAGATGGCGGGGGAGAAGGCGTGCACGAACGGGTGCATGTCGGTGGAGGACAGGTCGTGCTTCTCGTACCAGGTGGCGGCGGGCAGCACGATATCGGAGAACAGCGTGGTGCTGGTCATCCGGAAGTCCAGCGACAGCAGCAGATCCAGCTTGCCGGTGGGTGCTTCCTCGCGCCAGTTCAGCTCCTGCGGGCGCACGCCGGTGGCGTCGGAGGTTTGCAGGTTGGAGCCGCAGCCCAGCAGATGCTTCTGGAAGTATTCGTTGCCCTTACCGGAGGAGCCGAGCAGGTTGGCTCGCCACACGGTGAGCACGCGCGGGAAGTTCTCGGGCGCGTCGGGGTCCTCGCAGGCGAAGTTCAGCTCACCGGATTTCAAGCCGTCGACCACGTGCTCGGCCGGCGATTTGCCCGCCTGCTCGGCCTCGTCGGCCAGATCGAGGGGATTGCGGTCGAACGTCGGATAGGTCGGCATCCAGCCGAGACGGCTGGCGAGGGCGATATTGTCGGCGGCCGTGCGGCCGGCGAACCGGCCTTCGCCCAGCGGGGAGGCGAAGGTGTCGGAGGTGAACGGGTCGTAGCGCCACTGATCGTTGGTCAGGTACCAGAACACGGTGCCCTGCATCTGGCGCGGCGGACGCTGCCAGTCGGTCGCGAAAGCCAGCGTGGACCACCCGGTCACCGGACGGCACTTCTCCTGGCCGACGTAATGGGCCCAGCCGCCGCCGTTGACGCCCTGGCAGCCGGTCAGCAGCGTCAAGGTGAAGAACGCGCGGTAGATCTGGTCGGAGTGGAACCAGTGGTTGGTGCCCGCACCCATCAGGATCATCGAACGGCCGCCGGAACGGTCGGCGTTATCGGCGAATTCGCGGGCGATGCGGGCGGCCTGTTTGGCGGGCACGCCGGTGATCGACTCCTGCCAGGCCGGGGTGTAGGGCTCGGAGGGGTCGTCGTATCCGGTGGGCCAGCTGCCGGGCAGGCCACTGCGCGCCACGCCGTACTGGGCCAGCAACAAGTCGAACACCGTGGTGACGCGCTTGCCCGCCAGGAACATCGTCGGCACGCCGCGGGTCAGCACATCCGGGGTGTCGGTGTCGAAGCGCGGGAACTGCACGGCCGCAGCGTCGTCGGTGCGGCCGTGCAGGGTCAGCAGGGGATCGACGTCACCGAGATCCAGATTCCAGCGTCCGGTGCCGTCCTCGCCGAAGCGGTCGCCCAGAGATCCGTTGGGCACCACCGGATTACCGTCGGCATCCAGCAGCACGGTGCGGAATTCGGCGGCCTCGGCGCCGCTGCCGAGGTCGGCGGAGGTGAGGAATTTGCCGGGAACGAAGACGCCGTCGCGTTCGTCGAGCGTGATCAGGTACGGCAGATCGGTGAAGCGCTTGATGTAGTCGAGGAAGCGCGGCGTGGACTTCTCGACGAAGAACTCCTTGAGCACCACATGGCCCATGGCCATGGCCAGCGCGGCATCGGTGCCGGGGCGGGCGGGCACCCATTCGTCGGCGAACTTGGTGTTGTCGGCGTAGTCGGGGGAGACCACGACGACCTTCTGGCCGCGGTAGCGGGCCTCGGTCATGTAGTGCGCGTCCGGGGTCCGGGTCACCGGGACGTTGGAGCCCCACATGATGAGGTAGCCGGCGTCGAACCAGTCGGCCGACTCCGGCACGTCGGTCTGATCGCCGAAGACCTGCGGTGAGGCCACCGGCAGGTCGGCGTACCAGTCGTAGAACGACAGCATCGAACCGCCCAGCAGCGAGATGAACCGCGCGCCCACCGCATGGCTGACCATCGACATGGCCGGAATCGGCGAGAAGCCGGCCACCCGGTCGGGCCCGTACTGTTTGATCGTGTAGACGTGTGCGGCGGCCGCGATCTCGGCGGCTTCCCACCACTCCGCACGGACGAAGCCACCCTTACCGCGAGCCTCCTTGTAGGCCTTGGCCTTTTCGGGGTCCTCGACGATCTCACCCCAGGCCAGCACCGGGTCCTTGAGTCGCGCCTTGGCCTCGCGATACAGCTCGAGCAGGGTGCCGCGCACATACGGGTAGCGCACCCGGGCGGGGGAGTAGGTGTACCAGGAGAACGACGCGCCACGCGGGCAGCCGCGCGGCTCGTATTCGGGCTTGTCCGATCCCACCGAGGGGTAGTCGGTCTGCTGCGACTCCCAGGTGATCACGCCGTCCTTGACGTAGATCTTCCAGGAACACGAGCCGGTGCAGTTGACGCCGTGGGTGGAGCGCACCACCTTGTCGTGGGACCAGCGGTCGCGGTAGAACTCGTCGGCGCTGCGGCCGCCGGTCTTGTGCACGGTGCGGTGGTCGGCGGAGATTTCGCCGCGGTGGAAGTATTTGCCCAGCCGCAGGAGGGCGTCGCCGGCGTCGGGCCGGTGAGCCGAATCGGAGGGCGCGGAACCCTGAGTGCGTGAATTAACCACGACGCCCCCTTCGAGCGGTGAAATCGGGCTGATGTCCCGACTGTAAGGAGGCGGCGACCGGCGTCCAAACGAATCTCTCACAGCGCTCAGCGCGCCTTGGTGAGCTGTGAGGTGAGCGCAACCCGGTTGTCATTCCGCGGGGTACGGACAGTACCTCGATAGCGGGCGCGACCTGGGAAAACGCGCCACCGGCACCCGGTGTCCAGAGTTACGAGGCCGGCTCCGGGACCGATCGGTGAAGCTTTGGAAACCGCCGCTTCTCGGTCGCTTTACATTTGTTAACACAGCGAAAGTGGCGGGCACCACTCCTATTCGCGATTATTTGCCGAATTTCCGATCTTTTCCCCGGCGACGCGAGTTCGATGCGGCGTATCTCAGCCCGGCAGCGGCAGGAATTCGACCAGCACACCGTCGGGGGCGTCGGCGGGCACGATGACGAGTCCGTCGTGGCCGAGTAGCCCACCGAGGTGGGCGGTGCGGACCGCGGGTTCGCCGCGCCAGCCGCCGCTCGGGTCTGCCACGGCGGGGACGATGCGCGGGACCGGGCCGGCGATCTCGCTCGCGTTGTGCAGTGGTCCCAGCAGCGGTCGCGCCGGACGGGCACCGGTGCGGCCCTCGACCACCGCACCCGCCAGGGCGGTGAGCACCGCGACGGCGGCGAACGGATTTCCGGGTAGGCCGAGGACCGTCGCGCCCGAGTTCAGCTCCGCGACGACGGTCGAGCCGCCCGGGCGCAGCCGCAAACGATGCACAAGGATGCGGGCGTCGGCGCGGCTGAGCGCGGCGCGGAGTTGATCGGCGGCGCCGGAACCGGTCGCCCCTACCACGACCAGCAGGTCGAAACCCTCGGTGCCGGTGAGCACCTCGTCGAAGCCATGCGGTGTGTCACGCAGGTGGACCCGGTCAACGGTGCGAATGCCGTGCCTGGCCAGCAGATCCGGCAGGATCGGGCCGATGGAATCGCGAGTCTGCCCGCCGTGCAAGGGGCCGGATGCGCGAATCTCGTCGCCGGTCATGATGATCCGGGCACGCACCGGCCCGCGCACCGCGGCTTCGGGTACCTCCACCGCGGCGGCAGTGGAGATCAGCGCGGGCGTGACCGGAGTGCCCTCCTCGGCGATGAGGTCACCGCGCTCCAGATCCTCGCCGCGGTGGCGGATATCGCCGCGGACCGGCGTGTCGGGCAGCCGGCGCAGGTAATTGTCGGTGCCGACATCGGCGAACTCGTCGCGCAGCACGGCGGTGGTGCCGTCGGGCACGTGCGCACCGGTCGCGATCCGCACGGCCTCACCCGGGAGCAGCCCGACCGGACGCTGTCCACCAGCGAAACCGATATCGGCGCGCAACCGCCACGGCCCGTCACCCGCGACGGCGTAGCCGTCCATGGCCGAGACGTCGAATCGCGGCAGCGGCCCCGCCGCCCGGATCGGCGCCGCCAGCGCCGCACCCGTGACCTCGAACAGCTCGGTGTGATAGGAGGTCAGCCGGGAGAGGTTGTCGCGCAATGTTTGTCGCGCTTCGTCGAGGGTGGACGGCGGCGGCAGGTGGCCAGGAGCATGGCCGGCATCGGCGACGGCCCGGGCGGCGCGCACCTCCTCGTCGGTGTCGCAATCGGTGATGCCGTCCAACCGCACCATCACCGTGTCGTCCGGCACCAGCGCCTTCATCGGCTGATTGACCAGCGAATCCAGCCGGGCGAGCCGCGCGGTCAGCGCGTCGCGGCGCCACACACCGATCAGGTATTGCGGGCGGCCGGATTCGTCGGCCGCGAATACCGCGTCGGCCCCGGACTGATCGCTGCGCCGCAGCAAATCGGCCACCGCCCATTCGGTCAGGAACGGCAGATCTGCGGCGAGTACCACGATGCGCGGGGCGGCCTCGGCGCCGAGTGCACGCAGCCCGGCGCCGATCGCGGCGACCGGTCCCGCGCCCGGCGGCACCTCACGCACCTGCCGGACGGCCGGATCCAATTCGGCCCTGCGTGGTCCGACGACGACGGTCCGCCCGCAGGCCGCGACCGCGTCGAGCGCGACATTCAGCATGGACCGTCCCCCGATGACGATCGCCGGTTTGTCGACACCACCCATCCGGCTCGCCCGGCCCCCGGCGAGCACGATCGCATCGGCGGCCGTCACCGGCCGCGGCCCTCGCTGTGGTTCGACATGGGTCCATGCTAGTTCGACGACCCCCGGCGACCGTGTGGCGCGCGCCGGGGTGCGCGGACGGGATCGCGCGCCCGCCACACCGTCGACGGCGCGTACTGGAAGCCGGTTCAGAGCGCCGAGCCGTCGTAGTCGGGTGAGAGCAGGTAGAACTCGTTGGTTTCGGGGTCGGCCAGCGGTAGACCCGGTTCGGGACCTGAGGGTTCGATCGTGCGCGCACCGGCGGCCCTGAGCCGGGCGATCTCGGCCGTCGGGTCGTCGGGAGGAAACGCGGCGACGTCGAGACGCAGGCGGTTGCGACCCTGCTTGGCCTCGGAGGTCTCGACGAATTCCAGCCAGCTACCGACCCCGGTCGGTGAGCGCAGCCCGGTCACCGGCGAGCCGGCGCGCGAGATCGGCCAGCCGGAGGCGACCGACCAGAATTGCGCGAGCTTCTGTGGGTCGAAGGTGTCGACCACGATCGCGGCCACCGCGCCGGTGTCCACGTACTCCTCGCGTGGTTCGAGCACACAGAACTCGTTGCCCTCGGGATCGGCGAGCACCGTCCACGGCACTTCGCCCTGGCCGATGTCGACCGCGCGTGCGCCGAGCGCCATGGCGCGATCGACCTGCATGTGCTGATGGTCGGTGGATCGGCTGGCGACATCGAGATGGATCCGGTTCTTACCGGTCTTGGCGCGAGATGCGGGAATGAAGGTCAGCGCGAGGTCGGAGCCCGCGGCGTCCGGCCCCGCGACATCGACCTCACCCGGACGGTCCAGCGTCACCGTCCAGCCCAGCAGCCGCGCCCAGAAATCCGCCACCATACGTGGCTGGTCCGCATCGAATACCACACACGCCAGACGGGTGGTCATGTCTCCACGGTAACCGCAGATTCGCTCGGAAGGGGTGAATTGCGTGTTACTCGGCGTGCTGTTCGCCTGTCCAGGAGGGCTCAGGGGTGGTCGTCGGGAAAGACGAAGCGGGCGGCGCGCAGGTCCACCCGGCCATCGCGCACCGGAACACCCTCGGCCGCGAGCAACCGTAGCTGCTTGTCGGCCAGGTGCGCGGCAGGGCGTCCCGCGGCGCCGAGCACCCGATGCCAGGGCAGGTCGGCGGAGTCGGTGCGCATGATCCAGCCGACGGTGCGCGGCGTCGACAGGCCAGCCGCCGCGGCGATATCGCCGTAGGTGGCCACCCGCCCGCGCGGGATCGAGGCGACCAGCTCGCGGACGCGTTCGATCTCGGCGTCGCTGGTCGGCATCAGAGCACGGTGCGGATGAGTTCGGCGGTCCGCTCGGGCAGGGCCTGGGCCACCATGTGGTCGCAATCCCATTCGTGCACGGTCAGGTTCGGGCCCATATGCGTGGTGAGCGCCTCCCGGAACTCCGGGGTGACGAACGGCGGATCCACCTTCATGGCCTGCACCAGCACCGTCGGCAGCTGCTGCGGTGGCAGCACGTAGTGGCGGGCCAGCTGGCCCCAGTAGGAATTGATGGCGGGCAGGCTCATCCGCCAGCCCACCCGGCCGTTCGCGGTGGGCATCAGATGCTCGTCGAGTTCGGCCTGCAACAGCTCGGGCGCGACGTCACCCCAGCCGGTGTGCAGCTTGTCCATCCTGGCCTGCTCGACGTCGTCGTAGTCCTGGGAGGCCAGCGTCGACATGGCGATCTCGTGCAGGCGCGTCGGGTCCAAGGCGATGGCCGGATCGAGCAGCACCAGGTTGCGGGCCAGTTGCGGATGGTTGTGCACCAGATGCAGCGCGCACGCGCCGCCGAACGAATGCGCGACCAGCACCACCGGCTCGTCGGTCTCCTCGGCCAGCAGCTCGACCAGATCCTGCACGATCGTCTCGAAATTCCACGGCGGAAGTGAGGTGGAACGACCGTGTCCGCGCAGGTCGGGTGCGACGATCCGGACATCGGGCAGAAACCGTTCGGCCAGGTCGGCCCAGCGCCTGCCGTGGCCGGTCACCCCGTGCAGGGCTAGCACGACCGGGCCGGTGCGCGGTCCGAAACGGTGAACGTGAAGTGGGGACACGATGACATTTTGACCGTTGACCAATTCGGTCGCAGCACCAGGCGGCGCGGCGCCGCCACCGGGAGTGTCGGCCTCGTCTGTTGCAATAGCCCCCGTGGTGCGATCGGATAACGCCGTGCGGCTGGTTCGCCGGAAGGTGGCGGCGCCCGGACCAAGGGTCTGGAGCGCCGAGGTCCGCGCGCTGTTCGCCACCGCTGCCGACCCGGGATCGATCCGCCCCGGCACCGGCGTGTGGCAAGTTCTCGGCGGCCCCGGTACCGGCAAGACCGCCCTGCTGGTCGACCTCGCCGCCGACCGGATCGCCGCGGGCGCCGATCCGGAGTCGGTGCTGTTGCTCACCCACTCGAAGAACGCGGCCGCCGCCGTGCGCGACGCGATCACCGCGCGACTCTCGGCACCGGTCGAGATCGCGCCGGAACCCGCCTTGCCGCCCGACGATCCCGGACCCGGCGACAGCCTGTTCGAACCGCCGCCGGACCCGGAAGCGCCCTGGGATGAGGCGGGACTCTTCGCCCTCGACGAGCTGGACGCGGCGTTGGACAGCGGCGACGGGGTGCGGCGAGACGGACCACCCGGTCCGGAAACCGGCGCCCGGTCCGGGGGACTGGCGGCGGGCTCTGCGGTGCCCTTCGAGGAAGAAGGCGATCGCACCGATGCGGCGCCGGCTCCCGAGTCCAGCGCTGCCGCAGCCGACGCGGCGCACTTCCTCGGAGTGCCCGGCGCGACTCGCGAACCGCTCGTGCGCACGATTCACTCCTACGCTTTCTCCGTGCTGCGCCGCCACGCCGTCGCGCACGGCAATCCGCCGCCACGGTTGCTGACCGGGTCGGAGCAGGATGCCGTGCTGCGGGAGATGTTGCGGGGCGATCTGATCGATATCGCCGAGGGCGCGACGCACCTGTGGCCGCAGCGCTTGCATCCCGCGCTCGGGCTGGCCGGATTCGCCGATCAACTGCGCGATCTGATGCTGCGTGCCACCGAACGCGGTCTGGGTCCCGAGGATCTCATCCGGCTGGGCCGGGAGCGGGACAAGCCCGAATGGGTGGCGGCGGGCCGGTTCGCGGCGCGGTACGAGCAGGCGATGCTGCTGCGCTGGTCGGTGGGGGTGGCGGCGCCGGAGGCGTCCGCGCCTGCGCTCAACGCGGCCGAACTCGTCGGTGCGGCGTTGGACGCGCTGGCCACCGATGACAAGCTGCTGGCCGCCGAACGTGAGCGGGTGCGGTATCTGCTGGTCGATGACGCCCAGCATCTGGACCCGCAGGCCGCGATGCTGGTGCGGGTGCTGAGCGCGGGCGCGGCCGTTACCGTGATCGCCGGTGATCCCGATCAGGGTGTGTTCGCCTTCCGCGGCGCGGACGCGCGCTTCCTGCTCGACCTCGACGTGCCGGACCGTCAGCGCATCGTGCTGCGCGAGAACCATCGTTCGGTGCCCGCGGTGCGGCTGGCGGTGGCGCGGGTCGCGGCCCGTCTGCCCGGCAGTGCACCGCAACGCCCGCGGGTGGAGAGCCAAGCGAACAGCGCGCCGGAAACCGGGGCCGATGTCCGCGTCCGAGTGCTCGCCACCCCGGCCAAGGAGGCGGCGCTGATCGCCGACCACCTGCGCCGCGCGCACCTCACCGACGGGGTGCCGTGGTCGCGCATGGCGGTCGTGGTGCGGTCGGTCCCGCTGTCGCTGCCGCCACTGCGCCGCGCCCTGCTAGCCGCCGGGGTGCCGGTGCGCCAGCCCGCCCTCGACACCCCCGTGGCGCGGCGACGCGGCGCGGCCTGGATGCTGGCCTCGCTGCGCGCGATCCTCGCCTCAGAAGCCGCGACCAGCGCCGACCCGGCCGCGACCCCGCACCGTCACGAAGCGCTGTTCACCCCCGACGACGCCCTCGACCTGCTCTCCGGCCCGCTCGGCGCCGCCGACCAGATCGCCCTGCGCCGGCTGCGCCGAGGTATCCGCCGCACGGCGCTCGGCTTGGAACGCGCCGCCAGCCGCCACGGTGACGGCCTGTCGCCGTTTGACGCCGAAACCCCCTCGGCCCCTGGCGCTTCCAGCACTGAACGGGACGATCTGTTCCCGCCGCCGGACCCGGCCGACACCGCTCTCCACATCCCGGTCGACCCTCACGCGCCGGAACCTCCCGACCTGCTGCCGCCGCCGGACCCGGCCGATGCCGACCTGCATGTCCCAGTCGACGCGCTCGTCTCCGAACCGCCCGACCTGCTCCCCCCGCCGGACCCGATCGACGCCGACATCACCCCCGAGTGGACGATCGAGCAGGCGTCGCGCCTGTCCGCCGACGCCGACTGGTACGGCATCGATCCCGATCCCTACGATCGCGAAGAAGAGCGCTACGGACTCGTCACGGAAGGCGCCGACGCGAACGACGACGTCGATGCCGATGCGAACGCCGATGCCGATGCCGATGCGAACGCCGACGCCGGTGCCGACGCGAACGCCGACGTCGATGTCGGCACTGATGCCGAGATCCTGCCGAACGCCGCGACAGGCGCGCAGCAACGCGGGCGCGCCCGAACACCGAGAGCCGCCGCCGACCGAAACGTGCGCCCGGAGTTCGACTCCGACCAGGTCGGTGCGCCGGAATTCGACGCCGCGCACGGCCTGAACACCGCTGCCTCCGACGACCGATCACCTGACGCGGCCGGCGAAGACGAGCAGCCTGGCCTCGACGCCGTTCTAGCGAACACCGAGCCGGACCCCTCTCGCGCTCTCGCGCTCGACCATGAGGACGGCCCCGCCGGACCGCGCGAGCCGATAGCCGGCAACCCAGCCGGCGGCTCTCAAGACGAATTGCTGCGCGACCGGCGCACCACCTCGCCCGCCGAACAATCCTCCGCCGAGGTCCTGCGCGATCTGCTGCTCGGCGTCGGCGACCAGCGGATCCTCGCCGGCCTCACGGAGGTCGAATCCGCGCCGCTGCGGCGGGCGCTGACCGCGCTGGACCGGGCGCGCAAGGCGCGGCGGCGTGGGGGCGGGCTCGAGGATGTGCTGTGGGCGTTGTGGACCGGATCGCGGTTGGAGCGGCGCTGGGTCGCGCAGTCCGAGCGCGGCGGCGCCGCCGGTGCGCAGGCCGATCGGGATCTGGACGCGGCGGTCGCCCTGTTCGACGCCGCCGCGGCCTATGTCGACCGGCTGCCACGGGCCGGCATCGAGGGTTTCGTGGAATACCTGCTGCACCAGGAGATTCCGCACGACACCTCGGTGCGTACCAATCCCGTCGAGGCGGTCGAGCTGCTCAGCGCGCACGCCGCCGCGGGCCGGGAGTGGGATGTGGTGGCGGTGGCCGGTGTCCAGGAGGGGATCTGGCCGGATCCGCGTCCGCGCGGCACCCTGCTGCATACCGAGGATCTGGTCGATGTCGCCGCCGGCGTGCTCACCGAGGGTGAACGAATGAGCCGGGCCGCGCCGATCCTGGCCGAGGAACGCCGGCTGCTGCTGGTGGCGTGCAGCCGCGCGCGCCGATCGCTGCTGGTCACCGCGGTGGAATCGGTGACGGGCGACCGTGATCTGGTGCCGTCGCGGTTCCTGGCCGAACTGCTCGGGCACGACGACGACGGCGAACCCGGCGCGCTGCCGGTCGAAGATCCCGGCCGCGCGCTGGTGATGGGTTCGCTGGTGGCCGAATTGCGCGGGGTGGTCTGCGATCCCGAGGCCGATCCGCAGCGCCGCCGCCGGGCCGCCCGCCATCTGGCCCGGCTCGCGGACGCGGGCGTGCGCGGCACCGCCCCCGACGACTGGTACGGCACCGCCGAGCTCAGTTCCGAACGCCCGCTGTGGGACGACGACGAATCCGCCGTCGCGCTCTCGCCGTCGACGGTGGAACTGCTGCGCACCTGTCCGCTGCGCTGGGCGCTGGAACGTCACGGCGGCACCGACGGCGACAACCCGCACGCGGTCAAGGGCAACCTGGTGCACACCCTGGTCCAGGCCCTGGCCGGGAAGGTGCCGACCAGCCAGGTGCGGGCCGCGCTCCAGGCGGTCTGGCAGTCGGTCGAGACCGATCAGGGCTGGCATTCCCGGCAGGAGCGCCGCCGCACCGAAGCGATGCTGGAAACCTTCCTGTCCTGGGTCGACAACACCCGCGGCGAACTCACCCAGGTCGGCATCGAGGTGCCGGTGGACTGTGTGCTGCCGCCCCGCTCCGGCGACGAGCCTCCCGTGCGCATCCGCGGCCGCGTCGACCGCCTCGAACGTGATGCGCAGGGCCGCTTCGTCATCGTCGATGTGAAGACCGGCAAGAACCCAGTCTCGGTCAAGGCCGCCGAGGACCACGCCCAGCTGGCCACCTACCAGGTCGCCGCCGCTTTCGGTGCGCTCGACGCCCTCTCGGGTGAATCCACGAGTGCGCGAAACGATCTCGGTGACGCGTCGACGGGGCTGGCCGGGACCGGGGATCTCGACGAGCCCGGCCACACCGACGAGCCCGGCGACACCGACAAACCCGGCGACACCGACAAACCCGGTGATGCCGACGGACGCGGTGATGCCGACAAACCCGGCGACACCGACAAACCCGGTGATGCCGACGGACGCGGTGATGCCGACGGACGCGGTGATGCCGACGAACCCGGCGATGCCGACGGGCGCAGCGACACCGACGAACCCGGTGACGCCGACGGGCGCAGCGACACCGACGAACCCGGCGATGCCGATGGCCGCGGCGACGCCGACGGGCGCAGCGATTCCGGTGAGCCCGGCGACCTCGCACACGATTCCGACGCCGCGCGAACCGGGCCGCGCGATTCCAACAACCCGAGCGAGTCCCGCCTCGAGCTCGGCGAACCAGGCGGCGCCCGCCTCGTCTACGTCGCCAAACCGCACACCCGCGACGGCGCCACCCAGCGCACCCAGCAACCTCTCGACGCCGACGCCCTGCATGCCTGGCGCGGCACCATCCACGAGGCCGCGGCCGCCACCAGGGGTCCCAGCTATCTCGCCATGCGCAATGACGGCTGCCGTCACTGCGCGGTCGCGGGCAGCTGCCCGGTCCAGGACACCGGACGCCAGGTGACCGACGAATGAGTGCGCGGGTCACGCCCTGGCAGCTCGCCGAGGCCCTCGGCCTGCCGCCGCCCACCGACGAGCAGGCCGCGGTCATCGCGGCTCCGCCCGGGCCGACGCTGGTGGTGGCGGGTGCGGGCGCGGGTAAGACCGAGACGATGGCGGCGCGCGTGGTCTGGATGGTCGCCAATCGCCTGGTGCTGCCCGACGAAGTGCTGGGCCTGACCTTCACCCGGAAAGCGGCCCAGCAGTTGACC
Source organism: Nocardia cyriacigeorgica (assembly GCF_005863245.1). Taxonomy (GTDB): domain Bacteria; phylum Actinomycetota; class Actinomycetes; order Mycobacteriales; family Mycobacteriaceae; genus Nocardia; species Nocardia cyriacigeorgica_C. The sequence goes on along the minus strand of NZ_VBUT01000007.1, from coordinate 60,254 downwards.
ACCCGCATCCGCACCCGCCTGGCCCGGCTCGCCGGAGCGCCGCTGCTGCGCGAACTCGATCCCAGCGGCGGTCTGCGCGCCTCGCTGGCCGGTGCGGAACCGGAGATCAGCACCTACCACTCGTATGCGGGCAGGCTGCTGACCGAGCACGGCCTGCTGCTGCCGGTCGAGCCCTCGGCGACGCTGCTCACCGAAACCCAGCTGTGGCAGCTGGCCCATCAGGTGGTGCGCACCTGGGACGGCGATCTGGACACCGAGCGCACGCCGGTGTCGGTCACCGAGGCGGTGCTGGCGCTGTCGGGGCAGCTGGCCGAACATCTGGTGGAGCCGGAGGAGCTGGCCGAGGCGCACACCGAACTCGAGAAGCTGGTGCATACCTTGCCTGCCGGTCCGCGTCAGCGCGGCGGCCCGAGCCAGGAGCTGTTGAAGATCCTGAGGGTGCAGCGTGAGCGGGTGGCGCTGCTGCCGCTGGTGCGGCAGCTGGGTGAGGCGTTGCGCCGGCGCGGCGCCTTGGATTTCGGGGCGCAGATGTCGCTGGCGGCGCGGCTGTCGGCCGAGCACCCCGAGGTCGGCGCGGCCGAACGGGCCCGCTTCCGGCTGGTCCTGCTCGACGAATACCAGGACACCGGCCACGCCCAGCGCATCCTGCTGGCCGCGTTGTTCGGCGGCGACGGCGTCGGCGAGCGCCCCGCGGTGACGGCCGTCGGCGATCCCATGCAGTCCATCTACGGCTGGCGCGGCGCCTCCGCGGCCAACCTCCCGCGCTTCGCCACCGACTTTCCCGCCGCGCCCGGTGTGCCAGCGCCGACGCTGTCACTGCTGACCAGCTGGCGCAATCCGCCCGAGGCGCTGGCGCTGGCCAATCTGGTGGCAGAACCGTTGCGCCGCAAGGCGATCGAGGGCGGCGGCGTCACCGTCGACGCACTGCGCGCCAAACCCGCCGCCGAACCCGGCACCGTGGCGTTCGCGCTCACCGACACCGTGGCCGCCGAGCGCGAGTGGTTCGCCACCCGGATCGCGGCCGACTGGCAGGCGCGCCACGACGCGGGCGAGCAGCCGCCGACCTCCGCGGTGCTGGTGCGCCGCAACGCCGATGCCGCGCCGATCGCCGAAGCCCTGCGTGAGCAGGGATTGCCGGTGGAGATCGTCGGCCTCGGCGGCCTGCTGGCCACCCCCGAGGTCGCCGATGTCGTGGCCACCCTGCGATTGATCGCCGAACCCGGCGCGGGCAGCGCGGCGGTGCGCATCCTGACCGGCGCGCGCTGGCGCATCGGTGTCTCGGATCTGTCGGCGCTGGCCCAGCGGGCGCGCGAGTTGTCGATCGGACGCGGCAGTGCGGCCACCGGCGATATCACCGACGGCGCGGCCCTGGCCGTCGCGTTGCGTGAGGTTGCCCCGGAACCGGCCGAGCAGGCCGGGCTCGCCGACGCGATCGCCGATCCCGGTCCGGCAGAACAGTATTCGCCCGACGGTTACCGCCGCATCGTCGCCCTCGGTCGCGAACTGGCGGCCCTGCGCGAACGCAGCGGGCAGCCGTTGACCGAGCTGGTCGCCGACGTCGAACGCACCATCGGCGTCGGCGTGGAGACCCAGGCCCGACGCGCCATGTCCGGAACGGGTGCGGGCCGCGAACATCTGGATGCCTTCGCCGAGGTTGTCGCGGGCTACGCCGGTGACTCGGGTGCCTCCCTGAGCGGGCTGCTGGCCTTCCTCACCGCCGCCGAATCGGTGGAGAACGGTTTGGAACCGGGCGAGGTGGAGGTGGCCAAGGATCGGGTGCAGGTGCTCACGGTGCACGCGGCCAAGGGTTTGGAATGGGAGATCGTCGCGGTCCCGCATGTGGTGCGCGATGTGTTCCCGTCCGGCAAGGCCTCCGGCAGCTGGCTCGGCGCCCTCGCCGAACTGCCCACCTCGCTGCGCGGCGACCGCGCCCGCGACGACGACGGCGCCGACGGTGTGCCGGTCCTCGACCTAACCGACCTCTACGACCGTGCCGATCTGGACCGTGCCATCAAGGACCACAAGGCCGCCCTCGACCGCCGCCGCCTCGACGAGGACCGCAGGCTGTTCTACGTCGCGCTCACCAGAACAGAACGGATGCTGCTGGTTTCGGGTCACTACTGGTCGGATTCGAGCCCGTCGGTCAAGGGGCCCTCGGAGTTCCTGCTCGAACTGAGACAGGCCGTGGAAGACCCGGGCAGTCCCGCCCACGGTGCCGCGGAACTGGCCCGCTGGGACGATCCGCCCGAACCCGACGCCGTCAACCCGTTCACCGACAACCCGCCCACCGCGCAGTGGCCGCGCGATCCACTGGGCCGCCGCCGCGCCCCGATCGAACAGGGCGCGCAGCTGGTGCGCGCCGCGATGACCGAACTGGCGGCGGACCCGGCCACATCCGAAGACGAGGACGACCCCGACGGCTGGGCCGCCGATGTGGAGGCCCTGCTGGCCGAACATCGCAGCGCCACCGGCGTCACCGAAGAAGTGGAGCTGCCCAGCAGCCTGCCCGCGACCGCGCTGGTCGAGCTGCGCGCCGATCCGGCCCGGCTGGCCGCCCGGCTGCGTCGCCCGCTGCCGTATCCACCGAATCCACTGGCCCGGCGCGGCACCGCCTTCCACGCCTGGGTGCAGCGCTGGTTCGCCGCCGACCGTCTGCTCGGCCTGGACGAACTACCCGGCGCCGCCGATACCGCCGACAGCGCCGATGCCGAACTCGCGCGCATGCAGGAGGCGTTCCTGTCCTCGCGCTGGGCGCACCGCAGTCCGATCGAGGTGGAGGTGCCGTTCGAGACCACCATCGCCGGCACCGTCATCCGTGGCCGGATGGACGCCGTCTTCGCCGAACCGGACGGCCGCTGGACCGTGGTGGACTGGAAGACCGGCGCCGAACCGAACGCCGCCGATGAGCAGGCGGTCGCGGTGCAGCTGGCCGTCTACCGCCTGGCCTGGGCGCGGTTGACGGCCGCGCGCACCGGCGCCGACCCCGACGAACTGCTCGACCGGATCGGCGCGGCGTTTCACTATGTGCGCAGCGGCCGCACCGTGGCACCGGTCGATCTGCCGGGCGCGAGCGAGTTGACCGAGCTGATCAGGCGCGCGGCGCCCGCCGGCTGACCGACAGCGCCGTGGTGATCATCGGGATCTGCAACGGCAGCCGCAGCACCGAGATCAGCTTGATCGGCCAGCCCGCCTTCGAGTTGGTCATCGAATCCACCGCGAACTGGATGTTGGCCGGGAAGACCGCGATGAACAGGGCGGCGGCGACGCGGCCGCCCAGGCTCCGGGTGCGCGGCACCGCGAGCGCGGTCGCCACACCGATCTCGGCCACCCCGGAGGCATAGGTGTAGGTGCGCGCACGGCCCGGCAGCTTGGGCGGCACGATCGAATCGAACGGCTTGGGAACCACGAAATGCAGCACACCCATCCCGAACAGCGCCGCTGCCATGAGCAGCGCCGGCTTACGGCTGGTATCGGATGCGGTGGACTCGGAAACTGCCATGCCGCCCACTCTAAGCGGCTACCCGGCGGGGCGGCAGGGCCACCTCGTCGCGTCGAGGCGCTCGACCGGTGCGGTGACGGGGTAGGCTCCCGTGCTGTGCCGGAGGGAGAAACAATGCCGGAACCGGTGACATCGACCGGAATCGGCGCCGGGGAAACAGGGACCGGTGAGTGCGTTGCTCGATGACCTGGGTGACCGCGCGCGCAGCGGTTTGGGGCGGCTGACCGACCGGCCGGACTTCGCTCTCGTCGGTGTGCTGCGCATTCCCGAAGCCCAAGCCAGCCCGTGGATCTCGCTGACCCGCCGAGTGCTGTTCGCAATCGGGTTGCTGTTCACCGCGGCGCTGGTGGTGTACGTCGGCCGCGACGGCTACCGGGACGCCTCCGAGAACCCGCTGTCGTTCCTGGACGCGCTCTACTACGCCACGGTGTCGCTGTCGACCACCGGATACGGCGACATCTCGCCGGTCACCCCGCTGGCCAGGCTGGTCAACATCATCGTCATCACCCCGCTGCGCGTGCTGTTCCTCATCGTGCTCGTCGGCACCACGCTCAGCGTGCTGACCGAACGGTCCCGCCAGGCATTCAAGATTCAGCGTTGGAGGCACAGCGTGCGCAATCACACCGTCGTCATCGGCTACGGCACCAAGGGCCGCACCGCGATCGACGCCATGCTCGGCGACGGGGCGTCGCCGAGTGAGATCGTCGTGGTCGACACCGACTCGGTCGCGTTGGAGGCGGCCGCCAACGCGGGTCTGGTCACCGTGCACGGTTCGGCCTCGCAGTCGGATGTGCTGCGGCTGGCCGGTGTGCAGAACGCCTCCTCGATCGTGGTCGCCACCAACCGCGACGACACCGCGGTGCTGGTCACGCTGACCGCCCGCGAGCTCACCAAGAGCGCCAAGATCGTGGCCTCCATCCGCGAGGCCGAGAACACCCATCTGCTGCGCCAGTCCGGCGCCGATTCGGTGGTGGTGTCCTCGGAGACCGCCGGCAGGCTGCTCGGCATCGCGACCACCAAGCCGACGGTGGTGGAGATGATCGAGGATCTGCTGACCCCGGAGCAGGGCTTCGCGGTGGCCGAACGCGAGGTCGAGCCCGGTGAGGTCGGCGGATCGCCGCGCCACCTCAGCGACATCGTGCTCGGCGTGGTGCGCGCCGGCGAGCTGATCCGGGTCGGTGAACCGGAGGTCGACGCCCTCGACCACGGCGACAAGCTGCTGTATCTGCGCCGCGCCGGGCGCTGATCCCGGCCGCCGGGCCTCCACTAAGCTCGGCGTTGTGGCATTCCAGCTCAACAGCGTTCCGCTGCTGTCCCGTTCCGCCGTCGACCGGGCCGAGGAGGTGCGCGCCGACCCGCAGGCGTTGAAGGAGGGCTGGTCCACCGCGAAACTGCTGCGCATCAACCGGCGCGGCCAGGTGCGTTTCGATGACGGCGCACTGGTCTTCGACAAGGCGGTCGAGCTGGCTGCCGAACCGGACCCGGCCGCGGTATTCCTCGGCGTCGCCGACGGTGTGCACCTGTGGGCGGTCCGCGATCATGAACTCACCGGCTCGCTGCTGGATCTGCGCGCCATGGCCGCCACCGTCGACGATTTCACCGCCGGACTGCTCTCCACCGCGCTCGCGCTGCTGAACTGGCACGACAAAGCCGGCTTTCACGCGGCGGACGGCACAGCGACCGTCGCGGTCAAGGGCGGTTGGTCACGCACCACCGAGACCGGACTCGAGGAGTTCCCGCGCATCGACCCCGCGGTGATTTGCCTGATCCACGACGGCGCCGATCGGGTGCTGCTGGCCCGTCAGCACAGCTGGCCGGAAACCCTGTTCTCGCTGCTGGCCGGGTTCGTGGAGGCGGGCGAATCGCTGGAGCGCTGCGTCGAGCGCGAGATGCGCGAAGAGGTCGGCCTAGACGTCAGCGAGATCCACTACCTCGGCAGCCAGCCGTGGCCGTTCCCGCGTTCGCTGATGCTCGGTTTCAGCGCCGTCGCCGATCCGGCGCAGCCGCTGGTGTTCTCCGACGGCGAGATCGCCGACGCGCACTGGTTCACCCGCGCCGAAGTGCGCCAAGCGCTGGACGCGGGCGACTGGTCGAACCGCTCGGACGACGCCAAGCTGCTCCTGCCGGGCTCGATCTCGATCGCCCGCACCATCGTGGAGTCCTGGGCCGCACTCGACTGAGCGCGGTGTGTCCAGGAGACGAGGGGTGCTCAGGAGATGGCGGCGAGCGCCTGCTTGACCTGGGCCAGCGACGGGTTGGTCGCCGTCGAGCCGTCGGAGTACTTCACCGTCGGGACCACATGGTTGCCGCCGTTGACGCTGCCGACGAACTCGGCGGACGCGGGGTCCTGCTCGATATCGATCTCGACATAGGTGATGCCCGCCTCGTCCAGCTGCTTCTTCAGCCTGCGGCAGTAGCCGCACCAGGTGGTCGAGTACATCGTCAGGTCAGGAGTCTGCTCGGTCACGGATCGTGCAACGCCCGGTGGCGCGTTCCTGTTCCGGATCGCCGGTGCCGTGCCCATCACAGGTGCTCGCGTCCGCCTGCCACGGCAGCGACCCGGCGGCCGCCCCGTTGTCGGTGGGCGCTGTCATGATGGAGCGCGTGCCCGCACTCGACCTCTCCGCCCTGGACCCCGAGCAGGCCGCCGCCGTGCGGGCGCCGCGCGGACCGGTGTGCGTGCTCGCCGGCGCGGGAACAGGCAAGACCAGGACCATCACCTACCGGATCGCGCATCTCGTCGCGGCCGGGCAGGTCAAGGCCGATCAAGTGCTCGCGGTCACCTTCACCGCGCGCGCGGCGGGGGAGCTGCGCGGACGTTTGCGCGCGCTCGGCCTCGGCGGCGAGGCGAACCAGGTGCAGGCGCGCACCTTCCACGCGGCGGCGCTGCGTCAGCTGCGCTACTTCTGGCCGCAAGTGGTCGGCGACGTGCCGTGGCGGCTGCTCGACAGCAAGTTCCCGGTGGTGGCCCAGGCCGCGCACCGGGCGGGACTGCCCTCGGGCACCGAGAGTGTGCGCGATCTGCTCAGCGAGATCGAATGGGCCAAGTCCTCGCTCATCGCACCGGAGGACTACCCGGCCGCCGCCGCGCGTCATCACCGCGATCTCCCGTTCGACGCGCAACGGATCGCGCAGGTCTACACCGGCTACGAAGCGCTCAAAACCTCACCGGACGGCCTGCTGCTCGATTTCGACGATCTGCTGCTGCACACCGCCGCGGCGCTCGAGGACTATCCGGCGGTGGCCGACGAATTCCGCGGCCGCTACCGCTGTTTCGTCGTCGACGAATACCAGGACGTCACCCCCCTCCAGCAGCGGGTGCTCGATGCCTGGCTCGGTGACCGCGACGACCTGACCGTCGTCGGCGACGCCAACCAGACCATCTACTCCTTCACCGGCGCCAGCCCCGCCCACCTGCTGGACTTCTCGCGCCGCTTCCCCGACGCCACCGTCATCCGGCTCGAACGCGACTACCGCTCCACACCGCAGGTGGTGTCGCTGGCCAACCGGGTCATCGGGATGGCCCGCGGCCGCATCGCCGGTACCCGGTTGCAGCTGATCGGCCAGCGCCCAGACGGGCCGGAGCCGACCTTCACCGAATACGACGACGTACCCGCCGAGGCGGCAGGCGTCGCCTCGGCCATCGCCGAGCTGATCGCCGCGGGCACCCCCGCCTCCGAGATCGCGGTGCTCTACCGGATCAACGCGCAATCGGAAACCTACGAGCAGGCGCTCACCGAGCGCGGCATCCCCTACCAGGTGCGCGGCGGTGAAGGCTTCTTCACCCGCGCCGAGGTCCGCCAGGCCGTGCAAGCACTGCGCCAGGCCGCGGCCCGCGACGACCTGCCCGATCAGGCCCGCACCGGCGCCGCCCTGGTCACCCTGGTGCGCGCGGTGCTGGCCCCGCTCGGCCTCACCGCCACCGAACCCGCGGGCGCGCAGGCCAGGGAGAAATGGTCATCGCTGATGGCGCTGGTGCAGCTCACCGAGGAACTCACCACCCACGACGAGCAGCTCGATCTGCCCGGCCTACTGCGTGAGCTGGCCGCGCGCGCCGAGGCCAGGCATCCACCGACGGTCCAGGGCGTCACGCTGGCGTCCTTGCACGCGGCCAAGGGCCTGGAATGGGATGCCACCTTCCTGGTCGGCCTGTCCGACGGCACCCTGCCGATCGCGCACGTCCTCGCCGACGACGGCTCGGTCGCCGATCAGGCCGCGCTCGAAGAGGAACGCCGCCTGCTCTACGTCGGCGTCACCAGGGCACGCGAACATCTGCGGCTGTCGTGGGCACTGGCCCGCAACGAGGGCGGCCGCCGCACCCGGCGCCGGTCCCGCTTCCTGAACGGCCTGGTCCCCGACGATTCCCCGGCGTCGCGGATCGCCGCGCCGACGACCGAGCGCGCCGCCGACGGCACCCGTCCGCTGTGCCGCATCTGCGCCAAACCGCTGATCGGCACCTATGCGACGATGCTGGGCCGCTGCCGCAAATGCCCCGCCGAACTCGACGCCGAACTGCTTGCCGCACTACAGGAATGGCGCGCCGAGAAGGCACAGGCCCAGCGGCTGCGTGAGTTCAGTGTGTTCACCGACACCACGCTCACCGCCATCGCCGAACAACTACCCACCGATGACGCTGCTCTGGCGGCGATTTCGGGTATCGGCGCGCGCAAGATCGAACAGTACGGCGCCGACGTCATCGCGCTCGTGCGCTCGCGCACCGGAAAGAATCACAAAACCGCAGGTAGAAAATAGGTTGTCGGTTCTTCCGAGATCGCATACGGTGGGTAGCACGCAACGGGAGGCCATCCCGGCGCGCACAGTTCAGACAGATTACGAGTACAGGAGGGAGGCAGACGAAATGAACAGCATCACCGCTTTCGACGTGATGGGCACCGGCGCGTCCACGTCGGCTGTTTCTGCCTCCCGGGGGATCCTCGCCATGCAGGGGATCGGTCTGTCCGGCGTCGGTGGTTTCGGTACGCACCTGGATTACGCGCCCACCCCGATTCTCATCGATCCGCAGGACAAGCCCAGCGCGGGCTGGCATCCGGCCGCTGCACCCGCAGTCGCCGGCGTCTTTGCCGAAACCGGCAATGAGCCGGTGCCGGCAGCACGCCTCCGCAATGCACACCCAGCGTCCGTGATCAGGACTCGACTCAGATGTCGACCTAGGTAGGGAACTCTTCCCGCCTCCTGGCCACGGATCGCACGAAGCGAAACCGTGGCCAGATTTTTCCGGCCCTTCAGCCGGCAGCACCGGTTTCGCGGAATGAACGACACCGAACCGCTGCAAACGAGCTGAAGGAGAACGACGTGTTCACCGCAGAGAGCTGGCCGACGGCCACTGCTGACGTGACATGCCGAACCGTGGCAACCGCTCCCCGTGACCAGGAGGTCACCACCACCCTGCCGTGCCGGGCAGGGGACCCGGACCTGTGGTTCGCCGAGAGCCCGGTTCAGTTGGAGCAGGCCAAGGCGCTGTGCGCGTCCTGCCCCATCCGTAAGGGCTGCCTGAGCGCTGCCATCGACCGCCGTGAGCCGTGGGGCGTGTGGGGCGGGGAGATCTTCGACCAGGGTGTCGTGATCGCTCGCAAGCGGCCCCGTGGCCGTCCCCGCAAGGTCGCGACATGCGTCTGATGGCCGCGCCTACGGCGCGCCGGGTCCGCGGCCCGAATACCGGTGGTGGCACGCCGGTCGGGCCGCGGACCGCCGAACGACCAACCGCCCAGCCGATCCGGCTGGGCGGTTGCCTTGTGTTGGGGGAGTAGGGGTTTCGGGTTCGGTGTGCGAACACACCTTGCCAACATCTCAGTTCATTGCTATATGAAATCTATGCCTTGAGTTTCAGGTTTTCCGCACTGTGCGGTGGAGAACCACAATCTTGTCCCGGAGGTTTCGACGCATGAATCACACTGTCGGCCATCCCGTTGCCACCGTCGCGCCCACCGGCAACGCCGCCACTGCTGCCCACCCGAATGCACCGGCGGTCCGATATGCCGGGCAGCACCCGCCGATCCCGGCCGAATGGCCGAGCGAATGGCATCCGGGCATGCTGTGGTGGGATGCGCGCACCGTCCTGGTGACGCGGGCGGATCCGTCGGGTCGCTGGACCACCACACCGCACCTCGTGGTGCCGATCGATCGCGGCAGGCTCGCTTTCCGCACGTCGTCCTACTCGCTGGAGACCCAGCATCTGGCCCGCGATCGGCGCGTCATCGTGCAGGCCGGCGACTGGCGCGGCAAGCCCGCCGTCGGATCGCGACAGCATCAGGGCGTCGCCGAATTCGTCGGCGCCGGACCGCTGTTCGACAAGATCTGCACCGGCCTGCGAGCCAAGTACGGGATGCGGGCCGGGCTGGCGCGGCTCTATCACGGCGTCACCATGGGGTCTGCGCCCTACGGTGATACCGCCGTCGTGGTCACCATCCACGAAACGTCCCCGCTGCCACCGGCCGCCTGACCTACACCGGGCGCGCACCCACCGGAGTGCGCGCCCGCATGGCCTAGGCGCTGTTGCGCTGCTCGCGGAAGCCGGGCATCCAGGTCGCGGCCAGCTGCATGAACGGCACCTCGGCATCGAGCTGAGCGGCGATGCCGATCGAGCCCGCGAGCACCCGGAAGATCATGACGTGTTCGGCGGGCAGCATGAGTGCGCGCGCGGTCTTCATCTCCGGACTGTTGAAATCCGAGGCCCGCCCGGCCACCCGCTGCATCCACTTACGGGTGAAGTGGAACGAATCGGACTTGATCGGATCGGTGAACGGGCGCAGGTAATCCGCGATCTCCTGATGAGTGATCACCCGCCCGGGAATGACCCAGCCGTTCTCGTGCAGCAGCGCGGTGAGCGCCTCGAATTCCTCGTCGACCGCCAGCGCCAGGATCCGGCCGAGCACCTCGGGGAAACCATGGGGCAGCGGCGCGCAGGCACCGAAATCGATGACGGCGAGCTTGCCGTCCGGGGTCATCATGAAGTTGCCCGGATGCGGATCGGCGTGCAGCAGGCCCGCCAGTTCCGGTGCGGAGAAATGGAATCGGCCCATCAGCGTGGCGACCCGGTTGCGCAGTTCGCTGGTGCCTTCGGGATCGGCGTTGCCCGCGGCGATGATCGCGGAAACCGGTGTGCCGTCGAGCCATTCGGTGACGATCACCTTCGGCGCGCTGGCCACCACCTTCGGCACCACGAACTCGGGATGCCCGTCGTAGGCCTTGGCGAAGGTGCGCTGGTTGTTCGCCTCGTTGCGGTAGTCGAGTTCTTCCTCGGTGCGTTCGGTGATCTCGGCGAGGATCGGCTTCACATCGGCGCCGGGGATGACCGAGGAGATGAGGCCGGTCATCCGCGACAGGGTCTTCAGATCCGCGCGCAGGGCCTCGTCGGCACCGGGGTACTGCACCTTCACCGCCACCGTGCGCCCGTCCGACCACACCGCGCGATGCACCTGGCCGATGCTGGCCGAGGCGGCGGGGGCGTCGTCGAAGGACTGGAATCTGGTCCGCCACTGGGTGCCGAGCTGCTGATCGAGCACCCGGTACACGGTGTCGATGGGCATCGGCGGGGCGGCCGCCTGCAACTTGGTCAGCGCCTCGCGATAGTGCTCGCCGAACTCCTCGGGAACCGCGGCCTCCATGACGCTGAGCGCCTGGCCGAACTTCATCGCCCCGCCCTTGAGCTCTCCGAGGACGGTGAACAGCTGCTCGGCGGCCTTCTGGTTCAGCTGGGCGTTGATCTCGCCCTTGTCACCACCGGCCAGCTTCTTACCGAAACCGACAGCGGCTCGTCCGGCGATCCCGAGGGGAATCTTGGCTAACTTCGCGTTGCGGGAGGAGCTGCGGCGCACGATCTCGGACACGTACCCATCATGGCGGACCGGGCCGCCGCTGTGCCATCGAAATCCGCTGAGAATCGGCGTTGTAGAGTGGTACCCGTCACATTCGGGCACCGTGATCGGTGTGAATGCGGCGGCAAGCGCAGCGTTCGTGCGGTGCCCGGTGCCGGATCCGGAGGCGGTAGGGCCCGGGATCGAGCTCCAGTTGGGCATGCAGAACGGCCGGGCGCCTGCGCGCCGAACACGCGATGATCGACTCCAGCTCACGCAACGCCAGCGCCGCGGTGGCCTCGATCTCCGGCCGCGAACCATGGCCGACCCGGCCGAGCAGTTGCGCCGCCACCCGAGGCCATTCCGGGTCGTAGTCGGCGCGCAGCAGATCGGCACAGCGCAGGCAGCCGGTCTCGCCGGGCAGCACAAGCGGTCCCACCACGCCGACCCCGTCGCGCATGTGCACCGGAAGGTGCGGGATCCGCTCCCGCAGCAGCTGGTCGATCAGGCGCGGGTCCGGTATCAGGGTGTCGGTCAACAGGACCAGATCCGGACGCAGCCGCAGATCGAGCCTGCCGCCGCGCGATCGTTCCGGCCGCAGCCCGAACCGCCGCAGACCAGCGGCGAGCGCATCCGAGAGCGGGCCGAGACCGTGCACCCGGACCCGGCGCACCTGCCCGGCCGGGGTGTCGGGATAGAGCAGCAGCCCGGCGTCATCCAAGGTGGCCAGCAGTTCACTTGCGCGCTGGGCGGTGAGGCCGAGTTCGGTGGCTCGCCAGATGATCTGCGGGCGGGTGCGCAGTCCGTCGAGCAGATCCAGGAATCGCCGCAGGGTATCGGTGCCGACCCCGGGTATCGCCAGTTGCCGCGCCGACTCCGGATCCCAGCCCAGCTGGATCGCACCGGAAGGCCGAGTCAGGACCAGCAGGCGCGGATGCAGCATCGGCCCGCGCAGGCACAGGGATGTCATGGTCAGCAGTATGCGGAGTTCCGGGCTTGCGATCCGTCGCGAAACCGGTAGTTATCCACAGGCTGGACTCAGGTCGAACCGCGGGGCGAGCAGCTTCGACCCATCGATGTCGATCGACGGCGGCGCCTCGTCGCGCGCCCGGTGCTCACGTGTGCGGTGCGGGCCGGAAGTCGTGGTCGAACAGCATCACCGCACTGCCGATCTGCGTCCAGCCGGTCGACGTACCCCGCGGGCCGAGGCCCCGGCGATCAGGAAGCGGTCTCGCCGCCGGGCTCCTCGCCCGAGTCACCCGACTTCTTCCGCTCGTCGCGTTCCCTGGCCTCGGTCTCGGCCAGCTGCGCCAGCGGATCGTCGAAGGCATTCGCGCCGCCGCCGATCACCGCATCGATGAAACCGGCGGGGGAGTCGAGGTCGCTGGCGTCGGGCAGCAGATCCGGGTGCGCCCAGATGCCGTCGCGCGCCTCCATGCCGGCGTCGGTGGTCAATCGCTGCCACAGCGCGGCCGCCTCGCGCAGCTTGCGCGGCCGCAGCTCCAGCCCGACCAGCGTGGCGAAGGTCTGCTCGGCCGGACCGCCGGTGGCGCGGCGCCTGCGCAGCGTCTCGGCCAGCGCACCCGCACCGGGCAGGCGTTCACCGACCGCCTCGGCCACCACCACCTGCACCCAGCCCTCGATCAGGGCCAGCAGCGTCTCCAGCCGTTCCAGCGCCTGCTTCTGCTCGGGCGTGGTCTGCGGCTCGAAGGTGCCCTGCGACAGGATCTCCTCGAGCTTGCCGGGATCGGTCAGCGACATCGGATCGATGCTCTGGGCCGCCTCCTCCAGCGCGGAGAAATCCATCTTGATGCCGCGCGCGTAATCCTCGACGGCGCCGAGTACCTGCTGACGCAGCCACGGCACATGTCCGAACAGCCGCTGATGGGCCGCCTCACGGGCGGCGAGGAACACCATGATCTCGCTCTCGGGCTGCTCCAGCCCGGCGCTGAACTCGGAGATGGCGGCGGGCAGCAGTGCGGCGGTGCCCGCGGGTCCCAGTGGCAGACCGATATCGGTGGAGGTGAGCACCTCCTTGGCCAGCTGGCCGAGGGCCTGGCCGAGCTGCGAGCCGAACGCCAGCCCGCCCATCTGGCCGAGCATGCCCATCATCGGGGCCGCGAACTGCTTGGCCTCCTCGGGCAGGTTCGCCGTCCACATGCCGGAGATCTGCTGAGCCACCGGATCGCACAGCCGCTGCCAGGTGGGCAGGGTTTCCTCGATCCAGTCGTTGGCCGTCCACGCGGCCGTCTTCGTCGCGCCCGCGGGCAGCGTCGTCGCACCGTCGAGCCACACCTCGGCCAGATGCGCGGCGTCGGCCACGGCGCTGGCGGTGCCCGCCGACACCGGGGTCACGCTCGCGCCCAGCTGCTGGCGGGCCAGCCGCTTGGCGACCTCGTAGTTGACCGGGCCGCTCTGCGCGCCCGGGGCGGCCATGCCCTGACCCATACCGCTGAGCATCTGGCCCAGCGAGGTCAGCATCTGCCCCAGCTGCGCGGGATCGAATCCGCCGGCCCCGGAACCGGCCATGCCGAAGCCGAACGGGTCGCCCGCGCCGGAACCGCTCGGCTCTTCGCCTCGTTTGCGGTCATCGTCGTCGTCGCGGTTCGAGAATCCGAACGGATGGTCACTCATACCCATTACGTTACGCGGCGCGGACCGGCGACGATGTTCGCGCGCCGCGAAATCGCACCCATCCGTGAACGCGCTCACGGCAACCCGGCCCGGCACCCGCGAACCGCCAAACCTCCGCCGGTGCCGCCCCGCCACGGCAGCGCTCGCTACTGTTGGCCGCGTGAATCGTCGGATCATCACTCTGCTCGTCGCGTTGATCCCGGTGCTCGTGCTGGGCGTCGCGGGGAGCTGGTTCAACGTGCCCTTCGTCGCACTCGGCCCTGGGCCCACGTTCAACACACTCGGCGAAGTGGACGGCAAACAGGTCGTCGACGTCACCGGTGTCGAGGTGGATCCGACCACCGGCAACCTCAATATGACAACCGTCTCCGTGCGCGACGGTCTCAATATCTTCGAGGCGATCGGTTTCTGGGTGAGCGGTGAGCACGGGCTGGTGCCGCGCTCGGAGGTCTATCCGCCCGGGGTGTCGCGTGAGGAGATCGACAAGTCCAACCAGCAGGACTTCAAGGACTCCGAGAGCAACGCCGAAGTCGCGGCGATGAACTTCCTCGGCCTGCCCACCGTTGTGCTCGCGCGCACCGTCGCCGACAACGGCCCGGCCAAGGCGGTGCTGGAGGAAGGCGACCAGATCGTCAGCATCAACGGTGTCCCGATGAACGAGCCGAAGGACGTCGTCGACGCGATCGGGAAACTGCCGCCGGGAAGCAAGATCACCATGGTGATCCGCCGCGACGATGCCGAGCAGACCGTCGAGGTGACCCTGGGCGCGCGTGAGGACGATCCGAACAAGGGCTACCTCGGCGTCACCCCAGGTGAAGGCGCCCGTCCGCCCATGGAGGTCACCTTCAACCTCGCCGACATCGGCGGGCCGTCGGCGGGCCTGATGTTCAGCCTGGCGCTGATCGACAAGCTCACTCCCGGCGAACTGGACGGCGGCACGTTCGTCGCGGGCACCGGCTCCATCGACCAGGACGGCAAAGTCGGTCCGATCGGCGGCATCCAGTACAAGATGATGGCCGCGCGCGAGGCGGGCGCCGAAACCTTCCTGGTGCCCGCCGCCAACTGCAACGAGGCCAGGCAGCGCACCCCCGACGGGCTGCGCCTGGTCAAGGTCGAAAACCTCGCGGGCGCGGTGCAGTCGCTGGAGGATCTCAGCGCCGGTCGTGAGACGGTGACCTGCGGATAGTCACCGTTCACGGGGATCGGTCCGTACCCGCGCCGGATCAGTCCAGCGTGGCCTGCAACGCCTCGACCACGTTCGACGCCAGATTCGGATACGTCCGCAGCTCGAGATCGGCGAACTCGTCGGCATCGTCATCGGGGCGCACCTGAAGCAGGCACAGCGTGCTGCCCTCCCGCAACGCCGCCGCGAACAGACGGGCCTCCCGCCGCTCCGGGTGCGCGTGCGCGGCGGCCCGGCCCGCGGCATCGGCGGCATCGTCGTCGGCGAGCAACGGCGTCAACGCGTCATCGAGGGTGCTCTCCGCCGTCGGCGGCAACACCACGATCTCCTGCACCAGCACGCAACCGGCGACCGCGGGCGGCCAGCTGGTGGTGGCGAGGACCTCCTCCAACGCGATCGACCCGCCGGTCACATCCTCCGGAAACGGCTCCTGCGCAATAGGAGTCAACTCGTCGCCGGCATCGACCTGATCGGCAAGACCAGGCTCGGCCGCCACCAGATCGGCCGTCGGCACCAGCGCGAACATCTGCGGCGGACGCCCCCACCCCTCGGCGTCGACGAACTCGGCCACCTCCCGGACCGACCGGGCGAGGATCATTTCAGCATGCAGGTCAGCGCTCACTGTGCCTATTTTGCGCCGCCTGCGGCGTCGCGGGTTCGCGGGGCTGTGTTTGATCGGCGGCGCCTGCGGCACCGCGGGTTCGCGGCCCCTGGGTGTCTCGCGTTTCCGCTGCCGCTGCTTGCCTTCGGCTTGCGCAGCGGCAGCGGAAACGCGAGACGGGCCGCGAACTTTGGGGCTCGGTCTCGCTTCGCTCGAAAAATGGGGTTCACCGGCCGTTGTGTCTGGTTGCGAGCGTCTCGTGTGGTTCAGAGCTGGGTGCGACCGGACCTCGTTGGACTCTCGCTCTCGTACGGAACTGGCTACGACCTGCCGTTGTATCGGGCGGCGCAGGTCTCCGGAGAGCGGGTACGCATGCGGCGGTCGCTGCTGTGGCGGCGGCGCGACGATCGCGTTCCCGCCCTGCCGCCTGTGCGGTGTCCGATTTCCGTAGAGTGGGCGCCAACGGTCCGAAATGGACCAATCGAACATCGGACTGCGGCGTGCAGGCGTTGGCGCCGCCGGACCCTGGAGAGTGGCATCGTGGGCATGCGGCCCCCATCGGGCTTACCTTCGTTGTCCCGCCGCAGCCGTGTGCTGCTGGTGGCGGCCGTCGTATTGGCGGGGCTACTGCTGGTGGGACCGCGACTGGTCGACACCTATACGAACTGGTTGTGGTTCGGTGAGGTCGGATTCCGTGACGTCTACGTCACGGTGCTGTGGACCAGAATCGCGATCTTCGCCGTGGTGGGGCTGCTGGTCGGGCTGGTGGTGTGGGCGGCGCTGATGCTGGCCTACCGCTCGCGGCCGGTCTTCGTCCCGACGGCCGGGCCCAACGATCCGATCGCGCGCTACCGCACCACCGTGATGAGCAGGCTTCGGCTGTTCGGCATCGGCATCCCGGTGCTGCTCGGCGTGCTGTCGGGGCTGGTGGCGCAATCGAATTGGGTCACCGTGCAGCTGTTCCTGCACGGCGGCTCCTTCGGCGAGACCGATCCGGAGTTCAACCTCGACGTCGGCTTCTACGCCTTCGATCTGCCGTTCTACCGGATGATCCTGAACTGGCTGTTCGTCGCGATCGTCATCGCGTTCTTCGCGAACCTGGTCACCCACTACGTCTTCGGCGGGCTGCGCCTGTCCGGCCGCGAAGGCACCCTCACCAACGCCGCGCGGATCCAGCTCGCGGTGATCGCCGGAACCTTCGTGCTGCTCAAAGCCATCGCGTACTGGTTCGACCGGTACGAGCTGCTGATGAGCAGCCGTAAGGAACCCACCTTCAACGGTGCCTCGTTCACCGACATCAACTCGGTGCTGCCGGCCAAACTGATCCTGATGTCGATCGCGATCATCTGCGCCATCGCCTTCTTCGCCGGCATCGTGCTGCGCGATCTGCGCGTGCCCGCGATGGCGGCGGCGCTGCTGGTGCTGTCCTCGGTGCTGGTCGGGGCGGTCTGGCCGCTGATGGTCGAGCAGTTCTCGGTGCGCCCGAACGCGGCGGAGAAGGAAAGCGAGTACATCGAGCGCAATATCGCCGCCACCCGCAAGGCCTACGGGATCACCGACGACAAGATCGATTACGTCGCCTACTCGGGCGAGAGCAGCAAGAACCCCTCGAGCGTCCCGGTCGACCACGCCACCATCGCCAATGCGCGGCTGCTCGATCCGAACATCCTGTCGCCGACGTTCACCCAGCTGCGTCAGCTGAAGAACTTCTACGGCTTCCCCGAGTCGCTGGATATCGACCGCTACACGATCAACGGTGAGGTCCAGGACTTCATCGTCGGCGCACGCGAGCTGTCGCCGTCGTCGCTGACCGGCAACCAGACCGACTGGATCAACAAGCACACCGTCTACACCCACGGCAACGGCTTCGTGGCCGCGCCCGCCAACCGCGTCAACCGGCCGCAGTCCGACGATCCCAACGCCGCCGGCGGCAGTAGCGATTCCGGCTATCCGATCTTCATGGTCAGCGACCTGTCCACGAAGAAGGAAGACCAGCGCATCAAGGTCGATCAGCCGCGCATCTACTACGGCGAGCTGATCTCCCAGTCGAACCCGGACTATGCGATCGTCGGCGCCACCGAGGGCCAGACTCCCCGTGAATACGACACCGACAATGCCCGCTTCACCTACGACGGTTCCGGTGGCGTGCCGATCGGCAACTGGTTCAACCGGCTGGCCTTCGCCGCCAAGTACGCCGAGCGCAACATCCTGTTCTCCTCGGCCATCGGCGAGGAGTCCAAGATCCTCTACAACCGCGATCCGCGTGAGCGGGTGCAGAAGGTGGCGCCGTGGCTGACCACCGACGGCAACACCTACCCGTCGGTCGTCGACGGGCGCATCGTCTGGATCGTTGACGCCTACACCACGCTGGACAACTACCCCTACGCGCAGATTTCCTCGCTGGAAGGCGCCGTGGAGGACAGCATCGACCGCAAGACCGGCCGCCTGCTGCCGCGCAAGGAGGTCAGCTACATCCGCAACTCGGTCAAGGCGACCGTCGACGCCTACGACGGCACGGTGACCCTGTACGAGGTGGATTCCTCCGATCCGGTGCTGAAGGCGTGGCGCGGGGTGTTCCCGGACGCGGTGAAGCCGGCCAGTGAGATCAGCCCCGAGCTGCGCGAGCACTTCCGCTATCCGGAGGATCTGTTCAAGGTGCAGCGCGAGATGCTGACCAAGTACCACGTCGACGATCCGCGCGAGTTCTTCACCAACAACGCGTTCTGGTCGGTGCCCGCCGACCCGACCGTCGAGGGCGTGACCGCCAGCCAGCCGCCGTACTACGTGCTGCTCGGCGATCCGGAGACCGGCAAGCCGGTGTTCAACCTGACCAGCGCGATGGTCGGCTACAACCGGCAGTTCCTGTCGGCCTATATCTCGGTGCGCTCCGATCCGGAGGGTTACGGCAAGTTCCGCATCCTGCAATTGCCGACCGATACTCAGACCCAGGGTCCGCAGCAGACGCAGAACACGATGACGACGGCGCCGCAGGTCTCCCAGGAGAAGACCCTGCTGTCGAACTCCAACAAGATCAGATACGGCAATCTGCTGACCTTGCCGGTCGCCGACGGCGGCATCCTCTATGTCGAGCCGTTCTACAACGAGCGCAATACCGGACCCAACACCGCGACCTTCCCGCAGCTGCTGCGGGTGCTGGTCAGCTACCGCGATCAGGCGGGCAGTGTGAAGGTCGGTTACGCCTCGACGCTGGCCGAGGCACTGAATCAGGTGCTGCCGGGCGCGGGTGCGCTGGCCACTCCGCCGGGCGGTGATCCGGCGATCCGGCCGCAGCCGGGTACGGCGCCCCCGGTCGAGGGTTCGACGCCGCCACCGGCGGAGAACGGCGCACCGCCGCCGGCCGAGGGTTCGACACCGCCACCGCCTGCCGGTTCCTCGGGAGCCAAGGATGCCGCGGCCGCCGAGCTGGACCGCAAGATCGAGGCCGTGCGCACCGCGATGCGGACGGGCAACTTCGCGGACTTCGGCAAGGCGCTCGATGAACTGGAGGCCGCGGTCAAGGCCTACCAGGACGCCGGCCGCTGATCCGGTGAGCGCGGGTTCGAGGGCGCGGGTTCGATCCCGCGCCCTCGCTCACCGGTCGCCGACCAGCTGACGACGCAGAAACGGCGCTGTCATCCACTGGATGACAGCGCCGTTTCGTTTGCGCTGCTGAGTCAGGCGTCAGACGCCTGCTGAACTCAGAGGTAGGCGCCGCACACCGGCCAGGCGCCGGGGCCCTGGGTGGCCAGCACGTTCTCGGCCACGCGGATCTGCTCTTCGCGGCTCGCGTTGTGCGCGTAGCCGGTGCCACCGTTGGCCTCCCAGGTGCTCTGCGAGAACTGCAGGCCGCCGTAGTAGCCGTTACCGGTGTTGATGGACCAGTCGCCGCCGCTCTCGCAGGCCGCGACAGCGTCCCAGTTGCCCGAGTAGGCCGAAGCGGTGGCGGTGGAAAGACCGAACGGGACGGCAACGAGAGCCCCAGCAATGGCGGTCAGGCCGAGGGCGCGGGTGCTGAACTTCCGGTTCTTAGTCATGTGGTTTCCCTCCCTGTGCCCACCAGCGCGGCGGATGTTCTCCGTCGGCCCCTGTCCCCAGGTGTGATGTCGGGGTACTCCGAACCGCGGGACAGGGTCTCCGGTGTTCTTCGGTTCGGGTTCTAGCCCATCTCGGTTTGATCCGGGCCGTGGCAACGACGGTAACGAACAAATCTCGTTCGATCACGTCTTGATAACTTCCAATTTATTGCCGGTGAATCCACGTGAATCGGTAGCATTAGAGCGTATTCGCTGGTGAGAAACAGGATTCGCCCTTACCCAATGGCGATTGTGATAACACCGTTATGTGTTCGGGATCACTCCGAAATCGTTGCCCCGGTCACACGATCGGCCCGTTTCAGTGGCTCGCTATCGCCCGGCAACCCGGTCTCGGTGCCTGCGCCTCGGTGGTGGGACGGCAAGGCCGACCGCCGGCTCCGGTCATCGGTGAACGCGTCGAACAAGTCGCTTCGTGGTCGCCGGCCGTCGTCTGCCCGGCCGTCATCGAGTTGATCGGCGCGGGTCGAGTAGTGCGGAAAATGTGTCTGACCTGCTGGTTTGCGATCGCCGCGAACCCGTGTGTAATGTTGTGTTCACCGACGCGGGGTGGAGCAGCTCGGTAGCTCGCTGGGCTCATAACCCAGAGGTCGCAGGTTCAAATCCTGTCCCCGCTACTACAGACCAGGCCCGGAGGCGCCAGCCTCCGGGCCTGGTCTTTTGCTATGCCGAGTCCCGATCCGGCCGCGTGCCGGGTGGCTCGCCGAGTGCATGGCGGCCTATCGGCCCGACCCCCGCAAACCGGCAAGTATCCAGCAGCTCGGCGGCAAGACCGAATATCGCTGACCGAAAGATAATTCAGAAGCATTCGCTGCACGCCTCCAGCCGAATAGTGCAGGGCTCGTGCGGAACCTCCTCGAACCCACTCGCAATTCGCGCGACCTACTGTTGCGATCCGGCCTCGACGCGCCGAGCCGGGGCGGACCGCGCGGGCGCTGTCGCTGGCCGGTCGGCGAGGAGAGGTTGCGGCCGACCGCAGCTCGCTCGACGCGGTAAAGACGCCACCACGACCGTGACGGCGGAACCGGCAGCGCCGCGCATGATGGACTCACGCCAGCAGGCCGGTTCATCTGCGAGGTGGGTGATGTCCTGGACGCCCTGCCCGGATGACGCCCGGCCAGGCGCGCTCGAGGCCCCGAGCCGACGCATCGGCTGCTCTCAGGAACCGGGAGTCGTGCGGCCTCGCACCCTGCTGACCACACGAAATGTCCCGCCACCGCAGTCGATTACGTTCTCGAGCCGCAGGTGTGTAAGCTGGTGTTTACCGACGCGGGGTGGAGCAGCTCGGTAGCTCGCTGGGCTCATAACCCAGAGGTCGCAGGTTCAAATCCTGTCCCCGCTACAACCGTGGCCCGGAACCCCAGGTTCCGGGCCATAACCATTTTCGGCCCCGCTGAGCCGGATCTACGCGAGCCCACACCACCGGTACCGCGATGGCCGCCCCGGCGCATCGCCACGGGGGCGGTGCCTGCCTCGGTACACTGCCTGGCATGTCGGTGGTTTCGCCGCAACCGCAGATACCGGGGGCGGTCAGTGGCTATGAGGCTCGCTGGGAGCGGCACAACAGCGAGCGCCAGCTGACGATCCTGCGGGCCGCGGTCGAACTGCTCGAGGAGAGTCCGCCCGGGGCGGATATCCCGGTGCATCGCATCGCCAAACGGGCCGGAGTGGCCAAATCGGTGGTATATCGGCAGTTCAGCGGACGCGAAGAGCTGGACCGGCGCATCCGGTCCTACCTGATCGACGATTTCGCCGCCGAGCTCGACGAACAACTCGACATGTCCACCGGCTCGGTGCGCGAGATCCTCACCCGCACCATCCGCGCGGTCGCGGACTGGATGTCGGACCACCCGCGACTGACCGAATTCGCCCGGACGGGCCCGGCGTACGAGGGTGAAGACACCGTCGACGCCGTGGCCCGCCTGAAATTGCGGATAGCCGCCCGCGGCAGCGAGCTGATCGCCACGGTCGCCCAACTGATGGGCACCGACTCCAGTCCCTTCGATTCGGTGCCGTTCGCGGTCGTGACGATGGTCGAGGGCGTGCTGTCGACCTGGGTATCGGATCCGGCGCCGGATCGAACCAGAGCGCAGGTCGTCGACGAACTCGCAACCATCACATGGTTCGTACTCGATGGCGCGGCCAGGACCAGCGGCATACACGTCGATCCCGACCGCGAACTGTCCTCGATCCTGCGTGATTTCAGCGGGCCCGGCGCACCCTCCGGCTGACCTGCACAGTCAAGCCGCGTGCCGGACCCGGCGGTCGGGCTCGCTGCGGTAGCGGGCGTGATCGCCGCCGATGCCGAGCGCATTCCACAACCGCCGCGTGACCGGGTTCATCAACCCGATCTCGTCGGCCAGCGCCCGCATATCACCGAAGTAGCCGGACAGGATCTTGCGTGACTGCGGGCTGCGCCAGAACGCTTCCTTGATCACTTCGCGGGGAATGTCGAACTTCTCCGCGAACGAGCGTGGCGGGGCGATGATCTCGCCGGCGAGCCAGCGCATGGCCAGCGGGAACGCGATCGCGCAGACCTGGGTGCTGACCGGGTTCATCTTCGCGATATGCGCCTTGAGGAACTCGCCGGCGAACGAGATGTGGCGAGCCTCCTCGGCGATGTGGATCTCCATGGTGCGCAACACCATCGGCGGCAGATTCGCGCCATCGCGGATCAGCGCCTTCTGGAAGTGGTCGATCGGTTCCTCACCGCCGAGGATGCCGATGAACAAGATGACGTGCGCGTATCCGCCTGCCACGCCGATGAACGGCGACAGTGCCCGGAAGATCGGCCGCATGCCCGGCACATCCACGCCGATCCGGTTGACCAGCTCCTGGAACATCTGGATGTGGTTGCACTCTTCGGTCATCTCGTGCAGGCAGTAGCGGAACTCCGGCGACCCGTTGGGCAGCTTCATGATGTACTGCATCATTCCGCGGATCAGGATCGTCTCGAACGCGGCGCCGACCTTGATGGAGTTCGCGATGCGCCAGCGGCCGATCTCGATCTGCCGCTCGAGCGGCTGGCTCCGGTACCACTGGGTGGCGCCGAGCGGATCGATCTCCGGTGAGAGGACCCAGCGTGGGTCCTTCGGATCGATGGCCAGTTCCGGTGAATCCCAGTCGATGTCCAGGTATGGGTCGAAGCGCCGGTTGACCGACCCTTCCGACAGTGTCTGGAGAGCGTCTCGGTAGTCCTTACCGACATCGTGGGTGAGCGGCACAGTCGACGGCGTCATCGGAGTCTCCTCGTGCGTGTGGTGTAGGTCTCGCTATAGACCAATTTACTGAGACTAGACGTCTCAGTAAACCCCACATACAGGCCGGTATGAAATTGATGCCGCTGTCAGCGGTGGGAACGGCCTGATCAGGACGAACGTGCCAGCAGCGTGGTTCGTGGTTCGCCTTCGCTCACGGCGTGTCCGTCGCGCAGGTGTACGCAGTGGTCGGCGCGCAAGGCGTCGTCCAGATCGTGTGTCGCGTGCACGACGGTCACGCCCGCCGCGCTGACCTCGGCGATCGTGCGAGTGATCTGTTCGCGGGCTTCGAGGTCGAGCCCGGTCGTCGGCTCGTCGAGTAGCAGCAGCGGTGACTGCTGGGCCAAGGCTTGGGCCAGCAGCGCGCGTTGGCGCTGCCCGCCGGAGAGGGTGTCGAGGCGGCGGTCGGCCAGGTCGGTAATGGCGAGGCGATCCAGGCATTCGTCGACGATCGCGTGGTCGCCGCCGCTGAGCCTGCGCCACGGCCCGCGATGGGCCCAGCGGCCCATCGCCACCGTCTCGCGGACGGTGATCGGCAGAGTCGGCGGGACCGCGCTTTGCTGCACGACCAAGGCGGGGCGAAGGCCGTCGCGTCCGGTGATGGTTCCGGCCAGCGGCGGCACCACGCCGGCGAGCACGGCCAGCAGTGTGGATTTGCCGGACCCGTTGGGTCCGAGCAGGGCGGTGACCTTGCCGTTCGGGAGGGTCGCGGAAACCTCGTGCAGTACCCGATGGCCCTGGTAGCCCGCGCTGATTCCGGTCAGTCGGATATCCGGTGTTTGCACGATGCGACTCCCGTCACTTAACTTGTAATGAAAATCGTTTCCATTCTAGGGTGTCGCATCATGGATTGGCTATTCGCCCCGTTCGAGGTGTCTTTCGTGCAGCGGGCGCTGTGGGGCGGATTGCTGGTCTCGTGCCTGTGCGCGATCGCCGGAACGTGGGTTGTGGTGCGCGGCATGGCCTTTCTCAGCGACGCGATGGCGCACGGCATGCTGCCCGGCGTCGCGATCGCCTCGCTGCTCGGCGGGAACCTGCTGCTGGGTGCGGCGGCGAGCGCAACCGCGATGGCGGCGGGAGTGACTGTGCTGAGCCGCAATCGGCGCCGATCGGCCGACACCGGCATCGGTCTGCTGTTCGTCGGCATGCTGGCTATCGGTGTGATCATCGTGTCGCGGTCGCAGTCTTTCGCGGTCGACCTCACCGGCTTCCTCTTCGGCGACGTCTTGGCGACGGGGCAGCGGGACCTGCTGTTCCTGCTGGCCGCCTTGCTGATTGCGCTGGTGGTCGCCGTGCTCGGGCATCGCGCCTTCCTCGCGCTCACTTTCGACCCGCGCACCGCGCAGACCCTCGGGTTGGCGCCACGGCGCGCTCAGTTCGCGCTCGTCGGTCTGCTCACCCTCGCCATCGTGGCGTCGTTTCATATCGTCGGGACGCTGCTGGTGTTCGGGCTGCTCATCGCTCCGCCGGCCGCGGCGATGTTGTTCGCGCACCGGATTCCGATGGTGATGGCGCTGGCGGCGGTGTTCGGTTCGGCCGCGACGGTGATCGGGCTGCTCATCTCCTGGCATGCCGGTACGGCCGCGGGCGCGACTATCGCCGGGGCCGCGGTCGGGCTGTTTTTCCTGTCCGCGCTGGTCTCCCGGCTGCGGGAGCGGTTGAACCTGCGCACAGCGACCGCGCCGGTGACGGTGGCCGCGGCGTTGACGCTGGTCTTCCCGCTCATCGGCTGCGGCGCAGGCACCGAACCCGCGCCCGCCGAGCCGACGCCGCACGGCTATGTCGCAGGTGCGGAGGAGACGGCCGAGGCGCAGCCGAGACTGGTTGTCGCGGATCGCAATTCTGGAGCCGTCCGGGTGGTCGATCTGATCACCGAGGAGGTGATCGAACTCGGACCGGTTCCCGGTGTTACCGCGATCGCGGGCGACGGCCGCTACGCGTATCTGTCGGGTGCGGCGTCGACACAGGTGGTCGACAGCGGCAGCTGGATGGTCGATCACGGCGATCACGTGCACTATTACCGCGCCGCCGCGCGGGAGATCGGTCGGGTCGGCGCCGGTCCGGTGACGGCCGCGTACAGCGACAAGACGATCGCGACCGTCATCGGGGCGACGGGGTCGACCCTGCTGGATCGCGCTGCCCTGGACGAAGGTTCGGTGCGGGAACAGGGTGCGATTTCCGACGCGACCGTTGTCCCGTTCGCGGGGCGGCTGGTGGTCGCGTCGCGTTCGGGTCGTCTCGAGGTGCGTTCCCGTGACGGCGCCGAGGTGACCGCCCTCGACGCGCCGTGCCCGGATCCACGCGGCCAGGCAGGCACTCGCCGCGGCGTGGTGATCGGTTGCGCCGACGGGGCCGTGCTGGTGGCCGAGCAGGACGGACGTTTCGTCGCCACCAGGATTGCGCCGGCCGACGGCATGGTCGAGCCCGCGGACACGTTCTTCCACCGCCCAGCGAGCACCACCCTGGTGGCGCGCTCCGGCCCGGACGGTGTCGGGGTCCTCGATGTGAGCGCCCAGCGATGGACGCGCATCTCCACCGGGCCGGTGGTCGCGACCAACACCGCAGGGGCGGGCACGCCGATCATGGCGCTCACCGCAGACGGCGTCTTGCGCGGCTACGACCCGGTGACCGGCGCCGAGGTCGCCCGGACCACGGTGCTCGCCGCGCCGCTCGCGCCCGGTGCGGCGGCCCCGGTCATCGTGGTCGACGCCAATCGCGCCTACGTCAACGATCCGGCCGCGCGTGTCGTGCACGAGATCGACTACAACGACAACCTGCGTATCGCACGGACTTTCACCCTCGATATCGCACCGGAACTGATGGTGGAGACCGGCCGATGAGTGTTCTCGCCCGAATGATCGTCGCGTTGCTCGCCGCGATGATGGCCCTTACCGGATGCGCGGATTCCGGGCCTGACCGCGGTGGCGTCGTGGTGACCACCGACATTCTCGGCGACATCACCCAGGCGATCGTCGGTGACGCCGCCCCGGTGTCGGTCCTCATGCCGCGTGCGGGCGACCCGCATTCGTTCGCCGTATCGGCACAGCAGGCCGCCGGACTGGAGCGGGCGGGGTTGATCGTGGCCAACGGTCTCGGCCTGGAAGAGGGCGTGCTCCGGAACGTCGAGGCCGCCGCCGACGCCGGGGTGGCGACGGTGTACGTCGGGGCCGAGATCGACCCGATAGCTTTCGGTTCCGGAGCGACGGCAGGGCTGCCGGATCCGCATTTCTGGACCGATCCGCAGCGGGTGCGGCGTGCGGTCGAGGTCATCCGCGATCGGGTCGTCGCGCATGTGCCGGGAATCGATGCGGGTGTCGTCCGCGCGAACGCCGACCACTACCTGGCCGAGCTG
This sequence comes from Nocardia cyriacigeorgica, assembly GCF_005863245.1. GTDB lineage: Bacteria > Actinomycetota > Actinomycetes > Mycobacteriales > Mycobacteriaceae > Nocardia > Nocardia cyriacigeorgica_C. Next base: position 33,823 of record NZ_VBUT01000007.1, on the reverse strand, counting down.
GACGGGCTCGCCGCCTGGATGACCCAGCGCTTCGCGAGCATTCCGGCCGAGCGCCGCAACCTCGTCACCAATCACCACGTCTTCGGTTATCTGGCACAGCGTTTCGGATTCGCGGTGGTGGGTGCGGTGATACCGAGCGGCACCACCCTGGCCTCAGCGAGCCCATCGGATCTGGCGGACCTGGCCGCCACCATTCGCGATGCGGGCGTGCCCGCGGTCTTCGCGGATTCGGCGCAACCGGACCGGCTCGCGCGTGTACTCGCCGAACAGGCGGGCGTGCACGTCCGGGTGGTCGGGCTGCATTCGGAATCGCTGACCCCGCCCGGCCAGGGCGCGGGCAGCTATCTGGAGATGATGCGCGCCAATACCGAGGCCATCGTCAGCGGGCTGGCCCCGTGAACACCGGCGGTGCGTTCACGCCGAGAACTTCAGCAGTACAACGGAAACGGAGCAACATGCGTACTCGGACCCGCACCACAACGGTGGCGCTCTCGGGCCTGCTGACCGCGGCGGTCGCGCTCAGCGGCTGCGGCAGCGATGAGACAGAACAGGCGGCAGCGCCTGTCGAGGCCCCGCTCGCGGTCACCTACGACGGCGGCATCTACCTGCTCGACCCGGACACCCTCGCGACCACCGGCGATATCGCGCTGGACGGATTCAACCGGCTCAACCCGGCCGGCGACGACCGGCACATGCTGGTGTCCACCGCGGACGGCTTCCGGGTGCTCGACGCCGCCGACGGCCGATTCACCGGGGTCGACTTCCCCGCGGCGAAGCCGGGACACGTCGTCGTTCACGCCGGGCGCACTGTGCTGTTCGCCGACGGCAGCGGCGAAGTGACCTCCTTCGACCCCACCCGGCTGGGTGAGGACAAGCCCGAAACCCAGGTGTACAAGGCGCCCGCGCCGCATCACGGTGTCGCGATCGAAATGGCCAACGGCGAACTGGTGCTCACCGTCGGCACCGAGGAATCGCGCACCGGAATCGTGGTGCTCGACGCCGACCGCAAGGAGATCGCCCGCAACGAGGACTGCCCAGGCGTGCACGGTGAAGCGACCGCACAGGGCGAGGCCGTGGTCGTCGGCTGCCAGACCGGCGCGCTGATCTACCGCGACGGCAAGATCACCAAGGTCACCAGCCCGACACCGTACGGGCGGATCGGCAACCAGGCCGGCAGCGAGGTCTCGCCCATCGTGCTCGGCGACTACAAGCAGGACAAGGATGCCGAACTCGAACGCCCGCAGCAGATTTCGCTGATCGACACCACCACCGCCACGCTACGGCTGGTCGATATCGGCACCAGCTACACCTTCCGGTCGCTGGCTCGTGGCCCGCAGGGTGAAGCGCTCGTGCTCGGCACCGACGGCAAGATTCACGTCATCGACGCGGTCGCGGGCACGGTCACCAAGACCATCCCGGTCCTCGACCCGTGGCAGGAACCGCTGGAATGGCAGCAGCCGCGACCGGCGCTCTTCGTGCGCGACGGTATTGCCTACGTCACCGATACGGCAGCGAAGTCGGTGCACCGCGTCGACCTCGCCACCGGCGCGGTGACGGCCTCGGCGAGCCTGCCGGAGAGCCCGAACGAGCTCAGCGGCGTGAGTTCCTGACACCCATGAACCGAGGTCCCGGGCCGTCGGTGGTTTCGGCCGCCGACGGCCCGCCCGCATTTCGAGGAACCCTACCCGGGCCGATTCGTGGTTAGGCTACCCATACCCGAGATATCCCTCCTGGTAACGGCCGTCGCGGCGGCAGGAAGAGGTGGATCTGATGAGCGGTGACGTCGGGCTCAGCGGTATCCCGCTGACCATGCTGTGGACCTTGCACAACCGGGCCAGTGAGTCGTTGCGCGCCGACGCCGTGCTGCGCGATGCGGAATGCGTGCGCATCTACGAATCCATCGACTTCGACTACGAGGCGGCCTTCGGCAAACCCGACGGCACCCATGCCGTCCGCTCGCTGCGCTTCGACGAGGTACTGCGCCCCTGGCTGGCCGCTCATCCGGGCGGCACCGTCGTGGAACTGGCGGCCGGCCTGGAAACCCAGTTCCAGCGCTGCGACGACGGCACGGTGCGGTGGCTGTGTGTCGACGTGCCCGAGGCCATCGAGATCCGCGAGCGCTACCTGCCCGCGACCGACCGCTGCCGTCATCTGCCGGTCAGCGCGCTCGACCTGTCCTGGCTCGACCACGTCGAGGACCCGCAGCGCGGTGTGTTCGTCTCGGCGCAGGGGCTTTTCATGTACTTCGAGCCCGACGACGTACGCCGCCTGTGCGTGGCAATCGTCGAGCGCTTCCCCGGCGTCGAGCTGATGTTCGACACGATCCCGCCCTGGTTCTCCCGGAAAACCATGAAGGGCTACCGCAAGACGCCCGCCTACACGGCGCCGCCCATGCCGTGGGGCGTCGAGCGCAGCCGCATCGAAGGATTGCTGCGCCAGTGGAGCCCGAAGTTCGCCGAAATCCGGGTGAGGTCCTACGGCCCGTCCCACGGCGTACTCGCCGTCACCGCCCCCATCTTCGACCGCCTGCCGGTCCTACGCGACATCCCGCCCAGCATCGTCTGGACCCGCGCGCAACAGTAACCAACCCGACCCGCGCCCACTATCCTCACGCGGTTCCCGCATAGGTTGTGGCGTTTTTGACGGGTTGGAGCCTATGCGAGGGCGCCGGAACTTGTGCGAGGCTCGTCCGGCACCCGTTCGGTGAAGGCGGTGACGTGGTGGATTCGGGGGGCGTAGGGGGCGAATTCGAGGGTGATCACTGCGGGTGTGCCGGCCCGGAGCGCGCTCGTTGTGACGGATCGGCCGGCTGCGATCATCTTGCCGGGTTGCAGGCCCGCGCCCGCCCATGCGGTGAATTCGTCGGCGGAGACGATCGTGCCCGCGGGGCATTCGATGACGGTGCCCGCGCCGAGCAGTCTGCGGACGTGCGCGGTGTCGCCGGCGGTCGCCGCGTCGAACAGCTCCGTCGCCACCCGCTTGCCTGCCCGGCCGACGCCGGTGAAGCCGCGGGCCATGCCCGCCGCGCCGGCAAGACCTTGATTGCGTACCAGGGCCGCGCCGAGTTTCATGCCCGCGCCGAATCCCCGTGCGCCCGTGCGCAGTAGCTGCGCCACCATCGCCGGCAGCTCCCAGTGCGCGGCGAGATGGGTGATCCGCAGGTCGGCGTCGACCTCGGTCAGGTCGTAGCGCAGATGCATCGGCACCAGCACCTGCGCGCCGGTCGACATGGTGGTCAGGATGCTCAGATCGCGGACGACGACGCCGGGCCCGGTGAAGTCGTTGTCGACGCGGAACTCGATGGTGTTGGGTGCGATGAAGGTGTCGTAGAACCTCTCGATCGCCTCGCGACCGGTGTGCGGGCGCGCGCCGACCGGATCGCGGACGGTCGCATCGGGGGTGAACAGGCCGACCCAGGCCTGCCGGTCATGTGCGGCGACAGCCCGTGGCGAGGCCTTGACGGCGGCGAGCAGGCTCGCACCGGATGCGTCCAGGGGCACGGTAACTCCTTCGTCGAACCGACCGCGGCACCGCGGTCCTCCCCATGGTAGAACGAGTTCTAGTTTGCTGGCGCCCGGGACCGATGCCACGGTGGCTCTGCCCAGGTGAACAGGGGCTTTCCTTACCGCGACGCTCTGTCACACTGGAGGGATACCGAACCGCTCCCGTTCGGGAGTGCGTCGGCCGGACGAATGGAGGCCGGGCATGGGCAGCGCCGAAATCCAGCAGAACCTGAACCGTCTGTTTCAGACCATCCAGACAGCGCTCTTCCTGCTGATCGTCTCGCTGTAGCCGGGCGATCACGGCTCCAGACCCGCGCGGATGACCTTCCCGGTGGCATTGCGCGGGAGCGCGGTCGTGGTGAGCCGCCACCGGGCCGGGACCTTGTAGTAGGCCAGGCGCTCGGCGGCGAACGCGCGCAACTCGTCTTCATCGGTGTCGGTGAGGTTCTCGACCACCGCCACTGCGGCCACCGCCTGACCCAGATCCGGATCCGGCACGCCGAGGACCGCGCTCTCCACCACCGCCGGATGTTCGTCGAGACACTGCTCGATCTCGGTGGGGTAGACGTTCTCGCCGCCGCGCAGGATCAGATCCGAGCGCCGCCCGGACAGCCGCAACCTGCCGTCCTCCAGCACGCCGATGTCGCCCGTGCGCAGCTTGCGATCGGGGGTGATCGCGGCCGCCGTCGCGGCGGGATCGTTCCAGTACCCGAGCATGACGTACGGTCCGTGCACCCAGATCTCGCCCTCCTCCCCGTCGGGCAGCTGGGCGCCGGTCTCGTCGTGGATCTCCACCGACACCCCGAGCACCGGGCGGCCGACGGTATCCGGGAAGGCGGCGAGCTCGGCCGGTGCGGCCAGGGTGGCCGCCGTGCTGCATTCGGTGAGGCCATAACTGGTGACCAGCGCGGTGCGGGCCACCGGAAGCTGCTCGCGCAGCCGCTGCTGCAACGCCGCCGAGGACGGCGCCGAATTCAGCGAGAACGCGCGCAGCGACGACAGGTCGTAGGCGCCGAGATCGCATTCGAGCATGCGCGTCGCCATGGTCGGCATGGCGCCCCAATTGCTGACCCGCTCCCGCTCGATCAGCCGCAGCACCCGGTCGGCCTCGAACGAGCCCTGATGGATGACCGCGGTATCCCCGCTGACCAGGCGCGGAACGACCAGATTGTGCAGGCTGGCGATATGGAACAGCGGTGAGGTGAGCAGGAATCGCCTGCCACCGTTGTCGGGGGTTCCGGTCAATTCCGCCGCGAGCGCGTCGTTGAAGCGGTGGTAGCCGATGACGGAGATGAGGTTGCGATGCGAATGCGTGACGCCCTTGGGGCGTCCGCTGGTGCCGCTGGTGTACAGGATGACGGCGGGATCGTCCTCGGCCACCGGCGTTTTCGGCAGCTCGCCGCCGCCGAACTCGGCGATCAGGGCCGCGATGTCGTGCTCCATGATGAGGACGGGAACGTCGATGCCCAATTCGGCGACGCGGGCGGCGCGTTTGGCGTCGGCGATCAGCACCGAGGGCGTGGTGTGGCCGAGGCCGTAGGAGATCTCCGGCGGAGCCCACCACGCGTTGTAACCGACCGCGATCGCGCCGAGGCATTGCGCCGCCCAGAATGCCACCACCCATTCCGGGGTGTTCGCGGCCAGGATGCCGACCCGGTCGCCCTTGCCGACGCCGTAGCGATCGCGCAGCGCCCGCGCCAGCGCGCCCGCGGCGGCCGCGTGCTCGGTGAACGACAGCCGCGTGTGCTCGGTGACCAGGTAGTCGCGATCGCCCCAGCGGGTGGAGGCCGCGAGCACATCGGCCAGGCTGCGTTCGCGGTGCACGAGCAACGGTGTCGGCGCGCCGAGTACCTGCTGCACTGTCATCTCGAACGGCCCACCGGGGCCGGTGAGCTTGCCGATGGCGGCCATGGTGAGCGCCTGCTGATCGACGGTTTCGGTCATCGCGGTTCCTGCCGTTCGTTTCTCCCGGGAGCCTCGCCGAGCGTCCGGGCTTGCCTGTTCCGAGTCCGTGCACCAGCGGGACTATTCCTAGAACGTGTTCTATTCTTATCGCAACCGGCTCGTCGTGGTAGCGGGATCGGCCCGATCGATGCGGATCGGCCAGGGCTGTCCGGGCGTGCTCGGGTGGGCGGATTCGCCGGGTGCGGGGAGAACTTGTCGGTGCGGTGCGGCATCATCTGTGCACGCAGGCCCCTTCACGAAACGCGAGAATTGCCCGGAGAGCCCCATGTCGTCGCCGCGAACAAAGTCCAAGAACACACCGCAACCCTTGTCGGACACCGAGATTGCGCAGATCGCCACCGAGATCGCCGATGGTCGCCCGCCGATGGTGTGGTTCACCGCCGCGGCTGTGGGAATACCGGAAGGGCGCTCGGGCAAGGTCATCGCCCTCGGTGAGCCGTCCGACGGTGATTTCCTGCAGATCCGGCCCACCGGTTCCAAAGATGTGCTGTCCTTTTCCCCGGCCGAGGTGACGATGACCAAGCCCGCGCGGGACAAGGCCGTCGCCCAGCCGAAGTCGACCACCAGGAAGGAATCACCCACCGTGACCAAGCCGTCGGCCCCGACGAGCACCGCGCCCACTCCTCCCGCCCCGCAGCAGGCCCCGAAACCCGCTGCCGCGAAACCGGCGCAGGAGTCTGCCGCCTCGAACGGTGCCGTCAAGCCCGCCCCGGCGCGTCAGCAGCCCGCTACGCCCGCACCGCCGAAGCCTGCCGCCAAGGCGCCCGCGCGCAAGTCGAAGGCGGCCGAGGTCACAGTCACCATCAGCGGCACCGCCGACGGTGAGTGGAGCGTCGACGTGGTCAACGGTAAGAAGCGCACCGTGCGGGCGCTCCCGGTGAACAGCGCCGCCGTCGCGCAGGCCGCGAAACTGCTGCACCCCGAAGTCTCCGAGGTGGTCGGCGGGATCATGGAGGCAGTGCGGGTCGCGCAGCTGGCCAAGGTCGAGCAGTTGCAGGCCGAGCTGGAGGAGGCCAAGAAGCTGCTCGCCGAGCTGCCCGACTGACCCGCCCGGGCGGCGCTCAGACCGCTGTCTCGCGCTGCCAGGGGCGGCGGACGGTCTCGGGCGTCGCGCGCGTCTCGTCTCGGAACGTGTCGTAGAAGGTGTAGCCGAGGGAGTACTCCTTGGCGTGGTACATCGCCGAATCCGCTTCCCGCAGTAGGTCGTAGATGTCGGCTTCGGCGGCGCGCGGGCCACTGCACGCCAGGCCGATGCTTGCGGTGATCGGCACCTCGCCCGCACTGAGTTCGAATGGGCGCATGAACGTGGCGAGCAGCCGTTTGGCGAGGCCGTCGGCCTCCTGCCGGTCGAGCGGAGCGAGGATGACGAATTCGTCGCCGCCGTACCGGGCCACCACATCCTCGCGGCGCACTGCCCGGCGGATCCGCGAGGCCGCGTTGGCGATCAGTTCGTCGCCGACGGCGTGGCCGTAGCTGTCGTTGATCATCTTGAATCCGTCGAGGTCGATGAACAGCAGGCACAGCGGTCGTTCGGCCCAGTGACCGCGATTGCGCGCCAGCGCCCGCAACAGCGCCGACCGGTTGAGCAGCCCGGTGAGCATGTCGTGGTCGGCTTGGTACTGGGCGCGTTTCTCACTGCGTGCGCTGCGCACGATGGCGCGCTCGCTGCGCACCAGCACCCCGATCAGCAGCAGCGCGCACAGCGTCGACACCACCACCCGGTCCACCGTGCCGAGGCGCGAACCCACCACCGGGATCAGCGACGCCACGATCAGCGCGACGGCAAGAAAGCTGGCGCGCTGGCGGGAATGGTGCGGATGGATCGGATGGGGTGCGCCGAGCGAGGTCATGGTCGGATGCAGGGCGGCGACCCCGACCAGGGTGTAGGCCAGCAGCAGCGGTGCGAGCAGCACGTCACGGCCCGCCACCGGAGTGCCGGCGACCTCGAGGTTGTAGCCGAGATCGCCGAGCAGGGCCAGCAGCAGCCCGCCGTGCAGCAAGCGCAGCGATGTCTCCGAACGCGTCGTCGTCGCCACCGAGTAGGCGACCAGGGCCAGCAGCAGTGCGTCGAGGATCGGATAGATCGCCGTCGCCACGGCGTGGCCGAGGTGGCCGTCGGTGCGGAGCGCGGGTGAGATCAGGAAGGTCCACGAGGCCAGCAGGGCGCCGAGCCCGATCAGCGCGGAGTCGAGCAGCAGATCGTAATCGGTGTGAAGCTGGCGGGGACGCAACCAGAACACCGCGGCCACTCCGATGCCGAGGTAGCCGGCCAGGGTGAAGGCGTCATCGAGGGGACGGGTGTCGGTGCCGGCGAAATCGCGTAGCGCGATGCCCGCCGCGAACGACACCGCCGACGCCGACAGCAGATACCACGGCAGCGGCCGCCGCGGGCGATGCCGACGCAGGCCGGTGCCGATCATGGTGAGTGCGCCGGCCACCACGACGGCCATCGTCGTCAGTGACAGCGCGGGGGAATCGAGCAGAGTTTGGAGCACGATCAAGACGATCGCGACGCCGGGGACGAACCGCAGCCACCGATGTCCGAAGTGCGATCGCCCACCCGCCGACTGCTCTCCGGTGAGTTCCATCAGCCCCCCTTCATCGCTCCCGTTCCGATGAATCGGGCCGCGTAGTAGGTCTGGGAATCCTCAACTGCTACTTCGACGTCTGCCTGCTCCTCGAGCACCGCTCGGATGCCGTCGGCGAAACAGAACCGAGTGTTGTTGTACGAACAGATGTCCCAGCCGACCGCGGCACGTTCAGCCACCAGAACCCGGACAACTGATTCGATCATGACATGAAACGCCGCCCCCTGTCGCGCACTTGGTGCAACAAGGGTGAAACCCGCGTAGTAGATCGCGTCGCGGGCCGCGTGTTCAGGGTATCTCGCAATGAAATACTCGGGGCTGATCCACGGCACCGTCTCCAAATGCCTTGTCAAGGTGGTCAGCCCGACGGGCTCGCCGGTGCCGGTGCGCGCGATGTGTTTCTGGACCCGTGGATCGCGCATCTCGGCCAGGAACTCCTCGCGATGCAGCACCTGCCTGGCCGCTGCCCTGGTCCGCAGCGGACCGAAGGCCTGCTCGTAGAGGCCGTGGAACAGTTCGGCGGGCTCGCGGCCGATCGCGGTTTCGACCGTGACGTGCAAGTGGTTCATAGTCGGCCCCAACCGGCCCCACCGAACGCCGCGAGCACCACCGCGCAGGCGGGACGGTCCTCGTAGCGAGTTTCTGTGGTGTGCAACCGAACCGGGCCGAAGTGTCCGCTGCGATGCCGGACCATATCGGCCAAGCTGGCTCGGACAAGGTGTTCGACCTCGTCGGCCGTGTCGGCCTCGTGCTCGACGAACAGGCCCGCACCGTCCTCGCGCCTCGTCCACCCGATGCCCGCGGCGGCGTGCGCACCTGCGATGTCGGCGTGCCCGGCGGCGTAGACGCAATAGAGGCGGTCGCCCCAAGTGATCGGGATGGTGATCCGATCGGCGGACTCGAGGTGGGCCGCCGCCGGAATCACCGAGGACAGCCGGATGAGATTCGCCTCGCCGACACCGAGCTCGCGCAGGGCAGCGTCGAATGCGGCCAGTGCGGTGGGCCCGGTACCGGTTGCTGCGGCGACCTGAATGATCGGCGCCGGCCTGCTCTCACGACGGCTGGTCGGGCGGTGCCGCAGCGGCCAGGACCGGCCGAAACGGCGGCGGACGGAATCGATCACACGTGCTCCCCATGTGGCCGGGCCCGCGGCAGGCGGGCGGGGTCAACCCTTCGGACCGAGCGTGACCGAGGATCGCCCTGCCCGCACCGTGTCGCGGTGAAACCACTGCTCGCACGGCGTGTCTCGTAGAGTGGAGCGATGCCCGACGATGGCAACGACGGCTTCGCGACCTGGGTGGCGCCCGGCCGGGTCAACATCATCGGCGAGCACACCGACTACAACGACGGATACGTGCTGCCGATCGCGCTACCGATGACCGTCGAGTGCGCGGGCCGGCGCCGCAGCGACGACCGGATCCTGCTCCGATCGCGGCAGCGACCGGGGGAGCGGACCGCGCTCGGGCTGGGCGCGCTCGAGCACGAGCGTGTCGCGCTGCCCGAGTGGGCGAGGTATCCGCTGGGCGTCGTGGCCGAGTTCGTGCGGCGGGGCCATCCGGTGGGCGGGGTCGAGTTGCGCATCGACGGCCGGGTGCCGATCGGGGCGGGCCTGTCGTCGTCGGCCGCGCTGTGCTGCTCGGTCGCCATCGCGCTGCGAGATCTGTTCGAACTCGGGCTGTCCGACCGCGAGCTGATCGACCTGGCGCGCACCGCGGAGAACCGGTACGTCGGTGTGCCGACGGGCATCCTGGACCAGTCGGCGGCGATCCTGTGCACCGAAGGGCATGCGCTGTTCCTCGATGTCCGGCGCTTCGACCGTGCGGAACCGGGCGCTGCCGAACAGATTCCGTTCGACCTGCGCGGATCCGGCCTCGAATTACTGGTGGTCGACACCGGCCATCCGCATCGCCTCGCCGAGAGCGGCTATGCCGAACGCCGCGCCCAATGTCTGGCCGCAGCAGCCGAATCGGGTGTGCGGTCGCTGCGCGAGATCGACTCCCTCGACGCCCTCGCTCGGCTGGACGACCCGGTACTGCGTCGTAGAGCGCGACACGTCGTCGGCGAGAACGCGCGGGTCCTCGAGGTTGTCGCGCTGCTGTGTGGGGGCGCCGACCCCCGCGAGATCGGGCCTGTGCTGACGGCCTCGCACACCTCGTTGCGCGAGGATTTCGAGGTGTCGACGCCGGCGTTGGATGCCGTCGTGACGGATGCGCTGGCGGCCGGTGCGTATGGGGCCCGGATGGTCGGGGGTGGGTTCGGCGGCAGCGTCATCGCACTCGTCGACCAGGATGCTGTCGATCAGGTGACCGCCGCGGTGCGAGATGGGTTGGTCGGCAACGGTTTGCCCGAGCCGCGGGTATTCATCGCAGCGCCTGCGGCGGGCGCACATCGCGTGGGGTGATCGTCGGCTCCGATGGCGGGTCGCTCGATACGCGTGGGTCTGGTCACAGGCTGCACTACGCCGTCACGGCACCTCGGTGGTTTGCGGACGCACCGAAAACTTCTCGATGCTGGCCTTTCGGCGCGCACGCCCAAATCTGGGCAGGCGACCATGAGGCTAAGTTACCGAAAAGTATTGTGGCGCGGGTCTCTTTATCGTCCAAACGTCATTTGACCTGCGTATCCGATGCTCTAATCTGGTGAACGTCGATGGCGACAAGGGCTCATCAAAAAGATGTGAACAAGCCCCTCGCATATCGCGCAGGGGTGGAATAAGCAATTCCGAAGGTTGAATTCGAATTTCATGGACAACGCACCCCACGGGCACCCCGACGTCGATATGCGGACCGGTTCGGAATTCCGATCCGGCTGGCAGTGCTGGTCGATCACGGCGCTGAGCGTGTTCACCCTGCTCCTCCTGTGCCAACCGTGGCTGTCGGCCTCCGGCCCGTACGGGAATGTGCGCACCGACGCATTCGGTCGGCTCGACGGCTCTGTTCCCGCACTGCGCATCTTCGACGAGCCGGTGGCCTCGATCAGCGGGTGGTGGGGCGCGTTGATCGCGGCGGCCGCGGTGGTCGCCTTGATCGGGGCCCAGCTGCATCGGATGATCGGCGTCGGACGGTCGGTGGCGATCGCCGCCGCCATGGCCAATGTGGTGTTGGTTCCGGTGACGCTGCTGTACCTCAACAGCAAATCGCCCGAGTTGAAGAAAATGACCGAAGATCATGACGAGCTGAAGGAAACGCTCGGCAACATCGTCAAGTCTCTCTTCGGGAACGGCGACAGCGGCCAGGAACCGGCCGCCGATCCGGCGCACCAGGCCGTGACCGCCGCGCTGACGGACCAGGCCCTGATCTGCTGCGTCGTCGTGGCGCTGACCGCCGTGATCGCCGTGTGCATACGGTCCCGGGTCTACCCGGCCGACAGCGCCGCCGATGTCCACGACGAAGTGTCCGCCCCGCCCGTGGTGGCCGGTCAACCGGCTCGTGCCGAGGACGTCGACGACATCATGGACCAGGTGTTCGAACGCATGGTGCAGCACAACCACGAACTGCTGGAACGGCGCACGGACGACGATGACGAGGCCGGCAGGCAGCGCCTGCTGCAACGAGGCGAGCGCCTCCGGCGCACCGACAGCGTCAGGCAGACCCGTCGCGAGCGACGCCCCCGGCCCCGGCCCGCGACGCCGGCGTCGGACAAGGCGCAGCCAACGCCCTGGGTCCCCGCTTCCCGAACCGGCCGGTCCGCCGGCCTCGCACAATCCTCGCCCGCACTGCTGTTTCCTCATGGCGGCTTGGACGATTGAACCCGCGCCTGGTCTGACACGGGTGCGGCGCGGGCGCCGATCGAGTGGTGGCGGCACACCGCTCGGTCGCCGCATTTCCTCGAATGGGCACGCATCTGATTCCGCCGAAAGTCGCGCCTGGACGCCAACAGTGGGCTCGCCCGGTCCGGTTGCTGTCGGTGGCCTGCGCTAGCATCGGTGCTCGGTCGGCACGGGTCGGCTGGATCGAGCTTGTCGAGGGGGGAACCGCTGATGCAATTCGTCGACGTATTGACCGGTCTGGAACCGCAGGTGTGGACCGATGGAACAGTCTGGGCGGCCTCCGCGGATGCGAACCTGGCCCGGCGCGGCGGCGGTGGCGGAGGCGGCGGTGAGGGCGACGAGATCGACTGGTTCTGGGGCGTTCTCTGCATCCTCGTCTTCGTGATCATCATCGGCGTGCTCATCTGGCTCAAGTACTCCGAGCGCCGAGACCAGCAACGGCAGCAACAACCCCAACAGTTCCCGCCGCACCAGCAACCGCCTTTCGCGCAGCAGCACCAACCTCAGCCACAATTCCCGCGGCCCCACCAAGCACATCCCCAGCAGCCTGCGCCGCCCTATCAACCCCACCAGCCGTACCCACCCCATCCGTACGGTCAACCCCCACAAGGCCGGCCCGCCTACCCACAGCAGTCCCCTCCGCCCTACCCTCAGGGCGCGTACCCACCCCCGAACCAGCCCTACCCCGCGCCCTACCCGCAACAGCCGCCCTACCCGCCGCAGTACCGCCCGTAGTCCGAGGCTCACAGGAAAGGCGCCGCCGCGACCGATTCCGGGGGTACACCTTCAGGGATGCACGTCAGTCGACAGCAACCCGCTCGCCGCCGGTCGATAGCGCCGGATCGATCACCGGCGCCGGCCACCGGCGCAATACCCCGGTCAGCAATGCACGCTGGGCTCGTCGCCGGTTTTCACGGTTCGCCTTCCAGCAGCAGACCCATGATCACCGCGTCCCACAGCTCACCGTTGCGCCGCCGGAAGTGCTGCCGCAGTACGCCTTCGACCTCGAAGCCTGCCCGGCGATACAGCGCCAGCGCGGCCTGATTGTGCGGCCACACCTTCATCCCGACCTTGTGGGCGCCCTTGTCCCGAGACCATTCGATCACCCGGTCCAGCAGTTGCGGCCCCAACCCCCGGCCGCGATGATCCGCGGCGACCATCATGGCGAAGCCGGTGACACCGGCCGAGTCGAACCGGACAGAGGCCATGCCGGCGATCCGTCCGTCGACCTCGGCAACGAACACCCCGTGCATGCCGGAACCGATCGTCGACTCCATCTTGCGGGCGGCGTCGGCGGTATCGAACGGTGGCTCCAGCCCGATCCACCTGCGTTCCGCCGCCACCTGCGCCAGCAGCTCGACGCACTCGTCCAGATCCGCCCGGACTGCTACCCGGACGGTCGACTCTTCACCCCTCGTCATGAGTCGATCCTCCTACTGCCTTGCGCCGGAGGCGTTTTCAGGGCGATCGACGAGCGCGGCTCCCGGCGGACATCGCAGCTGAACGTCGACGTTCCGTGCACGCGTGACCGCGGGAACGCTGCCGTGCCCCAGGGCACGGGAAGCCCGGGACACGGCAGCGTCGGATCACTTGGCTGGGAACGGGGCGTTGATCGTGGTGATGTACTGGATCGCGGCGCCGATGGCGACGGGGGCGGTGATCAGGATCTGGCCGACGACGGCGCCCAGGCTGCCGACGGCTAGGACGCCGCCGATGCAGCCGACGGCGGCCGCGGGGATGAACGGTCCGAACAATCCGACGATGGTGGCCGAGGCGATGGTGGCGCCGGCGATGCCGCCGAGCACACAACCCACTGCGGCGCCGCCGATTCCGCCGACCAAGGTCGCGACGCTGGCGCCGAGACCGATGGTGCTGGTCATGCGGCTCCAGGCGTCCTTCTCGCGCTCGTACTCGGACTTGTAGGTGGCCTTGTCCTCGAAGGGCAGGGCGACCGGGCGATACGCGGCATGGGCCAGGTCGAACTGCGGGGTGAGGGTCGCGGTGCGGCCGGAGATATCGGCGGCGATCGGGAATTCGAACTCGTCGACCCGGAAGCTGAGCGGCATCCCCGCCAGCACGGTGCCATTGGGCGCCTTGATCTTCAGCACGCGGTCCTCGACTACGAGGGAGCCCGCGTCGGTGCTGATGATGCTCGACGTCTCGGTCGCCGTCGCGGTGAAGCCGACCGCCTCTGTCTCCGGCTCGGGCGCGGCCTGTGCGGTGGCAGCGGTCAGTCCGAGCGCGGTGGTCGCGGCGACGGTGATCAGGGCGAGCTTGGTGATCTTCATGAGAGTTCTTTCCTTGTTCTGTGTGTAGAGGTGAAGGCGGGTCGTATCGGTACCGCCGATGCCGACAGGTGACGACCCGACGTGGTTGTGCAGCCGTCGTTGCCGCCCGTGCGGTGACGTGGGCATGGCTGCGCAGACTCGTTGCCGAGGCAGGCGTGAGCCGCACGGCTTCGGTTCCGAATTCGTTCGGGCACAGTCGATCCCGACGAGACAGCGGGCGCACTCGACCGGGCGCGCGCAGTCGAACGAGAAGGCACACTCGATCAGCGAGTACGCCCGCGCGCCGGCCTACGCCTGATTGTTCGAGGCGCCGCGGAACCCAATCCTCGGCTCAGCACCGAGGCGATGTATCGCACGACGAACCAGGCCCACCGCCCGGCGGGCCTACGTCGCGGAATCGGAGCTAGGCGGTGGCGCGGCTCCTGACGAGGCCGACGATCACGTCGACCACCAGGAACGCGAGCAGGCTGATCCCGATCAGCGGCGCGAACCAGCCGATCACCACCGTGACCGCGGCCAGCGGCACGATCAGCACCAGCGGACTACGCCGCAACCATCCGCGCTGTGGTGGCTTGCCGACGGCGATCCGCCCGGCCTCGCGGGTGGGTCGCCGCTTCCACCAGAGCAGATAACCGCGCACGATCACGGTGATCAGCCCGATCATCACCGCGAGCAGCAGCAGCTGGTTGAGCAGGCCGAACATCAGGCCCATATGGAACTGGATGCCCCAGTTGGACAGTTTGGCCATCAGCGGCCAGTCGGCGTAGGGCAGGCGCGCGGTGATCGCACCGGTGGCGCCGTCGACCGCGACGGCGTCGACGGTGTAGGTACCGGGCATGCGCCGTTCCTTGATCGAGAACGCCGTCGCATCGTCGGCGGGAATCGCGATTTCGGCGGGCCGATCGATGCCGGCAGCACGTCCGGCCTCGACCACCCGATCCAGCTGCGCCACCCGATCACCCGGGTTACCGGTCGGCATCGGCGTCGATCCACCGTGATGGTGGTCGCCGCCCGCATGCGTCGCCGGCGCGTCCGAGCCGGGCAGCGCGGTGCTGACGGCGGGCGTGGTCCAGCTGAGGTTCTCCCGCAGGTTCGCGATGTTCTCGCCGGCATAGGTCGACCAGGTCATACCCGTCGCCGCCAGCAGCAACAGCACGGGAAGGGTCCAGAAACCCACGGCGCCATGCCAATTCAGGGTGCGTCCGCGTCCGCTTCCGGAGCGGTCCGGGAGCAGCAGCCAGCCTGCGGAATTGCGGTCGCGCCGCGCCCGCACTCGCCGCACCCACAGCAGCAGGCCGGCCAGCGCGATCACCCACAGCCAGGACGCGGCCAGCTCGCTGTAGAGCCGACCGGGTTCGCCCAGGTGCAGGTCGCGGTGCAGTTTGTCGATCCAGGTGCGCATGGGCAGCGCACCCGAACTGCCGTAGACCACCGATTCGCCGACCGGTGTCGCGGTCGCCGGGTCGACGAACACCGCGCGGCGTTCGGATTCACCGAGCGCCGGATCGCTGAAGATGACCCGCGTGGTGTCGCCGGATTCGGGCGCCGGTGCGACCGCGACCAGCGTCAGATCGGGGCGGGTGGCGACGGCGGCATCGACCTGCGCCGAGATCGGTTGTGCGGGCCCGGTTGATTCGACGTGCAGCAGATCGCGGTTGACGATCGACTCCAGCGTCGGCGAGATCGCGTACAGCGCGCCGGTGATCGCCGCGATCAGGATGAACGGACCGACGAAGACGCCGGCGTAGAAATGCAGCCGCAGCGCCAATGCGCGCGCGGCGGCACCCACGCCGGACCGTCGCGGTCCGGGTGGGGAAGCGGACTCCTGCTGCGGAGTCTCGATATCGGTGGTACTCATCGTTGTTCGACTATGTCCTGGTATGAGACGCCCGGCCGTCGACGTGCACCTTCGGTACGACCTGGGGTGTTCGACGACAGCGCATAAGAGTGGGCGAGATGGACCCCGGACGCACAGAGACGATCGCGCGAACGCTGGATCACCGCTGCTCGGATCGGACCGGGCAACACAAGCGTCCAGCGCGTTGTGCCGAAGGGTGCGCCGCTGCGCACCGCCGGCCGCTCACGTACCGGCGCCGGCGCGTCACGTGCGTGATCACACGGCAATCACACGACCGGATGGCGACGCATCCGTCCGCGTGTGCGGCGACCTCACGTGTCTTCGGGTAGCGCTGAACACGCACAGGCGACCGCGGCGAGCCGGAACGGAACCGCACCAATTCACGCAGAGCGGTAGTGGCAACGACACGGGACTACGGCGATCACGCGCAATGCGTGCGGCATCGCGCACATCGTCTTGTGTCCGGGGAGGGAACTCAGAGACGAACAGCCGACGGCGGACCACGCGTCCGCGTCGATTCGGCCGCGAGCACCCACAGGATGACGCGATCACGATAACTGGTGCGCAGCGGCGCGGGCCCGGCGATCGCGGGCGGGTGATACCGCAGCGGCAGTACCCGCGCCAGTGCCGAGCCGCCGATGCGGTAGGCGAATTCCGTGCCCCGGATGAGGATGGCCGCGACCGCGACGGCCACGAGGTGCGCGGCGATCATCGCGGGCGTCAGTTGCAGGTCACCGTGATGCAGATGTCCGGAGCCCCAGCCCATGCTGAGGTGGCCCAGGAGCTGGCCCGCCGCGAGAACGGTGACCAGTCCGGCTGATCCGGTCCGCAATGGCGCGAGCCCGGCGACCAGCGCGCCGACGACCGCGGCGGCCGCGACGAGCAGGGCGAGGGTGGCGCTGCTCGGCGCCATCCCACCCGAGGCCCAGCCGTGCGCCGCCACCGACACCGCACCCGACAACGATCCGGCCGCCCCACCGCGCAACCGCGCGATGCCGCTGCGGTCATCCGCAGGGGGTCGGCCGAATCCGATAATCACGCGCTGATGATAACTGAGCGGTATTCGGCCGATGACTACCTCGGCGATCGGAGGTAGCGGGCGGACCTCAGGTCGCGTCGACGTCCATCTCGACCAGCGGCTTGCGCAGCAGCTTGCCGGTGGCATTGCGGGGCAGTTCGTCGAGGAAGATCACCTCGCGCGGCACCTTGTAGCGGGCCAGGTTCTGCTTGACGTAGTCCTTGATCTCCTGGACGTCGCGCGCGGAGTCCGGTCCGGGCACCACGAAGGCGCGCAACCGCTTGCCGAACTCGCGGTCGTCCACGCCGACGACGGCCGCTTCCAGCACGTCGGGGCGGTTCGACAGCAGGTGCTCGACCTCCTGCGGGAAGACGTTCTCGCCGCCGGAGACGATCATGTCGTCGTCGCGGCCGTCGATGAACAGCAGCCCGTCTTCGTCGAAATGGCCGACGTCGCCGCTGGACATCATCCCGTCCACCCGCTCCTTGGTGCGGCCGTCGGTGTAGGCGCGGAAGCCGTGCGCGTTCTCGATGAAAATTGTGCCGGTGACGTTCGGCTCGGTGATGAGCTTGCGGTTCTCGTCGTAGAGCGCGATCCGGATGCCCGCCGGCGGGCGACCCGCGGTGCTCGGCGCCTTGCGCAGATCTTCCGGCGTGGCCACCGTGATCACCGCGCATTCGGTGGAGCCGTACAGGTTGTAGAGCACGTCGCCGAAGTATTCGGCGGTGCGCACCACGACGTCCGGCGGAATCGCCGAGCCGGCCGCGAAGATCACCTTCAGCGGCGTCATGTCGTATTTGGCGAGCACGTCTGCGGGCAGGTCGAGCATGCGCTGCAACATGGTGGGCACCACGACCAGCGAATCCGCGCGATGCTTCACGATATTGGCCAGCGTCAGCTCGGGATCGAAGCGGCGCTGCTGGAAGATCACCCGGTTGCCGAGCGCGAGACCGAGGGTGAACTGGGACAGGCCGGTGCCGTGGAAGATCGGCGCCGCCATCACCATGGTGCCGTTCTTGGGCAGCGGAACCCGGTCCAGGAACTGGGCCGACATGAACGGACTGACCCGATCGCGCGGCGCGCCCTTCGGCGTGCCGGTGGTGCCGCTGGTGAGGATCACCATGCCGCCGGGCTTGGCCGGGGCGGGCATGGACTCGGTGGAGCGGCCCGCCGACAGCGACTCGATGGTGGGGATCGAGGGATCGGCGCCGTCCTTCTCGTCCACCCAGGTGAGGACGCGGGGGATATCGGCGGGGATGGCGCTCATCAGGTCGAAGAACTCGCTGTCGTGCAGTACCGCCTTGATCTTTTCGCGCTCGGCGACGTCGGCGAACTGCGGTTTGGCGAATCCGGTGTTCATCAGAACCGCGCGCACACCGAGCTTGCCGGTGGCCAGCAGGCTCAGCACCATGCCGCGATGGTCGCGGGCCAGCACCGCGACCACATCGCCCTGACCGATGCCCATGGTCGCGAGTCCGCGGGCGAAGGCGTTGGAGAGCTCATCGAGCTGGCCGAAGGTGAGTTCGCCGTGGTCGTCGACGATCGCGGCGGCATTCGGCCGGGTCTGCGCGGCATGCATGACGACGCCGGCGAACGGGCCGAACCTGCGCATGTTGATGAACGAGCGGGCCCCGTGATCGAGGCGCAGCGGGTTGAACAACCCGCGCTTGACCATGACATTCACGCCCAGGGCGAGGTCACGCGCCTTGCGGACGGGGGCGGGGGTCGACAGAGACATGCGGCAAACAACCTTCCGCGATCCAGCCACCGTGACCGGGGTGGGGTGGATCGCAACCTCGGGATCCAGTGCTGGTGCTAACAATAGCAAGCATTACTCGCGAGTTGTGTTGCTCGTCTCAGGGACGCCGATGCCGGGGTCGATGTCACCTCGACCCCGGCATCGGCAGCTGCGAATTACTGTTCGACCTGGTAATCCACCAGCACCCGGCGCAGCAGCTTGCCGGTCGGGTTACGCGGCAGATCGTCGAGGAAGATCACCTCGCGCGGCACCTTGTACCGGGCCAGGTTCTCCTTGACGAAGGTCTTGATCTGCTCGGCGTCGGGGGTGTGGCCGGGCTCGGGGACGACGAAGGCGCGCAGGCGCTTACCGAACTCGACATCGTCGACGCCGACCACGGCCGCGTCGAAAACGTCTTCGCGTTCGAGCAGCAGCTGCTCCACCTCCTGCGGGAAGACGTTCTCGCCGCCGGAAACGATCATGTCGTCATCGCGGCCGTCGACCATCAGCAGGCCGTCATCGTTGAAGTGGCCCACGTCGCCGCTGGACATGTAGCCGTCGATGATCTGCTTGTGCCTGCCGTCGGTGTAGCCCTCGAACGGCGCGCCGCTGCGCACGAAGATGCGGGCGGTGACGTTCTTGTCCTTCACCAGCTGATCGTTGTCGTCGTAGAGCCGCACATCGCAGGTGATCGGCGGGCGGCCGACGGTGCCGGGCGCCTTCGCCAGTTCTTCGGGGGTGGCGATGGAGGCGATGGCGACCTCGGTGGAGCCGTAGAGGTTGTAGAGCACCGGCCCGAACACCTCGGTGGCCCGGGTGCACAGCTCCGGCGCCAGCGCCGAGCCTGCCAGCAGGATCACCTTCAGCGAGGACAGGTCGTACTTGGCCCGCACCTCGGCGGGCAGCTCGGTCATCCGGTGCAGCATGGTCGGCACCGCGACCAGCATCTCGGCCTTGTGATCGGAGATCATCTTCAGCGTGGCCTCGGCGTCGAAGCGGCGCCGCATCACGATCTTGTTGGTGAGCACGGTGCCGACCAGCCAGGTGCCGAGCCCGGTGCTGTGGAACAGCGGCGAGACCATCACCATGGTGCCGCGGCGCGGGAACGGCACCCGGTCCACGAACTGCGCGGTGGCCATCGGCGTCACCTTGGTGCGCGGGGCGCCCTTGGGCAGGCCGGTGGTGCCGCTGGTCAGGATGATGAAGCCGCCCGGCTTGCTGGGGGCGGGCAGCGGCTCGGTGGAGTTCGCCGCGATCAGATCATCGAAGGTGGTGGCGCCCTCGGGCACTGCGGCACCCTCATCGACCCAGGTCAGAAACCGCGGCATATCCGCGGGCAGGGCGTCGAGCAGGCCGAGGAACTCGCTGTCGTGCAGCACCGCCTTGACCTTCTCACGGGCGCACACCTCGGCGAACTGTGGCTTGGCGAAGCCGGTGTTCATCAGTGCGATCCGCACGCCGAGCTTGGCGGCGGCCACCTCGGCCAGGATCAGGCCGCGGTGATCGCGGGCCAGGACGCCGACGACCATGCCCTCGGTCAGGCCTGCGGACTTCAGGCCGCGCGCGACGGCGGTGGACTGCTCGTCGAGTTCGCGGTAGGTGAGTTCACCGCGCTCGTCGGCCAGTGCGACCTGGTCGGGAGCGATCCGGGCCGAATGCCGGACCAGCGCGGCGTGCGGGCCGTAGACCCGCGTCTCCTTCATGGTCTTCAGGGTTTCCAGCGGCGCTTTGGGATCGCTGACCCCACGCGAGCGCAACACCCCCAGCGCTTTGACGGCTTCCAGCGTATGCGCCAGGTTCACCACGAACACCTCCACAGAACTCTCGCGTCGGTACTCGACCTAGCGAATCGAACGGGCATATCGGATGCCTACCGTAGCAGCGCACGTGTGACAGGTCACAGCCAAACGCGACATATCGGACCCTATGTCCGCCCTGGCGGACAAACCCCCAGATGAGCGCGGGCGCGCCCGTGACCTCACAGAACGCGCCCGACCTCAGTGAGTGACGGCTGTCAATTGACGACTGCTCCCATGGATGGGAACGAGATGGTCGCCTTCTGGTACTGGAACCCGTCCGGGTGCTGATCGCTGACCGGAACCGACCAGCGGTGCCACAGGGTGCCGTAGACCGCGGCGACGACCATGCCCGGCCCCGGATCGATCACGCGCGAACGGATCGTGGTGTCGACCGGGATGTCGTTGTGCTCGGTGAGCACCTCGGTGCCGCTGCGTCCGTTGGACAGGTTCAGCCAGATCACCTCGAGCTTGGCGCCGGTCTGGTTCGGGGCGATGGTGCCGGGGCCGCCGAAGAATCCGAAGCGGAAGCCGTCGATGCCCAGTGCGACGCCGGAACCGTAGACCCCGGCGCCGCCGCCGCGCCCGATATCGGACTGGGCCGGGATCTGGAACGGCTGCGCGGGCAGCGCCACCTCCTCGGCGGCGTCGTCGAGGCGCTGCGGGTCGGCCAGCATCCGGTCGATGGCCTGTTCGGCGGCCGGGTTGCCGGTCGCGACCTCGCGCAACTGCTCGGCGGCGGCGGTCCAGTCGACGGTCTGCGGTTCGGCGGCAGCGTGCCCGGTGAACAGCATGGCGGCCGCGGCGGTCGCCGCCAGGCCGGTGGTGAAGCGCGACATCAAGCTCGAGCGTGGCATTGCCTGTCTCCTTCGGAAGATTCATTCCTGGGTACAGCTCGAAACGCATCCGTTTCTCGAAGCGAAACGGTCCGGCGGCCAGGTTGCCGGCGATATGCCGCACTGTCCAGGGTTGCCGCCGAGACGCGCCGCCGGGGAAATATCGTCGTGGCTCATTCCCAAGGTTGGGAATCGGTGATACTCGAGGCGTCGCAGGTGTCGTTCATCGGGTGACCTGATGGTCGTGGGCGAGTGAGGATCCGGATGCTCCTGTATGTCAGCCCACGGGGGACGGCAATCCGGTCGGCCGAAAGGCGGTGCCGTCTATGAGCTTGCAGACCGATCTCGCGGAAATCGACGGTATCCCCGTCCGCGGCGACTTCCCGCCGGGCCTGGTGTCGGTCGTCAGGATGGTCAAGCATGCGCTGCGGGCGAGCGTCATGCAGTTCGCCTCGGGTGAGCCGGCCGCGCAACCGGATCTGCTGGAACAGCTGCGAAAAGCGAAGCTGCTGCGCAACTCCGATATCGACGGTGTCGAGGCGAAGACGGTCATACTGGAGAAATACGGTTCGCGCAAAAGCGATTTCCAGGCCATCGAGAACGAACTGGACACCAAGGGCAAGAGGGTTGACGGCTCGGTGTCGGAGACCTTCAGCACTGCTGACGGCACCTATCGTCAGGTGATGGGCAAAGTTCGTACCCTGAGCGAAGCCCTCGCGAATGCTCCTGGCCCGAGCAAAGACCAGGACTACATCGCGCCGCACGTCGCCGGTCGCCTTGCCGCCATCGCGTTGCGCACCACCGGTGATGTGCACGACCTCATCGATGACGCGAGCACCCGGATCCAGGAGAAAGCCAACGCGATTCGCGCGGCAACGCAGGGTGCGAAGCCGGTGATGGCCAATGCTGCGAGCACGATGGGCGGGCGGAGTCCGATCAGTGTGCCGTCAGGTGGAGCCGCCCCGGCGAGCTATACGCGCTCGAGCGGTTCCTCGCCATATCCGACACCGTGGACGGCCAACGCGGCGAGCTTTTCGCCGTCGACCGGTGTGGCTGCGATCGACGCCGCCATTCGGGCTGCGGAAGGCGAGATCGGTGTTTCCGAGTACGCCGACAACCGGGTGAACCGGCCGTACAACATCAACAACGAGTGGTGTGCTTCGTTCACCGACTGGGCGTGGACGCAAGCCGGCATGGATGTGAACTGGACCAATAAGAACCTGGTCAGTGCGGTCTGGTCGGATGCCCGGCGGTGGGGTTGGGCCGATAACGTGTCGGGCGCACGACCCGGCGACATGATCGTGTGGGGCCATCAGAACCATATCGGCCTAGTGGTCGCACGCAACGGTAATACGGTCACCGTCGTCGAGGGAAACTCCGGTAAAGCCGTGCAACGCAATACTTACAGTCTGGACCGGGGATTTGCCGGTGTCATCCATCCGCCGGCGTCGTCGGCGCAGGTGGCGGTGTAGCGAGGCAGGAGATCCGCATCCGGCACCGGCGCTGTGCGGCCGGGCGTCGATTAGTCTTCCGGCTCTGGTTCGGAGCCAGGTTTCGCAGTGCCCGTCACCCGGATGACTCCCGCACTCAGATCGATATCGAGCTGCGGACGATGCGGTTCACCATTGCTGTCCGCGCTGCCTTCGTCGGTCAGCTTCTTGCCGGGGAACAGTTCGCCGATCACGCCCATGTCCCCACGATAACCACAGTGGGGCGCCCGGGCTTGCCCGTCAGCCGGTGACCAGCGCGAACGCGAACCCGTCCCATCCTTTGCTGCCGACGGTTTGCAGCGCGGAGGCGTCCAGTCGCGGTTCGCTGTCCATCAGTTCCAGTACTTCGCGGCTCGCGCGGACCGCCGCGTCCTCGGAGTGGCCGTTGGTGATCTTTCCGCCGCGCACCACATTGTCGACGATGATGACCGATCCGGGCCGCGTCAGCCGCAGGCCCCAGCGCACATAGTTGGCGTTGTTGACCTTGTCGGCGTCGATGAACACCAGGTCGAACGGGTCCTGGCCTTCGGCTTCGAGCGCCGGGAGGCTGTCGAGCGCGGCGCCGACGCGGATATCGACCCACTCGCCGACGCCCTTGCGGTCCAGATTCGCTCGCGCGACCTCGGCGTGCTTCGGCTCGTACTCCATGGTGACCACCCGGCCCTGCGGTCCGACGGCCCGTGCCAGCCACAGGGTGCTGTACCCGCCGAGCGTTCCGATCTCCAGCACCCGCCGCGCGCGAATCGACCGCGCGATCAGATGCAGGAACTTCGCTTGCGCCGGCGAGACGTCGATCGCGGGCAACCCGGCGGCCGCGTTGGCTTCCAGCACATCCGCGTCGGCGTCGCCCACCACGGTGTCGACCAGGTACCGGTCGACGGCCGCCCACTCGGCATTCGTCATGCCGGAAATTCTTCCACGATGGGCCGGCGGGCACATCGAGCGACTCGCGACGCACCGAACCCGGCAGGCAGGTCTGGCGGCCCAGTCGGCAGGGCAGCGGCGGTGGCCGTCACGCTCGGCGCCCAGAGCGCCGGATCCAACCCGTCGCCTGCGATGAGAGGCGCCGGGCAGTGTCGGTGGGGTTTGGAAGAATTCGGCGCATGAGTGCCACCGGGGACGATGTCCGCGCCTTCGCCTTGTCCTTACCCGAGACCGCGGAGCAGTTCACCTGGGGCATGCCCACGTTCCGGGTGGCGGGCAAGCTCTTCCTCACCCTTCCCGAAGCCGAAACCTCCATGGCGGTCCGCTGTCCCATCATCGAACGCGATGAACTCGTCGCCGCCGAACCCGCCAAGTTCTGGATCGCCTCGCACGAAGCGGCCAACGCGTGGGTGCGGGTGCGGTTGGCCGCCCTCGACGACCGCGAGGAAATGGAGGCGATCGTCGCCGACTCCTGGCGCCAGGCCGCACCGCGTCAGTTGCTCGACGACGCCTGATGACCACGCGCCCGACCGCCACACCACCTCAGAGGACGTCGGCGATCTCGTCGAGCAGCCGTCGCTTGGAGCGCGCTCCGACCAGCCGCTTCGACGGTTCGCCGGACCGGAACACCATCAACGTCGGCATCGCCATCACCGCGTAGGCGGCGCTGATCTCCGGATTGGCGTCCACATCGAGGGTCACCACCTTCAACTGCGGTGTTTGCGCGGCGATCTCGGCGAGGACCGGTGAGATCATCCGGCAGGGGCCGCAGTGGTCGGAGGTGAAGTCGACCAGAACCGGAAGTTCCGAGCGCAGAACCTCGTTCGCGAACGTCGCATCCGTCACCGTGGTCACCGCGTTGCTGGTGGTGGTCATCGTCGTCTCCTGTCGCTGTTGTCGGACGGGGCCGACGCTAGAGGTTGACGTCGAGGTCAAGGCAAGCCGCGACGGATCCGTCAGCCGAGCGGACGAACGGTGAGGATTTGCTCCGCGCGACCGACCGGCCCGTGCACGTCGTGCAGGACGGTCGTGGTGAGACCCTGGCCCTGCTCGCCGAAGACGACGGAGGTGTCGAGCCCGGTCCACGACCCCTGCGGTTGACGGTAGAGGTGGATGGAGAGATCGACGTTGGGGAACATCCACTTCCGGGGATCCTGGCGGACCGCGATGCCGTTGGCGGTGTCGACGAGAGCGACGAAATCGGCGAGCGAACTGCTGGGTTCGCCGTCGAGCAGCGCGACCGGCGTCGAGATCCAGGCCGTTGTGCGGCCCGGTTGCGGTGCGGCGGTGGTCCGGACGTCGAGGGAGGTGATGTAGCCGCCGGGCCACAGCTCGCCGATCCGCCACCGCTCGAGTGATTCGGGTGCGGGCAGCCGATCGGGTTCACCTCCGGTGACGGCGCTGGTGTCCTGCGTCGCCAGCAGCCAGGCGCGGGCGCTGACCACGGGACGTCCCGCGATGACGACGGTGGCTTCGGTCAACTCGATGGTGCGTCCCGGCCGTATCGTGCGGACCTCGATGTCGAATTCCTCCCGGCCGATCTGGCCGAGGATGTCGAAGGTGATCCGGCTCATCGCCAGCTCGGGCCGGCCGTCGCGGGCGCGTGCGGTTTCGATGGCGTGCACGATCAGACCGCCGAGTGGGCTGAAATGTTGCTCGTCGGCCCGCCACGCACCGCCGGTGTACTCGGTCGGCAGGTATCGCTGCGCACCGATCCGGCGGAAGTAGCAGGGTCGATCAGCCGGGTCGGTCATGGGCGGGCACGCTCCTCACTGGTTGGCGAAGGTCTATGTGGATCAGAGCAGATTGAGCAACACGACATACACACCTGTCCCGATTCCGACGCTGAGCAGGGTGCGCCGGCCGCAGAGCAGATGGACGGCGGCGGTCACGGCCACCGCGAGCACTGCGTAGAGCGCCGCGCCGTCCTCGGCGATGGTGGTGTGCAGGCTGGTAGCTGCGAGGATCGCGAGAATGCCGACCGGCATCCACACCGCGAGCGTGCGCACCAGATGCGAGCGGCGCAGCGGTTTCAGCACGGCGAACGGGACCGCGCGCAGGGCGAAGGTGATCGAGAAGACGATCACCAGCACCGCCAGCAGATAGCCGGTATCAGGCATCGACGGCCACCGCCTTGCGCCCGGCGAGCCGATACCGGATCAACAGCAGCGCCACGAACGCCAGCAGCGCCACGAACAGCGCGACGTGCGGCGTCAGGATCAGCGCAGTGCCGACGGCGAGCACCGCGAGCAGCACCGACGGCAGGTCGCGCCGGGAGCGGCAGGCATCGAGCGCGAGCACCGTGAACAGGGCGCACAGCGCGAACTCCAGCCCCTTGATCGGCCCCGGGATCACCGCACCGATCGCGACGCCGACCAGACCGCCACCGACCCAGTACGCCTGCGAGGCGAGTTGCATCGTCAGCAGGCGGGGTCCCGACCGCTGCGCGGGCGGCAGCGCCGCGGACACCGCGTACGCCTCGTCGATCATCGCGTACACGCTGTACACCCGCGCGAACCTGTTGCGCACCAGGTGAATCGGGAAGGAGAACGCATAGAACACGTGCCGGAAGTTCACCACGAACACGGTGATCGCCACCGCAACCAGCGGCGCGGTCGCCGCCACCATGCCGACCAGTAGCAGTTCCAGCGAACCGGCGAACGCCGCCAGTGACAGCGCGGGCGTCAGCCACCACGGCAGCCCCGCCTGCACCACCAGCAGGCCGAGTGCGATGCCCAGCGGAAAGATCCCGAGGCCGGCCGACACCGAATCGGCGATACCCGCGGCGATCTGGTCCTGCCGGGATCTGGAGGGCACCGCGAGGGCGGGCGTCGGGTCGAGTTGCTGCACCCGATAATGGTCGCGCAATTCGCTTGCTCTTTGGTTGCATACATTGCGCGGAATCGGGCAGTCAGCGCAATATGAATGCATGGACTCGCTGGATCACGCAATCATCGCCGAGCTGGAGGCTGACGGGCGATTGACGAACGTCGAACTGGCCGGCCGGGTAGGGCTCACCCCGGGGCCCTGTCTGCGGCGGGTGCAGCGGCTCGAATCGGAGGGCGTCATCCGCGGCTACCGGGCCGTCATCGACCCCGGCTCGGTCGGGCGGGCGTTCGAGGTGTTGCTCGATCTCACTCTGGAAGGCCAGGATGCTGAAACCGTCGCCCGCTTCGAGGAGACGATGACCGGGCTCGACGAGGTCAGGGAGCTGCGCCGGTTGTTCGGCACCCCCGACTATTTCGCGCGCGTCGCCGTCGCGGATCTGGACTCCTACGAGGTATTCCTGCGCACGAAGGTGATGACGATCCCGAAGATCGGGCGCGTCAACTCCCGGTTCACGATGAAGAACCTCAAGCAGCTCGGATGAGAACACCCTGCGGTGACTCGCGGGTGCGACCCAACTGGGGGCGCGGGTCGGAGCGCCAACCGCACCGCCGGGTCCACGGTCCGCACGTCAGCTGTCGTCGGTCAGCAGTTCGATGAGCGCGGTGATGCTCTGCTCAGCCCTCCCTTCGGCGACCGCTTGCCGCAACAATTCGTGCATCGGCTCGTGCCAGGACATATCGACGCCCGATTCGGCGCCGATCTGCCGATCCTGCTCGATCGCATGGTGGAACACCTCGACCGAGGCGCCGAGGCGGGTGTAGTCGCGGTGATCGATCTCCTCGGCGATGACCGGAAGAATCGACTCGATCATCTGCAACCATTTCACGGAATAGCCGACCATCGTCCGCGCCTCGCGACCGCGCGCGGCCAGCACCGCCGCTCCCTCGAGGAAGCCGAGCAGGGCGGGCAGCAGCGTCGCACCCACGGCTGCCTCGTAGAGCGCGGCGAGATCCGGTTCCGCGCCGAGGAATTCGATCTCACCGCCGAACACACGCAAGAGCTCCGCATGCTCGTCGAAGACGGCCCGATCGCCACCGAAGTACAGCAACGTGTCCCGATCACCCACAGCGGACGGGACGTTCTTGATCGCACCGCCGAGGTAGCGCGCCCCGCGGCCGGTCGTCCACTGTGCGAATTCCCGTGCCTCGGCGGGGCTGCCGCTGTTCAGGGTGATCAGGTCACGGTCACGCAGATCTGCCTCGGCGAGAACCTCGCGGGTGACCGCGAAAGTGCTGAGGCACGAGACGATCACATGATTGTCGGCTACCGCGCACGCGATCCGCAGCCGTGGAAGCGCGCCGGAGTCCACCAGAGCCGCCGCGCGCTGCGGGTTTCGGTTCCACACCGTGGTGGGATGGCCTGCCGCGAGCAGAGCTCCGGCGAGTGCGCTGCCCATCGAGCCCAGCCCGAGGACGGTGACGGGCGTGGGTTCGGTCATGGCGATCTCCGATCATTCGGCGGTGAGGTTCTGGGACCTCGTCGTCACCTCCGAGTGTCGAATCGTCGGAACAACCCAGCAAGTACGTACTTTTCAGTGGAGTTGCTTACGCCGAGGTAACCCATGAGGTCCTGGCGTTCGCGCCAGGATCCGATTTGGGAATGGCCACGACTCGGGTCGGGCGACGCCCGGTACGTACGGCAGTGGGGCCGCCGATCCGGCGACCCCACTGCTGTTCAGTTGTCGAATCCGCTTACGCGAGCTCGGCCACCGCCTGCTTGCGGGCAAGCACCGCCGAGGCGGAGGCGATCAGGCCGATCACGGCGACCGCGGTCACCAGGTACAGCCCCGGCCGGTAGCCGGCGATGCCGTCGGTGGCGGCGTCGCTGATCAGGCCGGTCGCGATGGCCAGCACGACCGCGCCGCCGATCTGGAACGAGGTCTGCACCAGACCCGAGGCCAGGCCCTGCTCATGGTCGGCGATGCCCTCGGTGGCCTGCACCATCACCGCGGAGAACCCGAGTGCGAAGCCGAGACCGAGCAGCAGGAACGCGGGCAGGTAGTCCACCAGGTAGTTCGGGTCGGCGCTGCCGCCGCGGGTCAGGAACCACACGTAGCCGGCCACGAACGAGGTCAGGGCGGCCAGGATCATCGGGGTGGTGCCGAAGCGGTCGATGAAGTTGCCGGCGATCGGCGACAGGATCGCGACGATGATGCCGGTCGGCGCCATCGCCAGCGCCATCTGCAGCGGCTCCCACTCCAGCGTGTTCTGCAGGTAGAGCGACACGATGGTCTGGAAGCTCAGGTAGGAACCGAAGATCGCCAGTGCGGCCAGGTTCGCCCGCACGATCGACTTCACCTTGAAGATGCTCAACCGGACCAGCGGGTGGCTCACCCGGTTCTCCACCACGAAGAACGTGGACAGCAGGCCGACGGCGAGGATGGTGGTCGCGATGACGGTGGGGGTGAAGCCGGTCTCCGGAGCGGTGACGATCGTGTAGACCGCCGCCAGCATGCCGCCGGTCAGCAGCACCGCGCCGGTGAAATCGATACGGCCCTCTTCCTTTTCGACGTTGCGCGGGATGACGAAGTAGGCGGTGACCGTCACGATCGCGACGACGACGACCGGCATGTAGAAGGTGAGCCGCCAGTCGATGCCGGTGAGCAGGCCCGACACGATCAGGCCGGAGGCGTAGCCGGTGGCGCCGAAGATGGTGAAGATCGACAGGGCCCGGTTGCGGTCGGGGCCTTCCTTGAAGGTGGTCGTGATGATGGACAGCGCGGCCGGTGCGGTGAAGGCGGCGGCGACGCCCTTGATGATGCGGGTGGCGATCAGCAACGCGCCGTCATCGACGATGCCGCCGATCAACGAGGCGATTCCGAAGACCACGAGTGCCGTCAGGAAGACCTGGCGACGGCCGAGCAGGTCGGCGGCTCGTCCGCCCAGCAGCAGCAGTCCGCCGTAGCCGAGGATGTAGCCGTTGACGATCCACTGCAGCGCAGAGGTGTCCAGGCCCAGGTCTTCGCCGATCGAGGGGAGCGCGACGCCGACCATGGAGACGTCGAGCGCGTCGAGGAACATCGCCAGACCGGCGACGAACAGGATGGCCCACAGCTTGGGCCCCCAACCACTCGCGGTTGGTTCGGAAGTAGTAGGAGCAGTGAGGTTCTGGGGTGCCGTTGTCGTGGTCACGAAAGGTAACTTAAATGCACACGCATTGAATGTCAACACATGTAATGCACGTGCATAAAATGCCTTGACATGCTAACCTCGGCTCATGTACCACGACACCGACAAAGATGTCTGCGCGAAGTGGTCCGAAACGCTCCGCCTCTACCACGGCACGTCCTGTGAGCTGGAGAGCGCGCTACAGGCACAGCATCAGCTCGGCCTCAGCGAGTTCGAGCTGCTCCAGGTCCTCGGCGGGCGCTGCGGCGAAGCGCAGGCGGAGAAGGTCAAGATGAAAGACATCGAGACCGAGATGTACCTGAGCCAGAGCGCGCTGTCGCGCACCGTGACCAGGCTGGAGAAGGCCGGGCTCGTCGAGCGCGCCACCTGCGACTTCGACCGTCGCGCCAACTTCCTGAAACTCACCGCCGCGGGCCGCGAACGCCTCGATGCCGCCCGCCCGACCCACCAGGAAGTGCTGCGCAAGCACCTGACCTGACCCGGTCCGGATGAAGATCCGGCCGCGGGCGGTTGTCACCGGTAGCGCGCACCTGCGCGGATCGGAAAGGACCGGGATGCGGATCGGGGAATTGGCCGAACGCGCGTCGACTACCACGCGCGCCCTGCGCTACTACGAGTCGCGCGGGCTCCTGCGCGCAAGCCGCGACGCCAGCGGATATCGCGTCTACAGCGAGGACGACTACCGCGTGGTGCGCCAGATCCGCACCCTGCAGGAGTGCGGTTTCGAACTGGAGGAGATCCGCCCGTTCGTCGAATGCCTGCAAGCCGGCAACCCATCCGGTGATTCGTGCGAGGCGTCGGCGGAGGTGTACCGCAGGAAACTGGCCGAAGTCGACGACCTCATCGGGCAGTTGCAGGGGGTGCGGAAATGGCTCCTCGACCGGCTGGATGAACCGGACCCGGGTGAACCGGTGCCTTCGCCGGTGTGCGAGTTCACCGCGCCGGGTCTGGCGTCGAGCGTTGTTCGTCCGCGGTCGCGCGATCTCGGTTGAGGGCGGGACCGGTGGTCGTGTGCGGGTCGGGTGCCGACCCGCACAGCCGCTGCTCGCTCGGCGCGTGCGGCGGCTTCGGCGGCGGCCCGCTTCCCGGTGCCGCCGCTATCGGTTCACCCGAAGCTGGCGACCACCGCGGGCAGTAGCGGCTGAACCGCGGCGCATGTGCCCTCGAGCTCGATAACCGTGCGCACTCGGCCCATGTTCGCATCGTGCTCGTCGAGGTCGAATCCGGAGCGGTTGCCGTCGATGACGTCGCCGACCGGCATCCGTGCCCGGCAGACGTCATCCTTGGTGAGAATCAGAACCGGATGGTCGTCGACGGGATGCCGGGTCGGCGCCATCTCCTCCTCGAGCGGACCGGGATCGATTGCCTCCTCGTCCATCCGGGTGTCGATGAGGGCGCGCACCGAACCGTCGTTGGTTCCGATTCCCGGCCCGGCCACATCGAAATCACACAGGTACGGGCTCGACGTCGGAACCCAGTCGTCGACCCGGTAGTCCTGCGGCATGTGCTCGAACAGGTCGCAGGACGTGCGGTCACCTAGCGGCGCGGCGATATCCGCATCGGCACGCTGGGGAGATTGCTCGCCGCGGATCAAGTCCACGACACCGATGGTGAGCCGATCGGCGATCGCGCAGTTCCGTGCGAGGTCGTTGCCGCCGTCGGGGGAGCGCCCGAAGCCTTCGGCGACAACGCTCATGAACGCACCGTCGATCGAGCGACCGGAGGTATCGCGTGCTTCTGGTATGTCGAGGCGGATCAGCCGTCCGCAGCCGAGGCTGCTGCCGTCGTACATCTCGTCGGCGTACACCAGCCCATCCTCGGTCAGTGGCTCCGTGCCCGCGTCAGGTGCCTCCCGCTCCAGATCGACGGTGATCTCGGCCAGCCCGAAGGACTTCGGCGCGATGCCTGGCGGCACAACCCCCGCCCGGCACGATCCGGGACCGCCGTACGGGTCGGGCCCGAACTGCTCTACCTCGCCCAGCTCGCCGACCTCGCCCATATCCATGAATCCGCACGGATCCAACGCCCGTATCTTCGCCGCTACCCACAGCCGACGCTGCATTTCCTCCGACAGCGGCCGGCCGTAGTCGTTGATCGTCAGCGGAACGGTCGCGGCAGGCGGGTCGTCGGAAATGCATCCGCCGACCGCAGGGCCGCAAGCATGAGCCCGGCACCGAATATCGACCGAATGGCCGCGCCGGCCCGTCGCTCCCCGTTCATCGCGATCACCATAGCCGACCCTCACCTCCGATTCGGCGGTATGCGGTCGGCACTACCCGGGCGGCCCTGGCATCGACGACTTCCAGTGCGAATCTCGGGATTCCGGCGTGCCGGTCGACATGACGCTCGCCACGCCCTCGATGCCATTCGGCTCGCACCGAAGAGTTCGCGAACCGGTCTGTCGCACGAGATTCGCTGCAGGCGGCAAGTAATTTGCTGCCGCGGGCATACCTGCTGATTCGGGATGATCGGAGTATGGGGATGATTCAACGATGATGCACGGCACCGGCAACGATGAAGCCGACCATGTATACACCTGTGAACCGCAATGCCGTCTGGTAGCCGAGTCCGCGAGATACTCACGCAAGGTGGTGCGAGACCTCCACTACGACGGCGACCTGACAATCGCCATCCAAGGCGCCGGCTTTTCCTATGCCCAGGTCGTCTTCCGTCGACCCGTGGGATTCCGGGTGATGGACGAGCAGGACCTCACCGAGTACTGGAACACCTACAGCGAACCCAATGGCTGGTTGTGGGAGGTCATGGGCGGCGGCTGGCTGGATCTGGAGCGGCGTCGGCCATCGTTTTGGCGTGCACAGGAAGGCGGGATGCGGGAGTTCTTCCTCGTGGACGAGAGTTGCCTCAATGTCCTGTGCTGGGATCCGCCGGAGATTATCGACCTCGGTACGGATCCAACAGCCGCGACGACGTGAATACTTCGCCGCCGCGGCGCGGAGATCAGCCCCGCTGTTCGGCTACGGCTGTGGCGAAATCCGGGTGGGCTCGAATCGTTATCTTGTCCGGATCGACGATTGGGGCGAAGCGAATGAATTGAGCCGCAGCCTGGTACACGAGCATCGCGATGAACAGGCCGACCGGGAACCAGCCGGGAAAGAACGCGACGACCCATGCGGGGTGGATGCGGTCGACACCGAGCTGGAGGGCGATCAGGAGGGCAGGCAGGAGCGGGAGGCCGATGACGATCAAAACGCGGGCCACCCAACGCAATAGCGTCGTGCGGCGAACGCATTTCGCGCATACCGGCCACTCGCCGTGGAGATCTCCGGCGACCGGCGGGATATTGATGCCGAGTTTGAAGATGTCGGCACCGAACCCTCGAAGGGTGACGCCAACACCCTGCTGCTCGATCCCACGCGAGGTTCGGCGGAAGGTGACGACCGTCTTCCAGCGGTCGACGGCAGGTCGCCCGTGCTCACTGCACACGTTCGGCAGCGGCTGCTGGAGTTCCAGTGAAAACAGATCGCGCCATTCGCGTGAGTTCGACATCCGCAGCATGTCGGAGACGGTTTCCATGCCGTAGCGAGGCTGCGCGGGGACGGCGACGTCTGCTCGTTCGGCGGGGTAGTGGGCCATCAGATCGACTTGGGCTCGTGTTCGGTTACACGAAGCTCCTGCTGCCGAGGCTCAGCGGTGCTCTGCCTCAGCCGAATCGGCGGCCGTCGCCTGCGTGCTATCACGATCGAATCCCTCCCTGTGAACGGCGGTAAGCAGCTCGTTCACCGCATAAACCCTACAGCTTCATGCCGTTCACGCTGCGCGTGACCGTATGCTCGCCGGTGGACAATTCCGCTGACCGCGGATTAGCTGCTTGCCCAGATGCCGGATTGGATTCTCCAGCGCGAGAGGGCTTTGCGACGGATGTGAACCCGCGCAGCGCCGTGCAGACTGCTCGGTCTCGTACTACTGCGTAGCCGACCGGCGTGGATAGCGTCCCCCTATGAGCACTGCTCCGTCGAACCCACACGACGCCTTCTTCCGGCACATGATGCGCCGCCGGGCCGATGCCGCGTGC
>NZ_VBUT01000006.1 GCF_005863245.1 Nocardia cyriacigeorgica | reverse complement strand
TACCACTCCGATAGTCAGTGGCTGGATCCGTACGCGAGCGACGTCGGCGAACGCGGGCAGCGATTCAACTTCTGCTCTCGTATCAGCTGCGTGACCCCAGAGGGACCCTGCTGCCGAGCAATTCCAACGCGTTCTCGCGCATCACCTTCCGAGTGTCCTCGTGGGAGAACTCGGGGAACTGCGGGATATCGGCCGTGAACGTCGTGGGGTCGGCAAGCCCCTCGCCGTGTGGCCAGTCCGAGCCGAACAGCACCCGTTCCACGCCGATGGTTTCGGCGAGCAGCTTGACGTCGTCCTCGTAGTACGGCGCGATCCACACGTTGTTCTTCAGCTGCTCCACCGGATCCTCCTTGAAATGGTAGGGCGCGGTGTTGGCAGCCTTTTTCAAGCGCTTGATCAACCGGTAGACGAAGTACGAGCCGTTCTCGATGCTGGCCACCTTGAACACTGCTCAACCGCCTTCGGCCATCCGGCTACACACGCCTCGGCGCCGGAATCCGGGGCGCAGGCGAGATCCTCACAACCCGGGCAGGCACGCAGAACCGGCTGTTGCTCCTACTGTCCGATGGGCTGCCCTTCGAAGAAGGCTACGAAGGCCGCTACGCCGAGGCCGACACCCGTAAGGCACTCGAGGAACTCCGCGGCGACGGCGTCGGGTGCCTGTGCCTGTCACTCGGCGCCGACACCGACACCGACGTCCTCGCGCGGGTTTTCGGCTCCGCCGGCTACGCCACCGCGACGACCCTCGCCGAACTGAGCCCACGCATGGACGAGCTGTTCCTGTCGAGCTTGCGCGAATTCAGCGCGCCGAAGTCGACCGGCAGGTGACGCGGGAACCATGAGAACCATCTACCGATCTCGGAAAAATGGGCTTCCGCGATGGACCGAACGTCGTGGCGTCGTAGCGGTTGTTCAGGCCTGCGGCGCGGGGTTGATCGTGTCGCCGTCCCAGCTCAGATCCGAATCCTCGGTGATCTCGAAGGCCTCGAAACAACCGTCGGCCACCACCGCCTCGATCAGGGCCCGTGAGCCGGCGACGATTGTGGAGTCGATGTCGATCTCGCTGGCTACGACCCAGGCGTGGTCGGCGGGCCAGAGCAGCTGGGGCGTCACTCCGGGGAAGTCGGGTGTCCATCCCAGGCCGGCCGCGTACACCCAACCGGGATCGGCGAGTTCGGAGAGGCTGGTGTCGAACAGCAGGAAGTCGCGGCCCGGCCACCGCAGGAACGGCCCGGCCTCGACCGCCTGACCGACCTGCGGCGCGACCGAGGCGGTCAGCTCGGCTTCGATTCGAGCTCGCTCGCGCTCGAGGTTGCGCGGATCGCCGTCGGTGGACATCAACAACACCGCACCCGAGGATGTATTCAGCTCGCCGAAGCCATTCCACACACCAGCCGTCACCTCGTCCGGCGTTTCGGTCGCCACGCGAAGGTGGGCAGTGAGCGCGGCCAGTAGCTTCGGGTCGAACCACCCCACGGCGGTCTGGCCGACTTCCCAGCCGTCGTCGAACGACATCGCCGCTTCGTCCTCACCGTCGGTGAGGTTGCGCCACTGCACCAGCGGATGCATCACTCGGCCGTTGCGCGCGGCGACCTCGGCCCACGGCCACAACGCCTCCTCCACGACCGCGGGATTGCCCCACTCGTCGGTGCTCGTGACGTCGCGGCGGGTCGCCTCGACCGGATGCAGGATTCGCGCATACGCCTCGAACCCGGTGCCGGCGATGTCGCCGACCCCGTGTTCGCCGACCCGCTCCAGCAACCACTTGCCGCGCTCGACATCCGCCGTGAATTCCACCCGGTCAGCCTAGTGAGCCACAGCTGCCGGAGTCGGCCACGCACCCGTGGGATTACCTCGCCGGCGCGATGTTCTGGTTGAGATGGAACAGGTTGGCCGGGTCGTAGGCCTTCTTGATCGCCGCCAAGCGGTCGTAGTTCGGGCCGTAGTTGGCGCGGATGCGGCCTTGGTCGTCGGAGGCCATGAAGTTGATGTAGCCACCGTCGGCGGTATGCGGTTCGAGCGCGGCGTGGTAGTCGCGCACCCACTTGATATTGGCTTCGTTGTCGGCCGGATCCGGCCACATGCCCGCGATCACCGGCGCGAAGTTCGCGGTTCGGTAGGCGAACGCGGTGTCCTCCGCCGCCACGTCGTGGACGGCGCCGTCGATCGGGTACAGGTGCATGGTGGACTGCATGGCGGGCACCCGTGGACCGAATTCCAGATGCGCGGCGAGGGCGCCGTCGGTGAGCTCGGGTTGGAACGCCGCCTTCCAGTAGTGCTGCAACCCGGCGGGAAGCAGCGCGTCGAACGCGCCGTTGAGGGCCGGGTAGGGCATCCGGCCCACGTGCTCGGCGACCGGTGCCGCGACCGCTCGCAGCTCCGCGAGCAGCGCTTCGCCTGCCTCGTCGCTGCCGTTGAAGCACGACACCACGAGCATGAACGGCTCACCGACCCGGTCTTCGGGGATGAAGGGCAGCGGTGGGGCGATCTGGAACGCGGGGAAGGCGCCCATCGCGCGCGGTGCCGCGGCGATCCAGTCGCGGTAGGTCCGCAGCAGTTCTTCGGCGGCGTCGAGCTCGAAGAACATGGGTCCGCCGTAGATGGTGTCCACCGGGTGCAGGTCGAACTCCATCTCGGTCACCACACCGAAGTTGCCGCCGCCGCCGCGTAGTGCCCAGAACAGGTCGGGGTGCTCGGTCGCGTTCGCGGTGACGAAGGTGCCGTCGGCCAGGACGACGTCGGCGGATCGCAGGTTGTCGATGGAGAGCCCGTAGGCGCGCGCGAGATAGCCGATGCCGCCGCCGAGCGTCAGGCCGGTCACACCGGTGGTCGAGATGATGCCGCCGGTGGTGGCGAGACCGAATGTGTGTGCGGCGTGGTCGAAGTCGCCCCAGGTGCAGCCTGCCTGTACCCGGGCGATCCGCTGCTCGGGGTCGATGCGGATGCCCTTCATCGCGCTGAGGTCCACGACGATGCCGTCGTCGACGGTGCCGAAACCGGGCACGCTGTGGCCGCCTGCGCGGACAGCGAGGTCGAGTCCGCTCTCCCGGGCGGTGTCGACGGTGACGCGCACGTCGGCGACGTCGACCGCGCCGACGATCGCGAGGGGTTTGCGGTCGATCATCCCGTTGTAGACCGAGCGGGCCTGGTCGTAGCCGGGTGACTGCGCGGTGATCACCTCGCCGCGGACCGCTTCGAGCATGGTCAGTGCTGGTGTGCCGTTCATTTCTGCTCCCTGAGGGTCGGGCCGGTGCGGCGGTCAGCCGAACAGGCGCAGGACGTGGTCGTGGAATTGACGCATCTGCGCCACCGGGCCGACTTCGAGGAAGACGGCTCCCCCGGCGGAGGTGGCGGTGTGCCCGGCGGGCCAGTGGTAGACCTCGCCGGCGCCGGCGGTCTCCACCGTGCCGTCGGCGTGTTCGAGCCGTAGCGACCCTTCCAGCACGATTCCCCAGTGCGGGCTGGGGCAGCGGTCGCCGGGCAGGCCTTGCAGGACCGGGCCGAAGTCGGTCTCGGGTGGCACGCTGGCGTACCGGACGGCCATGTCGCCCCACTCGATGTACCGGGTGGTCAACTCGCCTTGGGCGACCTCGATGGGCAGGTCTTCGATCCTCGTCGCCATGGTGTGCTCCTCGGTTGGCGTTATCTGTGACGCTACGGAGAGCCGGTGCCGCGCACCTGACCTGATCTGACCGAATCGGCGTGGTCGCGAGGGGGTCAGATCGGACTATCTCGGTGGTCGTCGAATCCGGCTAAGGTCGAGGGGTGACCGAATCGGCGTCGCCGAGCAGCGGTACGGCCTTTGTCGGTCGCGGCGCGGAAGTCGCGCGGCTCGAGGCCGTGTGGGCGGCGGTCGAGAGTGATCGGCGGCAGGTCGTTGTCGTCGGCGGCGAGCCCGGCATCGGTAAGACCCGGTTGGTGAGCGAGGCGGCCACCGCGTTGCGCGCGCACGGCGCCACGGTGCTGTGGGGCGCGTGCCGCGAAGACCTCGACATCCCGTACCGGCCCTTCGTCGCGATTCTCGAGCAGGCGCTCGAGCAGGCCCCGCCGGAAGCCCTTCGCGCCATCGCGCCGACTGCGGCTGCCCCGCTGCTGCGGCTCACCACGACCGTGTCGCGGTACTGGCCGTCGGCGCAACCGAATCCGGGTGACCGGGACTCGCGACCCGCTCTCTTCGACGCCTTCATGCGGGTATTGCTGGCGGCCGCCGAGCGCTGCCCCCTGGTGATCGTCCTCGAGGATGTGCACTGGGCCTCGGAACCGACGTTGGCGATGCTGTCGCATCTGGTCGAGTCCACGGCCGGTGAGCGGCTACTCGTGCTGGCGACCCTGCGGACCACCGCGCCGGACCGCACGGATGCGGTGAGCTTCGCCCTCGCCGATCTGCATCGTCTCGACGGTGTCGCCCGGATCGACCTCGCCGGGCTGAGCACCGAGGAGGTGGCCGAGTATCTCGTCCGGGCGGCCGGGGTGTCGCGGGGGTCGGCGCGGTCGGCGGCGCCGGTACTGCGTGACCACACCGGCGGAAATCCGTTCTTCCTCCAGGAGTACTGGCACGACCTGGCGACCCGCGGCGGCCTGACCGCGGTGCGGTCCGCTGTCGCCGCACCGCGATCGGTCCAGGACGCGCTGGCCCGCCGGCTGGCGGCCTTCGATGTGGACCACGCGCGGGTGATCGAACTGGCGGCGGCCGCCGGTGATGTCGTCGACCCCGAGATCCTGGCCGATGGACTCGACTCGAACCAGGTCCTCGCGGGGATCGACTTCGGTGTGCGCGCCGGGCTTCTCGTCGCGGGGACCGCGGACGGCGAGTATCGATTCGCGCACGCCCTTGCCCGCCAGGCCGTCCTCGACCGGATGTCGGCGGGCGATCTGGCGGCCGCGCACGCCCGGGTCGCGCTCGCCCTCGAGAAACGGGACCCGACCCGGGTGGCCGCGCTGGCGCATCACTATTTCCGCGCCCGCGCCCTCGGATACGCGGACAAGGCGGTGCACTACCTGGTGCTCGCGGCCCGCCAGGCCGAGCGCGGCATCGCCCACCGCGAGGCGGCGGTGCTGTACGAGCGTGCCGCGCAGGCGCACGCCGCGCGCGGACCGACCCGGGTCGAGCTCCTCTCGGCGGCGGCGCGCTGCCACCTGCACGGTGGCGACTTCCACACCGCCCGCCGGCTCTACGAGGATCTCGCCACGGAGGGCGACCCGCGCGTCCGGCTGTCCGCCGCGATCGGGCACGAGAACGCGTCGTGGCGGCCCTCCGCCAGTGGTCAGCGCTCGCTGGCGCTACTGAGCGAGGCACTGGACGCCGCCGCGCTGGATCCTGATGACCCGCTGTCGGTACGCGCTCACGCGAGTATGGGGCGTGCGGCGTCGTTCACCGGCGATTCCCGGCGGGCTCGCCGGATCGGTGAGGATGCCTTGGCGCGGGCCAGGGCCATCGGCGATCCGGAGCTTCTCGCGCATGCCCTGTGCACGACGCTGTGGCAGGGTCTGCGCCCGGACCTGGCGCCGGAGCTGCTGGCGAGGGCGGTCGAGCTCAACGACATCGGCGCGCGCCTCGGCGACGACGACTACCGGGGTCCGGCCGCCTTCCACCGCGCGGTGTTCGCCTACCTGCTCGGCGACGCGGTGGCATGGAGCAGTGCCCAGCGCGATCTGACCGAGTTGGCGCTGGCACGGGGACAGCCGTTCTTCCGGTATGTCGCCGGATGCTCGCGATGCGCGCACCGGTTCGCGGTCGGCGACTTCGCGGGCACCGAGCGGATCATCGAATGGCTCGACGACCAATTCACCCAGGAGTTCGGCGGCGCCACCGAGGGGTCGTGGGGTGTGCAGCAGTTCATGCTCCGGCGGGTCACCGGCGGCCTGGAGCAGGTTCGTCCCCTCGTCTCCGGACGTGAGAGCTACGACGACCACTGGTTGCCCGGCCTGCTGGCCTTGTACACGGAGCTGGGGATGTGGCAGCCGGCCGCGCGCCTGCTGACCTACCTGTGCGACCGGCTCGACGATCACCGTTTCGGCGCGCAATGGGCGGGGGTGCTGGCGTTCGCCACCGAGGCGGCGGTCGGGCTCGACGACACCGCGGTGGCGGCGATGCTGCGCCCGTTGATGGCCGAGTACGCCGGGGCCAATCTGATGGCCGGTGCGAGCGTGGCGGTGTTCGGCAGCGCGGATCGGTATCTCGCCGAGCTCGATTCGGTGCTCGGCACGGCCAGCGCCGACGCGCATTTCGGGCGCGCGCTGGCGATGGACCGCCGGATGGGCGCGGTGACCCACCAGGCCGAGACATTGGCGGCGTGGTATCGGCACCGGATCCGCCACCCCGACGCCGTGCCCGGGCCCGCGGCCGCCGACCTCGCCACCGAGGCACGCGCGCTGGCACGGCGGATCGGACATCGCCGCATTCTGCGGGACCTGGACGCGGACCCGGCGCCGCGTCGCGAGCACGTGCCCCTGCCGAACGGGCTGACCGACCGCGAGGTGGAGGTGCTGCGCCTGGTGGCCGACGGCCTGTCCAATCGCGAGATCGGCGAGCGCTTGTTCATCAGCGCCAATACCGCCGCCAACCATGTGCGCAGCATCCTGATCAAAACCGCAGCACCCAATCGGACCAGGGCCGCTGTCTTCGCCACCGAGCACGGACTGCTCTAGCCGGTGACCGGCCCGCCCGCTGT
The DNA here is from genome assembly GCF_005863245.1 of Nocardia cyriacigeorgica. Taxonomy (GTDB): domain Bacteria; phylum Actinomycetota; class Actinomycetes; order Mycobacteriales; family Mycobacteriaceae; genus Nocardia; species Nocardia cyriacigeorgica_C. Next base: position 494,701 of record NZ_VBUT01000006.1, on the reverse strand, counting down.
CGACAGCGGCGCGAAAGCGCCGTCCGGGGTGAGCGTGCCGGACAGTTCCATGATGGCGTCGGCCGGGATTCCGGCCCGGACCGCGGCGGCACGGATCGCGTCGACGTTATCGGCCTCGTAGAGGCAGAACGTCTTGCGTTTATCCAGCGACAGAAACGACTCGAGCCATCGCACACCGAACTCGTCGTTGATCCGGTTGATCTCCGCGGCGGTGTCCGGGGCCACCTCGAGCTGTTCGGCGAATTGCCGCTCCACCATGAATACCGGCATCGGGTGTACCCCTTGGTTGTGCTCGGACGCGGCCCACACGGTGCACCGGTCCGAACGGCGGTCCCCGGCTTTCACGGTACCCGCTGTTCAACGTCCCGCGAAGCCGGCAGGACCTCGGACTACGCTTGACAGATGACCACTCCGGCGCAGTTGAAAGCCCAGCAAGCTGCGGTGAAGCAGCGCTACCGGGACGATCCGGCCGCCGCGGTCACGGCGCTGCGTGCTGTGGGTTCGTTCGCCGACCCCGGCATCACCTGCACGGTGCGCACGTTCGCGGGTCCGGTGCGCGCCGGCCTGCACCCGGCCACCGGCGGTGACGGTTCGGATGCCTGCTCCGGCGACATGCTGCTCGAGGCGCTCGCCGCCTGCGCCGGGGTGACCTGCCGCAGCGTCGCCACCGCCATGGCGCTGCCGATCACCGGCGCCGAGGTCGAGGCGACCGGATCCTTCGACGCCACCGGCACCCTGGGCATCGACCGGAGCGCCGACGTCGGGGTGTCGACGATAACGGTGACGATCACCGTCACGACCTCCTCCGACGTGGACGCGGCCGCGTTGACCAAGCTCGCCGAGCTCACCGAGCGGTACTGCGTGGTCGGCCGCAGCCTCCTGCACCCGCCGGTGATCCGGGTGGTGCGTGCGGGTGTGGTCGCACCCACGAGCACTACCGCACCCACGGGAACCTGATCCTCGCCCGCCCTGCTCAATATGCCCCGTTGCCGCGGGCGACGACGCTGACGGTCTTCGCGATCAGCAGCAAGTCGAGCACCATCGACCAGTTCTCCAGGTAGGACTGGTCGAGCCGAATGGCGTCCTCCAGGGACAGATCCGAGCGCCCGCTCACCTGCCACAACCCGGTCACGCCCGGCTTGACCAATAGCCGCCTGCGCATCACGCCGTCGTAGCTGTCGACTTCGCGGCGGACCTGCGGCCGCGGACCGACCACGCTCATCTCACCGCGCAGCACATTGAAGAACTGCGGCAGCTCGTCGAGGCTGTACTTGCGGATCACCTTGCCCACCGGGGTGATCCGCGGGTCGTTCTCGAGTTTGAAGAACAGCGGGTTGCCGCCGCTTCCGGCGATGAGGTCGTCGGCCTGCGCGTCGGCGTCGGCGTACATGCTGCGGAACTTGATCATCCGGAAGGGTCGGCCATCGCGCCCGATCCGCTCCGACCGATAGAACACCGGTCCCACGCTGGTCGACTTCACCGCGGCCGCTACCGCGAGGAGTACCGGCGCCAGCGCCAGCACCGCGAACAGCGCGAAGCCGAAGTCGAACAGGCTCTTGCGCACGCACTTGGCGCGGTCGTACTGCGGCCGTTCCACATGCACCATCGGCATGTCGGCGATCAGGCAGTTGGTCAGCCGCGCGCCCGCGACACCCACCAGTCCTGGCGCCACGATCAACTCCACCCCGATCGCGTCGAACTCCCATGCCATCCAGCGGAAGTCGGCGGGGCCGAGTTTGTCGGTGGCGGTCACCGCGACGGCGTCCACCCCGATTCTGCACACCGCGTCGAGCACCGCGGCGTCGTCGCCGACGACGGGAACGAACCGGTCCCCGACCGCGATCCAGGGGTCGGCGATCATCCGGTCGTCGCGGGGAATACACACGCCGACCACCTTGTATCCGGTGGTCAGGTCGCGCCCGAAAGCCTGCACCATTGCTCGTGCGGAATTGCGGCTGCCGACGACCAGCACCGTGGTGCCGTAGCGGTCGCGGGCGCGCTGGGCGCCTATCCAGCCGCGCCACAGCCTGCGCTCCACGACGAGGCCGAGCAGGCCGATGGGCAGCGCGATGGCGAGATAGCCACGCGCGATATCCACCCGCAGGATCAGCGACACGATGGCGATCAGCCCGAACAGCCACACCGTCGACGAGACCAGCCGCCGGTATTCCTCGATGCCACAGCCGATCACCCGCAGCGAATGGCTGAGTGATCCGGCCAGGATGGCTGCCCATGCGATGGCCAGGACGGCGGAGACGAAACTGTAGCCGACCGTGTAGGGAAGTTGGCCGGCCAGCGGCGGATCCACCGGACCGCCGAAACGGATGAACTGCGCGGCGCCCACCGCTGAACACACCACGGCGAGGTCGGCAACCGCCAATCGGCGCGCGTATTCGACCTGCCACCGCTGTCTTTCGGAAGAATTGAGCTGTTGCGAGATCCGCGCGGCACGTATATCTCGCCGTGCACGAATCGTAAGATGCATGGGAAAACACACTTTTCGACAGGAAAATTCAATCCGATCCTCAGTGGTCGAATTTCCCGAAGATTTATAGTAAAAAATACCCTGTGATTGGAACTGCCGATCTGACGCAACCCTGAGTCGGTTCGGCGGTGCCGGGCGACCTTCTTGTCTGCGAAGTATGGCCCATTGCATGGCTACGTAGCAATAACCGGGGCCGAAAAAGACCTTTGGTATGCACTTTCCCCCGGCCATTTCGGTCGCCGGCCTACCTATAGGCAGGCCCAACTGAAGCTTCAATAATTGTGAAATGCCCGTGAATTCATGATCGAAAACATTGTCCCGCTCGTCCGATTTCTCGAATCGAAGATCAACTTCATCGGCGACAGAAAATCCGAGTTCATCGCCGGACAGGTGTTTTTCGATGGAATTTGTTGTAACGTGAGCCGCGTTGCGGACGCGTTCGGAAATATCGACACAAGGTCCGCCGCGGAAGGTTTTGGTGCCCGCATGTTGTGCCGACTGTGTGAATCCGATCGGATGATCAGCATTCTCGATCTCGGTGCGACACCGCCGTGCGAGAGGTTCCTGTCCGGCGCCGAGCTCGATCACCCGGAGATGACCTACCCCCTGCACTTGCGGCTGTGTGCGGAGTGCCTGCTGCTGCAAATCCCTGCGCTCATCACCCCGGAGGAAACCTTCACCGAGTACGCCTACTACGCCTCGTACTCCGACAGCTGGGTGCGCCACGCCAAATCTTTTGTCACGACTGCGATTCCGCGTCTCGGTCTGGACAGCTCCGCGCTGATCGTCGAGGTGGCGAGCAACGACGGCTACTTGCTCCAGCACGCGGTGGCCGCCGGCTACTCGTGTCTCGGCATCGAGCCTGCGGTGAACGTCGGCGCCGCGGCACGTGCGAAGGGCGTGCCGACAGTGACGGCATTCCTGGACGAGGAACTGGCCAGGCAGATCCGCACCGTGTACCGGCCCGCCGATCTGGTGATCGCCAATAACGTCTACGCGCACGTACCCGATCTGCTCGGCTTCAACCGGTCGCTGCGTGCGCTGCTCGATGACCACGGCTGGCTGTCGATCGAGGTGCACCACGCGCTGAATCTGGTACGGCTCGGCCAATTCGACACCATCTATCACGAGCACTTCCAGTACTACACGGTCGCGTCGGCGCAACGCGCGCTCGCGACCGGGGGTCTGACGCTGGTCGACGTGGAGTTCCTCCCGACCCACGGCGGATCGCTACGGCTGTGGGCCCGGCCGGAGGCGGTCGCGACACCGGGCCGGCGCGTGGCCGACGCGCTCCGGGTCGAGTCCGACCTCCATGACGTCGGCGGCTATCTGGAACTGCGAGCGCGCGCCGAAGCCATCCGGCATGGCCTGCTGCGTTTCCTGCTGGACTGCCGGGACAAGGGCAAACGCGTCGTCGGATACGGCGCACCGGGTAAGGGCAACACGTTGCTCAACTACTGCGGCATCCGGACGGATCTGCTCGAGTACACCGTGGACCGCAACCCGTACAAGCAGGGACGCTACACCCCCGGCACGCGGGTTCCTATCCACGATCCCGAGCGGATCGACGCCGACCGGCCCGACGTCGTGCTGGTGCTGCCGTGGAATCTCGAACCCGAGATCACCGCCCAACTCCGCCACATCGCGGACTGGGGTGGCGAGCTGTATTTTCCGCTACCCACCTTGCACCGTGCGGAGTTCTGAGATGAAAGTGGTCCTGTTCTGCGGTGGTTATGGCATGCGTATGCGTAACGGCACCAACGACATCCTGCCCAAGCCGATGCAGTTGGTCGGTCCGCGTCCGCTGATCTGGCATGTCATGCGCTATTACGCCCATTTCGGGCATCACGAGTTCATCCTGTGCCTGGGCTACGGCGCCGCCCACATCAAGAACTTCTTCCTGACCTACCAGGAGTCGGTGTCCAACGATTTCGTGATCCACGGCGGCAAGGTGGAATTGCTGCACTCCGACATCAGCGACTGGACGATCACCTTCGTCGATACCGGCGTCGAATCGGCGATCGGCGAGCGGTTGCGCCGGGTGCGCGAGCACCTCGTGGGTGAGCGGTACTTCCTGGCGAATTACGCAGACGTCCTCACCGACGCGCCGCTGGATGTGATGGTGGAGCGTTTCATCGCTTCCGGCGCGGCGGCCTCGATGATGATCGTGCCGCCGCAGTCGTCCTTCCATTGTGTCGACGTGAATTCTCTCGGTGAGATCAAGAACATCATCCCGGTGTCGCGATTACCGATCTGGGAGAACGGCGGTTATTTCGTGCTGACGCCGGAGATCTTCGAATTGCTGCCGCCCGGCGGTGATTTGGTCGAGGACGCCTGCGGAGCGCTCGCGGCGCAGGGCAGGCTGTTCGGCTATCAGCACGACGGATTCTGGAAACCCGCCGATACGTTCAAAGAACGCGCGGAACTCGATGAATGCTACAGCCGCGGCGAACGGCCGTGGATGGTGTGGGAGAAGGCGATCCGATGATTTCCCTGGCTACCGGGGACGTGCGGGAGATCGCGGTGCTCGGCGCACACTGCGACGATATCGCCATCGGCGCGGGTGGCACACTGCTGTCGCTGGTGAAATCCGCTGCCACCCTCCGGGTCCGGGCACTGGTACTTTCCGGCGGTGGGACACCCCGGGCAGCAGAGGAAGCGGCCGCGCTCGGGGAATTCTGTTCCGGCGCCGAACTCGACCTCGAGGTGCTCGACGTTCCCGACGGGCGCGCGCCTGCGCACTGGGACCGGATCAAACAGCAGCTCGGCCTCTTCCGTCGCCGCGCCGACCCCGACCTGGTCTTCGCGCCACAGCGTCACGATGCGCACCAGGATCACCGGCTGCTCGCCGAACTGGTGCCGACCGAATTCCGCGACCATCTGATCCTCGGCTACGAAATCCTCAAGTGGGAAGCCGACACTCCGCATCCCACGCTGTTCCTTCCGCTCACCGCCGACATCGCCGAGCGGAAGGCGCGGCTGCTGGCCCGGCACTATCCGTCCCAACACCACCACGACTGGTACGACGAACGAGTCTTCCTCGGGCTGAGCACGATCCGCGGTGTGCACTGCCACGCCGAGTACGCCGAGGCATTTGTCGTCGACAAGGCCGTCGTCACCGTCGGAGGTCGATGATCATGCGGGTACTGGTGACCGGTCATCAGGGGTATCTCGGTTCGGTGCTGACACCGATCCTCGGCGCAGCAGGGCATGATGTGACGGGCCTCGACATCGGCTACTACGCCGACTGCGTGCTCGGCGCCGCGCCCGAGGATCCACCGACCCTCACCGTCGACCTCCGCGATGTGACCGCGGCGCAGCTGGCCGGCTTCGAGGCCGTCATCCATCTCGCGGCCTTGTCGAACGACCCACTCGGCGCGCTCGCCCCCGAGATCACCTACGACATCAACCATCGCGCCTCGGTACGACTGGCTCGACTCGCGAAAGCCGCCGGGGTCCGGCGCTTCCTGTACGCCTCGACCTGCTCGGTGTACGGCGCGGCCGGCGATGATCTCGTCGCCGAGAACGCGCCGCTGTGCCCGCTGACGCCGTACGCGGAGAGCAAAGTCCTGGTCGAAGACGAGGTAGCCGCACTCGCCGATTCGGGCTTCTCGCCGGTATTTCTCCGAAATGCCACGGCCTTCGGTTTCTCACCCCGGCTGCGCGCCGACATCGTCCTGAACAATCTGGTGGGCTTCGCGGTGCTCACCGGCACGGTGCGAGTGCTCTCCGACGGCACCCCGTGGCGACCGCTGGTCCACGCCCGTGACATCGCCGCGGCGTTCGCACGCTGCCTGGTGGCTCCCATCGACACCGTGCACTGCCGGGCCTACAACATCGGCACCGAGGACAACAATCTCACCGTCGCCGATATCGCCGACGCCGTCGTCGCGGCGGTTCCCGGCTCGACACTGGTCGTCACCGGCGAGACCGGGCCCGACCCGCGCTCCTACCGTGTCGACTTCACCGCGGCGCGAACGATTCTGGGCTTCCACGCACAATGGAGCGTCGCCGACGGCGCCGCCGAACTGTCCACCGAGTACATCGCGCGCGCGTTGACCGACGCCGACTTCACCGAGAAGTTCACCCGGCTGGCCCGCCTGCGCATGCTCAGAGACACCGGGGTGCTCGATGGCGCACTGCGCCGGATCACCAAGGGTGCCCGAGATGGGTGAGCAGTGCGCGCCAACTGCCCGCCGCCGCGTCGCGGGCCGAGACGATCGTGACCGGTTGCGGCCACTCGATGGCGAGGTCGGGATCGTCGTAGGCGACCGCGAGGTCTTCGGCCGGATCGTGCGGCCGGTCGATGCGGTAGCAGACGTCGGCGGTCTCGGTGAGCGCTTGGAAGCCGTGCAGGAAACCCGGCGGCACGTACAGCTGCCAGAACTCGGTGTCGTCGAGCCGGAAGGCCTGGTGTCGTCCGAAGGTCGGCGACTGCGGCCGGATATCGACGAGTACATCGTGCACCGCGCCGTGCGCGCATCGGACCAGCTTCGCCTCACCGCGGCCGGATCGGCCGTGCAGTCCGCGGATCACACCCCGTACCGACCGGGACTGGGAGTCCTGCACGAACGAGGCCGCGGCGCCCGGCGCGCCGAGGTGCCCATCGAACTGTGCGGCGTCGAAGGTCCGCGTGAACAAGCCCCGCTCGTCGCGATGCGGCTGCGGGACCAGCACCAGAACGTCGGCCAGCTCGGCCTGTTCTATGAGCATCGGGTCATCGTCGCATGAATACCGACACCAGGCGAGCCTGCCGGGGCTGCGGCCGCGGACCGCTCCACCGAGTGCTCGACCTCGGCAGAATGCCCGCAGCCGACGACTTCCCGCTGGTCACCACGCCCGTGGATACCGACGCCGTGTATCCACTGGCAATGGAGCTGTGCGGCCGGTGCGGGCTCGCCCAATTGGCCGAGGACGGCACCACCCCGGCGGAACCGAAGGCGGTGGAATCACTGGCGCTGCGCAAGCAGGCGGCCGACGCCGTCGCCCACGCCGCAGCGGCCGGATGGCTGCGTGGCGGTACCGTCCGCGAGTTCGCCAGCCCGCACGGCGGCAGCTGGCTCCCCCTGATCACCGCGCGGGGGTTCACTCCGGTCGAGGGTGCCGCCGACGTCGTCGTCGACTGCTTCGGGCTCATGCACGAGCCCGACCAGCGCTCGGCGTTCGCGCAGCGGGCCATCGCCACTCGCCCAGGAGGTGTGCTGCTGGTGCAGTTCCATTCGCTGCGCGCCATCGTCGCCGGTGGTCAATGGAATTGCCTACGGCACGGTCATTTCGCCTACTACTCGATGTCGGCGCTGTGGACGCTGCTCTATTCCGCGGGCATGAGCCCGGTGGCGGCCTGGGAGTTCGACCTGTACGGCGGGACGGTACTCGTCGCGGCGGTACACGGGTTCACGCAACCGCAGCAATCCCTGCGCCGCGTCCTGTCGGCCGAGGCGCACACCCTCGGCGCGGTCCGGGTCGCGGACCTGCAAAAGGCGGCAGATCGGCAGGCCAGATCATTGCGTGGGTGGTTGGAGGCCGAATCCGCGGCCGGCAGCACCGTCTGCGCCTATGGGGCCGCCTCGCGCGCGGTCGCGCTGTTCAGCCTGGCGGGCGCACACCGCGGACTCGTGCACGCGGTAGCGGATGCGGCGCCGGCCAAACAGGGCAGGCGGATGCCAGGGACCGCAATACCGATCATCGCTCCGGCCGAACTGGTCGCCATGCGACCCGATCGGGTGCTGCTCACGCTGCCGGACCTGCTGCCCGAGGTCAGCGTGTCCTGTCCAGAACTCGACGGCACGTGGGTCGTCGACGTCGACGAGCCCGGTGCACCGGACACCGAGGCCGAACAGCGACAAGGAGGTGCAGCCGTCTGACCGAGCTCGACGAAGCCGGGCTCGCACCCGGCGCCGTGACCTGAAGAACTCCGGGGGTATCCCGTTCTGCATGCGTGCGATCGCGCGTGCCCGACCAGTTTGGGGATCTGATGAAAGGTACAGCTCAGCGGCCGAAACGCCGCACGCTCCGCACCGGAGTCATCGGTGCACTCACCGTCTGGTTCGCCATCGGCGCAGCCCTCGGACCGGGCTCCGCCGGCGCGATAGAAAGCAGCAATTCCGTTGTCGATCGGCACGGCCGCACGATCGAGGCGGTGTCGGCCGAGACCAACATTCATTTCCTTCCGCCGCTCGACGGAAACCCGTTGACCCGCGAGTGGTTTCACAGCGGCCGGTACTGCTACCGGATCACCGGACCCGATGTGGACGGCTGGGACGGTGGCATCGCCATCGGCTACCAGGTCGGCTACCCGGCCACCCTCACCGGACGGATCAAGTTCAGCTGGTCCACGCCCGGACTCGACGTAGAGGTGTTTCCCGACGTGGCGGTGGGCCTCACCGATGTCATCCCCAAGCTCGGCATGGAGCTCGAGGTCGGCTTCGGCCCCGGAATCCAGGAGGCCGAGCTCGCCAGCGGCTCGATCTCGGGCGCCGGCGGTTGCGTTCAGGTATCGGGGGGCCACGGCAGTGTCACCGGCGTAGTCGGCCCCACCACCATCCGGCCCTATGTCGCGGTCACCGGCCCCAGCGGCGACACCGCGATCGCCTACGGCAGGCTCATCACGAATTGAGCGGCACGCGGCTACGGCAGTTCCGGGCGTCGTCTCGCCATCGACGCCCGGACCCGTACCCGCTCGAAGCCGGCACGCACCAAGCGGGCATCGCCCGCGACGACGTCGGCGCGCGCGACACGGCCAGGGAACTCACCGCGCAGCCGGTGATGAAAGCGCAGCATCTCGGTCAGCTTGCTGACCGTCGAGCTATTGCTGCACAGGTTGAACGAGGAATTGCGCCACGCCGCAACGATATCTGTCATCCCGAAGAAGGCGCCGAACGTGCACACCCTGGCGAAGAGATCGACATCCATCGGGAACACCAGGTCGCCCCGGAATCCGCCGACCCGGTCGAAATGCTCCCGGTAGAACATCGCGGCGGCGGTCGGCCCGAATTCGGCGGGCCCGCGCCGGACGATGGTCCGCATCACCTCCCGCGGTGTCCGCACTCCGTCCAGCCCGGGCAGCCCGAGGCCACTCTCCTGCACGCCGTCCTGCTCGTCGATCACGTCGAACCTGGCCGAACAGATCGCCACCCGCTCGTCGCGCATCACCTCGAGCTGGCACGCGAGCGCGTCGGGGCGCAAGACGTCATCGGCGCAGACGATTTTCACCAGTCGCCCGGTGGTCAACGCGACAGCCCTGTTCCAGTTGTCACCGATCGGCAGTGTCTCGTCGTTGTGGAAGATCCGAATTCGCTTGTCATCGAATGACGCCGCGATGTCTGCGGTGGCATCGGTACTGGCGTTGTCGACAACGATGAGTTCGAAGTCGGCGTCTTGGCTCAGGATCGACCGCATCGTGGTCGCCAAGGTGCGGCCCGCGTTGTAGGAGGGCACGCACACCGACAGCGTGTTCATGGGTTTCCCTGCCGCTGCCACGCCCCGGGTGCGCTCGTGTCCACCAGCTCGAAGACCCGGTCGAGGCCGGCGCGACTCGCCTCGATCTGCTTCGATGCGCTACACCACAACGTCTCCCGCGATCCCACCGCGGTCCGCCACAGGTCATCGATCGCCTCGGTCAGCACCTCGGCGAGCGCCTCGTCGTCGAGGTGCACGATTCTGGTCCCGGCGCCGAACATATCGGCCAGCCCGTAGAACTTGTCGTCGTAATACCGCGATGCGGTGACACAGACCGCGGGAACGCCCTGGGCCAGCGCGAAAACCGCGAGGTGGTACACGCTGGTCACCAGGATGCGGCAGCGCCCGACCTGCCCGGCCACGTCCTGTGCCGATCCCGCGCGTCCGATCGGGCGCCGTACCCGGGCGGCGCCGCGCAGCAGCGGTAGTGTCCACCGTCGATCCTCGTCGTCGTATTCCGAGATGATCAATGGCGTGATGGCCGCGCCGAGATCCGCCGCACGCGCGCGGACGACGGTCCCGAGGATGTCGCGTGACCGGTCGCTGATCTGCATATAGTCCGCCGCACGCAGACACAGTCCGATGTCGGCGCCGAGGTCGTCACGGCGCATCCGATAGCCGAGTTCCACGGCGTCGTCGCCGGTGACCATCACCCGCTCCCGCGCGACACCGAGCTGCCGGAGCAGGTCGGGGCCGCGCCGGCCTTCTCGGAGCGCGATGAAATCCACCTGGGGCAACACCGTCGCGGCACGGTCGAACAGCCGATGATCGCGCAGCGGCCCGAGACCCTGTCCGATCATGGCGGTCGGCACCCCGCGCCGCTGCGCGTATTCCAGCAAGTCGAGGGTCCGATGCGCTTGGTACAGATCGACATCGGTCATATATCCGCCGCCCAAGGCGAGTACGAGCGAGGCGGAATCCGCCGCGACGGGAATGGGTGAGGCCGGCTCGCCCCGTGGCGCTGTCGGCGGAATTTCCTGCTCATCGGCCACGGCGGCGCGCAGCGTGCGCAGGCGGGACTTCGGCGCTTCCGTTGCCGCGCGCCACCGTAGTGCCACGGGCCCGGCGAGGTCGCTGCCCCATCGCCCCGGTAGCCGGCCGCGGCGGCCCCACGGCCGAGCCGCATCGATCGGCTCCGCCGCGGGCATCATGGCGCGCAGGATGGCCGGCTCGCTGGTCAGCATCCCGATACGCGCCTGCGGCCAGTGCTGCCGCAGTCGCTCCACGGTCACCGCCATCATCGCGATGTCGCCGCGGTTGCGCAGCCAGTACTCACCGTTGTCGATCAGCACACGGAGCCGATCGCGGCCCGCAAGGACTTCGGATTTCCGCACGCGCGGCTTCCTTCCGTCAGCACCCCCGACAGTAGATACCGGTAACGGATGGTGACGCTACGCGAATCCAACGGACATATATCGCACGCGATCGCCGACCTGTTACCTCCAGAGAATTATCGCCGATGCGAGTCTCATTTGCGACGAAATTGCTGACGTGATCAGGGAAATGTAGATATGCTCCTCGATACAGGTGTTCGACGTCGCACACCGAAGCAGTACTTGCAAGACCCAGAGGTGACCGTGACGGGCGAGCTCCGGATATATATGACCGGCTCCGAGTGGCTCCCCTCGGCACCCGGCGGATTGAATCGATACTTCACCGAACTGTACTCGGCCCTCACGCGCCGCCCCGGCCTCGACGTGGCGGCAGCCGCGTTCGGCGAACCCCCTATCGGGGCCCGAACCTGGGGCCCTACCGGCGGATCCACCCTGCGCCGCGCACGCATCGCATTTCTGGACCGGGCCGACCTCACCCGCGGTGCGGTACTGGACAGGCATTTCGGACTGTACGGACCCTCACCAGTGGGACGATTCGGACGATCGCCGCTCGTCGTGCATTTCCACGGCCCATGGTCCGCGGAGAGCAGGGCCGCAGGAGAAAACAAGATCACCGCGCACGTGAAATACCTCGTCGAGCGCATTCGCTATGCCGGTGCCGACATATTAGTTGTGCTATCGAATCATTTCCGAGAGATTCTGGTATCCGACTACAAGATTTCAGAGAAACAAATTCATGTTATTTCGCCCGGTGTCGACACGAGCCGTTTTTCCCGGGTCGATTCACGGGCGGAAACCGATCACAGCTCAGCGGAAACTCGCACCGTGCTCTGCGTACGGCGGCTCGAGCGCCGGATGGGCATCGATGTGCTCCTGAGGGCATGGCCGTCGGTGGTCGCGGCGCACCCGGCGGCCCGGCTGGTCATCGTCGGGACCGGGACTGCCGAACGGGAACTTCGCGACCTCGCCGCCGGCTCGGACTCGATCTCCTTCCTGGGCGCGGTTGATGAGGCACGACTGACCCGGCTACATCGCGCGGCCGAACTCGACGTGGTGCCGTCGCGTGCGCTGGAAGGATTCGGCCTCGCCGCATTGGAGTCCCTGGCCGCTGGTTGCCCGCCCATCGTCACCGACTGCGGTGGCCTGCCCGAAACCGTTCGCGCACTCGACGACACGTTGATCGTGCCGGCCGGCGACGCGGACGCGCTCGCCGCCCGCATCGTCTGCGCCCTCGACGGCGCCCGGCCCACGCCGCGACAGTGCAGGGCGCATGCCGAAACATTCACCTGGGACGCGGTCGCGCAGCGGCACGTCGAGCTCTACCGATCCTTGGGGTCCTGATGAAAGCGGTCTTCCTCACCCACACCGCCGCGCCCTCGGGCGCTGAACTCGCCACGCTGCGATTGGTCACCGCGCTGCCCGGCCACCTCGACACCGCCGTGGTGTACACCGCCGACGGACCCATGGTCGCCAAGACCAGGGCTCGCGCCATCGAGACCCACCTCGTCGCCAATGACACCGACAGCGCCACATTGACGATCGCGAACGCCGGCCTGCCGCGCCTGGCCGCTGGTGTCGTGCGGCTGATACGCCTCGGCTGGACGCTGGGCCGCGTGATGCGCGATCTGGAGGCCTCGGTCGTTGTCGCCCAGAGCGCGAAGGCGCTCGTCATCGGAGCCGCAGCGGCAGGGCGGGCGCGCATACCACTGGTCTGGCAGGTGCACGATCGGATCTCGGCCGAATACTTCGGCCGCACATTGGCTCCCGTGATCAGGGTGTTCGGCTGGCTCGTCGCCCGCGGGTACATCGCCAACAGTCGTTCGACTCTCGGGTCGCTGATCACCTGGCGCCGCCCCGCCGTCGTCGCCTATCCAGGCCTCGAGGCGCGCCCGCCCGACCGCCGCGAGGACCAGCGTCCACCCTCGGACACGATCGTCACCGTCGTCGGCAGGCTCGCACCATGGAAGGGGCAGGACCTGTTCCTGCGCGCGCTCGCCGAGGTACGCACCCGTCCGCGGCGGGTATTCCTGGTCGGCGGTGCGCTCTTCGGCGAGGAGGCGTTCCGCGCAGAACTCGAACAGCTCACCACGGAGTACGACCTGCCCGTCACGTTCACCGGTCACGTCGACGATCCCGACTCCTATATGTACCGCTCGGATGTCCTGGTGCACTGCACGTTGCTCGCCGAGCCGTTCGGGCAGGTGGTCGTCGAGGGCATGCGGGCGGGCTGCGCGGTGATCGCCACCCGCCCCGGCGGCCCGACCGAGATCGTGGAGCCGGGGATCGACGGCCTGCTCGTCGACGGCGGCGATCGCGGGCAGCTCACCGAAGCGCTGAACACCCTCATCGAGGATCGCGCCTTGCGCGTGCGGCTCGCCGCCGCCGCCCGCGTGCGGGCGCGCCGGTTCGACGTCGCCGAATCCGCCCGCGTGGTCGCCGATTTCCTCGCGGCCGTGCCCCGGAAGCGACACGGCCGTGCCTGATCCCGCTGTGCACGGCAGCCACACGAAGGATTCGGAGACCGCACTCGCCCCCCGGTCCGTCTCGCACGGACTCGGCGCGATCATGCGCGACATCGGCTACGTCAGCTTCGGCAAGTACGGGCAGTACCTCATCACGCTGCTGACGCTGCCGCTCATCGCGCGGATACTCGGCGCCGACGGCGTCGGACTACTGGCCATCGGGATGTCGTCGTACTTCATCGGCAGCTTGCTGGTCGACCTGGGGATCACCCCCTTCCTCGCGGCCCGTGTGCACGACATCCGGACCACGCGCGCCGATCTGGGCGAACTGCGCGGCGCCTATCTCGCGATCCGCGCGACGACGCTCGCCGCGCTGGCCGCCATGCTCGTAGCGGGCACAGCAGTGCAGGTGCCTGCCCCGGTGCAGATGATCCTGCTCGGCTTGTTCACCGGGGGTTTCTGGTCGATCTCGGAGGACTGGCTGCTGATCGGCCAGGGCAGATTCGGAACATCGACCGTCTACCAGGGCGCGGGCCGCATCGGGTATCTCGTGCTGCTGATCCTGCTGCTCCCCCGTTTCCCCAGTGCGCCGGTGGTATTGCTGTGCATGTTGGTGTCCTCCGTGCTGACGGTCGCGTTGACCTGGTGGGATTCGGTGCGCACCTTCGGAACTCCGCCCCGGCCGCGCAACGTGCGGGCGGTCTTGCGGATCGGCGGCCCGATCCTCACCTCCCGCGCGCTGGTGTCCAGCTACGGGCAGGGGTCGGTGGCGATTTACGCCGCAGTGCTCGACGCGGTCTCGCTCGGCCTGTACTCGGCGGGCGACCGGCTGGTGCGTGCCATCCAATCCCTGCTCGACCCCATCGGTTTCGCGCTACTGCCGAGGATGGCGCGCCGCAGCACCCAGGGCACGTTCTGGCGCAGCTCGGTGCGGTCCTTGCTGGTGTGCGTTTGCGCCGCGGTGCTCGCGGTGGCCGGGGTGTGGCTGCTCGCCCCGCTGCTCATCCATGTGATCTTCGGCGACCAGTTCACCGGTGCTGTCGCGTTGCTGCGGGTCGAAGTCTTCATCCTGCCCGCCACCACGGTGACCTCCTTCGTGACCACCGCGGTGCTCCCGGTGCGCCAGGACACCGCCGGCGTGCTGATCGGGGCGATTGTCGGCACCTGTGTCGCGCTGATCGCGCTGGGCATCGCGCTGCACACCCGCTCGGTGTGGACGCTCGTCTTCGGCAGCCTCGCCGCGGAAGTCGCCGTCGCGCTGTGGTGCCTGGTCCGCATGCGCTGGCTGGTGCTCCGGGATCGCGCTGCCGCGCTTCGCCCGGCACCCGCTGCCGACCTGATCCTGGACGGTGGGTCGCCGTGAGGATCTTGTTCGTCGGCGACGACTGGGTGGGCAGCAATGCCCGCTCGCTCGCCGAGGGGTTCCGGCAAGCCGGCCACGACGTGATCGTGGTCGACAGCACCGCCGTGACGCTGCCCGCTCGGCTGTCGCCGTCCTGGTGGCACGCCAAAGCCCTCCGGCGGCGGTCGCCGCGGCAGGTCGCCGCCGTGCATCGCGAAATCGACAGGATCGCTGTGGATTTCGAGCCGCAGATGCTGTTCGCCTTCAAGGCGGTCCACCTCGATCAGCAGCGACTGCTCGGCACACCAGCGGCCCTGCACGTCCACTACAGCCCCGATGACATCGCCAACCCGGACAACATCACCGCCGAGTACCTCGCCCATGAGCGCTACTGGGATCTGATCGTCACAACCAAGCGCCACAACGTGAGTGAACTCGGCACACGCGGCGCCCGGCAGGTGCGCCTGGTCCGCAGTGCATACGATCCCGCCTGGCACCATCCGTGCGCACTCCGCGGCACCCGTCGATTCCTGGCCGGATTCATCGGCGCCCGCCGCCCGGACCGCAACGATCTGCTGCTGACGCTGGCCCGCGAACACGGCGGCCGGTTCATGCTCCGCGGACCCGACTGGTGGCGGGTGCCCGCGTTACGCAGCACCGGCGCCTGCGTGGCCGGCCCGGCCTACGGTGAAGACTTCTCGCACGCCGTCGCCACGGTGACCGCGAATCTCGTGCTGCTCAATTCCGCCAATCGCGATACCCACACCTGCCGCACCTTCGAGGTACCCGCGGCGGGCGGGTTGTTCGTCGGCGAACGCAGTACCGAGCACGGCGAATTACTCGACGAAGGCACCGAGTGCTTCCTGTTCTCCAGCCGCGTCGAGCTGCGCGACATCCTGGATCGCTGCGCCCGCGAGCCCGACCGTGTCGCGAAGATCGCCGCGGCCGGACATCGCCGCATCGTCGCGGGCCGCCACCGCTATGTCGATCGCGCGAGGGACATCGTCGATGCACTGGGATGAGACCGCGCGACGGCACGAAAGCACACCGAGATGAGCGCAGCGGCAACGGAAGTACTCATCGCCACGGGCGCGCTGGTGGCGATCGTCGTCGCGGCCTGCTATCGGCGCGGAGTCATCCGCATCGTCCTCATCGTCCAGGCCGCGCACTGGGCCCTGTCCTATGTCGCGCGCCCGGCGGTGCTGCTGCTGACCCATCCGCAGCCCCACTTCGGCGACAATATCCCCGATCCGCGGCTGGCCGAATTCGGTTACGACGACGGCATCGCCGCGGTGCTGCGGCATGTCGTGTTCGGCCTGTGCCTCTACGCCGCGCTGGTCGTCTGCTATGCGATCTGGGCGCGCAATCGGCCCGCCGGCAGACCGCCGACGCCGTACTCCACCCGGGATCCCCACCTCGTGCCCACCCTGTGGGCGCTGTATGTGGTCGGCACTGTCGGCCGTCTCGCCGCGGTCGCCACCGGCGGCACCGGACGCGCCGGGGAACTGGAGAGCCCGAATCCGGTCATCAATCTCGTCACCCTGCTGGCCACGCTCGGCGCCGTCGGTCTCATCGTCTTCCTGCGGCCGCGACACAACCGCATCACCATCCTCGTCATCGGTCTGGTGATGCTCGGGGAACTGCTGTGGACAATGCAGGTCCAGTCCAAGACACCGGTCATCGGCGCGGCACTAGCGGTAGCGGTGCGATTCGCGCTGACCGGCTGGACGCGGCGGAAGGTGCTGGCGGTATGCGCACTCTCGGCGCTCGGCCTTGCCGCGTTCGGCAGGCTCCAGGCATTGAAGGCCACCACGTACGCCGCATCCGAGTCTGCCCTGCCCGATTCCGCCTATCCGGGACCGGTGCGTCCGTTCCTGAGCATATTGCGCCGGTTCGATCTCCTCGAGGGCGCCACCGACGCCTACTACGCGGGACCGGGTTCCTGGCTCTCCCTGGACGAGGTGGTCGTGCACATGCTGCACAGCCTGGTGCCCGCCCAGCTGCTCGGCACGGAGAAATATCGCGCGGGTGCGGCGTGGGCCGAGAACGTGCGCGGCTCCTCGGTCGACATGACAACGGTCCAGGTGTCGCTCGCCGAGGGAAATGTCAACGAGGGCTTCGTTCTCGGCGGATACACCGGGGTCGCTATCGCGGTGACATGGACATTCGTGCTCGTGGTGCTGTGGGCGCGGGCGATGTATTCGCGCAGTCTCGTGGCCGTCGTGCTCGCGCTCGCGGTGATCGAGGTTCCGGTCGCCTATGAGCGCGGCATGCTGGGCAGCGTCGAGATGCTCGGCAAGTATCTGCAGGCCGCGGTGCTCGTCGCGCTCATCTACCTGGCGGTCGGGGAATACCGGAGAAGGACCGAAAGCCGGCCGGCACCAACCCGGCCGACCGCTGTAGGAAAAGCGAGGGCACTACGATGAATTTACGAGATTTCTGGCATATCCTGCGGCGGCGGTGGCTGATCGTGCTCGGCGTGACGGCGCTGTGCCTGGCCGCGTCCTTCGCCTACGCGAGATCGCTTCCCGTCACCTACACCGCGTCGAGCAGCGTGTATGTCTCCATGGCCACCGGCACCTCGGTCAACGACTCCTATCAGGGCGGGCTGGCAGCCCAGCAGCGGGTGCGCTCCTATGTCGACCTCGCGACCAGCGTCACTGTTGCCCAGCGAGTGAAAGATCAACTGGGACTGGCGATGTCGGTCGACGAACTGCGTGACAAGATCACGGCCACCGCACCGCCGGCCACCACACTCATCTTCGTCAGCGTCACCGATTCGAGCGCGGAGGGTGCGCGTGTGCTCGCCGACCAGGTGGTGTCCCAGTTCCGCCGTCTCGTCGCCGAATTGGAGTCGATACAGCGCGACGCCGCACCCGCGGCCCGCGCGGAGGTCGTCGACAAGGCGCAACTGCCCTCGGCCCCGTCGGGGCCGCAGCAGACGCGGCTGCTCGGGCTCGGCCTGCTGGCCGGGCTGGTGCTCGGTGGTGCCGCCGCGGTCTTGCGCGACCGGCTCGACCGGCGGCTGCGCAGCTCCGCCGATGTCGAAGCCGTGGTCGCGGTGCCGGTCCTCGGCATCGTCGACGACGGCAGACCGGGTGAAGCCGGGGAGCTGCGGCGGCTGCGGGCCCGCCTCACCAGAGACGACCGCGATCCGGCAGCAATCGTTCTGGCGAGCCTGTCGCCGCGGTCGCGCCCCGAGGTGGCGATCGGGCTGGCGCGCTCGTTCGCCGACGCCGGACACTCGGTGCTGCTGCTGGACGCCGACACCACCGGACGAGGCAGTTCAACGCGGTTGCTCCCGCCGGAAACCCGACGCGGTCTCGCCGAACTGCTGCGCCACCGTGGCCCGCCTGGCGAGGCGATCGTGTCCTGGCCGGACTCCGGCGTCGATCTCCTCCCGCTCGGCGAGGCCGACGCGCGCACCCCGGATCTGCTCGCCTCCGAGCGGTTCACCGAGATCATGGCCAAGCTCGGCGCCGAATTCGATCACATCGTCGTGGACGCTGCCCCGGTGACCGGGGCCGCCGACGCCATCGCGCTCACCCGCCGCGCCGAGGCGGCGGTCGGCGTGATCGAGCTCGGCACCACCACCGCCACGCAGGTGCGCGGTGCGCTGGCCACCCTCGGGGACGGCGGCACAGGTCTCGACGGCGTCGTGGTGTACTCCGCGGCGGCCCGGCGAGCGCCGAGGTTGTGGAAGAGGCGCTCGAATGACCGATAACCCAGCGGTACCACGCCGGCACATGCTCGCGGCGTCGCTCGGCGCGACCGCGGCGGGCGCGCTGGCGTCGTGTGCCGCGCCCTCGGAGCCGGCACCGCGCTCACCTCGGGTCACCGATGCGCCCGCGGCACGCAACGTCCGTGACTTCGGCGCGGTCGGCGACGGGCACGCCGACGACACCGAGGCCCTGGCCAGGGCCGCCGCGCCCGGCGACGGCCCGCTGGTGTTGTATCTGCCCGCCGGGCACTACCTGGTCACATCGTGGCCGGCGCTGCCCGACTACACCGCGGTACTCGGCGATGGTGGCGATGCCACCACCATCGTCTACGAAGGCGACGGCACGCTCATCGCCTTGACCCGGCGACAGCGCGTGCGGTTCGCGCGCATGGGAATCTTCACCAGCGGCCCCCGCTCGACCGCGGTCGCGCTCTCCGAATGCTTCCGATGCTCGTTCGAATCGGTGGTGCTGCGCGGCAACCATCAGAGCGAGAATCATCCGCGTTACGCCGAACAACGCGGAGTCGTCCTGGACCGCAATACCGGCGGCACGACGTTCATCGACTGCGATATCAACAATTTCGGCTACGGCGTGGTCACCTCGTGCATCCAGAACTACGTGACCGCCTCCAAGTTCGCCGACAACCGCATCGGTGTGCTCGGCACCGGCGGCGACCACAATGCCGGATTGTCCTTGACCAATGTCGAATTCGTCGCCGACAAGGACCCGCGAACCACCGATCGGCATGTGGTCGTCGACGGCGCCGCGAACGACTGGTGGTTCACCAATGTCTGGTTCGAAGGTGCCGATACCGCACTGTCGGTCGGCGCGGCCGGACAGGGCGGGCCCGCGCAGTTCGGGATGGTCAACTGCAAGGTCGCCGCGCGCGCGGTCTGCCTCGACCTCGTGTACTGCCGTCAGCCCTACCTGGCCAATGTCGAGTTCGACGCCGACGACGACACACCCCCGGTCGAGCTACGGATCGATGCGGCCGGCTGCCCCGAGGGCACCGCGGTGAACCTCATCTCGGGTACCCGCGAGGACATCGACCCCGCGGTCTTCCCCGTCGGCTGGAACGTGATCGGACGTGGCACGGGCGCGCGGTTCAGCACGACCGTCGTCGCGCAGGGAGGTGAGGGCGATGGTGATCTCTTCCAAGCCAGGAACCCGCAACGGCAGGTGCTCGCGGCGGTGCTGCCCAGCGGTGCGTGGCTCTCGGAGCGGACGGACGGGGGAATCGTGTTGAAAGACGAACAGGGCACCTACTGGCGGCTATCGGTGGGGACCGACGGCGCCGTGACGACCGCATCGCTGGGTACACAGCGACCACGCCGATGAACCGCCGCCTCAGCGATCTGTCCGCTGTCGAGTTGGGCCCGGTGCGACTGTTCGGCGCGACCGTGGTGTTGCGGCCGCCCCGGGTCGGCGATGCGGCCGCGTGGCGCCGGATCCGGCTGCGTGATCGCCTGCTCATCGAGCCGTTCTGGCATACCAGCGAGCTGGACTGGGCAGCGAGGCATTCCGATGTTCAGTGGGCCCGCGAACTCGTCACCGCCCGCGCCGAGGCGTGTACTGGCCGCCGCCTCGCCTGCGTCATCGAGATCAACGGCAGGCTCGCGGGCCAATGCGATCTGGTCTCGGTCGATCGACGCACCGGCAGCGCCGAATTGAGCATCTGGATCGACGCCACCCTGGCCCGGCACGGATTCGGCGGCCTGGCCGCCTCCCTCGTGCTCGACTTCGGTTTCGACCGGATCGGGCTGGAACGCATCGTGGCACCCGTCGCACCACAGAACGTCGCCGCGGTCCGCGGGGCCGCCGATCTCGGATTCTGCCGCGAGGCACGCATGGCGCAGTACTTCGACGCCGGCGGCGCACGGCGTGACCACGAGCTGTGGGCGCTGACCAGAGCCGACATTCCGCGGCAGGGGTTCACCG
This sequence comes from Nocardia cyriacigeorgica, assembly GCF_005863245.1. Lineage (GTDB taxonomy): Bacteria > Actinomycetota > Actinomycetes > Mycobacteriales > Mycobacteriaceae > Nocardia > Nocardia cyriacigeorgica_C. Next base: position 473,960 of record NZ_VBUT01000006.1, on the reverse strand, counting down.
GGCAGTGGATCCAGCGCGCGCAGGCCCGTCATCCCGCCCGCCGGGTGCGCACCACCGCGGAGCCACCGTCGTATGACGGCCCCGATGCGATCACGGTTGTCGCTGTGTCTGCGCGATACACGCTGGGACGGCTCCGACGACGTTTCCAGGCCGTCCGTAGCCCCGGCGTCGTGTCGCTGGCGGCGGGTCCGGGAGTCGTGGTGCGCAGCCTGCGGTTATCCGACGGCGCGGCCTGGCGGCGGGCCAGGCGAGACGGCCAGGAGCACTCGCCCACTGCCGCCCGGCCCGCATCGACACCCTCCTACGGCCGATGGGCGTACGAGTGGTGGTGTAGCAGAACCGGTTTGCGTACCAGCCATGGACTGGTGTTCGCGATCGTGCACAACGATTCCTATGCGGGCGAGGCCACGCTGTTCGGTCTGGACATGTTCGACCGCAATGCCTGGATCCACCTCTGGATCGATCCGGACGTCGCCGACCGCGAACTGCGGGTCACCGTCACGCGGCGGCTGCTGGAGTACGGGTTCGAGCAGCTCGGACTGTATCGGATCGCCATGGCCGTCGAGGAAGACGACACCGAATCCGCCGTCGCCACTGCCCGGTCCGGATTGGTGAAGGAAGGAACCATGCGCGCCTATGCCGGCCCACGCGGCAGGCGCGCCGATCACGGCCTATGGGCGGTGACCGTCGGACAGGAGGTAGCCGATGCGCGAGTTCACCCGCAGTAACGCCGCACAGGCGCGACTGCACGATCTGGTGCCGGGCGGCGCACACACCTACGCCCGTGGCCCGGACCAGTATCCGGAGAACATGGCGCCGGTCCTGGTGCGCGGCAATGGCTGTCGGGTATGGGACTGCGACGACAACGAATACGTCGAGTACGGAATGGGGCTACGCTCGGTGACCCTCGGGCACGGCTACCGGCCGGTGGTCGAGGCCGTCTGCCGAACCATCGCGCAGGGGGTGAACTTCACCCGGCCCACCGAGCTGGAACTCCTCGCAGCCGAGGACTTCCTGTCTCTGGTGCCCGGCGCGGACATGGTGAAATTCGCCAAGAACGGCTCCGACGCCACCACCGCGGCGGTGCGGTTGGCGCGCGGTGCCACCGGGCGCGAGGTCGTCGCGGTGTGCGATCAGCCCTTCTTCTCGGTCGACGACTGGTTCATCGGCACGACTGCGATGGACCGCGGCGTTCCCGGCGCACGGACCACGGTGCGATTCCGGTACAACGATCTCGGCTCGCTGGCCGAAGTCCTGGCCGGGCAACCGGTCGCATGCGTCGTCATGGAGGCGGCGACGGCGCTCGCCGAACCGGAGCCGGGATATCTGAAGGGTGTTCGCGCCCTGTGTGATCGGTACGACACGTTGCTGGTCCTCGACGAAATGATCACCGGTTTCCGGTGGGCCGCCGGCGGCGCCCAGGAGGTGTACGGTGTGCGCCCCGACCTGTCGTGCTGGGGTAAGGCGATGGGCAATGGGTTTCCGATCGCGGCGCTCGCGGGCAAGCGGGAGTTCATGGAACTCGGCGGGTTGCGCACCGACCGCGACCGGGTGTTCCTGCTGTCCACGACGCACGGTCCCGAATCCGGTTCGCTCGCCGCCTTCCGCGCCGTGGTCCATGCCTACGCCACCGCCGACCCGGTCGGGAGAATGGAGCGGTCCGGCCACCGCCTGGCCGCGGCGGTGAACGCTGTCGCCGCCGATCTCGGAATCGCCGACCATCTCCGGGTTCTCGGCCGGCCGTCGTGCCTGCTCTACCAGACGGCCGATCTGACCGGCGCACCGTCGCAGGCGTTTCGGACGCTGTTCATCCAGGAGTTGCTGCGCCACGGTGTGCTCGGGCAGTCGCTGGTCGTGTCCGCCGCTCACGATGATGCCGCGATCGACGAGACGGTCGAGGCGTGCCTGCATGCGGCGGTGGTGTACCGCAGGGCACTGGAGCAGGGCAGCGTGGCGGGGCTGCTCGAAGGTCGTCCCGTCGCACCCGCCCTGCGAAGCCGCGCGGCACCTCGCCGGGTCGCCCCGTTCACGGATCGGGCGGACACAGCGGCCGGCGTCCCACGCTCTGCCGTCTAGTCCGGGTCCGGCTTCGCCCGCATCCACCCACCAGCTCGGCCCGCACAAGTAGGTGACCAGGATGACCGATCCCCGAATCGCCATCGTGCACGAGCGATTCACCGAGTACGGCGGGTCCGAGGCAGTGGTCGCCGAGTTCATGCAGACGTGGCCGGACGCGCAGGTGTACGCGCCCATCGTCACACCCGATGGTGCCCGGGCCGTATGTCGTGCCGCCCGGGACCACTCGAGCGACGCCGGTGACGGCCACCAGCGAAGTCCCGTCCACGGCAGTTGGCTCGATCGCGTCTACGCCGCGACCGGTGGCCGCACCCACGCGCCGCTGCTCCCGTTCACGCCGCGGGTTCTGCGTACATTGCCGCTACGCAATGGCTACGACGCTGTGCTCGTCAGTCACCATTCCTTCGCCACCCAGGCGGTTTTCGCGACCGACGCCCCGGTGATCGCCTACGTGCACAGCCCGGCCCGCTGGGCGTGGGACCGCGCGTTCCGTGCCCAGGAATCAGGCGGCCGCGCGGGCCAGGTGGCGTTGGCCGCGCTCGGCAGACTGGCCCGGCACGCGGAGACGCGCGCCGCGCCGCGACTGACCCGGGTCATCGCCAATTCACGCGCGGTCGCCGATCGCGTCCGCGACTGGTGGGGCGTACCCGCGACGGTCATCAACCCACCGGTCCGGCTCGACCGCTTCTCCCCCGCCGACGACGTCTCTCGCGAAGACTTCTTCCTCTTCGCAGGCCGATTGGTTCCCTACAAACGCCCCGACCTCGCCGTCCACGCCGCCAAGCACGCCGGCTGCCGGCTCGTCATCCTCGGCGACGGCCGCGCGCGCCGCCACCTCGCGACCCTCGCAGGCGCCGAAACGACCTTCCTCGGCGCCGCACCCGACGACATTCTGCTCGACATGTATCGCCGCTGCCGGGCACTCGTCATGCCGGGAGTCGAAGACTTCGGCATCGTCCCCGTAGAAGCAATGGCATGCGGCACTCCCGTTCTCGCCCTCGGCGCCGGCGGCGCCCTCGATACCGTCGTCGCGGGAATCACCGGTGAACATCTGGATGTCGGCCCGGATACCGCCGTCATCGCCCGGCTCGCGCGGGCCATGCGCGATTTCGACCCGGCACGCTACGACCCGCCGGCGATCAGAGCCCACGCGATGAACTTCTCCCCCGAGATCTTCCGGGCACGGATATCAGCGGCGGTCACCGCCGCGCATGGTCATCTCCCGTAGGCCGCCAGAAAAACCTCCACCGCCCCGTCCACGGTATCCGGGATCTCTGCCGTCGCATCGAGCATCCGGGCGTTCAGCGGGGCGCCGACGACCAGCCAGGTCAGTTGTTCAGCGGCGGCCGCGGGGTCCGGGACTCGCAGCAGGCCGCGGGCCTCGAGGGTCCGGAGTGTGGCGGCGAGGTCGCCGATGTTCCTGATCCAGCTCTTGTGCAGATAGGTGGCCCCGACCTCGGGCAGGCGGGCCGCCTCGGCGGTGACCAGTCGGCGCATCTCCATCACGGGCGCAGCGAGGATGGCGGCCCGCAGGGTCTGCGCCCAGGTCTGCAACCCGTCGCGGACGTCCTCGGCGGCTTCGAGTCTGTCCAGGGCCGGTCGCACGGCGTCGCGGCCGGCGTCGGCCCACTGCTCGACGACGGCGGCGAACAGGCCGGCCTTCGAGGGATGCTCGCGATAGAGCGAGGCTTTGGAAATTCGTGCCCGCGCGGCGATTTCGTCCATCGTCGACGCCGCGAAACCGCGCTCGAGGAACAGCTCGCGAGCGACGGCCAGCAGTTCGGCGCCGGTCTTGCCCGGCGGCCGGCCACGACGCACACCTCCAGAGTTCATGCCGCCCACTTTAGTACTTGACAGTACTTATACGTCGCCCTAAATTGAGTACTAGACCGTACTAAAGGAGCTGGCCATGGTTGTCATAGGTGTCGTCGTCGCGGCCGTCGTCTCGTTCGTCCTCAGTGCGGTGCTGTACGCGGTACCCCCGGTCGCCGTCCAGGTGGCGAAAACGAGTACCCCACGGCCAGGGGTCGGTGTGCCGGTCCAGATGGCGTTCGTGCTGCTGCGCGGTCTCGTTGCGGCCGCCGTGCTGGCAGCGCTTTTGCTCGCCGGTGATCGGCACGGCGTCGCCGCCGGAGCGGCGCTCGGCGCGATCGTTGCGGTACTTCCGGTCACCATCCTCGCAGGCGCCATCGTGCACGAGAACGTCCCGATCCCGACCGCCCTGGTGCATATGACCGACTGGGTGCTCAAGCTGATCGTCAGTGGTGCCGTGCTCGGCCTGTTCCTCTGAACGTGCGCACCCTACGGCCCGGGTAGTCGCACTGTCACCCGGAGTCCGCCGGCGGGACGCGCTGCGAGAGTGAGGATCCCGCCGTGCGCGCGAACGATACTGTCGACGATGGCGAGGCCGAGGCCGACGCCCGCGTGATGGGTGCGGACGCGTTCGGTACCCCGCTGAAACGGCTCGGCCAGGGTCGAAACCACCTGCGGGGTGAGCGTTTCACCCGTGTTCTCCACCGTGAGCACCACACCGCCACCGTGGACTCCGGTCGTGACCCACACCGCGCCGCGCTCGGGCAGGTTGTGGACGATGGCGTTGTGCACGAGGTTGGTCGTCATCTGCTGCAAAAGCGCAGCCGAACCGTGCGTGGGTGCGATCTCGCCGGAGGTCTCGACGACGACGCCGTGGCGCTCCGCCAGCGGGAGCAAGGTTTCCGCGGCTTGTTCGGCGAGCAGGGACAGGTCCACCGGCTCCCGGGTGAACGAACCTCGGTCGGCCCGGCTGAGCACCAGTAGCGCTTCGGTGAGGTCGATGGCCCTGGCGTTGACGGCGTGCAGGCGGTCGACCAGTTCGCCGGTGTCGGTGTCGCGATCGTTGCGGGCGACGTCGAGGAGGGTCTGGGTGATCGCCAGCGGTGTGCGCAACTCGTGGGAGGCGTTCGCCGCGAATCGTTGCTGTTCCCCGACGTGCGCTTCCAGCCGCGCGAGCATGGTGTCGAAGGCGTCGGCGAGTTCGCGGAACTCGTCACTGCGACCCGGAAGCCGGATGCGGTGCGACAGTGAACCATTCGCGGCCAGGCGGGTCGCGGCCGTGATGTGCGTGAGCGGGGCGAGCATGCGGCCGGCGAGCAACCACCCGCCCAGCAGACCGAACACGAGAAGGAAGACGAGCACCAGAGCCATGAATGGTGCGAAGGCCCGCAGCAGCAGCGAACGGTCGATCCAGAAGTTACCGCTGGCGTTGATCCAACCGGCCGGGAGCAGGTACAGGTAGAACACCAGCACGGCCGCCAGCAGCAGCACACCCGCGAGCATGAGGAAGCCCGCGTAGCTGAGGGTGAGCTTGAGGCGAACACTCAGGCCGGGCGGCCTATCCACGCTCCCCTCCCCCGTTGTCCGGTTGGGTGTCGATGCGATACCCGACACCGGCGACGGTCGCGATGATCCACGGCTCGCCGAGACGTTTACGCAACGCCGAGACGGTGATGCGCACGGCGTTGGTGAACGGGTCCGCGTTCTCATCCCAGGCATGTTCCAGCAACTCTTCGGCACTGACCACACCGCCCTCGGCGGCGACGAGGACCTCGAGCACCGCGAACTGCTTGCGAGTCAGCGCGACGTAGCGGCCGTCGCGGTAGACCTCGCGCCGGAACGGATCCACCCGCAGCCCGGCGATCTCCCGCACGGGCGGCCGGCTGTGGGCGCGCCTGCGGTCCAGAGCCCGCAGGCGCAGCACCAGCTCTCGCAGTTCGAACGGCTTGGTGAGGTAGTCGTCGGCGCCGAGGCCGAACCCGCTCGCCTTGTCGTCGAGCCGGTCGGCGGCGGTGAGCATCAGGATCGGCAGGCCGCTGCCGGAGGCGACGATCCGCCGGGCGATCTCGTCGCCGGAGGGCCCGGGGATGTCACGGTCGAGGACGGCGATGTCGTAGGCGTTGACGCTGAGCAACTCGAGCGCCGTCTCACCGTCACCGGCGATATCGGCGGCGATCGCTTCCAGGCGCAGCCCATCGCGGACGGCTTCGGCCAGATACGGTTCGTCCTCGACGATCAGTACACGCATAGACCCTCGATCTTCCCAGGCCGGGCATATCGTCGGCGTATCCGAAATCGCATACGTGCCGACAACACCACGCTGGCTTCACTGAAGACATGAAGCACAGCGAACCAGCACGAACAGCGCCTCACCGTAGCCGATCCGCCATCCTCGCGGCCTGCATCGTCGTCGGCGCGGCGGTTGCCGGCGGCGTCGGCTGCCAGTCACCGGGCACGCTGTCCTCCTCGGTCGCGGGGGCCATCGATTCCGTTCGAGGCGACCACGATGGTCCGCCCGGTGGCGCGGTGTTCGGTGACGGGGTTCCGTCGGTGTCCGACCTCGACCCCGCCTTGCTCGACGCGCTGCGCCGGGCGTCGGCGGATGCGGCGGGCGAGGGCGTCGAGCTGGTCGTCACCAGCGGCCGCCGTTCCCCGGAGTACCAGGATCAGCTGTTGCGTGAGGCGGTCGCGACGTACGGCTCGGAAGCCGAGGCCGCCCGGTGGGTGGCCACTGCGGACACGTCCGCGCATGTGTCCGGTGAGGCGGTCGACATCGGACCCACCGAGGCGGCGGCCTGGTTGTCGGCGCACGGCGCCGGGTACGGGCTGTGCCAGATCTACCGCAACGAACCGTGGCATTTCGAACTCCGTCCCGACGCCATCGGCGACGGCTGCCCGGCCCAGTTCGCCGACCCCACCGAGGACCCGAGGATGCACCGGTGACCAGCACGCGCGAAGCCTCCACCACCGCCGCGCGGACCGCCTGGCATCCGGCAACGCGGATCGCGTTCCGTTTCTGCGTCCTCTACTTCGGCTTGTTCTGCCTGCTCATCCCCTACATCCACTTCGCGCTGCTCGGCGCCTTCGGCCGCTGGGTTCACGGGCATGCCGGGCTGTGGGCCACCTCCCTCACCGACCCCGTGACCGGTTGGGTCGGCACGACCGTGTTCGGGGTCGACGCGCTGCTGCACAAGGACTCCGGAGCCGGCGACCAGACGGCGATGTGGGTGCTGGTGTTCTGCCTGCTGGTCGCCGCGGCGGTCGGCACCGCGGCATGGACGGCCGTCGATCGCCGCGGCTCGCATCCGCGACTCCTGGCGTGGTTCACGCTGTTTCTGCGGCTGTGCCTGGCCGGGCAGATGCTGTCGTTCGGGCTCGCCAAGCTGATCCCCAACCAGATGCCCGGTCCCGGACTCGCGCAACTGTTGCAGCCGTACGGCAGCTTCAGTCCCATGTCGGTGCTGTGGTTACAGGTCGGCAGCTCGCCTGCCTACGAGATGACTTTGGGCGCAGTGGAAGTCGTCGCCGGGCTGCTGCTGTTCCTGCCGAGGACCGCGGTATTGGGCGCGGTGGTGAGCCTGGCGAGCACGGCGCAGATCCTGGTCCTGAATATGACCTTCGATGTGCCGGAGAAGCTGTTGTCGGCGCATCTGCTGATGATGAGCCTGGTCCTGCTCGCACCGTACCTGCGGCGGCTGTTCGACGTGTTCGTGCGGCAACGCGCCTGCGCGCCGTTGACACCGCCCGCGCTGTTCACCGACGCCAGGAGGAATCGCATCGCGACGTGGATTCAGGTGGCTCTCGCCCTCTGGGTCACGGTGAGCGGCGTGCACGACAACTGGCGCGTCTGGCAGGAACAGTACAGTGCCGCGAGTCCGCGATCTCCGCTGTACGGGATATGGGAGGTGCGGGATTTCGGCCTCGACGGTCAGGCCGTGCCGCCGCTGACGACCGACGAGAACCGTTGGCAGCGAGTGGTTTTCGAAGGACCAGAAGAAGCGACCTACCAGCGGATGAACGGTGATCTGGTACCGGCACACGCCCTCTTCCGCACCGACGGCCTCCTGGAACTCACCGTGCTTTCGATGGACGGGCAGGCCGACTACCGCGCACCATTCGCCACTTTGTCAGCCGAACAGCCCGCCCCGGACCGCCTGATCCTGCGCGGCACACTGCACGACCGTCCGGTCGCGATCACCCTCGACCGCGTCGATCCCGCCACCTTCACCCTGCGCAGCCGCGGATTCCACTGGGTACAGGACTACCCGTACCTCCGCTGAAGGGTTTTCGGCGCGAACCGCCATGCCCGCGCCGGCGAAAGGCGGACTCGGGCACGGCGGTTTCCTGGGCTCAACTGCCCGGGAAGCCCGGCGGCAGCGGCTGGAAGGGGGCGTTGAACTTCGGGCCCGGCGAACCGCCCCGCAGCACATGACTGATCCAGGCCGTGGCCGGTGCCCAGCCGACGCCCGCGTTGACGACGTGCTCGGGGATCGGAACCGTGACGAAGCGCAGGTCGGCGCCGCGTTGCCAGAGGCTGTCGACGGTCGGCAGCACGACCGACGGCGGGATCAGCTCATCCCACACTCCGTGCCACCACAGCACCGGGCTGTCGGGGACGTACTTGCCGAGGCTGTTGTCGCGCAGTACCTCGATGATCTCCGGTGAGCCTTCGAGCGATTTACCGGGCTGGTAGTACGCGCTGATGGGGCGGTACATGCCGGTCGGCGCGATCGTCAGCACGCAACGGCTCGCGATGTCGGCGACGATCTGCTGCCCTTCCGGGGTGAGCAATTCCTCGGGGTCGAACACGTCGGGGTATTCGCGCGACAAACTCGCCAGGCCGAGCCACATGGTGAAGTTGCTGATCCCGGTCAGCCCCGGCTGTTCCTGCGTGGCGTACTTCGCCTGCGCGACCAGGTCACCGGGCGTGCCGCCGATGGCGGTGCCGAGCAGCCGCACATCGGGCGCGTAGCTCTGGCGCAGTTCGGCCGCGCGGATGGACCCCGACCCGCCGCCGGAATACCCGTAGAGGGCGATACCGGAATCGGTGAGCCCCAGGGCCGGATCGTTCTTCATCGCACGCAGGCTGTCGAGGACCATCTTGCCCTCGTCGTAGGTGTTGAAGGTGTTGAATTTGCCGTCGAAGTCGGGCACGTTGATCGCGAATCCCTGCGCCAGCCACCCGGCCAGCAGCGTCGACTCCTTCATGGTGCCGGTTTGCAAGGTGTAGGACGGATTGCACGCGGAGTTCGTCGAATCGATCGCCTCCTGAAAGGAGACCACCGGGCGCGGGCTGCCATGCCACGGAATCCCCGGCACGATGACGGTGGTCGCGGTGACGATCGGATTGTCGTGCACATCGCTGGACCGGTACAGCAGTTGCTTGGTGTAGACCGGGAACGGGATTCCCAGCAGTCGCGTCTGCACTTCCCGGCTGCGCACGATCGCACCCGGGGCATACGAGGCCAGGTTCGGCGGATCGTCGTACCACAGATCTTCGGCCGGTGTCGGGATCGGCAGCATGTCATACAGTTGCGGCTCCGACGGCAACCTCGGCAACTGATTCTGCTCGGGCGGGAAGCTCGGCGGGAACGCCGGATCGGCCGCCGCGACGCCACCACCGGCCCATGCGACACACGCCGCCACCGCCACCGACGCCAGCCGTCGTGTTCTCACCTGAGGTCCTCCGAATCGTCGTTGATTCACCCCGGCCGCCGTCAGCGACCGTGACATCGTGCTGGATCAGCAATGATCCAGTGGAATGAGTTCACAGCACGGCGGCGCCGGGCGCCATTGACATGATGCAGAGCGGTGCCCCCGAATTTTGTGCATGTGCACAAGAGCGTCGCGTGAATATCAAGCCCGCCTGTCTACGGGCGAGATCGGCGGCAGGCGGAAGCCGATGCCGGCGCCGGGCCCGGATTCCGCGAAGACGGTGCCGTGGTGGGCGGTGATGATGTCGTCGACGATGGCCAGGCCGAGGCCGGATCCGGGGATGGCCTGGGTGCCCTCGGCGCGGTAGAACCGGTCGAAGATGGCGGTGGTCTCGGACGGGTCGATACCGGGCCCCTGGTCGTGTACCGCGAGTTCGGTGCCGTGAATGCGCACCGCGATCGGCGTGCCGGCCGGACTGAATTTGATCGCATTGCCGATCAGGTTGTCCACGCAGCGGGCCAGTGCCTTGGGGCGCACACATACCGGGGCCGGGTCATCGGCGGTGACGGTGATGGTGCGGCCACCGCGGTGCCGGAATCGTTCGGCGCAGTCCTCGGCCAGTGCCGGTAGGTCGAGCCGCACCGCTTCTTCGGCGGTGTGCTGGTCGGTGGCGAGTTCGACGAGCTCGGCGACCAGGGCATCCAGGGCGACCGACTCTTGGACCAGCGTGTCGAGCACCGTGGCCTCGTCGGCGGGATCGAGCCTGCCCTTGGCCCGCTGGAGCAGTTCGGCGCTGGCACGGATGGAGGTCAACGGTGTCCGCAGCTCATGGCCGGCATCGTGCACCAGCCGCTGCTGCTGCGCACGGGAGCGCCGCAACGCACCGAGCATGGTGTCGAAACTGGCGGTGAGCCTGCCTATTTCGTCGCGGCCGGCCTCCGGCAGTGGCACCGCGAGGTCACCGGAACCGCTGATGTGCTCGGTGGCGGCGAGCAGCCGCCGGACCGGACGCAGGATCCTTCCGATCGCCAGCCAGCTCAGGACGGCCGAGACCGCCACCGCGACCGCCGTGATGAGCACCGTGCGCCAACGGAATTCGTTGTCGACCAGTTCCGGGCCGTCGACACGCTGGCCCACCATGACCGCACCACCACCGGGCCTTGGTTTGGTCAGGATCTCGTACGTGGCGCCGCCGATCTCGGCGTCGTGTGTGGTGGTCCCCGTCGCGGTGCGGGCGACGACGCGATCGGCGTCGGTCACCGGCAGTTCGGGACGACGAGGAACCAGCGCGCTGACGGTGCCGTCGGGAAGCAGCAGCTGTTCGGTCGTGTCCGGCCGTTCCGGCAACCTCGCGGGCAGCACCGCGATCACGGCATCGGCGCGGTCGTTGAGACTGCGATCGAATTGGTCGTCGACCAGCTCGACGACGCCGGGATAGGACAGCATCAGCGTGGCAGCGATTGCGGCGACGACAGCGCCGACGACGAGCACGGTGAGCCGGGTGCGCAGCATCATGCGGGCCGGATCGTGTAGCCGACATTGCGGACGGTCTGGATCAGCCGCGGTTCCCCGCCTTCTTCGGTCTTGCGCCGCAGATAGCCGATGTAGACATCGAGCGAGCGGGAGTCGGTGTCGAAGTCGAAACCCCAGATGTGTTCGTAGATCTGGCCGCGGGTCAGCACGATCGGGGTGTTGCGCATCAGCAGCTCCAGCACGTCGAACTCGGTTCTGGTGAGCTCGATCTCCCGCAGGCCGCGGTAGACCTCGCGGGTCTGCGGGTTCAGGGTCAAGTCGGCGACCGACAGCTCCGTGGTTTCTTCGTCGAACGTGCTGCGCCGGAGCAACGCCCGCAACCTGGCCAGCAGTTCGTCGATCGCGAACGGCTTGGCCAGGTAGTCGTCGGCGCCGGCGTCCAGACCGGCGACCCGGTCTCCGACTTGATGGCGCGCGGTGAGCACCAGGATCGGCAAGCGGTCGCCGCGCCTGCGCAGCATCCGGCACAGCGACAGCCCGTCCAGCTCCGGCATGACGACGTCGACCACGGCCAGATCCGGCCTGCTCCGCTCCAGTAGCTCGAGGGCCTGGCGTCCGTCGGCGGCCAGGTGAACCCGGTAGCCCTCGAACCGCAGCAGCTGGTCCAGAGTGCTGCGCACATGCGGATCGTCTTCGACGACCAGCACCGACGCCATCGAGTTCGTAGTGGTCACGGTGCCATTGTGGCGGGGCAACCACAGGCACCCGACGCGGGCCGAGCGGTTCGTGATCGCCGTTACCCGAGCCGAGATCGACCGCCGAATCGTCCACCCGCCGCCCGCCGGCCCGGCCCGGCACCGCGACGCGATCCGGCACCGGCCCGCGAATTCTTACGTGGTTCTTGCGTGCGGTTTGCACTGCCTTGCCCGGCGCTACGCACGATCGTCGTCGACCTCGCGTTCGGCGCGAAAGTATTCACCAGAACAGGATTTCCCACCATGAAGAAAGCCCCGCGGGCCGCGCTCGTCGCGGCACTTGCCGCGCTGGCCGTCGTACCGCTGATTACCGCATGCGACGCCACACGGGCGGCGCAGTCACCCGATTGGTGCCCCACCGTTCCCGGCCACCAGGTCGAATGCGGCATCGAGCAGCGGCCTCTGGTCGCCGACGACCCACAGCTGGGCTCGGTGGACGTGAGCTACGCGCTGATCCGGCGCAACAACCTCGACGCACCCGCCGTCGGCACAGTCGCGCCCAACCCGGGCGGGCCCGGGGTCCCGCTCATCGCACACGCCGCCCAAGCCACCCAGCTGGCTTCCGCTCTGCTCGACGACCACGATCTGCTGCTGATCGATCCGCGCGGCACCGGCCAGTCCAGCCCGCTCGACTGCGGCGCCGACGAACGAGAATTCGAACTCGGCACCCGCGAACAGCAGAGACAGGTCGTCGCCCGCTGCGGTGAGCGGCTCGGCCCCCGCGCGGCCGGCTACACCTCGGCCGCGACCGCCGACGATATCGACGCGGTGCGCGAACGGCTCGGCATCCCCCGGCTGGTGCTCTACGGCATCTCCTACGGCACCTTCCTGATGCCCGTCTACGCCGAACGCCACCCCGACCACGTCCAATCCATGGTCCTGACCGGCGCATTCCTCCCCGACTTCGACCTGCTGAACCGACCGAACGCCGACGCGGTCTCGCTGGCCCTGCACCGCATCTGCGAACGCAGCGGCGCCTGCGATGGCGCGACCGCGGTCGCCGACCTGCGCACCGTCGCCCGGCGATTGGCCGCCCAGCCGCTCGAGATCGGCGGCGCGAACCCGATGCTGCTCACCGAGGCCAAACTCGCCACCCTCATCTTCGAGGTCGCCACCAGCAACGTCGGCGCCGACCCCAGCGCACCCACCCCGCTCGGCAGCCTGCCCGCGGCGCTGCACGCTGCCGCGGCCGGCGACGACACCGGTCTGCGGCATTTCGCCGAACACGCGGTCGGTGCACCGCCCACCGAGAACATCGACCTCTACATGACCGTCGCCTGCAACGACTACCCCACCGTCTGGTCCCGTGCGGCGACGGTGACCGAGCGAGAGCGGCAGTACCGGCGAGCACTCGACGCCGCCGAACCCTCCGCCAGCGCGTTCAGTCTCGCGGGATTCAACGCCGCGGTGCGCGACGGCGGCGACGCGTGCATCCGGTGGCCCAACATCACTGCGGCGCACCCGGCGCGGCCGAGTGGTGCGCTGCCGAATGTCCCGGTGCTCGTCCTGTCGGGCGACCTCGACGCCATCACCCCGGACGCACACGGCGAGCAGGTCGCGGCCCGGTTCGCCGACGCCACATTCCTCTCCGTGCCGAACACCGGCCACGTCCCCGACCTCGAACCCAGCGGCTGCGTCACCGGGATCGTCGACCGATTCATCCGTACCGGCACCACCGGCCCGACCACCTGCGTCGAATCCATTCCGCCGATCGCCGTGGATCCGGTCATCCGCTGACCCTGCACGTGCCCGGCCCGGACCCCTTGACTCTGTGACCCACCACACGTATTTTCATCTGAAATCATTTCATATGAAATCAATGGTGGTGGTCATGGCCAATGTCGGTCTGCTGTACGTCGGAGCCGTTCTCCTGGTCAACGGGCTCATGCTGCTCGGGGTCGTCCCGCCGCGCTCGGCTGCCCTGCTCAATCTGTTCGTCGGGGCGTTGCAGTGCGTCGTGCCGACGGTCATGCTCGCGCAGTCGGCCGGTGACCCGGCGACGATCCTGGCCGCGTCCGGTGTGTACCTGTTCGGTTTCACCTATCTCTACGTCGGCATCAGCACTCTCGCCGGATGTGAGCCACAGGGAATCGGCTGGTTCTCCGCCTTCGTCGCCGCCGCGGCCCTCGTCTACGCCTGGATCTCCTTCGGGCGGATGGCGGATCCGGTCTTCGGCGTCATCTGGATCGCCTGGGCAGTGCTGTGGGGCTTGTTCTTCCTGGTCCTCGGCCTGGGCATGGATGGACTGACGCGGTTCACCGGCTGGGCCGTCGTACTGCTGAGCCAGCCGACGTGCACCGTTCCCGCACTGCTGGCGCTGACCGGCAACTACCACCCCACGGCCGGCATGGCGGCGGTCTGGGCCGCCGGAGTCGTCGCGGCGCTCGGCGCTTCCTGGTTGCTCGCCGGCCGCTACCGCCTCGCGACCACGAATGTTCCCGCGGCTCCCTGAACCGCACCAACCGCCCGACACGGGTCCGATAAAGGAGAAACCGAATGCGACACGGCGATATTTCATCCAGCCCCGACACCGTCGGGGTGGCGGTGGTCAATTACAAGATGCCGCGACTGCACACCGAAGCCGAGGTCGTCGCCAACGCGCGCAAGATCGCGGAGATGCTGGTCGGGATGAAAACCGGTTTGCCCGGAATGGATCTGGTGATCTTCCCGGAGTACTCGACCCAGGGAATCATGTACGACGAACAGGAGATGTACGCGACCGCCGCGACCGTGCCGGGCGAGGAGACCGAGATCTTCTCGGCCGCATGCCGGCAGGCCGGTGTGTGGGGCGTCTTCTCGATCACCGGCGAGCAGCACGAGGATCACCCGAACAAGCCGCCCTACAACACGCTGGTCCTGATCAACGATCGCGGCGAGATCGTGCAGAAGTATCGAAAGATCCTGCCGTGGTGCCCGATCGAGGGGTGGTATCCGGGCGACACCACCTATGTCACCGAGGGGCCCAAAGGCCTGAAGGTGTCGCTGATCATCTGCGATGACGGCAACTATCCGGAGATCTGGCGCGACTGCGCGATGAAGGGCGCGGAGTTGATCGTGCGCTGCCAGGGCTACATGTATCCGGCCAAAGATCAGCAGGTGCTCATGGCCAAAGCCATGGCCTGGGCCAACAATTGCTATGTCGCCGTGGCGAATGCCGCCGGGTTCGACGGCGTGTACTCCTACTTCGGGCATTCGGCGATCATCGGGTTCGATGGGCGCACCCTCGGCGAAACCGGTGAGGAGGAATACGGAATCCAGTACGCCCAGCTGTCGGTCGCCGCGATTCGCGACGCGCGGGCGAACGACCAATCCCAGAACCACCTGTTCAAACTGTTGCACCGCGGCTACTCCGGTGTGCACGCCGCCGGCGACGGCGATCGCGGGGTCGCCGACTGCCCCTTCGAGTTCTACAAGCTGTGGGTGACCGATGCGGTCAAGGCCCAGCAACAGGTCGAGGAGTTGACCCGCGACACCGTCGGGGTCGCCGAGTGCCGGGTCGGTGCGCTACCCGTCGAGCAGACCACCGAGGCCTAGGAGGCACCATGCCGTTCCTGACCGACATGCTCCAGGACCAGAACCGGGCGCCCGCCGCGCCGGCGCGCCCCGATTCGGCCACCGGATTCGATCGGCAGGCGCTGGCAGCTCGACTCGGCGAATCCGTCCTCGGACAAGCCGACGCCATCGACGCCGTCGTGCGCGCGGTAACCCTCGCGCACGTCGGCGCCACGGACCCGCACGGCCCGTTGGCCAGCGTGCTGCTCGCGGGCCCCACCGGTGTCGGCAAAACCGAACTGGTCCGCCGGCTGGCCGCCGAATTGCGCAGCGGCCCGGACGATTTGTGCCGAGTCGATATGAATGCGTTGGCGCAGGAGCACTACGCCGCGTCGTTCAGCGGCGCACCGCCCGGATATGCCGGCAGCAAGGAGTCGCTGACCCTGTTCGACCGGGACACTGTCGAAGGCACGACCTATCGGCCGGGCATCGTGCTGTTCGATGAGATCGAGAAGGCCGACGTCACCGTGCTGCGGGCGCTGCTGCATGTGCTCGACACCGGGGAGCTGCGCTTGGCGAACGGCAAGGAACGCATCTCCTTTCGCAATTGCTATGTCTTCATGACCTCGAATCTCGGCTCCGCTCAGTGGGTGCACCGGCGGACCCGCCGATGGTGGCCTTCGATGCCGCGTGTGCGCGCCGATAACGGCGCGCGGCAGCGAGAGCTCACACTCGAGGCGGTGCAGCGGTTCCTCGATCCGGAGTTCTTCAACCGGATCGACGAAATCGTCGTGTTGAATCCGATCACCGCCGACACCGCGCGTCGCATCGCGCGGCTGGAAATCGACCGGCTCGCCGCCCGGCTCCGGCGCCGCGGCGTGCATCTCACCTGTGCGGATTCGGTGATCGACATGCTGGCCGTGGAAGGGTTCGATGCCCAGTACGGTGCTCGATCCATGCGGCGGCGGATACGATGCCGGGTCGCTGCCCCGATCGCCGATGCGATCGTGCACCATCGCACGGGCGGCGAACCGCTGAGCTTGTCGGCGGCCGTTCGCGATGGCCGCGTTCTGGTCTATCGCATCGACGAGGTCGACTGAGCCGCGGCGCTACCCACCGTCCGCGGATCGGCGTGCCCTGCTCCGAGTGGTCGAGGCACGCCGATCAGAGGCAGGTCACGATGTCGAAATCGAATCCGTTCGCCACTGCCAGGTGTATGCGCTGACGGGCCTCGTTCCCGAGGAACTCGACCGTCCCCCGCGGACCCTCGTAGGCGATTCCGTGCGGTACGGCCCCCAGGTCGTCGAGCCGTCCCGCCCGCCGGGCCATCGCGGCCAGCAATTGCCCTCCCTCATAACAGGATTCGGCGGCCGCACCGATGGCGGGAGCGACCGGACCGTGCAATCCGGTGTATCCGCGCACCAATTCCATCGCATTGCCGTCGGTCAGTGAACGAAAGTACCCAGAGGCCACCACAAGTCCGCGAGTCGCGTCCGCGCCACTGGCCAGCAGCATGTTCTCGTCCATCAGCGGACTGAACCGCAGAATCGAGTCCTGGAGTCCACGTCGCGCGAACGCTCGATTGAATTGCACAGCGTCCTGACCGACCAGCAGCATGAGCACCGACTCACAGCCCGAACGCGCGACCCGCTCGACCACGGTGCGCATATTGCCGCCGCCGAGCTTCACGAACGCGCCTCCGACGAGATCCAGCCCGAGTTCGCCCGCGAATCGCCGGACCGCACTCAGCGATTGCTTCGGCCACACATAATCGTCGCCGACGACGAACCACTTGCGTGTCCCGGTATTGTCACGCAACCACCGCAGCGCCGGCGCGATCTGCTGACGCGGCGTCTCACCACAGCAGTACACGCCCGGCCGGTTCTCCCCGCCCTCATACAGTGAGCTGTACGCATAGGGAATCCGCCCGGCCAGCACCGGAGCCAGCGCATTGCGCACCGATGAAATGTGCCATCCGCTCACCGCATCGATCTGGCCGGCATCGGCCAGCCGGGCGACCTCCGCCGCGACCCGCGCCGGCGGCGCACCACCGTCGACGATCTCGAGCACCACCTCGCGGCCGAGTACGCCTCCGACCACGTTCAGATCATGGGCGAGCAGTTCGCCGACCGCCTCACAGGAAGCACCGAACAACCCCGCGGGGCCTTGTAAGGGAATCACCAGGGCCAGCCGCCAGACATCGGCGCGGGCACGCCTGAGCACCGGATTGCCGTTCATCGACTACTCCGGCGGGCCGACAGGCGTAAGGTCACGACCGACGCTGATATCATTTCAGGTGAAAGTATTCAGGTCGATCGACCCGCCCGCAACGGTTCGAGAGGATTCGATGGAGCACAACGTCGCAACGTCCGGCAGCGATCGTTCGCTGACCAGGCTGCTCCTCACCACCGCCCGCGAGCTGACCGCCGCCATCGAAGGCCACCTCTCCGACACCGGCCTCGGCATCGATGACTGGCTGGTCATCGCCACATTGGCGACCGCACCCGAACTCACGATGACCGAATTGCGCGCCAGAACCCACATCTCCGCGCCCACGCTTTCGCGCGTCACCGACCGCTTGGTGTCGAGGGCGCTGGTCTTCCGTGAGGTCGACGCGGCCGACCGTCGGCGCGTCCGCCTGCACCTCAGCAAACGCGGGACCGAGCTGTATCGGAAGCTCAATCCCGTGATCCAGGCCGCCGAACAGGACTGGACCATCGAGAACGAAGACAACCTCCTGGTCATCGGCGATGCCGGGCGGAGACAGCGAGCCTAATCCAGGCGCGCGCTCCTCCGCTCGCGGTCCGACAATTTGGCGTCGTGCGCCGCGTCCGACGGAATTGGTCAGGGCAGCACTCCCAGCGCGTTCGCATCGAGCTCCTCGACCACGCGATCATGGGCAGACTGATCATGCCGCCGGTCGGTTGTTGTGCCTCGGCATCGACTCGAGCGTCAATTCGTGGACCGACAACTATTCCAACACCAGCGATTCCGTCCCCGACAACGCCTCACCTGAGGTGTCCTTGAGCGCGACGCCGGAGCGGCCGAGGGCGCGGGCGCCCGCGACCAGGCCCGCGGTGATGGTCGCGGCGCGGCGGTAGCCGAGTCCTTCGGGCGGGTGGATGTTGGAGACGCAGTTGCGGTCGGCGTCGGTGCGGCCGGGCGTGGGCAGGTGGGTGAGGTAGATGCCGAGGCTGTCGGCGACCGAGAGGCCGGGGCGTTCACCGATGAGCATGATCAGGGTGCGCACGCCGAGGGCGGCGCCGATGTGGTCGCCCAGCGCGACGCGGGCCTGCACGGCCAGCACCGGCGGAGCCAGGCTGTAGTGCGGGCGCAGCTGCTCGACCAGCGCTTCCAGCAGGCCTGGGCCGTGTGCGTCGAGGGCGCGCGGGGACAGGCCGTCGGCCAGCACGATGCCGATATCGGCACCGGTGTGCGACAGCGGCGACAGGTCGGCGGGGGTGCGGCCGAGATCGGGGCGGCGCAGGTACTCGCCGCGGTCGCTCGCCTTGCTACGCACGACGGCCGGGGTGCCGAGGCCGAGGCCCGCGATCCGCTCGGCGAATCCGGCGGCGTCGAACGGCAGGTGCACGGCGTCACGGGCGGCGGCGTGCGCGGCACGGAATTCCAGCACCCGCTGGGTCGGCAGCGCGTCGCCGGCGCGGCCGAGCCCGATCCTGGCCTGGGTGGTGCGGCGCAACGGCGCCCACACGTCGTGCGGGGAATCGGCGGCGTTGTCGATGTCCACGAGAGATCCTCCTGGTCAGCGGGCGGTGAGGGCGAGTAGCGGTGACGTGGCCGCGTCCACCGGCAGGATGCGCCCCGATTCGTCGGCCATCCCGAGCCCGCGCAGCCAGGTCTCGAACTCGGGGGCGGCCCGCAGCCCGAGCACCTGACGCACATACAGCGCGTCGTGAAACGACAGGCTCTGGTAGCCGAGCATGACGTCGTCGGCGCCGGGCACCGCGATCACGAACGCCGCCCCCGCCACACCGAGCAGCGTGAGCAAGGTGTCCATATCGTCCTGGTCGGCCTCGGCGTGATTGGTATAGCAGACGTCCACGCCCATCGGCAGCCCGAGCAGTTTGCCGCAGAAGTGATCTTCGAGGCCGGCGCGGATGATCTGCTTGCCGTCGTAGAGGTATTCCGGACCGATGAAACCGACGACGGTGTTCACCAGCAGCGGGTCGAGTACGCGCGCCACCGCGTAGGCGCGCGCCTCCAGGGTCTGCTGATCGACCGGATGGCCGCCGGTGCCCAGATGCGCTCCGGCCGACAGCGCCGATCCCTGCCCGGTTTCCAGGTACATCACGTTGTCGCCGACCGTCCCCCGCCCCAGCGAGCGCGCCGCCTCGTTGGCCTCGGCCAGCATGGGCAGGGTGACGCCGAAGCTCGCGTTGGCGCCCTCGGTGCCCGCGATGGACTGGAACACCAGGTCGACGGGGACGTTCTTGTCGATGAGTTCCATCGTCGTGGTTACGTGGGAGAGCACGCAGGACTGCATCGGGATGTCGAAACGGGTGCGCACGTCATCCAGTAGATGCAGCAGATCCGCTGTGGCCCTGGGTGAATCGGTCGCCGGGTTGATGCCGATGACGGCGTCACCGCAGCCCATCAGCAGCCCGTCGAGGGTGGCGGCGGCGATCCCGCGCGGATCGTCGGTGGGATGATTGGGTTGCAGGCGCGTGGAGATCCGGCCGGGCAGACCGATCGTGGTGCGGAAGGCCGAGGTCACCGTGATCGCCTTGGCGACGGCGATCAGGTCCTGGTTGCGCATGAGCTTCGACACCGCCGCCACCATTTCCGGTGTCAGGCCCGCGGCGATCCCGGACAGGGTCGCCGCGGCGTCCGGCGTGGCCGCGGTGGCCAGCAGCCAGTCGCGAAACCCGCCGACGGTGAGATGCGCGATCGGCGCGAAGGCCGCCCGGTCGTGGCCGTCGACGATCAGCCGGGTCACCTCGTCGGTTTCGTACGGCACCACCTGCTCGTCGAGAAACGTGGTCAGCGGCAGATCGGCCAGCACCCAGCAGGCCGCGGCGCGTTCGGCGTCGGACTCGGCCGCGCAGCCGGCGAGCTGATCACCCGAGCGCAGCGGCGTGGCCTTGGCCAGCACTTCCACCAGCGAACCGAAACTGAAATTCCGGCCGGAAACGCTCTGGTGGTAGGTCATTCGAGTTCCTCCTCCGCGCGGGCCAGCACCGCGAACTCCTCATCGGGCGAGTTCGCGACCAGCCGGTGGCGGCTGTAGAGACCGAAGTAGGCCAGGAACGCGGCGAACACCGCCAGGCAGCACAGCGCGGCCTTGGTGTCCACCAGGAAGGTCGCGACCACCGCGAACGCGGCGACGACCAAGGCGAAGCCGGTGGTGACGATGCCACCGGGCGTGCGGTAGGGCCGCGCCATCCCCGGCTCACGGCGGCGCAGCACGATGTGGCTGGTCATCATCAACACATAGCTGACCGCGGCGCCGAACACGGCCATATTCAGCAGCATGGCGCCCTGGCCGGTGAAGGTGAGCCCGAAGCCGATCACGCCCGGCACGATCAGCGCGAGCACCGGCGCCTTGCGAGAATTGGTGACCGACAACGACTTCGGCAGATAGCCTGCCCGCGAGAGCGCGAACAGCTGGCGGGAGTAGGCGTAGATGATGGAGAAGAAGCTGGCGATCAGTCCGGCCAGGCCGATGTAGTTGACGATCTTGGCCGCCCCGCTGTCACCGAGCGCCTCGACCAGCGGGTTGCCCGAGGACTGCATGGCCTCGGCACCGCCGGCGCCGGTGGTGAGCACCAGCACGAGCGCGCAGGTCACCAGCAGCACACCCATGGCCGCCACGATGCCGCGCGGGACGTTGCGCTCGGGATCCTTCGTCTCCTCCGCCGCCAGCGGCACCCCCTCCACGGCGAGGAAGAACCAGATCGCGAACGGGATCGCCGCCCAGATGCCGATGTAACCGTGGGGTAGCACGCTGGAGGCGCCCGCGGCGTCGCTCACCGGGATGTTCGTCAGGTTGGCCACATCGAAGTGCCCGATCGCGGCGACGACGAACACGACCAAGCCGACCAGTGCGATGGCGGTGATCACGAACATCACCTTCAGCGCCTCACCGACACCGCTGAGGTGGATGCCGATGAATACCGCGTAGACGGCCAGATACACCCACCAGCCGTCCTGGATGCCGAACAATCCGAGCGACTCGACGTAGGCGCCGATGAAGGTGGCGATCGCGGCCGGTGCGATGGCGTATTCGATGAGAATGGCGGTGCCGGTGGCGAATCCGCCCCAGGGGCCGAGCGCGCGCCGGGCGAAGGTATATCCACCGCCCGCGGCGGGCAGCGCCGAACTCATCTCGGCCATTCCGAGCACCATCGCCAGATACATGGCGGCGATGATCACCGCGGCGATGGCCAGGCCGCCGAAACCGCCTTGTTCCAGGCCGAAGTTCCAGCCGGAATAGTCGCCGGAGATCACATAACTCACACCGAGCCCGGCCAGCAGCAGCCAGCCGGCGCTGCCTCGCTTCAGCTGGCGTCTGGCCAGGTAATCGCTGGATTCTGCATGCGATTCACTTCCCTGATTCCGGGATTTGTCGGCGTCGAGAACAGACATCTGCGGCTCCATACGGGCATCGGATATTCGGCGGCGAGCAGCGATCGCGGGCGCAACCGGAAATGCTCACGTCGGCACAACGTACTGAGCGGATATGACGGGCCGCCTACGTTTGTCGAATCTCCTGTGAGAAATCGAGCGCCGGAAATTCCCACCCCGCGTAACACGCCGGAAACATTTACTTCGGCGCGCTTGTGATAATCGTCGATACGGCGCCGGCCGGCGGCGTCGTGCGGACAGGACGGAGCGCGATGCCCGAGGCGCAGGGGCGGCGACTGATCGCCGAGACGTCGCCGGTCGGCGGCCTGGACCGGCGGCGGTTGCCGTTCGCACCCGTGCTGGCCCAGTCGGTGGCAGCGGTGGCGCCCGCCGGAACCGCGGGCGTCACCCCCGCGCTGGTGCTCGCGACGGCCGGCGGCGGCGGCGCGCTGGTAGCCTTCGTGTGCGCGGCGATCCTCACCGTGCTGGTCGCGGCCTGTATCCGGCCGATGGCCCAGCGGATGGCGTCGGTGGGTGGGCTCTACACCTACGTCGCGCGCGGGCTCGGACCGAAGGCCGCGGTGCCGACCGGATGGTCGGCGATCGTCGGCTACGGGGCGGTGTCCATCGCGGGCCTGATCGCCGTTGGCGCCTACCTCGCGCATGTCGCGGCGAGCGTCGGCCTCGCGCGCGGGACACCCGCCGTGGCCGTGGGGGCGGTCGCGGTGGTGGCGGCGCTGGCCGTCGGCGTGATCCTCATCCGCGGCATCCGGATGTCGGCGTGGACCACGCTCGGGGTGGAGTGCGTGTCGATCGTGATCGTCGCGGCGGTACTGTTGGTGCTGATCACGACCCATCACAGCGACGCCCCGGCGAGTTCGGTGTTCACCTTCGACGGTGATCTCCAGCTGCTGGCCGTCGGCGTGGTCGTCGCGGTGAGCGCGTTCGTCGGGTTCGAGAGCTCCACCACGCTCAGCGGCGAAGCGCAGCAACCGTTTCGCTCGATCCCGCGCGCGCTGGCGTGGACGCCCGGACTCTCGGCGGCGATCTATCTCACCGCGGTGCCGATCCTGGCCATCGCGCTGCGGCACGCGCCGGCATCGGACAGCTCCACACCGCTGGTCGAACTGCTCGTCTTCGATGGTTCCCGCACGCTGGCCGCGTTCCTGGATCTCGGCATCGCCGCCTCGTTCTTCGCCTGCACGCTGGCGTCGATGAACGCGCTGGTGCGGGTGCTGTTCTGCATGGGCCGCGAAGGGGTCGCACCGCGCACCTTCGGCCATGTGCATCCCCGTTTCCGCACGCCCTCGCACGCCGCGCTCGCCGCCCTCATGGTGGTGGCGGTGGTGCCGGTGGTGGTGCTGGCGGTGGGGGCGACGCCGGAAGACGGGTTGCGCGCGTTCCTTACCTTGAGCGCCTGCGGGTATCTGGGCAGCTATTTCGCGGTCTGCGTGTCGGCGCCGGTGCTGTTGCGGCGCATCGGGGAGAACAGCGCGCGGGTGTGGGTGCTCGGCGGGCTCACCGCGACGCTGCTGCTGTTCCTCGCCGGCAATGCGGCGATCTCGACGGTGCGCGACGGCAACCGGGTGATCCTGGTGTACGGCCTCATCATGGCGGCCGCGGTGCTCTACACCGGCTATCTGGCCGTCGTCCGGCCCGCGCGGCTCGCGGCGGTCGGCATCTACGACGAGACGCAGCGCTCCGACCTCGCACGGGCGGCCACGTTCCGATGAGCCCGCTGCGCGATCCCTCCCGGCATCACCCGAGCACCGTCTCCAACTCGCTGCGCATCCTCGAAGTCGTCGCCACCCTCGGACTCGGCGTGACCGCGAAAGAGATCGCCGCAGCCCTGCATCTGCCCGCCGCCACCGCCTACCGGCTGCTCAACGCCCTGGTCGCCGAGGAGTACCTGGTGCGCACCTCCGACCTGCGCGGTTTCGGACTCGGTGCGCGGCTGGACGGTCTGATCAGCGCGGCCACTCGGCCGATCGTGCCGTTCGCGGCCCGCGCGGCGATCGAGGAACTGCGCGCGTCCGTGCGATTCGGCGTGCACGTGATGGGATTCCGGGCGAGCACCGTGCACGTCATCGACGCCGATCCCGACCATCCGGTGCGGGCCGAACGCGAACTCGTCCGGTACCCGCACGCCTCGGCAGCCGGCAAACTGTTGCTCGCCCACCACCCCGATGCGCGCGAGGTGCTCCCCTCTCGGCTCCCCCGGCTCACGCCCGCCACCGTCACCCACCACGCCGCCCTCTCGGCCCAGCTCGACGCGGTACGCCGCGACGGCGTCGCCACCCAGGTCGACGAACTGGAGCCCGGCCTGAGCTGCGCCGCGCTGCCGATCACCGACGCGGAGGGACAGGTGCGCGGCGCCCTGTGCCTGGCGGGACCATCCACCCGCGCCGACGCGATCCTGGCGCATGTGGACGCGGCGGGGCGGTGCGCGAAAGCCCTCGGTCCGCTGTTGTACTGACCGACGGCGGCGCCGCGCCAACCTCGGCTGGCAGCGGAAGCCGCGCGGTGAGCGGGGATGGAGCCACTGCCGGCGCACGGTGAGGCGCGTGTAACAGCTCACCTTCTTGACTGTCGATCAAGACAGTTCTACCGTTGCGGCAATATTTTCTTGATTGACGATCAAGATGTGACGATTGCGCGAGAGGGCACGCCATGGGCACAACCGAACAGCTACCCGCCGAGGACACCGCGACGAACAGGCGGGAGGTGCGGTTCCCCTCCGGCGCGCAGGAGTGTGCGGCGTGGCTGTACACCCCCGCGACGCCGGGGCCGCGGCCGATGGTCGTGATGGGGCATGGGCTCGGTGCGGTGCGGCAGCTGCGCCTGGATGCGTTCGCCGAGCGGTTCGCCGCGGCCGGGTGGTCGGTGCTGGTGTTCGACTACCGGTATCTCGGGGCCAGTGGCGGGACGCCGCGCCAGCTGATCGATATCGGCGAGCAGCTCGCCGATTGGCATGCCGCGCTCGCTTTCGCGCGCACGCTACCCGATGTCGACACCGAGCGAATCGCGGTGTGGGGCAGCTCGTTCGGCGGCGGGCATGTGTTGCAGGTGGCCGCTGACGACGGGCGGGTCGCTGCGGTAGTGGCGCAGTGCCCGTTCACCGACGGGCCCGCGTCGTTGCTGGCGCGGCTGCGTGCCGGAGCGCTCAGCGCGCTCGCGCTCACCGCGGCCGGGCTGCTGGATACCGCCGGATCGTGGTTCGGTGCGAAGCCGGTGCTCGCGCCGATGGCCGGCGCGTGGTGGATGCCCGCCTTCCTGGTGTCGCCCGACACCGTCTCCGGCGCCTCGGAGCTCGTTCCCGCGGGCACCCGGCTGTCGGCGAAGGCCAGTGCCGCGCTGCGCCGCCTGCCCAAGGTGCGCGCGCAGCTGTCAACGAATATCGAACTCTCCGACCAGGACACCGCGACCGCGTCGGGCACCGACAGCATATGGGGCATGTTCACCGGCCCCGACGACAGTTTCACCGCCGTGAACGCGCTCGCGGCGCGACTGGTGTTGCGGCTGCCGTTCTATCGGCCGGGCCGGGCGATGGCGCGCATCCAGGCTCCCACCCTGGTGTGCGTGTGCGACCGCGACGCCGTCGCCCCGGCGGCCACGACCATCGCGCACGCCTCCGGACTCCCCCACGTCGATGTGCGGAGCTACCCGTGCGAGCACTTCGACATCTATGTCGGTACCGAGTTCGAACGAGCGATCCGCGACCAGGTTGCCTTCCTGACCGACCAATTCCGTTAGGCCCCAAAGGTTTCGAAGCTCAGTCCGCGGTTCACGAGGCCAGTGCCAGTCCTCGGGCGCCGCGGACGAAGGCCGACAGGACCGCCTGCTTGTCGGCCACCTCCGCCGAATGCATCAGCAGACCCTCGATGACGAATACCCCCATGGTCACCACCGCGTCGAGGTCGTCAGTGGTGAACCCGAGTTCGGCCAGCTCGAGCCGGAACAGCCCCTCGGCCAGCGCATGGAACCGCTCATGCCACTCGCGGACCGGCACCGACTCCTTGGACCGCGCATGAACCGTGGTCACCAGCCGGCTCACCTGCTCGAGTTCGGCGACGACCCACTCCAGCTGATCTGTCAGATCGGTGTGCGCGCGAGCGTTGTATCGCTTCATCGAATCGGCCAGCACCTCGTCCAGCACCGCGATCAGCACCGCATCCTTGTCCTGGAAGTACCAGTACACGGTGTTGGACACCACCCCGGCCTCCTGCGCGATCCGCGCAACCGACACCGCCTCGTACCCCTGCTCGACGAACAGCCGCCGCGCCGCGGCAACGATCTCCCCGCGCTTCTCCTCGCGATCCCGTGGACGTCTGTTACGAGGCATCACCGACTCCGATCGCTCACTGCCCGACCCACCCGATGCTATCTTGACCGTCCGCCAAGACGGCGGGCGACGCAGGTCTTCACCTGATCGTGGCGAGGCCGGCGGTGGCCGAGAACGGGAGTCGGCATGCGCCGGCCACCTGGAGCCTGCGCGATAGCCGGCCCTACTCAGAGGTGACGTATGCGAGTGAGACGACGTCGACTCGCTACATACGCCCGCACCTCGCCCAGATCAGCGATTACGTCTACCGCTTCTACCCCGTCGAACTCGACGCCGAAGCACGCGGTCGTATCCACTCCACCGATGAACAGCTCACCGTCGAAGCGCTCGCCGGTGGGATCCGCTTCTACGAAGCTGTACTGCGCGGAACACACTGACCGGCTGCCTTGCGACCCGCCGCAAGGCGGGTCCGAGACAACCCAGAGCGACCTGGATCCCGGCACTTACGATCTTCTGCATGCGGTTGACCACACTTCCCGCCGACGCGCGGGCCCGACGGAGCGCCGAGATGAAGGAATTTCTCCGGTCCCGGCGAGCCAGGGTGTCTCCGGCTGATGCGGGCATGGCCGTAGGTGATACTCGTGGCCGTCGCACCCCGGGGCTGCGCCGCGAAGAAGTGGCGGTCCTGGCTGGTGTCGGCGTGTCGTGGTACACGTGGCTGGAGCAAGGGCGCGATATCAACGTCTCCGGTGAGGTGCTGGATGCGATCGCCCGGGTGCTGCGTCTGGATGCGGCCGAGCGTGAGCACCTCTACCTGCTGGCCGGGCTGAATCCGCCGCCACCGGCGTCCGCGAGTCGCCCGGTTCCGGAGGAGTTGCGGCGCGTCATCGACTCCTGGCTGCCGCGCCCGGCCTACGTGCTGGATCGGCATTGGAATCTGGCGGCGGTGAACCGGGCGGCCGAGTTGGTGTTCGGATACGGCGAAGAGGACCACAACTGCCTGGTCACCTTCTTCACCAGCAGCCGCTATCGATCGTCGCTGTGCCATTGGCATGATGCCGCTCGGGCCATCGTCGCCCAGTTCCGGGCGGACGCCGCACGCTATCCGGACGATCCGGAGTTCGGCCGGCTCGCCGACGATATGTGTTCGGTGAGCGCCGAATTCGCCGAGATCTGGGCCGAGCACGAGGTGCGCGACACGACGACGGGCACGAAGGTTCTCGACCATCCGGAGGCCGGCGAGCTGGTCTTCGACTACACCACCTTGCTATTGCCCGATCTGCCCGGCCATCGGCTGCTGCTGCACACGCCGTCGGCGGATACTGAAACCGAGCAGCGGCTGACCACCCTGCTCGCAGCGACAGTCGGATAGCCGGTCGCCGGTGCGGCACGTGCGAGCGACGGTGGCACTGGTGCCGCGACGAGTACGAAGGCGTCGTGCACGCGATGTGGCTGAAGGCGGTACCGGCGAGGGTGGTGGTGGCAGACCCAGGTTCGTTGCGCACTGCTCGAATCCCCGTGCCGCCCGCAGGATCGTTCCCATGCAACGATTCACCAACCGCACTGTCCTGATCACCGGCGGCACCTCGGGCATGGGCCTGGCGACGGCCCGTCGTCTGCTCGACGAAGGCGCCTACGTCATCATCACCGGACGCGACGACGCCCGTTTGCAGCGCGCCGCCGCCGAACTCGATGCCGGACCACGGGTGCTCACCGTGCGCGCCGACGTGGCGAACCTCGACGACCTCGATGCGCTGATGCGCGCCATCCAGACCTGGCGCGGCCACCTCGACGCTGTCTTCGCCAATGCCGGCGTCGGCCTTTTCAAACCCAGCACCGAGCTCACCGAGGCCGACGTCGACCAATCCCTCGACGTCAACTTCAAGGGCGTGTTCTTCACCGTGCAGAAGGCCGTGCCGCTGCTGAAGGAGGGTAGCGCGATTGTCCTCAACGCCTCGTGGACGCTGCACCGCGGCCTGCCGGTCGCCTCGATCTACTCCGCGACCAAGGCCGCGGTGCACAACTTGGCGCGCACCCTCGGCTCCGATCTCGCACCCCGAGGAATCCGCGTCAACTCGGTCAGCCCCGGCTACATCGACACCGAGATGTATCGCGACGCGAACAGCGACCCCGACGCCGACGCACACAACGCCGCACAGGTACCGCTGGGCACCATCGGCCACGCCGCGGAAGTCGCCGCCGCCGTGGCCTTCCTCGCCTCCGACGACGCCTCCTACATCACCGGCCAGGACCTCGTCGTCGACGGCGGGCTGGTGGGATCGGTCGCCAATCGATAACCCGGTAAGCATCCGACCCGCCGCAGGTGCAGGCTTCCTACCTGCACCTGCGCAGAATCTCGGCAAATAGCACACCGGCGCGCGATCGGCCCGCGTGACCACGACGGCCGCGCCGCGCCGGGCCGACGTTGTGGTGCGGGGCGGGAGCTTGTACCGCCGGTACCGGCCTGGCTGCTCCGTATGACCACAGCCACCGAACCTCCCACCCGGTCCATCGGGTGAAGGGTTCGGTGGTTTGTTTCGGGAGCGGACAAACCCTCGCCGTCGCGGTCCCGTGCGGGCGGAGCGACGTGGCCGCCCCGAGTTCAGCGGGTCGCGATGATCGCCGAACCGTGGCCGAACAGACCCTGATTCACCGCGATACCCGCGCGGGCATCGTCCACTTGACGCCCGTCGGCCTGGCCACGCAACTGCCAGGTCAGTTCGCAGACCTGGGCGATGGCCTGCGCGGGGATCGCTTCGCCGAAGCAGGCCAGGCCGCCGCTCGGGTTGACGGGGATGCGTCCACCCAATGTGGTTGCGCCGCTGCGTAACAGGGCTTCGGCACCACCCTTCTCGCAGAGGCCGATGTCCTCGTACCAGTCCAGTTCCAGTGCGGTCGACAGGTCGTAGACCTCCGCGAGGGACAGGTCGTCGGGGCCGAGGCCGGCTTCTTCGTAGGCGGCGTGTGCGACCGCGGAGCGGAATTCGCGGGGTGGGGGTTCGACGGCCACGGCGGAGTCCGTCGCGAAATCGGGTAGGTCGAGCACGGTTTTCGGGAAGGTCGGGGTGACCGTCGACAGGGCGCGGATGCGGACGGGGTCGGTGACGCCGTGGCGGCGGGCGTAGTCCATCGACGTCAGTACCAGCGCGGCGCCGCCGTCGCTGGTGGCGCAGATGTCGAGCAGGCGCAATGGGTCGGAGACGATGGCCGAGGCGGCGACCTCCTCGGCCGAGACCTCCTTGCGGTAGCGGGCGTACGGGTTGTTCAGGCCGTGCCGGGCGTTCTTCACCTTGACGGCGGCGAAGTCGTCGAGGGTGGCGCCGTGCAGCGCCATCCGGCGGCGGGCATACAGCGCGAAGTAGATGGGGTTGGTCGCGCCGAGCAGGTGGAACCGCAGCCAGTCGGGGTCGTCGCGGCGTTCACCGCCGACCGGCTGGAAGAAGCCTTTCGGGGCGGCATCCGCGCCGACGACCAGGGCCACGTCGCACAGTCCGGCCAGGATCTGGGCCCGCGCGTTGGCGATGGCCTGAGCGCCGGAGGCGCAGGCGGCATAGCTACTCGAGATCCGCGCACCCGACCAGCCCAGCGCCTGGGCGAAGGTGGCGCCGGCGACGAAACCGGGGTAGCCGTTGCGGATCGTGTCGGCACCGGCGATGTAGCCGACGTCGCGGTGGTCCACCCCGGCGTCTGCGAGCGCGGCACGCGCTGCGACCAGCCCGTATTCGACGAAGTTGCGTCCCCATTTGCCCCACTGGTGCATTCCCGCACCGAGGACGGCGATATCGCGGTCATTCGATTCAGGCATCGACCGGCCTCCACATCCACACCGTGTGCTCGGCTTCCTCGTCCTCGTACAGCACGCCGAGCGTCAGCTCGACGGGCATGCCGACCGCCAGATCGTCGACCGTCAGACCACGCACCACCTGGCCGAGGATCACCATCTGCTCGACGTCGAGTTCCACCGCCGCCACCACATAGGGCTCGAAGGGATCGGGCGAGACGTAGGGCGCCGGCGGTTTGTACCGGGCGTCGGCATACGACCAGATCCGGCCACGGGTGGAGAACAGGTATTCGGTGAGCTCGGAGCCGTCCTTCGGGCCCGGGCACTGCGGATTCCGGCAGGCCAGGGTGTTGCGCGGGAAGTACGGCGTGCCGCAGGTCGTGCAGCGGCTTCCCTTCAGGCGCACCGTGCCGTCATCGGCGGTGAACCAGTCGGCCACGGCGGGGCGTTGTTCTTTCTGCACGAACCCGACGTTATAGGAACACGTTCTATTTTGGGCCGGAATTCCGCTTCCGGAAACCACGGGCGGAGGTACGGTGAGGCCGGATCGGGTAGGCGATCGCCGCCTGGAGTCGACCTGGAGATCACCACGCGATGGGCACCGAACTCATTGACCCGCAGTCGATTCGCAACGTCACGGTCGTCGGCGAACCCGGCGATACGACGCGCGTCGTCCACCGTCTGCACCGCGCCATGGCCAGGACGCAGCCGTTCGCGGGGACGGCCGGCCACACGATCCGGCTCGCCGAACTGTCGAGCCACGCGCCGATCGCGACCCTCGAGCGATCCATCCGCCTGGCCGACGGCGTGCTGGCCGTCATGAACGCCACCACGAGCTGCCCGCGACTCGAGGCGGCGCTGCGCGTCGCCGACGATCACCAAGTCGCGCGGCTGTGCCTGGTGACCGGCCTCGATCGGCCCGGCGCCGATTTCGATCGCTGCGTGCGCACCATCGCGGGCACCCACGGGGCGGTGCCACTGGTGCTGCACATTCCGCACGGACTCGGCGCGCGCTTCGACGGCGTGCTGGACCTGATTCCGATGTGGGCGATCGCGCCGGTGGCCGCCGCGTATTACGGGCGGCAGTGGGAACTCGCCGAGCAGTGGTACCGCCGGTTGCGGGACGCGGTCAGGAATTCCGGTGCCACTTCGGCCGATGCTGGTGTGCCGTCGATGTCACCGGAAATGCTGCATGACCGCGTCCGCCGCCTCACTTATGTCGGCGACGCCGTGCCCGTGCTGTGCGATGCGACGCCGCGCGGCGAGGTCGCGCCCCTGGTGAACGCCATAGTGCGATACCTGCCGTCGCCCCTGGAGGTCTGTCAGCCCGAACATGCCCTCGACTACTGACAGGCGCGGCAGGTGGGGTAGCGTCCGGCGCCGCAATCACACGGCTGATACCGGCCCCGTGGCGAACGATGCGCCGACGGCAGCACGCCGTCGGCGGGACCCTGACTCATCGGCAGTCCGGCGTCCGGGATCGTGACAGTGAGAACTGTTATCGCACAGGGCGATTCGTTCAGCTCAGCGTCTTCAGCGCGGCCGGATCGTACGGCTTCAGCTCATCGAGGCGTCCTTCGAGCACCTTCGACGCCCACTCCGGGTCCTGTAGCAGCGCGCGGCCGACGGCGACGAGGTCGAACTCGTCGCGCTCCATCCGGTCGAGTAGGTTGTCGAGGCTGCCGAGTTCGGCGCCCCGGCCCCGGAACGCGTGCAGGAAATCGCCGTCGAGACCGACCGAGCCGACGGTGATGGCAGGCTTGCCGGTGAGCTTCTTGGTCCAGCCCGCCAGGTTCAGGTCCGAGCCCTCGAACTCCGGCAGCCAGTAGCGGCGGGTGGAGGCGTGGAAGGCGTCCACGCCGGCCGCGACGAGCGGGGCGAGGATCGCCTCGAGCGCCTGCGGGGTCTCGGCCAGCCGCGCGTCGTAGGCCTCCTGCTTCCACTGCGAATAGCGCAGGATCACGGGGAATTCGGGCGAGACGGCCGCGCGCACCGCGGCCACGATCTCGGTCGCGAACTTGGTGCGGGCCACCGCGTCACCGCCGTAGCCGTCGGTGCGGCGGTTGGTGCGCTCCCACAGGAACTGGTCGATGAGATAGCCGTGCGCACCGTGCAATTCGACGCCGTCGAAGCCGATACGCTCGGCAGCCGCGGCCGCGTCGGCGAAGGCTCCGATGACGTCGTCGAGGTCGGCCTGCGTCATGGCCTTGCCCGCGCCCTCGGTGCCGTCGACGCGGATGCCGGACGGGCCGACGGCGGGAGCATCGGGGTAGGGCTGTTCACCCTGGTTGCGGACCATGCCGATGTGCCACAGCTGCGGCACGATGGTGCCGCCCGCCGCGTGCACGTCCTCGGCGACCTTCGCCCACCCGGCCAACTGCTCCTCGCCGTGGAAGCGCGGCACCCGGTCACTGTTGCCTGCCGATGCGTGGCCGACGTACGTCCCTTCGGTGACGATCAGGCCCACGCCTGCGGCGGCGCGGCGGGCGTAATAGGACCGCACATCATCACCGGGAATACCGTCGGGCGAGAACATGCGCGTCATCGGCGCCATCGCGATGCGGTTCGGGACGGTCAGGCCGTTGAGCTGGACGGGCCGTGACAGGACCTCGGCGGTGCGGGAGGCCGCGGACGCGGTGGTGGTCACTGGATACTCCTGGGGTTACTTGACAACATCAATGGTTGAGCACTTCAAGCAATCGCCCACGGTAGAGGTAAGTATTTGAGATAGTCAAGTTTCTGCGGATAGGCTGGTGGCATGACACAAGCGCCCCCGATCGATACGGCCCAGCTCATGGAGCTGCTCTCGGTGTCACTGGGCGTCTACTACGGGGACTTCACGATCGCCGCCGCGAGCGAGAATCTCA
The DNA here is from genome assembly GCF_005863245.1 of Nocardia cyriacigeorgica. Classification (GTDB taxonomy): domain Bacteria; phylum Actinomycetota; class Actinomycetes; order Mycobacteriales; family Mycobacteriaceae; genus Nocardia; species Nocardia cyriacigeorgica_C. The sequence continues at coordinate 441,182 of NZ_VBUT01000006.1, read as the reverse complement.
CCGCCAGCCAGGGCAAGACATTGACGGTGCTGCGCCGGGGACCGGTCGCGATGCGCGCTCTGGCCGACATCCTGGCCTGCGACGCCTCCAACGTGACCGGAATCATCAACCGCCTGGAGAAGCGCGGCCTGGTACGCCGCGAGCCCAGCGCCCTCGACCGACGCGTCACCAACCTCGTCATCACCCCCGAGGGCGAGCGCGTCACCAACGCCATCCGCGCGAAAATGCGCACCACCCAGGAGGGTCTGAACCGGCTCAGCGCCGAGGAACGCGATCAGCTCGGCACCCTACTGGACCGCGTTTTCCGCACCCGGCCGGACTGAGCAGTGGAGGGTGAGAGTATCGGCGACGCAGCGCGCCAGGAACCCCTCGTCGATGGACTCTTCCCCCACCATCAGGCGGAAATACAAGGGCGCGGCAAGCGTTTCGATCACGGCCCGCGGATCCACGTCTTCGGGTAGCTCACCCCGCCCGACCGCTCTCGTGATCACCTCGGCCGTTCGTTCGAACCGGTCGCGCCAGAACCGGCGGCGGGCGGCGTCGACTTCGGGGTCCGACGACAGCGCAATGGCCGTGCCGAGCAATCGCGCGATTCCCGGGCGCGCGATCAGCTCGGAAATCTGCTCGGCCAGCACCAAGAGATCCGTGCGGAGAGCTCCGGTGTCGGGCATCGGGTTATCGGCGGTGGCGAGCTCGGTGACGGCCTCGGCGATCAACGCCGTGCGGGTGCCCCAGCGCCGATAGATCGTCGTCTCGGCGACGCCGGCCCGGGCGGCTACATCGCCGATCGTCAATCCCTCGATGCCGTGCTCGATCACCTGATCCAGAGTCGCGGTGAGCACCGCCGCGCGCACCCGCGCCGAGCGGCCCCCGGTTCGCTTACGCGCCTGGGGCACTTCGGACTGCACATCGTCATCTCGACGCTGATTCATAGTCCTGTTCTACTCGACACTTATGCCGCCGGGCGGTAGTCGGCTGCCGCGTGCGGGTCAGCGCAGATAGGCCGAGATCCAGTTGCCGAATTCGCAGGCGAGATGCCACTGATGTTCGGCGACCGGCATCCGCGGCAGCGTGGCCGGGAAGGCGACAGCGAACCGGCCGCGGAAGCCACCGCCTGGTTCGTCGCGGAACTGGTGGCGCACACCGCCGATGACGACACCGTCGGTCAGGGAGGCGACGCCGGCAACAGTCAGCGGGTAGGCCGGATCGGCGGGCACCATCACCCTCGCCGTGTCGGTGTAGTCGACGAAGAATTGGCTGGCCAGCATCGCGCCGCCGGTCACTTCGACGACCTCCTGGCGACCGTCCGGCAAGGTCGCGATGATGTAGTGATCCGGGCAGGCATCGGTCCACACCGCGCGGTCGTCGTTCACGCGCGCTCGATCGAACCAGTCCAGGAACCCGCCCGCGCTTCCCCGGTCACTCACGATCTCGGCGACCGAGTACTGCCACCGCCCGGCCGAGGCAGCGACTGCGGCCCGGGCGGCCGTGTCGGTGGCCGCGAGTTCGGGGGCGAGCAACTCGCGGAGGCCGTCCTGCCCGATCAGCACGCGCGCTCTGGCCAGCGCCGAACGTGCGGCCTCCAGATCATCGACGGCGATGGCGAAACGCCTGAGGAGCGAGTCGATCTCGCCCGCGAGCACGCCCGCATAATCCCTGCGCAGTCGCGCCGCGGCCACCGAGAGCCGTCTCCGTTCCCATTCGACGACCCTGGCGGGGTCGACCTCCGCTCCATCGAGAAATGTGCGGAGGCCGGCGCGCGGTTCTGTGTGTGCAGGTGATGCGGAGCCGTTCCCGGCGCCGGCATAGGCGGCCGAAGCGAGGGCAGCCGTTGCCCCAGTCGCACCGATGATGAAGTTTCTCCTGTTCAGCATCTGCCATCCCTTTCGCCGCGGACTCGTTCACGACCACCGGGACGCTGGAGCCACTTAACGCTATTTGTTCTTGCGTTAAGACAGCATCATCGGGCCCTGGGGTGAAGTCAACGGGTTTCCAGAAATTAACGACAGAGATTCTTGCGTTAGCGCTGACGATGGATGCGGTGGCACGCGTAGACGCCGGGGGCTACCGTCGGCGGGCACAGCACCGACAGACAGGAGCCCCACGTGACCAAGGTGTTCACCTCACTCGACGATGTTCGTGCCGCGCTGGGCGAGCAGATCGGTCCCAGCGAGCCGCTCGTGGTGGATCAGGCGCGGATCACCGCCTTCGCCGAGGCCACCGGCGACCTGCAATGGATTCATGTCGATCCCGAACGCGCGGCCGCCGGCCCCTACGGCACCACTATCGCTCACGGTTATCTGACCCTGTCATTGCTGCCGGAATTCAGCCGTTCGCTGGTGTCGTTCGCGTTCGGGTCCGCGCGAATCAATTACGGGGTCAACAAGGTTCGGTTCCCCGCGCCGGTGCCGGCGGGCTCGGAACTACGTGCGTCCGTCACCCTCACCGACGTCACCGAATCGCCCGCGGGCGCCCTGGTGAGCACGAAGTACGTGGTGGACGGCGGTGCGAGCAAACCGGCCTGCGTGGCCGAAACACTCGTGCTCATCGTCGACTGATCACGCGACAGCGAAGATCGCGCCGGCACCCACCGCTTCGACCAGGCAGTAGAACCAGATCGGATAGAACGCGGTCGGTGCGTCCAGCAACCGCGATACCGCCCTGCCGACCGCCATACCCGCCAGCGCCATGCCGACGGCCAACGCCGCACCGGAATGCGCGCCGCCCTCCCCCGCAGCCGACCAGCCGAGCACGAGCGCCATCGCGATTCCGAAGCCGCCGTAGACCGCCCGGATCTCGTATCGGCTCTCCGGGGCACTCACCTCCAGGCGGAACGGACGAGCCAGCAGCGCGGGCGCCGCGAACGCGTAAAGCCCCATCCCGCCGAAGAATACGGCGGACAGGACCAGCACGACCGATCTCATCCGAGACCCTCCTTATCCTTCTTCCAGAAGGCGGCCACCGCACCCGCGAGCACGAGCAGTCCGAGCGCGTCCAGCTTCGCCACGCGCAGCAGGGCGGGCCCGACCGGCTGTTCGAACGGAAGCAACGCCACGAAACCCGCCATGCTGACGGCGTTCGCGGTGATGGCGGCGGTCCGCAGCCGCGGGCGGAACACCGCCACCAGCAGGCCCGCACCCAGGATCGCGAACAGCATGCCGCGGTGACGCAGCAGGAGCCGAAGATCGCCGTCGACGGCATCGAGCCCGTAGGCACCGGCGGCACGGTCGACGGATACGACCGCCACGGCCGGAAGCAAGTTCAGGATCGCGGCCGCGGTCAACATGAGCCGGCCGCAGAACTGTCCAGGCATCGTTCTCCTCGGTATCGAAGTCACCACCAAGCCTGACCTGCGCGATCACCGGGCGCTTCCGAAAACCTGCTGTTATCGCGCCTACCGAGCACCGGGGGGCCTCGTCTCCCCGCAAGGATGTGGATCACCGGCAAGGGCCGATGTGGCGGCGGAGCGCGACGGTTCGGCTCGCGCGCGTAGTCCACCCGCTCCAGCTCCCTTCAACAGGTCGCTCGGTGATGAACGGTTCCGGCACCGCGCGCTGCTGCGCCGTGACCATCACGTCATGGCGCTCGATCTCCGGGGGCATGGTCGCTCGAGCGTGCGTCGGCGGGGGCGGTTGCGGTTGTGTCCATGTAGGTCTGGTCGTTCTTGGCGGCGAGCCGCGCGCCGGGAAGGTACTTGACCGCGCGCGGCGCGACCAGCATGCTCGCGCGCACCGCGGTGGCGTACACGCGGAACGCTGCGGTGTCGACCGGGCTGGGATGCACGTCGAACAACTCGGCCGCTCGGTGGTGCAGCAGTGAGCGGACCGCGAAATCCGGCAGTGTCGAGGGAAGCCATGAATCCGGGCGCAGGACTTGCGATTTCAGCAGGTCGGAGTGCACGCTCGGCCGTAGCTGGGTGGCGCACGCCTCGGCGAAGTAGTCGACGAAGGCCGGCCAGCTGTCGGGTTGGGCGCGGGCCGAGATGCCGTAGCGGCGGTACCAGTCGCGGCAGTCGGCATACAGTTCTTCGCGGTCGTCGGACGACAGTGGCCGGATGAAGGTCTCGATCGCGGTGACGAGCGTGTCGACGTAGGTCGCGTGCTGGAAGAACACTTCCGCGTCCCTCCCGATCGACGTTGCGGCACCCGGGTCCGGGCGCCCGAGCCTGCGTGTGTCGTTTCACCGATGCCGCGGACCGGTCATCGTGGTGAGTTCCACCGGCCCCGACCATCCGCAGGGCAGACCGCAGGTGCCGGTGGCGAGTTCGCGCGTCGAACCGTCGCTGTAGGTGACGGTGCGTGCGATGGCGTTCGCCGGATATCCGCACGCCGGGCACTTGCCGAAATAGTCGAGCACTTCGCGCGGCGCGGATATCGCGATCGCGCGCGGCGGAGCGCCCACCGCGGTCGATGTGTGCTGCGTACCCGACGACATGCTCACCCCACTACGTCGGCGGAGCCGGAAGCGGTACTACGATGCCGAACGGCAACGTCATGCTCGGAACCCGGACAGCCGCAGGAGGTCCGGGCGGGGCGGGCTCGGGTTCTTGCACCGGCGGTTCGGCATATTCGCCGGGGACCGTGGGCGCGGGCGGCGCGACGGGTTCGCCGGGAACTTCGGGCGCGAGCGGTGCACCCGGGTCACCGGGGACAGGTGGCGCGGGCACTTCATCAGGTGCACCGGGCAGCGGAGGTGCGGGCGGCGGCGGTTCGGTGTTCGCGGGACCTCCGGCGCAGAGCAGGCCGCAGTCGATCGGCGGTAGGCCGGGAACGGTGAGCAGCGGCGGCGTCGGCCGGTGCGGGACCGAGACCGACGTCATCGGCTCCAGCTCCAGTGGCCGGGGGCCTGCCGCGGCCTGGACCGTCGGCAGTGAGGTGACGGGATCCGGCGACATCGGCAGCGGCAGTACGTAGGTGGGCTGGGCGGGCACACCACCGCTGCGGTAGGCGGCCGACCAGCTCAGCACATCGGCGGCATACGCGCGGGAGTTGTTGTAGCGCAACACCGCACGGGTTTCCTGGACCGGATCCCGCAGGTCGAGTCCGCCCGAGCACAGATAGCGACCGGCGGCCAGGGTGGCGTCGAACATGTTGTGCGGGTCGGCCGCGCCGTCGCCGTTGCCGTCGGCCGCGTACTTGTCCCATGTTCCGGGTAGGAACTGCATCGGCCCGATCGCGCGGACATAGCCGCCGCCCGCGGCGGGGATCACCTCGTTGCCCGGCAGGGAGCCGTCGAGGGCGGGGCCGAAGATCGGCTGCGCTGTCGTCCCGGCGGCATCGACCCGGCCACCGGCGGCGTGGCCCGACTCGATCCGCCCGATCCCGGCCAGCAGATGCCACGTCAGCCCGCACCCCGGAGTGGACGAGGCGAGCGCCAGTTCGGCATTGCGGTAGGCGGCGAGCACCGTCTCCGGGATTCCGAGCGCACCGTCCGAGACCGGCAACGCCACCTCGTAGCGCTGCACCGTGTCCCCGCCGCCGGTGTCCGCGACGGCCGGTGCCACCGATCTGAACATTCTGGGCGGCGGCGCGGAAACCGGCAACAGCCCGACTGTGCGCGCCTGATCGTCGTCGCCCGGGCTCGCCGCCACCGCCTTCGGCGGCTGCGCCACGGGCACGGGCCGTTCACCACCGCCGGCCGAACTCGGCACCGCCGCGACGGCCACCGGAGCAGACATCCGCATACGATCACCCATTCTCGCTCGCCCTGTCGTTACCACCGAGGGACGACAACCACGTTCCCTGTGCCAGAATCATCATTAACATAATCATGGCAATGTGGCTCTTGTCACGGATTTCGACAAAGAATTGCCATTCACTTACGTCGGGTTGTCGGCGCGGATCGATCTCGCCTGCGCACCGGGAGGCCGGGCGAACGGATCAGGCGGGTGCCGTCACGACGTCGGGGTGTCGCCGACGGACCGGTAACGCAGCCCTCGGAGCAGAATCTCCCGGCACTGCACCGCAACCGCCGGACGCAACGCGGGCGCGGTTGTGGTGAGCAGTGCGGCCACCATGGCGATCGCCAGAAACAGCTGCTCGGCCGTGGTGTCGGGATGAATGGTGCCTCGCGTCTCAGGAGTCGCGAGCTTGGCGGCAAGCAAGGCCGAGAGCCGATCACCGATCGCGGAAAGGCCGGGATCGGGATCGGTAGCCGACAGAGTGGGCGCCGGGGTGAGGCTGGAGATCAGGGCAGCGGAGACCGGCAGCTGCGCGATGACCAGGTCCAGGACGTCGTCGAGCGTCGACTCGGAGCGAGCGCCCAGCTCTTCCAATTCGTGGATCTGGTCGGCGAAAACAGCCATCGCGAGGCTTTCCCGGGTCGGGAAGTGGCGATAGAGACTGCCCGATCCCACCTCGGCGGTGCGGGCGATTTTCGCCAGCGAGGCATCGATGCCGTCTTCGGCCAGCACGGTCCGGGCGGCAGCCAGGATCGCCGCACGGTTGCGGGCAGCGGCGGCGGGCCCCCTATTGACACGACGTTGTGATGGCACGCACACTACGGTACCAACCGGAGAGACCTCTCCGGTTGGTGGCTTGCCGCGATGCTGTGGCCCCACGCTCACCGTGCCCCACTGAAGGATTCGACCCCGATGGCCCGTTCCAGCCTCCCCCGCTACTCGTTCGCTCTCGCCGCCTCCGCCTGCCTGGCCGTTCTCACGCCGGTGGTCGCGCACGCGCAGCCGGACGCCGGGGCGAATCCGGTCTATGTCGCACTCGGCGATTCGTTCTCGGCGGGCTTCGCGATCCTGCCCCTATCGCCGGACTCGTCGGGCATCTGCGGTCGCTCGGCGGTCAACTATCCGAGCCTGGTGGCCGAGGCGCTGGACGCCGCCCGGTTCACCGACGTCACCTGCGGTGGCGCCGTCTCCGCCGATCTGGCTGCCGCGCAACCGGATCCGGCCGGCCTCGGGCCTGATCATGCGGCGCAATACGATGCGATCACCCCCGACACCACCCTGGTGACGGTCGGCATCGGCGGCAACGACATCGGCCTGGTGCAACTGGCTGCTTCGTGCATCAACCCGCTACCGCAACCGGCGGGCACCTCCTGCGCCGCCACCAACACCGCGGGCGGGCGGGATCTCATCAGTGAGAACATCGCGGCGTTCGCCCCGACCTACGGCACGGTGATCGAGGAGATCCGCCGCCGCGCGCCGCGAGCTCAGATCGTTCTGGTCGGTTATCCCATCGGCATCCGCCCGGGCGGTTGCCCCGGTGTGCAACCGATCTGGCCGCAGGACGCCACCTACCTCCAGGCGAAACTGGACGAACTCAACGCGGCCATGGCTGACGAAGCCGCCGAACACGACGCCACCTTCGTCAGCCTCGACGCGTCGACCCAGGGCCACGATTCCTGCGCCGGTCCCGAGCAGCGATGGATGGTCGGCGCGATTCCCACCGGCATCGACTCGATCACGCCGCTGCACCCCAGTGCCGCCGGGCATGCCAATACCGCGAGGCAGGTCGTCGCAGCCGTGGCCGGATAAACCCTGATCTGCTGCGTAAATGGTGCGCGCACAAAAGTTGCGCCGATCCTGTTCATGAGTTGTCCAGTGTGTGCCGTGCAGCGCAGCCGCCCGACTCCTCGGGCCTTACGTTCCAGCGACGGAGGCACCGACGCCTCCCGAATTCGGGACAGAAAGGCGCGAGGATGCGAATCATCGGCAACGGCCGGATATGGCAGCGGAGTGCGGCGGTAGTGCTCGCAGCGACCGCGCTCACCGGCACTGCGGTCGGCGGTGGGAGTGCCGCACCGGCCGCGACGTGCTCCGAGGTCCATGTGGTGGCGGCTCGCGGCACCAACGAGCCCGGAGGGGCGTGGAGCAAGTACCACCTGGGCACCGTCGTCGGCAATCCGGTCTACAACGCGATAGACGCCGCGCTCGCCGCGACGACCACCGCGTATCGGGTGAACTATCCCGCGAGCCTGACTCAGCCGATGTCGGTCCAGGCCGGCAACCGCGACCTGGTCGACCACGTGGTCGCTCAGGCGGCGGCATGCCCGGAGCAGAAGTTCGTGCTGGTCGGTTATTCGCAGGGCGCGAACGTCGTCGCCAATTCGATCGGGATCAGCAGCGCGGGCGCGAAGGTCGGCGGCCCGATCGTGGCCACACTTCCCGCGAGTGTGGAGCCGAGGATCGCGGCATTGCTGTTGTTCGGCAACCCGATTCGCGAAATCGGCAAAGCCGTGACCGGCACATACGCCGAGCGCACCTATGACGTGTGCAACGACGACGACCCGGTGTGCGACCCCGGCGGCGGCAACTGGAATGTCCACCTCCACTACACCCGGTTCGCCGGCGAAGCCGCCGATTTCGCCGCCGGGCGACTCTGACCGCTGTCGACCGGCTCCCGAGAACCCCGGGCCGCCACCCGCCCCGCCGACGTAGGATCGCCGTACCTCGAGAGGCTGCGCGCCTGGGCGAGGCGGTGCGTCCGCAGACCCGCACTGCCGGCTGCGGCGCGGGTAGGGAGCGGACGGCGGATGGGGCACAGTGGCGACCACCTCACCGATCTGAGCAGCTACGTCGGCCGCCACGACGAGTCGGCCGCCGTCGCGGAGCTGCTGCGCTCGGCTCGGCTGGTCTCGCTGACGGGTCCGGGCGGTATCGGCAAGACCCGCCTGGCGCGCCGGGTGGCCGGGCAGCACTCCCGCGCTGGAGCCGACGGCATGGTCTTCATCGAACTCGGCGATCTCGGTCCCGGGCATGATCCGGCGGTGGCGATCGCGGACCGGCTGGGTGTGCGGCTGCGTTCCGGCGAATCGGCGACCGATCGGATCCGCGCCCAGCTCGCCCGCCGTCCACCGCTGCTGGTGCTCGACAACTGCGAGCATCTGCTGCTCCCCTGCGCGACGCTGGTCGCCGAGCTGCTGCCCGCGTGTCCGGGCCTGACCGTCCTCACCACCAGCAGGCAACCCCTGGGGGTGCCGGGTGAGCAGGTGTTCCGGGTGCCGCCGCTGTCGATCCCGGCGGCCACCGACCTCGAACCGGCCACGCTGGGCGAGATCGACGCGGTGCGCTTGTTCCTCGACCGGGCCGCCGCCGCACGCGCCGATTTCTCGCTCACCGCCGAGAATGCCGCCGATGTCGCGGGACTGTGCCGGGCCGCCGACGGTGTGCCGCTGGCCATCGAACTCGCCGCGGCACGGGTTCGATCGCTGTCACCTCGCCAGATTCTCGAACGCTGGGCGGGGCAGCTGGCCCTGTCCACGCCCGGCGCCCGCACGGTCCCCGGACGTCAGCGCACCCTCCGCGCCGCCGTCGACTGGAGTTACACACTGTGCACCGAGGCCGAACGTGCCATCTGGCGGCGGCTGTCGATCTTCGCCGGAACCTTCGATCTGGAAGCCGCCGAGTACGTGTGTGCGGATATCGGCGCCGACGCGGTCATCGATGTGGTCGACAGCCTGGTGGACAAATCGCTGCTCGAACGCCACGGTGACACGATCGTCCGGTACCGGATGCTGCGCCCGCTGCGCGAATACGCGGCCGAGCTGCTCGCCGGCGACGACGGCTACGAGTCGGCGGCCCGCCGCCACCGCGACTGGTTCCATCACCTGATCGCCACCGCCGACGACCGCTGGTTCGGGCCGGACCAATCGGCCTGGATCCGGCGGTTACGCGACGATCATGCCGACATCGTCGCCGCCATGGACTGGTCGCTGGATACTCCCGGCGAAGCCGATATCGCCCTCGCGATGGCGTGCCGGCTACCCGAGTACTGGACGTTGCGCGGTGCGAGCAAGCAGGCCCGCACCTGGCTGGATCGTGCGGCAGCGGGTGCCGCGCCCGATCACCCCGATCGCGGCCTCGCCCTCGCGATGTCGGCGCTGCACGCGACCTGGCTGTGCGACCTCGCCGACGCCGACGTCCGGCTCGCCGCAGCGGACGCGGAGGCGGCACGCTCGGCCGACCCGATCGTGGCCGCGCAGGTGATGATGATCCGCGCCCAAGGCTGCAAGATCCGGCTCGACAACGATCGGGCCGCGACCTTGGCCGCGGCGGCGGTCGAGGTCTTCGACGCGCACGGTGACGGCCGGGGTGCGATCGGGGCCCGCAATATTCTCGCGTTGTCGGTGTTCTCGAAGGATGTCGACACCGCGCTCACCGTCATCGGTGACGCGCTCGCCGCGAGCACTGCCGCCGGCGACACCTACTACCGCGACGTCTTGTACTTCAGCCTGGCGTTGATCGAGCTCAGCAGAGGCAGGATCGATGTCGCTCGCACGCTGACGTGCACCGCGCTGGCCTCCACCCGGCGGCGTGACAGTCAGTTCGGCGACGCCTACCACATCGAGGAACTCGCCTGGATCGCCTGCCTGAGCGGGGAGCACATCCGTTCGGCCACGCTGTTCGGGGCGGCGGCCTCGGCGTGGGAGCGGCTCGGCGCGGACCCGGACATCATGTTGCCGGTCCCGCACCGGATGTTCTGGCAGCAGGCGCAGCAGGCGCTCGGGTCCGCCCGGTTCGACACGGCTTACCAGTGCGGCTATGCCATGAGCCCGGACCATGCCCGGCGCTATGCGCTCGACGACGAATCCCCGGCCGTGTCCGCCCGCGAATGCCCGCTCACCCCACGGGAGATGCAGGTCGCCGAGCTGATCGCCCAGGGCGCGACCAACCGCGAGATCGCCGAACGCCTGGTGATCGCGGTGCGCACCGCCGACACTCACGTCCAGCACATCCTCACCAAACTCGAGGTCGCCAATCGGGCGCAGATCGCGGCCTGGTTCACCGCGAACGCCGGATACGTAGCCATGAATGCGTAATTTCGACGATGTCCGGCGGTGCGCTGCCCGGGCACGCTGAACCTTCCACAGCAGTAGGGAGGCGCACGTGCACGAGTCACCATCGGTCGGGCTGCTGCCGCGACCGGCCGAGCAGGCACCCGAGCCGGCCGCGTGGCGGTACGAGCTCCCGGCGATCGCGGCACAGTGCGCACGCATCGCCCGGGCAGATCTCGAAGCCCTGGACCTCGGCGCGGAGCTGAGCTGGGTCGAACATGCGGCGGCGGCCGCGGCCGGTGCGGGCGTTCCGCTCGAGACGGTCTTGCAGACGGTGCACAAAGCGGTCCGCGACGCGCTCGCCACCGCGCACGACGCGCCGCCGCCCGCGCAGCTGCTCGACCGCACCTCGGCCACGGTTCGCGCGCTCGATCTGCTGACGTCCGCGATCTCCGCCGCGTACGTCCATCAGCTGCGCGCGCTCACGCACTCGTCACCGGAGGAAACGCTGGCGTCGGCGCTGCTCGCGGGCACCGCCACCGCCACGCAGGCGCGGCAATGCGGCATCGAACCGGACGGCGAATACGACGTGCTGGCGCTGGCCATTCCACCGCATCCCGATGCGAGGAGGCCGGGCCTGGACAGCCGCACCGTCACGCGCGGCGCACTACGCCGGGTGCGCGCGGAACTGGCCGTCCGGTACGCCGGTCGCGTCCTCGCGGTGCTCTCGGTGGACGGTGGCACCATGCTCGTACCGGCGAGCGCGCTGTCGGCCGATGCGGTGATCGCCGAACTGTCCCGAGCAGCGGGCGTGCCGCTCACCGCCGCGTCCGTCGTCGCCCCGGTGGCCGGGATCCCCGAAGCCGCCGAGCGCGCCCACGGCACCCTCGATGTGGTGCAGCGGCTCGGATTACCCAGTGGCGTGCACCGTTTCACCGACCTCGTACTCGAATACCAGCTCACCCGCCCCGGCCCGGGCCGCGAGCATCTGGGACGACTGCTCGCACCGCTCGATGATCACCCCGAACTCCTCGAGACCCTGCGCTGCCATCTCGCCAACGACATGAGCCGCACCGTGACCGCGCGCCGCCTGCATGTGCACGCCAATACCGTCGACTACCGGCTCAGACGGATCGCCCAGCTCACCGGGCTCGACCTCGGCCGGGCGGACGGATTGTGGTATTTGCGCAGTGCGTTCGTCGCGCACAGTTATGAGAAGGGGTTCGCGGGCGCGGCGTGAGAACGGGCCGCCGCGTCCGCCACAGCGTCGGCCTGGTCAGCTGCCTTGTGCGCCCGCGAGTTCGCGGTCGTGGGCGGCGGGGCGGGCGCTGAACGGGCACTGCCAGTCGGCGGGTTTGGGGCGGCCGGAGTAGCGGCGGGCTTCGGAGAGCTTCTCGTATTCGAGCAGGTTCGGGTTGATGTCGCCCTGCAACGCGATGTCCTGTTTGCGGATCTTCTCCGCCAGGCGGTCCCACATACCCGCGGCCTTGATCCGGCCGAACTGCTCGTGGGAGTTGAACGCCAGCGTCGGGAACGGTGGGCGGCGGCCGTAACGGCGATGGGTTTCGTGCAGGCCGATCACGAAGAACGGGTGGCCGGCGACGCTGTAGCCGAACTCGCCGGACTGCGGGTCCGAGGAGTAACCGGGCGCCCAGGCGTACTTGTCGGCGTCGGCTTCGTGCAGCAGTTGCAGGTGCTGCCACAGCAGCTCTTCGAAACGCAGCTCGTCCACGCCGCGCGGCTGTTCGAACGTGGCGATGAAGCTGGTGAACTTGCGGGCGTTCCAGTCGGCGGCGCCGACGAACTCGGCCAGATCCAGGGCCATCAACCGCGCCGATTCCTCGCCACCCATCACGTCGTAGTGGCGGTGGGTGATGCCACCCTGCCGCCAGGCCGAGCGGCCCGCCAGACAGGCGAACCGGTCTCCGAGCAGAAAAGCCTCCAGCTCAGCCCGCGCGTCCGTCGTCAATCCCGGTGTTCCTTTCCAACCACGTGTCCCTCAGCCGAGGGGGTAGATCATCGTTTCCACGTGGCGAATGCACCCACCTCGACCGCACTGCGCTGCGCATCCTGTCAGGCGAGGGCCCGGGTGCGCGAATCGAGCCGATCGGTGCACGTCAGGGGTTGCCTGCTACGGAGCCGGAAACTCGCACGCGAGGATGGTCGGAATCACACCGCCGGTGTCGCAACCACGGGCGAGGCGGCTTTCCGCTTCCGCCCCGGCGGCGTGCGCGAGCGCGCGGACCGAGGGAACGCGGGCGAGCTGGCGCGTCACGGGCGTGTGCGTCATCGAGCAGGGGGACCGATCACGCGCCGGACGCGGCGATGTTCTGGTCGCCCGCGACGCCGCACGTGATGAACGGCAAGACCTGACGGACCGCGGCGGATAGTTCGGCGCCACCGGCCAGGCGCAGCCGCTGTGTTTCCATGCAGGCCAAGATCATGTCGGCGGTGGCGTCCGGGTCCTGATCGACGCGGAAGACACCGCGGTCCATGCCGCGGGCGAGTATCTCGCGCAGCCGGTCCCGGATCGGGGTGACGTGATCCAGGAGGACGGCGCGGGGCTCGGGCGGCAAGGCCGCCGCCAGGCTCTGCGCGCTCGACGACGACAGGGCGAATTCGGCGAGCACGGTGACGACGAGGATGCGCAGGTGCTCGCGGGGATCGTCGCTGGCCGCCAGTTCGCGGTCGAGGAGCCGCATGTAGTGCTGCACCTGGTGGCGTGACCATGCGAGCAGTAGCGCGGTCTTGTCGCGGTGATAGTTGTAGATCACGGTGCGCGATACCTGGGCGCGTTCGGCCACATCGCGCAAGGTCACCTGCTCGTAGCCGCGTTCGGCGAGCAGCTCACCGAATGCGCCGACCAGGCGCGCCTCGACGTCCGCGCGATGCTCGGCCACCGAGGAGCCGGTGATCTTCGGCAACGCAACCTCCCTCCGTCACGGCCAGCGTATCGGGCCGGATTTTGTGACACCGTGTCGTCATATTATCGTCGGTCGCGAAATCACCCGTGTCGCGCGGGGATCGCGCCGACGAAAGAAGAGCTTGATGACCGTCTCGATGCTGTTCGGACTGCTCGCCGCAGGCCACCTCGCGTTGGCTTGGCTGTGTGTGCGGCGGCTGCGAAGCGACGGCAACGGGCTGCTGATCATCCCGTTGCTGTTGTGCCTGGCGCTGGTCTACGACAACGCGGTCATCGGGGCGGGGCGGGTGATCGGGGCGGGCGAGTTGCTCGAGCTGATGAGTGTGCCGCGGTTCGCGGTCCATGCGGTCCTCGCGCCGCTGCTGATTTCGTGGGCGCGGGCTGCGGCCGAGCGGGCCGGGGTGAGTTGGGCACGGACGCGGCCGGCGATTCTCACGACGTGGGTGCTGACCGGGTGCGCGATCGCCGTCGGCGTAGTCAACGATGTCATCGGGCTGTCGCTGCGGCCCGAATCCTGGGCGGGGACACTGCGATACGCGAACGTCCCCGCACCGGATGCCGAGGCGCTGCCGGTTGTCCTCACCGGACTGTTCGTCCTCGTGGTCGGGATCAGTTTGTGGGTGCGGCGCCGCTACCTGCCGCTGCTCGTTGCCGCCTCGGTGATGACGGTCGCCGCGTCCTCGGGATCGCCGTTTCTGGCCAATCTCGGCGAACTCGTTCTCAGCGCCGGACTCGTGAGCACGGCGCAGTGGTTGCGCCGCACTCCGGAGGCCGCGCCGCTGCCCGGGGCCCGGATCGCCCGGGTAACCAGGACTCTCGGCTGGATCGCGTTCCCCCCGCTGGTCGCGACGACGGTGCTGACGAGCACCCCGGCGTCGGACTACACCATCGTCGCCCTCGCAGAGGCCGGATATCAGATCCTGCTCGTCATCCACGCCCAGCTCGGCATCGCCCTCTACGGCCTGCCACCCAAAGGCAGCCGGTTGCGGCGCTTCCATACAGGTTTCGGCTACGCCAATATCCCGCTGGTGATCGCGAGCCAGCTACTGACGCTGTTCGCGGCCACCACCGCACTCGCCAAACTGCTGTCGGTGATCCTGCTGGTCAGCATCAGCTTCCACGTCGGCATAGGCATCGTATTCGCCCGTCGCCGCCGCCGAACCGCAGCTATCGCCGAGCCGCGATCAGCGGCGGTCGAACTCGCCGTCCGTGGCGCCGGATAGGAATGCGTCCCACTCCGACGGGGTGAACACCAAGGCTGGGCCGCTCGGATTCTTGGAGTCACGGACGCCGACCAAGCCGCCATCGAGATGGGCGATTTCCACGCACGCGTTCGCGTCCGCCGACCGGCTGCTCTTGAACCATCGGGCACCGGAAAGATCAACGCTCACGCCTCGAACTCCTTTGCTATCTCCAGGAACAGCGACCTGGTTGCTACTTCGTCCAACGCTACATGCTTCAGCCTGTCCATGGCTCCCCGATACCGCCGGATTTCAGCCGACTGCTCCAAGTACAGGTGCCCGGCGTGGACTTCCACGTAGACCACCGGCGGCTCAATCATGCGCGAGGATGGCAGCGGCGGGAACTCGAACAGCACGAATGAGCCAACCTGGAGGCCGATGTGGCCATTAGCGCTCAGCGGGATCACACGGATCGAGATGTTCGGTCGGTGTCCGATGTCGGCGAGGTGACGCAGCTGTCGGGCCATGATCATCGGTCCGCCGACCCGGTGGCGCAGTACAGCCTCGGACAGCACCACTTCCATCTCGAAGCCTTCCTCGTCCAGCTTTGCCTGCCGTCGGGTAGCGAGTTCGATCCGACGCTCAACCTCCGCGGTTGGGAGCTGGGGGTAGGCGACCCAGATGATGTCCCTTCGGTATTCGTGCGTCTGCAATAGGCCCGGCAGCAGGGTCGGTTCGTAAGTCGTGAGCCTCACCGCCGCGTCCTCCAGTGCGAGGTAATGATCGAACTTCGGCTCAACCGGATAACTCCTCCACCAACCATTCCCAGCCTTCTTCGCCTCCTCGACTTCCGCCGCCAACGTCAGCAGCCGCTCACGCTCCGCTGCACTCGCCTCGTACTCATCGCACAGCGCGTTGACGTACACCCGCGACAGCTTCGTCGGTAGCCCGTCCTCCATCCTCCCGATGGTCTGCGGCGAGACCTCGATGACCTTGCCCGCCGCTGTCTGGCTCTTACCCGCTCGCATTCGCAACCTGCGCAGTTCCCGCCCGGCCGCCCGTTGTGGGAGTGTCGACCCCGCTGCCATCTCGTTAGCCTCGCTATCGGATTGTTCGAATTATGGAACGCCTCGCCATGGAGCACGTGGTTGTGATCGGCCCACCGCAGAAATTGGTTGTCTCGGCGCAAAAAACCCGACGATGGACATTCCAAAGCTGTGGCGCGGCGTGTCTACTGAGCTCAGCTCCTGAGCGCCGGGCAGGGTCCGCCCCAATCGGACTTCGGCTCTCGGAGCACACCAACCGTTGACGAGACCGGAGGTGCCCCCGATTATGAACGCCCTTCCCCCTTTTCGCCACAATGCGGTCCTCACCATGAGCGTCGAACTCGCACACCGGGTGATGCAGGAGCACATCGACTGCCCCATCACCGTGTGCGCCATCAAAGCGCAAGCGAAAACCCTACTTGTGCAACACAATCGCATGTCGCCGTCGAATCGTATGAAGTTCGGGTACTAGCTGTGGACCGATTGCGCGAGATCGAAATCGACGTCCTTCGCGAGGTGATCGAAGCCGTCGACGCCCGCCTCGACACCATGACCGACCTCGCGGTCCCCCGCGCGAAGGTGTACGCCTCGGTCATCTACGCCGTGATATCCAGCGCCAGAAGCACCGGCCACTACGGCGCGGGCATGCTGGCCAACGCGCCGCTGCTCGATTCGATCCTGTCGGGTGCGGAGGGCACCGAACACGGTGCCACCATCTTCGCCACGCTGGTGGATCTGAATGCATTGAATTAGCGCTGGCAGCACTGCCGGACGGTCCTCGGTCCGGCAGTCGACGCCGATCGGCAGCTAGCGAATCGGGGTACCGCCCGCGCGAGAATCCGCACGGCGGCCTTTCAGCAACCCGCGGCATTGCCTACTCCCCCGGTATACGGTGTGATCGTTTCACGGATCGCATAGCGGAGGGAACCAGCGGTGGGGGCATTGGAGCCGGGGTCGGTGTTCGCCGGATACACGATCGAACGCCTGCTCGGGGTGGGCGGCATGGGCGAGGTGTATGTCGCCCGGCATCCGCGGTTGCCGCGTTCGGATGCGATCAAGGTGCTCGGCGCGCAGTTCACCCGGGACGAGTCGTATCGGCGCCGGTTCGAGCGCGAGGCCGATCTCGCGGCCTCGCTGTCGCATCCGGGGATCGTGAGCGTGCACGACCGTGGTGAATTCGACGGGCGGTTGTGGATCTCGTTGGCGCTGATCGACGGCGTGGATGTGTCGGCGCTGCTGGCCTCCTCGCCGGGAGGATTGCCGAACAGCGAGGTGGCGCGGGCGATCACGGAGGTGGCCGACGCGCTCGACTACGCGGGTGCGCGCGGGCTGGTGCATCGGGATGTGAAACCGGCGAACATCCTGCTCGCGCGGACCGGGCATTTCCTGCTCACCGATTTCGGGATCGCCCGCATGGGGCCGGAGAGCTCCGATCTGACCGGCACCGGGATGACCATCGGCACCATCGCCTACGCCTCGCCCGAACAGATGCAGGGCCTGCCGGTGGAACCGCGCTCGGACCAGTACGCGCTGGCCGCGACCGCCTTCCACCTGCTCACCGGCGCGCAGCCGTTCACCGGTACCAGTCCGGTCGCGGTCATCATGGCGCACGCCCAGCAGCCGGTGCCGACTGTGCGCGAACGGCGGCCCGATCTCGCGCCGCAGGTGGATGCGGTGTTCGCGCGGGCCATGGCGAAGAGCCCGCAGGAGCGGTTCGCGACGAGCAAAGAGTTCGCCGCAGCGCTCGGGCACGCGCTGTCGTTGGCGGCGCCGCACGTGCCGGTCTCGCCGGCCGATCGCCTCGCGCCCACGGTTGTCAATCCGGGCGCCGGCCCCTCGGGTTCGGCCGGGCATCCCGGTTCGTCGGGGCATCCCAGTTCGCCGACCCCTCTGGATTCGGCCGGGCATCCGGGTTCGCCGGGACATTCCAGTCCGCCCGCGCATCACAGTTCGCCCGCCCATCCGGGGCGCCCAGTCCATCCCGCGCCGATCGGCGCGAGCCCGCGCCGCACCCGGGTACCGCTGGTGTTCGGCGGTGTCCTTCTCGCGATCATCGTGGCGATCGGCGCGGCGCTGGGTATTCAGGCCTATCAACGCAGCACTGCCGGCGCCGAGGAAGCCGCGCGGCTGCCACGCCGTCCCGTGACGCCGGTTCTGCCCGCGCTCGACACGCGGCCGGACCAACCGGTGTGGGCGTTGCCGGAGGTCACCGGTCCGCCAGGCGCGCGAACACTGGACGTGCAGGCGCTCGGCGGGGATTCCGATATCGTCCTGTTCGCCCGCACGGTCCGGGTGGGCAGTGCGGACCGGACCGAGTACCTCGAGATCGTGGACGCGAACACCGGACAGCTCGTCGACGGCACCGCACCCATTCCGGTCGACACCGGCGATCGAAGCCTGCGCACCTGCGTGGTGAGCACCGATCATTCGGCGGTGGCCTGCGAACTATCCGGCAGGACCGGCGCCGTCATGGTGGCCGATGTCGCGACGAGCACCATCGTCACGATGCTGCCCGCGCGCGGCGATGTGCTCGGCCTGACCGCCGCCGGTGACCGATTCGTCTTCCTCGACGGGCCCGATCGACCCCGCTCCCCGCAGCTGCGTGTGCTGGGCCGGGACGGGCGCGAACTCGCCCCGCTCAGCGGGACCGATATCGACGCGACCACACCGTCGGGCGATGCCCGGCACGGGATCGAACTCTTCGGCCTGGTCGGTCTCGCCTTCATCACGTCGGGTCCCGACGCGTCGAACCCGTTGTCGAAGTGGGAGTTTCGCGTGGTCCGGCTCGAGGACGGCGCCGAGATCCTGCGGCGCGAGACCGTCGAACCGTTGGATCGCGACACCTGGAACGTCTTCATCGACGGCTTCGTTCTCGACGACGGCGAAACTCGCGGGATCTACGACCGCAACGGCACCAAGACCGCCGACCTGCCGTCGGGATGGCGGCCGAGCGAACGCCCGTACCCCACCGAGGGCGGTACGGCGGAGACCTCCGTGCCGATCGTGATCAAAACCGACGGCAACAAAACGACCTACGCCGGTGTGAGCCCGCGCAATGGGATCGTGCTGTGGGAGCAGCAGTCCTACAGCGCCGACGACAAGCAGCCCGAACGCCTGCTGTTCCGCGGCGTCGGCACCCTGATCACTACCTACGAGATGAGCCGGATAGTGGACGCGTACTCCGGTGAATACGCGATCAGCGCCGCCTCGCCCGACGACTGCACCATTCTCGGCACCGACGGCACCCGCATCGCCATCGCCCGCGACTACGGCTCCTCGGGCAACCGGCTCGAGGTGTGGGACAGCGAGGGGCAGGTCTGGGAAATCACCAGTGAGCACATGGCTGTCGCGGTCGGCGGCAAAATCTATCTGGGAAATCTGCGGTTGTTCTGAGCAGCGGTGCTGTTCAGGAACGCCCCTGCGCCGCATCACGTTCGGCGATGCGAGCCCACACCGCCGGATCGGTGCGCGGCCCACCCGGCGTGTTCGCCCCGTACCGCTCGATCTCGGCTTCGATGTCGAGCGGCCCGGTCAACGCGGCACCGGGACGCAAAGCCTCCTCGACCCGCGCATCGGGCACCAACCAGCACACCTCGAACTCGATGCCGTCCGGGTCGCGGCCGTAGAGCGCCTTGGTCGAACCGTGATCACCGGAGCCGGTGAGCGCCGACGCCCGCGCCAACGTGGACCGCATGGCGGCGAGCTCGGCCAAGGTGTCGACCTCCCACGCCACGTGATACAGCCCGACCGACCCGGGCGGCGGCGCCGCCGGGCTCCGAGCCTGGAACAAGCCCAGGTCGTGATCGTTGGCGGACCCCGCATGCCGCAGGAACGCGCCACCGGGAAACCCCATCGGCAGCCGCTGGAAGCCGAGAACGTCCTCGTAGAAAGCGAGACTGCGTTCCAGGTCCGACACGTACAGCACGACGTGGTTGATGCCCCGCATGCCCCTACTCCTCACCTCGCCACCTCCGCCACGCCGGTGACGCGCGGAATCATCTCCTTCCATACTCCCCCGGTCACGCGCACCGCTGTCCTTCGCGTCCCGGAGATCGGGACCCAACTCCGTTATCGCTGCGGCTTCGTAGACCAGCTGATTCCGCGGCTGTACCCCCATGCTCTCGGACAGGGCGAACAATCCCCGGCGAATCCGAGCGCGCGACCGCGTAGCACCATTCGATGCGTTCCCGCCGCGGGTTTCGCTCGGGCCCCGGCCGTCGGCCCCACGTTTTGTCCGGACCCGGGCGTGTCGGCCGCGGTCCGCCTAGCCTGTTCGCTGTCGGGTTCGATCCCCTATCGGGTGGGAGATGCGTGTGGTCACGATTATCGGCGGCGGGATTGCGGGAGCTGCGCTCGGTGGGGCGCTCGCCCGCGCGAATATGCCGGTGACGGTGTTCGAGCAGCAGCGTGGCAACGGCTCCGGTGGCGCGTTTCTGTTCATCGACGAACGCGGGCATTCGGCGATGCGGGAACTCGGAGTCGATGACGCGGCCGTCGATGCGGCCTCCATTCCGGTCGATGCGCTCGAATACGTCGACAGTGCGGGGCGGCAGTCGAGAATGATTCGCGGGCACCGGTTTTGGCTGCGGTCATCACTGATGGACGTGCTCGCGGACTTCCTCGGTAGTTCGAGCGCGGACGTGCGTTACGAAAGCAGGGTCACCGGGGTCGCCGTCGACGCCGGGAGTTGCCGGATCCAGCACAGCGACGGATCGGCGAGCACGATCGACGATGTGGTCATCGGCGCCGACGGCATCGACTCGGTAGTGCGGGCCGGCCTGGAACCCGCGCGCGCGGCGGTCTACGCCGGCGACGTCGTGCTGTACGGCATGACCACCGGCCCCGCCGGAGCGCCTAGCGACCCGCAGATCCTGCACTTCTTCGCCGAACTCGATGCGGCGGGCGCGGCCGCGAGCACCTTCGGCCACATCTGGCGGCCCGGACAGCCCGCGCACTGGTTCATCCGGATCGCCCGCGAACCGTTGGACGGGCCCGACGACCTCGGGTTGCGGCCGATGGACGAATGGTCCGCCACGGTCCTGGCCGCGACGCCGTCGATCACCGAACTGGTGCGGCCGTTGCTCGAACGCACCGAGGCGGTGCACGTGAGCAATGCCCGCAACGTCCCCCTCGACGACGCCGCCGAGCCCGGCCTGCCGGTTGTGCTCATCGGCGACGCCGACCACGCCATCACCCCAGCCGCCGGTGTGGGCGCCCGCGACGCGCTCGAAGACGCGCACGCCGTCTACCGCGCACTCACCACCGGCGCCTCCCCTGCCGAGGCAATGGCCTTGCGCCGCAAAACAATCATCGAAGACCGCCGGCTGGCGATGCGCCGCCGCGCAAGTGTGTCGCGCTAGGTTGGCCCACTGTGTCCCCCAACGGTCACTACGCTGGCCCGTGACCTGCGAAAGGAGCCGTATGAGCACCGCCACCGCCGACCGGCTGGCCGAGATCGCATTTCCTCTGACACCGTGCCCGGACTTGAACCGGGCGTTCCATGAGCATTGGCCGGTGCGCCTCGGCGACACCGACGGGCAGGAGCGGCTACGCCTCGACGCCGTCGCGCGCTATCTGCAGGACATCGGCTACGACCATCTCCAGGTGGTGGAGGACGGCGATCTGCATCCGGGCTGGATCGTGCGGCGCACCGTCATCGACGTGCTGGAACCCATCGAATTCGGCGACCGGGTGCATCTGCGGCGCTGGCCCTCGGCGCTGTCGAACCGGTGGTGCAATATGCGCATCCAGGTCCGCAGCGAGCACGGCGGCCTGATCGAGACCGAGATGTTTCTCATCCACGTCGATATCGAGGCCGGGCGCCCGGCCCGGATGACCGACCGCTTCATGGCGCCGATGCTCGCCGCCACTGATCAGCACCGGCTGCGCTGGCGTCCCGCGCTCGAGGAATCCACCGGCGTCGACCCGGACCTGCGGCCGTTCCCGCTGCGGGTGACCGACGTGGACCGCTACGGCCACGTCAACAATGCGGTGCATTGGGAAGCGGTCGAAGAGGCCCTCGCCCGCTTCCCCGACGCCCCCGCCCCGCCGTACCGGGTGATCCTCGAACACGCCGGTCCTGTCATGGCCGGCGACGAGGTGCTCATCCGCTCGTGGCAGAGCGCCGACGGGCTGCATGTGCAGCTCGAAGTCGACGGCAGCGCACGGACTCTGGCGCGCGTCGAGCGCGTTCCGCCGGCGTCCCCGGCGCGGTAACGCCGAGAGAGGTCGGAGCGGGCAGGCGCCCCCTCCGACCTGCTCGCGTTCAGCTGGTCTGGATCTCGCTGCGGTCCCCGCTCCACAGCGTGTGGAACTTGCCTTCGGCGTCGATGCGCTCGTAGGTGTGCGCGCCGAAGAAGTCACGCTGGCCCTGGGTGAGGGCGGCGGGCAGGCGTTCGGCGCGCAGCGCGTCGTAGTAGGACAGCGAGGAGGCGAAGGCGGGGACGGGGATGCCGAGCAGGGTCGCGGTGGACACCACCCGACGCCAGCTGTCGATGGCGGTTTCGATGGCCTCGCGGAAGTACGGCGCCAGAATCAGGCTCGGCAGCTCCGGGTTCTCGTCGTAGGCCTCCTTGATGCGGTTCAAGAAGCGGGCGCGAATGATGCAGCCGCCGCGCCAGATGGTGGCCAGATCACCCGGCTTCAGGCCCCAGCCGTATTCGGCGCTGCCCGCGGCGATCTGATCGAAACCCTGCGCGTAGGCGACGACCTTGGAGGCGTAGAGCGCGCGGCGGATGTCCTCGGTGAAGGTCTCCACATCGGTGGGCTTATCGGCCAGCGTCCCCGAGGCCAGGCCCGTGGCGGCGGCGCGCTGGGCGCGCGAACCGGACAGCGCGCGAGCGAAGACGGCCTCGGCGATACCGGTGACGGGAATGCCGAGATCGAGGGCGGACTTCACCGTCCACCGGCCGGTGCCCTTCTGCTCGGCGGCGTCCACGATGACGTCGACCAGCGCCTTACCGGTCTTGACGTCCACCTGGTTGAGCACCTCGGCGGTGATCTCCACCAGGTAGCTCTCCAGATCACCGGAGTTCCACTGGGTGAACACATCGGCGATCTGCTTGGCGTCGAAGCCGAGGGCGTCGCGGAACAGGTGGTAGGCCTCGCCGATGAGCTGCATATCGGCGTATTCGATGCCGTTGTGCACCATCTTCACGAAATGCCCTGAACCGTCGGGGCCAATGTGGGTGCAGCACGGGGTGCCGTCGACCTTCGCGGCCACCGACTCCAGCAGCGGGCCGAGCGATTCGTAGGACTCGGCGGGCCCGCCCGGCATGATCGACGGACCGTTGAGCGCGCCTTCCTCACCGCCGGAGATGCCCGCGCCGACGAAGTTGAGCCCGCGCTCACGCAGCGACGCCTCACGCCGGATGGTGTCGGTGTAGAGGGCGTTGCCGCCGTCGATGATGATGTCGCCGGGCTCCATGGCCGCGGCCAGCTCCTCGATGACGGCGTCGGTGGCCTCGCCGGCCTTGACCATGATCAGCACCCGGCGCGGCTTCTCCAACACCGCGATCAACTCCTCGATCGACTCCGTGCGCACGAAATCACCGTCGCCGCCGTGCTCGGCGAGCAGGGCGTCGACCTTGGCGATGCTGCGGTTGTGCAGGGCGACGGTGTAGCCGTGCCGCGCGAAGTTGCGGGCGATATTGCTGCCCATGACCGCGAGGCCGGTGACCCCGATCTGTGCGCGCGCGGTGGGAGATGTCATCGGCGGGTTCTCCTTGTCGGTCGAGCTCTATGTGAACCCCCGCAGTCTAGGCAGCGCGCCGACAGCGCCCCGGCCCGCGCCGCGCTACCCGCCGAGCGCACCCGCCTTCGCGGCGATCTCGCGCTGCGCGGAGATCGAGGCGCCCATCCAGCGCCGCAGGTAGGCGCGCAATTCGTCCTCGCTGCGCGGGGGATTGCCCGGGGATACCAGGAACGAGTGCATCGTGCGCAGCACGAATTCGACCAGCTCTTCGAGTGCGGGTTCGTCGTAGCCGTGGCGTGCCCAGTCGACGTCGAAGCGGTGGATCATCGTCATACCGAACGACTTGGCCTGCACCGAGGTCATGCTGTCGGGGTCGATGGTCGAGTACGAGCTGGTCAGCACGATGGCCAGGTGCGGGGTGCGGCGCACGTCGGAGAGGGTGAACAGCGCGGCTTCGGTCATCGCCTCGGCCGGATCGTCCAGGCCCGCGACGTGCGCGGCGAGGCGGTCGAGGAATTTGTCGACGGAGGCTATGGCGGCGGCCGTCAGCAGCGATTCGGCGCTGGGGAAATAGCGGTAGACGGTTTGACGGATGACCCCGAGGGCGTCGGCGACGTCGGCGATGCTGACCGCCGCGCCGGTGCGGCCGATCAACTCCACGGCGGTGGCGACGATGCGCCGGTGCGCTTCCTCGTCGTCTTTCGGCGGACTCCCGCCCCATCCGCGTCTGCGCGCCACCGGGCGGACATTACCACCGCCGTGTCCGGGGTCGGCGATCTTCATAAAGCAATCATACAAACAGGTGCTTGGTTGTATGGTTACATGAAGAGCGCTGCCGCACGCAGCGACCGACCCATCCCCGACGCGAGGTACTCCCTGTGACGAATGTGCAGCCCCGAAAGATGGATTTCGGATTCGAGGACGCGGATGTCCCGTTCCTGTGGAACCCGCAGAACCCGGCCTGGTCGAGCATGTCGAACGCGGTCTCGTTCCTGGCCGTCGGCTTCGAGAAGATGATCGTGAAGCTGATCATGCAGCTCAAGCCGGTGTTCACCGACCCGGAGGTCGCCGCCGAAGCCACCGCCTTCATGCGCCAGGAAGGCCATCACTCCACCGCGCACCGTCAGCACGTCAAGGCGCTGATCAAGAAATATCCCGGGCTCCAGAACACCCTGGACGCGGTGATCGGCGAGTTCGATCTGCTCACCGAGGCCACCTCGCACAACTACCGGCTCGCCTACACCGCCGACCTCGAGGCGACCTTCACGCCGGTGTTCAAGCTGATGCTCGACAACGAAGACACCCTGTTCCGCCCCGGTGACGACCGGGTCGCCTCGCTGTTCATCTGGCATTTCGTCGAGGAGGTCGAGCACCGCAGCTCGGCGCTGATCCTGTTCAATGCCGTTGTCGGCGACGAGCTCTACCGCATGCGGATGGCGCCGTCGATCTTCGCGCACGTGATGAAGGTGATCCGCATCGCCTGCATGGGCTTCAACCAGCATGTCCCGCTCGCCGACCGTCAGGTCGACGCGATGGCGATGTTCGCCCGCCACCGCGCCAAGCAGAAGGTGCTGACGTTCTTCGCGCCGTACCTGACCAAGGGCCCGATGCCGCGCGCGTTCGACGGGCTCCCGCGCAAGGAACAGCTCACCGCCCTGGCCGGGGTGTTCCGCAGCCAGATGCCCAAGCACGACCCGACCCACGAGAACCTGCCCGAGCTGGCCGATCGGTGGTTCGAGCGCTATGACGCCGGCTACGATTGCACCCGCTGGTACACCGCGGAGCAGAACAGCTCGGTCGCGTCGGCGGTGAACTCATGAGTGATCTGTGTACCCCGACCTTCGCCGATCTCGCCGAGCGCATGGGCTTTTCGTGCGCCGAGACCGGCGGGCTGGTCGAGTTCCGCAATCCGGCCGGGCTGGAGAACTGGACGCTGCTCGCGCTCGAGGTCACCATCGTGCTCGGCTCGGTCCTGGCACTGATCTACGCGATCGTGCGGATGCGCAGGCACGGTGACCCGACGAATCTGGTGCTCTGGTTCGGCGCTACCGCCTACCTGTTCGTGATCGAGCCGCCGCTATATTTCCCGGGCGCGTTCGGCATCGACGAGCACGTGGACACGATGTTCGCGCACAACCTGTTCACGGTGGAATTCCTGTGGGGCAGGCTGCCGCTCTACATCATCGCGATCTATCCGTTCATGGCAACGGTGGCCTTCGAAATCGTGCGCATACTCGGCATTTTCCGCCGCCACGGCGTGCTGCTCGGCGCGGCCTGTGTCGGTTTCGTGCATCACGCCTTCTACGAGATCTTCGACCACATCGGCCCGCAGCTGCGCTGGTGGGAGTGGTCGCTGGACAATCCGATCAACCAGCCGTTCTTCGATGCGGTGCCGCTGCCGAGCGTGGTGGTGTTCGCGGCGCTGTGGCCGATGTCGCTGGCATTGTGCGTGCAGTATTTCGTGGGCCGCCACGTCGACGCGGGCACGACGTTCACCGGACCGCAACTGGTCTGGCGCACCGTGGTGATCGGGCTGCTGGCCTCGGTCGGCACGTTCGTGCTGCCGTTGCCCGCCACGATTATCGGGATCGGTAGCGACTCCGTGCGCGGATTCGTCTATGCCGCAGAGCTTGTCGTGCTCTCGGCGGTGGCTGCGGTGCTGATGTACCGGCAGTGGGCGGCGTTGCGGGCGGGATCCACGCCGGCGTACGGGTACCGCAATCGGTTCGTGCAGGTCTATGCCCTGGTGTATCTGGCGGTGATGGCGTTGCTGTGGGCGTCGGCGCTCCCGGACTATTTCGGGGCCGTGGATGGGGTGACCGGCAACGGCGACCCGATCGGCAATCTCTGGTACACGATCGGCTGCTTCGTGATCGCCTTCGCGGTCGTCGCGGCCACCTTCACGGTGCCGCAGAACGCAAGCGGGGGAACGAGTACCGACAAGGAGGAGGTCACGCCGCCCGAGGCGAAGACCACTGCGGCCGAGCCTGCCTAGGTCACAACACATTTCGCACGCGCCGCCGCCCACCGCGACTCGTCGTCAGGCCTCATGACCTGGCGTCAGATCGGCCACTGCCCGAAGATGCAGGGCCGAACCGGTCGCGGTGGGCGGCGGCGCTGTCGCGGTCAGCGGTTCGAGCAGATGACCCACGTGATCGCCCAGGTCGCTGCGGGCGATGACCCGTCCGGCGAACCAGCCGGCGGCGCCGTCGAGGATCGGCAAGCCGTGCGGGCCGCTGGACCAGGCGCACCGCGCGAACTTGTCGGTGGACTCGCCGGTCGTCGTCCCGAACAGGCGTGCCAAGTCGAAGTGCTCGCCGGTCAGCAGATGCACCGCGAGATATTCCGCGCGGCGGGCGATCCGGTAGGTGTGATTGTTCTTCGACACCGCCACCAGGAACCGGCGTGGAGTGATACTCACCTGGCCGGCGAATCCGACCAGGCATCCGGCCTTGCGGCCGTCGGCGACCGTGGTGACCACCCATATGGGACCGTCCGCCGCGGCGATGAGCGCGTCGAACGCCTCGCCGACCTCGTCCTGCGACATCACGCCTCCTGTCCGCCACCGGCGTCCTCGGCCCCGGCCTCAGCCCCGGCGCAACGATAACGCCCGTGCCGCAGCGCATGTCGGATGCCGCGGGCGCCACACCGACTTGAAACTACGCTTACCCGAGTGCTATAAGAAATCTATGTCAGATGGCATAGGTTATCTGACAGCAGGACCTCATTGATCGGAGCTCGCGGGCCGGCACGGGCCCGTCACCGCCTGCGTACAGGAGTTCGCGATGACCTCGACCTTCAGCAGCGATGCAGACCTCGTCGTCCCCCATTCCGACCACACCGCGCCCGCCGACAGCGGCACCGACGAATGGCGGCACGGCACCGTGGCCTGGTTCAACGCGGAGAAGGGATTCGGGTTCCTCTCCCCCGATGACGGCACCGAGGCGGTCTTCGTCGACTTCTCCGCGATCGAGACCACCGGCTACAAGACCCTGTCCGCCGGACAACCGGTCGTTTTCACCACCACGCACACCCGCAGCGGTCCCGAAGCCGTGAAGGTTCGCCCGTACACGCGGTCACCGCACCGTCCGCACCGATCCCGGCCGAAAGGAATCCGATGGCACCACAGCACGCGCACCAGTACATCCTCGCCTTCCTCGCCTGCCTCGCCGTCCTCGCTGCCGTCGGTACCGCACCGGTGATCCTGATCGGGCTCAGCCTGCTGGCCGCCACGGCGATGCTGGTCGCGCTGGTCGTCGACACCGGGGCGCGCACCGGGCATTAGCGCTGCGGCGAACCGGCCGACACCGAATCATCGGGTGCCGCGATGACGCGGACGGTCGTCGCGCGTGGAGTCGCGGCCCTCGGCATCACGGCCGGAGAACTCGCGGCCCTCGGAGGACGCGGACCCGTCCGCTTCGACCTGCCGTGTGGTGAGCAGTGCTGCCGGCGGCATGTATTCGTCGATCAGCTCGCGCGACCACCAGGCCCCGGTGCGGCGTCGCTCCTCGCGAGAAGTGAACCGGTAGACGTACAGCAGCGCGCGCACGTACTTCGGCGGTCGCTGCGGGAACGGATTCGTGCCGAGTAGCCGCAGTGTCGCCGGATCGCCTTGCAGCAGTTTGACCATCAGGCTCAGGAACCAGGTTTCGGCGTAGCGGCTCGACATGGCCGCGAACCACATCATCCAGTCCAGCCGCAGGTGATAGGGCGCCACCTGACGCGGCCGCCGGGTGGGTGTGCCCGGCTTGCCTTTGAACTCGTACGGCTTCCAGGTGGGGTCGGCGTCGGGGTCGTCGTCGGTGCCCTCGATGACGATCTCGAACCGGGTGCGGGTGATATGGCCGAACAGGCCGTAGGTGTTGCCGAGATAGAAGCGGTTGAACGCGGCGTTCATCACCTGGTTGCGCGAAGCCATATTGCGCACCGGCGCCCAGCTCAGCGCCACCATCATCACGGCGACGACCGTGACGAGGACGGTGAACCAGACCGGCCCGTCCGGCGCGGCAGTCGGTTCGATGGGCAGGATCGCGTTCAGCAAGCGGCCGTCGAGGGCGAGCGTGGCCAGGGTGATGGTAAGCAGGTTCAGCCAGGCGAAATTCCCGCTGACCATCAACCACAGCTGCGTGACGATGATGATCACCGCCGACACCGACGCGATCGGCTGCGGGCACAGCAGCCCGAACGGCACGATCAGTTGCGCCACATGGTTGCCGAGCACCTCCAAGCGGTGGATCGGTTTGGGCAGATGGTGGAAATACCAGCTGAACCGATTCGGCAGCGGCTGGGTCTCGTGGTGGTAGTAGAGGGCGGTGAGGTCACGCCAGGCCGGATCGTTTCGGATCTTGATCAAGCCGGCGCCGACCTCGAGCCGCAGCAACACCCAGCGCAGCAGGAACACCATCAGGATCGGTGGCGCGGTGTCGGAGTTGCCGAGGAAGATCGCCAGGAACCCGACTTCCAGCAGCAGCATCTCCCAGACGAAGCCGTAGAAGGCCCGCCCGGCGTGCACGAACGACAGATACAGCACCCACAGCGTCGCCCAGAGCGCCATGGCCACGGCCAACGGCACCACATCGAGAACTCCGACCACGACGGATGCCGACAGCACGACGCCGAGCCCAGCCAGCACCATCGCCATCCGATCGGAGTAGTGCAACTGGAACAGGCTGGGCGCGCGCCGGAACCCCGCCGCCCGCAGGTACCGGCGCGCGGGCAGCAATCCGTGGTCGCCGCACAGTGCCCGGAACTGGGCCAGCGTCGATACGAAGGCAACCAGGTACACCAGCCCGAGCAGTCGCTCGAAGATCAGCCGGGCCAGCACGTAACCGGAGTCGTAGAACCCGAACATCGCGCCGATCGCCTACGTTCGACATCACCGTCTGTGAAGGAAAACACCTGATCGGGCGGTGTTCTTCCGGCACGGCTCAGGTGATGCCGGTGACCTCCTGCGCGATCGCGGCCAGCCGGGTCTGCGCTGCCGAGACCACACCCTGGCGGTTCTTGTTCGCCTCCTCGTAGGCGATGATCGCGCGTACGTCGGCCGGGTCGGTCAGCTCCTTGATCTCGGCCACCGCCTCCCCGACGTTGAGCTCGTCGTAGTCGGCGATCGGCAACTCCTCGGGCTCGAGGATTCCGGTGACGGAACGCAGCGAGTGCACGGCATCGGCAGCCGAGCCGGCGCCTTCCCGCCGGACCACACGCTCGGCGGTCTCGAGCGCCGCATCGCGAGACGCTGTGAGGGTCTTGACCGCGACATCGCCGGCGTGCGCGCCCTGAGCGAGCAGATCGCCGAGCGCGGGCGGGGTTGCGCGGACGGTGTCCACCACCCGGTCCAGGCTGCGGGCCGACCAGGTGACCGGCAGATTCACCAGCTTCACCGCGGTGCCCGCGACCGCCTGGAATGGGGTCCGGCGCAGTGCGGCGGGGCCGCCGAGGGCGTCTTCGGCCAGCACGGTGGTGATCCAGTCGACGGTCGCCGAATGCGCGGTGATCAGCTGGTCGGCCAGGGACACGATGTCGGCCTGTTTGTCGGCGGTGGCGAGCGCCTTGATGTAGCGGGCCCGATCGAGCAGCTGGTGTTCGAGGGCCAGATCACCCAGCAGGGCTTCGTCGAACGGCTGAGCCTGCTCGGCCATCGCCTTGATCGCGGCGGCGGCGCGGCCGAGGAACGGGCCGATCAGCGGTGGTACGCCGCCGAGTTCGCGCACGGCGGCCTCGATGGCCTCGGCGCGGGCGCGGGCATTGTCGGCGTTCTCGGACAGTTCCCGGCGCACCGCCTCGGTGCGGGCCTGGCCGAGCCGGGTTTCGGCGATCTGGATTTCGGTGTTGGTGAGGTCGAGGACAGCGCGTAACTGCGCCAGAAGCGTCGTGGTGTTGCTCATGCGGGTCTCGTCCCTTCGGAATATCCGGTATGGGTCGGCGCAACGCTGCACCGTTACCGTGACTACCCCGGACCGGCGAGCAGTAACAGGCTCTCCCGCAGCAACTCCGTCAGCGGGATCAGCAGATGAGGTTCACGGCGGCGTCGGGCGCGAAGGACACGTGCACGTGGTCGTAGTGGTTGGCGGTGGCGCTGCCGCGGTCTTCCATGAACGACCAGCCGCTGCCGTCGTTGTAGCGCTGCTGCCAGATCACGTAGGTCACGCCGAATCGCTGCTTGTTCGCCAGCACGAAATTCGCGATGGCATCACCCTGCGCGGGGTCGGAGGTCATGAAGTCGAGGGCAAGGCCCGCGCCGTGATCGTCGTTGCCGCGGCCGATGGCGCCACCGATATCGGCGACGGCGAAGGTCTTACCGATCAGATGGCCCACTTGCGCCACATGCGGAAGTGCGCCGGCGAGCACCGATGAGCACGGTGAATGCTGGATCGCCGCCTTCGCCATCAGGGCCGGATCGGCGGCGGCCACCTGCTGTACCGGAGCCGGGGCAGGTGGAGTGGGCGCGGCCGCCGGGGCCTGGTCTCTGGCGGGCTCGGGCCGGGACTCGGCTACCGGCGCAGGCTGCGCAGCCTGCGTCGATCCCATCTCCACCGACACGATGCCGATGACGGTCGCCGCGACGCCGCAGACGGCCAGTGGCGCGAGTTTTCGGGTTGCCGCCGGTTTGCGATGTTGACCGGGCATGAAACTCGACCACCGCCTTTCTCGGGAACAGATCACGGCTAGATTACGAAACCATCGCGGAAAGGTCACGTCGGGATCGCGGGGTGCGTCGCGGGTGTCGCCTCGGCCCGTTTCGGGCGGGTCGCGGCGCGCCCGGGAGTACGCTCACACCCGTCGGCGTGGCGGTGACCCTCGGAGGTCGGCTATGGACGTGATGCTCGGAATCGGAACGCGCAAGGGCCTGTTCCTGGCGCGCAGTATTGACGGCCGGTCGAGCTGGGAGGTCAGCACTCCACAGTTCCCGGTCGCCGATGTGAAGGCCCTGGCCATCGACACCCGCGGGCCGCGGCCACGTCTGCTCACCGGCGTGCTCAACAGCCATTTCGGTCCGACGATGGTCTCCAGCGACGATCTCGGCGAGACCTGGACCGAGCCCGACGACGCACCGCTGGCGTTTCCGGAGGACACCGGAGCCGCGTTGGAAGGGGTCTGGCAGATCGCGCCGGCCACCGCGAACGAACCGGACGTGGTGTACGCGGGCGTCGAACCGGCGGCCCTGTTCCGATCCACCGACGGCGGGCGGACATTCGAGCTGGTCCGCGGGTTGTGGGAGCATCCGCATCGTCCGCAGTGGCAGCCCGGCGGCGGCGGACTGGCGCTGCACACGATCCTCACGCATCCGTCCGACACCCGGCGGCTTGCGGTCGCCATTTCCACCGGCGGGGTCTATCAGAGCGCGGACGGCGGCGCGTCGTGGACGCCGACGAACAAGGGCGTGACCGCCGACTTCATGCCCGACGAGGTGCCCGAATGGGGCCAATGCGTGCACAAGGTGGCCCGCGACGCGCAGACCCCGAGCACGCTGTACCTGCAAAATCACGGCGGCGTATTCCGCAGTGTCGATGACGGTCTGAGCTGGCAGCGGATCGATGGTGGGCTGCCGCCCTCCAACTTCGGGTTCCCGATCGTCGCGCATCCGCGCCGGCCCGGCGTGATCTACACCTTCCCGCTCGACGCGGAGATGGAGCGGTTCCGTTTCCCGCCGGACGCCCGCTTCGCGGTCTACCGCAGCGAGGACGGCGGCGACACCTGGTCGGCGCAGACCGATGGTCTGCCCCAGGTGCCGTTCTGGGCGGCGGTCATGCGCGATGCCATGTGCGCCGACGACGCCGACCCCGCGGGCATCTATGTCGGCACTCGCAACGGCGAGGTCTATTGCAGCCCCGACGAAGGCGACCACTGGCAGCTCGTGGCCGACAAGCTCCCGGACGTGCTGTGCGTGCGCGCCGCGGTGATCGGATAGCTGTCGTGGCTACCGTCCGGCTGCCGTCAGTGCTGCGTCCCTACGTGGGCGGTGAGCGGGAACTCGACATCGACGCGGCGTCGCTGCGCACCCTGCTCGATGAATTGCGTGCGCAGTTCCCCGCGTTGGAGCGCCGGCTGCGCGATGAGACCGGGCGGTTGCGCCGGTACGTGAACTTCTATGTCGACGGCGATGAATGCCGGACGCTCGCGGGGATCGACACTCCGTTGAAATCCGGCAGCGAGGTGATGATCATTCCCGCGGTCGCCGGCGGATAGCGGCAATCGCGAACCGCGTCAGCTGGACCGCCGCGTCGGTGAGCCCCTTCCGCCTGTGCGGGCCGCGCCGAGCCGGAACCACATCGACCGGCGACCGCATCGATAGCGAGGGCCGCGCCGATCACCGGCCGGGTCGAGCCGCAGCACTCACCGCTACGTGCCCGCGGTCGTGCGCAGGCATCGGCCCAGCGTCACACCAGTCGAGCGGCCAGACGTTTCGCGTTCATGTAGGCGATGGCCTCGATCGTCACCATCGGGTTCACACCCGAGGAGGTAGGAAAGCAGGATGCGTCGGCGACGACGATATTCGGCACCTCCCAAGTGGCGCCGTCCGGATCGGTCGCCGAGTTCTCCCGCGATCCGCCCATCCGTGCCGAGCCCATGATGTGCAGTGCCGCCATCGCGCACTGGCCGGGGCCGTAGCCCGCGGCGTCACCGGCGGCGACGAATTCGGCGTGCGAACCGCGGACGCCGGGCTCGTAGGAGACACCGGCTTGATGCCCGGAGAAGATGCGGCGCGCACCTGCTGCTTCGAGAATCCTTGCCGCACCGCCGATTCCGGTCCGCAGATGTGCCCGATCGTAATCGGACAACCGGTACGACACCTTCGCCTCACCGCTGCGGTCGATGGTGACGCGGCCGTGGTCGCGGTCGCGGGTGATGACGCCGACGACGCCGGTGTGGGCGAGCTCGAGCATCCGCGCCCGGTGTGCCGCGGCGCCGCGCCAGTTCATGAAGCCGACCGCCAGACCTGGCTGCACCGGCCCGGTTTCGTAGATGACGCCGTAGCCGCGTCCATCCAGATTCTGGTCATGGCGGCAGATCCGCGCCTGCAACCCGCCCTCCCAGGGCCGGATCTCCTCATCGAAGACCCCGTACACGGCGGCCGCCGGATGCAGGCGCAGGTAGCGGCCGATGCTGTCGTCGTGCAGACCGGAACGCCGCAACAGGGCGGGGGTCTGGATCGCGCCGGCGGCCACCACGACCGCGCGGGCGCGCACGTCGATGCGGATACCGCTGCCCGTTTCGGCCGTAACTCCTTCGGCGCGCCCGTTTTTCACCTCGATGGTGCGCACGTTCGCGTCGACGACCAGGCGGGCGCCACAGGCCGCGGCGTCTTGGAGCCAGGTCTTGGTGACCGATTGCTTGGCGCCGAGGCGGCAACCGTAGCCGCAGCTGCCGCAGTCGACACCGGCGTCGCAGGCGTCGGAGACATTGCGCGGCAGGGTGTCCACATCCCAGCCCAGCGCCGTGGCGCCGCGTTCGAGGACGGCATCGCGCGCCGACAGCGGTGAATGGTCGCGATTCACCCCGAGCCGGCGCTGCACGGCGGCCAGTGCGTCATCGAATTCCGTTGCGGTGAACTGCGGTACGCCCAGTTCCGCCCATTCCGCGCGCACATCGTCAGGGGTGGGCAGTGAGGTACTCCAGTTGACGACGGTGCCGCCGCCGAGGCAGCTGCCCGCGGCGAGGGTGAGCTGGCCCTCGGTGGTGGATTGCGGGCCGGGGGCGTAGAGCCGCAGCAGCCCGTCCCGCTCGCCGGTCCCGAAGTCGCGGTCGTCGTAGTACTCGCCGCGTTCGAGCACCACGACATCCAGGCCCGCCTCGGCCAGTACCGCGGCCGCCGTGCCGCCACCCGCGCCGGAGCCGACGATGACCACATCGCAGGTGAGGGTCATCGGCTCGGTCGGCCGCAGCGGTGCGAGCGCCGGGTCCGCGGCAGCCGCCGGGGACCCGGCGGATCCGGGTAGCCCATCTGCTTCCACAGCGGATTCGCCCCGGTGGGGCCTGGGGTCACGTTGTAGGCGAGCAGGGCCGCCGATTTGAGGGCGTGGAACAGGGTGCGCTTGACCGCGAACCGGGAATCGCCGAGCCGCAGCAGTGCCTGCTCGCGCTGCTGCTGCGACAGTGATGAGAAACGTCGCGGGCCGCTGCCGGTGAGCAGTCCGAACGCCCGCGAGTCCCACAGGTTCAGCAGCGTCATCAGTTGCTTGGTTTCCGCGTCGCGCGGATTGCGTTCGAGCATTCGCAGGACCGTGTCGACCGCGCCCAGCTCGCTCGCCGACGGCAGCTCCCGCCCGTCGCCCGGGGCGAACGTATCGCAGATCAGGTCCAGCGCCGCGCGCTGCCGTGCTGTCGGCTCCATGCACACCCCTTCGTACTGGTCGATGTGTTCTATCACGGCGGGAGGGATGTTGTTAACTTAACGATGATTCTGCATTACGACCAGGCCGTGAAACGCGCGCCGACAGTGCTTCCGCACCCGGAGTGCGCGGGGCCGGATCGCGCAACAGTCGCTGTGGATCGCCTAGATTCTCGCGCCGGTCAGCAACCGCTGCATCGCGACTAGGCGCAGGCCGGGCGCATATCCCAAGAACCGCCACCAGCCCCGGCTAACACACGATAAGTTAATTACTATTCTGCACTTGCGGCACCCCTCAGCACCCGATGCCGACCGAACGCACACGACTGGAGACTGCCGATGGCATTTCGATCCACCGCCCCCGCGGCACTGCGCCCTGTCACCGATGCGGCCGCCGCGCTCGCCGTCCTCACCAGGCGCGGCATGATCGACCCGCGCCGCCCGGCCGATATGGTCCGAACCCTGCGCGACGCGGCGGTGTTCGGCCCATTCGTCACCGTGCTCCGCCACGGCCTGCGCCGCGATCCCGCGCGCATCGCCATCATCGACGAGCGCGGCCCGCTCACCTTCGACGAGCTCGACCGGCAGTCGAACGCGCTGACCCACGCGCTCGCCGCCGAGGGGCTGGCGCCCGGCCAGGTGATCGGCGCCCTGTGCCGCGACCACCGCGGCATGGTGCTGACCCTACTCACCGCGGGCAAACTCGGCGCCCGCATCGTGCTGCTGAACACCGGGTTCGCCGCACCGCAGCTGGCCGAAGTGGCCCGGCGCGAACACATCCGCGCGATCGTGCACGACGAGGAATTCGAGGGTGTACTCGCACAGGTCGACCCCGAGGTCCCGCGGTATCTGTCCTGGATCGACCCGGCTGCCGTTCCCGGCGCGGCGCGCACACTCGACGCCCTCATCGCCACCGCCGCCACCACACCGCCGCCGAAACCGCAACGACCGGGCGGCATGGTCATCCTCACCAGCGGAACCACCGGCACACCGAAAGGCGCGCCCCGCGACAAGGTTCCGCCGCTGCAATCGGCGCAATTCCTGGACCGGGTGCCGCTGCCGCGCGACAACACGATGGTGATGGCCGCGCCGATCTTCCACGGCACCGGCCTGTCGCAGTTCACGCTGGGCTGGGCGCTGGGCAATACGGTCGTCTTCCAGCAGCGCAAGTTCGACGCCGAACGCACGCTGGCGGCCGTCGCCACCCACCGCGCCGCGACGCTCGTGGTCGTGCCGACCATGTTGCAACGGATCCTCGACCTCGGCCCCGACGTGCTCGCCCGCTATGACACGTCCTCGCTGCGGGTGATCTTCGCGGCCGGATCCGCGGTATCGCCGGACCTGAGCCGGCGCACGGCCGAAGCCTTCGGGGATGTGCTGTACAACCTGTACGCCTCCACCGAGGTCGCCGTTGCCGCGGTCGCGACGCCGCAGGATATGCGGGAGGCGCCGGGGACGGTCGGGCGTCCGCCGGTGGGCTGCCGGGTCGCCATCTACGACGAGAACCGCAACCGGGTGACCGAGCCCTACGAGGTCGGGACCATCTTCGTCTCGAGCGGGCTGAGCTTCAGCGGCTACACCGACGGCCGCAACAAGGAGATCGTCGACGGTTTGCTGTCCTCCGGCGATGTCGGGCATTTCGACGCCGAGGGCAGGCTGTTCATCGACGGACGCGACGACGAGATGATCATCTCCGGCGGGGAGAACGTCTACCCGTCCGAAGTGGAGAACCTGCTCACCGAACGGGCCGACATCCTGGAGGCCGCGGTCATCGGCGTCGCCGACCGTGATTTCGGGCAGCGGCTGCACGCCTACGTCGTGCCCGCCAGTGGAGCCACGATCGAGCCGCAGGAGATCCGGGAGTACATCAAGGCCCACCTGGCCCGGCACAAGGTACCGCGCGAGGTCAGCGTCATCGACGAACTGCCGCGCAACGCGACCGGAAAATTGTTGCGCCGCCAGTTGATCGCGCGGTCCTCCGAGAGCTGAGCGCTTCCCGCTCCCGAGCTACCAGGGGCATCGGGAGCAGGAGTCACGCTGTCACCGGGCCGTCCGTCAGCGCACGAACGACGACGGCCGATCCGGGTCGGTGCCGACTAGACCGGACGGTACCGACTAGACGGGCCGGTGCCGCATGTGCGGTTTACGCCATCCCCTGCGGGTTTCGGTGCCGGTCGCGTCGGCGGGTACCACGGGCTCATCGACCCGCGCGGCCGTCGTCGCCGCCACCTCGCGCCGGGCGAAGGCGATATCGCGTGCGCTGCGCACCGACAGCCGTCCCAGTGAGGTCGCGGCGAAGAACAGGATGAGCGCGCCGAGTCCGTAGAAGAAGGTCAGTTGCAGCAGGGCGCGCTTCAGGTCGGAGGTCGCGACCGGCTCGCCGATATCGCCGAGCCTGAGCAGGTCGGCCAGCACCGGCCCGATCACGAACCACACCCCCGCCGCCACCGACAGCCAACCACCGAAACTGGCGACCACCCGGTTTCTGCTCATCAGCATGAGCAGACCGCCGACAATCGCCGCCACACCGGGCAGCACCTGCAACCAGCCGCGCGCCGCCGTCCACACCCACGGATCGTCGGGTGTGTAGGTGAAGTCGAAGTACGGGCCGACGAAGGGGATCAGCGCGCCCCAGATACCCAGCAGGAGCACCACCAGTCCACCCACGGCTCCGCGGCTGCGCGGAATCCGCAACCGGCTGCCCTGTCCGGTCGAAACAGTGCCGTCGACGTCGGTCATGACGCCTCCAATCATCGATAGCTGATGTGGGTATCGCATACCCCGTTCGGCGCGGGATACGCACCGCGAACGGCACTGATCGCGGTGGCGATGCCTCCGGCGACAACCCCGGCCGGGCGCGGCTGGGAGCGGTCACAACATCTGTCCTCGGCCCTGCGATCGGCCGAACCGCCGTCCTACAGTGAGCGCAGACCCGCGACGACCGGGGTCGGCCTCGAACTTCACGGCCCGTCCGAGACACCTGGCTCGCCGGGTCCGAGGCCATCGAAGGTGGTGAACCGACCATGACAGCGCTGTCTCCCCTGGCGTACGGATATCTGCGCGACGAACTCCTCGTCGGCGTCGAACTCCCCCGCTGCGATCAACGGTTGATCGCCATCGCCCGGCGAATGGGCTTCGATATGGCGGCCATCTTCCACGAACGGACCGATTTCTCCTCGATCGTGCCCGGCGCGTTCCTGGATCTGGTGCAGGAATGCCGGCGCGCCCGCGCCCGCGTGGTCTTCACCCTGCCCGGGCATATCGCGGGCCTGACCGTGCCCGCCGCCTCACTGCTGAACGTCCTGGCCGATCGTGGGGAGGCCGCGGTATTCGAAGTGCCGGAATCCGCCTGGCGCGATCCCTGGGGCCCGGCCTGGCTGTGAGGTGCCATCCACGGGTTCGGGGGCGCGATGAGCGCGGCTCTGGCCCGAACTGATGTCGTTGCGCATCGAGCACGACACGTGATGGGAGTCGGTGCTCCCGCGCGGGCTGCGGATTCCGCGCGGGAGCCCGCCGTGGCCGGTCGACGGTTCCATCGCAGGGGGTCCGGCAAGCAAGTGGTCGCGAATGGGCTTGCCGTTCACATCGTTTCCGACCAGGGCAGTTCCCACGGTACGCACGGAAACGACGCGCGCCCATGCCTTCTGGCTACGTCAGGGCAAATCACTGTGCGGCGGGCCGGCGGTTGGTCGCGGGCACAAGCTCATGTCGCGTGCGGTCCCGAATCCGTCGCCTGCAACCCTCGCGTTCGCAGGCTTGTGCGCATACCGTTCGCAGCGGTGCCCGCCGAGCGCGGCAGGCCGACAACCGGAAGGACCACGCATGGACAATGCGCTCTACGACTACAGCCCGATCGTCGACCGCGAACCCATCCAGTGGCCGGGTGGGGCCCGCGTCGCGTTCTACGTCGGCCTCAACATCGAGCACTTCCCGGTCGACGCGCCCGCCACCAGCCTCAACGAGGCCACTGCCGGGCTGGTGCCGGACCCGCTGAACTACGGATGGCGCGATTACGGCCCGCGAGTGGGGATCTGGCGGATCGCCGAGATCCTCGACCGGCACGGCATCCGCGCCAGCGCGCTGGTCAATTCGGCGGTGTGCGAGAAGTATCCGCAGATCATCGCGGCCGGCCAGCAGCGGGACTGGGCGTGGCTGGCGCACGGGCGCGACAATGCCACGGTGCAGTCGGCCGTCGAAGACGAACGCGCCTACCTGACCGACGTGATCACCACCATCGAGAAGGCGACCGGGCAGCGCCCGCGCGGCTGGCTCGGCCCCGCCCTCAGCGAAACCTTCGACACCCCCGAGATCCTCGCCGAACTCGGCCTCACCTACCTGCTCGACTGGACAGCCGACGACCAACCGTTCCGGCTGAACGTGCCCGGTCTGCTGAGCGTCCCCTACTCGGTGGAACTCAACGACCTCGGCTTGTTCACGATGAAGAGCTTCACCGGCCCGGACTTCGTGCAGATCGTCACCGACCAGTTCGATCAGCTCTACGCCGACTCCGCCCGCAGCGGCCGCGTCATGGCCCTGGCACTGCACCCGTTCGTCACCGGCCAGCCCTACCGTGCGAAATACCTCGACCAGGCGCTGGAATACATCGCAAGCCACCACGGCGTCTGGCTCACCACCAGCGACGAGATCGCCGAACACTACGCGGCCACGACGCAGGGCTGAGCCCAGCTGGTTGCGACTTGCTACCCCCCAGACCGCCGGGGCGATTACTGTGGCGGCGTGGGGTTTACCGATTACGCGCCAGGTGATGTCGTCGTGTTCCCGGAAGGGCCGTTCAGCGGGGTCTGCGGGGTGGTGTGGGAAGTGGATGCGCGGCGTGGGCGGATGCGGATCGGGTTCAGTGAGGGAGTCGCGCACCGCGAAGGGGGCGTGCTGCGGGAACGGCGGCATCGGATGACGGTGGAGTTCGACGAGGTCGAGTTGGTGTAGATCGTTCGGGACTGGTCAGCAGCGGTCGCCGGCGGGGTTGTCGGAGAGGCGGAACTCGAAGCGCACCGCGCCGGGCGAGGACGCCGGCAAGACGATGGCGGCGCCGCGGTGAGTGGGCCAGTTGCGTGGGAGCAGGACGTATTGGTCGCCGATGTGGGTGAGCATGACCAGGCCGTCGTAGCGGAATCGGTAGCCGGAATTCTCGGCGGGGTCGCAGGCGACCTTGCGCACGTCGGCGCTGGACAGGTGCAGGTCCTTTTCGCTGTAGACGACAACGCCTGGGCTGTAGGGGATTTCGGCGGTCGACAGCTGTGCTCGGGAGCTGCCGACGGCCGCGGAATAGTCGGTGGCGATCCAGAACAGGCTGATGCCGACGACGACGAACAGGATCGTCCACTCGATGACCGCGGCCGCTTCCGAGCGCGGCGGCGCGTCGGGGTCGCGGTCGCGCAGCTGCTGCCTGCGTTGCAGGACGACATACCAGAGCAGCCCGACGCCCGTGATGACCGATAGCGGCGCCGCGCCGAGCATATTGTTCAGCGGGAAGACGAAGAACAACCGGCTCAACCCGAAAATCAGCAGCACCACCGCGATTCCCGTCACGACCCGCAGCTGCCACCGGCTGCGCCGGGCACCGCGCACCGATTCCGGCAGTGCCAGATACCCCCAGGTCAACGCCATACCGATCACCCCGCCCACGATCAGCGGGACGAACAGGGCGTCCACGCTGCGCATCAGGTAGTCGGTGATGCTCGGATGCAGGCTGGCCGATTCGACGCCGAAATGGCGGAAGAACCAGTAGACGTGATTCCAGCCGAAATAGAACAGCAGCGCGGTGAGCAGCGTCGTCGGCGCGACGAACTGGCCGAAAGTCGCTGCCACCCTGCCGAATCCGTCGAAGGGCGACGATGACGGGGTGTCGCTATCCGGCTCCGTGTTGCCGGGCGCTGGTTCAGGGGGCTGCTGCGCCATCACCGGACTCAGGGGTCTCGGTCACACCCGCACCAGAGCCGCCGGTTCCACCCGCACCGGAACCACCCGACTCGCCCTCACCGGCACCGCCGGCTCCGCCTTCACCGGAACCGCCGGACTCGCCCCCGCCGGAACCGCCGGACTCGCCCCCGCCGGAACCGCCCTCACCGGAGCCACCGGACTCGCCCCCGCCGGAACCGCCTTCCCCAGAACCGCCGGTTCCACCTTCACCGGAACCACCGGACCCGCCCTCACCGCCACCGCCTGTTCCGCCGCCGGTTTCCTCGGTCTTGCAGGGGTTCGGCCCGGTCCGCAACACCAGTGGTTCATCGGGGGTGATCAGCAGCCATCCCCCATCCGGATCGTTTTCATCAACCGGCGGTTGGTGTTCCGCACCGATGTACCCGTCGTATTCGCACTGCGTGAGTTCAGAATCGGGATTGATGCCCTTCGTCACCACACATCCGCCGCACACGCTTGCGACCGCGGCGCTCACCTCCGCGAAGAGTGGGTCGATGGCGGTCCCCTGCCGTTCCACCGGGTTCGCGATCCGGATCGGCGCAACAGGTCCACCGCTACCGCCACCGCCACCGCCACCGCCACCGCCACGATTAGGCTGCCCCGGAACAGGCGGGGGCCCACCGGTTTCCGGCCCACGGTGGGGCGCTTCACCACCGGGCGGATTCGGCGCACCATTCGGCGTCGTCGCTATCGCCGGGTTGTTCGGCGTCGTCGCGTGCGGCGACGTCGCGCCCGATGACGTCCCGCCCACCGAATCCGGTGGGGTGCGGGTCGTCGGCGGCGTCGTGCCGCATCCGGCGCAGATCAACACCGTCGCAGCGGCAACCGCGAACATCGGCGCGATCCGGAGCCAGGGTTTCCCCTGATCGCCCCCTGCCGCGCCGCCATCACAGAGAGCCGAAGAATTCGCCTGCGGAGCCATCGCCCACCCTCCACTCCCGGCAATCGCCCTCGCCGGATAGCTAATTGAAGCAGGACAGGGCGGCCGTCGCGGGAAATTCCGCCATGGGATCGGAGAACTGTTTCCCGGTGCGGTATTCGAGTCCGCGCGGACTCGCCGACTCGACCCGTGGAACGTGCCGAGTCGGTGGGCACCGCGCGCGTCCGCAGACCCGCCGGCCTCGGCGCGCTGCCACCGGGCCGATCGGGCGCATGCGACTGAACCTCGCGGTCGCGGTCGCCGCCGCACTGGCCGCG
Organism: Nocardia cyriacigeorgica; assembly: GCF_005863245.1. Taxonomy (GTDB): domain Bacteria; phylum Actinomycetota; class Actinomycetes; order Mycobacteriales; family Mycobacteriaceae; genus Nocardia; species Nocardia cyriacigeorgica_C. The sequence goes on along the minus strand of NZ_VBUT01000006.1, from coordinate 399,145 downwards.
ACAGGCGCCGTGCGCACCGTCGCCCTGCTGCGCACCAGTCCCGCACCGGCAAACCGCGGAGTTCGGGTCGGCAGGTCGAACGGTTGCCCACCACCGCAGACCATGGTTGCGCGGATCTGCCCGCCCCGCCCGATGCGATCCGCTCTCGGCGCTACCCGACCTGGGCGCCCCCCTGATCAACAGCGCACCCGGTTCGACCACCTGTTGCTGACCGTGCACCGGCGACGATCCGGTAATGGCGCGACTGCGCCCGGGAGCGCGACCACCCACCGCAACGACGCCGCAACGCCTTAGGCCCAATCCGAATTCGGTAGCGTAGCCAGGCCGAACGCGAGGAGGTCAACGGTCGCGACGGGTTCACGGCGGTAGGTGGCGGCAGCGGCCATCCGGAGTAGCGTGGCATCGAGGCGACGATGGGAGCGATGGTGGACGACGCGTCCCGAGCTCATCCCGGGGAATCGAGCGGGATCAGCCGCGACGAGGCCGCCGGTGCCGGCGGTTCGCTGTTCGGTGGGATCAGCGCGGTCTGCTCGGCGGCGGTGCGGTTGACCGGGGTCGACGGAGCGGCCGTCGCGCTGCTGGGTGGTTCCTCCTCCCAGGCGCGTGAACTCGTGTACGCCACCGACGCGACCGCCCAGCAGGTCGACGAACTCCAATTCGTGGTGGGCGAGGGACCCTGCGTCGAGGCCTACCACACCGGGCACCGCCAGATCTGGCCCGACCTGTCCAGCCCGGAAGCGGTGAATCGCTGGCCGGCCTTCACCGGTGAGGTGCTGGTGCTCGGCGTGCGCGCGGTGTTCACCTTCCCCGTTCCCGGTGTGCGCCGCGCGGTCGGCGTGCTCGAGTTGTATCGCGGGCTGCCGGGCGAACTGGCGCCCGTCGAGCAGGAATCCGGCGATGCCTGCGCGATCGCGGTCGGGCAGGTGTTGCGCGCGGACATCGATCGTCGCGTCGCGGACGCGGGTGGCGTCGAGGATACGGTCGACAGCGCGGCCACGCAGGGTGTGCTCGACGGTGTCGACGACGGATTCTCCCGGGCAGTGGTGTACAACGCCGCCGGCATGGTCGCGGTCCAGTTGGCCGTGCCGGTCGACGAGGCGCTGGCCCGGCTGCGCGCGTACTGCTACGCCGAGGGCAGGCCGATCGGTGAGGTGGCCGCCGACATCGTGGCCCGCAGGCTTTCCTTGCGCGATCAGCGTGACAGCGGCGAAGGGCAGCGACGATGAATACCGCACAGACCCGTTTGGCGGTCGCGGAATTGACCGCGACATTGACCACCGATTTCGATGTGCCGACCTTGCTGCACGCGGTGGCTCAGCACGCCAGGACATGCTTCGACGCGGTGTCGGCGGTGGTGATCCTGCTCGATGGCCGCCGGTCCGAGGAGCCGGGGCTGCATATCGTGGCCGAGGCGATGCGCGACGACATCATCGCCGACCCGCGTCTGCATATCACCGGCCCCGGTCTGTCGAGCGCCCGTGACGGCGCGGTGGCGATGATCGACGATCTCGCCGAGGAGGACGGCGAGGACCCGCGCTGGGAGTCCTACCGGAAATGGGCTCGTGCCGCGGGTGTGCGCTCGGTGCGCGCGTTCCCGGTGACGGCGCTGGCGGTGCCGTTGGGCTCGGTCGTGGTGCACGCCGACGAGCCGTGGGGCACCGAGCGCCCCAACGATTTCGGACAGGTGCTGGCCGATCTCATCGCGATCGCCTTGTCGATCGGCACGCTGGACGGCCGGGTCGCCGCCACCGAGGAAACCGTGCGAGCGGTCCTGCGGGGAACGTCGGTGGTCTCGACCGCTGTCGGCATCCTCGCCGAGTACTTCGACCTGGACATCGAGGCCGCGCGGGCCCGGCGGCTGCATCTGGCTCGCGCCCACCAGACGACGCCGACCGCACATGCCGCCGCCATCTGCGCAGCGCACAACAGCTCACCCGACGATCCCGGCCGGTCTCCGGCATTGCATCCGCCGCCGGACATCACGCCACCGACGCATATCTACTGATCGGGCACGTTCGCCGCATCGCCGGAAGCGATCCGCAGCCCGATCCGCGGCGGTTGATCACGGCTGCGCACCGGCGGTAGCGTCCGTCAGCCGGACCCGCGCCCATTGGCCGAGCTGAAACCGTCCTCGTGCCCGCTTGTCGACGGGTCGGCGACCGCGGTCCTCGTCTGCTGGTGGCGGGTACCGCGCTGGGCCGGCGAACCGCGTCGGCCCAGCTCGAGCCGGGTCAGCGCGCTCACCACGGTGGAATGGATCGGCAGCCGCGCCACCCGTGGGTCGACGCCGGCCAGCCGGAACACCGTGGAACTCGTGCTGACCAGGCACATCGGCACGCCTTCGCGCCCGAAGCGTTCGGCGTCTTCGGCCAGCGTGGCCAGGCTCCGCCACGACAGGAAATTCAGTCGGGTGGTGTCGACGATCAACCCGCCGCCCTTGGCCCGCGCGTCCTCGGCGGCCTCGGCGATTTCCAGCCGCCACACCGGCAGAGTGAAGGCGTCGGCCTCGCCGCGCACCGACAGCACGACCGATCGGCCGCGGCGCCGGCGGCAGCACACCAGCCGGTCCTTCGGGTCGGGCTTGCCGCACAGCGAGGAAATCTCACGACGCGGTGACGGGGTGATCTCGAACTCTGGATGTGGTGCCATCATGCTCCCGAATCAGGTCCATGCGCTCAGCGCCCTGATCAGGCCACCCTGCATTCTGAAGGCAAACCCATTGAGTACCGACCAGTCTACGACATCGCCGTTTCGGCGGCGTCCGAATCGACGGAGCGGCCCGCCGCGCTCGGTCACGGTGCGCACGCCACGATCGTCCCCCGCTCCGTAGCGCTGCCCGCCGCGACGGCGTTCGTCGAGGACGAAGCCGCAGTGTCATGCGTACCGCCGTTGACGATCTAAGGACGAGGTGTGGCTCTGCTGTCGGCGATCGCAGCGGCCGATGTCCAGAACACGCTGGGCAGCTCGCATGCGCGCAGCATGCCCTCCTCGCGCGCGATCACGGTGCCGTCCGCCGATTCCACCCGGTATCCGTACCAGCACAGCCGGTGCACCCGGCTGCCGGCCGACGAGTCGAGCAGGTCCCGGCACAGGCGCGCGGCAAGTTCGGTCAAGGCCGCGCAGACTTGGCCCGGTGTCCCGGTGTTCTCGATCTGCCACCAGCTCTGCTCGAGCCGCCCGGGCTCGGAGATCTCAATCCGGTAGCGCAATTCCTCCCTCTCGGACATCGCGTCCGCCTCCTTCTGCACAGCCGCGATGGACACTTCCGGCGTACCCGCGATGGGCGGCTCCATGCCTGCGACCGGGCTGGTCCTCCGGCCGGCGCAGTGGCGTTCGGCCCGGCCGGCGCCACTGTTGATCGAATCGCCGGACGCGGCGGTTTGCCGCGGATACGCTGGGGCGGTGGTCGCGGTTCCGGCGCCGATGCTGGCCGTCGCAGGACGGCCGCCCGATGATGCCGACTGGGCGATCGAGATGAAGTGGGACGGGGTGCGCGCGATCGTCGTCTGCCGGGGTGGTGAATGCCGGCTCTACAGCCGCAACCAGCGCGATATCACCGGCTCCTACCCGGAGCTGGCCGTCGAGCTCGGCGCGCTGGTGGCCGGGCGCGAGCTGATACTCGATGGCGAGATCATCGCCCAGACCGGCACGGGTGCACCGTCGTTCGCGTTGCTGCAACGCCGGATGCATGTCGTTCGGCCCACCAAACAGTTGATCGCCGCGGTGCCCGTGCAGCTACATCTGTTCGACATCCTCGGTGACGCCGCCGATTCGCTGACCGGCCTGCCGTACCTGCAACGGCGAGAGCGCTTGCAGGAGCTGGAGTTCGCCGAGGCACCGGTGCGCACCCCACCGCACTGGCTCGACGTGGCCGCCGACAAGCTCATGGCCGTGGCCCGCGAGAACCATCTCGAAGGCATCGTGTCCAAACGCATCGATTCCACCTATCAACCCGGCCGCCGCTCCCCCGCCTGGATCAAGACACCCCTGCGCAAAACGACCGAGGCGATCGTCGCAGGCTGGACCACCGGCAACGGCGCCATGGCACCCACCTTCGGCTCGCTGATCCTCGGCGCCAACAACCCCGACGGCCGCCTCGTCTACATCGGCAACGTCGGCACCGGCTTCACCGCCGCCGTCCGCCGCTCCCTGCGCACCCGCCTCGACACCCTCACCCGCCCCACCCCACCGTTCCCCGACCCCCCGCCGCGCGCCGCCATCGGCGCCGCACACTGGGTCGACCCGGTCCTGGTCGGTGACATCGAATACCGCGAATACACCGGTGAGGGTTTGCGTCATCCGAGCTGGCGCGGCCTGCGCAACGACAAGACCCCGGACCAGGTCGAACTGCCGGCGGCCAATTGAAGGCCACCGCCCGCGAGAACCATCGCGAAGGGCATCGTGTCTACATCATGAGAATCGCCACGGATTCGGGGCTCCCATTCGGCCGCCTGTTCCGCTCCTACGATGAATCGGTCCATCGGTCGTACCACGGATTGGAGGCAACATGGTGAGAATGACACGTTTCGCCGGGGCCGCAGTGGTGTTCGCTGCCACGATGGCGACAGCCGTAATGGGGTCCGGGTTCGCGCACGCCGACGCGCACAGCGAAGAACTCCAGGAGGTAATCCAAAACTGCCTCGAAAATAACGTGAACGACTACCTCGATTTCAGGAACTGCGTGCTGGGCGATCTGCCGCAAAAGTAGGTAGATACTCGAGCGCCGCGATCACGCGGCGCTCGAGTATCAGCCGATGAACAGTGCCGGGCAACCCCGAGCGTGTCCGACAGTCATCGGTCGTACCGGTTGTGCGGCGTGGCTATTGGCGATGACAACGATGGTCGTCGATCAGCGCGCCATCATCCGTGTGCGTCCCTGAGCAGGATGGCTTGGGCTAGTTCGGCAGGTTTCCCCATGGCTGTGTCGACAACGGTGTCGTAGGTGTATCCGTGATCGTGGACCGTCTGGAAAATGGCCGCGCGCCAACCCGATCGGATGGCCACGGACCCTTTCTCGCTGCTCGGCCAGTGCCAATGGGGCATGCGACGCCGAGGAGTTGAACGTCGAGTGGTTTTGCCTGAGCTCGATGTGCCGTTGAGCAAGATCACGCGAGGTGGTGGATCCGCGCTCGGCATTGGGCCAGCGTAAGTCGCGGGCGGCGCCGAGGCCCCTAGAGCTGGTCGATCAGGTCGAGGTAGGCGTCCAATTGCGCTGCGGCGCTGAGTAATGCGCGGCTGCGGGTGTCGAGGCGGTGTTGCCAGGCTTCGAGGAAGGCGTGCAGGGCGTCGGCGCCGCCGGCGTCACGGACGGAATCGAGGAACTGGGCGACCTTGTGCAGGGGGTAGCCGCCGCGGCGGAGTTGGCGGGCTATGTCGGCGTCGCGGACCGAGTCGGGGCCGTATTCGCGGTAGCCGGTGGTGCGGTTGCGGTGCGGGTGCAGGATGCCTTCGGACTCCCAGGTGCGCAGCGTCGCGGGGTGGACGTCGATGCGGCGGGCGAGTTCGCCGACGGTCAGGGGTGGGCCGGGTACCGGAGGCGGCGTGGTGGATAGGGCGCCGAGGCCCGATGCGACCTCGAGGCGGGTTTCTCGTTCGGCCAGCAGGGCGACGTGTGCGGCGTCGATGCGGCGGTAGGCGGATTCGGTGTTGCCGCGGTTGATGGCGCGCATGATCTCGGCGGCCTGCTCGTGGCCGTGGCCTGCGCGTAAGGCGAGGAAGGTGCGCAGGGCCTGCGCGTGCAGTGGGGTGTAGCGGCGGTAGCCGGCCGCGGTGCGTTCGCTGGGCGGCAGGATGCCCGCGTCCTCGTAGTTGCGGATCGCCTGGGCGGACAAGCGGTGTTCCCGGGCGAGGTCGATGGGCCGCAGGGCAACACCTCCGTTTGAGGCTTTCGGCAGGAAAATCCAGGTCGATGTCAGAGAAGTTTCACTCGATTCTTCAACGATAGCGTCGAAGGGGCAGATCCTTCCGAAAGGGGTATCCATGTCCACTGTCACCGCACTGCGCGCGATCGGGCGCGAACTCGACGATTCGGCGAGCCTGGGCCGGGCCGTCGACGAGCTGCTGGCCGCGCGGTCCGAGCCGACGGTCCTGCTCGGTTTGGGCGAGCCGACACACGGGATCGCGGCTTTTCCGGTGCTGCGCAACGAACTGCTCGCACAACTGGTGGACCGGGGTTTCCGGTCGATCGTGCTGGAGATCGACATGTTCGCCGCCGCCCTGGTCAACGACTACGTCAACGGGGCGAGCGGCGAGATCGACACCGTACTCGCGAACGGTTCCAGCCACCGCTTCGGCGGCATACCCGGTAATCGAGAACTCGTCGAATGGCTGCGCTCCTACAACCTGGCCCGTCCGCCGCAGGACCGGGTTCGGTTCTACGGCTTCGACTTTCCGGGAGATCAGGTCGACATCGCGAGCCCGAGGCCGTCACTGCGTGCGGTCGCCGAATATCTGCCCGAACATCTGCGCCCAGAGTCGGCCAAGGAGCTGGAAGCACTGCTCGGTGACGACGCCGAGTGGACGAACCAGGCCGCCATGTACGACCCGGCGGCCTCCATCGGCAATTCCGAACGCGCTCGCGCCCTGCGCATCCTGGCTGACGACCTCGCCGGCGCACTGCGCCGCGCCGCTCCCGCCCTGCGCCCGGCTGACCCGGACCGCTACGACCACGCCGTCGCCCACGCCCGTACCGCCCTGGGGCAACTACGTTTTCATGCCGCAATGGCCGAACCCGGACCTGATCGCATCGCGCACATGCTGGCGGTGCGGGCGGAGATGATGGCCGACAACCTGCTCGACATCCTCGCCCGCGAGGAAAAACGCGGCCCGACCCTGGTTTTCGCCCACAACGTGCACCTGCAATACACGAAGCCCACCATGGCGGTCGGCGAGAACACCGTGAACTGGGGCAACGCCGGCGCGCTCATCTCCCTCACCCTCGGTGAGCGCTATACCTTCATCGCCGCCGACGCCAATCCGCACAGCGCACCGGGCACCCTTCAGGGTGTGCTCGCCGAAGCCACCACCGGCCGCGCCCTGTTCCCGGCCCGGGAGCTGCGCGCCACGCTGCCCGCATCGATCCCCGCGGGCGACCCGATGATGCCCGGCCACATCCCGCTCACCCCGGCGGACCTGACCGGCGCGGACGCGGTCATCTGGATCGCCGACACCGACGGGCAGCGCCATCAGTACTGGTAGGCGCCCGGACCGGGAACGGGTGGGCCGGTAGCGGCTCGACGTAGCGCCCGCACCGCTCACCCGTCCGGCTGGGCGGCCCGGCGCCGCTCGGCGCGGTGCGTGAGCACCTCCACGATGCGCTGCCAGGCCGGGGTTTCCTCGGTAATCCGGGAAAAGACCAGCGCGACAGGCCCGGAGCGGGCGCTGCCCGGTTCGTGCCGGATCTTCCATGCGTCGAGTTCGTCGATGAGCGAATCGAGGCGCGGATCGTCGGCGGCCCAGTCCATCGCTCGGTCGCAGGCGAGATACAAACGGGTGGTGTCGGGGTCGTCGAAGGCGGCGTGCTTCTCCCGGACCCGTTGCGCGACGGCGCCGGGCTCGAGTGCCCGCAGCAGGATCCACGCGTCGCGCTCGGTGCGCAGACGCCGGGCGCTGATGCCGAGACTGCGCATCCGGTCCAGCAGGGCGACCACCTCGGCAGGGAGGACGAGCCGTTCGCCACTGTCGAGTGCGGCGATCCTGCTCCGATACTCGCTGAGCTCGTCGATTCTGCGCTGGAGTTCGGCGTCGATATCGGTGATCGCGGCGGCGAACTCGGCGGAGTGGGCGTGCAGCAGGGCGTCGATGCGGGCCAGCGGCACACCGGCGTCGGCGAGGGTTCTGATCCGGATGAGGTCCACCGCCGCTTGTGCGTTGTAGCGGCGGTAACCGGAGGCGTCGCGTTCGGGTTCGGGCAGCAGGCCGACGTGGTGGTAGTGGCGGACGGTGCGCACGGTGACGCCGGCGGTCGCGGCGAGCTGTCCGATCGTGAGCACCGTCCTCCTCGGATCGTGGTTGGCGTTCGCGCCGAGTCTAGGGCCGGGCAGCCCGGTCGATGACATCGCGAACCGCCCGCACCACGGCATCGGGGCGGTCGAAGCACAACCGGTGGTGTGCGGTGTCGGACAGGATGCGCTGCTCGCCGCGCGCGACCCCGGCCACGCGCGCCGCGTCCATGCGGGTCCTGCCATCGTGCATCTGCTGCAACATCTCTGCCGAGATCTGGTCCTGCTGGGGATCGGCGCCGATGACGCTGAGTGCGACGACGGGCACATCCGGCAGGTCGGGCCCCACCCGCAGTTCGGCGGCGAGATCGGCCAGACCGGTGCGTTCGGCGAGGCCGGTGCGCAGCCACTCGGTGCTCAGTTTGGCCTCGACCAGGGGCTCGCGCAGATGTTCGGGGTAGTCCGCGAGCAGTTCGGTGTGAATGTCTCGCAGGGCCGGGCGCAACTGTTCGAGTTGGTCGAGGCCCGGCCCCATCTGCTCGGCGGCGGCCAGGCTCGCCGCGGCGGGCATGTAGTCGTCCCAGCCGGGATGCAGCGCGTCCAGCCAGACCAGCCCCGCCACGTCCTGCGGATAGAGCTGGGCGAATCGGTGTGCGTAGAGCCCGCCGAGTGAATGCGCCGCGAGGACGTAGGGGCCCGGGATGTGCTGCGCGCACAGCAGCTCGTGCAACTCCGCGGCCACTGCGGCCGCGGTGCGTGGCAGCGGCAGCGGGTCGCTGTAGCCGGTGCCGCCGCGGTCGTACACCACGGCGGTCGTGAACTGCGCAACCTCCTGCTGGACACCGAAGTAGTCCAGTCCCACCGCGCTCGCGCCGGGCAGGAACACCACCGCCGGTCCGCCGCTACCGGAGCGATGCACGAAGAGGCGCCGGCCGTCGATGTCCTGGAATCCGCCGACCGGCGGTGCGAGCCGCGCCGGGGACATGCTGTTGTTCGTCATGGGTCAAGGCTGCAACCCTGACGCAGGGTCAAGGTCAACCCGGGCTAGGGCCTGCGCCATTTCTCGTCGGGGACGAGCTGGCTGGACTGCGGTCCCATCAGCAGCATGCCGCCGTCGACGACGTAGGACGCGCCGGTGACGTAACCGGCGGCCGGAGTGGCCAGGAACGCCACCACGGAGGCCACTTCGTCGGCGTGGCCTGGCCTGCCCAGCGGCAGGCCTGGACGCGGTTGTTCGCGCGGGTCGACGTCTTCTTGGCCGGTCATGGGAGTCGAGATCTCCCCCGGCGCCACCGAATTGACGGTGATGTTGTGCTCGGCCAACTCGAGGGCGAGCACCTTGGTGAGGGCTCCGAGCCCGGCTTTGGCGGCGCAATACGGCGCCGCCCCGACCCGCGGCGCGTGCTCGTGCACGCTGGTGATGTTGATGATGCGGCCACCGCGTCCGGCCTCGATCATGTGCGCGGCCGCGCGCTGGGAGCACAGGAACGCGCCGTCCAGATCGACCGAAAGCACATGGCGCCAGGTGTTGAAATCCATGTCCATCACCAGCGTGGCCGAGCCCGTGCCGGCACAGTTCACCAGCACGTCCAGCCCGCCCAGTTCCTCGGCGAATTCGTCGATGACGGCGGTGCTGGTGGGCAGGTCGTCGAGGTCGAGCTGCCGGACCGCGGCGATCGCGCCGCGGTCACGGACGAGCTCGGCGGTACGGGCGGCGCCCTGCTCGTCACGGTGATAGGTGATACCCACGTCCACGCCACCGCCGCCCAGCGCGACCGCGATAGCGCGGCCGATGCCGGAATCGGAGCCGGTGACCACGGCGCGCAACGGTGCGCCGATGCGTTCCTTCGGTAAGGGAGCGATAGTTGCCATGATGGTCGGCTACCCGCCGACACCCCGCCGACACAGAATGGTCAGCGGGCGCCGTGGGACAACGATCGATCGACGGGATCGTGGCCGCCGATCCCGGAGGTGAACTCGCGGTAGCGCCAGGCGCCGCCGGCGTCCGCGGCCAGCGGTGGTGTATGCCCGCCCGCGCCGGCGCGGAACCCGTCCAGGAACTGGGTCAGTGCGTCCGAGGAGCTGATTCTGGGCGTCCAGCCCAGCTCGACGCGGGCGCGGGTGGTGTCCATGACGGGCAGATGCATCATCGCGTCGAACAGGCCAGGGGTGGCCGGGGCCAGGTGCAGATGCCAGGCCGCGGCGAGCGCGGTCCGCACCAGCCGCGGCGGGACCTCGACGGTGCGGGTGCGCAGGATCCGGGCGAGCTCGGCGCGGCCGATCACCGGTTCGGCGGCGAGGTTGAACGGACCGCGTCCGTCGGAGGCGACGGCCAGCGCGTACGCGAGCGCGACGTCGACGCTGTGCACGGCCTGGAACCGCATCCCCCGCGGATATGGCAGCACCGGCAGCAGGCCGGGCCGCAGCAGCGGGTTCGGCATCAGCGGGCCGAGGAACAACCGGCGTTGCTCGCTGGCCGAGGCGTACTGGAAGGTGAAGGCGGGACGCATCCGCACGACCCGGCAGTCGGCATGCTGCCGTTCGAAGGTGTCGAGCAGCCGTTCCACATAGGCCTTTTCGATCATGTACGCCGCCCCGGGCCAGCCTTCGGTGGGCCAGGACTCCGAGACCGGCCGATCATCGACGCACGGCGAGTACGCGCCGACCGAGGAGGCGTAGATCAGGGCGGGGACCCGCGCGTCGGCCACGGCCTCCAGCACGCGTGAGGTGCCGCCGACATTGGCGCGCCACGTGTCCAAGGGCCTGCGCGTCGGCTGGAACAGCCAGGCCAGATGCACCACGGCGTCGGCGCCACGGAACAGCGGCCAGATCGTCGTGGCGCACGTCGGCGCCCACCCACTCCACCCCGGCTCGTTCTTCGGTGGGACGCCTTCGGGCGGCACCGACGATGGACGTCACCTCGGGTGTGCCGGTCAGCGCATCGATCACAGCAGTGCCCACGTTCCCCGTCGCCCCCATCACCACCACGCGCATCGGTCCTCCTCAGTGTCGATTGCCCTACCGGCATACCCGTGCGCTCGCCTGCCACACAGCCGCCGGCGATTCCGCTGTCCCGGTCGCGCCCACGCGGTCGCGCCTTCCCGCTCCCGGCGCGGTAGCCGCAGCTCGCGGGTCGGCCGTCCCGAGGATGCCGGGGCTTCCACGATCCGCACGCCAGTTCGTGCAGCCGCTGGCGTAGCCGCCGCCAGGAGATCAGTGCGACGGGGTGGCGCCGGTCCAGGTTCTGCGAATCACGGCCTCGGGTGGTTCAGGTGCCCGGATGCGGGTAGGGCGAGGACAGGGGCGCGTTCTCGGCAGCGCCGCGCGCATCGACCTGGGAGGTGGGATGACGGCGACATCCTCGGGCGCGGTGGGTGAGCTCACCGCGACGCGACCGTTTCCGGCGCGGCACGGCCCGAAGGGCTCGGCGCTGTACAAGATGATCAGCACCACCGATCCGAAGGTGCTCGGCATCCTGTACCTGGCGTCGGCGACAGCGTTCTTCCTGATCGGGGGCTTGCTGGCGTTATTGATGCGCGGGGAGCTGGCGCGGCCGGGATTGCAGTTCCTCTCGCCCGAGCAGTACAACCAGCTGTTCACCATGCACGGCACGATCATGTTGCTGTTCTATGCCACCCCCGTGGTTTTCGGGTTCGCCAACGCGATCCTGCCGTTGCAGATCGGCGCACCCGACGTGGCGTTTCCGCGGTTGAACGCGCTCAGCTATTGGCTGTATCTGTTCGGGGCGACGATGGCGACGGCCGGGTTCCTCACTCCGGGCGGCGCGGCGGATTTCGGCTGGACCGGCTACACCCCGTTGAGCGATGAACTGCATTCGCCCGGCGTCGGCGGGGATCTGTGGATCATGGGTCTGGCGGTGTCCGGCCTCGGCACCATTCTCGGCGCGGTCAACATGATCACCACCGTGGTCTGCCTGCGCGCACCGGGGATGACGATGTTCCGGATGCCGATCTTCACCTGGAACATCCTGGTCACCAGCATTCTGGTGCTGCTGGCGTTCCCGATCCTCACCGCGGCGCTGATGGCGCTGGCCTACGACCGGCATCTCGGCGGGCACATCTACGATCCGGCCACCGGCGGCACGATTCTGTGGCAGCATCTGTTCTGGTTCTTCGGCCATCCCGAGGTCTACATCGTCGCGCTGCCGTTCTTCGGCATCATCAGCGAGGTCATCCCGGTTTTCAGCCGCAAACCGATCTTCGGCTACACCGCACTGGTCTTCGCCACCATCGCCATCGCCGCGCTGTCAATGGCGGTGTGGGCGCACCACATGTACGCCACCGGTGCGGTGATGCTGCCGTTCTTCTCGCTGATGACCTTCTTGATCGCGGTGCCGACGGGCGTGAAGTTCTTCAACTGGATCGGCACCATGTGGCGCGGGCAGCTGACCTTCGAGACACCGATGCTGTTCGCCCTCGGATTCATCGTCACCTTCCTGCTCGGCGGGCTGTCAGGGGTCATCCTGGCCAGCCCGCCGCTGGACTTCCACGTCACCGATTCCTATTTCGTGGTAGCGCATTTCCATTACGTGCTGTTCGGCACCATCGTCTTCGCCACGTTCGCCGGGATCTATTTCTGGTTCCCGAAGATGACCGGCCGGTTCATGGACGAACGCTTGGGCAGGCTGCATTTCTGGAGCACCTTCCTCGGCTTCCACCTGACCTTCCTGGTGCAGCATTGGCTGGGCAACGAGGGCATGCCGCGCCGCTACGCCGACTATCTGCCCGGCGACGGCTTCACCGCGCTCAACACCGTCTCGACCATCGGGTCGTTCGTGCTCGGGGTCTCGATGGTGACGTTCGTATGGAATGTGTTCAGAAGCTACCGCTACGGCGAAGTGGTGACGGTCGACGATCCCTGGGGGTCGGGCAACTCGCTGGAATGGGCCACGACCTGCCCACCGCCGCGGCACAACTTCTACGAACTCCCACGCATCCGCTCCGAACGACCCGCGTTCGAAGTGCACTACCCGCACATGGTCGAACGAATTCGCGCCGAAGCCCACGTCGGCCGCTCCGCGCGGCACGGGGCCGGTGCGGAATTGTCCGAACCATCCGATGCGGTCACAACCGACCAGACCCGATGAGAGCAGCGAAGGATATGTGATGGCTGATCTGGTTTCCGCCACCGTGACAAAGGCTTTCGAGGCAGGCGCCCGGGTACGGCACGCGAGGGTGTTCCATCCCCGTGGCGTGCGGCTGTCGGGGCGATTGCATGCCGAGGACGAGTACGTCTCGCTCTTCGGCCACGGCGAGCGGGCGGTGATCGCGCGCTTGTCGAAAGGAATCGGCACCCCCGCCGGTCTTCCGGACGTGCTCGGGCTGGCCTTCCGGGTGCTCGACCGCGACGACCATCCGTGGGATTTTGTGCTGGCGACCACCGGCCGCGGCGGGCTGGGCCGGCTGGCGATCACCCCGGCCCGCGGCTGGGCCAGCGCCCGCTACGGCTCCCTGTTGCCGTACCGGTTCGGCGAATCCAGCTTGACCTGGGTCTACGCCGAACCGGACGCGAACCAGCCGGCGACCGCCTCGCTGGATGCCATGGCAGAGCATCTGCGCGAGCACACCCTCGGTTTCAAGATCACCGTCCAGGGCATCGGCACCCCGCGCCGCACCGCCGCGGAACTGACCCTGCATCAGGCCGAACCCGAGGACTACCGCACCGACTTCTTCGACCCGATGCTCAACCATCCGGCCGAGGTCACGCTGGTGCCCGATCTCGTCACCAAGTTCAGGGAACGCGCCTACATCGGCAGCCGCCGCGGGCGTGGAGAAGAACCCTGAGTCGGCTCGACGAGCAAGGCAACCCGAGAAAGGCAGACGACATGGTCGAGGTCCGGACCGAAGTAGCCGCGTCCCCGCCGCAGATTTTCGCGGTGCTCGCCGACGGCTGGTCGTATGCGAGCTGGGTGGTCGGCGCCTCGCATATCCGCGAGGTCGACAGCAGCTGGCCCCAGGTGGGTGCGCAGATCCACCATCGGGTCGGCCCCTGGCCGCTCACCATCGACGACACCACCACGGTGCGGGCCGTCGACCCACCGCACAGCCTGGAGCTGGATGCGGGTTTGTGGCCCGCCGGTGCGGCCTGGATCAGGCTCGACCTGGTCGAGATCTCCCCCGGCCGCACCGAGATCCGGATGGCGGAGAAGGCCGTTCGCGGTCCGAGCCGCTGGATTCCCGGACCGATCCAGGGCGCGTTGCTCGCGCCGCGCAACAAGGAGGCGCTGGCTCGCCTCGCCGACCTCGCCGTCGGCAAGAAGTAACCGAGGACGGGAACCAGCACGCAGGCTAACTGTTCCGATGCCTGGCGAAGAAGCGGCGCGTCTTCTGCTTCACCGACTGCGCCAGCACCGGTCCCGCGTCTTCGTCGCCGTGCAGCAGCGCCCTGGCCAGCGAGGAGAACTGTTCGAAGGTGGTGTTGGGCGGTATCGGCGCCACATTCGGATCACACGCGATGTCGAGCACCACCGGCCGCGCGCTGGACAACGCACGCGACCAGGCGCCGGCGAGGTCTTCCGGATCGTCGATGGATTCGGCGCCGAGCCCGAGACTGCGTGCGAACGCGGCATAGTCGACGTCGGGCAGGGTCTGTGAATCCGGGAATTTCGGCGCACCGTGCATGCCGCGCAGTTCCCAGGTCACCTGGTTGAGGTCGTTGTTGTGCAGAACGGCGACGATCAACCGCGGATCCTGCCACTGCCGCCAGTAGCGGGCAATGGTGATGAGTTCGGCCAGGCCGTTCATCTGCATGGCACCGTCGCCGACGAGCGCGATGGCGGGACGCTCGGGACATGCCCACTTGGCGCCGATGGCGTAGGGCACCGCGCATCCCATGCTGGCCAGCGTGCCCGACAGCGATCCGCGCATATCGCCGTGGAAACGCAGATGGCGCGCGTACCAGTCGGCCGAAGTGCCCGAATCCGCCGTGACCACGGCGTTCTCGGGCAGTTGCGGTGACAGCTCGGAGAAGATGCGCATCGGGTTGATCGGATCGGCGTCGAGCATGGCCACCTCGTCGGCGGCCCGCCACCACTGCGTCACCTCATGTTCGACACGCTTGCGCCAGCTCCGGTCGCGCTTGCGTTTCACCAGCGGAATCAGCTCGCGCAGTGCGGCTTTCGCATCGGCAACGATACTGACCTCATAGGGGTAGCGCATGCCGATCCAGGCGCCGGACCGGTCGATCTGGATGCCGCGCACCTGCCCGTACTCGGGCAGGTATTCGCTGTAGGGGAAGTTCGATCCGATGGTCAGCAGGGTGTCGGCCTCCGACATCAGGTAATGGCTGGCCGTGGTGCCGAGCAGGCCGAGCGATCCGGTCACCCATGGCTCGGTGTCGGGCAGCACATCTTTGCCGAGCAGCGCCTTGGCCACGCCCGCGCCGAGCAGATCGGCCAGCCGGGTCAGCTCTTCGGCGCAGCCGCGCGCACCCTGCCCGACCAGGATCGCGACCCGCTCCCCCGCATCGAGGATCTCCGCCGCACGGTGCAGTGCTTCCGGATCGGGTGTGATGATGCCCTGACTCAGGCCGAGACTCGACGGCACGTTCTTCATCTCGTGCGCGGGGGCGGTGTAGTCGAGGGAGAACACGTCGGCGGGAACGATCACCGCCGTCGGCGCCCGTTCGGCGATGGCGACCCGGAAGGCGCGGTCCAGCACGTTGGGCAGCTGCTGCGGCACCACACACAGCTGCGAGTAGGCACTGCACACATCCTTGAACGCCGCCGGCAGGTCGACCTCCTGCTGATGCGAACCGCCCAGTGCGCTGCGCTCGGTCTGGCCGACGATCGCCACCACCGGCACATGATCGAGTTTGGCGTCGTAGAGGCCGTTGAGCAGGTGGATCGCGCCCGGCCCTCCGGTCGCCGCGCATACCCCGACCGCGCCGGAGAATTTGGCGTAGCCGACCGCTTCGAAGGCGGCCATCTCCTCGTGCCGGGCCTGGACGAACTGCGGATACTCCTCGCCGCCCGCCCATGCGGCGAGCAAACCGTTGATCCCGTCGCCGGGATAGCCGAAGACCTGGCGCACACCCCATTCCCCGAGGCGGCGCAACAGGACGTCACCGACCTGCTCGGCCATGATGTCTCCTCCTCGAACTCGCTGCGCGGGGTCAGGCGGTGGCCAGCTGGGCCTGCCACATCCAGTGCAGTTGCTCCAGGCGGGCGGCGATCTCGATGAACAGATCCTGGGTCACCGGGTCGGGCTTCTCGGTGGCGTCGATGCGTTCCCGGAATCGCCCGATGACGGTGGCGAGACTGTCCACGATCGCGGCGATGACGTCGGTGTCCTGCTGCCAGCCGTCCGGGAAGCCGAGTCCGGCGGCCTCCTTCGCCACCGTCTGCGCCCGTCCGTCGGGGCTGACGCCGATCGCGGTGGCACGCTCGGCCACGTCATCGGTGAACCCGCGCGCCGCGGTCACGAGCTCGTCCAGTGCCAGGTGCAGTGGGCGGAAGTTCGGGCCGACGACATTCCAATGCGCTTGCTTGGCGATCAGCGACAGATCGATGAGATCGACCACGCTCGCGCGCAGTGCGTCACCGGTGATGCGCTGCGATTCGGCGTCGAGGGTGCTCTTGATGGGGACCGACATCGTGACTGCCTCCTCTGGGGTTGAGATCGACCGGTCACGATCGGTCTACCCGGTTCCGGGCCGCCGAACCCGGACCCGCCGGATGGCACGCGGCCGTGTGTGCTCCGGTGCGCGCACGGCCTCGCTGCTCGTTCATGGCGGACCACCTCACCGTTCGCCCCGCCCCGGCCGGCTTTCCCCGGCGAATTATGCCTCAGTGCCGCAGCGCGGGAATTGTGGATTTCTACGATGCGTGCGCGGATATCGACTGAAGAATCAAGAACGATCCTGCGAACGACATATCGTGCGCACCTTGTGTTCTGATGGTGCCGGTCCCGAATTCGGGGCTTCATCGCAGAGCACAACCGAGGAATGTTTATGAACTCCAGAATTATTCGCCCGCTCGCCGTCGCAGGCTTGGTTCTCACCGCGGTAGCGATCGGCGCCGCGCCCGCCTCCGCCGAGACCGGCGTCCCCGTCGCGGGATCGGTGGAGGTGTGCGCGCCGATTCACCTCGGGCCGCTGGAGCTGAGCTTCTGCCTGTAGCAACCACGTTCGGTCGCCGCGGCGGTGGCGTGTCCCGTCGCCACCGCCGCGCGACTCGGTGGCCGCAGCCGTGGGTCTCGATTGTTGGAATCTATAAACGTTTCCGGTATCCATTCCACCTTGTCACAATCGAAGGCCACGACATGGCAACGAGTTCTCGCGGTAGCGTGATTCCCTGCCCAGTGGCCCTGGGTGGGAAGGAATTACCATGTCTGTCGCAGCCTCAGCCGAACCGTTTCTCACCTCGTCCGGTCGGCCGGTATCCACTCCACTGAAGGATGTACGGACCATTTCCCGTCAGATGGTCGGCCATTTCATCGAAAATGTCGTGCCGTGCGCCACGCTGCCCGGCGAAGCGCTCGACGGCGATATCACCACGGTGACGCGGATCTGCCTGGAATTGACCAACAGCATGCTGGACGGGCGCGACCTACGCGGCCGTACCGAACGGGTGCAGGACGCCGCGGCCGATTGGGCGCGCGAGGGCATCCCGATCGACACCATCCATCACGCCATCCACGAGGGCTTCAAGCTCGGATTCGACCTGATCCTGGAAAACGGCACCATCCACGATTTCGACACCGCGGTCGGGGTGGCCAGGCGGTTGATGGATGCCCAGGACATGATCAACTCGGCCGTCTCGGTGGCCTATGTGCGTGAACTGCGTTCGGTGGTGAGCGAACACCACACCGCCGTGCACACGTTGACCTCGGCGCTGCTGGGCGGGCAGAGCACCTCCACCATGGCCCGCGAGTGCGGCATCGAGGTCGCTGAGCGCTATCACGTTGTGGCGCTGGAACTCCCACCACATCCGGAGGAGCAGGTTTCGGCGCTCGACGAGAAGATCGTCGCGCGTCGCAAGCTGCGCCGCGTGCAGGCCGAATTGGCCAACCGGTGCGCTGGCAAGGTGCTGTCGCTGCTCAGCGTGGACGGCGGCACCCTGCTGCTGCCTGCGACCGAGTTCACCGACGACGACCTCGACCGGCTCATCGACAATCTCTCTGTCGCAGGCCAGGTCCCGATCCGGGCGGTCGCGATGACGGCGACGCCCGCGCAGATCCCCGCCGTCGCCGAGCAGGTCCACGAACTGGTCGACATCGTGCACCTACTCGGCGGGGAGAGCAAGGTGTATCGGCCGCACGAGCTGGCCTTCGAATATCAGTTGACCCGGCCCGGCCCCGCCCGCGACTACCTGAGCTCGGTCCTCGATTCCCTCGAGGCGCATCCGGAATTGCTCACCACCCTCGAGGTCCACATGGCCACGAATATGCAGCGCTCCCGCTCGGCCCGCAAACTCTATGTCCACACCAACACCGTGGACTACCGGTTGAAACGCATCGGCCAGATCACCGGATTCGACCCGAA
The DNA here is from genome assembly GCF_005863245.1 of Nocardia cyriacigeorgica. Lineage (GTDB taxonomy): Bacteria > Actinomycetota > Actinomycetes > Mycobacteriales > Mycobacteriaceae > Nocardia > Nocardia cyriacigeorgica_C. The sequence goes on along the minus strand of NZ_VBUT01000006.1, from coordinate 380,702 downwards.
TGACGTCACCGGGCTGTGCTACCTGCGCGCGGCGCTGCTGATTCGCGCCCACCGCGGGCGCAGCACCGTCGCCGTCGCGTGATCTCGGCGGCACCGGTCGCCACCGTTCACCTCACATGTCGTACGGCTGATTCGTCGGACTGATGTCACATTCGGCGTTCGGGCGGTGTCTCATGCCCGAGCCCGGAGATCAACCGAACGAAAGAGGACCATGACACTGTCTGTTGTGGTCGGCGCCGGTGGCGTCGGCACGATCACTGCTCAGCTGCTGGCCGACGCCGGACACGATGTCCGGTTGATCACGCGCAGCGCGCGACGATCACGGGATCGCCAGATCCAGTGCGTCGCCGCCGACGCCACGGACACCGCCACCTTGATCGAACTGACCACGGGTGCCCAGACGCTGTTCAACTGTGCCGCACCGCCGTATCACCGCTGGCGCACGCAGCTGCTGCCGCTGTTCGGTTCGCTGCTGAAGACCGCGGAGGCGACGGGCGCCGGCTACGTGATGCTCGGCAATCTGTACGGGTACGGCGCACCCACGGCGCCGATGACCGAGGATCTGCCGATGGCGCCGAACTCGGTCAAGGGGCAGCTGCGCGCGCAGGCCTGGCAGCAGGCGCTGGCGGCACACGAGGCCGGACGAGTGCGGGTCACCGAGGTGCGGGCGAGCGATTTCCTCGGCCGCGGCGGCCAGTCGAACTTCGCGATCATGGTGGCGCCGAAAGTACTGGCCGGAAAGACCGCGCTGTTCCCGGCGGACCTGGACGCCGCGCACAGTTGGACCGGCACCGGCGACGCGGCCCGCACGCTCATCGCCCTCGCCGAGGACGAGCGGGCGTGGGGGCGGGCCTGGCACGTACCCACCAACCCGCCCGTCTCCCCGCGTCAGCTGGCAGACAGGCTCGCCCAGGTCGCGGGCGTGCCCGCGCCGAAACTGCGTCGCATGCCGGGGTGGATGCTGCGCGCGGGCGGCCTGACCTCACCGGCCGCACGGGAGCTGCCCGAAGTGCGGTACCAGCTCGACCGTCCGTTCGTCCTCGACTCCACGCTGACCGAACAGACCTTCGGGCTCGCCCCTACGCCGTTCACCGACATCCTGCGAGAAATGGTCTGACGGCCGGAGACGCCGAGCATCGCGCGAACCGCGAGCGAAATGTCCCATCATCGGAGGAGTAATCACGATCGAATTGCCCAGCTTGAACACGATCAGCCGGGGTATCCGCGCAACGGGGACTACGACCTGAGGAGGCACACTCATGGCAAGTCAGCTCACCCGGCTCGGTGCGGCAGCGGCGATCGCGAGCGCAGCGGTCATCGCCGGTGCAGGACAGGCCGCCGCGCAGCCGACCAGCGTCACGATCAACGGCAACATGCAGGTCCTCGGCATGAACGTGCTGCACGTCGACGCACAGAGTTCGCCGGGCAATCCCACCACCGGCACCTATGTGGCCACCGCCAAGCTCGGCAATATGAACCTGCCGATCCGCGTCACCGGACCGGTCACCTGCCTGACGGTCCGTGACAACACCGTCTCGCTGGTCTACCCGATCACCACCATGGAACCGGTGATGCTGTTCCCGCCGGATTCGATGGCCATCCAGATCACGGTCATGAAGGGCCAGGCCGGTGAGCCGAACCGGATCGGCTACGGCGTGCCGATGCCGACCAGCAGCTTCCGCGGCTGCGAACCCGGTCCGACGCCGCTGATGTTCGACGGGACCATCGACATCAAGTGATTCCGGGGTAACCGTCCCGGAAGCCGCGTCGACTACCGGGCCGGGCCTGCCGAGGCCCGGCCACAGTCGCCGACGCGCTCACACCCACTCGGATCAGCCGACGGGAGCAGTGGCCCGGCGCGGATCACTGATCGCGGACACGGTGTCGAGGATGCCTCCGGCCTCGTACCGACGCGACTAGCGTTCGTCACATGAGTGGCGTCAGCGATCCACCGGACAGCGACAACACCGACCGCCGACCATCCGTCGGCGGGGCACCGGATGCCGAAGCCGCCGACGCCGCCACCTTCCATTCCGCTCATCCCGCGCATCCGGCGGCGGGCCGCGGATCGGTCAACAAGCCGGTGTTCCTCGCGGCCGCGGGCATCGTGCTCGCTTTCGCCGTGTGGGCGCTGGCCGCCCCCGAGAGCGCCGAAACCGTGGTCGTCGAGGTCAAGACCTTCATCTCCACCTGGTTCGGCTGGTGGTATTTCGTCCTGGCGACCGGCATCGTCGGCCTGGTGGTTTTCCTCGGCGTCAGCCGATACGGCCGGTTCCGGCTCGGCCCGGAGGAATCGCGGCCGGAGTACAGCCTGTTCACCTGGACCGCGATGCTCTTCGCGGCCGGAATCGGCATCGACCTGATGTTCTTCTCCGTCGCCGAACCGGTCTACAACTACCTCTACCCGCCCACCGGCCCGGCGCAGAACAATGAGGCCGCCCGCGCGGCGACGACCTGGACGATCTTCCACTACGGCCTCAGCGGCTGGGCCATGTACGCGCTGATGGGTGCCGCGCTCGCCTATTTCGCCTTCCGGCACAACCTGCCGCTGACCATGCGAGCCGCCCTCTACCCCATCTTCGGCAAACGAGTGCGCGGACGCTGGGGCGACGCCATCGATGTCGCCGCCGTCCTCGGCACCATCTTCGGCATCGCCACCTCCCTCGGCATCGGCATCGTGCAGCTCAACTACGGGCTGCACGAAATGTTCGGCATCGACCAGGGCAAGGCCGCCCAGATCGGGCTGATCGTGCTGTCGGTGATCGTCGCGACGATCTCGGCGACCACCGGAGTGGACCGTGGGATCCGGCGGCTGTCGGAACTCAACGTCATCATGGCGATCGCGCTGCTGATCTACATCCTGGTGGCGGGCCGCACGGATTTCCTGCTCAACGCGCTCACGCAGAACGCGGGCGACTATGTCGCGACCTTCCCCGACCGCACCCTCGACACCTTCGCCTGGGAGCGCAATCCGGAGACGCCGAATCAGCCGACCGCCTGGCTGGATGCCTGGACCTTGTTCTTCTGGGCCTGGTGGGTGGCGTGGGCGCCGTTCGTCGGTTTGTTCCTCGCGCGCATCTCGCGCGGGCGTACGCTGCGCCAGTTCGTGTTCGGCGTGCTGGTAGTGCCGTTCAGCTTCATCCTGATGTGGATTTCGATCTTCGGCAACAGCGCGCTCGACCTCGCCCGCAAGGACACCGAATTCGCCGAGACCACGGCCGCGCAGGCCGAGGTCGGGTTCTACTCCCTGCTCGAGCAGTATCCCGGCGCGCCGCTGCTGCTGGGTATCGCGACCATCACCGGCTTGCTGTTCTACACGACCAGCGCCGACTCGGGTGCTCTCGTGATGGGCAATTTCACCTCGCGGCTGCCGAATCCGATGGCCGACTGCGCCAAGGGCACCCGCATCTTCTGGGCGGTGGCCATCGGCCTGCTCACGCTGTCGATGCTGTTCGCGGGTGCGGGTGGATCCATCACCACGCTCCAGAACGCCACCATCATCATGGGGTTGCCGTTCTCGTTCGTGCTCGCGCTCATCGGCATCGCGTTGCTGCGGTCGGTGCGCAACGAGTCCTACAAGCTCGACAGTTTCCGCACCGCGCTGCCGCACGCCATCGCGGTCGGGCGTGGACCGGCCGAGCACGGCAGCTGGCGGCGCCGGCTGCTGGCCACCATCAGCTATCCGGGACCCGGCGCCACGCGCCGATTCATGACCAACTCGGTGATTCCCGCGGTGCGCGAGGTCGGCGCCGAATTCACCCGGGCGGGCGTGGCGGCGACGATCGACGAATCCGCGCGCAACGAGGGCATGCCGACCACGCGGCTGGTCGTCGACCAAGCCAATGAGCCCCGATTCGAATACTGCGTGTGGCCGGTCTCGGCGCCGACCCCGACCTACGCCGTGCTCGCGCAACGCTCGCAGGACCGGTATTTCCGCTGCGAGGTCTATCTGGCCGAGGGTTCGCAGGGCTATTCGCTCAACGGCTACACCCGCGAGCAGATCATCGGCGACATTCTCGACCAATACGAACGTCATCTCGGCTACCTGCATCTGCGGCGCTCGGCGACTGAACATTACGAGCCGGATTCCGGCGACGTCGACACCGACAGCGATCCGGAAGGGAGAACCACCGCATGAGTGAGACCCTCTATATCGACGGCGCCTGGACCGCGGCCAGGTCCGGCGACACCCGCGAAATCCGTTGTCCGGCCGACAATTCCCTGGTCGGCGTGGTCGCCGAGGCGAGCGCTGCCGATACCGAGGCCGCCATCGCCGCGGCCCGGCGCGCCTTCGACGACGGCCCCTGGCGCCGGACCTCGGCCGGCGAACGCGGCGATCTGCTGTTGAAGGTCGCCGACGCCATCGATGCCAGGCGCGAGGAATTCGTGCGCGCCGAAACCCTCGACACCGGCAAGCGGCCCTTCGAATCCGATATCGACATGTCCGATATCGCCCACTGCTTCCGGTACTTCGGCAAGCTCGCCGGTGAAGACGCGGGCCGCGTGGTCGATGCGGGCTCACCGGATGTCGACTCCCGCATCGTCTACGAGCCGGTCGGGGTGTGCGGGCTGATCACACCGTGGAATTACCCGCTGCTGCAAGTGGCGTGGAAGGTGGCTCCCGCACTGGCCGCGGGCAACACCTTCGTGCTGAAACCGGCGGAGCTGACCCCGCATACCTCGATCCTGCTGATGCAGGTGCTGCACGAGCTCGGGGTCCCGCCGGGCGTGGCCAACCTGGTGCTCGGGGCAGGCGCGACCGCCGGTGCGCCGCTGTCCTCGCATCCCGGCGTCGACCTGGTCTCGTTCACCGGTGGTCTGGCCACCGGCCGGATCATCGCCCGCGAGGCGGCCGCGACGGTCAAGAAGGTGGCCCTCGAACTCGGCGGCAAGAACCCGAATGTGGTGTTCGCCGACGCCTGCGACACCGAGGAGCGGCTCGCCGCCGCCGTCGACAACGCGCTCAACGCCGCGTTCCTGCATTCGGGTCAGGTGTGTTCGGCCGGTGCGCGGCTGGTGATCGAGGAACGCGCGCACGACCGTTTCGTCGACGAGCTGGTGCGCCGCGCCGAGCAGATCCGGATCGGCCTGCCCTTCCATCCCGACACCGAGACCGGGCCGCTGATCTCGGCCGCGCACCGCGACAAGGTGCACGGCTATGTCGAACAGGCCCGCGCCGACGGCGCCGAGATCCGCACCGGCGGCGCCTTCGCCACCGGCGACCGGGGTGCGGGCAACCTCGACGACGGCTTTTTCTATCTGCCGACCGTGATCGACCGCGCCACCCGCGACATGGCGTGTGTGCACGATGAGGCGTTCGGGCCGACGGTCACCGTCGAGACATTCACGACCGAGGACGAAGCCGTCGCGATCGCCAACGACACCGACTACGGGCTCGCGGGGGCGGTGTGGTCGGCCGATGCCGCCCGGGCGCGCCGGATAGCCGCCCGGCTGCGGCACGGCACCGTGTGGGTCAACGATTTCGGACCGTATCTGCCGCAGGCGGAATGGGGCGGCTTCGGCCACTCCGGGATCGGACGCGAGCTCGGGCCGTCCGGGCTGCACGAATATCGCGAGGCCAAGCATGTCTACGAGAACCTCCGGCCGGGCGTCACCGGCTGGTTCGCCGACCGGAAGGAGCAGTCGTGAACGATTACGATTACGTGGTCATCGGTGGCGGGTCGGCCGGTGCGGCGGTCGCCGCGCGGCTGTCGGAGGATTCGGCGGTGACGGTCTGCCTGCTCGAGGCCGGGCCGAGCGACGTCGGCGATGAGGCGATCCTGCGGCTGGACCGCTGGATGGAGCTGCTGGAATCGGGCTACGACTGGGATTATCCGATCGAACCGCAGGAGAACGGTAATTCGTTCATGCGGCACGCCAGGGCGAAGGTGCTCGGTGGATGTTCCTCGCACAACAGCTGCATCGCGTTCTGGGCCCCGCGCGAGGACCTCGATTCCTGGGAACGTGAGCACGGCTGCACCGGCTGGGGCGCGGATTCGGTGTATCGGCTCTACAACCGGATCGAAACCAACGACGCACCCGGCGATCATCACGGGCGCAGCGGGCCGGTGCACATCATGACGGTGCCGCCGGATGATCCGTGCGGGGTCGCGCTGCTTGACGCCTGTGAGGCTGTCGGTATTCCGCGCGCGGAATTCAATTCCGGGACGACGGTGGTCAACGGCGCCAACTTCTTTCAGATCAACCGCCGCGCCGACGGCACGCGCTCCTCGTCCTCGGTGAGCTATCTGCACCCGGTGCTCGACCGCCCGAATCTGACCGTCCGGACCGGTGCCTGGGCCAAACGAATCGTGCTCGACGGCGGTCGCGCCGTCGAGGTGGATATCACCGACAACGCCTTCGGCCGCACCACCCGGATATCGGCGAGCCGGGAGATCATCGTCTGCGCCGGTGCGATCGACTCGCCGAAACTGCTGATGCTCTCCGGTATCGGACCGGCGGATCATCTGCGGGAGAACGGGATCGAGGTGCTGGTGGACTCGCCGGGCGTGGGCGCGCATCTCCAGGATCATCCGGAGGGGGTGATCGGTTTCGAGACGATGCGGCCGATGGTGACCAGCTCGACCCAGTGGTGGGAGGCAGGCATCTTCACCACGACCGTCGACGGGCTCGACCGGCCGGACCTGATGATGCATTACGGCAGTGTGCCGTTCGATATGCACACCCTGCGCCAGGGCTATCCGACCGCCGAGAACACCTTCTGCCTGACCCCGAACGTCACCCACGCCCGGTCGCGGGGCACAGTACGGTTGCGTTCCCGCGACTTCCGTGACAAGCCGCGCGTGGATCCGCGCTATTTCACCGACGCCGAGGGCCACGATATGCGGGTGATGATCGCCGGATTACGCAAGGCGCGCGAGATCGCGGCGACCGCGCCGCTGGCCGAATGGGTGGCGCGCGAGCTGTATCCGGGCCCGGAGACCGATTCCGATGCCGAACTCGCCGACTACATCCGCCGGACCCACAACACCGTCTATCACCCGGTGGGGACGGTGCGGATGGGTGCGGCCGACGACCCGTTGAGCCCGCTGGATCCGCAGCTGCGCGTCAAGGGCGTGGACGGCCTGCGGGTCGCGGACGCATCGGTGTTTCCCGCGCACACCACGGTGAACCCCAACATCACGGTGATGCTGGTCGGTGAGCGCTGCGCCGAACTCGTCGCCGCCGCGCGCTAGTCGTGGGTGCGGACGGCGAGCTGCCCGACGGCGCGATCTACACCGTCGGGCATTCCACGATGCCGATCGAAGATTTCGTCGCACTGTTGCGCGGCTATGGCATCCGCCGCCTCGTCGACATTCGCACGATTCCGCGTTCACGGCACAATCCGCAGTTCAACGGCGACGAGTTGGCGATGAGCCTGCGCGATGCCGGGATCGACTACACACATCTGGCAGGGCTCGGCGGGCTGCGCCATTCCAGGAAGGACTCGCCGAACACCGGGTGGCGGAACACCAGTTTCCGTGGGTACGCCGACTACATGCAGACCACCGAATTCGATGACGCTCTCGGCGAACTCATGCGCCGGGCGCGCGAGGAGCGCACCGCCATCATGTGCGCCGAAGCGGTGCCCTGGCGGTGCCACCGTTCGCTGGTCGCCGACGCACTCATCGTGCGCGATGTGCCCGTCGTCGAGATCATGTCGGCGACGAAGTGGCGCCGCCATACGCTGACATCGTTCGCCCGCGCCGAGGGAACGCGACTGAACTACCCACCCGAGGACGCCGAGTCGCAGTGATTCGCCTCGGGCGCGGCGCCGAACGCACTCTCGATCTGTGCACAGCCCGCCGCCCATCGGATCGCAGAACTCATCGGCGCGCGGTCGGGTCGTTCCATTCGAAACAGCCGGTGGCGTGCCGGGTGGTGGTGGTTCCGCGGCGCAGTTCGGCGGTGACCCGGCCCTGCGCGCCATTGGTGAAATGGCGTGAATCCGAGCCTGTTCCGTGCCACGGCGGGTCGATCGCGACGGTTTTGCGCCGGGATACCGAGTCGCAGATGATGTCGTAGTCGTAGCCGGGTCCGTGCGGTGCGCCGACGGGGGTGTCGCTCGGCGACTGCGTGCCCTGGTAGGCGTAGACGTGCAGGCTGTCGGCTTCGCCGTCGGCGCAGCTGTAGGTGACGGTGACGTCGAGGGTTCCGCCGCTGTCGTCGGCGGCATCGGGTGAGTGCACGAAGGTGACCTCGTCGATGGCCAGGACGCCCCCGTATTCCGCGGCGGCCGGGGCGAACCCGGCCCCCGCGAGGACACCGATCGTTATCGCGATGATGGCGGCGATCCGAGCGGCGCCGCGCAAGCCGAACATGTCATACCCTCCACGAAGTACCAGCGTTGTCGTCGCACCTCGGCGGTGCGAACCTGCTACGACATTCGTCGCCGATACCGTCGTGGATAGGTGCGTGGGCTAACTCCGTCCCCATAGGCGGCTCCACAATGTGGCAGCGCCGTTGCCGCCCTTGGCAACCGGCTCCTGCGGCACCTCCGCGTCGGGAAGGCCGGGGCCACGTACTTCGCCTGGGTCGGCCGTACTCGTGACCGTGTCTTCGCGCGCCACCGCCGCCCACGCCGTGGGCGAGGTGGGTGTGTCGGTGAGTACCGGCAAGACGACGGTGGGTTCATCATCGAGTTCGGTTCGCAATCGGGTGAAGTACGCATCCAGTGAGCCGTACCGGACCGTCACTTCGTCAACGAATTCCAGCACAGCCGACCGTGAGCGCATCTGCATCATCGTCCTTTCCTCGAAATCCAGTACCGACCTGTCCACCGAACGCCACGATGGTGAATCCCTCAGCGGGACAAGGGTTCACATGAATTCGCGCGACGCCTGGCTGTGCTCCACGGGGTGCCGACCGATCCCCACCCCCTGCGCCGCACCGCGGCTCGCCTCCACTCTAGCCACATTTCAGCTAATCCGCCGATGCGGCCCGAGAATATGAGATCGTTGAACCGGCCACCCGACGGGCGGTGCACACACTCCGGACAAGTGGGACCACTTTCAGAAGGAGCAATCATGGTGAGCGCAGGTGGATACGACCCCCGGCTCGGTTCGGCAACCGGGGTCACTCCGGCCGGACTCGGCAAACGTGCGGTAGCCCGGTTCATCGACTGGATCCTCGCCGCGATCATCGGCGTGATCTTCTTCTGGCTACTGAACATGGCCTGGGACACCCCGGATTGGGTGTCCATTCTGCCGGGCGCCGGATTCGGATTCCTGTACTTCCTCGTCTTCGAGGTGGCCACCGGGTCGACGCCGGGCAAGAAGATCCTCGGACTGCATGTCAACGGGTCCGGGGGCGCGCCGAAGCCGAGCGTCAAGGATTCCGCGGTGCGCAATGCCTACATGCTGCTGAACCTGATTCCCTGGGTCGGCCCGATCCTGTGGTTCATCGCCGCGATCGCCATCGCGGTCACGATCAGTTCGAGCCCCACCAAGCAGGGCTGGCACGACAAACTGGCCGGCACGCAGGTCATCGACGAATGACACCGGCGGTGCCGGATCGAGGCAGGCCGATGTTGTCGGTGGCCGATGGTAGGACATGCCCATGGCATTGAACTGGAAACTCGTGATCGATAGCCGCGACGCGGCGACGCTGGCCGACTTCTGGGCCGCGGCGCTCGAATACGAGGTCGAAGATCCCAGCGTCCTCATCGACCGGCTACTGGGTGCCGGTCAGCTCCCGGAAGCCGCGGTGCGCGAGCATCACGGGCGCAAGACCTTCCGTGGTTACGCCGCGATCCGGCACCCCGACGACCCGTTCGACCCGGCCAGCGGCGTCGGCCAGGGCAGACGGCTGCTGTTCCAGGACGTCCCCGAGGAGAAATCCGTCAAGAACCGGCTGCACATCGATGTGCACAGCGCACCGGCGAGCCTCGAGGAGCTGGTGCGGCGACTCGAAGGCCTCGGTGCGACCCGGGTCCAGGAGTTCGACCGCGGGCCTGCCGGGCACTGGTGGGTCATGCGCGACCCGGAGGGCAATGAGTTCTGCGCCGCCTAGCCGGGGCGGCCGGAGCCGGAGCCGTCGGCCGCGCCCGGGGCCGACGAGCAACCGGCGGATTCGGCTCCCCGGGGTGTCCTGGTGCGCTTATATCGAGGGATGGATCTACAGACGATCGCGGACCGGATCGCCATCGGCGACCTGCTCACCCGCTACGCGCACGCCGTCGACACCAAGGACTGGCCGCTCTACCGCACGGTGTTCACCCCGGATGCCCACATCGACTACACCACCGCGGGCGGGCCGAGCGGCGATCTGGACACCGTGGTGTCGCAACTGTCGGTGGCGCTCGAATTGTTCTCCCGCACTCAGCATTTCGTCTCCAATATCGACGTCACGCTCGACGGCGACCAGGCGCGGGTGCGGGCGATGTTCTTCAACCCGATGATCGTCTCGACCGGCAAGCAGTTCTTCTGCGGCGGCTGGTACAACCACGACCTCGTCCGCACCGCCGACGGCTGGCGCAGCAGCAGGCTGGTGGAAGATTCGGCATGGTTCGAAGGACTGGAGCAGGCCTTCACCTAACCAACCGCCGCGCGGCGCGTCGCCACCACATTTGCAACGTGTTCTTGTTTTGCCGCGTCCGCCGTGTCAGGCTTGGCCGATGGACCTGGTGGCAGTCGAAGCCATTCGCGCGCTCAAGTACAAGTACTTCCGCACGCTCGATCTGAAGCTGTGGGACGAGTTCGGCGACACCCTCGCCGACGATGTCGAGGGCCGCTACGGCACCCACGCGCTGGGTGAGCCGCTGGTGCTCACCGGGCGCGAGGCCGTCGTCGCATTCCTGCGCGACAACATGGGTCCGGGCATCGTCACCACGCATGTGGCCAATCACCCGGAGATCAGCGTCGACGGCGCTGAAGCCACCGGCAGCTGGTTGTTCGAAGACACCGTCATCGCCACCGACTACGGCGTGCTCATCCGCGGCTCCGGCTACTACTCCGACCGGTATCGCCGCGATCCCGACGGCGTCTGGCGCATCACCGCCACCGGATACGTCCGCATCTACGAATCCTCGCAATCGCTGGCCGACACCCCCAGTCATCGGCTGCTGTCGAACATGTGGGCCCCGTCGGCGTAAACCGCACGGCACGGGTCGGACCGGACGGCTGGACACAGCCGCTGATCCGCATCCCGGCCTGATCGGCGGGCTATTCTCGAGTCAGACCCCGCACGCGGGGCACCCCCTGGTTCGCGAAGAATCGAGGCCGACGATGGCCGACCTGCCGCCGACCCAGCGCAACCGAGCTGCCGGGATCATCGCGGAACTGAATACCGAAGGCTTCGAGCAGGCCGAGGAGATCGGGCGGGGCGGCTTCGGCGTGGTGTACCGGTGCATCCAGCCCGATTTGAACCGGGTCGTCGCGCTCAAGGTCCTCACCTCGGACCTGACCGCCGAGAACCTGCAACGGTTCCTACGCGAACAACGCGCGATGGGGCAACTGTCGGGCCATCCGCACATCGTCGACGTCTTCCAGGTCGGCACCACCACCGGCGGCCACCCCTACCTTGTGATGCCCTATCACGCGCAAGGCTCGCTGGAACGGCGCATCCGCGACGCCGGACCGCTCGCCTGGACCGAGATCTTGGCCCTCGGCGTCAAGATCTCCGGTGCGCTCGAGGCGGCGCATCGAGTCGGCACCCTGCACCGTGATGTGAAGCCGGGCAATATCCTGCTCACCGATTACGGCGAGCCACAGCTGTCGGATTTCGGTATCGCCCGCCCGGCCGGCGATTTCCAGACCGCGGCCGGGATCATCACCGGCTCACCCGCCTTCACCGCGCCGGAGATCCTGGAAGGTGAGGCGCCCACCGTCGCCTCCGATATCTACGGCCTCGGTGCCACGCTGTTCTGCGCGTTGACCGGCCATGTGGCCTACGAGCGGCGCGAGGGCGAACAGGTGCTGGCGCATTTCCCGCGGGTGGCCGCGCAGCCGGTACCCGACCTTCGCCACCAAGGCATTCCCGAGGACGTGTCCGCGGCGATCGAGCAGGCGATGGCCCGCCGACCGGCCGAGCGATTCGACTCCGCCGCCGCACTCGGCGAACACCTGCGCGGTATCCAACGACGCCACGACCTGCCCGTCGACGAACTGCCGCTGCCGCCGGCGTCGACGCCGCGGATCGCGACCGCCTCGCATACGACGCACCCGCGTGGACGCAGCACCGCTCCCCCGACTCCGACGACCAAGTACCGTCCGCCGACATCGGCGCGCTCACCCATCATCAGGAAACGGCTGCTCGACCGCCTGCGCTCGGGAGCGGGCAAGCGGCTGACGCTGATCCACGCGCCCAGCGGATTCGGCAAGACCACCCTGGCCGCCCGCTGGCGCGACGAAGTCTGCGAGGCGGGCGGTGCGGTGGCTTGGCTGACCGTCGACAGCGACGACGACAATGCGGTCTGGTTCCTCGAACATCTCGTCGAGGCGGTTCGCCTGCCACGGCCGGCGCTGGCCGCGACTCTGGAACACCTGCTCGAGCAATACCCCGACGATCCCACCCGCCATGTCCTCACCGCCCTGATCAACCGGTTGCACGGCGCCGACGACCGGCTGACGCTGGTGCTCGACGACTGGCAGCGGGTCACCGCGCCGGACACGGTGGCCGCGCTGCGTTTCCTGCTCGAGCACGGCTGCCATCATCTGCCGCTGGTGCTCACCAGCACCTCCACGGCCGACCTGCCGCTGAGCCGGTTGCGACTGAGCGGGGAGCTGGTCGAGATCGACACCGACGCTTTGCGTTTCGATGCCGATGAAGTCCGGGCGCTGTTGGCCGAGGCGGGCTGCCTGCCACCGAGCCTCGATATCGACGCGCTCACCCACACCACCGACGGATGGGCGGTCGCGCTCCAGTTGGCGGTGCTGTCGTTGCGCGCCGGAGACGACCCCGCCCAGCTGCTCACCGCGCTGACCGAGCATGCCGATATCGGCGACTATCTCGCCGAGAACGTCCTCGACGGGCTCGACCGGGCCACCGTCGAATTCCTCACCACCACCGCCGTCTGTGACCGGCTCTGCGGCGGCCTGGCCACCGCGCTCACCGGTTCCGAAGCTGCGGCGGCGACCCTCGACGACATCGAGCACCGCGGTCTGTTCCTGGAACGGGTGGGGCCGGATCGCCAGTGGTATCGATATCACCAGCTCTTCGCCGGGTATCTGCGTCGGCGTCTCGAGCGCGATCGCCCAGCGCACGAGATCGACGCGCTGCATCTGCGAGCCGCGGCGTGGTTCGCCCGCCACGATCTGCTGAACGAGGCCGTCGATCACGCCCTGGCCGCCGGCGATCCCGAGCACGCGGTCGAGCTGGTGGAACAGGGTGCCACCGATCTGCTCGAACACGCCAAGATGACCACATTGCTCGGCATCCTGGCCAAGCTACCGGCGTCCGCGATCGCATCCCGGCCGCGGATTCAGCTGTGGATCGCCTGGGTGAATCTGGTGCTGCGCCGCCCGTCCACGCCGGCCGCGGTCGCGCTCGAACGGTTCACCGCCGCGCTGGACCAGACGTCGGCGAGCACGGCCGAGATCGCCGACCTGCGCGCGGAAGCCGCCGTGATCGACAGTGTCGCCGAGGTTTTCAACGACCGTCTCGACAAGATCGACCGGTTGCTGGCCGATGTGCTGTCGCGGCCCGACGACTTCCCGCCGCGAGTCACCGGAGTAGCGGGCAATATCGATGCCTTCGCCTCGATCTACCGTTTCGATTTCGACGCGGCGCGGCGGCGACAGCGCTGGGTGACGCCGTATCACGAGGCGACCGGCCCGTTCGTGCGCGTGTACGGCCGCTGCGCCACCGCGATCGCCGCGCGCGAGCAACTCGACATTCCCGCCGCGTTCGCCGCGTTCGAGGCGGCTCTCGAGCTGGCCACCGAGACGATGGGCCCGCGCTCGCATGCGGCCCGGATCGCCGGTGCGCTGCTCAGCGAACTGCGCTACTACAGCGGCGACCTCGACGGCGCCCTGCGACTGCTGCCCGATTACCGCGAATTGGCCGCCGAGGGCGGCGGGCTGGTCGATGTGATGATCGCGACCTATGCCACCGCCGCCCGGATCGAAGCGGCGCACGGTGATCTCGATGCCGCGGTCTTGCGGCTCGCGGAGGGAATGCGCCAGGCCGAACTGCTGGGGCTGGCGCGTCTGGCGGCACGGCTGCGCAACGAACGCATCCTGCTGGGATTCGGCTTGCCGGAGACTTCGGCGACTCAGCTGCTGCGGTCCCGGTCGCTCGACGGTGCGGACGGAATCGCCACTATCACAGCCGAACTGGACGAAGATTCCGCGATCCGATTGCTGCTGCTGCGACATCGCGGCGACGATGCCACCGCGCGGGCCCGAGCGCTGGCCGCCGCCATCGATCCGGGCCGTCGTCCGCTGGCCGCACTGGGGGCGACGTTGCTGCTGAGTGCCGTTGTCCGGGCGACCGGTGACGTCGATGAGGCCGAGCAGATCCGGGCACCGGCGGCCGCGCGTTGCCTCGAGAGCGGGCTGTCGCAGTTCTTGCTCGACTCGACGACTGTGCTGTCTTCCTGAGCACCTGGCACCGCGAGCGGCCCATTCGCACCCCTGGCCGCACAGCGCTGCCGGTGGGCGAACCACTCGTGCTGGACCAGGGCGCCAGGTCCGGGGCCGCGATCACTGCGCGGATCGGCTCGTCTCCTCGACCGCGTCCGGGTACACGGGCAGCTCGTCGTCCCATGGCTGCCTGGAAACCATATCGGCCACACGCACTGTGCCGCGCTCGAATTCGCCGGTGGCGGCGTCGACGAGTCGGTAGCGCTGGGTCTGGGTGTGGATGGGCTGGGCGTTGAGCAGCACCACCCGCACCTCACCCGGTTCGAATCCGCAGCGCTGGTGCAGGGCTTGGATCAGTTGTTCGTTGTGCAGGTGACCGTCGCCGAAATTCCAGCCCAGCGCGGTGGAGCAGATGCGTTCACCGTCGGTGATCGTGTACTCGGCTTCGTCATGCCCGGCCATGGCGCGATGGGCCAGGGTGAACAGCGCCCGGCCGTGGGTGTTGAACGAACGGAACGCGTAGCCGAGATACAGCGGGATTTGGGCGGCTTCCTTACTGCCGTAATACCGTTCGAGCTGGGCGGCGGGCATGGCCGCGACGGCGATGATGCCTGCCCGGATCTTCGCCTCGGCCGAGGGTTTGATGCACCACAGGGTGGTGTCCCAGTTCCCGGCGTAATAGCGCATGCCCGGCAGGAACGAGATCTTGGCCGGAAACAGATTGCCGAGGATCACGATGCCCATGAGCACCGCGAACACGGCTGCCATCAAGGCCGGTGAATCCACTTGCGCCAGACCGAGATCGGCGTGGCCGACGAACAGGGTGAGCACCCCGAAGATCATGAAGACGTTCCACTCCAGCGGCACGCCCATCGGGATCGCCACCAGGATCGTCAGGTGGAAACAGATCATCACGATGGCGGCGATGGTCGTCGGCCAGCCGCCGTGGCTGAAGAACAGCACCAGCGGCGCGCACAGTTCCACGGCCGTGCCGCCGTGCGCCAGGACCCGTGAGGGGCGGCCGGGGCGCAGGTCGTCGGGGAACCGTTCGAAGAACATCCGTTTGACGGCCTTGGGCCGCAGCACCGGATTGTTGGACATCATGGTCGACACCACGAACGGAAAGTGCTTGTTCAGCTTGGAGATCGCCGCACCCATCCAGATGACGACGAAGACGACCTTCGCCGCGACGATCATGTCGACGCCGCTGAACAGGAACACCACCGTGAACGAGCCGTACACCTCGCCGCGGGCCGCGAGGAAGATGACCTTGTCGCGCAGCCCGAGGACACCGAGCACGGCCAGAATCGCCACGATCTGCCAGGTCGGGAGCACACCGACGGTGGTGTCGAGTTCCGGGATCGGCCCGGTGCCGTCGGAGGACAACGCCACCAGCAGCAGCACCAGCAGCGCGCCGTAGAGCAGCGCGTCGATCGGGGTTCGTGCGGTGCCTGCGGTGAACGGCACCCGGCCGGGCCACGGTGGCAGCCGAATGGTGCCGGGCCGCAACCAATACAGGATCGACCCCATGGGCGGGAAGAACCGGTTGTTGAGCGGTCCGAAGCCGCAGCCGAGCCCGACCACCTCGAACAGCATGGTGAACAGCACGACCTTCTGGAACACGATGGGCTCGGTCCACCACGAACCGACCGCGGTGAAGCCGTCGATTCCGCTGGTGCTCAGTACGATCAGCCACGCGGCGAGAATGTAGAGCGCGATCTTGAGGACATAGAACAGGTGCAGCGCCACCGGTGTACCGAAGCCGACCTCGGCCCAGTGCCTGGCCATCGGCCGGATCTTCTCCGACCGCGTGCCCTTGCTCCATTCCTCGTAATCGACCACCGGGAGGTTGGGACGAAGAAACCCCATCACACGATCCGTTCCGTCGCCAGAATAAGAACGTGTTCTACTTTAGCGCCGAGTGCGGCCGCTGTTCGTGGAATCCAGCCCGCGTTCGAGGCGCTGTCCGCCCGCATCGGCGAGCCTCGAGTGATCTGTGTGCGTGCGCTCCTCATGCGGCGAGCCCTCTCACGCTGGGGTTTCCAGCCTGAGAGGGCTCGCTCGGTGCGGCGGTGACGAGGCGGATCAGCCCTTCACCAACTCCAGTTCCGGGGTGTCGGGTGCCTGCGGTTCACCGGGTTCGGCCGGTTCCTCGGGCGCACTGGCGCGGTTGGGCAGCAGCACCGCCACCACGATCACGACCGCCGCCAGCACCGCGGAGATCCCGAAGGCCAGCTTCATGCCGTCCAGATGCGCGGTCGTCGCGTCGACGCCCTGGTCGATCAACGAGGTGCTGCGCGTGGACATCACCGTCACCACCAGCGCGGTGCCGAGTGCGGCCGCCACCTGTTGGAGGGTGCCGAGCATGGAACTGCCGTGCGAGTACAGATGCTGCGGCAGTGCGCCGAGCCCGAGGGTGAAGACCGGGGTGAATGCCGCGGCCAGCGACACCATCAGCAGGATGTGCAGGCCGAGCAGCTGCCAGTACGGCGTGCTCATCGAGATCTGGGTGAATCCGGCCAGCGAGACGGTGACCCCGATCGCCGCCGGAATCACCAGCACCCGTCCGCCGAAGCGGTCGAACAGCCTGCCGATGGTCGGGCCGAGCAGACCCATCGCCATACCGCCGGGCATCACCAGCAGACCGGTACTCAGCGGGCTCAGCCCGCGCAGGTTCTGCAAATACAGCGGCAGCAGGATCATCGATCCGAGCATCGCCAGGAACGCGATCGACATGAAGATCAGCGCCTTGCTGTAGGTGCCCGAGAGCAGGATGCGCAGATCCAGCAGCGGAGTCCCGGTGCGTTGCAGCCGCAGCTGACGCCAGGCGAACACACCGATCAGCGCGATACCGGCGGCCACGATCAGCGCCGGGGTGGTGACGCTGCCGGTTTCGAAGCGGCTCAGCCCGTACACCAGGCTGCCGAAGCCGAGCGCGGCCAGCACCACGCTGGACCAGTCGATCGCCCCGGCCTCCGGCTCGCCCACGTTCTCCAGCCGCCGCAGCCCCTGCCAGGTGACCAGGCCCGCGATGGGCAGCACCAGCACGAACAGCCAGCGCCACGACCCGACCTGCAACACCAGACCCGACAGCACCGGGCCCATCGCGGGCGCGACCGAGATGGCCAGGGTGACATTGCCCATGACGCGGCCGCGGTCACGTTCGGGCACCACCGTCATCAGCGTGGTCATCAGCAGCGGCATCATCACCGCGGTGCCGCCGGCCTGGATGACGCGACCGATCAGCAGCACGGGGAAGTTCGGGGCGACCGCCGACAGGGCCGTACCGGCGAGGAACACGCCCATCGCGATCGCATAGGCGCGCCGGGTGGTGACTCGTTGCAGGAACCAGCCGGTCACCGGGATGACGGCGGCCATGGTGAGCATGAAGGCGGTGGAGACCCACTGCGCGGAGCGTTCGGTGATCTCGAGATCGGTCATCAACCGCGGGATCGCGTTGATCATGATGGTCTCGTTCAGGATCACCACGAACGTCGCCAGCACCAGCAGCCGGATCACCGCCGGAGTGCGTTGCCCTTCTGTCCGGCGTTCGGTTAATGCGTCGGGCATCGGGGTACCTCCGGTAGATCGAGAACGTGGTGACGGGTGGCCGATGGCAGGTCGTCGTCGACCTCGCGCGGCGCCACACCAGATCAGACGGAATCCATCGGATCGATTCATCGCTCGCGCGCCGATTCCGGTTCGGCGGCGCCCGTCGTCGGCGTCGCGAGCCGGAATCGGGCTCGGAGAACAGCAAACAAGCTAAACCACACTCGAGGTCAAGTCATCCCATTTTTTGGTGGGCCGGGGTTCGCGGACCCAGCTCTTCGCGACGTGGCGGCTCTTGCGCGCGGCTCGTGGCCGGTTCACCCCATCGCGGGCGCGGCTCGTCGCGGGCACGGCTCATCGCCAGCGCAGTCATCGCGGGCGCGGCTCGCGGGATTCGATGGCGGCGGACTCGGCCCTCGGCGAGCTCAGCGCAGCCGCACGGCACGACGCAGCGCCCGCGCCGACGGTGATCCGCCG
Source organism: Nocardia cyriacigeorgica (assembly GCF_005863245.1). Lineage (GTDB taxonomy): Bacteria > Actinomycetota > Actinomycetes > Mycobacteriales > Mycobacteriaceae > Nocardia > Nocardia cyriacigeorgica_C. The sequence goes on along the minus strand of NZ_VBUT01000006.1, from coordinate 362,154 downwards.
GCGAGATAGGCGACGGCCGCGATGATCAGGCCGAGGGCGAAGACGAACCACACGGTGTGCCACAGCGGCCGGGTGAGGATGTCGACCACCGCCGCGGCGGCCTCCGGTGAGCGAATGGCCGGACCTCGATGATCGAGGTAGTACGCCCGCGCGAATCGAATCGCGAGCGCGAGCAACGCCATGACGGCGGCGCAGGTCAGGCCGAGCGCGACCGTCGCGCGCACCCGGAAACCTCTGGGCGCCATGGCGATTGCCGCCACCGCGGCGAGCACGCTGAGCCAGGGCAGGATCGACGCGGTCCGGTCGAGGACGTCGACGGCGCGGCGGGCGGTGGCCAGTTCGGCCGATTGCACGAGCACGAACTGCGCCTCGACCCGGGGAACGCGGTCGGCGAAGACGAACCCTCGCTCCAGTAGGCGGGCCTTCGCCCGGTCGATGATCGGGGCCAGTGACACGCTGATCGTTCCGGTGTCGTCGATCTCGACGGCACCGGAGCGGGTCTGCCCGGTCAGGACCGCGACCGCCTGACGGTGCGCGGCGCGGTTCGTCCCGGCCCACAGGCCCGCGAATTCGTCGGACTCGATCAGCGCGGTGACGGTCTCGTGCACGAAATCCTCGGCCTGATCCGCCAGAACCGGGCTCAGGCCCGCGATGGCCCGATCCCGCCGCTGCCCCTCACCGGCCACCTCTGCCAAGGCTTGCGCCACGACCGCCTCGAGATCGATACGGGTGACAATCTCGTCGGTGACCCGATCGGCGAGCGCGGCGCGCACCGCCGGATCCGCGGACAACGGGGCGACGGTCCGCACGTAACCGTCGGTGTCCAGCACAGTCGTGTGCGCGGTACGCGCCGGCACCGAGGCCGCCGCCAGCACACCGGTCAGGATCAGCAGCACGACCACCGCGGTCCAGCGCAGGCGTCGCGGCCACGGGCTGCGGCGATCCGGGTCGGCCTGCGGGTTGACGGCCTCGACATTCTCGTCCACGCCACGTCCTCGCTCTTCGCGGATGCACCGGCGACAGCGCACCGGTCGTGCTCATTGTGGATGCCGGACGGCCGCGGCGCGCTCAGGACACCCCGGTCGACGCCGCCGGGATCCGCTGGCAGGCTCGGGCATACGCGATGAGTCCGCCGCCCGGTGCGGCCGAGATCAAGGCCGGCGGCCGTGAGCAGGCCGGACACACAGCGTCGAGGATTCGCCGGCGAACCCGGGCGAGAGCCTCGGTGCGACAGATGCCGCGGTTGCGCCGGCAGTCAGCGCAGGCCGGGGGTGCGCGGCGGCGCCTGGCTCAGTCGTGCTGCGCCGTCGACGACCGCGCGACCGGCTCGGCCGGGATACCGATGATGTCGAGGAACGCGCCTGCCGCCGGGGTGCGGGTGGTCCGGCTCCAGATGACGTACTCGACGCGGGTGGGCGCATCGGTGACCTCGACGGTGACCACGCTGGTCAGCTGCGGCACCCACAGCGCGGGCAGCATGGCGATGCACAGGTCCTGGCTGACCAGGCGGGCGATGTATTCGGCGGAGGTGACCTCGAAGGCGACGTCACGGTCCAGGCCCGCGGCGGCGAACGCCACATCCGACTGCGCCCGTCCGGCGGTCCCGGGTGGTAGGTCGACGAACACCTCCGACGACAATCTGCGCAGGTCGACCGAGGCGGTACCGGCGAGCGGATGCTCCGGCGAGACGACGGCGACGAGCCGGTCACGGGCCAGTTCGTGGGCGGTGACCCCGCGCGGGCGGGTGGCCGGTGGCAGCCCGAGGAACGCCACGTCGAGCGCGCCCTGTTCGACCCGTTCGGCCAGGCCTTCACTCGCGCCGACCCGCAGATTGATCCGGACGTGGGGGTAGCGGCGGCGGAACTCGCGCAATGCGGCGGGCACATCGACGGCGGCGACGGACGGGATCAATCCGACGGCGAGGCGGCCGCGGATCTCCCCGACCGCCGCGGCGACCTCGGCGGCTGCGCGCTCGGCGGCGTCCAGGCACTGCCGGGCGGCAGGCAGAAACGCTTCCCCGGCCGGGGTCAGCCGCACCCGGCGGCTGGTGCGGTCGAACAGGCGCGCGCCGAGTTCGCGTTCCAGGCGCGCGATCTGGTGGCTGAGGGCCGATTGCACGACCAGGCAGCGTTCGGCGGCCCGGGTGAAGCTGTTCGTCTCGGCGACGGCCAGCACATAGCGCATCTGTTGCAGCTCCATCCATCAATCGTGAGTCACGATTGTTGCGGTGACAAACATGTGTTGGATTCATTGATCGTTTCGGGGTGGGATGGTGACCATGAAAAGTTCAGCAGCGGAACTGGTTCCCGCCCCGACCGGCACCGCGTCCGGTTACGGGAATCTGCCGCTCACCGCGCTGACGGCACTCACGCCGATCACCTGGGGCACCACCTACGTGGTCACCACCGAACTCCTGCCGCCGGGTCATCCGGTGTTCGCGGGATTGCTGCGCGCGCTGCCCGCGGGCCTGATCGCGCTCGCGTTCACGCGGATGCTGCCGCGCGGGATGTGGTGGTGGAAGGTGGTCGCGCTCGGTGTGCTCTACATCGGCGTGCCGTTCCCGTTGCTGTTCCTGTCGGCCGAGCATCTGCCGGGCGGCGTCGCGGCGACCTTGGCGGCCGCCCAACCACTGGCCGTCGCGGTGCTTGCCGTGCCGGTGCTGCGCGAGCGCCTGTCGATGTGGCGGCTGGGGTGGGGGGTGATCGGTGTGCTCGGTGTCGGTCTGGTGGTGATCGGCCCGGACGCCGGGCTCGACGGCGTCGGCGTGGTGGCCGGGGTGGGGAGTGCGGCGTCGATGGCGCTGGCCCTGACGCTCACCAAACGGTGGGGCCGCCCACCCGAGGCCGGGCCGGCGACGTTCGCCGGCTGGCTGCTCACCTCCGGCGGGCTGTTCCTGCTACCGCTCACCTTCCTGCTGGCAGGCGCACCGCCCGCGATCGATACGAACGCGAGTCTCGGATACCTGTGGATGGGTCTGGTGGGCGGCCTGTTCGCCTATGTCGTCTGGTTCCGCGGCATCGCCACCCTGCCGGTCGCGTCGGTGGCCGTGCTGGTGCTGCTGTCGCCGCTGGTGGCGGCGATTCTCGGGGCCGTGCTGCTCGGACAGACCCTCGGCCCGGTCCAGCTGACTGGTTTCGCGCTGGCGCTCGCCGCCATCGTCGCGGGCCAGCTGCCCGCGCCCACCTCCGCTGTTGCACCGTTGCCACCGAAAGGGATATCTCGATGAAGATCACCGTCGTCGGAGCCGCCGGAATGGCCGGCTCCCGGATCGTCGCCGAAGCCGCGCGCCGCGGCCATGACGTCGTCGCCGTCTTCCGCACACCGCGGCAGGTCACGATGCCACCCGGCGCGGTGGCCGTTTCCGGTGAGGCGAGTGACCGCGAGCTGATGAGCGGCTTCTTCGCCGGAGCCGACGCCGTCGTCGCGGCAACCCGTCCCGCTCCCGGCCAAGAGCACACCGTCACCGCGACGACGACCGCGCTGTTCGATGCGGCCGAGATGGCAGGCACCCGAATCCTCGTGGTCGGCGGCGCAGCGCCGCTGCGGGTGCCGGGGCAGCCGGATCGGATCGTCCTCGACGACACCGATTATGTGCCCGCCCATATCCGCCCGATCGCCGCCGCCAGCGTCGCGCAACTCGAGGCCTGCCGCGCGCATCGCGCGGACTGGACCTATCTGAGCCCGCCCGCGCTGCTGGAACCAGGTACCCGCACTGGGCAGTACCGCCGTGGCACCACCACCCTGCTCACCGAAGCCGATGGCGCGTCCCGGATATCGGCCGAGGACTTCGCCGTGGCAGTGCTCGATGAGCTCGAAAACCGCAGTGATGTCCGGCATTTCACCGTCGGTTACTAAACGCGCGGCCGGTGCGGCGGCGGGCGGCACAGCGAGCGGGCGGATGTTCCGCGCGGCGCCCGCCGCCACTGGCCGGGGAGGAATCGGATCGGCCGTCCCCTCGTGCAACCCGCCGGACGAATGTTCCACCGGCACAAGGCACGTGTTCCGGCTCCGCAAAGCCATGAACTGGGCCCGCTACACCGCGCTCGTGTCGGCCTGCCTGGCGACGGCGGGGCTCATGCCCGCGTCGGCGTCGGCGCAGCCCGCGCAGTTGCCGGCCACGATCACCCTGCCCGCCGGTTTCCAGCCCGAGGGAATCGCGATCGGTGCGCTGCCGGTGGCCTACTTCGGATCGCGCGCCGACGGATCGCTCTATCGCGCCGACCTGACGACCGGACGAGGCGCCATATTCAGCCCCGGTCCGGGAACCCCGGCGCTGGGACTGGCGCTCGACCCGCGGGGGCGGCTGTTCGTCGCCGGCGGTACCGCGGGCACCGCCCGGGTGGTCGATGCGGAGACGGGTGCGGTGCTGGCGACCTACCAGCTCGGCACGGTGCCCGACACATTCGTCAACGACGTGACGCTCACACCGACCGGTGCGTGGTTCACCGATTCCCGGACGCAGGTGCTGTACCACCTGCCGATCGGCCGCGACGGTGCGCTACCTACCCCGAACGCAGTGGTCCGTCTCCCGCTGACCGGGGACATCCGGTATGCGCGCGGGGCGATCAACGCCAACGGCATCGTGCGCACCCCCGATGGTGCGGCGTTGGTCGTCGTGCAGTCGGCCACCGGGCAGCTGTTCCGCGTCGATCCGGCATCGGGCCTGGCCCAGCGGATCGATCTGGGCGTCGAGTCGGTGCCGGGTGGAGACGGTTTGCTGTGGCACGACGGCACCTTGCTCGCGGTGCAGAACCGGCTGAACACGGTCGCGGTGATCGCGCTGGAGCGCACGGCAACGACCGGCCGTGTCGTATGCCGGATCACCGACCGGCGCTGGGATGTGCCGACGACCGTCGCGGCCTTCGGCGACCGGCTGTATCTGCCGAACGCACGATTCACCACCCCACCGACGGCGACGACCTCGTACACCGCTGTCGCCGTCGACCGGCCGGCGTCACAGCGCTGCTGACGCGATCGCGGATCGCAACCATGGTGTTCCCGAGGGGGGCGCGCTCGTCCCCGGCGGTCTCGTCGAGGCTCGGTACGTGCCCGACTCCGGTGCTCACCGTCGGCGGTCGCGATCTCGTCGCCTGGTGATCGGCGCACCGCGCCGTCCGGCTCGATGGTTGCTTCCCCCGCAGGGCGGTTGCGACACTGGCCTCCGGCGAACAGGGCAGGCGAGAGCTCACACCGACGATCGCAGGAGTGCTCATGGCAGAGACCAGCGACACTATCGTTCCCGACGCATGGAAGACACTCGGCCCGCTGATCGATCTGGCGACCCCGATGGCGATGCGGGTCGCCGCGACGTTGCGCATCGCCGACTTCGTGGCGGACGGTCCGCTGCCGGTCGACGAGCTCGCGCAGCGCTCGAACACCGACGCCGACGCGCTCGGCAGGCTGCTGCGGCACCTGGTCTGTCACGGCGTGTTCAGCGAGCCGGGCCCGGGCACGTTCGGCGACAACGAGATCGCCGCGCTGCTGCGCTCGGATCATCCGTCCCGGATGCGCGGACACCTCGATCTGGACGGATTCTTCGGGCCGATGGACCTGGTGTTCACCGGGCTGATGCACACGGTCCGCACCGGAAAACCCGCGTGGGAGAAGGTCTTCGGTGCGCCGTTCTGGGAATACCTGGACACCCATCCGGCGATGAGCGCCGCATTCGACGAAGCGATGGCCTCCGGACGACTCGCCGACGAGGCCGACGGCTACGACTGGTCCGGCGCCCGGCATATCGTCGATGTCGGCGGCGGCACCGGAACCCTGCTGGCCCAGGTGCTCGAGGCACATCCGCAGGCCCGCGGCACCCTCGTCGATCTGCCCGAGACCGTCGAACGCGGCAGGCACTACCTCGCCGCCCGCAGCCTGGACGGGCGCTGCGAAATCGCCGCACAGAGCTTCTTCGACCCGTTGCCCACCGGCGGCGATGTCTACGTGCTGTGCCGGGTGATCCACGACTGGGACGACGAGCAGGCCGCCGCCATCCTGCGCCGGTGCGCCGACGCCGCCGCGCCCGACGGGCGTGTGGTGATCATCGAAGGCTACGACTCCACCGGCGATCCGGCGTCGTTCGCCGAGATGAATCTGCGCATGCTGCTGATCTCCGGTGGCCGCGAACGCAGCATCGAGTCCTACACGGCGCTGGCCGCCGCGGCCGGACTGTCGGTGGCCGGCGTGCACCCGACACGAATCGGCCATCTCGTCATCGAATGCGTGGTCGCGTAGTACCGCCGGCTACGAGCCGGCGGCCGCGCGCGCCGGTTCGACCCGGAAGACCGGACAGCGCGGGGCAGCCGCGGCGAACGCCTCGGGGTCGGCTGATTCGACTGCGCCGGAGTTCAGCATGAACCGCACGCCGTGCGGCACCTTCTCGGGGAAGGCCCGCAGGATCGGCTCGCGTTCGGGGACCGGCAGTTCGGTCAGCGAAACCCGTTGTTTGCGACGGCCTTTGGCGAGCACGCCCCAACCCGCCGCCCGGGCGTTGCGTACCCAGTCGGCATCGTCGAAGCCGCCGACGACGTAGGTGATGCCGTCGACGGTCAGCGGCGAGACCGGCGTGGTGCGCAGGGTTCCGCTCTTGCGGCCGGGCACCGACAGCACCCGCATGGTGCCGACCGCGAGGCCGAGGGCCTGTAGCGCGATCACCACCCGGTTGAACGGCTTGAGCCGGCGCCGCATGCGCTCGTTGTCACTGGTCATGGTTGTTCTCCTGGTTACTTCCTGCGGGAAAATCGTTGTCCGGCCACGACAATCCGTGGTCGATGTCGTGTGCGACACCGTCGAGCCAGTCGATCTCGGCGGCTCGCTGATGCTGCTGGAACTCCGCTTCCAGCAGCACCGCTCGCGGGAGGCCGTCGGCGTGCTCGGCCAGCATCCGGGCGGTGTCGGCCTGGTCTTCGCGTAGGCGCTCGGCGCGCAGGCGCAGCATCCGGGCGGCCGATTCGCGATCGAGTGCGGGCAGATGCGCCAGCGCGGCGACGAAACGCGGGTACTCGTTCACCGGCTCGGTGAGCATCTCTTCCAGCAACTCACGCAGCAGCACCCGGCCGGCCTCGGTGATCTCGTACACCGTGCGCTCGGGTCGCGCCCCCGCCCGCGCCGTGCCCACCTGCCGCACCAGTTCCGCGCGTTCGAGCCGCGCAATGGCGTCGTAGAGCGATCCGCCACGCAGCTTCACCACCTCCTCGATATGCCGTTCACGGAGGGCGACTTTCATTTCGTAGGGGTGGCGTGGCCGCTCGGCGAGCAAGGTCAGCACCGCCAACGTCAGCGGCGTACGCAGCGCACGTGGTTCCCGGCTCACCAGCACTCCTATAGTCGAGTTCGTTTAGTCGACTTCGACTATAGCGGAATGTGCGACCGACCGCCGCCCCGAGCAGCGCCAAGCCACCGAACTGAAACACGTTCTTGCTGGAGTCCATGGCGTTGGCTAGTATTCCGAACACCTGTCCAGACACTGACGAACGTCTGGACGCTCGACTCCGCGCCCCGCCGGTGACGGAGCCCCGCGCCGATCCCCTCGGCGGATCCGAAGGAGTGCACACATGACCGGCTCTGGTTCCCTCGGCGACGCCTTGCGTTTCGGCATCGTGTTGTTCACCAGCGACCGCGGCATCACACCGGCCGCCGCGGCCAAGGCGGCCGAGGCCACCGGGTTCCACTCCTTCTACGTCCCCGAACACACCCATATCCCGGTCAAGCGCGAGGCCGCCCACCCGCAGACCGGCGACGAAACCCTGCCCGATGATCGCTATATGCGCACCCTCGATCCGTGGGTGGCGCTGGCGACGGCCGCGGCGGTCACCGAACGCATCGAACTGTCCACGGCCGTGGCGCTTCCGGTCGAACACGATCCGATCACCCTGGCCAAGACCATCGCCTCGCTCGACCATCTCTCCGGCGGCCGGGTGGTGCTCGGCGCCGGATTCGGCTGGAACACCGATGAACTCAGCGATCACCACGTGCCGCCGAACAAGCGACGCACCGTGCTGCGCGAATACCTGGAGGCCATGCGCGCACTGTGGTCGCAGGAGGAGGCCGAATATCACGGCGACTACGTCGATTTCGGGGCCAGCTGGGCTTGGCCGAAACCGGTGCGCGGTGACGTGCCGGTGCTGATCGGCGCGGCGGGCACCGAACGCACCTTCCGCTGGATCGCTCAGTCGGCCGACGGCTGGATCACCACGCCCGGCGAAACCGATATCTCCGACCGGCTTGCCCTGCTGCGCAAGATCTGGACCGATTCGGGCCGCCAGGGACAGCCGCGGGTGGTGGCCCTCGACATCAAACCGGACGCCGAGCGGCTGGCCGAATGGGCCGACGGCGGAGTGACCGACGTGCTGTACGGGCTGCCCGACAAATCGGAGGCCGACGTCGTGGCCTACCTGGAGCGCCTGTCGGAGAAGCTGGCGCGCATCGTCAGCCCGGCCGAGAGCTGACGCCTAGAACTTGGTGGGAATGCGCAGCGCGTTGACCCACAGGCGGGTCGCGGTGAAGGTCAGCTCCTCCATCGACGATGCGGGGGCATCGTCGGCCCTGGTGACGAAATGACCGAACGCCAGCCTGCTGACCATGCCCGACAGCGCCCGTGAGGCGAGCAGCGGGTCGAGAGCGGCGTCGGCGAGCCCGCGGCGTTGCAGATCGGCGATGCTGCGGGCATTGCGCTGGATGAAGGCGTCGGCGCGGCGCTGCCGCAGTTCGGCGAACTCGGAATCGATGTTCGCGACCTGTTCCAGCAGCGCCATCAGCTTGGCATTGCGCTGGTAGGCCTCGAAATAGGCGCGGTTGCTCGCCTCGACGATGGCGGCGGGATCGTCGTCCTCCGGCACATGCGGCATGCCGGGGTGCATCATGTCCTCCTGCGCCACCTCGAGCACCGCCGCGAAGATCTCTTCCTTGCTCGCGAAATAGGTGTAGAAGGTGCCCGAGGAGCAGTTGGCGGCCTGGGTGATGTCGATCAGCCGGGTTTCGAGGTAACCGTTGCGTTCGAACACCTCCCGCGCCGCCGCGACGAGCGCCGCACGCGTGCGCAGACCGCGCTGGGTGGTGGGCAGCTCACGCAGCAGCGAGGTACGCGCCATCGACGGCGCGTCGGCCCCGTCGGCTTCGGTGAGCTGGTCTCCCATGCTGCCTTTATACCGTCCGGCGAGGCCGGAACGGTATTCCGGACCGGCCGGCACCTCAGCCGCGGTTGTTCATGATCGCGGCATACACCCGGTAGATGCCCACCAGCGGCACGAGCTCGAGCAGCTGCTTCACCGAGAAATGGCGACGCAACCGCGCCCAGGTGTCATCGCTGATGAAGTACTCGGTGTCCAGCTCGTCGACCGCGCGCATGAGCGCGGACTGGGCGGGGCTCGCGTCGGGGCCGGCGGGCCCGGCGGCGACCAGGGCGGCGGTGTCCGGATACGCGGCCGAGCGCATGGTCCATTCGCCGATCGGGCCGACGCGCCACAGCATGCGCTGCACGGCCAGTTCCCGGTCGGCGGCTTCGAGCTTCATCCGCCGGGCCGCCACACCGTCGATGCGGCGCACGATCGCCGCCGTCCACGGATGGTTGAGCGCGAATTCGGCGGTGATCTCCGGATCGTGCGGCACCCAGATATGCGGGCGCGACGGCGGTGTGGCGGTGGTGATCTCGGCGGGCGCCGGGGCCAGTGGGCGATCCTTGCGCGGGCGACGCGGCCGGGCGGGCGAGCGGCGGGCCGCGCGCGGCTCGAAATCGAACAACTCCGCCGGCGGGCAGAAATTGTTGACCATGGCCAGCACCTCGTACATCGCGCCCACCGAGTACAGCTCCCGGTACTGGCGCGGCGACAGATGGCGCAGCAGCCGCTGCTTGGTCGCCTCGGTGATGAGCTGATCCTCGTGCAGTTCGTCGACGGCGGTGAGGATCGCGGCCTGCCGGTCGTCCCACAGCGGCGCCGACGGGCCGTCCTTGATCGCGACCAGATAGTCGGCGTCCTTGCGCAGCACCTTCGCGGTGAGGACGTGGTTTTCCCATTCGAACCGGCCGCCGCAGTTCCAGCTGCCGCGCAACGCGATGAGTTCCCAGTCGGCGATGGGCAGGATCGGATGGGCGATGGCCAGCAGATGAATATTGTTCACCAGCATGGTCCACGGGCCGAGGATGGTGAGGTGGTGCAGCACCGGCACCACGATCTCGGCATTGGGCGGGCTGAACCGCCACGGCAAGGGGTTACGCAGTCGCGGACTGCCCGGCCGCGACCAACCCAAGGCGATCTGCTCGGTCATCGTCAGGCCGTCCTCTCGTTGTCCGGTGCGGTGGGATCGGGCACGTGCTCGGCCGCGGCGATCGCCTCGGCCAGCAGGTCCGCGGTGCTGGTGAGCTGTTCGTCGGTGTGTTCGGAGGTGACGAAGAAACGCAGCCGCTCCTGGCCCGCCGGGACCGCGGGCGCGGAGATATTGCCCGCGTAGACGCCCCGTTGCAGCAGCGACGAGGCGACGAATCCGGAGCGGATCTCGCCGGGCACGATCACCGGGCAGATCGGGGTGCCCTGCGAATCGCCCAGGTCGATGCCGCGCTCGGTCAGCAAGGCGGTGAACCGTTTCGCGTTCGACCACAACCTGGTCAGGCGTTCCGGTTCGTCGTCGAGCACGTCGAGGGCCGCCAGGGCGGCGCCGACCGCCGAGGGCGCCGGACCGCCGGTGAGCATGGCGACGCCGGGTGCGGCGGCCTTCATGGCACCGATGAGGTCGGCGTCGCCGGCGATGAAACCGCCGACGCTGCCCAGCGCCTTGGACAGTGTGCCCATCCAGATGTCGACGTCCTCGCCCGCCATCGAATAGTGCTCGCGGATACCGCGTCCACGGGCGCCGAACACACCCAGTGAATGCGCCTCGTCCACCATGACGGCGCAGTCGTATTCGCGTGCGATATCGGCCATCTCGTTCACCCGGCCGACGGTGCCGTCCATGCTGTAGTGGCCTTCGACCACCACCAGCGCCCGGTCGAACCCGGAGCGCGACATCCGCAGCACCGACCGCAGCGCGTCGGGGTCGTTGTGCCGGAAGGTGATCCGGCGACAGCCCGCCCACTGGGTGCCGGATATGACGCTGCCGTGGATCAGGGCATCGCAGAAGGCCACGTCACCGTCGCCCATCAGGAACCCCAGCACGCCCGCGTTGGTGAGGTAGCCGCTGGTGGTGATCATGGCGTCGCCGACGCCGTACCAGTCCGCCAGCCGCCGTTCGAGTTCGCCGTAGAGGGCGATCTCACCGGCCAGGATGCGGCTGGCCGACGCCGAGGCGCCGTAGCGGTCCAGCGCGGCCTTGGCCCCGGCCACCACCCGGGGATGGTTGGCCAGCCCCAGATAGTTGTAGGCGCTGAAGTTCACCAGCTCACGGTCGCCGACGCGCATGGTGGCGTCGTTGGCGCCGGTGCGCGGCAGGAACAGCGGGTTGGGCATGCCGGTCTGCTCGTAGAGTCCGGCGATGGCCGCCCGGCGCGCCACCATGGCCGCCACCTCGGGGTGGTCGGCGAACTGGCGGCCGGGGCCACGTCGCTTGCGCGGGGCGGAGGCGGCGGTCGTGGCGGCGGGCCGGGCCGGGGCCGCCGCGGGACGTGCGACGACCGGCCCGGAGGCCGCGGGACCGGATGCGGTCGCGGTGCCGGACAGCAGTTTCCGTGCCAGTTCGCGGGCCGACTCGCTCATGCGTTCACCTCGGTATTCACCTCTGCCGCAGCCGGTTCCGCCGCTTCCGGTGCCGGGGCGGTGAGCACACGCGACGGCGTTGCGCTGCTCTCCACCAGGTACGCGGCGACCTTGGCGCCCGCCTGTTCCAGCGTGAAGGTGCGGCCCATCTGCAACGACGCCATGTCGACGCCGAGCGACTTGGTGATCAGCGCACCGAATTCCACCGCCATCAGCGAGTCGAGACCGAGCTCGGGCACCGGGACCGTCAGGTCGATCGATTCCGCCGACACACCCATCACCGAGGCGAGCTGCTCGGCGAGCATATGCGCGACGACATCGTTGCGTTTGCCCTCGTCGAGCTCGCGCAGCGCGGCGGCCAGCTGGGCGGCGGCCGAATCGTCCTTGGCCGCCGCCGCGATCTGCGCCTCCACCCGGCCGGTCATCCCGAAGAACGGCGCGGTGGCGTCGACCTTGCCCCAGTCGATCGGGAAGATCGCACCGTAGTGGTGCAGGCCCAGTTTCAGCGCTTCTTCCAGGTACTCGGTGCCCTCGTCCATGTCGATCGAGTCGAAGCCGGTATTGCGCAGGTAGCGGGCGAGGTTCTCATCCGCGGCGGCCATACCGCCACCGGACATGTGACCCCAGCCGACCGCCAGCGCCTTGCCGCCCTTGCGCACCACCACATCCGCCACCGCCTGCAACGTGAGATTCGCCGCGGTGTAGGCATATTGGCCCACACCGCCGAAGATCGCGCTACCGGAGGAGAACAGGATGAACAGATCCAGCTCGGCGCCCGCGGCGGTGAGCCCGTGCAGCAGCGCGCGCACACCATCGACCTTGGGCCGGAACACCGAGGCCAGGCTGTCGCGGTCCATCACCGAGATGCGTTTGTCGTCCACCACACCGGCGGTGTGGAAGACCCCGCGCAGCGGGTGCTGCGGGGTGTGCGCCCGCGCGATGACCTCGGCGATGGCCTCCGGATCGGTGACGTCGACGCGTTCGGTGGTGACCTCCACGCCCTTGTCCTGCCAGATCGCCAGCTGCTGCCGGGCTGCCTCGGTGGTGGCGCCGCCGCGGCCGAGCAGCGTCAACCGGGTGGCGCCCTTGCCGACCAGCCACCGGCCCATGGCCAGGCCGAAGGCACCGAAACCACCGGTGATCAGGTACTGGCCCGCCGGGTCGATGACGACCTCGGGGATCTGCGGCCGCACCAGCGGCGCGTCGTCTTCCAGGTTCAGCGCCACCCGGCCGATCTTGCTCGACCGCGCGACCTCCTCGAACGCCTTGGCCACCTCGGCGGTCCCGTAGGACTCGTACGGCAGCGGCTGATAGGTGCCCGCGGCGATGGTGGTGTAGCTGCGCTGCACCAGTTCGACGGTGGCGTGGCGGCGCAACGCCAGCATCCGGTCCAGGTCCATCGAGTGGTAGGAGACGTTCTTGTCGAAGTGGCGCAGATCGAGCATGCCGCCGGTGTAGATGTCGGCCTTGCCGACCTCGACGATCCGGCCGAATTCGGCGATGGCCTTGAAGTTCTGGCGCAGGATCTCACCGGGCGCGGAGGAGATGATCACGTCGGCGCCGCGGCCGTCGGTCAGGCCGAGCACATCGTCGACGAAGTTCAGCGATCGCGAGTTCAGCACATGGTCGGCGCCCTGCGACAACACGTAGGCGCGCCGCCCATCGGTGCTCGCCGTGCCGATCACCTGCGCGCCGTGTGCCTTGGCGATCTGCACCGCGGCCGCGCCGACACCACCGGCGGCGCCGTGCACCAGCACCGTCTCCCCCGGCTGCACCCGCGCCAGCTCCAGCAGCGAATGCTCGGCGGTGGCGAACGCGGTGGCGTTGGTGCAGTGCGCCGGATCCACGTCCGGGGCCAGTTTGCGCACCAGATCGGCGTCGGTGGTGTGGAACCGGCTGATCATGCCCTTGGATCCGAGGCTGACCTGATCGCCGACGGCCACATGCTCGACCTGCGCGCCGACCCGCACCACGGTGCCGATGCCTTCCATGCCAGGCGTGGTGCCGAAGAAGGTGCCCGCGAGTTCGCGTTCGGTGAGAACCCCGATCACCTTCAGCGGGTCCTTGTAGTTGAGTCCGACCGCGCGGATGCGGATCTCGACCTCGTTCGGTCCGGGCTCACGGCGATCACAGCGCCGCCAGCCCAGCCGGGACAGCACCCGCGATTTCGGCAGTTCCAGGGTGAAGTTGGCCTCCGGATCCTCCAGCGGCACCGCCTCGTCCATGGCTTCGAGCCGGCCGGGCAGGGAGGCCTCGACCACCGTCACCCAGCGCAGGCCGTTGCGCAGGAAGACCTCGTCGGAGTGGTCGTAGGTGAAGGCGCCGCCGATGGCGAGCTCGGCGGCCAGCTCCGCGTCACCGGTTTCGGCGTCGACGTCCACCAGCCGCCAGCGCAGCCGCGGCTGCTCGTTCAACAGCACCCGGCGGGCACCGGCGAGCGCGGCATGGCTCGGGTTCGGCGGTACCTCGTCCTGCGGATGGGCGAAGGCGTGTTCGGTGATGAGGGTCAGGTGGATGGAGCCGTCACCGATGATCGACACCTCGGCCGAGCGCTGTTCGAGCCAGTCCTCGAGGAAGCCTTCGAGCATCACCGCGAGCCTGCGCAACGTCCACAGGTTGTCCATATCGGAGTATTCCGAACCGGCCACGATCACCACGTGCACGCGCTCGACGCCGTCGACGGCCGCGGCGGCGCGGACCCGCTCGAGCATCGCGGTCTCCAGATCCTCGCGCGCCGGATCGCCGACGGTGACGATCTCGGAGCGCACCGCGGTGCCCGCGACCTGCCGCGCGCGCTCGCTCACCTGCGAACCCAGCTCGATGACGAGGGTGAACGCGGTTTCCGGCGCGGGCAGTCCGCTGCGATCCACCGGATCGCGCATTTCCCAGCGGTCTTCGTAGAAGAAGTCGGTCATCCGTTGCAGCGCACTGCGTCCCGGTGTGATCGACCCGAAGCGCATGCCGGCGATGCGCATCACCAGGTTGTGTTCGGCGTCGAGCAGGTCGATGTCGGCGGTCGGCTCGCCGTCGGTATCGAGGCGGGCGATCACGATCACCTGGTCGGGAATCTTCGCGAAGAGACGGACGCCGTCGACGCCGACCGGCACCATGGCGCCGTCCTGGGAGTTGGCGGTGCCGGCCAGCAGCGCCGCCACGCTCTGTAGGGCCGCGTCGACCACGCACGGGTGCGCGAGATGACCGGAGTCGCGGGCGATGCCGCCGTCCAGGGTGGCCAGCACGGTGGCGTCGGCGATCCGCACCGAGGTGGCGCGCTGGAAGGCCGGGCCGTAGGCCAGGCCGCGTTCGGCGAGGCCGGCGTAGAACGCGGCGGGGTCGATGTCGAGCATGCCCGCGGCGTCGGGCAGTTCCACCTTCGATGGTTCGAAGGTGCCTGCGACCAGGCGGCCGAGCGCGTTGATGGTCCAGGCCGATTCGGCGGCGCCGCGCGAGCGGATGGTGAAGCGCTGGGTGGACTCCTCCACGGTGAACTCGACCACCGGGGCCGCGCCGTCGGCGATGATCAGCGGCGCCACGAAACGGACGTCCTCGACGGCGACCGTGGCCGTCTCGTGCCGCAGCGCGGCAGCGCTCAACGCGGCATCGAGGTAGGCCGCGCCGGGCAGGATCCGCGCGCCGCCCACCACATGATCGTCCAGCCAGGGCATTGCCGCCAGGCTCAACTCGACCGTCCACGTCGCGGGATCCATCAGGTCGGGATCGCCGAGCATCGGGTAGCCGCCCGGGGTGCCGTACTTGCGCTGGGTGAGTCCGGGCAGCTCGTTGTGCAGCAGGGTGCGCTGCCAGGGGTAACGCGGCAGGTCGATATGCGGGGTCACCGAGTGGCCGGCGAACAGCGCGTCGATATCGAGCACGCCCGCGGTGTAGAGGCCGCCGATGGTCTGGCGCAGGCTTTCGGAGTCGGGCTGTTTGCGGCTGAGGGTGGCGATACTGGTGCCGGTCTCGCCCGCCCCGATCAGGATCTCGCGGATATTGGCGCCGAGCACCGGATGCGGGCCGACCTCGAGGAACACCCGGCTGCCCGCGCCCACCAGCGCGGTGACGGCGTCGGCGAAGCGCACCGGCTGACGGACATTGCGGCACCAGTATTCCGCGTCCCACTCCCCGCTGGTCACCCGCTCACCGGTCACCGTCGAGTACAGCGGAAGCACCGGATCCGACAGCTTCAGATCCGCGAGTACCGTGCGCAGCTCGTCGAGGATCGGCTCCATCAGGTAGCTGTGGTAGGGCACCTCCACATGCAGCCGTTTGGCGAAAGTGCCCTGTTCGGTGAGCTGTTCGGCGATCTCGTCCAGCCGCTCGACCGCACCGGCCAGGGTCACGGCATTGGGGCTGTTGATCGCGGCGATATCCACCCGGTCGTCACCGGCGATGAGTTCGGCGGCCGCAGCGGGCGCCAGCCCGACGGCCAGCATGCCGCCGGTGCCCGCGGTCGTCGCCTGCAACCGTGCCCGGTGGTAGCTCACCAGCAGCGCGTCACGCAGCGACAACATGCCGGTGACGTAGGCCGCCGACACCTCGCCCACACTGTGGCCCACCACTGCCGCCGGGCGCACACCCAACTCGGCCAGCAGCGCGAACAGCGACACCTGCACCAGGAAGTTGGCCGGCTGCGCCACCGCGGTGGTGGTGACCTTCGATTCCTCCTCCGGGCGCAGCAGTTCCTCGACGATGGACCAGCCCGAGATCTCCTGGAAGACCGCGTCGATCCGGGCTGCCTCCTCGGCGAACACGCCGGGCGTCTGCAACAGTTCGCGGCCCATGGCCCACCACTGCGGGCCCATGCCGGTGAAGACGAAGACCGGTTCATCGGTCTTACGCGGGATCACCTTGGTCGCGCCGCGGCCCTCGCCGGAGGCGAAATCGACCAGCGCGCGGACCAGTTCGGTGTCGTCGCCGAAGGTCAGGGCGGTGCGGAAGGGGTGGTGCTGGCGCCGCGTCCACGCCGCTTCGGCGAGGTGAGCGGGGTCGGCGCCGTCGGCGATGCGCTCGGCGAAACCCCTGGCCAGATCGCGGGCGGCCTGCTCACTACGCGCGGAGATCGGCAGCACACCGAAATGCTTGGGCTCGCGTTCGGCAGCGGCGGTCGGCCGGTACTCCTGCAAGATCGCGTGGGCGTTGGTGCCGCCGTAACCGAAACCGTTGACCGCCACGGTCATTCGCTCGACCTCGGGGCCGACCGGTTCGGCCTCGAGCTGGATCTTCACATTCAGCTCGTCGAACGGGATGTCCGGGTTGGGCTGTTCCAGCCAGCCCTGCGGCGCGATGGTGCGATGCGAGATCGCCAGCGCCGACTTGATGATGCTCGCGACACCCGAGGCCGCCTCGGTGTGCCCCAGCTGCGCCTTCACCGAGCCGACACCGAGCGGGGTGGTGCGGCCCTCGACCCTGCCATAGGCCCGCCCGATGGCCTGCAATTCCAGCGGATCGCCGACCGGCGTGCCGGTGCCGTGCGCCTCCACATAGGTGATCTCGTGCGGCGCCAGGCCGGCGCGGCGGGTGACCTTCTTGGCCAGCTCCTCCTGAAGGTCGGCGTTGGGCACGGTGATGGCGGTGGTGCGGCCGTCCTGATTGGCGCCGGTGGCCTTGATGACGGCGTAGATGCGGTCGCCGTCGCGTTCGGCGGCCTCGAGCTTCTTCAGCACGACCATGCCCGAACCCTCGCCGCGACCGTAGCCGTCGGCGGAGGCGTCGAAGGGCTTGGAGCGGCCGTCGGCGGCGAGGAAGCCGCCCTTGCACATCGACACGAACGGTTCGGGCTGCAACAGCATGGTGACACCGCCGGCTATCGCGACCTCGCAGTCGCCGCTGTCGAGGGCCTGGCAGGCCAGATGCACCGCGATCAGCGACGACGAGCACGCGGTATCCACGGTGACCGCCGGGCCGACCATGTTCAGGGCGTAGGCAATGCGGTTGGACAGCATCGTGTAGGAGGCGCCGACGGCGGTGTGCATGTCGACGAACGGCAGAGCCTCACCCGCCATCGACACCGCCAGCTGGTCCATGGTGAACGCGCCGATGTAGACGCCGATGGGCGCGCCCGCGATGGTGCCGGCGATGCCCGCGTCGTCGAGCGCCTCCCACGCGACTTCCAGGATGAGCCGCTGCTGCGGATCCATGGCCGCGGCCTCACGCGGGGAGATGCCGAAGAAGTCCGGATCGAACTGCCAGGGGTCACCGGTCATGAAAGCGGCGCGTTTGGTGTACATGCGGCCGGGAGTGCGGCGGTCCGGGTCGTAGTAGCGGCGGTAATCCCAGCGTTCGGCCGGGATATCGACGACGCCGTCGCGTTTGTCGACCAGGAAATCCCAGAAGGATTCCGGTGAATCGATGCCACCCGCATAACGGCAACCGATTCCGACAATAGCGATATCAGACACGAAGACTCCTCACCCACATCGAATTAACCCCTGGAGAACCCCCCTTGTGATTCGCGGGCGATACCCCTCGCCCGCCGTGCGGTTCATCTGCGCATTCGCGCGTCGATCAGACCTTCGCCTCCGCGGGCGGCCGCATCACCACGTTCATCCGCGGTCCGTCGCGACCGATCGTGGTCTCACCGATCCGGCGGCCACCGAGCGCCTCGTAGAAGCCGACATTGTCGTCCTTGCAGATGCCGTAGAGCGGCACGCCTTCCCGGTCGGACCGGTCGCGCAGCGACACCATCAGCGCTTTACCGACACCCATGCGCTGCGCGGCGGGCTCACAGCCGAGATAGACGACGAAATTGTGCGGATCCTTCGGCGCGACCCGCGCCAAGGCGGCATCGACAGCCATGCCGCGCGGGGTGGCCGCACCCATGGCCCACAGGAACTGCGGGCCCGACACCGCTTCCCGCCACAGGTTCTGCCGATACCCGGCCGGATACCACAGAATCGCACCGACGATCGCACCGTCACGCACCGCGATTTCGGCCCCACCGGCAGGTATGAACCGGTACTTCAACATCACCCTGAGCATCCGCGGCGCATTCCGTCGCCGCACGGCCTCCGAGGGGAAGACGAACTCCTCGATCGGATCGTCGTGCTCGAAGGCATCGGCGACGACCCGGGTGATCTCATCGATATCACCTGCGGTTGCCGGCCGAAGGACGATCCCGGCGGACTGATCCAACACTGTCCCTTAATATTTCGCACTCTGCCCATCGGCACTGACGGACGCTACTCGCCAGTACGTTACCCGATCGGGCCGCCCCCTACCCCTCGGGAGGCTGTGGTGAAGAACAGCTCAACGGGGAGTTGATTCGTTAGATCGCATAGCCTAAGGTAGCGAAACTCTCGCGCCACGAAGCGTTTTCGATTTGCCCGATTCCGCAAGAAAGATTCCCAGGTTTGGGAATAGGCTCTCCTCTTCGATGCTCGGTTTCGATTACGCAAGGTCGCCTCGATCGGTGGCACACATTGTTTGATGCGCATATGAACGTACCTGCACTCTCCTGTATTTATGCGGCAGACGGCACCGTCACCGCGTCGCGCCCGACCCCACGACTTGACGCGAGGCCGATCCGGCCGTCCTCCGAAGGTCAGTTGTCGTACGACGCCACACCGACCGGGCCCGATGCGACGCACAGGTCGAGGCCCGGTGTCCGCGCGGCGATCCGCAATTCCGAACCGCTGCCGATGACCCGGACGAACACGGTGTGCAAACCCTTCTGCACCGCAACCGCGACCTGGTCGCCGTGTTCGAAGCCGAGGGAGACGGTGCCGTCACGACCGGCCAGATAATTCAGCTGGACGGTCCATTCGTGCGCGAGCATGGGACCGTCGAGCGGCAGCCGCACGGGTTCGCCGCCCTGCACGCGATAGCCGCATCCCGGCGCGGGACCCGGACGGATGCTGCGGTTCCACCAGACCTGGGCGTCGACGATATCGCCGGTGTCGGTGATCATCCGCAGCCGCGGAGTCGAGTCGGCGAAGATTGCGGGACCGGCGATGGGCGAGAGCACCCGACTGGCCAGGTTCTGCGGATACGCCGTCGGATTCAGCACGGTCCACGGCACCTCCTGCTCCAGCAGCGGAGCATCCAGTGCGCCGAGTTCCGCGGCGACCGTCGTGAGATAACGCTCGGTGGTGCCATCGGACCAGGAACGCACGTACGTGACGGTGGACCACAGGCTGCTCACAACGAACGCCGCGGCCAGCCCCACCACCGCCGCGGCCGGCGGACGACTCGCCTTCCCGGGCCTGCGCGGTCGCGCCGACAACAGCAGCGCGCCGACCGCGGTGAGCACGACGGCCGTATCGGCCAGGTAGCGCAGCGATTGCATGAGTTCGTCGACGCTGTTGGGTCCACCGCGCGCCACCGCCACCGGCACCAGGGCCACCGCGAGATATCCGACCACCGTCAGCCAGACCGCCGCCGTGCGTGCCCGCGACCGGATCGACCACGCGACCAACGCCGCCGTCGCGCACCACGACAACGCGACCGCCACCGCCGACGGTGTCGCCCAGGGCGCCGCAGGCACCCACCGCTCCCAGGTCCACGGCCCGCCGACCAGCGTCGGCACTATTCCGCGTGAGGTCGCAGCGTGCAGCAGGCCGGGAATATCGCCCGATTCGGTGCGCGTGAACGCGATATCGACGACGGCGAGGTAGGCGACCAGCCAGCAGCCGAGCACCAGCGCCGAACCGAGCCACAGCGGTGCTCCGCGGCGCGCCACCGCACGCACCGCACCCCGCTCCCCCACCACAGAGCGCGCCAGCACCGCCACGGCGAACGCCACGAACGGCACGATCGCGGCCTTCTCGAAGAACAACAGCGCCACCGCGACCACCGCCACCCCGGTCACCGCGTATCGGCGCCGCCCGGTGCGCACGAGCAGCACCGCATCGGCGATCACCCAGGCCAGTGCGAACTGCAAGGGCAGGGCGTTGAGCGCGGCCGCCCACCAAGCGAAGGCGGGCACCGTCACCGGACAGAACAGGTAGAAGATCAACGGCACCAGCACGATCCGCCGTGGACCGAGCAGCACCACCAGCATCCGCACCACCGCGACCGACGCCGCGGCCTGCATCACGAGCATGGTCACCACCGGACCCGCCCACGACAGCGGCGCGATCGCGGTGACCAGCCACGCGGTAGCGAAGGCGGCGGGCATGAAATGCCCGTCATGGTCGTAGAACAACAATTCCGGCGACCACAGGGGCCTGCTGCCCGCGCGCCCGACGAGGATCAGGTCGTCCCAATAGAAATACCCCGACCCGGCCACCCATCCGCGTACCACCAGCTGCGCGATGACGAGCGCGGCCGCCGCGATCAGCACCGCCGGCCATCGAATCGCGGGAAACCGCCAGGTCGAGGGCCTTTCCCGGACCGTCTGCACCCGCTCGGCGGGCTCCACCAGGGCGGCCGGGGCGGTATCCATGGCATCCCAGGGTAGCGGCGCCCGCCGACAGCGCGGGCGGGGCGAGCACGCGGGTGGCAAGGCGGCACCGAATTCTGTGCGCACTCACCGGCGGCTGCGACCGTCGTCGAGATGCAAAAGTGCGATCGCAATTCGCTGATTGCGCAGCGGGACCGGGCAGGGACGACGATAATCCTGCTGTGGGACAGACTCTCCGAGAACTCGATCCACAGCCAACGTCCACAGTGACGCGCGGCAGCCGGCTACGACCGGCAGCCGTCCTCCTCGTCGCGCACCGGCACCACCGCCCTCGGAGAGTCGCGTCACCCGGCCCCCAGCCGACCGCGCGGCGGCAGCTCGACGCGGGCCGAGGTCCCACTCCCCCGAGATGATCCGACAGTGATCGGCCGAACGGCCCTGGCTTTCGCCCGATGAGGCTGCCCGCGCCGTGGACGGCCACCGCGAACCGAAAGGCTCCCACCGTGACACCCTGGTCGACATCACGCCCCTGCGCACCGGCCGCGACACCGCGCGGCCGAACGGGTCCGAGCACGGGAGGGCGCTAGGCGGAGGCGGGCCAGCGATGCGACGACAGCATTCGACCACCGGAGCGACCGACAACGACATCCACTGGGCAGCCGGCCTCGATACCGGCCGCCTGCCGACCGCACAAGATCTCATCGACGCCCTCGACCACACCGACGCGGGAGGCACCTCGGCCGACCGCCATCCGGTGACCCGCTGCGCCCGGTACCTGGCGACGCTGCACCCCTACACCGCACCGGAGGACAACGCCGATTCCGCGGCGACGCGGGACTCGCTGATCCACGCGATCGACGTGTGGACCGAAAACCATGTGCCGCAACATCGCAGGGGCACCGTGCTGCATACCGAAACCCTTGGCACCGTGGTGGACCGGATCGTGGCCGCCTATATGCACGTCCGGCATCTGAAGGCGAAGGGCTCCCCGCACAGTCGCGGCGTCGACGACGCCGAACGCCGGCTCGCGCAACTGGTGGAGAGCTACACCGGGCTGGTGCAGGAGGTGTCGGCCGGCCTGCGCAGGCTGCCCACCCAATCGGCCAGGATCGAAGGCGACTGAGTCCCGGCCGACGGTCGCGCCGGCGATGTGACTTCGGTTGGCCCAGTCCCGCACTGGGCCAACCGAAGTCACCGCACGGCCGGTCGACCCACCGGTGTCACTGGTCGGCGAGCGCCTGTTCGGCGCGCTCGACCCGCCGCTGCGCGCGCTCGACGTCGGTAGCGGCGGTACGCGCGGCCTCACGGGCACCGCGTTCGGCCGTGCGGGCGAACCGGTGTTGTTGCTCGGCGGCGGTCAGCTCCTCGCGCAGGCGGGCGACCAGATCGCCGGCCTCGCGGAGATGTTTCTCCGCTTCGGCGGCCTCGCGTTCGGCCGAGTCGAGATCGGCGCGAGCGGATTCGGCGTCACGGCGGGCCTCATCGAGTTCGGCCTGCGCGGCTTTGCGGCGCGCGGCGGCCCGGTCACCTCCACTGTCCTTGCCGCGGCGAGCACGTCCGGTGCCGCGCCGGCCCGTGCCGGTCCGGGCGTCGGGCACCGCGGCGAGGGCGGGGGCCGCGTCGCCGAAGCCTTCGTAGCTGGCCGACTTGGCCAGCGTGCCGTCACGGACCTGGTCGGCCACTTCGGGATCGGCCAGGGCGGCGGTCAAGGTGGTGGCGACCTCGCGCAGCACCGGTTCGCCGACGGGCCGGTCGTGCTCGGCGGCCAGCTCGCCCGCACGCCGGGCCAGCGCGTTGACCACCTGTTGACGTTGCCTGGTCAGTGTGCGTAGGTCGTCGCCGGACAGTTCCCGCTGCGCCTCGCGCAGGGCCTCACCGAGCCGCAGCAGCGCGTCCACCTCGTCGGGCGCCTCGCGGGCCAGCAGGTTCACCGTCCAGGCGGCGACGGTCGGTTTGCGCAGTTCGGCCACCGCGGCGGCCAGCTCGCTCTCGCCCGCCCGTTTGGCATGCGCGGCCCGGTCCTTGCGGGCCGCGACGAATTCACCCGGGTCGAGCCCGTACAGTTCGGCCGCGATCTCGCTGAGCCCCATACCCCGAGCCTAACCAGCGGACCGAGCTATGCGGTTCCGGTCGCGTCGGTGTCGTGGTCGGTGCGCAGCAGGAACGCCGAGGCGCGGTCGAGGACCTGCTCGCGGGTGCGGCCCTCGTGTTCGGCGGCGATCATGTAGGTGCCGACCGCCAGACTGAAGGCCAGCAGGCTGCGGGCCTCGACCTCGTCGGGGTCGGAACAGAAGGTACTCAGCAATTCTCGCAGGTAACCGATGCGATAGTTGTCGACCCGGCGCAGCCGCTCGGCCACCGCGTCGTCGCGCCGGGCCCAATCGCGCACCGCGAGGTCGATCGGGCGCAGCCGGTCGTCGGAGAAAGTGAGCACACCGGCGCGCCTGGCCTTCGCGCGTGCGTCGCCGCCCTCACGTTCCACCCGCTCCCGGACGTCGAAGGTGGCCTCGTGCTCCCAGGTGTCGAGCATCTCCTCGAGCAGCGCGTTGCGGTCGGCGAAGTGGCCGTAGAACCCGCCCTTGGTGACGCCGAGGGCCTGCGCCAGCGCCTCGATGCGGACCGCGTCGGGCCCGCCGGCGGCGAGTGCGCGCAGACCCTGCTCGATCCAGCTGGACCTCGGGGTTCGGGTGACGGCGACCATAGCTTCAGTATCGCCGACGCCGTTGACACCCGGGGCGGCGCCGCTACGATCAACGTATACGGCACCGTATATTTGCGAATTCCTGCCACACCACTGATTTCCGGGCGCCGGCCGTGTGACGGTCCGGGCCACTGACGGATGGAGACTCGACGATGCGACTCCCGCGCAGCGCACACACCTCTCGCCCCTGGCGGATCCACGAGGTGGCCCCCGATTTCCTCGTCGAGGACGTGTGGGCGCTGCCCACCCCCGGCGGACCCGGCGAGTTCGACCGCCTGGTCACCATGATCGCCGCGCCCGACCGTGCGCACGGCGAGTCACCGGAGTTGATCTATCGGGTGCTGTTCGCGATCCGCTGGAAGCTCGGCGCCCTACTCGGCTGGGACCGCGACGATTCCGGTGTCGGCGCCCGCGTCCCCAGTCTGCGCGAGCGGCTGCCCGCCGACCTGCGCGACGGGCCACGCGGTCCGTCGTTCGATTCGGTGCCGTTCCAATCGGTCTACCGCACCGATGACGAATGGGCCGCCGAGATGGCCAACCGCACCGTGCACGCGCTCATGCACATCGGCTGGGTCCCCGACGACAACGGCGGCTATCGCGGCCAGATGGCGGTCATGGTGAAGCCCAACGGATTCTTCGGCCGCGCCTATATGGCGGCGATCCTGCCGTTCCGTTATGTCCTGGTGTACCCGGCGCTGATGCGGATGTTCGCCCGTGGCTGGGAGCGCAGCGCCGAGACCGCCGTCGTCGCCACCCCTGAACCACCGGCGTCGTAAGGCTCTGCCGCACAGCGTAACTCGCGGTCGGCAGACCGCGCACACCCGCGCGCGAAATCCGCTGGATCAGCGGCGTGCACTCTGGTAGCCATAGCCGGATGACGCACCCCGCTCCGGCCCTCGCCCATACGGCTGCCACCCGGCTCGCCGAATCCTGCTCGGACACCCTCGGCACCGCGACCAGATCGGTGATCCTGCACGGCTCACTGGTGACCGGTGACTTCCGGCCGCATCGCAGTGACATCGATCTGCTGGTGGTCAGCGACACGGAACTGACCGGCGATATGCGCGTGGCACTGGAAACGTCGGTGCGGCAGGCCGAGGTCGGCCCGGCCAGCGGCATCGATCTGCATGTAGTGCTGACCGATGTCGTCGCGGCACCCACTCGCACGCCGTCCGCTCAGTTCCACATCGGCCGCTACGACGGATCTTCCCCCGGCGTCGAGGTGCAGCAGGTGATCGCGGAGGATCCCGACCTGCCCGCCGAATTGTCGATGGCCCGGCAGGACGGCCGCGCGCTCATCGGCGAGGCGCCGGCGGCGGTGATCGCCCCGGTGCCGCCCGAATGGATCGTCGAGCGCGGGCGCTACTGGTTGCGGCAGTGGCGCACCCGCCCCGATGACGCCGAGAGCGCCGCGCTCATGGTGCTCACCGCCTGCCGCATCTGGCATTTCGCCTGCACCAACCGCCATATCGGCAAGGCCGCGGCGGCCCGCTGGGCGCTCGAACGCGAACCCTCGGCGACGGCTGTTCGCCAGGCCCTCCATCAGTACCTCGACGATCCGTCCGCCTCGATCGACCCGGCGGGCATCGCCCGGGTCATCGATATCGTGCTGGACGACATCGGTTAAGGGAGCCGGCTCGGTTGGGTTCACCCGCGGCGATGGACCAGCGGCGACGCCGACATCGGTGACGCATGGTCGTGACCCCGGCCGGGCGAACAGCCATGCTCGTTCGCGTCTATCAGCGGCGACGCTGCCACCAGCGGCGTGTGGACGACCGGGCCGCAGGCGTGCCGGCCCGCGGAACTTGCTGCCGAGGCGGGGGCGTGCGTTCGGCTCGCCAGTATCCGAGGATCTCATCGGCGTCGACCGGGGCGATCGGCACATGCGGCGGGGTCGGCACCCGTATCCATCGCACGATCCGCTGATTGAGTTCGGAGACGGCCGCGCGCACGTCGCGTTCGGTGTCGAGTTCCCGTACGGACTCGCGGATCTGCTCGATATCGCGGCGCAGGACCAGTGATTCCGGCAGCATCCCGTCGGCGCGCACGCCCTCGCGGCGCAGATCGTCACGCAGCCACCAGTTCTCGTCGACCCCGGTGCCCGCGCCGGGAATCGGTTTGCCCGCGCCCGCGAGGTTCTCGAACTCACCGCGTTCGGCGGCTTCGCGCACCTGTTTGTCGATCCAGGACTCGAAGGTCAGATCGGGCGGCTTGCGCTCGGTCATGCCCCGATCCTACGGAAACGTTCGTCGCCCGATCGGCAGTCCGGCAGGCGCTGGTGATTCGTTCCGGCGTCGATCAGTGTTGCAGCGCGGCACGCAGGCCGAGTTCGATGTCGTCGAGTGCGGCCAGCGATTCGGTGAGTGTGGCGCGTTCGGCCTCGGTGAGCGGGATCTCGCGGGCGCGAGCCAGTGCCGCGACGGCCGCCTCGGTGTCGTCGGCGCGGATCGCGAGTTCGGCGCGGTAGGCCAGGGTCTCGACCAGTTCGGCTGCCGTCGCGGTCGCTTTGTCCCGCTCCAGCGCCGCGTCGAGGATCTGGGCCGCCCGCACATGTTTGCCATGGGAATCACCCATGACGACCGCGCGCGCCAGTGTCACCGACAGTTTCCCGCCGGAGGACCGCTCGGCCTCGGGTGCGGCCGCGACGATCCTGATCCAGTTCCCGCCGGGATCGATGACGGTGAATCCGGAATGGTTGTCGGCGTTCTTGCGTTTGCGCGGCCGGGTCATCCGCGGGATGCCGGAGACCAGGAGTTTGCCGTGCACCGCCCGCATACCTGCGGCGAACGCATCGAAGAGTTCCCTGGTATCGGGCACGATCACCAGGCAGGTCCCATAGGAATCCGCGGGGTCGAAGTCCGGCATACCGAAGAAGTCCAGTCGCAAATCCTCGCGCTCGAGTGACACGTACGGGTTCGGGCGGGTCTGATAGTAGGTCCGGGTGAAACCGAGCATGGCGTAGAACTCGGCCATCTCGTCGATGGACCGGCAGGGCAACAGCGGCACGGTGATCTCATTGGCCATGGTGTGTCCTTGTCGCAGGGGAATCGTCGCGGGCCGCTAGCGGTCCGGTTGCGCGGGGGTCTCGCCGGCCATAGTGAAGTCGCCTTTCTCCAGTCGCCGGATCAGTCGCTGGGTCCACGCGGCACCGGCGTCGGCGGTCGACAGCCACAGGGCGATGACCTCACCGACCGGCCCCCAGCTGTCCAGATCCGTGTCCGGTGGCAAATGTTCGGTGATGCTGCGGCGCCACTCACCCATCACGGCGGCGCGCCGCCGCAGCATCTCCAGCGCCTCATCGCGGGGTAGATCTTCGATCAGGCCGACGGCGGCGCCGAGCACATCCAGGCTGGGCTCGCGGTCCGCCAGGGCCCGGCGCAGCAGCGTGAAGTACTCGCGCTCCCCGGCGGCGGTCAGCTCGTATTCGATCCGCGGCGGTCCGCCGGCCTCCGAGGCCGCGCTCTCGTGCACGGTCAGCAGCTGCTTGGCCGCCATGCTCTTGAGCGCGTGATACACCGAACCCGACGTGGCCGTCGACCATTCGTGTGCGCCCCAGGATTCGAGGTCCGCGCGAATCTGATAGCCGTGCGCGCGGCCCCGCCGGCGCAGCGCACCCAGGACCAGCAGCTGAACGGGCTTCATGTGCACCTCCTGACGGCAACTAGCCAAATTTGGCTAGCAGGCTCCAGAGTACCGCCGCCTACGGCATTAACCAAATTTGGTTAGTCTGTGGAGGGTGACGAAGGGGTGGGACGGCCGAAGAAATCGCGAACCAGAACCGGCGACGGCTGTGGCACGCCGAACGCCCGCCGCCCGGCACCAGCCGGACGGCGGGCGTGAACCGTGCTCAGGCGGCCGCCGCTGTCGTCAGCATGCGCAGGACCTCGTCCGGGTTCGCGACATCGACCACCAGGCGGGTGAAGTCGGCTCCGGTGAGCTCGATGCGGACGCCGCGACCGTCGAAGGCGGTGTCCCAGAACTCCTTGCGGCCCTTGCCGCGGAAGGTGCCCGCGGCGATCACACCGGGGAAGAAGGTGCCGGGCGCACGCACCCAGGGCGGGCGGCGGTCGATTTCGGCGGGAGCTACGGCGGTGACCGATGCCAGATCGAACTGGATCTGCTCGCGCAGCGCCAGCAGGCGATGCGCTCCGAGCACATGAACCGTCACCGTCGTACCTGTGACCTCGAGCTCGACCATCGTGCACCTCACTATCACCGAGAGTGTTCGCTCAGTTCAGGATGCCGCTCGCGCCTGGTCGTAGCCTGTGCCGAAGCTATGAGTTCTCTCAGGTTCCGGCCGGTAGAGCGTCAGGCCGGTGGATCGTCGAGGAATCGAACGACGTCGCCGACGAGCTCCGGATGGGTCACCGCGCCCATATGACCGGTGCGCGGGTAGAGGATCAGCCGCCCGTCCGGAATGCCGTCGGCGGTGCGCCGGAATGTCTCGGCACTGTAGGAGGGGTCGCGCTCGCCGCCGATCACCAGGGTGGGCGCCGTGATCTCGCCCAGCCGATCGGTGACGTCGAATCCGTCTTCGGCCATCAGGAAGTGGTGGGTGTCGGCGGGCACCTTCGGCCGCATCAGCGGATCCAGCAGCCACATCGCCGCGCCCACCAGCCGTGCCCCAACCGGGATGGCGACAGTCACCATCGCCATATGGTGCAGTCCGCGCTTGCCCGCCAGCACCGCCTCGGCATAGCGACGCTGACCGATCCGCGTGGCCGGATCCAGCCGGCAGGCCGACGACACCACGACCAGCTTGCGCACCACCTCGGGATGGTCGGCGGCCAGCTGCAAGGCGATCGAACCGCCGGAGGACACACCGAGGACGTCGACCGGCGTGCCGAACTCGGCGCGCAGGGCATCGGCGTGCTCGGCGGCGATATCGGCCATGGTCGTACCCGCGGGTGTGCCCGGCGCCCGGCCCACCGCGTACACCCGGTAGTGGCGGGCCAGTCCGGCGAGCTTCTTCAACTCGGAGGACCGCATCCACCCGGTCGGGTTCGCGTGATCGGGGGTGAACCAGCGCAGGAACACCAGCGGCCGCCCACTGCCGAACGCCAGATACGGCATGCCGTGCCGCAATACACCCTCGGTCACCGCGAGCTGCTCGCCGTGCTTGCCCATGATCTCTCCGATCGTCGAATCACCGTCGGCGCCGACGCTAATCGCCGCCGGGCGTGATGGCGATGACCTCGCAGGTCATGGTGTCACCGCGCGGCTAGCCGAGCAGACCACCGAACATGCCGCCACTGTGCCCGGCCTCCTGGCCGCCGCCGGTGCCGCCGAGCAGCCCGCCCGGCGGCAGTTCCGAGGGCTGCACGATGACGAATCCGCGGCCGGAGAACGCGAGCGTGGTGCCTTCGCCGGTGCTGCGCCCCATGAGCCGGCCGAGACCGAACGAGTCGTTGCGTTTGATGCCGGTCTGCAGGCTGGACGACCAGGCGACCGCGGCCTGCGGGTCGGCGTAGGTGGGCTGGTCGACATTGAGCACCACCGGCGCGCCGTGACTGGTGATGGCGATGCGGCCGCGTCCGGTGAACACGCAGTTGAACAGCCCGGCATTGCTGGCGACGCCCGCGGCGCCCTGCACCCGGCCGATGTTGTAGGTCAGGGTCGAGTCGAAGGCCAGCACGTTGGCGCCGTTGATGGTGAGTCCGTCGGTGCCGTCGAGATCGATGGTGTGCACATCGGCGGCGCTGTTGGCCAGGAACAGATCGCCGCGCCCGGACACCTTCATCAGCGGTACGCCTTCGCCGGTGAGCCGCTGCTGGATGGCGCGTCCGATGCCGCCGGAGCCGAGCGCCTGGAACTGGAGCTCGCCTTGGTAGGCCACCATCGATCCGGCCCGCGCCATGACCTCGCCGTTGACGGCGACCTTGATCATCTTGCCGCCCTGTTTCTGGATGCCGACACCGGAAACCTCGGCGTGGCGCGGATCGAACAGATCGCTGTGCATCGGCAGCGCTCCTTGCTGGGACGAGAACGTGGACGGAACCGGAGGGGCGGCTGGCGGCTGCTGGACGGGCGCCGAATAGGGCTGCGGCTCACCGGGATGCGCGGGGGCACGCGGATAGGGCGGCGCGGGTGGATAGGGCGGCGCGGGCGGGTGCGGCGGCGCGATGGGCGCCTGACCACTCGGGTAGGGAGCAGCGGGCGGGTACGGCGGCGCAGCTGGGTAGGGCTGGTGGCCGGGTGCCGCCGACTGACCGGATACCGGGTTGGCGGGTGGCGGATAACCGCTGCTCGGCTGCGCGACCACGGTTGGGTCAGTGCGCGAGGGCGCGACCATCGTCTGGTCGGTCCTGGAGTGCGTGCCCGCGTGCGGAGCCGGGGCCGGTGCGGGCTCGTCGTCGACGTTCACGCCGAACGCGGTCGCGATGCCCGCCAGCCCGTTGTCATAGCCCTGGCCGACCGCGCGGACCTTCCAGCCGCCGCCGCGGCGATAGATCTCCACGCACACCACGGCCGATTCGGTGGTCAACCCGGACACCGGGAACGTGAGGGTGCCCGCGTCGGAGGCGATGGTGGCGACCAGCGAACCGGCGGCCGCGAAGGTCGCCGGGCCGGAACCGTCCAGACTGGCGGTGACGACGACGCGGTCCACATCGGCGGGCAGCGCGCTGGTCTGCACATCGACCATGTCGCCAGCACCGCGGCCGTGCCGGTAGACCACGCCGGGACCGACGGGCTGGTTGAAGAAGACGAAGTCGCCGTCGGCGCGGACCTTGCCGTCGGTGCCGAGCAGCAGCGCCGAGACGTCGACCGGCGTCGAGCAGCTCACGGTCACCGTCATCCGGTCCGCCGGCGCCGGGCGGTTTTCACCACGCGCGAGCGCGTTCACCGCCGATCACCTCGATCGCGGCCGCGCCCTGCCAATGACATGCGTTTCACGGCGTCGAGTGTGCCGCGCCCGCGCTGCGCGCGCCACTTCCGGTCCGGACGGTGGCGGCGAGCTCCTCAGAAGCTCTGCCAGCCCGGCTTGTGTGCGAGCGCGTAGCGGTAGTAGTCGGCCAGCCGCAGCGCGCTCGCGGCGGCCTCGTCGACGACCACCGTGACGTGGCGGTGCCACTGCACGATCGAGGCCGGGCAGAACGCGGTCAGCGGGCCCTCCACCGCGGCCGCGACGGCGTCGGCCTTCCGGGCGCCGAGCGCGATCAGTACCAGATGCCTGGCCTCGCCGATGGTGCCCAGGCCCTGGGTCAGCACGTGGCGCGGCACCGAATCCGGGCCGTCGAAGAAGCGTGCGTTGTCGCGGCGGGTCTGGGCGGTCAGCGTTTTGACCCGGGTGCGTGAGGTCAGTGCGGAGCTGGGCTCGTTGAATCCGATGTGGCCGTCGGTGCCGATGCCGAGCAGCTGCACGTCGATACCGCCGGCGGCGGCGATGTCGGCGTCGTAGCGCTGGGCTTCGGCGGCGATATCGGCGGCTTCCCCATCGGGGCCGAACACCTGTGCCGGATCGAGGTTCACATGGTCGGTGAATTCGGCGCGGATCACCGAAAAGTAGGACTGCGGATGGCTTTTCGGCAGGCCGACGTATTCGTCGAGCAGGAACGCCCGGCACGCGGAGAAGTCGAGGCCGTGTTCGCGATGGCGCCGGGCGAGTTCGCGGTAACTGCTCAGCGGTGAGGATCCGGTGGCGAGGCCGAGGGTCGCCGGACCGCGGCGCACATAGCCTTCGACGATATCGGCCACGGTGTGCGCGACCTGCCGCTCGTCGTCCCGGATCACGATTTCCATGCGGTTCCTTCCGTCTCGGCCGCGACGCCCGCGCGGTAGACCTGGCGTACGCGCAAGGTGGGGTCGGTGACGATCACGTCGGCCCGGTAACCGGGTGCGAGAACACCGCGTTCGTGCTCGAGGCCGAGCACCGTCGCCGGGGTACGGGTGGCGGCGGTGACGGCATCGGGCAGCGGCACACCGGCCTCGATCACGGTGTGGCGCAGCACGTCGAGCAGCCGGGCGGTGCCCCCGGCGATCGGGCCCACGGTGCCGTCGGCGGTGACCACGCGCGCCACCGCCTGCTCCACCCGCACCCGCAGCGGGCCGAGCCGGTAATCGCCGTCGCTCATGCCCGCCGCGGCCATCGCATCGCTGACCAGGGCGATCCGGTCGGGGCCGACCGTGTCGAAGACCATCGCGACGGTGCCGGGGGCCAGATGCACGCCGTCGGCGATCAATTCCACCACCAGCTCGCCGCGCCCGGCGGCGGCCAGACAGGCCGCGACCGGTCCGGGCGCCCGATGGTGCAGTGGTGGCATGCCGTTGAACAGGTGCGTGGCGGTCAGTGGCGCTCCGGCTTCGGCGATGCGGGCCGTGGTGGTGGCCGCGTCGGCATCGGTGTGCCCGAGGCTGGGCAGCACACCGTGCTCGCGCATCGCCGCGAGCAGGTCGGTGAAGTTCGCCGTTTCCGGAGCGACGGTCATCGAGCGGACGGTTCCGCGCGCGGCAAGGCAGATCCGTTCGAAC
Source organism: Nocardia cyriacigeorgica (assembly GCF_005863245.1). Classification (GTDB taxonomy): domain Bacteria; phylum Actinomycetota; class Actinomycetes; order Mycobacteriales; family Mycobacteriaceae; genus Nocardia; species Nocardia cyriacigeorgica_C. The sequence goes on along the minus strand of NZ_VBUT01000006.1, from coordinate 329,966 downwards.
AGCTCCGGGTCGCCGGGAATGATCGCCGCCGGATCCTGTGCGCCGCACCGGGCCCAGCTGAGGAACGGGCCCTCCAGATGGATGCCGAGCAACTCGCCGCGCTCCACCAGGTCGGCCAGGACCGCCGCCTGCCGCAGCAGGTCCGCCGGCGGGGCAGACACCAGACTGCCCAGCAGCCCGGTGGTTCCATGCGCACGATGGTGGGCCACGGCACGGCGCGCTCCGGCGGTGCCGGTATCGGGGAATCCGGCACCGGCGCCCCCGTGACAGTGCAGGTCGATCAGGCCCGGCAACAGGATCGAGTCGCCAGGCGGTGGTAGCGGGGTGTGGCCCGGATATTCTGCTGCCGGACCCACCCAGGAGATCCGCGCACCGTCGAGTTCGACGACGCCGTCCGCGATATCGCTGCCACCGGCTGCGCCGACGACCCTTCCGCGTAACAGCATCGGTGAGCTGTCGCCGTCCTCGCCACCGGAGCTCAGCACGGCCGCCACGTTCCCGGCGATGACCGCGGCACCTGCGGTCCGCCGAGGGTGCCGGCAGCAGTCTCGGCACCGGCAGCGGATTCGGTCACGATCACCGATCTTCCCCTGTAGCCGGGTCATCGGCCTCGACCCGCGCCTGCGACGGCGCGTCCGCACCGGGCCCCACCGCGTCGGTCGTGCGCGTGCGGGGCTCCGCAGCGCCGGTCCCGACCTCCCCGGCGCGCGTGTCGTTGCCCGCGGCGCCGATCTCGCCTTCAGCAGCCGGCGCCTCGGTGGCGCGCGGCTCTTGCTTCGCACCCGGCAGACGACGTTCCGATTCGGCTGCGGCGCCGAGGGTCTCGTCGTCGGTCTCGGGTTCGCGGCCCGGAGTGCGCAGATTCCACTTCTTGATCACGAAGCTGAACAGCAGGTAGTAGATCACGGCGTAGCCGAGGCCGATGGGGATCAGTAGCCAGGCATCGGTGGCCTTGCCGAAGTTCAAGGCGTAGTCGATGAATCCGGCCGAGAAGGTGAATCCGTCGTGGATGCCGAGGGCGTTGACCAGGGCATGCGAGGTGCCGGTGAGGATCGCGTGCACCACATACAGCGGCCACGCGACGAACATGAAGGAGAATTCCAGCGGTTCGGTGATGCCGGTGAGGAACGCCGTCAGTGCGGTGGAGAGCATGATCCCGCCGACCAGCTTGCGTTGGGAGGGACGCGCATTGCGCCAGATTGCCAGGGCCGCGGCGGGCAGCGCGAACATCATGATCGGGAAGAAGCCGGTCATGAAGGTGCCCGCGGCCGGATCGCCGGCGAAGAAGCGGTTGAGGTCACCGCGCACGATCTCGCCCTGCGCGTTCTCGTAGTCACCGATCAAGAACCACACGGTGGTATTGAGGATGTGGTGCAGCCCGGTCGGAATCAGCAATCGGTTGGCGGTGCCGTAGATTCCGCCGCCCAGCACGGAGTTCTCCGCGACGGTCTCGCCGACCCAGGTCAGCCCGGCGTTGAACAGCGGGTAGGCGAAAGCCATGAGCACGCCGATCACCAGACCGGTGACGGCGGTCAGGATCGGCACCAGCCGCCGGCCGTTGAAGAACCCGAGATAGTCGGGCAGCTTGGTGCGATAGAACCGCTGCCACAGCATCGCCGAGAGCAAACCCATCACGATGCCGGCCAGTACGCCGTAATCGATCATCGCCTGACCGCCCTTAGGGTCGGTCTCACCCTCGAGGACGATCGGTGACATCGCCTCGAAGACGCCGTCGACCACCATGTAGCCGACCACGGCGGCCAGCGCGGTCGACCCGTCGGACTTCTTCGCCCACCCGATGGCGATGCCGACCGCGAAAATCAAAGGCAGCCACGTGAATACGGCCTGTCCGGCAGCCGAGATGACGCTCGCCGCGCTTTCCAATGCCGAGAACCGGCCCAGCAGATCGTCCTGGCCGAGTCGCAGCAGGATGCCCGCGGCGGGCAGCACCGCGATCGGCAACATGAGGCTGCGCCCGAGGCGCTGCAAGCCGGCGAATGCCGCCGATTCCTTCTTCGGGCTGTCTACGACAGTCATATCGACCTTCTTCGTCGCCGGAACGCGGCGCGTCGCCGTGCTGGAGCCACCGGAGCTCACGCGCGGATCCGGCGGAAACTGGTGTGGACCGGCGTCCCGACGGGTACTGTCCGGTCATAACCAGTTGTCAGTTTGGCCAGGTAGCGGCCCGATGTCAACCAGAACATATGATCCAGGTAACACCGGCCACCGGCACGGCAGAGCCAACGAGGGAGAACACATGTCCACAGCGGACGCCATCATCAGCGGCCTCGGCGGCGCCGCCAATATCGTCGAGATCGAAGCCTGCATCACCCGGCTGCGCACCGAGGTGAAGGACGGCAGCCTGGTGGACGAGGCCGCGCTGAAAGCAGCCGGCGCGCACGGTGTGCTCAGGTCCGGTTCGGTCGTACAGGTCGTGGTGGGACCGGTGGCCGACACACTGGCCGAAGACATCGAGGACCTGCTGTGACGGTGCCCGTCCTGGCGCCACTTCCCGGGCGGGTCCTCGCACTGGCCGACGTGCCCGATCCGGTGTTCGCCGGTCAGCTCGTCGGTTCCGGCGTGGCCATCGACCCCGTCCGTGATCGCGGCGCTCTCGACGTCCGGGCGCCGATCGCGGGCAGGATCGTGAAACTGCATCCGCACGCGTTCGTCGTCCTCGGCGCCGATGGTGCCGGAGTGCTCACGCACCTGGGGATCGACACGGTGAAACTCCGGGGTGCCGGATTCGCCCTCCTCGCCGCGGAAGGCGCTGACGTCGAGGCCGGCACGCCGATCGTGCGGTTCGATCCGACCGAGATCGACGGCACCGGATATTCGGCCCTCTGCCCGATTGTGGTGATGGATTCGGCGCGCGATTCCGTCGACCCGTCGGCAGTCGGGACCGATGTCGAGACGGGTGCGACGCTGTTCGATTGGACTCCGATCCCCCGGTAATGCGGCAGGACCCGCGCGTTCACCACTCTGCCCGAACAGCATTCGGCCTCGATCTCGGCGAACGCCCTCCACCAGGCGCTCATCGAGGCCGCGCCCGGTTTCCGCGCGGTGCCCCCGAACGATCAGCGCGACGCGCGCTCGTTCCCGACCTCCATCTGCAACCGGTAGCGGTCCGATCGGTACCAGCTCTGGGTGTGCTCGACCGCGACCGCACCGCTGAACGAGGTGCGGTCGAAATGCAGTACCGGAGCGTTCTTTTTCACCCCGAGCAACGCGGCGATGCCCGCGTCGGCGGCGGTGGCGTCGACGGTCTGGGTGGCACGTTCGATCGGGCGGCCGTAGCGGTCGGCGCAGGTCTGATAGATGGAGGCGGTCAGGTCCACCTCGAGCAATCCCGGCAGCAGTCCGGCGTGGAACCAGCCGTCGTCCACGCTCACCGGATCGCCGTCGGCCAGGCGCAGCCGCTTGATGTGATAGGCGCGCGCACCGGCGTCCAGGCCGAGCGCCCGGCCCGAAGCCTCGGGCACCGTGTCCTCCTCGGCGACCAGGACCACCGTCGTCGGCTGATGGCCTTGGGCGCGCATCTCTTCGGTGAACGAGGCCAGATGCAGCCTCGACTGCACGGGCCGATGCGCCACGAAGGTGCCCTTGCCGCGCACCCGCACCAGATGTCCCTCGTTGACCAATTGCCCGATCGCCTCGCGCACGGTGATCCGGCTGACGCCGTAGTCCTGCATCAGATTGCGTTCACTGGTCAGCAGATCACCCGGCTGGAGTTCGCGGGTGCATTTGTGCAGCAGGATGGCGCGCAACTGTTCGTGTTTGGGAATCGCGCTGTCACGCAGCGGCACAGGCATCACAGCGGCTCCTTCGTCGGGGACAAGATCCACTCTCGCCGGGACCGCAGGTCCCTACCGGTACGGTCCGGTTTCCGAGCGTACTCCCCTCACCCGAGTGCCCGGCGGGTGCGCACGGCAGCGCCTGCGCGCACCCGCCCAGCGGTCAGCTCTGCACCGCGACCGGCTCCGGCACCACCGCCTGCGGCGGGCGGGCCCGCAGCAGCACCAGCCCGAGCACGGCGGCCGCGACGCTGAAGCCCGCGCTGATCCACGCCCCGGTCGACATCGCCTCGGTGAAGGCCAGCTTCGCCGGCTCGGCATAGCCGAGTTCGAAAGCGGCGCCGATGGATTCGCGGGCCGCCTCCGGCGCGTCGGAGGGCATGTTCGCGGTGAACACCCCGGCCAGCACGCTGCCGAGCACCGCGATACTGACCGCCATGCCCACCTGCTGCAAGGTGTCGTTCATGGCCGACCCGACGCCCGCGTGCTCGAGCGGAATGGCGCTCATGATCGCCGCGTAGGCCGACGGTCCGGCGAGACCGCCGCCGATGCCCATGATCAGCATGCTCACCAGTACCGCGCCGTAGCCGGTGCCCATCGCGAGCACCACGAACGCCACACCCATCACCAGCAGACCACTCACGATGAGGGTCTTGTTGCTCAATTTCTTGCCGAGGGTGGCGCCGAGCCCGTTGCACACCGCCGCCGCCACCGCGTACGGCAGCAGCGCCAGCCCGGCCTTCATCGGCCCGTAGCCGAGCACGAACTGCAGGTACTGGGTGAGCATGAACATGATCGCGCCCATGCCGAAGACCATCAGGAGAAGGGTCAGGCAGGTGCCGGTGAAATCGCGATTGCGGAACACCGCCAGCGGCAGCATCGGATGCTCGGACCGGCTTTCCCACACCACGAACGCGACCGCGGCCACCACGGCCAGGCCGATCACCGGCAGGTTCCATTCGCGTTCGATGATCACATACACCGCCGAGACCAGCGCCAGGATCGACAGCAGCACCCCGACCAGGTCGACCGGCCGCTGCTCCCCCGTCGTCTCCGGCATCAGCACCAGCGCGGCCACGATCGCCAGGATCGCCACCGGGATGTTGATCAGGAACACCGAACCCCACCAGTAGTGTTCGAGCAGGAAGCCGCCGACGGTCGGGCCCGCGACGATGCCGACCATCGACACCGTGGTCCACGCCGCCATCGCCAGCCGCCGCTCGTCCTGGTCGAAGGTCGTCATCAGGATCGACAGCGTCGACGGCATCAGCAGCGACCCGCCCACGCCCATCGCGGCCCTGGCCCCGATCACCTGCCAGGGTTCGGTCGCCAGCACCGCCGCCAGCGAGGCCACTCCGAAGATGGCCAGGCCGAGAACGAGCATCCGGCGCCGCCCGAACCGGTCCGACAGACTGCCCGCGGTGAGCAGCAGACCCGCGAACACCAGGACATAGGCGTCCAGAATCCACTGCACATCCGACGGGGTGGCGTCCAGCTCCCGGATCAGCGACGGGATCGCGAGATTCAGCACCGTGCCGTCGATCATCAGTACCAATAGGGACAGACAGAGAACGCCCAGGATCAGCCAGCGCCGGGGGTCTCGTACAACGTTCGATTCCACTCGAACAGCGTACGATAGAATCGCACAGTGTGCGAGCGGCTATAGAATGTTTCCGTGACCAAGCAGTTCAGCTCGGTATGGAGCCGCGAACCCCGCCAACCCAAGTCCTCCGGGCTGCATCGCGATCAGATCGTGCGGGCCGCGATCGAGATCCTCGACACCGAGGGCATGGAGGCGCTGAGCATGCGTAAGCTCGGCGCCCGGCTCGCGGCGGGCGCGACCAGCCTCTACTGGTATGTGTCGACCAAGGACGAGCTACTCGAGCTGGTGCTCGACGAATTCTGGGGCATGGTCCGGGTACCCGAGCCCGAACGGAACTCCTGGCGGGAGGTCTCGACCGCATTCGCCTACAGCATGCGCGAGACCATGCTGAACCATCCGTGGGTCGCCACCCTGCTGGGGCGGCTGCCCAGCATCGGCCCCAGCTCGTTGCGGCTGACCGACCGCCTGCGCCGCACCTTCGTTCGCGCCGGTTTCGAGGGCAACGACGTCTATCTGGCCACCGGGACTCTGTTCTCGTTCGTGCTCGGCCAGATCCTGCCGTTGATCGCCTGGAAGAACGCCTACGGCGATGACAATGTCGACACCTCGAATGTCATGGGGGTGCTCGAGGATCTGGGCGCCGACTATCCCGAGATGATCCACGACTACCGCAATACCGTGCCGCAGGATCTGGACGTGGCACGCGCGGTGGCCTTCGACTTCGGGCTCATCTCGGTCCTGGACGGGCTCGAGGTGCGCCTGCGCGGCGGGGCGAGCGTCGGCACACCCACCGACACGGGCAGCTCCGAGATGCGCGGCTGATCCCGGCTCCGGCGCCGAATGCGCGGCGCGTCAGTCCTGCGCGGCGTAGTCGGCGAGGATCTGCGACAGGAATTGCAGGCTCTCGGCCGGCGAGAGGGCCTGCACGCTGAGCTGATTCATCACCGACATGTACAGCTCCACATCGTGGCGCTTCTCCATGTAGAGCGAGCTGGTGAGCTGTTCGGTGTAGACGATGTCGGGCAGTTCGGGCTCCGGGAAGCGCAGGATGCTGAACGGGCCGCCGGCCGCGGAATGCCCACCGGCCGAATACGGCAGCACCTGGATGCGCACATTGGGCATGTCGGAGATGTTGATCAGGTGTTCGATCTGCTCGCGCAGCACCTTCATGCCGCCGACCGGCCTGCGTAGCGCGTTCTCGTCGATGACGGCCCACAGCGTCGGCGCTGCCCTGCGGTGCAGGATCTTCTGCCTGCGCATGCGGACCGCGACCCGGCGTTCGGTCTCGTCATCGTTGCCGAGCATGATCACCGAGCGGGCGTAGTCGGCGGTCTGCAACAGTCCGGGAATGAACTGGGCCTCATAGGTGCGGATCGTGGTGGCCGCCTGTTCGAGGCCGACGTAGGTCTCGAACCACGCGGGTAGCAGATCGCTGTAGCTCTGCCACCAGCCGGGGTCGTTGGCCTTGCGCGCCATATCGAGGTAGGGCTCGCGCTTGTCGTCGTCGGTGACGCCGTAGAGGGTGAGCAGATCGCGGATATCGCGTTCCTTGAATCCGGTGCGCCCCAGCTCGAGCCGGCTGATCTTGGCGTGCGATCCGCGAATGGCGTCCCCGGCCGCTTCCCTGCTGACACCGCAACTTTCCCGCAGCCGGCGCAACCTGCTGCCGAGCGCGATCCGGATCACTGTCGGACCACGCTCTGCCACAAGCAGTTCGACGTTGTCGCTGTTGTCCTGGTCGTTGGTCATGGACCGCCTCTGGCCGATAGTGGTTAGACCGCGATCTGCCCGGTCACACCCACCGGCTCCACCGCGTCGGTTGCAGATCCTACTCGCTCCAATAGCGAAACCACCGGAGCCCGTTACCCGTCGGCGATCGTCGCCGCGGACGGGCGGACGACGTCGCTGGACGACGTCGGCGCAGACTGGTCGGTCGCCGAGTTACCGTGCGTGTCGGCCGGGTATGTCCGATTCGGCCACCGACGACCGATGTGCACGGATTTTGCAGCGGGACAACGGCATAACTTCTTCTCGATACCGCGCGCGGCGTACGCGCGGTGCGTAGAGTCACAGTCGTGGGAGCCGATGGGAGAGGAGCCCCATGATGCCGATGGACGATGAGGATCTCGGTGGGCGTGTCGACCCTGACACGCCGAGCATTGCCCGCGTCTACGACTACGGACTGGGCGGTTCGGACTGGTTCGAGGTCGATCGTAAAGTCTACGAACACCTACTCACCGTGGTGCCCAACCAGAATGCGGTCGGCGTGGCCAACCGGCGCTGGCTCGAACGGGTGGTCCGGTACCTGACGAGTCAAGTGGGCATTACGCAGATCCTGGATCTGGGCAGCGGCCTGCCGACGCAGAAGAACACCCACGAGATCGCGCAGGAACTGGGCGCGGAGGTCATGGTCGTCTATGTCGACAACGACCCGGTGTGCGTGCGGCGCGGCAAGGAACTACTCGAGGCCAACGAGTACACCCACTTCCTCGACCTCGATCTCACCAAGCCCGACGAAGTGCTCGGCCATCCCGCGGTGAACCAGTATCTCGACCTGAGCAAGCCACTGCTGATGATGCAGTGCGGCACCTTGCATCACGTCGACGACGATCGCGATCCGGCGGGCATCATGGCCGAATACATCGACCGGCTCGCGCCCGGTTCCTACGTCATGATCAGCCACTTCTTCGATCCGGGCAGCGAGGACGAAGAGTTGCACCAGCTCGCCCGGCGTGCCGAACGGGCCCTGCACGACGAGGGACTCGGCACCGGCCGCTGGCGCACCCGCGAAGAACTGATGCCGTTCTTCGACGGGCTCGAACTTCTCGAACCGGGACTCGTACCACTCGACGACTGGTGGCCCTGGGGCCCCGACGAGCGCGAGCGCGTCCCGGACGAGTACTTGATCATCGGCGGCGTCGGCCGCAAACCGTAACTCGCACATCCTTATCCACTGTTCGCATTCGATTCACACGATGACAGGAGGCCGCAATGTCAGCCGACGCCGACACCACCACCGGCAACGCGGAGATCACCGAGCAGGACGTCCGGGACAAACTCGCCGGCATCCTCGCCACCACCAGCATCGACCTGGCGACGTCCAAAGACGGCGTGAACTGGTGCTCGAGCGCGTTCTTCGCCCACCTCGACGACGATCCGTTCCGGCTGACGCTGATCCTGGAATCGGGCGGGCGCACGCTGGACGCCTTGCGCGCCAACCCCAATGTCGGCATCAAGGTGGTCAGCGGCGGGTTCACCGATCCGTTCGCCCAGGGCCTCGGCACCGTCGAGGTGCGCGATCCGGCCGACCGGGACGAGACGTTCCAGGCGCTGGTGCAGAAGGAGCCGATGATCGAGCCGTTCTTCGCCACCCCGGTGGAAGCGCTGCTCGTGCACGTCGACTGGTGGCGGGTCACCCACATCGGCGCCGGTTGGCTGCCCGGACGGCGACTCGACCGCGTGTCGGTCTGAGCCACACCGCGTACCCTCCGCTCGCGCACGGGCGGCGAATCTTGCGTCGCCCGAATGCTTCCGGACCCATTGCCGCGACGCTCACCGCCCCCTAGGCTGAGTGAGCCGTATCACAGTTAGTGCAGAGAGAGGTTCTCGATGTCCCAACCCGCTCCCCAGACCGGTGTTCGCGTTCCGGTCGGTGTGGACACCACCCGAGCGAGCATCGCACGCGTCTACGACGTGAGCCTGGGTGGCAAAGACAACTACGACGTCGACCGCGCCGCGTTCGACATGATCCTGCAAGCCGCGCCCCGCCAGCGTGACGTGTCGAAGATGAACCGGCGCTGGCTGCACCGGGTCACCCGCTACCTCGCAGGCACCGTCGGCATCGACCAGTTCCTCGACATCGGTGCGGGTCTGCCCACCGTCGGCAACACCCACGAAATCGCCCAGAGCCAGAACCCCGAGGCGACCGTCGTCTACGTCGACAACGATCCGGTGTGCAACGCGCACGGCCGGGTGCTGCTCGAGCAGAACGAGTACACCCATTTCGTTCCGGCGGATCTCACGCAGCCCGATACGCTGCTCAAGGACGAGGAGGTCACCAGGCACCTCGATCTCGAGCGTCCGCTCGGCCTCATCCTGTGCGGCATCCTGCATCACGTGGACGACGATCTCGATCCCGTCGGCATCATGCGCCAGTACATCGACGCGCTGCCCTCGGGTTCCTACGTAGCCATCACCCATTTCTGGAACCCGAACGACGGTTCCGAGCTCGCCGATCTCGCCGTGCGCCTGCAACGCCAGTTCACCGAGATGGGCCTCGGGTCGGGCTGGTACCGCACCAAAGAGGAGATCGCGGCCTACTTCCACGATCTGGAGATGATCGAGCCGGGCCTGGTCGAACTCGAGCAGTGGTGGCCGATGGGCCCGCCGATCCGGGAACCGTTCCCCGAGGAGCGGGTGATGCTCGGCGGAGTCGGCCGCAAGCGCTGAGTCGCACGGTCACAGCGGGTTCCGCGGTCATCGTCGCGGAATCCGCTGGCCTGCCCGCCGACTCGTTCGTGGGTAGGCTGAGGCCCATGATCACGCTCAAGAAAGAAGACGGTGCCGCGGATCTGAGCGGCATCACCAAACTGAGTGTCGGGGTGAGCTGGGACCCGTCCGCGGGTGCCAGCGGCGGCGCGCTCGGCTGGGCTCGCCGCAAGCGCGGCGTCGACCTGGACCTGATCGCGATTCTCATGCAGGGGGCCGAGCCGGTGCGGTTCGCCGGACTGGACTCGCTCGACCCGCTCGGCAACGGCGCGGTCCTGCACAGCGGTGACGAGCAGACCGGCGCAGCGGCCGGCGACGACGAGACCGTGCAGGTCACCTTCGCCGATGTGCCCGGCGGTATCGACTCGATCGTGTTCGTGGCGGCGGCCTTCAAAAAGGGTTCGTCGTTCGAGAAGGCGAACAATATTTCGTTCAAGGTCTACGACGCGACCGGCGGCGACAGCCAGCAGGTGGCCGATATCTGGCCGTCGCTGCTCGGCGCCGACAATGCCAACGCGGTGGCGCGGGCCTTCCGGTCCGGTGCGAGCTGGCAGCTCGAGGTGCTCAACCGCAAGGGCAAGATCAAGCAGGGCGATAAGCAGGCGCTGTTGCGCTTCGCCATTCAGTGATCCGGGCGCGGTGGCGGGGTCTCAGGGTTCCGCCACCGTGCGCGTCGGGTGCGCGCCGCTTCGACTGCGCCGCAATCGATATCAGAAACCGCCTGGTCAGGCCGTTTCGTCGTCGGCGATGCCGAGCCCGAGATGCTCGATGTGATAGACGGCTTCGTCCAGCAGCATCGCCACGTGACTGTCGTAGAGCCGGTAGATGACGCTTCTGCCCTGCCGCGAACCGGTGACCAGCCCCATCGCCCGTAACAGTCGCAGTTGATGAGAGACCGCGGACTGTTCCATCTCGACGGCTTCGACCAGATCCCCCACCGAGCACGGGCCGTGCCGCAGCCTGGTCAGGATCCGTAGCCGGCTCGGCGTGGCCAGGGCCTGGAGAGTCGCTGCCACTGTGGCCGCCGAATCGGCATCCAGCTGGGCGGGCGGCGTAGTTCTGCCCTCGACTCCGTGTCCCACGAGATCACTGTACCTTGCGGGATTACATGAAGACATGTACATGCATTCCTGTAGTCCTATGCCGCGCTGATCTCGAACGGAGCACTCTGGCGATGTCCACCTCCCCCTTGCTCGATCGGCCGCACACCGGGCAGGTCCCGCCCCCGCGCCCGGGTCGCTCGACGGCCTGGACCTTGCCCGAGGTGCGGTGGGCCGTGGCCGCCACCGCCTTGTTCGCCGCCGGTCTGGGGGCACAGTGGTCCGGCGCACCGGCCTGGCTCGCATGGTCGCTGCTGGCAGGGTGTTATGTGACCGGCGGCTGGGAGCCGGCGCTGGAAGGCGTACGCGCGCTGCGCGATCGGACCCTCGATGTGGATCTGCTGATGATCGTCGCGGCGTTGGGCGCGGCGGCGATCGGGCAGATGGTCGACGGCGGCCTGCTGATCGTGATCTTCGCGACCTCGGGCGCCCTGGAGGCGGTGCTGACCCACCGCACGGCCGAGGCGGTGCGCGGGCTGCTCGATCTCGCACCCGACCGCGCCACCGTCGTCGACGGCGACGATGAACGAATAGTCGACGCGCAAACCCTCATGCCAGGGCAGCTGATCCTGGTCCGGCCCGGTGAGCGGATCGGTGGCGACGGCGTCGTCGAATCCGGGCGCAGCGAGGTCGATCAGGCCTCGATCACCGGTGAACCGCTGCCGGTGCCGACCGGGCCGGAAGACGAAGTCTTCGCCGGCGCCATCAACGGCACGGGCACGCTGCGGGTGCGGGTCCGGCGCGCGGCAGCCGATACGGTGATCGCCCGCATCGCCGCCATGGTGCGCGAGGCGTCCGAATCCAAGGCGGGCACCCAGCTGTTCATCGAGCGGGTCGAGCAGTGGTACTCCACCGGCGTCGTGATCGCCACGCTCGCCGTGCTGTTCATTCCGCTGGCCGCCGGCTCGGCACTCCAGCCCGCCCTGCTGCGGGCGATGACGTTCATGATCGTGGCCTCGCCGTGCGCGATCGTGCTGGCGACCATGCCGCCGCTGCTGGCCGCCATGGCCAACGCCAGCCGCCATGGCGTGCTGGTGAAATCGGCGGTGGTCATGGAGCGACTCGGCACGGTGGATACGGTCGCCTTCGACAAGACCGGCACGTTGACCGAGGGCCGTCCGCAGGTCACCGCGGTCCGCGCCGTCACCGGCGAGCTCGGTGCCGACGCGATGCTCGCGCTGGCGGCCGCTGCCGAACGCGACAGCGAACATCCGCTCGCCATCGCCATCGTCGCCGCCGCGAGAGAGCGCGGGCTGCCGCTCGCGGAGGTCACGGCGTTCGACTCGCGGCCGGGTCGCGGTGTGCGCGCCACCGTCGACGGCCGGGTGATCGAGGTGGGCCGCCCGGGCGACCTGCTGCCACCGTCCACCGAAACCGACGCTGCTCTGACGAATGCTGAATCCATTGTCGCCGAATGGGAATCGACGGGCGCGACCGCCGTGGTCGTGACCGTGGATGCCCGCCCGGCCGGTGTGCTCGCGGTCACCGACCGGCCACGTCCGGGTGCGGCCACGGCCGTGGCCGAGCTGACCGCCCGCACCGGGCACCCGCCGGTTCTGCTCACCGGGGACAACCCGCGCGCCGCGGCCGCACTGGCCGAGACTGTCGGCATCGGCGATGTCCGCGCCGGTGCGCTGCCCGAGGACAAGGTGGCGGCGGTGCGCGAGCTCGTCGGCGCCGGTCGCCGTGTCGCGGTGGTCGGTGACGGTGTCAACGACGCGCCCGCGCTGGCGGCCGCGCACGTCGGTATCGCGATGGGGCGCACCGGTTCCGATCTAGCGGTCGATGCCGCCGACGCCGTCATCGTCGGTGACGACCTCGGCACCGTCGCCGCCGTGGTCACGCTGTCACGGCGGGCGCGCCGGATCGTGGTGGCGAATCTGACCATCGCCGCCACCTTCATCGTGGCCCTGGTCACCTGGGATCTGGTCGGCACCCTGCCGCTGCCGCTCGGGGTCGCCGGGCACGAGGGGTCGACGGTGATCGTCGGGTTGAAGGGGATGCGGTTGCTCGCCGACCGCGCCTGGCGCGACGCGATGCGGCCCGGTCACGCGTGAGGCGTGGCCGGGCCGGGCGAACGCGAAGGTCAGCTGGCGGTGCGGTCTTCGGGTGAATCGTCGGGTTCGTCCACCACCACGGCCTCGGTCACCAACTCGAATTCGCCGTCGTGGCGTTCGGTGCCCTGCACGACCGCGTCGACCACCAGCTGCACGCCGAGATCCTCGCGCTGAATGATCGGGTCGGCGCGCAGGTCGCGATACAGCGACACGCACATGAAGCCCATCACCACCATGAACGGCAGTGAGACCACGGTGGTGAGCGCTTGCAGACCGGTGAGCGCGCCGCCCAGATTCGCCGGATCGGCGATGACGAGCATGATCGCCGCGACCGCGCCGGTGGCCGAACCCCAGAAGATGACCGTTGGCCGCGAGGGTTCGATGCTGCCCTTCTCCGACAGCGTGCCCATCACGATGGAGGCCGCGTCGGCGCCGGAGACGAAGAAGATCGCCACCAGCACCATCACCAGGCCGGCGGTGAACGACGCCAGCGGATAGTGATCGAGCAGATGGAACAGCGCGAAGTTCTCGTCGACCGAACCGTCGGCCTCGGTCAGGTCGCCGGTCTGGCTCTGCTGCTGGATGCCTGCCCCGCCGAAGATGACGAACCAGATCAGGCTCACCACGCTCGGCACCAGCAGCACACCGGTGACGAACTGACGGATGGTGCGGCCACGACTGATTCGCGCGATGAACATGCCGACGAAGGGGGTCCAGGAAATCCACCAGGCCCAGTAGAAGATGGTCCAGGTCGACAGCCAGGTCTCCATCGCCTCGCCGCCGGCGACCCCGGTGCGTGAGGCCATCGTCGGCAGCATGGCGATGTAGTCGCCGATGGCGGCGGGCAGGAAGTTGAGCATCACCAGGGTGGGCCCGGCGATGAACACGAACGCGGCCACCGCCAGCGCCAGCACCATGTTGATGTTGGACAGCCACTGGATGCCGCGGTCGATGCCCGAGACGGCGGAGAAGATGAAGGCGATGGTCAGGCCGCAGATGATGGCGACCAGACCGACCTTGCCGATGGCGTCGATCCAGCCGTTGAACTCCATCCCGGCCCCGATCTGCAGCGCGCCCAGGCCCAGCGATGCCGCCGACCCGAACAGGGTCGCGAAGATGGCCATCATATTGATCGCCTGGCCGCCGATGCCGTCGGCTCTGCGGCCCAGAATCGGGCGGAACACCGAGGAGATCAACTGCGAGCGGCCACGGCGGAAAGTGCTGTAGGCGATGGCCAGTCCGGCGACGGCGTAGATCGCCCACGGATGCAGGGTCCAGTGGAACAGGGTGGTCGCCATGGCGACCTCGGCGGCCTCGGGGCTACCCGGTGCGGCCGTGCCCGGTGGCGGGTTCACGAAATGCGACAGCGGTTCGGCCACGCCCCAGAACATCAGGCCGATGCCCATACCCGCGCTGAACATCATCGCGATCCAGGAGACGGTGCGGAATTCGGGTTTCTCGCCGTCGGCTCCGAGCGGGATCTTGCCGTATCTGCTTGCGGCCAGCCAGATCACATACACCACGAAGACCGTCGCGATCAGCACGAACAACCAGCCGGTATTGCTGATCACCCAGCTCTGCGCGTTGCCCGCCGCGGTGGCCAGGCCGGTCCGGTCGATGATGCCCCATGCCACGAATGCCAGCGACCCGATCGCCGTGACGCCGAAGACGAGACGGTCGAGTCCTGGTTTCGCCGGTGATCTGCCAGCAACCCGGTGCACCGTCGCTTCGGTGTCCCGGGAATTCCTGTCGGCGCCGATCGACATTGAATCGGAGTCCTTTCAGATCGCGAACGACCGCTGGTCGGCGGCAGTTCTCTTCCCGCAGCAACCGTACAGCGTTCTCGCGGCGCTGTGACGCACAACACCTGCGTCGGCACGGTCTGCGCAGCTCATCCGGCACGTCGTGACCCCTGGCGCCGGTTGAGCCGGTCCGGTCGCGGGGCCGAGTATTCGGTACCCCGCGCGTACCGCGAGCAAACCTCAGCGGGTCATGGTGTGGCGGTACCGGAGTGGCCGGGAAGCACGCAGACGGCGTCGAGTCCGAGGACGTGATTGAGGCGGCCGAAGGCGAGCCAGGACCCGATGCTCATGCTCAGCTCGACGATCTCGGCCTGGCTGTAGCAGGCCGACATCCGGGCCCAGAACTCGTCGTCGAGGTTGTGGTGGTCGAGGGCGTAGCGTTCGGCGTATTCGGCGGCCAGCCGGGTGCGCTCGTCGAAGGCGTCGGTGGTGCGCCAGTCGGCGACGGCGTCGAGGAAACCGGGATCGACCTTCTTGCCGTCGCGTTCGGTGCGCCAGTCCAGGCAGAACAGACAGCCGTTGATCTGCGCGATCCGCAGTCGCGCGGCCTCGAATTCGGCCAGCCCGAGGGTGGAGTGGGAGTAGACCGCGAGCGAGAAGTCCGACGCGGCGACGCCGATGCCGGGCACCATCTCGCCCCAGACGTAGCCGATCGGGTCCTTGCCTTCCGGAATGTCGATCCTCATGTCCGGTTCCTTCCCAGCCTGCCCACCGCCGGTCGCAGCGGGACATCGAGCGCGTCATAGAGTCCCGGCCCTGCCTCGGTGAGCCAGTCGATCGCCCCGACGAGCCGGCCGACCGCGGTGGCATTGCCGCCCGCGGCGTAGTTGCCGTCCTCATCGGTGGCCTCGATGGTGACCTCGAGGCGCGGGCGGCCCTCCACGATCACCCGGTGCGCACCGGAACCGTTCGGCGGTACCGGCCAGTCGGGTGCGCAGCTCGGGTGGATGCGGGTGATGTGTTCGATGACGATCGCCGGCTCCCCCGCGACGATGCCCTGCACCTCGAAGCGCAGCGCGCCCTGGGTGCCCGCCGCGAACTCCCCCATCGACGCCGTGCCGACCGTGGTCGCCAGTTCCCGGCGGTCGAGGGTTTCGCGGATCTCGTCGAGTTCGACGCCGAGCGCGCGGGCCATGAGCCGGATCTGGCCGCCCCACACCATCGTCGGCACGCCGGGGGCCACCATCGGCGGCGAATAATCCATCGGCTGGCCCATGCCCACCAGGTAGCGCACCGAATCGGGCTGGTCGTAGCTGGAGTAGTCGAAGATCTCCTGGCAGCGAATACCGTCGATGACGGTGCCGAGCCCGCTCATCAGCAGGGGCAGTACATCGTTGCCCCAGCCCGGATCGACCCCCGAGACGAACAGCGAGCCGCCGCCGGACTCGATGGCGGCGAGGACCTTCTCGCGCTGGTCTGCGGGTGCGTTGCGGGCGTCGTAGAACGCGTAGAGGGCGGGGGTGACGACCACCGCGCCCGCGGCGATCGCTGCGACGATATCGGCGAGGGCATCGTCCGGGCGGATGTCACCGGAGGCGGCGTAGACCACCGCCCGTGGGTTCGCGGCCAGCACCGCGGCGACATCGGTGGTGGCGGCGACGCCGAGTTCGTGGTCGAGGCCGGCCAGTTCACCGGCGTCGCGACCGGCCTTCGCGGGGTTGTGCACGATGACGTCGGTGAGTTCCAGCCCGGGATGCGCCGCGACGGCACGGATGGCCGCGCGGCCGACGTTTCCGGTGCCCCACACCGCTGTGGAGATCATCGGCCGAGTCTAGCAAGTGCTTGGTTGGCCGGAGGGTGTTTCCGACAGCCCGCCAGCCGGTCGTACGGTGGCGGTCGTGACCACCTTCAGGAAGGCCGATTCCGGGACGCATCCGGACTTCTATCCGGCCGAGGCCGCGGGACTGCGCTGGCTCGGCGCCGCGGGAGCACCGGTGGTCGAGGTGCTCTCGGTGGACAGCGCCCATATCGAATTGGTGCGGCTGCCGCACGGCCGGGCGTCGGCCGAGTGCGCCCACCGGCTCGGCCAGACCCTGGCGCGGATGCACGATGCGGGCACCGACGGCGCCGGATTCGGTTGTCCGCCTGCCGGTTTCACCGGCCAGATCTTCATCGGCAAGCGGCCGATGAGCAGCGTCGAGCACGAGCGCTGGGGTGAGTTCTACGCCACCGAGCGGGTGCTGCCGTTCCTGGCCATCGCCTATGACGCCGGGAGTGTGGACCGCGCCCAGCGCGCCGTCATCGAGCGGGCCTGCGCCGTGGTGGCCGACGGCCGCTTCGACGACGGCGAAGCGCCCTCGCGGATTCACGGCGATCTGTGGAACGGCAATGTGGTGTGGACCGGTGAGCAGGCGGTGCTGATCGATCCGGCCGCGCACGGCGGGCACCGGGAAACCGATCTGGCGATGCTGGCGCTGTTCGGCTGCCCCTCCTTCGAGCAGATCATCGAGGGGTACCAGTCGCGGCATCGGCTGGCCGACGGCTGGCGAGCCAGGGTGCCGGCGCATCAACTGCATCCACTGGCCGTGCACGCGGCCGGATATGGGCCCGGTTATGGGCAGGCGCTGCATCAGGCGGCGCTGGATACCCTGCGGCTCTGAGTCGTCGCCGCATCGTGCGACCGAGCGGGTGCGTCGGGCCGCGTGCTCGGTCGGCAGTCGGCGGTCCGGCGGGTGGCAGTCGGGCGCTCGGCGGTCCGGCAGGTGGCAGTCCAGCGCTCAGCGGTCCGGCAGGTGGCAGTCGGGCGCTCGGCGGTCCGGCAGGTGGCAGTCCAGCGCTCGGCGGTCCGGCAGGTGGCAGTCCAGCGCTCAGCGGTCCGGCAGGTGGCAGTCGGGCGCTCGGCGGTCCGGCAGGTGGCAGTCCAGCGCTCAGCGGTCCGGCAGGTGGCAGTCCAGCGGGTGGCGGATGGCGGTCCGCCGGATGGCGGTCCGCTCGATGGCGGCGGGCGCGTGGCGGTCCGGCGGTCGGCATTCGGCGACAGTCATCGGCAGCGACAGCAGCAGGCGTGCGCCCACATCGATGACGATGGTTGCCCGGACCGCCGCCCAAAGATCACCGATTGTCGTCGGGGCCGATCGGCGGTGCGGCGGCGTGCTCGACGCGATCGGTGGGCTCTATGGTTGCGGGCCGTTCCCACCGCGACGCCTCCATCACGCCCGGCACACCGTCCTGTACGACGAAGCTCGCTCTGGTGTGAATGGGCGCGCCGGGTCGCTCGACATAGGGCACCACCCGGAAATCGGTGCGCCACAGGTGCTCATCCACTTCCACCCGCACGTAGCCGCGTTGGCTGTTGTAGAACTTCATATCCGGGTTGGCCGCCAGCAGATCCCGGCCGCGGCCGGGCAGGTCCGCGCCGTCACCTCCGCTGGAGATCGAGGTGCCGGTGAATTCGGCTGCCACCACCTCGGATTCGCTCTCGGCGACGTCGCGGCGCAGGTCGGCGGCGTAGTTCTCGTGCCGGTCGCCGGTGAGTACCACCAGGTTGCGCACCGAGCGGTCGGCGGCGGCGCCGAGTATCGCCGCGCGTTCGGCGGCGTACCCGTCCCACGCATCGGTGGAGATCGACACCTCCGGGCCCGGATCGTGGTCGGTGCGGCCCATCACCACCTGATTGCCGAGAATCTGCCAGCGCGCCGGCGAGCTCGCGAAGCCGTTCAGCAGCCACTGTCGTTGCGCGCCACCGAGAATGGTCCGGTCGAGGCCGGTGGCCTGCGCGCAATCGGTGACGATCTCGCCGCCGCAGGCCTGCCGGGTGCGGTACTGGCGCGTGTCGAGCAGGGTGATCTCGGCGAGGTCGCCGAAGCGGTACCGCCGGTGCAGCCGCATATTCGGTCCCGACGGCAGCTGCGCCAACCGCAGCGGCTGATGTTCGTACATCGCCTGGAAGGCCGCTGCTCGACGGCGCAGGAACACCGTCCGCAGTGCGTCGAGATCGACCGTCGACGCGGCGGTGTCGGCGGCCCAGTCGTCGTCGACCTCGTGATCGTCCATGGTGACCAGCCACGGGAACGCCGCGTGGGCGCGGCGCAGCAGCTCCTCGGATTTGAACCATGCGTAATGCAAGCGGTAACCGGCCAGATCGCGGGCCTCGTGACGCAGCGGTGAGGGCACCCGGACGCCGCGACGACGGCCGGTCAGCGGATATTCGTAGATGTAGTCGCCCAGGTGCACGACGAGATCGAGGTCTTCGGCGGCCAGATGCCGGTAGGCGGTGTAGTGGCCGTCGTTCCAGGCCTGACAGGAGGCGTAGGCGAACCGTAGCCTCGAACCCGTCCCTGGCCGCGGGGCGGTACGGGTGCGGCCCACCGGCGACACCGCCGAACCCGCGCGGAACCGGTAGTAGTACCAGCGCTGCGGTTGCAGGCCGCCGATCTCCGGGTGCACGCTGTGGCCGAGCGCGCGATCGGCCACCACCGCGCCGCGGCGCACCACCTGCCGGAAATGCTCGTCGTTGGCGAGCTCGTAGTCGACGGTCACCGGATGCGCGGGCATGCCGCCGAGGCCGTCGGGGGCGAATGGATCCGGTGCCAGCCGGGTCCACAACACCACCCCGTCCGGGGTCGGCTCCCCGGACGCGACGCCGAGGGTGAAGGGGTCGCCGGTCCAGCGCGGCGCCCGGAACCGGGCGCCGGAGACCGCGCAACTTCCCGCCAGCGCGGCGGCCGACGCCACACCACCGAACCGCAACAGCTGCCGACGCGACAGGCCCATGGTTCATGGTGGGGGCGCCAGATCGACGGCCACTGACCTGCGCGGTGAAGCCGGCGATGACATCGGGCGAACATTCGTCGTCGACGCCTCCGACGGCGGATGTGCGGGGCGTGCTCGAGACCGGCGTGCATCGTCGGATCGTGACGTCGGCGCCCGGCTAACGCGGCTGCGCCCGTGCTCTAATGCCGTTAGCCGAGCGAAAGCCGACGCACTGATCGCGGATGCCCGGACCGGTCGGCCCAGGAGGTCCGGTTGCCGAATGTGCCGCCGTGTTGCTGCCGGGTGGACGGGTGCTCGCCGTGCGAGCGGCGGATATGCCCGACGGTGCGCAGATCGCCGGCATCTTCCGGTGCGCGCTGTAATCGCCGCGTCAGTTGGCGCTGGTCAGCACCGCGCGCAATCGCTCGGTGTCGGCCTGGGTCCAGTCCGGCGGTTGCAGGATCGCGGCCCACGAGTCGGCGATGGCGGCGTGGAAGGTGTGGCCGTACCCGTCGGGGACGTTGGTGGAGACCGCCATATCGGCCGAGACCTGAAGGAAGGTGACGATCGGGATCCAGCGGGTGCTGTCGAGGACGTCGTCGGCTCGGGGTTCGCGCAGCCAATCCGGTTCGTGCAGGGCCAGTCCCGGCGTCCACCAGGTGATGGGGTCGGAGCCGTGTTGCAGATACACCACCCGCGGGCCCGGCCAATCCGGCGTCGGGCGTTGCAGGTCGGCGGGCCGGGCCACGAAGCGCACGGTGCGGCCGTCCTGGAAGATCGGCAGCACCTGCGGCGTGCCGGGATCGCGGCGCGCGGTGACATCGCCCCAGATGACGTTGTTGCTCGTCGGACCCACGAACAATGCCCCGTCGGTGCGCGAGGTCAGATCCTGGATGCCGGAGAAGGCAGCCTCACCGCCGAAAGAACCGAGGCTTTCCCCGAACACCACGAGTTTCGGGCGATCGTTCTCCGGCAGCGTCGACCATGTCGCGTAGACCGCCTCGAACAGCGCCTGCCCGGCCTGGCGCGCCCGCGCCTGATCCACCAGGAACGACAGCCAGCTCGGCAGATACGAGTACTGCATGCTCACCAGGGCGGTGTCGCCGTTGTATAGATACTCGAGCGCCGAGGCGGTGGACTGGTTGATCCAGCCGGTGCCGGTGGTGGTGGCGACACCGATGACGGCGCGATCGAAACCACCGGCCCGATCGAGTTCGGCCACCGCCAATTCCGCCTCCTCGCGCACGGTGTCGGCCGAGGCCAGCCCGGTGTAGGTGCGGATCGGCATCATCGCCGGACGCTTATTGAATTCCGAGAGCTGCTCGACAGTCGGCCCGTTGCCGACAAAGATGCGGCCCTGCCTGCCGAGGGAATCCCAGGTCACCAGCGACCCCGGCCCGCCGGAACGTTCGGGCGCAGTGGGCGCCGGATTGTCGGCGTCGGTCTCCTGATTGACCGCGGCGAAGGTGTTGTTGAGCACCGACATCGCGCCATTGGCCACCACACCGTCGAGCACGGCCACCACCGCAAGCGCCACCAGCACGCCGCCGGCCACCACGGCGACCCGGGCGGGCAGCACCTTGGTCAGCAGCCGCGCCACCCACGCCGTCGCCGCGATCACCGCACGCACCAGCGCCACCAGGATCGCGAACACCACCACCACGACGATCAGAATGACCGGATATGACCAGATCGACAGCCCGGAAACACCCATCAGGGTGCGCAATTCGTCCTGCCAGCCCGCGAACCAGATCAGCATGAGCACCGTGCCCACCACCGCGATCCCCGCCAGCACCCACCAGGTCACCGCCCTGGTGGGGCGCGGCTGCTCGCGATGCAGCATCCAGCGGATGATCGCGGCCACCAGCACGCCGAGCCCGTAACCGATGGCGGCGGCAGCGCCGGTCACCACACCTTGGAACAGTGCGTCGCGCGGCAGCAGCGAGGGAGTCAGTGACAGCCAGGTCAGCACCAGCGCGCCGACCAGGCCACCGAATTCGAGCCGCACCACCCCGCGTCGGCTCTTCGGTGGGCCTGCCGTGTCCTCGGAATCGGCAGCGGTCCGCGTCGTCGGGGTCGTTGTCGTCTCCACTGCGCACCTCGTTCACCCAGGCCGGAGTCGACACCCGTCGACAGTTCGACCACAGTATGGTTCACATCGGCGCATAAGGTGCGCTCATCGGCGCCCGCCGCCGTCATGTCGGCACCGCGCGTGCCCGACGGGACCCGCGGTGCGCGTCATCCGGCGACGAGGTGGAGTCATGGACGCACAGCTGCGCGAATGGAAAGACGGCGGACAGTATTTCGACTTCCTCGGCTTCGAGGTGTTCTATCGGGTCGCGGGCAGCGGCCCGCATCTGCTGCTCATCCACGGCTACCCGTTCAACTCCTTCGACTGGGCCCCGCTGTGGGACCGGCTCACCGAGCGGTTCACCGTCATCGCGCCCGACATGCTCGGCATGGGCTTCTCCGCCAAGCCGGTCGCGGGCGACTACTCGGTTCCGGCCCACGCCGATATGCATGAGGCGCTGCTCGCGCACCTGGGCGTCGCCCGGTGCCATGTGGTCGCGCACGACCTCGGTGTCTCGGTGGCACAGGAGATGCTGGCACGGCACGACACCGCCGCGCAGTCGTCGACGCCGTATCGTCTGGACTCGCTGACCTGGCTCAATGGCGGTCTGTTCATCGAGGCCTATCGCCCGCGCCTGGTTCAGCAACTGCTGTCGACACCGGTGGGTGAGGTGGCGGGCCGGTTCCACAAGCTGCTGCTGACCAAGCCGGTACTGGCCCGCTCGATCGATGAGATGTTCGGCCCGGCCACCAAACCCGGCCCGCGGCTGCTCGAGCAGTTCGACCAGATCATGAACTACAACGACGGCGCACGGGTCACCCATCTGGTGGGCCGGTTCGTGCGCGACCGGCTGACCTACCGCAACCGATGGGTCCGCGCGATGCGCGAGACCGCGGTGCCGATGCGGTTGATCAACGGCCCCGCCGATCCCAATTCGGGCAGGCATATGGCCGAGCGCTACCGCGAGGTGATCCCGGACCCCGATGTGGTGATGCTGCCGGAGAACATCGCGCACTGGCCGCATATCGAGGCCCCCGACGCCGTGCTGGCCGCCGTGCTCGACCACATCGGGCGGGCGTCAGCGGCGACGACGCATGGTGAGCACGCCGGCGGCCCAGCCGACGACGAAGATCGCCAATAGCGCCACCCACATGGGTGAGGTGATGGTGATGGCCAGGATGTCGATCGACACTTTGCTGCGGTTTTGCAGGATGAAGACGACGGCCAGGATCGTCAGCACCAGCGCCAGCCATTGAGTGGGCGATACTCGCTGCAAGAACGAGCGCTTCTCGGTGGAATTCATGGCCACTCCCATCTACCCGACAGGGCTTTGCCTCAGTATGACCGCTGCGTACCCGCGCAACCGGGTAACGACCCGTGCGCGAATGGGCGGGACCGTCCGGCTGTCAACGCCCCTGCCGCTGGTGTAACGGGTGCCGCAGCCTCGACGCTGTAGTCAGTGGGGGTCACGTCAACTCGCGCCGACACATAAGAGGTTCTCCCATGGTTCATCCGACCGTCGTCCCGTCGAACCCGATCGAGGCCATCCTGATGGCCCTGTCCTGGCTGGTCTGCTCGATTTCGGCAGGAGAAGGCTGCGCGATCATCCAGTGATGCGCGGCGGCGGCCTCCGGTCCCGCGCCGGAGGCCGCCGGCATGTCCGGAACTGTCGGCTACGGCTGGTAGTAATGGAGCGGTGACTGCGGACAACGGCCCTGCTCCCGATTCCGGCGACCCCGAGATCGACCCCGAACTGGTCGAACTGGCCACCGCGGTCTTCGCCCTGGCGCGCACCGGTGCGGCAGCTCAGCTGGCCGCCTACCTCGACGCCGGTGTGCCGGTGAACCTCACCAACGAGCGCGGCGACACTCTGCTCATGCTGGCCGCCTACCACGGTCACCGCGAGGCGGTCGGCGTGCTGCTGGCCCGCGGCGCCGACCCCGACCGCGCCAACGACCGCGGCCAGACCCCGCTGGCCGGGGTGGTGTTCAAGGGTGAGACCGAGATCGTGCGCGATCTGCTGGCGGCGGGCGCCGATCCGGATGCCGGAACTCCCTCCGCGCGCGAGGCCGCGACCATGTTCGGCAAGACCGAGCTGGTCGAGCTCTTCGGCTGACGGCCACCGCGCCCGAACGACGACCAGGCGCCGGCACCACGACGCGACCCGGGAAGAACCCGACGCACCACCGCTGACGGCGTTACGATGCGCACATGGCGCACTCCGCCCCGCCTGCCTCCGGGGTGACCGTCCAGTCCGACCGGTCGCCGGAGACATCGCGTGGCAACCAGGTCGCCGAGGTCGTCGAACGATTCGCCCAGGCCTGGCAGGAGGGCGACAGCCCGCCGGAGCTGCGCAGTTATCTCCCCGACGCGCCCGCGATCCGGCGGGTCTCGCTGATCGAACTGATCAAGATCGATCTGGCCAACCGCTGGCAGCGCGGCACCGCGCCGAAACGGCTGGCCGAGTACGTCGACGAACTACCCGAGCTGCGGACCTGGCCGCTGCCGCCGGACCTGATCTACGAAGAGTTCCACCACCGCCGCCGCTCGGGTAGCTCGGTAGACGTCGACGAGTACACCGCCGCCTATCCCGAACAGGCCGAACAACTTTCGCAACTGCTGACCACCGAGGACTATCACAGCACGCTGCTCGGCGGGCGGGCCGAACCGGCGAATCTGGATGAGCTCGAGGTCGGTCAGCGCATCGACGACTTCGATCTGATGACCAGCCTCGGGCGCGGCGCGTTCGCCCGCGTCTTCCTGGCCCGGCAGCGGTCCATGCAGCGGCTGGTGGCGGTGAAGATCTCCCGTGACAAGGGCACCGAACCGCAGACGCTGGCCCAGCTCGACCACGACTACATCGTGCGCGTGTTCGATCAGCGCGTGATCGACGGACCCGGGTTGCGGCTGCTGTACATGCAGTACGTGCCCGGCGGCACCCTGCTCACGGTGCTGGAGCGGGTGCGCAACACACCGGTGGCGCAGCGCAACGGACAGCTGCTACTCGACGTCATCGACTCCGTGCTCGCGGGCAAGGGCGAGATCCAGCCGGCCGAATCGCCGGTGCGTGCCGAACTGGCGAAGCTGTCCTGGCCCGAGACGGTGGCGTGGCTGGGTCGCCGGCTCGCTCAGGCGCTGGACTACGCGGGCGGGGTCGGTGTGCTGCATCGCGACGTCAAACCGGCCAATGTGCTGCTGACCGCCGAGGGTGTGCCGAAGCTGGCCGATTTCAATATCAGCTTCAGCGGCAACGTCTCCGGTGACAGTCCGGTCGCCTATTTCGGCGGCTCGCTGGCCTATATGTCGCCCGAACAGCTGTCGGTGGTGCATCCGGACCGGCCCACCGCCGCCGCCGACCTCGACACCCGCAGTGACCTGTACTCGCTGGCGGTGGTGCTGTGGGAGTTGCTGACCGGGCGCAAACCCTTCGGCGACGAGAACGCCACCGGCGGTGATCGCACGGCCCTGGACTCGATGCTGGACCGGCGCGCGCACAGCCCACAGGATCTGCCCTACGCCGATCTGCCGCCCGGCACGCCCGCCGCCCTGCAACGCGCGCTGGTGCGGGCGCTGGAACCGGATCCGGCCAAACGCTGGGAACGCGGGGCCGATATGGCCCAGCAGTTGCAGGTGTGCCTGGACGCGCGTGCCCGCGATCTGGTGGACCCGCCGCCGGGCAGCGCGCGGCTGCGGGCCCGCAGCTGGGTGCATCCGATCATGGCGCTGGCCATCGCGGTGCCCAACCTGCTGGCGATTCTCTACAGCTACAACCACAACCGGACGCTGATCATCAGCAAACTCGACGCCGACGCGCAACGGACCTTCGACCGCGTCGCCTGGACCAGCTACGGCGTCGGCTTCCTGATCGGCGCGATCGTGACCATCGCGCTGGTGATGCATCTGTGGCTGATCATGTACGGGCTGCGCCACGGCAAGGCCTACGACGCGGCGGCGCTGGCACGCGCCCGCTCCGACACCCTGCAACTGGCCAGCCGCAATGTGCTCACCTGCTTCGTGCTGTGGGTGATCACCGGTATCGCGGTGCCGGTGTCGGTGCAGCTGTCCGGCAGCCAGATCAGCGCCGAATCGTCGGCGCATTTCTTCCTCACCCAGATCGTCTGCGGTGCGATCGCCATGGCGTACCCGTACTTCCTGGTGAGTTTCTACGCGGTGCGCTGCTTGTATCCGGCGTTCCTTCCGCTGGGCGGGCTCGGCGCCGACGACAGCAGGCAGCTGCGCGCACTGGACCGGCGCAGCACCTATTTCCTGACCGTCGCCGCCGCGGTGCCGCTGCTCGGCGCGGCCGGGGTGACCTTCATCCCGTCGGCCGATATCGATTCGGTGATCGTGCCGCTGCGGGTGCTGTGCTTCGGCGGGGCGCTGGCCTTCGTCGGCGTGTACTGGTTGTTCCGGATGCTGGAGCGGGATCTGGCCGCGCTCGAACGCATCGTCACCCACTGAAACGCCGCGAAATCGCACGCTTCGGCGAGTACGGTATAGCCGCCGCGCGGGGTCGAGCGCGGTGATCGGGTATCGGGGAAAGGCGGGGCTAGACATGATCGAACCGGTTACGTCCGCGGTCGCACCGGCGACCGGCACACCTTCGGTCGCCGGGCCCGAACTACCGTTGGCCGCCCGCTATCGCAGCGCCGACCCGATCGACTGGCACGGCAGCATGGTGTATCCGATGTACACCGAACAGCTCACCGGTTCGGCCACCACCCTCACGCTGACCCTGCTGTCGGCGACACCGCCGCCTGGATTGCGCGGGCTCGGCATGGGGCTGTCCATGGTCGACGGCTATGTAGGCGTCGACCGGCGCAAGCTGGCGGGGGTGGACGTCTGGCGTGATGCCCTCGAACGCGGGATCACCGTCGAACTGTCGGCGGCGAACCGTGGGGCGCTGTATTCGCTGACGCCGGTCTGGCGCGATGCCGACGGGACCGCCCGGTCCTGGTCGGGCAACTACGGCATCGTCGTCGAACGCGCCGCGAGCGGGCGCATCGTGTTGTGGTGCAGCCTGGGCGCGGGCCCACCGCATTTCGCCGACCTGGTGGTGGAGGTCAGCGCCGCGTCCGCCGACACCACCCCGATGCCCGCGGCGGGCGGATCGGCGCCGCGCATCGTCCGTGCCGCCGGCACCCGCCGTCCCTCGGGTGCCCCGGCGAGCGCCGAATCCCCGCTGAACTCCGATGCCGACTCGCCCGGCCGACGCGACTACCGCAGTGCGCTCTACGAGCTCGGTGTCGCGATGTTCGCCCGGGGCGAAGAGGAGCAGGCGTGCGAGCTGTGGTCGCAGGCGGCGGCCGGTGGGCATGGTGCGGCCGCCTACGACCTCGGCGTGGTGCGGTTCCGCCAGGGCGAGTTCGACGAGGCCGAACGCTGCTGGCGCATCGCGGCCGAGCAGCGGGGTGTGCGGGCGATGGCGGGGCTGGCCGAACTGCTGGAGCGGCGCGGCGCCACCACCGAGGCACAGTTGTGGCGCACGCGCGCGATCACCGCGAAGACCGTGGCGGAATCGCTGTCGCGGCGCGCGGTGTGAACGCCGGAAATTCGGTGGACGCGACCTCAGGCGCGCGTTTACCGTGACCGGCATGAGTGGCATCACAGGTCAGCACGCGGTGTGCGCGGCCGGCGTGTACTTCATCCGCCTGCGCACGGTGGCCCGGGCCCTGCCTGTGCACCGCATCGCGCGCTGACCAGACCGCTGATCGCGTCGAACACTCCCCCGCGGTTCTGGTAACCGTCGTCTCCACGTGCCCTGGCATGGGTCCGGGCGAATCACGCCTTCCTGATTCGTCCACTCCATTCGGAGGACTCCATGTCCCGCAAACGTTTCCCCCCGCATGCCCGCGGCACGAGCACGCGTAAGCAGCTGTCGCAGAATTTCCTCGCCGACCCGCGCGCCGCGCAGACCATCGTGCGCGCGGCCTGCGTCGACCCCGGGGACCTGGTGCTGGAGATCGGCGCCGGGGACGGCATGCTGACCCGTCGGCTCCTCGACCACGGCTACCGGGTGATCGCCTACGAGAAAGACCGCTACTACGCTCGTCGACTGCGCGCCCGTTACGCGGGCGATCCGCGAATCCGGGTGATCCACAACGACTTCCGTCGCGCGATCGCACCCACCGTGCCGTTCGCGGTGATCGCCAACATCCCCTTCGGGATCAGCACCGACATCCTGCGCTGGTGCCTGGACGCCGATCACCTCAGCTCGGCGACGTTGCTCACCCAGCGCGAGTTCGCGCGCAAGCACTCCGGCGATTACCACCGGTGGAGCAAATTGACCGTCACCCATTGGCCCGCGATGACGATGACGCTCGGCCCGCATATCGGCCGTGGCAGCTTCGACCCGGTCCCCCAGGTCGACGCCGCCATCCTGCGCCTGGCCCGCCGCCCCCACCCGCTGCTGACCGGCCCGTCAGCGGCCGACTACCGCACGCTGGTCGAACTCGGCTTCTCCGGTGTCGGCGGATCGCTGGCGGCGTCACTGCGCCGCCGCTTCCCCGCCACTGCGGTCCGCTCGGCCTGCGCCGCAGCGGGAATCGAGGTGGACGAACCGGTGGGGCTGGTGCACCCGGACAGCTGGATCACCCTGTACCGCCACCTGCGCCGCGTGCCCGCACCCGCCCGGTGACACGCAGCGGCGGCGGGAAGGGTGGATTCCCTTCCCGCCGCCGTCAGGACGCGACCGTCGGCTCAGATCGGCGTGAAATCGCGGCTGGCGATGTAGGTCGGGCGCCGCGCCGGAGCCGCGAACGGCTCCTCCAGGGTGTTCTCCACGCTGTTGAACACCAGGAAGATGTTCGAGCGCGGGAACGGCGTGATGTTGTTGGCCGACCCGTGCATGATGTTCGAATCGAACACCAGCGCCGACCCGGCCCGCCCGGTGAACTGCGCGATCCCGTACTTGTGCGCCAGGTCCTCGATATCGGCCTGGGACGGCACCCCGATCTGCTGCTCCCGCAACGATTCCCGATAGTGATCGGCCGGTGTCGCACCCTGGCACGGCACGAAGGTGCGGTGCGAACCCGGCATCACCATCAGGCTGCCGTTGAACGGGTAGTTGTCGGTCAGTGCGATGGAGATGCTGACCGCGCGCGGGGACGGCATGCCGTCTTCGGCGTGCCAGGTCTCGAAATCGGAGTGCCAGTAGAAGCCCGTCCCACCGAAGCCGGGCAGATAGTTCACCCGGCTCTGGTGCAGATAGACCTCCGACCCGAGGATCTGGCGGGCCAGCCCCGCCACCCGCGGCTCGGCCGCCAGTTCCGCGATCGCGGAACTGAGCTTGTGCACCTCGAACACCGATCGCACCTGATTCGAGGATTTCTCCACAATCACCCGCTCGTCGCCGCGCAGTGCGGGATCGCCGGCGAGCCGGCCGATCTCCCCGGCGAAGCGCGCGACTTCCTCCGGGGTGATCAACTGGTCAAGGATCGTGTACCCGTCGGTGTCGAATCCGGCGAGCTCGGGTGCCTCGATTCGACCCCACACCGTCGCGTCGTGGCGCTCGAGGTGCGGCGCCGGTTCCGGGGTGCGGGTCGGGTAGTGATCGATCCGGTGATGTGCCAACGTCGCGTCCTTTCTCAGCTGGCCGGAACGGCGACCAACGGATAGACGCCGTTCTCGTCGTGAACCTCCTGCCCGGTGACCGGCGGATTGAACACGCACATCATGCGCATCCGGGTACGCACCTCGAGCTGGTGCTTTTCATGGCCGTCGAGCAGATACATCGAACCGGGGCCCAGTTCGTAGGTCTGGTTGTTGGTCAGATCGGTCAGGGTGCCCTCGCCCTCGACCAGCCAGACCGCTTCGATGTGGTTCTGGTAGTGGAAGACGTGGGTCGTTCCTGCCTCGATGGTGGTCTCGTGGAAGGAGAACCCCACCCGGTCACCGCCGAGCACGATCCGCTTGCTGCGCCAGCCGGTGCCGGCCACATCGCGGTCGGTTCCGGTGATTTCTTCGGTGGTACGCACGATCATGGGTGGCCTCCTCAGGCGCCGCAGACGGTGTGGACTGCGCCGGTCAGGATCTGCAATCCATGGTCGAGCTCGTCCTCGGTGATGGTCAAGGGGGGCAGCAGCTTCACGACCTCGTCGGAGGCGCCGGAGGTCTCAGCCAGCAGGCCGCGTTCGAACGCGACCTGGCAGACCTTGCCCGCCTGCGAGGCGTCGTCGAAGACCAGGCCGTGCACCAGGCCGCGCCCGCGGGTCGAAATGCCCGGCAGGCCCTCGCTGATCGCGCCGAAGGCCTGGGCGATCTGCTCACCCTTGGCCTCGGTGGCGGCTTGCAGCGCGCCGTCGGACCAGTAGTGCTCGAGCGCCACCTGCGCGGTCACGAAGGACGGGTTGTTGCCGCGGAAAGTGCCGTTGTGCTCACCCGGGGCCCAGACGTCGTGCTCGGGCTTGAACAGCACCAGCGCCATCGGCAGGCCGTAGCCGCCGATCGACTTGGACAGGGTGACGATATCGGGGGTGATGCCCGCCGACTCGAAGGAGAAGAACGGGCCGGTGCGCCCGCAGCCCATCTGCACATCGTCGACGATGAGCAGGATGCCGCGCGCCTCGCACAGGCTGGCCAGGTGCCGCAGCCACTCCGCCCGCGCCAGGTTCACTCCACCCTCACCCTGCACGGTCTCCACGATGACGGCGGCCGGACGGTCCAGGCCCGAGGAGGAGTCGTCGAGCACCCGCTCCATCCACTGGAAGTCGGCGGTGGTGCCGTCGAAATAGCCGTCGTAGGGCATCGGCGTGGCATGGTTGAGCGGCACGCCGGCACCCGCGCGCTTGGCGGCGTTACCGGTCACCGACAGCGCGCCCAGGGTCATGCCGTGGAAGGCGTTGGTGAAGCTGAGCACGGTCTGGCGGCCGGTGACCTTGCGGGCCAGCTTCAGCGCGGCCTCGACGGCATTGGCGCCGGTCGGCCCGGGGAACTGCACCTTGTAGTCCAGCCCGCGCGGAGCCAGCAGCGTATCGCGCACGGTTTCCAGCAGTTTCCGCTTGGCGACGGTGGACATATCCAGCCCGTGCGTCACACCGTCGGAGGCGATGTAATCGATGAGGGCCTTCTTGAGGATGGGATTGTTGTGCCCGTAGTTCAGGGCGCCGGCGCCGGCGAAGAAATCGAGAAAATCCTTGCCCTCTTCGTCACGCAGCCAGGCGCCTTTGGCGGTTTCGAAAACCGTGGGCCAGGAGCGGCAGTAACCACGCACATTCGATTCCAGTGCGTCGAAGATCGTCGTGTCAGCGGTGATCATCATAGATCCCTTTCAGTTTTACGGGCGATCGGTGCGATTCGGTACAGGTCCTCGGCGATATGGCTGTCGGGAAAATCGCCAGGAGTGAACAACTCGGTCTTGGTCATCTCCGCTCCGCGGCGCCGCGCCAATGCGGCGAACATCGCGATGGAGGCCGGGTTGTCCGGTGAGACGGTCGTCTCCAGGGCATCGACGCCGCGTCCGACGGCGTCGATCAGGTTGTCCACCAAGCGATCCAGCATCGCGACGCCGAGTCCGCGACCACGCTGATCATGATCGACGGCGACCTGCCAGACGAACACGGTGCGCGGGGCCTCCGGGCGCAGATACCCGATCACGAAGCCGGCGACCCGGCCGTCGACCTCGGCCACGACCGAGGTGGCGGCGAAATCGCGGCACCACAGCAGATACGCGTAGCTGGAATTGGTGTCCAGCACCTGCGAATCCTTGGCGATTTCCCACAGGCGCGCCCCGTCGCGAATTTCCGGGGTCCGCAGAACCGGGGCGCCGGCGGGCTGCCGGTGCGATCCGGAACGGGTCGCCGCGGAATCGACGCGCGCTGGGTCGTCGTCGGTGTGTGTGGGCAAAGCTTGCGTTGACATACAACTCCGAGGTCGATGTTCAGTACTTTCCCAGGCTTACGAATGAACTTTGAGCTGACCTGGTCGAGGACTTTACGATTGTGTTACGGCCGTGTGACGCCGTTCATGAACTCCGCATTTTCGGGATATACCTCACGTTTCAATTCACTCGATGGCGGGCAAGTGAATGGTGAATCGCGCGCCGCCGCCGGGGCGTTCGCCGCATTCCACCGTGCCCTTATGAGTGGCGACCGTCTCGGCCACCAGCGCCAGTCCGATTCCGGTGCCGCCGTCGGCCTTGCGGCGGCTGGTGCGTGCGGTGGCGAACCGTTCGAAGATGCGGTCACGGTCGGCCGGTGGCACGCCGGGGCCCGCGTCGTCGACGGCAATGACCGCATGATCGCCCTCGCGGTGCACGGTGACCGCGACGACTCCCCCGCCGTGCCGGTCGGCGTTCTCCAGCAGGTTCACCACCGCGCGTTCGAGTTCGAGTTTGCGGCCGCGGACTACGACGTCCTCGGTCACCGTCAGCAACTCCACCGGATGCCTGCTGTCGCGCAGGGTGTGGGTGAGCAGCTCGGCCACCGACAACGGGTCGGCGTCGCCGTGATGCATGCCCGCCTCGACCCGCGCCAGCGCCAGCAGGTCGTCGAGCAGCCGTCGCAGATGATCGACCTCGGCGGTGACCAGGGCCAAGGCCCGGCGCGAGCGTTCGGGCAGATCGTCGCTATGCCGGTTCAACACCTCCACGCTGGCGGTGAGGGTGGTCAGCGGGGTCCGCAGCTCATGGCTGACATCGCCGAAGAGCCGGTGTTCGCGGTCGATGCGCCGTTGCAGCGAATCCACCATCCGGTTGAACGAGTCGACGGTGCTGGCCAGGTCCTGGTCGTGGGTGTCGGGCAGGCGGATGCCGAGATCACCGGAGGCGATCTTGGCCGCCGCCTCGGCGACATCACGCAGTGGCCGCAGGACGCGGCGCCCGACCCAGATCCCGACCGCGGCGCCGAGCGTCGCGGCCAGCAGCGCACAGCAGATCACCAGCACCGGACGGTTGACGACACGCTCCCCGAGGGTGACGCCGTCCTCGCCCAGCCGGGCGAAGACCAGCAGCACCAAGGCCAGCGACATCAGGCCCGAGGTCGCCGCGAAGGCGATGGTGACCCGGCCCCGCAGACTCCACAGGCCCGGGTCGAGCCGGGTGCGGACGCGTTCGGCGTTCGTCATCGACGCTGAGATGGGCGGCCCGCTCAGCGCTGTACGTCGAGCCGGTAGCCGAGACCACGCACGGTGACCACGATCTGCGGGTCGGAGGGATCGCGTTCGATCTTGGTGCGCAGGCGGCGCATATGCACGTCGACGATGCGCTCGTCGCCGAAGAAACCGCGGTCCCAGACCCGCTCGAGCAGCACCGATCGGCTCAGCACCCGCCCCGGCACCTCGGCCAGCTCGCACAGCAGGCGGAACTCGGTCAGCGTCAGCGCGATCTCCTCATCGCCGCGGCGGACCGCGCCGCCGTCGGGGGCGAGGATCAGCGGTGCGTCGGGGTCGGCGTCGAGCACCACTTCGACCGGCGCTTCTCGCCCGGCCGAGAGCTGGGCGCGGCGGCGCAGCGCCCGCATCCGGGCGGTGATCTCCTTGATTTCGAAGGGTTTGGTGACGAAGTCGTCGGCGCCGGCTTCCAGTGCCGCCACCACGTCATGGGTGTCGTCGCGGGCGCTGACCACGATGATCGGCACATCGTGATCACGGCGGATCTCACGGATGCAGGTGAACCCGTCCATGCCGCCGAGCATCAGGTCGACGATCATCACATCGGGTACGCCGTTGCTGCGCAGATGGGTGAGCGCGTCCTCGGCCTGCTCGGCTTCTTCGACGTCGTAGCCCTCGTCCTCCATGGCCAGACGCAATGCGCCTCGGACCCTGTCGTCGTCTTCCACGATCATCAGGCTCGCGCTCAATATTCAAATCCTTTGCAGATACGCGGGGCGCATCGCGGTGCGGAGGTTCGCATCCCCAGACCGACGCGATGTTCCGCTTTTCAGCTTTTCTCGAGCAACTTTCCGGTAACAGTAGTGCCCTGTATGCCCGATTGCTAAACCTTGCGTGAGATCGCTCACCGAACCGGTCGGTCGGGACGCTCCAATCGGAAGAAGTTGCTCGGGCTGCCGTCGGGGCGTCGTTCCTGGTAGCGGAAGCACAGCTGACGTGCGTCGAAAGTGGCGAACCAGTCGTCCCAGTCGACGGGCAGCAACCCCGCGCCACCGTAGCGGGGGAAGTCGAACCGCAACACTTCGACGCGTCCGTTGTAGTCGCTGCCCGGCATGGTGGCCGGGTTGGCGCCGCGCCTCTCGGCCCAGCGACGGATGACGTCGTGGTTGGTGGTGACCATGGTCTGTCCCGGACCGGCCGATGGTCCACCGTTCATGACGAACCTCCTCGCGGTAGGTGCGTGCTAGCGGTCACCGATGAGCGAACCGTCGAGACGATCGCACCGGCTCGCCGACTTGATACCCGTGCCCGTCCGGCGACAAACCACCGGACAGGCAGCTGTCCGCCGATGCCCTGGTGGAGGGGGTCTCGATTGTTTCGGCGGTCGCGGGGTACTCGGCGATTGTCACCATCCGGACACTCACCCCGGATCATCGACCGGAAGGAGCACGCGATGGCAGCCGGGCCCGACGATTCGACCAGGGGTTTCCACCGGGACTCCCCGCACGTCCCCGAACATCATTTCCCCGACGACACCCGAACCACCCGCGCACATGCGGGTGAGGCGATGGAGGACGTGCGCAACTGGCCGGGCATCGTGATGTGCGCCCTCGGGCTGGTGGCGGTCGCGCTGACCTTGACGGCGGCCGGCTACGGCTACGAGGGCTGGGCGATCGTCGGCGGTATCGCCGCGGCCGTCCTGCTGATCGGCGGCGCGGCCGTCATCGCGCTCGAACACCGCCGGGTGAAGGCGATGCACGGGCACAAACTCACCGACCAGCAGGGTCACTGACCGTTTGCCACCGTGCGCCGGACCGGCTCAGGTGGGTCCAGGACCACCCACCGGCACCAGCGCCACGGTGATGTTGTCGCCGCCGCCGCACGCCACCGCGTAATCGGCCAGATCCCTGGCCGCGTGGGCGGGCGGCTTCGCCGTGGCTATCGCGGCCAGCGCGACCGGATCGGGCAGATAGTTCCACAGCCCGTCGCTGCACAGCAGCAGCACGCCCGGGCCCGTGCACCGGAAGCTCTGCACGCTGCGGCTCGACCACGGTTGCTGGTCGTAATCGGCGCCGAGCCAGCGCAGCAAGGTGTGCGCGCGGGGGTCGTTCATGGCTGCGGTTTCGTCCATGGCACCCGCGTCGACGAGAGCCTGGGCCCAGGAATCGTCCAGGGTGAGCCGCCGGGAGGCGGGCTCGGCCTCGTCGTGTTCGCCGTCGCCGGGGACCAGCCAGTAGGCGCGGCTGTCACCGACATTGGCGACGGTGATCGTGGCGTTGCCCGCGCCGTCGTCGTGCACGATGGCTCCGACGTAGGTGCACGAGGGTGAGTCGCCGTCGATCGAGGCGATGTCGCGGACCGCGCCTGCCGCGGCGGCCAGGCCCGCGGTGGCCGCATCGTCGACGGGCCTGCCCTCGGCCAGCGCGTTCAGGCAGGCGTCGACGCCGGTGCGGGCGGCGGTGCCGGAGGCCGCCTGCGGATTCGGTGAGGACGACACGCCATCACAGACCACGGCCACCGTCACCGGTGCGCGGCCGGGCGCGGGGACACCGACGCCCGCCGCGACCGCGTCCTCGTTGCGCGCGTGCGCCACACCGCGGTCGGTGACCAGCACGACGGCGCCGAGATCGGCCTCGAACCGGTCCGGCGGACCGGGCACATGAGCGCGACCGGGGTGGACGGGCCGGGCGCCCGGTTCGGCCGTGGCCTCGGCCTGCGGCAGGGCGACACGTCGCACCGGCCGCGCCCCACCGCCCGCCGCGGAGGCCTGCGACGGCGCGGGGATCGGGGTGGTCAGGAACTCCGGGCTGCCCAGGCCCGCACCGGCTTCCGGGCTCACCTGCTCACCGCCGATCGCACCGCGTCACCGGCACCCGATCCTCGTCCACGAGGTGGCAAAGCCCTTCTGTCCCAGCGGCTGTTCACCGATTCCCCAGGCTGCACCGCGCCCCCCTTCTGATCATGGTTGTCGATCGACGATAGTACGGGAGCGGTAGCCGGGTGTGCCCACAGATCGCCACGATGGGTCCTCGCTGTGCGCCGGCCGGATCAGCCGCGCTCGCGCACGGCCGTGACGGCCTTGCGTGCTGCCACCAGTACCGGGTCCCAGACCGGCGAGAACGGCGGCGCGTATCCGAGATCCAGCGCCGTCATCTGCTCGACGGTCAGCCCCGCGGTGAGCGCCACCGCGGCGATATCGACGCGTTTGCCCGCGCCCTCGCGGCCGACGATCTGCACCCCGAGCAGCCGGCCGGTGCGCCGCTCGGCGAGCATCTTCACCGTCATCGGTTCGGCGCCGGGGAAATAGCCGGCGCGGCTGGTCGATTCGATGGTGACGCTCACGTATTGCAGGCCGATGGCGCGGGCGTCCTTCTCCCGCAGCCCGGTTCGCGCCACCTCGAGGTCGCAGACCTTGCTCACCGCGGTGCCGACCACCCCGGGGAAGGTCGCGTAGCCGCCGCCGACATTGGCGCCGATGATCTGGCCGTGTTTGTTGGCGTGGGTGCCGAGGGCGATATGACGGTCGACGCCGGAAACCAGATCCAGCACCTCGACGCAGTCGCCGCCGGCCCAGATGTCGTCGCGGCCGCGTACCCGCATGGACAGGTCGGTGAGCAGGCCGCCGTGCGCGCCCAGGGGAAGGCCCGCAGCCTCGGCGAGGGTGGTTTCCGGCCGCACCCCGATGCCGAGAACTACCACGTCGGCCGGGTATTCGGCCTGTGCGGTGACGACCGAGCGGGCGCGGCCGTCATCGCCGGTGCCGATCGCGGTGACTTCGGCATTGCCGACGATCTTCACCCCCATGCCGCCCATGGCGGTCCGTACCAGTGCGCCCATATCGGGATCCAGCGTCGACATCGGCTCCGCGCCACGGTTGACCAGGGTGACCTCGAAACCGCGGTTGATCAGCGCCTCGGCCATTTCGACCCCGATATAGCCGGCGCCGACCACGACCGCACGCCGGCCCTTGGCGCGCTCGAGGGTATCGATCAGCGCCTGGCCGTCGTCGAGGGTCTGCACCCCGTGCACGCCCTCGGCGTCGATGCCAGGCAGCGGCGGGCGGATCGGGCGGGCGCCGGTGGTGATGACGAGTTTGTCGTAGCCGGTCCAGGATTCGTCACCGGTGTCCAGTGCCCGAGCGCGCACCCGGCGCCGGTCGGTGTCGATCTCGACGACCTCGGTGCGTACGCGCAGATCGATGGCGCGGGACCGATGTTCCTCCGGTGTGCGCGCGATCAACTCGTCGCGGTCGGTGACGTCACCGCCGACCCAGTACGGGATGCCGCAGGCCGAGTAGGAGGTGAAATGCCCGCGTTCGAAAACGACGATCTCCAATTCGCCGGGCCCGCGCATCCGGCGCGCCTGCGAGGCGGCGGACATGCCCGCCGCGTCACCGCCGATGACCACCAGTCGCTCGCTCATACAGTCACGCTACCGAGCGGGCGTTGCCGTCGGCGGTATTCGGCACGCCACCGGTGGATAGTGGCCGATGACGACGGCGCCGGTCGAGTCCCGCAGGACCCGACCGGCGCCGGACATCGAATCAGGCCGTGCGCGTGCCGATCAGCGGCAGCCGCTCGGCGGCCTTGCCGAGCACACCGCGCGGGCTCGCCGGACGCAGACCGGTCACCGTGGCGCCCGCCGCGTCGGTGAACACCAGCGCGTCGTCCTCGACGGGGCTGTTCCGCAGGTAGGCGCGGTCGCGGTAGTAGTTGTTGATCACCTTCCACGGTCCGCGCGCACCCTGGCGCGGCATGACGCCGTCGCCGCGCTGGATGTAGCCCGAGGTCAGGGCACCGCCCATGAGCGAATCGGAGGACCGGTCGGCCTCGGTGGCGCGCGGAACGACCTGGGTGAAACCCTTGTCGCGCATGTAGTTCAGCAGCTTGCAGAAGTACTCCGCGGCCAGGTCGGCCTTGAGCGTCCAGGAGGCATTGGTGTAGCCGAGCACGACCATCGCGTTGGGCACACCCTCGAGCAGGGCGCCCTTGTAGAGCACCCGGTCACGGGTGGCCACCGGCTCACCGTCGACCTCGAGACTCGCCCCGCCGAGCATCTGCACGTTCAGGCCGGTCGCGCTGATGATGATGTCGGCGGGCAGTTCCTCGCCCGAGGACAGCTTGATGCCGGTCTCGGTGAAGGTCTCGATGGTGTCGGTGACGATCGAGGCCTCACCCGACTTCAGCGCCTTGAACAGGTCGCCGTTGGGCACCACGCACAGGCGCTGGTCCCACGGGTTGTACTTCGGCGTGAAATGGCGCATGTCGACATTGGGGCCGACGGCCAGGCGCACCGCCGACAGCAGCAGCTTGCGGGCCACCTCGGGCTGCTTGCGCGACAGCTCGTAGGTCGCTCGCTGCAAGGCGATATTGCGGGCGCGGCCCAGCTTGTAGGTCAGCGCGGCGGGAATCCGGGCGGCGTTGAAGCCGACCGAGACCGGGTCGTCGCTGGGGATGGCCGCGATGTAGGTGGGCGAACGCTGGAGCATGGTCACGTGCTCGGCGTCCTCGGCCATGGCCGGGATCAGGGTGATCGCGGTGGCGCCGGAGCCGATGACGACCACGCGCTTACCCTTGTAATCCAGGTCCTCGGGCCAGTGCTGCGGGTGCACCAGCCGGCCGCCGAAGCGCTCCTGACCGGGGAAGGTGGGCTGGTAGCCCTTGTCGTAGTCGTAGTAGCCGGTGCAGCCGATGAGGAAGTTGCTGGTGTAGATCTCGGTCTCGCCGGTCTGCTCGTTGAGCGCCTCGACCGTCCACTGGCCTGCCTCGCTGGACCAGCTCGCCTTCACCATCTTGCGGCCGAAGCGGATGTGCTCGGTGACGCCGTACTCGGCGGCGGTCTCCTCGACGTAGCGGCGGATGCTCGGGCCGTCGGCCAGCACCTTGGTTCCGGTCCAGGGGCGGAATCCGTAGCCGAAGGTGAACATGTCCGAATCG
Organism: Nocardia cyriacigeorgica; assembly: GCF_005863245.1. Classification (GTDB taxonomy): domain Bacteria; phylum Actinomycetota; class Actinomycetes; order Mycobacteriales; family Mycobacteriaceae; genus Nocardia; species Nocardia cyriacigeorgica_C. Next base: position 291,377 of record NZ_VBUT01000006.1, on the reverse strand, counting down.
GAGCGGATGCCCGGGTAGCGGAACAGATCCCAGGTGCCGCCGATGGCGGTGCGCCGCTCCAGGATGGCGAAGCTGCGCCCGGTCTGCTCCTTGGCCAGATGACAGGCCGCGCCGATTCCGGACAGGCCAGCGCCGATGATCAATACGTCGACATGCCGCGTCATTGAGTTCCTCGTCTGGTCGCACTCGGACGCCTTCGACCGAGTTCCATCTGACTTTACACTTAGTCAGATGCCTGGAATCATGACAGAATGTCGGCCGTGAGTCCAGCGCGCGTCTACGGGGGCCTGACCGCCGAGCAGCGACACGATCAACGTCGCGCTCGGCTGATCGAGGCCGCCACCCTGCTGCTGGGCACCCGCGGCGCCGCCGAGACCACTGTCACCGCCGTCTGCGCGGAAGCCAAGCTGACCTCGCGGTACTTCTATCAGCACTTCAGCGACCGGGACGCGCTGCTGCGCGCGGTGGCCGTCGAGCTGGAATCGATCCTGCGCCGCGAGGTGGAACTGGCCGCCCCCGCCGACGGCGCCGCCCCCGACGAGGTCGCGCGGGCGACGGTCGGCGCCTTCGTCCGGATGATCGCCGACGATCCGGTGATGGCGCGGATCCTGTTCATCGAATCCGCGGCCGAACCTGTCATGCGCGAGCTGCGCAGCGAGATCATGACCCGGTTCACCGACCTGGTGCTCGCGCATGCCCGCCGCTATCTGAACCTGGCCGAATCCACCATCGCGGTGGCCCATCTGGGGTCGACGCTGGCCGTCGGCGGCCTGTTCGAGGTGCTGCGGCGCTGGCTCGACGGCGAACTCGACTTCGACGCCGAGCAGATCATCGAGCACAGCGCGGGCCTGTTCGGTTTCCTCGCCGCCTATGTGAGCGTCGTGCAGCCGGATTAAAACCGCGCTGGTTTCAACCCGTGACCCGGCGCCGCCGGCATTCGACGATGAGCGGATGAGCCTGTCGTTTCATTGGTTCCTGCCCACCTACGGCGACTCCCGCGGTCTCATCGCGGGCGGTCACGGTACCGCCATGTCCGGCGACCGGCCGGCAAGCCTGCGTTATCTGAATCAGATCGGCGCCGCCGCCGAGGACAACGGTTTCGAAGCGGTACTGACGCCGACCGGTGCGTGGTGCGAGGACGCCTGGTTGACCACCGCCATGCTGGTCGAGACGACCGAGACCTTGAAGTTCCTGGTCGCGTTCCGGCCCGGGTTGATCAGTCCCACGCTGGCCGCGCAGATGGCGGGCACCTTCCAACGCCATTCGCGTGGACGGCTGCTGTTGAACGTGGTGACCGGTGGTGAACCGCATGAGCAGCAGGCCTACGGCGATTTCCTGGACAAGACCCAGCGCTATGCCCGCACGGGTGAATTCCTCGATGTGGTCCGGCAGTTGTGGACCTCGACCGAGCCGGTGGATTTCGACGGCGAACACATCCAGGTGCGCGGGGCGCTGCTGAACAACCGCCCCGATCCGGTGCCGCCGATCTTCTTCGGCGGCTCCTCCGAGCCCGCCGGTCCGGTGGCCGCGCGGTACGCCGACGCCTACCTCACCTGGGGTGAACCGCTGCTGGCGGTGAGCCGCAAACTCGAATGGATTCGCGGACTGGCCGCCGAGCAGAGGCGCAGGCTCGATTTCGGGCTGCGCATTCACGTCATCAGCCGCGACACCTCCGAAGAAGCCTGGGCCGAGGCCGACCGGCTGCTGGCCGGAATCGACCCGGCCGACGTCGAACGAGTGCAGGCCAATCTCGCGCGCAGCGAGTCCGAGGGGCAGCGGCGGATGCTCGAACTGCACGGCGGGCGCACCGACCGGCTCGAGATCGCGCCGAATCTCTGGGCGGGCGTCGGGTTGGTGCGCGGCGGCGCGGGCACCGCCCTGGTCGGCTCCCATGCCGAAGTCGCCGAGCGCATCGCCGAATACGCCCGCCTCGGCATCGACCACTTCATCCTCTCCGGCTACCCGCACCTCGAGGAGGCGTACTGGTTCGGCGAAGGCGTGCTGCCGATCCTGGAACGCAAGGGTTTGTGGCGGCATCCGCATCGGCGTGAATTCGCGTCCACCGGGACGCCTTTCGCGGCGTCCGCCAGTAGCTGAGGGGCGTGGAATGGCAGCCGGTGCAGGTGTGCACCGGCTGCCACGTCGCGACAACCGCAGTTCCGCAGACCGGCCGGTCGGTCCGCGGCGCCTTCCCGATAGGCGCCGTCACGTGCGCTATTCGCGTCGACCGGTTATGCCCGCACACGAGTTCACCTGCGAGAATAGCGATCCCACGGCTCTGGCACGGCCCGGTTTCGGCAGTTCGTGCAAACACGCACAGTGTGCGCGGATAGAGCGTGGACCGCCCTGGCAGGACGTGCACCGGCGGTTCCACGTGAATCACCACTCCCCCAGGCTTTTTCGCAGCCGCATCGCCCCGGCGTGCCCCGAGACAGCTGTAACGAGATCAGCGCGCCATCCTGTCACTCCGCATCCCGGACGGCATCGCGCGTCACGCTGCCCTGCCGATCACCAGGGCACCCGTCCCGCGCGGTCGAAGTACCCTCCGGCCGGTCTATCCGGGCCGACGGTGGCCAGCCGGATGATGGGTCGGTCCCTTCCGTGACGGTCCAGCCGCGAGGCCTGCTCGCCGACCGACTACGCCGCCACATGCTTGTGCTGGGGTCCTGGCCTCGGAGTTTGTCGTTTCAGCGGCGAGCCTTGTCGTAGGCTGCGTTCAATTGCTGCTGCAGGGGGTGGCCTTCATCACCAGCCCTATCGGGATGCAGGCAGGTGGTCAGGGCCTTGAAGACAGACTTGCGCAGAGTAGGGCCGACTGCATCGAACAATGTTTCTGCCCAGCCGTTCATGGGCGTCGATACGTTTGTCGCCGACCTCAGCTGTTCTTGCAGTTCATCGCGTTCGTCGATGAGCTGCTGGATCTGCTCGTGTTGCCGGCGTGCGGCGTCGTTCATGGCTCGGAACTTTCGTTCCCAGTACTCGGCGGTACGGCGATCGCCGCCATCCGGCGGGTTCGGGTTCAGCGTGTTTGGCTTGGTGACCGCTGCTCCGAGCTGCTCGAACTCTGCGCACAGGTCGGCCATGATTCGAGTACCGGCGTTGACTCGCCATGACATGTTCACCGCGTCCCAGTGGCGACCACGGGGAACTGCCTTTTTCATCGCATTGAGGAGCTCTGGATCACGGTGGGTGAAAGACACAATCCACTCGCCTTCGGCATCCTCAACGGTGACACTCGCTCTCATCTGGCCCCACCCATTCCGTACAGCCTCCGAACTGCCTCGAACTTCCAGGATGCGCGAAGCGCGATGTGTGCAGCCTTTTCGGTATCGGCGCATCAGTTCGCGATCCTGGGTGACCGATCCTGATCTGCGCCTATCTGCGAATCATGTTACCCGGCAGATGCTTTCGTCCGAAACATCCGATCTCGCGCTACACGTTCTCCGGATGAGCTCGCATCCGACCGGCATGTCTGTAGCGCACGAGAGTCTGTTTCACGGCATCGGTGACCGGTGGTTCGTCGGTGAGCGCAGTCCAGGTATAGGCGTCGTGTTCGGTAAGGCGGATCGGTTCCGGGGCGAGGCACTCGACGGCGAAATTGAACTGACGGCTGCGCTTCCCGCTGCCGGACCGGTAGTCGAAACTGTCGATATAGGGGCCGACTCCGGAGACCCGCAACCCTGTCTCTTCCTCGACCTCACGCTCGACGGCCCGCTCGAGGCTCTCGCCGGGTTCGACCTTGCCACTCGGCAGCTCCCAGATGCCGCCCATGAAATCGTCGCCGGGACGGCGTAGCAGCAGTACGCGGCCATCGTGTTCGACGACAGCACCCACAACGAGCTGCTGGACTCCGTCGCGTTCTGCTTGCGCGGTGAGGTCTTCGATGCGGGTCGGCATTCTGCTCATCCTGTCAGGTCGTCAGAGTTGCGGATGCTCCTTTTTCGATGCCTCGATTGCCGGCTGCGGGCAGGCGCGGGCGTGCCGGTGAGGGTCGATAGGGTCGGGTGGTGACCTGGATTGTCGGCTTCGACCTGGATATGACGCTCATCGACTCGCGTAAGGGAGTGGCGCGGGCGATCGATGTCGTGGCCGCTGAGTTCGGGCTGGAGTTGCGTGGTGGTGAGCTCGCTGAGCGGCTCGGGCCGCCGTTGGCGATGATTCTGGCTGATGCTGGGGCTCCGGAGGAGTTGATTCCGGAGTTGGTTGCTCGGTATCGCGAGCTCTATCCGGAGGTCATCGGCGAGGTTCCGGCGATGGCTGGGGCGGACGCGGCGATCGATGCGGTGGTCGGCGCCGGTGGGCGGGTGGTTGTGGTGACCGGGAAGTATCAGCCGCATGCCGAGCTGCATGTCGATCATCTCGGCTGGCCCGTCGACGTCGTGGTGGGCGAGCTGTGGTCGGATGGGAAGGCGACGGCGCTGCGGGAGCATGGGGCGCGGGTCTTCGTCGGCGATCATGCGGGCGATATGCGGGGTGCGCGGGCGGCGGGGGCGTACGGAGTGGGCGTGGTGACCGGGCCGTGCTCGGCCGAGGAGCTGGGCGCGGCCGGCGCCGACGTCATCCTGGCGAATCTGACCGAGTTCCCGGCATGGCTGGCGGGGTTCGATGGTGCCGTGGGATCCGCTCGCCGTGTCTGACAAGCCACCTACGCACGCGGCCCTGATCATCCGAGCAGGCTGCCACCACTCGTCGATGGCCGTCGGCGGGCGACCGCCGGAGGCTCGCGTGGCCGCACCGAAGTACCGGGCGCGCGACGGGGTCACCACACGCTTCGCCAGTCCGTTGACCGGACTCGGCCGGGCGTGGCCCGAAGGGAAGGCATCGGCGCCGCAGTAGCAAATGCACCGAGGTGCCGCATCGGAGCGCGCCGATCGCAGCCCGCGCCAGGACACACGACCCCGGTACGTTGGAGCGGGTGAGCGCCGATCCCTACTGGAATCACAACACCCACTACCACCCGTGGCTGATCGCGCAAGTACCCGAAACCGCGCGCACCGCAATCGATGTCGGCTGCGGCGACGGGCTGCTGGCGTCGAAACTCGCCACCCGGTGTGAGTCGGTTCTCGGCGTCGATGTGGACGGCGGGATCATCGCCGACGCCCCCACGCCGGCGAATGTTCGTCTCACGCAGGGTGATTTCCGGGAGCTGGACCAGACCTTCGATGTCGTGACGGCGGTGGCGACCTTGCATCACGTCCCACTGGTCGAAGGTTTGACGGCGTTGCGTGATCTGGTGGCGCCCGGCGGCACGCTGGCGGTGGTCGGACTCTGGAAGATGAGCGTCCGCGCCGACGCCGCGTACCTTCCGCTGTTACCCGCGATCTGGGCGATCGGTAAGTGGCACGGCGGCAGCAGGGGGCCGGGTTTCACCTGCCGTGATCCCGAGGACACTCTGCCCGAGATCCGCTCGGCGGCCGCCGAATTGCTGCCTGGTGCGCGGATCCGGCGCAGGATGATGTGGCGTTACACCTTGCTGTGGCGCAAGCCTGCCTGATCGGGGCGGGCTCGCGCGCACGCGGCGGCCTGTCGTGGTGGTCGACGTCGGGCGCCGCGTGGCGCGCCGGTGGGCGGCTCAGCGCAGCTGTTCGATCACCGGGGCGAACGCGTCCATGTACGGCTCGAGCACGGTGATGTAGGAGATACCGAACTGTTCGCGGCGTTCGCGCAGCCGCTGCGCCATCTCGGCGGGCGTGCCGAACAGCAGGGTGGGCAGTTCTTCGGGGTCGCCATCGAGCAGCGCGGAACCGTATGTGTCCAGCAGGGCGGCGCGTTCGCTCGGCGGAACCACCGCTTGCACCAGGATATTGAGCTCGACGCGGTCGGCGCGCTCCCCCAGCAACTCTCGCACATACCCGACCCGCTCGGTGATGCCCTCGACATCGGCCAGTGTCAGCGTCCCGCCGGCCCCGGTGGCAGCGCCGGTGAAACCGACGACGTCGGCCTCGGTGGCAGCCAGCCGCAGCAGCCGATCGCCCCAGCCGGCGATGAGCAGCGGCGGCCCACCCGGCTGCACCGGGCGCGGCTGATACTCCGGGTCGGCGAACAGCTTCCGCAGCGTGGCGACGGTGTTCTCGAGGTGAGCCACCCGCCGGCCGCCGGTGCCGAACGGGATGCCCGCCGCCTCGAACTCGTCCTTCACATACCCCGCACCGAGGCCGAGTTCGATTCGCCCGTCGGTGAACTGATCCACCCCGGCCACGTCCCGTGCCAGCAGCGCCGGGTTGTAGAACGGCGTGTTCAGCACGAAGGTATTGAGCCGGACTCGCTCGGTGGCCTCGGCGCCGAGCACGATCGACGGGAACGGCGCGGGCAGTCCGAGATGATCGGCCACGCCGACCACGTCGTAGCCCTGCGCTTCGGCCCGGCGGCATTTGGCGATCCACGCCTGCCTCGACTCCGGGACCACCATGTTCACGCCGAATCGGAATTCATGTTGTGCGCTCACCCCTCTTGTCTACCAAGGCGACATCGGCGATCACAGCCCGCCCACGCACCCAGGCAGGGCAACGCGGGCGGGCATGATGCCACGCGAGGCGACCCGCAGTCAGCAGGCGACGAATGCGGCGGCGGCGATGCTCGCCCCAGACAGCGCGGCCGCCGACGCCGCGGCTCGGCCGGACCTCCACCAGCCGGATCCCTGCCGCACGGCGACGGAACGAGCTCGTCGCCGTCCGGCGTCGGAGTCGGCCCTGCTCCTCCCCTCGCGCCGGCGCAACCGGCGAACCAGCCCGAGGGTCGCGACGATCAATGTTGCGGTGATCATGAGCGGATCTCCTTACGCGTGCGCCGGTTCGGCCGCATCGGAGCGCGCGCCCGCGGGCTTCGGCACCACACCGAGCGCCAGCAGGCTCTCGGCCGTGTCGCGCACCGAATCCCGGACCGGACGCATGGTCCAGCCGAGCTCGCGTTCGGCCCGTTCGGCACTGAGTCGCTCGACCAGCCCCAGCGACGGCACGGTGAGCCGCACCGTCTTGTCCACCACCGCGATGGCGCGGACCAGCAGGTCGGGCAGTTGACGGGTCGGCACCCGGAACCCGCGCGGCCCGAATTCCTCGGCAAGCAGGCGCCCGAGATCTCGCATCCAGAGATGTTCGCCCGCACAGATATACCGTTTGCCCGCCGCCTCCGGCGTTTCCATGGCCAGCCGGTGCGCGACCGCGAGATCGCGCACGTCCACCGTCGCCCAGCCCACCCGCGGCGAGCCGGGCACCTGACGGCCGAGCAGCATTCGCACGGGTTCGTGGGAGGTGCTCGTGGCCGTGGAGAGCGCGGGGCCGAGGACCATGCCGGGATTCAGGACCGTCAGTTCGGGACCGTCGGGGTTCTCGGCGGCGAAGTCCCAGGCCGCGCGCTCGGCGAGGGTTTTGCTCTTCTGATAGGCCGGGCTGCGCTCCACAACGGTCCAGTCGGCCTCGGTGCGCACCGCGTCGGTGCGGTGGCCGTGGGCGATGGCGGCGATCGAGGAGGTCAGCACCACCCGCCGCACCGTGCCCGCGGCCGCGGCCGCCCGCAACACCCGCAGGGTGCCGTGCACAGCGGTGTCGATCATCTCCTGTTCGTCGTCCGGCGGTGCGGACGGGAACGGTGAGGCGACATGCAGGACGTAGTCGCAGCCGGAGACGGCGGCGGCCCAGCCCTCGTCGCGGTCGAGATCGGCTGCGGCGAAATCGATCTCACCGCCGGCACGCTCGGCGAGCTCGACCAGGTGCTCGCGCTTGCGGGTGTCGGCGAGGCTGCGCACGGTGCCGCGCACCGCGTATCCGTGGTTCAGCAGTTCGGCGATGACGTGGCCGGCGATGAATCCGGTGGCGCCGGTGACCAGTACTCGTGTGCCCATGATGTCTACCCATCGAGAGGAGGAAGAACCCGACGCATCTAAGCGCCGCTCAGATAATCTAAGCACTGCCCAGATTGGTTTGTCCAGTGCCATTCGCTTACGCTCGGACGGTGACCCGGACCTCGTATCACCACGGCGCCCTGCGTGAGGCCTTGCTCGCGGCCTGCCTGCGGCTGATCGAGACCGAGGGCATCGCGGCGGTGAGCCTGCGCCGGGTGGCCCGCGAGGCCGGCGTGAGTTCCGGTGCGCCCTACCACCATTTCGCCGACCGGGCCGCGCTGCTGGCCGATCTGGCGACCGAGGGTTTCCGCAAGCTCGGCGACGAGGTGGCCGCCGCCAGGGACGCCGCGCCCACTCCCCTGGCCGGATTGACCGCCATCGCCGACGCGTATGTGCGCTTCGCCCGGGACAACCCCGGCTACTTCCGGCTGATGTTCCGGCCGGAGCTGTCACAACCCGACAAGCACCCCGAGACCCGGGCCGCCGGTGAGGCCGCTTTCGCCGTTCTGTCCGGCACCGTCGCCGATTGTGTCGCCGCGGGCGAGCTACCCGCGGGCAAGGCCGACACCCTCGCGGTCACGCTCTGGGGCCTGGCCCACGGTCTGGCGTCGCTGTGGCTGGACGGGCAGCTGGACAAGCGCAGTGCGCTGATGGGCACCACCGCACCCGAACTGGTGGCCGACATCATGGGCACCTTCAATGCCCTGATCGCTCCCGGCTCCTGAAACAACCGGCTTGCGCCCGCGCGCGGCGGCCCGCATCCTGAGCACGTGTTCGTCGCGCCCCGTTATGGAACGGGTTCCCTGTCCGATCTGTTTCCCTCCGTCCTGGCCGGATTCGGGGTCCCCGGCGAGCGCGATCGCCTCGGGCTCGAACTCGGGGTGGACCGGGTGTGTGTGCTGCTGATCGACGGTCTCGGCGCCGACGCGCTGGCCGAGCACGCCGAAGTGGCGCCGTTCCTGTCGGGGCTGTCCCCCGCCGTGCTGACGGCCGGATTCCCGACCACGACGGCAACCAGCGTCAGTTCCCTCGGTGCGGGTGTGCCGCCCGGTGAGCACGGCATCGTCGGCTATCTGCTGCGGGTGCCGGGCCAGGACCGGTTGTTCGATCCGCTGGGCTGGCGGCTGTTCGGCGCCCAGCACAAGGGCGACCTGCTCGACCAGCTCGTGCCCGAGCAATTCCAGCCCGGCGCAACCGTCTTCGAGCGAGCCGCCGCGCACGGCCTCACCGTGACGCAGGTGGCGCCGCGCTATCAGGCCGGCTCCGGATTGACCCGCGCTGTGCTGCGCGGGTGCGCCTTCCGGCCCAACTTCTCGGTCGGCGACCTGGTCGCGGGCGTGGTCGAAGCGCTTGCCGGACCCCGTTCGCTGGTCTACGCCTACCACGGCGAGCTCGACACCACCGGGCATGTGCGCGGGCCGTCCTCGCAGGCGTGGTTGCTGGAGCTGGCGCACGTGGACCGGATCGCCGCCGATATCGCCGCGCGGATGCCCGCGGGCTCGGCGCTGATCGTCACCGCCGACCACGGCATGGTGGAACTCGGCGACACGATCGACTTCGATGCCGAACCCGGCCTGCGCGAGGGCGTGCACCGGCTCGGCGGGGAACCGCGCGCACGCCACGTCTACACCACCGATGGCGCCGTCGAGGATGTGATGGCGGCCTGGCGCGAACGCCTCGGCGCCGGATTCCAGGTGCTGTCCCGCGCGGAGGTCATCGACTGCGGCTGGTTCGGGCCGACGGTATCGCCGCAGGTCCGCGAACGGATCGGGGACCTGGTCGTGGTGGCGCGCGATACCGGCGGGGTGGTGCGCACTCACGCCGAACCGCTGCAATCGGCGCTGCCCGGCCATCATGGTTCGCTGACCCCGGCCGAGATGAACGTCCCACTGCGCGTGTTCACCGGCTGAGCGCGGGCCCGGTGTCGGCCGGGCCGCCTAGGCTGTAGCCAACGGCCGGGCGAGGTGGCCCGGCGCGCCGACCAGGAGGATCACATGAACGCCACCATCGCACGGACCGGCCTCGCCTGCACGGCCGCGGCCGCCGCGCTGTTGCTGGCCGGCTGCAACGACATCGAACGCGCGCTCAACCGCGGCGGCGACACGCCCTGCCGGGAGTACGTCCAGCAGGACCCGGACACCAAGCGGATGACGATCACCAAGTTCATCAAGCAGAATTCGGGCATCGATTCCGAACCGGCGGGCACCGCCGTGGACGCCACGATCATCCAGGTGGATCTGCTGTGCGGTGCGCAGCGCAATGCCGAGACCCCGATCAAGAACGCCGACGTGGCGGGCATCTTCATCACCAAATGACGCACCGGTGATCGTTGTGCGGCAAAGCGTCCCGCGAGCGGGTTCGCCTGCGCGAGGATAGGACGCGCAAGCAGGCCGGTCGGGGCCCGACCGGTGACCCGGACGACGAGAAGGACTGCGTGTGGCACGGTTTCGCACCCTGACCCAGCAGCGCACCGATCTCGAAAAGGAATGGGAACGCGTGGCCACCGCCTCCGGCGCCGCCGTGCGGACCCCGAACACCTTGCTACGCAGTGAGGTCGCGCAATCGTGGCGGCGCTCGCTGACCACGGTCGACCCGGGGTGCACCGGCGCACCGGGTCTCGATGATATCGGCGAGCGGTGGGCGCGCTCGCCGCTGCGCGCGCCGGTCACCGAGTTGTCCGGTGCGCTCAACGACGTCGCCGTCGACGCCGGCTACCTGGCCGCTGTCACCGACGCCTCCGGCGCGATCCTGTGGTCCGGTGGTGACCGGGCGGTGCGCCGGCGCGCCGAGCAGGTCAATTTCGCGCCGGGTGGCTGCTGGGACGAGGCCCATATGGGCACCAACGCGGTCTCGATGTCGCTGCTGACCGACGCCCCGAGCACCGTGTTCTGCGCCGAACATCTGGTGGCGGCGCTGCACGGCTGGGTGTGCTATTCCGCTCCGATCCACGCCCCCGACGGCAGGCAGGTCGGCGCACTCGACCTGTCCAGTTCCTGGGACCGGTCCCACCCGCTGGTCATGTCGTCGGTGCGGGCCCTGGTCACCGCGGTGGAGACCATGCTGCGCAGCGCGCAAGCACCGCCGCCGGCCGGACTGCGCCTGGAATGCCTGGGTGAATCACGCCTGACCCGCGACGGATTCACCGTGCCGCTGCGGCCACGTCAGCTGGAGATCCTCACCCTGCTCGCCCTCGAACCCGACGGGTTCACCCCCGAACAGCTGCACGCCGCGCTCTACGGCGACCGTCCGGTCACCGCCGCCACCCTCAAGGCCGAGGTCTCGCATCTGCGCCGCGCCACCGGCGGGCACATCGGCAACCGCCGCTACCTGCTCACCGGCCCGATCTCCTGCGACGCGGTCGACCTGCTGGCCGCCATCGCCGCCGGCGACACCACCTCCGCGGTGTGGCTGTACCGGGGTGCACTGCTGCCGGGGTCGGACACGCCCGGCATCGCGCAGTGGCGCGCACACCTTGAAGTCGGGGTCCGCAATGCGGTACTCACCAGCGACCGCGCCGATCACGCCGTCGCCTTCGGTGAGCGCGTCCCCGGCGACGTCGAGGTCCACGAGCACGCGCTGCGGCTGCTGCCGCCCGGCGATGTGCGCCGAGCGGTCGTCACCGCTCGGCTGCATACCGCCTTGCGCACCTGACATCTCGGCGACCGGGCTGCGCCGCCGCCGGCCGTCGGCTGCTCATCCGGCCAGCCGCCATCCCTGCGCCCGCTTACGTTCCCGCCAGAACTCGGCGCATGTGCCGGGTTGGCCGATCAGTTCCTCGTGCGTTCGTTGCATGATCCGCCCATCGTCGTGCACCAGAATCTGGTCCGCGGCCGCGATGGTGTGCGGGCGATGGGTGGCAATCAGCGTCCGTCGAGCCCGCGTTCGGCGGTCAGCGCGACGGCGGCGTCGGTGATGGCCGCCGCCGTCAGCCCGGTGCGGTAGGCGCGCCGAGACACGTCGGGTCAGCCGCGGTTCTTGGCCGGGCGGTTGGTGGCTTCGCGGCGTTCGGCTTCCTTGGCCTTGATGCGGGCGTTCTCGGCCTGCACGGCGGCGTAGTTCTCGCGTTCACGCACCAGCCATTCCGGCGGGTCGGCGAGCAGGGCCGCGATCTCGTCGGCGGTGAGGGCGTCGGAGACTTCGGCGCGGGCCAGGCCGCTGTTGGAGACGCCGAGCTTACGGGCGGTGATATCGCGCGGGAAGGGGCCGGTGCGGCGCAGGTCGGTCAGCCACTGCGGCGGGTCGGTGCGCAGCTTGTCGAGCTCGGCCCGGGAGATCGGGGTGGTGCGGAATTCCTCGGGGGCCGCCGGAAGATAGATGCCGAGTTTGTTCGCCGCCGTCAGCGGCTTCATGGTCTGCGGTTTCTTGTCCGGGCTCACCGATACAGCGTACTGGGCACGTGGGTAGGCAGGTAGCGGCGGGCTGTGCGCATCGCCCGGCACGTGGTGCGCATACGCTGATACGAATGAGCCGCTTCGCTTCGATCGATATCGTGCGTCTGCGCTGGTTCGTCGCGGTCGCGGAGGAGTTGCATTTCGCGCGGGCGGCGAAGGCGCTGAATATTTCGCGCCAGAAGCTCAGTCACACCGTCATCGAGTTGGAGAACGAGCTCGGCACCAAGCTGTTCGTGCCGGGCGCGAGCCCCACGCAGCTCACCGAGGACGGCGCCGAGCTACTGGCGGAGGCGAAGCAACTGCTCGCCGCAGCCGAGGCCGCGCCCACCGGTGCCGCACCGGCCGAGATCACCGGCCTGCGCGTAGGTTTCGTTCCCGGTGTCACGGTGTCGAAATGGCAGCGGGTCTGGGCCGAACGGTTCCCCGAGATCCCGCTGGAACTCGAACCGATCGCGCAGGCCGATCAGCTCACCGCCCTGCGGGACGGCCGGGTCGATATGTGTTTCGTCCGGCTCCCCGTCGACGACGCGGGACTGAGCGCGATCCCGCTCTACCACGAGCTGCCCGTGGTTGTGGTCCCGAAGGACCACCCGATTTCGGTGTTCACCGAGGTCACCACCGCTGATCTGGCCGGGGAGCAGCACCAGGACACCAGCGATCTCGATCGTGCCGCGGGCAGTATCGAACTGGTGGCCGCCGGGGTGGGCGTGGCGATCGTGCCGCATTCGATCGCTCGGCTGCACGCTCGCCGCGATGTGGTGTACCGCACGGTCACCGACGCGCCCGGAACCGATATCGCGTTGGCGTGGCCGTCGGAGCAGACCACCGATCTGGTCGAGGAGTTCATCGGCGTGGTGCGCGGCCGCTCGCCACGCAGTTCCCGGTCGCCGTCGGCGGATCGCCCCAACGCGGCGCCCTCGCGCACCGAGAAAAAGCCGCCCGCGAGTAAGAAGCCGGGGAAGAACGCTGCCGCGAAGCCGCGATCGACCGGGGCGCGCGCGGGCGCCAAGAAACCCACTCGCCGGCGCGGGCGTTAGGCCGCTGGGCCGCTGGCCACCCTCCACCTCGCCGCCGCGTATCAACAGCCCATGCAGGGTTGAGGGCGGACGCACGCCCGCCCTCAACTGCTGCTCGACGTCGAGACACCGCCTAGCGCCGCGGCGGCGGTGTCAGTTTCCAGTTCTTGTGCTTGCTCCACCATTCGGCGGTGCGGCCCGTTCCCTCCTCCCGGCTGGAGCCGCGCAGGTGGCCGTCTTCGAACCAGGAGCCTTGGTAGACACCGGTTTTCCCGTCGGACCAGTGAATCGTGAACCGGATCAGCCGGCCTTGGATCTGACCGCCGACGACCTCACCCCAGGACGTGCTGGTGTTGGCGAATCCGTTGAACGACATGATCGTGTTCGCGGCGTTGGTTTCCCGCCAGGTGACCTTGACGCGGAATCCGATGGGTTGATCGGTGGTGTTGGACAGGCGCTGGTGCACCTCCCAGGTGGTCTGCAGATCCACCGAGCTGGGTGGTTGCGCCCCGGCCGGGACGGTTCCGGTCATCGTCAGCGCGGCGATCGTGCCGAGTATCAACAGCCACGCCGCCGAACCACGTCTGAGGACGGCGGCGATACCGCCGGTGGACGGGCCCGTCCGGTGTGCGGGCGCGATGCGAGTGAACATTGGGTCTCCACAGGTGTACAGGTGGCGCAGGATTTCTCGATGCTTCGGCCCGGTATCGGGCCGCCGCCCCGGACTGTGCGGCAAACCTGGGAGTTCGCCCCGTCGCCCGGCGCCTTCATGATCAGCGGCCGGTACGGGGCTTGACTATCCCGGCAGCGCGGGTTGTATCCCGCAGACGCAGTCGGTCCCGGCTCAGCAGCGCAGTGTGGTGGACGGGCTGACTCCCCAGCGTTTCCGATACAGGGCCGAGAACCGCCCGAGGTGCCAGAAACCCCAGTCGGCGGCGATGGCCGCGACCGTGGTCGTGGTGGGGTCGGCGGCGGCGAGGTCCGCGTGCACTCCCACGAGCCGGGCTTCGCGCGATCGCTCGGTCGGGGTGGTGTCGAGGTACCGGCGGAACCCTTCCTGGAGGGTGCGCACCGAAAGGCCTACCGCGGCAGCGATATCGGCGACGGAAGGCAGATCACGCGCCCGCTCGACGATCAGTTGTTCGGCGCGGCGAATGGGCCGCGGCGTCGCAGTGCCCGCATCCGAGCCGAGGAGCAGCTCCGAGTAGCTGTTCGGCTGAGCCAGCAGAAACTGCGTCATGATCAACTGTTCGACCTGTGGCCGCAATCGTGCGTCGCGGAGCAGGCCCGGCCCCGCCGCGTCCGCTTGCACCATGCGCAGTGTTTCGAGCCAGGTCCGGACCGCGGGCGACCGAAGCTGCATCGCCTGCGACATCCGCAACGGGCCATTCGGCGCCCGCCCCAGCATCCGCAGCAGGTGGGTGTCGAGCGCGTGCCGGTCGAATCGGACGAGCAGATACCGGCTGCTGTCGTGCGCCGCCATATCCAGCGGTACGTCCGGCTCGGGAACCGAGGCGACAGTGGTATCGGATGCGATATCGCGGCTTCCCGCACGCACGCGAACCCAACCGAACAACGGGATCTGGACAAGGCGGAAGGTCTCTGTCGGTTCGGATCTGACCCGCACCTGGACCCCGTACTGCAAATGGGCGAGGCCGACGTTCCCGACGCCGAGGAAATCGCACCGGGCGTCCATCATGCCCGCGCCCGGATCGAGCCGGTGGTCCCGGAGTACGCCACCCATCCGCACCCGGGCTTCTTCGGCGTCATCGGTGCGGAACAGGCGATGCCGGGTCAGCGGTTCGATATCCATGACCACCCCAGATGCACAGCACCGCCCGAAGAGAACGCTTGATTATACCGCTCGAGACATCGCCCGGCGGCCCTTCGGCGGGCGCCAACGTGATACCAACCTTCGCCCTCCATAGTTTCCGGCATCGAGGATGTCCGCCGCAGTCACGAGGAGGAGCGATGTGCTGGTTCGAACCCGGATCCGAGACCGCCACGAGCTGCGCCGCGGGCCCCGCACGCTGATGCCGGACCGCAGTGTCCGCGGCGACGCCACCGAGGCGGCGCGCTCGGTGTTGCGGCACGTCATCGACCAGCACGGCCCGGTGGTGCTGATGCTGAGTCCGGGCGCGACGGCCCCGATCTGCCTGCGCGCCCGCGATTTCCGGCCCGACGAGGGCGACGTGCTGGTCGCCCGGCTGCCCTGGCATACCGAGTTCTGGATGAGCGGAGACAACTACGCCCGTTACGCCCGCGATCATCTCACCATCGATGTCGGCCCGGACCCCGGCGACGCCGCGGCGAGTGCCTCGCTCGAAATCGCCGAGGGTCACCGGTTCGTGCTGCGGGTGCGGCCACTGGATGCCAACGAGGCGGCCGCGGCGGCAGCCGCTCCCCCGCCTCGCACGGGTGCCGACCGCCTGCGCTGATTCAGCGATAGGGGTCGGTGATCTCACGCAACCGGGTCAATGCCCGGCGCAGCTGCGCCGTCGCCCGCGGTCCCAGGTGCCGGGCCCATTCGGTTTCGACCTCGGCGGCCACGGCATTGGCCACCGCGGTCGCGCGCTGCCCACGCGCCGACAGCCGCACCAGTCGCGCGCGACCGTCGGTGGGGTCGGGCACCCGTTCGACGTAGCCCGCGCGCTCGAGCTGGTCGACGAGGAAGCCTGCGGTCTGCTTGGTGACCTGCGCCTGCTCGGCGAGGTCGGTGAGCCGGGTGCCGTCGGGACCGATGCGCTGCACGATCCGGGCCTGCGCGAGGGTGATGTCGGCGTATCCCGCTTCGGCCAGGGCGGCGAAGACGCGATTCTCCATGGACCGATACGGCAGGAACAGCAGCAGCCCGAGCGGCGGCTCGTCGGCGGAACGCTCCACGCCCGCCCCCTTCCACACTCTTGCGACAAGTCAGATTCACTGACTAAAATAGTCAGCGACACTGATTAATTCTACGGGCTCGCCGTTTTGCCGGCGAATCCTTGACTGGCAGGTAATGGCGATGGACCGGGAACAGAGCTGGTGGGTAATCGAGCAGCAGCGCCGCGCCATCGCCGCCCTGCTCGGTGAGCTCACCCCCGCCGAATGGGATACCCCGTCACTGTGCGCGGGCTGGCGGATCCGTGACGTGGCCGCCCACATCGCCATGACCACCCAGCCATTGTCGCTGTGGACGATCCTGCGCGAATTCGCCCGCGCCCGCAGCGATTACAACGTCGTCGTCGACACCACGGCGCGCGAGCACGCCCGTCGTCCCACCGCCGAACTGGTCGCCGAGATCGCCGATACGGCCGCAAGCCGAGAGCTGCCGATGGTCACCAACTATCGCAACGTCCTCTTCGACATCATGGTGCACGGCCAGGACATTTCCCGCCCGCTCGGCCGCCCGATCGCGATCCCCGCCGAGGCCGCCGCGGCGGCCGCCGCCCGCGCCTATTCGGTCGGCTGGCCTGTGTGGAAACGCCGCCGCCTCGACGGTTTCCGGCTCAGCGCCACCGATACCGCGTGGTCGGTGGGTCAGGGCAGGCCGATCGAGGGGCCCATCGTCGCGCTGCTGCTGCTCATCACCGGCCGGCCGGCCGCACTCGAGCAGCTCACCGGCGCAGGTGTCGCCGAGATCGCGGCACGCTTGGCTCCGCGCGGCTGATTCATCTCAGGGCTGGGCCGGATGCTGCTCGAGCCACAACCGCGCCCGGCGCGGCGAGGCACGGGAAAGCCAGGCGTCTTCGATGATCTCGGCGAGTTCCTGCCGGGTCAGCCGGCCCAGATGCGCCGCCCGGACCAGCACCGACGGGTGACCGTCGAAATGCGAGGTGGTGAAGAACGGGGTGGTGCGGTCCTGGATCAGTGCCAGTTTGTCGCCTTCGGAGGGCACCCAGAACATGATCACGTCGTCGTACTTCTCCCCCGTCTCGGGATCGACGGCGTCGGGACGCGGGGTACGGAAGAACACGAACGATTTGCCGCCGACCTGGTAGACGGCATTGCCACGCGGGCCGTCCACACGGGTCACATGCGGCATCGCGGCGGCCAGTTCGTGCACATCGGCCAGGCGCGCCGGCCGTGATCGACTCGGCATGCCGCCAGGGTAGGCCCGGGCGGCACGCCGAGTCGACGGTTCAGCGTCCCGGCAGGAAGCGCAGGTTGCGGGCGATGGTCATCAGGAACCGCTGCCACTTGTCCTGCGACAGCATCGGCGGCGGGTCCAGGTTCATGAACCGGGTGACGACGATCGTCTGCGGTTCGGTGAACTTCAGCAGCCCGTCGGCGCCATGCCTGCGGCCGACACCGGAAATCCCCATGCCGCCCATCGGCGCACCGGTCGTCCCCCACGCCGGCGCGTAGCCCTCGTCGACGCAGACGGTGCCCGCCCGCAGCCGCTGCGCGATCTGCTCGCCCTCCGCGGGGCTGGCCGCCCACACGCTGGCGTTGAGGCCGTACTCGGTGTCGTTGGCCAGTCGCACCGCCTCGTCGACCGAATCCACCGGGTAGATCGAGACCAGGGGGCCGAAGGTCTCGTTGCGGCCGCACTCCATCTCGTCGGTCACCTCGGCGAGCACCGTCGGTTCGAAGAACAGCGGACCGAGGTCGGGACGCGCCTTACCGCCGGTGAGCACCTTGGCGCCCTTGGACGTCGCGTCGGCGACGTGCTTGGACACCGTCTCCAGCTGGGATTCGGAGATCAGCGACCCGATATCGGTGGAGAAGTCGTAGGCCACACCGAGTTTCGCGGCCTCGGTCGCGGCCACGAACTTGGCGGTGAACTCCTCGGCGATGGACCGCTCGACATAGATCCGCTCGATCGAGATGCACAGCTGTCCGGCGTTGGAGAAACACGCGCGCACCGCCGCCTTGGCCACCTTGTCCAGGTTCGCCCCGCGGGTGACGATCATCGGGTTCTTGCCGCCGAGTTCGGCCGAGAACCCGATCAGCCGCTTACCGCACTGCTGAGCCAGGGTCTGCCCGGTGGCCGAGGAGCCGGTGAACATCAGGTAGTCGCAGGAGTCGACGATCGCGGTGCCGACCACGGTGCCCGGTCCGGTCACCACGGCCAGCAGGTCACGCGGCAGACCCGCCCGGTAGAGCAGTTCGGCACCGGCCAGCGAGGAGAACGGGGTCTGGCTGTCGGGCTTGACCACCACCGCGTTGCCCGCGAGCAGCGCCGGGATCGAATCGCCGATGGACAGCACGAGCGGGTAGTTCCAGGGCGCGACCACACCGACGACGCCCTTGGGCTGGGTACGCACCTGCGCCCGGTTCAGCACCGGGAACGCGCCGGGCACCTTGTGCGGTTCGAGCAGCCCCGGCGCGACCCGCGAGAAGTAGCGGGCGGCCAGCATCAGGCCCATGACCTCTTCCTGGGCGGCCCAGCGCGCCTTACCGGTCTCGGCCTGGATGACGTCCATCAGGTATTCGCGTTCGTCGACGATCAGCGCGCGATAACGCTCGAAGACGGCGGCGCGTTCGGCGGCCGGGCGCGCGGCCCAATGTGCTTGGGCGGCCCTGGCTCTGGTGAACGCGTCGGCGACATCCTCGGCAGTGCCGACCGGGACCGTGCCGAGCGGGCGGCCGGTGAACACCTCGGTGATGGTTCTGGTGGGGCGTGCCTCGGCGCCGTCGATCGCCGCGAGGGCGCTCAGTCGGGCGAAGACGTCGGCTTCCGGCGCGGGCATCGTTGCCTCCTCGATGTGGGTTACTCGTCGGTACACACAATCTACCCACACCGGGCGTGCGATGGTGCCGGGTGTCACAATCGCGCAGCTCGCGCGTTGACCGACCGCGCTATTCCGCCGCGGTCTCCGATGTCAAATCCGGTCCCGGTCAACGGGACCCGAGTCCCGATTCGGTCACGATGTCGCTTACGGTGTGCCGATGTTCAGAGCGAGGCTCGGTGTCCGGACCCGGATACTGGCGATCGCGCTCATTCCGAGCCTGACTCTGCTGGTGGTCGGCGTGGGCGCAGCGGGATACCTGGTCGACCGGGGCAATCACGGTAAACAGTGGGCCGAGGCGATGCAGTCGGCGATCGACCCCACCCGTCAGCTGCTGAACGCGATCCAGCAGGAACGCAGGCTCACCCTCGCGCACCTGGCCGGTGATCCGAACGCCGCCGCCGAACTGGCCACCACCCGCCCACGCGTCGATGCCGCCTTCCAGGCCTTGATCGAGGCGTCCAACCCGCTGCGCGAACTGGATTCGGAGACCATCGGCGACAACGTCGGCGATTTCGTGACCCTCGGCCAGCAGCTGGCCCTGGTGCGCACCGGCGCCGACGCGCGAGCCCTGCCCACCCCGGACGCCTACACCTTCTACACCCGGGTGCTCGACGTCATCACCATCGGCACCCAGCTGGCCCAGCGCTCGGCGCCGGACCCGGCCGTGGTGGTGCAGCTGGCGCTGTCGACCCGGCTCATCTACGGCATCGAGGCCGTCTCGCGCAGCAACGCGCTCGCCGAAGCGGCGCTGGTCGACGGCAGTGGTGTGGTCGCGCTGCCGGAGGAATTCGTCGCTCAGGTCGGCGCGCACCACACCATGCTGCCGCAGCTGGCAGGCGAACTCGAACCGGCCTATCGCGACAAGATGCAGGCCCTGCTGGCGAGCCCGGCCTGGCAGCGGCTCTCGGCCATGGAGCACGCGCTGATGCAGCGCACCATGGATCCGCCCACCGAGTCGAGCGGATCCGGCGGGCAGACCGGCACCGGTTCCGGCCGCACGACCAGCCGCGGCACGTCCGACGACACCCCGGTCCCGCTGCCGTCGACCATCGAGGAATGGCAGGCCGCTGCCGCCGAGGTCGACAACGCGCTGCTCGATATCTGGGACCTGCACAACACCAATGCCCAGCAGCTGGCCCGCGATTCGGCCACCGAATCGGCGGCGGCCTCACTGGCTCTCGGTGTCACGGTCGTGCTGATGAGCCTCATCGCCTTCCTGGTGTCGCTGGTGCTGGCCAACCGCTTCATCCGGCGGCTGAAGCGGATGCGCGACCAGACCCTCGCGCTCGCCGACGAACGGCTGCCCGACATGCTGCGCCGGCTGCGCGACGGCGAGCCGGTCGACCCGGAGCAGGAAGCGCCCCGCCTGGATTTCGGCCGCGACGAACTGGGCGCGGTGGCCACCGCCTTCGAGCACGCGCACGCCGCCGCGGTCACCGCCGCCATCACCGAGGCCCGCACCCGCGAAGGTGTGCGCGCGGTCTTCCTGAATATCGCTCACCGCAGCCAGATCGTGGTGCATCGCCAACTGGAGATCCTCGACGCCGCCGAACAGCGCGAAGAGGATCCGGCCATGCTGGAGACGCTGTTCCGGCTCGACCATCTGGCCACCCGTGAACGCCGCAATGCCGAGAACCTGATCATCCTCGGCGGCGGTGAACCGGGCCGTCGCTGGCGCAACCCGGTGCCGCTGATCGACCTGGTGCGCAGCGCGATCGGTGAGACCCTCGACTACACCCGGGTTCGCCTCGGCACGCTGCCGCAGTCGCGAATCGCCGGCAACGGTGTGGCCGACCTGGTGCATCTGCTGGCCGAACTGGTCGACAACGCCACCTCGTTCTCGCCGCCGCAATCGCGGGTCGAGGTCACCGGCAACATCGTCGGCAAGGGCCTGGTCGTGGAGATCAGCGACCAGGGCATGGGAATGGACGCCGACGAGCTGGCGCGGGTCAACGAGATGCTGGCCGACCCACCGGATTTCGGGGTCGCCTCGCTGTCGGCCGATTCCCGGCTCGGGCTGTTCGTCGTCGGCCAGCTGGCCGCACGCCACGACATCTCGGTGCGGTTGAGCGAATCCGACTACGGCGGCGTGCGGGCGATCGTGCTGGTCCCGTCGAAGCTGCTGCTGCCGGGCGAGACCGGGCCCGCGCCCAGCGACCCGGTGACCGAGCCGCGACGTCGTCCGGCGCTGCCCGCGCCGAGCGAACCGGCGACGCGCGCCGTGGAATCGGCGCCCGCCCAGACCGCGACCCTGCTGGCCGACCCGCCGCCCGCGCAGGCACCGCAGCCGGCCGAGCCCGCATCGCACCCGGCCGAGCCGGTGCAGCGCACCGCCGACGGTCGTCCCGCTTTACCCCGGCGCAACCGGCAGACTAGTCTCGCACCGCAATTGGCGCAGCCGGTGACCCCGCAGCCCGCCGCGCAGCGACCTCGTACCGCCGAACAGGCCCGAGACCTGATGTCGGCCATCGAAAACGGCACCAGACAAGGTCGTAAGCCGCTGCCCGCCGACGATTCCGTCGCGCAGGCACCGCCGAGCTCGACCCCGAAGGAACAGGAAGGCTAAGTGTCCACTTCCCCCGCAAGTGATCTCAACTGGCTGCTCGACGATCTGGTCGAACGGCTGGCCGGCGTCCGGTACGCGGTCGTCCTGTCCACCGACGGTTTGCTGCTCGGTCATTCCGCCGGTATCGCCCGCGAGGACGGCGAGCATTTCGCCGCCATGTCCTCCACGCTCTACGGTCTGGCCCGCAGCGCGGGCAGCCGGTTCGACGGCGGCGGGGTGCGCCAGGCCGTCATCGAACTCGACCGCGCCGTGCTGTTCGTGACCGCCGCCGGTGACAACGCATGCCTCGCTCTACAAGCCTCGGAGAACGCGAATCTGGGCATGGTGGCCTATGAGATGAACCTGACCGTGCAGCGGGTGGGCAACTACCTGTCGACCACCGCGCGCAACGGCGCCGCCGAGGTCGAATCACAGGCGTGATGTGGTGAGTTCGTTATGACGCGTATGGGTGAGCCGTGGTTCGACGAGGCGGCGGGTCCGCTGGTGCGGCCCTATGCGGTGACGCGTGGGCGCACCATGGGCGCCGCCCACGATCTGGACATGCTCACCGCGGTCGTCGCGGCGCGTCCCGCACCGACCATGCGGCGTGTCGAACCCGAATACGCGCAGATCGTCGCGGCGTGTGCGCAGCCGCGATCGGTGGCAGAGGTGGCAGCCACCTTGAAACTGCCACTGGCAGTGACCAAGATTCTCGTCGGAGATCTGATCGGTGACGGGCACCTGATCTTCCGGGCTCCGGTGCAACCGGAGGCCGGGCCCGGCGACCTCAACGTAT
This sequence comes from Nocardia cyriacigeorgica, assembly GCF_005863245.1. GTDB lineage: Bacteria > Actinomycetota > Actinomycetes > Mycobacteriales > Mycobacteriaceae > Nocardia > Nocardia cyriacigeorgica_C. Next base: position 269,075 of record NZ_VBUT01000006.1, on the reverse strand, counting down.
TGCGAGCGGTACTGGATGGAATCCGAAAAATTTGACCCTGCCCGGCTCGACCCGAACGGGGTGCCGCATCTGGCTGCCTCGGTGAAGGTTCTCATCGCGGGCGGATTCGGTGTCGGCAAAACGACACTGGTGTCGGCACTGAGCGAGATCACGCCGCTGCGCACCGAAGAGATGATCACCGAGATGAGCGCCGGGGTCGACGACCTGTCCGGTGTCGAATCCAAGACCACCACCACGGTGGCACTGGATTTCGGCCGGATCACCATCGACAGCGACCTGGTGCTGTACCTGTTCGGTACGCCGGGACAGGACCGGTTCTGGTTCCTGTGGGATGAGCTGGCCCGCGGCGCCCTCGGCGCGGTGGTGCTCGCCGACACCCGCAGGCTCGGCAACTCCTTCGCCGCCATCGACTACTTCGAACGACGCAAACTACCGTTCCTGGTGGGCGTCAACTGTTTCGACGGCGCACCCCGCTACACCACCGACGAGGTCCGCGACGCCCTCGACCTCGACCCGGAAACACCGGTCATGCTCTGCGATGCCCGCGACCGCGTCTCGTCGAAGAACGTGCTGCTCAGCCTGATCGAGCACCTCATCGACCGAGCGACCCGGGCTCACGTCACCACCTGATCGCCGGGCGACCGCGACCGCGATCGCCGTGGTGACGTGTACGGCACCCCGAACGCGAGCCGGCTGCGGGTCCGATCGTTGCCGGATGGCTCGGCGCGCCGCCGGACGGTTGCGCGCCCACGCGAACCCCGATGCGGGCGAGGTCAGTTGGCGAGCCGTTCGGTGGCGAGGTGGTGGCCGCGGATGCCGTCGACGGTGAGGTCGTCGAGGCAGCCGGTGAGGCGGCGCTCGGTGTGCGGGCCGAGGGCTGGTTCGAGGACCACGGTCCAGCGGGTGCCGTCGTGGCGCGGGCCCGCGACGAGGCGGACGTGGTTGGCGATGCTGGCGCACTCCTCCCACAGGCGCAGGGCCGCAGCCGCGGCGGGGTGACGGGACTCGGCGGTGAAATGGATGAGGGTGCGACTGCCGGTGGGTCCGCGGTCGGTTCGGAATTTCATGCTCGACGACAGCGCGGTGATGCCCGCGGCGGCCACCACCGCGAGCAGCGCGAGCACCAGGATGCGGCGCACCGCTCACCACCTGGGGTCGGTCAACGGCCCGCGCAGCAGCTGTAGCCGGTCCGGAGCGGGGGTCAGGAATCCGTCGTCGGGTAGGCGCAGCCGGTCGAGTCCCGCGAGGATGCGCCGTTCGGCCGAGGGGCCCGCCGTCATCCTGGCGAGACGTTCGACCAGCCACGCCACGCCGGTCAGCAGCACCCCGCCGGCGAGCAGCACCGGGACGAACACCGAGAGCCGATCCGGGCGACCCAGCCAGGCGAATCCGACCTGCGAGGCCGGCTCGGCCGCGTGCACGATGCGCGCGGTGCGTTCGCGTTCGGCCCGGCTCCGGTCGTAACTGCCGTCGCCGAGCTCGTGCTGGATGGCCCGCAACCGCTTGATCAGCACCATCGCGACCAGCGCGATCTCGGCCGCGATGAACAGCGTCGCGGTCAGGATGGCGCGGTTCCATTCCCACCGGTACAAATACACGAACACGTAAGTGCCGGTGGCGATCAGCGAGCCGATCGCCAGCAGCATGCCCAGTCCGCGCGCGTTCATCGCCGCACCTCCGCATCGCCGTTCACCCGCACCGAGCCGGTGCGCCCGTCGAGTTCGACCACCGCACCGTCCGGCAACCGCCTGGTGGCGTCCGGATACCCGACCACCACCGCGACACCTTGTTCGCGCGCCAGGATCGCGACATGGCTGAGCGGACTGCCGGTTTCGGCGATCAACCCGGCCAGGCGCGGCACCACCACCGCCAGGCGCGGATCCAGATGGCGCACCACCAGCACCGATCCCGGCGGCGGATTGTCCCCGATATGCACCACACCGCGCCCGCTGCCACCACCGGCACCCACACCCCCATCGCCGGACCCGGACCGCTCGCCCACCGGGACGGGCCAGCCGTCCTCGGCGAGCCGGAATCGCGCGGGCAGATGAACGGCGACGTCGGTGGCCGAGCCCGTCTCGTCGGTCGATCGGCCGGCAGAGCTGCGATCCTTGCCGCATTCGGTCAGCGGCCCGCCGCTGGGCGGACCACCCCACGAACCTGTCGTGCGCGGCGCGTCCTGAACCGTGCCTTCCGCAGGTCCCACGCCATCCGCCAATCGAGCACCATTCACCAGGCCCACGCCGTCCGCCGGTCCCGGAGCCCCCGCCGGACGCGGCGACCGACGACCCCGGGTCGCAGCAACCACCTCATCCAAGCTCAGCAAGGCGATCGATGCGGCCGAGTCCACCACGCCGTCGGCGGCGAGCCGACCCCCCAATTCCCACGCCGCACGCGCGCCGAGCTCCTGCACCCACCGGGTCCGCAGCCGCAATGCCTCACGGGCGAGCGCCAATTCACCGACAGGGTGGTCGACATCCGGCAGTTCGGCGCCCTCGGCATCCGGTGGCGCGGCGGGCTCACCGATACGAGGTGGCGTGAGCGCGAGTACCACCGGGAACTCCTCGATCACCCGGTGGACGGGCACTGCCTCGGCCCGGGCTCTGCCGAGCGCGGCCAGCGCCAGCGCGGCCGCCGTCGGCGCGGGCTCATCGGCACCCGCGAGCATCCCCGCCAGGGCTTCGTACCCGTGCAGCGCGGTGAGTGCGGTGCGCGAGTTGTCCAGGATCGCCAGCAGGTGTGCGCGGCTCAGCTCCGTCAGCGGCGGCACCGCGGCCAGGTCGCCATCCACCCGTTCGCAGATGCGGCGCGCGAGCCGCGGCATCGCGGCCGCCAGCCGCCCCACCCGCATGGCGGCGCCGAGTTTGCGTGCCCCCGGCCGGGGATCGAGCCGGTCGATCAGCCGGCGCCGCGGCTGGATGGCACCCAGGAGTTCCAGGTCGGCCACGGCGATCCCGAGCACACTGGTCGCGACCGGAGATTCGCGAATGCGTTGTGCCGGTGCGGCGCCGGTCAGTTCCAGCGCCACACGCAGCCCCTCGGCCAACGGCCTGAGCCACAGGTCCTGTTCGAGGGGGCGCAGCGGATCGGGGAAGGTTTCCGCCAGGGGGCCGGGACCGAGCACCGGTCCGGTGACGCGTCCGTGCAGCGTGGTGATCGGCCGGGCCTGGAGCAATCGGACGTTTCCTGCGGCGTCCACCGCCCATTCGATATCTTGCGGGCACCCGAACATGCGCTCGGCGCGCAACGCCATCCGAATCACCTTGCGGCGCACCGACCCGGGCAACCCTGGCGCGTCGTGCGCGACGACCCGCCGCACCCGCCCGGATCGGGTGAGCAGTGCCGTCCATCCGTCTTCGGCGCCGCTGACCACCGCATCCGGTCCGCCGCGCACCGCGGTGATCATCATCCGATCGGTGCGCCCGGTGACCGGGTCGGCGGTGAACACCACCCCGCCCCAGCTTGCCGCCAGGAACGGCTGCACCAGCACCGCCATCGGCGCGGAACCCGCGGCCTCGGTGGGCGCGGGTGCGGTGGCGGAGGCCAGCACCTCGTCGACGGCTTCCCGGAAGCGCGGCCAGCCCCGGACCCCGAGCACCGAGGTGAACATGCCCGCCATGGACTGTTCGGCGCCGTCCTCGGCGACCGAGGACGAGCGCACCACCAGCGGGCGGGTGCCGCCGCCGGACAGCTTGCGCCACAACAGTTCCGGTGAATGCTCGGGCTCGGACCACGCGGTGGTCAGCACGAAACCGTCGAGGACCGGCAGCCCCATGGCGGCGGCCTCGGCGAGTGCGGCGGCCTTGGCGCCGGTCAGGTCCGCGTCGCGGGCGCGTGGATCGGCGAGTGTGACGATGCCGGGGCGGGTCGGGGCGGTGATGAGGGTCATCGGGGGGCACCCTTCGATATGGAAACGACGTTGTTTCGATCGGCCCGTTCGGTGCGGTCAGCGCCGCGCGAGATCGGGCACGCGCCGCGGGGGCTGCGCAGTGCTGGATCGGCATCGACGCCGTGGTTCCGGCCACAACGACCTCCTAAGAGGAGATGGGTCCTCCGCTTACCTGAATTCCAGTGTTGCGCCCCGGATCCCCGGCGTCAAGGAAGGAACGTTCGTTTTGTAGTCACACAGGTCACGGCCGCCGGGCCTGGATGATCAGGCAACATCCAGGGTACGATGCCGTGCCGTCGTCCAGTGTGGCTCGCGCACAACGTTATTCATCGGCAACGCCGTCGCGATCGCCATGTTCACGCACAGGTAGTCGGCTGCCACGCATTCCTTCGCCCCGAGAGTTCGGGGCTGCCGCCGCCGCGCGGCCCGGACGATACTGGCGGCACCTCGATTCGAACGGAGCCGTCATGGTCGTCACCCGAGCTTGCGCCGCAGTTCTCGTCTCCACCGCCCTCGTCACCGGCGCGGGTATGGCCGCTCCCGCTGCGACTGCCGCGCCCACCGGCTCCGCCGATTCCGGTTCGGCGACCTATGCGCGCGACTTCGTCCAGCTGATCGTGTGCTTCTTCCGCGGTGAACTGGTGGGCTCGAAGGCACCGCTCTGCTGAGCAGACCCCAGGTCAGCGCGGCGGTGGCGTGTGCGATCGACCGCGCCGGTCAGCGCAACAGCCCGGCGGCGGCGAGTTCGTCGAACAGCAGCTGATCCACCGGCGGTACCAGTGCGCGATCGCCGTAGCCGAACCAGGCGAGCGCCTCGATCTCACTGCTCGCGGTGAGTGTGCCGCGGTAGTCGGCGGTGTAGCAGCTCATCCGCACCGAGAAGGCGCCGTCGGCGGCCTCGTACACCCCGACATGCGCGGCGGTCTCGGGCAGCAGGGCGACCGTCAGCTCCTCTTCGATCTCCCGCACCAGCGTTTGCAGATCGGATTCGCCGTGCTCCCGCTTGCCGCCGGGGATGTAGAAGACATCCTTGCCGCGCGGGCGCGCACACAGGATCTTGCCGTCCTCGATGCGCACCCACGCCACCGTGTCGATGAGTTCGGTCGCCAGCCCGTCGGTCATCGTCGCAGCCTATCGGCCCGGCGCCGACGCCACCGGGCCGGTAGGGCGGTTCAGCGGCTGAGTCGCTGGAACCGGCGCACCGCGAGCGGCAGGAAGACCGCGGTGATGAGGATCGGCCACACCACGGCCATCAGCACCGCATGCTGCTCGATCCAGGAATCGCCCGCACCTACCGGGGTACCGAACAGCTCCCGGCTGGCCGCCACGGTGGAGGAGATCGGGTTCCAGGCCGCGATGACGCCGAGCCAGTCCGGCATCAGCTGCGGTGCGACGAAGATCGAGGAGATCATCGTCAGCGGGAAGGCGACCGCGAACAGCCCACCCGCGGCCTCCGGGTTCGGCACCAGCAGCCCCAGCCACACCCCGACCCAGATCAGCGCGAACCGCAGCCACAGCAGCAGCATGAAGGCCGCGATGACGCCGAGGATGCCACCCTCGGGCCGCCAGCCGATGACCAGGGCGGTGAGCATCAGGATGGTCAGCTCGGCGCAGGCCACCAGCAGATCGGTGACACCACGCCCGGACACCACCGCCGACGGCGACATGGGCATCGACCGGAAGCGGTCGATCACGCCGTTGGTGGCGTCGTAGACCATCACCGTCGCGGTATTGATGAAGCCGAAGGCCATCGTCATGGCGAACATGCCGGGCATCAGGAAGGTGCGGTAGTCGCCGCCGCCCGGCACCGTCATCGCCGAACCGAACACATACCCGTACAACAGCACCGACAGGATCGGAAAGCCCAGCTGCCAGGCGATATTCACCGGCTGACGCTGATAGTGGGTGAGCCCGCGGCGCACCACGTTCCAGCAGTCGGCCACCACCCAGTAGCCGCGGGAGCGAGCGCGCAAGGGCGCGAGATCAGCTGTCGCGGTCACGCCGCCACCTCCTCGGTCGCGGCCCGATGGCCGGTCAGTTGCAGGAACACATCATCGAGGCTGGGCCGGCGTAATCCGATGTCCTCCACCGTGATTCCCTGATCCTGGAGCGTGCGCGCCACCTCGGTGAGTGCGGCGACCCGATCGGTGACGGGTGCGTGCACCCGGCGCTCGGCGTCGTCGACATCCGGTTCGCCGACACACACCCTGGCCACCACCTTCGCGACGGCGGGCAGATCCGCGATATCGGCGGCCACCACCTCGATGAGGTCGGCGCCGACGGTGTTCTTCAACCCGTCCGGAGTGTCGTCGGCGATGGCGCGCCCGGCATCGATCACGGTGATGCGGGAGGCGAGCTTATCGGCCTCCTCCAGGTACTGGGTGGTCAGCAGCACGGTCGTCCCGTCGGCGACGAGCGCGCGCACCGACTCCCACACCTCACCGCGGCTGCGCGGGTCGAGACCGGTGGTGGGTTCGTCGAGGAACAGCACATCCGGCGCGAGGATCATCGACGCGGCCAGGTCGAGCCTGCGCCGCATGCCGCCGCTGTATTTGCCGACACCGCGATCGGCCGCGTCGACCAGATCGAAGCGCTCGAGCAGTTCGGTCGCTCGGCTGCGGGCGCGGCGACCGCCCAGATGGAACAGCCTGCCGAACATCTCCAGGTTCTGCCGGCCTGTCAGCACTTCGTCCACGGCGGCGTACTGCCCGGTCAACCCGATCCGGGACCGCACTTCGCGCGGTTGGCGCGCGACATCCAGCCCGGCCACCGTGGCCCGGCCGCCGTCGAGCCGGATCAGCGTCGACAGGATGCGCACGGCGGTGGTCTTGCCCGCACCGTTGGGTCCGAGCAGGCCGTGCACGGTGCCGCGACGCACCGTCAGATCGAACCCGTCGAGTGCGTGCTTGTCCCCGTATCTCTTTCTCAAACCCTCGGCCACCACGGCGTATTCGCTCACAAAACCCTCCGTACCCATGGAACGAACCAGAACTGGGTACATCGTACCCTATTACGGGTACGATGTACCCAGTTAATTTTTCCGGGGCCTGAGCCGGGCGATAGGGTGACGATCATGGCGAGCACCGAGACCAGCGGCAGCGGCGATATCAACCGCACGCTCGAACTGCTGTGGGACACCGGTCCCCGGCCGAGTCGAGGCCCCAAGCCGGGGCTGACGCTGGACCGGATCGTCGAGGCCGCCATCCAGGTCGCCGACACCGAGGGACTCGAGGCGGTGACCATGCGACGCGTCGCCACCGAATTGGGCACCGGCACCATGACGCTGTATCGCTATCTGCCGGGCAAGGCCGAGCTGCTCGATCTCATGCTCGACCGGGTGCAGCGTCCCGATCACGACGTGACAGCCACAGACGGGTGGCGGGCCGCGCTCGAGCAGGTCGCCCGGGGGACGCTGGCGTTGTATCGCCGCCATCCGTGGTTGCTCTACGTCAACCAGGCACGGCCGATCATGGGGCCCGGCGCCGTGGAGAGCATGGAGGTCGTGCTGTCGGCGATCAAGCCGATGGGATTGACCGATGTGGAGCTGATCTCGGTGATCGTCATGATCGACAACTTCGTCGTCGGCGCCGCCCGCGCGGAGGTCTTCCAGCAGGAGGCGCTGCGCACCACCGGGATGACCGACGCCGAATTCTGGCAGGCGCAGCTACCGATGCTCGAGCGGGCGATGAACAGCGGACGGTATCCGACCATGGCCGGTCTCGAGGAGAACGCCTTCGACCAGGATTTCGATCATTTCGGGTTCGGATTGCAACGCATACTGGACGGACTCGCGGATCTGGTCGAGGAACGCGCGCGGGGCTGATCGGCTCCGGGGCGCGGCGTGGTCGATCCGAGTCACCACGCCGTTGCCGGGTCGGTCGGCGTCGGATCGTCCCGCGAGCGCCCTGCGACGCCGACGACCATTCCGCCGGCCCGATCGGTGTCGAATTGGCCAGGCAGATCGCCGAATCAGCCACCACCACGTGGACGCCGGCCGAGACGGTCGCCCGGCCGCAGCGACACCGGCGTCGGCCTCTCGACGCGCGCGGTCGGTTAGGCTGCCCGGAGGGTGAGGCGACCGCGTCCGGTGGCCTCGGCCAGATGGGCCAGCGCGTCGGCGAGTTGGGCGCGGGGAACGCGCGCGCCGTCGAACATGGCGACGGCGACCTCGTCGTCATCGGTGAGTTCCCAGGTGCCCGTGATCCGCCCGCGCGCGACCACGATCGGCGCGATCCAGCCGGCGGTCCGGCTCACCTTCGCGCGATGCTGCGCCGGAAGTAGTTCCTGATCGCCGGTGCCGGGTCCGAGCACGTATTGGTCGAACGCGCCGAGCAGCTGCACCGAATCGTCGGGTTCGGTGGCGGCGAGTTCCTCTGCGTGTGCGGTCAGGACGTAGGCGCGCCTGCCTTCGACGTCGACCTCGGTGAGCTCCTCCCCCAGCTCGGCGAACCAGCCGCGCACCCTGGTCTTGCGGTGCGCGCCCCGGCTGAGCCAGGCGTCGAACGCTTCGGGGGTGGCGGGGCCGTAGGCGCCGAGGTAGGCGGTGACCGCGGTGCGAGCGGCCGCGTCGACGTCGGTCACCGGCCGCCAGCCGGGCAGCGAGGCCGGACTGGTGAAACTCACCTTGGTGCCGCGCGCCGGGCCGTGACAGAGCACCCCTTGCCAGGCCAGCGGTTTGAGCAACGCGCCCCAGCCCGAACGCAGTTCGGTCGCGTGCACGGCGAAGGCCGGATCGGCGGCGATCTGTTCGACCAATTCCTCGCGGGTGAGAATCTGGGTTTCGAGCAGCTCGCCGACCTTGTCCGCGAGCGCCGCCACCTGCGCGGGCGTGGCCCCGAAGGTGCGCTGCCAGGACGGTTTCTCCCAGGTCCGCGCGGCGGCGAGCAGGGTGAGGCAGGCGGCGGCGGTCTCGGAGGTCATGGCGTGCAGCGTGCCGCGCATCGCCCAGGTCTTGATCAGCTCACCGTCTGCGAGAGCCCGTGCGACAGCCCCGGATTCGGGGGTGCTGGTGCGCAGCGCCGCCGCGAGTTCGGCCGAGGACGCCACCTGCGCTTGCAAGCCGCACAGCCGCGCCGCGATCTCGACCGCGTCCACCGCCGTGCGGGGCCGCACGTATTGGCGCCGCAGCCGCCAGGCGAAGACCTGGTCCCAACTCACCCGCATCGCACATCCCCTTCTCCTGCTGCCCGGCTCCCTGTCCGGCATCGTCCGACCCTAATCGCCGGCACCGACAATTCGCCGTGCCCTGCGGCCACCACAGGTGAATGCCATCGCGTGGGCGCGGAGCCGGATGAACGCAACTCGCCGTCCCGCGCCGCAGTGCGGCAGCCGACGCCGAGGCCGAGGCCAGCGCAGCCTTTCACACCAGTGCGCCGGACGGAATTCCCGGAACCACGCGCGTACTGGCGTACCTTCCCGGTCACCGGGGCCGGGCGGCCGAGCCCCCGGGACCGCGCGCGTACTGGCGTACCAACTCACCGAGGTCGCCGGACTCGGACATGTGCGAGTCCTGCCTCCGGCGCCACGACAACCTTGCGTGAGCCCAGCCGGATGCCCTACCACTCCCGTCGCGGTCTATGTACGCACGCCGTGGGTCGCCGACGCTCAGAACACACTCACGCAGAACAGCACACAAGCGGCGGCGGTCACCAAACCCCCGACGGTCGTCAGAATGACGCCGAGCAACGCGGTCCTGGTGGTCGCCCGGCGCACCGCACCCGCAGGCGCCGCCAGTCGCTGTGCCCGCGCCAGCACAGCCGTGCCCGCGGCGCCCAGCGCGCCCGCCGGGGTTCGCGTGTCCGCGTCGACGATGGCGAGCAGCCCGCCCAACAGCGGCTCGCGGCCGTGTTCGCGGGCTGCCGCGTCGTCGGCACACATCTCCAGCAACCGGCCGACCTCCGCCGAACCGTGCCGCAGCACCCCGAGCCGCGGCGCCATCGCGGCGATCCCGGTGAGCGCGGCGCTCAACACGCCATGCCTGCCGGACAGGTGGGCGCGTTCGTGCGCCAGCACGGCGGCGAGCTGATCGTCGGTGAGTGCGGCCAGCGCACCGGTGGTGACCACGATGGTGTCGGGTCGCCCGGGCACGGCGTAGGCCTGCGGTTGCGGCGCGTCCAGCACAACGGCGGGAAGTCCAGGCATGCGCCGTCCGACCATGCGTACCGCCCTGGCGTGTGCGCGGGTCCGGCGGCGCATCCGCACCAGCGTCCGCAGGCTCCGCCATCCCAGCGCCCCGGCCGCGACGGCCACCAGAATCGCGAGCGCGAAGGTGACCAGGCGCCCGGCCGGGTGGTCGTAGGGATGCACGGGCATGCCGAACACCGCGTAACAGGCGCGGATGGCCTCGTCGGAGTGCCGCCACACGGTGGCGTGTTCGATCACGAACACGGCGGCCGCCGCCGTCCAGGCGGCCAGCGCGCTCGCCACGGTCACCACCCACGCCAGCACACCGAGGCGCGGCGCTGTTCCGGTCCGGGTGAGCCGGCGCAGTACCGGCGGACCGGCGACGGCCACCCCCGCGCCGTACAACAGCAGCGTCGTCGCGAGGGTCACGCCGGTCCAGGGGATTTGCGCGCGGTCAGCCGTCGCAGCGCGGCACGCAGGCCCGCGGACTCCTCGTCGCTGATCCGGTCGACGAAATGGCTGAGCACCAGATCGGAGCGCCCGCCCGAGCCCAGCGCCTCGAGCATGAGCCGGGCACTGTGTTCTTCCCGGGTGAGCGTCGGCCAGTAGCGGTAGGCCTTGCCCGCGCGCTCCCTGGCCAGCCAGCCCTTGCGATGCAGATTGTCCATCGTCGACATGACCGTCGTGTACGCGATATCGCGGGAGGCGCACAACTCCTCGTAAATGTCGCGGACGCTGGTCGTCTCGGTGTCCCGATCCCAGATCCGATCCATGATCACCGCTTCGAGATCACCGAACCCACGCACCGTGCCGACTCCCTCATCACTGGCCCGCATCCGTCTCATCGTGCGCTCAGCGTACTCGCCGGCCACCATTGCTACGTACCCGAACCGTAGATCGGCAAACCATGGGCAGCGAAACATGTCGGACCCTCATGCGAACATATGTTCGTGTCCGACCCCGCGCCCGCCGTCTCAGGCCGGGCGGCCGAGCCGGCGAGCTCGCGCCGTCCGCGGATCACCGCGCGCACGGACGCCTCGATCCTGCATGCCGATCTGGACTCGTTCTACGCCTCGGTCGAACAACGCGACGATCCCACACTGCGGGGCAGACCGGTGCTCGTCGGCGGCGGCGTCGTGCTGGCCGCCAGCTACGAAGCCAAGGCGCTGGGCGTGCGGACGCCGATGAACTGCGGCCAGGCCCTGCGGCTGTGCCCGCACGCGGTGGTGGTGCCGCCACGAATGTCGGCCTACGCCGAGGCCAGCAAGGCGGTCTTCGAGATCTTCCGCGACACCACGCCCGTGGTGGAAGGCATTTCCATCGATGAGGCCTTCCTGGACGTGGCGGGTCTGCGCCGCATCGCCGGGCCGCCGCAGGGTATCGCCGAGCGGCTGCGTGCCCGCGTTCGCGCCGAGGCCGGGTTGCCGATCTCGGTGGGCATCGCCCGCACCAAATTCCTGGCGAAGGTGGCCAGCGCCGTCGCCAAACCCGATGGCCTGCGCTTGGTGGAACCCGATCGGGAACTGGAATTCCTGCATCCGTTGCCCGTCGAGCGGTTGTGGGGCGTCGGCGTGGTCACCGCGGCGACGCTGCATCAGCACGGGATCACCCGCGTCGGGCAGCTCGCCGAACTCGGCGAATCGGGCCTGCGGTCGATGCTCGGCCCCGCCGCCGCCCGGCATCTGTACGCCCTGTCGTGGGCCCGCGATCCGCGCCGGGTGGAGACCGGCAAACGCCGTCGCTCGATCGGCGCCCAGCGCGCTCTCGGCCGCCGCCCACGCCCGCCCGAGGAACTCGCCGCCTATCTCTACGGTCTCGTCGACCGGCTGGGCCGTCGCCTGCGCGGTGCACGCCGGGTGTCGCGAACGGTGGTGCTGCGCTTGCGTTTCGACGATTTCACTCGCGCCACCCGCTCGCACACCCTGGCCGAGGCGACCGACGACACCGAAACCATCCGCAATGCCGCGCGCATCCTGTTCACCGCCGCCCTGCCGCTGATCCAGGAGCGCGGCATCACCCTGATCGGGCTGGCACTGACCAATCTGGAGGACGCCGATGCCGTGCAGCTGACGTTGCCTTTCGAGGCACGCCCGACCGCACCCCTGGACGCCGCCCTCGACGATCTGCGCCGCCGTTTCGGCTCCGGCGCCGTCACCCGGGCCGCGCTCCTCGGCCGCGGCGAAGGCCTGTCGGTGCCGCTGCTACCCGACTGAGAATTTGCTCAAAGATTGCCCGACAGGGTTTTTCGTCGTATTCTGGGCCAGGCAGGTTCGGGGGAATCCGCGGCCGACGAACCGCCACACCGTCCGCCGCCGCACCGAGGAGAACCACCGATGCCGTACGCGATTCTCGGCCTCATCACCCTTGCCCTGTGGGTGTACTGCCTGGTCGACATCATCACCTGCCCCGATACCGGTATCCGGCATCTGCCGAAGATGGGCTGGCTGCTCGTCGTCGTCCTCGTTCCCACCGTCGGCGCACTGCTGTGGTTGTTTGCCGGGCGTCCGCTGCACGAGCCGCGCCCGCGTTCCACCACCCGGTTCGCCGAATACGACCGCCCCGGGCGCCACGTCGCCCGCAACGCCGACGATGACGAGGAATTCCTGCGCGCGCTGCGCGAACGCGCCGAATCCCAGCGCCGCGAAGCGCGCCGCCAGGAGGAGCAGCGCCAGGCCGAGGAGCGCCGTCGCCACGAGGCCGGCGAACTCTGACCTCAACGCATGACGCCTCCGGATCTCACCGCGCCGCGGTGGGCCGCTTGTCCATCAGCCGCAGAATCAGCGGCGTGAAGATCAACTGCATGGCCAGTTCCATCTTGCCGCCCGGTACGACGATGCAATTGGGTCGCGACATGAACGAGTCGTGCAGCATCGACAGCAGATACGGGAAGTCGATCACCTTCGGGTCGGCGAAGCGGATCACCACGAAACTCTCATCCGCCGTCGGAATCGACCGCGCGATAAAGGGATTCGAGGTGTCCACGGTCGGCACCCGCTGAAAGTTGACGTAGGTGCGGGAGAACTGCGGGCAGATGTACTTCACATAGTCGGGCATGCGGCGCAGGATCGTATCGATCACGGCCTCACTGGAATAGCCGCGTTCGGTCTTGTCCCGGATCACCTTCTGCGTCCACTCCAGGTTCACGATCGGCACCACCCCCACCAGCAGATCGGTGTAGCGCGCCACATCGACGGTGTCGGTGACCGCCGCACCGTGCAGTCCCTCGTAGAACAGCAGATCGCTGCCGGGCGCCAGATCCTCCCACGGGGTGAAGGTGCCCGCGGGCTGGCCGTAGGGTTTGGCCTCCTGCTCGTCGTGCAGATACCGGCGCACCGCACCCACGCCGGTCTGCCCGTAGTCGCGGAACAAGCGCTCCAACTCCGGCAGCAGATTCGCCTCCTCCCCGAAATGGGAGAAGGTGGTGTTGCGGTTCTGCTCGGCCTCGGCCATCGCCAGCTTCATCTCGTTGCGGTCGTAGCGATGAAACGAATCCCCCTCCACGATCGCGGCATTGATGCCCTCCCGGCGGAAGATCTCCTGGAACGTGCGGGTGACGCTGGTGGTGCCCGCACCGGAGGATCCGGTGATGGCGACGACGGGATGTTTGACCGACATGGGCCCTCCTCGGTGACCGGACAACAGATCGACGCCGCTAGCGCCCGGCCGAGCGGAACAGCGAGCGGGTGCCGAACAGCGAGGTGTCGAAATTCGGGCCCGCGTCGGGTTCGCGGTGGTAGCGCTCGATGCGTTCGACCTCGTTGCGGGAACCGAAGATCAACGGCACCCGCTGATGCGGGTCGCCGGGCACTACTTCCAGTACCCGCGCACTGCCCGTGGAGGCGGCGCCGCCGGCCTGTTCGACGATGAAGGCGATCGGGTTGGCCCCGTAGAGCAGCGACACCCGGCCCGGGCCCGCGCCCGGTCGGGTATCGCGCGGGTACAGATACACCCCGCCCCTGGTCAAGATGTGGAAGGTGTCGGCGACCAGTGACGCCACCCAGCGCATATTGAAATCGCGCCCGCGCGGCCCGTCCACGCCGTCGAGGCATTCGTGGACGTAGCGGCGTACCGGCCGTTCCCAGAAACGCTCGTTGGCGGCATTGATCGCGAAACCCGAGGTGTCCTCGGGGATACGCATCTGCGGATGGGTCAGCACGAACGCGCCGATCTCCCGGTCGAGGGTGAAGCCGTCCACCCCGCTGCCGGTGGTCAGCACCAGCATGGTGGCCGGGCCGTACAGGGTGAATCCGGCGCACACCTGCCGGGTTCCCGGCTGACAGAAACCGTCCTGCTCGGCGCGCAGCACGCTGAAAATGGTCCCGACCGGCAGGTTCACGTCGATATTGCTGGAACCGTCGAGCGGGTCGAAGGCGAGCAGATACTTGCCGCGCCGCTGCCCCCGCGGCACCCGGTGCACCTCGCTGAGCTGCTCCGACAGCAAGGCCGCCAGATGCCCGGTCCACTGGGTCTCGGAGATCATGATGTCGTTGCTGAGGGCGTCGAGTTCACGTCGCGCCGTCGGCGCACCGCCCGATGCGGCGCCGGCGCGGGTGGCCAGGATCGCGCCACGGGTCACCTGATTGGCGATCAGTTTGGTCGCCGTCGCCACCACATTGACCAGGGCCGAGAACTCACCGGACGAGCCGGGATGCCGGTGTTCCTCCTCGATGGTGTAGCGGGTGAGTGTCTTCCATCCTTCGGGCATCGCGGTGCCCTCCTCATCCGCTGGGTTCGGCGGGGGCGGGCGCGCCGAACACACTGCTGCCGTAGACGTCTGCCTCCGTCAACGTGGTCAGGTCGGCTTTGGTGAGCGGGCGCCCCAGCTCCACCAGCCGCCGCGCCTGCCGCAACCGGCAGCGGTCGATCGCATTGCGCACGCTGCGCGCATTGGAGAACCGCGGCCTGCTCATCCGTGCGGTGAGGTAATCGGCGAACGCGGTGTGCGCGGCCTCGTCGAACCGGAAGTGCTCCCCCGCCACCATCAGCTCGGCGATCCGCAGCAGTTCGGCATGGGTGTAGTCGTCGAACTCGAGGTGGTGCGCGACCCGCGACGACAAGCCGGGATTGGCGGAGAAGAACCGGTCCATCCGATCGGGGTAACCGGCGAAGATCACCACCAGGCTGCCGCGTTCGTTCTCCATCTCCTGCAACAGGATCTCGATGACCTCCTGGCCGTAGTCGCGTTCGTTCTCCGGCCGGAACAGGTAGTAGGCCTCGTCGATGAACAGCACCCCGCCCGCGGCCTTGGCCAGCGCCTCCTTCGTCTTCGGTGCGGTGTGGCCGATGAACTGCCCCACCAAGTCATCGCGAGTGACGGTGTGCACCTTGGGCGTGCGCACATAGCCGAGCGCGTGCAACATCTGCGCCATCCGCAGCGCCACCGTCGTTTTCCCGGTGCCTGGACCGCCGGTGAAACTCATGTGCAGGGTCGGACGTGAGGATTCCAGTCCGAACCGTGCGCGGGCGCGCTCGATGAGCAGCAATGCCGCGATCTCGCGCACCCGTCGCTTGACCTTCGTCAGCCCGACCAGTTCGGCGTCCAGAGCGGTCAATACCTGCTCGACGTCGCCGGTGGCCACGTCCGCGGCCAGGTCGAGGACGGCATCGTCGGCCAGTACTTCCTCCGGCGCGGCCGCCTCCGAGTCCGCGGGCACCGCCCGCACCGGCCGGGGATCCTCGACCCCGGGCCGATGCAGCCGGAAACCGGTGGCCGCGCGATCAGTCGGCATACCGGGCACCCGGCCGGGCCTCGGCCGCGTAGGAGTGCAGGCTGTAGCGCTGACGCCGGTCGGAACCCTCCACGCGGCGCAGGGCGAAGCCCGGCTCGTCCGGTGGACGCTGGACCAGGAAACTCAGCGCGGTGGTCTGCCTGCCGTAGCTGGCGTCGTAGGCCAGCACCCGCACGTAGTGGCGCGGGAATGTGGCCCGGCAGGCGTTGATCTCGGCCAGCACCCCATCGGGTTCGTCGAGATCGAACAGCGGCAGCCCCCACATCTCCCAGTAGGCATTGCGTGGATGCGGATCGTCGGTGTACTCGATCGAGACCGGCCAATTGTTGAGCAGGGCGTAGCGGACCTGGGCGCCGATCTCGGCGTCGGTCAGGTCGGGCAGATACGAGAAGGCTCCGTGACGCAGATACATGGCATGTCCTCCAGTGGTCTTCGCCGCTCAGTGGGTCGCCGTCGGCACCGCGTCGGGTGCGTCGGTGGAGGTGTAGTCGAAACTGACTTCACCCCAGGTCGCCAGCGCAACGTCGAGTGGGCGGTTGGCTGCGGCCGCTTTGCGCAGCACCTCCGGTCCCTCGCGCAGCAGATCGCGACCCTCGTTGCGGGCCTGCACGATCGCTTCCAAGGCCACCCTATTGGCCTCGGCGCCCGCCGCTATTCCCAGCGGATGACCGATCGTGCCGCCGCCGAACTGCAAGATCACATCATCGCCGAACAGCTCCACCAGCTGGTGCATCTGCCCGGCGTGGATGCCACCGGAGGCCACCGGCATCACCCCGGGCAAGCTGGCCCAGTGCTGCTCGAAGAAGATCCCGTTGGCCGGCTCGACGGGGATGGCGTTCTCCCGCAGGGTGTCGTAGAAGCCTTTCGTGGTGGCCGGATCACCCTCGAGCTTGCCGACCACCGTGCCCGCGTGCAGATGGTCGACGCCGATCAACCGGCACCATTTGGCCAGCACCCGGAAACTCACCCCGTGTGTCTTCTGCCGGGTGAAGGTGGAATGGCCCGCTCGGTGCAGATGCAATAGCACGCCATTGCGCCGCGCCCAGTGCGACATCGATTGCATGGCGGTGTATCCCACCGTCAGATCCATCATGATCACCACGCTGCCCAGTTCCTTGGCGAACTCGGCCCGCTCGTACATCTGCTCCATGGTGTCGGCGGTGACGTTGAGGTAGTGGCCTTTGATCTCACCGGTCTCGGCCATCGCTCGGTTCACGCCCTCCATCGCGAATAGGTAGCGATCACGCCAGCGCATGAACGGCTGCGAGTTGATGTTCTCGTCGTCCTTGGTGAAGTCGAGCCCGCCTTTGCACGCCTCGTACACCACTCGGCCGTAATTGCGTGCCGACAGACCGAGTTTCGGCTTCACCGTAGCCCCGAGCAGTGCCCGGCCGTACTTGTTCAGATACTCGCGCTCCATCACCGTGCCGTGCGGCGGGCCCTGAAAGGTCTTCACATACGCGACCGGAATCCGCATATCCTCGAGCCGCAATGCCAGCAAGGGTTTGAAACCGAAGACGTTGCCGATCACCGAGGAGGTGAGATTGGTGATCGAACCTTCCTCGAACAAATCGAGGTCGTAGGCGATGTAGGCGAAGTACTCCCCCGGCCGGCCGGGCACCTCGTCGATGCGATAGCACTTGGCCTGGTACTTGCTGTGCGCGGTGAGCCGATCGGTCCACACCACCGTCCATGTGGCAGTGGAGGATTCGCCCGCCACCGCCGCCGCGGCCTCGATCGGATCGACACCCGGTTGCGGTGTCACCCGGAACACGGCCAGCACATCGGTATCGGAGGGCTGGTAGTCGGGGGCGTAGTACCCCATCGAGGCGTAGGACTGGACGCCCGGATCCCAACGGTCACGCTCGGTTTCGTCGGCCATCATTCCTCCTGCTCACGGGGGTGAACGCCTTGCGATGTCCAGGATGACGGCCCGTGGCAGGACAAACAATTTGAATGTTTGCCGAAAAACTCAACCGTTTCATCGGGTTTGCTACCGTCTGTCAATGGGGAGAGTAAGTGCGGCAAGGATGGAAACCTTCCTGGTCGTCTCCCGCACCGACAGCATCCGCCGCGCCGCGAGTCAACTGCATGTCACCGAGGCGGCCGTGTCCGCCGCCGTCGCGCATATCGAGAAACAGCTGGGCGCCAAGCTGATCGCCAAATCCGGCCGCGGCATCATCCTCACCGAGGCGGGCCGGGTCTACGCCGACTACTGCCGCGGCATCCTCGGACTGATGCAGGAGGCGCACGCCGCGGTGCGCCGCGCCGACTCCGGGCGGCTGCGCATCGGCGTGGTCGCCACCGCGGGCGAGTACGTGCTCCTGCGCCCGCTGGCGGCGTTCCGCAACCGCTATCCGGAGATCGAGCTGAGCCTGTCGATCCATCCGCGCGATGTGCTGTTCCTCGAATTGCAGCACCACGAGACCGATCTCGTCATCGCCGGGCGCCCACCCCGCGACGCCGGGCTGGTCACCCGCGCGCGACGCCCGAGCCGGCTCGTCGTCGTCGGACCCGCCGCGCGCGCCTGCGATCCGATGCGCGCCACCTGGCTGCTGCGCGGGCGCGGCTCCGGCACCCGAGAGGCCACCCTGAGCCTGCTGGCCCAGTTGCAGATCGACCCGCCCACCCTCACCCTCGGCTCCCACGGGGCGGTGCTCGCCGCCGCGCGGGAAGGGCTCGGCGTCACCCTCATCCACGGCGACGCGGTGGGCGAGCACCTCGACTCCGGCGCGCTGCGGGTGCTTCCCGTCGACGGCACGCCGCTGGACCGGCCCTGGCATGCCATCACCACCCGCAACCCCAGCCCCACCACCCGCCTGTTCCTCGCCCACCTGCTCGACCCGGCTCAGGTGGGCGCGGATGCCTTCCGGCCGTCCTGAGCGCGACACCCCGATCCGGCGGGTCCATCGAACGACACGGCCGATCTCGGCGAACGTGCCACCAACCACCCGACCACGGACGTACCATGCCGACGTGGCCGATGCGAAAGATCCCGCCGCGCTGCGGGTCCTGGTCTACAGCGACGACGCCGACACCCGGAGCCAGGTGATGCTGGCCCTGGGCAGACAGCCGCATCCGGACCTACCGGAGCTGGAGTATCTCGAGGTCGCCACCGCCGATGTGGTGATCGAGCAGATGGACGCCGGCGGCATCGATCTGGCCATCCTCGACGGTGAGGCCACCCCCGCGGGCGGGCTCGGGATCGCCAAACAGCTCAAGGACGAGCTCGCGCACTGCCCGCCGCTGCTGGTGCTGACCGGACGCCCGGACGACGAATGGCTGGCCCGCTGGTCGCGCGCGGAAGCGACGGTCACCCATCCGATCGATCCGATCCAGCTCACCGACACCGTCGTCAGCCTGCTGCGCGGCCGCCCGGCCGCCTGAACTGCGGAGACGACGCGCCCGCGGATTGCCCCGTTTCGGTCATAAATGTCAGTGCCTAATTCGATCAAAGATCGCGACGAATCGCCGGGTCCGGCCCCGGATCGGTTGTAGGCTGTGCTCTAGCTCACATGAGCGCGGGAGATGACATGACGACCCGCAACGCCAGGTTCGCACCAGCCCACCCTCGCCCACTACGGCGATGACGCGACCCCGGCGACGCGGACCACCGCATCGACCGCCCGCACCCCGTTCGAGGACGGACGGCAACCCCGCCCGCCCCGTTCGCAAGGAGGGGAAGTGCAGTCGTGAATACCGAGGTGCCGATTCTCGTGCTCGGCGCGATCGCTACCGCGTTCGCGCTGGGCTCGGTCGCTATCGCGGCCCTCATCGGGCCCAAACGCTACAACCGGGCCAAGCTCGAGCCCTATGAATGCGGCATCGAGCCGACACCGCACGCCGTGGCCGGCGGGCCGGGAAACGTTACCGGGCAACGCTTCCCGGTGAAGTACTACCTCACCGCGATGCTGTTCATCATCTTCGATATCGAGATCGTGTTCCTGTATCCGTGGGCGGTCCACTTCGATTCGCTCGGTCTGTTCGGTCTTGCCGCGATGGCTCTGTTCATCGTCAATGTCTCGGTCGCCTACGCCTACGAATGGCGCAGAGGCGGCCTGAGCTGGGACTGAGCCGACCGGCGCCGAACACCTCGCACCGCGCTCCCCGCCCTGCGGGGACGATCCAGGAGAAGCAGTCGATTATGGGTCTCGAAGAAAAACTGCCCAGCGGTTTCGTGCTCAGCACCGTCGAGTCGATGGCGGGCTACCTACGCAAGGGCTCGCTCTGGCCTGCCACCTTCGGGCTGGCCTGCTGCGCCATCGAGATGATGGCCACCGGCGCCGGGCGATTCGACCTCGCCCGGTTCGGGATGGAAGCCTTCCGCGCCTCCCCACGCCAGGCCGATCTGATGATCGTCGCGGGCCGGGTGAGCCAGAAGATGGCGCCGGTGCTGCGTCAGGTCTACGACCAGATGACCGAACCGAAATGGGTGCTCGCCATGGGGGTCTGCGCATCCTCCGGCGGCATGTTCAACAACTACGCCATCGTCCAGGGCGTCGACCACGTGGTACCGGTCGACATCTACCTCCCCGGCTGCCCGCCGCGGCCGGAGATGCTGCTCAACGCGATCATCGCGCTGCACGAGAAGATCCAGCAGATGCCGTTGGGCGTCAACCGCGAAGAGGCCATCCGCGCCGCCGAACAGGCCGCCCTCGCCGCCACGCCCACCATCCGGATGGAAGGGCTGCTGCGATGACGGCCGGCGATCCGCACGGCGGCTCCGGCGACGAGGTGATCGGCGTCCGGCACGGCATGTTCGGGGCCGAGGGCACCGGCGACACCTCCGGCTACGGCAGGCTCATCCGTCAGGTCAGCCTCCCCGGCGGCACGCCCCCGCCCTACGGCGGATATTTCGACGCCCTCGTCGAGTCGCTGCGCGCTGCCCTCGCAGAGGTCGGGCTCGACTTCGAGGCCGCCGTGGAGAAAGTGGTGGTGTTCCGCGACGAACTCACCCTGCACGTACGGCGCGCGGAGCTAGTCGCGGTGGCCCGGGCGCTGCGCGATGATCCGGCGCTGCGGTTCGAACTGTGCCTCGGCGTCAACGGCGTGCACTACCCCGACGACGCCGGACGCGAACTGCACGCGGTCTATCACCTGATGTCGATCACGCACGGGCGCCGGGTCCGGATCGAGGTGTCCGCGCCCGACGCCGACCCGCACATCCCGTCGCTGTATCGGGTGTATCCCACCACCGACTGGCACGAACGCGAGACCTACGACTTCTTCGGCCTCCAGTTCGACGGGCACCCCTCACTCACCCGCATCACCATGCCCGACGACTGGCGCGGACACCCCCAGCGCAAGGACTACCCGCTCGGCGGGATCCCGGTCGAATACAAGGGCGCGCGTATCCCGCCGCCCGACGAGCGGAGGGCTTACAGCTGATGAACAACACCGACACCCACGCCGCCGGAGCCGACACCGACGATCTCGGTACCCCCTCCCATCCGGTCCCCGCGCCGCCGCCCGAACCTACGACGGTCACCGTCGGCGGCCAGGACTGGGACGAGGTGGCCGAAGCCCTGCGTGGCGCCGGCGAGGAACGCATCGTCGTCAATATGGGCCCGCAGCATCCGTCCACGCACGGTGTGCTGCGGCTGATCCTGGAGATCGAGGGCGAAACCGTCACCGAAGCCCGCTGCGGCATCGGCTATCTGCACACCGGCATCGAGAAGAATCTCGAGTTCCGCAACTGGACCCAGGGCGTCACCTTCGTCACCCGGATGGACTACCTGTCACCGTTCTACAACGAGACCGCCTACTGCCTCGGGGTGGAGAAGCTGCTCGACATCACCGAGCAGATCCCCGAGCGCGCCACCGTCATCCGGGTGCTGTTGATGGAGCTCAACCGGATCTCCTCGCATCTGGTGGCGTTGGCCACCGGCGGGATGGAGCTGGGCGCGCTCACCCCGATGCTGTTCGGATTCCGGGAACGCGAGCTGATCCTCGACGTCTTCGAGACCATCACCGGCCTGCGCATGAACCACGCATATATCCGGCCCGGCGGGCTCGCCCAGGATCTGCCCGACGATGGCGTCGACAAAGTGCGCGAATTGCTGGCGCTGCTACCGAAGCGGCTACGCGATATGGAACATCTGCTGACCCAGAACCCGATCTGGAAGGCCCGCACCCAGGACATCGGCTATCTGGACCTCACCGGATGCATGGCGCTCGGCATCACCGGACCGGTGCTGCGCGCCACCGGACTGCCGCACGATCTGCGCAAGGCCGCACCCTATTGCGGTTACGAGACCTACGAATTCGACATCCCGACCACCACCGGCTGCGACTGCTACGGCAGGTATGTCATCCGCGTCGAGGAGATGAAGGAATCGCTCAAGATCGTCGAGCAGTGCCTGGACCGGCTGCGGCCGGGGCCGGTCATGATCGACGACAAGAAGATCGCCTGGCCCGCCGACCTGGCCTTGGGCCCCGACGGTCTCGGCAATTCGCCGCGGCATATCGGCAAGATCATGGGCTCCTCGATGGAGGGGCTCATCCACCACTTCAAGCTCGTCACCGAGGGCATCCGGGTCCCGGCCGGGCAGGTGTACAGCGCGGTCGAATCGCCGCGCGGCGAACTCGGCGTGCACATGGTCAGCGACGGCGGCACCCGACCGTACCGGGTGCATTTCCGCGATCCCTCGTTCACGAATCTGCAAGCGGTGGCGGCGATGTGCGAAGGCGGCATGGTGGCCGACGTCATCGCCTCCGTCGCCAGTATCGACCCGGTGATGGGCGGTGTGGACCGATGAGGCGATATCCGCTCCGGCCGCAGGCACCGGCTGCGAAGGAGGCCCGATGACCGAGATCCTGTTGCGGCTGACCACCAAGCCCGCGCCCTACCCGGCCGAGGTGCACGCGCGGCTGGCCGCCGACGCGGCGCAGATCATCGCGCGCTATCCGCATCCGCGTTCGGCGCTGCTGCCGCTGCTGCATCTGGTGCAGTCCGAGGAGGGCCACGTCTCCGGGACCGGCATCGAATTCTGTGCCGAGCAACTGGGTTTGACCGCGGCCGAGGTCACCGCGGTGGCGACGTTCTATTCGATGTACCGGCGCACCCCGACCGGCGATTATCACGTGGGCGTGTGCACCAACACCCTGTGCGCGGTGATGGGCGGCGACGCCATCCTGGCCGCGCTGCGCGAACACCTCGGGATCGCGCACGGTGAGACCACCGACGACGGCGCCATCACCCTCGAACACATCGAATGCAACGCCGCCTGCGATTTCGCGCCGGTGATCATGGTGAACTGGGAGTTCTTCGACAACCAGACCCCGGAGTCGGCGCGCGCGCTGGTGGATTCGCTGCGGTCGGGCGCGCAGGTCACCCCGACTCGCGGGGCGCCGCTGTGCACCTTCCGGGAAACCGCCCGCATCCTCGCCGGCTTCCCCGATGAGCGTCCCGGCGTCCTGGACGGCATTCCCGGCCCGGCCACCCTGGCCGGACTGCACACCGCACGCGAGCAAGGCATGCAAGCCCCCGCCGTGCATCCGGAGGGTGGGCAGCAGTGACACTCACCCCGGTACTCACCCGCCATTGGGAAGATCCGCATTCGTGGACCCTGGACACCTACCGCAGCCATGACGGCTATCAGGCGCTGCGCATCGCGCTCGGGATGTCACCCGATCAGGTCATCAGCACCGTCAAGGACGCAGGCCTGCGCGGGCGCGGCGGCGCGGGCTTCCCCACCGGCATGAAGTGGAGTTTCATCCCGCAGGGCCCCGAACCCGACGGCACGATGAAACCGCATTATCTGGTCGTCAACGCCGACGAGTCCGAACCGGGCACCTGCAAAGACATTCCGCTGATGCTCGCCACTCCGCACGCGCTGATCGAGGGCGTCATCATCGCCGCCTACGCCATCCGCGCCGGGCACGCCTTCATCTATGTGCGTGGCGAAGTGGTTCCGGTGCTGCGCAGGTTGCAGGCCGCGGTCGCCGAAGCCTACGCGGCCGGGTTGCTCGGCCGCGACATCCTCGGCTCCGGTTACGACCTGGAGCTCATCGTGCACGCCGGGGCCGGCGCCTACATCTGCGGTGAGGAGACCGCGCTGCTCGACTCGCTCGAGGGCAGGCGCGGCCAGCCGCGGTTGCGTCCGCCGTTCCCGGCCGTCGCCGGGCTGTACGCCTGCCCGACCGTGGTCAACAATGTCGAATCCATCGCCAGCGTCCCGCCGATCATCCGCAACGGGATCGCCTGGTTCCGGTCCATGGGCAGCGAGAAATCGCCCGGGTTCACGCTGTATTCGCTGTCGGGGCATGTGACCAGGCCCGGCCAGTACGAAGCGCCGCTCGGAGTGACTTTGCGCGAGCTGCTCGGTTACGCGGGGGGCGTGCGGGCCGGGCACGAGCTGAAGTTCTGGACGCCCGGCGGCTCGTCGACTCCGCTGTTCACCGCCGAGCATCTGGACGTCCCCCTCGACTACGAGAACGTCGCCGCGGCCGGATCGATGCTCGGCACCAAGGCCTTGCAGATCTTCGACGACACCACCTGCGTGGTGCGTGCGGTGCTGCGCTGGACCGAGTTCTACGCCCACGAATCCTGCGGCAAATGCACACCCTGCCGTGAAGGCACCTATTGGCTGGTGCAGCTGCTCACCCGGCTGGAGGCAGGCCGGGGCACCGCGGCCGATCTGGACAAGCTGCTCGACATCTGCGACAGCATCAACGGCAAATCCTTCTGCGCGCTCGGCGACGGCGCGGCCAGCCCGATCGTGTCCTCGCTGACCTACTTCCGCGACGAATACGCCGAGCATCTGCGCCGCGGCGGCTGCCCGTTCGATCCGGCGCGCAGCACCGCCTGGGCCGACAGCGATACCCGAGAGGTGATCCGATGACCGCGACCGTGCGCACCGACACCAGCGACATGGTGCCCGCCGACCTCGTCAGCGTCACCATCGACGGCACCACCGTCAGCGTGCCCGCGGGCACCCTGCTCATCCGCGCCGCCGAACTGATCGGCATCCAGATCCCCCGCTTCTGCGACCATCCGCTGCTCGAGCCGGTCGGCGCCTGCCGTCAATGCCTGGTGGAGGTCGACGGACAGCGCAAACCGGTGGCATCGTGCACCATGGCCGTGTCCGACGGCATGGTCGCCCACACCCAGCTCAGCTCGACCGCGGCGGAGAAGGCGCAGCGCGGAGTGATGGAGCTGCTGCTGATCAATCATCCGCTGGACTGCCCCGTCTGCGACAAGGGCGGTGAATGCCCGCTGCAGAACCAGGCCATGTCCACCGGCTCGGCCGAATCGCGCTTCGACGGGGTGAAACGCACCTTTCCCAAACCGATTCCGCTGTCCACGGCGGTGCTGCTGGACCGGGAGCGGTGCGTGCTGTGCGCCCGATGCACCCGCTTCTCCCAGCAGATCGCCGGCGATCCGTTCATCGAGCTGCTCGACCGCGGCGCCCTGCAACAGGTGGGCACCGCACAGGCCGAACCACTCGACTCCTATTTCTCCGGCAACACCGTGCAGATCTGCCCGGTCGGCGCGCTCACCGGCACCAGCTACCGGTTCCGGGCCCGGCCGTTCGACCTGGTGTCGAGCCCGAATGTCTGCGAGCACTGTGCCTCCGGCTGCGCCCAGCGCACCGATCACCGGCGCGGCAAGGTGCTGCGCCGCCTCGCTGGTGACGACCCGCAGGTCAACGAGGAATGGAACTGTGACAAGGGCCGGTGGGCTTTCGCGTACGCCACCGAACCGGATCGGCTGACCACCCCGCTGGTGCGCGGGCCCGACGGCGAGCTCGCGCCCGCGTCGTGGTCGCATGCGCTGGCCGTGGCCGCGCGCGGATTGGCCGCGGCGATATCGAACACCGGTGTCCTGGTGGGCGGCCGGGTCACCATGGAAGACGCTTACGCCTACGCCAAGTTCGCGCGCCTGGTGCTCGGTACCAACGACATCGACCTGCGTGCCCGCGTCCATTCGGCCGAGGAAGCCGATTTCCTCGCCGCGCGCGTCGCCGGGCAGGGCCTGACCGTCGGTTACGACGATCTCGAAGCCGCGCCGGTGGTGCTGCTGGCCGGTGTCGAACCGGAGGAAGAATCGCCCATCGTCTATCTGCGATTGCGTAAGGCCGCCCGCAAGCGCGGCCTGCCGGTCTATTCGATGGCGGCCTATGCCTCCCGCGGGGTGCAGCGGATGTCGGCGACCCTATTGCCGACCGTCCCCGGCGCCGAACCGAACCTGTTCGAGGCGATCCGCACCGGCGGTGCGCAGGCCCGCGAAAGCACCGGTGCCACTGTCGATTCCATCCGGCTGGCCGAACTCGCGCAGCTGCTGCGGCAGCCGGGCGCGGTCATCATGGTGGGTGAGCGGCTGGCCGGAATCCCCGGTGCGTTGTCGGCCGCCGTGCGCCTGGCCGACGACACCGGCGCCGCACTGGCCTGGGTGCCGCGGCGGGCCGGTGAGCGCGGGGCGATCGAGGCCGGCGCGCTGCCGGGGCTGCTGCCCGGCGGCCGTCCGGTGTGCGATCCCGAGGCCAGACGTCAGATGCACGATGTCTGGGGTGGTGAGATTCCGGTCGCCGCCGGCCGTGATACGGCCGGAATCCTGGATGCGGCAGCCGGACTCGCGCTCGTCGTCGGTGGGGTCGAGATCGCCGATCTGCCGGACCCGAAGGCCGCGCTCGCCGCGCTGCGGGCCGCCCCGTTCGTGGTGAGTCTGGAACTGCGCCGCAGCGAGGTCACCGACTGCGCCGATGTGGTGTTCCCCGTGGCCTCGGCCATGGAGAAGGCGGGCACCTTCCTGAATTGGGAGGGCAGGCCGCGCGCGTTCGAGGCCGCGCTCGGTGAGTCCACGGTGCGGCGCACCTCGGCGCCGCTGTCGGATCTGCGGGTGCTGCACACCCTGGCCGCCGAGATGGGTACACCGCTCGGGTTACCCGACGTCGCGACCGCCCGAGCCGAACTCGCCGGACTCGGCGCCTGGAATGGCGCCCCGGCCCCGGCACCGGCGCACCTGCCGCATCCGGTGACCCGCCCCGGCCCCGGCACCGCGGTGCTGGCCGGCTGGCGGATGCTGCTGGACGCCGGACGCATGCAGGACGGTGAACCGAACTTGGCAGGCACCGCGCACCCCGCGGTGCTGCGGCTTTCGCCCGCCACCGCCGCCGAAATCGGTGCCGAGAACGGCGAACCGGTCACCGTCGCCACCGAACACGGTGCGCTCACCCTGCCCCTGGTGGTCACCGACATGCCCGACCGGGTGGTGTGGGTGCCGCTCAACGCACCCGGTCACCCGGTGTACACCGCGTTGGCGACCCACCCGGGCGGCGTCGTCCAGTTGCGGCGGGCCGGGCTGGAAATGGAGGTCGAAGGCCATGAATGAGCTGTCCGGTCCGGTGGTGCTCGCCCAAGCCGCGGACGGGCCCGCGGGCTTCGGCACCGACCCGCTGTGGCTGGTGCTGCTGAAGGCCGTCGCCGTCTTCGTGTTCCTGCTGCTCACGCCGATGATCGCGGTACTGGCCGAACGCAAGATCGTGGCCCGCATGCAGATGCGCATCGGCCCCAACCGCACCGGCCCGTTCGGCAGTCTGCAATCGATTGCCGACGGGGTGAAGATGGCCCTGAAGGAAGACATCGTCCCGGCCATCGTCGACAAACCGATCTACATCCTGGCGCCGGTGCTCGCCGCCATCCCGGCGTTCATGGCCTTCGCGGTCATCCCGTTCGGGCCGCAGGTGTCGATCTTCGGGCACACCACGCCGCTG
Source organism: Nocardia cyriacigeorgica (assembly GCF_005863245.1). Taxonomy (GTDB): domain Bacteria; phylum Actinomycetota; class Actinomycetes; order Mycobacteriales; family Mycobacteriaceae; genus Nocardia; species Nocardia cyriacigeorgica_C. The sequence continues at coordinate 241,620 of NZ_VBUT01000006.1, read as the reverse complement.
CAATTGACCGATCTGCCGGTCGGTGTGCTCTACATCCTGGCCATCACCTCCATCGGCGTCTACGGGATCGTGCTGGCCGGTTGGGCCTCGGGTTCGACGTATCCGCTGCTGGGTGGGTTGCGCTCGACTGCGCAGGTCATCTCCTACGAGATCGCCATGGCGCTGTGCTTCGCCGCGGTGTTCCTGCTCGGCGGCACCATGGCCACCTCCGGCATCGTGGCCGCCCAGCACGGCACCTGGTACGCCTTCTTGTTGCTGCCGTCGTTTCTGATCTATTGCGTGTCCATGGTCGGCGAGACCAACCGGGCACCGTTCGATCTGCCCGAAGCCGAGGGCGAGCTGGTCGGCGGCTTCCACACCGAGTACTCCTCGCTCAAGTTCGCCATGTTCATGCTCGCCGAATACATCAATATGGCGACGGTGTCGGCGCTGGCCACCACCCTGTTCCTGGGTGGCTGGGCCGCGCCGTGGCCGCTGAACATGTGGTCGGGCGCGAACTCGGGCTGGTGGCCGCTGCTGTGGTTCACGCTCAAGGTGTGGACGTTCCTGTTCGTGTTCATCTGGCTGCGCGGCACACTGCCCCGGCTGCGCTACGACCAGTTCATGAACCTCGGCTGGAAGCTGCTGATCCCGGTCTCGCTGCTGTGGGTGATGGTGGTGGCCACCGCGCGGGTCCTGGAACTCGAGGGCTACCACGTGCAGACGCCGATTCTCGTCATCGGCGGGCTGCTGGTATGTGGGCTGATGGTCGGGCTGTTCCTGCGGGCGGGCCGTGCGCCGGGGGCACCACCCGAGGTCGAGGAACCGGTGCCTGCCCAGGACCGTTCCACCAGTGGCACCGGCGTTTTCCTCGGCTTCCCGACACCGCCCTTGCCGGAGCGGCCCTCCCATACCGTGCCCGAGGGTGGCCTGTTCGAACCGCTGGCCGGTTTCGCCGTCACCGCGGCCACCATGTTCAAAAAGCCCAACACCGAGTTCTATCCGGAACAGAAGGTGCCGACCGCCGCCCGCTATCACGGCCGTCATCAGCTCAACCGGTACGCCGACGGACTCGAGAAGTGCATCGGCTGCGAGTTGTGCGCGTGGGCCTGCCCGGCCGACGCCATCTACGTCGAAGGCGCCGACAACACCGAGACCGAGCGCTACTCCCCCGGTGAACGCTACGGCCGCGTCTATCAGATCAATTACCTGCGCTGCATCGGCTGCGGCCTGTGCATCGAGGCCTGCCCGACGCGCGCGCTGACGATGACCAACGACTACGAACTGACCGACGACAACCGCGCCGACCTGATCTATGAGAAGGACCGGCTGCTCGCCCCGCTGGAACCGGGCATGACCGCACCGCCGCACGACATGCGCCCCGGTACCACGGTGGCCGACTACTACACCGGTGCCATCGACGGCACCGAACCGGAACGCTCCCCCGCGGCGGCGGGCACCGGCGCGGACGGAGGCACTCGATGACCGTCATGACCCACCTCGCGGCGGCGGCGCCGCTGGCCGCGGAACCGATCACCCGCACCGGCACCGGCGAAGCGGTACAGTTCTGGATCCTCGCACCGCTGGCGGTGATCGGCGCGCTCGGCATGGTCTTCGCCGCCAAAGCCGTGCATTCCGCGATCTGCCTGGCCGCCACCATGATCGCGCTCGCCGTGTTCTACATCGCGCAGGACGCGCTGTTCCTCGGTGTCGTGCAGATCGTGGTGTACACCGGCGCGGTGATGATGCTGTTCCTGTTCGTGCTCATGCTCGTCGGCGTGGATTCGGCCGAATCCCTGCGTGAGACTCTGCGCGGGCAGCGCATCGCGGCGGCGGTGGTCGGCCTCGGGTTCGGGTTGCTGTTCATCACGGGCATCTCGCACGGTGTGCGCAATTCCGGAATCGCCTTCCCCGCCACCGGATTCCCCGGCCGCGACGTCATCGGCGAGCTGGCCGAGTTGATCTTCGTCCGCTATGTGTGGGCCTTCGAACTCACCGGCGCGCTGCTGATCGCCGCCACCATCGGCGCCATGGTGCTGGCACATCGGGAGAAGTTCGGGCCGCAGCTCGGCCAGCGCGAGATGTCGCGGCGCCGCTTCCGCGATCCCGAACACGCCAGGCCCACACCGCTACCGACGCCAGGGGTGTACGCCAGGCACAACGCCGTCGACGTCCCCGCGCGCCTGCCCGACGGTTCGTTCGAAGAGCTGTCGGTGTCGACCATCCTGCGCCACCGCCGCACCCGGGCACTGACCGAGGCCGCCGTCATCTCCGTCGGCACCACGCCCGAACCGAGCGAACCGGTGCGCGGCGAGTCCCGCACCTCCGAGGAGAAAGGGAGCCGGTGAATCCCGAGAACTACCTGTTCCTGTCCGCGCTGCTGTTCACCATCGGCGCCGCCGGTGTGCTGCTGCGCCGCAACGCCATCGTGGTGTTCATGTGCATCGAGCTGATGCTCAATGCGGTGAATCTCGCCTTCGTCACCTTCGCCAGGATGCACGCCAACCTCGACGGTCAGGTCTTCGCGTTCTTCACCATGGTGGTCGCCGCCGCCGAAGTGGTGGTCGGCCTGGCGATCATCATGACCATCTTCCGCGCCCGCCGCTCGACCTCGGTCGACGACGCCAACCTGCTGAAGTTCTGACGTGGATACCGCAACGCTGTGGCTGCTGCCCGCCCTGCCCCTGGCCGGCGCCGTCATCCTGCTGCTCATGGGGCGCCGCGCCGACGCCTGGGGTCATCTGCTCGGCTGCCTGACCGCGCTGGCGTCCTTCGCGGTGGCGGTCGTCGCGTTCGCCGCCATGCTCGGGCGCGATGATGCCGCCCGCCCCATCGAACTGGATCTCTACCACTGGGTTCCGGTCACCGGGTTGAATATCGACCTCGGACTGCAACTCGACCAGCTGTCGATGTGCTTCGCCCTGCTGATCACCGGTGTCGGCTCGCTGATCCACATCTACTCGGTCGGCTATATGAGCCACGATCCGGCGCGCAGGCGGTTCTTCGCCTACCTCAACCTGTTCCTGGCGGCCATGCTCGTGCTGGTGCTGGCGAACAACTTCCTGGTGCTCTACCTCGGCTGGGAAGGCGTCGGCCTGGCGTCGTATCTGCTGATCGGGTTCTGGCAGGAGAAGCCCTCGGCGGCAACGGCGGCCAAGAAGGCGTTCGTGGTCAACCGGGTCGGCGATATGGGGCTGGCGCTGGCGATGTTCGTCATGTTCGCCACCTTCGGGTCCATCGGTTTCAGCGAGGTCTTCGGCGCCGCACCCGAGGCGAGCGAAGCCACGCTCACCGCGATCGGGCTGTTGTTGCTGCTGGCCGCCTGCGGCAAGTCGGCGCAGGTGCCGTTGCAGTCCTGGCTCGGTGACGCCATGGAGGGCCCGACTCCGGTGTCGGCACTCATCCACGCCGCCACCATGGTCACCGCCGGTGTGTACCTGATCGCCCGCGCCAACCCGGTCTTCGATCTCGCGCCCAACGCGCAACTGGCGGTGGTGCTCGTCGGTGCGGTGACGCTGCTGTTCGGTGCGATCATCGGCTGCGCCAAAGACGACATCAAGAAGGCGCTGGCCGCCTCGACCATGAGCCAGATCGGGTACATGGTGCTCGCGGTCGGCCTCGGGCCCGCGGGCTACGCCGTGGCGATCATGCACCTGCTGACCCACGGTTTCTTCAAGGCCGGGCTGTTCCTCGGCGCCGGATCGGTCATGCACGCCATGGACGACGAGACCGATATGCGCCGCTACGGCGGGCTGCGCACGCTGCTGCCGATCACCTACGTGACCTTCGGGCTGGGCTATCTGGCCATCATCGGCGTGCCGCCGTTCGCCGGGTTCTTCTCCAAGGACCGCATCATCGAGGCCGCCTTCGCCGAAGGTGGGGCCGCAGGCCTGGCACTCGGCGCGGTGACCCTGCTCGGCGCCGGGCTCACCGCCTTCTACATGACCCGCGTCATGTTGATGACGTTCTTCGGCGAACGCCGCTGGAAGCCCGACACCCATCCGCATGAGGCACCGGCGGTGATGACCGGTCCGATGATCCTGCTGGCGGTCGGGTCGGTGGCCTCCGGTGCGCTGCTGGTGTGGGGTTCGGCGTTGCAGAACTGGCTGGAGCCGGTGGTCGGTTCGCATCACGGCGAGCCCGCACTGCCGGTTCCGGTGATCACGGCGCTGGCGTTGCTGGTCGTCGCCGCCGGCGTCGGGGTCGCGTATCAGCAGTACGCGCGCCGTCCGATTCCGGAGACCGCACCGCAGCAGGTCTCCGCGCTCACCGTCGCCGCCCGCAAGGACCTCTACGGCGACGCGGTCAACGAGGCCGGACTGATGCGGCCGGGACAGCATCTGACTCGTTCGCTGGTCTTCGTCGACAACCGCGGCATCGATGGGCTGGTCAACAGCACCGCCGCGCTCATCGGCGGCCTGTCGGCCCGGATCCGGCGGGTGCAAACCGGTTTCGTGCGCTCGTATGCGCTGTCCATGTTCACCGGCGCGGCCCTGGTGGCCGCCGCCCTGCTGGCGGTGAGGATCTGGTGACTGATTTTCCCTGGTTGACCACGCTGTGGCTGCTGCCCGTCGCGGGTGCGGTGGTCGTGCTGCTCTTGCCCGCCGCGCAGCGGGTGCTCGCGCGCTGGGTGGCGCTCGGGTTCTCGGTGGCGGTGCTGGTGGTGGCCGTCCTGCTCGCCACCCGTTTCGAGCCCGGCGGTGAGCAGTTCCAGTTCGTCGAATCACACAGCTGGATACCGGCTTTCGGCGCCGGCTACACCCTCGGCGTCGACGGCATCGCGCTGGTGCTGGTGTTGCTCACCACCGCGCTGGTGCCGCTGCTCATCGTGGCGGGCTGGAACGACGAGCGCGAGGTCGGCAGCGGACGGCGGGTCGCGCACACCTATGTGGCGCTGACCCTGCTGGTCGAGGCCATGGTGCTGATGTCGTTCCTGGCCTTGGACATTCTGCTGTTCTACGTGTTCTTCGAGGCGATGCTGATCCCGATGTATTTCCTCATCGGCGGTTTCGGCCCGCGCACCGACGATGTGGCCGTGCGGGTGCGGCGCGCACGGGCGGCGGTGAAGTTCCTGCTCTACAACCTCCTCGGCGGGCTCATCATGCTGGCGGCGGTGATCGGGCTGTATGTGCTCACCGCACAGCAGGGCCTCGGCGAGGGGACGGCGGGCACCTTCGATTTCCGCACCGTGGTCGCGGCGGCGAACGCCGGTGAGCTGGGCGCCGATCCGGCCTTGCTCAATGCCCTGTTCCTCGGGTTCATGTTCGCCTTCGCGGTGAAGGCGCCGCTGTGGCCGCTGCACACCTGGCTGCCCGATGCCGCGGTCGCGGCGACGCCGTCGAGTGCGGTGCTGATGATGGCCGTGGTGGACAAGGTCGGCACGTTCGGCATGCTGCGCTACGGGCTGCTGCTGTTCCCCGACGCCACTCAGACCTACGCGCCGCTGCTGGTGACGCTGGCGGTGATCGCGATCATCTACGGCGCGCTGGTCGCGATCGGCCAGACCGATGTGATGCGGCTGATCGCCTACACCTCGATCTCGCATTTCGGGTTCATCATCCTCGGCATCTTCGCGCTGACCAGCCAGGCCCAGACCGGGGCGACGCTGTACATGGTCAACCACGGCATCTCCACCGCGGCCTTGTTCCTGATCGCGGGGTTCCTGGTGTCGCGGCGCGGTACGCGGCTCATCGCCGATTACGGCGGAGTGCAGAAGGTCGCGCCGGTGCTGGCCGGCACCTTCCTCATCGCGGGTCTGGCGACGTTGTCGCTGCCGGGGCTGGCGCCGTTCGTCAGCGAATTCCTGGTCCTGGTCGGCACGTTCAGCCGCTATCAGGTCGCGGCGATCGTCGCCACCGGTGCGCTGGTGCTGGCCGCGATCTACGTGCTGTGGGTGTACCAGCGGATGATGACCGGCCCGGTCACCGAGGGCAACGAACGGATCCGCGATCTGCTGCCGCGTGAGCTGGCGGTGGTGGCGCCGCTGATCGCCGCGCTGATCGTGCTCGGGGTCTATCCGAAACCGGTCACCGACTTCATCGATCCCGCGGTCACCCAGACCCTCACCACGGTCGGCATCTCCGACCCCGAACCGTCGGCCCCGGCGCAGACCGAGGCGGGCACAGCGACCACCGGAGGTGGGCACAAATGAGTGGTGACCTCGACGCCGGTCTCGTCCTCGCGGCGACCGTCCCCGCCCCGAGCATCGAATACGGCATGCTTTCGCCGATGCTGATCGTGTTCGGCGCGGCTGTGATCGGTGTGCTGGTCGAGGCCTTCGTGCCGCGACGGTTGCGCTACCCCACCCATATGACGCTGGCCCTGGCCGCGTTGATCGCCGCGCTGGTGGCGGTGATCGCGCTCGCGGGCACGCAGACCACAGCCGCGATCGGCGCCGTCGCCGTCGACGGGGTAACGCTGTTCCTGCAGGGCACGCTGCTGGTGGTGTCGATTCTCGGGGTGCTGTTCATCGGTCAACGCGCCACGCCGCGTTCGGGTCCTGGCACCTGGTCGCGTACGGCGGCACGCCCGGCGTTGCAGCTCGAGGCGTTCACCCCGCAAGCTTCGGCGGTGCCGGGCAGCGGTGCCGAAAAGGCCGCGGCCGCCGCGGGTGTGACGGCGACCGAGGTGTTTCCGCTGACGATGCTCGCGGTGGGCGGGCTGCTGCTGTTCCCGGCCTCGAACGATCTGCTGACCATGTTCGTCGCGCTCGAGGTGCTATCGCTGCCGCTGTATCTGCTGTGCGGGCTGGCCCGGCGCAAGCGGCTGCTCTCGCAGGAGGCGGCGCTGAAATACTTCCTGCTCGGCGCGTTCTCCTCGGCGTTCTTCCTCTACGGGGTCGCCCTGCTCTACGGCGCGACGGGCACCGTCCGGCTCGGCGGCATCGCCGACGGGATCGCCGCCGACTCCGGTGACGCCACCCTCGCCCTGCTGGGGGTGGCGATGCTAGCAGTGGGCTTGCTGTTCAAGATCGGTGCGGTGCCGTTCCAGTCCTGGATTCCCGACGTGTACCAGGGCGCCCCGACGCCGGTGACGGCGTTCATGGCCGCCGCCACCAAGATCGCCGCCGTCGGCGCGCTGCTGCGGGTGCTGCAGGTGGCGGTGCCGGGGCTGGCCGATGACTGGCGGCCGGTGCTCGGCGCAGTGGCCGTGGCGACCATGATCGTCGGTGCGGTCATGGCTATCACCCAGACCGATGTCAAACGGATGCTGGCCTATTCGTCGGTGGCGCATGCGGGTTTCCTGCTGACGGCTCTGGTGGCCGCCAACGACGCCGGGGTGTCGTCGGTGCTGTTCTATCTGCTCACCTACGGCCTGAGCACCCTCGGTGCGTTCGCCCTGGTGAGCCTGGTCCGCGACGCCTCCGGCGACGAAGCGACCTCGCTGGAGCGCTGGGCCGGGCTCGGCCGCCGATCCCCCTGGCTCGCCTCCGGTTTCGCACTCCTGTTGCTCTCCTTCGCCGGTCTGCCACTGACCAGCGGGTTCGTCGCGAAGTTCGCCGTCTTCCAGGCCGCGGCCGAGGGCGACGCCGGCTATCTGGTCATCGTCGGTGTGCTGGCCAGCGCCGTCGCCGCCTTCTTCTACATCCGGGTGATCGTGCTGATGTTCTTCACCGACCCACCCGCGGACCCGCCGGTGATCACCGCACCGAGGGTGACAGGCGGCGTCATCGCCGTCACCGTCGTCGTCACCGTCGTGCTGGGCATTCTCCCCCAGCCGCTGCTGGATCTCGCCTCGGACGCCGCGAATTTCGCCAGGTAGCAACCGGTTGCCGGGCACCCGCGCTACGGGTCGGATCGCCGGCGAGGCCCGCTGGGCGTCAGCCGGCAGCCCGCGCGGATACGGCCGGCGCGACCTCGGTCCGCTCGCGTTCCTCGGCCTGCCTGCCCAGCCGTTGTGCGATGACGGCGCAGGCGATCAGCTGCAACTGGTGGAACAGCATGAGCGGCAACACCATCAGGCCGACGTCGGTGCCGCCGAACAGCACCGCCGCCATCGGCAGGCCGGAGGCCAGGCTCTTCTTCGATCCGGCGAACAGGATGACGATCCGGTCCTCGCGCGGGAACCCGAACAGCCGGCCCGTGCCGGTCGCGATACCGGCCACCACAGCGAACAGCACCGCCGACACCGCGAGCAGCACGAGGATGTCGCCGACGCCGACCTTGCTCCAGATGTCCTCGCGCATACCGGCACTGAACGCCGCGTAGACCACCAGCAGGATGGATCCGCGGTCGACCAGTTTCACCGGCAGCGCGTGCCGGGTCAGCCACTGCCCGATCCACGGCCGCGCCAGCTGTCCGAGCAGGAACGGCACCAGCAGCTGCCCCACGATCGCCACCGCGGCGCCCGGGTCGATACGGGCCTCACCGGTCGTGTGCATCAACGCCACCACCAGCAGCGGCGTCAGGAACACCCCGAGCAGGTTGGAGAACGACGCGCTCACGATCGCCCCGCCGACATTGCCGCGTGCGATGGAGGTGAAGGCGATCGAGGATTGGACGGTCGAGGGCACCAGGCACAGGAACAGCACCCCGGCATAGAGCTGCTCGGACAACACTCCCGGCACCAGGACCCGCAGCGCCAGCCCGAGCAGCGGAAACACCACGAAGGTCGTCACGAGGATCACGGTGTGCAGGCGCCAGTGTTTGACGCCCTGCCAGGCTTGGGCGGGTGAGAGGCGGGCGCCGTAGATGAAGAACAGTGCGGCGATGGCGGCCTTGGTGGCCCAATCCAGCACCACCACCCCGGCGCCGGTGGCCGGAAGGATCGTCGCGACGCCGACCATCGCGAAGATCGCGAGGACGAAACCATCGATCGAGAACTTGCTGAGCAACCGCACCAGTAGCACGGTAGGCGGCCGCGATCCATCGGGGAATACGATAGCTGCTATATCAGCTATTACGATTCGCGATAGCGAGGTGTTCGGAAGTGTTCGATCCGGTTCTGCTGCGCAGTTTCGTCGCGGTCGAGCAGCACGGTGGTTTCACCGCGGCGGCGCGTCAGCTCGGGCTACGCCAGCCCACGGTCAGTGGGCACGTCGCGAAGCTGGAACGCGAACTCGGGCGCGAGCTGTTCCTGCGTGACACCCATTCGGTCACGCTCACCTCCGACGGTGCGGCCATGCTGGGCTTCGCGCGCGAAATCCTCGACGCGCAGAGCCGGGCGGCGCAGTATTTCGGCGGCGAGACCGTCACCGGCCGCATCCGCTTCGGCGTCTCCGAGGATCTGGTGGCCGAGACGCTGCCGGAGATCCTGCGCGAGTTCCGCCGCGACTATCCGCGCGTCGACCTGGACATGTCGGTCGGGCTCAGCGAGGAGGTGCACGCGCGGCTGCGCCGCAACCACCTCGATCTCGCGTTCGTCAAACGCAGGCCGGGCGAACAGCACGGCCGCTTGGTCTTCAGCGATCGGCTGGTGTGGGTGGGCCCGGCCGGCGCGCAGCCGCCCGTGCCCGGCGAACCGGTACCCGTGGTGACCTACCTGCCGCCCAGCCTGACCCGCGACGCCGCCTTGCGCACCCTCGATCGCGCCGGGCGTACCCATCACATCGCGTGCACGACCAAAGGCCAGCTCGGCCTGCGTGCCGCGGTGCTCGCCGGCCTCGGGTTCGCGGTGCACAGCGAGAGCCTGCTGCCCGCGGACCTCTATCCGGTGCACGGCCTGCCGAGCCCGGGGACCACCGAGTTCGTGCTGATCAGCACCGCGCGCCGGGCCGCCTCCGCACCCGAACGGGCATTGACCCGCGCCATCGTGGAGAACATCGACCGGTTGCGGTTCACCCGCCGCTGAGTGGGACCGCAGCCGGGTGTGAGTTGACGATGTAAAACATCGGTGTTTAGTTGTGTCGATGGGTGTCGAGAAAGTGGCTGTGGTCACCGGCGCCACGTCGGAGATCGGCGCGGCGCTGTGCCGGCGGCTGGTGACAGCGGGCGTCTGCGTGGTCGCCGCCGACGGCGACGCGGAGCGGCTGCGCCAGTTGTCGCGGGGCCTCGACGGCGCCGCCCGCTACACCCAGGTGGTCGATCTCGCCGACGACGACCGGGTCCGGCGCCTGCTCACCGGCACCGTCGCCGATCTGGGCCGCCTCGACTATCTGTTCAATACCGCCGATCTGCGCATCGACGGCGACGTCGGCGCGCTGCCGCTGAGCTGGTGGCACGACATGGTCGATGTGGACCTGTGGGGCATGGTGCACGGAACCCGGCACGGATACGCGTTGATGCGGGCGCAGGGGTTCGGTCATATCGTCAACACCGTGTCGGTGGCCGGGTTGCTGCCGACGGCCCGATCGGTGGCGTACGCGATGACTCAGCACGCGGTGGTCGGGCTGACCACGTCGCTGCGGGCCGAGGCGGCGGGCAGCGGCGTGCGGATCAGCGTCGCGGTTCCCGGTGCGACGCCCACGCCGTCCGCCCGGCAGCCGCGGAAGATGGTGCGGCGCAGGCCCGTCGACAGCCTCTCCCCGGACCGGGCGGCCTGCGCGATCATGCGTGGCATGCGCCGCAATCAGCAATACATCATCGTGCCGCGCTACAGCCGCGCCATGATCGCCGCCTACCGATGGTTCCCGAACCTGATGGGCGGGTTGCTCGCCCCGCGCGACAGGTGAGACCACGCCCGGCCGGTGTCCTCGGCGGCTGATTCCCCGCGCCGTGGCGCTGATCCGGCAGTCGGCGTGCCCGCATCCCAGACGACGCCCGAGCCGGGAATCATCGTGTGGGCAAGCCGCCCGCCTTCTGGGCTCGAGTCGCCGGAGTCTCCCGGGCGGCATGCTCGCTCGTACCGGACGCGTCGACCCGGCCCGATCATCGTGCCGTCGCTCGCGAGTAGTTCCAGCTGCGCCAGGTGTCGGCGGGCAGTCGGTCCCGGATCGGGTCGGCGATGACGGCGCGCAACTCGGCGGGCAGGCGGTCGGTGGCAGGCACGATATCGGCGGAGAGCCCACTGAGATAGCCGATGTCGAGGTCGTGTCCGTTCTGCCAGCGGTCGATGTTCTTGTCGGCGATGATGCGTTCCGGGTCCAGCATGGCCAGCGCCAGCAGCGTCACCATGGCGGTGCCGACGACCGCGCGCCCCAGCCGCCTATACCGCAACCGCAGCACCGCGACCAGCACCAGCAAATACACCGAGCCGATCCACAGCTCGCAGGTCAGCACCAGCAGACGCAGCACGGTGAAACCGTAGGCCTGCTGATAGGTCCACATCCGGGTCAGCGCCGACGCCACGATGATCAGCGACAGCACCGCCACCGCCGACAGCAGGACCCGCAACCACAGCCGATCCGGCCCCGAATCCTTTGCCGCCCAGCGCAAGACGATCGCCACGACGATCAAGGTGAGGATGGTGACGGTCGACAACTGCCAGAAGCCGCTGCGCGCGTACTCGGCGTAGGTGAGGCCGGCGGTGCGCTGCACATAGTCGTCGCCGCCGAACATGGCCACGAACTGGACCGCCACGAACACCGCGAACAACACCGTCAACGCGGCCACCGGCAGCGCCCATTCGGTGCGGCGCAGACGTCGTCCGGACTCCGGTGCGTCGCCCGACGCGCGCCGAGGCGGGCCGGCGATCACGTAGAGCGCACCGACCGTGCCGAGCGCCGCGATGACGAACATCAGGATCCACTGCGATACCGCGGCCGAATCGATGGCGGGCACGAGGCTTTCGACCATATGGGCGAAGGTCGCGTCCGCACTGCCGAGCAGCGGAACGAACACCGCGAGCAACAGCGCGGTCGCCGCCACTGACCCAGCCAGCCGCGTGCCCCGCTCGCGTCCCGGCCCCTGGATTCGCCGCGCACCCGCATACAGCCACGGCAGGCTCCGCCCCGCCTCGATGGGAACCGCGAACATGTCGTACCGCAGCCCGAACACCGACCGCGGCCCCACCGCCGCCAGCGACCCCGCGGCCGCCGCGGCCAGCACACATAACGTGAACAGCCATCCGGCCGCCCGCAACGCGCCGACCGCGAGCAACGCCGTCGCCAGCACCGTCCACCAGAGACGACCGGCCGGGAACCGCGCGGCTGGGTCATTGTCGGTGGCCGAGCCGCCGCTGCGGCGCGACCGGTGGACGACGGTCGCGACGGCCGCGACACCGACGCCGCCGGCCAGCAACCAGCCGACGCCGGGCCGATCCGTCGGGATCAACGTCGCAGCGCCGAGACCCGAAACAGCCGCAGCGGTAAGCAATCCCGACGGCTGGGCGACCTTCCGCCACCGCGGCGGCGGTTTCGGCGCGGCGGCCGGCGGCATCGGCGTCACCGGTGGACGGGCGCTCGGCAGTGTCACCGGCACTGCACCCGCCGGTGGTGGGAGGACCTGGGTGCTCGGGTCCGCCCACACCGCTGTCGACGTCGCGCCGGCGGTAGTCCCAGCTTCGGCCGCAGTCGACGCACCACCGGCCTTCGCCGATGATCCAGCAACAGCCGCCGGCGACGAAACCGCACCGGACGCGGGCCGATCACCCGCCGCACCCGCCGCTGCACCAGCCGAATCCGGCACCGTATCCGTGACATCGTCCGACGCAGCCCTCACCGAATCTTCCTTCGCGGCCATCGCACCGACGGCGTCGGATCCCCGCAACGCCTGCGACGCCGGATCTTTCGGCTCAGGTGCTGCGGGCTCGGGCCCGTGACCGACGGTCGACGACGGCTCCACCGGCGCAACCACCACCCCACCGTCGGACGCTGCCTGCGCGGCGACGGCGTCAGGCCCTTGCGACGCCCGCGAAGCCGAGTCCTGCGACCCGCGTAGGTCAGCCATCGCGCCCGGGCTCACCGTCGATGGCGCCTCACCTGGCGCTACCGCGGCCGCCGCGGATGGGTCGACAGCGTCGGATCTGTGCGGCCGCTGCGCAGCTGTGTCCGCCGACGTGGGCGCTTCGGGCTTCGCGCCTGGACCGACCGCCGACGACGCATCCACTACCGCGTCGTCGGCCGCCGTCGGCGCATCGACGGCGCGGGAGTGGTCCGGCATCGCTGTGGTCTTGTCGTCGGGCTCGAATTCTTTGGGCATGGGTGTCCCCTCCTGTGGGTGTGCGGGATCGCCCCGGGACCAGGCCGGTCCGGGGTGTGGGTGGGTACGGGTCAGTGGCCGGGCAGGATCACTCGGATGCGGGAGCCGGGGTCGGCGACGGCGATGGTGCCGCCGTGCAGGTCGACCACCCAGCGGGCGATGGCGAGGCCGAGGCCGGTGCCGCCGCCGTCGGCGCGGCCGCCGCGGGTGAAACGGTCGAAGATGTGGGCGCGTTCGGCGGTCGGGATGCCGGGGCCGTCGTCACCGACGTCGATGACGACGCGGTCCGGTTCGCCGCTCACCTCGATGCGCACCTCACCACCGGCCGGGCCGTGCCGCGCGGCGTTGTCGAGCAGGTTGAGCAGCACTTGATGCAACCGTGCACGGTCGGCGAACACGCACACCCCGCCGGGACGCACGTCGGTCCGGAACCGCACCCCGCGGCCGAGCGCGGCGGTGGTGACCTCGGCTTCGGCGACCACCTCGGCCAGCAGCGGCTCGATCGGGAACCGTTCCCGGTCCAGCGGCAGGGCACCGGCTTCGATGCTGGACAGATCGAGCAGTTCGGTCACCAGCAGGCCGAGTCGCTCGGTCTGCGCGAGCGCCGTGCGCAGGGTGCGCGGATCCGGTTGCGACACACCGTCGACCAGGTTCTCCAGCAGCGCGTTCAAGGCCGTGACGGGCGTGCGCAGTTCATGGGAGACGTTGGCGATCAGCTCGCGACGCTGCCGGTCGGCGGCGGCCAGATCCGCGGCCATCTGATTGAACGCCTCGGCCAGCTCACCCACCTCGTCACGGGAGCTGGCCCGCACCCGGCGGCTGTAATCGCCATGCGCCATTCGTTTGGCGGCCGCGGTCATCTCCCGCAGCGGCCTGGTGATGCCGTGCGCGAGCACCTGCGAGGTGACCAGGGCGATCGCGGTGGCGGCGAGGGTTGTGCGTGGCGGTAGCCAGCCGATTTGCAGCCGGAAGTAGCCGAAGGCCACGCCGCCCGCGCACAGCATCAGGATCGCCAGTTTCAGTTTGATCGAGCGCACCGGATCCAGCGGCCGCGGCAGCGTGTCGGCGATCCGGCGGGCCAGCTGCCGCCACCGATCGGCGCCGGTCATCGCGCCTCGAGCGCGTAGCCGACGCCGTGCACGGTGCGGATCAGGTCGGCGCCCAGCTTGCGGCGCAGCGCCTTGATATGGCTGTCCACCGCGCGACTGCCCGCCGCGTCGGCCCAGTCCCATACCTCCTCCAACAGCCGTTCCCTGGCGAGCACCGCGCGCGGACGGCGCGCCAGCCGCGCCAGCAGATCGAATTCCAGCGGCGTCAGCTGGGTTTCCACCCCGCCCCGCCACACCCGGCGCTCATCCAGGTCGATGCGCAGGTCACCGACGACGAGCGCGGCGCCGTCTCCCCCGGCGCTGCGCTCCACCCGCCGCAGCAGCGCGTGCACGCGTGCGGTCAGGATGCGCAGTGAGAACGGTTTGGTGAGATAGTCGTCCGCACCGACACCGAGCCCGACCAGCTGGTCGGTTTCGTCGGTGCGCGCGGTGAGCATGAGCACCGGCACCGGGTGCGCGGCCTGGATGCGCCGGCACACCTCGAGCCCGTCGAAGCCGGGCAGCATCACGTCGAGGACGACCAGATCCGGCCGGCGGGCTTCGGCGGCGGCGACCGCGGCCGGTCCGTCGTGGGCGAGTTCGACGACGAACCCCTCCGCCCGCAAACGGGCGCCCACCGACTCGGCGATGGTGATCTCGTCGTCGACCACCAAGATCCTGCGCGCCGCACTGTGCTCCATGCGGGCTTACATTAGCCAGCGGCTGTGGAGAGATCCGGGGCCAATTGTGGAGATTCGGTGAGCGCCTGCGCCCGATTCGGGCGGTTCAGCCGATCAGCGAGTTCATCAGGGTGCCCGCGCTGGTGGCGATGACGCCGCCGAGCATCCCGCCGACCACCATCTTCGGCGAGGCCAGCGAGCCGTTGTTCCACTTCTCCCAGGCGAAGCGGCCGCCGGCCACGGTGATGCCGAGAACGCCCGACAGCAGCACGAACCAGGTGAAATAGCGCACGAGCTTGTCGATCTGGTCGGAGATCGGCGGCGCCTGTGGCGTGGGATCGGCCACTTGCGCGACGAACTCGTGAACTGCGTGAAGGACCATCATGCTCACTCCGTGAACGAATGCTCGTCTGATAGTGAAGCAATTGATACCTGACAGCTATCGCGACCGAAGTATCCAGCGTGCGGGGTTGCGCCGTCAAGACCTCATCGTGACCTGATCCGAGCATCGCGCGGGCTACGACTGTCCGTAGTATGGGTGGGTGCGTTCGTCCGGGTCGGCAGTCGCCTCGTTGCGGGGCGCGTTCGTCGGCTCCGCGTGCGGCGCGGTGAGTATCGCCGCCCACGCGCTCGGCGGCGGTGTCGTCGCACCGGGATCCGCCTCGATCACCCTGCTGCTCGGCGCGTGCGCGGTGATCGGCACGCTCGCCCGGGCCCTGCCGCTGCGGCCCGGGCTCGCGCAGGTGATGCTGCTGCTGACCGCGGGGCAGGCCATCGGCCATCTCGCCCTGACCGCCGGGCCGGGCCACCACCACGGATCGCACTCGGCCGCGATCATGCTGGCCACCCACCTGGTCGCCATCCCGGCCGGCGCGGTGCTGATCCGGGGCGCCGAACTCGCTGTGCGGCGGTCGTTGTCGAGCGTGCGTCGCGCGGTGTCGGTACTGTGCGCCGTGCTCGCCGGTCCACCGCCGTGGGCGCCGAGTTCTCTTGCGGCGGGCAGTGATCCGCTGATTCCACCGCGCCTGCTGCTCACCTCCGGTCGCGGTACGCGTGGGCCACCTGTTGCGGCCTGGCAGTTCCCAGCGTCGATCGCGACGTGCGCCGGCACGCTCATGCGTGCGCCGACGTACACGTGGTGAGTCACGTTGACCAGCACGCGCTACGCAGACCGGTGACCCGCACCGTATCGGTCGCTGAAGCACGGCGCGGATAGCCGGAACCACACCGCCACCAACACGGATCGCTGAACAGGACCGGCAGCAGCACCGTACCGGTGTCGGCACGGCCGCGAAGCCGCCGACCGGCTTCCTCCGCACTCGCTGAATCCTTGTCACCCGGCGGATTCAGGGACCGTGCTGGGCGGCGGCGCGACAGGTGCGCTCGCTCGCGGGCTTCATCGAGCTGCGTACACAGCGCGCATCCACTGAGGCCCCGGGACGTTCGTCGCAAGCCCCGCAGGACCGCCTGCCCCCGGGCGGCGCACGAGGCGAGCCGCACGGCAATGCCAACGTCCGGCCAACGTTCGCATCCGCCCGGATCGCCCAGGGAACCACCCCGCACATCCACCATCCACCATCCACACCAACCCGTACAGGGAGATCCCATGTTCCACATCGTTTCCGCGCGCTCACGCCTGCGCCGCGCGGCCGCCACCGCCTTGGTGGCCGCCGCCCCGCTGGTCGCGCTCGGCTGCTCCGGCGATTCCGGCGCACCGGCCGATGCCGCTTCGGCCGTCACCATCACCGAGCAGTGGGCCAAGGCCGCCGACAGCGGCATGTCGGCGGCCTTCGGGCAGCTGCACAATGACGGCGACGAGGACGTCACCGTCGTCTCGGCAACCAGCCCGGCCTCGGCCACCGTCGAATTGCACGAGGTTGTGACCGGCGACGACGGCGTCAAGGTCATGCGCCCGAAGGCGGGCGGGTTCCGCATCCCGGCGGGCGGCGATCTCGCGCTCGAGCCCGGCGGCAACCACATCATGTTCATGGGTTTGCGCGGTCCGCTGCGCACCGGTTCGGAGGCGCCGGTCACGCTCACCTTCGACGACGGCTCGACCACCACGTTCACCGCGCAGGTTCGCGACTTCCCTGGTAATCAGGAGAATTACGAGCCCGGCGGCGAGCACGGTGACGGCGCCGCGGCGCCGGGGCACGGTGGTTGAGCCGGCCCGCGCCCGTTCCGTCCGGCTGAACCGGCGGCGGCTGCTCGGTGGCGGTGCGGCCGCCGCGGGCGTCGCCGGTCTCGGCCTCGGCGCGGCCGCGTTCACCACCCACCGCGACGAGCCCTCGCCCGTGGCCTCGGCGGTCGAGCCGTTCTACGGCGAACACCAGGCCGGGATCGCGACCACACCTCCCGCGCACGCGGCGTTCGTGGCACTGGATCTGCGGCCGGGCACCGACCGTGACGACATCGTCGGTGTGCTGAAGATCTGGACCGAGGACGCGGCGCGGCTCACCGCCGGTCGCCCCGCACTCGGTGACACCGAACCGGAACTGGCCGAACGGCCGGCGCGGCTCACCGTCACCGTCGGGTTCGGCCCGCGCGTGTTCGACGTGGCCGGACTGGCCGACCGGCGCCCGCAGTGGCTGAAACCGTTGCCGCCGTTCCCCATCGACCGGCTCGATCCCGCCTACGGTGACGGCGATCTGCTGTTGCAGATCTGTGCCGAGGAGCCGACGACGGTCGCACATGCGGTCCGGGTGCTCTGCAAGAGTGTGAAGTCGCTGGTGGCGGTGCGCTGGGTGCAGCGCGGATTCCGCGACGCCGCACCGGGCGCCACACCACGCAATCTGATGGGTCAGGTCGACGGCACGGTCAATCTCGTCGCGGACACACCGGATTTCGAGCGGCTGGTGTGGGATGACGGCGCCGCTCAGCCATGGCTGGCGGGCGGGACGTCGCTGGTGTTGCGCCGGATCGCGATGACCCTGGACACCTGGGATGAAATCGACCCGGAGGGCAGGGAATTGACGGTCGGGCGGCGGTTGTCCAACGGTGCGCCGCTGACCGGGACGAGCGAGTTCGACGAACCGGATTTCGCGGCCGTCGACGGCGACGGCATCCCGGTGATCCCACCGTCGTCGCATATCGCTCGCGCCCATCACACTCATGACGGCGAGCGGTTCCTGCGTCGTGGGTACAACTACGACGATCCGCCGCGTCCGGGCGAGACCTCGAACTCGGGGCTGCTGTTCGCGGCCTATCAACGGGACGTGACGGCACAGTTCCTGCCGGTGCAGCAGCGTCTGGCCGAGTTCGACGCACTCAATGTGTGGACGGTCCCGGTGGGTTCGGCGGTGTTCGCCATCCCGCCGGGTGTCCGCGCGCCCGGCGGGTATCTCGGGCAGACCCTGTTCGAGCGGTGAGCGCACGGTTCCCGGTGCCGGTACGCCCGGCGCCGGGAACCGGCCGCGCCGAACTCAGGTCCAGAGCGCGGCGATCAGCACATTCAGGATCGCGAGCCCACCGGCGGCATGCGTCATCCACGGCACGGCCTTGCCGCGCTTGGCGTCGGCGCGGCTCATTTCGGCGAACGCCGCGACGAGCACCGAGATGGCCAGTTTGAACCCGATCTTGACCATGTTGAGGTCCTTGTCGAGTGAGTCGATCGACTCCGCCAGCCCGACCAGGATCACACCGGTGATCAACTGCAGCCGCGCACCCCACACCATCAACTCCGAAACCACGGGTTGACTCGCGGCGTAACCGCCGACGACCGCGGCCATTCCGAGCAGATGGGTGACAACCACGATGTTGTAGACAACGTCCATAGCGCCCAACGCTAGCCGATGAGACGCGCCTCTACTACGTCAAGTCGTA
Source organism: Nocardia cyriacigeorgica (assembly GCF_005863245.1). Taxonomy (GTDB): domain Bacteria; phylum Actinomycetota; class Actinomycetes; order Mycobacteriales; family Mycobacteriaceae; genus Nocardia; species Nocardia cyriacigeorgica_C. Next base: position 223,035 of record NZ_VBUT01000006.1, on the reverse strand, counting down.
TTTTCGCGGACGCGGCGGCCCGCACCCGTCCGCGACAGACCGGTCGGCCGTCGAAAGAGCTCGCCGACCTGCGCAGAAGCGGGAATAGACCGGCCGCTTCGCCGCATCGCAGTCGCCGACAACACCATGTCGAGGTCCACCGGCCCAGAGCAGCCGACAGCCCGCCGGAGATCTCCGGCGGGCTGTCGGCAAAGCAGTCTGCGTATTACTCGGCCGAGAAGCTGGAGAGCCCGCCGAAACCGCTGAAGATGTCACCGAATGCACTCAGAAGGTCTCCGAGGCTGCCCAGGTCCACTGAACCCATTTCCACTCCTATCCGTGTGCGAAATGCGACGCTCTTGCACCGCCGCACACCATTGGTAGTGACGTTATTTAAACGTGATTCATTATTTATCTTAACGTTATCCACATTCTGGTGAACTCGAGTTGAACTCACCTGTTGCAACTCGCTGGCCTGCGAATACGCGACAAATAACACTCATGTCGATCTAGAAACGGTTGACCCAGTGCCGCCAAATCGCACAGACCACACCGGCCGGCCGCATCGGAGGAACTATCCGGGCAGGTCAGAACGATCTCTTCCGAGTCGCGCCCTGCGCTGGGACGAAGCCGACCACTGGCACGACCCAAAAGATCAACAATTTGTCATATCCCGGAAAAAGCGATCCGCACCAGCTGCCGGATGAGCCTGATAACCCGTTATTACAACCGGCGCAACTACCGAAATACCGCCGCCGGGAACCAGTTCGAAACCCTCGGTCCAGGGTCCGCTCCGCTGCGATCCTCAAAACTACTGGAATAGCGCAGATTTCACACGACCCCGAAATAGTCGCCCGGAACGGACCTTCCCGCATCGAACTCGAATGGCGAACCGCCCGCGGATATTTCACCACCGCGACGGCACCTCAGGCGCGGGTGAACACGGCCACCAGAAAATCGGAGTCGTCGCGGAACGGGCGCAGATCCCAGGTCGACAGCCGCAGATCCGTTGCCAGGCCCGCGGCCTCGGCGTCGGCGAAGAACTCCTCGAACGGGTAGCCACGTTCGGCGCCGAATCCGATGACGGCCCGGCCTTCCGGGGCGAGGTGGCGGGCGAAGCCCGACAGCACCGGTCGGCGGGTACTCGGCGCGAGGAAGGTCATCACATTGCCCGCGCACACGATGACGTCGAAGCTCTCGGGGATGCCGCGGGCCGGCAGATCCAGTTCGGCCAGGTCGCCGACCAACCAGGTCGGGCCGGGGTGGTCGTGTTCGGCCGCCTCGATCAGCACCGGGTCCACGTCGACGCCGACGACCACGTGACCGGCATCGTGCAGGTAGCCGCCGATGCGTCCGGGCCCGCATCCGGCGTCGAGCACCCGCGAGCCCCGGCCGAGCATCGCATCGATCAGCCGGGCCTCCCCCACGATGTCCTGCCCCTGGGCGGCCAGGCCGCGGAACCGCTCGACGTACCACGCGGAGTGCGCGGGATCGTTGGCCGTGATCTCCTCCCACTGGCTCGGAACACGCTCACCCACGGATGGCTCCTTCTCGATGGTCGGCTGGTCCTGCCACCGTAGCCCTCGCGACCGCGCACCCACGCGGCCACCCGCGCCAGAGTTCACGGGCGCGGGAGATGTATGCCGTCCTACCCGGAAACGCGCGTGGACCCCGCGAGAGATCGCGGGGTCCACGCGGAATTCGGTGGTCCGGGTATTACGGCACCGAGACGCTGCCGCCGCTGGGGACGTAGCCGATGGTGTTGGGGTCGATCACGCCGAGGGCCTGGCCCGCGCAGTCGGGGCCCGCGTACAGCGTGATGGCCTGATCGGTGCCGTTGCCGACGGTGGTCTGCAGCGTCGTGTAGAAGCTGTCGCCGGTGTTGAAGCAGCCCACCGGGTTCGCGTGCGGCGCACCGTTCAGGGTCAGGGTGCCGCCCGCGGCGTGCGCGGCGCCCGGGGCCAGCAGGGTGATGGCACCCGCGGTGGCCAGCGCACCGACGATCCCAGCAGTACGAAACATTCGTGCCTCCAGTTCCTTTCGATGTCGACCCCCGACGTCGACCATTGACCCCGCGATTGTGTCATGCGACCGGCTGTGCCGGAACACCCAGATCCTTCGCGTCCTTACGCACCCCGAACGCGGTGATCATCTCCATGATCCCGAGCACGACCAGCCAGATACCGGCCACCCAGGCCAGCGTGGTGACCGACTCGACGGGCCAGACGATCAGCACGACACCCGCGATCGCGGTGATCACGCCGAAGAAACCCTGCCAGCCACGGCCCGGCAGACCCGGCTCCGAGATCGCGGCCATCGTCACCGCGACCCCGCGGAACAGCCAGCCGATGCCGATCCACAGACCCAGCAGCAGGATCGAGGTCAGCTCGTCGCGGAAGCAGAAGACACCGATCACGATCGACAACACGCCGCTGATGAAATACAGCACCCGCATTCCCGCGCTCGCCGGTGCCGCGAAGGCCGCGACCAGCTGCAACAGGCCGCTGACCACCAGGTAGATACCGAAGATGATGCCCGCGACCAGCACCGTCTTGCCCGGCCATACGAGGATCAGTACGCCGAGGACCACCGAGAGCAATCCGGTGACCAAGATCGATTGCCAGGCGGCACGCGCGAGGGTCTGCACCGGGCCCTGCGGGAGGATATTCGTCGTCATGAAGTGATGTTATGCCCGAAATCCCTGGTTCTCTGGGCATTTGCTCACCGCCCGTGCCCGCGCGCCGTCACCGCCGGTGGTGCGCACCGGCCACCGACTGTGACCGAGAACGCCGTGATGATCACGTTTGCCGCTGTACACGCCGGGTAATTGTGGGTCAATGGCTCTCGTCGTGAACGCCGTCAGGTGAGTCGAGTGGGTCGGGTATGACGAGTCTCGGGTGGCTAGGAGAAGAGGGTGTCGGTTGTTCTCGTGCTTCAGGCACGCGGTCTCGGTGAACTGCTCACCGCGGTCCCGGCGCTGCGCGCACTGCGCCGGGCGAGGCCGGACGACCGCATCGTCCTGGCGGCCCCGCATCGGCTTCGGCCCATCGTCGATCTGATCACGTCCGTCGACGCGATGGTCCCCACCACCGAGGGCGGCAGCCTGCGCTGGGACGGGCCCGCCCCCGATCTCGCGGTCAATCTGCACGGGCCCGACACCGAATCGATCGTCGAACTGATCAAGACGGACGCGCGCCGCATACTCACCTACGCCAATCCGGCCTTCCCCGAGTTGCCCGGCCCGCAGTGGGATCCCGATATGCACCTGGTGGACCGCTGGTGCCATCTGCTCGAGTTCGACGGCATCGACGCCGACCGGCGCAACCTCGGCCTCGTCCCGCCGGTGGCCACCACCAGCCACCGCGACGCCGTCGTCGTGCACATCGGCGCGGGCGCACCCGCGCGCCGCTGGCCACCCGACCGGTTCGCCGCCGTCATCCGGCATCAGTCGGTGCTCGGCCGGGAAGTCGTCATCACCGGCGACGAGTTCGAGCGCGAGATCGCCCTCGGCATCGCCGCGCGTGCCGGGCTGCCACCGCACCGGGTGCTGGCGGGCGAACAGAACCTCATCGAACTGGCCGCGACGGTCGCCGAAGCCGCGCTGGTGTTGTGCGGCGACACCGGCGTCGCCCATCTGGCCACCGCGTTCGGCACCCGCACCGTGCAGTTGTTCGGCCCGACTCCCCCGCGCCAAGCCGGGCCGCCGCCGCATCTGCTCGCCCGCCACGACGTGCTGTGGGCCGGTCAAGTCGGCGACCCGGATGCCGACAGCACCGATGCGGGCCTGCTGCGGATCGGGGTGAGCGAGGTGCTCGGCGCGATCGACGCCCAGCTCGGTAAGCACTCCTGGACGGGCAGCACCGGCGAACGTCCGCGCGCCTACCGCCGCGTCGGCTGAGGATTCTGTTCGTCCACGCTCGCGGTGTGCACCGCCGCGGAGTAGGCGGCGATGGCGCTGGGCCAGAAGCGCTCGACGTAGTCGCGGGCGTCGGCCAGCCCGCGCGGGTCCAGGAAGTACAGCCTGCGGTTGCCGTCCGGGCGCATCATCACCAGGCGCGCCTCCCGGAGTACACGCAGGTGTTGTGAGACCGCCGAGCTACTGACGCCGACGGCCTCGGCCAGCTCACCCACCGATAGTCGCGCATGCGGGAGTGCTTCGAAGATCGCCCGCCTGGTGGGGTCGGCGAGCGCTTCGAGGGCCCGAACTCCATTAGTCGCCACTAACACAGTGTGATCGTCGGGCGGTTTTGCCGTCAAATCGGCCATTTACCGCATTTGCCCAGCTCGACACGGAATATCAACCGTGTCGTTATCACTTCGTAATCATCGAACTGGGGTTATAGGCGCTGGTGATGGTAGCCACAGGATTGCGGAGCAGCGCCGGCGATCCCGTAGCTTCGAGCCATGCCCGTGACCGTTCCGTTACTTAATCGCCGTCCCGGCACACCGCGCACCGGTCGTCGCAGCGTCGCCACCCGCGTGGTGGCCGCCTCGACGGCGATCGGCGCCTCGCTCGGCGTGCTCGCCGGATGCACCGAAGAGAACTCGACCGAGGCCCTGCACTCCCCGCAGCTGGTGGCCGGCACCACCGACGCGACCTTCACCGCGTTCACCCCGCCCGAGGCCCAGCGGGCCCAGACCGTTCCGGAGGCGGTGGCCTGGGAACAGAACCGCCTCGCGATCGAATTCGCCCGGCCCAAGACCATCCGCCCAGTGGCGGGCCCGATGAGCTCCACCTTCGGCATGCGCTGGGGTGCGATGCACGCGGGCATCGATTTCGCCGACCCGATGGGCGCGCCGATCGCCGCCGTCACCGACGGTGTCGTGATCGAAGCCGGCCCGGCCAGCGGTTTCGGCCTGTGGGTGCGCGTCCAGCAGGACGACGGCACCATCGGCGTGTACGGCCATATGCAGGACATCCTGGTCGGCGTCGGCCAGCCGGTGCGCGCCGGTGACGTGATCGCCACCGTCGGCAGCCGCGGCCAGTCCACCGGACCGCATCTGCACTACGAGGTGCACGTGCCCGGCGTCGGGCCGATCGACCCGCAGCCGTGGCTGGCCGCGCGCGGGATCAGCGTCCACGGCGACCACTCCTGACACCGGCGGCCCCCATCGAGGGGCTGCGAAGAACTCACGGGGATGGCCCGTAGGCGAGAGCGCCTACGGGCCATCGTCGTCCTAGGTCCGCGGATGGGTCTGCGGGCGCGGTCCGATACTGCGGTAGGGGGCGCCAATAGCGCGTCGGCGTGATGTGGCCGGGTACTGCGAATTCGTAGTTTCGCAGCATGGTCACACCCGAGATCGCTTCCCCGGCAACGACTTCGGGCCGAGCCCACACCGGCCTTCCCGAGCGCGCAGCCCTGCACCGGCCACTGCTGGCGATGGTGGGCGTCATGACCGCCCTGACGATCGTCGCGGCCTGCGGCCTGATCGTCGACGACCGACTGCTGCTCGGGGAGTCGGTCTGGCTCAAACCGTTGAAGTTCGGCATCGCCTTCACCCTCTACGGGCTCAGCCTGGTCTGGCTGCTGGCGCTGCCGCACCGGGGCCGCCGTGCCACCTGGTGGCTCGGGACCGTCTTCGCGGTGACCGGTGTACTCGATGTCGGTTTCATCGCCGTGCAGGCCGCGCGCGGGACGTTCAGCCATTTCAACAATTCCGATCCCGATCCGGTGAACGTCATCGGTCAGCAGATCTTCGTCTCCGGTGTTCCCGGCCTGTTCGTCGCGAATCTGGTGCTGGCCGTGATCTTGTGCGCGCAGCGGCTTGTGGACCGGCCGACCACACGGGCGATCCGCGCCGGTCTCGTCCTGGCGGTCGCGGGCATGGCGCAGGCGTATCTGATGGGATACACCGGCAAGCAGCGTGTCGTCGACGCCGAGGGCAAGGTCGTGGAGTTGATGGCCGGGCACACCGTCATCGAGCCGGAGCTGCGCACCGAACTCGCCCGCGATGGGGCGGGCATGCCGATCACCCACTGGAGCACCATCGGCGGCGACCTGCGGATTCCGCATTTCCTCGGACTCCACGGGATCCAGGTGCTGCTGGCGGCGGTGATCATTTCGGCAGCACTGGCACCACGCGTCGCCTGGTTGCGCAGTGAACGCACGCGGACCGATATGGTCGGCGTGCTCGCCGTCGGCTACGCGGGACTGTTCGGGCTGACGTTCTGGCAGGCCATGCGCGCGCAGCCGCTGCTACGTCCGGACGCACTCACCGTCGCCGCCTTTTTCGCCCTGATCGTCGTAGTGGCCTGTCTGAGCCTGCTGGTGTACCGCCGCGGCCGCGCCCGCGCCGGCGGATCGAATTCGCGCAGATCCGAATCCGCGGATCTCAGCGCAGGCGTTCGGCGTCACGGGCGAGCTGGAGCAGAGTTTCACTGAGCGCGGCGAGTTCGGCCGCATCGGCACCCTCACCGATCGCGGTCGCCACATCCTCGGCCGCACACCGCGCCGCGAACCAGCGGTCGGCCAGATCGGCGGCCTCCTGTGCGCTCAACACCACCGAGTCCTCGGGAATCCCCGTCCCCTTCAAGCTGTTGCGATGTTCATAGGCCCGCTGGCGGCACGACTGACGGCAGTACCGGCGGCGGCGCCCGACCTCGGATCCCACGATTTCCCGCCCGCACCACAGGCAGGACAGTGACCGGCGCGACATGACCCGACACCCTAACCGCACCCGGCGACCCTCCGCACAGGGCACGCCGCACCGGCGACGGCGGCGAACAGCGTAGAATAGCCAGGTTCTCCCCCGCAGGGAACGAAAGTAGCCCACCACACGTTCACAGAGCACATGGTGTTCGCGCCGGTCGAGCCACGCCGGGCGCGAACAACCCCAACCGGTTCCGCGCATCCGTGCGCGTTCGGCCGGAACACCAACGGGGTGATGCGTCCGGACACGCCCCGGACGCGGAACTCCACCGGTTCGCGGCCCTGCCGATGTGGCGGCAGGTGCGCCACGCCAGGGTCACGAACCCGCCGCCGCGTAGCAGCGGCACAACAGACACAGAGAGGACCGAACAGATGGCAGATCGCGTACTCCGGGGCAGTCGGCTCGGAGCGGTGAGCTACGAGACCGACCGCGACCACGATTTGGCGCCGCGCCGGATGGCCCGGTATCGGACCGACAATGGTGAAGAGTTCGACGTCCCGTTCGCCGACGACGCCGAGATCCCGCCGACGTGGTTGTGCCGCAACGGCCAGGAAGGCGTCCTGCTCGAGGGCACCACTCAGGAGGCCAAGAAGGTCAAGCCGCCGCGCACCCACTGGGACATGCTGCTGGAACGGCGCAGCAAGGAAGAGCTCGAGGAACTGCTCAAGGAGCGCCTCGAACTGCTCAAGACCCGCAGGCGCGGCTGACAGCAGCCACACGCCGGAAAAGGCCGCTCACACCGGATTCGTCCGGGATGAGCGGCCTTTCGTCTGTCCTGGGGCGCCACGGGTTCGAAGCCACGGCGCCTCGGGGTCAGTGGCTGGCGACCCGCCGATACCGCAGCAGCGCCAACGGCACCACCACCGCAAGGATGGCCACCGAACAGATCACCGCGTATTCCACACAATGCTCGGCGGGCCAGCCGGTCGGGGTCGCGAACGACGGCGGCGAACCGTTGTCGAACAGTTTGCGCCCTGCCGCGGCCACCGCGGTGATCGGATTCCATTCGGCGATCGTGCGCAACGGCCCCGGCAGCGTCTGCGCGGAGATGAACGCCGAGGAGATGAATGACAGCGGGAACATCCAGATCAAGCCGACGCTCTGCGCGACCTCCACTGTCGGAGACAGCAACCCGGTGAGGGCGCCGACCCATGACATCGCGAACGCGAACAGCAAGATCACTCCGAAGGCGAGCACGGCATCGGTGATCGGGCCGTTGATCCGCCAGCCGACGATATAGCCGCAGCCCACCATGACGATCAGGCTGACAATGTTGACCACCAGGTCCGACAGTGTGCGCCCGAGCAGCACCGCCATCCGTGACATCGGCAGCGTCCGCATCCGGTCGATGATGCCCTTGTGCAGATCGCCGGCCAATCCGACGGTGGTGAACGCCGCGTTGAAGGCCACCGTCTGGGCGAAGATCCCGGCCAGCAGGAACTCCCGGTACTGGCTGCCGCCGAGCGAGGCGCCGAAGATGTAGGCGAACAGGAACACGAACATCAGCGGCTGGATCGTCGCGGTCACCAGCAGCGTCGGTACGCGCAGGATGGTCAGCAGGTTTCGGTAGGCGACGATGGCGCTGTCGCGGAAGACCCGTCCGTGCGGCGACATATCCACTGCCGCCGCACGCGGTTTCGCCGCTCCGCGCGCGTCGGTGTCCGCCGCGGAGTCCTCGGCCGCGGGGGCTTCGTCACGTACCGCTGCCGGCGCTGAGCTCACGACATGATCTCCTCTTGTACGTCATCGGATTCCGCCGCCGCGGGCGTGGGTGCCGCGGTGCCGGTGAGGGAAAGGAATACATCGTCGAGAGTGGGGCGGTGCACATTCGCGTCGACGACGCACACTCCGGCGTCGTCGAGCCGCCGCAGGGCCTCCACCATGGTGCGCGAACCCTCGCCCACCACGATCGACACATCATGGCTGCCGATGTCGTGCACCGGCTCACCGATGCCGACCTGGGCCAGGACCGACAGGGCGGGCTGGGCTTCCTGGCCGGTGGCCAGGGTGACCGTCAGCCGGTCACCGCCGATGGAGGTCTTCAGTTCGTCGGCCGAACCGCGGGCGATCACCTTGCCCCGATCGATGACGATGATCCGGTCGGCGAGTTGGTCGGCCTCTTCGAGGTATTGAGTGGTCAGCAGCACGGTGGTGCCGTCGTCGACGAGATCGCCGATCACCCGCCACATGTCGAGCCGCCCGCGGGGATCGAGGCCGGTGGTCGGTTCGTCCAGCACCACCACCGGCGGCCTCGCCACCAGCGCACCGGCCAGGTCGAGCCTGCGTGCCATGCCGCCGGAGTAGGTGCCCGCCCGGCGATCGGCGGCGTGGTCGAGCCCGAACGCGGTGAGCAGCTCGCCTGCGCGGGCCGCGGCCTGCCGATGCGACATGCCGTAGAGCCGGGCCACCATGCGCAGGTTCTCGTAGCCGGACAGATTCGCGTCGACGGCGGCGTACTGGCCCGACAGTCCGATGCGGCGGCGGGCGGCGGCCGGGTCGCGCAGCACGTCCACGCCGGCGACGTGAACCGAGCCCGCGCACGGCCGTAGCAGGGTGGTGACGATGCGCACCGTGGTCGTCTTGCCGGCACCGTTGGGCCCGAGCAATCCCATCACGGTGCCCGCCGGGATCTGGATGTCGATCCCGTCGAGCACTCGGACGCGGCCGTAGTTCTTGACCAGGCCGAGGACTTCCACCGCCAGGCTCACCTGTGTGTCTCCTTCGCTTGCCGGTCCGCGCCGTCGAGGTGGAAGCGCAGCACCGGTCCGATCACCGCGAGTGCTTCGGGTGTGGTCATCGCCGCGTGGGTGCAGCGCAGCTGATGGTCGTGCACGGCGCCGGTGACGAACGGACGCCAGGCGGCGGCGCAGCGGTCGCGGTCCGCGCGGTTGATCTCGTCGTCGGCCGCGGTGAAGAACAGCAGGTCGCCACGGAACACGCGGGGCCGGAAACTGTTGGCCAGCACCGTGCCGTCGGTGTAGCCGGCGTAGAGCCGTTCCAGGTGTTCGACCGTCAGCGCCGCGAACGGTCCCGGCTGAGAGCGCAGCAGCGCCGCGGCCTCGGGCAGGCTCATCCCGTCGTCGAGCGCTGCGGCGTCGGCGATCTGGTCGCTGCCGAACTCACCGATGATGTCGGCGACGCTGGGCATGGCCTGATCGAGCAGGCTGTCGGAGAGCTGGTAGCTGTCCATCATCGACAGCAGCGCCACCTGCTCCCCCGCCTCCTGCAACCGCACCGCGATCTCGTGCGCGATGAGCCCGCCCAGCGACCAGCCGAGCAGGTGGTAGGGCCCATGCGGCTGCACCGACCGGATGAGCTCGACGTAATGATCGGCCGCTTCGGCGAGGGAGCCATAGCCCGCGCCCCCGGTGACGTGCGGCGCTTGCAGCCCGTACACCGGGCGATCCGCGGGCAGATGCGCGAGCAGTCCCGAGTAGCACCACGCCAGACCGATCGCCGGGTGCACGCAGAACAGCGGCTCGCGGCTGGCCCCGGTGTCGGGTCGCAGCGGCAGGATCGGCGCCAGGGCCTCGGCCATCGCATCGGCGACGCCGCTGTCGTCGAGCCGTGCCGCGAGCGCGGCCGGGGTCGCCTCGCCGAACATCATCTGCACCGGCATGTCGATGCCGTCGGCGCGCAGGCGTGCCACCACCTTCGTCGCCAGCAGCGAGTTGCCGCCGAGTTCGAAGAAGCTGTCGTCGGCGCCGACCCGGTCGATGCCGAGCGCCTCGGCGAAGGCCGCGCACAGCGCCGCCTCGGTGCGGGTGGCCGGTGCCCGGTAGCCCTGGCCGCCGGTGAACACCGGTTCCGGCAGCGCTTGCCGGTCGAGTTTGCCGACGGGGCTCAGCGGCACCCGGTCGATCATCATGATCGACTGCGGCACCATGTAATTGGGCACCAGATCCGCCAGGTGGGCGGTCAGCTCGGCGGCGGTCACCACCGCGCCGGCCCGCGGCTTCACATACGACACCAGCGCGGTGGCGCCCGCGGGTGTGCGGTGGCCGATGGTGAGCGCGACCTCGACGCCCGGGTGCCTGCCGAGGGCGGTGTCGATCTCGCCGAGTTCGATGCGGAAGCCGCGGATCTTGACCTGATGGTCGGTCCGGCCGACGTATTCGATATCGCCGGACCCCGCGTCCGCGCCGGGCCACAGCCGCACCAGGTCGCCGGTGCGGTACATCCGCTCGCCCGGTTTGCCGTACGGGTTGGCGACGAACCTGGTCGCCGTCAGACCGGGGCGGTTGAGGTAACCGCGGGCCAGGGCGGCTCCGGCCAGGTGCAGTTCCCCGGTGACGCCGATGGCCGCCGGATGCAATCGCGGATCGAGAATGAGTGCGTCCACACCGCGGATGGGCCCGCCGATGGTGATGGGCCGGTCCGGCGCCATGGGCTGGGACATGATCGTGACGATGGTCGTTTCGGTCGGGCCGTAGACGTTGTACAGGTTGCGGCCACGCGACCACCTGGTCACCAGTTCCGGCGGCAGCGCCTCGCCGCCGACGAGCACATGTGCCAGTTCGGTGACACCGGTCGCATCGACGGTGCCCAGCGCCGAGGTGGTGATGAAGGCGTGGGTGATGGCCTCGTCGATGAACACCCGGCGCAGTTCCTCACCGCCGACCACGCCCGGCGGGGTGATCACCAGGGTCGCGGCGCCGCCGAGGGCGAACAGCAGATCCAGCATGGCGGCGTCGAAGCTCGGCGTCGCGAAGTGCAGCACCCGGCACCCGGGCCGCACATCGAAACGCTGCGCGGTCTCGGCGGCGAAGTTGGACAGGCCGCCGTGGGTGACGGTGACGCCCTTGGGCGTTCCGGTGGATCCGGAGGTGTAGATGACGTAGGCCGGGTTCTCCAGCCGCAGCGGGGTGATCCGGTGGGCGTCGGTGACGGGGTCGCCGGAGGCCGCCAGCACCAGGGAGCGGATATCGGGGGCGTCGAGCACCAGCCAGTCGGCGGTCGAGGGCAGGCTGTCGCGGTACTCGGCGAGTGTGATGCCGAGGGCGGCACCCGAATCCGACAGCATGTGCGCGATCCGGCCGGCCGGGTAGTTCGGGTCGACCGGCACGAACGCCGCGCCGGCCTTCGCGACCGCGAGCACCGTCGCCACCGATTCCACCGAACGTGGAATACCCAGCGCCACCAGGGTTTCCGGTCCGACCCCGCGTTCGATGAGCACGCGGGCGAGGCGGTTGCTCCATCGGTCGAGGGCCGAATAGGTGACCTCGGTGCCGTCCGAGCGCACGGCGATGGCGTGTGGATCGCACGCTGCCGCCGCGGCGAACACCTCGGGCAGGGTCACCGGACGATCCGGCTGGGCACCGCGTACCGGCGCGAGTTCCGGCCATTCGGCGGGATCGAGCAGGTCCAGGTCGCCGACCGGGGTGGTGGGGCTGGTGGCGATCGAGGACAGCAGGCGGACGAAACGCTTGCCGAATCGGGCGGCGGTGCCCTCGTCGAACAGGTCGCGCGCGAAGTCGATCGCGAGCGAGATGCCGCCGGGTTCGCCTGCCGCGGTGCGGTTCTCGGTGAGGGTGAACTGCAGATCGAACTTGGCGATCCCGGTGTCGGCGTCCTCGGCGTCGATGCGCAGGCCGGGCAGTTCCAGCACCCGGACCGGCTCGTTGCGAACCGACAGCATCACCTGGAACAGCGGGTGATGCGACTGCGACCGGGCCGGATTGAGCACCTCCACCAGGCGTTCGAACGGCAGATCCGCGTTCGCGAAGGCATCGAGGTCCGTCTCGCGCACCGCCGCGAGCAGGTCGGTGAACGCGGCGTCGCCGTCCACCCGGGTCCGCAGCACCAGGGTGTTGACGAACATGCCGACCATGCGATCGAGCGCCGGATGCCCACGCCCCGCGATCGGCGTGCCGACCGCGATATCGTCCACGGCCGTCATCCGGTGCAGCAGGACCGCCAGCGCGGCGTGCAGCACCATGAACATGCTGGCGTTGTGCCCGGCGGCGACCGTGCTCAGTTCCCGGTGGGTGGCGGCGTCGACCGTGCACCGCACCGTGCCTCCGCGGTAGGAGGGTGTGGGTGGACGCGGCCGGTCGGCGGGCACCGCGAGTAGCTCCGGCAGCTGGTCGAGGGCGTTGCGCCAGTAGTCGAGTTGGCGGCTGATCAGGGAATCGGCGTCGTCCTCGGTGCCGAGGACCCGCTCCTGCCACAGCGTGTAATCGGCGTACTGGATCTCGAGCGCGGGCACGGTGTCCACGCGGCCTTCCCGGGCGGCGCAGTAGGCCGCGGCCACGTCGGCGGCCAGCGGTTCGAGCGACCAGCCGTCCATCGCGATGTGATGCACGACCAGTACCAGCACGTGCTCGTCGAGTTCGCTGGTGACCACCGTCGGGTGCGCGACGGTCAGGATCGCGGCCCGCACCGGCACCGTGGTGCCGAGATCGAAGCCCTCCGAGGCGAATTCGCGCACGATCGGCTCCACCGCGTCGGCCCGCACGGTCTCGGTCCGCACCCGGATCGCCGCGTCGGCCGGATCCAGCACGACCTGCGCTGGTTCGCCCTCGATGACCGGGAAGACCGTCCGCAACGTCTCATGCCTGCGCTGCACCGCGTGCAGCGCCGTGATGAGGGCCGCGCGGTCGAGACGTCCACGCAGCCGCAGGACGACGGGCACGTTGTAGGCCCCGGAGCTGCGCTCGCCCGCCCCGCCGTCGAAGCGGTTGAGGAACCACAGCCTGCGCTGGGCGGCGGACAACGGGATGCGCTGCGGCCGGGCACCCGCGACCAGGGCCGGCCTGCCCTCCTCCGGTGATCCGGCGTCCAGGCGGGCCGCCAACTCGGCGACCGTTGGGCCGGCGAAGACGGCCCGCACTTCCAGCCGGGTGCCGGTCGCCGCCGCCAGCCGCGCGACCAATTGGGTGGCGAGCAGCGAGGTTCCGCCGATATCGAAGAAGTTGTCGTCCGCGCCGGTGATGTCGGCATCGACGAGTTCACCCATGACGGCGGCGACCAGCCGCTCGGCGTCGGTGCGCAGCGGCCGCGTCGTGTGCGCGGCGGGCAGCACCGGCTCCGGTAGCGCGCTGATGTCCAGCTTGCCGACCGGGGTCAGCGGAATCTCGTCGAGCACCGTGATCGCCGCGGGCACCATATGCGCGGGCACCTGGGCGGCGACGTGTGCGCGCAACCCATCGAGATCGAGTTCACCTGCGCGCGCGGCCTGGACATAGGCCACGATGCGGTCCGCACCGGCGAGGGTGCGCACCTGGGTGTGCGCGAACCGCACGTCCGGGTGCCCGGCCAGCGCGGCCGAGATCTCGCCGAGCTCGATGCGGAAACCGCGCACCTTCACCTGGTGATCACTGCGGCCGAGGTAGATCAGCTCGCCGGCGGCGTTCCAGCGCACGACGTCACCGGTGCGGTAGACCCGGGCACCGGCCGGGCCGCAGGGGTCGGCGACGAACCGGGCTGCCGTGAGCGCGCGCCGGGCGTAGTAGCCGCGGGCCAGGTTCGGGCCGCCGATGTACAGCTCACCGGGCACACCCGCCGGCACCGGCCGCAGACGTTCGTCGAGCACGACGGCCCGCGCACCGCGCACCAGGGTGCCGATATCGATGGGCCGCCCGACCTCGAACGGTACGGAAATCGTTGTCACCACGGTGGTTTCGGTCGGACCGTAGCCGTTGACCATGGACCGATCCGGCGCCCAGCGGGCGACCAGCTCCGGTCCGACGGCCTCGCCGCCGACCATCAGGCCCTGCAGGTCGGGCAGGGGCCACCGGTCGCGATCGATGGTCGCCAGCGCCGCGGGCGTGATGAAGGTGTGCGTCACCCGTTCCGCGGTCAGCAGCTCGGCGAGTTCGTCGCCACCGTATACGTCCGGCGGGACGACGATCATCGTCGCGCCCGAGCCGAAGGCCAGCAGCAGATCGAAGATCGCGGCGTCGAAACTCGGCGAGGAGAAATGCAGGGTCCGTGCCTGCGGGCTCACCCGCATCCGCTCGCGCAACTCGTCGGCCAGGTTCGACAGGCCACCGTGGGTGACGGCCACACCTTTCGGTTTTCCGGTGGAACCGGAGGTGTAGATCAGATAGGCCAGGTCGTCGGTGCGGGTCGGGCGCAGCCGCTCGCTCGCGGCGATGGCTCCGTCGGCAGCGGGCTCGAATTCCGCGTCGGCGGCGTCGTCGAGCACGATCCAGGCGATGCCGCGGTCATCGGCGGCGCGCATCTGCTGCCCGTGCGCGGACACCGTGACCCCGACCGCGCAACCGGAGTCGGTGAGCATGTGCCGTACCCGGTCGGTCGGATAGTTCGGGTCCACCGGGACGAACGCGGCGCCGGTCTTGGCGACGGCGAGCGCGGTGACCACCGATTCGACCGAGCGGGTCAGCCCGAGCGCGACCCGGTCGCCGGTGCCGATGCCGTGCCGGATCAACCGGCGCGCCACCCGATTCGACCGCCGGTCCAGCTCGGTGTAGGTCAGTTCGAGAGCACCGGAACGGATCGCCGGGCGCTGCGGATGGGCGGCCACGGTGCGCGCGAAAACCTCGGCCAGGGTGATTCTCGGCCCGGCGGGTGCCCCGCAGGCGGGCGCGAACCGTCGGCGTTCGTCCTCGGTGCGGGCGTCGATGTGGTCGACGCGGATACCCGGCTCGGTGCTGATCGTGGCGAGCACGGTCAGGAATCGGTCGGCCAGGGTCTGCACCGTGGCGTCGTCGAACAGTTCGGCGGCGTAGACGAATTCGAGCGTGCCGTCGTCGCCGGCCTCGGCCGGGTCGGTGACGCGCAGTTCCAGGTCGAACTTCGCCAGCTCGATATCGAGGGCGTGCGCTTGCAACGCCAGTCCGGGCAGTTCCAGGCGTGGATGCGGGGTGTCCTGGACCGTCAGCGCGACCTGGAACAGCGGATGCCTGCCGGTCGCGCGCGGGTCGCGGCCGAGTTCTTCGACGACACGCTCGAAGGGGATATCGGCATTGGCGATGGCGGCGAGTTCGGTGTCGCGATCGGCGCGCAGCAACGCGGTGAAGGCGAGCGCCGGATCGACGTCGGAGCGCAGCACGAGCGTGTTGACGAACATGCCGACCAGATCGTCGAGTTCGGTCTGGGTGCGGCCCGCGACCGGGGTGCCGATCGGGATATCGCGGCCGCCGGTCACCGCACGCAGCAGCACCGCAAGCGCCGTGCGCAACACCATGAACATGCTCACGCCCTGTTCGCGCGCCAGTTCGGCGAGTGCGCCGCGCACCGGCTCCGGCAGGGTGCGCCGCACCGAACCGGCGATCTGGGTCGGTTCGGCGGGCCGGGGACGGTCGTAGGGCAGCGGCAGTTCGTCGGGCAGGTCGGCCAGCTGCGTGCGCCAGAACTCCAACTGCCGGGCGGCCGGGCTGTCGGCGCCGGTGGCCTCGCCCAGATATTCACGCTGCCAGAGCCCGAAGTCGGCGTACTGCACCGGCAGTGGCTGCCAATTCGGTGCCGCGCCGCCGCGACGGGCCAGGTAGGCGGTGGCGAGGTCGCGGGTGAGCGGACCCAGCGACCAGCCGTCGGCGGCGATGTGGTGGACGGCGACGCCGAGGACATGGTGGTGTTCGTCCACCCGCAGCAGGGTGATCCGCAGCGGGGTGTCGGTGGTCAGGTCGAATCCACGCCGGGCCAGCCGTTCGAGATGCCCGGCCACCTCTGCTTCGGTGGCCGGTACCGGATCAACCGCGGGTACCGCATCGGCGACCGGCACGATGACCTGGTGCGGACCCTGCTCATCGTCGGGGAATCGGGTGCGCAGCACCTCGTGCCGGTCGACGATGTCGGCCAGGGCCTCGCCCAGGGCGGCGACATCGAGATCGCCGTCGATCCGCAGCGCGAACGCGATGTTGTAGGCACTGGATTCGGGTGCGAACCGGTTGAGGAACCACAGGCGCTGCTGGGGCAGCGACAACGGGATCCGGTGCGGGCGCGGGCTGTGCGCGACCAGCGGAATACGCTGGGTGCGCGGCGCTTCGGCGAGGTGGGCGGCCAGGCCCGCCACGGTGGGTGCCTCGAAGATGGTGCGCACCGGCAGGTCGACGCCGAAATGCTGGTACACCGACGCGGCCAGCCGGGTGGCCAGCAGCGAGTTGCCGCCGACGTCGAAGAAACTGTCCTCGGCGCCGGTGATGGGCCGGCCGAGTACCTCACCGAACAGGGCGGCGACCCGCAGCTCGAGTTCGGTGGCAGGCGCGCGGGACGCGGCGGTGGCCGCGAAGACCGGCTCGGGCAGGGCCTTTCGGTCCAGTTTGCCCGACGGCGTCACCGGAACCTCGTCCAGCACGGTGACCGCGGCGGGCACCATGTACCCGGGCAGTCGTCCGCGTACGGTGTCGAGCACGGCTGCCGGGTCGATCGCTGCCGCGCCGCTCACATACGAGGCGAGCCGCTGATGCCCATTGGCGTCGGTGTGCACCACCGTCACGGCGAAGTCGACGCCGGGATGTGCGCGCAGCGCATGGTCGATCTCGCTGAGTTCGATGCGGAAGCCGCGGATCTTGATCTGGTCGTCGGCGCGGCCGAGGAAGCGCAGGTTGCCCGCCGGATCGGCCACCACGAGGTCGCCGGTGCGGTACATCCGCTCACCGCGGCGACCGTGCGGATTCGCCGGGAACCGGGCGGCGGTCAGTGCGTGCCTGCCGTGGTAGCCGCGGGCGATGCCCGGACCGGACACATACAGCTCACCGGGGGTTCCTGGCGGCACCGGGCGCAGTCGGTTGTCCAGGATGAACAGCCGCATTCCGCGCACCGGGTGACCGAGCGGGATCGGTTCTCCGGGGCGCATCGGCTCGGAGGCGGTGGCCGCCACCGTCGCTTCGGACGGGCCGTACATGTTGTGCATGCGGTAGCGCGCCGCCCAGGTGGCCACCAGTGCCTCGGTGCAGGCCTCGCCGCCGACCATCACCGAGCGCAGGTCGTCGAGCCGCTCGCAGGGCACGGTGGCGAGCGCTGCGGGGGTGATGAAGGCGTGGGTGATGCGTTCGGTGCGCAGGAAGTCGGCGAGTTCGCTGCCGCCGTAGAGATCGGCGGGCGCGACCACCACGGTGGCTCCGGCCGCGAATCCCAGCAGCAGCTCGAGCACCGAGGCGTCGAAACTCGGCGACGAGAAATGCAGGGTCCGCGCGGTTTCGGTGACGCCGAACAGATACCGCTGCTCGTTGGCGAAGGAGGCCAGACCGGCGTGGGTGACGATGACGGCCTTCGGCGTGCCGGTGGATCCGGAGGTGTAGATCAGGTAGGCGGGCTGGCCCGCGCGCAGTGCGCCGAGCCGCTCGGCATCGGTGACGGGCGCGGCCGATTGTGCTGCACAGGCCATGTCGAGCTCGCCGGAGCCGAGCATCAGCCAGGTGCCGGTGGTGAGGCTGTGTTTACCGGGATCGGCGGGCCAGCTGGGCAGCGCCGACAGCGAACTCGGATCGGTGAGCCCGAGCAAGGCCCCGGAATCGCCGATCATGTGCGCGATCCGTTCGCGTGGATACCCCGGATCGATCGGGACGTAGGCCGCGCCCGTTTTCGCGACGGCCCAGATCGCCAGGATCGAATGCAGGCTGCGCGGCAATGCGACGGCGACGACCACTTCGGGTCCCGCGCCGTGTGAGATCAGCACCCGGGCCAGCTGGTTGGAGCGTTCGTCGAGTTCGCGGTAGGTGGTGGCGTTGCCGCGGAAGCGGACGGCCACCGCATCGGGCAGGCGTTCGGCGGTCTGGGCGAACAACCGCGCCAGCGTGACGGTGGGTTCGGCGGGCCCGCCCGCGATCGGCACCAGATCGGCCTTCTCGCGCCGGTCCAGGATGTCGATGTCGCCGACCGGCGCGTCGGGACGCACCACCGCGGCAGCGAGGATCGCGGTGAACCGCCGCGCCAGCGCCTGGATCGTGGCGTCGTCGAAAACATCGGTGGCGTAGCCGAATTCGGCGTGCAGCGGACCGTCGGTGGTGTCGTCGTGCACTTCGAGCTGGAGATCGAATTTGGCCACGTCGGCTGCCAGCGGCAGCACTTCGGTGTGCACACCGGGCAGTTCGATGCGCAATTCGGGCGCACGGTCGTAGGACAGCATCACCTGGAACAGCGGGTGTCTGCCGCTCATCCGCTCGGGGTTGACGACCTCGACCAGCCGCTCGAACGGCACGTCGGCGTTGGCGAAGGCATTGAGATCGGTTTCCCGGGCGACGTCGAGCATCCGATCGAACCCGGCGGCCGGGTCCACCTCGGTGCGCAACACCAGGGTGTTGACGAACATACCGACCAGCTCGTCCAGCGCCGGGTCGGAGCGGCCGGCGATGGGTGTGCCGATGACGATGTCGCTGCTGCCGCACACGCGCGCCAGCAGGGTGGCGAACGCGGCATGCAGCACCATGAACATGCTCACGCCCCTGGCGACGGCGAGTTCGCCTGCGGCGCGGCGGGTTTCGGGGTCGATGGTGAAGCCGAACCGAGCACCGGCGGTGGATCGCCGCAGCGGGCGCGGGCGATCCAGCGGCAGGTCCAACTGCTCGGGCAGCTCGTCCAGCGCCGAGCGCCAGTAGTCGAGCTGACGGCTCAGCGCGCTCGACGGGTCGGTTTCCTCGCCGAGCAATTCCCGCTGCCACAGCGCAAAATCGGCGTACTGCACCGGCAGCGGGGTCCACTGCGGGGCCTTGCCGTCGGCGCGGGCGGCGACCGCGGTCATCAGGTCGCGGGCCAGCGGTGCCACCGACCAGCCGTCGCCGCAGATGTGATGCAGCACGAGCAGCAGCACATGCCGGTCGGGACCGGTCTCGTACAGCGCCACCCGGATCGGCGCCTGGCTGCGCAGATCGAAGCCGTATCCGGCGAACTCGGCGACCAGCGCGTCGACGTCGGCGCCGCGGGCGTCGATGGGGTCCAGGTGCAGCGGGATGTCGGTGGCGGCGTGGATCACCTGGCTCGGGCCTTCCGGGGTCTCCGGGAAGGTGGTGCGCAGGCTTTCGTGCCGGTCGAGGA
Organism: Nocardia cyriacigeorgica; assembly: GCF_005863245.1. Taxonomy (GTDB): domain Bacteria; phylum Actinomycetota; class Actinomycetes; order Mycobacteriales; family Mycobacteriaceae; genus Nocardia; species Nocardia cyriacigeorgica_C. The sequence continues at coordinate 203,466 of NZ_VBUT01000006.1, read as the reverse complement.
CGTCGAACAGGCCCGCCCGTAGCGCGGCGATGTCGAGTTTGCCGTCCAGGCGCACGGCCAGGGGCATGTTGTAGGCGGCCGCGTGTTCGGCGAATCGGTTGAGAATCCACAGCCGCTGCTGTGCGGGCGAGAGCGGGATGGTGGCCGGGCGGCCGGTCGGCCGCAGCGCCGGCGACGAGGTGTCGAGGTGCTGGGTGGAGAATCGCTCGGCCAGCGCCGCGATGGTGCCCGCCTCGAACAGATCGCGGATGGTCACGCCGGCGCCGAGGGTGCCGTTGATCCGGGCGACCGCGCGCGCGGCGATCAGCGAATTGCCGCCGAGGTCGAAGAAGCCGTCCTCCACGCCGATGTCGTCGATCTCGAGCACCTCGGCGAAGATGTTCGCCAGGACCCGCTCGACCTCCGTGCGCGGTGCGATGCTCGCGCGTCCGGTGGGCCGGACATGCGCGGCGGGCGCGGGCAGCGCGGCACGATCGATCTTGCCGTTGGCGCTGAGCGGCAGCTCGTCGAGTTCCATCAGGGCCGTCGGCACCATGTAGGAGGGCAGCATCTCGCGCAGGCCGGTGAGCAGGCCCGCGGTGTCGAGCTTTTCGGCCGCGGCGTCGCCTCGGGCACCGGGCGCGGCGACCACGTAGGCGACCAGTTCGTCACCGGTGCGTCCGGTGTGGGCGACGCAGACCGCGCGCGCGACCCGCTCGTCGGCCAGCAGCGCGGCCTCGATCTCGCCGAGTTCGATGCGCTGGCCGCGAATCTTGACCTGGAAGTCGGTGCGGCCCAGGTATTCCAGCACGCCGCGCTCGGGCCCGCCCGCCGAACCGCGGCCGCGCAGGTGCCAGCGCGCGAGGTCGCCGGTGCGGTACATCCGGGTGCCCGGGGTGAAGGGGTTGGCGACGAACCGGTCGGCAGTGAGTCGTGGCTGACCGAGATAGCAGCGGGCCAGCTGGGTTCCGGCCAGGTACAACTCCCCCACGCCGCCGGGCGGCACCGGCTGCAATCGCGCATCGAGGACGTAGGTCTGAGTGTTCCAGACCGGCGAGCCGATCGGGACGGACTCCGGGTCGGCCGGGCAGGGCCAGTAGGTGACGTCGACGGCCGCCTCGGTCGGGCCGTACAGGTTGTGCAGCCGCGGGCCGGGCAAGGCCGCGTGGAAGTCGCGGACGGTGGCCGGCGGCAAGGCCTCACCGCTGCAGAACACCCGGCGCAGCCCGGTGCAGCCGCGCACATCGGTATCGGTGACGAAGACCGACAGCATCGACGGCACGAAATGCGCTGTGGTGACGCCCTTCGCGGCGATGACCTCGGCCAGGTAGCTGGGGTCGCGATGCCCGTCCGGCCGGGCCACCACCAGCCGGGCGCCGATCTGCAACGGCCAGAAGAACTCCCACACCGAGACGTCGAAGGTGGCCGGGGTCTTCTGCAGGACCGCGTCACCGGCGTCGAGCGGGTATTCGTGCTGCATCCATTGCAGCCGGTTGACGATGGCGGCATGGCTGACGCCGACGCCCTTGGGATTGCCGGTGGAACCGGAGGTGAAGATGACGTAGGCCAGATGATCGGGCCGCAGGGTCGCCGAACGGTCGGCGTCGGTGATCGGATCCGGTGAGTAGGCGGCAAGGTCGGCGGTGTCGAGAATCAGTTCGGGTGCGTGCTCGGGAAGGCCGGCCGCGTCCGCCGCGGCCGTCAGCACCGCGACCGGCGCGGCCTGCTGCACGATCCGCTCCATCCGCTCGCGCGGGTAGTCGACGTCGAGCGGCAGATAGGCCGCGCCCGCCTTCACGATGGCGTACAGGCCGACCACCAGGTCGAGGCTGCGGCGCAGGTACACACCGACCACGCGATCGGGCCCGGCGCCGCGCTCGATGAGCATCCGGGCCAGCCGGCTCGAGCGTTCGTCCAGTTCGCGATAGGTGAGGGATCGGTCCTCGAACTCGACCGCCGTCGCGTCGGGGCAGGCCGCGGCGCGGGCACCGAACATTCCCGCCAGGGTGTCGGCCGCGACCGGTACCTCGGTGGCGTTCCAGGCCTGCAACACCCGATGACGTTCGGCGTCGGTGATCGCGGTCAGTGACAGGGCCTTGGTCTCGGTGCCGGCGGTGAGGAAGCGGGCGAGGAAATCCAGGAACCGCTCGTGGTGCATGGCGAGTTCGGTCTCGCCGTAGAGCTGCGGGTTGGCCTCGAAATCGATGTGGATGCGGTCGCCGACCCCGTTGTAGAGGTTGATCGACAGATCTTCGACCGGGCCGGTGGCCAGCACGTGCAGCGAGCCCAGCAGGCTGCCGAACTTCAGCTCGTTGTGGAACAACATGATGTTGACCATCGGGCCGAAGAAGCCGCGCGCGTCGCGCGAGTATCCGCAGTCGCGGCGGATGTCGTCGTGACGGTAGCGCTGATGCCGCAGCGCGCCGGTGATCTGCAGTTCGACCGCGCGCACCACATCGCGCACGGTGGTCTCCTCGGCGAAACGCACCCGCAGCGGCACCACATTCGACACCACGCCGGCCGAACGGCGCAGCGCCACGGTGGTGCGGGCCGAGACGGGCAGGCTCAGCACCACATCGTCGGTGCCGGTGACCGAGCGGACGTAGCAGGCCAGCGCCGCGGCGAACAAGGTCGAGTTGGCGGCGCCGAAGGCGGTGGTGGCCGCGGTGACGGCGGCTTCTGTGCGCTCGTCCAGCACGGCGGTGGCGCGCCGACGGCCCGGATCGGGCATCGGCACGGCGCTGTTGGCGTTGGACAGGCTGAGGGTGCCGCCCACGCCTTCCAACTGCTCCATCCAGTACTCGCGGTCGCTGCGGAAACGCGCGGAATCGCGGTAGCGGGATTCGTCGGCGTAGATCTCGGCCAGCGGGGTGGCCCGGGAGACGGCGGGCTCGGTCTGGTTCTCGATCGCGGTGTAGATCTCGGCGGTCCGGGTGAGCGCGTTCATGGCGCCGTAGCCGTCGATGACGATGTGGTGCGCGCGGGCGTACCAGATGTAGTCGTTGTCGCCGTAGCGCAGCACCGCGTTGGTGATGAGCGGATCGTTGTCCAGGTCGATGGGTGAGCTGGCGTGCTCGTTCATCCACTGCATGGCCGCCGCGTGCGGGTCGGCCTCGCCGCGCAGGTCCACCCGCGCCCAGCCGGGCCGGTGGAACGGATCGACCACCTGGTGCGGTACGCCATCGATCTCGACCAGCCGCAGCAGACCGACCTGGGTCTCGGCGCCGAAGCGCTCGATCGAGTACAGCAGCCTGCCCGCGTCGAGGTCACCGTGGATCTCCACGTACTGCGCGATGGTCAGCGGCACGTCCGGGCGGATGCGCTGCGCGTACCACAGGGCTGTCTGCGCAGGCGACAAGGCGAACGGTTGTGCTGAGAATTCGCCCGATGAACATTGGTCGACACGATCCGTGGCCAATGAACTCATCAATCACTCCGTTCTGCCGCTGTTCACGCAACTCCCCGAGCACCACACGGTCGGCGCGCACGCGCCTAGCCGTAGGACGTAGTCCACGAATGATGATTCGGAGCGTCATGGCGGCCGGATGGCCGGGGGTTCGGATTTGTTTCACTTCCAACGGCCTTGGCGCAACGCCACTTTGGACAGCTACATTTTCGCTATCGGGCGAGGAGCGGAAACATTCCGACAGGAATGCCGGAAAATGGCTCGCTGACGTGCCGGTCCGTCCGTGCGACGGCTATTGTCGGGCGAACCAGGAATTCGCCCGCGCCGCAAGACCGCACGTTCGATCGGACCGGACAGATAACGGGCGTCCGGTTAGCGCGGCGCCTATCGCGCAGACGGATGCGCCGGAAATTCGGGCGAAGACGCTCGCTCGGTCGGCTCATCCGGACGCCGGGTTCGCCGGCGGATTGCCACGACGGCCAACGCGGCGGCAGTGAGAACGATGGCCGCCCATTCCGGTGCCGCACCGAACCGGGTGGCCACCGTCGTCGAACTCCGCAGCGGAAGGTCGGCGATCAACGCGGCGGGCACGAACAGCTCGGTCTGCTGACCCACCGCGCCGTCGGCGGTGATCATGGCGCTGACGCCGGTGGTGGCCGCGACGACGAGCGCCCGCCCATGTTCCACCGCCCGCACCCGCGACATGGCCAGCTGCTGATAGGTCATCTCGCTGTCGCCGAAGGTCGCGTTGTTGGTCGGCACGGTCAGCAGCTGCGCGCCCGCGGCCATGGAATCGCGGAAGGCGCGGTCGAAGGCCACTTCGTAACAGGTGGCCACGCCAAGGTCGATACCGGCGATGCCGACCGTGCCGTCACCGTGGCCGGGCACGAAATATCCGGCGCGATCGGCGTATTCGGAGAACAGCCGGAAGAATCCGCGCATCGGCAGGTATTCGCCGAAGGGCTGGATGATGCGTTTGTCGTGCCGATCGGCGGGGCCGGATTGCTCGGTCCAGACCATCATCGAGTTGGTGGTGGTGCGGTCGTCGTTGACCAGGACCGCGCCGATCAGAATGGGTGCGCCCACACGGCGCGCGGCGCGCGTGATGATGGTGGCGGCGTCGGCGTTGCGCAGCGGGTCGATATCGGAGGAGTTCTCCGGCCAGATCACTAGATCCGGCTGCGGGGCCCGGCCTGCGGCGACGTCGTCGGCCAGCTGTTCGGTGCGGCGGGCGTGGTTGTCGAGGACGGCGCGGCGCTGGGCGTTGAAGTCGAGGCCGAGCCGGGGCACGCTGCCCTGGATCGCGGCGACGGTGACGGTCGATTCGCCGTCATCGGGGGCAGGTAGCGTGGGGCGCAGCGCGAGTCCGGCCACCGGCATGACCGCGATAACGACGACTGCGGCAAGGACCGCACCCCGTCGGACGCTGCCGCCCCGCACCGCGACGACGAGCGCCGCGATCCCGGTTCCGGTCAGCGCGACCGCGAAGCCGACCAGCGGTGCCCCACCGTAGGCGGCCAGCGGGAGGAACCAGCCGTCGGCCTGGCCGAAAGCCAGCCGCCCCCACGGGAATCCGCCGAAGGGAAAACTGGAACGCCCCCATTCCGCTGTCGTCCAGGCCAGCGCGATCCACACCGGCCATCCTGGCAGCGTGCCGAGCAACCGGGCCATCATGCCGAACAGACCGACATAGACCGCGCATGCCGCCGACAGCGCCAGCCACGGCACCGGACCGACGTAGATGCCGGTCCACGGCAGCAGCGGCAGGAAGAACCCGAGCCCGGCCAGCAGGCCGTAGCCGAAACCACCGCGTAGCTTGCCGGTGCCGCGCACGGTCAGCGTCAGCAGTGCGATACCGGCAGGGGCCAGAAACCACCACGGGCGCGGCGGAAAGCTGCCGAACAGCAGCACGCCGGAGACGACCGCGGCCACCGCCCTGATGAGGACCGGATGCCGGTCCAACAGCGCAGCCGGACGCAACCAGAAGCCGGCGGACTCAGCCGCCATAGATGGTCACTCCCCGGTGCACCGTGCGCAGGCAGCGCGGCAGCGCGTCGTCCGGGGCGAGCGAGGGCAAACCGGGAACACGCGAACGCGGATCGGTCGACCAGCGTTGCACCGAATCGGCGGCCGCGGCCACGACGAGTTCGCCGGCTTCCCACACCGCGTACGAGGCCGGGGCACCGGGCACGAGCGTGCCCGCGACGCCGTCGCGGACCCCGCCCGCACGCCACGCACCCCTGGTGGCCGCGGCGAAGGCCGCGCGCGGCGACACCCCGTGACCGGGCGTGCGATGCTCGGTGGCCGCGCGCACCGCGGCCCACGGATCGAGGGCGGTGACCGGTGCGTCCGAGCCGATGGCCAGCGAGATACCGGCCGAGGCCATGGCCGCGAACGGATTCAGCAGGGCGGCGCGTTCGGCGCCGAGCCGTTCCGCGTACATACCGTCGGGGCCGCCCCACGCGGCGTCGAACGCGGGCTGCACGCTCGCGATGACGCCCCATGCCGCCAGTTTCGTGATCTGGTCGGCGTCGATCATCTCCGCGTGCTCGATCCGGTGCCCGCGCGCGGCCACCGCCGGGCCGCCCAGTTCGTCGACCACAGCGCCGAAACCGGCGACCACGGCGTCCATCGCGGCATCACCGATGACATGGAATCCGGCCTGGATCCCGGCCTCGGTGCAGGCCCGCACATGCGCGGCGACCGCGTCGGCGTCCAGGTAGCCGAATCCGGTGCCGTCGCCGTCGGCATAGGGTTCGCGCAGCCAGGCGGTGCGCGAGCCGAGCGAACCGTCGACGAACAGGTCACCGGCCAGGGCATGCACCCCGAGGTCGGCGATCAGCGCACGCGCCTGGTCCGCGCTGGTCACGGCCTGGCCCCAGTTGACCCGGACCTCGACGCCGTGGTCGAAGGCGAGCAGTTCGCGGACGTCGGTTTCCCCGGAAACCTCCGGGCCGGCGCATTCGTGCACGGCGACGATGCCGTGCGCGGCGGCGTGATCGAGGGCCGCGCGCCGGGCGGCGTCACGCTGGTCGCGGGTGAGTGCGGCCAGCGTCGCCGCACGCGCCAGATGGTGGGCTTGCCCGCGCAAGGGTTCGCTGCGGCTGAATCCGGTCGCCGAGGTCAGGTCGGGTATGGCGTCCAGGACGGCGGTGGAGACCACCGCGGCGTGCGCGTCCACGCGCGAGAGATAGACGTGCCTGCCGGCGTCGGCGCCGAGCGCGGCATCGATATCGGCGGCGGTGGGTGGCCGGTGTTCGGGCCAGCGGGTCTCATCCCAGCCGTCGCCGATGATCACCGCGCCGGGATGGGCCGCGGCGAAAGCGCTGAGCAGTTCCATGCAGTGCGCGAGCGAACGCGCGCCGGACAGATCGAGTCCGGTCAGTTGCAGCCCGAGAGCGGTGGTGTGCAGGTGCGGTTCCACGAAGGCCGGTGCGACGAAAGCTCCGTCCAAGTCGATGATCTCGGCGTCGGGATGCAATGCGCGGCCCACATGATCGGCGCCCAGCCACACCACGGTGCCGTCGGTGACCGCCATCGCGGTCGCGTCCGGGGAACTGGAACTGTAGATACGACCACCGACCAGCAACTGGGTACTCACGATCGACCAGTCTGCCAGTGCCGCATCCGCGCACGGGCACCGGCGGGTGCGGCGGCGATCACCTCGCCGCGCGCCGCTGTGACGGTGTCAGGCGCCGCCGATGGCGCGCCGGGTGCCGGGGCGCGGGTCGTCGTACCACTCGGTGACGACGACGCCATCCACCACATCGTCACCGTCGATGACGACGCCGCGATACGGCATGCGCGCGGCCACCCGTTGCATCCGGCGCGTGGTCACCGCCGCCACCAGCGGACGCAGCAGCGCCCTGGTCGGCGGCAGGAGCAGCAGCAGCCCGAACACGGAGGTGACCAGGCCCGGCACGAACATCAAGACGCTGCCGCTGGCCACCAGCGCACCGTCGGCGACGGCGGTGCCGGGCGCGATCTCGCCGCGTCCGGCGCGGCGGAACTGTTCGAACACCCGCCGGCCCTGCGAGCCGATGAGCAGCATCCCCGCCGCGGAGCAGGCGATGAGCACGAGGATGGCGGGCATAACGCCGATCCACTGCGCGACACCGACGAACGCGGCGATCTCGACGACGAGGTAGGCGAGGAATACAACTGCGGGCATGACGTTCCTTCCGGACGATCTACCCCCTCAACGTCCGGGACCTCGATTTTTCTCCCGGTGGGCGCGTCCGGTTGCCGAGCTCACCCGCCGGGGCGCACCAGCCCGGTCTCATAGGCCAGCACCACCGCCTGCACTCGATCGCGCAGGCCCAGTTTCGTCAGCACCCGGCCGACGTGGGTTTTCACCGTCGCTTCGGACAGGAACAACGCGGCGGCGATCTCGGCATTGGACCGGCCCGCGGCGATCTGTTCGAGCACCTCGCGTTCGCGGGCGGTGAGCACGTCGAGCACGCCCGGGTCACGGGTGCGGCCGGGATTCTCGCTGATCATGCGGTCGAGCAGGCGTTTGGTGACCTTCGGTGAGACCACCGCGTCACCGGCGGCGACGCTGCGGATGGCCGAGATCAGGTCCTCGGGCGGGGTGTCCTTGAGCAGGAAGCCGCTGGCGCCGGCACGCAATGCGCCGAGGGCGTGTTCATCGAGGTCGAAGGTGGTCATCACCAGGACCCGGCTGCCGTGTCCGGCTTCCACGATCTGCGTCGTCGCGGTGACGCCGTCGACGACCGGCATCCGCACATCCATCAGCACCACATCGGGCCGCAGTTCGCTCGCCTGGGTCACCGCGAGCGCGCCGTTGGCGGCCTCGCCGATCACTTCGATGTCGGGGTGCGCGCCGAGCACCATTTTCAGGCCCATGCGCATGAGTTCCTGGTCATCGACGACGAGCACGGTGATCGGCACGCACCACAGCGTAGTGGGCTCGCCGGCGGGCGGCGGCCGGCGGCCGGATCAGTCGGGCTGGACCAACGGGATGGTCGCCCGCACCCGCCACGAGCCGTCGGGGGTGCGGCCCGCTTCCATGGTCCCGCCGAGCACCGCGACCCGTTCGCGCATGCCGGCCAGTCCGAGTCCGCTGCCGGTGATGCGGTTCTCCGGTTCCTGCACGGGCACGCCACCGGTGTCGGTGACCTCGATGAGGACGTCGTCGTCGCGGCGTTGCACCCGCACCCAGGCCTTCGGGTGGGCGCCGGCGTGACGCAGGGTGTTGGTCAGCGATTCCTGCACGATGCGGTGCACGCCGAGGCTGATCTCGGGGGCGATGTCGTCGAGTTCGCCGGTCATCTCCAGCTCCACCGCCAGCCCGGTGCCGCGCATCATCTCCACCACTTTCGCCAGCCCCGCGGTGCCGTGCTGCGGCAGTTGGTCGGGTGCGTGCTCGGTGCGCAGCAGCGCGACGGTGCGGCGCAGCTCGCGCAGTGCTTCGCGGCCGGTCGCGGCGATGGTGGTGACGGCCTGTTCGGCGGCGTCGGGGTCGTGGCGCAGCGCGTATTTCGCGCCATCGGCCTGCACGATGATGACGCTCACCGCATGAGCCACCACATCGTGTAGTTCGCGGGCGATGCGGGTGCGTTCGGCCGACACCGCGTCGTGCGCGCGCCGTTCCCGGTCGTAATCGGCCACTGCCAGGCGCGCGGCGACCTCGGTGTCATAGGCGTGACGGGCGCCGATGAACTCGGCCAGCGTCCAGCACAGCGCGTACAGCACGATGACGAAGGCCAGGTCGGTGCCGGCCGGGAACCCCGTCGCCAGCATCGACAGTCCGGTATCGACGACCAGGCCGGCCAGAAACACCAACCCCTCGCGGCGGCCCACATAGGCCACCAGCGTGTAGAGCATGATGCCGAGCCCGAGCAGCGCGACATGCTCGGACTGTTCCTCGGTGAGATAGCTGACGGCGGTGGTGGTGATCGACAGCCCGAGCATCGCTGCCGCCATCAGCCGCGGATAGACCCGGCGCAGGATCATCGGCAGCGGCAACACCAGCGACAACGCCACGAAGGCGACCTTGTTGTGCGCGGTGGAGACGCCGAGGACGTCGAGCACCAGCAGCACACCGGCCAGCATCGAGTCGGCGACGATCGGCTTGCCGCGAAGCCACAGACTGAACCTGCGCATGCCGTTCAGCGTATGGGTGGCTTCGGCACCGACCGGTGACGGCGCGCACGCGGGACGCACCCGGCGGACCGGTCATGGGATGTTTCTGGTTGTCTTGCTGGCGTGGAGATCACCGACTGGGCGGTTCTGTTGACCGCGGCGACGGCCGCGGGCTGGGTGGATGCCGTGGTCGGCGGCGGCGGTCTGATCGTGTTGCCGACGCTGCTGCTGGTGGCGCCGGGAATCGCACCGCAGACGGCTCTCGGCACCAACAAGCTCTCCGCGGTGGCGGGCACGACCGCGGCGGTGGTGACCTTCTCCCGGAAGGTGCCGATCCGCTGGCGCGTGCTGCTGCCCGCGGCGCTGATCGCGGCCGTGGCGTCGGCGGCCGGTGCGGCGGCGGTCTCGCTGATCGATCGCGAGCTGTTCATACCGATCGTGCTCGTGGTGCTGGTGGGGGTGGCGATCTTCGTCACCGCGCGGCCGTCGGTCGGGGTCACCCTCGCCACGCATCCGCCGACCCGGCGCAAGTTCATCCTGGTGGTGGCGTTGGCGGCCGGGCTGATCGGCTTCTACGACGGGCTGCTCGGCCCCGGCACCGGCACCTTCCTCATCATCACCTTCGCCACGCTGCTCGGCACCGAATTCGTGCGGGCCGCGGCGATGGCCAAGGTGATCAACTGCGGATCGAATGTGGGCGCGCTGATCTTCTTCGGCGCGACCGGTCACATCCTGTGGGCGCTGGGCGCGGCGATGGCGGTGGGCAATATCGCGGGCGCGGTGGTCGGCTCGCGGATGGCGTTGAGCCGCGGCGCGGAATTCGTCCGGGTGGTGTTGCTGGTGGTGGTGATCGCGATGGTGCTGCGGCTGGGCTGGCAGCAGTTCGGCTGACGGTCAGACCCGGGCGAGCCAGGGCCGCAACACCTCGGAGGTGGTTTCGTGGATCTTGCGCTGCAACCGTTCACCGTCCTCGATGCCGATCTGCGGGCCCTGGAACAGCACCGTCAGCGCACCCGAGACCGCACCGACCACGGCACCGACCAGTGCCGCCGCGCCGACCTCGTCGAATTCGGCCGGGAACGCGGCGTGCAGTTGCCTGGCGATCTCGCGCTGGGCCACCAGCTGCGCGTGCGCAGCCCGACCGCTCACCGCGGGCACGGTGCGCGACACCTGGGCCCGCAGGGCGGCGATGCGGGCGTAGAGATCGTCGATGAGATGTTCGCCGGGATTGTCGCCGGCCGCGCGTAAGGCTCGTAACAGCACCTCCACCGGCCGCTCCCCCGGACGCCGCGAAGCGATCGCGACCACCGCGGCCCGCACCCGGTCGTCGGGTTCGGGGAACAGCAACTCTTCCTTACTGGCGAAATAGTTGAAGAAAGTGCGCGTGCCCACCTCGGCGACGGCGGCGATATCAGCCACGGTCGTCTCTTCGTAGCCTCTGGTCTCGAACAGTTCGACAGCAGCCTCGAGCAGGGCGCGGCGGGTACGTTCTCGTTTGCGATCACGGAGGGCGGAAGGCGGCACGCGGGCACAGTACGACATCCGCACGCGCGGACGTGGTAGGCGCGAGCGCCGCGTCCCGGTTCGATACCACTGTGGACAGCAACTATTCGGCGGCGGCTGTCGGTGGCACCGGCTACCGTGTGCTGGGTGAGCATCCCGACTTCCCACGAGGGCAGCGGATCCGGCCGCGCACGCCACGGCGTCGACGCCGAATTCACCGCGCTGCCATTGGCCGCGCTGGCCGACGCCGCGCTCTCGGCCGCCACCGCCGCCGGTGCCTCGCATGCGGATCTGCGAGTGCATCGGCTGGTCACCCAATCGATCCGGTTGCGCGACGGTCGCGTGGAATCGGTCGCCGATTCCGCCGAACTCGGGCTGGCGGTGCGCGTGATCGTCGACGGCACCTGGGGTTTCGCCTCGCATGCCGCGCTCACCCCCGATTCGGCGGCCGAGGTCGCCCGCCGCGCCGTCACCGTGGCCACCACCTTGCGCACGCTCAACCGGGAACGGGTCGAGCTGGCCGACGAGCCCCGCTACGACGGCGTGGAATGGGTCTCGGCCTACGATCTCGACCCGTTCACCGTGCCGACCACCGACAAAGTGGCGCTGTTGCAGGAGTATTCGCAGCGGCTGTCGGCCGCCGACGGCGTCGACCACGTGACGGCCTCGGTGTTGCAGGTCAAAGAGCAGACCTTCTACGCCGACACCGCAGGCTCCTCGATCACCCAGCAGCGGGTGCGGTTGCATCCACAGCTCGAGGCCATCACCGTTGATGCGGCGGCCGGAGTGTTCGAGACCATGCGCACACTGGCCGCACCGGCGGGCCGCGGCTGGGAGTACGTCACCGGCGCCGACGGAACCTGGGACTGGTCAGGCGAACTCGCCCGGATGCCGGAATGGCTGGCCGAGAAGGTGAAGGCGCCCAGCGTCGTCGCCGGGCCCACCGACCTCGTCATCGATCCGACCAATCTGTGGCTCACCATCCACGAATCCATCGGCCACGCCACCGAATACGACCGCGCCATCGGCTACGAATCCGCCTACGCGGGCACCTCGTTCGCCACACCCGATCTGCTGGGCATGCTGAAGTACGGCAGCCCGATCATGCACGTCACCGGCGACCGCACCGAACCGCACGGCCTGGCCACCGTCGGCTACGACGACGAGGGTGTCGCGGGCCAGCGCTGGGATCTGGTGCGCGGGGGCCTCTTGGTCGGCTACCAGCTCGACCGGGTGTTCGCGCCGCGCCTCGGACTCGACCGCTCCAACGGCTGCTCGTACGCGGATTCGCCGCACCATGTGCCGATCCAGCGCATGGCCAACGTGTCGCTGCAACCGGACCCGCACCGCGACACCACCACCGAGGAGCTGATCGCCCGGGTCGAGGACGGCATCTACATCGTGGGCGACAAATCCTGGTCGATCGACATGCAGCGCTACAACTTCCAGTTCACCGGGCAGCGGTTCTTCCGCATCCGCGACGGCAAGCTGGACGGGCAGCTGCGCGATGTCGCCTACCAGGCCACCACCACCGACTTCTGGGGCGCGATGGAGGCCGTCGGCGGGCCGTCCACCTGGCAGCTCGGCGGCGCGTTCAACTGCGGTAAGGCGCAACCCGGGCAGGTGGCGGCGGTCAGTCACGGATGCCCGTCGATCCTGGTACGCGGCATCAATGTTCTCAACACGCGGACGGAGGCGGGGCAGTGAACGGGACCGGCGCGGCGATTGTGCCCGGTGGGGCGGTGGTCGAACAGGCGCTGGCGCTGTCGAAGGCCGATGAGGCGATGGTCATCGTCACCGACGCGCATGAGGCATCACTGCGCTGGGCGGGTAATTCGATGACCACCAACGGGTCGTCGGTCTCGCGGCAGTGGGCGGTGGTGTCGGTGTTCCGGGAGGGCCCGAACCTCGCGCGCGTCGGCAGCGTCACCGCAACCAGCGTGGACGGCGCCGATATCGAGGCCGTGGTCCGCGCCAGTGAGCAGGCGGCGCGCACGGCCGAACCGGCGCGCGATGCGATGCCGCTGCTGGAGCCGGATGACGCCGCCGAAACACCGGATTGGGCGGGCGAACCCGGCCGCACCGGTATCGAGGTCTTCACCGGGCTGGCCGCCGACCTGGCGCGCGGGTTCGACGGCACCGACACCCTCTACGGTTTCGCCCACCACCAGATGCACACCACCTGGCTCGGGACCTCCACCGGCCTGCGGCGCCGCTATGTGCAGCCCACCGGTTCGGTGGAGATCAACGGCAAACGTGGCACGGGCGCCGATCTGGCCAGCGCCTGGGTGGGCGTGGGCACCAGCGATTTCACGGATGTGGATACCCCGGGGCTACTGGCCGAGCTGTCACGGCGATTGGATTGGTCGGCGCGGCGGGTGGAGCTGCCCGCCGGGCGGTACGAGACGTTGCTGCCGCCGTCGGCGGTGGCGGATCTGATGATCTATCTGGCCTGGACGATGGAGGGACGCGGCGCACACGAGGGCCACACCGCCTTGTCGCGGCCGGGCGGCACCCGCATCGGTGAGCGGCTCACCGACCTTCCGCTCACCCTGTACTCGGATCCGAGCGCCAGTGGTCTCGAATACCGCCCGTTCGTCGCCACACCGGCGTCCTCGGAGGCGCTGTCGGTGTTCGACAACGGACTGTCCGCGCAGCGGGTGAACTGGCTGCGCGAGGGCGTCATCGAATCGCTGGTCTACCCGCGCGCCACCGCCGCCGAATTCGACGCCCCCACCACCGTTCCCGGCGAGAACCTGCTGTTGACCGGTGGCTCCGACGCCACCCTCGAAGACATGATCGCCCGCACCGAACGCGGCCTGCTGCTCACCACGCTCTGGTACATCCGCGAGGTCGACCCGGCCACCCTGCTGCTGACCGGCCTCACCCGCGACGGTGTCTACCTGGTCGAGAACGGCGAGGTCACCGCCGCCGTCAACAACTTCCGCTTCAACGAAAGCCCCCTCGACCTACTCCGCCGCACCACCGAAGCCGGAGCCACCACCCTCACCCTCCCCCGCGAATGGAAAGACTGGTTCACCCGAACCGCCATGCCCCCACTGCGCATCCCCGACTTCCACATGTCCTCGGTCAGCCAGGCCACCTGATGCCCCCGACCTACCTCATCACCGGCGCCGCCGGCTTCATCGGCGCCGGATGACACCCGGATCCCGACACCCAGGTCACACTGTGCTGCCCAATGGGATTGGTTAGGAGCGGGCTGATCCGACCAGCGGAAATCTGGGTCGCTTGGTCGGATCGGATCGGTTCCGGCCGCGCCGTAGTCAGTTCGCGGGGGTGATTTCGATGCCGATGGTGCCGGATTTGCCGCGGCGGAGGTTGCTGCCGAGGAGGACGAGGGGGCCGAGGAGGAAGTATTTCTTGCGGATGAGGCGGCGGACGTTGTCGGTTTCGGTGGGGTCGAGGATGCGGGCGGTGCCGTCGATGGGGGTGCCGTGCGGGGTGCCTTTGGCGTTGCACGGTTGGAGGGTGACCGACTGGTTGCGGCGCAGGCGTTTGACCTTCCAGCTGTCGGTGACGGTCCAGACGAAGATCTTGCCGTTGTCGGCGGCGGCCCACAGCGGGGTGGGTACCGGGGTGCCGTCCTTGCGGAAGGTGGTCAGCAGGACGTAGTCGGCTTTTTCGACAGCTGTGCGCGCATCGCTCATACCGCAACGGTAGGCGACGCACGCGCGGCTCACTCGTCGTCGGCCATGCGGTACTCCCCCGCTTCCAGCCTGGCCAGCACACCGGAGGTCCAGCCGGACAGGTTCTCGAACACCCCGCTCCACAGTTCCAGCAGGTCGGTCGCGTGCGGCGCGGAGTATCGGCCGGGGAAATCCGGGACCATGGCCAGCAGGTCGTCGCGTATCTCGCGGCTGCGCCGGCGTTGTTCGCGGAGCTTGGCGATCACGTGCGCGCGCGGCAACGTGTCCATGAACGCGATCGCCGCACCGAGTTCCTCCATGTCCACGCTGACGAGCGCCTCGTCCATGAGTGCGCGGAACTCGTCCTCGCCGGAGGCGGTGAGTTCGAACATCGTCCGGCCCGGCCCGTGGCTGCTGCCCTCGGTGCCGAGTGCGCGCAATTTGCCTTCCTGGGTCAGCTGTTTGAGCGCGTGGTAGATCGATCCGGGCTTGACGTTGGTCCAGGTGTCGGCCCGCCACGACAGCAGCTCCTGACGCACCGCGTACCCGTGGGTGGGTTGCTGCCTGCGCATCACCCCGAGGACCAATAGCCGCACCGTCGACATCGGACTCCTTCCAGCGGGCCGACCGCCGAGCCGCCGCACCGCATGGTAGTCAAACTTGACCTCGAGCCCGCGGAGACGCCCCCGACAGCGCCCGAATCAGATCCGCGAAATGATCGATGACGAATCGAATACCGGCGATTTCACAGTTCTTCCTATCGCCGAGAATTGATCGTTTACAAAGTAGGCGAATCAAATCGCACAGTATAGACGATTCCTACCGCGAGCGCGACAATTATTGGTATCCGCTGACGTTCGTCGGGGGGACGCCATCGGATATCGGCACCATGAAATGGAACAGCGATGTTTATCAGGAAATTGGTGGCCACGGCGATATTGGCCATCGCCGCCACCGGTATAGCCACTGCCACCGCACAGGGCCAGGCGGGCGTGGCAGCAGGACCCAGTTTCACGTCGGTCAGCGGACCGGTCGCCTATACGACGACCTTGGCCGCCGACCGTTCGAGCGCGACAGTCACCTTGGCTTCGGGCACCTTCGAGATGACTCCCGGCGCGGTCACCGTCAGAGCCGGTGACGGCACGGTCATCGGCGCGATCCCGACGACGCTGCGCATGCAGACGGGTCAGAGTTTCGAGGTGACGCCGGCCGTCGACCGGACCGGCACCGTGCTGACCCTCACCCCGACAGCGGGTCCGGCACCCGGACCAGTGACCACGTCGCCCGAGGCAGTCGCGTTGCAATCGGTCGGTAATGCCGGAACCATCGCCGCAGGCATCGCCATCGGCTGCGTGATCGGCATCTTCATCGGCATCTGGTTCTTCTTCGTCGGCGCGATCATCGGATGCGCGGTGGGTGCCGTGATCGGCGGATTCATCGGCGCGGGAGTCTGACCGATCCGCACCGATCGTCTTCCGCGAGAGGAGGTCCGGGCCGGGCGTACACCGCCCGGCCCTTCGCTTGCCCACCCGGTAATCAAGTTTGACTTCCAGAGCCATCCAGGCCTAGTGTCTCGGTAGTCAAACTTGATTACGGAGGCCCCGAATGGACGACACCGCCGTCCCCGTGCTCCCGACCAGCGACCTCGCCCGGACCCTGGAGTTCTATCGCGCACTCGGCTACACCGTCACCCACGAACAGACCCGCCCCTACGTCTACGGCGCGATCGAGGCGAACGGTTGCGCCCTGCATTTCACCTCCAAGCCCCGGGACGCCGATTTCCCCGAGGAATGGGTCGGCTGCCTGGTGATGGTCGACGATATCGCCGGACGGCACAAAGAATTCACCGCCGCACTGCGCGCCCACTTCGGAAAGGTGCCCGCGAAAGGCCGTCCGCGGATCACCCGATTCCGCCCGGGGCAGTCCCGGTTCACTCTCGTCGACCCGGACGGCAATTCGATCATCTATATCCAATACGACGAACCGCCGAAGAACGAATACGGCGGCTCCAAGGAGCTGTCCGGATTGGCCCGGGTACTCGACAACGCCCGCATCCTGCGCGATTTCAAAACCGATGACAAAGCTGCTGCCCGGGTGCTGGAGGTGGGTATCGCGCGGTACCGAACGACCGCGCCCGCCATCGACCTCGCCCGAGCCTGGGCAGCGCTCGCCGAGATCGCCATCGCGACCGGCGACGAGGAGCGGGCAGCCACCTGTCGCGACGAGATGCGCGCCGTGCCACTCACCGAGGACGAGCGCGCCGCAATCGCGGCCGACGCGAATGCGAGTGAGGCCCTGCGGGAGTGGCTCGACGAACGGCAGTGAGCGAATCAGGCGGCCAGGGTGAGCACCCGCGGCCCGTCCTCGGTGATTGCGATGGTGTGCTCGGAATGCGCGGTGCGTGAACCGTCCGCCGAGCGGATCGTCCAGCCGTCGGGATCGGTGACGATGCGGTCGGTGGTGCGCGCGAACCACGGTTCGATGGCGATGGTCAACCCGGGCCGCAGCGGAAATCCGCGGCCCGCCCGACCGACGTTGGACACGTGCGGGTCTTCGTGCATCGTGCGTCCGAGCCCGTGCCCGCCGAATTCGGTGTTGACGGGGTAGCCGTAGTCGCCGGCGACCGCCGAGATGGCCGCGGAGATGTCACCGATCCGGTTGCCCGGCACCGCGACCTCGATGGCCGCTTCCAGGGCCTCCTCGGTGGCGCGCACCAGGCGTAGGTCCTCGTCGGCGCCGGTGCCGACCACCACTGTGGTCGCCGAGTCGGCCACCCAGCCGTCGATGGACACGGCCAGGTCCATGCTGAGCACATCACCGTCACGCAAGGCGTAGTCGAACGGAAGCCCGTGCAGCACAGCGTCATTCACCGATAGGCACACGGTGTTGCGGAACGGCCCACGCCCGAATGACGGGGCGTAGTCCCAATAGCACGACTGCGCACCGCGCTGCCGAATCCGTTCGCGCACCACCGCCTCGAGTTCGAGCAGATTCACCCCGACGGCCGCGCGGTCGCGCAGCTCGGCCAGGGTCTCGGCGACGAATCGTCCCGTCACCGCCATGCGCTCGATCTCCTCGGGCGACTTCAACTCGACCATCACAACCTCCACATCGACATCATCGGTATTTTAATACCAGATTGCGGTATTTAAATACCAACCGTAGGGTGGTCGCATGGTTCGTCTGCCCTTGACTCCCGCCCAGGTGGAGGCCGGTCGCCGACTCGGTGCCCGGTTGCGGGAAGCCCGCGGTGGCCGGGATCTCGCCGATGTCGCGCGCGCGGCGGGGATCTCCCCGGAAACCTTGCGCAAGATCGAAACCGGCCGCCTGCCCTCGCCCGCGTTCGGCACGGTGGTGGCGCTCAGCCAGGTGCTGGAGTTGCCGCTGGACGAGCTGGCCGCGATCTGGTTGTCCGGCAGCCTCGCCGCCTCGGCCTGAGTTCAGTCCGCGCGTTCACTGATCGCGATGCCCACCGAGGCGTCGGCGCCGCGCATCAGCTTGTGCCCACGGATGGCGAGGGCGCCGAGCAGGCCGTACTTGCGGGCGAGCACGTCGCGGACGTGTTCGGTGCCGTCGGCGTCGAGCAGCGTCGCGGTCGCGGCATGGACCTCACCGCCATCGGTGCGGCCGCTGTTATCGCAGGGCTGCACGGTCACCTGCGGATTTCGGCGCAGTCGCTTGACCTTCCACGACTTGCGGTTGGTCCACACCAGAATCCGGTCGCCGTCGGGTGCTACCCACACCGGCGTTCCCACCGGTGTGCCGTCCTTCTTATACGTTGTGAGCAGCGCATATTTGCTGGTTGCCAGTTCGTTCCAGGTCATACCGGCAACGGTAGGGCGGCGGCTGACAGCACACATCCGCCCAGGGACAGATTCGCGGCTACGTCCGGGGTCGTAGGGACGCGGCCACGACTCCCCTACTCGAGTTCACCTTCGGTTTCCAGGTAGATCTGGCGCAGCCGATCCAATGTCTCCTGCTCCGGCGCATCCCAGAGTTTGCGCTCGGCCGCCTCGAGCAGGCGCTCGGCGATACCGTGCAGCGCCCACGGATTGGACTGCTCCATGAACGTGCGATTGATTTCGTCGAAGACGTAGCTTTCGGCCAACTTCTCATACATCCAGTCCGCGACCACATCGGTGGTGGCGTCGTAGCCGAACAGGTAGTCCACGGTCGCCGCCATCTCGAACGCGCCCTTGTACCCGTGCCTGCGCATGGCCTCGAGCCAGCGCGGATTCACCACACGCGCCCGGAACACCCGGGAGGTCTCCTCGGACAGGGTGCGGGTGCGCACCGCGTCGGGGCGGGTGCTGTCGCCGATGTAGGCCTCGGGGTTCTTGCCGGTCAGCGCGCGGACGGTGGCGACCATGCCGCCGTGGAACTGGAAGTAGTCGTCGGAGTCGGCGATATCGTGCTCGCGGGTGTCGGTGTTCTTGGCCGCCACGGTGATACGCCGGTAGGCGGTGCGCATATCGTCGGCGGCGGGGGCGCCGTCGAGGTCGCGGCCGTAGGCGTAGCCACCCCAGGTGGTGTACACCTGGGCGAGGTCGTCGTCGGTGCGCCAGCTCTTGGAGTCGATCAGTTGCAGCAGGCCCGCCCCGTAGGTGCCGGGCTTGGAGCCGAAGATGCGGGTGGTGGCGCGGCGTTCGTCGCCGTGGTCGGCGAGGTCGGCCTGCGCGTGTGCGCGAACGTAGTTCGATTCGGCCGGTTCGTCGAGGGCGGCGACCAGGCGGACGGCGTCGTCGAGCAGGGCCAGCACGTGCGGGAACGCGTCGCGGAAGAAGCCGGAGATGCGGACGGTGACGTCGATACGCGGACGGCCGAGCTCCTCGAGGGAGATCACTTCCAGCGTGGTGACGCGGCGGCTGGCCTCGTCCCACACCGGCCGCACACCGAGCAGCGCGAGGACCTCGGCGATGTCATCACCGGAGGTCCGCATCGCGGAGGTGCCCCACACCGACAGACCCACCGAGCGCGGGTACTCGCCGTGATCGGCCAGATACCGCTCGAGCAGCGAATCGGCCATCGCCTGACCGGTCTCCCACGCCAGACGCGACGGCACGGCCTTCGGGTCGACGGAGTAGAAATTGCGGCCGGTGGGCAGCACGTTGATCAGCCCGCGCAACGGGGAACCGCTCGGTCCCGCCGGGATGAAACCGCCGTTGAGAGCGTGCAGGACACGGGCGATCTCGATACCGGTCTCACGCAGGCGTGGCACCACCTCGGTCGCGGCGAACCGCAGCACGGCATTCACCGCCGCCACGCGCTCGCCGACGGCGATGCCACCCGTCTGCGAGCCGGCGACCTGCCCGGCCGGGGTGCCGGTGCCCGCCGCATGCACATCCGGCTCGCCCGCCGCGTCGGCGACACCGACGCCCGGAGTATTGTTCGCAGTACCGGCGCCCGTACCCAAGGCAGCGCTGCCGGTCGTCCGCTCGGTCGAATCCCCGGAGACAATCGCGGTCGCGAAATCGTTGACCAACGAGTCGACCACGTCCACCGACCAGTTCTCGGCCTGCAACGCGGCGAGCAGTTCACGCGCACGAGCCTCCACCACGTCGACCCGCACCCGGGCCTCGTCTCCGGCTTCGCTGAGCCCCAGCGCTTCTCGCAGACCGGGCACGTTCTGCTCACCGCCCCACAGCTGACGGGCGCGCAGCATGGCCAACACCAGGTCCAGCTCCATCTCGCCCTCGGGCGCCTGGCCGAGCACGTGCAGGCCGTCGCGGATCTGCACGTCCTTGATCTCGCACAGCCAGCCGTCGACGTGCAGCAGCATGTCGTCGAAGGAGTCCTCGTCGGGGCGTTCGGACAGGCCGAGGTCGTGGTCCATTTTCGCCGCGCGCATCAGCGTCCAGATCTGCTGGCGGATGGCGGGCAGCTTGGCCGGGTCGAGGGCGGAGATATTGGCGTGTTCGTCGAGCAGCTGTTCCAATCGCGAGATGTCGCCGTAGCTTTCGGCGCGCGCCATCGGCGGGATCAGGTGATCGACCAGGGTGGCGTGCGCGCGGCGCTTGGCCTGGGTGCCTTCACCGGGGTCGTTGACCAGGAACGGGTAGATCAGCGGCAGATCGCCGAGGGCGGCGTCGGTGCCGCAGGAGGCGGACATGCCGAGCGTCTTGCCCGGCAGCCATTCAAGGTTGCCGTGCTTGCCCAGATGCACCATGGCGTCGGCGCCGAATCCGCCCGCCGACTCCGGTGCCGACAGCCAGCGGTAGGCGGCCAGGTAGTGGTGGCTGGGCGGCAGGTCGGGGTCGTGGTAGATGGCGACGGGGTTCTCGCCGAAGCCGCGCGGCGGCTGCACCATCAGCACGATATTCCCGAAACGCAGTGCCGCGATGACGATTTCGCCTGCCAGGTCGCCGGAGCGGTCCACATACAGTTCGCCCGGCGGCGGTCCCCACGCCTCGATCACGGCCTCGCGCAGGTCCTCCGGCAGGCTCTCGAACCACGCGGTGTAGGTGGCGGCGCCGATGCGGATCGGGTTGCCCTCCAGCTGTTCGGCGGTGAGCCAGTCCGGGTCCTGCCCGCCGGCGGCGATGAGGGCGTGAATCAAGGCGTCGCCGTCGCGGTCGGTGAGACCGGGAACCTCGCTCGGATCGCCCAGATCGTAACCGGCCGTGCGCAATTCGGTGAGCAACCGGATCGCGCTGGCGGGGGTGTCGAGGCCGACGGCGTTGCCGATGCGGGCATGTTTGGTCGGGTACGCCGAGAGCATGATCGCGAGTCGCTTCTGCTCGGCGGGGATATGGCGCAGCCGGGCGTGGCGCACCGCGATACCGGCGACTCGTGCGGCGCGCTCGGGATCCGGGACGTAGGTCGACAGACCGTCGGCGTCGAATTCCTTGAACGAGAACGGCACGGTGATGATGCGGCCGTCGAACTCGGGCACCGCCACCTGCGTGGCCACATCCAGCGGCGACAGACCGTCGTCGTTGGCTTCCCACTGCTCGCGACCGGTGGTCAGGCACAGGCCCTGCAGGATCGGCACATCGAGTTCGGCGAGCGCGCCGACATCCCAGGCTTCGTCGTCGCCGCCGGCGGACGCGGTCGCGGGCTTGGTACCGCCCGCGGCGAGCACGGTCACGACCAAGGCGTCCGCGGTACGCAAGGTGTTCAGCAATTCCGGTTCGGCGGTCCGCAGCGAGGCGCAGTACAACGGCAGCGGGCGGGCACCGGCCTGTTCGATCGCGGTGCACAGGGCGTCGATGTAGGCGGTGTTGCCGGCCAGATGCTGGGCGCGGTAGTAGACGACCGCGACGGTGGGGCCGTCGATGTCAGCGGCGTCGCGCTCGAGCTCACCCCAGCTGGGCAGCTGCACCGGCGGCTCGAAGCCGTGCCCGGTGAGCAACACGGTGTCGGAGAGGAAGTTGTGCAGCTGACGCAGATTCTCGGCACCACCTGCGGCGAGGTAGTTGTGCGCGTCGGCAGCGACACCGGCTGGCACGGTCGAGCATTCCATCAGCTCGGCGTCGGGTGCGAGTTCACCGCCGAGGGCGACCATCGGTACGCCGCTGGCCCGGACCGCGTCGAGTCCTTCTTCCCAGGCCCGCTTGCCGCCGAGGATGCGCACGATGACCAGGTCGGCGCCGTCGAGCAGGCCAGGGAGGTCCTCGATCAGCAGCCGCGCCGGGTTGCCCCACCGGTAGTCGGCGCCGCTGGCGCGCGCGCTCAGCAGATCGGTGTCGGAGGTGGACAGCAGCAGGATCACGGGTGAGACCTTCCTCGGGTGACGCGCCCAGCGGGTGTGCGCTCGCCGGAGAGGGTCTGGCTGTTCACAGTGGCGCGACCGCACCGGAATTTCACCGGTTTCCTCATCGCCCGCCGAGCCCCCGGATGCTACCGCGCGGGAATCGGGCCGCCCGCATCGCCCGGAGCTGGGCCGCCAACGCGTGCCGCCCTGGTGCCGGCGGCCGCTCTACGGGCTCGGCCTACCGACGACTATTGGCCCGGTGCAGTGCCATCGGCGCAGTACCCGCTTCCCTGGGACGTCATCGGGCGGGTGGGTTCGCTCCGGTCTCGCCGCCCGTCACTCGGCGACGCGCACCAGCAGCTTGCCCACGTTCTTGCCGACCAGCAGGCCTTGGAATGCGGCCACCGCCTGATCGAGGCCGTCCACGATGTCCTCGAGGTAGGCCAGCCGGCCATCGGCGACCCATCTCGTGGCCTGGTCGAGGAAGTCGTCCATCTGCGTCGGGGCGAATTCGGTCTGGATGAAGCCGCGCACGGTGAGGCTCTTGCGCAGGATCAGACCCATGAGCAGGCCGAGCCGGTCGGGGCCCGGCGGCAGTTCGGTCGCGTTGTAGGCGGCGGCGAGGCCGCAGACGGGGATGCGGGCGAAGCTGTTGAGGCGCGGCAGAACCGCGTCCAGGACGGCGCCGCCGACGTTCTCGAAATAGACGTCGATGCCGTCCGGGGTGGCGGTGGCCAGCTGCTCGGCGAAGTCGTCGGCGCGATGGTCGATGGCGGCGTCGAAGCCGAACTTCTCGGTCAGCAACCGCACCTTCTCCGGGCCGCCCGCGATGCCGACGGTGCGGGTGCCTTCGAGTTTCGCGATCTGCCCGACCGCCGAGCCCACCGGTCCCGTCGCAGCGGCCACGACCAGCGTCTCCCCCGCTTTGGGCTTGCCGATATTGCGCAACCCCGCGTAAGCGGTGAATCCCGGCATCCCGAGCACACCGAGGGCGGTGGTCACGGGCGCCTTCGCCGGATCGAGTTTGCGCAGGTAGGCGGCCGATTCCAGCGAATGCGTCTGCCAGCCGCCATACCCGAGCACGATATCGCCCGGCCGCACCGCGCTATCGCGCGATTCCAGCACCCTGGACACGGTGGCGCCCACCATCGTCGCCCCGATCGCCACCGGCGGCGCATACGACGGCGCGTCACTCATCCGCCCGCGCATATATGGATCCAGCGACAGATACAGCGTTTGCAGCAGCGCCTGCCCATCGCCGGGCTCGGGCAGTTCGACGGTTTCGGTGCGAAAGTTCTCCGGCTGCGGCGCACCGACCGGACGGGACGCCAGCACGATGCGAGTGGACTCGACAGACACGGTTCCTCCTGTGGGTCGGCTGTGTTCGATCATGCGCCTCGCGGCTCGGGCCGGAAACGGCGGCCCATCTGGACGCGCCCTGTGCCTGCCTCGGGACCTCGAATCGTTCGACGGGTAGCTGGCCGACCAGGGGCGAATGACCTAGTTCGTCGAGCTGCGGCCCGGACTTCGTGTTCAGCACCAGCAGCGCGCCCGAGCGGCACAGGCCGCCACATCAATCGAGGTACAACCTCTCGTTCGGCAGCCGAGGCAGATCGGCCACGTCGCCTGGAATGACCATCGCCGCATCGGCGTGGTAGCGGAGGCACCATTCATCGATGAACTGGGCAGCGGCAGTACGACACGCAACGAACTCCAGACGGACATCGTGGAACTGCACCGAAACGCGGACATCATCTTCATCCGGCTTCGGCGATTCAGCCCTCA
This sequence comes from Nocardia cyriacigeorgica, assembly GCF_005863245.1. Taxonomy (GTDB): domain Bacteria; phylum Actinomycetota; class Actinomycetes; order Mycobacteriales; family Mycobacteriaceae; genus Nocardia; species Nocardia cyriacigeorgica_C. The sequence continues at coordinate 179,348 of NZ_VBUT01000006.1, read as the reverse complement.
CCGGTGCACCGACCTCACCGCGTCTACCACCGCCATCCCGGACGGAGGCACGCCATCGTGGGGTGGTTTCACCCATACGCGAAACCCTGGACCACGCTCCCCTGGCGACGGGAGGACGATCTCGGCTCCTAACGGCGACACGGAAACGTCGAGGCGAAACAACTCCATGAACAATTTCGTATCGTCAGGCACGTCCCGCTGCACCAAGAACGACCACCGTCGCGACCGTGGATGCGCCACAACCGGACCCGCTATCGGCGACCGAACCAGCACCATTCCCCCGTAGTGGGCGGGCATCGTCACTGCCCCAATGGCGCACGCCCGCATCACAATCCGCCCGCTACGCGGCTCCACAGACGCTGGAAGTCCGCAAACCCGCCGGTAGTACTCACACCAGCTCACCGGCGTGTCTCCCAGTTCCGACAACACACTTCCGTCCATACGCATAGCCCCTCGCTCGACGTCAAGAAGGGGCACCCGCCCGGGGAGCTTCCGCCACCGACAGCTCATAGCCGACCGGTGTGCCCGTCGAGCTCCAGGGCATCAACCCGGCCACGGGTGCCGCACAAAGAGATTCGTCGGCGTATCTGCAGCGAAGTGCCAATGGCTTTGGCACCCTGGGTATGCGAACGCCAATGAAATGAGGGCATGATGACCCGAACCTCTGGTATCGGTCGGCGTGTTGCCGAAGAACGCCACCTCGCCGGCTGGACACAAGCCCGACTCGCGCAAGAAGCCCACGTATCGGTGAGCCTGGTCCGAGCCGTCGAGCAGGAACGTGCTCCGGCATCACCCGCTTTCGTCAGCGCGGTTGCGCGCGCGCTCAAAGTCGGCGTCGCAGACTTGCTCGACCAGCCGTATCCCCGTGCGACCCGAGACGAACACAATGTGCACGCCGGGGTGCCCGAAATTCGACGCGAGCTGGCCGCGTACGGGATCGAGCCGGAGGAGTCAGCACCGCGGGAATTCACTGAGCTTGCGGCCGAAGTCGACACGGTGTCGAAGCTGCGGCACTCGGTCCAGCTCGGCGAACTCGGCGCAAAGCTTCCGCCATTGCTGGCAGATCTCCGACGTGCCTGGCACTCCGCTGATGGGCTGAAACGCGAGAGAGTATTCGGGCTGCTGGCCGAGGCTTATGCGGCGACAAGCCAACTGGTGTACAAGCTCGGCTACATCGATTTGGCGTCCCTGGCTGTCGAACGATACGAGTGGGCGGCGGCCCGATCCGGTGATGAGCTCGCCGTCCTGGTCGGCGACTATCAGCGGGCGGGTGAGCTCATCGGCGCTGCCGACTGGAATTCGGCACTGCGTTTCCTGGAGAAGAGCCGGGGCCGGATCGACGCAGAACTCCGACGCGAGGACCCGCCAGTCCTTGCCATGTGGGGCAATCTACATTTGAAATCAGCCCTTGCGGCTGCTAGATCAGGCCAACGTGCCCTCGCCGACGCACACCTGGCTGAGGCGACTGAGACGGCGCGCAGAATCGGACGCGACCGTGACGACTACCGGCTGTGTTTCGGACCGACCAATGTGGCGATCTGGTCGGTAGGGCTCGCCGTGGAAATGATGGACGGGACCGAAGCAGTACGACGAGCAGAAGCAGTCCGGATTCCTGCGACTGCTCCACGAGAGCGCGCCGGCCACCATTACATCGACCTCGCGCGCGGACATCTCCTCCACGGGAATCGCGCGGCAGCACTCAACGCCCTCCACACCGCCAAGAAGATCGCACCTACCCAAACTCGCTACCACCCGATGGTCCACGAAACTGTGCGGATCCTCGCACGGCAAGAAGCACGTTCTTCGGAAGGTGTGCGGGGATTCGCCGCATGGTGCGGCATCAGCAATGTATGAAGAGTCGGCCGGTCACTCAGCCTGCGACCGGCGCATCCAGTAATCAGCACGAGGTACTGCTATGGATTCCAGCGCGTTCGACCCAATCACCCTATGCTGCAATGTCAGTCGACGAGCCAGGACTTCCGGTGATAGTACGGATCGTAATCATCATCGAGATAAGGATCGTCGACAGGCGTAAGGTACGTTTCCCTCTGACGGCGCACTGGTGGCGGGAAACCTGCGTCCCCACCTGCCGGTGTGGTGGACTCATTCACATGCGCGCTCGGCACCGCCGGTCGTACATCGACCGGCGGTTGGGCCATCGCATCCTGCGTCGCCTCGATAACATTCGCTATCCGCGGATCCGCACAGAAGGCGTCCACTGCATCTGCGACTTCGGCCCTCGCCTTGGTCAAGGCCTGAGCGGCCAGCCGGTTGAGCTCGGCAGAGATCGTGGCACCACCGTAAGCAAGCGCGCGGTCGTCGATCTTGACCGTGAGCTGGCCGTCGGCGCACATTTCCACCACCAGGAACCCATCGGACGACTGTGCCCGTGATCGAGCCGTCGTCAGCGACTGCACCAATCGCTGAGTGTTCTGTGACATCGGGTCGAGATCAGCAGAGGTCATCGCCACAACTCCTTGCTCCGGATCCCCTGGGTCTGCATCAGCAGACGTACCGGCGCGCTGGTACGCATGTGCTCGAAAGCATGCATTGCCTTGCCACAGCGCACATTGCGCCATTCCAGCGCCAACGGTAGCATGCCCGGGCGTGGCCGACCCGTTAACTGAGACCGTCAAGATCGATGGCGCTGATGCCGCTGTCCTGGCGCGCGATGTGCGGTCTCGAGCCGGGGACATACGTAACATCAAATCGGGTGAGGCTTCCGCTGGAATCGCATCGGGATTTCCCGGATTCGAAATCGGTGTAGCCTGCACCACAGCATGCGATTCCGCGACCAAGACGCTCCAGCAATTGGCGACAACACTCGAGTCGATCAGCGATAATACGATATCTGTTGCCGCCAAGTTTCTTCACATCGACGAAGTAAGGGCACGGGAATTCGATCGGCTGGGCGGCACTCCGTAGTGGCCGAGGATGGGGGAATATAGATGGCACCGGCCACTAGAACGCAAGCGGAGAGTTGCAATCCAGACGCCCTGAGTGCGCTGATTTCTGAATGGACGTCCGCCCGCGACACCCTGCAACTCGGGCTCGACAAAACCTCTAATTCCTACCAGAGTTCGTCCGCATTCTGGGAGGGAAAGACCGCGGACCGAGCCCGAGACACTGTAAATCAGGTCGTATCCGCCGGGAGGCGCGTGGTTACTGATCTGACGAACGCAGTTACCGCCCTTCAACAGGATCAAAACGCCATCTGGGCCGCGAAGAACAAGAGTATCCAGGCGATTTCCACGGCAACAACCGCTAAGTACGAGGTCGGGGACGACGGCTCGGTCAGGCCGAGCAAAGACGCGGAGAGCGCTGCGATTTCCTCGATCGAGGACCCGGGCAAACAGACCGCGGCCATCAGCGCCCTCTGGAAGCACGGGCGTGACACTCTGGAGCCTCCGATCAAGTCAGCGTTGGCCGAGCTCGGAACTGCCGTCGAGACTGCGACAGGACACATCCGAAAGGCGTTCGAAAACAGCCCAGACGTAGCTGCCATCGCCGCTGAGGCACCCGGAAAACTTGATCCGTCAAAGCAACTGACCGCCGAGCAGGGAATCGCAGACGGGGAGACTATCGCCGACGGCAAACTGTCCGAGGATGAGAAGCAGCGAATCCTCGAGAATCTCCGGAAAACCAACCTCACCCCTGAGCAGCTGGAAGCAATCCGGAACGGGCAGGAGGTGACCGTCCCCGCGTCGACCATGGCGTATCTGGAAAACCTGTACGGTAAAGCAGGTTTCAACGGGCTGACCGAACTATCGAATACACTGAAATCGGACAGCTCACCGGACAGCCAGGCACTACGTCGCGAACTCGCAACCGGCATGCTCACGCTATCCAACGAGCAAGTCACGAGCCGCAATCCGGATGGGTCCGTCAACAGTCGCGGTGGATTCACCAAGCTCGACCCGAAGGTCCAGTTCATGACCGGTACCCGATTCGCGGGACCGGATGCGAACACCGAGGACTACCCGGATGGCTACCGGGACAACTTCAACGACTCACCGGAAGTTGCGCACGGCAAGTACTTCCAAGATATGACCAGCTTCTCCGACTTTCTGGGAGCCGCGAATCCCGATTACCAGCCTGGCGATCGTTTCGGCGTCGAACTGGGCCGACAGGCCGCCCATCAAGCGTGGATCGACGACCACGGAACCGGAATATACGGCGACACCGGCCGAAAAGGCGCCGAATTGCCGTGGGTGCAACAATCAGGATCTGCCGCGACACAGTTCCTGGACGTTTCCTCACGCAATCAAGAAGCATCGCACGCACTACTCACCGGGATCGGTTCGGACGAACTGTTCGGCAAGGGAACGCCAGGGCAATCCTGGCATCCGTACAGCGCAAGTGACACGGTCGGCGCGCTCATGACGCATGAGTGGAACGATGACGGCAGAGCCTTGAGTTCAATGGTCTCCTGGGCGGGCGATCAGGCATACGATCCAGATCCCGCCAAAGCGGAAAGAGCTGGACAAGCCGCCCACTCGCTGGCGGACATCATGTCGACCACGAAGTCGAATGATGGGACGAACATCTACCAGTCACTGCTCGACATGCCCGGGCAGGACCGAAAGTCGTTCGGGGAAGTGAACCCTCTGGCCGCTCAAGGAATCGCCGCGACTCTTGCGCCCTACACAGCCGACATGGTCGGTGCCCCCGCTTCTCTGACGGGTACCCGCGGCTTCACCTCCGATCTGGGGCCGGCCGATGTCACTCGGGTGTTCAGTGCACTCGACGGCGATCCGACCGCGAGTGCAACCATAAATGGCGCCGCACTGGCGCGGGCCGAACAGATCGACCGGTACTTCGCGAACGCGGCAGTACTCCCTAGTGACAGCGAACCATTAGAACTCGGAACCTATTCGGGAAGGCTCCGCGGCACAGTCGACGCGGGATTGAATGCTTACGTAGCGGACCTCAACCTCAATGAGACGGACCGAACCAAGGAGATCTCGGATCAGCGCTCCGCTGCCTACGGCGTGGTGCAGAACCTGATCGGCTTGTCTGGCGCCGCCGGGCCGGTGGGCGCCGTTGGAGGCCCGATGGCGCAGGCCCTGATCGAGATTCCCAAGAATCCATTGACGAGCGTCGATCCAGAGTACGGGGGACGCCTTCCCGGGTCTTCAGTAGATGGAACCGAGTACGACCTCAACCGTTCAGGGACAGTCGGCGACCGCCGCTACAACTTGTTCAGCCAACTGATCGCGACAGGACAGATCAACCCATACGCGCTTTCCGATGAGCTGCAACAAACTGTGTTCAGTACATCGGACGATGGATCGCGTCACCTCAAACCGTACATTGCCGCTACCCCGGACGACGCATCGGCAGATGTACTCGAGCGATACCTGCCCGATATCCTCGACAGCTACGGAATCAGTCGGGAAGACCAGACCGACTACCTCAATAACGGTGACAAGGGGCGAGATTCGTTTACCCCGGTCATCTCTAACGGAACCATCGATGCCCAGCATGAACTCAAACGGCTCTTCACGGATGAACTCGAGCAGCAGGGGTACAACACGTGGCCCCGCTGAGTCACCGATCTTTTGGATCAGCATGGACGAGGCCGCCTGATCGATTTCTACGATCTGTCGTCGCGGTCTTCCTGGCCATGGTCATCACAGCATGCGGTGACGATCCTTCTGCTGAAAGATCACTGTCGGAAGCTCGGCCATTCGTGCCCCCGGCTTCGTTGAGCGAATCAACTGCGGTATGGTCCGCAGAACCAGGCAGGGAGCTGACCGACATGGCCGTGACGCTGGCCCGAGGGGCTGCGGAAGCGGACTTCATCGCCCAGATGTATGGCGCAGAACACTCCTACCCGGGATTTGAACGAGCACTGACGTCGCCAACGTCATCAAGATTAGGCGCCAAAATCGCCGGCAATTGGCTGGTCGGCACTTTCCATTGGCGGTTGATGTCGGTATCACAGGATTCGGAAAGCGTTCGCGCTCAAACATGTCTCCAGATTCGTGGCGCCGCCAGCAGAAAAGGTCCAGGACAATACGTGACCTGGCCTCTCGGAACTATCGAGAGTTCGACAATCGAACTATCCAGAGTCGGTGCCGCCGCGCGAGATTCGACGACGCCTTCAAGCGCGACTTCGTCGCCAACGTCCTCACGGTCCGAGGTTCCGCACTGGGAGGGGCCATCGACCGATGTCTTCGATGGCTGGCATGTGGCTGTGCGCCCGGGAAGCCCCGCGGATCTAGAGGCATGTCAAGAGTGGGGATACGAGCTGTTCCCCCTCCCGCCGGGCACTCACGACGACGGACTGACGTATACCGTCACCGCCGCCGAACCGCCGCCGACGCTGCCTGCGTTTCCGGGATGGGACTGACGGGAGACCTCCCTGAACTATTCTCCGGGCGGCATCGCTAGCCGCAGCAGTTCACTTCGCAGGTCCGGAAACGAGATCGGGTCGATGTGGAAGTCCTGGTAACGCTGCCGATAGACGTAACGACCATCATCAACTACGTCGAACCAACCCAAATGGATTGGGGGATGCGGACGCTCGCTGCTCACACGGTGCCGGATTTCAACTCGCCCCGACGCGTCGCGCGGGGCCGACAGCAACTTCCGCATGCGATCAGCGGTCGTCGGGGACGATCCGTTCCAGCCCTGGTCGTCAGCGTGCAGGCGGTCGCAATCTTCCACCAAGGGACGGTGCCGCCCGGCCTGACAATCACCCAGTATTGACGAGATAACCCTGGGAGGTAGATCTACACCGCCGGTTTCGACCACCACCGAGCCGCCGAACTCGCGATCCGAACCCGGAAGCTGCACAAGTGTCACAGCGACTGTTGCCACGATTGCGCCGTAAACCCGTATCGGATGTCGCCGTGTGCCCGTAAGGGTGACCACTGTGTCAGGGTGAGCCGCGACTCGTAGTGCCGCCGTCAAATCTGGGTCGTCCCCGTGAGGGAGTCGAGCACTCAGTTCAGCCGCAAGCCGCTCGTATTCGTCTTCCCAGCGAACCGAAGAAATCAGACTCAGCGGAAACGGATACCGGTCGAGCCCCGTTTGCGACCACACGTGCATGAACTCGTCTGGGGTAAATGTCCACCTCATCGGTGCCGACTATTCGCCTCCGCCGACTGGGACTGGGCCGCTTGTGCGTCCCCGCCGATCACAGGCGGCACAGTGCCGCTGCGGCGGCCGAGCAACTCCTCTTCGTGGTTGCCGACAAGGTAGTCCGGTGTCTTTCGATCCGACTCCTCATCACCGCTGCTGCGTCGCCCTGCTCCAGGCGGCATCATGCCGGGCATACCGCTTCCGATTCCGCGTCCCGCTCCAGTTCCCGCAGCAGCAGCCGCGCCCGCAGAGTTCCCGCCGGTGGGCGCGCCGGGAATGCTGCGGCCCAGACCCGGAGCCTGCGAGCCGCCACCTGAGCCGGCGCGGCCGCCGGGCGAGCTTCCGGAGCGGCCGGAACCTCCTCCCGGCAACGACGAACCACCGGGGAAGCCCGCAGCGGTCGTCGATGACCGCGGGTCGGCACCCGCTGGACTGCCGGAGTTGGTCATGCCGGTCTGCGGCGACGTCGACGAATTCTGACCGGAGGAGTTCGCCGGGTCCGAATTCGCTGCGGTGACCTGTGGCTCCTCGGTAGCCGCCTCGTTCGGTCCAGCCTGGCCGGTCGTGCCTGCGCCTTGCCGCGCGTCACCACCGCCGGAACCAGATTGTGATGATCCGCCACCATTCGAGCCCGGCCCGACCGGACCCGGGCCGACCTCACCCGGACCCTGAACAGGGACAAAGGTCGGCACGCCTTCCCCGGACGGTTGGTATGTCGGCTTGTAGACGGTATTCATCACTCCGACAGCAACTTGGCGCTGTTCTTCCTTCGCCGCAGTGGACGACGTTGCACCGCTCGGATCGAGCAGGTCGACCAAGGTCACCGGGCTGGGCTGTACAGCGGTTGTCGGGGTGCCGGCCGGTGCTGGAGTGGCGTTCGATGCAGGCACGGGCGGCGGCACGGAGGACTTGACGACCTCCGCACCGTAGGCTGCGGCCTTGATGCGGTGACCCACTGCGAAGATCACGTCGTGAACGTCCGTGGCTTGGTCGTAGAAACGCTTAGCCGCGTCGAGAGCGGCCGTGGCGAACTGACCGTCGAAACCGTCTGATAGTGCACGGTTGATCGCCATATGGGCACCGAACAGACCTCCCGACAAGGAAGCGGCGATACTCAGGAACCTGTCGCCATATGTGTGGATGTTTCCTGGGGCCATGCTCTGAGCGTTTGTATAGATTTCTTCGTGCGGAATCCCCTCGAAATGTTCCATTCGCTGGATGTAGGCCGGATCCGTACCGTCGTGGGAGAGGTGGTCACGCTCGAATTGAGCAACCCCGTTCTGGCTCCGCTCTGCACGGATTCGCGCCTGCACCGAATCGGGGGAAATTCCTAGGCCGGGACCAAATATCCCTGCTGGATCTGAAGTCGGCTCGTTCCCCACCGCTCAGTTTTCCTTCCCGATCTCGGGTTCGATCGCCTCGGCGATCTCCAGAACCCCGTCGCACCTCTGCAAACCTGCTTGTATGCCTTCGTGGGTGCGGACTGCGCTCAGGATCACGAAGCCAACCTTCGTCCGAAGATGGATATCGCAGGTGCCCTGCAGATCCGGATCGAGCACCCACATCGCTTCCCGGCCATTGACAGTCAATGGCTTGCTGTTCGGGCCGTTCTTAGCGATGTCCTCCTGCCATGTGACGTTGCCCGAATCCACGGAGAGATCGCGGTGCAGTCCGTCGAAATCACAGGTCAGGAAGGTGTATTCGGCAACCCAGTCGCTGCCCCGCCGACGGGTTCCAGGATCGAGGCCGGCCTTCGCTATGGCCTCGTCACTGAACCATGTGCAGGGATCCACAACGACTTCTGGTCGCCCTTCGGTCGTGTACTTGTTCTGCTGCGTCGGAGGCTGCAGCTTCGGATCTGTCAACGTGGGGCGAGCTGGACTTGTCTCTGTCGTCGAACTAGCAGCCATCGCGGAGCTGGAGGGCAGAGCCGAATCCTTTCCGTCCTGTGAACAGCCCACCAAACCGGCTGTCGCTGTGGCCAGTACGGCAACCCACCGCAATCTTCGTGACATCACTGGTCGATGGTTCCCCTCGTCGCATCAATTGCTCGCGTGTTCATCGCGTCTGCCTCCTCGAATGCACCACCTGCCCGCAGGAAGGCGGCTGCCATCCGAAGCGCGGCTTCCTTCACTCCCGTAAGCGCCTCGGTAGTCATGACGCCTTTGGCCTCGAACCCGGCCTGTAGCTGCCGGGCGGAATCGAACCCGCCGAACCCGTCCAGGCGATGTAACCGCCGCGATTCCACAATCTGCGGGTCCAACGTCATATCGACCAACCGCACGAAAACCTTGGCGCATTCTTCGGCCGCACCCCGCTCCATGCGGAACGTTCCGGCAACCGCCTGCTGCCATAGTGCGTTGGCGTTCCCCTGCCCAACGTCCATCGACTGGCCCACCCTTCCACAAGCTTTGCTTACTGTACTGGACGCAACAGGACCCCTCGCGGTTCCATCGAATCGACCGTTTTCGGCGGCTTCCCGAGGACTACGGAGCGACGAGGCGGCGAGCGGCAAGGACAATCGCCGCCCGTTGCACGGTCGAACGTTGTGCCCGACCCGCACGACGGTCAACGAAGGCGGCGTGCATAGCGCTGGTGCGAGCCAGGTCGGTGAGCATGCGCAGTAGCGCCGGGGCCGGGATGTCGGCGGTGATCAAGCCCTGCTGCTGACCGCGGCGCAGTTCGGCGAGTTTCGGGTCGATGGTGCGGCGCACCACCTCTGCCACGGCGTCGTCGTCGGCCGGTTCGAGTTCCGACCAGGCCTGCAAGCGCGCGTTGTCGGGGTTGGCCAAGAAGTGGTCGAACAGCCGGCCCACGTAGCCGGGCAGGTCCTCGGCGCGTAGCGCGGTTTCGGCGGTGGTTTCGGCGGTCCAGCGTTCGGTGACGGCCAGGTAGAGCTCGTGTTTTCCGGGGAAGTAGGCGTAGAGCCGGTCTTTGCTGGCCCGTGCCGCGGTGGCGATGCGGTTGATCCTGGCTCCGGCGATGCCGTATTGGGCGAACTCGGCCTTGGCCGCCGCGAGGATTCGCTCCCGGGTCGCCTCACCTGCCGCACGCATGCCCGAATCGTAGCTTGCCGAACCATTTGGTTCGGAACTATGGTCGGTTGACGAACCAAACGGTTCTGGAAGCTCGGCGAGACGAGGATGCGATGGCCGCACGATGGCAGGAACTCAGGGATCGGGCCGAAGGTGTGTCGGCCGCCGAACTGGACGCACTGTGGGCAACGCTGCGGCCCGCACGCGCCGAGGACATCCTGGGCGAATGGCGTGGTGACGCGTTCCAGACCGGGCACCCGCTGTGCCGGGCACTGCCGGCCAGCCGCTGGTACGGCAAGACGTTCCTGGCCCTCGATGACGCCAAACCGCTGATCTGCCGGGCCGAGGACGGCACTCTGTTCTCGAATGTCGAACTCGGACAAGGCGAAGCGACGCTGTGGAATATCGAGTTCCGCGGTGAGGTCACCGCGACGATGGTCTACGACGGGCGCGCGGTCTTCGACCATTTCAAGTGGCTCGACGACACCACCTTGATGGGCATCATGAACGGGCGTCCCGAACTGGTGCTCTCGCGCGGTGAGCACTTCTACTTCCTGCTGGAGCGGGTCTGATGCGTACGACCGCGGTGCTATCGCGCGATCCGTCGGCGCCCTTCACGATCGAGAACGTCGACGTCGACGAACCGCGCGCGGGTGAGGTGCTGGTGCGCATCGCCGCCGCGGGGGTGTGCCACACCGACCTGGTGAGCCGGGGTGCGGGCGCCGTCGACCGGCCAGTGCTGCTCGGGCACGAAGGCGCGGGCGTGGTCGAGGCGGTCGGCGCGGGCGTGCACGGAGTCCGGCCGGGCGATCACGTGGTATTGACGTTCCGGCACTGCGGTGCGTGCCCGAACTGCCGGGCGGGCCGTCCGGCCTACTGCCGACGCATGACCGAGTTGAACCAGTTCGGGCGACGCCCACACGAGCAGCCACGGGTGACCACCGGCGGCACTCCCGTGCTGGACGGATTCTTCGGACAGTCGAGCTTCGCCGGATACGCACTCACCGCCGAGGACAACACCATCGTCATCGACCCTGCGATCGACCTCGCCGTGGCGGCACCGTTCGGCTGCGGATTCCAAACCGGCATGGGCGCCGTGCTCAACGCCTTACGTCCGGGGCCGGGCTCCTGGCTGGTCATCTACGGTGCGGGCGCGGTCGGCATGGCCGCACTGCTTGCCGCACGCACACTGCCGGATGTGCGCGTCGCGGTGGTGGAAACCTCCGCCGCGCGCCGCGAACTGGCCCGCGCACTGGGCGCCGCTGCCGCCATCGACCCGGCCGAAGCCCCCACCACCCCGGTGGTCCGTGAGGTGACCGGCGGCGGCGCGACCCACGCGCTCGACACCACCGGTATCGCGAGCGTCCTCGGCGATGCCGTCGCCGCGCTCACGACGGGCGCGACGGTGGTGGCGGTCGGGCTCGGCGCGGGTACGCCGCCGGTCGACGTCAGCGATATCGTGCTGAACGGCAAGACGATTCGCGGATGCCTCGAAGGCGATGCAGTGCCCGGCGAGTTCATCCCGCAGCTGCTGGACCTGCACGCACGCGGGCTGTTGCCGGTGGAGCGGCTGATCACCCGTTACCCGCACACCGAGATCGATCGCGCGCTCGCAGATCAACGGGCCGGCCGCGTCGTCAAACCGGTGCTCACCTGGTGAGACACCGCGTGCGGCGTCAACGCCGGGATGCCTGCTGATTCCTGCGGATTCCGGCGTGGGCAGCGGCGGCGATGCGGCAGGATGCTACGGATGCGCCGGGCATCGGCACGTAACGGTAGCCACGTGCTTGCCGACGCAGCAGAGTGAACCCCTTTCCGCCCAGCAGAGGAGCAGGATAGATGCGTTCCACCGTCCGCAGCGGGCTCGCTGCCGCCGCGATCACCGTCGCGGGACTCACCGCGCTCGCCCCGTCAGCCGCCGCCCAGCCCTCCATCTACGACCCGGTGATCACGCCGTGCAGCCACCTGTTCCGCACGCCGGTGGAGTTACCGCGTCCCGGCACCGATGTCTACTGGAGCCCGTTCGGCACCGGCGGCATCGTGTGCTACGACGACGGCACCGGGATGGAGCGCTACTACCAGCGTGATCCGTGGGGCGGCTGGCACGACATGAACGAGTTGATGCCGGGCCACTTCTTCTATGTGGTGTTCAGCTCGACGGTGCCCGATCAGGCCACTTGGGGATAGGCCGGGGACCATGGTCCCCGCTTCTGCCCGGTCGAAGCGTGCGCGGCCCCGGTGATCCTGGCTACTGAATCAGCTTGTCGGCCAAGCGATGTCGTCGATCGCGAGCCACGGCGCTCGGGCGACAACGGCAGGGGTCAGAGCCGTGAACGCCTTGGTTCGACGATGCAGGTGGGATTGGTCGGCATAACCGGCCTCGGCCGCGGCATCCGCGGGCGGGCACCCCGCTGCCAGGAGATGAGCGGCATGGTCGAAGCGGACGAGTTCGGCCGCATGCTTCGGTGTGATCCCGATGTGGGCCCGGAAACGAGACCAGAGGCGTTGCCGGGACCAGCCGGTCTCGGCGGCTAGATCCTGGATGCGGACCAGGCCTTTGCTGCGCACGGCTTGGTCCCAGGTGTAGGCGATTTCGGGTGCCTGCCGGAACTTCCGGGGCACCCGGCTGCGTAGGAACGCGACGGCGAGAGCGAACCGGTCGTCCCACGATGGCGTCGTACGGAGTCGCTCGGTCAACTCGGCGCTGTCGCCCCACAGCTCCGCCAAGGGTGTCACGGCACCGCCGATGACGTCGGTGTCGCGGAGGACCGCGGCCGCGACGACCGGCGACAAGCGGATCTGAAGGACGTCGCCGGATCCGGCACCATATATGCGCACCGCGCCGCCGCGCAGACCGACGACCGCACTCCCCGTGACCGGCTGCCCGAGCACGTCGTACACGATGCCGTGCTCGCCGAGATCGATCAGGAGCGTGACCAGCGGATGCGGGATCATCGTCAGGTCGACGGCAGCGACGTCGCGGTAACGGAAGCCCGCCATGCGGACACCCGAAGCCGGCGGGCGCGCGGGGACGGCGATATCGACCCGGCTCCAGTCCACTCCGGCCGTTGCGGTCATAGCTACCAGGCTAACCGGAGGGCGATCGCGTGACATTCGTTCAATACGGCGGGGCGGTCCGGGCGCCACGCTGTCCGTATGAACGAACCGACTTCTACCCGGGCACGCGCGGACACAACGATCCACGGCGTGCATGTCGTCATCGACGGGAACCCTGAGGCGCCGCCCGTGTTGCTCATTCACGGTTCCGGCGCAACCGGTTCGACATGGGCACCGGTGGTCCCGTCGTTGGCTGCCGAGTGCCGGGTCATCAGAATCGACCTGCCCGGATGTGGCCGGTCCGCGCCCGCATCGACGTATGAAGTTGCGCAGCAGGCAGATCGGACGGCGACGGTGCTGGACGAGCTCGGCGCCCGGCAACCGACGGTGGTCGGTCATTCCAGCGGCGGGTACGTCGCCACCGCCCTGGTGGAGCGGCGGCCGGACCTCGTCGGGGAGCTGATTCTGGTCAGCACCGGCCCCAGCCTCTCGGCCCTTCTCCCCGAGCCGCCGATCGTCCGAGCGCTCTCCACACCACCCTTCGGCCCGCTCGTCTGGACGATCCGGACCGAATCGATGATCCGCCGAGCCGTCGCGGCAACGGCGGCGAAACCGGTCACCATCCCCGACGAGGTTCTCACCGATCTACGAAGGATGACCTACCGAACATTCCGCGCGATCCTCGCCGCCAATGGTGACTACCTCGCCGCGCGGCCCGTCCCCGAGCGCCTCATCGACGCAGGCAAGCCGGCCCTGGTGATCTTCGGCGACGCGGACCCACGCTGGGATCCGGCATCGGCACGCGAGTACGAGGCGGTACCCGGCGCCGAAGTGCAATACCTGCACGGAGTCGGGCATCTCGCGATGCTCGAGGACCCCGACGCCCTCGCCCGTTTGATCCTCGACCGCGCCCGCTAGGGCTGGCGACCGTTCGCAACTTCGATTGAGCCGGCCCGCGCTGCTGCCTCAATCGTCCCCGAGTGCGGCTTCCATCGGCAGATGAGCGGTGAGCCGATCGGCGGGCGCGTGTCGCCGGCGCTCTTGCCCTCGGCGGATGTATTCCCCCGGTCAGCATGTCGGGCCACGCGGGCAGATCCTGGTGAGGCCGCCGCTGTCGACGGCGGCGTCCACCTGGCCTGCGTCGGCCGCACCCATCGTGGGCGCTCCGCTGATCGACTGCACGAACATGCCATTGCCGGGCGGAGTGCGGCCTCCCCACAGGCCGCACCCACCGCCCTCACGCCCGATCCAGGTGGTCCTTCAACACGTCGAGCCGCCCATCCCAATCGCGGGCCAGCGCTGCGAGGAATTGCTGCGCCACCTGCATGGGCGCCGAATGCAATCGGTAGCGCACCCGGCGACGCTCGCCCGGCTCGGCGATCACCAAACCCGCATCCGACAGCAGCGCAAGGTGTTTCGCGATCGCCTGCCGGGTGATCGGGAGCCGGGCGGCCAGGTCGGTAGCCGTCGACGGGCCGGCCGAGGCCAGCTCCGCGAGGATGGCGCGGCGGCTCGGGTCGGCCAGAGCGACGAAAACCTGTTCGGCGATCGCCTCGTTCTCAGGCAGCATCGAGATAGGTCACCAGTTCCCCGAGTTCGCTCGCCCACCCTTCGACATTGCCGTTGTGAGCGGCCTTGTGTTCGTCGTCGGCGAGTTGCGCGAATCCGGTCTCCACGACGGTCAGTCGGGTGCCTTCGCTCGTCGGCTCGAGGGTGAACTCCACGTAGGTGCGTCGCGGATCTTCGGCGGGCAGGCCGTAGATCTGCCAGGTGAATCCGAAGATGCGCGGGCGCTCGACCCGTTCGACCCGCAGATTCTGCGAGTCGCCCTGGTCCCATCGCAGCCAGGCCTCGCCTCCGGGGCGCAGGTCGATGTGCGCCTCGTTGCCGAACCAGGTGCCGAGCCCCTCCGCGGTGGTGATCGCCGTCCACACCTTCTCCGGCGGATGTGCCAGCTCGATGGTCCGCTCGATTCGATCAGGAAATCCCATGATGCACTCCTCTTTAGTAGCAACCGATCGGTTGCAATACTATGGCAACCGATCGGTTGCGTCAATGCTGTACGCCCGCGCGGCCCGGATACGCGGCCGCGGCCTGTCGTCGGTCATCGCGTCGATGTCGTGCGCTCATGGACTCCGCGAGTGGCCGGCCCGACGGACACAGCGGAACGGACACGCAGCCGGCCCCATATTGGGCGGCCTGGTCGGCGCTGATTCGTCGTTGGTCGCCGATGGACTCCGCGAACGGCCGGCCCTGCGGACACAGCCGGAGCCCGCCACCGGGCCCGCAATGGGCAACCCGGTGCTAGTCGTCGGCACCCCCCGCCGTTCTTCGCCGATGGACTCCGCAAACAGCCCACCCGCGGACACAGCCGGAGCCCGCCCCTGTGCCCGCAGTGGGCGGCCCGGTGGCCTTCGTCGACGCCCCATCGCCGTTCTTCGCCGTGACTCCGCGAGCAGCCGACTGGCGGACCACAGCCGATCGCGCCCGCCGCTAGGCCCGTAAGCTGGACCGATCATGGCGCGCACTGATTCGGATTCCTGCCCTGGTGTGTTGCGGCTGCATGAGGCCGCCGACGGGCCGCTGGCGCGCGTGCGCGTGCCCGGCGGACGGCTGGAACCGCACCAGGTGCAGGCGCTGGCGGCGGCGGCCGACGAGCTCGGTGACGGCAATATCGAACTCACCTCGCGCGGGAATGTGCAACTCCGGCAGGTGCACGACGCCCGCGAGCTGACCGAGCGGCTGGAAACGGCGGGGCTGCTGCCGAGCCGCACACACGAGCGGGTGCGCAATATCGTCGCCTCGCCGCTGTCGGGGCGAATCGGCGGGCTCGCCGATGTGCATCCACTGGTCGATTCTCTCGATGCCGGATTGCTGGCTGCCACGCGGCTCGCGGACCTGCCCGGACGGGTGCTGTTCGCGGTGGACGACGGGCGTGGCGACGTCAGCGCGCTCGGCCCCGATATCGGTGCCCACGCCGTCGGCGCCAACGAGTTCGCCATCCTGCTCGCCGGTCGCGACAGTGGGCTGCGGGTCTCGGCCGCCGATACCGCCGACGTCCTGCTGGCGGCCGCGCACGCATTCCTCGATCTCGGCTCCTGCCATTGGCGGCTGCACGAGATCGAGGACGGCGCCGAACGTCTCGTCGAGTCGCTCGGCCTGACGCCGGTAGCGGCGCGCGTGGACATCGCCACCGCCCCGCCCCCGCCGATCGGCTGGCTCGAACAGGACAACGGCCTGATCGCTCTCGGCGCGGGCGTGCGCCTCGGCTCGCTGCCCGCCCGCACCGCGGAATTCCTGGCCGCCGTCGAACGCCCGCTCTTCCTCACCCCGTGGCGCTCGCTGGTCCTCACCGATCTCGACGAATGGCCCGCCGAACAGGTGGTGCGCGTGCTCGCCCCCATGGGCCTGATCTTCGACGCGAACTCCCCGTGGTTGCAGGTCACCGCCTGCGCGGGCCGCCCCGGCTGCGCCAAATCCCACACCGACGTCCGCGCCGACGCCACCGCCGCCATCGAATCCGGCCGCGTCCTCCCACCCGGCACCGATGTCGCGCCCCTCGACACCCCGACCCCCGCCGACCAGCTCCTCATCACCGGCCGCCAGCACTGGTCCGGCTGTGACCGCCACTGCGGCCGCCCCACCGGCCCCGTCACCGACGTCACCGCCGGCCCCGACGGGTACCGGATCACCCAGCCCTGAGTGCGGTCGCGCAACGGCGTCAACACCTGAAAACGAAAGAGGTGCCATGAGCAACGGTCAGCACGTCAGGGTGGATGCCGGCCGCGACATCGAGCGGCACGGAAAAACTGTGCTCGCGGGGTATGAGGCCGAAAAGCGGGCAGTCGAGCTCGGCCGGGCGATCCGCGAACGCCGGGAAGACCTCGGGTTGTCGCAAACCGAACTCGCCCGGCGCGCGGGAACCAGCCAAGCGGCCATTTCCAGGCTCGAGGCCGGGGAACACGTTCCGACGCTGAACCTGCTCGACCGGCTCGCCGCCGCCTTGGACGCGACGGTCGATATTTCGTTCACCAGCGCTGCCTGATCGGGGGCGTGCGCCGAGCGCGAGCAGAGATGGACGACCCACGGCGATAGGAGCACGCGCCCGGGTCATAGGCTGAGCGGCATGTCCGACGTGCGTGCCAGTTATCTCACCGACGCGGCCGAGATCTATCGGCGGTCCTTCGCCACGATCCGAGCCGAAGCGGATCTGAGCGGGTTTCCGCCGGATGTGGCGCAGGTCGTGGTGCGGATGATCCACGGATGCGGGCAGGTGGATCTGGCGGGGGACATCGCGTTCACTCCGGGCGTGGTGGCCGCGGCGCGGGCGGCGTTGCGGGCGGGGGCGCCGATTCTGTGTGACGCGAACATGGTGGCCTCGGGGGTGACCCGCAAGCGGCTGCCCGCCGATAACGAGGTGGTCTGCCTGCTCGGCGATCCCCGGGTTCCGGAGTTGGCGCAACGGCTCGGCACCACCCGGTCGGCGGCGGCGCTGGAGCTGTGGCGCGACCGGCTCGACGGCGCGGTCGTCGCCATCGGCAATGCCCCGACGGCGCTGTTCCATCTGCTGGACATGCTCGACGCCGGTGCGCCGCGACCGGCGGCTGTCCTGGGCATCCCGGTCGGGTTCGTCGGCGCCGTCGAATCCAAGGACGCGTTGATCGAGGCGGGCGGAGTCGACTACCTGACCGTGCGCGGCCGGCGCGGAGGCAGCGCCATCACCGCCTCCGCACTGAATGCGATTGCGAGCGAACAGGAATGACCGCACCCGGCAAACTCTGGGGTATCGGACTCGGCCCGGGCGATCCGGAACTGGTGACGGTGAAGGCGGCGCGGATCATCGGCGCGGCCGACGTGATCGCTTTCCACAGCGCACGGCACGGTCGCAGCATCTCGCGCGGCATCGCCGAACCGTATATGCGGCCGGGCCAGCTCGAAGAACACCTCGTCTATCCGGTGACGACCGAGACCACCGATCATCCCGGCGGTTATCAGGGAGCCATCGACGAGTTCTACGAGCAAGCTGCCGAGCGACTGGCCGGCCACCTCGCCGCCGGACGGACCGTCGCCCTGCTCGCGGCGGGTGACCCGCTGTTCTACAGCTCCTACATGCATATGCACCGCCGCCTCGCCGACCGGTTCGAGGCCGAGATCATCCCCGGCATCACCTCGGTGAGCGCGGCGTCCGCGGCGCTGGGCACCCCGCTGGTCGAGGGCGAGCAGGTGCTGACCGTGCTACCCGGCACGATGGCCGTCGACGAACTCACCGAACGCCTGCGCGACGCCGACGCCGCCGCCGTCATGAAGCTCGGCCGCACCTATCCAGCGGTGCGGCAGGCACTCTCGGATGCGGGCAAGCTGGGCGATGCCTATTACGTGGAGCGGGCCAGCACCGGCCGCCAGCGGGTGCTGCGCGCCGCCGAGGTGGCCGAGGACGAGGTGCCCTACTTCGCGATCACCATCGTTCCGGGGCCGGAGCCGACCACGCCGCTGCGCCTGACCACCCCGTCGGAAAACTCCGCGGACGCGCGGCATTCGGCCCATGTCGATGTCGGCGCGGCCGATTCCGCGGTCCGGTCCGCATCAGGCAACGGAAAGCTCGCCGCCCGCTCGGGTGTCTCCACCGCAGCCGTGCCCGCCGAGGACGCGCCGGATGCCGAAGACGCTCCCCTCGATCCGATCGCACTGGCGGACCGGCCCGCCGATTCAGGCGAAGTGGTCGTGGTCGGTCTCGGCCCCGGCGCGACCGTCTGGACCACGCCCGAAGTCGAACGCGCCCTCGCCGAGGCCACCGACCTCGTCGGCTACACCACCTACATCAACCGGGTCCCGCCCCGCCCCGGCCAGCGCAGGCACGCCAGCGACAATCGGGTCGAATCCGAGCGCGCCGCAATGGCTTTGGATCTGGCCAAGAACGGCGCCAGGGTCGCGGTCGTCTCCTCCGGCGATCCCGGCGTGTTCGCGATGGCGGCCGCGGTGCTGGAAGAGTCCGCCGATCCGCAATGGAAGGGCGTCCCCGTCCGGGTGCTGCCCGGAGTGACCGCCGCCAATGCCGTCGCCAGCCGGGTCGGCGCACCACTGGGCCACGATTACGCGATGATCTCGCTGTCGGATCGGCTCAAGCCGTGGGAGGTGGTCGCACGCAGGCTGTCCGCCGCCGCTGCCGCCGATATGGCCATCGCCATCTACAACCCGGCGTCGAGCCAGCGCACCTGGCAGGTGGCAGCCATGAAGGAGCTGCTGCTCGAGCATCGCACGCCGCTGACGCCGGTGGTGATCGGCCGCGATGTCGGCGGGCCCACCGAATCGGTGCGCGTGGTGTCGCTGGGCGACCTCGACCCTGCCGAGGTCGATATGCGGACCCTGCTCATCATCGGCGCCTCCACCACGTCCGTGGTCGACACCGAGGACGGGCCCCGCGTCTACACCTCCCGGCGCTACCAGGCCTGAGTCGCTTCCCACCCGAGGCTCCCGCACCGGGTAGACTCGTCAACATTCCACTATGGAGTGTCGAGCCGAAAGGAGTCCGAGGTGGCCGAGCGCGCGCGTGCACGACCGTTGAACTCGACGGCCGCCTCATTACTCGGCTTCCTGCACGAAGGCCCCATGTCCGGCTGGGACCTGGTGAATCTAGCCCAGGAGCGGATCGGCGACTTCTGGACCATCACCCAGAGCCAGGTCTACCGCGAACTCACCGCCATGGACGCCGCAGGCCTGGTCGAGAAGGGGCAGACCGGCGCTCGCGAACGCACGCCCTATCAGATCACCGAGGCCGGGCGCGCCGCCTTCCGGGAGTGGATCGCCCGCGATCCCGGCGCCGAAACCATCCGGGTACCGCTGTTGCTGACGATGTCGTTCGGCGAGCACCTCGACCCCGCCCACCTCGACGACATCATCGCCGCCGGCCGCGAGGTCCATCAGCGCCGCCTCGACGGCTATCTCCGCGAAGAGTGCGCCGGAATGCGTCCGCATCAACGCGCCACGCTCGAATTCGGCATCGCCTATGAACGCGCCGTCCTCGAGTGGTTCGACCGCCTCCCCACCCTCCTCGGTCGCACCCCGGCGGAAGTGGGCACGGCATCGTCCGCGCCGACCAGGGCATCCGGCGATGGAGCCGCCAGGTCCCGGCCGAACAAGTAGCCACGTGGTCCGGCAACAGTGGCGCAGCATCGTTGATCGAGAAGGTGGTCGCCCAACGCGTCCGCGATGCGTGACAGGGAGAACGGCTCTGGTCGAGCCCGGACGAACTGACCGATCGTTTTCACCTAGAGCGAATCCCGAGTCCCAGCGGGGTGGTGCACCACTTCTTCTGCCGACGGTGAGCGCGACTCGCCGGAGGTGTGGTCAGCCGTGCTCGTCCGCGCGGCGGCGCAACCAGTCGAGCGCTTGCGCGACCTCGGCCACGACCTCGATGCCCGGTGGTGTCGCGGGTCGGTCGACCATCAGCACCGGAAGCCGTGCCTCGCGTGCCGCCATCAGTTTCGCGGCGGTGTCGGCGCCACCGCTGTCCTTGGTGACGAGCACGTCGATGCGATGCTCGGTCAAGAGCCCGGCTTCGGACTCGACGGTGAAAGGCCCACGGGCCAGCAGGATTTCATGATGGGGCGGCAGGGCCGATTCCGGCGGATCGATCGCGCGGATGAGGAACCACTGTTCGGTATGCCCGGCGAACGCGCCGACCCCCTGGCGCCCGATCGTGAGAAACACCCGCTCCCCCAACTCGGTGACGCGCGCGGCCGCGGCGGCCAGATCGGGCACGCGGATCCAGTGGTCGCCCGGTTTCGCCGACCAGCCGGGGCGACTCAGCCGCAGCAACGGTGTATCGGCGGCGCGGCAAGCGATGGCCGCATTACCGGTGATGGTGTCGGCGAACGGATGGGTCGCGTCGACGACAGCCTCGATCCGCCGCGTGCGCAGGAACTCCCGCAAACCCTCCGGCCCACCGAACCCGCCCACCCGCACCTCACCGGCGGGCAGGACAGGTTCACGAACACGTCCGGCGAGCGAGGAGACGATGTCGAATCCGCGCTCGCCGGAAGCGATGCGGGCCAGTTCCCGGGCCTGCCGGGTTCCGCCCAATATCAGGATGTTCAGGGCTGGCCGCTGAAGTAGGCCAGGCCCGCGTTCAGCAGCTCCGGACCACCCGCGACCGCGAGGCCGATGATGGCGCCGAGCACCGCGCCGGGCAGGATGCCGACACCGAAGAACAGGATGCCGACGGCCGCACCGATCAGACCGCCGACCAGCGCACCGAGCGAGGCCCGCTGCAATTCGGCCATGAACCAGCCCTGCGCCGAGACGAACTCGGCCTGGCTCGGGGCGGCCGCGGTCGGGGTGACCTGCGGGGTCAGGGTGAGCTTGCTGCCGTCGGCGTCGACCGTCGCGGCGATCTCGACCGGCTGCCCCTTGGCGGTGGCGGTCAGCGGGATCGTGGTGACGACGGCGCCGTCGGAGTTCTTCAACGTCACCGTCTTGTCGTCGGTGTCGAGGCTGAACTTGCCACCGGTCACGGTGGTGACCAGCGACTTGCCGGCTTCGGCGAGCTCGAGGGTGTAGTTCACGCCCTGGTCTTCGCCGGTGACCGACGGCACCGCGGTGCTCTGGTCCTGGGCGGCGGGCGGGGTGGGCGACGGAGCGGCGTAGGAGGTTCCTGCGCTGACTCCGGTGGCGGCGACCGCGAGCAACGCGGTGGCGGCGAACTTCTTGTACTTCATGTAACTCCCCGGTCAGGAAATTTCGGTTTCCGATCACGATCGGAACTCGGACCAGACCCTACCGCGTGGAACAGCCCTGTTTCACCCATGGGCACGGACGGATCGCCGTTCAGGCCGAGCCCTTCACCACCGACCATTGCGCCACCGGCAGCTGTGGCCGCCACGCGGTGAACCCACCGAGCGGCTCGGCCCGGTAGACCTGGAATTTGCGCAGCTCACCGCCGTGCGCGGCGGCCAGGCCCACCAGCATGGCCTCGGTTTCGGCGGTCACCGCATTGGCCACCAGCCGCCCACCCTGGCCCAGATGTGACCAGCATGTCTCGAAGACGCCGTCCTGGGTGAGGCCGCCGCCGAGGAAGATCGCGTCGGGTGCGGGCAGATCGGCGCTCGCGAGTTCGGCGCAGACCTCCCCGCGCACTTCGATCCCGGGAGCACCGAGCGCGACGGCGTTGTCCGCGATCCGCTGTCTGCGCTGCTCGAGCCGTTCGAAGCTCACCGCCCGGCAGCTGGGATGGGTGCGGCACCATTCGATGGCGATGCTGCCGGAGCCGCCGCCGACGTCCCAGAGCAGTTCGCCGGGGGCGGGGGCGAGGGCGGTCAAGGTGAGCGCGCGGACCTCGGATTTGGTGAGCTGGGTGTCACCGCCGAAGAGGACGTCGGGCAGGCCGGGCAGCCGGGTCGCGCGGGGGCGGCCGGCCTCCGCGACGACGTCGATCGCCACGATATTGAGCGGGTCGGTGCGCGGATCATCCCAGGTCGAGGCGGTCGCGCTGACGATGCGCTCGCCGGGGCCGCCGAGCTGTTCCAGGACGGTGAGCGTCGAAGAGCCGAAACCGTTGCGGCTCAGCAGGTCCGCGATAAGCGCGGGCGTGTCGGCGTCGGCGCTGAGCACGAGGATGCGGCGCCCGCCGGTGAGTTCGGGCAGCAGGTTCGCCGGTGCGCGTCCGACCATCGAGACGACGGGGACCTCGGCGAGTGGCCAGCCCAGGCGGGCGCAGGCCAGCGACGCCGACGACGGTTGCGGAATCACCCGCAGCGCCTCGGGGCCGAACAGCTTCGCGAGCGTGACGCCGATGCCGTAGAACATCGGATCGCCGCTGGCCAGCACACAGATCCGGGAGTCAGCGTGCGCGCGCAGCAGGCCGGCGAGTGCGGGCAGCAGAGGCGACGGCCAGCTGATCCGCTCGGCGCTCACATCGTCGGGGACGAGCGCGAGCTGCCGCGCCGAACCCATCAGCACATCGCAGCCGGTGATCGCATCACGCGCGGTCTCCCCCAGCCCGCGCCAGCCGTCCGCACCGATCCCGACCACGGCGATCGGGACACCCGACCATCGCACGACGTCCGCGCCCCCGGTCATCCGAGCCACGGCCGAACCCGCACCCATGGCACCGGAACCGCCGGCGCGCCGGGACTCGGAACGAGAGCACGACCCGCGACGACACGTGACCCGGCATCGCCAGGCTCGCAAAAGTCTCGGGTGTCGCGGCCCACGGGGAGCGTCGGCGAGCGCCGATCCGCCCGGTCTCGGCCGGCCCGGCACTGGCCGTTTCGGCCGGTTCGCGCTTGCGGCCCGCTGCGGGCAGGGTCGCGGATCGGGTCGACGTTCATCGCGGCATCCGGCGCCAGATCGACTGCGGCATCATCCGGAAGGCCACGAAAACGAGCCGAAGGATGCCGGGCACCACCACCCGCTCCGATCGCCGGTGCAGACCTGCGACGACGGCGTCGGCGACCTGTCCCGGTGTGCTCGAGAACGGTGCGGGTTCCATCCCCTCGGTCATCCGTCCGATGACGAATCCGGACCGCACCAGCATCAGGTGCACACCGGTGCCATGCAGGGCGTCACCGAGCCCGCTGGCGAATCCATCGAGCCCGGCCTTGGCCGAACCGTAGACGTAGTTCGCGCGCCGCACCCGCACCCCGGCGATGGAGCTGAAGACCACCAGCTGGCCGCTGCCCTGGGCGCGCAGCATGTTCGCCAGCACCGTCAGCACGCTGACCTGCGCGGTGAAATCGGTGTGCACCACCGCGAGCGCGTGCGCCGGATCGCGTTCGGCGCGGGCTTGATCACCCAGGATGCCGAAAGCCACCACCACGACCCCGAGCGGCCCGTGTTCGGCGGCGATCTTCTCCAGCAGTGCGGGATGACTTGCGGTGTCGTCGGCGTCGAATTCGACGCAGTGCACGGCCGCCGCACCCGCCGCCTCGACGGCCGCGACCTGTTCGGCCAGCTCATCGCTGCGGCGCGCGGCGAGCACCACCGTCCGGCCCGGCGCCACCCGCCGCGCCACTTCGAGCCCGATTTCGCTGCGCCCGCCGAGCACCAGCACCGTCCCCGCATCGAGTTCTCGCGCACTACGCCATCCCATGCGCCCATCCTGTCATCCGGTGCGACACGACTTGCAACCGTGAACCGGTCGAACACTGATGTCGCTCGCCGGTAGGACGCCAGTCGCCACACCCACGCTCGATGACGATTCGACAAGGAAGCAGACCGGCCTGGTGACACGCGTTCGGTCCGCGCGGGTACCTGCTTGCCTCCGGTAGTCGGGTCGGCCGGATCCACCGTGAGCGGTTGCGACATCACGACGCGCGTAGCGAACAGCCCGGCTCCCATCACTGGCTGATCCCGACGGAGGCCGCACCGCGACCACCGGAGGCGTCGAGATCCTCGCCCGACCAGCCGTAGCCCGAGCCGGCCACGCTACCGTCTAACCATGGCGATCGGTGCTGCTGTCCAACTCTCCCCTGCCGCTGTCGAGTTCGTGACCGAACGACATCTGGCCACTCTCACCACGCTGCGCGCCGACGGCACACCGCATGTGGTGGCCGTCGGGTTCACCTGGGACGCCGAGGCCGGGATCGCGCGCGTCATCACCAACGACGGGTCGGTGAAGGTGCGCAATGTCCGCCGGTCCGGGTACGCAGCGGTCAGTCAGGTCGACGGAATCCGCTGGCTGACGCTGGAAGGCCCGGCGACGGTGCTCGACGATCCGGTCAGCGTCGGCGAGGCGGTGCAGCGGTATGCGGGGCGCTACCGGGTGCCGCGGGAGAACTCCACGCGGGTGGTCATCGCCATTCAGGTGCAGCGAGTGTTGTCCAGCAGCACTCTGCGCGGCGAGTGAGCGAGCACAGTGCGCAGCGGATGAGCGCCGACGGCCGGTCAGCCGGGGTATCGGATCAGCGCCGGTGGTCGGCGAGCCAGGGTGTCGACAGCCTGCGGCGCGACGGTGGAATCGCGCGACGGTGCGGAGTACCGCCGGACGGCCTCCAGAGCCTGGCTGGTGAAACCGGGCGGCATGTGACATCGGCGCGCCTGCGTCGACGCCGCCGCCCTCGGGCGAACAGCGGCGATCGGCACGTCGGGTGACTCACAGGTCGCTGCCACTGTCCGCCGGGCACGTACCGCACGTTATCGCCCGGAGCCGTCCGCACCGGGCTCGCCGAACGCACACGAACTCACACGCCCCTGACGGTGACCGGCATGCGATCTCAGAGCACGGTCAGCCCGTGCGGACGCTGGTTCATCGATTCGGCGCCGTCCTCGGTGACCACCACGATGTCCTCGATCCGCGCACCCCACTCGCCCCGGAAGTAGATACCAGGTTCGACGCTGAACGCCATGCCGGGCCGCAGTTCGAGCGTATTGCCCTCGACGATGTAGGGCTCTTCGTGCACCGACAGGCCGATCCCGTGCCCGGTGCGGTGCAGGAACGCCTCGCCGAGACCGGCGGCCCGCAGCGGTTCGCGGGCGGCGGCGTCCACCGATTCGGCGGTCACCCCGGGCCGCACCGCGGCGACCGCCGCCGCCTGGGCCTCTTCCAGTTCGGCGTAGCGGGTGGCCACCTCGGCGCTGGGCTCACCGAGCACGTAGGTGCGGGTGCAGTCGGAGTTGTATCCGGTCGCGACGGGGCCGCCGATATCGATGACGACGACGTCACCCTGCTGCAACCGCCGTTCCGATTTCGTGTGATGCGGAATCGCGCCGTTCGGGCCGCTGCCGACAATGATGAACTCGGCTGCGGTATGGCCCTCGGCGATGATCGCCTGCTCGATATCGGCCGCCACCTCGGCTTCGGTGCGCCCGGGCAGCAACCATTCGCCCATCCTGGCGTGCACGCGGTCGATGGCGGCGCCCGCTTCCCGAAGCGCTTCGATCTCGGCGGCGTCCTTGATCATGCGCAGTTCACGCAGCACGGGCGTGGCCGAGGCGGGCAGGCCGCTGAAGGATTCGGCCAGCGGAATCAGATGCAGAGCCGGCATGGAGTCGGTCACCGCGACCCGCGAGCCGACATGCAATGCCGACTTCACGATCTGATACGGATCGACACCATCGACCCAATCGTGGACCTGTAAACCGAGGTCCGAGGCGGCCGAACCCTCCAGGGAGGCCAGTTCCAGCTTCGGAATCACCACCGACGGCGTGCCCTTGTCGGCGGGGATCACCAGGCAGGTCAGCCGCTCGAACGAGTCGGCGGCCGAACCGATCAGATAGCGCAGATCCGGGCCCGGAGTGATGAGCAGGGCGTCGAGGTGAGCCTCGCGCATCTGCTGTACCGCGCGCTCGAGCCGGTCGGCGTAGACGTCCGCCGCGAATCGTGAATCCGTGTGCGAGCTCATACCGCCCGACGTTACCCGTCGGACGGGCCGCTCGGATCGACTCCGAGCGTTCGGTGTTGCTGGGAAGTCGCGGAGCAGGCTCGACGGCTGGGCTTCAAAGCTCGGTACGTTCGTCCAGTTACAGCCGGATCGGTCCTCGAGACGATCTCGGCACTGCATACTCGGCCGCCGACCACGCCGGGCTCGGACAGCGGACGCTCATCGCCCACTCGACAGCTCCCCGCGTGCTGCGCCCGGTCCCCGATACCCGGTGCGAGTGTTTCCGTCCGGCCCTGTCGGTCCCGCCGGGTAACCTCGCCCCGTGACGTCAGCCGCTCCCGCAACCGGTCCCCTGCTGCTGCTCGACGGTGCCAGCCTCTGGTTCCGCGCCTTCCACGCGATCCCGGAGAAGATCACCGCCCCCGACGGGCGCTCGGTGAACGCGCTGCGCGGATTCACCGATATGGTCGCAGCCCTGATCACCCGCCACTCCCCCAGCCGGCTCGTGGTGTGCCTGGATCTGGAGTGGCGGCCGCAGTTCCGCGTCGATCTGGTACCCACGTACAAGACTCACCGGCTCGACACCTCCGCCGCGGCCGCGCCCGGCGCCGAGGAGGTGCCCGACCGACTCACCCCGCAGGTGCCGATGATCCTCGAGGTGCTGGCGGCGGCCGGGATCGCGACCGGCGGCGCCGAAGGACTGGAAGCCGACGATGTGCTCGGCACGCTCGCGACCCGCGAGCGGACCGATGAGGTGATCGTGGTGAGCGGCGACCGCGATCTGCTGCAACTGGTGCGCGATACGCCCGCGCCGCCGGTGCGGGTGCTCTACGTCGGACGTGGCCTGGCGAAGGCCGAGCTGTTCGGCCCGGCCGAGGTCTCCGCGAAATATGGTGTGCCACTGGAGAATGCGGGACCCGCCTACGCCGATATGGCCACGCTGCGCGGCGACGCCTCCGACGGCCTGCCCGGTGTTCCCGGTATCGGCGAGAAATCGGCGTCCACCCTCATCACCCGCTTCGGCTCCCTGGAGGCGTTGCGCGCCGCCGTCGACGATCCGGCCGCCGACCTCTCCCAGAGCGTGCGCACCAAACTCCGTGCCGCCGAGACCTATCTGACCGCCGCCGCCCCCGTGGTCCGGGTGGTCCGCGACGCCGACGTCACCCTCTCCCGCCCCGACATCCTCCCCACGGCCCCCGCCGACCCCGACCGCCTGCGCGAACTGGCCGTCACCTACAACGCCGACAGCCCCATCACCCGCCTAATCACCGCCATGGCCGCACCCCGCGGCTGAGCAGCAGACTGCCACCAGCCATGCGGGTGGCAGCCGGTGCCCGACAGCGGATGTCCACGTACGCCCGCGCTGCCGATGGACCGATCTACGGTGTCGCGGGACGCCGGCTGCGCACCGCGGATGACGGGCGCTGCCGTGCTGATTTCCGGGCCTCGCGGCGGCCGGCGGCCGTGTGCCGGCGCCGCCGCCGGATTTCAACCATGCCGGGGATGGCCCACGCCGAATGGATCATCAACCCCGGCGCGATTCGAGCGCTGCTCCGACGCACTCGAAGTCATTCGGCCACAGCAGATCCCACGCGAACGGCGCAATTGGAAAGTACGCAACCGACAGTGCTGCTCGTCCGGCACGCCGATGCAGGGACACCCCGTGCCAACGGACCGAACGACCACCGCCGCGGACTGACCGCCACCGGCCGAGACTCGGCCCGGCAGCTGATACCCGTGCTGCTCGCCTTCGGTCCGACTGAAGTGGTGTCGAGCCCGTATCTGCGTGCGGTACAGACCGTTACGCCCACCGCACAGGCTGCGGGCATGGCTATGTGCACGGATCGAGCGCTGCGGGAATGGGATTCGGGCATCCCGCCGACGCCGGACTACGCGCGCTGGTACGCCCGGAGTTGGGCACGGCCGGAGACGGCTCGGCCGGGTGGCGAAAGCCTGCGGCAGCTGTCGGAGCGGGCGGTGCCGACGCTGAGCCGGTGGGCGGAGGAAGCCCGCGGACCAGTCGGTGTCAGCCACCGGACATTCATCGCGTTCCGCATTCCAGGCAATCCAGGCGCGATTGCGGCGCTGCACCTCTTCGTCGCCGGGGAACCACGGCTCGTTCTCGGTGGGAAAGGACCGCACTCCCCGGATACGGAATCGCCGGCATCGGGTGGCCGTTCGTGCGGGCCGTGCCGATGCCGGCGATTCACCGGTTGGAGTTCGGTCTGGGCGGTGCGGCGTTCGTCGCGGGCCCCGGGCTCTGAGGCGGGCGGGAACGGCAGCCGTCCGAACCGTGGCCGGGCCGCGCACACGCTCAGCGCGCGCCCCGACATGGATCAGCTCGGGCGGCCGACCTCGTAGGTGCCGTCGTCCTTGGTGATCTTGACGCTGACCTTCTTGGCCTCGCCGCTGACCTTGAGGTCGCAGGTGAAGGTGGCGTCTACCTTGACTTCCTGGCCTGCGGGGCAGGAGACATCGCTGACGTCTTCGATGCCGTAGGACTCCGAGAGCACCTTCTGCACACCGGACTGCACGGCCGCCTGGTCGAGTTCGTCCTTGGCGGTGAGCAGCAGGATGAGCGCGACGATGCCGCCGACGATCGCGACGCCGAGCACCGCGAGGCCGATGATCAGGCCCTTGCTCTTACCGCCGCCGCTGCCACCGCTCTGCTGGAGCGGCTGCTGCGGCTGGTTCGGGTTCCACTGCTGCTGGCCCTGCTGGCCCCAATCCTGCTGCGGCTGCTGGGGCTGACCCCACTGCGGCTGACCGGGCTGCTGCGGCTGCTGTCCCCACTGCTGCTGGGGTTGCGGCTGCGCCCACGGCTGGCTCTGCGGCTGGCTGGGCTGCTGCGGCTGCTGGGGCTGTCCCCACTGCGGCTGGCCGGGCTGCTGGGGCTGGCCGGGCTGCTGTCCCCACTGCTGCTGCGAGCCCTGCTCACCACCGCCCCACTGCTGGGTGGGCTGCGCCGCGGCCGGCTGCTGGCCACCCCACTGCTGGGTCGGCCCGGCCCCGCCGGGCGCCTGCTGTCCACCCCAGTGCTGGGTGGGATCGTTGCGTCCCTCCCCGGGACCAGGGGCGTCGTTCGGTCCGTACGGGCCGCTCATCTGGTTGCCTCCACTCGCATCGGTACACACACGGTAGCCCCCCGCGTGCGAAAGAAATCAAATCACAAACGCTTTTCTCACGCGGCGTCCACCGCGACGACACCCCGCCGAATCGCCCGCACCGCCTTGGCCGCGGTGGCCGCGACCTCCACGTCGTCGGCGGTGTTGTGGATCTGGTCGAGCAGGTCGATCACCTGACGGCACCAGCGCACGAAATCGCCCGCCGACAGCGGCGCGCCCTGGTCGCCGCTGGCGAGCAACGACTCGGCCAACCCGTCCCCGCGAGCCCAGGTGTGGATGCCGGTGACGAATCCCAGGTCGGGTTCCCGGGTGGGTGCGAGCTTGTGCCTGGCCTCGTCGGTGCGCAGCTGCGACCACACGCCAACGGTGGCTCCGACCGCCCGCCGCACCGGTTCGGTGGGACCCGACGCGCCGAGATAGCCGCCCTCCTGACGCGATTCGTAGACCAGGATGGACACCACAGCCGCCAGTTCGGCGGGCCCGAGCCCACGCCAGAGTCCTTGGCGCAGGCATTCGGCGACGAGCAGGTCGCTTTCGGCGTAGATCCGGGCGAGCCTGCGCCCGTCCTGGGTGACCTCACCCTCGTGCACGAACCCGCGTTCCTCCAGCAGACCGAGGATGCGGTCGAAGGTGCGGGCCAGCGAATTCGTCGTGGCGGCAACCTTCTGGCGCATGGTGTCGGTTTCCCGCGACAACCGGGCATACCGTTCGCCGATGCGGCTGAGCTGCTCGCGGTCGGGCCGGTGGTGCGCGGGGTGGGCGCGCAGGCTGCGCCGCAGCGTGGCCAGTTCGCGGTCCTCGGCGGCGCGGGCCTTCTGGCTGCGCCGCTGCCGACCGGGTGCGGCGATGCCGGTGCTACGCAAGGCCGAGGCGAGATCGCGGCGGGTGCGGGCGGTGCGGTGATCGACCCGCCGCGGCAGGCGCATATGCCCGAGCGCCTGGGCCGGCACCGGGAAGTCGGCGACCGAGATCCGCCCGGCCCACTTGTCCTCGGTGAGCACGAGCGGACGCGGATCGCCCGGCGTGGCATCGGGTTCGAGGATCACCGCGAGCCCCGCGCGGCGCCCGGACGGAATCGCGACGACGTCGCCGCGCCGCAGCGAGGTGAGTGCCGCGACCGAAGCACCGCGCCGATCGGCCCGCCCCTGCTGCTCCAGCTGACGTTCGCGCTGCTTGATCCGCTCCCGCAGCGAGAAGTACTCGAAGAAGTCGCCTTCGACCCCGCCCAGTTGCCCGGCGAGCTTGCGCAACTGATTCTCGTTGCGCTCGATCCCGCGCACCAGCCCGACCACCGAGCGGTCGGCCTGAAACTGTGCGAACGAGCGCTCCAGCAGGGCCCGCGCCTCGGCGGCGCCCATCCGGTCGATCAGGTTGATCGACATGTTGTATCCGGGACGGAACGAGCTGCGCAGCGGATAGGTGCGGGTGGAGGCCAGGCCGGCCACCGCACTGGTGTCCACCTCCGGCTGCCACAGCACCACCGCATGGCCCTCGACGTCGATGCCGCGTCGCCCGGCACGGCCGGTGAGCTGGGTGTATTCACCGGGGGTGAGTTCGGCGTGCGATTCGCCATTGAACTTGACCAGCCGCTCCAGCACCACGGTGCGGGCGGGCATGTTGATGCCGAGCGCGAGGGTCTCGGTGGCGAAGACCGCCCGCACCAGCCCGTTGACGAACAGCTCTTCCACGGTGTGCCGGAAGGCCGGGAGCATGCCGGCGTGGTGTGCGGCCAGCCCGCGGTGCAGCGCCTCACGCCACTCCCAGTAGCCGAGCACCTCGAGATCGGCCTTGGGCAGCTCACCGGTGTGCTTCTCGATGATGGCGTCGACCTGCTCCTGGTCCTGCCCGCGGCCCAGATCCAGCCCCGAGCGCAGGCACTGGGCCAGCGCGCCGTCACATCCGGCGCGGCTGAAGATGAACGTGATGGCGGGCAGCAGCCCTTCCTCGTCCAGCTTGGCCAGCACCTCGGGACGCGGGAGCGGGCGGAAGTCGCGGCGACCGCCGCCGCGACCGCGCGGCCCGCCCCAGGAGTTCATCCGGTCCGCGCTTTCCCGATGCCGGATGTAGCGGACCAGGTCTTCGTCGACGAGCACCTTCTGCTCGGAGGAGTTGCTGTCGAACAGGTCGAACATGCGCCGCCCGACCATGACGTGCTGCCACAGCGGCACCGGGCGCGTCTCGTCCACCACCACGGCGGTATCGCCGCGCACGGTCTCCATCCAGGCGCCGAACTCTTCGGCGTTCGACACCGTGGCCGACAGGCTCACCAGCCGGACTTCCGGCGACAGATGCAGGATGACCTCTTCCCACACCGCGCCGCGGAAGCGGTCGGCCAGGTAGTGCACCTCGTCCATCACCACATACGACAGCGCGTGCAGCGCGTCGGAGGACGCGTAGAGCATGTTGCGCAGCACTTCGGTGGTCATGACCACGATGGGCGCATTGGAGTTGATCGACTGGTCGCCGGTCAACAGCCCCACCTTGGCTCGCCCGTAGCGGGCGGTGAGGTCGGCGTACTTCTGGTTCGACAGCGCCTTGATGGGCGTGGTGTAGAAGCATTTGCCGCCGGTGGCCAGCGCCAGGTGGACCGCGAACTCGCCGACGACGGTTTTGCCCGCGCCGGTGGGTGCGCACACGAGCACGCTGTGCCCCTCTTCGAGGGCACTGCAGGCCTGCTGCTGGAAGGGGTCCAGCCGGAAGGTCAGATCGGCGGCGAAGCTGTCCAGCTCGCCGGTCAGCGACCGGTTCTGTGTCACCCGTCAGAGCGTATCGGAGTAGTCCGACACGGGACGGCTGGTTTTCTCGGGGCCGGCCACCGGCTCGGCGGGGGTGATGGGATCGGCGGGGCCGACCGGTTCGGGACCGGACAAGGTCGAGGCCTGCTCGTCGTCGAGCTCGCCCCAGCCCTCGGCGCTTTCGCGGCGGGCGCGGCGCGCGTCGTTGATCCGCGCGAACTGCACCGCGACCTCGAACAGCACCGTCAGCGCGAGTGCCAGCGCCAGCATCGAGAACGGGTCCTGCGGGGTGACGATGGCGGCGAAGACGAACAGCCCGAAGATGATGCCGCGCCGCCAGGCCTTGAGCCGGGCGTAGGTGAGCACGCCGATCAGGTTGAGCCCGATGATCAGCAGTGGTGTTTCGAAGCTGACGCCGAAGATCACCAGCAGCTGAATGATGAAGCTGAAGTACTCCGAACCGCTGAGCGCGGTGATCTGGACGTTGTCACCGATGGAGAGCAGGAAGCTCAACGCGTGCGCGATCACCACGTAGGCCAGGACCGCACCGGTGGCGAACAGCACCGAACCGGAGGCCACGAAGCCGATCGCGTACTTGCGTTCTTTTGCGTACAGGCCGGGGGTGATGAACGCCCACAGCTGATACAGCCAGACCGGGCAGGCCAGCACGATGCCCGCGGTCATGCCCACCTTCAGCCGGAGCATGAACTGCTCGAACGGTCCGGTGGCCAGCAGGCGGCATTCGTCGTCCTGGGTCAACGACGCCCGCGCCTCCGGCGGCAGATCACAGTAGGGCCCGCGCAGGATCTCGCCGAGGCTTTCGATGCCGAGGAAGGAATGGGCGTACCAGAGGAACCCGGTGACCGTGGTGACCAGGACCGCGGCGATCGAGATCAGCAGCCGGGTACGCAGTTCCTGGAGGTGTTCGACCAACGACATGGTGCCGTCGGGATTGGTCCTGCGCCTGCTGCGCCGGGGGTCGAACGGAATTCGCATGGTGTGTGTGGTTGCCCTTGTGCTCGCGTGCCTGGACCGCTCACCGCCGACGCCGAGCGATGGCCGGACGCCAACAGCACAATAGCCGGAGCGAGTTCGAACTCGCTCCGGCGGACGCGTGGGTCAGAGCGTTTTCGACTCGGTGCGCGGCTGGTCGGCGGGCGCCGGGTTCGCGGCCTGGCCGGACGGCAGCTGCTGAGCGGGAGCCGCGGGCGCAGTGGACGAGGCGGGGGTGGTGCCGCCCTCGTTCTGCATCTGGCTGACCTCGCTCTTGAAGATCCGCAGCGATCGTCCGAGGCTGCGGGCCGCGTCGGGCATCCGCTTCGCGCCGAAGAACATCACGAAGACGACCGCGATGATCAGCCAGTGCCAGATGCTCAGACTGCCCATGTTCTACCTCCAAAGACTGTGATACCCCGATGCTACCGGACCCCGGCGTGGCCGAACCTGCCCGAGGGTCGGAGTTGGCCGGGCGTTCAACCTGCTGCCACGGCCCTCATCCGACGCCCTGATCGGCGGCTTCGCGCAATTGGCCGAGCAGTTCCGGGCCGCTCCAGCGACGCTGGTCACCCTGCTCGGCGGCCAGCACGAGTTCGATGAGCCGCTGATTCACCGGCGTCGGCCGGCCCACCAGCGCACCCAGGCTCACGATTTCACCGCACAACCAGGAGATTTCGGTGCGGCGACCGGCGGCGAGGTCGTCGGCCATCGACGAGCGTGCCATCGGATCGACGGCCAGCACTCGTCCGGCAACCCGCTGGAAGACCGGATCCGGCACCGTGAGCAGCCTGGCCATCAGCGCGGGCGGCAGCGCGGTCAGCCGGGCGGGCCGAATTCGCGCACTGTTCATCACCGCGAGCGCCTCACGCTGGGCCAGGGCGAGGCAGCGCCGGTAATCGCGCTGGGCCAGTTCGTCGCGCAGCGGCAGCCCGGACAACGCGTTGACCGGGTTGTTCAGATTGAGCAGCAGTTTGGCCCACTGCACCGGCAGCAGGTCGGCGTGCCGGTCCAGCGGCAGGCCCGCCCGGCGGAAATTGTCGGCGAAGCGGTCCAGCGCCGGATCGTCGTGCACGGCGATGACGCCGTCGGTGCCGCGATGGAAATGGCCGCCACCGTGCTGGACCACGTTGAACATCACCATGCCGGCCAGCACGACGCTGCCGGGCAGCACCGTGCGGATGGTGCCGTCGTTGCCGATGCCGTTCTGCAAACTGAGCACCACGGTGCCCGGCCGCAGCCTGCCGGAGAGGCTGTGCGCGGCGCTCGCGGTGGCGCCGGATTTCACGGTGATGAGCACCAGGTCGGCGGATTCGGCGGCGTCGGGTTCGGTCGCGACGGCGAAGCGGTCGGCGGGCACGGTCTCCGAGCCGCCGTCGAGATCGGTCAGCCGCAGGCCCGCGCTGGTGATCTGGTCCAGGATCGGGCGTCTGCCGACGAAGGTCACCTCGGCGCCCGCGGCTGCCAGCTTCCCGCCGACGAAGGTTCCGATGCTGCCGGCGCCGAGCACCATGACCCGATTCGTCAAGCCGGACCCGCCTGTTCCTCGGCGACTTCGTCATAGGCGGCCAGCGCCGCGTTCGACCGTTCCCGAACGGCGGCGACCAGTTCCGGAGGACCCAGCACGGTGACACCGGACCCGAATCCGAGCAGCAGCCGCGCCATCCAGTCCAGGGTCGCGAACCGCATGGTGGCCTCGATGCTGCCGTCCGGGTGCACGGCCAGTCGCTGGATCGGGTACTGGTCCATGACCCAGCCGTAGTCGCCGCGGATCCGCAGCCGGGCCAGCGGCAGCGCCGGATCGTCCTGGAACAGGTCGAGGGCGGCATCGGTGTCGGCGGCGGCGCTGGGCGGACGCGCCGGTTCGTCGAGCTCGGTGGCGTCCTCGATCCGGTCGAACCGGAACAGCCGCACCCCTTCGGCCTGACGGCACCAGGCCTGCAAGTAGCTGTTGTTGTCGACCAGCACGATCCGCACCGGGTCGACGATGCGTTCGGAGACCACATCGCGGCTGGCCGAGTAGTACACCAGCCGCAGCGCGTGCCGAGCCGCCAGCGCCGCCCGTACGGTGGCCACCGCCGGCGCCTCCACCGGCTGCGGCCCGCCCGGGGTCTCGGGCGCGGCGCCGGAAATGGCGGCCTCGATCTTCGCGATCGCGGAATGGGCGGCACTCGGATCGACCATGCCCGGCGTATCCACGATCGAGCGCAGCGCCACCAGCAGTGCGGTGGCCTCGGTCGAGGTCAGGCGCAGCGGACGGTCGATGCCCGCGGAGAAGGTGACGTCGATGCTCTCCTCGGAGAACGACAGGTCGATCAGATCACCGGGACCGTAACCGGGCAGCCCGCACATCCACAGCTGATTCAGATCGCTCATCAGTTGTTTGGTGGTGACACCGAGATCGGCGGCGGCCTCCGCCGCACTGATCCCCGGATGCGCCATCAGGTACGGCACCATGTTCAGCAGCCGCGACAGCCGCACCGACAACCGGCTGCTCATGCTGCCTCCTCCTGGCGTTGACCGCTCATGCTGCCTCCAATGGGCATGAGCGGACGCCCTGCGTGGTGACGCAAGCTGCCTCCTCCGGGCGTTGACCGCTCATGCCGTGACCTCCGTGTGGTCGAAGACCGACCGCAACCGGGCCACGACGTCGTCGCGCAGGTCGGCGGGGGCGAGTACGACGGCGTCGGGGCCGAGCCCGGTGATCAGCCGCGCGATCCAGTCGCGCGAGCGGACCGGAACCTCGATGACGGTGCCGGTGCGGCCGCCGATGGTGCGGGTGCCGCCTTCGACGCCGATCCTGCGCAGTTCACGGCCGCGTCCCTCGGCCACCCACACGGTGGCCGAGCCGCTGACCGGGTAGCTGCCGGTCACCCGGGTGACGATCTCGCGCAGGTCGACGTCGTCGGGTTTGCGGACCGCATTGCGTGGCCCGTATGCGGTGACCTCGTCGCCGATGCGCGAGAGCCGGAAGGTGCGGGTGGCATTGCGTTCCCGGTCGTGGCCGACCAGATACCAGCGGCCG
Organism: Nocardia cyriacigeorgica; assembly: GCF_005863245.1. Lineage (GTDB taxonomy): Bacteria > Actinomycetota > Actinomycetes > Mycobacteriales > Mycobacteriaceae > Nocardia > Nocardia cyriacigeorgica_C. Next base: position 142,973 of record NZ_VBUT01000006.1, on the reverse strand, counting down.
TGATGGGTCACCACACCCCACGGCTCCACATCGCGCATCAGGTACGGCGCGTTGACGGCGCCGCGGTGCTCGAACCGCACGGCTTGGCCCGCGTCGATGGCGGCCAGGAGTTTGCCGAGCACGGGTTCGGATCCGCGGGTGCGCGCCGGTACCGCGGGCACCGACGCCAAGCCCGCCTCCGTCTCCACGTGGATGCCCGCAGCGCGCAGCTTGAGCAGGGCCCCTTCAGCCGCGGCGGCGAGCTCGGGTGATTCCCACATCTGCACCGCGACGGCGACGGCCGCTGCTTCGGCGCTGGTCAGGTCGATATCGGGCAGTTCGTAGGCGTCGCGATTGATCCGGTAGCCCTCCACCGAGGAGAACCGGCTGACCGGCCCCACTTCCAGCGGGATGCCCAGATCGCGGAGTTCGTTCTTGTCGCGTTCGAACATCCGGCTGAAGGCTTCGTCGCTGACCGAATCCTCGTATCCGGCGACGCTGTCCCGGATCCGCTCGGCGGTGAGGAACTGCCGGGTCGACAGCAAGGCGATGACCAGATTCATCAACCGCTCGACCTTGGATATCGCCACTCGAACAGGGTAATGCGCCCGGCGCTGTGGTGTTGCGGCGGCGCACGGGTAACCGGTTTGGCAGGGTGGGCTCAGCCGAAGAACTCTCCCGAGGAGTCAGCCATGATCGTCGCGTTCTCTGTCACCCCGCTCGGCGATGGCGTGGATGTGGGCCGGGCCGTCGCCGAAGCCGTGCGCGTGGTGCGCGCGAGCGGGTTGCCCAACCGCACCGACGCCATGTTCACCACCATCGAAGGCGAATGGGACGAGGTGATGGCGGTGGTCAAGCAGGCCACCGACGTCATTCTCGACGTCGCGCCGCGATGCAGCCTGGTGTTGAAGGCCGATATCCGGCCCGGCGTCACCGATGCGATGACCTCGAAGGTCGAGACCGTCGAACGGCATCTCGCCGGCGACTGAGCGCCGCCGGCGAGCGCACTACATCGAGGCGATGAGCCGGTCGACGCGTTCGTCGACCGAGCGGAACGGGTCCTTGCACAGCACCGTGCGCTGGGCCTGATCGTTGAGCTTCAGGTGCACCCAGTCGACGGTGAAATCGCGCCCGGCCTCCTGGGCGGCGGTGATGAAGTCGCCGCGCAGCTTGGCCCTGGTGGTCTGCGGCGGGGTTTCCACGGCCGCGTCGACGGCTTCGTCCTCGGTGACCCGCTTGGCCAGCCCCTTGCGTTGCAGCAGGTCGAAGACGCCGCGGCCGCGTTTGATGTCGTGGTAGGCCAGGTCCAGCTGGGCGATCTTCGGGTCGGACAGCTCCATGTTGTAGCGGTCCTGGTAGCGCTGGAACAGCTTGCGCTTGATCACCCAGTCGATCTCGGTGTCGACCTTCGCGAAGTCCTGCGCTTCCACCGCGTCGAGGGTGCGGCCCCACAGATCGACCACCTGATCGACCTGCGGATCGCGGTCGCGGTTGCGCAGATGCTCGACGGCGCGCGCGTAGTACTCGCGCTGGATCTCGAGCGCACTGGCCTGACGTCCGCCCGCCAGTCGCACCGGACGACGGCCGGTGAGGTCGTGGCTGACCTCGCGGATGGCGCGGATCGGGTTGTCGAGCGCGAAGTCGCGGAACGACACGCCCGCCTCGATCATCTCCAGCACCAGCGACGCCGTGCCGACCTTGAGCATGGTGGTGGTCTCGGACATGTTCGAGTCACCCACGATGACGTGCAGCCGGCGGTATTTCTCGGCGTCGGCGTGCGGTTCGTCGCGGGTGTTGATGATCGGGCGGGAGCGGGTGGTCGCCGAGGAGACGCCCTCCCAGATGTGCTCGGCGCGCTGCGACAGGCAGAAGGTGGCCGCTTTAGGTGTCTGCAACACCTTGCCCGCACCGCAGATCAGCTGCCTGGTCACCAGGAACGGCAGCAGCACATCGGAGATCCGGGAGAACTCGCCCGCGCGGACCACGAGGAAGTTCTCATGGCAGCCGTAGGAGTTGCCCGCCGAGTCGGTGTTGTTCTTGAACAGGTAGATATCCCCGCCGATACCTTCTTCGGCGAGTCGCTGTTCGGCATCGATGAGCAGTTCCTCGAGCACCCGCTCACCGGCCCGGTCATGGGTGACCAGCTGGGCCAGGTTGTCGCATTCGGCGGTGGCGTATTCCGGATGCGAGCCGACGTCGAGGTACAACCGGGCGCCGTTGCGGAGGAATACGTTGGAACTGCGACCCCAGGACACCACCCGGCGAAACAGATACCGGGCCACCTCGTCGGGGCTGAGCCTGCGATGTCCGTGGAAGGTGCACGTCACACCGAATTCGGTCTCGATCCCCATGATTCGTCGCTGCACACTATCGACATTACAGCTAGGAACAGTCCCCGCGCGGGGATCGGAGAACCCATATGTATACGGGTTGGCAACGATTCGGACGGTAATCGTTCGTCCATAAGCGCTCGTGAACGCCAGATTTTTGGTACGGGGCCGCGCAGCAGCCACACAGCTACCCCACCCGCGCCCAGACGTCGGCACGCGACGTGTTCGTCCGGCGTGCGCGAGACCCGGCCCTGAGCCGACTTCGGGTCGTATGCGGCGGCGTGTGCGCCGCATACGACCCGAATCAGCTGCTGCTACTTCTCTCCGGTATCGCCCTCGCCCGCGGCCTCCGCTTGGGCCTCGGCTTCGGCTTCGGTGCCCGCACCGGCGGCCGACGTGTCGAGCAGCCGCTCCAACACCGCGGGCCCGATCCGCCGGAACGCCCGGCGGGGTCGCGCCTGCTCGAGCGTGGCAACCTCGAGGGAGGAGACGCCGAGGACACGCTTGTCCTTGTCGCCCTCGGGTGTCCCGGCCTGCAACGCCTTGACCGCGACGCCGATCGCGCTCGCCAAATCCAGCCCCGGCTCATAGGAGGCCTTCAACGCGGTGACGATGGGCTCGGTGGTGCCGCCCATGACCACATATTCGCGCTCGTCCACGATCGAGCCGTCGAAGGTGATCCGGTACAGCACCGCGTTGTTGTCCTGCTCCTGGTAGGCCACCTCGGCGACGCAGATCTCCACCTCGTAGGGCTTGAGCTGGTCGGTGAAGATGGACCCGAGGGCCTGGGCGTAGGCGTTGGCCAGGGCCCGGCCGGTGACGTCGCGGCGACCGTATTGGTAGCCGCGCAGATCGGCCTGCAGGATCCCGCCGCGGCGCAGGTTCTCGAACTCGTTGTACTTGCCGACCGCGGCGAAGCCGATCCGGTCGTAGAGTTCGCTCACCTTGTGCAGCGTCGCCGAGGGGTTCTCGGCGACGAACACCACGCCCTTGTCGTAGACGAGCACGACGACACTGCGACCCCGGGCGATGCCCTTGCGCGCGAGCTCGGTCTTGTCGCGCATGATCTGCTCGGCCGACGCGTAGTACGGCAGCGTCATTCGCTGGCACTCCTTGCTGTGTCGTGCGGGAGGTCGCTCATCGGGCCTCCTGCGCTGCCTCTCGGTCGGCGACGATGCCGCGGGCGATCTCGGCGAGCCGGTCCTCGGTCACCTCGACCGCACCGTCGTCGTTGATGACGATGGCGGTCGGGTAGATGCCGCGCAGCAGATCGGGCCCGCCGGTGGCGGTATCGTCGTCGGCGGCGTCGAACAGCGATTCCACCGCGATGCGCAGGGCCCGGTCCTCGTCGATCCCCTTGGCGTACAGCTTCTTCAGCGACGACTTGGCGAAGTTGGAGCCGGAACCGACTGCGGCGTAACCGAATCGCTCCTCGCTCTGCCCACCGACGACGTCGTAGGAGATGATCCGGCCGACCTTGTCGGGATCGGTGGCCTCCAGGTCGTAGCCGACCAGCACCGGGACCACCGCCAGACCCTGCAGGGCCGCGGGCAGGTTGTCGCGCACCATCTTCGACAGCTTGTTGGCCTTGCCGTCGAAGGTCAGCGGGACGCCTTCGATCTTCTCGTAGTGCTCGAGTTCCACCGCGAACAACCGCACCATCTCCACGGCCATGCCCGCGGTACCCGCGATGCCGGCCGCCGAGTAGGTGTCGGTGATGTAGACCTTCTCCATATCGCGGCTGGCCAGCAGGTTGCCCTGGGTGGCGCGCCGATCGCCCGCGATGAGCACACCGCCGCGGTAGCTGACCGCGACGATGGTGGTGCCGTGCGGGGCGATATCGCGCGCACCGCCGCCGGGGCTACCGGCGGCGGCGTTCACTGCACCGAACCCGTTGCCGGGCAACAGATCGGGTGCGTACATGCGCAGATGTTCGGAGAAGGACGAGAGGGCGTGCCCCGGGTGGAGACGCAGCGGGTCGCCTGAGGTCACTGGCCGCCTTTCTGCACGTAGGCGCGGACGAAGTCCTCGGCGTTCTCCTCGAGCACATCATCGATCTCGTCGAGCAGGTCGTCGGTGTCCTCCGCCAGCTTCTCGCGCCGTTCCTGACCGGCGGCGTCGACGCCCTCCGGGCCCTCGTCCTCGTCGCCGCCCCCGGCGCGTTTGGTCTGCTCTTGTGCCATGGCAGCCGACCTCCTGTTGTTTCACCACGCCCGGACCCTGGGTGAGCACCGGCCCGGTCGTGCGCAATGTGCGTGCTCGTTCTTCAACACTACCCAGCCGCACCGACACGATGGCGGATTCGGTGAGTGTCGTGACCTGTCACCGGCCTGCCGACGGGGTGCGGCGGGCCGGTCACAGCCTTATGTGGTGAGCTGTTCGACCAGTTCGGCGGCGGTGTCGACGCCGTCGAGCAGCTTGCCGACGTGGGCCTTGGTGCCGCGGCGCGGTTCCAGCGTCGGGATGCGCACCAACGAGTCCCCGCCGAGGTCGAAGATCACCGAATCCCAGCTCGCGGCCGCGATATCGGCGCCGAAGCGGCGCAGGCATTCACCGCGGAAGTAGGCGCGGGTGTCGGTGGGCGGGTTGGTCATCGCGTCGAGCACCTGCTGTTCGCTGACCAGACGCTTCATCGACCCGCGCGCCACCAGCCGGTTGTACAGGCCCTTGTCCAGCCGGACATCGGAGTACTGCAGGTCCATCAGGTGCAGTTTCGGTGCACCCCAGTTGAGGCCCTCACGGCTGCGCATGCCCTCGAGCAGGCGCAGTTTGGCCGGCCAGTCGAGCAGGGTGGCGCATTCCATCGGGTCGCGTTCGAGCAGGTCGAGCACCATCGCCCAGTTGTCGAGGATGTCGAGGACGCGCGGGTCGTCGTTGCCTTCGCGGTGCACGAACTTGGCCACCCGCTCGTGGTAGAGCCGCTGCAACGCCAGGCCGGTGAGTTCGCGGCCGTCGGCGAGGGCGACGGTGGCGCGCAAGGTGGGGTCGTGGCTGATGGTGTGCACGGCGGTGACCGGGCGAGCCAGCTGCATGTCCGAGAGGTCTTCGCCGGACTCGATCAGGTCGAGGACCAGCGCGGTGGTGCCGACCTTGAGGTAGGTCGACATCTCGGCGAGGTTGGCGTCGCCGATGATGACGTGCAGCCTGCGGTATTTGTCGGCGTCGGCGTGCGGTTCGTCCCGGGTGTTGATGATGCCGCGCTTGAGCGTGGTCTCCAGGCCGACCTCGACCTCGATGTAGTCCGAGCGCTGGGACAGCTGGAAACCGGCGTGATCGCCGGACTGCCCGATGCCGACGCGACCGGAACCGCAGATCACCTGCCGGGACACGAAGAACGGGGTGAGCCCGACGATGATCGAGTTGAACGGGGTGTCCCGGTTCATCAGGTAGTTCTCGTGGGTGCCGTAGGAGGCGCCCTTGCCGTCGACGTTGTTCTTGTACAGCTGCAGTCGCGGTGCGCCGGGCACGCTGGAGGCATGCCGCGCGGCGGCCTCCATGACCCGCTCGCCCGCCTTGTCCCAGATCACCGCGTCCAGCGGGTCGGTGACCTCGGGCGCGGAGTATTCGGGGTGGGCGTGGTCGACGTAGAGGCGTGCGCCGTTGGTGAGGATCATGTTCGCCGCGCCGACCTCGTCGGCGTCGATCACCGGGGCGGGCCCGTTCATCCGGCTCAGGTCGAAGCCACGCGCGTCGCGCAGCGGGGACTCCACCTCGTAGTCCCACCGGGTGCGTTTGGCCCGCGGCACGCCTTCGGCGGCGGCGTAGGCCAGCACCGCCTGGGTGGAGGTGAGGATCGGGTTGGCCGTCGGCTCCGTGGGGGTCGAGATGCCGTATTCGACCTCGATTCCGATGATGCGCTGCATGTGCACGAGCGTAGGCGACGCGACCGACTGTCCGGATGTCATACCGGTCGTGGTACTTCCGGAGGACCCGTGAGCGCACCCGCCCGCGCGATAGTCGGACCATGACCGAATCGCTGACCACCACCACCTCCGCGACGCCGGCCGCCCGGCCGTCGCGGCTGGTCGCTCTCGACGTGCTGCGCGGGATCGCGATCCTCGGCACCCTCGGCACCAATATCTGGATCCTCACCGATCTGGAGGGCCTCATCGGCTATATCAACCGCCTCGGTGCGCCGGTCGAGGACGGATGGGGCTGGGCCGAACGCGCCCTGCAACAGTTCGCGCAGGGCAAATACCTCGGACTGCTGACGATCATGTTCGGGATCGGCCTGGCCATTCAACAGGCCTCCGCGCAACGGGCGGGCAGGCGCTGGCCGGGCAAATACCCGATCCGGGCCGGCCTGCTGCTGCTGGATGGGCTGCTGAACTTCCTGCTCATCGCGGAATTCGATGTGCTGATGGGGTACGCACTCACCGGTTTGGTCGTCGCCTACATCTTGGCCACCTCCGAGCGGGCGCAGCGGCGCTGGCTGATCGTGCAGGCGAGCATTCACGTCACCATGCTGACGTTGCTGGCCGTCGCGATGACTTCCGACGGCGGCTCGGTCTCCTCCTCCGACCCCGAACCGCTGAATCCGAACCCCTACGCCGACGGTTCGTTCTGGGATCTGGTGCTGTTCCGGATGGAGAATGCGCTCGGGTTCCGGTTGGAGGCGATCTTCATCTTCCCGATGTCGATCGCACTGTTCCTGCTCGGCGCGCGGCTGTACCGGGCGGGAGTGTTCGCGCCGGAGGGCGCGCGGCTGCGTAAGCGGCTGATGATCCTCGGGTTCGGTGTGGCCGCGCCCGCCGATCTGCTGCTCGGGGTGTTCGTGGGCGGTGACGTCGTGCTGATCACCCGTTACGGGATCGCGCCGTTCGTCTCGCTCGGCATCCTCGCGCTGGTCGCGCATTTCTACCTGGATCGCCCGCGCACCGGGTTCGTCGGCGCGCGGTTGACCGAGGTCGGTCGCACCGCGTTGAGCTGCTACATCCTGCAGAACCTGGTCGCGTCGATCATCTGCTACGGCTGGGGTTTCGGGCTGGCGGCCCGCGTCTCCCCCGATGCCAGGGTGCCGTTCACGGTGGCGGTGTATCTGGTGGTGGCGCTCATCATCGTCGGTTTCGCGCACCTGTGGTTGCGGCGCTTCGACCGCGGCCCGGTCGAATGGTTGTGGAACGCGACCTATCGGCGGCTGGCGGGCGAGTAGCGCGGCTCAGGCCGAGCGGCGGCTGCGATGGTCGGCGACGTGCACGCGGTTCGAGCACCGCGTCGAACAGAACCGTCGGCGGCCATTGCGCGAGGTGTCGACGTAGACCGTGGCGCAGCCGGGTCGGGCGCAGCGTCCGATCCGGCCGGGATCCTCGCAGAACAGTTCCGCCAGCCCTGCCGCCGTGTAGGCCTTGACCCGCTCGTGCAGCGGCGCGTCGATGCGCGAGTAGTGCAAGTGTGGCGCGCGACCGTCGTGGGTGGAGATGTAGGGCTGGCTGGTCGTCTCGGCGAGCAGGTCGTTGAGCACGTCCACCGACGGCGCGGTGAAGACCTCGTCGAGCCGCCCGATCCAGCGGCGCAGTTCGGCGATCTGCTCCTCGCTGAGCGGGGTGAGCGGCTTGTAGTCGGCCTCGTCCAGCAGGTCGAACAGGCTCTGCTCGGGCGCCGCGTTGACCAGCCGGACAGCGAGTTGCGCGGCCGCTCCGCCGTAAGGGTTGAAATGCACTAACCCATTACAGCAGTCTTGACGCATGCCCGCTACCTGCCCTTCCTGCTCCTGGCCGACACCCGACGCCGTCTCGACCCACGGCACGGTCCGCTACCTGCGGTGCGTGTGCGGTCAGTGGATCGTCTGCGCTGAGGGAGCGGTCGTCGCGACACCCGGCGGCAGCGGATTCGCGGGCAGTCCGGTTGCCGACACCGAGTCGCCCGTCCGCGCCGAACGCTGACCCGCCCGTCAGCACGATCACGCACCCGAACCGGTGCCCTACCGCCGGCGTACCCAGCTATGTTGGTGCGGTGACTGAGGCGTATGACTGGTCGTGGCTGCGCGCCGGAATCCCGGAGATCGATCTGGACACCTACCTCGCCATGCCGGAGGACCTTGCGCAGACGATCGAGGTCAAGGACGGCATGCCCGTGCACTGCGAATCGCCGTCACCGAACCATATTGCGGTGACCGACACCATCAAGCAGGCGCTACGCGAGGCCGTCCGCAAGCGCGGTCCCGGCTTGCCCTGCCTCAAAGCCAGCGGCGAGCTGGACATGCTGGTCTCGGAGGTTCCTTTCAACTTCCGCCGCCCGGACGCGATCGTCTACCGGTGCATCGACGATCCACGAGACAAGTGGAAGACCAAACCGACGGCCACGGACACACTGTTGGTCGTCGAAGTGGTCTCTCCCGCAACGGTGACCATGGACTGCGTGGACAAGCGCGCCGAATATGCCCGCCTCGGCATCGAGCAATATTGGATCGTCCGCATGGAAAACAATGACGGGCGGGTCAAGTCCATCGAAATCCTCCGATTGAACAGCGCGGGCGAATATGTGGTCACCGACACCCGATTCCGTGCACACAACCCCGTCGCCGTCGCCATCACCGACCCGCTCGACGTAAGCATCACCTGGGACGCGTTGGACGCCGACCTGGACTGAGCCGACAGAGGCTCGATCGAGTCCGGTGGCCGGGCCACTGAATTTCCCGCGCGACCGTCACTTTCCTCGTGCGTCGACTCTGCCGGTCCGCGCCGTTTCGCCGCTCCGGATAACAGCAGTTCGCACCCGCCCGGATCACCGGGACGGTGCTGATGGTCACCGAGGATCTGCCCGGCGACAGCTCGAGGTCTGCTCGGCCCTCCGGTATCGTCGAGGCATGTTCACGCGGGCGCAGTTGACGGTGGGTGCGGTGCTGACCGCGCTGCTGCCCGCGCTTGTGCTGCTCACCGCACCTGCCGGGGAACCGGTCGCGCTGTTCGGCGCCGTAGCTGTCGTGCTGGCGGTCGCGCTGGTTGCGGCTCCGTCGATGCGTTTGGTCCCGGTGCCTGTCGGTGCCGCCGGACCGCCGCAGGCCGCGCAACGCAGGCGCCGCGGTTCGTATCTGCGCCAGAGCAATCCGGATGCCGCCGGGCGTCCGCGGCCCCGAGCTCCCGGATTCGGGCACCGCTGACGCCGATCCGCGTGCTGATCGACGTCGGTGTTTCACGCTGACCCGATCCGTTCGCGCGCCCGTTGCGCGCATCATTCAGTCAGGGGTGCCTCCGGCATGCTCGATTTCATCTACTTTCCTGTTTCGGCCGCACTGTCGTTGTGGCACACCGCGGCCGCCGCCGTCGTCGGTACCGATTCGCTCGCCTGGATCGCCGCCATCGTCCTGCTCGTGATGACGTTGCGCGCGGCACTGTTTCCCGTCTTCCTCAAACAAGCCCGCAGCCAAGCCGCCATCCGCCGCCTGCATCCTCAGCTCGAGGCGATCCGGAAGAAGTTCCCGGACGATCGGCAGCGGCAGGCCACCGAAACACAGAAGCTCTACCGCGAACACGGCGTGAGCCCGTTCGCGGGCTGTTTGCCGCTGCTCGGCCAGGCTTTCGTGTTCCTCGGCTTGTTCCATGTGCTGCGCTCCTTCGACCGCACCACGGCCGCCACCCACCTGCCGTTCACCGCGACGCCGGCACCGATGACGCCAGAACAGAACGCGACCACCGCGAACTACGCCTTCGACGCCGCCGACGTGCGCTCGTTCCTGGACGCCGACATCTTCGGCGCACCACTGTCGGCAACCTTGACCGGGCAGCCGAGTCCGGCCACCGCCGTCGTCGCCATCGTCCTCACGGTGATCGCGGCCGCCGCCACCCATTTCACCGCCCGCACCGCACTCTCCCGCCAGGAGTCCACCGGCCTGCCCTTCATGCGCACCCTGTCGCTGTGGGTGTTTCCGGCCGGCGCGCTGATCGGCGGCGCATTGCTGCCGATCGCCGTGCTGCTGTACTTCGTGACCAACAATGCCTGGACCTTCGCTCAACAGCGCATCGTGTATCGCCGGATCGATCGGGAAGAGGCCCGGCGGGATACCGCCGCTGTGGTTCGAACCGGCACCGCTCCGAGGCCGGGTGCCCGACCGCACCGGCGCGCGCGGTGACCTGTCGGCGCGCCCGAGAAAGCGGTCCTGTCGTGCAACAGGCTTCGGTGGCGCCCTGGTGAACGACAATGTCGCGCATGACCATGTCGATTTCGCGTCGAGGGTTCATCGTCCACGCCGGGGCCGCGCTGGGTGCGGGAGTGCTCGCCACCGCCGGACGAGCCGGCGCCGAGCCGGCACAGCCTGTCGCGCTGCCCGAGGTCGGGCAGGCATTCACCATGACCATTAACGGTTTCGGCGTCACGTTGGTGGTCAACCTGCCACCGCCACTGCCGACGTTGAACTTCATCGGTTCACGACACATGCAGGTGGTCGAGGCAGGCGCGGATCAGGTGCGGCTGCGCACCCTGAACTTCACCGTCGAAGCAGCTCACCCGCTGTTCGGGAAGATCACCATCCGCATGGACGAAGAGGAGACCGGTCCGAACAGCACCCTGAGGCGCGTCGCGGCGGACCGGCTGCAAGAAACGTGGAATCAAGGTTTCCGCATCATCTTCGAGAAGTGCGGCGATTGCCCTGGCCCCTATGTGCTCTGCACCCGCGAGCCCGCAGAGTGGACCGCCGAGCTCGCCGAGTTCCCACCTCCCCCGCAAGGCATGAACCCCGATGGTTCGCCGACCGGCGGTGCGCTGTATCAGCTGACTCGACCCATCCGCCTCGGCCTGCCCGGCGGCGCTACATCCGATTCCACCCGGTCGGGGTGCGGCGCATGCCCGCTCGATACACCACTGCCCGATGACGATGCCACGTTCGCCATCCTCGAGGGTCTTCACGTGGTTCATGGGCGGCTGCCGAACGGGTGATTCTGCCTTGCCCCACGGTGTGAGCTCCGCCAGTGAACCTCGTGCACAGCCGCTCGCCGATTCGGGGTGCGAGAATGGCTGTACCGGACGAGGGGGACGTCGATGCTCTACGACACTACTGGTGCGACCTATTCGCTTACCCGACAGTCGGATCCGCGGATCGCGGCGCTGATCCGGCGCGCGTTGGATGGAATGACTTCGGTAGCGAACATCGGCGCGGGCGCAGGCGCCTACGAGCCGGCCCGGACTGCGGTGGCGGTGGAGCCCAGTTCGGTGATGATCGCCCAGCGCCCGCCCGGTGCGGCATCGGCGGTGCGTGGCGTCGCCGAGCATCTGCCGCTGCGCACCGATGCCGTCGACGCCGCATTGGCAGTACTGACCGTGCACCACTTGGTCACATCTCGAGCAGGGAATTGCCGAACTCACCCGCATCGCACGCCGCCGCATCGTCATCCTGACGTGGGACCACCAGGTGATGCGCACTTTCTGGCTGCTCCGCGACTACCTGCCCGCAGCCGCCACCACCGATGCCCGGCTCGCGGTCGCGCTGGACCGATTGATCGGCGCCCTGCCGGGAACTGTCGACATTCGTCCTGTTCCGGTCCCCGCCGACTGCACCGATGGATTCGGCGCGGCGTACTGGCGGCGGCCGCACGCCTACCTACGGCCGGAGATACAGGCCGGAATGTCGATGCTGGCGCTCACCCCGCGCAGCGCGTTGGAGCCCGGGATACGACAGTTGCGCGCCGACCTCGACAGCGGCGTGTGGGCCGACCGCCACCGCGACCTGCTCGACCGTCACGAATTCGATGCGGGCTATCGACTGGTCGTCGCGAACTTCTGAGGGACGTCCGCCCCCGCCTGCCCCTTGACGCCCCGATCCGCGAGGCCCTGGCTGTCGCGCGCCACCCGGAATCGATCACATCGCGCACCAACGCGCGAAAGATATTCGCGGCCACACTGTTTCGACATCACCGAGCATCATCAGATTGTGCAAGGTCAGCGGATCCACATGGTCGGGAGCGGGCATGATCACCGCGTCGACATCGGCAGCACGCACCTGCTCGACCAACGGAAGAAACGCCCCCTCATCCGGCCAGACCAGCTCGTACCCCAACCGCCGCGCCAAACTCCGCACCTGCACCGCCTCCGCGTCGAATGCGACGCTCAGCTCCGCGTCGATCCACGCCAACGCCGTCGGCCGTACCCGCATAACCCGGACCTCAGCTCTCGTCCGCAATGCGCGAACCATCATCGGATTCCCGCCCGCATTCGTCCGCGCTTGTCGATGAACCGCGCACCGGCCACAGCAGGGCCGCGCCAGTCACCACCAGCAGGGAAACCACGAGAAGTACCAGCACGACATCCCAGATCGTCACAGCCGACCACCCGTCTCCGATGCGGGCCACCGATGACCGCGCGGATAGATCCGCATAGGCGTGATCAGCGCAGCGGCACCGGTGATCGTGCGCCGCACCGCCTCGGCGTGCTCGAAAGATGGAACGATCACGGCGGCAGCATCATGTTCGGCAATATGCTGCGCCATCGCCGGATGCGAGATCATCCGTCCTGCAACCAGTTCCACGGTGTAGGCGAGCCGAAAACCATGCCGCTCAGCGAGTTCGGCCAGCACTTCACTCCATCGGTCCGGTGAGCCGGGAATATCACGCCGGACCAACCCCAGCGCGTTCGAGCGACCAGTCATTGAACCCCCTGCTTTCGGCCCTTCCCAGGCCGTGTCGGATGAATTCGCGCGCCGCCGGGCGCTTGGTGGGCATCGGCGTCGCAGCGTCGATCGACGATGACCCAAACCGCCTGGCAGCGTGCGCGAAACACACGTTAGGCACGCAACTCTCGCGCTGGAGCGCTTACGGTGGTTGCAGGATGTCAGCAGCGTGTTCGCACACTGTGCGCAGTGACCGACCGATCGGAAAGGGGCGCGTGATGGGCGAGGAAATCAGCACCGGGAGGGCCCTCCGCGCGGCACGGGAAGCCGCTGGGATAGGGCTGCGTGAATTCGCTCGCCGGACCCATTGGAGCGCCGCCTATCTTTCGCAGATCGAACGCAGTCAGCGCCCTATCAGCGAAGAGATCAGGATGGCTTATCGGCGAATGCTGCCCGCAGTTCCCGATTCGTTCGGACGACACGACGATCCACTGCGCGTCGCGCACGAATGGCTGGTGACCGATCCTCGGCTGGACGAGCATCTGGCGCCGGGACGGCAGGTCGGAGCGGGCCTGGCTGCCGAGATGGAGCGGCGCGTCGTAGAACTGCGCCGTCTGGACGATGTCGTCGGCGGCGCGGCATTACATCCGGTGGTGCGATGCGATCTGGATGCCGCTCGTTCGGTGGTGCGCGACGGCACATACACCTCCGATATCAAGCGCCGCCTGCTGCGTGTCGTGGCCGAGCTGTCACAGCTGGCCGGGTGGGTGTATTCCGATGCCGGACGATACGCCGAAGCGCAGCACGCCTACCTCGACGGAGTGACGGCAGCTACCGAAGCAGGCGACCGGCCGCTGGCCGGGCAGCTGCTCTCGACACTCGCCTATCAGATGACGAACACCGGCGATGCCCGCGATGCAGCACTCCTGGCACGTACCGCTCTGCGTGGGGCATCAACTGACGCGCCTCCGGTGGTGCGCGCGCTGCTCGGTGAGCGTGTGGCCTGGGCGGCGGCAAAGGCAGCAGACCCCGAGGGAGCCCGCCGAGCCCTCGACGCTGTCGACGACGAATACGATCGCCGCTCACCAGGCGACGACGAACCCGATTGGGTGTACTGGCTCAACCGCGACGAGATCGACGTCATGCGCGCCCGTTGCGCGGTCCAACTGGGCAACAGCGTCGAAGCCGAAACCCTGCTGACCCCAGCCATCGAACGCTATCCAGCGGGCAGGAAGCGCGAGGCGACGCTCTATCGGTCCTGGCTCGCCGAGGCTTACGCCCGCGGCGGGCAACCCGCCGCCGCGCACGAAACCCTCGAAGCAGTTCGAGCCGACGCCGCAGAACTGAACTCTGTCCGCCTGCATCGGCGGGTAGCCGAAGTGGAGGCGATCCTCCGGGGATGACGCGCGGCTCACCCCAGCATGGCAACCGCTCCGGCTCCCCCACGGAGGTCTGCGTTTCGTACGCCTCAGCCGCACGAAACGCGTACTGAACGCACCATGAGCGGGCATCCGAACCTATGCGGGCTTCCGCTCCAGCACGGAGTCCGAACTCCTGAGCTCGGTGCCGCCCAGCTCCGCCCCGTGCTGATCAACCGCAACCCACCCGGGCATTGCCACATCCCACCCTCCGCACTCCACCGGCACACCCGGCTCCCAGGAACCCCAGTACGGACAGGCAAGGCCGCGCCCCGGCACCGGCAGAGCGCCCGGCCCTGCCCGGTGCTGACCAACCGCACCGCACCCTGGCATTGCGCCGAGCCGACCGCATGTGAGAGCCTCTCTCACATCAAGAGCCACTACCTCCGAAGGAGCATCCGTGCTGCGCGTTATCCAGTGGGCGACCGGCGGGGTCGGCAAGGCGGCGATCGAGGCGGTGCTGGCTCATCCCGAGTTGGAGTTGGTCGGGTGCTATGTGCATTCCGAGGCCAAGCTCGGCAAAGACGTCGGCGACATCGTCGGCACGGCGCCGCTGGGGGTCACCGCCACCGGTGACGTCGATGAGGTCTTGGCGATGGACGCGGACGCCGTGGTGTACGCGCCGCTGATTCCGAACGCCGGTGAGGTGGCGCGGATCCTGCGATCCGGCAAGAACGTGGTCACCCCGGTCGGCTGGTTCTATCCGAGTGACCGCGATGCCGCTGTGGCGCAGGCGTGCGTCGACGGCGGCGTCACCTTGCACGGCATCGGCATCAATCCGGGTGGGACGACCGATCTGCATCCGCTGGTGCTCTCGGCCATGTCGTCGAAGGTGACGTTCGTGCGGGCCGAGGAGTTCTCCGACATGCGCACCTACGACGCCCCCGACGTGCTGCGGTCGGTGATGGGTTTCGGCGCGACCCCCGAGCAGGCGCGCAAGTCCCCAATGCTCGGCCTGCTGACCGGCGGGTTCACCCAGTCGGTCCAGATGTGCCTGGACACGCTCGGGTTCGCCGACGCGCCGATCCGGACCTCCCACGACATCGCCGTAGCCACCGCACCGATCGAATCGCCGATGGGGATCATCGAACCGGGACTGGTCGCGGCGCAGCGTTTCACCTGGGACGCGATGATCGGCGACCGGTCCGTCGTCCGGATCGCGGTCAACTGGCTGATGGGCGAGCAGAACCTGGAGCCGGCCTGGGAGTTCGGGCCCGACGGGGAACGCTACGAGATCGAGATCAAGGGAGATCCCGACACCTTCGTGACCATTCGCGGCTGGCAGCCCGCGTCCATCGCCGAGGGCCTGAAACGCAATCCGGGCATCGTCGCGACGGCGAACCACTGCGTGAATTCCATCCCGTACGTATGCGCCGCCCCGCCCGGTATCAAGTCGAGCCTGGACCTGCCCGTCGTCGCCGGCCGCGCGCATCCGGACCTCGGAGCCACCCGTGGCTGAATCATTGCGCGACCGCCAGAAGGCACTGGTCCGCCAAGACATTCAACGTGCGGCGTTGCGATTGTTCGCCGAGCGCGGTTTCGACGCGGTGACCACCGAGGAGATCGCGGCGGCCGCCGGGATCGGGCACAGCACCTACTTCCGCTATGTGACCAGCAAGGAAGACCTGCTGCTCGGCACTCTGCGGCGAGCGGGTGCGGCCATCGTTGAGAATCTGCAAGCCCGGCCGCGCAGTGAGTCGCCCGAGGAAGCGCTGTGCCAAGCGAGTCTGCGGTGGAGCCGGGCGTTCGTCGACGACGAAGAGGCACTGGACCATTGGCGCGCCGCGATCCGGGCCACTCCACACCTACTCGACCGGGTCGCGGTGGTCGGCCCGTTCGAACGCGCGCAGCTGACCAAGCTGCTCGGCGAACGAATGGACGTGCACCCCGACGAGGACATCAGGCCAGGCCTGCTCGTCCACACCCTGCTCGCGGCCGCCGAATTCGCCTTCCTGCGCTGGCTCGAACGCGACGATCCGCGCGGCCCCACCTTGCATCAGCTCACCGAACAAGCTCTGGAAGGAACGCGTACCCAATGCTGGAAGTAACCGAGCCCACCGCGGCGCACCCCGCGCGCAGCGCCGGAATTCTGCGCGTCTGGATGGTGATCGCCGCGTTCGTCGTGGCCGGGGCCGCGGTACCGATCGCCCTGCATATCGGGCGCCACGGCGTCAATGTCGGGCACCTCGTTCTGGTGAGCTTCACCTGGATCAACGTGATGATCGCGCTGTGGGAGATCGCGCTGAATCTGCGCATCTCGCTGATCGAGCGCCAGCACGAGCAGTTCGTCGCCGAGTACCGCGGACGCGAACTCGACCGGGTGATCGACTTCTTCACCGCCCCCATTCGACTCCATGAGATCGTGCGGCCCAGCACGTGGGCGCAGGTGTGGTCGTCCTACTCGCTGTTCGATCCCGCCTACGCCAACCGGAAGTCGTTCGGGTTCTGGGTCGACTCGGGCAACGGGTACGTGACGCTGATCCCGTCGCTGCTGTTCATCTACGGCCTCACCTTCGACATCATGCCCGCGCGCACGTTGGGGATCATCGGCCTGATCATCTTCTGGATGATGTTCTACGGAACGGTGCTCTACTACCTCGCCTATTTCTTCAACAAGGAATACCTCGGCCACAAGAAGCGCGACCTGGTGCTCTTCATCGGCGGAACGAACAGCCTGTGGCTCTTCGCGCCGGCCTGGGGCATGGTCGCCAGCATCATCCTGATCAACGGCGATTCCTACAGCTTCCTGCGCTGAGCCCGCACCAGGAACCGAGGTGCCGCCCGTTGCGCCCCCGGTGGGCGCAACGGGCGAACTGATCAGATCCCGAACGGCGGCGCGTAGCGGACCGTCCCGCTCGGCAGCGGCCGATCGTTGAGGCTCATGGCCATCAACGCGTCCTCGGGTACCTCGATGCTCAGGCCGATGCCGTGGCGGATGGCGCGTTCGAACCCGAATCGCGGGTAGTAGTGCGGGTGGCCGAGCACGACCACGAACGACTCACCACGCTTGGTGGCGGCGTCGAGGACCGCGCGGATCACCGCTGAACCGGCACCGCTGCTGTGGAATTCGGGAAGTACGGCGCACGGGGCCAGACACAGCGCGGGGGTGCTGTCGATATGGCAGCGAGTCAGCAGGGCGTGCCCGACGGGTGTTCCGTCGAGGCCGGTGCTGATCATCGACAGCCCGTCGATCCATCCCGGGTCGGTGCGCAGTGCGTCGACGAGGTCTGCCTCTTCCGCGGTGTCGAACGCCGCGAGGTTGATCCGCCGGATCGCCTCGATATCGGACGGGGTTTCGGGGCGGGTCAGCCAGAGATTATTGCTGGACATAGTCGGAATTCTCCTGAGGTGTGTATCGGTCACAGGGACACATATTTCGAGGAGTGACCGCTGTTGACACAGCACCCGCAGCCCAGCGATCGATCGTCAGACCTGGCCGAGCGGTTGAGAAGGGAGTGGTTCAGCTCAGACGTGAACGGCGAGCACATCCCGGGTGTCGAGGACGACAGCGGTCATCGGCGCGGTCATCAACTCACCTCCGGGTCATCTGCTGCGGCTGAACAATGCGCTGCCAATCTATCGGTTCGGCGATGCGGTGGCAATCGGGTGTCGCCGAGCCCACAGCAGGTGGCCGGCATCGACTGGCAGCTTTCAGGCGTCATCGTGTCGACCGCGCCACCGCGCTGGTCACCATGCGCAACATCAACCTCGCCAAGGGGTGAGGCGCACGCCGAAATTCACTCGCCGGCGCGCCGCAGCTCGAATACCGTAACCCCTGCGAGAGAGCAAGGGGCGCACCGGAATCTCCGGCCCGCGTTCCCCGTGTCGGCTCGATCGTGCCTTGGTGGCTCAGACTGCAAGTCTGCTGGGTTCGACTCCCGCACATGGTGTCCCCCACCCCGATCCGCTGCGGTGGCGTGGTCCTGCGGGCTCTCCGGCTCCGGCCGGGGGAAGCCCCCGCCGCGTCGTCGGGATCGGGTGGGTGGCATCCACATGCCTTGGGCTCCATGAAGACACGACTCCGGGAGGGAGTGAGAAATGTACACGACGGTCATGGCATGGCGGCGCACGCTGCTCTATCGCGACGGCACCCTGGAGCGGGTGCTCGAACCCGGTCGCCACCGGTATGACGCCAAGCGCTGCACGTTGGTCGAGGTCGACATGCGGCCGCGGCTGATGCACGTCACCGGCCAGGAGCTGCTCACTTCCGACGGTCTGTCGCTGCGGGCGAGCTTCGCGCTGAACTGGCAGGTCACCGATCCGGTCGCGTTCACCACGGGTGCGCAGAATTCCGAAACCGTGCTGTACGCGGCGGTGCAGGACGCGGTCCGCGAGGTCGTGGCCGCCCATCCGCTGGATGCGCTGGTCGCCGACCGCAGCCTGCTCACCGCCGATCTCGCGCCCGTCACCACCGCCGTCGCGGGCCTGGGCATCGAGGTCAGCGGCCTGCGGGCGCGTGATCTGATGCTGCCGGGTGAGCTGCGCAAGGCGGCGCTGGAAACGGTGCTGGCCAAGGAACGCGGCCGCGCCGAGCTCGAGCGCGCCCGCGCCGAGGCCGCCGCCCTGCGGTCGCTGGCCAACACCGCACGGCTGCTCGAGGAGCACCCGGCACTGCTGCGGCTGCGGACGCTCCAGGTGGCGGCGACACCGGGCACGCAGGTCGTGCTCGATCCGCGCGACAACCGCTGACGGCCCGGCGGTTCTTGGCCCATCGTGGCCGGAGAACCGCCGGCAGCCCCGCGAACTCGGCTCACCATGCGCCGACGAGCGCGCTGGACCGGGTCGGCTGCTCGACGGCCGCGGGGTGGCCGTCCACCGATACCGCCCGCGGGGCAGTTATAGGGCGAGCATCCCGGCAGCGATCCGGTCGGATGCGGCGGTGCGCAGAGCGGTACCCATGTCGTCGAGGACGAGCAGTCGTGCCCCGGGGATCTCGGCGGCGAGGGCCTCGCCGTTGCCGACCGGGAAAAACGGGTCGGCGCGACCGTGCACCACGAGGGTGGGCACATCCAGCTCACCGAGGCGCTCCCGCCAGCGCGGGGCGCAGTCGATCCGCGAGAACACCATTCCCAGCTGATTGGCCTGGTGCACAACGGGATCGCTCGACGGTGTCCGGTCCCAGATTCGGGCCGCGGTCGCCCGCGCCTGCTCCGGATCGTCGCCCAGAACCTCGGCCGCCGAGGCGGCGAATGCCGCGACAGCTTCCCGGTCGGTCCAGTCCGGCTGCGGGCGGGCGAACAGCGCACCCAGGACCGCGTGGTCGTGGTCGGGCAAATCCTCGTCGACCGGGCCGGGCGCCACCGCCCGAGTGCCGACGAGAGTCAGTGCGGTGAACACGTCGGGGTGGTCCAACGCGGCGACCTGAGCCACCATTCCACCGACGCCGACCCCACCGAGATGAGCGGTCCCGGCACCGAGCGCCTCGACCAACGCGACCGCATCGGCGACGAGATCCCGCAGGTCATAGGCCGGATTCTCCGGGTCTAGGGTTGTCGAGGCGCCGGAATCGCGCAGGTCGTAGCGCACCACGCGCCGCCCGCCCGACGCGAGCCGCTCGCACAGCGGGTCGGGCCAGGACAACATCGTCGTGCCGCCGACCAGTAGGACCAGCGGATCGCTGTCGCGGCCGAAGCTCTCGATGCCGAGATCCACACCGTTCACCCGCACCGAGCTCGTCGGTCTCGTCATGTCTGGACTCCTGTCTATCGGTATACCCACAGGTATCGACGACAGACCCACCCGAGAATCATCGGTGCTCGTACGACTCGGCCCGCCACGTTGCTTGTTGCGTGGCGGGCCGAGTCGTCGATTCGGGGATCGGTCAGGCGAGATTCTGGGTGTAGAAGTCGGTGAGCTTGTCGAAGGGGATGAGGTCGGTGCGGTCGTAGAGGTCGACGTGTCCGGCGCCGGGCACGGTTACCAGTTCCTTGCGGTCGCCGGCCAGGCGATAGGCCTCTTCGCTGAATTCGCGGGAGTGGGCGTGCTCGCCGGTGATGAACAGCATCGGGCGCGGGGAGATGGTCTCGATGTCGTTGAACGGGTAGAAGTTCATGAACTTCGTGTTGCTCGACAGCGTGGGGTGCGTGGTGGTGTCCGGTGTGGCGCCCTCGGGGGTGACCGCGCCGCGCTGGGTGCGGTAGAAGTCGTAGAACTCCCGCTCGATCGGGGTCGACTCGGCGGTCAGCTCGTGCACGGTGCCGCTGGTGTATTCGGTCGGGCCGCCGCGGAATTCGACATCACGCTGGGCGGCGGCCTGGGCGATGATCTGCTGACGCTGCTCAGGAGTGACCGAGCGGCCGAGTCCGTTGCGGTTGGCGGCACCCATGTCGTACATGCTGACGGTCGCGACGGCTTTGATCCGGGGGTCGATCTTGGCGGCGGAGATGACGAAACTGCCACTGCCGCAGATACCGAGTGCACCGATGCGTTCGGGGTCGACGCTGTCGTGGGTGCGCAAGTAGTCGACGCCGGCGGAGAAGGTTTCGGTGTAGAGGTCCGGGGCGACGGCATTGCGGGGTTCACCGGCGCTGCCACCCCAGAACGCCAGGTCAAGGGCGAGCGTAACGAAACCTCGTTCGGCCATCTCGGTGGCGTAGAGATTGGCGGATTGCTCTTTGACCGCGCCCATGGGGTGTCCGACCACCATCGCCGCCGCCCGTGCGCCGGGGGCGAGGTTCTTCGGCACGAAGAGGTTTCCGGTGACGTCCATCTGGTACTGATTCTTGAAGGTCACCGGCCGCATGGAGACCTGGTCGCTGGTATAGAAGTTGTCCGCTCCGCGCGAGAGGTCGCCGGAGGCCAGGCCCGCAATCGGTGCGACGGGGGCGGCCGCGGTAGTGGCATCGGCGCCGGAGCAGGCCGAGGCGGCCAGCACAGCGAGGGCGGCGGCGCCGGCTCCGGCGGCGCGGGACCAGCGGCGCGAACGTCGCCGCAGGGTCGTCGTGGTGATCATTGCAGGGCTCCTGGTGCAGGTCATCTTCGAGTCGGAAGGGTTGCGATCGGATCGGCGGGCGTGCCGCCGCCATCGCGCCCACAGCGATCAGGGCGGTCCTCGGTCCTGATCTCGGAACCATCAGCTCCGAAACCCATGCAACGCGGTCGAGCGGGATTGTGGGAGGTGGAGATCAGGGGGGTGCCGACAGCACCCCGCTCACAGGGCCTGGCACGCGCGGGAGTTCTACCGATTAGGCGCGATCGATCGACAGTGATCACGACTCGCCGGGGGACCGCTCCCACGACAGCGATCACGGCTCCTCGGTCCATGACCGGACCAGCCCGGTCAGGCGACCGTGCGGGCCTCCAGGAAATACGGCGCCGACATCGCGACGAGCGCCTGCCGGATCACCGGCGGCGCCCAGCTCGCGGCGGCGTCATGGCGGATCAGCGGATCGGTGAGGGCCACCGTCTGCCCGTGGGTTTCCACGGCGAAATCGCCTGCGGCAACGACATTCTTGACCCAGTCGACGTCGCGGCCGTAGGTGAGGGCGATGCGGTATTCGTGGCCGTCGGCGAAGAGCAGGACCGGGGTCCGGTAGGTGCGCCCGGACTTGCGGCCCTTGTGCACGACGATGCCCATACCGGGTGCGCGCCCGGCGATGACCGAGGTCACCGGATTGGTGACCTGCCGATTGAATTTCCCCAGTGCGCGCGGCAGCGCCATCGAGCCGATCCCTTCGTCGAGCGATCTACGCGGCACACGTTACTCTCGCCCGGTGGGTTCGGAGATGATCGCCGTCTACGACAGCGCCGGGCGGGAAATCGGCGCCGAGGACCGCGCCGTCGTCTACCGTGACGGGCTCTGGTACGCCAGCGCGGGAGTGCTGGTCCGCTCCGGCGACGGCCGCTCGATCTACGTCCACCGCCGCACCGACGCCAAAATGGTGTTCGCCGGAATGCACGACTGCCTCGCCGGCGGCGTGGTCGACCCGGGCGAATCCCCGCAGCAGACCGCGATCCGCGAGCTGGCCGAAGAACTCGGCATCACCACCGACACCGAACCCACTCCCCTGGCCCGCGCCGCCTGGGACGGCGAATGGCAGGGCCGCCCGATGCGCTGCCACCTGTTCGCCTATGAACTGCGCTACGACGGCCCGGTCCGCCACCAACCCGAGGAGATCGCCGACGGCTGGTGGTGGACGGAGCAGGCCCTGCGCGACCAGCTCGCCGATCCCGCATGGCCGTTCGTCCCCGACACCCGCTATCTACTGCGCGAAATCCTGGCCTGAGCCCCGACGTCCCGACCACGGAGCGCACATCCACGTCCCGGCGTCGACCAGCACGCTTACGCGGTCGCATGGCCGACCCGACCCAGCGAAACGCGGTCCGCATCGAGAATCCGGACTGCGCCGCGCAGTGCGGACGACAAGACCGACCTGCGGAACGTTAGCGGCACGACCGACCCGCAAAGCATGGGCGGCTGAACCGCCACTGCGGATGGACGTGCACGACGAGAGCCGGAGACCACCTACCCCGAGGACGTCGACGCCGTCCACGAGGCGAATGCGCTCGGATTGCGTGTCTGGAGCAGCACGCGCCCCGGGCCGGTGAAGTCGAAGACCAGTCCCTCACCGGATTTCAGCGACTGGATGGACCGCCCGGAGACCGCCCGGCGGATGGTGAAGTTCATGGCCAGGTCGTAGGCGACGACGTGGCCGGTGTCGATGGTGATGGGTTCGCCGGGTTGCAGGTCGATGATGTCGATCGCGCCGAACACACCGACGACGACCTCGCCCTCACCGTGCGCCCGCAGGCCGAAGCCGCCTTCGCCGCCGAACAGGTTCGCGAAGCCGCCCCATTTGCTTTCCACCTGCACGCCATGGGAATTGGCGATCCAGCCGCCGCGGCTGATGAAGAACGGGCGGTCGGGCTGAATGGTCAGCGGCAGCATATCGCCGGGCAGTGAGGGCGCGACGTCGACCCAGCCGCCCTGCGGCGGGGCGGTGAAGGTGGAGATGAAGAACGATTCGCCGGCCAGCATCGATCGTTTGATGCCGGCGAAGATGCCGCCTTCGGCCTTGGCTTGCAGCGTGACGCCCGCCGAATGCGCCACCATGGCACCGCTTTCGACGCGCATGGGCTCATTGCCCGCGAGGAAACACCGGGCGACGGCGGAGGCTGGACTGTGGCGCAGCTGTACCTTCATGCCAGCCGACCCTACCGGCGCACACCCGCGCCGGGCGTCAGTCCGAAGGCCGATTCGCCATCCTCATTGCGGCGTACCCGAGCGCGCCCGAGCGGCTGTCGCGCCAGGCGCCGCGCCCAACGATGCGAGCGCAGCAACCTGGCTACGGCCGTCGACGTTCAGCGCACTACCACCTGCCAGGTCTGCATGGAGAACGGCAGATCGCAGCTGGTCCAGGACTGCTGTCCGTCCCATGCCGGGTTGCCCCAGCGCTCGTAGCTGCTGAACCAGGACCACCAGGCCCAGCAGGTGATGCGCACCTGATGCCAGACCGGTCCGCCGCATTGCGAGTAGGCGGCGGTGGCCGCGACCGGATTGACCGAACAGAACCCGGGCGGCTGGGCCTGTGCTGGTGCGGCGCCGAGGATTCCGGCGGCGCCGATGAGTGTCGCGGCGGATGCGCCGACGGCGAATTTCTTGACGATCGAGTTCATGACAACCTCCAACCGGCGTGGAGCTCGACGCCCCGACCCGTTGCTGACCCACGCTCGATCCAACGTCGGATCGGGACCTTCCCGATCCACGGTGACATGATCTACATCACACTCCGCCGAGTACCCGTTACAGCGAAAACGATCACTCGAGACATCTCCCGGCTACTGCGGAAAAGACGCACCTACATGGGGCACACGCTGCACAGACAACGATCTGCTGTGCATCCGAGCGCACCCTCGCTGCACATGGGCATCAGTCCAGCGACCGCAGCGATTCCTCATCACGGGCGACGACCGCCGCACCGTTCGCGGTGAACACGATCGGCCGCTGGATCAGCTTCGGATGAGCCGCCAGCGCCTCGATCCACCGGTCACGATCGGCTTCGGTGCGGCCCCAGCCCGACATGCCGAGCTCCTTGGCTTCCGATTCGCCCGTACGGGTGATGTCCCAGGGTTCGGCGCCGAGTTTGGCCAGCACCGCGCGCAGTTCGTCGGCGGTCGGCGGATCATCCAGGTACCGGCGCACCGTGTACTCGGCACCGGTCTCGTCCAGGTGCGCGAGCGCGGCACGGCTCTTGGTGCAGCGCGGGTTGTGCCAGATCTCGGTCTGCCCAGAAGTCATGGCGACAGCCTAATCCGCGCTACCGACAGGGTGGCGACGCGAACAGGGCCGCACCCCGATGGGTGCGACCCTGTCGGCTCGTCCTTCGATGCGGACTACCCCGCGCTACCGCTGCTCAGCAGTTCCAGGATCATCTTGAACAGCACTTCGGCCAGGAAATCCGACGCGGAACCGGACATGGTGACTCCTCCATCTCGAGATCCGGCGCAACCCCGCTGCGCCAGCTATCTGAAGCATGGATGATTCAGATAGCTCGCGCGGCGGTTTCACTGGATCGAGGTGCGGACGTCCGCCAGAGGTGATGCCGATTCCATCGCCGGGCAGCAGTTATAGCTGGTCATACGTCCAGTGATGTGTGTCACATGACAGTAGTGAGGCCCTCGACGACGAAGGGCCGTGCTTCCCAACGGAAGCACGGCCCTGACGACGTAACCCGATTACAGGTACTGCCCCGTATTCGACTCCGTGTCGATCGCCCGGCTGGCACTGGCGTTCTTGCCGGTGACCAGGGTGCGGATGTAGACGATCCGTTCGCCCTTCTTGCCCGAGATGCGTGCCCAGTCATCGGGATTCGTGGTGTTGGGCAGGTCCTCGTTCTCGGAGAACTCGTCCACGATCGAATCGTAGAGATGCTGGATGCGCAGGCCCGGGTTGCCGGTGTCGAGCACCGCCTTGATGGCGTACTTCTTCGCCCGGTCCACGATGTTCTGGATCATGGCGCCGGAGTTGAAGTCCTTGAAGTACAGGACTTCCTTGTCACCGTTGGCGTAGGTGACCTCCAGGAAGCGGTTGTCCTCGCTCTCGGCGTACATCCGCTCGACCACCCGCTCGATCATCGCACGGATGCAGGCGCCCTTGTCGCCGTGGAACTCGGCCAGATCGTCGGCGTGCAGCGGCAGTTCCTCGGTGAGGTACTTGGAGAAGATGTCCTGCGCCGATTCCGCGTCCGGCCGCTCGATCTTGATCTTGACGTCCAGGCGGCCCGGACGCAGGATCGCGGGGTCGATCATGTCCTCGCGGTTGGAGGCGCCGATGACGATGACGTTCTCCAGGCCCTCGACGCCGTCGATCTCGCTGAGCAGCTGGGGAACCACGGTGGTCTCCACATCCGAGGACACACCGGAACCGCGGGTGCGGAAGATCGAGTCCATCTCGTCGAAGAACACGATCACCGGGGTGCCTTCCGACGCCTTCTCCCGGGCCCGCTGGAAGATGATCCGGATGTGACGCTCGGTCTCGCCGACGAACTTGTTCAGCAGTTCCGGGCCCTTGATGTTGAGGAAGTAGGACTTGGCCTCCTTGGCATCCTCACCGCGGGCCTCGGCGATCTTCTTGGCCAGCGAGTTGGCCACCGCCTTGGCGATGAGCGTCTTACCGCAACCCGGCGGACCGTAGAGCAGCACGCCCTTGGGCGGGCGCAGCGCGTACTCGCGGAACAGGTCCTTGTGCAGGAACGGCAGCTCCACCGCGTCGCGGATCTGCTCGATCTGGCGGCCGAGACCACCGATGTCGTTGTAGTCGACATCGGGCACTTCCTCCAGCACCAGGTCTTCGACCTCGGCCTTGGGGATGCGCTCGAACGCGAATCCGGCCTTGGTGTCGACCAGTAGCGAATCGCCGGGACGCAGCCGGCGCACCGGCGCGTCGGGATCGTCGAGGTCGTCGATCTCGGCGACCTTGGACAGCGGACCGGACAGCCAGACCACGCGCTCCTCGTCGGCATGGCCGACCACGAGGGCGCGGCGGCCGTCGTCGAGGACCTCGCGCAACGTGCCGATCTCACCGACCGCGTCGAAGTGTCCGGCCTCGACCACCGTCAGCGCCTCGTTCAACCGCACGGTCTGGCCGTACTCGAGGGTGCTGGTGTCGATGTTCGGCGAACACGTCAACCGCATCTTGCGGCCGGAGGTGAACACGTCGACGGTCTGATCGTCATAGGCGCCGATCAGGACGCCGTAACCACTCGGCGGCTGACCGAGCCGATCGACCTCTTCACGCAACGCGACCAACTGCTGGCGCGCTTCTTTCAGAGTGTCCATCAGCTTCGTGTTGCGAATAGTCAGCGAATCGATGCGGGCTTCCAATTCCCGCGCACGATCCGGTGAATCCGCGAGTTGCCTCCGGAGTGCAGCCGCTTCGGCGCGCACCGCCTCGAGCTCTCTCCAGGCCGCCGAATCCGAATTCTCGATGGGGCTCATGTGCTGCTCCTCCCAGTCCCGGTCTATCAACGCTACCGGGCGCGAACCGTTCTCGCTGTCCGACATGGTTTCGTCGTGATCACATCTAGGCAGCGCCCGTCGACCGGAACGACCATGTTAGCCTGCCCTAACACATTACCGGTGAGGCTGCTCACCGACTAGCCGAAAGGTTGCCAGTCATGCTCCTTCCCGTGAGGGCACTGCGCTTGTCTGTCGCTGCCGCCGCCACCGTCGCCCTGTCGCTCGGCCTGACCGCGTGCGGTTCCGACGACGACAGCGGCGACAGCGCCGCCACCAGCACCAGCGCTACCACCAGCGCGGCGGCCGCCGCCACCACGACCGGCGCCGAGCACGAAGACCACGGCACCGGCGCGGCCCCGACCCCGGAAACGCTGCGGGGCGTGCTCGACAAGCTGGCCAGCCCGGATGTGCCGACCGCGGAGAAGACGAAGCTGATCGTCAACGGCGAACAGCGCACCGCCAACATCGACCAGATGAATGCCGCGCTGGCCGGCTACGGCACCCTGACCTTCGGCGTCACCGATGTGACCACCGAGGGCAACACCGCCACCGCGCAGGTGGTCATCACCTCCCCGCACGGCGCGGCCCCAGCCATGCCGCTGACCTGGGAGAACGTCGACGGCAGCTGGAAGCTGTCGGACGCCAGCGGCTGCCTGCTGCTCGGTTTCGCGCAGGCGCCCTGCGTTCCTGCCTGATCGGGACCGCATCTCACCGAAGCCCCGGTGTCAGCCCTTCGAGGGCCGGCGCTGGGGCTTCGGCGTCACCGTGCCCTCGGCCAGCCTGCGGGCGCTCACCAGGAAGGCGGTGTGGCCCTGCATCCGGTGCTCGGGACGCACCGCAAGACCCACCACATGCCAGCCGCGCACCATCGACTCCCATGAGCGCGGCTCGGTCCAGCATTGTTGCTCGCGCAGCGTCTCGACGATTTTCGACAGCTGCGTCACCGTCGCCACGTAGACGATGAGCACGCCGCCGGGGACCAGCGCTTTGGACACCGCCGGTAGCGCGTCCCAGGGTGCGAGCATGTCGAGCACTACCCGGTCGACCTGTGGGCCGTCGTAGTTCGCGACGTCACCGACGGTCAGCGACCAGTTCGCCGGACGTTCGCCGAAGAAGGTCTCCACGTTGCGCACGGCGTGCTCGGCGTGGTCTTCGCGGATCTCGTACGACACCACTTCGCCCTCGGGGCCGACGGCCCGTAGTAGCGAACAGGTGAGCGCGCCGGAGCCCGCGCCGGCCTCGAGGACGCGCGCGCCGGGGAACATATCGCCCTCGTGCACGATCTGGGCGGCGTCCTTCGGGTAGATCACCGCGGCCCCGCGCGGCATGGAGAGCACGTAGTCGATCAGCAGCGGCCGCAGCGCGAGGTAGGGAGTGCCGTTGGTGGAGTTCACCACGCTGCCCTCGTCGGCGCCGATCAGGTCGTCGTGCTTGATCCCGCCGCGATGGGTGTGGAACTCCTTGCCCGGCTCCAAGAGCACGGTGTACAACCTGCCCTTGGCATCGGTCAGCTGCACCCGGTCACCGATGGTGAATGGCCCGGTCCGTCTGGCCGTCATGTATCTCCGTTCCGCGAAATTCTGATCGTCGCTGCCGTCTCACGGCACCGTGTCGGTGCCGCCGGATAGCCTGCCAGGTATGCCAGCACCAGCGACCACGCCCCCTGCCGACGCCGAACCGGCGGCCCGCCCCGACGCGGCGCCGGTTCGGTCCCGTCCGGCGCTGTCGCCTTCCCGGGCAATGGATTTCAAGCAGTGCCCGCTCAAGTACCGGTTACGCGCGATCGACCGGATTCCGGAGCCGCCGGCGCGGCACGCGGTGCGCGGCACGGTGGTGCACGCGGTGCTGGAAGATCTCTACGGACTGCCCGCGGCGGAACG
This sequence comes from Nocardia cyriacigeorgica, assembly GCF_005863245.1. GTDB lineage: Bacteria > Actinomycetota > Actinomycetes > Mycobacteriales > Mycobacteriaceae > Nocardia > Nocardia cyriacigeorgica_C. Next base: position 114,373 of record NZ_VBUT01000006.1, on the reverse strand, counting down.
GATGCCCGAGCGGGCCGAAGCACTCGCGCCCGGCGCGTGGGCCCGGGTGGTGGCCGAGCGTCCCGAGGTGGCCGAGCTGATCGCCGAGGCCGAGCTGGAGGGGTTTCTCGACGAGGTCCGCGCACTGGTGCGGGCCTACTACCGGCTGGAGGATCCGACCGGATTCGATCCGGAGTCGTGTGAATCCCGGGTCGAGGTGGAGCTGCCCGACGGGGTGCTGCTGCGCGGTTTCGTCGACCGGATCGATATGGCGCCCACCGGTGAGCTACGAGTGGTGGACTACAAGACCGGCCGCGCCCCCGGGGAGACCCAGGAGACCAAGGCGCTGTTCCAGCTGAAGTTCTACGCCCTGGTCATGCTGCGCACCCGTGGGGTCGTCCCGGCTCAGCTGCGGCTGATCTACTTGGCCGACGAGCAGATCCTCACCTACACGCCGGACGAAGAAGAGCTCACCCGCTTCGAACGCACCCTGACCGCGCTGTGGCAGGCCATCCGCGAAGCCGGCCGCACCGGGGACTTCCCACCCAGCAAGAGCTGGCTGTGCGGGTTCTGCGACTACAAACACCTGTGCCCGGAGTACGGCGGCACTCCCCCGCCGTATCCGGGCTGGCCGGAGGAACCCGAATCTCCCGAGCAGATCTTCGCCGAGTCGGTCGCGGACTGAGCCGCGCGCGTATCCGACTGCCCCGCAGCCGGATACGCGCCGCTCCGACATGCTGTCGACGAGCGCCGAGGCCGGTTGGGTAGCCGGCCTCGCCGCCTCCGGGAGAGCGGTGACGTCAGCGGTCCGGATCGGCCGAGGCCGATGGCGCCGCCCATCGGACAGGCGGGGCCGAGAGACGCCGCGCCTGCCCGACCTTCACTCAGAAAGCCCGGCAGGACCGGATGTCGGTGGCCAGGATCGCCTTGGCACCCAGGTCGGCGAGCTGGTCCATCACCGAGTTGCCCAGTTTGCGTGGCACCAGCGCGCGTACGGCGACCCAGTCGGGGTCGGTGAGCGGGGAGACGGTGGGCGATTCCAGGCCGGGGGTGATCTGGGCGGCCTGATCGAGCAGGCTCTTGGGGCAGTCGTAGTCCAGCATGAGGTACTGCTGGGCGAACACCACGCCCTTGACCCGGTCGATGAGCTGGTTGCGGGCCTTGTCGTCGCGGTCGGAGCCCTCGCGCTCGATCAGCACCCCCTCCGAATCGCACAGCGAGGCGCCGAAGGCAACCAGGTTGTGCTGACGCAGGGTGCGCCCGGAGCCGACGACGTCGGCGATGGCGTCGGCGACGCCGAGCTGGATGGAGATCTCCACCGCGCCGTCGAGCCGGATCACCTCGGCCTCGATGCCACGCTTGGCCAGATCCGACAGCACCAGGTTCGGGTAGGAAGTGGCGATGCGCTTGCCCGCGAGGTCCTCGACGGTCCAGTCACGACCGGCCGGGGCGGCGTAGCGGAAGGTGGAGCCGCCGAAACCGAGGGCGAGCCGCTCGGTCACCGGCGCGGCCGAGTCGAGGGCCAGATCGCGGCCGGTGATGCCGAGATCGAGTTCACCGGAGCCGACGTAGATGGCGATGTCCTTGGGCCGCAGGAAGAAGAACTCCACCTGGTTGGCCAAGTCCAGGACGGTCAGATCGCGGGAATCGGTGCGCTTGCGGTAACCGGCCTCGGACAGGATCGACACGGCCGATTCGGAGAGTGCGCCTTTGTTGGGGACTGCGACGCGCAGCATGGGAGGGGTCCTTTCGGGAGGGATGACGGTGGATTCGGGGCGGACGTCACAGATGTCGGTAGACGTCCTCGAGCCGCAGTCCGCGGCCCACCATCAGCACCTGCACCCAGTACAGCAGCTGCGAGATCTCCTCGGCGAGCGATTCGTCGCTCTCGTGTTCGGCGGCCAGCCACACCTCACCGGCCTCTTCGAGCACCTTCTTGCCCTGGGTATGCACGCCGGCGTCCAGCGCGGCCACCGTCCCCGACCCCTCGGGTCGGGTGACGGCACGATCCTGGAGCTCGGCGAACAGGGCCTCGAAAGTCTTCACGGGAGGTTATTGTTTCAGACCCCCGCAAACCGATTCCGGTCGAGTGGCGTCCGCCCGGCCGGCAGCCGCCGGACGCCACTCGACCCGAACGTCACTGGGCGGCGAGCAGCGCTTCCAGATCGGCGACCGCCGTGCGCAGGTACGTGGCGAAGGCGTGCATCTGGTCGGCGACCGGCGCGGGGGTGGCCAGGTAGAGGTTCCAGCGATCGGGCAGCAGCACGTAGGCGACGCCGATGCAGCGGGAGCTGGTGGAGCCGAAACCGAAGTACCGGATATTGACCGACGGCGCCGAGCTGGTGCTCAGGTAGTCGTCGCGCATGATCGTCCAGCCGGGGCTGGTGTAGAGCGGGATGGGCTCGGTGACGCCCAGGTCGGCGCCGCGGCGGCGCTGAATCCACTCCAGTTCCCACAGGTGCTGCTCCGGCGCCTGCCCGGACTGGCACTGCTTGGCCCTGGCCACGTGCGCGGCCGCGGCGGCCTTGGCGGCGGCGAGCTTGGTCGCGGTGTCGGCGGAGGCGTCTTCCATCGCGTCGACGAAGGCCACCATCTCCGGCGTGATCACCCGCATGGCCTCGGTGCGGCCGTTGCGGTACTGGCGGGTCGCGATGGACTCGTAGGTGGCGCCGGTGAGGCCCTTGCTGCGGCGGTGGGCCAGCTGATAGCTCAGCTGCGCGAAGGCGTCCGGAGAGATGCCCAGCTGCTTGGCCTTCGCGGTGCCGAAATCGTCGAACGACACCGTGGTGGTGGCGTTCTCGGCGGCGTAGCGGGCGAATGCCGCACCCGCCGCGGCGATCTCGGCCCGCTGGGCGGCGCTGAGCCGGAACTCGATCGGCTCCACCACCGGCAGCCCCTGCGGCCGGGCACCGGAACGTTCGGCGTGTTCGGCGACCGTCGATTCCAGCAGGGTGTCGACGAACGACAGGATGGTGGTGCCGTCGAGCCCGCAGTGCTCGACGTTGATGCCCGCCTGGCCGTCGGCGAAGACGATGAACGACACCGACTTGTCGAACCAGCGGTTGGCGCTGTCGCCGTGCAACAGGATGTCGCAGGCATGGGTTTCGTCGCGGGGAGCGAAATCCTCGAGGCAGACGCAGAACAGCGCGGTCTCGATGGTGTCGAGGGCGGCGGCGTTGACCGGTTCGGCCAGCAGACCCGCCCGGCTGCGCGCCCAGTCCGCCCGCGGCAGGGTGGTCAGGTGCCCGACGGCGGTGTCGGTGGCGGCGTATTTCGATCCGGCCTTGAGCACCGCGCGCAGCCCGTCGGTGATGTCCTCGAAGCTGTGTGGCGCGCCATCGGCCCCGATGACCTCCATCCGGAACATGCTGCCGCGGTGGAAGACCAGGATGTGGCGCGCGTCGGAGGGCCCCGGCCATTCGTCGCTGTAGGGCACGCGCACCGTGTCCTGTTCCTCGCCCGGGATGCGGGTCTCGGAGAACAGGTATTTGTTCTGCCACATCGACAGCCGCTGCCCGCGCTGGGTGACCGGCGGGATCTCCTCCCGGTCCAGCGCCAGCTTGTAGTCGACGGCAGCGCTGACGATGCCCGCCGCCCGCTCCACCTGCCCGGGCCCGGTCGACGTCGCCAGCGTGGTGTCGTCGCGGAACAGGAAGAAGAAGTTGGCGTTGAGCGCGATCCGGTCGCGCCGGCCCAGATACCGCGACGGCCAGAACTCGTCGAGCCAGCTGCCGACGCCGGGCGTGGCGTCGTAGGCGCGCAACGCGGCATCCAGGGTGCGGCCCGGGCCGCCGGGGCGCAGCAGATCGGCGACGGCGGCCTCGGTGGCGGCCAGTTCGTCGGCGGTCAGCAGCGGTGTGCACCATTCGATGAACCGGGTACAGCTGTCGTCCAGTGTCGGTAGCGGCACCCGGGGCAGCTGGTCCTCGGCGGCAAACGTGCGTTCGGTCAAGTCTGATTCCTCGGTGTGAGTCGATGTCAGGCGGGGCGGGAGATGTAGAGGTTGGCGTAGAGCCAGCCGCTGTCTTCCCGGTCGGTCGGATCGATTCCGTTGGCGGACAGAGTATTCAACACCCGCGCCTGTTCGGCATCGGAGGCGAAGCGGCGCTGCGCGAAATCGCCTGGCATCCGTTCGGTGCGGTAGCCGAGGGCCGCCAGCTCGCCCTCGATCGCGTCGAAGCCGTACATGCGCAACACGAAGTGTGCCATCCACGGCCTGCGGTCGGGATCGGCGGTGGCCACCCGCAGCAGGGTCTTCTCGGTGACGTAGCCGATACAGCCGGTCGAGATCACCAGATCGGCGGCGGCCAGGATCGCGCGCTGCTCGTCGGTGGGGTCCGCGGCCTCGAGGTCGGCGTGCACGATGTCGTGCAGCAAGCCGGCCGCGTGGGCGTAGTCCAGGGCCGGACGCGAGGCATCCATGCCGACGAAGCGGACCTCCGGTCGCGTGTCGTCGGCGGCGAGGCGCGCCCGGTCCAGGGCGATCAGCGCGGCCGGATCGTCGGCGTCGGCCGTGCGGTAGTACTCCCCCAGCTCCTCGATGGTCGTGTCCAGCCGCAGCAGGGCCGCGTTGACGCCGTAGGAGCAGCCGATATCGAGCACGGTGGGCGCGCTGACCCCGGTGGCGTCGCGGTATTCGGCGAGCTGCTGTTCGAAATGCGGCTTGGCCAACTGCGGTATGCAGTAATCCAATTCGGCCATGCGCGCGTAGTAGGCGCGCGGATCGGGGCGGTCGTAGATGTCGTCGAAGGAGGCTTTCCCGGTGGTGTGCATAGGCACGGACACGATGGTTCCTCTCGGGTCGAACTGCGCTGCTCAGTCGAGTAGCCGGTCGCCACGGACGGCGTCGGCCGCGGCGTGATGGTCCGACAGCACCCGCCCGAAGAGCTGGCGGGTGCGTTCCACGGTGCCGATGACACCTGGTCGGTCGCTGTAGGCGAAGATCGCCGTATGCCGTTGGGTGCGGCCGCTCACCGGGGAGACCCGGTGCAGGGAGTAACGGCCCTGGAACAGTTGCAGGTCGCCCGGGCGCAGCTCGAGCCGCTGGATCAGGTGCTCGCCGGAGCCGGTGAGCACCGCGCGCACGTCGTCGAGGTTCTCCGCGTGCGGGGAGCGGATGCCGGGGCAGTATTCGAAGACCCCGCCCGACTCCGGTGCCTGGGTGAGCATGCTGACGGTGTACTCGTTGGTGTCGAAATGCCAGGGGTGCGACATGCCGGGCGCGACGACGTTGAGTACGAGACCGGCCAGCGGGTCGGCGAATTCGTGCAGGCCGGGCAGGCCGAAGCAGTCGGCGACGAACCGCTGGAACAGCTGACTGGTGTAGAGCTGGTGGATCAGTGCGTCGGCGTCGATCCGGTCGCGCGGGACGAAGGCGTTGCCGCGTTCGAGCACGATGCGGCCCGGATGATCCTCGGGCAGTTCGGTATCGAGCGGAATGTTGTAGGCGTTGACCCGCTCGACCTGATAGTGGGCGTGCGGGGCCATGTGTTCACCTTGGTCCCGCAGCCGCTCGTGTAGCTCCGGCCGGATGAATTCGCGCAGCACGGTGCATCCGTCCTGCGCCAGGTCGGCTCGCGCAGCCGCCACCGCCGCGCGCCAACCGGCGCTGTCGGGGTCGGTGATCGGAAAGCGAGTGGTGTCGACGATCTCGTCCAGGGCTACCGTCGCTGCCATAACGACATTGTTATCGGACTATTCCCGACACGCCCGGGTTTTCCTGAGATAGGCGGTGACAATCGTCACGGACCGTTCGGTCTTGTTGTCCGGCAACGCATTCGACCTGCGCGGAAGCCGTGAATCGGTGGGAGCGTCTCAGCCCCGACCCACCGGATACCGAGTATTCAGCACCTCACCGAGGTCCGCCATCGTGAGTGCGACCAGAGAATCGCGCTGGGTACGGATCGGCGCGTCGGGCACCGCGATCTCACACGGCACCACGAGCACCGCGCAGCCCGCGGCCTCGGCGGCCGCGACGCCGGTGGGCGAGTCCTCCACCGCCACACAGGTTTTCGGATCGAGGCCGAGAAGCTCGGCCGCGCGCAGATAGACGTCGGGTTCGGGTTTGCCGTGCGGCACCTCGTCGCCGCAGACCGAGGCGTCGAAGTATTCCCGGCCCAGGGTGTCGAGGCCGAATTCGGCCAGCGAACGCTTGGTGTTGGTCACCAGCGCGCTCGGCAGTCCGGCCGCGCGCACCATCGCCAGCGCGTCCTTCGCGCCGGGCCGCCACGGAATGGGTTCCGCCATCAGCTCGGTGACACGGTGCTCGAGGAATTCCCCCGCGGCGCGCATCGCCTCCGGCCGCGGATCGAGGCCGAGTCCGGTGAACACGATGCGCAGCGCGTTGGGACCGGAGGCGCCGATCAAGGACCGGCGCAGCTCATCGGTCATCTGTGAGCCGAGCTCGACGGCGAGGTCGCGCACGGCGATGTCCCACAGTTTCTCCGAATCGAGCAGTGTGCCGTCCATATCCCACAGCACGCCCGCCGGCCGCGTGTTCACCCGGATCCTCTCCTCTGCGTGTTCCCCCTACAGTCCCGAATTGGCGATCAGCAACCGCCCGTTGTCGGAGGCGACCTGGATCCACCGGCTCTCGGTGGAGGTCGAACCGTCCTTCAGGGTATAGGTCAGCGATACCGTCGCCCCGGTGTCCCCGTTGGGTGTGACGCTGTGCACGGTGACGGCGCTGATGCCGGACCAGAAGTTCAGGTAGTCGCTGTAACCGGTCTGGGCCTGGTAGGCGGGCGAGAGCTGGGACCAGGCGGCGGCGGCGTTGCCGGGCAGCATGCCGTAGTAGCCGCTGACGAATTGCACCACCCGTTCCGGGGTCGGCGGGCCGGCCGGGGTCGTGGTGGGGGTCGACGTGGTCGAGCTGGGGGTGGCCGAGGTCGTGGTGGTCGACGGCGTGGTGGTGACGTCGTCGCCGGAGGATTCGCCGGAATCCTCCGGGGCGACGGCGTCGACCGTGGGCTGCGCCGCGGTCACCGCCGGCGATCCGGACCCACCCGCCGATGGCTCTCCCCCGCCGTTGACCGCGGCGGCGATCAGCGCCACCAGCACGAGGACCCCCGCGGACGCGGCCGCCACCAGCGCGATCACCCGGCCACGACCCGAACCCGACCGGGACGGCCCCGGCCCGCCCGAGACTGTGCCGGGCGCAGCGGGGAGCGTGCCGGGCGCGGCGGCCATGCCCGGCCGGCTGGGCGCGGGTCTCGGCGCCGGTCCGGGAGACGGACGCGGCACCGCCTGGGTGGCCGCGGACGCGTTGTCGGCCCCCGCCGCCGACGGATGCGGGAGCACCTTCGTCGCGGCCGGAACGGCCACCCGTGGGCTGCGGCCCGCCGCAACGTCTTCCAGCGCGCGCCGGGCTTCCTTCATGGTCGGGCGTTCGGCGACGGTGGCGGCCAGCAGCCGCATCAGCACCGGCCCGAGATCGCCGGCCTTCTCCGGCGGCCGCACCTGGGCGCGCGCCACCGCGTGCAGGACCGCGAGCGGATTGTCGCCCTCGCCGAAGGGCGGTGCGCCCTCGACCGCCGCGTACAGCGTCGAGCCGAGCGCGAACACGTCGGAGGCGGGTTCGGGGTTCTCCCCGCGCGCGACCTCGGGCGCGAGGTAGGCGGGGGTTCCGGCGAGGAAGCCGGTCGCGGTGACGGTGACGTCGCCGACGGCGCGGGAGATGCCGAAGTCGGTGATCTTCACCGTGCCGTCGTCGGCCACCAGCAGGTTGGCGGGTTTCACGTCACGGTGCACGATGCCGGCATCATGGGCGGCGGCCAGGGCCGCGGCGGCTTGGGCGCCGATCTTGGCGACCTCCATGGCGGGCAGGGTGCGTCCACCGGCGAGTTTGGCCGCCAGGCTCGGCGCGTCCATGTACTCCATGACCAGCCAGGGCTGTTCGTCTTCCTCGACGACGTCGAAGACGGTGATCGCGTTCGGATGGTGCAGCCGTGCCGCGATCCGGCCCTCACGCTTGGCGCGCAGCTTCGCCTCGAGCGCGGCCTCGCGGGTGAGGCCGGGACCGAGCAGCACCTGCTTGACGGCCACCGTGCGCCGCAACCGGACGTCGGTGGCGCGCCACACCACGCCCATCGCGCCCGTGCCGATCGGATCCGTGAGCCGATACCGTCCAGCGATCAACCGATCCGCCGTCATGAGGTTGTGCCCCTCCTGCTTTCCCGCCGAGTCCTCCAGCACTCCGCGCCCGGTCCAGGACTGGCCTGGAATCCCTACGCGCCGAAGTCGTTTGCACCGGTGATCTGCAGGATGAACTCGCATCCGCCGACTGCCCCGGATGCAGTTGCCACCCACCGACAATGGCATAAGCGTCCGACAGGTTCCAGCAGCGTTGCTGGTTTCACCGCCGCGTGCGGTGCGGCGCGGGGGTGTCGTGGCGTTCTCACGCCGAACCGGGCGTCCGGTGAGCCCGAATCCGGTCAGGCCGAACCGGAAACACCCAGGTCAGCGTCGTGTGGCAACCTGGCCGATCACCTGTACCCCACCGGCGCCGGGCTATTCGTGAGAACCGTCACAGCCTGTCGCAATCGCGCCGCCGAGGGCACCCCGAGCCGGTTCGGGGTGCCCTCGGTCAGGCGTTGAAGTACTTCGCCTCCGGGTGCAGCAGCACGAACGCGTCGGTGGACTGTTCGGGATGCAGCTGGAGTTCTTCCGACAGCGTGACGCCGATACGTTCGGCGTCGAGCAGGTCGACGAGCTTGGCGCGGTCCTCGAGGTCGGGGCAGGCGCCGTAGCCGAAGGAGTAGCGCGCGCCGCGGTAGCCGAGCTTGAAGTAGTCCTGAACGTCGTCGGGGTCGGATTCGGCGACCGAATGGCCGTCGAGCACCAGTTCTTCGCGAACGCGGCGGTGCCAGTATTCGGCGAGCGCCTCGGTGAGCTGGACGCCGATGCCGTGCACCTCGAGGTAGTCGCGGTAGTTGTCGGCGGCGAACAGTTCGTTGGCGAAGTCGGCGATGGGCTGACCCATGGTGACCAGCTGGAAGGGCAGCACATCCACCTGGCCGGTCTCGACGGCACGTTCGCGGGAGCGGATGAAGTCGGCGATGCACAGGAACCGGTCGCGCTGCTGGCGCGGGAAGGTGAACCGATACCGCTGCGGCGCCCCGGGGTCGGGTTCGGTGAGCACGATGACGTCATCGCCTTCGGACACCGCCGGGAAGTAGCCGTAGACGACGGCCGCGTGCTGGAGCACGCCCTCGGTGGACAGCCGGTCCAGCCAGGCGCGCAGCCGCGGGCGACCCTCGGACTCGACCAGCTCCTCGTAGCTGGGGCCCTCACCACCGCGCTGCCCGCGCAACCCCCACTGGCCCAGGAACAGCGCACGTTCATCGAGCAGCCCCGAATATTCGTGCAGCGCCAGGCCTTTGACCACGCGGGTGCCCCAGAACGGCGGCACCGGCACCGGCAGGTCCGCGGCCACATCCGAGCGTTCCGGGACCACGACCGGCGCTTCGGCGGCCTTGCGTTCGGCGGCGATGCGCTTGGAGCGTTCGTGGCGGGCCTTGCGTTCGGCGGCGCGCTCGCGTTCGGCGATCGCTTCGGGGCTGTCGGGGTCGGGGCCGCCGCCGCGCTTGCGGGCCATGATGTCGTCCATCAGCCGCAGACCTTCGAAGGCGTCGCGGGCGTAGTGCACATCGCCTTCGTAGACCTCGGTGAGGTCGTTCTCCACGTAGGAGCGGGTCAGCGCGGCACCGCCGAGCAGCACCGGGAACTGCTCGGCCATGCCCTTGGCGTTGAGCTCCTCGAGGTTCTCCTTCATCACCACGGTGGACTTCACCAGCAGCCCGGACATGCCGATGACGTCGGCCTTCTTGTCCACCGCGGCGTCGAGGATGGTCGAAATCGGTTGTTTGATACCGAGATTGACCACTTCGTAGCCGTTGTTGGACAAGATGATGTCGACCAGGTTCTTGCCGATGTCGTGCACGTCGCCCTTGACGGTGGCCAGCACGATCCGGCCCTTACCGGAATCGTCGGTGGCTTCCATATGCGGTTCCAGGTAGGCCACCGCGGCCTTCATCACCTCGGCCGATTGCAGCACGAACGGCAGCTGCATCTGCCCGGAGCCGAACAGCTCACCGACGGTCTTCATGCCCGCGAGCAGGGTTTCGTTGATGATCTGCAGCGGCGGCACCTGCGCCATCGCCTCGTCCAGGTCGGCTTCCATGCCGGCCTTCTCACCGTCGACGATGCGCCGCTCCAGCCGCTCGAACAGCGGCAACGCCGCCAGCTCCTCGGCGCGGGAGGCCTTCGACGACGACGCCGACACACCCTCGAACAGCTGCATCAGCTTCTGCAGCGGGTCGTAGTCCTCGCCGCGGCGATCGTAGATCAGGTCCAGCGCGGTCTCGCGCTGCTCTTCGGGGATGCGGGCGATGGGCAGGATCTTCGAGGCGTGCACGATCGCGCTGTCCAGCCCGGCCTGCACGCATTCGTGCATGAACACCGAGTTCAGCACCTGCCGCGCGGCCGGGTTCAGGCCGAAGGAGATATTGGACAGGCCCAGCGTGGTCTGCACGCGCGGATGACGGCGCTTGAGCTCACGGATCGCCTCGATGGTTTCCAGGCCGTCGCGCCGCGATTCCTCCTGGCCGGTGCCGAGGGTGAAGGTCAGGGTGTCGATGATGATGTCGGACTCGTCCAACCCCCAGGTGCCGGTGATATCGGCGATCAGGCGTTCGGCGATCTCCACCTTCTTCTCCGCCGTGCGGGCCTGACCCTCCTCGTCGATGGTCAGCGCGACCACGGCCGCACCGTGCTCGGCGACCAGCCGCATGATCTGCTGATACCGCGAATCCGGGCCGTCGCCGTCCTCGTAGTTCACCGAGTTCACCGCGCAGCGCCCGCCCAGATGCTCGAGGCCTGCTTGCAGCACCGGCGGCTCGGTGGAGTCGAGCATGATCGGCAAGGTCGACGACGTCGCCAACCGGCTCGCCAGCTCGCTCATATCGGCGGTGCCGTCACGTCCGACGTAGTCGATGCACAGATCCAGCATGTGCGCGCCGTCGCGGGTCTGGTCCTTGGCGATGTCCAGGCACTTCTGCCAATCACCGGCCAGCATCGCCTCACGGAAAGCCTTGGAGCCGTTGGCATTGGTGCGCTCACCGATCATCATGACGCTCGCGTCCTGCGCGAACGGCACCGCGGTGTACATGCTCGACACCGCGGGCTCGTGCACCGGATCGCGGCGCTGATCGATCGGCGGCAGGCTCGGCTCGATCTCGCGCACCGCCTCGGTGACCTGCCGGATGTGCTCGGGCGTCGTGCCGCAGCAGCCACCAACCATCGCCAAACCGAACTCCGAGACGAAGCCCGACAGCGCGACCGCAAGCTCTTCCGGGGTGAGCGGGTACTCCGCACCGTTGGCGCCGAGCACCGGCAGGCCCGCGTTCGGCATCACCGACACCGGGATGCGGGCATGGCGCGACAGATGGCGCAGATGCTCACTCATCTCGTCCGGGCCGGTCGCGCAGTTCAACCCGATCATGTCGATACCCAGCGGCTCGAGCGCCGTCAACGCGGCGCCGATCTCCGAGCCGACCAGCATGGTGCCGGTGGTCTCCACGGTGACGTGAGTGATGATCGGAATCCGGCGGCCCGCGCGCTCCATCGCCCGCCTGCTGCCGGTGACCGCGGCCTTGACCTGTAGCAAGTCCTGGCAGGTCTCGATCAGAATGGCGTCGGCGCCGCCGTCGAGCATGCCCAGCGCCGCCTCGGAGTAGGCATCGCGCAGCGCGGCGTACGGCGCGTGACCCAGCGTCGGCAGCTTCGTGCCCGGACCCATCGACCCCAGCACGAACCGCGCCGAGCCATCCGCACCCGGACCCATCTCGTCGGCCACCTCACGCGCGAGCCGGGTGCCCTTCTCCGACAATTCCCGGATCCGGTCGGCGATGTCGTAATCGGCCAGGTTGGGAAGGTTGCAGCCGAAGGTGTTGGTCTCGACGGCGTCGGCCCCGGCCTCGAAGTAGGCGCGATGGATTCCGCGCAGCACATCCGGGCGGGTGTCGTTGAGGATCTCGTTGCAACCTTCGAGGCCACGGAAATCATCCAGAGTCAGATCCGCGGCCTGCAACATCGTGCCCATCGCGCCGTCGCCGATGACGACACGACGAGCGAGCGTGTCGAGAAGCGTGGTATCGAACGCGGTGGAGCTGGACGCAGACATGCCCTCCAGGGTAGAGCCTGCGTACAGCGTTCCGCGCGCCATGCCCCAACCAGGTGTGCCCGGACACAGCGGACCGGATGGTACGCGCTCAGCTGCCCGCGAGTTGCCGGACCAGCCGGCAGCGCATCGTCGGCAGCCGCGCCCGACACGCGACCTCTTGAATACCGCGTCGCGGACACGGCGCATCGGCTCTGGTCGTAGGCTGGCTCGGGTGAACTCGAGTGAATCTCCGGCCTCGCCCGGCCCGGAACTGCCGCCGTTGCGGAATCCGGTACTCGTCGCCGCCTTCGAGGGCTGGAACGACGCCGGCGACGCCGCCAGCGGTGCGGTGGAACACCTCGAACTGATCTGGGATGCCAGACCGCTGGCCGAACTCGATTCCGAGGACTATTACGACTACCAGGTCAATCGGCCGATGGTGCGTCAGGTCGACGGCGTGACCAGGGAGATCGTGTGGCCGGCCACGGTGCTGACGGTGTGCTCGCCGCCGGGCAGCGACCGCGACGTGGTGTTGCTACGCGGGATCGAACCCAATATGCGCTGGCGCCGCTTCTGCGCGGACCTGCTCGAACTCATCGATCAGCTCGAGGTGGAGACGGTGGTGATCCTCGGCGCGCTGCTGGCCGACACCCCGCACACCCGGCCGGTGCCGGTGACCGGATCCGCCTACAGCAAGGAGGCGGCCGAGCGCTTCAACCTGGAGCAGACCCGCTACGAAGGTCCCACCGGGATCACCGGCGTCCTCCAGGATCAGTGCGTGAAGGCGGGAGTGCCCGCGGTGTCGTTCTGGGCGGCGGTGCCGCACTACGTCTCGCAACCACCCAACCCCAAGGCCACCATCGCGTTGCTGCACCGGGTCGAGGACGTCCTCGATATCGAGGTGCCGCTGCGGGAGCTGCCCGCGCAGGCCGAGGAGTGGGAGTCGACGGTCAACGAGATGACGGTCAACGACGAGGAGATCAGCGAGTACGTACGCTCACTCGAGGAGCGCGGTGACGCCGCGAGCGATCTCAACGAGACCATGGCCAAGATCGACGGCGATGCCATCGCCGCGGAGTTCGAGAAGTATCTGCGCCGACGCGGGCCCGGCGGCTTCGGTCGCTGATCGCGACGCGGCGGGCACGGGCCTCGACACGCCGGGCGCAGCACCGCGATGAACGCGTACGCATTGCGGGAGACGGGCTCAGCACCGCGGCAACCGATTTCGGGCGGCGGTGCGCCCGGCGAGCTCAGGTCTGCAGGGTCCAGACCGTGGCCTCCGCATCGCTGGCCAGCTTCGCGAGCAGCATGTCCCGCGGAATGGTCTGGCCGGCAAGGTGATCGAGCGATGGCACCACCACGTGGTGGGCGTCGGCTCGCTTCAGTTCCTGGGTGAGCTCGGCGAACGCGGTGCCGTCACCCGGTGTCGATTCATGGAAAGTCGCGGCGAAGCAGAGGCCTTCGGCCCGAGCCCGCGCCCGTAGCGCGGCTTCCAGCTCGTCGCCATGGCCATCGGCCAAGTCGTCACGCAAATATCCATAGATCAACGCTTCCACCCGTACCTCCTGGGTCTTTCCCCGCCGTGGCGGGGAGCAGTGCGCCTCCGGGATCTCCCCGCGGATGCGGGGGTGTTGCGCTGGGCCGGACCAACATCGGCCCATCTCGATCATGTCCGAACTACTGCGGCGAAAGCAGATGTCAACCCACTGACATCTAGGTGCCCTATCCGGTGCACCGAAAGTTAACTGGTGCGATACTACAGACGTGGCCGCTACTGACGATCGACCCGTCTGGGCTGTTCGGATGCGTTCGGAGCGCGACGCGAGGGGGTGGTCACAAGCAGACGCCGTCCGCGCCATGCGCGCCAAGTCATCCCACAACCTGCCGACAGACAGTACCTTGCTGCGGAACTGGCGCCGGTGGGAATCGGGTGAGTCGCGGCCGGACGAGTTCTACGCGCCGATCATCGCGGCCGCGTTCGATACCGTCACCGCGGCGTTCTTTCCGAAGTCGCGACCCAACCGCGACGACGAGCTGCTGGCCGCAACCGGTATGGACACACTGGAATTCATCGGCCGGCTGCGCATGTCGGACGTCTCCCCCGCCACCCTCGAGGCCATCCGGATCACCGCCGAACGACTGTGTTGTGAATACCCCTATACGGATCCGCACGAGTTGCACCTCGAGGGCACCAACTGGTTGCGCCGGATCACCTCGCTGCTCGATGGCAGGCTCACCCTGTCCCAGCATCGTGAGGTGCTCGAATTGGCGGGCTGGGTGGCGTTGCTGGTGGGATGTGTCGATTACGATCTCGGCCGCCGCACCACCGCCGAGGCCACCCGGCGGGCCGCCCGCTCGCTGGGCCATGAGGCCGAGAACGCCGAAATCGTCGGCTGGAGTGCGGAAATGGCGGCCTGGTTCGCGTTGACGCAGGGCAATTATCGGGGCGCGATCGACGCCGCGGATCCCACTGCGGCCGACTGTGATTCGTTGGGTGTCGGGGTGCAGCTGGCCGCGCAGCGCGCCAAGGCGTGGGCGCGTATCGGCGATCGCCGTGAGGTGGACAAGGCGTTGTCGGCCGGACGCGCCATTCTGGACCGGCTCGGTCACCCCACCGATATCGACAATCATTTCGTGGTCGATCCGCAGAAATTCGATTTCTACGCGATGGATTGCTGCCGGGTCGCCGGCGACGACAAATTGGCCGAGACCTACGCGAGGCAGGTGATCGCCGACGCCACCCGCGCCGACGGTTCGCTACGCAATCCGATGCGGGTATCCGAAGCCCACCTGACCCTCGCGGTGGTGGCGGTGCGCCGGCGCGATCTGGAGCTCGCGTTGGACGAGGGCATGCAGGCGTTCTCCGGCAAACGCCGGTCGCTGCCGTCGCTGATGTGGATCGCCGGCGAGGTGGCTCGCGAGATCATCGAGCGCTTCCCCGGCGACCCACGTACCCGCGCCTACCTGGATCAGCTGCGCGCGCTGGCACCCGACTGAGCCGGCCTCTCGCCCAGCGCGCACAATCACCCGCACCCGACGAGCCCTCCCGCGCGCCCTCGGTGCGAGTCTCGCTCGCATCCGACGAGCCCCCTGATGCCGCGGCACCCGCTCTCGCCCGCACCCGGCTCGGCCCTCCCTCGCACCCGACCAGCTTTCCTCATTCCCCGGCGCACGCTCGCCGCACCCGGCGCGCCCCCTCCCCCGCACCCGACGAGCCTCGCTCCGACCCGCGTGTACCTGGAGCGAACATCGGCCTACCGGACGCGGCCACGCCGAACGGGGGTTCTTCGCGCCGGTAGCGATCGCCCCGCTATTACCCTGTTCCCGGTGACCGATTCCGTCGACGGCTCTCCGAGCACCGAACCCGTGTACCGGGACGAGCGTCTTCGGCTGTTCTCCTTCGCCACCGCCGAGAAGCGCGCCGACTACCTGCGGGTCCTCGATGCCTTCGATCGGGCGCGCGCGGCGTATGTGGTGTTACTGCACGCCGACGACGTCGCCGCCTGGATCGACGCCGCCGAGAAGCCGGCCGCGGGCTCCGAGGCCTCCAGTGAGCTGACCAGGCTGACGGCCGCCGAGATCGGCCCGCTGCTCGACCAGCTGCACCGGTGGGGCGTGCTCGAACGCAGCTACGACGGTTCGCGGGCGGCGACCCTCGCCGAGTACCGCAACCGGCATTTCGTCTACCAGTTCGCCCAGGCCGGGTTCCAGGCCTATCGGGCGGTGGCGGGCGTGCTGGAAGCGCGTTTGGACGATGTGGCGCTGCCGCGGCTGGTGTTGCCGGAGCTGCTGGCCGATCTCGAAGCGCTGGCCGAGGCCAATCGCGGTGCCGACGCCGAACGCGTCTACCGCACGCTGCGCAGGCTCGATATCGCGCTGACCGATATGGCCGGGCACGCGGCGCAGTTCTATCTGTCGCTCGGTGATCTGGTCCGCACCACCGAGATCACGCCCGAGGCGTTCCTCGCTCACAAGGACGCCCTGCTCGCGCATATGCGCGAATTCGGCCTCGACCTGGCCCGATTCGCACCTCGTCTGGCCGCGGCGATCCTCGCGGTCGAGGCCACCGGGCTCGACGAGCTGATCGAACGCGCGGCCCGTTGCGATGAACGGGTGCTGTTGAGTCCGGCGAGGCGGCAGGTCGATTGGCGGTCGCGCTGGGAGGGGTTGCGCACCTGGTTCGTGCCGCCGGAGGACGACACCGGCACCGAGGCCGAGCGGCTGCGCGAAGCCACCATGAGCGCGATCGCGGCGGTGCTGTCGCTGCTGCGGCGGGTCACCGAAACCCGCAAGGGCGGGGTGAGCCGGGAGTCCGCGCTGCGCCATCTGGCGGCCTGGTTCACCGCCGCACCCACCGCCGACAGTGCTCACGCGCTCTTCGATGCCGTGTTCGGGCTCGGCCGCCCGCGGCATCTGGCGACCGAGCATCCGGACGCCGATATCGTGCCCGCGATCCGGTCCTGGTGGGAGGCACCGCCGTTGGAGATCTCGCGGACGCTGGCCGAGACCGGGCGTCCGCCCTCGGCCGGTGCGCCGGCCCGGATCCACCGCAATGACGCGGGTATTCGCCGATTGCGCGAAACCCAGCTGGCGGCCCAACGCGAGCGGGCGGCGGCGGCGCGGTCGCTGGCCGGCGCCGATGTGCACGAGCGGGTGCTCGACGAACGCGAGACCGAGGTGCTGCTGCGGCTGCTCGATTCCGCCTCGACGGCGTGGGTGCCGGTGAGCGGGCGGGTCGGCGGGACCACCGGGTCCGACAGCGGCGTCACGCTCACCGTCTCCGCGCACAGCGGTTCCACCGTGGTGCGCACGGCTGCCGGGATGCTGCATCTGAACAATCGCAAGCTCGAGGTGCGCCAGACCACGCGCGCCTCGGCTCGCAAGGTCGCGACCGGCGGCGAGGGGGATCGGGCATGACCGCAAGCCGGCGCATCGATGCGCTCGCGCTGGACAATTATCAACGCGCTGCCCGCGTCGTGCTGGCCAATCACCTGGTGACCCGCACCTATCCGGATCGCATCGCGCTGCCGCTGGTGCGTCGCTGGGCAACTGAGCTGCGCGAGGATCTGGCCGAGTTGTTCGGCTACCGGCTCGAGGTCACCGAGACGACCGCGCGGGTGTTCCCGGTGCTGGACCGGCTCGATGCGAGCAGGCCGGCGCGCACTCCCGCCGACCGGGTGTTCGATCGGCGTCGCTACGCGTACCTGGCGCTGGCGCTGGCCGCGCTGGGTCGAGCGGGCGATCAGATCACGCTGTCCGAGCTGGCGGATCAGGTGGCGGTGTACACCGCCCAGATGGACGGGCTCGATCTGGCGACCGAGCGCGGCGCCGACCGCGACGCCTTCGTCGATGCGGTGGGCTGGCTGGCCACCCGCGGTGCGCTGACCCTGGCCGACGGTGACGCGAGCGGCTGGGCCTCCGACCCGGCCGCGGGCGAGGCGCTGTACGACATCGATCGGGCCGTGGTGTTCGCGCTGTTCCGGCCGCCGCGCGCGTTGCAGCACCTGCACAGCGTGCACGGTTTGCTCGGCGAACCCGCAGGCACCGGCGCAGCCTCGACCCGCCAGACCGAGGCGGCGCGCCATGTGCGGCGGGTGCTGGTCGAGCGGCCGGTGGTGTACGCCGCCGACCTCGGGGCCGACGAAGTGGCGCTGCTGACCCAGGATCGGCTCATCGCCGAGGTCGAACTGTTCACCGGCCTGCGCGCCGAACGCCGCGCCGAGGGTGTGGCCTTGATCGATACGTCCGGGCGGTTGTCGGACGTCCGGTTCCCCGGCACCGGGACCCTCGCCCAGGTCGGGTTGCTGCTCGCGGGTGAGGTCGCCGATCGGGTTCTCGATATCGATGATCCGATCGCGCGGCGCACCGGGGGCACAGAGCCGGCGTCCTCGCTCGCGGCCGATCTCGACGCGGCAATCCCGCGGGAATCGGTGTTCGAGCCGTTGAGTGAATTCGACACCGCGTCAACCGAATCCGACGAGGCACCCACCGAACCAGCGCCGGAACCGGAACATCCCTTCGTCGATACCGCGTGGATCGACGAGACCGTCCGCGCGCTCACCGACCGGTACGGCGCCACCTTCGCCGCCCAATGGCAGGCCGATGTTCCCGGCCTGACCGCCGAGGTGATCGCGCTGCTCGAACGGTTGCGGCTGATCGTCTGCGTGCCCGGCGGAGTGCTGGTGCTGCCCGCTCTGGCGCGCTACCGAGGTGCGGTGGTGACAGTGCGCGCGAAGAAATCTGCCGAGCTGTTCGTCACTGCCGCCGAGACGTTTCCGGCGACCGAGGACCGACGTCACCCCGAACCCGTGCTGGACACGGCCGGTACGGAAGGAGCCGAGTAGATGCCGCTCATTCACGGCGGGGTGCGGTTCGTGCCCACCCGCGCGGGAATCGTGAACCTGTGGGACTACCGGGATCAGGAGTTCTGCTTCGCCGACGGCCGGTTGGTGCTGCGCGGGCCCAATGGTTCCGGTAAGACCAAGGCGCTCGAGGTGCTGTTCCCGTTCGTGCTCGACGGGCGGATCGAGCCGCGCCGGCTCAACCCGTTCGCCGGTGAAGAGCGCACCATGAAGTCGAATCTGCTCTACCGCAAGCAGGAATCGGCCTACTCGTATGTGTGGATGGAGTTCGCGCGCGGTGATTGGGACGACCCCGAGGTGGTCACCGTCGGTATCGGCATGCGCGCCACCCGGCCCTCGGACAAGGTGACCCGCTGGTATTTCGTCGCCGACGGCCGGGTGGGCGTGGACTTCTCGCTGCTCGGGCCGGACGACCGGCCGTTCACCCGCAAACAGCTGGCCGAGCAGATCGGGTCCGATGCCATCGTCGACCGCCCGGTCGAGTACCGGGCCGCGATCGACGCGCGCATGTTCGGGCTCGGGCAGCAGCGCTACGACCAGCTCATCAACCTGATCCTCACGCTGCGCCGCCCGCAGCTGGCCAAAAACCTCGATCCGCGCGGGCTGTCGCAAGCACTCACCGATGGCCTGCGGCCGCTGGACGAGCAGCTGATCATGGACGCGGCGCGCTCGTTCAGCGATATGGAGGAGGTCGGGCGGACGCTGGCGGGGCTGGTCCACGCCGATACCGCGACCAGGGATTTCGTGGCCGTCTACCGGAAATATCTTGCGGTGCAGGCCAAGACCGACGTCGATCAGGTCGCGACTCGCCTGGACGCGGTCACGCACGCCTCGACCGCCCTGTTCGCGGCGACGGCGTTGCGTGAGCGCCGCGAGGCCGAACGCACCGCCGCCGAGGCCCGCGCAGAAGACGCCGACCGCGCGTATGAGCAGGCGATCGCCGATCGCGAAACCCTGCAACGGTCCAGCGCCTACGAGGGCAAACAGCAGCTCGACGACCTCGCCGACGCCGTCCGCCGCCTGGAGGTTTCCGCGGGCGCGCACCGCGACAAGGCGGTCAAGGCCGCGCAGACCCTCGATCAGCGGGCGCAGGAGGCCGAACGCGCTACGGCTGCCGTCGCCACCACCGCCGCGGCCTTGGCCCGGGGTGAGGACGAATTGCGGGCCGCCGCCGAGGAAGCCGGCATCGCGTGGTCGCCGTTGCCGGACGGATCGCGGGCCGAGCAGCTGACCGCCGCCGTGCGCGGCCACGCCGAGGAACGTGATGCCGACGTGCGCGCTGTGCGTCAAGCCCTCGGCCTGCTCGATACCGCGACCGCCGAGCGGACCAGGGCCGAACGGCTCGCCGACCGGGCCCGCACCGCGCGCGATGAGGCGGCGGCCGAGATCGCCCGCGCCGAAGCCGCGGTGGCCGTGGCCCGCACCGAAGCGAGTGCGGCGCTGCGGGAATGGTGGTCGGCGTATCGCGAGGTGTATGCCGCCGACGGCAATGGCATCGTCGACGCCCTCGAGACCGCGCTCGCCCAGACCGGCGCCGACGAGATCGCGGGCCTGCCCGAAATCCTGGCCGAACATGCCGAACCGCTGCTCGACCAGCTGCGCACCCGCCGCCAGGAAGCCAAGTCCCGTGCGGCCGCCGCCGCCCAGCAGGTCCGTGAGCTCACCGCCGAACGCGATCGGGTGGCCGCCCAGCGCGACGACGCCCCGCCGCCCTCGCCGACCCACACCGACTCGCGCGACGGGCTGGCGGGCGCGCCGCTGTGGCAGTTGGTCCGCTTCGCCGACGACGTGTCTGCCGAGGACGCGGCCGGTATCGAATCGGCGCTGGCCGCCGCCGGTCTGCTGGATGCCTGGGTCTGCGCGGACGCCGACCGGCCCGCCGAGTTCGACTCCGAGCTGTTCCTGATCCCGCTGCCCGAGCACGCACGACCGACCAGCCGCACCCTCGCCGATGTGCTCGTCGTCGAGGACGATTCCGACGCGCTCACCGTGCCACGCGCCGAAGTCGCCGCCGTATTGGCGTCCATCGCTCTCGGCGACAGAGCAGTCGATTCGGCCGCTGCGATGTCCTCCGGTGTCGCGCCGGCTGATTGCGCCGACGCCATGCGTCCGGGCGAGGAACCAGCAGCCGGGCCCGACCACACGGTGAGTTCAACCGGCACCACCGCCGGGCACGCCGGCGCCGATTCACCGGTCGGAGCACGCTCCTCTACAGAGCTCGGCTCCCCCGGGCACGACAGCTCCGGCTCGATCGCCGCCGGTCCAGTCCTCGTCTCGGTCTCCGGCCACTTCCGCACCGGTGTCCAGCTCGGCCGCCACCACAAACCGCATGCCGAGTTCATCGGCACCACCGCGCGCGCCCGCAGGCGTGAGTCGCGCATCGCCGAACTCGATCAGGCCATCGAGTCGGCCACCGCCGCCCAGCGCGCCGCCGCGGACGAGGAGGCCGAGGTGTGCGCGCGGTTGGCCCGAATCAGCGCTGCGGCCAAGGCTTTGCCCCGGCCCACCGGTGTCACCGCCGCGTTGCGGGCGGTGTCCGAATGCGCGGGCATGCTGCGCTCCAAGTCCGAGGCCGCCACCCAGGCCGAGGCCGATCTCGATCACGCGGTAGCGCAGGTGGCTACGGCGGAGAAGGCGCTGCGGACCGCCGCCGCCGCGCACCGCACCCCCCGCGACGCCCGCGAACTCGACGCCCTGGCCGCCGCGATCCGGCATTTCGAGAACACCGGCACCGGGCTGCTGCGGCTGCGCGCCGAGCACGACCGGGACCGGGAACGTGAGCGCGAGGCGAATGACCGACACGGTGAGGCGCGCGATCTGGCCGAGGCGTTCGCCGAGGAAGCCGAGGCCGCGCAGGCCGGGTTCGAGGAACAGTCCCGCAAACTGGAGACCCTGCGCGAATCGCTCGGCGCGAGCGCCGCCGATATCGACCGCGACCTCGAGCAGGCCCGCGAACGCATCGACGCCGCCAGGGCCGAACAGAAGGCCGCGCGTAAGGCCGCCAATGCGGCGATCGAAGCGGTCGGCGATGCGGAAGCCGCCTACCGGACCGCCCACGAAGCGCTCGGCACCGCGCTCACCGAGGTGCTCGCCGATGTGCGGGCGCTGGCGCCCTACGCGCAGCCCGATCTGCTGGCCTTGCTCGGCGCGAACACCGAATGCCGCTGGCCGAGCAGCGACGCCGCGTGGTCCACCCCGGATCAGCTGCTGTACCGGATCGCGGCGGCGGGACCGGAATCGGAGCCCGCGGTGCTGCCCGACGAGGTCGCCGAACTCTTCGCCGAACTACGCGCCGCCACCGAATCCGTGCGCGCCACCGAGGCCGGCCGCAAATCAACCCGCAGCGCGGTGACCACCGCCCTCCAGGAATTCGACGCCGCCCTGGCCGCCTCCGGCCGCGACTACCGGGTGCACTGGGATGCCGCCGATGGCTTGACCGTGGTGCGCGTGCACGACGAACACGGTGTCGCCCCGCTCGCCGAATTCGCCACCCGCGTCGATGCCGCCCGCCGCGATCAGGAACTCCTGCTCACCGACGCCGAACGCCGCATCCTCGAAGACGCCCTGCTCACCGGACTGGCCCAGCAGATCCACGAACGCACCAGCGACGCCCGCGAACTCATCAGCCGGATGAGCGCGGAGATGAAGCAGCGCCGCATGTCCTCCGGCAACACCATCGGCGTGCACTGGCTGCTCGCCGACGGCCTGTCCGAGGCCGCGCGCGCGATGTGCAAACTGCTCGACCGCGACACCTCCGCGCTCAGCGCCGACGATCTGGCGGCCATCCGCGCGCATTTCGCCGCCGAGATCCGCGCCGCCCGCGCCGCCCACCCGGAACGCTCCTACCCCGAGATCCTCGCCGCCACCCTCGATTACCGCACCTGGCGGGTGTTCTCGTTCACCCTGATGTCCGCCGACGGCAGCGAGGACCGCCTCACCGTCGCCCGCCACAGCGCCCTGTCCGGCGGCGAGCAATCGGTGTCCCTGCACCTGCCGCTGTTCGCCGCCGCCCACGTCATGCTCGACTCCGCCGACCCGCAGGCCCCCCGCCTGCTCGCCCTGGACGAAGCCTTCGCCGGCGTCGACGACAACGGCCGCAGCGAACTACTCGGCCTCAGCGTCCAATTCGACCTCGACCTGTTCATGACCGGCTACGACCTGTGGATCACCTACCCCCACGTCCCCGCCTGCGCCCACTACGACCTCGCCCACTCCACCGCCGAGAACACCGTCAGCGCCACCCTCCTCGTCTGGGACGCCGGCGACCTCCTCGCCGAACACGACGGCACCGACCTCACCACCGCCCTCCACTCCCCCAACCGTCGTCGGCTACCGCACTCGATCCACGGCGGGTTGCCGCTGGAACCCGTCGGGTGAATCACCGCCCCACCATCGCGCGAGCCCCCGGCCGGGCCACCCCTCCGGCCGGACCTCGACCCCTCATCCCCCATCCGGCCACCAGATCGCCAACGCCAGCACAAGCAGCGGCAATCCGACCGCCACCGCGAACCCGCCGATCTCCCAGCCACTCACCGCACGGGCCCGATCGTCGCCCACCTCGCGAACGACAGGCGCGGTAGCACCACTTCCACATCGGCAATCTCCATCACCCTGTTCAGCTCCAGCGGGCTGAGATGCTCTGGTGCGGGCAGGATCACCACCTCCGCTTGCGCATTGCGTACCTGGTCGGCAACCGGAAGCACCGAGAACCGATGCGGCCAGACCACCCGATACCCGAGCTTCCGAGCCAGGCGTTGGACCTGCGCCGTCTCCCAGTCCGGGGCGGTGCTCGCGTCGTGGTCGATCCATCCGAACGCTGGTGCGTCAGTCACCGTTCTCCAGCTACTTTCGTCGAAGGGCGCTCCTACCGGTGAGCATCCGGCTACTCGCATGAATATGGGCCGACGTTCCCGAGCAGGAGCGGGACGACCTCGATGTTTCGCTTGCGCCGATGCCGTCGAAACCATGTGCCGGGGACGTTTGGTGACGTTAGGCTGGCTACACAATGTCCTGAACGTCCCAGGGGGGCTTGCGATGTCATTGGGATCATCACCGAACGAACGTCTGCGCGCCGCCATCCTGGATGCCGGGCTCACCAATGAGGCACTGGCCGCGCAGGTCGAACTCGACCCGAAGAGCGTCCATCGCTGGGTGACAAAGGGGGTCGTGCCGCGTCGGACGACGGCCCGCAAGGCGGCCGAGGTGTTGGGAGTTGCCGTCGGTTTTCTGTGGCCAGAGCTGGATCTCGGGACGAAAAAGGCCGCGCAGCTGGAGATCGTCGGCCTCTATCCGCACCGCGCCGACGCGCCGCGCCATCTGTGGCTGGACCTCTTGGCAAACACCGAGTCGGACCTTTGGCTGTTCGCGAATGCCAGCCTCTTTCTTCCCGAACAGAACCCTGAATCCATCGATCTGATTCGGCGCAAAGCCGATAGCGGCGTCCGTGTACGAATACTGTTGGGCGACCCGGATTCACCCGAGATGGCGCTGCGAGGGGAAGAGGAAAGACTCTACGAGGCGATACCGGCCCGTATTCGCATGGCGCTGACCTACTACAGCCCACTGGTGGGAGTTCCGGGCGTCGAATTCATGCTCCACCGCACGTGCCTCTACAACTCGATCTTTCGCTATGACGATCAGATGTTGGTCAATCAGCATGTCTACGGCACCTATGGCTACAACGCTCCGCTCTTACACCTCCGACGCGTTCAGGGTGGCGACTTCTTCGACACCTACGTGCGCAGCTTCGAGCGAGTGTGGGAAGGCGCCGCACCGATAACAGATTCACATTTCTGGAAAATGTTCTCGGCCGCGAACTTCAAGACGCGCGCACCTGCTTGATCGCGGTCAGAAAGGACGCGGTGTCTTCGAGGTCTGGAAGCACTATGTCGGCTCCGGCTTCGGCAAGAACCTCAGCGCGATCGCTGCCCGTGGCGACCGCGACGACCTTCGCTCCGCCCTCGACACCGGCGCGCACGTCGTTGGGTGTATCCCCGATCAGTACAGTGTTGTCCCTCGCAAACGGCACCGCATACTTCTCGGCAGAACGCCGTTGGGCAATGCCGACCAGATTGGCGCGGACTTCGTCATCAGAGCCGAACGCACCGATGTCCCAATCCAACGGCGGGCCGGCCAAGTCGAAGGTATCGAGTTTCACGAACGCGTTCGGCCGGATGTTTCCCGTCAGTACCGACTGGACCGCCCCATCCATCTGAGCAAGGGCGTCCAACGCCGCCCGTACACCTGGGAGCGCGCGCCCCCGAGCGGCGAGAGTCGCCCGCCGAACAAGCAACGATCTTTCCAATGCACCGAAAATGTTCTCGGGCCCCTCCGTGAGCACCGCGCCGTGGCGCTCGGCCAGATCCCGCATGATCAGAAGGTCGGTGCTCCCACCCGTCCGCGGCCGAAACTCGGCCCGCCGCCCCGTCAGCAGCTCGAACGCTCCGGCGTAGGTCTCCTTCGAAACCCCGCCATTAGCGATCATCGTGTTGTCCACATCCCACAGGACTAGCAGCGCTCCCACCTGCAAAGGGTACGTGCCGAGCACTCGCACGCATGTGGCAAACACCTGTCATACATGCGAGATGGCCTATAGGAGCCGTATCTGACTCGGATCGGGCAGCGAGTGTGGTCGCTCGTCGGTGTGCCAGGCGTACTCGATCCCGCTCAACCAGCCACCCTCGACCCACAGGATGACTTCCCCGACCGGCTTGCCGTCTTGATCGCTCACGTCACCGCTGGCGACTATTCCGTCCGTCGACACGGATGCCGGCGCCGCTCCGGGCTCCACAGCCAGGTCGACGCTGGGCGAACCAACGCCCCAGGTGGCGACCACCCGTGCACACGGGACTTGCGTCAGGTACTCACTCGCGCCCGGCACCCCGGACGACAGCAGCATCCTGACAACGCCGACCTCCAGATCGGTCAAGGCCCGCGGCGGTACGGGGGTGCTCATCTATCTCCTCGGTTGGCGCGCTATGTCTCGGAACGTAGCGAAGCACCGTCGATGGAGTGGCGGCGGACTTCAGGACGAAAAGCACCCGCTTGATCGCTGTCGGAAAGTCGGCGGTGTCTTCGAGGTCCGCAAGCACGCGGGCTACGCCGATCCGTGCGAGAAGCTCGACACCGACGGCCGCTCGGTGCGGGATGGGCGCCGCGGAGCTTCAGACCCAGACGATGTGGCGGTACCACAGCACCGAATTAGTCTTCGCCAGCACGCAGTTACGATCCTTATCGATGCATATCGACTTGATGTTCGATTCACTGGACGGGCTGTCCGTAGGAGATGCGCTCGGTGCGGTATTCCCCATTCTGCGCCGGACGATCGAGGACGTTCGGACGGGTCGGCTGACCGGTGGGCCGTGGAACTGGACCGATGACACCGAGATGGCGTGCAGTGTGGTCGCCGAACTGTGTGTCAACGGCGGAATCGGCCAGGATCGGCTGGCCGCCGCCTTCGCGAAGCGGTGTGACCGCGGGCGCGACTATGGATTCATGACCGTCGACTCGTTGCGTCGCATCCGCGACGGCGCGTACTGGCGTGACGTCGCGGCCGCCGCGTTCGACCATCAGGGGTCGTGCGGTAACGGTGCGGCCATGCGGGTGGCGCCGCTGGGTGCGTGCTATGCCGGGGATCCGGAACGGATTGTCACCGAGGCGATTCGATCGGCTGAGGTGACGCATCTGCATCCCGAAGGTGTGGCCGGGGCGGTGGCGGTGGCAGTGGCAGCCGGTCGCGCGGCGACCGCCCGGATGTCCGGAGTACACCCCGTCCCAGCGGAATTCATCGACGACATCCTCCCCTACCTGGACGACGGCGAAACCACTCGGCGGATCCGCCATGCCCGGACCCTGCTCGGCGCTCCAGTCGAGGTGGCCGCTAACGAGCTAGGAAAAGGTTCCCGGGTGACCGCCCAAGATACGGTTCCGCTCGCGATCTGGGCCGCCGCCACACATCTCGGCAACTATCCGGCCGCGATCGCGACCTGCCTGGCGGCGGACGGCGATATCGACACCACCGGCGCCATCACCGGTGGGATCGTCGCCGCCTACACCGGCGCGGGCACCGGACCGGTGACCGGAGTCCCGACGCCCTGGCTGTCCGCACGAGAACCGTTGCCCGCCTGGCACGACCCGCACCGGCGGACCCGCCCGAAATCAAGGCGACTGCGCCGGTGGTGGTCCGGAGGCTCCTGAGCTATCGGTGGCTGCGATCGGCGGTTTCGGGCTGACGCAAGGTACAGCACGTTCGCGTCATATACGACTACACAGGCCACGTCAGATACCCAGTTCCTGTCCCAGATCGGAGAGCTCGTCGGCAGCCGCGCGACCGGACTCTTCGAGTCGACGCTGATAGTCGCGAAGGTCGTCGAACCTGACACGTCGATGGGTGCCTACCAGGCGGAAGGGAACCTCACCCGCCTCCAGAAGACCGACCAGGTACGGCCGCGACACGTTGAGCATGTCCGCGGCCTGTTGGGTCGTCAGTTCGGCGTCGGAGGGCACGATCGTCACACCGCGGCCATTCGCCGCTTCGGCCAGTACGAATGCGAGCAGGTCGACGACGGCCCGGGGCACGACCAGGGCGTCGTCACTGCCGACTTCACGGCCGACCGCGATCATTTCCTCGTCGGGATGGTGGGCGAGGTAGTCCCGGATGCGGCGCATGGCCCGCGCGGCGATCTCCGCGTCAACCGCACCGGGCTCGATCCGCTTCGCTGTGTGGACTCCGGTCATGGGTCACCTCCGATCCCGATTATAGCCATAAACGAAATAAACGAAACGCTTCTCCATCTCTTGGAAGGCTCATCCGCTTGAGGTGCGCCGGGACGGTGAAAGCCCCCGCACCGATGAGTTCGGCAGCGGCGCCCCGTCTACCCTGCGAACCCCGAACCGGAACGAAGAACGGATACCGCACATGTCGAACAGCACCCAGAGCACCGGTCGCCGAGTCGCCGCCGAGGTCACCGTGTCGATGGATGGGTACAGCAGCACCGGGCCCGAGGACGATATGAGCTGGTGCATGGACCATATTGTGAGCGGGCAGAGCGAGATCTATTACGAAGGGATCTGGCGGGGTGTGGACACCGCCTTGCTCGGGCGCACCAACTGGGACGGGTTCACCGCGGTGTGGCCGGGGTTGACCGAGGACCCGGCCAGTTCCGCGCGCACCCGCGATCTCGGGCAGTGGCTGGCCACCGTCGAGAAGGTCGTTTTCAGCAAGACGCTGGAGCAGTCCGACCTGGACAAGGCCGCATGGACCAACGCCAGGATCGGTCGCGACCTCGAAACGGAGGTGCGCGCGCTCAAAGATGCGCCGGGCCGCGACATCCTGGTTCTCAACAGCGCCAGCATCATTCAGCAACTGCTCGCGGCAGGGCTCGTCGACGACCTCTACCTGACCATCGTCCCCACCACCCTGGGCGGCGGACTGCGGCTGCTCCCCGACAACTACGCATCGAGCTGGAAGCTCGCCAGCGCCACCACCTTCCCCGACACCAGCACCATTTCCGTGCATTACAACCGGGGGTGAAACGCCGGCTGGATCACCAGGAGGACTGCTGTTGCATTGCGCCGGGTCGAGGCCACGAAGACAGAGGGGCCAGGGTTACGTCGGCTGGGGCACCGACCACCAGGAACCCATCTAGCCTGCCATCGGGACAATGCCGGCCAGGGTGTCACCCAGCTCCAAACGGGCCATATCTGCGTCATAGCGGGCCTGCATATTGATCCAGTACATGTCCGACAGATTCAGCGCGCGGGCCAGGCGCAGCCCGGTGTCGGCGGTGATACTGCGGTGCCCGTGCACGATGGCGTTGATGCGGGTCAGCGGCAGCTGGGTGGCCTTCGCCAGCGCATACTGGCTGATCCCGAGAGGCTCCAGGAACTCTGTCAGTAGGAGTTCACCGGGATGGGTGGGCTTGAAGTCGGTCATGGCACCCTCCTTAGTGGTAGTCGACGAGTTCCAGCTCGTGTGCACCTGCGTCCCACCTGAAGCAGAGGCGCCACTGGTCGTTGACGCGGATGCTGTATTGCCCTCGGCGATCACCGGACAGCTTTTCGAGCCGGTTGCCGGGTGGCACGCGGAGGTCGTTGATGTTGTCAGCGGCGTCGATCAGCTGCATCTTGTCGCGGGCCTTCTTAGCGAGTTGCCCGTTGATCCGCTTGGTGTAGTGGAGGTTCCATACAGCCTCGGCGTCACTGTCCTTGAAGGAGCGGATCACACCGACAATACTAACGCACGGCGTTAGTATTGTCATGCGTTACCATCAGGTACACGCTCAGCGAGCGGGCGCGGCCCGCGCAGGCCGCGCCACCGCGGCCGCCGGCCTGATCGCCCGCCCGGGCGGAAGTCACCTGGCTGGAGGAAGCCCGCCGGCTCGGGCCAGCTCGTGCAGGAGCGCCGCGGTGGAGTCGTCCAGCGGGTAGAAGAGCTCGACGGCCAGTTCGGCGAGGGTGACGTCGGAGGGGGCGCCGAAGGTCATGGTGGTGCTGAACATTCGCAGGTCGCCGGCGGCGGTGCGGATGTGGACCGGGATCGAGAACGGGCTCGGGGTCACCTCGTCGATCGGCTCGTCGGGGTCGTCGGGCATCGGGTAGCGGGACACTTCGTCGTAGAGATCGCGCAGAGCCGGATCTCCGGTGGCGCGCACCTGCCCGATCAGCCGCTCCAGGAGGTACTTCCGGACCTGCCTGTAGTTGACCATCCGGGCGGGTGACTCCGGTCCCTCCGGGTACAGGGCGATGCGATACACGTTGGGCGGCTCGGCGGCCACCTCGTCGGCGATCGCGGAGCCGAACAGTTGCATGCCGCGATTCGCGGTGATCACGTTCCAGTACCGGTCCACCAGCACCGCCGGGTACGGTTCGTGCGCCGCGAGCATGGTCTCCCAGGCGGTCCGCGACGACGCGAGCTCCGCGTCATCGAGCGGACTCTCCCGGTATTCCGGCGTGAACCCACCGGCCAGCAGTACCGTATTCCGCTCCCGCAGCGGCATATCCAGCGCCGCGCACAGCTTCAACACCATTGCCCGGCTCGGCTGCGAGCGACCGGTCTCCAGGTAGGAGATGTGCCGTGCCGAACTGTCGGCGGCCAGGGCGAGTTCGAGTTGGCTCAACCGTCGCCGGAGCCGCCACTGCCGCAGCAACGCTCCGACCGGAGAACCCTGGTTGCCCTGTCGCACCACCGCAGATTAGCGAGCCTGCACTCGCGGACCCAATCGGTCCATGACCTGTCGGGTCATTGAGCACCGGTCGCTGTCCTGGCAGCGTCGAGGCCGAGCCCATCCGGCTCATCAGCGAGAGGAAGAACTCATGACCGACGACGTCACCACCGAAAATGAGCTGCGGGCACTGCTGGACGCGCAGATCGAGGCCTGGGCGGCCGCGGACGGCGCCGCCTTCGCCGACACGTTCACCGAGGACGGCGTTTTCGTCTCGGTGATCGGCGAATACCTCCCGGGCCGCGCGACGATCGCGGCGACCATGCAGGAAGGGTTGAACGGGTTCATGAAAGGGACACGGATGCCCGAACCCGAGGTGCTGAACCTGCGTTTCCCGGCGCCGGATACGGCGATCCTGATCACCCGGTCCGGGCGGCCCGCGCCACCGGAGGCGACACCCGATCCGGACGAGACATCGATCCAGACTCGGGTGGCTGTGCGTCACGAGGGGCGGTGGCTGTTCAGCAGCTTCCAGAACACCCGCGTCGGCGGCTTCCCACCCGGGTGAACCGACCTCGACTGCCGGCGCGGGCGATGGATGCGCGCTGTGATGGTCGCTCGCGAACGGATCCGGTCGCCGCCGAGCTCAGCGCACGCTGGCGTCGGGCACCCGCGGCGGGCACGGCATACCAGGGAAAGTGGCCAACTCGAAGTGCCACCACTCGTTGTCGAAGGTCCGGCAGAGCCCCCAGCGATACCCGTTGGCTTCCAACCAACCCGCGCCCTCGATCGGCCCGACGTCGATGGCACGGCCGGTGACGTGAGTGGATTCGCCAGGCGGCAGCACCCAGCGGCGGGCTTCCTCGGGGCTGCCGTAGGTGCGGAGGCCGTCGTCCCACAGCGCCTGCTGTTCGGCGGGGGTGCGGTAGCCGGAGGTGATGGACAGCGGAACGCCGGCGGCGTGGGCTTCGTCGGCGGCCATGGTGTAGGCCAGCGCGAGCAGGGGGTCGAGACCCTCGGTGCCCGCCGCGGCGATCGGCCAGACCAGGGCGGCGCCGGACGGCGGGGGCGCGGGCTGCGGTGCGGGCGCGGCCTGGGCAGCAGGCGCTGCGAGGCCTACCGCGACGGCGAGCGGCGCCAACACGGCCGCGATCGCCGGCCGGCGCCCGATCCATGCTTCCCTCGATGACCACATAGCCGTCGATGGTAGCGCGACACGCCGAGAGGCCCAGCTCACGCCTGCGGGGGCGCGACCAGGCAGAACAACTTGAAACAACAACTGTCCACAAGTTTATCCACGTGTTGTGGATCACAATTCGCATGCGGCAATGGTTTTCACCTTCGCCCACCTCAATCCCGTTGACCACCAGGAATGCCGAATCCGCAGGGACGAGAACGGGCTGCGGCGCAACCGAATCCGCTCAGGATTGTGGTTGTCCACAGCCCATCCCCATCATGTGCATAACCTATGACTCGCCCGAGTCCAGGACACGGCCCCATCCCACCTGCATATCGCATACGTTGTGGCGCTTTACCCGGGTCCAGAACGTATGCGACGTCGTCACCACCTATGCGTGAGCTCAGACCCGTTCCTTGGAGCGGGTGCGCACGCGCAGCGCGATCGGCTTCTGGGTCTCGGCGAAGAAGTCGTTGCCCTTGTCGTCGACGACGATGAACGCCGGGAAGTCCTCGACCTCGATCTTCCAGACCGCTTCCATGCCGAGCTCCGGATATTCGAGCACCTCGACGTTCTTGATGCAGTCCAGCGCCAGCCGCGCGGCCGGGCCGCCGATCGAGCCGAGGTAGAACCCGCCGTGCTCCTTGCACGCCTTGGTCACCTGCGCCGAACGATTGCCCTTGGCCAGCATGACGAAAGAGCCGCCCGCGGCCTGGAACTGGTCGACGTAGGAGTCCATGCGGCCCGCGGTGGTCGGCCCGAAGGACCCGGAGGCGTAACCCTCGGGCGTCTTGGCGGGGCCGGCGTAGTAGACGGCCATATCGCGCAGGTAGTCCGGCATCGGCTCGCCTGCGTCGAGGCGCTCCTTGATCTTGGCGTGCGCGATGTCGCGCGCGACCACCAGCGGGCCGGTGAGCGAAAGCCGCGTCTTGACCGGGTATTTCGACAGCTCGGCGCGGATCTCCGACATCGGCCGGTTCAGGTCGATCTTCACCACGTCGCCGCCGAGGATGGCGTCGGTCTGCTCGGGAAGGTACTGGGCCGGTTCGGTTTCCAGCTGCTCCAGGAACACGCCGTCCTTGGTGATCTTGGCCAGCGCCTGGCGATCGGCCGAGCAGGACACGGCGATGGCGACCGGGCAGGACGCGCCGTGGCGGGGCAGGCGCACCACGCGCACATCGTGGCAGAAGTACTTGCCGCCGAACTGCGCGCCGATGCCGAACTCGCGGGTGAGCTGGAAGACCTCTTCCTCGAGTTCCAGATCACGGAACGCGTGGCCGGTCATCGAGCCCTCGGTGGGCAGGTTGTCCAGGTAGTGCGCGGAGGCGTATTTGGCCGTCTTCAAGGCGAATTCGGCACTGGTGCCGCCGATGACCACGGCCAGGTGGTAGGGCGGGCAGGCCGCGGTGCCGAGCGAGCGGATCTTCTCGTCCAGGAACTCCAGCATCCGGGTGGGATTCAGGATGGCCTTGGTTTCCTGGTACAGGAACGACTTGTTGGCCGAACCGCCGCCCTTGGCCATGAACAGGAACTTGTAGGACGGGTCGGCCGGATCGCCGGGGTTGGAGTACAGCTCGATCTGCGCGGGCAGGTTGTTGCCGGTGTTCTTCTCGTCCCACATGGTCAGCGGGGCCAGCTGCGAGTAACGCAGGTTCAGCTTGGTGTAGGCGTCGTACACGCCGCGGCTGATCCATTCGGCGTCGTCGGCACCGGTGAGCACGCCCTCGGACTTCTTGCCCATGACGATCGCGGTGCCGGTGTCCTGGCACATCGGCAGGATGCCGCCCGCGGAGATGTTGACGTTCTTGAGCAGGTCGAGCGCGACGAACCGGTCGTTGCCGCTGGACTCGGGGTCGTCGATGATCTTGCGCAGCTGCGCCAGGTGCGCGGGGCGCAGGTAGTGGCTGATGTCATGCATCGCCTCGGCGGTGAGCAGGCGCAGGGTCTCCGGCTCGACCTGGAGGAAGGTGCGGCCGTTGTGCTCGAAGGTGCTGACGCCTTCGGTGGTGAGCAACCGGTACGGGGTGTCATCGGCACCGATCGGCAGCAGGTCTGAGTAGCGGAAGTCCGGCGCGGCGGTCACTGAAGCGCACTCCTTCGGGCAAAGTGTCGGGCTCGGCAACAGCCACGGCTGGACTGAAGCACAGCGAGCCTAACGACCGATCGGCACCCCGCATGCGGTTAGGCAACCCTATCCAAGGCTTGCCATACTGGGATCGGCCACAAAAGGTTGCACGTTCAACCCCGAGGGTGCTAACTCTCGTTTCAGCAGGTATCGCGCGGTGCGCCGGTGCGCGGACCTGACCCGAACCGCCGGAATTGGAGCACCAACGTGACCGACCCCCACTGGCTCGATGACGTCGAAAAGCGGGCCTGGATGGGATTCGTCCGGACCCGCGACCTGATCGCGGCCGCTGTCGGACGCGATTCGACGCGGGAATCCGACCTCACCTACGTCGAGTATTCGGTCCTCGCCTACCTCGCCGAGGACCCCGAGCACTGCCTGACCTTCGCCGATCTTGCGGCCAAGCTGGAGTGGTCACAGAGCAGGCTCTCGCATCAGATCACCCGGATGGAGCGGCGCGGTCTGGTGACCCGCACGCCCATTCCCGACGACGCCCGCCGCACCGCCGCCCGTCTCACCCCGCGCGGAGTGGAAGTACTGACGACCGCGGCGCCGGCCCATGTGGACAGCGTGCGCAGGCACATGATCGACGTCCTCGATCGCGAGCAGCTCACCGCTCTGGCCGATATCTACGACGTCCTGCTGAAGCACCACCGCGCCTCGAACGGCAATAGATAGGCCGGCTCACCACGGGTGAGCCGGCCTTTTCAATTGTCAGGCGGGATTCGAGACCGCGGCGCCGAGTTCGTTCGCGGCCGGAACACCAAGGGCGCGTTCGAATCCGGCGGGCACGACGATATCGCTGCGATCCAGGTCGCGGATGCTGGTCTTGCGCAAGCCCAGCAGCGCCGAGTCGATGCCGCCGCGCAGGATGTCGAGCACGTTCTCCACCCCGGCCTGCCCGTTGGCGGCCAGGCCCCACAGGTAGGCGCGGCCGATCATGACCGCGCGGGCACCGAGCGCGACCGCCTTGACGACGTCGCTGCCACGCCGGATACCGCCGTCGAGCAGCACCTCGATCTCGGAGCCGACCGCATCGGCCAGCACCGGGAGAGCACGGATGGCGGCGGGAGTGCCGTCGAGATTGTTGCCGCCGTGGTTGGACACCGAGATGGCGGCCACGCCGGCGTCGACGGCGCGGTGGGCGTCGTCGACGCGCATGACGCCCTTGAGCATGACCGGGCCGTCCCACTGCTCACAGATCCAGCGCACATCGTCCCAATCGGGGGCGGGGGTGCCCATCCATTCGCCGTAGGCACCGAAGAATCCGGGCGCGGGCGCGCCACCGACGGCCATGTTCGGCGCGGTGAGGTCGGGCAGCTTGCCCGAACGCACATACGTGCTCAGCCAGCGCGGCTTGACCAGCGTCTGCGGCGCGAACTTCATCATGGTGCGCAGGTTCAGCGATTCCGGGATGACCGGGCTGCCCCAGTCGCGCCCGTGTGAGAACGACCAGTCCAGGGTCAGGATCAGCCCGACCGCGCCCGCGGCCTTGGCCCTGGCCATGCGCGCCGAGATCTCGTCCTTGCTGCCGCACCAGTACAGCTGGAAGAACGTCGCCGGATTGGCCGCGATCACCTCTTCGATCGGCTTGCTGGCGAACGAGGACAGCCCCATCGCGGTGCCGCGCGCTGCGGCGGCACGGGCGACGGCCACCTCACCGTCCGGATGCACCGCCTGCACACCGGTCGGCGAAATCAGCACCGGCATCGAAATCTGCTGTCCCAGCACGGTGGTCGACTGATCGCGCTCCCCGATCGGCCCGGCGACGTGCGGCGCGAAACCCAGTTCGGTGAAGGCGGCCTGATTGTCCTCGATGGTCTGGCCGCGTTCGGAGCCGGCGATCAGCGCGCCGTACACCGATTTCGGCAGCCGCTTCTTGGCGCGCCGCTGCGCTTCGGCGACGGTCTCGAACCACGGGTTCATGGCTGGGTCCTTTCGGGGGAGGTCACCGGCCACCACAGCCGGGTCTGGTCGGTCAGTTGGGTGATCAGGTCGGTCAGCAGGGCGGCGCCCTCCTCGGCGGTCGCGCCCGCCGGATCGCCGAGCACGCCGTTGGGGCTCACCGCGCGCACTCCCCCGCTGCGCAGCAGCGGCAGGATCCGCGGCAGCGGCCGGGTGTCGCCGGCCTCGGCCCGTTCGCTACGAACCCGGTCGGGCGAGAGCGCCAGTTGCAGTGCGGTTTCGGTGCGTCCGGCGTGCGGATCGCCGTCGTAGCGCGGCAGGAACAGGCGCACGTCACGGGATTCGGTGCGCAACAACTCCACCGCCCGCCGCAGCGGCTCGACATTGCCGCCGTGCCCGTTGACGAGCACGATCCGGTCGAAGGAGCCGGTGGCCGAGCGGCACAGCTCCACGATCAGCAGTTCCAGAGCGGCCGCGCCGATGGACAGCGTCCCGGGAAAGCCCGCGTGCTCCCCGCTCGAGCCGTACGGGACAGCGGGCGCGACGAGCACATCCGAGCGCCGCGCGGCCAGGCCGGCACACAGCGCGAGCGCGATGTCGGTGTCGGTGGACAGCGGCAGATGCGGGCCGTGCTGTTCGGTCGAACCGATGGGCACGGCGAGGATCACACCGGCGGCGACATATGCGCCCGCCTCGGTCCATGTGAGATCCGCCATCATGGCGCCGACATTAACGTCACTCACTGACATAATCAATAGGCCGCCGGGCCGCATAATCAATAGCCGTGACGGCACACAGCACCCGCGGGCGCCCGCGCGGCACCAGCAAGCGCGAGCTCGAACTCATCGCCATGCGGCTGTTCAGCGAACAAGGCTTCGACGAAACCACCGTCGAACAGATCGCCGCGGCCGCGGGCGTCAGCGGGCGCACCTTCTTCCGCTATTTCCCCAGCAAGGCCGAGGTGCTCTGGTACCAGTTCGACGCCGAGGTCCAGGCCCTGCGCGAGGCGTTCGCCACCGTCGACCCCGACATCCCGATGATGACCGCGGTGCGCCGGGTGGTGGTCAACGCCAACCGCTACCGCGCCGAGGACGTGCCCGAACTGCGCACCCGCATGCAACTGGTCGCGACCGTGCCCGCGCTGGCCGCCACCGCCGGCGCCCACTACGACGCGTGGGAGCGCACCGTCAGCTCCTTCGCCGCCTCCCGCCTCGGCCAGCCCGAGGACGCGCTGATCCCGATGGCCGTCGGCCGGGCCACCCTCGCGGCCGCCCGCGCAGCCTTCGACGCCTGGCTGACCCGCGCCGATACCGATCTCACCGTCTACCTCGACGAGGTCCTCGAAGCCCTGGAACACGGCTTCGCACCACCGCCCGCGACCGGCCGTGACCGACGCCACGGCGCGACAGCACGACCTGGTGGTTTCGACGGCACGACGGCTGGGGTATGACTAGGCTCGATATCGGCACGCAGCCGAGCGCAACCCAGGCCGACCAGCGCGGCCCGACAGACCCGTCGAAAGGGGCACGAGTTTCCATGTCCGAGGTGTCCATGAGCCTTTCGGCGGACTCACTGGCCGCAGGACCGGTCGACAACCTGCTTCCGCAGCTGGTCGAGCATCTGCGCCAGAACCGCACCGTGCTGCGGGAAGAGTGGGCGCGCCGCATCACCGATGCCCGCCTGCTGACCGCCATGACGCCGGAGGAGATCTTCTCCGAGGCCACCTCGATCTTCGACAACTACGTCGAGGTGCTCGAGACCGGCAGCGTCGAAGCGCTGCAGGCCTACGCGCGTGATCTGTCCGAGCGCATCATCCCCCGAGGCGTCGAGACCGACGAGATCCTCGGCATCGTGCTGCTGCTGCGCGACGTGCTGGCCCGCTCGCTGTTCGAGAAGTACCAGTCGAACTTCGAACTGCTCAACGACGTCCTCGACGCCTACGAACCGGCCGCCAACCGCATCGCCAACACGGTGGGCGTCTCCTTCGTGCAGGAGCGCGAACGCGTCATCCGCCAGCAGCAGGAAGCCATCCGCGAGCTGTCCACCCCGGTGCTGCAGGTGCGTGAGCAACTGCTCATCCTGCCGATCATCGGCGTGCTCGACAGCCAGCGCGCCCGCCAGCTCACCGAACAGCTACTGCGCGCGATCCGGGCCAACCGCGCCAAGGTGGTCGTCATCGACATCACCGGTGTGCCCGAAATCGACCAGACCGTCGCCAACCACCTGGTGCAGACCGTGGACGCCTCCGGTCTGATGGGTGCCAACGTCATCATCACCGGCCTGTCCTCCGACATCGCGCTCACCCTGGTGACCATCGGCCTCGACCTGTCGAAGATGAACGCCGTCGGCGACCTCCAGGGTGGCATCGAGGAGGCCGAACGGTTGCTCGGCTACGAGATCTCCCGCGTCTCCGAGCGCGGCGGGCGTTGATCAGCCGCCCATGCCGGTTCCGATTCTCAAACAGGGCACATATCTCATCGCGTCGGTGCAATCGGCACTGACCGATGCCGATACCGAGCGTCTGCAGGACGACCTGATGACCCAGGTCAGCAAGTACCGGGCGCACGGCATCATCGTCGATGTGACCGCGATCGACGTGATGGACTCCTTCGCGGCCAGATCGCTGCGCACCATCGCGCATATGACGCAGTTGCGCGGCGCCCAGACCGTCATCGTCGGGCTGCAACCCGAAGTCGCGTTCGCCATGGTCCAGCTCGGCCTCACCTTCGAGGACATGCACACGGCCCTCGACCTGGAAGAGGGCCTGGCCTGGCTGAACAGCAATGTCCCTGCCCGGCGGCGAGACGGTCGTGACAGTGGCCGCTGAGGACAGAGTCATCGCGGTGAAAATGTCCAACGACATCGTCACCGCTCGTCAGGCCGGACGTGAACTGGCCGAACAACTCGGCTTCTCCCTCACCGACCGCACCATGATCTCCACCGCCATCTCCGAGGTCGCGCGCAACATCACCAGCTACGCGGGCAGCGGCGAGATCCGATTACTCGTCGACGAACGCGAGGGCCGCCAGGCCCTGGTGGTGCAGGCCAGCGACAACGGCCCCGGCATCCGCGATATCGCCCGCGCCATGGAGGACGGTTATTCCACCGGCCTCGGGCTCGGACTCGGATTGCCTGGCGCCAAACGACTCATGGACCGGCTCACGGTCGACTCGGGCCCCGGACGCGGCACGTTGGTGGAGATGTGGAAGTGGGTACCCAACGGTGCATGACGACGGGTTCATCGGCCGGATCGAATGGGCCGTTGCCGGTCGCGCCTTACCCGGACAGCAGATCTCCGGCGATCGGTGCGTCGTGCTCGACACCGGCGACGGGAGCGCGCTGTTCGCCGTCCTGGACGGGCTCGGCCACGGCGAGGCGGCCGCGTCGGCGGTCGACCGCGCTGCGCGGGTGCTGGCCGAGCATCGCGGCGAACCGCTGGACGAGCTGATGGTGCTGTGTCATCGGGCCATGGCCGACACCCGCGGTGCCGCGGTATCGCTGGCGCTGTTCGGCGCGGATTCGGTGCAGTGGCTCGGCGTCGGCAATGTCGATACCCACCTGTTCACTGCGGGCCCCACCGGACCCTCGATCAGCGCGACGGTGTTGCAGACCGGCGGGATCGTCGGCTATCGGCTGCCACCGCACCTGCAACCGCAGACCGTCGCGGTGCGTCCCGGTGACCTGCTGCTGATGTCGACCGACGGCGTCGTCATCGATTCCGGCACCGCCGTCGACCTGTCGACCTCGGCCGTCGACATCACCGCCGCGCTGCTGGAACACAACGCCAAAGACAGCGACGACGCCCTGGTCCTGGCGGCCAGGGTGCGTGGCGTGAACGGAAACTCATGAGCGGTGGGTGCCGACGATGAGCACGGTCCTTGCCGTCTTCCTCGACGATTACGCCGACGCGCTGCGGCGCCATCTGCGCTCCCCCGCGCACGACAGCCTCGCCGAGGGCCATGAGCTCGGACGGCGGGCGCTGGTCGAGGGCATCAGCCTGCTCGACCTCACCGAGAACCACTACCGGGTCGTCAAACAGGTGCAGGCCGAAGCGGGCGAGTCCGCCGCGAACGCGCTCGAGGAATCGGCGCTGGAATTCCTGCTGCAAACCCTGATCACCCTCGACGTCGCCACCCGCGGCTATCTCGACGGCACCCGCCGCTATGAGCAGCAGCGCTCGCGCGCCGACGATCTGGCCGGCCGCGACGAATTCCGCACCGCGCTGGTGGAATCGTTGCAGGACGGGTTCTTCGTCGCCGATGCTCGCGGCACCATCATCGAGGTCAACTCCGCCTTCGGTGAACTGACCGGGTACGGCGCCAACGAGGTGCCGTACGCGCTGCCGCATCCGTGGTCGCTGCCGGAAGGGCAGCGCTATCCCGATCTCGGGACCGCAGCGCTGCGTTTCGTCACCCAGATCCGGCATCGCGACGGCCGCGACCGCTGGCTGGCGGTCAGCACCAGCACGCTGGTCAAGCCCGAGGGCAATGAGCGGATCTTCGTCGGCACCATTCGCGACGTCACCGCCGAGCACGACGCCCAGGCCCGCGATCAGGCGGCCTCACGGCTGGCGACGGCGGTGGCCTCGGCCATCAGCGTCGCCGAGGTGCTCGAGGTCGGCCTGGACGAGCTGCGGCGCACCGTCGGCGCGGAGACCGCGGTGGTCGCGGTGTGGCCCACCCGGCAGGGCGAGCCCGAGGTGTACGTGTCCGGGGCGGCGGTGGACGCCGAACCCGATGCCGTCGGCGAACCACAGCCGGCGCAGGTGCTCGCCCCCGAAACCCGCGAGCTGCTGGAGCGGGCAAGGCTTCGCCCGGGCCGCACCCTCATCGCGGTACCCGAGGGCGCCGACCGGGCCGAGGGCATCGTCGCCCCGCTCGGTGAGACCGCCGACGCCGCGCTGTGGCTGCGCTTCGCCGCGCCACGCGTCGTCGGCGCCGCCGACTGGACGCTGTTCTCCCTGCTCATCGGCCATCTCAGCCTCGCGGTGCAGCGGGCACGCAACTTCGACCAAGCCCGTTCCACCTCGCTGACCTTGCAGCGCGCCATGCTCGGCCCGATCGAGCTGCCGCCACGGTTCTCGGTGCACTACGAACCGGCGCTGCCGCCGCTCGAGATCGGCGGCGACTGGTACGACGTGGTGCCGTTGAAGGATGGGACCATCGGCGTGGTGGTCGGCGACTGCGTCGGCCGTGGCCTGTCAGCTGCGGTGGTGATGGGCCAGCTGCGCACCGCCGCACGCGCCCTGCTGCTGCGCGGGGCCGGCCCGGCGCAGCTGCTCGCCGAACTCGACACCGTCGCCGCCCGGATCCCCGGCGCCATGTGCACCACGGTGTGCGCGGCCGTGCTCGACCCGGTCCGCGGCCTGGTGCGCTACAGCAACGCCGGACATATGCCGCCCATCCTGGCCGACGTCGGCGTCACCGGACGGATGCTGGAGGGCGGGCGCGCGGTGCCGCTGGCGACCTTCGACATGCCGCGGCGCCCGGAAGCCACCACGCCGTTGCCGCCCGGTTCGACGCTGGTGCTGTTCACCGACGGGCTCGTCGAACAGCGCGGGGTCGACATCTACGACGGATTCGATCAGATCGCCGACGTGCTGGCCGAGACCCATGAGCGGCTACCGCGCGAAGTGGCCGACGCGGTGCTGTCACGGTTGCGCCCGGCCGGCGGCTACGACGACGACGTCGCCATGGTCGTCTACCGGCAGCCGCCCGCACCGCTGCACGTCGAGGTGCCCGCCAGGGCCGAACAGCTGTCGGTATTGCGGCGCACCCTCAAGGCCTGGCTCACCGCCGCCGCCGTGCCGCACGATCTGGCCTCCGACCTGGTCGCCGCCGCCAATGAGGCGTGCAGCAACAGCATCGAGCACGCCTACCGCGACAGCGACTCGGGCGTGGTCGAGTTGAGCGCGCGCTGCGATACCGAGCAGGTGGAGATCCGGGTCACCGACACCGGCAACTGGAAGCCACAGTCGGCCGATCGCGGGTACCGTGGCCGGGGACTGGATATGATGCGTGCGCTCACCGAAGAGCTCGACATCGACCACAGCGGGTCCGGTACCAGGGTGCGGATGTCGGTGACGTTGCCGGCGATCGCCTTCCCGGTGGCCAACCCGCTACGTGGAACGAACCGACAGGTATCCGGGTGACGATTCGGCAGGATCGCCCGGATCATGGCAGATTGTGATGATGTGACAAACACTTCCGGAGACGCGTATCCCCTCACCGACACGATGACCACCTCCGTCGCCACCCGCGACGGGGCGACCGTGCTCACGGTGA
Organism: Nocardia cyriacigeorgica; assembly: GCF_005863245.1. GTDB lineage: Bacteria > Actinomycetota > Actinomycetes > Mycobacteriales > Mycobacteriaceae > Nocardia > Nocardia cyriacigeorgica_C. Next base: position 73,219 of record NZ_VBUT01000006.1, on the reverse strand, counting down.
CCGGGGAGGTCGACCTGGCCACGGCACCCGCCCTGGAGAACGCGATCGACGCGGCCCTCGGCAGCGAACCCGCGGGCCTGATCATCGACCTGACCGCGGTCACCTTCCTGGCCTCGGCGGGCATGGCGGCCCTGGTCGCCGCCCATCAGCGCGCCGGTGACACCACCGCGATCGCGGTGGTCGCCGACGGCCCCGCCACCAGCCGCCAGCTCAAGATGACTAGCCTCGACCAGGTGTTCGCCCTGCACACCACCCTGGACGCGGCGCTGGCCGATCTGCGCGGCGGCAACTAGACGTCTCATACACCACGGGCCCCGCACCGACGACGAGTCGGCACGGGGCCCGTGTGCACGCGCGCCTGGCCCGTCGCGCGGACGGACCCGGCCGTGTGGTCAGTCGCAGAGCGAGCGCAGCTGCTCGATCAGCCCGACGCGCTCGGCCGGGGTGGCCGCCATCGGGACCACATTGAGCACCGTCACACCGGCCTCGGCGAAGGCGGCGACGCGCTCCTTGACGAAGCTCGCCGGGCCGACCAGCGAGATGTCGCGGACCAACTCGTCCGGCACCACCTTGGCCGCCTCTTCTTTCTTGCCGGCCAGATACAGCTCCTGGATGCGGTCGGCTTCGGCGCCGTAGCCGTACTTGGTGGCCAGGGTGTGGTAGAAGTTCTTGCCCTTGGCGCCCATGCCGCCGATGTAGAGCGCCAGATGCGGTTTCACGAATTCCAGTAGCGGCGTGACGTTCTCACCGATGGCCAGCGCCGGACCGGCGTACACGTCGAGCGGGCCGAGGGCCGGATCACGCTGGGCCAGACCGGCCGAAAGTGCATCGCCCCACACCTTCTCGGCCTGCTCGGGCAGGAAGAAGATGGGCTGCCAGCCCTCGGCGATCTCCGCCGCCAGCTGCACGTTCTTCGGTCCGAGCGCGGCCAGCAGCACCGGAATACGTTCGCGCACCGGATGATTGATCAGCTTCAACGGCTTGCCGAGACCGGTGCCGCGGTCGGCGGGCAGCGGGATCTGGTAGTACTTGCCGTCGTATTCGAGCCGCTCACGCCGCCACACCTTGCGGCAGATCTCCACCAGTTCCCTGGTGCGGCCGATGGGCGCGTCATAGGGCACACCGTGGAAGCCCTCGATCACCTGCGGGCCGGACGCGCCGAGCCCGAGCACGAACCGGCCGTCGGAGACGAAGTCCAGGCCCGCGGCCGTCATCGCTGTCAGGCTCGGGGTGCGGGTGTAGAGCTGCAAGATGCCCGAGGCCAGCTGGATACGCTCGGTCTTGGCGGCCAGATACCCGAGGGCGCTCACCGCGTCGAAGGAGTAGGCCTCCGGGACGAACACGATGTCCAGGCCCGCCCGCTCGAGATCGGCGACCTCGGCCGCGACCTCCTTGAAGCCCCCCGAATAATTGATACCCAATCCGATCCGCATAGCACTCAACATAGCCACGGCTATCCCGGCGCCTGCCACCGGCCACACCCGCGTCGCGGTAGCGTGAGTGCGCCCCGTCGTAGCACAACGAAAGGCCACACCGCCGTGTCGCAGCCGTCCACCTCGCATCCGGATCTCGCGCCGAGCTTCGCCGACGCCACCGTCGCCGGATATCTGGCCGATCTGGCGGCCAAGGTGCCCGCACCCGGCGGTGGCGCCGTCGCCGCCCTGCACGCCGCTCAGGGCGCGGCCCTGATCGCGATGGTCGCCCGCTACACCACCAGGGCCAAGGACGCCGAGCACCGTCCGGTGGTGGACCGGATCATCGAGGCCGCCGACGCGGCCAGGCAGCGGGCGCTGGCGCTCGCCGACGCCGACGCGGCCGCGTTCACCGCGGTGGGCGCGGCCTACAAGCTGCCCAAGACCACCCCGGAGGAGACCGAGGCCCGCGCCGCGGCGATCACCGCGGCGCTGATCGAGGCGGCCCGGGTGCCCGCGGCCGTGGTCGACGAGGCCGACGAGGTGCTGTCGCTGGCCGCCGAACTGCTGCCGATCGGCAACCCCAACGTGGTCACCGATATCGGCGCGGCCGCCGATGCCGCGCGCGCGGCCGCGACGAGTTCGCGACTCAATATCGAGATCAACGTCGGGTCGCTGTCGGCCGACGACGGCGCCGCCTTCGCCGCCGCGCTCGGCCGGATCGAGACCATCACCGCCCGCGCGGACGCCCTGCACGCCGACGTCCTGCACGCGGTGCGCGGCTGAGACTCCCCCACCGGCTGTCCCACCATCGGCCCGGCTGCCACGGCGGCCGGGCCGATGCGCATCTGGAGTACCCAGAAATAGATAGCTCACACATAGCCAGCGCGGCCTAAAACCGCCAAACGAACCTTCTGACGTCACGGTCCACCCCGCCCGAAAGCCACCGGCTCCCACCACAACTGCACTGTAGATGCCCGATTCGGCGCAGATCGCGGCCCAGAATCCTGCTTCGACCTGCGAACTGCCGAGTAGGTAACTGAGTGCGCGTACACTGGGCCGCGGTTACGTGATACGCATCACTTCACGGACCGATTTCAGGCTTCACCTGCTTTGTGCGTCACCACGAGTCACCAGCGCGATCGGCAGCCGCAACGGCTGCCGTAACTGATAGCTCGAGCTCGACATGCAGGAGGTAACGGTGAGGATCGGGTACATCACGGCGCCCCCGGCGCTCGAACCGGAAGAGCTGGACCGCGAGGCGGACCAGGAATCCAGGATCGACGTCATCACGGTGCGCCAGGTCGTTTCCAACATCGCGGACTGCTCGGCCGATCCCGGCGAGCTGACCGTGGGTCAGGCACGCCGCGCCCATGACATCCACCGCTACTGCTCACCCGAGTGCCTGGTTCTACGCCGAGCCAGGTACACTCTGAACGCGACGGCCACCGGCCGCGCGGCGTTCACGCTGGCCCCGGATCGAGCGGGAGCCGGCGCCGTGTAGATCACCTCCGCGTCGGCGTCGGACATTCATCAGCTGTCCGTGCAGCAGTGCACTGCTGCCTGCTTGCGCCGCACATCTTCGGCGCCAGTGATTTTCGTTGCTATCAGCTCCACCCATCGGCCGACGGTCACGTTCGCGCGTGCGGCGGCCACTGTTGAGGAGGGTTCAAGTTGAGCACCATTTTCACCCACGAAGCCACCGATTCCGACTCCGACATCCTGGGCCGAAAACCCGGCAGCGACGCGTTGAACGGCGCCACCCGCAACCGGCAACTGAGCATCGTTCTCGTCGCTCCCCCCTACTTCGATGTCCCGCCCGCCGGCTACGGCGGTGTGGAGGCGGTGGTAGCCGAACTCGCCGACACCCTCGTCGCGCGCGGCCACCAGGTCACCCTGCTCGGCGCCGGAAAGCCGGGCACCGCAGCGGAATTCATCCCGGTCTGGGATCGCATCCAGGCCGACCGGCTCGGCGATCCGTTCCCCGAGGTGGTCAACGCGCTCAAGGTCCGGCGCATCATCGAGGATCTGGCGCGCCGCAGGCCCATCGACATCATCCACGACCACACCTTCGCCGGCCCGCTCAACGCGCCCGCCTATGAGGCGCTCGGCATTCCGACCGCCGTCACCGTGCACGGCCCGGTCGACGGCGATATGTGCGACTACTACGGCGCACTCGATGAACACACCCGGCTGGTCGCCATCAGCGACCGCCAACGCGCGCTGGCCCCGTCGTTCAACTGGATCGCCCGCGTGCACAACGCCTTGCGGCCCAGCGAATGGCCGTTCCAGGTGGAGAAGAAGGACTACGCGCTGTTCCTGGGTCGCTACGCCTCCTACAAGGGCCCGCATCTGGCCCTGCACGCCGCGCACGAGGCCGGTATTCCGTTGATCCTGGCCGGTAAATGCAACGAGCCGCCGGAAAAGGCGTTCTTCGCCAAGGAAATCGAGCCGCTGCTGACCGAACGCGACCACGTCTTCGGTGAGGCCGATGCGGTGGCCAAGCGCAAACTGCTCGCCTCGGCGCGCTGCCTGCTGTTCCCGATCCGCTGGGAGGAGCCCTTCGGCATCGTGATGATCGAGGCCATGGCCTGCGGCACCCCGGTGGTGGCGTTGCGCGGCGGGGCGGTCGAGGAGGTGATCGTGGACGGGGTCACCGGCATCATCTGCGACGACCCGGCCGAACTGCCCGCGGCCATCGCCAAGGCGGGCGATCTGGATCCGTATGCCTGCCGCAAGCGCGTGGAAGAACTTTTCGGTGTCGATCAGCTCGGAGCGGGCTACGAGGCAGCCTATTACCGCATACTCGAAGCGTGGGACGAATCCCATCGCCCGGCAGATGAATTGACCACCGTCGAGCTCCGGCGCAGCGGCCTGCTCGGTCTGCGCGCGGACACCGGCACGACACCGGCTTGGAGTCGAGCATGAGTGAGCCCCTCAGGGTCCTCAATTCCGGTCAACCCGCCGCCGTCAACGGCGGCGGGGGGACCATCACCCTCGTCGAAGCGAGCACCTTCTGCCTGTCCGATCAGCTCGGCGATATCCATTCGGGGACCTCGCAGGGCCTGTTCTATCGCGACGCGCGGGTGATCTCGCGGTGGGAGCTGCGGCTGGACGGTCAAGCGGCCGAACAGCTCACAGTGCTCACCCCCGAGGCGTTCAAGGCGCGGTTCATCATGCGCAAGCAGCCGCGCCAGGGCATCGCCGACAGCACCGTGCTGGTGGTGCGCAAACGCATGATCGGCCAGGGGCTCAAGGAAGCGATCATCGTGCAGAACCTCGGTCACGAGGACACCGCGATCACCGTGACCCTGTTCGCCGACGCCGATTTCGCCGACCTGTTCGCGGTGAAGGAGGGCCGTAAGCATCTCGGTAGTGCGGAGGCCCAGTCCGTCGACGGTGAACTGCACCTGATCGATCACACCGATCCCGGCCGCGGCGTCACCATCAGCGCCACCGGCGATCCGGTGATGCTGCCGGGCACGATCACCTGGCAGGTGGTGGTGCCCGCGCACGGACAGTGGAAGACCGAGATCCTGGCCCAGCCGGTGGTGGCGCATCGGCGGGTGCAGATGGCCTTCGGCGACGACGAGGACAGCCCGATCAGCAGGCTCAAGGCCTGGCGAGCCACCGCCACCGATCTGACGGCCACCGATGCCCGGCTCACCCAGGTGCTGCAACGCACCGAAAGCGATCTGGGCGCCTTGCGCATCGACGGACGCGGCGACGGGTCCCCGGCGTATGTGGCCGCGGGCGCGCCCTGGTTCATGACCCTGTTCGGCCGCGACAGCCTGCTCACCTCCTGGATGGCGCTGCCGTTGGATTCGGCACTGGCCGTTGGCACCTTGCGGCAGCTGGCCAAACTCCAGGGCACCAAGGTGGAACCGATCACCGAGGAGGAGCCGGGCCGGATCATGCACGAGATGCGGCACGGCCCGGCCGGCGGTCAGGTGCTCGGCGGCGAGGTGTACTACGGCTCGATCGACGCCACCCCGCTGTTCGTGATGCTGTTGGCCGAATGCTGGCGCTGGGGCGCCGAGGAATCGGTGATCCGGGAGCTGTTGCCCGCCGCCGACGCCGCGCTGGCCTGGATCGACGAATACGGCGACGCCGACGGGGACGGTTTCATCGAATACCGCCGCAAAACCGACCGCGGCCTGACCAACCAGGGCTGGAAGGACAGCTACGACGCGATCAACGACGCGAGCGGCCATCTGGCCGAACCGTCCATCGCGCTCAGCGAAGTCCAGGGCTACGCCTACGCCGCGCGGCTGGCCCGGGCCGAGCTGGCCGAGCATTTCGGCGACCACGAGACCGCGGTGCGGCTGCGCGGTCAGGCCGAGGACCTCAAGTCCCGGTTCGACGAGGCGTTCTGGGTGGCCAAGAACGGCTGGTACGCGATCGCCCTCGACGGCCACAAACATCAGGTCGATGCGCTGACCAGCAACGCCGCCCAATGTCTGTGGACGGGCATCGTCGCCGATGAGCGTGCCGCCGAGCTGATCGACAAGCTGGCCGACGCTTCCATGGACTCCGGTTTCGGGTTGCGCACCCTGGCCGCCACCATGGGCGCCTACAACCCGATGAGCTACCACAACGGTTCGGTGTGGCCGCACGACACCGCCATCGCGGTGGCCGGGTTGCAGCGCTACCGCCACATCCCGGGTGCCAGCGAGCTGGCCGAACGGCTGACCACCGGCCTGCTCGACGCCGCCGCCGAGTTCGGTGGCCGGCTACCGGAGTTGTTCTGCGGCTTCGGCCGCGCGGAGTTCCGCTCGCCGATCCCGTACCCGACGTCCTGTTCACCGCAGGCGTGGGCCAGTGCGGCGCCGCTGCTGCTGGTGCGCTCGTTCCTCGGACTCACCCCGTGCGTGCCGAACCGGCGGCTCATCGTCACCCCGCGGCTACCGCGGCGCTGGGGCAAGCTCGCGCTCACCGATATGCGGCTCGGGCCCGCCACGGTCACCCTGCACGCGGAGGGCTCGGAAATTCACGTGCACGGCCTACCCGACGATTGGCAGTTGGTGACGGAATAGCCGCGGCGTGTCGCGTAACGAGCAGGCAACGGCCGGTGTCGTAGTTGATCATGCGCGCCTAGACTGGACCTCTGCCCACCACACCGTCTCGAAGGGGGTGGAGCCATGCGAAGCGTTATTCGGCACCTGTTCCTGGCCGCCGCGATCATGGCATTGGCCATGGTCGGTTCGGGCGCGGCGAACACCATGATGATCGACCGATCTCCGCCCGGCGCGGATATCGGTACGGTCGCCTCCATCACGCCCTCCGGTGGCCGCACCGTCGGCATCGCCCATCCGGTGACCATCCGATTCGACGCCGACGTCGCCGATCGGGCCGCCGCCGAACAGGCGGTGGCGATCACCGCCGACCGCCCGTTGACCGGCACCTTCTCCTGGGCCGGCGCCCGGCAGTTGACCTGGACTCCGACCGGCTACCTGCCCGCGAACGCCACCATCGGTGTGCGCTTCGGCGATCAGGTCCGCACCGAGTTCGCCACCAATGCCGGGGTCGTCGCCGACGCGGACATGTCGGCGCACACCTTCACCGTCAGCATCGGCGGTCAGGTGGTCCGGGTGATGCCGGCCTCGATGGGTAAGCCGGGCTGGGAGACCCCGACCGGTACCTTCCCGGTGCTGGAGAAGTTCCGGCACATCGTCTTCGACTCGCGCACCATCGGCATCCCACTCGATTCGCCCGAGGGCTATCTGATCGACGGTGAATACGGGGTGCGCCTGACCTGGAGCGGTGTGTTCGTCCATTCGGCACCGTGGTCGGTCGACTCACAGGGTTATGCCAACGTCAGCCACGGCTGCATCAACCTCGCCCCCGGCGACGCGGCCTGGTACTACGAGAACGTCGGCATCGGCGACCCGGTCACCACGCACTGGTGATCGCCCCACCACGCACCGGGCAGGTCACACGACCCGCCCGGGCGGGTGTCGTGAGCGACCATCGACCCGTCGGTCCAGTACAAATAGGGAGACCTGACGGAAGAACCTGACGAAGGTGGGGGCGTTATGGATCGACGGGACAGTGCGCGCGGGGACCAGGCGCCGTCCGGGACCGAAACGAGCGGCGCGAACGCCGACTATGTGGGCGAATGGGCCGATTGGGTGTCGTCGCTGCCCGCGCCGAAGAAGATCGCGCCGGGCCGGCCCGCACCGCCCGGTCAGGGCCCGCCGCTGCGGATCGGCCGCCCCGAGCCGTTGGAACGCCGTCGCGGACTGCGTCGGGTGGCGCCGCTGCTGCTCGGCCTGCTCGGCGCCGGCGCGCTGCTGGCCGCGGCGTATGTGCAATTCGGTGGATCGGACACCGATTCCGCGACCGCGCAGGCGCGGCCGGATCTGGTGATTCCGGCGCCGTCCGGCGATACGGCCGCATGTGCGCCGCAGCGGGTGGGTAACCGGATCCAGGGCAATGCCGCCGGTGGGGACGATTCCGGGACCGCGGCCATCTTCGCCTTCCAGCACGCGTTCTACGTCGCGCGCTCCGGGGAGCAGGCCCGCGCCGTCGTCGCTCCTGGTGCGGCCGTGCCGTCGGCGGCCGATATCCAGCGCGGTATCGATTCGGTGCCCGCGGGCACCACCCATTGCCTCGCGATCAGTCCGGGCGCCTTCGTCGGTCAGTACACCGTCGTCGTCACCGAATACCGGCCGCAGACCCAGCCGATCACCTACAACCCTCAGCTCGTCACCACCGCCACGGTCGGCGGGCGCACGCTCATCACCGGGATCAGCCCCATCACCTGAGCACCACCGGCACCGGTTCGGATCCGGCTTCGCGGAGATCACCTGCGCGGCCGCACCGGTTGACGCGGGCCCGTCGCACCGGCATCCGACATGCGACCGACGACCCTGGTCAGGCACCTGCGGGAGGAGCACACTCGCAGATATGACCAACATCGACGAAGTTCGGATCCCCGAGCATCCGACAGTGCTGGCCGCGTTGCGGCTGGCCTGCCGGGCGCCGTCGGTGCACAACACCCAGCCCTGGCGCTGGGTCTTCGACGGAACCCGGCTGCACCTCTACGGCGACGGCGAACGCAGGCTGCATTCGGCCGATCCGCAGGGCAGGCAACTGGTGATCAGCTGCGGTGCGATGCTGCACCATGTGAGCACCGCGTTCGCCGCGCGCGACTGGCACACCGACATCACCCGGTTGCCCGACCCGGCCCACCGCGACCACCTGGCGACGCTCGAGTTCCGGCCCTGGCCGGACCCGCCGGACCGGCTGCTCGCCCTCGCCCGGGCGATCGATCGCCGCCACACCGACCGGCTGCCGATGCTCGCACCACCGCACTGGGACGACCTCGGTCCCCGAGTGCGCACCCTGGTCTCGGCCTACGACATCGAATTCGACGAGCTCGACGATTCGGCGCGACCGCGCCTGGCCGCGGCCTCGGAACAGTCCTCGGCCCTGCGTCGCCACGATCCGCACTATCAGCACGAATTGCACTGGTGGGCAGGCAATACCGCCAATCTGGACGGGATTCCGGCGTCCGCGCTGGCCTCGAACGCCGAACTCGCGCAGGTCGGTGTCGGGCGGGATTTCCCGGCCGGGCCGCGTTCGCTGCGGCGCGGCGATCTCGACGATCGTGCCCGGCTGGCGGTGCTCAGCTCCCCTGAGGACGCCCCGCTGCCGTGGCTGCGCACCGGCGAGGCCCTGTCGGCCGTGCTGCTGGAATGCACCGCGGCCGGGCTGGCGACCTGTCCGCTGACCCATATCACCGAGTTGCCGTCGAGCCGGCGCATCATCGCCGGACTGATTCCACGGCCCGCGGTGCCGCAGGTGGTGGTGCGCATCGGCGCCGCGCCCGACGAGCCGGAGCAACCGCCCACACCGCGGCGCCCGGTCACCGAGTTCTTCACCGTCGACCGCACGTCGCACTGAGGAGCAGGCCATGTCCACTGACAGCGCACCGGTGGTCGTCGGTGCCGACGGTTCCCGATCCGCGATCGGCGCGGTGCGCTGGGCCGCCGCCGACGCCGCCCGCCACGGCAGTCCGTTGCAGATCGTGTACGCGATCGGCGTGCCGATCGACGTGGGCCCCACCCTCGGCTACGCGCCGATCAACGCCGAAAGCTACCGCAAGGCCGGGCAGGAGGCGCTGGCCGAAGCCCGCGAGATCGCGGCCGCGGCGGCCGCACCCATCGCACCGATCGAGATCGAGACCGTGGTGCGCGAGGCCGCGCCCGTGCCGCTGCTGCGTGAGCGCTCCACCACGGCCAGGATCGTGGTCGTCGGTACCCGTGGTCTCGGCGCGCTGCGGCGCGGACTGCTCGGTTCGGTGAGCACCTCGCTGGCCAGGCACGCGCACTGCCCGGTCGCGGTGATCCCGGAGTTCGCCGAGCGCGCCGACGGTCCGGTGGTGGTCGGCACCGATTGTTCGCCGAGCAGCGTGCACGCGATCGCCGTCGCCTTCGACCAGGCCGCCCGCCGCGGTGCCGAACTGGTAGCGGTGACGGCGTGGTCGGAGTTCTACCGCTATCTGTCGCGCGCCGAACTCGCGGCCGAGGCCGAGTCGAAACTATCCGACGCCCTGGCACCGTGGTGCGCCCGCTACCCGGAGGTCGCGGTGCGCCACGTCGTCGCCGAGGAGCGGCCCGCCCGGTTGCTGCTCGGCACCGCCGCCGATGCGCAACTGCTGGTGGTGGGCAGTCATGGGCACGGCGGGTTCGTCGGCATGACGCTCGGCTCGGTCAGTCAGGCGGTGTTGCATGCCGCCGAGTGCCCGGTGATCATCGCCCGCTCGGCCTCCTGACCGGCCTCGATTCCGCTGCGTGCCTCGGCCCCCGAGCACCGAGCACCGAGCACCGAGCACCGAGCACCGAGCACCGAGCACCGAGCAGGGTCAGCGGTCTCCGAGTGGTCTGGCCGTCTGCCACGGTCGGTCTCGCGGCCGAAGCCGGAATCACCGCATCGTTTCGCGCAGTGCGCGCCCGGTGGCCGACTCGGTGCAGGCCGCCAGCTGCTCGGGTGTGCCCTCGACGATGATGCGGCCACCGCGACGGCCCGGGCCCGGCCCGAGGTCGATGATGCGGTCGGCGCGCCGGATGACCTCCAGGTTGTGTTCGATGACGACCACCGTGTCCCCCTTGCCGACCAACGTGTCCAGCACCCCGAGCAGGGTGTCGATATCGGACAGGTGCAGTCCGGTGGTCGGCTCGTCGAGAATGTAGAGGGTGTGCTCGGCGCGGGCGGCCAGCTCCTTGGCGATCTTCAGGCGCTGGCATTCCCCGCCGGACAGTGTCGTCAGCGATTGGCCGAGGCGCAGGTAGCCGAGGCCGACATCGGCTATATGGCCGAGGGCGGAGGTGATCGCGGGCGTGCTCAGTCGTCGCAGCGCCTCGTCGACGGTGAGATCGTCGATATCGGCGATCGAGAGTCCGTCGACGCGGTAGCCGAGCACTTCCTCGGTGAACCGGCGTCCACCGCAGGTTTCGCAGACCACTTCCTGGCCGTCCATGAACGCCAGATCGGTGTAGATCACGCCCAGCCCCTTGCAGACCGGGCAGGCCCCGGCGGAGTTGGGGCTGAACAGCGCGGCGGGCACCGAGTTGCGGCGGGCGAACAGCTTGCGGATGGCAGGCGCGATCCCGGTGTAGGTGATCGGCGTCGAGCGCCGGTTCGTGCTCACCGGGCGCTGGTCCACGACGGTGGCCGGATGCTGTGCGGCCAGTTCGGCGGCGAGACTGGATTTTCCGGAGCCCGCGACGCCGGTGAACACCGTGAGTACGCCGGTGGGGATGTCGACGTCGAGCCCGGCGAGGTTGTTTCGGGTGGCGTTCTCGATGCGGATCTTCCCCGCGGCGGACCGGGGTGGTCGTGGGCTGCGCTGCTGGCGCAGGCCGCGCCCGGTTGGAGTGTCGGCGCGCAGCAGGTCGTCGAATCCTCCTTGAAACACCATGCGCCCGCCGTCGGTGCCCGCGCCGGGGCCGATCTCGACGATCTGATCGGCGATCCGCAGCACATCCGGATCGTGTTCGACCACCAGTACCGTATTGCCCTTGTCCCGCAATCGTTTCAGCAGTTCGGTCATCGCCCGTACGTCATGCGGGTGCAGCCCGATGGTCGGCTCGTCGAAGATGTACAGCATCTCGGTGAGGCTGCTGCCCAGATGCCGGATGGTTTTGATGCGCTGGGATTCGCCGCCGGACAATGTCAGCGTCGGACGCGAGAGCGTCAGATAGCCGAGCCCGATGGTGACCAGGGCGCCGAGACGCTCACACAATGCCTCCACCACGGGCGCCACGGCGGGTTCGCGCACCTCCGCGATCACCCCGACCAGCTCGTCGACCTCCATCTGCCCGAGTTCGACGATGGTGTGGCCGAGTACCGTCGCCGTCCGCGCCTCGGGTTTGAGGCGCTCGCCGTCGCACTCCCGGCACCGTTCGGTGCGGGTGAACCGTTGCACCACCGCCTGTTTGCGTTCCGACATCTCGTCGGAGGTGTGCAGGTAGATCCGTTCGAACCGTTCCACCACGCCCTCGTAGTCCTTGGGTGGACGGGTGCCGAGTCGCGCGGCCGCGTCGCCACCATAGAGCAGGGCTTCGCGTTCGGCCGGGGTCCATTCCCGCAGCGGGGTGCTCGGATCGAAGGACCCGATATCGGCGTACTGCTTGTACCACCACTGCCCGTTGCCGAAGCCGGGCAACAGGATCGCGCCCTGTTCCAGGGACTTGTCCAGATCGAGTACCCGCTCCACATCGGTGGCCAGGGTTTCCCCCAATCCGGCGCAGGCCGGGCACATGCCGGCGGGATCGTTGAACGAGAAGTAGTTGGACTCCCCCACATACGGCTCGCTCACCCGGGAGAACAGCAACCGCAGGTAGGTGTAGGCGTCGGTGATGGTGCCGACGGTGGAGCGGGCATTGCCTCCCAGGCGTTTCTGGTCGATCACCACCACCGGTGAGAGGCCGTCGATCGCGTCGACATCCGGTCTGCTCCAGCGCGGCAGGCGGTTACGCACGAACGGCGGGTAGGTCTCGTTGAGCTGGTAGCCGGCCTCGGCGGCGATGGTGTCGAACACCAGCGACGATTTGCCCGAACCGGACACCCCGGCGAAGACCACGAGCTGCCCGCGCGGGATATCGATATCGAGCTCACGCAGATTATTGGTCCGTGCTGCCCGGATGCGGATCGCGCGCTCCGGAGCGGCAGTTGATCGAGTCGGTGCGGTAGCTGATCGAGTCACACTTCGACGGTAGGCCCAGATGCGGACGGATCTTGACCGCAATTCGCGGACAATGGAGGTATGTCCGATACCACCGGCCGGATGCTGGAACTGCTGGCCACCCTGCAGACCGGCCGCCGCTTCAGCGGCCGCGATCTCTCGGCCAGGCTGGGCGTCAGCGCGCGCACCCTGCGCCGCGATATCGACCGGCTGCGCGCCTACGGATACCCGGTCACCACCCAGCCGGGCCCGACGGGCTACTACCAGCTGGCCGCCGGGCGTACGCTGCCGCCGCTGGTCCTCGACGACGACGAGGCCGTCGCCACCCTCATCGCGCTGGCCCTGCTGGGGGCCACCACCACCGACGAACCACCGGCCAACGGCCACACCGCGATCGGCGCCGCCGCCGACCGGGCCTTCGGCAAGATCGACCAATTCCTACCCACCCGGTTGCGATTGCGCGCCGAAGCCGTACGCGCGTCCCTGGAAGCGGCGCCGCTCATCGCCCCTTCGGTCGACGCCGAACTGCTGGCCTTACTCGGCGCCGCGGCCGGCGCACACGAGCGCGTCAACTTCGACTACATCGACAAGTCCGGTGCGCGCACGGCCCGGCGCGTGGAACCGTATCGGCAGGTCAACCTGCACCTACGCTGGTACCTGCTGGCCTGGGACCTCGATCGCGGCGACTGGCGCACCTTCCGGCTGGACCGCATCAGCAATGCCATGGCCACCGGCGCCCGATTCACCGCGCGCCCGTTGCCGGCCGAGTCCGGCCTCGCGTATCTGCGGGCCGGTCTCACCGCCCGCCGTTATCGCGCGGTCGCCGTCGTCGACGCGTCCGCCGCGGCGATCCGCGATGCGCTGAAATTCCAGGACTGCGATATCGAGGCGCTGGGCGCGGACCGATCGCGAGTGATCACCCGGGTCGATTCGTTCGAATGGCTGGTGCTCCAACTCGCGCTGACCGGAGCCGATTTCGTCATCGAGGAGCCGGCCGAGTTCCGCGACCGTTGCCGTGACCTCGGCGAGCGGCTACTGCGAGCTGCCACACCGCAGGTCCGAACGGCGCCCGAAGCGTGAGCAGCACTCGCGAGAAAATCCGCTCAGCGGGAGAGGAATTCGTCGATGATCCGCCAGGTGGTGTCCCGGGCGGCAGGCCCGGCCAGGATGCCGAGGTGACCGCCGGGTACCTCCTCGAAGCGCACCTCCGCCCCGGTGAGCACATCGAGTCCGGCGCGGGCGGCGGCCGCGGGGACGACCAGGTCGGTGCGGCTGCCCAGGATCAGCACGGGGCAGGTGAGTTTCGCGGTTTCCACCACCAGATCCGAACGCAACCGGATGGTGCCGGTGACCAGTTCGTTGCGCAGGATGAACGAGCGGTGGATCTGCCGGTAGAGCCGGCCGGGATAGCCGGGCATCATCGCCATGAACCGGTCGATGGCCTCCATCCGGGCCAGCGCGTCCTCGTCGAGGATGTTGCGGGCCACGAACAGCGGGCGGGTGAGCTCACGCTGGAAGGCCTGCACCCGGAACCCGGTGCGCACGATGTAGCTGGGAATACCGCCGAACACGCGGGTCGCCAGATCGACCTCGCGCCCGCCGGTGACCGCGCCGAGAATCCGCAGCGGCGCCACCGTCACCGTCCTGCGCTGATCGAACGGCGGGGCGATGGCGGTGATGGAGGCGATCGGCAGATCCGCGTGGCCGGCGCCGGCGAGCACCGCGAGAATGCCGCCCAGCGACCAGCCGACGACGTCGACGCCCGCACCGTCGTGCTCCTCGCTGACCCGCCGGATCGCGGTCGGGACGATGTCGTGCGTCCACTCCTCGAGCCCGAGGTTGCGGTCGGCGTAGGTCATCTGGCCGTAGTCGATGACGTAGGGCTGCCTGCCGGTCTCCAGCAGGAACCGCACGAAACTCTGCCCGTCGCGCAGGTCGAAGCAGGCCGGGGTGACCGCGAGCGGCGGTACCAGTAGCACCGGGCGCTGCGCGGAGGGTTCGTCGCGATCGAACCGGCGCAGGCAGCGGTGCGGTTCGTCGTAGACGACCGTCGACGGCGTCGGCGCGTACGGCTCGATGCCGTCACCGAACGACAGTGACCAGATATTGCGCGCAGCGCGCGGCAGATCCCCCACTAGCGACACCATGTGAGCCCCTCTACGCCTTTCAACCTCGGCAACGCGATAACTTACTATACGGTAAGTTAACCGTGGGTCTCAAATTGTGGCGCCGATCACTCGGTAGCACGGCCGGTCGGAGAGCACTCCGGTGAACGACCGATCCGGCCGACACATACCGCGCGCGGCGCCGGCAACCCGCCGCCCGAAAGCTGTGCGGGCGCGGCAGCGGATAACGGCGCCACACCGGTGATTCCCGTTGACCCGCACCGAGGTCCACCCGTCGCTACCGTTGAACCATGTCTGCGGCAATCGATATCTCGGGCCTGGTCAAGACATTCGGCCGCACCCGTGCACTGGACGGGCTCGACCTCCGCGTCACCACCGGTGAGGTGCACGGCTTTCTCGGGCCCAACGGGCAGGCAAATCGACCACCATCAGGGTTCTATTGGGGCTGCTACGCGCCGACAGCGGCACCGCGACGCTGCTGGGCGGCGACCCCTGGGAACACGCGGCCGAACTGCATCGGCGGCTGGCCTACGTACCCGGCGATGTGAACCTGTGGCCCAACCTCACCGGCGGTGAGGTCATCGACCTGATGGGCAAACTACGCGGCGGACTGGACGAGAAGCGCCGCGCCGATCTGCTCGAGCGCTTCGATCTCGACCCGACGAAGAAGGGCCGCACCTACTCCAAGGGCAACCGGCAGAAGGTGGCTCTGGTGGCGGCGCTGGCCTCCGATGTGGAGCTGCTCATGCTCGACGAGCCGACCTCCGGACTCGATCCGCTCATGGAGGCGGTCTTCCAGGAGTGCATCGACGAGGTGGTGAAACAGCACGGCCGCACCGTGCTGCTGTCCAGCCATATCCTCGCCCAGGTCGAGGCGCTGTGCGATCGGGTGACGATCATCCGCCACGGCAAGGCCATCGAATCCGGCACCCTCACCGACCTGCGCCACCTGACCCGCACCTCCATCGCCTGCGAAACCACCCGCCCGCCGACCGGTCTGGACGAGCTCGCCGGCGTGCACGATCTGGTGGTCGAGGGCAACCGCGCCCGGTTCCAGGTCGACACGGTCGATCTGGACGCGGCCATCGGCCACCTCACCGGCTTCGGCATCAGGACCCTGACCAGCCAGCCACCGACTCTCGAAGAGCTGTTCCTGCGCCACTACGGTGACGAGCTCGCGGCCTCGGGGGTGCAGGAATCGTGACCACCGCGACGCTGACCGGCACCGGCATCCTCACCCGCTTCTTCCTGCGCCGGGAACGGATCGCGCTGATCTTCTGGCTGCTCGGCGGCACCTTCGTCTACTACTCGCAGGCCGTCGGCGTGGACGTCGCCTATCCGACCCAGGCCGATCTGGACCGGGTCGCGGCCAGCATGCAGGGCAATGCCGCCATGGTGGCCATGGCGGGCCCGCCCCGGGTGCTCGACACCATCGGCGGCCAGGTGGCGTTCCAGGCCAGCGCCTTCGGCATGATCGTGGCCGGGCTGATGAGCATGTTCCTGGTCGGCAGGCATACCCGCGCCAATGAGGAGACCGGCCGCGACGAACTCATCCGGTCCGGAGTGGTCGGCAGGCATGCCGCCTTCACCGGCGCGACGATCGTCACGGTGCTGGCCAATCTGGTCTACGGCCTGGCGGTGGCGTTGAGCCTGATCTCCTACGGACTGCCCGCGGCCGGTTCGATCGCACTCGGTGTCGGCGCCACCTGCGCCGGACTGGTGTTCATGGCGATCGCGCTGCTGGCGGCCCAGCTCACCGAAAGCACCCGCGCCGTCTACGGCATCACCGGGGCGGCGATCGCGGTGTCGTATGTGCTGCGCGCGGTCGGCGACGTGGGCAACGGGGTGTTGTCGTGGTTGTCGCCGCTGGGCTGGGGTCAGGCCATGCGGCCCTACGACGGTGAGGTCTGGTGGCCTGCGCTGCTCTCGCTCGCCGTGGCCGTCGCGATCACCCTGGTGGCGCGGCGGGTGCTCGATCACCGCGATTTCGGGGCGGGCGTGGTGCCACCGCGGCCTGGCCCGGCGCGGGCAGGCGAGTCGTTGCAGAGCGCCTTCGGGCTGGCCTGGCGGTTCAGCGGGGGTCGCTGATCGGCTGGTCGATCGGCATGCTGCTGGCCGGGCTGGCTTTCGGGTCGATCGGCGACGATGTGGGCGATCTGCTCGGCGATGTCGATCTCGCCGAGCTGCTCGGCCAGGACGTGGGCAGCCTGGTGGACGCCTTCTACGCCATGTCGGCGGGCCTGCTGGCCTTGATCGGTTCGGCCTACACCATCTCCTCGGGCCTGCGCCCGCGCGCCGAGGAGGCGGCCGGGCGGGTGGAGCCGCTGCTGTCCACCGATCTGCCGCGGCTGCGCTGGCTGGCCGGGCATCTGGTCATCATGCTGGCCGGGTCGGCGGTGGTGCTGGCACTCGGCGGGTTCGGCATGGGGCTGATGTACGGGGTGATGACCGGCGATATGTCGCAGCTGCTGCCGCTGCTCGGCGCGTCGCTGACCTACCTGCCCGCGGTGTGGGTGCTGGGCGGAATCACCGTGGTGCTGTTCGGATTTCTGCCGCTGGCCACGGTGGGAGCCTGGATCGCGCTGGCGTTCTGCTTCGTGGTGCTGATGTTCGGGGCGACGCTGAAGTTCCCGGACTGGCTGATGAGCGTCTCCCCCTTCGACAACATCCCGCTGGTCCCGGCCGTGGATTTCGCGCTGGGGCCGGTGTTGATCACCGCGGTCGTCGCGGTGGTGCTGTGCGCGGTGGGCGCGCTGGGGTTCCGGCACCGCGATATCGAAACCAATTGAGCTGTCCCCGTATACGTTCCCATGAGCCGGGCCGCTTCCCGGACCGGCGGGAAGCGGCCCGGATCGTCACCGCACGGTCAACGGCGGCGACGGCGGGAACACCACCGGCATCGCGGCAAGCGCACGGTGGAAAGGACCGGGACGCCAGCTCAGCTGATCCGCTGGCACCGCCAACCGCATCTCGGGCAGCACATCCAGCAGCTGGTCGATCGCGTCCTGCACCACCAGGTAGGCCACCGATTTGGCCGGGCAGGCGTGCGGGCCCGCGCTCCACGACAGATGCGACCGGTTGTCGACGTATCGCCCGACGCTGACCTCCGGGTCGTTGTTGCAGCCGGTCATGCTGATCACGACCGGCTGATGCGCGGGCAGCCACACCCCGTCGATGAGGATCGGCTGGCGTGGGTAGCTGACGCAGAAATTCGCCATCGGCGGGTCGGTGAACAACACCTCGTCGAGCGCGTCGCGTGTGGATAGGCTGCCGCCGAGCACGCTGCCGGCGAAGCGATCATCGGTCAGCATCAACAGAACGGTGTTGACGATCAGGTTCTGCTGTGGCTCGATGCCCGCCCCGTAGAGGGTGACCAGCTGGTGGATCATCTCTTCTTCGGTCAGCGCCGCCGGATGATTCAGCAGCCGGGTGGCGATATCGTCGCCGGGGTTCGCGCGCTTGTCGGCGACCAATTCCATGACCGCCTCGGTGATCATCGCGTTGCCGCGTTCGGCGTCGATGCCGTCGAAGATCGCCTGCATGCCGGTGGCCACCCGCTGCCCGAGTTCGGCCGGGAAACCGAGGATTTCGTTCAGCACCGCGAACGTGAGCGGGAACGCGTACTGGCTGATCAGCTCCGCGGAGCCGGACTCGCAGAAGGTATTGATCAACGGGATGGCGATCTTCTCGACCGTGCTGTGCAGGGTGTGCAGATCCACGCCGTTGATGGCCTCGGTGTAGGCCTGCCGGTACCGGGCGTGCTCGGCGCCGGTGCTGCGCAACGCCTGCGGCCGCCACTCCAGCAGCGGCAGTACCGGGCAATCGGACGGGATGTCCTTCTGCCACACCCGCGGATCGGCCGGGAAATGGTCCGGATCGTTGAGGATGCGCACCGCGGTGCGATAGCCGATCACCAGGGTGGCGGGGACGCCGGGCGCCAGTTCCACCGGGACGAGGGCGCCGTAGCGATCCCGCATCTCCCGATAGGCACGATGCGGATCGGCGGCGAATTCGGCCGCGTAGAGCGAGATACGAGGCCCGTC
This sequence comes from Nocardia cyriacigeorgica, assembly GCF_005863245.1. GTDB lineage: Bacteria > Actinomycetota > Actinomycetes > Mycobacteriales > Mycobacteriaceae > Nocardia > Nocardia cyriacigeorgica_C. Next base: position 54,447 of record NZ_VBUT01000006.1, on the reverse strand, counting down.
GGTATCCATCGGCATGGCGTGCGCGACGGGACAGGAACGGCCGGTGCCGGCGAGTTGGTGCATGGTCACGATACGAACTCCAGGTCTGACCTCGGCGAGAAGCGACCGGACGGCGCCGGGTCACCGTCGGTCGTCGCCGTAGGGGCCGGCCCGGGCGCGCCGCTGAGCCCGTATGCCCTGCCCACGAGAAAACGATCGGCGAGTGCGGCGGCTCCGGCCGGCTGTGCGCACAGCCGATTCGAAGCCCACAGCCTCGCGGTCTGCTCCCCGATCACGATCGGAGCAGCAGTCTCACATACCCTCCGCCCCCTTCTTGCGGGCAACTCCCGGTGCCCGATGTACAGCTCGAGGCCCGACTGTACCGCTGAGTAGCATGCTCCCGCGAGGGAACAGAAATACTCGTATTTCGTTGTGAGACTTCACCAATCGACGAGGCACCAGCCGGCAACCGCCGCGCGGCAGCGCCTTGGTCCCGCCGGCCGTGCCGGGCCGGCGTCGTCAGTGCGTCGGCAAGGGCGGCGACTTCGGGAACACCGCGGGCAGCGCCGACAGCGCCCGATGGAACGGTCCCGGCCGCCAGGTGAGCTGTTCGGCGGGAATCGCCAGCGCCAATTCCGGCAGCGCGTCGAGCAATTCATCGATCGCATCGCACGCGACCAGATAGGCCACCGACCTGGCCGGGCACGCGTGCGGTCCGGCGCTGAAGGCCAGATGCGAACGATTGTCGGCGTATTGGCCGTTGTTGATCGCCGGGTCGTTGTTGCAGCCGGTCATGCTGATCACCACCGGCTGATGCGCGGGCAGCCACACGCCGTCGATCATGATGGGCTGACGGGGATAGGTGCTACAGAAGTTGGCCATCGGCGGATCGGTGAACAGCACCTCGTCGAGCGCGTCGCGGGTGGACAGGCTGCCGTCGAGCACACTGCCGGCGAACCGGTCGTCGGTGAGCATCAGCCGCAGCGTGTTGACGATCAGGTTCTGCAACGGCTCGATGCCCGCCCCGTAGAGCACCACCAGCTGCTGCACCATTTCCGCGTCCGAGAGCCGGGTCTCGTGACGCAACAGCCGGGTGGTCAGGTCGTCGCCGGGCTCGCGGCGTTTGCGCTCGGTCAGCTCGGCCAGCGCCTGCTCCAGCATCGCATTGCCCTGCTCGGCGTCGATGCCTTCGAAGATCGCCGCCATCCCGGTGGCGACCCGCTGACCGATATCGGGCGGGCAGCCGAGCAGCTCGTTGAGCACCGCGAACGTCAACGGAAACGCGTACTGGCCGATCAGATCGACGCTGCCGTCCGCGCAGAACGAGTTGATCAGCGACACCGCGATCCGCGCCACGGTGGCATGCAGGCCGTGCAGGTCGACCTGATTCAGTGCCCAGGTGTTGGCCGAGCGGTACCGCAGATGCTCGGCGCCGGTGGTGCGCAGCGCGGTGGTCCGGAACTCCAGCATCGGCAGCACGGGGCAGTCGGGCGGAATGTTCTTCTGCCACATGCGCGGATCGGCCGGGAAATGCTCGGGATCGTTGAGGATCCGCACGGCCGTGTGATAGCCGATCACCAGGGTCGCGTGGATACCGGGTGACAGCTCCACTGGGACCAGCGGCCCGAAGCGTTCGCGCATCTCCCGATAGGCGCTGTGCGGGTCGGCCGCGAATTCCGCCGAATACAGCGAAACCCGCGGCCCCTCGGCATCATGCGGTGATACGTGCCGAACCGGGCACGAACCGGTGGACGCGTTCGAATGGTGCGTTGCCCAGTTGAGACTCATCAAGAAACTTGTTACCGCTCCGCGCTCAGATAAACCGGTAGGTGCTGATGGCCGTTGGAGACGAAGCTGACCACCGGCTGCAATTCGGACACATCGACGGCCAGGCGCAGATCCGGGAACCGGGCGAACAACGCGGGCAGCGCGAGCTCACCTTCCATCCGCGCCAGCGGCGAGCCCAGGCAGTGGTGGGCGCCGTAGCCGAAGGCGAGATGGTCCTTGTTCTTCCGGTCCAGATCGAAGACGTCGGCGCTGTCGCCGTGCACCTTCGGATCACGGCTGGCCGCGGCGTAGGAGGCCAGGATCGCCTCGCCCTTGGCGATGTGCACCCCGCCGTCGAGGTCGATGTCGTCCACGGCGTAGCGCAACGGCAGATGCGCGACCGGCGCCTCGAACCGCAACGTCTCCTCGACGACCTCGGTCCACGGCACCCGGCCCGATTCCACCGCCGCGCGCTGCTCGGGATGGGTCAGCAGCGCGACGATGGCCTGGTCGAGCAGGTTGACCGTGGTCTCGTGGCCGGCGTTGATGACCAGCATCAGCGTGTCGACGAGTTCCTTCTCGGTCAGCTGCGAGCCGTCTTCCTCGTCTCGTGCGGCGATCAGCGCGCTGGTCAGGTCGTCGCCGGGATTCACCCGCCGATAGGTGACCAATTCGGTGACCAGCCCGTACATCTCGACGTAGTTGGCACCCGCGGCTTCCTGGCTGATCGTGGTGTCGAAATACCGGTCGACGCACGTACGCAGGCCGGCATTGAGCGCCTCTGGCACGCCGAGCATCTCGGTGATGACCCGGATCGGCACCGGATAGGCGTAGTGCGCCCGCAGATCGACCACCTCACCGGCGGGCATGGCCGCGAGCGCATCCAGCAGTTCGGTGGTGATCTGCTCGATGCGCGGACGCAGCGCGGCGGTGCGGCGCGCGGTGAACGCCCGCGCCACCAGCCTGCGCAGCCGCCGATGTTCGCTGCCGTAGGCGGTGAACATATTGTCCACCGCGATCCACGGGAACAGCGGCCACTCCTGGGTGATCTCGCCGTTGATGAACGCCGTCCAATGCTGGCGGGGATCCTTGGACACCCGCGGATCGGCCAGCAGGCTCTTCAGCGCGGCAGCGTCGGTCACCGACCACGCGGGCACCCCGTTCGGCAGCTCCACCAGCGCCGCGGGCCCACGCTCACGCAGCCGTGCGGCCTCGCCGTGGGTATCGGCTCCCGCCATGTCGAGGACGATCGTTTCGCGCTCCATCACTGCAAATCCTTACCCTATGTTCAACGGTGGGGATTCCGGGAAGACCACGGGCAGCGCCGAGAGCGCCCGGTGGAAAGGCCCTGGGCGCCAGGACAATTCCTCCGGCGGCCCGGCCAGCTCCATCTCCGGCAGCGCGTCGAGCAGCTGGTCGATGGCCTCCTGCACCACCACCAGCGCCACCGACTGCGCCGGGCAGGCGTGCGGCCCGATGCTCCACGCCAGATGCGAGCGGTTGCCCGCCAGCTCGCCCCCGCGGATCGCCGGATCGGTATTGCAGCCGGCCAGGCTGATCAGCACCGGCTGGTGCGCCGGCAGCCACGCGTTGTCGATCAGGATCGGCTGACGCGGATAGGTCGTGCAGAAATTCGCCATCGGCGGGTCGTTGAACAACACCTCGTCGAGCGCGTCGCGGGTCGACAGGCTGCCGCCCAGCATGTCGCCACCGAACCGGTCGTCGGTGAGCATCAGCAGCAGGGTGTTGAGGATCAGGTTCTGCTGCGGTTCGAGTCCGGCGCCGTAGAAGCTGATCAGATTCGACAGCAGCTCCTCGTCATCCAGATTCGCCGGATGCGACACCAGCACCGAGGTGACGTCGTCGCCCGGCTGGGACCGTTTGAGCTGGATGAGTTCCATCAGCGCCTCGCTGAGGTAGTTCATCCCCCATTCGGCGTTGACGGTGTCGAACAGCGCGGCCATACCGGTGGCCACGCGCTGGCCCAGTTCCGGTGAGCAGCCGACCATCCGGTTCAGCACCTCGAACACCAGCGGAAACGCGTAATCGGTGACGAGATCGGCCGAGCCCTTCTCACAGAAGGTGTTGATCAGCGGGATGGCGATCTTCTCGACCGTCGCGTTGAGCGCGTTCAGATCGATCTTGTCGATCCCGGCGACGTAGGCCTCCCGGTACCGCGCATGCGCCGTACCGCTGTTGCGCAACGCGTTGGGGTACCACTCCATCATCGGCTTGACCGGCGAGTCCGGTGGGATGCTCGTCTGCCAGGTGCGCGGGTCGGCCGGGAAGTGGTCGGGGTCGTTGAGGATCCGCACCGCCTCCTGATAGCCGATCACCAGGGTCGCGGGCACATCGGGAGCCAGATCGATCGGCACCAGCGAACCGAAACGCTTGCGCATCTCCCGGTAGGCGCGGTGCGGATCGTCGGAGAACTCCTCGGTGTACAGCGAGACCCGGGGGCCATCGGAATCGATCGGGGATCCGTGCGCGACAGGGCAACCGCTCAACGGTGCGCGCGCCGCGGTGACGGGGTTATGGGTTGTCAAAGACGAGACTCCAGTCGATGGAACAGGAATTCGACGAGCATGATCAGCGAGCGCAGGCACGTGCCTCGGTCACGTGCGTCCAGAGCGGTCAACGGCGTGTCCGGGGTGAGGTCGAGCGCGTCCCGGATCTCGGCGAGCGGGAAGCGGTTGGCGCCCTCGAACTCGTTGACGCCCACCGCATACGGCACACCGCGTTCCTCGAGCACCGACAACACCTCGTCGGACTTCTCGATCCGGCGGGTGTCGACCAGGACCAGCGCCCCGAGCGCACCGCGGGCCAGCTCTTCCCACAGCGGCACGAAACGCTGCTGGCCCGGCGTGCCGAACAGGTACAGCGCCAGTTCGGGATTGAGCGTGATGCGCCCGAAATCCATCGCCACCGTGGTCTGAAGTTTGCCGGGCAGACCGGCCATATCGTCGATGCCGACGCTGGCCTGGGTGATGGTTTCCTCCGTGCGAAGCGGCTTGATCTCGGAAACACTGCTGACGAAGGTGGTCTTGCCGACGCCGAAATTCCCGGCGACGAGCAGTTTCACCGATCGGGTCACGGTCTCCGGCACATAGTCGACGGTGCGGTCAGGCCGGGAGAGCACGGAGCCCATTGAGAACCTCCTGGAGCAAAGCTATCTCCGGCAGTGATTCGGCCGGTGTGGGTATGGCGAGGTGTTCGGTGTCGAGGAGGTCGGCGGCGAGGATCTTGACCACCGAGGGCGGCAGGTCCAGGTAGGCGGCTATCTCGGCGATCGACAGCGCACCGTGGGCACAGACGTCGGCCACTCGCCGCGCGTCGGGGCTCGTTCCCGGCCCCGGTTTCTGTACGGCGACGACGAGGGTGACCAGGTCCAATTCACGCGTCGGACGCGAGCGTCCCCTGGTCCGCACGTAGGCGCGGACCAGGTCGGGATCACGCCGCGGCCCGCTCATGACATTTCGCCGCCGTCAACGCTCCCGCGCGGCTGGCTGCCGAGTTCGTGGCCGACGCGGTCGGCCAGCTCGTTCATCCGGTGCGCGATGAGGCCCACGTCGATGTCGGTGGTGGTGGACACCCCCAGCAGGGCGCCCTCGCCGGCCGCGGTGATGAGGATCATCCCCTGGTCGTACTCGGTCATGTTCTGCCGCACGCCGTTACCGGCGCCGCCGCAGAACTCACCGAGCGCCTTGCCGAGCGAACGCAGACCCGACGCCGCGGCGGCGAAACGCTCCGCGTCGTCTTTGGCGACTCCGCTGGAGTGCGCGATCCGCAGCCCGTCGTCGGACAGCAGGACCGCGAAGCGGACGCCGGGAATCTCGAGGTCCTCGAGTAACCAGCCGAGCTTGTTGGTGCTGTCGGTGACAACAGTTCTCGGTGAGCCCATCAGGATGTCATCCCTTCGGTGTCGTCGGTTGCGGCGGCGCGGCCGCTCTTGGAGCCGCTCTGCCAAGCGGCGGCGATCTCGGGCCGGGGCTTGCCCGGTTCGGTGCTCGGGCTGTGCGAAGCGACCGGCGGAACCACCGCGACGGCGCGGCGGCGGCGCTTGGGCAGCCCGCCCGTGGTGACGTCGGTCATCGTGGGCCGGTCGTCGGTGTCCGGAAGGTCGGACAGCCCGGTCATCGCATTGCCCCCCGTCATCGTGGAACGCATCGGCGACTCGGTCGTGCCGCTCCCCGCGGCCGATCCGAGGGTGGTCGAACGCACCGCAGGCGACTGCCCGGTGGTGGTGGGGGCGGGCATGCTGGTGACGGCGGCCAGCGGCGCCGATTCCCGGACCCGGGCTCCCGCGGGCGCCGATTCCCCGTGCAGCACAGCGGCAGCCGGACCCGACGGCAGCGCGGCAGGCGCCGACGACAGGCCCGCCGGGGCGGGCGCGGACTCACCCGCCTGCGGTGCGCGCGGGCTCACCAGCAGCGATTCGGGGATGTACACCATGGCGCGCATACCGCCGTAGGCGTTGGGGCCGTCGATGTAGACGGTGAAGCCGTAGCGGCGGGCCAGTGCGGCGATACCGGGGAAGCCCACCTTGGGGGCCGGGCCGAGCTGGTGGATGTCGACCGAGCGCTCGTGCGCGAGCACCTGCCTGGCCTCCTCCATCTGCTCGGCGTTCATCCGCACACCGGCGTCGTCGACGATCACGGTGACGCCGTGATGGCCTTCCTGGAAGCTCACGTCGACGTAGGAGGTGGGCGGCGAGTAGCGCAGCGCGTTGTCGATCAGCGCGGCCAGGGTGTGCACCAGCGGTTCCACCGAACGGCTGATCACCACCCGGTCCAGCTGGCCCGAACGCACCCGCAGGAAGTCGCGCACACGGCCGATCGCGCCACCGACGACGTCGGTGAGCGACTGCGCGGGCCAGCGGCGGCCGGGCAGACCACCGCAGACGATCACGTAGGACTGCGCCTGGCGGATCATCTGCTGCACGGTGTGGTCGATGCGGATGAGGGTTTCGTAGACGTCGTCGTCGCGGTGTTCGCGTAGCGCGGCGCTGACCACCTGGCTCACGTCGGCGCCGAGGCTGACCACCGAGGTGCCGAACGAGCGCACCGCGGCGCTGGTGGCCTCTCGGGCGGCGGTTTCGGCCTTCTCGCGCTTGGCGGCCTCTTCGGCGCGCACGCTCGCCTCGGCCGCGGTGACCGCGCGATGGGTCTGCTCTTCGGCCTCACGGACCGTGTTTTCCCTGGTTTCGCTCTGGATCCCGCGCATGTCCTCGGCGATGCGTTCCGACACCCAGCGCATGATCTGCGCGAATCGCGAATCCTCCAGACCCTCGGGGACTTCGACGATGCTCGCGGGCTGCTCATGCCTGCGCACGGATTCGGTGAGCGACGGCAGCGTGGTGGTGGCGAACCGCTCGAGGATCTCTTCGCGGATGCCGAGGTCTCGCTCCAGCGCGTCGGCGCGGGTCTTCTGCTCCCGTACCGCCCGCACCGCGTACCAGGCCACCGCGAGGACGAGAGCAGGAGCCAAGATCCACGGAACCAGCACGGCGATATTCAGATTCATCAGCTCTCTCGTTGACGGGGCTCGAGGGAGCGCCACAAGATGCCACAGCCTGCTGCCACAGCGCTTCGTTTCGCCTTCCTCGTGACGCCCGACCATGACTGCACCCCTGGCCGGATGAGGTTTGACGTCGGGCACCCGGCAGAGCATCGAACACCCCCGACGGCTGCCCGAAAGCAACCGCCGGACAAGCACTTCGATCGACCGCCGAGCCAACGGAACGCACCGGCCCGACAGCCCGGAACCCGACGACTCGCCCACCCTAGCAGCATTGCCGCGAACTCTCCGCCGAACTGGCAAGGCGGACTCACAGAACGCGATCCGTTGTGGCGGTGGGGATCCCGTTATCGCACGTCAGCGGTGGTGACGGCAGTTTCGGACCGCCCGGTCGGTGTGTTCGAGGACAGCCGGATTCCAGCCCGGGCGCCGACTACGCGGCGATGTCGGGCGAATGCCGCCGACGAGTCCGGCCGTCTGCCAGACTTTGCTCAGCCGTCCCGTCGGCGCGATGACCGGGTACACGACAACACGGGGTGCGGGAAAGACAGGAGGGGCTGGGCGTGGATATGGAGGCCGTGCTCGACCTGCTGATCGCCTATGCCGTGGGCCCGGAGAAGCGCGCCGGGATACAGGTGGGCGAGTTGAGCGGGCGGGCGCTGGAAACCGTGGCGAATCTGGTCGGGGACGTCGTAGTGGCGGAACTCGGCGACGACCCGACCATCGGCCTGCTGATCCGCGAAGCCCGGTCCGGCACCGCGCCCTCGGAAGCGACTCGCACTGCGGCGCGTGCGGTCCTGGGAACGCCCGCGCGAACGGATCTGTCGTTTCGGAATCCGTAACAGATCACCGGAAAGTTGACGTCCTCCTCGGCCTGAAGGCCGGGGATTCCTACCAGCGCCGTGGCGCTCTCGGTGGGTTCCTGTTTCACAGAGTCGTGCTGCCCACTCACGCGGGGAGGCTGACCGTCTCTCCGCAGGCGTTTCGTCTCTCCGCCCGTCCGGCGGCGAGAATGTTGATGGCGGCGTTGAGATCCCGGTCGTGGACCACCCCACACGGGCACGTCCAGGTGCGCACCTGCAGGGGTTTCGGTCCATCGACCCGGCCGCACGTCGAGCAGATCTGCGACGACGGGAACCAGCGGTTGACCTTCACGACGGTGCGTCCGTACCGGGCGGCTTTCTCCCTTATCAGGCGCAGGAACAAGCCCCAGCCGGCATCGTGCACCGACTTCGCCAGGCGGGTTCGGGCCAGCCCGGACACACACAAGTCCTCGACATAGACCGCTTGATTCTCGCGGATCACTGCCATGGCCTGCTGGTGCGCGAAATCCAGCCGCGCGTCCCGCACCCGGGCATGCGCCCGGGCGACCTTCACCCGAGCCTTGGCCCGGTTTTTCGAGCCCTCTTCTTTTCGGGACAGATTCCGCTGGGCCTTCCGGAGCCGACGTTCGGCCTGCCGGAAGAACTTCGGAGACCGGATGGTCTTGCCGTTCGACAACACCGCGAATACGGCCAACCCGAGGTCGATACCCACCTCCGCATCGACCTCGGGCATTGGCTCGGGGTCCACCTCGACGACGAAGCTGGCGAAATACCGGCCTGCCGCGTCCTTGATGACCGTCACCGACGACGGCGGGGCCGGTAGCTGCCTCGACCACCGGACCGGGACGTCCCCGATCTTCGGCAGCCGCAGCTTCCCGCTCGCCGTCACCGCGAAGCGGGCGTTGCGGGTGAACCGGATCGTTTGCCGGTTGTCGCGGCGGGACCGGAACCTGGGCGGGCCGAGTCGCGGGCCTTGACGTTTTCCGGTGACCGACGCGAAGAAGTTGCGGTAGGCGGTGTTCGCGTCGGCGAGCGCCTGCTGCAACACCACCGACGACACCTCACCCAGCCACGCTCGTTCGGGCGTGGCCTTTGCCGCTGTGAGAGCTTTCGACAGCTCCCCATCCTTCGGCAACGGCAGACCGGCCCGTCGGGCTGCCTCCCGTGCTGCGACGGCGTCGTTGAACACGACCCGAGCGCACCCGAACGCCCGCGCCAGTGCCACCCGATGCCCCGGGGTGGGGTTGAGGCGGTACCGGTAACGGAGCTGCACCCCGCAAATCTATCGCGGTCAACGCCTCTGGTCCGGCTCCTACTTCGCCGGACCGTGGACGGAGCCCCCACCTCGATGCTGCAGCAGTACATCGAGCAGCAGAACCCGCCCGACTAAGGCACGCTCGAACCCTCGTGGACCGCCCGCGTGCGCCTTCACCTCCGTCGTGAACGACGGAGCACTAGCGCACATCCCGGTAGTGGGGCATGCCGGAGGATTTCTGCTCGACGAGGACAGCCGCGCGACCGCAGCCGCGGTGCACCGGCGGGCGAGTCTGCGGACGCCGAGCCTGGCCGGGTGGGCCACCGTGCACGCGGCGGCAGGGTTGCGCTCCGGGTGACATGCCCACGTGCCGCCACCGCCGCGCGGTGCGCATCGAACACAGCGCGGAAACGACCGTGACCACCGTGCTCGGGCACGGTGGTCACGGGAGAACGAAAGGGTTCCGGCTAGACGGTGAACCCGAGGGCACGCAGCTGTTCGCGCCCGTCGTCGGTGATCTTGTCCGGACCCCACGGCGGCATCCAGACCCAGTTGATCTTCAGGTCCTCGACCAGACCGCTGCGCACCAGGGCGTTGCGGGACTGGTCCTCGATGACGTCGGTCAGCGGGCAGGCGGCGGAGGTGAGGGTCATGTCGAGGGTGGCGACATTGTCCTGATCCACCTGCATGCCGTAGACCAACCCGAGGTCGACGACATTGATGCCGAGTTCGGGGTCGACGACGTCACGCATCGCCTCCTCGATGTCTTCGAGGTGCTTGATCTCCTCGGCCGACAGTTCGGCCGGCGCGGCGGCTTCGGTGGTCTCTGTTTCACTCATGACGTTCCCCATTCGTGGACGGATCACTGCCCATTGTCCGCTTGGCGTCCTCGGCGGAGGTGATGCGGACCACCGCGTCCTTGAACGCCATCCAGCCGAGCAGCGCGCATTTGACCCGCGCCGGGTATTTGGCGACGCCCGCCAGCGCGATGCCGTCGCCGATCATGTCCTCATCGCCCTCGACGGTGCCGCGGCTGGAGATCATCTCGTTGTAGGAGTCGACCACCTTCAGCGCCTGCTGCACCGGTAGTCCGATCACCTGATCGGTGAGGATCGAGGTGGCGGCCTGGCTGATCGAACAGCCCTGCCCCTCGTAGGACACATCGGCGACGTCGCCGTTGTCGTCCAGCTGGACGCGCAGGGTCACCTCGTCGCCGCAGGTCGGGTTCACGTGGTGCACCTCGGCACCGTACGGCTCCCGAAGCCCGCGGTGATGCGGGTGTTTGTAGTGGTCCAGGATCACTTCCTGGTACATCTGCTCCATGCGCATGACTTATCCAACTCCGAAGAAGCTCTGCGCCTTCCGCACGGCGGCGACCAGCTGCTCGACCTCGTCCACGGTGTTGTAGACCGCGAAGGAGGCCCGGGCGGTGGCGGCGATGCCGAACCGGCGGTGCAGCGGCCACGCGCAGTGGTGGCCCACCCGGATCGCCACACCCTGATCGTCGAGGATCTGGCCGACGTCGTGGGCGTGCACACCGTCGACCAGGAACGCCACCGCGCCGCCGCGGTCGACGTTCTCGGTGGGTCCGATGATCCGCACGCCGTCGATCTCGCCCAGCCCGGCGAGCGCGGCGTCGACGAGGGTGTGCTCGTGCGCGGCGACGGCTTCCATGCCGATGGCGTCCAGGTACCGCACGGCCGCGGCCAGGCCGATCACCTGCGAGGTCATCGGTACACCGGCCTCGAACCGCTGCGGCGGCGGCGCGTAGGTGCTGCGTTCCATGGTGACGGTCTCGATCATCGAACCGCCGGTGAGGAACGGCGGGGTTTCCTCGAGCAGTGCCCGCTTGCCGAACAGCACACCGACACCGGACGGGCCGAGCATCTTGTGCCCGGAGAACGCGGCGAAGTCGACGTCGAGATCCCGGAAGTCGACCGGCATATGCGGCACCGACTGGCAGGCGTCGAGCACCACGAGGGCGCCGACGGCGCGCGCGCGGCGCACCAGTTCGGCGACGGGCGCGATCGCACCGGTCACGTTGGACTGGTGGGTGAAGGCCACGACCCTGGTCGCCGGTGTCAGTTCCAGCGAATCGAGGTCGATGCGCCCGTCCTCGGTGACGCCGTACCACTTCAGCGTCGCCCCGGTGCGGCGCGACAACTCCTGCCACGGCACCAGATTCGCGTGGTGTTCGAGCTCGGTGATGACGATCTCGTCGCCGGGGCCCACGTGGTACGGGAAGCGGTCGTCGCCGAAGGCGTTGGTGACCAGGTTCAGCGATTCGGTCGCGTTCTTGGTGAACACGATCTCGCCCGCGTCGACGCCGACGAACCGCGCGATATCGGAGCGCGCGGCCTCGTAGGCGTCGGTGGCCTCTTCGGAGAGCTGATGCGCGCCGCGATGCACCGCGGAATTGCTCTCCATGATGTAGGCGCGTTCGGCGTCGAGCACCGCCAGCGGGCGCTGCGAGGTGGCGCCGGAGTCCAGGTACACCAACGGTTTTCCGTCCCGGACCGTGCGGTTCAGGATCGGGAAATCGGCCCGGACCCGGGCCACGTCGACGGTGCGGACCGTAGCGGTCATATCAGGCTCCAGCGGTGGCGGAGGTGAAGCGGACGTAGCCGTTGGCGTCGAGTTCCTCGGCCAGTTCGGCGCCGCCCTCGGCGACGATGCGGCCGCCGACGAACACGTGCACGAACTCGGGCTGGATGTAGCGCAGGATGCGGGTGTAGTGGGTGATCAGCAGCACGCCACCGTTTTCGCGCTCCTTGTAGCGGTTCACGCCCTCGGACACGATGCGCAGCGCGTCGACGTCGAGGCCGGAGTCGGTCTCGTCCAGGATGGCGATCTTCGGCTTGAGCAGGCCCAGCTGCAGGATCTCGTGGCGCTTCTTCTCACCGCCGGAGAACCCCTCGTTGACGCTGCGGTCGGCGAAGGCGGCGTCGATCTCGAGCTCGCTCATCGACTCCTTCACCTCCTTGACCCAGTGCCGCAGCTTGGGGGCCTCGCCGCGCACGGCGGTGGCGGCGGTGCGCAGGAAGTTCGACATCGACACACCCGGCACCTCGACGGGGTACTGCATGGCCAGGAACAGGCCGGCCCGCGCGCGCTCGTCGACCGACATCTCCAGCACGTCTTCGCCGTCGAGGGTGATCGAGCCGGAGGTCACCGTGTACTTGGGGTGGCCGGCGATCGCGTAGGACAGCGTGGACTTGCCGGAACCGTTGGGGCCCATGATGGCGTGCGTCTCGCCGGAGCGCACCGTGAGGTTCACGCCCTTGAGGATCTTGATGGGCTCGCCGGACTCGTCGGGGTTGGCGACCTCGGCGTGCAGGTCCTTGATTTCCAGGGTGGTCATGGAGTTCCTTTACGAAAGTGTGGGGGCTGGTATCAGGCGCCGATCGCGGCGAGCTCGGCCTCGATGGCCGCCTCGAGCCGCTCCCGGACCTCGGGGACCGCGATTTTCTGGATGATCTCGTGGAAGAAGCCGCGCACCACCAGGCGGCGGGCGACGTCCTCGGGGATGCCGCGAGCGCGCAGGTAGAACAGCTGCTCGTCGTCGAATCGCCCGGTGGCGCTGGCGTGGCCGGCGCCGGCGATCTCGCCGGTTTCGATCTCCAGGTTCGGCACCGAGTCGGCGCGGGCGCCGTCGGTGAGCACCAGGTTGCGGTTGACCTCGAAGGTGTCGGTGCCTTCGGCGGCCGCGCGGATCAGCACGTCGCCGACCCAGACCGTCCTGGCATCGCCCTTGGGCGAGTGCGGGTCACCCTGCAACGCACCCTTGTACAGCACGTTCGACTTGCAGTTGGGCTGCGAGTGATCCACCAGCAGACGCTGCTCGAAGTGCTGGCCCGCGTCGGCGAAGTAGAGGCCGAGCAGTTCGGCGTCGCCGCCGGGGCCGTCGTACTTCACGGTGCCGGTGAGCCGGACCAGATCGCCGCCGAGGGTGACCGCGATGTGGCGCAGCGTCGCGTCGCGGCCGAGTTTGGCGTGGTGCGCGGTCGCGTTGACGGCGTCGTCGGCCCAGTCCTGCACTGCGACGACGGTGAGCTTGGCGCTGTCGGCGAGCACGAATTCCACGTTCTCGGCGTAGGTTCCGCTGCCGCGCTGGTCGATGACCACGGTGGCGACGGCGAAGGCATCCAGCCGGATCTGCAGATGACCGTAGGCGGTCTTGCCCTCGCCCGGGCCGGTGACGGTGACGACGACGGGTTCGGCGACCTCGGTCTCCGCGCCGACCGACACCACGGTCGCCGAGTCGAAGCCGGAGTAGGCCTGCGCCGCGACCCGATCGGCGGGCACACCGGCCTGGCCGAGGCGGGCATCGTCGCGGCCGACGGTTTCCACCCGCACGCCCTCGACCGAGCCGACCTCGATCGTGGCCGCGCCGTCACGCACCGCGGTGCCGTCGTGCAGCCCGCGCAGGCGGCGCAGCGGGGTGAACCGCCACTCCTCGTCGCGGCCCGAGGGGATCTCGAAGGCGTTGACGTCGTAGGAGGTGAAGACCTCGCCCTTGTTGACCGCGGCCGTAGCACCCGGGTTCTGAATCGGTTTGGTCGTGGGGTTCTCGCCCTCGACCGCACCCACCACACCAGTTGCCATCAGCCGACGGCTCCTTCCATCTGCAGCTCGATGAGCCGGTTCAGTTCCAATGCGTATTCCATCGGCAGTTCCTTGGCGATGGGCTCGACGAACCCGCGCACCACCATGGCCATGGCCTCGTCCTCGGTGAGGCCGCGGCTCATCAGGTAGAACAGCTGGTCCTCGGAGACCTTCGAGACCGTGGCCTCATGGCCCATGGTCACGTCGTCCTCGCGGATGTCGACGTAGGGGTAGGTGTCGGAGCGGCTGATCGTGTCGACCAGCAGCGCGTCACACTTGACCGTCGACTTCGAGCCGTGGGCGCCCTTGTTGACCTGCACCAGGCCGCGGTAGGAGGCCCGGCCGCCGCCGCGCGCCACCGACTTCGACACGATGGTCGAGGAGGTGTGCGGCGCCAGGTGCAGCATCTTCGCGCCGGTGTCCTGGTGCTGGCCCTCGCCGGCGAAGGCCACCGAGAGCACCTCGCCCTTGGCGTGCTCGCCGGTCATCCAGACCGCCGGGTACTTCATGGTGACCTTGGAGCCGATATTGCCGTCGATCCATTCCATGGTCGCGCCCGCCTCGGCCTTGGCCCGCTTGGTGACCAGGTTGTAGACGTTGTTGGACCAGTTCTGGATGGTGGTGTAGCGGCAGCGGCCGCCCTTCTTCACGATGATCTCCACGACCGCCGAGTGCAGCGAGTCGGACTTGTAGATCGGCGCGGTGCAGCCCTCGACGTAGTGCACGTAGGCGCCCTCGTCGACGATGATCAGGGTGCGCTCGAACTGGCCCATGTTCTCGGTGTTGATCCGGAAGTAGGCCTGCAGCGGGATGTCGACGTGCACGCCCGGCGGCACGTAGATGAAGGAACCACCCGACCACACCGCGGTGTTCAGCGCGGAGAACTTGTTGTCACCGGCGGGGATGACCGAGCCGAAGTACTGCTCGAAGATCTCCGGGTGCTCGCGCAGACCGGTGTCGGTGTCGAGGAAGATGACGCCCTGCTTCTCCAGGTCCTCACGGATGGAGTGGTAGACGACCTCGGACTCGTACTGCGCGGCGACACCGGCGACCAGGCGCTGCTTCTCCGCCTCCGGGATGCCGAGCTTGTCGTAGGTGTTCTTGATGTCCTCGGGCAGGTCCTCCCAGCTCTCGGCCTGCTTCTCCGAGGAGCGCACGAAGTACTTGATGTTGTCGAAGTCGATGCCGTCGAGGTTGGAGCCCCAGTTCGGCATGGGCTTGCGATCGAAGATGCGCAGCGCCTTGAGCCGCTGCTCGAGCATCCAGGGCTGCTCGTTCTTCTTGGCCGAGATGTCGCGGACGACAGCCTCGGACAGGCCTCGTTGCGCACTGGCACCGGCCACATCCGAATCGGCCCAGCCGTAACCGTATTTGCCCAGCGAAGCGATGGTCTCTTCCTGGGTGAGCGGTTGCACCTGGTCGGTGGTCGTCGTCATTCGGCACTCCTTCCGGAGTCGATCGTTGCTTCCGTTGCGGGCTGTGCAACGGCTGATGGAGAGGCTGTATTCGGTTCGGTCGTCGGTTCGTGGTTCGCCTGGCCGGGCGTGAGCACCAGCAGGGGCACGTGGGTGGTGCAGGCGCAGTCGCCGTTGGCGATGGTGGCCAGCCGCTGCACGTGCGTGCCGAGCAGCTCCCGGAACGCCTCGAGCTCGGCCTGGCACAGCTGCGGGAACTCCTCGGCCACGTGCGAGACCGGGCAGTGATGCTGGCAGATCTGCACGCCCGTGCCCACCTTGCGGGTGGTCGCGGCGAAGCCGGCGTCGGTGAACGCCTCGGCGATCTCCTCGGCCTTGGCCTCGGTGTCGGCCTGGGTGTGCTCACGCACCGGATCGATCCCGGCCACGATAGTCCTGGCGCGTTTGCGGGCGAACTCGGTGATGGCCTTCTCGCCGCCGATCTCGCCGAGCTGGCGGATCGCGGCGCCGGCCAGATCGTCGTAGGCGTGACCCAGACGGCCCCGTCCGGCGGCGGTGAGCTGGTATTGCTTGGCGGGACGGCCGCGGCCCTTCTGCTGCCACGGCGCCGACCGGCTCGCGCGCGCCTGCCCGGAGTCGATGAGCGCGTCGAGGTGGCGGCGCACGCCGGCGGGCGTGAGCCCGAGCCTGGCGCCGATCGCGGTCGCGGTGATCGGGCCCTCCTCCAGCAGCAGCTGAACGATGGCCGCGCGGGTATGACCCTCACCGGACGTCGCGGGCGCAGCACTCGATGCGGTACCGGCCCGGTGACCAGCCCTTTCATCGGTGTTCGGCAAACCCACGGTTTTCACAACATCAGTGTGGCGGAATTCGTTCCCGAAATCTAATAAGGGTCCCCTGACCTCGGACGTCGACGTTCGGCCAGACCGTCGGCCGCAACCGCCTCACCTCCGGTTTCGCGATGAACTCGCAGGTCACGAGCTACCGGCCGAGCCGGAAAGGTGAAGCAAATCACTCCCACGGCGTTCCGGGGAACGGCACGTCAGCACCGGTGCACCGCAGGACACCCCGTCCTCGCGATCTCCAGCATGGCGACCGCGCCCGCAGACCTCGCACCCGGGGCACCCTCGCAAAGGGATGAATGCTGGAGGTTTGCCACTCCGGCCGGGGCCGGCACCGGTGCCGCGGCGCGCCTCGGCACAGCGGCGTTCCGTTCGCTCATGCGCCCAGGCTGTCGCCGGGTGACACCCGCCCTCGTCCCATTACGCTTGCCTCTCGTGGCGGTACTGGAAGGCGCGCGGCGCAAGACATCGACGCTGGGGCGCAGGGCCCTGGGTCTGGACGCACCGGCGGCGGATCACACCATCGCGGTGCTGCACCGTGACGAATCCGAGGTGCCAGGCCTCGACCGCAAAGAAACGGTGCAGCTGAACCGGATCCGGCTGCTCGGCGCCACCGGCACCGTCCTCATGGCCATCAGCGCGCTCGGCATCGGCGCCCAGCCGGTGCACCAGAACCCCACCTCCGGGGTGCGGGTGCTGGGAATTTTCGCTCGCGCGCATACCGGCTCGTTGGCGATGTGCATGGTCGGCACGGTCATCGTGGTGCTGGCCTGGCTGTTGCTGGGCCGCTTCGCCGTCGGCGGTCTCGGCGGCTCCCCCATTCACCGGCTGACCCGCTCGCAGATGGAACGCACCCTGCTGCTGTGGATCATCCCGCTCAGCGTCGCGCCGCCGCTGTTCAGCAACGACGTCTACTCCTATCTCGCGCAGAGCGAGATCGCCGCCCGCGGAATCGACCCCTATAAAGAAGGACCGGTCGCCGGGCTCGGCATCGACAACGTCCTCACCAACAATGTGCCGACGATCTGGCGCGACACCCCCGCTCCATATGGTCCGCTGTTCCTCTGGATGGGCCGGGGCATCGCCACCGTCACCGGCGACAACATCATCGCCGGGGTGTGGGTGCATCGCCTGCTCGCCCTCGCCGGTGTCGCGTTGATCGTGTGGGCGCTGCCCCGGTTGTCGGTGCGCTGCGGTGTGGCGCCGGTGAGCGCGCTGTGGCTCGGCGCGGCCAACCCGCTGGTGCTGTTCCACCTGGTCGGCGGCGTGCACAACGACGCGCTGATGCTCGGGCTGATGCTGGCCGGCGTCGAACTGACCCTGCGCGCCATCGAGGACACCCATCCGTTCGACCGGCGGGCCTATGCCCTGCTCATCGCGGGCGCCGTGGTCGTCTCGCTGTCGTCGTCGGTGAAGATCACCTCCCTGATAGCGCTCGGGTTCGTCGGGATGGCCCTGGCCAGACGCTGGGGCGGCGGGTTCAAACAGCTGGTCTGCGCCGCCGCGCTACTCGGGGTGATAGCCCTGGCGACGACCTTGTTCGTCAGCCTCGCCAGCGGCCTCGGATTCGGCTGGACGCAGACCTTGAGCGTGGCCAACGCCGTGCGCAGCTGGATGTCGCTGCCCACCGCGCTCGGCATCATCACCGGCTTCGGCGGAGTACTCCTCGGACTCGGCGATCACACCACCGCCCTGCTGAGCATCACCCGCCCGATCGCCGCGGTGGCCGCCGGATTCGTCACCGTGCGCATGCTGGTGGCCACCGGCACCGGCCGCCTGCACCCGGTCGGCGCGCTCGGCGTCTCGATGGGCGCGATCGTGCTGCTGTTCCCGGTGGTGCAACCGTGGTATCTGCTGTGGGCGATCGTGCCGCTGGCGGCGTGGGCGACCCGGCCCATCTTCCGCGTGCCCGCGGTCGCGCTGTCGGCGGTGGTCAGCGTGTTGCAGATGCCGCGCGGGGCCGATATGGAGGTCTTCCAGATCGTCGGCGCGGCCATCGCCACCACCATCGTGTGCGTGCTGTTCATTGTGGTGACGCGCAACGCGCTGCCGTGGCGGGCGCAGACAGGGGTGTCTGCCCGGTCACAGCCGGCCACGGCTTACGGTGTGAGATCGTGACCGCAGCCTCCGGACCCGCCGTGCGCGTCGACGGCGTCGTCAAGCGCTACGGCGAGACCACGGCGGTCGACGGGATCGGATTCGATGTCGAACGCGCCCAGGTGCTCGCCCTCCTCGGACCCAATGGCGCGGGCAAGACCACTACCGTCGAGATGTGCGAGGGTTTCGTCACCCCCGACGCCGGTACGGTGCGCGTGCTCGGTCTCGACCCGATCGCCGACTCCGATCAACTGCGCCCGCGTATCGGCGTGATGTTGCAGGGCGGCGGCGCCTACCCCGGCGCCAAGGCCGGGGAGATGCTCGATCTGGTCGCCTCCTACTCGGCCGACCCGCTCGACCCCGACTGGCTGTTGCGCACGCTCGGCCTCGACGACAATCGCCGCACCCCCTACCGCCGGTTGTCCGGCGGTCAGCAGCAGCGGCTGTCGCTGGCCTGCGCGCTGGTGGGACGCCCGGAGATCGTGTTCCTCGACGAACCGACCGCGGGCCTGGACGCCCAGGCCCGGATCATGGTGTGGGAGTTGATCGATGCGCTGCGCCGCGACGGCGTCACCGTCGTGCTCACCACGCACATGATGGACGAGGCCGAGGAGCTGGCCGATCAGCTGGTGATCATCGACCACGGCCGCATCGTCGCCGCGGGCACGCCCGCCGAGGTGACCGCGCACGGCGCCGCGGGCCAGCTGCGCTTCACCGCGCCACCCAAGCTCGATCTGGAACTGCTGAAATCGGCGCTGCCGGAAGGTTTCTCGCCGCGCGAGACCAGCCCCGGCTCCTACCTGGTGGAGGGCGAGATCGATCCGCAGGTGCTGGCCACGGTGACGGCGTGGTGCGCGCGGGTGAACGTGCTCGCCACCGATATCCGCATCGATCAGCGCCGACTCGAGGACGTCTTCCTGGAACTCACCGGACGGGATCTGCGCGGATGACCAAACCCGACCTCAGCACCAACCGCTTCCCCGCGGGCACCTTCGCGCCGGCCCCGCACCCGAACAAGCGCGCCACCATGCTGGCCGCGCAGACCCGGCTCGAACTGATCCTGCTGCTGCGCAACGGCGAGCAACTGCTGCTCACCATGCTGATTCCGATCACCCTGCTGATCGGGCTCACCCTGCTGCCGTTCGGCGATCTGGGCACCGACCGGGTCGATCAGATCGTGCCGGCGGTGATGATGGTCGCGGTGATGTCGACCGCGTTCACCGGGCAGGCGATCGCGGTCGGTTTCGATCGTCGCTACGGCGCCCTGAAACGGATCGGCGCGACCGCGCTGCCGAAATGGGGCATCGTGGCCGGTAAGAGTGCCGCGGTGCTCATCGTGGTGGTGTTGCAGGCGGTGCTGCTCGGCCTGATCGGCGCGGCGCTGGGCTGGCGGCCGGAACCCGCGGGACTGCTGCTCGGCGCGGTGGTGATCGCCCTCGGCACCGCCACCTTCGCCACCATGGGCCTGCTGCTGGGCGGCACGCTCAAGGCCGAAGTGGTGCTGGCGCTGGCGAATGTGCTGTGGTTCGTCATGCTCGGCGTGGCCACCGTGGTGTTCGCCTCCGACGATCTGCCGACCGCGGTGAGCGTGCTGGCCCGGTTGATTCCCTCGGGTGCGATGGCGGTGGCGCTGGAGGACGCACTGCGCAACAGCATCGACTGGTTCGGCGTCGCCGTACTGGTGGCGTGGGGCTTGATCTGCGGGTTCCTGGCCACGCGGTTCTTCCGCTTCCACTGATCCTGATCGGTCTCCACCAGGCCGACGGCTGAACGCTCGACCCTCACCTGACCGTCAAACGACGTCTTGTAGTAGTCCGCCTGCGGGGCGCAGGATCGCGGCGGCTACCATCGTGACGTGCTGTATCGCGCGTTCCTGCGTCTCGTCGACCGCCTGCCGCTGCTGTCCCAGCGTGGCCAGCTGCTGATCGCCGCCGGGGTGATCGCCTCGCAGGCCGGCATCTCGGTGACGGGCGCGATCGTGCGCGTCACCGCCTCCGGCCTCGGCTGCCCCACCTGGCCGCAATGCTTCCCCGGCAGCTTCACGCCGGTGGGCGTGTCCGAGGTGCCGGTGTTGCATCAGACCGTCGAGTTCGGCAACCGGCTGCTCACCTTCGTGGTGACGCTGTTCGCCGCGCTCATCGTGCTCGCGGTGACCAGGGCCCGGCGCAGGCGCGAGGTACTGATCTACGCGTGGCTGATGCCCGGCGGCACCGTCGTGCAGGCCATCATCGGCGGTATCACCGTCCGCACCGGCCTGCTCTGGTGGACCGTGGCGGTGCATCTGCTGGCGTCGATGGTGATGGTGTGGCTGGCGGTGGTCATGTACGCCAAGATCAGCGAACCCGACGACGGCGTGGAGACCGTGCGCGCACCCGCTCCCCTGCGCTGGCTGACGGTGCTGAGCGGCGTCGCCCTCGCGGGCACCCTTATCGCGGGCACCCTCGTGACCGCGGCCGGTCCGCACGCCGGCGACAAGAGCATCGACCGCCCGGTCGAACGGCTCGAAGTCGAGATCGTGACGCTGGTGCACCTGCATTCGCAGCTGCTGGTCGCCTACCTCGCCCTGCTCATCGGCCTGGCCCTCGGCCTGCTGGCCATCGGCGCGGCGAAACCGGTGCGGACCCGGATGTGGGTGCTGCTCGGTCTGGTGCTCGCGCAGGGGCTCATCGGCGTCGTCCAGTACTTCACCGACGTACCCGCCGCGCTGGTGGTGCTGCACGTGGGCGGCGCCGCGGCGTGCACCGCGGCCACCGCCGCACTGTGGGCATCACTGCGGACCAGAGAACGGGTCCCGGCACCGGCAGCAGATCCGGCCGTCTCGGCTGCCTGACCCGAACGACCCTTCGGCACCCCGCCCGGAGCCTCGGCCGAGTGCACTGAGGAGCCGGCGCGGCCGACCTTCACGAACGGCTCCTGGCCGACCCGCCCCGTCGACTGCCCGATGATGCGGGCGCTCGGGTCTCCGCGGGCACTATCGACTCGGTTGGCCGGACTTCACCAAACGTGTCGGCTAGCGATCAGACCAGGGTGAGCTGAACGTCGATATTGCCGCGGGTGGCGTTGGAGTACGGGCATACGTGATGCGCGGCGGCAATGAGCGCCTCTCCCTTTTCCCGCTCGATGCCCGGCAGATCGACGGTCAACGCCACCGTGAGCCCGTAACCCGTCCCGTCCGGCCCGATGCCGACCGCGCCGGTCACCGAGGTGCCGTCGAGCGCGACCTTCTCCCGCCGCGCCACCACCTGCAACGCGCTGTGGAAGCAGGCCGCGAAACCGGCGGCGAACAGCTGTTCGGGGTTGGTGCCCGTGCCGCCCGCGCCGCCGAGTTCCTTCGGGATGCTCAGGTCCAGATCCAGCGCGGCGTCGGTGGAGCGGACGTGGCCGCCGCGGCCCGCGCCGGTCGCGGTGGCTTCAGCGGTGTACAGGATGGTCATGGGTTCTCCTCGGTGTCGTCCAGCACCAGCTGCTGGTTGTCGATGAATGCGGTGACCGCGCGCAGTTGCGCCCGGAACCCGGCGAGTTCGGAGGCGGTCAGCCCGGTCGCGCAGCCGATCCGCCGCGGCACGGTCTTGGCGCGTTCGCGCAGCGCCCTGCCCTCGGTCGTGGCCTCGACCACGACCGAGCGCTCATCGTCCGCGGCGCGCCTGCGCTGCACCATGCCGGTCGATTCGAGACGCTTGAGCAGCGGCGACAGCGTGCCGGAGTCCAGTTCCAGCGCCGCGCCGAGCTCCTTGACGCTCACCTCGCCGCGCTCCCACAGCACCAGCATCACCAGGTACTGCGGATAGGTCAGGCCGAGCTCGTCCAGCAGCGGCCGGTACAGCCGGATCATCGCCCGCGACGCGGAGTACAGCGCGAAACACACCTGGTTGTCGAGTGCGAGCTCATCGGTGTTCGTCATCGGTCACCACCTCCACCACGAAATGGTAGTGGGCAATTCAGTTGTGCACAACCGAACTGGCTGTGATGCGCGACTCGTTCACCACGGAGACGGAAAAGCTACGGCCCCCTGGACTTCCAGGGGGCCGAGCGAACAGATCAGGCGGAGTCGGCCGTAGCGCCGCGATAACTGCGCGCCACCAGCGCCGAGGTGAGATACCACAACCCCGAGGGCTGAGTCGGATCGAAGCCGGTCAGCATGCGGACCCGTTTGAGGCGGTAGTCGAGGGTGTTGGTGTGCATATGCATCAACCGCGCGGTGCGCTGCCGGTTGAAGTTGTTGGCGATGTGCTGGCGCAGCGTCTCCAGCAGTTCCGGATGCTCGTCCAGCGGATCGAGGATGCCGCTGAGGTATTCGCGCGCCGGGCCGGGCCGGGTGATCTGGAATTCGAGCGCCAGATCGTTGAATCGGTGCAGCCCGCCGAGCCCGGAGATCCGCTGCACGGTGTCGAGCAGCTCGTGCGCCTGGTCGGAGGCCGCCGGAATCTCCGCGGGCGCGGCCGCGACGACGGTCGCGGTGATCGGCACCCGGGCAGCGGCCGACAGCTGGGCGATCAGCTCGTCCAGGGTCTCGTCGTCGACGTCGACCGATGGCAGCAGCAGCGTCCCACCGTCCACGCTCAGCAGCGACAACGCGCGATCACCGCAGCGCGTGGCCAGTTCGGCCTGCACGCGACGCAGTTTGCGGCGCGCGACGATCTTGCCGTCGACCGCCGGCACCGACTCGTCCGGGTGCGGCGGAATCGCCAGCGCCAGTACCGCATAGGAGGCGGCGATCTCGATCCCGCATTCCCTGGCCATGGTCGAGGTGCTGTGCCCGCCGAGCAGCGCCGAGGTGAGCGTGTGCACCGCGGTGTGGTGTTCACTGACCACGGACCGGTATTCGCGCACGTACGCCATCGAGACCGTGGTGGTGATGGTGTCCAGGATTTCCAGCAGCCGACGCGCCGTGGTCACCAGATCGGCGTAGTCGGCCGGCGTGGCATTGCTCAGCAGGGCGTCGAGGCCGAGCTTGAAGCCCTCGTGGATGGCATGATTGATGGTGTCGATGGGTACGCCCTCGCGGGCCCATTCGGCGGCGGCCTCGCCCACTTGGTCGATCTGCTCGGGCAGGCTGCGGCCATCGAGCAGATTCAGTGCCAGCTCCAGGCAGACCCGGGTCACGGCAGTGACGTCGCCCTGGAGCGCGTCGCCCGGCAAAGTACCGCAGGGCGCCACGTTCTCGATGAAGTGGCCGACCATCCGGCGCGACAGCGTGGACACATCGCGCAGCTGACTGGTGATCGGGTGACCGGCAACGGTCAGGCGCGGGCGAGTCGAGTCGACGACCGTCATATCGATTCCTTCTGGCCCGAGGTTGATCGCGGAGTGATCACGGTAACGCGAATAGTTACCGGCCAGTAGGGGTTGGCGGCCGACTTGTGACATCAGCCAATGGTCCGGCCGTGCGCCTGTGACGGCGCACAAGCCGAAGTCGTCGAGCTATCGCTCGTTGCGCGCCTTGGGGAATCGGGTCTGCCGGGCGACCCAGCCCGCCATCTTGGCCCAGTGGCCGGTGCGCGGGGTGACGATCGAGGTCAGCTCGCGGTCCCATTCGTCGGTCTCACTGAGCCCGTCCACCCGCTCCACCAGCGCTTTGGCGGTGGCGAGGTCGGCGACCACCCGGTCGCCGAGGATGCCGTCGGAACCGACGAGGGTGACCCGCACGCCCATCCGGCCGATCGGCTGCAAAACGGCGGTGGCGGAGCCGCCGTGCTCGGCGACGAACTTCTTCACCGAGTCCACGACGGAACTCGGGACCTGCGCGGTCACGGTGGCGACATCTGCACTCATGCCCGCAGTTTACCGACGGGTAAGAAATGCTCCACCCCCGCGGTCGGCCGGATCCGGGTGCTCGCGGTGTAGAACTGAGTCCATGCGCGCCATCCAGGTTTCCGAGCACGGCGGTCCCGAGGTCCTCACCTACACCGAGGTGCCGGACCCGACGATCGGCCCCGGTCAGCTGCTGGTCCACACCGACGCGATCGGCGTCAACTTCATCGACACCTATATCCGCACCGGCACCTACAAGCAGCCGGTCCCCTACATTCCCGGCGCCGAGGGCACCGGTGTGGTGGCCGAGGTCGGCGCCGAGGTCACCGAGTTCCGGCCGGGCGACCGGGTCGCTTGGGCGGCGGCACCCGGCAGTTACGCCCCGCTGGTGGCCGTCGACGAGGCCGTCGCGGTCGCCGTGCCCGATGACGTCGCCCCGCCCGTCGCGGCCTCGGCGCTGCTGCAAGGCATGACCGCGCACTACCTGCTCGAATCGATCTACCGGCCCGAACCCGGCGAGTCGGTGCTCGTGCACGCCGGCGCGGGCGGCGTCGGCCTGCTGCTCACCCAGATGGCGGCCGCGCGCGGCGTGCGCGTGATCACCACGGTGTCCTCCGATGAGAAGGAGACCCTCTCGCGGGCGGCGGGCGCGGCCGAAGTGCTGCGTTACGGCGACGATCTGGCCGAGCAGGTGCGCGCGCTGACCGACGGCGTCGGCGTGGCCGCGGTCTACGACGGTGTCGGGGCCGCGACCTTCGAGGCGAGCCTGGCGTCCTTGCGGATTCGGGGGATGCTCGCACTGTTCGGCGCCGCCAGCGGGCCGGTGCCACCGTTCGATCTGCAACGTCTCAACGCGGCGGGTTCGCTGTTCGTCACCCGGCCGACGCTGGCGCACTACACCCGCGACCGGGCCGAATTGCTGTGGCGGGCCGGCGATGTGCTCGAAGCGATCGCCGAGGGCGCCTTGGCGATTCGCGTCGGCGCCACCTATCCGCTGGCCGAGGCGGCGCAGGCGCACCGCGATCTGGAGGGCCGTAAGACCACCGGCTCCATCGTGCTGCTGCCCTGAGCCGGAGTAGCGCGATTCAGTAGTCGTGGCCGGTGAGCCCGCGGTAGATGAACCTGGTCAGGCCCGCCGAGCGGCGCACGGTCGCCGCGCGTGTGCTCGGCCTCAGCATCGAACTGCTCGACACGCTGAGCGAAGGCGACGAGGACGCCACGCACCGCGGCGAGCAGACCCGCCGGATCGACCGCACGTACCGCGATCCTGCCGACACCGGCGTGCGTCGTCGTCGGTTATCGGGAGCCAGACGCCTCACTCGTAGACGGATCGGGCGGCGCTCGGGCAGATGTCCGGCGTCCCAGCCGACCTCGGCACCGCAGCGGCCGGACGACGCCGACCTCCCCGGCTCAGCCGAACAGCACGTCACCGATGGTGGTCCACCCCAGCACCGAGTCGATGGCCAGGCCGCAGAACACCACCGCGAGGTAGTTGTTGGACTGTAGGAACAGCCGCAGCGGCTTCACCGATTCGCCGCGGCGCACCCCGGCGTAGAGCTGGTGGGCCATCAGCAGGAACCAGGCGCCGGCGACCAGGGCGACGGCCGCGTAGATGACGCCGGTGGCCGGGACGAGGGCCAGCGTGGTGAGCACGGTCAGCCAGGTGTAGATGACGATCTGCTTGGTCACGGTCTGCTCGGTGGCGACCACCGGCAGCATCGGCACGCCGGCCGCGCGGTAGTCCTCCTTGTAGCGCATGGCCAGCGCCCAGGTGTGCGGCGGTGTCCAGAAGAAGATGACGCCGAACAGCGCGATCGCGGGCCAGCCGATGCTGCCGGTGACCGCCGACCAGCCGACGAGGGCGGGCATACAGCCCGCGGCGCCGCCCCACACCACGTTCTGCGAGGTGCGGCGCTTGAGGCCGAGGGTGTAGACGAAGACGTAGAACAGGATCGTCGCGACCACCAGCACGCCGCTGAGCAGGTTGGCCTGCCACCACAGCCAGGCGAACGAGCCGATGCCGAGCACCACGCCGAAGACGAACGCGTGCGAGGTGGGCACCGCGTCGCGGGCCAGCGGGCGCTTGGCGGTCCGCTTCATCACCTTGTCGATATCGGCGTCGGCGACGCAGTTGAGGGTGTTCGCGCTCGCCGCGCCCATCCAGCCGCCGAACAGGGTGGCCAGGATGAGGCGGATGTCGACGTGGCCGCGGTCGGCCAGCAGCATGGTCGGGATGGTGGCGACCAGCAGGAGTTCGATGACGCGCGGTTTGGTGAGCGCGATGTAGGCCAGCGGGCGGCGCAGGAGCTTCGACAACGGGCCGTCACCGGTGACCCGATCCGCGAGCGCCGGTGCGGAATCGTGCGCGCCGCCGACCCCCGGCTGTTGACCGATCCGCACTTCTTCTCCTCGCACGCTGTGCATCGCATCCGGCTGTGGAACGAGCAGCGCGCAGCTGCGGCGCGGCCACTACTACAGACGATGGTAGACCCACACCCCCTGCGCCCCGACCCGCGCCCCCTGCCCCGGCGGCGTGCCGTTCACCCGCGGGTAACCGCCCGCACCCGGCGTGAACAGCGGTGGTTCACGCACTTCCACGCGCTTTCGTGGCAAGCACCACATTCGGCGGGCCGTATGCCATCGTCGGCGCACGCGCGTCCGCCACGCCGCCGAGCGGCGGATTTCCCCCGGGTTCGTGCGCGGCCGGTCGCGGGCACATCTAGGGTGGTAGGTACATCCGGCACGCGCATTTCGGCGTTGCCGTACGTCATGCCACCGCCCACCCCGCCATCGTCGACGAAACCAATGTCAGGAGAACCTCGGTCGTGTCAGTGACAGACGACATCCGCGCCCTCACCCAGCCGAACCATCCGGCCGACTGGACGGACCTGGACACCAAGGCGGTCGACACGATCCGGGTACTGGCCGCCGACGCGGTCCAGAACGCGGGCAACGGTCACCCCGGTACCGCGATGAGCCTCGCGCCGCTGGCCTACGTGCTCTACCAGCGCGTCATGCGCCACGACCCCACCGATCCGAGCTGGGTCGGCCGCGACCGCTTCGTGCTCTCCTGCGGTCACTCCAGCCTCACCCAGTACATCCAGCTGTACCTGGCCGGTTTCGGGCTCGAGCTCGACGATCTGAAGAACCTGCGCAAGTGGGGCTCGCTGACCCCGGGCCACCCGGAGTTCCGGCACACCGACGGCGTCGAGATCACCACCGGCCCGCTCGGCCAGGGCCTGGCCTCCGCGGTCGGCATGGCGATGGCGGCCCGCCGCGAGCGCGGCCTGTTCGATCCGGATGCCGCCCCCGGCACCAGCCCGTTCGATCACTACATCTACGTCGTCGCCTCCGACGGTGACCTGGAGGAGGGCGTCACCTCCGAGGCGTCCTCGCTGGCGGGCACCCAGCAGCTGGGCAACCTGGTGGTGATCTACGACGACAACAAGATCTCCATCGAGGACGACACCACCATCGCCTTCACCGAGGACGTCGCCGCCCGCTACGCCGCCTACGGCTGGCATGTGCAGACCGTCGAGGGCGGCGAGGACGTCGTCGCGATCGAGGCCGCGATCGAGGCCGCCAAGGCCGAGACCGGCAAGCCGTCGATCATCGTGCTGCGCACCGTCATCGGCTACCCGGCGCCCACCAAGATGAACACCGGCGCCTCGCACGGTGCCGCGCTCGGCGGCGACGAGGTGGCCGCCACCAAGAAGATCCTCGGCTTCGATCCGGAGCAGAGCTTCCAGGTCGACGACGCCGTCATCGCGCACACCCGCAAGGCCATCGAGCGCGGTCAGCAGGCGCACAAGCAGTGGCAGCAGAGCTTCGACGCGTGGGCGCAGGCCAACCCGGAGAACAAGAAGCTGTTCGATCGGCTCGCCAACCGTGATCTGCCCGCGGGCTGGGCCGCGAATCTGCCCACCTACGAGCCGGATCCGGCCGGCATGGCCACCCGTAAGGCCTCGGGCAAGGTGCTGGCCGCGCTGGCGCCGGTGCTGCCGGAGCTGTGGGGCGGTTCGGCCGACCTCGCCGAGTCCAACAACACCACGATGCCCGATGTGCCGAGCTTCGGCCCGGAGTCGATCTCCACCGGCATGTGGAAGGCCAACCCGTACGGCCGCACGCTGCACTTCGGTGTGCGCGAGCACGCGATGGGCTCGATCCTCAACGGCATCGCGCTGCACGGCCCCACCCGCCCCTACGGCGGCACCTTCCTGGTGTTCAGCGATTACATGCGCCCGGCGGTGCGCCTGGCCGCGCTGATGCGCATTCCGGTCACCTACGTCTGGACCCACGACTCCATCGGTCTCGGTGAGGACGGCCCGACCCACCAGCCGATCGAGCACCTGGCCGCGCTGCGCGCCATCCCGGGCCTGAACGTGGTCCGCCCCGGTGACGCCAACGAGACCACCTACGCCTGGCGCACCATCCTCGAGCGCGACAGCAGCGAGCACAGCTCGCACTTCTCGGTCTCGGAGCTGCCGCATCAGGACGGCCCGTCCGCGCTGGCGCTGACCCGGCAGAACCTGCCGATCCTGGAGGGCACCAGCTACGAGGGCGTGTCCAAGGGCGGCTACATCCTGGCCGAGGCCTCCACCGGCACCCCGCAGGTGATCTTGATCGCCACCGGTTCGGAGCTCCAGCTCGCCGTCGAGGCGCGCACTACGCTGGAGGCGCAGGGTATCGGCACCCGCGTGGTCTCGATGCCGTGCGTGGAGTGGTTCGACGCGCAGGACAAGGCCTACCGCGACGAGGTGCTGCCGCCGTCGGTCGCCGCCAGGGTGACCGTCGAGGCCGGTATCGCGATGCCGTGGCACCGGTTCGCCGGTGACGCGGGCGAGATCGTCTCCATCGAGCACTTCGGCGCCTCCGCCGATTACAAGACCCTGTTCCGCGAGTTCGGCTTCACGCCCGAGGCCGTGGTGGCAGCCGCCCAGCGCACGCTCAGCAACGTGAAGGGATAAGTGCTCATGGCACAGAACGAGAACATCGCCGCCCTCGGTGCGGCGGGAGTGTCGGTCTGGCTCGACGATCTGTCCCGCGACCGGATCAACTCCGGCAACCTCGCGGAACTGGTCGCGACCCGCGGTGTGGTCGGCGTGACCACCAACCCGACCATCTTCCAGGGCGCACTGAGCAAGGGCCACGCCTACGACGCTCAGGTGGCGGCCTTGGCCGCGCAGGGCGCCGACGCCGACGCGGCCATCCGCACCATCACCACCGACGACGTCCGCGCGGCCTGCGATGTGCTGGCCCCGGTGTTCGAGCAGACCGGCGGTGTGGACGGCCGGGTCTCCATCGAGGTCGATCCGCGGCTGGCCTTCGACGCCGACAAGACCGTCGCGCAGGCGGTGGAGCTGTGGAAGATCGTCGACCGGCCCAACCTGTTCATCAAGATCCCGGCCACCGAAGCGGGCCTGCCCGCGATCACCGCGGTGATCGCGGAGGGCATCAGCGTCAACGTCACGCTGATCTTCTCCGTCGCCCGCTACCGCTCGGTGATGGGCGCCTACCTCGACGGTCTGCGCAAGGCGCGCACCGCCGGCCACGACCTGGCCTACATCCATTCGGTCGCCTCGTTCTTCGTGTCGCGGGTCGACACCGAGATCGATAAGCGGCTCGAGGCGATCGGCTCGCCGGAGGCGCTGGCGCTGCGCGGCAAGGCCGGTGTGGCGAACGCGCGCCTGGCCTACGCCGAGTACCAGGACGTCTTCGACGGCGGCGCACACACCTCCACCTACAAGCACCTCGCGGCCATGGGCGCCAACCGTCAGCGTCCGCTGTGGGCCTCGACCGGGGTGAAGAACCCGGAATACTCGGACACCATGTACGTGACCGAACTGGTGGCGCCCAATACGGTCAACACTCTCCCGGAGAAGACCCTCGAAGCGGTCGCCGACCACGGCGAGATCCGCGGCGACACTGTCTCCGGCACCGCCGCGGCGGCGCAGGAGGTGTTCGACCAGCTGACGGCCGTCGGCATCGACCTCGACGATGTGTTCGCGGTGCTCGAACGCGAAGGCGTCGACAAATTCGAGAAGTCGTGGGAGGAACTGCTTTCGGCCACCGCACAGGAGCTGTCCGCGGCCGGGGGTAACTGACCCAGATGGCCGGTACCGGGCACGCAGCGACCACGGCCGGGTGGCGTAACCCACTGCGCGACGGACGGGACAAGCGGGTACCGCGGATCGCGGGACCGTGCAGCATGGTGATCTTCGGGGTCACCGGCGATCTGTCCCGGAAGAAGCTCATGCCGGCCATCTACGATCTGGCGAACCGGGGGCTGCTGCCCCCGGGTTTCGCGCTGGTGGGTTTCGCCCGCCGCGATATGGGCGACGCCGATTTCGCCGATATCGTGCTGCAATCGGTGAAAGCGCACGCGCGCACGCCGTTTCGGCAGCAGGTATGGGATCACCTGTCCGAAGGCATCCGTTTCGTCCAGGGCACCTTCGAGGACGACGCCGCCTTCGCGCAGCTGGCGGCGACGCTGGCGCGGTTGGACGCCGAACGCGGCACCGGCGGCAATCACGCCTTCTACCTGTCGATTCCGCCGGATATGTTCCCGGTGGTGCTCGATCAGCTCTCCGAGCACGGGCTGGCCAAGCCCACCCAGGTGCACGGGCGCACGCCGTGGCGGCGGGTGGTGATCGAGAAGCCGTTCGGGCACGACCTCGAGAGCGCGCGCGAACTGAACGCGCTGGTCAACCGGGTGTTCCCGGAGGAGACGGTGTTCCGCATCGACCACTATCTCGGCAAGGAGACGGTGCAGAACATCCTGGCGTTGCGTTTCGCCAACCAGTTGTTCGATCCGATCTGGAACGCCAACTACGTCGACCACGTGCAGATCACCATGGCCGAGGACATCGGGCTCGGCGGACGCGCGGGGTACTACGACGGCATCGGCGCGGCGCGCGACGTCATCCAGAACCATCTGCTGCAACTGCTCGCTCTCACCGCGATGGAGGAGCCGATCAGCTTCGCGCCCAACCAGTTGCAGATGGAGAAGATCAAGGTCCTCTCGGCGACCACCCTGGTCGAACCGCTGGACGAGACCACCGCGCGCGGTCAGTACGCGGCGGGCTGGCAGGGCGGTGAGCAGGTGGTCGGGCTGCTCGACGAGGAGGGCTTCGATCCGGATTCGCGCACCGAGACCTATGCCGCGCTGACCCTCGAGGTCAACACCCGGCGCTGGGCGGGGGTGCCGTTCTATCTGCGCACCGGCAAACGCCTCGGCCGGCGCGTCACCGAGATCGCGGTGGTGTTCAAACGGGCGCCGCATCTGCCGTTCGACCAGACCATGACCGAGGAACTCGGGCAGAACGCGCTGGTCATGCGGATTCAGCCGGATGAGGGCATCACCATGCGGTTCGGGTCCAAGGTGCCGGGGACCGGGATGGAGGTGCGCGATGTCAACATGGACTTCAGCTACGGCGAGGCGTTCACCGAGTCCTCCCCCGAGGCCTACGAGCGGCTCATCCTGGATGTGCTGCTCGGGGTGCCGTCGCTGTTCCCGGTGAACGCGGAGGTCGAATTGTCCTGGAGCATCCTCGACCCGGTGCTGGAACACTGGGCCGCGAACGGCAAACCCGAACAGTACGAGGCCGGCACCTGGGGCCCCGAATCGGCCGATGAGATGCTGGCCCGCACCGGCCGGGAATGGCGGCGCCCGTGATCGTCGACATGCCCGACACCACCACCGGCGAAGTCACGAAACGGCTGGTGAAGCTGCGCGAGAGCAACGGTGTCATCACCATGGGTCGTGTGCTCACCCTGGTGGTGTGCACCTTGGACAGCTCCGAGGCCGAGGACGCGATCGACGCCGCCAACGACGCCAGCCGCGAACACCCCTGCCGCGTGGTCGTTTTGGCGCGCGGCGACCGGGACGCCGAGACCCGGTTGGACGCCCAGATCCGCGTCGGCGGGGACGCGGGCGCCGCCGAGGTGATCGTGCTGCGGTTGCAGGGGCAGCTGATCAATCACGAGAGCAGCGTCGTCATCCCGTTCCTGCTGCCCGACACGCCCGTGGTGGCGTGGTGGCCGCGTGGGGCGCCGGAATTCCCGTCCAAGGATTCGGTGGGCCGGTTGGCCGCCCGGCGGATCACCGACGCCACCTTCGCCGCCGATCCGCAGGCCACCATCAAGAAGCGCCGCCACTCCTACGCCTCCGGCGATACCGACCTGGCGTGGAGCCGGATCACCTATTGGCGCGCGCTGCTGGCGGCGGCGATGGACGAACCGCCGTTCGAGCCGGTCGAATCGGTGACGGTGTCGGGTCTGCGCGACGAACCGGCCCTCGACATCCTGGCCGGTTGGCTGGCCGGGCGCCTGGACTGCCCGGTGTATCGACGCACCGGGGAACTGCGGGTGGAGCTGCATCGGCCGACGGTGTCGATCGGCATCACCCGCCCGCAGACCGGTGTCACCGCCACGCTCACCCGCACCGGGGAACCGGATCAGCGGATCGCGTTGGCGCGCAGGGAGGCTCGGGACTGCCTCGCCGAGGAGTTGCGCCGGCTCGACGCCGACGACATCTACGCCGAGGCGCTGGCCGGCATCGAAAGGGTGACCTATGTCTAGCAGCACCGATTCGGATTTCCCCGGCGATACCGTCGAGGTCCATCCCGACGCCGACGCGCTGGTGACGGCGGCGGCGAAACGATTCGTCGGGGTCGTGGTTGCGGCCCAAGCCGAGCGCGGTTCGGCGTCGGTGGTGCTCACCGGCGGCGGCACCGGCATCGGCCTGTTGCGGAAAGTCCGCGAGAATCCGGGCGACATCGACTGGTCCCGCCTGGATGTGTTCTGGGGCGATGAGCGTTTCGTCCCGGCAGGCGATGCGGAACGCAACGACCGGCAGGCCCGCGAAGCGCTGCTCGATCATGTGCCGGTCGACCCGCATCGCGTGCACCCGGTGGCGACCTCCGACGGCGAATACCCCGACCCGGTGGCCGCCGCGGCCGAATACTCCGCCGCCGTGCACGCCCACCTCGCCGAGTACGGCGCCTTCGACCTGCATCTGCTCGGTATGGGCGGCGAAGGGCACATCAACTCGCTGTTCCCCGACACCGACGCGGTGCGCGAGGAACACGAACTGGTCGTCGCGGTGACCGACTCCCCCAAACCGCCCCCGGTCCGCGTCACCCTGACCTTGCCCGCGATCCGGCACGCCCGGCACGTGGTGCTCGTGGTCGCCGGCGGGGCGAAGGCCGATGCCGTCGCGGCCGCGCTCTCCGGCGCCGAACCGGTCGACATCCCCGCCGCCGGGGCCTCCGGTTCGGAGTCGACCACCTGGATGCTCGACCGGGCCGCAGCGGCCTCCCTGCGATAGCGTTCACGCGCTACCCGGCCGTCCGGGAGACCATCGACGGCTGGCACGGCCGACGCGGCTCGGCCCAAGGCGGCTCGGCCCGCCCGACCGCTCGTCTGGACGCGGCTCCGTCGGCCCAGCCCAACCGCCCGTCGGCCCGTCTCGTCGTGGCCCGGCCCAACGTTCCTCGGCCAACGCGGCTCGGCTGGGCTCGTCGCAGCCCGGCCCAATGCCGCTCAGCTCGAGGCGGCGCGGCCAGGGCCGACGCGGCCCGGGACGCCGAGTTCAGATGGTGATGTGCCCGTGCGGGTAGCTCGACGTCAGCCGGGCGAAGTCGGATCCCGAGACGTGCACGAGGGTGCTGTGGTCGCCGCCGTCGAAGTAGACGTCCTCGCGCTGGTCGAGCTGGTCGTCGACCACGCATGGCACGTGGTAGGGCTCGGCGACCACCGGGATGGCGCCGGTCTCGCAGTCCGGGAACAGCGCCGAGGCCTCCTCCTCGGAGGCCAGCCGCACCGATTCGCCGACCATCGCACCGGTCTCGGCCAGATCGATGAGGCGGTTCGACGGCAGCACGGCGACCATGTACCCGCCGTTCTTCTTCAGCACGACCCCTTTGGCCAGTTGCCGGCCGGGGATGTGCCCGGCCTGCGCGGTCCGCGCCGAGGTCGATGTCTTGTCATGCGTGGTCACGTCGTAGTGGACGTGCAGCCCGTCGAGATACTCCCGCATGCTCGTGGCGATTCCCATGATCGTTGCCTCCGTAGGTGATGGCTCTTCGACGACCACTGCGGCGGAACCGGCCGACGGAGGATTCCCTGCCCTCCGGCAGGTCACTTCCGCGCCGTGGGGCGGGTTGAACAGGGAAAATAATACTCCCGCCGTGCCGCGGCGCGGACGTCGAAAACCGCGGTACTGCCAGCGGAGGAATACGTTCGGTTCACCTGCGGCGAGGAAGTCTGCTCTGGAGCTCGGCGAACGTCACAGCGAGAGTCACCGGCGTGGTCAGCACCAGCGCGTCGGTATGCGTGTGCCGGGTGACGTATCGGCGTCCTGACCAATCGAGCCGGCATTCCTCGATCTCGGTGATCTGCTGCCAGTCCTTGTCGAAGTGGACGATCAGGTAGACGGGAATTCCGGCACGCGCGTAGAGCTCGCGCTTGATACCGATGTCGGCATCAACCGTGCCTTCCGAGGTGATTTCGGCGACCAGCAATGCTTGCTGCGCAACCGTCTGCACGTCGTAGCCGCCGTCGCTGCAATCCCGCAACAGCACATCCGGGTACCGGGCACGCAGACGCCGGTTGGCGTCGGAGGTTTCCGCGTCGGCCAGGCGCACCGGCGTATCGCTGTGTACCTCACGGCATGGCCCTGAGGGGTCGATGGCGTATTCGAGCGCTGCCACCAGCCGACGCACCACAAGATCGTGCTCGGGTGATTGCGCCATACATTCGACGAGCACACCGTCGTGGATCTCGCCGAAGTTCTCCGGTGGGCCCGCGAGGAATTCCTCGACGGTGACGATGCGCTCCGGCTCATTGCGCGGTGCAGACATGCTTACACCCTAGCTCCGTGCAGCTGGCGAGAGTGCCGCGCGGCGCGGGCAGACGGGGGCCGGGCGGTCGTAGGCTGGCGGTTATGACCTGGGGCATCGGGCGGTCGCGGCGCTTGGTGACGAGCGCGCGGGTAGTCGGCGGGGTGCGGGGATGAGCGAGCAGGAGCTCGAGCAGCAGTTCCGGGCGGCTGTGCGGGCTGCCGTGCCGGGGGTGAAGCGGGCGGCCGAGGAGATGGTGGCTCCGGGGATCAGTGCGGGTTTGTGCGTCGAGCTGTTCGATTCGCAGGTGACGAGCCGGCAGCTGGATCTCGCGGCTCGGCGGTTGGGGCGGGCGGGGCGCGGCTACTACAGCATCGGCTCCTCGGGGCATGAGGGCAATGCGGCGCTGGCGATCGCCACGCGAGTCGATGATCCGGCGTTGCTGCATTACCGGTCGGGTGCGTTCTTCGTGCAGCGGGCTCGGCGGGTGCCGGGGCTGGATCCGATCCGGGATGTGCTGCTGGGTGTTGTTGCGGCGGCGGCCGATCCGATCTCCGGCGGCAGGCACAAGGTGTTCGGAAGCAAGCCCGCGGCGGTGATACCGCAGACCTCGACCATCGCCTCGCATCTGCCGCGCGCGGTGGGCTTGGCGTTCGCGCTCGAGCGTGGTGTGCGGCTCGATGTGGCCCGGGAATGGCCGCAGGATGCGGTGGTGCTGTGCACCTTCGGCGACGCGTCGGCCAATCATTCGACGGCGGCGGGCGCCATCAACGCCGCGGTCCACACCGCGCATCTCGGTGTCGGCCTGCCGATCCTGTTCGTCTGCGAAGACAACGGCATCGGCATCAGCGTCCCGACACCGCCCGACTGGATCGCCACCGCCTACGGGCAGCGCCGGGGCCTGCGGTATTTCGACGCCGACGGCTGCGATCTGCTCGACGCCCTCACCGCCGCGACCGAAGCCGTGCACTGGGTGCGCACCCACCGCGCCCCGGCCTTCCTGCGTCTGCGCACGGTGCGGCTGCTCGGCCACGCCGGTTCCGATGTCGAAACCGCCTACCGGGCGTCGTCCGCGATCGCCGCCGACGCCGCCTGCGACCCGGTCACCGCCACCGCGCGCATGCTGATCACCGTCGGAATCAGCACCCCGGACGAGGTGCTGGCCCGGTACGACGCGATCGCCGAGCAGGTCGCCGCGGTAGCGGAGGAACTAAGTGACGCACCGAAACTCACCTCCGCAGCGCAGGTGATGGCACCGCTCGCACCAGCACATCCCGACCTGGTGCGGGCCGACGTCCAGCGCGGCACCGCCCACCCGCATGCAGCGCCCGGCGACGCTGAAACCCCCGCCCCAGCCGCGGAACCCGGCAGAGCCGAAACACCCGGCCCAGCGAGCCCGACTTCTTCGGAGGGTCCGTCCGAGCCCGGGGTGCCCGGGCAGGCGACCGCCTCCGCACCGGGCCTTGGCCCACAACACGACTCAATGCCGGATGGCGAAAACTCCGATGCCTTGCTAACGAGTTCACATCCGCAAACCTCGACCGAACCCTCTGCCGCCGAACACATTCCGCTGACTCTCGCGCAGGGCATCAACCACACCCTGCGCGCGCTGCTGGCCCGCGATAACGACCTGCTGGTGTTCGGGGAGGATGTCGCGCGCAAGGGTGGGGTGTACGGGGTGACGAAGGGCTTGCGTAAGGAGTTCGGCGCGCGGCGCGTGTTCGACACGCTGCTGGATGAGCAGAGTGTGCTCGGCAGCGCACTCGGCGCCGGGCTGGCCGGATTCGTGCCGATCCCGGAGATCCAGTACCTGGCGTATGTGCACAATGCGCTCGATCAGTTGCGCGGCGAGGCGGCGACCTTGCAGTTCTTCTCCGGGGGCCGCTACCGCAATCCGATGGTGGTGCGGGTCGCCGGGCTGGCGTATCAGCGGGGTTTCGGCGGGCATTTCCACAACGACAATTCCGTGGCCGCGCTGCGCGATATTCCCGGGCTCGTGGTCGCGGTGCCCGCCCGTGCCGATGACGCGGCGGCGTTGCTGCGCACCTGCGTGTCGGCGGCGCGGGTGGACGGACGGGTGTGCGTCATCGTGGAGCCGATCGCTCTCTATCACCGCCGTGACCTGTACGAATCCGGCGACGACGGCTGGCTCGCCCCGGCGGCCGCGCCCTGGCATGTGCCGATCGGCCGGACCAGGACCTA
This sequence comes from Nocardia cyriacigeorgica, assembly GCF_005863245.1. Taxonomy (GTDB): domain Bacteria; phylum Actinomycetota; class Actinomycetes; order Mycobacteriales; family Mycobacteriaceae; genus Nocardia; species Nocardia cyriacigeorgica_C. The sequence continues at coordinate 17,352 of NZ_VBUT01000006.1, read as the reverse complement.
CGGCGACGGCACCGACCTGACCATCGTCACCTTCGGCAACGGGGTACCGATGAGCCTGCGGGTCGCGCGTCGGCTCGCCGCGCGCGGTCTCGACGCCCGCGTCCTCGATCTGCGCTGGCTGGCTCCGCTCCCGCACGACGATCTGCTCCACCACGCCGAGATCACCGGCCGGGTGCTGGTCGCCGATGAGACCCGGCGCAGCGGCGGCGTCTCGGAATCGGTGTACGCGGTCCTGCTCGACGCCGGGTTCACCGGTCGCCTGGCCCGCGTGACCAGCGCCGACAGTTTCGTTCCCCTCGGCCCGGCCGCGGCGACGGTTCTGCTCGACGAATCCGCCATCGAGTCCGCCGCCGTCGAACTCGTTGCCCGATGACATGTGGGCGAGCATCGGCCGACGTACGCCATCGAGTCCGCCCAAATACCTCGCCGCCCGCATGCGCCAGCGAAGTCGTCAGCGTGACCGCGACCGCCGGCGCGCCGCGGCTGGGCGAGGCTATCGCGGTGGTGGTGGATCTGACCACCGAACTGATACCGGTGCCGCTGTGGCCGACGCGCCGGCCTGTAAGCGATTGCACCGAATCACGATTCGCGAGCGGCCCACGGGAAATACTCTCGACAGCGACAGCGAACCGCGGGAGGTACACCGATGACGACGATGTCGATGCTCGGCGAAGTGCGACCGGAACACGATTGCCCCGATGACCTGGTCCTGCTGCACTATCTACGTTCGTTCCGGCATCCGGTCCTGGAGGTATGGGCCGCTTGCACCGAGCTCCGCCAGCTCGTGCGCTGGTTCGGCGCGGTCTCCGGCACCGGCACCGATCTCGTCATCGAACCCGACGACGGCCCCGTCCCCGGCCCCCTCACCGTCCACGTCGACCACTGCTCGGCCCCCAACGACCTCCACGCCCGAATCGACGGCGACGGCGCCCTCGAACTGCGCCTGAGCCAGGTCGGCGTCGTCACCAACCTCGAGCTGGTCCGCCGCCACGTCCACCCCGAGCAGGCCGCGACGATCGGCCCCCGCTGGCAATACCTGCTCGACCGTTTCACCGCCTACCTGAACACCCAGCCGATGCCCCAGTGGCGCGATTACAGCGACCTGGCCACCGAATACCGATGAGGGCGGTGGACTGCGCCCGATCAGGCGAAGACATCCTCGATCGTCGACTCGGTAAGAATTCGCCGCCCCCACATCCTCAGCTGGTCCGAGTCTGCCGCCTGGACCATCGATTCGAACTCGATCGGTAGCTCACCGAACCTAGTCTTCAGCAATCCGGTAACTGCCGAGCGGGCCCCGCGCATCTCCCCCTCGTCCCAGCTGGACCAGCTGAAGACATCACCGAGCGTCCACGCCATCACAACCCGCCGCGCCCACACCCACTGCTCAGCCGGATCAGCCGTTCGAACAGCCGCCACGACACCTGGCGGTAGAAGACCGAACTTCGCCTCCAACAATAGGAGCAGCACCTCACGCTGACCACGCATCTCCCCCTCAGCCATGCCCTCAGCACGCCCCTGCGCCATCAGCCGTTCAGCCGTAGTCACGATCGCCTCCTTCGAGCGCGGACCGAGTTGCTCGATCACCTAGTCCAGATCGGCCGCTCAACTTACGACGTAGCATCAGATCGCCGGACCAGACCGCGGGCAGGTTGGGCCGGATCAGGCGAAAATCTCGTCCAGCGTCGACGCCGTGAGAACTCGCAGCGCCCACAGCCGCAGCTCGGCCGGATCGGCCGCTCGAACAGCCTCCACGACCCCCAGCGGCAGCTGACCGAACTTGAACTCCAGCTGCCTGAGCAGCGCCGAACACATCCCACGCACCTCCCCCTTGGCCATGAGCCGTTCAGCCGTAGTCACGATCGCCTCCTTCGCGCGCGGACCGAGTTGCTCGATCACCTGGTCCAGATCGGCCCGCTCAACTTACGACCGGCCATCAGATCGCCGGACCCACCCCGCGACACAGATCGAGCCAGTTCAGCCGAAAACATCCTCAATCGTCGACGCGGTGACAACCCGCCGCGTCCACACCCGCATCTGAGCCGGATCAGCCGCACGGACAGCCTCCACAACCCCCGATGGCAGCTCACCGAACTTGATATTCAGTAGATCGAGCAGCGTCAGACAGAGCTCTTCGGCGCGCCCCCGGGCCATCAACCGCTCAGCCGTAGTCACGATCGCCTCCTTCGCGCGCGGACCGAGTTGCTCGATCACCTGGTCCAGATCGGTTTCTGGAGTGTCTCCGACTATCAGCAGATAGTGGAAGTGCACTTTCAGGTCGGTGGACGGGTGCAGGTCCGATTCCAGGATCCGCAGGTCATCGACCAGTATCAGCATATCGTGGCCGAGGTTGGTATTGCCTGGTGCGATCTTGTGCAGCATCAGCATCACCCTGGTCTCCGGGGTGAGTTCGCGGGCTCGGAGGGCTTCGATGTCCAGGGCGGCGACGTCGTCGAGGAGGAATTGGAAGCGCGGGAGGTACCGGCGCAGATCGTCCGCGGCACCAGGGTCGAGGTCGATCAGTTCGGCCAGGTCGGTGGGCGCTGCCCAGCTGCGCGGCTCACCGCTGTGCACGACCAGCGGGATCACCGGCGGCAGCTGCTCGCTGTCGGCCGCCGAACTGCGCGTCTTCCCGCGCCGCTCGTGGCGACGGCGTTCCTGCACTTCCCTGCGGTGCTGATTCCAGATCTGCACCACATACTCGAGCATGCGAAGCGCCATGAAACGGTCGTTGCTGGATTGGTGCTCGATCAGCAGGTAGATGTAGGCGTCGCGGCCGTCGAAGCGAGCCCGGTAGAGCAGGTCGCTGTAGCGGGATCGCAGTTCCTCGGACACGAAGGTCCCCGGCTGCAACGCCAATGTGGCCCAATCGATCCGGGCCGTGATCGTCGCCGGTAGCGCGGCCCGCAACTCGGACTCCGCGTTTTCCGGGCGCGCCAAGACCTGGCGGAAGTACGCGTCGTGCGGGTTCGACGGCGGTGTGGTCACAGCGCGCGAAATTACGCGACCGCACCGACAGATCACGAATCGGTTACGGCGTTTCGCCGACACGACGGGACCCGTGACGCGGACTTGGCGTTCGACTCCGCTGAGCGACGTTCCCGGCTCATCCCACTCCGACCGGTTCCGGCAGCCTCCAGAGGAAACGAGCAGGCGCACAAACGAATCCCGTGTCCACCTCCTGTGAGTGGTCACAGCGGCCCCGACAGCGCACCGGCTGCCAGCATCCGTGCGCCCTACGCCGGCGTCGAAGCGGAACCGCCGTCTAGCTGCCGCGAACTGCCCGATCGTCGGAACCGGCCCCGAGTTCGGTTGCCGCCCAACCAGCAAGCAGGGTCAACGCGTCAGCGGACGGGGTACCGGGTTCGGCGGTGTAGAAGGTGAGAAACAGACCGGGATCGGCAGGCAGCGGCATCGACTCCCAGTCGAGGGTGAGATCACCGACGACCGGATGGTGGAAGCGTTTGGTGCCCGTATGATGCAGCCGCACATTGTGTTTGGCCCAGCGCACCCGGAATTCGTCGCTGCGCGTGGACAGTTCGCCGACGAGGTCGGAGATGCCGCGGTCGTAGGGGTCGCGGCCGGCGTCGGTGCGCAGCAGGTTGACGATGCCGTCGGCCACCTGATCCCATTCGGGGAAGAATTCGCGGGCGCGCGGGTCGAGGAAACAGAACCGGGGGATGTTGACCTGGCGGCTCGGGTCGGGACGCAGCGGGTCCGGGTAGAGCGGCGAGTGCAGCGCGTAGCCGACCTGGTTCGCGCCGACGAGGTCTTGCCGGGTGTTGCGCACGAATGCGGGCGCCGTCGACGCGTCGAGCATGCGCTGGACGACGGGCCGGATGGTTTTGGTGCGGCGCGGACGGGACCGCTGCGGGCTGATGATGGCGTTGCGGTGCAGGTCGAACAGGTGCGAGCGTTCGGCTTCGTCGAGATGCAGGGCGCGCGCGATGGCGTCGAGCACCGACTCGGAGACGCCGGTGACCTTCCCGCGTTCGATTTGGGTGTAGTAGTCGACCGACAGCCCGGCCAGGGTGGCGACCTCTTGCCGCCGCAGCCCGGGGACGCGGCGTTTGGCGGCGTCGTATACCGGCAGTCCGACCTGGTCGGGGGTGATTTTCGCCCTCCGCGACGCCAGGAATTGGCCGATCTCGGCGGCTCGGTTGCTGGACTCCATACCTGTGAGGCTACGACCGCCACCCACCGGTCACCAGGTGCTGCGAAGGGGGTACTGCCGGCACCCCTCTGAGCTACGCCTCCCACATGCACGGTCCGCGGCGTTGCATGGAGGCCGGAGCGAGGTCGTGCTCCGAGTTCCTGGAACGTGCCGAGATCGAGAGGTGATATGAGCGCGCAACCCTCCCGGACCGCGCCCCGGCTGCCTGCGCTGGTGTACGTGCTGGCGGCGGGGATCTTCCTGATGGGCACGACCGAGTTCATGATCGCCGGGCTGTTGCCCGAGGTGGCCGCGGATCTGGGCGTCGATATCGCGCGTGCGGGATTGCTGGTCACCGCGTTCGCCGTCGGCATGATCGTCGGCCCGCCGGTGATGGCCCTGCTGACGCTGCGCCTGCCCGCGCGGGCCACGCTGCTCGGTGCGCTGCTGGTGTTCGCCGCCGGGCATCTCGTCGCCGCGGTGAGCGATTCCTTCACTGTGGTGACCGTCTCCCGCGTGGTGACCGCGCTGGCCACCGGCACCTTCTGGGCCACCGGCGCCGTGCTGGCGACCTCCGTCGCCGGGCCCGGCGCGAGTGCGCGAGCGCTGGCGGTGATGTCGGGCGGTCTGAGCCTCGCGGTCGTCGCCGGGGTGCCGTTGGGCACGTTCGCCGGTCAACTCACCGGTTGGCGGGGGCCGTTCTGGATGCTCGCCGCGCTGTCGGTGCCCGCGCTGCTTGCGGTGCGGCGATGCGCACCGGCGGACGTCGACTCGGCGGCGCCCCCGCAGCTACCTGCCTCGGCCGCAGCCGGTGGGCCTCCGACACCCACACCGATCGTCTCAGGGCAGGCCCCGACACCAGCACCGACGGCAGCGGCTACGCCCCGGACGCCCGCGTCGGCCACCACAGGCAAGCCTCCGATACTCCCGTCAGCGGCAGCAGCCGAGCCCTCGATGTACACACGAGCGGCAGCAGCCGATCCCGCACCGCCAGCGACAGCCAAGCCCCGGATACCCGCGTCGGCCACCACAGGCGAACCGCCAAGGCTCGCATCGGCGCCGGCTGTCGCGCCGTCGATGTCCACGCGGGCAACAGCAGCCGAGGCTCTGAAATCCGCACCGCGCGACCCCCAGCTATCCGCGCGGGCGGCTGAGTCCGGGGCCGGGTCGGCTGTGCGACACGCGAACCCCCGGGTGTCGGTGAGTGCGGAATTGTCGGCCGTGCGGCCGTGGCGAGTCTGGATGACGCTCGCGGCGATCGTGCTCGCGCAGGCCGGTTTCCTCGGCGCCTACAGTTTCCTCACCCCGCTGCTGACCGACCGCGCCGGTATTTCTGCCGCAGCGGTGCCGTTGGTGCTGGTCGGTTTCGGGGTCGGCGCGCTGGGCGGTACCGCGCTCGGCGGCCGCCTCGGCGATCGGTGGCCGTTGACGACCATCGCGGGCGCGGTCGCACTGACTTCCGCCATGCTGCTCGTGTTGGCGGCGACCGCGAGCCACTCGCTGGTCGTGGTGGTGCTCGTCGTCTTGCTCGGTGCGTCCGGGCTCGGCGTCAATCCGATCCTCATCGCCCAGACCATGGGTTTCGCCGGTCCCGGCTCGCGGCTGGCGTCGTCGCTGGCGACGGCGGCGTTCAACCTCGGCACCGCGGTCGGTTCGGCCCTGGCCGCGACGACTCTGTCGACTTCGCTGGGCGTCACCGGCCCGCCTGTGCTCGGCGCCGTCATCACCGCGTCGGCGCTGATCCCGGTGGCGTGGCTGGCGGCCGCCCGTCCGCGTCGGCCGCGCGAAACACCGAGCCGACCGGCTCACGAACCCGCGCGGGAACTCGTTGGGGTGAGCTGAGCTGTGGCGACCACCCTGAATGTCCGATTCTTCGACCTCCCTGCGGGTACCGCCCGGGTGTCGGCTGGTGTGCACCGCTCGGCTCGAACCGGAGTTTTCGGCTGCCGGCGGCTCGCCGCAGGCACGCGGCGCGGACGCGGCGACGGGACCGGTTCGATGCCTGCCGCGCGAAGGCAGGACCGGCGCAGCGCTCGACGCGCCGACCGCCGCCGAACCCGAGTCGATCTCGGACCACCAACCACCATGTTCCGCCCGTTGACCAACCGATGAGAAAGGACCACGACGATGCGTGGAGTAGTGATGCAGTCCCCCGGTGACGTGCAGGTCGTCGACCGGGAGGACCCGACGATCATCGAGCCGACCGATGCGATCATCCGGATCACCGCGACCTGTATCTGCGGGTCGGATCTGTGGCCGTATCGGGGTGTCGAGGCGGTCGACCACACCCCCATGGGTCACGAGTACGTCGGTGTCGTGGAGGAGATCGGCGACGCGGTGCGGACGCTGAAGGTCGGCGATTTCGTCGTCGGCTCGTTCTGCATTTCCGACAACACCTGTGAGATCTGCCGCGCCGGGTACCAATCCCGTTGTGTGCATGGTTCGTTCGTCGCCGGGAGCATCGGCACTCAGGCCGAGCGGGCGCGTATCCCGCACGCCGACGGCACCCTCGTCCCCACACCGGGGCACCCGGATCCCGAGCTGGTTCCCTCGCTGCTGGCCGCCTCCGATGTGCTCGGCACCGGTTGGTTCGCCGCCGTCGCCGCCGAGGTCGGCCCGGGCAAGACGGTGGCCGTCGTCGGTGACGGCGCTGTCGGACTGATGGGTGTGCTGGCGGCGAAGCAGCTCGGCGCCGAGCAGATCATCGCCATGAGCCGCCACGCCGACCGTCAGGCACTGGCCCGCGAGTTCGGCGCCACCGACATCGTGGAAACCCGTGGTGACGAGGGTGTTTCGGCGATCAAGGAGCTCACCGGCGGGCTCGGCGCGCACAGCGTCATCGAGGCGGTCGGCACCCAGGAGTCGATGATGCAGGCTATCCGCGCCACCCGCCCCGGCGGGCATATCGGTTTCGTCGGCGTCGCGCACGAAGGCGTCGCGCTGCCCGCCGATGAGCTGTTCTTCTCCGAGGTCCACCTGCACGGCGGCCCCGCCCCCGTGCGCCGCTTCCTCCCAGAGCTCATCGACCTGATCTGGCGGCGGGACATCAATCCCGGCAAGGTTTTCGACCTCACCCTGCCGCTCGACCGGGCGGCCGAAGGCTACAAGGCCATGGACGAACGCCGCGCCATCAAAACCCTGCTCACCCTCTGACCTGACGACGGTAGGCGCTGCCGAGCCTTCGATCGGGTCGCGTGGGATCGGCTGACTTCGCGCGGCCGGGCGATCCGGTCGGCATCGTTTGCCGACGTCATATCCGACGCGAGCACGCAACGGATCACCCGAGCTGCCGCAATAGCGACGAGGGGTACAGGAGACTGCCGACGCTCCGATGGCACCGGTACCCCTCGTCGGGGTCAGGTGCGGTTGCCGAAGCCTTCGATGCCGAGTTTTTCGCCGATGGCGGCGAGGGCTTCGACGACGGTGCGGCCGCCGAGGGATTCCCAGCCGGGGAAGTCGGCGCCTCGGGAGGTGTCCGGGCCCGCGACCTGGTCGAGGGTGAGGCCGACGTGTTTGTCGAGGTAGTGCAGCAGGGTGCCGACGGTGACGGTGTCGCCTCGGTAGTTGGTGAGGGTTTCTTCGAGGAAGGACATGTCAGCTCCATTCGCGTACTTGGTGATTGCCGCCGAGAAGACGTCCCAGGGGAAGTTCGGGCCGACATCGGTGTGTGAGCCGACGCCGAGCCCTTCGGTGACCGCGTAGTGGTCGGCGATGCCGGGCCGTCCGGCACCGAGTTCCGCGGGTGTGATGATGCGCGCCGGGAAGCCGTAGCGGCGGCTGTCCTGCACCGCGAGGTAGGCGGCGACGTCGATTCCGCGACCCATGTTGTCGAGCCACTGCTGCCGCGACCAGGCCGCGCGGCTGCCGGCGAAGCACAGGTTGATCGAGCGGTTGTTGGCGTCGAGCACCGACCAGGACGCGACATCGGTGTCGATGACGTCCACGACGGTGACCGAGTTGTCGACGGTGTAGTGGTAGGAGACGCCGCTCTTCGGGTTCTGTAGGTAGTTCGCCAGCGATTCGGCGGTGCCGTTGCCTTCCTGGGTGTGCAGCAGCCACCAGAGCACGGGCGCGCCCTCGCGGGAATGCCAGTTCGGGGATACTCCGATCTCGTTGATCTCACGGTAGTCGGGCTTGGGCGCGGCGCCCGCCAGCGACCACTGCCCGTAGTCCGGCTCGAGCACGGTGTTCACATCGACGGTGACCCCGCCGACCTGGCGGGCGTCGATCTCGATCTGATGCATATGCGCCGCCGGGTGGTCGACGTTGAGGGCCGGGTCGCCTGACCAGTTGTGTTGCCAGAACCACCGCGCGACATCGTCTTCCAGCGCCCATTCGATGCAGCGGGCGTTGCCGTACATGCCGGTCCATTCGAGCCCGACCACGCTGGCCCAGCCGCGCAGGAACGGCGCGATGAGGTCGTTCCACTGCTGAAGGGTGGGGTTGGCGTCGACCGGTGCGTAGATGGGTCGCCGCGGCGGCCCGCCGGCCTCGGTGTGGTAGCGCACCGCGATCTGGGCGTGGTGGACTCCGGCGTCGTAGCCGCCGAGCCAGTCGGAGGTTTCGCCCTTGCCGTACTGGTAGTTGGAGACGATTTCCAGGCCGTGCGCGCGCAGCGCGTCGCAGTAGTCGCGCCGGAGGGGTTTGGCGCCGAAGTTGGTGCCCGGCCGGGATTCCGAGAAGTAGCCGATCACGCCGGCGTACCCGGCGTCCACGATCGCCTGCGGGTCGATCAGGCTCGCTGAGAAGTCCAGCAGTTGCATAACCGTCTCCTTGCTTCTCGTCGAACCGAACCTCTGCTGACTGTGGAGCTGGGGTGGACGCCACTCGACGGCCGGGACGAGCAGCCGAGCAGCGCCGGGCGGAGCTCTCCGGCATAACCGCAGGTGAAACTCATTCACGGCCCGCTGCCGCGCCTACGGGTCCCTCGGCATCGCCCCGCCCTGCCACCGGAGTAACCCGTGGAGATACCGGCAAAACACGTGACGCTGGGGATACGCTGGGCCCGAACAGTTTTCCTGGCGGCGGGTCGCACCCTCAACGATACGAGGTGAGCGCCGATCGCGGCCGGGATTTGCCACATCGTATCCAGATGGCATTCCGGCCGTTCCGGCCACGAGACCAACGGGTTGCGGCGGTGCTGCCGGTGCGGTGCCAGGCCGGTCGGATCACCGCCCGTGCCGATGCACGGCAGGTCGCCGCACCGGCCCGTTCGGGCGCAACCTATACCGGCTGTGTGTGCAGTAGCCGGGCGCCACCGTTCGACCGGGCGCCGCCCAGCTTGTCACCGCCGCAGTGGGTTTCAGGAGAGCGGGTTGAACTTGCCCGCGGTTACCCCCGTCAAGAACGCATCCCAGCCGTCCGGGCCGAAGAGCAATGCCGGGCCGGTCGGGTTCTTCGAGTCACGCAGACCGACCATGCCGGACTCGAGATGCGCAACCTCGACGCAGTCGTTGCCGGTGGTGCTACGGCTACTCTTGAACCAAACGGCCCGGGACAAGTCGATATTCACGGCTTGTACTCCTTAGCTCTCGCCTCGATGAGGCTTCGGGTGTCTCGCTCGTCCAACGCTACCTGCGCGATCGAGGCACATGCTGCTTGATACGGCGTGATCTCGTTCAGCTTGTCCAAATAGAGATTGCCTGTGAAGCCCTCGACGTAGACCACAGGTGGCTCGTTCAGTACGGGATTCAGGTGCTCAGGGAACTCGAGATAGACGAAGTCCTTGGTCATCAAGCCAAGGTGGTTCGGAGCTGAGAACTCGACGACACGGATCGACACGTTCGGCCGCTCGCTGACTCGGAGCAGATGGTCGAGCTGCTCGCCCATGCACTCGCGGCTTCCGATGCAATGACGAAGTACGGACTCGCACAGCATGACCTCCAAAGTGAAGTTCTCGACATCATCAAGCCTGGCCTGGCGCTTGGCGACGAGATCGATCTCCCGTTCGCGGTCGACGGCGCGCCATTCTGCTCCGAACACATCTCCCATCGCCCGGCGATAGCCGGGGGTCTGCACCAGGCCGGGAAGAGTGGTCCGCTGCCACGAGAAGACACGCTTTGCAGCCTGTTCGAGCCCGAGAAACACCTCGACCTCGGGCACCATCGCATCGGTGTAGGACTGCCACCAGCCCTCTTTCCGCGACTCCTCCGCCAACCACAGCAGTTCGCGCCGGTCGCTCTCCTCCGACTCGTACAGATCGCAGAGCGCGTTGATCACCATCCGCTTGACTTCGCTGCCGCGCCCGGATTCCAGCCTCCACAGCGTCTGCGCGCCCATCTGCACCTGCTGCGCCGCGCGTGCACGGCTCAGTTCGCGTGCTTCGCGCAATTCACGCAGTCGTCGCCCGAGGACCCGTCGCGGCAGGGTCGTTGGGCTCGATTCCGTCTGCACGGATACCGCCTTTCGTTAGCTTCGCTCACCGTCATGTCAGATTGAATGGAACGGTCAGTTAGTTTGTAGAAACCGTTCCAGGTGGATCAATTTCATTGTGCGCCAATCGCATCCAGACACGCCAGAAACACACAATTTCGGTGTTTACTTACTGCGTGTCCGGCGGTGAACAGGACAGCGCGCCGCGGCCGATGCCCCTCCGCACGGCGCGCCGCCTCCGCACCGCGTGCATTCGGTGGCGCCGCCGGGCACATTCATTCGTTCGTGATTCGAAAGTACGAGGTGCAAACCATGTTCGGAGTCCCCGTGATCGATCACCAGCGGGTGCCGTCCATGACGGTGGGCGACGCGCACCGGGTGATGCAGGTGCATATCGACTGCCTGGTGTCGGTCTGCCCGATCAAGCAGCAGGCCAAGGCCCGGTTGGTGGCCGATCGCCGCATGGTGCCGGCCGACCGCCCGCATATGGGTTTCTGAACCACCGGAGGCATTCGTGAGTAAGGCATTGCCGCGACGCGTCCCCGGCGAGTCCGGGGTCCCGTCGCCGAAACACCCGCTGAACTGCCCGATCATCACCGATACTCGATCTCTGACCCGGTTCGCCGATGCCCTGCGCAACTGGCAGCCCGACGCCGAGAACAGGAGCCGAGCCCAGTGACCGAGCACCCGCACACCGACCCGGCGACCACCGCGCGACTGCGTTTCCTCACCCCGCGCGCCCGCCGCGCCGGTTACCAGCTCATCGCCGTCCCGGACGAGGGACAGTGGGCGCTGCTCGACGCGACCGACGGCGTCGAGCTGTTCCGGGCCGAGCACCTGGACGGCATCGAAAAGTACTTGAACGAATAACCGAAGCGGCGCAATCCAGTCGTTCGCGCCGATTATTCCGCGCGGAATATTCCCCGCGGTATTCACGCCGATCTCCACGACGGCAACACTTTTCGCGGATGCCGCACTAATTCCGTTCCGGCGATTCCGCCATTGAACAACTCCCTCCACCACCCGCGGCCGTGCACTCACCTCGTCCCCGCCTGCACTGACGAACGGCGACTTTCCATGATCCACAGTCAAACCGAATTTTTCACTGTGCAAACTCGGCCCAATTCCGCGCCGAGAGCATCTTTTCCCGCCCGCCCGCACGCCGTCGGCTACCTCCGCGCCGACCTCACCACCAACCCCGGCTTCGACCACGCCCGCCTGCGCCTGCTGGCCATCGCCAACGGCTACCACCTCACCCGCATCCTCACCGTCCCCGGCGACGACCCCACCACCGACCTGCTCCGCCTCCTCCGCACCCTCGACCCCGCCACCGACGTGGTCCTCACCCCACAGCCCGGCCACCTCACCGACCGCCAAACCCACGTCCTGCGCATGTTCTGCGCCCTCCACACGGGCGAAGTCGTCCACCCGCGCATACCCATCGACCGATGAGCCATCCCGCCCGGTAGCCACACACCCCGCCGGGCGGGACACCGCGCGCGAGCCTCGCGCGACCACGCCGAACTCCCATCTCCCAGGTCCCTGACCTGCCGTTTCGCCGGATCGCCGCCCGATATCACCCGATCTCGAAATAGATGGAACCGAGGCCGGGTCGCCTGCGTCTATATTCATGACCGGGGAAATCCGACGCCGACGCCCAGGGAGAGCTATGCGAACCGACGTCCTACGCGCCACCATGGCCGCAGCAGCCGTGGCGCTGCTCGCCGCCGGATGCGGATCGACCACGGAGGGGGAGCCGACGGCCGCAGGCTCGAACACCGCGTCGACCACCAGGAATCTGGATGAGATCGAGATCTTCAACCCGTGTTCGGAGTTGAGTGACGAAGCACTTCATGCAGCAGGCCTGGACCCTTCAACGAAGGATGTCCTGACCGATCCGCCAGAAGGTCCGTCGACCTGGCGGGTATGCAACTGGAAACCAGCGGATCGCGGCTACAGGATCGGCGTCTTCTCGACAAGCCACACCATCGACGAGACCCGTGCACGAGACGACCTGACCGACCTCAAGGAAGTTGTCGTCGGTCCGCGGAATGGGCTGACCTATTTCGATAGCAGCGATACCGAGCGAGAGATCTGCTACGTCGCCTTCCCTGCCGAGCAGGGCATGTTCAACATCAGCGCGTCCTGGACCCGCCTCGGTAAGCGCGATCTCGATGTCTGCGCATTAGCACTCGAACGCGCAGTAGACCTGGAGCCTTACCTGCCTAAATGACAGGCGCGGCAAGCAGATGTCGGACACTGTGCAGGGGACCATGTAATGAGCGATGACACCCAGGGACAAATTCAGAAGTGGCAGCAACTCAAGCAGCAGGCGATCGACGGCGACTTGAGGATGGAAGAGGGTATCGGTGAGGCGCTCCGCGGTGCCTGCGCGGACTACATCCTCAAGCTGGACGACCTCAAAGCCAAAGCAAAGCAGCTCGAGCACCTGTCCGGATACGGCGGACTCCCATCTGCCCTGCACCTCCGCGACAAGTTCCAAGCCAAGGCCGTAGCCGGCAGAGCTGACGACCCCGACGACTCCGCGGTCAAACGCCTCGAGAAGCACATCGAGATCGCCCAACTCATGCATGACACCTACGCTGCCGCGATCGGGCAACTCCAGAACACCGACCAGGCCGTCGGTTCGAACGTCACAACAGCCGGGGAGGGGATTCGCTGATGGTTGTTCCACTAGTAGCCGCGGTCGTGGTCGTCGGCGCCATTGCCGGTGGCGCGCAGGTCGGCCGCAACTACAACGAGTCTCAGGAAAACTCCGATATCGCCGAGGGCCTGCGCAACGCCGGCGCGCAGAAGTGGGACCCCGACCGGCAGATCATCAACAGCGAACGGGATCGGCTCAGTAAGGATTACGAGGGAGACTGGGCTCCGGCCAACGGCCCGAAAGAGGCGTTCAGGACATGGGATCACAAGAAGATCTACGACGCACTCAACGGTGACGGTAAGAATCCGGCGGTAGCCGAAGGTGAGATCAACGCCGGTGCCGACGGCTGGCGGCGGCTCACCGAGGGCACGACCAACGCGATCGAGGAGTTCCGCAAGGCAGTCGACACCGCGATCAACGACAAGTGGTCGGGTAAGACCGCCAATGCCGCGATGAACGGCACCCGTGCCTACACCGACGCGGCCAAGAAGCTGCCGAACACTTTCCAATTGGTCGCCAACAGCATCGACCTGATCCAGGGCTATCTGGGTCAGGCCAAGATGTCGGTGGCGCCGCCCGTCGAGGTCTCCGGATTCGACGAGTTCGTCGGCCATATTCCCGGCAATGGCCTACTCAAGACGAACAAGCATCGCGCCAACGAGGCCGAAGCGCTGGCCGAAGACGTGATGGTCAACGTGTATCAGCCGGGCGCGGTGGCGGTCGACGAACGCACGCCCATCCTCGCGAAACCGCAGAGCCCCATCGACGACGGCGACGGCAAACCGCCCATCGTTCTGCCGCCCGACCCGCCGGGCGTCAGACCGCCAGGCGGCGGCGTGGACCCGGGCATCGAAGAACCCGTCGAGCCGAAACCCGGCGACGACGACGGCACCGACGACCCCGGAACCGACACCGGCACCGATCCCGAGTCCACGACCCCGAGCTCCGCCCCGTCCACCACAGCGGCGTCCGCGCTCGATTCGGCGACCCCGAAGACCTCCCTCGACGACCCGCTCGCCCGCACCGGCCAGCCGGGTTCGAGCACCAGCGGATTCCCCGGCGGCGCATTCCCCGGCGGAACCGGCGGCGCCGGTGGCTCACGCGGCGGCACCGGCGGCACTGGTGTGCCGGGCGCCGGCCGCAGCCTGCCCGGTGGCGGTGCGGGCCAGTCCGGCGGTGCGGGTGGCGCGAACGCGGCGGCCGCGCGGGCCGCGGGCATGGGCCGTGGCGGTATGCCGATGGGCATGATGCCGCCCGGCGGCGCGCGCGGTAAGGGCGGCGACGACGAGGACGAGCACAAGACCCCCGACTATCTGGTGCAGGACCGCACCACCGAGCTGCTCGGTGAGCAGCCGCGCGTGCTACCACCGGGTGGAGTCATCGGCGCATGAGTGAGAACCGTTGGCAGCTCGATGGTCTCGCGTTCACCATCGCGCTGGAGGCGCTCGGCCGCGACCGTCTGCCGTACCCGCTGAGCTACAAGCCCGATTTCGTCGAGCATCTCGACGATTACGAACGCATGCGCATGCAGGCGGCGCAGCGGTTGCAGCAGGTGTTCGACGAACGGCTCTACAACGCGCTCGCCATCCTGCTGGAACCGCAGGTGCGGGTGGAGATCGAAGGGTTCTACGGCCCGCAGCAGTCGCAGGTCGTGCGCGTGCACGCCGGGGTGGTCGACCAGGTCGCCACCATCGCCACCCAGCAGCCCGGCCCCACCCGCGCGCACGGCCGCGACATCATCATCACCCAGTGCCGGTCCCAGTCGCTGGCCGCGGAAATCATCGGGCGCCTCCCCCGCTACCAGGGCGGCTCCCATCGTGCGTTCCGCGCCCGCCGCTCCGACCTGAATCAGCCCGTCTACTCCCATCATCCGACCCGCCTGTCCCCCGCCGAGGAGATGAACCGCTTCTTCCGCCGCCCCCGCATCGGCACCGGCGAGATCACCGTCTACCCCGGCTACACCCTCGACGCCCGCCCCACCGACGACGGCCGCGCCTTTATCTGGCTCGACTATCCCGACGACGGCCGCTACCTGCTGCACCACCACAACCACGACGACCTCACCGTCACCCCCGGCCCACCCGACGAACTCGTCCGCCAACTCCAAGACCGCCTCCGAGCCACCGCCGCCGCCCGCCGCCCCCAACGCGTCCCCGACCCGGTCGAGGAGGACGACGACCTGTACTACCAGCAGCGCAATGAGCGGGGGTGGTTGGTGTAGACCCGGTTCCCAGCCAGTGAAGACGAGAAGTGCAGGCCGAATGCGCGATCATGAGTTGTGTAGGCAGTTGAGACCACAGCGCGAATCCGAAGTGATCGTGATCGGTCGGCACCCGTGGGGAGTCGACGTCGAGTTCGGCGATGGTACGCCCGGATTCATGGATAACCTGAAAGCACCGTCGTGGGTTGACGATGGTGTCCAGCCGGAGCCCGGCGAGGTGTTGACCGTGGTCGTGGTCGACGATCTGCGCACACCCATGCGCGTGAGCGCCCTGGCATCCGACAAAGCAGTGGCTGCCAGTGCCCCTGACGAGAAGACCGTCGAACTGCGAAAGCATCACGCCCAGTACCACTTTCGATGGAGCCGACGCCTCGGCGAAAGCCCGCCATGGAACGTTCGCCCGGGTGAGATGCAAGACTTTCTGGAGCAATCCACCTCGACCAGGCGAGTCGACGTGTCGCTCCCGTGGGGCGCATCGCTCGCCCTCTATCTGCACTGGAGCGACGGCACCGACCTGGACCGATTGGATTTCAAGATCTCTGCGGGCCTTCCCTACCGCTCGGAGTTCGATCGAACGATCGTGACCACCGATATGCCGTTCACGTGCCGGAGCTGCCACACAAGGTTCTTGGTCCTGGCACTCGAGCCGGCAGTGTCGCTCTCCGACGACATGGTCCCCCGATACCGAGCCCACCGTTTCATCGACCACTGCCCGGGCTGCGGCACCCGGTGGAACGCAGGCGTGGTCGAGATAATTCAGAGATAGAAGGCGTCACGAGACATTGTTCGGGCAACTCTCCGCGCACTAAGCCTGCGAATCGGCCCGATCAGCGACCGGTCGATGGGCCGCGCCACGCGCCCGGACAGGACAGCGACCTATCGCGTGGGCCTGCCGGAGTTCGGCAGATCATCGCCGCAGCAGTCGGCATAACGTTCGGCAGATCGACGCCGCTGGCACCCCCCGGTCCGTGTCCAACGAAATCGCCGCTCACCAACCCCATGTCGTCGAGCACTGAATGACCGCCCGCGAGGGAGTCGTGAGGCAGGCGACACGCCGCGAAGGTCTGCGTGATGTCTCCCTCGTCGTGGCGGTGAGCGGGGTGGGTTCGGGGTGGCCCGGTAACATCAGACAATCACGCCGACGCCAGCCGCCGTGCGTTAGAGGAATGCTCGATTGGGGGGAAGACGATGACCGATGCTCTGCCGGTGCAGGTGGATCCGGAGGAACTGCGGACTCATGCCGCGACTGTCGAGGGCTTGAATGCCCCGATGGGTCAGGCGTTGGAGGCGGCGAGGGCGGTGTCGGCGCCGACGGATGCGTTCGGGAAGTTGTGTGCGTTTCTGCCTCCGTTGTTTGTGGATTCGGTCGAGACCGATGGGATCACGGCGTTGGAGACGGCGTTGACCGCGTTGTCGGAGGATGCCACCAAGTTGCGTTCGGCGGCGGATTCGTTCGCGGCCGCGGACGGTTCGAATGCGGCGGCGGTGAAGGCGGCTGGTAGCGGGGTTTCGCGGTGACGGATACGGCGTCGAATCCGCTGATCGCCGCGCGTGAGGATTCCACCGAGTGGTATTCCGGTGTCACGTTGTTCGAGTCGGTCGCTGATGTCAAGGATGCGATTTCGTCGGGGTCGTGGATCGAGGCGGGGGTGGGGATCGCGGCCGCGGGGATGGAGGTCGCGGCGATGGTCGTCGACCCGATCGGCACGCTGGCGGGGTTCGGTGTCAGTTTCCTGATCGAGCATGTGCAGCCGTTGTCGGATGCGTTGGATTGGGTTGCGGGGGATCCTGATCAGATCACTGCGTATGCGAAGACGTGGGAAAACGTTGCCACGCAGGTCAGTTCGGCGGTCGATACGCACAAGCAGGCCGTCTCGGCGGATATCGCGAATTGGTCGGGGGCGTCGGCGTCGGCGTATCGGGCGCGGGCGGCGGAGACTT
>NZ_VBUT01000005.1 GCF_005863245.1 Nocardia cyriacigeorgica | reverse complement strand
GTCCTGGTCGGGTGCGTATGGCACCCACAAAGGGAACCTCACTGTCGTGCGACGCGGAGCCTACAACGATGTAGCCGGAGGTCTGCTCGCGACACTGCTCAAAGACCCCGCGACCAAGGTCGGAGTCTTCGGTGACTCCTATGCGTCGGGTGAGGGTGCCGGGAATTATTCTCCCGGCAATGAACATATCGACAGGCGGTGCCACCGATCGGAGCACACGCACGTCGCCCAATTATTCGGTCCTGGCCGCACTCATATCTTCGCCTGCTCCGGCGCGGTGCAACATCACCTGTTTGCGCCAAACGCGTCGAGCATGCCGACGTTGTCGCAGGTGGAGGAAATGAGCCGCACTGATGTGGTCCTGGACGCGGCGTTCGTCAGCATCGGCGGAAACGATATGGGCTTTGGTGCTCTTGTTTCCGAGTGTGTTTTGCCGAACGAGGTCGTCATCCGTTCCGCAAGGCCGGCTCCTCCTGTCGTGCTCGACACCGAATGTGGGAAGCAGGAC
This sequence comes from Nocardia cyriacigeorgica, assembly GCF_005863245.1. GTDB lineage: Bacteria > Actinomycetota > Actinomycetes > Mycobacteriales > Mycobacteriaceae > Nocardia > Nocardia cyriacigeorgica_C. Next base: position 604,830 of record NZ_VBUT01000005.1, on the reverse strand, counting down.
GTGTCCGCGAATGGCGTCAGCATCGGGGAACAGGTGACGACGAGAAGGGTCGCGGATGCGTTGGCTGCGCTGACCACACAGCTGCCGAAGACATACCGGCAGCTTTACGACGCGGTGAACGCCGGCCAGTCAGTGGCCGAGCGCGGACACGAGGCGCCGTTGTTCGTGCTCGGCTATCCGAAGGTCTTCCCCGAGGTTGTCGGGATCGGATGCGGCGAGTTCGCTCCTCGGGAAGTCACATTCGCCAACAAACTGGTGAAACACCTGAACCAGACTCTGCAATCTGCGGTCAACACGGCGCGAGAGGGTGGACGGAGCGTCTACTTCGTGGATGCAGTCGAACATGCCATGCAGCCCTCGAATACCTTGTGTGACGGGAGCGCATCGGGAATCGTGGGAGTCGGATTTCTCGAAGGCGCTGCCAAGAAGGTAGCGGAAACATTCTGGCACGATGAGCGTGCGCAGGAGCTGGTGCACCCCAACCGCCTCGGCTATGCCCGGATTGCCGGTGCGATCGCTTCCTGGTCGACAAATGAAGATGCAGCACCAACTGGTGTTGGAGGGAAACAAGCGAGAACCGCTCCGCGCGTCATCACTACTGAAGCGGAATGCGATCCGTTGCCGCTGACCCAGGCCGACCTCGAGCTCTCCGTCGAACCCGGAGCTTGCATTTCCATGCGAGTGAAAGCTGAAAAACCCAGTACATATTGGTCTGAAGTACACAGCACGCCAATCGCTCTGAGCGGCGGCGAGGTCGAAGCAGGCGAATCCGAATTACGAATTGACCTTCCCATCGATCTGAGTCCGGGCCGGCATACCCTGCATGTCCTGCTTGTATCGGAGTCTGGTGAGTTCACAGACTATGCCGTCGACCTGACAGTAGCTCAGCCATTGCCCTGGTGGTGGTGGGCAATGGCCGCGGGATCGGTGACATGCCTCATCACTGCGATAGGGCTGGGGGTGCGCATCCTATGGTCCAGCCGCGGCGCACCGCGCGCGAACGCCGACAGCATGTCTGACAAGGAAGATCGCGGGTGACAAGAGTCGTCTCCCTGACGAGTAATAGGTAGCGTGGCCGGAATGGTAGTCGGCGAACGCCGACCGGTCGGATCCGCGATCGCCAGAAGGGTGCGGGCCTGTGTCATCGTCGGCACCGTGACAGCTGCGGTGATATCAGCTTGCAGTCCCGGGTAGAATATCTCGTTTCGCGTATGTCAGCGGAAAAGATGACGCGTCAATGAGGTTTGGGGAAGCGAGTTGTCGGTAGGCGCGGCCTGGTGCTTCCGGTGAGCGGGTGCCGGTGACTCGGGCGGCAATAGTCGATTCATGTGTTCGTATGACGTCGTCGTCTGTCACGCTGTGGTGAACTAATACCGGGCCGGGTTTCGATGGCAGTTCGCACCACTGGTGTCCTGCCTTGGAGGCAGGGTGCGCAATGGCCAGAATTCAGCCTCGCCTGGCAATATACGTCTCCGAATGGCGCCCGGCCGTCAGGATCGTGCGTACACCTTGTACGCCGACGCCGGTGCCTTGGCGGTGGTAGCGCAGAGCGAGTGGTTCCGCGTCGCGGGATCGCCTCGTGTCCGACGGGGGAAACGTCGTTGCCCCGACGATTAGCAGTAGGCCCTCGTCGTCGGGTGAGTCATTTCTGAAAGCCCGATATTCCCCACGCATTGCCCGGGGTGTCGGTCGATCGGCGGATACCGGCGCTGAACAGTCGGCTGTAGCGTCGATCAAAGATCTGTCGGGTGCGGCACCGGCTCGACATTCCGAGGCTTACCAGTCGGAGCCTTCACGCCCACGTGCATGGTGGTTCAGCATTGCGAGGTACGCATGAACGACGAACCTGTGTTCGATCTTCGCCCCCGTCACGTTGCGCGTGTGCTCGGCATTCTGTTTACGCTACCCGTGGCCTATATCTTCGGGATCGAAGGCATCACCACCGAAATCGAGACCGATCTGGTGACCGGTGAATCCAGCTCGACGAGCGACGCGGGAACACAGATAGCGCGCGCGGCGGTATGGATCGTTCTCGCCGCGATCGCCGGCGGCGTCGAGTGGTGGCTGCGCACGCGCGACGTGGAGTGGCCGCCGGGGATCCATGCCTTCCTAGTCCGCGCTCGGTTGGCCGATCCCGCCGCCTATACCCGCTCGACTGACCGAACCCGCCCGATGACCACCGCATCCGCGGACGCGTTGTTCGACCTGCGGCCCCATCATGCCGCCTTCGCCGGTGCGGGCCTGGCAATGATCGCTGCCCTGTTCAACCCGCCGGGCCTGGCCTGGCTGATCATCGTCGCCGGATGTGTGGCGTTCGGGTGGCAGGCGCGGAACAAGCAGGCCACCTGGCCACCCGCGGTGCGGGAGTTCCTTGCCCGGATGAGACTCGCCGAACCAGGGTCACCGGCGGACGAGCCATCGGCCGGTCCGGCACCCGACGGGCAGGTGGCGAGGGTGAACCGGCCGCAGCGCTATGGTCCGCTCATCCCGCTGCGCCCGCTGACCGCGGGGGAAGTCCTGCGCGCCTCGATTACAGCCATACGCCGCCATTGGCAGGTCTCGCTGACATTCACTCTAGTGGCACTGGTTGCGGCGCTATCCATCTTCTTGCTCGGCATGATCAGCATCGGTGCCGCGCTGATTTCTGGTATCAGCATGGAGGGGGAGAACTTCGCTGCCGGTCTATTCGCCACCTTGGCGGCCCTGGTGCTGCTGTTCGTCAGCCTGCTGATCGTTATCGGGGTGCCGGCGGACGCTGCCATCAACGCGGTCACCATCGTCACCGCCGACATGGCCATCCGAGGGGAGCCGGTTCGGTTCGCGGCGGTGTTCGCCCTGGTCCGGCCACGTTTGTTCGCGTTATGCCGGCTCATGGCGGTCTTCTACGCCGTGATCGTGCTGCCGGGCCTCCTCGGCCCGTATATTGTCCTGATCGCGGTCGGCCTTCCCGCGGCGATCCCTGTGCTGGTTCTGATAGTGGCTGCTGCATTCGTGGTCGGAACCTTATGCGCATTCGCACCGATCGTGATGACGCTCGAAGGTGCGGGGGTCGTCGAGTCCTTCCGCCGTTCCGTCGCGCTGGTGCGACCGTCGTTGGCGCGGGTACTCGGCTTGGAGCTGCTATGGGTGGCCGCATGCGTCGTGGCATTTGCCGCAACGGCATATCCGGCCCTTGCGATCGCCTCGGCCGTCCCCGGCGGAGAGGTCATCGTCTATCCCGTGTCCTTGGTCATCATTGCGGCCTCGGCCGTTCTGATCCGCACGTTGCAGACTCTGCTCTACACCGACCTGCGGATTCGGGAGGGCAGCTACGACCCAACACCGCAGCCACCTCCCGGACCTCCCACGCCATCCGAGGGAACAGCCGGGGATGACCGCGCCCCCGGTGCCGACATACCCGGCCGGCCTGCCGGCACCGCCGCGCCGATGCGGGTCGCGGGCGAGTCCGCTGCTGTGTCAGCTCAGGACGCCGCATCGGATCCGCCTGTGCCGATGGCGGCGATGGAGGTCCCTGGATCTGATGTTGCGACGCCCACGGCACCGACCGATGCCTTCGGCCAGCCGTTTACACCCGCAACCGGCGAGGGCGCGGAGTCTGCCGGCAACAGGCCTCCGTCGCCGCCGACCAGACCGCAACTAACGAAACCTGCAACGGGGGCAGACCCGGCACCGGTTGTGCCGACGACTGTCCCGAGCATGAGGGATGGCTCCTTCGCTCAGCCGGGTGCCCACCATCTGCCGCATGGCCAGGCAACTGCCGAACCGACCGCTATCGCTGGTCCAAACTTCGGCGATCTTCGCGGTGGAGCTGAAGCGCCACATGCCGTCCACCGCCGCTCGCGGCGCCACCCGCTGCTCGTGGCGGCGCTCATCGCGGTTGTCGCACTCGTCGTCGGTGGCGCGGGAATCTGGTGGTTGGGGCATGAGGATCACGGCTCGCCGTTGTTTGCGCAGAATCATCTTCGGAATACCTACCCGGCGGCCCCGTCGGAAGGTTGGACCTTCTATGCGTCGGAGGTAGCCCGCAACGAGGAGTTCTCCAGCCCGCGCCCCTCTCCCGAGATGGCCAGCAGCCCTGGCCTCATTGATCTGGGTGAGATCCTCATCGTCCAGACGATCTTGCCGTCCAGCGATAAGGGCGAGACGATTGTCGCGCTCGATTCGCATTCGGGGAAAATGCGCTGGCGTGCGGATGGCGGTTACGAGACGTGCGCGACTCGGACAGTCGACGGCCTCCTGCCCTGTATCCGGGAGGATGGATTCGGGCCCGATCACCGGTCTGACATCGTGTTCTTGAGCGTCGAGGACGGCACAGTCGAGCGGACCAGCCCGGCCGTCGACCCGGCCTGGGTCGAGGTCGTCGGCGAAGACATCATCACGGCCTCTTACTCCGAAATCGCTAGCGGCACCGTCGAGGACCTCCGCGCACACTGGCGGACGAGATGGTCACCCGACCCGACCTGCCCTGGTTCCGGCGATTCCTATCGATACGGCGCGAACGACGAGTTCGTCTTTTTCGGCAGCGACGCCGGCGCAATCGTGGTCCGTCGCAGCGACGGGAAACGGGTCATAGACGCCGATCTCCAAGCCATCGCCGCCTACCCAGGGCAGGGGCTCATCGCCCAAACCTGTAGTGCGGCCGATCCAACAGATGGGGACACTGTCGTCCTCGATGCCGCCGGCAACCACATACGCACACATCCAGGGCGTGGATGGCCGGCAAAGCCTCTAGCTGGAGGCGTCGACGCGCTGCCGTACATCACCTCAGGTGCCGCATGGGATTTTAGTAACGGCTCCCAACGATGGTCATCCTCGGAGATCGAGGGCGGAGGTTCGATCATCGATGACACGGTCGTGGTCGGTCACACGGGCGGCTGGATGTCCGCGGTCGACCTTCAAACCGGCGCGGAACTATGGACTTCGGACGACAGTCCCGCGGATTGGGCCACCGACCGGCAACGCCTGATCCTCGCCGATGGGGACGGTGAGTTGGAAGCAATCAACCTCCGCACCGGTGACCGCGAGTGGTCGACCAGTGTCGAGTCCGGGGCGCTCGAACCTGCCGGCGCCGGTTTCGCCATCATCAACGAGAACACCGTCACCTACTATCCGCCGACCGGCGGAACGGCAGGCGAGCCCGGGAGCAGCGGATCTGACGAGTCTGGTGCCACGGAACCGCAGCTCATCACGGCATGCGGAAAGCCGCCCACACTGACACCCGTGGAATATCGGACCGGCAACGACGGTCTGGTCGTGCGCATGGAGTTGCGGGCCAACTGCTCCAGTGGAGACATCATCTCTACTGACGCTCTCCGGATCGAGATATTCGAACGAGGCCGGCCGATCGCTGCGGGCGTGTTCGACTTTTCGGAGTCGCCGATATACCTGCCAACCAGTGACGGCGGCGCCAGCGATTCTGCAGTGGTTGTGGAGCACGAATTCGAGTTCCCGATCGGCAGCTTCTGGCGGTTACCCAACTCCCTAGGCGCCCATACCGACCCGACAGCGCAAAGCGCAATGGCCGATGAAAGCCAGGTCGTGAGATGCACCGACGAAGGCGCTGACCGCGGCCCGCACGAGGGACGCTACTCGGCCGACGCAGTTGATGCGACCCCCTTTGTCGCCACCCGGTCAGGTGCAGCTGTGGCCGACCCCGAAGCAGCGGCTCTGGATGCACTTCGGGCACAAGCCGACGCTGACAGGCCCACCGTCGGGCGCGATCTCGCCGACCTGTGGGTCCCCCAACTCTCGTCCAAACAGGTCGGCTTGGTTGCCCCTGACGTGGACGGTCGGATCGTCACCTGGACGCCAACGCAAATCCTGCAGCAACACCTTCGAATGCGCTTGCAGTACCCGGAGGTCAGACTGGTCTGGAGCGACGAATGGAGCACGTTCGACCTCCGCGGCTGGTGGATCACCGTCGCTGGTGTCACGCACAGTTCGCCTGACCCCGCCAACGGTTGGTGCGACGCGAAGAACATCTCAACCGACGAGTGCTTCGCGAAACTGCTCAGCAACAGCCGCGGTCCGGAAGGCACGACGAAGTACCGATGAACAGTCGCGGCGGAGTGCGATCGCCGTTATCTTCGACCGGCCCAGAACGGTGAGGATGTCGTGCAGGGTCACCCTTGTCACGGTCAACGCCAGGATGCTCTTGGAGATCCAGCAGGACCCCTGCCCGACGGCGCACCGCACACCGTTCAAGGTATCCAAGCAGATTCGCTTCGCCGCGGCGGTCCCGTGGAACCAAAGTGGCAAGCCGCTCGAGCAGAGCTGCGCAGTGAACCCGACCCAGTATTATGGGGAGCCCGACCACGTGCCCTGGGGATCGTCAGCCCCTGTGTTCGAGACGACACCTTGGCCTCCGCAATGCGTGGGGTAACCGACGGCTCGGACGTGGAGTGAGACTACCCAGCTGACAACTCGGATTCGATTGTGCTGGTTCCGGTCTGACTCTCTCGCAGACGCAACCGATCAAGAAGTTCCTGCTCGGCCGCTACTATTGCGGCTAGCTGGTCCGCAGGTGGTCTCGTCGTCTGATCGTCAGCACCGTCCAGCGCGCGGAGCAGTTTGTTGAGCCCATCCCGAACCTCATTGAGCCACGGATCTTGCCAAGCTCGACGCACTGCTTCGATTGCGCACTGCACCAAGGGGTCAGTGGTTGGCGGTGCGGAGGGGATCGTCAGTACCACCATATCGGCCATACGCGCCCATGATCCCGTGCCGACGATGGTGTCCACGGCGTCGACGATCGGCCCGACGGCGTTCGAGAAAGTCGAACCTGACAGACGCATTGCCACCGAGTGCCCTGAGGCGTCATTGCGCCGCTCGATCTCGAGATCTGCGTGTGTTTCAAGCGCGAGCGTTCTCGCGGCTGCCTCGACGTAGTCCAGGACGGCTTGCCAAGGATCGGCCTCCGCGGCTGTAGTCAGCAGTGTTTCCAGCAAGGCAAGTCTCGCCGGCTGAACTCCATTGCACCAATCCAGGATTCGGGGCTCGACTTCCAGTACCTCCGATGTGACAGTGGAGAGATTCTGGACGACCCAATGTTTGACGGCGTCGCGGCGGCGCTGCTTCAGTACAGACTCGTAGAAGAGCTCGAGGCGGCTCGCGACTATCGAGGCGTTACTAGGTAGGAGCCGTGAACGCGCCTGGGCCCACCGAGCGAAGTCGTCGTATGCGCCAGCTGCGAGGAGGTCGACGGCGAGTTGCCCGGAAGTGAGGGCCTTTACGGAATTGGGTCTGTGGGGATCAACAGCGCCTAGTTCGGCAAGAAACATTCCTCGCAGCAGTGCATCGACGGTCGGCGACGGTTCGGTGTGCTCGCCGAATAGGACCTGAAGGACACCATCTGCGGCGCAGTGCTTTGCCTGGACTTTGCTGCTCTTCCAGTCGCCGCGCCACTCGGGTTGCCCGGCGACGTGGAGCGTAACGGTAGCGCGGAATCTTTTCTCGTGGTCGCGGCCTTGCTGTTCGAAGTCGACGTTGAACTCCGCTTTGACCTTTGCGCAGTATTCCTGTAGTTGGGTGGTTGGGTCGACCTGCGGGGTGAATGAGGCAAGCCATCTAGCAAGGAATGCGGGCTGGCGCTCCATCAATAGGTCGCCGTTGGCGCGCCATGCAGCGCCGATGAGCGACTGCGCGACGTCGGATTTGATCGATGGAGTCAACGCGGTGCCGGAGGATCGGAGTACGCCGGTCGCGAGTGGCATCGTGTCGAACAGCTTCCCCACCGCTTCATCAGCAACCGAGAGTGAGGCGACGGTCCCTGGTGGCAGTCGAAATGTGGTGTCGAAGGCACGCAGCGCGCAGTGATGGCGAACCAGATGCGTAAGCGCTTCGGAGCCCTCCGTGGCCAATGCGCCGTAATCGTTTTGTCGTGCTTCGGTCACTACGCGCGGATGTTCATGTACCCAAGAACGGTGAGTCAAAGCCTGACTGATCAGGCCTGCATCGGCGACCTCAAAGGCCTTTTGGGCCCACTCGCGTGCTACAGCATGCTGGGGAAGATTCGCACGATAGGGCATCGGCAACGTCGATTTGCTCGGTCCGGCGACCGTCGGCTTCGCAGGGACGATCGCCGGCAGATATCGCAGAACATAGGCACGCGCGGCCTGCGCCCTCGCTGCTTTGCTGGAACCTGCAGTGGCCTCCGCCGAACGGCCATTTACCTCGACTGTCACCGTGAATTGCTTGTTGTGGTCGGGGCCGGACTCCCTACGGGTATAGGTTGGTGGACGCTTGGTGTGGGAATCGAGCAGTGTGTGCCAGTCCGGCTCTGGACTGCGTGGTTCGAACGAAACCAACTCGAGGAGCTCGTCGGCAGGCCTCTGGGACGCAGTGACAATCGACAGCGCTCCAAGGATCTGCATCGCGACGGTTTCGGGGGCGCGGCTGTTCGAGCCACCGGCCAGGAGCGCGGCTTCACCTTTACCGAAGAAGCCGAGGTTGTTGGCTGCCACCCATGCCCCGAGTGCGGATCGGGCCTGGCTATGGGCGGCGAGCGCCGCACTGACCTCTACGTTCGAAGTGAAGTCGCCGCGTTGGGCTTTGACACGGTCGAGCAGCGCCGTGCGCATCCAACCCCAACCGAGACTGGCGAGGACATCGAGGGCCTCGGCGCTGACGGGACCATCTGGCATCGACTCGTATAGGTAGCTGCGGTGTAGGCAGGCCCACCGCACCCATCGCATCCCATCATCGTCGAGATCGATGTTGAGCTTGGCAATTTCGCGGGTGAGGGCCGTTGACGCAACCGGCAACCACGGCGAGTCCGGCGCCTGGGGGTAGGAAGTGCTCCACATCGTCGGTTGAACGGAACCCGGTTCAGCATCTGAGGAAGTTGCCGACCGCGAGTGCTTGGTGCCGCCAGCGTCAGTCGGCCGGGATTTTTGTTGCAGTTCGTGCTGGAGCCATGGTCGAAACGTCGGTGTTCGTCCTGAGCGGACAAGTCGCTCGACTTCGAGGACCTCTTGGGACCACGTATCCTGGCCTGACAGAACCAATCTGACGCGCAGACGTGCCAATGACGTCAGCAGCTTTGTGACAGGGATCGACTGATCACGGTTTATCGCGACCTCTCGGGCCAGGGCCGCAGCCTGGAGTCGCAACGCCATCTTGTGCAGCGGCTCGGGCGGGGGTGGGTCGCCGAGCGCGGAGATGCCGACCCACTTGTTTCCGAAGCTGTAGGCCGTCATCCGATCGACCAGCTATCCGGCAGCACTCAACGCGATCCTTCCTTGCATGCCCACCCACGCTAGCACTGTGGCGCGTCGATCGAGTGCCAAACAAGATCATGGCTACCTGGTGCAGGTGGTCGTGTCATCGACATCCGGCCGGAATCCATGTTCCGGAGCTAAACCGGAGAACCTCGAACCTCCCCTCCGCACGGACCCGCAGGGTTCGAACGGGATCATTCTGGTGGCGCATGACCAGCTCGCAAGCGTGGATCGGTTGCCATCTCCGGGCATGCGGCGGGCCGCAGGCCAGGGAAGGGGGCGGACGCTCACCCAGTTCTATTGGCTACCCTCCCGTTGCGGCGCGCAGCTGCGGGCCGGAGCGGTGTTCCGGCGCGCTGTTCCGCCCACCCAGGTGCGGTCAGGTTACTGGCGGTGGCACCAGCTGGGGCAGACGGATGGCAACATAGGGTGCTGGGCTCTAGCGACGTACTCCGTACACAGCGGGTATCGGCGTGGCCTCGCGCGGTTCCAATACGAGAGTTGCGCCACCTGCTCGCGCGGTCAGGTGTGCGCCCGGTTCTCGTGGATACCCTGGTATTTCGGGTGTGAATATTCTTGAAATTCACTACAGCTAATTGGCGCAGAAAATTAATGACACAAGCCCCGAACAAGCGAGCGGTTCACCTTTTTGGCGCGCCGCTCCTCGATATCCGTTGACGCTAACCTGGCAGTGCGGCCACAGAACTCTGGAATCCGGGTTCATTCCCTGTGTAAATGTCCATTAGGAGACTGTGCTTCGTACCGCTTGGTCCAGGTAGGTTTACAAAAAGCATGTACTGCCGATTTCCATTGGCGACATACTCTCCGTACGCGAGATATCCACCGAGACCGCTTATGGCATGGCCCATGAATTCAGTCCGGCCCCCGAGATCGCCTTTGAAGCCAGCGGGAATCGCCCGGTATACGTTGGAGACGCCAGGATTGTTGCCGATCAACTCGCTTGTCTTCTTGAACCCTGGTGAGCGTGGGTCGGCGACGATGGAAAACAGCTTCCGGCCGTCATTTATCCCCTCCTGTGTCGGCTCTTGGATCGAAGCTAGGTACAAGCCGATCGAGTAGTAGTTGAGGTAGTCCTGAGCCGACCAGTTTGGCAAGTTATTCACGTCTGGAAAGGACATCACCTGCCGCTCATCGGGTCTGAGATACTTCTGGTAGATTCTGTACGCCTCTGGCTTGTCGTTCACCAACTCCTCGCCGCGCAGCGTCAGCCGTGCCACCACGTCTAACTCCCAGAACTGTTCGGGGCTCATCAGGTCACCATCTGCGGCGCCAGTTTGTCCATCACGGTTAATATCACCAGGTTGGTATGTGACATAGATGTCGGGGTCTGCGCTGGTGGTATCGCTAGTGTTAGCGCAGCCAGTCATCGACCCCGCGGCGAACAATACAACGAGGGCTCCGGCCGCGACCTGACGTCCACTAACGGCCCGGTTCCTATTCGCCGCTGAAGCACGACTTATCAAGGGTTTTATCTCCGATCAGTAGGCGTCGTCGGGTGGCCACGATAACCGCAGGTCTGTACACGGGACTGTATGCCATTCGGGGGACATGAGGAGAGGCACGGCTTTCCAGGAGGTATCCGTGCGCTCCCACGAACTTCTCACGGAGGACTACCTGCGCCGCCTGGCCGTGATGGCTGCCGCCGACCGCGTCGACCTGTTCCGGCGAAAGCATCATCTCCGCCCCGCGGGCCGCGGGTAATCCTGGTAGCCCCTTGCTGGGTGGAGTGCTGCCTTAGATCGACGGGAAGGTCGGAGTGAAGGGATCTCGACGTCGTCAACGTCTACGCGCAGCATCCCGACGAGGTTTGAACGACGCTGGTTTGTGTGGGCTGCCCGACCGTTCACTTTGGTGGCCCGAGCCAGTTTAACTACGGGGCTGGGCAAAGCGATTACCTCCCTGACGAGTCCGGTCGGGGTAGGCGACGCTGCCGGCAACGGCGTGGCCTGGCCCATCAACGCGGACCAGGTCCGGAACCCGGCCGAATGCCCCGACGGATTCCGCAACCGGGACGGCGTTCGCTCAGCGCGGTGCGGACTCCGCTGTTCGTCGCCGTGCGTTCGCCTGCCTGAAACTCGTCGGGCGCGTCGGCGTCGGAGATCTAACTCTGTAATCGAGCCATTGGCTTGCGGAGCATTGGACCCACATGTCATCGGTGGCCAGTATGGTCCCAACCCATGCACGTGAAGTTCGGGTTGTGGCGGTTGGATGGCGGCGATGTGCGGCCAGTGGCGCCCAGTGTCATCGGGTCGGAAGACCGACTGGAGGACATCCTCGAGAGCCGGAGCGACATTTTGGGATCGGGCAACCTGCTGCTCATCGGCCGGCAGGTCGTCACCGACTACGGGAAGCGGGTCGATCTGCTGGCAATGGACGGGCAGGGGGATCTCCATGTCATCGAATTGAAGAAGGACAAGACGCCGCGCGACGTCGTCGCGCAGGCGTTGGAATACGGGTTCTGGGTTCAGAGTCTGTCATACGAGGCGATTCGAGATCTGCACGCGAAGCATCACCAGGGGCAAGACTTCGACTCGGCTTTCACCGATCATTTCGAGACGGACGTGCCTGAAACGTTGAACTCTGGACACCATCTGGTGATCGTGGCGACCGGGATGGACACGAGTACCGCCCAGATCGTGGAGTATGTCCGCGGCTACGGTGTGCCGATCAACGTGCTGTTTTTTCAGTACTTGACAGACGACAACCGGGAGTATTTGGCGCGGTCGTGGCTGAGCAACCCTGATCTCGAGCCTGCTTCCAGTGGTGCCGGAGGGAAGAAGCAACCGGCGTGGAATGGGATCGACTTCTATGTTGCCATCGGCGAGAGCCGGCACCGCAACTGGGAGGACATGCGGCGATACGGATTCGTGTCGGCAGGTCACGGGGACAAGTACCGAAAGGCGATGATGAACCTGTCCCCGGGCGCGCGGGTGTGGGCCGCGATCCCGTCGACTGGGTACGTCGGTGTGGGCGAGGTTGAGTCGACCGCCGTCCCGGTCACGGAATTCGAGGTCCAGGTGAACGGGCAGACGATGCCGATTCTGCGGGCACCACTGCGAGCTACGGATATGGAGGAGGACGCAGACGATCCTGCGCTCAGTGAATACCTTGTCCGGGTCAGGTGGATCGACACCCGCCCGCGGGAAGAGGCGGTGTGGGTGAAGGGGATGTACGCTAACCAGAACGTCGTGACCAAATTGCGGCAGCCGTTCACATTGCAGCGCCTTTCCGAGGCGTTCGACGTCGACGATTAACTCTCCGGAGTCGGGGGCTGTGCGGTGGAGCCAGCATCATCGACTTGTTTGGATCGGACGCGGAGGCCCCCGACTAGGGGGCGCTTGGGCCGTAGGGCAATCGGCCAGTCAGCGCGTCTCCCGGTGGTTTCATAGCTCCGGACCATAGGCGTCGCCGCTAATGTCGGTGCTGGAAGGGTCGAGATTATGCTCCTCGACGGGGGACGACAGGGTCCGTGGGTGTGTGTCGCGGACCCGGCCTTCTTGGGCCGATTCGTGGTAAGCGAGGTCGTGTCTGCGTTGCTGTTCGGCTCGGTATTTCGCGAGTTCTTCGCGCGTGTGGACGATCTGCTTGTGCTCGTCGGCGGTGAGGGAGTCTGCGGCAGTTCGCACGGTGCGAGTACGGTGTTCGGGTGCAGCGGAGCGAATGTGCTCCCAGGTCGATTCGGGACCAGCGAGTTGGGTGGCGCGACGGTGTGCCTCTTGGTGGGCAGCGCGTGCACGTTGGTGGTCGCGTTCGGCGATTGCCTGTTCGGCGCGTAATTGTTCGATTCCGGTTTCGAGAGTTCGGCGCTTTCCGCGCTGGATATTCGGTGCGGTGGCGAGAAGTTCGCGCAATTTTGCGAGCTTTTCGTGAGTGGTGTCGAGTTCTCGGATAGCGGCGTCGAACTCCTCGGCGGCGCTATCCGCGGCGTGGATCGCGCCTAGCGCGTCGCGGTGATGCCGGGCGAAATCGTTCGATTCCCGCTCATCGGAAGAGTGACGGGCGGGGTCCAGCATCGCTGTCTCGATCTCGGGGGTAGCAAGCGCGAGTTCGAGGTTAGTGATGTGTTCGGCAAGCTGGTCATCGGTCAGCGCAACCAGTGGGTTGTCTGCGGGTAGCGCGGTCGAGATAGGGGCGGGGGGATTGGCGCCGCGCTTTGTTGCTTCTAGTTGGTGGTTGTGGAGCCAGGTTTCGATGATGTGACGGTGCGCTGGGTTGCGGAGTGCTCGCCAGTCGCGGCGGAGGAGTGCGAGTGTGGCTTCGGGTGGGTGGGTGTTGGCGAGGTAGGTGCAGCGGGCTTCGAGGGGGTGTTGGTTGTGGTCGGGGATTCCGGTGTGGTCGTCGCGGCAGTCCGTGCAGAGGCCGTCGTCGGTGCGGCGGGGTGGGATGGGCGTGGCGTCGGCGCGGCGGCGTTCGATGCCGCAAGATACGCAGGGCAGGGTTCGAATTTCGGGGACCGCGGCACGGTCATAGTCGAGGCGATCTCGGTAAGGCTTTTCCTTTTGTTTGTCGCGATTCCATAGCCCGCCGCGGAGCGGCTGGTCGGGTGCTGTGTGGTTGTCGGGCTCGGGATTCCAAATGCCGTGCTGTGGGGACTGATCTGCTGTGCCTGGTTGGCCGGCGCTGGTGTCGAGGTAGCTGTCGGTGAGGTCGAGGCCGGCGAGGTCGGTTGCTGACATGGTGGGCGTGGGGTCGGTGGTGTCGCGGTAGCGGCTTTGATATCGGGTGCGGTAGCGGCGGGTGCGCTGGTGTGCTCGTTCGGGGCCGACGTCGTCGGCTCGGTAGACGCCGGGGTCGGTGTCGGGTGTGCAGGCGCGGATGAGTGCGACATGCTGTGGATTCTGATTCGCGAGCCATTCGAGCCGGGCTTTGGCGACCTTCCACGGACGGCCGTACAGGATTTGGGCGATTTCGGCGATAACCGAACGCTGCTCAGGGCTCGCCTGTGCGGCGACGGATCGGAACGATGTCACCGCTGCGGAGACGTTGCCTGCCCTGAAGACTTCGGCGACGGATTGGATCGCCTCGGGCAGATCATTGCTCGGTGGCGGGATGTCGGGGTGCGGGCTGGCAGCTGTGGGATTGTCGTCGTCGTTGGTGGGCATGGTCGGCTCCGGGTGGTGTTCGGATTCGGTGGGGGTTGGAGTGTGGTGGGTGAGGGCGTCGATGCGCCAGGCGAGTGCGGCGGTGAGTTGGTCGGGGCGCAGGGTGGGGGCGTCGTCGGGTTGGGCGGCGAGCAGCAGTTCGTAGGCGGTGGCGAGCAGGTCACGCGGTGTCCACGAGCTGGGGGTGGCGTGGTCGATGGCGGCGACGAGGCGCGGCCAGCCGGGGTCGGCGGTGACGTGGTCGGCGAGTTCGGCACCGAGGACGGCGTTCAGGTCGGGCAGCCACTCCGGGTGCAGGACAGCACTGTGGGGGGCGTCGAGGGCGGAGGGTTCGAGCTCGAGGCGTGCCCACAACGCGGCGGCGGGCATCTCATCGGGCAGTGGCCGGATGGCGGCGGCGGTGGTGAGCAGCGTGGTGATGTCGAGGCCGGCGCGGTGGGCGAGGTCGAGTTTGTCGGCCATGACCGGCCAGAACGGGTCGAGGGTGAGGCGGGGTTCGAGCTTTTGGGCGAGTGGCGCCCACCGGTTGGTGGCGGCGTCCGGGTCGCCGAGCAGGCGCTGGATGCGCTCGTCGAGTTCGTGTTGGTGGTCGCGTTCGAGGTTGGAGTAGCGGGCGGGCCCGGTGGGTCGGTGGTCGCGTTCGGCGACATGCAGGCCTGCACGCCAGACCGCCACCTCGCCGACGAGGTCCGTGTCGGTGGTGCTGAGGAGTGGTCGTGCCCAGGCTGGTGCGGTGGCTGGTGTCCAGTCGCGGGTGTGGTTGCGGATCTGGTCGGCGAGCTCGGTGACGATGCGCTGACGCGCCTGCAGGTGCTCGGCGAGGGGGTGATCGTCCGGGATGGGCGATATTCCGGGGAGCCAGGGCAGTGGTCCGGGGCCGGTGGAGTGGTGGCCGCTGGTGTCGAGGCGCCAGTCCAGGACGGCGGCGGGGTCGTCGGCGGTGTCGAGTTCGCGCGCGTGCGCGGCCGCGCGCAGCGCGGCGAACGCGTCGTCGCCGGTCATGGCGATGATCGCCAGGTGCTGCCGAAGGACCGGGTATGCGGGGCAGTCGGTCAACCCGGGACGGATCTGCTCGGCGGCGTTGTCGAGGCGGGCGAGCCCGTCTACGCCGAGATTGTGTTCGGCGGCGATACCGAGGGTGTCGTGATAGATGTCGACGGCACGGCCGAAACGCCGGACCGGATCGAGCGCATCCCGCAGTTGGGTGTGTGCGGATTTCTGTGCGCCGTCGCGGTCGAGAATCTGCAGGATGACCTCGACGGCGGTGCGCGGGAAGATCGCGGGTTCGGACCAGAATGACCCTTCGGTGCCGTCGAGTGCGGTGGGTAGGTAGGCGTGGTTGGCGTGTACACCGCGGGTCATGGCGACATAGAGCTGTTGGCGCGTCTCGGATCCGGTGAGCGCGATGTGGCAGGTGTCGGCGGTGATTCCTTGCGCGGAATCGATCGTGGCCGCATACCCGAGCCGCACATGGGCGCGCACGTATTCGGCGGGAAGCCACACACTCGCGCCGTGTTTTCCGCCGGATTGGCGGTGGCGGGCGGTGATACTGCCGTCGGTGTGGACGGCGGTGACGGTCCAGGTGTAGCCGTTGCGTACCCAGTCCTGGTCCCCGAGTCGCAGGCGCGGGTCGTTGTGTCGGGTGCGGATGGTGTCGCCGACTGACGCGCACAGCCCGTCGGCGAGTGGCACTTCGGCGCTCGGTGCGGCGTCGCCGCGGGTGAGTCGGTCGGCGCGGGCGCGGGCGTTGAGCGCGGTGACGGTGTCGTGGGTGGCGGCGAGCATGACGGTGTCGCGGCCGGCGAGATGATCTGCAGCCCAGGCGGTGTAGGTGTCGTCGTGGATGGCGCCGGCGTGGCCGGCGTGGATGCGGCCGTGGTCGAGATACCAGCCCAGCGCGGCCGGGTCGCCGTCGCGCAGGCCGACGCTGGCGGTGGCTTCACCGCTGGCGGCGAACCGCACCACATGGGTGAGAGTGAGGGTGTGGTCGGGTGCGGCGTCGGCCATGTCGGTGTGCGCGCCGCCGGCTTCGATGGAAGCGAGCTGGTGATCGTCACCGATGCAGCGGATCGTCGCACCCCGAGAGGTGAGGAACTGCAGCAGCGTGAGGCGTTTGTGATTGCCGAGTTTGACGTGCTCGTCGACGATCACCAACGTCTCGGCGTCGATATCGAGGATCCACTGCGGCAACGATGGCGGCAGTTCCCGGTCGAGCGCGACGTTGTTCGGGTTGGGTGTGTGGCGGGCGATGACGTCGAGGACTTTGTCGACGGTTTCCACGCGGGCACCGATCGATTCCCCGAGCACGGCTGCGGCTGCTGCGGTGGGTGCGAGGCCGAGCACGGTGCCGCCGCTGGTATGCCAGGCGGTGGTGAGGACTTTCATGGCGGTGGTTTTGCCGGATCCGGCGGGGGCGTTGGCGGTGTGGACCCGCATTCCGGAGGTCGCGAACGCCGAGATCACGCCGGCTTGGCCGGCGTTGAGCGGCCGATCCGGAAACGCGCGATTGTGGTCCTGGACCGCGGCGGTGACCAGGTCAAGGGTGACGCTGCGTCCGCCGGGTTGCACCGCGAGCTCGATCAGTGCGGCCTCGACGGCCAGCGCGGTGGTGGAGGTGTAGATCTGATCGCCCGCGCGCACGTGCACATGAGCGCCGCTGCGGCGCGCCAGTGGTCTTGGGACCTTGGCGAGGATCGGCTCGGCGGTGGTGTCCGGATCGCCGAGCGCGATCGACTGTTGCGGCGACAACGCTTCGGCAACGACTGCCGCGACGACGTGTTCCCAATCCCGGCCGGTGATCTGGCCACGGAGTTGACGTTCGGCCTCGGCGCGCACATTGTGCTCACGCCAGGTCGACCGTTGCTCGGCCACTACCTCGAGGACCTGCCGTGCGGTGCGCGTAGTCCACTCCGGTGTCGGCGTGATGCGGCCGGTCCGCGGCGGATTCAACGCCGTCATGACCATCCGAGCGAGAGCTTCCCGCGCGCCGAGCAGCGCGATTGCCTCGGTCCGCCAGCTGGCGCGCTGCTGCGCAAGCGAGCGCAGGGCGTGTTTGGCGGGCCGGGTTTCCAGCGTTGCTTGCTGGGCGAGTCGATACATTTCCGTCGGGACCGGTTCCCGCCCGAACTGCTGCTGAAACACCGCTGCGAGCTCGCCGAGTCGGATCTGCAGCGCCGCCTCGCGCTTGGACCAGGCGTCGATCAAACGCCTTGGGATGCCGATGATTTCGCGAATCGGACGCTTTCCGGGATCGGCGGCCGCGCGTGGTGCGAATTCCACGCCAACGTTGTGTTCGAGGTGGTGCTCGAGGCGGGTGTTGTAGATCTCTGACACCGTGACGACTACGCGGTAGAGGGCTGCGCCGTCGAGGGTGCGCCACAGCCCATCGAGCGTGCGGACACGATTGGCGATCAGCACGTGAGTATGCAGGTCCGGGTCGCCGGCACGACTGTCGCGATGGGTGAACCGAGCCGCGACGATCCCGTCGACATCAACCTGCCGGATACCGTTGCGTCCCAACCGCGTGAACACCGCATGCCGCTCCAGCCAGGCAAGGGCATCGTCGACGGCGGCGTGATGAGCGGCTTCGATCTTCTCCGACACCGACCGCGGCGCCAGCGCCCACAACGCGGACACCGACTTGACAGGGGAGAAGGTGAGGTCGAAACCCGCGACAGCAGTCGACCGGGGACGGGAGTTCTTGGCCACCCAACCCGACAATTCGCGCGCATCGATGGGTGCGCGCTGGTACTCGTCGGTGAACATCTCGAACGCGACGTAGCTGCGGATCCGGGCCCGTTCGTCGTCGGGAATGGCCGCAGTCGGGTCGTGTCCGTGCGTCGAATTGTGTTCCCGAAACGCGGTTTCGCAGCGTTTCCTGAATTCGGAAACCTCCGTATAGACCCGGAATGGGTTTCCCAATCGGGAGGCTTTGTTGGCTGCGCGTGCGGCGTCGGCGGGCTTGGCGCCGAGCGCGAGCTGCTGGTCGTACTCGCGAGCTTCTATGTCGTCGGCGTCGGGGTGGCGGCCCAGCCCGAACAGCGACTTCATCTGCGCTTCGGTTACTTCCGCGCCCACACCGATGCTGAGCGCGGCGAGGCCGGTACCGTGCCATCGGCCTGGTGATTCGCCGTGGGCGGAGTAGTAGTCGGACAGGCTGGCGCGGCCGCGGTCGGAATTGTCGTTCGCGGCGACATTGCGCAGGTAATACTGATAGCCGTTTCCTGCGACGACTTTATGAATCGTCGCGGTCATACCTCCAGCCAGCACCCGCGCCAGTAAGAACGCCAGCCCCGCAATTCACTTGAATAGTGGCAAACTGGCCAAAACGCCTGGTGGTTACCCAATCGTGTCCGTGCGGATGGTCGCCGAGACGCCGAAAACCGCCCCGCAAACCGTCTCTGAGCGCGGTTCGGAGGGGCGTGCTTTCGTCGCCTTTCCGGCGATAGTCCGTCTTGTGATCCTGGATGCAAGAGGTGTGCTTGTTGAGAAGGTGAGAGGAGCGGAGGGGGAGGAGGTATGTGGAAGTGGTGGGGGTTGAGATATGAGGGTCAGGTGGTGTGGGTGTCGTGTGTGGAGGCGGAGTTGATGGCGAGTTGGTTGGTGGAGTGGGCCGTCTTGTCTGATGTGGTGGCCGGTCCGCCGCGGGAGTTGTCACCGCGACGGACCGGAGTCGAGGACCGGCGCGTCGGGCCGGGCGTGCGGCCGGAGGGGAAGGAGGTGTGGAGAGTGCTCGGCGAGTGAGTGTCGGGGCCGCCGTGAGCGCGGTGGCGCTCACAGCGGCCGCGGA
Organism: Nocardia cyriacigeorgica; assembly: GCF_005863245.1. Classification (GTDB taxonomy): domain Bacteria; phylum Actinomycetota; class Actinomycetes; order Mycobacteriales; family Mycobacteriaceae; genus Nocardia; species Nocardia cyriacigeorgica_C. The sequence continues at coordinate 585,700 of NZ_VBUT01000005.1, read as the reverse complement.
CGCGCCTGGCTTATGCGGCGCTGTGGTGGACGGGCGGCACGGTGAGTCCGAGGGCGGTTCGGCAGGTGGTGCAGTAGCCGTCGGCGTGCACGACGGTGGTTTGGGTGCAGGCGTCGCAGCGGGTTACTCGCTGTCCGGCTCCGAGGGTGGTGCGGCGTCGCCGGGTGTGGGTGCGGTTGGCGGTCCGGGGCGCGGGGTTGGGTCGTTCGAGGTTGGCGTCCATCCAGCGGGTGATGATCCGCCAGGCTGGGCTGCCGGAGTTGGCGGAGGCGGCGCGGATGCGGTCGAGGAGGGCGCGGGCCTGGCGCGGGTAGGTGGTGGCGATGTAGGCGCAGCGGGATTCGATGAACTGGCGGGTGGTCCACTGTGCGGGCAGCGGCGGGATGCCGGGGTGGCCGTCGGCGCGGCACACATCGCAGAGCCCGTCGTCGCTGACGCAGCGTCCGTCGCGGACGTGGACTGGTCGGCGGTCGGTGTCGCTGCGGTCGATCCAGCACACGACACACGGCCACCCGAGGTAGGAGACGAGGACGGCGCGGTCGTAGTCGAGGCCGGATCCTTCCCAGGTGTCCTCGGGCTCGTCGAGCTGGTTGTAGGGGCGGGATTCGTCGTAGTTGTCGGGCACGCGCAGCCCGGTGCGGGCTGCGGCGAAGCGACGCTGGTCGCCGGTGCTTACCTTCGCCCACAGCGTGCTGTTGCGCCAGTCGGTTCGGCGCCGCGCCGGCGCGGGCTCAGCGTGCTCGCCGAGGAGGGTGCGGGCGGCGGCGTCGAGGCTGGCGTCACGGCCTGTGGGGGTGTCGGCGGCGGTGCGGTCGGTGCGCTGCGGTGGGGTGAGCAAATCCCGGGTGCGGTCGCAGTAGTCGAGGGCGACGTGGAGGAAGTAGGAGCGGTCCCACAGCGCAGCCTGCACGTGTGCCCACATCAGATGTTCGCGTTTGCGGGGATCGGATGTGACTGGACCGGTGCCGGGTTCGGTGTCGATGGCGTACAGGCGGGTCGCGGCGTAGGCGGCGAACTCGGCGTCGCCGCGGCGGTGGTGTTCTCGGGTGCGGCGATCACGGTCGCGGTGACGCAGGTCGACCGCGCCGGTGATGCCGCGGCGAGCGCGCCGGTAGGCGACGGCCTCGGGTGCGAGCCGGGCGGCGTCGGTGGCCGCTGACGGGACGGCGTGGGTGCGTTCGCCGGCGCGGCGCTGACGGATCTGGCGGCTGACCCATTCGGCGACCTCGATACCGACCTCAATCGGTGCGCCCGGGTCCGGGTGGTAGAGACCGGGATCGGTGTCGGTGATGAAATGGGCGATCAGGGCTCGGAACTCGGGTCGACTCTTGGCCATCCAGCCGAGCTGGCGGGCGGCCACGTCGAAGGGCGAGCGGGTGAACCGGTCGACGGCCTGGTCGAGCAGTTCGCGTTCGGTGTCGGAGGTGACGGTGAGCGCGGCGGTGAATCGGGCGCGTGCCGCGGTGGGGTCGGTCGCGAGCAGCTCGTCGATCTCGGCCAGCGCGAGGGTGAATGGGGTCGGCTCGACGGGGCCGGTCTGGGTTGGTGCGGTCATCACGATTCCTCTCGAGTAATGGATAGAGCCCGCCCGCCGAGGGCGCGCGCTCGAACGCACGCACCCCGGCCACAGGGCTGGGCGGCTGGTCGGTCGACCCGCCTGAGAGCCGCCGACCGGGCCGGGCCCCGACACGGTGGAGGGAACGCGGCCACGCGGGCGGCCCCGAATTTCCCGCGCACAACCCAGAAACCGCCGGATCAAGGCGTGACGGTGCGCTGGGGAATTCGGGGACGTCCGGGCGCGGGCCCGCAGCCGTGGCGGGGTCTGGTCCGGTAGCAATCGGTGGGCGGGGCGAGCGGCCAGACGGTCAGCCCTCACCCACCTCCAGTCATCACCTGTGACAGCACCGTTCGGTCAGAGCCCCGGACTGTCGTCGCCGGGACTTGCCGCGCCCCACCCCGCGTTGTTGCCGCTCCACGGATCGGCGCCGACACCTGCGCCGACCAGATCCCCCGACCGGTCCGCCGCCGCGGTCGTCGTCGCGGTGGTAGTGGCCGAGGGCCGCGGGGTGCGGGTGACTTTCGCGGTGGCGTACCGCAGCGAGGGACCGACCTCGTCGACCTCGAGGTCGATTCGGGAGCGCCGCTGCCCGTCCTCGGTGGTCCACGAATGTGACTTCAACCGGCCGAATACGATCACCCGCGAACCCCGGGTCAGTGATTCGGCCACGTTCTCGGCCATTTCCCGCCACGCGGTGCACCGCATGAACAACGCCTCACCATCGATCCACTCACCGGCGGCGCGGTTGAACACCCGCGGCGTGGAGGCCACGGTGAAATTCGCCACCGGCACACCCGCCGGGGTGTAGCGGATCTCGGGATCGGCAGTCAGATTGCCGATCAGGGGAAGGTTCGTGTCTGCGGCCATGATCAGGTATCTCCTTCGGTGACAAAACAACAGGCATTGCCCTCGGCATAGGCGGGCATGGAATACGGGGGATCCTCGGAACTGCCGCCCGGCGGTCAGATCAGGTGGATCGGGATCGAGATCGGGCGATCTGGGTGGGCACGGCGTGTTTGCCGGGCTGGGCGTGATCGGTAGTCAGGTGGACGCGTGACGGGGGAGGTCGATACCGAGCTGTGTGGCGGTGTCGATTCCGTGGTCGGCAAGTGCGCGGAGCGTTGAATGCGGGTAACCGTCGCGCAGCGCGTCGGCGAGCAGGTCTGCGAGCGGGTGATCGGGGTCGGCGGCGAATGCTGCCTTGATTGCGCTGGTGGCCAGTGATCCGTCGCCACGTAGGTAGGCGCTGTATGCGAGCAGGGCCGCAGGTTCGGCGCGCACAGCTCCGCGCAGACAGCGAGTCAGCCGCAGCCACAATGCTTCGGCAGCGTGGGCATGCTCGCCCGCCGACACCGCCAGCATGACCAGACTGACGAAACCATCGCCGACGGTGAGTGCGATCCGAGCCAGATCGTCGGAGCTGGGCTGCTCACCGCGACTGATGTCGCGGACGCGGTCGAGGATGAACTCGATCGCCTCGCGTCGAATAGCGTCGAGCTCGCCTCGGTCGCTGGCGAGGCGCCACCGTTGATGGATCTCATCGAGCGCGACCGGCAAAACGATGTCGAGCTGTGCGGCGGCGGACGAATCGAGAGCAACGAGGGCAGTGATTTCCTCCCGCGAGCGGCGTATCGGCCCGCCACTGGCGGCGGTGGCTGCGGCGACGGCGCCCGACATCGGATCTGGCAGCGTCCCAGCGATAGCCGGGTTCGTGACCGCTTGCCACGGCTCGCCCGCCTCGATCCGGGACGTGGCCCAGGCCCCGGCTACCCGCACCCCGGCGTCGGTGAACCCGTCAGTCAACATGCGCAAGAGCCGACGCTGGGTCTGCGCATCCTTTGGTGTTGCGCGGTCGTCGACGAAGACGACCATGACCGCGTCGGTGCCGCGAATGCATGCTCGCACCGCTGTACGGGCGAGGCCCTCGGGGTCGGGGCCGAGGTCGAAACGAGCGACCGTTTCGATCAGCGTTTCGCGGTCGCGGCCGGCCACGTCGCGGTGGCGCAGTGTGATCACCACCAGCGAGCGCGTCGGTGGGAACGACAGCATCGAGGGGATCGCCGCGATCAAATCGCCAGGATCGTCGACGCGAACCGTGGACTCGGACATGACACTCCTCAAGAGTCGATGAAGCGGCCAAGGCAGTGCGGCAACGGGCACAACCGCCTGGCGGACTGTCGCAGTCGCGGCGACGGGTGCACGACAGCGGGAAACCGAACGGGCGGGACCGAGCCCGTAGGCCGCGCGTAGGTGTGCGGGCGGTCGAGCTATCGGATGTCCGCCCTGTTGTGCGACGGGGCACCGTCCCGGCAGGGTGGCGGGATCGGTGCTGACGTCGATTGGCCCGCCGGACGCATGGCCTGAAACATGGTCGATCGCCGCGGTGCCGCTGCTATCGGTCGTGCTGCGCGCGCATCGGCGACCGGGTTGTGCCCTCGCCCGGCGGCAAGGCGACGGCTACACCCGGCGAGGCAGTGCCTCAGTGTCCAGACCGCGGACTCGCTCGACAAGAAATTCCAGCGCCTCCAGCAGCATTTGCTCACTGACGATGTGAGAGCCGTGTCTGGGCGACCTGTCGGTGAACACCGCCTGGCTGTCCGCTTGTGGTGTCGGGGGGACGGTGATGATGCCGCTGCGGTTCGGTGTGGTGAGACTGGTCCAGCCGCTGCCCGGATCGAGCGAGTGCAGGTGCCAGGCGTGGGCCAGTTCGCAGCCGCAATAGTGTGCGAGGGCGCTGATCTCGGCGAGCACAGGACTGTAGTCCCGGCATGGGTGCCGCCGGCATGGTCCATGGCCGTCGACGATCAGAGCGAACATCGCATCCGACTGTACGTTGCGGCCGAGCCATCGTAGGTGCGCGCGAATCTGGTCGAGATCGAACCGGCCATCGTCGTCGTAGAGCCCGAGGCGGGCGTAGCCGTGCAGATGCGCCACCGAATTCTCGGTCAGGACCACGCCGGCAAGCACGATCGCCGGCTGGTCACGGTGAGCGAGGACGTTCCAGCCTTCCTCGGCCCGTAAGCGCAGTGAGGCGATCAGTTGACCAGGGTCGTCGAATTCCACTCAGGGCTCCTTTCTCTTCCCTTGCGGTAACTCGGCTATGGGCGGGAGCGGATTCGGTGGCGCCGGAAACGTCGGGGGAGCAGCCGTGCCATCCATGCGGGCATGGGTGGTGTGGCGAGGATCGGTTGGGCGTCGAGGTGCGGGTTGTCCTCGGCCAGGTCCACGCGGAAGGTGGTGCCGAACTCATCGATGATGTCGAAGACAGTGGCCGGTGAATCCGGGTCACGCTGGATGTCCCATGCGCGGCGGGCGGCATGCAGGGGATCTCGAGCACGGATGTCGATCTGCCAGATCGCACGGTAGGAGAACAGCGTCCACCTCCACAGGTGAGTGAGCAATCAGTGATGGCCGTAGAACGCGCGCGGTCCGCGCAGAAATCGGAAACAGCTGGGATCAGGAGATCTACGTCGGCGACACCGAGTGCCGGATGCGGCGTCGGACAGGACGGATACGGTCGGCTTGCGCGGTGCGTCAACCGCCGGCGTGGCTGCGCCAAGGGGGCAGGTGATTGCCGATCGAGCGGCTTGGCAGGCTGAGGCATCGCGTTGCCCCTCTGCTCCTCGGCGGTGAAGCGGTACCGATCGTCAGCGAGGCGTGGAGTTGTGTCAGCCGAATGTGTCGGTGCCCCATGCGATCCTGGCGTTCCCGAGATGGCCCCGCGATCTGACGACCCCACTGTTCATGGTGCTACTCGGCGGCCGACGCGGCCGCTGGTAGCGCCGACCGCGTCGGCTGTGTTGAGCTCACGGCCCGATCGCCACTGGCGCCCCGACGGAGCCGACAGCGTCGAGCTGCCCGACTCGCGGGGAGCCGGGCAGCTCACGCGCGAGGCGTGTCAGGCTGCGGTGTCGATATCGATGTCGTGGTAGTCGATGTCGCCGGCCGCGGCTTGTTCGACCTCGTCGAGGGTGTAGTCCCCGCCGGCACCGACCTCGGCGAGCAGATGCAGGTAGGCCGGTGTCGTAGCGGGGTGGTCGCGCCAGAAGCTCTTGCCGAGCAGGGTCTCGTGCGCGGCGATGACCATCGTGAACGCGATCACCCAGGCCCGGTTGACCGGTGCGTCGGCGATGGCTTTGAGCAACTGCTCGCGGGAGCCACCGACACCGAGGAGCTTGGTCACCAGCTGAAGCTCGGAGGTGTCGAGTTCGCGAGCCAAGTGCTCAGCCACGAACCGCGCCGCCTGCTTCGGCGGTGTCCGCCGTTGCAGGTAGCTCGACAAGAACTCCAGCCGCCGCTTGTTGGCTGCTTCGCCCCGAATGTTGAGAGCGATGACCCGCCGCCGGGCCTGCCGCGCGGCTTCCCGAGCGGCAGCCTCGGCTTCGGCCGCGTGCACCGATTCGGGGTCATCGCCGCGCACCGTGATCGGGCGCAACCCGCTCGCATCGAGCTGATCGACGGGCAAGTAGAACGTCGGTGACCAGCGGTCGCGGCGGGTAACCGTGTCGGGGTGCCGCAACCCTGCTGCCGGTTCGGCGTCGGGTTCGCCGCGGGTGAGGTTCCAGTCGACGCTGTCGGGATCGACGAGCTCGCCGGTGGCGACGTCGACGAGGTCGGCGTCGTCCTCGACGCTCAAATGGACGGCCCAGCGAGCGGGGTCGGTGTAGATGAGGTCGGGATCCACCGGTGTGCCGTCGGTGGCTTCGAGGGCGAGGGCGGGCAGGTAGCGGGCCTGGTCTGAGGTGGTGTCGGGCTCGTCGGTGAGGACACCGAACCCGCAGAGGCCGTAGGGGAGGGCGGCGGTGAGTTGGCGGCGGGTGTAGTCGCGTTCGGCGGCGATGCGTTTGGCCACGAGCGCGAACTGGTAACGGGAGACCGATCGCAGCCGTTGCACGGCGTCGGTGTCGCCGAGGTTGTCATACTCGGCGAGGACGGCGAGTTGATCGAGGCCGAGCTGGTTGTCATCGGCGAGCTGGGCTGCGGTGGCGGACCGGCCGACGGCACCGAGTTTGCGGACTTCCGAGCGCGCGCGTTGCAGCCCGTCGGCGACGTACGTGGCCGACGCGCCGAGGTCGAGCATGAACGCGACACCGGCGGCGTAGTCGCTGTCGGTCAGGTTGATGCGGCGGACGTTGAGGTTCATCTGCCGCATGGCTCGGTCGATGCGCCTCTGCTCGCTGGTGAGGTCGGTGCGTGCCTCGGTGACCCACACCGGAATGGATGCGCAGCCGGCCTCGATCGCCGCCAGGACACGCACTTGACCGTCGAGGACGTGCAGGGTGCCGTCGGTTTCGCGTTCCACCAGCACCGGGGCTTGGACACCGAACTGGCGGACCGAGGCCACCTGATCAGGGTGGTCGGTGAGATCGATGCTGCGGCGCACGTTCTCACCGATCACCAACTCCCGCGGGTCCCGGAAATCCGCGACTGCCCCGACGGGGGGAACGACTGCTTCTGCTCCGGTGTCGGTGGATGCGTTGTCGGCGTCGACCGCGACGATTACGGTCGCGTCGGTGGCACCGCTGGCATCGCTGGGTGTCGGTGTCGGTGTCGGGAGCCGGGCGGTGTCGGGGGCCGGTTCGGCGAGGGTAGCGGTCATGGGGTTCCTCCGAGCTGTCGTCGATGGGAGCGGGCAGAGACGGGCACCGATCAGGCGCGGTCGGTGGTGCGGGCGCGGGCGACGTTGATCGGGTGCAGGCGCAGCACGTCGTATCCGTCGTCGAGGAAGGCCCAATACCGACCGCGCCACTCGGGGTACTCGCTGCGCCAGCGCGCGACGGCGTCATCGTCGGCGAGCGCCGCCACGCCGCCAGCGGCTCCGCGGTGGGAGAGCTGGTCGAACTCGGACCGGTCGATGGTCGGCACGGTCGGTGCGGCGGTGGGCATGGTGTACCTCCTGGTCGCTAGGCGGGTGAGGGCTAGGGGTGCCGCGGGCGTGCTAGTCGTGGCCGGTGAGGTGGTCGATGACCTGGGCGGGTTCGGTGACTAGGCGGGCACGGCCGTCGCGGATGAGGGTGTGGCAGCCGACCGAGGTGGCCGAGAAGATCGATCCGGGTACCGCGAACACCGGTCGTGCAAGCCGGTGCGCCCACTCGACGGTGTCGGTGCTGGCACTGCGGACAGCTGCTTCTGCGAGGACCACGCCCCGCGCGAGTGCAGTGACGAGCCGGTTGCGTTCGTAGAAGCGGGATTTGAGCGGCGGTGTACACGGCGGATACTCGGAGATGAGCAGCCCGTGCTCGGCGATGCGGCTCAACAGGTGCTGGTTGCCGGTCGGGTAAAGGCGGTCGATACCGGTCGGCAGCACCGTGATCGTGGCGCCACCGCGGTTGAGGACGCTGCGGTGGCCGTCAGTGTCGATGCCGAAGGAACCGCCGCTGATCACCGTCCACCCACAGTCGGCGAAATACCCGGCAAAGTCTTGGGCAATGTGGCGCCCGTATTCGCTGCAAGCGCGGGACCCGGTGACCGCGACCGTGCGATCGGCGAACGCGTTCATACGGCGCGGTCCGCGAACCCACAACGCCAGCGGCGCCCGCATACCCGCGTGTGGTGCATCGAGTGCGTCGAGCTGCCGGCCGGGCCACTCCTCATCGGCGGGGGTCACCAGCCGCGCACCCACGGTCGCGGCCTGCTCGAGGTCCTCGGCCGCCAACGCCGCGAGCTCGGCCGGTAGGCCATATCGGGACGGATCATCGGTGAGTTGAGCTGCGGCATCGTCGGCGCCCAGGTCGGAGACCATCGCCGCGATCGGATGGTCGGTGGTGACCGCGGCGCGGGCCAGCATGGCCCAGACATGAGGTCCCGATGGATGGTGACGTCCGGTAGATCGGTGCGCGGGTTGATTCATGAAACCTCCTGTCTGTCCATTGATTCGGACTAAAGGGCGCGGCTTCACCGCGGGCGTCTACCCGTGGATGGGACGCGGTTCGCATTTGGGCAGGCGGCGGCCGTCGAGGCGGGCACCTGGATGCTTGGCGGCGGCGGTGGTCAGCCGGTGGGTTACGGGCGTCGGGGTCGGCTGTGGTTGGTGCCGGTGGTGCGGGAAGCGGCCCAGGTGAGCCCGTCGGTGATGGTGCGGTGGGCTTCGGCCTCGGTGAATGCGTCTACCCCGACATGGATGCGGGCGGCGTCGGCCAGGATGGTGTAGGCGTGGTCGTGGTCGAGCAGTCCGGCACCGATGAGGCGACCGAGACTGTTGGCGGCGAGCAGGATTGTGCGGTGGCGGGTGCCGGTGCGGGCGGTGCGGATGCGGGCGGCCTGGTTGATCAGCGCGGCCCGCACGTAGGCATCCGGATGCGCGATCGGCTGCGACGCGCTCAGGGCTGCGGGAGTCGGTCGGGCACTGAGCAACTGAGCGAGCCAGTCGGGCAACGGGATCGGGGGTCGTTCGTCGCGGAGCTGGTATCGGCCGTGGGGCAGGGCGGATCCGGCGGCCACAACATATCCACCGTGCCCGCGGGAATCGATGCGCGGGGCCAGGCGTCCGCAGCTGTTACGCAGCCGCGGTGCCGGCGGGACCGCGTAGTAGAGGTGCATCCCGCCGGAGGGGGTGGTCACGGTGTAGGTCGGCACGGGCAGCGGCCGGTGGTGGTCCGCGGCCAGGCGTGTCAGCATCTGCTGTCCCTCCACGGCGGTGGGTGTGGTGTCGGGTTCGGGTGTGTGGTGACTGGTGTCGAGGTCGAGGACATGCAGGCGCGACGGCCCGCAGGCGATGGCGATGTTGTCGTCGGGACGGCGCCGCCACCAGGCGTGGATGCGCGCCGGGTCCCGGGTTGCGTGCTGTTCCCACCGTGCGATGACCGGGCGCTTGGAGTTCGGGTGGAGCGGGAACACCGAGAAACCCTGCTCTGCGTGGGCGAGAGCGGTCGGCAGCAACTCGCCGGTGTCGACTCCTGTCATCGACCGTTGGCCTGATTCGAGTGGGTGTTGAGGGCGGCGATGCTTGCTGCGACCTGGACAGCAGCCGTCTTGCTGGTCTCGATCCTGAAAGTGACGGTGGTGGGGTCGAATATCGCTACTTCGCCGTGGATGGGATCGTCGGGCCGGCCGAACACAGCACGGTCGGTATCGGCTGTGGTGGCGTGCAGGATGGCTGCCAGTGCGTCGAGGGTTTCGCGGCGGCGGGCGGTCGCGGCGTCGCTTGCGCGGGCCCGATTCCGGCACAGGCCGAGGGTGCGCACGTAGTGGGGAAGCAGGCGACTGGTGATAGCGGCAGCGATGTCTTCGGTGCGGCGGCCGGCGGCGACGGTGATGAAGTCCCCGCCTTCGCCCGGGTGCAAATAGCGAGCGAATTGTCCGTAGCCGGCCACCACGCGCAGGTGTCCGCGGTCGCTGAGGCGGTGGCTGTCATCGCCATGAATGATGAACAGCCGCTGCTCGTCTGGACCGATCAGCCGCGCCTGCCGGTCGATGGTGTAGCTGCGCTCGGCCGCCCATCCTGGCCCGAGGGCCGCCGCGATCGCGCGGGCGGACTCCATGAAGACAGCGTCTGCGGAAGCGGAATGGTCGGGGGTCATGGCATCGACTCCGATTAGTGAACAAACAGGGGCAGGGCCTGCGCACCGAGCACGAATAAGCGTCGTCGCGGGGGTGGCCGGCGGCTGCTTGCCACGGGCGTAGGGCGGGGACGGTGGTTGGTCGACGTCGCCGCCGGGCCGGTGTCGCGCCGACAGCAAGGGGCCGTTCGCGGGGTGGGCTGGTGTGCTGCAGAACGCCCGCTGCATCCTTTAGTGGATGCGCGCCTCGAGGTCTGTGGTGCGGCTGATTCGGCGGGCTCGGAGCAGGGCTTCATCGATGGCGTGCGCGTGCCGGTAGCTCAACGCGACGGTCACGGTGTCGACCGGTCGCCGGTCGGCGTCGTATACGTGGATGTGGAGGTGGTTGTCGCCAGGCGCCCCGCAGGTAATCGATAGCGCGGCGTCCGGCTCGATCCACGCGACCGACATCGGATACACACCGCTGTGGCTGTACCGGCGGCCGAGAACTCGGTGCCACAGAATCGAACTCAACGGCGCCTTGCGCCGCACGAAGTAGTAGCGGTACTCCCACCGCAACCTCGCCCACCCGCGAGCAAACATGACGCACCTCCTTTCAGTTGAACGTGTTGGGTCGCCCGCCGACCACGCAGGTCGACCTCGGCCTTGGTTGTTCCACAGGGGCTTCCACAGCTGTGGAGAACAACCGGTCAGTCCTCGCTGTGCCCGTCGAGCAAGACCGACAGTGCGCGAGTCGCGGCCAAGAGGGCCAACACGTCGCCCGGCTGTTGAGATGCGGTGCCGGGTGCGGCGTCGCGGATCTTGCGCAACCGCCGAAACATGCTGTGGTGCAGCGTGATTCCACTGATTCCGTGGTCGTCGGCGTCGGCAGGGGCGGTCGTGAGGTGATAGTCGCCGGGCCTGATCCATGCCTCATACCAGGCCTCGGCCGCACTGGCATTGCGTGTGGCCGTGGCGGGATCGGATTCGTGTGGGGCCCAGTAGCGGCAGCGGCATTCGGGGTCGGAGCAGCGGCGGGTGTTGTTGTTGCTGGGGTTGTAGCGGTGTTGGGTTCCGGCGAGCATGGGGCAGGCCCGTCGCGAGTACTGCGCGCATTCGGGGTGCATGCCGGGTTCGGCGGCAACCCCGCGCAGGTAGTCCGCGGGCCGGATGTACAGCACGACCGGGTCGGTGAGCGGCTCGCCGCAGATCTGGCACAGGCGGTGACGCAGCGCGTGTTGCTGGCGGCCGAGGTCGAGCTTGCCCCACACCGGCCGGGTGCGGTCGCGGTGGGCGAGGGTGATGACCGGAACGACCATGCCCTGCGCGGTCGGCGCGTCGGCCAGCCGCATCGGCACTGGGGTCCGGCCGCTGACTGGTGGTCGCGGTGGTCGAGAGTGGTCGTTCATGGTGGCTGGTCTCCCGTCGACGATGGAACACCACCCGCATGTGCCCTGGGGGGGCTGGCGGGTGAGGTGTTGTTGGCGTGCGGATCAGGCCATCGCAGGTCGCCCGGTGTGGGGATTGTGGTCGTGGACGGCCACGGTGGCGGGGGCGCCGGGGGCTTCGCGGAGAACCGCGCGGGGGAGCAGGGCTTGTCGGGTGCCGGCGGCCCAGCGGCCGGTAGCGATGACCCAGCGGTTGCTGGTCGGGTCGGGTTGTGCGGGCATGAGCCGCCAGCCGATCCCGTGAGGAAGGTGGGCGAAGGTGCCGTCTTCCCAGCGGCTGTGGAGGATGCCGTCGGCGTCGGTGGTGTCGACGCGGGTGGCGTACTCCACGCGCACCAGCCCCATCACCGCGCACCCGGCACCGACGTCGGCGAGAGTGACGCCGGGAAACGTGGCCAGGGGTGTCCCGCCGGTGGGTGGGGTGGCGAAGGCGGCGTGCTGGCCGACGATGAGGACCTGTGCCCGGGTGCCCGGGGTGTCCGGCTGGTAGGTGAGGTAGCGCGGGTCGGGTCGCAGGCTGGCGACCCAGCGGTTGAGTTCAGCCGGCATCGCTGCTCCGCTGGTCGATGGCGGTCAGGGCGCGGTGGCACACTCGCAGCACGCGCAGCCGGTTGTCGTAAGTGGTGAGCAGTCGGTGGAATTCGTCGCTGTCGAGCGCGGCGGCGGTCGCGCGGGCGATGCTGCGAATCGGTTGGGCTGCTTCGAGGTAGGGGCCGAGGCCGTCGACGAGGACGCGCAGGACCTCGTCGCGGTTCAACGGTCTGAGAACGTCATCAGGCATGGCTCTCCTGTCCGGGACGGGTGACGGATTCGATGAATTCCAGCGGCAGCAGCACCTCGCCAGGGCCCACGCCGAGGACGGCGTAGCGGGCGTGGACCGCACGCACAGTCGCCTGATGGATGTGGCCGGCGCGGGTGGTGATCGTGGTGCGGGCTCGGCTGGCGCGGAGCCGGTGCAGTTCGGTGGCCAGGACCGCGACGGCGCCGCCGGTGCCCGTATCCGGCGAGTCGTGCGTGGTGAGGGCGGTGATCCGGCGGTGAATGAGGGCGCGGGCCTGGTCGAGGTCGTCGAGGTTGGCGTCGTCGGCGAACCAGTTGTCGATGTGGCCGCCGAGGACGGTCAGAAACCGGAGCTCCGCCGCGGCGTCCGGGTGTGGGCCGGTCACCGCCGCCGCCACCCGAACCGCCGCCGCACCCTGGCCGGGCGCGGGTGCGGCTGCCTGGCCGCGGCCAGCCCAGCAGCGAGGGCCGCGGCAGCCGCGTCGTCGAGATCGACATAGCGCCACTCGGTGTCGGGGTGGCTGGCATCGCGCAGCACCAGGCGCACCTGGTGGCCGTCGGTACTGGCCGTCGCCGAGTGGCCGTCGAGGTCGCGGACTCGCACGAGAACCGTCGGGAGATCAAGCCTATGTCGCATATCGGGGGACTCCAGGGGTAGTTGGCCAGCCCGTGGGCGGGGGCATGCGCTGGCCGCAGCTGGTACGGGGAATGGTTGGCGTTCAGGTGTATTCGAGGTCGAGCAGGTCGGCGTAGCGGTCGGTGCCGTCGAGGTCGGGGCACACGCAGGCGGGGAAGGGGCGTGCGCATTCGGCGCAGTAGCCGCAGTAGCTGCAGTGGGGGCCGAGATCGTTGTCGTCGGGTTCGCCGCAGTAGTCGCAGAATTCCCACAGGTAGCCGTAGGTGGCGGCGAGCAGGTAGCTGTCGTTGGAGTACCAGCTGCCCTCGTTCCAGTGGCCTCGGTGTTCGTTGAAGATGTAGGCCGGATGCCGGTAGGCGGGGTCGACGGTCAGCAGCACCATCTTGTCGGTGCCCAGCCATTGTTCGAGCCGTTCGCGTCCGGACCAGGAGTCCAGCGACCCGAACGGCCGCGCGGGCAGGAAGTTCTCGGCGGCGATGCGGGTATCCGACCGCAGATCACCGGGCTTGGGGTGGACGTTGGCGGGCAGGATGCCGTTGTGGGCCATCACGGTGCGCTCGTCGCCGCCGACGGCGAAGGGGTGGCAGTTGTCGCGGTTGCGTGGGCCGTGGGTGGCCAGGCGGGAGTGGAACAATGCCGGCCCGTCGGGGTGGCGGGAGCGGGCGGCGGCGAACTCATCGATCAGGGTGTCGGCGTTCATGCCGCGGCCGACGAGGATGTCGGTGCCGGTGTGGATGGCGTAGCCGTGTCCGTGCGGGTTGGCCAGCGCACCCGCCCGTAGGTTGTCCAGGTTCGGTGCGATGCCGGGTTTGACGAAGGTCAGGATGCACATGCGAGGGCCTCCATTTCGGCGAGCAGCGGTGAATACTGCGGACGGGTCCGTACCCAGGCGGTGAAAGCGGCCCATTCCCAGCCGCGGCGTCGGGCGATCTCGGCGGCGGTCAAGCCGCGGGTGTATTCGACCGATGCGGCGGCGAACGCCAGCGCGGCCAGCACCTGCCGCGGGCGCAGCGAGCTGGCGAAGACTCTCAGCTCGAAGGTGTGTTCAGGGAGGGTGTTGATCGCCTGGTAGCGGCGGGTGATCGTGCTGCGGCCCTTGGCGTCGGCGAGGGCGCGGGAGCGGGCGTTCGGGCAGAACATCGCCCAGCTGTCGGATCGGCGCCGGGCCAAGCGCACGACCGCGTCTTCGTTGCGGTAGACGAACTTCAACCAGCGGTAGGCGTGGGCGGGAGAGGAGAAGCCGGTGCGGGAGACGTGGACGTGGATGCCGACGTTGTCGTCGGTGTAGGCACCGAGTGCACGCAGGTCGGTCAACAGCGCCCATGGGAACCGGGCGCGCGCGAAGTCGTAGGCCATCGGGTGGGTGACGAGTTCGAATCCGCACGAGATCGAGCCGTCTTGCTTGAGGTAGGCCAGCTCACCGAGTTGGTTCACGGCGGTGTGGGCGGCGTCGGACAGTACGTCGCTGGGAGTTTTGATCTCGATCTCGAGCCCCAGAAACAGCGGACCTTCGCCATGGAAGACCGGTGTGGGCTTGTAGTCGTAGCGGTAGATCCCGTCGTGGTCAGGCGAGTGGTCGTCACGGCAGCGGTTGCAGTAGGTTTCGTCGCGCAAGATGAGCAGGTCGCAGTCTGCGCAGTCGGTGTAGTCGTCGTACTCGCAGTTCGCACACACCCAGCGGCCGCCGTCGGTTTCGTTCAGGCTGTTGGCGTAGGCGTCGCAGTCGTCGCAGGTGCTGTAGTCGGTGACGCAGCCGAGGCAGACGTCACCGCCGGAGACGATCGAGATGATGTCGGGGCTGCGGCGGGAGCAGTCATCGCAGCGCGACCAGCCCACCAGGCATTCGCTGCACAGGTAGGTGTCGTCGACGGTCAACTGACGGTCGCGGGCGTGGAGCGCGCATCCGTCGCAGTGCGGGAGCTGGGCCGCGCAGTCGCGGCACAGATATTCGTTGTCGACCGTGGTGACCGGCTCCTGGTCGACGTCGAGGGGATGCGAGCAGTCCTCGCATTCCAACGCGGCGATCATGGCAGTTGGCATGGGACGATCACGACCTTTCGATGGAACGAGAAAGGGCCCCGCTTCCAGCCGAAACAGCTGGAAACAGGGCCCTTGCGGCTGGGAGGAGAAGGTCAGCGAGTCGAATCGATCCGGCGCACCACCGCCGGGGCGCGGCTGCGGTGGTGCGTGGGCTCGCTGTCAGTGGCGGTGGTGTCGAAGCACACGCAGACCGGGAAGCTGGAGTCGCAGTCGAAGCACCAACCGCACCGGCCGCAGTAGCGACCCGGTCGACGCGTGTCGAAATGTCCGCGCCACGGGCACAAATACGGCCGAGCCGACCCGCGCCGCGCCGGCGGCAGGTAGCTGCGGTTCGAGTACCACACGCCGCCATCCCAGGTGCCGGCCCGTTCGCCGAACAGGTACGCCTGTTTCGCGTAGGCGGGGTTGATCGTGAGGATCACCAGCTTGTTCGATCCAAGCCACGACTCCAGTCCCCGTCGCCCGCGGTGGGTGTCGATCGACCCGAATGGGTGGCGGGGCAGGTACTCCTCGGCGGCGATACGGGTATCTGAACGCGGGTCGTAGGCGCGCGGATGGACTCGCTTGGGAAGGGTGCCGTTGTGCGCCAGCACGGTTCGCCCGTCTCGACCGAGCGGGAACGGGTGGCAATTGTCGGTGGCGCGTGCGCCTTTGGTGGCGTAGCGGGAATGAAACAACGCCGGACCGTCGGGATAGCGTTCCCGGCGCCGGGTAAACTCCGCGATCAACTTCGCAGCGGACATGCCGCGGCCCACCAGGATTCGATCGCCGGTGACGATGGCGTAGCCGTGACCGTGGGGATTGGCGACCGCTCCGTTGATCAACGCCGTCGAGTCGGCATCGACACCGGCGGGGTAATAGGTCAGCAGGCACATGCCAGGTCCTCCATCTGCATGGTCAACGGCAAGTACTCAGGGCGCGCGGCCACCCACTCGGCGAAACGCCCCCATCCCCAGCCCCCGGCGCGCACCTCGGGAATCCGCAGGCCGCGCGTGTACTCCACCGACGCCGCCGCGAACGCCAATGCAGCCTTCACTTCGCCGGGCTCCAAGGAGCTGGCGAACACCCGCAATTCCAAGGTGTGGCGAGGGTGAGGGTTGATCGCCTGATAGCGGTCGAGTCCGAGTGCGTGCACCGGGCCTTTGGCCGCTTCTCGGGCCTTCGCGCGGGCGCGGTCGTCGAATGGCGCGTAGTGGGAACGACGGCGCGCCAATGACACCACTTCGGGCTCGTTGCGGTAGAGCAGCTTCATCCACCGATACACATGCGCCGGCGAATCGAACCCGGTGCGACTGACATGCACGTGCAGCCCGACCGATTCGTCGGCCACGCAGCCACGCTCGGCGAGGGTGCCCAGCAGCCGCCACGGGAACCCCTCGAGGGCAAACCGGTACGACATCGGGTGGGTGACTAACTCGAATCCGCATGGTCGGATCGAGGAATCCCGCTTCAGGTAGCCGAGCCGACCCAGCTGATCGGTCGCGGTCCGCGCACAGTCCTCGAACCGGTACTCCGGGACCACGATTTCCAATTCGAGCCCCAGAAACAGCGGGCCCTCACCATGGAACCGAGGGTCAGGCTTGTAGGTGTAGTTCCACACATGCCCCCGGCGGGCACATCCCTCACAACGATGACCCGGAAGCAGCAGGCCCCCGCAACTCGCGCACGCGCCCAATTCACTCGCGCACTGGTTGCAGGCTCGACTTCCTCCCGAGACGTACCGTGTGTCCCGGCAGTACCGGCCGCACCGAAAGCACGGGTCGTAGGACACCAGCGAACAGCGCCGACACACACGACAGCCACCATCAGCGCGTAACGCCGACGCGGTCAGACCACGACACGAGGCGCATTCTGACCATCCAGCAACACATGGACGGCACAGTCGACCACAGTCAGCAGTCGGGACGAGCACCACCGCAGGAGTGTCACAGCGCCCACACCACGGCAAATCGGAATGACACTGCGCGCAGACTCGCTGGCTCCCGACCAGATGCCGAACACCAGGGATGGTCGTGGCGCAGACCGCACATGGCGGATGAACAGGGATCGCCATAAGCAATGTCCTTCCGAGAAAAGAAAAGCCGGACCGCAGTTGCGATCCGGCGTTGGGTTACAGGAGTGGGGGCGTAGCCGTGATGTCCGCCCGGGAGCGAAATGGCCGGCAGGAGAGTAGGCTTGTCGTGGGAGGTCAGGTAGGCAGGCCACTGTCGAGGAGGCCTGGTATGGCGTCTGGCTCGCCGCGTCCATCGCGCAGAAACCGTTCGCCGGAGCTCATCCAGCGGCTAGAACGCTCGCGTGAACGCGAACGCCGCCGCAAAGACGAAGCCAGGGAGCGCGAACGTGTAATACGCGCTGCGATCAAGGACTACATCGCCGAATGGCACGCAATCGCCGAATGCGAAGCAAAAATCGCCCGCGAAGTAGCAGCGCTGAAACAGGCGATTCGATCAATCGAAGAACAAGCCGAACGGGAGAAAGCCGAACACCACGTTCGGCAAGCAGGCGCAACTGCCCGCATGCGTGAAACAGGGTTGGCTGAGATCGAAATCAGCGAGCTACTGGAAATCACTCCAAGAGAGGTACGCCAGCTATTGGCAAGGGCTCGCGCGGCCCACGAGGGCCTCGCTGCTGGAAGTGGGCAATCGGACGACCGAACCATCGGCCGAACCGACGCACCGGAACAGCAGCCAACGGCTTGACAAACGACGTTGGAAACGAGGAGTAGGAGGTGCTGACCTGAGGACGTTGGCGAGTGATTGGCGGGAAGGCTGAACCGGATGCCCCAGCCTCGAACACCGTTGTATCGGCGGCATGAGCTGTGGCGAAAGGCGAAGTCAGGTTTTGCGGTATCCGCCAGCTCTCCAGACCAGCGAGCGGAAATTCTCTGGTGTGAATGGCTGACGCGGCGGTATGTCGTCGGCTGGGGACGAGGGCCAGAAGACGATTCCGCATCGGTGGCAGTAGACCCCTGCCTGCCAGACCGCCTGCGCCTTCGACCGGCCTCGGACAATCCGTTTGTTGGAGCGGGCCCGGCCGCGGGCGACGCCAAGCGTGACCACGCCCGGGGCCGCGGCCGGACCGATGAAGAACAGGAGCCCAACCACCCATGTTGCCAAGGACATGGCGGGGTCTCCCATCGCAGTAAGGATCGCCATCGGGATGGCCATACTGACTGCGGGGATCAGTAGCAGTAGGCCGACGATCGTGAGGCGGGTGGCCGACTCCAGCGCAGGCTCGGGTGCCAGGCTGCGTGCCAGCATGGTCACGTGGGTCCGGTCGATCGAGGCAGTGCCGATAACAGGGATCAGGCCCGTGGAGGCCACGCCGACACCGGAGTAGGTGCCGGTGCCGGAACTCGAAGAAACGCCGTCGGCATATACAGCGGGAACACTTTGCACCAAGTCGATTTGGTGACAGTGCGGACAGCTCAAGTCGACGTCGATCGGAACCCCCTGGGCGACATGGACAGCTGCGGTGTGTGCGGATTTTGATGCTGTCACGAAGACTCCTTCGATAATCCAACACGGTGGCCGGGTATGTCGAGCCGGTTGATGCCGCAGCCGTTTTGATGCGCCAGGTCGCTGTCGCCGGTCACAACGCCCTAGCGGTCTGCGAACGGTCCTGTAAGTCGTGCACTGCACGTGCGGCGGCGGCGTCGGAGAGGATGCGGCTGATAGTTGAGCGGCTCTTGTTCAGTTCGTTGGCGATCTGGGTGGGAGTCCAGCCATCGTTGTGGTGGCGTTTCAACGCGTGCGCGACCACACGCGGGTCGCGGCGCTTGGCAGGATCGCGTGCGCACAACAGCTCTGCCAGCGCTGCGAAGTCCGCCAGGGCCGGAGCAGGCGAATCGAGCGGCGTGCGCACGTGTTCGAGCATCGGCTCATCCGCCGTGGCGGCCGGGGCATTGGGCACGCTCGCGTGCGCACTGTCCGGAACGTCGTCGGATTCCGGCTGGGAGCGGGCGGTCGGTCCGGGGTGGGCGGAATGGGCGAGTGCGAGGAGCGCGACCGTGGACTGTGCCATCGAACCTTCGATGATCAGCGGCCACAGCCACGCCTCCTTGCCGGGTACGCCGGCCGTTACCGCCAACGACCTCAACGCGGTGAACGACAGCCAGAACGCGCCCGCGGCGATCATAGCGGTCATCGCAGTTGCGACGATGTGGGTTGCGCGGGCTCCGGTGTCGGCGCGGACCAGAACCGAAACCCCGTGCACAGCGGCGAGCAACGCTAACGGGGGTATGACGGCGACGGCGGCGGCGACAACGGGAACAGCGCTGCCGTGCAGGATCGCTTGCGTGGCGTTGCCGATGATACTGACAGCGGCGGCAACGAGCACTGCCCAGAAGAATGCGTGCGCGCGCGGGGCACCCGCGGGAGCCGCATCCGTCGCGTCCGCACGGTTCGGTGGACTGGAGGCAGAGCTGTGCATCGGGGTTCTCCTGCGATTGATCAGGGTGTGAAAGACACGCTGGCATCGGCGAGCGGATGGGGCTCGCCTGTCAGGACCGACAGCGCGGCCGCCACCTCCTGGAGGTGGGATTTGACGTAGGTGGTTGTCGTGCCGCCGCCCTTGCCGCGGTGGCCGGCATATTCGCGTGCGACCGCATAGCTGAAAGTGCGCTCGACCCAGGTGAGTGTCGTGTGCCGTAACCAGTGCATGCTCATGCCCTGGGCGGCTGCCCACGGCAGCTCGTCGCCGACTCGGCGCCAGATGTAGTCGTAGCGGCGAGCAGTGATGGGCTTGCCGTTGCGATAGCGCAGCAGCTGCCCCGACTGTGGGCTGCGCCGGGTTCGAGCATGCTCGAGCAGGTGCTGCATCAGCGTCGGCGATACCGGTTGCCAGCGATTGCTGCCCTCCTTCTCCCTCAGGAAAACGAGGCACTGGTCCGGATCGAGATCGTGCGGCCGCAATGCCAGCGCCCCGCCCCGGCGGCACGCGGTCTCGATGTGCAGGCGAAGGATCAGCGAATCGAGCTCCCCGTCGTCGCCGGTCACCGCTGCGACATGACATATCTCGGCGAGCCGGCCCGACGGGATCGCATAACGGTGTGAGGGCCTGCGTGTCGGTCTGGTCAGCTCACGGGCGGGATTGTCGCCCGGGCGGATCCATCCATGGTCTTCGGCGTACCGATACAGGCAGCGCACGGTGCCGACGAAGTGCTCGACCGCGCTCGCGCCGCCGCGGGACGCTCGGTTGATCCGGGCACCGGCTTGAATGGTGGCCGCCATCTCGTCCAGCTCGGTCTTCGTCGGCTCGTCGAGTCGGCGGTGTCCCCATGTATCGAGCAGCCGGTTGAAATGGACGTTGTAGGTGCGCAGGGTGCCGGGTGAAAGGCCGGCTCGGACCGCCGGGATCGCCTCGGCGAAGGTCGGCACCTGCGGGCCGGCGGTCACAAGATCGGCTGGTGAAATTCCCATCTGAGCGAGTAGGAGCTTCGCCGCGGCCACGGTCTCGGCGGTCGGCGACGCGGACATGGGTTCAGACGCCACGGTCACCGCCGTGCCACGAGCCGGGCGCTGTCTGCCAAACCGGTCTCGATCGATGCCGGGGTATGAACGAGCAGCCGCTTGCGGGCTCGGTGGCCCATGAGTAACACCCGATCCCCGAGGAACAGACGCAGCCTGCGCCGCTGGCGGTAGGGCACCCGAAAGTAACCATCGGCCGTCACCGTCACAGCACCATTGGGGGCTTCGACGACCAGGAGGCGGCCTTCGGCATCGGCTGTCATAGCCAGCCGTGTGCCGGGTGTCCATCCGAGCCCGGTCATGACGAATGTCTCGACCAGGTGTCAATGGCCAGTAGGTTCTCCCCGTGGGCGGCCGGTAATTGTCCCCGCTGGTGGCCAGTTGTTTTTCCCCAACGGTGGCCAGTTATTTCCCCACCGGGGTCAGCGCAGTGGCTTCACCCCCTCGCCGTTGGTGGCTTGGGTGAGTCGGTAGCTGTCGCCGTCGGTGACGACGACGTGGGCGTGGTGCAGGAGCCGGTCGACTGTGGCGGTGGCGAGGGTTTTCGGCATGATCTCGTCGAAGCCGGAGGGGTGCAGGTTCGATGAGACGGCCAGCGCGCGGCGCTCGTAGGCGGCGTCGACGAGCCGGTAGAACCCTTCGGCCGCGTCGGGTGAGACGGGTAGCAGTCCGATGTCGTCGATGATGATGAGGTCGGTGCGGATCAGGCGGGTGATCGCCCGGGAGACGGAGTCATCGACGCGGTGGCGGCGCATCAGCGCCCCGAGGTCTTCGATGGTGAACCATGCGACGGTGAGCCCGGCCTCGACCGCGGCCTGGCCGAGCGCTTCGCAGAAGTGGCTCTTCCCGGTGCCCGACGGGCCGCAGATGCAGAGGTTTTCGGTGTTGCGAACCCATTCCAGGGTTTTCAGCGCGTCCTGGGTCGGCCGCGGGATCGAGGACGCGCTCTCGTCCCAGTCGCCGAAAGTTTTCCCGGCGGGGAACCCGGCGCGTTTGCGTCGGGTCCGCAGGTTCGTGGCGTCGCGGCCGGCGGCTTCCTCGGCGAGAAGGACCCGGACAACTTCGGCGGGGTCCCAGCGCTGGGCTTTCGCGGTCGGGACCAGATCGGTCAACGCGCGGCGCAGGTAGGGCAGTTTCAAGCGTTTGGTCAGCGCGATGGCTTCGGCGAGGGGGTCGCCGGTCGGGCCGGCAACACGCAATGGAGCAGACAATGTCAGTGGTCGCTTTCAGGTTTGGGGGTGGGCATGCCGAAGTTCGACCAGGCCGAAGTGCCCGGTTGCAGGCTGTGGTCCTCAGTCGCTCGGGTCGGCTCGGCGGGGTCGCGGCCGAGGTTGTGGGTCAGGATCCGGATCAGGTCGTTCTCGGCGAAACGCCCTGCGATCGCGGCGATCCCGAGTGCCCGGTCGACCTCTTCGGGCGGGTGCAGTTTCGCGAGGGTGACCGCCTCGGCCATCTTCGCCCGGATCCGGCGGGTCCCGGCTGCGGCGGCTTCGGTCAACCAGGCCGCTGCGCCGTCACCGAGCAGCAGGAACGCTGCTTCCTCGGCGTTGCCCGGCCGTGGCCGCCGGTCGGTGTGGTGTTCGGGCCGGGGTGGATAGTGGGAGGGGTTGATCGAGGGATTCCCGGGTGTCGACCGCTGGTGACGGGCGACTTCGGCCGGGCCGGAATCGGTCACGGTGGTGACGATCAGTTCGTCACCGTGGAACCGAACCCAGACCCTGGCATCGACCAGGTGGTGCGGCACCGAATACCGCACTCCCTCAACCGAAACCGTCGAATCCCAATTCACCCGCCGTGTCGTGCCGAACGACACCGTGAACGGGGTCTTCGGCAACGGATGCAGCCGGGTGCGTTCCTCGGCCAAAGCCTCGACCGGGTGGCGGCGGGTCTCACGATGTTCCCGGCCGTTGACCTCGTCGCAGAAGTCCCGGCAGGCGCTCTCGAGCGCACCGAAGGTGCGGTATTCGCCCAGCAGGTTCGTCGCCGTGGGCACCAGATCGGCTTTCGCGATCCGCACCGTCGCCTCCGACCCGCCCTTGGTCTGCGGGTCCGCCGGAACACACGTCCGGATCGTCATCCCGTAATGCTTGGCGACATCGATGATTTCGGGATGCCGGACCGCGATCCCGGCAACATGTTCGACCGAGACCGTCTTCTCGTTGTCGGTCAACGCATAGGTCGGGACCCCACCGATCCGGCGCAGCGTCGTATCCAGGCACGACACCACCGTCGGCAACGTCTTGTCCATCACCGGGATCACCACCCGGAACCGTGACCACGCCAACCAGGCGCACCACAAATGTGTCCGGCGGCCATCGATCACCGGCCCGGCACCCCAGTCCCACTGCAACCACAATCCCGGCTCGGTGATCCACGGCCGGAACACCCGCCGCTGCCCTTCCCGCAGCCGCTGCTTGACTTCGGCGACCACCCTGCGGGTGGTCCGCTCTCCGCCGGTGAACCCCATCGCCGTGATCCGGCGATGCACCACATCGGCCCGGATCCGGCCGTCGGAACGCACCACCAGCTCCTCGATCTTCGGCACATACTCATCAATGGGCCGGGCCCGATGCTGCCGCGCCACCGGCGACTCACCAGCCGCCCGCAACGCGACATACCGGGCAACCGTGTGATGGTCGCAGCCGGCCAGCGCCGCCGCCGCACGATAAGAACCCGTGAGGTCGAACGCCTCCAAGATCTCCATGATCTCCCTACTGCTCTTCACGCCGCACGAGCCTGCCCGCGCGGCAACCAGGACAAATCACCTGGGGAGATAACTGGCCATCCACGGGGAATCCGGAGGCCACCAGCGGGGCCTTAAATGGCCGCCCATGGGGAGGATGTCATGGCCGCTGACAACCAGGCGTCCCGCACCGCCGACGGTGCTCATCCCGTACAGGATGTCCTTGTCAGCGCTGGGAAGTGCGGGCGGGTCGAGTCGGGGACCGTGGATAAGCTCCTGCAGAGGTGACTGCGGAGGAACGACAGGCGCGATCATCGTTGGACGCTCACGCATCGCCGGCGCGGCAGATGTGGCGGAATCTGGCACTTGTGCCAGCAATGGGTGCAGGTCAGAAGGTGAAACCACAGGCGAGGCTCCTTGTGTGCGAGGGTCCTCGCACACGCTGCACGCCGATGTGTCAGATCTGACGGCGATCTGTGCGCGAGGGGGGACTTGAACCCCTCTAACCAGCAACTTTGCTGGTTTCGTGTGTTCGATCGCATCGAACGATAGGTTGATGGCGTCGAGGGGATCAAGCGACATGGGTATACGCAGGGTTTACTCGTAGGGCGCGCCCGTGGTCGTGCGGAAGACGCCTGAGTGGGTATCGGGTGATGGCGTTGCAGGCGAGATGTTTGAAGTTAAGCCGGTGGTCACCGGCAGCAGTCGGGGTCGAGGACCACACAGAGCGCGGCCAGAGCGTCGCGGTGGACGCGGTGGACGACGTTCATGCCTTGGCGTTCGGAGTTCACGAGCCCCGCTTTGCGGAGTTGGGAAAGGTGATGGCTGACCGTGGATTCAGCCAGCCCTACCGCGTCGGCGAGTTCGCCGCCATTGCGTCCGTTCTCGGGGCTGGCCAGTAGTAGCGACATCAGTTTGACGCGCACCGGATCGGCGAGAGCTTTCAACCGCAGGGCCACGTGTAGGGCGGCCTCGTCGTCGATCGGGCCCGCGGCCACAGGAGGGCAGCACAAGGGGGTCGTCATGTCGATGACGGGCAGCGCTTTGGGCATGAAATCCATCCTACCGACAATATCGACTTATGTCGAAAAGGTGGCACACTGGGCGCTGTCAACTCTTCGATATATGTCACACAGGTGGTGGTCATCATGTCACGTGTTCAGCTCGCACTCAACGTCGACGATCTGGAGCAGGCCGTCGAGTTCTACTCGACCCTGTTCGGAGTCCAGCCGGCCAAACGCAAGCCCGGCTATGCGAACTTCGCGGTCACCGAGCCGCCGCTGAAGCTGGTCCTCATCGAGAATCCCGGTCAGGGTGGCAGTGTGAACCATCTCGGGGTCGAGGTGGAGTCCTCGGAGAAGGTGCACGCCGAGATCGCGCGCCTGTCGGAAGCCGGTCTGTTCACCGAGGAGCAGATCGCGACCACGTGTTGCTTCGCCACCCAGGACAAGGTGTGGGTGACCGGCCCGAATGCCGAGCGGTGGGAGGTCTACACCGTGCTGGCCGATACCGAGCACTTCGGCACCGAACCTCGGTTCGCGGGGAAGGACGACGGCGAGGCGGTGCAGGCGTGCTGTGGCACCGACGGCCGCGGCGACGTTTCCACCTCTGAGGCGGAGGTCGAGTCGGGCGTGGCGTGCTGCGCCCCGGCCGCTGCCGCTCGGTAGAGCCCGGGTTTCGGCGTGACCGATGTGGAGACCGCGCCCGCGGCGGCGGAGGACGGGTTGTCGCGGGCGGGGCGTCGCCGGGTGTTGGCGGTGCTGTGCCTGACCCAGATATCGAGCTGGGGGATCCTGTACTACGCGTTTCCGGTGTTGTCGACCTCGATCACCGCCGAGACGGGGTGGTCGGCGCCGGTGATCACCGCGGCGTTCTCGCTCGGCCAGCTCGCGACCGCGCTCACCGGGATTCCGGTGGGCGCGTTGATCGATCGGACCGGTCCGCGGCGGGTGATGACCGCTGGATCGGTTCTCGGGGTAGCCGCCTTGGTCGCGATCGCGTCTGCGCCGAACCTTGCCGTGTTCTATCTTGGCTGGCTGGCGGCCGGGGTGGCGATGGGGGCGGTGTTGTATCCGCCGGCGTTCGCGGCGCTGACCCGCTGGTGGGGTGCCGAGCGCGTGACCGCGCTGATGATCCTCACTCTGGCCGGTGGTTTGGCGTCCACGGTGTTCGCGCCGCTCACCGCCGCTCTGGACACCAGCATCGAGTGGCGTGCCACCTATCTCGTCCTCGCCGCGGCTCTGGCAGTACTAACGATCCCGGCGCATTGGTTCGGACTGCGGGCGCTGTGGCCGGATCCACCAGTCCCGACCGTGGCTGCGCATGCCGACCACTCGCAGATCGCGCGCAGCCCACGCTTCGCCGCGCTGGTCGTGACCATGTGCCTGGCGGCGTTCGCCAGCTTCGCCGGCATCTTCAACCTCGTCGCTCTGCTCCAGGAACAGGGCTTCGGCCCCGGTCTGGCTGCGACCGCGCTCGGGCTCGGCGGCGCCGGACAGGTTTTGGGCCGGATCGGATATCTGCCGCTGGCCCGCCACACCGGTGTCACCGCCCGCACCGTCGTGGTACTGGCTGCTCTCGCCGCTTCGACTGCCCTGCTCGGGGTGGTGTCGGCGGTGATCGTGTTGATCGCGGTCGCGATCGGTGCGGGGTTGGTGCGCGGGATCTTCACGCTGATCCAGGCCACCGCGATCACCGACCGGTGGGGCGCCACTCACTACGGCCGGTTGAACGGCCTACTGTCCGCGCCCGTGGTGGTCGTGTCCGCGCTGGCCCCGTGGGCGGGCACCGTGCTGTCGGCGTGGACCGGCAGCTACGCCCACACCTACCTCATCCTCGGCGCCGTCGCCGCCCTCGCCGCGATGATCGCGCCACTTACCGGTATCCGTGTTTCGAAGAAAGAAATGTTGTGACAAGCGAATACGACTATGACGCGGTGGTCATCGGCGGCGGCCAATCCGGCCTCGCCGCCGCCCACCACCTCACCGCCGCAGGTCTGAGCACCGCGGTCCTGGAGGCCTCGCCGGAGGCGACCGGGTCGTGGCCGCGGTACTACGACAGCTTGACGCTGTTCTCCCCTGCCCGCTACAGCTCGCTACCCGGGCGACGGTTCCCCGGGGGTCCGGACCGGTACCCGCACCGCGACGAAGTGATCGACTACCTGCGCTCCTACGCCGCAGCCCTGGACGCCGAGATCCACACCAGCACTGTCGTCGATTCCGTCGCCTCCAGCGACGGTGAGGGTTTCGCGGTCACCACCGGATCGGGTGCGGTGTTCACCGCGCCGCGGGTGATCGCGGCAACCGGGTCGTTCGGTTCCCCGTTCCTGCCCGCCGTGCCCGGCCGCGACGAGTTCGGAGGCCGGGTCCTGCACGCTAGCGAATACCGTCATCCGGGCGAGTTCGCCGACCAGCGGGTGGTTGTGGTGGGCGCGGGGAACTCCGCGGTGCAGATCGCCGCCGAACTGGCCGGACATGCGAAGGTGGTGCTGGCCAGCCGGGCGCCGGTGAAGTTCGTGCCGCAGCGTCCGCTGGGCCGGGATGTGCATTTCTGGTTCACTCTCACCGGATTCGACGCCGCCCCGCTGGGCTGGATCGTGAAACAGGCGCCGACGCAGCCGGTGCTCGACGCCGGCCGTTACCGGGCCGCGCTCGACGCCGGGAAGCCGGAGCGACGAGAAGTGTTCACCGCCTTCAACTCCGAGGGAGTGGTGTGGCCGGACGATACTCGCACGCCGGTGGATGCGGTCGTCTTCGCCACCGGTTACCGCCCGCACCTGCCCTATCTCGCCGGTGTCGGGGCGGTGACCGAGTCCGGGGTGCCGCGACAGCGCCGAGGCCTGTCGCTCACTCATCCGGGGCTGGGTTTTCTCGGGTTGGAGTGGCAGCGCACTCCGTCGTCGAACTCGCTGCGTGGGGTGGGCCGGGACGCGGCCTATCTGGTGCGGCGGCTGCGGCCGGCGACGGCACCGCAGCGGGAGCACGCCGAGTGACCACCGCACCGCTGGGCACGGGTTCGGAGGTGCTGGTCCGGGGTGGGCGCGTGCTGTCCGCCGATGGCACCCCGATCACCTACCTGGTCCAGGGTTCCGGGCCGGTGCTGCTGGTGGTGCACGGTGGCTTGGGCAGCGCGGTGAGCATGCTGTCGCTGGCCGGCTATCTCGCCGAGCACTACACGGTGGTGGCGATGAACTGCCGCGGTCACGGCACCTCCGGAACCCCGCAGTCGGCGCCGGATATCGCGCACGAGGTCGCCGATATCGTCGCGGTGATCGATGCGGTCGGGCCGGTCGAGGTGGTGTTCGGTTACTCCTTCGGTGCGGTCCTGGCCCTGGAAACCGCACTGCGCGCATCGGATCGGGTGTCGCGGCTGGCCGTCTACGAACCACCCTTACCGGTCATGTACCCGATTCCTGATCTGTCGGCAGTGGATGCGGGGATCGAGGGCGGGGATTACGAGCGTCTGATCCTGGATGCCTCCGCGGTATCCGGCGGGTTCTCTGCTGCTGAGCTGGCCGTGCTGCGTAGTGATCCGTTGTGGTGGCACAAGGTCGCCCAGGCCCCGACCCTGGCCGCGACGTTGCGGGTGCTGGCCGGCCTGGATCCCGACGTGGGCCGCTACGCCGCGATCACCGCCCAGACTACGGTGATCACCGGCACCACCAGCGCCGACTACATCCTCGACGCCGCCGACCGGCTCACCACAGCACTCCGGAACCCGATCCGCAAAACGCTGTCGGGACAAGGCCATCACGTCGCCCTTGGCGGCCTGGCCCAGGCCCTGCTCTCGGGTTAGGTGGTGAGGGTGTCGAGGCGGCGGCCGATATCCGGCCACCAGGCGGTGGCGGCCCCGTAGCCGATGAGGCAACCACCCAGCTGACAGACAACGATCACCAACGCCAGCGCCGGATCCAGTCCGAGCACGACCGCGCCGGCGACCACGGCGGGGTTGCCGAGAAACCCTGCCCCTGTCACCAGGAACACCGCGGCAGCCAGTGCGCTGGCACCGGCCGTGGACATTCTCAGCGTCGGTGTGCAGGTGGCGGCGAAGAACGAGATGACCGCCGCTGCGGCGGCGGTCATCTCGCTCAATGCGTGCACACCACCCGGGGCGGGCACCGCCGGAGGGGTGATCCCGGCCAGGAAGCACCCCGCGGCCACCCCACCGGCCACGGCAGTCGCTGCCGCTACCTGGGTGAGGAGGTGGCCGGCGAGCAGAGGGCCGGACAGGCTTTTTCGGCGTTCGAGTAGCGCATCGGCCACAATCAGTAGCGGGTTCCACCGCGGCTCCCGGCTCCGGAACAAGCCGGTGCCAAGGGCCAGGAACGTGACCGTCACGGCCGCAGTGAGCCCCGCCCGGGCTGGCCCGGGGCCGACCAGATGCGCTGCCCACCAGCCCGTCACAGGCGCCGCCATCACCACCCCAGTGCCGAGCAGGTCCGCGCGATATCGCGCGGATGCCCGAGCACCGAGGCCCGGTGCGGGCGTGGCGCCGGTCATCGCTGCTACCTCGACGGTGGTCGGCTGAGCGGGGTTCAGGCGTGGGCGGGCAGTAGATCGGCGATGAGCGCCTCCACCCGTGCACGGATCGCGTCGCGGATCGGGCGGACCGCTTCCACGCCTTTGCCGGCGGGGTCTTCCAGGTCCCAGTCTCGGTAGCTGATTCCAGGGAAGACCGGGCAGGTGTCGCCGCAGCCCATGGTGATCACCACATCCGAGGACTGCACCGCGGCGGGGGTGAGGATTTTCGGGGCCTGGGCGGTGATATCGATCCCGACCTCGGCCATCGCCTGCACTGCCGCGGGGTTGAGGTGTTCGGCGGGGGCGCTGCCGGCGGAGCGGACCTCGATCGCCCCGTCGGCGAGGTGGGTGAGGAATCCGGCGGCCATCTGGGAGCGCCCGGCATTGTGGACGCAGACGAACAACACACTCGGCTTATCGGTCACAGCAAAAGCCTTTCAGGCGGTGGGGACGTCGAGTTCGGCGAGCAGGGCACGCACACGGGTTTCGATCTCGGCGCGGATCGGCCGGATCGCGGCGACATCGAGACCGGCCGGATCGGGCAGGTCCCAATCCTCATACCGGCGACCGGGATACACCGGGCAGGCATCGCCGCAGCCCATGGTGACGATCACGTCGGCGGCTTTCAGGATCTCCTCGGTCCACGGCTTCGGGTACTCGCCGGTGATGTCGATCCCGATCTCGGCCATCGCCTCGACCGCAGCCGGATTGATCTCGTCTCCCGGTTCGCTGCCCCCGGACCAGGCGATGGCGTGCTCGCCGGCGAGGTGAGTGAACAACCCGAGCGCCATCTGGGAACGCCCGGCGTTGTGGGTGCACAGGAACAGCACGGTCGGGGTCCCGGTGTGGTGGAGGCCTTCGACCTTGGCCAGGGCCTGGAGGCGTTGGCGGGCGAACCGTTCGGCCAGCAGGGGAAGGAAGTTGACGATGGTGGCGCGGCCGGCGAACTGTTCGTAGGAGGAGTGCAGGAACCGTTCGATGGTTTCCACACCGAAGGTGCCGTCGAACTCCCGCTGTAACCGGGTCGCCGCGGTTTTCAACGCCACATGCTGGTCAATGGACAGATCCGCGCGCAACGCGGTAGCGGGAAGGGGTGATTCGGTCATATCCGTTGTCCGATACTCGAGAAGGAAGGGTTCAGGATTGGACAGGTGAGCTCAGTTCGGCCACGAGGGCCCGGACGCGGGCGGCGATATCGTCACGGACCAGCCGCATCCGCTCCATACCCTCGATCCCGCGCTCCGAGGGTTCATCGGTCTCCCACCACAGCGCCCGCACACCGTCCGGGACGTTGAGCTGGGCTTCGCGACCGAGGATCACCACCAGATCAGCGCGAGCGAGCAGCCCGGCGTCGACCGGTTTCGGGACTCCGCCGCTGATATCGATCCCGACCTCGGCGAGCGCTGCGACCGACAATGCGTTGAGCTTTTCGCCCGGATCGGTGCCCGCCGACAGCGCGACGACCTCACCGGCGGCGGCCTGGCGCATCAGCCCGGCCGCCATCTGCGATTTGCCGCTGTTACGCACGCAGACGAACAGCACCAACACAGTCACCGGACCGTCACCTCGGCTTCAGCGCGGAATCGGTTGCGCAGGGCCAGCGATACATACACCAGGGCGACCAGGACGGGGACCTCGATCAGCGGGCCCACGACCCCGGCGAGGGCTTGCCCGGAGGTGGCGCCGTAGGTGGCGATCGCGACCGCGATGGCGAGTTCGAAGTTGTTGCCCGCCGCGGTGAACGCCAGTGTGGTCGTTCGCTCGTATCCGAGGCCCATGACGGCACCGAGCAGGTAACCCCCGCCCCACATGATCGCGAAATACGCCAGCAGCGGGATCGCGATGCGGACCACGTCGAGGGGCTGGGAGGTGATGCGGTCGCCTTGCAGCGCGAACAGCAGCACGATGGTGAACAGCAGGCCGTAGAGAGCCCAGGGCCCGATTCGCGGAATCAGCGTGGATTCGTACCAGTCGCGGCCTTTGGTACGCTCGCCGAACCTGCGGGTGAGGTATCCGGCCAGCAGCGGGATGCCGAGGAAGATCAGTACCGATTTCGCGATCTGCCAGGGCGAGGCCTCGATCGTGGTCTGTTCCAGGCCCAGCCATCCGGGCAGTACCGAGAGGTAGAACCAGCCCAGCACGGCGAACATGATGACCTGGAAGATCGAGTTCAACGCCACCAGCACGGCGGCGGCTTCGCGGTCTCCGCAGGCCAGATCGTTCCAGATGATCACCATGGCGATACACCGCGCGAGCCCGACGATGATCAGTCCGGTCCGGTACTCCGGAAGATCGGGCAGCAGCAGCCAGGCCAGCGCGAACATCAACGCCGGACCGAGTACCCAGTTCAGCACCAGCGACCCGATCAGGAGGCGGCGATCGCCGGTGACCGTGTCGAGGCGGTCGTAGCGGACCTTGGCCAGCACCGGGTACATCATGATCAGCAGCCCGATCGCGATCGGCAGCGAGATCCCGTCGATTTCCACCGCGGCCAGGCCGTCGCCGAGGCCCGGTATCAGACGGCCGAGCAGTAGACCGGCGGCCATGGCCACGCCGATCCAGACGGGCAGGAACCGGTCCAATGTGGAGAGCTTGCCGACCACACCCGGCGCGGTGGTGGTGTCGGTGGCGCTCATGCGGTGACCTCGGCAGCCTCGCCGCTTTCCAGCAGCAGCGCGTCCGAGACTCGCGCCAAAGCCTGCGGGACAACCCGGTAGTACACCCAGGACGCGCGGCGTTCGCTGGTCAACAGTCCCGCAGAGCGCAGTACCTTCAAGTGGTGCGAGATCGTCGGCTGGCTCAATTCGATGCCCTCGGACAGATCACATACGCAAGCTTCCATCCCCGACCGCGACGCGATCGAGCTCAACAACCGCAGCCGCACCGGGTCCGACAGTGCCTTGAACACCGCTGCCAACTCCACCGCAGCCTGCGCCGTCAGTGGCTCGCGTACGTGCGGGGCGGGGTGGCAGGCCTCGACCGATATCACCGGCAACTGCGATTTAGACATACGTCGATATTGACGACTATCTATTCTGGAGGCAAGTGAACTCCGGGTGAACGTCATCCGTGGTCGAGACCGTCTGGCGTTCCGCTGCGCGGCGATATCGCAAAATGCCGGTGTCTGCCCACTGCCGCCTTCAGATCGGTGTGGCGGGTGTGCGGCAACCTCGGACTGCTCGAGGCTCGAGGAGGTCACCGAAGATCACGCTGCCGAGGTGGTGGGCGTCAGGCAGTTCGACGATGTCGCCGTTGATGCCCGAGTGACCGTCCGCCCACTTCTGGGCGGTGCGGCGTTCGGTGAAGAAGTTGAGGTGACTGCAGCAGGTTTCGGCAGAGGGGCCCAGGCCGGCTTGTGCGCCGACGAACACCACCGTGGTGGCCGGTTGTGCGGTGACGAGTTGGCTGCCGGCGGTGATGGTAATCGGGTCGTTGGTCTCCGGGTCAGTGGTGGTGATCGTGACCTGTGTGCCGAGCATCGCGCTGATACCGAGTGCGTCCACGGCGCACATCGCGTAGACAGTCGGGCCGCCGGCGATTCGTACCCGATGAGGGGTGGGTGTGCCCGAGAACGGATACGCGGCCACGATGATCCCATCGGTGTCGGTCCGGATGACATCGGCGTCGTGGAGGTGCTGCAGAATCTGCTCGATCGGCACCGCGTGTCCAGAAAAGGTTTCGGCTAATTGGGCGGCGGTCGGTGCGCAGCCGCTGGTTGCGAAGAATCGCAGGATGGCCTGATGCACGGCCGTTTCCGTCGGGTCTGCCGGTTGTGCGGCCGCCCGCCAGGTGCTCAGTGCGGCGGCGGGGTCCGCGGTGGACGGAGTGCAGCACCTGGTTTCTGCGTCGCTTCTGAGTTGCTCACCGTCAGCCGAGGTCGATCTCAACGCAGTGCGGAGCGCCGTGACCGAGGGGGCTCCGCCGAGCGTTCCGTCCTCCTGCGGGTAAAGGCGGCAGGACAAGCTGGGGGCATTGCCCGGTGTGGCGAAAGGGTCGCGGCCGTCGATCAGCAGGGTGGGGGAGCCGGTCATGCCGGTCGAGGCGGCTTGCTCGGGGTCATCGATGATGTGGTGGGTGATCTCCGGCGTGATCGGCCGACCGGCGGTGGCCTCATGGAGGCGTTGTTCGAGTACCGCCACATTGGGACAGTCGGGGACCTGGAGGATATCCAGCTTCATGAGCGTGGTCCTTCCTGTAGTGAAGTGAGAATGGGGCAGGATCGGTGAGCGCGGGGCAACTCGCATGTCGCGATGAGCTCGGTCAGTGCGCGCTGCATGTTGTGCAGGTCGGCGATCCGTCGTCGGATCTCGGCGACCCTTGATTCGGCGAGTACGCGGACGGCGTCGCAGTCGTCGGGACCGCCGTCGGCCAGCCGTAGGAGGTCGGCGATCTCATCGAGCGTGAAGCCCAGCTCCTGGGCCCGTTTGACGAACCTGACCACGTCCACGGCGTCCTCGGGGTAGCGGCGGTAACCCGCTGGTGACCGTTCCGGCCGCGCCAGGAGGCCGCGCCGTTCGTAGTAGCGCAGGGTCTGGACATTGACACCGGCCCGAGAGGCCAGCTCACCAGTTCGCATGCCCCTCATTCTCAACCCTGTACCTACGTACCGAGTCAAGGATCGTCCTGTTGAGCCGATTCAGATCCCACGGCTTTCCGAGTTCCCGAGCACCGGCCGGAATTCGCGGGCAGAGACCACCCGAACCCTACGAATCAGATGGCAGCCTGGCCTGGTGTCGATGATGAGCTCGTTTGCCGCGCTGACTATCGGCATGAGTCTCTACGTCGGTTAGCTGTGGGTGGGTGCTGTGTTCATCACGCCGTCACGCGACGGTGCCGCTGCGCCGACCATTGTTTCGCCTACCTACCTACCTACCTACCTCAAAAGGCGTGGTATCCGACCCAACTGGCCCTACTTCAATGGGTAGAGAGTCTGCTCTGTCGCGGCGAAGGCGGTGTCGAAATCGGCGGCCAGCACTGCGCTGACAGGGCCTACGACCGAGCGCTGTTCCCATGTGCGGCCGGTGCGGCTGCGCCAGGCCGCGCCCGCGACATCTACGCCCCACAGAGAACCGTCGTCTGCGGCCGAAAGCAATACCAGACGCGGCGCGCCGGGAACGTTCGTGAGGGTACGTCCTGTGTCGGTGCTGTGCTGCAGGCCGTCGGCGGTGGCGGCCCATAGCCCGGTATCAGTGACGGCGAGTGCATTCGCACCGACGGCGGCTCCCGTAGTCCAGGTAGCGCCGGCGTCGGTGGAAGCGAGTAGGCCGGTGACTCCGTCGAATCCGACCAGCAGCCGGCCGTCGATGGCCAAGGCGTGGAAGTCGACCTCGCCGGTCAAGGATTTCGATGTCCAGGTGTGGCCTCCGTCGGTGCTCTCGATCAGTCCTAAGGGGTTCGGTGCTGAACTCGAGGGGCCCGGGTGCCCGGACGCGAACAGGTGGTCGGTGCCCGGGACGCCGGTCAGTCCCATGAAGTCGTCGTCGGAGGCGCCGACCGGGGTTGTGCGCCCGTCCGCGCCGAGGGCGACGAGGCCGCTGTGGGTGCCGGCCAGAACGGTTGCGTCCGGGGAGAGGTGCAGGCCGTGCAGGTGATCGAGCGCGGGTCTCAACGCGATACCGGTTGCGGACAATGCCGGGATCGGCGTCGTCGGGGTGGGTGTTGTGAGCGGTTGCCCGGTGGTGCAACCGGTGAGCACGGTCAGGGCGGCGAAGGGGAGAAGGATACGCGCGCAGGGACGCAGGGACGATCTCGGCATCAGGACAGGGAGCTCGCTTCGGTTCGTGGGTGGTCAGGTATGGGCCAGGCGGGCCGGGTCGAGGTCGAGGCGGCGCAGTAGTTGGGCGTTGAGCGCGACGACAATGGTGGACACCGACATGAGCACCGCGGCGACGGCGGGAGAGATCGCGATACCCGCGAACGCCAGCACACCCGCGGCCAGCGGGACGGCGATGATGTTGTAGCCGGTGGCCCAGAGTAGGTTCTGCCACATTTTGCGGTAACTGGCGTGGGACAGTTCGATGATCGACAGCACCGCGCGGGGGTCGTTGGCGGCGAGGACGACCCCGGCGGATTCGATGGCGACATCGGTGCCGGCGCCGATCGCCACGCCGACGTCGGCGCGGGCCAGGGCGGGAGCATCGTTGACGCCGTCGCCCACCATCGCGACCTTGTGCCCGCGGTTGTGCAGTTCGGTGACCTTCGCGTCTTTGTTTTCGGGCAGTACTTCGGCGAACACCTCGTCGATTCCGAGGTCGGCGGCGACGGCGTCGGCGACCTGACGGGCGTCACCGGTGATCATCGCGACCTGCACGCCGCGGCCGTGTAGCGCGTCGACGGCGCGGCGGGACTCGTCGCGAACGGCGTCTTCGAGTGCGACGGCGCCGAGGACGCGGTCACCGTAGACGATGTGCAGCACCGAGGCGCCGCGTTGTACCCAGCCGCGGGTGACCGTGGCGATGTCATCCGGTACCGGCAACCCTGAATCGGCGAGCATGGCCGGGCCACCGACGGTGACCTCGGCGCCGTCGATATCGGCGCGCACCCCGCGTCCGGGCAGTGAGCGGAAATCGGTGGCGGTGAGTTGTTCCGATACCAGAACCCGGGTTTCGGCTGCGGCCACGATGGCCCGTGCGAGGGGGTGTTCGCTATCGGCTTCGACGGCCGCGGCGAGCGCGAGCAAGTGCTCTTCGCTCGTACCGGCGGTGGCAGTGAGCCCGGTGAGCTGGTGACGACCCTGGGTCAAGGTGCCGGTTTTGTCGAACAGCACCACATCGACGGTGCGCATGTGCTCGAGCGCGAGACGATCTTTGACGAGTACTCCGGCTTTTGCGGCGCGTTCGGTCGATATCGCGATGACCAGCGGGATCGCCAGACCCAGGGCGTGGGGACAGGCGATGACGAGGACGGTCACCGTGCGCACCACCGCCTCGTCGAGATTGCCGAGCAGCGCCCAGATCACGAAAGTCAGTGCACCGGTGCCGGCAGCGAAATAGAACAGGAACGCGGCGGCTTTGTCCGCCAGCGCCTGAGCGCGAGAGGAGGACGCTTGGGCGTCGGCGACCATGCGCTGGATACCGGCCAGCGCGGTGTCCTCGCCGACCGCGGTGACCCGCACCCGCAAGGCGCTGTCGGTAGCGACGGTGCCGGCGACCACGGTGTCACCGATATCGCGGGTGACGGTCTTGGACTCACCGGTGATCATCGATTCGTCGACCTCGGCCCGGCCGTCGGTGACCGTGCCGTCCGCCGGTACCCGGGCACCGGCACGCACCAGCACCAGATCATCGCGGGACAACTCTGCCAGCGGGACCTCGGCGACACCGTCGCCCGTGACTTTCTCCGCGGTATCGGGCAGCATCGCGGCCAGGGCGTCGAGCGCACTGGACGCCGAGCCCAGCGCCCGCATCTCCAGCCAGTGCCCGAGCAGCATGATGACGATGAGCAGGGCCAGTTCCCACCAGAAGTCCAGCTCGAACCCGCCCAGCCCGAGGGTGGTAACCCACGACGCGACGAACGCGACCGTTATCGCCATGGCGATCAACAGCATCATCCCGGGCCGGCGGGAACGCAGTTCGCTCCAGCCGCCGGTGAGGAACGGCGTCCCACCGTAGACAAAGATCACCGTGCCGAGGACCGGCGGGATCCACGAGGCACCGGGGAATTCCGGCAGATGGTAGCCCAGCAGCTCGGCGACCATATGGCTGAATCCGACTACCGGCAAGGCCAGGATCAGGCTGATCCAGAACCGGCGCCGGAACATCTCCCCGTGTGCCCCGTGCCCGGCATGCCGATCATGACCACCGTTATCGCCGTGGTCGGGGTGGGCGTCATGACCGACGTGGGCGAGGTGTTCGCCCTGGCCGGCGGGCCGGTCCCGAGCATCCGGTGGTGGGCTTTGTGTGGACATGCCGTGGTCGTGCCCGGTGGGCGCCGGGTCCGGGTTGGGGTGCCGGTGCTCGGGATGCGACATCGAGAGGCCTCCTGCCTGGTCGGGGCGCTGCGGTATCGAGCCGGAGCGGCTACAGGGTGGTCAGCAGTTGGCGCATGGTGTCGATTTCTTGCTGCTGGGTATCGACAATGGTGCGGGCCATCTGCACCGCGTCGGGGAACTGGCCGTCCTCGATCTCGGTTTGTGCCATGTCGATGGCGCCTTCGTGGTGGGCGATCATCTGGTTGAGGAACAGTCGGGCGGCCTCGGTGCCTTGCGCATCGGACAGGGCCTGCATGTCCTCCTCGCTCATCATCCCTTCCATTCCTTCCGTCTCGGGCATGTCGTGACCTGGCATAGCGCTGGAGCTGGGCATCTGAGTAGGTTCGCCCCACTGGCCGAGCCAGGTAGTGAGCTGGTCGATTTCCGGGCCCTGGGCGGCCTTGATCTGGTTTGCCAGTGCGGTCACCGGTTCGGGAATGCCCTGTTTGGCCAGGATCATGTCGCTCATCTCGATGGCCTGGGTGTGATGCGGGATCATCATTTGCGCGAACATCACATCGGCATCGTTGTGGGCCGCAGTGTCCTCGGCGGCAGGAGTTGTCGCCGATATCGCCGCGCTCGGGGTTGTGGCGGTGGTGGTGTCGGTGTCGGAGTCGCCGCAGGCGGCCGCGGTGAATGTCACCGCCAGCGCGGTAGCGCCGACAGCGAGGGTCTTTTTGGTTTTGTTCATGTGCAGATCCTTTCCTCGAAGAGTCACAGAACAGGTGAACCAGCGGTCGGGCTCGGCCCGTCGCGTGTGCCGGGTCTAGGTTCGGTAGGAAACGGTGGTCATCATTCCGGCCTCTTGGTGGTACGCGTTGTGGCAGTGCATGGCCCATTGGCCGGGGTTGTCGGCGTCGAATTCGATCTCGACGGTGCGCATCGGACGGATCGTGACGGTGTCTTTGCGAACCCCGCCGTCGACGAGGGCGAACGTGTGCCCGTGCAGGTGCATCGGATGGAACATGTCCGACATGTTGCGCAGCCGCATCCGCACCCGTTGACCCTCCCGCACATCCAGCGGTGCGCTATCGGGATGAGCCCGGCCGTTGAGAGTCCACCGATACGGTGACATGGTTCCGCCCATATCGGCGCTGAGGTAGCGGTCGTTGTCCTTGGGCGGCAGGCGCACCTGCTCCCGTGGTGACAGGTCTGTGCCCAGCAGCACCTCCCGATCGAGTTCGCCGGGGCGGGACTGCGGCGGCAGCGCGCCGGCGGCGGTGCGCACGACGGCCTGCCCGTGCCCGGTTTTCCCTTCTGCCTGCGCGAACAGCGGGAACACGCCGTCGCCGAGGGTGACCAGCACGTCGAACCGCTCACCCATGCCGATCAGCAGGGCGTCAGTGTCCCGGGGCACGACGGGGAAGCCGTCGGTGTGGGTGACCGTCATGCGGTGACCGCCGAGGGCGACGCGGAAAGCGGTGTCCGCGCCGGCATTGACGAACCGGATCCGCGCCCGCTGCCGCGGTGCGGCGGTCCACACCATCGGATCCTGCGGGACCCGGCCAGCGACCAGGAAATGCGGATAGGTGACGTCACCGGCGCCGCCGAGCACCGGTGAGCGCATCGTCTCCTCGCCCATATCCATGCCGTCCATGGATCCGTGGTCCATCCCGCTCATCCCGGGGCGGCTCGTGTCGCCTGCGGTGCTGCTGCCGATGCCGAGTTGGCGGGCGACATCGTCGGGAGTCCGGCCCGTACCGTCGAGCCAATCGTCGAGTACCACGACCCAGTCGTGGTCGTAACCGCCGGGCTCGTGCGGATCGTCGACGATCAGGGCGCCATAGAGGCCACGGTCGAGCTGAAGCCCGGAATGGGAATGGTAGAAGTAGGTGCCCGCGTCCGGCACGGTGAACTCGTAGGTGAACCCCGCGCCGGGCGCGATCGGGTCCTGGGTCAACCCGGGCACGCCGTCCATGTCATTGCTCAGTGCGATGCCGTGCCAGTGCACACTGGTCGGCACCTCCAGGCGGTTGTGGACCTGCACCCGCAACAGATCCCCGGCCCGCGCCCGTATCAGCGGCCCGGGCAGGTTCTGGTCGTAGCCCCAGGTCGAGACGATGCGACCCCCCAGATCCACGTCCACCGGGCGCGGTGTCAGCCGTGCCGACACCACCGGCTGGCCGGGAGTACGGCGCTGCTGCTCGAGACGTCGCACAATCGGCGACGACGCCGTGACCGGCGAACCTCCCAGTGAACCCGACCCGGCGCAGGCCGCCAAAACCCCGGCGCCGGCGAGCACCGACCCGACCAGGAAGGACCGGCGGTTCACCTCACTCACGAACGTGCCCCTTCCGGACGTCGCCGTCGGCGGTCTCGAAGGTCTGCGCCAGTAGCTGACGGCGCGCGACGAACTCGTCGGCGTCGATGTCCCCGCGAGCGAAACGCGACTCCAGCATCCGCAGTGGATCGGAATCGGTAGGGCGCGCCGAGTCGCCGGCCCGGTCGGTGCGGAACAGTGCTGCCATCAGGTAGATCACCGCGGCCCAGAACACGAGCATGCAGACGGCCATGACGGTCCATCCCGCCCAGCCGGTCTGACTCACCCAGCCGGTCATCATCCTCGCCTCTTTTCCTCGAGTTCGGGTGCCCAGCCTGGTGCGGCTGTCCCGCTACTCCGGTAGAGGTCGTATGAAGATTTGCTCAAGAAGCCGCACCGCGGCGTCGGCGCCGCTGTGGTCCGGTGAAGATGAACACCATGGCCTCCGCTACGCGCACCCCCGCACCGGCCCCCGACTCCGTCCCGGCGCAGCGCCCGCCCACCGGCCTGCGCGCCATGGTCGTCGAGGACGAAGCGGCGCTGGCGAGTCTGCTCGGCAGCTATCTGGAACGCGACGGATTCGATGCCACGATCACCGGCGACGGCCACGATGCTGTCTCGCTCGCCCGGGAGGTCGATCCAGACGTTGTGGTCCTCGACCTGGGGCTGCCGAGTCTGGACGGGGTCGAGGTGTGCCGGCAACTGCGCACCTTCTCCGATGCCTACGTCGTGATGCTCACTGCTCGTGCCGAGGAGGTCGACACCCTGATCGGGTTGTCGGTCGGTGCCGACGACTACCTCACCAAACCGTTCAGTCCCCGCGAGTTGATGGCCCGCGTCCAGGCCATGATGCGCCGCCCACGTACCGCCACCACCCGGTCGGCAGGCTCGACCAACGCACCCCGAACCCGCGTCTTCGGCGACCTGGCCATCGATGCCGACGGACGCGAGGTCACCGTCGACGGCGTGCCGGTGGCGCTCACCCGAACCGAGTTCGACGTCCTGGCCGCCCTGGCGCGCGATCCCGGTGTCGTGCTCACCCGAGCCCAGCTGATCGGCGCGGTGTGGGGCCCGAGCTGGATCGGGGACGAGCACCTGGTCGACGTACACATCGGCCATCTGCGCCGCAAACTCGGCGACGAC
Source organism: Nocardia cyriacigeorgica (assembly GCF_005863245.1). GTDB lineage: Bacteria > Actinomycetota > Actinomycetes > Mycobacteriales > Mycobacteriaceae > Nocardia > Nocardia cyriacigeorgica_C. The sequence continues at coordinate 545,718 of NZ_VBUT01000005.1, read as the reverse complement.
GCCGCCCGCGGCCGCTACGTACGCACCATCCGCGGCGTCGGCTACCGGATGGGTAGCGGAGAATGAACCCCCCGCTCCCCGAACCCGACGCCGCACCAGCAGCGGTCGAACGACCCGGGACCGGTTCGAGTTTCGGCACCCGCCTGTTCGTCGCCCTGACTCTCGTGGTGATCGGATGCGCCGTCACCGCTTGGCTGGTCGCTTCGGCGTTGGCGCCCGGTATCTTTCACGATCATCTCGGTCAGGCCGGTATTCACGACTCGAGCCAGACCGCTCACGTCGAGGAAGCCTTCACTCAGGCGATCGTGCTCGCCTGGGGGCTGGCGGTCGCGGTCGCGGTACTGCTGGCCTTGGCGGTGAGCTGGTACATCACCCGCCGCGTCCAGCGATCGCTGGTCGCCGTGACCACATCCACCGCCCGGATCGCGGGCGGCCACTACGACACCCGCGTCCACAGCCCCGGGCTCGGCCGCGAATTCGACGAACTCGCCGTCACCGTCAACGAACTCGCCCGCCGACTCGACGCCACCGAAACCACCCGCCGCAGAATGCTGGCCGACCTCGGCCACGAAATGCGCACGCCCATCGCCACTCTCGACTCCTACCTCGAAGCGCTCGACGACGGTGTCCGCACCTTCGACAACGACACCCGACAGGTCCTGCGCTCAGCCATCCACCGGCTCGAACGCCTGGTCGAAGACATCACCGCGGTCTCGCGCGCCGAGGAACACCTCACCCGGATCCGGCCCGTGCCCACGACCACCGCCATGCTGGTCACCCACGCCGCCCAGGCCGTACGCGAACGATACGACAACAATGGCGTCGCGCTCCACGCCCATATCCAGGACTCCGCCGCCGTATCCGTCGATCCCGATCGCCTTGGGCAGGTACTGGCCAACCTGCTCGACAACGCCCTGCGCCACACCCCGCAGGGAGGCGAGGTCACCCTCAGCACCCGGCGAGTAGGGCACCGGCACGTCGAAATCACCGTCACCGACACCGGAGAAGGTATCGCCCCCGACCATCTCGACCACCTCTTCGATCGCTTCTACCGGGCCGATACCGCCCGCGACCGCCGCCACGGCGGCAGCGGCATAGGCCTGACGATCACCCGCGCCCTAGTCGAAGCCCACCACGGCCGGATCCGGGCACACAGCGACGGTCTCGGGCAGGGAGCACAATTCACCATCGAACTGCCCACCAGTGACCGCTGACCACCAGTGACCCTTGTCGGCGGACGTCGACCCGGCTCCCGTCCGGCCACCGCAGAGATTGCCTCGGCCGGACTCACCCCTGGCCGGTCGCCGGGACATCCGCCGAAATCGCGCGGATAGGCATCGAGGTCGGCGTCGCCCCCGAGTTGGCCCGGGTCAATCGGGTATCGGTCGCTGCCGGTGCGCGCCAGTTGTTCTGGCAGGTTCCGGACGTGGCGTGCTCGTCGGAGAGACGGTGGCCGGTCAGCGCTGTAACTGTCGGCTGCGTCCTATGCCGGGCAGGAATCGGCCCACCCGGGTGGTGTAGTCGGTGTAGGCGGAGCCGTGGACCTGCTGCAGATAGGGCTCTTCGACTGCGCGGACCTGTGCCTGCACACCGGCCAGGAGCAGCACGCACCCGGCGACCGCCACCGGGTTGGGCACCATCAGGGCCAGTCCTGCGAAGGTGACGAGCATGGTGGTGAAAATCGGGTTGCGCACGCAGCCGAACACACCGGTGGTGACCAATCGGGTGCGTTCGGTGTCCTCGACGCCGATACGCCAGGAGGCGCCCATCGCCAGTTGCGCGCCGAACGTCGCCGCCACGCCCGCCACCGCCACGACCACACCGGCGACAGCGACAGCGGGCTGGTCGGCGAACGGGATCGGTGCCAGCCCGGCCAGGTCGGCCAGCGGTGCGGCCAGGCCGGTGATCAGGCCACCGGTGACGAATCCCCAGTGCGCCCACCACTGCACCGATCCCGGTGCCGGGCGGAACTGCCGGATACCGGTGTCGCCAGTGCGGCGGCGCTGGATCAGCACCCGCGCACCTCCGGCTACCAGCGCGAACATCGCGAACACGACGAGTGCGGCGATAGCCATCACCGTTCACCCCGCCCGTTCGTGCCGGTCTGCGGGGTTACTGCTCGTCCGTCCCTCATTGGTACCGCTTTCCCTCGATGTGATCGCCGAAGCACGATTGATCGAGATTTAAAGCTATCATCGCCTTATGGCGATTAGTGGTGATGGATGCCTGGCCGGTGTGGAAGGTCTGGATCCGGCCGTGGCGTTGTTCCACAGCCTCTCCGACGGCACGCGGTTGGCGATCGTGCATCGGCTGGCCGCGGGTGAGGCGCGGGTGGCGGATCTGATGGCGGGGTTGGGGTTGGCGCAGTCGACGGTGTCGGCGCATGTGGCGTGCCTGCGCGACTGCGGTCTCGTTGTAGGGCGTCCGCAGGGCCGGCAGGTGTTCTACAGCCTGGCCCGCCCCGAGCTGATGGATCTGCTGGCCTCGGCGGAGACGCTGTTGGCGGCGACCGGGAATGCGGTGGCGTTGTGCCCGAATTACGGCACCGACTCCACCGGTTCTGCCGAGGCGAGCGCGGCGGTGCGGGGATGAGCGACGCGTGCGGCTGCGGCCACGACGAACCCACCGGCGAGAACGGTGAGGCCGAGGAGCGGGAGCCGGAGAAACTCTGGGAGGTCAGCGAACTGCGGGCCGCCGCGGTGGCGGGAGTGCTACTGGTCGCGGCGCTGATCGTCGGCTGGACCGGCGGCCCGCACCCGGTCGAACTGGGCTTGGAGATCGCCGCCCTGGCTGTCGGCGCTTACACCTTCATTCCCCCAACCCTGAAACGCCTGGCGAAGGGCAAGATCGGGGTCGGGACGCTGATGACGATCGCCGCGATCGGAGCGGTGATCCTCGGCGAAGTCGGCGAGGCCGCGATGCTGGCGTTCCTGTTCTCCATCAGTGAGGGCCTGGAGGAGTACGCGGTCGCACGCACTCGCCGCGGCCTGCGCGCCCTGCTGAACTTAGTGCCCGATCGGGCCACCGTGCTGCGCGGCGGCACCGAGACCGTGATCGCGCCAGCGGAGTTGCGGGTCGGGGACCGGATGCTTGTGCGCTCGGGCGAGCGGCTGGCCACCGACGGGGTAATCACCGACGGCCGTAGCGCGCTGGATGTTTCGGCGATCACCGGCGAATCGGTGCCAGTGGAGGCTGGGCCGGGCGCGGAGGTGTTCGCCGGGGCGATCAACGGTACCGGCGTCCTGGAAGTCGAGGTCACCACGACCGCCGAGGACAACTCCCTGGCGCGGATCGTGCGGATCGTGGAAGCTGAGCAGGCCCGCAAGGGCGAAGCCCAGCGCCTCGCGGACAAGATCGCCAAACCACTGGTTCCCGGGATCATGGTCGCCGCGGCCGCGATCGCGGTGATCGGTGCGGTGTTCGGTGATCCGGTGGTGTGGATCGAGCGGGCGCTGGTGGTGCTGGTCGCGGCGTCGCCGTGTGCGCTGGCGATCTCGGTGCCGGTCACTGTGGTCGCGGCGATCGGTGCGGCGAGCAAGCTGGGTGTGCTGGTCAAGGGCGGCGCCGCCCTGGAAGCGATGGGCAAGGTCCGCCAGGTCGCGCTCGACAAGACCGGCACACTGACCGCGAACAACCCCGCCGTCGTCGAGATCGCCACCGCCGACGGCGTCGACCGGGACCGGGTATTGGCGGTCGCGGCCGCGCTGGAATCCCGCAGTGAACACCCCCTCGCGCGTGCCATCCTCGCCGCCGCTGACACTGTTACCCCCGCCGGTGATGTCGAAGCCGTCACGGGCGCCGGGTTGACCGGCCTCATCGATGGGCGCCCGGTGCGATTGGGTCGTCCGGGCTGGATCGAGGCCGGGCCGTTGGCCGGTGTCGTGGAACGCATGCAGCACGCGGGCGCGACTGCGGTTCTAATCGAAGACGAGTCCAGGGTGATCGGGGCGATCGCGGTCCGCGACGAACTTCGCCCAGAAGCCCGCGAGGTCATCGCGCGCCTGCACGCCGGCGGAGCGCGGGTGTCGATGCTGACCGGCGACAACACCCGCACCGCCGAAGCCCTGGCCGCCGAGGCGGGCATCGATACCGTGCACGCGGATCTGCGTCCGGAGGACAAGGCCCGCATCGTCACCGAACTGCGGCAGGGCCGGTTCACCGCGATGGTGGGCGACGGCGTCAACGACGCACCCGCCCTGGCCACCGCCGATCTCGGGATCGCGATGGGCGCCATGGGCACCGACGTCGCCATCGAAACCGCCGACGTCGCACTTATGGGCGAAGATCTGCGCCACCTGCCCCGCGCACTGGACCATGCGCGACGGGCCCGCTCGATCATGCTGCAGAACGTCGGCCTGTCGCTGGCGTTGATCACGATCCTGATCCCGCTGGCGTTGTTCGGGGTGCTGGGATTGGCGGCGGTGGTGCTGGTGCATGAGCTCGCTGAGATCGTGGTCATCGCCAACGGTGTCCGCGCCGGCCGTACCAAACCCCTGTCCCCGGCCCCGACCCTGGCGGTGAAAGCCTCGCCCGCACTGGCCGGTTCACCGTCATGACCGCCGCCACCGCGCCACCGGCCACCCCTGCTTCGGGTTCGGTGGCGCGGTGGCGCGGTGGGGTGGTGTTCACGCCGGGGTTGATGGCGTTCACCGGCCGCATCGGAGACACGGCCGCACACGCACATGCGGCGGTGCAAGTGTTGTTCGTCGCCGACGGTGCGCTCACTCTCACTGACAGAGCGGGGCGCACCGCGGCCGCCGGTGTGGCGATCATCCCGCCCGGTGTCGCTCACCAGGTGAGCGCCGAACCAGGGACCACGGGGTTCGTGGCGTTCCTCGATCCCGACAGTGCCGCCGCGCGCGCGGCGGTGTCACGGATGGAGGGTCTGCCTGCTGATCAGGCCGACAGCTGGGTGGCCGCCGGCTGCCCGCGCCCGCCGGCACTTGCGCTCACCCCCGCCCCGGCCAGGCCGCAGCGAGCGCATCCGGTCGTTGCCGACGCGCTGCGTGCCGCGGCTGAGTGGCCGGGTGGCCCGCCCGCGCTGGGTGAACTCGCTGCCCGGGTGGGGATTTCGGGCAGCCGCCTATCGCATGTGTTCACCCAGGAGGTCGGGTTGCCCTATGCGGCGTGGCGGCGCTGGACCCGCCTGCATCAGGCTTTCGCTGTCGTGCGCGCAGGTGGTTCGCTGACCGCAGCCGCGCACAGCGTCGGGTTCGCCGACAGCGCCCACCTCACCCGCACCTGCCGTGAGCTGATCGGCATCACTCCCACCGCGGCACTGATCGCCACCGGCTGGCGACCAGAGCCGGGCACCGCCGGCCAAGTCGGCTGATTTCTTCAAGCCTCCAACCGGTCCGGACGTGAGGCTGGATCCATGTTTACGCTCGTCCGTCCGCTCATCCGCTACGGCTACGCCCCGTTCATGCTGCTCGCCGTCAACGGCGCCGGCATCGCCCTGGCCGCTACCGGCGCCAACAAGCTCTTGTTGATCGTCTTGCTCGCTGTCGCGGTCGCTGTGTCGTTCACCGCCGAACACCTACTGCCTTACCAAAGGTCTTGGAACACCTCCCGCGGCGATGCCGGCCGCGACACCGCCCACAGCTTCGTCAACGAAACCCTCATCCTCGCCAGCGTCGCCGCGATCCCCGCCCTGGCCGCGCTCATCCCCGGGGACGGGATCTGGCCGGGCAGTTGGCCGTTCGTGGTGCAGGTGTTACTCGCGGTCTTGGTCGCCGACCTCGGGATCACCCTGGCCCACTACGCCAGCCACAAAATCGGGATCCTGTGGCGGTTCCACGCCGTGCACCACAGCGTCACCCGCTTCTACGGGCTCAACGGCCTGATGAAACACCCTCTGCATCAAACCCTCGAAATGACCGCCGGCGTCACCCCGCTACTGCTCGCCGGGGTCCCGGTCCCGGTCGCCGCCGCACTGTCGCTGGCTGTGGCGGTGCAACTGCTGCTGCAACACTCCAACGCCGACTACCGCATCGGACCGTTCAAACACATCCTCGCCCTGAACGAAGGCCACCGCTTCCACCACCTCAAATGGGCCGGCATCGGCGACGTCAACTTCGGACTGTTCACCCTCATCTGGGACCACCTACTCCGTACCTACAGTTACGACCCCCACCAGCGCTTCACCAGCGCAGACCTCGGCATGGCCGCCAAGCCCGACTACCCCACCCGCTACCTCGCCCAGCTCGCCGAACCCTTCACCCGCCACGGCGCCTGCCACTTCGCTCCCGACACCAGCAGTACGCCGGGGACCGGCGAACAGGTCAGGACAGCCTGACCACCGATTCCACAGGACACATCAACCCTTCGAAAGGACTGGCCATGCCGACCATTCCGCCCGCCGCACGCGCCCGCTACCACGAGGAAATGCTCGCGGCGAAGACCACACCCGACCCCGAACAACGCTGGACCCACCTGGAATGCGCACACATCCTGTCCCAACCCGACCCCTGGCTGCACACCCGCAACCACATCGCCATGTTCACCCTCGCCGTGCGCCAGCGCGACCGTCGCGAAGCCCTCGGCCAAGTGGTACGGATTATCGTCGCCGCACCCGGATCACTGGCCGGCCTCGCCCCCGAAGGCAACACCGGCCGTGCCCACGTCGGCCTCCGCCAAACCATGCCAACGCCGCCGGACCTCGACGCGCTCCTACAAACGGCGGCATAACTTCACCGCCTCCTGCGCTCGCGTCGAATAGCGGCCCATTATCTGTGGCGAGTCGGACCGGTGAGGTTGCCCGTCCCGTCCGGAACCGATCACCGCCGGCGAGGCCGCGAACGCCTGACTACCGGGCTGGTGACGGGTGGAACCTGTACGACCTCCGGCACTAGGCGACCGCCGACGTCGGCCATCTCAGCCGCACCTGGTACTTCGGTCGGCTCCCGGCCGCGGAAAGGTTCGCTCTTGCCCTGGCGGGCTGAAGCCGGTGCCGCGGCCGGGCAGCCGATCGGGGGGTTGGCCTATACCAGCGATGCTGTGTAGCCGAGTTCGGCGATTGCGGTGACCACCTGTTCGGGGCTGGTGTGGGTGAGGTCGAGGTCTACGGTCGATTGCTGTTTCTTCACCGAGGTCTGGCTGCTGAGGACACCGGGGAGGTCTTCGAGGGTGTCGTCGACCAGCAGTGAGCAGCTGCCGCAATGCATGCCCTCGACGCGGAATGTGAATATGGGCAACGGATGATCCTTATCGGTCGATGGTGAGCAGGCCGGTGTACATGCCCATGCCGCAGGCGTAATCGAGGCGCCCGGGTTCCAGGACACCGAGATCGATTCGGGTTTCTCCGGTCACGGGCAGAATTTCCTGGATGCCCAGGCGGGGTATGACCAAGGAGCGAATACAGCCCTGAGTGCCGTCGGTCTCGACGACGAGCGTGGTCGGCAATCCTGCTTTGACCGCGACGTGGTCGGGCGCGTAGGCGTTTGTACGTGCGGTGATGGTCACCGTCTGCACTCCGTCGGCGACAATCGCTGCCGAGGCGTCCGCCGGAGCCGGCCCAGTTGTGAACGTATCGGCGAGTCGCCCCGCCGCCAGCGGCGATCCAGCCAGTTCGAGACCACCGTTGAGGGTGTAGAGACCCATACCCAGAACCAGCACTCCAGTCGCGACCGCCAGGCGGCCACGCCACGCCCCGGCCGCAACTCTGACCACATACCCGAGGACAACGAACAGCGGACCGGTGCCGAGCACGAACACGGCCATGATCGCCGCGCCCTGCCACGGCGATCCAGAAGCCAGGGCCAACGCCTCGACCGACAGAGTGACCCCGCACGGCAACAGGATCGTCAGGACACCGAGCAGCGCCGGCGCGACCGCGGTCTGCAAACGGGCGCCTTTGCGCACGACCCGCATCCAGGAGGCCGGTGGTTCGATGACGATCTTGCGGAAACCGGGCACTCCGAGCTGAGCGAGAGCGAAAACGATGATCAGCAGCCCGGCCCCGATCTGCAGCCAGGTGCGCGCGGCGACCGACAGCTGAACAGCACTGCCCAGCCCGCCGAGCGCGGCGCCGAGCAGAGTGTGTGAGACCAGTTTCCCGATCAGGAAACCGGCGACCGGAGTGAGGTCTTCACCGACCCGCGCCCATATTCGGCGCGGCGGGGCGGGCGTAGTGGTGCGCTGGCGGGCGATCATCCCGGTCAGCAGTCCGCCTTGAACGGCGGCACATGAGACGCCTCCGGCGAATAGGCCGGTAGCGAGCACAGCAACAAGATTCACGAAAGGTACTCCTGCGTGAGGAAGAGCATGGACAGGCGAAAGTGCCCCTCGACGCCAGGGGCGTCGGGGCCGGCGGTTCGTCGAGTGACGACCCGCTGTCCGCCCGTTTACGTCCGCATCACGCAGAGTTCGGTGAGGTTGGGCGGGCGCGGGAGTGCACCCGTGAACCGCCGACCGGACCGTGGAAACGCGCAACGCACGAGGGAGACCTCGCTGCCGCGCGCCAAATGCACGGTTGCTGCCAGCAGCGCCAAGAACATCGCCAGGCAGGCCATCGTTATCCCGGCCGGTGGCATGGGCCCGAGATCCACCACTCCCACAGCAAGCGCCCCGGTCACCGGTATCACCGCCGCGCCGCGGTCATGATGGAGTGTTTCCTGCGAGGCGTCGGGCTGCGGTGTCGACACCACCTGGGAAACACTGTGATCGGCCGGGCCCGCCATCGACATGCCCATCGTGTCGCCCGCACGGCAATGCCCGCTCTGGACGAGCGCGATCCCTATCAGCGCCGCCAGCATCACACCGAGCCGAAGTAATCCGGCTCGCCGTGCAGGAGAGGCGACGCTGACCACGGCGGCGATCCTACTGAGCATCTCTCACCGGCCTGCGTCGGCCCCTGCAGTGACGTCGGAGCTCGGCGCCGTGCGGTGACAACACACGAGTGACCGCCTTCGGCCGGGGCGAAGCCAACATTTTCCCCTGCCGACTTGCCGGCCGCTAATCGCCTGGTGGTCGCTCATGCTCGGATTCCGATTCGACCTCGGCTCACCGTCGGCGCGGCCTGCTTGTCGCTCGCTGTGGTGAGAGTCGCACCAGTGAATACCCCAGGGGGTATATATTCGAGCAGTGAAGATAATACCCCGGGGGGTATAAGTGAGGCTTTTGCCGAGCTCGACCGGAGAGGCGGAGGAACATGACGGAGACGACGACGGCTCGGCCGCCGGATATGGCTGAACTGGGGCGAGTGGGGGTGTTGGCGCGGTGGGGGTCTGTGATGGCCGGTCATGCCCGGGTGGTTTTCGGTGTGTGGCTGGTAGTGCTGGTCGCGCTCGGTGCTGCGGCGCCGAGTGTGTTCAGTTCGTTGGCCGGCGCGGGGTGGCAGGCCAACGGTTCGGAATCCGTGCAGGTTCGCGAGCTGGCTCAGCGGAACTTCGGCGGCAATTCTTCGGCGGCGGTGCAGGTGGTGGTGCATTCCGATACCGCGCAGCTCTCCGATCCGCAGATGCAGACCGTCCTGGATGAGGTGTCAGCGGTGTTCGCCGGTGACTCCCGGTTCGGGGCAGTGATCGCCCCGCAACCGGGAATGACGATCAGCCCGGACGGCCGCACCGGCATTCTGATCGCGGGGGCGAACGCGTCGGCCGATGATATGGTGCGCGCTGTCGATGAACACAAAGCCGAGTTGACGGCACTCTCGGGTGAGGGTGTCGAGGTGTATCCGACGGGGGCCTCGGCGTTGTGGAGTGATTTCAACAAGGCCAATCACGACGCGATGATCCAGGCGGAGCTGTTTTCGTGGCCGGTCACGCTGCTGATCATGGTGCTGGCGTTCGGTTCGCTGGTCGCAGCGGGATTACCGCTGCTGTTGACAGTGGCCGGGTTGGTGGCTTCGGCCGGTGGCCTGGTGTTGCTGAATCAGGTGACTCCGATTTCGGTGTGGGCGATGAACTTCGCGATGATGTTCGCCCTCGCGCTGGGGATCGATTACGCGCTGTTCATGGTCGCCCGGTTCCGTGATGCGCTGAGCAAATCCGCCGATGCGCGACGTGCGGTCGCCGAGACGATGGCCACCGCGGGCAAGGCCGTGGTGTTGTCGGGTCTGACTGTGCTGGTGAGCCTGTCGGCGGTTCTGCTGGTGCCGGCGCCGGCGGTGCGCACGATGGCGGTGGGGATCATGCTCGCGGTCGTGTTCGTGCTGGCTGCGACACTGACGCTGCTGCCGGCCGCGCTCGGCGCCCTCGGTAAGCGGATCAACGCGGCGGCGTTGCCATACGCAACCCGCCAGCAGCATCGCTCGTCGTGGTTTGCCCGGTGGGGGCGGCTGTTGCACGAACGGCCGTGGCCGTTCGCGATTGCCGGAGCGGGAGTGTTGATCGTGCTGGCGCTACCGGTTCTCGGGTTGAAAGTTGCGATGCCCTCGATCCAGGTGGTGCCCGCCGACGCGCCGGTGCGGCAAGGCTACGAGCTGGTCCAGCGCCAGCTCGGTGACGGTGCACCCGGCACGTTGCAGATCATCGCCCCCGCCGATCAGGCCGACAGCACCGCCCAGGCAGCGGCAGGGGAGGGGATCGCGATGGTGACGCCCGCGCAGCCGGCCGCCGATGATTCCGGGTGGGTCATGATGCAGGCCCTGCCCGCCATGGACCCCTCCGACAAGCGTATGAGCACGGTGCTGGACGAGTTGCGGGATCGGTTGCCCGACCGAGCCTTGGTCGGCGGCGCGCCCGCGGAGAACCTGGATCTGCAGCAGGCTCTGAACGATTACCTGCCGATCGTCGTCTCGGTGATCCTGGTCCTGGGCTTCGTGCTGCTGCTGGTCGCACTGCAGGCCCCGCTGATCGCCGTGTTGGGGACGCTGGTCAGCCTCGGCTCCACCGCCGCGGCGTTCGGGGTGGCGAAGCTGATCTTCCAGGACGGCCACGGCGCCGGGCTGCTCGGCTTCACTCCGCAGGGGTTCCTCGACGGGTGGGGTCCGGTGTTCTTCTTCGCCATGATCTTCGCGATCGCGATGGACTACACCGTGTTCCTGCTGGCCAGCGCGAAAGAACAGTTCGAACGCAGCGGCGATGCCCGGACCGCGGCAGTGGAGGGGCTGGCCCATTCCGGGCGGGTGATTTTCGCCGCGGCGGCGGTCATGGTCGCGGTGTTCTTCACCTTCGCCCTCGCCGAACCGCTGCCGCCGAAGGAAATGGGCATCATCCTGGGTGTCGCGGTCTTGCTGGACGCTCTGATCGTGCGGCTGGTCCTGCTGCCGGTCATCCTGCGGCTCACCGGCCGGGCGGCCTGGTGGTCACCGGCCTGGATGCGCCGCGTTCTGCCACGGATCAGTTTCGCCCATCACTAACAGGGCGGCCGTTATACCCCAGGGGGTATTGTTGGTTGTTCGGATTGATAAGAAGGAGGACGCCGTGGTCGGCGACGAAGACAGCATTGCCCAGGTTCTCAACCGGCTGCGCCGGGCGCACGGGCAGCTCGCCGGGGTGATCACCATGATCGAGCAGGGCCGTGACTGCAAAGACGTGGTCACCCAGCTCGCGGCCGTCTCGCGGGCCCTGGACCGGGCCGGGTTCAAAATCCTGGCCACTGGGCTACGCGAATGCCTCGACGAGTCGAAGGAATCCGGGGAACCGTTGACCGTGGCCGAACTCGAAAAACTGTTCCTCGCCCTCGCCTGAACCACGGGTACCGATGAAGGCGGACCCAGAAAGGACGACATGCCGAGCTCACCGTTGACCGATAGGGGCTGGACCATCGCCCGGTTGGTACCGCTGCTGGCCGGGACGCTGGTCCTGGCCGGTACCGTGGCGGCCGCGACGATATCGGCATGGTGGCTGATCGTTCCGGCGCTGGTGGGAGCCAACCTACTTCTCTACAGCGCGGTCGGCTGGTGCCCGGCCACTCTGCTCATGCGCCGCGCGGGCGTCACCTCCGGGGTCTGCCCACCCGGCCACGCCTGACAACTCAGCCGAGGAAAGGTGCTTTACGTCATGGAAATCGCCCTGTCGACCACACTGCACACCGGCTTCGACGAGGCCGTGGACGCGGTCCGGGAAGCCTTGGCCGGGCAAGGTTTCGGGATCCTCACCGACATCGATATGGCCGCCACGTTGAAGGCCAAACTCGGCCACGACATGGAGAACTACCGCATCCTCGGTGCCTGCAATCCGCCGCTGGCGCAGCAGGCGGTAGGGATCGATCGCCAGATCGGGTTACTGCTGCCCTGCAACGTCGTCGTACGCAGCGACCCTCACGACACCGGACTGATACGCGTCGAAGCCATGAATCCGGAACTCATGGTCGAAGTCACCAGCGACCCACGACTCCGCCCGGTCGCCGCGGACGCTGGGGCCCGCTTGGCCGCCGCACTCGAAACCCTCGACTCAGCTGCCTGACTCGACCATGATGGCGGGCTCGGTCCCGCTGTTGTCGTCGTCCGCGCTACCACCGGTCGGCCGCGGCGCGCCTGCCCTCCGGCGCCAGGCGGATCAGGCTACTCACGGTTCTCCGCAGGCACCGTATTGCCGTGCGGCGTCAGCATCGCCAGGGTGATCGCTATAAGTATCAGCACGGGGACATCACCCGCCAGGTGCTGCCATTCGGTTGGGGCGCGCGCGGCATGCCAGGTCATGACAGCGGCGTGGGCCAGGCTCGACCACACCGTGAACCAGATGAGGGACAGGTGACCCAGTGGGTGGCGGGAGGCCCGGATCAAGAAGACTCCGAGTACTGCGTAGATTACCGCGATCATCTGCTCGTACTCGGGCTGTGCAGGCTGCCAGCGGAAACCTGCGGGCCACAGATGGATCAATGGATATACCCCGGCGATGAACGCGATGCCGGTCAGCAGGAGCGCTATCCGCAGCCGTCCCAGATGCTGCATGTCCGCCTCTTCTCGTCGATGTCGGTGCGGCCTATCTGTGCGGTCGGCGGCGACAACGTCTGTAGCTGGCTTCTGTTGTCAGTGGTGGCGGTGGGGTGTAGTGGTGGGCAGTGTGAAGGCTGCGGTGCGTACGGTTCCGCGATGTTTGAAGTCGAGGAACAGGCGGTAGACGCCCGGTCCGGGGACCAGGGTGTGGAAGGTGATGTCGGGGCCGGGGGCGGTGGCACCGTCTCCGGGTTCCCCGTTGGGGTGGACGTGGACGTAGGCCAGGTCTCCGGCCCGCAGGACGACCAGGTGGCCGAACGCTGCGAGGTAGGGCTGTAGATCGGTGACCGGGGCTCCGTCCTTGCGGACGGTGAGGGTCAGTTGCCGGCCTTCGCCGGCGACCAGGTCGCCGCCCAGTTCGACTTCGTACCCGTCGACGACTGTGGTGCGAGCCGGTTCCGGAATCGGTAGCGGTGCATAGTGTCCTGCGACGGCGAGGTCCGCGCCGAGGGTGATGGTGCGGCCGAGTTCGCGCGGGGCGATATCGGTGAATACCCGGTATGCGCCTGCTTCGGGCAGGTCCAGCTGTACCGACCAGGTGCCGTCGGCGGCGCGCTGGGGATGTACGTGCCAGAAGCCGGTCAGTTCGCGGCGGGCGACGATCAGATGCAGTTCTTTGTCGTGGATCGGGGTGTAGTCGGTGACCGGCTGCCCGTCGGGACCCAGGATTCGGAACCGGAACTCGATCTCACCGGGTTGCACGAGGGTGTCCGCCAAATCCAGTGAGTATCCGTCCTGTGTGATCAGCAGACCGCCCGGGAACGCGCCGGCGTCATGACCGGCGTGGGAGTGGTGGCCGGCGTGGGCGGGTTTCGGGTCGATGTGACCGTTGTGGCCGCTGTGAGTAGCGGTGGTCGCATGTGCGATAGACCCGCCGCGGGCCTCCCCATGGTTCGCGTGGTGGCCGTGGCCTGCGTGGTGAGCGTGGTTCGAGGGGTTCATTGCAATTTCCTGTTCTCGTCGTCAGTGGGACGAGAGGAAACATATACCCCCCAGGGGTATACTGCAAGAGGGGCTTCCTTCCGGAAGGAAAGGGGCCGATCAGGTATTGGGGCGAGCTGCCTGGGGTGCGACCGGGTGGCGTGGTGTCGGCCCCGTCAGGTGCTGCCGCCGGAAATCGCACCGTCTACATCGATCGCGCGTTGACCGAACTACGCGGCCACGGCCATCCGGTGCTGGATGTGGACGCTGCCGGACTCTCACCGTTCATCCGGACGGATATCGGCATCGATGGCCACTACGGCTTCCACCTGCCTGAACTCGGCGGAACACACCGGCAGTTGCGCGATCCCGATACTCCCGACGAGGACTGAGAGTGTCGACAGGTGAGGTCCTCGGTGTCGCTCATGCTCTGGACCGCCACATGCCGCGTGGTGGCTACTGTTCGGCTTTGTGGCGCCGGTAGTGCCGGGCCACGCGCATACGGTTGCCACACAGAGCGGGTGAGCACCAGCGCCGGCGCGAGTTGGTGGGCAGGAACCAGATCACGCAGTCGTGGGCGTCACATTGCCGGATCGTGGTGACCGCGGGATCGGCCAGCAGGTGAGCGGCAGATTCGGCGAGTTCGGCGGCCAGACGTTGTCCGGGCGTGCCCGCACGCCGGCGGGCGGCGGTCAATCCGGCGTCTTCCCACCTCAGGTGCGTGACCGCGGGGGCTGCGAGTTGGGCGCGTTCGAGCGCGAGTAGGTCGAGCCGGTGTGGGCATTGCCCGCGACGGGTGCGCTCCAGGGCGGCCGCGATGTGGCCGCGGATCTCGCGGACTGCGGCGACATCGGCCGCGCTGATGTCGCCGTCGAGTTCGGGTAGCCGGTGGGCTTGGGCCGTGTACCAGGCGCGCAGATCGTCGGGGGTTTGCAGCAGGTCGCCGAGGGAGGGGGTGGTGTTGATCAGATCCAGCGGCAATGGCTCGCCGAGCAAGGGGAAACGGCCGGTCACAAAAGCTAATGCTACACACCGGATTGACACATTAGCCAGGGCTCGATACCTTACGGGGGTATCCCATGATGAGGAGATGTGAACATGACCGAGGTAGTCGGCACCGCGGCGGACAAGGGCGGCAAGACGTCACCCGCGGCGGTGGCTTCCTTGTTCACCATCGCGACGGCTCAGTTGATGCTGGTGCTCGACGACTCGGTGGTGAACGTGGCGCTGCCCAGCATCCAGCGGGAACTGGACGTACGCGCGGTGCATCTGTCGTGGGTGGTGAATGCCTACATCCTGGCGTTCGGTGCGTTGCTGATGCTCGGTGGCCGCATCGGGGACCTGTGGGGACGGCGCCGCACCGTGCAGGTCGGTTTGATCATCTTCGTGGTCGCCTCGCTCGCCGGTGGTCTGGGGCAGACCGCGGGCATGCTGATCGGGGCGCGCGGGCTGCAAGGGCTGGGTGCGGCGCTCATCGCCCCCAACGTGCTCGCCCTGATCACCACGACCTTCGCCGAGCGCAAGCTGCGCGACACCGCGTTATCGCTCTATGGCGCGATGTCGGGTCTGGGCATCGTGATCGGCCTGCTGGCCGGCGGCGTGCTGACCGGCACCCTCGGGTGGCGCTGGGTCTTCTTCATCAATATCCCCATCGGGCTGCTCGTGCTGCTGGGGACCCGCACCCTGGTCGCCCCGCAGCCGCACCGCGGACAACTCGGCACCCTCGGCGCCGTGCTCGGTACGGCAGGCACGTTCGCCCTCGTCTACGCGATCACCCGCTTCGGCGAAGACGGCTTCACCGACCCGATCGCACTGATCGCCGCGGGCGTGGCCGTCGCTGTCCTGACAGGTTTCGTGCTCACCCAGGCACGCAGCCGCAACCCTCTCGTCCCGCTGAGCCTGTTCCGCGACCGCAACCGCACCGGCGCCTACCTCACCATGCTGCTGCTGGCGGTGGGACCGATGGGGTCGCTGTATGTGCTGACGCTCTACCTGCAGCGGGTACGTGACTATTCGCCGATCATGACCGGTCTGGCGTGGCTACCGTTCGCGGTCGGCATCATCCTCGGTGCGGGCCTGGCTCCGAAACTGCTGCTGAGCCTCACCCCGCGCCTCGTCGCCGGCGCGGGCGCCATTCTCAGTGCGCTCGCGGCGCTGTGGTTCTCCACGATCACCACGACCAGCGGCTACTGGTTGCATCTGGCACCGGCGATGCTGATGTCGGCACTCGGGTTCGGTCTCGGGGTGATGGCGCTGACCCAGGCGGCGGTCTACCACGTCGACAGCGACAAAGCCGGAATCGCCTCAGCGCTGCTCAATTCCGCGCAGCAGATCGGTGTCGCGCTCGGTATCGCGGTCCTCGCCGGTGTCGCCGCCACCGTCACCAGCGGTTCCGCCGAGCCCGAACCCGCCGCCCTCACCGACGGCTACAGCGGTGCATTGTTGGTGGCGTTCGCGATGCTGCTGACCGCCGCCGTGGTCGCTGTGTTGTTCCTCCGTGGCAACACAAAAGAGCCGATGCCCACGGGCAGGTCTGCCGACACCATGCACTGAACACCCCTCGCCTGCCCGGGCCCTCTCATCATGAGCTTCCACACCTGAGCTCGACCAACGAAAACAAGCAAAGGACCAACGATGCACTCGCACAACGACGAAGCGAAGTTCATGGCCGACATCAAGGAAGCAGCACCGGAGATGGTCTCGGCCTTCTTCGGATTCGACAAGGCCGTGTTCAGCAAGAACACCGGGAATCTGGATCTGGCCACCCGGGAGCTGATCGCGGTCGGCGTCGCGGTGACCACGCAGTGCCCGTTCTGCATCGAGGACCACGCCAAGCGCGCCGTCAGGGCCGGCGCTTCCAAGGCCGATGTCGCCGAAGCGGTCATGGTCGCCGCCGCCCTGCGCGCCGGCGGCGGCGTCACCCACGGATGGAAGGCGATGAAGAGCATCGCCGAAGACGAGTAATCCGCCTCCTTCTCGTCAAGGGAAGTGAGGCTCAGAACATACGGGGCAGCGATTCGACTGGGGTGTCTCGGCCGAAGCCACTCTCGCGGATGCGCATGCACAGCCCGGGCCACGCCCACCACCCTCACACCGACCGCCATGATCATGAGCAGCACCATCGCGCCGTCTCACCGATCCAGGATCTGCGGTAACTCCTCAGCGTGACGCTTCTCGTCAATGTTCCCGAACCCCATCATCCGCTCGCGTGGTGCTATACCCTTACCCCGTAACCCTAAACTTGAGGATGTCGCCGATGCCGCTGCAAGACAGTTACTTCGAACGTGACGGAGGGCGGATCGCCTACCGGATCACTGGAGCCGGGCGGCCCCTCGGGTATGCGCACGGAGTGCTGCTCAGCCGTGCGGGCGTGCGCGGGCTGAAGTTGTTCGATATCGAGGCGGTGGCCGATGGTCGTCGGCTGCTTACCTACGATCAGCGCGGCCACGGACGGTCGAGCGGGCGCCCGCGAGCCGAGGATTATCTGTTCGAAAATTTCAGCCGTGACCTGCTCGGATTACTGGATGCAGTCGGCATCGACGAACCGATGGACTTCGTGGGTTCGTCGTTGGGCGCCGATGTAGCACTGCGTTCTGCGATCGCCGCGCCGCAGCGGTTTCGCCGCCTTGTGCTGATGATCCCGCCGGTTGCCTGGGAAACTGGCCCTCAGCAGGCGCGTAATTGGTATACCGACGCGGCCGAGGCCATCGATTCCGATGGGCCGGCGGCGTGGCTGGACCGGTGGGCCGAGGGCGAACCGCTCCCGATCTTCGCCGACTACCCCGAGTTCGGGTTCACTCCCGACGTCCCCGACGAGTTGCTCGCGCCGATACTGCGAGGCGTAGGGCGCTCAGATCTACCGGATCCGGCCGAGATCGCCACACTCACCCACCCGACATTGATCTTGGCGTGGGACACCGACCCGTTGCACCCGGTATCGACCGCTGAAAAGTTGCGTGAGTTGCTCCCGAACGCGACCCTGCATATCTCGACCTCGGTCGCCGATATCAAGACCTGGACTGACCGTACGTCGGCATTCCTGGTCGACTGACCGCTGGTCTGTGATCGGTTGAGGCGGTGCAGCGCGCCGGCCGCGACTGCTCCGAATGATCAGCGCCGCCAACATCACACCGAGCTGAAGACACCGGCTCGCCGTACAGGAGTGAGGCCGCTGACCACGGCAGCGATCCTTGCTGACCATTATCCGGCCCGGGGTGGTGCCTGCACGGTGGCCGGCGCCACCCCGGCCGGGCGTCACATCATCGGGCAGTTGCCCATAGCGCGGCACATCCAATCGCAGATCATTTGCAGCGGATTCATCGGTATACCTCCTTTCGGGGTCGGTTCGGTCGGGTGGTATGGGTTGGGTCGGTGCGAGAGCCGCTGCCTCGGTGGGGTTTCCGCGGCGGACGTGATAGTCGCAGCGCGGTGTGCGGCCGAGGCGGCGTCATGGGCATCGAGCTGTTGCGGGCGGCTCGGTCTAAGGGGTTCAGGGCGAGCGGCCCGTCATGAAATTGCGGTGCCACTTCCATCACCTTGGAGTGGGTGACCGGGTTCAGCGTGAAGAACCCTGCGCTGGTTCGCGGTCCTGACGGTCGGAGAGCTCCTGTGAAGGATGGGTGGCCGTCTGTTCCGTGTGCGATCGATCGAGCCGATGGAGCGCGAATGCCGACAGTGCTCCGATGAGGGCGAGCCCGGCCCACACCGCCCAGTCCGCGCCGGCATCTCGGGCGGCGCCGACCACCGCGCCGGTGGCGAGGTTGCCGGCCAGGATGCCGACACCGACGATTGTGTTGTAGAAGCCGTAGTGAGTCGCCACCAGTCTTCCGTCCGCAAGCGAGACAACGGTGTCCATTTCGAAGGGGAACACTGCGGCGGTCCCGACAGCCAGGACAGCTGTGGACAGGAGTAACGCGACGACCGCGGCGCCGGTACCGAATCGTCCGGGCCCGGGTATCACGAGCAGCGGCAGGAACGCCGCGGCCAGTATCGCCATACCCACCGCGAGGCTGCGTCCGGTTCCCCAGCGCGCCTTGAACCACCCGGTGATGCGCAGCTGCCCGGCCACGGCGACCACACCGGAGACCACGAACAGCGCCGAGACGAGCACTTGTGATTGCGCGCCGGCGAGGTATTCGGCCTGCAGCGGTAAGGCCAGATACACCTGGAACGACAGCACATACGAGCCGATCATCGTCAGCGAGAACAGCAGGAACCGGCGGTTGGCCGCCACCGCCCGCCAGTCCTGCAGGATCGAGGTCTGTTCGGCGGGCTTCTGCTCGCGCCGAGCCGGCAGGGCGGCCAGCTGTGCCACGGTCAGGGCTGCGAATACGACGGCCGCGGCCGCAGCGGTCACGCGGAAGTCGAGGAACATCAATGCCAGACCGACCAGGGGCCCGGCCAGGATCCCGGCTTGGTAGAAGATGTTGAATACCGCGAAGGCTTCGACGCGGCGTTCGCCGGTGTCGGCGGCCAGATAGGCGCGTACCGCGGGGTTGAACAGTGCGCCGGCGAAGCCGGTTGCGGCGGAAGCGATGAGTAGCCCGGGCAGTGACGTGGTGAATACGAGCATGGCGAAGCCGCCGGTGCGCAGCAGACAGCCCGCGACGATCAAGGGTTTGTAGCCGAGCCGGTCGGCAAGGGTCCCGCCGATGAGGAACATGCCCTGCTGGGAAAAGTTTCGTACCCCGAGTACGAGACCGACCGCCCAGGCCGCCAAGCCCAGCGGTCCGGCAAGGTAGCCGGCGAGGTAGGGCATCAGCATGTAGAAGCCGAGGTTGATGCCGAACTGGTTGATCATCAACAGCCGTGCGGCGAGGTCGAAGCTGCGGAAGCTCCTCAGTGCGGTCACGATGCGCCCTCTCCTGTCCGCTCTCCGGTGTGCGGGTCGACGATGGTGGTGCAGCGGGTCCACGAGTCCACTGCGCGTTCGCCTGGATGGCTGATAACGGCTGGTTCGATCGGCGGCGCGGTGTCGAGCAGGCCGTGTTCGCGGCAGTAGTCGTCGTTGTAGATGGTGTCGAAGTAGCGCTGGGGGCCGTCGGGGAACACCGCGGCGATTCGTGTGTCTTCCGGCAGTGTGCGTGCGGCCCACCCGGTGACCAGCGCCACGGCTCCGACGCTCCAGCCGCCGGTCGCATAGTGTGTCCCGGCCAGCGCGCGGCACGCCCACACTGCTTCGGCGGGTGCTACCCAGTGCACTTCGTGGAACGCCGGGTAGTCGACGTTGCGGGGGAAGATGCTGGATCCCAGTCCGCGCATCAGCCGCGGGCCGGCGGGCTGGCCGAAGATCGTGGAGGCGACCGTGTCGACGCCGATCAGCTGCAGTTCTGGGTTGAATCGGCGCAGCACTCGCGCCACACCGGCGGAGTGGCCGCCGGTGCCGACCGCGCACACCAGCACGTCGATATCTCCGAGCTGGTGCTGCAGCTCCAGGCCGAGGGATTCGTATCCGTCGACGTTGTCGGGGTTGGTGTACTGGTCGGGGCACCAGGCTCCGGGCTCTGCCGCCATGAGTTCGGTGACGCGGTCGCGGCGTGCTTGTTGCCAGCCGCCGCTGGGATGGGGTTCGGTCACCATGTCGACGCGGGCGCCGTAGGAGACGAGCATGCGTGCCACGATCGGTTCGAGGCCGGGATCGGTGACGACGGTGACGGGATGGTGGTACACCGCGCCGGCCAGCGCCAAACCGAGGCCGAGGGTGCCGCTGGTGGATTCGATGATGCGGGCCCCGGGTGCGAGGTCTCCGCGTTGTTTTGCGCGTTCGACCATGTGCAGCGCGGGCCGGTCCTTCATCCCGCCGGGATTGAAGCCTTCCAGTTTCGCCCAGAATCCGCGGTCGGCCGGCGCCAAGGGCGCGCTCACCCACAGGACCGGGGTGTTGCCGACCAGTGAACTGGATTCCCGTACCGGGGCCGGTGGGGTGAGCACTCCAGCGGCTGCTTCGGCGGGTTTGCCGAATACGACGTTATTCATGATTGTCGCTTTCTGTATCCGAACCGCCGCGCCGGGCGGTGTAGACGGTGAGCAGGCAGCGAACACCGGCCGACGACATAACGGGTCGCGGCCTGGCGCTGACCGATCAGCGTCGGGAGATACAGAAATTCGTGAGTATGTCTCGTCCGTTCGACACGGGTAGTGCGGTGATGGGAGGGCCGCGGATTTCACGTGTGCCGGTGAAAATCAGGGCGATGGCGCCTACTGCGGTCGCGGCGAGAAACGCCAGCCACAGCAACGGCGAAATCGTCGCTCCGCTGGAGGGCAGCAGCGACTTCTCGACGCATTGGATCATGTGCTGATCACAGTGGTCGATGAGTCCCCCGCTCATTGCGTGCGGGGAATGGGTGTGCGAGGGGAAAACGGCCTCGACGGCTGCCACGACGGGGGGATGGGTGTGCTCGTCTTGCCCGTGCAGGGTGCAGTCGATCAGTGGGGCAACCAGCAGCACCGCCATCAGCAGTCCCAGCGATGTGCGTCGCAGGCGAGCGGAAATGTTCACCGCGGACCACTCGGATCCAGGGAACGGCTGCCATGTGGCAACGCCTCGGTTGCCGGAGATGGTGCACCGGCCTCGAAGTATCGACCCTCGTCTATGCGTTTACGCTGCATATCGGTGTATTCGGACATCCTGGCCACCTGCACCACCTCCTCTCGTCACCCATTGTTCTCTCGGCGAGGGCCACATCGGCGAAGCAACACTGCAACGGTCGCGAAACAACCTACCCGTCACATCCATCCTGCCTCGCCTTCCTGTGACCAGAGCCACCGATGGCACCGACCGTGGGAAGGGTGCCCATCTCCGGCCGGGCTTGGCGCGCCGGCCGGAGACGAATCGGTCGGCGCGCCGATGAACCGGGTGTGCGCCACGTTCCGATGTGGTCCGCGAAGTCAGGTGACTACTCGGTAGCCGGCGGTTTCCACAGCGTTCTTGACGGCGTCGGGGTCGACTTCCTGGCTTGATTCGACGGTGACTCGGCCGGTAGCAGGGTCCGCGTCGACCCGGGAGACGCCGTCCAGGGCGCCGAGCTCGGTCCGGACTTTTGAAGCGCAACCGCCGCAGGTCATTCCCGCGACGGTGATGATCGAGGTGCTCATTTCGTTTCCTGTCGATCTGGTGAGGACCCGCGTGCCCATCCGGAATCGTCGTTGCCGGGCTGCGGGAGGAACACTTCAACCCTTACCGTACCCCTGTGGGGTATGCAACCGGTGGAGTCGACACGGCCGCGGGCCCCGAACTCGCCGGTGGCCCTGTGTGGTGGTTTCAGCGACCGGGTTGCCGCAACCTCTTGACTTGATACCCCCGGGGGGTATTGTAGGTTTCGTTCCGCGGCGCGAAGTCGCCACAACACCAAGGAGAACCAGATGAGCAGCGCAACCACCACCGTCACGGTCACCGGCATGACCTGCGGTCATTGCGTCTCCTCGGTCCGCGAGGAAGTCGGCCGGATCGACGGCGTCACCTCCGTCGATGTCGAGCTCGCCAGTGGGCTGGTCACGATCGGAAGTTCTGCTCCCGTGGAGCGTGATGCGATCGCAGCCGCCGTCGACGAGGCCGGCTACCGGCTGGCCGACTGACCCATCCACTCGAACTACGACACGACAGCAAGGAGCATCCCGATGAACACGCCCAGCAAGTTCGCCGGCTTCGCGCTCGGGCTCGCGGCGATCTTCGGGATCGCTGTCGTCCTCGGTGCGGCCATCGGCCCCACTCCCGATGCACCCGCCGACCACGACACGCACCCGGCTGGGCCCGCCGCCTCCAGCGGGCCCAGCCCCGACCAGCTACCTGGTGGTCTGCTCGTCAGTGAGCGCGGCTACACACTGCAACTGGATACCCCGCGAGTCCGCCCCGGGGCCGAGGTTGCGGTCGGTTTCCGCATTCTCGACGCTGCTGGGCTGCCGGTCACCCGGTATGAGCGCAGCCATGACAAGGACCTGCACCTGATCGTGGTCCGCCGCGACATGGCTGCTTTCCAGCACGTGCATCCACGCAGGGATGCCAGCGGAACCTGGCGCGTGCCGCTGGATCTGTCGCGTGCCGGTGACTATCGACTCTTCGCCGACTTCACACCGGAAGGCGGGGAGAACCTGACCTTGGGCGCGGATCTGCGGGTGCCGGGCAACTACGACGCCAAAGTGCTGCCGGCGCCGGAGACCGCTGTGGCGGTCGACGGCTACACCGTGACCCTCGACGGCGCTGTCATCCCCGGCCAGGCGTCGAAGGTGACGCTGTCGGTCAGCCGTAACGGCCGCCCGGTCACCGACCTGCAGCCCTACCTCGGCGCCTACGGGCACCTGGTCGCTCTGCGGGCGGCGGACCTCGCCTACCTGCACGTGCACCCCGAGGGGGAACCCGGTGACGGCAGCACACCGGCGGGACCCGGAATCACCTTCTCCCTCACCGCCCCCACCAGTGGCGACTACCGGCTGTTCCTCGATTTCCAGCACAAGGGCACGGTCCGCACCGCGGAATTCACAGTCCGGGTCACACAGAGCAACCCGGGTGCCGAGACGCCTCCGGCGCAAGTCGGCGAACAACCCGGCCACGGCCACTGACCACCCGCAACCATCCCGAGCTTGCCGTTACCCACCGACTCCATCCCTGGGGGACGCCTGCACGACAGGCACCCCTTGAACCTCTGAGTTCGAGCACCACAGAACGGAGCACCCCATGACCACCGCGACGAAACCATCGCCCACCGGGCAGGTCGAACTGGTGATCGGTGGCATGACCTGCGCCTCCTGCGCCAACCGCATCGAGAAGAAACTCAACAAACTCGACGGCGTCACCGCCACCGTCAACTACGCGACCGAGAAGGCGCGTGTGGACTACACCGGCGATATCGCGCCCGAGGAACTGATCAGCGTCGTCGAGGAGGCCGGCTACACCGCTGCCCTACCGCGCCCCCCGGCTTCCGCCGAAACTGCGGAGTCCGCCGAACCGGATCCGACGGCCGCGCTGCGGACCAGGCTGCTGGTCTCGCTGGTACTGACCGTGCCGGTGATCGCCATGGCGATGGTCCCGGCCTTGCAGTTCACCAACTGGCAATGGCTGTCACTCACCCTGGCCGCGCCGGTGGTGATCTGGGGCGCGCTGCCGTTCCACCGGGCGGCTTGGACCAACCTGCGCCACGGCGCGGCCACGATGGACACCCTGGTGTCCATCGGCACGCTGGCCGCGTTCGGCTGGTCTCTGTATGCCCTGTTCTGGGGTACGGCGGGCACTCCGGGGATGACGCACCCGTTCGAGTTCACCATCGCCCGGATGGACGGCACCGGCAGCATCTACCTCGAAGCGGCGGCCGGGGTCACCACATTCATCCTGGCCGGGCGCTTCTTCGAGGCCCGGTCCAAACGGCGGGCCGGCGCGGCGCTGCGCGCGCTGCTCGAACTCGGGGCCAAAGAGGTGTCGGTGCTGCGCGACGGCCGCGAGGAACGCATCCCGGTCGACGCACTCACCGTCGGTGACCGATTCGTGGTGCGCCCGGGGGAGAAGATCGCCACCGACGGCGTGGTGGTCGAGGGCTCCTCGGCGGTCGACGCGTCCATGCTCACCGGGGAATCTGTGCCGGTCGAGGTCGGCGTCGACGACGCGGTGGTCGGCGCCACTGTCAATGTGGGTGGCCGGATCGTCGTGCGGGCCAGCCGGATCGGGTCCGATACCCAGCTGGCGCAGATGGCGAAACTCGTCGAGGATGCCCAAACCGGCAAGGCGCAGGCGCAGCGGCTGGCCGACCGGATCTCCGGGATCTTCGTGCCGATCGTCATCGCGCTCGCGGTCGCGACACTCGGATTCTGGCTCGGCACCGGCGGCTCGATCGCCGCGGCGTTCACCGCTGCGGTAGCCGTGCTGATCATCGCCTGCCCGTGCGCCCTGGGCTTGGCCACCCCGACCGCATTGATGGTCGGTACCGGTCGCGGCGCCCAGCTCGGTGTGCTGATCAAGGGCCCGGAGGTGCTGGAATCGACCCGGCGGGTGGATACCGTGGTCCTGGACAAGACCGGCACCGTCACCACCGGGAAGATGACGCTGCTCGATGTCGTCGTCGCCGACGGCGAGTCCGCCGATCAGGTGCTGGCGCTGGCCGGGGCCCTGGAGGACTCCTCGGAACACCCGATCGCCCAGGCCATCGCCAAGGGCGCCCGCGACCGGGTGGGTGAGCCGGCATCGGTCGAAGGCTTCGCCAATATGGCCGGGCTCGGCGTGCAAGGAGTTGTGGACGGGCGCGCGGTGGTGGTCGGCCGGACCCGGTTACTGGAGGACTGGTCACTGCACTTGGACGCCGAACTCGAGCGGGCGATGCGTGCCGCGGAAGCGGAGGGAAAGACTGCGGTCGCGGTCGGCTGGGACGGCGCGGCCCGCGGAGTGCTGGTCGTCGCCGACGCGGTGAAACCTACTTCCGCCGAGGCGGTATCGCAGCTGCGGGCGCTCGGTCTGACTCCGATCATGCTGACCGGCGACAACGAAGCCGCCGCCCGCACGATCGCCGCTCAGGTCGGGATCGATGAGGTGATCGCGGAGGTCCTGCCGCAGGACAAGGTCGCTGTCGTGGAGCGGTTGCAGGCCGAAGGCAAGGTCGTGGCGATGGTCGGTGACGGCGTCAACGACGCTGCCGCACTCGCTCAGGCCGATCTCGGTCTGGCCATGGGCACCGGTACCGACGTCGCTATCGAGGCCAGCGACCTGACACTGGTGCGCGGGGACTTACGGGCCGCCGTCGACGCCATCCGTCTGGCCCGCCGTACGCTGGGCACGATCAAGGGCAACTTGTTCTGGGCGTTCGCCTACAACGTGGCCGCGATCCCACTGGCCATGGCGGGCCTGCTCAACCCGATGCTGGCCGGGGCCGCGATGGCGTTCTCCTCGGTGTTCGTGGTCAGTAACAGCCTGCGGTTGCGCCGCTTCCGGTCCACCGCACAGTAATCCCGCCGCTCGCCCGGCCCACTTCGGTTGCCCCGAGACCCGCGCTCGGGGCAACGGAGGACCGGCATCGACTCAACCCAGCAGAAGAAGACGGAAGCGGGGGTGGCAGAACCGGGAATGGAGTTCCCGCCGGGCTGCTGAAATAAAACTCGAACCGACGCTCTGCCCGGGCCGCGCGCATTGTTCGATCGGCCCTCTCCGCCCGACTAGTGAGGTGACGTGTTGTGAAAATGCCGGTACCAGAACGTCTGTGGGATCTGATAGGTACCCAGCTCGGACGCCCCGACGGTCTGATCGGGCGCCTGGTCGGCCGGATCCTCAACCGCGGTAACCGTGCGACCGTGGGCGCTGCCGTCGCGGCAGCCGACCCGGCCCCGGGAGCCACCGCTGTCGATATCGGCTTCGGTGGCGGAGTCGGGCTCGGGCTACTGCTGGACCGAGTCGGGGACACCGGCACAGTGCACGGCGTAGAAGTTGCACCGACGATGATCGAGCAGGCTCGGCGCCGCTACCGTGACGACCTGGGCACCGGCCGGCTGACCCTGCACACTGCCGCCATGCACGATCTCCCGCTCTCCACTGCCACGGTGGACGCAGTGGTCAGCACCAACACCGTGTACTTCATCGAGGACCTCACGACAGCATTCACCGAGGTCGCCCGTGTCCTGCGCCCCACGGGGCGCTTGGCGCTCGGTGTCGGCGACCCGACGGCGATGGCGCGGATGCCCTTCACCGAAAACCGGTTCCGGCTTCGCCCGATCGACGAAATCACCGGCCACCTCGAAACGGCAGGTTTGACCGTCGTCCGTGAGGAGCGGCTCACCGACGAGGGCGCAGTCGAATTCCACCTCTTGATCTGCGAAAAGAAGTAGACCCCATGCGACTTCCGCGGCCTTCCGACAAGCCGCGGGGACCAGCTGTTGCCGGTCGTATGTACGGACACATTCCGCCATGCGATCCACCGGCAACCGCGAGGAGTATCGATGACACAAGCAGCAAACCGCATCATCGGCCATCCGGCGACCCGGGCAGTCTTGCGATGCGTCGCCGGATGCGTCCTCTCCGCTGCCCGACAGGCGATACGGAACAACCGCGAACACGCCGACCGCGCCGGTCGCAGACGGTGAGGGACCCACCGTTTCGCTCTACTCACGGAAAGTACGGCGACGGCGGCCTGTCGCGGCACACCGGTTACGACGCCAACCTCACCCGTATGGTCCTCGAAAGCTGGGCCACCGCCTGTCGGAGCTGTGCTGAAGAATGCGGGCACCACAGCGACGCACACGCCCACTGCCGTATCTGCGCGGCGGTATCCCGCCGGTGTGAATCCGCGTGCCGGGATCTGGTGTCCGCACTCGCCTGAATCCCACTGCCCAGCCGCTGGACTCGCCGTTTCCCATCGATGGTCAGGTCTGTTCGGCTGCCGGTATCCGGTCGTCGGTAGAGGCGGATACTGCGGTGGAGCGCGGAGTTCGCAGTAGGGCGGCGATGAGGACAGCACCGAGGGTGAGGATGACGGCAGCGATCGTGAGTGCGAAGGAAAAACCTTGTGACCGAGTGGAACCGGCAGCGGCGCCACTGTGACGTTCGGCCACGGCGACCAGTACCGCCACGCCGATAGCGCCACCGATCTGCTGAACGGAGCTGAACAGAGCCGAGCCGAGGCCGGCGTTCTCCGTGGTGGTGCCGGTGACCGCCGCAGCCGTCAGGACCGGCAGGCTCAACCCACATCCCAGACTGGTGACGAGCATGCCCGGCAGCACGCCCGTAGCGTATGCATCGCCGGCCGCCACACTGGACAAGATCAGCAGCCCGGCTGAACTGATCAGGAACGACAGGACCAGCGCCCACCGCATCCCGAGCCTCGTGATGAGGTAGGTGGAAAGGCGCATTCCCACGAGAATTCCAGCGCCATAGGGCAGATAGGCCAGCCCGGCCTGCAACGGACCGTATCCGAGGACGGTCTGCAAGTGGATCATCAACAGGAAGGCCATGGCGAAAAAGGCCACTGAAAACAGCAACGTCGCCGCGTTGGCGACCGAACGCGTCCGGTCGGCGAGAAACGCCATCGGCACCAATGGCTCGGCCGCCCTGGATTCGACCGTGAGGAATGCGACGGCCAAGAGTACTGCCAGCAGTAGTGCTGCGATGACGGCGAGGTCTGTCCAGTTCGTTTCCCCGGCTCGGAGCAGGCCGTAGACCAGGGATACCACGGCGCCGGTGCCCAGGACGGTGCCGGGTATGTCCAGCCGTGCCCGGGAGCGTGCCCGGCTTTCCGGTATCAGGCGGGGCAT
The DNA here is from genome assembly GCF_005863245.1 of Nocardia cyriacigeorgica. GTDB lineage: Bacteria > Actinomycetota > Actinomycetes > Mycobacteriales > Mycobacteriaceae > Nocardia > Nocardia cyriacigeorgica_C. The sequence goes on along the minus strand of NZ_VBUT01000005.1, from coordinate 517,700 downwards.
CAGTACGAGGGCGGCCGCCGCCACCGGCAGGTTGATGAGAAAGATCCAGCGCCAGGATGTGAGGTCGGTCAGCACGCCGGATATCACCAGGCCGGTAGTGCCGCCCAGAGCTGCGATTCCTCCCCAGATGGCCAGTGCCCTGGTGCGCTCTGCTGGGCCCGGGAACAACAGGGTGATCAACGACAGTGCGGCGGGACTTGCCATGGCCGCGCCGGCGCCCTGAACGAACCGTCCGAGCACGAGTTGCCACGGTTCCTGGGCGAGTCCGCATGCCAGGCTTGCCACGCCGAACAGCGCCACCCCCAGGAGGAAGACGCGGCGGCGGCCCAGCAGGTCGGCTGCTCGCCCGGCCAGCAACAACAGTCCGCCGAATGTGAGGAAGTAGGCGTTGACCACCCAGGCCAGCCCTGCGCCGCTGAAGCCCAGCTCGTCGCGGAGGCTGGGGAGGGCAACGCTGACCACATTGTCGTCGAGGACCAGCATGAACTGCACGAAGCACAGAACCACCAGCGCGCCCCGGCGCCGGCCAGGGGCTACGGAAGCGACCGCCGGTGTCACGGCATGCGTTCCGGCGTCGAGGGCGTACGCCAACCATGGTGAGTCGCAAAATTTTTCAGCACTCGACGACGCTATGCGCCAATTGAACCTGGCCACAATACGCGATGAGGCCGGATGATATCGCATTGAGGACATAGGCTGGTGCCATGCTCAACTCCGCCGACTCGTTCATCCCGTCCGGCGCGGGAGTGATCATCGTCGGCCAGTTCCCGCTGACGTCGGGGGAGTGGATCCCCGCTCACAGCCACACACACCACCAGCTGGCATGGACGCGTCGCGGGGTCCTCAGCGTCGCTGTTGCCGATGCCCATTGGGTACTGCCGCCCACCCGGGCCTTGTGGATACCGGCCGGGGTGATGCACCGGACCGGCGCCACCCGCGAGGCGGTGTTGTGCAGCCTCTACCTCGATCCAGCACGCTGCTCCCTGGACTGGACCGAGCCCACCGCGGTCGGCGTCGACGCGCTGCTGGCCCAGCTGATCACCTATCTCGCCCGCCGCGACCTCGCCGATGACCCACGGTTGCGCGCCGAAGCGGTCGTGTTAGATCTGCTGCACCCCGTTCCGGCCCTGCCGATAGACGTACCGCATCCCGTGGACGAACGGGTCCGCGCCGTGGCCGACGCCTTGCTCGCCGACCCTGCCGACCCGCGCAGCCTCGAAGCGCACGCGCACGCCATCGGAGTGAGTCGACGAACTCTCACCAGGATTTTCGTCCGCGACACCGGTATGAGTTTCGACCGGTGGCGCACCCATATGCGGCTGCGGGCTGCGCTGCCGCTGCTCGCCGAAGGTCGCACGGTGCCCCAGGCCGCGCATGCCGTGGGATACACGACTGCGAGCGCCTTCCTCGCGGCATTCCGGCGGACCGTGGGCACCTCACCCGGACGCTACCTCCACGCAGACGCCGGGCTCGACCCGTGACGCCATTCCGTCGGCCTGCAGCGACCGTGAGGCCCGAAAATGTGTGAGCGCATGTGCATGGACGTGCCGGATGCGGGTACATCCAAGGCCCCACTCGTAGGTGCTGATAGGAGGTGGGCCCGATGATGGAAATGTGCATGCAGATGATGAACATGGCGCGGAACTGGTGGAACGGAATGTTCCCTGGCATGCCCATGTCCATGATGTAGGCACAGGTCCGGTGATCGCCGAGCTGAACTATTCTCCGTCAGCTGAATCGCCGGCACGAAAGGAATCGACGCGCCGCTGTCCGCTTCGGCGTCGATGACAGCGGCGTGCGACAGGCTCCCCTGAACTCCGGTGAATACGCGCCTCCGCGCGACTGGGAACTCGGCTGTCCTACCGGGGGCTGGCCATGGTGGCTGTGCCCACTATTCCGAGGGGCCGCCACCAGTGGCGAAGAGGCACCTCAAGCAGCCAGTGCGGTCGGCCGCTCCGTTCGGGGCCATCGCGGGTGCTCGGCGTCGATGACGAACACATGTGTGTGCAGCCAGGCGCGGGTCCGGCTGACCACCGCGTTCGCGCTGCCGTTCGGACCGGTACGCGAACAGCGCATCACCGAGAGCGTCCTGGAACTGATCGCCGCCGAGGTCGGCGCCCGCAACCCTGCCATCGCTACTGTGCTTCTGGACTGGGAGCCCTACGGCGGACTCAGCGTCTCGGGGCTCCGCGACCGTCACGGCAACCCGATCGACGATCACGACCTCACTCTTGATATCACCTTCTACGCCAGCGATATCCGCGCCACCGCCGACACCGCCCTCACTGGTTCGCGACCGCACGAACCCGGTCTCTTCCGCCTCGACCTCACAGCAGCCATGACATCGGCAACCCAGCCACCGGGCATCGTTGCGGCACACACGCTGCGCGCGGGGCAGCGACTCGATCATGGCAAACGGGTACACGCGGTGACCGGGCGTGAAGACCACCTCGATATCGCCTTCGACGACGGCACCTGGTGGTGCGATGTCCCCGCCCAGCATCCGATCACCCTCTGGGATGGGAACCCGAGCACCCGCCGCTACCCGTTCACGTTCCTGGCCACCGACGAATACAGGATCCACCGGCGCGAAACAGGCCACGACCCGACACACCGGCCCGGGGCGCCCGAGTACGAGAATCCACCGACGCGCACCCCCCGTGTCGGAGATCGGGTCCGCATCACCGGTCTGCTACCCGGCGACCCGGCCCCTCTCGACCTCGGCGCTACCGGAACCGTTACCGGGTTCGGCGCGCGGTATGCCGGGCAGATCTTTGTCGACTGGGACAACGGGCGCGCACTGATCCTGCTCGACAGCGACCCGTTCGAAATACTCTCGGCCGAGTCCGCCGCAACACCGTAGGCCTCCACCCTGCGGCGCCCGAGTTCGCCGACGGCGGGCCGTGGCCACTGCGGCCGGTCGCCGCAACACCTGCCCACGACAGTGTTGGGGCCGCCCCATCAGGGCGGCCCCAACACTTCGGCCATCGGAGGTTCAGTCGTCCTCGTTATCGTCCTGGTTGCGATGGGCGGCGGCATCGGCGCGGTCGGCGAAACCCGACGTTGCCGTCGGCGAGGACGGGTCCCGTTCGGCCGCGGCGCCGATCCGGTCGGCCGATTCACGATCCATCCATTCCCTACTACCCATGGCCCAACCTCCTTACGAGTGTGAACACCGCCCCGATACGGGTCTCGGGACGAGGTATGGCTTCGGTCCGCTGCGTGGACTATTCCGGCCGGTAGCGGACTCGTGGTAGTCGGAGGGAAACATCGGCACGGAGGCCAGTGCAACGAACTTCCGGCTACCCTGTTCAAGGAACGTCCCCCCGAATACACCGCTGCGCCCTGCGCGAGGAGCCGGTGGCGACTGCCCGTCCCGACTCTCCGGGTGATCTGCCCTCTACGCAGTCTCCAGTATCTCGCTGGTGGGTAACCTCCGGCAAGGCTGTTGTGGTGAGTTTTGTGACTGCCCGGCATCCTTCTGAGCAGCGAAAAGGGCTCGGCGACACGATGTCGCCGAGCCCCAGTTCGCCGGTCGGGTTGTCGAGGTTTCAGGTGTTATCGATCCGGCTGGCGAGCCAGTCGAGGACATCGCGGACGCCCTGGTCGTAGCCGGTCTGGTGCACACCCGAGGTGAAGAACTCCGCGGCGTCGCCGCCTTGGCGGGCGAGGTCGGCCATATCCGACAGCGCGGCGCTGGTGGCGGGGTCGGTGCGGGCGGTGAGATCGGCGGCGAGTCCGGTGAGCTGGCCGGCTCCGTCACCGACGAGCGCTGATGCGGCGGTTGCCGCGAGATCGGTCGCTACCGGGGCGAGTCCGGTCAGCTCGAGGCCGGCGCCGACGGGATCGCCGGCGGCGAGTCGGTCCACGGCCCGCCAGGCAACCTCTTGGGCGAGGCCGATATTCGTGGCGATTCGGCCGATATCGACCCGGGCGACGATATCGACGACTTGCGCGGCCACGGCGGTCCAACCACTGGGGTCGGCAGCAGCGGCCAGCGACAGCGCCCGCGCCACCAGGCGCAGGTCGACCTCGTCGGCAACCTGGACCAGCGGGTTGAACAGGTTGTTGAGCTCGCCGCTGATCCAATGCGCGCCGGGAATGTCACCGGCGAGCACGGCGTGGGGGAGCCGGGCGACGTTGTCACCGATCGAGGGAAGGTTCGCGGTGAACTCGGCCAGCCCGCCGAGCACGAGGATCACCTGCCGTGCTACCGACGCCGGATCCAGCACGCCAGATGAACTCGCGGCGGCGGGATCGTCGAGCAGTGCGGTGTTGCCGGTGAACGCACGCCCGACCGCCGCGAGGGCGGGCGAGGTTTCCGGGGAGGTGGCGCAGTAGAGGTCGCCGGCCGCACATACGGTACGGATACGGTCGGCGAGGCTGCCGAAGTCCTCGCGCGGACCGGCGATTCCCTGCCCGTACACCGGTTGGCTGAGCTGTGGTGTGCGCGGGTCGCGGTTCGGGTCCGACAACAGCCCGGCGGCAAGGACCCGTGAGTCGGGGATCGGGCCGCGGCCGTGCCCGATCCCTGCGAGCACATCGCCGACGATGTCCGCGCCTTGGGAGTACCCGGCCAACACCACCTGCGTGGTCGGGCACAGCCCGGCCAGTGCCCCGGATAATGCCTGCACGCCACCGGATTCCGACTGCTGATACGGCGCGGGTGCGGCGGCGTACGGCAGGGACCGCACGTCGATATCGGCGCCGTAGCGGGTGCGTAGGCCGTCACCGATCGGCGCCAGCATCCCCACCGCCGCGCCCGGGTCCGCGCCGGGGGTGGTTTCCCCAGTGCCGGGCACCAGGACCGCGGTCCAGCGGGGACAGGTGCTGGTATCGGTGGGTTCAGCGCTGGCCACCCCGGTGGTGGTTGTGAGGGTGGCGGCGCCGATCGCGACGGTGGCGGCTGCCGCTACCAGCCGCGCGATCCGCGGATTTGTTGCCGTGCCATGACGGCGTATGGGGGCACGTCGGGGTGTGTGTCGGTGGTTGAACATGAAGGGCTCCCAGCGGGTGTCGTGTCCGGTCGTGCGGGCAGGTGGTGTCGCCGTACCGGGGACTCCGGGTTTTGCGACGCCTTTTGGACACGAGTGGTCGGCAAACCCCGCCGACCACGCCACACGAGTTGCCGGACACCGCGCTGGGCGGCTCGGGAGCCCCGCTGGAGCGAGGCGAGTACGGAAAGAGGGGCATGGATTCTCTTGGCCTGGAGCCGAAGACGGGAGCCGCACACCCTCGGCAAGGGGGTGCGCGGCTCCCGGGTGAAGAGGCTGTGTGGGTCAGGGCTGTGCGGGCTGGGCGAGCATGAACTTCTTGGGTCGTTCGGTGGTCATCTGTGCGACCCCGGTACCGACCAGCCGGAGCAGGGCGTTGTAGACGGCGCCGGACGAACGTCCGCCGAGGGCCTTGCCGATCTGATGCGGCGAGAACTCCTGCCCGGGGTGATCACGCAGGTGATCCTCTACCAGCCCCCGCAGCGCCCCAGGAGCGAGTTTGCTCACCTCCGGTGCCTGCTCGCCGTCGGCCTGTCCCGGCGGTTGCTGCCCCACACCGGTTTCGGCGCAAGCGCCGGTGTCGGAGTCGGTATCGGTTTCGGCGATTGGTTCGGACGGGGCGGTCTCGGTCGCAGGTTCGGTGTCGGCGTCGCCTGTATCCGAGGTGCTGTCGTGTTCGGGCGGCTGTCCCGAGCCGGAGGGTTCGGGTTCGGGTTCGGTGCTGTCGTGGGTTTCGGTGGGCAGTGCCCAGCGGGCGGCGGAGCGGGGGTTGGTGTCGTTGGTGTGGCGGGTGACGGTGCCGTCGGTGGCCCACTGGTTGAGCAGTTTCCGAGTTTTCGACTGGCTGATACCGGCGGCGATGGCCAGCTCGGTGGCGGGTGTGGGTTCGGTGCCGATGACCGCCCAGAGGGCGTCTTCGACAGCGGTGCGGGCATATTCCGTCGTGGAATTGGACATGACTGGTCCTCCAAGGAAAGTGGTGGCTGGTGGTGATGTTTCGTCATGTCCCGGCCGGGACGGCACCCCGGAAAATATTGGATTCGTTGGGCGCCGGTATCCATGGACGCTCGATACGGGGTGAATTGTCAAGCGGAATCGGAGATAAGCAGCCATGGCGGTGTGGCCGATGTGTGGAATCGGTGAATATTCGCGCGGGGAACTGTTTTCTCGTGTCTCGGATGCGGGGTTGACAAACGGGCGGCCATCGAGCGTTCATTGGTGCGGAAACCCCTGCGTTTCGGTATTCACGCCGAACGTGGAGGCGACCTGCCCCGGCCGGGACATCGCACACGGTTCACTCACCACTGATATCCGGAGACGAGTCATGTCCACTGACAATGCGCTTTTCGATATGTCCGGCCGCACGACAGCGGCCCGAAACATGGTGTGCCTGCGGTTCGAAGGTTTCCTGACCAATCAGTGAGGGTGGCCCCGACCTCGCCCTAATACGGCCCGAATTCTTGGAGTGTTTCTGATGGATACCACTGTTCTCATCGCGCGTCTGGACGAGTCGTACACTGTTTTCGGCACCGGCGAATTCGTTCACCGGGTCAGAGAAGTTGTATTCCAGGTGACTTCAGCCGATGAGTGCAACCACCGTGACGGCTCGATCTGTACTGGGTGCGCTCCGTCGTGGCAGCTGGACTACGAATTCGACGAGCCGTTCCCCTTCGAGCGTGTCCGGCGGGTCACTGTGGCGGAGCTGATCGGGGCGGGACGGGTGAAGGTGGGCGATCGAGTCGCCAGTCCCGAGTTCGACGTCACGGCGGTAATCACCGCCTGCGGTGGATTGATGCTGCCCGACGGCCGCATCTTCACCAACCCTTCCGCCGCCGCCCACGCCGCCCGAGCTGCCTCCGCTGAATAACACCACGGTCCACCTCCTGACCCGCGGTCTCCCCCTTTTTTCGGGAGACCGCGGGTCGCTCATACGGAGTGCATCATCCGAGCCATGGCGGCTACCTCTGCCCTGTAGATCTGATTCACCCGTGTTGGTAATCCTCGGACGGCCGGTGATACGACCAGGGATGCTCGTTGCGATTGGTGTGGCGATTCTGTTGTCAGCAGCCAGTCAACTCCCGGTTGGTGGCCCTACAACGGGGAGTTGACTGGCCGTGAAAGCAATCCTGTCGCAACAGGAGTGGCGTTCAACAAGCCGCACGCATGGGGCTTTTCAGTTCATCCGCTAATCCAGTGGTTGTGCGGCCATCCAGTGAAGAATAAATTCGCACCCCTTCTCGGTTAGCTCGACCTGCTTGGAGTTCAACCGTGACTCCTGTTCAGAAAGTACCTTGCTGCGAAAGGTATCCCGGAATTCTATGAGTCCATCGTCGAGAAGGTTCGTAAATGCCCACGTCATCGGTTCATAGATACGGATCCTACCGCCCTGGATCATACTTTCCTGGTCCTGAAGTGTTATCCGCTCCGGACTCCAGCCGTCTTCTAACCACTCCTGGGGAAGCCAGGGGTCGTTATCGTCAATGAGGCTTTGTACCCACTTCTTTGTGTCATTCCACCTACGTATAAATGCCCTGAGGAGCTGTCGTTCGAGGTCCGTGTACCGATAGTTTAGAATGTCGAGATTCGCCTTATACTGGAGCATCGCTTTGCGGTCGATGTCACCATGGTCGAATCGCGTGTGACAGGTGGGGCATAGCGCGATGAGATTGATGAAAGTGTGCTGCTTGACCTTTGCCCATGGCGTTATATGGGCCAGTTCGACTGGTGTCTGGCGGCATGTCGGGATGGCGCATCGGTGGCCGGCCTCGACGAGAACAGAGCGCCTGAGTTCGGCGGATATTTCCGGTCTTCCTTCGGGCATCAAATGATCTTATGTTGCAAGCTGGGTGAGTCGGGCTCGGATATTTGTGCTCGCGTCGGTCATCGCGTCGCTGGTATCGCGATGTCTGCTGGGTACCGTGTGGTCACGGATCGGTGGTGTTGCGATATTGCTTGCCCCAGGGCAGGGATTCGGTGAACAGGTGCTGGGAGGTCCAGGTGTGGGCGCAGTGGGCACAGAGAGTGTCGTGGTGGGTGCATTGGCGGGGGTCGGCGAGGGGGATGTCGACTTCTTCGATGTGATGGACGAGTTCGGTGCTGTCGGGTGGGATGTTGGCGAAGTCGACCAGGGCTCTGACGGTTTCCGGTGGCTTCATTCGCGATCTCCCTTCGAAACGTGACGCTCCGCGCACGGCAGCGGGTCTACAGTTGCGGGTCGGGTGCTGGGGCCAGGGCGGCGGGCCGGGTTGCCGCGTAGTAGTCGTCGCCGGGCCAGCGGTAGTCCGAAATCTGCACGGGCTGACCGAAGGTCGGTGCGTGCAGCATTTTCCCTGCGCCTAGGTAGAGGCTGACGTGGTGGACGTCGGAGGCAGTGCCGTAGAACAAGAGATCACCAGGCTGGAGCTGGTCTTCCGGGATGCGGGGACCGGTGTGGACTTGGTCATAGGTGGTGCGCGGGATCGTGATGCCGGCTTTGGCGTAGGCGGCTTGGGTGAGGCCGGAACAGTCCCATCCGCCGGATTGTTCGGGTCCGTTGCCGCCCCAGACATAGGGTTGGCCAAGTTGCTGGCAGGCGAACGAGATCACCGTCGCGGTGGTGGGGTTCGCGGCCCGGATGTCGGTGCAGTCGCCGCTGCCGGGCGGTGGTGTGGTGGCGTGGGTGGAGTAGCGGTCGGCTTGAGCGAGGACGTCACGGACGTACCAGTCGGCGTGGTTGTAGGCGAAGATCGCCGCATACAGGTCGGCGGGTGCCCCGGAGTCGCACAGGTAGTGGGCGGCGGCATGGATGGCATCGTGGGGGTCGTACCGCGAGGGCGGCGTCGCTCCGCCCGGTGGTAGTGGATGGCGGGCGACGACGGAGTCGAAGGTCGGGGCGAGGAACTGCATCGGCCCGCCTGCTCCGGCGAAGTTCTCCCCGGAAGCCACACCTGGTAGTGGTGAACGGCCGTGGTCGGTTTCGACCTTGCCGATCGCGGCGAGGATCGACCAGTCCAGGCCGGGACACGAGCCGGCGCCTTGCTGGTAGAGCACCAACATCTCCGGTGGGATATCGGTGAGCGCTTCGGTACTCGGCGCAGTACCCGGTCCCGGGGTGGGAGTGTGGTCGAAGACAGCGACGGTGGCCACGACTGCGGCGATGACGACCGAGCAGAACACGACCGCCGCCGCGCCCGCCCCGAGTGCCTTGGCGAACATCACCGTTCTCCCTCGACGCTGGGCGGATGGGGCGCAGGTGCAGGCAGCACTGTGGGGCCGTCGTCGGCGGGCGCGCCCGGCGTGCCGGTGGATGCCGGTGCCGAGAGGAGATATGGCCACGCGGCCGGGAGCCGGTGCAGCGCAACACGTCCGCCGCTGGTGTCGTCGAGTGCCAGCCATACCCGGTCGGCGGGGCTGGGATGTGGGGCGGTGGGGTCGAGGAGGTCGGCGGCGGCAGTTGCCACCGGCACTGCTGCGGGGTCGGGTAGCGTGCGCCAGGTGTCGAGCAGTGCGGGCCGGGCGGTGGTCTCGCGGCGGGTGGTGGGCACCCACAGCAGGACGGGGGTGATGATGCCGGTGGAGCGGGCGAGTTCGGCGTAGCCGGCTAGTTTGTTCGCCACTGTGGACAGGGTGATGGTGCCGAGGTCGTATTCGAGGAAGAAATCCAGCACCGTGTCGGGGTGGGTGTAGCGGCCGTAGGCGTCCGGGCGTACAAGGTCGCCCCAGAGGCGGCGGCAGCGGGTTTCCGACCACCACGCCAGCACCCGCCCGCCGCCTGGTGCGGTGGTGAGGGCGGTGAACCATTCGTTGACGCCGACGGTGTGGGCCAGGTGCAGGCTGTGGGCGATGCCCATGGCCTGTTCGTGGCGGTAGTGCAGGTCACGGACCTCGACACCGGCTTCGGCGGCCAGCACAGCGGCCCCGGCCGGGGCGAGGACCCAGTGCACGGGGGCGCTGCCGCGGGTACGCAAGGGCCGGAACCGGTCGAGGACCCTGTAGCGGTACAGCGTCAGGAGGCGGCTGCGTGCCTTGGCGTAGGTGGGGAATCCCAGCGCCGCGAGTTGGAGGGTGGTCAGGACCCGGTGCTCGTGCAGCATCCGCAGGATCCACCGATCTCGGGTGGTGAGTCGCACGACCAGCCGGGCATGGTCGGTAGCCGGTGCCCGGCCGGGCCGGGGGGCTCGCAGGTCGGACTGGCGCAGCGGGCGATTGATCATGTGAACCGACCTCCGAAATGTCGAGCAACGGTGCTGGCCAAAGCGATTACTGCCGTTTGCGTGGCGGCGAGCGTTAGGAACGGCGGGGATCGCTGGCGCTCGCCGACCGAGTGCGGGGTGTGGCGAGACCCGGTCCTGGTTCGGCAGCCGGCGCCGACGGTGGTGGTGTGGCGAGGCGTGCCCGCGCGGCGGCACGGATCTCGCGGGCACGGCCCGGCACCGCTGGGGGCAGAGGTTTCGTGGTGAGCGTGAACGGTGGTGCCTGCTGGCCGCGGACCAGAACCCGGGCCGCGGCGTGGTAGGCGTCGAGGTGGGTCAGGTCGTGCTCGGACAACCAGGGGCTGGTGTGGCGGGCCAGGTCACGAGCGTCTTCTGGGGAGGCGGTGAAGATGACCTTGTTGCGGGCGTTCGCCGAGACCGCGGCCCGCATATCCGAGGGCAGCTGGCCGAGGTTCTGGTGCGCGAGGACCAGCGACAGGCGCAGGCCGCGGGCTTCGGCGAGCATGTCCTCCAACGGAGTGGCCAGGTTCAAGAAATTGTGGGCTTCGTCGAGAGCGAGGGTGGCATCCGCGCGCTGGTCGGGGTGGGTGCCGACGCGGGCGGTGGTGGCCTGCCAGGTGCGGGCCACCAGCAGCGATCCCATGAGTCGGCTGGTGTCTTCGCCGAGGGAGCCTTTCGGTATCCGAGCCAGGCAGATTCCACCCTGATCGAGCACTTCGCCCAAATCGACCGTCGAGGGGCCGGCGGCGAGAGCGTTGCGGACGAATTGCCGGAACAGGAAGTGCCGCAGCTTGTTCAGTAGCGGTCCGATGACCTGGTTGCGGGCGGAATCGGTCAATTCCTCATATGAGGACCAGAACCCGCGCAGCACCGGGTCGGCGGTGGCGCGGGTGACCCGGGCCCGGAACGCCGGTTCGGTCAACAGCCGGGGGAGGTCGGTGAGGGTCGCGACCCCGGGTTGGCGGCACAGGGTGAGCAGGCTGGCCCGCAGTACGTCGTCGGTGCGCGGGCCCCACCATTGGGCGAAGGTGCGGTGAAAGATCGTGGCCAGGTTGTCGACCACCAGGTCGGTGCCCGCACGATCCGCGGGGGTGTCGAGGGGATTCAAACACGGTGGCTGACTGCGGGAATCGGCATCGAACAACACCACCCGATCCGCGCAGCGCTGAGGCAAGCGGGCGAGGATATCGGTGATGAGGTCGCCTTTGGGGTCGACGACGACCACGCCGCGGTCTTGGTCGGCCTCGTCGAGGATCAACTGGGCGAGCAAGGTGGATTTCCCGACGCCGGTCGGGCCCAGTACGTGCAGATGGTGGCGGGCATCGGCGACCCGCACCGCAACCGACCGCCCACCCGGAGCATCCGAGAGCCCAAGAGATTTCGCGTAGGTGCCCGCGACCGGGATCTCCGGTGTCGGAGCAATAGCGCGGGCACCTGCCCGCTGAACACCCGGGATCGCCGGATCGTGCGGAAGGTGCGCAACCGCGGCGAGTTCCGGGACCGAGAGCAGATCCCCACGGCCCAGTCGCCTGCGCGCAAGCGCCGAGCCGAGTCTGCGGTGTCTGCGGTGCCGATAGTAGTTGTGGTCGGTACAGGACCCGAATACCACTGCCAGCGCATCCGCCCGCCCCCGCGCAAAAGCCCGCGCCGCGCCCCGGTCACCGGTCTCGGGCACAGGGACGGTGACGGCGTAGCGGATGACGCTTTCCCAGTGCGCGCCCCGGGCTTTGTCAGCGGCAGCACGGTGCTCGGTGTTGTCCTGCATGGCCGCCTGAGGGTCTTTGACCTGTGTCGCAGCGGCGGCGCGGGTTCGCCCAGAGCGGCGGACCGGGCCCGGGGTGAGGAGATCCAGAATCTCGCGCAGCAGTGGCACCGGCCACGCCGCCGTTCCGCTGCGGGTGCGGGTGCCGCGGCGCACGCGTCGGCCGGTGACCGGCCGCGCTAGCACTTGTACGCAGGCGGCCTGGCCCGGGGTGAGGTCGTCGGCGGCGGAAATGAGATCGCGGACGAGATCGCCATTTCCATAGTCGGTACGGATCGGCAGCACTTCCCGGCGCCCCAACCGGAGTTCACCGCCCGAGAGCATTCTCCGGACCTTGGGGCCGGGGAGGGGGAGAGGGTCGGTGGTGGCGTGACTGGTGCGGGTGTGCGCGCCCGGCCATGCCGAGGCCACCGCCCGCTCCACCAGTCCCGGCGGAACCTGTCCGGGTACCCAGATCCGGATGGCGACACCGGCTTCCGGGGTCACCGTGTATTCGAACCCGAGGTGCGGTTGCCCGAACACCATGCGCCGCCAGGCTGGGCGCAGTTGCCCGGTCAGATGCGCCCACAACGCTGCCGCGCCCTTGGGATCGACCTCGGGTGGGGTGAGGACGGTGACCTGGCGGGCGCCGGCACCCAGCCGGCGCCGGCGCACACCGGTGAGCACCCGTGCCAGCGCGAGCACCACCGCGGCCAGAAGGACGCCGGTGACCGCGGCCGGACCGGTCACCACCGATATAGCGGTGCCGAGGAGATCGCGCAGCGTCGCGGCAGGGTCGAGCAGGAACCTGCCCAGTTCGTCCTGGGACGCCGAGAACAGCAGGCTCGACATGGCCTATGCCGCCTGTACATCGACGTAGACGTCGCCGTCGTCCTCGCCGTAGCTGTCCTCCTCGCCGGTGCGGGGACCGTCTGTGTCACCGTCGGCGGGCAGGGGGGCGGCGAGGTCGAACTCGGTCTTACTGCTGTCGGTGGTGTCGGCGAGTTCGCTGGGGTCGGTGGTGATCAGCGCATGTTCCGCAGGCGAGGCCATAGCCGCGAATACGGCGCGGTCGGTGCCGAGGGCGAGAAGTCCTTGGCCGCGGGCAGCCGAGAGCAGGAATTGGCGTTCGCCGTCGGAGAGTTTGAACGCGCCCGCGACCTCGTCGATCGCCTGCGGCGCCTGATGCAGCAAGATCTGGGTGGCCGCGTTGGACACAATCGCTTTGCCCAGATCTGTGCCCAACACGTCGGCGCAGTCCTGAGTTGCGACAGTGAGACCGGCCCAGTACTTGCGGAACGATTTCGCGGCCCGGAACAGGAACTGCGCCCCGGCCGGCTGGCGCATGATCAGCCACGCCTCGTCCACGGTCACCATCCGCGGCCGACGGACGGCCGGGTCAGCGACTCGCCGCCAGGTCGCGTCCAACACGAGCAGCGTGCCGACGGGTTTCAGTTCATCGGGCAGCTCTCGCAAGGAGTAGGTGACCATTGCCGCGTCCGGGCTGACGGTGGTCGGCCCGTCCAACAGTCCAGCGAACGCCCCCTGGCCGACGAACGGAGACAAACCGGCGGCGAGATCGTCGGAGACCGCCGACCCGAGTGCCGTCAACTGCTCACGCAACATGCCCAGCGTCGGTGCAGGCTGCGTCCATGTGGCGGGGTCGTCGGTGATGCCTGCGCTGGTGTAGGTGGCGGTGACCGCGGTGTCCAGGGTGGCACGCTGCGCGGCCGTCTGCTCGCCGAGCAGGACGGCGATGATGGTGTGGCAGAAGAGCTTTCGCCGGTTCAGTGCATCGGAGGGTGCGGTGCGGCGGCCGTCAGGTCGGGTGTGGACCTCCAGATCGAAGGGGTTGAGGCGGATTCCGGGGGCACCGAGGTGGATGTAAGCGCCGCCGACCGCCTCGGTCAAGGTGCGGTATTCGTCTTCGGGGTCGATGATCACCTGCTCGATCCCGCGGAACAGCGACCGCAGGATCTCGGTCTTCACGAAGTAGCTCTTGCCTGCGCCGGAACGGCCGAGCACCACTGCGTTGTGGTTGTCGGCCTCGGCGCCGAACCGGTCGACGAACACGAAACCGGCTGCCGCGTCGCGGCCGTATAGCACGCCCTCCGGGGAGGCCGCGTGTGCCGGATCGCCGACGGGAAGTTGAGGGCTGGAGAACGGGAACGCCGCGGCGAGGGCGTTGGTGTCGAAGGTGCGCCGCAACCGCACTAGGTCCAGGCCCAGGGGCAGCGTGGACACCCAGCCCTGGGTAGTGCGGTAGGACAGGGTGCAGGTGTCGACGAGCAGGCTCGCCGCCAGGGCCCGTACCGCGGCGATTTCGTCGGCGAGCTCGGCTTCCGAGCTGGCGTGTACGGTCAGGTACACCCCGACTCGGAACAGGCGGGCTTCGGCGCGTGCGACACGGGCGGAGAGTTCGGCGGCGTCCTCGGCCGCGACCTCGACCAGCGGGTCGCTGCGCCGTCCGTAACCGGCGTCGTGCAGTCGCGAGGATTCCAGTCGCGCGAGCTGGCGCCGCAACCGCGACGCCGCGGTCACCGGATCCACAGGATCGACATGCACCGCGACATCGAGACGACCGGGGTGCGACAGCAGCGGCGCCAGCCATCCGGCGGTGACTTCCCGCGGGTAGCCGGTGACGGCGAGGGTGGCTACCCACCCGGAGCCGACCTCGAGGTGACGAGCCTCGATCGCCAGCGAATCCGGACCGAATTCTCCTGCGGTAACGGGGGCTCGGCGACCGGCTCCGGGGAAAAGTCCATGCTGTGGAGTGGTGGCCCCGGTGGTGTCGTCAGTCGGTGCGATTTCGCGGTTCGTGTGCTCGCCGCCGCCGGTGGTGGTGATGACGGTGTGCGGGCCGGCGATATCGGCCGAGGATGGTATGAGGCTGCCTGGGTTGCAGGCTCCGGTTACCACTGCGGTGGCCTGGAGATCATCGAGCGGTGTCACGGTGACACCCATGGGCGCGAGCAGGTCGGTGGCCTCGTACACGCGGCGCAGCAACCGTGACTCCGCGGCACGGCGCGCCGCCTCCGACAATTCCCGGCGGGCGCGGCGCCGCCCCGAGGCCAGCCAGCCCAGCATCGCCGCCGGCGATGGCCCACTCAAACTGTCACCGGTGGTGGGAAGGTCGAGGGGTTCACGCCAGACAAGCAGCACTTGCCGGTGCATCAGATCTTCGCTCGCGGCGAGGCCTTCCAGATGGTCGGCGTGTCCGTGTGCGGCAGCGGCCAGCTCCGGCGACATCTGGCCGACCGACTCCCGCAGCCGCGCCAGTTGGCCGGTCAGATCCAGGCGGGTCGAGCGCAGCAGAATCTGCACCGGCTGCCGCAGCGTGTGCAGCCAGCCCCCGAGCTGAGCCATCAGGCTGTCTTGTTCCTCGGGGGTGCGCAAGGCGAGGTTGACCGTCCCGGCCGCGGCGATCACCGCGAGCCCGTCCGAGCCGAGATCGACCACTCCGATGCCGCTGTTACTGGTGATCGACTCGGGCAGCTGTAATTCTCTGGCTGACAGCTGTTGCGGGGCCGGGGGTTTCGGTTGTCGTCCGGCAGCGTGGGTGACCCAGTGCGGCGGGGACGCGATGCCTTCGGGTGCCGACACCAGGCGGCGGGGTCGTAGCCGGTGCCGCAGGGCGGCCAGCAGCAGCCGGTCGGCCGACAAACCGTCGCGGGTGGCCAACACCAGCGCCGCGACCACCGCGCCGACCGGGACCGCGGCGGCGACGAACACCGCGGGCGGAATCACCTCACGTGTCGCGGTCCATACGAGGTAGAGCAGGAGCGCGGTGACGGCGAGTACGGAGAGTTGGCGGGCGGTGAACGGGCCGATCAACCGGTCCGGCCGGTCGACGTCGGCGGGAATACGAACGGGTGTACTCATCGAGTGTTTCCTCCTCGGGGCGAGCGGCGGGCACGGCGGCGCACCGGCAGATCAGGGAGCGGGAGATGCAGCTGGCGGCCCGTTGGTGGTGAGGGCGGAGACGCCACTGGCGGTGGTGGTGGGCTGGTTCGTTCGGTGGGCTGGACCCGGGGGACCGGGAACGGGAGCCGGTACTGGCCGCTGCGCAAGGACCGGTTGCCCTCGTAGGGGTCGGGTGGGTCGAACTCGAACGCCAGCTGCGTGCCCCGGCGAGGCCTCGGCGGGGACGTAGCCGGCGATTGAGGTGGTGGTGTAGACCGTGTGACCGGGGCGGGTCCCGGTGTTGGACGTTGGGCTGGGGAGCGCGTGGCGCCGGGCCGGGCTCGGGTGACCGGGATCGGCAGCGGGTATTGGCCGCGGTGGTTGGCGCGGATCCCTTTGTAGGGGTCCGGTGGGGTGAAATCGAAGGCCAGCTGACGCCCGCGCCGTGTCTTTTGCCCGGTCGCCGCTGGAGGCACGCCGGGCGGTGCGGTGCGTGCCGAAGCAGTGGTGCCCGCGTGCTGTGGTGGTGCCGAGGCCGCCGGAGTCGGCCGGACACGGCGCACTCCTTCCAACGGCAGTATCAGCTGCCCGTCTCTGGTCGCCCGTGTTCGCGCATACGGGTCGCTATCCGCGGCAGTGGGGACAGCGGCCGGACGGGGTCTTTGGAGCCGTGCTGTGGAAGGCCGGGCGGTATGGCCGGGCGTGGCGGCGGCTGGTGTGGGCCGGCGGACCGCGGAGGCGACGGCCTTCTCCCCGCCCTTGAGCAGGCCGAAGGTCTTGTAGGTGACGTAGCCGCGGGCCAGGGACCCGATCATGCTCCGGCCACCACCGGTGCCGATTCTCATGCTCGACAGCAGCCAGAACGGGACCTTGATCAACACCGCCATCAGGGCGAGTCCGATGATCAAGCTCACCAGCCCGTCGGCGTTGGGGCCGAAGAACTCCCAACCGCCGGGAGTGAGGAACACCCGCAGCGCGGTCACCAACACCAGCGACTGCACCACCTGGATCGCCAGGCACGCGGCGAAGGAGCGCCACCACCACCGTGCCAGCGCATCCAGTCCCGGTAGTACGTGGCACATCAACGCCAGCGGGGCGGCGACGACGAGGATGATGGTGATCGCCACCCGGATGACGTAGGTGATGAGCAGGATCACCAGCAGCACCACGAGCGCGACCTCGAGCAGGATGACGAAGATCCCGGGTCCCGCGGCCGGGCTCACCAAACCTCGCACTGCGGTGATGGTGGCGAGCTCGCGTAGGGCGGCGCCGGCGGAATCGGGGTCGAGGCCGTCGCCGGCAACAGCAGTAGCGAGAGCGTTGGCGAAGCGGATCGCCTGCGAGGCGACCAACAGACTCATGGCACCGGCGAGGAACCCGACCACGATCCGCGGCGCCAAATCCTGGACCGAGTACCGGGTTTGCAGGGTTTCGCGGACCATCAACAGCACCCCGGCCGCCATCACCAGCAACCCGTAGATCGCCAGCATCAACTGCCACGACGAATCCCACAATTCACCGACCCGCGGCAAATCACCCGGTTCTGGAGTCGTCAGCAAGGTTTGCGACAGGAGATCCAGCAGCGGGTTGAGCGCGGATTCGACCAGGCGCTGGAAGAACCCGTCGATCGCCTCGGCGACACACGCGGAGATATTGCGGACCCCGCACTCGGAGTCCTCCCCGCCCGACGGCTCGACCGGCGGTGCCGTCGAATCCGGGCTCGTGGGCGACGGTGCCTGCGATGGCCGGGGGACCGGAGTTTCCGGCGCGGCCGGACTGGTGGGCATCGGAGTCGTGGGTGCGGACTGCTCAGGAGAATTCGACGGGGGCGGCGGCCAGTGCGGTGTCGTCGAATCTGGCGGGGGCGGCGGTGTTGTGGGCTGCGCCGCGACGGTTCCGCCGAGTCCGAGCCCGGTCACGAGCAGCAGGACGGTGACGACCAGAACCCGGCGAGTCCAGGTCGACCTGTGGCCTGGTGGTGAGGTGCCGATGGGGTGCAGGGCCGTCATGGTCAGGCACCCACGATCGACTTGAGGACGGCGACGATCACCGGGGCGAGCATCGCCAGCCCGTACCCGATACACGCCGCCCGCAGCGCGGTCTTGGACTTCTCGACCTCTCCCGGATCACCGGAGGCCAGTACGTAGCGGGCGCCACCCACGGTCACGCATACGGTTGCCAGGCCGGCGAGAATGCCGACCAACCAGTTGCGGATGTTGTCGAGCACCTGATCGAACGACTCGGCGATGGCGAGCACCACGACCGGGTCGGCGGCAGCAGCACCTGCGGTCACAACGAGCGCCGCCATCGCCACCGCAAGTGCGATCGCCCAGGCAAATGCCCGCCGGACCGGACCGGGCCGGGTCTGGGTTGAGGGGTTCGCGGACAGAACGTTGGGGATACCGATCATGCGCATCGGCGATTCACCTCCATAGGAGTTGGCGAGTGCACGGGGGCAGCCGATGTCCGCCCGCACTGGCTACTCCCTGATTGCGGGCCTGTTTTGGACTCCGCAGTGTTCGGCAATTCGCGCGATGCACTGATCCGTGCCGCTGTTTGCGGTGCGGCGGCTGAGGTCGTTCGTGACCGATCCTGCGATCGTTCGGGCGTCCGGTGCTCGGTGGCGGCGATCTCGGATCCGAGCGGGGACAGGGTGTAGCGCCATGGCGGCACGCCCCGCAGACCCGGGCTTGAGTGGGTCCTGACTCGGGTCAGCACGCCACGGCGGGCCAGGGCGGTCAACCGTTTGCGGGCGGTGTCGACGCTGGGGAACAACCGCTCACCGACTTGGGCGGCGGTCAACCCGCCCACGGTGTCGAGAAGGAGAAGCAACTGCAGATCGCGGTCGGTGAGCTGAAGCTGGGCCAAAAGTCCCGTCGACCGGTGGTCTTCTGTGCAAGCCAGGTCGTGCAGGGCGCGGTGCTCGACGATGCTGGTGCGGGCTGGATCGCTTCCGGCGGTTCGGGCGGTCAGCCACGCCCGGAGGTCGTGTTCGCCGCGTCGGCGTGCCTTATGCAACGCCCAATGCGACGAACCTTCAACTTCTTCGGCGAGTGAGGTCACCGAGCGGCCCTCCAACCGGGTGACGGCGATCAGTTCCGCCACCTGGGGGGTGATCACGTTCTCCGCGACCGCCTCGGCGAGAAGGTCCTCGGGATGCCCTGGCGGTGTGCACATCGCCGGCACGGTTTTGCCCCAGCCGGCATTGAGGTCGGTGCCGATGTCGGGGCCTGGAGCCGGTGCAGCCGCTTCCTGCCGTACCCAGGCCCGGCCGCCACGGAACACTGCCCACCGCAGCCGGAACCACAGAAACGGTCGCTCCACATCGATACGCCTCAGTTCGGTGAAGAACGCGGTCAGTAGGTCGGCTTCAACGTCGGCGCGGTCCTCTCGCCTGCGGGGGCCGAACGTGCTCGCCATCCCGGCCAGCATCGGCACAGCCATCCCCGCGCACACCAGCGCCGCGTCCGAACCCTCGACCCGAGACCGCTTGATCAGCCACACCCAGACCGCATCCACCACCTGGATCGGCAACCCAGGATCCGACAACACCCGCCGTAACTGCCCCCACGTCGTAACTGCCCTACCCAGCCCCGCTACCCGTGCGGCCTCGCGCGGTACAGGGTCGTCGGCGATCCGATCGAACGCCGACCGCACCACCGAAAGCGGCGAACTGTCCCCAGAGGCGCTCTTCTTCGCTGAAATACCGGTATCCGTATTCATGGCTACTCGTTTCCTTTCGTGCGGAGAATCCGACATCGCAAGGACACCGAACGAGCGCCACCAAAACGCGTCGGAAAAGACTCAAAAAAACCTCGGGATGACCTCCGCGCTCTCACTCGAGCCGGATATCGGACACCGGATCCTGGTTAAGTGAACGACCAGTGAAAGCCCCGACTACCAGGGGCTGTGTACGTTCTGTGGCGATCCGGTGGCGCACTACACAACGCGCGAAACACGGAGGAGAACTAGAAACCGAAAAATCTCCCAGCGACGTACCGGCCGATAACTCTCGATATCAGATGCTGCCGCCGCCGTCCTATCTGAATTTCGCGATGGGCCATGTCCAAAAACGGTGAATTCGCAAGGAGTCCACCAGTGCAACCTCCCACGCACTGGATAGGAAAAGGGCACTGCCCATGACCGAACACACTCCCACCCGCCGCCGTCGCACCGGGACCTCGGGCACCCGCCCATCAAGGGCCGAGGTGCCGTCCACCATCTGGGCCACCGGACCCGACCCACTCAACCACCGCGACCCCTGGCCGACAGTGATAGTGACCCGAGCCGTCATAGAATTCTCCCGACCCGGCGACCAGGTACTCGTGCTGACCCCACCAACTTCCACAGCCGGCCGGCGCCGGATCTCGGGCGCTCGGGACGCGCTCACCCCCATCGAGGGACTCGCACGTTCCGGCGCGATCGAACATCTCGGCGACCGCCGCGGCCCGTCCCGCACTTGCACCCAGCGCGAAGCCGACGAGGCCGGTCTCGTGCTGGCCAGCCTGCTGCCACCCGAGGACGTCGCAGTGTCGGTCGTGGACCGGATCGTCACGCGGGCAGCAGCCCGCCTGGCCGCGGGCGGTGTGCTGGCCGTGTTCACTCGCGCCAGCCGCAGCCGGGACGGTGTTCTGTTGGATCCGACCGGCGTCATAGTGGCTGCTGGTCAAGCTGCCGATCTGCTATTCCTTCAGCACATCGCCGCCGTTCCCATCGCCGACGGCGCCATCGTCGCCCCGAGAGTCGACGCTTCCCAGCGCGCGCCCTTGCACGGGATCGCCCACACCGACGTGACCGTTCTCCTGCGCCCCTGAATTTGCTGGCGGCGACCCACCACCTTGTGCAACCACCCCTCTGACTCCGGGTGGAGCTCTGCGCGCCCGAATCCCGAAATGAGGCACGTTCGATGACCGCAATCCGCGAACCCAGAACCGCAGTCCGCACCACCATCAGCGCAAACGGGGCGTCGGTGTGGGCGACTGCGCAAGCCGCGCCCGCTACCCAACGGACGGGCCGCTACCACCCCGACAGCACCAAACACCCCGCGAAAATGCTGCCCGCTATTGCCGCCCACGCCATCGAGGCATACAGCCGGCCCGGGGACCTGATCCTGGACCCGATGTGCGGGATCGGCACCACCCTCGTCGAAGCCCTCCACACCGGCCGCCGCGCCGTCGGCGTCGAATACGAAACCCGCTGGGCCGACCTCGCCCGCACCAACATCGACCTCGCCCGCACCACCGGCAACGATCTGGACGCCGCCGTCTACCAGGGCGACGCCCGCAAGCTCCCCGACCTGCTCCCCGAGGCACTGCGGGGACAAGTGGACCTCGTGATCACCTCACCCCCATACGGCGACTCCACCCACGGCCACGTCCGGGCCAAACCCGGCGAAGGCGTCCACAAATACGACCACCGCTACGGTGCCGTCCTCGACCGCGGCAACCTTGCCAACGTCGGCATCGGCCGACTGCTGTCCGGGTTCACCAAAATCCTCACCGGCGTCGCCGACTACCTCAAACCCGGCGGCCACGTCGTCATCACCGCCCGCCCCTGGCGCCAGCACGCCGAGCTCGTCGACCTACCTACCCACATCACCACCTGTGGCACGCTCGCCGGGCTCACCCCCGTCGAACGCTGCGTCGCACTTCTGGGCCGGCTCGCCGAGGACGGGATCGTGGCCCGCAGCAGCTTCTTCCAGCGCGACTTCATCGTCAAAAACCGCCGCGAAGGACTCCCCGTCCACCTGATCGCTCACGAGGACGTGCTCGTGTTCCAGCGTCGGCAAGCCGTGAGTTCATCGGAACTTCAACGTTTTCCGCGAAACCCCGTCTGGGGACCGGCTGCATTCTGGGAGACGGACGCTTGGATCGGCAAGGAGGCCGGGGATCTGGCGGCGTAAGCATTCTCGAGGGAAGCACGGCAAAGATCGGCCGAACTGGAAGCCGATCCGGGACCGGCCGGGAAGTAGTGGCGGCACCGCCACGCATCAGGGGTTATGCAACTCGGCGGTGCCGCCGCTCGTCGCAGCCATGAGCTGCGGAGCGGACCAGCCAAAGGGGGGGGCGACCGGCCCGGGGTCAGGCTAGCACCGGGTATCGGCGCAGCGCCGCATGGTAGGTAGCTAATCGGCTGCTGCAGACGGGACTTCGATTGGGTGTCCTGGCGGTCACGCGTTTCCCCTTCGTTTCGCGACGGGATGCCGACGCGGCGTCATATGCGCAGTGCGTCGCGCATCCAGGTCAGGAAGGCGGGGTAGTCGACCGTGTTGGACACCTGCATCGGCCGTCCGTGGGGTGTGCGGGACAGACGTGCATCAGGGTGTATTTCGATTCGTTCGGTGCGAAACGTAACGAATGGCAGCCCGAGCGTGGCGCTGAGAGCCAAGGGATGCCCCAACCAGGTCCGGGGTTCACGGACAAGCCATGCGCGCAGGTGGATCGCCAGCAGTTGCGCCCACCCCGGCGCGGTTGGCTGTTCGAACGTCGGAAGGAGTGGGAAACCCGGAGTGATCTGGGTGGCGTCGGAGTCGGTGTGCTCGCCTCGCACCAGACGCGGCGTGTGGAGTGCGCGCAACGCCAGCCCGGCGGAGACGGGATCGACACGGAAGTTGTGCGATACGGGCGTCTTGCCGTGGTGATGGTTGAGTGCCCCACCCAGCTGGGTGACCATCACGCGGTCGGCGATCTCCGGCAGGCGAGAGACAACAGCCGTGATATTGGACATCGGGCCGAGTCCGACCCACCGGATTCGGCGAGTGGTCTCGCAGAGTTCGACGATGGCGGCGATCATGCGATCGAGACCGCGGATACGTTCGAGGAAGTCCTCACTGAATGCTGGGGACCGGTGGTGGTTGTCGAGGAGAAATCGGTCCTCACCTCCTAGATCGAACCCGGCAATGACCCGGACGTCGGTACGGTCGAGCAGGTTCAGGGCGTGGCGGGCCAGCTGGGCGCGGCGGCCATGAGTTTCATCGGCGGTGACCACGACCAGATTCGGCACCACACGCGCCGCGATCGCTAATGCTATGAGGCCTCCTGGGCGCCACCCGATATCGGCATCGAGAATCACCAGGTCGTCGGCTGTCCCGAGGAATGGGGAGGTCCGGTGGCCAGATGCAGGTAGGCCGGGAATGGAAATTTCGAGGCTCCTTGCTTTGTGGGTTGTCGACCCCGGTGGTCATGGGATTGGTGTGCAAGGCAGGCGGAGTGCCCGGTGTGTGACTGCGGTCGTCAGGTCGGTGTAGTTGTCGCGCAGTTCGGCGAGCTGGTACCACGCCTTGTGCACGCTGGGATGAGAAGGCTCGATCGTCATGAGCAGGTGAAACGCGAGCACCTGTGTTTCAGCGAGGCGGTCGATCACCGTTCCCATCGACTCGGGATGCAGCGTCGATGCCGGATGCGGGGGAGGGAGATGGTTCGCGACCCACTCGTCTACCCTGCGGATCAAAGCGTTTCGGTGGCGGCGGTCCGCAGGTTCGTCCAGGTGAAGTTGGCGCCGGTGCATCCGGCCGAATTCACGGGCCAGCCCAGTCAGGGGATGGGCGGAGATACGGTGGCCCCGTACGGCGGATAGCAGTTCCTCGCAGGATGGGAACGGGGTCGTCGCACTCATCGCGGTGACGGTGTACATGGGTTCACCGCCGTACGGACGAATGCGACTGCAGGTGCAGCAGATGACGCGTGGTTGTGAGTACCGCGGTCCGCGACGGCAATGCCCTGGCGTGACTGGGCGGCGATACCCAATACCATTGGGTGAAGCTGTCACTCATCGGGAGCCATACCCGCTGTCCGGACATCATGATCCGTACTCCGGCAGTGTCGAACATATCTCGGGTTGCGCGGCCGAGACTGCGACCTATACCGGGGCCGACCAGGTAGACCCACTCTCGGTCGGGGCGGTGGAAGCTGATGATCGGCGCATGGATCGCGCGCGGTCCGTCGGTGAGTGCGCGGCGTACGTCGGCGCCCAGGGCGGCTGGCATCGCTACCGCTCCGAGTGAGTTGGATGCGATCAACGCGACTCGGTGGAAGATCAGTGACGCGTCGAATCCCATCGCACGATATACATGGGCAACCTCATGCGCGCTGTGGCACTGCTCGAACATTACGCCTCCAGCCGGTGACGGCCGCCGGTATCGACAGAGCGCAACATGTGAGATCGCGACGCCCGCCGCGCCTGCTTCGCTACTCTCCGTCCCCTGGCTGCTCCTGCGCTGAACATGATGACGAGAGCAATCGAAGCCTGCCGATCAGTCAGCGCCCGATGGTTTCTCATGCAGACCACCGCCCTGCCCCGTCACCGAACCGACGAAATGTGCGTCGTGTGGCGACTGCGGTTACTTCGCCGGGTGGGGGCTCTTGGGCCGCCAGGCCGCAGGCTTCGAGAACGGTCAAGCCCAGGTACCTGGCCAGCACGAGGTTGTCGGCGACGGATTCCGCGATCTGCATGGCCGCGGTGGCTTGTTCGGTCGAGAGCGTGCGGCCCGGCAGGAAACTGACTACCCACTGCTGGTCTCCGACGCTTCTTGCTTGATGCCCGCACCGGTCGCTGACCATCAGTGTCCGGTCGATGACTTGTATCGGCATGACTTCTCCCTGTCTGACACATGTGATCCGAACTAGTCGGATGTAGTGGCCGATGTCATGTCTGACGGTAGCTCTGACAAGTTGTCAGCACAACTGCCAGACCGGTATTTCAGGCGAGGGGTAGGATCGCTTCGACCCCAGGGAAGGAGCTGACGCGTGAAGTCACCGACGGTCGCCCGTTGGGAGTTGCTGCTTCGGATCAACCAGTGGAAGACCGCGCAGCAGATCGACGTCAAGACCGCCGCCAAGGCGCTGGGTATCACCACCAATCACTGGCACCAGCTCATGAGCGACCGGCGCGCCCTGACCGACGACAACTTCCACGCGCTCCTGAAACTGTTCGGCATCGCCGCTGCGGACAATGAGGAACGGCAACTACTCGAAGCCCTCCGTGCCGATGCCCGCGAGCGCGGCTGGTGGATGGATTACTCCGCCCTCTTCGACACCGAGACCCTCAGATTGTTCGGCCTCGAACATGGCGCGAAGGCCATTCAGAGTTATGAAGGGTTGATAGTCCCGGGTCTGCTACAGACCGTGGACTACGCCCGCGCGATCATGGACTCCGATATCGCCCGAATTCGCCCGGTCGACGCGGACCTGTACATCGACGCCCGGATGAAACGACAAGAACGATTAGCCGGCGAAGACCCACTGGAGCTGACCGCGCTGATTCATGAGGCGGCACTTCACCAGCTCACCGGTAGTCCTGAGGTGGTGGCCGGCCAGTTGCGTCACCTCAACGAGATGGCACGACGCGACACGATCGAGGTCAGAATCGTCCCCTTCACCGCTCCCAGGCGCCCGATCCTGTCGGGATCGCCGTTCCACATCATCCACTTCGCCAGCCCCATGCTGCCGTCCCTGGCATGGCACGAATCGGTCGCCACCCGGGGAATCATCGACGACGCATCCCGAGTCCGCGAACTGCGGATCCTGTTCGACCGCCAACTCGACCTGGCGCTGAGCCCAGAGGACTCCGCGGCCCTGATCCAGCAAGTGGCAGATAGGATAGCCTGATCAGTATGAGCACAGATAGGCCCGTCACCAGCAACAACGGTGATTTCTTCAAGTCGTCGTACTCCAACGACGGCCCCTCGTGCGTCGAGGTCAAGTTCCTTGGTGACTGCGTGCTCATCCGAGACAGCAAACAGAACAGCGACTACGCCGACGCGCCCGACACCCAGCCGACAATCGCGATCCCGACCGCCTGCTGGACCGCTTTTCTCGATCTCGCACTCAGCAGCCGGCCCGGCACAGTTGGCACCGCCGAGGTCAGTGTGAACGCGGATGGTTCCGCCGAGCTGGCCGCCGCCGACACCGCCTCGAGGATTGTCACGCTGCGCTACACCGCTGATGAATGGGAAGCCTTCGGCAAAGGTGTGGCCGATGGCGAATTCCGCCGCCCGTGAGCTGGTTCGCAAGGATGTAGTGGCTCACGAGGCGCATCTCGTTCCCAGTCACCCGGTGATAGTTGCGGTGGCAATGGAATAACCCTTGGAGTCGCGCCACAGTTGGTCCGGATGGGTCATGAACCACTGTTCGATCTCGCTGGTGATGTCGGCGAGGATCTGAACGCGGTGTGGCGAGTCGGGTGCGATACCGCAGAAGGTGAACAGCGCCTCAGCAAAGGCGATCAGCGGTCCGGGTCGGTCGAAAACCAGCGCGTTGTCATGGGTTTCGATCGTCGTGTTGCCGAAGATGTCCTGCATCATGTCGGGCAAGGTGTCGCTGGTTACGGTGCGGTTGATCATTCCGTCCGGCGGGGTGATGCTGTAACTGCTTGCATGCGCGGCGACGAGTTGGTGTGTGCGATGGCAGGTTCGGTCGTGGTTGACGGTGACAGCGACCGTCCCGCCGGGTCGGGTGATCCGCCGGAATTCCGAGAGTGCGACGAGTGGGTCCGCGACGTGGTAGAGCATGTGCCGGGCGGTGCAAATGTCGACCTCGTCGTCCCGTAGCGGTAGATTTCTGGCCTCGCCGTGGAGCGCGGTGACACCGGTGATCGCCGCCGCGGCGGCGACCATGGTGGGTGAGGTATCTACGCCGACGAGACGACCGGTGTGGCCCGTTTCGCGCAGGTGTGCGAGGAAACGTGCGTCGCCGCAGCCGATATCGGCGAGGTCCTCGCTGCCGGTTAGGCCGAGGGCTGCGAGGACTTCGGCGACGGGGTCGTCGGGGTATTCGGAGTGGTGCTGGTGGGTGGCGATGCGGACCTGTAGCGGCGTGAGGTCTGCGTATTCGGTGTCCAGCGAGGGGGTGGTCATCGGTGTCCTGTTGGTTCGGTTACCGGTGGGTGCGGTGGAATGCCCAGGCGTCGGCGACGATGTCGGCGATGTCGGGTTTCTCCGGTTTCCATCCGAGTTCGCTGTGCGCCAAGTCCGATGATGCGTAAAGGACGGCGGGGTCTCCGGGCCGCCGTGGGGCGTTCTCGACGTCGAATTGTGCTCCGGTGACTTCGCGTACGGCCTGTACGACTTGGAGGTTGGAGAAGCCGATACCGTTGCCGAGATTATAGATATTGTGTTCGCCTGGCGCGATTGTGTCGAGTGCCAGCAGATGGGCGCGGGCGAGGTCGGTGATGTGGATGTAGTCGCGGACGCAGGTGCCATCGGCGGTGGGGTAGTCGTCGCCGAACAAGGAGAGTTTGTCGCGGTGGCCGAGTGCGGCGTCGAGGGCGAGGGGGATGAGATGGGTTTCGGGGTCGTGTCGTTCGCCGAGCATGGTGCCGTCGCCGCAGGCGTGGGCGCCGGCGACGTTGAAGTAGCGCAGCGAGGTCGCGCCGAGGGTGCCCGTGCGGGTGTAGGACGCGATGGCGCGGTCGACGGCGAGTTTGGTGTCGCCGTAGGTGTTGACCGGGTTGGTGGGTGAGGTTTCGGTGAGGGGCAGTTCGGTCGGTTCGCCGTAGACGGCGGCGGTGGAGGAGAACACCAGTTTGCCGACCTCGGCGGCGCGCATGGCGTCGAGGAGGGCTAGCGAGGCACGGGTGTTGTTGTCCCAGTGCCATTCCGGATGTGCCATGGATTCGCCGGCGGCGATGAGGCCGGCGAAGTGCAGGACCGCGTCGAAACCGGCCTCAGCGGTGAGGACATCGGCGATGTCGTGGACGCGTAGCCGCGCGAAGACCACGCCGGAGGGGACCTGGCGATCGTCGTTGCGGGAGAGGTCGTCGACGATGACGACCTGGTGGCCGGCGTCGCGTGCCATGCGAGCGACGGTGGCGCCGACATAGCCCGCACCTCCGGTGACCAGCAGTTTCATACAACCTGCACTTTCATCGCCAATAGATGGTCGTGAATGTCCTGCTTGTGGCGGCGGAAGTAGTCTTCCGGGCTGGGCTGTATGTGGGTGCCGTCCCAGCCGGTGTATTCCGCCCACGCACGGTGCTTCACCGTAGCCAATGCCCGCGGGTCGCCTGTGACGAGCCATGCGTCAGCCATTGCCCGCGCCAACTGATGGGCCGCCTGGTGGTGACGGGCGACGATCCGCCCGCTGCTTGTCGTCGCGTACCGGCTGTAGTTGACCGCATCAGCTCGCCGTTGCCCGAATTCGGTATCGAAACGCGTCAGTGCCTCGGCGAGATAGGTCCAGAATCGGCCCGCGTCCATAGGAGGCTGCGACGGGTCACGGCGCCAGCGCAGTTCCGCGCGCATCCGGTCCGCGATCGGCCGCGGCATACGGTCGAAGTCGTGGTGCGCGTAGGCGCCGTCCAGCATCGCGGTGGCGCGCAGGATCTTCATGCACAGCCGGTTGGTCACGAGATGGTGCTGCGCAGTGTTTTCGCCGTTGAGCCACGGGCCGTGTAGCCCGCACCAGAAATATGCTTGCGTGTAGTAGAGCAGGATCTCGTAGGCGTCGCGGGCATCCAGCTCGACAGGGGTATGGCCTGGGAGACCGGTGTCGGTGAGTGCTATACCGAGGTTCTTGAAGTCGTAGCCGAGCGAGGTTTGGACGCGGCGGTAGCCGGACAGCGGAAGAACCATGAGATCGACAGTCGAAAAGTATTGTTCGGCCATCTCGACCAGCTCCGCTACCGGCATCGATGGCCGCTGTCCGGAGTGGACGTACAGGAAATCGATATCGGAGACCAGCACATGCTGCTGGTCGTGCCGCACGAATGTCGGCTCGCCGCGGGCGAGGGAACCACCGACGATCAGCCAGTCGTCCGGCGGTACGCGGTGGCCGATCGACAGGAGGCGGTCCGCGATGTCGGTCGCCGCATCGTCGAGTTCGGCGTAATCGGGAAGGCGCCGCACAATGCTGTGCCGTATAGCAGTGGCCAGCATGATCAGTCCTCCGGCTCGATAACGGGCAAGGACCGTACTGCCGAGGCTGTGACCGGCTTCTCGTCGTCTTTGTGGACGATGACGAGTGGGCAGTACTTGCCGCAGATCGTGCACGGTGCGCCGTCTTTGAGTCCTTCGCGGATGAACGCCTGGTCTGCCAGGTCCGGGTACAGCGCGAGCTCGGCCTGTTCGGCCCAGGAATTGCGGCGCCGGGACTGCCCCATCGCGCGCTGCCTGGTGGTCTCGGACTCCTTTCCGCGAGCCAACTCCAATGCAGTGATCGCGACCCGTGCGAACCGGATGGCTTCGGCGGTATCAGGTGCGGTCGGCATCGCGTAATGCTCGTTATGGGTGATGGAGGCGAACATGTCCCCGCCCCACTGGCCGGCGGCGAGGATACCGAGGGTATTGACGACTTGGTCGAGCGTGACGGCATTGTCGATCACCATGGGCCCGGCCAGCCAGAGCGGCGCACCGCCCAGGGCCTCCTTGTAGGCGGGGATGAGCTCGGGGATCAGATGGAGTGGGATGTGCCCACCGCTTTCACACAGCACCTGCACGCCGCCGCGCAGTATCTCGGCGCGTAGCTGGGCCAGCAGCCGCAGCTCCATCCACTTCAGTTCATCGTTGGCGGCGTCCGCAGTACAGGCAGACCGGAAGATGTCGCCGAGGTCGAGTACGACCTCGCGGCGTCGGCAGATCTCGATGATGCCGTCGAGGTGCTCGATCAAGGGGTTGTCGCAGTGCTGTATCCGCATGTAGCGGTCGATCAGTCCGCCGCCGCGCGAGGTGGTGGGCACGATTCGGGTCGATTTCTTCATCGCCTCGGATATCGCCGGGGTGATACCCATATGGACAAGCACGTAGTCGACCCCGGTTGCCAATCCTGCCTCGAATCGTTCGAGGAATTCCGCACGGCTCATGCGCCGGCGGGGGTCGGTGAACAGGTCATAGGTCAGGCAAGCCCCGAGTGGAACGCCCATGATCTCTTTGAGGTCGGTGCGTAGAGCGACACCCTCCGGGTTGGTCGTGAGGTCCATGACGGCATCGGGGCGTGCGGCGAGGATGACGCTCATCGTGTCGACGATGGCGTGCCGATCGGTGTCACGCGGCCCCAGCCCGATCAGGCCGCTGATCTTGGGCCTGGTGCCGGTGCCGACAAGGAGGGGTTTGAAGTTCTCCATATGCTTGCTGGCTTCGGACCGGAGAAAGACCATCGTGCCGTTGGCTACCGAGCGGGCGGCTTCGGCCGGGTTGATTCCTTCCTCTCGGCACGTTTCAGCGAACTGGGAATCTGTTTCCGGTGTGAGCATTACGGGCTCACCTCTCACTCGAATGGACCTCCTCGCCTCGGGTGAGGTCGGTGCCGGAAATGGTCAGCAGGTCACGACGCTCGGCCGTCGGCGACGAGGAGTCGCGTACTCGTGACCAGCGTCGTTGGTGAGACCGAAAGTAGACACCGCGGTCCTGTCCTAGTTCTGCTGTAGTTCTGCGTAGCGGTGTTACGCGGCAGCGTCGCCTGACCTGGCGTTGGCCCGCTTCATGGATTGCAGTCGGTCGCCAGGCCCTGGCGTGCGATTCCTGAACAAGGATGAGCGGCCGGTGTCAATGCAGGGGCCAACGAGGCGAATCGGATACGGGAGAGCCTATTCCAGGGAAAGCGCGTAGACAGCTCGATCTCGGCCTGGGCCTTTGAAGTCGTTGGTGACGGAGACCCCATCGATCTCCCTGTCGCCCTCGAGGTTCTCGAACCCTAGTGCGATCCAACTGGAGTGTGCTGCGCGGTTTTCGGGTTCAGACGTCAAGTACAGTCGCGTGCAACCCCATCCCGCAGCTCGCGATCGCACTGCGCCGAGAAGCGTTCGTGCGATGTTGCGGCGGCGGTAGTGCGGATGAACCATTACGTCCTGTACGTACACGTCGGCGGGTTCGTCCTGGCTTCGGAAGGCGATGACTGCGCCGGCGAGTGTGTTCTCCTCGTCGACTGCCACGGGGCAGGTGGTGGAAAACAGCGTCGCATACAGCCAGTAGTCCGACAGGGTGCGCGCGCTGATGTAGGGCTCCCCGAGCTGCATGAGCTGTCGGACTTCGCCGATGTGTTCTGGCTGCAGCGGCGTGATGATCACGAATGCTCCTTGGCGCGGATCTTACGGGCAAGGGTGGCCAGCTGGCCGGCAGTATCGGCCGGTGCTACGGCGTCGGCAATGCTGCGACCGATTATGGCTATGTCCCATTCGTCACTACTCAGTGCGTCGTCGCCGGGGCTGAAGCCGCCGGAGACCGCGACGGGCAGTTGGCTGTATCTGCGGACCGCGGCGGCGGTGGCCAGGGGGTGATTGCTGCCGACACCGAGGTCGATATTGGTGGTGACTACGAAACCGTCGATGCCGGTGCGTTCCATATCGCGCAGCCAGGCGGGCGTGGCGTGCTCGGGTGTGGCATCGAGGGTGAGTGCAACACCGAGGCGCCGGGCTGCTGCGACCGCGGTAGAAACACTGGCCATCGATGCAGGACCGATCAAGAGGATGACATCAGCGCCGGCTTCAGCGGCGAGTTCGACCTGGTCCCGGCCCCAGTCTGCGGACATCATCTCAGCTACGACGGCGGTGTCCGGCGCGCACTGCTTGATCGCTTCGATTGCCGCGATGCCCTCCCGTTTGATCAGCGGGTCACCGACCTCGATAAAATCTACGTCGGCCTCGACGGCCACGTAGGCTATCTCGGTTGCCCGGTCGAGCGAATGAACATCGAGGGCCACCTGGAGCGAGCGCCTGCCGCGGCGCCGTCGATACCACTCCTGGATGCTGGGTGTTCCGGACTCATGTCGCCGTCGGACCGCTTCGGCTTCGCGCGCCACGAGCCAATGAGAGGACTCCTGACCACAGCGGACCAGGGCTTGCTCACGTTCGGGTGGCAATGTGATCCAGCCGGACCGAACTTCTTTGAGAAGCCCGATCAGACCGGTGTTTTCCCGGACTTGTAGATCCCGAGTGGTTGTGCCGCTGAGCATATGTATTCGGGTGATGAGCTTCGCTACGTGCACGGGGGGTCTGAGCCAGCTCTTATCAGTGGAGATGATGGCGAGGACTTGGTCCGTGAACGCTGGATCAGGCACCGGGTTCTGTCGCGCCGCGGTGATCGACTGGAGTGCTTGCTCGCGCACATGCCAGTTGTTGTCGGTGAGCATTAACCGAAGGACACGCTGGCAAGCGGCGGTGTCGAGGGCGCTGATCGCCCTGGCGAGGCCTGCTCGCACTTTGTAGTCGTAATCACCTGCGAGTTGCTCGATGAGGGAGTTCACCTGTGGAGGGCTGAGCGTGCCGCGTCCTGGCAATGATTCGGCGAGGGCCGCGCGTACACGCCAGTCGAGATTACGAACGAGTTGCTGCAGTAGATCGAATGGGTCGTGGCCCGCATTCGTGAACAGGTCGAAGTAGCGGGCGAGGAAGGCCGCTTCAGCAGGGCTGTCGAGGTCGATGCAGCTGACGATTCGAGTGCTGATCTCTACATTAAGGGCATCCTCGACATGTTTGGCGATGGAAGGCCAGAGCTGCGAGCCGTGAGTGCGTAGTTGTTCGACCACCCAGGGCGCGTGCTGATCGCCGAGGATTTCCGGGAGGTTCGGTGTGGCCAGCACCGCTTTGGTCAGTGCCTGCGACTGTGTACAGCGGTGGGCGGAGGAACGAATAGCATCTTCTGCCAGTACGCCGTTGGTTGCCATGGTTTCGAGCAACATCGGGAGCGCTACGTCCATCGTGATCGATGGCGCCAAGGCGATCACCTCGATGAGGTGGTGCGCGCGGGAATCGAGTGCACACACCACAAAATCGAACACATTGCGCGCCGCGGCGGACTGCGATGCGCGAACGGCCAGTTCGTTGAATGCGATGACGGTCGCGGCAGACCTCCCGGTCTCTGCTAACCGGTCCGAAATCCAGGTAGCAAGGAAGTAAGCACGGAAGATGTCGTGGGCGAAACGCGCACCTCCGTCGGAGGCCCGCTCCACGAAAAGAGGAGTCGGCTGCGGGGGCTCGGCGCGGTAATTGGTCTTCTGTGAAGGGGTGGTCAGAGACGGCGGAATCGCGTTCGGATCCAGTGCACGGGCTACCTGTATGAGGCTCTCGATGGTTGGCTCGATGGGTTGGGCGTTGCGGCCGAGAATAGTCCGCACGCAATGGTCGACAAGGCGAAACCCATTCGCCGGACCATTGCGAATTCCCTCCTGGAGGGGTTCTCCGGCGCTGTGAAGCAACTGCGAATACAGCGGGATAGATGCCAGGGATTGCAGCGGCCCCGGTAGGCGCGAGAACGGTATTTGGCTGTTGCGGCGCGTGCCGTCCCACCATTCGCGTGTCTCGGTCATCGTCCAGGGTGCAAGTGTGTACGAAGCCGTTGGTGACGCACTGATCTGTCTGAATGTAGAGGCCGCCAGGATCGGAAAAGGGGAGAGGTCGAGCTCGGGCGGTGTCCGGACGACGAGGACAAACCGAAGGTGATGGGAGTCTGTTTGGCGCAATATGCCATCGACTTGCCGACCGACGAAGGAAAGATGCTCCTCCGACGAAATGCCATCGATAACAACAACGCACGGAGATGCGAGCGCGCCTACGACACGCTCCAGAGTGAGTAACGCATCATCACCGCTCGATAACGAGGAATACCGCAGAACTTCGGTAGCCAGATCCGTAGTGGGCAGAACCCACGTCTGGCAAAGGTGAAGTTGGAAATCCACCGTTTCCCGGCATTCGCGGACCAAGTGTTGAGAGAGGCAGGTCTTTCCGCTACCCACACCGCCCGCGATGACGAATACCCTTGCCGTTGAGGCGAGGAACTGGCGAAACCTCCCGACTGCTGCATCATCGACCCGATACGGTACCTCCATGAGGACCGGCGTCGCTGTATCGAGGAGAGCCGCCGTTCGCCGCCTGGACCGGAGTCCGAAGTCAGGCCCGCTGGTCGCTGACTGATTCGGAATCGGTCCTGTTCCAAGGGGAGTGTCTTCCGCTTCGTGCTGAAGGATGAACTCGAACCTGGCTACTACGTCCGGGCCAGATCGGGCGAGTTCAGTATCGAGAATCTGCTGAGTCTCATACCGTAGCTTGGCTTCGATTCCGCGCCGTTCCCAGTTGGAGACCGCTGCATCGTTCACACCCAGGTGAGCAGCGAACTCGCGAACGCTCATCCTTGTGGCCTCACGCAAGGCGCGGGCTTCGTATCCCGTCCAGCGGGCCACCACTGACGCCATAGGCCCCGTTCATCCCCCTTATCGGTCGCCATCGAGACTGTCCGTCGAAACTCGGTCGAACACGAGAGTAGGACAAGTCTAGGGCAGCGGCTCATGTTCGCGAATCCTGTGCTCTGCCAGCCTGAATCTGCCTCAGCCGAACGTCGAACACCACAGCATTCCAGCCCTCCCGACGACGGCGGCGCCACGTGTACCGCAGGGGGACACGTGCATTCGATTTCTATGTATCCCTTGGAGTGTTTGTGAAGAGGTCTCTTGCCCGTCCAGCACAGACCCCATCCGGAGAATCGGGGACTGCGCAGGGCTCGCCGATGGCGCCGGACGGCCGGGCGGTGCCGCTATGGGGTGCGGCGTTCGCTGCCGATCCGGACCGCTTCTACCAGCAGACGCGGAAGCAGTTCGGAC
Organism: Nocardia cyriacigeorgica; assembly: GCF_005863245.1. GTDB lineage: Bacteria > Actinomycetota > Actinomycetes > Mycobacteriales > Mycobacteriaceae > Nocardia > Nocardia cyriacigeorgica_C. The sequence continues at coordinate 483,349 of NZ_VBUT01000005.1, read as the reverse complement.
CGTTGGTCCCGGTCACGCTGGCCGATGATGTGCCGGTCACGTTGGTGACGGGCTACGGCAAGGCATTGGAGGTCCTGCGCGATGAGTTCTACTCCGCCGACCCGCGGGTCTGGCAGAAAGGTGTGCCAGGTGAATGTCCGGTGCGTCCGGGCTTGGAGTGGCGGCCGACCGCGGCACGCAGCTCTGGCGCCGATCATGACCGGTACCGGCGCGTGGTCGTCGATGTTCTGAGCGGGGTGAACCTGCACATGGTGCAGGCCCAGGTGGAACGCGTCGCGGTCGGCCTGATCAACCTGTTTTGTGACCGCGGGCAGGCTGATCTGCGCTCCGAATACGGTGTGCCGCTGGTGTACACGGCGCTGGGCCAGATCGCCGGGGTGCCCGAGGACGCGAATGCGCAGCTGTATCAGGCAGTGACCGAGCACCTGACCGCAGATGATGCCCAGGTCGCAGTGCAGGGATACGACCTGGCCACGGCGGTGCTGGCCGAGGTGGTGCGTCAGAAGAAGGCCGCACCGGCCGAGGACATAGCGACATGGCTTATGCAGCATCCGGCCGGCTTGACCGACGACGAGGTCGTACACCAGTTGGCGGAGTTCTACCTCTCCGGGGCTGAGCCGACCGTGTCGTTGCTGGTGAATACGTTGCGGCTGTTCCTCACCGACGACCGCTTTACCGGTGATGTCCTCGGCGGGGCGCTCGGGGCCCGCGAAGCGGTCGAGGAGACGTTGTTCCTCGACCCGCCGGTGGCGAACGGATGCGTGCGGTATCCGACCGCGCCACGGCTGGACGGAGTGTGGCTGCCTGCGCATCAACCGGTGGTCATCGGCATTCGAGCGGCCAACGCGGATCCGGCCATTCAGGCCGCCGAACGCCACGGTAACCGCGCGCATCTGGCGTGGGGCGCGGGCGCACATCAATGCCCGTCCAGTGTTCTCGCGCTGCTCATCGCCACTACCGGACTCGAACAGCTGCTTGATGCGCTGCCGGTGATGAAGCTGGCGATTCCCGCCGAGCAGCTCAGTTGGTTTCCGACCCCGTTCCTGCGTGCGCTTTCCGCGCTTCCCGCGACGTTCCTCCCCGCGCCGCCGCTGCACCTTTCGTAAGGACCATCCCGTGCAATCCCATTCGCTGCACACCAGTGCACCGCAAATCACCGCCTCTCAGTCGTATCCCTCGATCGAGAGTTTCGGGCCCCGCTACCGCATGTACGACCAGGCGTTCGCCCAAGACCCTCACGCGGTCTACCAGCGGATGCGTGCCGGTGCCAGACCGATGGTGCCGGTGCTGCTGGCCGAGGACGTGCCGGCAACTCTGGTCATCGGCTACGACACGGCGAAACGGGTCCTCAACGACGATGACCGGTTCCCGGCCGACCCGCGGACGTGGCAGAAGACGCTGCCGACCCGGCATCGGTTGCGGCCGATGATGGAATGGCGCCCCAACACGCTCCGCGCGGCCGGCGACGAGCACGGCCGATACCGGAAAGCGCTGAATCGCGGATTGACGGTGGTCGACCTGCACTACGTGCGCGCGGCCGCCGAACGCACAGCGATCTCGCTGATCAACAGCTTCTGCCGGGACGCGAGCGCGGACCTGGTCAGTCAGTACTTCTCGCCTCTCTTCACGTCCGTCCTGACCAGCGACATCATGGGCTGCCCGCCCGAGTTGCTCGGCGATGTCCTGACCGCGACCGCGGCGATGTTCGACACCGACGCCACCGTCGATGTCGAGGCGATGCTGGGCAGTGCGCTCGGCGCGCTCATGGCCTCGAAAAACGGGTGCCCGGCGCACACCGATGTCACGGCCAATCTCGTGCACACCGCCACCGACCTGGCGCACGAGGAGAAACTGCACCAGCTGGTGACGCTGCTGACCGCAGGTATCGAGGTGCCGCGTAACCACGCCGCCAACACGACCCTGCTGATGCTCACCAACGACCGCTACCGCCACAACGAGGCAGGCTTCGCCCCACCGGTCGAGGACGCGATGGTCGAAAACCTGACCACCGACCCGCCGATGGCGAACTACGCCCCCCGCTATCCCCGGGCCCGCACCCTGCTCGACGGTATATGGCTGCCCGCGCACCAGCCCGTGCTGATCAGCATGGCCGCCTGCAACAACGATCCCACAATTCGCCGGACCAACGACAGCGACTGGGATTACGGCGGCGGCAACGGCTGGCACTTGGGCCACGGAGCCGGTCGGCACCGCTGCCCGGAGATGACCCGCCGATCCTCGGACCTGATAGTCGGCGCGGCCATCGGCCAACTCTTCGACGCGTTGCCCGATATGCAGCTGGCCATCCCGCGCGAGCAACTCACCTGGCGCCCGGGGCCCTTCCACCGTTCACTCACCGCGCTGCCGGTCGCGTTCCCACCAGCAGAGCCTTTGCTCATCCCGTAGCCGCACGTCCGCCTGTACCTCGGCACCAGTTCGAATGATCCGCTCGATTGAGCACTACCGAAATGAGTTGTGCACCATGACAACAACACTCGACCAGATCAGCCCCATCGGATACCAGGGCGACGACCCCACCGTGGCCGCTCTGCGCGACTCGATCTACGGCCCGTACCTGGCGACCTACCGTAAAGCGCGCGAGCTGATCATGCGGCTCGGCGACGTCCCCCAGGATCACCTGCCCTACGCGCTGGAAGCCGGAATCGCCCCGGACCTGCTGCGCAGCGTGCTGTCCGAGGTCGGTGTCCCTGCACGCGAGATCACTGCCGATACCCACCTGCGGGGTGCGCTGGGCGACTGGGCCGCGGTCGCCGCCCCGCACTTGCTGACGGTGTGGACCGGGCATTTCGACCTCGCGATCGGCGCGATCGCGACCCACGGCACCGGCGCCCCCTACCAGCAGCAGTGCCTCGCCGACCTCGACACCGGCGCAGCCGTCGGTGTCCTGGCCCTGACCGAGCTCGGCGGCACCAACGGTGCCGACCAGCAGATGCAGGCGGTCTGGGATCGCGACGCGGACGGATTCTGGCTGTCCAGCCCCACGATCGGGTCGGTGAAAGGCCCGCCGAATATCGCCGACAACACTGTCCCGAAGATCGTGGTGTTCAGTGCGCGCCTGATTTTCGAGGGCCGCGACGAGGGCGTGTTCCTGTTCCTGTCCCGCCTGCGCACGGTCGAAGAAGGGTTGGCCGACGGTGTCGAGGTGGGCGAGATGTCCAGCAAACTCGGCGCCGCGATGGACCATGGCTGGGCCCTGGCCGACCGGCTGTTCGTCCCTCGCGAGGGGTTCCTCGGCGGGGAGTGGGCCACGATCACCGACGACGGCGAGTTCCGCTGCGATGAAGCCGATGCGCGGTGGCGCTGCCATCGCTCCATCAGCCCACTCGTCGGTGGCCGTCTCGATCTGGCCACCGCCAATATCGCCGCCGCCCGCGCGGGAGTCGCCGGACTGGTCAACTACAGCAAGCAGCGGCCTCACGGTCACAGTGACGTCCTGCAACGCGACCTCGTCACCTCCGCCGCACACGCCTACGCGGGCAGCGTGCTGGGCCGGCTGGTCCGCGACCTGTCCACGGACCCCGGCCAGCAGGAGCGATTGCCGCTGTGGATGACGGTGGTCAAACCGGTCCTGACCACGATCGCGGAGAAAGCGCTGCGCACGTGTAGCGCGCGTGGGGGTGCCCAGGGGCAGCTACGCTGCAACTACTACCCCGACTGGAACGCCAACGCTCGCGGCTCCACAACCGCCGAAGGCGACAACCAAGTCCTGGAGAAATCCGCCGGACGCACCCACCAAGCCCTGTCGACGCTGATCCTGCCCGGAACCCCGACCGTGCGACCGTGGTGGCTCGACATGATCATCACCCGCGAGACGATCCTGGCCACCGACCTCTACACCGCCACAGGAATCGATCAGGCCGGCGAAAACTACGAACCCGACGGCACCGCGCTGGGCATTGACTCGATCAGGGCCGACCTCGCCCGCACCACCGGTGCCAGGCTCATGGCAACTGCTGCCCTGATCGTCGCGGAGGAGGCTACCGACCCGACCGCCGCGACCGTGGCCCGAGCATGTGCGGCGGTGGTCGCGCTCACCTACCTCGACCGGCACAGCGGTTGGTACAACGCCCACCGCCAGCAGGCCCCGGACCTGGCAGAGGAGATCCACGACGAACTGCGACACAACCGCGTCATTGTCACCGCCAACCAGATCCTCCTTGCCGCCGCCTTCGATATCCCCGAACTTCCGGACGCCCCGATGTTCGCCCCCGACTACCTACAGGCATGGAGTGACCGCGCCGGCTGGGACAAGGCAAAGCTCGCGAACCGATGAACACGGTGCCGTACCGTGTGCGTGCCGGAATCGCCGATCGTGATCGGTGGCGGTCCTGGCATGCAGATTGCGCGGAGGGGGAGCCGTCATTCGCCTGCTACGAGGAGGCGGATTTCGTCCGTCGGCTGCACGGCGGCCACGGTGCGGCATGCGTGCGATTCGCTGCCGCGGTTGCATGGCTCGATGGCCAGGCCGACGACGACTACGCATAGCCCCGGTTGCGGAGATGATCCTGCGCATTTTGGCCAACCCGGGCGATCGGACCGGCGGACACCACGATTCCCAGCCCCTGGTCGTCGTTCCGCAGTCGTTGGAGAACACCTCGAAGCTGGTTGCCTCGCCATTGTCGGTTACGACTGTCACCGACGGTGCAATCGTGAGACACCCTGGGCGACAACTGTTGTCGATTTGCCTCGGTGCTGATGCACTGTGTGTTTTCCTGGTTGTATGGGAGGAAGTGGCCGGGTAGACGGTGCCGATTCCCCAGGTATGAGGCCGCCGCGGCCTGGGGAGGAGACGGCGGCTGTCATGGTCACCGTCAAGACCTATCCCAATCCGAGCGACAGCTACGGCGAGACGGTATGTGTCGCCGGCGTTCGACTCGATCGAGGCCGTCCGGAGTGGATCCGCCTGTACCCGGTGAAGTTCCGCAACGCGGACTTCGACAGTCAGTTCAGGAAGTACGAGATCATTCGAGTGAATGGTACGTATCACCAGGTGAAAGACAACCGGCCGGAGTCTTTCCGGCCGCGTCAGGACGAGTTGGTGCGCGTTGAGCTGCTGGACACGAGCAGGAATTGGCAGCGGCGGCGTATGAACCTCGGCAGCCTTGTCGGCGGGACCACGATGTGTGAACTCCTCGACCGGAATCCGGTGGGCGGTATGGGTATCCCATCACCGTCGCTGGGGCTGATCAAACCTGTCGATATCGAGACTGCGGTCGTCGATGGCGACTCGTGGACCCCGGCCGAGCAGGCGAAGATCGACAGAGCCTCGGCGCCGGACTTGTTCGGCAGCTCGCTCGAGCCTCTTCAGCCCGCGCCGTTCGCGGTCCGGTACAAATACCGCTGCGAAAGCCCGAAGTGCCCCGGACACAAGCAAAAGGTTCTCGACTGGGAGGCCGGGCAGAGCGGCAGAAAATGGTTGCGCGACTACGGGGATACCGGCGCCAGGGAAGCCATGCTGAAGAAATGGCGCGACGAGATGCTGTCGGCGGACAACGATGTGCACTTCTACGTCGGTAACCAGAATCGTCGTCGCCGCGCCTTCTCCGTCCTCGGTGTCTGGCGTCCGAAGATCGAGAACACCTTGTTCTGACTAGATGTGGACTACGGCCGCGTTCGGTCGAGCCTCGAGAAGTCGGTGCACGACGATGTTCCGGTGACACTCGGCGTGGTTGTGCTCGAAGCAGAGCAGCGCCACCGCGCCGTCGTCGAGAAGTTCACAGACGTGGGCCAGCGCGTCATGCGCCGCAGCGCTGTCGAGGACCTTCCTATACCGGGTGCGGGAGGCCGGATCACCTGCGCGGAAGCCGGCACGATTGTCTTTCGGATTGCCGAGCGCTCGGTGATGGACATAGCCGATGCCCGCTGCGGCGAGGGCCTCCGACAGCTTGGTCTTCGACAATCCGGGTTTACGGCTGAGCGGGGTGAGGCGCACGTCGACGAGGACACGGACGTCCTCGTCGAGCAGTTGAGCAACGAGATCATCGACGGTTTTCCCCTCGTAACCGATGCTCACCAGGGTTCCCTCGGGGGTGTCGTGCACAGCGTTGCTGTCAGCGGCTTCCATGGCTCCCTATCGTGCAACACCGGCGTCGGCGGGATTGCAATAACCCCCGGTGACGCGATGCAACCGTGACGACAGTCCAGAAGGACGGGCAACGCGCGGCGGTGCATGTCCTGGACGTCCTGAGCTTTCGCCGAGCCGCTCACGATGCTTCGTCGCCCGATATGGCGAGCAAGTGCTCGCCATATCGGGCAACGGAGCGATTTTCTCGATCAGGTGTGCTTGGTCAGGCCCTGCAGGGCAGTATGTACATCGGCCACCTCGTCGAGGAGGGAATTGAGCCGGTCGAGCAAATTCGCCCGTCGTTGGTGAGCGCTGACCGTCTCCGCTTCCGGTAGTTCGGTAACCTCGCGTGGCTGGACACGTGTAGGCGTCGCTGAGGTGTCGTGGCCGAAGATCTCACTGCACAGCCGGCGGACATGGTCCTCGTCGCTGCGGGCGAACCGCCACACGTCTGAGTCCGGCGTGAGCGTTCCACCGAGTTCGTCGGCCGCATCATGGAAGCGTGGGTTGTAGGGTGCTTCGACTTCCACCTCGGCTCCGACCGAGATGATTACACTTTGCATGGCGGAGGTCCTCTCTCCGTGTCTGCCCCGGCCCGGTGTTAGCCCACCGGCCGGGGCGCATTAGATCTGCCGGGCCCGACGCTATATGTCGTCGGCCGAGGCGCTCAATACATTCTGGTGAAAACTGCTGTACATCAGCGCTTTTCGTTCTTTCCGCCGGAAAGTGGCGGATCCGGCTCGGTCAGGGCAGGCTCCTGCGATTCGATGTCGCTCTATTCGGCTGCGAGCTCTCTTCTGCATGTATCAGGGGGTGTGGTTCGTTCGTCAAGACGGACAAGGCGGCAGCGACTTCATGAAGGTTGGCCTTGACATAGGTGGCGGTAGTGCCTGCCTTTTTGCTGGAGTGTCCGGCGTATTCCTTGGCGATCGCGTAGCTGAACGTGCGTTCGACCCAGGTGAGGGTGGTGTGGCGGAGCCAGTGGGTGCTGACTCCCTGGGTGAGGACCCAGGGCAGGTGTTCGTCGATGCGGTTCCAGAGGTGGTCGTAGCGGCGGTGCGTGATCGGTTTGCCGTTGCGGTAACGCAGTAGTTGCTCCGATTGCGGGCTGTGGCGGTTCTGGGCGTGGGCGGTGAGATGGGCCATCAGGGTGGGGGAGACCGGTTGCCAGCGGTCGGTTCCGTCCTTCTCGCGGAGGTAGATCAGGCATTGGGTGGTGTCGAGGTCGTGGGGGCGCAGTCCCAGCGCGCCGCTGCGGCGGCAGGCGGTTTCGATATGCAGCCGCAGCAGCAACGAGTCGAGTTCTTGGTCGTTGCCGGTCGTGGCGGCGATACGGCAGATATCGGCGAGTTGGTGGGTAGGGATTGCGTAGCGGTGTGATTTGCGGCGGGTGGGGCGAGTGAGGGTGCGTGCGGGGTTGTCGGCGGGACGGATCCAGCCTTTCTCCTCGGCGTGGCGGTAGACGCAGCGGACGGTGGAGATGAAGTGTTCGACCGCGCTGGCGCCGCCGCGGGAGGCCCGGTTGACCCGTACGGTCGTGCGGACAGATTCGGCCAGCTGGTCGAAGTCGGGTTTGGTCACTTGGTCGAGTCGGCGATCACCCCAGCACTGTTCGAGTCTGTCGAGGTGTGTGCCGTAGGTGCGGCGGGTGCCGGGGCGCAGGGTTGCGCGCACCGCAGGGACGATCTCGGCGAAGGTAGGTGCCGCAACGGTAGGCGTGAGCAGATCCGCGGGGGAGAGACCCATCTGGGTGAGCAACAGCCTGGCCGCAGCGAGGGTGTCGGCCGGGGGAGTTGTGGACTGGTGGGTTGATGTCATCGGGTCACCTGCCCAGGAGTTCGATGCGGGCACCGAGCAGGTTCTCCAACGTCGCGGGAGGATGCACGAGAAGGCGTCCGCTGCTGCGGCGGCCGATCAGCAGTACCCGGTCGCCGACGAACAAGTGGACACGGCGTCGCTGGCGGAACGGAACCCGGAAGAAGCCGCCAGGGGTGACGTGGACCGGCCCGTCCAGGAGCTGCCCGACGAGCAGTGCATCGTCGGTGACGTCTATATGCAGGCGTGTGCCCGGGGCCCAGCCGAGAGCAGCGAAGAGGTGATGGTCGAGGATCCGGCCTGCTTCGCCCACCGTGCAGATGCCGTAGACGACATCGCCGTCGGCTACACGATGCGCTGGGGCGACGGGTGCGGAACCGTGGACCAGTTGGTCCAGCGGTGCCTGTGGGGGGATGAGTGCCGGGATCATCGAACCTCCTGGCGGTGGCTGCCGAATCGCGGCGCCGAGGAGCTGATGGCGGGTATGGTTGGCGAATCTGCCAGAAATTTCCGCAGGTCAGTAGGCATATTGCCTGGTCCCTTCGTGTGTTCGAGTGCGCTCGAACACACGGCACGCAAACCCAGCAAATTTGCTGGGTATTTGTGCGCGAGGGGGGAATCGCGCACGTCGGGAACGTGAATCCGTAACTGACAACCCCGGCTGACACGGGGTCACTTCGTCTGTTTTGAACCACCGAAATGCTCCGTCGGCCTTAGCTTCTGCCGATATCCAGGACCTTCCGCTGCTTCAGTGCGTGTGCGTAGTGGTTAATTCCCCCTCCGGACACAGACAGTACGCACACGGGTGGTTGTGGAGAAGATGCTCCTACGACCACCCGTTTTCGTGGTCGTAGGAGAGCTTCAGGCCGAGTTGCCGACCCGACCTCGAGGTGGTCGTGGGTTCAGCCGCCTCCCGTACGTGGACCGCCCGCCAGTGACATCACAAGCTGGCGACCTGTCGTCGATGCGTGCCGCGATGGTGTGGCCGCGCCCGCAGGATCTCTGCGGCCGAGACATCTTCGGGCCTCGGCGACCTGGAGCGCAATGTGAGGCACCCTGCCGTCAGTTTTCCTGCGGGGAGCGAGCTCGCGTGCGACAGTAACCGGCGTGGGAAGGCGGATCGCGGGGAACCTTCCAGTGGAGGTGACCAGCTTCATCGGACGCGACGGGGACGTCGCCGCGGCGAAACGCCTGCTCGGCGGCACCCGGTTGCTGACGCTGACCGGGGTGGGCGGCGTCGGGAAGACGCGGTTGAGCCGTCGGGTCGGTGCGGTAGTGCAGCGGGCGTTTCCCGACGGTGTCTGGTTGGTCGAACTGGCCCACGTCAGCGACCCGGACCTGGTCGCGCCGACTGTGGCGCGCGAGCTCGGGCTGCGCGACGACACCAGCGCGCAGCCGGGAGCCCTCATCGACTATCTGGCAGGCCGGGACCTGCTGCTGATTCTCGACAACTGCGAACATGTGATCGGCGCGTGCGCGATGCTGGCGCACCGCATCACGGCCGCGACCACGGGGCTACGGATCCTCGCGACCAGCCGCGAGCCGCTGGGCGTGCCGGGCGAACAAATCATGCCGGTGGCGCCGCTGTCGGTGCCCGACCCGGAGTCCGGCGATCTCGACGGGCCCGCGGCTCGTCTGCTGGTCGCCCGCGCGCAGGCGGCGGACCCGGGATTCCGGCCGAGCGCGGCGAATGCGGTTAGCCTCGCCGCGATCTGTCGTCGACTCGACGGCATCCCGCTCGCACTGGAGTTGGCGGCGCTGCGGCTGCGGATGTTCACCCCCGACCAGGTCCTCGCCCATCTCGACGATGCGATGGCCTTGCTGACCACCGGTCCGCGGACCGCTCCGCACCGGCAGCAGACCCTGGCCTCAGCCATTCGCTGGAGCTATGACCTGTGCACCTCCGACGAGCAGCGACTGTGGGAACAGCTATCGGTCTTCGCGGGCGGGGTCACCCTGGACGCTGTGGAAGCAGTGTGTGAGGTCGGTGCGCCGGAGCGGCTGCTGACCGCGCTGACCGGTTTGGTGGACAAATCCGTGCTGATCTACCGGCTCGGCGAGGAGGGCGCCGGGCGGTACACGATGCTCGAGCCGCTGCGTCAGTTCGGCCGTGACGGGTTGCGCGAACGGGGCGCCGAGTACGCGGTCCGGGTGCGACACCGCGAGTACTACTACCGCCTCGCGCGGCGCGGCAGGACCGCGTACTGGAGTGCCGCCGACGTCGAATGGTTCGCAGACGTGGCGCGCGAGCACGCGAATCTCCGTGCGGCGCTGCACTTCTGCCTCGACGACCCGGATGGTGCACGGCGCGCTCTGGAGATCGCGACCGAACTGTGGCCGTTCTGGGAACACTGCCATCTCCTGCTGGAGGGTTATCGCTGGTTGTCGGAGGCACTGGCGAAGAACACCGAACGCACCGTCGACCGAGCCAGGGCGCTGGCCGCGTCCTCGGTGATCGCCTCGATGCTCTCCGACACCGAGACCGCGGCCGACTACGCCCGTGCCAGCGCCGATATCGCGATCGAATGCGGGTCGGCGCAGGTGCGGGCCGAAGCCGAGATGGCGCGCGCGATGCTGGCCTTCGGAACCGGTGATCTGCGCGCCGCCCTGGAGATCGCCGTGGCCGTCTCGGTGAGTGCGCGCGAGTGCGCCCATCCGCGGGTGGAGATGGAGAGCCTGGCGTTCGCCGGTGTCTGCGCGCTGACCCTCGATGACCCGCTCGCCGGCGCGATGGCCGACCGTCTGGTGGCGCTGACCACCGAGCACGGCTCCCATCTGCTCGGCGGTCTCGCGCACTGGGCTGTCGGCACCCGGTGCTGGCGGGACGGCGATCAGCGGCGCGCGGTCACCGAGCTGCGCCGCTCGATCGAGCTGTTCCGGCTCGTCGACCGGTGCGCCTGGATCGCTACCAGCGTCGACGGCCTGGCCTGGGCGGCCGCCGCCCAGAACGATATGGTGCGGGCCGCGCGTTTGATGGGCGCGGCCTCGACTATCCGCCACGGCAGTTCACAACGGCTCGGGCATGCGATCACCCAACTCACCGGCCGGGAGGTCCGTGCGCGGGTCGAGGCCGCGCTCGGCGAACGCGAATTCGACGCCTGTTTCGACGCGGGCGCCGCGCTCACCCTCGACGAGGCCGTCGATTATGCGATGGATGCGGTTGCGCCGCCGGTGACAGTGGTCGAAACCACCGGACTCGACGTGCTGACCCGCCGCGAACGCGACGTGGCCCGCCTGATCGCTCGCGGTTACGGAAACCGCCGTATCGCACAGGAATTGGTGATCTCGGTCCGCACCGCCGAAAGTCACGTCGACCACATTCTCGTCAAGCTCGGCTTCTCGTCCCGGGCCCAGATCGCCGTCTGGGTCAGCCGGAACACCTGACAGCGCCGGGTACGTGCGGTGCCGTTGCGCCGCAGTCGAATCAACGCTGGGGTCATGCTGCCCGGACATGCCGGGGGCGTAGATCCGTAGTCATCCGGGGGATCTCCGTAGTTTCCAGGATTCCCGCCCGCCGCCGCGACGGCATGGTGAGTGCGACACCAGTACGCGGCGATGAGGTAATCCATGACAGTCGACGAGCTCGTCCCGGCCGGGTCGTTACCACGGCGTGGTCAGGCACCGGCCTCGATGATCGAGCGGATGACGCTGATCCTGAACGCCTTCGACGGGCCCTCTCCGGTACGCACCCTGCTCGATGTGGTGGACCGCACCGGCCTCCCGCGCTCCAGCGTGCACCGCATCATCGATCAGATGCTCCGGCTGCGCTGGCTGGCACACGCCCCCGGTGGTTACCGCCTCGGAACCCGCGCGCTGGAACTCGGCGGACTGGCTGTCGAACACAACGAGATCAGGCACGCGATGCGGCCACTGCTCCAGGACCTGTGCAGCCGCACCGGCATGGTCGCCCACCTCGGCGTGCTCGACGGACCGGAGGTGCTCATCGTCGACAAGGTCGCCGACCGCTGCTGCGACGACATCCCGACCCGGCTCGGCGCCCGGATGCCCGCGCATTGCACCGCGCTGGGCAAGGCACTGCTGGCCACGCTGCCGCCACGGGTGCTCGAGCTGGCGTGCCGGGAGCGGCTGCCGCGGTTGACTCCGCGCACCATCGGACACCGCGCCGACCTGCACCGCGAACTGGACCGGGTGCGCTGCCATCGCGGGGTCGCCGTCGATCGTGCGGAGTCGTTCAGCGGTGTCGTGTGCGTGGCGGTAGCGATCCGGGCGGCCACCGAACATGCTGGGGTCGCCGCGCTGTCCCTGTCGGGCAGGCTCGAGGGTGGGCGCGCGCCCGGCACGAGCCGTGCCGCCGAGCATCTCGTCGAGGTCGTACAGGCGGCCGTGCGGGCGGACGCACTCTGCTATGGGGCGGGTCGTCGATGCCGCGCCTAGGCGTTCGGCTGGGCACACGCCTGGGTGGGTGAAAGCTGTTGCTGCTCTCACCCACCCAGGCTCGGTGCGACTGCTAGCCGACGAGGTTCTTACGCAGCTTCATCAGCGTCGCCGGGTCGAGTCCGAGACCGTCGGTGAGGAACTTGCCGAAGCTGCCGTACTGCTGTTCGAGCTTCGAGACCGCCGTGTCGAGGTATTCGTTGCGGACTTCCTGGAGCGGGATGAGCAGGTCGGGGTTCTGCATGTAGCCGGCCCGCTTCACCTGTTCGCGCAGCTTCGCATCGGCCGCCGCGCGGAATTCGTTGGAGCGCAGATAGTCCTGGCGTGCGGTCGGTTCGGGGACGCCGACGGCGCGCAGAACCACATAGGTCAGGAATCCGGTGCGGTCCTTGCCGGACGTGCAGTGGTAGAGCAGCGGTCCCTCGGTGGCGGCGAGTTCGCGGATGGTGGTGCCGAAGGCGTGCCGCGACTCGGGTGCCAGGAAGCTGGCATAGACACCGTGCATGATCCGTTCCGCGCCGCCGTTGCCGAGAACTTCCTGCTGGCGAACCGGATCCTTGGACTGGATGACCTGCATCATCTGGGTGAACAGCCCGGTGTCGTCGATCGGGCGAGCGACCAGGGGAACGCCGGAGGGCAGCCGGTCGGCGCCCATGAACTGCACCTCGCCGGGAGTGCGCAGGTCGACAACGGATGTCAGGTTGCGGCCCGCCAGCGTGGCGATGTCGGCGTCGGACAGACCGGCGAGGGCATCGGCGCGGATCGCCTTGCCGGACTTGACGGTCGCCCCGTCATAGGTGCGGAAGCCACCGAGGTCGCGGACGTTGACCGCGCCTTCCAGCGGAATGTGACCGCCGGCGGTGGGAGCGGCGACCGCGGTGGGTTGCAGAACGGCAGTGGCGGCGAGTGCGAGGGAGGCCAGGGTGGTGGTCATCAGCGAGATGATCGCCCTGCTACGAAGTGCTTTCATGCGCAGCGACTGTATCGACGGACGCAGGTGGCTCAGACAGTTTGCTCGATGATCGGGATTGCGCCTTGACATCGCCATATCGCGCGTTCGTCAGCGCGTGCCGGAACCGGACACGCCAAGACCGCCCGCCGAGTCCGCGCAGCCGTGGGCCGACCACTTAGCCTGTCGAGATGACCACTCCCGTCCATCTGACGATCGGCGCAGGCCCCGGTCTCGGTGTCGCGGTCGCGCGCCGCTTCGCCCGCGCGGGCTACCATGCGGCGCTCACCGCGCGCACTACCGAGGACGCCGCCGCACTGGCCGACATGCTCACCGCCGACGGCTTCTCCGCCGAGGGCGCCGCCATCGATCTGCTCGATGCGGCCGACATCAGCCGGGTGGTGACCGAGATCGGCACCCGGCACGGCCGGATCGATCTGCTGCATTTCAATCCCAGTGCGTGGCGGGAGAAGGACCCGCTACACCTGACTGTGGCCGAACTGCTCGACGACGTCACTCTCGGTGTCGCGGCACTGCTGCCCGCGGTTCAGGCCGCACACCCCGTCATGTCGCGCGGCGCGCGCATTCTGGTGACGGGCAGCGCGGCCGCCGACAAACCGTGGCACGGCGCGGCCTCGCTCGGTGTGCAGAAGGCAGGCGTCCGCAACCTCGTCACCAGCCTCGACGCCACCCTGGCTCCCGAAGGAATCCGCGCCGTCGCCGTCCAGATCAACGGCCTGCTCGCCGACACCGGCCCGTTCTCCCCGCCGCCCATCGCGGAAGCCATGTGGGCGGCGGTGAATCGGCCCGAGGGGGAGTGGACGCCGCACGTGTCCTACGACGGGTGACGGCAGGTGCTGAGGTCTACCCGGCCGCTCGCGGTCCGGCCGGTGCGGCGGTCACCGAGGTCATCAGGGCCGCAGATGCTCGATGGCGAGGCACTGCCGCCTCCGGCATTCCGAACCAGAGGCGGCGCAGCGCACATCAGTCGACGGCCGTGGCCTCGAGCTCGACCATCTGGCCGGGGATCGCCAGCCGGGTGACGCCAAGCATCGTGGTGGCGGGCGCGGCTTCGGCGGCACCCAATCGTGCCGCGAGCACGCCGTAATGCTGGAAGAGCAGGTCGACGTCGGTGGTGTAGACATTGAGCCGGACGAGGTTCGCCAGCGACATGCCTGCCTCGGCGAGCACGGCCTCCACATTGTCGAGACTCAGTGCCAGCTGCGCGGCCATGTCACCGTCGTGCTGGGGCCTGCCGTCCGCGCTCATCGCGGTCTGACCGGAGCAGTACAGCGTCCGGGTGTGCCCGGCGACGACCTCGCCCTGATTGAACCCCATCTCCAGCGACCACGTCACCGGGTTCACTGCCGTTCGTTGCGCTACCACTTGTGCTCCATTCGATTCGTTGAACTCCGCCGCCAGGCGATGGCGCCGTGGTGACGACCCTGCCAACGAATCACGACATCCTGTGTCACCTATTTCTGCGAAGATTTCGGCATGCGCGCTGATCGGTTGGTGTCGCTGGTGCTGCTGCTGCGCCGGCGTGGCCGGTTGACGGCGGCGCAGCTGGCCGACGAGCTCGAGGTATCCACTCGAACGGTGCTCCGTGATATCGAGGCGCTGTCGACGGCCGGCGTTCCGGTGTACGCCGAACGCGGCAGGCACGGCGGTTTCGCGTTGCTACCCGGGTTCCGGACCGAACTCACCGGCCTGAACCGTGATGAGGCACTCGCCCTGCTCGTCGCCGGATCCCGGTGCGGCGCACAGGTTTTCGGGCTCGGCTCGGCGCTGGCGTCGGCGATGCTCAAGGTGGTCGACGCGCTACCGGACGACTACCGGGCCACCGCCGACGAGGTCGCGGAGCGACTGCTCGTCGACCCAGAGACCGATCTGCTGTCGCGCAGGCTGATCGAGGAGGAGGTGCCCGACGAGGTGGTCGCCGAGGTGCGGCGCGCCGTGTTCACCGGACACAAACTGCGCATCCACTACGCCGCCGCGAACCAGGACCCGGCGTGGCGCACAGTGGACCCGATCGGCCTGGTCACCGTCCGCGACCACGTCTATCTGCTGGCCACCAGATCCGGCGCGGACCGCACCTACCGGCTCTCGCGGATCCTGGCCGCCGAGCAACTTCCCGAACCCGCGCAGCGGGCCGGCCGAGTCGATCTGGATCGCGTCTGGCAGGAGCGCAGCCGACGCTTTCGCTCCGGCGGAGACCAGGTCACGGTGCTTGCGCTGGTGGATCCCGCACGGCGCGAGGATGTGGTCGGCACCGCCCTCGCTGTACATGCCGAAACCGCCGACGCCGACGGCCGCTTACGCCTCGAGGTGAGCTTCCAAGACGCCCGGCACGCCGAATGGGCGCTGTGGCAACTCGGCACCGATGCGGAAGCCCTGGAACCGCCATGGCTGCGTACTCGGATGCGTGATCGAGCGGCTGCCGTGGTCGCTTCGTATGACAAACCCCTGTGAGCCGATCACTGTGCGCTCGGGGCAGGGTGTGGTCCGCGTGCGCCGCCGCGGAGCCGGAGCCGCCGTGCGCGCACCCCTGCTCGTGATCTTCCGCCTGGTACCCGGGTGCACTAGTGTCGGACGGGGGCGTATAGCACCCAGGAGGCGACGTGGTGATGCGTCGGCGCACGAGGTTCGGGGCTTTCGCAGCTGTCGTGGCTGCGGGGCTGGTGATGGGTGGGTGCGGGGGAGAGGAAGCGGCGGAGCCGGGGAGTGCCGCGACATCGGGGACCGGTTCGGTCATGCCCAACCAGGTCGCGGGCGTCGAGGTACCGGATGGCCGGGTCACCGAGGCGGTCGATCGGGTCGGCGGGCTGGCCGAGGAGCTGATGACGTCCTCGGGGATCCCCGGGATGGCGGTGGCCATCGTGCACGACGGCAGGGTGGTCTATAGCGAGGGCTTCGGTGTCGGCAATGCCGACAGCAAGAGCGAGGTCGGGCCCGACACAGTGTTCCAGCTGGCGTCGGTGTCGAAATCGGTCGGTGCGACGGTCGTGGCGCAGCAGGTGACGGCGGGCAAGGTCGAATGGAATACCCCGATCAGGGAGTTGATGCCCACCTTCGCCCTCGGCGACCCGTACGTCACCGACCATGTCACCGTCGGCGATCTGTACGCCCATCGGTCCGGGCTGCCCGATCACGCCGGTGACCTCCTCGAAGACCTCGGCTACGACCGCGACCAGGTTCTCGAGCGGCTGCGTCTGCTGCCGCTGGGACCGTTCCGCGATTCCTACGAGTACACCAACTTCGGGGTCACCGCCGCCGCCACGGCAGTGGCACGCGCCGGCGCCACCGACTGGGAGACGCTGTCGGCGCGGGAGCTGTACGAGCCGCTCGGCATGAACTCCACGAGTTCGCGCTACAGCGAATTCGCCGACCGCGCGGACCGGGCGGACGGCCATGTCTTCGTCGACGGCGAATACCGGGTCAGCAATCCGGGTCGGCAACCCGATGCGCAAACGCCGGCCGGGGGAGTGAGCTCCTCGGTGAGTGACATGGCGAAGTGGATGACGATGGTGCTCGCCAACGGCTCAGCGGATGGACGCACCCTGATCGAGCCGGACGATCTGCTGCCCGCGATCTCGCCGCAGTCGGTGTCGAATCCGCCGCAGGCTGCCGACGCGCGCGCCGGCTTCTACGGCTTCGGCTTCAATGTCGGCGAATCAGCCGCGGGCCGGGTGATACTCAGCCATTCGGGCGCCTTCGATCTGGGAGCGGCGACCGCGTTCACCCTGATTCCTTCGGCCGGCGTCGGCATCGTGACGCTGACCAATGCGGCACCGGTCGGCGTGCCCGAGACGCTCAACGCCGAGTTCGCGGATCTGGTGCAGTTCGGCGAGGTTCGCCAGGATTGGCGGTCGCTCTACCGGCAGGCGTTCGCGCCGATGAGCGCACCCACCGGAGAATTGGCAGGCGCAACTCCACCTGCCGACCCGGCCCCGGCCCGTCTGCCGTCGGACTATGCGGGCGTCTATGCCAACGCGTACTACGGCCCCGCGACTATCACCGAAACCGCAGGCGCATTGACCCTGACGCTCGGACCGAAGAACATGTCCTTCCCGCTGACTCACTGGGATGGTGACACGTTCGTCTTCACCCCCACCGGTGAGAACGCTGTCCCCGGCACGGTTTCCAAGGCGACATTCGATGGCGACGAGCTCACGCTCGAGTATTACGACCAGGAGGGACTCGGGTCGTTCGACCGGGGGAGCTGAGCGGTGAGGCGGTCGTCCCGCCACCGAAACAGGGGAGGGGTAGCAGACGCTCAGTCGGCCTGGGGCAGGGGAGTGAGGCCTGAATGGTGGGTCTGGCTATCTCGTGCACCGCGGGTAGAGGCGGAGATCAGGGCCGATCCAAGATGCTTCTGGCCATTCAACTCACGCATTGGCGATACGTAGATATGCGCATCACAACATGTATTCCCTCTCTAGAAAACCTCGCCAACACACCAACTCACTCCTAAAGATCACAAGGAAGCGGATGGCAGGCTCGCTGCGGTTGATCAGAGTCGGTCGACAGCCAAGCCGGTGCACGAGCAACGCATCAGCCGGCGATACCCCGCGCTGCGAGGGCAGTGGAGGGATGAGCGCGGACTACCGTTTATCGGCGATTACGTGACGCCGGAGGGTTCGAGTACGACCCCGCCTCAGCGTTCCTGTCCGCCGCCGGTCCGTCCGGCGCTGCTTGTCTCCGGTTCGACAGCCGGGTCCGGTGTCGTGAAGCGGCCCGAAACGAACTCCTGGGCGGCGATTTTCGCGCGGACCACCGGCTCCCGGTAGCGGGTTTCGCGACTGGCGGCCTTCCCGAGTTCGGTCGAGTCCTGACGGTAGCGCCACCGCGCCCAGGGTGCGGTGGGCCTGCTGAGCCGGATGGCGCCGACGAGCAGCAGTGGCGGGAAGAACAGACCGAGGAAGCCGGTCCAGTATTTGCCCTTGAGCAGGGTGATGGCGGCCAGGCCGTATTGGATGGTGAGGCCAGTGATGGAGGCGATCAGGGTGGCGACTTCGCCGTCGTCGGTGTATTCGTCGAAGTCGTCGGCGAGGCCGAGTGGGTGGACGCCCAGCAGGAACAGCACCGAGATGGCGAAGGCGACCATGACCGCGTCGATGCTGCTGCGGCCTTCTTCGGTCCAGTAGACGTCGCGGACGTGCAGGACGAGGGCGAATTCGTCGAGTACGAGCGCGGACCCGATGCCGAAGAAGGTGGCGAGCACGCAGTTGAGGACCGGTGTTTCGTGGGCGGCGAGGGCGACCAGCAATAGACCGGATACCAGCATGGTGACGAGTCCGAAGATCACGTGATGGATGTGCAGGCCGCCGGGGGCGACGTTGCCGGGCCACCAGGAGACTTCGGCGCGGATCATCCGGGTGCTCATCCGGATGAACAGGAACGTCAGCACGAAGGCGACCATCAGGAACAACAGCGGCAGGCGGCCGTTGTCGACGATGGTGTCGGTGAACCAGCGTGTCATGGGAGGGCTCCGGGAGTCCGCCCGGGTGTGCTGGTTCGGCCGCGGTGCATCGGTGCGGTCCCTTCCCAGGGTCGGCTCTGGCCGGTCGGGGGCGATCGGCCGCGGCCCCCTGGTTTTCGTCGTTCACTGCAAACTGTAGTTTGCTCGGCGGTGTGGTGGCTCGATTCGGCGGTCTGGTGTGCGAATTCTGCACTGGTGGATATTTCCGGTGGGCGTCGGGTGAGTCCCGGCTGGCTTGCGGACGTGTTCGCACATTTCCATGCGGGGGAATGTGGTAACGGAGCATTTCGAAATATGGGTGTATCGACTGGATCTCGATGTGGTGCAGCGGGTTTGCGGGGCTGCGGGACTTCCGGTTATGCGTCGGCTCCTCAATTGATCAGCATTCCTGTCCTTTTTATTGCCCCTGTCCGAATGGTCGCTTGGTTGATCCAACAGGCATGATCACCCGTATTGATCAACTCGAGTCGCAGGTGCGAGAATCGGGATGCCAATGATTTGCGCCGGCTGTAACAGGCCGGGTGAGCATCCGGATTTATTCGTTGTGGGGGTCCACAAGGCAACACTCGGAGTTGGTCTCAGTGCAAGCGGGCGAATCGCGGGGTCCTCGGGACCGGAAGCAATATCTGTGGGTGTTGGGGCTGATTGCCCCGGGTTGTGCGCTGCTGCCCTCACAGTTGGTGCTGCGCACCGGATCCGAAGTGTTCTGGTGGATCGGTCCGATCATCGTATTGATCGTGATCCCGATCCTCGATCTGATCGTCGGCGAGGATGGGACCAACCCTCGCGACGAGGACTACGAGGCGCTGTCGAACAACCACTATTACCGGTGGTGCACCTACATGTTCCTGCCGATCCAGTTGGTCAGCCTGGTGATTGCTTCGTCGATGTGGGCGGGCGATGAACTGAGCTTCGTCGACAAGCTGGGCTTGGGGGTGACGCTGGGGTTCGTCAGCGGTATCGGGATCAACGCGGCGCATGAGCTGGGGCATCGAGCCGAGCATCTGGAGCGTTGGCTGGCCAAGATCGCGCTGGCGCAATCGGCCTACGGCCACTTCTTCGTCGAACACAACCGCGGCCATCACGTCAGGGTGGCGACGCCGGAGGATCCGGCGAGCGCGCGGCTGGGGGAGTCGCTGTACGAGTTCCTGCCGCGCACCGTGACCGGTGGGTTCCGCTCCGCTATCGCACTCGAACGTGAGCGGTTGCAGCGGCATGGTCAGGGCTGGTGGTCACCGCACAACCACATCTTGCAGGCCTGGGCGATGACGGTGGTGTTGTTCGGTTCTTTGATCGCGGTGTTCGGTCTCTCGATCCTGCCGTGGCTGCTGTTGCAGGCGGTGATCGGCGCAGCCCTGCTCGAGACGGTCAACTATGTCGAGCACTACGGCCTGCTGCGCAGGCGCCGCCCCAACGGCCGGTTCGAGCGCTGCTCGCCGCGCGACAGCTGGAACAGTGACAGATTGGTGACCAATATCTTCCTGTTCCATTTGCAGCGCCACAGCGACCATCACGCCAACCCGGGCCGGCGCTACCAGACCTTGCGTAGTTCCAGCGAATCCCCGCAGCTGCCCGCCGGGTACGCCACCATGATCTTGTTGGCCGCGGTTCCTCCGCTGTGGCGGCGGGTGATGGATCCGCGGGTGCTCGCCCATTACGACGGGGACGTGACCCGGGCCAATATCGAACCACGCAAGCGGGAACGGATCCTGGCCGCGCATGGCGTCGGTGCGGGGAACCGTTGAGGCTCGGCCGGTGCCGCTGTCAGTACGCGAGCGGATAGTCGTCGTCGGGTAGCGGGGTGATCCAGGCTTGATCGATGCGGTCGACGGTGTCGGCGTTGTCGAAGGCTTCGCGGATGCGGGTGGTGAGTGGGGGTACCGCGGTGTCGAGTCCGGCTTCGATGTCGGTGGCGTAGGCGAGGGTGTGCTGGTCGCTGCGGTCGGCGTCGCTGCCGGTGGGGAACGGGGTCATCGCGTTACCTCCCTGCGTCCGATCGGGTGACGGGCCGAGGGCGGCCCGGAGGGTTCCGGGTCGCCCCGCGAAGAGTGACTGTGTTCGAGATGGGTTGCTGTGAGTCCGTGTCGAACAGGGGCATCACCTCACTCGTGTCGATCTCGGCTGGCCGCGGCGGCACCGCGCGATGAGGCGGTCCGCGCTGGGTCGGCTGTACGCCGGGCGGTAGGCGCCCGCGTAGCGTCGCGACGAGCGCGGGATGCGCGGGTGCGCGCGGTGGTCGCTCGGGCCGGACCCGTTGGCGGGGGTGCTGTGGTGCCTGCCAGCGGGCCAGCGCTTCGGCCACAATGGCGTCCATTTCGGCGAAGAGCCGCTCGTTGTCGGGGTCGAGCAGGAGCAACCCGGTGTCGAGCAACTCCTCGCGCGAGGTGGTTCCGATCATTGCCCTGCCTCCTCGACGGAGTGCCGGGCCGTGCCGGATCAGGCGTCGATGGCCTGACGCCGTTCGGCCCGCTCGACCGCGATCTTGCGGGGTTTGGCCTTTTCTGCGACCGGGATGGACAGGCGCAGCACGCCGTCGGTGTAGTCGGCGCGGATGTGATCGGTGTCGAGGCCCTCGCCGAGGAACAGCTGGCGGCTGAAGACGCCGCGGGAGCGTTCCGCTGCGATCATCTCGCGGTCGCCCTTCAACTCCGGACGCGTGGCGCGCACTGTCACGACATTGCGTTCGACATCGAGATCCAGCGATTCGGGGTCGATGCCGGGTAGGTCGAACTCGACCAGGAATTCGTCGCCCTCACGCCAGGCGTCCATCGGCATGACGGCCGGGCGGGCCACTGTGCCGAACACCTGCTGCGTCAGTCGGTCCAGGTCACGGAACGGATCGGTGCGCATCAGCATGGTCGCCACCTCCAGAGCACTCCATTCTGTGTAGTAGTGAGCAGATAACCTATGTCATCTGACATAGATTCTTTATAGCTCGGCGGTGAGATGAGCGCAAGGGCTTAGAATAGAAAATCTGAAAGGAATGGCAGGAGTGAGGAGAACGGATGACGCAGGAGAGTTACGAGCCTCGTCTCCCCGACTCGACGCAGGCGGTCTATGCGATCTCGGTGGCCGCCGACCTGGCCGGCATCGGGGTGCAGACCCTGCGCCTGTACGAGCGGCACGGCCTGATCACCCCGGCCCGTAGCGACGGTGGAACCCGTCGCTACAGCGGCGAAGACCTGGCGCGGCTGCATCGCATCGCGGCGCTGGCCGCCGACGGGGTGAATCTCGCGGGCATCGGCCGCATTCTCGAACTCGAAGACGCCAATGCGGCCCTGCACGCCGATCTGGCGCGGCTACGCCGTCGCAACAACGGCTGAGCCGGCGGTCAGGCCGCTCGTTCGGCCAGGGTGAGGCCGATGCGTTCGATGAAGTCGCCGATGTCTTTGGGGGAGCGTGAGGTGATCAGCGGGTAGCCATGCGTGTCGTCGAGGACGACCGAACGGTCCACCCAGTCGGCGGCGCCGGCATTGCGGATGTCGGTTTTCAGGGAGGGGAACGAGGTGAGCGTCTTGTCGGCGACGATGCCGGCCTCGACGACAAGCCAGGGTCCGTGGCAGATCGCGGCGATGGGTGTGCCGGCGGCCGCGATCCGGCGGGTGATGTCGACGGCGGCGTCGTTGAGGCGCAGCGAGTCGGCATTGACGGTGCCGCCGGGAATCAGCAGCAGGTCGTAGTCGGCGGGGTTCACCTCGTCGAGGGTGATGGTGGGTTGGACGGTGGTGCCGGGATTCTTGTCGTGCACCAGGGTCTGGATCGCGTCGCCGGATTCGGCGGCGATGTCGACCGTGGCGCCGGCGTCGCGTAGATGCTGCACGGGGACCAGGAGTTCGTCCTGCTCGACGCCGTAATTGGTGACGACCGCCAGAATGCGGCGCTGGGTGAGATCGGTGCCGGCCATGCTCACGTTCCTTCCTTTTCGATGCCCGGTGCGCGTGTTCGGTTCTCGCGTCGCGAATCGTGTGACTCGCTCCCGGCATACCCGGGTGTGCGGCGCCGACACGTCCGGGCAGTTCGTCGCGGGGTGAACGTCGGCGTATGCGGTCACTTTTCGATTACGGGGAAGTGGGTACCCCTTATTCAGGTCGAGCCGAACGCCCGCCGATTGGGGAACCGAGGAGGCCCAATGAACCAGTCGAAGCACGCTCAGACCACCACAACCGCATCGGCAGCCCGATCCGTCGGAACCGGCGCGGGGAAACACGGAGAATCTCAGGACACCTACGAGAACATCGAGCCGTGGTTCGACAAACTCGAGTCATTGGACCCCGGCGACCCGCATCGCGCGCATGTCCGCGACGAGATCATCGAACTGTGCCTGCCGCTGGCCGAGCACATCGCGCGTCGCTTCAGTGGGCGCGGTGAATCCTTCGACGATCTACAGCAGGTCGCCCGGGTGGGCTTGATCCAGGCGGTGGATCGTTTCGATCTCGGCCGGGGCAGCACGTTTCTCGCGTATGCGGTGCCCACCATGATGGGTGAGGTGCGCCGCCACTTCCGCGACCGCACCTGGGCGGTGCGGGTGCCGCGCACGATGAAGGACATCCAGTTGCGGATAGGGCCGGCCACCGAAGCGCTGTCGCAGCGGCTGGGACGGGTGCCGACCGCGCGTGAGGTCGCCGCCGAGCTCGGGGTGGAGCTGGCCCAGCTGACGCAGGCGATGGTCGCCGCGAACGGGCATACCAGCAATTCGCTGGAGTCGATCGCCCGCGATGACGATGACGCGGGCAGTGCGGTGCAGCGCAGGCTCGGCAGTGAGGAACCCTGCTACGGCCTGCTCGAGGACGCGATGGCGGTGCGACCGCTGATTGCCGCGTTACCGCGGCGGGAACGTCAGGTGCTGGTGTGGCGGTTCTATGGGTCGATGACTCAGAACCAGATCGCCGAGCGGCTCGGGGTGTCCCAGATGCAGGTGTCGCGGATCTTGTCGCGGACGCTGGCGAGCTTGCGGGAGCGGGCGCTGGCCGAACCGGCCGCTGCGTAGCTGTTGTCCGGTCCGGCTGAACGGCCGGTTCTTCTTGCCATATTTGAGACACCGATGCGTTTGTGACTGCTATCACACCCGATTGGGGCTGTGTAGACGCTTCCCGGCTGGCATCTTGCTTAGGCACGCTAACGTTCAGGACGTTGCTCGACCGGCCAGGGAGGCACCAACACCATGTCGATCGAGTCGCCGGCAGCTCGGCGCATGCAGCGCATCGCTCAGCTCTACAGCGACGATCACCAGGCGCGCGCCGCGGCGCCGGATGAGACAGTGCTCGATGCCGTGCGCACGCCCGGCATCGGCGTCGCCCAGATCGTGGCCAGTGTGCTCACCGGCTACGCCGAACGTCCGGCCCTCGGATCGCGCGCGTTCGAGATCGTGCGAGATCCGGTCACTGGGCAGCATGAACGTCGCTGGCTGGACCGCTTCGACACCATCAGCTATGCCGAGGTGGCCGATCGGGTCGACGCGGTAGCCGCCGCGTTGCGGGGCACGGCCGGAGTCGAGCCGGGCACGATGATCGCGATTCTCGGTGTGACCGGTGTCGAGGTGACCATCGTCGATCTGACCTGCGCGCGACTCGGGGCGGTGGTGGTGCCGCTGCAAGCCGGTGCGCCCGGTTCCGCGCTGGCCCGGATCGTCGCGGAGACCGAACCGCGGGTGCTGGCGTCCACACCCGAACTGCTCGACCGCGCGGTCGACTGCGCGCTGGCCTGCCCGGCGCTGCGGCGACTGGTGGTGATCGATCATGTCGCCGAGGTCGACGCGCACCGGTCCGCGCTCGCCGCGGCGCGTGAACGACTGGCCGGCACGTCGATCACGCTCGAAACCTTGGCCGAGGTGATCGAGGCCGGGCGCGATATGCCCAGGCCCGCACCGTATGTCGCCGACCCGGACACCGACCCGCTGGCGATGCTGATCTACACCTCGGGCAGCACCGGCACGCCGAAGGGTGCGATGTACACCGATCGGCTGGCCGCGGGGATCTGGTTGCAGGGCCTGGCCCGTAAGGCGGGCTCGAATCCGCCGGCGATCAGCGTGAACTACATGCCGTTGAGTCATCTGGCCGGACGGCTGGCCCTGGCCGGGGTGCTGGTGCGCGGCGGCACCGCGTTTTTCACCGCCGCTGCGGACATGTCGACGTTGTTCGACGACATCGCGCTGGTGCGGCCCACCGAGATGGTGCTGGTGCCGAGGGTCAGCGAGATGATCCACCAGCGGTATCAGAGCGAGTTGGCCGGCGGGCGGACCGATGAGCAGGTGCGGGCGCAGCTGCGTCGCGAATTGCTGGGCGGCAGGCTGATTTCGGCGTCGACCGGTAGCGCGCCGCTGGCGCCGGAGCTGAAGACGTTCATGGAGTCGCTGCTCGAGATCGAGGTGCACGACGCCTACGGGTCCACCGAGGCCGGCGGCGGGCTGGTAGTCGACAACCGGGTGCGCAGGCCGGTGGTGATCGACTACAAGCTCGTCGACGTCCCCGAACTCGGCTACCGCACCAGCGATCAGCCCCATCCCCGCGGTGAGTTGCTGCTCAAGACCACGACGATGATTCCCGGCTACTACCGGCGCCCCGATATCACCGCGCAGGTCTTCGACGCCGACGGTTTCTACCGCACCGGTGACATCGTCGCCGAGCTCGGCCCGGATCGGCTGCGCTACCTGGATCGCCGCAACAATGTGCTGAAGCTGTCCCAAGGCGAGTTCGTCGCTGTCGCGCAGCTGGAGGCGGTGTTCGCGGGCAGCCCGCTGATCCGGCAGATCTTCGTCTACGGCAGCAGTGTGCGCGCCTACCTGCTCGCGGTGGTGGTGCCGACCGAGGCCGCGCTCGCCGCGGCCGCCGATACCGAGGAG
This sequence comes from Nocardia cyriacigeorgica, assembly GCF_005863245.1. Lineage (GTDB taxonomy): Bacteria > Actinomycetota > Actinomycetes > Mycobacteriales > Mycobacteriaceae > Nocardia > Nocardia cyriacigeorgica_C. Next base: position 457,785 of record NZ_VBUT01000005.1, on the reverse strand, counting down.
TTGACGGCGTCGATCGCGGCGTCGGTGCGTGCCGTGGCTGCCGAGGCCGGGCTGGAACCGTATGAGATTCCCCGCGAGTTCATCATCGAGACCGAGCCGTTCACCATCGAGAACGGGCTGCTGTCGGGGATCGGGAAGTTACTGCGGCCCGCGCTGGAGCGGCGGTACGGTCCGCGGCTCGAGCAGATGTATCGCGACCGCGCCGATGAGCGTTCGGCGCAGCTGCTGGCTTTGCACACCAGCGCGGGTGAGGTCGCCGTGGTGGAGACGGTGGTGCGTGCGGCGCGCGCCCTGCTCGATTGCACGGCCGAGCAATCGAGCCCGCAGGCGCATTTCGCCGATCTCGGCGGTGATTCGCTGTCGGCGCTGTCGCTGGCGAAGGTGCTCACCGAGATCTTCGGCGTCGACGTGCCGGTCAGCGTGGTGACCAGCCCGACTACCACCTTGGGTGACCTGGCCGAATACATCAGCGCCGCACGGGAATCCGATGCCGAGGTGGTGTCGTTCGCCGGTGTGCACGGCGCCGGAGCCGAACAGGTGGCGGCCGCGGACCTGACGCTGGAGAAGTTCCTCGACGCCGACACTGTGGCGGCGGCACCGGGGCTGCCGGTGGCGACCGCGACGTCGACGGTGCTGATCACCGGCGCCAACGGCTACCTCGGGCGATGGTTGTGCCTGCTGTGGTTGCAGCGGATGCGGGCCGTCGGCGGGCGGGTGCTGTGTGTGGTGCGCGCGAAGGACGCCGATGGTGCGCGGCGCAGGCTCGACGCGGCCTTCGACTCCGGCGACGACGAGTTGCTGCGCCGGTATCAGGAATTGGCCGACACTCATCTCGAGGTGATCGCCGGTGATATCAGCGCACCCCGGCTGGGTCTCGGCGAACAGGCCTGGGACGGGTTGGCGCGGCGGGTGGACCGGATCGTGCATTGCGCCGCGCTGGTGAATCATGTGCTGCCGTATGAGCAGTTGTTCGGGCCGAATGTGGTCGGCACCGCCGAGATGATCCGGCTGGCGATCACCCATCGGCTCAAGCCCGTCACTTACCTGTCGACGGTGGCGGTGGCCGCCGACGTCGATCGCGCGGTGTTCACCGAGGGTGGCGATATCCGTGCCGGTAGCCCGGTGCGGGGCAACGGCGCCGGGTACGCCACCGGCTACGGCAACAGCAAATGGGCCGGGGAAGTGCTGCTGCGCGAAGCGCACGAGCTGTGCGGGCTGCCGGTGGCGGTGTTCCGGTCCGATATGGTGCTGGCCCATCCGCGCTACCGCGGGCAACTCAACATCCCGGACATGTTCACTCGGCTGCTGATCGGGCTGGCCGCCACAGGTCTCGCGCCCGCCTCGTTCTATCGCGGCGGCCCCCGTGTCCGCGCCCACTACGACGGGTTACCCGCGGATTTCACCGCCGAGGCGATCACCGTGCTCGGCGCGGCCGTCGACACCGGCCATCACAGCTTCCACGTGGTCAACCCGCACGATGACGGGATCTCGCTGGATGTGGTGGTGGACTGGCTGATCGAGGCCGGTATCACCATCGAACGCATCGACGACTACACCGAATGGCTCACCCGTTTCGAGGCGGCGCTGCGCGCGCTGCCCGAGCCGCAGCGCAACGCCTCGGTGCTGCCGCTGTTGCACGCCTTCGCCCGGCCCGCGCCGGCGATCGCGGGTTCGGCCATCCCCGCCACCGAGTTCCGGGCCGCGGTGCGCGCCGCGGAACTCGGTCCCGATGCCGACATCCCGCACCTGAGTGCGGATCTGATCACCAAGTACGTGGGTGACCTTCGATTGCATGGGCTGATCCCCTGAGCAATCGGCGCGACCTAGGAGCCGTCCGGGGCGCGGTCGAATCGGTCGCCCGCATGCCCGGCACTGGTCCGTGCGGACGCTGTTGCCTCGTTGTCTCGCATGCTTTCCCGTGCGACGGTGGTCGACCGTGCGGTCGACCACCGAGGCGGACCGGGGTCGGTCAGGGCTGGAGCACGTAGCGTCCACTCATCCCGGCCTCGGCCGTGGCCCGGTGAGCATCGGCGGCCTGAGCCAACGGCAGGACCGCATGAACGCGGGCCGGCAGCCGCCCCGACTCTGCGAGGGTGAGCAGCTGCTCCAGTCGAGTGCGATCGGACTGAGTCAGCAGCACGTTCACCGTGATCCCGCGTTCGGGCGCAGGCGCGAGATTGGGCCGCACACCCACGAAGACACCGCCGTCGCGGACCGGGGTCAGGCCCCACACCTGCTGTGAGGTGGTGTCGACGACCGCGTCCCAGCCCGGTTCGGCCTCGGTGACGAAGTCGGCGCCGAGACCGCGCACGAACCGTTCGTCGGCGGCGCGGGCCAGACCGGTCACCGTCCAGCCGCGCTCGGGCGCGAGCGCGACCACCATGCCCAGTTCGTGGAAGAAGCCGCCGGCGACGCCGAGATCGGTGGGGTTGACGGGTGCGGCCGCGACAGCGACCTGAACCTCACCGGGGCCCGGCTCGATGACGGGAACATCGACGATCTCGATCGAGTCGGGCCCGCTCGGCGCGCGGACGACAGCTGCCCGGAATGTGTTGCTCATTTCTCGCTCCTCCATCAGTTCGGTGCTGATGGGCTCGAGACTGCTACCCGGGTTTTGGAAGGCGCTTGGAGCCGGCTTGGAGCGGCTGGTCTCCTCGAAAATCGCCGCGCTGGTGCAGCTGAGCCGCGGTCTCGTCGTGCCCGGAATTGACATTCGGGTCATTGGAGTTCCGGTAGTAATCGCACGGAAGACAACGAAGTTGCCTTGACCAGCAGCGATGTCGGGTTGCCCGGTGTCCTGTTTGCCGCCGGGTGGTGGCAGCAGGGTTGGTCGCAAGCCGGCGTCGGGTCCGGGCAGGCAGGATCCGACCCGGAACGGCTGACCGATGCCCGAAATTGTTCCGGATAGGGGGAGCGGGACGGTTCGCGGAACACCCGCGACCAGGGGCGGAGTGTTCTCGTCGTGGTGTTCCGGTGGTGGATCGACATACGGAACAGGAGGGTGGGGAGGTGCCGGCAGTCGGCTTTGACGCCTGAAGCTGCTCAGAACGGCCCTCTCACCTGGGCTAGCGCGTCTTATGCGGTGTTCTGCATGCTGCGGTCCTGATGGAGTGATTAGAATTCTGATTATGGAATCAGTCCGTGAGGGGCCGAGCTTCATCGAGTTGGCGCGGCGTCGGCAACTCGTGGATGCCGCGATCGAGACGATCGCGGAGGTGGGGCTGGCGAAGGCGTCGAACGCCGCGATAGCGGCTCGCGCGCACGTGAGCCCGGGACTGATCAACTACCACTTCGGTTCCCGGCAGGGCCTGATCGAGCAGATGCGCGCGACGATCCAGCAGCGAGTCGACGAAGCCATGGAGCCCATAGAGGCCGACGACAGCTATGTCTCGGCGCTGGAAGGAATGTTGCGGCGCTTCGCCACGTACTGCCTCGACAACCTACCGGCCATGCTCGTGTTGACGCAGTTCACACGCCACGACCAAGCAGGTGGGGCGACCGAGGACACCGAGCGGGTCAAGGGCTTGGAGGAATTGCGCTCGTTCATCACCGAAGGACAACGCTGCGGCCAATTCCGGCCAACAGACGCCCGGCTCGTCGCCTCGGTACTGATGAACGCGATGACGGATCTGCCACGGGAGATCCGCGATCGCGGCGACACCGACCGGGTGGTGTTCGAACGCGACTGGCCGTTGCTGTTCGTCAACAGCATCGCGGTGACAGAAGGGGCGAACCATCATGGTGACGGGTAGTGGCCGGTTCGGAGAGACGGCGTTGCCGGTCTCGGTGCTGTTCGTGCTGTCACCGCTGATCGGCGAAATCCTCGGGGCGGCATTTCGATTCAGCTATCTCGCCCAACCGCTGCGGGCCGCTGCGATCTTCTGCTTCTACGGCGCGGGTGTGCTGTTGGTCCGGGAAGTAGTCCAACGCCGGGGCCTCAACGGATGGGGGTTGTTGTTGCTCGCCCTCGCATTCGCCGTCCTCGAGGAAGGGCTCGGGCTACAGACGATCTTCAATCCGCAAGGCATGGACGGCGAAACCGTCTACGGGCGGGCATTCGAGGTGAACTGGCTGTGGGCGGTCGTGGTCGCCGGGTACCACGCGGTGTGGAGCATCGTCATTCCGATCGTGCTGACGCACCTGGTCTTTCCCGCCGAGCGGCACACCGCCTGGCTGTCGCGTTCGATGCTGAGCGTCTTCGCGGGTGTGTTCGCCGTCGGGTTCGCCTTGTTCGTGTTCATCTCGCTCGTTCGGTCCGACTTCCGCCTGTCCGCCGCGCAGACCATCGGCGGTGGCGCAGCGGTGATCATCCTGGTGTGGTCGGCCGGCAGGTGCCGGCGACCGTGGGCCACCACCTCGACGAAGCGGTGCCCCAAACCTGCGACCGTCGGCTGGGTCGGATTCGGTGCGGGACTGGCGTGGCTGATGCTGTATCTGGTCGCCTTCATCGGCAGCCCGGCACCGTTCGTGGTGTGGACGCTCGCCGCACTGGTATTCGCCGCCGCCCTCGCCGGGATCATGCGCCGATGGGTGGCGAGACCGGGCTGGAGTCGACGGCATCAACTGAACGGCTGTCTCGGCGCCGTGCTGGCGTTGTGGCTGTTCGGCCTCTTCCTCGTCGCCAACGGTGGAAGGACCGACGACATCGCGTTCCACTTCGTCGTTCTCGCCGCCGTGACCGTCGGCTACCTGTGGCTTCGCAGACGAACCCACCCTGCGGCAGTAGCTGATCCTCAGCCCAGCCACCTGGCCTGACCCATACCGCGAACAACATACAGGTGGCCCAACACCCTTCAGCGAGGTCAAGACAGGGTGTCGCGGACAGCGGCCGGTTAACTCTGGCGCCGCCGTACCGCCGGCGAACCGAACCGAGCGAACGCGGTCACCGCCACGATGGCGACGACGCCGACGACAACGATCAAGGTCGGTTCCATTCGTCCCGCCTACAGCGAGAACTGAAGTGGCCTGCCCCGACACGCCGTACCCGGTCGAATGCGAAAACCCCCGGCTCACCCTGCGAACAGGGCGAGCCGGGGACCACCCCTTCGATCAGACCTGCGCCAGAACCGCCTTACGCGGCTCGCCTTCGCCGGCCTCCGACTTCGGGATCATCGCGGTGGCGATCAGACCCAGCAGGACGAAACCTGCCGCGAGGTAGCCGCCCAGTTCGATGCCGTCGGTCATTGCGACCTGGCCGATCTCGGCGATCGGCTGGGTCTGCGGCTGCGCCGCATACCCTTCGATCGCCGCACCCGCGCTGTTGGTGATCGTATCGGCGTGTTCTTCGGCCTGGACCGAGGACATGCCATCCGCGGTCAGGTGTTCGGTGATCTGCGATCCCAGCGTGGTGAAGAACACCGTGGTCAGGACCGCGATCCCGAGGGCGGAACCGAGCTGACGGAACGCACTCTGGATGCCGGATGCCTGGCCGTTGTCGTTCTCGGGAACATCCGCGAGCACCACGTTGGTGACCTGAGCCGTCGCGAATCCGACACCGACGCCGTACAGCATCAGGACCAGGGCCGGCGCCCACCACGAGCTGTCCGGCGAGGCGATCAACGCGAGCAACCCGAGACCGACGACCTCGAAGGCCAAGCCGAGGCGAACCAGGTTCACCGGCGAGACGTTCTTGTCGGCCAGGCCGAAGCTGGCGCCACTGGCGATGAAGCTACCGATGGCGATCGGCACCAAGGCCAGGCCCGACTGCACCGCGCTGTAGCCGAGGGTGAACTGCAGCCACAGCGGCAGTACCGCGACGATGCCGAACTCGCCGAGTCCGATGATCAAGGTGGCGATGTTGCCGTTGCGGAACGACGCGAGCTTGAACAAGCCCAGGTCCATCAGCGCCTTGTCGGCGTCACCGGCACGACGCAGCAGCACCTGCCGCCCGACGAACGCCGCGAGCGCGACAACGCTCACCACGAGCGCGACCAGGACCGGCGACGGCCCGCTGTCCCAGCTGAAACCGCCGATTTCCAGCGGCTTCTTGGTCGTGATCCAGCCGTAGGTGCGGCCCTCGATCAGCCCGAAAGCGAGCAAGCCGAGGCCCAGGATCGACAGCGCCGAACCGATGACGTCCAGACGCCCCGGCACCTTCGGCGAACGCTCCATGCACAGCATCACACCGACGACGATCACCACCGCCAGCGGCACATTGATGCCGAACGCCCAACGCCACGACACGTGCTCGGCGAGCCAGCCACCCAGCAGCGGGCCCAGCGCGGCAGCCGCGCCGATCGTGGAACCCCAGACGGCGAACGCCTGACCGCGAGCCTTACCGGTGAACGTGGCGTTGAGCAGCGCCAGCGAGGTCGGCAGGATCATCGCCGCACCCGCACCCTGCAGGAACCGTGCTCGGCGACGCGCCCGACCACCAACAGCAGCGCCGCGAACACGATCGCGTAGGACTCCTGAATCCACTGCGCCTCAGTCGAACCCGTGTTCAGATCCTCGATGATCGACGGGATGATCACGTTCACGATCGTGGTGTCCACCACGATCAGTGCGACGCCGAGAGCGATTGCGAGCAAACCGAGCCATTGCAACAGAGAGGGCTTCGCCTCCGGCTGCGTCTGGTCCGTTGTCGTCTCGTTCACAGCAGCTCCTTCCATGGTGGAATAATTCCACGGCGAAAGTACGTGTGGGGGCCGTAAGTTGTCAAACGTTGGCGCCGGCACCACTCCGGCGGGCAGAAATGGGAGGTCCACGACGATGAACGGCTCAGCAGCTCGGCAACAGGACCAGGTGACCGAACGGCTGCGCGCCTACGGGGCGACGTATCGCGAGTTCAGCCGGCGATTCGCCGCGTTCCTGGGATTGCACTCCACCGACGCCGAAGCGCTGATCGAGATCCTGTCCGCCGAGGAGCACGGCGAGCTGCTGTCACCGGCGCGACTGAGTGAACGCATCGGGTTGTCCAACCCCGCCACCACCGCGCTGCTGAACCGCTTGGAGGTGGCCGGGCACGTCGTGCGCACCCGCGAAAACCGCGATCGGCGCATCGTCACCCTGCGCAGCAGCCCCGAAGTCCACACACTCGCCGATGACTTCTTCGGCCCCCTCGGCGAACAAGTCGGCGCCGTCATGGCCCGGTATTCGAGCGATCAACTCGAACAGTTCGACACCTTCCTCGCCGAACTCCTCACCGCGATGCACACCCAACTCGACCAGCCCACGCCACCTGGCACCGGGTCGTGACCACCCGACATCGCGATCCGACGCCCGCCATCACGGGAGTCGAGTTCATCGTGGACCCCAGATGCCGATCACTGATCCGCCGCACCTGCTCAGCCGATCGGTGACATCGACGCCGGGCCGCCCGCGAGTGCCTCGAGCCGCGGCTCTGGGCGCACCAACGGCCGCGCAGCCGCGAATCAGCGCCAGATAGCGGCGATTTCGGCCGCGCGGGCGAAGTGTGCGGCGGCTTCATCGGTGCGGCCGAGGAAGTGGGCGAGTTCGCCGAGAGTGTGGGCGACCGGGCGCACGGCCAGTGACAGGCTTTCGGCGCCGGCGGGGGGACCGTCCCGGTGGGGGAGCAGGTCGGTGTAGATCTGCTCGGCGGCGTCGCGGTCGCCGATAGCGACGGTTGCCATGGCGCGCAGGCTGGTCAGGAAGGTGAAGAAGAAGTCGGGCCGGATCGGGATGGGTGCGGTGCGGGTGCGGCGTGCCTCGTCGGTGTGGCCGGCGGCGTGCAGGGAGAGGGTGAGTAGGTCGGCGGCGATCGGGCCGAGCGCCTTGTGCAGATCACGGATGTCGTCGAGGTGGTCGCCGAGGGTGCCTGCGTTGAGCCAGGTCGCGGCGAGCGCGAGCCGCAAAAACCCTGTGGCGTGCACGGATCCGGCGCGTTCGAGGCGTTCGGTGGCTTCGAGGTAGAGGCGTTCGGCGTCGGCGAAGCGGCCTGCGATGAGCACCAGCGACGCCTGTGCGATCTCGCAGGCACCGATCGCCTCCGGCATCCGGTAGGCGCGGGCGAGGTCGAGCGCTTGGCTGATCAGCTCACGCATGGTTGCCGGGTCGTTGGCCGCCGCGGCATTGGCGGCGAGGTTGAGCAGACCGGTCACCCGGTAGACGGGCAGGTCGTGCTCGATGCCGATCTGCACCAGCTCACGGGAGTACTCCTGCCGTCCTGAGTCGCGGGCGAGGACCAGCAGCGCCCCGGCCCGCAGACGTGGTGAGGCGGCGAGGGCGAGCGCTTCCTGCCCGGCGGCCATGACCGTCGGGTCTGCCTCGCCGACCAGTTCGTGGGTGTAGGCGATGAGCAGATGGGCTCGCACCTCGGGGTCGAGGTCGGTGCGCTCGAGCAGACGGCCGAGGCGTTCGACGATGGGACGGTCGACCGTGCCGTAGGTGCGGGCCAGCCAGGGGGTGGGTTCGGTCCAGGCGGTGAACGCCGCGATCATCAGATCGTCTCGGCCCAGCGACTCGGCGTAGGTCACCGCGCGTTCGCGGGTCTGGCGGGCCGCGGCGACGTCACCGGCTCTGACCTGCGCGCGCAGCAGCCTGCCGAGCAGGTCGATGCGTTCGCCCGGGCCGACGGCGAGGGCGGCGGCGTCGGTGAGCAGTGTGGCCGCCACGTCATGGGCGTAGCGGGCCTCGGCCAGTTCGGCGGCGCGCACGCAATAGGCGACCGCCTCGGGTGCACCGGCGCGCGTGTAGTGGTGGGCGAGCGCGGCGACGTCACCGGTGCCTTCCAGGGCGGCGGCGATGCGGGCGTGCATCCTGGTGACCCGCACCCGGCTGACGTCGGTGATCAGGGTGTCTCTGACCAGTGCGTGCACGAACCGGACGCGGCCGGGGCCCGGTTCTTCGAGCAACCCGGCGATGACGCCGGCGTCGAGGGCGTCCAGGACGCCGTCCTCGTCGGTGTCGGCGGCCTTGACCAGCACGTCCACCGCGCATTCCCGACCGGCCACCGCGGCCAGCCGCAGCACGGACACGCCGCTTTCGGGTAGCCGTGCCAGCCTGCGCCGCAGGACATCCCGCACCCCTTCGGGGACCTCGGACAGTGCGATGAGGGCGCCCTCGCCGTTGAGCAGGCGCGCGCTTTCGCGCACATAGAACGGGTTGCCGCCGGTGCGTTCGGCGATCCCGGTGACGGTCGCCTCGTCGGCGGCGCATTCGGCGCGCACCAGTTCGGCGACGGCGGCGCGGTCGAGTCCGGGCAGCTCCAGCCGCAGTGGCGCGGCGCGGGCCAGGGCGGCCAGAGTTGCGGTGAGGCGTTGGTTTTCGTCGGCGCGGTAGGCGGCCACGACCAGGATCGGGGCCCGCACGTCGACGCAGCCGCCGAGTAGTTCCAGCGTGGCGGCGTCGGCCCAGTGCAGGTCGTCGACGATGACGGCGACCGGACGCTCGGCGGCGGCCGCGGCCAGCCACGCCCACACCGCCTGCCGCAGCCGGAACCGCCCGGCCGCCGCGTCACCGCTGACCGCAGCCGCGTCCGACAGCAGTGGCTCGAGATCATCGGCGAACTCGCCTGCGGGGATGCTCGCCGCCACGGTGCGCACGATCTCGACCCACGCCCATGCGGGCGGGGCGCTGTCGAGGTCGGGGCAGCGTCCGGCGGCCACGAGCCACCCGTCGTGTTCGAGCCGGGCGCCCACCTGGTCGAGCAGTGTCGATTTGCCGAGCCCTGCTTCGCCGGTGAGGAGTGCGACGTGCGCACCGGCGGCCTCGGCTTGTGCGGCGGCGGCCCGGAGCGCCGATAGTTCGGTGTCCCGGCCGACGAACGCCGGCGCGTCACGCTCATCGGCTACCGGTGGCAGTGCGGTCGGCGGGGACGCTTCGTCGCGGGACGAGGGCCCGGTTTCGCCCCGGGGCGGGCGTGTCTTTGCGGGGGACGGGTCTACGTCGGGATGGGACGGGCTCGTGTCTGCGGGGAGCGGGCCGGGTTCGGCGGGCAATGGGCTGGTGTCTGCCCGGGGCGCGGCGACGGCCGCACGCAGGACGTCGGTGCGCTGGGTGAGGATCGCTTCTTCCAGCGCCACCAGGTCGGGGCCGGGGTCGAGGCCGAGTTCGTCGGCGAAGATCGCGCGGGCGCGGCGCAGACCGGCCAGCGCCTCGGCCTGACGGCCGCTGCTCCACAGCGCGAGGGCGTACAGACGCCAGCCCTCTTCGCGCAACGGGTGTTCGCGGGTGAGGCTCTCCGCGTCCGGGGCGACCGCCGCGGGATCGCCGAGCCGCAGCCGGGCCGCGATTCGCAGTTCGCGGGCGACCAGGCGCAGCTCGTCGAGCCGGGCGATCTCGGTGACGGCCCACGGTTCGTCGGCGAACTCGGCGAACGCCGGGCCCTGCCACAACGCCAGCGCCTGGTCCAGGTCGGCTCGGACCGCGCGGGGATCGGTGAGTGTGCGGGCCCGGTCGAGTAGCTCCTCGAACCGCCAGGCGTCCACCGCTGTCTGCGGCAGTCGCAGCGCGTAGCCGGGGGCGGCGCTCACCAGCAGGCGGGCCGGAGTCCGTGGCGGGCGGCCGGGTTCGAGCAGGCGACGCAGGTTGGAGATGTAGGCCTGCAACGAGGCCAGCGCACGCGCGGGCGCTTCACCGCGCCACAGGTCCTCGACCAGTCGGTCCACCGGCACGACCTGCCCGCGCGCGGCCACCAGTAAGGCGAGCACGCCGCGCTGGCGCGGGCCGCCGAGGGGAATGGGTGCACCGTCGGCCTCGGCCGCGAACGAACCCAACACCCGGATGAAGACCATGACCCGCCACATCGTACGCAACGGTCGTGGCCGGCGTTCCAAGTCGGCTCCTGGTGGCTTCCAAACCCGCACAAGCAGTCTCGAACAGACCGATCAACCGGTCGCCACCCGGCGGAATCGTCCCGCCACCGCATCGAGGAGAACAATCATGACCAGGTATCGCCTGACCACCGTGCTTGCCGTGCTCTGCGCCGCCGCACCCCTGTACTTCGGGCTGAACTTCCTGTTCGCGCCCGGCATCGCCCCCACCGGCTTCGGCATCGAACCGTGGCCGACCGGCAACGCCGACGGCTACTTCATCGTCAAGGGTGTGCGCGACCTCGCCGTCGCCGCCGTCACCTTCCTGCTGCTCGGCCTGGGGCAGCGGCGGGTGCTGGGCTGGGCCGTGCTGATCAACGCCCTCATTCCGGCCGGCGACGCCCTGGCCGTCGTGACCCACGGCGGCAGTGTGGCAACGGCACTGATCGTGCATGTCTCCGCGATGACGATCGTGCTGCTCACGGCGGCACTGCTGTTGACCGAGCGCCCGCGGAGCACCGAACCCGTCTCCGCGAGCCTGCCTGCGCGCGGCCGCGCCACGCATGCCCTGGTCGGCTCCTGATTCCGTCCGACAACCACGCGCAACGATCGAACGGCAGGAACACATGAGCGTCGACACCCAGGACATGAAAATCGTGCACCGCGTCTTCCGGCGCGAGTCGCGGTTGCTGATGGAGCTCGTCGCGGCCGTCACCCCGGGCGACACCCGGCGCGCCGCGGTACTCGCCGGCCATTTCCGCGACTACCGGCTGGGACTGAAGAACCACCACGGAGGCGAGGACGAGCTGCTGTGGCCGCCGCTGCTGTCGCGAGTCGATCTTGGCACCGAGGTCATCCTGCGCATGCAGCGCCAGCACGAGCGCATCGAAGCCACCTTGGCGAGCTTGGATGCCGCGGTCCCGGCGTGGGAGGCAGGCGCCGGAGCCGATGAACGCGACACCGTGGTCGCGGTGCTCGCCGATCACCGGGCGGTGCTGCTCGAACACCTCGACGACGAAGAGAACACACTGCTGCCGCTCGCGGCCGACCACATCAGCGAAACCGAATGGGCTTCCCTCGGTGAGCATCTGGTGGCCAACACACCGAAACTCACCTTGCTGACGCTGTTCGGGCTCGTCCTCGAAGACGCCGACCCGGCCGAACGTGCCCTGCTGCTCGGGGTGCTGCCCGCACCGGTGCGCGTCCTCTGGCATGTGATCGGTCGTCCCCGCTACGTGCGCCATATCCGTCGCGTGCGTGCGGGCGCGCGGCCCGCGCAGCGATGACCTCGGCGGCCACCGGATGAGATGCGCCGCCGGTGGTCGCGCGGGAAAGACTGTCCGCCACGCGATTCCGAGTTCAGCGGTCGTCGCGACCCATCGCAGGGTTGCGGCGACCGCGCGCGGCGCGTCGGCCGAAGGGAGTGCTGGCGTCGAACTGGGTTGCGGGGCAGTGGGCTCGGGCGAGCACGCCAGTGCGGGTGCGTTTGCGGCGGGTACCTCCGCTACGAGGCCGGCGGCGTGGTGCTCGCCGTCCCGCTGTCAGCGGGAGCTACGGCAGCTCGCCGCAAACGTCCTCACCCGCGCGGCTCGACCAGGTCGATCACAGAACCTCCTCAGGTGTGGACGCGGCACCCTCGGCCTGGGCGCGCGAAAGCTGCACGGCCGCAACACACATCACCACCACCGACACCAGCACCACCACCAGCCCCGCCGTTCCCGTGTTCAGTTCCTCCTCGAGGACGGTCAGGCCGAGGAACATCGCCGCGAGCGGTTCGGCCACGGTGAACGCAGGCAGCGACGCCGACAGCGCACCGATCTGATACGCGCGCTGTTGCAGATACAACCCCAGCAGGCCGGACCCGACCATCGTGTAGGGCTCCCAGCTGGTCACCGCGGCCCCGATGCCGTCGCCGAACAGTTCGACCACATGCTGGGTCACCGCCGCCGACACACCGAACAACAGGCCCGCCGCCGCACCCAGCAGCATCGCCCGCACCCCGCGGCTGCCTACGACGACCGCGGCCCCCACCGCCGCGACGACCAGCCCGAGCACCAGTGTCAGCGGCCCGAGCCAGTGCGACCACGGCGCGTCCCGCACTCCTGGCTCCGGATCGCCCACCACCAGGAAACACGCCAGCGCCACGGACAAGGCGATGGCCTGCGCCCACGCCGCGCGGGTCACGGGGACGTGGTTGTAGCGGGCGGCCAGCGGCAACGCGAAGATCAACGACGTCACCAGGATGGGCTGCACGACCAGCACCGACCCCAAGGCCAGCGCCACGATCTGGAAGACGAACGCGCCGCCGTCCCCGACGATCCCCGCCCACCAGCGCGGACTGCGTGCCAACCCGGCCAGGAAAGCCTCGCCCTCCGGCACGTCGGCTGCCGCCCGCTGCTGCGCCACCGCCGCCACCGCGAACCCGAGCGCGGCAACGAACGCGCACACCACCGCGGCGACCGGGACATTGCTCACCCGCATCAGTGTGCCGCCTACGGCAGCAGGCGCGGTGGACCGACGCGATACCGTTGACGACACCGCCGGGTTGCCCGGGGCCGCCAACGTACGCGATCAGGGCAATCGCCCGCACCGGCTGTACCTGCCCTTCTTCGAGCCTCCGGCCGAGGTGATCGGCGTCGCCGGGGAGGTACCAGGTGCCCGGCCCCGACGTGCACGGCGCCGCGCCTGCGGCCGCGTTCGCGAAGCCCCAGGCTCGGTGACACCTACGCCTGTGGCGGCGGCTGAGCCCGGACGGGGTTACCCAGCCGGCCGATGACGACCGAGTGCGGATGAGGGTGCCTGAGCTGTCAGGTCCGCGGACGGCAGACATCGGGCGGCTAGCTTCGCCGCCGTGGCAGCTCAGGGCAATATCGCCGGGCGGACTCACCAACGCTGGGCTGCCATCGAATTCGGGCCCGTTCTGTGACGACGATCAGGAGTCACGCTCGATCACCGGCTGTCCGCCGGAAATCTCGACGATCGGCAAACGCAAGGCGGCAGGGGCGGTGGCGGGCACTACGGGCGCGGCAGGCGGGATCGGGGCCAGCCGCCGATACGGTGCGCCGAGTTCGGGCCGCGGATCCTGTTCACCTTTGTTGGGCCACAGCGCGATCGCGCGTTCGGCCTGGGCGGTGATGGTCAGCGACGGGTTGACCCCGAGGTTGGCCGAAATGGTGGAGCCGTCGATGACGTGCAGGCCCGGATGGCCGTAGAGGCGGTGATAGGCGTCGACGACACCGGTGGCGGGGGAGTCGCCGATGGCGCAGCCGCCGATGAAATGGCCGGTCGCCGGGATGTTGACGATGCTGCTGGTGGCGCCGGTGGGGAAGCCGTCGATCTTGCCGGCGACGCGTTCGGCGACCTCGTGGCCGATCGGGATCCAGGTCGGATTGGGTTGGCCCTCGCCCTGTTTGGTGGTCATCTTGCGGCCGAACACGCCGCGGGTGGTGTAGGTGGTGATGGAGTTGTCCACCGACTGCATCACCAGCAGCCCGATCATCTGCTCCGACCAGCGGTGCGGATTGTGCATGTGCAGCAGGTCGCGGCGGTCGCGGCGCAGTTGGCGCAGCCATTGCCGCCAGCGCGGGTTGACGCCGTCGTCGCCGACCATCGCGGTGGTGATCAAAGCCAGCGCGTTGCTGCCTTTGCCGTAGCGCACGGGTTCGATATGGGTGTGCTCGTCGGGGTGAATCGAGGAGGTGATGGCGACGCCCTTGGTGAAATCGGCGTCGCGGCGGCGGCTGCGCACCGACAGCAGTTCCTCGGAGTTCGTGCGCGACAGATAGCCCAGCCGCGGCGAGATGTTGGGCAGCGAGCCGCGATCACGCAGCCGGTGCAGCAGTTTCTGGGTGCCGAGCGCGGCCGCGGAGAACACCACCTGTTCGGCGGTGAAGACGCGCTCGTTCTTGCGGACCCAGCGGCCGGTGCGGTGGGTGCGCACCGTGTAGCCGCCGCCTGGTCGGGGCCGTACATCCACCACGGTGGTCAGCGGATGCACGCGCGCGCCCGCCCGCTCGGCCAGATACAGGTAGTTCTTGACGAGGGTGTTCTTGGCGTTGTGGCGGCAGCCGGTCATGCATTCGCCGCAGTGGGTGCAGGTGCGTCGCGTCGGGCCGACACCACCGAAGAACGGGTCGGGCACCTCCTGGCCCGGCCGTGCTCCCGCACCGCCGAACAGCACACCCACCGGGGTCTGGCGGTAGGTGTCGCCGACGCCGAGTTCGTCGGCGACCTCACGCAGGATCCGGTCGCTGGGGGTGGTGGCCGGGTTGGTGGTGACACCGAGCATGCGTTTGGCCTGGTCGTAATGCGGGGCCAGCTCGGCGCGCCAGTCGGTGATCGACGCCCACTGCTTGTCGGCATAGAACGCCGCCGGCGGTTCATAGAGGGTGTTGGCGTAGACCAGCGATCCGCCGCCCACACCCGCACCGCTCATGATGAAGGTGTTCTTCAGCAACGTCAGCCGCTGGATGCCGAAGCATCCCAGCCGCGGCGCCCACAGGAATTGCCGTGCCCGCCAGGATGTTTCGGCGAACTCGTCGTCGGCGAAGCGGCGCCCGGCTTCGAGCACCCCGACCCGGTAGCCCTTCTCGGTCAGCCGGAGCGCGGACACACTGCCGCCGAAGCCCGAACCGATCACCAGCACGTCGTAGTCGAACGCCATCTGCCTGTGTCCTCCATCACCGTTGACCTGTTGGTCGAGCGTAGAGCGGTGCGCGACGCTGACAGCAACGACTGGCGGCCACAAAATCGAGATATTCGGCCAGCAGGCGGATTACCGGGCCCGGGACAGCGCTTCGGTCAGTGCGACCGGGAGGACGTCGAGTGCGTCGAATCGCCAGCCTGCCGGGGTGCGGCGGGCCCGGTAGCGGTGGATGCCCGCGGCGACGGCTTCGGTGCTGTCGTCGATGACGAAGACCGCGAGGTCGTGGGCGCGCACGGTCGCGGTGTCACCGTCGATGTCGATGACGAGGTTGGACTTGTTGTGCAGGGTGCGGGCATAAGTGTCGTGGCCGCTGCGCACGAGGGCTTCGAGGGCGGCGATGCCGTGGGCTTGTCCGCGCGGGGAGTTCACCACGACATCGTCGGTGAAGAGGCGGTCGGTGTCGGTGGCGCCCTCGTCGACCCACAGGCTGTGGCGGGCAACGAGATCGGCCAGTTCCGCGCGGTCGGCGAGCTCGCGGATCAGGACATCGGTGGTGGTCATGGAGAACTCCTACAATCTGTTCGTGACACTAACGTTAGTGCCATAAACGAATGTAGATCGTTAGTGGCACTAACGCAAGCGGTAGGCTCTTCTCATGAACACCGATGAGGAGATGCGCTTCGACCACGGCGAAGCCACTCCGGCGCGGCTGAAGAAACAGCTCTCACGCCTGACCTCGATGACAGCGGCCCAGATGACGCGCCTGTCACGCGAGGCGTTGCGCGCCGCCGGAGCCCGCAAAGACCACTTCGTGGTCCTGGCCGCGCTCGCCGAATTCGGGCCGGCCAGCCAGGCGGCGCTGTCGCAGCGATCCAGCGTCTACAAAAGCGATCTCGTCGCGGTACTCAACGACCTCGAAGACGGCGGATGGTTGCGCCGCGCCCCCGACCCGGCCGACAAACGCCGCAATGTCATCACCATCACCGAACCCGGCCGCCGCCGCCTCGCCGAACTCGACCGCGTCCTCGACGAGGTCAACGAACACATCATGACCCCGCTCGACCGCGACGAACGCGCCCAGCTGTTCGCACTGCTCGGACGCATCAACGCCCACCTCGCCACCGCGGCCGGCGCCGCCGGTATAACGCCGGCAAGGTGAAGCGCATCCGCAACGACGGCCGGGTGATGCTCGCTTCCTGCGACTGGCGCGGCACACCGCTCGGCGCCTCGGTGCCCGGATTCGCCGAGGTGCTGGCGCCGCACGCCAGTGCGCACTTCATCGATTTGATGAAGCGCAAGTACGGTCTGGTCGCTCGGGCCGGGCTGCTGGGCAGCAGGCTGCGCGGGGGCACCGAACGCATGGCGGGCATTCGGATCCGGCTGGACGAGTGAGCGATCCGAGCTCGGCCTCGAACCAGCAGACCGGGACAGACCCGGCTACCGGAACGCAGATCACTCGCTCGGCGGCCCCTGCGGGCTCACCCGCGCGAGGTGGGCGCGGTAGTTCGGGCAGGTCGTGATGTCCTCGTGTGAGCAGTTCAGGCCGGCTTCGAGCAGATCCAGCGCCGCGCGCAGCGCCGCCATCCTGGCCTGCAGGGTGCGATGGTTGCGGTGCAGCACCTCCTTGCGGGCGGCCGGGTCGCCAGCGGCGAGAAACGTCCCGATGTCCTTCAGCGGCAGGCCCGCCTGCTTCGCGATCACGATCGACGCCACCCGGACGAGGTCGTCAGGGGTGTAGCGGCGGCGGTCGCCTGCGACGCGGGTGGGGTGCAGCAGGCCGACCGACTCCCAGTGCCGCAGGACGTGTGCCGGCAAGCCGAAGTGGTCGGCCACCTGGCCGATCGTCAGCGCACTTGACTTCATGTCGACATTAAGTCGAACGATGGCAGACATGTCCACTCTGCTTGCTGTCCTAGACGCCATCGACGCACAGCCGCTGTCCGTCGAGCTACGCACGCGTTCCTACGAGATGCTCGGCGACCTCACCGGCCGGACCGTGGTCGACGTCGGTTGCGGCGGCGGCCGCGCGGTCGCCGAACTGGCCGAGCGCGCAGCCCGCGCCGTCGGCGTCGACCACGACCCCGAGATGATCGCGGTGGCCCGGCAGCGCTGGCCCGCCGGTGAGTTCCACGTCGGCGATGCCTGCGAGCTGCCGTTGCAGACCGGGTCGGTGGCCGGCTACCGCGCGGACAAGGTGTTGCACACCCTCGCCGATCCGGTGCGAGCCGTGACCGAGGCCCGCCGGGTGCTCGCGCCGGGCGGCCGGGCCGTGCTGCTCGGCCAGGACTGGGACACCATCGTCATCGACTCCGACGATCCGGAGACCACCCGACGGCTGGTCCATGCCAAGGCGGACGCACTCCCGTCGCCGCGTATCGCCCGCCGTTACCGCAACCTGCTACTCGACGCCGGATTCAGCAACCCGGTCGTCGAAGTGCGTACCAGCGTGTTCACCGACGACACCGCGCTCGCCCTGCTGCGCCGCATCACCGACGAGCAGAGCTGGCTCGCAGAGCAAGCCCAGCGTGCCCGCACGAATCGGATCTTCGTCGCGGTGCCGATGTTCGTCGTCGCCGCGCGGCGATAGCCGACCACCGCCTGCGCCGGCCAGTGCGGCAGGATCGACTGCTGCACAGTCCATCTCGGGCGCCTGGACGGTGCTCCTCGACCGACCGGGGGTCGCGCGAACGTGGCTCCCGGTCAGCGGTGGTCGTCGACCGCCGACAGCAGGGCGTCGAGGTCGGCGGCCGGCATGCCGAATCCGGTGAGCCGATCCAGCGGAATGGAAGCCAGCATGCGCATCATGTCGACGCCGAGGGCTTGGCCGTCGCCGTCACTGCCGCCGGTCATCGTCGCGAACATCTGTGACAGCACGGCCGCCGCGGCCGGGTTCGCCAGTACCTCCCCGAGAGTGGACTGGCGGGTGATCGGCAGGCGCAGCTCGTCGCCTGCCACCTCGACGTCGACGGTGGCGCGGATGTCGCGGCTGGACGCGCCGGCCATCACCCGGTAGGTGCCGCCTTCGGCGACCCACGCTCCGGTGCGGGTCTCCCAGTAGGCCAGCGCCTCACGCTCGATCGGTATCGAAACCCTGTGGCTCGCACCGGGTTCCAGCTCATCGGTGACCGCATGCCCCTTCAGCTCGCGCGGTGGACGCGTGATCGCGGACTCGGGCAGCGCGGTGTAGATCTGCACGACCTCGCGGCCGCGGCGGTCACCGGTATTGGTGACGGTGACGCCCACGGTGAGCCCGTCCGCGTTCGCCGCCACCGACAGATCCGAGTAGCCGAAGCTGGTGTAGGACAGGCCGTGCCCGAACGGGAAACTCACCGCCATCTCGCGGGCGTCATACCAGCGGTAGCCGACGAAAATGCCTTCGCCGTAACGGATATGGGAGTTCTCGCCGGGGAAGTTGAGGTAGGCGGGCACGTCCTGAAGCCGCAGCGGCACCGTTTCGGTGAGCCGGCCCGAGGGATTGACCCGCCCGAACAGCACATCCGCCAGCGCGCCGCCACCGGCCTGACCGAGCAGGGCGCCGTCGACGATGGCCGGTGCGGGATCGACCACCGGCGCCAACCGCAGCACACCACCGTGGGAGAGCACCACCACTGTCTTCGGCTGTACGGCCACGATCTCGGCCAGCAGTGCGAGCTGGTCGGCGGGAATCTCGATATCGTCGCGGTCGAAACCCTCCGATTCCTGGCCCGCGCCCAGCCCGAGGAACACCACCGCCACCTCGGCCGCACGCGCCGCGGCGACCGCTTCCTCCACCAGCACCGGATCGGATGTCGTGGAGTCGGTGCGGAAACCGCGCGCATAGCGCACCTGCCCGGGTTCGGCCGCGGCCCGGATCTCCTCGACCGGCACATCCAGGCGGGTCGGATTCACATGCGAACTGCCGCCGCCCTGATAGCGCGGGGTCTGCGCGAACTCGCCGATCACCGCCAGCGACTGCCCGGCCCGCAACGGCAGCAGGTCGCCGTCATTGCGCAACAACACCACACAGCGCGCGGCGACCTCACGCGCCAGCCGATGATGGGCGTCCGGATCCGGTGCCTGCGGGGCAGCCGCCCGCCCGGTGACGACCTTCGCCGCCAGCTCGGCCATTTTCTGCGCGGCCCGGTCGACCGCCGCGGCGTCGAGCGCACCGGATTCGACCGCCGCCACGACCTGTGCGTCGGCGTCACCAGCACCGCCGGGCATCTGGAGATCCAGGCCGGCGGCGACCGAGGCGACCCGGTCCGATACCGCGCCCCAATCGCTGACCACCAGCCCGTCGAAACCCCATTCCCCGCGCAGCAGTTCGGTGAGCAGCCACCGGTTCTGCGCGGCGTAGACGCCGTTGATCCGGTTGTAGGAACACATCACCGTCCACGGCCGCGCGGTGCGCACGATATGGGCGAAGGCCCGCAGATAGATCTCCCGCAACGGCCGCGCATCCACATCCGAACTCGACCGCATCCGATCGTGTTCGGCATTGTTGACCGCGAAATGCTTGAGCGAGGCGCCCACGCCTTGGCTCTGCACGCCCTGCACCCATGCCGCACCCAGCACGCCGGTGAGCAGCGGATCCTCGGAGTAGTACTCGAACACGCGGCCGCAGCGCGGATCTCGTTTGATGTTGATGCCCGGGCCGAGCAGCACATCCACCCCTAGGGCGCGCGCCTCGCGGCCCAGCGCTTCGCCGACCCGGCGCACCAGATCCACATCCCAGCTCTGCCCGAGCCCGACTGCGGGCGGGAAGCAGGTCGCGGGCCTGCTGGCGGCCAGGCCCAGGTGGTCGGTCGCGCCGGTCTGCCTGCGCACCCCGTGCGGGCCGTCGGTCAGCAGGATCGACGGCACCGGACCGACCGCCTTGGTGGTCCAGAAATCCGCGCCGCTGCCGAGCGCGGCCTTCTCGGCCAGGGACAGGTCGCTGATACCGGTAGTTGCCGTCATCGTCAGCTCCGATCGGTCGCCGCGGGCAGGGAAACGCTGTACCGACATCGAATCACGGCCGCCGCCTCCGTCGTACGGTGCTACCGGGACACGCCGTCAGCGCTGAGGAGGGTTCGTGGAAATCACCCTGGTCGTGGTCGTCGGCATCATCGCCATCGTGGTGGTCGCGGCGTTCTCCGACACCCTCGGCGTGGCCGCTCCGCTGAGCCTGGCCGTGGTCGGCATCGCGCTCAGTTTCGTGCCGGGAATCCCGCATCCGCAGGTCGACCCCGAACTCATCCTCACCGTCGTACTGCCGCCGCTGCTGTATTCGGCGGCGGTGAACATGCCCGCGGTCGATTTCCGGCGCAACCTCAAACCGATCACCGGGCTCGCGGTACTGCTGGTTGTGGTCACCACCCTCGGCATGGGCTGGCTGTTTCATCAGCTGCTGCCCGAGATCGGCTGGCCCGCCGCCTTCGCCCTGGGCGCGGTGATCAGCCCGACCGACCCGATCGCGGCGACCGCGGTCGGTAAACGGCTCGGGCTGCCGTCGCGGTTGCTGACCATGCTGGAGGGGGAGGGGCTGGTCAACGACGCGACCGCGCTGGTGCTGCTGCGTTCGGCGGTGGCCGCGTTGGCGGCGACGGTGTCGCTGTGGCAGGTGCTCGGCGATTTCGCGGTGGCGGTCGTGGTCGCGGTGCTCGCCGGGCTGGTGGTCGGGTGGCTCGGGGTGCGGGCGCGGGCCATGCTCGACGACCCCGTCGCCACCACCGCGGTGTCGTTCGTGATCCCGTTCCTGGCCTACCTGCCCGCCGAGGAATTCCATGGTTCGGGTGTGCTGGCGGTCGTGGTCGCCGGTCTGGTGAGCGGGCATCTGAGCCCCCGCCATCTCGGCGCCCGGGACCGCCTGGTCGATGCCACCAACTGGCGCACCGTCGCCTTCCTGCTGGAAAGCGCGATCTTTCTGCTCATGGGCCTGAGCCTGTCCGGGTTGATCGACGATGTGCGCGGCGAAGAGCTCAGCGCCGCCCAAGCATTCGGCATCGGCCTGCTCGCCGCGCTGGTGGTGATGGTGATCCGCGCGGTGTTCATCGTCCCGCTGGTGGCGTTCCTGCGCCTGGACCAGCGCCGCGCCGCCGAAGCCAAACCCCGCCTCGAACAGATCAGCGCACGCATCGCCGACACCGACCTGCCGCCCGACAGCAAACGCCTCCGGTTGATGCTGCGCCGCCTCGGCAAGGTCTCGGCCACCGTCGAATTCCGGCTCACCGAAACCGTCGGCGCTCGCGGCGGCGTGGTCCTGGCCTGGTCCGGGATGCGTGGCGCGGTCACCGTCGCGGCCGCGCAAACCCTGCCCGCCGAGACACCGATGCGCTCGGAACTGGTCCTGATCGCCTTCGTCGTCGCGATCACCACACTGCTGGTGCAGGGACTGAGCCTGCCGACGGTGATCCGCGTCGTGCGGGTGCCCGGCGATGATCCCGTCCGGCTGCACGAGGACGTCGCCGAGCTGCGGACGCTACTGTCACAGGCCGCCGAAGGAGTTCTCGACACCCCCGGTCTGGCCGACGCCGACGGCAACCCGTTCCCACCGACCCTGGTCGGAATGGTCCGTGACGACACCGTCCGCAAGGGGTCGGCCGCGCAGCGGGATCTGCCGGCGGAGGGCCCCGACCCGCGCGAACAGTACCGGCAGCTGCGATTACAGGTCCTGGCCGCGCAGCGGGCGGCGCTGCTGCGCGCTCGCGACCGCGAACGCTTCGGCGCCAAGGCGCTGGCCCGCTGCCAGCACATGCTCGACCTCGACGAAGCCCGCCTCCAACAGCTCGGCCGCCCAGGGCTCTGAGGCCTCCGGCGCAGCTGGGATACCAAATAGTGCGGTGTGGGTGCGAGAATGCGGTGATGAGTGCGTCGCCTGGATTCGCCTCCGAATCCGAACGGGTCACCCGGATCCTGCGTGATGAGATCCTCGACGGCGTGCGCGCACCGGGATCCAAACTGGTCGAACGCGAGCTGGCCGCCGACCTCGGCGTCTCCCGGCTGCCCGTGCGGGAAGCATTGAAAATGCTGGTGGCGGAAGGTTTGGTGACCCCGCGCCCGCGCAGCTGGGCGGTGGTGCGCCAGTTCAGCGCCACCGATATCGCCGACCTGATCGAAGTGCGGTCGGCGTTCGAAGTGCTGGCCTTCCGCCTCGCCGCGCAACGCGCCACCCGCGCCGGACTCGACGAGCTGCGCCGCGACCTGGACGCCGAATGGGATGCCGCCCGCTCCGGTGATGCCGTCACCGCCCGCCGGGCGGCCGCCGACTTCCACGAAACCGTCATCCGGCTTACCGGCAACGAACTACTCGGCGAACTCCAGGCCACCCTGCGCAGCCGGCTGCGCTGGCTGCTGGGCCGCCACGACGACCTCATCACCGTGGCCCGCGAACACCAGCAGCTCTACGATGCCATCGCCAACCGCGACCTCACCCGCGCCGAAGCCCTGGCCGCCGCCCATATCCAAACCAGCCGCACCCTCGCCGACCAACGCGCCGCCACCGAAGCACACGCCGCGGACTGAGCACACCACGGATTTCAACCGGGCCGCGCCACCGCTGAAGGAAGCCTTCACCGCGGTGAGCGTGCGGATCGTCCACACGTCGGTCAGCAAGGCATTCCCGCAGGGTGGACTGCTACTCCGCGCCGCAGAACGGACCGACTCCGCCGACGACAGCGGGATACCGATGCCTGAGACGATGAGCTGATCAGTCGGCTCATACCGCGGGGGCGATACATGGGTGGAGGGCGCCGGTGCGCAGGTGGCCGACGCTACCCGCGCAGGACCGCGTTCACCCCAGCAGCCTCGCGGCCAGCTGCGCGTGCAACGCCTTGATGTCGGCTTCGAGGGCGGGCTCGGGTCCGGCCACCGGCACCGACGGCGCCACAGCGGTGATGGGCAGCGCGGCGACCGGACTCGGCGGCAGGCCCCATTCACGTTTCCATCGGTCGAGCTGCTCGGAGCCGACCGCATACACGATGCGGCCCAGGCCCGCCCAGGCGTGCGCGGCGCTGCACATCGGGCAGTGTTCGCCGGAGGTGTAGACCACGGCGGCCGCGCGCTGGCCGGGCGTCAGATGGGTCCCGGCCCAGCGGGCGATCTCGAACTCCGGATGCTGGGTCGGTTCACCGGTGACGATGCGGTTGCGGGCTTCGAACCGGATCGCGCCTTCGCCGTCGACCAGGATCGATCCGAACGGCTCGTCGCCGTCGTTCAGCGCGGCGCGGGCCAGGTCGACACATCGGCGCAGATAGTGCCGGTCCTGATCGGTGATGCGGTAGCCATCGCCTGATTCGCTCATGCCCTCACGGTACCAATGCTGGTATACCAACCGGTCCCATCTCGAGTGTCGGTAACCACAGTTGTGGTGCTGTGTTGGACAAATACCTTCTCACTCCCAAACCATGGTTGGTATACCAAAGTGTGGAGCTTTGACGATGTCGACCCGCAAGCATTCGAGCCGACGGCGCTCGCTGCTGATGAGCGCGACCGTCGCCGCGGCGTCGGCGGCGATGCTGACCGCTACCGTGGCGTGCACCGCCGACTCGGCGCCCCCGCAGGCCCCGGTCACGACTCCTGCCCCGGCACCCGCCGGCGCGCCGACATCGGCCGAGCCGAACCCGGCCGCCGCGCCGGCGACCCCACCGCACGACCCCGACCTCGACGACGACTTGTTCGCCGCGGCCGCAGCCGACGACGCGGCCCGGGTGCGCGATCTGCTCGCCCGCGGCGCCGATATCGAAGCCCGCGGACAGCACGGGCGCACCCCGCTGATCGAAGCCACCAAGAACCGCGCCACCGACGCCGCCCGCGCACTGATCGAGGCCGGGGCCGACGTCAACGCCAAGGACGCCCTGCAGGATTCGGCGTACCTGTATGCCGGTGCGGAAGGGCTCGACACCATCCTGGACCTCACCCTCACCCACGGCGCCGACCTGACCAGCGTCAACCGCTACGGCGGCACCGCGCTCATTCCCGCCGCCGAACACGGCTCGGTCACCACGGTGCGCCGGCTGATCGCCGCCGGTGTGGCGGTGAACCACGTCAACACCCCGGGCTGGACCGCGCTACAGGAAGCGGTGGTCTACGGCGACGGCAGCAGCCGCTATCAACAGGTCGTCACCGACCTGCTCGCCGCGGGCGCCGACCCGGGCGTCCGCGACAGCGACGGCAACACCGCCCTCGACAACGCCCTCGCGCGCGGACAATCCGAGATCGCGGCCATCCTGCGCGCCCACCGCTGACGGAGCTGGGCGGGCGAAACCTGCACTGCGCCTGTAGTTTCGGCGCCATGCATCCACTGCTCGCGCGACTGGACCGATGGCTGTCGACCCACCGCCCCGCCTACCATGCCGGCCTGCGGCCCGGCGCATCCGCGGACGCCATCGATGCCATCGCCGCCCGCGTCGAGGGCCGGTTCCCGCCGCTGCTGCGGGAGCTGCTCGGCTGGCGCGACGGTGAGAGCGGGGACCACTGGGGAGCCCTGGTCGGCGTGTGGTCGCTGATGTCCACCGACGATATCGAGGCCGCACTGTCCGATATGGACTGGCTGATCGACAACGACGACACGGGCGAGTGGTGGGGCCCGGACTGGATCCCGTTTCTGCAGAACGCGTTCGGCGATTACGTGTGCGTCGACTTGGCGGGCGGCTTCGACGGCGTCGCGGGCCAGATCATCGAGTTCAGCCACGACAGCGAATACCGCTACATCACCCATCCAGGGCTGCACGACTGGCTGCACACCGTCGTGCGGGGGTTCGAGGACTCGATGTTCGCACCCGACGCCGAGGTGGAATTCGACCGCTGGGACCCGGTGGACGACCAGGCGTATCAGGCGTTCATCGCCGAACACCATCCCGGCTATCCCGTCACCGTGCGAGTCGACGACCTCGAACCCGCCGAGGACTCCGGCCCGTTCCCGCACGGCCACCAGCCACACGCCGTCGACCTGGACCGGCTGCGCGGAAACCTGCGCGCGGCCGGACTCGGCGACATCGTGGTGGACACCGCATTCGATCGACTGCCACCCACCGACACCGGCGACACGCCCCAGCCGAGCTGAACACACACACGGACTCGCGTGCGGGGCGCCGTCACCGCGCCTTCCCCGCCCGTGCTGTTTGCCCCGCCCGTGCGCGGGCATCCGGCGAACATGGCTACTGACACCGGACCAGGCGACACGTTGGGCCCCACCGAAAGCCTCGACTCCGACGAGGTACGCAACGACGACGGCGACATCGTGGTCGACCCGCCCGAGGACTGGACCGGCGCCGACAAGTTCGGCATGACACCCGCCGAACAGCGCGCCGGCGAATCACTCGATCAGCGGCTGGCCGAAGAAGAACCCGACCTCGGCGCCACCGAGCCGGGCGACCCGGCCGCCGGACAACCCGGCGTCATCGACGAAGGCGACGACATCGACCAGCTACCCGCCGACGACACCGACGACACTTTCGGCGAACACCACGGCCACATCGACGGCGCCCCCGAGGACGGGGAATCGTTCTTCCCGATCGAAGACTGACGGTGGCATGCTCTTGACCCTGACACAGTGTCAGGCTGTCAACTGGGGGCCATCATGTTCACCATCGGAGACTTCGCTCGGCACGGCCGCGTGTCGGTCCGGATGCTGCGTCATTACGACGCCACCGGCCTACTGCGCCCGGCTCACGTCGACACGGCCACCGGTTACCGCTATTACGAGGCCGCGCAGCTTGCCCGGCTGAACCGGGTCATCGCGCTCAAAGACCTCGGTTTCACCCTCGGACAGGTCCAGGCGATCCTGGACGAGAAGGTGACCACCGAGCAGCTACGTGCGATGCTTCGGTTGCGGCGCGCGGACCTTGAGGCAGCGATGACGGCCGCGGCGGCCCGGTTGGCCCAGGTCGAGGCGAGGCTCCGTTCGATCGAGAGCGAGGGGCAGATGCCGAGCAACGATGTCGTAGTGAAGAGCCTGCCGAGCGTGCGGGTGGCGGAAATGACCGCAGTGGCACCCGACTTCGACACCATCGGCCCGGTGATCCAACCGCTCTACGACGGGCTGTTCCAACGTCTGGCGGCGGCGGGAATCGATCCCTCCGGGCCCGGTGTCGCCTATTACGAGGACGCGCCCGACGGTGGGATCCTCATCCACGCGGGTGTGGAGGTCAGCGCGCCCGTCGGCGTGCACGACGGGCTGCGGATCGTCGACCTGCCGCCCGTCGAACAGGCCGCGACCGTCGTGCACCGCGGCTCGATGGATACCGTCCTGCCCACCGTCCAGCTCCTCGGCCGCTGGATCGACGCCAACGGCTACCACTCGATCGGCTACCCCCGGGAAGTCAACCTGGAATGCCCCGCCGACCGTGACGAGTGGGTCACCGAACTCCAAGAACCGGTGACCAAGATCTGACAACCGGGCGACCCGGCAGTTGGCCTGCGGACCACGCAAGGCTGGGTATCGGGCCGAACCGCTACGGCCGCACCTGCGCCGGCCCTTCCGGCGAACCGCCGACGGCCGGCGCAGTCGAGGGGGCGATGTCCGGTGTGCGGGTGACCTCCGCGCCCAGCGCCGCCGCCGCACGCGCGAAAACGGCCGCGTCGTAGATCGCCGCACCGCCCGGGTCGTTGTTGAAATACACCTCCACCTCACACGATGGCGGCCAGGCGGTGGTGAGGCGGCGCGCCCACTCGGTCAATGTCTCGGGGTGGTACCGCGGCCACGGGTCGGCGGTCCCGTGGTGCAGGCGCAGGTAGCCCCAGTCGGTGGTGCGCCACAACGGTGTCACCGGCTGCTCGCCCGCATCGGCCCAGCACAGCGCCGCGCCATGACGTTCGAGGACCTGCCTGGTGTCCTCGGTCCACCAGGAGTCGTGGCGCGGTTCGACCGCCACCCGCGTGCCGGGCGGAAAACAGCGCAGGCACTGCTCGAGCAGTGCGGGATCGGCACGCAGGGTCGGCGGCAGTTGCAGCAGGATCGGCCCGAGGCGCTCACCCAGGCTTGCGGCCCGGCCCATCAGCCGGGCCACCGGTTCCTCGGGATCACGCAGCCGTTTGATGTGGGTGAGGAACCGGCTGGCCTTGACCGCCATCCGGAACCCCGCCGGCGTGCGGGCGCGCCAGGAGGCGAAGGTCTCGGCGCTGGGCAGCCGGTAGAAGGCATTGTTGAGCTCGACCGTGGCGAAAACCTGTGCGTACTGTTCGAGCCACAGCCGCTGCGGCACACCCTGCGGATACAGCACCCCGCGCCAATCGCGGTACTGCCAGCCGGAGGTACCCACCAACACCGTCATACCGGAGACGTACCCGCCCACGGGCCGGTGACGCAGCCGCTCAGGACACCGCGACCCGAGCCGCGAGCTGGTCGGCGAGCGCGCTCAGCGTCGGCGAACATCCGGCGTCGACGGTGCAGGTGGCCAGCTCGTCGCCGCGGGTGCGGCCACGGTTGACGATGATCACCGGCTTGCCCGACTTGGCGGCGTGACGCAAGAACCGCAGACCCGACATCACCGTCAGCGACGAACCGGCCACCAGCAGCGCCTCGGCGTCATCGACGACGTCGAAGGCCGCGCGCACCCGCTGCTTCGGCACGTTCTCCCCGAAATAGACGATGTCGGGTTTGAGGATGCCGCCGCACCGCACACACCCCACCATGCGGAACGCGGCAGTATCGGCGATCACCGCGTCGGCGTCGGGCGCGACCTCCACACCGGTGACCTCGACGGCGTCGGCGAATCCCGGATTGGCGGCCTCGAGCCGTTCGGCCAGCGACATCCGCGACACCAGATGATCGCAGCTCAGGCAGCGCACCCGCGCATAGGTGCCGTGCAGGTCGATCACCCGGCGATGACCGGCCTTGGTGTGCAGCAGATCGACGTTCTGGGTGATCAGCCCGCTCACCACGCCGAGGCGTTCGAGCCGGGCCAGCGCGCGGTGACCGGCGTTGGGGCGCGCGGCGTCCATGCGCCGCCAGCCCACATGGTTGCGCGCCCAATACCGTTGCCGGAACGCGGCGTCACCGATGAACTGCTGGAACGTCATCGGGGTGCGGGGCGGGGAGCCGGGGCCGCGGTAGTCCGGGATGCCGCTGTCGGTGGACATCCCGGCCCCGGTCAGCACCGCGACCCGGCGCCCGGCGAGTACCTGCGCGAGCCGCTCGATCTCGGCGCGGGCGGTGTGATCGGGCATGCACCCAGGGTACGGACGAGTCCGACCGCCCTGCCGCGGATGTGGCGCTCAGATGACGCCGAGAGCCAGCATCGCGTCGGCGACCTGGATGAAGCCGCCGATGTTGGCGCCGGCGACATAGTTGCCCGGCATCCCGTATTCGTCGGCGGTCGCCAGGCAGCGGTCGTGGATGCCGCGCATGATCTCGGCCAGCCGCTGCTCGGTGTGCTCGAAGCTCCAGGAATCGCGGGAGGCGTTCTGCTGCATCTCCAGCGCACTGGTGGCCACGCCACCGGCATTGGCGGCCTTACCGGGCGCGAAGGTCACCCCGGCCGCGCCGAACAGTTTCACCGCCTCCGGTGTGCACGGCATATTGGCGCCCTCGGCCACGATGTGGCAGCCATTGGCGATGAGCTTGCCCGCGGCCACGCCGTCGAGTTCGTTCTGCGTGGCGCACGGCAGCGCGATATCGCAGGGCACCTCCCACAGCGACCCCGCGGCCACGAACCGCGCCGAACCCGCCCGGCCCTCGGCGTAATCGGCGATCCTGGCCCGGCGCACCTCTTTGATCTCCTTGAGCAACTCCACGTCGATGCCCTGCTCGTCGACGACATACCCACTCGAATCCGAGCACGCCACCACGATGCCGCCCAGTTCGTGGATCTTCTCGATGGCATAGATCGCGACATTGCCCGACCCCGACACCACCACCCGCTGCCCCTCCAGGGAACGGCCCGCCGCGGCGAGGATTTCGTTGACGAAATACACCGCGCCGTATCCGGTGGCTTCCCGGCGGACCTGGGATCCACCCCAGGTCAAGCCTTTTCCGGTGAGCACACCGGACTCGTAGCGGTTGGTGATGCGCTTGTATTGGCCGAACAGGTAACCGATTTCGCGTCCACCCACACCGGTGTCGCCCGCGGGGACGTCGGTGTGCTCACCGAGATGGCGGTACAGCTCGGTCATGAACGCCTGACAGAACCGCATCACCTCACCCTCGGAGCGGCCCTTCGGGTCGAAATCCGAACCGCCCTTACCGCCGCCGATGGGCAGCCCGGTCAGCGAGTTCTTGAAGATCTGCTCGAAGCCGAGGAACTTCACGATCCCCAGATACACCGACGGATGAAACCGCAACCCGCCCTTGTAGGGGCCGAGGGCGGAGTTGAACTCGACCCGGAACCCGCGGTTGATCTGCACCGCGCCGGAGTCGTCGACCCACGGCACCCGGAAGATGATCCGGCGTTCGGGCTCACACAACCGGCGGATCACCGCGGCGTCGGCGTAGTGCGGATGCTTGGCGACCACGGGGCCGAGGCTGTCGAGCACCTCGTGCACGGCCTGGTGGAACTCGGTTTCGCCGGGGTTGCGGCGCAACACCTCGTCGTAGATGTCGCTCAGCTTCGCGTCCAGGACAGCCACCCGCGGACTCCTTGTCGTCGTCGTTGCCTGCGCGGCCGGACCGCACCGGTCACTGCCGCACATGCCCCGGCCGCACCTCACACGCTAACCGCAGCCGTTGTGAGGCCCGGACCACACATCCCGCTCAGCCGCCGCCAGACCGTGCATCCGGCCGGTTCAGACGATTTCTTCGACAGTGCGCTCGAAGGCCAGCGCGCCGTTGCCTCCGGCGATCTGACGGTCGATCAGGTGCTGCATCGGCGCCAGGAAATCCGGGGCCGCGCCGGTGTCGCGGGTGGCGCGCACGATGGCGTCGACGGCGGGCTTGTGGAAGGCGATGTCCTGGACGCCATTGCGGTAATCGCCGGCGTCGATGAGTTTTCCGTAGTCGGGCAGCAGCTGCGCCATCGCCGACACCCATGCGGCGGCGCGTTCGGCATAGGCCTGCGCGGACACACCCACCGAGCGGGTCATCGCGACACCGTTGAAGAAGCCGCCGAACATGCCGTACATCGCCGACAGCAGCGAGAAGTCCAGCGTTGACGCCATACCGGCGTCGGCACCGAAGAATTCGGCCGAGGCCAGCAGTTCCAACGTGGTGCGGTGCTCGTCGAAGACCGCCTGTGCGCCGCTGTAGAGGATCGACGCACCGGGCTGCCCGATCATCGGCGGGACCGCCATGATGCCGCCGTCGAGATAGTCGATGCCGTATCCGGCGGCCCAGGACGCCAGCTCCCGCGACTCTTCGGGCGTGGTGCTGGTCAGGTTGATCACCGCACGTCCCGCCAGCTGATCGGCCACCGGATCGAGGGTGGCGTGCACGGAGGCGTGGTCGAGCAGCAGCACGATGATCACCGGGCTCGCGGCGACGGCGTCGGTGAGCGCGGCGGAGCCGGTGGCGCCCGCGGCGACGAGGTCGGCGTCCTTGCCGGGCGTGCGGTTCCAGACCGTCACGGATCGGCCGCCCTTCAACAGCGTGGCGGCGAAGGCCTGGCCCATGGCGCCGAGGCCGAGGACGGTGACCGGTGCGGGGGTGGTGTCGGGCATGGAAGACATCTCCTGTGTTCGGCAGCGCGCTCGTTCGCGCCGCATGCCCAACCCTGCGGTGTACCGGAAACCCCGACAAGTACCTACTATTTTGTCGGGTACTTACCGAACTGTGTGTGAACAGGTAGCGAGGTCGGCCGATGGGCACGAAGAGATCCGGACCATACTTCTGCGGCATCGACGCGGCCATGGACGTCGTCGGCGGGAAATGGAAAGCGCTGATCCTGTGGGAGCTGCACAACCACGGCATGCGCCGCTTCGGTGAACTGCGCCGCGGACTGCCCGGCGTCTCGGAGAAGATGCTCATCCAGCAGCTACGCGAACTCGAAGAAGACGAGATCATCGAGCGCACCGTCTACGCCGAGGTGCCGCCGCGCGTGGAATACCGGCTCACCGACCTCGGCACCGCACTCAACGCCGCGCTCGAACCGCTGGGGGAGTGGGGACGCGAGCGGATCGCCCGGATCGGCGCGGACAGGATTCATCTCGCCTCCTAGCCCGGCAACACGGCGGGGAGCAAGGGAATAATGCCGAGCGGTCCATCACGGCGGTGGGTAGCATCGCCTCTCGTGGAGTGATGACACCGCGGCACCGCACGATCGCCTCCGGCGACCCCGGAGCGACGGATGGTGCTGTCCGCAGGTTCCTTTCATCACTTCTCACCCGAGGGCAGCCATGACCGATGAGCAGTTTCTCGCCCACCTCACCGACCGCCTGGCCGCGCTACCCGGCGTCGAAGCCGTCACCCTCGGCGGTTCCCGCGCCGAAGGCACCCACACCCCCGGCAGCGACTGGGATCTCGCCGTCTACTACCGCGACGGCTTCGACCCTGCCGACTTGCGCGCCATCGGCTGGCCCGGCGAAGTGTTCGACCTCGGCGCCTGGGGTGGCGGGGTGTTCAACGGCGGCGCCTGGCTCACCATCGACGGCCGCCGCGTCGACATCCACTACCGCGACCTCACCGCCGTCGACCACGAACTCGCCGAGGCACGCGCGGGCCGATTCCATTGGGAACCCTTGATGTTCCACCTGGCCGGCATCCCCAGCTACCTGTTGCTCGCCGAACTGGCCATCAACACCGTCCTGCACGGAGAACTGCCGCGCCCGGACTACCCGCAGGCCCTGCGCGAGGCCGCGCCGCCGGTATGGCGGGAACGCGCGGCACTCACCCTCACCTACGCCGAGAACGCCTATGCCGCACGCGGACACGTCACCGAAGTCGCCGGTGCGCTGGCCACGGCCGCAGTGCAGACCGCGCACGCGGTGCTCGCCGCCCGCGGCACCTGGGTGGTCAACGAGAAGCGGATGCTGAACCGGGCGGGGCTGCGAGGTGTCGACGACATCGTCGCGGACTTGGCTCCCGACCCGCAGCGCTTGCGCGAGGCCGTCGTGCGGGCGCGCGAGCTGTTCGACGGGGCCGAATAGCCAAGGGGTGACCGCCACCCGCGCGCGGCAAGCTTCGCGCCGTCCCGCGTCGGCGGGGCGGCGCGAAAGAGCCCCGGCAGCTGCGGGTTTGCCGCTGGCGTGGCCGCGTGGGCGTTAGGTCGTGTGGCTGCATCGGGCGTCAGGTCGTCTGGTCGGATGGGCGTCAGGTCTTGGAATGGTTGGCGTTGAAGCGTGCCTTCTTCTCACGATTGCCGCACGTGTTCATCTCGCACCACCGGCGGGTGCGGCTTCGGCTGGTGTCGAAGAAGGCGGCCCGGCAGGTCGGCGACGCGCACAACGCCAGCCGTCCGTCGCGTTCACCCGCGATGATGGCGATCGCGTCGGCGGCGATGACACCGAGGGCGTCCTCGACACCGGACGCCGAGCCCAGCAGCCATCGGCGTGTGCCCTCGGGTGTCAGGACGGCCGCGGCCCGGCCCTGCCTGCTGCATTCGTTGATCTCGTCGACGGCAGCGGCGGGCAGCGCCTCACCGGTCGCGGCTGCCGTTGCGGCGGCGTGAATCGCTTCCCGCAACTGCCGAGCGCGTGCGAACTGAGCGGCGGTGCACGACTCCACGGCCAACCCGCTGACGGTCAGCCAGTCGACGAGTCGCTGCGGGGTGGGAATGCGCTCGACCGGATCGCCGCAACGCTCGGTCAGCGTCGCGGTGAAGCTGGTCGCGAGCACGCTACCGAGGCGGAATTCAGGGAACCGATCGGGCATGGAACCACCATAGCCGGTTGCGCATGGTCCGAACCGCATGTTAGAACCAGCTATGCCGGTTCACGGACGGTGATGGCCGGTTCCCCGATGGCCAGGAGGTCTCATGCCCGGTCCCGCCAGCGACATCCACCCCTTCGACGCCCACACCCCTGACGTCGAACTCGACGAGCTGCGCGCCCGCCTGACCGCGGCGCGGCTACCGGAGCCCGAGACGATCCCCGGCACCGCGCTCGGTCGGCGCCGGTGGGACCAGGGTGTCCCGCTCGCCGACCTCGTGGAGGTGGTGAACTACTGGCGCACCGACTACAACTGGCGCGCCTTCGAAGAGCGTCTCGGCCGAATCGGCCAGTTCCGCACCACGATCGACGGGCTGGGAATCCACTTCCTGCATCATCGGTCCGCGCGTGCGGACGCGGTTCCGCTGCTCATGACGCACGGCTGGCCGGGCAGCATCGCCGAGTTCACCGATGTCATCGAGGATCTCGCGGATCCGAACGACCCGGACGCGCCGGCCTTCCACGTGGTGGCGCCGTCGCTTCCCGGCTTCGGCTACAGCGACAAGCCGGCCACCACCGGGTGGGGCACCGAAAAGATCGCGGCCGCATGGGTGCAATTGATGGGAAGGCTGGGCTACCGCAAGTTCCTGGCCCACGGCGGCGACTGGGGCGGCAACATCACCACCGTCCTCGCCGGCCGGTTCCCCGAGCACGTCCTCGGGGTTCACACCTTGTTCGCCGAAGCCCCGCCCGGACTGTCGACGGACGGGCTGACGCCGCTGGAACGCGCGTGGACCGAGGAAACCCGCGATTTCTGGACCCGCCGCGCGGCCTACGCCAAACAGCAGGCCACCCGGCCGCAGACCATCGGCTACTCGCTCGTCGACTCACCGGTCGGGCTGCTGGCCTGGATCCTCGACAAGTTCGCCGAATGGTCCGACACCGACGACAGCCCGTTCGAGACGATATCGAGAGACCGCATCCTCGACGACGTCACCCTGTATTGGCTGACCCGCACCGGAGCCTCCGCGGCCCGCATCTACTACGAAAGCCACAACTCCCTCGACCCCGAACTCCGAGTCGACGTCCCGGCGGCCATCACCATGTATCCCCGCGACATCGAGAAGACTCCGCGCCCGTGGGCGCAACAGCGCTACCGCAACATCGTTCGATGGCGTACGCCCGAGAAGGGCGGGCATTTCCCGTCACTGGAGGTTCCCGAGTTCTTCGTCGCCGACCTGCGCGAAGGCCTCGCCGCGGTACTCGCCGCTGCTCGGTGAATCGTGGTGTGCCTGCGGCGGATCAAGCCATCAACGCTCGATCGATGCGGCGGCTCATCGGTATGCGGGCGTTCACCCGACGCGGACCAAGGCGGTGGCGCCGAGTTCGGAGCGGGCCGCGGCCACCAGGTCGACCTCGATGGCCGCGATCGCGCGGTAGCTGGCGATGTAATGCTCGATCAGCTTCTTGTGTTCATCGAAGCCGATCGGTTCGCGGGCCACGGTCGCGGCGGCGGCCTTGGTCACCGAGTGCAGGGCCTGGCCGAGCCGGTCGCATTCCTCGAGCAGCGCGTCGTCGGCGAGCAGGCGAATCACATTGAACAGCAGCGGAAGCCGGTCCAAGGTCTGCAAGATCTGGGCCTCGGCGTCGTCGACGGTGTCGGCGCTCCATTCCGCGCGCCGATCGAGCGCATCGGTGACCTCCTCGGAGAGGGCGAGGATGTCGGAGACCGCGTCGAGCACCTTCTCCCGCCGCCACCGGTCGTGATCGCGGCTCGCCGCGGCGCCGTGGGTGGCTTCGGTGGTGCGTTGCGCCGCTTCCACGGCCGCGGCCGCGCGCTCGTCGGCGGCGGCGATCGCGCGGCGATGGGAGCGGTTCGTCGCGACGATCGTCAACGACAGCGCAACGACGACAACAACCGAACTGATGAGGGGCAGCCACGCAGTCACGCCGCCATCATCGCACCACCGCCCGCGACGGCGTCCCGCGCATCGGTGATGCTCCCACTGGATGAGACGAGCGCGGCCTACACACCGAACGCGGCGTCGAGCAGCTCATCGATCGCCGCACACTGGTGCGGGGAGGGGACCGCGCCGGCGGCGAGGACGTCGGCGACCAGGCCGGCGATCTCACGGGCCGGACCGCACTCGGGGGCAGGCAGCGGCAATTGGGCCACGTACTGCGTCATCCAGCGGCGGCGCCCGGAGTAGAGCCGGTTACCGCACACTTCGTCGTAGAAGCGCAGGCCCAGCCGCGAATTGGCGACGGCCAGCATCAGATACGCCAGCTCGTCGCACCCGATATCGGGCAGCGACATCCAATAGCAGTTGCCGTTGACGATCGCCCCGGACCGATCCAGCGCGAAGCGCGCGGTGGCACTGATATCGGGGAACACGATCTTGGGTGCCGCCCACCGCGCGGGCTGCTGCGGCACCCAGATCTCGTACCATTCGCGCCCGCCCTCGGCGACGTAGCGGCGGCCGCGCAACCGGTCGGCGTGCGCTTCCAGGTAGGCGCGGGTATCCGGATAGTCGGCCAGGTCCACCACGGTTCGTCTGGCGTGGTCGAGCAGATACGGATACAGCACCCGGCTCGCCGGTGCCGGCGACACCTGCCACGCCAGCACGTCGTGCTGGGTGAGCAGCGGACGCAGCAGCGCCTGCTCCGGGCGCGGACTGCGTTCGTGCCAGCGGTCGGAGATGAACACCGGGTCCGCGGTGGTCTTGATGCCCACCCGGATGCGCGCCACCTCACCGAAACGGCGCCAGGTGCCGTCCTGCACCCGCTGCAACCACGCATCGCCCGCGGCATGCGACCGTCGCCACGGGCTGCGCGCGTCCGCGGCCGGCGCGAGATGCCCGGACCGGATGGCGATGGTGCGCCCGTCGTGGGCGATGACGGTGTCGGCGCCGGTGGTCAGCGCCTCGTACAGCCCGATCGCACTGCTCGGCGCCGCGTGCGTGTCCTGGTAGGCGGAGGCGTACACGCATGTCGACGCCGGATCGGGCGCCCGGTTGCGGGCGATGACGATGGCGGGCAGCACCGCGGCGGTGAACAGTTTGGTGTCACCGAGGTCGTAGAGCTCGAGCGGTTGCAACGACTGCTGCAACACCGCCCGCACATTGGCGCCCGCGCGGGTGGTGAGGAACCGGTTCGAGCACAGCAGCCCGGCCACTCCGTCGGGG
Source organism: Nocardia cyriacigeorgica (assembly GCF_005863245.1). Taxonomy (GTDB): domain Bacteria; phylum Actinomycetota; class Actinomycetes; order Mycobacteriales; family Mycobacteriaceae; genus Nocardia; species Nocardia cyriacigeorgica_C. The sequence continues at coordinate 421,549 of NZ_VBUT01000005.1, read as the reverse complement.
CGCAGCAGCGCGGGCAGCAGCGCTACGAACGGATGGGTGAGATCGATGCGTCCACGCAACTCGAACCGGGTGGCCAGCAGTTGCGCGGTCACCTGCCCGAGCTGCTGGACCCGCACATACGGTGGATTGGTGATCACGGCGTCGAAGGAGCCGGTGTCGAGTTCGGTTCGCGCGTCGAGGAAATCGCCTGCGTGCAGGTCGACCGTGATACCCAGGCGTGCGGCCCGCACCCGCGCCGCCTCCAGCGCATCCTGGTCCAGGTCGTAGCCGGTGAGCCTGACCGCGACGCCGGGCCGATGTTCGGTCACCGCACGGTAGGCCGCGAACAGCAACTCCCCGTCACCACAGGCGGGGTCCAGGATCCGCAGCTCGCCGCGTTCGCTGTCGAGATGTTCGACGACCCGCTCGGCCAGGAACCGCGCGAGATCGGTGGGCGTGTAGTGCTTGCCGTGCCGTTTGATCTCGGCCGGACTCTCGCTCACCCGCTCTCCGCTCCGTCGGTGCCGGCTGTCGTGTGGACAGCGTACGAGGCGAGCGAGCTGCGGCTACCGGAATCGGCTCAGGTGTCGTGCGCCGTCTCCGACAGCGGCGCCGACCACACCGGACGGGTCCACCGATACCGGCCTCGCGCGCTCGGTCCCACAGCGGCGAAGGCAGGCCGGATTCGGCTCACCGCGACTCGAATCCGCCGGGCCGTGCCGACGGCCCCGACCAGCGGATCGGCGGCTGTCCGCACGCCGCGCGAGCGACCGAACCGCTGGCAACCACGGCCGCGGATGGTAGGAAAGGGTACGTGTCGGCAACAGGCGGAGTACCGGGTTCACAGCAACGTTCGCGCGCGGTGTCGGAGGTGGTGGAGCTGGTCAGTGCGCTGATCCGGTTCGACACCTCCAATACCGGCGAGCTCGCCACCACCAAGGGCGAACAGGAATGTGCCGAATGGGTGGCCGAGAAGCTGCGCGAGGTCGGCTACACCACCGAATACGTCGAATCCGGTGCACCCGGTCGCGGCAACGTCTTCGCCCGCCTGCCCGGTGCCGACTCCTCCCGGGGCGCGCTGCTCATGCACGGCCACCTGGATGTGGTGCCCGCTCGCGCCGAGGACTGGAGCGTGCACCCGTTCTCCGGGGCGGTCCGCGACGGGTATGTGTGGGGTCGCGGCGCGGTGGATATGAAGGACATGGTCGGGATGATGCTGGCGGTGGCCCGCCAGTTCAAGATCGAGGGCACCGTGCCGCCGCGCGATCTGGTGTTCGCCTTCCTCGCCGATGAGGAAAACGGCGGCAAATGGGGTTCGCACTGGCTGGTCGACAACCGGCCCGACCTGTTCGACGGCATTTCCGAAGCGGTGGGGGAGGTGGGCGGTTTCTCGCTGACGGTGCCGCGCCCCGACGGCGGGGAGCGGCGGCTGTATCTGGTGGAGACCGCCGAGAAGGGCCTGGGGTGGATGCGGTTGCGGGCCAAGGCCCGCGCCGGGCACGGCTCGTTCCTGCACGAGGACAACGCCGTCACCATCCTCGCCGGCGCCGTCGCCCGCCTGGGCACCCACACCTTCCCGCTGGTGGTCTCCGATTCCGTGGCGGAGTTCCTGGCCGCCGTCTCGCAGGAATCGGGTCTCGAGTTCGACCCGCACGGCCCCGACATCGAGGGCACCCTCGCCAAGCTGGGGTCGATCGCGCGGATCATCGGCGCCACCCTGCGCGATACCGCCAATCCGACGATGCTCGAAGCCGGCTACAAGGCCAACGTCATCCCGCAGACCGCCGAAGCGGTGGTCGACTGCCGGGTGGTGCCCGGGCGGCAGGCCGCCTTCGAACGCGAGGTCGACGAACTCATTGGCCCGGATGTGGAGCGGGAGTGGATCACCAAACTCGACTCCTACGAAACCACCTTCGACGGCCACCTCGTCGACGCCATGAACGCCGCGATCCTCGCCCACGACCCGCACGGCCGCACCGTGCCCTACATGCTGTCCGGCGGCACCGACGCGAAAGCGTTCGCCCGCTTGGGAATCCGCTGCTTCGGCTTCGCCCCGCTGCGGCTGCCGCCCGAACTGGACTTCGCGGCCCTGTTCCACGGCGTCGACGAACGCGTCCCGGTCGACGCCCTCGAATTCGGCACCCAGGTGCTGGAACACTTCCTGCTGCACAGCTGAACCGATCCGAGATGAGGAGCCAATGAGCTACAACCCCTATGACGCTCTCCCGCAGGTCCCGTCCTTCACCGTGACCTCCGACGATGTGGCCGACGGCCAGAGGTTCGGCAACGACCAGGTCAGCGGCGTGTTCGGCGCCGGAGGCAAGGATGTGTCGCCGCAGCTGTCGTGGTCGGGATTCCCCGCCGCGACCAAGAGTTTCGCGGTCACGATCTTCGACCCCGACGCACCGACGGCCTCCGGTTTCTGGCATTGGGCCGTGGCGAATATTCCGGCGTCGGTGACCTCGCTGCCCGCCGGTGCCGGCAGCCAGGGCGGTGAACTGCCCGACGGGGCGGTGCAATTGCGCAACGACGGCGGGTTCGCCGGCTACGTCGGCGCCGCCCCGCCGCCGGGACACGGCCCGCACCGCTACTTCATCGTCGTGCACGCCGTCGACGTCGACTCCCTCGACATCCCCGCCGACGCCACCCCGGCCTTCCTCGGATTCAACCTGTTCTCCCACACCCTCGCCCGCGCCACCCTGGTCGCCACCTACGAACAGAACTGACCCGGACACGGCCGTGGCCCTGAGCGTGCTCGCTCAGGGCCACAGCGCCTTCGGCAGGTCTGGAACTACTTGACGTTGATGGGGGTCGCCGTAGTATCGGCCGAATTTCGGGCGGATATGGCGTAGCTGCTGGTCAGTGGGTGCGGGAAGTGCCGGGGCCGATGAGGCTGGTCAGTTCGCGCATCGCCTGCGGGGATGGTTTGAAGTAGCGGCGTAGGTTCTCGGCCTTGCGGTGCCGCGACTTGGCCATCAGTTCCAGCAGGCTCGCGCCGGATTCGCCGAGGTGTGTCAGGCCGGAGTGCCGCAGTTCGTGCAGGTCCCATCCGGTTCCGGGCCCATCGACGGCGGTGGCGGCGTCGAGCAGGTCGCGGGCCTGGTCGTAGGACAGCCGCGCGAGTCCGGTGTCGGGGCACAGGTCGCGGTCGGCGAGGTATTTTCCGGGCCCGGGGCGGCGGTGGGTGACGAACACCGGTCCGTGGGTGCGGCCGCGGATCAGCCGGGGCAGGAGCCGGGCGGTGCCGGCGTCCCAGTACACGGATTCGAGGACGTGTTCGTGGTGGGTGGCGCCGCGTCGGCGGGTGCGGGGTTTGGCGCCTTTGGTCTTCACGCGGGCGCATCGGCCGGCCAAGTCGAGGTCTTCGATGTTGAGCTGGAGCAGTTCCTCTGTGCGAGCGCAGGTTTCATACAGCATCCGCCACAGTGTCTTCTCCCGCAGGTGGACCTCGCGGCGGGAGATGAGCCGGTCGATCGCGGTCCGCGAGCGCACCGGTGTCTCGGAGTCCGGCGGGGTGGACCGCGCGGCCGACGTCGGGACTGCGGGGGCGTTCCAGCCTTGCTCGCGGCACCAGGACAGCCATTTCGCGACCGCGGCGCGGCGCGCGTTCCAGGTGTTGACTGCCGCTTGGCCCCAGAGAGTTTCGAGGGCTGCGCCGATCTCGTCGTCGGAGACCGAGTCCAGGGCCCGGCTGTGGCCGGGCACTGCGTCGGGGTCGCGGCCGTCGAGCTGGTCGACGGTCTTGACGATCGCGATGCCGTAGGCGCGGCGGGTGTTGGCCGGGCCGATGGTGTCCAGGAACGCCTCGGCCGCCGAGCGCAGGGTGCACGTTGGTGGGATACGCAGTCGGGTCACCTTCGCGGCCATCAGCATCCTTTCCGGCTTGCCCCGGATAATGGGGCCGCTTCGTGTACGCGCGACGGCACCGCCGCTGCAGGTCGAGTCTCACGCTACCCCGGATAACGGGCTGTTATCCGGGGCTCGGGGAGGTCGGTCCGGCGCTGGTGTCGAAGAGCCGGTCGAGGTGGTCGGTCAGCACCGCCAGGGCTGTGGCGGGGTCGTGCTGGCCGATCAGCACGCTGGTGCCCAGGCCGTGGGTGAGCATGACCAGCCGGATCGCCTCGGCGGTGACGTCGAGGTCGCCGGGGATCTCACCGCGGGTCTGCGCGCGTGAGAGGGCTTGGGCGAGTTGGTGTTCGAGTCGGTCGATGCCAGCGACGAAGGGGTGCTGGGCCAGGTCGGGATCGGTCATGGCCAGCACGGCGTAGGAGGTGCCGACGAGGTGGAAGGCGCGGCTGGCGTCATCGGTGGGCAGTGCTTCGGCGCAGAAGGCCTCGATCAGCGCGCGGGCCGGTGGCGGATCGGGCAGACCGGCCAGGCGGTGGTTCCAGCGGCGGTGGCTGAGGGTTTCCAGATGGTTCAGGGTGCCGACGAGCAGTTCGGTCTTGGTCGGGAAGTAGTACTGCACGAACCGCAGCGAAACCCCGGCCTCGGCGGCGACGGCGCGGATGGTGACCGCGTGCAGGCCCTCGCGGGCGGCGACGGCCACCACGGCGTCGGCGAGCTGGGCGCGTCGTTGGGCGTGGTCCACGGTCCGGGGCACGGTCACCTCTCTCGACATCACCGGCAAGTCGGTGATACAGATGTATCGGATACAACTGTATCAATCTGGAGGTGGGGTGTGCGGCGACCCGGTACGGACGAGAAGACGGCGGTAGCCCCGGCGCGCGCGGGCGTGCTGTTGACGGTGGTGTGCGCGGCGCAGTTCATGGTGGTGCTCGACATCTCGGTGGTGAACGTGGCGTTGCCGTCGATGCGATCCTCGTTGGGGTTCACCGACGCCGGGCTGGCGTGGGTGGTCAACGCCTATGCGCTGGTGTTCGCGGGCCTGCTGCTGGTCGGTGGCCGCCTGGCCGATGTGTTCGGCCGCAAGCGGGTTTTCCTCGCCGGGCTGCTGGTGTTCACCGTGGCGAGCCTGGTCGGCGGGCTGGCTTCCTCGCCGGGGTGGTTGATCGGGGCCCGTGCCGTCCAGGGGGTGGGTGCGGCGGTGCTGGCGCCGGCGACGTTGACGATCCTGACCACGAGCTTCGCGGAGGGGCCGCGGCGGACCAAGGCGCTGGCGGTCTGGACCGCACTGGGCTTGGCCGGTGGGACGGCGGGCAATCTGCTGGGCGGTGTCCTCACCGAATTCGCGTCGTGGCGGGCCACGCTGCTGATCAACCTGCCCATCGGCGTGCTCGTGCTGGTAGCCGCGATCGGTGTCATCGCCCCGGACTCGGCGCCGCGGGCCCGGGTCCGGCTCGATGTGGCGGGGGCGGTGCTGGTGACGTGCGGGCTCGCCGCGATCGCCTATGGGTTCGGCCAGGCCGCGGCGCGGGGGTGGTCGGCACCGGTGACGGTGTCGGCGCTGGCGGCCGGCGTGGGGTTGGTGGCGGTGTTCGTGTTCGTGGAGACGCGGTGGGTGCGGATGCCGTTGCTGCCGTTGGCGTTGTTGCGGATCCGGTCGGTGGCGGTCGGCAATGTCGCGATGCTGCTGGCCGGGGCGTGTCTGAATCCGATGTGGTTCTTCCTGACGTTGTCGATGCAGGACGTCTTGGGCTACACCCCGATGCAGACCGGGCTCGCGTTCCTGCCGCACACGCTGGTCACCATCGCCGTCGGTACCCAGGTGACCCCGTGGTTGATGCGCCGGGTCGAGGCCCGGGTTCTCATCGCCGGCGGGGCGCTGCTGGCCGCGGCCGGTTTCGCCTGGCAAGCCCAGCTCGGCCCCGACAGCACCTATCTGACCGGGATCCTCGGCCCCGCCCTCGTGTTCAGCATCGGCGCGGGACTGCTGAACACCCCGCTCACCGCCGCCGTCACCGCGGGAGTCCCCGCCGCGGACGCGGGCGCGGCGTCGGGGCTGATGAACACCACCAAGCAGGTCGGCGCCGCCCTGGGGCTGGCGGCACTGATCACGGCAACGGCGGGGCCGGTGCCCGGCTACGACCGGGCCTTCTGGCTGATCGCGGTGGCCGCGATCGCCGTCGCCGCGGTCGCGGCGGGGCTGCCCGCGCACCGCGACCGGCGCTGACCGACCGGTTCAGCTCCCACCGAGAAACACCCGCATCATGGCGGGGAGTCCGAAGCCCGGGTCGAGAGCAACCCGGTGAACTCCTCGGCATAGGCCAGATGTTTCCGGAGCCGGTCGGCGCTGTCGGCGGCCTTGTCGCGGAACGCGAGCAGATCCGCCTGCGCCGCCACCCGCGCGGCCGGCTCGGCCGAGGCGTCGTCGAGGATCTCGATCGCGTCGAGCAACTGTTTCATCTCCGCGAGGGTGAACCCGAGGGGCTTCATGCGGCGGATGACCAGCATCCGGGCGACATCGGCTTCGGTGTAGAGGCGGAACCCGCCCGCCGAGCGGGCCGAGGGCTGCACCAGCCCGACCTCATCCCAGTGCCGGATCGACTTGAGCGAGAGCTCGGTGCGCTCGGCGACCTGCCCGATCTGCAGGTAGCCGTCGCCATGGCTGGTGGCGCCCATGTCAGTGCCCACCGGCCAGGTGCCCGGACAACCGGTCATGGCGGGCTTCCGAGGCCGGGTTGAGGCCGATGATCTGCACCGTCTTGCCCTTGGCGGCGTATTTGGTGGTGATCGCGTCCAGGGTCGCCACGGTCGAGGCGTCCCAGATGTGTGCATCCGACATGTCGATGACGATATTGGCCGGATCACCCACATAGTCGAACTGGTAGACCAGGTCATTGCTCGAAGCGAAGAACAACTCGCCGCGCACCTTGTAGACGCGGGTGTCGATCGCGCCGTCGTGATCGGTGTCGGCCTCGGAAACCTTGTCCACCTGCGTGAAATGCGCGACGCGGTGCGCGAAGGCGACCATCGCGGTCAGCACACCGGCGATCACCCCATAAGCGAGATTGTGTGTGGCCACGGTGACCGCGACGGTGACCGCCATGACGGTGGTTTCGGCGATCGGCATGCGCCGCAAGGTCTTCGGGGCGATCGAGTGCCAGTCCATGGTGCCGACCGAGACCATGATCATGACTGCGACCAGCGCGGCCATCGGGATCAACGCGACGACGTCGCCGAGGCCGACGACCAGGATGAGCAGGAACACACCGGCCAGGAACGTCGAGATGCGGGTGCGGGCGCCGGAGGACTTCACGTTGATCATGGTCTGGCCGATCATGGCGCAACCACCCATGCCGCCGAAGAACCCGGTGACCACGTTGGCCACGCCCTGGCCCCAGCCCTCGCGGGTCTTGTCGGAGTGGGTGTCGGTGATGTCGTCGACGAGCTTGGCGGTCATCAGCGACTCGAGCAGGCCGACCAGCGCCATCGCCAGGGCGTACGGGGCGATGATGCCCAGGGTCTCCAGGTTCAACGGGACGTCCGGGATGAGCCATGTCGGCAGGTTCGACGGCAACTCGCCCTCATCGCCGACGTTCGGGATGTTGAGCGAGAACACGATGGTCGCCGCAGTGAGCAGCACGATCGCCACCAGTGGAGCCGGGACCACAGTCGACAGTTTGGGCAGCGACACCATGATCACGATGCCGATCGCGACCATCGGATACACCAGCCACGGCACCCCGAGCAGGTGCGGGATCTGCGCGGTGAAGATGAGGATGGCCAGGGCGTTGACGAATCCGACCATGACACTGCGCGGGATGAACCGCATCAGCCGGGCGACGCCGACCACGCTGAGCACGATCTGCAACAGCCCGGCCAGGATGACCGTGGCGATCAGGTAGTCCAAGCCGTGCTCTTTGACCACCGGCGCGATCACCAGCGCGATCGCCCCCGTCGCGGCGGAGATCATCGCCCGGCGACCACCGACGATCGCGATAGTCACCGCCATGGTGAACGAGGCGAACAACCCCACGCTCGGATCGACCCCGGCGATGATGGAGAACGAGATCGCCTCCGGGATCAGCGCCAGCGCGACCACCAAACCGGCCAACACCTCGGTCCGTAACCGTGCCGGGCTACGCAATGCGGCCAGCACCGACCCCTCGTCGGTCGGCCGCTGTGTCGTCGACACCATCAGGGCACACTCCATTCCATGGGCTCACGCGCACGCGGGCGCACCCCGGGCACCGCGAAACCGGTTGCCGGGGAGAAAGATCGTCGGGAACGCGAGTGGATGACCCGTCACAGGTCGAGGAGGTGAAAGCGTCGGCCACGCTGCCGGACACCCCACCATCGGCTACCACTCAGCGATCAGAACTCTACCCTTACGGGAGGGTAGAGTTTCAAGCGGGAGCCGCCGAACGTGTCCTACCTCTCACCGCCGCCACACCGGCCATCACCCACTTTCGTCCCAGGCGGTGGCCGTGTCAGAACAGGGTGTCGCGCACCCGCAGCGGCCGATACCCGGTCGGTCCGAGCTGGGCCAGTTCGGCGTCGATATCGACCTCGATGGCGCCGAAGAAGTTGATGTTCTCACTGTGGGCGGGGCTGATATGTGCCAGCACCTCGTCATCTATCCGGCGCCCGGCACGCCGCATCTGCTCGACCGCGAGACCGTAATACTCGGTGGTCCAGGCGATCACGGCGTTGGTGGCCAGCGTCAGGCACCAGGCTTGCTCGGTCTGGTCCTCGAGCTGGCGGGCGCGGATCATGCCCTCGTGGGCGTAGAGCAGGTCCCGGCGCAGCGCGTGCAGCGACTCGCCCTTGTTGAGCTGGCGGGAGATCTTGCGCCGATAGTCCGGATCCGCCAGGTATTTCGCCGCGTAGATGGTGCGGCGCAGGGCCCCGTACTCCTTGAGCGCGGTAGCGAGGGTGTTCTGCCGTCCGGAGGCGGACAGCTTGCCGACCAGCAGTGAGGCGGTGGCGTGCCCGAACTTCAGCGACCCGGCCAACCGGAGCAGGTCGTCCCAGTGCTCGGCGATCAGCTCCAAGTTCGCCTTGCGGGTCATCAGCGGTCCGGCGTGCGGGAACCGGGCCTCGGTCTCCCGGCGCGGGCCGGGCCGGTACAGGGTGATCTTCCCCAGGTCCCGGATCCGGGGTGAGAGCTGCATCCCGAGCAGGTCGAACAGCCCGAAATTCACCAGCGTCACCCCGTGGGTGTCGGTCGCGTGTTCGGTGATCGGCAGATCCGTTGCGTTGCCGAGGATCTCATCCAGAACGTAGTGCGCCTCGCGTTTGGTGGCGACGATGATCTTCGTGCCGTAGGTGGCGTGTTGATCGGTGACATGGGTGTAGGTCGACAGCACCCGGCCGCCGTGGATGACCATCTCCCGCGCCGTTGTCGACTTGCCACGCACCGGGAACCGCTGCCCATCACTCGACGACAGCGTGCCCGCACCGAACACCGTGGTCAGCGGCAGCCGCTGGTGGTAGTCGATGATCGCCAGATTCGCCGCGCGCAGGGTCTCTTCCCGCACATACCATTCCGCGGTCCAGGCCAGGATGTCGTAGGAAATGCCGCACGCCTCCGCCATCCTGGTCAGCCCCAGGTTCGTCGAATACGCCAGCAGCACCGCGATGAGGTTGCGTTTGAGCTCCGGGGTGCGGGTTTGTTTGCCCGAGGCATGAGTGAAACAGTCCAGGTAGCCGGTGCGTTTGTCCAGATCGATCAGCAGCGACACGATCGGCGCGAACGGCAGCATCTCGGTCAGCTCCGCCTTGAGCGAAACCGCCTCCGCGGGCACGTCTTCGGCGGTCAACGGCGAGATCACCAGATCCCCGGTCTCGTCCACCCGGACCGGGCCGTCCCCACAGGCCAGCACCGCCTCCAGCTCGCCGACCGCCTCACACAGCTCGTCGGTCACCGCGGCCAGGGCTTCGCCGGGGTCGGCGGGCTTGCCGACAAGACGGCAGAACTCGCCGCACTGCGGCGCCCACTGCTCGGGGGTGAGCAGGTAGGCGGCCGGGTCGGCGTAGCGGCGCGAGCCCGGCACATACACATCCCCACTGCGCAACCCGTCGCGCAGCCCGAGCAGCACACACAGCTCCCAGTAGTGCCGGTAGGCGGTGACGCTTCCCGATTTTCGTGCCTCGTCGAGGTAGCCGCGCCACTTGGTCGGCACGAACCCGGCCGGTGCCTCGTCGAACACCTTCCGACGTCCGGTGGCGTTCAGCTCCCGCAGCATGTCCACCGCGACCAGCAGCTCGGTCGCCGCGGTACCGCCGGCGAACCGCACCGCCTCGAGCACCGCCGGAGTGAACTGCCGCAGATAGTTGTAGGAGAGATCCAGCGCGGCCAGATGCCCGTGATCACGCGGCAGACGCGGTTTTGCCTGCGCGATCGCCGCCCGCAACCGCTCCCACCCGATCGCATCACCCCGGATCAGGCCACCGATCTCCTCATCGGCGATCGCCGGATCGGTGACAATGTCCAGCAGCTCGTCCAACAACGCTTGGCGATCCTCCCCGGATTTTCCGCGTTCGGCCAACTGCTGCTGCATGCGCCGCTCCGCCTGGCCGAACTTCGCCGAGATCGCCTGATCGAACAGCGCCACCACCTCATCGAGCACATCGGTGCCCGACTGCGCCAGCACCGTCAACAGAATCGGGTAGCGGCGCTGCGGCTCCCGGCGTTCGAGGCCCTGCGGGGTCAGGCGGCGGCCCATCGTGGCCAGGAACCGGCGCCGCTCGGCGGGCAGCACCGACATATCGAGGCGGTCCGCGCCCATCCCGCGCAGGAAACCCAGCTTGTCGACCTCGGCCTTCACCGCCTGCGCCGACGCCTCGACCGGGCCCGTCGACAGCCACCGCAACCGCGAAACCCCGAGCGAGTCATCGACGACCAACAACGAGTCCAGCTCCGCACACCGCACGGGAGTGAACTCATGCGCGAGCCGATCGTAGGTCTCGGTCTGCGCCTGGTGGCGGGCGTGGGCAACTCGTTCCACCACCGTGACCGGGCCCGGCCGGATCACCCGCGCCGAGATCAGATACTCGCACGCCAGCCGGAACAGCAACATCGGGGAATCGTGCTCCATCGCCCGCGCCAACAGGAACTCGTCCAGTTCCTTCGACTCCAGCGGCCCGGCCGGCCGCCAACCCAGATACTGAGCGACCAACCGCACATGCTCGGTACGGGTCTTGGCACGCCTGCCATACGCACCGATCTCCACCGGATCCACCCGAAGCTGCTCAGCGAGCCGGGCCACCGCCACCGGCGGCGCCATCGCCACCCGGTCCGGCACGAACCCCAGCCACGGCAACGTGCACAACGCGACCGCCAAACCCAACCGATCCGCCGGACCCCGGCCACGACCCGGATCCACGAACGCCAGATCAGCCGGGGTCAGCGTGAAGAACCGGAACAACTCTTCGCGGCTGATCTCCGGGAACCCCCGCAGACGCTCCAACTCCTCGTCCGCGAACACCCTCGTCGCCACGAACCCCAACCTCCAGCACGCCGATCAACCTCATCGACAGCCAAGCCAAGCACCAACCGCCCCGCCCCGCACCCCGAGCACGAAAACCCTGCCCTACCAGGCTGCTACGCCATATCCGCCCGAAATTCGGCCGATACTACGGCGACCCCTGATGACGCCCTCGGGGGCGGGATCGGCGTAGAGGGAAGCGATCTGCTCGGCGTACTTCGCCGCGATCGGCTGACGTTTCAGCGACATCTTCGGGGTCAACTCGTCGCCGCCGGGCTCCCACACCGTGCCCAGCACGGTGAACCGCTTGATCTGCTCCACCCGGGAGAGCTTCTTGTTGCCCGCCTGCACCGCGGCCAGCACCTCGTCGAGGATTTCGCGGCGCGTGGCCAGGCCGGCGATATCGGTGTCGGTGGCGTCGAGTTCCTTGGCCCGCACCGCCGCGATATCCGGGTCGAGCACGATGAGCGCCGCAATGTAGGGCTTGGCGTCACCGATGGCGACCACCTGCCCGACCAGCGACGACGCCGCCTTCACCGAGTTCTCGATATTGCTGGGGGCGATGTTCTTGCCCGCCTCGTTGATGATCAGTTCCTTCTTGCGGTCCACGATGCGCAGGTAGCCGTCGGCGTCGAGGGTGCCGACATCGCCGGTGCGCAGCCAGCCGTCGTCATCGAAGGCCTCGGCGGTCTTGTCGGGCATGTTGCGGTAGCCGCGGGTGACGATCGGCCCGCGCACCAGCACCTCGCCGTCGGCGTCCAACCGCAACTCCAGCCCGTCGACCGGACGCCCGACCGTGCCGGGGCGCGGCTTGTCGAGTTCGGTGTAGGTGCCGACACCGGTGGTTTCGGACATGCCCCACACCTCCGACACGGTGAACCCGAGCCCGAGGAAATATTCGAGGGTCTCCGCCGGAATCGGCGCCGCACCCGAGGACGCCACCTTCAACTGATCCAATCCCAGCGCCGCCCGCAGCTTCGACAGCACCAGCGCATCGGCGATCGGATGCTGGATCCGCAAGGTCAGCGGACGTCCGGTGCCGGCCAGATCGGCGCGCGCGGCGGCGATCCCGGTGGCGATGGCCCATTCGGCCAGGGACTTCTTCACCCCGGTCTCGGTGGCGAGCTTGGCTTCGATACCGGCCTTGATCTTCTGCCACACCCGCGGCACCCCGAAGAACACCGTGGGCCGGGCATCGGGCAGCGCGGCGGCGACCTCCCGCGGATCGGGCACGGTGGTGAGCTGGATGCCGGTGAGCAGATTCATCGCATGCGCGGAAATGCGGTCGGCGACATGCGCGGCAGGCAGATACGACACGATCCGGTCATCGATGCCCACCGACAGCGGGCCGCTGACCAGCGCGAGCACCTGCGCGAGCACATTGCGGTGGGTGATCTCCACACCCTTGGACGGGCCGGTGGTGCCGGAGGTGTAGATGAGGGTGGCCAGATCGTCGGGTTGCACCGCCTGCCAGGCGGCGTCGAAATCGAAATCCCCGGCCGCGGCGGCCTCGACGTCGTCGAAGGTGAGCGCGCCGGTGACGGGGCCGTCCACCACGATCAGATGCTCGACCGGCACACCGGAGGCCTTGATGACGTCGAGGAACTTCTGCTCGGTGACGACCACCTTGTTGGCGGCATTGGTGAACAGGTGGGTGATCTGCTCGGCGGAGCTGGTGTTGTAGATCGAGAAGGGTGTGGCGCCCAGGTGCAGGGCCGCGGTGTCGATCAGGTTGAACTCGGGCCGGTTGGTGAGCATGATGCCGACGGTGTCGCCGTGCCCCACGCCCAGCCCGGCCAGGCCCGCGGCCAGGGCGCGCACCCGTTCGCCGTATTCGCGCCAGGTGATCTCCTGGGTGCCGCCGACGGTGCGCAAGGCGATCTGATCGGGGCGCAGGGTGAGGGTCTGCTGGAAGGCTTGCGGCACGGTGTAGACGGTGGTGCCGCTGGGATGGGCGTAGCCGATATCTGTAGTGGTCATGTTCCGTTCCCGATGTCGCTGCATGAGCCGAGCGTCTCGGCCGGCTGCTTCGCCGGTCGGCGCGCCGGTCTGGGGCCGGCACACCGGCTCCCCGAGGCAGCACCGAGTGACGCGGCTCACTCATGGTAGCCGGAAATCGGACATTGTGACCGGGGTAACGACAGACCGGTCCGGGGTGCGCGGCGGCACCCCGGACCGGTGCGTCGGCGCTAGTTGCGGCCCTGAGCCTGCGGTTCGGGACGGTCCAGCAGCGCGGCCTGCGACTCCCACGCGGTGGTGTCGGTGGGGATCCAGTGCCCGCGCCGCTGCCGCTTGGCTTCCAGGTATTGCGCCGCGCGGTCACTGAGCGGGGTGGTCACCAGGGGTACCGCGGTGACCGCGATACCGGCGTCGGTGAGGGCGGCGACCTTGTCGGGGTTGTTGGTGAGCAGGCGAACCTCCGTCAATCCCAGTTCGAGCAGGCTGGTCGCGGCATGGGTGTAGGTGCGGGCGTCGGCGGGCAGGCCGAGCCGTTCGTAGCTGGTGAAGGTGTCGGCACCGGAGCGTTCGCTTTCCCGGTAGCCGTGTGCCTTGGCGACCAGCCCGCAGCCGCGGCCTTCCTGCTCCAGATAGATCAGCACACCGGCGCCTTCGTCCTGGATGTGGTCGAGCGACTTGGCGAGTTCGGGGCCGCAATCGCAATCCTGGGAACCGAGAGCCTCGCCGTAGAGGCAGCGCGAATGCACCCGGACCAGGCAGTTGTTGCGTGGGTCGCCGAAGACGAGCACATGCCCGTCCTCGGCGCCACCTGCCACCTCGGTTACTCGGACCATGATGTCGCGTCCACCCCGGGTGAACCGGTGACTCGAGTCGCCGGTCGGTACCGCAACTATGTTGACGTCCTCCCGGCTGTGTACAACCGAGATTCCTGCCGTGTCGCTCACGCGCCACCTCGGTGGGTTCCTGCTTCATCGGCCGATGCCACAGCATGTGGTCTTACCCAGCCTCTACAGGCGTTTAGCGTCTCCGCCCGCCCGGCGGCGACAATCGGACCGTACCCGAAAGTGTTCGAAGGGGCCAACTTCCGCATGAATGCGGATCCTTGCGCGCTACAGATCGTGGTCAACGCGCCTCCTGTTTCGCGCGGGTGCTCCGTGGCGCCCCGCTGGTTCGGTGCGCCCCGCGCAATGGTGCGCCGGGCCGCCTGTCGTGGTTACCGCTCTTCCGGGCCGAGCCGGACGAGTCGGTCGATCTCGCCTGCCAGCGGCATGGCGCCCGGGATGTCGCCGAAGGACTGGGTCGCCACCATCGCAGCGGTCGCCCACACGTAATCGGGTTCCTGTGCCGGGCGGCGCGCCGACAGGAGCCTATACGCCAGCGCGCCCGCGAACGCGGCCCGGGCACCGGGGGAATCACTGAGCGCGGCGGGGAAGCGGCCGACGTCGAGATCGAGCTCCTCCGAACGCACCGTGCACGCGAAATCGTCGATGACACAGACGGTTCGGACACCCAAGGCGCGCAGGTGGCGGGCGATGTGATCACCGGAGGTGGCCTTGACCTCCGGCACCATTTCGTCCAGCTCCCAGGTCGCGCCCATCAGATAATCGACCGCCCCCAGATGCTGATACAGGTGCTGGGGTGCGTCCACCGGCGGGGCCGGATGCACCATCAGCAGCGGCCGCGGCCGCATCTGCCGCACCCGCGCCATCACCTGCTCGATCACCGGCAGCGGCTGTTCGAAGGTCAGCAGGATCGCATCGGAGGCGGCGAGCGCGGCGTGCAGGGCGGGGCCGGTGAGTTCGCGTTCACCGAGCCGGATGCGGTCATCCTTGCAGCCGATGCTGGCCGCCACCCCAGTGGCGGTGATCATCACCGAGGTCACCGGAGTGGCGGCATCGCGCACCACGGTCACCAGCTCGGTGTCGACGTTCTCCGCACGCAGGTAGTCCAGGATCCGGCGCCCCGCCTCGTCGTCGCCGACGGCGGCCACCAACCGCACATCCAGGCCCAGCCGGGCCGCGGCCACCGCACGGTTGAGGCCCTTGCCGCCGGGATGGGCTTCGAAACTGCCGCGGGTGGAGGTGCCCGCGGCGGGGACGTGGTCGACGCGGTAGATATGGTCGATGACGGCGTCGCCGATCACCGTCAGCACTCCCGGCGCCGGCTCGTGCGCGACGGTCGTATCCACGCTGATGCCCGTGTCGACCGGCGTGCCGAACACCGGGCCCGTGGTCAGCAGCCCCGCCAGCGCGCTGAACGCCCGGCGTTCCGGCGTGGCGCGCAGCGAGCGCACGGTCGGGGCGGGCGGAATCTGTTCGGCGCCGGCGACCTCGTGCAGCCGCTGCCACTGCTGGGTCAGGTATTCGCGGCGTTCGCCGAGATCCTGGGCGTAGAGGCGGTCCGGATCGATCCCCTCGGGCGTGTCGTCGCGTAACAGGCCCAGTGACAATTCGGCATCGGTGATCAGGCGATGGGTGGCCGGCAGATGACGGGCGAGATCGCGGATCACCGGCAGCACCGCCTCCTCGGGGGCCAGCCCGTGGCGGTGGGCGTGGCGGCGCACCGCGGGCAGATCCAGCAGCGGGCCGACGTCGATTTCGGTGGTGTGCAAGCGTTCCGGGCTCAGGCCGGACCGTTTGCACAGCCGCGTGAGGATATTGCGCACGGCGACCATGCCCGAGTCCTGCTGGACCATGGCGTCCCACCCTTTCGGCATTTCCCGGTCGTGAACGAGGTTTAACAACCAGACATTCCGGCAATTACCATATCGCAACGGCAATTGACCGCCACCTCCGGCAAATGACACACTGGTGGCGAGTAAGCGCCGCACCAGACGGACGGGAGGCCCTGGTGATGACAACGACGCTGAGGATCCGCAGCCACCGGCGCAGGCACACACAGCCCGCCGGAAACCACGGGACGGACCCGGACGCATCCACGCCCTCGCGGTAGCGCCCGACCACCCCGCTCCGCACGACGGTAGCGACGCCGCGCCGGCCAGGTCCGGCCCGGTCTCGGTGCCGGAGTTCGTCAGGAGGCAGCTGTGACCATCTACGCCACCGACTGGTCGATGACCAGCGATATCACCCCCGAAACAGCCCATCGGGTGCCCGGAGACTTCGCCATGCCCTGGCGGCTGAGCTGGCTACCGGATCGGCGGCTGAGCGCCGAGCAGGCCCGCGCGGGCATGGAACTCGACGAAATCGTCAGCGACCCGGCCCTGGTGTACGACCAGGCGGCCCTGGCCCGCGGCGCGCACTGCGCCGGCATGCTCGGGCTGCTGTGGGAACACGCGGTCGTGCTGCTCTACAAGCGGCTCAGCGCCCGGTCACGCGAGGGTGCGACGGTGCCCGCGGACCTGGACGAGGACTTCCGGTTCGCGGGCGACCCGCCGTGCGTACTGAGCTGATCGCGCCTCGACACTCAGGCGCGTGCGGTGTGTTCGGAGCCCACGGCCTCGGCGAGACTCGCGTACCCGTTCTCGCGCAGCTTCTGCGCCAGCCCGCGATGAATGCGCCGCGTCCACAGCAGACCGCCGTAGATGAACCCGGTGTAGCCCTGCAACAGACTCGCTCCGGCGCGGATGCGTTCCCACGCCTGATCGACGGTTTCGATACCGCCCACCGACACCAGCACCAGCCGGTCACCGACCCGCGCGTACAGCCTGCGCAGCACGTCGAGCGAACGATCGGCCACCGGGGGACCCGACAGCCCGCCCGCCCCGATCTGCTCGACCGCCGCCGGATCGCTGGCCAGCCCGGTGCGCGAGATGGTGGTGTTGGTGGCCACGATCCCGGCCAACCCCAGCTCCACCGCGAGATCGGCGACCGCGTCGATATCGTCGTCGGACAGATCCGGCGCGATCTTCACCAGCACCGGCACCTGCACGGTGTCGAGCACCGCGCGCAGCAGCGGACGCAGCGACTCCACCGCCTGCAGATCGCGCAGGCCCGGTGTGTTGGGGGAGCTGACATTGACGACGACGAAATCGGCGAGCGGACCCAGCAGCCGGGCACTGGTGGCGTAATCCTCGGCGGCATGCTCGGGTTCGACGATCTTGGTCTTGCCGATGTTGGCCCCGATCGGCACCGTCGGGCGGCGCCGGGCATGCAGGCGCGCGGCCGCGGCGGCGGCGCCCTCGTTGTTGAAGCCCATCCGGTTGATCAGCGCGCGGTCGGCCGGCAGCCGGAACAGCCGCGGCGCGGGATTGCCGGGCTGGGCGTGGGCGGTGACGGTGCCGATCTCGGCGAACCCGAACCCCATCGGACCCCAGGCGTCGGCGCCAGTGGCGTTCTTGTCGAAACCGGCCGCCAGCCCCAGCGGCGCCGGGAACTCGACCCCGAACACGGTGCTGCGCAGGATCGGATCGTGGGTGACCAGGAGCCGGTTCAGCAGCGCCCGCGAGGGCGGGAAAGCGGTGGCCGCGCGCATCGCGGCGAAGACGAGATGATGGATGCGTTCCGGGGGAACCAGGAACATCACCCGCAGCAGTAATCGGTACAGCATCGAACTCACATCCCCGGCTCGGCGGTGACCGGGCTGCTCAGCGGAGTGCGGCGGCGGCGCAGCAACACCCGGCGGCTGCCATCGGTGTAGGCGCGCACCCGCGACAGCTCCCAGCCGCCGTACTCGGCCTGGATCGCCAGCCGCATCGACGCGGTCACCCTGGTCACATCCGGTGGCAGCCGCAGCGGCACGTATTCGTAATCGTCGGTGCTGGTTTCCCAGCCGGCCGGTAGCGCCGCGCGCCGGCTCGCTGCCATCACTGCCCTCTCTTCCGCTCGTCCGCGCGAATCCGCTGCAGACCGTCACCGGTCGCGGACCCGACGAACAGATCGCCGCTGCGCTCATCGACGGTCACCGAGTTCGGTTGCCCGACGGTGGGGTAGCGGCCCACTTCCTCCGGTATACCCGTCGACAGATCGAAACCGACGACTTCGTTGCTCTGCGTGCACGTCACCCAGACGGTGTCCGACTCCTGGTCATAGGCGAGTGCGTAAGGCGATGATCTTACCGGGAAACGCTGATGCAGTACGAGCGGTCCGGTCGTGTACACCAGTAGTTCCCCGCCCGCGGTGTCGGTGACGACGATGCGCCCGAACCGGTCGCCGATCATGTTGGTGGCCCCGTCACCGGCACGCAATGCCAGCCCGAGGTGGTCTTCGGCGGGGTCGATCTCGGTGATCGAGGTCTGGCGGCGATCCAGCACCGCCACCCGGTCGCCGGTCACGGCCAGCGCGTCCGCCGAGATCAGCCCGTCCACGCTGTCGGTGATCTCGCCGCGCGCGTCGAGCCACAGCACCCTGCCGTCGGCGGTGCCGATCACGAGCCCACCGTCGGCGCCCGGATACACCGAACGCACATCGGCGTCGACGGCGACTTCGGTGACCGCGCCGGTGGTGACGTCCACGCGCAGCACCCGACCCGTCGTGGGGATCAGTACTTCACCGGGCGCGCCCTGCACCACCGTGGCGCCGGGGGCCGCCAGCGCGACCGTCCGCGTGGCCTCGGGTGCGGGATTCGCCGGGTCGATGAGATAGACCGCTGCGGTGTCGGCGCGGGCGTCGAGGGCGGCGATCCGGCCGGTCCGGGCCTCGGCGACCAGCGCGCCGATCGGGGCGGGCGCGTTCAGCACGGTGCCCGCGGGGGTGGCGCCCTGGTCGGGGGAGGCGGCGGCGGTGGCGGGATCGCGGGTGGGCACCTTGTCCGGGTCGGTGTCGGACGAACAGCCCGCGAGCAACGCCAGCACCGTCACACCTGCCAGTATTGCGGGGACCGAGCCGCGTGGGCGCATCCACGAACTCCTCTACCTTGTGACACAACCGCGAACCACACCATCTGACCACGTGGGCCGCGGTGAGCACGCGGGAGGGGTTTGAGACCGCCTCCGACGGATAATTGTGGCGGAGAGTTACGGTTGAGCCAGCACAGCGTCCAATGTCAGGAGTTCCGGTTGAAATCAGAACATCCTTCGGGATTTTCGATCGATGACTTAACGATTGGTCCGTTTGCTCACGGATTCGGGACGACCGACGACGGACGGCCGTTCGCCTTCCGCACTGTCCGTTCCACGCTGCGCCTCGAGATCTACCGCCCCGACCTCGACACCGAGGTACCCGCACCCGAAGACGTCGTCGCCGTCGCCGAGGTCAAGGTCACCGATATCGACCTCGACGACGAACGCAGTGTGATCGCCCTGGTGCGTGACCTGGTGCCCGAGGCCGTTCCCACCGTCGCCGACCGCGACGTCACCACCGTCCGGGCGCTGCTCGGCCGAATCAGCTCCGTGATCGATGGTATGTAGGTAGTGATGCGTTACACACTCAGCTCCCGTGCCCCCCGACCTGTCCGCGCCGCACTGGCGGCCGCGGCGCTGGTCGCGCTGGCCGCCACCTCGGCCTGTGGTTCGGGAGTCGACGACGATGCCGTCGCCGCCGCCCGCTCCGCGGCGAACGCGGCCCTGTCGTCGTCGGCGGCCGCCACGTCCTCCTCGGTCGCCGCGCGGGTGCTGCCGACGGCCGCCGAACTCGACGCCCAGATCAAGCGGGCGCTCGACCCGGCGCTGCCCGATGACGAACGGACCGCGCTCATCGAAGACGGTGAAGCGTTCCGTGACGCCATCCCGGACATGTACAAGGCGTTGCAGGACAATCCGCATGCCGTCTACGGCGTCACCGATCCGGTCTTCGACAACCACGACGGCACCCTGACCGCCACCATGCGCCTCGACAAGGACGGCACCGGCACCCAGATCCGCACCACCGTGGTGCATTTCGTGTATATCGACGGCAAGTGGAAGATCTCGCGCACCGATCTGTGCGGCATCTTGCGTTCGGCCGACTACCGCACCCCGGCCTGCGGCTGACCCGGCGACCTCACCGATACCGATGATCTCCACTGGCTCGCAACGGTGGGGGCGGTTCGTCCACCGCCACCGCTATCTCGTCTTCGCCGTCTTCCTGCTCGCAGTCGCCCTGTCCGGTTTCTACGGCCGCGACCTGTCGGGCCGGCTCACCCAGGAGGGCTGGTTCGACGAATCCAGCGAATCGGTCGCCGCGTCGAAACTGGCCGATTCCACCTTCGGCCGCGACACCGACAGCGACCTGATCCTGCTCTACACCGCACCCGAGGGCCGCACCGTCGACGACCCGGAGGTTCGCGCCGCGGTCACCGCGCAGCTGGCCGGATTGCAGGCCGAGCACCCCGACCGCGTCCTCAAGATCGACAGCTACTGGGACAGCGCGTTCACCAGCGGCTTCGCCGACGACACCCGCACCCACGCCTTCGCCAGTGTCGGTTTGCGCGGCGAGGGCACCGCCACCGTCGACAACTACACCGCCATCAAATCCGACCTGCGCGCCGGTGTTCCCGGCGCCGGGCCCGCCGGAACCACCGTGCAGCTGGCCGGGCTGCAACCGGTGGTGGAGGGCATCAACCACGGCATGCAGGACGACATCCACCGCGCAGAGCTGATCGCGCTGCCGATCGTGGCGATCCTGCTGTATTTCGTGTTCGGCGGCGTCATCGCGGCGCTGCTGCCGGTGCTGATCGGCGGGATGACGATCCTCGGCACCCAGGGCATCATGCGGCTGCTCACCGACCACATCGAGGTCAACGTGTTCGCCAGCGCGGTGGTCACCTTGGTGAGTCTGGGCCTGGCCATCGACTACGGGCTGTTCACCGTCACCCGGTTCCGGGAGGAGCTGGCGGCCGGGCGCAGCGTCGAGGACGCGGTGGCACGCACCGTCGCCACGGCCGGGCGCACGGTGCTGTTCTCGGCGGCGATCATCGCCGTCAGCCTCGGCGCGCTACTCATTTACCCGAACGGCGTGCTGCGGTCGGTGCCCTACGGCGGCATCAGTTCGGTGCTGCTGGCGGCGGTGCTGTCGGTGACGGCGCTGCCCGCGGTGCTGGGCATCGTCGGACATCGCATCGACCTGTGGGGTTGGCATCGGTTCGCCAAATCCAAGACCACCGCCGAGATCGACGCCGGATTCTTCTCCCGGCTGGCGATTCTGGCGATGAAACGGCCGTGGCTGGTGATCGTGCCGATCGTGCTGGCGCTGCTGGCGTTGATCGTGCCGTTCCGCCACATCGAGTTCGGTGGCCTGAGCGAACGCTATCTCGCCGACGACAATCCGGCGCGCGTCGCGCAGGAACAGTTCGACGAGCTGTTCCCCGGTTTCCGCACCGAACCGCTGAAACTGGTAGTGGTGGGCGCGAACCCGCAGCAGCTCAGCGATATCCGCTTCCAGGCCAACCACACTCCCGGACTCACCGGGCCGTTCGAGCCTGCCGCGCCCACCAAAGACGGCATCAACGTCCTCAATGCCGGCCTGGTCGACGAACGCGCCGCCGACACCGCCATCGCCACCCTGCGCGCCATCGACGCCCCTGACGGGGTGCAGGTGATGGTGGCCGGGGTGCCCGCCCTGGAACGCGACAGCATCAACGGTCTCATCGAAGGTCTGCCGCTGCTGGCGGCGATCCTGGTGGCCGCGGCGCTGGCATTGATGTATCTGGCGTTCCGGTCGATGGTGCTCGCAGTGAAGGCCGTGGCCATGTCGGCGCTGAGCCTCGGCGCCACCCTCGGCATCCTGACCTGGATCTTCGTCGAAGGCCACGGGGCGGAGCTGTTCGATTTCACCCCGGGCCCGCTCATGTTCGCGGTGCTGGTGCTGATCGTGACGGTCGTGTTCGGGCTGTCCACCGACTACGAGGTGTTCCTGCTGTCGCGGATGTCGGAGGCCCGCGCCGAGGGCGCCGACCCGCCCGAGGCGATCCGCTACGGCATCGCCCACACCGGCGGGGTGATCACCTCGGCGGCGGCAATCCTCATCGTCGTCACCGGAGCTTTCGGGTTCTCCGATCTGGTGCTGATGAAATACATCGCCTACGGCATGATCGCCGCGCTCATCCTGGACGCGACGGTGGTGCGGATGCTGCTCACGCCCGCGCTGCTGAAAGTCATCTGGCGTGATCGCGGGCGGCCCGGCCGGGCACAGCCGGTCGCCATTGACGCCGAAAAGGCCTCAGAGCCGGCCTGATCCGTCGAGGTGTATGCCCCGGCACATGCATTGGGGGGAGGTCTCGCGCAGGCCGGCGCATCACAGAGTGTCGGGAACGCGCGGGATCCGAGCCACTGTGGCTGATCCCCGAACACCCGGGGCCAACCACGACCAACGGTGAGCCGCTGGACCCTCCTGCTACCGGAGGGCTCATGATCAGCACATGATCGTCGACGGTGTCCAGGCATGCGGGATGGAGCATTGCGAGACCACCACCCTCGGTGTGCTGCTGCGGCATCAAGGGCTGGAGCTGTCGGAGCCGATGCTGTTCGGGCTCGGTGCCGGGCTGTCGTTCATCTACTGGGACAGCAAGAGTCTGGATTTCCCGTTTCTCGGCGGGCGGGTCAAACCGTTCGAGCTGACCAGGAACCTGGCGAGCATGCTCGGGCTCGGCCTCGAGGTACGCGAAACCAGGTCCGCGCGCCGCGCGTGGGACAACGTGGTGGGTTTCCTCGCGTCCGGCCTGCCCGTCGGGTTGCAGCTCGACAGCTACTACCTGGATTATTTCGGGTCGCGGGTGCATTTCGGCGGTCACGTCGTCGCGATGTACGGCTGCGACTCCGACAACGCCTTTCTGGTCGACACCGAGCAACAAGGCGGCGCTGTCACCACCAGCCTGAGCAGCCTCGCCCAGGCCAGAGCCGCACGCGGACCCATGACCGCCCCGCACCGCTGCTTCACCCTCACCACCTCCGACGACCTGCCCGATGTGCGCGCCGCGATCGCCCCGGCCATCACCGCCTGCGCCGACGCCTTCCTGCACCCGCCGATCGCCAACCTCGGCTATCGCGGAATCGCCAAGGCCGGCACGCTGATCCGCACCTGGTTCGACCGGACCGAGGACCCGCGCCACGATCTGCCGCAGGCGGCGCTGCTGATGGAGAAGGCCGGCACCGGCGGGGCGCTGTTCCGCAACCTGTACCGCGACTTCCTCGGCGAATGCGCCGAGTTGATCGACAGCGCTGATCTGCGCACCGGGCACCGGCTCTACGCCGAGGCCGCCGACGGGTGGAGCGAGGTCGCCACACTGATCACCGAGGCCGGACTGACAGGGGATCGGCGGCTGCTCGACCGGGCAGGACAGTTGCTCGGCGATTTGTCGCGGCTCGAGCACGAGGCCATGCGGGTGCTGAGCGGTCCAGGGGCCGGCGACGCCGCTCGGCGCTGACGAAACCCGGGCCGCGTACGGAGGTCGCGTCGAGATCGGCGCCGGCGAAACCCACAGAGTTCTCTCACACGACAGGGGAGTTCGACTTCGTCCGCACGCAGTAGAGTCCGCCGGGAACGACGAGGAGAGCGAACATGGTTGGTGGGCGCAACGGATTCCTGTTGCCGGCTGGAGTGGCGTCGGTCGCGGCCGGTGCGCTGCATCTGTTCGGGGCCGGGCTACACACCGAGCACGCGACGCTGGCCCGGCTGATGGTGCTGCTGGCCGCGGCGCAGTGTGCGGCAGGATTGCTGGCGGCGGTGAGCGCACGAAAGGCCGTGCCCGCCATGGTGATCGGGGTGAACGCCGTCGCCGTGGGAGTGTGGGGGTACACGCGGTTCGCTGGGCTGCCCTGGCCCGATGGGTTGTCCGCGGCGGAGGCGCCGCAACTGCTCGACACCACGTGCGCCGTGCTGGGGGTGCTCGCGGTCGCGGGCGCTGCCCTCGCGCTGGCGCGCCCGGACGCGACGTTGCCCGGCGCGATGACCGCGACCGCCGCCGGTGTGGCGGGCGCCTTCGCTGTCGCGGCCATGCTCGGCGGTGCCGGGCATGTGCACAGCCACGGTGACGGCGGCGATCACGCGCACGCCGCGGGTGAGGAGCACACCGGCCACGACCACGACACCGGCGCGGGTTGGCCGCGCCCGTGGGATCCGGCCGATACGATCGATGTGTCCGGGGTGCCCGGCGTGACACCCGCGCAGGAGCAGCGCGCCACCGAACTGATCCGCGCCACCTTGGCCCAGCTGCCTGCCTTCTCCGACGTCAACACCATCGGCGCCTTGGGTTTCCGCTCCATCGGCGACGCGTCCACCGGTCACGAGCACTACATCAACACCGCCTACATCCGCGACGACCGCTTCCTGGACCCCGCCTACCCGGAATCGCTGGTCTACCGGGTCGACGGCGATCAACGCACACTGGTCTCGGCGATGTACATCGCGAACGACAAGAAGATCGACGACCCCGAACTGGTGGATTTCGCCGGCCCGCTCATGCAGTGGCACGTCCACGACAACCTGTGCTGGAAGCGAGGCGACAACGGTCCGGTGGTCGCCGGCGTCACCGACGACCAGGGCAGTTGCCCGCCGGGTTCGGTCAACCCGGGCGCGGGCAACCCGATGGTGCACGTGTGGATCACCGCCCACCACTGCGGACCGTTCGCTGCCCTGGAAGGCCACGGCGCAGGCCGAGCCGCCGGCACCGACGGCCGCCGCACCGACACCTGCGCCCACGACCACTCCGGTGGGCACCGCTGAACACCCCGCCGTGGTGTGAGAGGGTGGGATTTCAGTCGTGAATTCGGTACTGCCGGTGAGGGTTACGCGGCGCCGAAGGAATCCGGACAGAGGAGGGCCTTGGTGGAAGCGGCAGTGGATGTGGCCGGACTGGTGGGGTATCGCTACCGCACCGAGGACTACTACGAGGTGGGGCGGGAGAAGATCCGCGAATACGCGCGAGCGGTCCAGGATTTCCACCCGGCGCACTGGAGCGAGGACGCCGCCGCCGAGCTCGGATTCGCCGGGCTGCTCGCCCCGACCACATTCCTGTCCACCGCCGCGATGCTGGCCAACCGCCGACTACTCGAGACCGTGATGACCGGTTTCGACATGTTCGTGCAAACCGATCAAGTCTTCGAGATGTACCAGCCGGTGCTCACCGGCGACCGGCTGGCCAGCGATGTCGAGCTCTCCTCGGTGCGCCGCATCGCCGGTAAGGACCTGCTCACCATCACCAACACCTTCATCGACCAGACCGGCGACATCGTGCAGATCATGCACACCACCGTCGTCGGCATCACCGGCGCGGACGTCAGCGCCGATATCAGCGCCACGATCGAGCGCGTCGTCATGAGCGGGCTCGACACAACTCCGCGGACCACCGATTCGCCCGACCCGAACATGCCTGCGACCGCTCCGGATACGACTGCGGGTCTTTCGCCGATCTCACGCACCCGCCTCGCGCACACCGCGCTGCGATTCGACGACATCGCCGTCGGCGATGAGCTTCCCGCGCGGACGGTGACTCTGACACGCGGCGATCTGGTGAATTATGCCGGGGTCTCCGGCGATGCGAACCCGATCCATTGGCACAACGAAGTCGCCGCACTCGCGGGCCTGCCGGACGTGATCGCGCACGGCATGCTCACCATGGGCCTGGGAGCGGGATTTGTCACCGGATGGCTGGGCGACCCGGCCGCGCTCCTCAGGTACGGAGTCCGGCTGTCGAATTACGCGGTGATCGAAGCGGATTCCGCCGGAGCCGTCGAGTTCACCGGACGCATCAAATCGGTCGATCCCGATACCAGGACCGCTGTTGTCGTCATCGTGGCGAAATCGGGCGGGCGCAAGATTTTCGGGCTGGCTACCGCCGACGTTCGCCTGGCGTAGACGAGCCGAACCGGTTCCGGCCGAGCGACAATGATGCACCGCCGTTCTCGCGGCAACACCAGTGCACTCGCCGCCTGTTGTCGCCGATCTCAGATCGTGAACGTGAGCCGCCCAGGGGAGATGTAGTCGCCCGGGTCGAGCAGTGCGCGCAGTTCTGGGCGGTGGTCGGCCGGCATCCGATCCAGTTCGGCGTGCAGCGGGCGATCGTAGGTGGCGGCCGGGGCGGTGAAGCCGGGCAGCCAATTGTCGTGGTGGGCCGGGACGAAGATCTTGGGGCGGATGGCTTCGATGTAGGTGCGCGGGTCGCGCAGCCCGTTGGTGAGCTGGTTGAAACCTTGGATGGCGCCGATCTGGACGTCGGTCGGGGCGAGGCCGGCGAAGACGTCGAACACGTGCGGTGCTTTCTCCGTCAGCGGGCCCGCCGAATCGTGCCACACGAGCGAGAAACCGCCTGCACGTAGCTGATACAGCAGGCACCCGCCCTCTTCATCGCGCAGCCGCGGCAGGCCGACGCGCAGGTCGTCGAGGGTCGGCGGGTGCTGGGCGATCGCGCACAGGTCGGGCACCGGGAAGAACGGCGGCGAACCGTTCACCGGGTCAGGCGCGGTCGGCCCGGAATGCAGGTGGCGCACCGCCGTGACCTCGATATCTCCGATACGGAACTCGTGGGTCTGGCCAGGGGCGGTGCCCGCGTCACCGAGCGCGACAGTGCCGAACGCCGGATCCGGTACCTGTCCCCGGATGGTTGCGAGATGTTCAGCGGTGCCGTGCACGACCGCACCGCTGGCCTGCGCGATCCGCCCCGCGTCCCCGGCGTGATCGAAATGCCCGTGCCCGATCAGGATCGCCGCAGGCGCCAGATCAGCCAGATCTTGCGCGGTCGCAGGCACATACCCGGCACTGCTCAACCGCGGCACCCACGCATCCAGCAACACCACCGTGCCTGCGAACGCCACCGCATACGTCGCACACCCCACCCACGAGATCACCACCCGATCCGACCGCACCGCCCCCGTCCCGGCATCGACGACGTCATCGCCGAAAAACCGCCGCCGCGCCGCCACCGTTCGCGGCTCCGCCCCCGCCGTCCCAGCCCCGAGCGCCACCAAGACCCCACCACCGAGCACGCCACCCAACATGCTCCGCCTGCTCAGTAACCGCCGCGCTTCATTGCACACGCTGTAAGAAGATCACGTCCCGGGCCTGCGGACAAGGAAGCTGAACACCTTCATGGTGGCGGGTCGTTGTAGTCGCTGGGCCACCAGATCACCAGGGCCACGACCGCGAATGGAAGGCCGATCACGATGATCCAACCGAGTTGCGTCATGCTCATCGCCGTCGGCCTCCGAAGATCGTCCAGCGCGCGAACGACGCCCGCGGCGCTGCGCATTCGACGTCTGCGATGGCCATTACCCGGTTCAGCGTGATGGCGTCGATGTGTGCCACGGACGGCACGATCACGACATCGGCCCCGTGGGACTCGACCTGTTCGACCAATCCCAGGCACGGCGAGTCCGCCCAGTGCAACGGGTAATCCAGCCGCCGCGCCAGTCGACGGATCTGCGCTGGGTCCCACTCCGGGGTAGGCGATGACGGGTCGATCCAGCCACCGTCGACGGGACGGTGCGCCATTGCTGCGAGCGTCACCCGCCACAGGATGCGCCTCCAACGCTTTCGTGGTGTGGGTGCGTCGGGAAACGGCGTGCCGTGGGGGCTGTGTCCGCACGGTGTCGGTATTTCGCGTGCCCTATGCACCGGTGAGTGGGATACGCGCCGTCGTCTCCCACTGGTACCCGTGACCACGCCGTTCGAGTGCCACCATGGCGACATCCGAGACGGTCACCTCGATATGGCGGGTGCGCTGTTCGTTCGCGTCGACGGCCGCAACGGCTTCGGCCGTCAGCCCTTCGTAGATCGGATAAGCGACAGTGACATGTGGGGCGGTGGGGGTGTTCTTGACGCGCGCCTGCGGGAGTTCCGATGTTGTCGCAGTATGGAGGGCAGCGCGTAGCTCGCGTACCCGTTCGTCTGGGGTGACGAGGAATCCGATCGCCGCGCGAATATTCACCAGCCGCTCGAATGTCAGGACGAACGGCTTCTGTTGGGCGCAAGCGTGTTCGGCGGCAGCGGCGATACGGGCGAGTTGTTCGGGGGTGCTCCCACCGGCACGCGCGATCCGGTCCAGGGTGAGGTGCAGTCCCATGAGTGGAGTCGCCGCGAAGTGGTTCGGGTCCAAGCCGCGCTGGCATTCTGCCGTGGCGATATGCAGGGCGGGTGCGTGTTCGAAGGTGAGGAACCAGTAGTGGCCGAGTGGGCCTTGCTGCCCCTCGCGCGGTCGGAGCTCGCTCATGTCGGCCGATGGCGCCTACCCGGCGCCCCCGCCCCGCACCGGCAGCACCAGCTGCGCACCCGTTACCGGATGGTCGAGCACCTCGACCGGGTACTGGTAGACGCGGGTGAGTAGTTCGGTGGTGAGGACGTCGCGGGGCGGGCCGTCGGCGGCGATGCGGCCGGCGTCGAGGACGGCGACGCGGTCGGCGTAGGCGGCGGCGACGCCGAGGTCGTGCAGGACGACGACGACGGCCGCGCCGGCCGCGGCGCGTTCATCGGCCAGGCGCAGCACCGTTTCCTGGTGGCCGAGGTCGAGGGCGGCGGTCGGTTCGTCCAGTAGCAGGGTGGCGGTGTCCTGGGCGAGGACGCGGGCCAGGGCGACGCGGGCGCGTTCGCCGCCGGACAGGGAGGGGAAGGCCTGCTCGGCCAGGTGGGTGACGTCGGTGGCGGCCATGGAGGCGGCGATGATCTCCTGGTCGCGTTCACGCATCGCGGTGCGCTGCCAGGGGGCGCGGCCCATCGCCACCACCGCGCGCGCCGAGAACGGGAAGCCGACGGTGTGGCTTTGCGGCAGGACGGCGCGGCGGCGCGCCATGTCCAGTGGCGTCCAGTCGGTGACGGGGCGGCCGTCGAGTTCGACGCTGCCTTCGGTGGGGTCCAGTTCGCCGGCCAGCACCGCCAGCAGGGTTGATTTGCCCGCACCGTTGGGGCCGACCAATGCCACAACTTCGCCTGCGGCGACCTCGAAGTCGACCTCGGCCAGCACCCGACGCGGTTTCGCGCCGCCGCCGTGCCGGTCCACGCTCACACCGCGCGCACGCAGTGTCACCGCGCCGCGCGCGGGAGTGGAGGGCAGCTCATGTGCCCGCGACAGCACCGCTTCCCAACTGTTCTTCAGGCCCGTCACGCGGTCACCGCCATCACCGCACCGCTGCCCGGACGCGCGACCACCGCATTCGGCGCATGGCTCGCGACGTCATCCCAGCGGCGCAGGGCCGGTGCCGCACGGCCCGCGTGGTGTTCGCTCATGCCCATCCTCCCGAGCGTGCGCGGGTGCGGCGCAGCAGCCAGAAGAAGAACGGCCCGCCGATCAGCGAGGTCAGCATGCCCAGCGGCAGGTCGGCATTGTCGACCAGGGAGCGTGCGGCCACGTCGGCGGCCAGCAGCACCACCGCGCCGAGCACCGCGCTGAGCGGGATCAGTACCCGATGCCCGGGTCCGACCAGCATGCGCACCAGGTGCGGCACGATCAGCCCGACGAACAAGATGATGCCGCTGAACGCGACACCGGCGGTGGTCAGGATCGCCACCATCACGATCACATTGCGCCGCAACCGCTCCACATCGACGCCCAGGTGCCGGGCCGCCGATTCACCCAGCGACAGCAGATCCAATTTCGGTGCCACCACGATCGCCGCGCACACCCCGACGACGGTGAGCACGGCCACCACCCACACCGCCGACCAGGTGGCGCCGTTGAGGCTGCCCAACTGCCAGAACACGATCTGATCGCGTGCCGCGGGCGAGGCCACGAACAGCAGGAACGCGATGAGGCCGCTGGCGAAGGCGTTGATGGCGACACCGGTGAGCACCAGCGTCACCACTTCGGTGCGGCCGTTGGACCGGGCCAGCAGATACACCAGCGCCGTGGTCGCCAAACCGGCCACGAACGCGGCCGCGGCCACCGACCACGCCGCCACGAACGCCCCGCCCACCACGATGACGGTGCCCGCGCCGACCGCCGCACCCGCCGACACCCCGATAACACCCGGTTCGGCCAGTGGATTGGCGAACACACCCTGCAACAACGCACCCGCTGTCGCCAGCGCGGCGCCGACCAGGATCGCCAGCATCACTCGCGGGAACCGCACCTCCCACAGCGTCACCTCACCGGCGGGATGCGCGGGCATCGGCCCCCAGTCCAGGCCGATGCGGTGCAGCACCGATCCGGTGACTTCGGCGATGCTCGTCGGTACCTGCCCGATCGCCGCCGACGCCAGCGCCAGCACGATCAGCGCCGCGATCGCCACCACGAACACCAGCGTCGTGCGGGACCAGCGCGCTGTGGCGGGCCGTCGTTCGGCGAGCTTCACCTGCTCGCTCATGCGCCCGCCTCGCGGGTGACCGGCCGCCCATCGCGCGGCGAGGTGGCGGTGAACGGGCGGGCGGGGCGTTGGTTCATGCGCGCGCCGGCGAGCCCGCGGCGTCCGGGGATGACGCTCATGCCCCTGCCGGACCGTAGACGGCTTCGGCCAGCGCCTCGATGACGCGGCCGGTGTTGGGTCCGAAGCTCAGTAGCACCGCATCCGACATGTCCACGATGCGCTGGTTGCGGCCCGCCGGGGTTTGCGCGATCCCGGGGATCTTGGCCACACCTTCGACCCCGCCCACCGATTTCAGGCCGTCGGTCATCACCAGCAGCACATCCGGGGCCGCGGTGATCATGGCTTCGCTGGTGATCGCGGTGAACGGTTCACTCACCCCGGCTTCGGTGCCGGCATCGCGGCCGCCGATGGCGGCGATCAACGCATCGGCACCCGAACCGGGCCCGGCGAGCATGGTGATGGCGGTGGAGCGCAGGTACAGGAACGCGATCTTCAGCGGCGGATTCTGCGCGGGTACCGCGGCGGAGGCGGCGGCGATCTCGTCGCGGGTGCGCTGGGCCAGTGCCTGACCGCGCTCGGGGACGCCGAGCGCGGCGGCGACGGCCTCGATCTGCGGGACGACGCCCTCCATGGTGCGCTGCGGATCGAAGTAGACGACCGTGACGCCGGTGGCGCGCAACTGCTCCCGCACCGCCGGTGAGGCGCTGGTGGTGTCGGTGAGGAACACCGTCGGCCGCAACGCCAGGATCGATTCGACGTTCAGCGATCCGTTGCCGCCGGTGACGTTGGGCAGGTCGGCCACTTCGGGAAAGACACCGGAGGTGGAGCGTCCGACGAGGTTGTCGCCGAGCCCGAGCGCCCACACCGTCTGCATGAGGGTGCCGTAGCGGTCGGCGGCGATGATGCGGTCGGCGGAGGTGACGGTGACCTCGGTGCCGTCGAAGGAGCGCACCGTGGCCGGCAGCGCCGGGGTCGGTGCCGGGCCGATCGGGGTCGGTGCCGCGTCGGCCAGGTGCGCGGTGGCCGGGCCGCGGCGGCCGTCGACGGCGCCCTGACTGCCGGCTCCGCACCCGGTCGAGCACACCAGCACACCGAGAGCGAGCACCGCGAGCAGGGCTCGGACCCACCCGGATCGGACACGGTCATACCTCATGTAGGCAAGCCTAACGGCGGGCCCGGCAGCGGTGGGGCCTCGGTACGGCATATCACTGTCCGAATCCCCTGGCCCACGGGCAATCACCACGGCTAGTCCGTGCGCGCGCTCACATCATCGAGCGCCGCGGCGATGGCACGCGGCAGCTCGAGGGTCTCGGCGGCCAGCACGCCGGTCAACTGGCCGATATCGCGGGCGCCGACGAACATGCTCGCCACGCCCGGCCGGTCCCGGATCCAGGCCAGCGCCACCGCCAGCGGTGAGGTCGCCAACCCGTCGGCGGCGGTGACGAGCGCGTCCACCACGCGAGTGGCGCGGTCGTCGAGGCGGCCGCGGATCTCGGCGGCGGTGGCCTCATCGGCGCCGCGGGAATCGGCGGGGACCCCGTCGCGGTATTTGCCGGTGAGGATGCCGCCGGCCAGTGGTGCGGTGGCGATCATGCCGACACCGTGGTGGGCGGCGGCGGGCACGGTGTCGTCCTCGGCCGAACGTGCCAGCAGCGAATACGGTGTCTGGGTGACGGTGATCGGCGCCATCGCGGCCAGGCTCGCCAGCTGCCAAGCGGTGAACCCGCGCACCCCCGCATACCGGACCCGGCCCGAACGCAGCGCCAACTCCACCGTGGCGGCCACCTCCTCGAGCGGGGTGCGGGGATCCCAGGCCGCGATATGCCAGATGTCGAGATGATCGGTGCCCAGTTCCAGCAGAGTGCGATCCAGTTGACGCAGCAGCGTGCGGCGTGAGGTGTCCACGCCGATGCCCGGCGCCTGCGGCAGCGGCGGTGTGCCGTCGGCGGCGGGCGGGGCGGGGCGGGGATGCAGGCCCGCGCACCCGCTGAGCACCAGGTCGTCGCGGGAGACCAGATCGCCGAGCAGGTCGGCCAGGATCCGCTGCGCGGCGCCGCCGGCGTAGACCGGGGAGGTGTCGACGAGCGTGCCGCCGGCCTCGACGAACGCCATCAACTGCACCGCTGCCTGGTCGGCATCGGTGCGGCTGCCCCAGGTGTGGGTGGCCAACCCGATCCGCGACACCCGCAGGCCGCTGCGACCGACCGTCCGCTGTTCCATCACCGTGTCCGCGCATTCGTCACGGCGCCAAGCGTAGAGCCTGATCCGCCGGTGCGGCCCCTCTCGCGCGCCGGGTCGCGCGTCGTGTGGGCCACACCGCAGCCCGCCCAACCCCGTCCGGCACCATCGAGGTCAACACGGTACTGTCGCTGCGAGATAGCGGTCCGAACGCCGGGGTCACCCGCCGATGAACCAATCATCTTCTCGGAACGGACATTTCGGCGGCAGTACAGGAGGGTGAGTGATAGGCGAGTCGATGACCTGGCTCCAGGCGATAGTGCTCGGCCTGGTGCAGGGGCTGACCGAGTTCCTGCCGATCTCCTCCTCCGGACATCTACGGATCGTGTCGTCGGTGTTCTTCGGCGACGACGCCGGCGCCTCCTTCACCGCCGTCACCCAGCTCGGCACCGAGGCCGCGGTGCTGGTGTACTTCGCCAAGGACATCTGGCGCATCGTGAAAGTCTGGTGCGACACGGTGTTCGAGAAGCTGACCCAGCGCTCCCGCGAGACGGTGCCGCTGAGCGAACAGGTCACCACGAAACTGCCCGTCGTCACCGGATCCGGGCCGCTCGGCTACGACCCCGACGCCGACGCCCAACGCGAACTCGACTACCGCATCGGCTGGTATGTGATCATCGCCACCATCCCGATCGGGGTGCTGGGGTTCGTGTTCAAAGACGTCATCCGCACCGGTGCCCGCAACCTGTGGCTGGTGTCGTTCATGTTGATCGCGTTCGCGCTGGTCATCGCGGCCGCCGAATACTACGGCCGCAAGACCCGCCCGATCGAACAGCTCACCACCCGCGACGGGTTGATCATGGGCTTCGCCCAGTGCCTGGCGCTGATCCCGGGCGTCTCCCGCTCCGGCGCCACCTCCAGCGCGGGCCTGTTCCTCGGGCTCGAACGCGAGGCCGCGGTGCGGTTCTCGTTCCTGCTCGCCATCCCCGCCGTCACCGCCTCGGGTCTGTTCAGCCTCCCCGATGCCTTCGAACCCGCAGGTGAAGGCCTCAACGCCAGCGGCGCGCAGCTGCTGGTGGCCACCCTGATCGCGTTCGCCGCCGGCTACGCCTCGGTCGCCTGGCTGCTGCGTTTCGTCAGCAATCACAGCCTCTACTGGTTCGTCGGCTACCGCATCGTGCTCGGGCTGATCGTGATGGGCCTGCTCGCGGGCGGGGTGGTGTCGGCCACGTGATCGCTAGGCTGGCGCCATGACGGTGATCCTGCTGCGCCACGGTGTGTCGACCTCCAACACCGCGCACACACTGGCCGGCCGCAGCCCCGGCGTCGAACTCACCGACCGCGGCGCCGAACAAGCCCGCTCGGTCGCCGAACGCCTCGGCGGTCTGCCGATCCAGCAGATCGTCATCTCACCGATGCTGCGCTGCCAGCGCACCGTCGCCCCACTCGCCGAGAAGACCGGCCTGGAACCGGTCGTGGAGGCGCGGCTGGCCGAAGTCGACTACGGCGACTGGACCGGCCGAGCGATCTCGGAACTGCTGGAGGAACCGCTGTGGAAGGTCGTGCAACGGCACGCCTCCGGCGCGGTGTTCCCCGGCGGTGAGGGCCTCGCCGACGTCCAGGCCCGCGCGGTCGCCGCGGTCCGCGAACACGACCGCACCCTCGCCGAAGCGCACGGCGGTGACGTGCTGTGGGTGGCGTGCACCCACGGCGACGTCATCAAATCCGTCCTCGCCGACGCGCTCGGCCTGCACCTGGACGGCTTCCAGCGCATCGTGGTCGAACCGGCCTCCATCAGCGTGGTCCGCTACACCCCGACCGCGCCGTATGTGACCCGGATCAACGACACCGGCCCCGATCTCGACGGCCTGGCCCCCGTACCCGGACGAGCCGCCGCCGAGTCGGGTCCGGTGCCCGGGGGTGAGATCGGTGCGGGCGGGAACACGGATAATGGGAATGCGCGGCCCAGCGATTCCTTGTCATGAGTAGTCGGCCGAACCGGGCAGTCGCGGCCGCGTCGACCCCGACACGGGCGCCGCGGGCCGAACATGATCACGTATCAGGAGGTGCATGTGTCACGCGCAATCCATGTATTCCGCACCCCCGAACGTTTCGTCGCCGGAACCGTCGGTGAGCCGGGCGATCGCGCGTTCTACCTGCAGGCCGTGCAAGAACCCCGCGTGGTCAGCGTGCTGCTGGAAAAGCAGCAGGTGAAGGTGCTCGCCGACCGCATGGGTCTGCTGCTGGACGAAGTGGCGCGCCGCTTCGGCGCCGAGGTGCCGCCGCAAGCCGACGACGTCAGCGACACCGCGCCCCTGGTCACCCCGATCGACGCCGAATTCCGGGTCGGCACCATGGGCTTGGGCTGGGACGCCGACGCCGGCGCGGTCGTGGTGGAACTGCTCGCGATCACCGAAACCGAAGTCGACGAATCGGTGGTGCTCGACGACACCGAAGAAGGCCCCGACGCGGTGCGGGTGTTCCTCACCCCGATGCAGGCGCGCGAGTTCGCGCTGCGATCGGCGCGCGTGATCGCGGCCGGGCGCCCGCCGTGCCCGCTGTGCGGGGAACCGCTGTCGGCGCGCGGGCACATGTGCGTGCGCACCAACGGCTACAAACGCGGCGACATCTTCGGCGCCACCGAGCTGGAGGAATGAGCCGTGCCCGCGGCAGGTGACGAGTTCGGCACCGGCGAGCTGACGGTGATCGGGCGCGTGACCACCGCGAGCAACGTCACCCTCGTCTGCGATATCGGTGACGGCGAGAATCCCCTGCGGGTGGTGTACAAGCCGGTGCGCGGGGAGCAGCCGCTGTGGGATTTCCCCGACGGCACCCTCGCCGGACGCGAAGTCGCCTCGTACCTGATCTCCGAAGCGCTGGGCTGGTCGGTCATCCCCGAGA
This sequence comes from Nocardia cyriacigeorgica, assembly GCF_005863245.1. Lineage (GTDB taxonomy): Bacteria > Actinomycetota > Actinomycetes > Mycobacteriales > Mycobacteriaceae > Nocardia > Nocardia cyriacigeorgica_C. Next base: position 386,098 of record NZ_VBUT01000005.1, on the reverse strand, counting down.
CGATCCTGCGCGACGGTCCGTTCGGGCCGGGCATGGTGCAACGCTGGATCACCGCCGCCGACAATCACACCGACCGCGGCCACCGCCTCGATCTGGTCGACCTGTGCCCGCCGGGCGCGGTGCCCGACGGTTTCCGCGAAGTGCTGCGCGCCCTGGACCCCGAAGGCAACGAGGTCTCGCTCATCCACGCCGACGACCCGCGCCTGCACCGGATGGCGGTGCTGGATGTGCTGCTCAACAACGCCGACCGCAAAGGCGGGCACGCGCTGGAAGGCATCGACGGCCAGGTGTACGGCGTCGACCACGGCATCTGCCTGCACACCGAACACAAACTGCGCACCGTGCTGTGGGGGTGGGCCGGGCAACCCATCGACGACACCCTGCTCGCCGATATCGAAGCCTTCACCAACGCGCTGCCGGGCGAGCTGGCCGACACCCTGTCCGCCCATATCACCGACGCCGAGATCGACGCGCTCCTCGACCGCGCCAAACGGCTGCTCGACGAACCGACCATGCCGCTGCCGGTGACCGCGCGCCCCATTCCGTGGCCGGCGTTCTGAGCCCCGCGCGGGTCATCGGTTCTGTCTGAGCCAAACCCTTGACAACGCCGCGTGGCCGGTTCCGTGCAGGTCCGCGCCCGCGTATCGCATGCCGTGTCACGCGTGTGCGCCGGGGTGCGCGCCGACGGCCTCCACGACACCTTTACCCTCGAAGAATGCAGTCCTGGTCCGATACCCCGATCCCGACGGTCCCCGGAGCAGGACCCCCGTTGCGGTTGTTCGACACCGCCGACCGGCAGGTGCGCCCGGTGACCCCCGGCGCCACCGCGACGATGTACGTGTGCGGCATCACCCCCTACGACGCCACCCACCTCGGCCACGCCGCCACCTACCTGACCTTCGATCTGATCAACCGGATCTGGCGCGACGGCGGCCATGAGGTGCACTACGTGCAGAACGTCACCGACGTCGACGACCCGCTGTTCGAACGCGCCGCCCGCGACGGCGTCGACTGGCGCGAACTGGGCACCAGCGAGATCGAGCTCTACCGCGAGGACATGACCGCGCTGCGGATCGTCCCGCCGCGCGACTACATCGGCGCCATCGAATCGGTCGACGAGGTGGTGGAGTTCGTCGGCAAACTCGTCGCCTCCGGCGCCGCCTACACCGTCGACGATGCCGAATTCCCCGACATCTACTTCCGCGCCGACGCCACCGAACAGTTCGGCTACGAATCCGGCTACGACCGGGAGACCATGGAACGGTTGTTCGCCGAACGCGGCGGCGACCCCGACCGTCCCGGCAAACGCGACACCATCGACGCCCTGCTGTGGCGGGCGGCGCGCCCCGGCGAACCGTCGTGGCCGTCGCCGTTCGGTCCGGGCCGCCCGGGCTGGCATATCGAATGCGCCGCGATCGCGGTGAACCGCCTCGGCACCGAGTTCGACATCCAGGGCGGCGGCAGCGACCTGATCTACCCGCACCACGAGTACTCCGCCGCGCACGCCGAAGCACTCGTCGCCGGACGCCGCTTCGCCCGCCACTACGTCCATGCCGGGCTGATCGGTTTGGACGGGGAGAAGATGTCGAAATCCAAGGGCAACCTGGTGCTGGTGTCGAAGCTGCGCCGCGCCGGGGTGGATCCGGCCGCGATCCGGTTGGGTCTGCTGGCCGGGCACTACCGCCAGGACCGCATGTGGACCGACACCGTGCTCGACGACGCCCTCGCCCGGCTGGACCGCTGGCGCCGCGCCGCCGCCCTGCCCGCCGCCGGTGCCGCCACCGACACCATCGCCCGCCTGCGCCAGCACCTGGCCGACGACCTCGACACCCCGAAGGCGCTGGCGGCGATCGACAACTGGGCCGATGAGGCACTCACCTACGGCGGCACCGACACCGGCGCCCCGGCCGCCGTCGCCACCGCAGTGGACGCACTGCTGGGCGTGCGGCTGTGAGCTGCTGACCCCGACTCTTCCGCAAGGTCGGCCGGCCTATCGGTGGCCGACTGTGCGGCGGAGCCCCACTGATCCGAGTATTGGTCAGCGGTCGTAGGCGATCTGTGACCGAATGACGGGTGCGCCGGTGGTGTGGTTGTGTCGGCGTCGAGGTCGTTCGTCACCCGATGATCTTCGGTGCTCTCCTCCCACGTCCGGGCAACGCGGGGGCTTCGGACTTACTCGTCTAGGTGAGCGCTTGGACGGCGGTGGCGAACATGGTCTGTTTGATGGCGGCCAGGGTGCCGGGGTCCTTGGCGCCCAGCGGGGCCAGTAGTTCGGTTGCGGCGGAGACGAGTTCGCCTTCGGGTGCGGTGGCGTCGACGATGCCCGCTGCCGCGGCGTCCACACCGCCCCAGCGGCGGCCGGTCGTCATGGAGGCCACGGCGGTTTGCGGGGTGAGCTTGGCTTGGATCAGGGCCGCCATGCCGGGGGTGAACGGGATGCGGATGTCGACCTCGGGGAAACAGAAGTAGCCGCGGTCGGCGCGCATGATGCGGTAGTCGTGGGCGATGGCGAGCATCGCACCGGCACCGAAGGCGTGGCCGGGCATGGCGGCGACCGTGGGGACGCCGAGGGTGAGTACGCGTGCGAAGAGGGCGTGGACCTGGGCGACGTACCAGTCGGCGCGTTCGCCGTTGGCCGACAGCCATTCCAGGTCCAGGCCGTTGGAGTAGAACTTGCCGCTCGCGGTGGTGATGAGGGCGTGGGCGCCGTCGGCGAGGACGGCGTCGAGGTGGGCGTTAAGCTCGTCGAGGAAGGTGGGGGAGAAGCGGTTCTCGCCGTCTCCGAGGTCGAGGACGGCGATCTTGTCGTGGTAGTCGAGGGTGGGCATGGGGGCTCCTTTGTTGTTCGGGGTCGAGGGTTTTCCGGGGTCTAGTCGGGTGGTCCGATGTCGAGGACGGCGCGCACCGCGGCTTCCAGCTGACGCTGGGCGTGTGGTGCGTCGATCTGGTTGCGGCGCAACAGGATCGCTGTGGGGAGATCGACCAGGCAGGTGGTGATGACGGCGACGGCGCGTCCGTCGCGGCGATCCCACATCGCGTCCGCGAGCCGAATCATCAAGGCCACCAACGCCTGGTCGGTGCCGGCGAGTTCGGTGGCGAGGGTGTCGGGTAGGTCGTCGCCGAGGAGCTGTTCCCGCGAGATGGTCAGCAGCAGCGCCGAGGAATCCGGGTGCTCGCGGGTGAAGTCCGCGGGTGTGCGGGCGGCCGCGACGACGGCGTCGACGCTGGCGGCGGAGCCGGGTTGCGGCGTGGCCGGGAGGACGGCGTCGACGTGGGTGGTTTGCAGGTCCAGGAACCGGTGCGCGGCCCGCAGCCAGGCCCGTGCCAGCAGTTCGGCGCGTGAGCCGAAGCTGTGGTAGATCGCGCCGTTGGAGACGCCGGTCGCGGCGGCGACGGCGCGGATGGTCACCGCGGCCGGGCCGGAGCGCGCGGCCAGGTTCTCGGCGGCGTCGAGGACGGCGTCGGGGTCGTGGATGCGGGGGCGGGGCATGCGTCCACCATAACAGAGCGAGTGCTCTGTTATGGACTGGGGCGGGGCCAGTGGCCGGGGCGGCGACTGAGTCGTCGCGCATGTGGACGAGTACTGACAGTGCGGCCCCTGTGCCGCACGCTGCCGGATTCTGAACGGCGATCGGCCGCGCGGGCGCCTGTTTCCTTCCCGCGCTTAACGTTTCACGAAGTAACTGATACCCGATGACACTCTGTAATCGGCGTCGTGACTCGGCTACCCTCGGGCCAGCCGACGACACGATGGGGTACCGTTCGGTCCTTCCACCCAGCCCATACCAGAGAACGGCGCCGTATGTCACGAGTGGTCACCAAGGAGCAGTACTTCCACACCGGACTGGAAGTGCTGGCCGAACTCGGCTTCAAGAACCTCAATATCGGTGTGCTGTGCCGGCGCCTCGGTGTCACCAGCGGCTCCTTCTACCATCATTTCGGCAGCTGGCAGGGTTTCGTCGACGCCCTGCTCGATCATTGGGAGAACCGTCAGGTCCTGATCCTGCGCACCCTCAACTTCAACCAGGGCCATCCCGACGACGACATCCGCGCCATGTCCGATCTGGCGCTGGGCCTGCATCATGCCGCCGAAGCCGCCATCCGTGCGTGGGCGGCCAATGACGAATCGGTGAATCTGGCGGTCAAGCGGGTCGACGAATCCCGTAGGCGCACCGTGCACAAGGCGATCAAAGGGGTGGTCGGCGATGATGAGACCGCTGCCGTGGTCACCGAACTGGGGATGGCGATGCTGATCGGTTTCCAGCAGACCGCCACCGGTGAGCAGCCCATCGGCCTGGACCGGCTGCTCACCGAGTACGCGCGCCTGATCTACACCCACGCCCGGCGGGTAGCGGCCACCTCTTAGAGTGGGGTCATGGCGGGCGCGCTCGTCGTCGACCGGAGGCGGTGGCTGGGGCACCGCTGGGATCGCCATGGCTTCGGCGCCAGCGGTACGGATCTGGACGATCTGTTGCTGCTCGGTGTTCAGGACGGGCGACCCGATGGGGCGTTGCGGTCGCTGCGAGCACGGTCGATGACGGCGCGGATCGGGCCCGACGGACCGCTGGTGGCGATGTGGTCGGTGCGCGGCGCCCCGCATGTACACCGCCTCGACCGGCTCGACTTCGTCACCGCAGCCCACACCCCGATCCCGTCCGATTCCGGTGGCGCGGACCGGGTGCGGGCGGTCGAGGTCGTCGCCGAGGCCCTTCGCGCGGTGGTGACCGGCCCGATCAGCAAGTCCGACGCCAGTACCGCTGTCACTCGACGGGTCCCGGAGGAGCTGGTGTCGTGGTGTGCACGCTGCCGCGCCCACCATGTCCCGGACGGGTTGTTCCGCACCGCGGGCTGCCGGGCCCAGATCCTGGTGGGGGCAGACGAGCGGCGCGCGACCCTGCTGTTTCCGGCGCCCGAACACCCGCGCGAACATCCGCGTCGCCCGCGCGCCACGCTGCTCGACACCTTCTTCCGCGTGAACGGGCCGATCACCCGCGCCTTGTTCGCCGATTGGCTGGGCGTCGAGCCCGCCGATATCGCCGCGGAGTGGCAGGGCGCCGATCTGGTGCCGGTGCGTATCGACGACCGCCGCTACAGCCTGCCGGCCGCCCTGGCCGACGACCTGCTTGCCGCACCGGCCCCCGCCGGCACGGTCCTCGTACCGCCGCACGACCCGTATCTGCGCCAGGCCGACCGAGCGCTGCTGGTGCCGGATGCGGCGCGCCGCAAGCTGATCTGGCGGCCGGTGTCGGCGCCCGGTGCGGTGCTCGACGCCGGTGAGGTGATGGGCATCTGGCGTTACCGCAGCAGCGGCAATGTCGTCACCGTCACCGGATTCGATACACCCACCCCGGGGCTGCGCAAGCGGGTTCGCCAGGCGGCGGCGGCCGTGCTCGCGGTGTCCGGCACGCGCGACCTCGAGGTGGAGTGGGAGTAGCCGCTGCCTGTCGTCGGCAGGCCCGCTGCCGGCGCGGCGCGCGCTGCCCTTCCGGCGGTGAGATCGCCTCCGCGGCACCGCATCCGCCGCCGTGCGGGACTCGGCTCGGCGAACGGTGAGACAGTGCCGCTGTCATCGCGACATCCGGTTCTGCGGGATGTGCAGGCCCTGAGCGGGGCCGGCGCGAGACGGTGGCGGACCAGGTTTCCCGGGTGGTGCGATAGGCGTCGCGAACCAGCGCAGGTGCGGCGACAATGGATCGATCAGCTCGCCCGAGGAGGCACCGATGAGTCTCACCGCAGACGAGGTACGCGCGATCACGTTCAGTAGGCCGCGGTGGGGTGCGCGCGGCTATCGAGAGGACGAGGTGGATGCCTTCCTCGACCGGGTCGAAGCGACGTTGCGCGGCGCCGATCGGCTGACCGCGACCGAGGTGCGCGACATCGCGTTCCGGCGGCCGCGATTCGGTCACCGTGGATATGACGAACGCGAAGTCGACGCCTTCTTGGACCTGGTGGAGAAGACCCTCACCGGATAGCGGCGCGCCCGAGGGCTCTACTCGGCGCGCCGCATCAGGACCGGCGAATCATCCGTCGGCGTCGGCGAGGGCCGAGTTGTGGTGCCGGGTCAGTTCGGGGAGCGGTGGGTCAGTGCGGCGGTGAGCCCTCCCAACGGTGCGGCGAGGGCGTCGCGGTATTCGGTGGGGGTGATGGCGCGGTGGTCGCGCAGCAGGCGCAGCGCGGTGGCGAGGTCGGCGGTGAGCCGTTGCCGCTCGGAGTCGGGGAGGGCGGCGACGGCGTCGAGGGCGCGCTGGTAGCGGCGGCTGCCCGGGGCGGGGGTGAGTGAGCTGCCGTGCAGGCCGGTGAATCCCAGGGCCAGTGTGGCGAGCGTCAGATAGAACACCGGGGTGGGGGTGGTGTCCGAGGTCCAGATCCGGCTCTCGAGTATCCCGATCCCGAACGCGGGCACGAAGCCGGCCGAGAACACCACACCGCCCCATACCGCGTCGGCGCCGGTGCCGTAGCCGCGCCAGGCACGCACCCATCCGGTGATCTGCAATCCAGCGCAGGCCCCCATCAGCGTTGCGGCGAGCACCCACGCGGGGCGCGGGTGCGAGGCGCCGAGCCAGAACGCGACCGCACCGGCGGCGGCGACGGTGAGCGCGGCGGCGCAATACCAGCCACCGCGCCACGGCAGGACCCGTCCCCGGATCCGAAGCAGCAGCTGGATGTGCGGGTAGCCGGTGAACAGGTGCGCCTCGAGCGTCGCCCAGCTCACTGCGCGCCGTCGCCGCCGGGTGTGCGCCCAAGCGGTCGCCGGCGCCGATTCTGTTGACGCAATCTTCATCTCGGCCTCCCACCTGCTGTGGCACCAGTGTGGCAGGCGTGTTCGCCAGGTTGCCGAGCGCCGTTGCGGCTCGCGCAGGTGGATGGGCATGTGGACCAGTCCGTGCAGCGCGAGCCCGTCGCGGGGGACGGGGTCGGCGGCGAGGGAGAGACCGGGGAAGCGGCGCAGCAGGGCGGGTAAGGCGATCTGGGCTTCGAGGCGGGCCAGAGGTGCGCCGAGGCAGTAGTGGATGCCGCCGCCGAAGGACAGGGGTGGTTCGCCGTCGCGGTCCAGTCGCAGCTGGTGCGGGTTGTCGAAGATGTCGGGGTCGTGGTTGGCGGCGCCGAGCAGCATCACCACGCGCCGGCCGGCGTCGAGGTGTAGTCCCGCGACGTCGATGGCTTCGGGGGCGGTGCGTGAGGTGAGCAGCTGCACGGGGGAGTTGTAGCGCAGCAGTTCCTCGACGGCGGTGGTGGCCAATTCGGGGCGTTCCCGCAGCTGCCGGGCCTGGTCGGGGTGGTCGAGCAGGGCGCGCAGGCCGTTGGCGAGCAAGCCGGTGGTGGTTTCGAATCCGGCGGCGAACAGCAGCGCGGCCATGGTGATCAGTTCGTCGTCGGGCAGCCCGTCGTCGGGGGCGGCGAGCGCGGACAGCAGATCGTCGGCGGGTTCGCGGCGCCGCCTGGCGATCAGGTCGCGCAGGTAGTCGATGATGGTGTCGGCCGCGGCGTCGGCGGCGGTGACGGTGGGTTCGTCGAGCCGGTCCAGCACCGCGGTCCAGTCCCGCACCAGCGGCTGGAACCGCATCCGGTCGGCCTCGGGGATGCCGAGCAGTTCACCGATCACGGTGACCGGCAACGGGAAAGCGAATTCGTCGATGAATTCGACCGGACCGTTCATGCCCGCGGTGTCCATCCGGTCGAGCAGTCCGTTGACCAGTCCCTCGATCGCCGTCCGCATCCCGGCCACCCGCCGGCTGGTGAACGCACCGGATACCAGGCGCCGCAGCCGGGTGTGTTCGGGTGGATTGGCCACCAGCATGCTGGCGAAGATCAACCGCAGCCCGGGCCGCTGCCGCCAGTGCGGGAATCCGTTGGCGGCCAGCGATGTTTCCGGCCGTTTGCGGAGCCGATGGTCGCGTGCCAGCGCCGACACCAGGCGGTATCCGGTGACGACGATCGTCCCGTCGGGCGCGGGAACCGCGGGCCCACAGGCCCGCAGCTGTTCATACAGCGGATAGGGGTCGGCGCGGCCCTCGGGTTCGGTGAGCTTCAGCAGTACCTGTCCGACGACGTCCGCGGTGGTGGTGTCGACGCTCATGATCGGCCCCCTGATTGGTCGCGTGCGAGCTCACCGACGAGCGTACCGGCCCGATCCGGCCGGTACCCGCGGTCGAGCCGGCGACCCGGATCGCGTTGTACTTTTCTCCAATCCGCGCCCGGTGTTGCGGTGGGAATGCTCGGTTTCGGCGCGAATGCGATCCGCGCCGGTCACCGGAACTCGTAGCGTCGCCACGAATTTCGAATCAATTCCGGGTGCGGTGGCGCGCCGAGGATCGGCGCCTGCGCACCGGGTGTGCGTGAGAGGGCAGACATGGGTTGGGGAATGCGACGCGCCGCACGGGCGGCGGCGGTGCTGGCGGGCGCGGCGATCATGGCCGCGGGAGCAACGATGGGCCAGGTCCAGGCGGGTCCGCGGATACCGCTCACCGAACAGCTGCTGGCCGACCAGATCAATCAGGCCACCGCACGGCCGGGCGGCGCGACCGCGGTGGCGTCGACCGGGAGTGCCGGTGCGGTGGCCGGCCGGTCCACGGTCGCGGCGGGGCGCGCCGGTTTCTGCGTGTTCGCCCTCAACTACGGGCAGGCCGGTGTGCTCGAAGGCGGTGGTCTCGGCCCGCTGCTGCCTGGTCGCAACGCCGTCGGCCCGATGGCGCAATCGTCGCGTCAGCTCGCCGATTTCGTGGACCGGGTGCTGGGGGAGACGGGTGCGGAATCGGTGGATATCGTCGCCCACTCCCAGGGTGGCACCGTGTCGAACCACTGTCTGAAGTTCGACGGCGGCACGTCGAAGGTCGATCGGCTGATCACGCTCGGCGCCACCCATCACGGCACCAGCCTGCTCGGCATCGCCGCGCGGCTGGTCGGCGGTGGCGGTGACCTCTGAGGTCCGGGCCACCGCGCACCCAGCGGCCGACGATGGTCAGGCCGATGCGGCTGCTCGGCGCAGCGCGTCGAGGGTGGTCTCGGGTGAGGTGTTGAAGCAGAACCGGATTCCCGGTGCCGCCTCGGCGATGACGTTGACCAGGCGTTCGAACAACAGGGTGTGCTCGGGCAGGGCCCGCACCGCACCGCCCACCATGACCAGGTCGAACGATCGGTGGGCCAGCAGGTCGCGGACTTCGGCTTCGGCTTGTGCGGGGGATGCCTGGACCATGCAGGTCGTGACATCGAATTCGGTGTCGTGCAGGGCGGCGTTGGCGGCGTCGACCCTGGCCGTGAGGTGCTCCTCGTCCAAGTCGGGGAAACGACCGTAGTCCAGGGCGTGCGGATGCAAGCCGATGGTCAGAGCCCGCAGGCGTGTGGGTGTTTCGGGCATTCGGCAAGACCTCCAGGCAGGGTGCGGCCGCCCGTCGGCATGAGACGATAGGCCCTGTTCACCACATATAGCTTTAATGACAAAGATATTTTGGGGAGAAAGGTATGTCAACCGACGACGGTCTATCCCTGGACGACAGTGTCCGAGCCATGGTGGCGCTCATGCCGCGCCTGGTCGGCCGCGCGAAACGCCTGCCGGTGCCCGACGCGCTGCGATCGTTCGATCTGGCACCGCGGCATCTGTCGTTGTTGACCTACGTGCTGCTCGACGGACCGCTCACCGTGAACGAGCTGGCCAGGCGGCTGGAGGTGGCGCCGACCACTGTGAGCCTGATGATCGGCGACCTCAGCCGCCAGGGCGTGCTGGACCGCCGCACCGACGACAACGACCGGCGACGAACCCTCGTCTCCATCGCCGACGCGCACCGTGAGGCGGTGCAAGCCTGGCTCGGTGGTGCGGACCGGGGGTGGCGCGCCGCACTGGGCCCACTGACCGCCGAACAGCGAGCCTTGGTCATCGCCACACTTCGCGCGTATGAGGAAGCCGTCGGGCCCGGCTGAGGTCGCTGAGTCGTTCACGGCTGGTCACGGTCGTCACTGGGGCTCGGTCCAGTCGTAGCTCAACGCCGCGGCCCGGCTCCACTGCCGGTAGCCGCGGTCGCGGTCGGCGGCGCTCAGAGTGGGCTCCCAGCGGCCGGCGATATGGCGGTTGCGGCGCAGCCCATCCATATCGGGCCACAACCCGACCGCCAGCCCGGCCGCGTACGCCGCACCCAGCGACACGGTTTCAGCGAACAGCGGCCGCTGCACCGGCACTCCGAGCGCGTCGGAGATCTGTTGCATCAGAAGATAATTCGAGGTCATGCCGCCGTCCACGCGCAGCTCGTCCACGGGCCTGCCGGTGTCGGCGTTGAGCGCATCCACCACCTCCCGGGTCTGCCACGCGGTCGCCTCGAGCACCGCCCGCGCCAGATGCCCGCGCGTGATGTAAGAGGTCAGCCCGGCGATCACGCCGCGCGCTTCGGCCTGCCAGCGTGGTGCGAACAATCCCGAAAACGCCGGCACCACCGAGCATCCGCCGTTATCGGTGACGGTGGCGGCCAGGGTTTCGATCTCGGGGGCGGCGTCGATGAGCCCGAGCCGGTCGCGCAGCCACTGCACCAGCGAACCGGTGGAGGCGATCGATCCTTCCAGCGCATAGTGGGCGGGCTCGTCGCCGAGCCGGAAACCGACGGTGGTCAACAACCCGTGCTGTGACCGCACCGGCGCGATCCCGGTATTGGACAGCAGGAACGCGCCGGTACCGTAGGTGCATTTCGTTTCCCCGGCCGCGAAACAGGTCTGCCCGACCAGCGCCGCCTGCTGATCGCCCAGCGCGGCCGCGATCGGAATACCCGACGGCTCGATCACGGTGTGGCCGTAGATCTCGGCGCTGGACCGGATCTCGGGCAGCATCGCACGCGGAATATCGAAGAACTCGAGCAGCCGCGGATCCCAGTCGAGGGTGTGCAGGTTCATCAGCAGGGTGCGCCCGGCATTGCTGACATCGGTGACGTGCACGCCGCCGGTGAGATTCCAGATCAGCCAGCTGTCCATGGTGCCGAACAGGATGTCGCCGCGTTCGGCGCCCGCGCGCAGGCGCTCGTCGCGGTCGAGCAACCAGCGGATACGTGGTGCGGCGAAATAACCGAGCAGCGGCAGCCCACTGCGTTCACTCACCTCCTCGACCCCGGGCCGCGCGGACAACTCGGCGACGAGGTCGTCGGTTCTGGTGTCCTGCCAGACGATGGCGTTGCCCACCGGACGCCCGGTGCGCCGATCCCACAGCACCGTCGTCTCACGCTGATTGGCGATCCCGATCCCCACCACCTGCCCGGCACCGATCCCGGCCGCGGCAACCGCCCGCCCGATCAACGCCTGCACATGACGGCGCACCTCGTTCGCATCGTGTTCGACCCGCCCGGCCGCCGGATACAGCTGACGATGCTCCCGCTGCACCACCGACACCAACTGCCCGGCCGCGTCGTAGACGATCGCGCGACTCGACGTCGTGCCCTGGTCGACAGCCAGCACGAATCGGTTACTCGAGCGGCCCGCCGCTCTCATCATCGCCGCACCCGCGCCCGGTCGGCGGCGATATCGGCCGAGATCGCCGCCGCCGCCGAGCGCACCGACTCCACCAGCCCCGACCGCGCCACCGCACCACGGCACACCCGGTCCACCGCCCCCACCACACCGATCGCACCGACGACGCGTCCACCGGGATCACGGATCGGCGCCGCCACCGACGCCCGATCGGAGGCGAATTCCCCGATGTCGGTGGCGAACCCCTGCCCCCGCACCTGCGCGATCTGCGCCTGCAACGCACGCGGCGCGGTGACCGTGCGGTGGGAGTAGGCGGGCAGTTCACCGCCGCGTTCGGCGAGGCCGGGCGTGTAGGCCAGCAGCACTTTGCCCAATGCCGTCGCGTGCAACGGCACCACCACACCCACCCGCAGCCGCTGCGCGGACCGATCCGGCCGGAACACGTGATGCACGATCTGCACACCGTCGTCGTGCACCGCACCCATGCGCACCGATTCCCCCGACCGCGCCGCCAACGTGTCGGCCCAGTTCATCGCATACGAGCGCAACACATTGGTGTCCATGCTCGCCCCGGAGGGTCCCGCGCCCATCCGGTATTTGCCGGTGCGCGGATCCTGCTCGACATACCCGACCCCGTGCAGCGTGCGCAGCAACCCGTGCACGGTCGCCTTCGGCAGCGCCAGCGCACCCGCCACCTCGGTCACCCCGATACCGAACGGCGCCTGCGCCACCAGCGCCATGATCGCGGCGGCACGTTCGATCGACTGAATCGCTCCCGGCACCCCACCACCGTAGCGCGCAAACCGTTCGACATTGTCGAACGCACCCCGTTGTCGGCGGCCGCGACGGTTCCTAGGTTCGGCAGTGGCCGCTCCTGCGACGAGGCAGGCAGCCCCGGACAGCGGAGAACAGATGACCGACCTCATCGGCGCCCTCGACCAAGGCACCACCAGCACCCGATTCCTCGTCTTCGACCACACCGGAACCGTCATCGCCGGCCACCAACTCGAACACCAGCAGATCCTGCCGCGCCCCGGCTGGGTCGAACACAACCCCGTCGAAATCTGGGAACGCAGCTGCGCGGTCATCCAGACCGCCCTCGGCCGCCACGGCCTACGCGCCGGCGACCTCGCCGCCATCGGCCTGACCAACCAGCGCGAAACCACCGTCATCTGGGACCGCCACACCGGCCGCCCCCACCACAACGCCATCGTCTGGCAAGACACCCGCACCGACCGCATCGCCGCCGAACTCGACGCCACCGCAGGCCCGCTCATCCGCCACCGCACCGGACTCCCACCGGCCACCTACTTCTCCGGCGGCAAAATCCGCTGGCTCCTCGACAACCGACCCGGCCTGCGCGCCGCCGCCGAACGCGGCGACGCCCTCGTCGGCACCATCGACACCTGGCTGCTGTGGAACCTCACCGGCGGCACCCGCGGCGGCATCCACCGCACCGACGTCACCAACGCCGCCCGCACCATGCTCATGGACCTCGACACCCTCGACTGGGACGACGAACTACTCACCCTGTTCGACATCCCACGCACCATGCTGCCCGCCATCACCGCCTCCGCCCACCCCACCCACTACGGCCACACCCACCCCGACGGACCCTTCGCCGCCGCCGTCCCCATCACCGCCGCCGTCGGCGACCAGCAAGCCGCCATGATCGGCCAGGTCTGCTTCGACCCCGGCCAAGCCAAAAACACCTACGGCACCGGCAACTTCCTGCTCCTCAACACCGGCACCACCCCCGTCCGATCGAACAACGGCCTACTCACCACCGTCTGCTACCAACTCGGCGACCAACCCGCCGTCTACGCCCTCGAAGGCTCCATCGCCGTCACCGGATCCGCCGTCCAATGGCTACGCGACCAACTCGGCATCATCTCCGGCGCCGCCCACAGCGAAACCCTCGCCGCCGAAGTCGACGACAACGGCGGCGTCTACTTCGTGCCCGCCTTCTCCGGCCTGTTCGCCCCGCACTGGCGCTCCGACGCCCGCGGCGCCATCGTCGGCCTCACCCGCTACGCCACCAACGCCCACATCGCCCGCGCCACCCTCGAAGCCATCTGCTACCAAACCCGCGACGTCATCGACGCCATGACCAGCGACTCCGGCGTCGACCTGCGAGTACTACGCGTCGACGGCGGCGTCACCGCCAACAACCTGTGCATGCAGATCCAAGCCGACATCCTCGGCGTCCCCGTCAGCCGCCCCGTCATCACCGAAACCACCGCCCTCGGCGCCGCCTACGCCGCAGGCCTGGCCATCGGCTACTGGCGCGACACCGGCGAACTACGCCGGCACTGGCGCGAAGACACCCGCTGGCAGCCCACCTGGACCGAACAGCAACGCGCCCACGGCTACACCGGCTGGACCAAAGCCCTCGGCCGCACCCTCGACTGGGCCACCCCCTGATACCCACCACCACAAAGGACCCCCGATGACCACCCCCGCGCTCACCACCCCGCGACCGCTCAACCCCACCACCCGCGCCCACGCCCTGCACACCATGGCCGGCACCGAGCTCGACGTCCTCGTCATCGGCGCAGGCGTCGTCGGCGCGGGCACCGCCCTCGACGCCGTCACCCGCGGCCTGCGCGTCGGCCTCGTCGAAGCCCGCGACTACGCCTCCGGCACCTCCAGCCGCTCCTCCAAACTCATCCACGGCGGCCTGCGCTACCTCAAACAACTCGACTTCGGCCTCGTCTTCGAAGCCCTGCGCGAACGCTCCCTCATCCTCGACACCCTCGCCCCCCACCTGGCCACACCCGTCGAATTCGTCTACCCGCTCGAACGTCCCGTCCTCGACCGCGCCTGGGCCGGAGCCGGCATCGGCGTCTACGACATCCTCGGCGCAGGCCGCGGCGTCCCCGCCCACCACCGCCACCTCGGCCGCCGCGCCACCCTCGACCGATTCCCCGGCGCCAAACGCGACCGCATCCGCGGCGGCGTCAGCTTCTACGAAGGCCAGATCGACGACGCCCGCCACACCATGACGCTGGCCCGCACCGCCGCCACCCACGGCGCCCTCTGCGCATCCAGCACCCGCGTCATCGACTTCCTCCGCGACGGCGACACCATCACCGGCGCCATCGTCGAAGACCTCGAAACCGGCCACCGCTTCGACATCCGCGCCACCCGCGTCATCAACGCCGCAGGCCCCTGGACCGACCAGATCCAGGCCATGCTCGACGCCACCCCGCAATTCCGGATCCGCACCTCCAAAGGCGTCCACATCGTCGTACCCCGCGACCGCATCGACGCCACCACCGGACTCATCACCGAAACCGACAAGAGCCTGCTGTTCGTCATCCCGTGCCCGTGGAGCGAGAAGCACTGGGTCATCGGCACCACCGACACCCCCTGGGACCACGACCTGGCCCACCCTGCCGCCACCCGCGCCGACATCGACTACATCCTCACCCAGGTCAACCGGCTACTGGAAAACCCCATCGGCCACGACGACATCGTCGGCGTCTACACCGGCCTGCGCCCGCTGCTCGCCGGCAACACCGACCAGACCACCGCACTCTCGCGCGAACACGCCGTCGTCACCCCCGTCCCCGGACTCGTCCTCGTCGCCGGCGGCAAATACACCACCTACCGCGTCATGGCCGCCGACGCCGTCGACGCCGCCATCACCGGCCTACCCCGACGCATCGGCCCCACCCGCACCCACACCGTCCCGCTCGTCGGCGCCCACGGCTACACCGAACTGTCGTTGTCGCGCGCCCGCCTCGCCGACGACATGGGACTCCCACCCGCCACCATCGACCACCTGCTCGGCCGCTACGGCAGCGCCATCACCGAAATCCACGACCTCATCACCACCGACCCCCACCTCGCGGACCCCCTCGGCACCACCGGCTACCTGCGCGCCGAGATCGTCTACGCCGTCACCCACGAAGGCGCCCTGCATCTCGACGACATCCTCACCCGCCGCACCCACCTGTCCATCGAAACCACCGACCGCGGCACCGCCGTCGCCGCCGAAGCCGCCGCCCTCGCCGCACCACACCTCGGCTGGGACCACACCGACATCGCCCGCGAAATCGAGCGCTACACCGCACGCGTCGCCGCCGAACTCGACGCCCAGCACCAACCCGACGACGCCACCGCCGACGCCATCCGCCGCACCGCACCCGACTCGCGAAGCACCCCCGCCACACCGGTCGGCGCCTGAACCGCGCTCGCGTCACGCACCGCACGCGGGGGAGCGGTGCGTGACCAGCGCGTCCCCGACGCCCGATCCAGCCGCCGGGTCGGCGAGCACTGCCTGCAACAACGCATCGGCTGTCACTGATGCGGCGCCGACCAAGGTCGCCGACATCAGCATCCACACGACCACCACGCACCGAACCAGGAACGCACCACGACGTCACCGGCGCATCGAAGCCACCTCCACCGAGACCAGACCACGCGAAGCTGGGCAGCACCGCCAACACATGGCAGCATCACCAGAGTGAGCACCCCAGCCACCGAGCAACACCTGCGCGACCTGGCCCGGCTCCGACGCGTCCGCGACCGCATCGACCGCGAATACGCCCAACCCCTCGACGTCGAAGCCCTCGCCCGCGACGCCCACATGTCCGCAGGACACCTCAGCCGCCAGTTCAAACAGGCCTACGGCGAATCCCCGTACTCCTACCTGATGACCCGCCGCATCGAACGCGCCATGGCCCTGCTGCGCGCAGGCGAACTCAGCGTCACCGAAGTCTGCTTCGCCGTCGGCTGCCAATCCCTCGGCACCTTCAGCACCCGCTTCACCGAACTCGTCGGCATGCCACCCAGCGCCTACCGCCGCCAAGCCACCCACACCGACGGCATGCCCTCCTGCGTCGCCAAAAAGGTCACCAGACCGATCAGGAATCGAGAAGCGCCGCTCTCACCACGCAATTAGCGTGACCAGCATGACCAACCACCTCACCATCGCCCAGACCTACCTGCCGCACACCGACCCCGAAGCCGCCATCGGCTTCTACCGCGACGTCCTCGGCTTCGAAGTCCGCAACGACGTCGGCTACCAGGGCATGCACTGGATCACCGTCGGCCCGCCCGACCAGCCCGCCACCTCCATCGTGCTCTACCCACCCGAAGCCGACCCCGGCGTCACCGACGACGAACGCCGCACCATCAGCGAAATGATGGCCAAAGGCACCTACGCCAGCCTCAACCTCGCCACCAAAGACGTCGACGGCGTCTTCGACCAACTCCAAGCCAAAGGCGCCGAAGTCGTCCAGGAACCCACCGACCAGCCCTACGGCATCCGCGACTGCGCCATCCGCGACCCCTCCGGCAACCTGCTGCGCATCCAGCAGATCAACTGACATCACCGGCCCCGCCCGCAGACACCCACCACACCCGGCGGGCGGGATCGGCACACAACCACCCGCAGCCGCATACGATCACCACAGCACCGCCCGGCCGCACCGGCGATCGGCACGTGTCCGCGAACAGATGGAGAACCCCAGCATGAGCCCGGCCAAGACCGCCGCCGCAGCGCCGGCCCAGCCACACCCCGCCGACACCCACGACATCATCCGTGTCCAAGGCGCCCGCGAGAACAACCTCAAAGACATCAGCGTCGACATCCCCAAACGCCGCCTCACCGTCTTCACCGGCGTCTCCGGATCCGGCAAGAGCTCACTGGTCTTCTCCACCATCGCCGCCGAATCCCAGCGGATGATCAACGAAACCTACAGCGCCTTCGTCCAAGGGTTCATGCCCAACCTCGCCCGCCCCGACGTCGACGCCCTCGACGGCCTCACCACCGCCATCATCGTCGACCAGGAACGCATGGGCGCCAACGTCCGCTCCACCGTCGGCACCGCCACCGACGCCAACGCCCTGCTGCGCATCCTGTTCAGCCGCCTCGGCACACCCCACATCGGCTCACCCCAAGCGTTCTCCTTCAACGTCGCCTCCATCAGCGGCGCCGGCGCCGTCACCATCGAAAAAGCCGGCCACACCGTCAAAGAACGCCGCAGCTTCAACATCACCGGCGGCATGTGCCCACGCTGCGAAGGCATGGGCAACGTCTCCGACTTCGACCTCACCCAGCTCTACGACGACAGCAAATCCCTGCGCGAAGGCGCCCTCACCATCCCCGGCTACAGCATGGACGGCTGGTACGGGCGCATCTTCATGGGCTCCGGCTTCCTCGACCCCGACAAACCCATCCGCAAATACACCAAACGCGAACTCAACGACCTGCTCTACAAAGAAGCCACCCGCATCAAGGTCGACAACGTCAACGTCACCTACGAAGGCCTCATCCCACGCATCCAGAAATCGTTCCTGTCCAAGGACCGCGAAGCGATGCAACCCCACATCCGCGCCTTCGTCGACCGCGCCATCACCTTCACCACCTGCCCCGAATGCGACGGCACCCGCCTCAGCGAAGCCGCCCGCTCCTCCAAGATCAACGGCATCAGCATCGCCGACGCCTGCGCCATGCAGATCAGCGACCTCGCCGACTGGGTCCGCGACCTCGACGAACCCTCCGTCGCACCCCTGCTCACCACCCTGCGCCACACCCTCGAAGGCTTCGTCGAAATCGGCCTCGGCTACCTCTCACTCGACCGCCCCGCGGGCACCCTCTCCGGCGGTGAAGCCCAGCGCACCAAGATGATCCGCCACCTCGGCTCCGCCCTCACAGACGTCACCTACGTCTTCGACGAACCCACCATCGGCCTGCACCCGCACGACATCCAGCGCATGAACGACCTGCTGCTGCGGCTGCGCGACAAAGGCAACACCGTGCTCGTCGTCGAACACAAACCCGAAGCCATCGCCATCGCCGACCACATCATCGACCTCGGCCCCGGCGCGGGCACCGGCGGCGGAACCGTCTGCTACCAAGGCGACATCGACGGCCTGCGCACCAGCGGCACCCTCACCGGACGCCACCTCGGCTACCGCGCCACCCTCAAGAAAACCGTGCGAAAGGCCGACGGCGCCCTCGAAATCCGCGGCGCCAACCAGAACAACCTCGTCGACGTCGACGTCGACATCCCCACCGGCGTCCTCACCGTCGTCACCGGCGTCGCCGGCTCCGGAAAAAGCTCACTCATCCACGGCAACCTCGCCCGACGCGACGGCGTGGTCGTCGTCGACCAGGGCGCCATCAAGGGCTCGCGCCGCTCCAACCCCGCCACCTACACCGGCCTGCTCGACCCCATCCGCAAAGCCTTCGCCAAAGCCAACGGCGTCAAACCCGCACTGTTCTCGGCCAACTCCGAAGGCGCCTGCCCCGCCTGCAACGGCGCCGGCGTCATCTACACCGACCTCGGCATGATGGCCACCATGGAAACCCCCTGCGAAGAATGCGAGGGCAAGCGTTTCCTGGCCGAAGTGCTCGACTACAAACTCGGCGGCCGCGACATCAGCGAAGTGCTCGCCATGCCCGTCAGCGAGGCCGAAGAATTCTTCGGCACCGGTGACGCCCGCACCCCGGCCGCACACAAGATCCTGCAACGCCTCGCCGACGTCGGCCTCGGCTACCTCACCATCGGACAGCCACTGACCACCCTGTCCGGCGGCGAACGCCAACGCCTGAAACTGGCCACCCACATGGGGGAGAAGGGCGGGGTCTACATCCTCGACGAACCCACCACCGGCCTGCACCTCGCCGACGTCGACAACCTGCTCGGCCTGCTCGACCGGCTCGTCGACGCCGGCAAAACCGTCATCGTCATCGAACACCACCAGGCCGTGATGGCCCACGCCGACTGGATCATCGACCTCGGCCCCGGCGCAGGCCACGACGGCGGCAAGATCGTCTTCGAAGGCACCCCCGCCGACCTCGTCGCCGACCGCTCCACCCTCACCGGCGAACACCTCGCCGACTACGTCGGCGCCTGACCAGGCACCCCCGTGTCGCCCGCCGCGCAGCCACCGCGGCGGGCGACACGGTAAGAAACGGCCCCGCACCGACACCAATAGGGCATGGTCACTCCAACGCGCCCAGCACGCCCCCGATGCGCACCGGCCGACATCCTGGACTGGCGCAGACGCTGGCTGGTGGTATCGGGATTCCCACCGTGGTTGGCTGAAGCCGTGGCATCCGATCCCGGCTCCGACCTCCTCGCGCTCTCCCAGCTCGTCGACCGAGGCTGCACACCAGAGCTGGCCGTGCGCATCCTGGCGCCGCAGCCCGGAACCGAGACCCCGCCGTGAGCACCCCACCACCGCCGGCGCCACACACCCACCAACCGACCAGCAATGGCTGACCGACCTCACCGACGACGGTCCCGCCGGACACCACGCCATAGCCCGGCTACGCGACGTCCTGCTACGCGCCACCCGCCACCAGATCTGGCGGCTACGCCACCTGCTGGCCGGAGCGGGCGCCGCCGAACTCGAAGACCTCGCCCAGCAATGCGCCGACGACGCCGTGATCGCCGTACTGCGCCAACTCCCGACCTTCCAGGGCCGCAGCCGATTCACCACCTGGGCCTACAAATTCGGCGTACACCACGCGGGAGTCGCGGTACGCCGCCAGGCCTGGCGGCACCGGGAAATCCTGCTGCCGGACACCTTGACATCGATCGCGGACAAATCGCCGACACCGGAGGCCGTCTTCGACGCCACCGAACTCGGCCAGGCGATAGCAGCGGCCATCGCCCGCGACCTCACCCCGCATCAGCGGCGCATCCTGCTGGCCCTGGTCGTCGAGCAGGTGCCGATCGACGTGCTCGCCGAACGCCTGGGCAGTACCCGCAACGCCCTCTACAAAACCCTGCACGACGCCAGGCACCGACTGCGAACCGCCCTCATCGCCGGTGGACATCTCGAAACCCGCACCGATCGGAGCAGCTCATGACCGATCCGCACACCACACCGACCCCCGAGATCATCACCGGACTGCTGGCCGACACCAGCCCATACCTGTCCTGTGACGAGTGCTTCGACCGGATCGACGAATACGTCGAACGCCGCATCGCCGACCCGCACTACGACGACCTCGCCATGCGCGTGCACCTCGCCGGGTGCGGCGCGTGCGCCGAAGAAGCCGCGACCCTGCACGATCTGCTCGAAGGACACGCACGGTAACGGCGCGAAAACCGCGCAGCCGGTGGGTAAGACCCGCGCCGCTGCCGTCACTAACACTGTGAACCGGTTCAGCTCGGCGACGTGCCGAGCCCACCCCACGGGGCCCGGTCGTCCCTCGCATCCGTTGTCAGGAGAAATCGAATGACTGTGCACGCCACTCGAACCCAGGCTTCCGACCTCACCGAACCCGGCTACCAGGCGTTCTGGGCATTGCGGCTCGGCTTCGGTGTGCTGCCCATCCTGTTCGGGCTCGACAAATTCCTCAACGTCCTCACCGACGACTGGACTCGCTATCTCGCCGGAGTCGTGAACGACCTCGTTCCCGGTGATGCGCACACCGCGATGAATATCGTCGGCGTCATCGAAATCGTCGCCGGGATCGCCGTACTCGTGTTCCCGCGCCTCGGCGCGCCGCTCGTGGCGGCCTGGCTGGGCGGGATCATCATCAACCTGCTGATCGTCGGCGGCTACGGCGATATCGCGTTGCGTGACTTCGGCCTGATGGCCGCGGCGCTGGTGCTGACCCGTCTGGCGTGGGCCTACCCGAACGGACTGCCCACCAGGCAGTCGTGACGTCCGGTCGCCGAACATAGGCGAGGCGCTAATGTCCGAAACCCCTCCCTATATTCGTCACTGTGACGAATATAGGGAGGGGTTTGTGTGTTGCGCCAGGGGAGTGGATCGAACCGGTCCTGCCCGAGATATGGTGCGCACCCTCGGCTTAGCGCGATGCCGGCCGTTCGAGTACGCACCGCGCGCATGTCGGCATCCCATGCTGGGGTCGACAGACGGGACGTCGCATCCGGCGTCCACCGTGCGACACAAGGGTTCGGGTGATCGTGCGCCGAAGCGCTGCGCTCGAAGCACTGCGACCTGACATAACGCTGTCGCGCATCGCGGGATGAACGGGATGACAGTCACTGCATACACGCGGCGAGTGCAGACGTTGTCGAGTGGCAACCTTCTCGGCGCGGACTTCACCGGGACCCACTCAGGATCTGTTTGCTCGGCACCACATCCGAAGCGAATGCCACCCCTTCCGGCCTCGCCGTAGAACTACCGATAATCAACATTACGTAAACTAGCCGGAATCCCGGCCATCCCCTCCGGCCCACTCGCTATCGTCTCGGTGTCACAGATCGCCAGCCTCCGGCGTCGTTGTAAGTGACACAGTCGAGCGTGAGCTGACAGGAGCTACAGATGGTGGATGACGCACCGGGCAGCGTGGATGGTGCTGCGGATTCTGCGACCGAGACCTTCCTCGCGCATCGCAATCTGCTGTTCACCGTCGCCTACGAGTTGCTCGGGTCGGCCGCCGATGCCGAGGACGTATTGCAGGAGACGTGGCTGCGGTGGTCCGAGGTCGATCTCGAGACGGTGCGGGACCGGCGGGCGTATCTGGTGCGCATCACCACCCGGCAGGCGTTGACGCGGCTGCGGACGCTGGGTCGTCGCCGCGAGTCCTATGTCGGCCCGTGGCTGCCGGAACCGCTACTGACCTCCCCCGACGTCGCCGATGACGTCGAGCTGGCCGACAGTGTGTCGATGGCGATGCTGCTGGTGCTCGAGACGCTGGCGCCGGTCGAGCGCGCGGTGTTCGTGCTGCGTGAAGTGTTCGCGCTGGGCTACGACGAGATCGCTGAAGCCGTGGACAAGAGCCCGGCCGCGGTGCGCCAGATCGCCCACCGGGCGCGCGAGCATGTGGCGGCGCGGCGGCCGCGCGGGCCGGTGTCGGCCGATGAGACCCGCGGTGTGCTCGATGCGTTCCAGCGGGCGCTGCACACCGGTGATCTGCAAGCTCTGCTCGATGTGCTGGCACCGGAGGTGGTGTTGCTCGGCGACGGCGGCGGGATCAAGCAGGCGTTGCCGCGGCCGGTGGTGGGTGCGTTGCCGGTGGCGAAGCTGTTCGCACTGAGCTGGGATCGGGTGGGCGCGGCGGCATCGTTCGATACCGCGCTGGTCAACGGCACGCCCGCGTTGGTGTTGCGGCTGGACGGCGAGCTGGACAGTGTGCTGTCGGTGCGGATCGAGGACGGACTGATCACCGGCCTGTACGCGGTGCGCAATCCGGAGAAGTTGT
Source organism: Nocardia cyriacigeorgica (assembly GCF_005863245.1). Lineage (GTDB taxonomy): Bacteria > Actinomycetota > Actinomycetes > Mycobacteriales > Mycobacteriaceae > Nocardia > Nocardia cyriacigeorgica_C. The sequence goes on along the minus strand of NZ_VBUT01000005.1, from coordinate 363,516 downwards.
CGCGGATGGAGCGTGAGATCACGGTGAGCCGCTGAGCTCACCGCTCCCCTGCGATACCCGATTCGCCAGGTGAATCGGGTATCGCAAACCGCTCCCGGCGGACACTTGAATGGGTAATACTTCTGACTGTGTCCACCACCTCGGACTTCGAGCGCATGCTCCGTGGTGCTGCACTGCGTGTGACGGCGCCGCGCGTGGCGGTGCTGTCGGCCGTGCACGAACATCCCCATTCCGATACCGAGTCGATTCTGCGGTCGGTGCGCCAGACGTTGGGCGCGGTGTCGCATCAGGCGGTCTACGACGTCTTGCGCGCCCTGACGGCGGCGGGTCTGTTGCGCCGGATTCAGCCGATGGGGTCGGTCGCGCGGTATGAGACGCGGGTCGGTGACAACCATCATCATGTCGTGTGCCGCAGCTGCGGTGCGATCGCCGATGTGGAGTGCGCCGTCGGCGCGGCGCCGTGCCTGACCGCTTCCGATGACAACGGTTTCGTGCTCGACGAGGCGGAGGTCATCTATTGGGGCGTGTGCCCTGAGTGTTCGTCGTCGCAGTCTTTGCCCGCACCCGGGTGATCACCAGCTCGGGTCACCCCTCCTCGAAAGGAACGTCGTGTCTGACAAGCCACCTACCAGTGAGAACACTGCCAGTGTCAGTGAAAGCGAGAACCCGGTGATCCCCTCGCCCACCCCGAAGGCGAGCCGGCCGCGGTCCAATCGTGACTGGTGGCCGGATCAGGTGGATCTGCAGGTGTTGCACCAGCATTCGGAGCTGTCGAATCCGTTCGGTCCCGATTTCGATTATGCGCGTGAGTTCGCGTCGTTGGATGTGGAGGCGGTCAAGCGCGACATCTTCGAGGTGATGACGACCTCGCAGGACTGGTGGCCGGCCGACTACGGCCATTATGGCCCGTTGTTCATCCGGATGAGCTGGCATGCGGCGGGCACCTACCGTATCGCCGATGGTCGCGGCGGCGGCGGTGAGGGCGCGCAGCGGTTCGCGCCGCTCAACAGCTGGCCCGATAACGCGAGCCTGGACAAGGCGCGCCGGTTGTTGTGGCCGATCAAACAGAAGTACGGCCGCAAGTTGTCGTGGGCGGATCTGCTGGTGTTCGCGGGTAACTGTGCGTTGGAGTCGATGGGTTTCCAGACGTTTGGTTTCGCGTTCGGTCGTGAGGACATCTGGGAGCCGGATCAGGTGTTCTGGGGTCCGGAGGACACCTGGCTCGGCGATGAGCGCTACAGCGGTGATCGCGAGTTGGCGAAACCGTATGCGGCGGTGCAGATGGGTTTGATCTATGTGAATCCGGAGGGCCCGAACGGGGTGCCGGATCCGGTGGCCGCGGCGCGCGATATCCGGGAGACGTTCGGCCGGATGGCGATGAACGATGTGGAGACCGCGGCGTTGATCGTGGGTGGTCACACGTTCGGTAAGACCCATGGTGCGGGTCCGGCGGAGGGACATGTGGGTCCGGAGCCGGAGGGGGCGCCGCTCGAGGAACAGGGGCTCGGCTGGAAGAGCACGTTCGGTACGGGTGTCGGTAAGGATGCGATCACCAGTGGTCTGGAGGGTACGTGGACGCCGACGCCGACGAAGTGGGACAACAGTTTCCTGGAGACGCTCTACGGTCATGAGTGGGAGATGACCAAGAGCCCGGCCGGTGCGTGGCAGTGGATTCCGAAGGATGGGGCGTCGGCGGATGCGGTGCCGGATGCGCATGATGCGTCGAAGTCGCATCCGCCGGTGATGTTGACGACGGATCTGTCGTTGCGGATGGATCCGGTGTATGAGCAGATCACGCGCCGCTGGCTGGAGCATCCGGAGGAGTTGACCGAGGAGTTCGCGAAGGCCTGGTACAAGCTGCTGCACCGGGATATGGGTCCGGTGTCGCGGTATCTGGGTCCGTGGGTTCCGGAGCCGCAGTTGTGGCAGGACCCGGTGCCTGAGGTCGATCACGAGTTGATCGATGCCGAGGATATCGCGGCGTTGAAGTCGCAGATCGTGTCGTCGGGGTTGTCGGTGGCGCAGTTGGTGTCGACGGCGTGGGCGGCGGCGGCGTCGTTCCGTGGCACCGATAAGCGTGGTGGCGCCAATGGCGGGCGGATCCGGTTGCAGCCGCAGCGCGGTTGGGAGGTCAACGAGCCCGATGAGCTGGCGCAGGTGGTGCGGGTGCTCGAGGGCATTCAGGAGTCGTTCAACTCCGCCCAGAGTGGCAACAAGCGGGTGTCGTTCGCGGATCTTGTGGTGTTGGGTGGTTGTGCGGCGGTGGAGTTGGCGGCCCGCGATGCCGGGGTGCCGGTGCTGGTGCCGTTCACGCCGGGGCGCACCGATGCCACGCAGGAGCAGACCGATGTGGAGTCGTTCGCGGTGCTCGAGCCCAGTGCCGATGGGTTCCGCAACTACTACGGCAAGGGCAATCTGCTCTCGGCCGAGCATCTGTTGATCGACAAGGCGAATCTGCTGGGTTTGACGGCGCCGGAGATGACGGTGCTGGTCGGCGGTTTGCGGATGCTGGGTGCGAATTATCAGCAGTCGCAGTTGGGTGTGCTGAGTTCGGCGCCGGGTTCGCTGACCAATGATTTCTTCGTGAATCTGCTCGACATGAGCACCAGGTGGGAGGCGTCGGGCGCTGACGACGGCACCTATGTCGGTAAGGACCGGGTGTCGGGTGCGCCGAAGTGGACGGCGAGCCGGGTGGATCTGGTGTTCGGGTCGAATTCGCAGTTGCGGGCGTTGGCGGAGGTGTATGCCACCGATGATGCGAAGGAGAAGTTCGTCGCCGATTTCGTGGCGGCGTGGAACAAGGTGATGAATGCGGATCGGTTCGATCTGAAGTGAGGTGGGCGGCGACCGGCTCGCGGGCCGGTCGCCGTCTCTCCCCCGTTGTGTCGCGTTGTCAGGGCGATGCGGTCAGGTCGTTCGACCACGTTTGATACCGGGTCGGTCCGCGACGGTGGGGTTCGGGCGTAGGCTCGATGGTGTCGGGGGCTTTTCGTACGAACCATCCGTGGTTTCGTCGTCGCCCGGCCAGTGAACAGGGCCCGTTATGCGGTCCCGGTCAGGAGCGTCGTGATGACGCGACACCACGAGCCGACTTTGTTGGAACGCTCGCCACGTTTTTCCCTCCGCACCAGACCTTCCGCCACAGGGCGGTCACCAGCGCCGCCTGTCCCCCGCCCGGGTGTGGTCGATGGGGCCTGGTGGCCTCATACGAACGACTTGGTCGCCGAAATGGCCGATCTGGGAGCACTATTGGCCGATCGAGCCGACGGCGTCGACCGCGTCATGTACAGCCTGGACGCCTGGCGGCCGGCCCCGCGGCGCGCGATGTTCGGCGGGCATCCGGTTCGTCTGGACGGATATCGATATCTGCGCGGCGACACCGTCTGTGTCGTAGGCCTCGACCGCGAGCGTCTCGTTCTGCTGGTCATCGCGCCGGACACCGTCGCCGCCGATGCGCAGGCACTGTTGGCGGCTGCGTCCGGGCCGGATGGCGGACGCACCGCCGGCGAACTCGTGGCCGCCGATAGTCGTCGCCGCGACCGCTTCCAGCAGCAAGCCGCGTTGTACCGCTGGGACGACGAAGGCGGCCACAGCGCGGCGGCGGCCCCACGCGCTCGGCGTGCGGGCTCGGCGATACCTCCAGCCGCTGCTGGTGGTCTGCAATGACGCAGAACCCGCCGCAGGATAGGGGCGGTGCCGCCGCCGACCGTGGTCTGGGTCAGTTCCGGGCCACCGCCGGTGGTGGGCAACCGTTCGATCTGCCGACCCGAACTCCGCGGTTGGCGCTGAGTGAGCGTGGCGCACAACCTGGGAGTGTCGATGGTGCTTGGTGGCCCAGAACCGACAACCTGACCACCGAGTTACACAACCTGGTCACGGCCCTCACCTCTCGTCTGGGCCGCACCAGCCGCATCGCGTTCGACTGGAATGCGCTGAGCCGGTCCCAACGCCGCATCGATCCGCCCGACGGGATCGAGGTCACCGGGCCGCTCCCGGACCAGCCGCCCGAGGTGATGGTTGTTTTCGGTCCGGGCGACCGGTGTCTACGCCTGCTGGTGATCGATCCCGACACTGCCCCGGCCGACGCCGAAGCACAGATCCGCGCCGCCACCGGCACGACTGCGGACCGGCCGCACTCCTGACCTTCCGGCAGGCCGTTGTCGGGCGGTGAGTTCCTCGATCTCGACCACCTGCCGTCAGGGCCTCGGCCGAGGCAGCGCGCCGTAACGCGACCGCCGCTGCCGCGCTGTGGTCGCGCGTCTCAGGGCACGATGACGGCGCGTCCGCGCAGGGTTCCGGCGGCGAGTCGCCGGTAGGCCTCGGGCGCGTCGTCGAGGGTGAAGCGTTCGACGGCGATGTCGAGGACGCCGGCGTGGGCGAGGTCGATGAGTTCGATCAGTTCGCTGCGGGTGCCCCAGTAGGGTGCGGTGACGGCGGTTTCGTAGGGGCTGATGCCGAAGCCGACGCGGGCGGCGGATTGTCCGTCGCCGAGTCCGACGATGGTCACATCGGCTGCGACGCCCGCGACGGCCATGGCGGTGTCGACGGTGGGCTGGTAGCCGACGAAGTCCAGCACGAGGGCGGCGCCGGCGGGTCCGGTGATCGCGCGGACATTGTCGGCGGCGGCGGCGTCGGAGAGCACCGCCTCGTGGGCGCCGACGGATGTTGCGAAGGCGAGTTTGTCGTCGGTGACGTCGAGGGCGATCACCCGCGCCGGTGAGAGGTGGCGCAGCAACTGGATTGCGACATGCCCCAGTCCCCCGCTGCCGATGACGACGGCGAACGTGCCGGGCACCAGCTTCGGCAGTGAGCGTTTGATGGCGTGGTACGGGGTGAGTCCGGCGTCGGTGAGCGGCACGGTCGCGACCGGGTCGAGGTCGCCGATGGGGACGAGGTGGCGTGCGGAGTCGACGATCATGTATTCGGCGATGGCGCCGGGCGCGCCGAGGCCGGGCGGGAAGATGCCGAGTTCGGCGGCGCGGGAGCAGTAGTTTTCGGCGCCCTGGGAGCAGAACCAGCAGGTGCCGCACCCCCATGGCCCGTAGACGACGACCGGCTCCCCCAGTTCGAGCCCGGTGACGCCGGCGCCGAGGGCGGCGACGGTGCCCGCACCTTCGTGGCCGAGGGTGAGCGGTAGCGGAAAGGTCAGCGCCTCGGCGGGCAGGGACATGACGAAGTCGTCGGAATGGCAGACCCCGGCGGCGGTGATTTTCAGCAGCACTTGGCCGGGGCCCGGTTCGGGGGTGGGGATCTCGCGGACTTCCGGTTCCGCACCGACCGCCGCGTATTGGAGAGCCTTCATCGCACGTCCTCCGTTCGATGCTGGTTGTTCTCACGATCGCACGCGGGCCCGGCATCCGTGTGGCAAATCGCCGCGGCTCGTGCGGGTCGGTAGGCGCGGCCGAAGATCACCCGCGTGCGGTAGGCCGAGGGTGCGCCGCAGCGCACGCAGGCTGATTTCGCCGGCGGTGCGCGTCTACCAGACGAGGGTCAGGTCGGGGATGCGGACGCGGCCGAAGAAACGTTTGTCGATATCGCTGCCGTCGTGGTTGTAGCCGTTCATGAGTTCGGCCAGTTCGTCGGCGAGGGCTTGCAGGGCGGGGCTGATGACGTCGATGCCGTCCTCGCGCACCCACCCCCAGTCGGGTGGGACGTTGTCGATGGTGATGTCGATGCAGCTGTGGTGTGGTGTGTCGACGGTGTAGGTGATCTGCGGTGGGGCGTCGCCGATCGGGTCGCGCAGGGCGGGTTCGGCGGGGTGGGCCGGGCGTGGGGCGAAGGTGGCGCGGGCCAGGACGATGTCGGCGCGGATCATGTCGGCGATGCGTTCGAGGTCGGCGTGGAGGCCCACCCGGTGATGGCGGTTGCCGTAGGTGCGGTCACCGACAGCTGGTCCGGTGCCGGTTCTGCTGAGGATGCGATCGAGCATGCGCTGGGCGGTGGCGCGTTCCTCGTCGCCGGTGTTGGGGTGCTCGATGAGCGCGCGCAGGCGGGAGATCCGCAAGGTTGCACTGGTCGCCATCGTCGCAGGGTATCGGAACGGGTCTGATCAGCGGCGTAACGCTTGCCGGATGGCGAGTTCGACCGGTGCGAGGTCCTCGGCCGGTCCGTCGATGCGCAGGTCTCGGGTCGGGGTGAGTTTCGGTTGTCCGAGGATGCGTGGGGCGCTGCCGCGGTTGGGTTGGCCGGCGTGCACGAGGAACGGGTGGCACAGGTACACGTCTCCGGCCCCTCCGGTGGCGAAGGCCGTGGGGAGGTGGCCGGTGGCGGTGTCGGCGCGGGCGGCGAGTGTGCGCGCGTCCAGGCCGGTGTCGCCTTCGGGTTCGAGCAGGCGGGCGACGTGGTGGTGGGAGCCGACGCGCAGCCGGGTCAGTGCGTCGTTGTCGCCGACGTCGGTGAACAGGAACAGCATCAGCAGGGCGCGGTCGCGGGAGCCGACGTTGGCGCGCCAGGTGAGGTAGTCGCCGGGTACGGAGTGCTCGCCGGGAAAGCTGACGTCGACATGCCAGCCGTCGAGGACTGCTGGTTCGTCGCCGGGATACCGGATGACGAACCCGCCCAGTGTGTTTCGTGGTTCCCATCGGCCGCGGCCGACGAGGGTGTCGAACGCGGCGTGCAGTGCCGGGGTGTTGGCGGCGTCGAGGAATGGCTGCTGGTCGTAGTCGCCGAGACCGAGGGCGGGGCCGGTCCGGGTGCCGGGGTCGATATCGCGCCACAGGATCTCGCGGCATGCGTGGGCGAGTTCACGCGAGAAGGCGCCGCGGATCCGGACGAAGCCGTTGTCGATGAAGTCAGCGACCTGTGCGTCGTCGAGCATGCGGTCAGCGTCGCGGATACGCGGCGTTCGGCGCAATCGGTTTTCGGCACGGTGTTCAGCGTCGGTGGCCGCTCGCCCCCGGGAGCTCAGACCGCGCGCCCGGCACCGTCTCCGAGCAGTGCCCGCACGTCGGGCAGGTTGCCGATCCGCTGCGTCGCCGGGCGGCCCGGTGCCTCGGTTTGCGCACTCCCGGTGGCGCGCAACCGCGCCCGCACCTGCTCCGGGGTGGCGCGGCCGGACCCTGCCGCGCCGAGCGCGCCCTGATAGCAGGCGATGGCGCCGACGACGATCGGTGAGGCGCTCGAGGTTCCGCTGAACGTGTCGGAGTACCAGAGGTCTTCGTCGCCGCCGCCTTGCAGGTCGCCGTAGCCGGTGGTGGTGACCTCACGCCCCCAGCCCTGGGCGTCGACGCGGGCACCGTAGTTGGAGAAGTCCAGCCGGGAACGGGCCGGGCCGTGATCGCGGCCGTGGGTGCCCGGCGGCGGTGCACCGGCGCCCACCACGATCGCCCCGGAATCGGCGACCCCGCCGCGGAACGGATTACGCCACGTCGACGGGAATTCGGCGGGTTTGGTGTCGTAGATCGCCGCGTCCAGATCCTCGGCGCCGTTGCCCGCGGCTTCCACCACCACCACGCCGCGGCCGATGGCGTAGCGGATGGCGGCCCAGTCGTCGGGCCACCATTCGATCGCGATATAGCCGCGCTGGTCGGGGCGCCCGGCGTAGTTGAATCGCGGTCCCGGGCGATGCAACTCGATCAACAGGATGTCGCCGGCACTCAACGCGTCGGCGGCCGAACGGATCGCGGCCGCGGAGCCGGCGCCGCCGAACACCGACACCGCGCGGATCCCGGCCTCCGGTGCGATGCCGGTGATGCCGAAACCATTGACGTCGCCGCTGATCTGCCCGGCCACCGCGGTGCCGTGGTTGCGCCACCCCAGATCCGGTGACGGGCTGCCTCCGATGACCCCGCCCTGGTTGTCGAGCAGGTCCTCATGGGTGAACCGCCACGCGCCTTCGACATCGATGACCCGGACTCCGGTGCCGCGGCCACCGGGCTGCGTCCACGCCCACTGCGCGTTCACCCCGTCCGGTGCCGCCCCCAGGTAGCCCTGCCGCGCCATGAAATCCGGTGTGACCGCTGGCGGTTCGGTGAGGGCGCGGGCCGCGACATCGGCGACGGCATTGCTGATCGGCGGCGCCAGCGGCGGTTCGGCGGGTGGTTTCACATACGCGGCGGCGACCGCGTCGTCGGCGCGCAGCCGTTCGGCTTCGGCGTCCAGGTCGTCGGCGACGCCGCCGACGGTGAAATAGTTCAGCAGTTCGGCGCCACCGGGCTCGGCCGGTGTGCCCGCGAGGCGGTGTTCGAGCCGACGCGGCGGCCCGAACACCCGCGACAGCGCGGCGTTCGGTAACAGCTCCCCCAGTCGCGTTTCTGCCGAGGCGTTTTCCCGCAGGACGGCGGGGTCGATGGCGGCGACGGCGCCGTGTGTGACAACGACAAGCTCGGGCGGGGTGCGGGGCGGCCGGAACCCGGTCGGGCCGAGCGAATTACGACGCTGATCTGGTGATCCCATGTCGTCAAGTCAACCCGTTGCGGGGCTGCGCCGCCAGCGGTTCGGCGTTTCAGCGCCCCATGGCGTGTCCGCTGCCGGGTGGCATGACGATAGTGGTGTCGGCCGTCGGCCGCGGCGGCGCAGGCCGCGGAGGTGCCGGTTCGGGCTGCGGCGGCTGCTCGGCGGGAGCTTTACGGGCGGTGAGGATTTCGGTGATCCCCAGAGCGATCATGCAGCAACCGGCGGTGGCGGCCAGGATGTCGACCGAATCGAACGGCACGATCGCCACCACGATCCCGACGATCAACGTCGCCAGCCCGATCACCTCCTGCACACCACGCCCCGGAGTGTCGTCGTCGTCCCACACCGCGGCGATCGCGTGCACCACCCCGCGCACCGACCATCCGACACCGAGCCACATCGCCACCAGCAGCACCCACTCCCCGCTGCGGAACGCGAGCAGCCCCAGCACCGCCGACACCGCACCCGCCAGGAACATCAATACGCGGGGAAAACGCCCGAGCCCCGACCCGAACGCGATGGTCAGTTGCAGTACCGCACTCACCAGCAGATACGCCCCCGCCAACGCGGCCAGCGTCGCCACCGACTTGCCCGGCCACATCATGATCGCGACCCCCAGCAGCACCGAGCAGATGCCGACAACCAGGACCGTCTGCCGCACACCGCGACCCAACACCGACACCGGACCCGAATCCTCGTAGGTGGGCATAGCGACATGATATGGCCAACCCATGCCGTTTGCCGAACGATTGCCACAATCGCCCGGTCAGCGCTCGATCACGAACCAGCTCGCCCCTGCCGGCAACAGCCCCTGGCGTCGTCTCCCCGGTGGCGCCTCGGCCGCCGCGTCGGGCGAACCAGCCCGGTCCGGCCCTCCGGGGGCGGACCGGCAATCGATGCGACGGCGAGATCTGGGTGTGCGGCTCGGGTCACGCCAGGTGAGGATGACGGTGGTGGCTGCGACCAGCGGGCTCGCGGGCAACAGCGAACCCGAGGGCGAGGGCGGTGGTGCACAGCACCGGATCAGCGCCCGCCGCGTTGCCCACTCCGAATCGGCGCCCGCGCCGCCACGGCGAGCTAGATTGTGGGAGTGAAAGCTTCACCTGTGTGCCTCGGGGCTCTCGTCGGCGCGATCGTCGGCACACTCCTGATTTCACCGGTTGCCGCCGTGTACGCGGCCCCGGCGTTGACGATGTCGGCGATCAGCGGCGACGCCATGCTGTTCACGATCGCCCTGCTCGGCGCCTGCCTACTGACCGGAATTCTCGTCGGAGCAGCCCTGGGCGGCGCTTTCGGTTGCGCCATCGCAGCCGATCGCCGCAACGGAGGCTTTCACTGCCGCGGCGACGTGTGATCGACCCGGCCGCCCACTGCTAGCGGGCATCGGCACTGTGAACGGACAGGGAAAGCAATACCAGGGCATCGTGTTCGGGTGTTTCCGGTGCCGCTTGGTAGAGCAGGACGCGTTGTCCGCTGCCGGTGTGGTGCAGGACATCGTTGGCGAGGGTGAGGTGGCCGATCACCGGATGCCGGAACGCCGTCTCGCCACCGCGCTTGACCCAGACCTGGTGTTGCCGCCACATCCCGTCGAATTCGCCGCTGACTGCGGATAACTCTTCGACCAGGGTCGCGACCGGTTCCGGGGACGCCGGCTCGGCCGAGCGCAGCTGCGCGACACAGTTGCGTGCCACCCTGTCCCAGTCGGCGAACAGCGTCCGGGCCGCGGCGTGCAGGAAGGTGTAGCGGATCGTGTTGCGTTGCGCGAGTGGCCAGTCGCCGAGCCCGGGCATCAGTGCCAGACCTTCCACATTGGCCGCCAGCACGTCGTTGATTTCGTTGAGTACGTAGGCCGGGCTGGGCCGCACCGAATCCAGCAGCAACCGCAGGCCCGGCGGGACCGGCTGGGCGTCGACGGGGCGCCGGCGTGGCAGGCGACCAGCGGTCCGGTCGGCGAGGGCCAGCAAGTGCGCGTGCTCGTCATCGGTCAGCCGCAACGCCCGTGCCAAGGCGCCGAGGACGGCGTCGCTGGGGGCGGTTTCGCGGCCCTGCTCGATGCGGGTGTAGTAGTCCATACTCACCCCCGCCAACGCTGCCAGCTCCTCCCGCCGCAGCCCCGGAGTTCGCCGGTTCCCCGGCCCGACCGGCAAGCCTGCCTCGGCAGGACCGATCGCCCCACGCCGGGCCCGCAGGAACCGCGCCAACGCATTCATTCCTCGAGTGTGCCACCGGCCCACCACGTCATGGGTGGCCGTGTCACACCCAGGAACCACGCGGCCTTCCCGGGTTCTGCGCGCCGACGCAGGGTCGAATGCATGACGGAAACTGTGATCATCGGCGGAGCATCCGGAATGGGGTTGGCTCTGGCACATGCCCTTGTCGGCGAGGGCGAGGACGTCACCATCGCCGGCCGATCCGCTGATCGGCTCGCCGCGGCGCGGACGGCCCTCGAGCGCACCGGACACGGCCGGGTGCGCACCAGGCGAGCCGACATCAGCCGCGAGGACGAGGTCGCCGACCTGTTCGCCACGGACCGGCCGGTCGATCATGTGGTCGTCACCGCCGCCGACGCCACCGGGGTATACGGCCCGACTGCTCGGCTCGCCACCGACACCGCGCGTTCGGTGCTGAACACCAAGCTGCTGGGTGCATGGCTCATCGGCAAATACGCGGCCGGCGCGGTGACCGAATCGCTTACGTTCACCTCGGGTATCAATGCCTACCGGCCCAACGGGTCGAACACGATCATGGCCGCGGCGAACGGCGCGCTGGCATCACTGGCGGCCGGGCTGGCCATCGAAATGGCGCCGGTACGGGTGAATGTCGTATCGCCCGGCTGGGTCGACACCCCCATCTGGAACCAGCTCGGCATGGACACCCAGCAGGCCTTCACCGAGATGGCACAGCGACTTCCCGCGCGGCGTGTCGGCGTCGCCGACGATATCGCCCAGGCTTTTCTCGCCGTCCTGCGTAACCGGTTCATCACCGCGACCGTCCTGCATGTCGATGGCGGCCACCGATTCGTCTGAGGTGCCACCGACATATCGACTGTGCACCTCGCCCGCAGGTCCCACGGCGCCGATCACGTTCGCGGGCGGCACGTCGTGACGATCCGGCGCTCTGACACGACATCGGTATCCGTACCTGCCACTGCCGGCCGCCGCGGCCGGGGGCTGCCGAGGGCAGCGGAATTCACTCCTTATGTGGCCCCGTGGGTGTGCGCAGGCACCGGGACACCCTCAGGTGAGGTCCGGCGCCTTGGTGCCTGCCTCGAGCAAAGCATCGAGTTGCCGTTCGGCGCGTTCGGCACGGGCCAAGGTTTGCGCGCGGGCGTCGTCGAGGGCGGCGATGCGCTGCGCCGCGTCGGCGTTGGCCTTGTCGATGGCAGCGGCGGCTTCCGCGCGGGCCGCCGCCAGGTCGGCGGTGGCGGCACGGCGGGTGTCGGCGAGTTCGGTGCGGACCGCGCCGAGTTCGATTCGCACCCGGTCGAGTTCGGCGCGGATCTCCTGGATCGTCTGTGCGCGTTCGGCGGCCGTGCGTTCGGCGCGTTCGATGGCGCGTTCGGCGTCGGCGGCGCGTTGGACGGCGAGGTCGCGTTCGGCGGCCGCGGCGGTGACCTGCTGGGTGGCGGCGCGACGGATCTGTTCGATCTCGGTGGCGGCGGTGGTGCGTACCCGCTCGATTTCTTCGCGGGTCTGTTCGCGTAGCCGTTCGATGTCGTCGGCGCATTGCTGGCGGATGGCGCGGATATCGGCGTCGGCGGCGCTGCGGGCGGCGAAGACGTCGGCAGCGGCCTGTGTGGTGACCGTTTCGACTTCGCGCAGTGCCTCGTCGCGGTCGGCGCGCGCTCGGGCGGCGTCGGCGTCGGCCTCGGCGATGCGCGCCTCCGCGGCTTCTGCTGCCGCCGCGGCGTCTTCGGCGGCTTCTTCGGCGCGCAGCCGCTGCTCGTCGGCGCTGCGGCGGGCCTGTTCGGCGTCGGCGGCGGCCACTTCGGCTTCGGCGATGCGGCGGGCGGCGTCGGCCTGGATCTGCTGGATCTGTGCCTCGGCCACCGACGGGTCGGCCAGGGTCGCGAGTTCGGCGACGGCGGCGTTGAGGGTGGTGCCCAACTGTTGTGCCAGGCCACGGAACTGTTCGAGCAGCTCATCGGCGCGCACGCGTGCCGCGGTCGCCGGTCCAGGCTGCGTCACAGTGACGGAAGCTCCCGGTGCTGTCGACTCCTGTTGCTGCCGTTGACGTTCCCGCCACGCCCGCCACCGCGTGTGCTCGGGAAGGTCACAGTATTCCGAGGGCCGCCCCGGTCCCCCGCCCTTGGTGATCGGCCGCGCACAGCCCGGGAAGTTGCATACGTTCGCCACCCGTAAATCGTAGCGTTGGTTTCGTTGGCGGCGACGTAATGACACGAAACGAAACCCGAAGATTCGCTGCGAATTCGGCGCGCCCTGACCGCCGATAAGTGAACATTATCGGGGGTCAGAACGAGTGGCGCTCGCGGCGCGATAACGCCGGTCGACACACGCCCGCAGAGCCGAACGCCACCTCCGGCCGGTTACGAAAACTAGGGTCGCTGGTACGTTCGTCCCACAATGGTGAGCGCGCCCGCGTTCGATTCGCCGGCGACCGTCCGCCGGCATGCGGGGCGCGGCCGCCGTCGACACCCTGCTCCCCGACCCAGCCCGACCGCACCGGTGACATCGGTTCCCTCCGCACCCGACCGGACGCGGCCCGCGACATCTGTCGGCGCACCGAGCTTCCACCCGACCCTCTGGCAACATCCTGCGAGGTGAACTGGCCGCCGAATTCCGCGAACACTTCGACAGCCGGCCGCAACTGGGCAACTTCGCATCGGTAGTCGTCGGCGATGGCGGCCGAACGCTGGTGTCGTGTGCCGAGTCGCGGTGCCGCTGAACCGCAGTCGACCGGGGTCACCGCTATCGAAATGGCCGTTCTTTCCTCGAGAGCGGTGACCGTCCGGCGCTAACGGCTCGGTCTCACGTCAGGTGCCGGGTGAAGAACCGGTTGGCCTCTTCTCCGGCGTAGGGCGGGACGCCGGTATGGCCGCCCATGTTGGCATGCAATGTCTTCTCCTTCGAGCCGAAGGCGTCGAACACATCGAGTGCCATCTGCCGGTCGTTTCCCTCGTCATCCCATTGCAGCAGCACGTGCAGCGGGATGGTGACGTGGCGGGCTTCCTCGACTATGGCGCGGGGCACGTAACTCCCGGCGAACAGGACGGCGGCGGTGATCCGCGGCTCGACCACCGCCAGCCGGGTGCCGATGGAGATCACCCCGCCGGAATACCCGACCGGACCACGGATCTCGGGCTGCGCGAGGAGGGCGTCGAGCGCGGCCCGCCATTCCGGGACGGCCTGGTCGACCAGCGGGAGGACGAGGCGGTCGACGACGTCGTCGGAGACCGGCTCCCCCGCCTGCACTGCTCGGCGCAACTCGGCCCGGGCTTCCTCGGCGTCGGCCGAGCGCGGCCGCTCACCGCTCCAGGGGAGTTCGATCGTGGCTGCGGTGAAACCCTGAGCGACGGTGTGCCGGGCCCGGTCCAGCAGCCGCGGGTACATCGCCGGCAGTCCGCCCGGGTGGCCGAGCAGGATCAGCGGGACCGGCGCGGAGATGGACGTGGGCGTCCACAGGATGCCCGGGATCTCGTCGAGGGTGAAGGTGCGCTCGAGGATGTCGTCGTCGAGGCGCTGTTCGGTGATGAAGTGCACGATGGTGCCTTTCGGGAGTGCTCGTGAACGGCGCTCCCGGACGACCTATCGCCCGACCGTGACCCCTGAGGGGAGCACCCATGTCGATACTGCGTTCACGGGTATCACCTCCTCGTTCTCTGGCACGGCCTCGACAAGGTAGCAGTGACGTCCGTTGTTCGCCAACGGGTTTTCCCGTGAACCGGCGACGCCGCGCTGCCGTCGTCCCGACTCCCACATCGGTGCCCCGGACCGCGAATCCACGGCGACGAATCTGTCCGGCCGCATCGCCGCTGCCCGACCGCGGTGCTCGCTGTTGGGTTTGGGCCGAAGGCGAGGAGATGGCTTCGATGCGCAATGGGTCGGGAGACGAGTACTCCATCATGTTCTCGGTGGCCGGGGTATGTGTCCGGGGCTTCAGCCACGAGTCGCCGATGAGCCCGTACGGCCGTGACTGCCGGCCCTGGCCGGGCGTGATCGACGATGTTCCCGATGTCTTCATGCCCTTCATCGAGGAGCCGGCGTTCACCGACGAGGACGGCGTGCCTGTTGTGACGGCCTGCTTGTGGCGGGAGGCGACAGATGATCAGTGGCACCACGGCACGATCGGCTTCCCTTCGGACCATGCCGACCCTGATGGGGCGACATACCTGTTCCAACTACTGGTCGACCGCTCACCTGAAACGTTCCAGCGCTTCGCCGAGGACTATTACGAGGTCTCTGTGGACCTGAAAGCGGTGAGGGACGTGTATGCCGTGCGGCCGCTGGACCAGGAACTCGTGTCGTCGTTGAACGTAGAGGCCACCCTGGCGGACCTGGCCCAAGCCATCTCCGAAATCGGATATCCGCATGCCCGCTGAAAGCCGATCTGCCTGCCCACCGGCACATTCTGGTGGACCGCCGCTTTCCTCGACCGGGTGTTCGCAGTCGGCACGGTGAGTAACGGCGCGCCATCGCGATGAGTGTCGCATCTCGCGCGAATCAGTGTGCGGGAGTTCGGCGGCCAGGATCCGGCGCGGCGCACTGCCGCAGCCGAGGCGTAGGCCGATCGGGACGTACGTGCACAGGATTTTCGAGAAGCACGACAGAGGGTGTCGTGATTTGCCGGGAGTCTTGATCGGCGGCCGTCGGACAGCCCGATCGGCCGGTTCACGAAGGAGCGTTCACGTGGGTTCTCAGGTCAATCCGTGCATCACGTTCGACGGCAACGCGCGGGAGGCGATGGAGTTCTATCAGCAGGTCTTCGGTGGCACGTTGGAGGTTTCGACGGTCGCGGACTTCGGCTCACCGGCCTCGCCGAACGCTGACAAGGTCATGCATTCCCGCTTGGACACCGCGGCCGGCTACACGTTGATGGCCTGGGACTTCCCGGTAGACAGGCCCGGCCACCCTCCTCATCGGCCGGGCAACAATGTCGCGGTCTTCCTCGGTGGCGATGACGGAGAACTCCGCGACTACTTCGAGAAGTTGTCCGTCGGTGGCACCGTCACGCTGCCTCTCGACACGCAGGTGTGGGGAGATGAGGCGGGCTCACTCGTGGACCGATTCGGGATCAGCTGGATGTTCAACATCACCGCCCGGCACCGCTGATCGGCGAACTGTCTGATTGGTAACCGCGTCGTCCCGGCCGAGCACCGATCCCCCGCCGGTGATCGGCCACGCGATCCACGCAGGCGCGCCCAATGCGCGATGGCGCGCGAGGTTCGGCTCAGATCCGCGGGGTCCCCCACTGCATGAGCTTGTCGACCGGCACGCCCCACGCCTGTACCGCCGCGCGCGGAACGAAGGTCGTGATCTCGGGAATCCCGGCCGATTCCGGGACCGTAGCGATCAGGTGCAGGTAGGTGCCGTCGTCGAGGCGAATCGAGAAGGGCTGGTCGGCGAAGTCGGGTTCGGCGTCGAACAACAACTCCGGCTCGGCAGCGACCCAGGGCTCCAGCAGGTGTTCGACCTGGGTGAACGTGGCATGAGTGAGCCATTCACGTTGCGCCCGTGCGGTGGAGAAGTCGTCGATGGCGCCGAAGCACAGCACCGGCCAGTCCTCGACGTCGCTGCGGCGGCACAGCTCGGCCAGCTCGGTGAGGTTGACATCATGCGTTTCCGGATCGGGGTCTCCGGCGGCCACGCTGACATAGCCGGCGTCGATGTCTTGGCCGTCGGCTCCGAAGGAACCCAACGCGGAGTCGACCTCCCGGGCGAACCTGCCGTACTCCTCAGGGCTGAAGAAGGCGCACCAGTCGGGCACCGGACCGGCTGGTGCGTCCGTGCCGGGTGGTTCGACCGAATCCGCTTCGGCACATGCCTCGAGCAGCGGGACAGCAGCTCCGCGCAGGATGCCGGCCTCTCGGTCCCGAAGCAGGCGGCGCACGAAGAATTCCGGGACGACACCCACCGGGAACTCCCCACCGACATTGGCGCGGATGACCACGGTGCGGTTGTAGGGGTTGTGGTCGTCACCGGCACGGTCCTGGTATCCCCACCGCGCCGACGCCGCCCGCACCAGCACCTCACCGATGTAACGCAGTGTGCCGGTGGCGAACTCGGCCTCCGGCTCGAACCCGGCACCGTCGGGATAACGCGCGAGGACGATCGGTTCCAAAGCGTCCAGAGAGTCGAGGGTGAAGTCGAACGGAAAGTCCGCGGGCAGGTAACTGCGCCGCCACTGCTCGACAGCGCCTCCCATATCGGCCAGCCAACGGTCCAGGAACACCCGCGCCTGCTCGGTCATGGTCTTACGGTCCTCGGCCATATACGCCGCGGTTCGGTCATCGGTGTGCACGAAAACCATCCTGGCAGCAAAGTCGATCGGTTCCCGTCTGCGAGAGGGGCACTCACCTCTTCCGCGCGACATGGCCGCGCGGCAGGTGAGTCGCCGAGGCCCGCCGGGAGGCCTTTGCTCGATCATCAGGCAACCAGCTCAGGGACCGCCTGCTTCGCCGGAATCACTTCGGTCATCCGCAGGGCCGAGTCACCGGCGTACAACGCTGCCCGATCCGCCGACGCCGCCGGTGCGCCTGCGAGCGGTGATATCGCCCATGCCGGCTTGCACCACCCAGGTCCAGCCGGAGCCTATCGGGAAGGCGGACGCGGTCGACTGTATAGATCCAGCCGGATCTGTTGCGCGCTATGCGAATATGGACACTCGCCGTCCGGGCAGGAGATTCTCGTGAACGATTCACCCGACCACGTCGTCGGCAATCTTTTCGCGGGAACTGCCTGGCACTATGCGCGGTATCGGCCCGGGTATCCGGAGATGTTCTTCTCCGACCTCATCGCGTCGTACCACCTCGACGGCAGTGGC
The DNA here is from genome assembly GCF_005863245.1 of Nocardia cyriacigeorgica. Taxonomy (GTDB): domain Bacteria; phylum Actinomycetota; class Actinomycetes; order Mycobacteriales; family Mycobacteriaceae; genus Nocardia; species Nocardia cyriacigeorgica_C. The sequence goes on along the minus strand of NZ_VBUT01000005.1, from coordinate 346,122 downwards.
CGCCTGCTCGACCTCGGCTGCGGCACCGGGCAGCTGATACTGGGGTTGGCGGCCCATGTCGCTGAAGCGGTCGGCGTCGATCCCGAATCCGCAATGCTGGTGGAGGCGGCCCGCCGAGCGCAGGCCGCCCAGATCACCAATGTCACATGGTTGCAGGGACGTGCCGAGGACTTGCCCGATAGCCTCGCCTGCTTCGACCTGGTGACCATGGGCCGCTCATTCCACTGGATGGAACGCGAGCGAATCCTCGGCAGTCTCGAAGAGGTGGTCGGTGATCGCCTGCCGTGATCGACGCGGGCGGTTCCTTGTGCACCGGCGTCCCCGGAGCAGTCCGCGGTTTCCGGGCTACTACAACTGGCTGGTCGGCGGTGCGGTCGCCGCCGGTGAGTCCTACGAGGACGCGGCCCGGCGGGAGCTGGCCGAGGAACTAGGAGTCCGCGCCGCCCCGCGGTTCGTCGGCAAATTCCTGTGCCGCGGAGCGATCGCGCCCTATTGGATGGGCATTCATGAGACCGTCCTCGATGGGCCCGTCACCGTGGATGCTTCGGAAATCAGCCGGTCCGAGTGGCTGACGCCGCCGAGCCTACGGAAGGCATTGCGGCAGTGGCCGTTCGTGCCCGACAGCATCGAGGCGTTCGGTACCTACTCCCGGGCGAGCAGTCGTGGGCGCGGCAGATCGCGCTGACGCCGGACAGCCCTGGCGCCAGTCGTCCGATGAACCTGCCCGCATCGACATCACCGGACCCGCACAGACTCCTGATCGCGCACCGCGGATTCGAGCGGTCCCTGCGCGCAGGCCTGCGGATCGAGGTGGGCGCCGTCGGCGATGAGGCCGCGCGCGGTGCGCATCTCACCGGGGCAGCCGAGGCCTGCCGCGCCGACGAGCCGGCCCGCGCGCAAGGCAAGCACCGCGGGCGTTTCGGTGTCCGCTCCTCGAATGACGAGTTCGTCGTCGGCGCCGATGCGGCCGGCGAATTGCAGGTTCACCCCGTACTGGGTGGACCACCCGAACGGCACCTCGGGTGCGGTGGGCGCGGCGTCGAGCATGCTGCGGGCCGCGGCGGCGCCTTGGGATCGGGCGCTGTTCCAGTGCTCGCTGCGCTCGAAACCGCCGAGCTCGGGGACGTAACGGTTGGCGACATCGCCCGCGGCGTAGATGTCCGGCACCGACGTGCGGTAGTGCTCGTCGACGCGAATGCCGTTGTCGATGACCACACCTGCTGTCTCGGCCAACCCGGTGTCGGGCATCGAACCGATGGCCACCAGCACCGATGACGCCGTCCACTGGCGGCCGTCGGCCGCGGTGGCGGTGACGGCGCTGTCGGTGTGGTCGAGCCGGTCGAGGGTGACGTCGTTGTGGATCGCGACGCCGTGACCGGTGTGCAGGCGGTGGATGTGGGCGCCGAGAACCGCGGGCACGACCCGGTCGAGGGGGCTGGAGGCGGCGTGCACCACCGTCACCGCCACACCGAGTCCCCGTGCGGTCGCCGCGACCTCGCAGCCGATGAGTCCCGCCCCCACCACCAGCAGGGAGCCGCCGTCGAACAGCAGTGCGCGCAGGGTGTCGGCGTCGGCGATCGATCGCATGGTCCGCGCCGCCGGGTGCTGGCCGGGCAGTGTGCGGGGCCGCGCGCCGGTGGCCAGCAGCAGGCGGTCGTAGTCCAGTGGTGTGCCGTCGGCCAACCGGATCCGGTTGCGGTCGGGTTCGATCCGGTCCACCCAGGTTCCGGGACGGATGTCGATGTCGGCGGCGCGCCACGAATCCGCGGAATCGATGAGCAGCCTGGCCGGTGCCGCGGTTCCGGCCAGCAGCTCCTTCGATACCGCGGGCCGCCGGTACGGCAGCGCCGGCTCACCGCCGAGGACCACGATCGCGCCGGCGTAACCCTCCTTGCGCAGAGTCTTCGCGGCGGTGGCGCCGGCGATTCCGGCGCCGACGATGACGATGCGTCCGCTCATGCGCGAGCGACCTCGACCATGTCGAAATCGGCTTTCGCCGCACCGCAATCCGGGCACGACCAGTCGTCGGGGATGTCGTCCCAGCGGGTGCCCGCGGCGATGCCGTCCTCGGGCCAACCGAGGGCTTCGTCGTATTCGAAACCGCACTGCACGCAACGGAACAGCTTGTAGTCGGTGCTCATGTCATGCTCCTGTCGGTGGAAACGGGTTGGAAGTCGGGCTTTTCGCGGACCCCGCAGTCGGGGCAGCACCAGTCGTCGGGGATCGCCGGCCATGCGGTGCCTGCCGGGAAACCTTCGCGGGGCGCGCCGGCCGCTTCGTCGTAGCGGTAGTCGCACACCGGGCAGATGTAGACGGCCATCACGCCGCCCCGTACCGGGCCAGCACGCGATCCCGTTTGGCGGGCTGGATGTTGACGCGGGTGATGTCGCCGTCGTAGTGGTCGAGCACGCGATGGTCCATGACCTTGCGCCACAGCGGCGGGAGGTAGGCCAGCGAGATCATGCTGGCGTAGCCGCTGGGCAGGTTGGGCGCACCGTCCATGCTGCGCAGGATCTGATAGCGGCGCGTCGGATTCGCGTGGTGGTCGCTGTGGCGCTGCAAGTGGTACAGGAAGATGTTGGTGACGATGTGGTCGGAGTTCCAGCTGTGTGCGGGGGTGCATCGCTCGTACCGCCCGGCCGGGGTGCGTTGACGCAGCAGACCGTAATGCTCGAGATAGTTCACCGTCTCCAGCAGCGAGAACCCGTACACCGCCTGGATCACCAGGAACGGCAGCACCGCCGGACCGAACACCGCGACCAACCCGGCCCACAGCACCACCGTCATCAACCACGCGTTGAGCACATCGTTGCGAAACGTCCACGGCCCCTTGCCCATCCGTTGCAGCCGGGTGCGTTCCAGCTCCCACGCCGAGCGCAGGCTGCCCCACACACTGCGCGGCAGGAACGCCCAGAACGATTCGCCGAACCGGGAGCTCGCGGGATCCTCCGGGGTGGCCACGCGCACGTGGTGGCCGCGATTGTGCTCGATATAGAAGTGGCCGTAGCCGGTTTGGGCGAGGGTGATCTTCGACAGCCACCGCTCCAGTTCGTCCTTCTTGTGGCCGAGTTCGTGGGCGGTGTTGATGCCTACGCCGCCCATCACACCGATGCTCAACGCGACCCCGATCTTCGACCACAGGCCGAGACCGCCGTCGATACCGAGCCACGACAGGTCCGTCGCCGTCCACAGGTAGGCAGCGAACACCAGGCTGGCCAGCTGGAACGGGATGTAGGCGTAGACGCAGTAGCGGTAGTAGCGGTCGTGTTCGAGCTGCGCCATCACCTCCTCGGGCGGGTTCTGCCCGTCCGGGCCGAAGAAGCGGTCCAGGATCGGCAGCAGCACATACAGCAGCAGCGGCCCGATCCACCACCACACCGGCGCCACCTGCTGCCAGCCCAGCTGGTTGAACACCCACACCAGCGCGGCCGCCAAGCCGAGCGCGGTCGGCGGGATCAGCCCGAACAACCACAGGTAGCGCTTGCGGTCACGCCAGGGCGGGGTGGCCGCTTCGGCGCGCTCCCCCAGCTGTGAGGTCGTCATCGTCGTTCTCCTCGGATCGGTGAGCGGGGCGGTCCGCACGGGTCGTTGCTGCCCTCATCGGTGTCCGCAACGGTCGGACCAGCTCCGTTTACACTTTGCTGTGATGTGTATTCATTAGAAACACATCACACGAGATTGTCAACGGATGGACGGAAACGGCTGTGATGTACGATGGCCGTTGTGGCTGAAGCGCCGAACTTTCACAGCGAGATGCGCCAACTGCTGCGCGCCCGCGTCATCGACACCGCCCGCCACCTCGTCTGCACCGAGGGCTGGGGCGCGGTCAACATGTCGCGCGTCGCCAAGGAAGTGGGCGTGAGCAGGCCCGTGCTCTACAAGGAGATCGGCACCAAACACGACCTCGCCGACGCCGTCATCGGCAACGAACTCGACACCTTCCTCGCGGGCATCACCGACACCATCGCCGCCCACCCCGACGACGTCCTGGCCGCGCTCACCGCCGCCGTCGACTTCACCTTGCGCACCGCCGCCGACAACACCCTGCTCAAAGCGGTACTGGCGGGCCGATCCAGCGCCGACACCAGCCTGCTGCCCACCCTGATGACCGAGCCCGAACCCGTCCTCGGCCGCGCCGCCACCACCCTCACCGCCGTGGTGCGCACCCAGTACGGACTGCCCGCGCTCACCGATGACGAACTCGGCAGCCGAGTCGAGGCCGTGGTCCGGCTGGCGTTGAGTCACCTGTTCCAGCCCACCGGGCCCATCGAGCGTGCCGTCACCCAGATCACCCTGGTCATCGACGCCATCTTCGGCCCGGCCGCCGGCGAGGCCGCACCCGCACGCTGACCCCGGCCGCCGCGACTCCGGGGAGACGCGCCTGTGCGGACCTGGCCACATCCGGTCCGGCTGCTATCACTCCGAATCCGGGGCGGACCGAGTCGGCCGAATCCTCGACGCCGTCGCGTTCGCCGAACACGGCACAGCCCGCGGCACGGTCGTGATCACGTTGGATCGAACCTCACCGTGGGCTGCGGAACACCTCACCGCAAGGTCAGCGGCGTCTCGGAATCGAGGTGGGTCAGTTTCTGCGGGTTGCGCACGTAGTACAGGCCGCTGATTTGGCCGTCCTCGATATGGGTCACGATGACGCCGTCGAGCTCGCCGTCCACATACAGCGCCAGCGCGGGCCCGGCATTGACCACCGTCGCCTCGACGCTGAGCACCACATCGTGTTTGGTGAGCCCGCCGACGATGAAACGCGCCACCTTGTCCGCGCCGACGACCGGCCGCGGCGAGGCCTGCTTGATGCCGCCGCCGTCGCTGATCGCCACCACGTCGGGCGCCAGCACATCGAGCAGCCCCTGCACATCCCGTGTCTCGAGCGCCTGCTGGAACGCCGCCACCGCCGCCTGCGCCTGATCGGCGGTGACGGTGCGCCGTGGCCGGCGCGCCTCGACGTGGCGGCGCGCGCGGTGGGCGATCTGATGCACCGCGGCCGGGGTCTTGTCGACGGCGGCCGCGATGTCGTCGTAGCCGAAGCCGAACGCCTCACGCAGCACGAACACCGCGCGTTCGGTCGGCGTCAGGGTTTCGAGCACGAGCATCAACGCCATCGACACGCTGTCGGCGAGGTCGCCGTCGGACGCGGCTTCCGGCGCGGTCAGCAGCGGCTCCGGCAGCCACGAACCGATATAGGATTCGCGGCGCCGTTTCAGTGAACGCAGCCGGTTGAGCGCTTGCCGGGTGGTGATGCGCACCAGATAGGCGCGTTCGTCGCCGACCTGGGCCAGATCGACTTTCACCCATCGCAGCCACGTTTCTTGCAGGACGTCCTCGGCGTCGGCCGCCGAACCGAGCATCTCGTAGGCGACGGTGAACAGCAGATTGCGGTGCCGGACGAAGGTCTGGGTCGCGTCGACGGTCGCGTGGTCCTCGCCGCTGGTCTGCGGGTCGGACGCAGCCGGTGTGTTCATGAGGTCCTCTCCCCTGTGGTGCTGCTGCATTCTCGCCGATGCGGCGATGGCATCGGGCGGGTGGCGGCGTCGGTGCGCCACCACCCGCTGCCGGGTCGATGCCACCGTCGTGATCGCAGGTCAGGCGATGGTCGCGGGTGCCTCGCCGGACACGGCCTGCAACAGCTTCGGGCGATGCTTGCCGTCGCTGGGCCAATGATGCGCGCCGGGCTTGCGCGCCTCGGTGACCAGATGCTTGACGCTGGCCTGGCAGGAGAACTCCTTGAGCGCCTTACCCACCGGGCCGGTGAAGTACAGCCGCATCGCCGTATCGTCCTTGTGGCCGAGCTGGAAGATCCCGGCGCGGCGACCGAAACTGATGCACATCGCCGGGAACGCCAGGTCGACCGGTTCCGGCTGCCGGCCCGCGATCCGCCGCAGCACGGTGTCGGCCGCATGGGCGCCCAGGCATCCGGCGGCGTAGGCGCTCATCCGGAACGGCAGACCCGACGGCGCCGAGCAGTCGCCGGCGGCCACGATCCGCTCGTCATCGACGCTGGTCAACGTCTCATCGGTGAGCAGACGCCCGGCGTCGTCGGTGCGCAACCCGGAACGCTCCGCCAGATCCGGCACCCCGAAGCCCACCGCCCAGATGGTGACCCGGCTCGGCACCGTCCGCCCATCACGCAACTCCACCGCATCCGCACGCACCGCCGTCACCGCGCTATCAGCGCCTTCGAGCACCGCCACCCCGAGCTTCGCCAGGTACTTGCGGGCGGTGCGCCGCGCGCTGGGATGCAAGTAGGGCCCGAGCAGCCCGCCGCACACCAACGTCACCGCGCTGCCTTGCTCGGCCAGCTCCGCGGCGGTCTCGATGCCGGTCGGGCCGCCACCGACCACGGTCACCGGCGCCGTCATCGGCGTATCGAACAGCACCGACCGCAGCCGCTGCGCAGCCTCCAATGTCGCCACCGGGTAAGCGAATTCCGCCACGCCCGGCACCTGCGGGTCGGCGCTGCCGCTGCCCACCGCGTAGATCAGATAGTCGTAGCCGAGGGTGGTTCCCCCGGTGAGCCGTACGCTGCGCCCCGCCGCATCGATGTGGTCCACGCTGTCCACGACCAGCCGCACCCCCTCGGCCAGCACCTCGGCGTAGTCGACCACCGCGTCATGAGTGCCGCCGACCAGCTGATGTAGCCGCAACCGCGGCACGAACAGCGAACGGGGATTGATCACCGTCACCGACACGTCGGCGCGCTGGGTCATCCGGTTGGCCGCCATCACTCCGGCGTATCCGCCGCCGATCACGACGACGTCGATGGTGTTGCTCATGATGTCTCCTTCGCTCTGTGGGACTCGAGCACAAGACACCGCGCGGACCGGCTTTCTGACATCATGTGATCCAGATCACTCTATGAGGTAGCGGCGGGGTAGGCACCGGCGAGCACCTTCGACACGCCCATCCTCGACACGAACCTGCGGCGTGTCACCAGGATTCGAGCACCGGAACATCACGCTCACGCCGCCGCCACCGCTCGGCGAGGCGACCGATGCGATGCGGGGCGGCGATGCCGCGCACGGCGGCGATCTTGCCCTCACGCACCTCGAGCACCGCGACACCCAGAACCCGGTCGTCGAGGGTGAACAGCATCGCCGGACTGCCGTTGACCACGGCCGCATGGATCGACGGCGAACCACCGGCCAGCCGCCGCTTGGCCGCGGTCGGCCGCAAACCGGCCCGCACGGCGTCGGCGACCCGCTCCCGCGTCGTGTGCCGAATCAACGTCGTCGCCGTACCGCCGGCGCCGTCGGACACGGCGGTGGCATCGGCGGTCAGCAGCCGCACCAGCTGATCGGTCCGCCCCGACGACGACGCCGCCACGAACGCCTCGACGACCCGCCGCGCCGACGCCGGATCGACAGTCGCGGGCGTGCGCTCAGCGGCGATGCGGCGCCGCGCCCGATGAACATGCTGCTGGCTCGCCGACTCCGAGATCTCCAGGATCTCGGCGATCTCGGCGTGGCTGTAGGAGAACGCCTCCCGCAGCACATACACCGCCCGCTCGACCGGCGACAGCCGCTCCAGCAGCGTCAGCATCGCCAACGTCACCGACTCACGCTGCTCGACGGTATCGGCCGGACCGAGCATCGGATCACCATCGAGCAGCGGCTCCGGCATCCACGCACCCACCGCGCGCTCGCGGCGGACCTTCGCCGAACGAAGCCGATCCAACGCCAGATTGGTGACGATCTTGGTCAACCACGCCTCCGGCACCTCGACATAGTCGTGATCGGCGGCCTGCCACCGCAGAAACGCATCCTGCACCGTGTCCTCGGCATCGGCCGCCGAACCGAGCAGACGGTAGGCCAACGAGGCCAGCCGATTCCGGCTGGCCTCGAAACGCGCCACGGTGGCAGTGTCCATACCGACGACCCTAAACGAGCGCCACCTCGGGCGAACGCTGCCCCACCGCGGTCAATCGATAGCGGCGGCTCGGCATTCCGAACGTCGGACGGCTGATCGCCCAGCCGCTGACCGCCACGATCGACGACTTCACCGCCACCGCCGCACGCCCGCACAACGCACCCGGCTTCGCGCGAGCCTCACCATCGACCAACTGGTAGATCGCATCCTTGCGACCGAGGCTGATGTGGTTGCCCACATAGCTGAGCGTGGTCGCCTTCACCGCGCGCCCGGTCAGGTCCCCGACGATCGCCGCGACCGCCTGCATACCGGTGAACCCCGCCGACGCGCACGACATCGGCAACGGACGGCCGTTCGCACCGATGACGAACACACTGTCGCCGGCGGCATACACATTCCGATGCGACACCGACCGCATCTGCCGATCCACCGTGATCCGGCCATCGGCCTGCACCGCCAGACCACCGTCGGCGGCGATCGCAGGCACCGCGAACCCCGCCGCCCACACCGTCGCATCCGAGGCGAAAACCCTGCCGTCGGCGGCGACCACCGCGGTCTCCTCGACACTGTCGACGGCGGTGTGCTCATGAATCGAGATCCCGAACCGATCGAACGCACGCAACAGGTGCTGGCGCGCCTTCGGCCCCAGCCAGCCGCCGAGTTCACCGCTGGTCACCAAGCTCACCTCCAAACCGGGACGGGCTTCGGCGATCTCGGTGACCGCCTCGATCGCGGTCAGATTCCCGCCGACCACCACAACCTTCCCGGACCCGTCCAGCTCATCCAGGCGGGCACGCAACCGCAACGCCGACGGCCGCGCAGCCACATCGAAGGCGTACTCACCGACGCCCGCCACACCGTGGCCGGCGCCGGCACTGCCGAGGGTGTACACCAGGGTGTCGTATTCGATCCGGTCCACACCCGCCTCATCGGCGACAGTGACAGTCTGGTGCTCGGCGTCGAGAGCGGTCACCCGCGCGGTGCGCAGCACGATGCCGGTGCCGGCGAATACCTCGCTCAGCGGCCGGCGCGGAAGCTCGTGACCGGCGGCCAACTGGTGCAGGCGCAACCGCTCCACGAAATCGGGCTCGGCGTTGACCACGGTGATCTCCACCTCGTCGGCATACAACTTCCGAGCCAGGTATCCCGCGCAGAAGGCTCCGGCGTAGCCGGCCCCGAGGACGACGATGCGGTGCTTCATTGGATCGCTCCTATCTGTTCGTGTGCACCCTGAACGAGACAGCCCGCGAATCCCTGACAGCACCATCGAGTGACATGGCTCACTGCGCCTGCCCGGCCACGTTCGGCCAGGTCAGACCGCCGCCCACGGCCGCAACTTCTCCGGATTCCGGATCACCCAGATCCGGGTGATGCGGCCACCGACGATGTCGAACGCATACACCGAGATGACGGCGCCCTCCTTCAACGCCACCAGACCGGGCTGACCGTTGACCGTGCGCTCCAGCAGCGTGACCGGGCCACCACGCGCCGCGATCTCCATCCACGCCCGGGCGATCTGCTCCCCACCGACGATCGGCTCACGGAACGCCACGACCCGCCCGCCGCTGTCGGCCGTCGCGCACGCCCGCGGATCCAGCAACCCGATCAACGCCTCGATATCGCCTGCCTCCCAGGCACGTTTGAAATCCCGCACCACCTCGGCGCGCTCGGTACTCGACGGACGCGGCGAGGTATCGATCCGGCGGCGAGCACTGCACGCGAGCTGACGGCACGCCGCGGGCGAACGCCCGACAACCTCGGCGACCTCCGCGAACGAGTAACGAAACACATCGTGCAGCACGAACGCCACCCGCTCAGCCGGCGTCATCGAATCCAGCACCACCAGAAACGCCATACTGACCGACTCGTCGAGAGTGACCTGATCGGCCGGATCCGCAGCGCCCGACCGGTCCCGCCACTCCGCGCGCCCCGGCACCGGCTCCGGAATCCAGTCACCCACATACCGTTCCCGCCTCGCCCGCGCCGACCCGAGCACATCCAGACAGATCCGGCTCGCCACCGTCGTCAACCACGCGCCGGGCGCCGCCACCTCCGCGCGCTGCCGTTCCGACAGCCCGTACCAGCGCGCGAAGGTCTCCTGCACCACATCCTCGGCCTCGGCCAGCGAACCGAGCAGCCGGTAGGCCAGATTGATCAGCTGACGGCGTTCGGCGATCACCTCGGTCAGGTGCGGGTCGGTCATCCTCGGCTCCTCACAGGTCTGCGGTCCCTACCCATACCGACGACGCAGCGCCCCGGTATGTGAGGCGGCCTGACATTCCGCGCGGCTGTGTCGTCGGGAAGGCGTCACCATCCCGCACATCAGGAGTTCAGGCAATGACCACGATCGGCATCATCCTCGGCAGCACCCGGCCCAACCGCAACGGCCCGCAAATCGCGCAGTGGGTCCTGGACACCGCCACCCGACGCGGCGACATCGGCGTCGAACTGATCGACCTGCGCGACCACGCGCTGCCCCATTTCGACGAACCCGCACCGCCGATGTTCGGTCCGTCCCCGCCCGAACACACCCGCGCCTGGGCCGAGCGGATCGCCCCGTTCGACGGCTACCTGATCGTGACCCCCGAATACAACGGCGGCGTCCCGGGAGTACTGAAGAACGCCATCGACCATCTGTGCGCCGAATGGGCGAACAAGGCCGTCGGATTCGTCTCCTACGGCGTCAACGGCGGCGCCCGCGCAGTCGTTCAGCTGCGCACGGTGTGCGGCACCCTCGGCATGGCCGACGTCGGCCACCAGGTCACCATCTCGCTGCTCACCGATTTCGCCGACCACACCACCTTCACACCCCGCGACCACCACACTGACGCCCTGCACAAGACACTGGACCAGCTCATCGCCTGGAGCACGGCACTCGCACCGCTGCGGGCACCCGCCGACACCGCTCTCGTCCAGGCCTGAGGAGCCGAACATGGCCACAACCAGCGAACTCCACCCCGGCACCGACGAGGCCGAGATCCGCCAGCAGATCGACACCGTGATCGACGCACTTCAGGCCAAGGACCTCGAAGCGCTGAAATCCCTCTACACCACCGACGTCGTGTCCTTCGACATCGAACCGCCACTGCAACACGTGGGAATCGCGGCGAAACTCGCCAACTGGGCACGCGTGTTCCAAGCCTTCGACACCATCACCTACGACATCCGCGACCTCACCTTCACCGTCGGTGGAGACGTCGCCTTCGGCCACGCCTTCGCACGCCTGCGCGGCACCCGCGCCGACGGTGCTGCAATACCCGGCATGTGGGTGCGAGTCAGCTACGGCATGCGCAACATCGACGGCACCTGGCTCATCGCCCACGACCAGGTCTCGGTCCCCTACGACATCGCCAGCGGCCGGGCCGTCACAGATCTCGAGCCCTGACGGATCAGGGGTCCCGAACCACGATGGGACCCCTGAAACCTCCCCCGATAGCCGAGGATTCGACGGAAACGTCTAGAGCCGGGCGTGACGACCAATACGGTCCCGGCGCGCTCGCCCGGCACCACGGCGCCGACCGCCGCGCACCGGATAGATTCGGGCAGAACACGAATCCGTCGTGCGCTGCACCGAACCGAAGGGCACAGATGACCGAGGACTCGCCCACACACCAGCAGCGCGGCATCGCCATTCCCGACCCGGTCCGCGCGCAACTGCAACGCGGAGTCCACAGCGTCCTCGTCGACACCGCCGCGCTGCGCGAAGTGCGGCAGCGCTTCGCCGACGACCAGGCCGCCACCCTCGGCCGATACCTCGAAGCCTCACAATCGGCGAACACCGTGCGCGCCTACCGCACCGACTGGATCGCCTGGACGGCCTGGTGCGCCGCCGAAGGCAGGCAGGCACTGCCCGCCGACGCACTCGACGTCGCCGTCTACCTCGCCGCCGCAGCCGATGCCCGCACCGACGACGGCGCGCACGCCTTCGCCCCCGCCACCCTCGAACGCAAATCCGCCGCCATCGCCGCCGTGCACGCCGCCAACGGATTACCCTCACCCACCCGCTCCGACGTCGTCCGCCTCACCCTCCGCGGCATCCGCCGCACCCGCCGCGCCCGACCGGTCCGCAAACGCCCGATCCTGCTGCACACCCTCGAACAACTCCTCACCGGACTACCCGAACCCGGCTGGCCCACCGAACCCGCACGCCGACGCGACACCCTCGCCCTGCTCATCGGATTCGCCGGCGCCCTGCGCCGCAGCGAACTCGCCGCACTCCGCGTCGGCGACGTGCACGTCACCCAGGACCACACCACCGGCGAACCCGTCCTGCTCATCCACCTGCCCACCAGCAAAACCGACCCCACCGGCATCACCGAACAACGCGTCGCCCTCCCCCGCGGCACCCGCCCACACACCTGCCCCGTCTGCGCCTTCGCCGACTGGATCGCGCTGCTCGCCCTGCACGCCGCAGCCCCCGACCGGCTCCGCGAAAAGCTCACCACCACACCGGTTCCCGACCCGGCCATCCACCGCTGCCACGGCTTCACCGGCATCCCGGCACCCCTTCCCGCCGACCAACCCCTCTTCCCCGCCATCACCCGCCACGGCGGCATCGGCACCACCCCGATCTCCGGCCGAGCCGTCGCCGAACTCGTCAAACGCTACGCCGCCCGCGCAGGCCTCGACCCCGCCCTGTTCTCCGGCCACTCCCTGCGCGCCGGCTTCGCCACCCAAGCCGCCCTCGGCGGCGCCGCCGACCGCGAAATCATGCGCCAAGGCCGCTGGTCCAACCCCCGCACCGTGCACCGCTACATCCGCACCGCAAACCCCTTGGACGACAATGCCGTCACCAAACTCGGGCTGTAGCAGCGATCTACTCCGGTGGCAGAAAGCCGCCGATCCGCTGCTCGAGCAGCTCGGCCAACCGCAGTGGTGTTCGATCCTCGAACATCGGGCCGATCAGTTGCACCCCGACCGGTAGCCCCTCGGGTGAACGGCCCGCGGGCACCGCGGTCGCGGGCAGGCCGGGCATCGTCGCCACACCGGCCCACACGAGCTGATCCAGGTACGGGTACTGGGCGCCCTCGATCTCGAGTCGGCGCCCCAGCAGATCCGGGTCGTGATCGTGCGCGAACGCCGGCGTCGGGGTGATCGGGCACACCACGGCATCGAACTCACCGAACAGCTGCCGCCAGCCATGGCGGTGACGCTCGCGAGCGTTGTTCGCCGCCATCCAATCGCGGTGGGTGCACACCGTCGCACGCAGCCGCGTCGCAGCCAGACTCCGATCCTCGGCGTCCAATCCGGCGGCACGGGCGCGCAGCTGCTCATATGCGTCGACGGGGTAATGCGCGACAGCACTCGAGAACAGTAACTGCATGTAAATCGTCGCGGCTTCGGCCAGGTCCGGCAGTAGCGGGCTGTGCCGCTCCACGCGCGCACCCGCATCGGCCAGCGCGTCTGCCACCCGGTGCACACCCGCCCGCACAGCGGACCCGGTCGGAATGAGCGGATGCTCATCCAGAACAAGCACCCGGAAATCCCCCAGCCGATCGCGGCGCGCGGGCGGCAACATCGAGCGATAGGCGACACCGGACGTCAGCGGGTCCGGGCCCGCCATCACATCGAGCAGCAGCGTGAGATCGCGAGCAGTGCGGGCCATCGGGCCCACCACGGCGAGATCGGCTTCGATCGGCCACGCCGGCGCGCGCGGCGGGACCATGCCGCGCATCGACGCCAGCCCGAGCGTCGGCTTGTGCGCGTAGACGCCACAGAAATGGGCCGGTGTGCGCAGCGAACCGGCGATATCGGAGCCGATCGACAACGCGCCGAACCCGCACGCCAGCGCCGCCGCCGAACCACCGGAAGACCCACCCGCCGTCCGAGCCTGATCCCACGGATTGCTGGTGGTGCCGTAGATCTCGTTGAAGCTCTGCACATCCTGCAACCCCAACGGCACATTCGTCTTCCCGAGCACCACCGCCCCCGCCGCCTTCAACCGCGCCACCTGCACCGCGTCCTCGGCGGGCACGAAGTCGCGCTCCTGCGGCATGCCCCAGGTCGTCGGCAGCCCCGCGATGTTGTAGGACTCCTTCACCGTCACCGGAATGCCGAGCAGCGGGCGAATCTCGCCGCGGGCCCGCGACCGATCGGCAGCGCGCGCCGCCGCCCGAGCCCGATCGAAGTCGGGCACACAGATCGCGTTGATCGCCTCGTCGCCGCGCTCGATGGCGGCGATCGCCTGGTCGGTCAGTTCCACCGAGCTGATCTCACCGGCATGCATCGCGGCCGAAAGCTCCTCGGCCGACCGAAAATTCCACTCCATGCCGCCGACGCTAAGGGCCGGCCGGAGAGGGCATAAAACGCCAATCCGGACAACCACGATAGTCGCACCGTGCGGTTGTGCGGCCAGTCAGCGGCCCGCACGAGCGAACTCCCAGGTCACAGCCGCGCGACGAGGCGAACCCGCCCGTAGGAGCCACGGCACCCCCGCTTCGCGCAACAGGATCAATGTCTCGTTCTCCCCCGTCGGCGGAGCGGTCCGATCACTGCGGATTCCAGATGGGTCAACAATATTCGCGCCCGATTGCATCAGAGGTAATACGCACAGGTGAGACACACGCACTAAGACGCTGATCGCGATCAACCGCTCGCGGTGCGATTCGCCTTCGACACGATAAGCCGAACCGCATACCTCGCCGACCTCGCCGACAACCAGCCGAACGTGTGCGCCGCCGCTGGGTTCGCGTGCGTATCCAGCCGCGCACCATCGCGACGTGACGCCATCGCACGAGAAGGGGGCACCGCCCTGCCGGCCGATGCCCCCTTCTCCTCTATGCGTTTTGGTGTTGACCAGTGCCGAAGGTGAGATTTGGTTGGATAGGTGCGACATGCGTAGATGCGCATATCTACGTATCGATATTAAATAGCGCCTAGGGAGCTGAGTTGCGACGTCCTCGAGCCGAGATGCCACATCCTCCGCAAGCCGGGCCGGACTCAGCCCAGCCTTTCCCCTACCCCACCGGGAGATATCCACGCGGACAACCCACTTCCCCACCCCGCGCCCTATCGGTCGTTAGGCTTGGCCGAAAACCACACCGGGCACCTTCCACCGTGAGGAGCAGGAGTTCGATGCGTCAACCGAACCGCCGCCACGTTCTCGCCGGGCTCGCCGCCGCGACCGCCACTACCCTGCTCGGCGGACGTGCGGCTGCTCGCCCGCCGGCCCCGGAGACGGTGGCACCACTCGGCGACGACTTCCTCTGGGGCGTGGCGGCTTCCGGTTTCCAATCCGAAGGCAATGCGCCCGACAGCAATTGGATGCGCTACATCGCCGCGGGTAAGACCGAGGATCCGTACCTGAATTCGATCGACTTCTACAGTCGATTCCGGTCCGATATCGGGCTCGCCGCGCAGCTGGGTGTGCGGGTCTATCGCATCGGCATCGAGTGGGCCAGGCTCCAGCCCCGGCCGGCCGAATGGGATCCGGCCGGATTCCGGTTCTACGACAACGTCATCGCCGCCATCGAAGCGGCGGGGATGCGACCGATGCTCACGCTGGACCACTGGGTGTATCCGGGTTGGGAGGTCGATCGCGGTGGCTGGCGTAATCCGGCCATGGTCGACGACTGGCTGGCCAATGCGCGCGCCGTCGTCGAACGCTATGCCGGGCACGATCCGCTCTGGATCACCTTCAACGAGCCCGCGATGTATGTACTGAACGAGCTGCGCCATGGCGGCATCGGCGTCGGCGACGTCGGCGCCATGCAGGACCGTATCGCCCTGGCCCACAACAGCATCTACGACCACATCCACCGCGTGCACCCGGGCGCGATGGTGTCCAGCAATGTCGCCTATATCCCGACGGCCGAGGATGCGGTGAACGGGCCGCTGATCGACCGGATCGGGGCGAAGCTCGATTACATCGGCATCGACTACTACTACGGCTTCTCCCCCGAATCGCTGCTGGCGGGCCCGCCGGACATCAACCGGCTGTGGACGATGCCGTTGCAGGCCGAGGGCATCTATTACGCATTGCAGCATTACGCGCGCCGGTTCCCAGGGCGCCCGCTCTACATCGTCGAGAACGGGATGCCCACCGAAAACGGGCACCCGAGGGCCGACGGCTACAGCCGGGCCGACCTGCTCCGCGACACCGTGTACTGGCTGCAACGCGCGAAGGCCGACGGAATGAACCTCATCGGCTACAACTACTGGAGCCTGACCGACAACTACGAATGGGGTTCCTACACCCCGCGCTTCGGCCTCTACACCGTCGACGTCCTCACCGACCCCGCCCTGACCCGGCGGCCGACCGACGCCGTCCCCGCCTACGCCGAGATCACCCGCGCGGGTGGCGTGGCACCCGGCTACCGGCCCACACGCGGGCCCGCGGACTGCTCGTTCGTGGACGCGGCGGCCAGCTGCGCCGATCCGGTGCGGGTCCCGGGCTGACGGACGGCTCCGCCTGCGCGCCCTGGGCCGCGGACCGCTGACCGCGATGGGCGTCACCATCGACGCGCCCGGCCCGTGCGCGGGATCCGTGTAAGACTGGCGGCGTGAACGGGCCGAACGTGGACAAGACCGCAGCCGAGAAGACCGCTCGCGACCGCACGCCGAATCGCGGCGACGCCATCGGTGTCGGGGTGCTGTGGCTGGCGAAATGGGCGTTGTGCGTGGTCGTGATCGCCGCGGGCGCCTGGGTGATCGGCAATGTGGTCGCCAAACTGTGGGTGGTGTTGCTGCCGGTGCTGCTGGCGATCGTGGTCGCCACGGTGCTGTGGCCGCCGGCCCGCTGGCTCATGGACCACAAACTGCGTCCGGCCGCGGCCGCCTCGATCACCGTGATCGGGTTCCTCGGCGTGCTGGCGGGAGTGATCGCGCTGATCGTGCCGTCGGTGGTCGATCAGGCTCCCGCACTGGCGGACAAGTCCACCGAGGGCATCAACAAGGTGCGCGACTGGTTGCAGGGCCCGCCGCTGAATGTGCGCGACGAGCAGTTGGATTCCGCGGTGGACGCGGTGGTGACGCGGTTGCAGTCGAGTGCCGAGCAGATCGCGACCGGCGTGTTCACCGGCGTCAGCGCGGCGACGTCGGCGCTGATCACCCTGTTCCTGGTGCTGGTGCTGTCGTTCTTCTTCATCAAGGACGGGCCGCGTTTTCTGCCGTGGCTGCACGGTACGGTCGGCTCCCCTGCGGGCAGGCATCTCGAGGAGGTGCTGGCCCGGGTCTGGGCGGTGCTGGGTGGGTTCATCCGGACCCAGGCCGTGGTCAGCATGATCGACGCGGTGCTGATCGGTTTGGGCCTGGTGATCTTGGATGTGCCGTTGGCGTTGGTGCTCGCGGTGATCACCTTCCTCGGTGGGTTCATCCCGATGGTCGGTGCGTTCGTCGCCGGTGCGCTTGCGGTGCTGGTCGCGTTGGTCGCCAATGGCCTGACCACGGCGTTGATCGTGCTCGGCATCATCATCGCGGTGCAGCAGCTGGAAGGCAATGTGCTGCAACCGGTGTTGCAGAGCCGCAGTATGAAGCTGCACGCGGTGATCGTGTTGCTGTCGGTGACGGCCGGCGGCGCCCTGTACGGGATCGTCGGGGCGTTCCTGGCGGTGCCGGTGGCCGCGGTGGCCGCTGTGGTGATCCGCTACGTGGGCGAGCAGATCGATGTGTTCACCGCGCCGGCGCCGCAGGAGCCCGACGCGGACGCGGAGCCGGGATCGGATCTGGCGCCCGCCGCGGACTGATCGCCGCGCACGCTGCCGAAAACCCCGTCACCGCGGGCCGCCTGCCGCTACAGTCCCGGTTCACCAGGGCCACCGGGTGTTTCGGTGGGTGTGCGAAAGGTGACAGTTGACGATGCGGAGTACGGCGGCGCGGCGCGGACGGCATGCGGTCGCGGCGGCCGTCGCGGGGGTGTTGCTGGTGTCGGGGTGTTCGGCCTCCGGCGAGGAGACCACGGGTCCAGGGGTCACCAGCGAGCCCTGCCCGCAGGCAGTGGACGAGAACAAGGGCTGCATCTATCTGGGTGTGCTGTCGGATCTGGGCGGCGGGCCGTTCGCCGCACTCGGCACCGCGTTGCAGGACGGTCAGCATGCGTTCTGGTCCGCGGTGAACCGATCCGGTGGGATCGGCGGCCGCTACGAGGTCGACGACACCACCTTCGTGGAGAACACCAGCTATGACCCGACGCGCTACGCCGACGCGTACGCGAAGGTGCAGCCGCATGTGCTGGCGCTGGCGATGAGCCTCGGCACCTCGCAGACCCAGACGATTCTGGGCCGGATGGATGGCGACGACATGCTCACCGGCGCGGGCACGTTGTGGTCGGGCTGGCAGTACGCGCAAACCGATCGCGGTCTGGTGCTCGAGATCGGCTACTCCTACTGCACCGAGGCGGTTCTCGGACTGGATTGGCTCACCGAGCGGTATGGGCGGCCCGAGCGGATCGCGGTCGTGGCCTATTCGGGCAATTACGGTGAGGACTATGCGTCGGGGGCGCGTACCTGGGCGATGACCAACAATGTGCCGGTCACCGCGAACATCACCACCGCGTCCAATCGGGAACTCGGCAACCAGAATTCGGTGGTCCAGCAGGTGCTGGCCGATCCGCCGGACGCGGTCGTGCTCGCGACTGGGCCCGCGGAGACCGGCGAGATCGTGGGCAAGCTGGTGCAGCGCGGCTACCCCGGCCGGTTCATCGGTTCACTGCCGACGTGGAACGCGGCACTGCTGGACTCCCCCGCCGGGCCCGCGCTGACCGCCCGCTACGCGACGACCGCGCCCTTCGACGGGTGGGACGGCGCCAGCGCGGGTGCGGTGAGCGCGCGGGCCGCCGCGCCGCGGGTCCCGGCGAACTGGGGCTACAACGCGGGCTGGGCGTTGAGCTATCCGATGCGGGCGGTGCTGGAGAAGGTGGTGGCCGCGGGCACCGTCGACCGGGCCTCGTTGCGTGCGGCGGTGGCCGAGGGCTTGCCGGTGGATTTCGAGGGCATGCTCCCGCCGCACGACTACGCGGCGGGAGCACCGGACCCGGCGGCTCATCGGGCGGTGGTCGGGGTGCCGGACGCGGCGGCGCCGGGCGGGTTGCGGACCGTGGCCACCGATTACCACGGCCCGACCTCGAACCGGCTACAGCTCACCGAGCCGTGCATCCGGTTCTGACCGCCGCGATCACCATCCCGGTGTGCCGGAGACCGGGATATTGATCCAGCTGGGCTGGTTCGGGTCCAGGCGAACGTGCTGCGGTTTGAGTTCGCTTTCGTTGAGCAGCGGCCGCAGCGGCAGCCCGCGCGGGAAGTTCATCGCGTAGACGTCCACGCGCAGCCGGTGCCCGGGTTGCAGGATGGCGTCGGTGGCGGTGAGCCCGATATCGATGATGGTGGGTTGGCCGGGTACCAGCGGTTGCCTGGTGGCGAGGGTGAGCACCGGGTAGGGGTCGGTGTAGTCGCCGTTGGCGGAGCGGCTGGCGCGGGTTTCGTCGACGGTGCGCAGCGAGGCGGTGAGCTGGCCGCTGGTGAGCACGGTGGAGCGCCCGTCGGGTGCGACATCGTTGACCGTCACCGACCAGTAGCCGTCGGTGGCGTCGTGGACGGCGTTGAGGTGCAAGGCGATCGGCCCGGAGATCTCGGTCGGCCCCCGCACCGGCGGGCTGGTGAAGGTCAGGGCGCTGGTTTCGCTGATCCGGGAATCCTTGGCGCAGGCGTCGAGGATTCCGGTGATACCCGCGGTGCCGGTGGCCGAATCGCGCGAGCACAGGGTGGCCAGTCCGGGCGCGACGGTGAGCTGGGCGGGTGCGCCGGGCGCGGTCGAGAGGCTGCCGTCGTGGACGCTGCGTACGGTGCCCGACGGTGCCGCGTCGAGATACATGCGGCGGTAGTCCATGCCGGGGCGTGGGAAGGTGGTGGTGCTGGTCCAGCCGCCGCCCTGCTGCCACAGGGTGACGTTGTCGTAGGTGTCGATGCCGTTGTCGATGCCCTTGAGCCACTTGTCGAACCAGGCGCGTTGCAGTACGTCCAGCCGTGGCGGTGCGCCGGGCAGGCCGTTTCCGCTGCCGGTGGTCAGGTGGTAGATGTCGCCCATGATGAGCTTCTTCTGCGAGTCGGGGACGTCGACGGCGTTGTAGACCCGGGGCGAGGAGTAGGTGAAGATGTCGTGCCAGCCGCCGTAGACGAAGGTCGGGATGTCGATCTTGTCAGGGTGGCCGAGCCAGGATTGCCGGATGGCGCTGTCTTCCTGGATCAGTTCCATCAGGTGCGGCGGGATGGCGTCGACGCTGGGCACGGTGAGTGCGGCGAGCAGGTAGTTGACGAAGGTCAGCGGGTCCTGGACGCGGTCGGCCAGCCATTTCCAGTCGAACCGGCCGTCGAAGATCGACTTCACGTCCGGGATCAGTTTGGAGCTGTTGACGGCCAGCAGCCAGGCGGGCAGGAATCCGAATCCGACGCCGCCACCGGTGGCCGCGATATCGCGTAGCAGGTCGCTGCCCGGCACGATCGGGAAGATCGCTTGCAGCGCTTCGGGATTGCGTTCGGCGGTCTGCAACTGGTTGATCGCCGAGTAGGAGATGCCGGTCATGCCGACCTTGCCAGTGGACCAGGGTTGGGCGGCGGCCCAATTCACCACTTCGACGCCGTCGAGTTGTTCGCGTTCGCCGAAGACCTGCCAGATGCCCTGGGAGAAGCCGGTGCCGCGCACGTCGACGACGACCTGGGTGTAGCCGCTCTGGATGAGCTTGCGGTCCACGCCGAATGAGCGCAGCGTGCCCGCGGGCATGGCCTTGGTGATCTCGGTGAGGCCGCCGAGTCCGTAGGCGGACAGGTCGAAGCTCTTGAAGAGCTCGGTCAGGGCGTCGGCCAGTACCGGGAAGGTGAGTGCCGAATCCAGCACGTTGCCGACGAGTTTGGTGTACGGCGTGAGGTTGACGATTGTCGGCGTCTTCTCCTCGATGGGCCTGCCCGCGGCGTCGGCCGGACGGTAGACGTTGGCCTTCAGGACGGTGCCGTCGCTCATCGTGATGGGCACATCCCAGTCGATGTGCACATTCGGATAGGCGCGTGGACCGTCGTGGGTGGCGGTCCAGTGTGCGCCGAGCGCGCCGCCGTCCGGTTGCGCCTGCCCGGTCTGGGCCGCCACCAGCGCGGTGGTGGCCGCGACGATGCCCACCAGAGTGATCACGGCACTCCGGACGAGACGTCGATGTCTGATCATGTATCCCCTCATCCCGACAAGAGCGGAACTCCATCGTTCCCGACTCGCGGGTAACCATAGGATGGATCACATTTCGTGGCAACTATGGCCTGGATCTCACCGACGATCGGTCGCTGCGGAGAGCCGGTGTCCGTCGAGCCCATATCCTGGTCGCATGACCGTGCTGACTGATGGGCCGCCCGACCGGCTGCCCCATGGCCCGCACCGCCTGACCCGCGAGGAAGTCGAGAACTCGCAGTACCAGCGGTTGTGCGCGGCCGCATTGGAGGCGGTGGGCGAGTTGGGCTACGCGCCGACCACGGTCACCGAGATCGTCGGCCGGGCCAGGGTCGCGCGGCGCACGTTCTACGCGCTGTTCGGCGGCAAGGAAGAATGCTTCGCCGCCGCCTACGACAGCGCCGTGGCCGACTGCCTCAGGCTGCTCACCGAGACGATCACGCTCAGCGCGGACACACCGTTCGCCGAACGGGTGCACACCTCGTTCCGGGTGTTCCTGGAAATCCTGGCCGCCCGGCCGGCCGCCACGCGCGCGCTCTACATCGAGATCCTCGCCGCCGGACCGGCGCTGGTCGAGCATCGCGCACGGGTGCACAGGCTGTTCGCCGAGCACATCGTGGCGGTCGGGCGGATCGGCGTGCAGCGCGGTGAGGTACCCGTCGATCCGGATCCGGCGCTGATCGACATGCTGCTCGGCGGGATCAACGAGCGGATCGTCGCCTACCTGTACGAGCGGGGTGCCGAGCATTTGCCGGAACTGGCGCCGCTGTTCACCAGGACCGCGCTCATCCTGTGCGGTGCGCAGCAGCCGGGTGCGGGTTCAGTGGAATCCGAGCAGGGTTAGCCAGCCGGTCAACTGCAGGTCGAACACCTCGGTGCGGTCGGTGAAGGTGCCCGGCCCGTACATGTCGAAGACGTCGAAGCTGACCGCGCCGAACAGCGCGCTCCACAGCACCAACGCCCGGGCCAGCAGCCAGTCGGGGATCTCGAGGCCGAATTCGGTTCGGATGCGGGCGAAATCGCCGAGGGTGGCCGAGGAGATCGGCTTGGTTGCGGCAGGCTCGCGCAGTGCCGCGTCGCGGTGCGCGGCTTCGACCAGGCGCAGCAGCGTCGCGATGACACGGGTGCCGGGCGCGACGGTCTGTTCGGCGGGCGCGGCGTAGCCCGGCACCGGGGTGCCGAAAAGCAGTCCGTACCAGGCGGGTTCGGCCAGGCCCCAGTCGCGGACGGCGTGCGCTGCGGCACGCAGCCGCGCGGCCGGATCGGCGGCGGCAGCCGCGACCGCGGCGTCGACGGCGTCACCGAGGGCGTCGTAGCCGTCGACCACCAGCATCGTCAGCAGTTCGTCGCGGCTACGGACATAGCGGTAGACCGCCGAGGAGACGACGCCGAGTTCGCGGGCGACCGCGCGCAGCGACAGCGCGGCAGCGCCCTCGGTGGCCAGCTGGGTGCGCGCGATGCGTTTGATGTCGTCCATCGTCTGAGCGCGGGCGCGGGCCCTCGGTGTGGTCATGGGTGCCACCATGAACGATGACCGAGAGCGATGTCAACAACAGTGATCACCGCTCCCCCACTCGCCCGGGGCACGCGCTGATCCACCGGCCTCAGCGCACGATCCACTGATGCAGCGCTCGCATCCGTCACGTTCAACGGGCCGACTGCCGGGTCCAGGTGCAGCTGAGGATCAGCGTCCGGATTCGTCCAGCTCGGCGACCGCGCGTTCGATTTCGTCGGCCAGCGTGGCGCCGCCGACCTCCCAGGCCGCGGCACGGAAACGGTCACGGAAGCGGCTCAGGTCACTGCCGATGCCTTCGCCGCCGTAGCTGGTCGCGGCGGCGTCGCGGAAGGTGCGCACCATTTCGTCGGCCAGTTCGGCGATGCGCGCCCGGATCACCTTGCGCAGGGCACCACTCAGGGTGACGTCGGTGCCGACGTCGTAGAGGATCAGCGCGCCCTTGAGCATGGGCAGGTCCGGGATCGCCCAGTTCTCGCCGCGTCGTTCGAGGTATTGGGCGGCCAGCAGTTCGTCGAGGATGTCGGGGCGGCGGTCGCCGAGCAGTTCGGTGAGTTCGTCGTCATCGAGGACGGCGGACTGGTCGGAATGGCCGGGCTTGCGTGGGTCGAAGACCGCACGCCAGTCGGTCGCGCCTGCCCCGGCGTCGGTGGCGAAGACCTCGCGGATCGCGTCCAGCCGCAGGCCGCGGGCCTGCATGGCGAGGATGTCGCGTAGCCGGTCGAGGTGTTCGGTGCGGTAGAGGGCTTCCTTGCCGACGCGTTCGGGCTTGGGCAGCAATCCGAGCGAGTGGTAGTAGCGGATCGTTCGCGCCGGGACGCCGCTCAGTTCGGCCAGCTGGGTGCGGCTGTATCGGGACACGCGACCAGCATAGATACCAAGCGCACCCTTCGTTGACAGTTCCAACTGTCCTCATTAGCGTAACCGGCGTCACTGCCGACGCCCACCGAGGAGTTTCCCCATGTCTGAGCAACCGACGGACTACGACGTCCTCATCGTCGGGTCCGGGTTCGGCGGCAGCGTCACGGCGCTGCGATTGGTGGAGAAGGGGTACAAGGTCGCCGTCATCGAGGCCGGCCGCCGCTTCGCCGATAACGAACTGCCCAAGACCAGCTGGGATCTGCGCAAATTCCTGTGGGCGCCCAAGCTCGGCTGCTACGGCATCCAGCGCATCCACCCGCTGCGCGATGTGCTGATCCTCGGCGGCGCAGGCGTCGGCGGCGGCTCGCTCAACTACGCCAACACCCTCTATGTGCCGCCGGAGCCGTTCTTCCAGGACGCCCAGTGGCGCGACATCACCGACTGGCGTGACGAGCTGACCCCGTACTACGAGCAGGCGCAGAAGATGCTCGGCGTGGTCCGCAATCCGCACATGACCCCCGCCGACGAGGTGTTCAAGCAGGTCGCCGAGGACATGGGCGTGGGCGACACGTTCGTGCAGACGCCGGTCGGGGTGTTCTTCGGCGAACCCGGCAAGACGGTCGAAGATCCCTACTTCGGTGGTGTCGGTCCCGAGCGCACCGGCTGCCTGGAATGCGGCGACTGCATGGTCGGCTGCAAGTACGGCGCCAAGAACACCCTGGTGAAGAACTACCTGTACCTCGCGGAAAAGGCGGGCGCGCAGGTCATTCCGATGACCACTGTCACCGCGTTGCGCCCGCAGCCGGACGGCACCTGGGAGGTCGCGACCGAACGCACCGGCGCCTGGGTGCGTAAGAACCCGGCCACCTACACCGCGGGCAATGTGGTGCTGGCCGCCGGTACCCTCGGCACCCAGAAGCTGCTGCACGCCATGCGTGATCAGGGTGTGCTGCCCGACCTGTCCGAACGGCTCGGCGTGCTCACCCGCACCAACTCCGAGTCCATCGTCGGTGCGGCCACCAAGAAGGTGATCCCCGGCCAGGACTTCACCAAGGGCGTGGCCATCACCTCCTCGATCCACCCCACTCCCGACACCCATATCGAGCCGGTGCGCTACGGCAAGGGCTCGAACTCGATGGGCCTATTGCAGACCCTGATGGTCGACGGAGGCGGACGCATCCCACGCTGGCTGCGGTTCCTCGGTATCGCGCTGCGCCACCCGCTGACGTTGCTGAGCTTCCTCAGCGTGCGCAACTGGAGTGAGCGCACCATCATCTCGCTGGTCATGCAGCATCTGGACAACTCCATCACCACCTACACCAAACGCGGGCTCTTCGGCCGCAAACTCACCTCCAAGCAGGGGCACGGCCAACCCAACCCGACCTGGATTCCGGCCGGTAACGACGTCACCCGGCGGGTCGCGGAGAAGATCGGCGGTGTCGCGGGCGGCACCTGGGGCGAGGTGTTCAATATCCCGCTCACCGCGCACTTCCTCGGCGGCGCGGCCATCGGCGCCGATCGCGAGTCCGGGGTGATCGACGCCTACCACCGCGTCTACGGCTATCCGACGCTCAGCGTGGTCGACGGTGCCGCGGTCTCGGCCAATCTGGGTGTCAACCCGTCGCTGACCATCACCGCGCAGGCCGAGCGCGCCGCCGCCTACTGGCCCAACAAGGGCGAGCAGGATCTGCGCCCGGACCAGAACAGCCCCTATCAGCGCATCGCGCCCATCGCGCCGCGCAACCCGGTCGTCCCCGCGCATGCGCCCACAGCGCTGAAGCTGCCGACCGTGCCGAGCCGCCGTTCCGACAGCACTCCCGCGGCAGGCTGATCCCTCTTCTCGTCGTGCCCCCGTCGGCTTCTCGCCGGCGGGGGCGCGGCGTATCCGGCGACGTCGGCGGCGCTGATCGGCCCATGATGGGCGGAATCCGGCCCGGTGACCATCGCGTGCTCGTATGTTTGCCCTACACAGTGAGAT
This sequence comes from Nocardia cyriacigeorgica, assembly GCF_005863245.1. Taxonomy (GTDB): domain Bacteria; phylum Actinomycetota; class Actinomycetes; order Mycobacteriales; family Mycobacteriaceae; genus Nocardia; species Nocardia cyriacigeorgica_C. Next base: position 320,746 of record NZ_VBUT01000005.1, on the reverse strand, counting down.
CGGAGATGGACAGTGGGTACAGGTGAGGTCGCTGCGGATTATGTGATCGTCGGGGCGGGGTCGGCGGGCGCGGCGCTGGCCGCTCGGCTCAGCGACGATCCCGATACCACGGTGCTGCTGCTGGAGGCGGGGCCGCAGGACAAGAACAAATTCATTCATATTCCGGCCGGGTTCGCCAAGCTGTTCCGCAGCGAGGTGGACTGGGATTACCTGACCGAACCGCAGCCGGAGCTCGACGGCCGCCAGATCTATTGGCCGCGCGGGAAGACCTTCGGCGGGTCGTCGTCGATGAACGCGATGATGTGGGTGCGCGGGTTCCGCGCCGACTACGACGAATGGGCGTTGCTGGCGGGCGAGGACTGGAGTTTCGCCAAGGTCGTCGAACAGTTCCGGCGCATCGAGAACGTCGAAGGTGCGCAGTACCCCGATGAGGGCACCGACGGTCCGCTGCACATCGCCCATCAGCGCAGCCCACGCCGATCGACCGCCGCCTATCTGGAGGCGGTGCGCGAATGCGGCTTCACCGTGGAACCGCCCAACCGGCCCGCGCCGGAGGGCTTCAGCCAGACGATGGTGACCCAGCGTGGCGGCAGGCGCTGGAGCACCGCCGACGCCTACCTGCGTCCGGCGCTGCGCAGGCCGAATCTCATCGTGCGCGCCGAAGCGCTCGCCACCCGCGTGCTCTTCGACGGAACCCGCGCCACCGGCGTGGAATTCCGGCAGGGCGAGTCAACGGTGACCGCGACCGCGCGACGCGAGGTGGTGCTGTGCGGCGGCGCGATCAACACCCCGCAACTGCTCATGCTGTCGGGCATCGGCGACCGTGAGGACCTGAGCCGCCACGGCATCGAGACCGTGTACCACGCGCCCGAGGTCGGTGCGAATCTGCAAGATCATCTGGTAGCGGCGCTCGGCTACGGTGTGGAATCGGATTCGCTGTTCGCGGCCGAGAAACCGCGTCAGCTGCTGGATTACCTGCTGCGTCATCGCGGCATGCTCACCTCCAACGTCGGTGAGGCGTACGGGTTCCTGCGCAGCGATCCCGCGCTGGAACTGCCCGATCTGGAGCTGATCTTCGCCCCTGCCCCGTTTTTCCATGAAGGCCTTGTCGATCCCACCGAGCACGGTGTGGTGCTGGCGACGGTGCTGCTGCGCCCGCACAGCCGGGGACGCATCAGCCTCGCCTCCAAGGATCCGGCCGCCAAGCCCATTATCGACCCGCGCTATCTGTCCGATGCCGAGGGCGCGGACCGGGCCGCGATCATGTCCGGATTGCGCACTTGCGTGCGGCTGGCCGAGGCACCCGCACTGAAATCGGTACTGGGGCCGATCGTCTACCCGCCGCAACCGCCCGCCGATATCGAGCAGACCCTGGAGCTGTCGCTCAACCGCTACTCCCACACCCTCTATCACCCGGCCGGGACCTGCCGGATGGGTTCCGATTCGGCCAGCGTCGTCACCCCGCAGCTGGAAGTGCGTGGTGTGCAGGGGTTGCGGGTGGCCGATGCGTCGGTGATGCCGGTGCTGGTGCGCGGGCACACGCATGCGCCGTCGGTGCTGATCGGTGAGCAGGCGGCGACGTTCATCAAGCGCGGCGCGCGTAGCTGAACCGGGTGGCCTGCCCTCGCTTCGGCGCCGAGCCGATCGAGGGCAGGCCCGCACCGGTTCGGTTCAGAACCGTTCCGGCGCAGACGTGTAGATCGGCCCGGTGCTCACCAGTGACCTGCCCCGGTTGGCTGTGGTCGGTGAGACGCGGCCACAGGTGGATTCAGAGCGCGGGCACCCGGGCGAATCCCAGCGGCGGGGTGGGATCGCGGTCGGGACGCACCACCGGCCGGAAGTCGGGGTGGTTGAGCAGCATGCCCGCGTTGCGCGCCGCATAGCAGCGCACCAGCGGCAACGCTCGCGCCACCTCGGCCCGTTCCACCGGCTCCGGATCGACGAATCCGATGGAATCCAGGCGCAGGCCGAGCGTGTGGCTGATCCGCACGATCGCCGACGACTTTCGGCCCCAGCCGATCTCGACGACGGAGAACATCTCGAGCAGCCCGTGCCTGCGCAACATCTCCGTGGTGCGGGTCCGATCGCCCCGGCTGGCCACCGCATGCCACATTCCGCGTTCGCTCAGGATCCGCAGGGTGCGCAGGGCGGAACGGTCCAACGCGCCGGCCGTGCCGTCGTAGACGACGCCGTCCCACAGCGTGTTGTCCAGTTCCCAGACAAGACATCGCAGTGCCGGTTGCATCTCGGCGGCCCCTATCGGTCTCGTATCGCTGTTACCGCGCCGCACACGCGGCAGGCGAGTCCAGCACACCATCCAGCGCACGGCACGGGCCGGGCAAGACCCAGCTTTCCCGGGCCGACGCGGCCGCCGACGATGCTACCCATAGCGTTCACCCGACGACCACTCGTGCGCGCGGCCTCATCGCGGCAACCCCAGCCCGTCGGCCAGCACCGGCCACGAAGCCTTCATCGCCTGCTGCCAATACCCCCACGAATGGGTGCCGGTGGGCTGGAAGTCGAAGGTGGCCGGGATACCCAGCTGATGCAGCCGGTCGCGCAGATTGTGGGTGCACCAGTTCACCGCCGCCTCGATCAACCCGCCCAGCACCAGCTGGTTGGCGAAACCGCGCGGGCCCGGCTGCATATGGGTGCCGTTGTACACGTCGAACATCCCCGGAATCCCGGTGCCGGTGGAGATGAACAGCTTCAGCCCGCGCAGCCCCTCCGCGTTGACGTACGGGTCGTTGGCCGCCCACATCGGGTCACCGGGCGGGCCGTACATGTTGTCGGTATCGCCACCACCCCACGACTCCACCGCCATCTTCACGAACTGCTGCCCGATCGGATCGCTGATCTGCGCGCAGCCGCTGTAGGCCGCGACCGCCCGGTACAGGCCGGGTTTCGCGATGGGCAGTTGCAGCACCGAGGTCCCCGAGGTCGACAGTCCCGCGATCGCATTGACGCCGGTGGTGCCGAATTCGGCGTCGATCAACGGCGGCAGTTCCTCGGTGAGGAACGTCTTCCATTTGTACACACCGAGTTTCGGATCCCGCGCTCGCCAGTCGGTGTAGTAACTCCACCGACCGCCGATCGGCTGCACCACATTGACGTCCTTGTCCGCCAGGAACCGCAGCACATCAGTGTTCTTCTGCCAGGTCGCGCTGTCCTGCCCACCGCCACCGCCGTTGAGCAGATACAACGTCGGCCTCGGCGCCGACCGATCCGCGGGCCGCTGCACATTCACCATGATGTCGGTATCCATCGACGCCGAATGCACCCGCAACTGGACTGTGCGGTCATCGACCTCCCAGGAGCCGGTGATCTCCGACGCGGGCTCGGCTGTCGCACTCGGCGCCACGACCGCTGCACCGGGCGCGACAGCCATCATCGCGAACGCGACCGCGAGCAGGCGTCCCCGCGCGCGGCGGGCTATTCCAGATCCGATCATGAGACGCGAAAGCTCCTGTCCTGGGCGGCGACCGGTCTCGGCACCGTCCAGCCGGTCGATTGCGGGTGAATCACGACCAAACTAGAACCCGCCGAGCGCGTCACCGTGCGAACAAGATCGGCTCTGGACAGATCACCAACCCCCGAGTTCACCCCTAGAGACTCGACACAATCGGCGCGAGTCTCCGCGCGGCAGAAATACTGCAGCCCCGGCTTCTCGGCACCGACTCGCAGTTCGACCTCCCTACTCCTCCAGGAACGCTCTACATCCGTCCGAGCGCGGCGTCGACAGCGGATTCCGGAGGAGTCGCTGCGACACCGGCGTCGACCCGCTCGCCATCGGCGTCGAGGACCTGCCATCCACCCAACGTCACCACCCTCACCCCGCCACGCCGGTTCGCCAGCGCAAGCTCCGACAACGTCCCCCACGACCCGCCGATAACGATCACGGCGTCCGCCGACCACACCAGGATGGCGTTACGCGCCTCACCCATATTCGTGTACAGAACCGCCGACAACCCCTCGCACACACCTGCTCGGTCCGTATCCGGCCGAACCCCGATCACCAACCCACCCGCCGTCGACGCCCCCTCCGCCACCGCAGCCATCACCCCACCCCCGCCCCCGCACAACACCGTCGCCCCCGCCTCCGCCAGCAACCTGCCGACCGCCCGCGCATTCGCCGCTTCCTCCTCGCTGCACTCACGAGGCCCGCACACAGCTACCTGGATCGGGGGCACGTCACTCCTTCCCTGTTCGCCTGAGTGATATGGCCGGTGAACCGTTCCGTTGAGGTCGCTACTGGTAGCGGTGCCAGATAGCGTTGGCATCGCCTGCACGAAGCGACGCTATTCGGTGTGCATGTTCTGCCGCGACCTCTGGGCGTTTCCCTAGGTCTGTCAGCACGCTTGTCACCATGATCAGTTCACGAATGCACCTCAGCACGGACCAATAGGGTTCGGTGGTGACATCCGCCCCGTAGGCCGCCACGAACCGCCGGTAGTAGTCAGCGCGTGCGAAGCGGATCGCGCCGACAGCTTGCGGGACCAGATCCCATGCGAGGGGACCGACACCTGTTTCGTCCAAGTCACACATGACAATTCGTCCTGCTTCATCGGCGAGCAGGTTTCCGGCATGCGGATCTCCGTGAATGACGCCGAGCGGTATCTGCGACTGCCACCGACGGTACTCTTCCTCAGCAGCAGCCCACTGATCGCGCAGCCATTGGCGGTCGCCCCTGCATAACGCATCGTCTGCCTCGTCCAGGCGTGCAAAGGCGTGGCCGAATGGGTCCCAGCCGGGTAAACCGTCGGATCGCACCGCCGAATGCAACTGCTTGAGTGGAATGGCCAAGTCTTCCGGCGCCCAGGACCGTTCGCCGAGCTCACGCCAAAAGGTGACGGTATGTTCCCCAACCGCAATCGGCTGGGGAACGCGGGCCAACGGGGCGGTCGGGGCGCCTTGGTCGGCCAGAAGACGAGCAACCGACACCAAACGATGGCCGCGCAACCGACCGACAGTCCCAGTTCCCACCCGCACTATCACGGGAGTGTGCTGAAGCCTGAATACCGCGTTTACTGTGTACTTGATCAGCTCCGCGCCGTCGGAAACGAACCCGACCTCGGCGCACGCATTGCTGATTACGGCACGTAGCTCAGCTGCACGGTCCGGCGAGATAGCTGTCGCCACATCCGCCATACTAGCGAGGGTGCGCTGCTGACGCCGATCGGACACTTACGTCGGGCAACGCCAACTGGCTCACCTGATGCCGGATCTCTTGAACCGCCGAGTCACGAGCACATGGTTCCGCTTCCTCCGCCATCGACACCAGTCGTGAGCGAACGCGAGCGCTACCGACCACTCCGGCGAGTTGCAATGCGGTCGCCGCGCTGTCGACGGCCGGACTAGGCTCGTTCAGCCGGAACAACCCCGTTGCCAAAGTCGTACGGTCGAACAACACACTACGCAGCGGCCGGTCGTGCTCGGCCACGGATAGGGACAGGCGTGCTTCTTCTACCGCCGCACATGAATAGCGATCGCGATCCTTGCCGTTGTCTGTCGACCGCGCGTACTCGTTGAATATGACCGCACGAATACCGGGCAGGGTCAAGTCCATTGGCGTGGTGTAAGTGGAGCGGTCACCGCTGATCCGTTTGTTGGTCAGGCGGTGAGTTCTGCGGGGGTCGTTTCCTCCTGTTCGTCGGGTTCGGTGATGGCGCGGGCCCGGGCGAGGACGTCGAGGCCGAGGTAGCGTCGGCCCTCGATCCATTCGTCGTGTTGCTCGGCGAGCACGGCGCCGACGAGGCGGATGATCGCGCCGCGGTCGGGGAAGATACCGACGACGTCGGTGCGGCGGCGGATTTCTTTGTTCAACCGTTCTTGGGGGTTGTTCGACCAGATCTGGCGCCAGATCTGCTTCGGGAACGCCGTGAACGACAGCAGCTCCGCGCGTGCGGTATCGAGGTGCTCGGCGACTTTCGGCAGCTTCTCACCCAAAGCGTCGAGCATCCGATCATATTGTGCGTGAACGGAATCGGGGTCGGCTTGGTCGAACACCGAGTGCAGCAGAGTCCGCACCCAAGGCCATGAGGTCTTCGGGCAGATCGACATCAAATTCACGGTGTAGTGGGTGCGGCAGCGTTGCCAGGCCGCGCCCGGCAGCGTGGCACCGATCGCCGCGACCAGCCCGGCATGCGCGTCGCTGGTGACCAAAGAAACCCCGGTCAGGCCGCGGGCGACGAGGTCACGGAAGAACGCGAGCCAGCCGGCGCCGTCTTCGCCGGAGGTGACCTGGATACCGAGGATCTCGCGGTAACCATCGGCGTTGACACCGGTGGCGACCAGGGCGTGGACGTTGATCACGCGCCCGTTCTCCCGGACCTTCAACGCCAAGGCGTCGGCGGCGACGAACGTGTAGGGGCCTTGGTCGAGCGGGCGGGTGCGGAACGCTTCGACCTGGGCGTCCAGGTCTGCAGCCATCACCGAGACCTGCGATTTCGACAGACTGGTGATGCCGAGGGATTCGACGAGTTTCTCCATCCGCCTCGTCGAGACCCCGAGCAGGTAACAGGTCGCCACCACCGAGGTGAGGGCGCGTTCGGCGCGTTTGCGGCGCTCGAGCAGCCAGTCCGGGAAGTAGCTGCCGTGGCGCAGTTTCGGCACCGCCACGTCGATGGTACCGAGGCGGGTATCGAAATCGCGGTGGCGGTAACCGTTGCGTGAGTTGACGCGCTCGGCGCTGCGTTGGCCGTATTCGGCGCCGCAGATCGCGTCGGCTTCCGTGTTCATCATCGTGTGCATGAACGAGGCGAGCATCTGCCGCAGCAGATCCGGGCTCGCTGCGGCGAGTTGCTCGGCGAACGGCTGATTCGGGTCGATAGGCTCGACAGAGGTCATCGCGTGAACTTCTCCTTCGTTGAGCTTGGCGGTTCAAGAAGGATCACGCGGTGACCGCCTACTTTCCGGCTACGACACGCTCACAAGCTGGCCGTCGCCGCTCGTACACCACTCTGACGGACGCAACCACCGGGCAGCTCGCCGGCCGAGAAGAACACCGTGGTCCACGGGTCCAACCGCCCGCGGTCGATGCTATCGATCTCATGGTCGGCTCGCGCGAGAGCATCGTGCATGAGTTGGGAGTTACCGGACATGGCATGCGCCCATGCCTCATTGGCGTACAGACGAGCCGACTCGCCTCGATTGGCGGCATCCTGTGCCGATATCTGGCCGAGCTGGAACATGCGCAGCGCCTCACGAGGGCGCCGTTCGAACAAGCTGACCCTGCCCAGCACATACAGGATCGACGCCACCAGGCTGTCGGCATCCGCCGACCGAGCGTACGACAGTGCCAATGCGGAATACTGCCGGGCACGAGCGAGCTGACCGACGTCATAGCACGCCCATCCGATAAGCCTTGACAGGTCGGCCAACGCAGTGGCCATCGCCGCTGAAGACGTCCGATCACAACATTTCGCGAGGAATCCCGATCCCCATCGCAACAGTCCGATAGCCGGATCGAGCACGGCGTATCCGCCGTGCCGCTGGTCGAATGCTCGGAGGCCCCCCGTCATCGTCCGAACGGCTTGCACATCAGCCATACCCACCCGGGACGGTCCATGACTGGACTCGGGTATATCCGGCAGCCACGGCACCAGCGCATCCAGCGACCCGACGGAGGCTGCGGCTACTGCGCCCAGAAACCGGAGCTCTCGCTCGTCATCGGTACGACCCGCGCGGTAAGCACCCGGCTTCGGTCCTTCGGCAGCTTCACGACTCTTGCTGCAGCTGCCGTCCGCGTGCCGCCATGGACGCGGATCGGCGTTTGCCGCCGGATTCGGCGTCGGCGCTCCAATCGATGCCAGCAACTTCCGATACGCTGCAGACGGTCTCCGCACCTCCCCCCGCTCCCACCGTGCAACCAGACGTTCGTCGCACGCCACGTTCACGCCGGATTGTGCGCCTCGCTGATTCAGCAATGCCGCCAGGGCGGTACGTGTAATACCCATCCCGGTCCGGAATGACCGCAGCCGATCACCCCACTGCGGTACTTCAGGCGAGTCCTCCATCGAGCTGGTCCCCTCGCTTCACCGAAACCCCGAAGTCGGCCTGGCCGCCGACTCCACCTGAATCCAGCCATTTCAGTATCGACATGCAATCAGACCATAGGAACCCGTGCCGCACTGACGAACTGGCGTGGCACTACGAGATGCCATGGACTCGCCAGGGCACTACGCCCGGCTATCCGGCTCAGTTCCGCCATGTACTTGCCCTGCGGGAATGCCATTCCGCTGTAGCCATCACCCGGCTTCACTCGCCATATGCCCGAATCGAACTGCGCGGCGGACGTCCGTGTAAGCCGAGAGAAGACCGGCAGGATACCCAGCCGGGATCCGCGGCCTCGCTGCGCCGCGAAAGATGACCTCGTTACTCGTTGGCCGGACAGCACAGTCCGACGTTCCCAAAGCGAGGAATACATCGACGGCTGGGCTCCCTCTGCCGAACCTCACGCTGCGCCTCCGACCGTCGACGACGTGGATTTGGCGTGGCCTGGCCAGGATTCGCTGCTCTCGGCAGTCCGCGGACACCACGTCGGCCGCCATCCACTCACCCGCTTCGCCTATGAGCTCGGCGTTATCCACGCCGCACTTCTCGATAGCACCCCCTCCTCTGCCGTCCATTTCCGGAGGCGCGGGCTTGTCGTCGAAATCGATCGGTGGCTCGATGCTCGTCTCCCAACGCCCCATCCGCGCGCACGGTTGACGACGTGGACGGTCGGTGCACTGATCGACCGGATCGCCGCGGTCCAAGTCCGCGCATACCGCCTTCTGATGACCCGCGCGGCCGACGACCCACTAGTCCACGATTCGTGGACCCAGTTGGCCAAGCTGATCGACACCTACAACGACATGGTGACCGGCATCGATCGTCGGATGTACCGGCTCCCGTCGCTGCCACAGTCCCCATCCACGCTCAATCACCGCCCGCCGGCTATCGGGCCACACAACACCGCATAGCCCATCGGCAGTCTCGAACCCCGGCCATGGCGCACCGAGCCTCGGAACCACTTCGAAGTTTCCTTCCATCGACAAGTCAGGGACCCATGCACCACAGGACCTATGTGCAGGCAGACGGACGCCTCGCTGAACACATGTGCCGCGTCCACCTCCTCGACCTCACACGCGAACGCGCTCGGGAACTTCTCGAACTGCACCGCGATCATCGGCCAGACGACTGCATGGTCCACCTTGCCGCAGCGGCACTGTTGTTCACCGACGGTGACGAATAGGCCTCTTGGCTGCCGGCTTCTCCGCCAACTAGCGCCCAGTCTCCGGGAAAAGCCACTCGGTCGATCGCCAGCACCATCGACCTCGAAGTCGACGCCGAACTCGCCCGACCGGACACCAGGCAACTACGAGAACGCGACGCCGTGTTCTGAAGCGCGTACCCTTGTCAACCCCAGATGCCAGGAGTTCGCGCAGGAACAGTCAGGTCGGCGACTACACCGTAGTGGTCGCTCGCTTGCACCCCACCTTGCGGCTGGACACCGATCAGGTCGACAGACCGCACCGCGAGCGTCGGCCCGAAACTCTTGCCTCGCACCATCACATAGTCGATGCGACGTCCGGCGGCGGAGAACATGTCACCACCGGCGACCAGCGGATTACCCGGGGTGAAGGTATGCCCGGGATCGTTGGGACGCAGCACTTCCCACGCGTCGTGATAGCTGACGCTCACACCGGCCAGTGACTGGCGGCCGGTCCAGAACCGGATGCTCGACGAGTCCGGCGTGGCGTCGAAGTCGCCGACCAGGACAACGTGCTCGTCGCGGTCGCCGAGGACTTCTTCGATGAACCGGGCCGCCTCGACAGCCTGCAACTCACGTTCATATTCGTAATCGAACTGGAAGACCGGTTTGTGGTGGGCGACATGCAGTGTCCCCAACGGTTGCGGCGCACGAACCTCGGCGATGACCACCGCCGACCACGGAAACACCGCCGCGCGATCGGTGACTCCCAGTCCGCGCTCATGGATCTTGGCGAACGGCCAGCGGCTGGCCAGGGCCAGCCCGACGCCATCAGGCGTTGTCCGAGAGTGCCACGCGACGTGCCAGCCCGGGCCGAGCAGATCGGCAATGCCCTGCTCACGATCCTCCGTGGCGTCGACCTCTTGCAAAGCGATGATGTCGGGGGCAGCCGCCCGTAAGTGCTCTGCCACGACCTTCTTTCGGCGGTGCCAATCGGCGAGCAGGGGCGACAGAACATTGAAGGTTGCTACACGCACCGAACCCACTGATACGCGGGGGCCGGTGTCCGGCTTCGTTTTGATCACGAAGGACATAGTCCCAAGCGCACGTAGTAGGGGCGCCATCGGAATTCACAGAAACCAGGGCAATTCCGCTGGCCCGGGAGTCGTTCGGCGAAGACGCCACGGTCACCGGAGACTTCCACTACTCGCTGTGCCAGGCTGCGGTCTGTGTCGACACGGCGTATGGGTGAGACTGCTGTTTGACTGACCTCATGACGGATGTAGTTCCGGTATCGGTGAAATCGACGGTCCTGTTCACGACCCTCTTCGGCTTCCTCTGCGGGGTCACCGCAGTGGCGGTTTCTGCAGTCTGGTGGACGCTGGGGCCGACTTCGGTCAATTGCTACTGGGCGAGCTATGACCCCCACCCCAACGAGCTGCTGGGTGAGATGGCCGCGAAGATGTGGCCGACTCGCTGGTTCTGGGTCGGCCTCGTCGTGGCTCCGACCTTCGTCGGCGCACTGCTCGGGTTCTTCGCCACACGCCTCGGCATCCGATTTGTACGGCGGCCACGGTGATGGGGTTCGCAGATCAGGCGCTGGCCAGCGCATCAGCACTGTCTCGATCCGAATAGGGTGCGGCACCATGGATGGCGACGTGCTGCCGGACGACTACCAGCCGCGGCCCGGGGAGGGGCCGATCGCCCTCGTGGTCGACGGCGAGGTATTCACCCTCCGGATGCGGCCGGATGGCGGCACCGATTACGACTGGGGATCCGGACCGAATGACGGGTACGGCTTCGGCGGTAGTCCGGCCCGCACCGCCGGCGATCCCGGTGCCGAGTGTTACCTGCCGACGATGGGTGAGCACCGGGAATCGATCAGAAGCTTCCTCGGCATGATCAACCCGGCGACCGGCTACATCGACTGACGTCGAGGGCCGTCGAAAGGCGTCGTGCGAACACAGGCGCCGCGCCAGGCTCAGCCCTGGTTGCCCTCACATCGATCGGGTACAGCCACGACAAGTACCCCTATCTGTGAGGAGAAGTGATGCGACGGTCTCGTGACTATCTGATGCGATCGACGGTGGCGGCTGCCGCGCTGGCAGCCGGTGCGGTGCTGGTGGGGTGTGGTGATGATGATGGTTCCGATCCGGTGCCCCGGACTCCGGACATGCCGACGATCACCATGACGACCCCCGGGGCGATGACCTCGCCCGGCGCTGACGAGGACACCGTGACCCCGCAGGCGGCGCAGCAGTTGTGCGACATGATCGAGCCGGAGCTCGACAATTGGCGTGACCAGGGCCCCACGGTGGCGAAGGTGAGTTTCAACGGCACCGTGCAGAACTGGGCGGCCCGCAATGAGGGGCTCAATGACGAGGTGATCCGGGACAATTCGATCGTCGACACCGTGACCACCCAGACCTGCCCGGAGGTGCGTCAACAGGCCATCGAGATTCTCGAGGTGCCCGATCTGGCATCGGCCTTGGCCGGTTGGGACAACTGACGGCGCACAGTCCCGGAAGCGAGCACACCGGGCCGGTGCCGAGTCAGCGCGGCCGCTCGGTCTCGGCCGAGTCCGGCAACGCGGTGTCGGCGCCCAGGCCTTTGTCCTGGGCCGCGGCCCTGATCGCGTCCACCACCAGCAGCAATGCGGCTCGCCGCGCGGTGGTGGTGCGGTAGGCCAGCGACACGGTGCGGGTGAGGATGTCGCCGAGTGCGATGATGTCGACTCCCGGTGGGCGCAAGGCCAGGCCCAGGTCGGACACGAGGGTGACGCCGAGTCCGGCGGCGACCATCGCCATGGCTGTCGCCTGTTCCTCCACCTCGTGGTCGATGCGCGGCGCCACGCCGGCCGATTGGAACGCCAGCCGGACCGCGTGCCCGAAGTGCGACCGGGCCGGGGCCAGGATCCACGGGTATTCGGCCAGCTCGGCCAGCGTCACGCTGGTCGCGGGGACGGCGCCGGCCGGTACCGCGGCGTAGAGCCGCTCCACCGCGATGACGGCGCGGTCGAGACCGCCGTCCCATGCCATCGGATAGTTGGAGTAGTCGAGCACGAACGACAGATCGAGCGCGCCGTCGCGGACCGCCGCGGCCGTCGACTCCGGCGCGAGTTCCCGCGTGCGCACCAGGATGCCGGGATGGGTGCGGGCGAGGGCGTTGAGCGCGTCCGGGAGCAGGCCGGAAGCCACCGAGGCCCAGACCCCTGCGGTCAGCGTGGCCGTCACCGATTCGGCGGCGTCCTCGAGCGCCTGGGTGGCGCGTTCGACCGAGGCCAGGATCTCCTCGGCATGCTCGGCCAGCAGCACCCCTTGGTCGGTGAGCTGGACCCGGCGCCCGCGCCGCTCCAGCAGCCGGGTGCCGACATCGCGTTCGAGCTGCGCCAGCTGCTGCGACACCGCCGACGCCGTGTAGTGCAGCGCGGTGGCGGCGGCGGTGATGGTGCCGCGGCGGTGCAGCTCGCGCAGCATACGCAGGCGGGCCAGCGACAGATCCATGCCATCGAGCCTATGCGCTCGGCACAGCCGCGGCGCTGTGCAGCAACGGTGAACACTGCCGTGAACGAACCGTAAATAGACGCGCGGACCTGTGCGAATGCACGCTGGGCAGCAGAGATCGCACCCGGATCGGGTGGGATCGGCACCGGACCGGCGAGTGCGCGACGCGGCGTTTTTCCGACGGCCGGGACGAGCACGCAACAGGGAGGTGTCCGCCATGACGACGATGCACGAACCGGTCGGTGGTCCCGCGCAGGCGAGCGCGCATGAGGTCGCGGCACTCGCATCGGGGCCCGCCGTGCCCGCTCTCCGCCGTGCCGAACCGTATCTGCGCCTGCAGTGGACGGATTCGCTCACCGGCGCGGTGGGCTATCTCGTCGTGCACACCCTGCGCGCCGGCCTGGCCACCGGCGGTACCCGGATGCGTCCCGGCTGCACGATGAGCGAGGTGGAAGATCTCGCACGCGGCATGGCCGCCAAGACCGCCACCTTCGACCTCCCGGTCGGCGGAGCCAAGGGCGGCATCGACTTCGATCCCAAGGATCCGCGCGCGGTCGGGGTGCTGGAACGGTTCTGTGAGGCGATGCGGCCGTGGCTGGACGCGCATTGGGTCACCGCGGAGGATCTGGGCGTCCCGCAGCATCTGATCGACGAGGTGTTCGGCAGCCTCGGACTCGGCCAGAGCTATCACGCCGCCATCCGGCGCGCCGCCGACCCGGCCGCGACGCTGGCCCGGGTGCGTCGCGGGCTCGACGCGGCGGTCGACGGCGGTTTCCTGCTCGGCGATGTGATCGGCGGATACGGCGTCGCGCATGCCTGCCTGGCGGCGGCGGTCTGGTGGGGGCAGGCGCCGTCCGGCACCACGGTGGCGATCCAGGGCATCGGCACCATGGGCGGCGCGGCGGCCTACTACCTGCACGAGGCCGGGATGACGATCACCGCCGTCGCCGACGCCGCCGGCACCCTGTACCGCGCCGATGGCCTCGATATTCCGGCGCTGCTGGAGCTGCGCGACGGCTACGGCGAGATCGACCGCACCCGGCTACCCGCGGGCATCGAGCAGCTGCCGCGCACCGCGATCCTGTCCTGCGACGCCGACATTCTCGTGCCCGCGGCCATCTCCTACGCGATCACCCCGGACAACTCCTTCGGCATCCGGGCCCGCATCGTCGTCGAGGCCGCGAACGCCGCCACCACGCCGGAGGCCGAGGCCATGCTCGCCGCCCGCGGTATCCCGGTGGTGCCGGACTTCGTCGCCAACGCCGGTGCCGTGGCCTGGGCGTGGTGGCTGTTGCTCGGTGAGGTCGACGACGATCCGGGCACCTCGTTCGACCGGCTGCGCACCATCATGCACGCCAAGGTCGCTCAGCTCCTGGCCGCGTGGGCCGAGCAGGGGGTCACCCCGCGCGAGGCCGGACAGCGGTGGGCCGACGATCCGGCCGCGATCGACGGGCCTGTCGTCATTCCCTGATCGGCGGTGCGTTCGACGTCATCGGTGACGGCTGCGACCGAGCACCGAACCGGCGCGCGATCAACGCCGTTTGTCATGCTTCGACCGCCGCTGCCGATCGCCATCGCCGGTGACCGCTGGGACCCGCGCGCGAGCTGACCTACCGGCGCCGCGGTTCAGTACCGCGACGGCGAGCAGGGATTCCCGAGGCCCGAACCGGTGGCCAGATCGCAGATACCACTGGTGAGCATCTGGAACGGGGTGATGCCCAGCAGCACGATGAGGCCGATGATGTCGCCCTGCTGGGCGAGGACCCCGGCCGATCGCGCGGCCGAGGAGCCCGCGTCCAGCATCGACGACCCGGTGCCCGCTTCGGCTACCGGCGCGGCGGTGGCCGCCGGTCCGGCTTCGGCACTCGCACCGGCCGCCGCGCCGACCAGGGACGCCGCCGCGAGCGTGGCCGCGGCACAACGGAGGGAATTACGCACTGTCGCTCCTTCTTTCGATGAATCGGTTGGTCAGCGATGCGGCTTGCTCATATCGCGGTTCATGGTGGGGATTTCGATGCTGATCGGCATCCGCAATTCGGACAGGTAGGTCAGTGCGGCCTTGCGCAGGAATTCGTCGAACAGCCAGTACACCTCCGCGGTCGGCGGGGCGACGGTCAGCACTCCTTCGCGCACGGCGATGAACGGTCCCCAGCTGAACCGCAGCAGCGGATCCCAGACCGGTTCCCGTGGAATGGCCAGCCCGTCGGCGATTCGGTCGCCCAGCAGGAACCGCGTGAACGAACCCAGCACCGGTTTGGTGAGAATGGCGAAATCGATGTTGGCGCCGAGTCCGAGCAGCCGGTCGGCCAGCCTCGCCCCTTCCGGGGTCGCCGCGAGGATCGGGTCGAGCACCTGCGCCGCTTGGGAATTGGCTTCCGGCCAGGAATTGGGGATGTATTCGTCGCGGATGCCGAGCATGTGGCCGGCGACCTGCCAGGAATGCAGGAACGCCTCCGATTCGTGCGGGGGGATCGGCACCTTCCAATTGGTCAGGTGTTTCATGACGGTCGTCGGCAGGCTGTGCCAGGTCACCATCATGTCGTTCTGGCTGATCGGAATGTTTTCCTCCGCCGACTGCACCCAATGCGGGGATTGCGGAAGCAGATGCCGCACCGCCGCGTGCACCAGGCGGGTCTTGACGCAGGTGACGACCATTTCCCCATCCGGGGCGTAGGCATTGTTGCTGCCGATGTCGTAGCCGAGCTTGGCGGTTTTGGTGATGCGGTCTTTGAGGTCGTGGCCGCCCTTGGAGTAATAGACCGCGCGGGCTTCCTTCGGAATGACGGTGCTCATCATGCCGCTCGCGAACCCGTAGAGCACACCGAGGTAGAGCCCGCGCTTCTTGTTGAACTCGATCGCGGTGCTCAGTTTCGCCGGATCGGTCCAGTGCGGCATCTGCCTGGCGTATTCCATGAAGTCACGCAGTTGCGGCGGCAACCCGTCGGGCAGCGGCTGGCCGTTTCTGGTCCAGGTGCGCAGTAGCTCGTTGACCCTGGGGACTTCGCCTCGGTCGATCAGGCCGGCGACCAGTTCGTCGGCCTCGGGATCCCAGACCGTCATCGGGTCGGCCCCGGTCCCGGATCCGGCGACGGAACCGTTGGGCGACCACGTCCAGGGTTGGGCGCGGGCGGGCGAGACCACCGCCATGGCGCCGATCGCTCCCAGAATCCCCCCGGCCTTCAACGCATTACGCCTGTTGATTGCGTCCATGACGTCCACTCCTCATCGAGTACAAGCAGATCCCGATCACGCGGAGAGCAGCATGGCGGCCAGCTCCGCAGCGTCGCGGAATAGTCATTAACTTAACAGGGCGCCGTAACCTTGTACACGTTTTCGGCGGAACGGTACGTCCACTCCCCTACCTTCTGCCGCCGATCGGCGAAGACATGATCAACGAGGCTGAACAGACTCACATCACCAGGGAGAATGAACCCACAGCCGACAGGTGGTGCGCGCCCCGGCAGCGTCGTGGCTACCAGGAAGGCCTGTCGGTCAATGCGCGCTCTGAGCAGCAATACGCGGTAACTTAGGTGCACGAATCAGCGTCCGCACCAGCTCGCCGCCTGTCGCCGAGGCAGTGCCGCGCCCACCCCCGGAAACGCCGCATGCCCACCGAACGGCCGGGTGCGTTTCGGCCGTTCGGTGGGCATTTCCGCCGCGTTCTCGGTGCGGGGGACGGACAGGGGCGGGTTGAGGGGTCTCCCGTCCGCCGGCACGGGATGGCGCGGCGGCCTGGCAGCCAGCGGGCCGGTCGCCGGAGTCGTTAGTCGATCCGGTCCAGTGGGTGCCGGTCTAGGGGGTCAGAGTTGTCCGCCGCCGCCGATGAGCCAGGGGTTGAAGGTGCATTGCAGTTGCGGGAACTGCACCGGATCCAGGGCGTTCAACGCGATCGACAGGGCGCGGGGGGAATACATCATCGTCAAATGGTCGGAGATGTCTTGCTCGCAGCCGTCTTGCAGGGTGATGTTGCGGACCGTGGCCCCGGGACCCTGTTTCAGGAACGTCAGATCGTAGGGGTTGGTGATCTCGTCGTAGCGGGTGCCCACGATGGTGTAGTCCACCCCGGCGACGGTGTCGCCGTTGGCGTTGAGCTGGTTGACGAAGTCCGAGCCGATGGTCTGCTGGATGCCGGCGTGCCCGACGAAGATCTCGATGAACCCGAGGATATCGATACCCAGGTTGTTGATCGCGCGCCCGAGCGCACCGATCCCGTCGAGGCTGGTGCCGTGATGGGTGGCGCCGTAGGTGATCAGGTTCTTCACCTTCGCCGCACCACCTTCGAACTTGGTGTACCAGTTCGACATCGACCCACCCTGAGAATGGGCCACGATATCGACCTCAGAAGCGCCGGTCGCGGCCAGCACCCGATCCACGAACACCGCCAACTGCTTGGCCGAGTCCTGGATGTAGCCGGTGCCCATCACCCCGGGCAGCACCGACCCCAACCCACCACCTTCCAGCAGGTTGGAGCGGCCGTAGTTGAAGGTGAAGGTACAGAACCCGGCATCCTTGATCGGCTGCCCCATATACGCGAACCCGTTATAAGCATTCATCCACGTGCCGTGGATCAACAACACCGGCCGCGGATGCTCCGGCGTCGGCTTGCAATTCCAATCATTCGCCCCCGGCGGAGCCGCATCACCATTGGCCAAACCATAGGCGAACGCCGCCAGCCACGACGTCTGCGACGGACCGTATCCCACCGTGTCCGAGGCGTATCCACCCGAGGACCCCGAACTCGACCCGGACCCGCCGTAACAGTCACCGGACCCGTTACCCGAACCCGCGCCGCTACCGGAATCACACGCCGACCCCGAACTCGACCCCGAATCAGCCACCGGCCCCGCCACCGACCGACCCGCCGCAATATAGTCGGCCAAATCCTGCTCCGTCGGCGCCGCCGCGGCCTGCCCACCCACCGCGGTCAACGCCAACGCCACCGCGCTCGCCACCACCACCGAACGCCACAACCGGCCAGAGGTACTTCGTCTCATCACATGCCTTCCTGAGCAAAGGATTCAGTGCCGTCGTGCCGGTCGACGGCACGGAAACTGCGCCAACGCTAAGTCCGCAAGACCCCGAAACCACCGTGCGCCAGCGGTGTCTGGAAACCTCACGAACGCCGTTGCCCGCCATTAGGGACCCGGCACAGATATCGCCGCGCAACGCGGTCACGGTGAATCTCACAGCGCGGCAAAGCAGCGGCAGGTAAGCAATCACAACCGCACGTGGATCGACACGAAAAGCGGCGACGGTAATCGGTGAATCCTCCAGATAACCAACCGATCACGGCATATTCGCCGGCGGCTGCCGAATCATGGAGCAATACATTTCCGCCGACGGTGGCTACCGCTCGGCACATTTTCTGGGAGCGCCCATGTTCGATTCGATGGCATCGCCGACCCGCCCACAGTCCGCAGGCAGGTCCCACCGCCGACGACTCGGCCTGCGGCTGGCCGCCTGCACGTTGCTCGGCGCGGCAGCCGTGATGGGGTCGGGCCTGCAACCGCCCGCGGCGGCCGCCGATTCGACGGGTTCGGCCGAATTCGTGTCCGGCCCGCTGGCCCAGGTGCACGGGCCGGGCACCGCGATCGTGGTCCTCGGCTACGGACTACTACCCGACGGCAGCATGCGACCCGAGCTGATCGCCCGCCTACGCGCCGGATACGTCCAGGCCCTGCTGGCGCCGGGCTCACCGATCATCGTCACCGGCGGCAACCCGCGCAACGGCGTCAGCGAGGCGGTCGCGATGGCGGACTGGCTGGTGCGCCACGGCATCCCGGCCGAGCGGGTGCATCTGGATCCGGCGGCCGCCGACACCGTGCAGAACGCGCACCATTCGGCGCGGATCATGCAGGAGATCGGGGCCCGTGACGCCGTCGTGGTGACCTCCGCCGACCATATCGACCGCGCCGTCGCCAGCTTCATCGGTGCCGGCGTGCCGGTGGCCGGTGCCGTCACCCCCGACCACAATCCCGTTCCCGCCTGGGTATTCGGCCCCATGCGCTGAGCCCGGCGTGGCCGAATCCCGTTCCGAGCGCATTTTCGAGGAGCAACAGATGTCCGAGGCAGCCACCACCGTCGCCCCCGCCGATCAGGTGCGGGCCCTGCTCGATCACCGCTATCGGTCCTCGCACCGATACACCGTGGGCCGGGAGAAGATCCGGGAATACGCCCGCGCCGTACAGGACCGGCACCCGGCCCATTGGCACGAATCCGCCGCGGCCGCACTGGGGTACCCGGGTCTGATCGCACCGGCGACATTCGCCTCGATCATCCTGCTCCGGGTGCATCGCGAAATCCTGGACACGGTGCTCACCGGCTACGACCCGGCCCGGATCCTGCACGCCGATCAGGTGATCGACATCGGCCGACCGCTCATCGCCGGCGACGAACTGACCTGCGATATCTACTTCGAATCGTTCCGCCATTTCGCCGATTACGACGTCATGGCGATCAAGAGCGTTCTGACCGACGTCGAGGGCCAGGTGGTGCAGACCGGGTCGACGGCGTTGCTGGCCCGCACCGGTGAGGCCGAGCGTCTCAGCGAGGCGGTGCGCCGGGTGGCGATGACCGACTCGCGGGCCGTCACCGTGCCGGGCACCATCACCGAAGCCGGCGCGGAGGTCGTCACGGCCATGTCGCCGCCCCATGTGCCGCGCACCGCCATCGATCCCGCGACGCTACGCGTGGGCACGGCATTGCCGACCCGGGTGCTGCGACTGTCGCGCGGTGATCTGGTGAATTACGCGGGCGTCACCGGGGATACGAACCCGGTGCTGTTCGACGAACGCACCGCCGTCGAATGCGGGCTGCCCACCGTGGTGGCACCGGGCATGCTCAAGCTCGGCCTGGCCGCGGGCTATCTGAGTTCCTGGCTCGGCGACCCGGCCGCGGTGACCCGGCTGCGCGCGCAATTCGCGCACAACACCCACTATCTGTGGGTGCCCGCGCTGGCGTCGAGCCCGATCGAGTTCAGCGGCCGCATCACCTCGCTCGACCCGAGCGGGCGCCGCGGCACCATCGCCATCGACGCGCGCTCGCACGGGCGCAAACTGTTCGGCTACGCCGCCGCGGAAGTGCGCTTCACCGCGTGAGATTCAGCGCGGCCCAGTGAGCTGCACTCCGAGCGCCGTCGCCAGCGTCGGCCAGGTGCGTGGCAGCTGCGACCGGAAATCGGGCCAGGTGTGCATGCCGGCGTCCAGCAGCTCCACGGTGGCCGGGATGCCGAGTTCGTCGAGCCGGGCGGCCATCCGCTCGGTGCACGAGCGCGCCCCCGCCTCCAGTGCCGCACCGCCGCCCATCTCCCCCAGCGCCGCGACGATATCGGGCGCCCGCGCCACCTCGGTCAAATCGACGCCGGTCGGTGCGCCGGTGGCGGCCGACAGGTAGATCGCGGTGCCGCGCAACTGCTCGGCCCCGAGCAGGCTGTCATGGGCGGCCCACTCCGGTGAGGACGGCGGCCCCCACAGGTTCTCCGGGTTCCCGCCGCGGGAGGCGACGGTGATGGTGGTGACGGCGCGGCCCAGCGGGTCCGCGGTCGAATAGCATCCGCTCATCCCCGCCACCGCCCGGTACATCCCCGGATGCCGTTGGGTGAGCATCATCGCCGCCTGCGCGCCCATCGACACCCCGGCGATGGCGCGGACGCCGGTGCCACCGAGATAGGTTTCCACCAGCGGCGGCAGCTCTTCGGTGAGGAAGGTCTCCCAGCGATTCAGGCCGAGGGCCGCGTCCGAGCGCACCCAGTCGCTGTACATGCTGCCGGTGCCGCCGGTGGTGAGCACGACGTCGACCGGCTTGTCGGCGAAGAATTCCGCGGCACCGCCCTTGGTCAGCCAGCCCGAGGTCTTCTCGCCGTCCACCCCGTCGAGCAGGTACAGCGTCGGGCGCGGGGCCGGGCCGGTGCCGATCAGGGTGTCGATGGCGATGACACGCCGCATTGCCGCGGAGGCGATGTGCAGCCGGACGCGCTGTTTGCCGAGGACTTCGACGCGGACCAATGATGTTCGAGTGACGGTGGTTTCGGCGCCCGGGCCGGGCGATCCCACGACGGGCACCGATCCCGTCGGGGCGGCGGCCGCGGGCGTCACGCAGACGGCGGCGACCATCGCCATCGCCGCCGCCGTCACCGGTATTCGTCTGCTCATCCGGCCGCGGCGCTCCGCTGTGCCCGGCGCGCGGCCGCGGCCTCGCGCCGTTCCTCGAACCGCACGGCACGGCGTTCGAGATCGTCGAGGAAGGCGTGCAGTTCCTCGCGCGCGCGTTCGCCTTCGCCGCCGAGGTCGGTGCGTTCGAAGACCCGCCAGGCCCGCAGTACCGGCCGCAGCACCACATCCAGGTGCTGGCGCAGATCGTAGATGCCGTTCTTGGCCAACAGCACCGAATTGCGCCGGAAATCGGGTTGGGTCAGGCCGGGCATCTGAAACCTGGTCACCACATCGGTGATCGCCCGCAGCATATCGTCGGGCGCGAGATCCAATGCGGCGCCGCTGATCGTGCGATAGAAGATCATGTGCAGGTTTTCGTCGGCGGCGATGCGCTGCAGCATTCGTTCGGCGATCGGCTCCTGACAGGCGATTCCGGTATTGCGATGGCTGATCCGTGTCGCCAGCTCTTGAAAGGTGACGTAGGCGGTGGAGCGCAGGAATTGCGACCCCTTCTCCGGTTTCGCCACACCGGTGGTCATATGCGCCATGCGGGCCTGTTCCAGCGCGACGGGGTCGACGGCCCTGGTCACCACCAGATAGTCGCGCATCACGATGGAATGCCGGTTCTCCTCGGCGGTCCAGCGGCCCACCCAGGTACCCCACACCCCGTCCTGAGTGAAGGTATCGGCCAATTCCCGGTGATAGGACGGCAGATTGTCCTCGGTCAGCAGATTGGTGACCATCGCTACCCGCGCCACTTCCGACAGGTTCGATTGTCCCGGTTCCCAATCGATGCCGCCGAGCGCCGCGAAATTGCGGCCGTCGTCCCACGGCACATAGTCGTGCGGGTTCCAGGCCTTGGCCTTGCGCAGATGATCGTCGAGTTGGCGCTCGGCGAACGGCTCCAATTCGCGCAAGATGTCGCGATCGGTCAGCGCGGTGGTCACAATGGTTCTCCTTGTCCCGGGACGAATTCGGCGTCGGATACCGCTCAGGCGGATCGGCCGATTCGGGCCGCGTCGGCGGCGGCGACCGGCAGATACCGCCATTGGCCCGTCTCGCCGCTGTCTGTCTCGCCACCTTCGGTGATCCGGTACAGCCCCGCCGGATGCCCCGCGCCGCGGACGTGTTCGAGCACGTCGTGGGCGCGGCCGGCCAGTTCCGGGATCCGCTCGGTGGGTCCGCTGATCACCGCCGCGGTCAGCGCCACCTCGGCGGCCTCGCCGACCACCTCGAGCACCTCGCCGGTCATCGCGGGTGACGGCGCGAAAGCGGAGACGGGATCCTGCGGGATCAGCACCGTGCCACCGTCGGCCGACAGCAGCGACAACGACCGCGAGCCCAGCGGAGCGGCCAACGCCGCCTGCACTCGCCGCAGTTTGCGCCTGCCCGCCGATACTGCCCCGATCCCGGAATCGAGTTCGTCCGGATGCGGCGGTATCGCCAGGGCCACCACCTGGTACGCGGGCGCCACGGCGATGCCGGTGCGCCGGGCCAGCGCGCTGGCCCCGTGCCCGCTCAGCAGCGCCGAGACCAAGGTCTGGGCGGCGGTCTGGTGTTCGCGCGCGACGAGGCGGTGCTCGTCCAGGTAGGCCGCCGAGGCGGTGACCGTGACCAGTTCCAGCACCCGCACCATCAGCTGGGTACCGGCCAACAGCTGCTGCGCCGAATCATCGGCCGCGTCCTCGCCCGCGGCGTGGTCGGCCAGGAATTCCAGGCCCTGGCGGATCCCCTCGTGGTAGGCGCCGAGCACCGCTTCCAGGGCGACGCCCTCGCGCGCCCAGCGTGCCGCCGATCCCGCGATCGTTTCGGCGCCCGGCCCCGGCCGTGCGGTGCGTGGCTGCAGCTGCTGCACCGCTTCGGCCAGGCAGTGCCGCACCGTGGCCGCGAGGTCACCGCCGTGCGTGCCCCTTCTGCGGCGCATCAGGAATCGCACGAGTTTCGCTTCCAGGCTCGAAATATCGGCGCCGGCCTGTGTGCCCATCATGACTACCGGACGTTATCGGTGAACAGTGGTGAAATTGCCCGGAGCCGAGGGGAATCGGAGAAGTCATGAGCGCGATCCGGGCCGGTTGGGCGGAATCACAATCAGATAACGGACCGCGGGTACGCAGATCCGTGCGCAACGCAGGTGTGTCCCGGGAATGTGTGAGACACGGCGCCGGCCGCGCATTTCCCGGCGCCGCGTCGCGGTCACTGTACGGCCGGCCGAGAACAGGTGACAGCGACCGGCCGCGCCTCGAGGACCGATCACCAGCCCGTTCTTTTCTGTCAGGGAATACCCACAAAAACCATCGGTGCCACGCAACCGCACGCCGAGGTCAGGTGAGAGCCGGGGCGTACACGTCTGTGAGGTCTCCCATCAGATCAGCTCGGTCGCTGTGCCCGGCCCCTTCGCACCCTTAGCATCGAGCGCTGCGCCTCCGCACGGCTCGGCCTCGCGGTAGTTTCGGCGCCGGCGAATGAAGGGCTGGATCCACAAGTAATGAGCGGTACCCGAGAAAAGCTGGAACAGCTGCAGGCCATCCTGGAGGTCGCCGAAGAACCCGCGGGCGAAGGCGGTATCACCAAACGCAAACAGAAGGGCATTCCCAGCGCCCGGGAACGCGTCCGCGCCCTGGTGGACCCGGGAAGCTTCGTCGAAATCGGCGCGCTGGTACGTCAACCCGGCTCCGGCGAGGCCATGTACGGCGACGGCGTGGTGACCGGGCGCGGGCGCATCGACGGCAGGCCGGTGGTGGTCATCGCCCATGACCAGACCGTTTTCGGTGGCTCGGTGGGTGAGATGTTCGGCCGCAAGGTGGCCGCGGCGCTGGACTTCGCCCTCGACAACGCCTGCCCGGTGGTGGCCATCAACGACTCCGGTGGCGCCCGCATCCAGGACGCGGTCACCTCCCTCGCCTGGTACGCGCTGATGAGCCGACGGCAGGGAAAACTGTCCGGATTCGTCCCGCAGGTCTCGATCATGCTGGGCAAATGCGCGGCCGGGTCGGTGTACGCCCCGGTCAACACCGATGTGCTGATCGCCACCGAGAAGTCCTACATGTTCGTCACCGGGCCGGAGGTCATCAAGGAGGTCACCGGCGAAGAGGTCAGCATGGCGGAGCTGGGCGGCGCGCAGGTGCAGGCCGCCAACGGCACCGTGCACCACGTCGCGGCCACCGAGCACGATGCCTTCGCCTGGGCGCGCAGCTACCTGAGCTATCTGCCGTCGAGCTGCCTGGAACAGCCGCCGGTGGTCAACCCGGGTCTGGAACCCGAGCGCACCGCATCCGACCTCGAACTGAACGCCATCATCCCGGATTCGGACAGCCACGGCTACGACATGCACGACATCCTGGTGCGCCTGTTCGACGACGGCGAGTTCCACGAGATCAGCGCCGCCACCGCACCGAATCTGATCACCGGCTTCACCCGCGTCGACGGCCGCAGCGTCGGCGTGGTCGCCAATCAGCCGATGGCCCTCGGCGGCGCCATCGACGCCCGATGCTCGGACAAGGCGACCCATTTCATCCGGCTCTGCAATGCGTTCGGGCTGCCGCTGGTCTTCCTCGTCGACACCCCCGGTGTGCTGCCGGGCGTGGAGGAGGAACGCAGCGGGGTGATCAAGCGTGGCGGGCGCTTCTTCCGCGCGGTGCTGGAGGCGACGGTGCCGATCGTGACGGTGGTGGTGCGCAAGGCCTACGGCGGCGGCTACGCCGTCATGGGCTGCAAGCAGCTCGGCGCCGATATCAGCCTGGCCTGGCCGACCGCCCGGATCGCGGTCATGGGCGCGCAGAGTGCGGTGAGCATCGTCGGGCGCAAACAACTGGCGATGGTGCCCTCCGATCAGCGCGAGGCCGTGCGCCAGTTCATGATCGACCAGTACAACGCCACCACCGCGACGCCGTGGATCGCGGCCGAACGCGGCTATATCGACGCCGTCATCGAACCGGCCGATACTCGCCTCGAGATCCGGCGCGCCCTGCGGTTGCTGCGTGCGAAGGGCGCGGTCACCGACCACGATCCGCGCCGGCACAGCCTGTTCCCGGTGTAGCCGGTCGGTTTGTGTTCGCTCACAACAGTTTCCACGCCGGCCCGGAGAATTCCCGAGATCGGGCCGCGCACCGTGCCGTGCCCGCCGCTGTGCCCTAACGTCGGTGCCGTGCCCGGTTCTCGTTCGCCGCGTCGACCGGGTGCACGGCCTGCCCGGCGCGCTCGTTCCCTACCCTTGCGCGCCGGGCAGGCCACTGTCGCGGGTTGCCCTAATCGCCGGTGGGATGCCGCAGGATCGGCGGCTCCCGGTGACGCAGCGCCCGCAGCAGGCCGGGGGTGTGTTCGGGCGGGGTGGCGTGCACCGACAGCTGGTTGGCCACCGCACGGTAGGCGTCCAGATCGGCGCGCTTGTCCAGATACAGCGCGCCGGTGAGCTGCTGGATGTAGACGATGTCGGGCAGATCGGGCTCGGCGAAGCGCAGCATGGTGAACGCGCCCTCGGTCAGCGCCGGGCCGCCGACGTGGTCGGCGAGCAGCTGCACCGTCACGTTGGGCTGCTGCACCGCCGCCATCAACCGGTCGAGCTGTTCATTCCACACCGCGGTCCCGCCGATGCGACGGCGCAAGGCCGCCTCCTCCACCATCAACCACAGCCGGGGCGGATCGGGCCGAGTAAGAATTTCCTGCCGGCGCATCCGCAGCGCGACCCGCCGCTCGATGCCGTCCTCGGATTCGGTGGGATGGGCCAGCCGGATCAGGGCGCGGGCATAGTCGGCGGTCTGCAACAGTTCGGGTACCGCACGCGGTTCGTAGCCGCGGATCATCGACGCGGCCTGCTCGAGCCCCAGGTACATGTCGAACCATTTCGGCAGCCAGTCGCTGTCGCGGTGCCACCACCCCGAGCTGCCCGCTTCCTCGGCGAGTCTGCGGAATTCGTCGATCTCTTCCGCGTCGGTCACGCCGTAGAGGGCGAGCAGATCGAGCAGATCGCGTTCGCGGATGGGGGTGCGGCCCAGCTCGATGCGGCTGATCTTGGAGTGCGAGCCGCGGATGTGCTCACCGGCCGCCTCCCTGGTGATGTTGCCGGCTTCCCGCAGCCGCCGTAACCGGCCGCCGAGCACCATCCGTAAGACGGTCGGTCCGCCGTCGATCGCCGGGGTCCGCTCCCCCGCCGCGCGCGGGATGTCGGTAGGGACAGAACGTAGCTCCGAGGCACCCATCCTTCGAGTCTCCCATGGATCGGCGCGCGCCAGCGCCCGCGAAACCCGCTCGGCCCTACCGTCATTCGTGCCGCGACCGGCCGCGATCAGCGCAGGAGGACCTCGGCGGTGGCCCGGCCGAACAGTTTGCGGCCGCCGCAGGTCGCGGTGATCGCCACCGTCGCACTGCGGCGGATCGGGTCCAGCGCCTTGATCCGGCCCCGGAATTCGACCGCGCCCGCACGGGTGGCGTCGATCGGCGCGAATCCGGCGAAGCGCACCCCGTAGAAGGTGACGGCGGCCGGATCGTCGAGCCATTCGGTGAGGTATCCCGCGCCCAGGCCCATGGTGAGCAGTCCGTGCGACACCACGTCGGGCAGGCCTGCTGCCCGGGCGACCCGGTCGCTGTAGTGGATCGGATTGGAATCGCCCGACACCCCGGCGTAGTTGACCAGGTCCCCGCGCGAGAGCGCCACCGTGCGCACCGGAAGGGTGTCGCCGACCGCGACGTCGTCGAAGCGGATCCGGGCACGCGAGGGGCGCGCCGGTTCCGGTTCGGCCGGGGTCAGCTCGTCGAAACATTCCAGTACCGCGGGCTCGTCGGCCTCCTCGGCGCGACGCGCCGCCAGCGCCAGCCGGTCGGCCTTGGAATGACCGGACATGATCACCCCGTCCACCGCGGCGGCCAGCTCATCGGTGACGACGGTGCCGGTGACCGCGACGACCGTGGTGTGGGCGACCTGCACGACCTCCTTGTGTTCGTCGGAGAGCACATTGCGGGTGACCATGAAGTCCTTGTCGCCGAACTGGCGAAACGATTCGACATAGGCGTCGCAGCGCAAGCGGTCGCCGGCCACCAGCGGCCGGTACATCCGGATCGTCTGCTCGGTCTGCAACACCTGACTGATGTCGTAGCCGGTGAGCACCGCTTCGAACATGGCGCGCTGCATCTGCATCCACACCACCGACGGGAAGGTCAGCGGGGCGATCAGGGTGTCGTAGCCGAGCGCGGCGGCGGCGTCTTCACGCCAATGCGCGAGGTGCGAGTCCTGCACCGCTCGGGCGAATTCACGGATCTTCTCCCGGCCGACCTCATAGTGGTCGACCATCCGGTAGTGCCGTCCGACGAGCGCTGCGGCCTGTGCCGATGCCGTGGTCGAAATGTGGTTCATCTGCCTGCCTTCCGGCCCGGCCACACGCCGCCGGGACCGGGTAACGGTAACGGCGCGCCACCGCAAACGCCGGTCCGCGCGGCGAGTCTGGGGTGGGCGACAATCAGGGCGAGCCGGCGTCGTCGGCGGTCACAAATCGTGGTTCAGCATTCGCTGACCGCGGGTACCCCGCGCAATCGCTCGTCGAGCCACAGCATGGCCTCCGGATAGCCGAGCCCGGCGGCGATGATGTGCTCACCGAAGACGCTGCGGTACACCGCCGTCGCACCGAGCGCGCATTGTTCGGCGAACAAGGCCTCGGCTGCTTCGGCGGGCAGCCACCACTCGTGTTCGCCGTGATAGATGTACAGCGGCGTCGCCGAACGCAGGCCCGGCATCCTGGTCACCCGGTAGATCTCGGCGGCCAGCGGCGAGCGCAGCGGGTCGGCCATGTCGGCGGCGATATCGATTGGCAGGTGCAGGATGCCGGGTAGCGCGAACACCGAGACGCACTGGTCCTTCATCGGTGAGGTGGCCACCCACTGGGCCAGATGGTTCATCCGGTCCAGGATCTCCGGACGTTCGCGGCCGATGGCGAGCACGGCGGCCATGAACACTCCCGATGCCAGATTGGCGTTCATGCTGCGTGCCAGCACCTCGTAGTCGGCGGGCACACCGCCGAGCGCGGCTCCGGCGATCACGGGTGCCAATTCCGGGGCGTAACCCTCGATCAGCTTGACCGCCCCGTGCGTGGCGATGGCGCCACCGGAGTAGCCGGTGATGCCGAAGCGGCTCGCGCCGAATTCCTGCGGGGCCAGCGCACGCACCGCCCGGATGCCGTCGAGCACGGCATGACCGGCCACATACGGTTCGGCGTAGGCCATGCGCGGACCTTCGTGATCGGGGATCAGCACCGCGTAACCGCGCAGCAGGGCCAGCTGTGAGGTCGGTGGAATGAAATCGGTCAGCGCGGTGTGCGCCGACAATCCGTGCGAGAGCGTGTATCCCGGTGTGCAATCGCGGCCGAGGGCGTCGATGGGCAGATTGTTCACCACCACCGGGCGCGCGCCCTGGCCGGTCCACGCCGCGGCCGGAACCGCCAGCGTCGCGGTCGCGAACGACGGGCGGCCATGCGCATCCTCGGTGCGGTACTTCACCAGCTGAGCCCGGGCGATCGGCACGGTCAGCAGCGGTGCCGCGGTCGCGGTGACATCGCGGACCGCGAGTACCTGCCCATTGCCGAACCCGGCCAGATCGGCAGGCCACAGATCGAACATCGGGTCACCCACCGGTGACGGCAGCACCGCCTGATGCAGCGCCGCCAAGGCAGGTGAGGTGATGGTGGGCGCGGGCGACGGGGCCGGTCCGGCCGGTAGGGGCGGAATCGGCGGCGGCGGTATCACCTGGTCGATCCACTGCTGGATGCCTGGCAATATCGTCGCCGGATCGGGCATGACCGGTGGCGGCGGCACCGGGATCCCCAGCGCGGGCACGGGCGGCGGTGGACCGGGCAGCGGCGGTTGCGCCGCGGCGGGGCCGGTCGACACCACCACCGCGACCAGGGTCGCGACGACGACGGCTCGGAAGGATTTCATGGCACCCGCCTCTACAGCGACCTCGAACGCCGGCGCCCGGGTGATGCGGTTGTCGACCCCCGAAAACCCCCTGGTGTGCCGGGGCCGGAAGATCAGATTACGCGGCCACGCACACCCGGAGACCGCACCGTTTTCGAGTTGTGCGCGTGGCGAGGCCGGATCGTGACGATCGTCGCGGATCCGGCCTCGCCCAGCGGATTTCGCCTACCGGCGGCTCAGCAGTTGCTGGGCGCGGGCTCGCCACGGAATCTGGCATCGATCCAGACCAGCGCCGCCGGAAGACCGAGCACGGCCGCCGTCAGGTGGTCGGGCACGGCCACCGTCTCGGCCTGCACCTTGGTGCCCGCCGCGCACCAGCGGCGGTTGGTGTTGACGATGGCGTCGACCGGGACCAGCCCGTCGATCGGGGAATGCCATTCGAAGACCGGCATCGTCGGCGCGCCGTCGTAGAGCTCGAGGCTGTTCTCCTCGACGACCGCCCGCGCCTGCGGGTCCTCGACCATCGAGGTGGTCGCGGCGAAGTCCAGCACTCCGTGTCCGGCGCCGGTCGCCAGCAGCCCGTTGGTGCAGCTGTTGGCCATCGCGTTGCGCGCGGCCAGCCCCTTGGCATTGAGCTGATCGCTGATCGGGAACCGCTCCGGGTATTCCCGTTCCAGCCCGATGCCGGCGGCCAGCGCCAGCCCGAACACCGGATGCGAGCCGAAGCCGAGCCCCTCGAGCATCTTCACCAGATTCATCGGCACCCCGCCCATCGCGGCGCCGGCGATCTTCAGCTCCGGTGCGTAGGTCGGCTGCAAGGCCGCGGCCCACGCGGTGGCCATCCCGCCGCCGGAATAGCCGACCATCGACACCGGACTGTTCTCGACCTGGAGCTCACCCACCCGTTTGACCGCGCGGATGCCGTCCAACGTCACCTGACCACCCAGTTTTGCTGCGCCATAGGCGAATTGCGGGCCGAGGTGGTCGGGCAGCGCGATGCTCCAGCCGCGTTGCAACAGCACGTTCCACGCGACGGCCTCGCGCACCATGAGATCGGGATCGTTGGTGTAGAGCACCCGCGAGACCGAGCATTTGGCTCCGAGCGCGTTGATGATGTGCTGCAACGACAGCAACGGGCCGTTCTTCTGGTGCGAGCGCGGGGTCAGCACCGTGGTGGTCGCCGCGATCGGCTTACCGGTCGAGTTGGTCGAGCGGAACCGCACCACCGTCACCGTGGTGTCCGGGAACATCGGCAACGGCGGCATCTGCCGCACCGCGAGCACCTCACCGGGCTGTTTATCGGCCAGCCCCGGCGGTTCGGCGTAGAACGGGTCGGGATCGGGGGCCGGATACAGCGGCGCCGTACTCCCCTGTGCGGCCGTGCCGAGGACCAGCATCACTCCGGCGGCCAGTGCGCCCGCCGCGCGCAGCAGCCGACGACGCGGCCGTCCCTTTCCGGTCGAAGGTTTGGCCTGCCACATCGACGTCGAGCCTCCCGATATTCGCGATCTGTTTGTGAACATGCTCTGTCGTGGCGGCGCTGTCCGGGCCGCCACCGGGACGACTTTTTGACAATTCACAAGTGTGAACCGACCGGCCTGTGAGCGACGGGCGTGCGCACTGGTGAGAATCTCCGACACTGCCACGGGTGCCGCTGTGAATTGTCCAGCACGCTCGCTGGAACATGTTCTCGACAATGGTGAGGACTTACCGTCACACCTAACGGTGCCGATCCCGGCGCCGTGGAAGGAGACGGTGACATGGACGGCACAGCACACGCATTCGCCTACCGCACCCACCCCACGGAGATGCCGACCCGGCGCGTCACCGTCCACTTCGACGGACCGACGCCCGAGGACGCGCTGATCCTCGAATACGCGGCCACCACAACAGAGGCATGGGAATTCACCTCCGCCGCGGTCCATGCCGGTCTCACCGTCACCGTCGACGGCATGATCCGGCCCGGGCTGCGCCGCCTGCCGTGTAATTCGCTGTGGCACTGACCGCGCCCGGCCGGCTCACCCACGGCCGAAGAGGCGATCCAGGAATGCCAGCACATCCGGTAGCGCCTGATCGGCGGCCTCGAGGTGATCACCCGGATACACCCCCACCTGCATGTCGGTTCCCGAGGCGTGCAGCTCGGCGATGAGTTTCGCGCTCAACGGCGCGGGCACCTCCCGATCGGCAAGCCCCTGAGCAACGAACAACGGCGTCGTGTAGCCGGAGGTCGGGATCCGCATCATCGTCTCGGCGGCCGCCCACAGCGCCGGATCGTCGAGGGGACGGTTCAGCATCGCACCGATGGCGATCTCATCGACCCGCGCGGCGGCTTCGGGGACACATTCGGACTCCACGATCCGCAACACATCCTGTCCGACCGGGGTCAGGTAACTGTCGATGTCGAGTTCGGGCGTGGTAACCCGCAGGCCGGCGAGCAGCAGACCGAAATATGTCGTGGTGCGCCGCAACGGCAACCGGGGAATCCACGGCCCGGCCAGCGGCACCGCCAGTTCCAGATTCGACGGCGCACCGGTCGCCGCGGCGCCACGGAAATCGAGTTCGGGGGCGTCGGCGGCGGCGATATGCGCGGTGAACAGTGCGGTTTGCCCGCCCTGCGACTGGCCGAGCACCGCCCAGCGCGAGCTCAGGTCGGGAACGGCCGAACGCGCGGCCCGCACACCGTCGATCACACTGCGTGCCTGCGACGGCCCGTCCAGATACGGATGGGTTCCGGGTGTTCCCAGCCCGACGTAATCGGAGATCACCACCGCGTACCCGGCCTCGAGCAGCTGCGGATAGAGGGTGTCCAGGTAGTAGTCGCGGGGATTCTCGGTGAACGCGCAATGATCGGCGATGCCGACCGAACCATGTGCATAGGCCACGATCGGCCAGCCACCCGCCGGCGCCGGACCCGGTGGCAGATACACCGCCGCCGTGCTCTGCATCGGCGCGCGCGGGCCGCGCGACCAGTAGGTCAATCGTTGCGCCGACGCCGCCGCCGGCACCGACAACCGTCCCGACAACGCCACCGTGCCGGTGACCGTCCCCGGCGCCTCCACGGCCGAGGCGGCCACCGGATTCGCCAGGACAACGGCCACCGCGATCACGGCGCCCGCTGCCGCCGTCGAGATCCGAGTCCGCTTCACCGACCGACTATCGCCGCCGCCGGCCACGCCGGGCAAGACACCACAATCGGTGGGTGCGCGCCCGCGGCGGCGCGATCGGGCCATCGGCCACCGCAACCACTAAGCTCGATCGGACCGGGCAGACGGTGCCGGTGACGAGATCGGGAGGATCGGCAGATGGGGCGACCAACCGCAGGGGCGGTCTGCGCTCTGCTCATCCCGGCCGCGCTGGCCCTGGCCGGATGCGGATCCGACGACTCCCCCGCTGCCCGGCCGACATCGACGAAGGCCGTCCCGGCGACGACCGTGCCCGTCACCACGACCACCACAGCCGTGCCCGCCCCACTCGGTGCGCCCGCCGAAACTCCGCTGGCCTCCGCGCCGACCGTCGACCCGTACGCCGGTCAGCCGCTGATCGACCACGTCGTCTGGACCGCGAACATCGATGGCCCCCGCTTGCTGGTCCATCCCACGCAGGCCGGGCGCAAGACCACCTTCCCCGGCTCGGAGGAACGCGCCTGGCAGGAGGTGCTGGCCCAGTCGCCGGACGCGGGCAGCCCCGGCATGCGCGATCAGTTCATCTGCCACTGGGACTGGGCGCGCATCGTCGCGCCCGACAAGCCCAGCTGGAATCTGGAACCCTGGCGGCCCGACGTCGGCTATCTGGCCACCGTCGAGGCGCGCTGCAACCCCGGTGGACCGGAACGGTGAGCGAAAGGACACGACCATGCGCATCGTCATGGCAGGCGGACACGGCAAGATCGCACTCCTGCTGGCCGAATTGCTCACCGGGCGCGGGCACAGCGTCGCCGCGCTGATCCGCAATCCCGGCCACGCCCCCGAGGTCTACGCCGTCGGCGCCGAACCGGTCGTCATCGATCTCGAACGCGCGGCCATCGCCGATCTCACCGCGACCGTTCAGGGCTCCGACGCCGTGGTTTTCGCCGCGGGCGCCGGACCGGGCAGCACCGCCGCACGCAAGTACAGCGTGGACCGCGACGGTTCGGTCCTGCTGGCCGATGCCGCCGAAGCGGCGGGCGTGCGCCGGTTCCTGCAGATCTCCACCATGGGCGCCGGACTGCCGCCCGCCCCCGGCCGGGACGAGGTCTGGGCCGCCTATATCGACGCCAAGACCCAGGCCGAAGACGATCTGCGCGCCCGCGATCTCGACTGGACCATCCTGCGCCCGGGCGTGCTGACCGACACCGCCGCCACCGGCCGCGTCACCCTCGCCCCACCGCGCATCGAGCGCGGCGATATTGCCAGGGCCGACGTCGCCGCGGTGCTCGCGGCCCTGCTGCCCGCCGGCCAGACCGCGGGCATGACCCTGGAGCTGGTCGGCGGCCCTACGCCGGTCGCGGACGCGATCGCTGCCTTGCGACGCTGAGGATTTGCCCGCCAAAACCGAAGAGCGCGCGCACATTAGATCGTGCAGATGTGCTTGCATCTGAAAGGCACATGAACTTAGACTCTGCCCTACAACGCTTTACAGGGGACAACCAAGAAGGCCGCGTGAGCGCGCCGGCGGTTGAGATCACCATCGGTTCGCTGCCGCCTGACGTGAGGGGCGTTCATGCAACAACCATTACCCAGCGGCCGGTTCGCGATTGCCGATCCCGCACCGGCTGCCCGGTCGGCGAACGGTATTGATATGAGTACGATCTCGGCCCGCGGCGGCCAGCGAATCCAGGCTCCCACCAGGGAAAGCGCCGTCGAATTCGTCATCGACGCGATCGAATCCACCGGTGCGGCAACTCGTTACGATTTCGATATCGACCAGATCGTCACCCATGTGCACGCGCTGGCCGATGATTGGGATTTCACCTCGTTGCAGCGCGCGACCTTCTGGCGCGTCGCCTCCAGCTTCATAAAGGAGTAGCCGCACCCCGCGGCTCGACCCGCGATGCCACCTGTCCGTTCGCGGCCGGTGTCATCGCGGCCGGAGAATCATGACGGCCGTG
Organism: Nocardia cyriacigeorgica; assembly: GCF_005863245.1. Lineage (GTDB taxonomy): Bacteria > Actinomycetota > Actinomycetes > Mycobacteriales > Mycobacteriaceae > Nocardia > Nocardia cyriacigeorgica_C. The sequence goes on along the minus strand of NZ_VBUT01000005.1, from coordinate 286,915 downwards.
ACCGCTTGCCTGACAAGCATTCACGGCCGAAGTGTTTCCAGGGCCGGCCTCACAGGCCCTTCGCGTAATCGCTGATGATCTCGATCGAGCGTTCCGGGCGGGCGGCCTGCACGCTGAGCCGGTCCATCACCGACAGGTACAGCGCCAAGTCCTCGCGCCGGTCCAGGTACAGAGCGCTGGTCAGATGCTCGAGGTAGACGATGTCGGGCAACTCCGGTTCGGCGAAACGCAGGATGCTGAACGAACTGCCCGCCGCGGCGTGCTCACCCGCCGAGTACGGGACCACCTGAATGGTGACATTGGGTAGCTGCGCCAGCTCGATGAGATGGTGCATCTGCGCGCGGTGCACCTCGGCGCCGCCGACCGGACGGTGCAGCGCGGCCTCGTCGATCACCGCCCACACGAAGGGCGGATCGGCGCGGTGCAGGATTTCCTGCCTGCGCTGACGTACCTGGACGCGGCGATCGGTGTCGGCGTCCTCGTAGCCGAGGGTGACCACCGCACGCGTGTATTCCGGGGTTTGCAGCAGGCCGGGCACCAGATGCGCCTCATACGTGCGGATTTTCGTGGCGGCCTGTTCGAGCCCCAGATACGTGCCGAACCAGGACGGCAGCAGGTCGCTGTAGCGGTGCCACCATCCTGGTTCGTTCGCTTTGCGCGCGAGTTCCAGGAAGGACTCGCGCTCCTCGGGATCATGGACGCCGTAGAGGGTCAGCAGATCCCGGATATCCCGTTCCTTGAAGCCGGTGCGCCCGAGTTCGAGCCGGCTGATCTTGGCGTGTGAGCCGCGGATGGCGTCACCCGCGGCCTCGCGAGTGATGCCCTTGCCCTCCCGTAGCTTGCGTAGCTGGCCACCGAGGGCGATCCGTAGCACTGTCGGACCACGTTCCGCGACAACGGATTGCACACGACCATCGTCATCGGGCTCTGCGATCATGGAGTCGTCTCCGATACTCGGGATTTACCCACAGTGTGTCACAACTGAGACCGTGAACACACCGCACCGACGGCCCATGCTACCTCTCAGCTAGCGAGATCGTCGAACTCTCCGGCCTTCGCGCCGCGGATGAAGGCATCGATCTCGGGCCGGGTGTAGAACAGGATGCCGCTGTCTGGCTCGCGCGAATTGCGCACGGCCACCAGGTTGTTGGTCGCCTCCGCCATTTCCACGCAGTTCCCGCTCGGATTGCTGAACGTGCTCTTGCGCCATGCTCCGGCGACGCGGTTGGTGACTGACTCCGCCATTGGACCCACTCCTCGGTTACGACGTTTACCTAGACGCAGTGTTTGCAGATGCACACGCAAATGTTCTTGCATTTGCACACCCATCTGGACGATAGCACGACACGCGCCCACGCGCGCCCGCAGATTTCGCACCCTTCCGCGACCTCGGCGCAATCGGCCCGACCACCGGTTGCGGCGCCGACGAGGCCGCATCCGGTCAGTGTCTCGCGTTGGCACGTCTACGGGATCGAATTGCACACTGCCGCAATGAAATAGCGACCCGTCGGGGATTCGGGTGATGCCGGTCGGGAAAATCCTCACCGCCGGCTGCCGTGCCACAGCACCCGAGCGGCCACCAGTTGGCAGTAGCCAACTTGATCAGACGTCCAGGACGGGGCGCTGCGGGTGCTCACATCGGGCAACGGGCGCCGGATGTGCTAGAGCCTCACCGCCCCAGCGCGCCGACCAGGGCAAACAGGGCGGACTGATCGCCGCGCGGCCTCATCTCGGTCACGAAACGACGACGTGCGCGCAGATCGACGACGGCGGGCTATTCCCCGTGTATGACTTGGTCTCGCGCGGTGCAGGCGATCGGGAATCCGCCTGTGACACAGCATCGATCACCGGCCGCCCGGCTCGCCGGCGGCGAAGTGTTCTCTTCAATGTAAGCTACAAATGTACTTGCATTTGCAAGCGACAGACACTTAAACTCGATCATGAGAGTCGGGGAGGTACGCCGGAGTTCACGCCGGCGTCGCCATTCACACCTCCCCCCACGTTCTGATGCGAGGGGCGGTCGAAATGAGCCAGCCATTCCGAACTCCCCGCCGAGTCGCGATCTCCGGATCCTCCGGCGTCGAGACCCTGCGGCACCTTCCCGATGCCCTGCGCCACTACCCGGCACCGGAAGCAGCCACCGCCGACTGCGGTTCCGAACCACCAGGCCTCACCTATCGGCAGGCCCGCGAAATCCTGCGTGTCCACGAGGTACACGGGCCGCGCTGCAGGCAGTGGCTCGCCGCCGCCGCCTATCTGTCGGCCGGCCTCGACGACGAGTGATCGGCTACTCACCGGCGAAATCTACGGCCGCGCTAGCCGTTCGGCCGATCTGAGACGAACCCCTTTCACGTTGCCCGCCCGCTCGTATAGTGAGGCGAACGAACCGGATGTTGTCGGTTGGCATCCGAGGTGGCAACGGAGCAACTACATGAGCTTTTCCGCGCTCGACCTCTCGGTCGGCGACAACGGCACGGTCCTCGAAATCGGCGGACAGCCGGCCTCGGTGCCACTACAGAACACCGATCGTGTCGCGGCGCGGATGGTCGACTACTTCGCCACCTGCGTCGCGCCGTGCCGCGCGCTGCCCGGGGAACAGATGCGCGGCGATGTCACCGAGGTGACCCGCTACTGTCTGGCCCTCGCCGCCGAAATGTTCGACCGGCGCACCCTTCCCGAGGACGCGGCCTTCACCGAGATCCGCTCCGCCGCCGCGCAGTGGGCCAGGGAAGGAGTACCGCTCGGCACCATCCTGCGCGCGTATCACGAGGGCGTGCGCATCGCCTTCGGACTGGTCACCGCCCGCGCCGCGGCCACCGAGGTCGAGGAGGTCCTCGCCGCCAGCGATCTGATCCTCGAACTGCTCGAAGCCATCTCCGCCGCGGTCGCCGACGCCTACGTCCACGAACAGCAGCTGGTCGCCCGCGAACATCAGACCGCGAGCCAGACCCTTGCCTCGGCCCTGCTCAGCGGACGCTCCCACGCGGCGCTGGCGCTGCAGTCGGGGATACCGGTCGCCGAGCGCTATCAGGTGGTGGCGCTCTACATTCCGCCGCATCCGGACGAACGCAACCTGCGCGTCGACACCCGGGTGGCGGCCCGCCGCAAACTGCGCCGCGTGCAGTCGGAGCTGGCGGTGGTGTTCGAATCCACCGCGCTGGCGCTGCTGAGCCCGCAGGGCGGCACCCTGCTCATCCCCCTCGACGGCGACACCGAGCTGACCGACGACGTACTGGTGCGCCTGTCGGCCGCCGCCGAAGTACCGGTCACCGCCGCGATGGTCATCAGCGACACCGCCGAGGTGCCCGAGGCCGCCGATCAGGCCCATGAGCTGCTCGGGCTGGTGCGGGCCGGCGAACGCGCGCCCGGGCTGTATCAGATGACCGATCTCGCGGTCGAATACCAGCTCACCCGTGGCGGGCCTGCCACCAGGCGGATCGCGACCATCCTGGCACCGCTCGACGATCACCCCGAACTGTTCGCCACCATGCGGGCCTACCTGCGCAACGATATGAACCGCCAGCTCACCGCCAGGCAGCTGTATGTGCACCCGAATACCGTCGACTACCGGCTGCGCCGCATCGCCCAGCTCACCACCATCGACCTGGCCACCTCCGCGGGCATCTCGCAGGCCTCGATCGCGCTGCTGGCACGCGAGCTGGACCGCGGTCCGGCGGCCCGGCCCTAGGTGATGCCGATTCGTGCTGGTCACACGGTCGTCGAGGAGGGATCCTGAGAGGCGGAGTGTCACCCTCTGGATGGTGAAGCATGCGAATCGCGGAAATACTGCGCAGAAAAGGCAGTGAGGTAGCGACCGTCCGGCCCGACTCGACGGTTCGTGCCCTGCTCGCGACGCTCGCCGCGCACAATATCGGCGCGGTGGTCGTCTCCTCCGATGGTGTCGGCATCACCGGCATCGTCTCCGAACGCGATGTGGTGCGCAGTCTGCATCAGCACGGTGCCGAACTGCTCGACGCCCCGGTCTCGCAGATCATGACCACCGACGTGCGCACCTGCGACCCCGACGATCTGGTGGACGGGCTGCGGCGCACCATGACCGACCATCGCATCCGGCATCTGCCGGTGGTGCGCGACGGGCGGCTCATCGGCATCGTCAGCATCGGCGACGTGGTCAAGAGCGCGATCTCGGAGCTGGCGACCGAACGCGAACAACTGGTCGGCTACGTGCAGGGCACCTACTGAGCGCTACAGCTGTGAGGTGTCGCCCATATCCGCCGACAGCCAGTGTTCGGGGCGCATGAACACCACCACCTGCTCCCCGAACTGGCTCGACACGCGCAGATAGCCCTCCACATTCTCGGCGGGCAGGAACCGCGCGGCCATCTCACGGCTGTGCTGCTCGGTCATCGGTTCGATCCGGGTGACGGGGCCTTCCACGCTGACATAGCGCACGGTCGGTTCCAGCCGCTGCGCGACCAGGCTGAAGCGGCCCGCGGCCCGAATGTGTTTCAGCTTCTGCGACTCCGCGCCGGTGATGACCCACAGATCACCACCGGGACGGTACTGGTACCAGATGGGCACCGTCAGCGGTCCACGGCCGTCGAGGCCGGCGACGGCGAGCGAGGCCAGGTGCGGCTGGGCGAGAAACTCTTCGCGTTCCACGGAAGTCAGCGGCATGGTCGCCCACACTACGCCGACCCGCCGACACTTTTCGGTGCTCGCGGCCGTCCGCACGGACTGCGCTGCCATCGGCGGTGGTGAAAGCCGTTGGGTGCGAGAAAAGTTCGAAGCTTTTCCGGTTTGTGCGTATCGTTGAGCGATATTCAGCGCGTCCGGCGGAGGGAGCGGCACGGTGGGGTCACCTACGCGAACGTCGAACCCGGCTCCGGACCAGGACCGCGACCCTCGGCCCGCACCGGCCCGCCGGACGATCGACACCGCGCGCGCTCTGTTCCCGTCGCTGGACGACACCGGCGAGGTGTATCTCGACAGCGCGGCCACCACCCAGAAGCCGTGGCCGGTGATCGACGCGGTCACCGGCTATCACCGCGCGCACACCGCCAACGCCGGGCGCGGAAGCTATCGCTGGTCCACGGTGCTCACCGGACGGATCGCGCAGGTGCGCGAGCGGATGGCCGGTTTCATCGGGGCTGCGCACACCGACGAGGTGGTGTTCACCGCCGGCGCCACCGCCGCACTCAATGCCGTTGCGCTGTCGTGGGGCCTGGCAGCGCTCGACGACGGCGATCAGATCCTGTTCAATCCGCGCGATCACGCCGCCAACGTGCTGCCCTGGAAGCATCTGCGCGCGATCATGGCCCGGTTCGGCAGGCGGATCGAGCTGGTGCCGTACCGGATGACCGCACTCGGTGAGGCCGACGTCGCCGATATCGCGGCCAAGATCGGTCCGCGGACGCGGTTGATCACCACCAGCCACCTGCATCACGTCTACGGCGCGGTGACCACGCTCGAGGAATTGCGCGACCGGATTCCGGAGCGGGTGCTGCTGTGTTTCGACTGCAGCCAGAGCGGCGGGCATCTCCCGGTGGACGTCGCCGAGTTCGGCGCCGACTTCGCGGTGTTCGCCGCCCACAAGATGTTCGGCGCGCCCGGAGCCGGAGTCCTGTACTGCCACCGCCGGGTCCACGACCAGTTGATCCCATTCCTGCCGGGCGGTGGCTCCGGGCCCGGAGGCTCGGCGTCGGCGGGGATGCCCGGCCTGCTCGAGGGCGGAACTCCCGACATCGCGGCCCTGCTCGCACTGGGCGCCGCGCTCGAGGTCCTCGAGTCGTTCGGGATGACGGCGATCGCCGAGCATAATCGCGATCTCACCCTGCGGCTCGTCGACGGCCTGCGCACGGTGCCCGGCGTGCGCTTGCTGCCCGGCCCCGCGCACGCGCCCTGCGCGAAGGGCTACGGGATCGCCTCGTTCACCCTCGAAGGGATCTCCGCACGCGACCTCGGTTTCGTGCTGGCCGAATCCGGTTTCATGGTCCGCACCGGCGCCCACTGCGTGCCCGCCGACCCGTCCGACGGGGCGGCCGAGGCGGAATCGGTGCGGGTCAGCACCCAGATCTACAACACCGGCACCGAGATCGATCGTTTCACCGACTGCGTCCGCCAGATCGCCGAGGAGGTCCTATGACGGAAGCACCGACGGAGACCGGTGCCGTCCCCCCGCCCCGCTACGACCGCAGGGGCGCCTCCCGGGTCCTCGCCGAACTCGCCCAGCCGGGCCTGTTCGCCCCTGCTGCCCCGGCACGGCCGCGGCACATCGAGTACACAAGCACACCGCTGACACCCGAGCCGGGCCATCGCCTGACGGTCTCGCAGCGGATGTATCTGGAGCGGTTCATGCGGCCGTGCCGCCCGGATCAGGTCACGACGGCCACCCATCGGATCACCTGGACCGACAGCCACGGCATCCCCAATACCGGCCACTACCGCGACGACGGTCTCGGCCCGATCATGCCGATCGCCGCCCGCGAGGCCGTGCTGGAGCTGTGGGATCGGCTGGCGGCCAACCATGCGCTGGCCGAACGCATCTCGAGGTTGGATGCCGCGGCGCGGGCGCTGCTCGACGGGACCACGACCGACCACGAACCGATCGAGATCTTCCGGGTCGGCATCGAGGCCACCGGGCGGGCGCTGGCCCAGCACGCGCTGCTCGCCCGGCAGACCCCGTACCGTGACGGCGCCGAGTTCGCACACGGCCTGCTCGGATCCGGCATTTTCGCCGCCGTCGCGACCCGCTGGTACTGGGAGCTGCAAGCTTCCACCTACCGGCGCGGCATGATCCCGGTGATGTTGCGCGCCCAGCCGGATGCGACGGTGCGGTATTCGGCCGACACCGTCGCCGTGCTGCGCGCGATGAAGGACGCCACCATCGCCGACGCGCACACGGTGATGCGGCGCGCCACCGGGCAGGAAGGTCTCACCGTGACCGAGGCGATCGAGAAGTACCACGACGACCTCGATCTCATCTCCCGTCAGTACGCGCTGCTGCCCTCGGGTGCGCGGCCTGCGTGTCTGGCCGCCATGCCGCACAGGATCGGCGACGAGCACTACAGCATCCTGCCGGTGGTGGCCGAGCAGGTCGTGGCCGCTTTCGTCCGGATCCACGCCGACCTCACCATCGGGGCGGTGCCGCACGAGCTGGACCGGCTCGACGGTGACGGACCGATCGCGGCCGACGATCAGGTCTTCTATGTCCCGGATATGACCTGCAAACACTGCGTGCGCACCATCGGGGGCGTGCTGGAATCGATGGATATCCGGGTGTCTGAGATCGATCTGGTCAGCAAGCGGGTGGTGGCCGAGTTCCGCAGTCCCCGTAATCGGGTGCGCGCGTTCGAGGCGTTGCGCGACGGCGGATACAACCCGTCGGTGGTGCCCGCGCAGACCGAGGCCGGTGCGGGTGAACCGGCCGCGGCTGCGGATTCCGGTCGATGACCGCACCCGCCCTGCCCGGCCTGATCGATCCGATGGTGCGGGAGTTCCTCGCCGAACGCGCGAGCCTGGAGGCGGCGCTGGCGCGGTACGGCTCCCCGCTGAACGTCGTGTTTCCTCAGGTTTTCGAGCAGAACCTCGGCCGGCTCCAGGGTGTGCTGAACGACCGGCAGCTCCCCTACCGTATCTGCTACGCGCACAAGGTGAACCAGGCCCACGCCTTCGTCCGGGCCGCCGCCGACGCGGGCATCGGCATCGACGTGGCCTCGGCCGGAGAACTGGCCAGTGCGCGACGCGGCGGGTTCGCGCCGGGGCGAATCGAGGCCACCGGTCCCAAGGGCGCCGGATTTCTCCGGCAGCTGATCGAGGCGGGTGTCACGGTGAATGTGGACAACCAGTGGGAGCTGGAGATGATCACCGAACTCGCGGTGGGCGGCCCGCCGGTTCCGGTGCTGGTGCGGGTGTCCGGGTTCGATCCGGCGCGGGTGAGCCGCTTCGGCATTCCATTGGCGCGTATGGATCGGGCGCTACGGACGCTGGCCGCGCATCGCGACCGAATCGACCTGCGCGGCTTCGCGTTCCATCTCGATTCCGGCGATGTCGGCGAACGGGTGCGTGCCTTCGATGACTGCCTGACGCTGATCGAACGCGCCTACGAGCACGGACTGACACCCTCGGTGCTCGATATCGGTGGCGGACTGCGCCAGGTATTCACCGCTGACGCCACGGATTTCGACCGGTACGTGCGCGCGCTGCGCGACTCGCTCGCCGGTCTGGGCGCGCCGATGAGCTGGGGCAACACCACCTTCGGCTATCAGGTCGACGGCGGCGCGGTGCGCGGGGTGCCGGTGTTCCACAAGTACGCCAATACCATTGCCGCCGACCACATGCTGGCGGAGTTGCTGGATGCGCCCCTGGAGCGGCACGGTGGGCGGACGGTCGCGCAGGTGGCGGCCGACAATCTGCTCGAGCTGTGGCTGGAACCGGGGAAAGCGCTCGTCGACCACGCCGGGATCACGGTGGCGGCGGTCGAGGTGGTGAAGGAAGCCGCGGACGGCTCGGTGCTGGTGGATCTCGACATCAGCCGGGACGCGGTGACCCCGGCCGATCAGGAGGTCATGGTCGATCCGCTGGTGCTGCCCGGTGACGCGCGCGAGGTGCGGGATCCGGTCGCGGTACAGGTGTTTTTCGCGGGGCGGCTGTGTTTGGAGCGAGATCTGATCACCAACCGCCTCGTCTCCCTCCCCTGGCTGCCGCGCCCGGGAGATCGGGTGGTGTTCCCGAATACCGCCGCCTACCACATGGATCTGTCGGCGGCGACGGCGTCGATGCGCCCGCCCGCCGCGAAGGTCGCGGTCACCCGCGACGGCAGCGGGTTCCAGGTGTGCGCCGATGCGGCGTTCCGCGCCGAATCCGCGGCTGGACTCTCGGAGGTGCGGTGATGCCCTACGACCACATCGCCGAACTCATCGGCAACACTCCCCTGCTGCGCCTGGACCCGGCAGTGCACGGGCTCGACGGTGTGCAGCTGTACGCGAAGCTGGAGTCCCACAACCCGTTCGGTTCGGTCAAAGACCGGGTGGCGTGGGCGATGATCCGGGACGAGCTCCCCGGCCTCGCCGAGGAGGGGCGCACGCTCATCGAGGCCTCGAGCGGCAATACCGCCAAGGCCTTGCGGCTACTGGGCGCGGTGCACGGTGTCGGGTTGCGGGCGGTGACGAACCGGATCAAGGTCGAGGAGGTGCGGGATCTGCTTCGCCTGCTCGGCACCGAGATCGTGGAACTGCCCGGCCTGTCCGAATGTCCCGATCCGACCACGCCCAACGACGTGTATTCGGTGATCGAAGCGACGATGGCGGAGCGGCCGGGCGCGTTCCATCATCCGTCCCAGTACACCAACGACAAGAACGTGCAGGCCCACCACGACGGCACCGGCCGCGAGATCCACGAGGACCTCGCCACCGCGGGCATCGACCGCGTCGACTACCTCGTCGGCGGCCTCGGCACCACCGGATCGACCCGCGGCACCGCCACCTACCTGCGCAAACATCATCCGGAGCTGCGCACCATCGCCGTGGTGTCGGAGCGGTCGGACTTCATCCCAGGGATCCGTTCCGAACACGAGATGTGGGATGTGGGGCTGTTCCAGCCCGATTTCTACGACCGCATCGTCACCGTGGATTCCGCCCGCGCGATCGAGGCGACGCTGACCCTGGCCCACGGATACGGAGTGCTCGCGGGCCCGACGAGCGGGGCGGCGTACGCGGCGGCCGTGGACAGCCTCGCCGCCTTGGATCGTTCCGGCGCCGAGCCGATCGTGGCGGTGATCGTCGTCTGCGATCGGATCGAACCGTATCTGTCCTATATCAAGAAACGCAGGCCCGACCTGTTCGGCGGTACGAACCGGCGCTACACCCCGACACCCCAGGAGCTGGCCGCCGTGCCGGTTCTCACGCCCGCCGAACTCGCCGAACTGAATAGCACCGAGCACCCGGTGCTGGTGGACACCAGGGGCGCGATGGCCTACCGGATCGGCCACGTTCCCGGATCGCTGAATATCCCCGACGATCACCTGGCCGACCTGCTCACCCACGCCACCCCGTTCTCCGTGTCCCGGCCGGTGGTGTTCATCTGTCCCACGGGCGACCTGTCCCGCCACTTCGCCGCCACCATCCAGCGCACCGGGCATCGGGCATACAGCCTCGACGGTGGGGTGATCGCCTGGCGGGACGCGGGGTTGCCGCTGGAACGCGGGAGCTGAGGTTCGGGCTGGTCGGGGACACCGCTAGGTATCGGCGCTACGCTCCGCGCTCGCCTTCCACTCGGCAGGGGCGGCGGCCGCCGGGGCCTGTTCAGCCTCCGGGACCGGCGGCAATGTGCGCCGGTAGCGGGCGTAGCCGGTGAGCATGATGGTCAGCCAGAGCAGGCCGATGGTCCAGCCGGCGAGGACGTCAGTGGGCCAGTGCACGCCGAGGTAGACGCGGGACAGGCCGACCAGCACCACGAAGGTCGCGGCGGCCGCGGCCACGGCCGAGCGTGGGCCGGGCCGGTGCAGGGTGGCGATGACGACGGCGGCGATGACGCCGACGACGACCGCCGAACCGAGGGCGTGCCCGGACGGGTACGAGTGGCTGGTGACGGTGACCAGCCGGTCCGCCACCGGTGGGCGTTCGCGGTCGATCACCGATTTGAGCAGCGGAATCAGCAACGCCGACCCTGCCCCGGTGACCGCGACCAGCGTGACCTCGGGCCACTGGCGGCGCTTGGCCAGCACCGCGCACGCGAGGATCGCCGCCGACCACATCGCGATGGTGCCGCCGGAGTGGGTGATCACCTTCGCGGCCGGGGTCAGCGCGTCGACGCGGTGGGCGACGACCCAGTCCATGATCGGCACGTCCACCACTGCCTCGGCATCGCCATGCAGCACGAACCAGGTCAGCGCCACCGCCAGCACCGCAAGCACGACCGCCACCCACACCATCCGCCCACCTTATGCGCAGCCGGCTGCACGGCGCCGGACCCGCCGGTGAGCAGGCATGCCATGGCCCCGCGATGACGCGGCAGTACCCGCCCCGGTTGGTGTCAGCTCGGCAGCGGCACGTTCTGCAACCGCACCTGCCCACGCGCGAGGGTTTTGCCGGTCGCGTCATCGGTGATGACAACTTGCCACAACTGCTGGGTGCGGCCCTGATGGAGGGGTTCGGCCGTCACCGATGCCCGGCATTCGGTCGCCGGTCGCAGGAAATCGGTGGCATTGTGCACACCGACCGCGAATTCGCCGCGGTCGGCCACCGCAGTGCTGGCGCCGACGCTGGCCGCGGTCTCCACGATCGTCGCGTACACCCCGCCGTGCACCACGCCCCACGGGGTGTGGTGATCGACGCCGAGTTCGACGTGGCCGGAGACTCTCGAACCCGACAGATCCTCGATCACGAGTCCGCTCGCTGCGACGAACCGACTGGCGTTGGTGAGGTCCACACCCGCCACTTCCTGCGGCACGGTTGCGGGATCCGGCATGCGATGCTCCTGACGTCGGTCATCTGACTTTCAATATGAAAGCTAGCCATGCTCACCGGCTGACTGTCAAGTCCGAAGGCAGATACGCTGGTCCGATGGAGTGGCTCGAGTACAGCACCGCCAACTGCTCGGTGCAGCGCACGCTGGATGTCATCGGGGATCGGTGGACGATGATCGTGCTGCGCGAGCTGTTCAACGGCGTGCGCCGCTTCGAACAGATCCGGCAGCATTCGGGCATCTCGGAGTCGGTGCTGTCCAACCGGCTGGCCAGACTTCGTGATGCGGGCGTCATCGATGCGGTGCCCTATCGGGAATCGGGCAGCCGAACCCGCCGTGAGTACCGGCTCACCGCCAAGGGCGCAGACCTGTACCCGATCCTGCTCGCGCTACTGCAATGGGGCGACCGATACTGCGCCGACCCCGAAGGACCCGCACTCGTGGTCGGCCATCGCGACTGCGACGAACCGGTCGAGGTGGTGGTCCGGTGCCGGGCCGGACACGATGTCGAAGGGCCGCACCGAGCACGCACCCATGCCGGGCCCGCGGCCAGGCCGGTGTAGGTCAGCGCCGCCCGTTGCCGTCGATCACGCCGGTCTCCGAGGGCCGGAAGACACCGAGCGCACCCGCTTCGCTGGTGATGGTCAGATCCTTCACCCTGTGGTTGACCTCGCCGTCGGTGGCCAGCGAGACATCCGAGCCGACCACCTGCACCCGCATCCGCGCCACCCGCCGGTGCACGTAGGTGTGTGAATGTTCCAGGCTGCCGGTGATGGTCGACCAGATCAGCCGGGTCCGCGACAGCGGCAGATCCGCGCGCAGGTACCGGACGTCGAGGGTGCCGCCGTGCAGTCGCGGGCGTGCGGCCGGGATCTGGTGGCCGGGCACGTAGGTGCCGTTGCCGACGAACAGCATCCAGATCTCGACCCGCTCCCCGTCGATGATCGCGTGCAACGGCTGCGCGCGCGACAGCACACGCAGCAGCGCGACGGCCGCGGCGGGCCATTTCCCGAGCCGCGATTCCAGCTTTTCGCGCAGTCGCACGAAATCCGGGTAGCCGCCGAGGCTCGCGGTGTTGACGAATGTGCGTTCACCGTCTCCGCCGAAGCGAACCCGGGCGATATCGGTCCGCATCACCTCACCCGATTCCAGCGCCGCCACCGTCGCGGCCGGATCGTCGACGCCGAGATCGCGCGCGAAATGGTTGAGGGTTCCCCCGGCGAACACCGCCAGCGGCAGATCGTGGCGAACGGCGGCTTCGGCGACACCGGAGACGGTGCCGTCGCCGCCGAGCGCGCCGAGTGCGACCACTCCACCCGCGCGGACCTGCTCGGCGATCTGCGTGCCGAGGTCGGCGCTCGGGTCGAGTTCGAGGATCTGAGCTCCGGGGAGTTTGTCGCGGAGGGGGTCGAGCTGGTCGCCGTTGCCCGGGCCGGAGGAGCGGTTGACCACCAGCAGCAACCCCTTGCCGTCGGGCAGCGGTGTGGTGGACTCGGTGGGCCCCATGGTGGCCGGTTCCCCGGCGCGCACCGCCCACCAGCGCCGGGTGGCCAGCGCCAGCGCCGAGCCGAGCATCGCGCCAGCGACCACATCGGAGGGCCAGTGCACCCCGATGTGCACGCGGGAGTAGCCGACGGCCACCGCGACCGGCGCCACCGCGACGGCGGCGCGGCGGTCTTCGAGCGCGACGCCGGTGACGAACGCGGCCGCCGACGCCGAATGCCCGGACGGGAACGACGACGAGTAGGGCGGTTTCACGGGCCTGCGCACGAACGGCACGGACGCGTCCGGCGGCCTGCGCCGCGGGAACATCGGCTTGGCGATGCCGTTGGCGATGCCGCTGGCCAGCCCGACCGAGAGCACCCCGCGCACCGCCGCCCGGCGTTGTGCACGGTCACCCACCAGGTACATCGCGGCCGCGGTGGCCACCCACAGCAGGTTGCGGTCGGCCATCCGGCTCAGTTTGCGCAACGCCCGGTCCGCCGGTGTGGGTCGCAAGTCGGCACTACGCGCTATCAGCCACCGATCCACCGCACTCACCGCTTACCTCACTTCTCGCCGGGCCACCGGGCACCGGCCACGGCACTGTCGGAGTCTAGCCATCCGGCGCGCACCCCGCCCGGATCCGGGCGCGGCACTGGACGGTACGCACCTCGAATTGCGCTGCGCAACAGCATGATCGGTACCTTGTTGCGCGCCGACATCGAATCCAGCGAATCAGAGCGCCGAGGCGCTGTGATCAGCAGGCGGCGCGGGTGCGGGCCGCACGCCCGGGTATGGCGGTCGAGTAGTCCGTTGACCAGTCCTTCGATCGCCGTCCGCATCCCGGCCACCCGCCGGGCTGATGGACGCACCGGATACCAGGTGGTGCTGGCGACTGGCAATCGACTGGCAGGTGGCGTGCCGTCAGCCACGAGCAGACACGCTCCACGTTCAGAGAGCCGCGACGGTGCCACCAGGCACGGGGCACGGGGCACGGATAATCGGGGCGCGAACGGTAGCGCGTGACTAACGGGCGCGGCGCCCCGAATCGCCCGCACCCGGAGCTGGGCGAGGCGCTCAGCCTTTACCGATAGGAGTCGGTTGCGGTGGTTCGTCGGCGAGCAGCGGCTCGCCCAACCCGATGCGCCGTTGCAGTCGTTTCATCCATTCCGGGGCCCACCAGCACCGGTCGCCGAGCAGGGTCATCGTGGCGGGCACCAGCATCATCCGCAGCACGGTGGCGTCGATGATCAGGGCGGCGATCATGCCGAAGGCGATGTACTGCATCATCACCAGATCGGAGAAGGCGAAGGCACCGGTCACCACCAGCAGGATCAGCGCGGCCGCGGTGATGATGCGGCCGGTGTGCGCGGTGCCGGTGCGCACCGCCTCCTCGGTGGAGGCGCCCTTCGCGCGGGCTTCCACCATGCGCGAGAGCAGGAACACCTCGTAGTCGGTGGACAGGCCGTAGATGATGGCGATGATCAGCACCAGGACGTTGGCCTGGATGGGTTGCGGGGTGAAGTTCAGCAGGTCCGCACCGTGCCCGTCGAGGAAGATCCAGGTGAGGATGCCGAGGGTGGAGCCGAGCCCGAGCGCGCTCATCAACGCCGCCTTGATCGGAAGCACCAGCGAGCCGAAGGTCAAGAACATCAGCATCGTCGTCAGCAGCAGCACCAGCACGATCATGAACGGAATCCGCACCAGCAACGCGTCGATGCTGTCCTTCTGAATCGCGGGCACGCCGCCGACCAGCATGGTCACCCCGTCGGGCCGTTCGAGGGCTCGCAGATACTCGATGGTCTCGCCCGCTGCGGCGGAGTCGACGAGGGTGGCCTTGGTGCGGTACACATCGCCCTGCACCGTCGAGCGCGATGGGATCTCGAAATCGCCGGCGAGGCCGGGCGCGGTGTTCGCCTGATGCCACAGATCGCCCACCGCGGTGCTGTTGCCGGAGACGAAGATCAATTCCAGCGGGTCCGATTTCCGGACCGGGAACAGCGCGTCGATCCGCTCCTGCGCGACGCGGGTCGGATCGTCCGGCGGCAGATAGCGTTCGCTGAACCCGCCGAAGACGAGGTTGCGCATGGGCAGGATCAACAGCAGCAACCCGACGCACAAGGCGACGCTGATCTTCAGCGGATGCCGCATCACCCACGCGGTGCTGCGCGCCCAGAATCCATGCTCGACCTCCTCGGCGGACCTGGTGCGGCGAAACCGTTCGAAACCGAGCAGATCCACTCGTGGTCCCAGCACCGCGAGCATGGCCGGGAGCAGGGTGATCGAGGCCAGCGCCGCCAGCGACACCGTCGCGATGGCGCCGTAGGCCATCGATTTCAGAAAACCCTGCGGAAACAGCAGCATGCCACCGAGGCTGGCGATGATCATCGTCGCCGAGAACACCACGGTGCGCCCGGCCGTCACCACCGAGCGGCGCACCGCCGTCGGCGTGTCATAGCCCGCCGCCAGTTCCTCCCGGAACCGGCTCACCACGAACAGCCCGTAGTCGATCGCCAGCCCGATGCCGATCATCGAGACCACCGGGGAGACGAAGGAATTCACGTCGGTGACCATGGTCAGCAACCGCAGGATGCCATAGGCGCCGAAGACGGTGAGCCCGCCGACGATCAACGGCAGCGCCGCCGCCACCACCCCGCCGAAGATGAAGAACAACAGCACCGCCACAGCGGGAATGGCCAGCATTTCCAGTCGCCGGGTGTCGTGGGCGACGGTGTCGTTCAACGTCCCCGCGACCGCTTGCAGGCCACCGACCTGCACCTCGATCCCGGCAATCGCGAAGGCGTCCTTGACCTTCCGGTAGTTGTTCACCATCTCGGTGTCGGTGTCACCGCGAATGGCGATCGCGGCCACGGCGTGTTTGCGGTCGTCGGTGGCGGCTTGCGGACCGCTCAGCTTGCCGGTCTCGGTGGGCCAGTAGGCGGCGTTGATGCCGAGGATCTCGTCGGGGTACTCACGCGGCAGCCGGTTGAGGTTGTCCACCACGCGGTCGCGGACGTGCGGATCGTCGACGGTGCTGCCGTCGGGTGCGGTGTAGAGCACCACCACGTCGACGTCGTGGTTGCGGCCGAAGGCCCTATCGGACAAGCGGGCGGCCACCGCGGATTCCGAGGTGGGATCGTCCAATCCGCCCGAGGTCAGATGCTCGTCGAGTCCGGTGCCGGCGGCTCCGAGGCCGAGCATCGCCGCGCCGACCACGACGATGACGGCGAACCGCAGCCGGTACACCAGCTCCCCCCAGCGGGTGAACATCATCCGGCTCCGGGTAGGCCGGCGCGCACTCGGGCGCGTTCGAAACGCTGTCGTCGATCCGGTCGGACCAGAACGCCGATTGCCAAGGGGCCGGGACCTTTCCGCTTGTACCCGCAGTGTTGGACGTCATCCAACGTACCGGCCGGAAGCGACAGGTCGTCACGATTGTGAAATCTCCCAATTTCAAATAGGGGCCGCCCCAGCAGATCACACAGGGTCGACGACGGCACGGATCGGGCCGCGATAGCCGGCCGCCAGAGCGCGCACCACCGCGTCGAACCTGGCGACGAACGATTCGGCCGTCGCTGGATCGAACAATGCGGTCGGATAAAGGAACACACCGTCCACGCCTGCCGGAGCACCCGCGGCGTCGTAGCGTTCGACCAGCCCGAATTCCAGATCGTGTTTGGCCCGCGGCGCGCCGACCGGCACCTCGGTCACCGTGGGCGTCCGCGCGCCCGCCCCCGGTGCAGGCGCGACGGCTCCGCGTTCCAGGATGAGCGTGGCCTGGAACAGCGGGGTCCGCGCGTCCTCGGGCAGGCATCGCTTCAGCCGCGGGTTCGGGGTGTCCGGATGCGCGAACGCGGCCAGCGCCACCCGGCGGACCTGATCGATGAGCTCGTCCATATCGCCGGCCCGGTCCAGGCGGATCCGCAGCAGCACGTCGTCGGCGAAGTTGCCGACCAGATCGTCGAGCAGCCGGTGATCGCGCCCGCTCACCGCCGTCGCCACGGTGACGTCGTCGCTGCGCCCGAACCAGCCCACACACACCGCGAACGCCGCCTGCAACACCATCAGCAGGCTCACCCGCCCCCGCTGGGCGCGGTCGAGCAGGGCCGCGTGCACCGCCGGTGCGAACGCCACCGCGATGGTCGCGCCGTCGGCGGACGGCACCGCCGGACGTGGCCGGTCGAGGGGAAACCGCAGCATAGCCGGGCGACCGGCCAGGGTATTGGCCCAATAGCGCAGCTGCTGGGTGGCCCGGCTCCACTCATCGGCGAAATCACCGAGCTGGGCGTGCTTCCACAGCGTGTAATCGGCGTAGTCGACCGGCAGCGGCGGCAACACCGGAGCCCGGCCACGGGCACGGGCGGTATAGGCGGCGCCGAGGTCGCGCAGCAGCGGCGCCACCGAGCGGCCGTCGATGCTGATGTGATGGGCGACCAGTAGCAGCACCACATCGTCGTCGTCGAGCAGGTACACCCGCGCCCGCAACGGCAGTTGCGCGGCGAGGTCGAATTCCCGCCCGGCGAGTTCGGCCAGCCGGGCCGGCAGATCGGCCTCCGGTACCGGGCACACCCGGATATCCGGCTCGGCCTCGGTCACCGGGACGACGACCTGCGCGGGTCCGTGCTCGGTGGCCGGGTATCGGGTGCGCAGCGGCTCGTGCCGGGCGATCACGTCGGCGAGCGCAGCGACCAGGGCGCCGACATCGATCGACGCGCCACGAATGCGCACCGCGCGCGCCACGTTCCAGTCCGCCGAGCGGCCCGCGCGCGCCGCATGCCACATCCGCTCCTGCGCGGGAGCCAGCGGCAGATGCGCCGGACGCGGGCGACGCATCAACACCGGTGGGCGCGTCGCCAGTGGCGGTCCCGGTCGCAGTACCGGTATCGGACCCGTACCGAGCCTGTCGCCCGAGCTCCTCGACCCGGCCCTCGTAGCGGACTCCACCACCTGCACCTCACCAACACGCTCGATCTCGCAGGAAAGGTATCCGGGACGAGTTAACCGACAGTTACCGATGCATGAAGCCGCCGAGTCGGTGACCGGGCGGGGGCCCAGCGGCGCGGCGGTCGGCATTAGGGTGGAACGGGTGCAGACAGGCCAGGAATCAGACCACCCGCACGCGGATCCACTCGCCGGACCCCGGATCTGGGGCGGGACCACCCTCACCGAGCGCAAGCAGGTGCGGCGGGCGGCGCTACTGGAGGCGGCCCTGGACCTGATCGGCGAATCCGGAGCAGCCGGGGTCACCATGCGGGCGGTGTGCCGCCGGGCCAATCTCACCGACCGCTACTTCTACGAGAGCTTCGCCAGCCGCGACGAACTGCTCGATGTGCTCTACCGCCAGGTGGCCGAGGAATTCCTGGAACCGATGACGGCGTTCGCCGTGGCCGACGATCCGTCCAGGGACCGCGCCCTGTCGCAGGTGCTGGTCGACAAGGTGCTCGAGGATCCGCGCAAGTCCCGCCTGTTCCTGGTGGAGCCGTATTCCAGTACCGGCCTCGGCCAGACCACCATCGCGGTGATGCCCGCGTTCACCCGGCTCATCCAGGACCATCTGTTCTCCCATATCGATGATCCGGTGCGGCGGCGCCTGGCCGCGGTCACCATGGCCAGCGGTAACGCGGGCATGTTCTCGGCGTGGCTCAACGGGTCGCTGCGCGCCGATCGCGAGGAGATCGTCGACCATCTCGTCGCGATGATCACCGCCTACCGCGGGCTGTATCGGCACTGACCGCCGCGCTCGCCGCCGTCACCGGGTGCGGCGAATCGTAAGGTGGCCGCAGGAGGTTCGAACGTTGACCGATGCGGTAGTGGGTTCTACGGGTACGCTGATGTCGCCGATCCGGGGGGCCGGGATGCTGGGTGAGGTCCTGGTCGCCGTCCGAGGGGGAACCGAGCTCTACATCGCGCGCGCCACCGAGCCGATCGCAGCCGGGGCGACCGTGCTGATCATCGCTGTCGACTCCGGCCGCATCGCCGAGGTGGTGCCGTGGGTTCCGCTCGTGCCGGATCCGCTGGAGTGATGTCGAAACAGCAAGGGAGACAGACGTGCTCGGCTACCATGTGCCGGATCCGGACGAGGCGATGCTGGTCAGCGGCGCCAAGAGCAAGGACAACACGCCGTTCAAGGTGATCATCGGGCGCGGCGCGTGGGTGGTGCCCTTCTTCCGTAAGGTCCGGTATCTGTCGCTGGCGATGTTCGAGGCCGAGATCAAGGAGCGCTGCGAGACCAAGCAGGCGATCCAGCTCGATGTGCGGGCCGTCATCGCGTTCAAGGTCGCCAACGACACGCCATCGATCGTCAATGCCGCACAACGCTTCCTGTCCGAACAGGAACGCGAGATGTCGATGCTGACCGGGCGCATCTTCTCCGGGCACCTGCGCTCCATCGTCGGCTCCATGACCGTGGAGGAGATCATCCGCGAGCGTCAGCGCCTCGCCGACGAAGTGCTGGTGGCGTCGAAGGTCGAGATGAGCAATATCGGCCTGTGGGTGGACTCGTTCCAGATCATGTCCATCGATGACGGCGACCTCGGCTACATCTCCGCGCTGGCCGCACCGCACAACGCCGCCGTGCAGCGCGACGCCCACATCGCGCAATCGCAAGCCGCCCAGCGTTCGGCCGAGGCCGAGCAGGAGTCGCTGCGCCGCCAGGCCGAATACGAGCGGGAAACCGCTCTGCTCAAGGCCCAGTACCAGCGCGATATCGACAAGGCGCAGGCCGAGGCCGCCGCGGCCGGCCCGCTGGCGCAGGCACTGGCCCAGCAAGAGGTGCTCATCGCCAAGGCCGAACAGGCGCGCAAGGAAGCCGAACTGCGCGAACAGCAGTTGCAGGCCGAGGTGGTGAAACCGGCGGCCGCCGAGGCCGAGCGGGTGCGCATCCTCGCCGAGGCCGAGGCGGACCGGACCAGGATCCAGGCCGAGGCCGCGGCCTCCAACAACCGGATCGCACTGGACCAGTTGCTCATCGAGCAGTTGCCGGAGATCGTTCGCCAGGCCGCGCACGGGTTGTCCAACGCCAACCTCACCGTGCTCAACGGGCCCGACGGGGTCAGCGAATTGGTCAACGGGATGGTCGGTCAGGGGCTCACGGTGTTCTCTTCGCTGCAAAAGGCGCTTTCCTCCAACGATGGAGAAAATGCGGGTTAAAGTGGCCCGGTAGCGTCGGCGACGAGGAGCGGGTGTGGTGGCCATCGGGAAATTGGTGTCGTTCGACAGCTCGCGCGGATTCGGTTTCATTCGTCCCGAAGACGGTGGTCCGGATGTTTTCGTGCATGTCAACGACATCGGTCTCGACGAGGACGAACTGCGCCAGGGGCGGGTGTTCGAATTCGAGATCACCGAGGGCGACCGCGGGCCCAAGGCGGTCAATCTCGCCGCCGCGGGCGGCGGCGCCGGCCCCGCTCCTCGTGGCCGCACCAAAGACCGGGCGGGGGTGGTGGTGTTGACACCGGCCGAGCACACCCGGCTGGTCACCGAACTGCTGCTGGATGCCAGCCCCGCCCTCACCGCCGGTGAGATCGTCACCATCCGCGAACGACTCACCGCCTTCGCCGCCGAACACGGCTGGCTCGACGACTGACCTCGCGTCCGGCACGCCCGTCGCGCTGTCCGCCGGATCCCGCACCCTGTCGGTACCGCCGCATACGATCGCCCCACCGATGAATCATCGTCGGTCGCGACGTCGACATCGGTGAGGACCGACTCCGAGGAGGATCGCGTGGACCTACCGGTGATGCCACCCGTGCGGCCGATGCTCGCCAAATCCGCCCCGGCGGTGCCGCGGGAACCCGGGCTCAGCTACGAGCCCAAATGGGATGGATTCCGGTGCATCGTGTTCCGCGACGGAGCCGAGATCGAGCTCGGCTCCCGCAATGACCGCCCGCTGACCAGGTATTTCCCCGAGGTCGCCGAGCTGCTGAAGGACGCGCTGCCGCCGCGCTGCGTGGTCGACGGCGAGATCGTGATCGTCACCGAGGCCGGCCTCGATTTCGACACCCTGCAACTGCGGCTGCATCCCGCGGCTTCGCGGGTGGCCAAACTCGCCGCGGAAACCCCGGCGAGTTTCGTCGCCTTCGATCTGCT
Organism: Nocardia cyriacigeorgica; assembly: GCF_005863245.1. Lineage (GTDB taxonomy): Bacteria > Actinomycetota > Actinomycetes > Mycobacteriales > Mycobacteriaceae > Nocardia > Nocardia cyriacigeorgica_C. The sequence continues at coordinate 265,924 of NZ_VBUT01000005.1, read as the reverse complement.
CGCGCTGGGCGACGACGACTTGACCGGCGAGCCGTTCCGGGAACGCCGGCGTCTGCTCGAGACCATCCTCGACACCGAACTCGCACGAGTGCACCTGACACCCATCACCTCCGATCCCGATATCGCCGAGGACTGGTTCACCCGCTTCGAGGGCGCCGGCTTCGACGGGGTGATGGTCAAGGCCGACGACCAGCGGTATCAGCAGGACAAGCGGGTGATGCTCAAGGTCAAACACGAACGCACCGCCGATTGCGTCGTCGCCGGATTCCGCTGGCACAAAGACGGCGAGGGCGTCGGTTCGCTGCTGCTCGGGCTCTACGACGACGAGGGCAACCTGCATCACGTCGGCGTCGCGAGCAGCTTCACCGCCGCCAGGCGCAAACAGCTCGTCGGCGAACTCGAGCCGTGGCGGGAGAACGCGCTGGACAATCATCCGTGGCGCAACTGGGCCGACGCAGCGGCACAGGCCTCCGCCGAGGGCAAGATGCCGGGCGGGATGAGCCGCTGGAGCGCGGGCAAGGATCTGTCCTGGGTGGCGTTGCGGCCCGAGCTCGTGGCCGAGGTGCGCTATGAGCATGTGCAGTCGGGCCGGTTCCGGCACGGCGGCAGGCTGGTGCGGTTCCGCACCGACCGCACGCCCGAATCGTGCACGTACGCCCAGCTCGACGAGGTGGCGCCGGCCGAGCTGGCCGCCATCTTCGGTTCCGAGGTGGCGCGATGAGCAGCGCCGTCGAGATCGAGGTCGACGGCCGCAACCTCACGATCTCCAACCCCGACAAGGTGTATTTCAGCAAGCGCGGGGAAACGAAACTCGATCTGGTGCACTACTACCAGGCCGTGGCCGAACCACTGCTCGGCGTCATCGGCAACCGGCCGCTGTTGCTGGAGCGCTATCCCGACGGCGCCTCGGGCAAGTCCTGGTTCCAGAAGCGGGTGCCGAAATCCGCGCCCGACTGGTTGCACACCGTGGAAGTCACCACCCCCAACGGCACCACCAGCGACGCGCTCGTCGCCCACGATCTGGCCCACATCCTGTGGGCGGTGAACCAGGGCTGCCTGGGATTTCACGTGTGGCCCAATCACGTCGACGACCTGAACATCGCCGACGAACTGCGCGTGGACCTGGACCCCTCCCCCGGCATCGGCTTCGACGATCTGCGCGCCGCGGCCGTGCGCACCCGTGAACTGTGCGCCGAACTCGGTATCGACGCCCGGGTCAAGACCTCCGGGTCGCGCGGGCTGCACCTGTATGTGGCGCTGGAACCGCGCTGGGATGGCTATCAGGTGCGCGCGGCGGCGGTGGCGCTGGCCCGTGAGCTGGAGCGCCGCCATCCCGATCAGATCACCGCGCATTGGTGGAAGGAAGAGCGCGGCAGCCGCGTGTTCGTCGACTACAACCAGAACGCCCCGCACAAAACGGTTTTCGGCGCCTGGTGCGTGCGGCCCAAGGTGGGCGCGCAGGTGTCGACACCGATCTCCTGGGACGATCTGGCGACGGTGGTGCCGGAGGAGCTGACCATCGCCACCGTCCCGGCCCGGCTGGCCGAACGCGGCGATCCGTGGGCCGAGCGGCCGCCGCAGTCGATCGCACCGCTGCTGGAGATGTCGGAGCGGGATATGGCCTCGGGGCTGATGGACGCGCCGTGGCCGCCGCAGTATCCGAAGATGCCCAACGAGCCACCGCGCGTTCAGCCCAGCCGCGCCAAGAAGGGCGACTGAGGACGGACCCGGCGGGCGGGTGCCCGCCGGACACCGGCTTCGCTCAGTCCGGGAGAGCGTCCACGGTCGGGACGACGATGCCGAACAGATCCGTGACGGTAGTGAGTGCCGCGGTGTGCAGTGCGGCAGCGGGCACGACCGTACCGTCGGGACCGGTCAATGCACGAGTGGCGCTGGCTTCGGCGACAACGGTCGGCCGGTAACCGAGGTTGAACGCGCCTTCGGCGGTGTGGCCGACGCACATATGCGTCATGAACCCGGCCAGCACGAGATCGCCGCCCGGCGCGACCCCCGCATCGCGCAGCGTCTGTTCCAGTGCGGTGGCGTGGAAGGCATTGGGGAACTGTTTCACCACGACCGCCTCACCGTCGATGGGTGCGACGTCGTCGCTGATGGCGCCGATCTCGGCGCGGATGTCGTACGGGCTGCCTTCGCCGCCGTCGTTGATGATGTGCACGACGGGAATCCCCGCACCGCGTGCACGTTCGAGCAGCCTGGCACCGGCGGCCAGCGCGGGTTCGGCGCCTTCCAAGGCCATCACGCCGGTGCGGTAGGTGTTCTGGAAATCGATCATGATCAGGGCGGAATCGCGCAATCGTGGCGCCGCATCGTCCAATCCGACGACGGTGCGCAGGGATTCCGAGGGCCGAGTGGAGGTGGTCATGAAACAGCCTTTCGAGAGGATGTGGGCATGGCGAAGTTCCTCCCGGCGCATAGGCCGAGGGAGGTCTGAGGGGATCGGACGGTCAGGCCGTCCGGGTGCGGAAGCGGCGGCGATAGGCCGCCGGCGTGGTACCGAGTTGACGTTTGAAGGCCCGGTGCAAGGTCTCCACCGAGCCGAGGCCGGAACTCGACGCGATCTGGTCGAGGCTGCGATCGGTGGTTTCGAGCAGTCGACGCGCGACCTCGACCCTGGTGGCCTCGACATACGCGCTCGGCCCGATGCCCATCTCACCGGTGAAGACCCGGACGAAATGGCGTTCACTCAACCGCATCCGCGTGGCGAGGACCTCGGTCGACAGGTCCTCGTCGAAATGTTCGGCGATCCACAGCCGGAGCTCGTCGATATCGCGGCGGGCCGGAGCGGGACGGCTCAGCGGCACCGAGAACTGACTCTGCCCGCCCTGCCGTTTCAGGTACATCACCAGCTGACGCGCCACCGCCAGGGCCGCCTGCTCACCGAGATCCTCGGCGACCAGGGCAAGCGCCAGGTCCAGGCAGGCGCTGATGCCGGCGCCGGTCCACAGCCTGCCGCGGTCGGTGCGCACGAAGATCGGATCCGGATCGACGGTGACCTCGGGATGACGGGCGGCGAGCTGGGCGGCGGTCGACCAGTGCGTCGTGGCCGTCTTGCCGTCGAGCAATCCGGCAGCGGCCAGCAGATGCGCGCCGACGCAGACCGAGGCCACCCGCCCGGCCCGCGGCGCGACGTCTTGCAACCACGCCACCACATCGGTGTCGATACGGGCCAGCGGTCCGGCGTCGGTCATCTCGACCGCGCCGGGCACCAGCAGGGTGTCGACGCGGCCGTCGACCTCGTCGAAGGTCAGGTCCGGCAGTACCCGCACTCCCGCCGACGTGGTGACCGGGCCGGGAGCCGGAGCCGCGAGCCGGACCCGATAACCCGCGCGCCCGGCCGTCTCCCGGTTGGCCAGCGCGAACACTTCGGCGGGACCGGTGACGTCGAGCAGGTCGACTTCGGGGAAGACCGCGATGACGACGTGATGGGAATCGGGCACGAACCCATCCTCACCCCGCGGCCGGGATGACGGCAATGACGAGTGTCTGTCACATTCGGACATCGCCGCGGCGGTGCCGCCGACGGCTTCAGGCGGTCCAGAGCACCCAGGTGCCGCTTCGGCCCTGGCCTTCGCAGACCAGCGCGCGCCCGTCGGCGGTGCGCGCGGTCGCCGCGCCGCCCGGGTTGCAGCTGGTGCCGCCCTCGCCGACGACCTCGGAGATCGTGTAGGGGCCCTTCCACTGGAATCCGGTGGTGGAGGTGGCGGCGGTCAGGCACAGCAGCGTCGATCCGTCGGCGGCGGTGCCGATGAGCCCGGCCTCCGGGCAGGCGGTGCGCAGGGTGGCCGTCGGCGCCGCGGGACCCGTGGGTTCGGCGCCGGATGCCGGTGCGCCGGTGGTCGCTTCCGGCGCACCCGCGTGCTCGGCTGGTGCACTGCCTGCCGGTCCGGTCGCCGAAGCCTGTGTCGCCCAGACGGTCTGCGAGGTCTGGGTGGACGCGAGATCCTCCGCACGCGAGACCACATCCGAGAGCAGATCGCCGGGCAGCACCAGCAGGGCCGCGATCACCGCCGCCTCGGCCAGCCCGAGCAGCAGCGCGAACAATGCCATCACCCGGCCGCGAGGATGGCTGAAGGCGATGAGCCCGAACACGATCGCCACCGGGATCAACAGCAGCAGGGCCGCGACCAGCGCGATCACCGCGTAAGGGTTGACGATTCGGCGGGCGGCGTGGTCGTCGTAGCCGCGGGACCAGTCCTGGTCGTAGTCGTCGTCGGACTCCTCGACGACAACTCCTCCTCGGCCACGGCGAACGACCGCGGTGGTATCGTCGCGAACTTCCGGCCAGCGCTCATCTGCCCAGCGCTGCGAATCTGCCATCCGAGGTACCTCTCACACTCACCGTCGCGCGAAACCTCAGACCCGGACCCGCCCCGACACGAGAAGGATAGAGGCCTGCCGCCGAACCGTCCTGCGAATGCGGCAGATCGCATTACCCGAAAGCACGCCGGCATGCCCGGCGTATCAATAACGAACACAGCACAATTGCCGTGGCGGGAGCTCAGTGGCCGCGTTCGACCTTCGGCAGGGATTCGGTGACCAGTGTCAGCAGCATGTCCACCAGCAGGCCGTGCACCTGCTCACGGGACAGGGTGCCGCGGGTGATCCATTCGCGTCCGGCCACTTTCACCAACCCGCCGTAGGCGCGCACCATCGCGCGCATGGACGCACTGTGTGCCGAATCGGCGAGCCCGATCATCAGCAGCAGCCGTTCCGCGGCGGCGTCATCGGCCTGATCGAGGATCTGCTGCACGTCCGGATCGTCGCCGACGCCCTCGTGGCTGGTGACCTTCACCCAGGTGCTGCCGTGTTCGGAGATGGTGTCGAGCAGCCAGCGCACGCTGGCCTCGACCCGTTCGCGTTCGGTGCCGGTGGGCACGATCATGTCGTCGATGCGTGGCAGGGTCACCATCCGGCGCACCACCGCGAGATACAGATCGCGCTTGTTGCCGAAGTAGTGGTTGATCAGCCCGCGCGCGACTCCGGCGCGCTGAGCCAACTCCGCCGTCGACACCGCGGCATAGGGCCGCTCGCCGAACATCTCGATCGCCTGGGCCAGGATCTGGGCCCGGCGTTCGTCGGGCTCGAGCCGCCGGCGGCGCGGTTGCCCGTCGGTGGCCGGGACTGGGATATCAGAGAGATCGCGCAATGAGATCCTTCATCACCTCGTTGCTGCCCGCGAGGATGCGCAGCACACGGGCGCCGGTGTAGAGCTGGGAAATCGGGTACTCCGTCATGTAGCCGTAGCCGCCGAACAGTTGCAGGCAGCGGTCAACCACGATACCCAGTTGGTCGGTCAACCAGTACTTCGACATCGCAGCGGTGGGAATGTCGAGTTCGCCGCGCAGGTGTTTGGCGATGCAGTCGTCGAGGAAGGTGCGGCTGACAGTGGCCAGCGTCGCGCATTCGGCGAGTTCGAATTTGGTGTTCTGCATGGCGAACAGCGGTTTGCCGAACGCCTCGCGGCCCTTGGTGTATTCGACGGTCAGCTCGACCGCTTGCTCCATCATCGCGACCGCCATGATCGCGGTGACCAGGCGTTCCTGGGCCAGCATCTGCATCATCTGATAGAAGCCCTGGCCCTCGACGCCACCGAGCAGGTTGGCCGCGGGGACCCGAAGGCCGTCGAAGAACAGCTCAGCGGTGTCCTGGCCCTTGCCGCCGATCTTGGACAGGATGCGGCCCCTGGTGAAACCCGGTGTGTCGTCGCCCACCTCGGCGAACAGCAGCGACACACCCGCGGCGCCCTGCTCGGGATCGGTTTTGGCGGCGATGATGATGCCGTCGCACAGCCAGCCGTTGGTGATGAAGATCTTCGATCCGGTGATGACGTAGTCGTCGCCGTCGCGCACCGCGCGGGTCTTGATGTTCTGCAGATCCGAGCCGGTGCCGGGCTCGGTCATGCCGATCGAGAGCACCATATCGCCGCTCGCGGCGCGCGGCAGTACCCGCTGTTTGAGTTCGTCGGAGCCGAATTCGGCGAGGTAGGGGGCGATGATCGCGCTGTGCACCGGCATGCCCATGGCGCCGTCGCCCGCACGGACCTGTTCTTCGATGATCGCGGCCTCATGGGCGAAGGTGCCGCCACCGCCACCGTACTGTTCGGGCAGCGCCGCGCAGAGCAGACCGAGTTTGCCGGCGGTGCGGTAGAGCTCGCGGTCGGGATGGCCCTGCTCGACGAACTTCTCCTCGTGCGGAACGACCTCGCGTTCGAAGTAACTGCGGGCGAGATCCCGTACCGCTTCGACCTCGTCGTCACTCCAGATCGGGCGTGCCATCGTCGCATCCTCTGCTCGTTCCCACCCGGTCGCACCGGGGCTTGCGCCCTCAGGTTCGCGCACTATTGGCGTTCTGTCAACAAGCCGCGCGTGAGTAGGCCCGGCGTGTGCGATGCGGGATTCAGCGGTCGGTGTCGACGGCGGCGAGCGTGGTGAAGATGGGCGTGGCCGGATCGGCCTCGATACCGCGGCGACGCAGGAAGCTGTCGATGAGCCCCCACACGTATTCGGTGGTCTGGTCGATGAATTCGCTCGCGTCCTGGGCCGGGTCGTCGCCACCGAGCCACAGGTCGGTGATCGAGACGACCACCCCGGTGATGGCCCGGGCCAGATAGTCGACGCCGCTGTCGTCGATGGGCACCGCTTCGGCCACCGCCCTGGCCTGCCTGGCCAGGCGGCCTGCCACCTGACGCCCGAGGTCGACCTGCACCACCGAGCCGTCGCGGTCGTGTCCGGTCTGGGCCTGGCCGAGGAAGCGGAAGACGTTCGGGTGCTCGAGAATGCTGTCGGCGTACGCGCACAGGACCGTCCGCAGCGCCTGCCGCGGTGGTCGCAGGACGAGAGTCAGGTCGCTCCCGGCGGCGGCGAAGGCCGATTTCGCCATCCGGTGGCCGATCTCGGTGAACAGGTCGGCCTTATCGGCGAAACGCCGGTACAGGCGGGGTTTGGTGATACCGGCCTCGCGCGCGATGTCGTCCATGCTGGGGCGCGGGCCGTCGCGGTCGATCACCCGGATGGCCGCGTCGACGATCTCGTCGCGGCCGATGGACCGCGGGGCGGCGCGCACGGTGGAGCGGTTCACGCTATTCATCTCCGGGTGCCGGCGACGGTCGATGTTGGCGAGTGCGGCGGCATTCACCCCTCGAGCAACACCACCGACCCTGGTGCCAGAGCATACACGTACTCCTGGTACGAGCCAGCCGAGGCAGGTCGATACGCGATAAACGCACGATTCACGTGATCCATCACACATCTGCATCTACCTGCGGTATCTGGCTTCACCGGCAGACGTACTGGCAGTATCGTCGACCGTACCGCCAGTACGCTCGAACGAGGTGACGTGATGACCGAACCGCGCGACCCCGGCCGCCACCCGGAAGGTGGGCCCGACCCGGATCGCCGCTGGCGGATCCCGGTCGACGGAGTCGAACTCGCCGGCGCCTACCGCCTCGACCGCCTGGCCGAAGACCTCTACGCCGTCATCGACACCGTGTCCCCCGACCAGCCGGTCCATCTGGCCGGCCACGGCTGGGGCGCGGTGCAGGGTTGGGAGGCCGTCCTCGATCCGCGCGCGAGCACCCGCATCGCCTCGTTCACGGCGTTGTCGGCGCCGCATCTGGACCATCTGGGGCTCTGGTTGCGTCAAATGCGGCAGCGCACTCGGCGCACCGTGCATCTCCTGCAAGCAGGCAGGGTGCGCCGGCCGGCGACCGTGCCGCAATTCGAGCGACGCGCGACGGGCGGGAAGAACACCGCAAGCACGGGAACCGCTGTGCGGCCCGCCGTGGAAAACAGCTCGTCGAGGGTTCATGACGCGGCGACAGCGCATCGGGACTCGCCGGCGCAGGGTTGCCCGACGGTGCACGAACCTGCGGCAACGCACGGGTCGCCGGCAGCACAGGGCTCCTCGCGGAAACGCGCCCGCAGGAGTGCGCCCATCGCGTCCGCTCTCGACGAAGCGCGACTGACGCTGCACAGCTCACCGTCGCTGCTGCGCCGGGCGATCTACCAGCCGCGGGTCCGCGCGGGCCTGGGCCGGCTCACGCACCGCTCTGCCAGCGCGCAGGCGCCGATCGCACCGACCTGGCGCACCGATCTGCTCGCCGGCGCGCGCATCGTCCGCGCCAATCTCGGCCACCACCTGCGTCATCCCCGCGACCGGCACACCGCGGTGCCGGTGCAGCTGCTCCTCGACGCCGCCGATCCGGCCGCGCGGCCCGGCCTGCGGGCCGCCGTGCAGGAACGGGTGGACCGGCTGTGGTGCTACACACTGCCGGCCAATCATTGGCTGCCGGTGACCGAACCGCTGCTGGTCGGTGAAGCCATCGCCAATTTCGTCAGCGATCTGCGCGCCGACAGCGACCCCGCGCACCGGACCACTCCGTGATCGCGCGGGCAATGTCCCCGTCCCCCACCCCTTCGGGCCGAAAGGCATCATGACCACCGCAGCCGAGACCCTGTCCCGCACCCTTGGCGCTGCCCTGCCACCGGAGTTCGCCGCTCTCGGCGACGAGCAGCTCGCCGAGCTCGACCGGATGCTGCACGCGGCCTCCGACCGTCGCTCCCAGCAGATGCGCGAGGCCTTCGACTCCGGGTTGCGGCTGATCCCGCGGCTGATGCGCCCGGCGGTGAAGAAGGCACTGGGCCTGTGAGCAACCATCTGCTCGCGCTCGCCGAGACGACGAAGCTGGCCCGGCTGCTCGGCGTGCCGACCGAACAGCTCGGCTTTCTCCTCGACCTGCCGCCGGAGGCGATCCGCGAATTCCGCGACCGCAGCACCGACATGCTGTTCGACCGCGACCGGTCCAAACTCGCGAAGGTCGCCGCGGCGGCCAATCTGGTGCCGGTGGCGATCAGCGCGAAGGTCGCCGCGCGCGCCTTCGGACCGGTGCTGTGCGCGGCGGTCGCCGCCTCGGTCGAGCCGCGGCGCGCGGTGGAGATCGCGGCGGCCCTGCCCGCGCCGTTCCTGGCCGAGGCGGCGATAGCGCTGGATCCGCGGCGCACCGCCGCGGTGATCGCGCAGGTCCCGCCGCGGCAGGTGGCGGCGGTCGCGACCGAGCTGCTGGCTCGCGACGAGCACGTCACCATGGGCCGTTTCGTCGGCGTGGTGCCCGAGCCGTCGTTGCGCGCGGCCGCCGCCGTCACCGGCGACGCCGACCTGCTGCGGATCGGTTTCCTCATGGAGGACAAGCGATCGATCGACACCTTGATGGAGATCGTGGCCGACCGGCTGCCCGGCATCATCCGCGCCGCGCATACCGAGCAGCTGTGGGCGCAGGGCCTGGACCTGCTCGCCACCGTGAACGACGCGAACAAGGCCCGGCTCGGCGATATCTGCGCCGAGCTCGGCGACGAGGTCCTCGACGGCCTCGTCCGCGCCGCCTACGAACTCGATGCGCTGGCCACTCTCCTTCCGGTCACCCGCGCCATGAACGCCACCACCCTCGCGGCGCTCGCGTCCAGGCCCGCCGTGCACGACGAGCGGTTCCTCGCCGCCTGCGTCGACATCGCTCTGCGCGACGGCCTGTGGCTGGATCTGCTGCCGCTCACCGAATATCTGCCCCCGCAACCGTTGGCTTTCGTCGCCACCCGGATCGCCGCCGAACCCGACGACCGGCTCGACGATCTGCTGCGCCGCGCCGGGGCCGCCGACCAGTGGGAGGCCGTGATTCCGCTGGCCACCGCGCTGCCCGACGAGCAACGCCGGCGGTTGTCCGCCCTGCCGGTCATGGCCGAATCGGCAGACAGCACAGCAGGAAGCGGGAATCGCCCCGGTTCCGACGCCGGCGATGGGCACGCCTCCGGCCGCGCGCGCCTGGCCGAAGCATTACGGGCCGGGTAAGAGCGGCCGGCCCGGTTTCCAGCCGCAAACCCGAATCGATCCGCGGCGGCGTGCACCCTGCGTGGTCGATCGGCCGCGGCATAGCAACCGCGACGTCGACAGCGGCAGCGCCATCACCCATTGCCCCGCAGCGGCAGTGGTCCCGCCCGGCTGATCGACGACGGCAGGAGACCCCGCCCGGTCGAGCCGCAGCGGCCGTGGGCCCGCCGGGCTCACCGACCGGTAAGTGTCGCCCGCTATCCCCGCGCCGCAGCGGCTGCGCGCCGATGTCGCGGGCAGTCCACCATCGCGGGTGACCGGTGCGGCTGTCCTGTGCACCAACGGCACGGTGCACGCGACGATCGCCGCCGCCAGGGTCGGCCGTGCCGCTCATCTGGCTGGAAGGCCGTCGCGGCGTCTGGCACGCGGTTCGAATGGCCGGTCAGGGAGCCGCAATGGTACGTTCCCCGCCATGACGACATCGGGGGACTCTTCGAATCAGCCGGGCGCGCAAGGTGATCAGCCCCAGTCCACGGGCGATGCCGCACAGCCCGTGGCGCCCTCGGATCCGACGATTCTGCGGCAGCCGAATTCGCCGGATCCGCAGCAGGATCCGACACTGCTGCGGTCCTTCGATCAGCCGCAGGGCGGGTTGGCGGCCGCACCGCCGCCCGGGCAGGGCTACGCGCAGCCCGGCTTCGCGCCGCAGCAGCAATCCGGGCCGGGATACGCCCAGCCCGGCGCTGGGCAGGGCGCTGGACCCCAGGATCAAGGCTTCGCAGGCAACCACGGTTTCGCCCCGGGCCAAGGGTTCGCCGCCCCGGCTCAGGGGTTCCCACCGCAGGATCAGAACTTCGGACAGCAGGGCTTCGCGGCACCGGGTCAGGGATTTCCCGGCCACGGCCAGGGGTTCGCACCGCAGAGCCAGGGCTTCCCTCAGGGCCAGAACTTCGCAGCCGAAGGCCAGTCCGCACCGCAGGGCCAGCAGTTCGCAGCACAAGACCAGAGCTTCGCCCAAGGCCAGGGATTCGGGGCGCAGGGTCAGGGATTCGCCGCACAGGGCCAGAACTTCCCGTCCGCATTCGGTCAGGGCGGGCCGGGCGGTCCCGGTGTCGCCCAGCCCCACGCCGCGTTCGGCCCCAGCGGCCCGTCATCGCCGGGGCTCGCGGGCAAAGGCTGGTTGTGGGGGCTCGGCGGCGTCGTCCTCGCCTCGGCAGTGTGGGGCGCCGCGGTGCTCGCGTTCGGCGGCTTCGGCGGCGGCAGCGCTTCCTCCGGTGTCGCGCCGGGCGAGCCTGACCTGCGCGGCTATGCCTACTCCGACGATTTCTGCGATGTCGTCGACACTGCACCGTTCACGGAGGCCGGCTACACGGTCTCCACCAAGGACTCGAGCGGCAAGCGGTCGTACCCGGATTTCGAGGGCACCGAGCACCCCGCCCGCGACACCATGTTCTGTGCGCAGCGTTTCCTCCCGCAGGGTGTCGACGAGGACGATTACCAGGACGCGAGCATGTACTCCAGCGTCACCATCCACAAGAAAAGCGACCCGAGCCCAGAATTCACTGCGGGCTTCGACACCTGGAGGATGACGAATCCGGAAACCAGCGGCGAAGGCCGGAAAGAGGAGATCTCGGGCATTGGCGACGAGGCGTGGGTGGCCATCGAGCCGAGCACGCCCGGCGATACATCCCCCACGGTCACCCTCCGGGTCCGCGACGGCTGGGTGATCGGGTACTTCACCTGGTCGCAGTATGTGTCCACCTCGTCCTCGTCCTCGTCCAGGACTACGGCGAAGGTGCTGCCGGAATCGGAGGTCATCGACAAGCTGACCGAGTCCGCCAAGTCCACGATGGCCGCGCTGCGCGACTGAACCGGGGCGCGCGGGGCGGTCGCGGGCGGAGGTGAGGGGCCGGTCACCGGAGGCGGTTTGCGACAATGGGCGCGACACTCGCCACGCTCATGAAGGATGATCCCAGCTCCGATGGCCGAAACCACGATCGATCCGGACGCGCTCGCCACCTGTTTGCGGGTCCTGGAGCAGGCCGGACAGCTCGACAAGGATCATCCGGATTCGGTGGCCGTGCAGCGCGCTGTCGGGCATATGTTCAAAAAGCTCAAGCAGCGCCGTCGCGCCGAGGCCAGGCAGGCGGTCTCCTCCGCCGACCGTGCGGTGGTCGCGGCCACGGCGACCGGTTCGCCGCAGCGCATCGACGACGAGACCGCGGGCATCCCGATCAGCTCCAGCGCCACCGGCGCCACCGCGGGCACTCTGATCCGGCCGCGTCCCTGCTACATCTGCAAGGAGCGCTACACCCGGGTCGACGCGTTCTACCACCAGCTGTGCCCGGACTGCGCCGCCGACAGCCACGCCCGCCGCGACGCCCGCACCGATCTCACCGGCCGTCGGGCGCTGCTCACCGGTGGCCGCGCCAAGATCGGCATGTACATCGCGCTGCGGCTGCTGCGCGACGGCGCGCACACCACCATCACCACCCGCTTCCCCAATGACGCGATCCGCCGTTTCGCCGCCCAGCCCGACAGCGCCGACTGGCTGCACCGGGTCCGCATCGTCGGCATCGATCTGCGGGATCCGGCGCAGGTGGTGGCCCTGGCCGACGACGTCGCCGCGCAGGGCCCGCTCGACATCCTGATCAACAATGCCGCGCAGACCGTGCGGCGCTCGGCCGGGGCCTACAGCGCGCTGGTCGAGGCCGAATCCATGCCGCTGCCCGCCGGTGAGCTGCCCGATGTGGTGACCTTCGGCAAGACCATGCAGGCCCACCCCAGCGCGCTCACCGCCTCGCTGACTCCGACGCTGTCCGCCGAGGATGTGGCCGAGCTGGCGTTGGTGGCGGGTTCGGCCACCCCCGAACGCATCTCACGCGGTATCGCCATCGATGCCGGTGGACTGGTGCCCGATCTCGCGCACACCAACAGCTGGGTGCAGACCGTCGGCGAGGTCGATCCGACCGAGCTGCTCGAGGTGCAGCTGTGCAATTCGGTCGCGCCGTTCATCCTGGTGTCGCGGTTGCGTCCGGCGATGGCCGCGGCGCAGGCCAGGCGCAAGTACATCGTCAATGTCTCGGCGATGGAGGGCCAGTTCAGCCGCGCCTACAAGGGTGCGGGGCATCCGCACACGAATATGGCCAAGGCGGCGTTGAACATGTTGACCCGCACCAGTGCCCGCGAGATGTTCGAGACCGACTCGATTCTGATGACCGCCGTCGACACCGGCTGGATCACCGACGAACGCCCGCACTACACCAAGATGCGGCTGGCCGATGAGGGCTTCCGCGCGCCGCTGGATCTGGTCGACGGCGCCGCCCGCGTCTACGACCCGATCGTGCAGGGCGAGCAGGGCAACGACCTGTTCGGCTGCTTCCTCAAGGACTACCGGCCGTCCCCCTGGTGATCCCGGGGTGGGCGGGTCGAATGGTTCTGCTCACGTCGGAATCCGGGTGCGCCGCGGACTATTACGCTGGATGCGGTGAGCGTGCACGAGCGGCTGGTCCGTGATTACCAGGATGGCATCGGGATCGATGATCGGTACGTGCCGCCCGCACCGGAATTCGGTGCGACGCTGGCCGCGGCGCTGCCGGTAGCGGGACTCGCCTCGGGTTCGATCGGCGCTGTCATCGCGGCGGCGAACCGGTTGCGGCGCGTGCACGGCCTCGATCCGGTGCACCACCGCATCGATCCGCGGCGGATCGCGGCCGCCTTCGCCAGTGAGCGGCTGCTGCGCGTCGACGGTGCGGCGGTCGCGATGTTCGCCGACCTGTCCGGCTTCTTCCCGACCTTCGACGGCTGGGTCCGCACCCACGCCAACTATCCGCATCACCGCGCGCGGTTGCTGGCCGCGTTGCACCTGCCCGCCGATGCACCGGTCGACCTCGCCGTCGCGCAGATCGCGATGAGCCGCGCCGCCGATATCGAGGACGCGGCCGCCGCCACCGGTGCCATCGCGGTGCGGGTGCGCACCGAACGCGAATGGGCGGCCACCCCGCAGGCCAGGGCCGCGGCGGCCGGCCCGCTGGTCGCCACGACCGCCCGCGCCGACGCGCGCGGCCTCGGCCTCCCCGACGGTGCGACGCCGTTCCAGCCGCTGCGCGGTATCCGGGTGCTCGATATGACCAGGGTGATCGCCGGTCCGGTCGCCACCCGCACCCTGGCCCTGCTCGGCGCCGACGTGCTGCGGATCGACCCGCCCGGTCTGCCGGAGATCCCGTGGCAGTTCCGCGATACCTGCCAGGGCAAACGCACCACCGTGCTGGATCTGGGCCGCGATCGCGCGCGAATCGACGCCCTGCTCGACACCGCCGATGTGCTGGTGACCGGTTATCGGCCCGGTGCGCTCGAACACGCCGGGCTGACGATCCGGCCGGGCCTGGTGCACGGCAGGGTCAGCGCCTGGGGCGAGTTCGGTCCGTGGGGCGGGCGTCGTGGCTTCGACAGCATCGTGCAGGCCGCGACTGGCATCGCCATCATCGAAGGTGCACCGTCGGTGCCCAGCGCGCTACCTGCCCAGGCCCTCGACCACGCCTCGGGATATCTGCTCGCCGCCGGCGTGATCGACGCGCTCGTCGCCCGCGCCGCCGACGGTCTCGGCCGCGATGTGCGGGTGTCGTTGGCGCGCACCGCCTCCTGGCTGCTCGCCGCCCCCGAACGCACCCTCCGGCATCCGGCGGCCACCGAACCGGATCCGCACTGCGCCGTCACCCACGGCAACATCACCACCGCCACCCCCGCCCTCGCCGAATACCCCGACTACCCGGCACCCGCGCGCCGCTACGGATGCGACCGGGCGGCCTGGTCGCATCCGGCGCCGCTGCGGCGGGTGTGATCGTGTCCGCGACCGATCGCGCTGGGCAGCGCACCTGCGCCCTCGGGCCGCGACCCGTGGCGGACCGATGCTGCCCGCTCCAGCAGCGGGCACGCTCGAGCCCGGGCCGCCACCGGCACGTCCGCGCTCGATAGGCTCGGACCGTGCGGCAGAAGATCATCGTTGACGTCGATACCGGGGTGGACGACTCGCTGGCGCTGCTGTACCTGCTGGCCAGTCCCGAGGCGCAGATCCTCGGCATCGTGTCGACCGCGGGCAATGTCGGCGCCGACCAGGTCGCGGTCAACAATCTCGCCTGGCTCGAGCTGTGCCGCGCACCCGAGATCGAGGTGGCGCTCGGATCCGCCGAACCGCTGGTCATCGCCTTGCGCACCACCGAGGACACGCACGGCCCGCAGGGCGTCGGCTACGCGGAGCTTCCGGCGCCGACACGGCAGGTGTCCGGCCGCCATGCCCCCGATCTGTGGGTGGATCTGGCCCGCGAACATCCCGGGGAGATCGTCGGGCTGTGCACCGGACCGCTCACCAATCTGGCCCTGGCGCTGCGCCGCGAACCCGCGCTGCCGCGGCTGCTGCGCCGGCTGGTCGTGATGGGCGGCGCGTTCAACCATCCGGGCAACACCACCCCGACCACCGAGTGGAATGTGCATGTCGATCCCGAGGCCGCCAAAGAGGTCTTCGACGCCTTCTCCGCCGCACCGCCGGACCGGCGCCCCCTGATCTGCGCGCTCGACATCACCGAAACCATCGAGATGCGGCCCGAGCACCTGACGCGGCTGGCCGAACGGGCGGGAAGTATGCCGGCCGAGCGGGTTTCACCGGCCGATCCGCCGGACGCGAGGTCGGCCACCAGCAACCCGATCATCCGCCACCTGACCGATGCGGTGCGCTTCTACTTCGACTTCCACCACTCCTACAACCTCGGGTACCTGGCGCATATGCACGATCCGTTCGCCGCCGCCGTCGCCCTCGACCCGGCGCTGGCCCGCACCAGGCCCGCGACGGTCGACGTCGAACTGACCGGCACCCTCACCCGGGCCACCACGGTGGCCGACTGGGCGGGCATGTGGGGGCGAGAACCCAACGCCGACATCGTCGTCGGGACCGATCCCGAGCTGTTCTTCGACCGGCTGATCAGCCGCGTCGGTGATTTCGCGGCCGCGGTGTACCCGCCGGGGGCCGGTCTGATTCCCGTGAACGCGCAGGAGGCGCCATGACCGACGACACCGTCGGCTATCTCACCGAGTTCCGCGCCAGGCTAGGCCTGCCCGCGCTCGTCGACGTGCACACCCATTTCATGCCGGATCAGGTGATGCGCAAGGTGTGGGCGTATTTCGATTCCGCGGGCCCGCTCACCGGACGCGAGTGGCCCATCGCCTACCGCGACGATCAGGCGGTGCGGTTGAAGACGTTGCGCGGCTTCGGTGTTCGCGCGTTCACGGCGCTGGTGTATCCGCACAAGCCGCAGATGGCGGCCTGGCTCAACTCCTGGACCGCCGAGTTCGCCGCCGAGACCCCCGACTGCCTGCACACGGCCACCTTCTACCCGGAACCCGGCGCCGCCGAATACGTCAGCACCGCGATCGAGCAGGGTGCGCAGGTATTCAAGGCGCACATCCAGGTCGGTGCGTATTCGCCGCTCGATCCGCTGCTCGACCCGGTGTGGGGCGTGCTCGCCGAGTCCCGCACCCCGATCGTCATCCATTGCGGATCCGGCCCCGCGCCCGGCGAATTCACCGGCCCGGGCCCCATCGCGGAGTTGCTGCACCGCCACCCCGGCCTACGGCTGATCGTCGCGCACATGGGCATGCCCGAGTACGCCGAGTTCATGGACCTGGCCGACCGCTACCCCGGCATGTGCCTGGACACCACCATGGCCTTCACCGACTTCACCGAGGAAGAGATTCCCTTCCCCGCCGCCGACCGCCCGCGCCTGCGCGACCTCGGCGACCGCATCCTGTTCGGCAGCGACTTCCCGAACATCCCCTACCCGTACCACCACGCGATCACCGCCCTGGAACGGCTCGACCTGGGCGATGACTGGCTGCGCGCCGTCTGCCACGACAACGCGGCGCGGCTGTTCGACCTGCCGCTGGGCTGACCGCGATCAGCCCTCGTCGAAGGCGCGCAGCAGTTCCTCGGCGGCCAGCGCCGCGGTGAGCGCGCCCTCGCGGACCTGCTTTTCCACGTCGTCGCGGATCGCCTTCACCCGCGGGTTGTCGGCGAGGCGGCGCAGCAGCTGGTCGTGCACCATGGTCCAGGTCCAGTCCACTTGCTGGCGGCGGCGCTTCTCGTCGAATTCACCGGCGTCGGTGAGGACACGGCGGTGTTCGAGGACCGTGGACCAGAACTTCTCCAGGCCGATGCCCTCGAGACCGCTCATGGTAAGCACGGGCGGACGCCACAGGGCGTCGTGCGGATGGATCAACCGCATCGCCCCGGTCAGTTCCCTGGCGGCCTTCTTCGCCTCGATCTCGTGTTTGCCGTCGGCCTTGTTCACCGCCACCAGATCGGCCAGCTCCAGCACGCCCTTCTTGATGCCCTGCAACTGATCTCCGGTGCGGGCCAGGGTCAGGAAGCAGAACACGTCGACCATGTTGGCGACCGTCACCTCGGATTGGCCGACGCCGACGGTCTCCACCAGGATCACGTCGTAGCCGGCGGCCTCGAGTAGCACGATCGTCTCGCGGGTGGCCTTGGCGACACCGCCGAGCGTGCCCGCCGTCGGCGAGGGCCGGATGAACGCCTCGTCGCGCACCGACAGCCGCGCCATCCTGGTCTTGTCACCGAGGATGGAGCCGCCGGTCCTGGTCGAGGACGGGTCGACGGCCAGCACCGCGACCCGATGGCCCTGCTCGATCAGGTATATGCCGAGCGCGTCGATGAAGGTCGACTTGCCGACGCCCGGTACACCGGTGATGCCGACCCGGTTCGAGGTCACCGCACCGGTGGACGGGGTCAACCGCAGCAGCAGCTGCTGCGCCAGTTCCCGATGATCGGCGCGGGTCGATTCGACCAGGGTGATCGCCCGCGCCACAGCGGCCCGCTCGTTACGGCGGACCGCCTGGGCGAGCGCGTCGACATCGATGACGCGCTTGGTCATTCGGCGCTGTCTGCCTCGGCCGAGGCGCCGATCTCGTGCCCGAGTTCGGCGGCCAGCTTCTTCAGCAGGTCGATGGCGGCGTCGGCGATCACGGTGCCGGGCGGGAAGATCGCGGCCGCGCCTGCGGCGTACAGCTCCTCGAAGTCACCGGGCGGGATGACGCCGCCGACGATGACCATGATGTCGGGACGACCGACATCGGCCAGTGCCTGCCGCAGGGCGGGCACCAGCGTGAGGTGGCCGGCCGCCAGCGAGGACACACCCACAACGTGCACGTCGTTGTCGGCGGCCTGGCGCGCCACCTCTTCGGGGGTCTGGAACAGCGGGCCCACATCGACGTCGAAGCCGAGGTCGGCGAAGGCCGTGGCGATCACCTTCTGGCCGCGGTCGTGGCCGTCCTGGCCCATCTTGGCAACCAGGATGCGCGGGCGCCTGCCCTCGGCCTCGGCGAACTCCTCCACCAGCGCACCGGCGGTGGTGATATTGGTGACCTTGCCTGCCTCGTCGCGGTACACACCCGACAGGGTACGGATCTCGGCCTGATGGCGGCCGTAGACCTTCTCCAGCGCATCGGAGATCTCGCCGACGGTGGCCTTGGCGCGCGCGGCGTTGATGGCCAGCGCCAGCAGGTTGTTCTCCATCCCGCCCTCGGATGAGGCGGCGGCGCGGGTCAATTCGTTCAGCGCCCGCTCGACTTCGGCGGAATCGCGTTCGGCGCGCAGCTGCCGCAGCTTCTCGATCTGTTCGGCCCGCACCCGCGAGTTCTCGACCTTGAGGACCTCGACCTCGTGGTCTTCTTCCACCTGGTATTTGTTCACGCCGATCACCGGCTGCTGACCGGTGTCGATGCGGGCCTGGGTGCGGGCGGCGGCCTCCTCGATGCGCAGCTTCGGAATACCTTCCGAAATCGCCTGCGCCATACCGCCGTGCGCCTCCACCTCGGCGATGTGGGCGCGGGCCCGGTCGGCCAGCTGATGGGTCAGCCACTCCACGTAGTACGAACCACCCCACGGGTCGATCGGACGGGTGGTGTTGGACTCCTGCTGGATCAGCAGCTGGGTATTGCGGGCGATGCGGGCGGAGAAGTCGGTGGGCAGCGCCAGCGCCTCGTCGAGGGCGTTGGTGTGCAGCGACTGGGTGTGGCCCTGGGTGGCGGCCATCGCCTCGATGCAGGTGCGCGCGACATTGTTGTAGGCGTCCTGCGCGGTCAGCGACCAGCCCGAGGTCTGCGAATGGGTGCGCAGCGACAGCGATTTCGCGCTCTTCGGGTTGAACTTCGCCACCAGCTCGCTCCACAGCAGCCGGCCCGCGCGCAGCTTGGCGACCTCCATGAAGAAGTTCATGCCGATCGCCCAGAAGAACGACAACCGCGGGGCGAACTTGTCGACCTCCATGCCCGCGTCGATACCGGCGCGGATGTATTCCACACCGTCGGCGAGGGTGTAGGCCAGCTCCAGATCGGCGGTCGCACCGGCTTCCTGGATGTGGTAGCCGGAGATGGAGATCGAGTTGAACTTCGGCATCTTCGCGCTGGTGTAGGCGAAGATGTCGGAGATGATCCGCATCGACGGCTTCGGCGGATAGATGTAGGTGTTGCGGACCATGAACTCCTTCAGAATGTCGTTCTGAATGGTTCCGGCCAGCTGTTCGGGCGTGACGCCCTGCTCCTCGGCGGCGACCACGTACAGCGCCAGGATCGGCAGCACCGCGCCGTTCATCGTCATCGAGACGCTGACCTGGTCCAGCGGGATGTGATCGAAGAGCTGCCGCATATCGAGGATGGAGTCGATGGCCACACCGGCCATACCGACATCGCCCTGCACGCGCGGATGATCGGAGTCGTAGCCCCGGTGGGTGGCCAGGTCGAAGGCCACCGACAGGCCCTTCTGACCGGCCTGGAGATTGCGACGGTAGAAGGCATTGGAATCAGCGGCGGTGGAGAAGCCCGCGTACTGGCGGATGGTCCACGGCTGATTGACATACATCGTCGGGTACGGCCCGCGCACGAACGGCGCGATCCCTGGCACGCTGTCGAGCGGGAAACCCGCGGCGGCAACGGCATCCCGGTCGGCCTTGGTGAACACCGGCGGTACGTCGATGCCCTCGGGCGTCGACCACACGAGCTGTTCGGGGCTGTAGTTGTTGGCCGCGGCGGCCGTGCGGACGAATTGCTCGACCTGCGCGGCGTCGACGGCGGCGGGCTCGGGCGCCCGCTCGGTGAGCGGCACGTCGGCGAAACTACCGATCAGATGCTCGATACGCGATGTCATCAGGCTCCCACCTTCTCCAGCAGACCCGACAGCGCGGCGACGGCATCGATGCGCGCGGTCAGGAATCCGTCCGGGCGCTGCGCGCCGTCCAGTTCGGCGACGGCCTTGTCCGGGCCCGCCAGCAGCACCGTCTCGATACCGGCCGCCCGCAGGCGCTCGGTCGCCGCGCCCGCGTCGGTGCCGTACCGGGCATCCGAACCACACAGCACCGCGATCGGCGCGCCGGATTCGGTTGCCGCGGACTCGATTCCGTCGATATCGAGCGGGCCGGGGTTGATCGACTCGATCCCGCCGGAGGCCAGCAGGTTCGCGATGAAGGTGACCCGCACATTGTGCTCGGCCACCGTTCCCAGCGGCACCAGCAGCGCCGTCGGGCGCTTGCCGTGCGCGGCCAGGTAGGCGTCGGAGCGGTCGCGCAACGCCTCGAACGCCGCGCCGTAGCTCGTCACCCCGGTGTGGGTGCGGGCGGCCTCCGACAGCGGCTTCTCGGCCAGGTTCGGGAACTCGTTGACGCCGGTGACCGCCGTCTTGCGGTGGGCCACATCGGCGTCGCGGGCGGCCTTGGTCGCGGCGATGCGCTCGGCCAGCAGACCCGACTCCAGGGCAGCGAGGTATCCGCCCGCGGCCTCGATCTCCTGCATGAACTCCCAGGCCTTGGCGGCGAGTTCGGCGGTGAGATCCTCCACGTACCAGGACCCGGCGCCCGGATCCTGGACATGGCCCAGATGCGATTCCTCGAGCAGCAGCAGCTGGGTGTTGCGGGCCATCCGGTCGGCGAACGACCGCGAGACGCCCAGCTCGCCCGGCGGCAGTGCGACGTCGAACGGCAGCACGGTCACCGTGTCGGCGCCACCCACACCGGCGCCGAACGCGGCGAGGGTGGTGCGCAGCATGTTCACCCACGGGTCGCGGCGGCTCATCATGGCCGCCGAGGTCACCGCGTGCTGCGGTGCGCCACCGGCATCGGGCGCGCCGCACACGTGCGCGACCCGGGCCCAGAGTTGGCGGGCGGCACGGAATTTCGCGATGGTGGCGAACTGGTCGTCGGTGGCGGCGAACCGGAACTCGAGCTGGCCGAGCGCGGCCACCACATCGAGTTCGCCGGTCAGCGCGCGCAGGTATTCCAGGCCCGCGGCGACGGCGGCGCCGAGCTCCTGGGCGTCGGCGGCGCCGGCATCGTGGAAGACGCGCCCGTCGACGGTGATGGCGCGTACGGTTTCGGCCCGGCCGTTCGCCTGCCCGGCGAGCGTCACCGCGTCGGCCAGGTCGAGATCACCGGTTCCGGCGAAACGGCTGGTCAACGGGGCGGCACCGAGGCCGACACGGATATCGGCGCGGGCCGGAGTGGAGTATCCATCAAGCACCTCGAACACCTGCTGCGCGGCCTGCGCCGTCGCGGCCCCGGCGTCCAGCGTCAACGGGGCCAGCTCGAACAGCAGCCCCGACAGCGCCGCGGGCAGCTCGGCCACCGGCACACCGCCCTCGCCGACGCTCAGCCAGACGGCGCTGATGCCGTTCTCCAGGCGGGCCAGGATTTCCTGGTTGACGCTCGCGCCATCGGTTCCGGTGAACCGGTCGCCGACGAACCAGCCGCGGTGGACATCGCGGGTGGCGTCGCGGCCGCGCACGAACGGGAACTGCCCCGGCAACGGCTGCTCGGGCAGCTCGTCGCGACGGGTATAGAGCGGGGCGATGGTGAGGCCGTCATAGGTGGTGACCTCGAGCAGCTTCTCGGGTTCGTCCGGAAGCTCCGTGGCATCGACCCGACGGGTCTTGGCCAGCACACCCGCTACGCCCTTACGCCAGGCGGCGTACTCGGGCACCGGCTCTGAAGCTATCGGCATACGCTGCTTTCCCTCTTCCATTCGAGTACGGGCGCACCACTCCTGCACGCCCGCACCTGTGCATCCGCCCAGCTCAGCGGACACTTTGGTTAACGAGTATTCGACTCGTTTCCTCCGATGCTAGCCCGACGCCAATACGCGCTCGAGCGAGGCCACCACTACCAACCGGTAACCTTGCCCGGGTGACTCGACTGATTCGTGATCGACGCGTCGTCGCGCTGATCCTCGGGGTCGGCGCACTTTTCGCGGTCGCGCTGCTGATCGAGCTGCCGAGTCCGGAGCAGATCCAGGACTGGGCCGGGGGTGTGGGCCCGGTGTTCCCGCTGCTCTTCTTCGCCGGTTACGCCCTGGTCGCGGTCGCGCCGGTGCCGCGGACAGTACTCACCGTGAGCAGCGGGGTGCTCTTCGGCGCCGGCCTCGGCAGCACGGTGGCGCTCTCCGCCACGACGATCGCCGCCGCGCTGGCCCTGCTGCTGGTGCGCGCCCTCGACCGGGATCGGGTCGCCTCCCGGCTCGACCATCCGGCGGTGCGGGCCATCGACGAACGGCTCGAGCGCCGCGGCTGGCTGGCGGTCGGCTCGCTGCGGTTGATCGCCATCGCACCGTTCTCGGTCGTCAACTACTGCTGCGGGCTGTCGTCGGTGCGGTTCTGGCCGTATCTCATCGCGACCGTCATCGGGTCGCTGCCCGGCACTGTGGCCACGGTGGTGCTCGCGGATGCGCTGACCGGAGGCAGTCACCCGGCCATGGTCGTGATCTCGGGAATCTGCTTGGCGATCGGAGTGGTGGGGTTGGTCGTCGATGCCCGGTGGAAGCCGGTGCCTCGCGAGGAGGTCACCGAGCCCGTGCCCGTCGCCGACTGACGGTGTGCCGCGGTGATGGGCCGTAGCCGACAGCCTCATCGGCGGGGGCATTGTCATTCACCGATCAGTCGACGGTCAGTTCGCTCGGCACCGCGATCACATCGACCATGGCGCCGTTGCGTAGCACGGTGACCGGCAGATGCGCACCGATCGCCTCGGCGAACAGCTGCCGCTGAATCCCCTGCGCGTCCCTGACCTCGGTGCGAGCGACGCTGAGCACCAGATCGCCGCGGCGCAGCCCCGCACGGTCGGCGGGGCCGCCGCCGATGACCTCCACGATGCGGACGCCGCCGTCCTGCCCGGTGCGCTCGGCGACGTCGTCCGGGAGCGGCGCGGGAACCCCCACCAGTCCGAGGTACGCGCGGCGGACCCGGCCCTCGGCGCGCAGGGTGTGCACGATCATGCGGGTGGTCGCGTTGATGGGGATCGCCAGGCCGAGACCGATGCCGGCGACGGCGGTATTGATCCCGACCACCCGTCCGGCCGAATCGGCCAGCGCGCCACCGGAATTGCCCGGATTCAGCGCCGCGTCGGTCTGGATGACGTCTTCGATGACCCGTCCGGCGCGGCGCGAGGACACCGGCACGGCCCGGCCCAGCGCGCTCACCACCCCCGCTGTCACCGACCCCGCCAGCCCCAGCGGGCTGCCGACGGCGACCACCAGCTGACCGACGACGAGCGCATCGGCGTCGCCGAGGGTGACGGCGCCGGGAGCCTCGCCCCGCGCGCGTAGTACCGCGAGATCGGAGAGCGGGTCGGTGCCGACCACCTCGTACCGGGATTCGGCGCCATCGGCGAACACGAGCTCACCCCGGCGGGATGATCCGACGACGTGCGCGTTGGTCAACAAATATCCGTCCCCCGATACCACCACCGCCGATCCGCTCCCCCGCCGCGCCCGCACGCTGGCGACATGCGGTGTCACCGAAGCCGCCACCGCGATCACCGTGCGCGAGTACGCATCCATCGCCGCATCGTCCACGCTGATCACCACCTGCTTCGGACCTCGATATCTCCAGGATGCCGAGCAGCACGGCCGAACGCAGCGTGTTCACCAGGAGCGCAATCACCTCGGCCGGCGCGGTTCGGCCCCCACGCACCCGCTGGGCGGGCTGCGAGCCGGATCCGCTTCGGTGCACCGGCGCGGCTGCTGCTGAACAGCAGTCCTGGGTCGAAAGGTCCGTACGGAATCAGTGATCCGCCGCAGGACGCCGCGCTGTGCCGCGAGTCGGTCCGCTGAGCCCCCGCAGCGATGCGGCTGCCACCGATCGGCTGCCGTGAAGGCCGCAAGGGATATACGAAACCAGCAATCTGCCGCGCGACACCTCGCCGCTGCGCGCAACCCAGTCCCGCTGCGGCCCGAGTACCGATGCGCTCGCTACTCCTGACCGGCCCCGTCCGAGACCGCGCAGCTGTGCGGATTCAGCGATCGACAAGACGCCCGCCCGCGCGGCTGCGCAGGTGGGCGCCGGAGGCTCGTCAGAGCTGGGCCAGGTCGATGGCCTGCGCCATCGTGGCGTACCCGGCGGGGCTGGGGTGCAGGTGGTCGCCGCTGTCGAACGCCGGGGCCATCGCGTCCGGATCGTCAGGGGCGACTACCGCGCGTTCGAAGTCGATCACGGCGTCGAACTCGCCCGATGAGCGAATCCAGGCGTTCACCACGTCACGCACGGCTTCACCGCGTTCGCTGTAGTACGGCGCACCCTTGTACGGGATCAGCGTCGCACCCACCACCCGCAGGCCGTCCGCGCGGGCCAACGCGATCAGTTCGCGATAGCCCGCGATGAGCTGGTCGGCGCTGACCTCCGGGTTGGGCCGCACCCACGGCTCGTCGAGTTCGCTGGCGCCGATGTCGTTGATGCCTTCCAGCAGGATGACGGTGCTCGCGCCGTCGCGGTCGAGCACGTCACGGCGGAACCGGGTCTTCGCGCTCTCACCGGTGTAATCGGAGTCGGTGAGCACCCGGTTGCCACTGATGCCGGTGTTGAGCACCGGGCGGCCGGATCCGTCGGCGGCCAGCCTGGTGGCCAGCACGTCCGGGTAGCGGTTGTCGGCGTCGGCGGTGGCTTCGGCGCCGTCGGTGATCGAGTCACCGAAGGTCACCACCGCACCCTCGGCGACGGTGGAGTTCACCTCGAGATCGGCGAGGTAGTACCAGGATCGGGTGGTTTCGGTGAACGGCGCCGCGTCCGGGTCGGCGACGTGATCACCACTGGCCCGGTAGCTGGTGGCATTGGCGGTCTGATGGAAGGTGGCGGGCCCGGTGGGCTCAGCCAGATAGATCGTCACCGCCACCGGCCGCAGCGCGGTGACCGCGAAATCGACTGCGTCGGTGGTGGTTTCCGCGCCCGCGGGAATCTCGGTGGACGCAGCACCACCGAACAGCAGCGGGCGCACGGTATCGGCCCGTACCTCGGCGCCTTCTCCTGGCTCGGCGATGGTGGCCGCGGTGATCCGCAGGGGACGTTCACCGAAGAGATTCGAGAACTTTATCCGCACCTGGTCGCCGCCGAGCGTCGGCCGGACCACCTGACGGACGGTGTGATTGTCGAAACCTTGTGTGGACCAATTGGGTTCCCACAGGTCGACGGCCGCTTGTTGCGCTGTCACCCAACTGTCGGACCAGGCGCCGCTGCCGGCGTCCGCGTCATCGGAGCAGCCGGCGAGTACCAGCGCTACCGCGGCCAGCAGTGCCGCCACCACGGTGGTGCGTCGCCTGTCGGTGCTGTTCGCCTGCGCGGCTGTGCGCCGTTTTCTCCACGCGATCATCTGCGTTCCCTCACTCGAGCGATTCGCTGTCCGGCGAACCTGTCGCAGCAGACCAACCTCGCGCGGGCGGGGCGCAATTCCGGCTCGGCTGTGCACAATCCGACACCGGCACCGGGAATAACGCTCGGCTCTACCGCCGAGCGTTCTCCCGAGGGGTGATCTACTGCGACGCCCCCGGCGGCTGCCACGGCCGGCCGTGGATGTCGCCGGCACGGGGTTGTGGCGGTTCGGCAGCTGCGGGCGGTTGCGGCGGTGTGGGTGCGGTCTTGTTCAGGTTCGCCGGCGAGGGATCGACCCCTGGCACCAAACCTTCGACCGGTGTGCGGGCCGTCGCC
This sequence comes from Nocardia cyriacigeorgica, assembly GCF_005863245.1. Classification (GTDB taxonomy): domain Bacteria; phylum Actinomycetota; class Actinomycetes; order Mycobacteriales; family Mycobacteriaceae; genus Nocardia; species Nocardia cyriacigeorgica_C. The sequence continues at coordinate 240,063 of NZ_VBUT01000005.1, read as the reverse complement.
TCGGCCGCGCGCACGGCGCGTTCGATGGCCGGATCCGGTGCGGTGTCGAACCAGTCGGCGACATCCTCGGAATCGTCTTCCGGTTTGGTGTCGCTGCCGTCGGATTCCGGTGGCTCATAACGGAATACGCCGTCCTCGCCCTTGGTGGCGAAGTTCTTGGCGAAGCCTTCCAGCGCCTTGCCGAAATCACTCGGCACCAGCCACACCTTGTTGGCGTCGCCCCGCGCGACCAGCGGCAGGGTCTGCATGTACTGGTAGGCCAGCAGTTCCGGTGTCGGCTTACCGGATTTGATGGCGGCGAAGACCTTTTCGATCGCCTTGGCCTGGCCCTGGGCTTGCAGATACGAGGCGGCGCGTTCACCCTGCGCGCGCAGGATGCGGCTCTGGCGTTCACCCTCGGCCGACAGGATGGCCGACTGCTTGGCGCCCTCGGCGGACAGGATCTGGGCCTGCTTGGCGCCCTCGGCGGTCTTGATCTGCGATTCGCGCTGCCCCTCGGCGGTGAGGATCATGGCGCGCTTCTCGCGGTCGGCCTTCATCTGCTTTTCCATCGACTCCTGGATGGACGGCGGCGGGTCGATGGCCTTGAGCTCGACTCGCGCCACCCGCAGGCCCCAGCGTCCGGTGGCCTCGTCGAGCACACCGCGCAGCTGGCTGTTGATCTGATCGCGGGAGGTCAGGGTGTCTTCCAGGGTCATGCCGCCGACCACATTGCGCAGCGTGGTGACGGTGAGCTGCTCGACCGCGGCGATGTAGTTGCTGATCTCGTACACCGCCGCCTGCGGGCTGGTGACCTGGAAATACACCACCGAGTCGATCTGCAGGGTGAGGTTGTCCTGGGTGATCACCGGCTGCGGCGGGAACGAGACCACCCGCTCCCGCAGGTCCACCTTGGCCCGGATGCGGTCGGCGAAGGGCACCAGGAACGTCAGCTGACCCGACACCGTGCGCGAGTACCGGCCGAGTCGTTCGATCACCGCCGCCTCGGCCTGCGGCACCAGCGCGATCGATTTGAACACCACCACCACGACCAGCAGCACGAGGACGGCGGCCACGATCAATACAGCCATTACGGCCCTTTCCAGACAACGGCGGTCGCGCCGTCGATCTTCATCACGTACACCGTGGTTCCCTTCGGATACTCCTCGGCCGGATCGAACGGCCGCGCCGTCCACTCCTCACCACCGAGTTTCACCCGGCCGCTGTGCGCCCCCACATCGTCGATCACCAGCGCCGACTTACCGGGCAGCGCATCGACATTGGTGAGCGTGGGCGGTGGAGTCGCGAAGCGCCGCAACAACATCGGGCGCACACCGAGCATCAGCGCGACGGACACGATCGCGAAGATGATCGCGTCGGCCACGACACTGGTGTCGGCGGCGAAACTGATTCCGGCGGTGATGAGTGCCCCACCACCGAGCATCAGTAAGGTCAACTCACCGACGAACATCTCGGCCGCCACGAGCAGGATGCCCACGACCAGCCAGATAACTGCGGCCACGTCTCCACTGTAGTGGCAGGAGCCGATTCTGGCGCCCTACAGCGCAAGATCATCAGGTGTTCGCAGGCAGGTAGCCCGGGCCGCGAGTGTGCGACCCCACGGCAACGCGCCCGGTGTGCCGCGCCCCCGAAGCGTTTCCGGTGCAGTAGCTTCGGGCGGGTGAGTTCGCGTGACATGTACGGCGGTGACATCTTTTCCGGCCACACCCGCGCCACCAAGCGCACGGTCCCGCGGGTGGACGCCGAACGTGACCTCGTGGTGGAGGACGCGGCCAGCGGATTCTGCGGCGCCGTCGTCGGATTCGATCGCAGCTACGACGGCGAGTTCGTCAAACTCGAGGACGCTCGCGGCGCGGTGCGCTTGTTCGCGATGCGCGAGGCCGCGTTCCTGATCGACGGGCAGCCGGTAACGCTGGTACGCCCCGCCCCCACCGCGCCCAAGCGCGAGACCCGCTCCGCATCGGGCTCCACCCGGGTCGAAGGCCTGCGTGCCCGGGTGGCCGCGGCGAGCCGGATCTGGGTCGAGGGCGTGCACGACGCCGCCCTGGTCGAACGCGTGTGGGGCCACGATCTGCGAGTGGAGGGCGTGGTGGTCGAGCACCTCGAGGGCCTGGACAATCTGGCGGCGCGGCTGGCCGAATTCGGTCCCGGCCCTGGCCGTCGGGTCGGGGTGCTGGTCGACCATCTGGTCACCGGCTCGAAGGAAACCCAGCTCACCACCGGTCTCGGCCCGCATGTGCTGGTCACCGGTCATCCGTTCATCGACGTCTGGCAGGCGGTGCGCCCGGCCGCGGTCGGGATCCGGGAGTGGCCGCAGGTGCCGCGCGGGGAGGACTGGAAGACGGGAGTCTGCCGCCGCCTCGGCTGGGGCACACCGCAGGAGGGCTGGCGCCGGGTCTACAACGCCGTCGATTCGTTCCGGGATCTCGAGGCGCCGCTGATCGGCGCGGTCGAACGGCTCATCGACTTCGTCACCGAACCGGAGTAGCGTCCGGCCTTCGAGCAGTTCGCCGGCCGCCGGTGCGGTGGCGGGCCGCGCTGGCCGGAACGCCCGGCCGCTGTGATTCGGAGGTGAACATGTCCGCCAAGCCGTTGTCGGCGCTGCTGGTAGCCGCCGCCCTGACCCTGCCCGCATGGGCCGCTCCGGCCGCGAGCGCCGCGCCCGCCGCCGAGTACCGCCATCCCGTCGCCACCGGTTCGGCCGATCTGGCGCCCGCGCTGCTCGATCTGATCATCTGCCTGATCCAGCTGCCCCCGTCGGCATCCGGCGATCCGTCACAGGGCTGCAACACCTGATCCGCGCCTAGCGGGCGCACCGATGTCCACACCTCGCGGTGAACCTTTATGCTCGAAGATTATGTGCTCCCCGAGTGCCACGCTGACGGTGTGGGCCGGCTCCTGGCTGGCCGGTTCCAGTGCGCCCGACGACGTACTGGAGGCGCTACACGCGTGGGCTCCGCGGCACACCATCGCCGCCGGTGATCCGTTCAGCGGTGCGCGCACCGACCTGCCGTGGTCCTCGCGCGGCACCACCGGCACCGGAGTCATGCCGCTGCTCAAGGTGATTCGGGAAGCCCTTGCCGAGCCGGGCGCGCATTTGCGGCTGGTGTTGCCGGTGCCGGGCGATGTGCGCGGCCTGCCGGTCGGTACCGCGTTCGCCGCCGACGCCATCGAGGCAGGCGAGGGGATCCTCATCGGTGTTCCCGGCGCGGAAGGCACCGGATTGATCCCGCGGTGGGAGGGCGAGGACACCCTGCAATGGACCGTGTACAGCGCGCCGATCCCGGCCACCACCGGCATCGACATGTCCCTGGGCGAAGCCGAATTCGCCATGCGCGAGGCGGTCCGCGACGCCGCCGACGCACTCATGCGCCTGCACACCACCGGCCTCGGCTCCGGTGACGCCGACCCGCGCGAACTGATCGAAGCCGAACTGGCCGACTACTCCCGCCACGACTACCCGGAATCGATTCCGCTGCGCGCGCGCCGCATCCTCGACAGCGCCGACCACGTCGCCGCCATCCTCACCGTGGCCCAGCGCGAACCGGCCTCCTCCCCCACCTCCGCCAGCGCCGTCATCGAGCACGAATCGCTGCTGCGGCCGCTGTGGGACGCCATCCGGGCCGCGCGGCTGGTCGCCGTGCACGCCTCGGCGCGCGGAAGCTGATCAGGGATTCGTGCCGACCGGCGCGGTCGGGGCACATCTGCGGCGCTGCCTGCGCTCCCTGCCAACCAGCAAGCTCGGGACGCACCCGCCGGCGCTCCACGCGCTCCCTGCCGACCGGCGCGGTCGGGATGCACCCGCTGTAGCTGTGCCCGCTGCCTGCCCACCCACCTGCGCCGGGACGCCTCGTCGGCTCTGACCGCGTCCGCGCAGGCCGAGACAGGCAGCGGCCGGCCGAGCACGCCGGGTGCCTGATGGTGGAATCGCCAAGCGCGGGAATACGTCGTCAGCGGGCCGGGCGAGCGGGCGGTTTGCAGCAGTCCACTGCGCACGGCGCGCCATTGACGGTGCACCCGTATCCGGGCACCGACCCGAGGCGCCGCGGCGGCGCATCGTCGAGGTGTTCGCCGATCAGCTCGACGACCAGCTTCGCGAACCGCGGATCGGCGCCTGGTGTGCCCGCCCGGGCGAATGCCATGCCGAGTTCGGCGGCCTTCTGCGCGGCCTCGTTGTCCAGGTCCCAGATCACCTCGAGATGGTCGGAGACGAAACCGACCGGGCACACCACCACGGCGTCCACGCCCTTGCCGGACAGGTTCTCCAGGTGGTCGACGATGTCGGGTTCGAGCCACGGCACCTGCGGCGGCCCCGAACGCGACTGCCACACCACGTCGTAGTCGGCGAATCCCGTTGCCGCCGCACACAATCGGGCAGCCTCGGCGACCTGACGGCTGTAGAGGGAGCCGCCGTCGGCCGGTGGGCCCGCGGTGCGGTCGGCTGAGACCGGGATCGAATGCGCGGTGAACACCAGCCGGATACGACTGCGGCGATCGGCCGGGATCTGTTGTGCGGCAGCGCGAATCGCGTCGGCGAAGGATTCGATCAGCAGCGGGTGGTCGAAATACTGGCGCAGCTTGATCAATTCGGGTGCATCCGCACCGACCGCGGCGCGCGAGCGGACGATGTCTTCCTGGTATTGCAAGCAGCCCGAGTACCCACCCCAGGCCGAAGTGGGGAAGACCAGCGCCGAACGCACACCATCGGCGGTCATCCTGGCGAGGGTGTCCTCGGCCATCGGATGCCAGTTGCGGTTGCCGAAGTAGACCGGCAGATCCCTACCGGCCGAACGCAATTCGGCCTCCACGTCGGCGATGATGCGGCGGTTGAGCTCGTTGATCGGCGACACCCCGCCGAAATGCAGATAGTGCTCGGCCACTTCGGCGAGGCGTTCGGGCGGCACCCCCCGGCCCCGAGTGACGTTCTCCAGGAACGGCATCACGTCCTCGGGGCGTTCGGGGCCACCGAACGACAGCAGTAGCAACGCATCGGCCGAGCGGCCCACTGTGTCTCCTCTGTCGTAGGTGAACAGATCAGTTGACCGGCATGTTCTCCGGGAACCAGGTGTTGTGGCTGGCGCCGCCGTCGACGTAGATGATCGAGCCGGTGGTGCCGGGCAGCCAATCCGAGAGCAGCGCGACCACGGACTTGCCGACCACGGTCGGGTCGTCGACATCCCAGCCGATCGGCGAGGCACCGTCCCAGTAGGTGTTGAGCTGGTTCAGCTTGGCGGCGTCGTCGGTGGCGGTGCCCGCGATGGCCTTGGCGGCCAGGGTCTTGATCGGGCCGGCGGCGATGAGGTTGGAGCGGATCTTCTTGGCCTCGCCGACCTCACGCGCGACGTAGCGGTTCACCGACTCCAGCGCGGCCTTCGCCACGCCCATCCAGTTGTAGTACGGCATCGCGGTGCGCGGATCGAAGTCCATACCGACGATGGAGCCGCCCTCGTTCATGACCGGCAGCACCGCCCGCGCCAGCGAGGCGTAGCTCCACGCCGAGATCTCGAAGGCCTTGGCCGCGTCCGGGCCGGGGCCTTCGAGGAACGGCTTGGCTTCCGGGCCCATCAGCGTGCGCGGGGCGAACGCGATGGAGTGCAGCACACCGTCGAGACCCTCCGGCGCCAGCTCGCGGATCTTGTCGGCGAGCCCGGCCAGGTCCTCTTCGTTCGTGACGTCGAGGCCGATCGCCGGCGGCACCTCCTTGGGCAGGCGCTTGGCGATCCGGTCGATCAGGCGCAGGCGCTCCGGGATACCGGTGATGATCACCTTCGCGCCCTGTTCCTGGGCGATGGCCGCCGCGTGGAACGCGATGGAGGCGTCGGTGATGATGCCGGTGACCAGGATGGTCTTACCGTCGAGCAGTCCGCTCATGAGTTCTGGGTTCTCCCTGCAGTGTGGATGTGTGCCGCGGTCCGCGAGGACTGTCGGCTGGGCGCCGTATTTCGTTAGCGCGGCTTTCGATTTCTCGGTGGGGCGAGCGGTGGGTCAGTGCCCCATGCCCATGCCGCCGTCGACCGGGATCACGGCGCCGGAGACGTAGGCCGAGTCCTCGGAGGCGAGGAAGCTGACCACCGCGGCGACATCCTCGGCTTTGCCGAGACGCTGCAATGGGATGAACTTCTTGGCCATGTCGCGCAGATCCTCGGGCAGATCCTTCGTCATGTCCGTCTCGATGAAGCCGGGGGCGACGACGTTGGCGGTGATCGAGCGCGAGCCGAGCTCACGGGTAACCGAGCGGGCCAGGCCGATGACGCCGGCCTTCGAGGACGCGTAATTGATCTGACCGGCCTGACCGGCCATGCCGACGACCGAGCCGAGGAAGATCATCCGGCCCCAGCGCGCGCGCAGCATGGCGCGGTTGGCGCGTTTGGCGCAACGGAACGCGCCGGTGAGGTTGGCGTCGATGACGCGGGTGAACTGCTCCTCGGTCATTCGCATCAGCAGCGTGTCGTCGGTGATACCGGCATTGGCCACCAGCACCTCGACCGGACCCTGATGGGCCTCCACCTCGGAGAACGCCCGATCGACCGACTCGCTGTCGGTCACATCGCATTTCACCCCGAACAACCCGTCCGGCACACCCGAACCGCGGTGGGTGACGGCGACCTTGTGTCCATCGGCGAGGAGCCGCTGCGCGACCGCGAGACCGATGCCACGGTTACCACCGGTCACCAGTACCGACCGGGAGGCCCGCTCCGCATTCTGCGATTCCGACTTACGACTGTCATCGACAGAGTTCGACATGCGGACAATCTAGCCGATGGTTCCCGCCACCGAAAAACACGTCCGGATCGGCGCGGGCGCTGACAATTGTGCTCATGAACGGGCCGGGGCGGGTGTCATAGTTCGATCGCACAGGCCACTGTCGCTTTTCACAGAATGAGCGACGGCGGGCAGTAGAAACCCACCAATCGCGTTATCCGGAATGGGCGCAATAGCGCCGGCGCAGCCGGTTTCGGCCGCACCCCGATCGAAGAAATCACCCGCGAAGGCAAGAATGCGCGGCGGTGTGCCGGGGACGGACACGCCCCGGCACACCCTGCGACTACGGCAGCCGCTGCCGCGTCACCAACCCGGTGACCACACCCGCGGAGATGAATACCAGACCGAACAGCAGCCATGGTCTGCTGGCATCGCCCATCGTCATCTCGTAGCCGATCTGCTCTTCGAGCGTGTCGTAGACGGCCGTGAGTTCGGCCAGGCTGGACGCGGTATAGAAATCGCCGCCGGACAATTTGGCGATTTCGCGCAGCGAATCGTCGTCCACCGGAACCGGAACCCGCTGCGGCCGTCCGCCGTCCTCGTCCGGAATCTCGACCACACCCCATTCGGTGCCGAAGGAAATGGTCGACACCGGGATGTTCTTGGTCTTGGCCAGCCGGGCGGCGGTGAACGCGTGCCGCGGGTTGTCGACGTCCTGATCGTCGGGCACGGTCTGTTTACCGTCCGACATCAGCACGATGCGCGCCGGCGGCGGTGTTTCGGCGCCACCGAGCACCGAGGCCAGCGTCTCGATCGACTGCAACGCCGCGAAGATGCCCTCACCGGTGGCGGTGCGCTCACTGAGTTTGATGTTGTCGATCGCGGCCTTGACGGCCTCGCGGTTGGTCGTCGGCGACACCAGCACCGAGGCGGTACCGGAGAAGGCCACCAGACCCAGGTTGATGCCAGGGGTCAGGCCCTCGGCGAACTTCTTGGCCGCCTTCTGCGCCACCTCGAGCCGGTTCGGTTCGACGTCGGTCGCCTCCATCGACAGCGACACGTCCATGACCAGCACGACCGTGGCACGGTTACGCGGTTCCTTCTGCGCCTTGGTGGGCCCGGCCGCGGCGATGGTCAAGAAGACCAGGCCGACCAGGATCAAGGCCACCGGCACATGCCGCAGCGGGCTCGGCCGCGAGGGCGCGACCTTCTCCAGCTGCTCCATATTGCTGAACCGCAGCATGTGGCGATGCTTGCGCCGCTGCACCAGCACATAGCCGAGGGCGATGAGCGCGACTACGGCGAGGAAACCCAGCCAGATCTGCGCGGTGAAGTTGGAAATACTCACTGACGTGGCACCCGCCCGGTCGGGGCGCCGAGGCTGTGGCGCCGGGTGGATACGAACCGGACCACGTCGGCGATCCAGTCCCGGTCGGTCTGCAAGGTGAGCACCGGCGCGCCGCAGCTGCGCAGCGCCTGCTCCACCTGCTGACGGTGTCGCAGGGCGGCAGCCGCGTAGTCGGCACGCAGGGCGGGGGTGACGCTGAACTCGCGGGTGCGGCCGGTCTCCGGATCGTGCAGCACCACATCGCCCATATCCGGCAGCGACATATCGCGCGGATCGAGCACCTGCACGGCGAGCAGGTCGTGGCGGGCGGAGATGGCCCGCAGCGAACGCTGCCAGTCGATGTCGCCGAGGAAATCGCTGATGATCACCGCCAGGCCGCGTTTGCGCTGCGGGCGGCGCAGCGATTCGATGGCGCCGCGCAGATCACCGCGCACACCGTCGCGGGCGTGCGGGGTGGTCGCGATACCGCGCAGCAGCGATTGCGCGTGCACCCGGCCGCTGCGCGCGGGAATCCGGGTGAGGTGCTCACCGGTGGCGACGACGGCGCCGATCCGGTTACCGCCGCCGCTGGTCAGATGGGTGATCGCGGCGGCAGCAGCGATGGCGAGATCGCGTTTCTGGCAGGCCGCGGTGCCGAAATCGAGGCTGGCCGACAGGTCGACGACCATCCAGGTCTCCAGCTCGCGGTCGGCGATCATCTGCCGCACATGCGGATGGGTGGTGCGCGCGGTGACCGACCAATCCATCTGGCGCACATCGTCACCCGGCTGGTAGGCGCGGGCCTCCCCCGGCTCGGAGCCGGGGCCGGGGATCAGGCCGAGGTGATCACCGTGCAGGACGCCGTCGAGGCGGCGGCGCACGGTGAGCTCCAGGGTTTTGAGGGCTGCCGACAGTTTCGGGTCGGTCAGCTCGCCCGATCGGAACGACGGTGGTGCGTGCGATGACATCGGTACTCGGTCGACCGGCTCCGGCGTCGAGGTCACTTCGACTGGCTGTTGCCGGCGGCCTGCGGCACCTGGCCCGCCTGCTGCGGCACCGGCGGCTGCTGAGCGGACTGCGGCTGAGGCTGCTGCGGCGCGGGACTACCGGGGTGGGCGCCGTTGGCCGGCACCGGCGCGGGCGCGGCGGGGCCGCCCTGGCCGACGGCCTGCGGGGCGACCTGCGGCAGCCCGACGGTCTGCAGCACCCGCTTGATGACGTCCTCGGGGCTGATCTCATCGGCGAGGGCGTCGTAGGACAGCACCAGCCGGTGCCGCAGCACATCCGGGATCACCTCGACCACATCCTGCGGCACCACATAGTCGCGGCCGCGGATCAGCGCGACCGCACGGGCCGCGGCGATGATGCCGAGGCTGGCACGCGGGGAGGCGCCGTAGGAGATCCAGCCCGCGACGTCGTTCATGCCGAATTCGGCGGGTGTGCGGGTCGCGGCGATGACCCGGACCACGTAGTCGACCAGCGCGTGGTGGACGAAGGTGTTGGCGGCAAGCTGCTGCAACCGGATGAGTTCGGCAGGCTCCAGGATCTGCTTGGCCTCCGGCGCGCTGACACCCATCCGGTAGATGATCTCGCGCTCTTCCTCCACCGACGGGTAGTCGACGACGACCTTGAACAGGAAGCGGTCGCGCTGCGCCTCGGGCAGCGGGTACACGCCTTCGCTCTCGATCGGGTTCTGGGTCGCCATGACCAGGAACGGATCGGGCATCGGATAGGTCTTGCCGCCGATCGAGACGTGCCGTTCGGCCATCACCTCGAGCAGCGCCGACTGCACCTTCGCCGGGGCGCGGTTGATCTCGTCGGCGAGCACGAAGTTCGCCACCACCGGGCCGAGCTCGGTGTCGAATTCCTCGCGGCCCTGCCGGTAGATGCGGGTACCGATGAGGTCGGTGGGCACCAGGTCGGGGGTGAACTGGACGCGGGAGAACGATCCGCCGACGACCTTGGCGAAGGTCTCCACCGCCAGGGTCTTCGCGATGCCGGGCACACCTTCGAGCAGCACGTGGCCGCGGGCGAGCACGCCGACGAGCAGCCGCTCGACGAGCCGGTCCTGTCCGACGATGACCCGCTTGACCTCGTAGATCGCCTTCTCGAGGGTCTGGACATCACGCTCGAGGGTGCTCGACCCGGGTGCAGGCGCCTTTTTCGCCAAACTTGCCCCGCTCACACCGTCCGTCGAAGTCACCAACATCCCCGCTTTCGCCTTGGTCTTGTGCGTGTTGCCACAACTATTCCAGGTAATGACCGCATTCGCCGCAACCGGACCCGATATGCCGGGATTCGGCGCCGGAATCCGCGCTCCGGGCGACGTTACGCGGTCCACCGTACGTGCACTCGCGCCCGATCAGGAGGTGACGATGCGGACCGCGTAGGGCATGATGCCCGATTCCCGCACCGGGGAAACCTTGACCACGTCGCCGGACTGGGGTGCTTCGATCATCTTGCCGTCGCCGAGATACAGCGCGACGTGCTGGCTGCCGTTGGGCCCCCAGAACAGCATGTCGCCGCGTTCACGCTCGTCGACGGGCACGCGGGTGCCCGCGTTGTACTGGTAGCCGCTGTAGTGCGGCAGCGAGACACCGATGCCGGCGAAGGCGTAGATCATCAGTCCGGAGCAGTCGAATCCGACCTTGTTGTAATCGCCGTGACTGTCGGCGACGCCGCCGTCGCGGATGCCGAGGGTGGGGCCGTCCTCATCGCCGCCGCCCCAGGCGTAGGTGACCCCGAGCTGGGACATGGCCCGGTCCACGACGATCTCGATCGCCTCGCTGCCGGTGACGGAGGGGACGTCGCTGTCCTCGGAGTCGGAACCCTCGGATTCGTACTCGGAGTCGGATTCCGATCCGGACTCGGAGTCGTCCTCGTCCCGGTCCGATCTCGGGGTGGTTTTGCTCGTACGCGGTGAGTCCTCGAGCTGGGTGTGCGGGCGTTTACCGGCGCCGAGCTGGGCCGCGCGGTCCTTGGCTGCCTGATCGGCGGCCGCACGCGCCGCCGCGGCCGCTGCCGCCGCGAGCACCGCCGCTTCCTCGGCCCGCCGCTGCTGATCCCAGGCCTGGTAGGCGTCGCGCTGGTTCTGTAACCCGGTGACGTTCATCCGCGCCGCGTCCAGCCGGGCCTGCGCGTCCGCGCGCTGGCGCAGCAGGTCATCGCGCACCGCGGTCTGCTGGTTCAGTTCGGCGGTCGCGGCGCTGACGGCGGCCTCGGCGGCGGTCTTCTTCTGTTCCGCGTCGGCGGCCGCGGCGTCGGCGGCGGTCTTGGCCTGGCGGGCGGAGGCATTCTTGTTGCCCTGATCGATCTGGGCGCGGCGCAGGCCGTCCATCACCTGCTGCTGGTTCTTGGTGACCAGGCCGATGATCTGCGCGCGGTCCAGCGCGGCGTCGGGATCGGCAGCCGAGAGGTAGGTCATCATCGTGCCGGTGCCGGGCCGGGTGTAGGCCTGGGTGGCGAATTCGTCGAAGTTGGTGCGCGCCTGGTCGACTCGCGTGCCGGCGTCGGCGAGTTCGCGCTGGGTGGCGGCCACCAGGTCGGCAGCGGCGTCGGCAGCATCGCGCGCGTTCTGCAGATCGACCAGCGCCTTGTTGACCTGCTCGCGGCGCAGCGCGACCGCGTCGTCGAGTTGGCGCACCTGTTCGTCCACGGCGGCGACCTGATTGATCAGCACCCCCACCTGGCCGATGCCGGCGTCGACTCTGGCTCCGGCGTCGGCGAGTTCACCGTCGCTGGGGTTGGGCGGGGGCGGCGGCACGGCGGTCGACGGTGCGCCGGTGACGACGATCGCCGCCGCGACCAGCAAACCGAGAGCGATCGACAGCGGACGACGACGGCTGGGCCCTCGCATGTTGCGCATCGCACCTCCAGACGAACCGACTGCGGCGTGGCATCACGAGCACCAGCCGACCCATGGAGCACTGTGGTCGGCAAATTGCCCTGTCAACACTCTTTCCCCAACAGCGATCATTCGAACCGTACGACACTTGCGTCACGTCCGGAACTACAGCGACGGAATCACAGACGCGTAATTTGCGCTTTGCTCGAAATTAGCCGGATGCGGCACAGGCTTCGCCCCCCGAAAACAAACCGACCGTCAGGAAATGGGGCGGGGTTCGAGATGCGAGCCGAGTGAAAGGCTCAGGCGGACGCCGACGCCGAATCCTCGACCGAATCGGCCGCGGCGCTCGCCGCACGGCGACGCTTGACCCAGTAGAGCCCGCCGACGGCGGCCACGGTGCCGGCCAGCAGCACACTGGTGAATCCGGTCCACGGCACCGATTCCGGCTGCTGCAGCCGGTCGGCGAAGATCTGCACCGCCTCCTCGGACTTGCCGCCCTTCCACTTCGCGGCGTCCTCGGCCCACTCCAGGTGCACCCGGCTGATCGAATCGCTGTAGGTGCCCATCCAGTCGTCGCTGAAGACCGCGACGGTGCCGTGCTGGAACTTGCCGACCTCGGTGGCCAGATCGCGCAGGCTCGAGTCGTGCCACGGGTTGCCCTGCACCACGACCACGCTCAGCGGAATGCCATCGGCGCGCGCCTGGGCCACGATGGCGGCCAGCTCGGACTGGTCCTTGCCCGCGGGCGCGGCGACACCGTCATCGGCGAGATCCGCGCGGATCTCGCCGAGGTCGGTGTTCTCCGGCAGCCCGGTGGCGACGAGAGAAAAAGCCCAGGTGTGCGAGACGGTCATCTTCCATCCGGTCTTGTCGAGCCGCATCGGCACGCGAGGCGACGGGGTCTCCTACACTGCGGATGAGCACGCCGAAGGGGCCGTCCGTCCGGACCGGCCGCCCCGACAGCTCACGTGGCACAGTACGCGACGCAGTGTCGCATCGGCGCCACTCGCCACGCCGACCGGCGCCGGAACGACGCCCCGGCGCGTTCATAGGACAAGCGTACTGTTAGAGTCGACAGCGCGAGGAACCGGCACCATTCGGTGCGGGCAGCCCTCCGAAGACGTAGGCCGCCGGCACAGCCCCGCCGACGGCAACCCTCACAGATGAGTGGAGCTGACGTGACGACAAGTATCGATACTTTCGGCGCCAAAGGCACCCTCGAGGTCGGAAGCAACTCCTACGAGATCTTCCGGCTCTCGGCCGTGCCCGGTACCGAAAAACTGCCCTACGCACTGAAAGTCCTCGCCGAGAACCTGCTGCGCACCGAGGACGGCGCCAACATCACCGCCGACCACATTCGCGCGATCGCCAACTGGGACCCCTCGGCCGAGCCGAACGTCGAGATCCAGTTCACCCCCGCCCGGGTGATCATGCAGGACTTCACCGGCGTGCCGTGTGTCGTCGACCTCGCCACCATGCGTGAGGCCGTCACCACCCTCGGCGGCGACCCGAACAAGGTCAACCCGCTCTCCCCCGCCGACATGGTCATCGACCACTCGGTCATCCTCGACGTCTTCGGCCGCGCCGACGCCCTCGAGCGCAACGTCGACCTCGAATACGAGCGCAACGCCGAGCGCTACCAGTTCCTGCGCTGGGGCCAGGGCGCCTTCGACGACTTCCGCGTCGTCCCGCCGGGCATGGGCATCGTGCACCAGGTCAACATCGAGTACCTGGCCCCGACCGTCATGGTCCGCAACGGCCAGGCCTACCCCGACACCTGCGTCGGCACCGACTCGCACACCACCATGGTCAACGGCCTCGGTGTGCTGGGCTGGGGCGTCGGCGGCATCGAGGCCGAGGCCGCGATGCTCGGCCAGCCGGTCTCCATGCTGATCCCGCGCGTGGTCGGCTTCAAGCTGACCGGTGAGATCCAGCCGGGCGTCACCGCCACCGACGTCGTGCTCACCGTCACCGACATGCTGCGCAAGCACGGCGTGGTCGGCAAGTTCGTCGAGTTCTACGGCAAGGGTGTGGCCGAGGTTCCGCTGGCCAACCGCGCCACCCTCGGCAACATGAGCCCCGAGTTCGGTTCCACCGCCGCGATCTTCCCGATCGACGCCGAGACCATCAACTACCTGCGCCTGACCGGCCGCAGCGACGAGCAGCTCGCGCTCGTCGAGGCGTACGCCAAGGAGCAGGGCATGTGGCACGACCCGGACCACGAGCCCGCCTACTCCGAGTACCTCGAGCTGGACCTCAACACCGTGGTCCCCTCGATCGCCGGTCCGAAGCGCCCGCAGGACCGCATCCTGCTCAGAGAGTCGAAGATCGCCTTCCGCAAGGACATCTACAACTACACCGACGATTCCGTCGCCACCCCGCACACCCAGCTGGACGAGGCGATCGAGGAGTCCTTCCCCGCGTCGGATCCGGCCGAGCTGTCCTTCGCCGACGACGGCGCCATCGACGTGCGGTCGGCGGCCAACGGCGCCGAGGGCCGTCCCTCCAAGCCGGTGCTGGTCAAGTCCGAGGAGCGCGGTGAGTTCGTGCTCGACCACGGCGCGGTCGTGGTCGCGGGCATCACCTCCTGCACCAACACCTCGAACCCGTCGGTCATGATCGGCGCCGCCCTGCTGGCCCGCAACGCGGTCGAGAAGGGCCTGTCGACCAAGCCGTGGGTGAAGACCAACATGGCGCCGGGTTCGCAGGTCGTCTCCGACTACTACGAGAAGGCCGGCCTGTGGCCGTACCTGGAGAAGCTGGGCTTCTACCTGGGTGGCTTCGGCTGCACCACCTGCATCGGCAACACCGGTCCGCTGCCGGAGGAGATCTCCAAGGCGGTCAACGACAACGACCTGTCGGTCACCGCGGTGCTCTCGGGTAACCGCAACTTCGAAGGCCGCATCTCCCCCGACGTGACGATGAACTACCTGGCCTCCCCGCCGCTGGTCATCGCCTACGCGCTCGCGGGCACCATGGACTTCGACTTCGAGACCGACCCGCTGGGCAAGGACACCGACGGCAACGACGTGTTCCTGCGCGACATCTGGCCCTCGCCGCAGGAGATCGACGACACCATCAAGTCGGCGATCAGCCGGGACATGTTCACCAAGTCCTACGCCTCGGTCTTCGAGGGTGACGAGCGCTGGAAGAACCTGTCCACCCCGGAGGGCGACACCTTCGCGTGGGACGAGAACTCGACCTACGTGCGCAAGGCGCCGTACTTCGACGG
Organism: Nocardia cyriacigeorgica; assembly: GCF_005863245.1. Classification (GTDB taxonomy): domain Bacteria; phylum Actinomycetota; class Actinomycetes; order Mycobacteriales; family Mycobacteriaceae; genus Nocardia; species Nocardia cyriacigeorgica_C. The sequence continues at coordinate 224,955 of NZ_VBUT01000005.1, read as the reverse complement.
CATGCAGCTCGAGCCCTCGCCGGTCGAGGACATCAAGGGTGCGCGCGTGCTGGCGCTGCTGGGCGATTCGGTCACCACCGACCACATCTCCCCGGCCGGTCCGATCAAGCCGGGCACCCCGGCCGCGCAGTACCTGGACGCGCACGGTGTGGAGCGCAAGGACTACAACTCCCTGGGCTCGCGTCGCGGTAACCACGAGGTGATGATCCGCGGCACCTTCGCCAACATCCGGCTGCGCAACCAGCTGCTCGACGACGTCTCCGGTGGTTACACCCGCGACTTCACCCAGGAGGGTGGCCCGCAGGCGTTCATCTACGACGCCTCGCAGAACTACCAGAAGGCCGGCATCCCGCTGGTCGTGATCGGTGGCAAGGAATACGGTTCGGGCTCCTCGCGTGACTGGGCCGCCAAGGGCACCCGCCTGCTGGGCGTCAAGGCCGTCATCACCGAGTCCTTCGAGCGCATCCACCGCTCGAACCTGATCGGTATGGGCGTCATCCCGCTGCAGTTCCCGGCGGGCGAGTCGGCCAAGACCCTGGGCCTGACCGGCACCGAGACCTTCGCCATCGAGGGCATCACCCAGCTCAACGAGGGTGTCACCCCGCGGACGCTGAAGGTCACCGCCACCAAGGAAGACGGCGAGAAGATCGTCTTCGACGCGGTGGTCCGCATCGACACCCCCGGTGAGGCGGACTACTACCGCAACGGCGGTATCCTGCAGTACGTGCTGCGCAACATGATTCGCGGCTGAGGTCGCCTTCCCCGCATACGCGGGGATGATTCGCGGCTGAGAGGCCCGATCCCCGCGCACACGGGGATGATCATCGCGACCGGTTCCGGTCGTAGCGCAGAGTGAGGTCCGCGCACCGTGCCCGCGGTGCGCGGACCTTCGCGCATTCCTTCGATCCGATATTTCTCGTTCGCACCCGACTCCCAGGGAGTTCGCACCATGCCGAAGGTCAGTGACGATCACCTCGCTGCCCGGCGCAGCCAGATACTCGACGGTGCCCGGCGCTGCTTCGCCGAATTCGGCTACGACGGCGCCACCGTGCGCCGACTGGAGGAGGCCATCGGGCTCTCGCGCGGTGCGATCTTCCATCACTTCCGCGACAAGGACGCGCTGTTCCTCGCCCTCGCCCAGGAAGACGCCGAGCGGATGGCCGATGTCGCGGCCAATCAGGGCATCGTGCAGGTCATGCGGGACATGCTGGCCAATCCCGAGCAGTTCAACTGGCTCGGCACCCGGCTCGAGATCGCGCGCAGGCTGCGCACCGATCCGGAATTCCGGGCCGGCTGGACGCAGCGTTCGGCCGAATTGACCGCCGCGACGCTGGCCCGCCTGGAACGCCGCAAGGCCGCCGGCGCGCTGCGCGACGATGTGCCGACCGATGTGCTGCTCGGCTATCTGGACCTGGTATTGGACGGGCTCATCGCGCGCATCGCCTCCGGGCACACCAACGAAAACCTCTCCGCCGTACTGGATCTGGTCGAGGCGTCGGTGCGCCGCAGGGAGTGAGCGGTGCGCTGGGTCAGAACGTCGCGTTGAGGTAGTTCGCGGCGTGGGTCGTCCACAGCACGCCGGTACCCGGCATGTCGTGGCCGGAGTACAGCACGTGCTGGCCGTCGGGCCACGGCGTGAGGTAACCGATCACCCCGTGCACCGCCTCGGCGTAGCGGGCAGCGTTGGCGAGTGGATCGATCAGCAGGAAACGCAGCAGTTCGGCGAAGATCAGCGGCGCCACGTTCCCGATCCGGGCGCCCTCCACGAACGAGAACGGCGAAATCCCGACGTCGATGATGCGCAGCGGTGAATCCGCGCGCACCGAGGTGATGATGTCGCCGGGGTTGGCGTATTCGCGGACCGCGAGATCGGGCCAGTCGCCGCGCTGACCGTGCAGGCCGAAGGTATCGGGCGGGCACAGATCGCCCACCGATTCGCCCGCGCGGCGCAGCGGATTGGCGAAGTTCACCACGAAGGCGATCTCGAGCGGACTGCCGTCGGTATTGGTGTAGGTTCCCGCCCGCACGCCTTCGAGGATCTTGCTCGCGCAGATCGACCCCAGCGAATAGCTCAGCAGCCCACACACATTCGGCGATTCCTGGATCGCGGCGACGCCGGCGGCCGTGCCCAACCGCACCGAGGTCTCCAGCGAGGGACCCCACACATCCGGTGACGGGCCGACCGAGGCCGGCCAGTCCGGTTCGAAACACCGGAACCGTTGCGGGTCGAGCAGTTTCGTGACATCGCGGAGCATGCCCGTCGGGGCGCCGCCGGGATCGCGTGGCTCCCCGGTTCCGCGCAGCGTGATGATGTCGATCATCGCCCGTCCCTCCTCACCGGCCCGCCACCGCTCGGCAGGGCACCCAACGTATCGGCCGGGCCACGACCGGCGCCCGAGTAGCGAACTACCCCAATTGTGCCTGCGCTCACGCCCCGGCTAGGGCGAATCGGATTCCCATCCGGCGAGCAGGGCCCGGACGATGCGGTCCAGCTCGCGGCGGTCGGCGGCGGAAAGCACCGACAGCAACCGGGTTTCGTTCTCGGTGTGCTCGGTGACGACGGTGTCGATCAGCTCGCGCCCGGTCTCGGTCAGCGCCACCCGGATGGCCCGGCGGTCGGCGGCGTCGGCGATGCGGCGCACCAGCCCGGCCGATTCCAGCCGGTCCAGCCGCCCGGTCATACCGGCCCGCGACAGCATGAGCGTGTCGGCCAGCACGGACGGGTTCAGCTCGAACGGCGCGCCGGCCCGGCGCAGTGCCGCCAGCACATCGAACTCACCGCGCTGCAAGCCGTGGGCGGTGAACACCGCTTCGATCTCACGGCGCGCCAGCGCCTCGAACCGGGCCAGCCGTCCGAGCACGGCCATCGCCTCCAGCTCGAGGTCGGGCCGTTCACGGCGCCATTGCGCGGCGATGGCGTCCACCGCATCGGGTGTCGGATCGGTCATGGACAGGATTCTATTCGCCAAGATATAGTTCGGTGTCTAATTATCAACTAACGAACTTTTGGAGCAATCATGCCGACACCGGAACGCGAGGCCGCCATTCGTCAGCCACAGGAGGCCGAACCGCTCGGCACCGAAAACACTCGGGTGCGCCTGCTCATCGACTCCGACGACACCGGCGGCTCGGTCAGCACCGTCGAAGTCACCTTGGGCCGCGGCGCCGACGGCGCGGCGCCGCACTATCACACCCGCTCCGACGAGCTGTTCTACGTCGCCGACGGTGAACTGCAACTGCTGGCGGGCGAGCAGATCATCACCGTGGGCGCCGGCGGATCGATCGTGGTCCCGCGGCGTATGGCGCACGCCTTCGGCGCGACGCCCGACAGCGGGGCCCGAGTCCTGATCGCGCTGATGCCCGGCGTGCAGCGGTTCGACTACTTCCGGCTGCTGGACCGCGTCGCCCGCGGCGAGGCCACGCTCGCCGACCTCGGCGCCGCCCAGGACGAGTTCGACAATCACTTCGTCGACGCGCCGCACTGGTGGCGCGAACGCACCGCGGGCCGTCGCTGAATCCCGCGCTGTGACACGGATATCACCGCGGCCGGGAACATTGCGTCCCGGCCCGGGGTTCGCCAAGGCATGACCTTCTCCGTCCCCGTCATCGTCCGCGGATACGAGCTCGACACTCAGGGCCACCTGAACCAGGCCGTATACCTCCAGTACGCCGAACACGCGCGATGGGAGCTGCTGCGGGCGGCCGGGGTGAGCCAGGACAAGCTGATCGCCAGCGGCGTCGGCCCGGTGGTGCTCGAGCAGAACATCAAGTACCTGCGCGAACTGCGCGGCGGCGACGAAGTCGAGATCACCTGCGAGTTCGACTGGCAGGAGGGCAAGATCTTCGGCATCCGCCAGCAGATCCGCAAACTCGACGGCACCATCGCCGCGGAGTTCCGCGTCACCGGCGGGCTGCTCGATCTGTCGGCCCGCAAGCTCGTCGCCGATCCCCGCGAGCGCTTCCGCGCACTCACCGATCGCACCGAACTGCTCGGGCTCTGACAGCACCGGCGACGACGGTCGCCGGTGCTGCCGGCACCGCAGGCGGCGGCCGGCATCGCACTTTGTGAAACCCGTCCGGGTCTGACCGCGCTCGGAAAGCGGGCGCACGCCACTTTCGGGCAAAACCCGCAGGCGGGTGCGCCGCGCGCGCGATAGCCATGTGATTGCGCGCCCTGTCGCGCCACCGCACCGAAAATCTTTCGGCGCTAGTGGTTCCCGCGCGCAATTCCGGTTTGCCGGAGCCACGGTAAATCTCGCGATCCGGGCCGTGGACAACCCCGCACGCGATATGATCCAGAGCACGCTCGGGGGTCCTGGCAAATCATGAGCAGATCGGAGTTTCCACCATGACCGATGCCATCCACTTCCCCGGCCCCGCGGCGACCGGTGACCGTGTTCCCGCATTGCAGGGCATGCTCGTGGCCCAGTCGGAACGCGACATCACCGTCCGGGTGGCCGAGGGGACGTGGACCTTCCGGCGCGCCGATGTGCTGCGGGTACTCGAATCCGACACCACCGCCGCCGCGCCGGGACGGCCGGTGCTGGTCGACATCCGCCCCGGCGCCACCGCCGACTTCACCCGCAGGCTGCGCATCGACGTCGTCGACCGGCCGATGACGCTGGCCTCCCCACCCTCACCCGCCTTCGGCGACGACCTACTACGTGAGCTCACCGAGTCCTGGGCCGACGAACTCCAGCTGCTCGACGCACCGGGCACCGGCGCGACATTCACCTATTGCCAGACGAAATCGCAGGCGGGCAGCGACGACGGCATCAACTGCGACAGCCTCGACTGAGCGGCGGGCAGGTGGCCGCTCACCGGACGGGTTCGGTATTGATCGTCTCCGAATCCGACGATCTGCACGCGACCGCCATGGCGGCGACGCTGCGAGAACAACACGGCGTCAACCCGATTCAGTTGGATCTGCGTGATTTTCCGCGCGAGTCCGGTAGTTTCCGGCTCGACCGGCTCGGCACCTCACGGTCGATGTCGCATCTCATCGGCCTCGACGAGGTGCGCTCGGTGTGGTGGCGGCGCCCGCAACCGAGCCAGGTGCCCGCCGGCGTGCGCGCCACCGACGACGCGTTCCGGCAGGCCGAATGCGATGGGTTCATCCAGGGCCTGCTGTGGTCGATCCCCGCGCTGTGGGTCAACGACCCCGGCAACGATCGCACCGCCAACCGCAAGATCGTCCAGCTCGAGACCGCGCACCGGGCCGGGTTCGCGATCCCGGAGACATTGATCACCAATGATCCGGACGAGGCCCGCAGCTTCATCGAATCACGGCCCGGCGCAGTGGTTTACAAACGCACCGGCACCAGCAGGGCCGAGTTCGCCGAGACCAGGATCGTCGCCGAAGCCGATCTGGCCAGGCTCGCCGGGATCCGCAGCGCGCCGACCATCTTCCAGGACTATGTCGTCGCGCAATGCGATCTGCGGGTGGTGTGGGTCGACGGGGTGGCGTGGACGGTCCGCATCGACTCCCAGGCCGGAGCCGGGCACGTCGATTCGCGGCTGGACACCTCGGTCGAGTTCGCGCCCGATCAACTGCCCGCCTCGGTGAGCAAATCACTGGCGATCCTCATGGGCGCGCTCGGCCTGAGCTTCGGCGTGCTGGATCTGCGCCTGGGCGTGGACGGCGAGTACTACTTCCTCGAGGTCAATCCGCAGGGCCAGTTCGCGTACCTGGAGATCAAGACCGGGCTGCCCATCTTCACCAGCCTGGCCAACCTGCTGGTACTCGGCGATGGTGCGGTCGCCGAGCGATGACCTGCGCGCACCGGCAGACACCGCCGCACCACCGGTGCGCGGTATCCCCGAGGTGTGATTACTGGGCTTTGCGCCGGTTGGCTCCGCCGCGGCTGCGGAGCTGCACATGCGACTCCACCAGCACGTTGTGAATGAAGCCGTAGGAGCGGCCGGTCGCGCGCGCCAAGGAGCGAATGCTCGCGCCCGCCTCGTATTGCTTCTTCAACTGCGATTGCAGGCGGTCGCGCGACTTTCCTGTGACGCGTGTGCCCTTACCCAGGGTGGTCTTTCCCGATGTGGCTCTGTGTGCCGGCCTGTCGCTCATGGCTTCCTCCGAGTCGCCGAGCAGCGTCATTCCAGGCTAAGCACTCCGGAGGCCGTGATCAACGGAATCCGGTGATGAAAATCACGCGAGCTGAATCAGTTCCAGATATTCGGCCGACCAGTGGTCCTCGGTGCCGTCGGGCAGCAGGATCACCCGCTCGGGTGCCAGCGCTTCGGCCGCCCCCGGATCGTGGGTGACCAGCACGACCGCCCCGGCGTAGGTGCGCAGGGCGTCGAGCACCTGCTCGCGCGAGATCGGGTCGAGGTTGTTGGTCGGCTCGTCGAGCAGCAGCACGTTCGCCGCCGAGGACACCAGACCGGCCAGCGCCAACCGGGTCTTCTCACCGCCGGACAGGGTGCCTGCGGGCTGGTCGAGCTGCGGGCCGGTGAACATGAAGGCGCCGAGCAGGCCGCGCAGATCCTGTTCGCCCGCGTCCGGGGCGGCGTGGCGGATGTTCTCCCACACCGTCGCGTTGTCGTCGAGGGTGTCGTGTTCCTGGGCGAAGTAACCGACCTTGAGCCCGTGCCCGGCGACCAGCCCGCCCGCGGTGGGCTTCTCCACCCCGGCGAGCAGCCGCAGCAGCGTGGTTTTGCCCGCGCCGTTGAGGCCGAGCACGACGACCCGGCTGCCGCGATCGATGGCCAGGTCGACACCGGTGAAGATCTCCAGCGAGCCGTAGACCTTGGTGAGGTTCTCCGCCATCAGCGGGGTCTTGCCGCAGGCCGCGGGTTCGGGGAACTTGATCCGCGCCACCTTGTCGGCCACGCGCACCTCGTCGAGTTCGGACATCAGTCGTTCGGCGCGTTTGACCATGTTCTGCGCGGCAACGGCTTTGGTGGCCTTCGCGCCGAGCTTGGCGGCCTGGGCGCGCAGGGCCGAGGCCTTCTTCTCGGCATTGGCGCGTTCGCGGCGGCGGCGTTGTTCGTCGGTGGCGCGGGCGTCGAGGTATTTGTGCCAGCCCATGTTGTAGACATCGGCCTCCCCGCGCACCGCGTCCAGGAACCACACCTTGTTCACCACGTCGGCGAGCAGTTCCACGTCGTGGCTGATCACGATCAGCCCGCCCTCGTGGTTCTGCAGGAAGCCGCGCAGCCAGGTGATGGAGTCGGCGTCGAGGTGGTTGGTCGGTTCGTCGAGCAGCAGGATGGTGTCCGAGCGCCCACCGCTGCCGTCGGAGGCGGCGAACAGGATGCGGGCCAGCTCGATGCGGCGTCGCTGGCCACCGGACAGCGTGCGCAGCGCCTGGCCCAGCACCCGGTCGGGCAGGCCGAGGCTGTTGCAGATGCGCGCGGCTTCGCTCTCGGCGACGTAGCCGCCCAGCGCCGAGAACCGCTCCTCGAGCCTGCCGTATTTGCGCACCGCGCGATCGCGTTCGGCCTCGTCGGCCACCTCGGCCATCAGCGCCTGCTGCTTTTCCATATCCCGGATCAGCGTGTCCAGCCCGCGCGCCGACAGCACCCGGTCGCGGGCGAGCACGTCGAGATTGCCCTCGCGTGGATCCTGCGGCAGGTAGCCGATATCGCTCGAGCGCAGGATCTTGCCCGCGTAGGGTTCGCCCTCACCGGCCAGGATGCGCAGGGTGGTGGTCTTGCCCGCGCCGTTGCGCCCGACCAGCCCGATCCGGTCGCCCGCCTGCACGCGCAGGGCCGGCCCTGGTGCCGACAGCAGTGTGCGGACTCCGGCCCGGACCTCCAGGTCGGTCGCGGTGATCACAGATGTCTCCTCGGCGGGTGGTGGGGATGCTGCTCGATTGTGCGATGTGATGCGCACAAGAACCACCGATTTTACCTGCCGCACCCCGCACTCCCGGCATCCGGCGGACGTGAGAGCCGTTACCCTCGCCCGGCGCACGGTTATTGCGATCTGCTCTGACCCGTCGGCGCCTCGATGAACGCAGCCTCCGCACTTCAGAGACCGCCACCAGTCGGACGCCACCTGATCAGCGACTGAAGTAACGTGACATCACATGACTACGGATCTGTTGGGCAAGAGCGCGCTGGTGACCGGAGCCAGCCGCGGAATCGGGCACGCGGTGGCCGCCGAGCTGCTGCGCCGGGGCGCGAACGTGCTGATCACCGCGCGCAAGGCGGAACCGCTGGAGCAGGCGGCCGCGCAGCTGCGCGAACTCGGCCATCAGGGTGAGGTGGTGGCGCTGGCGGGCAATTCCGGCGACGCCGACGCGCGCGCCGCCGCGGTGGATCGCGCGGTGACCGAATTCGGTTCGCTCGACATCCTGATCAACAACACCGGCATCAACCCGGTCTACGGCTCCCTCATGGACGCCGATCTGGACGCCGTGCGCAAGATCTTCGACGTCAACGTGGTCGCCGCCCTCGGCTACATCCAGCAGGCCTACCGGGCCTGGATGGGTGAGCACGGTGGCGCGGTGGTGAATGTGGCCAGCGTGGCCGGTATCCGCTCCACCGGCGTGATCGCCGCCTACGGCGCGTCCAAGGCCGCGCTCATCCGGCTCACCGAGGAGCTGGCCTGGCAGCTCGGGCCGAAGATCCGGGTGAACGCGGTGGCGCCCGGCGTGGTCAAGACCTCCTTCGCCGACGCGCTCTACTCGGCCGATGAGGAGGCCGCGGCGAAGGTGTATCCGTTGAAGCGGCTCGGTGCGCCCGAGGATGTGGCGCGGCTGATCGGATTCCTGGTGTCGGAGGAATCCGGCTGGATCACCGGTGAGACCGTGCGCGTCGACGGCGGTCTGCTCTCCACCGGCGGAATCTGACAGACGCAGGAGCAACGGTGGTGTCCGCGCCTTCGCGGACACCACCGTTGTTGTCAGACGCCGACGGGCTGGCGCCAGTCGTCCTTGTCGGCCGGAGTGGGCGGCAGCGACGGACCCTCGTCCAGGCCGTACCGCTCATGCAGGCGGCGCAGCGGCCCGGGCGCCCACCAGTTCCAGTCGCCGAGCACCTTCATCGCCGCGGGCAGCAGGAATCCGCGCACCAGGGTCGCGTCCACCAGCACCGCCAGCGGCAGACCGACGCCGAACGCCTTCATGAAGGTGATGTCGGAGGCGAGGAAGCCGAGGAACACCAGCGAGATCAGCACCGCGGCGGCGGTGACGATGCGGCCGATGCGTTCCAGGCCGACCGCGATGGCGACCTCGTTCTTGCCGGTCTGGTCGTATTCCTCGCGGATGCGGGCCAGCAGGAAGACCTGATAGTCCATGGCCAGGCCGAAGGCGACGCCGAAGAGCATGACCGGCACCGTGGCGGGCAGATCCCCGGTGACGGTGAAATCGAGCAGGCCGGACAGATGCCCGTCCTGGAAGATCCAGACCAGCGCGCCGAAGGTCGCGGTGAGGCTGAGGAAGCTGAGCACGACCGCCAGCAGTGGCAGCACCACGCTGCCGGTGAGCAGGAACAGCACCACCAGCATCACCAGGATGACGAACCCGAGCGCGATCGGCAGGGTCGAGATCACCTCGTCGATGGCATCGGCATTGGCGGCCGCCACACCACCGACCAGTACCGTCGACGGCGCCTCGGCCGCGCGCACGTCGTCCACGATTCGATCCAGCACCTCCGGGTCGGTGGTGTCGGGCACCACCGACAGGTAGGCGGCGGAGTCGGTGGCGAACTGCTCGTGCACGTCGGCGGCCGGGGCGAGCAGGCCGCCGTGGGCGTAGCTGCCGGTCGCGGTGTCGACCCGCTGCACATCGTCGATATCGGAGATCCGGCGGGCGTAGGCGTCGAGGCCGGACTTGTCCTCGGGCAGCACGACGAACAGTCCGCTCTGTTCGGTGACGGTGAAATCGCGCTGGATCGCCTCGGTGACCTGACGGTTGTTCATCGACTCCGGCAGCGAACGTTCGTCGGGGAAGCCGAGTTTGATGCCGAGGAACGGTGCGCCGAGCATCAGCAGCAGCGCCGCGACGGCGAGCCCGATCGGCACGGGCCTGCGCATGACCGCGGTGGCCAGGCGATGCCAGAAACCTTCGCCGGGTGCGGGCCGCGGGGCCCGGAAGAACCAGCCGAGCTGGCCCTTGTCGATGCGGGTGCCGACCAGATACAGGATCGCCGGCAGCACCGTCAGCGAGACGGTCGCCGCGATCAGCGCCACGGCGAGACCGGCGTACCCCATCGAGCGCACCGCGAGCAGCGGGAAGAACAACAGCCCCGACAGCGCGACGGCGACGGTGGCGGCGGAGAAGGCGACCGTGCGGCCGGCCGAGCGCATGGTGGCCGCGACCGCGGGGCCGGGATCGGTGCCCGCGACCAGCTCGTCGCGGAACCGGTTGATCATCAGCAGGCTGTAGTCGATCGCGAGACCGAGCCCGAGCAGGGGTGGCGACATTGGTCGCGGTGGCGGCCAGATCGGTGACCAGGGCGATCAGCCACAGCGTGCCCATGGTGATCATCACCGTGACCATGGCGACCAGCAGCGGCAGGCTGGCCGCGACCAGGCCGCCGAAGACGAACAGCAAGGCGATCAGGGTGATCGGGAAGGCGATGGATTCGCCCATCACCACGTCTTTTTCGCTCTGCTGCACGGTTTCGCGCAGCAGCATGGCGTAGCCACCGATGCGGACCTCGACCGGGCCGTGGCTGCCCTCGAAGCGTTCGGCGATATCGCCGACCCGGCGGTCGACCTCGGCTTCGTCGCCGAGGATGCTGGCCACGATCAGGCCCTTGCGGCCGTCGGCGCTACGCAGTGCCGGTGTCTTGTCGGTCCAGAAGGAGGCGACGCCGGTGACGCCTGCCTCGCCCTTCAGCTGGTCGACCAGTTCGGTTGCGGCCGTGGCCACCTCGTCGTCGTCGATGGGCCGCCGGTCGGCCTCCACCAGCAGCACCAGGTTCGGCGGTGCCTGCCCGAATTCGTCGGCCAATGCCTCGGTGGCTTTGCTGGATTCGCTGTCGGGGGCGATATATCCGCCGCCCTGCACCTTGTCGAACAGGGTCGAGCTCAGCATTCCCATGGCCAGTGCGAGCACCGCGAACACGGCCAGAATCTGCCGGCTGCGCCGCCTGGTCAGTCCGAACACAGCGTTTTCCCTCACTCCCGCGCGGCCGCGCCCAGCTGCTGGGCGCCACCGATCTCACGTCGACGTCGGGTGACAACGGCCACCGGGCGTCGCGGCCGACGCCCGCGCGATCGTAACAACCCCGCGAGCAAAGCCGCTGAGCGAGAAAGGGTTTCCAGCCAGCCGCTGGCGCCGGAATACGATCGCTGGACATTAGCCGGTACGAAAGTTTCCGCGGCGCAACGCGGTATCAACCCGCGCTCACACGGGACGGCGGGACGAGCGGATCAGGACTGATGAGGCAGGTTCTGCAACCGCACCTGACCGCGCGCGACCATGCGCCCGGTCTCATCGGTGACCACGACCTGCCACAGTTGCTGGAGCCGCCCCTGATGCAGCGGGGTGGCCTCGCCGGTGAGGGTGCCTTCGCGGACCGCGCGCAGGAAGTCGGTGCTGTTGTTCACGCCGACCACGTTGCCGCGCTCGCCGTACCAGACGCCGCCGCCGACACTGGCCAGCGATTCGATGACGGTGCACAGCACACCGCCGTTCTGGATGCCGGCGGGCTGATGCAGCTTCGGGGTGACCTCCCATTCGCCACGCACCAGATCCGGGCCGACGGCGGTGTAGCGCAGGCCGATCAGATCGGTGAAGGTGCCTTCGCTGTACTTCGTCATCAGCTCGGGGGTGATATCGGCCAGCGAGGTCGGCGGTTGGGTCTGCTGTTGGGTCATGGATCCACCTTTACACCACCGATCCCGGCCGATCGCGGCACGTCCCGCTTATCGGGGGCCGCGACAGAGCGACGGGCTCCACCGGAGTGGAGCCCGTCGCGGCAATGGATCGGGGGTCACCGCAGCCCTCGGGACTCTCGCGCGATCCGTACGCCGGAACCGAGTATAGGTCAGGCTTACCTAACTGGGCAACCCGTTGCCGGGCGTCCCGAGCAGCCGGGCCTGCACGGCCAGGTACAGCAGGGCGGCATCGGCCGGCACCGACAGCGTGATGCCGGTGAGCTTTTCGACGCGTTTGAGCCGGTGCAGCACGGTATTGCGGTGCAGGTGCAGGCGCTGCCCGACCGCGGCGGTCGAGCCGGCGAGTTCGAACCAGGCCGACAGGGTGCGGATGAGATCGGCGGCGTCGTCGGGGCGGAGTCCGTCGAAGGCGGTCAGCGTGTCGGAGAGGACATCGGTGGCGAGCTCGGGGTGGGCCGCGATCAACGCACGCGCCGGCGAGGATGCGTACCGGTGGACGCCGATATCGTCAGGGCCGAGGCATCGGAAGGCCAGGCGTGCCTGGTCGAGTGCGTTCGGCGCGGCGGCGAGATCGTCGAACGGTTTGCTGGCACCCGCCCGGGACCGCACACGGCGCACGGCATCGTCGAGGGCCTCGGGGGTCCGCGCGGCGACCAGGGTCACCCGGTCATCGGCCACCGCGGTCCGGACTGTCGTCACGCCGGCCGTCGGGAGGCGCACCTCGCCGACCAGGATGGTGAACGCGCCCTTGGCAGGCAGGCCCAGCCGTTCACACAGGCGCGCGCGGCGGGCCGCCGGTAGAGCGGGATCGAGCAATGCCCGCAACAGCCGTGCCATGGGCCGCTCGTCCTCGGCGGCCACGAGGTGGCGGTAGGCCTCGGCCGCGGCGAGCGAATACTCGTCCACGGTCGCCCACACCACCGTGGACAGCCGCGACAGCGCGGGTCCGTCGGCCTGGTCGGCGCGTTCGGCGATGATCTCCCAGAACGCCAATCCGGCGAGACGGAAGGCGTGCAACAGGCTGTCGAGCGAGACGCCGCGCTCGGCCTTGAGCCGTCCGGTGCGGCGGGCGGGCTCGAGCGAATACGGCAGGCCCGCGATGGCGTCGAGCATGGAGTCGATATTGCCGGTCACGACCGCTGCCAGTTCGTCGTGATCCAGCGCGGCGGCGCTGTAATCCTGCTCGTCGGATTCGATTCTGGCGGTCACTCTTTCGGAGACGGCGGCCAAGTCCGCCCGCAGTCCCGACAGCAACGCGGCGGGATCGGCGGCGGGATCCCAGGTCACCCGGCCGAGTCTAATTCTCGTTGTGCGGGTGCACATCGGGAATGCCCGAAGCAGGGGCGTGCGCCCGTCGCCACCGAGGGCCGGCGGCGCTGACACTGGATGTCCGCGATCTGCACGGAAATTCCGGCGCCGGCCAACGGATCCGCCGGGCCGACAGCGGATTGCCCCGACGCACCCCGACAGGAGTTCACCGCCATGAGCACCGCAACCCGAGACCTGTTCCAGCGCTATCACGCCTGCTGGGCCGACCGCGATCCCGACCGGATCGTCGCCCTGCACACCGAGGACTCGATATTCCACCTGCATTCGGGCCAGGAACCGGCCAGAGGCCGGGCCGCGATCCGCCAGGCCGCCGCGGGAACGTTCGCCCTGGTGCCCGACCTGGAATTCGATCTGGTCTCGTTGCGCGTCGGCGACGACTTCTGGGTGGTGCGCTGGCAGCTGCGAGGCACCTCCGCGACCGGCCATCCGGTGGCCGTCGATCTGGCGGACTTCGTCCTGGTCGAGGACGGCGCCGTCAAGGAGAAGCACTCCTATGTCGACGGGGTCGCGATGCAGGCCGCCGTCGGTGCGGCAGCCCTCGACCGATCGGCTCCCGCCCGCTAGCAGGCTCCGCCGGGGCGCCGGACACCTCGGTCCCGCATCGCGGCCCGAGCCGCCGGCCCACCCGGACACCCTCGGCGCATGGTCATCGCGCCGCGGACCTACCTGACCAGCGCACCCGTCGCCCGGCGCACCGGCAGCCCGCGCTCCTCGAGCGCCATCAGCAGCCCCTGACCACGGCGCATGCCGACCGCGGGGTCGGTGCGCGCCAGGTCGGGCACGTATGTCGCCGCGCCCGAGACGGATTCGCCGACCAGACTCCAGAAACGGCGGGCGCTCAAGCCCGCACACCGGGTCAGGCACTCCTGGATCAGGGTCAGCGACGGCTCGCAGCGATGGGCCAGCCAGACGAACATCGCCTCCTCGCACGGCAATCCGACCACGCCCTGCTCCCCCGGGCGCATATCGTCGTCGAGCGCGCGGATGGTGGTGTCGACCAGGCCCGCCCAGTCGATGCCGCCGTCGTTGTCGGTGTGGATCCAGAGGTTCTCCAGGCCCGGATCCCAGGCCCTGCCCTCGGCCACCAGTAGCGCCACCACCCGGCCGAGCACGGCGTGAATGAGCGCGGTGGCAACGACTTCCGCGGCGATGTCGGCGCTGATCATCTCGGCGGCGTGGCGCCGGTACATGAGTTCGATCCTGCCCTCACGCAGCCCGTCGGCCAGCCGCCACCAGCGGCGTTTGCCTTGTTCTGCCATGGCCGCGACGGCATACACTCGCGGATGCTCCGGTTGCAATGCCCGCAGCCGGGTACAGGCGCGCCCGAAGGCCGGCTGGGTGGCACGGAACGTGCCGGTGGTCGCGAGTTCGGGCATCGAACCTCCTCGGGGTGGACTCCGTCGCGGTGTCACTCGGAAGATAGGTTAGCCTTACCAGACCTAGCAAGTATTGCGTCGAACACAGTGAGGAGTCTTTCGCCGCCGTGACCGCCCTTGCGACCATGAGGCGGCGTCGTATCACCGGTCTCCTGCTGCTCCTTGCGCTGCTGGGACTGGCGCTGATCGCCAGCGTCGCGATCGGAACCCGATCGCTGGCCCCGGCCACCGTCTACGACGCCCTCGACCACGCCCTGTCCTGCGCGGACGGGCCATTCAGTTGCGCGGCCCTGTCCACCGAGGAAGAGATCGTGCGCGGGCTGCGGCTGCCGCGCACCGTCCTCGCGCTCGTCACCGGGCTCGCGCTCGGCATGGCCGGTGCGCTGATCCAGGGCTACACCCGCAACCCGCTGGCCGATGCCGGCCTGCTCGGCCTCAACGCCGGTGCGGCGTTCCTCGCGGCGCTGAGCATGTACCTGTTCGCCTTCACCGCGCCCGAGCAGTACATCTGGTTCGCGTTCGCGGGCACGCTGATCGCCGGGGTGATCGTGTTCGGCGCGTCCTCGATCGGCGCGGGCTCGGCGAGCCCGTTGAGCCTGGTGCTGGCGGGCGCCGCGGTGACGGCGTTCCTGCAGGCGCTGACCAACGCCATCGTCACCCTGGACACCAGCGCGCTCGACAGCTACCGCTTCTGGGTGGTCGGCGAGGTCGCCGGGCGCGGCGCCGAGGTCTTCTGGCAGGTCCTGCCGTTCCTCGCCGCCGGTGCGCTGCTAGCGCTGATCGCCGCCCCCGGCCTCAATCTGCTGAGCCTCGGCGACGATGTGGCGCGCGGCCTGGGCGTGCACATCGGCCGCAGTCGCGCACTCGGCCTGACCGCGGTGGTGCTGCTGTGCGGCGCCGCCACCGCGGCCGTGGGGCCGATCGCGTTCATCGGCCTGGTCGTTCCGCATATCGCGCGGGTGTTCACCGGACCCGACAACCGGTGGCTGATCCCCTACTCGGGTCTGTTCGGCGCCCTGGTGCTGCTGATCGCCGATACCGCGGGCCGCGTGGTCGCGCGACCGGGCGAACTCCAGGTGGGCGTGATGCTTGCCGCGGTCGGAGCGCCCTTCTTCATCGCACTGGTCCGGCGACGGAAGCTGGTGAGCGTATGACCATCTCGCTGACCAAGGCCGAACAGGCGACCGAACCCCGGCTGCGTCCGGCGCTGCGGTGGGGCCCGGTATCGCTGGTGCTGCGGCCCCGGATGGTCGTGATCATCGCCGTACTCGCCGTCGCGCTGTTCGGCTTGTTCTGCCTCGACGTCGCCATCGGGCAAACCAACCTCGGCTTCGGCAAGGTGCTCGAGGTGCTGGCCGGTGGCGGCAGCCGCTCGCAGCGTTTCATCGTGTTCGAATCCCGGCTGCCGCGCGCCCTGACCGCCGTCGTGGTCGGTGCGGCACTGGCGATCGCCGGCGCCATCACCCAGTCGATCCTGCACAATCCGCTGGCCGCGCCGGACTTCCTCGGCATCACCTCCGGGGCCGCGCTCGGCGCCGTCGCGGTGATGGTCGGAACCGGCGGCGCGACCACGGGCTGGGCGATCTCGCTCGGCACCCCCGTCGCCGCCATGATCGGCGGGCTCGGCACGGCGGCCGTCATCTATCTGCTGGCCTGGGGACGCAACCCGCTCGGCGGCAGCGGGGTGACGGTGATGCGACTGGTGCTCATCGGCGTCGGCGTGAACTCGCTGCTGCTGTCGGCGATCAACTGGATGCTCACCCGCGCCGAACTCCAGGACGCCGCCCGCGCCCAGCTGTGGCTGACCGGCTCGCTCAACTCCGCCGACGACTCCAAACTCGTTCCCGCCGCGATCGCGCTGGCCGTGGTGGTCGTGGTGGCCGTCGGTTCGGCCCGCACGCTGGCCGCACTGCGGCTGGGCACCGACACCACCCGCGTGCTCGGCGTGCGGATCCAGACCCAGCAGGCGGTGCTCATCGGCGCGGCGGTGATCGGGGCTTCCGTGGCCACAGCTGCGGTCGGACCGGTCGCGTTCGTCGGGCTCGCCGCGCCGCAGATCGCCCGCCGTGTGCTGCGCACGCCCGGTGAACCACTCATCGGTTCGGCGGTCATCGGTGCGATCCTGGTAGTCGGCGCCGATATCGTCTCGCGCACGCTGTTCTCGGTCGAACTGCCCGTCGGCATCGTGACCGCGGCCATCGGCGGCCCGTTCCTGCTGTTGTTGCTCATTCGTTTGAATCGGAAGGCCACGCTGTGAAGACCGGACAAGCCCCGCAGAACGGCTCGCATCGGCTCTCCGCCGACGGCGTGACGCTCGGCTACGGCGAACGGGTCATCGTCGACGGACTGAGTCTGGACATCGCACCCGGCGTGATCACCACCGTCATCGGACCGAACGGGTGCGGCAAATCCACCCTGCTGCGGTCGCTGGGCCGGCTGCTGAAGCCCAGCGCCGGGCAGGTCCTGCTGGACGGCAAGGCGATCTCGTCGATGAAGACCAAGGACGTCGCGCGCATCGTCGGCATGCTGCCGCAGACGCCGGTCGCGCCCGAAGGACTGACCGTGGCCGATCTGGTCGCGCGCGGACGTCATCCGCATCAGTCGTGGATCCGGCAGTGGTCGGCCACCGACGAATCCGAGGTGCTCACTGCCCTCGAGCAGACCGGCATCGCCGATCTGGCGCATCGCTCGCTCGACGAACTGTCCGGCGGTCAACGTCAGCGCGCCTGGATCTCCATGGCGCTGGCCCAGGGCACCGACATCCTGCTGCTCGACGAGCCGACCACCTACCTCGATCTGGCGCATTCGCTCGAGGTGCTGGATCTGGTGGACCGGTTGCACGACGAACTCGGCCGCACCGTGGTGATGGTGCTGCACGATCTCAACCTCGCCATCCGCTACAGCGACCAGCTGATCGTCATGCGCGACGGGCGCATCATCGCCAAGGGCGCACCGGCCGACATCATCGACGCCGAGCTGCTGCGCGAGGTGTTCGGGCTCGAGGCCACGGTGCTGGAGGATCCGATGTCGGGGCGGCCGATGATCGTGCCGATCGGCACCAGGCATGTGCTCGGTACGGCGGGCGGACCGGTCGCCGCCGAGGCCGCCGGCGACGGAGTATGACCAATACCACACCAGCTACCAGTCAGTTACGACACCCTGTAGTACGCATCCGCGTCGTTGAGTCCGTAAAATTGTGGAATGGCAGGACTTGGTGAACTCGAGAAAGCGGTCATGGACCAACTGTGGTCGGCCGACGAACCGCAAACGGTCCGGCAGGTACACGAAGCGCTGTCGGCGCGCCGCGAGCTCGCGTACACCACGGTGATGACTGTTCTGCAGCGTTTGGCGAAGAAGAACCTGGTGGTTCAGCGGCGCGATGACCGCGCCCATCGGTACGCTCCCGTGCATACCCGCGACGAGCTGGTGGCCAGCCTCATGGTCGATGCGTTGCAGCAGGCCGAGGAAGCGGGCAGCAAGGCCGCCGCCCTGGTGCACTTCGTGGAACAGGTCGGTAAGGACGAGGCTGCGGCGCTGCGCGAGGCACTCGCTAAGCTCGAAGCAGATGAGGACACCGCACCGTCGCCGTGACCGCAGTGTCTTCGACCCCTGGCCCCACAACGCAGTGAGCTGAGTCGATGAACGCAACCGCGCCGGTCTTCGCCGGTCTCGCATTGCTTCTCGCTGGGCCTGCCCCAGCCCTGCTCGCCCGGTCGAAGTGGACCTATCGCACACCCCGGGCCGCGCTGGTGCTGTGGCAGGCGATCGCGCTGGCCGCCGTGCTCAGCGCCTTCGGTTCCGGGCTGGCGATCGCGAGTGAGCTGCTGGTACCCGGCGAGGACGGGCGCCCGACCACCTCACCCACCGACGAGATCGACGCGCTCGGGCTGCCGCTGTGGCTGGCCTACGTGTTCGTGTTCGCGCTGACGCTGATGATCGGCGCGCGACTGATCTGGGCCGCGATCCGCGTCGGCGTGCACACCCGGCGCCGCCGCGCTCGCCACCGCATGCTGGTGGACCTGCTCGACCAGAGCGGCCCCGAACGCCGCGCCGCCGATATCCGGGTGCTCGCCGCGTCCGAACCCATCGCCTACTGCCTTCCCGGCCTGCGTCAGCGGGTGGTGGTGAGCGCGGGGACGCTGGACAACCTGGACGAGCGTGAACTCACCGCGATCCTCAGCCACGAACGTTCGCATCTGCGGGCCCGCCACGATCTGGTGCTCGAGGCGTTCACCGCGGCCCATGAGGCCTTCCCCCGTTTCGTGCGCAGCAAGTCCGCGCTCGATTCGGTGAAGCTGCTGATCGAGCTGCTCGCCGACGATTCCGCGGTCAAGGTGACCGGACCCAAGCCGCTGGCGCGGGCGCTGGTGGCCTGTTCGAAGTCGACGGCGCCGCAGGGCGCGCTGGCCGTCGGCGGTCCGAGCACGCTCATCCGGATTCAGCGGTTGTCCGGGCCGCTCGGCGATATGAAGATCGCGGCCGCCGCCTATCTGGGTTCGATCGCGATTCTGGTGGTGCCGACGCTGGCCGTCGCGATTCCGTGGCTGGTCGAGCTGACTCGGCTGTTCCGTGCCTGAACCGTCCACCGCCCCGGCTACCTTCGCCGCGCTCGGGCTGCCGGTCGTGCTCGTGCACGCGCTGGGCCGCGAAGGTATCCGCGCGCCGTTCCCGATCCAATCGGCGACCATCCCGGACGTGCTCGCCGGGCGCGATGTACTCGGCCGGGCCCCCACCGGGTCCGGCAAGACCCTCGCCTTCGGTCTGCCCATGCTGGTGCGCCTGGCCGGTGCGCCCTCGGCGCCGAAGCGGCCGCGCGGACTAGTCCTCGCACCGACCCGTGAGCTGGCCGTGCAGATCGAGGCCGCGCTGGATCCGGCGGCTCTCGCGCTGGGTCTTCGCCTCGGCACCGCCGTGGGTGGGCTGCCCATCAAACGTCAGGCCGAACGCCTGGCCCGCGGCGTCGACCTGCTCATCGGCACGCCCGGGCGGCTCGCCGATCTGATCGCCCAGCAGGCGCTCTCACTCGATGCGGTGCGCATCACCGCTATCGATGAGGCCGACCACCTCGCCGAACTCGGCTTCCTGCCGCAGGTGCGGGCGCTGGTCGACCAGGTGCCCGAGGGCGGTCAGCACCTATTGTTCTCGGCCACCCTCGACGACGCGGTGGACGAACTGGTGCGCCGTTACCTTCGCGATCCCGTGACCCACCGCGCCGATCCGCTGCCCGAGGCCGACGCGGCCGCCCCCGCCGCGACCCACCACCTGCTGCATCTGCGCAAGGCCGACAAACGCGAGGTCATCGCCGAAATCGCTGCCCGCCAGGGCCGCACCCTGCTGTTCGTGCGCACCCAGCACGGCGCCGACAAGCTCACCGCGCGGCTGCGCGAGGTCGGGGTCGACGCCCAGGCCCTGCACGGCGGCAGATCCCAGAACAACCGCAACCGCGTGCTCGCCGCGTTCGCCGACGGCACGGTGCCGGTGCTGGTAGCCACCGACGTCGCCGCCCGCGGTATCCACGTCGACGACATCTCGCTGGTGGTGCACGTCGACCCGCCCGCCGACCCGAAGGACTACGTGCACCGCGCCGGCCGCACCGCCCGCGCCGGCGCCACCGGGACGGTCGTCACCCTGGTCACCGAAGACCAGCGCGCCGAGCTCGCCGCCCTCACCCGCCGCGCCGGCATCGAGGCCGCCGAGGCCACTGTCGCGCCCGGCGATCGGCTCCTGCGCCGCCTCACCGGCGCCCGCACACCGCCGGGCGTCCCGGTCCCGCCGCCCGCCGCAGAAGTACCGGCAAGGTCGTCTACGCCCCCACGCCCCGGCAAACCCCGCGACACGCCCGGGAAATCACGGCGCCACACCGGAAATTCGGGGCGCTCCAGGCCGAGCCGCAACCGCCGCGCAAACTGAGCGGCTCACCGGGGCCTGCTGTGTACCGCCTTCCGCGCCGGATACCAGGTCTCCCCCGCCGGCTCGCCCGCCATGTTCCAGCTCCACGACGCCGTCGGTGTGATCGGGACGAAGATGCCCGGGCCCACCATGCCGACCCGCTCGACGGGGTCGCCGGCCTCGCCGTAGACGCGGATCGCGCGGGTGACGAACGGCTCCATCGACACCACATCGTCGACCACCAGCGCCACCTTCCGCCGACCAGCCCGGATATTGCGGAACTTGCGGGTGTCCAGCACCGACGCGCCGACGCCGCCGATCCAGAAGTAGGCGCCGTCGAATTCGAACGCCAACGGCACCACGTCCGGCTGACCACCCTCGCCCAGGGTGGCGACCCGGGCCAGCGGTTGCGACCGCAGATAGGCGAGCTCGTCCTCGGTGAACGACATGACGGCGATCCCTTCCTCGGCGGCGGCAGGGCACATCCGGGGCCCGGGTCGACCATCGCGCACCCAGGCCTACGGCGCAACCACCGGCGTGAGCGCGCCGTTCCCGCCGGGCCGCGCGCGGCCGATCCCCGTCCGCGACCAGAACGACGCACATTCGGTGCGTCGCGATTACCATCGGTGCAGTGCAGTTTCTCCCTGGACATCAGCCGCCGTACGACCTGACCTACGACGACGTCTTCCTCGTCCCGAACCGGACGGATGTGGCGTCGCGGTTCGACGTCGACCTGTCGACGACCGACGGGTCGGGCACCACCATCCCCATCGTCGTGGCGAACATGACCGCCGTGGCCGGACGCCGCATGGCCGAAACCGTGGCCCGCCGCGGCGGCATCGTGGTGCTGCCGCAGGACCTGCCCAACAATGCCGCCGCCGACACCATCGCCTTCGTCAAGAGCCGCTCGCTGACCGCCGACACCCCGGTCACGCTCAGCCCGGAGCAGTCGGTGTCGGAGGCCGTCGCGCTGATCCACAAGCGCGCGCACGGCGCCGCGGTGGTGGTCGACGAGACCGGCCGCCCGGTCGGCGTGGTCACCGAGGCCGCCTGCGCCGACGTCGACCGGTTCGCCCGGTTGCGTGATGTGGCCGCCACCGATTTCGTCACCGCACCCGTCACCGCCGCCCCGCGCGAGATCTTCGACCTGCTCGAGGCCGCGCACGCGAGCCTGGCCGTACTGCTCGACGAGGACGGGACTCTCGCCGGCGTGCTCACCCGCACCGGCGCCATCCGCACCGGCATCTACACCCCCGCCGTCGACGCCGCGAACAAGCTGCGCATCGCCGCCGCCGTCGGCATCAACGGTGACGTCCCCGCGAAAGCCAAGGCCCTGGTGGACGCCGGCGCCGACCTGCTGGTCGTGGACACCGCGCACGGCCATCAGGTGAAGATGCTCGAAACCCTGCGCGCCATCCGCGATCTCGGGCTGGGTGTGCCGCTGGTGGCGGGCAACACCGTCTCGGCGCAGGGCACCAAGGATCTGGCCGAGGCGGGCGCGGACATCATCAAGGTCGGTGTCGGCCCCGGCGCCATGTGCACCACCCGGATGATGACCGGTGTCGGCCGCCCGCAGTTCTCCGCCGTCGCCGAATGCGCGCGCGCCGCGCGCGAACTCGGGGTGCACATCTGGGCCGACGGCGGCGTGCGCCACCCGCGTGACGTCGCCCTCGCACTCGCCGCGGGCGCGTCGAACGTGATGATCGGCTCCTGGTTCGCCGGCACCTACGAATCCCCCGGCGACCTGCGCATCGACCGTGACGGCAACGCCTACAAGGAAAGCTTCGGCATGGCCTCCAAGCGTGCCGTGGCCGCCCGCACCGCCGCCGACAGCGGCTTCGACCGGGCCCGCAAGGCGCTGTTCGAGGAGGGCATCTCCAGTTCGCGGATGCGGCTGGACCCCGAACGTCCCGGCGTCGAGGACCTCATCGACCACATCTGCTCGGGCGTGCGCAGCGCGTGCACCTATGCGGGTGCGCGCTCACTGGCCGAATTGCACGACAAGGCCGTGCTCGGGGTGCAGTCCGCCGCCGGATTCGCCGAAGGCCGTCCGCTGCCCAGTGGTTGGTGAATCAACCGCGGACCGGCCCACGCGAGCGTCGCGTGGGCCGGTAGCATAAGGGTTGCCGGCACCGCCGGCCCCCATTCCCCATGCGAAAGGAACCAGTTGTCACCCGCGTCCGAGGACGCCGCACAGGAGGGCTCCTCTATCGAGCCGGGTGACCAACCCGGCGTCCTCCATCCCGCAGCCGTCCAGCTCACCGCAGTACGCACGACCGTGCCCGCCCAGCACAGGCCCGGGTGGTGCTGACCGTGTCCGTCGTGCTCACCGTGCTCAGCCTGATCGGTTTCATCGCACTGACCGCGGGGACCGCGCTGTTCGTCGCCGCGGAATTCTCCCTCACCGCCCTCGAACGCAGCACCGTCGAAGCGCACGCCCGCGACGGTGACGTCCGGGCCCGCATGGTCCGCAAAGCCCATCACACGCTGTCGTTCCAGCTGTCCGGCGCCCAGCTCGGTATCACCATCACCACCCTGATCACCGGCTATATCGCCGAACCGGTGCTGGCGCGGCTGCTGACGCCGGTGTTCTCGGCCGTCGGCCTCGCCGACAGTGCCGCCCGCGGCATCTCGCTGGCGCTGGCGTTGATCCTGGCGACCTCGCTGTCGATGATCTACGGCGAGCTGGTGCCCAAGAACATCGCCATCGCCGCCCCGATGGGCACCGCCCGCATGACCGCGGGCCCGATGGTCGCGTTCTCGGTGGTGTTCAAGTGGTTGATCCATTTCCTCAACGGCACCGCCAACTGGGTGGTTCGCCGCCTCGGCGTGGAACCGGCCGAGGAGTTGCGGTCGGCGCGTTCGCCGCAGGAACTGGGTTCGCTGGTGCGTACCTCGGCCCAGCGCGGCGCCCTCGATCAGCGCACCGCACAGGTGATGGACCGCTCGCTGGAATTCGGCGAACGCAGCGCCGAGGAACTGATGACGCCGCGGGTGAAGATCGAGGCGCTCGACAAGTCCGACACGATTCCCGATCTCATCGCCGCCGCGGGCCGCACCGGTTTCTCCCGGTTCCCCGTGATCGATGGCGATCTCGACAACACCCTCGGCGTGGTGCACGTCAAGCAGGCGTTCACCGTCCCCGCCGAATCCCGGCGCGGACTTGCCCTGCATCTGCTGGCCCGGCCGGTGCCGATCGTGCCGGCCAGCCTCGACGGTGACGAGGTGCTCGAACGCATCCGCGCCGACGGCATGCAGGTGGCGCTGGTAGTCGACGAGTACGGCGGCACCGCAGGGCTGGTCACCATGGAAGATGTGATCGAGGAAATCCTCGGCGACGTGCGCGACGAGCACGACGAAGAGGAACGCGACGTGCGGAGGGTCTCCGACGGCTGGGACTGCTCGGGTCTGCTGCGCATCGACGAGGTCTCCCGCGCCACCGGTTACGAAGCGCCCGAAGGGGAATACGAAACTCTCGGCGGGCTGGTGCTCATCCGGCTGGGACGGATCCCGGAGGCCGGTGACGTCGTGGTGCTACCTGATCCGCGACCACATCAACGTCATCCGGGTGACAGGCAGGGCGGCTGGCTGGCCCGGGTGGAGCGGATGGACGGCAGGCGGGTGGACCGGGTGCGGCTGATCCCGGTCACCGCCGATGTGCTCGACGGACAGGAGGCCGACCATGGGCGGTGATCTGTTCGGAGTCGCGCTCACCATCGTGCTGCTGGCCGGTAACGCCTTCTTCGTCGGCGCCGAGTTCGCGCTGATTTCGGCGCGCCGGGACCGCCTGGAAGCCCTTGCCGCACAGGGCAAACGCAATGCCACCACCGTCATCCGGGCGGGTGAGAACCTGTCGATGATGCTGGCGGCGGCCCAGCTGGGCATCACGATCTGCTCGATCCTGCTGGGCCGGGTCGGTGAGCCCGCGGTCGCGCATCTGCTGGAGGGCCCGTTCCATCTGGCCGGATTGCCCGATCAGTTGCTGCATCCGGTGGCGTTCACCATCGCACTGGCCATCGTGGTGGTGCTGCACATCCTGTTCGGTGAGATGATCCCGAAGAACATCGCCCTCGCCGGGCCCGAGCGCACGGCGCTGCTGCTGGTGCCGATCCACCTGCTGTGGTTGCGCCTGGCCAGACCGCTCATCGCCATCTACAACCTGGCGGCGAACCTGTCGCTGCGGATGCTGCGCATCGAGCCGAAGGACGAACTCGACGCGACAGTCTCCAGTGTGGAGCTGGCCGAGATGATCGGCGAGTCCCGCTCGGAGGGGTTGCTCGACGAGGAGGAACACCGCAGGCTCACCCAGGCGCTCGGCACCTCCGAACGGGTCGTCGGCGACGTCATGGTGGGGCTGGACACCACCCGGACGGTGCCGCTGCGTGGTAACGGCACCACCCTCGGTGACATCGAGTCCGCGGTCGCCGAAACCGGGTTCTCCCGGTACCCGGTGTCCGCCGACGACGGCTCCCTGGTCGGCTACCTGCACGTCAAAGATGTGCTCGACCTGGTCGCCGACGACAGTGCGGGCCCGAGCACCCCGATCCCCCGCACCGATATCCGCCCGCTGCCGACCGTGCTGGCCGGCACACCGCTTTTCGAGGCGCTGGCCCGGTTGCGCCGTACCAGCAGCCATCTCGGACGTGTGGTCGACAATCGCGGTAATACGGTCGGCATCGTGGCGCTCGAGGACCTGGTGGAGGAATTCGTCGGCACCGTGCGCGACGGCACCCACCGGGTGATCGAGTAGCGCAACCGGCACCTCATCGTGGCCGGTGCCGGTGCGGATATCCACTGCGGCACCGGCCCAGGTCAGCATCCCTTCGGCATCGGGTCGCCGCGGAAGCGCGCTTCGACGAAGTTCCAGGCCTCGGCGAATCCGGCGACGGCGGCGGTCATGTGTTCGGCGATGTCGTAGGTGGCGAGTTTCACCGGCGCGCCCGCGCGGCAGTAGCGGTCTGCGACAGCGGAAATGGCGCTGTACGGGGTGAGCGTGTCGTAGCGGCCGTGCCACAGATAGGTCGGGGCGGTGGGCACACCGTCGAAGTGGGTGAGGCTGTTCTCGTGCAGCACGGCGCGCGCCTCGGGGCTGTCCATCAGGCTCTTGGACGCCGCCATTTCCTCTGCGCTGCGGAACACGCCGTGGAAGAGCAGGAAGCGACGGCACGCGTTATGGGTGAACTCGCGGAACCAGCGTCCGTGGTCGTTGAGCTGATCGGAAATCGGCAGGCGCTGCGGGTACTCCCGCTCCAACCCCATGGCCGCGGCGAAGGCCAGTCCGAAGCCCGGATGCGGGCCGAAGCCGAGGCCGAGCGCCATCTGCTCCAGATCGGCGGGGATCCCACCGGCGACCGCGGCGGTGAGTTCCAGTTCGGGCGCATAGCTCGGCTGTAGCGCGGCGGCCCACGCCGTCGCCATGCCGCCACCGGAGTAGCCGACGATCGCCACGGGCGAATCGTGCAGACCCAGCTCGGCCACCTTCCGCACGGCCCGGACGCTGTCGAGGGTCACCATGCCGCTCAGCCGCGCCGCACCGTAGGCCACATTGGGTCCGAGATAGTCCGGCAGCGAAATCGCCCACCCCCGCCCGATCGGCAACATCGCACCGACCGCGTCCTGCAACTCACCGTTGAACAGGGAACGAGACGGGTTGCACTGCGTACCAAGCGAATTGATCAGCGCCTGATAGGACACCAGCGGCGGGTTCGGCACACCCAGCGGCATCAGCACGGTGGTCATTCCCATGATCGGGTCGCCGGTGGAATCGGTGGACCGGAACGCCACCTGCCACCCTTCGGTCCCGAGATAGAGCCCGGTGTCGATCTTACGGATGCGCACCACGTCCCCCGGGTGGCGTGCGGCGAGATCGGCAGGTGCGGCGTAGAACGGGTCCGGGTCGGGATCGGGGTATCGCGGCTCGGAACCGGCGGGCGCACAGAGCAACCCGAGGCACACAACGCTCAGCACCAGGGTCAGTAGTCGGAATGCAGATCTGGACAAGACTTTCCTTCGGGCAGCACCGCATGGCCGATGGTGTGCCGCAACATCTTTCACGTCACAACACACCCGGCCGTATGGATGGGGGAAGGCCGCGACCGCACGCGGTCCTGTAGGCCGCACAGAACATAACGGCCGAAACCGTCTCCCATCACAACCGAAACCGTTTCCTGTCGCCGATCACAACCGGGGGTCGCGATGACACGGGAGGGCAACAAGATCGTCGATGGTCACCACCACCGCCGCGCCGCCATCTGGCCAGCGGGGCCATCGGGGGCGTGATTGCTCCCCGGATGCGGCAGACCGCTGCCGCATGGTGTGGCGAGAGCTCCGGCCCGAGGCGAGGGCGCGACGGCCGGCTCTCACCTAGTGCGCGGGATTCAGTTAGAGGACTGTCCGGCGCCGATTTCGCTGACGAGCCGGCGCGCCAGCTCTTCCGACGATTGCGGATTCTGCCCGGTATACAAGTTCCGGTCGACAACCACATACGGCCGCAACGGAATCCGGCCTTTGGAATAGTCGACGCCGATTTCCTTCAGTTTGTCCTCGAGCAGCCAGGGCGCTTTCTTGGCGAACCGGTTGAGGAGTTCCTCGCGGTTGGACAATCCGGTCATCCGATAGCCGGCGAACGCAGAGGTGCCGTCGGGCGTGGTTGCGGCGAGAACGGCCGCGGGGGCGTGGCACAGCAGGGCGAGCTTCTTGCCGGATGCCAGCCGGTGCGCCAGCAGCGCGCCGGACGTTTCGTCGTAGGCGAGATCTTCCATCGGCCCGTGCCCACCCGGGTAGAACACCAGGTCGAAGGTGTCGGCATCGACGGAATCGAGCGGGACCGGCGTGTCCAGCTGAGTCTTGATGCTGTCGAGATACCGCTCGACCTCACGGCGTTTCCATGGCATCCCGCCCGCGATGCCCAGGCTGAGCCGGTCCAATGTCGGCGCCTTGCCGCCCGGCGTGGCGATGGTGATGTCCCATCCGGCTTCGGAGAAAATCCGGTGCGGAACCGCCACTTCCTCGGCCCAGAAGCCCGAGGGGTGCACTTCGCCGTCATTCAACGTCCAGCGGTCGGCGGCCGATATTACGAACAGCACCTTCGTCATCGCTATGCCCCGCTTTTCGGTGGTAGGGATATCGGATTCGGCCTGGGCAACCTCGCCCCGTCCACGATAGGACCGGCGGCCACAACAGTAGAACACTGCGACCAACAATGTTTATGCCGTTTACATTAGTGGCGGTGTTGCTCGGCGTCAACCAGGTGATCGCGCCACATGGACCCGGTGGTGCCTCGAATCCGCGCTACCTTCCCCTGCTGATTCCCACCAGCCGTGCCAGCGGCGCCGGCAGGGCGCGTAACCGTGCGAAGGGCCCGCTGGTGATCAGTTCGGTGCAGCGCCACTCCAGCACGATGACCGCGGCGCGCAGCTGCTTGAAGGCGGGGTTGGTGGTCTGGCCGTGGAAGTAGCGGTAATACACCTGCTGGGCGATGACCGCGAGCCGGAACAGGCCGAAGACCTCGTAGAACCGCCACTGCTCGGGCGTGATCGCCTGACCGGTAAGGGTGGCGTAGTACTCGACGATCTCCGCGCGGGTCATCATCCCCGCGACATCGCTCGGCTGACGACGGAACTTCCGGAATATCGGATTGTCACCCGCCTCCAGCCAGTAGGCCAGCGCGGAGCCGAGGTCCATGAGTGGATCACCGACGGTGGCCATCTCCCAATCGAGCACTCCCACGACGTGCAGCGGATCCTCGGGGTCGAGCACGAGGTTGTCGAGCCGGTAGTCGTTGTGGATGAAGCACAGGTCTCGGTCGGCGGGCTGATGGTCCGCGAGCCAGGTCATGATCGTGTCGAACGATCCGACGTTCTTCGTGCGGGCCGCGCGATAGCGCTTGGACCAGCCGGCGACCTGGCGTTCGACATAGCCCGGCCCCCTGCTGTACTCGTCCAGGCCGGTGGCGGCGATATCGACCTGATGCAGGTCGACGAGCCGGTCGACGAAGGTGCGGCTGAGTTCGCGGGCCTGCTCCGGCGTGAACGCGAGATCCCCGGGAAGGTCACGGCGCAGGATGCGGCCGTTCAGCCGCTGCATGACATAGAAGTCCGAGCCGATCACCGCCGGATCGCCACAGAAGGCCACCATCGCCGGGACATAGTCGTAGGCGGGTGCGAGCAGCCGCTGCACGCGATACTCGCGACGCATATCGTGGGCGCTCTCGGCTTTGCTGCCCGCCGGTGGACGCCGCAGGATCAGCTCACGCCCCGGATAGCGCAGCAGATAGGTGAGGTTGGAAACGCCTCCGGTGAACTGGCGCACCTCGGGCACGCGTCCAAGCCGGTGGGGTCCTCGGCATGGTCGCGCAGCCAGTGCGCGACGGCGTCGATATCGAAGGAATCCTCGTCGCGGACCTGACGTGCGGGGTCGAGTTCGGTCCGGCCGCTCATGCGTCCGCCTTCCCCTGGTATTTGCCGAGCTCGAGGCGGGCGACGACGCCGCGATGCACTTCGTCGGGTCCGTCGGCGAACCTGATCGCGCGCGCTTGCGTCCAGGCCGCCGCCAACGGCAGGTCCTCGGACAGGGCCGCACCACCGTGCAATTGCATGGCCATGTCGATGACGTGCTGAGCCATCTTGGGCACGGCCACCTTGATCTCGCTGACCGCGCCGTAGGCGGCGAAATCCCCGGTGTCCAGCAGCCAAGCCGCGTGCAATACCAGCAACCGGGCCTGATTGATGGCGATCCGCGCATCGGCGATGCGCTCGCGATTGCCACCCAGATTGGCCAGTGGCTTGCCGAAAGCGGTGCGGGACAGGGCGCGTCGGCAGGCCAGCTCCAACGCGTGCTCGGCGAGCCCGATCAGGCGCATGCAGTGGTGGATGCGGCCAGGTCCGAGCCTGCCCTGCGCGATCTCGAAGGCCCGTCCGGGGCCGGCGATCACATTCGACAGCGGAACGCGCACATCGGTGAGGCGGATCTCGCCGTGACCGTGCGGTTCGTCGTACCAGCCCATGGTGGGAAGCATC
The DNA here is from genome assembly GCF_005863245.1 of Nocardia cyriacigeorgica. GTDB lineage: Bacteria > Actinomycetota > Actinomycetes > Mycobacteriales > Mycobacteriaceae > Nocardia > Nocardia cyriacigeorgica_C. Next base: position 195,541 of record NZ_VBUT01000005.1, on the reverse strand, counting down.
CGGACGACTTCGACGCCGGGCGCGCTGCGCGGCACGATCACCATCGAGTGCCGCCGGTGCCGATGCGCCTGCGGGTCGGTGAGCCCCATGAAGATGAGCAGTTCGCAGTCGGCGTGACCGATCCCGGTGGACCACCATTTGGTGCCGTTGAGCACGATCTCGTCACCGTCGACGACGGCCGTCGCCTCCATATTGGTGGCGTCCGAGGACGCCACACCGGGCTCCGTCATCAGGAACGCACTGCGAATCTTCGCCTCCAGCAACGGTTCCAGCCATTGCCGCTGTTGTTCGGGGCTCCCGTACCGCAACAGCACCTCTGCGTTGCCCGTGTCGGGCGCGTTGCAATTGAACACATATGGCGCGATCAGCGAGCGGCCGGTGAGTTCGGCGATGGGTGCGTAGTCGACATTCGTCAGGCCTGCGCCGCCAGCGGTGCCGAAACGCTCGGCGTAGGCATCACCGTGCCCCGCCGGGAGAAACAGATTCCACAATCCGGCCGCACGCGCGTCGGCTTGCAACTGCTTCATCCGCGGCAGCGACTGCCATGCGGTGCCGGCGGCGCGTGCCTCGGCCAGCTCGGCGTGATAGGTGGCCTCGACCGGCGAAATCTCGCTGTCGATGAATTCCTTGACCCGCTCGGCCAACTCGGCCCCGCGCGGCGACGGTGACAACAGCAACGTGTCTCCTCGGTTTCCTCGGTTCGAATGCGGTGAGCGGTCAGCTCAGCCTGCGTACCAGCGACAGCGGAAGCGTGCGCATCGCCACGCCGATCGGCGCCCACGGCCAGGCCGGAACGACCGCGGTGGCGGGTTCCTTCTCGATCGCCTTCGCCAGCGCCCGGCAGCCGGTATCGGCGTCGACCATGAACGGAGCGTTCGTGACCTGTTCGTTGAGTTCGGTGCGGATGTAGCCCGGATAGATCGTGCTCACCGTGATCGGGCTGCGACCGGACAGTTCCGCGCGCAGGCCCTCGGCCAGCATCGCCAGGCCGGCCTTGCTGGCGGCGTAGGTCGTCATCGCGCGGCGCATGCCGCGAAACGCGCTCATCGACGACATCACCACGAGATGGCCGCGCTGCTGTGCCCGGAAGATCGTCATCGCCGCCTCGATCTGCGCCAGTCCGGCGACGAGGTTGGTCTCCAGCGTGGCCAGGTTCTCGTCGAACCCGCCCGTCCCCAGCGCCTTGCCCTTGCCGATGCCCGCGTTCACGATCACCCGGTCCACGCCGCCCAGGTCGGTGGCGAAGGCGTCGAACACCTCGGTCACCGCGGCGTGATCGTTGACGTCGAGTTGTCGCACGAATACCCGGCATCCGGGGTGGGCCGAGGTCAGCTCCGCGGCCAGCGCGTCGAGCCGGTCGGTGCGGCGCGCGCACAACGCCAGCGTGGCACCGCGGGCGGCGAACTCTCGCGCGAGACCCATGCCCAGTCCCGAACTGGCGCCGGTGATCAAGATCTTCGACCGCTTCATCACAGAACTCCTCGCACCTTCTTGTTGAGCATTGCTCAAAAACTACATTACTGAGCAGCGCTCAACAAGCGCTAAGGTGAGGCAATGACGGAGGCAACCGCACGACCGGCCGACGCCGCGGTCGCGCGCAGGAAGAGCGCCGAGGACCGGCGCGAGGAGCTGGTCGGTATCGGCCTGCGTTTGCTCGTCGACACCCCGATTCATGAGCTGTCGATCGATCGAGTCGCCGAGCAGGCCGGTATCTCCCGCGGGTTGCTGTTCCACTACTTCGCCACCAAGACCGACTACTACGTGGCGGTCGTGATGGCAGCGGCACGCCGGATGCTCGATCAGGCCCGCGACCCCGGCGAGGGCGGCAGCAGGCAGCGGCTGCGGGCCATTACCACCGGCTATGTCGCGTTCATCCGGCGCCGGACCCGCAACTACGTCTCGCTGGTACGCGGAGGAGCGGGCGGCGACGAACGAGTGGTCGGCGCGTTCCGTGAGGTGCGCAGTGAGCTCGCCCAGCGGGTCATGAACGCCGCCGGTATCGCCGAACCCACCGACTGGCAGGTGCTGGCGGTGCGCGGCTGGCTGGCCATGGGCGAGGAGATCGCCATCGAGAGCACCCGGTGCGAGGTCACCACCGAGCAGGTCGTCGAGGCACTGCTCGACCAGTTGGCTGCCACATTGCGCCTGGTCGACGAGATGTAGATGCCGGGCAGGCCGCCGTGGCGACACGGCGGACCCGACGTCGGCATGATTCACATCCCGGAAAGTTGACGGCGCTTACTCACCGCTCCTAATGTTAGCGATGTATACATGCGGCCGCTACCGCATCAGCTCCCGATTCGGATGGAGAATCCAATGTCGAATCATTCGACGCCCGACGGCTTGTATTCGCCGCTGCGACTGCGGTCCGGCCAGGTACTGCGCAACAGGATCGCGAAAGCGGCCATGGAAGAGGGGATGGCGAGCAAGGGACAGCTGCCGGACAAGCGCCTCATCAGCTTGTACCGGCGCTGGGGTGCGGGCGGGGCCGGGCTGTTGATCACCGGCAACGTCATGGTGCACGCCGAAGCGCTGACGGGACCGGGCGGCATCGTGCTCGACGCCGATGCGCCGCTGACCCCCTTCATCGAATGGGCCGAGGCCGGTAAGGCCGCCGGTGCGGCGATGTGGATGCAGATCAGCCATCCCGGACGTCAGGTGCAGGCGAAAATGCCCGGCGTCGTGTGGGGTCCGTCGGATATCGCGGTCGATGTGGGCCGCCATTCCAAGCGTTTCGGACGGCCGGTCGCGATGACCGCCGAGCAGATCGAGGACACCGTCACCCGATTCGTCACCACCGCGCAGCGCGCCGAGGAGGCCGGCTTCGACGGCGTGGAAGTGCATGCCGCGCACGGCTATCTGCTGTCACAGTTCCTGTCGCCGCTGGTGAACAATCGCACGGATCGATGGGGCGGCTCGCTGGAGAATCGCGCGCGGCTGCTGCTCGATATCGTCGGCGCCATCCGTTCGGCGGTGTCGCCGGGTTTCGCGATCGCGGTGAAACTGAACTCGGCCGACTTCCAGCGCGGCGGCTTCGATGCCGCCGACGCCCACCGGGTGATCGAGATGCTCGCCACGCTGGGCGTCGATCTCGTCGAGGTGTCCGGCGGCAGCTACGAGAGCCCCGCGATGAACGGCCGGCCCGCCGACGGACGCACCGCGGCCCGCGAGGCCTATTTCCTCGAGCTCGCCGCGGACCTCGCCAGAACCAGTGCGTTGCCGCTGATGTTGACCGGCGGGATTTCGCGCCGCGAGACCGCCGAGCACGTGCTCGCCAATAATGTCGCGTTGATCGGCATGGCGACAGCGTTGGCGGTCACGCCCGATCTGCCCAACCGCTGGCGCGAAGGCCTGGGCGCGGCCGGGGCGATGAAGCCGGTGACGTGGTCGGACAAGTCGCTGGCCTCGCTCACCGAAATGTCGATGGTCCGGTACCAGATGCGCCGGATGGCGGCGGGCAGGAATCCCGCGCTCGGTGTGGCACCGGCGTATGCCCTGGTCGCTGATCAGTGGGTGCAGAGCCGCGCGCTGCGCCGTTACGCACGCTGGCTCGGGTCGAAGAAGTCGAAGGATCAGCGCAGTACCGTCGAGGCGAATACCTACGCGCGGTGAGCAGATAGGCGAAGGGCCCAGATCAGCTGATCTGGGCCCTTCGCCTATCCGGCGCAAGGACATTCATGCGAAAGAGGGACAAATGGATCCGCCGGCCACGGTCGTTCACCGTGGCCGGCAGCGCGAGAATTCGTGCGACGAGGCTCGATCGGGCCCCGGCGAACAGCTGTTCAGCGGGCTCCCACCACTTTCAGCGACCGCAGCGCGAAGGTCAGCGCGGCCGCCCAGGCGCGATGCGGAACGCCGGGCGGCGCGTTGAATCCCTGAAGCCGCTGGTGGGCGACCGTTTGCGGTTCGGTGTACTTCAGGATGCCGTCGGCGCCGTGGCGGCGGCCCAGACCGGAGTCGCCCATGCCGCCCATCGGCGAGTCGATGCTCCCCCACGCCGCGGCGTAGGCGTCGTTCACATTCACGGTGCCCGCGTGCAGACGCGCCGCGACCGCTCGGCCTTTGGCACCGTCTCGCGTCCACACGCTGGCATTGAGACCGTACGGAGTCGCATTGGCGCGGGCGATGGCGTCGTCGAGATCGTCGAAGGAGTAGATCGACACGACAGGACCGAAGGTTTCCTGGTCATAGAGCGTCATGTCCGGTGTGACATCGGTGAGGATCGTCGGTTCGTAGAACAGCGGCCCGAGATCCGGTCGTGCCCGGCCGCCGGCCAGCACGGTCGCACCCTTGGCGACGGCGTCGTCGACGTGCGCGGTGACGGTCTCCAGCTGGGCCCGGTTCGTCAGGCATCCGACGTCGACGCTGTAGTCGTAGGCCGCGCCGATCCGCAATTTCTCGGTGCGCGAAACGAATTCGGAGACGAACCGGTCACGGATGGAATCCGCCACATACAGGCGCTCGATCGAGACACAGAGCTGGCCGGTCGAGGGAAAGCAGGCGTTGACGGCGCCGTCGGCGGCGCGGCCGATATCGGCGTCGTCGAGCACCAGCATGGCGTTCTTGCCGCCGAGTTCCAGTGAGGAGCCGATGAGCCGCTCCCCCGCGTCGCGGGCGATCCGGCGTCCGCTGGCGGTGGAACCGGTGAACATCATGTAGTCGGCGTTGTCCATCAACGCACCGCCGATGGAGCTGCCCCGGCCCACCACCATCTGCCAGACACCGGCGGGCAACCCGGCCTCGTGCATCAGGTCCAGCGCCCACAGTGCCGTCAGCGCGGTCTGCGTGTCGGGCTTCTGCACCACCGCGTTGCCTGCCATGAGCGCCGGAATGGCATCGCCTGCCGCCATGCTCAACGGATAGTTCCACGGCGAGATGACGGCCACGACCCCCTTGGGATGGCGCAACTCGGTGGTATGGGTCAGCAGCGGGATGGCGCCACGGCGGCGCACGGGTGCGAGGAGTTTCGCGGCATTGCGCCCGTAATACCGTGCGGTGATGGCGATATCGCTGACTTCCAGAAACGCGTCGCGACGGGTCTTGCCGCTCTCGGCCTGCATCAGGTCGAGAACCTCGTTCTGACGCGCCAGCACGAGATCGTGGAAGCGGAGCATGATCGCCTTGCGTTCCCGCAGCGACCGCTCGGCCCACGCGGCCTGGGCGCCGCGAGCACGCGCGAACGCCGCCTCCACATCGGCCGGCGTGGAGACCGGCAGATCCGCCAGCGGTGCGCCGGTGTACGGCGCCGTCGTCGTGACGCGTTCGGCCTCCGGTGCGGCGACGACGCGGGCGGTCAGCCGCTCGAGCAGCGCGGAGCCGATCGAGGCCGGCAGGCCGGAGCCGGTAACGGTGGATGGCCGGGTCGTGTTATCGGTTGTCATAGCGGCTCCGTGATCGTCTCGGTCGGCGGATTGCGGGTACTAGTTCCGGTCCGGCATCGAGGTCGGAACTGGCATGTGCAGGGCGAGTTGGCCTTCGGTGGTGACGTCGAGGCGAATGGTCCTGATCGGGTCGAGCGCACGCAGGTCGTCGGCCATGCGGCCCTGCCCGACCTGAAGATCGACATTGCGCGGAAAGCTCGCGCTGCCCGCGGACAGCACATTGGTCTGACTCAGCGTCGAATGCCACACGCCGTCGATGCAGGTGTACGAGGTGAGACTCGACACCCGCTCGCCCGAAGGGAACCTGGATTGCGCCGGGGTGGCGACCGACAGCGCCAGATCCAGGCCACCGGCGTCATTGGCCACACGCGCCGTGGTGCGGTCCTCGCCGATCTCGACCTCGAGGTCGGTCACCCATTTCGGGAAGCCGTAGCCGTCGTGGCCGCGCACCTGGGCGATCTCGGAACTGACCGGCAGCGACAGCACATAGGAATCGAGATCGTCGTTGTCGAGACCGGTGACGAGGTCGAAGAATCCGAGCCGCCCGTGTCGCGCAGGCCGGACCGCGACGCCGACCGCGGCCTCGGTGTAGAAGTCGATATCGCAGACGTCGTAGCGGAAGAACATCACCGACACCAGACCGAGACCGGGCGCGACCTGCAACGGGGTCAGTTCCCGTGGCAGTCGTTCCCGGATCGATCTGGTCCGGGCGAGCATGGTCAGCCGGGCGGTCGAGATCCGGTAGTAGAAGTTCGGGGTGAGCGTCTCCCCGATCGGCGAGTCGACCCTGTTCTTGCGCAGCTTCCGGAAGAAGTCGACGCTGCTCACCCGCGGGTCCCGAGCCACCTCGTCGAGATCGGTATTCATCCGAAACCGGTCGTACAGGCCACCTTTCGGTACCGCGACGGTGCGACCGCCCAGATCGACCTCGACTGTGTCCTGACGAGTCGGTGACATCGGCAAAGCTCCCTCAGATCTGATGTATTCAGTGTTTACATCAGGCTAGCCGCTAATGTTATCGCCGTCAATATATCGTCAGACCGGGATAAGGCCCACCCCCGCACACCCGTCGCGCAGCACCTCGAAGCCGAACGCTTCGACCGGCCCGACCACCCCCGCGGTGCGCGGCGGTGCCGTCACCAACCGCTGCGCCGCCCAGGCCATGAGCTCGCCGGTCACGCTGTAGGCACTCGGACCTTCGACGTGCACCTGCGACGATCGTCCCGACTCGTCCGCCGCGACAGCGACGACATGCGAGCGGGTCCGTGCGCGCTCGGCGGCATCCGGGCCACCGGCCGGACCGATCATCGGGCCTGAGGCGATGTCGATCAGCTTGCGGCCGAGCGGAATTCGAGAAAGCTGGGCGGTCATGGCCGACAGGACCACCATGGGACGGGCAAGCGCCGGGAACCAGCCGTTGTAGACCGTGACGGAATCGAGCGTCGGCAGATCCTCCGGCAGGAACAGCACCTCGGTCCCCGAGACGAGCGTGGCGTTCTTGCGTTTGCCGCGCACATCGAAGGCCCGGACCTTCGATCCGGTGCGGGCCTCGACGAGCCGGCCACCCGACCAGCGCGGCGACGGCAGGGTGAGACCATCCCGCATCGTCGTGCGGGTACCGTGACTCAGCCCCTTCCTCAGCGACCCGGTGGCGAAGTAGCCGATATCGATCGAGCGCACCGGCGCTTCGGCCTGCCGGGCGGCGAGTGTCGCGGCCAGGATTCCGGGCACGTAGTCGTAACCGAAGGCCGGCACCATCAGCGACCCGGTCTCGCGGGCGCGATCGTGCAACCGGCGGCGCAGCTCACGCACGAATCCGACTTCGCCGGTCGAATCGATGTAGTGCGCACCGGATTCGGCGGCCGCGCGCGCCACCGGATACCCGTAGCGCTCGAACGGGCCGACGGTGCTGATGAGCACGTCGCCGCGGTCCACGAGGTTCGCGACACTCTGCGGGTCGGTGACGTCGGCGATCCGGTAGTCGAGTCCGCCGGCCCGCTCGGCCAGGGTTGCCAGAGCCGCACGATTGCGTCCGGCGAGGATCGGTGCGAGCCCCCGCCGCAGCAAGGCGTCGAGAACGATCCCGCCGGTATAGCCGGTAGCTCCGAGTAGAACGATACGTCCGGACATCGAGGATTCTCCTTCGGAATGGGTGACCGGTGAATGGCGCGCACGCAGGACGACCAGGGAAATGACCAGTGGTCATATGACTGGTGGTCACTGTAGGATCGAATCGACACCGTGTCAATCACCAACCGGACAGGAGGCCGGCGCTTGCCGACAGGAACATGGCAGCGACTTCCCGAAGCGCGCCGCGCGGCCGTGGTCGCCGCGGCCGAAGCGGAGTTCGCCGCACGCGGCTTCAGCGGCGGCAGCCTGAACACGATCGCGCGTGAGGCCGGGGTCGCCAAAGGCAGCCTGTTCCAGTACTTCACCGACAAGGCCGACCTGTACGTCCATCTCGCGCGACTGTCGAGCCACCGCATTCGCACCGCGATGGAGTCAGCGGCGAGCGAACTCGACTGGGACGCAGATTTTTTCGCGGCCCTGCGAGATCTGACCGCGGCGTGGGTGCGCTACTTCTATGATCATCCGCTCGAGCGCGCGATGACCGCTGCCGCCAACCTCGAACACGACCCCGTCGCACGGACCGCCGTGCGGGAGGTCGTCAACGACGATTACCTGGCGGTGCTGCGCCCGTTGATCGATCGCGCGGTCGCCACCGGGCAGCTATCCCGTGACGCCGATACCGACGCACTGCTGTCGCTCTTGCTGGTAACACTCCCCCACATCGCACTGGCCCCGCATATCCGCGGACTGGATCCGCTGCTGGGTTCGGCAGACGGCGACGCCGACCGCGCCGTCGACAACGCACAGCGGCTCATCTCGGCCCTGCTTCATCCGCACCGCGCCGCCTGACCGGACTCCTGCCTTCCGGATAACGCACCCCCTATTCGAGGCAACCTATCGGCCATGTGGTTTCAGTATTCCCCTATCAGCAAATCGCACAGCCATATGGAAAAACTATGCATCGGCACAGGCCGTGTCATTGATCAGTGACAGGCGGAGTCGTCGAAGATATTCGCGCACAGTCATTTCCGGCCAAGTGTTGCCAGCGTTAACATTGCAGGACTAGCCTGAGCCCGGCACCGCACACATTCTCGTGATGGGAGCAAGTGTCCATGGCAACCAACCAGCACATCCAGCCCGTCCTCGAACCCGAGGCCGCCGAATTCTGCAAGGCCACCGATACGCCGCCATTCCTGTACCAACTGCCGCCCGAAGAAGGCCGCAAGGCCGTCGACGAGGTCCAGTCCGGCGATATCGAGAAACCGGAGATCGACGAAGAGTGGATCACCGTCGAAGGCGGACCGACCGGCTCGGTCCCCGTGCGCATCGTCAAGCCGGCCGGATCCACCGGACCGTTGCCGGTCGTCTTCTACATCCATGGCGCCGGGTGGGTGTTCGGCAACGCACACACCCACGACCGCCTGGTGCGTGAACTCGCGGTCGGCGCCGGCGCTGCCGCGGTCTTCCCGGAGTACACCTTGTCGCCGGAGGCGAAGTATCCGACGGCCATCGAACAGAACTATGCCGCGGCCCAGTGGGTCGTCGCGCATGGTGCCGAGAAGGGCCTCGACGCAACGCGTTTCGCCGTCGCGGGCGACTCCGTCGGCGGCAATATGTCCGCGGTATTCGCCCTGATGGCCAAGGACCGAGGCGACGTCCACGTGAGCCAACAGGTGCTGCTGTACCCGGTGACCAACGCCGATTTCGACACCGGTTCCTACCACCAGTTCGCCGAGCACTACTTCCTCGCCCGCGAAGGCATGAAATGGTTCTGGGACCAATACACCGATAACGAGGCCCAGCGCGCGGAGATCTACGCCTCCCCGCTGCGTGCGTCGATCGACCAACTATCGGGGCTGCCGCCCGCACTGGTGATCACCGCCGAGGCCGACGTCCTCCGCGACGAAGGCGAGGCGTACGCGGCGAAACTCCGCGCGGCCGGCGTTCCGGTCACCCAGGTGCGTTTCGGCGGAATCATCCACGACTTCATGATGATCAACTCGATGCGCTCCACCCACGCCGCGACCGCGGCCATCAAGCTGGCGCAGGACACGCTGAGGTCAGCACTGCACTGACGCGGGCATTCCGATTCAGCGGCGGCTTTCACGGTGGATGGGCCGCGGAAACACGTTCGGCCTGAACCGCCGAAGCTGTTCAGGCCGAACGTGTTTGCGATGGAAGGGTCTGCGGTCAGGCCGGTTGCAGCGCCGCGACCGCAGGACGAGCCGTGCGGGTCAGCCCCTTCCGGTCATACATGGCGGTGATCAGAACCCCGGACACGACACCGACGGCCAGTCCGGCGACAGTCATCCAGACACCCCGGTCCAGTCCGGCCGCGGCGCTGCCGTCGAAGTACATCAGCGAGCGGACAGCGAGATAGACCTGACGCAATGGTTCGACGTCGGCCAGCCGGTCGAAGAAGCGCGGCGTCGCCTCCACCGGAATGGTTCCGCCGGCCGACGGCATACCGAGGATGACGAACACGATCAGGTTGACCAGGATGCCCACCGAACCAACGGCCGCCATGACCGTCAACGCGGTGACACCGACCGCCGTCATCGCGAAGGTGCTGTAGAGGAACAGCGCCAGCGGACGGTCGATATGCACGTCCAGGACGGCACCGATACCGATCAGGGCACCCGAGCTCGCTGCGGCGGCCACCGCCATCGTGCCCCATTTGATCAGCAGGGTGCGCAGCCGCGAGATCGATGCGGCGGGCGAATGACTGAAGTACGGGCCGTATTCGGTGGGAGCGAAGCCGAGCATCGAGTCGATGATGGCGTGGATGGTCATGGCGCCGGTCATACCGCCCAGCAAGATGGTCAGCGCGAAGAAGAACGCGGTCAGGCCCTGGCCGGATCCTTCGGGCATGCCGTGATAGGGCTGCACGATCGGTTCGACGGGCTCCTCCAGGATCAGCTGCGCGGCACCGATCGGTTCCTCGGGGCGCAGCTGCTGCTGCACCCGGGCGCTGAGTTCGGGACCGAGGGCGGCATTGACCGATTCGATCGTCTGGTCGGCGAAGCGCGTGGTGATCGAGGTACTGAACGGGCCGAGACGCGGATTCGTCTCGACGGTGATCGACGGCCGCCGCAGCTCGCCCGCCACCGCCGGTCCGGCGCCCAGGTTCAGCATCTGCTGGGTGAAGTCGCCGGGGATGATCACGGCACCATAGACCCGGCCGTCCTGCATCAGCTGCTGGGCTTCGTCGATGCCGACGACGCGCAGGTCGAAGCGGTCGCCGGAGGTGTTCGCCGTAATGGCCTCGAGCACCTGGGCGCCGTAATCGATGCGGGTCCGGTGCCCGGGCGGGCCGAGTTCGGTGCCGGCATCGTTGTCGACGACCGCTATCGGGTAGTCGTGCAGGTTCTGGTCCGGATTCGCGACATAGGCCAGGTACATCAGGCCGAGCAAGGACGCGAACAGCGTGACCACGGCAACCGGCATGATCCAGCGGAATCGGATCGAGCGCGCCTCGGTGGGCGGCAACGATCCGCGATCGGTGACGAAGCTGTCGCTCATGTGCATGCTCCTGGTCGGGTAGGAATGGTGGTCGCCTAACGCGATCGACGATCCTCCGCAGACACCGCGCGATCGAGCACATAATGCCACCGATCGGGCGCCATCAAGGTGCATAGTGTTCACTATGGAACAGTCGTGGCCTCGCCCGTCCGGCCAGGTGGCCGAAATCTGGCGGCGTGCCGCCCGGACTGCGTTCGATTCGGCCGACAGTTGGTTCGGAGACCGCAGGGAAACGTTGCGCGGCGCGCCGCTGCGTCCGATCGCCGAGGACCCGGCACTGGCCGAGGCCGTCCAACGCGGCAACGTCGCCGTGCTGCGGCAATGGGCGTTCGCCAATATGCACGAGCCCGGGCGCCGGGTCACCGCCGACGCCCCGCCGGAACTGCTGGCCAGCGCTCGCGACATGGTTCGCCGCGGCTTGGACAAGTCGATCCTCAATGCCTACCGCACCGGGCAGAGCCTGGCCTGGCGCCGCTGGATGCAGACCTGCTTCGCCGAGGCCACCGACACCGCCGACCTGCCGGAATTGTTCGACCTCTCGGCACAGTCGGTGAGCACCTTCATCGATGACATCGTCGAGGCGGTCGGCGTGGCGATGGACGCCGAGCGTCGCGCACTGACCCGCGGCACGCACGCCGAGCGGCTCACCGCCGCCACCCTCCTCATCGAAGGAGCCGCCATCCCGCGGTCCCGGGCGGAAGCGCAACTCGGCTACCGCCTGACCGGCCCGCACACCGCTGCCATCGTCTGGGATACCTCGGCGACCGCGGCCGGTGAGCTCGATGCCGCCGCCGAGATCCTGACCCGGCACAGCGGCGCCGCGGGCCGGTTGACCGTGATCGCCGGCGCGAACGCGCTCTGGTTGTGGCTGCCGACCGCAACGGTTCTCGATACCGCGGCGCTCGCCGCGGACATCTCGGCCTACGACTCCATCCGCCTCGCGATCGGGCGTCCCGGCCGGGGTGTCGACGGTTTCCGGCGCAGCCATCTCGACGCGGCGACCACGCAGCAGCTGCTCGCGCGCCTCACCGCGCCGCAACAGGTGGCGCGCTATGACGACATCGCGGTGGTCGCGTTGCTCACCCGCGACCCGGCTCGTGCCGACGAGTTCGTGCGCGACACGCTCGGCGAGCTACTCACCGCAGATGCGGAGACGTTGACCGTTGTGCGCGGCTACATCCAGCAGCTGTGCAACACCTCACGCACGGCGCAGCGATTGTTCATCCATCGCAACACCATCATCCGCCGCCTCGCCCGTGCCGACGAGCTGCTCCCGAAACCCTTGGGCGACAACATTGTCGCCGTCGCCGCGGCCTTGGAGGTGCTGCATTGGCGCGGTGAACCCGGCACACGACGGAGCCACTCCCCCGGCCGGTGAGGTGGGTGTGACATCGGCTCGGCCACGTTGACGGCCTCGCGACGACGAGTAATGTGAACGTTGTTTACATTACTCGACGGAAGGAACGCCATGTTCGCGGTGACGCTCGACGGTTACGGAGGGCCGGAGGTCATGACATGGGGCGAGGTCGACGACCTCCCCGCAGCCGGTCCCGGCGAAGTAGCGATCGATGTGGTCGCCGCCGGGGTCAACCGGGCCGACATCATGCAGCGGTGGGGCGTCTATCCGCCGCCGCCGGGTGCCAGCGACATCCTCGGCCTCGAGGTGTCCGGCTACGTGGCCGCGGTCGGCGACGGCGTCACCGAATGGCGGCCGGGCGACGCGGTGTGCGCGCTACTGGCAGGCGGTGGCTATGCCGAACGGGTGAACGTCCCTGCCACTCAGGTGCTGCCGGTTCCGGAAGGCGTGAGCGTGACGGCCGCGGCCGCGCTGCCCGAGGCAGCCGCCACAGTCTGGTCGAATGTGGTGATGGCCGGGGGCCTGCGCGCCGGGCAGACGCTGCTGATCCACGGTGGCGGCAGCGGCATCGGGACCCATGCCATCCAGGTGGGCAAGGCGCTCGGTGCCCGCGTCGCGGTGACCGCCGGATCCCAGTTCAAGCTCGATCGCTGCCGTGAACTGGGCGCGGATACGCTGATCAACTATCGCGATCAGGATTTCGTCTCCGTCGTCACCGCGGAATACGGCGGTGCCGACGTGATCCTCGACATCATGGGCGCCGGTTACCTGGCCCGCAATGTGGACACCTTGGCCGAAGACGGAGATCTGACCATCATCGGATTGCAGGACGGCGCGGTCGCCGAGGTGAACCTCGCGGTACTGCTCGGCAAGCGAGGTTCGATCCATGTGACGAACCTGCGCCGACGCCCGGAACAGGGTCACGGATCCAAGGCCGACATCATCGCCGACCTGCGCACGAACCTGTGGCCGCGCATCGCCGAAGGTGTTGTCCGGCCGGTCGTTTCCGCCGAGATCCCGATCGCCGAGGTTGCCGGCGCGCACCCGTTGCTGGATTCGGCGCAGACCGTCGGCAAGGTGCTGCTCACAGTGCGCGAGCCCTGATCAGGGGTGCGGCCGGACGGCTGCGCGCGTGGTTCGCCGCGGCCGGGGGCGTACCGCTGGCCCGAGCACCGAGTGGACGGCCGCACGCACGGTATCGCCGGGCTGCCCCAGCGCGTCCGCGTCGAACTTGCCGTGCAGGAACAAGAACGCCAAACCGTGCACCATCGACCACATCGCGGTGGCCAGCGCTTCCTCGTCGGCATCGGGGAACGCCTGGCGCACGATCGCCCGCACGTACTCATGGATCGCGGCGGTGGCAGCGGCTCGCTCGGGGCTGGCGGGATCGCACGGCTCGGAGAACATGGCCCGGAACAGCCCCGGACGCGCGAGCGCGAACCGGACGTAGGCGATCGCGATATCGGAAAAGTCCTCGGCCGTCTTCGGCGCCGGGTTCGCAGCGGCGAGCGCCGCGGCCAGCTCGCGATAACCCACCGCGGCCACCGCCGACACCAGCGCCTCCCGGTCGGCGAAGTGCCGGTACGGCGCGGCGGTGGACACACCGGCCCGCCGGGCCGCCGCACGCAGTGACAGTTCGCCGTTCTCTTCCAGGAGCTCCATCGCCGCGCGAACCAGCGCGGCGGGAAGATCGCCGTGATGGTACGGCGTATTCGACGTTGCCATGGCACCACCTAGCAATAGTTAACGGCGCTAATATTATCGTTGTCCACGATAATAGCGGTGCCGACGGGGACCTTGAACGGGTATTCCGATGCAGCGCAGGTGCCGGTGACGGCAGGAATACAGCCCGTGCCGTCGGCCGGGCTCTCCGGGGGAGCCTTGCAAAGAAGGAAGGCGCACACCGGATGTCGTGCCGGTGACGGGCGAGAACTTTTCACATCACGCTGACAAGGAAACGCGTGAGAACCTCGACCAGATCCTCCAGTTCGGCACGCGATCCAGCACCGCTCCACTGGTGCACAAGCGCCATCAGCGCCCCGATGAATCCGGTCGCGGCAGCCCGGAAACCGCCGGCCGGCACGAACTCGGGGCCGCGCGCCCGTTTCAGCTCGGCGATGAAGAACTCGACCCAGATCTCGCGCTGTTCCACGCGATGTTTCTCGACGTCGGCACTCACACCGACGATTTCGGCGAACGACACCCGGGCCCGGCGCGGATCCTTGCCGATCGACTCCGCATAGGCACGCACCGCGACCGAAGCACGGGTGACCGCGTCGGCCTCCTCGTCCAGGGTGGTAAGAGCTTCGACCACCGCCGACCGCGCCTCGGTCTGGATCAGGTCGTAGACCGCGAGGAGCAATTCCTCCCGATTTCCGAAGTGCTCATAGAATTGCGCGCGCGCCAGACCGGCGGCCTTGCATATTCCCGTGATCGAACTTCCGTGGTAGCCCTGGTCGCCGAACACGGCGAGCCCGGCGGCGAGGAACTGCTCGCGCCGCTCGGCCCGGCGATCCTCGACCGGGCGACCATCATAGACCCGTGGGGAACCGCTAGAAGTCACGCGATCAACCCTAGCGACCCGCTGGCCGCATCGGTCACAGGGAGTCGCGCCCACACTCGTCCGCACGCCTCGCCGGCCGCCGAATCCCCGCCCGAAGGCGGCCAGTTGCCCGCCGACGATCGACACCCGGTCGTCCCACGTCCGCGAATCGAGGGCCTTGTGAATCGGCCGGCAGCCACCAGCCGGTCCATATTCGCCAGGGCACCCGGGCAGTTCTGGCGCTACCGGCCGGTGCGGGACAATACCCGGGTGAGCATGCACGACGCCTTGGATCGCTGCCTCGACCTGCGGGTATTACCGCAGGTCGAGTGGCGGGAGCGGGCGCGGGCGCATCGGGAGCGCATCGATGAGCTGGTCGGGCCGTATCTGCGGCGCCGGGCGTCGGGGGCGGCGCATCCGGTCATCGATTTCCTGTTCACCTATTACGGCCATAAGCCGGCGCAGCTGCGGCGGTGGCATCCCGGGTTCGGGGTGGGGCTGGCCGATGCCGCCGAGTACGACGGGGCGCGGGGGTATCACCACGTGGAGGTCGATGCCGGTCTGGTCGCGACCGCCGATCCGGCGTTCCTGGCGAAACGACGCGACACCGTGGCGTTCGTGGCGCGGCTGCTGCGCGCGACGGCGGCGCGGCCCGCCCAGCTGTCGTGTTTCGGTTTGCACGAATGGGCCATGGTGTATCGCTGCGATGAGGTGCGCCACGGTGCGGTGCCGTTGCGTCTGGGCCGGGCGGAGACCGATGCGGTGGTCGAGTCGATGTCGTTGCGCTGCACGCACTTCGACGCCTATCGGTTCTTCACCCCGGACGCCGTCGGGCGCAATGCGCAGGTGCTCACGCGTGACGATCAGCCGCTGCGGGAACAGCCGGGGTGCCTGCACGCGAACATGGATCTATACAAGTGGGGTTTCAAGTTGATCCCGCTCATCGGTTCGGACCTATTGGCAGATTGCTTCGAACTCGCCTGCGTCGCACGGGAGCTCGATATGCGGGCCAGCCCATACGATCTCGCCGATTACGGCTACGACCCCGTCGCCATCGAAACTCCGGCCGGGCGCGCCGAATACGCGCGCGCACAATCCGCGCTCGCCGAGCGGGCCGCACCGTTGCGGGCGCGGCTGCTCGCGGCGTGTGAAGAATTGCTCGACGTCGCCGATCGGTCCGACCCGTAACGTTCACGACCCAGACAGGTGCGAGCCGGACAATTCATAGCGCACCGCTACCGAAACATGCCGACGCCCGCCGTCTGAGGCCTGAACCCAGCCGAATAGCCCCGCATTTCGCCGGCCACAGACTCACCGCCACTGTGGTGGCGGACAATTCCGCGAAAACACTCCCGAACCCCGGCGCCCTTATTAAACTCCGGTCAGTAACGTCCGCCCAGGTGTCTGAGACGCGAGTTCCGGTCGCCTGGGCGCAGGCGTGAAACGACAACAAGGAAGTTGGGGGATGCGATGAGGCGTCCGTTGATGCTGCGCCGTGCCAGGCCGTTCGCCCTTGCCGCGGCGGCACTGATCGCCACCATGATGCTGCCCGCGGGCGCGTCGGCCGACCTGCAATCCGATATCGCCAATGGTGTGCGCGAATTCCTCGACGTGGGCCGCACCTCGGTCCCGCGGGCGGACTGCGGTCCCGGCTCGATGCCCGAACCCGGTCTGCAAGGCGACGTTCCGGCCGCCGACCGCGACAGCGGGCGCAGCACCCAGGGTTATCGCTGCAATATGTCGATGGTCGGCCAGTTCGCCGGACGCGGCGCCGGAATCACCTCCACCAGCTTCGAACACTGCGCCTACATGGGCTCGTTCTTCCCCGGCAATCTGCTCGGTGAGGGCCGCGGCGTGCAGGTACTCGACGTCTCCGATCCGGCGAATCCGCGCCCCACCGCCACCCTCACCGAACCGGCGATGCTGGCGGGCACCTGGGAGAGCCTGAAGGTCAACAAGGAACGCAAACTGCTGGTCGGGACCGGTGTTCCGGTGGGCATCGGCGTCGGCTACCTGTCGGTCTACGACATCTCCGATTGCGCGCATCCGCGGCTGCTGAATCCCGGCCCCGGCACGAATCTGGCCATGCCACTGCCGATCACCACGCACGAGGGCGGGTTCTCCCCCGACGGCCGCACCTACTGGGCTTCGGGTATCGCACCCGGTTTCGTCAGCGCCGTCGACCTGACCGATCCGTCGAACCCGCATGTGGTGTGGCAGGGCCTCACCGGTATCGAGGCGCACGGGTTCGGCATCAGCCCCGACGGCAACCGCATGTACATCTCCGCGCTCGGTGGGTTCACCGTCCTCGACATCAGCGCCGTGCAGCGGCGTGATCCGAATCCGCAGGTTCATCACATCGGCCGGGTGTTCTGGACCGACGGGTGGGCCACCCAGCACAGTGTGCCGGTCAGCTATGACGGTAGGCCGTATCTCTACACCGTCGACGAGGGCGGATCCGGCGGGGTCAAACTGATCGACATCTCCGATGACACCGCGCCGAAGGTGGCGGCCAAGCTCAAACTCGAGATCAACCTGCCGCAGCACGTCGACAGCAATATCGGGTCCTCGATGGGCGGTTCGGCCTTCGCCTACGAATCGCACTATTGCGCCGCCGACCGGCAGGAGAACCCGACCGCGCTGGCGTGCGGCTGGATCTCGTCGGGCATCCGGGTCTTCGACGTGCGCGATCCGGGCAATATCCGCGAGATCGCCTACTTCAACCCGCCCGCCCGCACCGGCCGCAATCTCGAGCTGTGGAATTCCCCGCACGCGCTGGCCTCCATCATCGGCGTGCCGTTGATGAGCGCCCCCAATGCCGTGCGCGCGGTGCTCGAGGGCCAGTTCAACCCGATGGACGCGCTGACCCCGCGCACCGGGCGGCTCGCTTTCGGCGACGTGTCCACCGACTGGTGTTTCTCCCCGCCGGAATGGCGCGGCAACAAGCTGTACGTGGCGTGTTCGGATAACGGCTTCATGGTGCTGGAACTCGACAACGGTGTGTACACGCCGCCGCCGAACCAGTCCTCGATCGTCGGATCGTGAGCATGCCGCGGGGAATGCGGATCGCCGGGTACGCGGCGGTCGCGGTGCTGCTGCTCGTTCTCGGGGCGGCGCTGCGACCGCTGTTCATCGACGACGACCGACCGGCCGATCCGATACTCGACGAAGTCGAAATCGGCTTCGTCCAGGACATGACCGCCCACCACCAGCAGGCGCTGATCATGGTGCAACGCCTCGATCCCGCGGTCGACCCCGGCGTCGCGCGGCTCGCCCAGCAGATGGCCGACACCCAGCGCCTCGAAATCGGCACCATGCTCGGCTGGCTGCGCCTGGCGAACGCGTCGCCGCTGTCTCCGCGGCCGATGGCCTGGATGCGGGCCGCCGCCGAACCGGAGCATCACCATGGGGGTGCGGCCGACGCGCACACCCCGGCCGGGCACGACATGCCCGGGATGGCGACCATGACCGAACTCGACGCCCTGTCCGCCGCCCGCGGCCGCGCCGCCGAAATCCTGTTCCTGCAACTCATGCTGCGCCACCACCAGGGTGGAGTGGCGATGGCGCAGGCGGCCGATCAGCTCATCGAGTCCGGGCCGGTGAAGGAAACCGCGCGGTCGATGATCCACTCCCAGTCCCAGGAGTCCGGGGTGATGGCTGCCCTGCTCGGGCAGCGCGACGCCGAGCCCCTGCCGTGAGCGACGACGGTCAGTGGTCGATCGGCTGACGCGGCCATTCCCGGCCGCTGCTCACCAGCGTCGTCGGGTCGGTGGTGGCCAGTGTGGTCGCGACGGGACGATCGGCCTCGAGTGACGCGGCAGCGGCGGCGGTACTGCGTACCTCCAGCTCGGCGACCCCGACCAGGACGACCAGACCCACCACGACCAGCGCGACGGTGGTGATCAGCGGGGTGAGCAGATCCACCGGAGCCAGGCCCTCCACTGCCGCCTGGTGGTCGCTGTGGTGGGCGCTCATCGCCATCATGCCGGTGTAGTGCATGCCGCAGACCGCCAAGCCCATGATCACCGCCGCGCCCACCGTGTTGCCCCAGCCCCGCACATGCACCATGAACCAGAACGCGGCGGTGGCCGCGACGACCGCGATGACAATGGACAGCGCGACCAGGCCGGCGTCGTACTCCATCGCGGCGCCGCTGTTCATCGCGGCCATCCCCAGATAGTGCATCGCGGCGACGCCGAAGCCGGTGATCGCACCGCCCAGCGGCAGGGCGATCACCTCCCGATGCCCGCGCACCACGATCGCCAGCCCGACCAGCACCACGACCACCGCGATGGCGGCGCTGAACAGCGTCAGCGGCACGTCGTAGCGGATGTCCACACCGTCGATGGCGAACCCGAGCATCGCGGTGAAATGCATGACCCAGATGCCCGCACCACCCAGCGCCACCGCCGCCGCGACCAGCCAGCCCGCCGGCGACTTAGCGGTGCGCGCGTGTGCGGCGCAGCGCAGGCCGAGGACCGACCCGATGAACGACATGAGGTAGGCCAGGGCCGGGGTTACCCAGCCATTGCTGAAGTGCTCGAGATGCACGTCTACTCCGATGTTGCTAGTCGATTTCCGATCCGCGATCGGGTGCACGAGTGTGCGAACCACCGAAATGAGGATTTCAAGATGAGAAGTTCACCATGATTACGCTGGCAGTCGCCAATCGGTGTCTCTACTGCGCCACCGGATGTCCGGGCCGGTCAGCCGAGCAGATAGGCCGGTGTAGCGGCGGGGACGGTGCCGTAGACGAACTCGCGCCGCAGCCGGTGGTAGGGCTCGCCGTCGCCGTAGAAGTTGCGGCGCATTTCGGCCAGTTCCTCGGCACGGTAGTCGGCCAGCGGTTTGCTGAGCTCGTCGGCTTCGCGCCGCTGCTTCTTGGCCACCAACCGGGCCTCCAGCTCCGGCGAATCGGCCAGCGCCGCGGCTTCGCGGCGCACCCACTCGCGGAAGGCCGTCGTGCTGCCCGGCGCGACCCGATCGACAAGGCCGATCTCGGCTGCGGCCGCGGCACCGACCGGCAGCGTCTCGCGGGTGAGCCGGGCGGCCTCGGTCTCGCCGACGCGGCGCGGCAGCGAGTAGGTCCAGTACTCCGAACCGTAGAGCCCCATCAGCCGGTAGTGCGGGTTGAGCACCACCGATTCCCGGCACCACACCTCGTCGGCGGCCAGCGCCAGCATCACCCCGCCCGCCGCGGCATTGCCCGCCAGCGCCGAGATGACGATCTTGTCCGTGGTGGTCAGGATCGCCTCGACCACGTCGTTCATCGCGTTGATGTTGTGCCAGGACTCCAGCGCCGGATCCGCGGCCGCCTCGATGACGTTGAGGTGGATGCCGTTGGAGAAGAAGTCACGGGCGGGCCCGAGCACCAGCACGGCCGTCGGCCGGGCGCAGGCCTGCCGGTAGGCGGCCAGCAGCCGCTCACACTGGCCGGTGCTCATCGCGCCGCCGCTGTAGGCGAATTCCAGATACCCGACCGATCCGTCCTCGCGGTAGCGCAGCTCGGACCAGGTGTCGCGCACCGCCGCATCGGCCGGCGTCACCGGCACTTCGGGTACGTCCGGCAGGTCGGTGCCGAGGGCGTCGACAGCCGGGCGTTTGAACGTGGCAGGACCACCGGGAACCCGGCGCGGCCGCAGCTGCGGCAACCAGACCGCACCGTCCACGGTGGCCCGGCAGATCGCGCCGTCGCGGGTGGCGATCACCTCCCCGGGAGCGCCGCGCAGCTGGTCCTCGTTGTGCCCGCCGTGCACGAAATACTCGCGGCCGAACAGTTCGTCCAGTACCCCTGGCTGGGAATCGGCGGCACGCAGTTTGCGCAGGACATCGGCGGTGGAGTCGGCGGACCAATCGATGCGGCGGTACTGCTGCGAGTGGTACGGCCGCAGCTGTCCCCGCACATCCGGACGGCTGTAGTCGAGCGGCTCGGGCTCGAACGTCCCGCCGGCGAAGCGTTCCACCGCCAGCAGCACCGCCTCGACCGCGGCATCCGAGACCTCGTTGCGATACAGCTCGCTCTTGCCGCAGGCCGGCACCTCGAACGGCACCGACGCCCAGATCGGACCCGCGTCCATCTCCTCGACGGCCTGCAACACAGTCACACCCCATTCCCGTGCGCCGGTGGCGATGGCCCAGTCCAGCGAGGACGGCCCGCGATCGCCCTTGGGACCCGGATGCACGATCAGCACGGTGTGCTCGGTCCAGATGTCCTCGGGGATCGCGGTGGTGAGCATCGGCGCCACGATCAGCTCCGGCCGGAAGTGAGCCACCCGCGCCCGCAGCAGATCGTCACCGAGCGCCAGTTCGACCCCCACCTTGTGCCCGCGCGCACGCAGTTCGGTGTGCACGCGCTGGGTGAGACTGTTGAAGGCACTGGCAACTAGCAGGACGCGCACGATTTCCCCTCTACCGGCGGATGAGCTGTCTCACCCCTGAAAACGATCTTGGTGACGGAATCCAAGCTAGCGCGCATGGATTCCGGTCGCAGCGCGAGGACCCACGGGCCATGACGACAGTCACTGTGCGATAAGCAGTCGGTGCCCGCTTGCCGCTGGTCGTCGCCTGTTCGTCTTCCTTATCCTGAGCCGCCCTGACGCCCTCACCCGGCGGCAGGTCTCGGTTCGGCCACCGTTGCCGTCCGAGGTAGCAACGCCGCGGCGAGGAATCCGACGACGCCGAAGACGGCCAGAACGATCATCGCGGCGGCATAGGAGTTCGCGGAGAGCCCCGCGACGAGGATGGTCCCGGCGATGGCGGTGCCGAGCGAGGAACCGAGATTGGACACACTGCGCGACAGTCCCGATATTTCGCCCTGCTGGTCCTCGCCGAAGCTGGATTGGACGACGTCGACCGCAGGCGTCAGCATGACGCCGAGCCCCAATCCGATCAGCAGCAGTCCGGGCGCGAATGCCCAGGGGCTCACGAAGCGGCCCGCCAGCGGCACCAGCACCCCGATTCCGACGAGGGTCACCAGAAAGCCTGCCATGATGAGCGTGCGCTGGGACCGTCGTCGCGCCAGCCGGGCGGCCGCGAGAGACGACACCAGCAGTCCCAGCGTGGCCGCGGTGAAGATCACGCCGGTCTCGATCGCGTTGTATCCCCGCACAACTTGCAGATACGCCGCCACCACGAACGACGTTCCCATCAGCAGCAGCCACTGGATGTGCTCGGTGACCAGGCCGAGGTTGGATGTGCGGCTGCGGAACAGGCCGGTCGAGATGAGCGGCTCGCGGCCGGCGCGCTCTCTGGCACGAATGGAGAGGTAGAACCACAGCAGGGAACACCGCGCCCAGTAGCAGCAGAGCGAGCATGAGCCAGCCGTTGTCGTCAGCGGCCAGAATGCCTGTCACGAGCAGGATCAGTCCGGCCGCCGAGAGGACCGCGCCACCCATGTCGAAGACCCGGGTCGGGTCCGGCGGCAACGGGTCGACGATGCGCCGGCCGAGCAGCACGATCACCGCGACCACCAGCGCTTGGAACACGAATGCCGCGCGCCAGCCGAGAGTCGAGGTGATGACACCACCGAGCAATGGCCCCGCTGCGGCACCTATGCCACCCAGCGCCATGATCGTGCCGAATGCCTTTGCCCGCGAGGACGTTTCGGTGAACAGAAGGGTGGTCAAAATGTAGACGGGCGGGATCAGCAGCGCGGTGCCGATACCCTCGAGGATCGAGTTGCCGAGGATCAGTACACCGAGACCGGGCGCGAGGGCGCTCATTACCGCGCCGACACCGTAGATCATCAGCCCCAGCTGGAAACATCGTTTGCGGCCGTAGCGATCGGTGAGCTTGCCGCCGGGAATCATCAGCGCGGCCATGACCAGCAGGAATATCGTGATCGCGATCTGCACGCCCTGCGGCGTGGTGTCGAGGTCCGCGCTGATGTCGTTGATCATCACGTTCATATTCGAACCGGCGAAGCTACAGATGAACTGCGCCAGCGCCAGCGGAACGAGCGCACCGCGGGGTGGGCTGGACACACCGGTACCGGCCATCCGCCTGCTCGGCCTATCCGGGCGTCGCTGTCGGCTGGGCCTCGGCGCGGTCGAGCTGTTCGTCGAGGGCGGCCGCGACCAGTGCCAGGTGGGTGAACGCTTGCGGGAAGTTGCCGAGTTGCTCACCGGAGGGCCCGATCTCCTCGGCGAAGAGCCCGACGTGATTGGCGTAGGTGAGCATCTTGTCGAAGGCGTAGCGAGCTTGGCTCACCCGGCCCGCCCGGGCAAGTGCCTCGACGTAGAGGAAGCTGCACAGGTTGAAGGTGCCTTCGACGCCGCGCAGACCGTCCGGGGACGCCTCGGGATCGTAGCGGTAGACCAGGCTGTCGCGCACCAGCTCGTCGTCCATGGCGTCCAGGGTGCTCAGCCACGCCGGATCCCGCGGTGACAGGAATCCCATGCGTGGCATCAGCAACAGGGACGCATCCAGCACATCGGTGGCGTAGTGCTGCACGAACGCCTGCCGTTTCGCACTCCAGCCGCGTTCGACGATCTGGTCGAAAACAGCGTCCCGCGCCTGCGTCCAGCGGGCCAGATCCGCGGGCCGGGAGTGCTCGGTGGCCAATCGGATTCCGCGATCGAACGCCACCCACGTCATCAGCCGGCTATAGGTGAATTCCTGCTGGCCGCCGCGCGTTTCCCAGATTCCCTCGTCGGGCCGGTCCCAGTGTCCGGCCAGCCAGTCGGTCAGATTCGCGAACGACCGCCACCCCCAGATGCCACCCATGTCCGAGGATTGCGCCAGGGCATCGGCGGCCTCACCGTAGATGTCGAGTTGGATCTGATCGGCCGCCGCGTTCCCGACCCGCACCGGCGCGGAACCGCGGTAGCCCTCCAGATGGTCGAGTATCTCCTCATCCAGATGGGGATCACCATCGATCCGGTACATGATCTGCAGCGGCTCACCGGAGGCCGTGTCGTGGGCGTCGAGCCGATCGCGCAGCCAGCGCCGGAACGCGAACGCCTCGTCGGTGAAGCCGAGATCGATCAAAGCCCGCACCGACAAGGAGGCATCCCGGATCCAGGTATAGCGGTAATCCCAGTTGCGCTCGCCGCCGATCTGCTCCGGCAGGCCCATCGTGGCAGCGGCGATCGGCGCACCGCTGGGGGCGTAGGTGAGCAGCTTCAACGTGATCGCCGAACGGTTGACCATGTCCCGCCACCGGCCGCGGTAGGTGGACGAACGCAGCCAGGACTGCCAGAAACCCCGGCACTGTTCGAAGGCGGTGGCGACGTCCTCCCGCGATGGATGCGCCGGCGCCGGGCCGTCATTGGCCACGCTGGTCAACACGATCACCGCCGTCTCCCCTTCGGAGAGCGTGAACCGGGCCGTGACATCTGTGTCCTCGGCGTGCAGCAATACGGGGTCGGTGGTCTGCAGATGCAGATCCGTGCCGGGGCCGTGGAAAACGGCGGCTCGGTCGCCGAGCCGTTCCAGGGTGTGGGTGGCGCGTCCGTAATCGAATCGCGGGCGGCACTCGAGCGTCAGCGGCAGGCTCCCCCGGACCACGCGGGCCACGCGCACGAGTCGATGCCGGTCAGTCGGCGCGGGATCTCGGATCGGCTCCATGAAGTCGGCGACTTCCCCGACCCCTTCGGGCGCCATGAACCGCGTGACGAGGATCGCCGTGTCCGGCAGATACAACTGGCGGACAGCCATACCTTCGGTTGCGCCATCGGCAGCCAGGCGACAATGTCCGCCCCGCTCGCTGTCCAGCAGCGACGCGAACAGACTGGGTGAATCGAACCGCGGTGTGCACCACCAGTCGATGGTGCCCGCGGACGAGACCAGTGCCGTAGTCTGCAGATCGCCGACGATGCCGTGCTCGGCGATCGGTGGGTAGGCGTTCACGAGCACTCCTTCATACCGGGAAACCGGGCATGACCGGATGGCCGAACCGGCCCAACTCGAGCGTCCGCACCTCCTCTTCGGAAGCACTGCCCTTCTCAGTGTGCGCCGCGCCATCGGCAAACGGGAGAGGACCGGCGAAGTGGATCCATTCCATACGGCAAACCCGTGGAAATCGGACCGCGGTTCTCGGTCGCACCGGAAACCGCATCTCGATCGAGCTCACGATGCTGTGCCACTCGACGACAGGCCGGACCAGCAACCACTCGACAACCCTCGAAATACGTCGATGATGAGACCAGTGTCGCTCGACGAACCTTGCGAGGACTGATGGAACGCAATAGGCAAGCGCTCTTGCACGGGCCCCTGTTCTCCCGGAATATTCCGCTCGACCGCCGAAACGCTGCCAGCCGGATCAGCGCCTACATCTACGGCAATGTGCTGATCCTCGCCGCCCTCATACCGGTCACACCGTCCGCCGAGCACGTCGGCATCTTGGTCGTCCTCGGCACCGCCCTGTCCACCTTCATCGCGCATGCCTTCGCCGAAGACATCGGTCGATCGGTGCGCCAGACCCACGCACTCACGCCACAGGAGAGGTGGGCGGCCCTGCGTGACTCCCTCCCCATTCTCAGCTCCGCGGTGATGCCGAGCGCGATCCTCGCGGCCGCGGCGATCGGGTGGATCGACCCACGCACGGCGCAGCTGCTCGCCGAAGCGGCCATGCTGGTCCGCATCGGCGGAATCGTCTTCGTCGTCGGCCGGCTCCATGGCGAACGGCCCAGTCGCTGGACATTGCTCGCAGCGGTGCTGCTGGTCTGCGCGGCCACCACGGTCGTGGGAATCAAGGTGATCCTCACCCATTGACATGGTCCTGTGGCAAGTGCCTGACAACGGCTTCGGCGGCGCGGCGCTTGTGGTCTCCGGCTCAGCCGGCCGGGCGAACTCGGAGGCCGTCGGCAACCGTCGACACGTAAGTGGCCAGGAGCCGATCGAGTTCCTCGTCTGTGACACCGAGGGCCCCCGGGCGCCAGGCAAGGGCGAGCAGTCCGTTGATGGTGGCGAGGAACACGGCGGCAAGGTCATCGGGATCGAGGTCGCGACGAAGGTCGCCGGTCGCGATTCCGTCGTGGATCGCGGCGGCGAGCTTGGCGTTCTGAGTTCGGGTCAGCTCGACGATCCGGTCGATCGCGGTTGGCTCGTCGGGAGGCTCGACGAGGATGCGGAACTCGTGCGGGCGCTCGCGTGCGAACCGCGCATATGCCTCAGCAGCCAGGGTGAGCCGCTCCTCGGGGGTGCCCGGTGTCGCGTAGGCCTCGTCCATGTAGGCCCGGCTTTCCTCCATCGCCTGTTCCGCCACGGCAGTGAGCAACGCGGAGCGGCCACCAACGCGGTTGTAGATCGTCTGCACGGCTACGTCGGCCCGTTCGGCGACGGCTTCCAGGGTCAACGCATCGGCCCCTGATTCAGCGACGATCACGCGGGCGGCGTCGACGACCGCACGCCGGTTGGCCGCTGCCTTCCTTTGCGCCCGGGTTACCTCGGACTGCACCTGCTCAGCACTCACGGAGCTAGTGTAACTCGGACCATATTTGGAATCGCTTCCATTCTTGGATTCGATTCCATACAGTTGGGCCATGACCCGATCAGACGTGACGTTCGCCTCCGGCGGCGAGACCTGCGCCGGCTGGCTCTACGAACCCCACGGCGCGACCAGCGCGCCGGGACCGATCATCGTGCTGGCCCACGGCCTGGGCGGGGTGAAGGAGATGCGGCTCGACGCCTTCGCCGAGCGCTTCGCCGCGGCGGGCTACCGGTGCCTGGTGTTCGACTACCGCCACTTCGGCGCCAGCAGTGGTGAGCCGCGGCAACTCCTGGATATCGGCCGCCAGCTCGAGGACTGGCGGTCGGCCATCGCCTACGCGCGGAGCCTGGAGGGTGTCGACCCCGAGCGGGTCGTGATCTGGGGAACGTCGTTCGGCGGCGGCCACGTGATCCGCACCGCGGCCCGCGACCAGCGTCTGGCCGCGGTGATCGCACAGTGCCCCTTCACCGACGGCCTCGCGTCCTCCCTGGCGATCCCCCCGATGACCTCCGCCAAGGTCACCGCCCGCGCCCTGCGCGACCGTCTCGGCACCCGCCGCGATCGCGACCCGATCATGGTGCCGACCTACGGCCCACCGGGATCCACCGCGCTCATGACGTCCGCGGATTCCGCCGCAGGCGTGCAGGCCATCACGCCGCACGACCACGGCATTCGCTCCGACGTCGCGGCCCGCTTCGCCCTCGACATCATCCGCTACTTCCCCGGGCGCGATGCTCGCAGGATCTCCTGCCCGGCCCACTTCGCCGTCTGCGAAGCCGACACCGTCGCCCCCAGCCGCGCGACCCTGCGCCACGTCGCCAAGGCGCCTCGCGGCGAAATCCACCTGCAGCGCGGTGGTCACTTCGACATCTACATCGGCGAGGACTTCGAGTCCAACATCGCCCAGCAGCTCGCCTTCCTCACCCGCCACGTGCCCGTCAGCGCCTGACCCGCACCTCATCAAGGAGAAAGAAGCACTCATGCGTCGCTACGACCTCGCCGGCCGCACCGTCCTCATCACCGGCTCCACCGGTGGCCTCGGCACCGCCCTGGCGGCCGAACTCCGCCGCCGGGGCGCCAACCTGGCTCTGCTCGACCTCGACGCCGACCGCACCGCGCAGCAGGCGGCAGACCTCGGCGGCGACACCACCGCCCGCGGCTGGGCGGTCGACGTCCGTGACCTCGACAGTGTCCGCTCGGCCACCGATGCCGCGGCAGCCCACTTCGGACGCCTCGACGTCGTCATCGCCAACGCCGGCATCGGCGAGGCCATCGTCCCGATGACCGACCTCGGCCCCGAGGCGTGGGAACGCACCATCGACATCAACCTCAACGGCGTCTGGCGCACCTTCACCGCGGCGCTCCCGCACGTCACCAAGGAACAGGGCCACCTGGTCGCGATCTCCTCACTCGCAGCCTTCGTCCACGCCCCGCTCCAAGGCGCCTATCCGGCCAGCAAAGCGGGCGTCTGGGCCCTGTGCGACACCTTGCGACTCGAGATCGCCCACACCGGCGTCACCGTCGGCAGCGTTCACCCCACGTTCTTCAAGACTCCCCTGATGGACGGCGTGATGGCCCAGCCCGCCTCGATGCGGATCTGGAACAACCACACCGGCCTGTGGAAGCTCATCCCGATCGAGGTCGTGGTGAACGAGATCGTCCGCGGCATCGAACGACGCGCCGCTCACGTGGTCGCTCCCCGCAGGAACCAGTTCGCCGCCTATGTCCCCGGCGTCATCCAGGCCGTAGCCGACCGGATGCAGTTCCGGGGCACGACCGTCCGCGAAGCGCTGGCGGCCGCCCAGCAGGCCTGACCGCCCCCGAGAATCGCGCGGGTCATGCCGCTCGCCGGCCAACTCGGCATCGACCCGGACGGATCGGCGTCGGTGGGGCCGGCACCGGAGGCGGCTCCCGCCAACCTGATCAGGCCTTCCCTTCGACCCCGGTTACACATCCCCTGTGTGACCGTTTTGTGGCCGTTTTGAGCGTGACGGGCCGGTATTCGAGCTGACCCCCAGTAACGACAAAGGCCCCGCACCGGGATGTCTCCGGTACGGGGCCTCCGCCGAAACAGCTGCTGGGAGCTACTTTTCACTCACCGCAGATCACTTGGCGGCCAGCGCCTTCGCCTCGCGACGGCGGCGGTGCAGGATGGGCTCGGTGTAGCCGTTGGGCTGCTTGGTGCCCTCCAGGATGAGTTCCTTGGCGGCCTGGAAGGCCACGCTGCCGGCGAAGTCGGGCGCCATCGGACGGTAGTTCGGGTCGCCGGCGTTCTGCCGGTCGACGACCGGGGCCATCCGCTCCAGGCTGGCGATGACGTCGTCGGCGGAGACGATGCCGTGGCGCAGCCAGTTGGCCATCAGCTGGCTGGAGATGCGCAGGGTGGCGCGGTCCTCCATGAGCGCGACGTCCTTGATGTCGGGCACCTTGGAGCAGCCGACGCCCTGGTCGATCCAGCGCACCACGTAACCGAGGATGGACTGGGAGTTGTTGTCCAGCTCCTGCTGCTTCTCCTCGGCCGACCAGTTGATGTCGGCGGCCAGCGGGATCTCCAGGATCTGGTCGACGGTGGCGCGGGGGCCGCCCTTGGCCAGCTCGGCCTGCCGCTTGAACACATCCACCAGGTGGTAGTGGGTGGCGTGCAGGGTGGCCGCGGTGGGCGAGGGCACCCAGGCGGTGTTGGCGCCGGCCTTGGGGTGGCCGATCTTCTGCACCAGCATGTCGGCCATCAGGTCGGGCATGGCCCACATGCCCTTACCGATCTGCGCCTTGCCCGGCAGGCCGGTGGCCAGGCCGGTGTCGACGTTCCAGTCCTCGTAGGAGGCGATCCACTGCTGGGCCTTCATATCGGCCTTGCGGACCATCGGCCCGGCCTCCATGGAGGTGTGGATCTCGTCGCCGGTGCGGTCGAGGAAGCCGGTGTTGATGAAGACCACGCGCTCCTTGGCGGCGGCGATACAGGCCTTGAGGTTCACCGTGGTGCGGCGCTCCTCGTCCATGATGCCGACCTTGAGGGTGTTGCGCGGCACGCCGATGACGTCTTCGATGCGGCCGAACAGCTCGTTGGTGAAGGCGACCTCGTCCGGGCCGTGCATCTTCGGCTTCACGATGTAGACCGAGCCGGTGCGGCTGTTCTTCAGCTCGGTGTCGCCGTTGAGGGAGTGCTTGGCGATCAGCGAGGTGATCAGGCCGTCCATGATGCCCTCGGGCACCTCGTTGCCTTCGGCGTCGAGGATGGCGTCGGAGGTCATCAGGTGGCCGACGTTGCGCACGAACAGCAGCGAGCGACCGTGCAGCACCAGCTCGGAGCCGTCGAGCGCGGTGTAGACCCGGTCGGGGTTCATGGTGCGGGTGAAGGTCTTGCCGCCCTTGCTGACCTCTTCGGCCAGCGTGCCCTTCATCAGGCCGAGCCAGTTGTGGTAGCAGAGCACCTTGTCCTCGGCGTCGACCGCGGCGACCGAGTCCTCGAAGTCCATGATCGTGGTGACCGCGGATTCGAGCACCACGTCCTTGATGCCCGCGCTGTCGGTGCTGCCGATCGGCGATTCGGGATCGATCTGGATCTCGATGTGCAGGCCGTTGTGCTTGAGCAGGATCGAGGACGGCGATTCCGGATCGCCGATGTAGCCAACCAGCTGCGAGGCGTCGGCCAGGCCGATCTCGGTGCCGTCTTCCAGGCCGACCTCGAGCTCACCGTCGACGATCTTGTAGGAGGTCGAGCCGATGTGCGAGCCGGTGATCAGGGTGACCGAATCGTCGAGGAAGTTGCGGGCCCACTCGATGACCTTGTCGCCGCGGACCTTGTTGTAGCCCTTGCCCTTTTCCGCGCCGTTGTCCTCGGAGATGGCGTCGGTGCCGTAGAGAGCGTCGTAGAGCGAGCCCCAGCGGGCGTTGGCGGCGTTGATCGCGAAACGCGCGTTCATCACCGGCACCACCAGCTGCGGACCGGCGGTGGTGGCGATCTCGTCGTCGACGTTCTGGGTGGCGATCTGGAAATCGGCCAGCTCGGGACGCAGGTAGCCGATCTCGGTCAGGAAGTTCTTGTAGGCGGCCTTGTCGTAGTTCGCGCCGGGGTTCTCACCGTGCCAGGCGTCGAGCTTGCCCTGGATCTCGTCGCGCTCGGCCAGCAGGGCACGGTTACGCGGGGCGAGATCGTTGATCACCTGTTCCGCACCGGCCCAGAACGCGGCGGAATCCACGCCGGTACCCGGAAGCGCCTCGTTCTCTACGAACTCGTGGAGAACGCGTGCCACCTGTAGCCCGCCGACCTGAATCCGCTCTGTCATCTAAGCCTCACTTGTCGAGAAACGAGTAGGAAAAGTCGCAGCCATGTTACCCGTCGGTAGTGCTACGACTGTGCGTCGGGGTCAACACCGGCACCGGCCGGTATGTTCCGCCGCCACCCGACCCTACCGGGCGTTTTGCCGCGCACCGACGGGTAGCCGGAGGTCCCGGCGCCCCTTGCTGGGCTCCGCGGCGGTGGATAGTGTGCTCTACGCACCACCCGCGATCCCCGAGGTTGCGCGGGCGCAGCGCCGACGCCGACGAAAGGCCGACCATGGCTTGGGATTTCGAGACCGATCCGGAGTACCAGGCGAAACTGGACTGGGCCGCTGACTTCGTCCGCACCGAGGTCGAGCCGCTGGACCTGATCTACCCGAACCCGTACGACCGCACCGACACCGAGGCGATGGCGTTGATGCGCCCGCTGAAGGAGAAGGTGAAGGAACAGGGACTGTGGGCCTGCCATCTGGGCCCCGAGCTGGGCGGGCCCGGGTTCGGGCAGATGAAGCTCGCGCTGCTCAACGAGGTGCTCGGCACATCGGTCTGGGCGCCGTCGGTGTTCGGGTGCCAAGCGCCCGATTCCGGCAACGCGGAGATCCTCGCCCACTACGGGACCGAAGAGCAGAAGAAGCAGTACCTCCAACCGCTGCTGGCGGGCGAGATCGGTTCTTGTTATGTGATGACCGAACCCACCGGCGGTTCGGACCCGACGCTGTTCACGACCCGCGCCGTGCGCGACGGCGACCACTGGGTCATCAACGGCGAGAAGTGGTTCAACTCCAACGCCCAGTTCGCCGCGTTCCACATCGTCATGGTGGTGACCAACCCGGATGTCAGCCCGTACCAGGGCATGTCGATGTTCATCGTGCCCGCGGACACACCGGGACTCGAGATCGTCAAGAACTTCCACGTACACGGTTTCAGTGAGCACGAGGGCCACCTGCGGTTCACCGATGTCCGGGTGCCCGCCGACCATCTGCTCGGCGCGGAGGGTCAGGGCTTCATCGTGGCGCAGACCCGGCTCGGCGGCGGACGGGTACATCACGCGATGCGCACGGTCGCGTTGGTGCGCAAAGCCTTCGACATGATGTGCGAACGCGTGGTATCGCGCCCGATGCGCAAGGGCCGCCCGCTGGGCAGCTTGCAGATGACCCAGGAACGGATCGCCGACAGCTGGATCGAGATGGAACAGTTCCGGCTGCTGGTGCTGCGCACCGCCTGGCGCATCGACAAGGAACAGGATTATCTGAAGGTGCGCAAGGACATTGCCGCGATCAAGGTCGCGATGCCGAAGGTGATGCACGATATCGCCCAGCGCGCGCTGCACCTGCACGGCGCGATCGGCGTCAGCCAGGATCTGCCGTTCGTCGACATGATGAACTACGCCGAGGTGATGGGCCTGGCCGACGGTCCGACCGAGGTGCACAAGATCACCCTCGCCAAAGAGGTGTTGAAGAATTACGCGCCCGGCGATCCGGTGTACCCGTCGGGGTATCGGCCCGCGCTGCGTGAGCAGGCCCGTGAGCACATTGCCCGGCGGCTGGAACACATCGTCGGCAACCTCTGAGGGATACCCCCGTCAAGCCGGCCGTTCGTCGGGTCGCCGAGACCAGCACCCCGATCCGGCCGAAACAGCGTCCCGATGACGACGGTGGTCCGAGGGCGGCCGGCGCTGTCCCAGGTAGGGCGGCGCATACAGATCGAACCGGACGCGGACCACGCTCGTAGCTTCGTCCATGACTCTCACCACAGACCTCCTCGACACCACCGACTGGATCGCCCGGGCCCGCGAGATCGGCGAAACGCTGCGACCCGGCGTTACCGAACGCGACCGCAGCGGCCGACTGTCCGCCGAAGCCTTCGATCGACTGCGCGCCGCCGGGCTCACCGCGGCGCTGGTCCCGGTCGAGTTCGGCGGCGGCGGCGCCACCCACCGCGAGATGGGTGCGATCCTGCGCGAGCTCGGCAGCCACGACCCGTCGACCGCCGTCGCACTGGCGATGCATTCGCACCTGGTGGCCGCGCAGGTGTGGCGCCACAAGCACGGGATGGACGCGAGCGCGGTCTTCGGCAAGGTGGTCTCGGGCGCGATCCTGGTGAGCACGGGCGCCTCGGACTGGGTGGGCTCCAACGGCAGCGCCCAGCGGGTCGACGGCGGCTACCTGGTCAGCGCGCGGAAGGCGCCCGCCAGTGGCTGCGAGGTCGGAACGATGGCGGTCACCAGCATCCGCTGGGACGACGCTCCCGACGGACCGCAGGTGCTGCACTGCGCGATCCCGATGAACGCGCCCGGGGTGCGGATCGAGCAGACCTGGGACACGCTGGGGTTGCGCGCCAGTGGCTCGCACACCATCGTCTTCGATGACGTGTTCGTCCCCGACGCCGCGGTGGCGATGATCCGGCCCGCCGATGTCTGGCCGCCGATCCTCAACACCGTCATCGGTGCCGCGCTGCCGCTGGTGATGTCCGCCTACCTCGGCATCGCCGACGCAGCCGTGGCCCGCACCACCGCGCTGGTTTCCGGCAGGCCGGACCCGCACACCATCCAACTGGCCGGCGAGATGATGAATGCCCACACCACCGCCGAGGATCTGATCGAGGCGACGTTCATCGCGTCCGACGACCTGTCCTTCACCGCCACCGAGCAGTACGCGGCCCGGATCCTCAGCCGCAAGACCGTGGCCGCCGACGCGCTGATCGATACCGTGCGCCTGGCCATCGAAACCGTCGGCGGGCTGGGCTACTCGCGCGGCTGCGAGCTGGAGATGTACTACCGCGATATCCACGGTTGCCTGTTCCATCCGTTGCCGCGAGCCAAGCAGACCCGTTTCACGGGGCGGGTGCTGCTCGGGCACGGCCCGATGGGGTGAGGGCGAGCACCTGCGCTCGGCATCTCGGCACGCCGGGCCGTTCCGGAGGCGCGACCGTCGCGCCGCACGGCCTCGGCAAACCCCGCCGAACACAGCTGCGATCCGTCCGAGCCGGCACGGACCCCCAGCGCATTCAACGGCTTCGTAGAGCACCGCGGCGATGAACCGCTGTTGATGCCAGGAGTCCTGGAGTGGAGTTGAATGGTGACAGAGCTCGTCCTGGAACTCGGCCCGATAGCGGACATACCCCGGACATCGAGGAGATGGTCGTGAAACGACTCGCCCGTTCGCCCCTGACCTGGGTTCTGGCGGTGATCATTGTCGTCGGGCTCGGCATCGGGCTCGCGTATTTCCAGCCGTGGCGACTGTTCACCAGCACCACCGTCGATGAAGCCGCGCCGACCGTCAGCGCGCCGGTGTCGCCCGGTGCGCCCCCCGCCGAGCCGCAGGTCCTCGCGCGCGGGGCACTCATCTCCCATGAGCACGACACCTCCGGCACCGTGGTCGTGCTGCGGCTCCCCGACGGCAGCCGGGTCCTGCGGCTGGAGAACCTGGACACCTCCGACGGTCCGGACCTGCACGTCTGGCTGTCGGACGCGCCGGTGCTGTCCGGACGTGACGGGTGGGGCGTCTTCGACGACGGCGCCTACCGCGATCTGGGCAAGCTGCGCGGCAACAAGGGCAATCAGAACTACCCGATCCCGGCCGAGGTCGATCTGATCCAGCTGACCAGCGTGTCCATCTGGTGCGACCGGTTCAACGTCTCCTTCGGCGCGGCAGTGCTCCAGCAAGCGTGAGGCCATCGGCAGCGCGCGGCCACCGAAAAATGGCCCGACAACACCACATCCGGTGTGCCACCATGATCTCGACGATGATCTACCGCATCCGGCGGTGATCGTGAGAACTCAGGAGAGGAGGAGGTGGCTTTGTACTCGACACAGAAACCAGTGCGACTGTGGGCTCCGGTCGTATTCATCCAGCCGCGGCCGATGACCGGCATCGCGAGCGCGGAACTCGAGTCCGGCCGCCTCCAGGACGGCCGCTGACCTCCAGCCCCGCTCCCCCATTCCTCTGATCGACTGTCCTTCTCGCTCTGCCGAAACATGGTGATTCCCATGCCGATACGCCATGCCACCACCGTGGTGGCCCCGTCTGCCGACAACTGGATACACACCCCGGTGCTGGTGCTCAACGCCAGCTACGAGGCGATCGATGAGATCGCCGCCGACCGCGCGGTGGTGCTGTTGCTCAGCGGTGCCGCCGAGTCGATCGCCGACCGGGAGCCGCGTTTCCCGATTCGCTCCAAGCATCTGGAAGTCGTTCTCCCGGAGACGATTCGGTTGCTGCGCTACGTCTACCTCGAGCACGTGACCCAGGTGCGTGACGAGAGCCGGGCCACCCTGGCCGGTGTGCTGCGCCGCGACAAGCACCGCTGCGGGTACTGCGCGGGGTGGGCGCGCACCGTCGACCACATCCGTCCGCGCAGCCGGGGCGGGCCCAACACCTGGGCCAACCTCATCGCCTGCTGCGCGCCATGCAACACCAGCAAAGCCGACCGCACCCCCGAGGAGGCGGGGATGCGGCTGCTGTGGGAGCCGAAGGCCCCCGATCCGCTGGCCAAGCGCCAGCGCCACATCTGGAAGCAGCTCGCCGCCACCACCTGACCGGATCCGCAGAAAGGAGAGGATCGCCATGACCGTCACCACCTTGACCGACCTGCTCCCGCTGTCGGACAGCCGGGAGTGGCATCGCGCCGCCTGCCGCGGCGACCCCAACCATGAGGCGTGGTTCCCGTACCCGTCGCAGGATTTCGCCTACGCCCGCGAAGTCTGCGGGGGCTGCCCGATCCGCGCGGCCTGCGGCGATTTCGCCGAGCGCACCGGGCAGTCCGGTGTGTGGGGTGGACTCGAATTCGATCGCGGACGGGTGATCCGCGAATGATCCGGTGGCCCGCCGCCGTCCTCCGGCGGTGGGCCACAGCCCGGGTGTGGCGGCACACACACGCATACACTCGTGCCTCGTGGGTACACATCGCAGCCATTCCAGGTCCCGGGGCATCAGCAAAGGTCCGGTTATCGCCGTGGTGGCTGTGCTCTTACTCGTCGGCGCGGTGTTCGGCTGGTTCCAATTACGAGACCGTTCCAGCAGTGACAGCAGCGCGGCGGCCGCGGAATGCGTGGAGGGCGACACCGTCCTGCACGTCACCGTCGATCCGTCGATCGAGGCGCCGGTGCGCACGATCGCCGATCGCTACAACGCCACCCAGCCGATCGTCGGCGATCACTGCGTGACGGTGGCGGTGCAGGGTCAGCCCGCCTCGGCGGTGGTCGCGGCGTTCGCCGGGAACACCCCGTGGGATCCCGCGCTCGGCCCGCAGCCCGCGCTGTGGATCCCGGAGTCGATGCGCCAGATCGAATCGGTCCGGGTGCCAGGGCTGATCCAGGGGACGCCCGCGTCGGTGGCGGTCAGCCCGATCGCCCTGGCCGTTCCCGGTGAACTCGGCGCGGCGATGCAGCGCGCGGGCACCACATGGGCGGATCTGCCTCGCCTGCAACGTAGTTCGCTCGATGAGTTGCAATTGCCGTGGGGCGGGCTGGCGATGGCGATGCCTGCCGGTGACGCCACGCTGGCCGCCGCGACCGCCGTCGCGTCCGGGGTGTCGGGC
The DNA here is from genome assembly GCF_005863245.1 of Nocardia cyriacigeorgica. Classification (GTDB taxonomy): domain Bacteria; phylum Actinomycetota; class Actinomycetes; order Mycobacteriales; family Mycobacteriaceae; genus Nocardia; species Nocardia cyriacigeorgica_C. The sequence goes on along the minus strand of NZ_VBUT01000005.1, from coordinate 159,419 downwards.
ACCGAACCGCTCACGGAGGAGGCCGCGCGATCCGGTCAGGTGGTCGCGGCCGTGTCCGCCCTGGCCACCAGCGCACCGGAGGCCGCCGACACCCGCAGCGCGCTCGGAACGCTCACCTCCGCTCCGCCGGCAGCCGCCACCCTGCACGCGGTGGCCGCTACCGAGCAGCAAATCAACGCGCACGGCGGGCTCACCGCATTCGTTCCCGCAGGCGCCGCGCCCGTCGCCGACTATCCGGCCGCCATGATGACCGGCCACTGGGTCGACACCACCCAGAACATGGTCGCGGGCGTCTTCGCCGACTACCTGCGCGCACCACAGCAGGCGGCCGTATTCGCCGCGGCCGGCTTCGGCGCCGCCCCCGCCGTCACCGCGCCGGTGCCGCCGCGCGCCGCGCTCGACAAGATCGGCGCCACCCTGGCCGATCCGGTGCTCGGGGTCTCGGCGACCGTGCTGATCGACGTGTCCGCCTCTATGGCCGGCACCGATGGCTCCACCACCCGGCTCACCAATACCCTTGGGGCACTGCGGTCGACCATGAACGTCATGCCGCCCGATTTCGGCCTCGGGGTCTGGACTTTCGGCAAGAACCTGGACGGAAATGCGCCCTACCGGGTGCAGGCGGCGACCGCACCACTGGCCGCCGAACACCGCACCGACGTCACCGAATCGCTCGACGCCATCCGGCCCTCCGACCTTCGGGCCGATCAGTGCTATCCCGCGCTGCTGGCCGCCTACCGTGCCGCGGTCTCCGAATACACCACGGGCCGCACGAATTCGGTGCTGCTCATCACCGATGGCCCCGAGGACGATTCCGCGCTCACCGGCGCGCAACTGCTCGCCGATCTGACCGCCGCGGGCGACCCGGCGACGCCGGTGCGGGTGGATGTGATCGTCATCGGCGGGGAGGGCACCGATACGTTGCGTTCGGTCACCGAACGCACCGGCGGCACGTACACCCGTGTGCCGACCTCCAACGACATCAGTTTCGGTACGGCAATGGTTCAGGCGCTGACCACGACGTAGCGATCCGCCATGGCGCATGCCTCGGGTCCGATACCGAGACGGTGCCGAACGGCATCGGAAGCCGCCGCGCCCGGCGAGCATCCAGGTGGTGCTGCCGGGCCGGCTCGCGGCGACCGAGGCGGCGTGGCGATGCTGCCCGCATTCGAGCTCAGCGGTGTTCTCGCGATGCTCCCGGCCGCCGATGCGCCGCGTGCTGTGGCACCGTTTCGGCCGGCACTGCCGCACACCGCCGGCGCTTCGCCGGCGGCCGCGAGATCACCCCGGGGCCGCCTGTCACTTCGGCAGGTCGACCGGGATCCGTGCCAGACCACCGGATTCCATTGCCACCGTGATGATTCCATCCGGACCGGCGGCCAAACCGTGCGGTTCGGCGCCGGGCAGATCAACACTGGTGATCTGTGCGTCCGTCGTGATCCGGCCGAGTCGACCGGCGCCCCATTCAGTGAACCACAGCGCCTGATCCGGGCCGGTGATGATGGCATGCGGGCGGGCGGCGCGATCGGGCAACGCGAATTCCTCGATGGCGCCGTCGGTACTGATGCGGCCGACCTGACCGGCGCCGATTTCCACGAACCACAGCGCACCGTCGGGGCCGGCGGTGATACCGACCGGGTTGGCCGCCTCGGTGGGAAGCGGGTAAACGGTGATCTCGCCGGCGGTGGTGCTGCGGCCGATCGCATTGGCCTGATTGAGGGTGAACCACAGTGCCCCATCGGGTCCCGCGACGATCATCGACGGCATGCCCGCCACCGGGAATCGTGCGATCGCGCCATCGGCGCCGAGCCGGGCGATATGGCCGGACTGGAGTTCGGTGAACCACATTGCCCCGTCGGGGCCGACGCACAGACCGTATGGCGCGTCGGCGTGGATGCTCGTCCGTTCACCGTCGGCGGTGATCCGGCCGATCCGGTTACCGCGGAATTCGGTGAACCATATCGCCGCGTCCGGGCCCTCGATGATGACGGTCGGCTGCCCGTCGGCGGGTTCGAGGGGGAAGGTGTCGACCACGTCGCCGCGGTAGCGGCCGACGGCACCGGTGGTCGCCATAGAGAACCAGATCGCGCCGTCGGCCGCGATCGTCACCCCGTACGGGGCGCCGGGTACGTCGATCATCTGGATGGTATCGGTCAAAGCTCGTGAGTTCCCTTCTCGACTTCCCTCGTCACGCCGTGCGGTCGTAGCTGCCATTCCACTACAATCGCAACGTGTGTAGCTTTAAGCTACGTTAATGGGCGATCTAACGCAACAGGAGTTGTCTTTGGAGGTCAAGAAGCGGCCGGGCGGGCGGAGCGCACGGGTCCGCGACGCCGTGCGTGAAGCCACCATCGCCGAACTCGCCGAGCACGGCTATCCGGGCTTGACCATCGAGAACGTCGCCAAACGCTCGGGCGTGCACAAAACCACCGTCTACCGGCGCTGGACCAACCCGGAAGGCTTGATCGCCGACGCGCTCGACCTCGCCGCCACCGAACCGTGGCCGATCCCGGATACCGGCAGCCTCGACGGCGACCTGCACGCCATCGTCGAACTGGTGCGTACCGGCTTCGCCGACCCGCAGGCCGGCCCGATCTCCACCGCGTTCATCACCGCCGCCATGCAAAACCCCGCGGCGGCTACAGCATTGAACGCCTTCTTCACCGCGCGCCACGCACAGTCCGCGCAGGTGATCCACCGCGCCATCGGGCGCGGGGAACTGCCTGCGACAGTCGACGCACACGCCGTGATCCGCTTCGCCGTCGCCCCGATCTACTACCGGCTGTTCATCTCACACGAGCCGGTCACCGAGGCCGATACCGAATCCGCCACCCGCGCCGCCCTCGCCGCCGCCCGCGCGGGAGCCCTCTGAGACCGGCCCACTGGCCGCCGGGCTCCCCCTGTCGATGCACAGTTCCGTGCCGTGGTCACAATTCGATCGTCCCGCCCCCGGCTGATGGCGACATCGGCGTGCGCCACAGTGTGCCGATGAACTCGAGCATGCGATTGCGCACGTCGTTGCCGTAGGAAGGATTGTTGCCCGCGATCGCGACCGCCACGAAATAGGCCGAGCCGCGTGCTGTTCCACGAAGTACGGCCGGGGTGCTCGACATCGGCAGATAGTGCTTACCCGGGATGTTGTTGTGCCCGCGGATCGCGACCGCCTGGATGGTCACGGACTTGAACAGCTCGTCCCAATCCGCATTGGTGGACGCGGTGGCGACATCGGAATCCGCGGCAAGGGTGATGCCCTGGGCGGCCATGGTGGTCGCCAGATTCTGCCAGCGCTGTTTGACGGTCGTGATGTGGGAATCGTCGCCGGTGTACGCCCGGACGAACTGCACGATCGGCAGATAGGCCACGCGGCCGGTGGACTGGATCGCTCCACGCCCGCGGAACTTGTAGAAATCCGCCTCCTGGAGGAAAGCCGTCGAGGCATCCAGCCCTGTCGGCACCCCGGCCGGCCAGGTCGTGCCCTTCCATTCGGTGCGATCGCGCACCGGCTGCGACGTCGGTTCGAGAGTTCCGAACGCCGCGAGGTAGATCGGATCGTGGAAGCAGGTGAAGGCCGTGTGGTTGCCACCGAGTGTGTTGTAGGACCCCTTGGTGAATGGATTCTCTCCGGGCCGGTGGATCACGAAGGAATCGAACGCGTAGGAGAGTCCGGGGTGGCCGTAACCGCCGACCGACTCCGCACCGCGGAACTCCAGCCGCCCGCCGGTCTCGTGCAGGAACTTCGCCATCAGAGTGGCGAATTCGGGCAGGCTGATGCCGGGCAGTCCGGCACCGCGGTCGGTCCCGAGAACGGGCGGGAAGGCGTTCCAGGTCGCGGCGAAGCGCGCCAGCGTATCGGTGTCCATCGACATCGACAGCGGTCCCCAACTGCCGCGCCCGGCCAGCGTCGAACTGAACCAGCCCGCGAACGTCTTGCCGGTGACGTCGAGGAAATAGTTGTCGACATCGGTGGCGTCGAAGAACTCCACCGCGGCGGCCTGCGCCAGCTGCTCATCGGTGGCGGGCGTGACGGCGACGGTCGTGCCACCGGGCCGACGCGTACCCACCTGCACGAATTCCGGATCGTAGGCACCCTGCATGGCCTTGGTATAGGTGGCCTTCGCGTCGTCGGGCGAAATCAGGTTCTTGGCCTGAGCATTGCCGAGCACATGCTGGAGATCGTGCAGATCCTGCGTCGTGGTGGAGGGCCGATCACTCGGAGTGGTGCGCGCCGAACCCAGACCCGTGGCCGGGATCGCCGGTCCCGGCTCGGCGCCGGAGCCGCTGCCGTACTTGGCCTGGATCTCACGAGCCCGGTTGGCCGCCTCGGCAATCGAGATGGTGTTGTCCGACAGCTTCTTCAGCAGATCGGCCACTTCGGCGCGGCCGGACATATCGCGGAAGATCCCCGGGGTACCGAGCACCTGCAAGGCCGCGGCGAGGCCGACCGGATCCGGCGCCGGGCTGGGTGAGACGACGTTGACCAGCGACTGCGGGAAGGCGGTCGGAGTCGGATCGGTCGGGGTGGGATTCGGCGTGGTCGGGACCGTTGGCGCGATCTCCGGTGCCTGGATCGGGATGGGATGTTCCTCCCACTTCCAGAAGCGCGTGTTGTCGATTTCCTCGGCCACATTGCAATGGCCCAGCTTGCCCTCGGCGAACACCCCGCGGGTGGGCATCGTGATCAGCCGCTCGCTCTGCGACTCCGGCGGCGGATCGCTCACCGTCGTACCGACTCCGGTGAGCGGATAGGCCACGTGGTTGCCGAACACCTCGAGCGGGGTGGGTGTCGCCATATCGGCCAGCACCTTGCCGTCGGCCCATGGCAGGGTTTCGAAGGCGACGCTGATATCGGCGGTGCGGGTGGCCAGCATGATCGCCCGGTTGTAGTAGGCGGTGTTACTGCTGACATGGTCGATGAGCCGCTGCGTCGCCTGATACTCCTCGGGCGTGAGCGATTTGGCCGGCGACCACGTCGGCGGCAGATCCGCCGGCCGGGGCCCGGGCTTGCGGAGGAACGTCACCGTATTGGACGCGCCGTTGAGCGGAAAGTAGTAGTCGACATCGGTGTCGTCCAACAGGGCGACCCAGCCACCGGAATGGAACCCGCGAACCGCCAGCCGATCCATCCGCCATTCGTCGTCGTCGTGCAGCACGAACTCGAAGCCGACCAGATCGCGCCAGGGAATCGGCCCGAGAGGCGCCTTCGGCTTCGCGATGAACCAGCCCATCGCGGTGTCGTTGAAGCGCTCACCGACATCGGCGTTCTCGGTCTCCGCGCCCTTGACCCACTGCACGAGCAGTGGCCGCGAGACCGTGGAGTTCCCGTCGACCAGGATGAGGTTGATCATCACCAGCTCATCGGTCTTGTCACGGAGGCCTTCGGCGGTCTTGATGCCGAACTCGAACAGCGCGAAACGCAGGTCGCCCTCCCAGAACTGCGGGATCGGCTTGTCCAGCGCGCCGGCGGGTACACCGTGCAACGCCTGGTTCTTCGCCACCTGGTCCTGTTTCGCCAGCGCCGCGAATCCGGGGGCAAGCGACGGATCCAGCAGGATCGGCTCCAATACCGCCCGCCTGCGCAGTAATTCGTTACCGTCGAAAGCGGTGAGGGGAACCGGATACTGCACCAGCACCGCGGGCCGGCGGCGGACGAACTGCACCGTCACCCGATAGTGCCGCAGCACCTCGTAGTACAGGATGGTCAGGGTATGAGCGTGGTTGTAGTTGGTGAAGGTTCGCGTCTGAATGGCTTCCTTCTCCTCCTGCCTGGCCTGGATGACGACGGTGGAATTCAGCTCGCGCGCAGCCGAACTGGCCTGACTGAAGCTGTCGCTGAGCAATTGCACGTTCTGTGCGGTGAGGTCGCGGCTGCCGTCGCTGGTGGCGGTCGAACCGCCCATACTCCAGGCGTTGCCCACCGCGGCGCCGAGCCCGACCAGCCCGACGTTGCCGCTGCCGCTGCCGCCCGCCGAGGACGCGACCCCGCCCATGAAGGTGGAGCCGTGCTGGAGTTCGCGCAATCCGGCCTGGACGGTCTCGGTGATGGTGCGGTCGCGGTGGGTCCGGTGCAGGATCTCCTCGGTCAGCTTCGTGCTCTCGTCACGCCTCACCAGGCTGTCCCAGGACCAGTCGAGCACCGCGAGCTTCACCGATTCCCCCGGGGCGAGAGGCAGGCTGTAGAGCACCTCGCCGAGCGAATGCCCGAGCGCGCTCCAGGTGACCTTGTACTCATCGATGAAAGCCGGCCGATACGGTGCCGGGATCGTGATGCCAGGCGGATCGTCGCTGAGCCGAACCACCTGCCGGGTGACGAACTCGTGCAGCGACAGCGTTGCGGGATAAAGGTTTTCGCAGCCGTCCTCGCCGACCAGCTGGGTCGGATTGGTGGCGAACGACGACGGCGAGAGATGCCAGTCGGTGAGACTGGGGTTCTGCATCGACGCCATGCCTGCCTCGTAATGCGGCGGGTGCACGTCCGGGCGGCGCACCACCAGCCGGCCGACCACCGCCCCCTCGGTGAACCGGGCCTGCGAGAGCACATCGATCCACCTCGTCGCGCCATAGGGAAGTGCGCGGATCGTGACGGTCTCCCCGCCGCCGTCGCCGTCCTCGCGTTGCGCTGCCGCCCGGCGCGCGAGCTCCCCGAACCGGCGCACCGCGACCTCGGCGTCGAGCCGCGCGCACATCGGCGCGGGCACCCGGGTCAGGTCGTAGGAGATATAGCCGACGTGGTCGGTCCACAGCACACCGAGCGGTGCCGACCAGCGCACCGCGTCGGAGCAGTCGGCCGCGGTGTCGTCGCCGCCGTCGGGCCCGGTGTCGTCGCTGCCGTCGGGTTGCTCCGCGGACCGACAGCCCGGATCGTGACGAACGACAACCTCGGCGAAGACAGGGTGGCGGACGATCGGTCCGCCGGTGTCCTCGTCGATCAGGTACAGGCCGAGGTGGGTGAATGAGGCGAAAGCGTCCATGATCCGATCCGTTCGCGCAGGGGTGAGACCTCGGACGGTAGCCGTCGGCTATGGCCGGTGGCGCGGGTAGCGTGCTACCCGAAATTCCCCGGTAGACCGCACGTCGGACGGTCGGCGCTACTCGAAACCGGACGCCGTGAACGAGCATTTACGCGCCGGACGGATCGTCGGCGAGACCGCGGGCCGGCCCGGGCGAACTCGAGCGGTGACACGAGCCGGCCTACGAACTCCAGCCCACTGAGCGCGGCGGGCAGCACCGCCGTCGCCGAACACCTGGGTGCGCTGGACCCGCGGCGGCGGCAGCAGCGCGCGAATGGCGACCACGGGTTGCCACTGAAATGCCAACACCGCCACGGTTTGTGGGATCAGGCGGCGTTGGCGCGAGCGTGTTAGTCGGTGTAGGCGTCCAGCGGCGGGCAGGAGCACACCAGGTTGCGGTCGCCGAAGGCGCCGTCGATGCGGCGGACCGGCGGCCAGACCTTGGCGCGGGCGTGGCCGAGGCCGCGCGGGTAGACGGCGATTTCGCGGCTGTAGGGGTGATCCCACTCCCCGACCAGGCTCGCGGCCGTATGCGGGGCGCCGCGCAGCGGGTTGTCGGTGACCGGCCAGACACCGGCACCGACCTGGTCGATCTCGCGGCGGATGGAGATCATCGCCTCGATGAAATCGTCCAGTTCCGCGAGGTCTTCGCTCTCGGTCGGCTCGACCATCAGCGTGCCCGCCACCGGGAAGCTCATGGTGGGTGCGTGGAAACCGTAGTCGGCCAACCGCTTTGCCACATCATCGACGGTGACGCCGGTCTGCTTGGTGATCTCGCGCAGATCCAGAATGCACTCGTGGGCGACCATGCCGTTCTCGCCGGTGTAGAGCACCGGGAAGTAGTCGTTCAACCGGCGGGCGATGTAGTTGGCCGACGCGATCGCCGACAACGTCGCCCGGCGCAGGCCGTCGGCGCCCATCATCCGGATGTACGCCCAGGTGATGGGCAGAATCGAGGCCGAACCGTACTTGGCCGCCGACACCGCGTGCGAACCCGGCTCCAGCGGATCGCCCGGCAGGTACTGCGCCAGATGCGAGCGCACCGCCACCGGCCCGACGCCGGGACCGCCGCCGCCGTGCGGGATGCAGAAGGTCTTGTGCAGGTTCAAATGGCTGACGTCGCCGCCGAATCGTCCCGGCCGCGCCAGCCCCACCAGCGCGTTGAGGTTCGCACCGTCGATGTAGACCTGCCCGCCCGCCTCGTGCACCAGCTCGCACAGTTCGGCGACCTCGTGCTCGTACACCCCGTGGGTGGACGGGTAGGTGATCATGATGCAGGCCAGCCGGTCGGCGTGGTCGGCGATCTTGGCGCGCAGATCGTCCAGGTCGACGTCACCGTTGTCGCGGCAGGCCACCACCTCGACCCGCAGGCCCGCCATGGCGGCCGAGGCCGCGTTCGTGCCGTGCGCGCTGGACGGGATCAGGCAGGTGTCGCGGTGGGTGTCGCCGCGATCGAGGTGGTAGCGGCGAATCGCGAGCAGGCCGGCGTATTCGCCCTGGCTACCGGCATTGGGTTGCAGGCTCACCGAGTCGTAGCCGGTGATCGACGACAGCCATCCCTCCAGGTCGGCGATCAGGCGCAGCAATCCGGGCGCGTCCTCGACCGGCGCGTACGGGTGCACCCGCGCGAACCCGGGCCAGGTGATCGCCTCCATCTCGGCGGTGGCATTCAGCTTCATGGTGCAGGAGCCGAGCGGGATCATGCTGCGGTCCAACGCGATGTCCTTGTCGGAGAGCCTGCGCAGGTAGCGCAGCATCGCGGTCTCGGTGCGGTAGCTGGTGAACGCGGGATGGGTCAGGAACGGCGAGGTGCGGGTCTCGATCGACACCGGCTCAGCACCCGGATTCTCCGAAGGCAGTGCGGTACCGAAGGATTCGAGCACCGCCGCCACATGGGCCTCGGTGGTCGCTTCATCGCAGGCGATGCCGACGTGATCGGCGTCCACCAGCCGCAGGTTGATGCCGCGCGACTTCGCCTTGCCCACCACGGCTTCCGCGCCGCCGGGCACATGCGCGAGCACGGTGTCGAAGAACCGCTCGTGCACGACGGCGCCGTCCAGGCCGGCCGCGATCGCCGCCGCGTGCCCGTGCACCCGTCGCGCGATCGAGCGCAGGCCGTCCGCGCCGTGATAGCTGGCGTACATGGCGGCGACGATGGCCAGCAACACCTGCGCGGTACAGATGTTCGAGGTGGCCTTCTCGCGCCGGATGTGCTGCTCACGGGTTTGCAGGGCCAGCCGGTAGGCGGGCGCGCCATCGGCGTCCACCGACACACCGACCAGCCGGCCGGGCAACTGCCGGGCATGCTTGGCGTGCACCGACAGGTAGCCGGCGTGCGGGCCGCCGAAGCCCATCGGCACGCCGAACCGCTGGGTGGTGCCGAAGCAGGCATCGGCGCCCTGCTCACCCGGCGGCGTGATCAAGGTCAGGGCCAGCAGATCCGCGCCGACGGCGACCAGCGCGCCCCGCTCGTGCGCGGCCTCGATGATCGGCGCCATGTCCACGATCCGGCCGGAGGCACCGGGCACCTGGGTCAGCACCCCGAAGAACTCGCCGTCGGGCAGCTGACCGGAGGCCAGGTCGGCTTCCACGATCTCGATGCCGAGCGGTTCGGCGCGGGTGTAGAGGATGGTGCGGGTCTGCGGGAACAGGTCGGTATCGATGAGCAGCCGCGCCGACGCCGAGCGGTTGGCGCGGCGCAGCAGTGTCATCGCCTCGGCGGCGGCGGTGGCCTCGTCCAGCATGGACGCGTTGGCGACCTCCATGCCGGTCAGATCCGAGACCATAGTCTGGAAGTTGAGCAGCGCCTCGAGCCTGCCCTGGCTGATCTCCGGCTGATACGGGGTGTAGGCGGTGTACCAGGCCGGGTTCTCCAGCAGGTTGCGCACCAGCACCGGCGGGGTCAGCGTGTCGTAGTAGCCGAGCCCGATCATCGAAGTCGCGACGGTATTGGAGTGAGCGAGCGCGCCCAGCTCGGCCAGCACCTCGTGTTCGCTCGCGGCCGGCGGCAGCCCGGCGAGCGCGGAACCATCGAGGATCCCGGCGGGAATCGCGGCGGCGGCCAGGTCGTCGAGCGAGTCGACGCCGACGACGGGCAGCATCCGGTCGAGTTCGGCGCTGTCGGGTCCGATGTGGCGGTCGGCGAAGGTGCGGCTCACGGCATACTCCCAGGTCGGGCGGGTCGACCGGGCGGTCGACGGGTTCCAGCCCTCCCCCTCTGTCGTGGCGCCTGAGAGATTCGGTGGTCACGGCCGGAGCCGGACCCCTTTCCCCATGGGCGGGCAGCCCGCAGCCACCGCTTTCCAGAGGCGCCGAAGCCCGTACGGTCCCTGTTGCCTGAGAGATTGACGGGGAGGTGCTGCTCCTTCGGCGCCCGGACTCGAGGCCCGGAACTCTCCCGCACGGCGGCGACGCTCTGCCATTTTAGGCCGCGACTGCGGCGCGGCGGGATTTCGGCCCCCGCATGGCTCGCGTGGGCGCGGCCGCGACTCGCGCCAACGACGCACGCCCCGGCATCCACGCACGCGTGAGCCGGTCCGAAACCATGTGGCCTACCTGCGGGTTCCCGGTTCGCGCGGCGGAAGCGGCGATATCAGGACCGGCGACACTGTGATCTTGATCTGTGCTCGAGAACACGGTGGTCCCGGCGCATCCCCGGCGTCGGGACCATCGTTCGGCACGGTCGGCGCCGCGAGCGCAGACAGGCCTGACCGGACGGGGACTACCCCGTCTTACGGTTCATCCGCGCTTTTCGGCGGTAGGCCAGCTCGTCTTCGGGTCGGTCGCTCGCCGCGGTGGCGCGCTCTGCCGGGAAGTTGGCGATCGCGCCGGTCAGCTCACGCATGGCACCGCTGACCGCGATACCGAACACGCCCTGCCCGCCCTGCAGTAAATCGACGACCTCCTCGGGCGAGGTGCACTCGTAGACCGAGGTGCCGTCGGAGAACAGGGTGATGCCGGCCAGGTCCTGGACGCCGCGGCTGCGCAGGTGGTCGACCGCGATGCGGATGTTCTGCAGCGAGATGCCCGCGTCCAATAGTCGCTTGACGATCTTGAGGACCAGGATGTCCTTGAACGAGTACAGCCGCTGGCTCCCCGAGCCCGCCGCCCCGCGGATCGACGGCACGACCAGACCGGTGCGCGCCCAGTAATCGAGCTGCCGGTAGGTGATCCCGGCCACCTGGCATGCGCTCGGCACGCGGTAGCCCACCAGGTCGTCGGGCACCGAGTCGTCCGGGAACAGTCCTGGCTGTACCTCGCCCTGGTAATGCTCTGCCACTGACCACTCCCTTGTTTCGCCGACGCGTTCTCAGCCTCATCGATGACCCGGCTCCGTCACAGCCACGAATCGAGCACCGGTACCCCGGCGCGACCCTGCCGAAACGGACGTGGCCCAACTATCGAGATTACTCTTCTCGATTGTCTCGGGAGCGGTCTCGTCCGACCAAACGCGACGCGCGGTAAGAGTCTCGACCTGTACTTAAGGTCTAAAAAATAGTTTCCGCGCTCAGCTGTCGGTGGCCTTGAAATCGTCGGGCGAGACCGACTCGAGGAACTCCTTGAACTTCTCCACCTCGTCCTCGCGCTCGTCCGGCATGACCAGACCAGCCTCGTCGAGCACCGCTTCTTCGGCATAGATCGGGCAGCCGACGCGCAGGGCGATCGCCACCGAATCCGACGGGCGCGCGGAGATGCGCAGGTCGTTGTCGAAGACCAGATCGGCGTAGAAGGTGCCCTCCTGCAGATCGACGATCCTGACCTCTTTCAAGGTGTGCCCGAGATCGGTGATCAAGATCTTGATCAGGTCGTGGGTGAGCGGGCGGATGGGGGTGACGCCCTCCTGCTCGAGCACGATGGCGGTCGCCTCGGCCTGCCCGATCCAGATGGGCAGATACCGGTCACCGGACGCTTCCCGGAGCAACAGCACGGGCTGGTTCTGTGGCTGCTCGACACGGATGCCGATCACGCGCATTTCGCTCATCGCACTGCCTCCCAATACTCGCCGACAGCCCGCCGTGTCCCTACCCGAGCTCGCCGTAACACGAGTCTAAGCGAATTCCCGACGGTGCCGCGATGGCTGAGTTCACGGCGTTGCGCCGTCGTCGAGCACCGCCGCGGGACCACTCGAACGCGGAGCGATCAGTTGCCGAGGGAGGCCCGCACCGAGGCCTTCACCAGGCTGGTGTGCAGGGTCAGCGACAGCGCCGCCAGCTCGCGCACGGTCTCCTCCGCGCGGGCGCGCGCACCCGCGTCGCGGCTCTTGGCGATGGGCGCGGCGATCTGGGCGACCAGGGCCGCCTCACGGTCGGCGGCGAGCTTGAACGCCCGCAGATGCCGTGCCTCCAAACCGAACTCCGACATCGCGCGTGCGGTTTTGGCCAGCGTCACCGCGTCGGCGTCGAAGAATCCGGCGGCGCCGGGGGTGATCAGGTTGGCCCGGATCAGGTCGTTGAGGAATTTCTCATCGATACCGGCCTGCTCGAGCAGATCGGCGCGGGTGAGCCGGACCTCGTGGTCGAAGCGCAGCTCATCCGGGGAGATCTCGCCGGGCACCACGCCGAGCCGCCGCGGGGCCGCGGCACGCTCCCCCGCGGCGGCACGCTCGCCGTCGCCGGAGCCACGGTCGGGGTCGGTGCGCACGGAGTGCGCCCGGGCGCGGGCTTCCCGCACACCGAGCGTCGCCGCACCACTGTCGATCGCTTCGAGCTGTTCCTTGATCACCTTCAGCGGCAGGTACTGATCCCGCTGCGCGGTGAGCACGAAACGCAACCGCTCGCAGTCGGCCACCGAGAATCTGCGGTAGCCCGACGGCGTGCGTTCGGGCCGGATCAGCCCCTCCGCCTCCAGGAAACGAATCTTGGAGATGGTGATGTCGGGGAAATCCGGCCGCAGCAGGTCGAGCACGGAGCCGATCGACATGCCTCCGCGAGCCCACTGCGCCGCGCCCGTCATGACATCGAGTCTTTCATGTGAGAGCGCCGATCACGTGTACCGGCGCACCGCCTGTCACAAGCTGCCCGCACCCGCCGCCGAATCGGAGGTCTGGGCGCGCGGGCCGGTGAGGAAGACCAGACGGAACTTGCCGATCTGGACCTCGTCACCGTTCTGCAGCTCGGAGGAATCCACCGGCTCGCGGTTGACGTAGGTGCCGTTGAGGCTGCCCACATCGACCACCTGGAAGGAATCCTCGTCCTGACGGAACTCGGCATGACGGCGGCTGACGGTCACGTCGTCGAGGAAGATGTCGCTGTCGGGGTGACGTCCGGCCGAAGTGGTCGGCTGGTCCAGCAGGAAACGCGAGCCCGCGTTCGGACCGCGCTTGACCACCAGCAGGGCCGCGCCGACGGGCAGTCCCTCGACACCCTGGACCGGCTGCTCGCCGGTCGCCTCTCCGGAGCGTGACGCGTCGACCTCGTTCAGGAAATCCGCGCGGAAGACCGACGTCGTCTCGGCCGCGGTCTCCCCGTAACCCGGGTCTTTGTTCTCGCTCACCGTTTCTCTCCTCCTCGAACCTGATAATCATGCAGGCAGCTGCTGCCTCGACCGCCGCGACCTCGAGTCGCGGCCGCACAACCCACCAGCGGCCGGCAGCACATCCGTTGGCATTGACCGTACCCTGCCGGGGCGGACCCGTGCAGGGAGAACTGGGAAGGCCGGGTCAGGCCCCGATAACTCCTTGATAACCTGCGGCATCGAGCAGTTCACCGAGTGCGGTGTCCAGCGCCGCGGCATCGCTCACCTCGAGCTCGAACAGCCACCCCGAACCGTAGGGGTCGGTGTTCAAGGTCTCCGGTGCGTTCTCCAATTCCTGGTTCGCCCCAACAACTTTCGCGTCCAGCGGAGCATAGATGTCGGAGACGCTCTTGGTCGATTCGACCTCCGCGATGCTGTCACCGGCCGCGACATCGGCGTCGACGGCAGGCAACTGAACGAACACGACGTCACCGAGCTGGGACTGGGCGTAGTCGGTGATGCCGACCCGGACCCTGGAGGGGCCGATCCGACGCACCCACTCGTGCTCTTCGGTGTAGCGCAGGTCCTCGGGCGTCTGGGTCACAAGGCATCCTTTCGTTGTGCACGGTGCACGCAACTCTATAGCGAGCGCCCACCCGGGCGCGGATCAGTGGTCGGTCCCGCGCGGGATCGCCCGTGCTACGGCGATGGCCTTCCCGGTGTAGAGAACCCCGGTCCAGACGTAGACCGCGGTGCCCCAGACCAGTAGTGCCCCGCCGAAGGCCCGCCCGAAACCATCGCCCACCCAGTCCATCTGCCCGGCCAGCAGCCACGGCAGCGCCGACATCAGCGCGAAGGTGGCGGCCTTGCCCAAATAGATGACCTCCGGCGGGTCCAGATCGCGGCGCCGGTACACCGACAGCGTCAGGGTCAGGATCAGGTCACGGCCGATCAGCAGGGCCGCCACCCACCACGGGATCAGCCCGCGGATCACGAAGGCGGCCAGGGTGGTCACCAGATACAGCCGGTCGACGAACGGATCGAGCAGGGCGCCCAGTTTCGAGGACTGGTCCAGCAGCCGGGCCAGTTTGCCGTCGAGGAAGTCGGTGACGCCGCTGACGACCAGCAGCGCGAAGGCCCACCCGTCGGCGTGTTCGACCAGCATCAGCCACAGGAACACCGGTACGCCGATCAGCCGCAGCACGCTCAGCGCGTTGGGCACGGTCAGGATGCGGTCGGCGAAGACGCCGCCGAACACCTGCCGCTCGGCACCCCGGCCGGATTCGGTCGTTCCTGATTCGCTTGTCACAGCCCGTGCATACCGCATCGGCGCCGTCACGCGCCATCCGGCCCGCACCTCGGGCAGCGCGTGGGCCCGGGCCGGGGCGCCGGCCCGCGACTCCCGTACCGGGCACCCGTACATGGCGCCGGAGTCGGTAGCGTACGCGGTGATGAGCAGTCGAATCGACCTCCGCAACCACGTCAGCGCCGACGACGCCCGCGCCCGCGGCGCGGCACTGCGCGAACAGGTGCCCTTCAGTGCCCGCGATCGCGAGGCCGCTGCCCCGGATCGTCCCGGCGTGCTTCCGTTCGTGGCGGCGAGCAACGCGGGCCGGTTGGCGCATCTGGTCCCGCTGCGCATCGGACGCATGACCACCTCGCCGTTCACCTTCTATCGCGGCGCCGCCGGGCTGATGGCCGCTGATCTGGCCGCCGGACCCGCCACCGGCCTCACCGCCCAGCTGTGTGGTGACGCCCACGCGGCCAACTTCGGCCTCTACGGCACCCCGCACGGCGACATCGTGATGGATATCAACGACTTCGACGAAACCGTGGCCGGGCCGTGGGAGTGGGATCTGGAGCGGCTGGCGGCGAGCCTGGTGCTGGCCGGGCGCGAGGGCGGCTCCAGCGAGGACGACTGCCGCGACGCCGCGCGCGACGCGGTGCGCTCCTATCGCCGCACCATCGCCGCACTGGCCGAGATGCCGTTCATGGAGTCCTGGACCGCCCTGCCCGATGAATCGATGATCGGCAAGGCCAAGGCCGACGATCTGCTCGACGACTTCAAGAAGGCCGCGAAGAAGGCTCGCAAGAACACCAGCGCCAAGGTGGTCGCCAAGTGGACCGAGCACCTCGACGATCACGAAACCGGTATCCGCAAGCAGCGTTTCGTCAACGACCCGCCGATTCTGACCCATGTCGACGAGGCGGTGGCCGAGGCCGCGATCGATGCGCTGGAGAACTACGCGGGCACGCTGCGGGAGTCCCGGCAGGGTCTGCTAGCACGATTCTCGGTGTCCGACATCGCGTTTCGCATCGTCGGCACAGGCAGTGTGGGCCTGCACAGCTATGTCGCGCTGCTGCACGGCAACGACGGCGAAGTGCTTGTGCTGCAACTGAAGCAGGCCAACCCGTCGGCGCTGACACCGTTCGTCGCGCCCGCCCCGCAGCGGCACGAGGGTGAGCGAATCGTGCAGGGCGCCAGGCTGGTTCAGGCCGAGACCGACATCCTGCTCGGCTGGACGAGCATGCGGGTGCCCGCGACCGCCGGGGAACCCGAACGGGAACTGCCGTTCGTGGTGCGCCAATTCCGCAACCTCAAGGGCGGAATCGACCCTGCCGAACTGGATTCGAAGGATCTCGACGATTACGGCAGGCTCGCCGGCGCACTGCTGGCCCGCGCCCACACCCGGTCGCTCGACCCGCGCGCCACCGCCGGATATCTCGGCGACGACGAACGTTTCGAGGAGGCGGTGGCCGATTTCGCGGTGCGCTACGCCGACCGCACCGAAGCCGACCACGCCGAGCTGGTCGAGGCGGTGCGGGCCGGGAAACTTCCGGCGGAGCCCGCGGACGGGTAGCCTTCTGACCGGCACCGCCGTCGTGCGCCTCGGACACAGCGCGGAGCCGCAAATCTCGGGTCGGCGCCGACCCGCCTCGTATCCTGTCCGGTACCGGGTGTCGACGTGAAGGGCGGTCGCCAATGCTCGTGCGAGTGCAGAACAGCGCAGGCACCAATGCCGAACGGGCATTGATCGACTGGTTGCGCACCTGGAAGGACCCCGGTAGCCCGCACGGCGTGGCCACCATCAATTGCAGCCTGTTCCATCAGGACACCCTGCATCAGTTCGACGCGGTGATCTGGACACCCACCAGCTGCGTGGTGATCGAGGCCGAGGCGCTGATGGCGCGCCAGGAGGGCGTGCTGCAGATCCCGCTCAACGGCGCGTGGACGGTCTCGGGTGAGCCCGCCGTGTGGGAGAACAAGGACCGGCGCACCCCGCTGGAACGCTCCCGCGATCACACCTTCGCGCTGCAGAACTGGCTGGCGGCCCGCGGGCTCGGCCAGCGCGCGGTGCACGGTGTGGCGCTGATCGTGCCGATGCGCGGCGCGCGGGTCCAGCTCGAACAGGCGTGGAGCGACCCCAGTTTCGACGCCATCCTCGGCGACGATCCGGAACGCCTGCGACACTACTTCGACACCCTGGCCCAGGCGGAGAACCATCTGTGGACCGCCAACGACGTCGCGGTGGCCTTCCGCGGGCTCGGCATTCTGCCGTACCTGCCCGCCCCACAGGAGTTGCTGAACGAGGGATTCCTCGGCCCCATCGACATCACGCTGTGGCACGGCGGCCCGGCACAGGCCCAGGCCGAGGCCTACGCCGAGGAGCTGGCGCAGGCCGAACGCGAGGCCGCCAAGGGGAAGGTGCTGCAAGCACCGTGGTACAGCCCGTGGAAGCTGTATCCGCCGGAGCGCGGCGACGTCGATTTCGGGCGCGCGTTCATGCGATCGACCTTGGCGGTCGGCATGGTCATCGCCGTCGCGTGGGTGCTGTGGATGGTCATCACCGCGATCCTCACCTACGGCCCGTAGGCGCTCGCCGGCGGCGGTGACTATCGTCGTTGCGGTGATCGCAGCACCCGGAACGGGCGAACCCGCCGCGCGTGGACCGGATACCGCACCCGACGCGCCGATGCCCGACCAATCCGGTTCGTGGGGGGCTGCCGCGCTCGCCGGCACGGTCACCGTCGCGGTTCCGCTGAGCTTCCCACCCGACGGCGGGCCGACCGGGCTCGATCAGCGCGTCGGCGAACCCATCAGCGCCGCCCTCGATCCACGGCCGTGGGTCGCCGAAGTGCTGGCGCTGGCGAGCAACACCTGGGTGGTGATCGCGTTGATGCTGGCCGGTGCCGCCTGGTTCGGCTGGCAGCAGCGCTGGTGGCGCGCCGCGAGCATGGTGGCGGTGCCGGAGGTCGCGGCCGGGCTCAATACCTGGGCGCTCAAACCGTTCTGGGGCCGGCCACTGCACGACTATCTCGCCTATCCAAGCGGGCACACCGTGCATCTGGTGGCAGTCGCGACGACGTTTCTGGTGCTGATCGAATCCACCAGGGCACGGCTGGTGATCGCCTGCTGCGCGGCGGTGGCGTGGGTATCGGCGGCGATCGGCATGATCGCCCTCGACTACCACCACGCCACCGACATCATCGGCGGAGCCGGTGCGGCCATCGCGCTGTCGGTGCTGCTGTGCTCGGCGATCGCGCAGGTACAGCGGCGTACGGCTCGGCCGGCTGACTACTGCCCGCCCCGGGGGTGACTACCGGACGCCGCGGGCAGATCCGGCCTGCTCGAGGGATGGCCGGACCTGAATCACCGCAGAACGTGACCACCCGCGCCGGATGAATCGCCTCCACTCGGCGCGGGCGGGGCTGCTCACTCGGTTACTGCCGTTCGTAGACGCTCGCGTCGTCGAGCATGGCCGCGCGCAGCATGGATTCCGGCACGCCCATCGCCTCGATGAGGGTCAGTGCGTCCGGGCGCAACCGGTCGACGAGTTCGTTGACTCCGCGCCGCACCGCCTTGCCCCGCTCCACCGACATGAACCGGTGCATGATGTACCAGGACAGATTCTCTTCGAGGGTGGCGTAGACGAACAGATCACACACCGTCTCCGCCAAGGCCCTGGCGTCCGGGTCCTCGATTCCGCTGATGCCCTCGATGAAGGCCTCGAGCACGAGCCGGTCGATATGGGCCGAACCCGCGGCGAGAATGTGGTCCTGTGCGTTGTTGAACGCCTCGAACGGGCTGGTCTCCTCGGCCCGTGCGCGCAGCCGGTGCCCCGCGGTGCGGACCAGATAGTCCTCGCGGTCGGCGAACAACTGCAGCTGGACCGCGCGCTTGGACAGATCGCCCTCGTCGACGGATTCGTCGCCGCGATCGCGCAGGGTCTGGATCAGCTGACGCACCCCCGAGCGCTTGCGCACCACGTCACCGGCCATGGTGGCGGCGAAGCGCACCCAGCCCAGCGCGTCCAGATCGCGCACCTCGTCGGAGTAGGCGGTCAGCAGTTCCTTGGCGACCAGCTGCGTCAAGACGACGTTGTCGCCTTCGAACGTGGTGAACACGTCGGTGTCGGCCTTGAGGGTGACCAGCCGGTTCTCGGTCAGGTAGCCCGCACCGCCGCAGGCTTCGCGGCATTCCTGGATCGCCCGGGTGGCGTGGCGGGTCTGGGCGACCTTGAGGCCTGCGGCCCGCTTCTCTAGTGCGCGCTGGGCACCCGGATCGAGGTCCTGGCCGGTCTGCACCAGATGCATGCGCCGCACCAGGTCGTTCTGCGCGAAGGCCAGCGCGTAGGAGCGCGCGATCAGCGGCAGCAGTCTGCGCTGATGATTGCGGTAGTCCAGCAGCAGGATCTCGCCGCCGTCGTCGGGGTCGCCGAATTGCCGCCGCTTCAGGGCGTACCTGCCGGCGATGCTGAGCGCCACGCGCGCGCCCGCCGCGGCGGCACCGCCCACACTGACTCGGCCGCGGACCAGGGTGCCGAGGGTGGTGAAGAAGCGGCGGCTGGGGTTCTCGATCTCGGAGCTGTAGGTGCCGTCGGGCGCGACGTCGGCGTAGCGGTTGAGCAGGTTCTCCCGGGGGACGCGCACGTGGTCGAAGACGATGCGGCCGTTGTCGACCCCGGGCAGGCCGCCCTTGAGACCGCAGTCGGAGGTGGTGACGCCGGGCAGGTCGTTGCCCTGCTCGTCGCGGATCGGCACCAGCAGGCAGTGCACGCCGTGATTGCCCGCCGGGGTGATGAGCTGCGCGAAAACCGCTGCCATGCGGGCGTGTTCGGCCGCGCCGCCGATGTAGTCCTTACGCGCCGACGGGGTCGGGGTGTGCACCACGAATTCCTGGGTCGCCGGATCGTAGGTCGCGGTGGTCTCGAGATTGGCGACGTCGCTGCCGTGGCCGGATTCGGTCATCGCGAAGCAGCCGAGCAGGTCCAGCGAGATCAGCTGCTTGATGAATTCGCGGTGCCGCTCGGTGCCGAGATTTTCCACGGCGCCGCCGAACAGGCCCCACTGCACGCCCGATTTCACCCACAGCGACAAGTCGGTGTAGGCCAGCATTTCCAGCCCGACGACCGCCGCACCCGGCTCGCCCGTGCCGCCGTTCTCCCTACGGAAGCCGCGCTCGGCCAAACCGAGCCCGGCCAGCGCCCGCATCTGCTCGAGGACCCTGGCCCGCGCCGCGCGGTAGTCGAGTTCGGGATCACCGGCGAACCGGTCCCCCGCCAGTTGATCCCTTGCCTGTTCCCGGACCTCGCCCCACGGTCCGTCCAGGGCTTCACGAAGGTGATCTGCCGTCGATGCGCTGCCGGTAGCCATGACCCGACCATAGCCGTATCCCTCGGCGACGGGCCGAAAGAACGCGGCGCGAGATCGGTCACCACGCCACGGTTCCGACCGACGGGCATCGCCGGTGACACGGCGCCTGCCTGCGGTTGCGGGTATCACGGTGCGCGGGTCCGGTCGGGGTGACTACCTTCACGGCTATGGCTATTGGCGCGCCCTCGGGAGGAGACATCGGCGAACCACGCGTCGAAGATTTCGCGGCGCGTGGTCCGCGACGGCGCAGAATTCTCCGGCTGCCCGTGGTGACGCAGGCCGTCGGACGGCTGGTCGGTGACCGGCAGGCGACGGCCGACACCATCGTCGCCGCCCCGACGCCGCTGCAGCCGATCGATCTCACCGACGACGCCAAGGTCGCCGAGGTGCTCGACCTCGCCGTGCGAATGGGGGAGGTGGTGCTCGCCTCCGGTACCTCGGTCAACGACACCACCACGACCGTCCGGTTCATCGCGGCCACCTACGGTCTGGCGCGCTGCGATGTCGACGTCACCTTCGACGCGATCCGCATCTGGGCCGACCGCGGCCGCTCGCTGCCTCCGGCCAGCAGCATGCGCATCGTGCACTACCGGGGCATGGATTTCACCCGGCTGGCGGCGGTGGACCGCTTGACCCGGCGTATCCGCACCCAGGTCGTCGACCCCGAGGACGCGCGTGCCGCTCTCGACGCCATCACCTCGGCACCGCATCCTTACCCGCGCTGGGTGGCGACCTTCGGCTGGTCGCTGCTTGCCGCCTCGATCGCGGTGCTGCTCGGCGCCGGCGCGCTGGTCGCGGTGATCAGCTTCGCCGCCACGGCGGCGATCGACCGCGTCAACCGGATTCTCAATCGATACGGGCTGCCCTTCTTCTTCCAGCACATGGCCGGCGGCGCGATCGCCGCCGCGCCCGCGATCGTGCTGGCTACGCTGGCCGAACCGCTCGGCATCGACGTCGACCCGTCGCTCATCATCGCGGCCGGTATCACCGTGTTGCTCAGTGGTCTGCAGTTGGTCGGTTCGGTGCAGGACGCCATCACCGGCAGCCCGATCACCGCGGCGGCCCGCATGCTCGAGGTGGTGATGATGACCGGCGGCATCGTCGCCGGGATCGCGCTGGCGTTGCGGGTGGGCCAGATTCTCGGGGCCACCTCACCGCCGCTGGATCTGACTCCCGCCCGGGTCTTCACCGATCTGCCGGTCAAGCTCCTCGCCGGTGCGGTGGCGGCGCTGGCCTACGCGCTGGCTTGTTACGCCGAGCGCCGGGCACTTGCCGCCGCTGCACTCAGCGGCGCGGTGGGCACGGTGGTCTTCCTGGTGGTTCAGCATGCCGGGTTCGGGCCGGTGGTGTCGTCCGGCGCCGCGGCCACGATCATCGGTCTCGCCGGTGGTCTGATGGCGCGTCGCGCGTTGACCCCGCCGTTGATCGTCGCGGTCGCCGGCATCACGCCGCTGCTGCCCGGTCTCAGCGTCTATCGCGGCCTGTACGGCACGCTCAACGATGAACTGCTGATCGGGGCCAATCAACTGCTGGCCGCGCTGGGTGTCGGGTGTGCGCTGGCCGCCGGTGTCACTCTCGGCGAATGGTTCGACCGGACGGTGGTGCGTCCGCCGGTGCTGCGCCGCTTCGGCAATCTGCGGCGGCCGATCGTGCGGCGCCGGCGCAGGCCCGTCGGGTTGCCGCCCTACCTGCGTAAGGAGATCCCGCCGTACCTGCGTAAGCAGAAGTGAGCCCATCGCGGGAAGATCGGTGAGCCGGTATCGTCGAAGCGATCGGCCCGCCGGAGCGCGGTCGTAGCATGGCGTCCCGGCTCGCGGCCGGTCGCGCGCCGACGGTTCCAGTGAGGGTGAGGTGGTTTCGGATATGTCGCACGGTCCGAATGTGTCGGAGACCGATCACGCCCCTGCGGAGCCGCTGCCGTTCTCGGTGCAGATCCGCAGCGCCACCGCCCGCCAGCACGAAGAGGCGGAGAATTCCTCGTTCATCTCCGACATGCTCGGCGGTGAACTGGGTGTCGAGTCCTACCTGCGCTACACCGGCCAGCTTTGGTTCATCTACCGCGCGCTGGAGGGCCGCTGGGACGCCTTGGCCGACGACCCGATCGCCGGGCCGTTCATCCGCCCCGAGCTGGCCCGCACGGCCGAACTCGAACGTGACCTCGCCCATCTGGCCGGGCCGGACTGGCGTGAGGGGCTGGAACCGCTGCCCGCCACCGCCGCCTATGCCGCACGCATCGACGAATGTGCGCGCGAGTGGCCGGGCGGCTATATCGCCCACCACTACACCCGCTATCTCGGCGACCTGTCGGGTGGACAGGTCATCCGCGGGACCGCCGAGAAGCTGTGGAATCTGCCGCATCGGGGTGACGGTGTGCGCTTCTATGTCTTCGACGGTGTCGGAAACCCGGCGGCGTTCAAACGCGAATACCGGGTGCTGCTGGATCGGATGCCGCTCGATGATCTGGAGCGGCGCCGCGTCCTGGACGAAGGTCAGCGGGCGTTCGCGATGAACACCGCGGTGTTCGAGGAACTGGCCGAGGAATTCCCGACGCGCCGGCCGTCCTGATCCACGCCGGGCACATTCAGACAAGCGACCAGTCGGGTCCGTTGCCGTTCCCGAACCGGTTATCTGTCACCCACAGTTTCATATTCCTTATCTGAAAACTGTTGTAACACACAAAATCCCCTCCGGGGCGGTCGTGACCATTCCCACAGCGACTCCCCGTCGATCCGGCTTGCTACCGACGGGTAACCCCGATTACTGTTCCGATCAGTCAGGACGAAGGTGTTCCTACTTTCGACCCGGCGAAATCTTTCGGGGGTCGAAATCTTCGATTGTCCGCATTCACCGCTGCATGCCGGACAGCTCTGTGCGACAACGGCTTCGAGTGAACAGCAGGGGTAGACAATGGTTTCTTTCATTGTGACAGGCGGTACCGGATTTCTGGGTCGTCGTGTCGTGCAAGGAATTCTGGACAAGGATCCGCAGGCACAGCTGCATGTGCTGGTGCGCGCCGAATCGCTGACGAAGTTCGAGGCGCTGGCCACCCGCTGGCGCGGCAGCGAACGGGTCCATCCGCTGGTCGGCGACCTCACCGCGGACGGCCTCGGACTCACCGAGCCCGCCCCCACCGCCGACCACATCATCCACCTCGGTGCCGTCTACGATATGACCGCCGACGAGGCCACCGCGCACGCGGCCAATGTGCGCGGCACGAATTCTGTTCTGGCACTGGCGAAACAACTCGACGCGGTGTTGCATCACGTTTCTTCGGTGGCGGTGGCCGGCGATCACCGCGGTCAGTTCTTCGAGGAGGATTTCGATCTCGGGCAACGACTGACCTCGCCCTACCATCGCACCAAGTTCGCCGCCGAGAAAATGGTGCGCGAATCCCAGGGTGTGCGCTGGCGGGTGTATCGGCCCGCGATCATCGTCGGCGATTCCCGCACCGGCGAAATGGACAAGATCGACGGTCCCTACTACTTCTTCCCCGCCATTGCCGCGCTCGGCGGGCTGCCCGCCGAATTGCCGCTGCCGCTGCCCGATCTCGGGGCGACCAACGTGGTTCCGGTCGACTACGTGGCCGCGGCCATGGTCGAACTGGTGCGCAGGCCGGGTCTGGACGGGCGCACCTTCCACCTGGTGAACCCGCGCCCGCAGCCGTTCGGTGAGATCTACGGCGCGCTCGCCGCCGCGGCCGGCGCGCCCTCGGGCGTTGGTCCGCTGCCCGGCAGCCGTGCCGCGTTGAATGGCCTCTCGCATCTACCCGGTGTGCCCGCGGTGCGCGATTTCCTGCTGGAACGGCTGGGAATTCCGGCCGCGGTCGCCCCGCACGTGTCGTTCTCGGCGGAGTTCGTCTCCGATTCCACCCGCGCGCTGCTGCGCGGGCTGTCGGTGCCGGAGTTCGACAGCTACGCGGGCCGGCTGTGGGAGTACTGGCGCGCCAACCTCGATCCGGATCGGCACCGGCCCGCCTCGTCCGAGGAGATCTTCACCGGCCGGGTCGTGCTCATCACCGGCGCGTCGTCGGGCATCGGGCTGGCCACCGCGCACGCTGTGGCACGTCGCGGTGCGACCGTGCTGATGGTGGCGCGTGGCCGCGCCGAGTTGGAGGCAGCGGCGGAGGCGGTGCGCGCCGACGGCGGTGACGCGCATGCCTATCCGTGCGATATCACCGATGCCGAGGCCGTCGACACGCTGGTCGCGACGATTCTCGCCGATCACGGCGGGGTCGACTACCTGGTGAACAATGCCGGCCGGTCGATCCGGCGATCGGTGGTCAACTCCACCGACCGGATGCACGATTTCGAACGGACCATGGCGGTCAACTATTTCGGTGCGGTGCGGCTGATCCTGGCGCTGCTGCCGTCGATGCGCGAGCGCCGCTTCGGCCACATCGTCAATATTTCCTCCATCGCGGTGCAGACGAAGGTGCCGCGCTTCGCCGCCTACGTCGCCAGCAAGTCGGCGCTGGACAATTTCAGTGAGATCGCCGCGGTGGAGAACCGCGACGCGGGTATCACGTTCACCTCGGTGCGGATGCCGCTGGTGCGCACCCCGATGATCGCGCCGACCGATCTGTACCGTTCACTGCCGGTCCCCGATCCGGCGCAAGCCGCCGCCATCGTGGTGCGCGCGCTGGTCGATCGGCCCGACCGGATCGACACGCCCGTCGGCACGTTCGCGCAGGCGGTGGAGCTGCTGATGCCGTCGGTCAAGCGCACCATCATGCACCAGGGGTACCGGATGTTCGGTGAGTCGAAGGCCGCCGCCGGAGTCGCGCCGCGGCCCGAGGGGCCCGGTGCGGCCACCGCCGATCAGCTCGCCGACAAGCCGCGCAGCCCGTTGGCGGCGTTGTCGCCGGTGCTGCTGCCGCTCATGGCGTTGCCGGGGCCTGCGGCACGAGTGGCCCGGGTCGTGCCCGGTCTGCACTGGTAGTTCGGTAGCGCAGAGCATGTGAGCCGCGAAGGCTCAGAGCATGTGAGCCGCGAAATCGGCTGCCGCGGCGATGGTGTCGCGGTAGCCGACGTGGGCGTCCGGGTTCATGGCGCCGAGCTCGCAGATCGGATCGCCCGGTGCGCAGAAGTTCCGGGTGCGGCCGGCATACGGGTCGGCGATGGACCAGGCATTGAGGCGTAGCGGATCACCGAACAGCAGCACCGCGGCGATCCGTGGCGCTATCGCCGGCGGCACCTGACGGATTCCCGGCATCAACGCCATGACTCCGGTGCCGAGCGCCCCATGCACCACCAGCGCGCCTTGCGAATATCCGGTGACGATGTATCGCTGGCCGGGGCATTGCGCGGAGCGGTGGACGAGGTGGTCGACCAGATCGGTGGTGCCGAGGCTCACCGACGCCGGATCGAGCAGGTCGGCGGGATAGCGCACCGCATAGGCTCCGACGCTGAGCGCCACCGTCCCGGTCACGGCGGCGTACAGCGGATCACCCACCACCGCACCGAGATTCCCCGGTTCATGGGTACCGCGTGCGACCACCAGCTCCACCGCCGCACAGCCGTCGGCGCGGGCAGTACCGCTCCAATATCCGATGGCGAGCGCAAGCAGCAGGCCCGCGAATAGTGTTGCCGCGTACCGCGTCATGGTCCGACCCCATTGTCCGGCCATCGTGATCACCGCCGTTCACACCCGAAAGTGCCTGCCGGGGCACGGTGTCGGCGGCACCGGCCCGGCCGTATCCGCGAAGGTACGAAACGTCCGGTAGCGGGTCAAGCCGGATGCGCCAACCGATATCGACTCAACGCCCAACCGTGTCCTGGCCGGTCAGGGCACGAGAACCGCCGCGCCGGCGAAACGTCCGTGCGCGAGGTCGGTGAGGGCGCGGTCGGCGGCGTCCAGCGGGTACGGGTGGGTGGTCAGGTGGATGCGGTGACGGCCTGCGGTGGCGAGGAATTCGGCGGCGTCGGTCCGAGTGTTCGCGGTGACGGAGCGAATCTCGCGTTCCCGGAACAGATGCCGCTGATAGTTCAGGGCAGGAACATCACTGAGGTGGATGCCGGCGATGGCCAGGACACCACCGCTGTCGAGGGCCTCGAGCGCGGGCGGCACCAGCGCCCCGGCGGGAGCGAACAGGATGGCCGAGTCCAGCGGTGCCGGTGGCGAATCCGTCGCTCCTTGCGCCGAGGCGGCGCCGAGGTCGAGGGCGAGTTCCCTGGCCGCGGGGTCACGGGTCATCACGTGGACCTCGGCGCCTTCGGCGATCGCGACCTGGGCGGCGATATGGGCGCTGCCGCCGAATCCGTAGAGGCCGAGACGCCCGCCCTCGGGCAGGGCGGCCCGGCGCAGAGCCCGGTAGCCGATGATCCCGGCGCACAACAGCGGTGCGGTGTCGATATCGGTGTAACCCGGCGGCAATGGAAGGGCGTAGGCGGCAGGCACCAGCGCGTATTCGGCGTATCCGCCGTCGGCGTCCCATCCGGTGTAGCGCGAATACGGGCAGAGGTTCTCGGTGCCGCGACGGCAATAGCGGCAGGTGCCGCAGGTGTGGCGCAGCCAGGCGATACCCACCCGATCCCCCACCACGAACCGGCCTCGCCCGCCGGCCTGGCCGGATTCGGCATCGGCGGCCGCATCATCGCGGGGACCCACCTCCACCACCTCGCCGACCACCTCATGCCCGGGAACCACTCCCTGCCGGTGTACCGGCAGATCACCCTCGGCCACGTGCAGGTCGGTGCGGCACACCCCGCAGGCCAGCACCTGCACCAGCAGTTCGCCGGCCGCGGGCTCGGGCCGGTCGGTCGTGGTGAATTCCAGCGGGCCGGTCTCGATCGGGCCGGGCGCACGCACCCGCCAGCACCGCATCTGCGGTGCTCTTCGGCCGCCTGCTGTGTCCATCGCACTTCTCGCATTCGACGACGAGCGGTGTGGACGGTTCTGGGACGAACATTACTCCGCGGCGGCGGACGCGATCAGAGCCGAGCCGCGAGCAGGTCCGTGGCTTCGCGCGCCAGGCTCATCAGCATGCGGGCCTGACTGCTGATGTCGGTGGCGGACCGATCGGCCCCGACGCGAGTGCTCAGCGACAGCGCCGCCACCGCCATCCCGCGCCTGCGCACCGGGACCGCGACGCAGCCGATTCCCGGCACCGATTCCTCGTTGTCGACGGCCACACCTTGGCGGTGCCGGATACGGGTCAGCTCGCGATGCAATTCGGCGCGGTCGCCGATGGTGCGTGCGGTCAGCTGCGGCAGACGGTCCCGGAACGAGGCGTCGACCACGCTCGGCTCCAGCGCGGCCAGCATGGCCTTGCCGAGGGCGGTGCTGTGCGCGGGCATCCGGCCGCCCAGGCGGGTCGGGACGTTCGCGGTGTGCCTGCCGCCCACCTTGTCCAGGTAGAGAACCTCACGCCCGTCCAGAACACCGAGGTGTCCGACGAGATCGAGGTCGCTGCGCCGGCACAGATCGTGCAATAGCGGGCTCACCGCGTCACGGATCTCGTTGTGCCCGGCCGCCAGACCGCCGAGTTCGAGCACGCGCAGGCCGAGCCGGTAGCCGCCGGGTGCGTGGGCGAGCCAGCGCAGCCGGATCATCTGATCGAGGATGCGGTGCACGGTGGAGCGCGGCAGGCCGGTGCGTTCGACCAGGTGGTGCAGGGTGAGGGTCGGCGTCGCGCCGTCGAAGGCGTCCAGGATGAGCGTCATCCGCTCGATCATCGAGACCGGAGGCTCGGGGCGTGGCGCCGGATCCTGGCCGACCCGCAACGCACCGGTCCCGGGGTGAGTCGGCACCTCGACCGTCAAGATCAACCTCCATCGTGCAGCGGGTACAGCTTAGGAGCGGTACGCCCACGGGCAGCACGGATTCGGGCGGTCGAGACCACGATCACATACCGGATGGTCTCCGTATCACACGCCGCTGTCAGTTGGGCAGCAGCGGGGTGACCAGCCTGCTGCACAGCCACCGGCCGTCGACCAGCTCCATCCGAGTGGACATCGAGATCTGCTCGGTCTCCTCGGGTTTGCCCGGCGGTGCGTTGATCTGGGTGAGCAGCACATCGACCTCGGCGACGGTGTCGGAATCGCTCATGGTCGCGGTGCATTCGGCGTCGACGGCGCGCGTACGGACCGGGTCGGAGGCGACGAGCATCCCGACCATCGGCAGCACACCCTGCGCCTGGGCTCCCCATTCGCCGGTGGCGCCGTCGTAGACGCGTTGCTCCCAGCCGTCGGGGTCGTCGTAGTCGTAGGTGGCCATCAGCTTGCTGTACTCGCAGGCCGCGTGCTCGGCGGCCGCCTGTGCGCCTGCGGGCGGAGGGGGTGTGCCGGGCGACTGCGAATCGCCGCCGCCGCGCAGCAGCACCGCGGTGATGGCGGCGACGGCGAAGATCGCGAGGGCAGTGACCGCGGCGGCCAGCGGTTTGCGTGCTTTGCGCCAGCGCGTCACCGGGGCGGGATTCGTGGCGGAAACGGTGACCGCGTTCCGGCCTGAACCGATTCCCTGAGCAATGTTCGGAGACAGCGCTGTCGGACCGGTGACCGGCGGTGCCGGACTACGCGGTGCGGTCGATGCCCGGCGGGCGGCCGCCGCCAGTTCACCACAGCTGCCGTATCTTTCGTCGCGATTCTTCGCCATGGCTCGCGCGATGACGTCGTCGAACGCCGGCGGCACGGCCGGGTTGTGCACGCTCGGACGCGGAACCGGCGCGTTGAGGTGGGCGGCGATGAGCTGGCCCGTGCTGGCGCCGGGATAGGGCAGCTCCCCCGTCAGCATGTAGTAGAGGGTGCAGCCGAGGGCGTACACATCGGCGCGGTGGTCGATGTCGGCGCGCAGCTCGAACTGCTCCGGCGCCGCATAATGGAAACTGGCGTAGAGCTCGCCGGTCCTGGTCAGGCCGTCGGCGCGGTCGAGGGCCTTGGCGATGCCGAAATCGGTGAGGTAGACCTGCCGTTGCGGACCCCATTCGAGCAGGATGTTGGCGGGCTTGACATCCCGGTGCAGGACGCCGAAGCGGTGCGCGTGATCGAGGGCCTTCGCGGTTTCCTCGGTGATCCGCACGGCGTCGGCGGGGCGGATCGGCCCCTCCCGCAGCGCGGTCGCCACATCGGTGCCCTCGACGTACTGGATCGCCATCCAGAGCCGGTCCTGCTCCTGCCCCCTGGCATACACCGCGACGATATTGGGATGCGCCAGCCGCGCCGCCGTATCCGCCTCCCGCAGGAACCGCGCCCGCACCTCGGCGTCGTCCCCGATCACCGGGCTGAGCAGCTTCAACGCCACCATCCGAGGCAGATCCCGGTCATGCGCCAGATACACCTGCCCCATGCCGCCCTCCCCGAGCAGCCGTTCGATCCGATAACCGGCGAACTCCTGCCCCACCGCCAGCCGTCGATCCACCCGCAATCCCTCCACGAAAACTGCCGCATACCTTAGCGGATGGGTGGTGATCTCCGATCGCCGTGAATTCTCGCGGCACGCACCGCGCTACGGCGCCAGGAACCGGGCGTCGCCGCAGCCGATGTCGGCCAGGTCCTCGGAGCCGTGCAGCGACAGCGCGGACACTACGTCGGCGATCGGGTAGTCCTGGCGCGCCGAGTGCCGCGCGTAGGTTTCTAGGCGGGTGCGAAGATCGCTCGGTCGGCGTACTCGCGCGCGACGTCGGAGGTCATGTCAGAGGCCGGGCCAGCCGTAGGACGCGGAGCCGGGTGCCAAGCCCGCCAGCCGTGGTGGCGTGGCCGGTTGGGCCGCGGGTTGCGGCTGTTGGGTCGGGGTGCGGGCGGCGTCGGCGATGCTGCGGCGGTAGGCGTCCATGTCCATCCAGCGGATCTGCTGGACCAGTTCTTCGAAGTGGTCGGCGGGCAGGTAGCCGGCCTGCGAATACACCAGCAGGCCTTCGCGGAACCCCATCAGCCACGGATAACTGTCCACCTGGGCCGCGGCGACCAGGCCGGATTCGGCTTCGCCGTCGACGGTCGCGTGCACGATGTCCGGATGGATCTCGGCGGAAGAGGCGTAGACCGGCGCGAAGAGGGTGCACCAGCCGCACCAGGAGGCCCAGAACTCGACCAGCACGATGTGGTTGCTCGCGATGACCTGGTCGAAGGTCTGCTGGGTCAGCGCTGTCGTCGGCATCGGTGTTCCTCCCGGCGATCGGCTCCGACCCGATCGCTCCTCGCGTGCAACCGACCTCGAATCCTCGCACAGAACGCGGTCGGTCGCGCGCCGAAACCCACCCTTCCACGCACCCTTACGCCCCGGCCGGGCGCTGCGTCGGGACGGCGCCGATATCCACCCCGGCTCACCGATGAATTCCGCCGCCTCGCCCGGTCCTATCCCTGAGCGGCCGGTGTGCGCAGCCGGCCGACGCGCGACGAACAGGAGCAGACGATGACCGATACCGAAGTCCGGGCAGCGATCGCTGAGCAGCGTCGATATTTGACCGAGGTGCTCGGCGGGCTGGACGAGGCGGGCTGGGACGCGCCGACGCTGTGCGAGGGGTGGCGGGTGCGCGAAGTCGTCGCCCATATCACCATGCCGTACCGGCTCTCGCTGCCCCGGTTCGTGCTCGGCATGATCAAGGCAGGCGGCAATTTCAACCGCATGTCCGATCGCAGCGCCCGCGCCGACGCGGCCGAACTCACCTCGTCACAGCTGCTGACCTGCCTGCACGACAACGTGAACCATCCATGGAAGCCGCCGGGTGGTGGGTATGTCGGCGCGCTCAGCCACGACGTCGTCCACGGTCTGGACATCACCGTCGGCATCGGCCTCGACGACGTGCTGCCCGAGCATCGGCTGCGGCCGGTACTGGAATCGGTGCGGCCGAAGCAGGTGAAGTACTTCGGCGTCGACCTCGATGGAATTCAGTTGCGCGCCGACGACCTCGATTGGTCCTACGGCACTGGCACCCCACTCACCGGTCGTGCCCAGGACCTGCTGCTGGTGTTGTCTGGGCGCACGCTCCCGGCCGGTCATCTGCACGGCCCAGCGGCCGAGCGGTTCAGTACCAGCCGATAGCCGGTCAGCTCGGCGGCGCCCGGCCCACTCACCTGCGTGGTGGCCGACAGTCGTCACGCACGGGGGAGCCGATTCTGATCAACGGCACCTACGCCGCGGCCGCACTCTGGCCCCGTCAGGAGGCCGTGTCGACGCTTCGGCCCGACCGGTGTCGTTCCCCGTCGCAGCGCTTACCGCCCCTGGTCCCCCGGCCGGGCACCATCGACGTCGTGCGCACCGGCGGCACCGCTCGCTGACTCACCGCACGGACCGTGTGTGCCGCCCCGGATGTCCGGCACGGCCGGAATTCATCCCACGCCTGCGATGCCCGCGCGGTACAGTCCCCCGGTGGCATGGATCGCCCCCGAGATCGATCGGATCGAGACGTTGTCCGTGGCCGACGAGCGGCCGATGTTGCAGTCGTGGCTGGACTACCACCGCCAAACGCTGCTGTTGAAGTGCGCAGGCCTCGACCCCGCCCAACTCGCCCAACGCTGCGTCGCCCCATCGAAGATCTCCCTGCACGGCCTCATCCGCCACCTCACCGAGAACGAACGCGGCTGGTTCCGCATCACCGCCGCCGCCGAACCCCTCGACTACCTCTACTGCTCCGAAACCAACCCCGACGGCGACTTCGACGACGTCCCCACCGCCGACCCCGCCACCGATTTAGCCACCTACCACCGCGAACGAGCCCTCGCCGACGCAGCCGTAGCGCCGCTGCCCCTCGACCACCGCTGCCACCACCCGGTCACCGGCACCGAATACACCCTCCGCTGGATCTACCTGCACATGATCGAGGAATACGCCCGCCACAACGGGCACGCCGACTTTCTTCGCGAGCGGATCGACGGGCGGACGGGGCAGTAGGCAGTGGCAATTGCGCGCAACGCCGCGCGGCGCCGCCGAATCCGAACCTGAGGGTGCGGTCCTCGCGACCGATCATCGCGCCGCCGATCGGCAGGTCGCGGAGAGCACGAGACCGCCGACGAGAATCAGGGTGAACTATCGGAGTCAGATCCGAACACGTGCTCACGCATCAGCCTGGTACCCGACCGGGCGGTCTCGATGACATGCACCGCCATCCGGCCTGTCAGCCCCAACCGTTTCGCCAGCTCGAGCGGCACTGCGTCGGCGTCGCCAACCAGATCGACCAGCAAACCTGTTACGGGCCTGCTCAGCAGCATGTAGCTCGTCTTGTGCCCGCTGAAACGCCTCGGACGGGTCGGAGCGGCGGCCTCCACCGATATAGGTCGGCTTCGATCCGTCGAACGCCGCGCGCGCCCGTGCGATCCGCTTCATGACCAGCGGCTCGCGGGGGTCCACGGGGTAAGTCACACCGTGAGGATATTGCAGATCGGCCAACCGGCCATGCAGCTCGCGAACGGACCGGAAGCCGACCCATGGTGACATCTGCCGCAGCTCCGGCCGGATCGATTCCACTAGGCGCGATGATCGTTCTCGGGCCCGGAAATGGCCTCGTCGTTGCCGATTCGCGTTGAGCAACTAGTTATGTCAGCGACCGCCGCGGCTGGTACTGGCTCCACGATGTGGTCCGGTTTCCTGCGCGTATGTCGTGGACCCGCTGTCGCAACCGTCCTGCATGTTCGGGCGATGCGGCTGCCCGGCGGAGCGGTCCGCTCACTTGGACAAGGTCACGCATGTCGAGCAGAACTGGGTAGCCCGTCCATTCGCGGAGGTCGTATCCGTATTCGGCGATAAAGTCCGAGACCCACGATTCATCTCGGCCGTATCGGACGGTGGCGTGCCAGGTGGGTATCAGGTCTACTTCACGTGGCCCAATACTCACCCAGTCCCAATCACCCAGCAGCGCCTGGGGTGGACTTATGCTGCTGTCCCACAGCAAGTTTCCCGCCCATGCGTCCCCGTGTATCAACCCGGTTCCCAGTGGCCAGTTCAGTTCCCTCAGCTCCTTGCGGATCTCCTCGACCCGCTGAACCAGCCAGTCCCGTTCTTCTGCCGTGATCGCTGTCTGGTTCTCGACGTCGTGCAGCGCTGCGTGTAGCGATTCGAGTGGAACCCACTGATGCAGATCAATCGTCGGCGCTGGAAGGTCGTGCAGCGTGCGCAGTAACCTGCCCAGCTCTCTCGAGGTCGGTTCATGGAGCCCGGCTTCCTGCGGGTAGTACTGCCAGAAGCCAACCGTGTAGCCCCTCGCATGAACAGGCGTCACGTTCGACAGCGGAGCGGTCGCACCGAAACCTTGTGCGGTCAACCACCGAGCCACCTCATAGGTCCGGGTGTGCCGATCGAGATCTGCTTCATCGGCACTGACGCGAGCGACAGCCGCATGCCGAGGAAGCACGTACACCGCGTTACTCGAGTGATGGATCAGTTCAGCGCCCGCCGCGTCCAAGCCCCGCACACCACACGCGTACCTGAGTGCTGCGTGCTCCCTCGATGACATGCCCTACCCAATCAATGCGACGGTCGATCGAAACTCATGCTCGACTTCCTTGACTACAGCCATTTCAGCGTAGGGGGCGAGCCGTCGCCGTACGGCATTGATCGCCTCGATCCCCCGGGCACTTGTCAGCCCGCGGGCCGCGACCATGGTGTTCCCGAGCACGCGGCACGCCTGCTCGACATCGACTGGTGCGCCGTCCGAGCCATCGCGGGTGTCGGGCACGAACGAGCCCGCCAACGTCGAGCCCGCCAGCACATGACGACGTTCCATGCCGGCCGAATCGGCCAGCACCACCGGCGCCCATTGCTGGACGTCCCGTGTTCGGCCGGCGTCGTGAGCGGCGTACATGAACTCGGCTGACAGCTGCCGGTCGGTGAAGAACCGGATCCAGTCCGGTTCGTCATCCGGCCGCGCCCGACTCAACTGGCGTTCGGCCTCAGCCATTGCCTGCGCGCTGGCGGGCGTATCCCCGCCGAGTGCGTGCGCACGTGCCAGCAGTGCATTGCACCTCGCAGTCGTACTCGGTGAACCGGACTGTTCGGCAGCCCGGACCGCTGCCGAACCGAACCGGATGGCCTCGGGTGCACGGCGGAGGTAGTGCGCCTGCATCGACATATCGGTGAGTATGTGCGCCCCGAGCGCAGCATTCCCGCTGGCTTTGGCCAGCCGTAGCGCTTGCCGGAAGTACCTTTGGCCGAGTCCCTGTCGCGCCGAATCGAAGCACATGAAGCCGCTCAGGTCGCACAACCGCGCGGCGACCGCGTACAGGTCACGCCCCGTGCGATTGTCGTAAGTGCCGTGCAGTGCTGGCTTGACGACATCGTCTAGAAATCTCGCCAAGGTCGACCGAGCGTATCCACCGCCCAGATGATGATCGGTGTTGGCGAACACATCGCACATCGACCACATGACCGCGATATCCGCCGCACCAACCCGTCGGGGGGATTCACCTGCCGAGAACGCCGGGATTGTTTCGTCCAACCATTCGCGCACCGGGTCACATTCGTCCAGACCCAGCCACTGCGAGTGGTCATCGCCAGCAACCAGGGGTTCCTGTGATTCCGCTTGCGCTACTGGCGGATTCATGTCCAGCCACATTCGCTCGAACACCCCACCGGTGTCCAGTGCTTTGTCCATTCGCTGCGCGAAGTCACGCGTCGGCCGTCGTTGCGCCTTTTCGATCTTGCCGATCAGCGAACCGCTGTCGTGGCTGATCGAGCCGAGCCGTTCCAAGGACAACCTGCGCAGCAACCGCCAGTGACGCAACTCCGCCCCGAAGAACCTCTGCGCCGATTCCATCGCGGCCAGCTCGCGCGGTTGTTGGGCCATCAGTTCATCGTCTGTGACCTGGCCCTTTCGGGCCGGGATCGAACCTGCCTCGGATGCGGACAGTTTCGTGTCCGCATCAAACATATACCGACCCGAGTGCCCTCCGTCACAGACTGAATCAGCGTCCGGCGCCGGGCCGATGTCGGTTCCCTTGGCACACCGACCAGCAGTGCCGTTGATCGGAGGCGTTAGCCCCCGGTGCCGGGCGCGCGCCGAATCGACGAGGACAGAGAGGATTCGATGAGATTCTCCGGGCTGGGCGCGCCCAATCCGACGGCGCTCGGGTGGATCGACCCGTGTTCGCCGGTCAGCGACTGGGATGCGGCACAGGTGCGCAGGCTTGCACGGCGTCTGGGATACGAACTGCGGTGGGCTGATTCCGCATCAATACTCGGCTTGTTTCAACAAGTTCAGGCCGCAGGCGCCGACACCGTGCTGCTGCCCTCCACAGCCCACGTCGACGCGATGACATTGAACCGCCTCATGACCATCGCAGATGTCGAATGTGCCGCTCCCCGCGCTTCGTTCGCGCGTTGGTACAGCGTGGGCGGAATACAGCGGTGAACTGGGCGACTGTCGGCCTCGGGTTCGTGGTCGCGCTTCCCCTCGCCGTTGTGCTCGGAGTGATCTTCTGGCCGTCGGATTATGACGATTGATTGCGTACCGCACGCGGAGAGTCATACTTGCTCGAACCATGGCAGCGATCCGGCATCAGGCTGGTGTCCTGCACCATGCGTTCACGCGTCAGCTCGAACAATCGGTGATAACAGCGCGGCGACTCGTGTGAGATCGGAGGGTTCGTATCGTGATCGAAGCGGAGTACAAAGCGCGGCTGGTGAATCCGGCGGGCGTGCGGAAGCTGCTGGCGGATCGGGCTGACGCCGAGCGTGTCGAGTACCGCGACACCTACTTCGACGACGCGGAACGTTCACTGAGCCGCGGTGGTCGTGAGTGCCGGTTGCGCACGATCACCGGCCCGGATGGCGCTCGGCATCTGTTGACGTTCAAAGACCCGACGGTCGATTCCGCTACCGGTTCCAAGCCGGAGTTCGAGACGGTGATCGGTGACCGTGCTGCGATGGAGCAGATCATCGCGCGACTCGGGTTGCGAGCGGTGATTTCGTTCAGCAAGGCCTGCGAGAATTTTCGGTTCGTCGCGGACGGACGGCAAGTACTTGCCACCCTCGTGTCCGTTCCGGAACTCGACGGGCAGTTCCTGGAACTCGAGACGATGGTGTCGGAGGAGGCCGAGTTACCGGAAGCGCTCAGGCATCTCGAATCCCTGTTGGCGGAGCTCGGAGTGTCAGCCGACGAGTTGACGACTGAGCTGTACACGGATGCGGTTGCTCGCCGCCGGGATTCCGGGCGATGACCGAACACCGGCGACACGTGCCATCCGAATGAACCGTGCGGTGCGGTGATCCGGCCGCTCACCGCACCGCCCGACCGTCAGACCGCGGAGTGCATCACCGCGTTCGCGGCGCGGATGACGGCTGACGTTGTCGCGGCGACCACGGAATCGCTACGACCGCAGGACCAGCCGGTTCGGCCGTTGATCCGGAACTCGAGGTAGGTGATGGCGTCGCCTGTGCTGAGGGACTGCTGGTGCAGGGTCAGGACTTCGACCGGGCGGCCGATCTCTCCGAGCGCGGTGGTGAGGGCGTCGACCGGTCCGATACCGCGGTGTTCTGTGGTGTGGGTGCGGCCGTCGGCGCTCAGGGTGAGCGTGGTGGTGGAATCATCGGTCTGCAAGTGATCGAGTCGCACGCCCGCGGTGTCGGCCAGATACACCTGGTCGAACAGCTCCCGCAGCTCGCCCGCGGTGACTTCCGCACCGGTTCCATCGGTGTGTTCCTGCACATGCCGGGCGAAATCGATTTGCAGGCGGCGTGGCAGGTCCATGCCGTATTCGGTGTGCAGCAGGTAGGCGATGCCGCCTTTGCCGGATTGGGAATTCACTCGGATGACGGCGTCGTAGCTGCGGCCGAGGTCGGCGGGGTCGATGGGCAGGTACGGGACCTGCCAGTCGAGGTCGCGTTCGGCGCGGCCGGTGGCGGCGGCGCGGGCTCGGTGTTCGGCGAAGCCCTTGTTGATGGCGTCCTGATGGGTGCCGGAGAAGGCGGTGTGCACCAGGTCGCCGACGTAGGGGTGGCGTTCGGGGACGGGCAGGCGGGTGCAGTACTCGACGGTGCGGCGGATCTCGTCGATATCGGAGAAGTCGATCATCGGGTCCACGCCTTGGGCGTGCAGGTTCAGGGCGAGGGTGGCGATGTCGACGTTGCCGGTGCGTTCACCGTTGCCGAACACGCAGCCCTCCACCCGTTGCGCACCGGCCAGCATGGCGAGTTCGGCGCAGGCGATGCCGGTTCCGCGATCGTTGTGCGGGTGCACCGACAGGATGACGCTGTCTCGCCGCGCAAGCGTGCGATGCATGTATTCGATCTGGTCGGCGTACACATTCGGCGTCGCCACCTCCACCGTCGCAGGCAGGTTCAGGATGACCGGACGGTCGGGCGTCGCATCCCACAGCTCGGTCATCGCATCGCAGATATCGCGGACATATCCGGGTTCGGTCAGATTGAACACCTCAGGTGAGAACTCGAATCGCACGTTGGGCAGATCGCCGGCGAACTCGAGCACGTCGCGTCCACCGGCCAGGATCAGTTCGCGCAGCTCGCGAGTGTCCTTGCCCAGCACGGTATTCCGCCATACCGGGGCGGTCGCGGTGTACATGTGGATGACAACCTCGTTGCGCAGCCCCCGCACCGACGCGACGGTTCGTTCGATCAGATCCCGCCGGGCGGGCGTGAACACCACAATGGTGACATCGGACGGCGCGATATCGGTGTCGGCCAGCAACCGCACGAAGTCGAAGTCGGTCTGCGAGGCCGACGGATAGCCGACCTCGATCTCCTTGTACCCCATGGCGACCAGCAGTTCGAAGAAGCGCCGTTTGCGTGCGGGATCCATGGGTTCGGCGAGTGATTGATTTCCGTCGCGCAGGTCGACCGGCACCCACAGGGGCGCCTGGGTGATCTGCGCGGTGGGCCAATCACGTTGTACGAGAGGAATATCCACACGCTGGTAGACGTTGCGGTAGCGGTGCGAGGGCATCTGCGAATGCCGCTGCCGATTCCACGCCGCAGCATGCGACGGGATATCGCCCGCGGGCGTGTCGATGGTGGGAAATGCACGCGATGTCATGGTTCTGCTTCCTGGCCGTGCGGCCGTCACGAAAATGAGGTGACCGGCCGACGACGAAACCCCACGGCGGGGTGGCCGATCGGTCAGGCCCCGCCGTGGCGGTCGAGGAGCAGGCGGTGCGCGAGCATGGCCTAGACTATCACAACTCCTCAGACAAGTAGAGAGGTTCGTGGATGGACAGCCAGGTGAGGCGTCACCCGCTGGCCGAGCAGGCGGCCGAACTTCTGCTCACCAGAATCCGCGCCGGTGAGTGGCCGCTGGGGCATCGACTCCCCGGTGAGACGACGCTGGCCGCGCAGCTGGGTGTCGGACGATCCACCGTCCGGGAGGCGATCCGCGAACTCGCGGGCAAGGGTGTGCTGACCAGTCGCCAGGGAGCGGGAGTATTCGTCACGGCGCTCGATGTCAGCGAGGACTGGGACATCGTGCTGCGTCGCGCCACCATCGCGGCGGTGATCGAGGCGCGCATCGCCATCGAAGCCGAGGCGGCGGCCCTGGCCGCCCATCGTCGCACCCCGGCCGACCTGCGGGCCATCCGGCGCGCGCTGGCGGCCCGCAGCATCGAGGGCCAGACGGTGGCCGAGCACGTCGACGCCGATATGCGGTTCCACCGCGCGGTCCTGGTGGCCGCCCACAACGACATCCTGGTTCAGCTGTTCGACGCGTTCCTGCCGCGTCTGCGGCTGGCGATGATCGACATGCTCGAGATCCGCCCGGTCCCCTCCGAGCGCGCCGACCACGCCGCCCATGAACAGCTCGCCGATGCCATTGCAGCCCGAAATCCTATGGCGGCAGCGGAATTCAGCCGTACCCACCTCACCGCCCTGAAGGAGGCCTTCTCGTGACCGCACCGGTGCTCGATCTCACCGAGGTAACCTTCCGGCGCGAAGGCAAGCAGATCCTCGACGGCATCTCACTGACCGTGCACGCCGGCGAACACTGGGCGCTCCTCGGACCCAACGGTGCGGGCAAGAGCACCCTGCTCGGCTTGTGCGGTGCCGTCAGCCACCCGACGTCCGGCACGGTCCGGGTGCTGGGCGAACAACTGGGCCGCGTGGAGTTGCAGCGCCTGCGCCGGTCCATCGGGCATGTGAACCCACGCCATCCCCTGCGCTACCCCCTGACGGTGCGCGAGGTCGTGCTCACCGGCCTCACCGGCACCATCGACACCCCGATGCGCTGGAGCCCGTCGGCCGACGACCTGGCCCGCACCCACGCCATGATCGACACCGTCGGCCTGTCCGGAAAAGCCGACGAGGTGTGGCCGACACTCTCGCAGGGCGAGCGCGGCCGCACCCTCATCGCCCGCGCGCTCATCGCCGAGCCGCGCCTGCTGCTGCTCGACGAACCGTCCACCGGCCTCGACGTCGCCGCCCGCGAGCAGCTGCTCGAAACCATCGACGCCCTCGACCGCACCCACCCGGAGGTGGCATCGATCCTGGTAACCCACCATCTCGAAGAACTGCCGAGCACGACCACACATGCCCTGCTGATCACCGACGGCCGCACAGTCGCCTGCGGCACCGCCGACGCCACCATCACCACCGACACGATCTCAGCGACCTTCGCTCACCCCGTCGAGGTGCACCGCACCCACAACCGCTGGACCGCCCGCTCCCCCATCCCCGACACTGTCCGGGTGTAAGTGCCCATCGGCCCGATAGACTACGAGGCGTGACAGAGCAAGGGGGGCAACAGCATTGGCAGTCATTCGACACATTGCCGTTGGCATCGGCAGAGCTCGCCGGACAGACTCCCGACCGACTGACAGATAACGAGCGCGCCGAGATCGAAGCCTACGCGCTCGGAGGTTTCGAGCTGGTCAACGCGGCGATGCGCGGACTGACACCGATGACTCCCAGCATCGAGCGCCGGATCATCGCGATCCGATCCGGCCTGCGCCGCTATCCGCTACCCACCGCCGTCCGCGTGACCCGGGAGACGGAAGCAGACCTATACGGCATCGTCGATGCAGCCTCCGCTCTGGCCTTGATCGATCAGGAATTCGTTGAGGACGCATTCCTGTCGACTTCCGGCGTCGACGTCCCGCCACGCTCACTTCGCCATCGCCACCCGGTGATACTCGAACTGGTCGTGCCGGCCGGAACTCCTGCGCTCCGGCTGGGCGAGCTCGCGGAGGTCCGCGAAGAGCGGGAGGTCCTGGTGATCGACGCGCGGCGGTACTTCATCATGGATGTGTACTTCGATCAAACGCGTAGTATGTGGCGTATTCAGGCGACCGTAATGGAGGAACCGCAATGAGCGCGTTGACCAGGGATGAGCTGCGGCCCCGACGTGTTCCCCTGACCCCCGAACAGGTCCGCCAACGCAGGGAACAGGCCGAATCGATCCTCGCCGGGAAACGGCCCGCCAAAGCTAACAGCTCGACCAAGAACAGCAAATCAAGCGACCGATAAATCCTCACACCACCCAGCCGGCCCGGATCGGCGATCAATGACGGTTCCGACCGGTGGTTCATCGGTAGTCGATGGCCGCGCGTCGGCGTCGTGAGCTGCTGACAAGCCGGGCGGTCGTGTTGGCCGCTAGCGATCAGCCGGATCGATCGTACCGAACTACCTGCGCCGCAACACGATTCCGCGAATGAACGCCGCCTGCCCGGAATGCTGGATGTCGTCGTCGATGACGCTGATCAGCCGTACGCCGAGCGTCACCGGCGGGTCCCAGCGGGTATCGACCACCCGCGGCAGGTCGGCGTCGGTGAGGCCGGAGACGTAGTCGACGGTCTGGGCGTGCACCGCGTCGTGGTATCCGAGCAGCAGCTCTGCCGACATGCCGGCGAGTGCGTCGACGTCGGTGGTGCTGTGCCCGTACCCGGTGTCGCCGTCGGGGAACGGCAACCCGAATCGCCCCGCCCATCCGTCGCGCGTCCACACCTGCTCGGTCCCCGCGACATCGGCGATGTGATCGTCCTGCACACGGGTCAGATGCCACACCAGCCACGCGATCGAATTGGCCTGCGCGTCCAGCCGAACCCCCAGCTCAGCACCAGTCAACCCCTCGACCGCCCCATGCACGTTCTCCCGGATCCGCCCGAATCCGTCGATCAACAACTCAGCACTGGTCATATAGAGCTCCAAGGTCCGCGTCTCGGCGCCTATTCCCCGATCCACGGGCCGACTCGAACGAATCGGCCCGCGACCGGATACTCAGTTCATCGAATACCGCGCGTCCGCACCGGCTGCGGCGACCGTTTCCGTGCCGCCGAGGCGCACCGGAAGTTCGGCGAGCCCCCGGATCAGCAAACTCTTGCGCCAGCGCAGATCGCCGAACTCGGCGTCCAGCGACATCGCCGGGATGCGGTCGAGCAGGCGGGTGAGGGCGATGGTGGCCTCGGTGCGGGCCAAGGCGGCGCCGAGGCAGTAGTGGATGCCGTGACCGAAGGCGATATGGCGGTGGTCGGTGCGGCCGGGATCCATGCGGTCGGGCTCGGTGAACAGGCGCGGATCGCGGTTGGCGGCGGCGAGGGAGATCATGATGAATTCGCCGGCCTCGATATCCTGTCCGCCCAACGTGATCGGCGCCGTCGTGTAGCGCGCGGTGGCCAGATGCACCGGGCCCTGACAGCGCAGCACCTCGTCGAGGAAGGCCGGAATCCCGTCCGGATCGCGGCGCAGCCGCTCGGCGGTGACCGGATCGCGCAGCAGCTCGAGCACCGCGTTGCCGATGAGGTTTACGGTGGTTTCGTGACCGGCGGCCAGCAGCAGGAACAGCATCGCAATCAGTTCCTGCTGGTCGAGCCGGTCGTCGTCGTCCTTGGCGATGATGAGCTCCGACAGCAGATCCTCACGCGGATCGTCGGTGCGGGCGGCGATCAGCTCGGTCAGGTAGGTGAAGAAGCTGATCCCGGCGGTGGTGCGGTCCTCGATGGGCGCGGAATCGTTGACCAGAACGGCTGTCCAGGAACGGAAGTCGTCCTTGTCGTCGTCGGGCACGCCGAGCAGCTCGCAGATCACCGCGATCGGCAACGGGAAGGCGTAGCTGTCGAGCAGGTCGACGGCCTCGCGTCCGGCCATATCGTCGAGCAGGGCGTCAGCGAGTTCGGTGATGCGCGGGCCGAGCTCACGGATGGCGCGGCCGGCGAAGGCTTTCGACACCAGTTTGCGGAGCCGGTTGTGTTGCGGCGGGTCGGCGAAGAGCATGTTGTCGTTGATGGCGGCGTTGAACATCTCGCCGGCACCGTGTTTGGCCAGGATCGCTTGGCCTTCCGGTGATCCGATCCGCTTGCTGATGCTCGGCTCGACGAAGGCCTGTTTGGCGACCTCGTGGTCGACGACCAGCCAGCCCACCACCCCGTCCAGCCGGATCCGGTGGATCGGTCCGCGTGCGCGAAGCGTCCGGTAGACGGCGTGCGGATCCTGATAGAACTCGTCGGTCAGCTCGAGAATCTGGTGCGCGGCGGTCACGAACGACCACCGTCCCGCGCTGCCGCGTCCGGCCATGAATCCAGGGAGTGCACGTGCCACAGTCCTTTCCACGTTCGAACAGTTCTGACGAGTGCCCGTGCGGACCTGATTCAGCGCACGGTCCGCGCGGAAATCGCGACGGGCAGTGTGGCGCTACGAGCTATCGATCAGGTCTGCGACGGTGCGTGGTCGAGCAGTGTCGATCGGTGTGACGCGGAAAAGCCCGGTGCTGCGACCGGAGTGGGCCGACGGCATCTCGATTACCTGCCGTCGCGGCCGCTTTTCCGGGTGACATCATTGCACGGCCACCCGGACCGGTTTCAGCGGATCGGTGAAAGCAGGCCCGACCATGCCGGATTCGACGGTGTGGTGCTCAGCCGCTCGCGGCCTCGGCTTCGGCCAGCTCCTGGAGCGTGCGCAACTGTTTGCGCATCATGATCACATCGCCGAGGGCGAGCACCCGGCCGATCAGAGCCGGCCCACCGAAGCGGACCCGGGCGACGAGCCGGGTGCCCGCCCCCTCCGGCCGCACCGCGTACGTCACGCAGATGTCGCCGGCGCGCAAGGTCACATGCCTGCCGAGGGCGAACGATTCCAGATCGAACTGGCCCATGAAGCGCTGCCCGGCCGCGAGTTCTGTCAATTGCGGATCACGCACCCGTGGACTGGATTTCCAGCGATTGCCGATGCGATAGCTGTAGGTGGCCACCCGCATCTGGCACAGCCAGGAGAACACCAGAGCGGGCGGGGCGGCGATGCTGATGGCGCGGTCGGCGACGACGGCGGCGTCGGGTTCGAGTTCATCGCAGGGCAGCGGCGCGTCGCGTTCGGCTTCGGTGGCGCCCCACACCAGTCCGGCGTTCATGCCGCCGCCACGATGCGGGCGAGCAGCCTGCGCACCACCAGCTTGTGCCCGCCGGTGCCGATCACCAGCGCCCGGTAGATCGAACCGGCGAGGCCGGGGAATTCGGCGCGGGTGATGGCACGCACGACGGTGCGGCGCGGGCCGTCG
This sequence comes from Nocardia cyriacigeorgica, assembly GCF_005863245.1. Classification (GTDB taxonomy): domain Bacteria; phylum Actinomycetota; class Actinomycetes; order Mycobacteriales; family Mycobacteriaceae; genus Nocardia; species Nocardia cyriacigeorgica_C. The sequence goes on along the minus strand of NZ_VBUT01000005.1, from coordinate 115,955 downwards.
TCGTCGAGTTCGAAGGTGAGGCTGTAGCGGGAGAAGGGGTGGCTGCCGGCGAGGGCGAGCCGGCGCGGCGGATCGGCCTCCTCCAGCGCGAATCCGGCGGGCACGGTCGACGGATCGGCCGGGTCCTTGCAGACAACTTTCAGCAATGCTTTCCAGGTCCGGTCGCGGTTGGCGTCGACCGATCTGGCATGCTCATCGATATAGGGCAATCGCTCCATATGGAAGGAACGTACTAGTACATGGCTCCACCCCGCAAGCACGACACCGATGTGATCCTCGACGCAGCCCGCGCCCTGGTCCTTGCCGAGGGGCCGCGCGCGGCGAGCGTGGCCGCCATCGCCGACGCCAGCGGCGCGCCGGTGGGCACGCTCTACCACCGTTTCGGCAACCGCAACGGCGTGCTCACCGCCGCGTGGATTCGCGCGCTCGAACGCTTCCAGGACCGGGTCAAGGCCGCCGCCGACGAGCCCGATCCGCTCGCGGCCGGGGTCGCCATGGCGCGCGCGGCGATCGGATTCGGCCGTGACCTGCCCGAGGATGCCCGGCTGCTGCTCAGCCTGCGGCCCAGCGATCTGCTCGACGGCAGCCCGGACGAGGAGTTCGGCGCGCGGCTGGCCGGGATGAACGCACCGCTGATCGAGCATCTGCGGCGGATCGCCACGGGCTTGACCGGGCGTGCCGGTGACCGTGAGGTGGACGCCGTCAGTCGCGCGATCGTCGACCTGCCCTACGCCGCGTTGCGCAGGCACGCACACGCACCCGAACTCCCGGAGTGGCTCGAGGAAGACGTCACCGCCGCAGCGCGCACCCTGCTCGAGTCGTTGCGCACCGGCTGAACCGCCCGCCCCGGTCACCGAGCATTCGGCGGGCTACCGATAACGTGTTCTCATGACCGAAGACCTGGCCGGCAGCGCACTGCCCGACGCCGAGCATCACGAGGGCGGCTTCCGGCCCATGTCGGAGCTCATCGACGCGGCCAAGGATGCCGACATCACCCGCGGTGGTCCGCATTACGGCGCGTTCATCGAGGAAGTCCGCAGGCTCATGGACCGCGTGCGGCTGTCGTGCCCCTCCGATGAGCTCGCGGTGGAGACGATCGGCGTCCTCAAAGAGCTCAACGACCGCCTCGACGCCGCCGTCGTCGACGAATGGTCGGCGCCCACCTGGACCCGGGCGGATCTGCCCGCACGCGGCAACATCACCATCCCGCCGTATGTGATCGACAAGGCGAGCAAGGACGGCGTCGAGGCCAGGATCACCTTCCGCACCTTCCACCTCGGCGGCAATGCCGCGGCCCACGGCGGCCAGATCGTGGTCGGTTTCGACGACCTGCTCGGCATGGCGGCGGCCCTCTACGCGGGCGGCGTCACCCGCACCGCCTCGCTGACCGTCGACTACCGCTCCATCACCCCGCTCAACAAGGAACTGTCCTTGCGCACCTGGGCCGAGCGCCGCGACGGCCGCAAGGTGTATGTGCGCGCGACCTTGCACGACGGCGAGCGCCTGTGCGCCGAGGCCAACGGGCTGTTCATCGTGCTCAAGCCCGGCCAGCCCTGATCGTGCGATCGGCCGTTGCGGATGGTGGAGACCGGATCACCGCTGCCGTCCGCGGCAACCTTCAGATCCTCGCAAGGTGTGCGCAACGCCGGGCGTAGCTCGCGGCAGCCGTCAGCCGGCAGCGCGGCATCGCACGCTGGAGCATCGCAACCCAGCGCTAGGCCCCGGCAGTGGATCCGACGACAGGCGCCACGGCGCACCGACACACCCCGGGCAGGCAAGGGCCGTGAATGCGACGATCCGGCCGGTCCGCCGCGACCTGCGGGCTGCGGCGACCGGCCGGAAGACGCTCAGCGCGCCGGGAAATGCGCCTCCAAGTACGGCCCGAAGCTGGCGTCGACGGCTTCGGCGGTGAGATCGAAATCAGCGAGGGTGTACTTGTGCGCCGGTCGTGCCGCACCCGAGGTGGATTCGGAATGCAGTGCGGTCATCGCCGCGCGGGCCTCGTCGGTGAGGTCGAGGTCGAAGTGGCGGTAGATGCCTTCGACGGTGCCGATGGGGTCGGCAACGAAATCGTCGTAGTACACGTCGCAGAACTGGGCAGCGTCATGCTTCTTGCGGTCGTCGAGGAAACGTTGCGCGCCGCGTGACCACAGTTCGAGCTGGGTGCGCCCGACGACCGCGCCGCGGAACTTGTCCGACCAGCCGGCCGAGGCCTGTTCGTTCAGGCTGCACACCGAGGCGATGATGGTGCTGGGTGCCCGGTGCATCTGGATGATCAACGCGTCCGGGTACACCGCGAGCAGCGCGTCGAGGGCGAACAGGTGGCTGGGGTTCTTCAGCACCCACCGCCGGTCGACGTCGTTGAGGCCGATGAGTTGCAGGTTGCGCCGGTGCCTGCGGTAGGCGCCGGTCCAGTCCTGCTCCCGCAGCCACTCCGAATAGGTGGGCAGGTAGCCGAGGCACTCATACGAGATCGACATCGCCGATTGCCGCAGCAGCTGCCAGCACTCCTCCACCTGGTCGGCCGAAATATGGTGCACCCCCATGAATTCCGGGTGCTCGACGTGATGCTTGTCGTAGGCGGCCTGCAACCGCTGGAAGATCGGGTTCTGCTCCCACGTCTCGCGCGGCGGACGCGGCTGCGGCATCTCCGTCAGCCACATTTCCAGCCCCTGATGCCCGGGATCGGCGGTCAGCAGCCGGTGCACGGCCGTGGTGCCCGAACGCGGCAATCCGGTGACGAAGATCGGCCGCTCGATCGGCACCTGCGCGTACTGCGGGAACTGCTGACAGGCCGATTCGCTCAGCAGCCGCGCGATCAGCGCACCACGCAAGAAGGCGCGGTTGACCTTGTTGCCGAACGGGGTCAGTTCCGCGTCCCTGGCATAGGAATCCAGCAGGACTTGCAGACCTTCGCGGTAGTCGTCGGCGCCGAAATCGGTCAGCCCGACCACCTTGCTCGCCGAGGCGTGCAGATCGTCGATGGTGCCGACGTCGTCCCTACCGATCATGTGCGTTTCGCTCCTCAATTGTGGTACTCCCCGCAGTTGACATCCAGGCACGCCCCGGTGATCGCCCGCGCCAGCGGCGAGGCGAAGAAGACGACCGCGTCGGCGATCTCGTCGGGCTCCGGCAGTCTGCGCAGGTCGATGGTGGCGGCGGTTTCGGCGTACACCTCGTCGCGGGTGATGCCGCGCTGTTCGGCCAGGTAGTTGAAATACCATTTCAGGTTGTCGGCCCAGATATAGCCGGGGGCAACGGAATTCACCCGGATGCCGCGGGGGCCGAGTTCGGTGGCCAGGCTCTGCGCCAGCGCCAGCAGGCTCGCCTTGGCCATCTTGTAGGGGCCGAAGGTGCGCCGTGAGTGGTGCAGTACGGCGGAGTTGATCATCACCACCGAACCCTTGGTTTCCTCGAGCGTGGGCACGAACAACCGGGTCAGCCGCAGCGCCGCGAGCACGTTGGTTTCGAAGCCGGCGCGCACCGCGTCCAGTTCGACGTCGGCCAGGTCGACGATGGGCGGGATGGCGAACGCGTTGTTCACCAGCGTGTCCACCCGGCCGAAGGCGCTGTGCGCCGATTCCACCAGGTTCTGCGCCGCCGTTTCGTCGTTGATATCGGTCGGCACCACCACCGCGCGCCTGCCGAGGTCGGTGATCTCCTTGGCGACCTCGGCCAGCCGGGATTCGGTGCGCGAGGCGAGCACCACGTCGGCGCCGGCGGCCGCGGCCTGGACCGCGATGGCACGGCCGAGGCCGGGACCGACCCCGGAGACGACGACTACCTTGTCCTGCAACAACATCAGCCGAGCATCCTTTCCGCCACCGCCGCCTGCCGGGCCGCGATGCGCTCACGCCACTGCTCGGGGGTCACCCGCGCCTGCTCGTGGTACGGCAGCCTGGCCGCGATCTCATCGAACTTCACCACTTCGACCGTGGGTCCGTCCTCGGGTTTCATGTCCCGGGACAGCCGTTGCCAGCGGAACTGCAAGTAGCCGCGAGCGTGCCCGGTGGTTTCGATCCAGTTGGCCAAGCCCGGATCGCGTTCGCTGACCACCAGCCGGATCATCCCGTCCGGATCCACGTGTGCCTGGTCGGCGGTGAGGCTGGTCTGGTGGTTGATGTAATCCAGCGACAGATACCACATGCTGCCGAGCTGGAAGCCCTGGTAGGGCGCATCCGACTTCGGCACGGTGATGATCATCGCCTCGTCGTCGGCGAGTTCGTAATGCCCGGCCGAGGAGAACTGCGTGGTCAGCCCGCCCGGGGTGCTGCGCGGCTCGGTCATGGTGTTGACCGGCAGGTTCAGGTAGAACCACTGCGGGAACGCCAGAAAGGTCTGCAACCGGGAGACCAGCATCTTGCCCGCCACACCGTAGCGCTTGGTCATCAGATCCTTGGTCAGCGGCGGCGGCGCGGCACCGGCCTTGTCGGCGCGCCGGATGCGCAGGGTGCCGGGCTTCTCGGCACTCCAGTCACTGAAAACCTCGCGCACCACCAGCATGGCCGAATCAGGGGCGAGGGTGATGTAGTTCCGGCCGGCAGGACCCGGACCGAAACGAACCTCGAAAGACCCGTCCGCGGCGATATCGATGGCGCGATCGTCGAATGCAGTGGTGCTGTCGGGCACGTCGACGGGCGAATAGTCGCCGTTCAATACCTGGAAACTCAGATCGCGGGTGGTGCCGCGGGTACCGGTGACCACATATTCGGCATCCGGACGCAGATAGGAATGGAAGTAGAGCGTGTCCGGATTGTCCAGCCCCATTTTCGTGTACGGGCCCGTCGACTGGACGAAGAACGGGAAATCGCGTTCATACGCCCACGCCATCTGAATGGCGGCCCGAATACTGCCCGCCAGATAGTCGTAGCCCTCGACGAGATCCTGTTCGGTCCGGATATGCGGCGCTTCGGTGATGATCTTCTCGGCGGCGGCGATGGCGTCCGCGAACGGTTGCGTCAGCAATAGACTCTCCGGTGTTCCATATATGTACCGCTCTGGTACATTCTGCTACCAGAGACATTAGAACGTGTTCTAGGAGTGGTCAATGGTCGAACGGCGATCCGCGCCGACCCGGCGGGTGGTGCAGGTGCTGGATTTCATCGTCGAGCAGCAGGGCAAGCGGGTCGGGCTCTCCGAGCTGGCCCGCACCCTCGACCTGGCCAAACCCACCGCACTCGGCATCCTCACCGAGCTCACTGCGGGCGGCTACTTGGTCCGCGATCCGCGCACCCGCACCTACGGCCCCGGTCCCGCGCTCATCGCCGCGGGCCGGGTCGCGCAGGACAGCTTCGCCATCGCCGGCGTTGCCCATCCCGAACTGGCCCGCCTCAGCCAGGAATACCGCACCACCTGCACCGCATCGGCGGTGGTCGGCGAGCAGATCATCGTGCTGGAGAGCACCGGCCCGGGCATGGTCAAAGTGGGCGCTTCCTACCATTTCGCACCACCGGTCGGCCTGATGTACGTGCTGTGGGATACCGACGCGGCCTTCGACGCGTGGCTGGCCATGCCGGCGACGGTGCCGTTGCAGCAGGACGAGGCCCGGCTGCGCCAGATCGTCGCCGAATGCCGCGAACGCGGCTACCTGGTGGAATCCATGACGGCGGCCGGGCGGCGGTTGTATTCGCTGCTGGCGGGATTCGCCGCCCGCGAACTGCCCGACGATCTGCGTGAAGTGGTCGCCGAGCTGGTCACGAGCCTGGGCGAACGGGTGTATCTGGGCACCGATCTGCGGCCACGCAAACAGCATCCGGTGAGCCTGCTGGCCGCGCCGACCTACGACGCCGACGGCAGGCAGAACATGGTGCTCACGATGTATGTCGGCGCGTCGATCACCGGCGCGGAGATCGGCCGCCGCGGCGAAGCCCTCGTCGCGGCCGCCGATGCCGTCACCGAAAAGTCCGGTGGCTGCAAACCATTGACCAATTCCCGAAACGTGTTCTAGTTTTGGATCGTGAGCCAGTACGCAAAGTCGGCGGCGAACACCTACGAGCTTCCCCATCTGGACGCGCTCGAGGCCGAGTCGGCACATATATTCCGTGAAGTCGCAGCGACTTTCGAACGCCCGGTGCTGTTGTTTTCCGGGGGCAAGGATTCGGTGGTGATGCTGCACCTCGCCGCCAAATCCTTCTGGCCCGCCCCGCTGCCGTTCCCGGTGCTGCATATCGACACCGGGCACAATTTCGACGAGGTGATCGAGTTTCGTGATCGCACGGTGCGGCGGCTGGGGCTGCGGCTGATCGTCGGCCGGGTCCAAGACGATATCGATGCGGGCCGTGTCACCGAGGACAGCGGACCCCGCGCCACCCGCAACCGGCTCCAGACCACCACACTGCTGCGCTGTGTGCGCGAGGGCCGCTTCGAGGCTGTCTTCGGCGGCGCGCGGCGCGACGAGGAGAAGGCGCGCGCCAAGGAGCGGGTGTTCAGCTTCCGCGACGAATACGGCCAGTGGGATCCGCGCAGGCAGCGCCCCGAGCTGTGGAACCTCTACAACGGCAGCCACCGGCCAGGCGAGCACATCCGGGTGTTCCCGCTGTCGAACTGGACCGAACTCGATATCTGGAGCTATATCGCCGCCGAGGGCATCGAGCTGCCGTCGCTGTACTACGCGCATCGCAGGCCGGTGGTGCAGCGCGATGGAATGCTGTTGGCGCACACCCGTTTTCTGCACCTGCTCGACGGTGAGACGCCGTACGAGTCGACCGTGCGGTTCCGCACCGTCGGCGATGCCACCTGCACCGGCTGTGTCGAATCCAGTGCCGCCTCGCCCGCCGAGGTGGTGGCCGAGGTCGCCGCCGCCCGCGTCACCGAACGCGGCGCCAGCCGCGCCGACGACCGCATCTCCGAGGCCGGGATGGAAGACCGCAAACGAGAAGGCTACTTCTGATGACCACTTTGCTGCGCCTGGCGACCGCGGGCAGCGTCGACGACGGTAAATCGACCCTGATCGGACGGCTGCTGTTCGATTCCAAGACCCTGTTCACCGATCAACTCGACGCGGTGGAACGCACCAGCCGCGATCGCGGCGAGGATTATCCGAACCTCGCGCTGCTCACCGACGGCCTGCGCGCCGAACGCGAACAGGGCATCACCATCGACGTGGCGCACCGCTATTTCGCCACACCGCGCCGCAAGTTCATCATCGCCGACACCCCTGGCCACATCCAGTACACCCGCAACATGGTCACCGGAGCCTCCACCGCCGATCTGGCGCTGGTGCTGGTCGACGCGCGCAAGGGTGTGGTGGAGCAGACCCGCCGTCATGCCTTCCTGGCCGGGCTGCTCGGCATCCCGCATCTGGTGCTGTGTGTGAACAAGATGGATCTGGTGGACTGGTCGCAGCAGCGGTTCACCGAAATCCGCGAGGAATTCGCCGGTTTCGCGTCCAAGCTCGACGTCACGGATCTCAGCTTCGTGCCCATGTCGGCCCTGCACGGCGACAATATCGTGCACCGCGGCACCGCCATGCCCTGGTACGAGGGCACCCCGCTGCTGCACCATCTCGAAGAGGTGCATATCGCCTCCGACCGCAACCTGATCGATGCCAGGCTGCCGGTGCAGTACGTGATCCGCAGTCACACACCGGAATTCCGCGGCTACGCCGGAACCATCGCCGGCGGCGTCTTCAAACCCGGTGACGAGGTGACGGTGCTGCCGTCGGGTCTGAACACCACTGTCCGGTCGATCTTCGGACCGGGCGGTGTACCCATCGACGAAGCGTTCCCGCCGCAGGCGGTGACGGTGCAGCTGGCCGACGAACTCGACGTCTCGCGCGGTGACCTGATCTGCCGTCCCGCCAACCGCCCGCAGGTCGGGCGCGATCTCGACGCCATGGTGTGCTGGTTCGCCGAGGACGCCCAGCTCACTGCCGGCGCAACCTACACGCTGCGCCACACGACCCGCTCGACACCGGTGGAAGTGCGCTCGCTGGACTACCGGCTCGACGTGAACACCCTGCACCGCGACGAGCACGCGACGGCGTTGTCACTCAACGAGATCGGGCGCGTACAACTCCAGACCAGGCAGCCGCTGCTGTTCGATCCCTACCGGCGCAACCGCACCACCGGCAGCTTCCTGCTGGTCGACGACAGCACCGGCAATACCGTCGCCGGCGGCATGATCACCGGCCCGAGCCTGCCGTCCTCGCGGGTGGTGTGGCATTCCACCGCGGTCGAACGTGCCGAGCGCGCGACCCGCGGGATGACGGTGTGGTTGACGGGCCTGTCCGGCTCGGGCAAGTCGACGGTCGCGGTCGAGCTGGAACGGCGGCTGGTGGCGTCCGGGCGCCCGGCGTTCCTGCTCGACGGCGACAACCTGCGCCACGGCCTCAACGCCGATCTCGGGTTCTCCGCCGAGGACCGGGTGGAGAACGTGCGCCGGGTCGGTGAGGTCGCGCGGCTGTTCGCCGAGGCCGGCGTCATCGCCATCGTGTCGCTGATCAGCCCGTATCGGGCCGACCGGGACCGGGCGCGGGCCGTGCACGAGGCCGCGGGCATTCCGTTCCTCGAGGTCTTCGTCGACACCCCGCTCGAGATCTGCGAGTCCCGCGACCCGAAGGGCATGTACGCCAAGGCGCGCGCGGGTGAGATCAGCGATTTCACCGGCGTCGACGCACCGTACGAGCATCCGCTCACCCCGGGCCTGGTGCTGCGGCCGGCTGACGGTGATCCGGCGGCGATGGCGTCGACGGTGCTCACCCTGCTGGCGAGCATGGACTGACACCGGCCCGGGCGGTCGCGGCCATGCTGCCGCCCGGCCGGGCCGTCGACCGCGCATCGCAGGCAAAGCGTCGGCGCGACCGGGCCGTACCGCCTATCGTCGGGCGAGAATGCCGATGCCGCCGGTCGCATGAGGCCCGGCAGCGTCGGTCCGGAGACTTCGACCCGCGTCCGTGGGGCGGCGGGCGCACCGAAAGGAAGCACCGTGGGGACCATCGCAGTACACGAGTTCATCTCTCTCGACGGAATGTACGACGACCCGAGTTTCACCTTCGCCTACGGATTCGATCCGAAGATGGCCGACACCCTCGCCGAGATCACCGGCGCCGCGACCGGCATTCTGCTCGGGCGCAACACCTTCGAGATGTTCGCGCCGGCCTGGTCGACCCGCACCGTTGACGACGATCCGGGTGCGCCGTTCTTCAACGACACCATGAAGTACGTCGTCGGTGCGCGGGAACCGGCGGTCGAGTGGGCCAACAGCACCCGTCTCGGCGCCTACGACCCCGAGGTCATTCGCAAGCTCAAGGCCGAGACCGACGGCGTCCTCTACATCAGTGGCAGCGGGCAGCTGGTCCGCGCGCTGCTGCGGGACGGCCTGGTCGACAATCTGCACCTGTTCGTGTACCCGATCGCGCTGGGCACGGGCGAACGGTTCTTCGACGACGCCACCACCAAGCTGGCGCTGATATCGACCGATGTCTACGACAACGGCGTCGTGCACCTGAACTACGGGCCCGCCGCGGACTGAGGGCATCGGGGCGGTTGTGGCGCTCCACAGGGGCCGGGTGCCGCCGCGGAAAGTATGGTACACAGGAGGCAACTTGTACCGAAGGGATGCTCGATGCGGTCTACTCTCCTGTCCCGGCGTGATCTCGACTTCCTGCTCTACGAATGGCTCGACGTCGAGCGGCTCACCGAGCGGAAGCGGTTCGCCGAGCATTCCCGGGAGACCTTCGACGCCGTCCTCGACCTGAGCGAACAGCTGGCGACGAAATACTTCGCCTCGCACAATAAGCTCGGCGACGCCAACGAACCAACCTTCGACGGTGAGCGCGTCACCCTCATTCCCGAGGTGGGCGCCGCGTTGCGCGCCTTCGCCGAGGCCGGGATGCCCGGTGCGGCGATGGACTACGAACTCGGTGGCTCCCAGCTGCCCGCCACCGTGGCCCAGGCAAGTTTCGCCTGGTTCCAGGCCGCCAATCCGGGCACCTCCGGCTATCCGTTCCTCACCATGGCGAATGCGAACCTGCTGCTCACCCACGGTCGCGAGCACATCGACCGGTTCGTGCGACCGATGGTGGAGGGCCGGTTCTTCGGCACCATGTGCCTGTCGGAGCCGCAGGCCGGTTCGTCGCTGGCCGATATCGTCACCCGCGCCGAACCGCAGCCCGACGGCACCTACCGGCTCTTCGGCACCAAGATGTGGATCTCCGGCGGCGATCACGAGCTGGGCGAGAACATCGTGCACTTGGTGCTGGCCAAGATCCCGGGCGGGCCGGCCGGCACCAAGGGGATTTCGCTGTTCGTGGTGCCCCGGTTCCTCGTCGAGGACGACGGCTCCCTCGGCGAACGCAACGACGTCGCCCTGGCCGGGCTCAACCACAAGATGGGCTACCGCGGCACCGTCAACACGGTGTTGAACTTCGGTGAGGGCAAGTGGACTCCGGGCGGCGCGCCGGGTGCGATCGGCTATCTGGTGGGCGAGCAGCATCGCGGGCTCGGCTACATGTTCACGATGATGAACGAGGCCCGCATCGGCGTCGGCCTGGTCGCCACCGCCCTCGGTTACACCGGCTACCTCGAATCGCTCGAGTACGCGCGCACCCGTGCGCAAGGCCGGACCAAGGGCGCGGCCGATCCCACCGCACCGCAGCGTCCCATCATCGAGCACGCCGATGTGAAGCGAATGCTGCTGGCGCAGAAGGCGTATGCCGAAGGCGCGCTCGCATTGGTGCTCTACTGCGCCCGGCTGGTCGACGAGCACCGCACCGCTTCCTCCGACGACGAGCGCCGCGCGCTGACGCTGCTGCTGGACATCCTCACCCCCATTGCGAAGAGCTGGCCGTCGCAGTGGTGCCTGGAGGCCAACAGCCTGGCCATCCAGGTGCACGGCGGCTACGGCTACACCCGCGAATACAACGTCGAGCAGCACTACCGGGACAACCGGCTGAACCCGATTCATGAAGGCACGCACGGCATTCAGGGCCTCGATCTGCTCGGCCGCAAGGTCACCCAGCAGGGCGGGGCCAGCTTGCGCGCGCTCGACGAACGCATTCGCGCGACCATCGGCGAGGCTCGCGCACAGGGTGGTGAGCCCGCCGAGATGGCCGCGCAGCTCGAATCGTCGTGGCAGCGACTGGTCGAGGTGACCGTGGGCCTGTTCGCCGACGGCGACATCGAGGCCGCACTCGCCAACAGCTCGATCTACCTCGAAGCGTTCGGCCACATCACCCTGGCGTGGATCTGGTTGCAGCAGGTGCTGGCCACCGCCGGGAACGAGGGCGACTTCTACGACGGCAAGCGGCACGCGGCCCGGTATTTCTTCCGCTTCGAACTCCCCCGCACCGGTCCCCAGCTCGACCTGCTGGCCGCCCGCGACACCACCACGCTGGACATGCGCGATACCTGGTTCTGACACCTCGATTAGATACATACCATTGTGGATGTATCATTCGGGTGTGACCAGCGACGAGCCTACCGTATCCCGCCCACCGGGGCGTCCGGCCTCCGCGACCCGGGAAGAGGTCGTGGAGCTGGCGCGGCTGGCGTTCCTGGCCGGTGAGCGGGTGGATGTGCAGGCCATCGCCGCCAAACTCCGGCTCAGCCGCGCCTCGGTGTACCGCTGGTTCGGCTCGCGCGACGGCGTGCTGGGTGCGGTGCTCGCCGGTGAATTCGAGAACCTCATCGAACGCGCGGACTCCCGCCGCCGGGCAAGTGGTGCCCAGCGCATTCTCGATGTGCTCTACCGGGTCAACCGGTGGATGGCGGGCAATGAACCGTTCCGCCGCTACTTCGAGAACGAGCCGATCGCCGGGCTGCGCATCCTGACCACCGGCGACGGCCCGGTGCAGCCGCGCGTGGTCGCCGCGGTGGAGGCGCTGATCGCCCGCACCGAGGAGCAGGACGACTACCGGCCGCCGCTGGAGCGCTCGCTGCTGGCCTACACCCTGGTCCGGCTCGCCGAGGCCTTCCTCTACAGCGACAACGTCACCGGGCTGCGCGGCGACGTCGACCGCTTGCGTCAAGTGCAGGCGGCGTTGCTCGGCCTCACTCCGGAGGGCGAGGACATCCGCGCCCCGCGGCATTCATTGGAATCGGCGTGATCACAACCGCCCGCGGTACGCCGAAGGTGGCGCAATGGCATTCGGCGCGCGCGTTTGCCCAGGTCGCGCGCCCGGCCCACCCGGCGTAATTCCCACGCCCGTTCCGAGCCGCTCACGCGGCGGCAAATCAGCCACCGAAATCGCCGCTATCGTCGCTGTTCATGCAGGTCAGCGACAGAAACGCGGAGACGCCCTCCCCCGTGCGGCGGCTGCGGGCCGACGATGCGCGCCGGGTCGCCGATATCCTGCGCCAGCAGATCCACACCGGCGCGTTCGCCGACACCCTGCCCGGTGAGCAGGAGCTCGCGGCCGAATATCAGGCCTCCCGCAACACCGTGCGCGAGGCGCTGGCGTTGCTCCAGGACGAAGGCCTGATCGCCCGCGCACCGCGCGTCGGCACCAAGGTCGCGGCCCGCAAGTTCGACCACGGCCTGGACACCCTGCTCGGATTGCAGGAAACCTTCGAAGGTCACGGCGTGATCCGCAACGAGGTCCGGGCTGCGACGCGGATCAGTGCACCGCCCGCGGTGGCGCGCCGGCTGGCGCTGGAACCGGGTACCCGCGTGGTCTACATCGAGCGCCTGCGTTATCTCGGGGACCTGCCGTTGAGCCTGGATCTCACCTACCTCGCACCCGACGTCGGTGCCGCGGTGCTCGACCACGACCTGGAACGCACCGACATCTTCGTCCTGCTGGAGCAGATCAGCGGCCAATCGCTGGGCTCAGCCGATCTCGCGGTGGAAGCCCTCTGCGCCGACCCGCACACCGCGGCCACCCTCGACATTCCCGCGGGCGCAGCCCTGTTGATGCTCGAGCGTCTCACCCGCCTCGAGGACGGCACTCCGGTCGACCTCGAGTACGTCCGCCTGCGCGGTGACCGAATCACTATGCGCGGCAGCCTGTCTCGCAGCATTCCCGAATGGAAGGTCCTCTAGATGGCTCTGGCGAACCAGCGCACCGATATCCCCGTGACCATCGACGAATCGCTGTGCATCTCCGGGTGCACGCTGTGCGTCGAGATCTGTCCACTCGACTCCCTCGCCATCAATCCCGACAACGGCAAAGCCTTCATGCATGTGGACGAGTGCTGGTACTGCGGCCCCTGCGCCGCCCGCTGCCCCACCGGCGCCGTCACCGTCAACATGCCGTATCTCCTGAGGTAGTTCACATCATGAAACATTGGAAACGCCTGGTCGCCGTAGCTGCCGCCACCGCAGTGGCGCTGACCGGATGCTCGCTGGAGGAGGCAACTTCCGGCGATACCGTCAAGGTCGTCATCGGCTATCAATCGAAGACCATCAACACCGTCACCGCGGGAACGCTGCTGCGCGCCCAGGGCTATCTGGAACAGCGCCTGCAACAGATCACCAACAGTGGCGGCGCGAAGTACGAGGTGGAATGGCAGGACTACGACACCGGTGCGCCGATCACCGCGCAGATGGTGGCGGAGAAGATCGATATCGGTTCGATGGGCGATTACCCGTTGCTCATCAACGGGTCTCGCACCCAGGCCAATGAACGTTCGCGCACCGAGTTCATCTCCGTCACCGGGTACAACCCCAAGGGCGCGTTGAATATGGTCGTGGTGGCGCCGGACTCGCCCGCCGATGAGCTGAAAGACCTTGCCGGTCAGAAGGTGTCGGCCAGTGTCGGTTCGGCCGGGCACGGCACGCTGGTGCAGGCACTGACCCGGGCGGGTATCGATCCCGTCGGTGGTGTCGAGGTGCTCAATCAGCAACCGCAGGTCGGTGCCTCGGCACTGGAATCCGGTCAGGTGAGCGCCCTGTCGCAGTTCGTGGCGTGGCCCGGGCTGCTGGTGTTCCAGGACAAGGCGAAGCTGCTCTACGACGGCGCCGAACTGAACGTGCCCACCTTCCACGGTGTGGTCGCCCGCAAGGATTACAGCGCCGCGCATCCGGAAGTGGTCGACGCGTTCTTGCAGGCCCAGCTCGATGCCACCGAATTCCTGTGGCGGGAACCGCTGGAGGCCGCGCGCATCGTCGCCGAGGGTTCGGGGCTGCCGCAGGAGGTCGTGTACCTGTACAACGGGCCCGGCGGCACCTCCTTCGACACCACCCTCAAACCGAGTCTGATCAGCGCCTTCAAGGACGATGTGCAGTACCTGAAGTCCATCGGTGACTTCGCCGATCTCGATATCGACGCCTTCGTCGACGACACCCGGCTCCGCGCAGCGTTCGCCGCCCGCGGCGGCCGCGACTACGACAGCGCCCTGGCCGACACCACCAATCAGACCACCGGCTCGGGCACCGAACTGTGGCTCGACGGGCAGGCCACCCAGCCGCTCGCCGACGCCACCGCCCTACTGCGCGCGGTGAAAACCGCACGGGCACAAGGCGCGACCATCCGCTCGGCCTACATCGTGGATACCGAGCTCGGCACCCGGTGGTTCGCCGACAAGGCGGTGTGGCTGCGTGACGGTGAGACATTCCTGCCCTTCACCACCGCAGCCGCGGCCCGCCGCTACCAGCAGGCGCACCCGGCGGCGCAGCCGGTGAGCTATGACGAGGCCGTCAGCGAGGTCCGGTCATGACACGATCGCGCACCGACTTGCCCGCGGTCGCCCAGGCGGCAGGAGAGTCCGCCGGTATCGGACCGACCTCAGCCGCCGAGTTCGCTACGGACACCGGCAGCAGCGGCAGCAACGGCAACGGCAACGGCAACGGCAACGGCAACGGCACACGGTCGGTGACAAATGCCCACGCCGTCAACGGCTCTGCTCCGGCCCCCGCCTCCGGCCCCGAGGCCGCTGCGGCTGTTCGGCCCGACACCCGCCGCCGCGATCACGCCGGCTCGGGTGAGGGCGGTGCCTTCCACGTCGGCGCCGAGCGTGCCTCGGCACATGGAATCGAGTCCGGCGCCGAGCGCGACGCAGCGGATGGAATCCGGTCGGGCGAGCCGCGGGTGCCCCTTGCCACTACACCGGTACCGGGACGCCACTCCGTGGTCGGCTCGGCGTGGCCCTCGCGGGCACTGCGCCTCGCATCGGTTATCTCCGCCATTCTGCTCTGGCAGGTATTGACCGCCAACGATATTCGCCTGTGGTTGCGCTTCGACACCCTGCCGACGGTCACCGAGATCATCACCGCGTTCGGCCGCCAACTCGCCACCGACGTCTACTATTTGGACCTCGGCCAGTCACTGATCCGCATCCTCAGCGGCTTCGCCATCGCGACCGTGCTGGGCGTGGCCAGCGGCATCGCGCTCGGCCGGTCACGGCTGTTCGCCGACATCCTCGGCCCGCTCACCGAACTCGCCCGGCCGGTGCCCGCGATCGCGGTGGTGCCGAGCGCGATCCTGTTGTTCCCCGATGACGAGGCCGGCATCGTTTTCATCACCTCGCTGGCGGCCTACTTCCCGATCATGGTCAGCACCCGCCATGCGGTGCGCGCGCTGCCGACGCTGTGGGAGGACTCGGTGCGCACCCTGGGCGGCAACCGCTGGGATGTGCTGGTGCGGGTGGTGTTTCCGGGCGCGCTGCCGGGCATCTTCGGCGGGCTGTCGGTCGGTATCGGGGTGGCCTGGATCTGCCTCATTTCCGCGGAGATGATCTCCGGCCGTCTCGGTGTCGGTTACCGGACCTGGCAGGCCTACACCATTGTCGACTATCCCGGCGTGTTCGTCGGGATCATCACCATCGGTGTGCTCGGGTTCGCGACGTCGGCGGCGATCGAGCTGCTCGGACGCCGCATCACCCGCTGGCTGCCGCGCGGAGAGGAGAATGCGCGATGAGCACCGCCGTGACCACCGGGATGAGCCTGCGCCTGGACGAGGTGTCGCTGTCCTACACCGGCGATCCGGTCATCAGCGGGCTGAGCCTGGACGTGCGGCCCGGCGAAATCCTGGTCCTCACCGGACCGTCCGGGTGCGGGAAGTCCACCGTCCTGCGGGCGCTGGCCGGTCTGCTGGCGCCCGACTCCGGCCGGGTACTCGCCGACGGCGAACCGGTGACGACGACCTCCCGTGACCGCGCGGTCGTCTTCCAGGACAACGCGCTGCTGCCGTGGCGCAGTGTGCGCGCCAATATCGAACTCGCGCTGAAACTGCGCGGCGAACCGAAGGCAGGTCGCCGCGAGGCCGCCGATCGCTGGATCGAAGAGGTCGGCTTGACCGGGTTCGCCGATTTCCTGCCCAAGAGCATGTCCGGCGGGATGCGGCAACGGGTCCAGCTCGCCCGGGGCCTGGCCGGTGCGCCGCGGGCGGTCATGATGGACGAACCGTTCGGCGCACTGGACACCCAGACCCGAAACACCATGCAACGCTTGCTGATCGACACCTGGCGCACCCACCCGACGACGGTCGTCTTCGTTACCCATGACGTGGACGAGGCGCTGTTGCTCGGTGACCGGGTGGCTGTGCTCGGCCGGGCCGGGCAGCCGCTGCGTGCCGTCGTCGATGTTCCGAATCCGCGCACGCCCGCCGCTCGGCCGGCCGAGCGCGCCCAGATCGTGGAGGCTCTCACGTGACCGCTCCGACCCTGCTCGCGGCACCGGATCTCGCCGATGCCGTCCGCCTGGACTGCGATGTGCTCGTCATCGGCGGTGGCACGGCGGGCACGATGGCCGCCCTCACCGCCGCCGAACAGGGCGCGAACGTGCTGCTGCTGGAGAAGGCGCATGTGCGGCATTCCGGTGCGCTGGCCATGGGGATGGACGGGGTCAACAATGCCGTCATCCCGGGTAAGGCCGAACCGGAGGATTACGTCGCCGAGATCACCCGCGCCAACGACGGCATTGTCGACCAGCGCACCGTCTACCAGACCGCGACCCGTGGTTTCGCCATGGTGCAGCGGCTGGAGAGCTACGGGGTGAAATTCGAGAAGGACGAATACGGCGAGTACGCGGTGCGGCGGGTGCATCGGTCCGGTTCGTATGTGCTGCCGATGCCCGAGGGCAAGGACGTCAAGAAGGCGCTGTACCGGGTGCTGCGCCAGCGCAAGATGCGCGAACGGATCCGGATCGAGAACCGGCTGATGCCGGTGCGCGTGCTCACCGATGGGGGCCGGGCGGTCGGCGCGGCGGCCTTGAACACCCGCACCGGCGAGTTCGTCGCGGTGGGCGCGAAGGCCGTCATCCTGGCGACCGGGCCGTGCGGGCGGCTGGGGCTGCCGGCGTCGGGCTATCTGTACGGCACTTACGAGAATCCGACCAATGCCGGCGATGGTTACTCGATGGCTTATCACGCCGGCGCCGAGCTCAGCGGTATCGAATGCTTCCAGATCAATCCGCTGATCAAGGATTACAACGGACCGGCGTGCGCCTATGTCGCGAATCCGTTCGGCGGGTACCAGGTCAATGCCGCCGGCGAGCGGTTCGTGGACTCCGACTATTGGTCGGGGCAGATGATGTCGGAGGTCAAGCGCGAGATCGAATCCGCGCGCGGACCCATCTATCTCAAGGTCTCGCATCTGCCGGAGGAGACCCTGTCCACGCTCGAAGGCATCCTGCACACCACCGAGCGACCTACCCGCGGCACCTTCCACGCCAACCGCGGCCACGACTACCGCACCCACGATATCGAGATGCACATCTCCGAAATCGGTTTGTGCAGTGGGCATTCCGCATCCGGGGTGTGGGTCGACGAGAACGCCCGGACCACGGTGCCCGGCTTGTACGCCGCCGGTGATCTGGCGTGCGTGCCGCACAACTACATGATCGGCGCCTTCGTCTTCGGCGATCTCGCCGGAGCGCACGCCGCGTCGACGCTCGCCGATGTCGCCGCACCGCGGCAGCTTCCGCAGGATCAACTGGCCGAGGCGCACGAGCTGATCTACCGGCCGCTGCGTCATCCGGACGGGCCGCCGCAGCCGCAGGTGGAATACAAGCTGCGCCGCTTCGTCAACGACTATGTGGCCCCACCCAAGACCGCGGCCAAACTCTCGATCGCGGTGGAGACCTTCGAGCGGATGCGCGGTGAGATCGCCGAGATGGGTGCGCGCACCCCGCATGAGCTGATGCGTTCGGTGGAGGTGTCGTTCATCCGCGATTGCGCGGAGATGGCGGCGCGCAGTTCGCTCACCCGCACCGAATCGCGGTGGGGGCTCTATCACGAGCGCGCCGATCTGCCCGAACGTGATGACGTGGGCTGGCGTTATCACCTGAATCTGCGCAAGAACGCCGATGGCGAGATGGAGTTCCTGAAGCGTCCGGTGGCGCCGTATCTGGTGCCGGTGCCGGGGTTGGACGACCTGCCGTCCGCCGATGCGGCGATCGAACTCGTCGAGCAGCCGGAACTGGTCGCACGCCGCGCGCCCGCGGCGGACACCGTGGTGACCGTCGACAAGGAAGCGGCCGCACCGCCCTCACCGCGCCTGGTCACCCTGCTGGGATTGGACGCGCCGTCGGTGGCGCAGCTGTCGGAATATCTGTCCGATGACGACCCCGTGGTGCGGGTGGCGGCGCTGTCGGTGCTCACCGAGCACACCCCGGACGGATTCGCCGCGGCCTTGATCGACGCACTCGACGACGCGGCCGCGTCCGTGCGCGCCGCAGCGGCAGCCGGATTGCGCGAACTGATCGAAGTGCTGCCCTCGGCCGAGGGTCTGGCCCACCGGCTGCACTCCCCCGATCCGGTGGTGCGCGCCACCGTCATCGACCTGCTGCGGGCGCTGCGCGCCGGCACCGCCACCCACTTCGGTGCCGCGCTCGCCGACCCCGACCACCGGGTGCGGATCGAGGCGGTGCGCGGGCTGGTTTCCCTCGACGACGGAGCCGGTGTGGCGGGCCTGGCCGCCGACCCGAACCGGGAGGTGCGGATCGCGGTCGCGCAGGGCTTGGCCACCATCGGCACCGGCGCCGAAGCCATCCGTGCCCTCGCCGCCGACCGCGACCCGCTGGTGCGTGCGGCGGCACTGGCGGCCTACGCCGCATTGGGGACCGACGTCGATTCGACCGCCGAACTCGTGGCTGCGCTGCGGCATTCGGCGTGGCAGGTGCGGGTCGGCGCGGCGCGCGGACTGGCCGGCGCCGATCCGGAGTTCGCCCTGCCCGCGTTGACCGAGGCGCTGTCGGATCCGCATCTGGATGTGCGCAAAGCCGCGGTCCTCGCGCTGTCGAACTGGGCGGGCCTGGACCCGGCCCGGATCGCGTTGAAACAGGCCGTCGACGACCCGGACGCCGACGTCCGCGCTTATGCCCGCCGCGCACTCGCCGGGTGAACCGCGACCGGGGCGCGGCCTGTGTGCGTCCCGCCCCGGCTCGCTCACCAACCGCGGCGCCGCTGCCGCGACCCCACCAGCTCCCCCGGACGGGCATGTCCGCGATTGCCGAAGAAGACGTCGCCGTCGCGGCCGCCGTCTCTGGTGACGGGTGCGGCGGTCCGGTGAGATGTCGCCGGGGGTGAAGAATCGTCCGCTGCGCACCAGCAGGTCTTCGATGGAGCCACCGGGGGATGACGTCACCGATTCAGGAGATCATGTCGGCGCGGGATCCGCGCGCGTCCGAACCGGCGGGTGCAGGTTACGTTTCGGCCACAATGGCACCGAGCGGTCGAGGTGCCGGCTCGGGTCCGGGTAACCACGAGTGCGGTATGCGGGCGTCGGCGCCGAGGCGCAGGCACCCGCATGCCGGCCCATGCTCGGCTTCAGGCGCCGATCACCGCGTTCATGATGGTGCCCGCGCTGGTGGCGACCACACCGCCGGCCATGGCGCCCGCCACCATCTTCGGTGATTGCAGGCCGCCGCCGCTCCACTTCTCCCAGGCGAATCGGCCGCCGCCGTAGGTGATCGCGGCGACGCCGGACAACAGAACGAACCAGGTGAGATACCTGGTCATCTGCATGATCTTGTCCGCCAACGGCGGCGCTTCCGGTGTGGGGTTGCCGATCTGTGCTACCACCGCGCCGTAGCTGTCGTGCAGCGCAACGAGAATCATGCTCACGTTCGTGCTCCTTTTCGGATGCTGAGTGATGCTGGAGATTTCCGTATCAGGACTCCGGGCATCGCGGCATGGAGAGAAACGACCGACCGCGACGCCGCGAAATCATCTGCGGCTGACGATGCAGTCCGCCCGGTGCCCGACATTCATCGGGGGCCGTGCCATGTCGTCTCCTAGTGCGCTCGTCGCTGGAAACACGCTGACCGCATCAATTGAACAGCACGCCTTCGCGATCCGAGGGAAGACACACGATCCAGCGGCGCGTCACGGCGTGGCGCGCGGCGCGTCGCCGTAGACGACGAGCCAGATCGCGCGTCCGAGCGTGTCGGCAAGGACGTCGTCGGAGATGCCGGTGTCGGCGGAGAACGCGACCACGATCGAGCGTTCCACCATCGAGGTCAGCACCACCGCCGTCGCCGTGGGGTCGATGGCGGGGCTGATCTTTCCGGCCTGGCGGTCGGTGTCGAGGCGGGCCCGGACCATGGCGGCGAAGGTGGCCACCCGTGAACGCCAATACGCGCCGACGTCACGGTCGTAGGCGGAGACTTCGGTGAGGGCCAGTAGCAGGTACCGGTGCTTGCGGAAACCGGCGATCATGCTCCGGATCGCTTGCACCACACCGTCGACGCCGTCGCTGTGATCGGCGGTCCACCACTGTTCGGCGGCATCGAACAGGTCGGTGGTGGCCAGGTCCGCCATCCGGATCAGCAGTTGGCTCTTGTCCGGAAAGTACCGGTAGAACGTCGATCTCGCCGAGTGTGAGGCGGCGGCGATCTTCTGCACGGCCAGTTCGGTGTAGGGGGTGCCGTCGGCGAGCAGGTCCTCGACGGCGGCCAGTACGCGCCGTTCGAATTCGGCGCGACGGTTGTCGGGCGGTTTGCGGGCGCCGCGCGGGGTGCGCGTCAGCGACGGCATCGGCTGCTCGTTCGCTCGGAGGGCTCCATGCGGCCATTGTGCCTCGGGGCGCGGAAATCCGGCCGAGGCACCGTCAACCGTTGACAGCCGGGCCACCGGGGTTCACCATCAATCGGACATAGTGTCCGAGACGCGATGACCGAGGCGTGACAATGGCCGATTCCTCCAGTACGGCGGTCGAATACACCGACGTCATCGTGGTGGGCGCGCGCTGCGCGGGCTCCGCCGTCGCCGTGACGATGGCCCGGGCGGGGCGGCGGGTGATCGTGCTCGACAGCGCCCAGTTCCCGTCCGACACGCTCTCGACCCACCTGCTGTGGCCGGGCGGGCTGGCCGAGCTGAACGCGCTCGGCGTGCTCGAACAGGTCGAAGAACTCGGCGCGCCCCGCCTGACCTCGGCCTTCGCCGCCGGGGCCGGATATCGAGTGCCCTCGGAGTTCACCCCGGCCGACGGGATCGACTACGCCATGTGTGTGCGCCGCACGGGCTTGGACGCGGTGCTGGTCGGCGCGGCCCGCGCCGCCGGAGCCGAGGTGCGGGAACGCTGCCGCGTGGAGGAGCTGGTGTGGGAACGGGATCGGTGTGCCGGCGTGCGGTATCGCGATCCCACGGACACCGTCGTCGAACTGCGGGCCGCGCTGGTGGTCGGCGCCGACGGCAGGCGCAGCACGGTGGCACGATTGTGCGGGGCGATCGAGCCGTTCCTGCACGCGCCGAGCGGGCGCGAATGCTATTACGCGTACTGGCGCGAGGGCAGTTCGTCGTGGCGGCACATCGCGGCCCAGTGGCGAGCGGGGCGCGACCTCGGTACCGCGTTTCCCTGCGATGACGGCCTGCTGTTGTCGTTGGTGCAACCGCCGGTCAGCGAGGAACCGGGCCTCGGCCCGGGTCGCGCCGAGCAGCGCTACACCGCGGCGATCGCCCGGATTCCCGGTCTCGCCGAGCGGCTGCGCGAGTGCGAGCGAGTGGGCCGCGTGCGGGCCGCGACGGGGATCGCCTCCTACTTCCGGCGCTCGAGCGGACCGGGCTGGGTATTGGCCGGGGACGCGGGTCATTTCAAGGATCCGGTCACCGCCCAGGGCATTCGCGACGCGCTGCGCTACGGCAGGCTGCTCGCCGATACCGCCGCCCCACTGCTCGAGCATCCCAAGGCCCTCGACCTCGCGCTGGCCCACTGGGCCGAACGACGGCTGCGGGAATGCCTGCCGATCTACCAGTGGACGAATCGGCTCGCCCGCGCAGAAGCCATGCACCCCTTGGAGATCGAGCTCTACCGCACCGCCACCCGCGACCCTGCGCTGGCCGCCGCGGTGACCGGCATCTTCTCCCGCACCACCGAACCCGGGGCGGTCTTCACCCCGCGCCGCGCGGTCGGTCTGGCCGCGGGCGCACTCCGGCACACCCCGGCCGCGGCGGGCGCGGTACTCGCCGATATGACGCGTGAACTGCGCGAGGCCGCCGCCGACTGGCACGAGGCCCGCACCGTGTTGCGCGCAGGTCACCACCACCCATCCGCCGTCCCCCTCTCCCCCAACTATCACCCTTCCCGCGCTGGAGACGAAGATGTCTGAACCGCAATCGAATACGTCCTGGACCCGTCGCGATGTGTTGCGCGGCGCCGTCGTCGCGGGAGCGGGAGCGGCGCTATCGCTCGGGACCGCCGCCGCCTCCGGTGCGACCCCCGTTCGCCGCTCCCCTGGTGCGCGCGGCAACCGCGACGTCGCGATCCTCGGCGGCGGGGTGGCCGGATTGTCGGCCGCGCACGAACTGATCGAACGCGGCTACACGGTGACGGTGTACGAGCCGGCCTATCTCGGCGGCAAGGCCCGCAGCCTCGGCGTGCCCGGCACCGCCACCGGCGGCCGTCTCGACCTGCCCGGCGAGCACGGTTTCCGTTTCTTCCCCGGCTGCTACCAGAATCTGCCGGACACCATGCGCCGCATACCTTTTCCCGGCAATCCCGACGGCGTGGCGGGCAATCTCGTACGGGTCGAAGGCACCGTCGCCGGATTCCGCGGCAGGGCACCGGTGTTCCTTCCGGTCGAGCCGGCCGCGATCGGGCAGCTCACCCCGGAACTGGTGCAGAACACCCTCATCACCGCCTTCGGCTTCATCCCCGAGCTGCCGCCCGCTGAACTGGCGTTCTTCGCCAAGCAGATGACGATGTGGTTCACCTCGTCCACCGAACGGCGGTTCGGGCAGTGGGAGTACCTGACCTGGGAGCAGATCCTGCGGGCGGACGGAAAATCGCAGGCCTACCGCGACTATCTGGTGTCGGCGCTGACCCGCATCACCGTGGCCGCCAAACCGCATATGAGTTCGGCCCGCACCATCGGCACGATCGGCGAGGCGCTGGTGCTGGCGGGCACGGGGCTGATCCCGCAGTACGCGGCGGGTATCGACCGCATCCTCAATCGCCCGACCAATGAGGCGTGGATCGATCCGTGGGTCGCCTACCTGCGCGGGCGCGGTGTGCGGTTCGTCATGGATCAGCGGGCCACCGCGCTGGACTATCGGGGCGGGCGCATCACCGGTGCGACGGTCGTCGATTCCGGCGGCTCCGCCACGCGGGTCGAAGCGGACTGGTACATCTGCGCGATGCCCGTGGAGCGGACGGTGCCGCTGCTGAACCCGGCGATCCTGGCCGCGGATCCGCGCCTGGCGGGGATGGCCGAACTGGTGACCGACTGGATGGTGGGCATCCAGTACTACCTGACCCGGCCCACCGAGATCCCCGAAGGCCATATCGCCGCGCTCGGCTCGCCGTGGGCGATCACCGCGCTGCGGCAGGCGCCGATGTGGGTCGGCGATTTCGCGCAGCGCTACGGCGACGGGCGCGCGGTCGAATGCCTGTCGGTCGACGTGTCCGACTGGGACACTCCCGGCATCCTCTACGGCAAGACCGCCAAACAGTGTTCGAAGGACGAGATCGCCCGTGAGGTGTGGGCCCAGCTCGAGCAGTGGCTCAATACCGGCACCGGCTGGCTGCGCCCCGAGGACATCCATTCCTGGCACCTGGATCCGGGCATCAGCTGGTCCGGCGGCACGACTTACAACGAGACTCCGCTGCTGGTCAACACCGTCGGCTCCTACCAGCATCGTCCCGACGCCCACTGCGCGATTCCCAACCTCTTCTTCGGCGGCGACCACGTGCGCACCAATATCGACTTGGCCACCATGGAAGGCGCCAACGAGGCCGGTCGCGCGGCCGCCAACGCCATCCTGGACGCCGCGGGCGACCCCGCTCCGCGCGCCGTCATCCACCCGCTGGTCGAGCTGCCGATCTTCGCGGCCGCCAAGCAGATGGATGCCGATCGGTTCCGGGCCGGGCTACCGCACGTGCTGGATATGTAGGCGATCGGTCCCAACCCGCCCCGCACGGCTGTGATGGCTGCCACACTCGATCCATGAGTGATCACGTCTATCGCGTTATCGAGGTGGTCGGTTCCTCTCCAGACGGCGTCGACGCCGCCATCACCAATGCGGTCACCCGCGCCGGTGAGACCGTGCGCAATCTCGAATGGTTCGAGATGGTGAGCGTGCGCGGCCACATCGTCGACGGCGCCATCGCCCACACCCAGGTCACGGTCAAGATCGGGTTCCGGATCGACCCACCGGACTGAGCGCGGTCCGCTGGGGTCACGTCGCGCCGGTTCGCGCGGCGAGACGACGGCCACGCTAACGGCCGCCGCGGCCTGGCCGATAGGGCTGGAGAGCATTCGGGGATGCCACATGTCCACATCCGCCGAGGCGGAACGTCGGTGAATCGTGCCGACAACCGCCTCTCGGCAACGACCGCGCACCATCTGACCTAGGAGGCTCACTTGGCACGCCGCAAGATCACTACCGCCACCGCACTCGCCGCCACCGGACTGGCCCTCGCCACCGCCTTCGCCACCACCGCGGGCGCCCGCCCCATCGGCCCCTTCGACGTCGGCGGGGCCATCGAGGTCAAATACGACCAGGCCGGCGGCTACAACACCTTCGGCAACCCCATCACCCCCGAACTCGACGCCAACGGCGGAAAGTTCCAGGCCTTCGAACGCAACAACTCCATCTACTGGTCCCTCGGCACCGCCGCCCACCAGATCGGCGGCGCCATCCGCGACAAATGGGGCACCGTCGGCTGGGAGAACAGCCCCCTCGGCTTCCCCATCACCGACGAAGCCACCGCCAAGAACAACGGTCGCTTCAACCGCTTCAACGGCGGCGACATCTACTGGTCCCCCGCCACCGGCGCCCACATCATCTGGGGTTCCATCCGCGACACCTGGCTCGCCGCCGGCGCCGACAACGGACGCTACGGGTACCCGACCAGCGATGAATACGATCATCAGGGCGGTAAAGCCCAGGACTTCCAGGGTGGGCGGATCACCTGGAAGCCGTGATCCGGGCCGGCGCCCCCGTCACGAGATCTCGGCCTCAACGTCACATCGAGGATTCTGACCAGCCGAAACCTCGCGTGTCGGTGGACCTGCGGCGTTAGAGTCGACGCAGGACGGGTCGGGGCCGACAGACGGGACCTATCCGATGCAGTCCGCCACACCACGCACCACCGTTGTCGCCCGACTTGCCGGAGCAATCTTCGGCGTCGTCGCACTCGCCGCGGCATCCGCCGGGGCCGTGACCGCTGCCCCTGCTGTGGACAGCGGCTCCGCAGATGCGGTCGCGAGCCAACAGGTCAATTTGAACGACTACTGCGATGATCACGGTGCTGTTGCGCAGCTCGCCGATGGCAGAACGGTCTACTGCACGCGGGTCTCCCAAACGGACGCCTACGTCTGGTCGCTGTCGCGTGATCTCGTGCCGCACGACCCCAACATGCGCGACTACACCTGCGACGATTCCGGTTGCCACTACCCCGACGGGTCAGAGGTGCCGGGCTACAAGCGGTGCGGGCTGCTCTGCGGTGAGCCACCCACCTCCGGGGACGTCCAAAGTGGTCTCTACGACTGTGTCCAGTCGGGCGTGCCGTTCGAGGAATGTGAAGCCCGCATGCCGCGTGGATAGTCCAGGAATGGTCGGCTGCTTCGAGGAAGGGAGCTCAGCATGGATCACGTGGACGGTGAGATTTCCGGCCGGTTCTCGGGGCTGCGGGCGTTGTTCATCAACGCGACGCTCAAGCCGTCGCCGGAAGTCAGCAATACCGATGGGTTGATCGACCGGTCGGCGGGGATCATGCGGGGGCACGGTGTGGAGGTCGAGGTTATTCGGGCCATCGATCATGACATCGCGACCGGAGTGTGGCCGGATATGACCGAGCACGGGTGGGCCAGCGATGCCTGGCCGGCGCTGTTCGAGAAGGTGATGGCGGCGGAGATTCTGGTGTTGTGCGGGCCGATCTGGCTCGGCGACAACAGTTCGGTGATGAAGCGAGTGGTCGAACGGCTGTATGCCTGTTCGAGCCTGCTCAACGAGGCCGGGCAGTACGCCTACTACGGCCGGGTCGGTGGGTGCCTGATCACCGGCAACGAGGACGGTGTGAAGCACTGCGCGATGAACCTGCTCTACAGCATGCAGCACCTCGGTTACGCCATCCCGCCGCAAGCCGACGCCGGCTGGATCGGCGAAGCCGGCCCCGGCCCGTCCTACCTCGACCCGGGCTCCGGCGGCCCCGACAACGACTTCACCAACCGCAACCTCACCTTCATGACCTACAACCTCATGCACCTGGCCGCGATGCTCCGCGACGCCGGCGGCTTCCCAGCCGAAGGCAACCGCCGCAGCGAATGGGACGCGGGCTGTCGCCCCGACTTCGCCAACCCCGAACATCGTTAGTCGCCGACCGCGCCACCAGCCACCACCTCCCCGCTCACCACTCGCGGGTGGCGATCAACTCCTCTGGGTCCGCCTCATGGAAACCATAGGCGCGGGCGATGAACCAGAAGTCCTCGCCAATTTCCTCGCGTGCGATCGTGTCGAATTCTCCTCCTGCCGAGTCGAACTCGACTTCGAGCGCATTGAATTCCTCGGTAGCTTCCTGGGTAAGGAGGTACAGCGCCGAAAGGTCGGCGGGCTGCTCGACCTCAATGCGCTCACATAGCCTCAGCAGGATCGCCTTACCTCGGCCCACCAGCTCGCCTGGATAGAAATCGTCCTCGTCGAGAAGACGGAGGAACCGGTGTGGGGTCACCTGCTGATTGGTGATCGGCATAACGTCCTACCCTCGGTTTCGACATCGCGATCGGAACATTACCCATGGTCGGCGATCAACGGGTCGACCAGGCCGGAACTCGATCACGATCCCCTATCCTGAGATACCGTCCCGTCCAGGAAGGCTGAGCGGAATACTTTGACACCGGCAGCAATTCAGGGTCCACCGATCGGACGACGAGCACCAAACGCTGCATCACGGGTTTGATCGCGGCGGGCCATGGGTATCCGGAATACATGAAATCCGACAGCGATCCATCAACCGATATCGGCGACTTCGCTGCTGTCACGTCGATTTCCGCCATCAACGTATGCGCCTTCACCACGATTCAGCGTTCGTCGCAAAGGGCCGCCTGCACGGTCTCCGCACTCGGTGCCGCAATATTTCAGAAAGGGCTGATGCCTGAGTATGCGTGACCACATGCGGGACACGGACGGATTGCTCGCGCGGCGCAAAGCCGCATCCCGCGAACTCTCCCAAATACGTAGACAACTCGACCATGCACTCGCCGAGTTCTGCGACACGGCAGACCTGGTGGCCTCCGAGCTGCGTCGCGCGGATCCGAAACTCACCGGCGGTCCGCGGCCGCCAACAGCCGGACGTCATCGGCGTGCAGGTTCCTAATCCTGAAGTGCAACAACCGATGTGCAGCCGAGCGAAAGACCGAATACGACCGCCACCGCATCTGGACTGACACCCGCGAGCGGGTTGACGAAATTCTCACCTTCGTGGTGTGGATCTCGCGGCCCCGGATCACGTCAGCCCGGGGCCGCGTCACCAGGATCCAGCCCGCCGTTCAGTCGACGGCGCCGGGCCATCGCGATCACAGAATCGACCGGATTTCGTGAGCGATCAGCTTCGATAGGGGTTCATGTGAGTCTCGGCTCAGGTGGATCCCATCAACGCCCGGGCGCGCAACGGTCGCAGCATCGAGGAACATGGTCTTGCGCTTATCGGCGACATGGCGAATCTCGGGACCGAGTTCGCGCGACTTGCGCACCGACTCGGCGTCGTATTCGGAACTCTGTTCAGCGAAGGCGGGTTGATCAGCATCCAGATGGATCGGACTGACCAGCAATACCGAGGGCACTCCGCCGGCCCGGGTCCAGGCGGTGCACTCGATATCGTCGACGTAGCCTTCGAGCGCGGCGGCGATCGCACCTACCTCCCGGTCGAACTTCGTTTTGAGATCGTTGTTGCCGAGCATGATGACGACCAGATCAAGCGGCGAGTGGCTGCGTAGGCACGGCCGAAAATAGGTGCGTCCGTTGCGATCATCACGATCAGGATCGTCAAGGTCGGTTGTGCGACCGCCGAGACCTTCTTCGATGATCGCGTAGCCGGCACCCAGAAACTGCTGTAGGCGCCCGGTCCATCGCACGTCCGACGGCAATCGTCCGCGCCCATCGGAGGGTTGACCGAAGGTATTGGAATCGCCGTAGCACAATACGGTCAACGCGGCAGGATTGACTAGCAAGGGTCGCGTTCCTCCATCGGTCTCAGAGCTCATCGGCCGGAGTGGCGCCGGCCGCTGCCGCGATCCTGTCGATGTTCCGTGCGAGGTCGAAGTCCAGCTCGGTCAGCTTCCGACCGGCGTCGTGAGTCGTGATCCGGAATTCGATCCGCTGCCATGTGATCAGCATGTCGGGATGGTGGCTCACCTCGCGGGCCTTCGCCGCGACGTACATAGCCAGGTGCACGCACTCGTGATAGGTATGCGTGAAAGAGCGCGTGATCTCGTCACCGTCGCGCTTCCAACCAGGTAGCGTTTCCAGGCGTCGGGTGATCTCGCTGTCGTCAAGCGGTGCAGGGATTTCCGTCATGCGAGTGACCCTACGAGGGCGCGAAGCTCGCGCCCAGCTGACGTATCCGCCCATGCGTGTGCATGGGAAGCTACGACCTGTAATTCGCTGCGGAGCCTGGCCGATCCGGTGATTCGCACCGCCTCAACCGCTTCCGCAGCCGCCCACACGGCCCTGTCCAGGTCAGGGACTCTGGCGAGCACCGCCGATTGCCGTGCCCGGAACACCGCGTTGTCGCGGCGCGCTGACTCCGGCATGGAGTCCATGATCTCGTCCCACAGGGCGGCCGCATACCCGGCGTCCCGTATGCCGCCGGTCCGGCCGTAACAGGTCGCCCGTTGCACTTCGACATAGTGCGGCGTGCGGCGGCAGGCGTTTCCCCACGGGTACGCGTCGTCGATCTGGTCGATAAGCGGAACAGTTTCATCGAGCAGGCGGTCCGCTGCGGCCGATCACCGAGCATGGCGTGGCCCTGCGCTTCGTACTGGAGCGCCATCACGCGGACTTTCGGCGACAGCTTCGGGCCGGCTGCAAGGGCTGCCCGCGCATAGTCGACCACCATACGGCCGTCGTTGTCGTCCAGCGCGAGCATTGCCATATTCGATAGCGCATAGGAGATGAGCTGAGGGTTGCCGCAGCGGTGCGCGAGGGCCAATGTGGTGGCGCGCCATCTCGAGGAGGCCGCACGATTCCCCGCATCCTGGTATAGCCAGCCGACCAGAGCGGCATAGGCGGTACCGATTTCGAGTAGATCCCGCCGCACCGACGTGCCGACGGCGCCAGCGATCCGGGCGATCAGTTCTGTTTGAGCCTGCACAGTGGGGATGAGGTAAAGCGGCCCGAGATACATATCCGCGGTGTAATGACCGGAAAGCTGGCTGCGAAAGTAGTCCGCGAGTTCCGGTGCCACGCGGGCACCACTGACCATGTCTGATACCTCGATTGGCGCAGGCGCCAAGCCCGACTTCGCAACATCCGCCGCGAGGGCCGGCAGGCCTAGGATGGCGGCCCCGAAATCACGTCGTCTCATGTCGTGGGCTTCCTGCGGGTCGAGCAAGTTTGCGGCATTACTCGGCGGGGACGTCTCGGCCCCGACCGCTCGGAGAGCAGAGTCCCGCCCCCGCAATGCGGCATCGAAGCGCGCCCGCTGCGCGTCGTCGAGCCTTCTGTGAGCGGTGTCCATGCACTCGGAGTACCTCGCGCCAAGGCGGATATCTGCACCCCTGCGCTCCCATTTGCCGACTGCCTCCAGCGAACAACCGATTCGGTCGGCGAACTGAATCTGAGTGTCTCGCAATGCTGCACGCAGTGCCGCGACCTCTCGCCCGGTCCACGTGACGATCGCCATCTCGGACTTCCTCCCCTCAGCAGTAGTACCGCCAGGGTACGGGCTCGGTACGGGTCCGGTGAGTTCTTCGAATGCCACACGACCGCAAACCTGGGAGCCATGAACCTTCCAACCAGGCTCAAACGCGATCAGTCGCTCGCGGCCAGCGGGCGACGCTGGCACACGCGGAACCGGAGCCTCCTCGAGCGCGTTGCCGCCGGACTTCGTCTTCTCGACTACCCATCAGCTTGCAAGAGCAGCGAACCCGTGCGCGGGCGAGCCCAAGCCATTCATCTGATGGCCGACCACGCCGCACACAAATGCCCTCGGTTCCAGCTCGCAGTGCAATTCGTCGAGGCCTCCCAGTGATCACCGTCCTGATATCCGGCCCATCGGTCACGAAGTATCTATACGAGGAGCGGGCGCTTTGACCGAACACGACAAACGGACACGCGCGATTGCTCTACTACACAGCCGACACGATCCAGTTGTCTTCGAGGCACTGACGCAAAGGCATCGTCTGAGGATCGTCTACACCGTATATACCGACGCAGCTGCCGTTCTAGCCGCGCTTATCGCCGTGCAGCACGCGCTGGATCATCTCGCAGACGCGGTAGCGGTCCCCCACCTCGGCACCCTCGAGCCCGGCACTCCGTGGTGGGTGGTCACCGAAGCAGCCGACCTGATCACCGCCGCACGGCAGTATCCACGGCGGTCGGCGGTCATCGGATCGACCGGGCGGACACAGTGATCACGCTGGCGTATGTCATTGCCACCGGCCTGCCGCTGATCGTGCTGATCTTGGCGGTGACGCTGCCCGAACACCGGGACAAGCGGTGACCGCTCGGTACCACCGAGGAACGAGGGGGTCCGGGGAGCCATGTGGGTTCCCCGGACCTCGCGGTGATGTCGAACGAACCGGCAGATCAGCCGGCGACGGCTGCCACTTCCTGCGGCGCCCCGAGCTGCGGATACGTCGGGTACTCGATGCCCGAGATGTACTGGACCGTGCGCACCACCTGGCAGGAGTAGCCGAATTCGTTGTCGTACCAGACGTAGAGAATGGCGGTGTCGCCTTCGACGATGGTGGCGTTGGCGTCGATGATGGAGGCGGCGCGGGAGCCGATGAAGTCGCTGGAGACGACGTCGGTGGCGGCGGTGTAGTCGAGGTTGCGGCTCAGCGGGCCGGACAGCGACACCTGGCGCATGTACTCGTTGACCTCGGCCTTGGTGGTTTCGCGCTTCAGGTGCAGGTTGAGGATCGCCATCGAGACGTCGGGGGTGGGGACGCGGATGGAGTTGCCGGTGATCTTGGCCTTGAAGTCGGGCATTGCCTTGGCGACGGCGGAGGCGGCGCCGGTTTCGGTGAGCACCAGGTTGAACGGCGCGGAGCGGCCGCGGCGGTCGGCGTTGTGGTAGTTGTCCAGCAGGTTCTGGTCGTTGGTGAACGAGTGCACGGTCTCCACGTGGCCGCGCAGGATGCCGAATTCGTCGTCCATCGCCTTCAGCGGCGGCACGATCGCGTTGGTGGTGCAGGAGGCGCAGGAGAAGATCTGCTGGGACAGGTCGAGGCTGCGGTGGTTGACGCCGTGGACGATATTGGGCACGTCACCCTTACCGGGCGCGGTGAGCACCACCTTGGCGATGCCGGGACGCAGGTGCTTGGACAGGCCCTCGCGGTCACGCCATTTGCCGGTGTTGTCGATCAGGATGGCGTTGTCGATGCCGTACTGGGTGTAGTCGACCGTCGCCGGATCGTTGCTGTAGATGAACTTGATGACGTTGCCGTTGGCGATGAGGGTGTCGTTGTCGGCGTCGACCTTGATCGTGCCGTTGAACTGGCCGTGCACCGAGTCCCGGCGCAGCAGCGACGCGCGCTTGACCAGGTCGTCGGCCCCGCCGCGGCGCACCACCACCGCGCGCAGGTTCAGGCCGTTTCCGGAGCCGGCCTTCTCGATGAGCAGCCGGGCCACCAGCCGGCCGATGCGGCCGAAGCCGTACAGGACCACATCGCGCGGCCCGTTGGACTGCACCTTGCCGTTGGTCACATCGGCCAGGATGGCGGCGGTGAATTCGCGGATCGACAGGCCGCGATCGTCGGCGCGGTAGGCCATGATCAGCTGGCCGAGATCGATCTTGCACGGCCCGAGATCCAGGTCGGTGAGGGTCTGCAAAACCGGAAGCGTCTCGCCGACCGACAGCTCTTCACCTTCGATCTGGCGGGCGAAACGGTGGGTGCGCAGGATGCTGATCACCGACTTGTTCACCAGCGATCGACTGTGCAGCAGGATCGTCACACCTTTGTCTCGATACAACGTACCGATGATGGGGATCATCGCCTCTGCGGCTGCTTCCTGGCTGTTCCAGCGGTCGAGTTGTTCAGTCGTCAACGCAGATCCTCGGGGCTTGATCGAAAGGTTCGCCGCATAAATGCTAGTCAGGGCCGGTGACATCACCGGAGCCGGATACCGCATTGTGAGATCCGCTGATGGGGCGCACCGGCGTACAGTCGGTCAGCCCGCCGGCCAGCCACCGTTGCGCTGACGCATGTCGGGCTTGTCGTCGTCGCCCGCGAGGTGCTCGATGCCGAGCTTCTCGGCGAACAGGTGGCGCTGGGTGATCCAGCCGAGCACCGACAGCCCGATCCAGGCCAGGGTCGAGGTGATCTGCTGCCAGCCTGCGTCGGGGCTGCGCAGGAATTCCAGCGAATCGCTCATGCGGGCGACGCCGCTGAGAATCATGCTCGCGCCGCCGATCGAGGTCAGCCACAGCAGGGCGCGGGCGCGGAACTTCTGCGCGAGGAAGGCGCCCGCGACGCAGACCGCCAGCGCGACGATCATGCTCAGCGCCCAGTTCTTGTCGCCGGGTTGCAGCACCATCGCCAGTTTGGTGCCGATCATCGCGCCGGTGAGCCCGCCGATGAAGTAGGCGGCGAACCGGAAGATCAGCGAGGTCACCACCCACGAGGAGATCGCGCCGATCAGGGCGACCAGCAGCAGCCACCAGAACGAGGCGTTGAACAGGTCGGCGATCATCCAGCCGAGGCCGAAGCCGATCGCCAGGATGCCGAGGTGGACCGAGCGGATGCCGTAGAAGCACAGCAGTACGCCGACGACCGCGACCACGATGCCGTTCATGCGGCACCCCTTTCGACTGCCGGACCATCACCTGGCGAGCGGGCGGAACAGCGGCGCGGCTGCTCACTCCACGCGCTACCGACGCTATGAGCCCGTCAACGGTGGGCGAATCACCCCTTGCGGGTGAACTGTCGCACTTTGGCAGAGAGTCTTGCCAAACCGTTGCTTCTGGTAGAGACTCTTGCCAGAAGCTGCGGACGAGGGCGCCGTCGGATCCACACGGCGCCGCTGTGCGCGCCTACTCAAAGGAGAGTGACCATGGCTTCGACGATCCCGGGCCGGCACCCGGACGCGCCGCAGACCGTCCCAGGGCTCGGCCTGGCACCGTTCGCACGCGCCCTCGGGCTGCGCAAGCCGACGCCCGCTGAGTTCGATGAACTGGGTGTGGCGCTGACCATCGGCGACCGGCCGATGGACGAGCTGGTGGACTGGATGTACCGCGAGGGGATGGCGACCACCCGGCCGCTGTTCGAGCGGGCGCTCCGGGAGGGCATCGATGCCGTGCCCGAGGCGCCGGCGCCGCTGCGGGAGTTCTTCGAGTACGTCGAAGCCGTGCCCGAGTGGGTCGACTGGCGAAAGATCCGGCACGCCGAACTCGTCTTCGGCCTCGGCGGCCGCGACGGGCTCTACGTCGCGCGCGACATGTCGCTACTCGGCGGCTACCTGGCGTCCGGTTTCAACCAAACCCTGCTGCGCACAGGAGCTTTGGAGAAGGGTCCGGCCAAGCGGTTCGCCGAGACGACGCAGTGGGCGATGGACGTCACCTCGACCAACGGGATGCGGCCGCTGGGTCTCGGCTACCGGTCGACGATGCACGTGCGCATGGTGCACGCGATGGTCCGCCGCCATATCGCGGCTCAGCCGGATTGGCGCGACGAGGAATGGGGCCTGCCGATCAACCAGACCGATATGGCGGCCACGATCATCGGCGCGCTGATCGCTCCGATGATCGGCGCCATCGGTATGGGTGGGCTGGTGACCCCGCGCGACGCCGACGCCGTCGCGCATTTCACGCGCTACGTCGGCTGGGTGATGGGCGTGGAGGAACGCTTCCTGCCGAAGGATTTCCGCGACAGCGTCCGCATCCTCTACCACACGATGACGGCGATCACGAACCCCGACGAGACCTCACCCCAGCTGGCGCTGCCGATGCGTGATGAACCGCTGAGCTGGCATTACGACCACCTCGCCGGGCCGCGACGCCGCATCGCGCGCTCTCAGCATCTGTCGATCGCCACCATGCTGCTCGGCCCGGACGCGATGCGGAAACTCGGCCTGCCCGCCTACACGTTGCCGTGGTATCCGATGCTGCGGGCACCGATCAACCTCGCCCGTACGGTCTGGGCGCGGGCGGTTCCCGGCCAATTCGAACGCTCGGCCGCGCGTGGACGAGCCGCGCAGATCGCGTTCATCCGCACGCTGACCGGGGCCGAGACGGCCGTCGTCGGCGACTCCGCGCGCGAGATCCATCAGGCCGCCTGACCGGCTGTCCACGTGGGCAGCGCAGTCACCGGGTGTTCGCCGCGAAGATCGTGGCGCCAGCGCGATGAACGCGCCGGAAGCGGGGTACTGCGAGGAAAACACCGAGGAGGACTCATGCCCCGACAGAACGACTACGACGACGTCGACGAGCCGGACAAGGATCGCCCCGGCCCCACCGATCAGGGCCGCGACGGCGGGATGGCGACTCGCGAAGTGGCACCGGATCTGGCCGAGACCGGCGGCGCCCAGGAACCGCCGGACTGATCAATCGCTCGGGACACTCTCCTCGAGCGCCAGGGGCCACTGCCCGATACCGCTGCGCGGTGTGATGCCGTACTGCCGGACCGCCAGGTCACGGTAGTCGTTCGCGGTCAGCGCGCGGGGATTGAGCCGGAGTGCGTGGGCGAGCCAGCCGGTCGCCTCTTTCACCGCGGTGCGGGGTAGGCGTTGCGGGTCGGGGCCGAGGACGTCGTCGGCGCAGCGCGGGTCCACGATCACCGCCGCGGCCAGGTGCTGGAGGCAGCGCGCGACGGCGTGGTCGTCGCACAGCGCACGGTTCGCGGTGAGCGACAGGCGCCAGCAGCGCAGCGCGCGGATCCCCTCGCCGCGCGCCCACCACACATGCCCGAGGATCTCGTGCATGTGCGCGCGGCCGCCCGGGTCGCGGCCCTGGCTGGTGAGCGCCTCCGCCAGTTCGAGGCGATCCTGCGCGTCGTCGAGGCGGCCCTGACACAACAGCACCACACCCAGATTCACCAGCGCGCAGACCTCGCCGGGGATGTCCTCGCGCGGCAGCATCCACCAGACCCGTTCGAGCCGCTTGCGGGCCTGCTCCAGCTGCTGCGGGTCTGTCATCGCCGGATCGGCGAGCTCGCCGAGGGCCGTTGCGTGTTCGCGACGTGCGGCCAGATCGGCGTAGCGGCCACCCTCGCCGCCGCGGGGTGCGGGTTCGGGCCGGCCCGCGCGCAGCCGCACCTGGGCGGCGTGCGCGCCGAAGGTGTCCAGTCCGGGCAGCCGGGCCACCGCCGCGGCGAGTTCGACGTCGTAACCACCGGTGCGCGCGTGCCAGACGTCGAGGGCGTCGCTGATCCGGATCAGTCCGGGTGTCACGCTGCGCGGCAGCCGCGCGCCGAACGCCGCGCAGCCGAGCACCAGTCGGCGCAGGAATGGTTCCTCCACCTCGAACCAGCGCCGCGCGGCGGCGGCGAAGCGCAGCGTGCCGAGTCCGATCGCCCACCGTTCGGCCTGGTCGGCGTGGTGACGAGCGAGGGCGGTGATCGCGGCCCGCCACTGCACCCGCGTCCGCACCTCGGCCATGGCACCGGCGGGCGGCACGGTGACGATGCGGTATTGCTGCACCCCGGCGGCCTCGACGCAGCCCTGCCGCTCGAGGTCGGCGAGCAGCAGCGGTGCGCTCGGGTACGCGGGTTCGGCGGCGGCGGGGATGCGGGTGGGTGCGTCCAGCACGGCGGTCAGCACGTCGAGCAGGGCGGCGGCGGTGTATTCGTGCACCGGCAGCGCACCCAGCACGCTCGCCTCGACACCGCAATCGTCGCGAACCGTGACCGGGCGCGGGGCGCAGGTATGCACGCCGATCGGGGTCTC
The DNA here is from genome assembly GCF_005863245.1 of Nocardia cyriacigeorgica. Lineage (GTDB taxonomy): Bacteria > Actinomycetota > Actinomycetes > Mycobacteriales > Mycobacteriaceae > Nocardia > Nocardia cyriacigeorgica_C. The sequence continues at coordinate 79,594 of NZ_VBUT01000005.1, read as the reverse complement.
GGCATCGTCGAATTGGGCGAGCAGCTCGAGTTCTCGTGCGGTGTAGGGACTTTCGCGTAGTCGGCGCTGTTCGGCCGACAACCACCGGGCCACCAGCACCACGACGACGATCACGCCGATCACCAGCAGCCCCACCGAGATCAGCAGGCCGACACCACGTTCCAGGAACAGGCTCGACACGATATTGATGATCAGCCCGAGCAGGATGGCGCCGGCCAGTGCGCCGCCGCCGAACCGAAGGCGGACCCCGGTCGACGGCACCGCCCGCACCACCGGGGATCGCGGCCGCCGCGTCGGATCGGTCACCGCAGCACTCCTCCGGTGAGCGCGGGCACCAGGAACCGGCGCCAGGTGGCCAGCAACAGCGTGACCGGCACGATCGCGAAAACCAGTGATCCGGCGGCCAGTTGCGGCAGGTTCTCGTCGAAGTGGCGGGCTTCGCCCCACAGCAGCAGCGACCACGGGCTCACCCCGGCCCCGCTGATCATGAGACTGACGAAGAAGTCGTTCCACACCTGAACGAATTCCAGCACCGCGGCGGCGACGACCGCGCCGCCGGCCCCGGCCCACACCCGCCGCGCCACCGCCCCCGGCCGGGCAGGCCCGTGGATCGCGGCCGTGCGCGGATTCTCGGCGGCCGCCCGTAGCGCGCCGCGCAGGATCAGCACGGTGACCGGGATGCCAGCCGCCGCGTGGACCAGCATCAGCGGATACTGCGTTCCCGAGAACCCCAGCGCCCCGCTCACCTGGTCGATCGGCCCCAGATACATCTGGGCGGGCAGCACGGCCAGCAAAACCAGCCCGGTGATGGCGATCCGGAAACGCCAGGTGCCCGACGCCGTGGTCGACAGCCAGCGCGCCACCGGCAGCGCCGCCGAGACCGCGAGCACGGTGGCGACGGTCGCGACCAAGGTCGTCAGGCCCAGCGTCGACGGCAGACCCGCCTCCCAGACGCGGCTGAGCGCGGGCCAGCCGTGACCACCCGGACGACGCGTCGACACCCACAGCAGCATGAGCAGCGGCGCCGCGAACACCGCGGCGACCAGCACCGCGAACACCGTCGTCGGCCACCGGGTGCGCGGCACGCCGTACGGCTCGTGCGGGTTCGGGCGCAGCGGGAGTCGGATCTCCCTGGCGCCGCCGGCCTTCCACAGCGCGAACGCGCACATGCCGACCAGAACCGCCAGCGGCACCGAATACATGGCCGCCTCGGCGGCGGTGCTCTCCCCCGTCACCAACCGCCACCAGCGCACGGTCGCGCTGTCGCGCTGGTACTGGTAGGAGGCCGGGACCCCGATGAGAATCACGTCGAAAACCCGTGCGGCGGCGACCACCACGGCGATCCCGGTGACCAACAGCACCGGTTGCATCAGCCGCAGCAGCCGCCACATCAGCACGGCAGGCCGAAACGAGGTGGTGGGTCCGGTGAGGTAACCCCAGCGCACCGCGTCCGCTTCGATCGCGCGCAGCGCCGCCGAGAAGATCCCGGCGAGGAAACCGAACCAGGTCCACCAGAACGCGAACAGCGGCATCCACCGGTACCCCGTGCGGAAGGTGCCGACGTCGCCGACGGGCACCGCCTGCTCGAACATCACCCGGAACGCCAGACCCGACACGAATGCGGCGATGCCGAACGGCACCACCAGCGGCAGCCACACCCAGCGCACGCCGCGCCCGAACCAGGCCGCGGCCAGCGCCAGCGCCATCAACACCAGACCGGCGGCCACGAACAGCAGTGTGCGCACGTACACCCCGAGCTCGTCGGCGTTCGCGATGCGGCAGAACAGCAACGGACCGGGCGCGAGCACAACGGCGTACACCGTCCACATGCGCGCCCGCGGCTGCGGACGCACCGCCTTGCGCAGCACGAACACCGCGGCGACCCCGCAGGCGAGCACCGCCAGCGGCACACCCACCCGAGGCCCGGCGGTCGCCACCGTCCACGCCGAGGCGATGAGTAACAGAGCCTGAAGCAGCACCGCGGGCATGAGCTGGGTGCGTTCCCATCCGCGCCAGGGGTGTCTGCCGCCGATCAGTGCGCCGCGCATGCGTCGCGTCGCGAGCTCGAGCCGCACACCGTTGCTGGAGAAACCGGGGATCGTGTTCATCGGCCGCGACTCACCGCCCGGTGAGAGCGAGAACGGCCTGGTTGACCGCACGGGTGACGTGAGCGCGGTCGGCGTCGACGGCGGTCAGGTACTCGGTGAGCACCCGCCACAATTCGTGGCGCCCGCCGGCCGGGCCGAATCGGTCGGGCAGCTCGAACACCACATCGCCGCGCAGGCGTTGGGCCGACATCCGCAGGAACGGCGAATAGGCGGCGTCGGTGGCCAGATTCGGGGCGAGGAACCCGTGGAAGGAGTTGATCCACTGCAACGGCGCCGAGGGTTCGGCCAGCGCGACGAGCACCCGCTCGGCCCGCTCGTCGGCGGCCCGGTTCAGCACGAGCGCGTCGCCGCCGAATATCCGTGGTGCAGTCCCGTCGGCCTCGATCGCGGGAAAACCCGTGACGCCGACGACGTCGTAAGGATTGCGGCCCGAGGCAGCGACGGCCTTACGCACGACCGGCTCGGCGAAATCCGGCGCCACCACCATCACCGCCCGCCTCCGCTGGAACACCTCCCGCACCGCATCGGAGAACTGCATGGTGAGGGCCGTGCCGATACCGCCGGGATAGGCCGAATCGTGCACCGACCAGGTGCCGAGCCGGTGCAGCGCCGCGCGCACCGCGTCGCGTTCCCAGACCGCGTCCGCGCCGGCGGCGGCGAGCGCGGTGTAGGTGTCCGGGGATTCGGCGTACAGCAGGTTTTCGAACAGGTCGGTCAATGCCCAGCCGTCGCCCGCGGCGAGCGCGAGCAGGTGCATGTCCGTGCCGGCGAGGAACTCGATGCGGGTGAGCCAATCCGCCAACGTCCATCGGGACGGATCACCGATCTCGTACTCGCGCGCCGATTCCCGGTCGAACCAGACCAGCGACTTGTCCGCCGCCTTGAACGGCACACCGTAGGGACGTCCGTCGTGGTAGAGCAGCCCGCGCCACACCGGCGGATAACGCGGCTCCTGCGCTTCATCGGCCCACAACGATTCGGGCACATCCCGCAGCGCGCCGCGCGCGGCCAGCTCACGAACTCGCCCCGCCAGGGGCAACATCACCAACTCCGGCGCCGAACGTCCACCGGTCAACGCGGTGCCGATCTCGTCACCGAGCGGAATCACATCCACCGAGCCCGACAACCCGAGCGCTTCCAGCACCCGGCGAAACGCCGCCAGCTCCGACCCACTCCACGCCACCGCGATCCGCACGGCGCCGGGGGTACCCAGCACACCGTCACCGCAGCCCACCAGCGGAGCGACCAGCGCAGCAAGCAACAGCGTCCTACGGGCCAGCATTGTCCCCCAGATCCAGGTGCGGTCTCATCCCGAGCGAGGACCTATTATGCTATCCAGCAGTCCATTTCGTTGCGGAACGCAGGATCCGCACCGCACCGCCCGAAAGCTCACGGTCTCCAGCCGCTAGCTGTTCCCCACCAGTCGGGACGCGTCGACGTGTCGGTGCCCGTCGGTATGGTCACCACATGCCCCAATCCGCTCCGCGCACCTTCGATCAGGTCTGGACTCGTTTCGTGCATCAGCTCGGCATGTACTCGCCCGCCTCGGTCGCAACCCTGCAACCTGGCGCCACCGCCGAGCAGATCGCGCATCTGGAAGCTGTCCAGGGTTTCGCGCTGCACCCCGATGTTCGGGCACTGCTCGAACATCACAACGGTGCCCTATATGTCGACGGGAATGCCGTCGAAGGCGCCGATTTCCTGCCGATGACGTACATGCTCGACCCGATCGACCAGATCCTCGCCGGTCGCGAGTGGCGAACAACCTTCAGCGCCGAGAATCGAGCATCGGGCATACCCGAAGAGGCCCTCTACGGCCATGCCCACCAATGGGTTCCGATCGCTCACTCCATCGACGCCGGGATCCTGTTCGTCGAGCACCGCCCCGGACCGACCTACGGTCACGTCATCGAATTGGGTATCGGCTCGGGCGCTTTCGAAGGCACCCTGTGGGCCGGCACGCTGCTCGAATTCTTCGACACGCTCACGCACTCCCTCGACACCCGCACCCCGTTCCACGACCAGACCCCCAGCGTGTGGAAGTCGAACCTCACCGAGAAGGTCTACGTGCATTGGGACTGGGAAGAGTGAACCCTCCCCGGAACCTACAGACCAACCTTCTCGCGGCTATACCGCGGCGAACTCCCCCACCGCGATACCCGACACGAAGGCCTCCCATTCGGCCTTCGTAAACCGCAGCGACACCCCACCGAAAGACACAACCACCCCATCCACACCCCGAGCCACCACCGGCAACCCGGTCCCCGCCGGGGACTCGCCGTCGACAACGCTGTCCAGAAACACCCCCCACCGCGCGGCCGGCACCTCGATCACCGGCTGCCGAGCCGGATCGGCCCCAGGAACACGCAGGTACTTACTGTCGCGCATCAGCACCGACTCACCGGAGAAACGGACCTCCACGCACGTATGCTCCGAGCCTGAGAATGACGACTTAAACCACGAGCGCATAGGCGCGATCCTACTGGTCCATACGGAACAAAAAGTTGCCGGATCTGGCACAGACAATGCCGGCCTGGGCACCGTACGCGCCCGGATCGGTCACAGAATCTGGCGTTCGACCTCCCGGATGAGCTGAACCGACTCATCGGGACCCAGTGCCGAGGACCGCGCACGGGCGTACTGGTACTTCAACTGTTCGATCATCCGCGGGTCATCGATGAGTTCGGCGTATACCGCGGATTCGAGCCACGCCACTGTCGGCAGGCGGGGACTGTCGAAGTCCAGCAGATGGACGGTTGCCGCGTTCACGGCCGCACTGCCCTCGGCGGTGAACGGGATGACCCGGAGGTCGATCGTGTCCGGGTATCGCTCCACCATGTCTGCGATGTGGCGCAGCTGCGCGCGCTGCACCTCCGGCCCGCCCACCTGCTGCATCAGCGCCGCTTGGCCCACTACCACGGTCAGGCGAAGTCGATCGTCGCCCGTCAGTCGCTCTTGCCGCCGGAGGCGTGCCTGTACGCGCTGTTCGGATTCTGCGGGTTTCGTCGCGACAATCGAAGTGGTCAGGGCGCGAACATAGTCCTCGGTCTGGAGCAACCCAGGAATCACTCCGCTCTCGTAGCTATTGATCGACGATGCACCGTGCTCGAGCCCGAAATATCGAAACGTGTCCTCGCCGAACAGGGCCGAGTATTGGTTCCACCATCCCCTGTCCTTCGCGGTAGCGCGCAGTGCGAGCAACTCCTCGCGCTCGTCCGCGCCGACCTCGAGGAGATCGAGCAGCGCGGACAACTTGCTCTCGGTCATGACGCCCTTGAAGTTCACGACCTGCGACCGGTAGGTCGCGCCGATACCAAGGGTCTTCTGGATGACGCCCGAAGTCACGCCGAGTTCCTTCGCGCGTTGGCGAACGCGAAGCATCAGTTCCCAACCCGCAACGGTTGGAGAGATCGGCGCCATGGGTCTCCCTAGCTCGAGTGGCTATGCGATGCGCAGGAGCAGCATACCGGAATCCATAGAGACATTGATTACTGAATTTCAGTACTGTACCTTCACTATCCGTAGGCTTCAGGCTCGTAAGTCACCACGCACTCGAAGGGGATCGAGGAACGATGTCGGTGCAGGTAGTCAATGGCGTTCGGCTCATCAGCGACCGGTGCGCGCATCAGGCGCGGTCGGTCGGACAGGGCGGGTGGGTGGTGTCGTTCCTACCGGGGCGCACGCTCAACCTCGAGCAGGCGGTCGCCGCACTGCATGTCGCCGAGTTTGCTTGCGGTGCAGCGAATTCAGCTCAGGCGCTCGGGCTGACTGTTCGCGAGGCTGTGCATCTCGCCTCGAGCGAACCGGCGTGGCCCTCTCGTTCGTTCCGTCACGAGCGGAGGCACCGGTGAACCGGTCCTCGCTCGATACGTACGGGCTGCCCATCACCGATCATCAACGCGTGCCGGTCATGACGATCACGCTTGCGCACTCGGTGATGCAGCGCCATATCGACTGCCCTATCTCGATTTGCCCGCTCAAACAGCAAGCAAAGGCCCGCCTTGTCGACGCACAGCGCATGGTGCCCGCCGACCGACCGCGTATGGGCTACTGACCAACGACACCGAGGTACCGATGCTGCCCGACCTGCCGCGACGCACTCCCGGTCGCACCGACATTCCCGCGCCGAAACGTCGACGCCCTTGCCCTACACCGGAAGTCGCCACACTCCAGCGGATCGCCGACGCCCTCCGGCAATCATCCGTCACAGACCCCGACCATCGAAGGCACCAATGAGCGACCCACTTCGGCGCACTCCCAACGCCACCCGCCTCAGCTTCCTGATGGCCCGCGCCCGCCGAGCCGGCTACCAGCTGATCGCGGAACCGAAACAACCCGACCGATGGACGCTGGTCGACCTCGACGACGGTGAGCGGTTGTTCGAATGCGCCTCCCTCACCGAAATCGAACGGTACCTGCGTGAATAGCGCTATTCGCTGCGCCCGGTGGGGGTTAATGTGGCGGAGATGAGCATCGAATTCGTGGTGACTACGCTCGTCATCGTCGCGACTCCCGGCACCGGCGTGCTGTACACCATCGCGGCGGGTTTGTCGCACGGCGTCAGGGCCAGTGTGATCGCCGCCTTCGGGTGCACGCTCGGCATTGTTCCGCATATGGTCGCGGCGATCACGGGTGTGGCGGCGATTCTCAATGCCAGCGCGGTTGCGTTCCACACCCTGAAGTACCTCGGCGTCGCCTACCTGGTGTACATGGCGTGGACCACGTTTCGGGACAAGGGCGTGCTCGCGCTTCCAGTGCAGACCGAGAACGCCCTTCCCTCCGCACGCAAGGTGATCGTTTCGGCCGTGCTGCTCAATATCCTGAACCCGAAGCTCACCATCTTCTTCTTCGCGTTCCTGCCCCAGTTCGTGCCCTCCGGCGCGCCGAACGCGCTGGGGCGCATGCTGGAACTCAGCGGCATGTTCATGCTCGCCACATTCGTGGTGTTCGCGATCTACGGTGCCTGCGCGGCCGGACTGCGCCAACAGGTCATCTCCCGGCCCGCCGTGGTGATGTGGATGCGCCGCGTCTTCGGCGCATCCTTTCTCGCGCTCGCAGGCCGCCTCGCAACACAGAACCAGTGATCCCGCGGCTGCGCGCATCGGCCGGATGTGCCTCAGCGGCCAGGAGCTGCCCCACGCCGGATAGGTGGCGTACCTACTCCGGGTAGATGTCGGCCTGAACTCCGGGGTCGATGTCGATCCAAAGGAGGATGCTCGGGCGGGCGCGGCCGCGGATCATCGAGGCATGCGGTGGACCACAGCTGTTTTCGCGCTGGTGATGGCGCTGGTAGTCGCGGGATGCGCGGATTCCGGGCGACAGGACTCGGCTCGACCGGATTCCGGTGCGGCGCAGCGCGAACGGCTGGTCGCGGAGGCCGACGCCGCGCCCACTCCACGGCTGGACTGGGGCCGGTGTGATGAGCCCGGGCTCGAACGGTACGAGTGTGCGCGGGCGCAGGTTCCGCTGGACTATGCGCGACCGGACGGGGAGACGATCTCACTGGCGGTGATTCGCCGTCCCGCGGCCGATCCGGCGCGGCGGATCGGGACGGTGTTCGGTGCGGTCGGCGGACCTGGTGGATCCGGTTACGACTGGGCTCGGGATTCCGATCTGCTGTCGGGTGAGCTCGCGCAACGATTCGATGTGGTGACCTTCGATCAGCGTGGAATCGGGCGCAGTGGGCAGGTCAGGTGTTTCGCTGACGACGCTGCGCAGCAACAGTTCTGGGACGCTCTACGGATCCCGCCGGTGAATGCCGACCAGGAAAGGGCTGCCGCGGCGGCGGCTCGGGAACTGGCCGCGGAATGCGCCGAGCACAGCGGCGCCATACTCCCCTATCTGACCAGCGTCGACGCGGCGCGCGACCTCGACCTGCTGCGGCGCGCTGTCGGCGAGTCGCAGATGAACTACTTCGGGTACTCCTACGCCAGCTACCTGGGACAGGTGTACGGAGTGCTGTTCCCCGAGCGGGTGCGGGCGTTGCAGCTCGGTTCCATGATCGACCCGCAGCGCTACACCAACGACAGTGTCACCGCGCTCGGTGACGCCGCCGCGGGCACCGAAGAGGTGCTCACCGAATTTCTCAGGCTGTGCGAGGCGGGCGGGACCGGTGCGTGTGCCTTCGCCGGTGCGGACGTACGGCAGCGGCATACCGCGCTGCTGGATCGGCTCGAGCAGGCCCCGATCGTCATCGGGTCGGGCACCGACACACTGGCATTCAGCTACCACGACCTGATGTTGGTCCACGCGGCCTTGCTCTACGACCCCGATCAGGGGTGGTCCGCGCTGGCTCAGCTGTTGGCCGAGCTCGAACGCGGCACGCTGGGCGATCCGGCCGCCGCTCGCGCGGTGCTGGCGCAGGCGCCGTTCAGCTACGACTTCCTCGAATCCTTCGTCGCGATCACCTGCGCCGACAACACACTGCCCCGCGATCCGGACCGCTGGCCCGAACTCACCCGCGAACTCGACCGGACCGCACCCACTTTCGGCGGGTACTGGCTGTATCCGCTGCAAGCCTGCGCCTCGTGGCCCCTGCCCGAACAGGGCTATCCGCAGCGCTACACGGGACCATGGACGTTGCGGACGCAGACCCCGGCGCTGCTGATCAACAACCGGTTCGACCCCGCCACTCCTTTGCCGGCCGCCCAGCGGGCGCAGGAGGCTCTCGGCCACGCCCACCTGATGGCGATTCCCGGCTATGGCCACAATCCGACCAGCCCATGCGTGCAGGCCGTCCGGGAGCGCTATCTGATCGATCTGACCATGCCCGATAGCGGCTGCCCGGCGGCCCACGTGCCGTTCACGAACTGAACTCGCGTACCCGCCCGCCACGGTCGCCACGACTGCGGTGCGGCAGCAGTACTGCCGAACCCGCAGGAGCCGACGCGATCGGCGACGTGGGCCGATGATGCGGAAACTACGGCGTGGCGAATCCGATCAGGGCTCCGATCCCGGCACCGATCGGCACCGTGACCAGGGCGCCGACGCCACCGAGGAAGAATCCGAGGACCGCGCCGATTCCGGCGCCGATGAGCGCCCCGACACCGGCGTTGTGCTGTTTGCGGGCCAGGGTGGCCGCGTCGTCGTCGACGAAGGAGGCGAGGCGGTCGGTGGTGGCGGCGGGCGCGCCGACCGGGGTGAGGGTGAGGGTCCGGCCGGCGTCGGTGATCTGCGGCGTGAGGCCGAATTTGTGACCGTCGGCGACGAAGGCCATCGGGAGCGTGAGGACGACCCGGCCGGTGCCATCGGTGAGGGTGACGGCTGTGCCGCCCGCGGTCAGCGCGAATCCGCCCTGGTCGACGGTGGCGGCGACGGCCGTGCCATCGGCGGTCGGCGCGGCGGTGTAGCCGATGCCTTGTTCGGCGCCCTGCACCGCGATGGTTTCGATGGCCGGTGACGCCGGGTGAGCGTGAACGACGCCGGTGGTCGCTCCGAGCATTCCGATGGCGAGTACAGCGGTGGCGGTGAAGCGTTTGACTCTCATCTGATCCCCACTTGTCGGTGCGGCGCGACGGCCGATACGTCCCCTGGAGCCGAATGACGGCCCGTTTCATTGTCATCGATATGCTGTTGCGCCACAAGGGTGTTCGCCGAGGAGTAGCTATCCAAGGACAGGCGGAAGCACTCGGAGGATGCCCGGCGTCCACCGGCGCGACAGCGCGGTCGCGCACTGTCCGCCGAGGGCCGGCCGCGCTCCGGCCGAGGCCCGTCGCACCCTGTCCGGCCGAGCCCCCCGCACGCTGGTCCTTGCCGCTGCCCCCGCGGTGCGGAATTATCCGGTGGATCGACATGTTCTACGGGTCGACCGGAAGGCCGGGTGCAGCACGGACCCGGACCTCGGCAAACGGGACGGTGAGGAGAAGGAGACGGCATGAGCAATCCACGGAAAGCGGTGCTGGCGGGCGGATGCTTCTGGGGGATGCAGGACCTGATCCGCAAGCAGCCCGGCGTGCTGTCGACCCGCGTCGGCTACACCGGCGGCAGCAATGACCACCCCACCTATCGCAATCATCCCGGGCATGCCGAGGCCGTGGAGATCGTCTACGACCCGGATCAGACCGATTACCGCGCCCTGCTGGAATTCTTCTTCCAGATCCACGACCCCACCACCAAGGATCGCCAGGGCAACGACATCGGCACCAGCTACCGGTCGGCCATCTTCTACCTCGACGAGGACCAGCGCCGGACCGCGCTGGAGACCATCGCCGACGTCGAGGATTCCGGGCTGTGGCCGGGCAAGGTGGTCACCGAGGTGACCCCGGCGAGTGAGTTCTGGGAGGCCGAGCCCGAACACCAGGACTACCTCGAGCGCTTCCCTGATGGCTACACCTGCCATTTCCCGCGTCCGGGCTGGAAGCTGCCCAAGCGCAGTACGGCCGCGCAATAGTCCATCACCGCCCGCCATCGGATCCGGCCCGAATGCCGCCGAGCGGGCGGTGAGAACCCCGCAGACACATCCGGTGCGCGGCGATCGAGCTGATCCGCAGAAGGACGCCGTCGGCTACTCGACCCGAGAACGGTCGGCGGCCTCCGGCATCGCCAGCGTCAACGCACCCAGCGCCACCGCAACGACCGCTATCGCCGCCATCATGGTGATCGTGCCGCCGATGGTGTGCGAGCCGAAGAACAGCGTCGTCAGCACCGCGAGCCCGACGGCGTTACCCACCTGCTCGATGGTCGGCAGCACACCGGAGGCCTCCGCCATACGGTCCGCGTCCAACCCGGACAGCATGATCGGCTGCAACTGCACCCCGAAAATGCCGACACCGAACCCCGAGGCGAACACCGGACCCGCCCACAGCAGCGCATTGATCTCGCCACCGCTGAGGTGCAGGTATATCGCACCCGCGGCCATGCACCCACCGAACAGCGCGATCCCTGCCGCGAGGACGCGAATCCCCCAGCGCTGCACGAGAAACAGCGAACCGACGGCTCCGGTGCCCGCACCGAGGGCGAACAGCGTCATCACCAGCCCGGTGTGCCACGGCGAATAGCCGAGCACATCCTGCATGGTGATCGAGGCGGCGAAGACGAAAGCGGTGAACAGCCCGAAGAACGCGCCGACCAGCACGGATCCGATGCGGAAGCCGCGGTCGGCGAACAGGTCCAGCCGAACCAACGGAAGCCCGCCCCGTCCGGCCTGCCTACGCTGATGGATCACAAACATTGCCGTCACCGCGAAACCGATCGCGAGCAGCGCGACCAGCTCCCAGCCCCACCCGCGCTGCTGGATCTCGGCGAGCGCGAATATCAGCGCGAACAATCCGGCCGTGGACAGCGCCACCCCGGCCAGGTCGAGCCGTTCCCGACCGGCCGGGCGGCCCATCCGCAAGTACCGCCATGCCAGCCCGAAGGCGAGCACTCCGATGGGCAAGTTGATCAGGAACACCGACCGCCAACCCCAGCCGCCGATATCGAGGGTGATCAGCGCACCGCCGACGATCGGCCCGAGCATCCCGGCGAACCCGGCGACGCCCCCGTACAGCGCGAACACCAGCGGATGACGTTCACGGGGAAAGCTGGCGGTGAGGATGGCGATCGTCTGCGCCGCCATCCCGGCACCCGCCGCGCCTTGGATCACGCGGGCGAGCACCAGCTCTGTCGCCCCGGTGGCCAGCCCGCACCAGATCGAGGCGGCGGTGAACGCGGCCACCGAAACCAAGAACATCGCCCGGCGGCCCACCATGGCCCCGACCCGGGCGGCGGTGAGCAGCGTGCAGGCGAAGGCCAGCGAATACCCGGAGATCACCAGCAGCTGCGCCGACCGCGACGCGTGCAGATCGGCGGTGAGGTCCGGCAGCGCGGTGTTGACGATGGTCACGTCGATCATCTGCATGAACACCGCGATCAGGCAGCCGGCGAAGGCCAGCCAGGCCGGTAGCTCCGTGCGCACCTGCTGCCGCAGCGTCGCCGGATCCGGCACCATCGTCATGCCGTGAGCTCCATGAGCGCGCGCTGCCCCGACAGCGCCAGCTGGGTGGGAAAGCTCATCCGCACCAGCCGATGCGGCGGCGCCTCCTCGAAGTGGGCGATGAACGGCGGCAAGATCCCGCCGATCACCTTGTCCAGCAGCATGTTCACCTGTGCGAACCCCGGCCGCAACCGCACCTGCCAGCAGGGCACGCTGCCCGCGGGCACCTCGACGACAAGGCGCTTTTCGATCTTGGCGATCAGTGGCCAATGCACCGAGAACGCCAGCCACACGTCGATCTGCTCCACATGGCCCTCGGCGAAGTCGAGTCCGCGCAGCAGCGTCAGCCCGCCGGCGATCGGCATGATGTTCAGCGGAAACGGCGCCGGTCCCGCGCCGAGTTGCAGGTGCGTGGTATGCAGGAAGGTCGCTTCTTCCCGCGAGACCACCATGCTCCCCGACCGGGTTTCGGCCCGGTAGTGCTCGGCCCGCAGCCGCTCGCCCGCCCGTTTGAACCGCTGCTCGATCGTCATGGACAGATCGGTGCCCGCGCGCCCGGCCCCGCCGATACGGGCCTCGACCGTCGACAGGTACCCGCCCGGCTCCCGGACGATGAGATTGGTCATCTCGAAGCCCTGCGGCTGATCGGCGGGCCGGACCGAATACACCGACTTCTCGCCGTCGGGAATCCACGGATCCCGGAACACGGTGGGCACATATCCTCCTGGGTCAGCGGGATTCCGCGGTCGCGGCGATCGCCACGAACACCGATTTCATCGCGGCGACATAGCGTTCCACCGAGGCGTGCGCGACCTCGGTGCCGGGATAGATGACGCTCAACCAGGTCCCCGTCGGCAGCCGGTTGATCCAGATGAGCACCTCCTCCGAGGCGGCGCGGTTGGCGTATACGCCCGCGGTGATCTCGTCGAAGAACTCGTGTCCGGCGAAATCCCTGGCGTCGATGAACGAGATCATCGGGGTGACCCAGCCCGGTTCGGCCTTGATCTCGGAATCGGCGGGCAGCAGTTCCAGCACGCGGTGGAAGGACGTGGGCGCCAGCCGCAGCCCGTTCTCGTAGGCGCGCTGGGCGATGGTCAGCGCCCGGGTGTACGTGGTGGACGGGCCGAGTGGGAACGCCACCGGCACCAGCGTCACGTACCAGCCGACCGAATTGCCTTCGGCCGCCGAGGTCCTGGTACTGATCGGCGTCATTCCGAAGTAGTAGTCGGAATCGGTGAGTTCGCGTTCGGCCAGCGCCGCGGCCGCGAACGCGCCGCCGACGAATTCGGCGTCGTGCGCGCGGCACACCTGCTCGAACCTGGCCGCGTCGTCCTCGTCCAGCAGCAGGATGCTGCGGTGGGCGCTGCGGTTGTATCCGTCGGATCGTTTGCCGAGATCCAGCGGAAACGACGGCAGCCGATTATCGTTGCCGCGCAACAACTCCAGCCATTTACGCACACCCGGTGACGACAAGGTCAGCCGGTCGCTGTGCGCGCGTTCGGCGATGCAGTAGTCCAGGTAGCTCGCCGCGGGCGGCAGCGGCTCCGCCGCACCCCACATCTGCCCCGCGTACAGCTGTGCGAAGTCCGAGGCGGACAGGTATTGACCCAATCCGTCGGTGTGCAGATGGTCGACGGCGAGGTACACCGTGGTCGATTCGCCGTGCTCGATCGCACCGAAGGTGAAGCAATCCCATTGGAACGGCCCCGGAGTCGTCTTCTCCACATGGGTGCGAATGGATTCCGGGTCGTCGATCCGGCCGTAATCGATCGGAACGAACTCGACCGCGTCCTCGGGCACCAGATGCCGCCGCACCGTCCCGCCCGGTTCGATGGCGAACCAGGTGCGGAAGGTGTCGTGCCGCAAGAGGAACTGGTGGATCACCCGGGTCATCGCGTCCCGGTCCAGGTCGCCGATCGGGATCTCCGCGGTGACCAGGCACAGCCCGGAGAACCGGAATTCGGCGTGCGCGTGCCGGTCGGCCAGCCGCAGATACTGCTCCTGTTGCAGCGACGGCGGCGCCGGATGCACCGGCGCCTGTTGCGCCCGTTCGAGCGACCGCGGCGAGGCGACCCAGGTGATGAGCCGGCCGGGCGCGGGCGTCCATTCATCGATGAGACCGAAATCGACCATGTCGGCGCCCCTACCGCGCCACGGCCATGGACGATTCGTCGACGATCTCGCTCGCCGTCGCGCCGTTGCCGTTCGCGTGCGCGGCACCGTCGTCGCTGTGGCCGTTCGTGGCGGCGACCACCACCGGCGCTTCCGGCACCGGCTGCGACTGCCCCGCCTCGTGCGCGAGGATCAGCTCGGCCACCTTCGGACCGGCCTGTTCCAGGCTGAACGAGCGCCCCATCTGCAACGACATCAGGTCGATGCCGAGGGTCTTGGTGACGCGGGCGCCCAACTCCACCGCCATCAGCGAGTCCAGGCCCAGTTCGGGCACCGGAACCGTCATGTCGATCGACTCCACCGGCACACCCATGACCACGGCCAGTTCCTCGGCCATCTTGCGGGCGATGTAGGGGCCGCGCTTGGTCTCCTCCATGGCCGCCAGTTCCTCGCGCAGCCGCGCCAGCTCCGAGGTGTCCTTGGCCGAGGCCTTGGCCAGGGCGATGGTGCGGCCGGTGCGGGCCAGCTGCGGGAAGGTGCCGGTCAGTTTGGCCCAGTCGGTGGGGATGATCGCCGCACGCGAGACGCCCAGTCGCAGGGTCTGCTCCATGTAGGCGGTGGCGTCGGCCATGTCGATCGGCCCGAAACCGACCAGGTCGAGGTACTTTTCGGCGGTTTCGTCGGCGGCCATGCCACCGGTGGCGCCGGACAGATGGCCCCAGCCGATGCACAGCGCCCGCTCACCTGCCCGCGACCACTGCTCCGCCAGTGCCTCCACCGCGACATTGGCCGCGCAGTAGTTGTACTGGCCGTAGATGCCGTACATCGAACCGCCCGAGGAGCACAGCACGAACATGTCCAGGGTGATCCCGGCGTCGGCGACGGCCTGATGCACCACCTGCGCGCCGTGCACCTTCGGCCGGTACACCTTGTCCAGCTGCTCGAACTCCATTTTCGAGATGCGGTTGTCGGCCACCGCGCCCGCGGCATGGAACACCCCGCGCAGCGGATGATCGTCGCTGTGGTTGCGGGCGATGACCTCGGCGATCGCGTCCGCGTCGGTGACGTCGGCGAGTTCTTCGATCACCTCGATGCCGACAGTGCGCCACGCCTCGAGCTGCTGGCGCGCCTCCTCGGTGGCAGGCCCGCGCCGCCCGAGCAGCACCAGCCTGCGCGCACCACGCAAGGCCAGCCAGCGCCCGATCGCCAAGCCGAACCCACCGAATCCGCCGGTGACCAGATAGCTTGCGGTGTCGCTGATCTCGATCTCGGGCAGGTAGGGCCGCACCGGCGGCTGCGGTGAATCCATCCGCAACGCGATCCGGGCCGGACGCGAGGAGCGCAGCGTCTCTTCGAACGCCTTGCTCACCTCTTCGGTTTCGTACAGCTGGTACGGCAGCGGCGTGTAAGTGCCGTCGGTGACCTTCTCGAACACCCGCTCCAGCAGCCGGGCCAGCCGCTGCGGCTGCACCGCGACCAGCCGGTCCAGGTCCATCGAGTAGTAGGCGAGGTTCTTGTCGAAGTTGGCCAGCTCCAGCAGGCCGCCGGTGTAGATATCGGCCTTGCCGACCTCGACGATGCGGCCGAATTCGGCGGCGGCATTGAAGTTCTGCCGCAGGATCTCCCCCGGTGCGCTGCTGACGATCACGTCGGCGCCCGCGCCGCCGGTCAGGGCCAGCACATCGTCGACGAAGTTGAGCGAACGGGAATTCACCGCGTAGTCGGCGCCGAGGGCCAGCACATGGGCGCGCCGTTCGTCGGTGCTCGCGGTGCCGATGATGCGGGCGCCGCGCGCCTTCGCCACCTGGATGGCGGCCGTGCCGACACCGCCGGCCGCGCCGTGGATCAGCACCGTCTCCCCTGGTTCCAGCCGGGCCAGGTCCAGCAGCGCGTATTCGGCGGTGCCGAAGGCGATGGTGCTGGTGCAGTGAGCGGGATCGGTGTCGGCGGGCAGCACGACGGCGAGCTGACGGTCCACCACGGCGTAGCGGCGCATCATGCCTTTGGACGCCACCGCCACCAGATCACCGACCGCGACGTCATCGACGCCGGCGCCGACCCGGACCACGGTCCCGACGCCTTCCATGCCTGGCACGGTGCCGAAGTAGGTCGGTGCCAGCTCGCGTTCGCCGAGCAGCCCGATGATCTTGAGCGGGTCCTTGTAGTTGAGGCCGATGACCTGCATCCGAACTTCGATCTGACCGGTTCCCGGTGCCGTGCGCGGGCATTCACGCCAGGCCAGCGCCGACAGCAGCCGGTTGCGCGGGATGTCGAGGGTGAAGTTCGCCTCCGGATCGGTCAGCGGTGTCGTCGCATCCAGTTGTTCGAGCCGGTCCGGCAGCGGCTTGGTGACCACCGGCGCCCAGCGTTTGCCGTCGCGCAACAGCACCTCGTCGCAGTTGTCGTGCGAGAAGGCGCCGGGCACGGCCAGTTCGGCCACCAGGTCGGCGATCGCGGTGCCGGGCTCGAGGTCGATGAGCCGCCACCGCAGCGGGGTCTGCTCGTTGAGCAGCACGCGCCGGGCGCCTGCCAGTGCGGCCTGGCGCGGGTTCGGCTGGACCTGGCTGTCAGGCAGGGTGAACGCGCCTTCGGTGACCAGGGTGCAGTGGACGACGCCGTCACCGAAGACCGATTGCGGGGTGTCGGCGCCCTCGACGGGTGGGTTGGCGAATTCGTCCACCGCGACCGCGAGCCGCTTCAACGTCCACAGGTCGGCCATATCGTCGTCGACGGTGCCCGCGACGATGCAGACGTGTAGCCGGTCGGTGCCGTCGGCTTTGGCGGCCGCCAGGTTCGCGACCAGGTCGGCTTCCAGTGATTCCCCGGCCGGATCGGCGATGTAGAGCCGGGAACCGGGCAGCGCGGCCGCGAGTTCGCCCGCGCGGCTGCCCGCGCCGAGCGCCACGATGACCGTGGACACCGACCCGGCGTCGGCGAGCGCCGCCGGGTCGATCGGGTCCCGCTCCTCCATGGTGTCGCTGTAGTAGAAGTCGGCCATCCGGTGCATCGGGCTGTCGCCGGGCTTGAGCGCGCCGATCTGCAATCCGGTCAGCCTGGCGACCAGCAGGTGATCGGAGTCGAGCAGATCCACATCGGCCCGCAGCCTGGCGTTCGGGTCGCGGCGGACGACGACGGTGATCTTGTCCGGCAGGTCGGCCAGCAGGCGAACGGCGGCCACACCCACGGGCACCATCACGCCCTCGTTGATGCGTTCGTCGGCGAACAACAGCGCCGCGCACTGCATGGCGGCGTCGATGACGGCGGGGTGGGCGAGGTGACCGGAATCGGCGGCGATCGAGCCGTCGACCGTGGCGACCACCGCGTCGCGGCCGACCCGCACCGAGGTCACCCGCTGGAACGACGGACCGTACTGCAAGCCCGCCGCGGCCAGACCGGAGTAGAACATCGCCGGGTCCACGTCCACGCCGACGTCGATGCTGGGTACCCGCACCACGGTCTGCTCATGGCTGCCGGTCAAGGTCCGCCCGGAGGCGTGCACCGTCCACGCGGTGCCGGTGGCGCTGCGCGATCTGATCAGGAACCGGCCGCTGGCCTCCTCGACGCTCAATGCGACCAGGGGCACGTCGGGTGCGCCCATGATCAGTGGTGCGATGAACCGGACCCCTTCCAGGGCGACCTGTTTGGCGCCGATCCGGGAGGCGGTGGCGCTGAGCGCGGCGTCGAGGTAGGCGGCGCCGGGCATGATCTTGATGCCGTTGACGACGTGGTCCGACAGCCACGGCAGCAGCTCGGTGCCCACCTGCAACAACCATTCGGGACGGCCCTCGACATCCGGATCACCCAGCATCGCATAGGAATTCGGGGTGCCGAGGCGTGCCTGTTCGAACAGTGGCAGCGCCGAATGCAGCCGGGTGCGCTGCCATGGGTAGCGCGGCAGCGGCAGATGCGGGGTGGCCGGGCGGTCCGGCGGGAACAGCAGATCGCGATCGAGCACACCGGCGGCATGCAGGCCGATCAGGGTGCGACGCAGGCTCACCGCATCGGGCTGCTCGCGGTCCAGGGTCGCGACCGTCGTGCCGTTGACGTCGGCGCCGAGCATCGCCTCGCGAATATTGCCCGACAGCACCGGATGCGGGCCGACCTCGAGGAAGACGCGGCTACCGGCGGCGGTCAGCGCGCTGATGGCGTCGTGGAACCGCACCGGCTGGCGCACATTCGACCACCAGTACTCGGCATTCCAGTCGCCCTCGGTGACCAGTGCGCCGGTGACCGTGGAGTACAGCGGCACGGTCGGCGCCTGCGGTTTCAGCTCGGCAAGCACCTCACGCAGTTCGGCCTCGATCGGCTCCATCAGCCTGCTGTGATAGGGCACCTCCACGCGCAGCCGACGGGCGAAAACGCCGTCCTCGGTGAGCTTTTCGGCCAGTTCGTCCAATCGCTGCACGTCACCGGAGAGGGTGAGCGCGGTGGGGCTGTTGACGGCGGCGATATCGATACGCGGATCGTCGCCGATGAGCTCGAGCGCCTGCTCCTTGCTCAGACCGACCGCGAGCATGCCGCCGGTGCCTGCCGTGGTCGCCTGCAATCGGGCCCGATGGTAGGCCACCCGCACCGCGTCCTTCAGCGACAGCATCCCGCTGATATAGGCCGCCGACACCTCGCCGACGCTGTGCCCGACGATCGCGGCGGGCGTGATCCCGTACTGCGCCAACTCGCGCACGAGCCCGACCTGCACCAGGAAGTTGGCCGGCTGCGCCACCTCGGTGCGGGCGACCCGCGACTGCTCCTCGGGCTTGCGCAGCTCCTCGATGATCGACCAGCCCGCGATGGCCCGGAACTCGGCGTCGACCTCCGCGGCGGCCTCGGCGAACGCGCCGCCGTCGGCGAGCAGTTCGCGGCCCATCTTCCAGTGCTGCGGGCCCATACCGGAGAACACGAACACCGGTTCGGCGGCACGGGAGATGATCGTCTTGGAGGCGTCACGGCCTTCACCGCCCGCGTAGGCGCGCAGTTCATGGATCAGGTCATCGGTGGAATCGCCGAGCAGCACACCGGTGCGGTACGGGTGATGCGCCATCCGGGTCCAGGCCGCTTCGGCGAGATGATCGGGGTCGGCGCCGGCGCTGAGCAGATCGGCGAAACGTCCGGCCAGCGCGCGTGCCGCGGCCGTGCTGCGGGCGGAGATGGGCAGGATGCCCAAGTGGGTGTGGGTTCTCTCGGGGTCCGGTTGCGGTGGTGCGCCGGTGTATTCCTGCAAGATGGCGTGGGCATTGGTGCCGCCGTAGCCGAAGCCGTTGACCGCCACCGACATCGGCGGTGCGTCGGCGGGCAGCGGCTGCGCCTCGGTCTGCACGTGCAGACCGAGCTCCTCGAAGGGAATGTCCGGGTTCTGCTTCTCCAGCCAGCCCTGCGGTGGCAGCGTGCGATGTTTGATGGCCAGCGCCGCCTTGATGACGCTGGCGACACCGGCGGCGGCCTCGGTGTGCCCGATGGTCGCCTTCACCGAGCCCACGCCCACAGTGCCGGTGCGCCCGGTCGCCGCGCCGAATACCTGGCCCAGCGCCCGCAATTCGACCGGATCACCGACCAGCGTGCCCGTGCCGTGCGCCTCGAGGTAGGTGATGGATTCCGGCGCCAGCCCCGACCGCTCGCACACCGAACGCGCCAGCGCCTCCTGCGAATCGACATTGGGCACGGTGATCGCGGTGGTGCGACCGTCCTGATTCGATCCGGTCGCCTTGACCACCGCGTAGATCCGGTCGCCGTCACGCACGGCGGCATCGAGCTTCTTCAGCACCACCATGCCCGCACCCTCGCCGCGACCGTAGCCGTCTGCGGAGGCGTCGAAGGATTTGCAGCGGCCGTCGGCGGCGAGGAACCCACCCTTGCACATCAGCACGAAGGTCTCCGGCTGCAACATCACATTGACCCCACCGGCCAGCGCCACTTCGCAGTCGTCGTTGTCGAGCGCCTGGCAGGCCAGATGGAACGCGACCAGCGAGGACGAGCACGCCGTATCGACGGTGATCGCCGGGCCGACGAGATTGAGCGCGTAGGCGATCCGGTTCGACAGCATCGTGTAGGACGCGCTGGCGGGAGTGTGCATATCGGTGTGGAACAGCGCGGGCCCGACCACGCCGATCACCGACTGGTCCACCACGAATCCGCCGACGTACACCCCGACCGACGAGCCGGCCGCGCGTCCGGCGTATCCGGCGTCGTCGAGCGCTTCCCAGGTGACCTCGAGCATCAGCCGCTGCTGCGGGTCGAGCACCGTCGCCTCACGCGGTGAGATGCCGAAGAAGTCGGGGTCGAACTCCCACGGATCGGTGGTCATGAAGGCGCCGCGCTTGGTGTAGGAGCGGCCAGGCGTGCGCGGCTCGGGGTCGTAGTAGCGGCGGTAGTCCCAGCGGTCGGCCGGCATGTCGACGACGCCGTCCCGCTTGTCGATCACGAAATCCCAGAAGGTCTCCGGTGAATCGATTCCACCCGCGAATCGACAACCGATACCCACGATAGCGATATCAGACACACATTCCTCCGGTGTCTCGGTAGCGGTGATCACCGCAACGTTTCCTCGGCGATCACACTCGTCTCATGCGGCCCTACGCAGTCGACCGATGGGGCCCAAACTATGACCGGACGAAACGATAGGGAAACGATTCGACCGAGGTTGGGGAACTCCACGGGCACATACCGGCGCGGCTTGTGATGGTCCACCAGTCCACTGCCGGCGCACTGCACCGCGAAATCCCCCGGTTACTGCGAAGAGCCACGAATTCCGCAGTTCAGGACAGCATTCCGTGGCGGACCGGTCCGCAGGCGCACGCCCCCTTGACGGCACCCGGCGCACCGATGCACATGCGTCACAACCGATTACACCCCCGTGTTGTGACGTCACGGAAACCAGCACTGTCCGGCTCGGAACGCCCCGGCCCGAGTTGTATCGTCGCGTCGATCATCATGCACACAGCCGGAAGCCTCGATTATTCATCGCTGCCGGTGGTGAATTCGTGAATACATATTCGTCCCGCCTTGTCCGATGACGCCCGGCGGAATCGGCGTCGTGTGGCGGCGGACCGGGCCGAACCGCGCAAGGAATATGGGAGGCGGCAATTGTTCGCCGAATTGACACAGTGGGCCGATGTGGTGGTGCGGCGGCGTTTCACCGTCATCGGGGTGATGGTGGCCGGACTGCTGGCCCTCGGCTGGTACGGGCTCGGGCTCGGCGGGCAGCTCAGTTCCAGCGGCTGGGACGATCCGGGCTCGGAGTCGGTGCGGGCGGCGCACTTGCGCGATGAAGTGTTCGGCACCGACCACAGCGCCGATGTGCTGCTGCTGTTCCACGCTCCCGAGGGCACCGCCATCGACGATCCGGCCTTCGCCGACCCGATCGTGGCGTGGCTGAACGAGTTGCCGCAACGGTTCCCCGAGCAGATCGACCGCGTCAACGGCGCCTATTGGCCGACCGAGACCGGCGTGGCCATGCCCGATATCTTCGGCACCGACGACCGCAGGCATGCCTTCGCGTCGGTCGCGATCAGCGGCAGCGACGACACCGTCCAGATGCGCAACTTCCGTACCGTCGCACCAGCTCTCACGCTGCCCGGCGTCGATATGGAAGTCGCCGGTGGGCAGGCCGTGGCCGGCGCGTTGAACGACACCATGGCTCACGATCAGCGGCGCATGGAGCTGTTCGCCATCCCGGCGGTGGCGGTACTGCTGTTCTTCCTGTTCGGCGGGGTCGTGGCCGCGGCGCTGCCGCTGATCGTCGGCGGGCTCACCGTGCTCGGGGCGTGGGGCCTGCTGCGGCTGCTCACCACGGTGACCGAGGTGAATTCGTTTGTATCCCCGGTGGTTTCGATGGTCGGGCTCGGATTGGCCATCGACTACGGGTTGTTCGTGCTGAGCCGGTTCCGGGAAGAGCTGGCCGACGGCCGCGCGGTCGACGACGCGGTGCGCCGGTCGGTGCGGACCGCGGGACGGACGGTGCTGTTCTCGGCCACCATCGTGGTCGTCGCGGCGGGTGCCATCCTGGTCTTCCCGCAAGGGTTCCTGAAATCCTTCGCCTACGGCGCGATCATCACCATCTCGCTGGCCGCGCTCACTTCGATCACCGTGTTACCCGCCATGTTGGCCGTCCTCGGCCGCCGAGTGGACCGATTCGGCGTCTCCTGGTTCCGCAAAACCACCGCCCCGAACCAGGAGCCGGACAATGTGTGGGGCCGCATCGCGGGCCGCGTCATGAAACGGCCGCTGGCGGTGGGGATCGTCGTCTGTCTCGGGTTGCTGCTGCTGATCCTGCCCATGCGCAACCTCACCTTCGGCTCGATCAACGAGCGGTTCCTGCCCCCGGACCATCCGACTCGACTGGCCCAGCAGCATTTCGACGAACTGTTCCCGCTGCGCCAGATCGACCCGATCGACCTGGTCATCGTCACCTTCGACACCGGTGCGGGTGAGACGGTCCTGGCCCGCGCCAACCAGGCGCCGGGCCTGGCCGCACCGTTCCCGGACCTGATGCAGCGCCCCGCCCAGCCCAATGTGTTCGCCACGCAGACCGTGCTCGGCGCCTCGGGCGACGCCGGGGAGACCATCGACTACCTGCGCTCGATGCCGCTACCGGCGGGCACGACCCTGCTGGTCGGCGGTCAGCCCGCGATCGAGAAGGACAGCATCGACGCGCTCGTCGAGCGGATGCCGTACATGATCGCGCTGGTCTTCCTGGCCACCACCGTCCTGATGGCGCTGACGTTCGGGTCGCTGGTGCTTCCGGTGCAGGCGGCCGCACTGAACCTGCTCGGCCTCGGCGCCACACTCGGCGTGCTGACCTGGGTGTTCATCGACGGTCACGGCGCGGATCTGCTCGGTTTCACGCCGCAGCCGATCATGGCGCTGGTGCTGGTGGTGATCGTGTCGGTGATCTACGGGCTGTCCACCGACTACGAGATATTCCTACTGTCCCGCATCGTCGAAGCACGAGCCGCCGGCCTGTCCACCACCGACGCGATCCGCGCCGGCGTCGCCCACACCGGCCGGATCATCACCGCGGCCGCGTTGATCCTGCTGGTCGTCACCGGCGCGTTCGCGCTCTCGGATCTGGTGATGATGCAGTACATCGCCTTCGGGATGGTGACAGCGCTGCTCATCGACGCCACGGTGCTGCGGGTGCTGCTGGTACCGGCGAGCATGCGACTGCTCGGTGAGGCCTGCTGGTGGGCGCCGAAGTGGATGCGGCGGGTGCCGCGCGCGGCTGTGGTCGAGAAGGAACCCGCGGCCGCGTCCTCCGGTGACGCGGACCCGGCGCCGGCGGCGGGTGGGCTGCGCTGAGCCGACCGCGTTCACGCGCACCGGCATCCAGTTCGTTCGGCGGCGGGAGCCTCCGGATGACCGCTCACCGTTCGGATTTCGGTCGTGATCAGCGCCCGACCAGGCGAGTGAGGCGCCCTCACTCGGTGATCGCGGCCTCGATCATCGGCCACGAGTTGTGCAGGTCCTGTTGCCAGTAACCCCAGGAATGGGTGCCGCTGGGGCGGATGTCGACGGTGGCGGGAATGTTCAATTCGCGCAGCCGGTCTCGCAGCTGCTGGGTGCAGGCGTGGGCGACGGCGTCCAGCATCCCGCCGAGCGCGATCTGATCGGCGAGTTTCACCGGGTCGCCGTGGATTCCCGGCCCGTCGAGCGTGTCGAGCGGACCCGGCCATCCGGTGCCGGAGGCGACGTAGATAGCGGTGCCGCGTAGCTCGCCGGCGCGCAGGTAGGGGTCGTTGGCCGCCCACAGCGGATCCGACGGTGGTCCCCACATATTCGCCGGATTGCCTTGCTTGCCCAGCACCACGCTATTCACCAGCGCCTGACCGCGCGGGTCGCTGGTGCGCACACAACCGCTGTAGGAGGCGATGGCGCGGAACTTCCCCGGCGCGTCGATCGCCAGCCCGAAGACCGCAGACGCCGCCATCGACAACCCCGCCACCGCGTTCACGCCGGTGGTCCCGAACGCGGAGTCGATCACCGCGGGCAGTTCGTCGGTGAGGAAGGTCGTCCACCGATGACGGCCCAGCCGGGGATCGTCGGCGCGCCAGTCGGTATAGAAGCTGGCGCCACCGCCGACCGGCATCACCACATTGACCTGCTTACCGGCGAAGAACTCGACGGCATCGGTGGTGGTGAACCAATTCTTGCTCATCGTCCACGCGCCGTTCTCGTCGCCGCCGTCGACGCCGTTGAGCAGATACAGCGTCGGCGCGGGCCGCGAACTGTCCGCGGCCGGAAGCACTTCGACCGTGATGGGCCTGCCCATCGCGGCAGAATAGACCGTCAGATCGAGGACCCGTCCCGGGCCCTGCGCCGCGGTCAGCAGCCGTGAACCATTGTCGGCGGGCCGGGCCGCCTCCATCGCGCGCACCGGGATCGGCTGATCGGCGGGCGGTTCGGGGACACCCGTCGACCGGCCCTGCGAACCGCCGAGGGCGAGAGCGAGTGTCAGTACGAGGACGTAGGAGCCGCGTACCCAGGTGCGGTGGCCCCGGCCGCCGGTGCGGACTTCCACTCGGAAACCTCACGATCGTCTCGGATGGGCATACGTGTGGCCGAGGCTATGACCGGCTCCCGCTGCTCCGAGAGGAGTTCGACCAGGTTTGGGCGCACCCCCAACCACGCCCAGGTGTCGCTGGTACCAGCGACAACCACGACCGATCCGGGCCGACCGGGGCCGGCGCGCCGGATCAGGCCGGTCATCACCCTCGACGGGTGAAGCGGATACGCGTCGAATCGGGGACATTCGGATCACTATCCGCACCCCACGAAGGGATCAACGATGTCGCACTCCTCTGAAACCGACTCTCCGGTGAAGCAGGGCTTCGCGGCGGGGACCTCCATCGGCGCATCGATTCTGCTGCTCACCGTTGGTGTGCTGTCGATCCTCCAGGGCATCTCGGCGGTCGCCGAGGACCAGCTGTTCGTCGTCGGCATCGAATACGTCTACGAATTCGACACCACCACCTGGGGCTGGATCCACATCATTCTCGGCATCGTGCTGGTGATCAGCGCGATCGGACTGATGATGGGCACCACCTGGGGGCGTATCGCGGCGGTGACCATCGCGGCGCTGTCGATCATCGCCAATTTCCTGTGGCTGCCCTACTACCCGCTGTGGTCGATCCTGATCATCGCGCTGAACATCGTCGTGATCTGGGCGGTCACCACCTGGAACCCCGAGCAGATGTGAGGTCGTTTCACCCGCAGCGTGTGACGTGGCGACGGCAGCGGATCCCTAGGTTGACGGTATGGGCGCCGTAATCGGAGATCTGCTGCCGTTGGCCGTCGGTGTGGCGATCTCGCCGATCCCGATCGTCGCGGCCATCCTGATGTTGCTGTCGGCCAACGCAGGCAAGACCAGCACGGGCTTCGGGCTCGGCTGGGCGGCCGGCATCGTCGCGGTGACCGCCGTCGTGGTCGCCTTGTCCGGCACCCTCGGCGATTCCACCGAGGACCAGCCGTCCGCGGCCGCCTCCTGGATCAAGATCGTCCTGGGTGTGCTGCTGATCGCGCTGGCGATCAAACAGTGGCTCGATCGCGCCGATACCGCGGTGCCGGGCTGGATGCAGGCCATCGACGAGTTCGGATTCGGCAAGGCCACCGGGCTCGGTGTGCTGCTGTCGGCGGTGAATCCGAAGAACCTGCTGCTGTGCCTGTCCGCCGGTGTCGTCATCGGCACGAGCGGGCTCTCGGCCGGCGGCGACGTGGTGGCGGTCGTGATCTTCACCGTCCTGGCCGCATCCACGGTGCTGGTGCCCGTCATCGGCTACGCGGTGGCCGCCGACAAGCTCCGCGGCGGGCTCGACAGCATGAAGGGCTGGCTCCAGGCCAACAACCACATCGTGATGGCGATAGTGCTGCTGGTGATGGGCGCGGTGGTGCTGGGCAAGGGCATCGGCGGGTTGTGATGGATACCCCAGATCGCCGGCAATCACCGGCCAGGGCATGGCCGGTGTTCCTCTCGTTGCAGCACTACCAGCGCGGCTGGCTGCGCCCGGACGTACTGGCCGGGCTGACGGTCTGGGCCGTACTGGTGCCCGAAGCCCTGGCCTACGCCTCCATCGCCGGGGTACCGCCGGTGGTCGGACTGTACGCGGCGATCCCCTCGCTGGTGTTGTACGCGCTGGCAGGCAGTTCCCGGCATCTGGTGGTGGGCCCGATGTCGGCGACGGCGGCGCTGTCGGCGGCGATCATCACGCCCCTGGCGGGCAGTGACGGCGCGCGTTTCGTCGCCCTGTCGACGGCGCTGGCCATCGCCACCGGCATCGTCGGGTTGATCGCCGGGCTGATCCGGCTCGGCTTCATCGCCGCGTTCATCTCCGAACCGGTGCTGAAGGGTTTCATCGTCGGTCTGGCGCTGACGATCATCATCGGCCAGGTGCCGAAACTGTTCGGTATCGAGAAGGAGCCGGGCAATTTCTTCGAGCAGGCGTGGGGCGTGCTCCGGCATCTGGGCGATACCCACTGGCGCACCCTGCTCATCGGTGTGCTGTCGCTGGCGGTGGTGCTCGGGCTCAAACGCTGGCTGCCACTGGTGCCGGGCTCGCTGCTGGCGGTGCTGCTCGGCATCGCCGCAGTCGCCGTGTTCGACCTCGATGAGCATGGGGTCGCGATCGTCGGCCACATCGACGCGGGCCTGCCCTCGGTCGGCATGCCGGACGGAATCGGGGTCGGCGACCTCATCGACCTGCTCGGTCCCGCGGTCGGCGTGTTGCTGATCGGTTTCGCCGAAGGGCTGGGCGCCGCGAAAACCTATGCCGCCAAGGCCGGTTACGAGGTCGACGCCAACCGCGAGCTGTTCGGGCTCGGCGCGGCGAACCTCGGGTCCGGGCTCAGCTCGGGCATGGTGGTCAACGGCAGCCTGTCCAAGACCGCCGTCAACGGCAGCGCGGGCGCCAAAACCCAGCTCAGCGGGCTCGTGGTCGCGGTACTCGTGGTCCTGACGCTGCTGTTTCTGACCGGGCTGTTCGAGAACCTGCCAGAAGCGACTCTGGCGGGTGTGGTGATCGCCGCGGTCATCGAGCTCGTCGACATCGACGCGCTGCGCCGCCTCTACCGGGTGTGGACCGCCCGGCTCGGCAGCATCTACGGCCACGCCGCGCGCGCCGATTTCCTCGCCGCCATCGCCGCGATGGCCGGTGTGCTGCTGTTCGACACCCTGCCCGGGCTGGTCATCGGCATCGGGGTGTCCATGCTGCTACTGCTCTACCGCACCTCACAGCCGCATATCGCGACCTTGGCCAGGGACGGGACCCGCTGGGTCGACGCCGAACGTCATCCGGAAGTCGAACGCAGGCCCGATGTCCTGGTGGTGCGCGTGGAATCCGGGTTGCTGTTCGCCAACGCCGACTACGTCAAACAGCACATCGAGGCTCAGTGCACCGACCGCACGAAGCTCGTCGTCCTCGACGCCGAGACCTCCCCCGTCATCGACGTCAGCGCGGCGCAGATGCTCGCTGAACTGCGGACGACGCTGGCGCGGCGCCGCATCGATTTCGCGGTGGCGCGTGATGTCGGGCAGTTCCGGGATGCCCTCGGCCGCGCCGCTTCCGGCGCCGAATATGTGCCGGTGTTCCCCACGGTGCGCGAAGCCGTCGACGCACTCGATCGGTGACCGCGACAGCCGCCTACACAGTAGTTGCCGTTTCGCCGCGGCGAACTCGTCGTCGGACAGACACCGGGCATGGGCTGCGGGGTGGCTGTGGCGGCGCCTGCTGCTGAGGGGCGTAGGCCTGACTCTCCGCCGCACGCAGCTGGGCCCGCCGGTCCACAGCGTTCGCCGTCGCGCGCGCGGTCCCCGAAATCGAAATCGGGTTCTGTCATGTGTTTGACGTCCTCCCGGCCGTGAACGACCGGGATTCCTGCTGCGGCGCGGTGCGCCGCTGCGGTGGGTTCCTGTTTCACTGGGGCTCGCTTTCCGCTAGGCGGAAAGACTGACGGTCCCTCCGCAGGCGTTTAGCCACTCCGCCCGTCCGGCGGCGTGGATGTTCTTGGCGGCGTTGAGGTCGCGGTCGTGGACCGCCCCACACGCCCGGCACTGCCACTCCCGCACCGAGAGCGGTTTCGGCCCGTCCAGCATCCCGCACGCGGAACAGAGTTGGCTCGACGGGTAGAACCGGTCCACCTTGGCGAAGGTCCGCCCGTAGCGGGCGGCTTTCTCCTCCAGCATGCGGGTGAACATCGCCCACCCGGCATCGTGGACCGACTTCGCCAACCTGGTTCGCGCCAACCCGGCCACGCACAGGTCCTCGACGAACACCGCTTGGTTCTCGCGGATGATCGCCGTGGACTGTTTGTGCGCCCAATCCCGGCGCGTGTCGGCCACCGTGGCGTGAGCTTTGGCGATACGAACGCGCGCCTTGGCCCGATTGTTGGAGCCCTTCTCCTTGCGGGACATCGCCTGCTGCGCCTTGCGGAGCTTGCGTTCGGCGCGGCGCAGGAACTTCGGGGAGTCGATGATCTTGCCGCTCGACAACACCGCGAATGTGGTGAGCCCCAAATCGATACCCACCTCCGAGCCGATCGGCGGTAGCGCCTCGTCGGTGGTCTCGACCACAAACGACGCGAAATACCGTCCGGCCGCGTCCTTGATGATCGTGACACTCGACGGAACCGACGGCAGCTCCCGCGACCAACGCACGGCCAGTTCGCCGACCTTGGCCACATACAGCTTCCGGTTGTCTCGCACACTGAATCCGTTGCGGGTGAGTCGGATCGCCTGCCGGTTGTCCTTGCGGGACCGCAACCGGGGCGCGCCGACCTTGCGGCCCTTGCGCTTGCCCGATATCGAGTCGAACCAATTCCGGTACGCCATCCGTGCGTCCTGACAGGCTTGCACCAGCACCACCGACGACACCTCGGCCAGCCATGCGCGTTCGGGCGTGCGCTTGGCCTCGGTGACTACCCGGCGTTGCACCTCGGTATCGCCGATTCTCTCCCCGGCCGCGTAAGCATCGCGCCGGACGCGCAGTGAGTCGTTGAACACCACCCGCGCACATCCGAACGCCTGCGCCAGCCTGCCGGCCTGGCCGGGCGTCGGGTAGACGCGGTACTGGTATCGCAACTGCACACCGCGACACTACCGTAGGTCTATGGTTTCTGAAGCCGAATACCGGCGTGGCCGATCCGTAGTTTCGGCACTTCACGTTCACTTGGTCTTTGTGACCAAGTATCGGCGAGGCGTCCTCAACGACGCCATGCTCAACCTCTGCGAGGCGACCATGCGCGAAGTCTGTGCCGACTTCGACGCCCGACTGGTCGAGTTCAACGGAGACGACGACCACGTCCACGTCCTGATCGAGTACCCACCCAAGGTAGCGATCAGCAAACTCGTAAACAGCCTCAAAGGTGTCTCCGCCCGCCGACTACGCCACGAGTTCACCAGCCGAGTGAACCGCCACAGCATGAACGGGCACCTATGGTCGCCCAGCTACCTCGCCGCATCCCGCGGCGATGCCCCCATCTCGATCGTCCGCCAGTACATCGAACAACAACGCCGACCACCCCGCGCCCCAGGAAGACCGAAACTGACGCGCTAACCCGGACCTGAAGGACCGAGCTTGCGCGCTACGTTTCACCGTCACGGCCAGCCCTTTCCTCGGTGAACGGCCGTAGTACAGGTATGCCGTAGATCGGTCGGGTGGCGCGTCACCCGAAACGGATGAAACGCGGGGTCTACTGGGTGATGCGGCTGCCGACGGTGTGCACGATGACGACATCGGGGTGCCACGGCACCAGATCACGTACGGTGCGCTCGAGCTCCTCGACCGGCGGCAACTGCTCGGGCGCCAGCACGTGGATGGTCGCCACATCGTTCTGCACGCTGACATCGGTCACCTGCGCCCCGCTCACCGGGTCCAGCCAGGATCGGGCCGCGTCGGCGATCTGGTCGGCCCACAGCGACGACAGCGAATTCACCACCATCGGAATGGCGACCACGATCAGCCCGGCGGCCAGCACGGCGTAGGCCCGCCCACGCCGCATCGCGCCGGCACCGGCCTCCCGGTGGTATCCGGTGGCGACGAGCACCAGCGTCGCGGTGATGATCATCGCGACCATGTTCGAGGCGAACAGGACGAACGCGCCGAGCGCCAGGCCCGGCGCGTCGGATCCGAGGCAGACGCCCACCACGGCCAGCGGCGGGACCAGCGAGATGGCGATCGCCACGCCGGGCAGCACATCGCCGACGTCGCGGCGGATGATGGCGATGACGCCGACCAGCCCGGTGGCCAGCGCGGCGGTGAGGTCCATCAGTTTCGGCGAAGTGCGGCCGAGCACTTGCGAATTGGACAGCACGTTCGTCGGATTGGGCAGCAGTTGCGAGAACAGGAACCCGACCAGCACGACCAGCACGATGCCCGCCAGCACCAGCAGCAGACTACGCGCGATCAACGGCCCGCGTCCGGTGGCGATGCCGAGCCCGACGCCGAGGATCGGCACCGACAGCGGCGCGACGATCATGGCGCCGATGACGGTCGCCGTCGAATCGCCGACGACGCCGGAGGCGGCGATGATCCCCGACAGGGTGAGCATGATCCAGAACGCCGACCGCTTCGTCGTCGACTCGCCGACGCCGAGATCGAGCCGGTCGGTGAGTTCGTCGAGCGTGCGCCGCTGACCGGTGGGAACCAGCAGATGCATGGCCGCTCCCTTCAATCGGGTAGTTGACGCATCTCGAGCAGGGTGAGCCCGAGATTGTCGATCCGCGCGAGGATGGCGCGCATCGCGGTCGGCCCGGTCAGCGGCCCGTACAGCACCGTGGTGCCCTGTCGATGTCGCCCCGGGGTGAGTTCCGGGAAGGCGGCCAGCGCGCGTTCGGACAGCTCCCCGTCGAGGATGAACTCGTAGCGGATCGGCATCGGGGCGCGGCCTCCCTTCGATGGACGCTGTCCTCGCTGAGGATGAGTGGGCTACCGGTCGAGTGTGGGCCGCGCCGGGTCGGAGAACCTCATCCCCCGCGGGTGAACTCGCGGCGGCGCTTCGCCGGCGGGGCGGCCCGGCTCAGAGCAGTCCGCTGCGGCGCGCCTCGGCCAGGACCTCGGTCCGGGAATTGACGCCGAGTTTGGTGTAGATGCCACGCAGATGGGTCTTCACCGTATTGACCGAAACGCCGAGATCGGTGGCTATCTGCTGGGTGGTGCGACCGGAAGGTAATTGCCGCAGGATTCGGTGCTGGGTGCTGGTGAGTGCGGGATGACGGTGCTCGCGCGACGCGGCGCGATTACGGCGCACCGCCGCCACGAATTCCTCGTCGCCGCCGAAACTTCCGGCGAATTCATCCAATTGCTCGAGCGCGCCGGGAATATCGAGGAAAGGCCGGACGATGTGATCGGGCGCGGCGATGCGCACCGCCGTTTCGACCGCGCTGATCGCCTTGGTCCCATTGCCGAGATCATGGTATGCGCCGGCGATCAGCAACCAGGCGGCGACCAGCGGCACCCGATCCGGTGGCTCGGCCGCGGTCAGCAGCGGCTCCAGCACTGTCAGCACGGTCCTCGGCCGATGCGCGGCCGAGGCCACGGAGGCAGCGGCGACCTCGACCTCCGGGACGTCGCCGAAAGTCGCCCGCGCCTGCTCGACGAGCAGATGCGCGGTGCGCGGCTCCTGTACCCGCAGCAGTGCCCACACCACATGCGGTATCAGCCCGCCGCTGACCGCGGCGGACGGGTGCACACCCAGCAGTTCGGAGGCGGCGTTGCGCAGCAGATCCGCGGTCAGCCGCCGGTCCTTGGCCCGATCGAAGGTCACCAGATTGGCCACGATCTGCGCGGGCAGGCCGGCGGTCGGCGCTGTCTGCCCGTCCATGCTCGCACGATCGGCCAGCAGACCGGTGACGAGATCGGCGGCCGGGGCATCGCCCTGGAGGTAGGCGCCGAACGCTTCGAGGGCGGCGGCGTGCGCGGCATCAGGGGTCTGCCACAGCCCATGCTCGGCCGACACCGCCAGCGCCCGCTCGGCCCGGCGCCGCATCGTCGTGATGGATCCCGCCCGCCCGGATGCCACGGCGAGCCGGGTGATCGCACGCAACCGCAGGCGTGGATGACCGGAGGTCTCGGCCAGCGCCAGCGCCATCCGCAAGCGCTGCTCACCGGCGTCGATCTCATCGCGCATGATCGCCACGGTCGCCGCCGCGATGGCCAGATAGCACTCCAGCTCCGGGCGGTCGCCCGAGACCACCATCGGCGGCAATTCCAGCCCGGCCACCGAACCGGCCGTGGCCACGGCGATTTCGGCATCCACGGCGCTGGTCAGCGCGGTGACCACCGCGGGAGCGGCCAGCGTCGTCGTGGCCTCGGCCCGGCTGCGCAGGGCGTCACGGAATGCCAGCGCCGCCGGGAAATCGCCGCTCAGCAGGGCGTCGATGGCCCGCAGCAACAGCAGGAACGGATCCTCCAGCACCACCGTGTCCGATTCGGCGAGCGCGTCGAACAGGGCAGGCCCACCCCCGGCGATGATGTCCGAGAGCGCATGGGTGGACAGGAAGTCCAGCAGGTGCCGCGGATCCGACAGCGCGGTCAGATGCGCGACAGCCCGGCGGGATTCGCCCGCCGCGGTCAGCGAACGCGCCGTGCGCAGCCGCAGATCGTCGTGGACGCCCGCGCCGAGACGGTTCACCTCGGCCAGGAAATAGGCGCGCAGGAAGGGGTGGTAGGTGTACCAGATGGTGCCGTCCCGCACGACCGCCGTGAGCGGATAACTCATCCGTTCCAGTTCATGCAGCCAGAACGCCGCACCGCCGCCCACCAGTTCGTCGGCCAGCTGTTCGGTGAACTCGGTGGGCACGCTGGTGTGGGTGAGGAATTGCCGCATGGCCGGGGGCAGGGTGTCGATCAGCTCGCCGACCAGCAGGTCCGACACCGAGTTGGGCATCCGGCCCAGCACCGCGAGTGCGGTGGCGTAATCGCCGGGATGCGCGGCCAGGTAGATCGCGGCGATCCGGATCAGCGCCGCCCAGCCGTGCGTGAGTTCCATCAGGGTGGCCAGTTCGGCCTCGGCGAGGTCGCAGCCGTGTTCGAGGCACAGTCGACGCGACTCCTCGGCCGATAGCGCGAGATCGTCCGCACCCCAGCGGATCAGCCGCGACTCCAGCTCCAGCAGATGCCAGCGGATGGGCGGGTCGAATCGTGCGCAGATCAGCACGGTGAGATTCGACGGCGCATGCCGCAGGAAATGCTCCAGCCCCGCCAGCGTCATCGGGTCGGTGATCAGGTGGGCGTCATCGAGGATGATGATCCGTGGCTGCCCCAGCCGCTCGATATCGGCGGCGAGCTCGGCCGCTTCGGTGGTGGGAGCCCGCAGCCGGTCCGGGGACTTGGGCTCCATGCCGAGGCGGCGACGCAGGTCCGACCACAGTCCGTTCACGGTGTAGCCGTGCTCGGCAATGGTCAGCCATGCGATACGGGCATGGTCGCGGGCACGGGCGTCGACCTGGCGCGCCCAATCGGCCAGCAGAACGGTCTTGCCGCTGCCCACCGGCGAGCAAATCATCAGCACCCGGCCGCACGGGGTCGCGGTGAATTCGTCGAGGGCGGCGAAAAGCGCCGGGCGGGAAATCGGGGTGAAGGGCACTGCGGGAATATCCGACGGCCCGGTAGCCGGATCCACATGATGGGGCGAATCGAGGTCGTGCGAACCAGCCATCATGCCTCCGACGCGTGACGGTTCAATACCTACCTTGCTCCCGGCGGAGTTTACCGGAACACGCTCCTTTCAAAATGGTCGCCGGAATCTCGATTCCGTATCGTCCCATGACCGTATGACCGATGGTGCACACACAAGTGAACCCACCATCGGCTTTTCCCGATGGTGGGCCGGTGCACGAACGGGTCAGGGAGTCACGATGGCGAATCGCGGATCGGGCGTGTCGAGGAATCCGACCAGCCTGGTGAGCGCCGAGAGCTCACCGTCGAACGCCACACCCTCTCCCCTGCCCGACAACAAGTTCAGCAACTGCGGCTTCGTCATGGTCATGGTCAGGTCCGCCGGGCCACGCAGTGGCGCGTGCGGCGTCGCGGTGCGATGGGTGAGCGCGCCACGAGACAACGTCAGCCGGATGACGCGGTCCTCGTCGGTCAGCTTCCAGTCGATGGTGCAATCGAACTCGGCGGCGCGTGGGCCGTCGATGCGCACGGCCAGCGAATCGATGATCATGTCGACGGTCAGCGCACCCATCATCTCCGGATCGGCGGTGTTGAGGTCGGAGGGCGTGGGCCCGTGCCGCAGTTCACGGGCGCCGACCAGGAAGAAGTTGCGCCAAGTGCCGTTCTCGGACCCGTAGCCCAGCTGGTCGTACACCTCGGCCAGCGCGTGCCTGGCCGCGTCGTTGCCGGGGGCGGCGAACACGGCGTGGTTCAACAGGGTGGCCGCGAACCGGAGGTCGCCACGCTCGGCGTACTCGCGCCCCTTGGCGATGACGGCATCGACCCCGCCGTAGTCGGCGACGTAGCGGGCGGCCAGTTCCGCGGGCGGGTGCTCCCACAGATGCGCCGGATTGCCGTCGAACCAGCCCATATAGCGCTGGTAGATCGCCTTCGCGTTGTGGCTCAGCGACCCGTAGTACCCGCGATTGGCCCACACCCGGTCCAGCGCGGGCGGCAGGGTCAGCTCTTCGGCGATCTCGCTGCCGGTGAGCCCGCGGTTGGCCAGCCGCAACGTCTGGTCGTGCAGATACGAGTACATGTCGCGTTGCAGCGCCAGCCATTCGGTCCAGTTCTCGCTGCCCCAGGTCGGCCAGTGGTGCGAGGCGAAGGCGACGTCGGCCTTGTCGGCGAACAGCCCGATCGCCTCGTCCAGATAATGCGCCCACACCCGGCTGTCACGCACCAGCGCGCCGCGCAGGGTCAGCACATTGTGCATATTGTGGGTCGCGTTCTCCGCCACGCAGAGCGCACGCTGCTGCGGGAACAGGAAATTCATCTCCGCGGGCGCTTCGGTGCCGGGGGTCAGCTGGAAGACGATCCGCACACCGTCGATCTCCTCGACCTGCCCGGTCTCGGTGATGTCGACCGTCGGCGGAATCAGGGTGACCTTGCCGGTGGAGGTGGTCATGCCGAGGCCGCAGCCGATCTGCCCGTCGGGGGCCTTGTCCAGGCCGGTGCCGTACATGAAGATGGCGCGCCTGGTCATCGCATTGCCCGCGTAGACGTTCTCGCTCACCGCGTGCTCGAGGAACCCGCTCGGCGCGAGGATCGGCACCGCCGGATGCCCGTCGGGCACCACACCCTTCGCCCCGCCGAAATGGTCGGCGTGCGAATGCGTGTAGATCATCGCGGTCACCGGCCGGTCGCCGCGATGACGCCGGTACAGCGCCAGCGCGGCGGCCGCGGTCTCGGCCGAGATGAGCGGGTCGATCACGATGACGCCCTCGCGGCCCTCGACGATCGTCATATTCGACAGGTCGAAGTTGCGCACCTGATAGATGCCCTCGGTGACCTCGAACAAGCCCTGCTTGCTGCACAGCTGCCCCTGCCGCCACAAACTGGGATGCGCGGTAGGCGGGCACGGCTCGGACAGGAACCGGTAGGCGCCGATATCCCAGATCACCCGGCCGTCGGCGGCGCGGATCTGCGGCGGGTCGAGCGCGTCGATGAATCCGCGGTCGGCGTTGTCGAAATCGGTGGTGTTCGCGAAGTCCGGACCCGTCATGTGTCCTCCGCCTCGAGAGTCGTCGGGTGAGTGCTACGGGCTCGCACCCCGATCCGCGTCCGGCCGTATCCGGGCCTCGGCCGGTTCAGCTGAGTGCCTTGGCCTTCAGCTGGTCGAATTCCGCCTGCGAGATGGTGCCGTCCGCGAGCAGCTTGCGGGCGTCGGCGATCTGCGCGGCCGGGCTGGTACCCGCTGTCTCCCTGATGTATTCCTGCTGGGCCGCCTGTGCCTCGTTGATCGCGGCCGCCTGCCGCTCCGACATGCCCTTGCCGCGCACGATCAGATACACCAGTGAGGTCAGCAGCGGAAGCACGAACAAGAAGACGATCCACACCGCTTTCATCCACCCGGACGTTTCGCGGTCGCGGAACAGGTCGCCGATGATGAAGAACAGCAGCAGCAGGTACGCGATGAACGCGAAACTCATCAGGATCAACCAGAACACATCCCACACCGACATCTCGAACCCCGATCGTGTCGAGCTCCCGGCCGCTGTCCGCCGGGGGCGAATAGGGCGAACGCTATCGAGCGCGACCCGCGACCGGCTCACCCTTCATGGGTGAATTCGCTCGCGGGCGCGGGGTGATCGGCGGCTATTCCAGCAGATCCACCAACCCGCGTGCGGTGAACAGGGCCCCGAAACCGAAGAGCACCGCCAGCGACATGAGCCGGGAATTGCGGATCATCCAGATCTGCATGGCATCCAGCCAGCGCTGGGCGTTCTCGCCGGCCAGATAGTAGACGCCGATCGGAACCAGGAAGTCCAGGCAGGCCGCGAACAGCAGCAGCGCGGTGGCCTCCAAGGCGGTCCAGGTACTCGCGTCGGAGCTGGAGATGATGCTCATGCCCGACATCATCAGAAACAGGTTCGGGTTGAGCACGGCCAAGGCGATGCCGATGACGAACGCCCGCTGCGGGCCGCTGGCCTGCAAGTCCTGCAACAGTTTCGGTGGGTCGTTGCGCGCCCGAGTCGCGGGGCGGCGCACCAGCACCCACAGCCCGGCGATCAGGAACAGCAGGCCCACCGCCAATCCCGTGCCGTGCGCGACATCTTTCGACGTCGCGCCCGGATCGGAGGCGCCGCCGAGCAGCGCGGACATCGCGATCAGCGCGTACACGCACAGGAACGCGCCGCCGAAGGCCAGCGCGTTCTGGATCGGGCGCCGCGAGTGCAGCAGCAGGATGCAGCCCGCGATCGCGCCGGGTGTCACGACCAGCCCGGTCATCTCCGGCAGCAGCAACACCAACAAGTCGGCCATTCTCGGCTCCTCGACTAGGTACGACCGCGGCCCTCTCACGCTAGGAACGGTGCAGGTCCTGCCACGTCATGCGTTCGGGGTGAAATGAGTCATTCGTCCGGCCGCGCCGAGCGCAGCCGGGCCTGCGCGTACGCCGCGAGCGTCGACTCCCCGATCGTCGCGGTGGCGGGGAAGAATTCGAGCCGCACGCCCTGTTTGTCGAGCAGTTCATCGGTCCAGAAATCACGCACCCGCGGATCGACGCCGCTGAGGTAGAGCGCGCCGTCGACCTGGTCGAGGCGGCGCACGTAATCGGCCACCACCGCGAGAAATGTCGCGCTGACGGTGGTGCGCCCGCGTAGCCGCAGGATGACCGTCGGCGATCGTGCGCCGCTGGGATCGGGCAGCCGGGCCTGTAGCGTGCGGGCCCCGGCATAGAACAGGCTGCCGTACACGTCGAGGATCACGATCTCGCCGTCGATCAGTCGTCGCGGCGCCGGCTCCTCCACCAGGTGATCACCACGGACCGCGAGCCGTACGACTTTCAGATCCATCGCCTCGCGATTGAGCTGCAGGATCAACGACAGTGCCACGCCGATCCCGACCGCGGCGGTGACCGGCAGCAACAACGTCGCGAGGAAGGTGGCGGCCAGCGCGATCCGTGAGGTCGATCCGCTGCTCCAGATCGCCGACAGCCGCACCGGATCCATCGCCCCGAAGGCGGCCATGATGAGCACGGCCGCCAGCGTCGGCATCGGCACCTCGCCGACCAGCGGCGCGAATATCACGAGGATGGCCAGCATCCAGATGCCGGACCAGATCGCGCCCCAGCGGGTGCGCGCGCCCGCGGTGGCGTTGAGCGCGGTCTGGCCGACCGACCCGCCGACCGGCATACCCCGAAACAGCGCGGCGGCGATATTGCCGATGCCCTGGGCCTGGAAGTCGCGGTTGGCCTCCGAATGCGATCCGTCGGGGTTCGGCACCGATTGCGCCACGCCCGCGCCCTGCACGAGCACGATGATCGTGACGGCAGCGGCGCCGCTGATCAGGCCCGGCGACAACACCGTGAGATCCGGCAAACCCGGTAAGGGGAATCCCGTCGGAATCGCACCCACATCCGACACCCTGGCCACCGAATCCCAGTCGAAGACGACGACCAGCAGCGTGGGCACCACCAGCGCCGCCAGCGAGCCGAACAAGCGGAACCTGGTGCGAGCCAGTCCCACCAGCAGCACGAACGCCGTCACCCCGACCGTCAGCGACGCCAGGTCGATCTCCCCGGGATGGGTGAGCACGTGCACGGCCTTCAACACCGCGAGGTCGGCGTCGGCGTCGACGCCCGTCATCTGCGCCAGCTGCCCGAACACGATGTTGGCCGACACCCCGATGAGGAATCCGGTCATCACCGAATGCGAGACGAAGCGTGTGTAGCGGCCCAGGCGCAGCACGGCGGCGAGGATCATCAGGATCCCCGCGATCAAGGTCAGCATGGTCAGCGCCGCCGCCCGGTCCTCCGGCGCGACGCCGGTCAGCGCCGACCCCGCCGCCAGCGCGGACGCACTGGTCGCGGTCACCACCATCAACCGGGTACTCGTGGTGAAACTGCCGAACAGCCGCCCCGCCATGCTCCCGTACAGCCCGTGCACCGGGCTCACCCCCGCCAGCGCCCCCGCCGCCATACCGTCGGGCACGCTGCCGATGGCACCGGACAACCCCGCGATCACATCGGCCTTGCGCATGCGTTCGCGGGGCAGCAGGTTCCGCCGCCGCGACGCCGGCCCCCGCACCGTTCAGCAGCTTCCGTCGCTCATATCCGGCTCCTCCCGAGTCACCCTCCGACTGTCGCCGACGACGCCCGTGCGCACATCACCCGGCGAGGGTGACCGGGCGGACCGGACGCCGTCGGCATGCCTTTTCACCCGACGCGGGTGAGGTGATCCGGGCCCGGCCGATGCGATGCTCACGCGATCTGCGCCGTCCGCGTGGCCTCGGCGACGGTGCCGCGATACCCGGGACACCACTGCTGCTCCGCCCTATTCCGAGAGGAGCCGACATGCGGACGCTGATACTGGGTGGGGACGGTTTCTGTGGTTGGCCGAGCGCGCTGCACCTGTCGGCGCACGGCCACCAGGTGACGATCTGCGACAGCCTCATTCGCCGCCGCATCGATGACGAGCTGGGCGTGCGGTCGCTGACGCCGATCCGGTCGCTGCCGGAACGGGTGCGGGCGTGGCGAGACGCCACCGGCCGCGACATCGCGACGGTGCGGCTGGACCTGTCCCGCGACTACGAGCAGCTGACCGAGTTCCTTGACGCCGAGCGGCCCGACACCATCGTGCATTTCGCCGAACAGCGCGCCGCGCCGTATTCGATGAAGTCACCGGCCCACAAGCGCTACACGGTCGACAACAACCTCAACGCCACCCATAACGTGCTCGCCGCGATGGTGCAGGTGGGGTTGGACGCGCACCTCGTGCATCTGGGCACCATGGGCGTCTACGGGTACGAATCGGTGCCGGTGGATCTGCCCGAGGGCTATCTGACCGTCAGCTACCCCGACCGCGAGGGCGTGCAGCACAGCCGCGACATCCTGTACCCCACCCAGCCGGGCAGCATCTACCACCTGACGAAATCGCTGGATCAGCTGCTGTTCCAGTTCTATGCCCGCAACGACGGCATGCGGATCACCGATCTGCATCAGGGCATCGTCTGGGGCACGCAGACCGACGAGACCGTACTCGATCCGCGGCTGATCAACCGCTTCGACTACGACGGCGATTTCGGCACCGTGCTCAACCGTTTCCTGGTGGAGGCCGCGATCGGCTATCCGCTCACCGTGCACGGCACCGGCGGGCAGACGCGGGCCTTCATCAATATCCGCGACACCGTCCGGTGTATCCGGCTCGCCGCGGAATCCGGGGCGGAGGTGGGCGGCCGGGTGCGGGTGATGAATCAGGTGACCGAGACCCATCGGATCTCCGATCTGGCCGAGCTGGTGGCGAGGGTCGTCGGCGGAACCGTCGACCGGGTCTCGAATCCTCGCGTGGAGGCCGACGCCAACGAGTTGAGTGCCCGCAACGACCAGTTGCTCGGGCTCGGTCTGGAACCGACCCGATTGGCGACCGGTCTGCTGCGCGAATCGGTGGAAATCGCGCAGAAATATGCCGATCGGGTGGATGTGAACCGGATTCCGTGCCGCTCGTATTGGAACGAGGACCGCAGGGCAGGCGCCGAGGAGCACGTGCATGGCTGACGACACCCCGGGCCCGGACACCGAGCAGTCCGAGCCGCCCGACTACTTTCCGGGTGAACGCGGCCGCCAGGTGCCGCGCTCGGCCTGGTGGGTGCTGGGGCTGGCGGGTGCGCTGCTGCTGGTGTTCGCCGTGGTCCGGCCGGTGTGGTTCGACAGCCCCGACGAGGACGCCGACCTCGACGTGCCGGCCGAACGGCATGTCACCGCGAGCCTGGCCGATCTCGGCCGCCCGGACGGCAGCTGGCTGACCAGTGAGGCACCGTCGACGAGTTTCCTGGTGACGCTGCCGGTGGGTTCCGCGCGCAGCCACACCCGGTTGCGGCTGTCGGGCACGACGCAGGTCGCCGAGGACAGTACCGTGTTCTTGATCGTCTCGATCGACGGCCAGCAGGTCTATCAGCGCGAATTGCCCCGCGGCGAGAACGGACTCGATGATCTGGTCGACATTCCGGACCAGGCCGCGGCGGACGGACAGGTCCACGTCCAGGTGCGGACCAGGGGCAATCTGCACCACGAAACCTGCACCTCCGACCGCGCCGCCGGCATGGTGATCCATCTCGACCCCGCCACGATGGTGGAGGCCGCGCTCGACGAACCGGTGCACACTGTGCGCGACGCCGTCGCCACCTGGGGTCGCAGTCTCACGCTCGTGCCGATCGATCTGTCGGATCAATGGCGCACGATGGCCGCCGACCTCGGCATCGCGCTCAGCCGCGCCGGCTACGACATCACCTATCGCGACGAGTTGCCGGATTCCGACATCCACAACGCGATCCTGATCGGTCCCGCGCAGCGGCTCGCCGATATCACCGACTGGGTCGCCGCCGAGGGCATGGGCACCGACGACGGCGTCGCGCTCGGCACCGTCGGCTCGACGCCGGTGCTCGCGGTGGTGGAGGCCGATCCGGCGGTGATCTCCCAGTTCCTGACCACGCCCGCGGCGGTGACCGCCGACCGCGGGGCAGCCGATCCGCGCGCGGTGGCCACCGCCACGCTCACCGGAGACGCCGTCGGCCTCGACGCGCTCGGCACGGACCTGTCCGAAGCCCAGATCACCGAAAGCCACCGCTGGCGAGTGCGTTACGCGCTGGCCGACCTGCCCGGCGCCCGCCTGCCCCGAGCGGTGCGCGTCGCGTTCCAGCTGCCCGCCTCTCCCCCGGACCTGACCTGGCTGCTCAATGTCGAGCTCAACGGCAGACTGGTCGACAGCCGCCCGCTCGGCCACACCACCGAACCGGTGTCCATTCCGCTGCCGCCGGATGCGCAGATGCTGAACAACACCCTCACCCTGACCGTGCAACGCGATCGCGACCTGGGCGGCTGCGATGTGCGGGTGAGCACCTATCCGATTCAGCTGCTCACCGCTTCGGCGCTCGAACTGGGCGACGATCCCGGAACTGGCTTCACCGCGGTGCCCCGCGATCTCGCCCCCGGATACGTCATCTACCTGCCCGCGGCCGACTCCAAGGACACGACCGAACTGCTCAACGCGG
Organism: Nocardia cyriacigeorgica; assembly: GCF_005863245.1. Lineage (GTDB taxonomy): Bacteria > Actinomycetota > Actinomycetes > Mycobacteriales > Mycobacteriaceae > Nocardia > Nocardia cyriacigeorgica_C. The sequence continues at coordinate 37,835 of NZ_VBUT01000005.1, read as the reverse complement.
TGATTCCGGTCCTCGCGCGGTTCCTGCCCGCACCGCACCACCCGCAGTTCCGCTGGAATACCGACCCACTGCCCGGCGCACCCTTCGTGCTGGTGGGTGACAGCGCCGCGGCGAATACGCTGGTGCGGCTGCGGGACGGCCGGCTGGTGGCGGGCGCTTCGGCCGCGGTGCTCGATGTGTCCGCCTTCGACGCGGGCCTGGTGGTGCAATGCGCGAATGTCGCGGGCGCGAGGGGCCTGGCGATCAGCTATTCCGGTGATTCCGAGGCGGTCACGCTGCCCGCTTTCGGGCGGGAGTGCGTCCAGGTGATCACCCCCGGCGGCACCTTCACGGTCGACGGCGGCGGTGCGCTCGCTCCGCCCGGCGCTGCGGGAACGGGCATCCCTGAGTGAACAGCGCACCCTCCGCAGGCCCGGCACCCACCGCCATCGCCGACTATTACCGCTCGGTGGACAGTGCACCCGCGGGCTATTCGGTGGACCGGCCCGCCAGTGCCAGCAACGGATTCCTGATCAGCTTCACCGGCCTGACCGTCATCGCCATGTGCCTTCAGGCGGTCCTGCACCAGACCGGCCTGGTCGAGCGCAACGACATGGTGATCCTGGCCGGCGACCGCGGCAACGTCGCCATGCCGACGCGCATCTTCATCGTCGTGTTCTTCGTGACCTACGCGTTCTACGCCTATAGCAATCGGTGGCGGCGGCTGTTTCTCGGCGTCTCGCTGCTCGGCAAATTCCTGGCCTCGTGTGTGTTCTTCGATGTGCTCGCCTGGCTCCTCGACGACCTCGGGCTGCTGCGGATCTCGGTGTTCGGGCAGCAGGTGGCCTCGGCGATGGTCGCGTTGGCGATCTTCCCGCACACGGTGCTGCGTCAAGCTCAGCTGCCCGAGCCGGTGCGGATGACGATCAATCCGCGCACACCGGCCATGGCCTACGTCAGGCTGTTCGTGCCGTTCACCCTCGCGCTGGTGCTCGCGGCGGTGTTCGAGCAGGCGTTCCTCAACGCGGTGCTGGATCTGCGGGAGTGGGCGTTGCTCGGCGGCATGGGTCCCGGCATCTTTCTCGCCCAGCAGATCTTCGCCACCCTGACCGCGCTGCTGGGCTGGCGGGTGATCACCCGGTCCCGGCGGCACAGGTTCTCGCCTCCGGTCGCGGTGCTGGTGCCGGCCCACGACGAGGCACACGACATCGCCGCGACCATCGCCGCGGTCGACCGCGCCGCCGACAGCTACGCCGGGCGCATCCATCTCTACGTCGTCGACAACGCCTCCACCGACGACACCTTCGCCGTCGCCGAACGGGCGATCGCGCAGTGCACCGCGATCACCGGTGAGGTCCTCGAATGCGAAACGCCCGGCAAGGCGATCGCGTTGAACATGGGCGTCGAGCGCATCAGCGAAGAGTTCATCGTCCGCATCGACGCCGATACGGTGATCGCGCCCGGCTGCCTGCAGACCGCCATGCGCCACTTCGCCGATCCACGGGTGGGTTCGGTCGGCGGTTTACCGCTGCCGGTGCAGCAGCAGACCTGGATCGACAAGGTCCGGCTGGTCGAGGTGTTCCTGCGCCATGGCTTCTTTCAGGTGTCGCTGGTCGGATATCAGGGCGTGCTCGGGATCCCGGGCATGTTCGCGATCTATCGCCGCAGTGTGTTGCGGAAGGTGGGCGGGATGGTCGAGGGGATGAACGGCGAAGACACCGATATCTGCCTGCGGATGGACGCGGCCGGGTATCACACCATCGCCGACCCGAAGGCCACCTACTACAGCGAAACCCCGGTCTCCTACGCCCACCTGCGCGAACAGCGGGTGCGCTGGTTCCGCAGCATCTATCACATCACCGCGCACAATCGCGCCACCCTGCTCGATCGCCGATCCATGACGGGCAGTTTCGTGCTGCCCTTCCAACTGGTCAACGCCGCGCGCCGCGCCATGCTCGCACCGCTGCTCATCTTCGCGGTGGTGGTCGAGGTCGTGTTCCGCTCCACCTACGGCGACCTGCGGTGGCAGCCGATCGTCGCGACCGTTCTCGGCATGCAGATGATCATGGCGGCCATGGTGTGCCTGTGCTGGCGGCCCAGCTCGGTGAAATACATTCCGGCCTATCTCGGCTTCCGCGTGCTGCGCAGCTATTTCACCCTCGGCGCCGCGTTGAGCCTGGTCTATCCGCCGCTGCGGCCACGTCTGCCTACGAACCTGCCATCGATCCGCCGGGCCGGACGGTGACCTTGCCACCGGCGGTGGGACCGTTCCACCGCGCTCGCATCAACGACGGGCACCGGGCAAGCCTGGGCTCCCCACACCGAATTACCGGCTTTCCGTCGAACACGTGGGCGAGGGGCCCGGAATGTTGAACACTGGAGGTGTTCAGGCGGCGCGGCGAGAGGAATCGGGATGCGGCCCACGATCGCGGTCATCGGGAGTGGTTTCGGGGGGCTGGCCGCGGTGATCGAGTTGAAGAAACGGGGATTCGACGACATCGTCGTGTTCGAGAAGGGCGACGATGTGGGCGGGGTGTGGCGGGAGAACACCTATCCCGGGGCGGCCTGCGATGTGCCGTCGCCGTTCTACTCGTTCTCCTTCGAACCGAATCCGCGCTGGCCGCACCGGTTCTCGCGGCAACCGGCGATCCTGGACTACATGCGCCTGGTCGCCGACAAGTACGACGTGCGCCGCCACGTCCGGTTCGGCATCGAGGTGCTCGGCGCGGCGTTCGACGAGTCGGCCGGGACGTGGACGGTGCGATTGAGCACCGGCGAATCCGTCACCGCCGATGTGGTGGTGTCCGCGGTCGGGCAGCTGGCGCGGCCGTCGCTGCCGGAGATCGCCGGGCGCGAGCGGTTCGCGGGCGCGAGCTTCCATTCCGCGCAGTGGCGCCACGATATCGATCTGTCCGGGAAGAAGGTCGCGGTGATCGGCACCGGGGCCAGCGCCATCCAGTTCGTCCCGCAGATCCAGCCGCTGGTCGAGCAGTTGACGGTGTTCCAGCGGACCGCGCCGTATATCGTCCCGCGCCCGGACCGGGAATTCTCGCCGCTGCACCACAAGATCTTCGAGAAGGCGCCGGTGACCGAACTCGGCGAGCGGGTGACCTGGTACGGCGTGGTGGAGGGGCTCAGCGTGGCGTGGGTCTACGCGAAACCGCTGGCCGCGGCGATCCGGGGCGTCTCGAAATGGCATATGCGCAGGCAGACCAAGGCGAAGCCGGGTCTGTTCGAGAAGGTGTGGCCGGACTATCCGGTGGGCTGCAAGCGCATCCTGTTCTCCGACGACTATCTGCCCGCCCTGACCCAGCCGAATGTCGAGCTGTGCATCGAGCGCATCAGCGAGATCACCGCCTCGGGTGTGCGCACCGTCGATGGGCGCGAGCACGCGGCCGAGGTGATCATCTGGGGTACCGGTTTCACCGCCACCGAATTCCTCGCCCCGATGACCATCACCGGCGCCGAGGGCCGCGACCTGCACGAGGAGTGGAAGGACGGCGCCCGCGCCTACTACGGGATGACGGTGCCGGGTTTCCCGAATCTGTTCATCATGTACGGGCCGAATACCAATACCGGCGGCGGCTCGATCATCTACTTCCTCGAGGCGCAGGCGAAGTACCTGGGCGATTACGTCAGCCATATGACCGGGGTCGGCGCACCGCTGGCCGTGCGGCCCGAGGTCGAGCAGGCCTTCGACGAGCGGATTCAGGGCGAGCTGTCCGGCAGTGTGTGGAGCCGGTGTTCGTCTTGGTATCGCCAGCCCGACGGCCGCATCACCACCAACTGGCCGTTGCTCGGCATCCAGTACAAGGCGCAGGCGAAGTTCGATCCCGCCGACTTCGAGGTGGTGTCCTGAGCTACCGCACGGCGCGGGCGCTCAGATGGTTCCGGTGAGGATCGGCGCGACGGCCGCGCGCGCCAGTCGTTCCATGGCGACGGGATCGGTGAGGTCGACGGCCAGGCTCGGGGCGGCGAGGTAGCCGATCATCAGGTGGATCAGGGCGTCGGCCTGGGCGTCGGGATCGCGGACAGGGATCTTCCCCTCGGCCTGCGCTTTGGCGATATTGGCGCGAACGGCCTTGTAACCGAGGGAGATCGGCGACGGATCGCCGTGGCTCAAAGCCTGCAGCAGCTCGGCCCGGCGCACCTGGTCCGCATCCCGGAACAGGATGTGGTCGCCCAGGCGCAGACCGGTGATGAACCCGATGACCACCTGCTCGGTGGGGTCGGTGACGGTGGTGAATCGTTCGGCGAGATCGTCGAGAATGCGGCCCATATCCCGGGCCAGGGCGCGTTCGAACAGCTGGTCCTTGCTGGTGTAGCGGCGGAACAGGGTGGTGCGGCCGACGCCGGATTCGGCGGCGATGTCGTCCATGGTGGCCTCGCGGGTGCCGCGGCGCGCCAGCACCCGCAGGGCGGCGTCGAGGACCTTGGCGTCGGTGTCGTCGCCGCCGGGCACCGTGCCGAGCACCTGGGTCATGGCGCGGCTGAGCAGGCTCGGCAGGGGCGCACCCGGTCTGGTCACGGCATCAATATTGACACGTGGAACTACTGAACATCTAATAGTTCCACGGAACTATTGAGCATGCAGTAGTTCCATCGACGGCGAGAACAAGGTGGTGACCGGCGTGAGTGGTGTCCCTCGCGTGCTGAAGCAGGCACGTAACCAGGTGCGGGCGGTGCGTCAGCTCACCGGAGCGGTGGTCGGCAACCCGCGCATCCTGCGGGATCTCGCTGCCGGCGCGCTCGGCCGGTCCGAATCTCCGGCCGCCGCACCGGCCGACACCGGCCACGTGCCGCCCGCCGGTCTCGCGGAGTTCGGCAAGCGCGCACACGCCGCCACACACCTCGACGCGCCCGCGGACACGGTGGCGGCCTATCTGACCGACCCCGCCAGGTTCCCCGAATGGCTCACCATGCACGCCGCCTTCCGTGGTGAGACCCCGACCGGCGCGTATGCCGGGCTCGAGTTCGGCCAGCAGGTCAAGTTCATGGGGTTGCCCGCCGATATCGCCTGGACGGTGACCTCGGCCGACGCCACCGCGATCGCGCTGCGCGGTCGCGGGCCGATGGGCCTGACGCTCGGATTCTGGCTGACGGTCTATCCCGAGGACGGCGGCTCGCTCGCCTGCTTCGACGCGGGACTGTCCGGGCAGCCGGTCGAAGGCCCGCTGGGCGCATCGCTGGTGCGCACCCTGTCGGAGGCGCTGCGGGAGTCGCTGGATCGGGTGCCGGACAAGGTGGCCGCGGCCGGGCCGCTGTCCAACCGGAACGCACGAAAGCCCGTGGTGCACACAGCATCCGGTCGCACGCTCGCCCCGAATACTCCGGTGCTCGTCGGCGCGGGGCAGGTCGTCTCGCACGCCCCGGATACCGCCGCCGATCCGGCGACGCTCGCCGCACGCGCCTTGCGCCTGGCCGCCGCCGACGCCACGGCGGGTGAGAGTCTGCTCGCCGGCGCCGATGCGGTGTTCGCGGTGGCCAGCGCCTCCTGGCAGTACCGCGATATGGGTGCGCTGGTGGCCGAGGCGGTCGGTGCGCGCGCGGTCGACACCGTACAGTCGTCGCGATACGGCGGCGACGGCGGCCAGCTGCTGATCAATGAAGCAGCTCAGGCAATTTCCGACGGCACCTACGACATGGTGCTGGTGACCGGCGCGGAGGCCGGCGCGACCCTGGCCGCCGCGCAACGCTCCGGCACCGAGGTCGCCTGGCCGGAGCAGGGCCCCGAGGTGGCACCGACGCGAACGGCGGGCGTCGACCGCGAAGCGAACAACCCCGCGGAAATCGCCGCTGGACTGGGTGCGCCCATCTACATGTACGCACTCATGGAATCGGCCAACCGGCATCGCCTCGGCCGCGAACCGAAGCAGCATCTGCGCGCGATCGGCGAACTGTGGTCGCGGATGTCGGCGGTCGCCGCGCACAATCCGAATGCCTGGCTGCCCCAGGAGTTCACCGCCGACGAGCTGATCACCCCGACGGCCGACAATCGGATGGTGACGGCGCCCTACACCAAACTGCTGTGCGCCAACCTTCAGGTGGACATGGCCTCTGGACTGATCCTGTGCAGCGCGGCGGCGGCCGAGGCCGCCGGTATCCCGCAGGACAAGTGGGTGTTCGTGCACGCGGGGGCGTCCGCGCACGACGAGTGGTTCGTCTCCGAGCGCACGGAACTGGCCGCGTCCCCGGCGATCCGCACCATCGGCGCCGCCGCCCTCGAACACGCGGGCATCGGGATCGACCGGATCGGTCCGGTCGACCTGTATTCCTGCTTCCCGGTGGCCGTGCAGATCGCGGCCCGCGAGCTCGGTCTGCCGGTCGATGACCCGGACCGGCCGCTGTCGGTGACCGGCGGGCTGACCTTCGGCGGCGGACCGGGCAACAACTACGGCACCCACGCCGTCGCCACCATGGTCGAGCAGCTGCGCGCGCATCCCGAGACGTTCGGGTTGAGCACCTCGCTCGGCTGGTACGTCACCAAGCACGCGATCGGCATCTACTCGGCGACGCCGCCGCGGCAGCCGTATGCGCATCTGCGCCCGATCGTCGACCATCCGCCGACGCGCCCGGTCCGCCAAGGCTACGAGGGGCCCGCCGTGGTCGAGGCCTACACCCTGCCGTATGACCGGGACGGCCGCCCCGAAGCCGCCATCCTGAGCCTGCTCACTCCCGAGGGCGCCCGAGTATTGTTGCGCAGCGAGGAATCCGAGCTGGTCGATAGGCTCGCCGACACCGACGCACTCGGACTGCCGGTGACCGTGCGCGGCGAGCAGATCACCATCGACGGCGACCGCCCGATCGAGCTTCCCGCTCCTCCCCCGCCCCCGGTGCTGGTGCAGCGGCGCGGCCCGGTCATGATCATCACGCTGAACCGGCCGGAGGTCCGCAATGCGATCAACCACGCCATGGCCGTCGCGCTGGAACGGGCCTGCGATGCGTTCGACGCCGATCCGGCCCTGCGAGTCGCCGTCCTGACCGGCGCCGACGGCTGTTTCAGTTCCGGCATGGATCTCAAAGCCATGGCCGGCGGTGAAGCGCCGTTGACCGAAGGCCGCGGGCCGTTGGGTCTGACGGGGAAGCCGCCACGCAAGCCGCTCATCGCCGCGGTCGAGGGTCCGGCGCTGGCCGGTGGCTGCGAACTCGCACTGGCCGCCGACCTCATTGTCGCGGCGCGTGATGCACAGTTCGGCATACCGGAACCGAAGCGTGGCTTGATCGCCGCGGCGGGCGGTGTGCTGCGGCTGCGGGAGCGGTTGCCCCGCAATATCGCCATGGAACTCGCGCTCACCGGGGACCCCATGCCCGCCACCAAGCTCGCCGAATTCGGTTTGATCAACGTGATCGCCGAACCGGGTGGAGCGCTGACGGCCGCGCTCGCCCTCGCCGAGCGGATCGCCGTCAACGCACCGTTGAGTGTGCTCGGCAGCAAACAGATCGTGGTGGAAGCCGCGGACTGGACCACCGGCGACGCCTTCGACCGGCAATCCGACATCGCCTCCACCGCACTGTTCTCCGAGGACGCGGCCGAGGGCGTGCGCGCGTTCACCGAGAAGCGCGACCCGATCTGGAAGGGCCGCTGACGCTCACGCCTCGAACAGCAGGTAGAGCCCGGTGAAGGTGAACCCGACCATCACCAGCATGAGCGCGAGCTGCCCGGTCAGCCGGTGCCGGGGCGGCAGCAGCCGCAGGCAGCGGTCGTGGGCGGCGGCGACGCCGAGAATGTGGCCGGTCAGCACGGCGAGCACCTTGAGGGTGGCCAGCACCGAGGGATGGCTGGACAGGATGTAGTGCACGTCGAGGTCGGCCAGGCCCGCGATATTCCATCCGCGCCCGAACGGGTCGGCGCACAGGATCAGCGTCGCCTGGCCCTTCTCCACCAGGAAGGTCAGGTAGTGGGCGATGATGTAGCCGGCCACGATCGGGGTGAGACTGTGCGCGAGCCGAATCGGCAACCGCGCCCGCTGCTCACGGCTCAGACCGCCGGTCGCGCGGGTCGCGAGCTCGAAGACCGCCCACACCACCAGAATGAACCCGAGCAATCCGGCGGTGCGCAGCAGTGTGGTGACCAGGGTGGAATCGCCGCCCACCTCGATGAGCAGATCGCGCCAGCCCGGAAACATCGAAAAGCTGTCGAACGCCGTCGATCCCAGCAGCGTGGCAGCGACCGCGACCGAACCGAGCACTGCCGGGGTTCCCGCCAGATTGTTCAGCGGCCACCGCAGCACCAGCGCCGTGTCCGCACCGCGCGCCAGCGGGCTCAGCCGGGCCAGCAGGCTGCTGTACACCTCGAGCGGATCCGCGCGCTCGGCCCACACCGTGCCGAACAGGAACAGCCCCACAGTGCCGATCAGCAGGTATCCGGTGAACCAGATCGTCACCGCGAGCACCGAACCCGGTTCCGGTGAAGCCAATTCCAGCCAGACGAAACTGAACAGCAGCACCGCCGCGGGTCGATACCCCCACGACTCGGGGTACCGGAACAGCCCCCGGCCGGGAACCCGGCCGGTGAGCCGGCACAGCATCCGGTGCACCGCGCGCGGCGGCGACACCACCTTCCACACCGGGCCGAACACCAGCGACACCACCGGGACGCCCACCCAGACGAAGATGTAAACGATGCCGGGCACCGGGTTATCCGCCGGATCCCGCGAACCGGCGAACCCGGCCGCCACCACCACAGCGGCGCCGATCACGCCGACCGCGGCGAGTACCGTCCGCGTCCACGTCGAATCCAATGCGGCACGCAGGAATCCGGGCAGCCGAACGCCCGGCGAATCGGGATCCAGCCGCGGTTCCCGCCACGCGAACGCCAGCACCGCGAACGAGAACGTCAACGCCCAGGCCGCGCCGATCAGCGCATACGACAACGGAATCGGCAGATCGGTCGCGCCGGAGATCCCGTGCGCGAGCACATCGGTCACGGGCGGACGTCCACCGTCGCCACCGTCCGGTGCGATCCGTGCAACTCGATCTCGACCCGGCCGGGCACCTCGACGGTGAAAGCGAACCGCTGACCGGCTCCGGGCACCACCGTGAAGGTGTGCTCCGGGGTGGCGTGCACGTGCAGTTCTTCCTCGGTGTCACTGTCGACGACCAGTTCGATCGGCCGGCCCACCGTGGCGTCCATGCGCGCATTCACAGGCGTCACCGTGCCGTCGGCGATGCGCACCTCGATCACCAAGGCGTCGGCCGAATCGGTGGCCGAGGCCGGCGCCGGCTGCGCCGAGGTGGGCGTGGCCTGGTCCGGTGTGGTCGAACAGGCCAGCATCGTGGCGCCGGCCAACAGTGTCAGCGCGCAGTACCGCCAGGTGCGGGTCATCGAGGCTCCTCATCATCGAGCGAAGGGGGCTGGGCCGGTGCGGCTTCCTGGTCGTTCTCGCGTTTCTCGGCGCGCCGGTCGCGCACCGCGATGAACACGATGATGCCGACCACCACGAACGCCGGCGCGAAGGCGGGAACCGCCAGCAGGACCGAGTGGTCGGCCAGCACGTCCACCCGGTCGACGGCCAGGATCATCCGCCGCTCACCGGACTCGGTTGCGGCGCCGCCGCCAGGTAGCGGTCGTTGATCCGGGCCGCACCCCACGACAGGGCACCGATCAGGATCAGGCTGCACAGCAACACCAGCAGCGAGGCCGCGCCGAACAACCAGGCCGGATGATCGAAGGAACGTTCACGCTGCAAGACGGTGATCTCGGCGACGAAATCCCGGGTGAACTCAGGCGGCGCCGCCACCTCGGCCGCACCGATACCCGGGTCTTCGGGCATGAAGATCGGCAGCGCGGTCTGCATCCGCCCGTCCTGCACCCGCAGCACCGTCTTCCAGGTGCCGTGCGCCGGAACGGGTTCGGTCGACTCGTAGTGACCTTCGCCGACGCGCCGCAGATGATCGACGACCAGGCCGCGGCCCGGACTGTCGGAGCCCACACCGCCCTGCCAGGCCAGGATCTGCACCCATTCCGGATCCTCGCCGACCAGATCGGACGGGGTGAAGCGGATATCGGCGGTCACCATACGCCCGCCGTCGACGGGTTCGGCCTCACGCAACGTCACCGTGGCCGACGCCTTCTCCGGCACCTCGATGATCAGCCCGTTCGCCGTGGCCGCACCGACGATCACCACCGCGGCGACCATCAGCGCCCGCCGTACCGGCGGACGCGGCAGCGGCTCACCGCGCAGCACGATGCCGAACAGCGCACCGACCACACCGCCGGCCACACCCGTCGGCACCGCCATCGCCAGCAGTTCCGGCCACATGGCCGCGGGCCACGGATCGACGAACATCGCCGACACCCACAGCGATTCCAGCCAGATGCCGACGGTCGCCACCGCGAACCCGGTCAGCGCACCCCACCACACCCGGCGCTTCGCCAGCGGCAGCAAGGCCATCAACTCCACCACGACCGCGGCGCCCAGATACAGCGGGAAGACATTGCGCGGCGCATCGATGATCGGGCCACCGACGAGGAACGCGACCACCCCGCGCACCACCGCGGCGAAGGCCACGACGACGAACGTGCTGAACGCACCGAGCGTCACGCGGGCCGCGACCAGGGTGACGGTGGCCGCCGCGACGATCAGCATCGGTTGCAGCACCAGCCGGAACTGCTCGACGCCGAAATCGAATTCGACCTGGAACACCGACAATCCGATGATCAGGCCACCGAAGGCGAACGCGCGCAGCAACCAGTTCACCCGGTTGTCGGCCCGGTCGGGATCGGGCCGGTTGCGCGAGCCCTCGAATTCGAGCAGCAGCACACCGACCAGCGACAGGCCAGCGCCACCGATCAGCATCAGATGCGTGGGGCCCCACAGGGTGACGTCCTGGCCGAACAGCCGGTGCCAGATGTCATCGAGCGGAAACCCGATCAGTGCGTACAGGCCCGCACCGGCGATCAAAATGCCGCCGACCGGCGCGTACCAGGTGCGGGTGATGCGCACGGCCGCCACGCCGGGCTTGTCGTCCAGCGGCAGCACGATGGCCAGCATGCCCGCGGTGAACAGGAAGAACAGGCCCGCGAGGATGAAGTAGTGCGCCGGATTGGCCAGCGGCCCTTCGTCGCGGCCGTTGCCGATGTGCAGGCTGACATCCCAGATGAAGCCGAGCAGCGCGGTGAGGATGGTCGCCAGGAACATCACGATGGGCAGCGCCACCCAGCCGGGCCGGTTCACCAGGGCGCCGATGCGGTCGGCCAGCGTGCCCAGCCAGGTGATGCGGCGCGTGCGGTGCAGGTACCCCACCCACAGCAGCACCAGGGCGATGACGCCGGCCGAGCCGGTCATGATGGCGACCTGGTCGAGCGCCGCTCCACCGCCTTCGGTGCCTTGTGCGGACAGTCTCCCTGCCGCTTCGTGGATCACGCCGGACACGAAGACCTCCCACTGCAATGAGTCAACACTCGTCTCATATGAATGTTACGGACAGTACTACATATTTTCGGACACCGGCACAGCTCCGTCATCGCGCAGCTGGCCGACGGTTTTCGACCACATCTGCTGCCATACCCGAAACACATCGCCACACACGAGCAGAAACGCGATCTACCCGTTCAGAGCACAATCGTTCACCGAATCAGTGTGACGGCGGTCTCATCGCGAGTACTCGAAGTGGCACCGTACCCCGGCGACCGGGCCACCCGCCGGTTTCCCCGCCGCGAAACCGGACATCCCGTCAGGGACAGCCCGACCGCGCGACCTCGAAGGAGGATTCATGGTTTCCCAGGACACGATCGCGCAGCTGCGCCAGGACATCACCACCGCCGACGACGCCGGCGACACCGCGACCGCGAACCGCTTGCGCGTGGAACTGGAAAAGGCACTCAATGCCGAGGCCGAAGAGGGTGACGACGAGCAATAGACCGGCGACGCGTCAGCCGGTGACGATGGGCACCAGATAGTTGCGGGCGAACTCGCGCATCTGATCATCGGTGTCGAGCGGAATCGAGCCGACCGGCTGCAAGATCAGCGAGTGCACGAAGCGGCAGGCGATCTCGACCCGGGTCCCCAACTCGGGTGAATCCTCCAGCAGACCACGCTCGACCGCCTGCTGGAGCGCCGCCGTACCCGCGGCCGCCGACACCGTGAACGCGGCGCCGCCCTCAGTGGTGAGCTGGGGCAGCAGGCGGTCGGGTTCGGCGGTCAGCATCCGCCGGACCAGGGGATGCTCGCGCCAGCGGGTGACGACGGTGACGAAGATGTCGGCGACCAAGTCGGCGAGCGTGTCGTTGCGCGCCGCGACGTCCTCGAGTTCGGTGAGCACGGCGTTCACTTCGCGCAACGCCACCGCGCGTACGAGGTCGTCGCGGGAACCGATGCGCCGGTAGACGGTCACCCGGTCGACGCCGGCCTTGCGGGCGATGTCCTCGATCGTCGTCTTCTTGATGCCGACGTCGGCGAACTGCACGAGTGCGGCATCGAGGATTCGCGATTCGATCGAATCGACGTCGTCCCTGCTGGCTGCCGCGGTGGTCACAGCTCCCAACGTAGCAACCCGAGGCGGTTGTGCAACATTCTGCCGCGATTTGTTGCTGCAACATTGCAATGCGATTTGTTGCACTGTACGGTCGGCGCATGGCGGAAATCGACGCAACGAGGCGTCCGTACCAGGAAGAAGCGCACGCGATCCACGCCCGCGACGTGCACTTCGACTTCGGGTCGGTGCCCATGCACTACATCCCCGGCGAGGTCCTGGCCACCCACATCGTCAACGTGATGCATCTGGTGCTGCCCGAAGGCGAACGCGCGATGGCGATGGCGTTGGCCGAGGCGCTGCCCCATATCGATGACCCACGGCTGCGCGAGGAAGTGCAGGGCTTCGTCGGCCAGGAGACGATGCACGCCAGCAGCCACGAAGGCGCCCGCAAGCATCTGCAATCACTGGGGCTCGACGCCGAGGGATATGTGCACGCGGTGTCGTGGCTGGTCGATCGGGTGCTCGGCGATCACGGCCTGACCGGTCGGGCCAAGCGCGCCTGGCTGCGCGAACGACTCGGATTGTTCGCCGGGATGGAGCATTTCACCGCGGTGATCGGCGAATGGCTGCTGGAAGCCCGGGTGCTCGAGCAGAAGGGGATGCATCCGACGATGCTCGATCTGGTCCGCTGGCACGGCGCCGAGGAAGTCGAGCACCGCAGCGTCGTCTTCGACGCCTATATGCATCTGGACGGCGGCTATGCCCGGCGGGCGCGCACCGCGCTGCTGGCGACCGCGACGCTGCTGCCGCTGTTCATCGTGTCGACGGCGTATCTGTATCGCAAGGATCCCTCGCCCGACAAGGGCCGGTTCTGGCCGCTGCAATTCGTCAGCGCGACCGCGCGCGGGGTGATTCCGAGCTGGACGGTGTTCTTCACCGAGATGCCCCGGTATCTGCGGCCGAGTTTCCATCCCTCGCAATTGGGTTCGATGGACAATGCGCTGCGCTACCTGGCCCGTTCGCCTGCGGCCCGCGCGGCGCACGAGCCCGGCGCCGACGAGCACCTGGTGGCGTGGTGACGGTGACCGATCGCCCCGCTCCCCCGGCGAGCCTGCGCGTGCTGGCCACGGCCGTCGACGTGTACAAACACCTGTTCGTGGCCGGTCCGGCGGCGCCCCTGCTGTCCCGGCCGAAACCGGTGCGGCGCAGCGGCTTCGAACTGTCCATGGTGCTCGCGTCGAGCAGCATGGCAGCCGAGGACGTGCGAGTTCTCGAGCTGCGCGCCACCGACGGCGGCCCGCTGCCGTTATGGACACCGGGCTCGCACGTGGACCTCGTCCTGCCCTCGGGCAGGCAACGCCAGTACTCCCTGTGCGGCGACCCCGCCGACCGCTACTCCTACCGGATCGCGGTGCGGCGTCTCCCCGACGGCGGCGGCGGTTCGGTCGAAGTCCACGACACCCTGCGCCCCGGTGACGCGATCCGGGTGCGCGGACCACGCAATGCGTTCACCTTCGTCGACGCACCGTCGTACCTGTTCCTTGCCGCCGGTATCGGCATCACCCCGATCCTGCCGATGGCCAAGGCGGCGGGCGCGCGCGGACAGCTCATCTATCTGGGGCGCTCCCGCGCGACCATGCCGTTTCTCGATGAGCTGCCCGCGACCGCCGAGGTCCTGCCGGATGACGAATACGGCACGCCGCGCATCGCGGAGTTGATCGCCCGCGCGGCGCCGGGTGCGGCGGTGTACGTCTGCGGCCCGCCGCCGGTGCTGGCGGCGGCCCAGCGGGTGTTCTTCGAGCTGAATCCCACCGGTTCGCTGCACACCGAACGCTTCTCGGCGCTGCCGGTGGTCGACGGCAGGCCCTTCGATCTCACCCTCGCCCGCACCGGGACGACGGTGCGCGTCGACGCCGGCGAAACCGCGTTGACCGCCATCGCCCGTGCGGTGCCCGATGTCCTCTATTCCTGCCGGCAGGGCTTCTGCGGGACCTGCAAGGTTTCCGTGCTGGCCGGCGAGGTCGATCACCGCGACCGGCTGCTCACCGCAGCCGAACGCAAGGGCCGGATGCTCACCTGCGTGTCCCGCGCGGCCGGCCACTCGCTGGTGATCGATCTCTGATCCCCCTGTTCCCGAGCATTCGACGCACACGTGTCGCGATACGCCCCGACGAGGAGTCCACCGCCATGTCCACTCTTCCCGAGCACACCCGCATTGCCATCGTCGGCGCCGGATTCGGCGGCATCGGGCTGGCCATCAAACTCCGGGAGGCCGGTTTCGACGATCTGGTCGTACTGGAACGCGCCGGCGATCTGGGCGGCACCTGGCAGGCCAACACCTACCCCGGCTGCGCCTGCGATGTGCCCTCCCACCTGTACAGCTATTCGTTCGCACCGAATCCACGCTGGTCACGCACCTACGGCAAACAGCAGGAGATCCTGGCGTATCTGCGCTCGGTGGCGACCGAACACGATGTGGTGCGCCATATCCGGTTCGAGACCGAGCTGACCGCCGCACACTGGGACGAGCAGCGTTCGCACTGGCGCATCGATACCTCGCGGGGACCGATGACCGCGGATTTCCTGATCTCGGCGGCGGGAGTGTTCGCCGAGGCGAAGTATCCGTCACTGCCGGGTCTGGACTCGTTCGAGGGCACCGCCTTCCATTCGCTGCACTGGAATCACGATCACGATCTGGCCGGTGAGCGGGTCGCGGTCATCGGGACGGGCGCCTCGGCGGTGCAGTTCATTCCCGAGATCCAGCCGAAGGTCGGCAGGCTCACCGTCTTCCAGCGGTCGGCGCCGTGGATCGTGCCGCGCCTGGATCGGCGCACCCTCGCGCTGGAGCGGATGATCCTGGATCGGGTGCCTTTGGCGCAGAAGGCGATTCGCGGCACTTGGTACACCCTGATCGAGGGCTTCGGGCTGGTCGGCTTCGTGGACAACCGTTTCCGTCATCCGTATGAGCTGCTGGGGCGCATGCAGTTGCGGCGCCAGATCCGGGACCCGGAATTGCGGAGGAAGGTGACGCCCGATTACATGATCGGCTGCAAACGCGCCATCTTCTCCGACGCCTATCTGCCGGCGCTGGACCAGCCGAATGTCGATGTGGTGACCGATCCGATCGCCGAGGTCAGGCCGCGATCCATCGTCACCTGGGCGGGCGAGGAGATCCCGGTCGACACCCTCATCTACGGCACCGGTTTCGATCCCATTCCCTCGGTGTTCGACCGGTTCATCGGGCGCAAGGGGCGTTCCATCGCGGACCTGTATCAGAAGCGGCCGCGGTCGTACCTCGGTACCGCTGTCGCGGAGTTCCCGAACTTCTTCGCGACCCTCGCACCGTTCGGGGCGGCCGGCAATCAGTCCGCGATCTACATGATCGAATCCCAGATCACCTACATCGTGGACGCGCTGACAATGATGCGAGACAGCGGTGCCCGGCGGGTCGAGGTGCGCCGCCACGTCCAGGACGCGTTCGTGCGCGAGATGGCCGAGCGCAGCGCGTCGACGGTCTGGCTGACCGGCGGCTGCACCAGCTACTACACCACCCCCGACGGTGGCAATGCCGGGCTCTACCCGAACTGGAGTTTCGAATACCGCCGCCGCACCAGCAAATTCGACGCGCATTCCTATGAGGTGACCCGATGATCGACCTGAGATTCACACCCTTCACCGGTCGCGGCAACTACCGGGTCGCCGGACGAACCGCGCTGATCACCGGCGCCGGGCAGGGCATCGGACTGGAGCTGGCCGAGATCCTGTACGCCCGTGGCGCATCGGTGGTGCTCGTCGATATCGACGAACCTGCGGCGCAGGCGGCGGCTCGCGCGCTCGGCCCGCGGGCGCTCGCGCTCGGCGCCGACGTCGCCGACCGGGCGCAGATGGCCGAGACCGTCGACCGCGCGATTGACCGTTTCGGGGCACTCGACATCGTCGTCGCCAATGCCGGCGTGACGCCCGCACCCGCGACCGTGCGCACGATGGATCCGCGCGAATTCGATCGCGTCATGGGGATCAACCTGACCGGCGTGTTCAATACCGTGCATCCCGCGCTCGACGCGGTGATCGCGGCGAAAGGCCATGTGGTCGTGGTGTCTTCCTGTGCGGCATTCGCGCCGGGTATGGGCGGATCGCCGTACATGATGAGCAAGGCCGCCGTCGAACAGTTCGGCCGCGCGCTGCGGGTCGAGCTCGCCGCCGTCGGCGCCAGCGCGGGCATCGCCTACTTCGGTGTGGTGGAAACCGCGATGACCCACGACATGCTCGACGCCGACGAACTCGGCATAGAACTCGACGCCATGCTGCCCTGGCCCCTCAATGTCCGCATCACCGCCGAACACGCCGCCCGCACCATCGCCGACGGCATCTCCCGCCGCGCCGCCCGCACCATCGCGCCCTCCGGGTGGGAGCCCTACGCGTTGCTGCGCGGCGCGGTGAACATCGTCCTCGACAGCCGCCTGGCCGCCGACCCGAAGGTGCACGGACTCATCCGCCGGCTCGAACAACGGGCTCCGGCCCGCATCGGGTCGTAGCCGGGCACTGGGAAGGCCGCGGCAGCAGCGGCGCCGAGCGTATTCTGAGGACGGCCGATCGGACCGACCGAAGGGGACGTCGTGGCGGCGATCGTGATGACGGGCGGCAGTTCGGGATTCGGGGCGCTCGCGGTGCGGGAGATCGCGGCGTCGGCCGAGCCGTTGATCGTCGGTGCTCGCGCTCCGGCGGACCCCGCCGATGCGCTGGATCTGACGCGCTTGGACTCGGTTCGCGCGTTCGCGGAGTCGGTGCTGCGGCGCCTCGGTGAGCCGGGCATCGACGTGCTGGTGTGCAACGCCGGCGTGGTGCGACCCGACGATACCGGCCGCACTCCGGAAGGGTTCGAGACAACGTTCGCCGTCAACCATCTCGCGCACTACCTGCTGCTGCGCCTGCTCACGCCCGCCCTCGCCGACGGGGCCAGGGTGCTGTTGACCACCAGCGGCACGCACGACCCCGAAACCGGTGCGGCACTGGCGACTCCGCGCCACGCCGACGCCGAACTGCTCGCCCATCCCGACCGTGACCCGGATCGGCACACCCGCCCGAAGAAGGCCGGTGAACACGCCTACACCGCGTCCAAACTGTGCGCGGTCCTCACCGTCCGCGCGTTGAACAACGACGCGGACATGCGAGCACGTCGCATCACGGCTCTCGCCTACGACCCCGGCCAGGTGTTCGGCACCGGCTTGGCGCGCGATCTCGCGCTGCCGCTGCGGATCGCGTGGAAGGTCCTCGGCACGCCGGTCGCCGCACCACTGCGGCGTTTCACTCCGACGATGAACACGCCAGAAGCGGCCGGACGAGCGCTGGCAGGCCTGATCCTCGGCACCGTCACTCCCCCGTCCGGCCGCACCTATGCCGCCCTGCGCAGCGGCAGCCTCACCTGGCCGGACCCCTCGGCCCTCGCGCGCGATGACGAACTGGCACAAGCGTTGTGGCCCGACAGCGCGCGCCTGGCCGGACTCGAGAACTGAGCCGGTTCACTGCCCCATGATGTATTCCACCGACGGCCCGGCGGTCCATCCGCCGTCGACGGCGAGTTCGGCGCCGGTGGTATAGGAGGCGGCGTCGCTGAGCAGGTAGGTGACGGCGCCGACGAGTTCCTCGGCCCGGCCCACCCGCTGGAACGGGTTGTTGGGGAAGGCGCCCGGTTCGGGGCTGATGCCGGTGGGCGCGGTCATCGGGGTGTAGACCATGCCGGGGTGCACGGAGTTGACGCGGATGTTCTCCCGCCCCAGCTCCACCGCCGCCACCTTGGTCAGGCCACGCACGCCCCACTTCGCGGCACCGTATCCGCCGGTCAAGGCCATACCGATGAGACCGGCCGCCGAGGAGATGTTGACGATGGAGCCGCCGCCGGCCGCGCGCATGGCGGGCACCGCGGTGTGGATGCCGGTGTACACCGACACCAGGTTGATCTGGATGATGCGCTGGAAGGTGTCCAGTGGTTCGTCGGCCACGGTCTGGCCGGAAGCGGAGATGCCGGCATTGTTGACCAGGCCGCTCATCTTGCCGAACGCGGCGACGGTGGCGTCGACAGCGGCCTGCCAGTCGGCCGGATCGGTGACGTCGAGATGCACATAGCCGGCCTTGTCGCCGAGCGAGGCGGCGACCGCCGCGCCTTCCTCATCGAGCAGGTCGCCGATCATCACCCGGCCGCCGGCGGCCACGATGCCGCGCGCGAACGCTTCACCGAGCCCACGCGCGCCACCGGTGACCAGGACAACTTTGTCAGCGAGATTCATGGGGAGATCCTTTCGTTCCGCGGTGCCGATGCGGCACCGCTCGGAGGTTCGGTGCGCCCGAACATGGCGCGGGCGACAGCGGCGGCCGCGTCCGCGCAGGACAGCCCGTCACACACCATGTGGGTCATGCCGGCGCTGACGAACACCACCGCCTGACCGCAGGCCACGGTGGTGGCGATGGCGGCTTCGACGGCGCCGATCCGGCGGGGCGACGCCGGACCGGATGATCGCGGAGCCTACGCATTAATGGCAGCCACTGCCGTTATCGGTCTACTGAGTGGGAGACGACCGCAATTTCCAGACCCGCAGCGCCAGGTGCAGGTCCAGGCGGCGGGTGTTGTCGAGCCAGTCGTCGCCGAGCAGATCCGCGATGCGGGCCAGCCGCTGCCGCACCGTATTGCGGTGGATGAACAGCCGAGCGGCCGTGTCGGCCAGGGCAGCATGGGTTTCCAGGTACGTCCAGGCGGTCTCGGTGAGCGCCGTCCCGTGCACGCGGTCGTAGTCGATCAGCGGTGCGATCTCGCCGAGTGGTTCGTACTCGGCGCCGAGCTTGCCCGCCGCGTCGAGCAGCAGACCGACCGCGCCGAGGCGCGCGCCGTCGAGACTGCCGCCCGCGCGGCCCAGCAGGACCAGCGTCGACAGCGCCCGTTCGGCCTGCCGATGGGTCGCGGCCACAGTATCGAGACCCGCGGCAGGCCCGGCGTACCCGATGGTCGCGAGCACACCGTGGGCCGCGAACTCCCGTTCCAGCGCCGCGACCGTGTGCTGCCCGTCGGCGACGAGGACGCACAGATGCCCGCCGTGCTCGGCCACCAGTGCCCGGCTCGCCCCGAGCGCCCGCCGGACGTGCGCGTCGATGCGCCGGTGGTCGGCGCCGTGGGTGTCGATGACGATGCTGGTCAGCCGATCGCCGGGCCGCAGACCGAAGCGCGCCGCGCGCCGCTGCACCTGCTCGGGGTCCGCCCCGCGCCCGGAGAGGATGTCGTCGAGCACCTCGAACTGCTGGCGCTGCGCGGAATCGTGGGCGACCTGGTCGAACAGGCGAAGCACGGTCAGGAAGATCGCGAGCCGCTCGAGCAGCCCGTCCTGCGCCGCGGGCATCGAGCCGGCCAGCACCAGCGTCGCCAGATGCGTGCCACCGGCCTTGGCGGGCACCAGGGTGCGGTCGCGCAGCACCCGTGGTTTCCCGGTGGCGATCACGCCGGCGAATTCCGCGCCGCCTACCTGTTCGGCGATCGCCTCGACCCACTCGTGGCCTTCCGGGTGGGCGGCCAGCACTCCGCCCGCCGGATCGAGCACCGCGGCGGGCGCCGCGAGCACCTGATGGGCGAGCTCGACGAATCCGGCGAGTCCGCGCCCGCCGACGACGGTTTCGATCAGCCGTTCATCCAAGGCGATGACGTCCTGGAGCTGGCGCACCCGGCCGACGTGGATGTCCTGCTCGGTCGCGAGATCATCGAGCGCACTGGTGATCTCGGTGAAGCGTTCGGCATTGTCCAGCGCGACGGCGGCGTGTTTGCCGACGGTGTCGATGAGGTCGATCACGGTGCTGGGATAGCTGCGCGGCGACCGGTCCGCGATCAGCAGCGCACCGATCACGCTGCCGTGCAGGTTCAGCGGTACCCCGAGGATCGCGCGCACACCTTCGGCGCGGACGATGGCGTCGATGTGCGGCAGGTGCACGATATCGGGGTCGGCGAGATAGTCCGCCGACTGATACGGCGACAACCCGGCCGCGGCCTTGCCGAGCACGCCGGTGCCGATGGGCATCCGGATGGTCCGGTAGGCCTGGGTGATCACACCGTCGGATTTGCGGATGTAGGTTTCGCGGGTGCGGTAGTCGTTGAGGCTGATGTAGGCCATATCGCTGCCGGTCAGCAGCCGGGTGCGGCGCACGATGGCGGCCAGCACCGCCTCCACGTCGCGGATTCCGGTCAGGTCTGTCGCGGTGTCGTGCAGCACCCGCAGCAGTTCTTCGCGTTCACGCCGTTGCGCCAGCCTGCGGTGGATGCCGCGCGCGGCCGCGGCGGTGGCCTCGGTGATCTCGTGCCGCCGCAGCGCCTCGGCCAGCCGCGCGTCGAGTTCGGCCTCGGTGAGGCCCGCATGGATGTCCTCCAGCAAGGAAAGATCCACGGTCGGCTCCCATCTGTGTGCGCGGCGCACACTGAACTCCCGAATGAATGTACGGCCCGATCATGTACAGGCGGTGATCGCGGCCATATCTTGGAATCGCTCGCCCGCGCCCGGCACCGCCGGGCCCATCACGACGTCAGGGAGCCGATGAAGATCACCGGAGCAGTCCTCGAGGAATCCGGCCGGGCCCGGCCGTTCGCGCGATCGCGGCCGATCACCGTGGGTGAGGTCGAACTCAGCCCGCCCGGACCCACCGAACTGCTGGTCCGCATCGAGGCGGCCGGCGTGTGCCATTCGGATCTGAGTGTGGTCGACGGTAACCGCCTGCGTCCGACGCCGATGCTGCTCGGCCATGAGGCGGCGGGCATCGTGGAAGCCACCGGCGACGCGGTCACCGACCTGGTGCCCGGCCAGCGGGTGGTGATGTCGTTCCTGCCGCGCTGTGAACAGTGCGAGGCCTGCGCCGAGGACGGGCGGCTGCCGTGTTCGGCGGGCACCCTCACCAACAATGCGGGCGAACTGCTGCACCATTCGCGGCACCTGACCCGGGACGGCGAAACCGTGCACCACCACCTCGGCGTCTCCGGGTTCGCCACCCACGCCGTGATCGACCGCGCCTCCGCGGTCCCGGTCGACGCCGATATCCCGCCGGATATCGCCGCGGTCCTCGGTTGCGCGGTGCTCACCGGCGGCGGTGCGGTCCTGAATGTGGCCACGCCGGCGCCGTCGGATTCGGTGATGGTGGTCGGGCTCGGCGGTGTCGGCATGGCGGCGGTCATCACCGCGAAGGCGCAGGACGTCCGCCAGATCATCGCCGTGGACACCGTCGCGGACAAGCTCGAACAGGCCAAGGCTCTGGGCGCGACCGAGGTCTACACCCCCGAGCAGGTCGCCGAGAACGGGATCAAGGCTCGCTACGTCATCGAATGCGCCGGCCATCCGCGCGCCTTCGAAACCGCCTTCGCCGCAACGCGATCCGGCGGCACCACGATCACCGTCGGCCTGCCCGCTCCGGCCGCGCGGGCGTCGATCTCACCGTTGACGATCACCGCCGAAGCTCGCACCGTCGTGGGCAGCTATCTCGGATCGGCGGTCCCGGCCCGCGACATCCCCCGGTACGCGCAGATGTGGCGCGAGGGCAAACTGCCGGTGGACAAGCTGATTTCGTCGCGGATCGCGTTGACCGAGATCAACGAGGCGATGGACCTGCTCGCCGACGGCTTGGCGATCCGCCAGGTCATCATGTTCGACCGGACCGGGCAGGAGAACGCATGACCGCCGCCGACCAGGCATTACGAGATCTGCCCACCGGGCATTTCATCGACGGCCACTGGACCGACGACGCCGCCACTCTCGCCGTCGAAAACCCCGCCACCGCAACAACACTCACCCACGTCGCGGACGCCGATCCGGCCACCGGCCTGGCCGCTCTCGACGCCGCCGTGCGCGCCCAAGCCGGCTGGGCCGAGACCGATCCACGCGCCCGCAGCGACATCCTGATGGCCGCGTTCACACTGCTGCACGAACGAGCCGAGCAGTTCGCCACCCTCATCACCCTCGAGATGGGCAAACCCCTCGCCGAGGCGCGCGGCGAAGTCGCCTACGGCGCGGAATTCCTGCGCTGGTTCGCCGAACAGGGCGTGCGCGCTGCGGGCAGCTACCTGCGCGCCCCGTCCGGCGGCAACCGGATCATGACGCTGAAACAGCCCGTCGGCCCGGTCTTCGCCATCACGCCGTGGAACTTCCCGCTCGCCATGGGCACCCGCAAGATCGCGCCCGCGCTCGCGGCGGGCTGCACGGTCGTGATCAAGCCCGCCCCGCAGACCCCGTTGACCACGCTGGCCTTGATGACCGTGCTCGACGAGGCCGGCCTGCCGCCCGGCGTGGTGAACTGCGTGACCACCTCGTCGGCCCCGCAGCTGTCCCAACCGATCATCACCGACCCGCGCCTGCGCAAGCTCACCTTCACCGGCTCCACCGCCGTCGGCCGCGCGCTCACCGCCCAAGCCGCCGAACGCATGCTGCGGGTATCGATGGAACTGGGCGGCAACGCGCCGTTCGTAGTGCTCGCCTCCGCCGATCTCGATCGCGCCGTCGCCGGTGCCGTCGCCGCCAAGATGCGCAATACCGGCGAGGCCTGCACAGCCGCCAACCGGTTCCTCGTCCACGAATCGCTGGCCGAGGAGTTCGGCCGACGCTTGGCCGACGCCCTGGCCGCTCTGACGGTAGGCAACGGACTGGACGCCGGCACCGACGTCGGCCCGCTCATCGACGCCGCCGCCGTCACCAAGGTCAGCGCCCTCGTCGACGACGCCACCGACCGCGGCGCCCGCGTGCTCACCGGCGGCAAGACCCTCCCCGGCCCCGGCCATTTCGTCGCACCGACCGTGCTGACCGATCTCGATCCGGCCTCGGCGATCCTGCGCGAGGAGATCTTCGGACCCATCGCCCCGATCCGCACCTTCGCCACCACCGACGAGGCCGTGGCCATGGCCAACGACACCGACGCCGGGCTCATCGGCTACGTATTCGCCGAGAACATCGGCGAGGCGCTCACCGTCTCCGAACGGCTCGACACCGGGATGATCGGCCTCAATTCCGGCGTCGTCTCCAACCCCGCCGCGCCCTTCGGCGGGGTGAAAACCTCGGGTCTGGGCCGGGAAGGTGGCGCCGAAGGGCTCGAGGAATACCTGGAAACCAAGTACATCGGGATTGCGCTGTGAGCTGATTGATCACCACGGCACCGGGTATGCGGGCAGCATGTCCCCTGTGATCGAGGACCATTTCGTGCTGCCCCGCCCCCGCGGCCCGCTGTCGGAGGCCGTGATGCAGACGCTGCGCGGGCAGCCGGGCAACCCGGTGCCGCCCGCCGGGCACGTCGATCCGTACGGCGACGATCTGCACCTGGCCCTGCACACCTGCTACGAGCTGCACTATCACGGCTTCGACGGAGTGGATCCGGACTGGGAATGGGATCCGGGGCTGCTGCGGCTGCGGGCCGAGATGGAGCGGGCCTGGTCGGAGGCCCTGCACGACGACGTCCCCGGCGGCCACGACCTCGACGGCGAGCTCGAGCACCTGCTCACCGCGCCGAGGGACGCCCCGGGCGTGGCCAGGCAGCTGCGCGAGCACCCCGACTGGACTCATCTGCGCGAATACTTCGTGCACCGGTCGATCTACCACCACAAGGAAGCCGACCCGTACGCCTGGGTGATTCCGCGGCTGCGCGGCCAGGCCAAGGCGTCGCTGGTGGCGGTGGAGTTCGACGAGTTCGGCGGCGGGCGCGGCGAACGCGTCCACGCCCGGCTGTTCGCCGACCTCCTCGAGGGCGCCGGATTGGACTCCGGGTACCTGCACTACCTCGACGCCGTGCCGACGCCGATGATCGCGCTGGTCAACACCATGTCGCTGTTCGGGCTGCACCGCAAGTGGCGGGGTGCGCTGGTCGGCCATTTCGCCACTGTGGAGATCACCTCGCCGCCGGGATCGGCGCGGCTGGTGGAGATCTTGGAGCAGATGGGCGCCGACCCGGCGTGTGTGCTGTTCTACCGCGAACACGTCGAGGCCGACGCCGTGCACGAGCAGGTCATGCGCGACGGCGTCATCGGCGATCTGGCCACTCGCGAACCCGCGCTGGTTCCGTCGATCGTGTTCGGCATCCAGGCGACGAATCTGCTCGAGGATCGCTTCGGTGATCATGTGGTGGATTGCTGGCGCGCCGGGCGCAGTTCGCTGCTCGATCCGTCGGTGTTGCCCAGCGCGCCGACGACCAGCGGGAATGACCGGACGTAAACGGGTTATCCCCCACCCATGAGACTCATCAACGCCCCCGGCGTCTACCGGCCGCAGGCCGACTCCTGGCTGCTCGCCCGCGCCATGACCGAGGCCGGCCTGGCCCCCGGCGGGCGGGTGCTCGATCTGTGCACCGGCACCGGCGCCGTCGCGATCGCGGCGGCCAAGGCCGGCGCCGCCTCGGTGACCGCGGTCGACATCTCGCGCGCGGCCGTGGTCTCGGCCTGGCTGAACATCCGGCTGCGCAGGCTGGCCGTGGAGCTGGTGCACGGCGATTTCCGCACTGTCATGCACAATCGCCGGTTCGATGTGGTGCTGGCCAACCCGCCGTATGTCCCGGTCGCCGACGGTGCCCGGTCCCGCGTGGGCGCACGGGCGTGGGATGCCGGCCATCACGGCCGGGACCTGCTCGACCCGCTCTGCGCGCGGTTGCCGAGTCTGCTCGACCTCAATGGGGTCGCTTTGCTGGTGCAGTCGGCGATCAGCGGACCGCACCTCACGGTGTCGCGATTGAAGGCGGGCGGGTTGAAGGCGGCCGTGGTGGCGCGCACCCGGATTCCGTTCGGGCCGATCATGCGGTCGCGAGCGCATTGGCTGGCCGAGCAAGGTCTCATCGAACCAGGTCAGCGACATGAGGAACTGGTGGTGATCCGTGCCGACCGAACCAAGCCCTGAACCCACCCGCGTGCGGTTCACCGCCGACGGCCCCGCGCTCATCGACGGCCCCGTCGAGCTGATCACCGCCGACGGGCGCACCGTGCGCTCGGACAGATTCCAGGTCGCGATCTGCCTGTGCAAGCGATCCACGTGCTACCCGCTGTGCGATACCAGCCATCGCAGGCACCGGCGGGAGTGACTGTCGCCGCTTCCCCACGGCGGTGATCTCGTGGTCGGCGCGACATCGTCGGCGCGCCGACCGACGAGTGACACCGCCTGTCCCGGCGATCATGCCGCCGGGACGTCGCCGGGCGGACGGAGTCGACGCCGTTGTCGAGCAATCCGCTCCGACCGGCATTCAGGGAGTTCCTTCGGGCGGGCCGGCGCCGTTGTCTCGACGCCCTGCCTACAGTCGCGTAATTCCCTGTCCGACCGGCACGAAACAGGGGTTCGCGCAGTGCCTCACCGGCGTCGAGCCGCAGTCTCGCGCCGATTGGTCTTCTCGATGGCGTCGATGAGTTCGGACTCGGGCATCGTCCAGCGACCGGTGCGTGCCCGGCGCACCAGCACTGAATCGCCGGTCCTGGCGCTCGGGAGGGACCGCGTCGCTGCGGTCGACTGACCCGCCGTCGAGGGAATGACCTGGTCCGCTGCGGGTACGCCGCAAGCAGGTCGAGCAGGTCGTCGCGAGTGAGCACAGAGGAAAGCCATGCCGGTACGTCGCACACATTCCACGGGCAACGCCCGGCCGCGACGGGCGGGCCCTCGGCGCGGCAGCACACCCGCGGGCGCCGATCACGACACCTGGAACTGGCACGCCCGAGCCGAGACCCCCACCCAGCGACTCGACCGCAACTGGGCGCACCTGCTGCAAGAGCTGCGCGTCTTGCAGACCGGCGTGCAATTGCTGACCGGTTTCCTGATGATCCTGCCGTTCCAGCCCTCGTTCGATTCGCTCGACACCGGGATGCGCGGGGTGTACCTGGTCACCGCGGGCGCGGCGGTGGGCGGCACCATCTTCCTGGTCGCGCCGGTGTCGTGGCATCGGCTGCTGTTCCGCAGGCACCGATTGCAGACCATCGTCACCGCGGCCCACCGGTGCACGCTGGCAGGTCTGGCGCTGCTGGGTGTGGCGATGTGCGGGGTGACGACGCTGATCGTGGACGTCGTCGTCGGGCCGGTCGCGGCCATCGTCACCGGAGCCGCGACGGCGGTGGTGTTCGTCGCGGTCTGGCTGGTGGCGCCGATGCGACGGCGATTGGGCGAGATGCACGCGGCCCGCGGCGTCGCTTCTCGGCACAACGGGCGCTGAGTCGCACCGGACCCGTGACTCGCAGCACGCCCGTGACTCGCAAAGGGCCGCAGACCATCGCAACCGGCCCGGTAGAACGCAACAGAGTGCAGTCGATCTCAACAGCCCACACCACCGGTACACAGCAACGGACCCGGCGTGCGCACGTCCCCGGAGGGGTTCGGGAGACGTGGCAACGCCGGATCCGTGTCGGGTCGCCGCTACGCGCGGCGACCGTCGGCGTCCGCTGGCAGGCGGTCAGTGCCCGCCGTGGCTGTGCTGCCCACCGCGCGCCTTCGCTTCGGTCGGCTGGGCTTCCGCGCCCTTGCGACCGGCCTGGCTCGGGTCGGCGGCGTTGCGCTCGCCGAAGCTACCCGTGCTGGCCTGGCCGCCGCGGCGAGCCTGCTCTTCGGTGTCCGGGCGATTGCCGAACTGCCCAGGATTCTTGGAGTCTGCCATCTCGTACTCCTTTCTGGTTCTGAGACCGTCACCGGCCTCGAGGGGTGCGATTCCCGGTCCGCGATGGGCTAATCACCGATGCCGCGACTTTTTCTCCCGGAATTTCCACCGGCGAACCGGTTGCCCGGCAACATAACTCGACACCCGCGCATGACCTGGTCCGATACAGGTAGCCCGGCACCATGCGCGCGCTGACCGTGGATCCGACCAGCTCCGAATCACTGCGCCTGGACGAGCTGCCCGACCCCGAACCCGGCCCGGGTGAACTCCTCGTCGACGGCGTCGCGGTCGGGGTCTGCGGCACCGACCGTGAGATCGCCGACGGCGCCTACGGCTGGCCGCCACCGGGTAAGGGCCGGCTCATCCTCGGCCACGAATCCCTCGGCCGCGTGGTCAGTGCACCCGACGGCAGCGATGTCGCGCCCGGCGACCTCCGCCACTACCGCCTCGCCGCCGACGCTCTCGCCGCCGCCGACCCCACATGGCTCGACCGCCTCATCACCCGCCGCCTGCCCCTGACGAAATACGCCGACGCCTTCACCCACGACCCCGATGACGTGAAAGTCGTCATCTCCCTCGATGAGCCCTGAGAACCCACGCCCGACCGCGCCTACGCGCCCTGAATACACGACTCCGGCACCTGCCCACGCCGGCCGTTCAGAGTTTGATGACCTGCAATCCGGGCATATGGTCGTAATCCGCGTCCTGGGTAACAACTGGGATCTCGTGCGCCAACGCGGTGGCAGCGATCCAGCTGTCGTTGATCGGCGCCTTTCGTCCTGCGGCCCGGAGTCGGGACACCAGCAATGCCCATGTCTCCGAGACCATTTCATCGATCCCGATGGGTTCGAAGCGCTGTGCGAGCTGGTAGGTGGACAGCCTCCGCGCTGCGGACTCCGGATCCCTGGCGTTGATTACTCCGAGTCGTAGTTCGCCCAGGGTAATAACCGATACACCCCACTCATAGGCCTCAAACAACGACGAGTCGTAACGCTGAGCTTCCAGGCCGATGAAGATCGATGTATCGGCGATCGCACGTTGTGCTTCTACCATGGCAGGTCGTCAGTAGTGTCGGACAAAGTCTCGCGCAGCTCCTGAGCCAGTCCTGTGGTATCCGGCCCGAGTCGTAGCAACTCCTGCACGACCTCCGAGGCAGGCACCCATTGACGCCGGCGGGGAAGCGGAATGATCTTCGCGACCGGGCGGTTGTCCTTCAAGATTTCGAACTCTTCACCGGCTTCGACACGCCGCAACACCTCAGCGGTGTGATTGCGCAGGTCACGGGCAGGAAGGGCGCTCATGCTACGAGCGTAGCCGACTACTACGATCGTAGCCAGCTGCGATTGAGGGTTGGTGCCGTCGTCGGGCGCGACGACGCCAGCTATCTCCGCCGCCCGCCTCGCCGTCACCGGCGGCCGGCTCATCCTCTGAGGCCGGGGCTCGGCGGCCCACCGGCGATCGCGAGTCGGCTGACGTGCCCGCCGGTGATCCTCAGGACCGCACGGACTCCTCGGCGTCCGCGGTGTCCGGCTCATCGGACGCCGAACCAGCAGACCTGCTCGCCAGCATCCGCTTACCCACCTCGATGACGATCGGCAGCACCGACACCGCGACGATCAGCAGGAAGATGAGGTCGATGTTGTCGCGCACCACCGCGATCTGGCCGAGCAGATAACCGAGGTAGGTGACGCCGGCGCCCCACAGCACGCCGCCGACGACGTTGTAGAGCGCGAACACCGGATAGCGCATGCCGGAGGCCCCGGCCACGACCGGCGCGAATGTGCGCACGATGGGCACGAAGCGTGCCAGCACAATGGTGATGGGCCCGTGCTTTTCGAAGAATGCGTGCGATTCGTCGATGTACTTCTTCTTGAACAGCCGCGCATCGTTGTTCTTGAACAGCGCGGTGCCGCCGCGTGCTCCGATGAGGTACCCCACTTGGTCACCGGCGATGGCGGCCAGCGGAATCAGGATCAGCAGCAACCAGATCGGCGCGAACGGCTCGATCTCGGTGGATTTCGAGGCTGCGATGAGCCCGGCCGTGAACAGCAGCGAATCGCCCGGAAGCAGCGGGAACAGTAGCCCGGATTCGATGAACACGACAGCCAGCAGGCCGACCAGCATCCAGGTACCGAAGGAGTTCAGCAGGTTCACCGGGTCCAGGAATCCGGGCAGCAGCGCCAGGTGGGTGATCGACTCGGCCGACAGGTAAGTGCTCATCGGGATCCCACAGTAACACGCGCAACTGTATGGTTCGGGTAGCGTGACGCTCCTCGCATGCCGGCCCCGGCACGCGCTGTATCGTTTCACCGCCGCGCGAAAGGAGGCCCATGCCCGACACTTTGGTCCGCATCGGCGAATTGGCCACCCGCGCGGGAGTCAGCAACCGGACCATCGACTACTACACCGGTCTCGGCTTGCTCACCCCCGCCGAGCGCACCGCAGGCGGCTACCGCCTCTACCACCCCGCCGACGTCGACCGCATCCACCTCATCCAGCGCCTGGAAGGCCAGGGCATCCCGCTCGAGGAGATCGCGGCCGCCCTCCGCGCCCGCCCCGGCGACACCGCCAAAGCCCTCGCCCAGCTCGACGGCGACCTCAAGAACCTGCAAACCGCCGCCGAATCCGCCCCCGCCGAAATCCAGGGCCTGCTCAACATCATCGCCGCCCGAGTGCACTCCCTCGTCTCGGTAGCCCTCGAGATCCAACCCACCCTCCCCCTGCTGTGAGCGTGGCGGCGCTCGGCCCGCAGATCCTTGCAGTTCAGCGGTTCCGGTTTGCGTACTGATTCGATACCCGTCAATATCGATGCATGTCGAAGTCGGAGCTGGACGTGATTCCGGAGCAGGCGTGTGTCGGGGCGCCGTTGACGCGGGAGCCGATGGACGCTTCTGCTGCGGCCGAGCTGGCGGCGGTGTTCAAGGCGCTGTCGGATCCGGTGCGGCTGCGGCTGCTGAGCAATATCGCCGCGCGGGCGGGGCAGGAAGCGTGTGTGTGCGATCTGTCCGAAGGTATCGACCTGAGTCAGCCGACGATCTCCCATCACCTGAAGGTGCTGCGCGAGGCCGGGCTGCTCGACAGCGAGCGACGGGCGTCGTGGGTGTACTACCGCGTCGTCCCGGCGGCGTTGCGGCGACTGTCGGAGGCGCTGCTGGTGGAAAGCGGCGCCGCGGAGGTGCGGGCGTGAACGTCGGCACCGACACCGCAGCACCGGTCGTCGCCAAGCTGTCCACGCTCGATCGATTCCTGCCGGTGTGGATCGGCGCGGCAATGCTGGCCGGGCTGCTGCTCGGGCGGATGATTCCAGGACTCGGCGATGTGCTGGGCGCGGTGGAGATCGATGGGATCTCGCTGCCGATCGCGCTCGGCCTGCTCATCATGATGTACCCGGTGCTGGCGAAGGTCCGCTACGACCGGCTCGGCACCGTCACCGGCGACCGCAAACTCCTGCTCGGCTCGCTGGCCTTGAACTGGGTGCTCGGCCCGGCGCTCATGTTCGGGCTGGCCTGGTTGCTGCTGCCGGATCTGCCGGAGTACCGGACCGGGCTGATCATCGTCGGGCTCGCGCGCTGTATCGCGATGGTCGTCATCTGGAACGACCTCGCCTGCGGTGATCGCGAGGCCGCCGCCGTCCTCGTGGCGCTGAACTCGATCTTCCAGGTGATCATGTTCGCCGGACTCGGCTGGTTCTACCTGTCGGTGCTGCCCGGTCGGCTCGGCCTCGAACAGGCCACCATCGACGCCTCGCCCTGGCAGATCGCGAAATCGGTGCTGATCTTCCTCGGCATCCCCCTGCTGGCCGGTTTCCTGACCCGGCACTTCGGCGAAAAGGCCAAGGGCCGTTCCTGGTACGAGTCCACCCTGCTCCCCCGGCTCGGCCCGTGGGCGCTGTACGGACTGCTGTTCACCATCGTCATCCTGTTCGCATTACAGGGCGACCAGATCACCTCCCATCCCCTCGACGTGGTGCGCATCGCCATCCCGCTGCTGATCTATTTCGCGATCATGTGGGGCGGCGGCTATCTACTCGGCGCGGTCATGGGCCTGGGTTACGAACGCACGACCACCCTCGCGTTCACCGCCGCCGGCAACAACTTCGAACTCGCCATCGCGGTCGCCATCGCCACCTACGGGGCAGCGTCCGGACAGGCGCTCGCCGGTGTGGTCGGACCGCTGATCGAGGTCCCCGTCCTGGTCGGCCTCGTGTATGTGTCGCTGGCGCTGCGCAGTCGCTTTGCCCCGGCAGGCGCCGAGGCGGAGACGTCCGTCCGTGTTCGGAGTACGTCATGATCTACCGACGAATACCGATGGCGGCACCGCGACCGCGCCCGAATCCGACGCCGCCACGCCACCGTGGCATGAAACCCACTGTCACCGCGCATATTCCAGACAATCACGCCCCGCCGCCCTCATCGAAGGATCCGCTGTCATGACAAGCACACCCAGCGTCCTGTTCGTCTGCGTGCACAATGCGGGCCGCTCCCAGATGGCCGCCGGATTCCTCACCCACCTCGCCGGCGACGCCATCGAAGTCCGTTCCGCCGGCAGCGCCCCAGCAGCATCCATCAACCCGGTCGCGGTCGAGGCGATGGCCGAACTAGGCATCGATATCTCCACCCAGCACCCGAAAATCCTGACCCCCGAGACCGTCGAAACCTCCGACGTGGTGATCACCATGGGCTGCGGCGACGCCTGCCCCTTCTTCCCCGGCGTGAGCTACCGCGATTGGGTCCTCGACGACCCCGCGGGCAAGGGGATCGAGGCGGTCCGCCCGATCAGGGATGAAATCAGAACCCGCGTCGAGGCACTGATCGCCGAACTCCTTCCGGCACGCAACCCGATCGACGCCGGCTAGATCAACCCCCGCGGAGCAATCAACGATTCCGAGCCTGGCCAGACCGATAGCCGACGCGCGAATTCACCGCCCGATCGCCCCGCCCCGCCAGGGCGCGGTGAACCGCGGCGACGACGGATCACGCGGTGGCGTGAGGCGCACGGTCCCGGCGTGCACCGCCGCCACCATCGCGTCGAAGCCCTGCCAGTGACGGTGGTGATGCAGGGCTTGCTCGTCGGTGACGCCGCCGGGGCTCGACTGCTCGCGCTTGTATCGCACGAAGTCGGCGGTCAGCAGCGCGACGTGTTCGCCGTAGGTGTAGTGCATTTCGTCCGCGTCAGGGTCGGCGGGGTGACCGGCGAGGAGGTCTTCGGCGTGGCAGTCGATGAGCCACACGTAGAGGTCGAGTTGACCGGCGAGGCGGGCGAGCATCGGGCGGCGCCCGGAGTCGAAGTGCCGCACCCACACCGAAAGCACCGCCACCGCGGAATGCACGAGAGGATCATCCACCGGATCAACCGCGCAGAACACGCGGAACAACCGGCCGGCGTCCGGGAGCAGCACCCGCGCAGGCCGGGCCACGCCAAAGCCGTTGCCGCCTGCCCGCATCGGAAGCGATTCCCTCGCGAAGCCGCTGCCCGCGTTCCCGCCGCTATCCGCCCCCGCACCGCCGCCAGCCCCCGCACCGCCGCGCCCATCCGCTCCGCCGTCGCCATCCCCCGCCGCGCCATCGTCAGCCGTCCCCACCGCGCCGCCGCCACCCGCCCCCGCCGCGCCGTCGCCACCCGCCCCCGCCGCGCCGTCGCCATCCCTCACCGCGCCATCGTCAGCCGTCCCCACCGCGCCGCCGCTAACCGCCCTCGCCGCGCCGTCGCCATCCCCCGCCGCGCCATCGTCAGCCGTCCCCACCCCGCAGCCGCTAACCGCCCTCGCCGCGCCGCTATCCGCCCGCACGGCGCCGCCGCCATTCCTCGTCGCACCGCCGCCCCGCGCGATCTCATCCCCACTGTCCCTCATCGCGCCGCAGGCCCGTCATCGAGCAACCGCAGATCCACCGTCCCCGCCGGCAGGCACCGGCTCACCGCCGCCACCACCAGCGCCCCCGACGGCCGGAACTGATCACGCAACGGTTCCACCCACTGCCGCATGCTGAACGGCCGATCCCCCGGCGACGGCAACGGAATCTCCCCACCGCGCCGATGCACCGCGACCCGCGCACCGTACAACTGCGCCAGCAGCCGATCCGATTCGGGCAGATCCGGCCGCACCAGAAACATCCACGTCCCCGACCGCGGGTGAGAGATGATGGGCCCCACCGCACATCGCCGCGCGTGCAGGTCGGAACGCACCGCCTGCCCGAGCACCGACGTCATCCGTAGCGCCCACACCGACCCCGCGGGCATCACGATCCGCCCGCTCCCGGGCTGGACGACAGCAGCCAAACCACACACCCTGCGGTAGAACTCGCACCGCGAAGCAGGAGTGTCACCAAAAGCCATGCGCTCCATGAGCAGACCTCGAGTCAGGTAGTCGGAAGTTGGGTGCGCCCGGCCCGGTGGATGACCGACACCGGGAACGGGAGTTGCGGAGGGGTCCGGGTGGCGTCTCCCTGCCGGGCGCATCACTAGGAGAGCATCTCCAGGCCACCCTGAGACGGACGAATTGAATATTCAAATCAGTTCGCTCAAAGCACCACGATCATCCTCGGTTTCGCGACATCATGGATTCAAAACCGCCCCCGATAGAACTCAATTCAGAGGAGCCGCAAGATGTCCGAGGAATCACCCACCTTGCTCCGGCGCCAACTCGGACGATTCCTCAGAGAGTGCAGGGAGGGCCGGGGCCTGACGATCGCGGCAGCGGCCGTCGAAGTTCAGCTGAGCACGGCCGCGTTGCAGCGGATGGAAACCGGCCGCCCGCAGAAGCTGCGCAAGCAGGACGTCCGGGCGTTGTGCGAGCTGTACGAAGTCCCGCCGGTTGAGACGGAGCAGGCTGTCGACTTGGCCATCAAGGCCGCAAACAACCCAGAGGTCACTGCGTTTGTCGGAATGTTCAGCAACGCATTCAACATGTACGTCGGCATGGAGACCTCGGCTCGACGGCTCCTGTCCTACTGCGAACAGGTGCCGGGCTTGTTGCAGACCCCGGAGTACGCCCGCGCCTTGATCGCTGCCTTCCCCGGATACGAAAGCCAGGACGACATCGACCGACGACTGCTGGTTCGGCTCAAGCGGCAGGCGATCGTGACCCGTAAGACGAATCCACTCCAGTTGGAGGTACTCCTCCACGAGTCAGCCTTGCATCGAGTCGTCGGCAGCCCACGAATCATGTCCGCGCAGCTACGGGAACTGGCCGAGAGCAGCAAGCGCGACAACATCACGCTCCGTGTTCACCCCTATTCGGCTGGGCTGCCATGGGGCCTGATGACAGGCCCCTTCGTCATTCTTGATTTCGGAACCGATACCAGAGGCAACCCGGTCGAACCCCCAGTGGTCTACCTGGACGGCGGCATGAGCAGTGACATGTACCTGGAGAGACGAGAAGACGTGCAGCGTTACACTGAGCTCGCTGACTTCATCCGACACCAAGCGCTGGATGAGGCAAGAACGCGAGACCTGCTCCGGCAGGTAGCAAGGGAGCATGACCAGCGGTGAATGTCGACCTATCCGGGGCGCGGTGGTTCAAGAGTCGTCACAGCGAATCAAACGCCCAGTGCGTCGAGGTCGCCCACTTGGGCGCCGGAATGGTAGGCGTCCGCGACTCCAAGAACCCCACCGGCCCAGCGCTCGTCTTCGCGCCATCCGCATGGGACGCGTTCACCGCCGCCATCCATAACGGCGAACTCGGCCGCGACTGAGCGCAGGGGCCAGATCGCACTCAACAAGGGAGCCTGACAGGTGTCCGACAACTACTCCGTCGACCTATCCAACGCGGTGTGGCGCAAGAGCACCCGCAGCTCGGGAAGCAAGGAATGCGTCGAAGTCGCGTTCGTCGACGGCAATCACGTAGGCGTCCGCGACTCCAAGAATCCCACCGGCCCAGCGCTCGTCTTCGCCCCCACCGCGTGGAACGCATTCACCACTGCGCTGTCCAGCGGCAAATTCGGCCGACAGTGAACTCGGTGGGGCGGCGGACATATTCGTCGCCCCACCGAGTACGCGCCGCGCAGACCAGCAGCGTTCCGCTACGGCAGCGGCAGGCAGGAACTTCCGGCGTCGATCCCCTGCCCCTGCACATCGACCTCGATGTACTTCGACGAGGTGTACTGCCCTTCCTTGAACTGCTGGGCGGTGATGTTCTGCTTTCCGGTGTACTTCGGGATCCATTCGAACGTCGCGGTCCCGTTCTCCGGGTGATACACCGCTTGCCCGAGGCGATCCCCATTGCCGGGCACGGCACCACCACTGTTGATGATCGTGATTTCGCCGGCTTCGGCGGGCGGCGCGTCGACGGTGGCGGTCACGGTGTAGGCGCATCCGGCGCGTAGCCCTTCCGGCCCGGCGGCCACACTCACTCCGGTCACCGCGGCCCCGGCTCCCGGCGCGGCGAATGCCGTCGCCAGTCCGAGAACGCCGAGCGTCGCCGCGAATCCGAAGCGCCTGACGTGAACATTCACCAGTGATCCCTTTCGTCGTCCGAACCGATCGACCCCGAGTCTGCCACGCACGGCCTGCCGACACGCCCATGACCAGACATCGGCACCCTGCATCCTGCGCGCCCAGTGCGCACGGCCGCGTCGCCTATCGAACACCCGATCCGGACCAGCGACGCGGGTGCGGTACGCGTCGGGGATTCCCGCGAGTTCTCCGCGAACCCGAGGGACCAC
Source organism: Nocardia cyriacigeorgica (assembly GCF_005863245.1). GTDB lineage: Bacteria > Actinomycetota > Actinomycetes > Mycobacteriales > Mycobacteriaceae > Nocardia > Nocardia cyriacigeorgica_C. Next base: position 2,163 of record NZ_VBUT01000005.1, on the reverse strand, counting down.
GCATGTCATCACCGGCATTCCCGACCTCCCGCTCCCACTGACCGGGAAGCGGCGATTGAACACGCTCAGCGCCTTCGGAGGGGGTGCGGCCCGCGGCCCCCAGCAGCTTCCCGCACAGCGGGATCAGCGGTCCGATAGCGGCGCACCGCCCGTAGCGTGTGCTACGTCACGCGGCGGCTCCACCGCGCGGTCGCACTGCCGACCGGCGACGAGCGGCGGCCTGACCGGCGTGGCCGTGCCGGGTTCGCGCGGCGGGTTCTCCGCCGGAGGGTGCCGTCCTGCGGTCCGACGCCGAGCGCGTCCCCAGCGCTCATATCAGAAGAAGGAGTACACCATTGCGCACCCGTTCCGCACCTGCCCCAACGATCGGTGATACCACCGTCGACCTGCTGGTCGTCGGCGCCGGCACCGGTATGGCCGCCGCGTTGACCGCGAACGAGCTGGGGCTGTCCACCCTCATCATCGAGAAGACCGAGTATGTGGGCGGTTCGACGGCGCGCTCCGGTGGCGCCTTCTGGCTGCCCGACAACCCGATCCTGCGCGAGGCGGGCGCCGGTGATTCGCAGCAGCGGGCCGAAACCTACCTGCGTGCCGTGGTCGGTGATTCGGCCCCGGCCGAACGTGGCAAAGCCTTCGTCGAGAATTCCGCCGCCACCGTCGAGATGTTGCAGCGTGCGACACCGATGAAGTTCTTCTGGGCCGAAGGCTATTCGGATTACCATCCCGAGCTTCCGGGCGGGTCCGCGGTGGGCCGCACCTGCGAATGCCGGCCGTTCAACGCGTCGGTGCTCCGCGCCGAGCGCCGGCGGCTGCGGCCCGGCCTGATGGAAGCACCTGTGCCGATGCCGACCACGGGTGCCGACTACAAGTGGATGAATCTGGTGGCGCGGGTCCCCAGCAAGGGCATTCCCCGCATCCTCAAGCGACTCGCGCAGGGCGTCGGTGGTCTCGCGTTGCGCCGTGAGTACATGGCCGGCGGCCAGGCTCTGGCGGCCGGTTTGTTCGCCGGTGTGGTGCGCGCGGGGATCCCGGTGTGGACCGAGACGAGCCTGGTCCGGCTCATCACCGACGGCGATCGCGTCACCGGCGCCGTCGTCGCCCACGGCGACCAGGAAGTCACCGTGACCGCCCGGCGCGGCGTGGTGCTCGCGGCCGGCGGTTTCGACCACGATATGGCGATGCGGCGCAAGTACCAGTCCGAGCGGCTAGGCGAGCACGAAAGCCTCGGCGCCGAAGGCAATACCGGTGATGCGATCCGCCTCGCGCAGGACACCGGCGCGACGACCGGCTTGATGGATCAGGCCTGGTGGTTCCCGGCGGTCGCGGCGCTCCCCGGAGGAGCACCCACGGTGATGCTGGCGGAGCGTTCGCTGCCCGGCTCCTTCATCGTCGACCAGACGGGCCGCCGGTTCATCAACGAGTCCATCGACTACATGTCGTACGGTCAGCGCATCCTCGAACGTGAGCGCGCAGGCGACCCTGTGGAGTCGACCTGGATCGTGTTCGATCAGAAGTACCGCAACAGCTACATCTTCGCCGCCGGGCTGTTCCCGCGTCAGCCGCTGCCGCAGTCGTGGTACGAGGCCGGCATCGCGCACAAGGCCGACGATCCGGCCGAGCTCGCCCGCAAGATCGGGGTGCCGGAGCACACGTTCGCCGAGACCTTCCGCCGTTTCAACGAGGACGCGACGGCCGGGACCGACAGCGAGTTCGGGCGTGGGCAAAGCGCGTACGACCGCTATTACGGTGATCCGACGATCCAGCCGAACCCGAACCTGCGGCCGCTGACCAATGGACCGTTCTACGCGGTGAAGATGACCTTGAGCGACCTCGGCACCTGCGGCGGAGTTCTCGCCGACGAACGCGCCCGCGTACTGCGTGAGGACGGCACCGTCATCGACGGTCTCTACGCCATCGGCAATACCGCCGCCAATGTCTTCGGCCGCACCTACCCAGGAGCCGGCGCCACGATCGGCCAGGGGCTCGTCTTCGGTTACATCGCCGCGCGAGACGCCGCCGGAAAGCCGTAGCGCCTCGACGCGAACGCAATTCGCCGCCCGGACTCCATGAGCCGGGCGGCGAATTGTTTTTTTGCCAGGTCTATAAAGACCGAAAACCTGTGGAAACGACGAAAGCCCCCGACCGTGGTCGGGGGCTTTCGTG
>NZ_VBUT01000004.1 GCF_005863245.1 Nocardia cyriacigeorgica | reverse complement strand
CAATTGCCCGAACATGCGGTCGCGGACGGCGAGTCTCGCGACACACCCGGTAACCACCACTCGGAACGCTCGGTAACGTGCACTGCGAATATGCTCGACACTCCGATCACGCAGCAGGACAGGCGAACCGGCGAATGGAATGCGGCCACCTCCTCGCGCAGGCGGCGGTCGGGTTCGACGCGGACGCACCGCAGCACACACCTTGACCTCGATAATGGTTGAGGTTCTACCGTGACTCTCAGTTGATCTGAGCGAACAGGAGAACCCCACCATGATTCTTGTAACGGGAGCCACGGGAAATATCGGTAGTGCGCTGGTGAAGGAGCTGGCGGGCGCCGCGCCGGTGCGGGCGTTGACACGCGATGCCGGCCGGGCGCGGGTTCCCGAGGGGGTGGGGGTCGTCGAGGGAGACCTCGAGGATGCCGGCTCACTGGCACCGGCACTGGATGGGGTTCGGTCGATATTCCTGCTGTCTCGGGTGGGGCCGGACGAGGAGATCGTCGAGGCGGCTCGGCGGGCGGGGGTTGAGCATATTGTGCTGGTTTCGTCGATTACGGTGACGACGCATCCGCATCTGGGGCCGGCGGCCGAGAATGCGGCGGTGGAGAAGCTGGTCGCGGCCGGTGGGATGGAGTGGACGTTTCTGCGGCCGACGCAATTCGCGTCGAATACCGCGATGTGGGCGCCGGCGATCAGTGCGAATCAGCCGGTCGAGATTCCGTACGCCGATGTTGGGCTGCCGACGATTCATCCGGCCGATATCGCGTCGGTAGCGCGGGCGGCGCTGACCGATTCCGCGCATCGTGGGCGCACGTATGAGCTGACCGGGCCGGAGCTGATCACCCCACGTCAGCAGGTCGGGGCGATCGCGGCCGCGCTCGGCCGGGAGGTGACCGTCAACGAAATCAGCCGGGAGCAGGCACGATCGGGGTTGGTCGAGGTCTTCGGTGAGGATGCCGCCGACGCGGTGCTCGATCTGATCGGCGGGGATGTGAATGAGGAATTGCTCGCGGTGCGCGACACGGTGGAGCGGATTACCGGAGTGCCCGCACGCCCATTCCATCAATGGGTCGCGGAGAATGTCGCCGTATTCCGATGAGCATTCCGAGCGGGGAGCCTTCGGAAGAGCCTTGATCGACTGAGCAGGCCAGGCTCCTCAGCCCTTCACTCGCAGAACCTCCCGCAACCGGGCTCCGATTCGACTCCTCTTCGACGGCAATCGAATTCCCAGATACGCCGCGAATCCTGCGATGTCGGCGTCGGTGGAAATCTTCGGGCGACCCCGCGCCCATTCGGCGAACGTCTTCTCGAAATCCGGTCCTGCGGCGTGGGCGAGCAGGGGGTTGTGGCGGGCGAGGATGCCGGCGCGTTTGCGGAGCAGGGCGGATTCGGCGGCGCGTAGGGCTGCGTCGTCGAAACCGGGCGGCGTGGACTCGCCTGCGACCAAGGCTCGGACCAGCGCCGCTTGACGTTCCGCGAGGGCGCGGAGGGCTTCGGGCGAAGCGCCGTGGCTTGCCGGGTCGGGGCGCTCGCCTGCCGGACCACCGCGGTGACTCCCGGGGACCACGGCGGTCACACCCGGCCCCGAACTGAGCGCGCGGCGCGGGCGCGGGCGGTGATCGGGGCGCGGGCGGCGGCGTTGGCGATGGCGTCGAGTTCGTCGAGGAGTTCTTCGGCGGGTGGATAGTTTCCGTCTCGTTCGAGCATCAGCGGGGCGGGGCAGTCGGTGGTGAATTCGGCTACCAGCGTGAGGACTTCGGCGGGAACGGGATGCTGGTGGGTGTCGTGGTAGTGACCACCGGATTCGGTGCCGCCGGCGATATGGCAGTAGGCGAGACGGTCGACGGGCAGGCGGCGCAATTCGGTGAGCGGGTCGCGGCCACGGTTGCGGGCGTTTGCGTAGACGTTGGCGATATCGATCAGCAAATACGCGCCAGTGCGTTCGACCAATTCGGTGAGGAATTCCGATTCGGTGAATTCGTCGTCGGGCCAGTCGAACAGGGCGGCGATATTCTCCACCGCGAGCGGAACCGGCAGCCCGTCCTGCGTGCGAATGATGTTGCGGGTCAGCACATCCAACGACGCGCGGGTGCGCGGAACGGGCAGCAGGTGGCCGGCCTCCAACCCGCCGGCCCGCACGAACGCCACATGTTCGCTCACCAGCGGCGCCGACACCCGCTCGGCGCACAACGCGAGATGGGCGATCCGCTGGTCATCCACCGGATCGACCCCACCCAACGACAGCGTGACCCCGTGCGGCACAACACTTGTGCCCCGCGCGCGCAGCGCCTCCAGTTCGGGCGGCACAGCAGCGGTGGCGGGCAGCGATTCCGCGATCACCTCACAGAAGTCCAGCCCGTCGAGCTGCTCGATCAGGCCGCAGATCTCCGAGCGCCAGCCGATGCCGAGCGCGTGATCGGGCAGTAGTCCGTTCATGAATTCAGCCGCCGCAGCCACCGCAACCACCACAGCCGCCGCAACCACTCCCACCGCCGTCTCCGCCACCATCGCCGCTACCGCCATCGGCCCCACCCGAGGGCGGTTCGACGGCCTGCGCCAGTGCCGGATCGAGCACCATCAGCGCGGCGGCGCCGAATACCGCAACGGCGACAGCGGCCGCGCCGATACCGTAGGTGGTGTAGGCAGGTGAATTCGACGGACGCAGATGTGAATTGTCTTCTACAGCAGTAGCTTTGGCTGCTTCCCCGCGCGGCGTCAAACGCTCCGGCGTCATCACCCACCAACCGGCGAAAGCCAGCACGAGCAGGCAGGGCACCAGGAAGCCCGACGGATTGCCCGCGATCACACCGGCGATGAACCGCACGGCACCGAACACCCCGACGATCACGATCGGCATTCCGGCATCGCGTGCGTCGCGCTTGTCCACCTCGCCGGTCAGATAGCCGCGCTCGACCAGCGAGGTCTCCAGCTCACGCAGCGGCCCACTCGCCGCAGACGTGATCTCGGTGATCGTCTGCTTCTTCGGGCCGAGCACGGTGTAGATCGCGCTGGTGAACCAGTCGAGTTGGGCCCGGTCGGCTGCGGTGGGCGTGCGGGTGGGCGTGGCCTCGGAATCGATGAGTTCATGGCTGCGCAGCAACGTGACGGCGGCGGTGACCGCGCGTTCCTCGCTGAACAACATCGCCGTCTCCGGCGCCGTCAGCTTGTCCAGCGAGACGCCGTTCCATTCGGACGCATGCCGATTGCTGTACTTGCGGAGCAGGTACACGCCCGCCGCGATGGCGAGCAGCGCGATCGGAATGTAGATCAGCAGGAAATCGCCGCCGGAGATGCCCCAGGTCTCGCCCGCCGCGAACCACTGCGTGCCAATCATTTCCGAACCTCCGGCCGACGACGAAGCAGCCAGTACGGCCTGATCAACCACCGCAACCACCGCCGCCGCATCCGCCGCCGCCACCCCCGCCGTCGCCTCCGCCGCCGTCACTTCCACCGCCGCCGTCGGCGCCACCGGTCGGAGCATCCACCGCACTCGCCAGGCCCGGATCGAGAACGGTCAACGCGGACGTGCCGAAAACGGCCACCGCGATCGCGGCCGCACCCACGCCGTAGGTGGCGTAGGCGGGCGAATTCCGCGGCCGCAGATAGGTGTGCTCGGACACCGCGCGCTTCTTGGCCTCGGCGCCGCGCCCGGTCACCCGGCCGGGATGAGCGACCAAACGCCAGGCGATCGCCAACGCCGCGAGTACGAAGAACAGGAACAGCGTCGGATTGCCGTTGATCAATCCCGCGAAGAACCGGACGACGCCGAAGATCCCGACGATCGCGATGGGCATGCCCGCATCACGGGCGGCCCGCCGGAATACGGCGTCGGGCATGTACCCGCGTTCGGTCAGCGATGCTCGCAACTGCTCGATCTGCGCACTCGCCGCCGCCGCGATGCCGGCGACGGTCTGTTCCTGCGGGGTCAGCCGGTCGAAGATCGCCAGGGTGAACCAGTCGAGCTGGGCGCGGTCGGCCGGGGTCATCGCCCTGGTCGGGGTGGCCCGCGAGTCGATGAGGCCGTGGCTGCGCAGCAACGCCAGCGCCGCCATCACCGGCCGCTGATCACCGTGCAACATGGCGATTTCGGGCGCGCTCAACTTCTCGGTGGGCGCGGCCGACCGGTCGATATTGCGCCGCAACCACACTCCCGCCGCCACCGCGAGTATCGCCACCGGGATGTACACCGACAGGAATGCCGGGCCGGAAATGCCCCAGGTCTCCCCCGCGAGTACGTCCGGATGCGCTGCGGCGAACCGCTGGATCACATTCATTTTTCGCGCCTCCGACCTGCGTCACTGTTGCACCAAGTATCGGGACGAATGGTGTGCGGCGCTACGACGAATCCGTGGCGCGCCAGTAAAACCCGCGTGACCGGTGAGTTTTCAGCCCAGCCAGTCGAGCACCGAGGCCGCGGTCCAGGACTGCTGCATGCTGCCGAGCGGTTCGCCGGTGAACGGTTCGTAGTATTCGGCGAAGCTGCCGTCGCTGGCCTGGCGCAGGCCCTCGGCGCGCAGCATGTAGGAACGTTCGGCCCAACCCCTGCGGGCGAATGACCAGGAGAACAGCCAGGTCATCACCGGCCAGACCGGGCCCCGCCAGTACTCGCGTGGACGGAAATCCTTGGATACCGGGGAGGTCGAGGGCGGCAGCGCGTACCGCAGATCGGGGTGAGCGCACCAGCGCGGACCCTCGAACGAACGGATCAGCGCGCGTTCGGCGTCGCGTTCGAGCCCGCCGCACAGCAGCGGCGCGAACATCGACAACGTTTCGGTGGTGATCCAGCGCTGCAACCGGACGTCGAAATCGCGCGCCGCGCCGGTGCGTGGATCGGCGGAGGCGACCACACCGGCGCGGAACCGTTTCGCCCACCCGTACAGTTCACGCACGTCGGCGTTGGGCTGGTGGTATTCCTCGCCGATCTGGGCCAGCACCTCGCAGGCCATGGCGAAGATGGCGGAGACGAAGACGTCCTCGACGGCGAAACTCATCGTCGAGGTGAGCTGGAAATCGTCGTAGCCCGCGCGGCGCATCTGCTCGACCAGCCACAGGTAGCGGTCGTATTCGCGGTCGCTCGGGCGCTGGGTCGGATCGTCGATGACCAGCACGTCCTCGCGACGATAGGCGGGCAGATCCTCGGGCACCACATTCGCGTAGGCGCGATCCCAGCGCGGTGAATTGTCCATCCCGGATTCCCAGCCGTGATAGATCGTGATCCGGCCGTTCTCCTTGGGGTCGCGGGCAGTGGCGAGCCAGCGATGCCAGCGCACCAGATCCGGCCAGCGCCGGTTCAGGAACTCCTCGGCCACCGCGCGGGTGCTGCGGCCGTGCCTGCGGGAATGGTCGAGAATGCGCTGCACCGCGATGGCGTGCACCGGCGGCTGAGTGATGCCGGACGTGTCGGGGCCGTCGGGGGCGTGCGCGGCCAGCGTGCGGCACTCCCACCTGGCCGGACCCGGGAAATAGCCGTCGACGCCGTTGGCGAAGACGATGTGCGGGATCATCCCGTTCTTCCACTGCGCCGACAGCAACGTGTCGAGCTCGACCACCGCCCGCTCCACACTCAACGGCGCCAAACCGACCGTGACGAACGCGGCGTCCCAGCTCCACATGTGCGGATACAGCCGGGGCGCCGCGCTCGTCATCGTGCCCAGGTCGTTGCCCCGCAGCAGATAGGCCGCGCGGGCGGAGAGCTGAGTGGGGGTGAAACCTGGGTGGACCATGCTCCTATTCTGCGGGTTCACCGGCAGAAACGCTTGTCCGGGCGGGGTAGTTACATGGCCGTGAGCTGGGTGTTTCGGGTGCGTCACCGATGAGCGTTGCGGGGCAGCGGAGTCGGCCCCACGCCGTCGCCGGGTGGGGCCGACGCTCGACCTCAGTACTGCTGCGGCTGTCGCTGGATCGCGCTGGCGCCGATCGAGCCGAGCAGGGTGATGATGCACAGGCCGGCGATCAGGTTGATCACGGCCGTGGCGATCTTCGCGTCCAGGTCCGCGACCAGCGTGAACGGCAGCAGGACCGCCAGGGCGGTGAGCAGGCCGGTGATCCAGTAGTAGAACTGCATCGGGCTCGGCATGAACGCGAGCAGCAGGTTCAGCAGACCGGTGGCGGCGATGGCGGCGGCGGCGCCGGCCAGGGCGTAGGACGTGGTGGAGACCGTGCCGTAGGCGCCCGCGCCCTCCGGCGAGAGCACCGAGATCTTCAGAATCCCGCGAACCAGCATGATCGCGACGACGATGACCAGCGCCACGACCACCGCGGTGCCGACGCCACCCGCCCACAATCTGCCCAGGTTGATCTGCGGCATCTGCCGCTGCCGTTCCTGTCCGTACTGCTGCGGCTCCTGCCCGTACTGCTGCGGCTGTTGCTGCGAGTACTGGCTCTGGGTGTACGGCTGGGTGTAGGGCTGCTGGTGCGGGTCTTCCCGCCCGTAGTTGCGCGACGGATCCGTCATAGGGCGAAACTACCGCGCCGAGCGCGGCATGCATATCCGAATGAGCTGTCGGGCCTGTCGCCGAATGGGTCCGCGGCCCGACCGCCGGTTAGCGTTGCCCTCATGACCACCGCCTCCGCTTCCGACTCGGACCGCCCCACGGCCCTGATCACCGGTGCTGCCCGGGGTCTGGGCGCCGCGATCGCCCGCGCCCTCGCACCGACGCACGACCTGCTGCTCGGGGCTCGCTCGGCGCAATCGCTCGAACCGATCCTCGGCGAACTTGCGGGCGCGACGGGCGTGCCGGTCGACCTCACCGACTACGCGGCCGTGGCCGAGGCGGTGGCGTCGATCGCACGCCTCGATGTGCTGGTGCACAACGCGGGTATCGCCGATCTGGGCACCATCGCCGAATCCTCGGTGCGGCAGTGGCGGACGACGCTGGAGGCCAACGTCATCGCGGTCGCGGAGCTGACCCGCCTGCTCCTGCCCGCCCTGCGCGCCGCGAACGGGCATGTGGTGCTGATCAACTCCGGTGCCGGCCTGCGCGCCAACGCCGGCTGGGGCTCCTACGCGGCCAGCAAGTTCGCCTTGCGCGCCTTCGGTGACGCACTGCGCCTCGAGGAACCCGACCTGCGCGTCACCTCGATCCACCCCGGCCGCATCGACACCGATATGCAGCGCGAGATCGTCGCAGGTGAGGGGCGTGAATACCGTCCAGAGGAATTCCTCACCGCCGATACCGTCGCGCTGGCGGTGCGCAATGCCATCGAGACGCCGCGCGATGCCCACCCGACGGAGATCATCCTGCGCCCGATCGCACGGTGAGTCACTGACGCGGGCGCGTCTGCGCGGTCCACTGCCTCCCGTCGAACCAACGCAGCAGGCCGGGATTCGCTTGATCGGCGTACCAACCCGGCGCCTGCGTGGCGGTCCCGCTCGCGCGGGCGCCGCACCGGTAGAGTCCGCCCTGAATTGGCACGTCAGTGAGTGTTTTCGGGTAGCACGGTTCGTTCGGCGAGCGGGGTTGCGTGATGGACAGACGCCAGATGTTGTCGATGTTGGCCGCGGGGACGGCGATGGCCTTGGCCGGATGTAGTGCGGCGCAGGGTGAGCCGGCCGCGGTGGGGATGCCGGAGGTGCCGGTTCCGGCGCCGGTGCCGCCGCCGCTGCTGCCGCCACCGCCGGGTGGGCCGAAGGCGACGATCGCGGCCCAGACCATTACCGCGCTGCCTGGGCCGGGGAGCAGTATGGCGCTCACCGTGGACGACGGCGCGAGTCCCGAAGTAGTGGCCGCCTACATTCGATTCGCCAAGGACACCGGCGCGCGGTTCACGTTCTTCGTCACCGCCTACTACGAATCCTGGGCGGTTCATCGTGACGAACTGCGGCCGCTGGTCGATTCCGGGCAGATCCAACTCGGCAACCACACCTGGGATCACGCCGACCTCACCGCGATCTCTTCGAATGCGGCCGCGTCCCAACTCGAACGCTGTAAGACGTTCCTGTGGAACAACTTCGGGGTCGACGGCACGCCCTACTACCGACCGCCCTTCGGCAGGCACAACGCGGCGGTCGACGCCGTCGCCGCCGACCTCGGCTACACCGTCCCGGTCATGTGGTACGGCTCGCTGTCGGATTCCGGGCTGATCACCGAGGCGTACCTGATGGAATGCGCGCGTAAGTATTTCAACCCGCAGACCATCGTCATCGGGCACGCGAACTTCCCACCGGTCACCCGCTGCTACGGGCAACTCGTCGACATCATCCGGGAACGCAACCTGTCGATGGTCACGCTGAACGATGTGTTGCAGGTGCGGGCCTGAACCGCGGGCTCAGGCCGTACGCCCTACTCAGGGAACGATGTTCACCATTCGGCCCGGCACCACGATGATCTTGCGCGGCGCGTTGCCCTCCAGCAGCGCCGCGATCTTCTCATCGGCCAGCGCCGCCGCCTCGATCGAGGCCTGATCGGCATCGGCGGGCACCTGGATCCGGCTGCGCACCTTGCCCTTCACCTGGATCGGGTACTCCACCGACTCGTCCACCAGCAGTGCCGGATCGGCCACCGGGAACGGGCCGTGCGCCAGCGCGGTGGTGTGGCCGAGGCGCTCCCACAGTTCCTCGGTGATGTGCGGAGCCAGCGGGGCCAGCATCAGCACCAGCGGCTCGACCACCGAACGCGGAGCGCCACCCGGGTAGGCCTTGGTGAGATGGTTGGTCAGCTCGATCAGCTTGGCGCCCGCGGTGTTGTCGCGCAGCGCGGCCAGATCCTCATCGACGCCGGCGATGGTCTTGTGCAGCAGCCGCAGCGTCTCGTCGGAGGGCTGCTCATCCGTGACGCGCAACGCGCCGGACTCCTCGTCCACCACCAGACGCCACACCCGCTGCAAGAACCGGTGCGCGCCCACGACGTCCTTGGTCGCCCACGGACGCGAGGTGTCCAGCGGACCCATCGACATCTCGTAGAAGCGGAAGGTGTCGGCGCCGTACTGATCGCAGATCTCATCCGGGGAGATGGCGTTCTTCAGCGACTTGCCGATCTTGCCGTACTCCTGGTTCACCTCGATCTCGGTGCCGGTGGCGTCGGTCCAGAAGAACTTGCCGTCGCGCTCCACCACCTCGGCCGCGGGTACATACGCGCCACGGGAATCGGTGTAGGCGTAGGCCTGGATGTAGCCCTGGTTGAACAGGCGCCGGTACGGCTCGCAACCGGAGACGTCACCCAGATCGAACAGCACCTTCTGCCAGAACCGCGCGTACAGCAGATGCAGCACGGCGTGCTCCACACCGCCGACGTACAGGTCGACGCCGCCCGGATCCTCGGGACCGTGACCCTCCGGGCGCGGACCCAGCCAGTACTGCTCGTTCTCCTTGGCGCAGAACGTCTCCGAGTTCGTCGGATCGGCGTAGCGCAGCTGATACCAGGAGCTGCCCGCCCAGTTCGGCATGACATTGGTGTCGCGGCGGTACATCTTCGGGCCGTCGCCAAGATCCAGTTCGACGTTCACCCAGTCGGTGGCCTTGGCCAGCGGTGGCGACGGCTCGGAATCGGCGTCGTCGGGGTCGAAGGTGACCGGCGCGAAATCGTCCAGCTCCGGAAGTTGCACGGGCAGCATGGATTCCGGCAGTGCGTGCGGAGCACCGTCCTCGTCGTAGACGATGGGGAACGGTTCGCCCCAGTACCGCTGCCGGGCGAACAGCCAGTCGCGCAGCTTGTACTGGACGGTGCCGGTGCCGTGGCCGTCGGCTTCCAGCCTGCCGATGACGGTGGCCTTGGCCTCCTCGACGCTCAACCCGTCCAGGTAGTCGGAGTTCACCAGGGTGCCGTCGCCGGAGTAGGCGGCCTCGGTGACGTCGCCGCCGGAGATCACCTCGACAATCGGCAGGCCGAACGCGGTCGCGAACTCCCAGTCGCGCTGATCGTGCCCGGGGACGGCCATGATCGCGCCGGTGCCGTACCCGCTGAGCACGTAATCGGCGACGAAGATCGGCACCTGCGCGCCATTGACCGGGTTGGTGGCGTAACTGCCGAGGAAGACGCCGGTCTTCTCCTTGTTCTCCTGCCGCTCCAGATCCGACTTCGCGGCGATCGCCTTGCGGTAATCGGCCAGGGCATCGGCGGGGGTGGCGGCACCGCCGTTGGTCCAGCGCGGGTCCACGCCCTCCGGCCACGCGGCGGCGGTCAGCTGATCGGCCAGCTCGTGCTCGGGGGCGAGCACCACGTAGGTGGCGCCGAACAGGGTGTCCGGGCGGGTGGTGAAGACCTCCAGCTCATGACCGTCGGCGGCGAAACGCACCTGCGCGCCACGCGAACGACCGATCCAGTTGCGCTGCATGGCCTTGACGTTCTCCGGCCAATCCAGGCGATCCAGATCGTCGACCAGCCGGTCGGCGTAGGAGGTGATCCGCATCATCCACTGCCACAGGCGCTTACGGAACACCGGGAAGTTGCCGCGCTCACTGCGGCCCTCGGCGGTGACCTCCTCGTTGGACAGCACCGTACCCAGACCGGGGCACCAGTTGACCACCGAATCCGTTTGGTACACAAGACGATAGGAGTCGATCAGGGCACGACGCTCGGCCGCGGACAGGCTCGCCCAATCCTTGTCACCCGGCACCGCACGCGCGCCGGTGGCGAACTGCTCTTCCAGTTCCGAGATCGGGCGGGCGCGATCCAATTCCTGGTCGTACCAGGCGTTGTAGATGCGCAGGAAGATCCACTGCGTCCACTTGTAGTACTCGGGATCGGTCGTGGCGAACGAGCGACGGCGATCATGGCCCAGACCCAGCCGGTCCAGCTGACGCTGCATGGTCGCGATATTCGACTCGGTGGTGTCGCGCGGATGCGCGCCGGTCTGCACCGCGTACTGCTCGGCGGGCAGGCCGAAGGCGTCGTAACCCAGCGCGTGCAGGACGTTGCGGCCGTGCATGCGGTGGTAGCGGGCGAACACATCGGTGGCGATATAGCCCAGCGGGTGACCGACGTGCAGGCCCGCGCCCGACGGGTACGGGAACATGTCCTGCACGAACAGCTTGTCCGGCGGGGTGGGTCCGGCCAGCGGGCCCACCGGGTTCGGGGCGTGGAAGGTGCCGCGCTCGGCCCAGGTCTGCTGCCAGCGGCGCTCGATCCGTCCGGCGAGCTCGGCGGTGTAGCGGTGCGCAGGTGCGTCGTCGGACGCGGCGGTCTGCCCGGCCGCAGGGTCGGTTGCACGGGTGTCCTGCACGGTTCTGCCTTCTTTGCTCGCCGATCGGGAGAAATATCGTCGTCGAACAGGGTAAGACCTGGGACTTGACAACCCCAAAAGGGGCTGTCGCGGCATTCGCCGGCTCGGCTGTCGAGTGGGCGCGCCTATGGGTCGATGATCGCCGTGATGGCGGCAGCAACCGCACGATGGTGGCAGCGGCGCGATGGTCGCGGGCACGATGGCGGCGCACCGACGGCCACGAGGTGGCGCGCCGAGTTCCTTGCCCGCGTGATGCCGACCACGATTGCCCGCATCACCGGGGAGCGGCGGACCGCTGGTGGGAGGCCCTGCGGTAGCCTGCTCGGGTGGTTGTCGTCCCCATCATCCTGTTCCTGCTGGCCGCGGTAGCGCTGGCGATCGGCGTGCTGGGACTGGCGGGCAAACTGCCACGCAACCGGTTCGTCGGCGTGCACACCGATGAGGCGCTGAGCACCGACGAGGTCTTCCGCGTCGCCAACCGCGTCGCCGCCCCCACCTCCCTCGCCGCGGGCGCCCTGCTGTTCTGCGGCGGACTCGTCACCATCGCCGCCGGCGGCTTCGCCGTCGTCCTGGTGGCCCTCGGCGTCGGCGTGATCGCGCTGTTCACCCTCGGCGCAGGCGCCACCGCCGGAGCCCGAGCCGCCGCCGCCCTCGCCCCACCCGCCGAGACCGGCGGTTGCGGCAACTCCTGCGGAGCCTGCTCCCTGCGCGACACCTGCCAGCCCGCGGTCTGAGCGCCCGGGTTCACAAAGGTCTGACCCACGTGTCCGATCGCGGCTTGCGTCGCTGACGACGCACAAGGCCTGACTTTTCTTCGCCGGCACCGCGTTGTCGTTTTCCACAGACCAGTGACCGAACACACAATATGTGCGAAAATCGCACCATGTCGGATGACCGCGTGTGGGCAGAGATCGGCGAGCGTGTGCGTGAGAGCCGGCTTGCCGCCGAACTCTCGCAGGGCCAACTCGCAGATCGCGTAGGGCTCGAGCGCAGCAAGATCGCCAAAATCGAGGCAGGCAGTCGCCAGATCAATGCGGTCGAACTGAGCAAACTCGCGGCGGCCCTCGGGATGCCTATCGGACATTTCCTGTTCCCTCAGCCCGAAGTGATCTCCCGACGAACACCGCTGGTCGACGACACGGACACGCAGACCGCACGGATTTCTTATCGCATCGAATCGGCGCTGAGCAGCTGGTTGCGCGATGTGCACGACGCCATCGGGTTCGGCATGGAGCGCCCGGCAACGCGGCACTACGCGGGCCCCGTGGAAACGGCTGACGACGCTCGCGCGGCCGCACAATGGCTTCGACGGGAACTGGGTCTGGATGTCGAACCCATCGCCACCATGATGGCGGTCTGCGAGAAGGCCGGACAGTTGGTGCTCGTTGTCGACGTTCCAGGCGAGGGGGCCTCACTGATCGAAGACGATCTCGCGGTCGCAGTCGTCAGCAAGGACGGCGATCCCGGTCGCCGACGCGCTACGGCAGCCCACGAACTCGGCCACATGGTGCTCGGTGACGAATACTCGAGCGACCTCGGCGGCGGCGTTGCGGCAGCCAGGTCCGAGCGTGAAGCGGTGATCGACGCCTTCGCCGCCGAACTTCTACTGCCCACGCAGGCAGTTCGGCAGCACGATCCCGAAGCCGCCGAGCTGCGAACGGCCCTCGTCGGGCTCGCGGCTCGCTACCGCACTTCATGGACCCTGACGATTAGACAGGCAGAGGTGGCAGGGCTGATCGATCGCCAGGGTGCTGCGACATTGCGATCCGGCCCGACCCCGACCCACGCGGAGATGATGCAGGCCGTCGGATGGACCCCGCTACCCGACTTCGAACGCATCCGCGTGCCACCCAGCTACGCAGATGCCGTACTCAGAGCGTGGCGCGGAGATCTGATCACCGCTGCTCGCGCTGTGGAGATGATGCACGGCCAGATCTCGGCACAGGATCTAGGACTCGTCGACGAACGGCCTTGGAGCCCTGAGCTCGCATAGCCAGCCGGACCCAGCTCTGCTAGCATGCAACCAATGCCGCCCCATTGCGGTGGGGCTGGAAGTGAGCCGTGGGAGATCTCGCCGGACGACGAGGCCCACGGCTCGCGCTATTTCCGAGCTCGGTTCACAAGTGGTGAATGTCCACCAAGCCGCCCAACTTGTCGAGATATCGCGGGTTGCCGACCCGGTATTGGACGACCGCCCCGCAGACCACATCGGCGATCCACAGCATGGGCTCCGCGGGTCCAGCAAGATGATTCACCCGAAACCCGCTTCCGATGATTTTTCGGGATCGAAACTTCTGCACCAGGTCGAGGTCACTATTGTCCTGGGGGCCACGCGACTCGAGGGTGAGCTGGTCACATGGCATCCGCGCCAGCTCAGGAAAGAGGTATTCGAGGCATTTCCGACGATGACGACGATCGCCGGCTCGGGCCTGGTGGTGAACAACCACGACACTCATGGCGGGGATGTCGACCAATGCGGCGACCAAGTCCTCTCGTCGGCTGTCCGTGCTGGAGTGCCAGTGGACCTTCTTCTCGTCGGGCAATCGCAGCGCGTCCATCGCGGAGCGGACGGGTGGCACATCGCCGCTGTCGATCAGCACTGCCGCGACGAGGTAGGTGTCGGGGTCACGACTTGGCTGAGAACCACTTTCGTCCCCCCACGCTGTCAGCATGAGCGGGAAGTTTACGGTCGGTCGGGCATCGATTCCGAATCCGGTGAGTCACTCGACGGTTGGCCAAGAGACCACTCACCAGTGGACAGCTAGCAAGACATCAGATGTAACACTGGTCACATCTTCACCGAGTGGCTATCGTCAGTCGGCATGGAAAGTACCCGCTGGAGAGCGACCTGCAAGCTTGCGTTGTCCGCCTTCATCGCGGGCGGAGTTCTCACTGCGACCATGCCCGCGGTGCAGGCCGAGCAGACCGGGCCGGATGTGTCGTCGTGGCAGCACATCGATGGGCGGATGATCGACTGGTTCGCGGTGAAGCGGGCCGGGCACGACTTCGCGATGGTGAAGGCGACCGAGGGGCTCAGCTATATCAACCCGTATTTCGTGCCGGACAGCGTGTTGATGCGGGCGGCGGGGGTGGCGCGGGGCACCTACCATTACGCGCGGCCGCAGCTGCCGCCGGAACCGCAGGCCGCGATGTACGCGGCGGTGGTGCTCGGGCAGAACGGGCCGCTGGATCTGCCGCCGGTGCTGGACCTGGAGGATTCGGGTGGGCTGGCGCCGGCCGCGCTGATCGACTGGACGCACCGCTACCTCAACACCGTCCAGGCGCTCACCGGGCGGGTGCCGATCATCTACACGTACCCGAACTTCTGGCGCACGGCGATGGCCGACAGCAATCAGTTCCACCGGTACCCGCTGTGGATCGCCGACTATCGCGGCAATCCACAGCCGGAGGTGCCGGGTGATTGGCCCGCGTGGACGTTCTGGCAGACCACCGACAGCGGGTCGGTGCCGGGCATCGCCGGTGGTACCGATGTGAACGTCTACAGCGGGGCGCAGGGCAATTTCGCGCAGTTCGCGAACATGGCCGGGCTGTTCGGCAGCAGCTGAGCTAGATCCCGATGCGGCCGCCGTCGGCCTTCCACACCGCGACCACCGACGGACGCGGCTGGGTGTCACCCCCATCGGGCCAGTGCGAGACGGGCGCGTCGGCCGACGCCCCGTCCTCTTCGCCCGGATGCTGCACGCACACCAGCACCCGCTGCTCGGTGATGACCGGCCCGCAGGTCTCGCCGCCGGCGGGCACGGTGAGGAACTGCTTGGTCTCGCCGCGACGCTCACCCTCCAGCGTCACCGCGAACAGGCCGTCGTTGGATTTCAGCGCGTTGCCGTCGGTGGAGATCCACAGGTTGCCGTACGGGTCGAAAGCCACATTGTCCGGGCAGGAGATCGGGCTGACCTTGGTCTTGTCGAACCCGCCGTAGTAGGTGTCGGCGGCGGCCGGGTCGCCGCACACCAGCAGCAGCGACCAGGTGAACTCGGTGCCCTTGTGATCGTCGACGATCTCGAGGATCTGGCCGTTCTTGTTCTTGATCCGCGGGTTGGCCTCGTCGACGCCGGCCTTACCGTCTTCGCCGCGCTTGCTGTTGTTGGTCAGCGCGACGTAGACCTTGCCGGTCTTCGGGTTGGCCTCGAAGTCCTCCGGGCGGTCCATCTTGGTGGCGCCCACCTTGTCGCCGGCCAGCCGGGTGAACACCGCGACTTCCGGCGCCGTCATGCCTTCGACCAGCGATTTCGCGCTGCCGTCCTCGGCGGTCTCCAGGAGCGGAATCCACTGACCCTTGCCCGTGAAGCCCTGGTCGGAGGGCACATTGCCGGAGCCGTCGATGCGGTCGGGGTGATCGCCGGTGAGCTTGGCGACGTACAAGGTGCCCGCGTCGAGGATGGTCATGTTGTGGCGGCGGCTCGCCGCGCCGGTGCCGGGCTGGATCTTGCGGGACGAGACGAATTTGTACATGTACTCGAACCGCTCGTCGTCGCCGCTGTAGGCGACCACGGTGCCGTCATCGGTGACGTGAATATTGGCCGACTCGTGCTTGTTGCGGCCCAGCGCGGAATGCTTGACCGGGGTGGACGCAGGATCCCACGGGTCGATTTCGACGACGTAGCCGAAGCGGTTGGACTCGTTGGGTTCCTGCGCCACATCGAAACGCTTGTCGAACTTCTCCCAGAAATGCGGGGAATCGACTTCGCCGACGCCATAGCGCTCGGCACGTTCGGCAGCAACGGGATCGGCGGGTTTGCCCACGAAATAGCCGTTGAAGTTCTCTTCACCGGAAAGCACGGTGCCCCAAGGAGTTACCCCGCCGGCACAGTTGGCGAAGGTGCCGGCGACCTTGGTGCCGGTGGGGTCGGCGGAGGTCTTCACGAAATCGCTGCCCGCGGCCGGGCCGGTGAGCAGGAATTCGGTGTCGGCGGTAATGCGGCGGTTGTATTTCCCGAACGCCGGGGTGAGCTTGCCCGAACCGGTTTCACCTGCCACCTCGACCACCGAAAGCCCGTGCGCGGCAATGGCGATGCCGAACTGTTCGGGCGTCATGGTGTCGCCGTTGAAGCCTTTGAACATGAACGGTTCGGTGGTGTATTCGTGATTGACCACCAGCAGGTAACGGTTGGCCTGGCCTTCGATCGGCAGCAGCGCGGCGAAATCGTTGTTGTAGCCGAACTGTTTGGCCTGCGCGGCGGCGGTCTGATTGTCGAAATCGAATTGCGGCGCGTCGGGGAAGATCGGATCGCCCCAGCGGATCACCACACCCTGTTCGTAGCCCTCCGGCACGACAACGGCATCTTCTTTATTGGGTGCCACCGGTGTGAACGCGGTGCCCGACCCGGCCTCGGAATTCGATGCCGCCTCGGCGCCGTCGTCACCGCAAGCCGCGAGCAAACTTCCGGCGCCCACCGCGAGCACCGCGGCCGCGCCACCCTTGAGCACCCCGCGCCGCGACATCGCCGAGACGATGTCGCCGAAATATTCGCCCGAGGACTTGTTGGAGACCTCGTGGAAGCACGCGTTACCGCACTTGTAGGCGCAGGTAACCGCGGAGCGCGACGATGTGCCGTCGTGCTGCACGAACAGGGCGAGTGGGGTGAAGCTCACGGTGCCTCCTGGATCAAGCCGACGGGCGCACGCTAAACCACCAGGGCGATTCGAAGGCTACGGCAAGATGAACGTCCATCGAATTAGGCAATCCTCAGTTATTGCCCTGAACAGGACGAATCGTCACATGTCGACGCTCGTCACACCGGTTCGCCACGTTCCCACGCCTGGAGAATCTCTTCGAGCGTGCGCCGCTCACCCGGCATGCCGTATTCGTCGAGCGTCGACCAGGTGCCGTCATCCCACTGCACCCACCCACGCGACTCGCTCACCGCACGAACCGTTCGGCCCGCTGATCCGGAACGATCGCCCCCACCGCGACCAGAGTTCGGTACGCATCCCGCTTATGCGGGCAACTATCGATGCTGCACCGACGGTGCGACTGCATCGTGGCATGCGCCATCCGCGCCGACATCCGCGGCGCCCGCGCGGTGATCGGAGGTTCGTCGTCATCGAAGGCGTAAGGGAGGACGTAGATCAGGGCGAGCAATAAGACGGCAACCGTGCTCGACACAGCGAACGCGGTGATGTAGTCGGACATGAAACCCCCTGCGGTTGTTGATTTTTTGGGTCCGCGCAGCGCCGGGGTGTGGGCACGCACCCGGCGCCGCGCGGTGATGCAGACAGTAGGAATGCGCAGGGGCGGTGAGGGGTACGTTTCGTACCTCGACCGCGTGTACCCGGGGCTACGCTGGGAGAGAGGGTTTCAGCAGCGGAAGGGATGCCGTGGTGATCAGCCCTATCGAGGATGCGCCGATCGGGGCGCGCATCAAGCGCCTGCGAGAACGAGCCGGCATGTCGCGAACTGTGCTCGCGGGCTTGCTCGGCCGGTCGACCGAATGGCTGAAGGCAGTCGAGAACGGAAGATTGCAGCCACCGCGACTGCCCATGCTGCTGCGGATCGCGCACGCGCTCGAGCTGTCGGATCTGGCCGAACTCACCGGAAACGGGTACGCGGTCCCAGTGGCGGTGTTCGCCGGGGAACGACATGGGGCGCTCACCGACGTGCAGGCCGCCCTCACCGAGTACCGGTTGGCGGCGCCGGCGCGACCGGCGAACATCACTCATCTCGAGCAACGTCTGCGCCAAGCCTGGACCATTCGGCACGCCAGCCCGGACCACCGGACGCAGCTCGGGAGACTGCTCCCCGGGTTGATCAGAGACGCGCAGGGCGCGGTGCGGGCCGGTGGTGAGAGTCGCCGGGCGGCGCGCCGGGTCCTCGCGGGGGTCTACCAGCTGGCCGACTTCTACGTGGCCTACCAGCCCGCGCCGGAGCTCGTGTGGTTGGTGGCCGATCGCGCACTCTCGGAAGGCTACGAGGCTGACGACCCTTACGTGATCGCCTGCGGCGCATGGGCGATGACACAGGCGTTACGGGACTCGGGCCGGTGGGAGGAGGCCGATGCGCTCGCCCGCACGGCTGTCGAGGGCCTCGAGCCCTACCTCGACCGCGACCAGACGCCCGATGACTGGCGCGGCATCGCTGGTGCCCTGCACGCCGAGATCGCCTATGTCCACGCCCGCCGCGGCCGCCACGGCGAGGCCTGGTCGTACTGGGAGAAAGCCGAGGCCACCGCCCGTCGACTGGGCCCGGACTACCGGCACATCCAAACGTCGTTCTCGGTTCCGGTAATGGCCGCCCATGCGACGACGCTCGGCGTCGAGCTGCGTCGCTCCGGCGAAGCACTCCGAGCGGCCCGCGGGTTCGACGCCGACCGCATAGCCTCGGTCCCGCGACGCAGCCGCCATTTCATCGAGGTGGCCCGCGCCCACTACCAACGCGACGAGCCGGTAGCCGCGCTCGCGCTGCTGGACAAGTCGGCCCGCACCGCGCCCGAGACCATCAAATACAACGGCCACGCCCGCGACATGCTGCACGCCCTGATGCACAATCCACCGTCCGGGATGAAGAACGACGTCAACGACCTCTGCCGGGAGATTGGGCTCGTTTCGGCTGGCTAGCTAGCCGAGCTAGCTACGCTGGCTTGCACTGCGCCGCACCTCGCCCAGCAGGAAAGAGTTCGCCGCTCGCCCGCACAGCGGCTCGACTCAGCCCACCCCGCTCCACCGAGAGCTACATGGCTGAGGCAAACGTCGAGAAGACCCCTCGGTCATGTAGCTCTCGCGAGGTGCGGTTAGCTATTGACCTCGATTACGGTTGAGGTTTCATGCTGGGGGCATGAGCATTCGGGATAGGGATGTGCCGGTTATCGGTGATGAGACCGTCGATCATGCGGCTGATCGGGAAGCCATCGAGGCGATCATCTCCACGGTGGAGACTGCCTACAACACCAATGACGCCGAGTTGATGGTGCGGGATCTGGCGGCGAATGCGGTGGTCGGCAACGCTGTTGGCGTGTTGCAGCGCGGGCGGGAGGCGGTGCTGGAGGCGAGTCGGGCGGGGCTGGCCGGGTTTCTGAAGGACGAGTACGTGCGGTACGAGGTGACCGATATCGGGTTCCTGCGGCCGGATGTCGCTATCGCGCACAAAGCGGCGCGGGCGGTGACCGCGGAGGGTGAACCGATCGACATCGATCCCGCGATGATCGCCCTCTATGTGCTGGTCAAGCAGGACGGGCGGTGGTGGGTCGCGGCCCGGCAGAACACCCCCGTTCCGCAGGCCGCCTGACGTCTGACGGCGCCCGATCATCCTTCCCAGCGATGATGGGGCCGGCCCGGCGTCACTACCGTGATGACCGTCGGACAGACCGCTGCGGCGTACGCGACCATGGGGTGGCAAGACAGTTGTTCATCCGGGGGCGGCGTACCACCTGCCCAGGAATACGCTGCCGACGCCACCCCATCCGCGGTCCCGCAGCCGTGCGGCCGGTTTCACTCGCCCGGGACCGCCGGATCGGCCCGAGTGAGTGCCACGACCGGGATGATCCGCTGGGTCTTCTTCTCGTGGTCGGCGAACCACGGGTAGGTCTGCTTCAACATCGCCCAGATCCGCTCGCGCTCCTCGCCCTCCAGCGGCGTCGCGTGCGCGTCGTAGGTTTCCTCGCCCACCTCCACGACGACGTTCGGCCGCTGGACCAGGTTCGAATACCAGTCCGGATGACGGGATGCGCCCATATTGGACGCGATCACCAGCAACCGGTCGCCGTCGCGGTGGAACATCATCGGCGAGGTATGCGGTCGCCCGCTGCGGCGGCCGGTCGTGGTCAGCAGGAGCAGTCGATCCCGGCGCATGCCGTCGGGGTCTTCACCTGCCCGGAACTTCGCGATCGTCTCTTGATTGATCCGCGCGAGATCCACCACACCTCCTCATGACATCCGGCCATTCGCCGGCCGGTGGTCGCCCGGGTCGAGGGCGGAACCGTGCCGACGATACATCGCTCGAGCGGATGGCCGAGGCGTCGGAGGTGCGGCGTCGAGTCCGTTTCGAAGCCGTACAAACGGCGGGTCGAGAGTCGTCGAGGCTCAGTGCTCGTCGTAATGCCCGTCGTGCGGGGCGTGCCGGTGACCGTCGTGGATGTAGTCGACGTGGTCGCCGTGCGGCACCGCGACGTGACCGCAGCCTTCGCCGTGGACGTGGTCGTGCTGGGTGTGTTCGGAGTGAGCGGCGGGCTCACATTCGTCGTAGTGGCCCTCGTGTTCGCGGTGCAGATGCCCGTCGTGGACGTAGTCGACGTGGTCGCCGTGCGGGACGGAGACGTGGCCGCAATCGGGGCCGTGCTTGTGCTCGTGTTCGGTGTGCTGAGCGTGTGCTGTCGTCATCAGAATCCTTCTTCCCACGGGGGTCAGGTGGAACCGAAGAGCACTTCACACATTACCAAGTGCGCATGAATGCGTGGTAGCGGCGCAATCGCCCGCGCAAGCGCGATGGGCAGGAAGTCAGCTGTCTGCCTGGCACAGGTATTTGCGACGGCGGCGCTCCGCCGGTGGTCTTGCCGAACCACCGCCGGAGCCTGGCGAAGCAACGCCGACGTCGAATCCGGATCTCTACAGCACCTGGTCGAGGAAGCGACGCAACCTCGGCGTCTCCGCGTTGTCGAACAGCGCGTCCGGACTGCCCGCCTCCACGACCTGCCCGGCGTCCATGAACACCACACTGTCGGAAACGCTGCGCGCGAAGCCCATTTCGTGGGTCACCACGATCATCGACATACCGCCCGCGGCCAGATCCGACATCAGCGCGAGCACGCCCTTGACCAGTTCCGGGTCGAGGGCGGAGGTGGCCTCGTCGAAGAACATGATGTCCGGTTTCATGGCCAGCGCCCGCGCGATCGCCACCCGCTGCTGCTGGCCGCCGGACAGGTTGGCCGGGCGGGAGTCGGCCTTACCGGCCAGGCCGACCACCTCCAGCTGCTCGAGCGCCAGCGCCCGCGCCTGCTCCTTGGACAGTCCGCGCAGCTTGCGCGGGCCGAGCGCCACATTGTCGGCGACGGTCTTGTGCGGGAACAGGTTGAAATGCTGGAACACCATGCCGATGCGCTGGCGCAGCTTGTCCGGGTCCTCGGTGAGCACCGACTTGCCGTCGAGCAGGATGTCGCCGGCGTCGGGTTCGTGCAAGCGGTTGAGCACGCGAAGCAGCGTGGATTTACCCGAACCGGACGGCCCGATGACGGTGGTGGTCTTACCGGCGTCGACGTGGATGTCGACCCCGCGCAAGATCTCGTTGTTGCCGAGCTTCAGCCGCAGCCCGGTGCCGGTGAGTGCGGAGCTCATCTACCCACGCCCTTCCGTGATCGCGGCCTGATCGACCGGGTCGATGGGTTGATCGGGTCGGCCGGTGCGCATGCGCCGGTCGATGTAATTGACCAGGTGGGTGAGCGGGATGGTCAGCAGCAGATACACCAGACCGGCCGCGACCAGCGGGGACAGGTTGCCGGTCTGCGCGTTGAGATCGCGGCCGACGGCGAACAGCTCACGCTGGGCGGCCAGCAGGCCGAGGAAGTAGATCAGCGAGGAATCCTTGATCAGCGCGATGAACTGATTCATCAGCGCGGGCAGCACGCGGCGCACACCCTGCGGGATCACCACCAGCGTCATCGCCTGCCGGTATCCGAAACCGATGGCGCGGGCCGCCTCGAGCTGGCCCGGCTCCACCGACTGGATGCCGGAGCGGAAGATCTCACCGATATAGGCCGAGGCCAGCAGCGCCAACGCCACCGCACCCAGCCAGTACGGGTTGTTGCCGGTCAGATCGCGCACCACCGGACCGACCCCGAGGCCGATCAGCAGGATGATCACCACGGCGGGCAGGCCACGGAAGATGTCGGTGTAGATCCGGGCCGGCCAGCGCAGCCAGCGACTGCGCGAGATTCCCGCCACCGCCAGCAGCATGCCGATCGCGGTACCGAGCACACCCGACACGACCGCGAGAATCAACGTATTCGGCAGACCGGTCTTGAACAGATCCGGGAAGGCCTGCCGGTACAGCGACCAATCGAAGAAGGTGTCGCGCAATTGTTCCAGCGTCGACTTCGGTTCGGTCTGCGTCTGCTCGGCCGGTGCGCGTTCGGCGGCAATGGCGGCGAAATCCGGAAGCTCCGGCACCGGAGCGGCCTTCGAACCCGGTTTCCAACCGGGCGGCAATTCGCGCGGCACCCACTTGCTGTAGAGCTCGGCGTAGGTGCCGTCGGCGATCACCGCGTCCAGACCGGCGTTGAGCGCATCGACCAGCGGCTGCTTGTTCTTGCCGACCGCCCAAGCCGCGAAATTCTCCAGGGAGAAGGAGTTTTCGGCGATCTTGGTGCCGTCACCGGGCGAGATCGCGCCCTCGGCCTGCGCCGACGGCGCCACCCAGGCATCCACCTGCCCGGACTTCAGATTGGAATAGGCGGTGTTGTAATCCGGGAACTTCACCGGATCCAAACCCAATGTGTTGACGACGTATTCGTCCTGCACGGTGCCCTGCACCACCGCGACCCGGCTGCTCGGGCCGAGATCGTCGAAACTGCCGATCGGGCTGCTGTCGGCGACGACGAGCGAGAAATAGCCGAAGTCGTAGCCGTTGGTGAAGTCCACCATCCGCCTGCGCTCTTCGGTGGTGGTGATATTCGAGGAGCCGACATCGAAACGTCCGCCGGCCACCTGCGCGAGCAGCCCCGCGAATTCGGTGCCGGAGAACTCCACCTGCAAACCCAGTTTCGCGCCGACCGCGCGCAGCAGTTCATTGTCGAACCCGGTGAACGCGCCCGCGGAGTTCACGCAGATACTCGGCGGCGCGTCCGAGAGGGTGCCGACGCTCAGCTTGCCGGGGGTGATCAGCCCGAGCTTGGTGATGTCGATGGACTCCAGCGGCACCGT
Source organism: Nocardia cyriacigeorgica (assembly GCF_005863245.1). Taxonomy (GTDB): domain Bacteria; phylum Actinomycetota; class Actinomycetes; order Mycobacteriales; family Mycobacteriaceae; genus Nocardia; species Nocardia cyriacigeorgica_C. The sequence goes on along the minus strand of NZ_VBUT01000004.1, from coordinate 688,880 downwards.
GGTCGGCGTGGTGTAGCGGTCCTCGCCCGCCTTCGCCGGTGACGCCAGGTTCTTCGGCGCGGCGGCCGCCGCCTCGACCCCGGGTGGGGCGCACAGATCGCGGGCCGACGAGCCGTCACCGGAACCGCAGGCCGTCGCCAGGCCGACGACGGCGAGCAATATCCCGGCGATCAACACACGAGACCGCACAGCGAGCAGACCAGCCATGGGAGAACACCCTAGCTGTCCAGCTCAGGCTAACCGGCGGCTACCGGCTCCGGCGCGGCCCGTGGGAGGTCGATGACCACCGAATCGGCGCGCGCCGGGCGATTCGACCACCGTGCGAGAAATCGCCGGCGCAACCGCCGGACAACGCGCTGCTAACCGCGAGGCAGCGATCAAGCGATCCCGCTGACGGGCTCCGGGTTGATCTCGTCGCGCCAGTTGATCGCCTCGACGACGCGGCTCAGGTCGTACTCCGGTCCGCTGACGCCGACGGTGAACAGCGTCGCGCCCGCCTCGAGGAACGATGGCGCGAGGCTGCGGCCCGGCCAGCTCACCGAGCGCTCGATCCGCGCCGGGTCGGTGCCCGCGGCGGCGCAATGTTCGCCGAGGATGCCGCTCTTGCGGGTGAAGACCTCGAGATCGCCGAAGCTGTGCCAGATATCGGCATGCTGGGCGACCAGGCGCAGCGTCTTACGTTCGCCACCGCCGCCGATGAGCATCGGGATATCGCGAACCGGCTGCGGATTGAGCTTCTTCATCCGCGCGTCGATCCGCGCCAACGACGATTTCAGCAGGTCCAACCGGGTGCCGGGGGTGCCGAACTCATAACCGTATTCGGCGTAGTCCCGCTCGAACCAGCCGCCGCCGATCCCGAGGATCAGCCTGCCCCCGCTGATGTGGTCGACGGTGCGCGCCATATCGGCGAGCAGATCCGGGTTGCGGTAACCACCGCCGGTCACCAGCGCGCCGATCTCGACCCGCTCGGTCTGCTCGGCGAACGCACCGAGCATCGTCCAGCATTCGAAATGCGCGCCGTCCGGGTCGCCGGTGAGCGGGAAGAAGTGATCCCAGTTGAAGACGATGTCCACCCCGGCGTCCTCGGCCCGCCGCACCGCGTCCCGGATCAGCCCGTATTCCGACGCGTGCTGCGGCTGCAACTGGACTCCCACACGAACCGGTCGACTCATCGCGTTGACTCCTCGTCCCTCGGGGCGGCTTGCCCGACCGAGGCTACCGCTGTGCGCGGCGCACGGCTCGGTGAACCGCCCGCGGAAACCTCGCTCACGGCACGCCGGAGGAGGTCGTCGGCTGGGTCGCGGTGGCCGAGGTTCTCGCGTATCTACGACTCGCCGCCAAGACCGTCCGGGATCCCGGCCAGAGCACCGGCGACGCCGAAGCGGTGATAGAGTGATGATAAAATCGTCTCATTCTTTCACGATCTTGTCGGCGAGATGCGCGTCGGAAATGGTGGTGCACATGGCTGGTCACCGGCAGGGCATCGAGTCGGGTTCGCTGCTACGGCGTCATCTGGGCGACCGGCGATTCCTGCTGACGCTGCCGCGCGCGGTGACCTTGCAGATCCTGGATCCGGCGATCGCCGCCGCGTTCGTGGAGCATGTCCCGTATCGGCTGTGGTGGCACAAGCGGCGCACGGTCTTACAGATGATCCGACTGGTCTACGACGAGCGCGACGGGCGGCCGATCATCCGGTACGGGCACGAGCACGTCAAAGGGCGCGATCAGCTCGGGCGCCGGTATCACGCGCTGCACCCGGAGCTGTTTCATTTCCAGCACGCGACCTACGTCGACACCCTGTTCACGGCAGTGAACACCCTCGACCGCCCACTCTCCGCCGCCGAGCACGAACAGTTGTATGCCGAATGTTGCGACTGGTACCGGCTTTACGGCGTTTCCGCGCGGTATATGCCCGGCACGTGGACCGAGTTCCAGCAGTACTTCGCCGACGCCTGCGCCACCCGGCTGCGCCTCACCCCGCACGGCGCGCAGCTGGCCCCGCAGGCACTGCGCCCCGACGCGTGGGTGCCGCGAATGACCCCGAGCTACGCGATCCGCGGACTGCTCCACGAACGTGCCGCGGAACTGCTCGGCGTCACGGTGAGCGCGCGCGACCGGTCGTCGCTGCGCACCTATGCGGCAACCGTTCGCTCCGGGGCGCAGCTCGCTCCGCGAGCACTCAGGTATGTGCCCGCCGCGCGCTGAGATCGGGCGCACCCGTGATCGGGGCGGCCTGGCGCACGCCCCAACTGATGGCGGCGGTCCGGCGGCACGATCCCGTCGAAGCGACGCCCTGCTCTCGCCACGGAGCAGCGGCGCGGCCGAAACTGTGACCGGGCATGCGGTCGATGGCGACGATCGCCCGGCGGGTCCGGGCGGGTTCGTCTCATCTCGCGGCGGCCCAGGTCGATCCCGGCGGCAGCGCACCCACACCGACCGCCGGTGCGGGACCCGCGCACCGCACGTAAGATCCGCCGGAACCCTCTACTCGGATCGTCCGGCACGTTCCTGCCGGTGAAGGGAAGTGATCTGCCGTGGCTACGGTGACCTTCGACCAGGCCACCCGGTTGTATCCGGGCGCTGGTAAACCGGCCGTCGACCAGTTGAATCTGGAGATCGCCGATGGGGAATTCCTGGTCCTGGTCGGGCCGTCCGGCTGCGGGAAGTCCACCTCGCTGCGGATGCTGGCCGGGCTGGAGGAGGTCAACGGCGGGCGGATCCTGATCGGCGAACGGGACGTGACCCACGCCGAGCCGAAGGAACGCGATATCGCGATGGTGTTCCAGAACTACGCGCTCTACCCGCATATGACGGTCGCGGAGAACATGGGCTTCGCGCTCAAACTCGCCAAGGTGAACAAGGCGGAGACCAAGCAGCGGGTGCTGGAGGCGGCCAAGCTGCTCGATCTGGAGCCGTATCTGGACCGCAAACCCAAGGCGCTCTCCGGCGGTCAACGCCAGCGCGTGGCGATGGGTCGGGCGATCGTGCGGCAGCCGCAGGTGTTCCTGATGGACGAGCCGCTGTCGAACCTCGACGCCAAACTCCGAGTGCAGACCCGCACCCAGATCGCGCAATTGCAGCGCAGGCTCGGCACGACGACGGTGTACGTCACCCACGACCAGGTCGAGGCCATGACCATGGGTGATCGGGTCGCCGTGCTGCGCGACGGCCTGTTGCAGCAGTGCGCCTCGCCGCGCGACCTGTACCGCGATCCGGCCAATGTGTTCGTCGCCGGATTCATGGGCTCGCCTGCGATGAATCTGTTCACCCTGCCCGTCTCCGACGGTGCCGTCTCGCTCGGCGGACACCAGATGACGCTGCCGCGTTCGGTGGCCGACGCGAGCAATGGCTCGGTGACCGTCGGCGTGCGGCCTGAGCATCTGGAGATCGGCGGTGGCGGTTCCGGGCTGACCAAGGGCGCCGCCGGGATCGAGATGGAAGTGGATGTGGTCGAGGAACTCGGCTCCGACGCCTACATCTACGGGCGCACCATCGCCGACGGTCCGGGGGAAACGATTGTGGCGCGGGCGGATTGGCGTAATCCGCCGGCCAAGGGTGAGCGGGTGCATCTGACGGCAGATCCGGAGCACACCTACTTCTTCGCCGCCGACGATGGGCGTCGGCTGAACTGAGGGGCGCGCACCCTCAACCCGGCGCGGTGACGATCGCGACCAAGAACCCGCACACCCAGGTTCCGGCGAACAGCGGGGCGCCGATCAAAGGCGCCCAGCCGATCGGGCGTCGGCTGCGGACCGCGTCGACAATCGTCACGGCCACCATGCCGACCGTCAGCACGAAGCCCATGGCGGCGATCACATAGGCAGCCGTCAGGTCGTGCGGGCGTGCGGACTCGCGGCCGGTCAGCTCGTACCACTCCAGCAATTGGATTGTCGCCCAGCCGGTTCCGGCCGTGATCAGGGTCGCGGGGATCGCGCGCGCGAGATCCAGGATTCGCCATCGCACGATTCGAGTGTGCGGGCAGGCCGGCATGGCGGCAATCCCGTGCCGCTCGGATCGGTGCGAAACACAGCTGGAGCAGTGCCGACGTCGTCATGGATGCCGGAGCAGTGAGGACCGCGGGCAATCCCCTGGTGCCTCGTCGAAGGCGACAGGGCCGGTCGTTTCGACGCGGGCCGCAGCCGCCTGACCTCCGCCCCGCGATCGCCGATCACACCGCCTGAATCGCGACCTGGTACCCGCCGAAGAACGCCGCGACCACGATCACGATCGACAGCACGCCGAGATACCAGACCAGACGCCGGCGCAGCGCGAGGATCAGCATGACCACCGGCACGACCAGCAGCGCGACGCCGATGCCGACCCAGGACACCAGCATGCCGTACCAGACGAACTCATCCCGGCAGGTACTCGGATTGCAGTTGTCGGTCACGAATCCGAAGAACAGGCTGAAGTAGAGGGCCACCGCGCCTAGGCAGGCGCCGATCGAGTAGAGGACCGCACCGAGCACGACGTCCCAGGTGCGGATCGGGGGCGGGACAGGGTGCTGTTGAACCATGCTGTCCAGCGTCCCCCGGCACGCCCCGCGGCGACTCCGCAGAACTACTCACCCGACCTGCGGGAAATCCACGACCGGACCGGGCCGACTACCCTGCTGACGATGAGCGAGGTCGAAGCCGTCGGCGTGTACGCGATGCCCATGCGCACTCGGTTCCGCGGCATCACCGTGCGCGAAGGAATGCTGGTGCGCGGGCCGCTCGGCTGGGGCGAGTTCTGCGCGTTCCCCGAATACGACGACCGGGAAGCCGCGCAGTGGCTGGCCACCGCCGTCGAACAGGTGACGGCCGGATGGCCCGCACCGGTGCGGGATCGGATACCGGTGAACTGCACGGTGCCCGCGGTCGGGCCGGAACGCGCGCACGCCATCGTCGCGGGATCGGGGTGCCGCACGGCCAAGGTGAAGGTGGCCGACCATCCAGACTCGCTGGCCGAGGATTTGGCGCGGGTGGAGGCGGTGCGTGACGCGCTCGGACCGGATGGTGCCGTTCGGGTAGATGCCAACGGGCTGTGGGACGTGGATACCGCGGTCCGGAACATCAGTGAAATAGACCGTGCTGCGGGCGGTTTGGAGTACGTCGAGCAGCCCTGCCGCACCATCGACGAGCTCGCGGCCGTGCGCCGTCGGGTCGACGTGCGGATCGCCGCCGACGAATCCATCCGCCGCGCCGAGGACCCGATGAAGGTGGCCGTCGCGGGCGCCGCCGATATCGCCGTGCTGAAGTGCACGCCCCTGGGCGGGGTGCGCCGCGCCCTCGAGGTCGCCGACGCCGCCGGCCTGCCCTGCGTGGTGTCCTCGGCGCTGGAAACCAGCGTCGGCCTCTCGGCTCAGCTAGCCCTCGCCGGCGCCCTCCCCCACCTCGACTTCGCCTGCGGACTCGGCACAGTCGCACTGTTCGAGGGCGATGTGGTGGCCGAACCGCTGCTCCCGGTGGACGGTTACCTACCCGTTCCCCGCACACCACCGACGCCCGACCCGAAGCTGCTGGAACGCTATCGGCATCCCGATTCGGATCGGACCAGATGGTGGTACGAACGCTTCGACCGCGTCCACGGCCTGCTCGGACGGCCCTGATCGCGCCCACCATCAGCCGAAGCGCACACCGCACCCGATCATGGTGCCGCGCAGCAACAACGCCGCCTCGGGGCCGATCACTCCGTCGACCAATTCGATGTATCGGCTACAGAATTCCGGCCCGTGCGGTGCGTGCTCTCCCGGGCGCGGGTCGAGATGGTGGGTCAACTCGTGCAGCACCACCAATTCCCGCAGCGCCCAGGCGGTTCCGCCGGTGTGCAGCGGCACGGCGAGCACCGCGCCGTCGGCCTCGTAGTGCGCAGCCGTCGTGCCAGCGCGCGAGCGGACCCGCACTGGCGAGCGCGCCCGGTCCCACTGCCCCACAACCCAGTTCAAAGCCAGTACCCGATCGCAGTAGGCCTGCACCGACTCCACCGAGGCGAACCGCCGCTCCACCGGCAACGTGATCTGCGAACCGAACACCTCGACAGTGCGGTGACCGAACTCATCGGCCCGGTCGAACGCGCCCCGCACCAGCTGCTCGGCGTCGTACACCCTGGCCCGCTGACTGTCTCGCACACTCACCCGCGCACCACCCCCGCACCGCCGCGGGTCATCCACTCGCCGCCTACGCGAGCGCTACATGAGCGAGGCATCGGCCGAGAAGACCACACGGTGGTGTATCTCTCGCGGCGGCACGACCGACAGGTTGGGCGTGCAGCCGTGGAGTTCACCCGCGCAGGACGACAGGAACGGGCTGCGGCGGTGGTCCGAGCGGCACATGGGCGAGGCATCGGCCGAGAAGACCACACGGTGGTGTATCTCTCGCGGCGGCACGACCGACAGGTTGGACGTGCAGCCGTGGAGTTCACCAGCGTCGCACGACATGAGCGGGCTGCGGCGGTGATCGGAGCGGCACATGGGCGAGGCATCGGCCGGGATGCGCGCACGGTGATGTGACGCCCGCGCGGTCGGCGAGCGCCGCGGGCGGACGGTCGGGGGCGGCGCCGGGGCATGGTCAGTCCGCGCGGCGTGCGGTAAGGCGGCCGCGCGGAGCGGGGAGTTCGGGTGAGGTGCCGAGGCGCGCGGCGCGGCCGGCGCGGTCGCCCGCGGTGCGGGCGGCGGGGGCGTAGCCTGTGGAGGCCTGCGGGCCGCGCCAGGTGCCGCGAGCCTCGGAGGTGCGGGTGTAGAAATCGACCAGCTCGATCTCTTTGTTGCGCAGGGCGAGCGCGGTCCCGGTGGACGCGGCGGCGGGTTCGGCGCGGGCCTCGGTCTCCACTTCCGATTTCACCTCGGCCAGCCGTTTGCCGATGCGGGCCGCGAACGCCATCTGGAAGTTCAGCCGGGCCGTCACCGCGGCGACCGGTGCCTGCACGCGGCGGCGCACCCGGCGGCCGCCGCGCACCTCGACGACGATCTTCTCCACCGTCGCCGAACGGTAGGCGCCGGACTTGATGTACTGGTCGGAGGCCCGCACCATCTGCACCAGCAGGCTGGTGTAAAGCGCCTCGCAGGTGTCGATATCGGAGTCGAAGCCGTAGGCGTACACCTGAGTCGAGGTTCTGGCCACATCGCAGCGCACATCGTTTGCCGAGGCGATCGCCACGAACAGCTGGACGTAGGTGCGCAGCCCCTTCCGGCCGGGCTCGCCGATCGGGATGATCCGCTGGATCGGGGTTGGCCTGCGCTCGCGGCCCGCCACATGGGCGCGGGCCACGGCCAGGTCGATGGAGGAGCGGGTGGCCAGCCGTTGCGCGGCGGCGAGGAAGGCTTCGGCCTCGTGTTCGTTATCGGTCGACTCGGCCTTGCGCAGCAGCCCGCCGATGCGGGTCAGCATCTTGTCGGGGGCGGGATCTGCGACAGTCATCGCGAACCAGCCTAGGCATACCGACCGACATGCTCGGGCGCGTCGGGTGATCAACATGTATGTTGCGTTGTGCACCGCCGGGTGTGCTGCCGCTCACGTCTCGACCTTGGAGTTTCCGCGATGGCTTTGAAGAAGGTGTCCCTACGTGCCGCTCTCGTGTCCCGTGCCGTGCTCACGGTGGCGTCGGCGGCGGTGCTGACCACGGCCTTCGCCACCGCCTGCACCAGCGACAGCGGCGGCAACCCGACCAGTGAGAACCTCACCGGCCGCGGGCCCATCACCTACGTCGAGGGCAAGGACACCACCGAGACGGGTGTCGTCAAACAGCTCATCGACCGGTGGAACGCGGCCCACCCGGACGAGCAGGTCACCTACAAAGAGCAGTCCAACGACGCCTCCCAGCAGTACGACGACCTGGTCGAGCACATGCGCTCCAAGTCCTCGGACTACGACGTGTTCGCCATGGACGTGCCGTGGACCGCCGAGTTCGCCGCCAAGGGCTGGATCCAGCCCTTGAAGGACTCCTTCGCCATCGACACCTCGGCCCTGCTGCCGCCGACGGTCGCCAGCGCCACCTACAACAACACCCTCTACGCCGCCCCGCGCAACACCAACGGCGGCCTGCTGTTCTACCGCACCGACCTGGTGCCGAACCCGCCCAAGACCTGGGACGAGATGCTCGGCATGTGCAATATCGCGCGGGAGAACAACATCGGCTGCTACGCGGGCCAGCTCAAGAACTACGAGGGCCTGACGGTGAACACCGCCGAGGTGATCAACGCCTACGGCGGCACCTTCGTCGGCGCGGACGGCAAGACCCCGACCGTTGACAGCCCGCAGGCCCGCGCCGGCCTCGGCAAACTGGTCGAGGCCTACGACCGCGGCGACATCCCGCAGGAGGCGGTCACCTTCACCGAGACCGAGAGCGGCGCCGCCTTCACCCAGGGCAAGCTGATGTTCCTGCGCTCGTGGCCGTCCACCTTCGGTGACGCGGGCTCGGAATCGTCGGTGGTGCGCGACAAGTTCGCCGTCGCCCCGCTGCCGGGCGAAACCGGCATCGGCGCCTCCACCCTCGGCGGCTACAACGCCGCGATCAGCGCGTTCTCCAAGAACAAGGCCACCGCACTCGACTTCCTTCGCTTCCTCATCAGCGAGGACGCCCAGCACATCGTCGCCTCCGGCGCGCTGCCCTCGGTGCGCGAATCGATGTACGACGACCCGGCCCTGATCGCCAAGATGCCCTACCTGCCCGCCCTCAAGGATTCGATCTCCAACGCCGTGCCGCGCCCGGTGACGCCGTTCTACCCGGCGGTGTCGAAGGCCATCCGCGACAATGCCTTCGCCGCCCTGAAGGGCGAGAAGTCGGTGGACGATGCGATCATCGGCATGCAGAAGGGCATCGAGGCGGCCGGTTAGCGGGAAGTTCGGACGGACCCGACCTGCCGGATGAGGAGAGAACGGGTGTCGGATCCTTCGGGAACGGATACGGCCGTGCGGAAGGTGCGCGCGGGCGAGGCGGAGCAACCACCGCGGCGAAAGCGGGGCTGGGGCGCGGTGATCGCCGACGAGCTGCGGCGTTCCGGTAAGGCGTGGATGTTCGTCGCGCCGGTGCTGATCGCGCTCGCCGTCGTCATCGGCTACCCGGTGTTCCGGGCGCTGTGGATGTCGTTCCAGCAGGATTCGGGCGGCATCGACCCCGAAACCGGCATGTTCATCGAGGGCGGCAGCGCCGGGTTCTCCAACTACACGCACTGGCTGCTGCAACAGTGCGAGACCGCGGCAGGCACCGTCGACTGCCCGACCGGCAACCTGGGCTCGCAGTTCTGGCTGGCCATCGGCGTCACGCTGTTCCTGACCGTGGTCACGGTCTCGCTCGAGGTGGTGCTCGGGTTGGCGATGGCCGTGGTGATGGGCAAGACCTTCCGTGGCCGGGCGCTGCTGCGCGCCGCCGTGCTCATCCCGTGGGCGATCCCGACCGCCGTCACGGCGCGGCTGTGGGAATTCATGTTCCAGTACGACGGCGTGGTCAACCGGGTGCTCGGCACCGGCATCCTGTGGACGTCCGACGAATGGCCTGCCCGGTTCGCGGTGATCGCCGCCGACGTGTGGAAGACGACGCCGTTCATGGCGTTGCTGCTGCTGGCCGGTCTACAGGTGATCCCGAACGACGTCTACGAGGCCGCGAAGGTCGACGGCGCCTCGGCCTGGCAGCGCTTCGTGCACATCACGCTGCCGCTGCTCAAGCCCGCCCTGCTGGTGGCGATCCTGTTCCGCACCATGGACGCGCTGCGCATGTACGACCTGCCCGCCATCATGACCGCCGACAACCCCGCCACCCGCACGGTGTCGATGCTGGTGGTCGAGCAGGTCAGGCAGGGCCCCAACAGCGCGGCCGCCTTGTCGACGATCACCTTCCTGATGATCTTCGCGGTGGCGTTCGTACTGGTGAAGGTGCTGGGCGCGAACGCGGTCCGCACCCAGGAAGAGCAGCGGAAGGCATGATGGCCGCGACCACGATGACGAAAGAGAAGCCCGCCGCGCCCGTCACCAGGAATGTGCCGTGGACCCGCAGGCTCGGGTCGGCGCGGCTGTACATCGGCGCGTTGATCGTGCTGGTGTGGGGGCTGGGCCCGTTCTACTGGATGGCGGTCACCGCGTTCCGCGACCCGCGCTACACCTTCGAGAACACGCCGTGGCCCACGCATGTGACGCTGGAGAACTTCCGCGACGTGTTCGACACCAGCCGCGGCAACGACTTCGGTCAGGCGATGGTGAACAGCGTCATCATCGGCTCCATCACCACCGTCATCGCGCTGCTGCTGGGCGTGCTCGCCGCCTACGCGCTGGCGCGGCTGACCTTCCGCGGCAAGTACCTGGTGTCGGGGCTGATCCTGAGCGCGTCGATGTTCCCGGTGGTCGTGCTGGTGACCCCGCTGTTCCAGCTGTTCACCGATCTGGGCTGGATCGGCAAGTACCAGGCCATGATCATCCCGAACATCTCGTTCGTGCTGCCGATGACGGTCTACATCCTGGCGGCGTTCTTCGCCGAACTGCCGTGGGAGCTCGAGGAGGCCGCCCGCATCGACGGCGCCACCAAGCTGCAGGCGTTCCGGCTGGTCATGCTGCCGCTGGCGGCGCCGGCGGTGTTCACCACGGCGATCCTGGCGTTCATCGCGGCGGTCAACGAGTACCTGCTGGCGCGGCTGCTCTCCAGTGAATCGACCAAGCCGGTGACGGTCGCGATCGCCGGATTCTCCGGCAACAACCCGCTGGTCCAGCCCTACGCCTCGATCATGGCGGCGGGCACGCTGGTGACGATTCCGCTGGTGATCATGGTGCTGCTGTTCCAGCGACGGATCATCTCCGGTCTGACGGCGGGCGGCGTCAAGAGCTGAGGTCGGCGGTGCCGGGCTATGTCGGCTCGGCGCCGCGCCCTGGGCCGCTGCCTGCTGACTGCGAGCTCCGGCCCGCCGAGCACAGGCCATGACACGGCCAGGTCCAGCACTCCGGATCAGCAAACCCTGAGCTAGTTACCGCCCAGCTATGATCGGCGGGTAAGTCTGTACCCGTTTCCGGTACCCAGGCGGGTGTGGATCGGTGACGATGTGTGATCAGACGGTGGGGTAACCGAGTTTTACCGACGCTCCGGGAGGAGATGATCGTGAGCTCGTTTCGTGACCGGCTCCGCGGTGGCCGATCTCCGGCGCCGGAGTATGCCTCGATCAGCGGATTCGACCCGCGTGCCGGCAAGTCGGAGGACGGTGGCGCCACCGGCGGAAGAGCCGGACGCGAGCCGGAGGGCCCGGATCGAAGACGCACCAGGGGTAGCCGGATCCGCAGGCTGATCCTCGCGCTGTTCGTCATCTTCATCGCCGTGCCCGCGCTGCTGATGGCGCTGTTCTACTGGAGTGCGGAAATCCCCTCGCCGTCGGCGATGCGCACCAATCAGATCGCCACCATCACCGCCGCCGACGGCACCACGGTGATCGCGAAGGTCGTCCCGCCCGAAGGCAACCGCACCCCGGTCCCGCTCGCGGAGGTGCCGGTGCATGTGCGCAATGCCATGCTCTCGGCCGAGGACCGCAATTTCTACACCAACCCCGGCTATTCGATCCCCGCCTTCCTGCGCGCGGCCAGGGACAACCTGCTCGGCAAGGAGAACGCCGGTGGCGGTTCGACCATCACCCAGCAGTATGTGAAGAACGCCTTCCTCGACTCCGAGCGCACCCTCACCCGGAAGATGCGCGAGCTGGTGATCGCGGCGAAGATGGCGCGCGAATGGAGCAAGGACGACATCCTCGCCGCCTACCTCAACACCATCTACTACGGGCGCGGGGCCTACGGGATCGCGGCGGCGGCCAAGGCGTATTTCAACAAGCCGGTCCCGGAGCTGACCCTCGCCGAGGGCGCGGTGCTGGCCGCGCTGGTCCGCTCGCCGTCGATCCTGGATCCGGAAACCCATCTCGAGGATCTGAAGGCTCGCTGGCGGTACGTGCTCGACGGCATGGTCGAGATGGGCGTGCTGAACCGGGCCGACCGCGAGACCGCGACGTTCCCGCCGGTCATCCCGATCACCGACGTCGCCGACGACGGCGCCGCGCGCGGGCCCGAGGGCCTGATCCGCACCCAGGTGCTGCGCGAATTGCGCGCCGCGGGCATCTCCGAACACGAACTCAACACCGGCGCCCTCCAGATCACCACGACCATCGACCCGAAGGCCCAGCAGGCGGCGGTCGCGGCGGCGCAGAGCGCGCTGGAGGGCCAGCCGCCCGAGCTGCGCACCGCGGTGGTGTCGATCGATCCGCGCACGGGCGCGGTGCGGGCCTATTACGGCGGCGCCGACGGTGTCGGATTCGACTTCGCGCAGGCACCGGTGCAGACCGGTTCGGCGTTCAAGACCTTCGCCGTGCTGGCCGCCCAGCGCCAGGGCATCTCCATGTCCAAGCAGTTCGACAGTTCACCGGTGCAGGTCAACGACGTGCTGGTGCGCAATGTGGACAACGAATCCTGCGGCACCTGCTCGCTGGCCGAGGCGTTCAAACGATCCCTGAACACCAGCTTCTACCGGCTCACCCAGTCGATGTTCAACGGTCCGCAGGCCATCGCCGACGCCGCCCACCAGGCCGGAATCCCGGAGGAGATCCCCGGCGTGCCCGGCCGCTCGCTGAGTGAGAACGGTGGCCCGCCCGCGCCGTCGATCGTGCTCGGCGTATACCAGGTGCGCCCGATCGATATGGCCTCGGCGTACGCGACCATCGCCGCCTCCGGGATGTATCACCAGCCGTACTTCGTGCAGCGGGTGGTGACCGGCACCGGCCGGGTACTGCTCGATCGCGGCGCCCCCGAACACCAGGTGGGCAAGCAGCTGCCGCCCGGTGAACAACGCTTCCCGCCGGCCATCGCCGACCGCACCACCCAGGCCATGCTGCCCATCGCCGCCTACTCCAACGGCCACGCCCTCGACGGCAGGCCATCGGCCGCCAAAACCGGAACCACCCAGCTGGGCGACACCGGCGAGAACAAGGACGCCTGGATGGTCGGCTTCACGCCGTCGCTGTCGACGGCGGTGTGGGTCGGCACCGAACACTCCCAGCCCATCCGCACCGCGGGCGGTGGCCGCATCTACGGATCGGGCCTGCCGTCCGATATCTGGAAGCAGACCATGGACGGCGCGCTGGAAGGCACACCGGCCGAAAGCTTCCCAGTCCCCGAAGGCGGGGCCGGTCAGCCGATCATTCCGGCCGGCCCGCCGCAGCCCTCCGGCGGACCCTACGACATCCTGAACCCGCCGCCCGGTGAGCAGCCGCGCGGACCGGAGATCATCTTCCCGCCCGCCCCGCAGGCCCCCGAGCCCGAACCGCGGGAACCAATCGTCATCCTCCCGCCCGAACCCCCGCCACCACCACCGCCTCCGCCGCCGCGGCAGGTGGAGATCCTGCCGGGAATCGTAATTCCGGTGCCGGGATGACACCGGGGGAACGCAACCCATGGCAGCATCGTTTGCCAGGGTGAGAGCGTGACCGTGCGGCGACGGCACCGGGCCGACGCCGACGCCGACGGATCGATGCGGAAGGATGAGCGACGAGCGACACGACAGCGGCGCGAGCAGCGGCCCGCAGGCGGTAGCCCGCGTGCCACGCAGCAGCCGGGGAGCGCCGCCGAACGAATACCGCGGCACGAGCGGAGGGCCCGGCGCGTGCCGCCAACTGAACGACAGACGAGAAATAGGGGCTACGCCGGTGGATTTCAATGTCGTTGACCGCCAAGAGACATTGGTGGCGGGAACCGTGCTCCGCAGCCCGGCACTGGCTGTGGAGGGGCCGCGGCGCACCAAGGTGGAAGAAGCGTGGAAGCGCAATCTGGCGCGCGCGCTACCCGGTCCGCCGGCCAGCGCGTTCGTCGACCACGCGCCCGAGATCAACTCCTACCTGACCCATATCGTCGGCTACCGCTGCCGCAGTCTCGACGACCTGCTACCCGGTGACGTGCTGGCCCGGATCCCGGCGGGCAAGTTCGCCCGGTTCACCCTCAGCGGCGACGATCTCGGCGACACCGTGGTGACGGTATGGCGGGCGATCTGGGACGCCGAGGCCGCGGGCCGGCTGGAGCGTTCCTACACAGGCGATTTCGAGCGCTACCCCGACAACCGGACGGTCGAGGTCTTCGTGGCGCTGGCAGACGATTCGGTGGACGGGTAGGAACAACGCTGTGGACTTCGAGATAGTCACCCTGGAGGAAAGCCTGGTCGCCGGGCTCACCGTGCCGCTGGCCGGCCGCGAGGTCGCCGCCCGCGACCTCGACCTGGTGAACTTCACCTGGGACCGATACCTGGCCAGGGAGAAGAACGTGCCGCGGGTCGCGGCCTACATCGGCCAGAACGATCACGCGGTGGCCGTGCTCGGCTACGAGGTGGCGTCGATGGACGAGATGGACGCGGGCGACGTGGTGACCCGCGTGCCGCGCGGCCGATACGCCAAGTTCGTCGTCTCCGACAAGCCCTACGACCTGCTGCGCACCGCATGGGCGCAGGTGCGCAAGGCCGAAAGCGCGGGCACCATCACCCGCTCGCACGCCGCCGAGATCGAGCGCTACACCGGGCCCACCTCGGTAGAGGTCTACGTCTCGCTCGACTGAGCGCAAGCACGACGAAAGCGGCCGAAGGGATTCCTCCGGCCGCTTTGCCGTCTCGATGCAACGGCTGGTCAGCCCCCGTTTTCGAGCGAAGCGAGACCGAGCCCCAAAGTTCGCGGCCCGTCTCGCGTCTCCGCTGCCGCTGCGCAAGCCGAAGGCAAGCAGCGGTAGCGGAGACGCGAGACATCAAGGGGCCGCGAACCCGCCGCGACGAAGGAGCGGCAAATCCTACTCAGCACCGATGATGAACGCTTCCAGCTGCTCGCGGGCGACGTCGTCGGCCAGCTGCTTCGGCGGGGACTTCATCAGGTACGCCGACGCCGGGATGACGGGGCCGCCGATGCCGCGGTCCTTGGCGATCTTGGCCGCGCGCACCGCGTCGATGATGATGCCCGCCGAGTTGGGCGAGTCCCACACCTCGAGCTTGTACTCCAGGTTCAGCGGCACGTCACCGAAGGCGCGGCCTTCCAGGCGCACGTAGGCCCACTTGCGGTCGTCGAGCCAGCCGACGTGGTCGGACGGGCCGATGTGCACGTCGTTGGCGCCCAGCTCCTTCTTCAGGTTGCTGGTGACGGCCTGGGTCTTGGAGATCTTCTTCGACTCCAGGCGCTCACGCTCGAGCATGTTCTTGAAGTCCATGTTGCCGCCGACGTTGAGCTGCATGGTGCGGTCGAGCTGCACGCCGCGGTCCTCGAACAGCTTGGCCATCACCCGGTGGGTGATGGTGGCGCCGACCTGGCTCTTGATGTCGTCACCGACGATCGGCACGCCCGCCTTGGTGAACTTCTCGGCCCACTCCGGGTCGGAGGCGATGAACACCGGCAGCGCGTTGACGAAGGCGACGCCCGCGTCGATGGCGCACTGCGCGTAGAACTTGTCGGCCTCTTCCGAACCCACGGGCAGGTAGGAGACCAGCACGTCGACCTTGGCGTCCTTGAGTGCCTTGACCACGTCGACCGGCTCGGCCTCGGACAGCTCGATGGTCTGCGCGTAGTACTTGCCGATGCCGTCGAGGGTCGGGCCGCGCTGCACGACCACGTCGCTGGGCGGCACGTCGGAGATCTTGATGGTGTTGTTCTCGGAGGCGAAGATCGCCTCGGACAGGTCGAAGCCGACCTTCTTCGCGTCGACGTCGAACGCGGCGACGAACTTCACGTCGCGCACGTGGTACTGACCGAACTTGACGTGCATCAGACCGGGAACGGTCGCGGTCTCGTCCGCGTCCTTGTAGTACTGAACGCCCTGGACCAGCGAGGATGCGCAGTTGCCCACACCTACGATGGCGACGCGAACCTCTGGGGCGCTCTCAGCAGCTTTGACATCACTCATGGCCGGTATTTCCCTCTTTCTGTGGTGCCGCCTTCGTCGATTGCTCCGCCGCAATCAACTCGTTGAGCCAGCGCACTTCGCGCTCGCTTGATTCGAGTCCGAGTTGATGGAGCTGGCGGGTGTAGCGATCCAGCGAGCCACTCGCCTTCTTGATCGCCTCCCGTAGCCCCTCTCGGCGCTCCTCGACTTGACGCCGCCTGCCCTCGAGGATCCGCATCCGCGCTTCCGCGGGGGTGCGGCTGAAAAAGGCCAGATGAACGCCGAAGCCGTCATCGGTGTAGTTCTGCGGTCCGGTGTCGGCCAGGAGCTCGTTGAAGCGCTCCCGTCCGGCCGGAGTCAGCTGGTAGACCCGCCGGGCGCGACGTGTGGTCGCACCGGCCGGGATCTCCTCCTCGAGCAGCCCGTCCGCCTGCATTCGGCGCAGTGTCGGATAGAGCGACCCGTAGGAGAAGGCCCGAAACGCACCGAGCAGGCCCGTCAGCCGCTTGCGCAGCTCGTAACCGTGCATGGGCGATTCGAGGAGCAGCCCGAGGATTGCGAGTTCGAGCATCGGGCTTCACCCCCTGACTGTGTGCAGACCTAACCGATGGATGCGATTACCAACTATATCGGAGCGATATAACCACGCATAGTTGTTGGTGATGCATTCCGCATTTGCGCTGGTGAGAGAGCCTGGCCCATGGGCGGCCGACAGCGGCGGAGACCGGATGCCCCCTGGTTCGGCCCGGCCGGACCCACGCGGGCCGGGAGATCGACCGCGCCGCCCAGCCGTGTGGCGGGATGGGACGGACCGGTTGCCGATGCCGGACGCAGGCGTCAGTCGGCCGGGAAGATTTCCACTGGCTTCGCGGCGAGATCGACCACCATGTGCCCGGTCCGGTCGTCCCCGTCCCCGACGAAGATCCGGATGACCGGGCCCGCATCGGCCGGGGCACTCAGCTCGTACTCGATGCCGAGATGCTTCACCACGCCGCCGGGCAGGCGCACCGACTCCGGCGCGCCGCGCAGAATCCCGGCGAGCGCCGTGAGATCGATGGCGCCCAGATCGACGGGACGGCCGTTGGCCCAGCTCACCGTCGAGGAGCCGCTCGCCTGGAACCCTTCGGCATCGAACCGGTACAGCACAGGCCGCCCCGCTTTCAACCGCTGAACCACCGCGTACTCGGGCATGACCGTGACGGTGTCGGCGATGGCGTCACCGAACTCACGTCGATAGCTGTCGACGAACAACGCGAACCCGGACCCCGTGACCAGACTCGGCAGCGGCGCGGGCTCGGCCTCGGCCTGCTCGGCCTGCTCCACGCCGACCACGGCAAGCGGATCGCTCGACCCCTCCGGCCGCAGCGTTCCCGCCGTCGCACCGATCACCGCGGCGATCGCGAGCACCGCGACCGGAATCCACCAGCGCCGTTGCGGACGGTCGCGATGCAGCACCGCCGACCCGGCGAGATCATCCGGAATCTGCAGATCGCGGATGAGGTCGTTCAGCTCGCCGAAGGTCGTCGCACGCATCGCCGATCGGGTACGCCCGGCGTGCTCGTCCTCGGTGAGCTGCCCGTCGCGCAAGGCCGCATCGATGAGCGCGCATACCTCGACACGATCGGTGTCACGGGCCCTGAGATGGTCGTTTCTCGTCATCACGTGCCTAACCCTCGAACGGCCATACGCGAAGTACCTCGCCGGCGGGGCCGAGGATGAAATGGCCGGACTCGCGGAATTGGTTGCCGACGTAGACGGCCACCACCATGCGGCCCTTGTTCGGCGGAAAGCTGTGGATCTCGACCGACAGGTGCGAGACCTTGCCGTCGGGCACCTGCGCGATCGTCGCGGCGTTCGCCAGTGCGGCGCCGATCGCGGCCGTGTCGAGGACACCGAGGTCGACCGTCGGGGTGTCGACCTTGCGGGTGGTCGGATCGCTCGGCCGCTGGAAGCCGCCCCGGTAGTCGTAGGACACCTGGCGGTTCGGCTGGCCCGGTACGGCACGGTCGACGTCGCCGTGGTCGGGGTACAGGGAGATCTCGTCGGCGATGGTGTCGCCGAATTCGGCGCGGTAGGCCGCGATGAAATGGGCCAGACCCGCGCCGGTGACCAGCTCGGGGGTCGCGACGACGACGGGTGCGACGTCATCGAGCTCGGGGCGTGGTGCGGGGAACTCGGCACGCGGGGCTTCGCCGGCGTCCGGGGCGGCGGCCACCGGCGCTTCGGCGGGCGCCGGATCGTCCTCGCGGCCGGTCAGCGCGAATGTGCCGAAGGCGACGAGCAGCGCGGCCGCGGTGAGTGCGGCGAGGTAAGCGCCCTGACGGGTGGGCTGCGCCCGCCGCGGCGGGGCCGGGGTGCGGCGCGGGCCTTGCAGGTCGGCGGTGAGTTCGGCCAGATCGCCGAGGGTTTTCGCTTCGGCGAGCAGGTCGGAGTAGGCGCGGTGCTCATCCTCGGTGAGCTGGCCTTCGGTGCGGGCCAGGTCGAGCAGTTCGGCGGCGGCGGCGCGATCGGCGGTGCGAGCCCTGGTGGACGATGGGTAGGCCCGCGCGGTCTTCGAGGCCTGGCTCCGCGGACCGGCTGTGGGTACCGACGACGGCGTTTGCAGGTCGTCCACCAGGGCGGACAGTTCGCCGACCGTCTTCGCGGCTCTGGCCTGGGCGATGCGGTCGTGGTATTCGTCCGCACCGAGCTGCCCCTCGGCATAGGCGGCATCGAGCACACTCGCGGTGTGGGCGCGGTCGAGATCACGGGCACGCATCCGACCGGGGACAGGCGTCGACACCAACGCAGTCTAATCGGACAGACCCGCATTTCGCTTTCCCGATCAAGCGCCGGACCAGCCCGAAAGAAGCCACTGACGGACCCGGCGTGATCCGGCGCGGCGGGCGCGCGGCCGGGGAATCCCGCTGATCCGGTGTCGCAGATACGCCACAGCCGACCTCGTGGCGGGCGCCTACCGAACACGCCGGGCGCCAGCGCAACGAATTGGACACGGCTACTCTGGTGAACGTGCGAATTCAGCGGCAAGTGGTCGACTATGCGCTACGGCGCCGGTCGCTGCTGGCTGACGTCTATGCGGGCCGTGTCGATGTCGCCGAGGTATGTGATGCGAATCCATATCTGCTGCGTGCGGCGAAATTCCACGGTCGGGGGAGCGAGGTCACATGCCCTATCTGCCGGAAAGAACAGCTCACCCTCGTATCCTGGGTCTACGGCGACGGCCTCGGCCCGGTAGCGGGCTCGGCTCGCACCCCGGAGGAACTGCTCCGTCTCGCCGAGACGCGCGAGGAGTTCTCGGTCCATGTGGTCGAGGTGTGCCGGACCTGCAGCTGGAACCATCTGGTGCAGTCCTATGTGCTCGGCACCACACCGGTTCCGCCGCGACGACGCTCCGGAACCCGAGCCAACCGGCGGACCGCTGCCGAATGAAACACCTGGTCATCTGCCCGTCGGGTGACTTATAGGGCCGAACCTGGTCCATCGCGACCTGCCCGGCCCCGAGCCACCCAGACCGATACGAGCTTTGGAGATCTTGTCAGTGAATTCGCCCTACGAGAGCCCTCACGGCGATGACCCGAACGCCCGCACGCAGCGCAGTCCACAACCAGGCCAGAATCCACGTCCGATGGGGCCGCCACCGGGCCGCCCCGGCGCTCCCGGTGGTCCGCGCCCGCAGGTGAGCGGGCCACGGCCCGGTGTGGGTGGACCGCGTCCAGGCCCCATGCCCGGCCCGAACGGTCCGCGACCGGGTCCGAACGGCCCGCGTCCGGGTCCCGGCCCGAACGGTCGGCCCGCGCCGCAGGGCGGCCGTGGTCCACAGGGTGGCCCGCCGCCCGGTAATCCGCGCGGCCCGCAGCCGCCGCATCGTCCGGGACCGCCGCCGGGCCGGGCGCCGCAGGGCGCTCCGCCGCCCGGGCGCGCACCGCAGGGCAGGCCCGGCCCGAATCCGGCCCCGAACTCCGCGCAGTCGACCCAGAAGATCGCCCGGCCGGGCGAGGGCGCCAAACCGCCGTCGGCCCAGGCGACGCAGAAGATCAGCCGCCCGGCCTCGCTGTCGGAGGCGGTCTCCCAGCGCGACCGCAAGGCCTCCAGCACCGGCCCGCGTCCGGCCACGCGCAGGCCCGTCGCCGGCGCTGCCGCAGGGGCGGCGAACACCGGTGAGCGCCGGGCGCAATCGCGTTCCGGCCCGCCGTCGAGTCCGCCGCCGCGGCGCGGTGGTGGTGACGGCGACGGCCCCGATGGTCCCGGCGGGCGCAGGCCCGGCGCCAAGAAGAAATCGCCGTGGCGAATCGTGCGTCGCACCATCTATGTCCTGATCGCGTTGGCGATCGTGGTGCCGAGCACCGTGTTCTTGATCGCCTACTCCACGGTTTCCGTTCCCCAGCCGGGCGATCTCAAAACCAATCAGGTGGCGACGATCTACGCCGCCGACGGCACCACCGAGATCAGCAAGGTGGTTCCGCCGGAGGGCAACCGCACCGAGGTCACCATCGACCAGGTGCCGCCGCATGTCCGCAACGCGGTCACCGCGGCCGAGGACCGGGACTTCTACACCAACCCCGGCTTCTCGGTGTCCGGTTTCGCCCGCGCCGCGCGTGACAACCTGCTCGGCAAGGAGAGCGCGGGCGGTGGCTCCACCATCACCCAGCAGTACGTGAAGAACGCGCTGGTCGGTGACGAACGCTCGCTCAACCGAAAGCTCAAAGAGCTGGTGATCTCGGCGAAGATGGCGCGGCAGTGGAGCAAGGACGAGATCCTCGCCGCCTACCTCAACACCATCTACTTCGGTCGTGGCGCCTACGGCATCGACGCCGCCGCCAAGGCCTACTTCGACAAGCCGGTGCAGGAGCTGACCGTGGCCGAGGGCGCGGTGCTCGCGGCCACCATCCAGTTGCCGTCCTCGCTGGATCCGGAGCAGAATCCGGAGGGCGCGAAGGCCCGCTGGAACTATGTGCTCGACGGCATGGTCTCGGAGGGCAATCTGCCCGCCGCCGAACGCAAGTCGATGCAGTACCCGGCGGTGCGGCCGCTGGCCTCGCTCGGCGACAAGGCCAACGACGACGGCCCCGAGGGCCTGATCAAGCAGCAGGTGCTGCGGGAACTGTCGGCCGCGGGCATCAGTGAGCAGCAGCTCAACACCGCGGGCCTGCAGATCACCACCACCATCGACCCGAAGGCGCAGCAGGCCGCACTCGATGCGGTGGCCGAGAACCTGCAGGGCGAACCGGAGAAGCTGCGCACCGCCGTGGTCTCGATCGATCCGAAATCCGGTGCGGTGCGCGCGTACTACGGCGGCAAGGACGGCCAGGGCTACGACTTCGCCAACGCGGGTCTGCAGACCGGTTCGTCGTTCAAGGTGTTCGGCCTGGCGCAGAACCTGGAGATGGGCATCCCGCTGTCGCAGATGTACGACAGCTCGCCGCTCACCGTGCACGGCATCAAGATCAGCAACGTCGAGGGCGAATCCTGCGGCATGTGCACCATCGCCGAGGCGCTCAAGCGTTCGCTGAACACCAGCTTCTACCGCATGCAGCTGGATATGCAGAACGGCCCGCAGAAGATCGCCGATATGGCGCACAAGCTGGGCATCCCGGAGGAGATCCCGGGTGTCGGCAAGACGCTCACCGAACCGGACGGCTCGGGGCCGAACAACGGCATCGTGCTCGGCCAGTACCAGGCCAGGGTGCTCGATATGGCCTCGGCGTACGCGACGCTCGCGGCCTCGGGCGTCTATCACGCACCGCACTTCATCCAGCGCGTGGTGACCGCCGACGGTGAGGTGCTGCTCGATCGCGGTGAGGTCGCGGGCGAACAGCGCGTCTCGGCGGCGGTGGCCGACAACGTCACCGCGGCGATGAAGCCGATCGCGGCCTACTCCCGCAACCACGGCCTGGCCGGTGGCCGGGAATCGGCCGCCAAGACCGGTACCGCCCAGCTCGGTGACACCGGCGAGAACAAGGACGCCTGGATGGTCGGCTACACGCCGTCGCTGTCCACCGCGGTCTGGGTCGGCACCGAACAGGGTGAGCCGCTGCGCAACTACGGCGGCGCGATGATCTACGGCTCCAGCCTGCCGTCGGACATCTGGAAGGACACCATGGACGGCGCGCTCGAAGGCACGCCGAAGGAGACCTTCCCCAAGCCGGCCCCGATCAAGGGTCAGGCCGGTGTGCCGGAGTGGACCGCGCCCTATACCGCGCCGTCCACCACGGAGGCCCCGCCGTTCCAGCCGCCGGTGGTGATCACGCCGAGCCAGGTGGAGATCCTGCCCGGCATCACCATCCCGGTCCCGGGCGTGCAACCGAATCCGCAGGCGCAGGTGCGGCCGCAGCAGCAGCAACCGTCGAACTCCGGGCCGCTGCCGGGCCAGCCGACCGCACCGGCCGACGGGTCACCGTCCACCGGCCAGGGGCAATCCGGTGAGGACAGTTCCGACAGCGGCGAGGACTCCGGCGGCGGTGGCGGCGGAACCGGCACCGGCGGCGGCCAGGGCGCCGAGGATTCCGGGGGGACGAGCGGAGCTCCGCCCGGCCGCTCCCGGTAGCCTCGGGTGCCGTGACCGATCAGCGACTGGTGGGCGAGCCGACCAACGGGAACGCGCACACCGGCCCGTCGGCGCAGCGGCCGGGCAGCGTGCGATACGAGTCCCCGGCTCCGCTCGCCCCCGATCTGCGGTCGTGCGACGCGCGAGACCGGCCGAGCCGCAACGACTCCCTGACCGCGCAACTGTGCACGGTGATCGGCGGGCCGGTCGGTGATCACGCGCTGATCGGCCGCACCAGGTTCTGGACGCCGATGCGGGTGCTGTTCCTGTTCACGGTGCTGTTCCTGGCGCTCGGCTGGGGCACCAAGGCGCCGTGCATCCAGCAGACCGAAGCCGCGAACGGCGGCCTCACCCTGGACTGGAACGACGGCCGCCAGTACACGGCCATGTGCTATTCGGACACCGTCCCGCTCTACGGCGCGGAACGGCTCAACGAGGGCGCGTTCCCGTACAAGAAGTCCTGGACCGAGGAAACACCCGACGGCGGCACCGAAACCCGGTACATGGAGTATCCGGTGCTGTCGGGGCTCTACCAGTACGTGTCGATGCAGATCACGAAGAGCTGGGATGCCGGTCCGCTGCCTGGTGCGCTGCAAGTGGTCATCTACTTCAATGTGATCGCGGTCGGTCTCGCGCTGGCCTGGCTGGTCACCGTGTGGGCGACGGCGCTGCTGGCGGGCCGGCGGATCTGGGATGCCGCGCTCGTCGCCTGCTCACCACTGGTGATCGTGCACGGCTTCACCAATTTCGACGCCCTGGCAACGGCTTTCGCCGCCACCGGCCTGCTGGCCTGGGCGCGCAAGAAACCGGTGCTGGCCGGCGTGCTGCTCGGCTTGGGCGGCGCGGCGAAACTGTATCCGCTGCTGCTGCTCGGCCCGATCCTGGTGCTGTGCCTGCGCGCCGACCCGATGCACCGCACGCCGAGCGCGCACATCAAGATCCGGTTGAACGAGATCGACGGCCTGCCCGCGGCCCGGAAGTGGATACGTGAGATCCCCCATCGGGTCCGGATTCTGGGCACCCGCCCGCTCGGTGCGGCCGGACTCACCGCAGGCGCCGCGGCGGGGACCTGGGTGATCGTGAATCTGCCGATCGCGGTGCTGTATCCGACCGGCTGGCGGGAGTTCTTCCGGCTCAACACGACCCGGCACGCGGACCCGGATTCGATCTACAACGTCATCACCTCGTTCACCGGCTGGCCCGGTTTCGACGGTGTGCTCGAGCACGGTCAACAGCCGACCATCCTCAACCTGGTCTCGCTGACGCTGTTCGTCATCGCCTGCCTGCTCATCGCCTACATCGGCCTGACCGCTCCGCGCAGGCCGCGCCTTGCCCAGCTGTGCTTCCTGGTGATCGCGGCCTTCCTGCTGACGAACAAGGTGTGGAGCCCCCAGTATTCGCTATGGCTGGTGCCGCTGGCGGTGCTGGCGCTACCGCATCGGCGGATCCTGCTGGCCTGGATGACGATCGACGCGCTGGTCTGGGTGCCGCGCATGTTCTACTACCTCGGCATCGACCGTAAAGGCCTGCCGGAGCAGTGGTTCACCGGCACCGTGCTGCTGCGCGATATCGCGGTGATCATCGTGTGCGCGCTGATCGTGCGCCAGATCTACCGTCCCGACGAGGATCTGGTGCGCCGCGATTTCGTCGACGATCCGGTCGGCGGGCCGCTCGACCACGCCACCGATCCCCTGCTGCCGTGGTTGCCGGAACGGTTGCGGCCGAGGGAAGGCCGGGTTCTCACGCGCTGAGCGAGCCGCACGGGCCGGTTCGAGGCCGACCGGTAGTCGACGCCTCGACCGGCACCGACCGCTCGCCGACCGCATGGCACGCACCGCCACCTGGACAGTTCCGGGGCGTCCTCGGCGGCCGCGCTCGGCATCGATGTGCGGCGGGTGCGGGCGCCCTACCTCCAGACCGGCACCGCCCCCGTCTACGCGGTCTGCCCGTCGAGCGACTCGCGCAAAATGTCGGCGTGCCCGGCGTGCTGGGCGGTTTCGGCGATGAGGTGAGCCACCACTCGCCGAACGCTGTACACCGCGCCCTGCTCGAACCACGGCGCATCGGGCACCGGATGCGCCGCGGACAGATCGGGGATCGTGGCGAGCACTTCTTCGGTGTGCGCGGCGACCCGCTCGTAGCGCGCGAGGATATCGGCCAGGGTGTCGCCGGGCTGCATCTGGAACTCTTGTTCGTGGTCGATCATCCACTGCGGGAATTCGCGTGCGGTGCCGCCCATGATGTCAGCCCAGGTGACGCCGTCGGGCAGGTCGTGCTGCATGGCCGAGGGCCCTTCGACGGCGAAGCGCATCCAGGTCTGCTCCATGGAGGCAACGTGCTTGATCAGCCCGCCGAGGCATAGCGCGCTCACGGTCGGATGCTCGCCGGCCTGGGCGTCGGTGAGGCCTCGGACGGAATTGGTGAGAGTGGTGCGTGCGGCGGCGAGGGCTTCGAGTAGTTCGGTGCGTTCGGCGTCGAGGGTGGAGGCGGTCATAGCGTTCCTTTCGGCGTGATGCTCGGTCGGGATCAACCATGACAGGGGAAGCGGACAGGATGTGTCCGCTATTGCGGCCAGAATGGAAACATGCCGACGACTTCCGCGCGACTGCTCGCCCTGCTCTCGCTCCTCCAGGTGCGCCGGGACTGGCCGGGCGCACTGCTGGCCGAGCGGCTCGAGGTCAGTGCCCGCACGGTGCGCCGCGACGTCGATCGGCTGCGTGAGCTGGGCTATCCGATCGCCTCGATCAAGGGTCCCGACGGTGGGTACCGCCTGGAGGCTGGCACTGATCTGCCGCCGCTGCTGTTCGACGACGAACAGGCGGTCGCGCTCGCCGTCGGGCTCGGGTTGGCCGCGACCTCCGGCGTCGGCATCGAGGAGTCCGCGGCGCGTGCGCTGAACACCATCCGGCAGGTGATGCCGGCGCGGCTGCGTCATCGGATCGACACGCTACAAATCGCCGCCATCGATACGTGGGCCAGCGATCGGATCGCCCGGGTGGACCCCGAGGTGCTGATCGCGCTCGGCGCGGCCATCCATTCCCGAGAAGTGCTGCGCTTCGACTACCGGACCGAAACCGACTCGGTATCAGCGTCTTCCGATCCGCCGCAGCCGCCGCGCCGCGTGCAGCCGCATCACCTCGTGACCCGGGCCCGCCGCTGGTACCTCATCGCCTGGGATCTCGACCGCGACGACTGGCGCATCTTCCGGGCCGACCGGATCACCCCGCGCGCCCCGACCGGGCCCCGGTTCACCCCGCGCACCGTGCCCGGCGGTTCGGTCGCGGAGTTCGTGGCCCGCCGGTTCAGCCGGGCCGATTCGGGCCGCTGGCCGTGCTGGGGCGAGATGATCCTGCACCTGCCCGCCACTGAGGTGTCCAAGTACGCCGGTGACGCGACGGTCGAAGCACTCGGCCCCGACCGCTGCAAACTCACCCGCGGGGCCTGGTCGTGGATGGCCCTGGCAGCGTCGGTCGGCCGGTTCGACGCGGACATCGACGTCATCGGCCCACCCGAACTCGCCGCGGCGTTCACCCGGTTGTCCAGTCGTTACGCAGCCGCGGGGGCGAGCACGGCATCCACCTAGCGCTGCCCCTGCGCGGCTTGGATCACCTCGTCCAATACTTCCCGCGTGCGATGCAGATCCCTGATGCACGCGTCGATCCGGTCGCGTTCGGCCGCAAGGGTTTCGGCGAGGAAGGGGGTGGCGGTGGCGTTGGGGGTACCGTCGGCATCGTGGATGCAGGGCAGGAGTTCGGCCATGGTGCGGCTGTGCAGGCCTGCGGCGAACATTTCCTGGATCCGGATGACGCGGTCGACGGCGGACTCGGCGTAGTCGCGCTGTCCGCCGGGTGTCCGCGTGGAGGCGAGCAGGCCCTGGGTCTCGTAATAGCGCAGCGAGCGGACGCTGACGCCGGTCCGTTCGGCCAGTTCACCGATGCGCATCGGCACACCTCCACAATCCGGGCTTGCCCCTGACATTGATGTCAGGTTCTACGGTACGCCCATGCTGCTACTCACCGAGTTCCGAGACCGGAATCTGACGCTGCCGAACCGAGTGGTGATGTCGCCGATGACGCGCCTGCGTTCGCTGCCCGACGGCTCGCCCACCAGCGACGTCATCGACTATTACACCCAGCGCGCGACTGCCGGCTTGATCATCACCGAGGGTATCTGGCCGCATTCCAGCGGTCAGAGCGAAGCCTGGGTGCCCGGGTTGCAAACCGCAGCTCATGTCGCCGCGTGGCGGAGGGTCACCGACGCCGTGCACGAAGCAGGTGGACGGATCTTCGCCCAACTCATGCACGGTGGGCGCAAGGGTCATCCGCTCGCCCGCATCGACGGAACGCTGCCGGCCGGACCGTCGGCGGTGCGCGACGAGGACCACGTACATCTGCTCGACGGCTCCAAGGCGGCGCCGATCATGCCCGCCGCGATGACCCGAGCCGAGATCGCCGCCGCCATCGGCCATTTCGCCGACGCGGCCGCCAACGCGATCGCCGCCGGTTTCGACGGCGTCGAGATCCACGCCGCCAACAGCTATCTGGTGCACCAGTTCCTGGCCGACAACACCAATCTCCGCGATGACGAATACGGCGGTTCGATCCGCAACCGGATGCGGTTCGCGCTCGAGGTGACCGACGCCGTCATCGCGGCCGTCGGCGCGGACCGCACCGCGATCAGGCTCTCCCCGGGCAACCCGCAGTTCGGCATGATCGAGGCCGATCCCGCCCCGCTCTACCGGCCGCTGGTCGCCGAACTGGACCGGCGCGGTCTGGCGTATCTGCACCTCATCGATAACGACGACTATCCGGCGCTGACGGATCTACGTCCGCTCTGGCACGGCACCCTCATCGCCAATGTCGGGGAGAACCGGGCGCAGACCACCGCGGTCGCAGCCGAACGCGCGCTCGAAGAGACCGGCGCCGACCTGGTCTCTTTCGGCCGCGCCTTCATCTCCAACCCCGACCTTGTCCAACGCATCGCGCGTAACCTGCCGCTGAGCCCGATCCGCGAATCGCATCTCTACGGCCGGACTGCCGAGGGCTACTCGGACTACCCGAGCTGGGACGTATCGGCGGGTGGGGACCTGCGACGCGAGGTCGCCTAGCCGCAGGCAAGCGGCCCGCCCACAGCGCCGTGGGTGCGCACGCGGTCCTGCGCCGACCACACCGCCGACGGGAACCTCAGTACTGCTGCTGCCCCGCCAGCTGCTGCGCCACCACTCCCTGGATCCGCTGCAACCCGGGCACGGTCATCCCGCTCTGCAACTGTCCCTCGATCGTGCGGACCAGCGCGGAATCGCTGATCACCTTCTCGCTCGACTGGATCAGCACGGTTCCCGCGCCGGTGAAGTCGAATTGGCGTTCCTCGCCGGAGTTGACGCCGAAGCGGGCGGCGCCCGCGGCGAGGAAGCTCGAGATCCAGCGATGGTCGTAGTGGTGTGAGGGGGACGGGCAATCGGCCCAGCCGACAAGGGATTCCGGGTCGACCCGCAGCGGCGGTTCGGCGAACATGACCGGCCCGTTGGAGGAGGCCAGGAACTTGCCGGTGCCGATGAGGGTGAGGAATCCGGGCACGATGGACTGATTGAGCGCCAGACCGGGTTCGAAGGCGAGCAGGTTGGCGGCGCGGATGGTGAGGTTGCCGTCGTCGAGATCGTAGGAGTTGATGTCGTAGCCACGGTCGCCGATGATCAGCTTGCCGTGCCCTTCGGCCACCACGTAATCGCTGGTGAACAGCGGTGCCGAGAACTGCTGCGACACCATGTGCATCAGCGAGCCCTGTAGGCCGTGGGTGAGCAGCTGGAACTGGATCTGCCCGTAGTAGGCGATCATCGCGCCCTTGCGCATGAACCACGGCTTGTTCAGGTCGATGCAGTAGGCGTAGCTGTTGCCCGGGATGTTGTCGCTCTCACCGAGAGTCATCGGGTTCAGGATCTGGCTCATGGTCACAACTTCTCTTCCGAGGCCTGCACGTACACGACTCCCTGTCCGGTGCACTGCAATTGCATCGCCTCACCGGATCCGCGGCCGACCGCGTCGCGCCAGCTCATGGCCGTTTTCAGTTCGGTCTGCACATTGCCGTAGGCGCCGACGAAGGCCTGCGGATCGACCACGATCGGATTCGGCCCGCCCACCGGAAGTTCCAGGAATCCGCCGTGCGCGAGCAGTACCGCCGCACCCTGCCCGGACAGTTGCGTGGTGAACATGCCCTGGCCGGTCATCGCGCCGGAGGCCGCGCCGCGCAGCGCGCCCATCAGGCCACCGCCGCCGCCCCCGCCGCCGGAGCTCATCACCGACACCACCGAACTCTGCAAACCGGCCGTATGGGCAAGCAGCCGTGAGGCTTCCACCCGCAGCGCGGCGCCGGGCTGCATCTGGACGATGTGGATCTCGAGGCCGGCGAAACCGTAGTGCACCTCGCCGTTGCCCTGGGCGAGCATGGTGCGTTCGTGTTCACCCTGCATCATCCGGCCCGCCATCCGCATGATCCCGCCGCCGCCACCCATGCCCTGGCCGCCCGGAATCTGGTGCGGCGCGAAGGAGACGTCGCCGGTGTAGAACAGCATCGCGCCCTGGCGAGCCACCACACCGCCCGCCATCCCGACGTTGACCTTGACGACCTTGCCGTTGACCTTCTCGAACATCGTGCCTACCGTTCCGCCGGCTGAATCGACACCACGCCCTGGCCATCCCAGCGCAGCGAGAACGCCTCGCCCGCATCCTGTCCGACGACGGTGCGCCAGGAGACATCGGTGACGAAAGACTGATTGAGGTTGCCGCGCGCGGCGACGAACGCGTCCGGATCCACCACCAGCGGGAACTGCGGCGTCACCTCGAGATGGATGAGCGGCCCGCCCGCCGACAGCAGCGCCACCTGCCCCTGGCCCGACACCGTCGTGGTGAACAGGCCCTGCCCGGCGGAGGCGCCGTGCAGCCCGGCGAAACGCACGTCGGTGCGCAGGTTGCCGCAGAAGGCGAGCAGCTGCTGCGATTCCACTTGCAGCGTCTCGTTGTTCAGGTTCACCACCGAGACGTTCTGGCCGTTGACGGCGAAGAACACCCGGCCGTGGCCGCCGCATTCCATCAGCGAGAGCTTCTCTCCGGTCGCGCGCCGCTTGAGGCCCGCGATCACGCCGTCGCCGCCACCGAATCCGGCGGATTTGAACTGGACATTGCCCTCGTAGGCGATCATCGACCCGGAGATCGCGCGCAGACTCGTGCCCGCGAGATGAGCCTCGATCACCTTCTTCGACTGTTCGAACAGTTGCGCCATAGAAGAGTTGTGCCTGTCGTGTGGATGAGGGAACACGGGCAATCCCCCCATGCTCCATGAGCGTCGCCGTCACCCTAATGGACAATCGTGATCGAAGTTGATCTCAGTCCGCGAGCACGCGCTGCGAGCGCATCCGAGCCGTGGTATCCACCTTTCTCGTAGAGTGGCTTCCGTACGCACCGACAAGCGAAGGGTCGAACTTGTCCGCAACACTCGCCAAGGGCCAGAACGGCCCGCTGTCCGGCAACGATGTGGTGATCTCCATTCAGCTGACGGCGCAGGCGGATCTGTCCGCGCTCCTGGTCACCGAGCAGGGCAAGGTGCGCTCCGACGCCGACTTCGTGTTCTTCAATCAGCCCAGCGGGCCCGGGGTGAACCTGGTGCCCGGCCCGGCGGGGCAACCGGCGTCGCTCGCGGTGTCGCTGAACGCGGTGCCCGCCGATATCGATCAGATCCGCGCGGTCATCACCCTCGATGACGCCACCAGCAATTTCGGCCGCTATCCGGCGCCGACGGCGATCGTGTCGGATGCGTCCGGCACGCCGCTCTACGAGTACCGCATCGACGGTCTGGACACCGAGTCGATCGTCATCGCGCTCGAGCTCTACCGCCGTCAGGGTGCGTGGAAGGTGCGCGCGGTCGGACAGGGATACGCCGGTGGTTTCGCGGCCCTGGTCACCGACCACGGCGTGACGGTCGATGACTCGCCGCCCCCGCCGCCCGCCGCGCCGCAGCCCGCCCCGGCTCCGCCACCCGCGCAGCCCGCGTACCCGACCCAGCCGCCGGCCGCGCCCGCGCAGGGCGGTTACCCGGCGCCACCGCCGCCCACCGCGCCCTACCCGCCGCAGGGTGGCGGGTATCCGCCCCCGCCGGGCCCGGGCGCCGGTTACCCGCCTCCCGGTGCTCCGGTGCCGCCGCCCGCGCAGCCGCAGGGCGAGATCTCGTTGAGCAAGGACCGCCCGGTCAGCTTGCAGAAGGGCCAGCGGGTCACCCTGCGCAAGGAGGGCGGCACGGCGCTCACCTTCGTCAAGATGGGTCTCGGCTGGGATCCGGTACGCAGCCGCGGCATGTTCGGCAACCGCACCGTCGATATCGACCTCGACGCCTCGGTGGTCATGTTCGCCGACCACCAGCCCGCCGACGTCGCCTACTACGGCCAGCTCAGCTCCAAGGACGGCTCGGTGCGCCACCAGGGCGACAACCTCACCGGCGAGGGCGAGGGCGACGACGAGATGATCCTGGTGGATCTGACCCGCATCCCCGCCCACATCAGCACGCTGTTCTTCATCGTCACCTCCTACAAGGGCCACACATTCGAGCAGGTGCAGAACGCCTTCTGCCGGTTGATCGACGGCGGCAACAATGCCGAACTGGCCCGCTACACCCTCGCGGGCGGTATGCCGTTCACCGCGATGGCGATGGCGAAGGTCTATCGGGTCGGCGCGGATTGGAAGATGCAGGCGCTCGGCGAAGGATTCCAGGCCAAACATCCCGGGGAGGCAGTACCGCAGCTCGGCCGTTTCCTCGCGACCGGCTGAGTGACGACGGGGGAAGTGGACGTGAGGCAACTGACGGCAGGGCAGAACGTCCCCCTGACCGCCCAGTCGGTGCGGTTCGGCGTGCACGCCGATGCGGCACTGGACATTTCGGCGCTGGTGGTGAACGACGATCTTCGGGTGCGCTCCGCCGACGACGTCGTCACCGGTGCTCGGACGACGACGGCGGGAGTGCGCCTCGGCGACGACGGTGTGACCGTCACCCTCGCCGAGGTCCGGGCCGACGCGCAGGCGGTCCTGCTGGTGGTGAGCACGGCAGGGCAGTCGGCGGAACTGGGCAAGGTCGTTGCCGAACTGTCCGAAAATGGTTCCGTCACGGTTGAATTCGCGATCGCGCCCGCCGCCGGTGAGCGCGCGCTGATCTGCCTCGAGGTATATCGGCGCCAAGGTGCGTGGAAGGTGCGCGCCCTCGGTCAGGGTTACGCCGGAGGTCTGGCCGAACTGTTGCAGGCGCACGGTGCGGCCGGGATGGCACCTGTCCCCGCGGCGTCCGGCCCGCAGTCGGATCCCTACGCGATGACCGCGCCCGCGCAGGCCGCCGTGCCCGCGCAGGCCGGCGGCCCGCTCGAGGTGGGGCACGGCCTGGAACGGCTGTGGATGATCTTCGAAGACGCGGCGCGCTCGGCGGCGGCCCTGATCTCCGCCCGCGACTACGCGGCGAAACGGCTCGATCAGGAACTGTCCGAAGCGGTTTCGGACCCGGCCACCAGAAACACCCCCGCCGCCGACGCCGCCCGCACCGCCGCCCAGCGCCGTCACGACGAACTCAACGCCACCGCCGAGGCCAACCACCGCCGCGACAGCGAACAGCTGGTGCGCGAACTCGCCGAGGCCGATCAGGCGATGCCGCCCTCGCTGGCGTCCTGGGAATCACCGGCCTGGGACCGCCCTCCCGCACCCGCCGACGGCATCCGGCTCGGCGAGCTGTACGCCATCGACCGTGGGCCGCTGCGCATTCCGTACTGTGTGCCGGTCCCGCTGAATCGTCCGCTGTGGATCGATACCGAATCCTCGGCGGCGGTCGCGCCGATTGTCGGCGCACTGCTGGCCCGGCTCGTCGCGGCGGCGCCGCAGCGCACCACCGTCGTCGACATCATCGATCTGACCAGCGCGTTCACCGGACTCACCGGCCTGCTCGCACCGGTGCTCGGCGGTCCACCGATCACCCACCACACCGATATCTCGGCCCGGCTGAAAACCCTCGCCGACGCCGCCGAGCTGGCCGAAATGGCCTACAACAGCGGTGCGGGCACCCCGCCCACCGAGCATCGGGTGCTGGTCGCGGCCGATTTCCCGCACGGCTATCAGGCCACCGACGTGCAGCGGCTCGGTTCGCTGCTCATGCGCGGTGATCTGATCGGGCTGTCCACGGTGATCATCGGCAGCAACGAATCCGACTCCGCGGACCCCCTGATCGCGACCCTGTCGCAGGCCTGCCGTCACCTGCCGACGATTCCGGGCACCCCGCTGTTCGACCCGTGGACCGGCAGCGCGTGGGAACTGGACCTGGATCTACTACCGCAGGAACCCGAGCGGCAGGCGCGGATTCTGCGCGCCCGCTGAGGGTGGACCCGGCTGCTTACGCGCCGGGCCCACCGGGAGAACAGCACTACGCCGAGGTCGCCCACCGCCGCGGCGACGGCGCGGGTTCGTTTCGCCGATAACCGAGACCTTCCGGTGCTGATGATCGTCAGAACCGGGCCTCCCCGGCCGGCCGATCCTCACGCCGCCGCGGGCGCGGCGTCGATGAACCAGTCCAGGATCTCCTCGCCGGCCATGATTCCGGAGGACTCGGTGACGGTGAGGTTGGGGTGGGTCCAGTTCAGCAGTTCGAGTTCGCCGTGGCGGGGGCGGATGGCGGAGTCGGCGGCGCGCAGCATTTCGGCGTCGAGGGCTCCGTCACCCGCCGCGAGGGTGAGGGCGGTGTCGGTGAGTTCGCCGGATTCGATGAGGCGACGGCGCACTTCGGCGACGGCGCGGCTCTTGCAGACCGCCAGCGGCATGGTGTAAATCTTGCGGCCCTGCTGGGAGGCCGACCAGCCGCGCGGGCGGCACCAGGAGTCCCATTCGGCGAGGAAGCCGTCCGGCACGGCCTTCGGTTTCACCACGAGATAGCAGAACAGGTGGTCGGCGACGCGGAATTTCGGCGCCCAGCTCTCATCGATGCGGGAGCGCAGTTCGGCGCTGATCTCGGAGAGGGTGGCGCCGCTCGCGCGGACTTCGGCGTCGATATCGATGCGCCAGCGCATATCGGGGACGCCGTCGACGAGGATATTGCCGCCATTGCTGGTGATCGCGTAACGCCATGGAGCGCCGGGCAATTGGATGCGGCCGAACTGTTTGATGGTGCGGGTGGTGGTGGGGACGACGGCGGCGGGACGGGTGAGGGTGCGCATCCGGGTGGCCGCGATGGTCGTCATATACGACAGCGGCGCGCCTTCCAGATGTTCGACGCAGACGGTCGCGAGGTCATCGTCGGTGCTGAACGCGTTGCGGGAGTAGATCATGGTCCGGTCCAGGTCGGTGGCGACCAGCACCTGTCTTCGTAGCGGAATCACTGCTGCACATCCTTGATCAGTCCCATACACGAATAGGCCAGGTCGTCGACGACCTCGACCGGCACACCGCGGGCCGCGGCGAGCAGGCGGATATGGGCGTGCTCGGGAGCGTCGGGTTCCCGCACCAGCACGCGCCACGGCATCCGGCGCAACAACACCCGGGTGGTCTCGCCGACCCCGGGTTTCACGAAGTTCACGCTGGACACACCGTATTCGGCGCGTACCTGCTCCACCGAGGCCCAGCCGGCCCAGGTGGGGGTGCGGTCGCCGGCGCGGATGGCCTCGACCGAACCGGGCACGTGTTCGCGCACCGCGTCGAAGGCGGCGGTGACGGTGTCGATGAGGCGTCCGGAGACGTCGTCGGCGGCCAGTTCGCGGTAGAACTTCGCGCCGTGGAAATCGCCGGGTCCGATCAGCTCGTCGTTGAGGACGGTGCGTGAAACCAGCCCGGAGACGGTCGAATTCAGGCAAGCCGAGGCGATGAGGAAGTCGTCGCGGGTGCCGTAGGTGCGCACGCAGTGGCCGGGGTCGGCCAGGACGGCGAGGTCGTCGTTGAATCGGGCGCCGCCCGCCGCGTGGTAGGCGTCCAGGGCTTCCGACAGCTCGCGGGTGATGGCGCCCTTGCCGGTCCAGCCGTCGACGAAGACGATCGAGGCCGGATCATGATGGGCCGCCAGATAATCCAAGGCCACCGCGTCGATCCCGCGATCACGCACGATCGACACCGCGTAATGCGGGATATCCAGGCTCGGCATTCCAGGCCCGCGCCCGTCGCGCAGCCAGCGCCGCATGAGCACCCCGACCGGCGTGCCCGCACGCGCGAGCGAAACCAGCACGATATCGGTACCGCGTTCGGCGACAACCAGTTCCGCCACGGTGCCGACGGCGAGAGCCAGCCGCTCGGCACTGTCGGCGAGTACCTGATCGAACAGCTCGCGGTACTGCGCGTCGGGCTGGTATTCGATCGGCAGCGATTCCGCGTAGTGCGCGATCCCGGCCTGAATGCGCTGTTCGCGCTCGGTGACGTCGGCCTCGAGGTCGACGTCGGACAGGTCCTTCAGCAGCCAGGCGACGTCGTCGCGGGCATAGGAACCGAACTCCGGTCCGTACAGCGGCTCGCAGCCGGCCACCCCGGCACCCGGCCGCGCATCGACGGCGACACCGGCCCGCGCCGGTTCCGTGACGGCCGCGCCGGTCACCGGCAGCCGGTCGCAGTCGGCGAGCGCGTCGGCTGCGGAGGACATCGCATCTACTCCCTTCGTGACCAGTCCGGCAGACAGGCCTGCCTGCCCATTCTCCTCGTGTCCGGAATCGGCCTGGTCGGCGCCGGCATCGGTCCGCCCCGCGTGCAACAGGCGGGGGTCGGCCCCGGGCAGCACCGCGACCAGCACATCCGCACCGGATGTGGTGAGCACATCGACCAGACCGCCGGCAGCGACCAACTCCTCGGTATCGGCGGGCGCATCCACGACGGTCACCAGCACCGGTTCACCGCGCACCGTCTCGGCCTCGGACACGTCGCCGGTCCAGGCATCGAGTTCGGCGATGAAATCCTCGGCCCAATGCGCGTTGTAGAGGTAGCGCGGTTGATGCTGGCCGGATTCCGGTGCGGTGAAGCGGAATCCGCGCCGCAGCGGATAACCCGGCTCGTCGAGCACGTAGGCCGGTGAGCGGGTGGTGGTCTGGTATCTGGTCGAAATGCCGGAGTCGGCCAGTTCGACGGCCAGCCGCAGCGGCAGATACATCAGCTCCTCGTGCCCGAGCACTATCACCGGGCGTTCGGCGAAATCGCTGGTCAGCCGTGCGCGCAGGGCCGCAGCGGCGGCGGTGAGCGCCGATTCGAAGGCCGCGGTATCCGAGTGCAGGATGCCGTGCCGTCCACCCTCGGGAACGTGGGCGGGCCAAGGCAATTCGCACCGCTGGAACGAGCCCCGCTGCGGCGCGACGGGATTGAGCCGCGGTTCCGGCAGGCTCTGCACCGCGTCGATGAGATCCTCGGGCAGCATCGTCCGGCCCGCGGCCAGGCAGACGGTATCGATGCGCGCACCGAGTTCACGCGCCGCCGCCTCGAATCGGGCGCGATCGGATTCGGTGCGCATATCCACCAGCGAGGCCAGCACGTAATGCGATCGCGGCGCGAAGGCGTGCAGCGCGCGCACGGCGTCCATCGCGGTGTCGCCGGTGGAGATCTCGTCGTCCACCAGCACCAACGGCAGATCGTTGACGAAGATGTCGGCGGGCGCGGGTTGCAGCAGGTGGGAGGTGGCGTGGGAATGGCCCTCCTCGAATCCGGTGAGGGTCTGCGCCAACGGAACCTCGCGCCGGGTGGAATGCAGGTAGCAGGTGGCGCCGATGCGGGCGGCCACACAGTGACCGAGGCCGGTGGCGGTTTCGGCGAACCCGAGCACCACGGCGTCGCGCTCGCCCAGCGCTCCGCGCACCAGATCGCCGAGGCGATTGCCCGCGTCGAGCACCACCCGTGGATCAGTGGGCAGATGTTTGCCGAGCACCGTCGACACCAGCAGATGTGCGCGTTTCTTATTGTTCCTCCGCAACCCCGGCTGGATCAGCGAAGCGATCGGCAAATCAGCAGGCAGCACACCCAGGTCAATACCGTGCCGATACGAGGCCTCATGATGCAGCTCAATCCCGAGATGCCGTGTCGCCCAGGCCGAGAACTGCGGCGATGCCGTCGACTCCTCGCTCATACCGTGACCAACGCCGTCAACAGATCCACGAACGATACTCCTTTGTTGGCCACCCCGAACACCCTGGCGCGCAGCAGGGTCTGGCGCGCCCAGCTGCGATGCGGACGCATCTCGTTCATCTTGTTCCGGTACTCCGAGGCCGCCACGCCGCCCACATCGGCCTGCAAGATGTCGAGCGCATCCGAGTACTCCTCATGGGTCACCACCGACAGCGCGTGCACCGCGGCCACATGCGACGGATGGATCACCGTCTTGCCCTGAATGCCGTTGGCGCGGTCGAGGGTGATCTCGCGCAACAGACCGTCGAGATCCCGGCTGACCAGGTAGCGCCGGAACGGCACCGCATCGGATTCCTCGAACGGCGCCGTCCGCAGCAGCGGCCGGAACATCCGCTCGTGATCGGCGAAGTATTCCCACACCGGGCCGGTGATCACGAATCCGGTGCCATCGGCGCGGCCCAGATAGTTGACGATATCGGCGATCACATCGGCGACCACCCGCACGTCGTAGATGGTCAGATCGCGGTCGCGCCGGATTCCGAAGGTCGAGCACATATCGGTCGCGCCGACCCGCACGGCCAGCACGTTGTCGCGGTGTTCGGCCAGCAGCGCGGCTATCTCGGTGAGTTCGGCGTCGCGTGTCTGCCGATGCACCAGCGCCTTCGATTCCAGCACCGGCATGCCGTAGAGCGGTCGGTCCAGCAGGGTGCGCGCATGCTCCAACGCGGCAAGATATTTCGACCCGGAGGCCGAATCGAACTTGGGGAACACGAAGCCGGTGAGCACCTCGGCGCCCGGCCCGAGCTGCTCGGCGATCTCGATGATGGTGTCGGCGTCGCGCACCCGCACGAACAGCATCGGGTTCGGGTCGACGCCGGCGGCCAGCTCGTCGAGGGTGCGCACCGCCTGCGCCTTCGCCGATTCCACCTCGTGGTCGGCCACCGCGTCTTCGAGGTCGATGACCATCGAGCACACCCCGCGCGCGGCCCGCTTGCAGATCGTCGCGGTGAGATCGGCCCTGGTCGCGGGCGCGTACAGGGTCGCGCCCAGCGCCACGGCGAGCAGCTCGCGGTCGGTCTGGCCGCCGATGGGCTCGGGCTGGCGATGGAAAAGCGTTCTCGCGTCGGGACCGTTCAGCTGCCGGAAATGGCGCAGCAGCACGCGCTTGCGCAGGGAAACTTCCTGCTTGACGGCGATGCCTGCGGTCATCGTCTCCCCACCCCTCACTCTCGTCGTGGTCCTGACTGTTTTCTCATGCGATCCACTACGCCCGCTATGAAATCCGCGACGGCGTCGAGCTCCGTCACGTACGCCCAATAGTCGGGGTGACGCCCGGACAGCGCACCGGTGATCCGGTCGATCCGTTCGGCCTGCGCGTCGAGGACAGATCCCCACTCGGCGGCGAGCCCGCGGCCCACCGCGAGCATCTGCGCGTCCCGCAGCCGGAATCGTACGGCCTTGGCTTTGTCTTGCGGATTCTCGCGCACCTCACGCAGCAGCGTCAGCCGTTTGGTGACGGCGTCGACCTGCTGTTCGGCCTCGGCGAGATTGCCGCGCGCGGTCGTGGTCAGTTCAAGTGCTAACTCCGGGTCGTTCTCGGCCGCGGCCGCGCGGGCCCGGCTCAGGGCGTCATCCGCGGCGGCTATGGCCCGCTGGCTGTCTCGCTCATTGTCAGACAGATCCGCCGAACTCGCAGCATTGAACTCGCGCAGTAGCGCGGAGTACGCCGCGCCCACCCCTTCGGCCCTGGTCCGCGCCGCCGCCAGCCGGGTGCGCACCGAGACGATCGCGGTCGCTGCCGCGGCGGTCCGAGATGGGGCCTGCGCCAAAGCATCTGCCAGTT
This sequence comes from Nocardia cyriacigeorgica, assembly GCF_005863245.1. Lineage (GTDB taxonomy): Bacteria > Actinomycetota > Actinomycetes > Mycobacteriales > Mycobacteriaceae > Nocardia > Nocardia cyriacigeorgica_C. The sequence goes on along the minus strand of NZ_VBUT01000004.1, from coordinate 650,561 downwards.
CTTTGCTCGCCGCGTCCAGCCGGTTGGCGGCCTCGCGCACCGCACCGACCCCGGCGTTCTCACGGGCCGCGTGCAATGTGATCAGTGCCTCATCGACCGCGGCGCTCGCCCGCCGGATCGACCCGTAGTGCGCGTAAGGGGACTCGGCAGCCTGCCCGCGCACCTGCGCGGCGGCCGCGGTCACCTGCTCGGCCAGCCGCGGCACCATCGCCACCACAGCGACGGCCTCTTCCAGCTGCGCCTGGTTGCCGCGGTAGTACTCGTCCACCCCGCGCGCCGCCTCGGCCAGCCTGCGCACCGTCTCGTCGGTTCTGACCTGCCCTTGCGGCACCGAAGCACCGGTGGCCTCGGCCTGATCGAGCTGCTCGGTGAGCTTCAGATAGGCGTCGGCGGCGGCGTAGCAGCGGGCCCGCACCGGTTCCCAGCGCCGATCCAGGCGGCGTTCGGGGAAGACCTGCTCGGCGGCCGCGGTGGCCGATTCGGCGACGCTCTGGCGCCGGTCCATGTCCAGGAACGCCGACGCGAGCGAGTGCCGAGCCTGCTCGATCCACTCGGTATTCCCGGATGACCGGAACCATCCACGCCTGCGGCCTGCCACGACCCGATGGTAGGAGATCTTGCCGGGGCGGGGCCGGGACAACGGCCTGGGCCGGGCGCCGGGCGTCCAGGGGCGGCGCGCGGCGCGAGCGAATGCGGGCTACCCGCATCGGTTTATACGCAAGATCGCCGAAACCTACTACTGTCGTATCTCGTACCCGGCGATTCGGACATGCTGGGAATCACAGACGACTATCGAAAGGGAATCCCGCATGGGTGTCAGTTTGTCCAAGGGCGGCAACGTCTCGCTGACCAAGGCGGCGCCTAACCTGACCGCTGTCGCGGTCGGCCTCGGCTGGGACGTTCGTACCACCACCGGCACGGACTTCGACCTCGACGCCAGCGCGATCGCGACCGGAGCCGACAAGAAGGTGGTCTCCGACCAGCACTTCGTCTTCTTCAACAACCTGCGTTCGCCCGAGGGCTCGATCGAGCACATCGGCGACAACACCACCGGTGAGGGTGAGGGCGACGACGAGGTCATCAACGTCGATCTGGCCAACACCCCGCCCACCATCGAGTCCATCTTCTTCCCGGTCTCGATCTACGACGCCGACACCCGTCAGCAGTCGTTCGGCCAGGTGCGCAACGCCTACATCCGCGTCGTGGACCGCTCCAACAACGAGGAGCTGGCCCGCTACGACCTGTCCGAGGACGCCTCCACCGAGACCGCCATGGTGTTCGGTGAGCTGTACCGCAACGGCGCCGAATGGAAGTTCCGCGCCATCGGCCAGGGCTACGCCTCCGGCCTGGCCGGCATCGCCCGCGACTACGGCGTGAACGTCTGATCGAGCTCACTCTCGACCAGGAAGGGGGCCCGGCGCCGGGCCCCCTTCCGCTGGGTCCGACTGGACATCTCATGGTCCGGCGACCAGGCTGAATGATGACGGTCGCTTTCGACGTCGGCCCGAAATGTCGGGTTCACCGTCGACCGGTACGGTCGTGTCGAGCGCCGCTCGCACCGGGTCGGCGATCGCACGCAGCAGCTTCACACGTCCCATATGCCCGGATGACGACCGACTCCGGCGCCGCACACGAAAGGTCCCCGCGTGGTCCTGCGCATATTCGGCCTATCCTTCCTGGTCACCGTCGTATCACTGGTAGTGGCACTGCTCTACGGTGGGCCCACCGCGCTGGTGCTCTGCGCGATCCTCGGCATCCTCGAGGTGTCCCTGTCGTTCGACAACGCCGTCATCAACGCGACCATCCTGCAGCGGATGAGCGAGTTCTGGCAGCGCATGTTCCTGACCGTCGGCATCCTGATCGCCGTGTTCGGCATGCGCCTGGTGTTCCCGCTGGCCATCGTGTGGGTCACCGCCGGGCTGAACCCGGTCGAGGCCTTCGACCTGGCGCTCAACCCGCCGCCCGGTGATGCCGCCTACTTCCCCAACGGCGACCCGAGCTACGAGACGTTGCTCACCGACGCCCATCCGCAGATCGCGGCGTTCGGCGGCATGTTCCTGGCGCTGCTGTTCCTGAACTTCATCTTCGCCGAGCGGGAGATCACCTGGCTGTCGTGGCTGGAGCGGCCGCTGGCCAAGGCGGGCAAGCTGGACATGCTGTCGGTGGTCGTCGCCGGTCTCGGCCTGATCCTGTGCGCGGAGTTCCTCGCCGAGGAAGAGGTCCGCTCGACGGTGCTGCTGGCCGGCCTGCTCGGCATGATCACCTACATCGCGGTCGACGGACTCGGCTCGATGTTCCACGCCGAGGAGCACGCGGGCCCGTCGGAGGCCGCCAAGGCCACCGGTAAGGCCGGTTTCTTCCTGTTCCTGTACCTGGAGGTGCTCGACGCCTCGTTCTCCTTCGACGGCGTCATCGGCGCGTTCGCCATCACCGCCGACCCGATCATCATCGCGCTCGGCCTCGGCCTGATCGGCGCCATGTTCGTCCGGTCGATCACGGTGTACCTGGTGCGCAAGGGCACCCTGTCGGAGTTCGTGTACCTCGAGCACGGTGCGCACTGGGCGATCGGCGCGCTGGCGGCGATCCTGCTGATCTCGATCGGCGTGCACGTCAACGAGCTCGTCACCGGTTTCATCGGTATCGCGTTCATCGGTGCGGCGTTCATCAGCAGCATCATGCGCAACCGGCGCGAGGGTGAGCCGGAAGCGGCCGCCGAAAAGGAGCCGACCCCGGTAGGCTGACCGGCGGACGCAACCGAAGACTCGAACGGCAGCGGCCTGGCGTGGCCGCTGCCGTTCTCATCTCCTGAGGGGGGATCGCGGCGATGGCGATCGACGATCAGCTGGCCGGCGGCGGGAAAGTCACCCTGTCCAAGGCCACGCCGAGCATCAATCTCACCAGGCCCGGCGAGCTGCAGGGCATCATGCGGGCCGAGCTGACCTGGGCCGCGCGCGCCAAGAGCCTGTTCCGCAGATCCACTCCGGTCGAACTCGAACTCGGCTGCCTCTACGAACTCGCCGACGGGCGCACCGGCGTGCTGCGCACCGCCACCGACGCCGGCGCACTCGAATTCGAGCCGCACATCCTGCTCGACCGCGACGGCGCCCGCCCCGGCAGCGCGGGCTTCAATATGGATCTGGCCCGCCCCGAAGCGTTTCGCCAGGTCCTGATCTTCGCGCTGTCCGCGCAGGCGCCGAACTGGGCCGCCGCCAAGGGCACGCTCACCCTGGCGCCCACCATCGGCTCGAATGTCGAACTGGCACTGGACGAACCGGTGGCCGACACCCGGTCCTGCGCCATCGCACTGTTGCAGAACCAGGGCGCGGGCATCACCGTCTACCGCGAGGCCAGGTACCTGACGGGCGCGCTGGACGAGCTGATGCGGACCTACCGGTGGGGCATGGACATGGATTCCGCGCGCGCCTGACCGGCGCTCAGAGCATGCGCCGCGGGTACAGCCGCGCCTTCGGCCTGCGCACCGCGACCCGCGACCACAGCGCATCCTGCAAAGCCAGTGTCCCCCAACCGGCCAACGCCATCCCGGACAGGTTCAGCGCCAATTGCAGTGTGCTGCCCCATACCTCGTCCCAGTGCGCGAACACCGCGGCCAGCGCGATATTGCCGGCCGCGGGCACGGTCGTCACCGAGATGAACACACCGACCAGACCGCCCGATTTCGCCGAGGTCAGCGACAGCACGCCCGCCGCGGCGGCGATCACGGCGACGATGAACGACCATTTGTCCGGGGTGTAGATGAATGCGGTTTCCGGCCCTGTTCCCACATCCTCCGCGGTGATCCAACCGAGCCCGCGCGCGATGAGTACCAGCAGGAACGTCAGCAGGATCGCGGTGAGGAAGCCGAGGATCAGGGTCCGGACCGCCAGCCCGAACAGCACGAAACGGCGCCGCACCAGCGCCACCCCGAGCGCCGCGATCGCACCGAACTCCGGGCCGAGCACCATCGCGCCGATCACCAGGATCTGCGAGTCGACCACGATGGCGATGGCGGCCAGCGTGGTCGCCAGGGTCATGAAACTCAGGTAGGTCCAGTTGAGTTCGGTCTCCTCGTAGGAACGCTGGGCCACATCGGCCCAGACCACCGCGTCGGCGCTGCTGCCGGGGGTGCGCACCTCGGCCTCGAAACCGGCCAGCGACAGCCAGGTCCGCACCGGCTCGATCTCGATGCTCCCGCATTTGTGCACGCCGGTCGCGCGCAGCCGTTCCACCAGTTCATTGGCCGCTTCCCTGGCGATGTGGGCGATCACCAGGTCTCCGGCCGGGCGCAGCGCGGCCCCGCGCATCACCGCAAGCCCGCTGACCGCGTCGTCGCCCTCGAGGATCTCGATCACAGCGTCGGTCTTGTCGGCGGGCGCCATTACTCGCACGTGCAGCATGGGCTCAGTCTCGCGTACTCGCCGGCATCGGGCCGGGTGAACCCGCGTGGCGAGTCCTGATGACTATGTCTGCCGCTCGGCGAGCTCGGCGAGACGCTCGATGGAGGCGGCCAGCTTGTCGGAGGTGGTGGCGCGGGCCCGCGGCAGCCGATTCTCGTCGGTCAGGCGCGACCAGTCGTAGGTGTGGCGCACCAGCGAACGGTGCTCGTCCAGCGGTTCGATTTCCCAGCGCCACAGATGGCCGGGTGGTTCGCGATCGGGCTCGGACGGCTGCCACGCGATCAGTCTGCCCTCCTCGAACTCGACCACATGATTGTGCCGGGTGGCGCCCTTGGTGATCACCATCGTGAAGACCTCACCGACAGCGCGCACCCGCTGGCCGGCCGGGGCCTCGGACAGGTTGTCGTTGCCGTCCCAGCGCGGTTGCTGCGCCGGATCGGCGATCAACTCGAACACCACCGCCGCGGGCGCCGCGACCTCACGTTCGGCGCTGACCACTGTTTGCGTCTCTGAGCTCATGTCCTGATCGAAGCACAGCCTGCGCAGCCCGGCTCACCAGCGGCGACGATCTTGTCGGTACCCGGTAATACAGTGGCGCTATGACAGCAGCGGTCCATCCCGCGCCGGGCCCGTCACCTCGGCGCGCAGCCGACGATCTGATGCAGATCGTCGCGCGTACACCGCTGTTCTTCTCCAGCTATACGCCGCTGTTCGCGATCCTCGCCGCCCGCTTCGCCGCCACCCCGTGGCTGGCGTTCGGCGCGCTCGCGCTCATGGGGTTCGGCGCGGTCTGCACCATCTGGGTGCTGTATCTGCTCGGCTCGTCGGCGCGCTCTTCGCTCACGGTGGCGGGGGTACACGAGACCGGCAGCGAATCCGGCGGCTACCTGGTCTCCTACGTGCTGCCGTTCCTCACCGTCGAAACACCCGGCGGGCTCGACGCCCTCGCCTACGGCCTGTTCCTGCTTGTGCTGCTGATCGTGTACGTGCGCACCGACCTCATCCAGGTCAACCCGATGATCTATCTGCTGCTGCACCGAATCGTGAAGGTGCAGACCGCGACCGGGGATATGGCCTATGTGGTTGTGCGTTCGGTACCCCGTCCCGGCGATACCGTCACGGTCGCCCAGCACGCCGGAATCCGAGTGATGACGGAGCGGGTATGAGCATGCGCGGCGGCCGGGACTGGGCCGGCATCGATATCGGCGGCGAACCGATCGACCTGCTGCTGGGCTGGCGTGACAGCCGTAAACGCTTGCAGGCATTGCGGATCGAGTTCGCTGCCACGCTCGGGGTCGAGTTGCGCGAGATCGCCGCGGCCACCCTCGAACGGCTCGGGGCCATGGCGCCGATCGAATACGACACCATCGCAGCACTCGTCGACGGCGAGGAGTTCTTCTCCTTCTGCCTCGACGGGCTCGATGGTGCCCGGCCGGGTGCCGTGGCCGGCGAACCCGACGCTCAGATCGCCGGGCTGCTCCAGCTCATCGCCCGTTCGGCGACGCTGGAGACTGTGCTGCCGCGGCAGATGCGCGATGGCACCTTCCTGTTCTACGTGCTGATCTGCGAATCGGCCGGACCCGATCGGCAGCGCACGGCATTCGTGCGGTTGCAGCACGGGCTGCGCGTGGCCTCGGCGCACCGCATCCTCGCCACCTTCGGCGAACGCCTGAACCGCGTCGGCGACCCGGTCTTCGCCTTCGCCGAGGAATTCGATCTCGTCATCGCCGGCGACGAGATCGCCATCCTCAAACCCGACACCTTCCTGCGCCTGTTCACCGACCTCGAACTGCTCACCAAGGCCACCCCGGAATTCGTCGACCACATCAGCGAGGCGCTCGGCCTGGAGCTGTCCGCGCAGGTCAAAGACACCATCATCGCCGTGTGCGCCAAGCGGCCCAGCTACGCCAAGCTGCTGAAACGGCTCAGCGGAGTCGACTATCTGCCGAAGATCACGCCCACCTCGCTGCAAGCCGAGATCGACCGCTATCCCGAACTCCCCGAGGGCATCCGGATCGACGAGTCCGGAATCGTGTTGAGCGATCAGGGCGTGCCGACGTTCCTGGAGATCTTGGATCAGCGCATTTGGCGCGGGCCGTTCGACGATTCCTCGCGGGTGGCGACCGCTTATCGGCGGCTGCGGCCGCGCTGAGCGCGCCGGTCGGCTCGGAGGCGCCGGCCGCGCAGCGGAAAGACTGTCGCGGCGCCGAAGCAGTTGCGGCAGAAGCCGGGCGGCGACGGCTCGGCATGAATGAGTAGCCGAGCAGGCCGCCTACCGGTGCCCGAGAATCGCCGCCAGCATTCCGCCGACGAAGTCCGCGCCGAAGGAGTTCATCGCGTCCGGGGTGGTCGGCGACGTCCCGGTCCGGATATCGCAGCCGGCGACCGGATGCCCGGCGGCCCGATCCTTCAACCAGGCGAAGGCGGCCGGGGCGCCGAGCCCCCATTCGAAGGCGTGCGGCGACACCACCGACGGGACGACCTCACGCCGGTAGGTCACCGGAGTGCCTGCCGCGCAATACTTGTCGACCAGCTGGTCGGCGGAGGTAATCGTGCTCAGTTCGTCGTCCACGGCGTTGTACACGTAGACGGGTGCGGTGGGCGCCGTCGCACCGAGGGTCCGCTCGCCGATCAGGCGCTGCGTCAGCGGCGCGGTCAGCACCTGTTCCAGCGGCACCGTCAACAGGCTGCCGAAATCGAGGAACGGGAAACTCACCAGGTTCTGCGGGGTGCAGCTCGCGGCCGCTCCGGCGAGCAACCGTTTGCCTTCGGCGGTGAGCACCTGATCCATCATGGCGGCGAACTCCGGCGAATCCTGTTGCAGTGCGGCGATACCCACCGGCGGCAAGCCCGCGACCGGGGTCCCGTTGCCGTTCCTGATGCCCGCGAGCAGATCCGCGACCGGCGCGCCGATCGCCATTCCCGCGACATTCAGCTCCGGGGCGTAGTCCGGCTGCACCTGCGCCGCCCACGCCGTGGCGATGCCGCCGCCGGAGTATCCCCAGAACATCGCGGGTGCCCGCGCGGCGAGCCCGAGCTCGGCGAATTTCTGCGCTGCCCGCACACCATCGATCGCCACATACCCCGGCTCCTTCGGGGTGAGGAAGTGGTTGTCCACACCACCCAGATCCGGAACCGACACCGCCCAGCCCTGCGCCAGCCCGGCCGCGATCATAGGCACTTCGCTCGCGGTGGTGGACAAGGTGATCGGGCCGCTGGCGCCGGAGAAGTCGAACCACGGCGCGCCCGTCCGCAAGACCTGCGAGGGCATGCAGTTGGGTGCGATGGCGTCGATCATGCTCTCGTAAGACAGGATCGCGGTCGGCGGCCTGCCGTGATCGCCCATCAACACCGTGGTCACCGCGGCATACGGGTTACCGTGGGAATCGGTGGTCCGGTAGAGCAGCTGCCACGCGCGCACCCGCATGGGGATCAATTGGAGCGATACCGGTGCGATCGGCCTGGTCCGCAGAATGGTGCCCGGTGCGGTTGATTCGTAACCGGCGGGCGGCAGATAGAAGGCGTCGGTGGTATTCGGAATCGCCGACCCGGGAGCGCTGAGCGCGACCATCGCCGCGCAGGTCATGGTGATGCTGACGGCGATTGCGGTGATCCTGGCCCGCCATCCTCGTCCCCGCCCGAGTGATTCCGACTGCCCGATCCCCGCTGTTCGCATGGGCACACTGTAGAACGTGTTTCAGTTTATGGAGCCGTTTTCCGCGGGCTCAGCGCTCGCGGGCAGGGTTTCGCAGGCGCCCACTACGGTCGACGCCGTCGATCTGTCGACCGGGCGATGGAGAAGGCCCAGCTGGGCCACAACGCAACTGGGTGGCCCGCGCGGTGGCTTCGGCGGCGAAGCTAGGCACCCCGAAAGCCGATGCGGCGGACTCCAGCTGAGTCCGCCGCATCGGCTTTTTCGATATCGCATTCCGGCTTACTGATTCGCGTCACCGGTTATCCGGCCGTCAGTCCGGCGCCTCGCATCCGCGCCGTACGACCGGCTCCGGCTTCGCTCAGTTGGTCGCCTCCGCGCGGGCGTCGGTCGTGGGGGCCTCCGCCTTCGTGGTGGTCGACGGCGCTGTGGTGGTGGATTCCGTCGTCTCCGCGGGCGCCTGGGTGGTGGTCGGCGCGGGCGGGGTGGTGGTGACCTCCGGCGTGGTGGTCGCTGCCTCGCTCGGCGTCGTCGTCGGGGCCGTGGTCGACGGGTCGGCCTCGGTCTTCGGCTTCGCCGTGGTGGTCGTGGCCGGCGCGGTGGTGGTCGTGCCCTTGGCCGGTTCGGTCGCCGGCGCGGCCGAGGTGGTCGACTCCGCCGCCTCGTAGGCCGCGGCCAGATCGGCTTCGGTCGGCTTGGAGTTCGTATCCACCTTCTGGCCGGCCTGCGCCTGCTTGGCCAGGTGGGTGATCCAGGCCGCCGCGTACTCGGCCGAGGTCATCGGCTTGCCATTGCCGGGGTCGGCGTCATCCCAGTAGTCGAAGTGATGACCGGTGTGGTTGGGGCCGAGGGTCTGCTTGTACGGATCGCTCAGGATCACCGGGATGGTGTTCTGGTTGGTCACGATCAGCCCGACAATCTCGTTGAGGATCTTCTGCGGCAGGTACGCCAGCGGCGACATCTGCTCCACCGCGATCGCGTCGGCCTGCGCCGGATCCTGCGGCGCGGGCGTGCCCGGCTTGTACTGCGGATCCGAGACGCGCAGCAGCACCTCGAGGAAGGTTTCGTCGCTGGCCATCCAGTTCGGCTGGGAGGCGATATCGGCGAACGCGGTCATCGCGATCCGGCCGAGCACCACCGCGACGTCCTGGCCGGTCGCCGGGGTCAGGCCCTCACGTTCCAGGGCGTCGACATTCAACTGCCTGCCGACGTTCACCGCCAGGTTCAGCAGCGAGATGTTCTCCGGCGCCGAGCAGGTGAGGTCGCCGTCGGAGCAGAACGAGGCGATCTTGCCGTTCAACGCCCCGAAATCACCGCTGGTACCGGGCAGCGCACCCGAACCGGGCACCGGCTTCTGCCCGTTCTGATACTTCTGGTCGAAGCCGTCCGGGTTGGCGTACGGATCCTCCGCACCGGGGAACGGACCGTCGCCGGTGGAGCGGCCCGGATCGGCGAGGATCACCACGCCGAGCACGTTGTCCGGGTCGACGATCCCGTACGCACCGTCCTGGCCGGGTTCCTGATGCCCGACCTCCATCGCGACGCGACGCACCACATCGGCGCCCTCGCTGTAGCCGACGATGGAGAACTTGGTGTCCGGGCAGGCCGCCGCGATCTCCGACATCACCTGCTTGGCATTGGCGACACCGGCGTTCACGGCGTCTTCGTAGCTGGCCATATTCGCCGGGTAGGCGATGTAGACGGCGGCGTAGGAACCCTCCGCGACGTCGTCGCGTGGCGCGTTGACCACCGGATCGAGCCATTCACTGCTGTGATCACCCGAGAGCGCGGCGGGCAGCGGATTGCCGTTGGCGTCCACCAGCATCGCCGTCGTCCCCTCGCGGGGAGTGTCATTGCGACCCGCGACCGAGATGGTCACCATGTCGCGGCATTCGGTGACCGAGGCCACCAACTGCGTATCCGCCTCTTCCGGTGCGGCGGTGAACGCGAACGTCGCGGCCACCGCCGCCGCCACCCCGAGCACCGCGGGCGCGGCAACGGCAGAGGCCAACCGATGTCGCGCGAAGAACTCACGAAGAGCCATGTCCGAACCCCAGTTTCCTGTAACCGACAAGTGGAAGGACAGGCCCCCCGACGGGCCATGTGTCACGTATGAGGTCGTGGGAGGTGGGAAGAGTGTTACGGGAGGGGCATCAGGCGGTGAAGGCTTCAGCGATCGCGTGGCTGTCCTCGTACATGTGATAGCGGCTGATCTTGCCGTCGGTGATGGTGAAATGCAGTGCGTAGGAATTGGTGAACTTCTTGCCGGTGGCCTTGACACCGAAGACGCAGGTGGCGAACACCACGGCGTCGTCGCCCTGCGCGAGTTTGCCGGTGATCTCGAACGATTCCGCAGCCGTGAGCACCTGCGGGAAAATGCCGAAGAACTCCTCGATTTCGGCCCTGGTGGAACGCTCGCCGGCCCATGGCACATGCGCCGCCCCGTTCACCCGGAAATCAACCTTGTCGGCGAACTGGTCGAGCAGCGCGCTCGTATTGCCGGAACCGAAATTGGTGAAGAACTCGTCTACGACGTCGATGGTGGTGGGGTTGTCGGGCATCGGGATATCTCCTGGCTTTCGGATCGGAAACGTGGTGGTCAGAGCGCAAGTGCGGCATCGTCTGTCGGCACGGATGACTGTGGTGGCCGAGCGGTGAAGGAGTCTCCTTGCCCGGCAAGGCTTGTTACCAACTAGACGGTTGGATCATGACACGGCTCGACCGAACTGTCCAACCAACCAGTTGGGTGGATTGCTACCCTGGGCGCATGCCACGCGATTCCGCACGAACCAAGCAGCTGCTACTCGAGGCCGCCCATGCGGAGTTCGCCGAGCACGGCATCGCCGGGGCGCGGGTGGACCGGATCGCGGCCGCCGCCGGCTGCAACAAGGAACGCATCTATGGCCATTTCGGCAATAAGGAAGCCCTGTTCAGCGCCGTTCTCGCCGCCGCGATGCTGCGCCTGGCCGATACCGTCAAGCCTGGCGAGAGTTCGGCCGCCGATCTGGTGCGCCGCGTGTTCGACTACCACCGCGCCGACCCCTCACTGCTACGGCTGCTGATGTTCGAGGCCCTGTACTACGGTGACACCCTCGCCGACAGCAATGTGCACCGCCGCGACTGGTACGCACAGGTGAAAGCAACCCTGGTCGAGCGCACCGGGCTGCCGGAACAGGAAATCGGCCGCACCCTGCTCACCCTCGTCGGCCTCGGCGCCTGGCCGATAGCCATGCCCCAACTCGTGCGCCTGTTCCTCGGCGACGCCGCGAGCACCGACGACGAGATGGCCGGCCTCCGAGATTTCCTCGCCGCCTTCGCCGACCGCGCTGCAGAACTGGCCTGACTCAGCCGCGCGCCATATCCACGAACCGGCTCAAATGCAGCTGGTGCGCAACCGTGATCGTGGCCGTCGGGCCATTTCGGTGCTTGCCGAGAATCAGGTCGGCCTCGCCACCCCGCGGGTCGTCGCGTTCGAACGCGTCGGGGCGATGCAGCAGGATGACCATATCCGCATCTTGTTCCAAAGAATTGTGCAAGTTTATACCATTCGCGACAAAATTTTCGGTGCCGGGTACGGTCCCGTCGTAAACATTCTGTTCTCCGAGGCTGGTGATCTCTACAATCCTGTCCCAGAAAACGTCATTTGTTGCGAGCATCTCGATGTCGGCATCGTCGAGAACCGCTGCAACCCGAGCCAGCCGAGAACGGCTGGGCGAGTGGTTCCACATCCGGGTGCTGCCACAGTATCTCGACCCCATAGCGTCACCGAATTCGCGGTGGGTCATATTTCTGGCGGCGAGGAGCACCTGGACTTGGGCCCATACCTCCTTTGGGACAGTGTCGACGTTTGGCTTCGGAACGAGACGCTCCAGCTCTGCCTGCACCGCATGAGCCTTCACCCCGCGGCTCCCGTGCACACCAATACCACGGATGAACTTCAGTTGATTCTCAGAGCCGTACACGACCAGATGCCAGCAATCCCGATAACCCGATTTGGCAACCCGTTTGATACGGGCATGCACGTCGAGTCGGAGCAGCAACTGCGCCACATCGTCGACAAGCCGCCGACTGGTCGACGCATAGTAGATCCACGCCTGCCCATTCTTGTCATCCCATCGCACCGCCCCATCAGTCGCCCACAGGTGACGCAGGAACAGCGCGACTTGATCGTTCGGCAACGCGAAGACCGGCTGCGGAACGAACTTCTCGTAGCTGCGCAGACCGAAAAGTCCGAGCTCATCGAGCCACGCGGCAATCGGGTTCCGTTTACCGTGAGTGAGGCGATACGGCGCAGGCAGACGGAGCGTCGTCACTCGGGCAGCCGCGTACTCGTCACGCACAGCAGTCACGCCGAAGTGTTGTGCCGCAGACGTGACAGCGGCGAGGTTCTCCTCGTCAACGCTCGCGTAGCGGATGGGCTGTCGCTTCACACAGGAGCCGTCGCCGATCATGTGCGCAAGCAGAATCACTTCGGACTCGGCCATGCGGGTGGTGTGCACGGGTTCAGGGACCACGCGCGGGGTCGCCAAGCGGTCACCGACCGAGAGCTTGTCCAGCGCGATCCAGCCGTCGACGGTGAGGAACGGATGGTTCCCGGTCGCTTCTACCTCCCGACCGGACGCCAGACGCAGCCGGAAGACTTCCTTGCGCCCGCTGGGGAACACCTTCACCATCGGCCGCGCGACCATCCGCATCCGCTCATCCAGGGACCACACCAGCGGCTGTTCACCTGTCGCGAGCAGTTCGCCCAGCGTGGTCTCGCCGCCGGTATCCGCACGCAGAATGCGCGTCGAGGCCGGTAGGCATCCCGATTCGCGCAGGTCCGACACCATGGGGCGCTTGTCGGTTCGCTGTTCGGGGCCACGGTTCAGCTGACTGATGGCGACCACCGGGACTTCGAGTTCCTTGGCGAGCAGCTTCAGGTTTCGGGAGAAATCCGAGACTTCCTGCTGGCGGGATTCGACCTTCTTTCCGGAGGTCATCAGCTGGAGGTAGTCCACGACGACGAGCTTCAGATCGTGGCGCTGCTTCAACCGGCGCGCCTTTGCCCGGATCTCCATCATCGTCAGGTTCGGCGAATCGTCGACGAACAGCGGCGCCTCACTGATCTCACTCATCCGCCGCGCCAGCTTCGTCCAGTCGTCATCACTCATCCGCCCGGACCGCATGTCGCCGAGCTTGATCTTCGCCTCGGCCGAGAGCAGGCGCATCACGATCTCGGTCCGGCTCATCTCCAGCGAGAAAATAACGCTGGCCAGTCCGTGCTTGATCGAGCAGCTCCGCATGAAGTCCATGCCGAGGGTCGAATTATGCGTAGGGACCATCGACCGGCCCGCCAGGTACATGTGCGCGGGGTTGTCGACCTCGACGCAGCGCACGGGCAGCGGATCGATCTTGCGCACGTCGACGATCTGCCGGGCTTCCGAGCGCGCGGTGCGTGGGACCGAATGGGCGAAGTGGTCGCGCGGGGTGCGCAGGCTGTGGGCGATCTCGCCGGTCGTGCGGACCACCGGATGCGGTGCCAGCGTGGGAGCCAGCGTCGTCCACTGGTGCTCCTCGTCGGCGACGAGAACCGTCCCGTCGGAGAACTCGACCTCGTAGCAGGGCCGGTCCGTCATGACTTCGGTGGTGGCGACAACACGGGTCGATCGGCCATCAGGTCCGAGCAGCTCGTCCCCGACCTCGATCTCACCCATCGTGGTCCAGCCACGCGGCGTCGGTAGCGGTGTGTCGAGGGCCAGCGCCTTACCCACGCCAGGACGCGCGGCGACGATGATCATCTGGCCGGGGTGCAGGCCGTTGGTGATTTCGTCGAGTTCGGTGAAGCCGGTGGGGACGCCGAGGGAGATGCCGCCGCGGCTGGCGATGGAGTCGATTTCGTCCATCGTGGGCTGGAGCAGTTCCTCGAGGGGGAGGAAGTCTTCGGTGGTGCGGCGTTCGGTGACCTCGTAGACCTCGGCCTGGGCGCGGTCGACGACCTCGGCGATGTCCTGGCCGTCGGCGCCCGCGTAGCCGTATTGGACGATGCGGGTGCCGGCTTCGACGAGGCGGCGCAGGATGGCCTTCTCGGCGACGATCTCGGCGTAGTAGCCGGCGTTGGCGGCGGTGGGGACGGTCTGGGTGAGGGTGACCAGGTAGGGGGCGCCGCCGATGCGTTTGAGTTCGCCGCGGCGATCGAGGCCGGCGGCGACGGTGACGGGGTCGGCGGGTTCGCCGCGGCCGTACAGGTCGAGGATGGTGTCGTAGATCGCCTGATGGGCGGGGCGGTAGAAATCGCCGGGGCGCAGGGCCTCGACGACGTCGGCGATGGCGTCCTTGCTGAGCAGCATGCCGCCGAGTACGGACTGCTCGGCCGCCATATCGTGTGGTGGCTGGCGCCCGAAATCCTCGCCGGGCGGTTCCGGCGGGTAATCGGTATGCCCACGGTCATCGACGACTGCCACCTGACTCGACCGTCCTCTCTACCCGATAGGGCTCACCCTATTGACGTCTGGTTCTACCCCCGGGGTACGACAGTTTCGGCGTGTCGGACAGGCAGGACCAGCACCGTTGCGACCCCGGGTCACGAGTTCAGTTACCGCTCCGGCATCCACCGGATCGTGACCGCTCGAGGGCTCGCGCACGGCGATGCGACGAACCTAGGCGACCGCGCATGCACATACCAAACCCACCTGTGCACACATCTGTGGATAACTTGTGGACTGTTTACCCAACGGTGTGCACCTCCTGTGCACTACTTGGGGAAAACCCTGGTCATCTACCACAAACACGCAGATAGGTACGTATTTCCACAGCTGTGCATGTGTGGATAAATAAAGTCTCGGCGTGTCGGTGGAGTTGAACAGCCGGGCGTGTTGAGTTAACAGACGATGGACAAGCTATGAGGTGAATCACATTACGAGCGGTTGGTTTCTCCAGTGATCCACAACATGCACATCTGGGGATAACTTCTCGCGCTGTGCACAGCACGAACCCAGGCCTCGGTTGCCCAGCAACCAGCAGAAGACAGAGCTAATCCCCGGCTATCAGCACGGGTATAGCCCGCTGAACAAACAGTGCACAGCCGAAGGCCACCCCCGTGCCGAACACGGGCGTGGCCTTCGACTCGATGTAATTCCGGCGCTGGGCCGTGAACTCAGCTCTCGGCTGCGACGACGTTCAGGTCGAACGTGGCAACCACATCCGGGTGCAGGTGCACCGAGATCTTGTGCTTGCCGGTCGACTTGATGTGCGACTTCGGCAGGTCGATGCTGCGCTTGTCCAGCACCGGGCCGCCGGCCGACTTCACCGCGGCGGCGACGTCGGCCTGGGTGACCGAACCGAACAGCTTGCCGGTGCCCGCGGTCTTCACGCTCAGCGAGACCGACTCCAGGCCCTCGATGGCCTGCTTCAGCTCGTTGGCGTGGTCCAGGTCGCGCACGCGACGGGCATCCTGCGCCCGGCGAATGCCCTCGACCTGCTTCTGCGCGCCACGGCTGGCGACGATGGCAAGGCCGCGCGGGAGCAGGTAGTTGCGCCCGTAGCCGTCCTTGACCTCGACGGTGTCACCGGGGGCACCGAGGTTGTCCACATCAGCGGTCAGAATGAGCTTCATTTGCGTGCCTCCCTTGCTCAGCGAGCCGTCGACACGTAAGGCAGCAGCGCCACCTCACGCGAGTTCTTGACGGCAACCGCGATGTCGCGCTGGTGCTGCACGCAGTTGCCGGTGACCCGGCGGGCACGGATCTTGCCGCGATCGCTGACGTACTTGCGCAGCAGCGCCGTGTCCTTGTAGTCGATGTTGACGAGTCCGGTCTTGCTCTCCTTGCAGAAAGTGCAAGCCTTCTTCTTGAGCACCTTTTCGCGCGCGGGCGCTTTAGGCATGGTCTTCTACTCCGTAATCTTGGTGGCCCGTCATCGCGGGCCGATATGAGCCGTTGTCAGAACGGCGGTTCGTCATCCATGCGGCCGCCCCCGAAGGAGCCTGCCGCGGGCGCGCTGCCCCACGGGTCGTCGGCGGCACCCTGGCCACCGGAACGCCCACCACCACTGTTGGCCTGCTGGTAGTTGCCACCACCGCCGCCGGAACCACCGGAGCCGCCGGATCCGAATCCGCCGCCGCCCCCGCCGCCGCGGCTGGTCTTGTTGACCTTGGCGGTGGCGTAACGCAGCGAGGGACCGACCTCGTCGACCTCGAGCTCGACGACCGTGCGCTTCTCACCCTCGCGGGTTTCGTAGGAGCGCTGCTTGAGCCGTCCGCTCACGATCACACGAGAACCCCTGGTCAGGCTCTCGGCGACATTCTCCGCGGCCTCGCGCCAGATGTTGCAGCGCAGAAACAGCGCTTCGCCGTCTTTCCATTCATTGGTATTACGGTCGAACACGCGGGGCGTGGAGGCGACGGTGAAGTTCGCCACCGCGGCGCCCGCGGGCGTGAATCGAAGCTCGGGGTCGGCCGTCAGATTTCCGATGACGGTGATGACCGTATCGCCTGCTGCCATGAGGTTCCTCCTGCTCGGTGTGCAGTTCCCGGGTGCACTCGCTTGTCGTGCTTAGAGCCTAGAGACAGGCACCGACCAAACACGGGTCAAACGAGGGACCGGAAGAACTACTTGTCGTGGCGCAGGACCTTGGTGCGCAGCACCGACTCGTTGAGACCCAGCTGGCGGTCGAGCTCGCTCACGGTGGCGGGCTCGGCGGTCAGGTCGATCACGGCGTAGATGCCCTCGGCCTGCTTGCGGATCTCGTAGGCGAGCCGGCGGCGGCCCCAGATGTCGACCTTGTCGACCTTGCCGCCATCGGTGCGAACCACGCTGAGCATGTTCTCCAGGTTCGGACCAACGGTGCGCTCGTCCAGGCTCGGGTCGAGGATGACCATTACTTCATAATGACGCACGGACCAATCACCTCCTGTGGACTAGGAAACGGCCACGGACGGTCCGTGGCAGGAGGGTCGTCGCGTCAGCAACCCGGCAAGGTTACCTGACCAGGTATTGACCGGCGAAATCGATCCCCCCGCCACTACGCTGATCGGTATGCCGAACGGACCCGCAGCAGGCGAGCTGGTCGCCGGTCGCCTGCCACGGGTGGGCGCGGCAACAGTCGCGGTGCTGCTGTGCGGGCTGACGCTGCTTGCCGCATTCTGGAACAAGGCGCGGTGCGCGGGGGCGCCGTTCCGCGAGGACGGGCGTTCGCTGGCGTTCGACCTGTTCAAGGATTCGCGGGTCTGTTATTCCGATATCCAGTTCCTGTGGCTGGGCCGCGATATCGATCAGCACGTCTTTCCTTATATTCACGGCGGCATCACCGGTGACGGCGCGCTGGTCGGCGGGGCGGTCGAATATCCGGTGCTCAGCGGGCTGCTGATGTGGGTGGGCGCGTTGCGCGCCGACAACGACGCGATGTTCCTGCTGCATTCGGCGTTGCTGCTGGCGCCCTTCGCGCTGCTCACCGCCTGGCTGCTGGGCCGGATGGCGGGCTGGCCCGCCCTGCTGTGGGCGGCGGGGCCGCCGCTGGTGCTCTATGCCTTCCACAATTGGGAACTGCCGGTGGTGTGCGCCGCGGTCGCGGCCGTCTACGTGGTGACGATGCTGCCGCGGTATTCGCTGCGCACCAGGGCGGTGCTCGCGGCGGTGCTGTTCGCGATCGGGTTCTGCCTGAAGCTGTATCCGGGGATTTTCGTTGTGCCGTTGATGGCGTATGTGCTCACCGGCGGGGCCGATGCCGCGAACTCCGATCTGCGCGATCGCCGTTTCGATGTGCGGGGCGCGCTGTTGACAGGTGCGGCGGCGCTGGCCACGGTGGTGGCGATCAATCTGCCGTTCGCGCTGGCCGGGTACGAGGGCTGGCGGGCTTCGTTCACCTTCCAGCAGCTGCGGCAGGCCGATATCACCACCAATTCGATCTGGTACTGGGGTCTGCGGCCGCTGTTCGGGCCGGATGCGGTGGACGAGGAGAATTTCCAGCAGGTGGTCTCCGGCGCCTCCCCCGCGTTGATCCTGGTGTCGTTCGTGCTGGCGATGTGGCTGGGGTGGCGGCGATTCAGCACCACGGGCGTGTTTCCGTGGGTGGGCGTGAGCGGCGCGATGCTGTGTGGATTCCTGTTGTTCCACAAGGTGCATTCACCGCAGTACACGCTGTGGATCATTCCGTTCCTGGTGTTGCTGCGGGTCCCGTGGACGTTGGTCGGCGCCTATCTGGTGGCGGACGCGGCCATCGGCGTCGGCGTGTTCCGGTACTTCTATGCCCTCGGCACCGGCAATTCGGTCGAACTGACGGAGGCCATCGTGCAATTCGGGGTGTGGGGCCGGGCCGGGCTGCTGCTCGTGCTGTTCTTCGTCTTCGTGCGTGCGGCCTCGCGTGTCGAAAGACCCGCGGTCCCACCGGCTCCGCGGCGTGATTCCGGCGAACTGGTGCCGGTCGGCTGAGTCCCCGCGACCGACGGCCCGGTGCCCACACCTGACGGCTGAGCGCTGCGGCGCCGACAATGGTGCGATGAACGAACCCGCCGACATCGCAACGACTCGCACTGCCTACGACGGCGTGGCCGGACTCTACGCCGACCTCGTCGCGGGCCACCTGGAACGCAACCCTTTCGAGCGGGCCATGCTCGGCATCTTCGCGGAGCTGGTGCGCGACAACGGTGGCGGCCCGGTGGCCGATATCGGTTGCGGGCCCGGCCGGCTGACGGCGCATTTGAGCGAGCTCGGTCTCGACGTGTTCGGCATGGATCTCTCACCGGAGATGATCGCGCTGGCCGAGCAGTCCCACCCGGGTCTGCGCTTCGAGGTCGGCAGCATGGAGCGGCTCGAGATCCCCGACGGCTCGCTGTCCGGCCTGCTCGCCTGGTATTCGATCATCCACCTGCCGCCGCGTCGGGTGCCCGAGGTCCTCGCCGGTTTCCACCGGGTGCTGGCCGACGGCGGGTACGCGCTGCTGGCTTTCCAGGCGACCGACCCGCCCGAATCGATCACCGCGTTCGATCACAAGGTCACCGAGGCCTACCGCTGGTCGCCGGAGCATCTGCTCGAGCTGCTGGTGGCGGCAGGGTTCGCGCCGGTGACCCGGATGGTGCGCGAACCGCAACCGGATGAGCGGTTCGATCAGGGCTATGTGCTGGTGACCAAGGACCCGGCCGCAGTGGCCTGAAAATTTCCCCTCCCTAGCAAAACTAGAACGTGTTACATTCGATGCATGGCACCGACGCCGATCGAGAACGCCGCGTCCGCGCACTGGCGATCAATGCGGTACGCGGCGGTTTCGAGCGCGACGTGCCGGGCAGAAGGTTTACCGGTCAGCATCCGGCGAGCCGAATATTATGCAACCCGTTCCAGGGCATAGGGAGACCAGAACCGCCATGCGTACCGAAATCTGCGACCGCCTGGGGATCGAGTTCCCCATCTTCGCCTTCACCCATTGCCGCGATGTGGCGGCCGCGGTCAGCAATGCCGGCGGTCTCGGGGTGCTCGGCGCGGTGGGCTTCACCGCCGAACAGCTCGAGGTCGAGCTCAGCTGGCTCGACGAACACGTCGGCGACAAGCCCTACGGCGTCGACCTGGTGATCCCGTCCAAGTACGAGGGCAAGGGCATCGACGGACTCTCCCCCGAGCAGCTCGAAGCCGAACTCGCCAAGCACGTTCCGCAGGGCCACCGCGATTTCGCGGCCAAGCTGCTCGCCGATCACGGCGTCCCGGAACTGCCCGCCGACGAGGTGCATCCGCAGCTGCTCGGCTGGACCGCGACCACCGCCGCACCGCAGATCGAGGTGATCCTGCGGCATCCGAAGGCCAAGCTGGTGGCCAATGCGCTCGGCACCCCGCCGCCGGATGTGGTGAGCAAGATCCAGGAGTCGGGCCGGTTGATCGGCGCGCTGTGCGGTTCGGTCAAGCATGCGCTCAACCACAAGGCCGCGGGCCTGGACTTCGCGGTCTGCCAGGGCACCGAGGGCGGCGGGCACTGCGGCGAGGTGTCCTCGCTGGTGCTGTGGCCGCAGGTGATCGACGCGGTCGGCGATATGCCGGTGCTGGCCGCGGGCGGTATCGCCGACGGCCGTCAGGTCGCTGCGGCGATGGCGATGGGCGCGGCGGGCGCGTGGACCGGCTCGATCTGGCTGACCGTCGAGGAGGCCAATGTGCCGCCCGCCCAGATGCAGACGCTGATCGAGGCCACCAGCCACGACACCGTGCGGTCGCGGGCGTGGACCGGTAAGCCCGCGCGCATGCTGCGCAACGACTGGACCGAGGCGTGGGAGCAGTCCGACACCCCGGATCCACTGCCGATGCCGTTGCAGATGATGGTCGCCCTCGACGGCGTCAAGCGCGGGCACAAGTACCCGGAGGCCGCCAAGGACGTCAACTTCAACCCGGTCGGCCAGGTGGTCGGCATGATGAACAAGGTCGAGCGTTCCGCCGATGTGATGGCGCGGCTGGTCGAGGAGTACGTGGAGTCCTGCGAGCGGCTGAACAAGCTCAACGGGGCGCTGTGAAGTAGTCACCGGACGTAGGAAGGCCGCCGGACCGAGGGGTCCCGGCGGCCTCTCCACTCGGCAGCGATGAGTTTGGACGCGCCTATCCAGGGCACCTAGAAGGTGCCGATCACCGCGGTTCGGTGAACCGATCCCGTTGGGCGCCAGGAGAACCCGGCCCGTCAGGCCCGAGACCGTCAGGCAGTCCGGATTACCGAGACCGCTAGGCAGTCGCGGCGTGCGCGGAATCGGGTTCCTCGGCCGCGTCCAGCAATTCCGCGAAGCGGGCCAGCACCTTGTCGTGATACATCCCGAAGAGGTCTTCGAAGAGCGCGAGCTGGGCCTCGGACGGCCCGGAATCGGACTCCCACACCGCCATCATGGCCCGCCACACCAGCACGTGCAGATCGGCGGCGCCGGCGAAGTAGGCCTCGATCGCCTCCGGCACCTCGAGCACCATCTCGCCGATCGAGTTCAAGATCGCGCGCTGCATGCTCGAGCCGAGCACGGTGAGCAGCCGGCGCACCAAGCCGATCTCCACCGAGAGGATCTCGCGGTAGTCCGGAACCTCCAGGCGGGCAAGCGCTTCCAGCCTGTCGATATCGGCTTTGAGCTCCGCCGGGTCGGCGTCGCAGCGGCCCGCGGTGTAGGCGAGCAGTGCGTCCATGACGATGCCGCGCTCCACCTCGACGATGTCGCGGAACATCTCGATCGCCACCTCGGGCATGGGCACCGAGTAGCGGAACAGATGCCGGTACACGTCGATGCCGCCGAGTTCGCGGACGTCGCGAATGGTGAAACCCTTGCCGCGACGGGCGTCGACGAAGCCGTAGGACTCCAGCCTGCCGAGGGTGAGCTGCGCGGTGGCGCGGTTCATCTCGAATTCGTCGGCGACCTGGCGCACCGAGGGCATCAGTTCGCCGGGCCGGTACTCCCCCGCGGCGACCCGGCGTGCCAGCTCATCGGCAGCGTCGGCGACCACCGTCCGGGATCCCATCCTGCACCCTCACCTTCGTAATACGTCCCAGACAGTCTAGGCGCAATGTGCCAGACTGCACATGGATACTACGGGGCGGCGCAGTGTGAGGTGAATCATGACCACTCGATGGGGCAAGGGCCGGGCAGCAGGCCTGGCGACGGGCCGTTCCGGCCTGTTTCCGGCTCGCCCCGACGGCACCCCGCCGATGAGCCGGGCGGCGCGCAACGCCAGGCTGGCGGCCCTTCCGGTGGCCTATGCGGGGCGGCGCGCGGCCGGGGCGGGGCGCCGCGCGCTCGGCCGTTCGGCGGCGGAGGTGGATCGGGAGATCCAGTTGCGAACCGCCCAGCACATCTTCGAGGTGCTCGGCGAACTCAAGGGTTGCGCGACCAAACTCGGCCAGCTGCTGTCCATTTATCAGCTCGCCTTGCCCGAAGATATAGCTGATCCCTATCGAATCGCGCTGACACGGTTACAGGATGCGGCGCCGATCATGCTGCCCCCGACCGTCGATGCGGCGATGGCGGCGAACATGGGCGGCGGCTGGCGGGGCGCGTTCCGCGAGTTCGACGATCGCCGTGCCGCTGCCGCCTCCATCGGTCAGGTGCATCGGGGAGTGTGGCACGACGGCAGGCCGGTGGCGGTCAAGATCATGTACCCCGGCGGGCGGGCGGCAGTGGAGACGGATCTGACGCAGCTGCGGCGGATCTCGACCCTGGCATCGGTGTTCCTGCCCGGCGCCGACGTCAAGGCGGTCACCGAGGCGATCTGCGAGTGTGTGCGCGACGAACTCGATTACGGCGCGGAGGCCGCCAATCAGCAGGCCTTCGCCACCGCCTACGCCGGCGCACCGGAGTTCCACATTCCCGCGGTGGTCGAACAGCGCGGCGATGTTTTGATCACCGAATGGCTCGACGGCACCCCGGTATCGCGAATCATCGCCTCCGGCAGCAGGTCCGAACGCGACCGGGTCGGCATGCTGATGACGCGCTTCGTCCTGTCGGGCTGGCAGCACGATCTGCTCTACGGTGATCCGCATCCGGGCAATTTCCGGTTGCTTCCCGATGGGCGGCTCGGCATCGTCGATTTCGGCGCTTGTTCGCCATGGCCGATCGAATTCCGCGCCCTCGCCTACGATTTCTGCGATGCCTTCTTCACCGGCGGACCGGCCGAACTCGAAGCCGCGGTGCGGGCGCACGGCTTCGTCGATCCGAGCCATCCGCTCGATGCCGACGCGCTGGTATCCGCGCTCGGCGAATGCGGGGAGCCATTGCAGCACAGCACCTTCCACCTGACCACGCGCTGGTTGCGCCGGCAGGTGTTGCGCACGACGAATCCGCGCCTGTCGAATGTGGTGCGGGAACTGGCCATGCCCGCGCCGTTCACGCCGTTCGCCAGGGCCGGACTGACGCTGATCGGGGCGTTGAGCCAGCTCGAGGCCGAGGTGTCCTATCTGGACGAGGTGGTCCGGGCGCTGCCGTTCCTGGGCGAGGTGTTCGAGCGGGCGGGAACGCTGACCGAAGGACACGGCGATCCGGGCGCGCAGCGGCGGTTGCGGGTTGTGCGGCAGTTACCGATCAGCTGAGTTCCAGCGCGCGGACCCGGCTGCCGATCCCGGTAGCCGATTGGATTCGGCCTGGTCACCAAACTTCTAGGCAAATTGTCCCAGACAATCGGGGCGGCGTGAGTACTACCCCGGACCATCAACCCGGGCCAGACGATTCCGCATGCCACGCAGATCATCGCGGCCGACGGTACAGCTCAGTGCGCCAGCCACTCTCGCCACTCGGGCCGGATCAGCTCCGCCAGCACCGCGTACCCGTCGGCCCCCGGATGCGCACCGTCGCCGATGCGGACCTCGTGCCGCCAGACCGGGTGGGTACTGAGCGGCTGATGGGTGCGGACATAGGGAACGGCAGCGGTGGCGCAGAGGGCGGCGAAACGGGCGTCGAGAGCCGCGGTGCGGGCATTGTGCTCGTCGTCGTCGATCGGTGGCGGTGCGACGACCAGCACCGGCCAGCCGCGGTCGGCGGCCTCGGCGAGCAAGGCGGTCAGATTGGCGACCGAATCGGTGGCGTCGACGCGTGGCCGGCCGTTGTCGACCATGGTGTCGTTGACGCCGAAGGAGAACACCACCCGCGCGTCGACGTCATCGGGGAAGCGCGGCACACATTCGGCGAGCCAGCGCGCCCGGATCTCGGTGGAGGTCTGCCTGCGCACGCCGAGGTTGTACGCGGTCACCGGATGCCCGCAGGCGTGCGCGTCGGCGACCAGGCGTCCGGCCCAGCCGAGCGCCGACGGGTCACCGACGCCTGCGACGAAAGAATCACCGACGAAACAGATACGGGTATCGCGACTCACCCGATGATCATGCCCTCGCACTGCGGACGTGCGCCTGCGCGGCCGTGCAATAAGATCGCGGTGTTCGTTCGGGAGGGAGTGATCGTGGCAGGGGAATCGGAGCGGCGTGCCGCCGCCCCGCAATGGTTCGCGGACCTGCTCGGCAGCCGGCACTGGATTCGCCGCACCGAGCCGTTTCCGCACGTCTACGCGCGTGATGTGTTCGCGCCGGAGTTCTATCGCCGCTTGGCCGACGAGTTCGACCGCGCCCGCCGCGAGCACGCCGATCGCTTCGCCAAGGTCGCCGACAACTATGGGGCCAGCGGTATTCGGCTGACCGAACTGAGCAACGGCCCGCTCGCGGTGTTCCAGTCCCGCGAATGGCACGACATGATCGCCGGTGTGGCCGGAGTCGAGGCGACCGGTGACGTCGAGGCGTCACTGCACAGCCATCCGGTCGACAGCCCGCGCGGCTGGCCGCACAACGACCTCGCCCCGGCCTGGTTCGCCGGCGCCGCCCCCGGACCGGGTGAGGTGCGCGTCCCCGAACCGAGCGTCGACACCAAGACCGGCCCCCGCAGCACCGATATCGCGGCACGGGAGACGGTGCGGGCGGTCACGCTGCTGTTCTATCTGGCCAACGATCCATGGGAGCCGGGCGGCGGCGGTGAGACAGCGCTGTTCAGCCGGGGTGAGCGCGGTGCGCGCCCGGCGAAACTGGTTCCGCCGCTGAACAATTCGCTGGTGATGTTCGAATGCACACCGCGCTCATGGCATGCCTTCGCCGGTGCCAATACCGCCGAACGCAACTGTGTGGTGATGTGGCTGCACCGGCCGAAGGCCGACGTGGTGCGGCGTTGGGGAGGAGACCGCATTGTCCAATGGTGAGCGCCGCGTCTGCCTGATCACCGGCGCGGGCGGCAGGCTTGGTGACGCGTTCTGCCGCTCGCTCTACACCCACTACGACA
This sequence comes from Nocardia cyriacigeorgica, assembly GCF_005863245.1. Classification (GTDB taxonomy): domain Bacteria; phylum Actinomycetota; class Actinomycetes; order Mycobacteriales; family Mycobacteriaceae; genus Nocardia; species Nocardia cyriacigeorgica_C. Next base: position 625,789 of record NZ_VBUT01000004.1, on the reverse strand, counting down.
TCGTCGCGGTCTGCCGCAATCGGGTGCCGGCGGCGCCGTCTCAGGAGGAGTGGTTCGTCGATCCACTCGACCCGGAGCGGGAGGTCCCGCAGAACGCGTCGCGGGTGTTCATCGTGCGCTCGGACCTGACCGAGGCGGGCGAGCCGGAGCGGGTCGTCGATCTGACGCTGGCCAAGTTCGGGCGGGTGGACCTGCTGGTGAACAACGCCGCGAACATGGCGCTGCACCCGCTGGGTGTGGTCGACGGCGACGCCGCACTCGACGCGTTCGGACCGGTGTTCGCACTGAACGTCGAGGTGCCGCTGCGGCTGGCGACGCGGCTCGCGCAGCGGTCCTGGCTGCACGATGACGCGGGCAACCGGGCGAACAACCGCAATATCGTCAATGTGTCCAGCATGTCCGGCCCGGAGGTTTTCGGTGGTCAGACGCTGTACGGCACCTCCAAGGCCGCGCTCAACAAACTGACCCGCCATCTGGCCGACGAGTTCGACGAGTTCGGCGTGCGGGTCAACGCGATCGCGCCGGACGCCTTCCCCGGATCCATCCCCACCTCGAAGGTCGTGCGCGCCATCGTCGAGCTCGACAGCGGCGAGATGACGGGCACCGTGTTCAGCGTGGTCCCGCCGACCGGCGCTCCGGTCGGACGGCACGCTCGCACGGCTGGGGCCTAGCCGCCACCGCCGTTACCACTTCGCGTCTGTCTGGGCAACCGATCGCCGGACATCGGTGCGGCGTGTTGGTGTGTATCGTCCGCCTCGGCCTCCTGCATACTCACCTGCAGTGAGCGAGGGTGGCCGGCGTAGCTTCAACTCGATCCGAAAGTACCGATACGACATGCGAGTCGATGGGCGGGACATCCCGGTCACGGGCAGCCTGCTGCAGCCGTTGACCCGGCGCACCAGTGACATCATCCGTGTCGTACTCGCCGCGATCGGGGTCGGGGTGGTGATCGCGGGTTCGCTGATCACCCGGCCGGAGTGGCTGGCGCTGGAACGTTCGGTCTCCAATATCGTCGGATTCCTCAATCCCGACCAATCCAACCTGGTCTATCTGCTCTACGGCATCGCCATCCTGATCCTGCCCTTCGCCATTCTGATCGAGCTGGTGCTCGGCAAGCAGTGGAAACTGATGGCCGGATACGCGGCGGCGGGACTGGTGGCCGGCCTGCTGCTGTCGATCACCGGGACGGGCCTGTCGGCACCGAAATGGCATCTGCAGGTGCCGGACAAGCTCGACAACACCTTCTTGCAGCAGTTCCTCGACGATCCGCGCTGGATCGCGATGCTGGCCGCGGTGCTGACGGTGTCGAGTCCGTGGCTGCCGGACCGGGCCCGGCGCTGGATGTGGTTTCTGCTGCTGGCCTTCGCGCCGATCCACCTGGTGGTCAGTACCGTCGTGCCGGCGCGGGCGATGTTCGGGCTCGCGGTGGGCTGGCTGGTGGGCGCGGTGATCGTGCTGGTGGTCGGCACGCCGGCGCTCGAGGTTCCGCTCGACGCGGCGGTGCGGGTGCTGGCCAAGCGCGGGTTCACCGTCACCGCGTTCACCGTGGTGCGGCCGTCGGGTCCGGGGCCGCTGTTGCTGTCGGCGGCGGTGACCGGGCCGGAGCGGCGGCTCACCGTCGAGCTGTACGGCAAGAATCAGCGCAGTCACGGCGCGCTGCGCCAGGTGTGGCGCTGGCTGACGTTCCGTTCCAGCGAGACCGCGCCGCTGCACGGTTCGATGCATCGCGCGGTCGAGCACCGGGCGCTGATGGCGATCGCGGTCGGTGATCTGGGCATGGCGGCGCACGCGCCGGTGGCGGTGGCCTCGCTGGATCGCGGGTGGATGCTGTACGCGCATACGGTGCCGCACGGCCGGCCGCTGACCGAACTCGACGAGGAGGTGCTGCCCGGGCTGTGGCAGTCGCTGGATTCGCTGCACCGGCGCCAGATCGCCCTCGGCGACCTGCGCCCCGACGAGATCCGGGTCGAGGACGGCGTCGCCCGCTTCGGTGGGTTCATCGGCGCCGAGCTCGGCGCCTCCGACGCGCAGATCCAGTCCGATGTGGCGCAACTGCTGGTCTCGACGGCGTCGATCTTCGGCCGTGAGGCCGCGGTGCGCGCCGCGATCGAAAGTCTGGGTGAGAAGGCGGTGCTCACCGCCTCGCGCAGACTGACCAGATCCGGGATGCCGTCCGGGATCCGCAAATCGGTGCCGGACTGGAAGTCGGTGATGTCGGGCACGCGCGACGAGGTGCGCAAACAGACCGGCCAGGACCGCATCGAGGCCGAGCAGATCACCCGGTTCAGCCGCAAGAGCATCATCCAGCTGGTGCTGCTGATCGGCCTGGTCTACGTGGCGTATCCGTTCATCAGCGCGGTGCCGACCTTCTTCAGTCAGCTGCGCACCGCGAACTGGTGGTGGGCGCTGGCCGGTCTGGCGTTGTCGACGCTGACCTATATCGGCACCGCGGCCGCCCTGTGGGCGTGCGCTTCGGGTGTGGTGAGCTTCCGCAACCTGGTGATCATGCAGGTAGCCAACACCTTTGCCGCGACCACCACCCCGGCGCGGGTGGGCGGGCTGGCGTTGAGTGTGCGGTTCTTGCAGAAGGGCGGGCTCGGCGCGGTCCGCGCGACGGCGGCGGTGGCGTTGCAGCAGGCCGTGCAGGTGATCACCCATATCAGCCTGCTGGTGTTCTTCAGTATCGCGGCGGGGACCTCGGCGGATCTGTCGCATTTCGTGCCAGACGAGACCATCCTGTACCTGCTCGCCGGAGTAGGCGTCGGCATCATCGGCACCTTCATGTTCGTGCCGAAACTGCGGCGCTGGCTCAACCATTCGGTGCGGCCGCAGTTGCAGGAGGTGCTCGGTGAGCTGGCCGATCTGGCGAAGGATCCGAAGCGGTTCGCCATCATCATCGCCGGCTGTGCGGCGCTGACGCTGGGTCAGGCGCTGGCGCTGTGGGCCAGTGTGGAGGCGTTCGGCGGCGGAACCACCTTCGTCACCGTCACCATCGTCACCATGATCGGCGGCACCCTCGCCTCGGCGGCGCCGACGCCGGGTGGTGTCGGCGCGGTGGAAGCGGCGCTGATCGGTGGTCTGGCCGCATTCGGGCTGCCCGCCGCGGTCGCGGTCCCGTCGGTGCTGCTGTATCGCGTGCTGACCTGCTGGTTGCCGGTGTTCTGCGGCTGGCAGGTCATGCGCTGGATGACGAACAAGAACATGATCTGAGCCCGGACGGGTACATAGTTGCGCCCACCTCTGAGCGACAAAGGGTTTCGCTGTCGCTCAAAGGTGGGCGGCACTATCCCCGGGGCGGCATGGGTGGTGTCGGCCCGGATCCGCCGTCAATGCGGTAGCCGGCGGACAGGATTCACGTGAAACCTACGAATGCTGCTTGCGCAGCTCGACTTTCACGACCTTGCCGCTGGCATTGCGCGGCAGCTCCGGAACCACCACCAGTTCCTTGGGATGCTTGTACCTGGCCAGGTTCTCGTTGAGGAACGGCTCCAGCTCGGCGAGGGTCAGCTCGCCGTCCGGGTCGGCGAGGGCGACCACCGCGACCGGGACCTCACCCCACTTCTCGTGCGGACGCCCGATGACGGCGGCCTCACGGATGCGCGGGTGGGCGAAGAGCACATTCTCCACCTCGGCGCAGTAGATGTTCTCGCCGCCGGAGATGATCATGTCCTTCTTGCGGTCGACCACATAGATGAAGCCCTCCTCGTCCTGGCGGACCAGGTCACCGGAGTGGAACCAGCCGCCGGCGAAGGCGTCGGCGGTGGCCTCGGGCTTGTTCCAGTAGCCCTGCATGAGAGTCGGCCCGCGATAGACGATCTCGCCGACCTCGCCGGGTGCGACATCGTTCATCTCGTCGTCGACGATGCGGGCCTGGATGGTCGGGATGGGCTTGCCGACCGAGCCGAGCTTGCGGATCGCGTCCTTGCCCTCGAGCACACAGGTGATCGGCGACATCTCGGTCTGCCCGAATACCGCGACGTTGAACGCATCCGGGAAGCATTCGGCCATGGCCTTCAGCACCGTGTCGGAGGCGGGCGCGGCACCCCAGCTGAGCGCCTTCAACGCGAGCTTGCGCTCCTTGACGGTCGGTTCGGCGCAGATCAGCTGCCACTGCGCGGGCACACAGAAGGCCGTGGTGGCCTGTTCGGCCTCGATCGCGTCGAGGAATTCGGTGGCGTCGAAGGCGCCGAGCGGATGCAGCACGGTCTTGGCACCGAGCATGAAATACGGTGCCAGACTGCCCAAACCGGCGATGTGGAACAGCGGCGAGGTGCAGAAACCGATCGATTCCTGATCGATGGCGAGCGCCCTGATGCAGGTGAGGGCCTGGGCGTTCATATTGGCGTGCGAGAGGATCGCGCCCTTGGGGCTGCCGGTGGTGCCCGAGGTGTACATGATCAGGCTCGGCGTGTCCTCGGGGATGTCGAGCGGAGTGTGCGGCCGCCCGTCCTCGGCGAGCAGCTCGTCGTAGCCGAGCACGCCCTCAGCGGACTGCCCGCCGATGACCACGCAGTTCTCCAGCGAGTCCACCTGCGCGCGGACGGCGGCGGCCAGCGGCTGGAGCACGGTATCGGTGATGATCACCTTGGCGCCGCTGTCGGAGGCGATGTAGGCGACCTCGGGCGGGGTGAGCCGGAAGTTCACCGGCACCGCGATGGCGCCGAGGGCATTGATGCCGAAGACCGATTCGAGGTATTCGGGGTAGTTCAGCGCCAGGATGAGCACCCGGTCGCCGAAGCCGACACCGCGGCGGGCCAGCGCGTCGGCGAACTTCAGCGAGCGTTCGTGCAGTTGCCGCCAGGTGGTGTCGGCGCCACGGAACCGCACGGCGACCTCGTTCGGCCGCATGGCCGCATGGGTCGCGAGCTGGTTGTTCCAATGATTGCGCCGCGATCTGATCGGCTCGTCCAACGCTTGCACACCGGTGGTCATCCAGGCACTCCTCTCCCGCACGGTGGCCGCCGGAGCGTCCGGCGGTGGTGACGGGCTCAACCTGTGCGAAGAATAACAAGTAACTTACCTGGCAACAAGGATTCAGGCTCCTGATTCGGCGTTAATCTTGCGGCTTTGCCGCCAGGGCGGCGCTTGTGACCATATCCGCAGGCCATCGACAGTTTATCCGCCTCGACAGATAGGCAGCCGCGGCCAGCAGGATCGCGGACACATGCGAATCACGACTCACTTACAGCTTGTCGAGAGGTTGATTCGCGTGTCACGATCTCCCCGAGAGCGGGCACGCCCGCGATGAGCAGAGGAGAAGCAATGCTGCGGACCAGGTTCACCGAGACCTTCGGTGTGGAACATCCGATCGTCCAGGGCGGCATGATGTGGGTCGGCCGCGCCGAACTGGTCGCGGCCGTCGCCAATGCCGGCGGGCTCGGTTTCATCACCGCCCTGACCCAGCCCACCCCCGACGACCTGCGCCGCGAGATCGCGCGCACCCGGGAGCTCACCGACAAGCCCTTCGGCGTCAACCTGACCATCCTGCCGTCGATCAACCCGCCCCCGTACGCCGAATACGTGCAGGCCATCATCGACAGCGGCATCAAGATCGTCGAGACGGCAGGCAGCAACCCGGAACCGTTCCTGCCCTACTACCGCGACGCCGGCGTCAAGGTGCTGCACAAATGCACCAGCGTCCGGCACGCGCTCAAGGCCGAGCGGATCGGCGTCGACGGCGTGAGCATCGACGGCTTCGAATGCGCGGGCCACCCCGGCGAGGACGACGTCCCGGGTCTGGTGCTGATCCCCGCCGCCGCACGGGAACTGAGCATCCCGATGATCGCCTCCGGCGGTATCGCCGACGCCCGAGGCCTGGTCGCCGCGCTGGCGCTGGGCGCGGACGGCGTCAATATGGGCACCCGTTTCCTGTGCACCCAGGAATCGTGCATCGACCACAAGGTCAAGGAGCGCATCGTCGCGGGCAGCGAGCGCGACACCCAGCTCATCTTCCGCACCATGCGCAATACCGCCCGCGTCGCCGACAACGAGATCAGCCGCAAGGTCGTCGAGATCGAGAAGGCCGGAGGCACCTTCGAAGACGTGCGCGATCTGGTCGCGGGAGCGCGCGGGCGCCGCGTCTTCGACGAGGGCGATCTGGACGCCGGCATCTGGTCGGTCGGCCTGTGCCAGGGCCTGATCCACGACATCCCGACCTGTGCCGAACTCATCGAGCGCATGGTCACCGAGGCCGAGCAGCTGATCACCGCGCGGCTGGCGGAAACCGTCGTCGTGGGCTGAGTTGCCGCAGGCCGGGGCGCACGTCGCGCCTCGGCTCACGCGCGGCACCGCCACCGCATGCGCTGCGGCGGACCACCTCGCCGACACGGTCACCGCGCGGACGGCGAGGTGCGGCCCCGCGAAGCGGTCCGCGCCGGGTCCGGGTTCGATGGATCTCGGTGACGTCTCAGGCAAGCGGGGCCGGGCTGGGTCCGCCGACCCGCTCAGTGGTGGCGCGCGGCCAGCGCCGTGACGGCGTCGTGGTCGTGGGCGGCGACGACTTCGATGCCGTCGGGGAGGGCGTGCAGGCGGTGGATGGTGGCGAAGGTGGCGTCGCGGTCGGCGTCGAAGAGCAGGCCGGGCATGGGGGCCTTCTCGCGGATCAGTTCGATCTGGAGTTTGTTCCAGACGGCGTCACCGGCGAGCAGGACGCGGGAGCCGTCGTCGACGGCGAGCAGCACGCCGATGCTGCCGGGAGTGTGACCGGCCAGGTCCACCAGGACGACCGAGCCGTCACCGAAGAGGTCTTTGCTGCGGTGGAAGGTGAGCACCGCAGGGCCGTCGAGTTCGAAGGGCGCGCAGGCCCGGTTGTCCAGCGTCGCGCGCACGACCGACATCGGCGCGTGCGGACCGGTGGTGGCCCACTCCAATTCCGCTGCGGGCAGCTTGATTTCGATCGACGACGGCAGCTCGAGCAGGCCGGAGACGTGATCCCAATGCAGATGGGTCGGCAGCACGAAATCGATATCGGAGACCGCGATATCGCGGGCGGCGAGGGCGTCGGACAGGCCGAGCACCGGTTTGTCGGGGGCGACCAGCAGCGGAATCGGGAACGGCAGCCCCGGCAGCACCCGGCTGTGCGGGTCGGCGCACAGGGCGGGGTCGACCAGGAACCGGGCACTGGGATGTTCCACCAGGTACGAGCCCATCGCCATCGGCAACTCGCGCAGACTGCGCACACCCTCGGCGACGATGGTGGCGGGCGCCGACATCGTCGCCTGCGGGATCACCCGCAACCGGACGGTCGCTCGGGCCACCGGTAGCGGCGCCTGCTCGATGCTCGCCAGCAACCCGGTATCCGGACGGCGTGGACGCAGCAATTTCGGCGGTGTCGCCACCAACGCCGCGCAGCAGCGCAGCATGGTCGGCACGGTCGGAATACGCCCTTCGCGGATATCGGCCACGCTGCCACGGTAGGCGATCCGGCGTGTCGGCGAAAGGGCGCGCAGGCAGCGCAATCGCACCTTGCCGACATCGAATTCTCCGGCATAATCGCGTGGGTACCAGCCGGGGTGCGCGGCTGCCGACAGTGATCGGGAAGAGGGGTCGGATGGGGGCGAACCAGCTTGGCGGCCAAGCGCTTACCCGCCGCGCGCTCACCGATACCGCGGTCGAGACCGTAGCCGCGATACTCGCCGTCGACGCGTCCACGATCAGCACCAGCACCGCCTTCGCCGACCTCGGCCTCGGCTCGGCGCAACTGGCCCGGTTGACCGCGCATCTGGAGGACGCCGTCGGCGTCGAGGTGCCGATCACCGCCCTGTACGACCACCCCGATATCGAACAACTGGTCGACTCCCTCATGCGATGAGCCCACCCCATCCCGCATCGACGCCGGTCTCGATCATCGGCATCGGCTGCCGCCTGCCCGGAGCCGACGGACCGCACCAGTTCTGGCAACTGCTGCTCGACGGCCGGGACGCGACCGGAATGCCGCCGCAGGGCCGCGCCGGTCACCAGCGAGGCGGCTACCTCGAGCAGATCGACCGCTTCGACAACGAGTTCTTCGGTATCTCCGGCCGCGAGGCAGCGGTGATGGATCCACAGCAGCGGATCGCGTTGGAGGTTGCGGTCGAAGCGCTCGATGACGCCGGAATCGGTTACCGCGCAAGAGGTTCGGCAGGCACGGTGATCTTCGGCGCCTGCGGGTTCGAGCACGGCGGTGCGGTACTCGGGCACGGCGGCTACGACCCGCCGTACGCCGTGACCGGCTCGGCCTCGAGCATCATCGCCAACCGGCTGTCCTACGCCCTCGATCTGCGCGGACCGAGCCTGGTGATCGACACGGCCTGCTCGTCGTCGCTGGTCGCGGTGGATCTGGCGGTGCGATTGCTGGCCGACGACACTGTGCCGTTCGCGGTGGTCGGCGGCGTCAATCTGACCTTGCTTCCGCACACCGGCGACTATCTGGCCGAGGCCGGTTTCCTGTCGCCCACCGGGCGGTGCACGCCGTTCGACGCGGCCGCCGACGGTTATGTGCGCGGCGAGGGGTGCGCCGTCGTCGTGCTGCAACGCAGCGTCGACGCCCGGCGCGAGGGTAATCGCGCGTACGCGGAGATCGTCGGTTCGGCGGTCGGCTCGGACGGGCGGTCCAATGGGTTGTACGCACCGAACGGGCGCGCCCAACGCGAGGTCATCCGGACTGCGTGGGACCGCGCTGGACTGACACCCGGCATGCTGGGCTATCTCGAATGCCACGGCACCGGAACGGCGTTGGGTGATGCGGTGGAGATCGGCGCGCTGTCGGAGGTGCGTGGGGATGCCGAGCGCACCATGTGGATCGGCTCACTCAAATCCAGCGTCGGCCATCTGGAGGCGGCGGCGGGAGTGGCCGGATTGATCAAGGCGGCGCTGGCGGTGCACCACGGAACTATCCCGCCCACAGCCAATTTCACCTCCCCCAATCCGTTGCTGCGCCTGACCGAGCGCGGACTGCGGGTGCCGGATGTGCCGATCGACTGGAGCGGTGTGCCCGCGGTCGAGCGGTACGCCGGAGTCAGCTCGTTCGGCTTCGGCGGTACGAATGCGCACGTCGCGCTACATGGGGCTCCGAGGGCGCAGCAGCGACAGGCGCTCCCCCCGTCGCTCATTCCGCTGACCGGCCGCGATACGGGTGAGCTGCGGGAGGCGGCGGTGCGGCTGGCTCGGCTGCTGGATCCCGCATCGGCCGCTCGCGATGCGGCCTCGGGCATCAATGCCCGGCGCGATGCGGACGCCATGAATGAGCTGATGGATGACGCCGACTCCGCTGTCAGGCCGGTCATCGGCGCAGGTGCAGCCGGGCTGATGCCTGACGCGGATCCAGCCGGGAATGCGGCTGCCGCCGGCCGGACAAGGTCGGCAGCGGACGCTGGTCCGAGTAGTACCGGGACGCCTGAAGCAGCTGACGCGGTGGACGCACCAGAGCCAAGGGATCCGCGAGGGGACTGGGGACGCGTCGCGCGCCGTGCTGAGGGCGTGAGTGAGTACGGCCACGACGACGCGGTGCGTGATGGGACATCGTCAACGGGCGGCGACCATGGGGGCAGCACTCCCCTACCGGTCCTGGCCGCCGGCACCGCCCGGCTCATCGGCCAGGCGGTACGGGCGGCGGTGATCACCGATAACAGCACGGCCGCCGTTGCCGCCTTGCGTGGATTGGCCACGGGCGCAGCGGATCCACGCGTGATCGGCCCGGCCGCACAGCGTCGACCGGGTGGATTGCTGTTCCTGTTCTCCGGTCAAGGCGGGCAGCATGCACGCATGGGGCGGGGGCTCGCCGCGCGCTATCCGGTGTTCGCCCGCGCGCTCACCGCGGCCGCCGACGCCGTATCGGACGCGGGTGGCCCGCGGGTCTGGACGCCGCGACGCGGCTTCGGCGGTAACGAGAGCGGCCGCGACGCCACCGATTACGTGCAGCCCGCGTTGTTCGTCTACCAGTTCGCATTGTCGGAACTGCTGGCCGCATTCGGGGTGCGGCCGGATGGCGTGGCCGGGCACAGCCTCGGCGAAGTCTCGGCGGCCGCGATGAGCGGAGCGTTGACGTTGGAGGACGCGGCGCGCGTGGTCGTCGCGCGCAGCCGGGCATTGGCGCGGCTGGACGGTCACGGTGCGATGGCGGTGCTGGAGGCCGAACCGGACCAGGTGGCGCTCATGGTCGAGCCGCTGCGGGCGTCGGCCGGGATCGCGGCGGTCAACGGCCCGCGTTCGGTGGTGGTGTCGGGGACGAAGCGGTCGGTGGAGGCGGTGGTGCGGCGGGCACGGCGGCGTGGGCTGTTCGCGCGCCGGGTCGCGGTGGATTTCGCAGCACACAGCCCACAGGTGGATGCGGTGCTGCCGGAGTTCGCGGCCGCCATCAAGGACATCGTCGCTCGCGTGCCGCAGATGCCGGTGTACTCCACCACCCGTGCCGGGCGGGTGATCACCGCCGCCGCAACCGACGTCGATTACTGGCTCGACAATGCCCGTGGCACAGTCGAACTCGCGCAGGCGTTGCGCAGCGCCGCGGATTCCGGGATCTCGACGGTACTCGAGATCGGCCCGCATCCGCAGCTGCTGCCCGCGGTGCGCGATCACGACGAGCTCGGTATGGCCGCGCACGCGGCTACCGATCGTGATGACGAGGCGGCAGCCCTGCTGACCTGCCTCGCCCAGCTGTATGTCGAAGGCCGGGCCCTGGATTGGTCGGCGCTCGGCGGCTTTTCGGGTGCGCCGCGCAGGCGGTGGCGGCGGCGCCGGTTTCCGCTCCTCGCCGGTGCGGCAGCGGCCGGCGTCGAGGATTTCGACGAACACATCGTCGGCGGAGTGGCCCTTGTGCCTGCCGCGTATTGGTTGCGGCGGTTCACCCGGTTGGCCCGTGAGTGCGGCCGGGCCGCGCTCGCCGAGGTCGTGGTGCATGAACCGCTGGCGGCCGATGCGACGGCCGAGGTGATGTTGCGGCGGGATTCGGAAAGTGTGCGGGCGGAGGCCCCGGGTGCCGGAACGCTGGCTAAAGCACGGCTCACCGATGGCCCCACACCCGGTGACATCATCGCATGGATGCGGGTGGTCGATGCCAATCGGGCTTGTCGCAGCGGTTTGCGTGTCATCGCACCCACCGCGTTCTACGCGGCCTTGCGCGAGCGCGGACTCGCCTACGGGCCGGCGTTCCGCCCGCTGCGCACCATCGCGGGCAGCGCCGACCGCGCGATCGGCACCCTCGCGGCCGCCGACGCCGGCACCACCGCGACCATCGACGGCTGCCTGCATCTGCTGGCCGCCCTCGACCACGCCGCCCTCCCCGCCGACGCCGTCCCGCTCCCCATCGCCATCGCCGCGGCCTGGCTGTCCCCCGAACCCGACCGCCGCCTCTGCGAAGTCCACGCCCTGCTGCGCACCCGCACCGCCACCGGCCTCATCGGCGATATCATCGCCACCGACCAGCACGGCGCACCCGCCCTCGCCCTCACCGGCGTCCAGATCCGCTTCACCCGTCCGGGAGGCAGGCGGCCGAACCCGGTGGCGGCGCCGCCGAGTGAGCTCGAGGTCCGTCAAGGAGGCATCCCAGAAGGTCCGGATCCGCGCGCAAGCACGGGCAACGCCGGTTTCGGCAGCACACCGCACACCGACGACATTCAGCTCGATCCGTGGCAGGCGACTGCGCCCGACGAGACCGGCCTCGAGACACCGGGCGAACCGGCCATGTTCGTCCCACCCGGTCGTGCCACCCGTTCACCATGGGTCCGCGATCTCCGAGACGGCGTGTCCTATCGCGGGTCGACGCCGTCCATCTCCCGCACTCCGACCGTGTGGTGGCGTGAGGTCTGGGAGCCGTTCGCGATCGACGCACCACCGTCGCATTCGGTCACCGGATCGGACGACCCTGGATGGCCTCCCGCCGGCGATGAACCCGCCCACACGACAAGCCCGAACGAACGGGCAAGCGCTGCCACCGACCCGGAGAGCCGCGCCCCATCAGCACCCGGACAGATCGGCAGTGGATCGCGGTCCGATGCAGGCGGTGGATCCGCACGAGGACGAGATACGCACCGGCACATAGGCATCGATCCGCACGGCGGCCGGGAGTCCGCATCCGGAGGCACCCCTGGCCGGCCGGTGCGGCAGATGTCCACCGGAGCGGAGGTGCGGCGGGTGCTGGTGGTCGGCGAATCCGAGGCTGCTGTCCGGTTGACGCGGATGCTGGATCAGCGGTTGCCCAGTGAGCGGGTGGCGCGGGACGTGGATGCGGCGGGTCCGGTCGTGGACGCGGTGCTCGCGGGAAGGACAGCGGCGGCACGGACCGCTGTCGTCGTGGTGTGGCCTGCCGCCGACGACGACCTGGTCGAGGCGGGGTACGGAGCCGTGGTCGATCAGGTGGGGCGGGTGCTCGACCTGGTCCAGCGGATCCTGCGGAGTCCGGCGGCTGCCGCGCTGACCGTGGTGCTGCCCGAACCACATGCCGTCGCCGAGCCGAGCGTGATCGGTGCGATCGCCGGGCTGCTGCGGTCGGTGCAGTTGGAATCCGGACCGATGGTGCGGCTGGTGTGGGCCGATGGCCGGGCCGGCCCGGAGGTGCTGGCGCGGTTGCTCACCGATGTGCACCTCCCGGCGGAGCTGCGGCTGACCGGCGACGGTCCGGCCATCCGCCGGTTCGTTCCGGTCGATCCGGAACCTGCGCCCGTCACGATCGACCCGCACGGCACGTATGTGGTCTGCGGCGGACTCGGCGCGCTGGGTTCGATCGCGGTGCGCTGGCTGCTCGACGCCGGTGCCCGTGATGTGGTGGTGCCGACGCGCGCCCCGCGGCCGGTGCCGCCGCTACTGGATGGTCGCGAGGACCGGATCGTGGTGGTGCGCTGCGATACCGCCGACCGCACCGACCTCGACCACGCCCTGCGCGATATCCGCGAATGCGGTTCCACCATCCGCGGCGTGGTGCATGCCGCGGGGGCACTGGAGGACGCGCTGATCGAGGACGTCACGGTCGCGCAGCTGGACCGGATGTTCGCACCGAAACTGGCCGCCGCCACCCATCTGATCGAGCTCACCGCCGCCGATCCCACCGATTTCGTGCTGCTGTTCTCCTCCGCCGCCGGTGCGTTCGGCGCTCCCGGCCAGTCGGCGTATGCCTGCGCGAATGCCGCCATGGATGCGCTCATCCACCGTTATCCGCATCGGCGCATCCTCAGTATCGGATGGGGACTCTGGGATACCGGGCTGGCCGAATCCGCCGGTGGGGCCTCCCATTTGCGGCGCGCAGGAATTGTGCCCTTCGACGCCGATCGTGGCGCCGAGCTGTTGCACCAGGCCATCGGCCATCAGGCATCCCACCTGGTCGCCTTGGACTACCGGACGACGGCGGACCCGTCACCGGTGGCACAACGCTTGGCCGAGCTGCTGGCCGCGCCGCGGGCCGAGGTTTTCGGAGGCGAGCTGCCGTTCCCAGCGCACCGAGCCGGGATCTCCCCGGGGGCCGTGGGCGACCAGCGGAGCCCGCGGTTCGAACACCCGGCGCGGTCGGCAGGTGTTTACACCAGCGCCGCAGCGCATTTCACCGATGCCGCATCCAGCCGTGCTCGTCGCACCGAGCTGATAACGCTGATCCACCGAATTCTCGCGAACACCCTGCGGGTCACCCCCGACACCATCGATACCGCCGCCGATTTCAACGATCTCGGCTTGACGTCACTGCTTGCCGTCGATATGCGACGCGCACTCGAGCAGGAATTGCCTATCCGCATCGCGACCGCCGAATTGTTCCGCTATCCCACTGTCGAATCGCTGGCCGCCGCTCTCGCCGAACGCATCGAGCCCCCGGCTGCCGATCACCTGTCATGACGGCGTCGTCCGACCTCCTGCACCAGCGCGTGGGTATGCACGCCCGCGACCGGCCGAATGCGGACGCATTCGTCGCATTGACCTATCGGGGAACGGAATGCGCTGCCACAGTATTGCGGTATGCGGCACTACACCGGGCCGCCCTCGAATACGCGAACAAGCTGCTCGGAATCAGCGCGCCGGGGGACCGCGTGGCCATCATGTGCCCGCATGGGGCTGCCTACGCGGTGGGATTCCTGGCGTGCTTGAACTCCGGACGCGTTGCGGTGCCGTTGTTCCCGGTGGTCCGGCCGGTCGACGCCGAGCGAGCGGCCGTGATCCTCGCCCATGCCCGACCCACGGTTGCGCTGACCGCACCGGGCGACTCGCGAACAGCGGCGGCGATCGGTGAGATACGCGCCGTCACCGTCGATCCGCTCGTCGGCGGGCCGACCAAGTCGCCGCCACCGCGAATCGACCCTGCCGGCACGGCCTACCTGCAATACACCTCCGGCTCGACGCGCACGCCCGCGGGCGTCACGGTCTCGCACGCGAATCTCGCTGCGGCACTGGATCAATTGCAGTCCGCCTTACCGGCGACGACAGCTGCGCCGATTGTTTCCTGGCTGCCGTTGTTTCACGATATGGGTTTGGTATTCGGTCTGTCGCTGCCGCTGTATTCGGGTGTGTCCGCCGTGACCATGGCGCCGGAAGAATTCGCCAAACGTCCGGCGCGCTGGCTGCGCGCCTGCTCGGACTACCGTGCCGCAGCGACCGCGACGCCGAATTTCGGTTTGGCTCTGGCTGTTTCACAAACGACGGCGGCTGAACGCGTTGAATTGGACCTGTCTGCCCTTCGCGTCGTTCTCAACGGCGCCGAACCCATACGCGCGGCGACCCTCACCGAATTCACCGGCATCTACGCCGCACACGGATTCCGGCATCACGCCCACACGCCGGGTTTCGGACTCGCCGAGGCCACCCTTCCGGTCACCATCGCCGGCCAGGACGACGAACCGGTGACGCAGGTGTTCGATCGCGCGGCGCTCGGTGTGGGACGGGTCGTCGTCACCGATGACGAACGGACCGGTACCCGGCTGGTCGGCTGTGGCGTGCCGGTGGGGCAGCGGGTCGCCATCGTCGACCCGGACCACGGCACGGAGGTCGAGCCCGGCCGAGTCGGCGAGATCTGGGTGGCCGGCCCGAACGTCTGCGCGGGCTACTTCGAGAATCCGGCGGTGACGGCATCGACCTTCGATCAACCCCTGCCTCCGGCGACCGGCGGCTGGCTGCGCACCGGTGATCTCGGCTTCCGGCACAACGGGCAGCTCTACATCACCGGACGGCGCAAGGATGTGATCGTGATCGACGGCCGCAATCACTATCCGGCCGATATCGAGGCGACCGTGGCGGATTGCGCACGGGAACTGCGGCCAGGGCGGATCGCGGCGTTCGGTCATGACGACGGCAGCAGCGAACAGCTGGTGCTGGTCGCCGAAACCAGGACCGCCGGTGGCGGCGAAGCGCGGCTCGAGCATCGGATTCGCGTCGCGGTCGCGGCGGTCCACGGCATCACCCCGCGCGAGATCGTGCTGACGGGGCGTGGCCGGCTGCCACTGACCAGCAGCGGAAAGATCCGCCGCTCGGCCTGCCGGGATTTGAATGCGGCGGGCGAGCTCTGACGTCAGGGGAGCGATCAGTCGGTACGGCCGAGGAGCCGGTCGGTTTCACGGCGCTCGCGTTTGGTGGGCCTGCCCGAACCGCGATCACGGCGCGGCATGGTGGCCAGGATTTCCCGCGACGGCGGCGGCGGGCTGCGGTCGATCAGGCATTGCGCGGCGATCGGAGCGCTCACTCGTTTGGTGATGATGCGCTCGACGATCACGATGCGTTCGATACCGCTGATCCGGATGCGGACCTCGTCGCCAGGGCGGACCGGCTGGGCGGGTTTCGCCGCGGCGCCATTGACGCGGACATGTCCACCTCGGCAGGCTTCAGCAGCAGCTGAGCGGGTTTTGAACAGACGCACCGCCCACGTCCAGGAATCCACTCGGGCCTGGGTCGCGGTGTTCTGGTTGCCGGGTTCGGCGCGGGCCACTCGTTAAACGATACGGCGTGCGGTCACCACATCGTCGGGAGACAGTGCGGTGTAGGAGACCGGGGTGCCGGACTGGACCGCGTTGAGCAGCTGACCGCCGCCGGCGTAGATGCCGACGTGACCGCCACCGTTGGTGATGACGATGTCGCCGGGACGCAGATCGTTGAAGGCCACCGGCGCGCCGACATGCGACTGTTCGAAGCTGGTGCGGGGCAGCTGGATCCCGGCCTGCCGGTAGGCCCACTGGACCAGACCGGAGCAGTCGAAGCTGAACGGGCCCGCCGCGCCCCAGGAGTACTGGGCGCCGACCTTGGTCTTGGCGGCGTTGAGGGCGATATCGCCGGGGGAGTTGTCGAACATGCCGGGCATCACCGGCGCGAAGCCGGGAACACCGGGTGCCGGGGCGGCGGCCTGCGGCCCGCCCTGCGCGTGCGGGGCCATCGCGGCCTGCAACTGCTTGTTGAGCTGGTCCACCGGCTGCTCGAACTCGGGCGGAACGTCCACCTCGAACTTGCCGACGCCGGGAACGTCGATCGTGGCCGCCGATGCCGAGATGGCCGGCATGGCCCCTGTGGATGCTGCCACCGCGCCCATGACGAGCGCACCCTTGACGGAATTCGGCAAACGAGAATCCCGCTGCAAGCTGTGTTTACCCACCGAGCTGCGTCTCCGATCTTCGTGCTCTACCGCCGACCGAGCGAGGTTGACGACAACCTGCCGATGCCCGGTTCGAACAGCCGAGATCCACGAATCCCGACCGACGATGAAGCGGTGACCAGGTGGCGCCGCTTCTCTGACGAAGCGACAGACTCCACTAAGTCACGAGAAGATTACGGTGCGGACGCGATGTTGTCCAGCGCACAGAGCAGGGACTTTTCGGCACCTGCACACGCGAATGCAAACACACCGAATAAGCGGACCATTCGCCCGCAGGCCCTCCGGTAACGGATCGATATCGGCGGAAACGTCCCGTTATCGGACCGATGCCGATAGCCGAATCACATATCAGCTGACCACAGTGCCATGAACCCCGGAAACCGGCTCGCCATGAAACATCACAGCATCCGTTCAGCTATCGACCGGAGGCCGATCCACCGGCGAGATTGCTCACCGAGCGCTCGAGTTCTTCGATCCGGCGCCGCGCGGCCGCCAGCTCGACCTCCAATTTCCCGACAGCCATCACCAGCGGCCCGACCGCCAGGTCCGCGACCAACTGCGGGTCGTCGTAACCGCGCTCGATGGCGATGAGGATGTTGTCGCGGATCCGGCTCGCGACCACCGAACCGGCGGGAACCTCCCAGGACTCGACAACCTCGGCGGTGCCGGAGGGGATCTCGTCTTCGCCGGGCAACTCGTGCTCGCCGGACATAGTCGACTCCAATCTTCGCGGGAAGCCCAGCTTAGTTTCGGCCGGCACCCGCCCAGGTCGCGCCGCTCCGTGATCATGAATCGATAGGCGTATCTAGGACACGCCGTAGAGATGCCCAGAGATCTCTGACGATCCGCGCTACGGTGTTGGGGTATGGACCCCGTGCGCAATCCGTATGCTCCCGGCGCCGGTCAGCGCCCGCCCGAATTGGCCGGGCGCGACAAACAACTCGACGCTTTCGACATCGTGCTCGAACGTATCGCGCGCGGCAGGCCCGAACGCAGCGTCATGCTCACCGGGCTGCGTGGGGTCGGAAAGACCGTGCTGCTCAACCAACTTCGTTCCGCCGCGGTGTCGCGCGGCTGGGGCACCGGCAAGATCGAGGCGCGTCCCGATCAGGAATTGCGCAGACCATTGTCGTCGGCGCTGCATATGGCCGTCCGCGCGATCGCGATGGCGCACCGCAATCCCGAACGGGTCGACGATTTCCTCGGCATCCTCAAGGCCTTCGCACTGCGCGCGACCGCGGACAAGGGCATGCGGGAGCGCTGGCAGCCCGGCATCGACGTGCCTGCCGTGACCGGGCGCGCCGACTCCGGCGATATCGAGATCGACCTGGTGGAGCTGCTGGTCGAGGCGGCGGCGCTGGCCTCCGATATCGGGGTCGGGATCGCGATCTTCATCGACGAAATGCAGGATCTCGGTCCCGCAGACATTTCCGCCATCTGCGGGGCCTGCCATGAACTGAGCCAGGACGCGGCGCCGCTGATCGTGGTCGGCGCCGGTCTGCCGCATCTGCCCGCGGTGCTCTCGGCCTCGAAGAGCTATTCCGAGCGGCTGTTCAGCTACCACCGCATCGACCGGCTGGACCGCGAGTCCGCCGACCAGGCGCTCATCGCTCCGGCCGAACGCGAGGAAGTGAAGTTCACCGACGAGGCACTCCAGGCACTCTACGAAAAAGCCGATGGCTACCCATATTTCGTGCAGGCCTACGGTAAGGCGACCTGGGATCAAGCACCGGGCAGCCCGATCACCGCCGAGGACGTCGCGGTCGCCGCGCCGACGGCAGAGGAAGAGCTGGCGGTCGGCTTCTTCGGTTCCCGCTATGAGCGCGCAACTCCCGCCGAGCGGGAGTACATGCGGGCCATGGCGGATCTGTCCGGCGACGACGGCCCGGTAGCGACGGCGGCGGTGGCCGCGGAACTGGGCCGCAAACCGGCGTCGCTGTCGCCCGCGCGCGACGGGCTGATCAAGAAGGGGCTGATCTACTCGGCCGAGCGCGGGACGATCGGATTCACCGTCCCGCATTTCGGCCGCTATCTGCGCAGCGTCTGATTGCCGTCCATCTACTCGTCTACCAAGATCATTAGAAACCTGTAGAAATAGCTGAGCTCGAGACCTACCGGCGGGTAACCAACTTTCCTACACTCGGATGTGATCCCGATCACTCCGAGGAGCAGATATGGCCACCACCGCGAAAGTCGACGCCACCGAGGAACAGGCCCGGGCCCTCGTCGAAGAATCCCGCGAAACCGGCTGGGCCAAGCCATCCTTCGCCAAGGAGATGTTCCTCGGGCGATTCCGGCTCGATCTGATCCACCCGTATCCGCGCCCCACCGCCGAGGACGCCGACCGCACCGACGAGTTCCTGGCCCGGCTTCGCCCGGTCTGCGCCTCCATGGACGGTGCGCTGATCGAAGAGCAATCCCGCATCCCGGACGACTACGTCCGCGCGCTGGCCGACCTCGGCTGCTTCGGCCTGAAGATCCCGCACGACTACGGCGGGCAAGGCCTGTCCCAGTACGGCTACAACCGGGCGCTCATGCTGGCCGGCTCGGCGCACCCGAGCCTCGGTGTGCTGCTGTCGGCGCACCAGTCGATCGGTGTGCCCGAACCGCTCAAACTGGCGGGCACCGACGAGCAGAAGCGCGAATTCCTGCCCCGCTGCGCCGCGGGTGCGGTCAGCGCGTTCCTGCTGACCGAGCCCGATGTCGGCTCCGATCCGGCACGCATGGCGAGCACCGCTACCCCGACCGCGGACGGCGAGGCCTATGAGCTCAACGGGGTGAAGCTGTGGACCACCAATGGCGTTGTGGCCGAACTGCTGGTGGTGATGGCGCGGGTGCCCAAGAGCGAAGGCCACCGCGGCGGGATCTCGGCGTTCGTGGTGGAGGCGGACTCGCCGGGATTGACCGTGGAGCGGCGCAATGCGTTCATGGGCCTGCACGGCATCGAGAACGGCGTCACCAGGATGCACAACGTCCGGGTCCCCGCGCGCAACCTGATCGGCCGCGAGGGCGATGGCCTCAAGATCGCGCTCACCACGCTCAATGCGGGCAGGCTGGCGATTCCGGCGCTGTGCACGGCGGCGTCGAAATGGTCGCTGAAGATCGCCCGCGAATGGAGCAGCCAGCGGGTGCAGTGGGGCAGGCCGGTCGGCGAGCACGCCGCGGTCGGGTCGAAGCTGTCGTTCATCGCGGCCACCACCTTCGCGCTGGAAGCGGTGCTCGATCTGTCGGCCACCATGGCCGATGAGGGCCGCAACGACATCCGGATCGAAGCGGCCCTGGCCAAACTGTGGTCCAGCGAGATGAGCTGCCGGATCGCCGACGAACTGGTCCAGATCCGGGGCGGGCGCGGCTACGAGACCGCCGCCTCGCTGGCCGCGCGCGGCGAACGCGCCGTACCCGCCGAACAGCTGGTGCGCGACCTGCGCATCAACCGCATTTTCGAAGGCTCCAGCGAGATCATGCGGCTGCTGATCGCCCGCGAGATGGCCGACGCGCATATGGCCGCCGCCGGTGCGCTGGTCGACCGGAACGCCGAGTTCAAGCACAAGGCCAAGGCGGCCGTGGGGGCGGGCGGTTTCTACGCGAAGTGGTTCCCGCAGCTGGCGGTCGGTGCCGGCACCGTGCCCGCGAGCTATCCCGAGTTCGGCCCGCTGGCCAGGCATCTGCGATTCGTGGAACGCAATGCCCGCAAACAGGCCAGGTCGCTGATGTACGCGATGGCGCGCTGGCAGGCGGGACTGGAGTACCGGCAGAACTTCCTCGGCCGCGTCGTCGACATCGGTGCGGAGCTGTTCGCCATGTCCGCCGCCTGTGTGCGGGCCCAGGATCTGCGCAGCGCCGGCGCGGTGGAGGCGGGCTCGGCGACCGAGCTGGCCGACACCTTCTGCCAGCAGGCCCGGCTCCGGGTGCGGGCGCTGTTCGAGGCGCTGTGGGACAACACCGACGACGAGGATCGCGCGCTGACCCGCGGCGTCCTCGACGGCAACCACGAATGGCTCGAGGACGGGGTGCTCGACCAGAGCGAGGGCACCGGGCCGTGGATCGCCGACTGGCAGTTCGGGCCGTCGACGGAGACCAATCTGCTGCGCCCATTCCTGCCGTCGACGCGCCGGGTGGGGACCTGACGGCACGGTGCCGGAGCCGCCCTCGATGGAAGTATTCGCCAATCTCTAACTGACGCTAGAAACGGCAATACTTTCACCGCGAGGGGATCCCTGGCATTCGTCAGCATGATCTACGTCCATCTAGCAGATCTGCTCGACAACCGAAGAGAACCCTCTACACCGACGTGAGCAGTCTCTGCACATGTCTAGCGGAATGGGTAGACGACCTCAGAGTTTCCTGTCGAGCTCGCCCGCGACCTGGAGATCGACCGCCGGACTCGGTTGGGCAACGTGTGCATAACGCGAGCTACCTGCGGCTAACGGGGTGGATCCCGGCAGCGACATCCGGGCAAGAACACTCCGACCACAGTGCCGGGTGCGGATCCCACGGTGGGGCTGCCCGCACTCCGCACGGTGGGCCGACAGGAGATTGTCATGTCCACGATGACCCGTGCCCGCCGGGCAGCCGATCACGACGGCCATCGCCTCACCGTGGCCGCCGACGACGGTGTCCCGCTCGCCGTGCGCGTCTTCGGCTCCGACGACGCACCGCTCACCGTGGTCTTCGTGCACGGACATTGCCTGCACACCGAGTCCTGGTCGTTCCTGCGCTCCCATCTCCTACGACACTGGGGCGGCGGAACCCGCATGGTGTTCTACGACCACCGCGGCCACGGCGAATCCGGTGCGGGCGATCCCGCCACCTACACCATCGAACAGCTCGGCCGCGACCTCGACACGGTGCTGCGCACGGTGAGCCCGCGAGGCCCGGTGGTGCTGGTCGGTCATTCGATGGGCGCGATGGTGGTGCTGGCCTACGCGCGACTGTTCCCGCAGACGATCGGCGCCCGCGTCGTCGGAGTGGGCCTGATCGCCGGCGCCGCCGGCGGGCTCACCGAGGTCGGGCTCGGCAGATTGCTGAATCGGCGCGCGGTGAACTCGCTGCATTTCGCAGTGCGGCGGGCGCCGCGGATGATGCAGGCCTCCAAGCGGCTCTCGCGGCGAATCCTCGAACCTATCCTGCGCGAAGCGAATTTCGGTACCAGGAAGGTGAATCCGCGTTTGGTCGCCCTCGCCACCGCCATGGTGAACGAGACCTCGCTGCTCACCATGGCCGGTTTCCTGTCGTCGCTGATGGCCTTCGACGAGACCGCCGCACTGCATCGGCTCGGCGCCATTCCGGCGCTGGTGCTGGCGGGTACCGCCGACATCATGGTGCCGTTCACCCATTCGGTGGTACTGGCCTCGCAGCTGTCGGGTTCGGAACTGGTCCGACTCGAAGGAGCAGGTCATGGCGTGATCTTGGAACGCGCCGAGGAGGTCGCGGCCTCGATCGCGGGCCTGGCCGAGCGGGCCTTCGCGGCAGCCGGCGGACACGGCGGCAAGTACGCGACGGCCGGCTGAACAAATAGCTACTTGCCGGTATCCGACGAGCCGAATCCGATAACTTCAGTTACTGTGTTGTAGATCACGATGTGTGGTCGGTCACACGACACGCCGTCACGCGGCCAGCGAGGTCCGCGCGGTAGCCGATCCGGATGACCGGGTATGAACTCAGGAGGAAACCATGACACGCAGCGAATTCGCGGATCTCCGCTACGCCGTCGGCCAACTCCGGCAGTCCATAGAGGCACTGCGCGCGAACTACGGCGACGCCACTACGGTGCGCCGCCTCGAAAACGATCTGGAGCGACTCACCATCGACAGCGAAGACCTGGAGCAGTCGCCACCACCGAGGGTGGCCAAGCGCGCACAGGAACCCATCTATGTGCCCGACAGCAAGTCGGACGAGGCCGCGTGGATGGGTGCACAGGACGAGGGCCTGGGCTTCCACTCCCGCCCCCGCACGAAATAGCCCCGCCGTCGTCCGCCCGCCCCGCGCGGGCGGACGACGTGTGTCTACCTCCCGATCCCTGTTACCGGGACGAGTTGCCGCCGGTTCACCACACCGGGTGCCGGTGCACCGCCCGCGATCGACTGTGATACAAATCACCGCACTACGGCGGGGTCCGCGTTGGCGAGACCCTGCTCATGCGATAGCACCTGCGGCGTATGGTGCTCAGCATCACATTCGATCGCGGAGGTAATGATGACCACCCGCACCGCGGACCAGCGAGGGATCGACCGGTGAGTGCCGCACCGACCGTGACCCCCGACACCGGAACCGGCGTCTTCAGCAGGACGAGGGCCCGCATCACGCAGCAGACGCTGCGCACCGACCGATGGTGGGTGCCACCACTGTTCACGGTGCTGGGCCTGGCCGCGTTCGTGATCTACGCGACGGTCCGCTCGTATGTGCGCACGGCCTACTGGGTCGCCGACTACCACTACCTGACGCCGTTCTACTCACCGTGCCTTAGCACCTCCTGCGTCGAGGGCTCGAGTCACTTCGGCACGCCGTTCGGCGAGATCCCGGCGATTCTGCCGCTCGGGTTCGTGGCCCTGCCGTTCCTGCTCGGCTTCCGGCTCACTTGCTACTACTACCGCAAGGCCTACTACCGGTCGGTGTGGCTGTCGCCGCCGGCCTGCGCCGTCGCCGAACCGCACAAGACCTACACCGGCGAGACCCGGTTGCCGCTGATCATCCAGAACGTGCACCGCTACTTCTTCTATGTCGCGGTGATCATCTCGGTGATCAACACCTACGACGCCATCGGCGCCTATCACGGCGCGAGCGGCGGCTTCGGGATGGGCCTGGGCAGCCTGATCCTCACCGGCAATGTGATCTTGCTGTGGGCCTACACCCTGTCGTGCCATTCGTGCAGGCATATCGCGGGCGGCAGGCTCAAACACTTCTCCGCCCACCCGGTGCGGTACTGGTTCTGGACCCAGGTCTCCAAGCTCAACACCCGCCACATGGCCCTGGCCTGGACCACCCTCGGCACGCTGGTGATCACCGACTTCTACGTGATGTTGGTTGCCAGCGGGACGATTTCGGATCTTCGATTCATCGACTGAGGAGTTTTCGCGGCTATGCCAGAAGTGGAACGGCACGCATACGACGTCGTCGTCATCGGTGCCGGTGGCGCCGGACTGCGCGCGGTGATCGAGGCTCGGGAGCGCGGTCTGTCGGTGGCGGTGGTGTGCAAATCGCTGTTCGGCAAGGCGCATACCGTGATGGCCGAGGGCGGCTGCGCGGCGTCGATGGGCAACGCCAACGAGAAGGACAACTGGGAAACGCATTTCCGCGACACCATGCGCGGCGGCAAATTCCTCAACAACTGGCGCATGGCCGAATTGCACGCCCGCGAGGCGCCGGACCGGGTGTGGGAGCTGGAAACCTATGGCGCGCTGTTCGATCGGACACCCGACGGGCGCATCAGCCAGCGCAATTTCGGCGGCCACACCTTTCCGCGACTGGCCCATGTGGGTGACCGGACCGGCCTCGAGATCATCCGGACGATGCAGCAGAAGATCGTGTCGCTGCAACAGGAGGATTACGCCGAGACCGGCGATTACGAGTCGCGGATCAAGGTTTTCGCCGAATGCACGGTGACCGAGCTGCTCAAAGACGGCGACCGGATCAGCGGCGCGTTCGGTTACTGGCGCGAATCGGGCCGGTTCATCCTCTTCGAGACCCCGGCCGTGGTGCTGGCCACCGGCGGCATCGGCAAGTCCTACAAGGTCACCTCGAACTCCTGGGAGTACACCGGCGACGGCCACGCGCTCGCGCTGCGCGCCGGTGCCGCCCTGATCAACATGGAGTTCCTACAGTTCCACCCCACCGGCATGGTCTGGCCGCCGAGCGTGAAGGGCATCCTGGTCACCGAGGGCGTGCGCGGTGACGGCGGGGTGCTCAAAAACACCGACGGCAAGCGGTTCATGTTCGACTACATCCCCGCCGTGTTCAAGGGCCAGTACGCCGAGACCGAGGCCGAGGCCGACCAGTGGCTGCGCGATAACGATTCCGCGCGCCGCACGCCCGACCTGCTGCCGCGCGACGAGGTGGCGCGCGCCATCAACGAAGAGGTCAAGGCCGGTCGCGGCACCGAGCACGGCGGCGTCTACCTCGATATCGCCTCCCGCATGCCCGCCGAGGAGATCGTGCGCAGGTTGCCGTCGATGCATCACCAGTTCAAGGAGCTGGCCGATGTCGATATCACCAAGGAGCCGATGGAGGTCGGCCCCACCTGCCACTACGTGATGGGCGGCATCGAGGTCGATCCCGATACCGGCGCGGCGCGGGTGCCTGGCCTGTTCGCGGCGGGTGAGTGTTCCGGCGGCATGCACGGCTCGAACCGGCTCGGCGGTAATTCGCTGTCGGACCTGCTGGTCTTCGGTCGCCGGGCCGGCCTCGGCGCAGCCGCGTATGTGGAGGGCCTGTCCTCCCGGCCCGCGGTCGCCGACGCCGATATCGCCGCGGCCGCGAAAACCGCGCTGGCCCCGTTCGATCCGCCGGCCGCCGGCACCGGCGAGAACCCGTACACCCTGCACACCGATTTGCAGCAGACGATGAACGATCTGGTCGGCATCATCCGCAAGGAACACGAGGTGCGCGAGGCCATCGACAAGCTGGCCGAGCTACGCGAGCGGTTCGCGGCGGTGACGGTGGAGGGCCATCGGCAGTTCAATCCGGGCTGGCATCTGGCGCTCGATCTGCGCAACATGCTGCTGGTCAGCGAATGCGTCGCGCAGGCGGCGCTGCTGCGCACCGAGAGCCGCGGCGGGCACACCCGCGACGACCACCCGGCCATGGATCCGCAATGGCGCAACAAGCTGCTGGTCTGCACGCTCGACCCGGCGCGACCGGACGACATGGTGCCCGGGGTGTCGGTGACAGTCGAGGATCAGCTGCCGATGCGGCCGGAACTACTCGCGCTGTTCGATCTGGCCGAACTCGAGAAGTACTACACCCCAGCCGAACTCGCCGGTCATCCGGCGGCCGGAGTTTCCACCGACGGAGAGGCCTGACTATGGGTTACGACGCCAGGTTCCGCATCTGGCGCGGCGATATCGACGGCGGCGAGCTGCACGACTTCACCGTGCCCGTGAACGAGGGCGAGGTGGTGCTCGACATCATCCACCGCTTACAGGCCACCCAGGCCCCGGATCTGGCGGTGCGCTGGAATTGCAAAGCGGGCAAATGCGGTTCCTGCTCGGCGGAGGTGAACGGCAGGCCGCGACTGCTGTGCATGACCCGGATGTCGACCTTCACCCAGGACGAGCTCGTCACGGTGACGCCGATGCGGACCTTCCCGGTCATCAAGGATCTGGTGACCGATGTGTCGTTCAACTACGAAAAGGCCAGGGAAGTACCGTCGTTCACCCCGCCGCCGGATCTGAAGCCGGGGGAGTACCGGATGAAACAGGTCGATGTGGAGCGGTCGCAGGAGTTCCGCAAATGCATCGAATGTTTTCTGTGCCAGAACACCTGTCACGTCGTCCGCGATCACGAGGAGAACAAGCAGGCGTTCTCCGGTCCGCGGTTCTTGATGCGGATCGCCGAATTGGAGATGCATCCGCTCGATGTGGCCGACCGCCGGGATATGGCTCAGGAGGAGCACGGTCTCGGCCTGTGCAATATCACCAAATGCTGCACCGAGGTGTGCCCGGAACACATCAAGATCACCGACAACGCGCTCATTCCGATGAAGGAACGGGTGGTCGACCGGAAGTACGATCCGCTGGTGTGGCTGGGCAACAAGCTGTTCCGCCGCTGATCAGCGGCTCACAACAGGGCTACCACGCCCGCTGCCACCAGCCATACCAGCGCGCCGACGAACAATGCCGACGCCAACGAGCCGGTGAGTACATAGATACCCACCGCCGACACCGCGAAAAGCAGCGCGACGATAAGCCATTCGACCCAGTCGTGCGGCCGCAATCTGCGGTACAAGGGGTGGGTGTTTTTCAGCCCACGATCCACAAGTTGTTGTCTACCCGTTATCTACGGGAGTCAAACACCAGGTGGATCGTGGGCTGGTAGAACGACGTATTTCAGGAAGTGCCGGGCCGGTCGAATTCACCGTCCTGCACGCCCGCGGTGAACGCGGCCCATTCACCGGGGGTGAAGACGAGCACCGGGCCATCCGGGTTCTTGCCGTCGCGCATGCCGACGTGGCCGTCTGCGAGCATCGCCACCTCGACGCTGTCGCCGCCCTCCCCTTCGCCCGCGCGCAACCAGGTCGCGCCGGACAAGTCGATGTCGGCGCCCTTGTCGATACTCATGCCAGGAACTCCTTCGCCAGCTGCCGCAGCAGGTGCCTACTCGATGGACCGTCCAGCGCACAGTGCCGGAGGTTCTCGTGCGCCCGATGGTACCGGCGCACATCGTCCGGGCGTTCCAGATACAGATCCCCGGTCAGCCCCTCGGCGTGCACCACCGGCGGTTCCAGCGGCCGGCCCGATCGGTCGGCGCCGAATTCGAGGATGGTGAACGCGCCGGTGCCGACACCGAGCGGGACGCCCGCGGCGAACGGCAGCACCCGCACGGTGACGTTGTCCCTGGTGCCCGCGTCCGCCAGGTGCCGCAGCTGGCCCGCCATCGCCTTCGCGCCGCCGACCATCCGGCGCAGCACCGCTTCGTGCACGATCACATCCAGAGCCGCCGGTGCGACCCTGCGGGTGATCAGCGCCTGACGTTGCAGCCGCAGCTGCACCCGCTTGTCGAGTGCGGCGTCGTTGTCACCGGGGTGGGCCAGCCGGTACAGCGCCCGTGCGTAGTCGGCGGTCTGCAACAGGGGAGGGACGAGCTCGGGATGGTAGGCCGTGACGGATTCGGCCGCGGCCTCCAAACCCACGTATACGTCGAAGGTTTCGGGAATCACATCGCCGAAGGCGTGCCACCAGCTCGGCGTGTCGGCCTGCTGCGCCAGCCCGGCCAGGCCCTCGGCGAGCTGATCGGGAACACCGTAGATCCGGCACAGTTCCCGGATATCGATGGTGCGGATCCGATCGGCCTGGCCCTTCTCCAGCCGTTGCAGGGTGCTCGCGCCCCATTCCATCAGCCTGGCCGCCTGGGCGATGGTCAGCCCCGACTGGGTGCGCATATCGCGCAGATACCGGCCGAGCTGCCGCCGCGGCAGACTCGTGGATTTACTTCCCGAACTCACCGAACCAGCTGGCACCGCATGCTCCGTTCTGCTCTGGGATGAGCCCCGCGCCGTCGAGCCGGGGGAGCCATGCGTGCGGTCCCCCGTCACACTTCGCCTGGGCATTGGGATCTTTCGTCCACTATGGGCAATCCTGCACTCCAGAACGGATCTTGTGCTGGGAATTCGCGCGAAAAGTCGGTAGATCCGGAAACTGCGCCTGCGGGGGCCGCCGTGATGGTGTGCTGGAAGTGTGCCGGGCCGGAAAACTGCCTCGCACAAGGGGAATCACGCAGGACTCCGAAGTCTAGTACGAGGTATCGCACGCAGAACGGGGAGAGTCATGACAGTACACCTCACCGAGTCGTCGCCGGCCGCCGGCGACCGAGCCGCTCCCGGCGCCCACCGCGCCGCGTGGACGGAGGTCGCGCAATGCAGCTGACCAACCTCAATATGCATGTCGCGTCGCTGCTGGCGTGCCGCAACGATCCCGGTGTCATGACGACCGAACAAGCCCATGCGGCAATGCAGTTGCACCTGGACTGCACCGTCGACGAATGCCGGGTACGACGGCGCGCGCGGGCGACCCTGGTGGAATCGGGCCGGTGTGTCCTCGACGATCGAGCGCTGCGGTAGTGAGGGGGCAGCGCTCGATCACCGATCGGTGATCAATGCCAGGAATGGTCGGTGATCGGAGTCCGTGGGCCGAACTTCGGTTTACGGGCTTGACCGCTGACCGACAGCAGCCGCACCGAGCGATAACGGTGCGGCCGTAGCGGTTCCAGATATTCCACCATCGCGGCATCGTCGAGCGGGTGCCCGAGCAGGGTCCAGCCGACGATCGCCGCGAGGTGGAAATCTCCCACCGACAGGGCGTCGGCATCGCCGAAGGCCCGCTGCGAGATCTCGGCGACCGTCCACTCGCCGATCCCGGGCACGCTGCGCAGCAGCTTCGCCGCCGCAGCGGGCTCCATCGCGGTGCCACGCTCGAGCGAATCGGCCACCCGGGCCGCGCGGACGATGGTCTGCGCACGCTGCGGGCCCACGTTCGCGCGATGGAAGGTCCAGGACGGGATGCGGCGCCAGCCGTCGGCGTCCGGGGCCACTCGCATCCCGTCGGGCGCCGGGCCCGGCGGGATGCTGCCGAACTGCCGCACCAGCCGTCGCCACGAGGCATGCGCGGAGACGGTGTGCACCTTCTGCTCCAGCACGGCGGGTACCAGGGCCTCGAACACCAGCCCGGTCCGCAGCATGCGCAGGCCCGGATGACGGCGGTGGGCTTCGGCGATCTTGGGGTGTTCGGGGGCGAAACCGGACAGGTCTTCGTCCAGGCACAGCATCCAGGGCAGCCGGTCCAGGAACTCGTCGGCACCGGGCCCCCAGGCACGGGCCTGCACGGCGCACGGTCCGGCCTGGACCAGCCGGTAGGTGACGGGCCCGGTGGGCATCCGGGCGGTGAGCCAGTGCGCGCCGTCGCGAGTCACCTGATAGCAGGGATCGCCGGGGCCGCGGCGCAGCGGGGAGATCGTGTGCGCGAGGTCGATCGGTCGCTGCGAGGTGACGGTGCGAGCGAAGCCGGTGCGGCTCGCTTCCGATTCGACCCTGGCATCACGCACGGGTTCATTGTGCGCTCCGGCGGCGGTGAGGCAGCGGTAAGGGTCGGCGTTCATCGCCCGCGGCGGATACCTCGGCCCCTATCACGATCCGATGACGGCAAAGCCGCAGGTAAGGCCTGGTTTGTAACAGTTTCGGAATATAGGACGATAATGGCGTCGAATCGGCAAACAGCTGGCAGTCGCCACTACGGAGGTTTTCGACAATGATCACCAACGCGCTCAACTGGTTGCTCAACGCCTGGGGTGGAGTGTCCGCGGGCAGCTCCGGCTACCAGATCCCGCCGGGCACCCTGCCCTTCGGCAGCTGAGCCGTACCCGGCGCCGCCGCGTACGCGAGTCCCACGAAACTCGCGTGCGCGTCAGCGCCGTTCGCCCAGAATGAGCTGGGCGAGATGCCTGCTCGGACGTCCCGCCAGCTGCGTGGCCTGAGTCCGGCAGGAGAAGCCGTCGGCGATCAAGATCGCATCCTCGTCCGCGTTCCGCAGCGCGGGTAGCAGACCGTTTTCCGCGACCGCGACCGAAATGTCGTAATGGTCCTTCTGCATTCCGAAGTTGCCGGCCAGACCGCAACAGCCGGTGATTTCGGTCACCGCGACACCCATTCTGGCTAATATCCGGCGATCGGCGTCGAAGCCGAGAACCGCGTGCTGGTGACAATGCGGTTGCACCACCACCGACTGACCCGCAAGGTCCGGCGCGACCCAGCCCGGTTCCGCATCGAGGAACTCCGCGAGAGTGCGCACCGCCGCCGCGGTGCGTGCCGCGCGCGGGTCTTCGGGCAGTAGTTCCGGCAGGTCGCAGCGGAGTGCGGCGGTGCATGACGGTTCGAGGCCGACGACGATGCCGCCGGCGCGCACATGCTCCTCCAGCGCGTCCAGCGTCGCCCGCAGCCGCTTGCGCGCACCGTCCAGCTGACCGGTGCTGATCCAGGTGAGCCCGCAGCACACCCGTTTGTCCGGGATGCGAACGCGGTAGCCGAGCGATTCCAACAGCCGCATTGCGGCCAGGGCGATGTCGGGATCGAAGGCGTCGGTGAAGGTATCGATCCACAGCATCACTTCGGTGGCGTCGGTCGAATCTCCCCGTGACCGTTGACTGTCCCGCCAGATCCGGCGGAAGCCGCGAGCGGCCAGCTGCGGAACCTCCCGGCGTGGATCCACTCCGCCGGCTCGAAGCCCCAGGCGGCGCAGCGGTTCGACGCGCGCAGCGGCATTGACCAGCCGTGGCGCCCGTCCCGCCGGCGCCAGCCAGCGCGGCAACCAGCCGAGCGTGTAGTGATCGACCGGCCGGAGAAGACGACGACGATAGCGGCGATAGAGCGCCTCGGACTTATAGGTGGCCATATCCACCCCGGCCGGGCAATCCGACCGGCACGCCTTGCAGGACAGGCACAGTTCCATCGACTGCGCCACCGCGGGCGACGACCACGGCAGCGCGCCACGCACCACCTCCTGCAACACCCGGGCGCGCCCACGCGTGCTGTCCTTCTCATCGGCGGTCGCCAGATACGACGGGCACATGAAACCGCCGCTCGCGCTGGTGTCGGCCCGGCATTTGCCGACGCCGACGCAGCGGTGCACGGCCGTGCTCAGATCGCCGTCATCGTGTGGATACGCGAAGCCCTCGCCCGGCACCTTCGGCAGTCCGGTCAGGCGCAAGTCGTGATCGATCGGCGCCGGATCGACCAGCACGCCGGGATTCAGCATGCCCGCCGGATCGAACAGGGCCTTGAACCCGGCGAAGGTGCGCAGCACTTCGGGGGAGTACATGACCGGCAGCAGTTCCGAGCGGGCGCGGCCGTCACCGTGTTCGCCCGACAGCGAGCCGCCGTAGCGCACCACCAGCTCGGCCGCATCGCGCAGGAAGGCCCGGAAACGTTGTGGCGCATCGGCGATCGGCAGATCGAGGCGCACGTGGATGCAGCCGTCGCCGATATGGCCGTAGAGCAGTCCGTCGACCCGGTGCTCGGCGGTGAGGGCTCCGAAATCACGCAGATAGGCGCCGAGATGTTGCGGTGGCACGGCAGCGTCCTCCCAGCCGGGCCAGGCCGGGCGGCCGTCGGGCGTGCGGCCCGCGAGGCCTGCTCCGTCGGCGCGGATGCGCCAGAGTGCCGCAGCGGCAGCGGGATCGGTGACGATCGTGCTGTCCAGCGCGCCCGCCGAACGGCACAGCGTGGACGCCGCCGCGACGGCCTCCTGCGCTGTCCGACCGGCGAGTTCGACGAACAGCCAGCCGTTTCCGCGCGGCAGGTCGGGCACGGTGCCCCGATGCGTGCGGACGATATCGACGAGGCGGGCGTCGATACCTTCCACCGCGATCGGCGCACACGCGGTGACCGCGGCGATATCGTCGGCGGCGGTGGCCATATCGGGGTAACCGAGAACCGCGAGCACGGTCGCGGCCGGCAGCGGCACCAGATCGACCGTCGCGTCCAGCAGCACACCGCAGGTGCCCTCGGTGCCGACGAACGCTTTGGCGATCGACGAACCCCGTTCGGGCAGTAGATGTTCCAGGCCGTACCCGGAAGCCTGCCGTTCGAAGCGGCCGAGATCGGTGCGCAATACGGCTAACGCCTCGCGGGTGAATTCGGGTAGGCCGGGAACGGCTGCCAGGTCGTCGGCCAGTCGCCGTTCAGTGCAGGTGCCGTCGAGAACGCGCAGCTCACGCACGGTATCGGAAGTGCGGCCCCAGGCCAGGGCATGCGGGCCGCATGCATTGTTGCCGATCATGCCGCCGAGGGTGCAGCGGTTCTGCGTCGACGGATCGGGGCCGAACCGCAGCCCGTGCTCGGCGGCCCGGCGCTGTAGCTTCGACAGCACAAGGCCGGGCTGCACCCGTGCGATACGCGTCTGCGGATCCAGGTCGAGCACGGCATGCATGTGCCGGCTGAAGTCGAGCACGATGCCGGACCCGATCGCATTGCCCGCCACCGATGTTCCCGCCCCACGCGCGGTCACCGGCAGCCCCTCGGCCCGCGCGAATTCGAGAACCGCCGCTACATCGCCGTCCTCGCGCGGGAACACCACCGCCTCGGGCAGCACCCGATAGTTCGACGCATCCGAGGAGTATTCGGCGCGCCGCCGCTCCGAGACATCGACCTCACCGCCGATCCGGAGGCGCAGCGCCCGCGCCAGCCGGACCCGCCCGCCGTCCTCATCGGTCACGCCGTCCAGCGTAGGCGGCTACCTCGCCTCCGCTCGGTCCGGCGCACCAGCAGCTACAACGCCTCCGCACGATCCGGCGCTCCAGCAGCTACAACGCCTCCGCTCGGTCCGGCGCACCAGCGGCTACCTCGCCTCCGCTCGATCCAGCCATCAGGCGGCCACAACGCCTCCGCACGATCCAGCCCACCAGGCGGCTAGCGCACCTGCGCTCGATCCAGCGCTCCCAACGGCTACAACGCCTTCGATCGGTCCGGCGCTCCCATCGGTACTCGGCCCGGCGGTCGGAACGACAGGCTCGCCGCGCGGCGACCCGGACTCCAGCAGCCACGATGCCCTTGATCCGACGCCTGAGCGGCTACGTCGCCTCGCCGGGGTGGAGTGCTTCCGGTAGCACTTCGCCGACAAGGTCCCGGCGCTCCGGCCGCATATCCGGCGCACCGATCGACGACGAATTCACCCCCGAAACAACTTGCTCTCAACCTTTGTTGAGGTCTTAGTGTCGGTGGCCTGAGGTTGACTGGCGGGGAGTGGAAGGACGTGTCGAGGTGAGCATCGAATCGGTGGCCTGGAACCAGATGTACCGTCGGATGAACGCGCCGAAGGAGCAGCGGCCGTTCAGTCTGGCCACGGCTCGGCGGATTCTGCGGTTCGCGGCGCCGCATAAGCGGCGGTTGGGCGTATTCCTGCTGTTCAGCGTGGTGTCGGCACTCCTGGCGGTGGCGACGCCGCTGCTGGCCGGGCGGGTGGTGAACGGGATCGTCGACGGGGTGGAGCCGCGGACGGTGGTCATTCTGGCGCTGGCCATCGGCGGGCTGGCGGTCGTCGACGCCGGGCTCGGGTTGGCGATCCGGTGGCTGTCGGCCCGCATCGGCGAAGGCCTGATCCTCGACCTGCGCACCGCGGTGTTCGACCATGTGCAGAAGATGCCCATCGCCTTCTTCACCCGCACCCGCACCGGCGCGCTGGTGAGCCGGTTGAACAATGACGTGATCGGCGCGCAGCGCGCGTTCAGCGACACGCTCTCCGGCGTGGTGGCGAACCTGGTGACGGTCATGCTGACGCTGGCGGTGATGATCCAGCTGTCCTGGCAGATCACCCTGCTGGCGCTGCTGCTGTTGCCGGTGTTCGTCATCCCGGCGCGCCGGATGGGAGATCGGCTCGCCGATATCCAGCGTGAGGCCGCGGGCCTGAATTCGGCGATGAGCACCCAGATGACCGAACGCTTCTCCGCACCGGGCGCGACGCTGGTCAAACTGTTCGGCCGCCCGCATCAGGAGTCGGCGGAGTTCGCGCTGCGGGCGCGGCGGGTGCGCGATATCGGGGTGCGCACGGCGATGCTGCAAACCGTGTTCGTCACCTCGTTGACGCTGGTCTCCGCATTGGCGATCGCGCTGGTCTACGGGCTCGGCGGCTGGTACGCGCTGGCCGGCCGGCTGGACGCGGGCGCTGTGGTCGCGTTGTCGCTGCTGCTGACCCGCCTGTACTCGCCGCTGACGGCACTGGCCAGTGCGCGCATGGAGATCATGTCCGCGCTGGTGAGTTTCGAGCGGGTCTTCGAGGTGCTGGATCTGAAGCCATTGATCGAGGACGCGCCGAACGCCGTCCCGGTCCCCGACGGCCCGGTCGCGGTGGAGTTGCAGAATGTCCGCTTCGGCTATCCGTCGGCGGACAAGGTGTCGCTGGCTTCGCTGGAGGAGGTCGCGACGCTCGACACCCGCGGCGGAGTGGAAGTGCTGCACGATATTTCGCTGCGCGCGGAACCGGGCGAGATGGTGGCGCTGGTGGGTTCGTCCGGCGCCGGCAAGTCCACCATCGCGCAACTGGTGTCGCGGCTCTACGACGTCGACAGTGGCTCGGTGCGGCTCAACGGCGTGGATGTGCGCGAGCTGAGCACCCGCTCGATCCAGCAGGCCGTCGGCCTGGTGACCCAGGACGGACATCTGTTCCACGACACCATCCGCGCCAATCTGCTGCTGGCCCGTCCCGCGGCCACCGAGGCCGAGCTGTGGGACGCGCTCGAACGTGCCCGCCTGCGTGATCTGGTCGCGTCGCTGGCCGACGGGCTCGACACCGTGGTCGGCGAGCGCGGATACCGGCTCTCGGGCGGCGAGCGTCAGCGGCTCACCATCGCCCGGCTGCTGCTCAAGCAGCCGCGCGTGGTGATCCTGGACGAGGCCACCGCCTCACTGGACTCGACCTCCGAGGCCGCGGTGCAGGAGGCACTGGCCGAGGCTCTGGAGGGCCGGACCGCGCTGGTCATCGCGCACCGGCTGTCCACCATCCGGGCCGCCGACAAGATCGTGGTGCTGGAGGACGGACGCATCATCGAGCGCGGCACCCACCCGCAGCTGCTGGCCGCCGGCGGGCGGTACGCGGAGCTGTACCGGACGCAGTTCTCCGAGGAGCCCGCGCCGGTCGCCGCCTGAAGGGCCGACTGATCAGGCCTTACGCGCACGCCGACCGCCCAGCAGAGCAACCGTGTGGGCGGTTCGGCGTGTGCGACGGTGTCGGTGCCGGAGAGGCGGACCCGGCCCGCGCGGGGTCGCTCAGAACTCCCCGGCGACCCCGAAGACCGTCCGGCCCGAATGCGTGCCGTCCTTGATCGAGTGCAGCACCCGCTCGGCCTCGGTCACCGGCGCGAAGTTCTCGATCTCCGACAGATGACGCGGACGCAGCTCGTTGGCCAGCCGCCCCCACAGCTCGCGCCGCTTCTCGATCGGATGGTTCACCGAGTCGATACCGAGCAACGCCACATTCCGCAGGATGAACGGCATCACGGTGGTCGGGACCTCGGTACCGCCGGTCAGGCCGCTGGCCGCGACCGCGCCGCCGTAACCGATGGCGCTGAGCACATAGGCCAGCGAGGCCCCGCCGACGCTGTCGACCGCACCAGCCCACCGGGCCTTGGACAGCGGACGGACCTTCGTCCCCGGTTCCGGGAGGCGCCCGATCACCTCGTTGGCGCCGAGGTCGGCCAGGCGGTCGGCGGCGTCGGTCTTCCCGGTCGAAGCGATGACCTCGTAGCCGAGTCCGGACAGGATGTCGACGGCCACGCTGCCGACCCCGCCGGTCGCGCCGGTCACCAGGATGGCGCCGTCGTCCGGGGTGATGCCGCGCTCGAGCAGGGCCTGCACGCTCAATGCCGCGGTGAATCCGGCGGTGCCGAGGGCGGCGGCGTCGCGAGTGGACAGCCCGTCCAGCTTCACCACCCATTCCGCGGGCACCCTGGCGTATTCGGCGAAACCGCCGTGATGTGAGACGCCGATCTCGTAGCCGTGCGCCACCACCTGATCGCCGGGCACGAAATCCTCGGATTCGGATTCGACGACTTCACCGGTGAGGTCGATACCGGGGACGATCGGGTAGTTGCGCACCACGCCGCCGCCCGGGGTGATCGCCAGGCCGTCTTTGAAGTTGGCGCTCGAGTAATGCACCTTGATCGTCACCGCACCCGGTCCGAGGAACTCCGTCCCGACCTGCTGTCGCGCGAGCACGACGCCGCTGTCCGATTCGTGTGCCACCATCGCCCAGAATTCCATGAGCCCGAGCATACGAGCGTGCGGCTGCCGGTTGGTCAGACCGGGACCAATTCGAGCCGGACGCCGAGCAGCCGCACCGGGCGGTCCAGCTCGAAGCGGTCGATGATGCGCAGGGCGGCGTCGATGATGGCGTCGCGGTCGGTGGTGGGTTCGGGCAGCTTGGACTGTTTGCTGCGGGTGTAGAAGGTGTTCGTGCGCACGGTTACCGACACCCGGATGGTGACGCGGCCCGCTTCGGCCATCTCATCGGCGACCTCGCCGGCCAGCCGCGCGACTTGGGCCCGGATCTCCTCGCGCTCGGTGAGGTCGTGAGGGAATGTTTCGGATTTGCTGCGGCCCACCGGTATCCGCGGTTCGGTGACGACTTCCGTGTCGCCCGCACCCTTGCCGAGCACCCAGAGGTACGGCCCGGTGGTCGGCCCGAAGGCCTCGGCCAGCCGATGCCGATCCGAGGCCATCAGATCGCCGATCGTCTCGATCCCGAGTTCGGCCAGCCGGGCCGCGATCCGGTTGCCGATACCCCACAGCGCGCTGGTCGGGCGATGCGCCATCACCTCGGTCCAGTTGGCGGCGGTGAGCCGGAACATGCCCGCCGCGGCGCCCGCGCCGGGTTCCGCGGAATCCTTGCCGGACGATTTCGCGAAACCGGTGGCGAGTTTGGCGGTGAGCTTGTTGTCGCCGATGCCGACCGAGCAGCTCAGTTCCAATCCGGCGATGGCGGTACGGATTTCGCGGGCCAGCTGCTCCGGATCGTCGGTGTCGGCGGCCAGGAACGCCTCGTCCCAGCCCCACACCTCCACCGGACCGAAGGTCCGCAACAGGGCCATGACCTCCTCGGATGCCTCCTCATAGCTGGCCATATCCAGCGGAAGGAACACCCCCTCCGGACATTTGCGCACCGCCGTTCGCAATGCCATGCCCGCCCGCACCCCATAGGCGCGCGCCGGATAGGAGGCGCAGGTGACCACCTTGCGCGGCTCCTGCGGATCCCCGTTCCCGCCGACGATCACCGGCTGCCCACGCAGCTCCGGATGACGACGGAACTCCACCGCCGCCTGGAATTGGTCGAGATCGACATGCAACAGCCACCGGGGCATACGTCCGTCTTACCGCATGGGTATGACTGTCGGCTCCGACCGCGCCGCGCGAACCGGCAGAACGCCGTGCTTCGCCGGATTCGTCAACCGTTGCGGTCAATGATTTTACGGTGTAAATCTGTGCCTTGTAGCGCTGACGCCGACACCGAAGGGGACCGGGCGCGGCAACGACCAGGAGGGATCCGCCGATGACCATTCCCGAACTCGGAATCGAGCAGGCGCGGCAGGTGCTGGCTGCGCAGCCGTTCGCGAAGCTGGTCGGCACGGAGTTGACGGCGTTCGGGGACGGCGCGGCGACATTGGTGATTCCGTTGCGGGAGGAACTGGGTCAACAGTTCGGCTTCGTACACGGCGGCGTGCTGGCTTATGCCGCCGACAACGCGATCACCTTCGCGGCCGGCACCGTGCTGGGTCCCAATGTGCTGACCGGCGGTTTCTCGGTGACGTACCTGCGGCCCGCGGGCGGGAAACTCTTACGGGCCGAGGCGAAGGTGACCGGTTCGACGCGGCGTCAAGCCGTGGTCAGCTGCGAGATCTACAGTGAGGACGATGCGGGCGAAGCCGTCCTGTGCGCCGTCGCCCAGGGCACCACCCGCACCGTCGATCGAGCGCTGGGCAACGGCGGCTGAGTCGGGGGGCGGCGAGTCCGTACGGCGTGGACGATCGCACCGGGGGCCTGCTTCGCGATGAGGCGGCACCGCCGCATGCGAGGCGTCCGGGACTGGTCGGATGAAGGGAGCCGTGCCCGTTCAGCACAGGCACGGCTCCGTTCAGCGCGGCGCCAGCGGCGCCCCCCGATCAGGCGGTAGCCGCCAGTGGCCGTCCATCCAGGGCCGGTTCAGCGACCGGTTCGATGGCGTAGGCCAGGATGTCGGCCACGTCGGCGACGGGGCGGACATCCAGCGCGGCGAGCACCTCGGCCGGGACGTCGTCCAGATCCGGCTCGTTGCGGGCCGGGATGAACACCGTCTTCAGGCCGGCCCGCTGCGCGGCGAGCAACTTCTGCTTGACGCCGCCGATGGGCAGGACCCGGCCGTTCAGCGTGACCTCGCCGGTCATGCCGACATCCGAACGCACCTGCCTGCCGAGCGCCAGCGACACCAGCGCCGTGACCATGGTGACGCCCGCCGACGGACCGTCCTTGGGCACCGCGCCCGCCGGGAAGTGCACGTGGATATTGCGATCAAGCACCGAGGGTTCGATGCCGATCTCCTCCAGGTGCGAGCGGACGTAGGTCAGCGCGATCTGTGCGGATTCCTTCATGACGTCACCGAGCTGGCCGGTGAGCGTCAGCGAGCGCTCGCCGTCGACGGCATTGGCTTCGATGTAGAGCACATCGCCGCCGAGACCCGTCACCGCCAAACCGGTGGCCACGCCCGGGACGGCGGTGCGTTCCACCGAATCCGGAGTGAACCGGGGACGGCCGAGGTATTCCTTCAGATCGCCGACGTCGATGGTCAGCGATTCTCCGGAAAGCACTGCGGTGGGGCTGGATTCGCCGACACCGCTGATCGCAGTCTCGGTTGCGCCCTCCGCCGGCCGGCTGCCAGCACGCACAAGGTCGTCGTAGCCGAGCTCGGGGTCGTAGCCGAGACCGATCGAGATCACGGTGTCGTCGTCGGCCAACCCGCCCTCCGAGAGCTTGGTGGCCGCCTTGCGCAACGCCTTGGCGATCAACCGCTCCATCTGCCGGACACCGGCCTCGCGGGTGTAGTTGGCCGCGATCTCGCGCAGCGCCGCCTCGGTGACGGTCACCTCCTCGGCGGTCAGCGCATTGCGTTCCAGCTGGCGCGGGACCAGGAAGTCGCGGGCGATGGCGACCTTGTCGTCCTCGGTGTAGCCGTCGACGGTGATCAGTTCCATCCGGTCCAGCAGCGGGCCTGGGATGGTCTCCATGACGTTGGCCGTGGCGATGAACAGCACATCGGACAGGTCCAGATCCAGGTCCAGGTAGTGATCGCGGAAGGTGTGGTTCTGCGCCGGGTCGAGCACCTCCAACAGCGCCGCGGCCGGGTCACCGCGGAAATCGGAGCCCACCTTGTCGATCTCGTCCAGCAGCACCACCGGATTCATCGAACCGGCTTCCTTCATGGCCCGCACGATGCGCCCGGGCAGCGCGCCGACGTAGGTGCGGCGGTGACCGCGAATCTCGGCCTCGTCACGTACGCCGCCGAGCGCGACGCGCACGAACTTGCGGCCCAGTGCCCGCGCGACGCTCTCACCCAGCGAGGTCTTACCCACACCCGGCGGACCGACCAGCACCAGCACCGCGCCGGACCCACGACCGCCCACGACCTCCAGACCGCGAGCGGCCCGCCGGGCACGCACCGCCAGGTACTCGACCATCCGGTCCTTGACCTCGTCGAGGCCGTGGTGATCGGCGTCGAGCACCGCGCGTGCGGCCGAAACATCGGTGCTGTCGGTGGTTTTCACCGTCCACGGCAGTTCCAGGACGGTATCGAGCCAGGTGCGGATCCAGCCCGATTCCGGGCTCTGATCGCTGGCCCGTTCGAGCCTGCCGACCTCGCGCAGGGCGGCCTCGCGCACCGCATCGGGCAGATCGGCCTGCTCGACGCGGGTGCGGTAGTCGTCGGCGCCGTCAGGCTCGTCCTCGCCGAGTTCCTTGCGAATGGCATTGAGCTGCTGGCGCAGCAGGAATTCGCGCTGGCTCTTCTCCATGCCCTCGCGGACCTCTTCGCTGATCTTCTCCGAGACCTCGGTCTCGGCGATATGCGCCTTGGTCCATTCGATCAGCGTGGCCAGCCGCTTGGCCGGTTCCGGGGTTTCCAGCAGCTCACGCTTCTGCTCGCTGGTCAGGTAGGTGGCGTAGCCCGCGGTATCGGCGATCGCGGAGGGATCGCTGAGCTGGTTCACCGCGTCGATGACCTGCCAGGCCTCCCGGCGTTGCAGCACCGACACGACCAGCTTCTTGTATTCGGCGGCGAGTTCCTTGGTCCGCCCGTCGGCGGGGACGTCCTCCACCGGTTCGGCCTCCACCCACAGCGCCGCACCCGGCCCGGTCACCCCGTGCCCGATCTTGGCGCGCCGCTCCGCCTTCAGCACCGCCGCCGGCGCGCCACCACGCAGCCGGCCGACCTGTTCGATGGTGGCGACCACGCCGTACGCCGCATACCCCTCATCCAAACGGGGCGCGACCAGCACCTGGTCGGTCTTCGCGGCCCGCGCGGCATCAATGGCCGCCTGCGCCGATTCGTCGAGTTCGATGGGCACGACCATGCCCGGCAGCACGATCGGATCGGTCAGGAACAGCACCGGCAAATTCTGAGCTGCAGTCACGTCTTCGACCCTTTCAAAGTTTAGCGATGCCTACTCAACCCCGCGGTATTCGGGTTTGTTCCGGGGGAGTGGTGGCGTTCACTCACAGCGAAGATCGGGGGGCGACCGAGTCTCCTCGACAGCTGACCCGATCGCAGCTAGCCTGGCCTTGTTCGTTACTACGGAATTACGAATTTCAGGAGTACGCCGTGGTCCAGAGGTGGGGGATGGTCGTTGCCGTGATGATTCCGCTTCTTACGGGTTGCTCGAGCCACGGCGCTGCCGAGAAATCGTGTGAGCCGATGCCAGCGGCGGGCGTCGCGACGGCCGAGGAATGGCTGGGCCGGATACACGCCGAACCGGACACCATCGCCCTCGCGATAGATGACGGCCGGGGCAACACCATCGAACGCCGGGCCGACGACCAGCAGCCCCTCGCCTCGGCGGTGAAGGTGGTCGCGCTCGCGGCGTACGCCCGCGCCGTCACGTCGGGCACGCTCGACTCACGGGAAACGGTGCCGGTCAGCGAGTGGGAGCGCTGGTATCTGCCCGGAACCGACGGCGGCGCACATCCCAAGGCACGTGCGCGCCTCACCGGCGCGACTGTCACCCTTGATCAGCTGGTCAGCGCGATGATCCAGGAAAGCGACAACGCCGTCCACGACTACCTGCGCGACCGCCTCGGCGACCAGGCGCTGATCGACGCGGCCGCCGCCGGCGGATGGCACGGCTACACACCGAGCACCAAGCTCGGCGAGATCATCCGCGCACTCGACCCGGGCAGCGACGGTGATTGGGCGACTGCGCAGCGTTACGCGAGCGACCCCGCCTACCGAACCGCGATCCAGTCGAAGACCTTGCCGCCGCTCGACATTCAAATGGCGTGGACCGAAACCACGGCCACCGGCTCGGCTCGCCAACTCGCCTCGATGTTTCGTGCCATCGCGACCGGAAGCTTCGGCTCGGGCAGCGACGTGGCACGTGCTCAGCTGGAATGGCCGCAGCCACCCGCCGGATCCGTCGCGATCGGTGCCAAGAGCGGTAGTTATCCCGGCATGCTGGCCGACGCTGTCTATCTGCGCCGCGCCGACGGCACGGTCGCGACAGCCGTCCTGCTCGACCACCGCATGCCCGAGTCCACCTGGAACTCCGCGCTCGCGACCGTGAGCGAGCAGCAACTCCTGATCAGGGCCATGACAGAACCGGAGACGTGGCGCCGGTTGGCATGCGCCACATGACCGACGTCGCTGCCAAACTGGCAGAGCTGGAGGCGCGGATCGAGCAGCTGGAAGGCCGGCGGCACACCGAGGACGCCGAACGCGGCTTCATCGAATACGGCGGCAGCGTCGATTTCGGCGGCCCGATCGACTGGACGATCCGCTACAGCGCCGCTGCGATCCGGCAACTTCCCGCCCAAGCCCGCGTCGATGTCCTCGCCGCGCTCGGCCACCCTGTCCGCCGTGCCCTCATCGAAACCCTGCTCGACGGCCCAGCCACCGGCGCCGAACTGGCAGCAGCGGTTTCACTCAACTCCACCGGCCAGCTCTACCACCACATCCGCGCCCTGACCTCAGCCAAAGTCATCGAACAACACACCCGCGGCGCCTACCGGATCCCTGCCCCGAAAGTTGTTCCGTTGCTGATCATCATGACCGCTGCCGCCGATATCGGCGAGGTGCTGCGGTGAATTGTCGATGACCGAACTACCTGCGGATCTTCGTGCTGATGTCCAAGCACTGTGGGACTTCGGCCAGATGTCTCTGGACGTGGGGTCGGCCGACGTCGGCATCGGCTTGGGGAGCCACGATTCCGGGGTGGCCGACTGGGCTGCGCGGCTGTATCACCTGGGGCGAGTTCCTCGACTGGTGTTCAGCGGCGCGAACTCGCCGACCACGGCGGCGGTTTTTCCTCGCGGGGAGGCCGTGCATTACCGGGAACGGGCGATGACGCTGGGGGTTCCCGACGAGGCTGTTCTCGTCGAGACGGCGGCGACCAACACCGGGGAGAACATCGCATTCACTCGCGATCTGCTGCGGAACGCGGGCCTGCTGGACTCCATCCGGTCCGCCATCCTGATCTGCCGCCCCTACCATCAGCGGCGTAGCTACGCGGTGTGCCGGAAGGTGTGGCCCGATATCGCCGTTACCTGTTCGTCGGCTCCGATGGCACTCGACGATTACATCGACCATATCGGCGATATGGACCGGGTGGTCACGATGCTGGTCGGTGAAGTGCAGCGGGCGTGGGTCTATCCGGCCAAGGGATGGGCTGTTCCGGTGGATGTACCGGTTCGAGTGCGCGCCGCGTACGAGCGGCTGGTGGCGGCGGGTTACGTCGGGCGACTGCTATCCGAGTGAGGCGATGCCGATCGCACCTGGCCGGTCGCCGAGACCGACCCGTACCGCAGCGGAAATCGCCACGTCGGGAATCAGGCTGTGATCGTGCGGTTTTCGCCGCGCACAGCTGGATCCGTCGAGGGCTCGGGCGCCGGTCGCGCGTCGGTGGGAGGTGCGGTCGAGGAATCCACCGGAGCGCTCGCGGACCGATCCGCCTGCCCCGGAGCCGGATTCCGGTCCAACTCCAGCGCATGCTCACCCAGCGTCGGGTCGGAGAACACCAAAGTCACTTCGCCGCGGCGGGTGTCGACGTCGGTGCGCATCTGGGTGACGCCGGAGGGGTCGGTCGAGACGCCGAGGCGTTCGCGGAGCGGGTCTGACATGAGGATGCCGCTCAGTACCGTGAGCGCGTTGGTGTCGAGGGTGATGGAGACGGTGTTGGTCTGCGCCGGGGCGACTCGGGCGCCGACATAGGTGGTGCCGAGGCCGAGGCGGCCGCCGACGCCCGCGCGGTCGGCCGGGGCGGGCTGCGTTTCGGCGGGTAGCGCGGTGGCTTCGGGTGCGGTGACGACGCTGGGTGCGGCGGCGGGCCGGTCACGGTAGACGGCGGCCTGACCGGAGCCGTCGGTGATCAGGATCGATCCGGTGCGATGGACAGGACCGGTCTGCGGTGCGCCGTCGCGGATGATCGGCGCCGAGGGCGCGGCGAGTTGGCCGGGACGTTCGAGGCCGGGCATGTTGGTGGCGATGTAGGCGCCGGACACTACGGTGAGACTGAGGCTGGCCGCGCCTGCCAGCACGATGGCGGTGTGGCGAGCGATCTGAGCAGACTCGAATGCTGACACGATGCTTTCCTTTCCCTCCGCCCTGGTTTCCCTGGGGTCGACGGCCCGCATCGTTGAAAGCCGTACGCTCGTCCAGGTTACGGCGTGGAAGGTTGGCGTGCCGCATCGCTGAGAGCAGCATCACAGGCCCCGGCCCTGCACTATGAGCTACCGCGACGTTCACGTGCCCTGAGGGTGAACCATCCGCGTCGACGAGGTTTCACACCATCGGGAGAGGGGTATTCCGAGGTCGCTGGCGAGCGTCATTCTCGACTGCCATATCGAGACACCCGGCCAACGACGTCCGATCGTCGTCGCGACGCACCCAAGACTGGCGCTCGCCCGCTTCACGTATCGACGTGGGGCGGTCGGCTCAGGCGAACTGCCCCGCGGCGCGGCCCGCACCGCTCGGACCGGCGAAGGCCTGCGCGATCGTCAGCCATTCGGCCGCATCCGCACCCACCGTCGTCAGCGCGAGATCGTCTCGATGCCTGCGCTGGGTGACCAGCAGGCAGAAGTCCAGCGCCGGACCGGTGACACGCTGGGCGGCGCCCTCCGGACCCCAGGTCCACAGGCTGCCGTCGGGCGCGGTGAGTTCGATCCGGAATTCCTCGGCCGGCGCCTGCTTGCCACGAACCATGTACGCGAAGTTCCTGGTCCGCGCACCGATATGGGCCACGGTCCGCAATCGGGCGGTCGGTGTCCGGGTGACGCCGAGCGCGTCGGCCACATCCTGGCCGTGCGCCCAGGTCTCCATCGTCCGCGCGGTGACCATGGAGGCCGCGCTCATCGGCGGCCCGAACC
This sequence comes from Nocardia cyriacigeorgica, assembly GCF_005863245.1. GTDB lineage: Bacteria > Actinomycetota > Actinomycetes > Mycobacteriales > Mycobacteriaceae > Nocardia > Nocardia cyriacigeorgica_C. The sequence goes on along the minus strand of NZ_VBUT01000004.1, from coordinate 581,468 downwards.
ACGGCACCTTCGCACCGTCGGACACATTGCGCAGGGCATTGGCCAATTCGACCCGGCTCCGCCGCCACCGTTCCAGCAGCTGCGCCGGCTCCGCGGCCGCGGCCTCCTCGGCGGCTTCGTCGACGAAGGTGAGCACGCGCGGCCCGGCCTCGGCGACCAGTGTCGCGAAACGGTCCGCATCGCTCGCCGAGATCGTGGCGATCTCATCGGTCCAGGCCAGATGCCCGATCTGATGCGCGATGGTCCAGCCCTCGGCAGGCGTGGGGGTGGCCCATTCGGCGGGCGTGAGCGGGGCGACGAGTCGTTCCAATTCGGCGCTCTCCTCGGCCAGGTCGCCGAGTAACGCTTCCAGATCAGCCATGGTGTGTCCTCGCCCCGCGTCGTCATTGCCGGATGCCACTCGAGGTGACGTCGGCGTTCAGCATCTCAGCTCCGAATTAAAGAAGCAAGCATGCGTGCTTGTATTTGACCGGAGACGCCCGGGCGATGCGCGGCGCACGCATCGCAAGTCCGGAAAACACCAGGTAGGAGCGGTAACTCGAACGTTTCAGTAGCGCGTTTCGGACATCTCGGTCCGCACCCCTTGCCCAGGAGAAGCGACCGCGATTCTCTGTAAGTAAGTGGTTACTTACAGGAGCGCGAATGGCATCGACACGCGAGCGGATCATGTCCGAGGCCCTGCGGCTGTTCGGAGAACAGGGATTCGCGCGCACCTCGATCGCCCAGATCGAAGCGGCCGCCGGACTCTCGCGCGGCTCCGGCGCGCTGTACCGGCACTTCGCGTCCAAGGACGAACTACTGATCGAGGCGGTGCGCTCGCGGCTGGTCGACCGGGGCGAATGGCAGCACTTCCTCGAGCCCGACTTCTCCATCGCGCAGTTCCTGGCAGCGGTGGCGCCGAGCGCGTCGACGGTGGACCGCCTCTGGATGCTGTGCCGGATCGGGCTCATGCGCCTCGAACACGATCGCGACGTCACCCGAATCCTGCTACGCGACAACTCCATCGCGCCCGAAGTGCTCGAGGTATTCCGCCGCGAGGAGTTCACCGTGGTGACCTCGGTGGTCGCGCGCGGGCTGACCGAACTCGCCGGGCCGGACCACGCCGACACCGACTGGGACGCCACCGCGGCCGTCATCGTCGGCGCCATCGCGCACTACTGGCTGATGTGCGACATCTTCGGCGGCGACCACCCCTCCGGAATGGACAGCGAACGCTATCTGCGGGCCACCGCGGAACTGATCGCCGCACAGATCGATGCGGCCAAACCTGTCACCACTGACGAACAGGAGACGCTGCGATGACCCAGTACATCACCGTGATCGGCGGAGGCCTGGCCGGTCTCACCGCCGCCATCGCGTGCGCGGAAACCGGTGCGCCGGTCCGGCTGTTCGAGGCGCACTCGACGCTCGGCGGACGCGGCCGCGCCACCTCGGGGCCCTACATCGCCCACGACGGCGCCCACGTCTTCTATGCCGACGGCCCGCACTACACCTGGCTGAAGGCCCGCGGGTTCACCGCGGGCCTCGGCTGGCCCGCACCACACCATATGGCGCGCCTCGGCTTCCGCGCCGAAGGCCGTGTCCGCCGGATCCCACCCGCCCGGATGCTGCGCGCGCAGGCCCGTTTCGATCTGAAACCGCCGGTGGACGTGGACTTTCGCAGCTGGGCCTCGGCGCGGTGGGGTGAAGCGACCGCCGAGCACATCGCCAATGCGATCAGCGTGGCCACCTACGACGCCGACACCGGGCGACTGTCGGCGGCCTTCGTCTGGGGCCTGTTCCAGCGAGTGCTCGGGCCACGGGTGCCCGCGGTGCGGTGGGTGCGCGGCGGCTGGCAGCGGGTGCTGGACCGGATGGTCGCCCATGCCGCCGCACTCGGTGTGGAGATCAGCACCGGTACGCGCGTCGACAGCGTCGATACCTCGGCCGGGCCGGTCATCGTGGCCACCGAGCTCGCCTCGGCCCGGCGCCTGCTCGCCGACGACACTCTGACCTGGACGAGCGGGTAAGCCGCCCTGCTGGATATCGCGGTGCAGAGCTCGCCACGGGACCGCAGCATCGTCTTCGACCTCGACGCGGGCGGATTTCATGAGAGCTACACCATGCAAGATGACAGCATTGCCCCGGCCGGTGAGTCGCTGTTCCAGTTGCAGATGCCGGTGCGGTCCGGCGAATCGCCTCAGCAGGCCCAGCAGCGCCTGGCCGAGTTCGCTGATCTGGTCATCCCCGGACGCGACACCCGCACGACCTTCTCCCGCACCGCCACCGCGAAGGGCCGCACCGGCGCCCTCGACCTGCCCGGCCAGACGTGGCGCGACCGACCGGCGATCGACCGCGGCGGCGATGTCTTCCTGGCCGGCGATATGGTCGCCGCCCCGGGCATGCGCGGCGAGATCTCGATCAACAGCGCCCTGATCGCGGCCGAACGCGCGGTCGCCGCCCTGCCCGCGCGCACCCCGACGCGATCATGAACAAGTAGCCGCTGCCGCCGTGCCCCGAATCGTTGACACCTCCACGGGGCAATGAGAATGTTGGGACCTCGAGTCTCATTCGATGTCTCAGACAACCATTCCGGGCATTCGTACCGGCCGGCCTAGGGAGAGCCCGCGTGATCACACTCGCGTCCGGTGTGTTCATCGATTGGGAGCAGCTGACCGGGCAGTCGAAGTTCGTGGTCGACCTGATCAGCTTTCCGATCTTCGCCGGGATCGCGGGCTGGCTGACCAACTGGACCGGCGTGCTGATGCTGTTCTGGCCGCTGCGGTTCCGTGGGGTCCGGGTGCCCGGCCTGAAAGTGCTCTACCCGTACTTTCCGCGCCGAGTTCAGGTGCTTCCGATCTTTTCCGAAGACGGTTCGCGCTTCGGCTTCCAGGGCTTCATCCCGGCCCGCGCGGAAAAGATGGCAAGCATTTGCGTGGACAAAGCGCTGTTGCGGATCGGGAGCCCGCGCGATTTCATCCACGAACTCGATCTGGACGGTATCGCCGACTATGTGGCCGAGATGGCGCACAAGCAGGTCCAGTCGATCGTCGACGACGTCATGTACCGGGAGAACCCGGAACTGTGGGGTTCGCTGCCGCGGGCGATGAAGCAGCTGGTCTATCAGCGCGTGGACCGGGAACTGCCCGCGCTGTGCCGTCGTGCGTTCGAATCGCTCGGTGACAACGTCGACCAGCTGATCGACGTCAAGGGCTTCGTCATCCGGTACCTCCAGGAGAACCCGATCATCCTGAAGGACCTGACCACCACGATCGCCGCCCCAGAACTGAAGTTCATGGTCCGGATCGGTCTGCTCGGCGCACCGTTCGGTCTGCTACTGGCCCTGTACCTGCACGTGCACAGCAGTATTCCGGTGTTCGGCTGGGTGCCGGCGTGGGTGATCGTGCTGCTGGTGTCGGCGGGTATCGGCGTGCTGGTCAATGTGATCGCGATCAAGATGGTGTTCGAGCCCGGCGATCCGCAGCCGCGCTACAAATACCTGTGGCGCCAAGCCCTGCTGGCCAAACGGCAACCGCAGGCGGCGGTCGATCTGGCCCATATCCTCGCCTACCAGGTGCTCACGCTGCCCAACCTGTCCAAGGAGCTGCTCGACGGCCCCAACGGCGACAAGACCCGTCAGCTGTTGGAACGGCTGATCTCCGACGAGATCCACCGCCAGCTCGGCCGCACCACCTCGATGGTCCGCGCCGCCTTCGGCCGCCGCCAATTCGACAATCTCAAGGTCGGGGCAGCCGGCGCCGCCGTCGGCCTGGCCCCGACCCTCGTCGAGGACGCGGAATTCACCGAGGAACAAGCCAAGAAGATCGATGAATTCGCCGCCCGCAAACTCAAACAACTCACACCGGGCGAGTTCATGGAGATGTTCTACGCCTCGGTCGAACAGGACGCCTGGCTGCTGTACGTGCACGGCGGTCTGCTCGGTGTGATGGTCGGCGGTGTGCATCTGCTGCTGTTCGGCTGGTAGCCCATGTACGACTTCTGCGTGATCGGGGGCGGCATCGTCGGCGTCGCCACCGCGTACCGGATTCTGCGGCGGGCGCCGGGGGCGAGTCTGGTGTTGCTGGAGAAGGCCGGGGCGCTGGGTACGCATCAGACCGGGCACAACAGTGGCGTCATCCATTCCGGGATCTACTACGCGCCGGGGAGTTTGAAGGCGACGTTGTGCAGGCAGGGGGCGCGGGCGACGAAGGAGTTCGCGGCGGCGCACGGGATCGCGTTCGACGAATGCGGGAAGTTGCTGGTGGCGACCGATGAGGTGGAGCGGGAGCGGATGCTCGCGCTGTATGAGCGGTCGCGGGTGAACGGCGTGGACGTCGAGTTGATCGACGCCGCCGAGCTGGGCCGGCGCGAACCGCGGGTGGCCGGGGTCGGTGCGCTGTTCGTGCCCGATACCGGCATCGTCGACTATCGCCGGATCACCGATGCGCTGGCCGAGGAGGTGCGCGCTGCGGGCGGGCAGATCGTGCTCGGGGCGCGGGTCGAGGCCGTCACCGAGACGGATGCGGGCGTCACCGTGGCCGGCCCGGCGGGGAGTTGGACCGCGAAAGCCCTGGTGGCCTGTGCCGGGTTGCAGGCCGATCGGGTGGCGCGGATGGCCGGACTACGCATCGACACCCGGATCGTGCCGTTCCGCGGCGAGTACTACCAGTTGCCGGCCGAACGGGCCGGGCTGGTCGAGACGCTGATCTATCCGATCCCGGATCCGGACCTGCCGTTCCTGGGCGTGCACCTGAGCCCGACCATCGACGGTGATCTCACGGTCGGGCCGAACGCCGTGCTCGGCCTGTCCAGGGAGGGCTACCGCAAGGGCAGCGTCGACCTGCGGGACGCCAGGGCGGTGCTCGGCTATCCGGGCGTGCATCGGGTGGCGATGGCCAATGTCCGCACCGGGCTGCGGGAGCTGCGCAATTCGCTGTTCAAGCGCGGCTACCTGGCCGAATGCCGCCGCTACTGTCCCGAGCTGACGATGGCCGATCTGCGACCGCGGGAAGCGGGCATTCGAGCCCAGGCGGTGGCAAGGGATGGCACGCTGATCCACGACTTCCTGGTCGAACGCACCGCGCGGATGGTGCATGTGCTCAACGCGCCGTCACCGGCGGCTACCTCGGCGCTGCCGATCGCCGATCACATCGTCGACCGGCTCGGGCTGCCCGCCGACCGAGCAACCGGCCGGTAGCGATCTGGCAATCCACGCTCCAAAATCTCGGCACAACCCTCGAATAAAGAGGAACGCTGTAGTACTTTTGTCGGAGCCGTGGAGGGAGGGCCCATGGGCCACATCAGATATGCCAGCGACGTCGGCGCACCGGTCGAGGTCGCTTTCACCTACACGGACAACCATCTGTTCGTACCGGACTGGATGTTCGGCGTCGCCGAATTCGAACCGAGCGGTGACACCGACCGCGGGCTCGGCGCACGCTTTCGCGCCGATGCCAGGCTGATCCTGCTGCGCACCACACTGAGCTGCGAGATCACCGAGTACCGGCGCAACGTCGTGATCGGGTATACGCTGCGTGGACGCTTATCCGGCACTCTGACACTGCGATTCGATCCGCTGGGCTACGGGCGCTCGGTGCTCACCTCCGAGGTCGACTACGATCCGCCACGTGGCCTCGCGGGCCGCATGCTCGCTCGTCCGCTCGAATCGGGTGTCCGCTCGGCGCTGCGCCGCACGGAGTCCCGGTTACGAAGGGAGATAGAGCAATTCCACGGTACCGATCTTGTCGGCCGGATTGCGTAGGGTGCGAGGCATGATCATCGTGAGCACCGACGGATCCTGCCTGCGCAATCCCGGCGGCGCCATCGGCTGGGCATGGGTCAACCATCAGGGCCCCTCCGATAGCGGGGGCGCCGCGTCGGGCACGAACCAGATCGCGGAACTACGCGCGCTGCTCGAGGCCATCCTCGCCCACCCCGGTGATGAACCGCTGCTGATCGAAAGCGATTCGCTCTACGCCATCAAATGCGCCTCGGAGTGGATCGCGGGCTGGCGGCGCAACGGCTGGCGCACCTCCGCGGGCGCCCCGGTCAAGAACGCCGAGCTCATCCAGCAGATCGACCGCGCCATCGCCTCCCGCCCCGGCCCGGTCCGTTTCCGCTGGGTGCGCGGACATGTCGGCAACTACTTCAACGAGCAGGCCGACACGCTGGCCGGCCAGGCCGCCCGCCGGGTCGCCGCCGATCCCGCCGCGGCCGCCGATCCGGTGACGGTCGAGATCCCCGCGCTGACGACCACCATCCCGGCACCCGCCGTCCGCGCGGAACCGGCTGCACCAGAAGAAAAGCCGGCTGCCACGCGAAAAGTCGCGAAGCAGCCGGCCGCAGGAGCGCTGACGCTGTTCTGATCGGCGTCGCACCGACCACCTGAATAGACCTCCGGCGGTGGTGGCTCGACCCACCGCCGGGGGTCGCTATCGGTAGCTCAGTTGCCCGGCTCGGGGGCGGGCTGATCGGCAGGCGGGGCCGGGGGCTGCTGGGCGGCATTCGGGTCGATGCCGGGCAGCATGGCCAGCTCCCACTTGTTGACCAGCCACTTGTCGCCGGACTTCTCCATGCCCGCGACCACGGCGATGTCCTGGCGCTTGGGCTCGGGGGTGGCCGAATTGGTCTTCATCAGGCTGATATTCACCAGCACCTGGGTGTTCTCGGTGTCACCGGAACGGAAACCGCAGGTGGCCTTGTCGACCCAGGCCTTGACCTTGGACTCGACCAGCAGCTGACGCAGCACCTCCCAGTTCTGCTCCAGATCCGAGACCACGTTGTCGGTCGCCCGGCCCTTCAGCTCGGCGATGAAGTTGTCGAGATTGCCCGCGTAGTCGTAGGTGTTGGTCGCGCGAGCGAAATCGCAGGCGGCCTGGCTGGACTCGTCCTGCGCCGCGAGTTCGTCGCCGCGCTGCTGCGCCTGGCGGAAGAACACGACGGCGGTGACGACCAGCGCCACCAGCACCACCCCCGCCACGAAGGCGAGGACGACGGGCAGCACACCGCGCTCATCGCCGTTGTTGTCGGCGTTTTCGACCATAGATCCGGTCCCACTCTCTTTCGTCACGCCGCTGCCCTACTGCATTGCCGGGAAGTCGAACTCGGCCACGAGCCAGCGCCCGTCGACCTTTTCCATCTCGACATTGGCCGCCACCCGGACCTTGCCCGGGGTGGAGTTCGGCACATCCGCGGTGGAGAAGGTCTGGTCGATGACCAGCACCAAGGTGGCCTTCTCGTCGTCGCCGGAGGCGTAACCGCACATGACCTCGTCGGCCCGCGAGTCGACCTGCCTGCCCTCGAACCGCGCCTTCAGGTCGGGTCCGAGCTGGGCGACCATCTTCTTCCACTCACCGGTCGCGGTGTCCTCGAGCCGGCCCAGGTAGTCGTCGACCTTGTCGCCGCTGTAGGTGGCGAACTGGTTGCCGAAATCGCAGGCGGCCTTGGTGGCGGCGGCCCTGGTGTCCAGCTCGTCCTGGCGATTGCCGGACTGGAGGAAGAACACCACGCCGGCGATCGCGGCGGCGATCGCGAGGACGACGGCCACACCGGCGGCGATGAACAACGGGTTGCGGCGCTTGGCGCCCGCGGCCTTCGCGGCGGCGGAGGTGCGCACCTTGACGGTCTTGTCGTCGTCGGCGTTGGTCGTCTTCGCCTTGTCGGCTTTGTCGGCCTTGTCGACTTCGACGGTCTTGTCCGCGTCGGCGGCGGCCGTGTCGACCTTGACAGTCTTGTCGGGATCGTCGGTGGCATCGGGCTTGCCGGTTTCATCGGAACCCGCGGCACCGGCTGCCTTGTCCACCTTGACGGTGGCGTCGGCGTCGGTCGATGCGGCGGCCGCGGTCTCGGCCTTCACGGTCTTGTCCGCGTCCGCCGTGCTCGCCTTGCTTACATCGTCCGCGTCGGGCTTGCCGGCGCCGGTCTTGCCGGTCTCGCCTCCGGTGGCGTCCGTGGACTCGGCGTCGCCGTCCGGGGCCGGTGTGGTCGCCTCGGCGGGGTCGGCGTCGCCCGCCGATCCCGTCGTCGCGCCATCCTGCCCGGCGTCCGCGTCGGAAGCGGCGTCATCTGTGGACATGAGTACTGTTCACACCTTCCCGGCACACATCGGGGTGTGCCGTGTATTTCGTCCGGCCACGCGCGCGCCGGGCCGCAGGCATTCATCTGCGAGTATGCCCCGGCGCACACGCGGCCGTTCAGCCGGTCGGGGTTACCGCACCGGCGGCATGGTCCGTTCGTTCGGATCCACACCGGGCGGCATATGCGAGCCGTTGTTCGGGATGTTCGGCCGCGGCGCGTTCACCGCACCTCGGATCTGCTGTCCCGGCGGCGGGTTCTCGCAGTAGTTCCACTTCGGCATGGTCCCGTCGGAGACGACCTGCGGGCTGGCCGGAGTGGACTGGTACTGGCAGTAGGGCCGCAACCAGATGTCGAGGATGGTGTGGAATTCGTTGTCGTGGGCGGGCACGCCGAGCGCCGCGCCACCGAGTTCGAGCGCGGGGAACAGCGCCCGCATGGCCGGGGTGCGCAGCTGCGCCGCCTTGGTGATGGCGACGAAGTTGTTGACCAGGCCGGTGATCGGATCGGTGGTGGTGTCGAGCACCGCGCCGAGGCTGGCGAACTGGCCTGGGGCCTGCGACAGCACCGACTGCAATTCGGCATTGGCGTTGTTGAACTGCTCGAACAGCACCCCCGAGTTGCGGGTCAGCGTCCCGAGGTCGGGCTGGGCGTTGGACGTCGTCGCGGCGATGGTGCGCAGGTTGGCGATCAGATTCGAGGTCTGCGGCAGCAGCGAGTCCAGACCCGCGGCCACCATGCTGACGCCGTCGATGAGCGAACGCAGCTGATCCGGGCCACCGCTGAGCGCGATGTCGAGCTCGTTGAGGATGACGTCGAAGTGCTTCGGATCGATCTGGGCGATCAACGCGCTGGTGTCGTCGAGCACCGCCCACACCGGGGTGGGCGTGCGCACGGTGTCCGGGTTGTATTCGATCACCGAGCCGTCGGTCAGGAACGGGCCCTGATCGGTATCGGGACGGAAGTCGATGTACTGCTCACCGGCCGCCGACAGCGCCTGCACCGCGACCACGGTGTCCACCGCGATGTCGTAGCGGTCGTCGATCTCGGCGGTGGCCGCGATGGCCGAGCCGCCGTTGATCAGCGTGATCGAATCGACCTTGCCGACGCGGAAACCGCGCAGCGTGACGTCGTTGCCCGGCTGCAGACCGCCGGAGCGGTCCAGAGTGACCGTGACGGTGTAGGTGCCGCGCAGCGGATTGATCCGCATGACGTTGACCAGCAGGTACGCCGCACCGATGATCAGCACCAGCACCAGGCCGATGGTGGAGTAGAGGATCCTGTGGCTTTTCACCGGTGTCCTCCCGTCACCCGGCCGTAGACGACCTGGAGCACTTGAATCAGGCTGCCCGCGAAGTCGTTCAGATCGTTGAGATCGAAGAACTTGCTGGTGCCGGGGGCGGTGAGCAAGGCGATATCGAGGTTGGTGACGTTGACCTGCGCGGCGAGACTGTTACCGCGGAAGGTCGCGTTCACGCCTGGGCGGATCTCGCGGAGCGCGTCGAGCACCGCACCGAAGTTGTCGCCGGTGGCGGCCAAGGCCCCCATCAGCTGATCGAGGCTGTCGAGCAGCCCGGCCAGCTCACCGCCGGAGGTGTTGGCGTAGTCGCCGAGCGCGACGCTGGCGGTGCCGATCTTGGTGAGCAGATCGCCGATGGCCTTGTTGTTCTCCGCGACCGCGCCGATCATGTTCGGCAGGGTGTCGGCGACCTGGCCGAGGTCCGAACGCCGGGCCTCCAGGGTGGTGGCCAGTGCGCCGAATTCGGCGAGCACGCTGTCGATGCGCGCGGAGTTGTCGTTCATGCTGGTGACGACGCCGGTGATCTCGTTGACCAGATGCACCACCTGATCGCTGCGCCCGCCGACGATGGAGTCCAGTTCGGCGCCGAGCCGGGCCAGGTGGGCGATGCCGCCGCCGTTGAACATCATCGACACCGACAGCAGCAGTTCCTCGACGGTGGCACCGGCCGAGGTCTGATCCAGCGGTAGCTCGTCGCCGTCCTGCATCATCTGCGTGCCGGGTTCGGCCGGCGGCATGGACAACGCGACGAACACATCACCCAGCGGGGTGGCCTGGCGCAGTTCGGCGGTGCTGCCGACCGGCAGCTGGATATCGGTGCTGATATCCATATCGACGATGGCCTGGAAGTTCGAGGTCCTGATCCCGGTGACCACACCGACATCGGAACCGCCGACCTTCACCTTCGCCTGATCGGGCAGGTTCAGCGCGTTGTCGAACACCGCCGTGAGCGAGTAGGTGTCGCCGGTGGCGCCCGGCTTGGGCAGCGGCAGCTTCTCCACGGTCAGGCCGCAGCCGGAGGTCACCGACATCGCCCCGACCGCCGCGACCGCGACCATGCTGCGGCGGGCTCGTCTGCTGATTCGATTCATCATTTCGTCAGTCCAAGCAGTGCGGCGGTGAGTCCGAAGTCGGGACCGAAGTCCTCCATGCGACCGGTGCGGCAGCCGTCGGCGCGCATCTGGATGCGTTCACAGAACAGGCTGATCTGCTCGCCGGACAGGGTGGTGCCGACCAGCGCGTGCAGCCGGATGTAGCCGAGCTCCTTGTTCATCGACTTGTCGATGCTCTCCAGCAGCATCGGCGCGACGTCGATGACCTCGGTGAGCCCGCGCGCGTTCTGGCGCAGCTGGTCGGTGACCGCCGTCATCCTGGTCAGGGTGTCGCTGATCTGGGCCTGGTGGTCGGCGAAGATCGAGCTGGTGTTGGTCAGGAAGCTGTTGAGCTGATCCAGCGTGGCCTGCAGACCAGGCGCCTGCTCGGCGAGCAGGGTGGTCATCTGGGTGGCCTGGTTGCTGAAATCGCGCACCGACTGATCGTTTTCGGCCAGCATCGTGGTGAGCTCGTTGAGCTTGATGATGATGGTCGAGATCGCGTCCTTGTTGTCGAGGCCGACCTTGAGCGCACTCGACAGCGCGTTGAGGGTGTCGCGGATCTTCTCACCGTTGCCGTCGAGCATCGGGTAGAGCACCCGGCCCGACAGCGGTCCGAGACCTTCCTGGCCCTCCTCCGGCTTGAGCGCGGCGGCGAACTGGTCGATGGTCTTGATCATCGTGTCCAGTTCCACCGGGACATCGGTGCGTTCCAGCGGCAGGTGGTCGCCGTCGGACAGCGTCTCGCCCTCGGTGTAGGCGGGAGTGATCTCGATATGCCGGTCGGTGACGATCGACGGCGAGATCACCACGGCCATGGCGTCCTTGGGGAACTTCACATCGCCGTCGAGGGTCATGTGCACCTCGACGAAGGTGCCGCGCGGCACGATCTTGTCGACCTTGCCGACGTCGATGCCGAGCACCTGGATGCTGTTGCCCTCGTACATGCCCGCGATGTTCTCGAAGTCCGCGGTGATCTTGATGTCGTTGTTCAACGGACCCGGCAGCAGCGAGCAGCTGCCGACCAGAAGCGCGCTGGCGCCGACGAACAGCGATTGGGCGATCGTTTTGAGTCTCATCACGCGCACCCCTCGGCGACTTGGGCGAAGCACAACCAGTTGTCCGGGAACAGCCACGGCAGGCCGACCTCGGCGTAGTTGCCGTTACCCCAGGCATTGGCCAGGTAACGCACCGCAGGCGGCATGATCGACAGCAACCGGTCCAGGTTGTCCTTGTTCTTCTGCAGGCCCGAGGCCATGATGTTGAGCTGATCGAGCGTGCCGGAGAACTGGTTGTTGTTCTGGGCACCGATCTGCTGCAACTGCGCGGTCAGCGTGGCGACATTGTCGAGCAGCTGACGCAGCAGGTTCTGCCGCTCCATCACCCGGCTGGCGATCGCCTCACCCTGGGTGACGACCAGCAGCACGCTGTTGCGGTTGTCGGCCAGGATGGTGGTGACCCGGTCCAGATCCTTGAGCAGGGTGTCGACCTGGGTCTTGCGCGAGTCGATGGTCTTGGCCAGCGCGCCGACACTGTCGAGCGCCTGCGCGATCAGCTCCGGCGAACCGCCGAGCTGCTGGTTGAACAGATTCAGCGATTCGGCCAGCTTGGCGGTGTCGAGTTCCTCGAACTTCGGGGTGCCGCGTTGCACGACATCGGCGAGGTCGTAGGGAACGGTGGTGTTGGTCTTGGGGATCCGCTTGTCCGGCAGGCCCGAGCCGTCACCGGGCTCGAGGTCGATGTAGCGGGCGCCCAGCAGCGTCGCCATCTTGATCGAGGCATGCGCGTCCGGGCCCAGCTCGACGTCGTCGTTGATCTGCAAGGTGATCACGACGTGGTCGCCCTCGAGTTCGGCGCCGGCGACCCGGCCGACCGGAACACCGGCGACGTCGACCTTGTCACCGACCTTGATGCCCGCGGCCTGGACGAACTCGGCTTCGATCTTCTGCTCACCGACGCCGAGGCTCTGGAATCCGGAGGACACGATCACCAGCAGCGCCACCAGCGCGGCGCCGATGATGCCGAGACCGAAGTAGCGGTTGGCGTTGAACCAGGTTTTGATCTTGGTCATGGGCGGCACACCGCCGACTGTCCGTTGCCACCGATCTGCGAGAACAGCCCGCGCGGGAACAGGATTCCGTACAGCGAGACGTCGAGGCGGCAGATGTAGGCGTTGGCGTAGGCGCCCTCGGAGGTGAACCGGCCCACGTCGGCGAGCACCGACGGCAGGTCGATCGCGGCCTGGTCGAGCTTGGCGCCGTTGGCCAGCAGCAGCGTCAGCGCGTCGCGGGTCGAGTTCTGCGCGGCGTCCAGCTTGGGCTGGATATTGCCGACCATATCGACCAGCGCGGTGGTGGCGTCGGCGATCTGCACGGTGGACTGCTGCAGCGACTGGCCCTGTTCATAGAGCCCGCCGATCAGCGCCCGGGTCTGGGTTACCAGCGTCTCCAATTCGTCCCCTCGTTTTGCCAACCCCGACATGATGCCGCTGAGGTTGGTGATCACATCGCTGAGAATGGCGTCCCGGCGCTCGAAATCGGTGGCCAGCGTCGCGGCCTGGGTGATGAACTGGCTCAGCTGGATCCGGTCACCCTGCAAGGCCAGCACGAACGTCTCCGACAGCCGGTTGACCTGCTCGGGCTCGAGCGCCTGGAACAGCGGCTGGAATCCGTTGAGCAGCGCCGAGATGTCGAAGGACGGCTCGGTGCGCTCGAGCGGGATGGTCGCGTTGTCCTCCAGCGGTGTGGCGTCCCCGCCGGTGCCCGGCGCCAGCGCGATGTAGCGCTGGCCGATCAGGTTCTGGTAGCGGACCAGCGCCTTGGTGTTGCCGTAGAGGGTCTGTTCGTCCTGGACGATGAACGACACGTGGGCGTCGTTGTTGTCGTCGAGTTCGATCTTCTCGACCTTGCCGACGCGCACGCCCGCCATGCGGACGTCGTCACCTTCGCGCAGACCCAGCACGTCGGTGAACGTGGCCGAGTAGGTCTTGGTGTCGCCGTCGACGGTGCGGGCCAGCGTGTTCCAGATGACCACGGTGACCAGTACCGATACGACGGCGAAGAGGCTGAAGCCGATCAGCGGTTTGCGGATGCTCATCGGCCGGCCCCCTCTGCGGTGACCTGCACAGTGCCGCCTTCCAGAGCCGTGCTCAACATCATGTACTCGAGGGTGGAGGCCCGCCGGCCCAGCAGCGCGGTCAGCGCCGGATCATCGGTGTAGGCGATGGGCCGGGCCGCCGGCTTCACGCCGGGCCGCTCGGTGTTCGCCGCGGGCGCGGCCTCACCCTGTGCGGGCTTGTCCGTGCCGGGCTGGGTGGCCGGCGCCGGGGTCCCCGGCTGCGGTGCGGCCGGAGCGGGAGCACCGGGCACCAGGTTCGGGAACAGGCCTTCGAGCGGGGTGCCCGCGAACGGGTTCGGCACGGCCGCGGTGGGCGCGGGCGCCGACGGCGCGGTGACCTGGGTGGTCACGCCGGGGATGGCGGGCATGCCCGGCAGCGGCGGCAGCACCGGAAGGCCATCGGCCGACTTCAACCGGCCCGGCCGCATGGATTCCGGCAGCACACCGGGATCGGCGACCGCGGGCGCGGTGGCACAGCTCGGACCGGCCAGATCACCGTAGCGCGGGCAGTCCTTCACGGTGTTGGGCTGCCACGGGGTGAAGGTGATGCCCGCGTTCCACACCATCTGCCGCTGCGGACCCCAGTGGAAGACCGTGTTCAGCTTGCGGGTGGAGGTGTTCAGGTTGGCGATCGCGTTGGTGATCGCGCTGGGGTCGGAGGCGAGCGCGCCGATGGTGGCGTTCAGGCCCGCGGTGACCTCTTTACCGGAGTTCGGGTTGACCGCGAACAGGTGGTTGATCTTGTCCGCGGTGACGCTGGCGCCGCTGATCAGGGCGGCCAGATCCGAGCGGCGGTCGGCGATGGTGCGGGCGGTGGTGACCGAGCTGGCCAGCACGTCCATCAGTTCCGGCGCGGATTCGTTCAGCGCGTGCGCCGAGGCGGAGAAATCACCGAGCAGCACACCGAGGTCCGGGATCGACTCGTCGACCGTGGTGAGCCAGCGGTCCAGCCGTTCGATGGTGGAACCGGGCACCCGGCCGCTGCCGTCGAGGGCGTAGGACAGGGTGCCGAGCACGCGGCCGAACTGCATCGGGTCGATCTGATCGAGGATGTTCTGCACCGTGGTGAGGGTGTCCTGCAAGGCGACGGTGCCCTTGCTGGTGTCCTCCTCGATGATCGAGCCCTCTTCCAGGTGCCCGTCGGACTGCCCGTTGTAGACCAGCTCGACCGAGGTGACGGCGAACAGGTTGCTCGGCACCACGCGCGCGGTGACGTTGTCCGGGATGCCGTCGACGTACTCCGGCTTCAGCTCGATATGGACCTGCTGGAGTTCACCTTTGGCGGCCACCGACACGCTGTCGACCGCGCCGACCAGCACACCGCGGAACTTGACGTCGGCGTCCTGCGGCAGGCCGTCACCGGTGGTGGTGAGGTTCGCGGTGACGTTCACCTTCGGCACGAAGTAGCCCTGATAGCGCGCCATCAGGAAGCCGAGAATGATTGCGAAGACGACGAGCCCGCACACACCTGCGATGAGCAGTTGCCGCATGGTGGGCCCGCGCCCACTCGGATCGATGATCATTACCTACCCCGAGATCCGGATGCCGGGGTTGACACCCCAGATTGCCAAGGTCATGAACAGGTCGGCGAAGACGACCACGATGATGCACATCTTGATCGCGCGACCCGCTGCCACACCGACACCCTCGGGACCACCCGAGGCGAAGAAGCCGTAGTAGCACTGGATGAACGTGGTGATCGCGACGAACACGATCGCTTTGAGCAGCGAATAGAGCACGTCGGTCGGTATCAGGAATTGGTAGAAGTAATGCATGTAGGTACCGCTGTCGGTGCCGCCGATCAGCTGCACGGTGACCGCGCAGGAGATGTAGGCCATGGCAAGGCCCAGGCAGTACAGCGGGACGATGGTGATCATCGCGGCGATCATCCGGGTGCTGACCAGGTAGGGCAGCGGACGGATGGCGACCGATTCGAGCGCGTCGATCTCCTCGGAGATGCGCATGGCGCCCAGCTGGGCGGTGAACCGGCAGCCGGCCTGCGCCGCGAAGGCCAGCGCCGCCAGCAGCGGGCCGAGCTCACGGGTGGTCGCGAAGGCCGAGATGGCGCCGGTGATCGGGCTCAGGCCGAGCAGGTTCAGTGAGGTGTGGCCCTGGATGCCGACGGTCATACCGCCGAAGGCGGACAGGATCAGGATGACGCCGATGGTGCCGCCACCGACGACGAGATTGCCGTTGCCCCAGGTGACATCGGACAGCAGCCGCCAGACTTCCTTCGGGTACTGCTTGAACGCCAGCGGCATCGAGCCGATGGAGCGCAGGAAGAAGAACACCTGGTGGCCGAGGCGGGCCAGCATGTCCTTGGGCGCGGTGGCCGCGGAGCGGAGCTTCTGGAAGGGCCGCAGCAGGGGCGGCACATAGGTCGCTGACACCGGCTACACCACCGTCGGGGGGAAGAGGGTGTTGTAGACCTGCGTGAAGATGACGTTCACGCCGAACAACATCACCGCGGACATGACGACGGCCGTGTTGACCGAGTTGGCCACACCGCCGGGGCCGCCGCGGGTGTTGAGCCCGGTATCGCAGGCGATGATCGCCGCGAGCAGGCCGAACAGCAGCGACTTGACCAGCGCCACCAGCAGATCCAACGTCACCGCGAACGAGGAGAAGGTCGCGATATAGGAGCCGGGGGTGCCGCCCTGGGCGAAGATATTGAAGATGTAGCCGGTCAGGAAGCCGACGAAGACGACGAACCCGCACAGCAGCACGCTGACGATCATCGCCGCGCCGAGCCGGGGGGCGACCAGCCGCCGCATCGGGTCGACGCCCATCACCTTCATGGCGTCGATTTCCTCGCGGATGGTTCTCGAGCCGAGGTCGGCGCAGATGGCCGAACCGACGGCGCCGGCGATCATCAGCACGGTGACCAGTGGCGCGCCCTGCTGGATGATGCCGAGGCCGTTGGCCGCACCGATGAACGAGGTGGCGCCGACCTGGCCGGCGACCGCACCGACCTGGATCGAGACGATGACGCCGATCGGGATGGCGACGAGCAGCGTGGGCGCGGCGGCGACGCTGGCCATGAAGGCGCACTGGCGGATGAACTCGTCGAACGGAAACCGCCGCCGGAAGATGGCGACGACGAGTTCGGTGACGGCCTGGGCGCCCATCGTCATCTGACGGCCGAGGGTTTCCAGCGACTTTTTGGGATGGTCGCGCCAGTAGTCCTTGGTCCACTCGACCGCATCGCTCAATCTCGAACCCGCTGGTGGACTCTTGGTCGACTGCACTGACTAACCCCTCTCGACGTCGGTTTACCTGCCCCGACGACTTGTTTGCTTGACGCACCTTACTACGGAGTAGCGCAGAACACACCATAGACATGTGATTGCGGTCATAGACCGTTGTCACTATGCACTGTGACCACTGAGTTATCGCGCCGGAGTTGGTATTGATCCCAATCTTTCCCGGAATAGAACTGGAACAAGTTACAGAGTCCCTGCATGTGAGCCGGACCCGACGCGGAGCCGTTCCTAATAAATAGGGAAACCATTCATCGAAATTGCGCGGGATTCAATTCTGGACAGCCGACCATGGCAGGACTCGCTTTGTAAACTTCGCTGACAATAATCGAGTCGGTGATAGCAAGAGGCTATTTCGATGGAAAGAGACAAACCCGGCGACATGTATGGAAATCGGCGTCCCGGCGGGCTCGGCCCGGCCGATGACGCGCCCGAGCGCAAATACTGACACGATGGGTCTCGCACATTGATATCGTGCGGGCTTCCGACGTCTGGAGGGACATGTTCAGCAAACTCGCCAAGGCGGCCAACGCCGTCCTCGCCGTCGCCATCGGAGCGGCGCTGCTCGGGACCGGCGCTGGCGCCGCCGGCGCCGCACCAGGCGCGCCGGTCATCGGCGGTGGATCAGGAATCGTCATCGACAACATGTTCGAGTGCACGGTCACCACGGTCGGCCACGATGCGGCGGGACGACTGGTCGGACTCACCGCCGGGCACTGCGGCGACGCGGGCGCGCAGGTGTACGCCGAGGTGGACCGCGGCTACGGGCCGATCGGCAAGTTCGTCTTCTCCAACCACGAACTCGATTACGCCGTCATCCAGTTCGATCCGAACCGGATCACCCCGGTGAACCGGATCGGCAACGTCACCATCACCGGGATCGGGGCGGCACCGCAGTTCCCGACCATCGTCTGCAAGGAAGGCCGGACCACCGGCAACACCTGCGGCGTCACCTGGGGCGACATCTTCCAGACCAACTACGAGACCTGGGCCCAGATGTGCGTGGTCGAAGGCGATTCCGGAGCACCGGTTGTCGTCGGGTCCACCCTCGTCGGCATGGTGAACGCCTACCTGGCCATCGCCTGCTTCGGCCCCGAGGTCGGCACCAACCTGACCGCGATCATGGACGACGTCAACGCGCGCGGCGGGACGGGCGCGGGTTTCCGGCCCATCTGATCCGGACCGGTAGAACTTTCAGCGAATGAGCGGGCGTGAGCGCCCGCTCATTCGGCGTTTCAGGGGCTTCGGTGGTGCGGCCGGCCCCGGTAGAGCAGGTGCGGTGACGCGGGGAACCTACAGCTCCTCGACGCACACCACGAACCGGCGCTCCGGGTAGACGTACCCGCTGCCGCCCGCACCGCAGGCATCGGCGGAGTCGGCGTCCTGCTCGATCGAGAGCACCTTCACCCCGTCGACGGCCGGTTCGGTGCAGTCCACCCGCTTGGGATCCTCACCGCCGACATCCATGCAGCCGCCGACCACCCAGTCGATATCCAGGCACAGCGCGCCCTGCTCGACACCGTTGACGGTTTCGGCGTAGTAGCTGTCGGCATCGCTGACGCATTCGGATCGCTTGGCCACCTTGCCGATGACCTTGTAGTTGGCCGCGCGGCTGCCACAGGAGGCCCGATCGATCTCGGCGTCGGTGGTGGTGCCACCGAGGGTCACGCAGTCGCCGATCTCGGCGTCGAAGGAGGTGTTGCCGCCGGTCGGCGCGGTGCTGGTCGTGGTGCGCGGCGAGCGGGTGCTGGTCGGCTCGGAATCGGAGGTCGATTCGGCGCTGCTGGTCGGGGATATCGCGTTGTCCAGCGCGGGTTGCGCGGTGCCGGTGACGGTGGTGCTACACCCGGCGGCGAACGG
Organism: Nocardia cyriacigeorgica; assembly: GCF_005863245.1. Classification (GTDB taxonomy): domain Bacteria; phylum Actinomycetota; class Actinomycetes; order Mycobacteriales; family Mycobacteriaceae; genus Nocardia; species Nocardia cyriacigeorgica_C. The sequence goes on along the minus strand of NZ_VBUT01000004.1, from coordinate 562,788 downwards.
TACGAGCGCCGCCGCGACGGCACAGGCCGCGAGCGCGCGATGGGCGAAGGTCGATCGACCAGACACGAAAAGTCCTCCCGAGCAGCAACGCCGAACTCACACCCCCGTACGAATCCGAAGTCCACAACAGTGCTTGAAATACCTCGAAATGAATACACCACCGCTTCGGTGCGGTCGAGTCGAACGCCGCGCCGCGCGTCGCGCATGCGCCCGGAACCGCCCCCGCAGCAACGATCTCGCCTATGGTGAGGAGGCCGGTGCGAGAGGAGTCGGACATGAAGCTGATCAGCGCGATCGCCTGCGCCACCGCGACAGCCGGGGCCTGTCTCGCGGCACCGGCGGTGGCCTCGGCAAATACCGTGCAATGCGCCGCGGACAACGGAGCCGACGTGATGATCCTCGATGGCGACCACGGCTGCCGCGCGCGTTCGAGCGCGACCGGTAAGGCGCGCTCGGCCGGAGTGGACGGCATCGGTTACGCCATAGCATCGTCGGGCGCCACCGCGGTCGGGATCGGCGCGGCAGGCGGACTCGGCGCGAGCGAAGGGGTCGGCGGGGTGCCGATCGCTGTCGGGCTCGGACCCGACGCCGTGGCGTTGACCTCACTGCTGCCGGTGGGCGGCGCACCGAGTTCGGACACGGTGGCGGTATCGCTGGCCCTGGACGGATCCCGCGCCCAAGTGCTTTCCGGTGAGAATGCCGTGGTGTGCCTCGGCGTGGCGGCGTTCGCCTGGAACGCCGGGACCGGCGAGGCCTGCCTGGCGACTCCGGTGGGCCGCTGGCAGCGGTCGTGAGCACGGCCGAACCGGCGCGCGGGCTCTCGGCCCCGCGCGAGATGCTGGTCGACCCGCGGTTCATCCGGCTGGCCGACCATTTCTTCGGCATGTTCACCCAGCCCAGCCGGGGCGGCGGCGCGCTGGCGATCTATCTGGACGGCGAACCGGTGGTCGACATCTGGGCCGGCTGGGCCGCCAAGGACAAGCGCTGGAACGGCGAGAACGTCGCGCTGACCTTCTCCACCGGCAAGGGTGTCGCCTCGACGGTGCTGCACCGGGTGGCCGAACGCGGTCTCATCGATTACGACACGCCCGTCGCCGAGTACTGGCCGGAGTTCGCCGCGCACGGAAAAGAGGACATCACCGTGCGCGATGTGCTGTCCCACCGCGCCGGTCTGCACCGGGTGCGCGGGCTGGTGCCGGGCCGCGAGGGCATCCTCGACTACGACTCGGTGGTGCGGGCGCTGGCCGACAGCCCGCCGGACCCGCGGCGCATCCGCACCTCCGGCTACCACGCCATCACCTTCGGCTGGCTGGTCGCCGAACTGGTGCAGCGGGTGACCGGCGAGCCCTTCACCGACGTGCTGCGCCGCGAGATCGCGATCCCGCTGGGCACCGACGAATTCTGGTTCCGGGTACCCGAATCCGAGCGCTACCGGATCGCCAAGACATTTCCGCACCTGGCTCCGCCCGGTATCCGCTGGAATACCGCGTCGTCGGTGCTGTCGTGGGTGCGGCCGGTGCGCGGGCTGGCCGAGGCCGGAATGCCGGAGAGTTTCGACGAGCTGGTGCGCGATCCGCGGGTGCACGATGCGGTGATGCCGGGCTGGAACGGCGTGTTCTCGGCGCGTGCGCTGGCCAGGATGTACGGCGCACTCGCCAATCGCGGACAGGTCGCCGGGCTCGGCGCCGATCGCGGGCGCATGATTCAGTTCTTGAAGCCCGAGACCATCGAGAAGATCAATCAGGTGCAGCCGACCGAGAGCCGCGACTATGTGCTCGGGTTCCCGCTGCGGTTCACTCTCGGCTATCACCGTCCGGTGCTGATGACCAAGCAGCAGCCGCGAAAAGCCTTCGGGCACTACGGCGTCGGCGGGTCCGGGGCATATGCCGATCCGCTGCTCGGCATGTCGGTCGCGTTCGTCACCAATCGGCTCGGCAACGCGGTCACCGCGCTCGGTGACGCCCGGCTGGCCCGGTTGGCGGCGCTGGCCCGCAATACCGTCCGCAAGGAACGTCCCGTCGACGATCTCGACACCGTCCACGAGCACTGAACCGCCGCCGTCCACCGCCCGTATCCAGCGGTATGGAACCGAGCACCCGCGCCGGGCAGGTGGTGCTGCGCCGGCCGCGCGCGGCGCTCGTGCATGCCGCCGCCGCGGGGATCGACTTCCAGTGGTACTTCCGCAGGCGGCGCGAGCGTGACGGCGATCCGTTCCTGCTGCGGTTCCCCGGACTCGGCGAAGCGGTGTTCACCGGAACCTCCGAGGGCGCGCGCGAGGTGTTCCGCGCGCCGGTCGACGCACTGGTTCCACCGCGGCCGAACCCGATCGAACCGCTGGTCGGCACGGCCTCGCTCATCCTGACCGGCGGCGAACGCCACCGCCGCGACCGCGCGCTGCTGGCACCGGCGCTGCATGGGACGCGGGTGCGTGGTTACGGTGAACTCATCGCGGAATCGGTGCGCTGCGAGGTGGATCAATGGCGGCCCGGCAGCGTCATCGACGCGCGGTCGGCGGCCACCGCCATCACGCTGCGGGTGATCCTGGACGCGGTGTTCGGCGTCGGCGACGACCGCAGGCCTGCCTATCTCGCCGCGATCGGCGCGTTCCTCGGCAGCTTCTCCGGACCGTTGATGCTGGCACCCGGCTTGCGCCGCGGGCTGTTCGGGCTGGCGCCGTGGGACCGGTTCGTCGCCGCGCGCGAGCGGCTGGATCAGCTGCTGCTCGCCGATATCGCCGAGCGGCGCGACAGCCCACCTGGTGAGGACATCGCTTCGACCCTGCTCGGCACCCGCTACGAGGACGGCAGCACGATCTCCGATCACGACCTGTGCGATCAGCTGCGCACGCTGCTCGTCGCAGGTCACGAGACCACCGCCAACACGCTGGCCTGGGCGCTGCTGCGGGTACATCGCGAACCCGCCGTACTGCACCGGTTGCGCGACGAACTGCGGGCCGCGGGTCCGGAGCCGGCGCCGCAGGAGCTGCTCGGGCTGCCCTACCTCGATGCGGTCTGCCAGGAAACGCTGCGGCTGCATCCGGCCGTGCCGATCGTGCTGCGCAGACTCACCGCGCCCTACACGCTGCGCGGGGTGGCGCTGGGACCCGACGCCATCATGGGCGTCGCGGTTCCACTGCTGCATTCCGATCCGGCGGTGTGGGCCGAGCCGGACCGGTTCCGTCCCGAACGTTTCCTCGACCGCCGCTACACCCCGTTCGAGTTCGCACCCTTCGGCGGCGGTCATCGCCGCTGTGTGGGTGCCGCGCTGGCCGATACCGAACTGCGCATCGCCCTCGCGACGATCGTCGGCCGCACCCGGCTCCGGCTGGCGCCACCGCTGGATCGCGGCCGCCTGCCACGCGCGCTGCCGCGCGGGATCGCCACCGGACCGAGCAGGCGGATCCGATTCACCGTGCTCGAGTGATTTAGCTCACCAACATGTTTGAGGCCTGCCGATACCGACCGGCCGGGCCGATCACCGCACCGCCTGCGACTCACCGGCGTGAGCGGCACGTTTCGCCGCGGCGCGCGACGCCATGGCGGGCCATGCGCAATCGAACAACCGGTGGCGGTTGCCTATGACCGCGGTACCCGGCTGGAAACGCCGGCTCATCAACGGTAGGAATGGTCGGCGGAGCGGTAGGTGTAGCCGCCAGGGTCGCCGCCGTCACGGCAGCGGATCCGCGGATACCCGGTCGGGGCCGCTCCGGGCTCCACGACCCGTCGGTGCGCCGAGAACGATGCGCACGCCGCGGGGACCGCGCATGTTCGATGCCGTGGGGTGCTCCGCAGGTCCGGTGAGCAGTCACCGGGCCGCTCCGCAGGTCGCGCGCGAACGCGCCGTGCAATCCACGGCGAGCGGGTGCGGCCGAGAGATGGAATGGACGAAGAACATATGTATGCCGCCAAGACCACCGAGTCGATGAGCACGCGCCGTCGTGGCGCGCACCGGCTCCGCCAGGGCGTCCTGTTGACCGCGGCGGTCGCCGCCGCGGGCGCGTTGCTCGTCGCTCCTGCCCAGGCCGCGCCCCACCTACCGTCGGGTTCGGCGGAAATGGCCACCGAACCGGTGCCGCCGCAGGCCAACTTCGCACCGCCGAGCCTCAACCCCGGCGAGGGCGAGGTGGTCGGCGTCGCGCAGCCGATCATCATCAACTTCAAGGAGCCGGTGGGCGATCGCGCCGCGGCCGAGCGCGCCATCAAGATCACCTCCTCGAACCCGGCCGAGGGCCACTTCTACTGGTTCAGCGACAAGCAGGTGCGCTGGCGGCCGAACGAGTTCTGGCCGGCCGAAACCGACGTCGTGGTGGAGGCGGGCGGCAGCCGCAGCGCCTTCCGGATCGGTGAGTCGCTGATCGCCACCGCCGACGACAACACCAAGACCATCACCGTCACCCGCAACGGTGAGGTGGTCAAGACCATGCCGACCTCGATGGGCAAGCCCGACCACGAGACCCCCAACGGCACCTACATCGTCGGCGAGAAGCGCCGCGAGATGGTGATGGATTCCTCCACCTACGGTGTGCCGATCGACGATCCCGAGGGCTACAAGCTCGACGTCGAATACGCCACCCGCATCTCCAACAGCGGCATCTTCGTGCACGCCGCGCCGTGGTCGGTGGGCCAGCAGGGTGTGTCGAACGTCAGCCACGGCTGCCTCAACGTCAGCACCGAGGACGCCAAGTGGTTCTTCGAGAACGTGAAGAAGGGCGACGCGGTGATCGTGCAGAACACCGCGGGCGGCACCCTCAACCAGCGCGACGGGCTGGGCGACTGGAACTGATCGGCCTCTGACACCGCAACGGCGGCGCGTCCTTTCCGGACGCGCCGCCGTTGTCGTCGGTGGCCTTACCAGATCTTGACGCGCTCCTCCGGTTCCAGGTAGAGGGCGTCACCGGGCTGGATGTCGAAGGCCTCGTGGAAGGCATCGATGTTGCGCACCACGGCGTTGCAGCGGAACTCCGGCGGCGAATGCGGGTCGGTGGCGAGCCTGCGGATGGCCTCCTCGGGCCGGGCCTTGGTGCGCCACACCTGCGCCCAGCCGAAGAACACCCTCTGCAAACCGGTCAGCCCGTCGATGACGGGCGGCTCGGCGCCGTTCAGCGAAATCCGGTACGCCTCCAGCGCGATCGAGAGTCCGCCGAGATCGCCGATGTTCTCGCCGATGGTGAACTCACCGTTGACGGTGTGTTCGTCGGGTAGATCCTTCGGCGACAGCACACCGTACTGGTCGATCAATGCCTTTGTGCGCTTGGCGAATTCGGCGCGGTCGGCGTCGGTCCACCAGTCGACCATATTGCCGTCGCCGTCGTATTTGGCGCCCTGATCGTCGAATCCGTGCCCGATCTCGTGCCCGATCACCGCGCCGATTCCGCCGTAGTTGGCGGCGTCGTCGGCGTTCATATCGAAGAACGGTGGTTGCAGAATCGCTGCGGGGAACACGATTTCGTTCATGCCCGGGTTGTAATAGGCGTTGACGGTCTGCGGCGTCATATGCCATTCGTCGCGGTCCACCGGGCCGCCCAGCTTGTTCAGATCCCGGTCCACCTCGAAGGCGTAGCCGCGACGGTAATTGCCGACCAGGTCGTCGGCGGTGATCTCCAGCGCCGAATAGTCGCGCCAGCGGTCGGGGTAACCGATCTTCGGGGTGAACTTCTCCAGCTTGGCCAGTGCGGCCTTCCTGGTGTCGGGACCCATCCACTCCAGCTCGGAGATGTTGCGGCGGTAGGCCTCGCGCAGGTTCTCCACCAGCTCGACCATGCGTTCCTTGGCCGCCGGCGGAAAGTGCCGCTCCACATACAGTTTGCCGACGGCCTCGCCGAGCAGATCCTGCACCAGCGACACCGCGCGCTTCCAGCGTTCGCGGTTCTCCTGGGCACCGGTGAGGGTGCGGCCGTAGAAGTCGAAGTTCTCGTCGACCAACTCATCGGTCAGATAGGGCGCGCGGGCCCGCAGCACCCGCCACATCGCCCACGCCTGCCAATCCGCCAGCGACTCCTGCTCCCAGGCGCCCGCGAAGACACCGAGGTATTCGGGCTGGCGCACCACGAGTTCGGCGAACAGCTCGCTCGCGTCGGTCGCTACATTCTCCGACAGCGCCGAACCCCAGGCCTGCCAATCGAATTGGGGATGCTCGGTGCTCAGCTCGGCGAAGGTGCGCAGGTTGTAACTCAACTCGGCCTCGCGGCGGCGCACAACATCCCAATGCCCGGCGGCGAGCTTGCGTTCGAGTTCGAATACCCGACGGCCCACCGGCTCGGCGGGCAGCAACCCGGCCACCGCCTCGTCTGCGGCGGCGAGCGCGAACATCCGATCGATATGAGCGATATAGGCGGTGCGGATCGCCTCGAATTCGTCCTGGCGGTAGTAGGACTCATCGGGCAGGCCGATACCGGACTGGGTGAGGTTCACCAGGTAGCGCTGGGAATTCTTGTCGTCGGTGTCGACGTAGACCGCGAGCGCGCCACCGACACCGGTGCGTTGCAGCCGGCCGAGCAGGGCCGCGAACGCGGTGCGGTCGGCCACCTCGGCGATGGCCGACAGCTCGCCGGCGATCGGCGCGAGCCCGGCGGCGGCCACCCGTTCGGTGTCCATGAAACTGGCATACAGGTCGGCGACCTTGCGGCCCTCGCTGCCCGGCGCACCGCCCGCCTGCTGGATGATGGCCTTGACGTCGAGTTCGGCCTGGTCGTAGAGCGTGCGGAAGGCGCCGTCGACGGCACGGTCGGCCGGAATCTCATAGGACTGCAGCCAGGCGCCGTTGACATGCGCGAACAGGTCGTCCTGCACCCGAACGGCCGGGTCGAGGTAGGACAGGTCGATACCGGAGGGAGGACTGGTCAGTTCGGAGGTCACGACCACCAGTATGCCGGTGGCCGTGACGTCTGTGGGGTGCGGCGAAAGCTCGCCGATGAGGTTTTCCCGCCGCGCCCGTCAGTACTTGTGTCATCGACTCACGGGAGGCTCCACATGCGGAAACTGACCTTTGCCATGAATGTGACCCTGGACGGCTACATCGCCGCGCCGGGCGACGACCTCGGCTGGAGCGGGGGTGAGGGACCTGACTCGTCACCGAACGACGAGCTGTTCGAATGGTGGTCCGACCGGGTGGCGGCGACGGGCCTTGCGCTGTACGGCCGTAAGCTGTGGGAGGCGATGAGTTCGCATTGGCCGACCGCCGACCAGCAGCCCGGCGCCACACCGGCGGAGAGCGAGTTCTCCCGCCGCTGGCGGGACATGCCGAAGGTGGTGTTCTCCTCGACGACCAGCACCGTCGACTGGAATACCCGGCTGGTCACCGGCGACGCGGTTTCCGAGATCACCCGGCTGAAGGCCGAGGACGGCGGCCCGATGGACATCGGCGGCGCGACGCTCGCCGGGGCGGCCATGCGGGCCGGTCTGATCGACGAATACGCGCTGGTCACCCACCCGGTCCTGGTGGGCGGCGGGACGCCGTTCTTCACCGCGCTGGACAGCTGGGTGAACGTGAACCTCGTGGAGACCCGTGGGTTTCCCGGCGGCATCCTGCTGACCCGATACGAGACGAGGCGATGAGCACGGCCCGGACGATCAGGTCGTGAGGCCGGGCGAAGTCATTCCTGGCCGGCCGTGACCCTCGGCCCTGCGATCCAGTAGAGCCAGGTCCGCGGCGCGGCGTCGCCCCTGAACGACTCGCGCTTGTTCCACGCGCGCAGGAACGTCTCCTGCGGCATGTCCTGGGCGTCGTCGAGCCCGGCGCGCCCACGCTCGCCGACTCGAAACCTCCTGCCGCGGCAGCCGATCCGCGGGTGGGCGCGACCGCTGTGGGGTGATGGTCAAGCGGGCAGGATGATGCGGTCGAACTCGCCGGCGATGGCGCCGTCGAGGAAGGCCTGCCACTCCTCAGGGGTGTAGGTGAGGGTGGTGGCGCGGTGGCCGAGACTGGTGTGGCCGTCCTCGGCGGTGTGCACGGTCAAGACGCTGGTGGCGGTTGCGCGCCCGGTGACGGTATCGATGAATGCGGTCCATTCGCATGCGGTGACGGTGATGATGGGCTCTTCGTCGGGGCGGTTGGCCGGGTTGCGGCGGTATTTGCTGTCACGGATGAGCACCGCATCACCATCGAACCGAACCTCGACACATTGATTGCCATTGTTGGATCTGCTCGATGTGAACCAGCCGCGGGCATGCGGCCGGTACTTCGCGGTGGTGGCCATGGGCCGCATTTTACCCGACTACATACCGTCTGAGCAGGGATAATGAGTCTTCTCGCGACAGCGATTGTTCCAGTGCGCGCACGAAGGCGAAGCTCAGATCGCGGACCTGCTCCGGGTCGTCGACGGCGCCGCCGAAGACCGCGCTCTCGGCCCAGCCGAAGGTGGGTAGCCGCTCGCTCGCGAAGTCGATCAGATGGAAACTCGACCCGCCGAGCACCGCCCCGGCCGGTGCGGTGAACGGGATGACGCGCACCTCGACGTTGCCGAGTTCGGTCATCAGGTCCACCAGATGACGCAGCTGCGCGGCCAGCACATCCGGCCCACCGGTCTGCTGACGCAGCGTGCCCTCGCCGACCACCGCGGTTACCTCCACCGGATCGGGCCCGCGCAACCGCTGCTGACGCTGCATCCGGATCGCCACCAGCTGCTCCACCTGCACCGGCCGGATCATGACATCGGCGCTGATCAGCGCCCTGGCGTAATCCTCGGTCTGCAACAGGCCCGGCACCACGGAGCTGTCGTAGCTGCGAATGCTCTGCGCTCCGTATTCCATCCCGTAGAGCCGCTGTAGTTCCGGGCCGATCAGCGCCGAGGACTTCGCCCACCAGCCGCGCTGCTTGCTCGCGCGCAGTAGTTCGAGCAGTTCGGTGCGTTCTTCCGCTTCCACCTCGAGCTGGTCGAGCACCGGGCCGATGGTGTTGGTGGTGAGCACCCGCCTGCCCTTTTCCACATGCGACCAGTTGGCCGGGGTGAAGCCGACCAGCTTGGCGAATCCGGCCGAGTCGAAGCCCCGCTGTTCGCGCAGCTCACGCAGCCGCAGCACCAATTCCCAGCGGGCAACTGTCGGCGAAACGGGTGCCATGGCAGCCGATGCTACGCCCGCCGAAGTCCCCGGCGTGTGACTATTGTCAGCGCTGGTAACCCGGTCTACTGTCGAGGTCAGCGGTCGATCCCACCTGTACGAGATCCACCAGCGCCGAGGGCGAGGTTCGTCATGAGTACGTCCCGCACCGATTCCGAGCCGGGCAGCTATCCCGCGTCCGATCCGCCCCAGAAGTTCCGCGCAGACTCCGATCCGGTGGCCCGCTGCCGCCGATACCGCACCGAACACGGCCTGTTCGCCGACGTCGACGAGGCACTCGGCCGCATCGTGCTCGAAATCGGGGCGGTCGGCGCGGTCGCGATGCCCGCCGTGCTCGGCAAACAGGTACACGACCGGCTCGACAGCCGCGGCATGCGCAATGGCCCGATCATCGCCCACCCGCGCTCCTCGCGCTGGACCTTCCTCACCGAACCGGTCGACGACTCCTATCTGGATACCGAGCTGTTCGCGGATCTGTTCCGCGAATGCGCGTCGGTGGCGTTGCCGGGCAGCCAGATCGTGCTGCCCTCGCCCGCCGATGAACGCAACGGCTACCGGATCTGGATCAATCCGCCGCAGGGTGATTATCGGCCCGAGTTCGGCGATGTGGTGGCCGCGACCAGGGCGGTCGCGGTCAAGGCGCGGGAGTCGGGGTGATTCCGATCTTGTCTTCGATGCGCTGATTCCATTCGCGTTCGCACTGGTCGATCTTGGCCTGATCGTTGCCCGCCTGGCTCACGCAGTCGTAGAAATCGGTGAAGCCGGTCTCTTCGGCGAAGCCCCAGTAGACGATGCCCGCGATGACGGCGCCGACGATCGCGAGCGCGCCGAGGATCAGCCCGATCCACGCCATGACCGCGCCACCCGCGCGGCCGCGCATCGCCTTGATCACCGCGATTACCCCGAAGATCACCGCGAACAGGCCGAACAGCACGCCACCGACGACCGTCCAGAAGCTCAGCGCGGCCAGGATGCCGAGCACCAGCGTGGTGATCGCCAGACCCTTGCGTTGCGGTGATTCCTGCCAGTATTCGGGCTGACCGGGGTATTGCCCGGGCGGCGGGGCCGGATAGTTGCCGGGAGGAGGAGGCGGATACTGCGACATGGTGGTCCTCTCGGTCGGGCCGCTGGTCGGGCATCGGTTGATCGCGCCTGCCGGCCTTCGATGTTAATGGCGCACCGAGCGCGGATCCGTATGGCGGCGAACCCAACCGGTGCGCCGGCTACGGACCGCCGAGGCGCGCGTGCATCTCCCAGACCAGGATTTCCGAGGGCATCCGCGCGGTGATGCGCTGCCCGCCCGAACGGGTCATCCGCACCGCGTCGCCCTCGTAGAGCGGGCCGACGCCCTCCATGTCGACCTCGCCGCGCGCGATGAAGACGTGCAGATACAGCGCGTCGGGCAGCTCGATGACCGAATCGGGGCCGCCGGGTTCGGTGGCGGCGAGCCGGGCCACGTGCAGCGCGGAATGGCTGCTGTTGATGGCGATGGCGGTGCGATCGCGGTAGCGGGGCAGCCCGGAGGCCACGGTGACCAGGCCGCCGCCGGCCAGCTGATCGTCGATCTCGAGCTGCTGGTAGCCGGGGTCGACGCCGGGCTCATCCGGCAACACCCACATCTGCACGAAATGGACCGGCTCGTCGTGTTCGGGCCGATTTCCGTCCAGCCGCCAGGAATCGTTCTTCTCCGAATGCATAATTCCGGTGCCCGCGCTCATGCGCTGGGCCAGGCCCGGATAGATGATTCCGCTGTGGCCGAGGGAATCCTGATGGACAAGGCTGCCGCTGAGCACCCAGGTGACGATCTCCATATCCCGGTGCGGATGGGTATCGAAGCCCTGACCTGACAGAACTATATCCTCGTTATTCACGAGCAACAGCCCGTGATGGGTGTTATCGGGGTCGTAGTGCTGGCCGAACGAGAACGAGTGTTTCGAATCGAGCCATGAGATACGCGTTTTCATGCGGTCGCCACCGCGATGGACATCAATATGCGGAGTCGTGAGTGTGGACATCGCGGTCCTCCTCTCGGGCCCTGGCACCATCGCCTTTCCGGTCGAAGTACCGCGGGCGCGACCGCAGGCGCGCGATACTCCCCATTCCTTGTAAATTGTCTGCACTCGGCATTTTACGCGAGCGACCAGCGGATGAACGGTAGGTGAGCAGTACCGGCCGATCTGCCGAATCGGTGCGGTGGCGTAACAGAATGTGCCCCAAGGGAACCGGAGGGATGGGCCGGATGCGACCGGAAACACTCGCCCGCGTCGAGCGGCAGCTCCGCACCGAGGCGCACCGCGACGGGATCACCGACTTCGTGGTCGGCGTCGCGGTATTCCGGGACCGGAAACTGCTGGTCGTGCGGCGGGTACCGGACGATTATCACGGCGGCATGTACGAACTGCCCGGCGGCGGTGTCGAAACGGGGGAAAGCTTCGCCGAGAGTGTGGCCAGGGAACTGCACGAGGAAACCGGTCTGCGGTTACGCGCGATCACCGATTTCCTCGGCAGCTTCGACTACGCCACCAGAACCAAGGCCCGCGTCCGCAAATTCGCCTTCGTGGTGGAGGCCGAACCGGGCGAGGTCGAACTGGCGCCCGGCGAACACGACGCCTATGCCTGGATCGATGCCGAGGCGCTGGCCGAGCTGCCGATGGCGCCGGATATGCGCCAAACGGTCATCGCACTGGTCAGCACGGGAATTCGCTGACGTCGTCCGCACCCCCGAGCACGCTCGGAATATGGACAGGGCCTGCTCCGGGTAGCCTCACGGCCGTGTCCAGCGCTCGCCCCGACAACCGCCATGGGGCGGACGAATCCGGCGAGCCCGCCACACCACCCCCGATGAACGCGCTCGGCAAGGCCAAAGCGTTCCGCACCGCCCTGCGCGAAAGCCCGGGCGTCGCGCGGCTTGCGCTGGTCCGCTTCACCGGCCAGTTCGGTGACGGCATGTTCCAGGCGGCGCTCTCGGGTGCCATCCTGTTCAATCCCGAACGCGAGACCGATCCGCTGGCCATCGCCGCCGGCTTCGCGGTGCTGTTGCTCCCGTATTCCTTCATCGGACCGTACGCGGGTGCGCTGCTGGACCGATGGGACCGGCGCACGGTGCTGCTGGTGGCGAATGTCCTGCGTGCGGTGCTGATCGGCGTGGTGAGCCTCGGTCTGCTGGCCGGGATCGGCGACACGCCGCTGCTGTTGCTCGCGCTCGCGGTGGTCGGCATCAGCAGATTCGTGATGGCCGGGGTCTCGGCCGCGTTGCCACGGGTGCTGGCGCAACGCTGGCTGGTGCCGACGAATTCGGTGCTCGCCACCGTGGCCTCCGGCTGTGCGGGTGTGGGGGCGGCCGCTTCGGTCGCGGTGATCGGGCTGATCGGCGCGGGGGATACCGGATCGGCGGTCGCGGTGGGGGTGAGTGCAGCCGGTTCGGTGGCGGGGGTTGCCCTGGCAACCGGATTCGCCGCTCGCGCGCTCGGCCCGGAAGCCGGGGCCGCCGCACGAACCGGCGCGGTGCGCGCGATCGCGACCGGACTGCGCACCGGCGCCCACGCGGTCTGGGAATCGGTGCAGGTCACCACCGCGATGATCGGTATCGGCACGCATCGCGTCGTGTTCGGGATGAATACCCTGATCATGGTGCTGGTGCTGCGGCAGGCACCCTCGGACGGCTCGGGCGTCGATAGCGGGCTCATCGGCTTCGGCGTCGCGATCGCCGCGACGGCCAGCGGCATGCTGGTGGCGGCGGTGGTCGCGCCGGTGCTCATCCCACGGTTGGGCAGACCACGCACCGTCGTGGCGGGTTTGGTGACCGCGACGGTGGTGCAGCTGCTGCTGGTGACGCCGATCGCGGTGGCCGAGGCGGGCGAGGCCGCGCACCGGGCCCATCAACTGCTGCTGGCCGGGGCCTTCTTATTCGGCCTGGCCGGTCAGACCATCAAACTCACCGGTGACGCGGCCATGCAGATCGATATCGACGACACCCGCCGCGGCCAGGTATTCGCCCTCCAGGACACCGTGTTCAACGTGGCGTTCGTACTGGCCGTCGCCACGGCCGCACTGGCGGTGCCCGACGACGGGCGATCGCTGGGAGTGGTGGGTGCCGGCGCGGGCATCTACTGCGCGGGCCTGCTGGCCATCGCGCTCAACACCCGCCGCGGGCGCCTCGCCTCGGCCGAGTGACCCGCGTGTCCAGGCGGATCGGCCAACCCCGCACATCGACCCCTCGAACGTCGGCGAAGTTCGTCGATCCGGCCCGGACCGGCTGGACGAGCAGCGCGATCAGTGCTGCCCGTCGGCTGCGAACCCGGCGCCCGCCGGATCCGCAGAAGACTGTGGCCCGCCCGGCGACGCATTCACCTGCATCTCCAGGTTGAACTGCACCACCAGGCCGGCGGGATTGCCCGGCTGCACATCCGGCCGGGCGAAGGGGTCCACCGGCCGCACGGCAAGAAGATCCGCGGACGGAGCGGCAACGGCGTGGGGCGGGCGGTCGTACCCGGTGGACCCGTCCGCAGAGGGCGCCGGATGCGGTGGCGCGTGCCCGACGAGCGGATCGGCAGGCGGGGCTGGGTGCGCCGCGCCGTAGCCGGCGGGGGAGTCGTGAGCAGCGGGGGCGGGCGGGGCCTCACCGCGCACGATCCAGTCGAGCGGTTCACTGGCGGCGTCGGCGGTGCTGCCGGTGATCTGGTGGTCCCAGACGCCGTGGCCCGACGGGTCGGTGAAGAAGGCGTCGAGTACGCCGTCGTCGTTCAGGTCGAGTGCGGCGACGTCGGCGACGCCGTCACCCTGGGTGTCCCACATGGCGTCGTCGATCAGGCCGTCGCCGTCGAAGTCCAGTTGCACGGCGTCCGGCGATCCGGCCAGTTCCAGATTCGCCTGCGTCGACCAGACGTCGACGGTGCCGTCGCCGGTTCCGAAGGCGTACTCGATCTCGTTCATATCTGCTTGGACGCGGCGCGCGGCGATCCGGTTCCACCGGAATGAACATTCGCTCTCATCCCTTGGTTCCGGCGCCTCGCACGGTAAGTTGATCTTCGCTTGATCCGGCCGGGCCCCGGAGCCTGCATCACAGGCGGGGCCACGGGATCAGCTACGCCCGTTCCGATCCGACCCGGGAGCCGCCGCGCCATGGGACCTCTGCCGAACCACCTCGGTATCCACTCCCGCGCCGGCACCCCGTTCCGTCCCGCCCTGTTCGGCGTGCTGCTCACGGGTGTACTCGCGGTGCCTGCGCCGGTGCAAGCGGCACCGTTTCCGTGGGCGCCGCCGCCGGTGAACAGTTGCGGCGAGGTGGGTTTCGATCCGCTCACACGTGAACCGGACCCCTCGCAGCCGCCCGCGCCACCGCTGCCGCCGCAGATCGATATCCCGATCCCGGTCCCGCAGCTCACCCCCGTGCCGGTGCCCGATCCGCCGCAGGACAACACCCGGATCGTGCCGGAGCCCTTGCCGAGCGACCCGTGCCGCAACCCGTGCCCCGATATCCGTGACACCGCGAAGCCGGAAGAATCCGCGCCCGTACCGCAGTCACCGCCTGCGCCGGGTTCCGGTTCGAGTAGCGGGTCGGGCAGTGGATCCGGGTCGGGAAGTGGATCGGGATCGGGCAGCTCCTCCGGCTCGGCGGAGCCGATCAAACTGCCGAAGATCCAGATCAAACCCGAGATCGAACCCATCCCGATTCCGGTACCCGGCGAGCCCGGCGACCCACCGCAACCCGCGCCGCCACACGTGGTGCACCCGGCCGAGCCCGGACCGTTGAGTCCCGCCGTCGCGCCCGCGCGGGTGGAGTCGGTGCGGTTGGTGGAGCAGGTCACCGGCCCCGGTTCGGAGAACCGGACCGATATGCGCTGGCAGGTCGATGGCACCGATCTGGGCCTGATGTGGGAGAACCGGCCCGGCGAGGTGGCCGTGGTGTTCGGCGACACCTTCGGAAAGGGCTGGAGTGCGGGCGGCGCCGGCGGCGAGGACGAGGACTGGCGCAGCAACGTCCTCGGCTACAGCACCGACCGCGACCTGTCCGACGGTCTGAAGATCGACACGATGGTGCAGGACAGCCGCTGCCACGCCGCCGAACTCCTCGGCAGCCGGAAGGTGAAGAACTGGGAGACCACCACCATCCCGACCTCCGGTTTCGCCCTCGGCGACCGGCAGTACCTGAGCTATATGTCGGTGAACCGGTGGAGCCGCATCCCCGGCCTGTGGTGGACCAATTACGGCGGGATCGCGTACTCCGACGACAACGGCAGCACCTGGGTCAAGGACCAGCACGCCAAGTGGGACAACCTGTTCGGGCTCGGCCGGTTCCAGGTGGCGGCGATGGTGCCGCAGGGCGACTACGTCTACATGTTCGGCACCCCCAACGGGCGCATCGGCGTGATCGGCCTGGCCAGGGTGCCCAAGGACGAGGTGCTCAACAAGTCGGCCTACCAGTACTGGGTCGGCGGCACCTGGGCTCCCGCGGCCGAAAACCTCGCCACGCCTTTGGTTCCCGGGATCGCCTCGGAACTGTCGGTCCGCTACGACGCCGAGTCGGGCCGCTGGCAGATGGTGTATCTGGATTCGGCGCGCGGCGCGATCGTCTTGCGCACCGCCGCCTCACCGCAGGGCGCCTGGACCGATGCGGTGCCGTTGGTCTCGACCACCGACTACCCGAAGTCCTACGGCGGCTTCATCCATCCATGGTCGACGGCGAAGGACCTGTACTTCACCATTTCGGCGTGGGATAGCTACAACGTCTATCTCATGCACGCCCGCCTCGATCAGTAGCGCCGGAACCGCAGGGTCTGGCCCGGCCGCGCCTGCGCCATGAGGTCGATATCGGCGTCGGCGACCACCGCGATCACCGGATAGCCCCCGGTGATCGGGTGATCGGCGAGGAACACCACCGGCTGCCCGGCGGGCGGCACCTGGATGGAACCGAGCGCGACGCCTTCGGTCGGAAGTTCCTGCGTGCGCGACCGTTCCAACGGCGGGCCGGATTCGCGACGTAGCCGCGCACCGACCCGGTCGACGTCGGCGCTGACCGACCAGCTGCCGGCGAACAAGGCCGCCGGATCGGTGAACCAGTCGTCGCGCGGACCCGGGATGGCGCGAATATCCAGCACCACAGGAAGATTCGGCAGCGGCGCGAGGTCCAGGATCGGAAACGTCCGCGGCGCAGGGCCGATGGGCACTTCATCACCCGCGCGCAGCGGTTGCGGCCCGATCCCGGACATGGTGTCGCGGCTGCGCGAGCCGAGCACCGGCGCGACATCGACGCCGCCGCGCACGCCGATATAGCTGCGCAAACCCGTCGATGCGAGACCGAGCGAAACGACTTGCTCCGGTTCGAGTTCCAGCACGCTGGCATGCCCGACCGGACGACCGTCGACCGTCACCGGCGCGGGCGCTCCCGTCACGGCGAGCGTGGTGTGGCGCATCGTGCGCAGCCGCACACCACCGAGCAGCACCTCGATTCCCGCATGGCCCTCCGGATTCCCGACCAGTCGATTGGCCAGCCGCAGCGCGCCGCGATCGGCCGCACCGGACACACCGACGCCCGAATCGAACCAGCCCGGACGGCCGAGATCCTGGATGGTCGCCAGCGGCCCCACCCGCTCCACCAGCAGTGTCGCGTCGTCGGTCATCCTCGCCTCCCCGGCGCGTTCACGGGCGAACCCGCTCGCACGCTCGGTCCTCATCTCCCCACGAACAGGTACGCGCTGGTCGCTGCCGTCGCCGCGCGCCCGCCTCGATGTCATCCGTCGCCCGCGCCGCGCTGATCGCCGGCCGAGCGTGCCCGGATCTCATCGCCCCGCCCTGGCATCGACGAATCGCACCGCGGTACCGGCCCGGATCAGGGCGGGCGGATCGCGGTCGACGTCCCACATGGTCAGCTCGGTGCGGCCGATCAACTGCCATCCGCCCGGCGACTTGCGCGGATAGACCGCCGAGTATCCGCCCGCCAACGCGACACTTCCGGCCGGGATGGCGGTGCGCGACTCGGCGCGGCGCGGGACATCGAGGCGGTCGTCGGGGGAGCGGAGATAGCCGAAGCCGGGCGCGAAACCGACGAAGGCGCAACGCCATACGGTCCCGGTGTGCGCGGCGATCACGTCCGCGACGCTGAGCCCGAGGGTGCGGGCCACCTCGTCCAGATCGGCGCCGTCATAGTGCACCGGGATCAGGACCGGCTCGCCGGCGGACGATGTTCCACGGGAAACGTCGCCGGAATCGGGGCGCTCGGCGAGTTCCTCGAGCAGCGTGTGCAAGGCCCGCCGCACCGGCTCGGCGTCGGCGGTGGATCGCAGCGTCACCAGCACGGTTTCCGCGGCGGGCAGCACATCCTGTACGCCGTCGAGCCGCCGGTCGCGCAGGTCAGCGGCCAAGTCGGCCACGGCGTCCGGGCGCGGAGTGAGCAGGAAGGCGCGGTCGCCGGCCGCCCGGATCGCCTGCGCGGCAGTGTCGGTGCGCGATCCGGCAGTGCGCGATGGGCCGGATCGGTGCGGCACCGAACCCGTCGATGTCGTCATCAGCGCCTCCCTCCAGGCCACCGATGGTACGGCTCGCGGGCCTCGGGTCTCAGCTGAACGGCGCGACCACCACGCCGACCTCGTCCAGCGTCTCCCGGATCAACCGGGCCATCTCCACCGCCTCCGGGGTATCGCCGTGCACACAGATGCTGGTGGCCCGCACGGTCACCTCCCCGGATCCACCGACGGTGCGCGCGGTGCCGGACATGGCGATCGAGACGGCCTGGGCGACCGCCTCATTGGTATGCAGGATCGCCCCTGGCGTACCGCGATCGGCGAGCCCACCGGACGGGGTGTAGCCGCGATCGGCGAACCCCTCGCCGATGAACCGCACCCCGATATGGCCGGCCGCGTGTTCGAGTTCGGTGCCCGCCGGGCCGAGCAACGCCAGCTCGGGATCGTATTCGGCGACCGCGGCCAGCACCGCGTCGGCGATCTTCCGGTCCCGTGCGGCCGCGTGATAGAGCGCGCCGTGCGGTTTCACGTAGCGCACCCGGTCGCCCTCGGCGCGGGCGAAACCGTCCAGGCCGCCGATCTGATACAGCACCTCGTCGCGTAGTTCGGCCGGCGCCACCGCGATCGCGCGCCGGCCGAATCCGGCCAGATCGCGGTAGCCGACGTGGGCGCCGATCCGGACACCCTTCTCCACGGCCGACGCGCAGGTGCGGCGCATGATCGTCGGATCACCGGCATGGGCGCCACAGGCGATGTTGGCGCTGGTGACGATGTCGAGCATCGCCGCGTCGTCGCCCATCGTCCACGGCCCGAAGCCTTCGCCGAGATCACTGTTCAGATCCAGCGCCATGCGCGTCCTTCCCGTCGCCACCATTGTCCTCGGGGTGTGATTCCGCAGACAAGGATCGCAGTCCGGGGCCGGTCGCGGGGGATCGGCCGCGGTCGAGCCCGGATTCGGCGATGGTCGCGGCCGGGCCCGCCCAGTACGCTCGGAGCAATCATGGCCACGTATTTCGACCCGAAGTCCTGGTCACCGCTGCGGGCAGTGGACTTCGGCAAGCGGCTGTTCGAGCAATCCTGGCTGGAGCAGTGGATTTCCTACACCACGGCCTGGGTGGATCCGGTGGCCGATCTTGGCGCGGGCACGGTGACCGCGCTCATGCCCGATGTGCTGCTCACCGTGCTCAGCGAGGGCATCCTCAGCCGCTTCGGCGGCCAGGAGGTCACCGCCACCCTGCTCGGCCACGACCTCACCGCGACCCTCGAGGTGCTGAAGGTGCGCCGTCGCGGCGCGCACTTCCAGACCAAGACCGTGCTCACCGATCTGCACTGGGATAAGCATCCGATCCGCGAGATGACAGTGATCGCGCACGGCGTCCGGCTCATCCCCGGCGTGCCCACCAAGGTCCGCACCGCCCAACTCGACGTCGAGGGCACCGTGACCACGGCCGCCCTGGTCGACTGGCTCAACGAGCAACAGCTGGACTGGAAGCTGTCGCTCGCTCCGGACGGCCTGGTCCGGGCCGTGCACCGGCAGCGCCGGATCACCGCCGTCGCCGACGCCTCGGTGCGCGAGAACATGCTCACCCTCGATGTGCGCCGGGCCGGCTGGTTCGGCGTGCCGATTCCGCGGCGGATGCGCACCGTGCGCCCGATCCGGCTGCCCGAACTACCCAATAACGCGCGCGTCGTGCACGCCACCCGCGACGGCGATCTGGTGCGCTTCCGGGTCGAGTTGCCGGAGGTCAGCGGTTCGATCGACCTGGCGCAGATGCGGGCGGCGATTGTCGCGGGGACGACGCTGATCGTGTTCTAGTCCGGCCGCCCGGCCGGATCAGGACTGCTGGCTCTTCCACCACTCCAGCAGCGCCGCCTCGGCTTCTTCCCTGGTCAGCGGGCCACGATCGAGCCGGAGTTCCTTCAGGTACTTCCAGGCCTTGCCGACCTCGGGCCCCGGTTTCAGGCCGAGCAGTTCCATGATCGCGTTGCCGTCCAGGTCGGGGCGGACCCGATCAAGGTTCTCCTGCTCTTGCAGCCGCGCGATCCGCAGCTCCAGATCGTCGTAGGTGGCACGCAGGGCCGCGGCACGCCGCTTGTTGCGGGTGGTGCAGTCGGCGCGCACCAGTTTGTGCAGCCGGGGCAGCAGGTCACCGGCGTCGGTGACGTAGCGGCGCACCGCCGAATCGGTCCACTGGCCCTTGCCGTAACCGTGGAACCGCAGGTGCAGGAACACCAGCCTGGCCACGTCTTCGGTGAACTGCTTCGGATATTTCAGCGCCCGCATCCGCTTGCGCACCATCTTCGCGCCGACCACCTCGTGATGGTGGAAGCTCACTCCGCCGCCCGGCTCATTGCGTTTGGTGTCGGGTTTGCCGATGTCGTGCAGCAGCGCCGCCCAGCGCAGCACCAGGTCGGGATCGCCTTCTTCCTGGTCGATGGCCTGTTCGAGCACGGTCAGCGAATGCCAGTAGACGTCCTTGTGCTGGTGATGCTCGTCGATCTCCAGTTTCATGGCGGGCACCTCGGGCAGCACGATCTGGGCCAGCCCGGTCTCGCACATGATGTTGATGCCGTCGATGGGATGCGCGCCCGCGATGAGCTTGTCCAGTTCGGTGCGCACCCGTTCGGCGGTGATCCGTTCGATCTCGCCCGCCATCTCGGTGATCGCCTGCTGCACCCGCGGATGCAGCGTGAAACCGAGCTGGGAGACGAAACGGGCGGCACGCAGCATCCGCAGCGGATCGTCGCCGAAGGATTCCTGCGGCGTCGACGGGGTGTCCAGCACGCCGGCGAGCAGGGCGTCCATGCCGCCGAGCGGGTCGACGAACTCCAGGGCGCCGTCCGCGCCGATCTTCACCGCCATCGCGTTGACGGTGAAATCGCGCCGGACCAGATCGCCTTCGAGGCTGTCGCCGAAGGTGACCTCCGGGTTGCGGGAGACCCGGTCGTAGGAGTCGCTGCGGAAGGTGGTGATCTCGAGCTGCTGCTCGTCCTTGGCCGCGCTGACGGTGCCGAAGGCCAGGCCGCCGGTGTCCCACAGATGATCGGCCCAGCCGCGCATGATCTGCTGCACCTGCTCCGGCCTGGCATCGGTGGTGAAATCGAGATCGGTGCCGAGGCGGCCGAGCACCGCGTCGCGGACACTGCCGCCGACCAGGTACAGCTGGAACCCGCGCGCGGCGAACAGCTCGCCGAGCGGGGTGAGCACATCGCCGAGGCTGCCGAGGGTCACCGCCGCCGCGGCGAGCAGCCTGGTGCGGCGCTCATCGGGCGCGAGCTGCGCGTGATCGGTCTGCGCGGGCAGCTGGGCGGGGTCGGGGCCGGTCGAAACCACGAACGTGAACCTTACCCAGCCGAAGGTTGTCCCGGACACCGCCGTCCGCGCGGGCCGGGAACGCCGCCGCCATGCGGCGGTCTATGGACGGCCGGGCCCGCGCCGTCGATTAGGATTGCTTGGTGTCCCCGGCCGATCGCGCGAACAGTCGACGCCGCCAGCCCCGGCGCCGAGGTTCGGCCGGAAACGCGGCGAGACCACGCATGCGCACGGTCAAGGAGACTTCCGCGGGCGGCCTCGTCGTCGACGGCCTCGACGGGCCGCGTGAACAGCGCAGCGCCGCCCTGATCGGGCGCACCGACCGGCGCGGACGGCTGCTGTGGTCGCTACCCAAGGGCCATATCGAAGAAGGCGAGACCTCCGAGCAGACCGCCATCCGGGAAGTCGCCGAGGAAACCGGCATCCAGGGCGTGGTGGTCGCCGAACTCGGCAGCATCGATTACTGGTTCGTCACCGACGGCCGCCGGGTACACAAAACGGTGCACCATTTCCTTTTACGCTCGGTCGGTGGTGAACTGTCCGACGCGGACATCGAAGTCACCCAGGTGGCGTGGGTTCCGTTGAGTGAGCTCGACTCCCGGCTCGCCTACGCCGACGAACGGCGCCTGGCCGAGGTGGCGAACCGGCTGATCGACCGGATGGAGACCGGCAAGCAATGACGCGTGGACTGCGGATCATCGTGGCGGTCCTGACGATTCTCGGCGCGGTGGCGACGCTGCCGGTGCTGAGCGAACCACCCGCGGGCGCGCAGCCGAGCGAGTCCGGTGAGACGTCGTCGCCGAAGTTCCTCAAGCTCTCGCTGGACTCGGTGACCCCGACCACGGTGACCACCACCAGCGATCCACTGCTGACCGTGTCGGGCACCGTCACCAACATCGGTGACCGGGTGGTCGACGACGTCAGCGTCCGGGTGCAGCGCGCCCGCGCGATCGCCGAACCCAGCGGACTGCGCACCGCACTGCGGCTGGACCAGGCCAACTACGACGTGGCCGGCCCCTTCGAGGACGTCGCCGAACGGCTCAGCCCCGGCCAGCGCCGCCAGTTCACGCTGAGCATCGCGTTGCGGGCCGACGACACCGGCGCCTCGCTCGACATCACCGCACCCGGGGTGTATCCGCTGCTGCTCAACGTCAACGGGGAACCGGCCTACGGCAGCCAGGCCCGCCTCGACGACGCCCGTTTCCTGCTGCCGGTGCTCGGCCTGCCGCCCGCTTCGGCCGGCGCCACCGAACCGGTGCCGCCCGCACCGGCGCCCCCGGTGGCGACCACGCTGGTGTGGCCGCTGGCGGATCGGCCGCGGCTGGTGGCCGGGCGCGCGGGCACGGTGGACGAGCTGCCCGAACTGACCGATGACGAGCTGGCGTCGTCGCTGGCCAAGGGCGGGCGGCTGGAGCAGCTGCTCGACGCGTTGGAGACCGTGCTCGGCAGCGATGCGGGCCGGGACAAGCGGCTGGCCTCCTCGGTGTGTGTCGCCGTCGACCCGGATCTGCTGCTCACCGTGCAGGCGATGACCGGCGACTACCGGGTGCTGGCCAGCCCATCCGACCCGGGCGGCGCGACCAGGGCCGGTACCGGATCGGACCAGGCGCAGGCCTGGCTGGACCGGTTGCGGACGCTGGCCTCGTCGATGTGCACGGTGGCGCTGCCGTTCGCACAGGTGGACCTGTCGGCGCTGGCCGCGGTGGACGATCCGCAGCTCACGGCGCGCGCGGTGAAGGCGCCCGCCGACGTCGTCGATTCGATCCTGGCCACCCGGTCGGTGCGCGGGGTGAGCCTGCCCGATTCCGGCAGCATCGACACCAGCGCGGGAGTGCTGCTGCGCAGCAACGGCTTCAAGACCGCGGTGCTGGCCGATAATGCCGTCGCTCTCGCCGACGATCCCGCGATCACCTCGGCCCGCACCGGCGTCACCGGACGCACCGCCGCCACCCGCACCGCGCGCACCGAGCCCGAACCCGGAACGCCCGATGTGGTCCGGCTGCCCGGCATCACACCGCCCGCGCCCGCGACGCCCGTCCCACCCGCCGCGGCGCCGCCGCCCGCCGCGGGAGTTCCGGCCCCCCGAGTCCCCGAACCCGCCGATGATCCGGCCCTGCGCGCGGCCACCTTCGACATCTGGTCGGCGACGGCGCTGGCCGCGATGGGCTCCAACCCGCCGACGCCGTCGTTCACCCCCGACCGGGTCCGTTACGAGGTCACCAAGGACTCCAGGACCGCCCGCTTGCAGGACGCGCTCGGCGCCTTGTCGTGGAGTGCGCTCAACCCGCGTCCGGACCGGCCGCGCTCGGCCCTGCTGGTGCCGCCGCAACAGTGGGGCGCCAACCGCGACGAGGCCATCGCGGTCCTGCGCCAGGTCGAACTGCTGCTGGAGAACAATCTGGCCACCCCGCGCAGCTTCGCCCAGCTGCTCGACCAGCCCGCCGATTCCGCGCCCTACCAGGTCGATTACCTCGCGCAGGCGAGCGAGGACGCGGCACCGGGCCGGTTCGTCGCGCCGATCCGCGAGCAGGGCCATCGGATCAGCGAACTGATGCGCGCGCTGGTCGAGGTGCCGCAGTCGGAGCCGACGCCACAGGAATTCCTCACCCCGCTGCGCGACGACCTGGTGCGCGCGCTGAGCCTGTCCGACCGCCGCGGCGAAACCGCCATGGCCGACACCTTCGCCCAGCGCCGGGTGGAGCAGACCACGACCGCACTGGACCGCATGTTCGGTTCGGTCACCGTGCTGCCGCCGGGCGGGGTGTACACCCTGGCCTCCGAGCAGAGCCCCTTGCTCTTGGTCGCCCGCAACGATCTGCCGGTCGCGGTGCGGATCCGGTTCCGGATCGACGCTCCGGCCGAGACGAAGATCACCGATATCGGCGAACAGCAGCTGCCGCCGCGCGGCACCCGCTCGTTCCAGATCCCCACCGAGGTCAGCGACTCCCGTAACCTGGTCATTCCGATTTCGCTTACCACGCCGGAGGGGGTGCCGCTCGGCAACGCCACGTCGGTGTCGGTGCGTTCGAACGCGTACGGTCAAACGCTGGCGATAATTACCGCATGTGCCGGGATACTGCTGTTCCTGTTGGCCGGACGCCGCCTGTGGCGCCGGTTCCACGGAGAGCCGGATCCCGCCGACAAGGGCGTCGATCCGGGCATCCGGCGGCGGGTCAACAGGTACCGGCGGGCGCGTAAGCGCGCACTTCGGCAGCAAGGACAGCAACAGGAGGTGTAGATGAGCCAGGCCCGCCCGGCGCGCTTCGGCGCGGCGCAGCTCATCGCCACCGTCCGGTTCCGCTGCCCGGCGATGCACAGGAGGCATGATGGGCGACGATGATCAATTCGCTCATCAGCGACCCGAGGACCGCCCCGACGTACCACCGGCCCGGCGGGCCCCCGCGGCGCCCTGGGAACGGGGACCGCACGCGGAGCCGACGATGAGCGGCGACGGTGCCGGGCCCGGAGTGCCGCGCATCAGCCGTCCCGGCGAACCGCCCGCCCCCGGCCGCCGGATGCCGCCACCGCAGCGTCCACCGCATCCCGGTCAGCAGAGTTACCCCGCCGAACCCCGGCCGCCACGGCCCGGTCCGCCGCCCGCGCAACCGGGACGTCCCGGTCCGCTGCCGCCGCCGCAGCGGATTCCGCCGCGCGGTCGGCCGCCGCAGGGCGGGGTCGATCCCCGCAGCGGGGAATTTCCCCAGCAGCGTCCGGTGCCGCCGCGCGACCCCCGCAGCGGTGAGCTACCCCAGCAACGTCCGGTGCGTCCCGGGCCGCCGCAACAGGGCAGGCCTCAGCGTCCGCCGCTTCCGCCGCAGGGCCAGGGCAGGCCGCCGCGTCCGGGCCAACCGCAGCGTCCGCCCGGGCCGCCGCAGCACAGTCAGCCGCCGCAGGGCCCCGGCCAACCGCCGCAGGGCCCCGGCCAGTCGGTGCCGGGGCAGAGTCGGCCGGCGCAGGGTCAGTCGGTGCCGGGTCAGGGCCGGCCGCCGCAGAGTCGTCCGGCGCGCGGTGGCGAGCAGCCACCGCATCGACCGCCCACCCAGCCGCAGCCGCAGGTGCGACGGCCCGCGCCGCCCGAACGAGTGGCGCCCCGCGCCGAGTCCGGCAGGCCGAGCACCAAGGGCATGCCGGTCGTGGTGGCCGACAAGCCCGCCAAGCCCGAGTCCAAGGAAAGCGCCAACGCCCGGCTGCTGCGCGACTCCGGCTCCATCGCCTTCGCCACCCTGATCAGCCGCATCACCGGCTTCGGTAAGCAGCTGCTGCTGCTCACCGTGCTCGGCCCGGCCATCGCCAGTGCCTTCACCTCGGCCAGCCTGATCCCGAACATGATCGCCGAACTGGTGCTCGGCGCGGTGCTGACCGCGATCGTGGTGCCGACGCTGGTGCGCGCCGAACAGGAGGACGCCGACGGCGGCGCCGCGTTCGTGCGCAGGCTGGTCACCGCCGCCTTCGTGGTGCTGGCCACGGCCGCGTTGCTGGCCACGGCGTCGGCACCGATCCTGGCCACCCATCTGTTCGTCGCAGCCGACGGTGAGGTCAACACCGATCTGACCACCGCGCTGACGTTCCTGCTGGTACCGGCGATCCTGTTCTACGGCATGTCGGCCCTGTTCACGGCCATCTTGAACACCAGGCAGAACTTCAAACCCGGCGCCTGGGCCCCGGTGTTCAACAACATCGTCGTGCTGGTGACGCTCGGCCTGTACGCGGTGACCCCGGGTGAGATCTCGCTGGATCCGGTGCGGATGGGCGATCCGAAGCTGCTGATCCTCGGCGTCGGCGTCACCCTCGGCGTCGTCACCCAGGCGATGGTGCTGATCCCGGCCATCCGCCGCGAAGGCATCGATCTGCGCCCGCTGTGGGGCGTCGACGCCCGGCTCAAGCAGTTCGGCACCATGGGCGCCGCCATCATCCTCTACGTGCTGATCAGCCAGATCGGCACGATCTTCGCCAACCACATCTCCTCGCAGGCCGACGCGGCCGGTCCGGCGATCTACAACAACGCCTGGGCGCTGCTCCAGCTGCCCTACGGCGTGCTCGGCGTCACCCTGCTCACCGCGATCATGCCGCGGTTGAGCCGCAACGCCGCCAACGACGACACCCCGGCGGTCGTCGACGATCTCTCGGCCGCCACCAGGCTGACGATGATCGCGCTGATCCCCATCGTCGTGTTCCTGACGCTGGCCGGCCCGCAGGTCGGTGACGCGCTGTTCGGCTACGCCCGCTTCGCCGAGGACGCCGAACGCCTCGGCCAGGCGGTCAGCTGGTCGGCCTTCACGCTGATCCCGTACGCGCTGGTACTGATCCATCTGCGCGTGTTCTACGCCAGGGAGCAGGCCTGGACGCCGACCTGGATCATTCTCGGCATCGTCACCGTCAAGATCATCGGCTCGGCGCTGGCGCCGGTGCTGGCCAGCAATGGCGATCAGGTGGTGATGGTGCTCGGCGCGGCCACCGGCGTCGGTTTCACCGCGGGCGCCTTCATCGGCGGATATCTGCTGCACCGCAGCCTCGGCGATCTGCGCATGGCCAATGTGGGCCACACCATCACCAGGGTCGTGCTGTCCTCGGCGGCAGGCGGCGCGGTGATGCTGATCGTGGACAAGGTGCTCGGCCTGCACCGGCTCTCGGACTCGCTGCACGGCCCGGGCTCGTTCATCCGCGTCGTCATCACCTCGCTGGTGATGTTCGGGGTGGCTTTCGGACTCATGCGCCTGGCCGGTATCCCGGAGATCGTCGCCATCACCGTGGCGATCTCGCGCAAGCTCGGCATCACTCCGCCCGCGCCCGATCTGGGGCTGGACGAGCCGGTCGAGGACGAGTACGCCACCCAGATCCTGCGCAGGCCCGATCCGTACCTGGCCTACTCCCACTACGACCCCATGGACGCACAGACCATGGTGCTGCCCGTCATCCGCTCGAATGCTGTTGACATCACCGGGGTCGGCGAGTTCCCGTACCCTGTTCGGCAGAGAAGCACAAGTGGCGAATTCGCCGGGGTTGCGACACATCAGGGCGAAGGAGGACCGAGGGTGAGCGACGACGCGGTGGGCGGCGTCCCAGCCGCCGAATCAGCTGCGAACACGGCGGGCGGGCTCTCCACCGACGTTCCGCTCGCCGCGGGGGAGCAGCCCGATTCCGCATCGGCGCACCAGCCGGAGCAGGCCGATCCGAACGAGGTGGATCCGTCCTCCGATGCCGAGCACGCAGACGACCGCACCGAGCGCCACGCGCCGCCACGCGATCCGATGTACGACACCGGCATGCTGCCGGTGATGCCGCCGGTCGGCGGCGGTGACGGCGGCGGCCCGCGCCGTACCCCGCGCGGCCCGAAGCTGATGCCGGGCGCCTCCGTCGCCGGCGGTCGTTACCGGCTGCTGGCCAGCCACGGCGGTGCGCGCGGCCTGAAGTTCTGGCAGGCGCTCGACATCAAGCTCGATCGTGAGGTCGCGCTGACCTTCGTCGACGCCGATCAGAAGGCCGCCGACAACTCCGGTCACGATGGCCCGCAGGCGATCCTGTCGCGCACGCTGCGCCTTGGCAAGATCAACTCGCCGGGCCTGGCGCGCGTGCTGGATGTGGTGCGCGGCAGCTCCGGCGGCATTGTCGTGGCCGAATGGACTCCCGGCCGGTCGCTGCGCGAGATGGCCGATACCGTGCCCTCGCCGATCGGTGCCGCCCGCGCGATCCGGGCGCTGGCCTCGGCCGCCGAGATGGCCCATCGCGGCGGCGGTTCGCTGTCGATCGACCATCCGGACCGGGTGCGCATCAGCGCCTCCGGTGACGCGGTGCTCGCCTTCCCCGGCACGCTGGCCGATTCCGACGCCCAGTCCGACGTGCGCGGTCTCGGCGCCATGCTCTACGCGCTGATCACCGCGCGCTGGCCGCTGCGGGCCGGTGGCGTCACCGGCAGTGCCGCCACGGTCGGCGGGCTGCGGCTGGCCGATTTCGGCCCCGACGGCACCCCGGTCGAACCGCGCCAGATCCGTCCGGAGGTGCCGTTCGAGATCTCCGCCGTCGCGGTCCGTTCGCTGGAGCCCAACAAGGGTGTGCGGACCGCCGCGACCGTGCAGCATGTGCTGGAGCAGGCGTCGGTGGTCGATCAGAAGACCGACTTCATTCCGGTGCTCCGGCTCGGCCAGCGCGCCACCGCACCCGCCGACGAAACCCTCGCCGATCCGGAACTGCTTGCGGCCGAACGCGAGAAGTCGCAGCGGATGATGTGGATCATGGTGGGCCTCGGCATCCTCACCGCGCTCGTGGTCGGCATCATCATCTGGTGGATGGTGAGCATCTTCGCGCCGGGCGCCTCCGATGAACCGCTGAACGAACAGCGCAATATCGGACTCACCACGGCCAGTTCCGCCCCCGCCGAACCCGCCGCGACGCCCGGTGCGCCGGCGCCGAAGGCCGGGGTGCCGGTTCCGGTGACGGGTGTGTCGGTGTTCTCGCCGGAGGGCACCCCGGACAACGTCAGCGGCGTCGGCTCGGTGCTGGACAACAACGCCTCCTCGATGTGGCGCACCGACCAGTACTTCCAGCAGTTCCCGGCTCTGAAGAAGGGCGTCGGGCTGCTGGCGACCTTGCCGAGCCCGGCCAAGCTCACCAATGTCGCGATCAACTCGCCGAGCCCGGGCACCCGGGTGGAGATCCGTACCTCGCCGACCACCTCGCCCACGCTGGATCAGACGCAGTTGATCGGCAGCGCGACCTTGGTCGACGGCGTCACCCAGATCCCGGTGCAGGCCGATCAGGCCGCCCGTTATGTGCTGGTCTGGATCACCGGCCTCGGCAACGCCGACGGCCAGTTCCAGACCTCCATCGCCGACATCCGCTTCGACGCCGCCCGCTGACGCCTCACTGGAAACCTGTCCTCACCAGGTAAAACTCTCCGTCGTCACGGCCTGGTCGCAGCGCTGGCCGGATCGCGGTCCGGTTGCTACCGAATCGTTACCCACGTTATGATCTTGCACGCGCTCTCAGCAGGGGAGCCTCTCGGGATCAGGCGTTTCGATCCCTGCATGCTGCGATTTCTTCGGTGCCCGGCCAGGCCGGCCGGGCATTGTGATGAGCGCGTCCAAGGGGTTGGCATTGTCGTCGGAATCGAACGCGGGCTTCCGCAGGGGGAGACCTCGAGCCCTCGCGCGGGCCGGTTCCCTCGTCCTCGGCGAGGCCACCGACGCCGAATTACTCCGCGCCCACGCGGGCGGTGCGCCGCACGCCTTCGCCGAACTGCTGCGCAGGCATAACGACCACCTCTGGCAGACCGCGCTGCGCACCTCCTACACCCGCGAGGACGCCGCCGACTCGCTCCAGGACGCGCTGCTGTCGGCGCACCGCACCGCGGGCTCGTTCCGGGCCGAATCCGAGGTGCGCAGCTGGTTGCATGCCATCGTGGTCAACGCCTGCCTGGACCGGATCCGGCGCAACAAGACCAGGCGCGCGATCTCGCTGACGCCGGAGAACATGCCGGAACCCATCGAGGACCGTGACGACATCGCCCGGCTGGAGATGTCGATGGTGGTCGACCGCGCGCTGTTCTCGCTGCCGCCGGACCAGCGCACCGCGATCGTGGCCGTCGATCTGGAGGGGTATAGCGTGGCGGACGCGGCGGCACTGCTCGGTGTCCCGGAGGGCACGATCAAGAGCCGCTGCGCCCGGGCCAGACAGCGACTGGCAGAACGTTTGGAATTTCTGCGGGATCCAGGGAACCGGATGTGACCCTGTTGCGTCAGTAATAGTGACGAACCACGAGACGATGTAACCGCCGCCTGGCATTCGCCCGGCTGCGTGCAAGGTCAAATGTAAGAACACTTGGAGGTGCGATGGCGACCCGATCCGTTCCGCAGCCTCCGTATTCGGCGGAGCTGCTCGCCGACCTGCACGCCGACAACCTCTCGCGCGAACTGAGCGAACAGTTGTGGCCCGCGGTCCACGGCGATCCGGAGGCCCAGCGTTATCTACGGTCCCTCGACGAGGTCAGCGCCCACCTGCGCGACCTCGGCCGGGACGACCGCATCATCCATCCGATGCCCGACGACGTGGCGATGCGGCTGCGGCAATGGGCCGAGGAACTCGGGCACGCCGAATCGGATCAGGAACCGACCGCACGGATATCGGAACAACTACCCGTTCGGCGGCACGAAACACGTGATACGCCAACAACTTCGGTGGTCTCGCTGGACGAGCGCCGCCGCCGGCGGATGCGCGTGCTCACCGCCGCCGCGGCCGTCGTCGCGGTGATCGCCTGCGCGGCCATCGCGATCACCACGGTGCGCCAGGACAACACGGTGAGCCCCACCGCCGGGCCGACCACCGTCGATGTGGCCCCCGGCGAGGATCTCGATTCGACGGTCGCGCTCGGCGTCCTCGGCCGCCACGACGTCCGTGGCCCGCTCGCCGATTCCACCGAACTCGCCGGATGTGTGGCGGCCGCCGGATACGACCGCAAGGTCCTCGGCTCCTCCGACATCACCTTCCGCGGGCAGGACGCCGTGCTGATCCTGCTCGCGGGCACCGCACCGGGCAAGATCACCGCCCTGGTCGTGGAGCCCGGCTGCACCGCGGGCGAGCCGAGAGTGTTGACCGTCACCGACATCGGATAGCCCGCTCACCCGGGGAACAAGTGCGTTTACCCTGTTGTTGACCGACACGTCCCGTTGATGTCTTTCGGAAGGGCCCCATGAGCACGCCAGTTCGCGACCTGATCATCGTCGGCTCCGGCCCCGCCGGCTACACCGCCGCCGTCTACGCGGCCCGCGCGGAACTCCAGCCGCTGCTGTTCGAGGGAACGCAGTTCGGTGGCGCCCTCATGACCACCACCGAGGTCGAGAACTTCCCCGGCTTCCGCGACGGCATCATGGGCCCGGACCTGATGGAGCAGATGCGCGACCAGGCCAAGCGCTTCGGCGCCGACATCCGCACCGAAGACGTCGACGCCATCGACCTGCGCGGACCGGTCAAGAAGGTCACCGTGGGCGATGAGACCTTCGAGGCCTACGCCATCATCCTCGCCATGGGCTCGGCCGCCCGCTACCTCGGCGTCCCCGGTGAGCAGGAACTGCTCGGCCGCGGCGTGAGCGCGTGCGCCACCTGCGACGGCTTCTTCTTCAAGGGCCAGGACATCGTCGTGGTCGGCGGCGGCGATTCGGCCATGGAGGAGGCGACCTTCCTCACCAAGTTCGCCTCCAGCGTCACCGTCGTGCACCGCCGCGACGAGTTCCGCGCCTCGCGCATCATGCTGGAACGGGCCAAGGCCAACGAGAAGATCCGCTTCGTCACCAACGCCGAGGTCGTGCGGGTCAACGGCGACACCAGCGTGACCAGCCTCACCCTGCGCGACACCCGCACCGGCGAAACCTCCGAGCTCGCCGCCACCGGCATGTTCGTCGCGATCGGCCACGACCCGCGCAGCGAACTGGTGCGCGGCCAGGTCGAACTCGACGACGAGGGCTATGTGAAGGTGGCCGACCCGTCCACCGCCACCGCGGTGCCCGGCGTCTTCGCCGCGGGCGACCTGGTCGACCACACCTACCGGCAGGCGATCACCGCCGCGGGCACCGGCTGCCGCGCCGCGATCGACGCCGAGCGGTGGCTCGCCGAACAGGGCGATATCACCGCCAACACCCTCGACCACGCCGGACGCCCGGTCGCGGTCCCCGCCAACTGATCCGGCGCACCGCGCATTTCACCTGCTAGAGGAGAACACCCATGTCCGAATCCACCATCACCGTCACCGACGCCACCTTCGCCGATGACGTCCTGCTCAGCGAGAAGCCGGTTCTGGTCGACTTCTGGGCGGACTGGTGCGGCCCCTGCAAGATGGTCGCGCCGGTGCTGGAGGAGATCGCGGGCACCCATGCCGATAAGCTGACCGTCGCCAAGCTGGACGTGGACGCCAACCCGGTCACCGCCAAGGATTATCAGATCCTGTCGCTGCCCACTATGATGCTGTTCGCCGGTGGCAAGCCGGTCAAGCAGATCGTCGGGGCCAAGGGCAAAGCCGCCCTGCTGCGCGAACTCGACGGCGTCATCTGAGATCGCGGCGAACTCCGCCGTAAGGCAACGCACACCGGCGACGCGCCGTAGTATGCCCAGACCCGGAATTGCCGAAATCCGGTCCGGGTCTGAGACAATCGACCGATGCTCCGGTTGTGCGAGGGTATAACCCATCGCATGAGTGGGTACCCGGGCTGACGGAAGGGAAAGGGCTCTCACGCATGCACCGACTTCGTCACGGCGATACCGGTCCAGCCGTCGCAGAGGTTCGGAGCACCCTGGCAAGTCTGGGTTTCCTGCACGAGCACAACGCCGATGGCGACGACGCGCGTGAGTACTGGAAAGACACCGACGCCACCTTCGATCACCAGCTCGATTCCGCGGTGCGCGCCTTCCAGCAGCATCGCGGGCTGCTGGTGGACGGGGTGGTCGGTCCGGCGACATACCGGGCTCTGAAAGAGGCCTCCTACCGGCTCGGCGCACGCACGCTGATCTACCAGCTGTCGGCCCCGCTCTACGGCGACGACGTGGCGACATTGCAGCGCAGGCTGCAAGACCTCGGCTTCTACGTGCACCGGGTGGACGGCTACTTCGGCCCGCACACCCATGACGGCCTGACCGCCTTCCAGCGCGAGATCGGCCTGTCCGCCGACGGCATCTGCGGCCCGGACACGCTGCGGTCGCTGGATCTGCTCGGTGCCAGGGTCACCGGCGGCAATCCGCATCGCATCGCCGAGGAAGAGGTGGTGCATCGCGCGGGCCCGCAGCTGACGGGCAAGCGCATCGTCATCGATCCCGGTCTCGGCGGACCCGACAAGGGCCAGGCCGTCCCGACCGAATTCGGTGACGTCTACGAGTCGGAGATCCTCTGGGATCTGGCCAGCCGGCTGGAGGGCCGGATGGCCGCCACCGGCATGGAGACCTTCCTCTCGCGGCCGTGGGGCGCCAACCCCACCGACGCCGAACGGGCGGAGACCTCCAACGCCTTCGACGCCGACCTGATGATCTCGCTGCGCTGCGCCAACAACCCCAGCTCCTCGGCCAACGGCGTGGCAGGCTTCTACTTCGGCAATTCGCACGGCTCGGTGTCGATGATCGGGCAGGTGCTCGCGGGCTTCATCCAGCGTGAGGTGGTGGCCCGGACCTCGTTGCAGGACTGCCGCACCCATCAGCGCACCTGGGATCTGCTGCGGCTCACCAAAATGCCGACGGTGCAGGTCGATATCGGGTATCTGACAAACGAATACGACGCCTCGGTGCTCACGAACCCGCGCATGCGTGACGTCATCGCCGAGGCCATCCTGGTGTCGGTGAAGCGGCTCTACCTGCTCGGCCAGGACGACCAGCCGACCGGCACCTACACCTTCGCCGAACTGCTCGCCGAGGAACTCGCCGCCGCCGACCGCGGATAAACTTCCCCAGCTACGAAGCTGCCCCGCCGGACCTGTTGCCGGCGGGGCAGCTTCTTATGCCTGTATCGCGCTGGTCAGAGGCTGAGCACGCGGGTCGGCTCCGTCATCGAGGCGGCCGCGAGCAGCTGATCCAGCGCGCGCTCGACGTCTTCCTTCCAGCCGTGGTCGGAGTCGAGTTCCAGCCGCAGCCGGGGGAACCGGTGATGCGGTGCGACGACCTCGAACCCCGCCTCCTCCAGGAAGTCGGCGTCGATCATGCAGGTTTCCGGCGCACAGCGCGCGGTGGCGCGGCCGGAGGGGCGCAGCCGGTCCCGCACCGGGGTCGCGATGCGTTCCATCAGCGTCATCGACCCCATGGTGCGATCCGACAGCGCGGTGCTGGGCGGGTCGCCCCTGAGCCCGAAGACCTCCAGTGCCCGCACACCGCGGCGCATCAGATCGGTCACCACGGCCTGAATCAGCCGGTACCCGATATCGGAGTCCTGGTGCGGCGGCTCGGCCCGCAGCGTGGTCAGCAGGATGGCATCCGGGCTCACGGGGGAGGTGGGGAACAGCGTGGCGCGGGGTACGGCGCTCGGCGGAGCGTAGAGCGCGCAGCCGGCGGCGTTCCCGTCGACGGTGGCGATCTGGCCGCAGGAGCCCCACTCCAGCATGACCGTCGACAGCCAGGCTTCCTTCTCGAAGACCGGATCGCTGAATTCCTGAGAGTCGGCGGCCACGGCCGGATCGATTTCCCAGAACACACAGCGCCGAGCATGCGCGGGCAGTTGATCCAGCCCGTCCAGGGTTAGTGGTGTGACGCTGGTCGACACCGCTCTGCTCAGCCTCCAGCTGTCCGATTCATCCACGCTCACGCCGCATCACTGTCTTCTCGCCAGCAAGAATATGCGATCAAGCGAACCCGCCTCATTCCACGTCACTGTGCTGTTCGGTTCGGGGCTCTGTGCGATTTTCGGGCACCGTCACAGTGACGTTTCGGTGCCAGGTCGAGGGTTACGGGTGCACAGGCTCTATTTTCGTTATGTTGCGATGTTGTTCTGCTGCATCAATCCGACAATGCGCTCGAGATCATCGACCGAGCCGAACTCGACGACGATCTTGCCCTTGCGCTTGCCCAGACTCACCGTCACGCGCGTGTCGAACGACTCCGAGAGACGCTCGGCCACATCCTGTAACCCCGGCGCGTGCATCGGCTTGCGGCGGGGGGAGGGGGGCGCGGCGTTCTCCGGTTCCCGGTTCGCCAGCGTCACCGCTTCCTCGGTCGCACGCACCGACATGCCCTCGGCCACGATGCGGGCCGCCAGCACCTCCTGTGCGTCGGCTCCACCCTCCAAACCGAGCAGCGCCCGCGCATGGCCCGCGGACAGCACACCGGCTGCGACCCGCCGCTGCACCGGCACCGGCAGCTTCAGCAGCCGGATCATATTCGTCACCGCCGAACGCGAGCGGCCGATCCGGTCCGCCAGTTCCTCGTGGGTGACGTCGAACTCCTCGAGCAGCTGCTGATAGGCGGCCGCCTCTTCGAGGGGATTGAGCTGCACGCGATGGATGTTCTCCAGCAGTGCGTCGCGCAGCATCGAGCCGTCGTCGGTCTCCCGGACGATGGCCGGAATGGCGGTCAAGCCGGCTTCCTGGCAGGCGCGCCAGCGGCGCTCACCCATGACGAGCTGATAGCGCTCGGGATCGGACTCCAGGCGGCGCACCACGATCGGCTGCATGAGCCCGAATTCGCGAATCGAATGCACCAACTCGGCGAGCGCGTCTTCCTGGAAGACCTGACGCGGCTGCTTCGGATTCGGCTCGATGGCGTCCGGCGGGATCTCCCGATAGACGGCGTCGCCGGGGGAGTCGAGTTCGGGGGCGGTCGCGGGGGAGTCGGGCACCCGATGCAGGTATGCGGTGGCGGGCTGCAGCGGTCCGGGATCGACCCCGATGACCACACTCGCGGCCGCGTCACCGAGACCGGTCGACGCCGGTCCGGTCGGGATCAACGCGGCCAGACCGCGTCCCAGACCACCCTTCTTCGCCTGACTCATCGGGCCTACCCCTTTCTCGTTCCACCGCCACAGGTCCGTTCGGCCTGCGTCACTGGGCACCTTCGGTGACGGCCGCGCGCTTCGCCGCCGCGCGAGCCGCGATTTCCCGACCGGCATCAAGGTAGCTCATCGCCCCTCGCGAACCGGGATCGTAATCCAGCACCGTCATGCCGTAGCCGGGCGCCTCCGAGACCTTCACACTGCGCGGGATGACCGACCGCAGCACCACATCACCGAAGTGACCGCGCACCTCCTCGGCCACCTGGTCGGCGAGTTTGGTGCGGCCGTCGTACATCGTGAGGATCACGGTGGAGACGTGCAGTTCGGGATTGAGGTGCGACTGGACCAGCCCGATATTGCGGATCAGCTGACCGACACCTTCGAGCGCGTAGTACTCGCACTGGATGGGAATCAGCACTTCCTTTGCCGCGACCATCGCGTTCACCGTCAGCAGCCCCAGTGACGGCGGGCAGTCGATCATCACGTAGTCGATGTCGTAGCCGGCGATATTGGCCTCCTGGATGGCGGCCTTCAGCCTGCCCTCCCGCGCGACCATGGAGACCAATTCGATCTCGGCTCCGGCGAGGTCGATGGTGGCCGGAATGCAGAGCAGCCGTTCACTGTGCGGGCTCTGCTGAATCGCGTCTTTGACCGAGATCTCGCCGATGAGCAGTTCATAGCTCGACGGCACACCCGAGTGGTGTTCGACCCCGAGTGCAGTGCTGGCATTGCCCTGCGGATCGAGATCGATCACGAGCACCTTCATCCCCTGATGCGCCAGGGCGGCCGCCAGATTGACCGCGGTGGTCGTCTTACCGACGCCGCCCTTCTGGTTAGCGATCGTGATGATCCGTTGCTCATGCGGTTTCGGCACTGTCACCTTTCCTGGATGCAGTATCTGACTCGCGCGGTGCGCCTCCGCCGCAATCGGGGTCTCACTGGGGGAGATGTGCCCGAACGGTGTGCTTCCGAATGTTTCCGGACCGGCGTTGCTGGAATCCAGCATTCCCGGAACTCGCGATGTTTCCCGTGAAACATTCGCTGAACCGCTCGACATAGACAGCTCCTAACGCGAGAACTCCAGATCACGTGCCCCGAAAAGGTCGGCGCCGTGTCTTCAAACAAGCCGTGTCGGATCGAACTTGATGCTCAACCGGGACCGCGGCGCCCGATCGACCGAGCGGAGCTTCTGCCGCTGTGACATCCACATCCCTCCGTGGCACCAACGCTCACGCCCGACGCCCATTAGCTTGCCAGCACCGAGCGGGATTAGAAAGCTGAATCGCGGTGACGCGCGCACGACACGCGGATCCGTGACCATTCGCGTGCGCTAGGCCATGTTTCCCGTGAAACATCGGCCACCGAAAGCGATCAGTTGGCCTTCCGGGCGGCCCGCGCCGCTCGTCGCGCAGACTTCTGTGGGCGCGTTTTCGCGGGTCGCTCGGAGCGGGGGAGGCGCTCGGCGCTGATGACAAGCGTCGGCGTCTCCACGATCCCGACCCCGCACTCCAGCACCTCGGCCTTGCCGGCTCCGGCCCGAGCGAGCGCGTCCGCATCGCGGGCCAATTCCTCGGCTGCACTGACACCTTTGAGTGCGAGCATCCGTCCGTGCTCGTGCACGAGGGGGAGGGACCACTGCGCCAGCTTCGCCAGCGGAGCCACCGCACGCGAGGTGACGACGTCCGCGCCACCGGCCTCATGGATCACACCCGACTGTTCCGCGCGGCCGCGCACGACGGCCACGTCGAGGCCCGCCTCCTCGATGAACTCACTCAGAAAGATCGTGCGACGCAACAGCGGCTCCACCAAGGTAATTCGCAGATCAGGCCGGGCGATCGCCAGCGGAATACCGGGCAGCCCCGCGCCACTACCGATATCGACGACCGACGCACCCTCCGGAATCAACTCACCAATGACAGCGCAATTCAGAATGTGGCGGTCCCAGAGACGGGGCACTTCACGCGGACCGATCAACCCGCGCTCGACGCCGGCGGTCGCCAGAGCGGCACAGTAGCGGCGCGCGAGTTCGAGACGGTCACCGAAGACCGTGGCGGCCACCGCCGGCGGCTCCAGCTCGGCCGGCAACTCGGTCGCTCCGCCGAGATCTCGTTCCACGTGAAACATCCTTCCGAGCGTCATCGAAAATCGGTGCCGGGCACCGTCGGCCAGAAATGGAGAAGGGCCCCGGTCCGAAGACCCGAGGCCCTATCCAACCATTGCCCACCCCGTCAGCGCACGGGGCGTGCCGGTCTATCCGTCACGCCGGAACGACAACCACGTGCCGGTTGGGTTCCACGCCCTCACTCTCGCTCGCCACACCATCGACGGCGGCGACGGCGTCGTGCACGATCTTGCGCTCGAACGGCGTCATTGGAGCCAGCGACTCCGGGGCGCCGGTCTCCTGCACCCGCTTGGCGGCGGCGGTGCCGAGCGCGCTCAGCTCCTCGCGACGCTTGGCGCGCCAGCCCGCGACATCCAGCATGAGCCGGCTGCGCACGCCGGTCGCCTGCTGGACGGCGAGGCGAGTCAGCTCCTGCAGCGCGTCGAGCACCTCGCCATTGCGGCCGACGAGCTTCGACAGGTCGCGGCCGCCGTCGATGCTCACGACCGCGCGGTCGCCCTCGACGTCCAGATCGATATCGCCGTCGAAGTCGAGCACGT
Organism: Nocardia cyriacigeorgica; assembly: GCF_005863245.1. Classification (GTDB taxonomy): domain Bacteria; phylum Actinomycetota; class Actinomycetes; order Mycobacteriales; family Mycobacteriaceae; genus Nocardia; species Nocardia cyriacigeorgica_C. The sequence goes on along the minus strand of NZ_VBUT01000004.1, from coordinate 524,853 downwards.
CGAGCAACTGCTCCAGGTAGTCGCCCGCGATCTCACCCTCTTCGATGAGCGCTTCCTCGGCATCGGTCACGTCGGCCGCTTCGGTGTCGGCATCAACCATCGTCGTTGCCACAGTGGCGTCCCCTCCGTCGCTCTCAACTGTCATGTGATTTCCTTCATCTGCTCGTCGCGGCCACCGGGTGTCCGGATGCGCCGCGATCAAGGGGTTGCTCGGCGATCGTGGTCTCCCACGGATCGAATGGGCTCAGCTGAGCGGACTCAGCGGCGGCGTTTCTGATTGGCCCGGCCGCGATTGCCCGACTTCTTCTGACCGCCAGGACGCTTCTGGCCGCCGGCCGGCTTGCCCGACGCCTTTGCCACCGGAGCCGCACCGTTGGTGGTGGCGGTGTCCTCGTCGGTCGCCGCGGCCGCGGGCGCCTGCTTCTTCCGGGTGTCGACCGGCTTGGCGCCCGGCTTCGGCGCGTTCTGCGCCCGCTGCTCGAGCTTGGCCTGCTTCTTGGCTTCTTCTTCCTTGGCCATGCGTCCGAAGACCAGGTGCTGCTGCCCGTAGGTCCAGATGTTGTTGGAGACCCAGTACAGCAGGATGGCGATCGGCAGGAACGGACCACCGACGAGCACACCGAGCGGGAACACCCACAGCGCCAGCTTGTTCATCAGGGCGGCCTGCGGGTTGGCCGCGGCCTCCGGGGTCTGCCGCTGGACCGAGGCGCGGGCATTGAAGTGCGTGGCCACCGAGGCGATGACCATCAGCGGGATCGCGACGGCGGCAATGGAGATCCGGCTCGGAATGCCGCCGTAATCCTCGAAGGCCAGCAGCTCGTTGGCCGGGGTGGTGATGAACGCGGAGATCGGCGCGCCGAAGATGCGCGCGCTCAGGAACGACTGCACGTCGGCCGCGCTGAAGACATAGTTCGGCGTGTGCGCGTTGGTGTACGGATCCATGCCGAGCTGACCGAACCCGTGCCCGGTCCGGTTGAACGAGCGCAGCACGTGGAACAGACCGAGGAACACCGGCACCTGAGCAAGGATCGGCAGGCAGCCCATGAGCGGGTTGAAGCCGTTCTCCTTCTGGAGCTTCTGCATCTCCAGCGCCATCTTCTGGCGGTCGTTCTTGTACTTCTTCTGCAGCTCCTTGATCTGGGGCTGCAACTCCTGCATCTGCTTGGTGGTGCGCACCTGCTTCACGAATGGCTTGTAGAGCACCAACCGCAGCGTGAACACCAGGAACACCACGGCCAGCGCCCAGGTGAGTCCGTTGTCCGCGCCGAAGGCGAACCCGAAGACCCGGTGCCAGAACCAGAGGATCCAGGACACCGGGTAATAAATGAAGTCGAGCACGGCTCTATGCACTCCCGTCGTTCGTATCGCCGACCACCGCGGGCGGTGGTCCTGTACAAGCCTTGGCCTCCGGCTCCGAGTCGGCCGGCGGGGTCGATTCCCGTGACGATTCGGCGGTTGCCTCGTTCCCGTGCTCGGCGCGGCGTCTGCGCTCCGGAACGGGGTCCCACCCACCAGGGTGCCAGGGTGCGCATTTGGCCAGACGCACGACCGTCAGTCCGAGGCCGATGAACAGCCCTCGGGTGCGCAACGCGGTGACCGCGTACTCGCTACAGGTCGGGGTGAAGCGGCAGACCGGCATCCGGGTGGGGGACACATACGTCCGGTAGAGCTCGATCAGGAAGATCAGAATATTGGCCGGCCACCGGAGCAGAACCGCGGGCGATCTCATGCCGGTTCACCCGAGCGGACGCCTGACCGGACGGCGGGACCGAGGCCGAGTTTGCGGGCCGCGCCGCGCAGCTGACGCAGCAGCTCCGCCGAATCGGCGGTCGCGGCGCCGGGCAGAGCGCGGATGACGATGTCGGCCTCGACGGAGATCTCGGTGCGCATCTCGGCGCAGATATGACGCAGGCGGCGGGCCACCCGGTGACGAATCACCGCGTTGCCCACCGCCTTGCTGACGATCAATCCGAAGCGCGGACCGCCGACGCGAATCAGCACATCCTCGGTCGGTTCGGCGGCCGGATCCACGGTGTGCACGAACGCGTGCACCACCAGATCCCGCCTCCCGGTTCGCTGGCCGCAACGCACCGTCCTGGAGAAGTCGGCACGACGATGCAGCCGATTCGGCTCAGGCAGCACCCGAGAGTCCGGGGGCGAGTGAGCGATCAGGGACGAGGAGCGCAGCGTTCGGCGAAACGGGCATCCGACACCGAATCCGGGAGGTGGATCAGGCCGTCAGGGTGGCGCGGCCCTTACGGCGACGCGCGGAAACGATGGCGCGGCCCGCACGGGTCCGCATCCGGAGGCGGAAGCCGTGAACCCGCGCCCGACGACGGTTGTTCGGCTGGAACGTCCGCTTGCCCTTGGCCACGGTCAACACTCCTCGAGTTGGTGGGCGCCTGTCGCACCCGAAGCTTTTCGGTGATTCGTTCGTCCTCGACGTGCGGCGATCCTGGCGAACAGTCAGCACAGGACAGCCACCGCACCGAGGGGTGACTGTACGAGGGTACTCAGCGGCCACGAACGGGTCAAACTCGCCCATATCAGGGGTATGCGGGCGTGAGCTCGTCCACACCCCTGATCGGCCCGCGCGGGCGCAGGTCCCGAGCGTAGCCGGGCGATTGCCGGCTGCCTCGCAGGTCGGGGCGTCGCGGCCGGTCAACGCGGCCGTAGTCCCCAATCCCCAGGGGTTCTCCACATCTGTGGATAATTGTGTGGAAAGACCCCGTGAGTGGCATATTCGTTAAGCCGACGGTGCCGCGCCGCCATCCGGAATCCGCGAGTGCGGGATGCGTGGCGAACCGGTCACGGATCTGCGCGGGATCGGATCGAACCACCACGGTAGACGTCTTGCGTACCCCGGCCGTCTGCTCCCATCGACCAATTTCCGGGGAGGACACTGCATGGACGACGAGCAGAACGTGTTGGCCACCGTCTGGCCGGAGGTGGTGGCAGAACTGACCACCGGCTCTCCCGATGGTGCCATCCCGTCGGTCTCCCGCGCGCAGCAGGCGTGGTTGAAGCTCGTCAAACCGCTGACCGTCGCGCAGGGGTTCGCGCTGCTCTCGGTGCCGTCGTCGCTGGCACAGGAGGCGATCGAGCGTGATCTGCGCGAGCCGATCCTGCGTTCGCTCGCCCGCAGGCTCGGTCCGCAGGTCGAGGGTCTCGGGGTGCGCATCGCCGCGCCGACCGCTCCGGGCACCGAACGCCCGAGCGCCCCGCCCCGGCACGCCAGGATGACCAGCAGGCCGGAGCGTCCGCGTGAGCCGGTCCGCAGGTCCGAGTATCCGGGCGCGGAGTCCGCGGGCCGCGGTGAGTTCAGCCCGCCGCCGCGATACGCCGCGGGCAACGAGTACGCCCCCGACTATCCGAGCGCCGACTACGCGGGCGGGCGCAGCTACCCGCCCGGCCAGGATTATCCACAGGGTCAGGATTTCGACCGCCCCGATAGCTACGGCCGTGCCGACGGATTCGCCGAGGGCAGCGGTTACCGCGCCGACGATAGCTACGAGCAGCGCGACAACTTCGAGCAGCGCGACAACTTCGAGCAGCGCGACAACTTCGAGCAGCGCGATGGACGCGACAGCTACGGCAGGCCCGAGTTCGCCCGCGGCCCGGAATTCGCCGAGTCCACCGAACGCCGGTCCGAACAGGACTACCGTCCCGCGCCCGACTATCGCGACGGCGAGTACAACCCGCGCGGCGACTACCCGGCATCCGAGGCCGAACGTGCGGCCGAGGGTCGCGCCGACAGCGCTCCGGCGCCGCGTCGTGAGCCGGCCACCGCACCGCGCCGCGAGTCGGCACCGCCCGGACAGGAGTCACTGTTCACGCCGGAGCCTGCGCCCCGCGCACCGGTTCCGGCGCCCGCCCGCGAACCGGGCCCCACCGAGGAACCTGCCCCTGCCGCCGCGCATGAACCGATCCGGGAGCCCGGGCCCGATTCCGTGCGAGAGCCGCTGCGCGATTCGGTGCGCGAACCCGCCGGTGACGGGAAGCGCCCCGAGCACGACGACGAGCCCGTGGTCAATGTGCGCGATTCCTGGCCGACCTACTTCGCCAAGTCACAGGAGTCGCAGGCTCCGCAGTCCTCTTCGGCGAGCTTGAACGCCAAATACACCTTCGAGACCTTCGTCATCGGCGCGTCCAACCGCTTCGCGCACGCCGCGGCGGTCGCGATCGCCGAGGCGCCGGCGCGCGCCTACAACCCGCTGTTCGTCTGGGGTGCCTCCGGTCTGGGCAAGACCCATCTGCTGCATGCGGCCGGGCACTACGCCCAGCGGCTGTTCCCCGGGATGCGGGTCAAGTACGTCTCCACCGAGGAATTCACCAACGACTTCATCAACAGTCTGCGCGACGACCGCAAGGTGGCGTTCAAGCGCCGCTACCGCGAAACCGACATCCTGCTGGTCGACGACATCCAGTTCATCGAGGGCAAGGAAGGTATCCAGGAGGAGTTCTTCCACACCTTCAACACCCTGCACAACGCCAACAAGCAGATCGTGGTGTCCTCGGACCGCCCGCCCAAGCAGCTCGCCACGCTGGAAGAGCGGCTGCGCACGCGGTTCGAGTGGGGCCTGATCACCGATGTGCAGCCGCCGGAGCTGGAGACCCGGATCGCGATTCTGCGCAAGAAGGCCAGGATGGACCGGCTCGATGTGCCGCATGACGTGCTCGAACTCATCGCCAGCCGGGTCGAGCGCAATATCCGCGAGCTCGAGGGCGCGCTGATCCGGGTGACGGCCTTCGCCTCGCTCAACGGGCAGCCGCTGGATCTGCCGCTGGCCGAGGTGGTGCTGCGGGACCTGATGCCCGACACCGCCGCGCTCGAGATCACCGCCGCCACGATCATGGCCGTCACCGCCGAGTACTTCAACACCACGCTCGAGGAGCTGACCGGCCCGGGTAAGGCCCGCCCACTGGCTCAGGCGCGCCAGATCGCGATGTATCTGTGCCGGGAGCTCACCGACCTGTCGTTGCCGAAGATCGGGCAGGCGTTCGGCCGCGACCACACCACGGTCATGTACGCGGAGAAGAAGGTCCGCAAGGAGATGACCGAACGGCGCCGGGTCTACGACCAGGTCCAAGAACTCACAGCCCGAATCAAACAGCGTTCGCGCTGATCTCCGTACACACCCTGTGAAAGTCCCTGACCTGGGCTGACGCCTGCCCGTGGCCTGTGGATTCCTCGAGGAATTCCTGTGGAGTCCTCGAGGAATCCACCGGTTGTGCACCGTTTTACCCACAGGCAGCCGGGACGGGCGTCGCGGATCTACGCACAGGCAATTGTCCACAGCGTCCACAGGGTGGTGCGTGCACAGGCGCTGAGCGGGCGATCTCCGAAGTTGTGCCTGTGGAATCCTCGAGGAAACCGTGTGGACTCCTCGAGGATTCCACCGGTTGTCCACGCTGTGGTGCACATGTGTGCACAACCGGGTGAATCCGGTGGAACAACTCGAGGATCAGCGGTGGATGAACTTGGGACAGATTCCGTGCCTCCACAGACACCCCCGGTTCATCCTCGAGACACTCCACGCTCATCCCCATGCCACCACGCGCTGTGACCTGCGCAAACAGTCGATTTCCCCAGAATCCACAGGGCCTATTACTACTTCGGTTCTTCTTCAAATAGATCTCTCTTGAAAACAGGGTGTGTGGAAAGTCGGTCGGGCAGGCTCGGCTCGGCGATGGGGTTCCCGGACAAGAGGCAAGGAGGAAGCGGGGCGCACCGGCGAGCTGTCTCGCGGCGCGGTGCGCGTGGTGGCACGACAGTCGAGCCGGACCGCTGAGTGCCCGAGGCAATCCACACAGCAGCCGAAGCAAGCAGACGACAGAGCGTGCGGGCGAGGACCGGAGGGTCGGACCCGGGCGCCGGGTCGCACGCGGTACCGTTTGGTTGTCGGTCGTCTGTGCCACACTTTCGAAGGCGGCCGCGACAGCACGTCTTTCGAGAACCAACGCTGACCAGCCGTCAGGGGTCGGACGACATCGTTCGATCACTGCTAGACCACGGAACCGGGAGAGGACAGATCGGGCGATGGAGCTTTCGAGCATGAAGTTTCGGGTCGCCCGTGAGGATTTCGCGGAATCGGTCGCCTGGGTGGCGCGCAGCCTCCCGTCCCGGCCCCCGGTGCCGGTGCTCGGTGGTGTGCTGCTGGTAGCCGACGAGGACGGGCTCACGGTCTCCGGATTCGACTACGAGGTCTCCGCGCAGATGCGGGTCGCGGCCGAGGTCGCCGGTCCCGGCCAGGTGCTCGTCTCCGGGCGTCTGCTCGCCGATATCACCAAGGCGCTGTCCAACAAGCCGGTCGATGTCTCCGTCGACGGAACCCGCGTGCTGATCAGCTGCGGCAGCGCCAAGTTCTCCCTGCCCACCATGCCGGTCGAGGACTATCCACAGCTGCCCGAGGTGCCGCAGCAGAGCGGTGAACTCAATGCCGACGTCTTCGCCGAGGCGGTCGGCCAGGTCGCCGTCGCTGCCGGCCGCGACGACACGCTGCCGATGCTCACCGGCATCCGGGTCGAGATCGAGGGCTCGCATGTGGTCCTGGCGGCGACCGACCGTTTCCGGCTCGCGGTGCGCCACATCGAATGGCAGCCCGCGCGCCCCGATATCGAGACCGCGGTGCTCATCCCGGCCCGCACCCTGTCGGAGTCGGCGAAGACGCTCGGCGCCACCGATGCGCCGGTGCAGCTGTCGCTCGGCACCGGTGCGGGCGCCGATGGCCTGCTCGGCATCGTCAACGCGGGCCGGCGCACCACCACCCGCCTGCTGGACGCGGAATTCCCCAAGTTCCGTCAATTGCTCCCCAAGGAACACACCTCCATCGCGACGTTGCCGGTCGCCACGCTCACCGACGCCATCAAGCGCGTGGCCCTGGTGGCCGAGCGCGGCGCCCAGGTACGGCTGGAATTCTCCGGTGAGGGCCTGCTGCTGTCGGCGGGCGGCGACGACGCCGGCCGCGCCGAGGAGTGGCTGGAGGCCGATTTCCGCGGCGAGCCGCTGACCATCGCCTTCAATCCCGGCTACCTCATCGACGGCCTGTCGGCGCTGCATTCGGACCGGGTCACCTTCGGCTTCACCACCCCGAGCCGTCCCGCGGTGCTGCTGCCCGCCTCCGAGGAGGAGCCGCAGCCGCTGGATTCCGGTTCCTTCGCGGCCCTGGACAGCGCCTACATCTACCTGCTGATGCCGGTCCGGCTCCCGGGCTGAGGACGGGCGTGACCGTCGGGTGCGAGCAGGATCCGAAACCGGCAGTGCGGTACAGCGTTTCGGTTCGCCGCGATGTCGTCGAGCCGGAAACCGGTGTGGCACAAGCACAGTTGTCCACAGTTGTGGATACAACTGTGACATCCCGTTCGGCGAGCTGAGCGCATGTTCATCCGAGCTCTGACGGTGCGCGACTTCCGTTCCTGGGAGCACGCGGACATCGAGTTATCCACAGGCGGAACGGTTTTCCTGGGGGCGAACGGCAACGGCAAGACCAATCTGCTCGAGGCCGTCGGCTATCTGTCCACCCTCGGCTCACATCGGGTCGCCGCCGAGGCGCCGTTGCTGCGGATGGGCACCGAGCGCGCCAGGATCGGCGCCACGGTGGTCAACACCGGCCGTGAACTGCGCATCGACGTCGAACTCAATCAGGGCTCGCCCAACCGCGCGCAGATCAACCGGTCGCCGGTGCGCAGGCCGCGCGAGATCCTGGGGATTCTGCACACCGTGTTGTTCGCGCCAGAGGATCTGGCGCTGGTGCGCGGCGATCCGGGGGAGCGGCGCCGGTTTCTCGACGAGTTGTGCACAGCCAGGTTGCCCCGTTTGGCCGCGGTGCGCGCCGACTACGACCGGGTGTTGCGGCAGCGCTCGGCACTGTTGAAGAGCGCGGGCAGGCAAGCGCGCTCCCGTGCCGATCTGGGCACCCTGGACGTGTGGGACGGCCATCTGGCCGCGCATGCCTCGGTGCTGCTGGCCGAGCGATTGCGGCTGGTCCACGAGCTGTCGCCGCATCTGGCCGCCTCCTACGCCGCCATCGCCCCGGAATCGCGGCCCGCTGCCATCGGCTACCGCAGTGCGGCGCTGCCGGTGGAATTGCTCGATCCCGCGCGGGCACCCGAGCCGGGCGACGCCGCCGAACTGGAGGCGATCCTGCTGCGCGAGCTCGCCGCGGCCCGCCCCCGGGAACTGGAGCGAGGGGTCTGCCTGGTGGGCCCGCATCGCGACGACCTCGAGCTCATGCTCGGCGACGCGCCCGCCAAGGGTTTCGCCAGTCACGGCGAGTCCTGGTCGTACGCGTTGGCCCTCCGGCTCGCCTCGTTCGAGCTGTTACGCGAGGGCGGCACCGACCCGGTGCTACTGCTCGATGATGTGTTCGCCGAGCTCGACCGGCGCAGGCGCACCGCGCTCGCCGCGGTCGCGGCAGGCGCCGAACAGGTGCTGATCACCGCCGCGGTGGCCGAGGACGTCCCTGCGGAGCTGTCGGCGGCCACGCTGCGGGTGGAGACCTCCGGCGACGCCGAGCGCCGCACCTCGCGAATCGTGCAGAGCGTCGACTCCTCGGCCGCCGGCTGATCGATGCATCCGGAACTGCTCGTCGTCCCGGTGCTCGAGGGTGGGCTGCCGTACAGTTTTCCCGTGCGTCCTGCACGTCCGGCCTGGTCGCGGGCATCGATCCCATGTTGTCAACAGCCTGTGGATAACTTGGGATCCCCAGGAGGTTCTCCGAGTAACCGCAATCCGGCCGTGACTGCCGAACAACGCCTGCACAACATCGAAAAATGGTCTTCTACCGGGTGGTATTCCCGTACGGCCTGGTGCCAGGCACCGCTGGACGGCAGGCGAACCGCGTGTTGCACACAGCGTGTCGGAGCCTGGGGACAACTCGCCAGAGCTGGGGACAACTCGACGAATCGAACGGAGCGGCGATGACCGATCAAGCCGAACCTCCGGGCGGCCGGAGCCCGGACGCGGAACCGGAACTGCGCGGGATCGACCTGGCCCGCCGGGCACTCGAAGAAGCCCGGGCCGCCGCCAAGGCCAGCGGCAAATCCGTCGGCCAGGGTCGTTCCTCGCCGAAGCGAAGCCTGCGGACCGGTGCTCGCCGCCGCAGTGGATGGTCCGGTCCGCGCCCCGACGAGCGCGATCCCCAGATGCTGTCCAAGCTGGCGGGCTCGATCGCCAAGAGCCGCGGCTGGTCGACGAAGGTGGCCGAGGGCATGGTGTTCGGCCGGTGGTCCGGCGTGGTCGGTGAGGACATCGCCAGCCATGCGACGCCGGTCAAGCTGGAGAACGGGGTGCTGAGCATCGCCGCCGAATCCACCGCGTGGGCCACCCAGTTGCGCATGTTGCAGTCGCAGATCCTGGCCAAGATCAATGCCGCCGTGGGGCAGGGCGTGGTGACGTCGGTGCGGATCTCCGGTCCGGCCGCACCCAGCTGGCGCAAGGGTGAACGCCATATCAAGGGCCGGGGACCGCGCGACACCTACGGCTGAGCCGTTCCTTTGTGTGGTACCCGGTGTTACATTGATCCGAATTACCGGCCGCCGTCTCGTACCGCCGCCGCGAACTGCGGTTTCACGTGGAACAGCGCGCGCCGATCCGGATCCCGCCGGCCCACCACACATCGAAAGTTGTCGCCGATGACCGTCGCCACCGAGCCGTTCCCCACGCTGCCGACCCGCACGGTCCGCCGCGGCGATATCGAGCTCGCCGTCTTCGAATGCGGAAACGCCGACGGTCCCGCGATCATCCTGGTGCACGGCTGGCCGGATACGCACACCCTGTGGAACGGCGTCGCGACGCTGCTTGCCGACCGCTTCCGGGTGATCGCCATCGACAACCGCGGCGCCGGGGCCAGCACGGTTCCGGCCGAGGTCGACGCCTATCGGCTCGAAGAATTGGCCGCCGACGTGCATGCGGTCGCCGACGCCGTGGCGCCCGGTGAGAAGGTGCACGTGCTCGGCCACGACTGGGGATCGGTGATCGGCTGGGAACTGGCCTCGATGCCGGACGCTCCCGCCGCTATCGCCTCCTTCACCTCGGTATCCGGCCCGAATCTCGACTTCCTCGGCGCCTACCTGCGTGGGCCCTTCTCCTTCGCCCGGCTGCGCAATTCGCTCGCCCAGGGCGTGGCGTCGGCCTATACCGTCGCCTTCCAGATCCCCGGCCTGCCGGATCCGGTGCTGCGCGGATTGTCCGGTCGCTGGCCGCGATTCCTCGCCTTCTTCGATGGGATCGACCCCGCGCTGGTGCGCCCCGCGCCGACGCTACGCGCCGACATGATCAACAACCTGAAGCTCTACCGCGCCAATATCCGGCCGCGGCTCGGCAAGCCCCGGCCCCGTCCGATCGAGGTGCCGGTGCAGGTGATCGTCGCGACAGGCGACCGCGCGGTGCGCCCGGTGGTGCATCTGGAGGCGGATAATTGGGTAAAGGACCTGACGATGCGCCAGATCCCGGCCAGGCACTGGTCGCCGCTGTCGCATCCGGCGGATCTGGCTCGGCTGACCGCGGAATTCGCCGTGCGCGACACCGAACGCTGACCGGCGCGAGCGATCCCGGCGGACGCGGAACGGGGCGAACCGCAACACAACTCTCACGCCAACCCTGATGGATCGAAACCGCCGGACGGCGGATCGGACCCACCGTGATCCGATTTCTCGCATTCTCGTAGCCGTCAGGGGTGTCGTAGGTGCGCTGTAGTTTGGGCGTACCAGTAGGATGGTGACGTAACTAGCGGCGATACCTTCGGCGCGTTCCGCACAGCCCGCGCGGTGGACCGTGAATCTCGACCAGCTCAGAATCCGGTCCTACGTGTGCTGTGGCGACGCTGTGCCGGGGATCAGCAAGTAAGGAGAGCTACCGACCAGTGGCTGCCAACGACTCCAATGCATCGGGCTCGACCAAGGCGTCTTCGGGTAAGGCGGGCAACAAGGACTACGGTGCCTCCTCCATCACGGTTCTCGAGGGGCTCGAAGCCGTCCGTAAACGTCCAGGCATGTACATCGGCTCCACCGGCGAGCGCGGTCTGCACCACCTGATCTGGGAGGTGGTCGACAACTCCGTCGACGAGGCGATGGCGGGCTACGCCACCCGGGTCGACGTCACGCTGCTCGCCGACGGCGGCGTCGAGGTCATCGACGACGGCCGAGGTATCCCCACCGGCATGCATGCCCAGGGTGTGCCCACCATCGAGGTGGTCATGACCCAGCTGCACGCGGGCGGCAAGTTCGACTCCGATTCCTACGCCGTCTCCGGTGGTCTGCACGGTGTCGGTATCTCGGTGGTGAACGCGCTGTCCACCCGGCTCGAGGCCGAGGTCGACCACGCCGGCTACCACTGGACCCAGGAGTACAAGGACGCCACGCCGGGCAAGCTCATCCAGGGCGAGCCGACCACGCGCACCGGTACCACCATCCGGTTCTGGCCCGACCCCAACATCTTCGAAACCACCTCGTTCAACTTCGAGACGGTGGCCCGCCGCCTGCAGGAGATGGCGTTCCTGAACAAGGGCCTCACCATCACCCTCACCGATGAGCGGGTCTCCGATACCGAGGTCACCGACGAGGTCGTCAGCGAGACCGCCGAGGCGCCCAAGCACGCCGACGAGCAGACGCCGCAGGCCGAGCACAAGGTCAAGTCGCGCACCTACCACTACCCGGGTGGTCTCGAGGATTTCGTGCGCCACATCAACCGCACCAAGCAGCCCATCCACAACTCGGTCGTCGCGTTCACCGGTAAGGGCACCGGCCATGAGCTCGAGGTCGCGATGCAGTGGAACTCGGGCTATTCGGAGTCGGTGCACACCTTCGCCAACACCATCAACACCCATGAGGGCGGTACCCACGAAGAGGGCTTCCGCGCCGCGCTGACCACGGTGGTCAACCGGTACGCCAAGGAAAAGAAGCTGCTCAAGGACAAGGACGGCAACCTCACCGGTGACGACATCCGCGAGGGTCTTGCCGCGATCGTCAGCGTGAAGGTCGGCGAACCGCAGTTCGAGGGCCAGACCAAGACCAAGCTCGGCAACACCGAGGTCAAGTCGTTCGTGCAGCGCACCTGCAACGAGCATCTGGCGCACTGGTTCGAGGCCAATCCGGCCGACGCCAAGACCATCGTGAACAAGGCGGTGTCGTCGGCGCAGGCCCGTGTGGCCGCGCGTAAGGCGCGTGAGCTGGTGCGCCGCAAGAGCGCGACCGATCTCGGTGGGCTGCCGGGCAAGCTGGCCGACTGCCGGTCCAAGGATCCGAGCAAGTCCGAGATCTACATCGTCGAGGGTGACTCCGCCGGCGGCTCGGCCAAGTCCGGCCGCGACTCGATGTACCAGGCGATCCTGCCGTTGCGCGGCAAGATCATCAATGTCGAGAAGGCGCGCATCGACAAGGTCCTCAAGAACAACGAGGTCCAGGCGATCATCACCGCCTTCGGCACCGGTATCCACGACGAGTTCGACATCTCCAAGCTGCGCTATCACAAGATCGTGCTGATGGCCGACGCCGACGTCGACGGCCAGCACATCTCCACCCTGCTGCTGACGCTGCTGTTCCGGTTCATGCGCCCGCTGATCGAGCACGGGCACGTCTACCTGGCCCAGCCGCCGCTGTACAAGCTCAAGTGGCAGCGCGCGGAACCGGAGTTCGCCTACTCCGACCGCGAGCGCGACGGCCTGCTCGAGGCGGGTCTGGCCGCGGGCAAGAAGATCAACAAGGACGACGGCGTCCAGCGCTACAAGGGTCTGGGCGAGATGAACGCCAAGGAACTGTGGGAGACCACGATGGATCCGGCGGTCCGGGTGCTGCGTCAGGTCACCCTCGACGACGCCGCCGCGGCCGACGAACTGTTCTCGGTGCTGATGGGCGAGGACGTCGAGGCGCGCCGCAGCTTCATCACCCGCAATGCCAAGGACGTTCGCTTCCTCGACGTGTAGCCGGTCAGGCAGGGGTCAGGGGAATCGAACCCCTGACCTCCGCCTGCAACTGCCGCTGCACCCGAGCCTTCCAACGGAGACCTCTTCATGACTGAGACCACACTGCCCCCGAACGGCGGCGCAGGCGACCGCATCGAGCCGGTCGACATCCAGAACGAAATGCAGAGCAGCTACATCGATTACGCGATGAGCGTGATCGTCGGCCGCGCGCTGCCCGATGTGCGCGACGGCCTCAAGCCGGTGCACCGGCGCGTGCTCTACGCGATGTACGACAACGGTTACCGGCCCGATCGCGGTTACGTGAAGTCCGCGCGCCCGGTCGCCGAGACCATGGGTAACTACCACCCGCACGGCGACGCCTCCATCTACGACACCCTGGTGCGGATGGCGCAGCCGTGGTCGCTGCGCTATCCGCTGGTCGACGGCCAGGGCAACTTCGGTTCCCGCGGCAACGACGGCGCCGCCGCCATGCGATACACCGAATGCCGCCTGACGCCGCTGGCGATGGAGCTGCTGCGCGAGATCGACCACGAGACCGTCGATTTCACGCCGAACTACGACGGCCGCTCGCAGGAGCCGGTGGTCCTGCCGAGCCGGGTGCCGAACCTGCTGATGAACGGCAGCAACGGCATCGCGGTCGGCATGGCGACCAATATCCCGCCGCACAACCTCAACGAGCTCGCCGACGCCATCTACTGGGCGCTGGAGAACTACGACGCCGACGAAGAGGCCACCCTTGCCGCGTGCATGGAACGCGTCAAGGGCCCTGACTTCCCGACCGCGGGCCTGATCGTCGGCGGGCAGGGCATCCACGACGCCTACACCACCGGCCGCGGTTCCATCCGCATGCGCGGCGTGGTGGAGATCGAGGAAGACACCCGCGGCCGCACCACCATCGTCATCACCGAGCTGCCGTACCAGGTCAACACCGACAACTTCATCAACTCGATCGCCGAGCAGGTGAAGGACGGCAAGATCGCCGGCATCTCCGATATCCACGACGAGTCCTCCGACCGCGCGGGTATGCGGATCGTTGTGACGGTCAAGCGTGACGCCGTCGCCAAGGTCGTGCTGAACAACCTGTACAAGCACACCCAGTTGCAGACCAGCTTCGGCGCCAACATGCTCTCCATCGTCGACGGGGTGCCGCGCACGCTGCGCCTGGATCAGATGATCCGGTACTACGTCGAACACCAATTGGAAGTCATCGTCCGGCGCACCCGCTACCTGCTGCGCAAGGCCGAGGAACGCGCCCACATCCTGCGCGGCCTGGTCAAGGCGCTCGACGCGCTCGACGAGGTCATCGCGCTGATCCGGCGTTCGGCCAATACCGACACCGCGCGCACCGGCCTGATGCAGCTGCTCGATATCGACGAGATCCAGGCCACCGCCATCCTCGATATGCAGCTGCGCAGGCTCTCGGCCCTGGAGCGGCAGAAGATCGTCGACGAGCTGGCCAAGATCGAGGCCGAGATCGCCGACCTCAAGGACATTCTCGACAAGCCGGAGCGTCAGCGCGGCATCGTGCGCGACGAGCTGGCCGAGATCGTGGAGAAGTACGGCGACGAACGCCGCACCAAGATCATCGCCGCCGACGGCGACGTGGCCGACGAGGATCTGATCGCCCGCGAGGACGTCGTCGTCACCATCACCGAGACCGGTTACGCCAAGCGCACCAAGACCGACCTGTACCGCAGCCAGAAGCGCGGCGGCAAGGGTGTGCAGGGCGCGGGTCTCAAGCAGGACGACCTGGTCAAGCACTTCTTCATCACCTCGACCCACGATTGGCTGCTGTTCTTCACCAACAAGGGCCGGGTGTACCGGGCCAAGGCCTACGAGCTGCCCGAAGCCAACCGCACCGCCCGCGGTCAGCACGTGGCGAACCTGCTGGCGTTCCAGCCGGACGAGAAGATCGCCCAGATCATTCGGATCAAATCCTACGAAGACGCCCCGTATCTCGTGCTCGCCACCAAGAATGGCCTCGTGAAGAAGTCGCGGCTGTCGGATTTCGACTCCAACCGCAGCGGAGGCATCGTCGCGGTGAACCTGCGCGACAACGACGAACTGGTCGGTGCCGTGCTGTGCTCGGCGGACGACGACCTGCTGCTGGTGTCGGCACAGGGCCAGTCGATCCGTTTCGCGGCCACCGACGAGGCGCTGCGTCCGATGGGCCGGGCCACCTCCGGTGTGCAGGGCATGCGGTTCAACGCCGAGGACGAACTGCTCTCGCTCAATGTCGTCCGTGAAGGCACATACCTGCTGGTCGCAACCTCGGGCGGGTACGCCAAGCGCACCGCGATCGAGGAGTACACCGCACAGGGACGCGGCGGTAAGGGTGTGTTGACCATCCAGTACGACACCAGGCGTGGCACGCTGGTCGGTGCGCTCATCGTCGACGACGACGACGAGCTGTACGCGATCACCTCCGGGGGCGGTGTCATCCGCACCGGGGCCAAGCAGGTTCGCAAGGCAGGCCGCCAGACCAAGGGCGTGCGATTGATGAACCTGGGCGAGGGCGATACCTTGCTTGCGATCGCGCGCAACGCCGACGAGCCCGAAGCTATCGGCGACGACACCAGCGATTCTTCCGAGCAATAAACACAGCGGCGGCAACGAACGGATCTGAGGATTGCATTGACCACTCCGAATCAGCCGAATGACGAGCGGCAGCAGACGAACGGCGTGACCGAACGGGTCGCACCGTCACCGATTCCGCCCCGGCCGATCCAACGACCGGAGTCCGAACCGTCCAATGGCGGTCCGGCGGGCGCGAATCCGCAGGCCGGCGCAGGGCCCGCCGCACAGTCGCGCGAAAACGACGACAAGCAGGGCGAATTCGGCTCCGACGGTGCCGACTCGGCGCCGAAGGATGGTGGCAACGCCTCCGATCAGACCGTCCGGATGAACGGTTCCGGTCAAGCGCCGCAGGGCGATTCGGGTGCGCCGAGCGGCAACGGCGGCGGCCAGTCGCGGTACCAGGACGGCTGGTCGGCGCTACCGCAGCGGGAGCCGCAGTCCAACCTGCCGCGGCCCGGGCATTCGCCGGTGGCAGGTCGGCAGGCGCCGTCCGGTGGTGGCGGCCTCGGTAGCGGCGGCGGCCACGGTGGTGGCGGCGGTCTCGGCGGGGGCGTCGGCAATGCCCGCACCACCGCCGACCTCGCGGCCAAGGCGGCCCGCAAGGAAGCGGCGATGGTGAAGTCGGTCGGGCTCGATGGGCCCACCCGCAGCATCTCGCGCCCCGAGCTCACCAAGGACATGCCGGATCTGTCCGAGATCCGGCATCCGCTGCCGCCGGAGAACCCCACCGCACCCAAGCCCGGACCCACCCCGGTCTCGCCCGCGGTGCCGGTCGCGGTCGCCCAGGCTGTCGCCGGTGAGCCGTTGCGCGCCACGGTGCAGATCCGTCGCATCGACCCCTGGTCGACGCTGAAGATCACCCTGGTCATCAGCGTGGCGCTGTTCTTCGTGTGGATGCTCGCGGTCGGACTGCTCTACATCGTGCTCGAGGGCATGGGCGTGTGGGAGCGGCTCAACGACACCTTCACCGAGATGGTCTCGCAGGACAGCGGCGCATCCACCGGGCTGATCGACGCTGGCACGGTGTTCGGCTACGCCGGCGTCATCGGGCTGATCAACGTGGTGCTGTTCACCGCACTGGCCACCGTCGGCACGTTCATCTACAACCAGTGCTGCGATCTGGTCGGCGGCATCCAGGTCACCCTGGCCGACCCGGACTAGGACACACGCGACGGCCGGTACCGAGCCCTCCGACGGGTTCCGGTGCCGGCCGTTGTCGTTACCAGGAGCACGCCGCGCCGCCCGCGGGTCGCTGCCCTCGGCAGCCCGTCTACCAGGCGTTTTGGTCGTAGTCGGCGCGTCGGGTAATCTCTGTTCTCGGTCGTTGCGTTCGGTGCAGTACCCGGCTGAACACAACAACGAACACACGGGCCTATAGCTCAGGCGGTTAGAGCGCTTCGCTGATAACGAAGAGGTCGGAGGTTCAAGTCCTCCTAGGCCCACTCCCGAACATCACAGTAGGGTGGGAACCATGAAAATTCTCCTCACACTCGGTGTCGTGGTCGCGGTTCTCATCGGAATCACCAAACTGCGCCAGCGCAACGACGACGACCTGTGGCACGAGGTCACCACCCGCTGACAACTCGGGCAGCCACCCGGGGCCTTAGCTCAATTGGCAGAGCACTGCCTTTGCAAGGCAGGGGTTAGGGGTTCGATTCCCCTAGGCTCCACTCGAATTCCCTACCCATGCCCACGGAGAGCGTGGGCCGGGGTCTCGTTCCGCGTGTTATTTGGGGGCGCAGCCCCCAAACCCCGCCCGGCGGGCTTCGCCCCCGGACCCCCTTTCAGGTTTGACCCGCCGTTAAGGTGCCTGGCCGGCGGGGCTCGCCCTAGGACCCCCTCTCTGGTTCGGCCCGCCATAAGGTGACGAATCCCAGGTTGGCTCGACGTCAGTGGTGGCGTTCGGCTTCATGGGCACGTGCGCGGTTCACTGATAGCGAGCTGCTGACCACGCTTACGCCGGAGATACACGGACGGCAACTGCTGACCACGTCTGGGGTCGAGGCTAAGAGACGGCGGGATGTCAACCATTCAGGAACCAGGGCTACGGGAGACCGTGGCCAGCCGATCACATGGTCGGCTTCGCTTTCGTGGCGGACGGACGACCGGGCGGGTGCGCCGGGCTCGCTCACAGTTCCGCTTGTCCGGGATGATGAATCTTCCCAGGTCCGGGTGTCTTGCCGGGGATGCTGATGCGGGCTTACCGTTACTGCACTCGACGCGGGCACGGGTGTGGATGGAGGGGCCGATGCGGATCTCGATTCGGGGGAATGGGGACGGGCTGCGGGTTCGGATGCGGTTCGAGGTGAATCGGCGGCGGTGGTTGATCCTGCGAATCATCCTGTGGATACTCGCGATTCAGGGGTTGGTGGTGGGTGCGTGGGCGGTGTTCGCACCGCACTCCTGGTACACCAGCTTTCCAGGGTTCGGGATGCGGTGGATATCGGCGGACGGGCCGTACAACCATCACCTGGCCGCGGATGTGGGGGCGTTCTTTCTCGCGCTGGCGGCTGTGACCGGGGCGGCGCTGTATTACGGGGACAGCTTGCTGGCGCGGGTGGCCGGTCTGGGGTGGTTGGTGTTCGGAGTGCCGCACCTGATCTATCACCTGCTGCACAAGCCGGCCGAAATGAGCGGTGTGAGTTTCACTTTCAGCGTTCTCGCGGCGGCGCTGCTACCCATCCTCGGGTTGGCGGCGATCCTGGTCGCGCCTGCCGAGCGCACCCAGGTGCGTGACCCGGCGCCGCTCAACATCCGATTCAAACGACGCCGGGAACAGTGAACGCGGCTCAGCCGAGGGCTGCTGCCTGCTCGATACGGCGCAGCTGCTCCGGCTCGGGCCAGCTCCTGATCTCGTAGCGGGCCGGCGCGAGGCCGGGCACCGGCGTCAGACCGAGGATCTCGACCACGCGGGCGAAGGGTGCGTCGAACAGGGTGCGCTCCTTGCCGTTGTCGTCGGTATCGCAGAAGACGACGAGATCGGCCTCCGGCAACAGGTAGTCCACACCCTCACCCCACGCGGTGATGGTGCGCGGGCCGTCGCCCGGGTCGTAGTACATCAGCGAGGCGACATAGGCGCTGGAGGAGTCGGTGAGCTCGGCGTCCAGTGACTCGAAATCGAAGTCCTCTTCGAGGATTTCGTTCAACCACTCCGTCTGCGCGGCATACTCGGTGACAGCGAGCCCGCACCGGGCGCGCTGTGCGGCAGGCAGCTGCTCATGCGGCCCGGCCTGATCGAACGGCACTACCCGGCCGTCATCGTCGACGGTGTAGGCCTGCGGACTGAGCGGACGATCGGACTCGCCGTACTGCTCCTCGATCATCTCGAACAGCGAACCGATCATCTCCGGATCATCCGGCGCCACGATCAACGTGTCGACATCCGGCAGGAACGCCACCGGACGGCGGCCGAAGCCGGCGCGCAGGCCCGCCAGCCAACCGGGGACCAGTAGCCAGGAGGTGAAATAGCCGTCGCCGTCGTCGGCGAAATGCAGGACGGAATCGGCCTCCATCTCCGGAAACTGCACCATCGCCGACAGATTCGCCATCGCGGCCTCGAAGACCTCGTCTGCCGACACACCCCAGGCCGCGCGGTGATCGTCGTTGACGATGGTGCGCCGGTCCGGTAGATCGACAGCCACCAGCGCATCCACGAACGGCAGCACGGTGCGCCCGAGCGGCTGATCGGCGGCGGGCACGGTACTGCGGTAGGTCACGGGCCGAAGCACCGGCCGCAGCAGGGGACGGGCGTCGGCCCAGTTCTGGGGAACCTCGAAGTCGGTCACGCCGCACACGCTAGCGGCCGTCTATGACACTTCCTGTCGCTGGCGACAACTACCGCATGTCAAGCGATTTCGGCTCTATTGTCGTATTCGGTGCGCGCCGCCGCGATCTCGCGTTGATGGGTCTCGGTCCAGGTGACCAGCGCCTGGATCGTCTCGTGCAGGCTCCCGCCGAGCGGGGTGAGCTCGTATTCCACGCGCGGCGGAACCACCGGATACACCGTGCGCCGAACCAGCCCGTCGCGTTCCAGATGCCGCAGCGTGCGGGTGAGCATGCGCTGGCTGACGCCGTCGATCTCGCGCCGCAGTTCGGTGAAGCGCATGGTGCGACCGGCCAGCAGCGCGATGGTCAGCAACGACCATTTGTCGGCGATGCGGTCGAGAATTTGCCGCACATCGCAGTCCTCGCGGGTGTCCCACTGTTTCGCCGTGTAGTCGCCGGTATCCGCGCAGTAACCGAGTGACTCAGAAGTGCCGTCTTCCATGGAATCAAATGGTGACCGATGATGCTCTCAGTTACAAGAAGTAACCGACAGGTGCTTTGGGAACCGATGTGGAGGTGGCGTGATGGCCGGCAAAGTGGGGTCGTTCGCGGAGATCGAATCCGAATTCGATGCCTATGTGGGGCGCATCGTGTACGCGACGATGGTGACGGTGGACAGCAAAAACCGACCACGCACCCGGGTGCTGATCCCGGTGTGGGAGAACGTCGACGGCGATCCGCTCGGGTGGCTGGCGACCTACCGGACGCCGATCAAGTCCGCCCACATCGCGCGCAATCCGCACGTGAACTTCTCGTATTGGGCTCAGGGCAGCAATAATTCGGTCGCTATCGACGCGACGGCGCGGTGGATCGACGATCCCGCCAACGGCGTGCACGACCCGCGGACCAGGGAGCGGATATGGCGGATGTACGCCAGCACCAGCCCGCCCGGCGCCGGATATCACCTCGGGCAATTCTGGACCTCACCGGACGACCCGAAACTGCACATCATGCGGTTGGAGCCGTGGCGGATCCGGGTGATCCGCGGACGGGATCTGCGCAGCCGGATCTGGCAGGCGCCGGCCGAGGTGACGGCCGGGCCCGCCGCGGTGGCCCGGTGACAGCTCAGATCGGGCGCTTGGCGATGACTGCCTGCAAGCGGGCGCGATCACGTTCGAGTTTGCGGGCCTCATAGGCGATGGGGAAGTAGCGCAACCGTTCCGGCAGCAGCGGCACGATCCTGGCGATCACCCAGCCGATCGCGCGCAGCTTGCGTTCATCGGATTCGGTCCAGGTCAGGCCGAGCTTGCGGCGGGCGGCCTCGGGCGTGGTGCCGACGGTGACGAAGTATTGCAGCGCGCCGATCGGGGACACCGCCCGCTTCCACACCGGCCGCAGGAATGAAGGCAGCTGCTTCGGTGCGCCGACCGAGCGGATCACCCGCAGATAGTCGTGTGCGGTCTGGGTGGCGACGAGATGGTTCTCCACCCGGTCGGCGAAGAACTTCTCGAAATCGGCGTAGGTGGCCGGGATTTCCTTGGGCGGCACCGAGAAGTTGCGCATGAGCTGCAACGTCTCGCGGTAGTAGTGCTCCTTCTCTTCCTGGGTCAGCGGTCGCTTGGCGAAGTATTTGGCGTTCTCGCTGAAGGCGAAGGTGCCGGTGTGCAGGACCCACGCCCACGGTCCACTCGACAGCGCGCGATGTTTGACACCCGCTGCGTCGGTGGTGTTGAGCGAGGCGTGCATGGCGCGCAGGCGTTCGGTCTCGGCGAGAGCCTCGGGGCCGCCGTAGGTCCAGGTCATCACCGCCGACAGGCTGCGCACCGCGCGACCGACCGGATCGGTGCGGAAGGTGGAATGTTCGTCGACCACGGCGGAGATGGTCGGTTCCATGGTTTGCAGCAGGAACGCGGATCCGGCGGTCAGCGAGAAGGTGACCAGCCCGACTTCCTCCCACATCCGCGTACCGGGACCGAAGGGGCGGCGTTCGGGAAGGGCGGTGGTCCTGGGCACGACCTCGACGGACGCTGTCATGGCGATCTCCCTTGATCGACGATGGAGCAACTGTGAGACAAATATACTCTAACTCTCTCACGTTCGCAGGGTGTGCGCGTCTCTCCGGCGCCCAGCCGGTGGAGCACCGCTAGCGTGCAGGGGTGGATTCTGTACTCGACTACCTGCTCACCGCGCCGGCCGAGGTTGCGCCGCTGAACGATGTGCCGCAGGCCTGGCAGCGGCACCGGGACACCGCCGCGATGTTCGACGTTCCCGTGGACGCCGCCCTGGCCTGCGGGTTCGGTGCGGATCGGCTCGGCTACGCATTCCTGTCCGGATATCAGGCCGCCCTGCGGGCCCTGCTGCCGCAGCTGCCGCCGGAGGAGTTGGTGTCGCTGTGCGCGACCGAGCAGGGCGGCGGGCATCCGGCGGCCATCAGAACCACTGTCACCGAGCGGGACGGGCACTGGCTGGTCGACGGGACGAAGACTTTCGCCACGCTCGGCGAGCCCGCCGACCGGCTGGTGGTGATCGGCAGTGCCGGCACCGATGACAGCGGGCGCAATCGATTGGCCGCCGTGCTCGTGGGCACCGACCAGCCGTCGGTGGCGCGGACTCCGCTTCCCGAGACCCCGTTCATCCCGGAAATACCGCACGCGACGGTCACATTCACCGGTGCGCGAGCTCAGATACTGCCCGGCGACGGCTACTCCGGCTACCTGAAACCGTTCCGCACGATCGAGGACATCCACGTGCTCGCGGCGGCGCTCGGCTGGCTGATCCGGATGGGGCGCCGGGGCGCGGTGGCGCGGTCGTTGCTGGAGCAGTTGCTGGCCGACGCCGCGTCATTGCGCGATCTGGCCCGGGCGCCCGCGAGTTCGCCCGGTGTCCATATCGCGCTGGGCGGTGTGCTGGCCCGTTTCGATGAACTGCCCCGGATGGCGGCGCCGATCTGGGCGGCGGCCGAGCCGGAGGACGTCCGGCGGTGGGAGCGTGATCTGCCGCTGCTGCGGGTTGCCGGAAAAGTGCGGGGGCTGCGATTGGCGTCGGCCTGGCAATCGGTGCACGGCCCCGCTCATTAGTGCCGGAAACGAGGTTCCGCCAATCTGTTCCGGCGGAACCTCGTCCGGACATGAGAGCGGGCCTCGGCGAAGGGGGGGAGTTAGCCGAGGCCCGCGTAAGGTCGGCCCGGGGGGGAGGGGCCGACGAGAACGATCCTACGCGAAGATCCGCGTTTTTGTGTGTATGAGGACAGTCGGTTTCGAAGTTTTTTCGGGGTAATTCACAGGGTTCGGGTTCCGTGGTTGGTGAATCGGACACCCGACTCGATCCCGAGCCGGGCCGCCGATGGCTCTGTGGTTGCCAAAAGCGCAGGCCCGCACCGGTTTACCGGGCTGTATACGCGGTTGTCCAGGGGGTCCGGTGCGATCGGTAAAACATGCCGACCGGTCGCTGTAGCGCCTGCCCGGGGCGCTCCGGCGGCCGCGTGTCGGCGTCGGCGGGGCGAGGCGGTTGCCCGGTAGCTACCGCGATATAGGAAATGTGTCGTACCCCCGTGGCAGCATTCCGCGCGTGGACGACCTCGCCTCGCGAAGCATGCCGTCGTCGGTGTATTTCCGTCTCGGACTACACGGACGCGGTCCGTCCATGCGCCCGAATGAGTACCGGCCCGCGCGGATTCGAGTAGTCCGGTACGCACGACCGCCGGCCCCCGTGCGCGGCATCATCGAATCGGTCGCACCCCGATCCGGTACCCCCGAGCACCGCCCGGATCGAGGTGCGACCTTTTTTCGTTGCCCACCGGTAACCGGGCGGCCGGACAAATCCGATGAAATCGGCCACCCGACGCGCAATACTCACTCCAGGACTGGTCGATCGTCCGAATGGTCTGATCGGCCCGGTTGCCGGCCCCGGCGATTAATTTCCGCACCGCGGGCCGTCATATCAGCAGGTCGCCGAGGAAGCCGGCCACCGACACCGCATGTCATCGGGCTCTACGAACTTCAGGAGAATCATGGGTGACGCAATAGTCGCCGAGGGTCTCGTCAAGCGATACGGCCCGCAGGTCGCCCTCGATGGACTCGACCTGACCGTGCCCGAGGGCACCGTCACCGCGCTGCTCGGTCCGAACGGCGCCGGAAAAACCACCACCGTCCGGGTGCTGACCACGCTGTTGATCCCCGATGGCGGCCGCGCCACCGTCGCGGGCATCGATGTGCTGCGTGACCCGCGGGCCCTGCGCCGCAACATCGGCGCGTCGGGCCAGTACGCGGCGGTCGACGAGTACCTCACCGGCTTCGAGAACCTCGAAATGGTGGGACGCCTGTACCACATGGGCGTCCAACGCAGTAAGGAACGCGCGCGCGAACTGCTCGACCGGTTCCGGCTCAGCGATGCCGCCGATCGCCCGGTCAAGGGCTACTCCGGCGGTATGCGCAGGCGCCTGGACCTGGCGGGTGCGCTGGTCGCCGCGCCACCGGTGCTGTTCCTGGACGAGCCGACCACCGGCCTCGATCCCCGGGCCCGGCTGGACCTGTGGGACGTGATCGAGGAACTCGTGGCCGGCGGCACCACCCTGCTGCTCACCACCCAGTACATGGAGGAGGCCGACCGGCTCGCCGATTCCATCGCGGTGATCGATCGCGGCAAGGTCATCGCCAAGGGCACCGCCGACGAGCTGAAGACGATGGTCGGCGGCGACCGGATCGAACTGACCGTCGACCATGTGGACAACCTGGCCATCGCGCAGCAGGCACTGGCCGGTCTGGCCGACGGCGAGATCCATCTGGAACCGGGCCTGCGGCGCATCATCGTACCGGTCAGCAACGGCTCGCAGGCGCTGGTCGAGGCCGTCGGCAGGCTCAACGACCACAGCGTGAAGATCCACGACGTCGGCCTGCGTCGCCCGTCGCTCGACGACGTGTTCCTCACCCTCACCGGACACGAGGCCGAGGAACTGACCACTGCCGACGATGCGGCCGAGGGCCTCGGCGCGCTGGAAGCCACGGAAGGACAGACCCGATGACCGCGGTCAGCACCACGAAGGTCGTGCCCGATCACGGCCCAGGTCTCGGTGAGCGGCTCTCGACCGTCGTCTCCGACACCATCACCATCACCAAGCGCAACGTCATCAAGATCAAGCGCGTGCCCGATGTGCTGATCTTCAGCACGCTGTCACCGATCATGTTCGTGCTGCTGTTCGCCTACATCTTCGGCACGGCCATCAAGGTGCCGGGACTCGAGGGTGGCTACCGCGAGTTCCTCATCGCAGGCATCTTCGCCCAGACCTGCGTGTTCGGCGCGACGTTCACCGGGCTGAGCCTGGTGGAGGACATGCAGAAGGGCATCATCGACCGGTTCCGGTCGCTGCCGATGGAGCCGGTCGCGGTGCTCATCGGGCGCACCATCAGCGATGTCGTCATCAATGTGGTGAGCCTGGTGGTCATGTCGCTGACCGGCCTGATCGTCGGCTGGCGGATCCGGGGCTCGCTGCTGGACGCGGTCTTGGCCTATGTGCTGCTACTGCTGTTCGCCTACGCGATCTCCTGGATCATGGCCTTCGTCGGATTGATCGTGCGGGCGCCGGAGGTGTTCAACAACGCCAGCTTCATGGTGATCTTCCCGCTCACCTTCCTGGCCAACACCTTCGTGCCGATCGAGGAACTGCCGACGGTGCTGCGCGTATTCGCCGAGTGGAATCCGGTTTCGGCCGTCACGCAGGCGATCCGCGAGTTGTTCGGCAACACCTCGCCGGTGGCGCCGCCGCCGGACACCTGGCCGATGCAGCATCCGGTCGCGACGACCCTGATCTGGGTCGTGGTGATCCTGGCGATCTTCGTCCCGCTCACCCTGTGGCGGTACAAGCGCAGCGTCAGCCGCTGAGGCTCAGCTCTGCGATTCCGCGCCGGCTTCCGTCTCGGGGGTCGGCGCGGACCCGTTTCGGGAGTAGCCGATGCGTGGCGGGGCCGGGGCGGGCTCCGGCGGCAGCGGGCGCTTGGCGCGGGCCAGCCACGCGGCGCCGCCCGCGGCCGCGACGGCGGCAGCGGTCAGAAGCCGATTACGGGAACGCGAAGACAGGTGCAGGGACCTCGAGCTCATGGGTCAACTCTGACACAGACCCGGGCTGCGCGCACCGAGCCCCAGGTCAGCGCGCTGCCGGGACGGTCATGGCACGATGGTCGGGTGACCATGACCGCGTCGGCGCCGCCGGCACGATTCGAATGAGCCGATGAACCCCCAACCTCCCGCGACGACGTGTGTCCGGCACCCGGATCGGGTGACCGGCCTGGCCTGCACCAGGTGCGGTCGCCCCGCCTGCCCGGAATGCCTGCGCCCGGCCTCGGTCGGCCAGCACTGTGTGGACTGCCTGCGCGCTGACAACCGTGGCGCCCCGCAGGTCCGTACGGTGGCGTCGGCGGCTGCGCCACGAGTGCGGATTCCGTATGTCACCTATGCGTTGATCGCGGTGAACGTCGCGGTGTTCGCCATCACCGCGGCGCAATCGCGCAGCCTGATCGACAACTACAACGGCTCACAGCTGTTCCTGCGCTGGGTGATGTTCCCGCCCGCGGTGGCCGATGGCGACTGGGTGCGGGTGATCGGCTCCGGTTTCCTGCACTACGGGCCGATTCATCTGCTGCTCAACATGTTCGCGCTGTATGTGGTCGGTCGCGATATCGAGCTGGTGCTCGGCCGGTCGCGCTACCTCGCGGTGTATCTGGTCTCGCTGCTCGGCGGTTCGGCCGCCGTCATGGTGTTCGCCCAGGACAACCTCACGGCGGGCGCCTCCGGCGCGGTCTACGGCCTGTTCGGCGCCATTACGTTGATCTTGATCCGGCTGCGGCAGAACGCCAACAGCATGTTCATCCTGATCGGCATCAACGTCTTCATCAGCTTCTCGCTGCCGGGCATCTCACTGTTCGGCCATCTGGGCGGGCTCGCCGCGGGGACGCTGGCCACGCTCGGCATTCTGTTCCTGCCCACCTGGTTGAAGGCCGGTTCGACGCGCAGCGCGCAGATCATCGGCTGGTCCGCGGTGGGGGCGGTCACGGTGATCTCGCTGGCCGTTATCGGGGTGAGCGCGGCATCGCTGCTGCCGTGAGGTGGTGCGCCACCTATGCCGGGCGGAATGTTTCACGCGAAACCACGACGGTGCACGGGACCGGTTCGATGCCGTGGCGACCGTGAACGCGGCAACAACGCTCAGGGCCGGGTGATGTCCCCGCTGAGCCGCAGTTGCTCGACGAGGACGTCGTAGACGTCTTCGGGGTGGGTGCCCAGGTCCCAGCGCCCGAAGATGAGCAGTCGCTCGGCGTCGTTGTGGATGAGCTCAATTTCCAGCATCGGCATCCGGCGGCCGAGGCGGCGGTAGTAGACGATGCGGGCCCGCAGGATCTGGTCGGGACGATATTCGGTGGGGCCGGTCAGCGAGCGCACCACCAGGCGCGGATCCGCGCCGGGAATCACCGAGAGCCGGGGGCGCTGCCGGAATCCGAGACCGGCCAAGCCGAGCAGCAGCACGGCGGCCAGACCGATGAGCAAGCGACCGGGCGGATCGTTGTTCAGCACGGCGACCACCGCCAGGACGACGCCACCCACGGTCGCCGCGACCAGCGCGGACATCGGTGTGGTCCACGAAAGACGCGACTCAGGATTCACGATTTCCTCGAGTTGTCCACAGGTTCATCCACAGGTGTGCATGAATGACACGACTGTAATACGGCGGCCGGCAACCGGGCGCTAGCGCCACCTCATGGTCATGATCAGGCCGATCACCATCAGGCCGAAGCCGATGAGGAAGTTCCAGGCGTCGAGGTCGCGCATCCAGCTGATCTGATCGCCCGCGAGGTAGTACACAAGCAGCCACACCAGGCCCGCGAGCATGAATCCGAGCATGATGGCGACGTACCAGACCGGCGACGGACCGACGGCCTTCACCTTCACCGGGGTCCGGCTGGCGGGGGAGCTGGAGTAGTCGGTCTTCTTACGGACCTTGGACTTGGGCATGACGTCCTCGAATTCGGCGAACAGGGCAATACCGGCGTCCCTCCGGTTCTCTCTAGGCTATCCCAACTGGTAATGGATGCGACGGCCTGTGGGTGGGCCACGTAATCTCGAACCATGCGTGTTCTGGTCGTCGACAATTACGACAGCTTCGTCTACAACCTGGTCCAGTACCTGGGCCAGCTGGGCGCGGAGGCCGAAGTCTGGCGCAACGACGACCAGCGCCTGGCCGATCTGGACGCGGTGGCCGCCGAATTCGACGGCATTCTGATCAGTCCTGGGCCTGGCACCCCCGATCGCGCGGGCGCGAGTATCGAGTTGGTCCACGCCGCGGCCCGGCAGCGCACGCCGCTGCTCGGTGTATGTCTCGGCCACCAATCCATCGGCGCGGCTTTCGGCGCCACCGTCACCCGGGCGCCGGAGCTGCTGCACGGCAAGACCAGCGAGGTCTTCCACATCGGCGCGGGCGTGCTGGCCGGGTTGCCCGATCCGTTCACCGCCACCCGGTATCACTCGCTCACCGTCCTCGAAGACACCCTGCCCGACGAGATCGAGGTGCTCGGCCGCACCGAAAGCGGGATCGTGATGGCCATGCGGCATCACGATTTGCCCATCCACGGTGTGCAGTTCCATCCGGAGTCGGTGCTCACCCAGGGCGGGCACCGGATGCTGGCCAACTGGCTCGAGGTGTGCGGCGAGCGGCCCGCCGAGGGCCTGGTGGAGATGCTGGAGGCGGAGGTCGCGGCGCTGGCGATCTCATGAGCCGGCCGTACGTGCTGCTCTCGGTCGCCGCGAGCGTCGACGGCTATATCGACGACGCGAGCCCGCAGCGGCTGCTGCTGTCGAGCGCCGAGGACTTCGACCGGGTCGATCAGCTGCGGGCCGAATCGGACGCCATCCTGGTCGGCGCGCAGACCTTGCGCAGTGACAATCCGCGACTGCTGGTGAACGATCAGGCGCGCCGGGCCGAGCGGGTCGCGTCCGGGAAGCCCGAGTACCCGCTCAAGGTCACGGTGAGCGGGATCGGTGACCTCGATCCCGAGCTGCGGTTCTGGCAGCACGGCGGTGACAAACTGGTCTACACCACCGTCGCCGGGGCAGCTCGGCTCGGCAATCGGCTGGGTGAGTCCGCCGAGGTCGTCGCACTCGGTGAGCGGATCGAGCTGGGCCGGTTGCTCGACGATCTGGGCAGCCGCGGTATCGGCCGGTTGATGGTCGAAGGTGGCACCCGCATCCTCACCGAGTTTCTCGCGGCCGACCTCGCCGATGAACTGGTGCTGGCGATCGCGCCGCTGATCGTCGGCGACGCCGCCGCCCCGCGGGTACTCGAACCGGCCGATTTTCCCGGTGGCGCGCGGCGGCGGATGCGGCTGGCCGAGGTCGGGCGCGCCGGCGATGTCGCGGTGCTGCGCTATTTACCCAAGTCCGGTGATCGGCTCGAGACCGGCGATCTGCCCGAAGCGTGAACGAGGAGGCCACAGTGGGTGCCGCGGCGATAGACCACAGCTGGATGCTGCGCGCGATCAACCTCGCCCGCCTCGCGCCGCGTAGCGAGACCGCCTTCTCGGTGGGCGCGGTGATCGTCGCCGACGGCATCGAGATCAGCTCCGGCTATTCGCGCGAGACCGATCCGAAGGTGCACGCGGAAGAATCCGCGCTGGACAAATTGGCCGCGGATGATCCCCGGTTGGCGGGTGCGACGATCTACAGCACCCTCGAACCGTGTTCGGAGCGCGCCACGGCGACGCGGCTGCCGTGCACCGAGCGGATCCTCCGGGCCGGAATTCCCAGAGTCGTCATCGCCTGGCGGGAACCGGCCACTTTTGTCACCAACTGTGTCGGTGTGGAACGGCTGCGGCAGCACGGCGTCGAGGTGGTCGAACTGCCGGAACTGGCCGAGGCGGCGATGTCGATGAACCGCCACCTCGACCTGTCCTGATCAGCTCAGTGCGTCACGGCCTGCCGTAGACGGCGGTGACGAACTCGCCGAGCTGGTTGTCATCGAGATGCCTGGCGAGATCGGCCTCGCTGATCATGCCGACCAGGCGCTTGTTCTCGATCACCGGCATGCGTTTGACCTGGTGGGTCTCCATTTCGTCGAGCACCTCGTCGACGTCGGCGTCGGCCGAGACCCAGCGGGGCGTCGCTTCGCAGAGCTCGGCGGCGCGAGTGCCCGACGGCGACAGCCCCTGGGCGATGCATTTCACCACGATGTCGCGGTCGGTGATGATGCCGCACATCCGTTCGTTCTCGTCGGCGATGACGAGCGAGCCGACACCGAGTTCGGCCATCACGCGGGCCGCCTGGGCGACCGTTTGATCTCGGGAAATCCACTGAGCGCCGGGCTTCATGATGTCCCTGGCAGTGGTCATCTGGGCTACCTCCTCATAGATTCAGCTGAGCTGATCGGGATGGAGCCCATCAATTGTCGCACCGCACGGACCGACCGGTTCGGTGAATCGAGATCCCGTTCACTCGAATCCTGCAGCCGGTCCGGCGGCTCGGTGGATCACGGCGGGCCGAGCGGAAGCACCCCGGTGTAGATGACGATGGTGCTGTTGCGCCCGACCGAGGAACCGGCCGCCGGCTGCTGGTTGAGCACCTTGCCGACGTTCGCCGAATCCAGCGTGACCTGCGTGTTCTGCACGATCTGGGTGGTGGAGCCCGCCCAGCCGGCCTGCCGCAGCCGGTCGATGGCCTGCGAGGCGTTCAGCCCCACCAGGCTCGGCATGGTGAACTCGGCGCCGAGCGAAACCTGCACCGTGACGGTCGAGCCCTTCTCCGCGGTGGAACCACCGGCCGGGCTGGTCGCGATGACCTCACCCTTCGGCCGGGACGAGACCACCTCCTGGACGACGACCTTGAACTGCGCGCCCTCCACCAGGTTCGGTTCGGCGACCTCGATGTCCTGGCCCACCACATTGGGCACCCGGACCTGCTCGGGCCCGCTGCCGATGGTCACCTTGACGGCCCGGTCGACCTCGACGCTCGCGCCCTCGGCCGGGTTCTGGCCGATCACCTTGTCCAGCTCGGCGGTGCTAGAGGCTTCTTTGTCGACCTGGGGATCCAGCCGCAAACCGATGGCGTTGAGCTTCTGTTCGGCCTCTTGCCTGGTCAACCCGGTCAGCCGGGGCACCTGGATCTGCGCAGGCCCGGTGGATACGTGCAGGGTGATGGTGCTGCCCTCGTCGACGCGGGATCCGCCGAGGGGCTGGGTGGCGATCACATTGCCGGGAGCGACCCTGGCGTCGGGCTTTTCCTGGATGGCGACGTGGAAACCGAGGTCCTCGAGTTTCTGTTCGGCCTGCTGCACCGAACTGTTCGACAGATCCGGGACCGCGACCTGGTCGGGCTTGCTGCCCGGCCCGATCAGCACCCAGAACAGAGCGATCGCGACGATCACCGCGGCCACCGCGCCCAGCGTCAGATAGGCGGTGCGCCGCTGACTGGGCGGGTCCACCGGCTCCTGTTCACCGGTGTCGTCATCGTCGCGGTAGGCACGGTCGTGGTTGTCGACGGTGTGGTACGAACGCGGCGCCGGTTCCTCCGAGCCGAGGATGGTGGTGCGGTCCTCGTCGGTCATCACCATCGGCGCGCTCGGCTTCTGCCCGCCGAGCACCCGGATCAGGTCGGCGCGCATCTCGGCGGCGGTCTGGTACCGGTTGGCGGGGTTTTTGCTCATCGCCTTGAGCACCACCGAATCCAGTTCGCGTGGCACCCCGTCGTGCACCAGCGAGGGCAGCCGGGGATCCTCGCGCACATGCTGGTAGGCCACCGCGACCGGCGAGTCGCCGGTGAAAGGCGGTTCGCCGGTGAGGATCTCGAAGAGCACGCAGCCCACCGAGTACACGTCCGAGCGGGCGTCGACGGATTCGCCGCGCGCCTGCTCCGGCGAGAGGTATTGCGCGGTACCGATGACGGCGGCGGTCTGCGTCATCGGATTGGCGGCGTCGGCGATGGCGCGGGCGATGCCGAAGTCCATCACCTTCACCGCGCCGGACCGGTTGATCATGATGTTGGCCGGCTTCATATCGCGGTGCACGATCCCGGCCTTATGGCTGAAATCCAGTGCGGCGCAGACATCGGCGATGATCTCCATCGCCCGGCGCGGCGGCAGCGGGCCCTTGCCGCGCACGATATCGCGCAGCGTCTCGCCGTCCACGTACTCCATCACGATGTAGGGCAGCGGGCCGCCGTCGACCTCGGCCTCGCCGGTGTCGTACACCGCAACGATGGCCGGATGATTCAACGCGGCCGCGTTCTGCGCCTCCCGTTTGAAGCGCAGATAGAAGGTGGGGTCGCGGGCCAGATCGGCGCGCAGCACCTTGATCGCCACATCCCGGCTCAGTCGCAGGTCGCGCGCCTTGTGCACCTCCGACATCCCGCCGAACCCGATGATCTCGCCCAGCTCGTACCGGGAGGAGAGATTCTTCGGGGTCGTCATGGCAGTCCTTGCTGGGAAGTCGCCGGCGTGCTGCTGTCGGTGACGACTGGACGTCGGGCACCGGGAATCTCGGGCAATGGTATGTCGACGGTCGGCACGCGCCTACCGGTGGTGGTCGGCTGTGTCGAGGTGCGCTGAACGGTCGTGGTCGGCTCGGTCGTCGTCGATTCCGTCGTGGTCGTTTCGGTGGTCGTCGACGTCGGCGGTTCGGTGGTGGTGGTCGGCGGCTGCGTGGTGGTGGGCTCCTCGGTGGTGGTCACCGGGGGCGGCACCGGCCGCACGGTCGTGGTGACCGGCGGTGGCAGCGGCTTGGGGGTATGCGGGGCGACCGTGCTCGACTCGATCGGCCGGTTCGGATCGGGGTTGGTGTCGCCACCGAACAGCAGCCAGATCACCAGGCCGCCGAGCACCACGGCGCCGACACCGAGCCCGGCCATCCACTTCTGGGTGGAGGTCAGGCCGCCTTTGTGATTCTCGGGCGGCATCGGCGCGTGCCCGGAGGTGGGAGCGGCGCCGACCGTGGTCGGAGTCGCCGCGCCGGTCGCCGCCGCGGTCGGATAACGCACGGTCGCGCCGTTGTCGTAGGCGGGCTGGGCCGAGGGCAGCACCACCGTCGGGCCGGGCGGCAGCACCCGGGTGGCGCCGGTGGGCGCGGGTCCGGTGCCCATCCCGCGCGGCGGCGGTGGCCTGCGACCGGCACGTACCGCGGCGACGGCGTCGGCGAACTCGCCGCCGTCGGCATAGCGCTGGGCGGGGTCCTTGCCGATGGTGATGTCGATCAGTTCGCGCACGTTGGGCGGCAGATCCGACGGCATCGGCGGCGGTGTCTCACGCACATGCTTCATCGCGACGGTGATCGCGCCGTCGCCGCTGAACGGCCGCTGACCGGCCAGTGCTTCGTAGCCGACGATGCCGAGGGAGTACACGTCGCTGGAGGCGGTGGCGTCCTCGCCGACGGCCTGCTCCGGTGCGATGTACTGCGCGGTGCCCATCACCATGCCGGTCTTGGTCACCGGTGAGGCGTCCACTGCCTTGGCGATGCCGAAGTCGGTGATCTTCACCTGCCCGGCGGGGGTAACCAAAATATTGCCGGGCTTCACATCGCGGTGCACCACACCGGCGGCGTGCGCCACCTGCAAGGCTCGGCCGGTCTGTTCGAGCATGTCCAGGCCCTGGGCCACCGACAGCCTGCCCAGCCGGTTCAGCACGGTGTTCAGCGGTTCGCCCTGCACCAGCTCCATGACCAGGTAGGCCACCTCCCCGCCCTGCGGGTCGACGGTCTCGCCGTAGTCGTAGATGCCTGCGATGCCGGAGTGGTTGAGCTGCGCGGTGGTCTTGGCCTCGGTGCGGAACCGGTGCCGGAAGGTGGGATCGGCCGAGAACTCCGACTTGAGCACCTTGACCGCCACCCGCCGGTCGAGACGGGTGTCGAGGGCTTCCCAGACCTGGCCCATACCGCCGGTGGCGATCAGCCGCTGCAGCCGGTACCGGTCCGCGATCATCGCACCGTTGTTCAGCATCGGTTTCCCCGCAGATTCACTCGCACATCCATCTCGTTCAGCGCCCTTGCAGGCCCGCGTCCAGTACCGCGCGGGCTACCGGCGCGGCGACCGACCCACCGGTTGCCGCCTCCCCGCGGTCACCGCCGTTCTCCACGATGACCGCGATCGCGATCTTCGGGTTCTGCGCGGGCGCGAAGGCGATATACCAGGCATGCGGTGGGGTATTACGCGGGTCCGAGCCGTGTTCGGCCGTTCCGGTCTTGGACGCGATCTGGTACGGCCGCCCGCCACCGCCCTTGGTGTTCTGTTCGGAGGCGACCATCAGGTTGGTCACGGTCGACGCTACCTGGGCGCTCACCGCCTGCCCGACCGACACCGGTGTGGTTTCCGACAGCACGCTCAGATCGGGGCCCTGCAGCTGGTCGACCAGGTACGGCTCCATCCGCACGCCGCCGTTGGCGATGGTCGCCGCGATGACCGCGTTGTTGAGCGGGGTCAGCGCGACGTCACGCTGGCCGATGCTGGTCTGGCCGAGCGCGGCGTCGTCGGGGATCGGCCCGACGGTGCTCTCGGCGACCGGGATCGGCACCCCGCGATGCGGGCCGATGCCGAAGGCGGCGGCTTCGTCTTTCAGATTCGAGGCGCCCACATCGACACCGAGCTCGACGAACGCGGTGTTGCACGACATCCGGAACGCGTCGTACAGCGAGGCAGTCGGGCCCGGACCGCAGGTGGTGCCGTTGTAGTTCTCCAGCGTGGTGCTGGTGCCCGGCAGGGTGATGTTCGGCGCCGCGGTGAACTGGCTTTCCGGGGTGGCGACCCCGTTGGACAGCGCCGCCGCGGTGACGATCACCTTGAAGGTGGACCCGGGCGGATAGGTCTGGGAGACGGCGCGATTGAGCATCGGCTGGTTCGGATCCGAGCTGAGCTGCTCCCAGGCCTTGGTGCCCTGGGCGCCGTCGTGGCCCGACAGCAGGTTCGGGTCGTAGCTCGGCGTGGACACCATCGTCAGGATCTTGCCGGTGCTCGGCTCGATCGCGACCACCGATCCGGTGTAGCCCTTGCTGGTCAGCTCGTCGTAGGCGACCTGCTGCATGACCGGGTCGATGGTGGTGACCACATTGCCGCCGCGCGGGTCGCGTCCGGAGAACAGATCGACAAGGCGGCTGCCGAACAGCTGGTTGTCCGAGCCGTTGAGCACCGGATCCTCCGCGCGCTCGAGCCCCGTGCTGCCGTACTGCATCGAGTAGAAGCCGGTCACGGGTGCGAAGGCCGACGGCGCGGTCGGGTAGGTGCGCAGGTATTTGTAGCGGTCGTCGGTGGCGACCGAGCTGGCGAGCACGGTGCCGCCGGCCGAGATCTGGCCGCGTTGGCGCGAGTACTCGTCGAGCAGCACCCGGGAGTTGCGTGGATCGGCGCGCAGATCGTCGGCCTTGATGACCTGGACGTAGGTGATGTTGGCCAGCAGCGCGACGACCATGACCATCACCGCGACGGCGACCCGGCGTAGGGGAGTGTTCACTACCTCGGCCCCCCTTCCTGACGGTTCTGATCCCGCCGCATCATCTCGGTCGGCGCCTCGGCGATCGGCGGCGGTGCGACTTCCTTCTTGCGGACCGGCGCGGGCGCGCGGGCCGCGTCGGAGATCTTGATCAGCAGGGCCAGCAGCGCGTAGTTGGCCAGCAGCGACGAACCACCGTAGGACACGAACGGTGTGGTCAGACCCGTCAGCGGGATCAGCTTGGTGACGCCGCCGACCACCACGAACAGCTGCACCGCGATGGTGAACGACAGCCCGGCGGCCAGCAGCTTGCCGAAGCTGTCGCGCACCGCGAGCGCGGTGCGCATACCGCGGGTGATGAACACCAGGAACAGGATCAGCACCGCGGTCAGGCCGATCAGGCCCAGTTCCTCACCGATGGTGGTGACGATGAAGTCGGTCTTGGCGAAGGGCACCTGTGAGGGCCGGCCGCTGCCGAGGCCGGTGCCCGCCAGTCCGCCGGTAGCGAGCCCGAACAGCGACTGCGAGATCTGGTAGCCGGTGTTGTTGTAGTCGTCGAAAGGATGCAGCCAGGTTTCCACCCGCACCCGCACGTGCCCGAACAGCTGATAGGCGAAGACGAATCCGAGTGCGAGCAGCCCGCCGCCGATGATCAGCCAGCCCACCCGCTCGGTGGCGATGTAGAGCATCACCAGCACGGTGCCGAAGATCAGCAGCGAGGTGCCGAGATCCTTCTCGAACACCAGCACCCCGATGCACACGATCCACACCGCGAGGATCGGGCCGAGATCGCGGGCCCTGGGGAACTCCATGCCGAGGAAATGCTTGCCCGCGGCGGTGAACAGATCGCGCTTGGCCACCAGCACCGAGGCGAAGAAGATGATCAGCAGGATCTTGGCGAACTCGCCGGGCTGCATGCTGAAACCCGGCAGCCGGATCCAGATCTTGGCGCCGTTGGTTTCGGAGAATCGGCTCGGCAGCAGGGCCGGGATCGCCAGCGCGACCAGCCCGATCAGGCCGAGGGTGTAGCTGTAGCGGGCCAGCGTGCGGTAGTCGCGCAGCACGATCAGCAAGGTGATGAACACGATCGTGCCCAGCGCCGTCCACAGGATCTGCTGGGTGGCGTCGGGGGAGGGGATCGGCCAGTCGTTGTAGGCCGCGGTCTGCTGATCGGCCAGGTCGAGTCGGTGGATCAGCACCAGGCCGAGACCGTTGAGCAGCGCGACGATGGGCAGCAGCAGCGGGTCGGCGAAGGGGGCGAAGCGACGGATCGCCAGATGCGCGATCGCGAACAGAGCGAGGTAGGCCAGACCGTACTTGGCGATATCCCAGGTGATCGACTGCTCCTGGCTGGCCTCGACCAGGAACAGCGACGCGGTGGTGACCACTGCCGCGAAGCCGAGCAACAACAGCTCGTTGTTGCGTCTGGTGCTCGGCGCAGGCGCGGGAGCGAAGCCGCCCGGGGGACTCGGATAGGCCCCGGCGGACGGTGGTGCCGGTGCGGACATCAGTCCGTCACCCGGCAGTTCTCCCCCGCGGTCTGGGGCTGGGTCGGCGGAGCCGTGGTGGTCGGCGGCGCGGGCGTCGGGGTGGCCGAGGCCGGCGGCGCGCCTTCACCATTGGGTGCCGGAGCCGGGGGCGGCGCGGTGGTGGTGGTCGGAGCGGGCGCGGTCGGCGGAACAACCGGCGGCGCGACGACACCGGGCTGCGGCACCGAGCTCTTGGTGTCGCACGGCGGCAGCAGTTCCCGGTCGGCCAGCACGGCCATCTGGTCCTTGGCCTTGTCCAGCGAACCGGGCGGCAGGCCCTTGTCCACCTGATCGCGTCCGGTCTGCTTGAGGTCTTCGACCTTCAGCTCCTGGCAATCGGCGGGCATGTCCGCATCGGCGCCGACCAGCGTCAGCTTGCCGTCGGCGGCGACACAGCCGACCAGGTCGACCTCATGGATCGAATAGCCGAGGATCGAGCCGGGCAGCCCGCGCATGACGACGACGCGATCGTTGTCGGCGCCGACGTAGTAGTTGGACCGGATCATCTTGTACCCGACCAGCAGGCCGACGCCCACCGCTGCCACCAGCGCGACCGCGAGCAGAATCCAGCGCAGCTTATGCGATTTCGCCGCGGGCGGCGGTTCCGGCGCGGTGGCGGCCCGGCGCGGCGCCGCACGCGGCGGGCGCATGGCGGCGGCCCGGCCCGCGGCGGTGTTAGGCGGCGGAGTGTCCTCGTCCTGGCCGGACGCCGCGCCCGCCACGATGGGATGGCTCTGCCCGTAATCCAGATCGATGACGTCGGCGACGACCACCGTGACGTTGTCGGGCCCGCCGCTGCGCAGCGCGAGTTCGATCAACCGGTCGGCGCATTCGTCGGTGCTGCCCTCGCGCATGGTGTTGGCGATGGTCTCATCGCTGACCACATCCGAGAGCCCGTCCGAGCACAGCAGGTACCGGTCGCCTGCGCGCGCCTCCCGCATCACCAGCGTCGGCTCGATCTCGTTACCGGTGAGCGCCCGCATGATCAGCGAACGCTGCGGATGAGTGTGTGCCTGCTCCGGGGTGATCCGGCCCTCGTCGACCAGTGATTGGACGAAGGTGTCGTCCCTGGTGATCTGGGTGAGCTCGCCGTCGCGCAGCATGTAGGCGCGCGAATCGCCGATGTGCACCAGGCCGAGTTTCTTCCCGGCGAACAGCATGGCGGTGAGCGTGGTGCCCATGCCGTCGAGCTCGGGTTCCTCCTCGACCTGGTCGGCGATGGCCGCGTTGCCCTCACGGGTGGCGCGGTCGAGCTTGCCGAGCAGATCGTCGCCCGGTTCGTCGTCGTCGAGGTGGGCGAGCGCCGCGATCATCAGCTGCGAGGCCACTTCGCCCGCCGCGTGTCCGCCCATGCCGTCGGCGAGGGCGAGCAGGCGGGCACCCGCGTACACGGAATCTTCGTTGTTGGCCCGGACCAGACCGCGGTCGCTGCGCGCTGCGTAGCGGAGAACAAGTGTCACGATCGGAGCTCGATCACAGTTTTGCCGACCCGGACGGGAGCGCCGAGCGGAACACGGACAGCGGTGGTGACCTTCGCGCGGTCGAGATACGTACCGTTCGTCGAGCCGAGATCCTCGACGTACCAGTCGTCACCACGCTGTGACAGCCGCGCATGTCTGGTGGAAGCGTAGTCATCGGTGAGTACCAGCGTGGAATCGTCCGCACGGCCGATCAGCACCGGTTGGGTGCCGAGGGTGATGCGGGTGCCGGCTAGTGAACCTTGAGTCACCACAAGATATTTGGCGCCCTTCTGGCCTCGGCGCAGGGACGGCAGTACCGCGGGACCGCGCGCGGCCCTCGGCTGGACCCGGATGCCGGAGGCCGCGTAGATGTCGCTGCGCAAGGTTCGCAGCACCGCCCACACGAACAGCCACAACAGCAGCAGGAAGCCCGCACGGGTCAGCTGCAGGATCAGTCCCTGCACGGCGCTCCACCTCCTGTTCGACCGTGTGTCGGTGCCGTAGGTGTGGTTCGACCCACCCCCACCGCTGTGCTGGTCTTGCCGGCTCCGTATGCGGTGCCTCGCGTGTGTGGGCACATCATAGGGCCGTCAGCCGATACGGACACGCCACGACCGCCCAATTCCGGACAGTCATGTCGTGACCTGCATCGCGAGCTTACGGGATCAGACGATGCGGATCAGGATCTCGGAATGTCCGGCGCGGATCACATCACCGTCGGCCAGCTGCCAGTCTTGCACCGGGGAACCGTTCACCAGGGTGCCGTTGGTCGAGCCGAGATCCGACAGCATGGCGGTCTGCCCGTCCCAGCGGACCTCGATGTGCCTGCGCGAGACACCGGTGTCCGGCAGGCGGAAGTGCGCGTCCTGGCCGCGGCCGATGATGTTGCTTCCCTCACGCAGCTGATAGGTGCGGCCGCTGCCGTCGTCGAGCTGGAGGGTTGCCGAATACCCCGAACCCGCCGCGGCGCCCGCGGCGTACCCACCGCCCGCGTAGCCACCCTGCGCGCCGTAACCGGGCTGCTGGGAGTACGCCTGACCGTAGTTCTGGTCCTCGCCGTAGCCGCCCTGATCGCCGTAGCCCTGGTCCGCGTAGCCCTGATCGGCGTAGCCGGGCTGGCCGTAGCCCTGCTGGGCCCCCTGCGGGCCGTAACCCTGCTGGGCGCCGTAGGCCGGGTCGGCGTAGGCCTGCTCGCCGTAGCCGGGTTGTCCCGCGCTTTGCTGACCGCCCGCGGCCGGGGCGTAGCCCTGATCGGCGTAACCGGGCTGACCGTAGCCCGGCTCGGAGTAGCCGCCGCCTTGCTGGCCGTAGCCCTGGTCGTAGCCGGGCTGCTGGTACCCCTGGTCGTAGCCGGGCTGACCGTAGCCCGGCTCGGCCTGGCCGTAACCCGGTTCGCCGTAGCCGCCCTGCTGGCCGTAGGCCTGCTGACCGCCCTGCTGGTAGTCGTAGCCGTTCTGGTAGTCGCCACCCTGGTAGTCGCTGTAGCCCTGCGACTCCGGCGCGCGGTAGTCGGCGCCCGCGCCGTAGGGCGCGCCCGAACCGTAGTCCTCGGGGTACGCGCCGTTCTGCGGCCCGCGTCCCGCGGGCGGGGGTGCGTACCCGCGGTTGCGTGGATCGGACTCCGCGGGCTCACGGCTCGGGTCGTAGCCAGAGTTCTGCGTCATGGGGCCAGCTCCTGGTTGCGGGTGTGCGGGTCGTTGTGGCGGGGGTTCCGGGCTGCGAGCTGCGGGAGCCGCACGGCCGACGTCGGGATCGACCCGGCCGCTCGCCCTGAACTGTCCGGTGTGCAGCGTAGGGGATGCCTCGAACGCCACGTGTACTTCGCCGTAGGTCTGCCACCCTTGTTCGCGGATGAAGTCCTGCAGATGCTTGGCGAACGCGCGCGTCGTGAGGTCGTGATCGGCGTCGAGCTGCTGATGATCCGACGGGTTGATCGTGATCACATAACTGTTGGGTGCGAGCAGATGCCCACCGTCGAGTTCCTGGACGTGATCGGCCGCCTCGCGCTGCAACGCCGCCTCCACCTCCTGCGGCACGACGCTCCCACCGAAGACCCTGGCGAACACATCACCGACGGCGCCTTGCAGGCGACGCTCGAATCTCGAAACGATGCCCATCTCGGCCCTCCCTTCGGTGAGATGTCTCCTCATTCGCAACGACGACACGCGGACGTGGCGTGTCGTTCAACGAGCACGTTCTTTGCATGATATCCGCGATCGTCTACACCTGTAACTGATGGAACTCGCCGCGGGTTCCCGCGGGTCGTCGCGGAGGGTGGACCGCGATTTCGTATCCGGGCGGGCTCCGTGATACTGTCTCCGAGTCGCTCGGGCGAGTGGCGGAATGGCAGACGCGCTGGCTTCAGGTGCCAGTGTCCTTCGGGACGTGGGGGTTCAAGTCCCCCTTCGCCCACAGATGCGGAAAAGCCGCAGATCAGATTCGTCTGATCTGCGGCTTTTCTCGTTTCCGGGTCAGGCCGGCTTGATGTTGGCGTTGCGGTGCAGCACGTTGCCCGGGTCGTACTTCGCCTTGAGCGCGGCCAGTCTCGCGTACTTCGCACCGTAGGACCTACGGATCAGCTCCTCGCTGGGTTCGGCCATGAAGTTGATATAGCCGGCCGGGTTCGACGACAGCGGTTCCAGCGTCTCCCAGGTCTGCCTGGCCCATTGTTTGTCGGTGGCGAGCACTTCGGGTTCGGTGGCGACGGCCGCGATGTTCACGACGTAATGCGGTGCGCGCGCCCCGCCGAAGGCCGTGTCGTCGACGCCGACCGCGGAGAACGCGCCGTCGAGGCAGAAGCACGGCATGAACGACAGCGGCGAGGTCTTCTTTCCGATGCTGTCGGTGATGACCGTGATCGCCTCGTCGGAGATGTCGTCGATGTCGAGGGCCTTCTCATATCCGAGAATTCCCCAGGGCGCGGCGTTGTCGAGCAGGCTCTGCAATGCCGTGTAGGGCATGGGCGTGATGAATTCGAACAGCGGCGGCAGCGCGTCCCGGATCGGCGCGACCATCCGCGCATGCTCGTCGGCGGTGCCGAAGCCGGCCACCAGCAGCGCATAGCCCGGCATCAGGTGGTACTGCTCGGGCACGAACGGCTCCGGCGGCGCGGACAGGCCGAGTGCCATCAGCGCGCCGGCGCGCTCGGGCAGGGTCGGGAGGAACTCGCGGCACATCCGCAGCATGTCGGCGCCCGCGGCGCGATCCCAGAAGAACAGCCCGAAATGGATCTCCGGTCCGAGCCGGT
Source organism: Nocardia cyriacigeorgica (assembly GCF_005863245.1). Classification (GTDB taxonomy): domain Bacteria; phylum Actinomycetota; class Actinomycetes; order Mycobacteriales; family Mycobacteriaceae; genus Nocardia; species Nocardia cyriacigeorgica_C. The sequence goes on along the minus strand of NZ_VBUT01000004.1, from coordinate 483,910 downwards.
GCAGCCGGAACTCGAACTCGGTGACCACACCGAAATTGCCGCCACCGCCGCGCAGGCCCCAGAACAGATCGGCGTTCTCCTGTTGGGATGCTCGCACGATGCTGCCGTCGGCCAGCACGACTTGCGCCGCGGCCAGATTGTCGATGGTCAGGCCGAAGGTATGGGTGAGCCAGCCCATTCCGCCGCCGAGAGTCAGGCCCCCGACGCCGGTATGGCTGATGGTCCCGCCGGGCACGGCCAGCCCGTGAGCCTGGGTGGCGGCATCCATGTCCGCCATGGTCGCGCCGCCGCCGACCCTGGCGAGCTGTACCTCGGGGTCGACCACGACCTGATTCATCGCGCTGAGGTTGATCATCAGCCCGTCGTCGACGGACGAGGAGCCGCTGAAGGCGTGGCCGCCACCGCGCACGGCTATCTCGAGTCCGTGTTCGCGCCCGAAGGACACGGCCGCGGAGACATCGTCGGCGGACAGGCAGCCCGCGATCATCGCCGGGTGCTTGTCGATATCGCCGTTCCAGAGTGAGCGCGCGGTGTCGTAGCCCGCGTCGCCGGGGCCGTGGACCGGCCCGCTGATCATCGAACGCAATGCGCCCAGACCGGAGTGCAGTGTTCGTGCCATAACTTTCTCCCGCATTGTGTGGCCCCCGCTGAATGCGAAGCCGGGCACCACCACCGGCTTCCCGCGACACCCACCTGGCAGCTGGTGGGCTGCGCTCGAACTCTTGCTCCGAGCTGAGGTGTGATACGCGGCACGCCGTCGGGGAGTTCATCGTGGCCTGCGTCCGGCCTCGGTCGATGGGGTGAACCTGGGGCGCGGGTGGCCCTGTCGTGGTCATGGAACGCGTTTCAGTTTCTCGCCGCGGAATTCGCTGAACAGGGTTGACTCGCGATAAGAACCTGTTCTAATTCATGGCATGCGCAGATTTGACGGCCGCCGGGTGGTGGTAACAGGTGCCGGATCAGGTATCGGACAGGGCATCGCATTGCGACTGCTCGACGAGGGGGCCCAGTTGGTGGCCGTCGACATCGACGAGCCCGGCCTGGCCGCGACCGCAGACAAGGCAGGCGACGCCGCCGACCGACTGCGGACGGTCCGGCTCGATATCGCCGATCAGGACTCGGTGCGCACCGGCACCGCGACGGCCCTCGAGTTCCTCGGCGGGCTCGATGTGCTGGTGAACTCCGCCGGCATCCTGCGCCCCGCCCGCACCCACGAGATGCCGCTCGACGCCTGGGACACGGTGATCCGGGTGAACCTCACCGGCACCTTCCTGATGACGCAGGCCGCCCTGCCCGCGCTGCTCGAATCCGGTCGTGGCGTGGTGGTCAACCTGTCGTCGACCGCGGCGTTCCAGGGTTCGCCGTATCTGGCGGCCTACGCGGCGTCCAAGGGCGGTGTCGCCAGCTTCACTCACGCCATCGCGCTCGAATACGCCAAGCAGGGCCTGCGCGCAGTGAACATCGTGCCCGCGGGTATCACCAGCGGGATCACCACCAAATCGATCCTGGAGCAGCCGGAGGGTTTCGATCCCAGCCTGTTCGCGCGGCTGACCGGCTGGCTCAACGGCGGCGCGCTCGGCAGCCCGGAGGACATCGCGGGCGTCGTCGCGATGGTCGCCTCCGACGACGGCCGTTACATGACGGGCACCGAGATCCGGGTCGACGGCGGCGCCCTCATGTGAGGGCGTCGGTGCGGTCAGGACGCGGCGGGCCGGGCGATCAGCAGATGGAACGGGATCGGCGGGTTGGGGATCCGCCGGTGCTCGACCGTGCAGCCGGCCGCGACCAGTGTGTCGATCACCTCGGCGACCGGGCGCAGCGTGAATCCGTAGCCGGTGAACGGCAGCTTTCGCATCGCGTCCGGATCGCCGATGCCGATCACGAGCCTGCCGCCGGGGCGGACTACTCGCGCCATTTCGGTGCAGGCGGCGGGCAGGTCGTCGACGAAATAGATGGTGTTGCAGGTGATCGCGGCGTCGAGGCTGTCGGTCTCGAGCGGCAGCGCGGTGAGCGAGCCCTCGGCCAGGCGCAGTCGGCCGGCCGCGATGTCGTCGGCGAAACCGGATTCGGCCCGGTCGAGCATGTCGGTGGAGATCTCGATGCCGTGCACGACGCCATCGGCGCCCACCCGATCCAGCAGTTTCCGCAAGCCGGTGCCGCCGCCGAAACCGATATCGGCGACGACCGGTGCGCCGGACTGTTCTTCGATGGCCGCGTCGACGGCTGCCGTGATGGCGCGACCGTTGCCGCGGTTCAATACCGGCGCGACGACCTTGCCGAGCAGGCCGTGCGGATTGCCGAGCTGGCCGGCGACGGTCGACAGGACGCGGTCACGGAGCCCACTCATGCGGCCATGGTATCGGGGCCATGCGCGATCGACCGGGCGGTGATCGACGTTGCGGCAATACTGTTCCCGCGCGGTAGGTTCCGGCCGATAGGCGTGGCGCATTGAGGTCAGCGTCTCCAATAGGACGGCCAAGTCGAACGACAGGCGTCGCCATGCGCGCACCACTGGCCCTGCTCGCCACCTGTGTCCTGATGAGTGCGGGCAGCGCGAGCGCCGCACCGGCATGGGGGCCGCTCGCACCACCCAATCCGCATCTGGGACCGCTGGGCACCGCGACCATGCACGGTGACGCGGGCTCCTCGGATGCGACACCGCTGGCCGGACCAGGGACCGGCCTGCATCCGGTGACGATCTATCCGCTGGCCGCCGCCTGCCCGACCTTGTTGCAGGGCAACGACGGTCTGGTGGTGGCGTTGTGCACCACGGTCGCCGGGCGCGAGCCGACGGTGTTCCTGATCGACCCGCAGTCACCGGTCGGCCTGCCGCTGGCCTCGCTGCCGCTGACCAAGGGCAGTCTCCTCGGCGGCGTATACGCCTACCTCGACAACGCCGACCGTCTGGTGGTGGTGGACGGCAACCGGGACCTGCTGCGGATCGGGCACCGCCGCAGCGAATCCGGACGATGGCAACTCTCGGTCGATTCCACGGTGGCGCTGGCGGGCTCGATTCCGGCGGGCGACAACGTCACCGGGCTGGTGCCGGATTGGTCCGGCAATGTCTGGTTCGCCACCGGCGGCGGGGTGGCCGGCTTCGTGCGGCCCTCCGGCTCGGTGGCGGCGATGGCGCTGCCCGGCGGTGAGCAGGTGGCCAACAGCATCTCCGCCGCGCCGAGCGGGCGGGTCGCGGTGGCCACCACGCACGCCCTCTACGAATTGCGGGCGAGCGGTTCCGGTCCGGAAGTGTTGTGGCGCGCGCCCTATGAGCGTGGTTCGGCGCGCAAGCCGGGACAGTTGAGTTGGGGGACCGGTTCCACGCCCACCTATTTCGGCCCGCGGACCGGCGCCGACTACCTCACCATCGTCGACAATGCCGACGGCCGGGTCCGGCTGCTGGTCTTCCGCTCCGGCAGTGGCGAGTTGGTCTGCACGCAGCCGGTGCTGACCGAAGCCGGTGCGGGCAGCGAGAATTCGCCGATCGGCATCGGCCGGTCGGTGTTCGTGGCGAGCACCTATGGCTATCCCTATCCGGCCGTGCCCGAGGACGCGGGTCCCGCGGTGCCGCCGACGGCGCCGTTCACCGGCGGGCTCACCCGAGTCGATGTGGACGACAACGGTTGCCGCACAGTGTGGGACAGCGCGGTGCGCAGCGCGGCGGTGCCGCACCTGTCGACCGCCGACGGCCTGGTCTACACCGTGTCGCGGATCGGCCTGCCGACGACGACGCCGCTGGATGGTTATGCGCTGACGGTGATCGACCCGGAAACCGGTGGCGTACTGGCCAACAGTGTGCTGCCGCCGACGATCGTCGGTGATCCGTTGCAGATGTCGGCGTTGATCACCAAGAGCGGCAAGCTCTTCCAGGGCACCGTCACCGGTGTGGTCCGGGTGGGCTGAAGGCCGCCGGATCTGTCCGATTCACCCGTTTAAACCTCCGATGAGGCGAAGATCACACCGTGGATTTCAGTAACTCCGATGGTGCTGATCTGTGCCGATCGATGGGGTCGCTGATCGCATTGCGGTGACCGGATAACCAGCCGGTTAACTGTGTATTGGTACATGTAGGCCACCCACTGCACGATGCTGATCGTGTTTGTTCCGTGATAAACAAACCTGTGGTCGCTTTCTCGCCACAGTTCGTTCAGCTATCCCCATTATCCACACTGAATCCCCAGGTAGCGGGGCATGTTGTGAGTACCGACCGGTAGCGGACAAGTAGGCGTGGCTAATCGCCTGAGGGTGTCCGGCCGAGTCAGGTCTGTGACCTCGAAAAACGAAATGCAATTGCAGATGAAAGGACCAAATCGCGGTTCACATCGGGCGCTGCGAGTTAGCTGGAGGCATGAAAAACGAGGTCTTCACATGGGTTTGCGGAGGGTCTGCTTTATACGCTTGACAGCTGCGCAGAGGGTTGCGCAGGCATAACGATTGTGTAGAGTCAACGGCAACGCTGGCCGCAGCTGAGCACGACTCGCTGCGGCCAGCGGAACTCAAATGGGGGAGTTCTTCACCGATCCGAATCCCGGCGTTGCCAACGGTTGCCGCAGCCGTGATCGCTCACGGTGTGCTCGGCGATGGCTACCGCAACCGATCCACCGCAACAGCTACCGTCTGGTCGGTTTCAGAATGGTCTCGTTCCAGCGCCGCCCGCCGGCCCGCCCCGAACACATACAGCAGAAACAGGGCCTCGGCCGCGAACCCGATCGCGATCCGCACCGGCGCGGGCAGACCGCTCGGCGTCACGAAACCCTCCAGCAGACCAGCCACCAGCAGCACACCCATCAGCCCCAGCGCGATCGTCGCGGTGGTCCTGCCCTGCCGCGCCACCGCCTCCAACCGGCTGAACCGCCCCGGATCGACCAGCGTCCAGCCGAGTTTTAGTCCCGCACCACCCGCGACGAAGACCGCCGTCAGCTCGAGCGTGCCGTGCGGCAGGATGAACCCGAAAAACGATTCCAGCCGCCCCGCTTCGGCCATCAACCCGGCCGTGACGCCGAGGTTGAGCGCGTTCATGAACAGCAGATACAGCGCGGGCAGGATCAGCACGCCGGTGAACAGCGCGATCGCCGACACCCAGGCGTTATTGGTCCACACCTGCGCCGCGAATGCCTCGTTCGGATGCTCGGAGTAATAGGTCTCGAACGCGCCACCGGGTGCCGTGACCGCGCGGGTGTCGTCTGGAATGCCGAGAACCGAACGCGCCGAATCGGATTCGGCCACCCAGCCCGCGAGACCTGCGGACACCAGCAGGAACACCGCCGCCACCGACACCCACCACGGCCACGCGCGATACACCGCGGCCGGGAACCGGTGGGTGAAGAAGCGCCCGACCTCCGACCAGGTGTCGGCCCTGGTGCCGAGCACCTTCGCCCGCGCCCGCGCCAGCACCGCGCTCAGGCCCGCCACCAGCTCCGGATCCGGGCTGTGGGTCTGCAACCGGGCCAGCTGCTGGGAGGTGCGCCGATACAGGGCGACCAGCTCGTCGGCCTCGGCTCCGGTGAGGCGGCCCTTGCGGGCCAGGAAGTCCAGCCGGTTCCAGGCCCCGCGATGCGCGTAGCTGTATGCGTCGACGTCCATTCGGTTGCCTCCCACTCCCGCTCTGGGAAGAATGCTAGGCGACATGGCTGAGTTCACCACCGGCGAAGCAGTGGCCCTGGAGCTGCCCATCGCGCGCATCCCCACCAGGGCGGGGGCGTTCTTCGTCGACGTGATCATGCAGCTGATCCTCGGCTGGACGCTGATGATGGGCATCGTGTCGATCCTGCTGCCCAGCGGACTCGACTCCGCCTGGCTGACCACGGCGGTGCTGGTCACCACGGTCACGGTGCTGGTCGGCTACCCGGTCACCTGCGAAACCCTCAGCCGTGGACGCACCCTCGGCAAGCTGATCTTCGGACTGCGCGTGGTGCGCGCCGACGGCGGGCCCATCGATTTCCGGCATGCACTGACCCGCGGCCTGGCCGGCGCGATCGTCGACTTCTGGATGCTCGGCGGGTTCGGCGCCATCGCCATGATCAGCTCGCTGTGCTCACCCAACGCCCGCCGGGTCGGTGATGTGCTGGCGGGCACCGTCGTCGTGCACGGGCAGCAGACCCTCCCGATCCCGGCGCTCGCCGTGCCGCCGCCCTGGCTCGCGGACTGGGCCACCCGGCTCGATCCCACCCCGCTGCCCGACGACCTGGCGCTGGCGGTCCGCAAGTACCTGACCCGGTTGCGCACTCTCACCCCGGAGGCCCAGGTCCACCTCGGCAACGCCCTCACCGACGCCGTCTGCGCCCGCCTCGGCATCACCCGCCCCGGCGACTATCCGCCGCCGCAGATCCTCGGCAGCATCATGGCCGAACGGCAGCGTCGCGCGTTGACGACGCCTGCCGTGGCACCGCCGGTGATCGGGTGGGCGGGGCGACCTGCCATCGCCCGATAGCTGCCAGGTCCGCAGGTGCCGGGCATGGGATTCCGGCTGACTGTGAGGTCGTCGCACGTCCAGACGGCGGCGTGGTGTTTGCCAGGTCGTGCACAGACCGCGGATCGCTCGCTCGCGGGCCTCGCGAAGGTTCAGCTGAACCGAACAGCGCGCGCTCGGCCGCCGAGCCCGGGGTGCTGCCTGTCCTCGGGGTAGGTCGCACCCGAGGTCTACCTCCTGCGGGACAGGGAGAGTTCCTCGCCTACATCCCGCCCGACTGCTTGAGCTCCAGGTACTCGTCCGCGAGCGCTTCGGGCAATCGCTCGGGTGAGGCCGCCACCACGTCGATTCCGGTGCGGCGCAGCGACTCCTGCACGAGCGCGCGCTCGGCCAGCAGCGATTCGGCCGCAGCGGCGCCGTAGAGCTCGGCGGGACTGTCGCGGCGGGTGGCGGCCGCTGCGACCTCGGGGTCGGTGACCGAGACGATCAGCACCCGATGACGGTGGGCGAGCACCGGAAGTACCGGCATCAGGTTCTCCTGCACCGCGGCGCCGTCGAGGGTGGTGAACCAGACGATGAGGCTGCGCCGGCGGGTGCGGTCGATGGCGGCGCGCACCATGGCGGCGGTATCGGTGTCGACCAGCGCGGGCGTCACCCCGGCCAGGGCGTGCATCAGCTTCGATTGCAGCCGTCGGCCGCCGATGCCGCGCACCTCCGCGCGCACCTGACGGTCGAAGGCGAGCAGATCCACCGAATCCCCGGCCGCGGCGGCCAGCCCGCCCAGTAGCAGCGCGGCCTCGATGCTCGCGTCCAGCCGGGTGCCGTCGGTGCCGCCGACGCCCACCCGGCCCGCGCTGACGCGTCCGGTGTCGAGCAGCATGAGCATGTGGCGGTTGCGTTCCGGACGCCAGGTGCGCACCAGGACGTCGGCGGCGCGGGCGGTGGCGCGCCAGTCGATGGTGCGCACGTCGTCGCCCGCGACGTATTCGCGGAAGGAATCGAATTCGGTGCCCTGTCCGCGCATGTTCGCCACCGTGCGGCCCTCGAGATGTTGCAGCCGTTTCACTTTCGAGCGCAGCAGTTTCTCGCTGCGGAACGGCGGTAGCGCACGAACCCGGGCGGGCACGCTGTGGCGGGTCTGCCGTCCGGCCAGGCCGAGCGGACCCACGACGCGCACGGTGATCGGCCCGGCCACCCGATCACCGCGCTGGATCGGGGTGAGGGTGGTGCGGTAGCGCGAGCGAGTGCCCGGCTCGAGGGCGATGCGGTGGGTGCGGCCGGTGGCGTGCGCGCTGGCCGGCCAGTCGTCCCACAGCACACCGCGGACGGTGCGCGGGCCGGTATTGGTCACCACGAGCTCCACATCGGTGCTGCGCCCGAGCCGCACGACCGTCAGCGGATCCCTGGTCAACGTCAGCGCGGCGGCACTACCGGCCGCGGCGAGATCCACCAATACCGCGACCAGCAGCAGCGCGCTCACCACCGCGACGCCGAGCCAGGACGGCAGCACGAAGGTGACCAGCAGCGCCGCCGCCACGGCGACGGCGAACAACCGACCGGTGACGACCACGGCCTACACCGGAACCGGGACCGCGAGCAGCAGCGACCGCAGGACCCCTTCGGTGCTCACGCCATCGAGTTCGGCCTCCGGGCGCAGCTGCAACCGATGCCGCAGCACGGCCACCGCAACGGTTTTCACATCGTCCGGGGTGACGAAGCCGCGCCCGTTCAACCAGGCGAACGCCCGGGCCGCTGCCATCAGCGCGGTCGCGCCACGGGTGGAGGCGCCGTGCTGCACGGCCGGTGCCGCGCGGGTGGCCCGGCAGATGTCGACGATGTAGGCCAGCACCTCGGGACTGATCGTGACATTGCCGATCGCGGCCCGCCCCGCGGCGATATGCGCTGGACCGGCCACCGGACGCAGACCGGCAGCGGCCAGATCGCGCGGATCGAAACCGCCGGCATGCCGTTGCAGGATGCGGAATTCGTCATCGCGTTCGGGCAGCTGGATATCGACCTTGAACAGGAAGCGGTCCAGCTGCGCCTCGGGCAGCGGATAGGTGCCTTCCTGTTCGATCGGGTTCTGGGTGGCGACCACCACGAACGGGTCCGGCAGCGGGCGCGGGGTGCCGTCGACGGAGACCTGGCGCTCCTCCATCGATTCCAGCAGCGCGGACTGGGTTTTCGGCGGCGTGCGGTTGATCTCGTCGGCCAGCAGCAGGTTGGTGAACACCGGGCCGGAGCGGAAGGTGAATTCGGTGGTGTGCGGGTCGTAGATCTGCGATCCGGTGACGTCACCCGGCATGAGATCCGGGGTGAACTGCACCCGGGAATGCTCCAAGTCCAGCGCGGTCGCCAGCGCCCGCACCAGCAGCGTCTTCGCCACGCCGGGAACGCCTTCCAGCAGCACGTGCCCGCGGCACAGCAGCGCGAGCACCAGATACATGACGGCATTGTCGTTGCCGACCACCGCCTTGCCGATCTCGGCGCGCAGCGCGGCGAACGCGGCAGCCGCCTCCTCGGCGCTCGGAGCCTTGCTGGTGTCAATGCTGGTCACGAGACCTCCGCTTCGATCCATTCGAGTTGCGCGGCAACCATTTCCAAGGTGTGTTCATCGGGTACCGGCCCGTAGAGCGCCGCGTACACCCAGTTCGGGTCCGCACCGGTGCGCGCGGTGAGTGCGGCGGCCACCTGATCCGGCGCGGAATCGGCGGTGACGCCGAGCGGCGCGCGCACCCGGCGCAGGGTGGCCGCCCGCAGTTTCGCCGCCACGTATTCGTAGTCCTTCGACCGCCGGTACAGCGCCGCCTGCCCGGCGAGCAGTTCATTGGCGGTGACCTCGACCGGGCGTGGTTCGCCGACCAGCGCGCCGCGTCGCCGCGCCCGCCACCACACCAGCAGCGCGCCCGCGATCAGGAACTGCAAGCCGCCGAACGCGATGGGGGCGGGCAGGCGTTCGAAGATGGAATCCGATCCGGTGCCGAAATCGGGGTCGATGTCGTCGGGATAGTCGGGTTCCGGCAGATCCGGCGGGATATCGGGCGGCGGGGGAGCGTCGGGGGCGCCGCACGATTGCAGCACCGCCCATAGCAGCAGGATCAGCACGGCGACGCCCGCGAGGGTGGCCCAGAACTTCGGGTCGCGCAGCAGATCCGGCAGCGGAGGCAGGTTCGGCCGGGTGCGTGGCTTGCGTTCGACGGCGTCGACTTCGCGCGGTTCGGCGGCCGGTGGTGGCGCGGCCGCGGAGAACTGGTCGACGAACTCGAGCCTGCGGTATTCGTCCTCGGTCGCGTGCCTGCCGCCGTAGACGACCTCGTCGAAACTGTGCGCGGCCGGACGGAATTCGTCGGCATGCTGCACCGGAACGGCCGCGGTGGTGACCTCGTCAGCGGTCTCGGCGGCGGTACGGGACCGGCGGATATCGAGCAGGCCGCGCTGTTCCAGCCCACGCAGGGTTGCGCGGAAGCGTTCCCGCAGGGCGGAGTCGTAATCGCGGCGCTCGAGCGCGGATTCGGCGGCGGCGCGGTGATCGGCAGCCGAGCCGAGCCGAGGTGGTTGCGGCGCGGAGCCGTTGTCGGGGGTGTTCAGCTCGGCCATCGCACCGCCTCGGCGATCGGCGCGGGCAGCCGGATGTCGAGGCCTTCGCGGCGGCAGCGCCGGTCCACATAGACCACCACCCTGGTCGCGGATTCGACGATTTCACCGAACGCGACGATCAACAGCACGGCCGAGGTCGTCAGGACGATGACCGCCCAGCGGTGCGTGCCGGAGAAATCGGAGAGGAACCACGGGATACCGAGCAGCGGCAGGGCCGTCAGCAACAGCAGTGCGCGAACACACATCCACAGCCACACCGTCGGCCATTGCGCCCCGCTGACCAGCAGTTTCGAGCGTGCCACCGCGACTCGATGGTGTGCTCCTTCGGCGAATATCACCGGCACCGCCACGAAACGGTTGGCCCGCAACCAGCCCAGCCACAGCAGTGCGAACGGCAGCCCGATGATCAGCACCGTGCCGAGCCCGACGACGGCGACGCCGACCAGCGTGAACAGCGATCCGAACAGCAACTGCGGGCCGAGCCGCGCCGCGAAACGCCGTAGCGCGGTACGCCAATCGATCGGCGCGCCGGCGATCGCGGCGGTACCGATCGCGGTGGTGATGCCGCGCAGGACGACCCGGACCAGCCAGAGGCAGACCAGCGTGCTGAGCACCACGGCCAGCGCGACCGCGGCGTCATCGTTATCGGACAGGCGCGCGACTCCGGCCGTGACACCGGCGACGACGAGTTCGGCCGCGACGATCAGGACCGCGCCGAACCCGGCCAGCGGGCGGATGGCCGACTGGATGAGCGCGAACGGCGTATCGAGCAGTTCGCGGAAGGTCATCGGACGGATCGGCACCGTCGTTCCGAGAGACCCCGGCACCGGATCGTTCCCCGCCCCGACGGCACCGGCCGTTTCGGCTGGTGGCACGCGGCCGAGTGTAACCGGTCGGACAGCAATGGGTCCGACGGTGATGTCCCCGCGCTGCGGCGGACAGCCGGGCGCTGTCGGTCCGGCGTGGAAGGTGCCGACCGGGCACCGGTGGGGCGGTGCGGGCGGTCTGTTCAGCTCAGCAGATGCTCCACCACGCGCCGGTACCGCTCCGGGTCGATCGGCGGCAGCCCGAGCAAGGCGCGCAGATAGATTCCGTCGCCGACCAGCCGCACCAGATCCGCGCGCACCGGGTCGTCGATTTCGGCGTCCAGGCCATCGGACCACGAGTTCATCATCTCGGCCAGCGCTTGCTGGACGACGTCGGTCTCCGGGCCCGCAGTGGCGTCGACCGTGCGCATGGTGGCCAGCAGCGATCGGTACAGCTCCAGTTCGAGGGCTTCGTCGGTGGATTCGGTGTTCGGGATCTGCAAGTACCACTCGGCCACCGAGCCGCCCGCGGCGACCGAATCGGCGAGCTGGGTGCGGGCGCGATCGGTCAGCCGCCGGACGAGGCCGGCGAGCAGCGCGTCCTTGCTCTTGAAGTGATAGAGCAGCCCGCCCTTGGACACGCCCGCGGCGGCGGCGACGTTCTCGAGGGTCACCTGGGACATGCCCTTGTCCAGCAGCAGGGTCTCGAGGGCGTCCAGGATGCGATCGCGGGTGGTGGTTGTCACGGGATCAACTGTACCGGCTGGACGGTAATGTTTGGTACTGTACCGTCTGGACGGTTTACGACGAACGACGAAAGTCGAGAAGGATCATGGACATCACCACGGGCACCGGCCCCGACCTGCGCGAAACCCCGCCCCGCGCCACCACGCGGGACTGGATCGGCCTGGCCGTGCTGGCCCTCGCCCTGCTGCTGCTCGCGGTGGACGCGACCGTGCTCGATATCGCGGTCCCCGCCATCAGCGCCGACCTGGCCCCGAGCACCACCCAGCTGCTGTGGATCATCGACGTCTACTCGTTCGTGCTGGCAGGCCTGCTGGTGATGATGGGCAACCTCGGCGACCGGATCGGCCGGCGCAGGCTGCTGCTGATCGGCGCGGCGGGCTTCGGGCTCGCCTCGCTACTGGCGGCCTGGTCGGTCAGCCCCGAAATGCTGATCGCCGCCCGCGTCTTGCAGGGCGTCACCGGCGCGACCCTGATGCCGGCCACCCTCGGGCTGATCCGCTCGATGTTCCTCGACCCGCGTCAGCGCACCTTCGCCATCGCGGTCTGGGGTGCCATGGCCGGTGGTGGCGCCGCCGCGGGTCCGCTGCTGGGTGGCTGGCTGCTCGAGCACTACTGGTGGGGTTCGGTGTTCCTGGCGAATCTGCCGGTGATGCTGGCGCTGGTCGCGCTCGGCCCGCTGCTCATCCCGGAGTCGAAGGACCCGAACCCGGGCCGATTCGACATCCCGAGCGCGGTGCTGTCGATGCTGGCGCTGGTGCCGTTCGTGTACGCGGTCAAGGAGTTCGCGGCGCACGGTGTGAGCCCGGTGCCGATGGTCGCGGGTGTGATCGGCGTGGGCGCCGGCGTGCTGTTCGTGCGCAGGCAGCGCACCCTCGACCAGCCCATGCTCGACCTGCGACTGTTCGAGGTGCCGCAGTTCCGCACGGCGGTGCTGACCAACCTGCTCGCGGTCTTCGCGCTGGCCGGCGTGCTGTTCTTCGGTTCGCAGTATCTGCAACTGGTGCTCGGCCGCTCGCCGATGCAGGCGGGTTTGCTGTTGCTGCCGGGGCTCGCGGCCAGCGTCGTCGGCTCGCTGCTGGCCGCGGTGCTGGTGCAGCGCTGGCGGCCGACCGCGGTGCTCGGTGGCTCGCTGGCGGTGGCAGCGCTCGGTGCGGGGCTGTTCTGCTGGCTGACCGCCGACGCCGCGACAGGGATCGTGCCGTTCGTGCTCGGCTTCGGGCTGATCGGTACCGGCGTCGGCATCGCACTGACGGTGTCGTCGGATCTGGTGGTCAGCTCGGCTCCGGTCGAGCGCGCCGGTGCGGCAGCGGCCATCTCCGAGACCGCCTATGAAACCGGCATCGCGCTCGGTGTGGCGCTGCTCGGCAGCATGGTGATGGCGGTGTTCCGCAACGGGCTGGACCTGTCGGCGTTGCCGTCGGAGGCATCCGGCGCGGCTGCTGAATCGCTGGGCGGCGTTGCCGATCTGGCTGCGCAGCTACCGGAGGCGGCGGGCACGGCGCTGCTGACGTCGGCGCACGAATCCTTCGTCACCGGTATCCATCTGGCCTCGGTCGGCATCGCGGGCGTGCTGCTGGTGGCGGCAGTGCTGGCGTTCCGCTCGCGGGGCGCGCGGAGCTCAGGGGCAGCGCGGGGCTGACGGGCAGCGCGGAGCCGACGAGGTCGAGCGGCGCTCGGTCGTCTGGGTGGCGAGCCCAGGGGCCGAGCGCGAGCCGGCATTCGAGACGCGCGACCGTGTCCGGTGGAATGAGCGGCCGGCTCTCGGCCCTCCGTACTGCGAACCGGCCGGCTGCGTGGTGGCCCGATCATGTCCGAAACGGCTGCGCAGGCTGTCCGGTCGCGAGGCCGACCGCCTGGGCCGGCGGCGCATCTGTCGTGGGTCGGGGACGATGGCGGTCTGAACCGGCGTCGTCACTTCGGCCCGATGATGGCTAGCGCCGTCCCTTCACGCGCGGCGCGCTCAATTCATCCGGGGCCGGGCGAGTTCGGTGCGTTGGGTGCGCCCGCGCAGGGTCACCTGCTCGCCCAGCTTCCATTGCGCCGCTTCCTCGGCGTCGGCGGCGGCGACGGTGCTCGCGGAACTCAACAGCAGTCCCGAATCCTGTTTGGCCAGTTCGCACAGCCGCGCTGCCTCGTTCACCGCGTCCCCGATGACGGTGAACTCGTAACGCTGGTGGGCGCCCACATTGCCGGCGACCACCCGTCCGGCGGCCACGCCGATGGCGGCGGAGAAATCGGAGGTGTGCTCGTCAAGGCGGGCGCGGATGGCACGGGCGCAGGCCAGCGCCGCCCCCGCCGCATCGGGTAGCGGGGCGGGCGCACCGAAGATCGCCAGCGCCGCATCGCCTTCGAATTTGTTGACCAGCCCGCCCTGCCGCTCCACCTCGTCGACCACGATGGCGAAGAACTCGTTGAGAATCGCGACGATCTCGGTGGCCGGGCGGGTGGCGGTCAACGTCGTGGAGCCGATGATGTCGATGAACAGCGCCGCGGCCTCGCATTCCTGCCCACCCAGCTGCGGATTGCTGCCGATCGCCGCGACCGCGACCTCATGGCCGACGTGCCTGCCGAACAGATCGCGGATCTGTTCGCGTTCGCGGAGCCCGTGCACCATCCGGTTGAAACCGCTTTGCAGCTCACCCAGTTCGGTGCCGTCGTAAACGGTGACCGCCACATTCAGATCGCCGCCCTCCACCTGCCGCAGCGCCCGGCGCACCCCGCGGATGGGCGCCACCGTCGCCGCGGAGGCCTGCATCATCAGCAGCATCCCGAATACCAGGGTCGCCCCGCCGAGGGTGAGCACGCAGACGGCCATGCGTTCGGTGCTGACGTCGAACCCGGTCAGCGACAGCAGCGCGACCACCATCGACAACGCCACCGGCACCGCCGAACCCAGCAGCCACATCAGCATGGTCCGCCCGAAGACGCCGATGCTGTGGATGACCCGTCCCGGCGCGGCGTCGAGCACCCGCGCCGTCACCGAACGCAGCGCGAACTCCGCGATCAGATAGCTGTTGGCGCACACCACGATCGCGCTGAACCCGATGCCGAGCACGATCTTCGGGATGAGTGCCGGATCGGCGAGCCCGTAGAGCAGGCTGAGCACCACCGCCCCGCCGAACCACAGCCACGCCTGCTGGCGCACCAACCGCCGCGGCACCCGCACCGCCGCGCGCTGTTCGGCTTCGGTGGGCACATGCTCGGGGTCGGTGGCCCACCGCAATGTCCGCAGCCCCGACACCGTCCCCCACAGCAGGCCCACCACCACCGCGAGCACCGCATACAACGGCGCGGCAATGGCATTGAGCGGCAGCAACCGCAGCGTGAAGACCGTCGGCCCCGGCAGCACGAACCCGATCAGCACGATCGCCACCGCGATCCCGATCAGATTCGCCCCGATCAACGGAATCGTCAGCAGCAGCTGGATCCGCACCCGCCGAATCCCCGACTTCTCCTCGGCGGGTCCGAGCAGCCGAGAACCCCACGGCTTGGATCCGAACGCTTCGGGCGTGAGCTCACTGTCGGGCACAGGTGGCAGCGTATGCGCGGGTGCGCGCCCCTCGGGGCCGGCGGCGCCGTCGGTGGTGAGACCGGACAGCCGCGAGCCGTTCTCGTTGTGAGTTCGACCGGACCCTTTCGCCGCCCCCGATCCGCGCCGCCGGCCGGTCATCGGCCGACTCGGGTGGCGCGGGTGGTGGGGCGACGACCCAGGATGGCCCGTGAGTCCGTACCAATCGGACGGCGCTGCCCGGCGGCACAGCGCATACCGGCTCGCTGGTCCGTGTTCACCGCTGCACCCGCCCGGTCGCGCGGCGCTCACCGACCCGGCGGAAGTTCGCGCGGCCCCGAAGGTCCGGGCAGTTCCGGCGTGTGGCGGCCGGGCAGTTCGTCGTGGGAAGCGTGCGGCAGCCCGTACCCGGACGCCGAGGCCTGCGGCAGCGCCGAGTAGCGGGGATCGGTCGAGTAGCGGGGGTCGGTTGTCGGGTAGTAGTGCGGCACCTGCGGGTCGACGGCCGCGGCGGCGATGCGCTGGGCGTGCCAGTACTCGGGGGTGCCCGGGGTCAGCTGGTAGCCGGGCGGCACCTGATAGCCCACCTGCGGGGCGGCCTGCGCGGCCGAATCCTCGGAGTCGACGGTGACCTTGCGGGTGCGGCGCAGCGTGAAGGTGATCTCCTCGACCTCCTCGAACGCCTGGCGCGCGGTGCGCAGCGGATGGGTCGCGGTGTCGATGGCATTGGCGACGAAGGAGGGCACCAGCGGGCGGATCCAGCGGGCGGCGGTATCGGTGAACGGCACCTGACCGATCAGCGGCAACTCCAATCCACCGCGCTCACCGGAGTGTTCGGCCTTGGCGGGCACGGTCGCCCGCACCGCGGGTGCGAGGGCACCCGGCGCCGGGGCGATGGCGTTCGCGCCGACCGGGGCGGGCAGATTCGTCGGGGCGATCCCGTCGTGCGACACGGTGGGGTCCTTTCGGTCGGCGGCCGGAGCTCCGGCCGGTAGTTCGGCGGTCGCGCCCGCGCCGACGGCCCGGCGCGAGGGTTCGGTGATGCCGATCTCCAGGCCGCCGATGGCGGCGATGACGCGGGTGCGCTGGCGTTCCCGGTCGATGGCGGTATCGGCCTCGACGGCCAGCCGGGCGGCGGTGAGCTGCTGATCGGCGCGCAGCCGTTCGGCCTCGGTGCGCACCTCGGCCCGCTTCACCGCAATGGCGGCGTCGGCGCTGCGCTCGGCCCGGTCCCGGATGAGGTCGGCGGCCAGCCGCCGCTCCTGCGCGGTTTCCCCGCGCCAGCGGCGCAGGATCAGCGGCAGCAGCGCGAGCAGCACGAACGCGACCGCCGTCAGCAGGCGCAGCAGCAGCGCGCCGGCGTGCGCGGTGGTGTGGTCGTGCATGGCGACCCAGCGCGCCCCGAGCCCACGGTCGGCGTCGGCGAGGGCAGCGGTTTCGGCGGCGTCGACGCGCACCTGCGCATCGGTGACGGCCTGGTCGAGTGGCGCGATCCGGTCCACCGCGGCGGCGTGCTGGGCACGGGCGTCGGCGAGCATGTCCTCGGCGGTCTGCGATTCCGGTCCGCGCCCGGGGACGCCGGTGATGCGGGTCTGCGGGCACTCCGGGGTCGGGTTGTATTCGCAGCGCGCGGTGACCAGCGCCTTGTCGATATCGGCCTGGGCCTGCGCGATCGTCTGGTTCAGGTTCGTGCGGTCGGTGCGGGCCCGGTCCAGATCCGCGCGGGCATCGCGCACGGCAGGCACCGAGGCCGCAGCGGCCGCACCGCGTTCGTCGAGCAGCCGGTCGACGGTACCGCCGAACAGCAGGGTCGAGGCCAGTTCCGCCAGCAGCAGCCCGGTCAGCGCGGCGACGACCACTCGGCCGAGGGAGCCACGCCGGTCGCCGGTCGCACCGTCGCGCCGCAGCACGGTCTCCGGATCGACGGTGGCCAGCGCCTTACCGACAGCGCTCGCCAGCACCGCGACGATCGCCGCCGCCGCGATCACACCGAAGGCAGGCCACCCCGACGCCGCACCCGCCGCACCGGTGACCACACCCGCGACCACGGCGAACAGCGCGACCACCGCGCCGATGAGCGCGTACGCACCGCGTTCCCGGTGGTCTTCGATATCAGGCCGGGCGCCGGACCGGTCCCCGCCGAGCCAGGTGAGCGTGCCGATGACGGTCATGGGATTCCCACATCCTCTACGTCCGAGTCCTTGTCGCGCTCGGCTCCGATATTCGCGCGCAGCTCGCTTCTCGACTGCCACGGCGGTGCGCCCGCGCATGCGAAAGTGTCACGGATTCGTTGTCACAGCGTGACAGGCGATCTGCCGATCCACCGAGCGTGGAGCCCGGGATGTGGTCAGCCTCACAGTCGGCGTCGATGTCGTCGCCGCCCGCCTTCGAGGGTGCGGGCCGACGCGTGATCGGATCCGATGCCGCAGGTAGCGCCCTATGTGCCGAAGACCACGCTGCCGCAACGAGATCCGGACCGGGTCAGGGCCGGCCTCGGCCGCGATCGGATGTGTCGAAGACCACTCCGGCGCCGTTTGCTGCGGGTGTGCTGAAGCGCACATCGGGCAAAACAGGCCGGACGGTCGGATCATGTTCTGTGCTCGTCACAACGCTGTCGGAAATATCTCACCGGCCCGCGCAATGGTTAGCCGCACCACGAATGGTTTGTCCCGCTCCGGCGAGGGGAAATCTGCTTCGATGCAGGTGAAAGCGGGTGTTCGGGCGCAACGACGCGTTCGCTCATCCACCGGGAAGCCCCCTGACAACCCCTCCGACCTGCACGGAACGGGATCGATCAGTGCCCGGATGCTGCTTTACACTGGACGACGCGCACACGTGGAGGACCTGAATGAAGAAGCCCAGCTAGACCTGGTTATTAGTCGAACCTAAGTTGGTTGGGCTCGGGACCTGACTTATCGTTTGCTCTTACGCCGAACACAGAATGTTCGGTGCCCGAACGCCCGCACAGGCACCCTGATCCGGTGCCGAGCGTAGCGGGCACAACCCCGCGCGGCGGTAAGGAACACGTAAGCGTTCCGTTACCACCGAGCACCCCTACTGCATAACAGGAGCGGGTGGACAACTAGAGACGTGACTGCACCCAGCGGCGAGCGCCGCGAATCGGACACAGGGAACCATCAGCGCGGCTGGCTTCCCGAAGGTACCGGCGCAGTCTTGACGGAGGCGTTCGACAGGCCGTCTTCGACGGCCGCCCGAATCGAGGGCCGACTTTCTTGAAGGCAGAGGCATGACGCAACTTCCTGGCCACAGGTCACCTGGACCCATCGGTCTCTACGACCCGGCGAACGAGCACGACGCGTGTGGCGTCGCCTTCGTCGTGGACATGCACGGCCGCCGCAGCCGTGACATCGTCGACAAGGCCATCACCGCCTTGTTGAACCTGGAGCACCGTGGTGCCGCGGGCGCCGAGCCCAACAGTGGTGACGGCGCCGGCATCCTGATCCAGGTGCCGGACCGGTTCTTCCGTGCCGTGGTCGACTTCGAGCTGCCGCCGGAGGGCTCCTACGCCACCGGTATCGCCTTCCTGCCGCAGGCCCGCCGCGAAGCCGCCGTCGCCGCGTACGGCGTGGACAAGATCGTCAAGGAAGAGGGCCTCGCGGTCCTCGGCTGGCGTGAGGTGCCGATCGACGAGTCCTCGCTCGGCGCGCTGTCGCGCGACGCCATGCCGACCTTCCGGCAGATCTTCATCGGTTCCCCCGCCGACGGCGAGCAGCTGTCCGGGATGGACCTGGAGCGTCGTGCCTACGTCATCCGTAAGCGGGTCGAGCGCGAGCTCGGCAAGTCCGGCGCCGGTGAGGGCGCGGTCGGCCGCGAGTCGGTGTACTTCCCGAGCCTGTCCGGGCAGACCTTCGTCTACAAGGGCATGTTCACCACCCCGCAGCTGCGGGCGTTCTACCTCGATCTGCAGGACGACCGGGTGGAGTCGGCGCTCGGCATCGTGCACTCGCGCTTCTCCACCAACACCTTCCCGTCCTGGCCGCTGGCGCATCCGTTCCGCCGGGTCGCGCACAACGGTGAGATCAACACCGTCAGCGGTAACGAGAACTGGATGCGCGCGCGTGAGGCGCTGCTGCGCTCGGACGTCTTCGGTACCGATTCCGCGGGCAAGAACCGGCTGGAGAAGATCTTCCCGGTCTGCACCCCCGGCGCCAGCGACACCGCCCGCTTCGACGAGGTGCTCGAGCTGCTGCACCTGGGCGGTCGCAGCCTGCCGCACGCGGTCCTGATGATGATTCCCGAGGCCTGGGAACGCAACGAGACCATGGACCCGAAGCGGCGCGCGTTCTACGAGTACCACTCGATGCTGATGGAGCCGTGGGACGGCCCGGCTTCGGTGTGCTTCTCCGATGGCACCGTCATCGGTGCGGTGCTCGACCGCAACGGTCTGCGCCCCAGCCGCATCTGGGTCACCGACGACGGCCTGGTCGTCATGGCCTCCGAGGTCGGCGTGCTCGACATCGACCCGGCCAAGGTGATCAAGAAGGTCCGCCTGCAGCCCGGCCGCATGTTCCTGGTCGACACCGCCCAGGGCCGCATCGTCGGCGACGACGAGCTCAAGGATCAGCTCGCCTCCGAGCACCCGTACCAGGAGTGGCTGGACGCGGGTGTGAGCCGGCTGGCCGATCTGCCCGACCGCCCGCACGTGCACATGCCGCACGACCGGGTGCTGATCCGGCAGCAGATCTTCGGCTACACCACCGAGGAACTGAACCTGCTGATCGCGCCGATGGCCAAGACCGGCGGTGAGGCGCTCGGTTCGATGGGCACCGACACCCCGATCGCGGTGCTGTCGAGCCGTTCGCGGCTGCTGTTCGACTACTTCTCCCAGCTGTTCGCGCAGGTGACCAACCCGCCGCTGGACGCAATCCGGGAAGAGGTCGTCACCAGCCTCAAGCGCAATATCGGTCCCGAGGCCGACCTGCTGCATCCGGGTCCGGATTCCTGTAAGCAGATCGCCATCGAGCAGCCGATCCTGGACAACGACGAGCTGGCCAAGCTCGTGCACATCAACGACGACGGCTCGCACCCCGAGCTGCGTTCGGTGGTCGTGCGCGGCCTGTACCCGGTCGCCGAGGGCGGTGAGGGTCTGCGCAAGGCGCTGGCCGCCATCAACACCCAGGTCTCGGCCGCGATCGACGGCGGCGCGCGCATCATCGTGCTGTCGGACCGCGAGTCCAACGAGAAGCTGGCGCCGATCCCGTCGCTGCTGCTCACCTCCTCGGTGCATCACCACCTGGTCCGCGAGCGCACCCGCACCATGGTCGGGCTGGTCGTCGAGGCCGGTGACGCCCGCGAGGTGCATCACATGGCGATGCTCGTCGGCTTCGGCGCGGCCGCCATCAACCCGTACATGGCCTTCGAGTCCATCGAGGACATGCTCGAGCGCAACGCGCTGGACATGCCAGGAAGCACCGGCGATCACGCCGCCGATTTCCGCAAGGCCGTGGCCAACTACAACAAGGCCGCGAGCAAGGGTGTGCTGAAGGTGATGTCCAAGATGGGCATCTCCACCCTGGCCTCCTACAACGGCGCCCAGCTGTTCCAGGTCATCGGCCTGGATCAGGGTCTGGTCGACGAGTACTTCACCGGTCTGCGCTCGCACCTGGGCGGTATCGGCCTCGACGACATCGCCGCCGAGGTCGCCGCACGGCACCGGATCGCGTTCCTGGAGAACCGCACCGAGCGCGCGCACCGCGAGCTCGAGGTCGGCGGTGAATACCAGTGGCGGCGCGAGGGTGAGTACCACCTGTTCAACCCGGACACCGTGTTCAAGTTGCAGCACTCCACCCGCACCGGGCAGTACTCGATCTTCAAGGAGTACACCAAGCTGGTCGACGACCAGTCCGAGCGGCTGGCCTCGCTGCGCGGCCTGTTCAAGTTCAAGTCCGGTGAGCGCGCGCCGATCTCGATCGACGAGGTCGAGCCCGCCAGCGAGATCGTCAAGCGGTTCTCCACCGGCGCGATGAGCTACGGCTCCATCTCCGCCGAATCGCATGAGACCCTCGCCATCGCGATGAACCGGCTCGGTGGCCGCTCCAACTCCGGTGAGGGCGGCGAGCATCCGGCGCGGTTCGAGGTCGAGGAGAACGGCGACTGGCGCCGCAGCGCGATCAAGCAGGTCGCCTCGGGCCGGTTCGGTGTCACCGCGCACTACCTGACCAACTGCACCGACATCCAGATCAAGATGGCCCAGGGCGCCAAGCCCGGTGAGGGCGGCCAGCTGCCCGCGCACAAGGTGTACCCGTGGGTCGCCGAGGTGCGCCACTCCACGCCGGGTGTCGGCCTGATCTCGCCGCCGCCGCACCACGACATCTACTCGATCGAGGATCTGGCGCAGCTGATCCACGACCTGAAGAACGCGAACCCGCAGGCGCGGATTCACGTGAAACTGGTCGCCGAGCCGGGTGTCGGCACCGTCGCCGCCGGTGTGTCCAAGGCGCACGCCGACGTGGTGCTGATCTCCGGCCACGACGGTGGCACCGGTGCCTCGCCGCTCACCTCGCTCAAGCACGCGGGCGGTCCCTGGGAGCTCGGCCTGGCCGAGACCCAGCAGACGCTGCTGCTCAACGGTCTGCGCGACCGCATCGTGGTGCAGGTCGACGGCCAGATGAAGACCGGCCGCGACGTAATGATCGCCGCGCTGCTCGGCGCCGAGGAGTACGGCTTCGCCACCGCTCCGCTGGTGGTCTCCGGCTGCATCATGATGCGGGTCTGCCACCTCGACACCTGCCCGGTCGGTGTCGCCACGCAGAACCCGATCCTGCGTCAGCGCTTCACCGGTAAGCCGGAGTTCGTCGAGAACTTCTTCATGTTCATCGCCGAAGAGGTGCGCGAACTGCTGGCCCAGCTCGGCTTCCGCACGCTGGACGAGGCCATCGGCCGGGTCGACCTGCTCGACACCAGCAAGGCCAAGCAGCACTGGAAGGCCGCCAAGCTGGATCTGTCGCCGATCCTCGACGACGTCGAGACCGCGTTCATGTACCAGGACCGCCGCTGCACCAAGACCCAGGACCACGGGCTGGACAAGGCGCTGGACAACGAGCTGATCGCGCAGTCGGCCGATGCGCTCGAGCGCGGCAAGCCGGTCAAGTTCGAAACCAAGATCACCAACGTGAACCGGACGGTCGGCACCATGCTCGGCCACGAAGTGACCAAGCTCTACGGTGGCGCCGGCCTGCCCGACGACACCATCGACATCACCTTCACCGGGTCGGCAGGCAACAGCTTCGGCGCGTTCGTCCCGGCCGGTATCACCCTGCGGGTGCAGGGCGATGCCAACGACTACGTCGGCAAGGGTCTGTCCGGCGGCCACATCGTGGTCCGCCCGGCGCCCACCGCGCCGCCGGAGTTCGTGGCCGAGGAGAACATCATCGCCGGCAACGTGATCCTGTTCGGCGCCACCAGCGGCCTCGCGTTCATCAACGGCATCGTCGGTGAGCGGTTCGCGGTGCGTAACTCGGGTGCCACCGCGGTGGTCGAGGGCGTCGGCGATCACGGTTGTGAGTACATGACCGGTGGCAAGGTCGTCATCCTCGGTGAGACCGGCCGCAACTTCGGCGCGGGCATGTCGGGTGGTGTGGCGTTCGTCTACAACCCGAACGGCACCTTCGAAGCGAAGGTGAACCCGGACCAGGCCGATGCGATCGAGCCGCTGTCCGGCGACGACTTCACCTGGCTGCGCGACATCATCACGCAGCACCGCGACCAGACCGGTTCGGCTGTGGCCGAACGCATTCTGAGTGACTGGTCGCAGCAGGTGAACCACTTTGTGAAGGTTATGCCACGCGAATACAAGAAGGTGCTGCTCGCTATCTCCGAGGCTGAGAAGAGCGGCAAGGACGTGGACGAGGCAATTATGGAGGCTGCTCGTGGGTGACGCGCAGGGATTTTTGAAGCACACCTCGCGTGAGCTGCCCAAGCGGCGTCCGGTGCCGCTGCGCCTGATGGACTGGAAAGAGGTCTACGAGGAGAACTTCTCCCACGAGACCCTCCAGCGTCAGGCCAGCCGGTGCATGGACTGCGGTATTCCGTTCTGTCACAACGGTTGTCCGCTGGGCAACCTGATCCCGGAATGGAACGACCTGGTCTACAAGGACCGCTGGCGCGACGGCATCGACCGGCTGCACGCGACCAACAACTTCCCGGAGTTCACCGGGCGGCTGTGCCCGGCGCCGTGCGAGGCGTCGTGCGTGCTCGGGATCAACCAGGACCCGGTGACCATCAAGCAGGTCGAGGTCGAGATCATCGAGAACGCCTTCGACGAGGGCTGGGTCACCCCGGTGTACCCGACCCGCCTCACCGGCAAGAAGGTCGCCGTCGTCGGTTCCGGCCCGGCCGGTCTGGCCGCCGCACAGCAGCTGACCCGCGCCGGTCACACCGTGACCGTGTTCGAGCGGGCCGACCGCATCGGTGGTCTGCTGCGCTACGGCATCCCGGAATTCAAGATGGAGAAGCGCTTCATCGACCGCCGCCTGGCGCAGATGGAAGCCGAGGGCACCATCTTCAAGACCGGTGTGAACGTCGGCGTCGACATCACCGCCGATGAACTGCGCGAGCAGTTCGACGCGATCGTGCTGGCCGGCGGCGCCACCCAGGCCCGCGACCTGCCGATCCCCGGACGTGAGCTCGACGGCATCCACCAGGCGATGGAGTTCCTGCCCTGGGCCAACCGGGTGCAGCACGGCGATCCGGTCACCGACGCCGAAGGCCTGCCGCCGATCCACGCACGCGGCAAGAAGGTCGTCATCATCGGCGGTGGCGACACCGGCGCCGACTGCCTCGGCACCTCGCACCGTCAGGGCGCCGAAAGCGTGCACCAGTTCGAGATCATGCCGCGTCCGCCGGAGGAGCGCGCCAGCTCCACCCCGTGGCCGACCTACCCGCTCATGTACCGGGTGTCCTCGGCGCACGAGGAGGGCGGCGAGCGGGTGTTCTCGGTGAACACCGAACGCTTCGTCGGCAAGAACGGCAAGGTCACCGGCCTCGAGGCGCATGAGGTCAAGATGGTCAACGGCCGCTTCGAGAAGGTCGAAGGCACCGACTTCACCCTCGAAGCCGACCTGGTGCTGCTGGCCATGGGCTTCGTCGGCCCCGAGAAGCCGGGCCTGCTCACCGACCTCGGCGTCGGCTACGACCAGCGCGGCAACGTCCAGCGCGACAAGAACTGGGCCACCAACATCCCCGGCGTCTACGTCGCCGGCGACATGGGCCGCGGCCAGTCGCTGATCGTGTGGGCCATCGCCGAAGGCCGTGCCGCCGCCTCGTCGGTGGACAAGTTCCTGGAGGGTGAGACCGCCCTCCCGGCGCCCATCACCCCGACGATGGTCGCCCAGCG
Organism: Nocardia cyriacigeorgica; assembly: GCF_005863245.1. Taxonomy (GTDB): domain Bacteria; phylum Actinomycetota; class Actinomycetes; order Mycobacteriales; family Mycobacteriaceae; genus Nocardia; species Nocardia cyriacigeorgica_C. Next base: position 459,491 of record NZ_VBUT01000004.1, on the reverse strand, counting down.
CTGAGCTGATCAACCCGAAAGGCGTTGCACCGGGGCTATTCCGGTGCAACGCCTTTTGTCGTATCTGTACATCGTTGCCAGCACGATGTGCTCGCCCGCACACTGTTCGCCATGTCCATGTCGATCCAGATCTACGACGTTCCGGAGCCGGTCTACGACGCGATCGCCGCGCGTGCGGCCGCCCGCGGCCAGTCGATGCAGGACTACTTGCGAGCATTGCTAGAGCGCGAATTCCGCGCTCGCCGAAACGACGATGCATGGGAGACGACGACCGGCCACCGCGGCCTTGGCGTCGATGCGCACGAGATAACCGCGCAGATCCGTGCCGGGCGCGACAGCGCCGAGTAGCCCTCCTTGGAAGCGCAAAGGGTGCGCAGGCGATTTCCGCCTGCGCACCCCTTATGGTGCTACCTGCTCAGATCAGGGCTGGCCGGTGGCGAAGGCGATCAGCGCGTCCAGGAACGGCTGGCCACCCATCACGTATCCGCCGATCACCGCACCCGCCGGGATGGTGATGATCCACAGGAACGGGACGAAGCAACCGATCAGAGCGCCGATGGCGATGCCGGGCAGGTTCTTGTTGACCTGCTCCATGAGCCGGTCGTAGGAGCTGATGTCCTTCAGCTCCGCGACGTCCTTCAGCTTCGCGCTGTCCTCGGGCGTCATCGTGGCGGCCAGCGTCACGCTGCGGCCGTCCGCGCTGATCTCCTCGTCCACCGTGATCGGCAACCCGGCGACCTCCGAACGCAGCGCCACCTGATCAACGGTCGCGCCGGAGTCCGACTTCAGCACCACGGCAGAACCATCCGAGGTCAGCTCGAACTTGCCGCTGTCGACCGACCAGGTGATGGTCTTGTCAGCAGGAGAAACGGTGGTGTTGTAGTTGATTCCGCTCACAACACCGGAAGTCGCGTCCCCCGAAGTCACCACGGCCGGATCATTCGCCACAGCGGGCTGACCATTGGCGGTAGCCGCGGTAATCCCCACCGCGGTGACAGCCATGAAAACGGCAGCAGTGATCTTTCCGAACTTCATTCTTAGAATTCCCTCCGCTTTGTCCGATCCCCGTGAACGGACACACGGTGACCCTATCGTGTGCAATTCATTGCGCTGCAATGGGGTTGGCTATTGCACCGATATGGCATTTGCTGATCCTATTCCGGCGCTTGCGGATTCGGTCGGGGAAGTTCGAAACTCGAGGTGTTCCCGCGTTTTCGGTGGATCGCTGCGGGTGTGCTGAAACCTAACGGGCTCGATGGATCGAGGGGTAGCGCAGCGTGGTTGCGCATCCGCTTTGGGAGCGGAGGCCGCAGGTTCATATCCTTCTCCGCCTGCGTAGCGAGAGGCACGAGATGCTCCGAACCCGAGGCAACGAGCGGTCTCGGATCGGGCGGCCATCGACGGGCGTGCCCGCTGCGCGCCGCGGACCCCGATACGGCACAGTATTGGTGTGCAGTTGATTCTCGTTCGCCATGCCCAGCCCGTTCGGATCGAGCAGGTCGAGGGGGCGGCGGATCCGGGGCTGGCCGGGGTGGGGGTGGAGCAGGCGGAGCGGGTGCCCGCGGCGCTGGGGCATCATCGGATCGCGCGGGTGGTGAGCAGTCCGCAGCGGCGGGCGCGGGAGACGGCGGGGCCGACGGCGGCGAAGCTGGGGCTCGAGGTCGAGGTGCTGGACGGGCTGGCCGAATACGACCGGGACCTGCCCGCCTATATCCCGATCGAGGACGCCAAGGTGGAGTTCCGCGCCGAATACGACCGGATCAAGGCGGGGCATCTGCCGTCGGTGATCGACGAGCCGGCGTTCAGGTCGCGGGTGCTCGACACCATCACCGATATCGCGGTGCGCGCCGACCACACCGACACCGTGGTCGCGTTCGCGCACGGCGGGGTGATCAATATCCTGCTCCAGGACATTCTCGGCCTGGCCCGGCCGCTGACCTTCCCGATCGACTACTGCTCGATCACCCGGGTGCTGTTCTCCCGCACCGGCCGGCGCACGGCCGCGACCATCAACGAGAACGGCCATGTCTGGGAGCTGTTGCCGCGCAATGTAAGCGCGTGAACGAGCCACGCGTCCGGTCGCTCATCAGGCAGGGGAGTCAGCCGCCCACCTCTGAGCGACAACTCGCGCGGTTGTCGCTCAGAGGTGGGCAGAGCACCTACCGCCCGTCGGAGCCGGCCGACTGATCGTCCCGATTCCCAGCCGACTGCCAGCTCCGTCCCACCGCGGTCCCAGCGACGGCGACTTTCCTGGAGTTCGTGCACCGCGGACGCGGTACATGTTCCGGGAGAAAGGGATCGACGTTGCACTCCACGAAACTGTCTTCTGCTCGGCGGATCGGCCTCCGGGTCGCGGTGGCGGGCGCGCTCGCCGCGGTACCGGTGGCGGCGGTCGCGGCCACCGCATCGGCCGAGGCGCCGAGCGCGGCCACCACCCAGGTCGTCGAGGCCGCTGCCCCGGTCGCGGCGAGCGCCGATGAGGTGAGCCGTCCCGGGCCGCACCCCGGGGAGCACCGCGACGGCGAGCGGCGCCTGTATCTGGACGATCACCGCCCCGATGGGCCGGGCCCCGCCGGACCCGGCCCGCGCATCCTCCATCGGGTACTGCCCGGCGCTACCGGCTCCTTCGGCAGCAGCTGACGGGCGCGGGCCGGGCGTCAGTTCGCCGGCAGCGCGCGGCGGGCCACGCATGGTCCGGAAACGACTGCGGCCACCGTGCTCGGCAGATGCCGGGCAGGTGGCCGCAGTGCGGAGCCGCTGATCACGCCATGCGCGCGAACCAGTTGTGCATCCAGGTGATGGCGGTCTGGCCGCCGCCGACCTGGTAGCTGCCGTACTTGGTGTGGGCGTGCGAACCGTAGAACTCCTCCAGCTCCTTGATCCGCTGCTGGTTGGCGGATTCGGTGAGCTGGGACTGCAGGGTCGGGATGCCGCCGTGCGCCATCAGGTCGTTGATGATCGCGCCGGCTTCCAGCTGGTAGCGCCACATGTTGGCGGGGTTGGCGTCGGAGCTCTGCGCGAGGAATCCGGCGAATCGGGTGACGAAATCGTCCGAGGCGGTCGCGCAGTACAGGTCGTCGACGGCGCAGATGGTGCGCACCCGGTCGTGGATCCAGCCGAAGCCGCCGACGCGCGGGCCACCGCCACCGGCGCCACCCGCGTGCGGGCCCACCTGGATGTCGTTGGGTGAGCGCCGCGGATCCGAGATCAGGCCGACACCGGCGATGCGGCTCGGCGGAACGACACCGACTCCGGTGCCGATCTCCGCGGCGAGATCGCCTGCGGCGTCGGCGCCCTGGCTGTAGCCGACCAGGCCGATCTTGGTCGCACCGCACCGCTGCGCCATCGCGCCGACGAGGCCGCGTGCCTTGTCGGTGGCTTCGCGCTTGGACCGGCCGTAGACGTCGCCCTCCCACGGGAACGCGGTGGCGGCGTAGGTGACGTAGTCGACCTTCGTCTCCGGTCCGAGCCCGTTCGTCACGCCGGACAGCATGCCGGGCTGTGGCTTCTTGTCATGGCCGGTTTCCCAGGTTCCGGGGATCGCCACCACGTACAGACTCGGGCATCCGGGCGCGGCCGTTGCCACCGCGTTACCTCCGACAACCAACCCGGATGCGATCGCCACGCACGCGCCCAATGCTGCGGCAACCTTCTTGAACTGCATACTGCTCCAGTCAACCCATCGCCCCAGGTGGGGCGTTCCCGTACACGCTGTCGCTACGATGCTGAACTCGCCGGATGGCGCACCGGTGCACACGAAGTGAACACCGTTCCACCCGCCGAGTGCGCATACCCGGATAACATCCGGGCCCCGACGCACACACCGCGAATAACAATAGGGCTACAGCCGAATCGCCGCCAACCGAATGCGATCGGATGTCCGGTTTCCTCTACCGACGCGGCCGCGGATCCGCGAGCCGAGCGAGCGATGTGCCGGTCTAGTAGTTCTGCGGCGGATACTGCCCGCCGGGGGGTGGTGGATATTGCCCACCGTGTGGCGGGTACGGATCGCCGGGCGGGTACTGCTGCGGCGGGTACGGCGGTTGCCGGGGCCCGTCGTTCGCGCGGATCGCCAGCCAGACGATCAGGCCGACGATGCCGGCGACCACCAGCAGGCAGAGGGCGCTCGCGAGGAGAATGACCATCGGCGAACGCTCAGTGATTCTGCGGCGGGTACTGGCCGCCCTGGGGCGGGTAGGGGTTCTGGCCCTGCTGGGGGTACTGGCCGCCCTGCGGCGGGTACGGGTTGTTCGGGTCCTGCGGGAACTGGCCCTGCGGCGGGATCTGGCCCTGTTGCGGCTGGGCGTTCTTCTTGCGCTTCATGAGCAGCACGACGGCCACGATGATGGCGAGAATGGCGACGACGCAGATGAGCCCGATGATCCATCCGCCCTTGCTGCTCTTCTTGCCTTTCTTGCTCCGCGCAGCCTCCAGATCGATGGCCGAGGCCCATACGTCCTGGCTCGCCCAGGTCGAATGATCGAGCGTGGTGGCGCTGGTCAGCAGGTCGAGGTAGTACAACGAAGAATCCCCTATCCGAAAGTGTCGGCGGCCTCCTCCTGGCCCGCCGGATCCTCCACACTATTGCCCGCGACCCGCTCGCGCGAAACATCCGGCGAACCGGCCGCATTCAGCGCGGTTTCACCAGCGGGAACGGTAGCGTCTCGCGGATGCTGCGGCCGGTGATCAGCATGACGACGCGGTCGACGCCCATGCCGAGGCCGCCGGTGGGCGGCATGGCGTGTTCGAGGGCTTGCAGGAAGTCCTCGTCCAGTTCCATGGCCTCCGGGTCGCCGCCCGCCGCGAGCATCGACTGCTCGGTGAGCCTGCGTCGTTGTTCGACCGGGTCGGTGAGTTCGCTGTAGGCGGTGCCCAATTCGACACCCCAGGCCACCAGGTCCCAGCGTTCGGCGACGCCCGCGATGCGGCGGTGGCCGCGGGTGAGCGGGGAGACGGAGGTGGGGAAGTCGATGTAGAAGGTGGGTTCCTGAGTGCGGTCTTCGACCAGGTGCTCATACATTTCCAGCACGATCTGGCCGGCGTCCCAGGAGTGCTGGTAGGGGATCGTGTTGGCGTCGCACAACTCTCGCAGCCGGGTGACGTCGGTGCGCGGGGTGATCTCGGTGCCGATGGCCTGCGAGATGGCTCCGTGCACGGTTTTGACCGGCCATTCGCCGGAGATGTCCACCGCCTCGAAGGTGCCGTCGCCCTTGGGGCGCATGGCGACCATCGCGCCGTTGGCAGCCAGGGCGGCGTTCTGGATCAGCTGACGGCACAGGTGCATCATCCGCTCGTAATCGCTGTGCGCCTCGTACGCCTCCAGGATGGTGAACTCCGGGTTGTGACTGAAGTCCACGCCCTCGTTGCGGAAGGTGCGGCCGATTTCGAACACCTTCTCCACCCCGCCGACGCACAGCCGCTTGAGGTACAGCTCGGGGGCGATGCGCAGGTAGAGATCCAGATCGTAGGCGTCGATGTGGGTGCGGAACGGGGTCGCGTTGGCGCCGCCGTGCACCTGTTGCAGGATCGGCGTCTCGACCTCGATGTAGCCCCAGTCGGTGAGCGAATCCCGCAGCGACCGCACCACCGCGCTGCGTTTGGCCAGCACGTCGCGGGTCTCGGGGTTGATCATCATGTCGACGTAGCGTTGCCGGACCCGGGCCTCCGGATCGGCCAGGCCCTTCCACTTGTCCGGCAGCGGGTGCAGGCATTTGCCCAGCATCCGCCAGTCCGCGACCAGCAGCGACAGCTCACCGCGCCGACTGCGCCCGATCCGCCCGCTGACCTCGATCAGATCACCGAGGTCGAAGAACTCGCTGAATTCCGCACACCGCTTGGCGCCGAGGCGTTCCCGGTCGAGTACCAGCTGGATGTCGTCGGACCAGTCGCGCACCACCGCGAACACCACGCCGCCGTAGTCGCGGATGCGTAGCAGTCGGCCGCATACGCGCACGGTGGTCCCGCGCGGTGACCGGCGCGCCGCCGCGACGGTGTGCGTCGGCGGATAGGCCACCGGGTAGGCGTCGATGCCGGTGGCGGCCAGTCGATCCAGCTTGTTCATCCGCACCCGCACCTGTTCGGGCCTGCGCGCGAGCTGGAGTTCGGCCTCGGATTCGGGCGGTTCGGGCGGGCTGCCGTCGGCGTGCAGGCCGGTGATGGCCGGCGGGACGGCGCTGTGGCGTCCGGTGTGGGTGGCGGGGTCGGGTTCGGCGCCGAACCGCGGCAGGAAGCCTTCGGCCAGACCGCTGGCCATCGCCACCCGCGGCAGCTGCCTGCGTTCCTCGAACAGGAAGAACCGGGGCACCCAGATCGGCTGATACTTCACGTTCGACCGGTACAGCGCCTCGAGCTGCCACCACCGGGAGAAGAACAGCAGCACCCCACGCCAGGCGCGCAGGATCGGCCCGGCGCCGATGCGTCCGCCCTCCTCGAACACCGAACGGAACACCGCGAAGTTCAGCGAGATCTTGGTGATGCCGTACTGGTCGGAGGTGAGCGCGAGCTGGGAGATCATCAACTCCATCACGCCGTTGGGGCCGAGCGGGTCGCGGCGCATCAACTCCAGCGACACCCCGGTGCGGCCCCACGGCACCAGCGACAGCATGGCCAGTACCCGGTCGTCGGAGTCGACGGCCTCCACCAGCAGGCAGTCCCCGTCGAGCGGGTCGCCGAGGCGGCCGAGCGCCATCGAGAAGCCGCGTTCGTTCTCGGTGTCGCGCCAGGCCTCGGCCCGTGCCACGATCTGGGCGAATTCGTCGGCGGGGATCTCACTGTGGCGCCGGATCCGCACCCCCATGCCTTGGCGGCGCAACCGGTTGACGGCCTGGCGCACCGGTTTCATCTCGGCGCCCGCCAGCGAGAAGTTCCTGGTGTCGAGGACGGCCTCGTCGCCGAGGCGCAGCACGGATAGCCCGGCCCTGCGGTAGGCGGTCGCTCCGAGTTCGCTCGCGCCCATCACCGCGGGCGCCCAGCCGAACTGGTCGGCCAGCCGCAGCCAGGCATCGATCGCCTGCGGCCACGCCTCCTTGATGCCGATCGGGTCGCCACTGGCCAGGCAGACGCCGAGCTCGACCCGGTAGGTGATGGCGGCTTTGCCGCTGGGCGCGAACACCACGGCCTTGTCGCGGCGGGTGGCGAAATAGCCGAGCGAATCCTCCACGTCGGAGCGGGCCAGCAGTCCGCGCAGCGCGGACTCGTCGAGCCCGGTCATGGCGTTGTCGGCGCGCTGGGAGCGCAGCAGCACCATGAAGGCAGTGAGCAGCGCGACCGCGCCGAACAGGCCGAGCAGGAAGTTCACGAAATGATGCGGCGAACCGTCGAACTGCTCGTTCTCCACCAGGATCGCGCCGGTCACCCGGTACACCGCCCACAGCGGACGCTGCGCCCCCGCGGGCAGCGAGCCGGGGAACATCTCCACCAGGCCCCAGCCGAGCAGGCAGCCGAGCGCCGCCCCGCCGACCAGGGCGAGCAGTGCTTTCCGGCCGGCCCCGCGACGGACCCGGGTGTAGAACTCGGGCCAGGCGGCGATGAGCACGCCGATCACCGCCACATGCACCACCGCCGCGATCAGCGCGTGCACATCGCGGTCGGTGACGAAGGCGACGACATTGTCGAGTACCCACGTCACCAGGTAGATGACCAGCAACCACCAGGCGATGCGTTTGCGCCCGGCCGTCGCCGCCGCGAGCAGGCCGACCACCAGCGCCCACACCAGGCTGGTGTCGGGGGCGTCGAAGTAGTAGTCGTCGATGTAGTGGCGGGGCGCGTGGGTCAGATAACGCAGCGCGGGCGAGAGGCTCCACAGCAGACAGGCCACCGCGAACACACCGAGCACCAGCCCGGTGTAATGCGGAACCTCGGCCAACCGGCCGCGCCCACGATGCGGTACCGGGGCAGCGGGTCTGCTCGCGGATAGCTCGGTGGTCGTGCGTAGGTCGTCTGGCGCGGAAGTCACCGATCCAGTGTGACCGTTGGGGTGGATTTGCCGGTCGTTTGTCACGGCGTGTTCGCGACCCCTTTGCGACGTCACAGAAATGGCCGAACAGTGCCGGATGCTGGGCCGCTGCACCGCCGACCGGCCCGGGGGAGTAAGTATTTAGCTCATGTCGGAACCAGTCGATGTGCCGATCGATGACGAAGCCATTCGGCTCGGCCAGTTTCTCAAATTGGCCAATCTGATCGATTCCGGTTCGGAAGCCAAGACGGTGATCGCCGCGGGTCTGGTCCGGGTGAACGACGAGGTCGAACTACGACGCGGACGGCAATTGCACGTCGGCGACGTGGTCGCCCTCGCCGGTCACCTGGTACGAGTCGCGGAGTAATTCGCGCCGCTCAGTCCTCGGCGCGCACCACGATGCCGTCGTGGTCGCTGTAGAGCATCTCGCCGGGGACGAAGGTGACCCCGCCGAACTCGACCGGCACGTCCTTGTCGCCGGAGCCGGTCTGGGTGCTCTTGCGCGGGTTGGTGCCCAGCGCCTTGATGCCGATGTCGAGGGTGCGCAGGATCGCCGAATCGCGCACCGCGCCGTTGACGATGACGCCGGCCCAGCCGTTGTCCACGCCGCGCCCGGCGATGATGTCGCCGACCAGGGCGGTGTGCACGCTGGCGCCGCCGTCGACGACGAGCACCTTGCCCTCGCCCGGTTCGCTCAGCGTCTGCTTGACCAGCAGATTGTCCTGGAAGCAGCGGATGGTGGTGATCCGGCCGGAGAACGCCGCCCGGCCGCCGAACTGGATGAACTGGGTATCACAGCTGCGAATCTCGGGGCCGATTTCGTCGGCCAGGTCCGCGGTTGCCACAACATCTGTCGGTTCGGTCATGGCCCTCAGCTTAAAGGTGGCCGAGTTTCACCCTGAACGGACCGCTCGGTCTGGGAGCCGGTTCGTTCCCGGGGGCACGGCAGTTATCGATGTCCGTAGCGCAGCTCGTACATCTCGCGATCGTGCTCGGAGATCTTGCCGTGATCGACCAGGCCCGGATCGAGCCCGTGCTGCACCAACCGGTACCGGCGCCACACATAGCTCAGCGCGACCGTGAAGATGATCAGCGGCACGATCATCATCACGATCAGCCCGAGCTTGAGCGGCATCGGCCCGGGAAACAGCAGCACCAGCGCGAAGAACGGGATGATCGGCCCGATGAACCGCACGAGATAGCGTTCCATGGCCCCGTGCCCGACCAGGTCGTGGACCACCCACTCGTGCAGGTCCGCGGGGAGTTCGCGGCCCAGGTCATAGGCGATGCGCTGCCTGAAGGTGGGTTTCTTCATATCTAGAGGCTATGCCTGTGAGGTAGCCCACGCCAGGGTGGAAAGCGGGTTTGTGCAGGCATTTCGCCGTTGTGCAGGCGCTGTCCGCAGGTGCGGAATGCACCGGCGTCGAGTGGCTTTCTCCGGTTTCCGTGGCCCGAGGCGGACGGCCGGCCGCGGCGGCTGCGCGACCGGCCGATTCCGCTCATTCGGTGCCGTTGGCGGCACCGCGGGTGCGGTGGAATTCCTCGATCTGCTTGGTGAGGTTTTCGGTGCTGTGCTTCACCGCGATCTTGACGAATGGTTCGATGGTCTTGCCGAGCGCCTTCCCGGCCAGGCCGCCGCCGACCCGGTAATCGACGATGGCGTCGACGGTGCATTTCTCGGCGCCCTTGGCGTGGAACAGGAAGGTCGACTCGACGTCGAATCCCTTGATCGACTTCACCCCGATGGCGAAGTTCTCTTCCCAGCGCACGATTTCGATCCTGGAATTCAGCGAGACCGGACCGAGCTTGATATGGCCGTCGAAGGTCGCACCGAGACCTTCGGTCTGCGAACCCACCGGCGTGAACTCTTCGACCTCGCGCAGGAAGCGCGGCAGGTTGCGGTAGTCGTTCACGTAGGCGAATGCGGTCTCGGCCGAGGCGTCGCAGTCGGCGACGATCTTCACTTCGGTCATGGCGCAACTGTAACCGGGGGTTCGTGCCGTTCCGTCATGCCGTGACCGCCAGCGTCGCCGCCAGTCCGAACGCCGACGCCATCACCACCACCTCGATGGTGGCCCGGCGCAGCGAGGCTTCGGCGGGCATCCGGTGGCCGGCGGCGCGGCCGACCCAGTCGCGGCGCCACCACCAGCCGAGAGCGAGCAGCACGGCCAGGATCAGCGTCTTGGCCAGCAGCACCCGTCCGTAGCCGGTCTGCACCAGCGGTGCGACACCGCCGATGCGCACCAGCCCGTTCACCAGACCCGTCACCGCGACCAGCGCCACCAGCGGCAGCGCCACCGCGGAGTAGCGCGGCAGTGCCAGCGCCCATTCGCCGCGGGAACGGACCACCAGCGCCAGCCCGATCAACAGGCCGAGCCAGGCGCCCGCGGCCAGTGCGTGCACGGCGGCCAGCACCGAGCCGAACGGCTGCTGCGACATATGCCCGGTGATCGGCCGCAACGTCAACGCCACCGCGGCGAAGACCAGCACCAGATCCGGTGACGCGGTCTCCGGGCGCCGGAACGCCAGCGCCGAATAGCAGGCGATGGCGCCGGTCCCGAGCAGGATGGCGATACCGACCTGGCCGCCGCTGAGCTCGGTGAGGAAGGTGGCGAAGCGACCGGCGTCCAACGCGCCGACCCGCACCCCGACGACGTCGGCGGCCTCGAACACCAGCACCACGAACTCGCTGCCGCACCAGATCCCGGCGATCACCGCCAGCAGCCGCCACGACGGCCGCAACCGTTCGTGCACCCGCGGCAGCGCCGCCAATCCGAGCACGGTGGCGCCGGCCAGATCGGCGAGCACCCGGACCGCGCTCTCGGCCGTCACCTCGGTCAGCGCCCAGGCCAGCAGCACACCGATCAGCCCGGACGGGACGACGAGCAGCAGCGCCGGCCGCCGGTCACGGCCGCCGGTCGCCCGATCGGTCACCGGCCGCTCTTACCGCTGCCCTTGCCGAACAGGCCCGTCCCGAACAACGCGAAGGCCAGCCCGCCGCCGAACAGCACGACCGCGCCGACGATGAACACCCAGATCGGGATGCCGCCGGAATCGCCGTCGCCGGCGTCCGCGGAACCCAGTGCGGGGCCGGGGGTTCCGTTGCCGGGCGTGGTGAGGGTGAAGGTGAGCTCGCCTTCCACCGGGTGCCCGTCGGCGGAGGTGACCCGGTAGCCGACCCGGTAGGTGCCCGCCGGGCCGAGCTCGCCGACGGCGACGCTCACCGTCTTGCCATCGACCACCGGGTCGCCCTTGGACCACAGGTGATCGTCGGGGCCGACCACGGTCAGCGAGGGGAAGTTGGGTTGCAGGTTCTCGTTGAAGGTGATGGTGACCCGCTCGGGGCCCGCATCGAGGGAGGCGCCGTCCTCGGGGGAGGTGGCGACCACCGCCGAATGCGCCGACGCCGGTCCGGCGACGGTGGCGCCGACGCCGAGGCACAGCGCGCCGGCGAGCACGGTGAGCAGCAGTGCGCGCAGCTTCCTGCCGGTCATGACTGCCGTCCCCGGATGACCGAGCCGACACCGAGACCGAGACCGATCAACCCGGCGGCCAGTCCGAGACCGCCGAGCCAGCGGGCGGTGGTGTCGGTGGCCGAGTCATCGGATGCGGGTGCCGCGCTCTGGGTTTCGCTCTCGACGCCGTGCGTGCCGTGACCGTCGCCGGTGGCGGCGGCCAGCGTCAGCGTGGGCGCGGGGTTGCCGGCATGGCCCTGATCGGCGGGCTCATTCCAGTCGACGACCTTGCCGTCGCTGTAGGTCTGCTTGGCCGGGAAACTCACCGAATCCTGCTGCGGCAGTGGGCCCAGCGCCACCGCGAACCGCTGGAACTGGCCGGGGCCGATGCCGGGGTTGCCCGGGTCGGCGGTCCAGGTGACCGCGGTGACCTCGGACTTGTCGTTGCGATCCACCTTGGCCGTCCAGCCGGGGATCGGCTCGGTCATGGCGATCGACAGATTCGGCACGGTGACGGTGACGGCGGTGGTCGCGGCGGTGTCGGATTCGGTCGGGACCCGGAAGGTGGCCACCGCCATCGACCCCTGCTGCGCGCCGGGAGCGTCCACGGTGACGTGGGCGTTCGCGACGCCTGCCGTCAACGCGAGCAGTCCGCCGCCGAGCGCCACTGTGCACACGGCACGCGAAATGAACGTTTTCATGAATGAAGTGCTTTCTCTCCGAGATGAATTGATGCGTCAGGCCGGGCGCGCCAGCGGCGGAGCGCGCGGGCCCGCGGCACCGATCGGAGAGCGGCCGAGCAGCCGGGCGATCGATACACCGGCTTTCGGCGGCCGGTGCGAAACAGGTGTGGCGGGCGTGGCCACGGTGATGCGCAGGGCGGCCGAGACCGCACGGTAGAGCCGCTCCGCGAGCGGGATCAGCGCGGCGCAGACAATGCTTGAGGTGAAGTGCGCCAGCACCATCGGCGCCGACGGCAGAAAACCGCCGAGCAGCTCGCCGACCATGGGAGCCGAGCCGGCGGCGGCGTGCTCATGGCCGTAGAGACCGGTGAGCGCGAGATGTCCGGCCACCTGCCCGGCGAGCAGCAACGCCAGCACCGGCCTGCGACCCATCGGCCGCGCACCGGCGGCCAGCCCGGTGACCGATGCCGCGATCAGCACCAGCGCCAGTTCCGCCGACGAGGGATACCCGCCACCGGCGAGCCCGTGCGCGGCGACCGCGAGCGCACCGGCCGACGCGCCGACCAGGAAGCCGCGCGGGCTACCGGTGGTCGGGCGTCGGTCCATCGAAGCGGTGGTTCAGCGCACGCCGAGGCGGGCCAGGACGTCGGATTCGATGCCGGTCAGCTCGTCGGCGATGGAGGCGTGCACGGCACGGCGGCGCTGGGCCGGCATCTGATCGGCGGTGCGCACGGCGGCGGTCAGCGCTTCCAGGCGGTTGCGGGTGGCGGCGACGAACTTGTCGCCCTCGCCGTTGTCGCCCGCGCCGACCTTGTCGAGTGCGGCCTCGGTATTGGCGATCCTGGCGTGCAGCCGGGCGCCGTGGCCGGTGTATTCACCGAGCTGTTCGACGCCGATACCGAGCTGGTGGGCCTTGCGGTTGTCGAGCTGCGCGCGCACCAGGGTGGCGCCACGGTAGGCCAGCGGGGCGAGCACCGGCACCAGGATCCTGGCCACCCCGATGTACTTCTTCACCTGGCCGACGCTGAACGGATCGCGCTCGGCCTTGGCCGCCGCCTTCAGCGCGGCCTTCTCCTCCGCTTGCAGCGCGGCGATCTGAGCCTTGGCGACCTTCTTCTGGGTGCGCGTTTCGGCGCGCCGCTGTTTGCGATCGTTCTTGGCGGCGAGCTTGGCTTCCAGGGCCGCCTTGTGCTTGAGGGCTTTCGCCTCGGCCCGGCGGCTCGGGCGCCGCTTGCGCTTCGTGAACAACCCCATCGATGGCCCTCCGTCATGCTGGTTCGCCCTGGCGGCTCGGCGCGCGAAGTTGCCCGTCCGCCCATGTCACACGGTTTGCCGACACCCTATCCGGTCACCGCCGGTGGCTGCGAGGGCGGCGGGGCGAACGCGTGCGGCGGGGGAGACGATTCGCGGATGTGTCGGGGGTAGGGACCATACTGCTTACGTGCATCCGGGCAGGGCCGATCGAGAGGGTCGCGAGTTGGACGAGGGAACCGAACAGGATCGGTCCGTCGCCGCCGCGCCCGCGTTTCTCGATGCCAGGGCGCTGATCGGGTGCAGGCACCGGCTGAATATGAACGCCACGCACCCGGAGCTGCTCACCGGCGTTCGCGAGGACGCGGGCGTGCAGCAGCGTCGTGAGGCGGCCGTCGCCCATCGCCTGCGGGTGCGTGACGCCCTGGTCGGTGCCCGTCCGGAACAGTGGGTGGTGATCGATCCGGCGCTGCGCGCGGGCGAGCGCGCCGAATCCACCATGCGCGCCTGCGCGGCGGGCGCGCTGTGCATCTGGGGCGGATTGCTGCCGCAGGAGCCCGATACCGGCCGCCGCGGCGGTGCGGAGATCCTGCTGCGCGATCTGGACCGCGGCGGTTACATCCCGGTGATCGTGGTGAATCACAAGGTCACCGATCCGCGTCAGCCCGAACCGGCCGAGTTCCACCCCACCACCTCCGATCTCTACCACTGGGATCCGCAACCGGATCCGCATCGCAAACTGCGCCAGCAGCCGCGCGATCAGCAGCGCCTGGCCCACCTCTACCGCATGCTGCAACGGCACGGACTGGCCAGCCCCGCCCTGGTCGGCGGGGTGATCGGGTATCACTTCGACCGCATCCTGGTCCACGACCTGACCCACGTGCTCGCCGACTACGACCAGCGCTACGCCGACCGGATCGCGGTGGTGCGCGGCGAGCTGCCGACGGTGCCGTCCAAGGTGCCCGAATGCAGGCAGTGCCCCTGGTGGAACCGCGGCGGCGCCGACGGGCGCGGCTGCGAGGGCTGGTTGATCGACCACCGCGACGTCAGCCTGGTGGCGCCGGGTTCACGCGCCGACGTCTTGCGCGGGCACGGCGTGCAGACCATCGACGATCTGGCCGCCTGGTCCGGTCCCGAACCCGAGGACTGGCAGCACGGCCCGTTCGAAGAAGCCGTGGTCACCGCGCGCGCCTGGATCGGCGGTGCGCCGCTGGTGCGACGATTCGACCAGGTGAAGGTGCGTCGCGCCGACGTGGAGGTCGACGTCGATCTGGAGAGCTACCAGGAGTTCGGCGCGTACCTGTGGGGCACCCTGCTCGACGGCGTGTACCGCCCGTTCGTTACCTGGGACCCGCTGCCCACCGAGGACGAGGGCCGGTCCTTCGGCGAGTTCTGGACCTGGCTGATGCGGGTGCGTGCCGAGGCCACCGCCGCGGGCAAAACCTTTGCCGCCTACTGCTATTCGCGCACAGCCGAGGACAAGTGGCTGTACGAGTCGGCGCGCCGGTTCGCCGGGCAGCCGGGGGTACCGACGGTGGAGCAGGTGCGCGCCTTCGTCGATTCGCCGCAGTGGGTGGACATGTTCCAGGCCGTCACCGAGCAGTTCATCTGCCCGAACGGCAAGGGCCTCAAGAAGATCGCGCCGGTGGCCGGTTTCGCCTGGCGCGATGCCGAGGCCAACGGCGAGGCCTCGATGAGCTGGTACCGGCTCGCGGTCGGCTACGACGGCGAACCCGATCTCACCCAGCGCACCCGGCTGCTCGAATACAACGAAGACGATGTGCGCGCCACCATGGTGCTGCGCGAATGGATGTGCCCACGGGTACCCGGACCGCATCGCGCCGAACTCGAGGTGCCCGCCCTGGCCGATTTCGCGCACGGCCCCGATCTCGCGCAGGTGGGGGACCGCTCGCGGGCGTCGGAGGCGGTCGGCGGCGGCGGTAATATTTCGGCGTGACTGAGCACGTCGAACAACTCGAGTTCCAGGCCGAAACGCATCAGCTGCTCGAGCTGATGATCCACTCGGTCTACTCCAACAAAGACACGTTCCTGCGGGAGCTGATCTCGAACGCTTCCGACGCGCTGGACAAGCTGCGGCTGGAGTCCTACAAGGACAAGGACCTGCACGTCGACACCTCCGACCTGCATATCGAGCTGGAGGTCGACAAGGACGCGCGGGTCCTCACGGTCAAGGACAACGGCATCGGCATGTCGCGCGCCGAGGTGGTGGACCTGATCGGCACGCTCGCCAAGTCGGGCACCGCCCAGCTGCGCAAACAACTCAGCGAGGCCAAGTCCGAGGCCGCCGCCGAGGAGCTGATCGGCCAGTTCGGCATCGGCTTCTACTCGACCTTCATGGTCGCCGACAAGGTCACGCTGACCACCCGCCGCGCCGGTGAGACCGAGGCGACCCGCTGGGTGGCCGAGGCGGGCAGCTCCACCTACACCATCGAAACCGTCGACGACGCCCCGCAGGGCACCGCGGTGACGTTGCAGCTCAAGGCGCCCGACGAGGACGATCACCTCTTCGATTACACCCAGGAGTGGAAGCTCCGCGACATCGTCAAGAAGTACTCCGACTTCATCGCCTGGCCCATCCGCATGCAGGTGGAGCGCACCGTCACCGAGGGTGAGGGCGAGGACAAAAAAGAGAAGACGATCCTCGAAGAGCAGACGCTCAACTCCAGCAAGGCGCTGTGGACCCGCCCCAAGAGCGAGGTCAGCGACGAGGAGTACAAGGAGTTCTACAAGCACGTCAGCCATGCGTGGGACGAACCGCTCGAGACCATCCCGCTCAAGGCCGAGGGCACCTTCGAATATCAGGCGCTGCTGTTCATTCCGTCGACGGCGCCGTTCGATCTGTTCACCCGCGAGCACAAGCGCGGCGTGCAGCTCTACGTCAAGCGGGTGTTCATCATGGACAACTGCGAAGAGCTGATGCCGGAGTACCTGCGCTTCGTCAAGGGTGTGGTGGACGCGCAAGACCTCTCGCTCAACGTCTCCCGCGAGATCCTGCAGCAGGACCGCCAGATCCAGATGATCCGCAAGCGCCTGGTGAAGAAGGTGCTGTCCACGGTCAAGGACCTGCAGGGCGCCGAGGACCAGGGCAAGTACCAGACCTTCTGGCGCGAGTTCGGCCGCGTCCTCAAGGAGGGCCTGCTGTCGGACTTCGACAACCGCGACACCATTCTCGGGGTGTCGTCGTTCGCGTCGACGCACTCCGACTCCGAGCTCACCACGCTCGCCCAGTACGTGGAGCGGATGAAGGACGGCCAGGACGCGATCTACTACATGACCGGCGAATCCCGCCAGCAGGTGGAGAGCTCGCCGCATCTCGAGGCGTTCCAGGCCAAGGGCCTCGAGGTGCTGATCCTGACCGATCCGGTCGACGAGATGTGGGTCGGATCGGTGCCGGAATTCGACGGCAAGCCGTTCAAGTCCATCGCCAAGGGCGAAGTGGATCTGGAGACCGAAGAGGAGAAGAAGGAGTCCGAGCAGCTGCGTGAGCAGCAGGACAAGGAGTTCGCCGAGCTGCTGAGCTGGCTGGGTAAAACCCTCGACGACAACGTCAAGGAGGTGCGCCTGACCAACCGGCTCACCACCTCACCGGCCTGCCTGGTGGGCGACGTCTTCGACTTCACTCCGATGCTGGAGCGGATGTACCGGGCCTCGGGCCAGACGCTGCCGGAGACCAAGCGCATCCTCGAACTCAACCCGACCCACCCGCTGGTGACCGGCCTGCGCGACGCCTACGACGCGCGCAAGCAGGACGCCGACGAGGGCAAGGTCCCCGAGCTCACCGAGACCGCCGAACTGCTGTACGGCACGGCGGTGCTGGCCGAGGGCGGCGAGCTGAAGGATCCGGCGAAGTTCGCCCACATCCTCACCGATCGGCTGACGCGCACGCTCTGATCGGGAGGCGTGGATCGAAATGATCGATCCCGGTCGGCGGATGATCGGTCACCGGTGAGGCGGACCGATCAACGGCCAGGCTGATCTGACGAGGGCGAGGACGGTAGGAATGCCGTCCTCGCCCTCGTTCGTTCTCGCAAATTCATGGTTATCGCGGGCTCGCGGGCGATAGACGTCGGCCTGCCGGCCGGTAAGGGGTAAAGCGTCCCGGCTTTGTACTGCCATGTGTAATGGCTCGGCGTCGGCGGCGATTGATCCGGCTGGAGTGCGCCCCGCACTCCGGACAGGAGATCGATCATGTCGACTACGACCATGACCGGCCGTAGCATCCGCCGGGCACTGGCGAGAACCGCCCTGCTCGGTGCCCTCGCGCTCACCCCGGCCGTGGCGGCCGCGCCCGCGTTCGCCGATCCGGCAGCCGCGACCACCGCGCCGACGACTACCGCTCCCACGACTGCGGCGCCGACGCCGACCACCGCACCCACGACGCCGACCACCGCGCCGACCACGCCGCCGGAGCACAAGCCGCCGAAGTCCTGCCCGGACGGCGGGTTCGATATGGGCACGGGTTGCCCACCCGAGCAGACCGACCCCTATGGTCCCGATGGATACGACGTGCACGGCTATGACCGATTCGGTTACGACCGTTCGGGTTACGACCGTTCCGGGCGCGACAGCTTCGGCCGGGACCGTTGGGGCTACGACCGCAACGGCATCGGCCGCGACGGCTACACCCGCGAGGGCTGCGCCGCCGACGGTAAGGACCGCCCGGATGCCGATCGCGCGGCCTGCGATCGGTGGCGTTCGCGTCCGCCGACCGGCAGCGCGGGCTAGCGAGTTCGCGGCCTGCCGGGGCCGCGCTCCGCGCCATCCGAGCCGCGTGCCTACCGAGCCGCAGCTCTGCCCAGCTCGGTCCGGCCTGCACCGCACACGCGAACGCCCGCCGACCCGCGGGAAGCGGGCGGGCGGGCGTCGAGTGCTACCGCGTGATTACCGCGGCGCCATGCGCAGCGCGCCGTCCATGCGGATGGTCTCGCCGTTGAGGTAGTCGTGCTCGACGATGTACTGCGACAGCTGCGCGTACTCGTCCGGGCGGCCCAGCCGCGACGGGAACGGCACGCCGGCCTCGAGGCCCTTGCGGTACTCCTCGGTGACGCCGGCCAGCATCGGGGTGTCGATGATGCCGGGGGCGATGGTGTTGACCCGGATGCCGAACTGGGCCAGGTCACGCGCGGCCGGAACGGTCATGCCGTGCACGCCGCCCTTGGAGGCCGAGTAGGCGATCTGGCCGATCTGGCCCTCGAACGCGGCGACCGACGCGGTGTTGATGACCACGCCGCGCTGGCCGTATTCGTCGACCGGGTCGGTCTTGGCGATGGCGTCGGCGGCCAGGCGCATCACGTTGAAGGTGCCGAGCAGGTTGACCGTGATGACGGTGCGGAACAGCTCCAGATCGTGCGGGCCGTTCTTGGACAGGATGCGACCGGCCCAGCCGACACCGGCGCAGTTGACCACGATGCGCAGCGGCGCGCCGGATTCGACGACCTTTGCGACGGCGGCGCTGACCTCGTCGTTGCTGGTCACATCGGCCGGAAGGAGGGTGACACCGGCGGGCACGTTGTCGCCGGCCCGCTCGATCGACTGCGGCACGTCGAGTCCGAAGACGGTGGCGCCCAGTTCGGCGAAACGCTTGGCGGTGGCGGCGCCGAGGCCGGACGCGCCTCCGGTGACAATGGCGGCGGAACCCGAAATCTCCACGATGGTCCTCTCGTTCGTGACAAGCCAGTTGGCCCTTCGTCAATTTGCACCCTAACGGGTCGCCGGTGAGGCGCGGATCACCACTCCCTGGCGCCGGGGCCACCACGTCACCAGAATTTACGAACACTGATGTTCGCAGATGGTACGGTCGGCCACATGACATCGAGATTTGGTGGATCGGTCGACGGCCGCCGGGTGCTGATCACCGGTGCGGCCCGCGGCATCGGAGCCGCGCTGGCCAGGCAGTTGTCCGCGCACGGCGCGAAGGTGGCGCTGCTCGGGCTGGAACCGGAACTACTGGCGGAGGTGGCGCGTGAATGCGGCGAGGCGCCGTGGCGCTACTGCGATGTGAGCGACCGCGCCCAGGTGGACGTGGCGGTCGAGGACGTCGTCGGTGAACTGGGTGGGCTCGATGTGGTGGTCGCCAATGCCGGTGTGGCCAAACAGCTTCCGCTGATCGGCGGTGATCCGGAGGTGATGGAGCAGACGCTGGCGGTCAACGTCCTCGGCGTGTACTACACCGTGCGCGCGGCCGGCCCGCACATCTCCCACTCCGACGGGTACGCGCTGGTGGTCTCCTCGCTGGCGGCGGCCGTGCACCTGCCCCTGCTCGGCGCTTACAGTGCGTCCAAGGCCGGTGTCGAGGCGCTCGGCGACACCCTGCGCCACGAGCTGCGCCACACCGGCGCGAAGGTCGGCGTCGCGTACTTCGCCGAACTCGACACCGATATGACCTCGCGCGGATTCGGCACCGACGCCGCGCGCTCGCTGCTCGGCCGCGCCACCGTGTCCGGGGTGGCGCCGCTGGGCCCGGCCATCGACGCCGTCGAACGGGCGATCGCGCGCAGGCGCCGTCAGGTGGTTTCGCCCTGGTGGGTGCGGTTCGTGCTGCCGTTCCGGCCGATCGCGCAGCGGGTCACCGAGCTGGCGTTGCGGCGCGGCGTGGATGAGGCGCTGAGCATCGCGCGCACCGAAGCGGCACCCTTCACCACCGAGCAGCCCGCGCGAACCAGCAGAATGGGTCAGCATCCGCCCGACCGAACACCGGAGTAGCCACCCATGACCGACCCGGCCACCAGTCTCCGCCAGCTGCCGCGCGGCAGGCACGGTCTGCCCCGGGAGCAGGTCGTCGCCTCCCAGCGTGAGCGGATTCTGCAAGCGATGGGCGCGGCGATGGTCGACAACGGTTATGTCGGAACGTCGGTCGCGGCAATCCTGAAGAAGGCCGGGGTGTCGCGCGAGACCTTCTACGAGCAATTCCGTTCCAAGGAAGACTGTTTCGAGGCCGCCTACGAGCGGGCCGTCGATCAGCTGCTCGCCCGGATCGCCGAGACCGACGATGCCGCAGCCGATCCCGGCGACCGGGCGCACACCGATCCCGCCGAGCGGATGCGCAGGCTCTTCGGCACCTACCTCCAGCATCTGGCCGACGATCCGGCCAGTGCCCGGCTGTTCCTGGTGGAGGTCTACGCCGTCGGAGCGAAGGCGGTCGCCCGGCGCATCGAGCTACAGGAGCTGTTCGTGGAACGGATCGCCGAAGTCCTCGACGCCCGCACCCCCGAACAACGCTTCGCCTGCCGAACCCTCGCGGCGGCCGTCGGCTCGATGGTGACAGGCAAGATCGCGACCGACGATCTGCCTGGGCTGCTCGAGCTGCGCGAACCCCTGCTCGACCTCGTCGTTCGCGGCGGGGAACTGTATGGGCAGGCGCTGGCGCGCGGGTGATGTCCGGCGGTATTTCAGTGCAGTTTCTCGGCAGGCTGCTCTGATCCATCCGTTGCCGCGATGCGCTCGGTGAGCGCTGCCCGGCGCCGGGTCAGCGCGTAGAACACCGCGCCCGCGATGACCGGCACGATGATCGCGACGGCCGCGCCGGGCAGGGTGCCGAGGCCCGGCCAGGCGAGCCCGGTGAGCGTCAGCGAGCCGAAGAACAGGAACAGCAGGCCCGAGCCGATGCCGATGGCGTGTTCGGGCAGATGTTTGCCGACCAGGATGCCGGCCGCGATGGCTAGGGCGTCGGCGGCGACCATGCCGATGGTCGAGCCGAGCCAGACGCCGGCCCAGTCGTAATCGGTGGCCAGCGCCGCGGTGGCGAACATGGTGCGGTCGCCCAGTTCGGCGAGGAGGAAGGCCGACAGCACCACCAGGAACGGGGCGGCGGTGGTGAACCGCGAGACCTTGGGGGTTTCCTCTTCGTCGGCCGGATCGAGGTGTTCGCGCAGCGTCCATACGCCGACGGCCAGGAAGGTCAGTGCGGCGACCAGCGCGATCGCCGTGGTCGGCAGCGCCGAGCCGAGGAAGTGGCCGACCGCGACCGAGATGACATGCACCGCGGCGGTGGCGGTGGCGATGCCGCCGAGCACCACCCACCAGCGATAGCGCAGCGCGAACGTCAGCGCCATCAGCTGGGACTTGTCTCCGAGTTCGGCGAGGAAGACGATGCCGATACTCAGCAATACGGTGGCGATCATGTGGCGTGTACTCCCGGGCTCCGGCCAGTCGGCCGGAAAACGGGACGCCTCCGGCCGACAACGAAAAGGTTGTCTCGGCCGAAGGTCTCGCCCACCGGAGGGATTCCGGTTCACGCAGCCGGACCCACGCCACGGACGGCGGCGGATCAGTATGTCGACTACGCGATTGGGGGCTACTCCCCTTCGCTGTGGCCGACTCTACCCGCACCGGCATCGCGACGGCAACTCGGTGTTATCGAAATCGCAATGCGCGCAATAAGTTTGGCGATCCGCGCGGCAGGTTTCGGGTGCCCTTACGCGGCCAGCAGCATAGCCAGAACCGCGGTATCGGGATCGCTGATCGGATCCAGTCCGACCCGGCTGACCAGCGAGGTCACCGTTCCGTCCAGCTCGGCCTCGGCCCACGCGGCCCGGTGTTCCAACCCCAGATGCGGTATGCCGGGCAGCAGCACGCAGCCGGACGCGGCGCCAGTGCATTCGGGCAGCGACGGGTTCGTTTCCGAGGGCGGATGCAGCATCAGCAGGGCCGCGGGCACATGTTCGGCAAACTTGCCCGGCGTCACCGCCGACTCGCCGAGCACCGGACCTTCGGCCACCACCATCCCGACGGTGCCCGGTTCGGGATCATCGGGCAGATCCTCGCGCGCGCCGAACACCGTCGTCGTGGACAGCAGCCCCGGCAGGCTGGCCACCCGCACCGCGAGCACCAGCAGTTGCGCCCATTCCTTGGTGGTGTCGGGCCAGCGCCCGGAGATGACGAAACCCCGCAGAGATCCGCGCGCTTGGAACGGCGTAACGCCGATCTGAACATCACTGCGCATGATGCCTCCCGTCATGGAGCCGGGGGCGACTTTGCCCGTCCTCGAACTGTGGACCTGAAGAATGAACCCGAAGCCATCTGGCACACAAGTACCAAAGACTGCTAGCACGCCCCGGCGCCGACCAGCGAAGGCTTCTCACCAGCACAAACGCAAAGGGGCCGCGACACCATGCGGTATCGCGGCCCCGGGCGCGTTGAACTCTTACCCGAAGATCAGGCCCTTGCCCTGGTTCACGGCCTTGGCGAAGCGGTCCTGCACGTCGGCCCAGTTGACGACGTTCCAGAACGCGGTCACGTAGTCGGCCTTGACGTTCTTGTACTGCAGGTAGAAGGCGTGCTCCCACATGTCGACCTGCAGCAGCGGGATGATGCCGAGCGGCACGTTGGCCTGCTGGTCGTAGAGCTGGAAGGTCAGCAGCTTCTGGCCGAGGGTGTCGTAGCCGAGCACCGCCCAGCCGGAGCCCTGCAGGCCGTTGGCCGCGGCGGTGAACTGCGCGCGGAACTTGTCGAACGAACCGAACTGGTCGTCGATGGCCGCGGCCAGCTCGCCGACCGGCTTGTCGCCACCGTTGGGGGACAGGTTCTTCCACCAGATGGAGTGGTTGACGTGTCCGCCGAGGTGGAACGCGAGGTTCTTCTCGTGCAGGAAGATGGCGCTGTGGTCGCCGGCCTCACGGGCGGCTTCCAGCTTCTCCAGTGCCGTGTTGGCACCGGCGACGTAGGCGGCGTGGTGCTTGGAATGGTGCAGCTCGTTGATCTGCCCGGAGATGTGGGGTTCCAGGGCGCTGTAGTCGTAATCCAGATCCGGCAGCGTGTACTCAGCCACGATGTCCCTTCCTTGTCGGGCCGCGCACTCGCGAACCTCGCGAGCGCTCTCGACCATCATTCGTACACCCGATCGGTTCCAACTTGCCCGGATGCCCCGGCATTCCGGTGACGGTGCTCACTCGGGCGGGCCCGGGCGCTGCCGCGTCACGACATCGGCGAGCAGTAAGAACCGCACTCGTAGCATCGAACCATGTCCGCAAGCGCCTAACTAGTCGGGCGGTCCGGGCTGTGGATCGCGAATGCGGCCTGGGGGCAGGTCGAACCGCTCGTCGGAGCGGATACCCATTCCGGGAACATCAATCGCCGAAACGCCGATGCCGCACACCGGATCTACCCAGCATGCGGCATCTGCTCGTCGGTCGCCCGCTCAGAGCGGTGGGGCGATGCCTGGGCGCCGTGTGCGTGGATCGCCCGCGTCATGTGCCTCCCACCAGCGCTGACCGCCGGCGATGAACTCCGGCAGCGGGATCTGTTTGCCGCGGGGGTCGTGGATGGTGATGCTGTCGAACCACACGCGGACGTCGAGTTCACGCGGGTCGAGGCCCTCTTCCTGGGAGAACTCGAGCACATGCGGCGAGACGCGCTGATCGATCATGGTGTCGAAGCTCAGCAGCTCACTCCACAGCGACCAGCTGCTGTCGTCGATGTCGATGAACTCCCAGCCGTGCAGCCTGCCGCCGCCGAAACTGGTGATGGCATCGCCGAGCCCGTCCAGTTCCAGCGGCAGCACGGTGGGTTCGACGTCGTCCCAGCGGTGGATGCGCAGCGAGGCGGCCACCCGGGTGACGCCGTGGAAGGTCATCCTGACCTTGATATCGGCGGGTGTGGATTCCTGCTTCGGCAGCGTGAGTACTTCGAGGTCGAGTTCCAGTCGGCCGGCGTCGGCATCGACGGCGAGTCCGAGGCACGCGGCCTCCCTCAGCGCGATGTCGATTCCGGCGGTGTCCAATCCGTCAAGTAGCCCCCTGCTCGAGTTCATAGCGCCAGGCTACCGAGATCGCCGCCCAGATCGGCGCATTTCACGTTTTCACTAGAGTTGTCGTTTTTTTATGGAACCGAATCCGGCTCGCTTCCGTCCAAGTACATGTCGGGAGCTTCGACGGCGCAGCTCCCGCACAGGCGGCGGATGACCGCTCCGGGATGGCTGGAGGGGAGTCCCGGATCGGTCGTTCGCAACCGTCGCACGGGGATTTCCCAGTTGAAGCCGCGATAGCGTCAGCCTGTGGACGATGCGCCGGCCGATAGCTGACGCCTGTGGATCAGGTTGTGGAATCTGTGGATAACTACACCGACTTATCCACATCCCCCCAGAAATCGGGGCATCGGTCGGGAGTGGACCCGGCATAACCTACGCGGGGCCCGCTGCCACGGCGCGTCCGAGGCGGGCGGTGTCCGCACCGATGGGCGGGCACGGAAGTCCGCGATCGTACGGCACGCATGGCAGGATCGAACACGTGACGAGCTCCGAGGTCCCGACGGTACCGCTGAACGAGGTGCCAGGTGAATTCGACGACAGTGCGCGCGCTGCCGCGGAGAAGGCGGGCGCGATCCTGCTCGACGTGCGTGAGCCCGACGAGTGGGCGCTCGGCCACGCGCCCGGCGCCGTCCACATCCCGGTGGACGACATCCCCGCCCGGCTGGACGAACTGGACTACGACGCCCAGCTCTACGTCATCTGCCGGCAGGGCGGCCGGTCCTTCGAGGCGGTCAAATACCTGACCCACGTCGGATTCGACGCCGTGTGCGTCGTCGGCGGCATGGTGGAGTGGCAGCGCACGGGCCGCCCGCTGGTCGGCGAGGGCGAGCACGAGCCCAAGATCTACTGACGAAAGAGCGAGGTGCGACGGCATTGAGTACGGTGGTGCAACCCTGTGCGCGCTGCGGCGCGCGCTGGGCCGTACAGCAGGCGGCGCCGATGCACTGGTGCCCGCGTTGCCGTGGCGTACTGCTCTCGCCCGGGCCGATCGACGCCCCCGCCGAACGACGCAATTATCGCTGGGTCGCCCGCAGGCCCGATCATCGTCCGCGCGGCCACGTCGCACCCGTCCGCACCGGGCCGACTCCCACCCCGCACTACACCGAGATCCCGCGCTGGGGCCTGCGCGACGAACCGGCTCGCGAACCCGTCGCCGCCCGGCCACCGCTGAGTGTGCTGGCCGGTTGGCTGCCCGCGCTGCTGATCGCGACGGCACTGATGTTCGCCATCGCGGCGGGCTCCGAACTCGGTCGTTACCTACTGCTGCTGCGCAACCGCACATATCTCATCGATCCACTGCTGTTGAAGTTCTCCGACGCGATGGTCAATGCTTCGGCGCTGTTCGCCGCGGTGCTGGCATTGCTCGCCGCGGTCGCTGCCGTCGGCTGGCTGATCCAGGCTCGGCGGGCCGTCTACGACGGTCGTGGCCTGCGCGATCCGCGGTCGCCGCGGATGCTGGTGCTCGGCTGCGTGATTCCCGTGGTCAACCTGTTGTGGCCGGGTGTGTTCCTGAGCGAGATGGTGGCCGACCGTGACGACCCGCGGCCGCTGCGCGCCGTGCGCGTGTGGTGGGCGATCTGGGTGTTCGGCGGAGTCTGCGCGACCGCCGCGCTGGCATGGCGCGGCGCCGACTCGCTGCAGGCCGAGGCCGACGGCGTGCTGTTCACCGCGTTCACCGATGCCGTCGCGGTGGCGGTGGCGGTGGCGACGCTGTGGGTGGTGCGCGTCGTGGAGGGCCGGGATCTGCTCGGGCGCGCCCATATCGGGCACCGCTGGGTGGTGGCCGCGGACCCGGCGGTGCCCGTCATCGAACCGGTGCAGCCGGGATCGGCTACCGTCGCAGCCCGGGCCGCTACCGCTCGCGACGACGCAGGCGCGGCACGGGACGGCGCCGTCGCTGCCGGGGACGACGCCGACGCGGAGCCCGCGGCCGAGCCGAGTGCGGAGGCGGCCGATCGTGAGCATCAGGAGCAGGAGGTCGTGGCGAAGTGAGCCAGCCCAATCGCGCACCGTTCGTCGTCGCGCATCGCGGCGCGTCCGCCGAACGCCCCGAGCACACCCTCGCCGCCTATGAGCTGGCCCTGCAGGAGGGCGCCGACGGCGTCGAATGCGATGTGCGGTTGACCAGGGACGGTCATCTGGTCTGCGTGCACGACCGCACCGTCGACCGGACGTCCTCGGGCACCGGCCTGGTCAGCGAACTCACCCTGGACGAGTTGAAAGCCCTGGACTTCGGCACCGCGGACGAACCGGCCTCGGTGCTCACCCTCGCCGAACTCATCTCGCTCGTGCTCGACTGGCGCAGCCGCCCCACCAAGCTGTTCATCGAAACCAAACACCCCGTGCGCTACGGCGCGCTGGTGGAGAACAAGCTGCTGGCCGAATTGCAGCGTTTCGGCATCGCCACCCCGGCCTCGGCCGATCACTCCAGGGCAGTGGTCATGTCGTTCGCCGCCACCGCGGTCTGGCGGATCCGCCGCGCCGCGCCGCTGCTGCCGACCGTGCTGCTCGGCGAGTCCTCGCGCTACCTGGGCGGCAGCGCGGCCACCACGGTCGGCGCCACCGCCGTCGGCCCGTCGGTGAAGACCCTGCGCGAGCACCCCGACCTGGTGGACAAGGCCGCCGCCGCGGGCCGCGCCACCTACTGCTGGACCGTCGACGACCCCGAGGACGTCCGGCTGTGCGCCGACCTCGGCGTCAGCTGGGTGGCGACCAACCATCCGGGACGGACGAAGGCGCTGCTGGCCACCGCCTGAGGCGGTCAGGGCCCGGAGGCGGTAGCGGAGCGTAACCAGGCAGCGGCGCCGGCTCGGGAGCGATTCGGATCCCGCCTCGGCCGGTCGAGGCGCGGACGGCGCGGCGCCGGCGTCACCATGAAGGACCAGGCGCTCGGGCGCGATCGAGCCCACGTGAACCGATGGGCGACGGCGGTCGGGCCGAGTGCGTGGCGCGCGGAGCGGGCGGCCGTGACCGGTGTAGTTTGACCAGCCGTGGGTAAGAGCAAGCGCAACAGTCCGAAGCCCGGCGGGAACCGGGCCCAGCGTCTCGCGGAGCGGCGAGCCGCGCTGGAACAGGCCGCCAACGCCGTCACACGCCCGTTCGAGGGTCTGGCCGCCGAATGCGATCTCGTCGCGTTGCGCGAGTTCGTGCCGTCGGCGACCGCGACCCTGAAGCTATCGCCCGGCGCCGCCGCCGAACGTGAGGTCGTGCTCGCGACGGTGCTGCCCGGTGCGGTCGCCGCGCTGGTGCGCGCCGGCGACGAGCCGACCGGCTATGTCGGGGTGCAGGTGCAGGCCGAGGGGGAGAACCCGGCCGCCGATCTCGCCGCGGCGATCCTGTGGACCCAGTCGGCCGAGCCGGGTGAATCGCTGCCCGCCGCCGCGAGTGTCGAAGGTGGGCCGACGCTGGCCGACGTCATCGATCCGGGCGCCGCGCTGGAGCTGACGGTGCATCAGGATTTCGACTGGTGGGTGCCCGAAGGTGTGGAGCCCGATCCGCAGGTGGCCGCCACCATCGAGCAGGCCAAGCAGGCGATCATGCCCTCGGACCGGCTCGATCTCGGTGCCGACGCGGTCGGCGCGGCCTGGTGGGTCGACGCGGGTGAGAAGGCACATCTGCGCTGGGTGCGCCCGGAGCCCGAAGACGATCTGATGCTGGCGCTGGCCCGGCTGCACGCCGCCGGCGGTCTGCATCTCGGTGAGGGTTCGCGTTTCGCGGGTTCGTTCCGTACCCATGGGCTGCTGGTGCCGGTGTTCGATCTGGATCCCGAGCGGCATGCCACCGAATGGACCGCGCCCGCAGTCGAGTTCGGTGAACGGCTGGCGCAGGCGCTGGCCTCGGATGCGCCGATGTCGGCCGAGGAACGGCGTTCGCGGGATGGGTTGCGTTCGCGGCAGGTCACCCTGCGCTGAGGCGAGAGTGCCGCGCTCGGTGAGCCGGCGCGGCGAAAAATACGAAGACGGCTTCGGTGCCCGGCGATCGGCCGGCCCGGAGCCGTCGCTGTTCGGCGCCACGAATTCCATCGTAGTAATTTTGTGAAAAACGCTCCTTTCTAATCTTGGCTCGGTTACGTTCTCTGCATCACCGAAAGCTGGTGTAGGTGAGGGAAACCTCACCGGCCGATGAGGAAAGTAGGGAAAACCATGGACGCCATTCTCGAGCTCCTGACCACGCTTATCAGCAGCCTGAGCGCCAGCGCGGGCTGAGCAGTGTGCAATTCGGCGGGCCCAGCACTTCGCGAAGTGCTGGGCCCGCCGTCGCTCGGTGGTGCGTTTGTTTCTAGACCGACCCACCCGCGGCCGACGGCGCACCCGAAGTGTTGCTGGGGCCGCTCATTTCGCGGGCGATGAATTCCTCCAGATCGAACAGGTTCGATCCGGCGCGATCGGCGATGGTGAGGAGGGTGTTCATATTGGCCACCTCCTCGACCTGCTCCTTCAGGAACCACTGCATGAACTGCTCGCCGAGGTAATCGCCCTCTTCGCGAGCGGTGCTCGCCAGCTGGATGATCTGCTCGGTGACCGCCTTCTCCTGGGCGAGCGCCAAGGCGATGGGTTCGCGGGCATTCTCGAAATGCGATTTCGCGGCATCGACTCCGCCGAGTTCGATGCTGATATCGCGATCGAGGAAGTACTGCACGATCATCATCGCGTGGTTACGTTCTTCGACGGCCTGGGCGTAGAAGCGCTTTGCCAACTGCGGCAGGTCGGCATTGTCGAACCAAACCGCAATCGCGATGTATTGATGCTCGGCATTGAATTCATGCCGGATCTGATCGTGAAGCAGGCTGTGGAATTTGCTGCGTGGGGTTTCCGGATGGCTGGACATGACACAGACGTTATCGCTGGTCAGCGCGCTTGTCATCCAAGTCGACCCTTATTGAGGATAGTGTTTCCTAATTTAGTTGCGTACTGTCCCAGCCATTTTGGGCGCGGAGTTGCCGGCCGGTGCGATCGTGGTCGGCAGTTCACGGGCAGCGAATTCCTCCACGTCGAACAGGTTGCCCGCGGCGCGTTCGAGCACCGTCAGCAGCGTCGTCATGGCGGCGACCTCGTCGAGTTGCTGCTCCAGGAACCACTGCATGAACTGCTCGCCGAGATAGTCGCCCGAGGCGCGCGCGGCCTTGGCGCAATCCACCGTCTGATCGGTCAGCGTCTGCTCCCGCGCGTGCAGGAAAGCGATTGCGGCATGCGGGGATTCGAACGTCGGCCGCACCTCGTCCAAGCCGCCGACGGTGACCTCGAGATCGCGGTCGAGCAGGTGCTGGATCATGCGTAGCGCATGCCCGCGATGCTCGCCGGAGCGGCCGTAGCAATGTCGGGCCAACTGGGGCAGCCGGTTCGCCTCGAAGTACACCGCGGCGGCCAGATACTGCTGGGCCGCAGTGAATCCGTGGCGGATCTGATCGCGCAGCAGGGCCGGGAACGACCGGCCACCATCGATGTCGGGCATGTGGTCGACGTTACTCGCCGCGCAGATCCTCCGGAATGGGTTGCCCGGCCGCGAGGGCCTCGAAGAACCGGCTCGCGTTGGCCTTGTCCCACAGCAGCACATTGCCGCTGGAGGTGTCGCTGAAGCCGCCGATCGGCACCGTCGTCGCCAGCGTGTCGCCGCGCAGCGCCCAGCCCAGCCGAGCCAGATCCCAGATGTGGTCGCCGTTGTCGACGGTCAGCGAACGGGCGGTATCGCGGGCCATCGGCCACAGCCGGAACGGATTGGCCAGGGTGCTCGCGCTGGTGGCCTTTTCCAGCAAGGCGGACAGGAACAGTCGCTGGTTGTTCATCCGGTCGATATCGGCGAGCGCGGTGGCGCGGGTGCGCACGAAACCCAGCGCCTGCGGGCCGTCGAGAGTCTGGCAGCCCGCGGCCAGATTGATGCCGGCGAGCGGGTCGTCGATGGGTTGCGGTACGCACACGTCGATCCCGCCCAACGCGTCGACCACGCCGGCGAACCCGGCGAAGCCGATCTGCGCGTAGTGGTCGATATGGAGTCCGGTGGCGATCTCCACCGACTGAACCAGCAGCTGCGGGCCGCCGAACGCGAAGGAGGCGTTGAGCTTGTCCTGGCCGTAGCCGGGAATGCTGACGTAGGAGTCGCGCGGCAGGCTCACCAGTGTGGTGCGCCCCGAGGGCGGCACATGCACCAGGATGATCGTGTCGGTGCGCTCCGGACCCACCTCGCCACCGGTGGCCAGGCCCTGTTCCTGATCGGCGGTGAGCCCGGACCGGCTGTCGGAACCGACCAGCAACCAATTGGTGCCGGGCGTGTCGCCGACCCGATCGGCGTAATCGGACAGCGCGTCGATGCGGTGCAGAGTGCGGTCGAGCTGGATGATCGCGGTCACGATCAGCAGCGCGAACACCACGAGCATGACCAGGAACCAGCGGAACAGATGCCGTTTGCGCTTGGGCCGTGGCGGCCGCGGCGCCCGGCCGGCACCACGCGGCGGCCGGCTCGGCGGAGGCGGGGGAACATCGCGACGCCTGCGCGGCGGTTCGTCCTCGCGGAACGGAACGGGTTTCTGCGTCGGCGCGTGAGTGGACGCCCGACGCGGGGGTTCGGCGGGGGCGTAGGCGGGATCGCGGGCCGCGATCGTTTCGCGCACGGTACGTCCGTCCCGCGCGGGCGGCTGATCGGCGGGCGCTTCGGGCACCTGCGACCACGCCAACGGCGCGGCGTGCTCACGGCCGTCGCGATGCAGCACCTGCGTCGGTTCGATATGGCGCGGCTCCCGCGGGCCCGGACCAGCTCGACCGTCCTTACGCAGGTCGGCCGGGTAATCAGGCCGGTGCAGGACCGGCTCGGCGGGCTGCGGCCCCGCGCCCGCGCGCCTCGTCGGTCCGCCGCGGTGCGGTCCGGGGCGGTCGGCCTGCGGGCCCGCGGCGGCGGGATCGCGCGGGGCACCCGGCCGAGCGTTCGGAGCGGGATCGGCATGGCTTGGACGGTCCGAGCCGGGGCGGCGTGGGTCGGGGATCGCTGCGCCGGAACGTCCGGCGTCGGGGCGTCGGGAATCAGCACCGCCGGCGGTCGGGCGCCCTGGTGCGCGCGGGGTCGGCTCGGGACGGCTTGGGCCGGGCCGGTCGGTGGCGCGGGGTGCGCCGGGATGCCCGGGGTCGGGGCGGTCCGAATCCGGCCGACGGATACCTGGGTCGCCCTCGGGGTATCGCCGATCCGTAGGTCGAGCGGCTGGGCCGGGCCGGCGCGGATCCGGGCCCGGCTGCCCGGATCGCTCGCCCGGTGCCGGGTGCGAGCCGGGGCGTTCCTGAGCCGGCCGATGGGAGCCGGGCTGGTCTATCGGGTGGCGGTCGGCGGACCGAGGGCCCGGCCTGCGTGGATCCGCGTCGGGACGCTCACCCGGTGTCGCGGGCCTGCCTGATTCCGCGGGTGGCCTGCGCATGCCCGGTTCGGGCGATCGCGCGCCGGGTCGACCGGGCGCCTGCGGCGGGACCCGGCGCCTCCGTGGGTCGTCGCCGTTCATCATGTCGCACTCTACTTACCCATTTCGGCGGTGTTTGTTACCCGACGGCGCGTCGAGGTCGATCGCACCCGCTGTCGCTGCTCACGGCAGCCAGCCGACCCGTCCGCGCAGCACCGTGTACCCGATGTAGGCGACCGCATCGATCAACGCGTGCGCGATCACCAGCGGCCAGAGCCGGCCGGTGCGCTGCCAGTAGCGGCCGAAGATCAGGCCCATCACGATATTGCCGAGGCCGCCGCCGAGGCCCTGGTAGAGGTGGTAGCTGCCGCGCAGCAGGGCCGAGGCGAGCAGGGAACGGTTGTCCGACCAGCCCAGCGCCCGCAGCCGGGTGATCAGGTACGCCACCACGATGATCTCCTCGGCGGCGGAGTTGGCGCAGGCGGACAGGATCAGCGCGGGCAGTCGCCACCAGTGCTCGTCAAGGGCGCTGGGCACGATCGTCACGCTGACGCCCGCCGCATGCGCGATCAGGTACAGAGCCAGCCCCGGCAGCCCGATCACCGCCGCCAGCACCAGGCCGTGCAGCACATCCGGCCGCCAGCGCGCCTTGGCCAGACCGATGGCACGCGGGCCGATGCCGCTGCGCCAGAGCAGGTAGAGCCCGAGCCCGGCCCACGCTGTCAGCCGCAGTACGCCGAGCAGTTGGAACAGCAGGTCGATGGTCGACTGCGCCGAGCGCGAGGCATTGAGCGCGACGGTCTGCTCGTCCACACCTCCCGGTGCGAGGGCGCTCTCCACCAGCGACAATGCGGCGTTGAGTCCGCTCAGCCCGAAGGTGACGCCGAGCACCACCAGGATCTCGAGCCGGATACCGGTGCGTTCCCGGTCGGTCGGCTCACCGGTTTCCGTCGGGCCGAGGTCATCGCGCATGCAGCCGAATCTATTGCCCGGGTCCGTGGGAGGCGGTGTCAGATGCGGCGCAGTCCGTTGAGGAAAGGGCAGCCCGCCAGCAGACGCACCGCTCGGCTCAGCGATTCGACGTCGTCGGCCGGCGCGGCGAAGGGCAGGCGCACGTCGTGATCGCCGTCTTCGCCTTCCACGCGCAGAGTGAGCCCGTAGCGGTCGATGGCGAGCGGGTGCACACTGCCGCGCTGCAACCGGGGCGGCAAATGCCGGGCCAGTTGCGCGATGACGTCGGCGTGGTCGGCGTCCATATGCTGCAACCAGGCCGATTCCATCGAGCAGAACGGGTCGGGCCGGGCCATCCGCAGATCCTCCACGCACACCGATTCGGCGCCGGTGGAATCGGCGACCACGGCCGAGTTGATCACCAGTCGCAACAGGGTGGCGGTGTGGCCGACGTCGAGCAGGCCCGGATCGGGGTTCTCCTTGGCGACCTCGGTCGCCAGCGCGCGCTGCGCCTGCGTCGGCACGGCCCGCACCCAGCCGCGCAGCCATACCAGCGCGCGCACGGGTTCGCGCAGCGGCAGCGGCGCGTGGTCGGTGAGTTCGAGGACGGCGGGCGCGCCCGCGGCACCGGAGGCGGCGGCGTGCGCGGCGGCGCTGTCGCGGGGCACGGCGATCACGGCGTCACCGCATTCGCGCAGATGATGCACCGAGGTGGGGATCGGATCGGTGCCGGGCAGGGCCAGCACCGAATACTCGGCATGCGCACAGGCGCTGCGCACCCGCTCGGCGGTCGTCGGTGCGCTGATCGTCTCCGGCATTGAAACCTCCACTGGGTGAACGTGCCCCACTTCACAGGTGCGCAATTAGGTTAACCTAACCTAAGCGAACGTGGGGATGCGCGCAACATCTGGCCGGTGGGTAAGTTGAAGGCCATGAGCAGCGAGCCGGTTCTGGTCGCCTTGACCGTCCCCGCGCGACGGCACCTGGCCGACGGTCTTGTCGTCCCCCTCGGGTCGGCGCCCGCGGGACGCGGCATCGCGGCCGAGCTCGAGGTTGCCGAGATCGCCGACATTCTCGCCGAAGCCGCCCACTCCGACACCGGCGTGATCGCGCGGACCGACGATCCGCAGCGCGCGCTGGCCATCGTCGCCGGTACCGCCGCCGCGCTGTGCGGCGAGGACATCCGCACCGCGCTGACCACCCCCGATGTCGGATTCCTCACCGGTTTGAAGCCGCAGGCGATCGAGGCCGTGCGCGGGGTTCTGCTGGCCATCGAGACCAGTCATCCCCAGGAACTGGCTCAGGAGCTCACCGAGCTGCTGGCTCCGGTCGCCGACTGATAGCCCAGCCGTTCCCGGCCTCGGGAAGTCGGCCGAACGCGCGGCCTCGCGCAAGTAATCTCGTAGGCGTGCCGCGAATAGCGTATTTCGGGCCCTCCGGAACCTTCACCGAGATGGCCCTCGCCGAACTCGAGAACTCGGGGGCCTTCGACGGGCCGGTCGAGCGGATCGCCGCGCCCAGTCAGGGCGCCGCGCTCGACCTGATCCGCTCCGGCGACGTCGACGGCGCCGTGGTGCCGATCGAGAGTTCGGTGGAGGGCTCGATCCCGGCCACCCTGGATTCGCTGGCCGTCGGCCCGCGGCTACAGATCATCGCCGAAGCCGAACTCGAGGTGAGCTTCGCGATCCTGGCCCGCCCGGGCACGCGGCTCGACGAGGTCACCTCGGTGGCCGCGTACCCGGTGGCGGCCGCGCAGGTGCGGCTGTGGCTGGCACGTCATCTACCCGGAGCCACCAGCTATGTGTCGGCGTCGAACGCCGCCGCCGCCGAGGA
The DNA here is from genome assembly GCF_005863245.1 of Nocardia cyriacigeorgica. Taxonomy (GTDB): domain Bacteria; phylum Actinomycetota; class Actinomycetes; order Mycobacteriales; family Mycobacteriaceae; genus Nocardia; species Nocardia cyriacigeorgica_C. Next base: position 425,224 of record NZ_VBUT01000004.1, on the reverse strand, counting down.
TGTGCTGGCCGGGCGCGCGGATGCCGCGGTGTCCACCACGCTGGCCGGGCAACGCCTCGGACTGGTGCCGCTGGCCGAGGGCGTCGCCGATCACGAGGACGCGATCACCCGTTTCGTGCTCGTCACCAAGCCACGGGTGGCACCGCAGGCCACCGGCGCCGACCGCACCTCGATCGTGCTCGAGCTACCGAACGAACCGGGCGCGCTGATGCGGGCATTCGGTGAGTTCTCCACCCGCGGCATCGATTTGACCCGGATCGAATCGCGGCCGACCCGCACCGGGATGGGCACCTACCGGTTCTATCTGGACTGCGTCGGCCATATCGACGACGCCGCGGTCGCCGAAGCGCTCAAGGCGCTGCACCGCACGGCGCGTATCCGTTTCCTCGGCTCCTGGCCGGCCACCTCGCCCACCGGGACGCCGCCGCCGTCGGATGAGGAAGCCGCGCAGTGGCTGACCCGATTACGAAAGGGGGTTGCCGACCTGTGACAGGCAAGCTGATTCTGGTGCGGCACGGTGAGACCGAAGGCAATGTCGCACGGATGCTCGATACCAGTCTGCCCGGACTGCCGCTCACCGAACGCGGTGCGGCACAGGCGAAGACCTTCGCCTCCCGGCTGGTCGTGCCGCCGCGGCTGCTGCTGTCCTCGCAGGCGCTGCGGGCCAGGCAGACCGCGAGCTACATCGAGGCCGCGACCGGTATCCCGGCCGGCGTGCTCGACGGCGTGCACGAGGTGCAGGTCGGTGATCTGGAGGGGGAGAGCAGCCAGCGGGCGCACGAGCTGTTCCTCCGGGTCTACCGGTCCTGGCATGAGGGCGAACTGACGCACCGGTTGCCCGGCGGCGAATCGGGTCAGGACGTGCTCGATCGTTTCCTGCCCGCCATCACCGACCTGCGCGACCGATACCTGCTCGACGACGCCGGTGACGTGCTGCTGGTCAATCACGGCGCCGCCATGCGCCTGGTCGCGCGGACACTGACCGGCGTGGCGCCGCCGTTCACCATCGACAACCATCTCGACAACACCGAGACCATCGAGCTGGCCCCGCGTCCCGACGGCAGCTGGGAATGCGTGCGCTGGGGCCGGTTCACCCCGCCGTTCGGGCGCGCGCCGGCCTTGGGCTCCGACGACCCGATGGGGTGATTCGCCACCGCGCCCGGTCACGAGAGGTAACCGGGCGCGGTGCTCGATGGTTCAGAACACAGCCGGATCAGACCACCGCTGGAGTGTCCGGGAACTCTTCGCGTTCCGGCAGCGAGTTGATCAGATCTTGCAGCGCGATCCGCAATCGGGCGTTGGTGCCGCTGCTGAACGAGGTCCACTTCACGCCGTCATCGGACACGCTCGCCGTCGCGATGAAACGACCTGCGCGCGTGTTGAATACCGCGATGTGGTTGTCGGCCATCTCGCGGGTGCCGTCGCCGTAGACGACGCCCACGATCTCGGCATGCGAATCCAGATGCACCAGTGCCGAGGCGAGCGTCTGCGCGTCCCGTGGCGGATTGCCGACCTTGGCGAGGCGGTTGGCGGTGGCCGTCGCATCACCGAGGTCGTTGAAGATCGGCTCCAATTGCTCTGTCGGGGCGTTCATCCCGGTGAGTTCGAGCGCCTCGGCGGGCCCGAGCGCGGCGAGCACCGGGCCGGGCAGATCCTCGTCGGCCTCGTCGATCACATAGGACTCGGGTCCGCGCAAGGCGACCGTCACCAGATCGTCGCCCTTGGCCAGGCACATCCGGCTCACCTGGCCGGAGACGACCAGCCGCAATGCGATGGCCCAGTGCGGGCGGTTGAGCGCGCGCAGCCGGTCGGCGAGATCCGGTTGGACCACCTCACCGTCGAGCAGATCCCGTTCGGTGAGCGACTGGGCGGCCGCGGCCATCGCCGCATCGTGCGCGGTCTCGTTGTCGTAGCGCCCGATCGCGTTCAATACGACCGGGACCTCGTCGATCTGCAAATGTTCCAGCAGGAACTGCATTTCGTCGAGCGACAGCGTGACGGCGCCGAGCGTCGCCGGACCGCGACCGGCACCCAGTACCGTCACTTGGCCGTCCCGGCGGGATCGGCGCCGATGACACCGTCGGCGGCGAGGCGGCCGTCGGAGAAGTGGTCGGCCCGCAGGTAATCCGCGCCGTTGTGCTCGGACTCGTCGTCCTCGCTGTTGGCCGCGCCGCGGCCGAGCAGCGGGCTGGCGGGCCCGGTGGAGGCGGGACGAATCGGCGCACCCTCGGTGCGTGCCACGGCGACCTCGGTGACCGGAGCAGCCGCACCGGCACCGCCGCTGACCGGCGGCGCGCCCCAACCCTCGGGCACCTTGAACGCGCTGTTGCCCGCGCCGAGCGAGGCGCCCATCCCGGCGGCGCGGGTGGAGGCGCCCGCCGCGGCCGCGGCGCCACCGGCGGCCATGCCGACCGGAGCCATCGAGGCAACCCCCGGCGCGCCCGAGCTGGTGGCGGCGGCGATCGCGTTGGCGCCGAGGTTGCCGACGGTGCTCACACCGCTGGTGGCGACCGAACCGGCCACGTTCGCGGCCTGGGTGACCGCGCTGCTGATGGCCGGGTTGTTCACCACCGCGCCCGCGGCGGCGAGCGCGGTCTGCACCGGGTCGCCGTTGCCGCTCTGGAAGGCCTGATCGGCGTTGGCAGCGGCTTCGGCGGAGCCGGCGCCGTTGGCGATCGGCGGCGGATTGATGAACTCACCGGGGGTGATCACGGTGGCGGTGGTGGCGGCCTCGTAGGTCTCCATCACCAGCGCGGCGCGAATGTCCATGGCGTGCTTGGCGACTTCGGCCGCCTCGAACGCGCCCGAGAGCGCACCGGCCGGGTTGGCCGAGGCGACAACCGCGGTATTGACCGCGGCGATCTCCGGCAGGCTCGGCATCGCCAGCGAGGCGACGGTGTAGGCGGTGGCGTTGGCGGCGGCCTTGCTGCCCATCGTCGCGGCCATCACGCCCTGCTGGCCCGCCCACGCGGTGAACCCGCCGAGCCGCGCCAGCGCGCCGATGCCGTTGACGCTCTGCAGGCCGAGGCCCAGTTCGGCCATCACCCGGGTGACGGTGGCGGTGGCGTCCACCCAGGCGCCGGTCAGCGTCCCCCATGCGGTGGCAGCGGCCGAGATCGGCACGGCGTGCGCGCCCGCGTTCAGCGAGACGGAGTTGAATTCGGCCATGCGGGGCAGCCAGAACACCCCGGTGATTCCTGCGGTCATACTTGATTTCTCCCCTTGTGTGAAGCTCGGAGCCGGATCGGCGGTCGGCTAGGCGACGATCGAGTTGAACGGTGCGCCGGTCAGCGTGACGATTCCGGCGGACATGGCGTCTTCGGCCATGTACTGCGCGAGCTGAGTGCGCAGGATCGCGGCAGCATGGTGCAGTTCGAGGATCGCCTGCGCGATGGACCGATCGTGCGTGATGGCCGCGTGATTGAAGTGGTTCGCCGCCAGCAGCGACACCTCCTCGGCGCCGGAGGGGAGGACATGCGTTGCCGGTCCGGCCACCGCGGCCACCCCGGCCAGACGGTCGGCGAGCAGATCCAGTTCGACAGCCGCGGCGAGGATGAGTTCGGGTGTGACGTGCACGTTGCCAATCATGTCTCGACTCCTTCTAGTGGTAGCTGTTCGGCGGAACCACGAGAATTCCCCCTACGAGTACATTGGACGCGACGTCACCACGTTCGGTTCCATCGAATCCAGAGTTCCTTCCGGTCTTAGCAGCCGGACGCGAACCCCCATCCACAGGTTCGCATACAGCTCGGGCTAAGACTAGCCCCATCCCAGCTGATGGAGCCGTTCTTCGTCAATCCCGAAATAGTGTGCTATCTCATGGATCACGGTGATCGCCACCTCTTCGACCACCTCTTCTTCGTCGCCGCATATCTCCAGCAGGGCGTCTCGATAGATGGTGACGGTGTCCGGCAGTGAGCCGCCGTAATGACTGTCGCGCTCGGTCAACGCGATTCCGTGATAGAGCCCGAGCAGATGTGGATCCTCCGCATTGCGTGCCTCGATCAGCACCACGACATTGTCGATGGCTCGGGCGAGTTCGGGCGGAATGAGATCGAGCGCATCGGCGACCAGCTCCTCGAAGCGGTCCTCGGACATCGAGACCGGCATGGACGTCGTCGCCCCGCCTATCGCGGCTGCGGCGGTAGCGGTGCGGCGCCCGGCAGCGGCGGCGGGGTGTAGCGGCCGTCGCTCGGCGGCGGCACCGGTGCCTGGCCGTTGATCAGGATGTCACCCTTCGCCGATCCGGTGATGGGTGCGAAGCCTTCGCGGTCGGCGCCCTTGCCGACCATGCAGTCGAGTTTGCGGCTGCCCGCCAGCCAGCTGCGCGCGTCGATGTAGTCGAAGAACAGGGTCAGTGTCTTGTTGCGCAGGACATCGGGGCCGCCGAGGTATTCGGTGGACAGCCGCGCGCACTCACCCTCGACGAACTTGTCCTGCTCTTCCTTCGGCGGCGGCGGGCCCTGGAAACGGCCGGCGAGATCGACGGTCGCCACGATCTCCACCGCGTGCGGCTGGGTGCAGTCGACCGGATCGGTGGGCAGGTTCTGGTTGATGCCGAGGCACACGCCCGGCGCGAACACCTTGGACTGGTCGTTGTCGAGCACGCTGCCGGTGGTCGGCAGCGGCGCGGAGGCGGCACCGGTCAGGCCCGCGGCCTGAAGTCCGCAGCGCAGCTTGCGATCTCCGGTCTTGGCCCAGCCCTCGGGGCTCGGATACATCAGGCCGACGACGAAACGTCCACGCGGATCGAACTTCCCGCCGAGATACTGCTGGGCCGCGGTGACGCAGTGTTCCTCTTTGAGCTCGGTGAATCGCAGCGAATCCGGGAAACGCGAACCGGGGCCGAACTCCTTGCCCGGATACTTGCTGAGATCGATATCGGCGGTGACCTCGAACAGATGCTTGTCCGCGCAGTCGACCTCGACCAGATCGGAGCGATCCGGCGCGTTCCAGCTGAGGCAGTCGCCGCGGGTGGCGGTGCCGAAGGTCTTCTCGGCGCCCGCGGGCACGGCGACGGCCGGGTTGTGCGCTTCCAGGCCGGAATCGTTCTCGAAACCGGTGACGAACAGCGTCACCATGGCCGCGGTCACCGCGCCGACGGCGACCGCGAGCAGACCCCAGCGCAGTTTCGGCGCAGACAACCGCAGCTTGCCTCCCGAGTCCGCGTCGGCCTGCTCGGCCGAGCCCGCGACCGTCGACCCGCGACCCTGCCGCGGTTTCGACCGGCCGAAGGCGGCGCCGCGCGGACGCCGGCCGGCGGAGCCGCGTGCGGGGCGGCCTGCGGCAGGCCGCGACGGATCACCGTCCCGAGCGGACTCGGGCACCGGCGGGGGCGTGTGCGCGTCATCGGAGGTCATCGCGATCCATCATGGCACGAGCGAGTCAGGGGCCGGAGGCGGAAGCTTGCGTAACCACGTAGGCCCCCTCGCTCGTGCCGAGTAGATACAGCAGTGTCGTGGGCCACCGTGCCATGAGGATGGTGGATATGCCCTCCGACCTGGCCGAGATGCCCTGCACCAGGACGACGGATCGGCCGAGTCGGGCGGTTCGGGCCCTCCTGACCGCGACGCCGTCACCGAAGAGGCAGCCGCCATCGGCACCGCGGACCGGGCGTATCGGCACCGTCGTGCCTACACCGAGGATTCGCGATGGGCCGGAGCCGGCTGCTCACCCCCGCAGGGCGGACGCGAACAACCCCGGCAGCCGCGCCGGATTCTTCCCCGCGTAGAACTCGGTGAGCTTGCGCCCGGTCGACGCCGCGGTGGTGTTGTCGACGAACCACGGCGGCTTGGGCGAGAGCGCCCACTCCGCGTGCAGCACCGAGCGCGGCGCCGGGCGGAACGGGCCGCGCACCACGGTGCGTTCGACGTCGTCGAGCAGCAGCGCGTTGTGCACGATGCCGATGCCGCTCTGGACGTCATCGAGGGTGTGGCCGGGGTAGGCGCCCCAGGAAGCGCGCGGGGTGAGGAACGCCAGCCCGGTCCAGGCGTTGATCGCGACGGTGCCGTAGCGCAACCGCTCCACCGCCCGCTCGAACGCGAGGCCGAGCCGTTTGATGGTGACCGGATGCGCGATGAGGTTCGCCCCGAGCGTGCCGGTGAGCTCGCTGTTGGCGAAGTCCACCGCGCGTTGCAGGAACTCACCGCCCGCTCCTGGCAGCTCGACCACGCCGAGCACCGGCGCGAAGTACTCGGTGCGCAGCAGTGCGGTGTCGGCGGTGGGCAGCTTTTCCACCAGCACCCGCCCGGAATCGGGGCCGAGCCTGCGGGCGTCCGGGTATGCGGCCAGCGCGTCCGCGACCCGCTTGTCGCTGCCCGGGTAGTACGGCGGACGCTGCGGCGCCTGCGCCATCGCCTCGCGCAGCGCGTCGAGGAACTGCTGCTTCTGCGGCCAGTCCGCGCTGAGCACCACCGTCTGCGCGGCCACACAGTTGTAGCCGCCGTTGTGCAGTCGCTGGGTCGCCACGTGCGCGGCCTGATAACGCAGATCGGCCTCGGACCATTCGCCGGGCACCACGATGGTCGGCGAGACGCCGCCGAGTTCACTGGTGATCGGCTTGTCCAGCAGCGGACGACGATCGTGGCGCCGTTCGATCGCATCCGGTCCGGTGCCCCACACGATCGCGTCGTGGGTCGCGGCGCTGCCCGTCATGTGCACGTGCGCGACCCCTGGATGACGCACCAGGTATCCGCCCGCGTCGGCACCGCCGGTGAGGATGCGCAGCACCCCGAGCTCCATCAGCGGGGCGAAGATCATCTCGAACACCGTGAACAACGGGTCGGTGATCGGATTCAGTTTCAGCGCGACCACCCGGTTGTTCGCGTACAGCTCGTACAGGGTGTCCAGCGGCGCGATCGACATGATGTTGCCCGCGCCGAGCACCACCCCGACCCCGCCGGTCGCCGCCGGTTCCTGCTGCGCGAGCCCGGCCTTGCGGCGCGCGGTCGCGGCATCGACGCCCGGACGCAGCCACACCTCCCCGGAGAACCCGCTGAGCAGCAGCTTGTCGTAGGCGTCGTAGGGCAGCACCGGCACCGCGAGCCGTCCGCCCGGGGCAGGGCGCAGATCGATGCCGTCGAGCGGGCTGCGCCCGGCCTCGAGCGCGCTCAGTGTTTCCGCGAGCGCGGTGGTGGCTTGCAGCAGCGTCAGCGGGCCCGACATCCACTCCTCGCCGACCAGCGGGGACTGCGGATCGAGCTGTTTGATGGTGCAGGCGGCGCGCACCCAGTCGGCGGCGAAGCGCGCGGTCCTGGCGTGGATCTGTTCGAGGAGTTCGCGGCGGCGACGCAGCGGAGTACCCGCCCACGCCTTCTCGCCTGCCGCCAGCTCGGCCAGTGCGTTGTCGATTGCGGTGTCGTCGAAAGTGGTGGCCACAGAACAACTATGCGCCTGTGTACCGATTCCGGCCGGGCGAATCCGGATCCGCCCGGGCCGGACCCTGCGCTGCCCGCGGTCGCGAACCGATATCCGATTACGCCGCGCACGTCCAGCCAACTAGGCTGGTCAGCCATGATCGACCTCCGATTCCTGCGCGAGCATCCCGACGTCGTCCGTGCCTCGCAGCGGGCGCGCGGTGAGGATCCCGCGCTGGTAGACGCGCTGCTCGAGGCCGACGCGGCGCGCCGGGCCGCGGTCGCCACCGCCGACAATCTGCGTGCCGAACACAAGGCGATGGGCAAGAAGATCGGCAAGGCGAGCAAGGAGGAGCGCCCGGCGCTGCTCGCGGAGGCGTCGGAGATGTCGGCGAAGGTCAAGGAGGCCGAGGCCGCCCAGCACGCCGCCGACGCCGACCTGGACGCCGCGCAGCGCGCCATCTCGAATGTGGTGCAGGAGGGCGCGCCCGCCGGCGGCGAGGACGATTACGTCCTGCTCGACACCATCGGCACCCCGCCCGAATTCGACTTCACCCCGAAGGATCACCTGGAGCTGGGCGAATCGCTCGGCCTGATCGACATGGAACGCGGCGCGAAGGTCTCCGGCGCCCGGTTCTACTTCCTCACCGGTTACGGTGCACTGCTGCAACTGGGCCTGTTGCAGCTGGCGGCCCAGCGCGCGGTCGCCAACGGCTTCACCATGATGATCCCGCCGGTGCTGGTGCGCCCGGAGATCATGGCGGGCACCGGATTCCTCGGTCAGCATTCGGCCGAGGTGTACCACCTGGCCGACGACGATCTGTACCTGGTCGGCACCTCGGAGGTGCCGCTGGCCGGCTACCACTCCGACGAGATCCTCGACCTCAGCGGCGGCCCCAAGCGGTACGCCGGCTGGTCGTCGTGCTTCCGCCGGGAAGCGGGCAGCTACGGCAAGGACACCCGCGGCATCATCCGGGTGCACCAGTTCGACAAGGTCGAGATGTTCGTCTACTGCAAGCCCGAGGACGCCGACGCCGAACATCAGCGGCTGCTGGCTTGGGAGCGCGAGATGCTGGCCGCCATCGAGGTGCCCTACCGCATCATCGACGTCGCCGCGGGCGATCTGGGCAGCTCGGCAGCGCGCAAGTTCGACTGCGAGGCGTGGGTGCCGAGCCAGCAGACCTACCGCGAGCTCACCTCCACCTCGAACTGCACCACCTTCCAGGCCCGCAGGCTCTCGGTGCGCTATCGCGACGAGAACGGTAAACCGCAGATCGCCGCGACCCTCAACGGCACCCTGGCCACCACCCGGTGGATCGTGGCGCTGCTGGAGAACCACCAGCAGGCCGACGGGTCGGTGCGGGTGCCGCAGGCGCTGGTGCCGTTCGTCGGCACCGAAGTGTTGACGGCGCCGAAGTAGCGCCGTGTACGGCCCGATACGCCTGGGCGAGGATGGGTGCGATGTCCGATTCGCGTGATGTGGCAACCGGGGGGTTTGGTGTTGTCTAGGCTGTCTTTCGTGCGAGGAATCGGGTCTCGCGGCGATACCCGAACCCGGGTGCGGGCCGCGTCTGCGTTGGCGACGGCCATGGTCATGTCCAGGACCACCGGGGCCTTCTATGTCATGGGTGGCGCGCTCGGGCTGATCATCACGGCCGTCGCGCCCGGCGACGAGGGCAACCGGCCGCTGGTCGGTACCGCCGCCGCGGTGGCGTTGCTGCTGGGCATCAGCCTGCTCGGCTGGGGTCCGCGGCTGCCGCACACCATCCACCACGGCTACGTCGCCATCGCGACGATCCTGGTCACCATCGCCGTGTACGCCTTCCCGAACACCGTCGGCTCGATCACGCTGGCCTCGTTCTATGTGTTCGTCGCCTGCGATGCCGCATTGTTCTTCGTCTGGCCGCTGGCCATGGCGCATATCGCGTTCGCGATGGCGGCGTGCCTGTGGGTGCTGCCCACCCGCGAGGGACTGCCGTGGTGGTCGGGGCTGATCCCGGCCGGGGTGACCTTCGGGGTCGGCGTCGTCGTCGGGATCCTCACCAGGATGGCGTCCGAGGCCGATATCGACGTGCTCACCGGGCTGCTGAACCGGCGCGGCTTCGACCGGGCGCTCAACACCGCCATCGAGAACGCCACCCGCTCCGAGGAGGGGCTGGCGCTGGTGCTGGTCGACCTCGACCGGTTCCAGAAGGTCAACGATCATCTCGGGCACCGCGCCGGTGACGCCGTGCTGCAACGGGTGGCCGATACCTGGTCCAAGCTGCTCACGCCCGAACAGCGGCTGGCCCGCTACGGCGGCGACGTGTTCGCGCTGCTGCTGCCCGGCACCACCGAACAGGCCGCGATCCTGCTGACCGAACAGCTGCGCGCCGCCGTCACCACCGGTTGCTCGGCCGGTGTGACGTCGTGGCAGCCGGGCGAATCCGGGTCGCTGCTGGTCAGCCGTGCCGATGTGGGCCTGTATCGGGCCAAGCAAGCGGGCCGGAACCGGACGGTGCTGGAATCGTCGCGGCAGTTGCCGCTGGCAGTGGAGCTGCGCGAAGCCATCGACCGCGGCGCTCTCGACGTGCACTACCAGCCGATCGTCAGCCTGAGCGAGGGCGGCGGCAAGGCCGTCGGGGTGGAGGCGCTGCTGCGCTGGTCGTCGAGCGCGCAACCGGACGTCACCACCGAGGGCCTGATCCGGGTGGCCGAGGAATACGACCTCATCTCCGACCTCGACGAGCTGGTGCTGCGCCGGGCCTGCGCCGACGCGGCGCGGTTGCAGGAAACCTTCGCCCAGCTCGATCTCACGCTCAACGTCAACGTCAGCGGGCTGGAGCTGGCCGAATCCGGCTACGCCGACCGGGTCACCGGGATCCTGGAGAGCACCGGCTGGCCCGCCGATCAGCTGGTGCTGGAGGTGACCGAAAGCGAGCTGGCCGCCGAATCGCAGACCGCCATCGCGAATCTGCACACCCTGCGTGACCGTGGGGTGCGCATCGCCATCGACGACTTCGGCACCGGCTACTCCTCGCTGAGCCGGCTGGCCACCCTGCCGAGCGACATCATCAAGGTCGATCAGTCGTTCGTGGCCGCGATCCGCTCCGACTCGCCCGCCCCGCCGCTGCTCGGCGTGATCGCGGCGCTGAGCAAATCGCTGGACCTGCAGGTCATCGCCGAGGGCGTGGAAACCGAGTACCAGGCGGCCGTGCTCACCGAACTCGGTTTCGCGCTGGCACAGGGCTACCACTACAGCGATTCGCATCCGGTCGCCGAACTCATCAGCGATCTGAACCAGAACCAGGGCCGGGTCGGTCCGGGCGCGGACGCCGATCGCAACGGCTGGGTTCCGCTCGGCTGAAAATCCCTTGACCGGGGTCGTCGGCTGCGGCGATGCTGGTGACATGCGTTTACTCGTCTACGGCTGTTGATTCGGCCCCGGCAGGCCTGCCGAACCGATCGGCATGCGTGCGCTGACCGTACGGGCGGTGCTGTTCGCCGGTCTCGGTGATTTCTTCCCGCTCTATGCCATCTATGCCCTGCTGTTCGCCGACCACGGCCTGAACGCCGGGCAGATCTCGTCGCTGTTCGCGCTATGGTCCGCGACGGCGTTCCTGCTCGAAGTGCCCTCGGGCGCGTGGGCAGACACGGTGTCGCGCCGGGGACTGCTCGTGCTGAGCGGTGTGCTGCTCACCCTCGGTTTCACCCTGTGGACGGTGCTGCCCAGCTACCTCGGCTTCGCCGCCGGATTCGTGGTGTGGGGCGTATCCGGCGCGCTGCGGTCGGGGACCTTCGAGGCGCTGCTCTACGACGAACTCAGCCTGCGCGGCGAACCCTCGGCGTTCCCGCGGATCCTCGGCTACACCAGGGCGGGCACCGAAATCGCGGTGCTGATCGCCATCCTCGCCGCGACCCCGCTGTATCTGATCGGCGGTTATCCGTTGATCGGCTGGGTGAGCGTGGCGATGGCGGCCGCGCACACCGTCGTCGCGCTGAGCCTACCCGGGGCGCCCAAGGCGGTGTCAGCGGCGGAGGTGGAGGAGATCGAGGGGGACCCGACCGGCGCATCGAAAGCATCCATCGACGTGGCGGCCGAGACGATCACCGCCGCGCCGCCGTCGGCTGCTGGTTCGGACCCTTCTGGGGTGCCGAAGCCTTCCGTGATGCCGGGGGCGTCTGGGGCGTCGAGTGCTTCCACGCCGCCGGACTCGTCTGTGGCGCTCGACCCGTCTGTTACGCCGGGTCCTTCTGTGGCGTCGAGTCGTTCCGTGGCGGCGGATCCGGCTCGAGCGCCGAGCCCCTCCGCGGCGCCGGACTCGTCTGTGGCACCGGATTCATCCGCGGCCGCGAGTTCTTCTGTTACGCCGGGGCCGTCCGCCGGGCCGATCACGCGCTACCTTTCCATGCTGCGCTCAGGGCTGGCCGAGGCGACGCGGGTCAGGACCGTGCGCAATGGTGTGGTGCTCGGTGCGCTGCTCTACGGCATTACTGCCTTCGACGAGTATTTCGCGCTGGTCGCGGGGGAGGCCGGGGTCGCGACGGCGGTCGTCCCGGTGCTGGTGGCGATCACGGTGGTCGGTTCGCTGATCGGTTCGGTGACGGCGGGGCGGACCGAGACGATGCGGGCCCGCACCATGGGTATCGCCGTCGCGGTCGCGGGCGTGCTGTTCATCGCCGGTGCCGTGGTGGTCGGGCTGGCGACACGCTGGCCTGCGGCGATGTACGTCCTCGCCGGGTCGGGGTTCGTGGCGCTCGGCGTGTCCTACGGCGTGATCTACAACGCCGGCGTGGTCGCGGCCGCCCGATTGCAGGACGCCATCGAAGGCCCGGCGCGGGCGACGGTGACCTCCGTGTCCGGCCTGCTGTCGGAGGTCGTCTCGCTCGCGGCCTTCGGCTTCGTCGCCCTGGTGACGGTGTGGTTGTCGATGTCGGCCACCGTCGCGCTGATCGGCCTCGGCGTGCTCGCGATCGCCGCGGTGACACCGGCCTGGCTGCCGCGCCGGCCCGCGCCGTCGAGCAGCTCCACCGATCGCGGCGGATGATGGCAGGCGACTCGCACCCGCTTCGCCCGCGAGGGGTGCGCATGCCTGCCTGTCGGCAGCCGGGGCAGGTTCCTCCTGGTCGGTGGCAGGCAGGCGAGCCGGTGTGCTCGACGTGCGATGTGATCGTGTAGCGCCGGGCGGCGGCTGCATGGTGTAGCTCCTGCACGGGGATAGGGTGACGCGGTGGTGCACAGGCGGCTGGGGCTCGGGCTCGGGATGTCCATCGGGGCCGGGGTCGCGGTGCAGGCCAGGATCAATGGGGCGCTGGGCGAGCGGTTGCACGACGGGATCGCGGCCGCGGTGGTCAGTTTCGGCACCGGACTGCTGGTGCTGGCGGTGGCGTTCGCGTGTTCGCGGACCTTGCGTGACGGTCTCGGCAAGGTGCGCCGGGCGGTGGCGGCGGGGGAGCTGCGGCCCTGGCAGCTGCTCGGCGGGTTGTGCGGTGCGGCGTTCGTGGCGAGTCAGGGTCTCACCATCACCGCGCTCGGCGTCACCGCGTTCACCGTGGCCGTGGTGGCGGGGCAGCTGCTGAGCAGTCTGGTGGTGGATCGGCTGGGGTTGGCGCCGAACGGTCGCACCCCGGTGACGTTGCGCCGAGTCGGCGCCGCGGCACTCGGTGTCTTCGCCGTCGCGCTCGCCGGGTTCGGCAGCTCCGAGGTCAGCGGCGCACTGTCCGCGCCGGCCGGCATCGCCGAGGTCCCGCCCGCGATCCTCATCCTCGTTCCCGCTCTCGCCGGCATCGGCCTGGCCTGGCAGCAGGCGGTGAACGGTCGCGTCGGCGCGGTCGGCGGCCCGTTCCCCGCCACCGGCATCAACTTCGCCGTCGGCCTGCTCGGATTGCTCGCCGTCGAAGCCGTGGTGGTCGCAGGCGCAGGCCCACCAAACGAATTCCCCACCGACCCATGGCTTTACCTCGGCGGCGTCATCGGCGTGGTCTTCATCGCCCTCGCCGTCCTGGTCGTCCGCTGGATCGGCGTCCTACTTCTGGGCCTCACCTCGGTAGCAGGCCAACTCCTGGCCTCAGTGGCCCTCGACGTCGCCATCCCGACCGGCGCGGGCCTCTCGATCACCGCCCTCATCGGCTGCGCCCTCACCCTGCTCGCAGTCCTCCTGGCGACAGGAGTTCCTCCGGGCAGTACCACCGGCGCACGGGGCTCAGCCCAACCACAGGACACGGAGTAGATGAACCTCTCGCCGATCCTCCACGACGAGGTAGACCAGCTGCCCGGCACCTTCGGGTCCGAATATCCATCGCCGGACGGCGCCATCGGGGTTGCCGCGGTGCTGCGGTTCGCCGCCCCACGGATCCAGCTCTAGGACCGTCAGTATTTCGGAGTACGGAAGGAGCGCTTCTATCGGCAGCGCTGCGACCTGGTCGATCGTCGCGGCATCGGGGACGATCCGGTACACCTATTGGCCCAGCTTCTGCCGGATCACGGCGCGCATCTCCTCGATCGTGGCGGCATCGGGGTTGACGCCGGTCCGTTGAATCTGTTCAGCCTTTGCTTGCAGGCGGAAGTAGCTGCCCGGCTCTACCAGCTCGTCGTGGGCTATGTGGCGCCATTTGTCCAGCATCGCCCTGATACCGGTGAGCTCTTTGTTCTCCTTGGCCTGCTCGAGCACGAGTTCCCATTCGGAGTCGAAGATCGCGCGCAGGGTCGGCGTCAGGACCGCGCGGATGGTCACCGGGTCTGCGGTGAGGGGCGGGCCCGCAGGATCCGGTGCCGGTGCGGGAGAAGCCATACCGACACGATACCCGGCCCGGCGCTGTCGGCCCCGGACTCGACGAGTCCCAGCTCAGCCCAGCTTGCGGGAGCGCAGTTCGTGGCCCTTCGAGGTCTTGCAGCGGCCGGATTCCAGGTCCCACTGCCAGCCGTGCAGGTTGCAGGTGAGGGTGTTGCCTTCGACGACGCCGAACTTGGACAGGTCGGCCTTGAGGTGGGGGCAGCGGCGTTGGACTTCCCAGCCGTCGAGTTCGGTGGAGGCGGAGTCGTCGTGGGCCTCGGCGAACCAGCCGTCGGCGTAGGCGATGCGCTCATCGGTGAGGCATTTGAAGAAGGTGTAGAGGAATTCGTTGTAGCCGCCGATGCGCCAGGCCTGGAAGCGGGTGGACAGGAAGATGGTGTTCACCCAGTCCGGCTCGTTGTCGCGCAGCACGGTGCGCACCAGCTCGGGGGCGATGCGGAAACCGTAGCGGTACTTGCCCTCGCCTTCGATCGGGCCGCGGACCAGGCGCTTCGGGAAGTCGAGCACCACGGTTTCGTCGCCGATCACCAGGCCGACGGGGTAGCCGATGCCGTCGCAGATCAGGTCGCTCTGCGCCATGATCGGCTCGAGCAGCGCCTTCAGCGGTTCCAGCAGCGGGCCGTCGCCGGTGGCCCACGAGGCCTTCTCGGCCGCGAGCACCGGCGCCATCCGCTGAGCCATCTTCTCGATGTAGGCGGCCTTGTCGTCGTAGATCTCGGCCGGGTCGAACGGGTGGGTGAGCTCCAGTTCGGCGCCGCGCACATCGGCGACCGATCCCGGGATCATCAGCACGCCGCCGGCGTTGCCGTGGATCCGCATCTGCTCCAGGAACACCATCTGATCAGGGAAGATGTTGCCCTCGTCGCCGCGGTCGTCGTTGAGGTAGCGCAGCTCGTCGTCGAGGAAGACCGGCGGCCCGGCCGAGGGCACCACCCAGGTCGCGCCGACCTGTTCGATGTAGCTGCGGGCCCGGTCCATCCCGCGCTGACGCTTCTGCTTGCCGAAGTTCGACTTGGTGCGGCTGGGGATGTCGTAGACCATCGGGTACCAGATCGCGCCCGAGTACTGCAGCAGATGGATGTCGACGTGCCCGAACGCGTCGTGCAGCACGTCCATGTCGACCGGCCGGGCGTCGTTCATGTTGAAGCAGGTGGTCTCGCCGTCGGAGACGACCAGCCCGGAGTCGCCGATGGGCCCGTCGGCGGGGGCGCGCAACGCGATGATCATGATGTCGAGCTCGCCGCCGGGGCCGGTCACCGTGTGCTTGACCGAATCCTCGGTCTCGAAGAACTTGTGGAAGCCCAGCTTCTCCAGCTCACGGCGCAGATCCGGCACCGGGTAGTCCGGCAGCAGGACGGTGGCGTCCTTGTTGACGTGCTCGGCCAGGTTCTTGGCGTCGAAGTGGTCGCGGTGCAGATGCGAGACGTAGAGGAAGTCGCAATTGCCCAGGGCGTCCCAGTCGAGCTGGGAGTTGTCCGGGAACGGGAACCAGGACCCGAAGTAGGCGGGGTTCACCCAGGGGTCGCAGAGAATCGATCCGGCCGTCGTCTGGATATGGAAACCCGCATGTCCGACGCTGGTGATCTGCACGAGCTTGTTCCTCCTGAACCGCGGTGTTTCCGAACTGTCAGCCGGTCGTCCAGGGTAGTCGCTACGGCGAGACGTCCCCGATGCAGTAGCCGTCGGTTCCCTCACGCAAGGTGAAGGTCTTGGTCTGGGTCACACCCGAGGAGTTCGTCACCGGCACCTGAACCGACACATATCCGGCACGCAGCGCCTGCGAGCTGATCTGCTGATCGGCGAAGGCGGTGGTGCCGGTGAGCCGGCCGGGGTTGTTGGCCAGCGGCGCCGGAATCGGGTTGCCCGTGCCCTGCGGATCCCAGGCGGCCGGGTTCGCCTTGCAGATCAGCGGGTGGGTGCCTTCCTGGTCGGACGGGTCGAGTGGTTGTCCGGTGAGCCGGGCCAGGTAGCGGCGCACGGTGTGGCGGGCGTCGGCGTCGTCGTAGCCGGGTTCGGCGCCCGCGGGGAAGACCCGGGGGCAGGCGTAACCGGAGGCGACGGCCGCCCGGTCGACGGTGACGGTGGTGCCGGCGTTGCGCCAGGTGATGACGTCATCGGTGACGGTGCCCGGCCGGGCCAGCGCGGCCAGCACCGGCTGCGGATCGGCGTACATATCGGCGACGGTGAGCGGCGGCAGCGTCCAGCAGGTGGTCTGGAGCTGGGCGATGGTCTTGTTCTCCAGGTCGACGGCCCAGCGCCGCACCGCGGGCGCCGCCTCGGGGACACCGGGCACGGCGCCGACCGGGGGCGCGTCGGCGGGGATCGGGGGTGCGGCCGGGGTGGTCGTGGAGGGCTGAGCCGGAATCGCCGCGGGTGGCGTGGTGGCGGTGACGGAGCTGCCGTCGGCGGGATCGTCACCGGGGATGCCCGACGCCGAATCGCATCCGGCGAGCACGGCTGCGCAGGCGATGGCAGCGGCTACGAAAGCGGCTCGAGGTGAGCGGGTGTGCTGCGATTCGGGCTCGGCGCGGTCCACTTCGGAGATCACCTTTCCTCGTGCGTGACTGGGGTCGATCACCCTGTGCCTACGGCGCGCAATACCGCCGCACTGCCGGATCGGCCGGGCAGCGACTACGCTAGCGGAATTGTGGAACCCGTCTACCGGACGATCATCGGCCTGGCCCGTACCGTCTTCTTCGTTGAAGGTCTGAAGTTCACCGTCACCGGCGATGAACACATCCCTGCGTCCGGTGGTGCCGTCCTGGCGGTGAACCACACCGGATACATGGATTTCACCTATGCCGGACTGCCGGTGCGCACGCCGAAGCGCTATATCCGGTTCATGGCCAAGAAAGAGGTCTTCGACAACAAGATCTCCGGCCCGATCATGCGGGCGCTGAAGCATATTCCGGTCGATCGGTCCGCCGGCGCCGATTCCTACAAGGCCGCCGTCGACTATCTGCGGCGCGGTGAGCTGGTCGGGGTGTACCCGGAGGCGACGATCAGCCGCAGCTTCGAGATCAAGGAATTCAAATCCGGCGCCGCCCGCATGGCGATCGAGGCCGATGTGCCGATCATTCCGATCGTCATCTGGGGCGCCCAGCGGGTGTGGACCAAGGGTTTCCCGAAGCGGCTGGGCCGCACCAACACCCCGATCTCCATCGCCGTCGGCGAACCCATTCAGCCCTACGAGCCCGCCGCCGACCTCACCGCGCAGCTGCGCTCCACCATGCAGCGCATGCTGCTCGAGGTGCAGCGCGATTACCAGCACGAACCCGGCGCCTACTGGGTTCCGGCGCGGCTGGGCGGCAGCGCGCCGACGCTGGAGGAGGCCGACGCGATGGACGCCGCCGAGGCCGCGGAGAAGGCCGCCGCGCGGGCCGCACGCAAGAACGCCGCACAGCAGTAGGCCGACCACAGGGGGTTGCCGGATGGCTCGCGAACCGGTCTACGACATCCTCACCGGTTTGGTGCGCACAGTGCTCTGGGCGCAGGGTCTGCGGATCGATATCCGCGGCCAGGAGCTGTTTCCGCGCACCGGCGGCGGTGTGGTCGCTGTAAACCACACCGCCTACCTCGACTTCATGGAAGTCGGTCTGGTCGGCCGCAATTCGGGCCGCAATGTGCGGTACATGATGAAAGCCGAACTCGAACACGGGATCGTCGGCTTCCTCATGAAGCATTGCAAGGCGATCGGCGTCGACCGGTCCGCCGGTGCCGAATCCTTCACCCGCGCAGTCGATGCGCTGCGCGCGGGCGAACTGGTGGTCGTCTATCCCGAGGCCACCATCAGCCGCAGCTTCGAGTTGAAGGAATTCAAATCCGGCGCCGCCCGTATGGCGCTGGAAGCCGATGTGCCGATCATTCCGCTCGCCATCTGGGGCGCCCAGCGCATCTGGACCAAGGATATTCCGAAACGCCTGGGCCGCAATAACTTCCCGATCAATATCCGGATCGGACCGCCGATCCCGCCGATGGGCACACCCGACGAACTGACCGCCCGGCTGCGGACGGAATTGGGTGCTCAGCTCGCCGCGGCGCAGGACGGGTACCCGGCTCCGGCAGGCGCGCCCTGGGTGCCGGCCCGGCTCGGCGGCGGTGCGCCGACCGTGGAGCGCGCTGCGGAACTCGAGCGCGCCGAGCTGGCCGCGCGCCGAGCCAAGCGTGAGGCGGCACAACGGCCGCACCGAGATCCGGCACCTGAACGCGAGTAAGCACAGTCTGTCCGCTGCCGCAGCAGGCGACGCCGTGGCCGCAGTCGGTGAGCATTGCGCCCACCGGACACGGATACCGGTGCCGTAGCCCGGGTCGCCGGGCCGCTGTGCCCCGCCACCGGTTGAACCTGGTGCGATGCTCGGCGGGGGTGGTTGTCGGCGGTGGGAAACACCTGGTGACTAGCCGGTTTGGCACCCGGCGCCGCTTCCGGCTAAAGTTTGGCGTCGCACGATGGCGGATCACCGCCGACGCGGCGACAGGCGGATGTAGCGCAGCTGGTAGCGCATCACCTTGCCAAGGTGAGGGTCGCGGGTTCGAATCCCGTCATCCGCTCAAAAGAAAACGGGCGGGACGGCCGATAAGCCGTCCCGCCCGTTTTCTGTGTTCGTTACTGCGCGGTGGAGCGGAAATTACGCAACCGCAGGCTGTTGCTCACCACGAACACCGAGGAGAACGCCATCGCGGCCCCGGCCAGCATCGGGTTCAGCAGGCCCGCCATGGCCAGCGGGATCGCGGCCACGTTGTAGGCGAAGGCCCAGAACAGGTTGCCCTTGATGGTGGCAAGGGTGCGCCGGGACAGCCGGATCGCATCGGCGGCCGCGCGCAGATCGCCACGCACCAGCGTCAGGTCACTGGCCTCGATCGCCACATCTGTGCCGGTGCCCATCGCCAGACCGAGATCGGCCTGGGCCAGCGCGGCCGCATCGTTGACGCCGTCGCCGACCATCGCGACAACCTTGCCCTCGGCCTGCAACCGCTTGACGGTCTCGACCTTGTCCTGCGGCAGCACCTCCGCGATCACCTCGTCGATGCCGACCTGATCGCCGATCGCGCGGGCCGCGGCGGCATTGTCGCCGGTCAGCATGATCGGGGTCAGGCCGAGCGAGCGCAGCTGGGTGATGGCCTCGGCCGAGGTCGGCTTCACCGCATCGGCCACCACGAGCACCCCGCGCGCCTTACCGTCCCAGCCGATCGCGACCGCGGTCTTGCCCTCGGCCTCGGCGGCCGCCATGGCGCGTTCGAGGTCGGCGTCGAGCTGCTGCGACCAGTCGGCCAGCAGCCGGGCCCGGCCGACGATCACCGCGTGACCGTCCACCACACCCTGCACGCCGAGGCCCTCGATATTGGCGAAGTCCTCCACCGGCTTCAGCTCGCCCAGCTTCTCCCTGGCGCCCTTGGCGATGGCCTGGGCGATCGGGTGCTCGGAGGAATCCTCCAGCGCGCCGGCCAGTGCCAGCACCTCGTCGGCGGCTTCACCGTCGGCGGCGACCACGTCGAGCAGGGTCATCTTGCCGGTGGTGACGGTGCCGGTCTTGTCCAGCACCACCGTGTCGACCCGGCGGGTCGATTCGAGCACCTCGGGGCCCTTGATGAGGATGCCGAGCTGGGCGCCGCGCCCGGTGCCGACCATCAGCGCGGTCGGCGTGGCCAGGCCGAGGGCGCACGGGCAGGCGATGATCAGCACGGCCACCGCCGCGGTGAAGGCCGCCGCGATCGCGCCGCCGGTGCCGAGCCAGAAGCCGAGGGTGGCCACCGACAGGGCGATGACGATCGGCACGAAGATGCCCGAGATCTTGTCCGCCAGCCGCTGGGCCTGCGCCTTACCGGTCTGCGCGTCCTCCACCAGCTTCGCCATCTGCGCGAGCTGGGTATCGGAGCCGATGCGGGTGGCGCGCACCACGATCCGCCCGCCGACGTTGACGGTCGCGCCGACCACAGCATCGTCGGTGCCGACCTCGACCGGCACCGATTCACCGGTCAGCATGGACGCGTCCACCGCCGAGGAACCCTCGACGATCACGCCATCGGTAGCGATCTTCTCACCGGGCCGCACCACGAACCGGTCACCGACGGCCAACTGCTCCACCGGAATCCGCTGCTCCGAGCCGCCACGCAGGACCGAAACCTCCTTCGCCCCGAGCTCGAGCAGCGCGCGCAAGGCGGCACCGGCCCGCCGCTTGGACCTGGCCTCGAAGAACCGCCCGGCCAGGATGAACGTGGTCACGCCCGCCGCGGCCTCGAGGTAGATGCTGCCGGACCCGTCCATCCTGGAGATGGTGAATTCGAACGGGTGCGTCATCCCCGGCGTGCCCGCGGTACCCCAGAACAGTGCGTAGATCGACCAGCCGAACGCGGCCAGCGTGCCGATCGACACCAGCGTGTCCATGGTGGCGGTGGCGTGGCGCAGGTTGGTCCAGGCCGCCTTGTGGAACGGCAGCGCGCCCCACACCACGACCGGCGCGGCCAGCGTCAGCGACAGCCACTGCCAGTTGGTGAACTGTAGGGCCGGGATCATCGCCATGGCGATCACCGGGACGGTCAGCACCAGCGAGACCAGCAGCCGGGTCCGCAGCGAGGCGGTCGGATCCTCCTCGACCGGTTCGGCGGCGGCCGCCTCGACCTTCGGCGCGGGTAGGGCCGCGGTGTAGCCGGCCTGTTCGACGGTGGCGATCAGCTCGTCGGGGGAGATGTCGCCGGTGAAGTCGACGCGGGCCTTCTCGGTCGCGTAGTTCACCGTGGCCGTGACGCCGTCGAGCTTGTTCAGCTTCTTCTCGATGCGGTTGGCGCAAGACGCGCAGGTCATGCCACCGATCACCAATTCGACCTGCCCGGTGGCGGGTGGTTGTGTCGCGGTGGTCATGGGTCGCTCCGTTTCTGTGGTGCTCAGTAATTGTCGCTCGGTGCGGGGTCGGCGGGGTTCGGGGGCCGGATCAGTGGCCGTGACCGGGCTGTTCGGCACCGTGGCCCGCTGCGGGTGCGGGGGTTGTCGAAGCCGGGCCCGCGGTCGCGGTGAACTCGGCGGTCCGGACGACGCCCTCGTGCTGGAAGTCCAGGAACAGCCGGTAGTCGCCGGTGGTCGGGGCCGTCACATAGAAGGTGATGCCGGGGCCGGCCGCGGTGACGCCGTCGCCGGGCTCGCCCTCGGGGTGGACGTGCAGGTAGGCGAGGTCGGAGGCGCGCAGGGCGACCAGGTGACCGTAGGCACCCAGGTAGGGCTGGAGGTCGGTGACGGGCTGTCCGTTGCGGCTCACCGACAGGGTCACCTTGGAGGCTTGGCCGGGTGTGATCACGCCGTCCAGCGTGACGGTGTAGTCGCCGACGGTGGTGCTGGTCGCCGGGGCGGGCAGCGGTTGCGCGTCGTATTGGCCCGCGACCCGCAGATCGGCGCCGAGGGTCAAGGCCTCGCCGCCTTCCGGGGTGAAATCGGCGTAGACGCGGTAGTCGCCGGCCCGGGAGAGGTTCAGCGCGACACTCCAGGTGCCGTTCGCGTCGAGGACCGGGTGTACGTGCTGGAACGCGGCCATATCGCGGCGGACCACGATCAGGTGCAGGTCCTTGTCGTGCGAGCGGACGTAGTGGGTGACGGGTGCGCCGGTGTGGTCCAGGATGCGGAACCGCAGCTGGGCGTCGGCGGATGTGGTGGTCGTCGCGTTGTCCAGGGCCAGCGTGTAGCCGGCTTCGGTCGCGACCAACCCGCCTGGCAGCTCCGCGGATCCGGATCCGCCGGTGGTGGCGGATCCGGCCGCGTGGGTGTCGTGCCCGGCCGGTTCGGAAGGTTCCGGACCGATCGCGGCGCCGACACCGAGAGCGATCCCGAAGACCGCCGCGAGGCCGAGGGCGAATCCGGCGAACTTGGTGGTTGTGTTCATCGGGAGGCTCCGTCTTTCTGCTGAGTTGGTGCTGTGGATTGCTGTGGATGGATTCAGTCGGCCAGTTGGAAACCGGCCGCGGCGACGGCCTGCGCCAGCGCCTGCCGTTCGACGGGTGCGCCGTCGACGGTGACCGTGCCGCTGTCCAGGTCGACGGCGACATCGGTGACGCCGGGCAGGGCGCCGACCTTGTCGCGGACCTTGTTGACGCAGCAGCCGCAGGTCATACCGGTGACGGTCGCGGTGGTGGTGCTCATCGAGTTGCTCTCCTTCTCGGTGACGGACTGTCCGTCGAACTTGATAACTACCATACCCCCCTAGGGTAACTTGTCAATCCCGCACAGCGGCTCCCTCCGCTGCGGGCGAGCGCATCGTGACAGCGGCAATTCCTGCGCCGGCCAGGGCGATGACGGCGGCGCCGAGGAAGGCCGCGGAGAAGCCATTGGTCAGTTCCGTCAGGTCACCGAGCTGATCGGCGCCGAACGCGGCGGCGACGGCGGTCATCGCGGCCAGGCCGATGGCCGAGCCCACCTGGTAGCTGACGTTGACGATGCCCGAGGTCAGCCCGCCCTCTTCGGGACGCGCAGCCGAGATGGCGGTACCCAACGAGGGTATGAACGCCAGCGACATGCCGCCCGCGGCCACCAGCGACGCCGGCAGCACATCGACCCAGAAATTGCCGGTCGGCCGCACCAGCGACATGATCGCCAGGCCGACGCCGAGAATCAGCAGGCCGGACACGATCATCGGCTTGGCGCCGAAGCGTTGCATCGCGCGTGGTGCGATCACGATCATTCCGAGCATGATCAGCGTCGTCATCGGCAGCAGCGCCGCGCCCGACGGGAAGGCGCTGTAGCCGAGTACCTGCTGTAGGTAGAGGTTCAGGAAGAACCACATCGGCACCCACGCCGCTCCCAGCAGCAACTGCGCGATATTCGCGGCGGCCAGGTTCGGTGCGCGGAAGATGCCGAGACGCATCAGTGGCTCATTGCTGCGCGACTGGAGGTAGACGAAGCCCGCCAGCAGCGCGGCAGCTACCGCGAGAACGCCCCAGGTCTGCCCCGAGGCCCAGCCGACCTCCGGCGCCTGCACGATCGCATAGACCGCTGCGGCCAGGCCCGCCGTGACGGTGACCGCGCCGAGCACATCCACCGAACCCGAACGCGCGGGCGCGGCGGGCATGAGCAGCGGGACGGCGATCAGCGCGAGGACCGCGATCGGGACGTTGATGTAGAAAACCCAAGGCCAGCTGATGTATTCGGTGATCACACCGCCGAGGAACACGCCTGCCGTGCCACCGGCCGGTGCCGCCGCGCCGTAGACGGCCAGCGCCTTGGTGAGCTCCTGCGGTGACGATCCGAACAGCATCATCAGCAGCGTCAGGGCCGAGGGTGCGATGAGCGCCGCGCCGCCGCCCTGAATGGCCCGGCCCGCCAGCTCGGTCGCCACATTGCCGGCGGCGCCCGCGACCACCGATCCGGCCAGCAGCACCACCCAGCCCGCGGCGAATACCCGGCGTGCGCCGAGCAGATCCGAGAGCCTGCCGCCCAGCAGCAGCAAACCGCCGAACGCGATCACGTAGGCGTTGAACACCCAGGTCAGATTCTCCTGGGAGAACCCGAGCTCGGCCTGCATCTTCGGCAGCGCGATCCCGATGATCGAGGTGTCCATGATGACCATGAACTGCGCCGCGGCGATCACCGCCAGCGCCCACCACCGTTTCGTGGTGGATCTGGTCTGCGTAGTCATGAGAAGTCCCTTCCTTCCGGAAGCCGTATCGGCTGCGCAGTACCATACCCCCCTAAGGTATCTATCCGTCAAGATCGGGACGCAAAAAATGCGCCGACACCAGAAGGGTGTCGGCGCATGAGGTATTCGAGGGAGGGTGCGTGTGATCCGGGCCGGCGGCTCGAACCGGCGGGCCGTGGGATTGCGCTGGCATACCCTCAGCTCGGTGACCGCCCTGGGTCGGGCCGGGCACGCGCGGGGCCGGGCTAGGACGCGGAATCGCGTTCGGCCGCCGTGCCGTCGGCTCCGCGATCAGTTGCCGGCCCGGATCGCACCGGGTCTCGACGCGGAGACCGCGGCGATCACGTCGCGTGCAGGCGGCGAGCGGTCGGCGAGGTCGGGGTGTTCGCCGGATCGGGCGCGGTGCCGAACAGCCGGTCGGCGGTGCCTGAACTGGTGACGGTGAACCAGTAGTGCTCGTTCTTGTAGTGGTGGTGGCGGTGGTTGCGCCAAATAGCCCGGTAGGGCGAATGTTTCGGCTTGTAGTCGGTGTGGATGAGGTAATGGACCCACTCGTAGGTGAGGCCGAGTGCGGTGATGGTGAGCAGGAACGTCAGGCCGAGACCCAGGCGCGGGAATGCCAGCACCGCAAGGGCGACAAGCGCCACGACCAGCACGGTCAGCGTTTTCGTCGGGATGAAGATCAGCGGGATGTCGCGCGGATCCACATGATGCTCACGGTGTTTGCGGGCCAGCTCGCTGTCGATCGGGATCGGGCCGAGTTTGCGTGGGCGCCAATGCAGTACGGTGACGTGCACGACCCATTCGAAGATCGGGAACACCGCGAGCATGAGCGCGGGCACCAGTGCGTCGGTCGGCTGCCAGTCGCCGACGATGATTCGCCCGGTCAGCGCCGCGAGCAAAGTGATGCCGATCAACCAGGGCGAGGGGTGCCGGACGAACTCGCGGGCCGCCGCCCCGAGGGTGAGCCCGCGGCGCAGCGCTCGCTCGTCGCGGCGGACCTTCGCGCGCGCGGTGGCGTCGATCGATGCCGATTCTGAGGGTTGAGCTGTGGTCATGATGATTCCCGGAGTAGTACTCATGGTCCGTCGAGGACGCTGATCAGAGCGGTGGTCGCCGGCTCGAGCAGCGCTCGCGCCCGTTCGGCGGCCTCCTGCGGCCTGCCCGCCACCACGGCGTCGGCCAGTTCCCGATACCCCGCCACATTGCCCACCTCGGCGGACATGACGGGGGCGAGTGCCGCGAGCGCAGGCTCATACGCGGCCCGCAGCATGTTGTTCATCAGCCGGAACACGATCGAATCGGCCGCGTCGACGATGTGATCCCAGAACTCCAACGCGATCCGCTGCTGCGCGATCGGATCCGTTTCGGCGGCGGCGATCGAATCCACCAGGTGCGACAGGGTTTTCGCAAGTCCGGTAGGCGTCTGCGCCGACTCACCGTCCAGCCCCGCATTCGGCAGCTTCGTGGTCGCGGCCGGCCACGCGAGATCGGGCCGATCCGCAGCCTTGGCGGTCACCGCGGAATCCGGCGCGGCCGCCGAAGTCGCGGGTTGTGCAGAGGGCGATTCGGGCGCGGCCGCCGGGCCGGCATCAGGCATCGAACGCGGCGAGGAGGCCGGGTCAGCGGCCGCTGTCCACACGTTCACCTCGCTACGGGTAGCGGCGACCCTGGCAGCCGCGAGCTCCGCCACCTTCGGCCCGTTGTGCAGCCGCGCCTCCAGAATGCTGCGCGCCACCGCCGGATCCAGCGCACCCGCCCGCACCAGCAGCCGAGGCAACACCTCCAACCCGGCCCCCCGCCGATAATCCAGCACCGTCGTCGCATCCCCCTGCCGCACCGCCACCAGCCCCGCCGCGGACAACCGCTGCAACGCTTCCCGCACCGCGGGCCGCGACACCCCAAGCCGCTCGGCCAACTGCCGCTCACTCGGCAACGCCGTCCCCGGCGCCAACTCCCCACTCAGCACATCATCGGCGATCTGCTCGAACACATCCGCCGACACCGACCGCTTCACCACCGGTTGCAACGCCATACTCCCACTCTGCGCCCAACAGGTCAGGAGGTCAAGTGGTCAGACCAATTCGGCCTGGCCCGGCCGGCACCGCCTGGCCACGCGAACTTCGCTCGACGTCAGCTCGGGTCGGAGCCCCGGATGGCCGACATCCAGGTCGCGGTGACGGCAGCGACGCACGTTGCGGCCGCGAAGGCGGGGATGCCGCCGCCGTCGATGTAGATCCAGAACAGGCCGGCGAAGGGGGCCGCGACTACGGATTGGGCGTCCAGGAGCAGGCGGCGCAGGGGGGATGCCGCGGCTCGGGCCTGGATGGCGGCGTCCGGGTCGGGGCGGGACGGGTTGTCGATCAGGCGGCCCGGTGGTTCGGTGTCGCGTACCCGCCCGGACGGGTACAGCCGGACCTCGCCCACCCGGATCGACCGCTCACCCAGCTCAGCGGTCGACTCGGTCAACGTGATCAGCGATGGATCGAAATACACCGGCAGCCACCGAGTCCTGCGCCCCTGGGTGAACTCCAGCCACGACCGGCTCACCAGCCGATGCTGCTGTCGCACCCGCTTCACCGCCAACCGCTCCTGCGCCCCCACCCCGCTCCCGAGCCACCCCAGCGCACGCGCAACCCGCACCCCCGAATACCCCACGATCCCCACCGCCACCGCCGCGAGCGCGCTGAGCTGGTCCACATCGGCGAACGGCGCCCACGCGGTGATGACCGCGAGGGCGCCGAACGTGACGGTGAGCGGATAGGCCAGGGGGTGTTCGGTCCGGCCTGATCCGGGAATCACTTCAGGAAGCCAATTTTCGTGTAGTCGAGGGACGCAAGACCGGCAGCTCCGAAATTGGCGAGATCTGCCCGCACGCCGACATTGCCTGCCGACTGGAACAGCGGAATCGAGTGCCCTTCCTGCCAGATCTGCTGGTCGACCTGGTTGGCCAGCTCGATTGCCTTGTTCGGATCCAGCTCGGAGATGGTCTGCTCGATCAATGCGTTCAGTTCGGGCGAGCCGATGCGGCCGTAATTGCCTTGCAGATCGTCCGGGTTGTACGCGTAGATCTGGTTGAGGCTGCCGAAGGGGAACGGATCGCCGACCCATACCCAGAACGCGACGTCGAAATCGCCGGGCTGGATGACATCGGTGAAGTAGCCGCGACCCGGTTTGGTCTCGATATTCAACTTCACGCCGATCTGGGCGAGGTTCTGCTGCATGATCTGTGCGATCTGCACCCAGGTGTCGTCGTTGTACATGATGTTCCGGATTTCGAGCTTGCGCCCGTCCTTTTCCCGGACATCACCATTGAGCTTCCACCCGAGTTCATCGAGCTCACGTGCCGCCGCCTCGGGATCGAACGGCAGACTGTTGTCCTGGTAGCCCTTCTGGCCCTGCAAGTAGATGTGGTTGTTGAGCGGCTTCGGGTCCTCCACCAGTCCGTTCTGTACGGCTGTCACGATGCCCTGGCGGTCTATGCCCTTGGCGATCGCCACCCGCAGTTTCGGATCTTCGAGGATCGAACCCGCCGCGCCGTTGAAGGTCATATGGGACCAGCTGTTGCCGGGCGCGCGTCGAATCACGACACCGGGCGTATTCCGTGCGGTCTCCATATCATCGCGGGTAGCCAAGCCGACCGCGTCGAGTTCATTGTTCGCCAGTGCGGGCACGAGCGCCGAGCTGTCGAGTACCGAGAAGGTGATGTTGTCGAGGACCGGCTTGTCGCCCCACCATTTCGGGTTGTGCCCCAGAACGATCCGGCCCTGACCGCGATCGGTGGACTGCACCATGAACGGGCCGGCGGTCACCTTGATCTCGTCGACGAGGCTGTTGTTGAACGCCTCGGGCGTCGCGGTGACCGATTTCGGGAACAAGAACGAATTGCCGGCGAACTGGCCGCGCCAATCGGCGTAGTGCCTGTTGAAGGTGATGATCGCTTGGCGGTCGTCGACGCCGCGTTCGACCTTCTCCACTCGGTCGAACCCGTTGGTGCTCGCGATCAGGAACGACTTGTCCCTGCCACTCAGAGCATTGGCTTGCGAGCCGATGTCTTCCCAGGTGATGGGGGTGCCGTCGGACCAGACCGCCTTGGGATTGATGGTGTAGACGACCGTCTGCGGGTCGGTTTTGGTCAGCTGGATGTCGGTGAAGTAATCGGTATTGATCGACACCTCACCGGCGGCGTCGATCTTGTAGGCCCGCGGCATCATCGGGCGTTCGATGGCGGCGATGTCGTTCTCATTGCCGTCATTGGACAGCGCGTTCCAGTTCGCCGGATAGGCGCTGACCGACAACCGCAGGTTGCCGCCGGGGCGTAGGTCGCTCACATCGTGGGGATTGATGTCGTTGGTCGTGCCGACCTCTGCGACGGCGCCCTCGGGGGCATCGCTGTCATCGGATGCGCATCCCGCCGCGATGAGGCTGAACGCGAGCAGTGGAACCGCGACTCGTCTGCGCAGCGACCGATTCCTCATGATCTGACCTTCCTGCTCGATCGTGCGTGCTCCGAATGAACGTGCCCTCATTTCAAGAACCCGATCTTCGTGTAGTCATAGGACGCGAGCCCGGGAGCCCCGTAGTTGGCGAGGTCCGCGCGGACCGCGACGTTACCCGCCGACTGCACCAGCGGAAGGGAGAAACCGATCTCGAACAGCTTGCGATCGATCTCGTTGGCGATATCGATCGCCTTCTTCGGATCGAGTTCGGCCAGCGCCTTGTCGATGAGGTCGTTGATTTCCGGCGAACCGATGCGCCCGTAATTGCCCTGCATATCGTTGGGGTCGTAGCGGTAGACCTGCGGCAGATTCTTCAGCGCGAAGACGTCGCTGGACCACACCCATTGCCCGGCGTCGAAATCGCCTTGCTGGAACACATCGGTGAACAGGCCTTGCCCGGGCCGCGTGTCGATGATCAGCTCGACACCGATCTGCGCGAGGTTCTGCTGGATTATCTGTGCGATCTGCACCCAGCTCTGTGCGTTGTACATGACATCGCGGATGGTGAGCCGCCGGCCGTCCTTTTCCCGGAACTCACCGTTGAGCTTCCAACCCAAAGCGTCCAGTTCTCGTGCCGCGGCTTCCGGATCGAACGGCAGGCTGTTGTCCTGATAGCCCGTCTGCCCTTGGACGTAGACGTGGTTGTTGAGTGGTTCGGGATTCGCCACGAGACCGTTCTGCATGGCGACGGCAATACCCTTGCGGTCGATAGCCTTCGATATCGCGACCCGCACCCGCGGGTCTTCCAGAATCGAGCCCGGCGCGCCATTGAAGGTCAGATGCGACCAGCTGTTGCCCGGCGCACGCCGGATTTCCACGCCGGGAGTGCTCTGTGCGGTACGCATATCGTCGATACCGGCGATACCGACCGCGTCGATCTCGTTGTTCTGCAAGGCCGGGATCACCGCCTCACTCGCCAGCACGGTAAAGGTGATGGTGTCGAGTTTGGGGGTGTCGCCCCACCATTTCGGATTACGGCCGAGCACGACACGGCCCTGCGCCTTGTCCACGGACTGGATGATGAACGGGCCCGCGGAAAGACCGAGACCCTCGAGCTGACTCTTGTTGAACGCTTCGGGCGTGCTGGTCACCGAGGCGGGCAACAGGAACGCCTCACCCGCGAACTGGCCCTGCCAATCGGCGTAATGCTCCTTGAAGGTGATGATCGCCTGGCGATCGTCGACACCGCGCTCCACCTTCTCGACCCGGTCGAAACCGAAGGTCATCTTGATCAGGTATTCGGGGTTCGCCCCGCTCAGTGCCGCGGCCTGAGAGCGAATATCCTCCCAGGTGATCGGCGTCCCGTCGGACCAGACGGCCTCGGGGTTGATGGTGTAGACGACCCGCTGCGGATCGGTGTCGGTGAGTTCGACACTGGTGAAGTAGTCGGTATTGACCGACAGCTCACCCGAAGCGCTGGTGTGGAACGCGCGGGGCATCATCGGACGTTCGACCGCGCTGACTTCGCCGTCGGAGTCGATATGCAGCGCGTTCCACTGCTCGGGAAACGAACTCAACGCCAGCCGCAGATTTCCACCCTCTCGCAGCTCGGAGACGTCGCGCGGGTTGATGTCGTTGGAGGTGCCGAGCGCGGCGACGTCGGCACCGGGCGCCGGATCATCCGAACTCGAACATCCGGACAGGACCAGACCGGTCGCGACGGCCGCGATGGCCACACGTATACCGAGCGAGTGGATCCGCACGGCAAACCTCCTATCGGTTCACGACGGGTTCGGGCACCGCGTCGATCAGTGACCGGGTGTACTCGTGTTCAGGGTTGCCGAAGATCTGTTCCGCCGGTCCGGATTCGACGATCTTGCCTCGATACATGACCGCGATGTCGTGGGCCAGGTTGCGCACCACCGACAGGTCGTGGGAGACGAACAGGTAGGACAGGCCGTGTTCGGCTTGCAGGTCGCGGAGCAGGTTGAGGACGCCGGCCTGGATGGAGACGTCGAGGGAGGAGACGGGTTCGTCGAGGACGAGCAGTTCCGGGTCCAGGGCGAGGGCGCGGGCGATGCTGATGCGTTGTTTCTGGCCGCCGGAGAAGTCGGCGGGGTAGCGGTCGGCGTGTTCGGGGCGCAGGCCGACCTGTTCGAGCAGTTGCGGTACCCGGCGGGCGATTTCGGCGCGCGGGCGGCCGTCGATGCGCAGCGGTTCGGCGACGGCGTCGTGGATGGGCAGGCGCGGGTCGAGGGAGGCGGTGGGGTCCTGGAAGACGATCTGCATCTTGCGGCGGATCTCGCGTTTGCGGGCCTTGGTCAGGGTCGCGACGTCGTTGCCGAGGATTTCGATGCGGCCGGCTTCGGGACGCACCAGATCCAGGATCTGGGTGAGGGTGGTGGATTTGCCGGAACCGGATTCGCCGACCAGCGCCAGGGTGCGGCCCTTGCGGACCTCGAAGCTGATGCCGTCGACGGCGCGAACTTCGCCCTTGCGCCGGCGGAACACCACACCCGAGGTGATCGGGAAGGTTTTCACCAGGTCGGTCACCCGCAGCACCACGTCGGGTTCGGTGTCGGCGACCTGCTCCGGTTCGGTGATCTCGCTGCGATAGGCCTCGAACAGCTCCGCCGAACTCACTTCCGAGGTGCGGATACAGGCCGCGGAATGTCCTGGGCCGGTGGGTTCCAGCGGTGGTTCGGCGGCGCGGCAGTCGTCGATGGCGATCGGGCAGCGCGGGGCGAACGAGCAGCCTGGCGGGAGCGCGTGCATGGCGGGCGGGGCGCCGACGATGGGGATCAGCGGGGCCCGCGCGGGACCGTCCATGCGGGGGATGGAGCCGAGCAGGCCCACCGTGTACGGCATTCGCGGGGTGGTGAAAAGCTCTGTGGTAGCGGCGGTTTCGACGATCTTGCCCGCGTACATGACCGCGACGCGGTCGGCGAGGGTGGCGGCGATCCCCATGTCGTGGGTGATCATGATGACGCCGGCGCCGGTGATATCGCGGGCCTTGCGCAGCAGATTCAGGATCTGCTTCTGCACGGTGACGTCGAGCGCGGTGGTCGGTTCGTCGCAGATGATCAGCGCCGGATCGTTGGCGATCGCCATCGCGATCACCACCCGCTGGCGCATACCGCCGGAGAATTCGTGCGGGAACGCCTTCGCGCGCACTTCCGGATCGGGAATGCCCACCAGATCGAGCAGTTCGACGGCCCGTTTCGCGGCGTCGGCCTTGGTCATGGCGCCGTGCGCGAGCAGCGCCTCGGCGATCTGATCGCCCACCCGGTACACCGGCGTCAACGCCGAGAGCGGATCCTGGAAGACCATGCTGATGGAACTGCCGCGCAGCTTGGACAGTTGTTTGTCGCCGAGTCCGAGCAGTTCACGCCCGCGCAGCCGGATCGAACCGTTGATCCTGGCCTGCTCGGGCAGCAGGCCCATCACCGCCAGCGACGACACCGACTTTCCCGAACCGGATTCGCCGACGATCGCGAGCACCTCGCGGTCGTTGACGGTGTAGTCGACCCCGCGCACGGCCTCGACGCGGCCCTCTTCACTGGGGAAGGAGACCCGCAGGTCGGTCACTTCGAGCAGCGGTGCGGTGGCGGACTTCTCCGGCGGAGTCTGCTCGACGGTCGTGGTATCGCTACTCATGCTGCGTCCTCTTCGGCATGATCGAGGGCCACTGCGTGGTTACGCAGGCTGCCTCCTCCGTGGCCTGACTCGCTCATGCCTTCGCCTTCGCCTTCCGCGACCGGGCCCGCTTGGCGCTCGGATCGAATGCGTCGCGCAGCCCGTCACCCACCAGATTCGCGCACAACACCGTGATGATCAGCAGCCCACCGGCGAACAGGAACAGCCACGGGTAGGTCAGCGCCGACTTGGTACCCGAGGCGATCAGCGAGCCGAGCGAGACATCCGGCGGCTGCACACCGAAGCCGAGGAAGCTGAGCCCGGTCTCGGCCATGATCGAGGCGCCGACGGTGAGCGTGGTGTCGATGATCAGGATCGAGGCGATGTTCGGCACGATATGGCTGAGGATCACCGTCCGGGTGGGTGCGCCCATATAGCGTGCGGCCCGGACGAATTCGCGTTCGCGCAGGCTCAACGTCAGCCCGCGCACGATCCGCGCGGAGATCATCCAGCCGAACAGCGCCAGCAGCAGGATCAGCAGCAGAATCGAGCCGCTGCCCTTGGTGCGCGGGGCGAACAGGGCGATGATGATGAAGCTCGGCACCACCAGCAGCAGGTCGACGAACCACATGATGGCCCGGTCGGTCCAGCCGCCGAGCAGCCCCGCGACGGTACCGGCCAGCGCGGCGATGGTGGTGGAGATGATGGCCACACAGAACCCGATGATCAGCGATTTCTGGAGTCCGCGCAGAGTCTGCGCGAGCACGTCCTGACCGATCTGGGTGGTGCCGAACGGATGGTCCGGGCTCGGCGGTTTCAGCAGCGCGGTGTAATCGAGCTGCTGGTAGTCGTAGGGCAGGAACGGCGGAAGCGCGAAGCTGACGATGAACAGCAGCACCAGGATGATCGCGCCGGCCACCGCGGGCTTGTTGCGCAGGAAACGGCGCCATACCAGCTTGCGTCGTCCGGAAGCGGCGACCTCGGGGGCGCCCTGGACGATGATCTCGGCTTCGGTCAACTCACACGCACCCTGGGATCGAGAATCGCGTACACGATGTCGGACAACAACCCCGACACCAGCACCACCAGACCCGCGAACGCCGTCACCGTGACCACGACGTACAGGTCCTGGGCATTGATCGAATCGACCAGCCATTCACCCACGCCGTGCCAGCCGAAGATCTTCTCGGTGAAGGTGGCGCCGGTGATGAGGCCGCCGAGGCTGTAGGCGAACAGCGTCGCCATCGGGATCAGCGCGGTGCGCAGGCCGTGTTTGTAGAGGGCCTTGCTGCGGGTCAGGCCCTTGGCGCGGGCGGTGCGGATGAAATCGCTTTGCAGCACGTCGAGCATGGCGTTGCGCTGGTAGCGGCTGTAGCCGGCCATACCGCCGAGGGCCAGCGTCAGCGTCGGCAGCACCAGATGCTGGAGCCGGTCCACCAGCTGCGCACCGAACCCTTCGATCGTGCTCGCCGAGGTTTCGCCGGTATAGAGGAAGATCTGCTGCCCGGTCATCGAGTTGATCTCCAGCGCACCGTATTTCAACAGTGTCGCGAGCAGGAAGACCGGAGTGGACAGGATCAGCAGCGACACGATCGTGGTGAAGTAGTCGCTGAATTTGTATTGCCGGATCGCGCCGGCGGCGCCGATCAGCACGCCGAGCACGGTGCCGACGATCGAACCGATGATCAGCAGCCGCAGCGAGACCCCCACGCGGCGCGGCAATTCCTCGCTCACCGGCTGCCCGGCGAGGGTGGTGCCGAAATCTCCTTGCGGGATGCCCTTGATCCAGGTGAGATAGCGCTGCGGGATCGGCTCGTCCAGGTGCAGTTCCTCGGCCTTGGCATCGATCACCGATTGCGGCGGCCGCGGATTGCGCTGTTCCAGGCTGTCGAGCGGGCGAAAGGTCAGTGACGCGAGGCTGAACGTCAGGAATGAGGCCAGCAGCAACAGCACGACATAGTTGAGCGCACGTCGTAGCAAAAAGCCGGTCATCGGTCCCCTCGAGTCCAGGTGTAGCCCCCGATCATAGGGAGCCACCGGCCACCGCGCGCGCTCGACGGGCAACCAGCGTGTTCATCTCTCGGCAAACTCGAATTCCCGGGCCCCGGCAACTCGTCGGCGTGCCGGGTGGGCGGCGCGGCGGCGCGCGCGGAAAGACAGCACAATGGAATGGGTGACCCGTGTGCAGCTGCCGAAGCCGGAACTCGTCGCCTCCGATGTGGACGGCACCCTCATCGACCCCGAGGAGCGGGTGACCGCGCGCACCAAAGCCGCGGTCGGCGCCGTGGTCGCCGACGGTGTGCCGTTCGTGCTGGCGACCGGTCGTCCGCCGCGCTGGATCCGCCCGGTGGTGGACGGGCTCGGCTTCGCGCCGCTGTGCGTCTGCGGAAACGGCGCGGTGATCTACGACAGCGCCGCCGATCGGGTGCTCACCAGCTGGACCCTGGACATCGAGACCCTGGCCTGGATCGCCGACCTGGCCGAAGACGCCCTACCCGGCTGCGGTCTCGCGGCCGAGCGGGTGGGTGCCAGCGCCCACGACGCGGTCACGCCGCAATTCGTCAGCTCACCCGAATACGAACACGCCTGGCTCAATCCGGACGACACCGCCGTCGCCCGGCACGAGGTGATCGATTCACCGGCGATCAAGATGCTGATCCGGCTGCCCGGCGCCCGCAGCGGCGACATGCTCGCCGCGCTCGCCCCGCTGGTCGGCGATCGCGCCGATATCACCTACTCCACCGACCACGGCCTGATCGAGCTGTCCGCGCCGGGCGTCACCAAGGCCTCCGGCCTGGTCACGATCGCCGAACGCCTCGGCGTGGACCCGGCCGCCGCCATCGCCTTCGGCGATATGCCCAACGACATCCCGATGCTCACCCTCGCCGGCCGCGGCGTCGCCATGGCCAACGCCCACCCCGACGCCCTCGCCGCGGCGAACGAGGTGACCACCACCAATGCCGAGGACGGGGTGGCGCGGGTACTGGAGCGGTGGTGGGTGTGAGCGTCGTTCGCACGCTCGGCCGCGGGGCAGAGCGTCCGGTGCAGCACGCCGACGACGAGGGTGTGCGCCGGATTGCCGGTGAGGCGCGACGAACATTGCTCCGCCACGGATGACCCGAAGGGTGGGCGTCGCCGTCGGCGCGGCGGAGGAGATCACGCCGGTGGTGTCGCTCATCGCGGTCGCTGCGCCGGGCCGGTCTCGCGGCCGTGTTCGCGAACCCTGCCGTCGGCTGACCGGTGACGAGTCCGGGAGCCCACGACACCAGGACAGCCCGCGCCAGTGGGGCGATGTGAACGCCTGGGCTCCGGCGACCGGTTGACGCAACGAACCCCGGTTCCGCCTCGCCCTGTACTGCTCGGAACAGTCGGGCGGAGGCGGCGCCGGGGTTCGGTGTGTGTGCTGGTCAATCATCGTCCAGCGCCGGTCCCGCCAATGCTGCGTGAGTCGGCTACGGGGCTGGGACCGGCGTTTCCGGAGCGGGACCGGGCGGGGCCGGAGCTGCTTCCGGAGCCGGGGCTTCGGGTCCAGGCGCTGCCTCGGGCGCGGTTGCGGGGACCGGTGCTTGCGCGTCCGCCGCAGCGGGAGCCGGTATCTGCGCATCCGCGGGAGCCGGGGCCGGACCCTCTGCCGGTGCTTGCGGGGCCGCCGGTGCCTGCCCGTCAGCCGGGGCCGGCGCCGGTGCTTGCGGCGCTGCGGGAACCTGCCCGTCGCCCGGAGCGGGCGACCCGGGAGCCGGGGCCGACACCTGATCCGGGCGGTTCATTTCCTCCTGATACGTGTCGTTGTAGGTCTTCCACACCGTGGTGACGATGCCGGTGACCTGGTTCAGGATCAGCGAACCGTACTGGAAGTCCTCGCGCAGGCCGTCGGGGACGGGGTAGGCGTTGTCCAGCGGCAGGCCGAGCACGCCCGCGTCGGCGCCGAGTTCGAGGAAGCGGTCGAGGATCTTGCCGACGACCTCGATGGCCTGCCCGTCCGGCGTCGAATACACGTATCCGTTGACGAACTTGGCATACTGCTGGCCCTGCGCGGCGGGCAGCGGCTCGGAGGCGGCCTGGCCGAGCGGGCCGTCCGGTCCGCCCTTCGACGCCCAGTACTTGGCGATGATGTTGTCGTTGACCATCGTCAGCAGCTTGGCCGTCAGGTTGGCCAGTGCGGCCACATCCGACTGCACCTGCCGTGACGGCGGCGTGCTGCCCGACGCGCCGGGCGCGCCCGCGGCGATATCGCGGATGCGGTCCATCTGTTCGTAGGCGGCGTCGCCCGGGCAGCTGGTGTTGCCGACGTCGCGGTGGGCGAACACGATCGGCAGCCGCACCTCCTCACCCTGCGCGTACGGGGTGAACTCGGTGCCCTCGGAGTACATGGTGGTGTAGCCCTTCGGGTCGAGCCCGGCGATCTTGGTGCGCCAGCCGACGAACCGCCCGACCGCGTTCAGCATGGGGGTGGACGGGGTCTCGGACTCGTAGTTGCCCATCATCGCGACACCGGAGGTGTTCTCGTTGAAGCCGCCCGCGTGCGCGCCCTGCACCGGCTTGTCGAGCCCGCCGAAACGGCCCTCGAAGATCTGGCCGTACTTGTCGACCAGGGCGTGGTAGCCGATGTCGCACCAGCCGAGGGTCTGGGCGTGATAGGTGTAGATCGCGCGGACGATGCCCGCCGATTCGGCCTTGCTGTAGTCGTTGCGGCCCGCGGTGTGGTGCACCGTGACGCCGCCGAGGCCGTCGTCGTAGGTGGGGGAATCGCAGCGGATGGATTCGTCGGCGCCCCACTGGTTCCGGGTGATCACCGTCGGCCCGCCGCCGGGCAGCGCGGCGGCGACGTCGTTGAGCGCGCCGTCGATGGCGCCGCGACCCGGATCGATCAGCACCGCTTTGAGTTCGGGCTGCGGCTGGTCGACGGGCGCGGCGGCAGGCGTCGGCTGGATCGGGGCGCCGTGATCCTGCGGTGCGGCGGCCGGTGCGGGTTTGCGCGTCACCAGGACCTGCACGGCGGTGGTGTTGCCGACGTAGATGGGCTCGGTACCTTCGGTGCCGGTCGGCGCGGCATTGTCGGCGGCGCCGGTGTCGATCGGCTCGGTCTCGTACCAGGGGCCCCAGGTGCCGTCGGGCTGTTTGGCCCGGATCATCGCCTTGGTGTTCAGCAGGTCCTCGGCGGTGAGGGCGACGACGCTGAACGGCGTGTCGCGGGAAAGTTCTTTGACTTGCGCGCCGACCTCCGTCATCAGTTCCGGCGGCACCGCGCCAGGGGCGAGGGCGGGGGTGTTCGGGTCCGCGCCGAGTGCGGGATCGGCGATGAATTGCGCGCCGGTCGGCATGCGTCCCGGGACGGTCTGGATCTGCGGCGCCGAAGGTTGTCCCGCGTCGAATTGGGGTAAGGGAATTTCGCTGGGTAATTGGATGCCGGGCGGTAGCGGAAGGCCGGGCGGCACCGGAACCGAGGCAGGCAGCGGAATCTTGCGCAGATCGGAAAGCCGCAGGTCGGGCAGGTTCAAACCGGTCAATTCGCGCAGCGGCAGCACGATATCGGGCGCGGAATTCAATACCACTTCGGCCAGCTGCGCGGGGACGGCGGCGAGCTGGGATTCGTTGGCGGTGCGGTAGTCGGAATCACTGGGCACGAGGGCGGCCAGCGGGGCCGCTACCGCAAGTGTGGTGACAACCGGGAGCACGTAGGAACGTTTCGGTTTGCGGTAGGGCACGAGCTTCTCCCATCGGGTCGAACCAGTGATCCGAGTGCATCAGTGCTTGCGTCGAGATGTCCCAAGGATCACACTAGTCACAAATTTCACATCTCTAAACCTCTTGTTGAGGATTATGTGTGCTCGAATGTAGCTCTCGGATCGTGGCCGGTCTAAACGACATGCCGACAGGCGCTCCAACCCTGTCCGGTCCTTGGAAACCAAGGGGAGTGAACGGATGCCGCAACGACACGACAGCGCTCGCGCGGATTTCGCGCTACGCGCCAAGAACGCGCTGGCAGCGCCGCATTTACCGCAGTCGATGCGCAGGCGCCGGGGCAGGCGGAGCTCGTTGCTGGTCGTCGGCGCGACAGCCCTGGTCGTCGCCGGTCCATTGGTGCTGTGGACCGGCGACGATGTGTATAGACCGCTTGCCGGGCCGGGCCACGGCCGTGGCATGAGCCAGCACGGTGCGCTGCAGAGCGCCCAGGACGGCTGGACGGCCGAACGCATTCTCGGGCACTACTACCCGGGCGCCACCCTCGGCGCCGTCGGCCCGACCACCCTCGCGGTCCGGCTGATGGCACAGGACGATTCGACCCTGGACGCCTACGCCGAGGCCGGCGCGCGGGTGGCCGGCCGGATCATCGGCCCCGGCGAGGTCGCCCACCTCACCGCACTACCGGACGGCGGCGCGAACGTCGTGGTCACCACCGGTTGCGACGGCGAAGTGCTGTGGCAGACCTCGACCGCGGACCCCTGGATCTACCCCGTCGACCCCTCTCCCGGCCGTCCCGCCGCCGAACACCTGACCCTGTGCGGGGGCGGCGCGTACCGCGGTTCGCTGGGCGTGGCCAGCGAGGACGGCGCGGCGCGCACGGTCAACCGGGTCGATGTGGAGGACTATCTGCTCGGCGTCATCCCGGCCGAGGTGCAGGCCAACTGGGCCGACAAGGGCGCTGTCGAAGCCCTGCGCGCCCAGGCCATCGCGGCCCGTTCCTACGCCCTGGCCGAGACCCGCTACCCGTACGCGCAGACCTGCGACACCACCGACTGCCAGGTCTATCCCGGTACCGCCAAAGAAGATCCGCGCACCGCCGACGCCGTCGCCTCGACCGCGGGCATGGTGCTGCTGCGCGACGGGCACGTCTTGCGTTCGGAGTACTCCGCCGCGCCCGACGGCGGGCAGCCCGCCGATATCGAGACCTTCGAAGTCGGCCCGACGCCCGCCGAATTGAGCGTCGGCGCACCGCCGGCCGGTCCGGCGCCGCGCACCAGGACCTCCGATACCGAATCCCCGATCGAGGCCGAATACGCCCGGATCGGGGGTGCGCAGAGTTCGGTGGGCGAGCCCATCGGGCCGGAGATGATCCTGCCGGAGAACGCCGGGCTATACCGGCTCTACAGCAATGGCGTCATCATCTACACGCCCACGCTCGGCGCGCAGGTCGTGGACTTCACGACCTTGCTCGAGCTGGTTCCCGACCTGGCCGACTCGGCGCCGGGCAGCGCCGAGCCCGAGGCGGCGGGCTCGCCGGACGGCAGTGCTGTTCCCGGCGGTTCGGCGACCGAGCCCGGAGCGGCCGTAGAAGGACAGGGCGCGCCCGGAACCCCCGCCGCGCCCGGATCGCCCGCCGCGCCCGGATCGCCCGCCGCACCGGGGGCTCCGGCCGGGTCGGCGCCGGGCGCAGCGCCAGGTGACCCGGCGGCTCCGGGAACGCCGGGCGGGCCGACTCCCGGAACTCCTGCCGCTCCTGGTGATCCGGCGGGTGCTTCGCCGCCGTCCGGCGAATCCGCGCCCGAAGTGCAACGAACCCCGGCCGCGGCAACACCGGAGATCCAACCGCCCGGGGCGGCGGTGTGGTCGGAGCTGCCGACCGAAGCCGATGTGTTCGGCACACCCCGAGCTCCAGGTGCCGCCTGACGGTTCTCGCTTGTGCGGGGCGGGCGCCCGGGTTGTCGCGTGCCGGGGACGCCTGTCCTGAGCGTCGAGCGCGGGTCCGTGCTCGATGGACCCGTGAGCGCACGATGTGCTGCCGTTCGGTTCCCCCGCGGCCGGGCGGTGCCCATCGGGTCGGCGAGTCCCGGCAGTGCTCGACGCTTCGGCCTGCCCTGAAAGGCGCCCGCAATTCGGCTTGACCTTGACGTAACGTCAACTTGCATGCTGATTGCACCGCCTCGACAGGGAAGGAGCTCAGGTCATGGTCGCGGGCACCCGGACCGGTGAATGGTCCATCCAGGATCTGGCCAAGGCAGCCGGTACCACCAGCCGCACGCTGCGCCATTACGGCGAGCTGGGGCTGTTGCCGCCGAGCCGGATCGGGACCAACGGGTACCGCTACTACGACCAGGACTCCCTCGTGCGGTTGCAACGCATCCTGCTGCTGCGAGATCTCGGCCTCGGCCTACCGGTCATCGCCGACGTGCTCGCGGGCGAACAGGACACCACCGCTGCACTGCACACGCATCTGGAACTGCTTCGGCAGGAACAGGATCGGATCCGGCGTCGGATCGAGTCGGTGAACTCCACGCTGCGCAAACTAGAAAGAGGTGAAAAGCTCGTGGCAGCAGAAGTTTTCGACGGGTTCGACCACACCCAGTACAAGGACGAGGTCATCGAGCGGTGGGGCAAGCAGGCCTACGAGAGCGGTGACCGGTGGTGGCGCTCGCTGAGCGAGGCCGACAAGCAGGGCTTCCTGCAGACCCAGCTCGATATCGCCGCCGATTTCGGCCGGGCCAAGTCGGCCGGTCTGGATGCCGGAAGCGATGAGGTGCAGGCCATCACCCAGCGCCACTACGAGTGGGTGTCCGGCGGCTACCAGGGCAAGCGCCCCGGCGCCGATCATTTCGCCGGACTCGGCGAGATGTACGTCGCCGACCCGCGTTTCGGCCAGAACTACGACCGGCACGGCGAGGGCACGGCCGAGTTCGTCCGTGACGCCATGCGGATCTACGCCGACCGCAACCTCCGCTAGATAGGGGCGGCCGGATCAGGCCCGACGCCCCGCTGTTTCGACGACGCCCGCACGGGGAACCTCCCGCGTGCGGGCGTCTTCGGCTCGCTCGCTGTCGGGACCGCACGGTAGAGTTCCGGCGACATCGAGAGGGGGGAAGTCCCATGAGTTATCCCTATGGTCACCCGGGTCAGGGTCGGCCCGGTTACCCAGCGCCGCCGCACGGTTACGGGCCGCCGCCCGGTTATGGCGCGCCGCCCGCGTATGGGCAGCCGCCGGGTTACGGCTACCCGCCGCAGCCGCCGCAGCAACAGGCAAGCGGCGGAACGGGAATCACCGCGGGCATTCTCGCCATGATCTGCGGTGCGCTCTACGTCTGGGGCGTCATCCGGGCGGTGCAGCTGACCAACCAACTGGGCGCCCCGGTGGTGAGCGGTGCCCGCCGACGCGGCGGTGGCGGCAGCAGCTCCCGCAGCGACGTCGACATCGATTTCGATCTATCGCAGAACACCGCCGACATCATGTTGTGGCTGACCGGCCTCATCGCCTTCTTGATGCTGCTCGGCGGTCTCCTGCTGGTGTGCCGCACCAAGTTCGGCCGCGTCACCGTCATCATCGCCAGCGTGCTCGCCCTGATCAACATTGCCTGGGCGATCAGCATCATCGGCTCGATGGTCGGCCAGATGTTCCTCGACCTGGCCCTGGTGGTAGCCGTCCTCATCCTGGCCTCCCTCAGCGCCACCGGCCGCTGGATCCGCGCCCCCCGCACCCCAGCCGTCGCCGCAGCCCCGATGTACGGGCAGTACCCGTACCGGTAAGCGGGCCCGCTGATCTGGTCCGGCCCGCCGCCCGAGGCCCGGAGTGCGCATGTCCAGTGGACCTGGTGAATCGCCTCGAGGCCGCCGCGCAAGACCGTGGTGGCGCTCGGCGTAGTCACCGTGCCGTTGGAAGTAGTCATCCGCCGGACGCCGCTACCCGGCCGTGCCCGTATCGGCACCGGCCGGACCACGCGCGCAGTACCCGCCGTACATGTAGGGCAGCCGGTCTCGGTCGTCGCAGCCGCTCCCGCGTAGCCCGGAAACGACCGGGCGCGGATATGCGCACCCGCCGCCCGCTCACTGGTCTCTGCGCGAGCAACTATCCGAGGAGTTCGATGAGTCATCCGTCCGGTCATCCAGGACCGCATGGCGCGCCGCCGCATCAGTATCAGCCCGGGCATCACCCGGGATACCCGCCCGCGCCGCCCGGTGGATACACGGGTCCGCAAGTTGGGGGGCCGCTGACCACCGGGGCGCCGAACCGCAGCCTGGAGATCGCTGTCGGCTGCTTCGTCGTCTTCCTCGCAGTTCTGGCGGTGGTGGCAGGGCTGTGGCAGTTCCATGCGGCCGGGCAGCTGCCCGTCTCGCCGGATCCGCTGACCAGCAGGATGCGGCGGGAGTCGGCCGGGGAACTGCACACGCTCGGGACGACGTTCTGGCTGCTCGCGTCGATGGGCTTCATCGCAGGGTACCTGCTGCTGCGGGGGCAGGCCGAGGTCGGAATCACGCTGATGGCGCTGGTCGGATTCGGTGCGTTCGGCGGCGGCATGGTCGCGATGTCACTCGCGGTGATGAACGCCATGCCGATTTTCGCGATCACTTGCATCGGCATGGTGATCGCCGGGGTCGTCATGCTGTGGCTCACCGCTCGGCAGCTGTCGTCGGCCACCCGGATGCACCCTCCGCGCAGGTAACGACCACCTGAAACCGGTGGCAGCGGCCCTGGTCGGGGTGCACCCCGTGACTCGGCCCGGACCTCACGGCGAAGTCCGATACTCTGGGCTCCCGTGACCGTCGCATCGTCCCCCGGTAACTCCGCGTCCTCCGATTCCACCTTCGACCTGATCGTGGTCGGCTCCGGCTTCTTCGGGCTGACCGTTGCCGAACGCACCGCCACGCTGCTCGGTAAGCGGGTGCTGGTGCTCGACCGTCGCCACCACATCGGCGGTAACGCCTATTCGGAGCCGGATCCGCAGACCGGGATCGAGGTGCACAAGTACGGTGCGCACCTGTTCCACACCTCGAACAAGCGGGTCTGGGATTACGTCACCCAGTTCACCGAGTTCACCAACTACCAGCACCGCGTGTTCGCGATGCACAAGGGGCAGGCCTACCAGTTCCCGATGGGTCTGGGCCTGATCTCGCAGTTCTTCGGGCGCTACTTCACCCCGGACGAGGCGAAGGCGCTGATCGCCGAGCAGTCGGCCGAGATCGACACCGCCGACGCGCAGAACCTCGAGGAGAAGGCGATCTCGCTGATCGGGCGCCCCCTCTACGAGGCGTTCATCCGCGATTACACCGCCAAGCAGTGGCAGACCGACCCGAAGGAACTGCCCGCGGGCAATATCACCCGGCTGCCGGTGCGCTACACCTTCGACAACCGCTACTTCAACGACACCTACGAGGGCCTGCCCAAGGAGGGGTACACGAAGTGGCTGGAGAACATGGCCGCCTCCGACCTGATCGAGGTGCGGCTGAACACCGACTGGTTCGACGTGCGTGATCAGATCCGCGCCGAGAACCCGGACGCGCCGGTCGTCTACACCGGCCCGCTGGACCGCTACTTCGACTACGCCGAGGGCGAGCTGGGCTGGCGCACCATCGACTTCGAGACCGAGGTCCTGCCCACCGGCGACTACCAGGGCACTTCGGTGATGAACTACAACGACGCGGACGTGCCCTACACCCGCATCATCGAGCCGCGCCACTTCCATCCCGAGCGCGACTACCCGGAGGACAAGACCGTCATCATGCGCGAGTTCTCCCGCTTCGCGCAGACCGGCGACGAGCCGTACTACCCGATCAACACGCCGGAGGACCGCGCCAAGCTGCTGGCCTACCGCGAGCGCGCCAAGAACGAAACCGCAACGGCCAAGGTGCTTTTCGGTGGTCGTCTGGGCACCTACCAGTACCTGGACATGCATATGGCCATCGGTAGCGCGCTGAGCATGTTCGACAATGTGCTCAGGCCGCATCTGGAATCGGGCGCGCCGCTGGCCGACAGCGAGCAGGCGTAGGTGCGCAGGCCCCGAATCCACGCCGCGACCACAGGGAACGAATGACCTCGCAACCGATTCTGGAAGAGATGACGACGGAGACCCGAGCAAAGGCGCTGCTGCAACGCATCATCCTGCCGCGCCCGGGTGAACCGCTGGACGTGCGGACCCTCTACCTGGAGGAATCGCCCACCAACGCCCGGCGCGCGCACGCACCGACCCGCACCTCGCTGTCGGTGGGCGCGGAGTCTGAGGTGTCGTTCTGCACCTACTTCAACGCGCTGCCCGCCAGCTATTGGCGCCGGTGGAGCATCCTGAGCTCGGTGGTGTTGCGGCTGGAGCTGGCCGGGCATGGCCGGGTCGACGTCTACCGGTCCAAGGCCGAC
This sequence comes from Nocardia cyriacigeorgica, assembly GCF_005863245.1. Taxonomy (GTDB): domain Bacteria; phylum Actinomycetota; class Actinomycetes; order Mycobacteriales; family Mycobacteriaceae; genus Nocardia; species Nocardia cyriacigeorgica_C. The sequence continues at coordinate 381,349 of NZ_VBUT01000004.1, read as the reverse complement.
GGTTCCCGCATCCACGTGCAGGGCCGTGAGTTCGCAGTGAATCCGGGCGCCGATTCGGTGTTCGTGGAGTTCGAGACCGAACTGGCGCCGTTCGAGGACGGCGGCTGGATCTGGTTCGACATCACCACCGACACCGCGGTCACCCTGCTGGCCGGTGGCTGGTACGCCCCGGTCGAGGCGCCGGGTGACGGCAGCATCGCGGTGGGCATGCCGACGTTCAACCGCCCGACGGATGCGGTGAAGACCCTCGAGGCGCTCGGCTCGGATCCGCTGGTGCTCGACCAGATGAAGGCCGTGATCATCCCCGATCAGGGCAACCGCAAGGTCGTCGACGAACCGGGCTTCGCCGAGGCCGCCGCGGTGCTCGGCGACCGGCTGGCCATCCACGATCAGCCCAACCTCGGCGGTTCCGGCGGCTACAGCCGGGTCATGTACGAGGCGCTGAAGACCACCGACGCCCAGTACATCGTCTACATGGACGACGACATCGAGATCGAGCCCGATTCGATCCTGCGCGCGCTGGCCTTCTCCCGGTTCGCGAAATCGCCGATCCTGGTCGGCGGGCAGATGCTCAACCTCCAGGAACGCTCGCATCTGCACACCATGGGTGAGGTCGTCGACCGCGGCATCTTCATGTGGACGGCCGCGCCGAACGTCGAATACGACCACGATTTCTCCAAGTACCCGCTGCGCGACCGGGACAATTCCAAGCTGCTGCACCGGCGCATCGACGTCGACTTCAACGGCTGGTGGACCTGCGTCATCCCGCGTCAGGTGGCCGAGGAGCTGGGTCAGCCGCTGCCGCTGTTCCTGAAATGGGATGACGTCGAGTACGGCCTGCGGGCCCGCGCGGCCGGCTATCCGACGGTCACCCTGCCGGGTGCGGCCGTATGGCATATGGCGTGGAGCGATAAGGACGACGCCATCGACTGGCAGGCGTACTTCCATCTGCGCAACCGCCTGGTGGTCGCCGCGCTGCATCTGCCGGGCGACGGCAAGCCGATGGTCGTGAACACGATCAAGGCCACCCTCAAGCATCTGCTCTGCCTCGAGTACTCCACGGTCGCGATCCAGAACGAGGCGATCCGCGACTTCCTCGCCGGGCCCGAGGGCCTGTTCGATCTGCTGCCGAGTGCGCTGGGCAAGGTGCACGCGATGCGCAAGGAGTACCCGGACGCTGTGGTGCTGCCGTCGTCGACGGAGCTGCCGATGGCCAGCCATCACAGCGTCGGCGCGGTCGGCGAGCCGGGCAATCCGCTGGCCAAGGTGGCGCGCCTGGCCAAGGGTGTGGTGCACAACTTCCGCAAGGTCGACCCGGCCAACCACGACACCCCGCAGCTGAACGTGCCGACACTGGACGCCCGCTGGTTCCTGCTCTCACAGGTCGACGGCGTCACCGTGACCACGGCCGACGGCCGCGGCGTCGTCTACCGCAAGCGCGATCCGCGCAAGGCGGCCGAGCTGCTCAAGGAAGCGCTGCGGCTGCGCAAGGAACTCACCGCCCGTTTCCCGGAGATGCAGCAGCGCTACCGGGCCGCCCATGCCGAGCTGACCAGTGCGGCCGCATGGGAGAAGACCTTCGGCGTCAGTCAGAACGGAACCGAGAAGTGAACGCGATGAACCCGAGCCTGCCCCTGGTCGACCCGGCCGACGAGGGCTGCGGCGGCGCCTGCGCGTGCAGCGGCGAATACGTCGAGGTCCCGCGCGAGGTCGCGATCATCAACGCCGTGCAGGGCACCATCGGCGCCAACCCGGCCGTCGTCTCCGCGGCCCGCGCGATGTCGCACTTCGGTGAGCACGCGCTCGGCTGGGTCGGCATCGCCGCCGCCGGCTGGCTGGTCGACAAGCCGCGCCGCAGGCAGTGGGCCGGGGTGGCGGTCGGCGCGGTCGGCGCGCACGCGGCCTCGATCGTGATCAAGCGGGTGGTCCGGCGTCCGCGCCCGAACGATCCGTCGGTGCAGGTCAACGTGTCGACGCCGAGCAAGCTCAGCTTCCCGTCCTCGCATGCGACCTCCACCGCCGCCGCTGCGGTGTTGCTCGGCAGATTGACCGGGCTACCCTTGCCTGCGGTGCTCGTCCCGCCGATGGTGCTGTCCCGGGTCGTGCTCGGGGTGCATTACCCCTCGGACGTGCTCGCCGGTTCCGCGCTCGGTGCGGCGTCGGCTGCCGCGCTGCTCGGGACCGAGAAGCGGTTGGCTTCGCGACGGGCGCGTAAACATGACCACTGAAGAAAAGGCCTTGGTTGAGATGAGTGAAGAGCCGACCGGCGCCGATCTGGCCGAAGCCGTCGTCAAGGGCCCGCCCAAGACTCTGGCCGGTGGCCTGATCAAGGCGGTCCGGCCCCGGCAGTGGGTCAAGAACGTCCTGGTGCTGGCCGCGCCGCTGGCCGCCGGCCCCGACGTGCTCGGCGACGCCTCGGTGCTCGCCCATGTCGCGATCGCGTTCGTGGTGTTCTGCATGGCGGCCTCGGGCATCTACCTGGTCAACGACTCGATGGACGTCGAGGCCGACCGCGCCCACCCGACCAAGCGCTACCGGCCGATCGCGGCCGGTGTGGTGCCGGTGAACCTGGCCTACCTGCTGGCGGTGGTGCTGCTGGCCGGTTCGATCCTCGGTTCGCTGCTGGCCTCCTGGCAGCTCGCGGTCGTGATGGCGGTCTACATCGGCATCCAGCTCGCCTACTGCTTCGGTCTCAAGCATCAGGCCGTGCTCGACATCTGCATCGTGTCCTCGGGCTTCCTGCTGCGCGCCGTCGCCGGTGGTGCGGCCGCCGATATCGAACTGTCGCAGTGGTTCCTGCTGATCATGGCCTTCGGTTCGCTGTTCATGGCGGCGGGCAAGCGCTATGCCGAATTGCAGATCGCGCTGGGTACCGGCGCCAAGATCCGCAAGTCGCTCGAGTACTACACGCCCACCTATCTGCGTTTCATCTGGACGCTGGCCGCGACCGCGGTCGTGGTGTTCTACGGCCTGTGGGCCTTCGAGCAGGGCGAAGCCAATAACACGAACTGGTACGCCATCTCGATGGTTCCGTTTACCATCGCAATCCTGCGGTACGCGGTCGACGTCGATGGCGGCGAGGCCGGCGAACCCGAAGAGATCGCGCTGGGGGACCGGGTCCTCCAGTTCCTCGCAATCGCCTGGATCGGAGCGGTAGGTGTCGCTGTCTATCTCACCTGACGAGATGCTGGTAGCGGGAGCGGAGGGAACCGAATACGCGGACCGGGCGGCTGCCGAGGAGCAGACCGCCCCGGCTTCGCGTATCGCCCGACTATCCCGGGCCACATTCGTCGGTGGGGTGGCGCTGACCGCCGCACTGTTCGCGATCGGTGGCTGGCAACGCCGCTGGATCGCCGACGACGGCCTGATCGTGCTGCGCACCGTGCGCAATCTGCTCGCGGGCAACGGCCCGGTGTTCAATGCGGGCGAGCGGGTCGAAACCAACACCAGCACCGCATGGACCTACATCGTCTGGTTCTTCAGCTGGCTCACGCAGGCGCGCCTGGAGTACGTGGTGCTCGGCGTCGCGCTGACGCTGTCGGTGCTGGCGATCGTGTTCGCCATGCTGGGCTCGGCGCGGCTGTGGGGCGGATCGTCGTCGGCGCTGCTGCTGCCGGCGGGCGCGCTGGTCTATATCGCGGTGCCGCCTGCTCGTGACTACGTGACCTCCGGTTTGGAGAGCGGTCTGGTCATCTGCTGGCTCGGCCTGCTGTTCTGGCTGATGGTGCGGTGGAGTCAGGCCGAACGGGTGCGGGTGCCCGGCCTGCTCGGACTGGTGTTCCTCGCCGGGTTGGCGCCGCTGATCCGTCCGGAGATGACGCTGGTCGGCGGCCTGGCGCTGCTGATGATCTTCCTGGCGCCGATGCCCGCCGGGCGGCTGCGTCCGGGCGTGCTGCGGCTGATCATCGTCGCGGTGGCCGGGCTGCTGCCGCTGGGCTACCAGATCTGGCGGATGGGCTATTACGGTCTGCCGTACCCGAATACGGCCGTGGCCAAGGATGCCGGCGGTGCGAAATGGGAGCAGGGTTTCACCTACCTGTGGGATCTGGTCGGGCCGTACTTCCTGTGGGTTCCGCTGTTGATCCTGCTCATCGCCGGGATCGTCGCGGCGCGCGCCGGACGGGCCGGCGCCGAGCAGGCCGAGCACTCCGATGAGCCACGGGCCCGCTGGACGCTCCGGTTCCGGCGGTGGCTGCGTTCGCCGAGTGCCGTCGTCGCGTTGATGCTCGGCAGCGGCGTCATCCTGACCATCTACGCGCTGCGTGTCGGCGGCGACTTCATGCACGGCCGGATGCTGCTGTCGCAACTGTTCTGCCTGCTCGCCCCGGTCATGGTGCTGCCGGTGCGGTTGCCCGAAGCCGGATTCCGGTCGATCTCGGCGCGCAGCGGCGCGTTCGTGCTGACCTCGCTGGCGCTGGTCGGCACGGTGGTGTGGTCGCTGCTGGCCATGGGGACCACCGCGATCACCACCGGCACCAAGATCAGCTCGTCCGGCATCGTCGACGAGCGCGTCTACTACGTGCTCAATACCGGCCACGACCATCCGATCCTGGCCGAGGACTACCTCGACTACGCCCGGATGCGGCCGATGGTCAACGACATCATGGCCAACCCCAACGGCGGGCTGCTGCTGAATTCGCCGTCGTTCATGTTCTGGTACGTCGCGCCGCCGCCGCAGCCCATCCCCGAGGGCGGCGCAGGCCATACCGTCTACTTCCTGAACCTGGGCATGACCAGCATGAACGTCCCGCTGGACGTGCGGGTGATCGACCCGATGGGCCTGGCCTACCCGCTGGCCGCGCACACCGAACGGCTCGAGGACGGCCGCATCGGCCACGACAAGAGCCTGTTCCCGGACTGGGTGATCGTCGATACCGGCATGGTGGACCAGAAACCGTGGATGCCCTGGTACCTGGACGAGAAGTGGGTGACCCAGGCGCGGGTGGCGATGTCGTGCCCGCAGACCCACGCCCTGCTGCTGTCCTACCGCGACGAGCTGACATGGGATCGGTTCAAGCACAACCTCCGCAACGCGCTGAACTTCGCGAAGTACCGTATCGAGCGGGTGCCCAAGTACGAGATCCAGCGTTGCGGGTTGGTCGATCCCTACCCGCAGCCACCGCGCTAGCGCGTTATCGACACGCCGGAAACAAAGCGGCGTGCCTCACTTTGTCTCGTTTTGATAACGCCCTGGCATAGGTCACGGGTTAGGCTGCCGTGGTACCCCGCCGTGTCCTGCCCGAAACGTGGGCCGGGGCACGGTGGCACCGAGGAACGCGGCGACCGCCGCATGACGAAAGGCCGAGAACACATGCGAGGCGTGATCGCGCGCAGAGCGCACGGTGGCCGACCGGGAGTCCGAAGAGCCGGTTCCTGGTTGAAGCGATCGATGCTCCTGTCGCTGGCAGTGCTGCTACCGCTCGGGGCGTCGGTGGCAGGCCCCGGCGCGACGGCGTCGGCGGCATTCAACCCAGCCGGAATCGACTTCTGGGTCGATTCGGAGATGGGGCCGATCAAGTCCCGCGTCTTCCGCGCCGCGGACGGCAACACCAACCGGGTCGTCTACGCCCTGGACGGTATGCGGGCCCGTGGCGACCTGAACGGCTGGGAGATCGAGACCGAGGTCGTCCGTGAGCTGACCAAGTGGAACATCAACGTGGTCATGCCCGTCGGTGGTCCGTCGAGTTTCTACGCCGACTGGAACGGCCCGAGCGATTTCCTCGGCCTGAACACCGGTTCGGCGGGTTCGTCGTCGGGCTCGTCGTCCGGCTCGGCCGCGACGGGTTCCTCCGGCTGGACCGAGACCCTTGGCAAGACCAACACCTACAAGTGGGAAACCTTCCTCACCAAGCACCTGCGCTGGGCGTTGCGTGACCGGCTCGGGTTCAACCCGAACAACAACGGCGTCTTCGGCCTGTCGATGGGCGGCAGCGCCGCGCTGACCCTGGCCGCCTACCACCCGGACCAGTTCAGCTTCGCCGGCTCCTACTCCGGTTACCTGAACATCTCCGCGCCCGGTATGCGTGAGGCGCTGCGTGTGGCCATGCTGAGTGCCGGTGGTTACAACATCGACGCCATGGCGCCGCCGTGGGGTCCGCAGTGGCTGCGGATGGATCCGTTCGTGTTCGCACCGCGACTCAAGGCCAACAACACCAGGCTGTGGGTCGCCGCGGGCAGTGGCCTGCCGGGCCCGGCCGACGCCACCGCGCCACTCGACATCATCCAGGGCATGCCGCTGGAGGCGCTCGCGCTGGTCAACACCAGGGCCTTCCAGGTCAGGATGATGACGCTGGGCGCGAACAACGTGACCTACAGCTTCCCGCCCGTCGGTGTGCACAACTGGCGCAACTGGGAGTCCGAGGTCTACCGGATGATCCCCGACCTGTCGGCCCACATCGGCTAGGCAACGGGTCCGATATCGCAGGCCGCCCGGCGCATCGCGCGCCGGGCGGCCGGTCTCGTTTCGGGGCACGTCCGCCCACCGCGCGGCAACGAATGTGCATACGGAAGCCCGCCGCAGTTGTGGGATGGATCACCATCCAGCAACATGGAGGCATTCATTGTCGATTGATACATCAGGAACATGCACACAGGTGGGCGCGTTTCACGATCGTCCGACGCGGTCACCCGGTGTCCGATGAGGAGGCCGGTGTCGTAGCCATACGATTGCTGACCGGCCGTTCAGGCGAAAGGTCTAGTCGAATGCGAAGTGCGCGCAGGCCCGGTAGAACGACGCGGTCCGGCTCATGGGTGAAACGTGCGGCGATAGGTGTCGCCGCGGCGATGCTCGTCCCCATGGGGGTGTCCATAGCGGGTCCGGCCGCGCCCGCCTCGGCGGCGTTCAACCCCGCCGGTTTCGATTTCTGGGTCGATTCCGGGATGGGCCCGATCAAATCGCGCGTCTTCCGCGCCAAGGACGGCAACACCAACCGGGTGGTCTACGCCCTCGACGGTCTGCGCGCCCCGGAGACGCTGAGCGGCTGGGAGATCGACACCAACGTCGCGCAACTGCTCACCGACTGGAACATCAATGTGGTGATGCCGGTCGGCGGTATGTCCAGCTTCTACGCCGACTGGAATGCGCCGAGCAGTTTCGCCGGCATCCCGCCGGGCACCGGTTCGTCGTCGGGTTCGGGCGCGCTCAACGCGCTCGCCGCGGGACCCGGTAAGAGCTACCGGTATCAGTGGGAGACCTTCCTGACCCAGAATCTGCGCTGGGCGCTGCGCGACCGGCTCGGCTTCAATCCCAATCGCAATGGCGTATTCGGTTTGTCGATGGGCGGAAGTGCCGCGCTGACGCTGGCCGCCTATCACCCGGACCAGTTCAGCTTCGCCGGCTCCTACTCGGGCTACCTCAACATTTCCGCGCCCGGTATGCGCGAGGCGATCCGGATGGCGATGCTCGACGCGGGCGGCTACAACGTCGACTCGATGGCGCCGCCGTGGGGCCCGCAGTGGCTGCGGATGGACCCGTTCGTGTTCGCGCCGCTGCTGCGTGACCACAACACCCGCCTGTGGGTCTCCGCGGGCAGCGGTCTGCCCGGCCCGGCCGACGGCCCTACCGCGGGCACCGTCAACGGCATGGCGCTCGAGGCACTGGCGCTGGCCAACACCCGCGCCTTCCAGGTCAGGATGGCGACCCTCGGCGCCAACAATGTGGTCTATTCCTTCCCGAACGTCGGTATTCACGCCTGGTCCTACTGGGCCGAGGAAGTTGCCCGGATGACGCCGGATCTGTCGGCGCATATCGGCTGACCCGCACATTCGGCAGGGCCCTGATCGGTGCACCCGTCACGGGTGTCCGGACAGGGCCCTAATTCATGCTGTCCGGCTATTTCCGGCGCATTTCTACCGCTATTCCTCGAATCGATGTGCGATGTGCGAAGGACGCGGGAAAGTTGCCGGGTCCGACGTCGCGTGGAGTTCGCTGCGGCCCGTTCATGATCACTTCATCCGGCGGAACGGAAGGTTCCACCGGCGTTGGTGATCTTGGTGCGCGCCCGTTGATTTGGGATAACGAACAAATAATGAGGTCCGTCGCGACATCAACCACGGGACACGGTAGTGTCACCGCACGATCACCGATTGTCGCGGACGGATTTTCGGCCAGGCAGATCAACCCGGGTCTTGCTAACGATTCGGGGGTCGAATATCGTCCAGCGAGCATCAGTGTGACCAGATCGTTGTAGCGCCGTCGACGGCTGTACCGGAAGGTCGGGATTCGGGTACAGGCCCCGGCGGCGTCTCGTTGACACAGAACGGGTGTCGCCCGCAGCCGCGGGTGGCTCCACAACAGCAGAAAGAGAGCAGGATTCATGCGTTTCGGCAGGGCGGCCGCCCCGAAGAGGACCACGGGACGGCGAGGCGCGCCTCGCAGTTGGCGTAACCGGATTCTGGCCGTCGGCGCTGCGGCGCTAGCGCTGCCGATCGCCGCGGGTGTGGCTGCTCCGACCGCCGCCATCGCGGCTCCGGTGCACGGCCCCGCGCTGCGGGCGCCCGCCGGTGGCTACGAGGAACTGATGGTTCCGTCCAGCATGGGTCCGATCAAGGTTCAGGTGCAGTGGGCCGCCCGTGGTGGCAACGCCGCGCTCTACCTGCTCGACGGCCTGCGCGCCCGCGACGACCGCAACGCCTGGTCGTTCGAGACCAACGCGATGCAGCAGTTCGCCAACGACAACATCACCCTGGTGATGCCGGTCGGCGGCCAGTCCAGCTTCTACGCCGACTGGTACGCGCCGTCCAACACCAACGGTCAGAAGACCACCTACAAGTGGGAGACCTTCCTGACCAAGGAGCTGCCGACCTTCCTCGAGGGCTACGGCGTCTCCCGCACCAACAATGTGGTCGCAGGCCTGTCCATGGGCGGTAGCGCCGCCCTGGCCCTCGCCGCCTACCACCGCGATCAGTTCAAGGCCGCCGCGTCCTACTCCGGCTACCTGAACATCTCCGCGCCCGGTATGCGTGAGGCCATCCGCATCGCGATGCTGGACGCCGGCCGCTACAACGTCGACTCGATGGCCGCGCCGTGGAGCCCGGCCTGGCTGCGGATGGACCCGTTCGTGTTCGCGCCGCAGCTGAAGGGTCTGCCGATGTACATCTCGGCGGCCAGCGGCCTGCCCGGCCCGCACGATCACCCGAACTCGGCGATCGGCGTGTTCAACACCGGTAACGCGATGGCCCTCGAGGCGCTGTCGCTGGTGAACACCCGCGCCTTCCAGGCCCGCCTGAGCACCCTCGGCATCCAGGCGCACTTCGACTTCCCGGCTGCCGGTACGCACAGCTGGAAGTACTGGGAGGGCCAGCTGTTCGCCTCCCGCAAGATGTTCCTGGACGCCACCGGCGGCTGGTGATCATCGGTCGCTGACGCGCTCGACGGCGCCGCTCGTTTCCTCGGAAGCGGGCGGCGCCGTTTGCTGTGTGGTGACCCGTGTTCGGTTGTGCGGTAAGCGAATACGGCTCCAACGGCAGTCCGGCCGGAGCCGGCGACCGGTAACCGGCGCCGAACCAAATGGTTTGCTATGGGCGCGTCATCCACGGAACCGCGGCCCGACCGGGGTACAAACATCCCTGTGGTAGGTATGTCGCGCGGTAGGCAGGGTGGCGGCGCACGGTTGCGCCGGCAGCCGCGCACGCTCCTGCCCGCGCTCGCCACGGGGCTCGTGCTGCCCTTCGCGGCGGGTCTCGGCGTGGTGCATGCGCCCGCCGCCGACGCCCAGCCCGCGGTCACCGCCGCAGCGCCGGCCTCGATACGCAATGTCATCTGGCACACCGACCGGCATGTCGAGCTGTGGGTGAACTCGCCCGCCATGGGCGCACCCATCCAGGTCCGGTTGCTACTGGCCAGGGATTGGAACACCCGCCCCGACGCGAAGTTCCCGGTGCTGTACATGCTCGACGGCCTGCGCGCCACCGAGGAGGTCAGCGGCTGGATCAAGGATGCGGGCGCGGTCGATTTCTTCGCCGACAAGAACGTCACCGTTGTGCTGCCGGTGGGCGGGCAGTCCAGCTTCTACTCCGACTGGCTCGAGCCCAACAACGGCAAGAACTACAAGTGGGAGACCTTCCTGACCAAGGAACTTCCGCCGCTGCTGGAGGGCCAGTGGCGGGCCACGAATGTGCGTGGCATGGAAGGGCTGTCGATGGGCGGCACCGCCGCCATGTTCCTGGCCGCCCGCAACAAGGATTTCGTCAAGTACGCCGCCTCCTATTCCGGCTTCCTGACCACGACGACGCTCGGTATGCCGCAGGCGATCCAGTTCGCCATGCGCGATGCCGGCGGGTTCGATTCCACCGCGATGTGGGGCCCGCCGACCAGCCCGCTGTGGGAGGAGCACGACCCGTATGTGCTGGCCGAGAAGCTGAAGGGGATCAGCCTCTACGTCTCCAGCGGTTCCGGTGCGACCGGCCCGCACGACGCCCCGAGCGGTGTGATCCCGGGGGTGAGCACCAATCTGGCCGGTATGGGCCTGGAGATCCTGTCCCGGATGACGTCGCAGAATTTCGTCACCAAGCTCGGCGATCTGAGCATCCCGGTGCAGGTGAACTACCGTGCCTCCGGCACACATTCGTGGCCGTACTGGGATTTCGAGATGCGCCAGTCCTGGCCGCAGGCCGCCGCCGCGCTCGGCGTGGAAGCCGATAAGCCCGCCTGCGAGGTGGGCGGGGCGATCGGCCCGGTGGTCGCCGCCAACGGCTGGCTCGGCGACTGCTTGACCGGCGAGTACCCGGTGAACGGCGGTGTGGCCCAGGACTTCCGGCACGGCCGGGTGTTCTTCTCGAAAGACGGTGGCGCACATCCGGTCGCGGGCATGATCGGCGGCGGCTATCAGGCGGCCGCGGGACCGGCCGGTGCGCTGGGCCTGCCGACCGGCCCGGAACGCGGATTGCCCGACGGGCGCGGCAGATTGCAGACGTTCCAGCATGGTTCGCTGTACTGGACTCCGCAGACCGGCGCACAGGTGGTGCGTGGCGCGATCCTGGAGGAGTGGGGCAGGCAGGGCTTCGAGGGTGGGCCCGCAGGCTACCCGACTGGGCCGGAGATCAAGACCCCCAATCGTGACGGCGCGGTGCAGGGATTCGAGGGCGGGCCGATGTATTTCAGCCCGGCCACCGGTGTGCACCGGGTCGAGGGCCTGATCCTCGGCAAGTACGCCGAGATGGGTTTCGAGAACAGCTGGCTCGGCTTCCCGGCCTCGCCGGAGCAGCCGCTGAAGGACCTCGGCCGCTACAGCCGCTTCGAGGGCGGCAGCATCTATTGGAGCCCGCTGTCGGGCGCCTGGGCGGTGCGCAACGGACCGATCATGGACGCCTGGCGCGACGCGGGCTACGAGAACGGCCGCCTCGGCTTCCCGATCAGCGACGAGTTCGCCATTCCCGGCGGCGTTCAGCAGAACTTCCAGACCGGCTTCATCACCATCCGCGACGGCAAGGCGCAAGTGCACCCCTGAGCTCCGGCCAGGTCGGCACCGGTCGGGGGAGTCCGGGCGCGGTTGCCTCGATGACTGTGTCATGTGCCACACTTCCAAGCCGAGCGGCCGTATCCCTGACTGGGTATTACCCTCGGTGTTCGCCCCCGGAAAACCTGAGAGGTTTGCGGCCCGTCTCGTGTTTCCGCGGTCGTTGCGCACGCCGAAGGCAAGCAGCGGCCGCGGAAACACGAGACATCCGGGGCCGCAAACCCCGCCGCGCCAGCGGCCAAAGACAAAGGACTTTCATGTATCGGACCCGTGGCAAGGTAGTCGGCGTTGCGGTGGCCATCGCCGCATCCGGGTTGCTCGCCGCTTGCGGCGACAACGATTCGACGGCGTCGAGCACGCCGACGCTGACCCCCTCCACGTCGGCGGCGACGTCGGCGCCCGGATCCGCATCCGCCGCCCCTGAGCCCGAAGGTGAATCGGTTCCGCCCGCCGAGCCCACCGCCGACGCCACCCCGGCGCCCGCGCCGCAGGAACGTCCGGCGCCGGTGCCCGCCGAGGACCTGCCGCCCGCCGAGACCGGTGACCTCGGCGACAAGGAGAAGAAGTTCCTCGCCGAGTTGAACAAGCAGGGCGTCAACCCGTCGAACCCGCAGGACGCGATCACCATCGGTAACTACATCTGCGGCGCGGTGGCCGCGGGTCAGCCCGACGATCAGATCGCGATCTACGCCAACGCCATGGCCGGCGCCGACCCGGCGTTCGATCCGTCCAAGATGCCCGTCGAGCAGGCAGGCAAGATCTACATCGACGTCGCGAAGCAGACGTACTGTCAGTGAGCGCGCGTCGCGGTTCGAGATCCCGCCGGTCCAGGCCGGTGGGCTGCCTGGTGCTGCTCGCACTCGCGGTGCTGGTGGTCATCGTGGTGGTGCTGGCCTGGTATCTGCTCGCCGGGCGGTTACGGGAACCGGAACCGGGTCCCAAGCCACCCGAGGAGCGGCCGACCAGCCAGCCCGCGAGCTGCCCGGACGTGCAGATGATCGCGGTGCCGGGCACCTGGGAGTCGGCCAGCAACGACGATCCGCACAATCCCACCGCCAACCCGGCCTCGCTGATGTTGAACGTCACCAGGCCGTTGCGCGAACAGTTCCCGGCCGAGCGGCTCGATATCTTCACCGTGCCGTATGTCGCGCAGTTCTCGAACCCGATCGCGTTCCCGCCGGACGGTCAACAGTCCTACAACAACAGCCGTTCCGAAGGCACCAGCAAGATGGTGGACGCGCTCACCGACCGCCACGCCGAATGCCCGCTGACCTCCTATGTGTTCGCCGGTTTCTCGCAGGGCGCGGTGATCGCCGGTGATATCGCGGCCCAGGTCGGCGCGGGTAACGGCCCGATTCCCGCAGATCTGCTGCTCGGTGTCACCCTGATCGCCGACGGCCGCCGCACCGGGGACACCGGTCCCGGCAATGCGATTCCGGTCGGTCCGGTCCCGCCGGGTGTGGGCGCCGAGGTGGCGCTGGCCGGGCTCAACGTCCCGGGCATCACCATGACGGGGCCGCGGCCGGGCGGGTTCGGATCGGTCGCCGATCGCACCTACACGATCTGCGCGCCGAGCGACCTGATCTGTGATGCTCCGCGGGACGCGCTGCGCCCGACGAACATCGTCGGCAGCCTCACCACCCTGATCGGTGCGGTGGGCAATCCGGTGCACGCGCTCTACAACGGTTTTGTGGTCGATCCCAATGGCGCCACCGCCACCCAGTGGACCGCCACCTGGGCAAGTGGCCTGATCGAGGCGGCTCCGCGGCCCCCGCATTCGTGAGGTCGGCAGAACTTCGGACGCCGCGGTCCGATGCCAACGTCACGCTGTAAAGTGCGCTGATGATCGCGAGCCCGCCCCGTTCCAGGCGGCGGGTGCGCGCAGGCAATTTCCGATAGCCAGGAGCATGAGTTCATGACTGAAGCCGCCGCACCGGCTGGTGAGTTGAGCGCGCTGGGTTCGCCACTGCGTCCGTTCCGCTTCGCGGCTGCGGGTGAGGGAAACAAGCAAGAGGGCGGTGCCCGGAAGTTCATTCAGACCGCACAGCAGGCCGAGGAGTACGGCTTCGACACCTTCGTCGTTCCCGATCACCTCGGTGACCAGATCGGCCCGATCGCCGCGCTGGGCGCGCTGACCCAGGCCACCGAGCGGATCCGCCTCGGCACCTCGGTGCTGGCGAACGGTTTCCGCAACCCGGTGGTGCTGGCCAAGGATCTGGCCACCATCGACGTGCTGTCCAAGGGCAGGCTCGAGGTGGGGCTCGGCGCGGGCTGGAAGCAGGACGAGTTCCTCGCCGCCGGGCTCGAATACGATTCGCCCGGTATCCGCCTGGCCAAGCTGGACGAGGCGCTGACCATCCTCGACGTGCTGCTGCGCGGTCAGGAATGCACCTTCCAGGGCAAGTACTACCAGGTCAACGGCATCAAGGGGACTCCGCGTCCGCGGCAGGGCCCGCGTCCGCCGCTGTGCACCGGCGGTGGCGGCCCGAAGATGCTGCGCCTGGCCGCCAAGCACGCCGACATCATCTCCGTCGTTCCGGTCACCACCAAGAACGGCAAGGGTCTGCTCTCCGGTATCACCATGGAGAAGACCATCGAGAAGGTGAACCTGATCAAGGAAGCCGCCGGTGAGCGCTTCGATCAGATCGAGCTGAACTGGGCGATCACCGCGATCGTCATCACCGACGACCGCGAGAAGACCGCGGAGATGGCGCTGTCGGCGATCGACCGCGGCCTGCACCCCGATCTCGAGGTCGACGTGAAGCTCACGGTCGAGGAGATCCTGAACTCGCCCTACGTGGCCATCGGTTCGTTCGAGGAAATCGCCGAACAGATCCGCCGGGTGCGCCAACTCACAGGGATGTCGTACGTGGGCGTGTTCCCCACCCAGATGGACGCGTTCGCCCCCGTGATTCCCTTGCTGCGGGACGAGTGAGTGGCTCTTCTCTGTAACATGTCTCTGGTTTGAGAACATCTAGCCGATAGGCGGTCACCGCGCAGACCGCAACAAAAATCTGCAGGGCCGGCTCGGTTGATACCCGGGCTCCCGCGGGCGAAAGCGAGTCGGGGCCTCACAGGTAACAGCGGCGAATGTCGTCGTCTGGCTGCGTGTGCCTCGGAGGAGAAGGAATGGACGAGACTTTCGACGATTACCTGGACGAAAACGGGAACATCACAATTCCCGAAGATCGCACCCTGGTCGATCACGTCGAGAAGCACACACGCAATGACGCGAACACGCTCGCGTACCGCTACATCGATTACTCGCGCGAGCGAGACGGTGAGGTGCACGAGCTGACGTGGCAGCAATTCGGGGTGCGCCTGCGCGCGGTGGCCGCCCGACTGCAGCAGGTGACCAACCCGGGCGACCGGGTCGCGATCCTCGCACCGCAGGGCCTGGACTACGTGGTTTCCTTCTTCGCCGCCATTTACGCCGGCACCATCTCGGTGCCGCTGTTCGATCCAGACGAGCCCGGCCACACCGACCGCCTGCACGCGGTGCTCGGTGACTGCGAACCGTCGGCCATCCTCACCGCGAGCTCCTCCGCGGCCGGGGTGCGTCAGTTCTTCCGCTCGCTGCCCGCCGCTCAGCGCCCGCGCATCATCGCCGTCGACGCCATTCCCGACAGCGTCGGGGAGAGCTGGGTCCGCCCGGATATCGCGGTCGACGACATCGCCTACCTGCAGTACACCTCGGGTTCGACCCGGGTCCCGGCCGGTGTGGAGATCACCCACCGCGCCGTCGGCACCAACCTGCTGCAGATGGTCGACGCCATCAATCTGGACTGGAATTCCCGCGGCGTCACCTGGCTGCCGCTGTTCCACGACATGGGCCTGCTGACGGTGATCCTGCCCGCGGTCGGCGGCAAATACATCACCATCATGTCGCCGAGCGCGTTCGTGCGCCGCCCGTACCGCTGGATCAAGGAACTGGCCGCGGTCTCCGACGGTGCCGGTACCTTCGCGGCCGCGCCGAACTTCGCCTTCGAGCACGCCGCCGCCCGCGGCCTGCCCAAGAACGGCGAATCCCTTGACCTGTCGAACGTGATCGGCCTGATCAACGGCAGTGAGCCGGTCACCACCTCGTCGATGAAGAAGTTCAACGAGGCGTTCGCGCCGTACGGTCTGCCCAAGACCGCGATCAAGCCCTGCTACGGCATGGCGGAGGCGACGCTGTTCGTCTCCGCGACCAAGGCCGAGGACGAGGCCAAGGTCACCTACGTCGACCGCGACGAGCTCAACGCCGGCCGCATGGTCAAGGTCGATCCGAGCGCCCCCAACGCCATCGCGCAGGTGTCCTGCGGTTATGTGGCGCTGTCGCAGTGGGCCGTGATCGTGGACCCGGAGACCGTCGAATCCGACGGCGGCGGCCACGAACTGCCCGACGGCCGGGTCGGCGAGATCTGGCTGCACGGCAACAACATGGGCATCGGTTACTGGGGCCGCCCGGACGAGACCGCGGCGACGTTCCACAACAAGCTCACCCAGCGTCAGGAATCGGGTAGCCACGCCGAGGGCGCCCCGGTCGACGGCAACTGGATGCGCACCGGCGACTACGGCGTCTACTTCGACGGCGAGCTCTACATCACCGGCCGCGTCAAGGACCTGGTCATCGTCGACGGACGCAACCACTACCCGCAGGACCTCGAATACTCCGCGCAGGAGGCGAGCAAGGCGCTGCGCCCCGGCTTCATCGCCGCGTTCTCGGTGCCCGCCAATCAGCTGCCTGCCGTGGTCTTCGAACAGGGCAGCCATTCCGGGCTGAAGTTCGACGCCGACGACGCCTCCGAACAGCTCGTCATCGTCGCCGAGCGTGGTCCGGGTGCGGGCAAGGCCGATCCGCAGCCGATCGCCGACGCGGTGCGCGCGGCCATCTCGCAGCGGCACGGCGTCACCGTGCGCGATGTGCTGCTGGTGCCGGCGGGTTCCATTCCGCGCACGTCCAGCGGCAAGATCGCGCGCCGGGCCTGCAAGGCCGAGTACATCGGCGGCACCTTGCGGGGCGGCTACACCCAGCAAGCCTTCCCGGACGCCCCGGAGGAGTGAGTTTCCCGGCCCGTCGCGGTGCATGCCGCGGCGGGCCGAATGCCCTGTCCGCTTTTTCGGTTGGCACGCTGAAACAGTGGCCGGGTCGTCGACCGATATGGCTGTTCGAGAGACTTCGTGTTCGACCAACCGATGCCCGCCGGCTGGGCGTCGCTAAGAGATGGGCGACGGTGCCCATTCGCCGCCGCGCCCAGCGCGCTTACAGGTAGCTTGAGGATTGATGGCTGAGAACGAGGGCATGGCTCCCGAGACGACCGACAACCACCACGTCGATCCCGGCGCGGAGGCCGATTCGGCTGCCACCGCCGCGGCCCCGGCCAACCCGGACATCTCCGTCGCCGAACTGCGGGAATGGCTGCGCAAGTGGGTCGCCGACGCGACCGGCCAGCCGCTCGAGCAGATCACCGTCGACCGTCCGATGGAGGAATTCGGGCTGGCCTCGCGCGATGCGATGGCCCTCGGTGGCGACATCGAGGAGCTCACCGGCGTGGTGCTGAACGCGACGGTGGTCTACCAGCATCCGACCATCGCTTCGCTGGCCGACGTCATCGTCAACGGTGAGCCGGAGCTGCCCGCCGAGGATTCCGACGAGCTGTCCTACACCGCCGGTTACGCACCGGGCGAGGCGCACGACATCGCGATCGTCGGCCTGTCCACCCGGCTGCCGGGTGCGGGCGACACCCCGGAATCCACCTGGGAATTCCTGATGAACCGCGGCGACGCGATCCGGGAACTGCCCGAGGGCCGCTGGTCGGAGTTCCTCAGTGAACCGGCGGTGGCCAAGGCCGTCGCCGAGGGCAACACCCTGGGCGGCTACCTGGACCAGGACGTCGTCAAGGGCTTCGACGCCGAGTTCTTCGCCATGTCGCCGGTCGAGGTGGAGCGCGTCGATCCGCAGCAGCGGTTGATGATGGAGCTCACCTGGGAGGCGCTCGAGCACGCCAGGATTCCGGCGAGCGAGCTCAAGGGCGCACCGGTCGGCCTGTTCATCGGCTCCTCGACCAGTGATTTCCAGATGATCGCCGCGCTCGGTCTCGCCGATCCGGATCCGACCCTGCCCGCCTCCGCCGAGGCGTACGCGATCATGGGCAGCTCCAACGGCATCATCGCCAACCGCGTCTCCTACTTCTACGATTTCCGCGGCCCGTCGGTCACCGTCGACACCGCGTGCTCGTCCACGCTGGTCGCGCTGCATCAGGCGGTGCGTGCGCTGCGCGACGGCGAGGCCGATCTGGCGCTGGCCGGCGGTGTGAACATGCTGCTCATGCCGATGACCACGCTCGGTTTCGCGCCTGGTGTCGCCAAGGACGGTCACATCAAGGCGTTCTCCGCCGACGCCGACGGCATGGTGCGGTCCGAGGGCGCGGGCCTGGTCGTGCTCAAGCGGCTGGTCGACGCCGAACGCGACGGCGACCACATCTACGCGGTGGTCAAGGGTTCGGCGGTCAACAACGACGGCCGCTCCAACGGCCTGCTCGCCCCGAACCCCGACGCCCAGGCCGACGTGCTGCGCCGCGCCTACCGTGACGCGGGCATCAAGCCCTCCACCGTCGACTACATCGAGGCGCACGGCACCGGCACCCCGCTGGGCGATCCGATCGAGGCCGACGCGCTCGGCCGGGTGGTCGGCCGGGGCCGCGACGCCGACAAGCCCGTGCTGCTCGGTTCGGTCAAGACCAATTTCGGTCACCTGGAGTCCGGTGCGGGTGTGCCCGCGCTGGCCAAGGTGGTCATGGCGTTCCAGCACAATGTGCTGCCGCCCAATATCAACTATTCGGCCCCGAGCCCGTTCATCCCGTTCGAGCAGGCGCGGTTGAAGGTGGTCGACGAGCCGACCGAAT
Source organism: Nocardia cyriacigeorgica (assembly GCF_005863245.1). Lineage (GTDB taxonomy): Bacteria > Actinomycetota > Actinomycetes > Mycobacteriales > Mycobacteriaceae > Nocardia > Nocardia cyriacigeorgica_C. The sequence goes on along the minus strand of NZ_VBUT01000004.1, from coordinate 363,006 downwards.
TCCCGCGCTACAGCGGTGTCGCGACCGCGGGTATCTCCGGTTTCGGTTTCGGCGGCACCAACGCGCATGTGGTGTTGCAGGAGTACGTGCCGAAGAAGGCGGCGACCGAAGTCGCCGAGGGCACGGACACCGATGCCGAGACCACCGATGTGGTGGCCGAGGCCGAGAACATCGTCGCCGAAGCCGAAGTCGTTGCGGCGGAGCCGGAATGGTCGGCCGACCGCGCCGAACCGCTGCCGGTGATCCTTCCGGTGTCGGGCTACCTGCCCTCGCGCCGCAAGCGTGCCGCCGCCGAACTGGCCGACTGGCTGGAGGGGCCGGGCAAGGACGTTCCGCTCGCCGACGTCGCCCGTTCGCTGGCCAAGCGCAGCCATTGGCGCTCGCGCGGTGTGGTGCTGGCCAAGAACCACGAGGAGGCCGTCGCCGGTCTGCGCGCCATCGCGGCGGGTAAGCCGGGCACCGGTGTGTTCACCGCCGACGCTCCCGCGATCAAGGGCCCGATGTGGGTGTTCGCCGGTTTCGGCGCCCAGCACCGCAAGATGGGTAAGCAGCTCTACCAGGAGAATTCGATCTTCCGGCGCACCGTCGACGAGGTCGACGAGCTGGTGCAGGACGAGGCCGGCTACTCCATCCGCGAGATGATCCTCGACGACGCGCAGGACTACAACGTCGGCACCTCGCAGGTCGGTATCTTCACCATCCAGCTCGGCCTTGCCGCGCTGCTGCGCGCGCACGGCGCCGAACCCGCCGCCGTCGTCGGCCACTCCATGGGTGAGGTCGCCGGCGCCTACATCTCCGGCGGTCTGCCGCTGGAGGACGCGGTGCGCGTGATCTGCGCCCGCTCGCGCCTGATGGGCGAGGGCGAGCAGATGATCAGCGACGACGATGTGCGCAATATGGCGCTGGTCGAGCTGAGCGCCGATGACGTCGCCGAGCTGCTCACCGAGTTCCCCGACGTCGAGGTGGCCGTCTATGCCGCGCCGACCAATACCGTCATCGGTGGTCCGCAGGCACAGGTCGCCCAGATCGTGGCGCGGGTGGAGGAGTCCGGCAAGTTCGCCCGGGTGCTGCAGACCCGCGGCGCGGGCCACACCTCGCAGATGGATCCGCTGCTGGGCGAGCTGGCCGCTGAGCTGGCCGGGATCGAGCCGACGAAGATGAAGGTCGGCCTGTACTCGACCGTCGACAAGGAGCAGTTCTACGCTCCCGGCCACGACCCGGTCCACACCGAGGACTACTGGGTCAAGAACATGCGCCACAGCGTGTACTTCACCAATGCGGTGAAGCTCGCCGTGGACTCCGGCCACACCACCTTCCTCGAGCTGGCCCCGAACTCGGTGGCGCTGATGCAGGTGCTCGGCACCACCTTCGCCGCCGGACTGCACGACGCCCAGCTGATCCCGACGCTCAAACGCAAGGAAGACGAATCCGCGGGCGTCATCTCGGCGCTGGCGCAGCTGTACGTGCACGGCCACGCCGTCGATCTGCCCTCGCTGCTGCCCGTGGGTGAATACGCCGACATCCCGCGCACCGCGTTCGTGCGCAAGGAGTACTGGCCCAAGGCCACCATGTCCACCGGCGGCAGTGGCCGCGTGCCCGGCTCGCATGTCGCGCTGCCCGACGGCAGGCATGTGTGGGAGGTGCAGGCAGGTGCCGTCACCGACCTGGCCGCCCTGGTGCAGGCCTCGGCCGCGCAGGTGCTCAGCGATGTGTCGCTCGGCGCCACCATCGCGCACAGCGCACCGCCGGCCTCCGGCACGCTGACCACCACCCTGACTCCGCATCCGGGCGGTGCGTCGGTGCAGGTGCACGCGCGTGAGGGCGCCGGGTTCCGTTTGCTGTTCGACGCCGTCGTCACCTCGGGTGCCGCGCTGCCCGAACCCGCTGCGGCTCCGGCTGTTGCGGCCGCGCCGGTGGAAGCCGCCGCGAGCACCGACCTCGAGGTCACCGAATCCTTCGGCGACCGGTGGGATCCCAACGGTTCGCAGACCGTCGAGGAGCGGCTGGCGCTGATCGTCGCCGAGTCGATGGGTTACGCGGTCGAGGATCTGCCGATGGAGATCCCGCTGATGGAACTCGGCCTCGACTCGCTGATGGCCATGCGCATCAAGAACCGCGTCGAATACGAATTCGATATCCCGCAGTTGCAGATCCAGGCCGTGCGCGACGCCAGCCTGCACGAGGTCGGCAAGGTGCTGCGCTACGCCATCGAGCACCGCGATGAGGTGCAGGCGATCGCCGAGCGCCAGGCCGCGGGCGAAGACGTCACCGTGGATGAGGGTTTCGTCGCCGCCGCGCGTGCCGCGCTGGAGGCGGGCGAGGACCCGGCCGCGGTGGTGAAGGCTGCTGCTGGAGAGCCGAAGGCTGCTGCCGGTGAGTCGGCGAAGACCGACGCCGAGGACACCACGGTCGAGGCCGAGGCGGAAAAGATTGTGGCCGAGGCGGAGTCGGCGGCGAAGGGTACGCCCACTGCGGCTCCCTCGGTCGCGCCTGCCGAAGCTGCATCCATCTTCGCTGGCCAGCAAGAGGATTCAGGTTCCGAAGAAAACGTTCCGCCGCGCGATGCCGCCGAGCGCCTCACCTACGCCAGCTGGGCGGTAGTGACAGGGAAGTCGCCCGGCGGCATCTTCAATCCCCTGCCAATTCTGGAGGAGGAGGTCGCGGAGAAGCTAGCGGCCCGGCTCACCGAGCGGGTGGGTGCCGAGGTCACTGTCGACGATGTGCTCGACTCCGAGACCATCGAGGAGCTTGCCGAGATTGTCCGCAACCTGCAGGACGCAGCTGCCGAGTTGGACGGTTTCATTCGTCCGCTTCGGCCGCGGCCCGATGGTTCGACCGCCGTGCCGGTGTTCGTCTTCCACCCAGCCGGCGGTAACACCCTGGTTTACGAGCCGTTGCTCAAGCGCCTGCCGGCCGATACCCCCGTATACGGATTCGAACGGGTCGAAGGCTCGATCGAAGAGCGGGCCGCGCAGTACGCGCCGGAGCTGCGCCGGATCCAGGGCGACGGGCCGTTCATTCTGTACGGCTGGTCGCTAGGTGCGGTGCTGGCACTACAGACCGCGCAGCTGCTGCGGGCTGAAGGCGCCGATGTTGCCCTCGTCGGTCTGATCGACCTCGCGATGACGGTCGAGGACGAGGACAACAGTCCCGAGGGGCGGGTCCAGCGGCTCGAACGCTTCCAGGCCTTCGCCAAGAAGACCTACAACGTTCCGGCCGAGCTGGACCGTGAGCAGCTGGAGACCCTCGCCGCCGCCGACGACGCGGAGCAGTACCGGATGGTTACCGATCTCATCAAGTTCAGCGGTGCGAAGATCCCGGGCGGCGTGCTCGAACATCAGCGGACCTCCTGGCTGGAAAACCGTGCGCTACAGCAGGTCACGCCGCAGAAGTACGACGGTGAGGTCGTGCTCTACCTGGCCGACCGTTACCACGATGGTGCGATCGAGCTCGAACCGCGCTTCGCCGAACGTCGGCCGAACGGCGGCTGGGACGAGTACATCGACAATCTGGATATTGTCCACATCCCCGGCGACCACTTGCAGATCATCGACGAGCCGCGCATCGGCAAGATCGGCGCGGACCTGTCCGCGAAGCTCGCGGAAATCGAGGCGAAAGGGGCCAAGTGAGCACTACTGCCGAGAAACTCGCGGACCTGCGCAAGCGCCTCGAGCTGGCGCAGGAACCGGCGGGGGAAGCGGGGGTCGCCAAGCGGGCGAAGAAGGGGATCCCCAGCGCTCGCGACCGGATCAATATGCTGCTCGATCCGGGCACCTTCGTGGAAGTCGGTGCGCTGGTGCGTAAACCGGGCGATCCGGAGGCGCTGTACGGCGACGGTGTGGTCACCGGGCACGGACTGGTCGACGGACGTCCGGTCGCGGTGTTCTCCCACGACCAGACCGTCTACGGCGGCTCGGTCGGTGAGATGTTCGGCCGCAAGGTCGCCGGGATCATGGAGTACGCCCACAAGGTCGGCTGCCCGGTGGTCGGGATCAACGACTCCGGCGGCGCGCGGGTGCAGGAGGCGGTGACCTCGCTGGCCTGGTACGCCGAACTCGGCCGCCGCCAGGAACCGCTGTCGGGTCTGGTGCCGCAGATCTCCATGATCCTCGGCAAATGCGCCGGTGGCGCGGTGTACGCCCCGATCAACACCGACGTAGTGGTGGCGACCCAAGAGGCGTACATGTTCGTCACCGGGCCCAAGGTGATCCGCGAGGTCACCGGCGAGGACGTCAGCCTCGAGGAGCTCGGCGGCGCCAACAGCCAAGCGCAGTACGGCAATATCCACCACGTCGCCGAGGACGAGCAGGCGGCGTTCCAGTGGGTGCGCGACTATCTCGGCTATCTGCCCACCTCCTGCCAGGAGCAGCCGCCGATCGTCAATCCCGGCCTGGAACCGGAGATCACCGAGACCGACCTGGAATTGAACGGCATCGTCCCCGATTCCGACAACGCCGGCTACGACATGCACGAGATCCTGCTGCGGATCTTCGACGACGGCGAATTCCACGAGATCGGCGCCATCGCCGGACGCAATATCATCACCGGCTTCGCCCGGGTCGACGGCCGCAGCGTCGGCGTGGTGGCCAACCAGCCGATGGTGTACGCGGGCGCGCTGGACGCGCGGGCCTCGGACAAGGCCGCGAACTTCGTGCGCATGTGCGATGCGTTCGAGATCCCGCTGGTGTTCGTGGTGGACACACCGGGCTTCCTGCCGGGTGTGGAGCAGGAGAAGATCGGCGTCATCAAACGCGGTGGCCGGTTCCTGTTCTCCTTCGTGGAGGCGACCGTGCCCAAGGTGACCGTGGTGATCCGCAAGTCCTACGGCGGCGGGTACGCGGTGATGGGTTCCAAGCAGCTCGGCGCCGACGTCAACCTGGCGTGGCCGACCGCGCGCATCGCGGTGATGGGCGCCGAGAGCGCCGTCAGTCTGATCGGCGGCAAGCAGATCGCGGCGGCGCCGGAGGATCAGCGTCCGGCGATCCGGCAGCAGATGATCGACTTCTACAACGCCACCGTCGCCACGCCGTGGGTGGCGGCCGAACGCGGCTACATCGACGCCGTCATCGAGCCGTCGGCCACCCGGCTGGAACTGCGCAAGGCGTTGCAGCTGCTACGCGACAAGACCATCCTGCGCAGCCCGCGCAAGCACCACCTGCTGCCGCTGTAGCAGCGCCATGGACAGCGATCGGGCCGCATCCGGCTGGGATGCGGCCCGCGTCGCGTTGTCGTCGGGTCAGTGCCCTATCAGGCGACCTTCGCGGATTCGATCACGACGTTCTTTTCCGGAACGTCCTGGTGGACGCCGTGCGACGAGGTCGACACAGCGGCGATCTTGTCGACCACCTCGGTGCCCTCGGTCACGGTGCCGAACACCGCGTAGCCCCAACCCTGGCCGGCCGGCTGGGAGTGGTTGAGGAAGTCGTTGTCGGCCACGTTGATGAAGAACTGCGCGGTCGCCGAATGCGGGTCGTTGGTGCGCGCCATGGCGACGGTGTAGCGGTCGTTCTTGAGGCCGTTGCCCGCCTCGTTCTGGATCGGGGCCTTGGTCGGCTTCTGCTTCATATCGGCGTCGAAGCCGCCGCCCTGGATCATGAAGCCGGGGATGACGCGGTGGAAGATGGTGCCGTTGTAGTGCCCGGCGTTCACGTACTCCAGGAAGTTCTTCACCGTGTTCGGCGCCTTGGCGTCGTCGAGCTCCAGCCCGATGGTTCCGTAGTTCGTCTCGAGATTCACCTTTGTCATACCGACAGCTTTCCACTCCCCCCACCGGTCGACGGTAATTCGGGTGTCGTTTCTTCCGAATCCGCGTTCTGCTAATAAGCAAGCCCGCGCGGAGCAATGTCCTACTGACCACGCCCCGTCCCGCACCGCGCTCTAGACTTCCCAACCGTGTCAGATGCAGTCGCTGTTTTGCCGGAGACGCCGCCCGCACCGCAGGTCGCTCCGCGCGATTTCCGGACCGCGCGGCTCATCGCGCTGGTCGCGGGAGTGCTCGGTGCCCTGTTCGCGCTGGCCACGCCGTTCTTACCGGTGACGCAGACGACCGCGACGCTGAGCTGGCCGCAGAACGGGCAGCTCAGCAACGTGCAGGCGCCGCTGATGTCGCAGGTGCCGATCGAGTTGCGCGCCACCATCCCGTGCTCGGCGGTCGCGCAGTTGCCCGCGCAGGGCGGCATGCTGCTGGCCACCGCCCCGCCGCAGGGCGATCGGGCGGCGCTGGAGGCGCTGTTCGTGCGGGTCTCCGACACCTCGGTCGACGTCGTCGACCGCAATGCCGTGGTGGCCTCGGCGCAGCGCGATGAGCTGGCCGGCTGCACCGACATCACCATCACCTCCGATATCGACCGCACGCACGCGATCTTCAACGGCCTGACCACCGACACGGGTCAGCCGGTGGAAGGGCAGCTGCTCGGCGATCTGCGGCCGCAGGTGGTCGGCGTCTTCACCGATCTGAAGGGCGATGTCCCCGCCGGGCTGGCCTTCGACACCACCATCGACACCCGCTACAGCTCCACCCCGACCGCCATCAAGATGATCGCGATGATCGCGGCGGTGCTGTGCACGCTGATCGCGCTGGCCGCGCTGGCCCGGCTCGACACCAGCGACGGCCGCGGCCACCGCCGGTTCCTGCCGTCGCACTGGTTCAAGCCGACCTGGGCCGACGGCGCCGTCATCGGCACGCTGCTGGTGTGGCATTTCGTCGGCGCCAACACCTCCGATGACGGCTACATCCTGAGCATGGTGCGGGTCGCGCCCGACGCCGGCTATATGGCCAACTACTTCCGCTGGTACGGCGTCCCCGAGGCCCCGTTCGGCTGGTACTACTACGTCATCCAGCTGTTCGCCGAGGTGTCGACGGCCAGCCCGTGGGTGCGCCTGCCCGCGCTGGCCTGCGCGATCCTGTGCTGGATGGTGATCAGCCGCGAGGTGGTGCCCCGGCTGGGTCGCGGGGTGCGCAACAGCCGGGTGGCGCTGTGGACCGGTGGCCTGGTGTTCCTGGCGTTCTGGCTGCCGTTCGACAACGGCCTGCGCTCGGAGCCGATCGTCGCGCTCGGTGCCCTGCTGACCTGGGTCTCGATCGAGCGGGCCATCGCCACCGGACGGCTGCTGCCCGCCGCGGCCGCGGTGCTGATCGCCGCGTTCACCCTCGCCGCCGCGCCGACCGGCCTGATGTGTGTGGCCGCGTTGCTGGCCGGTATCCGTCCGATGGTCAAGATCGTGGTGCGCAAGCGGCGCGAACACGGGACGCTGCCGTTGCTCGCGCCCATCGCCGCCGCCGGATTGCTGGTGCTGACCGTCGTCTACAGCGATCAGACCTTCGCAGGCATCCAGGAAGCCAACCGCGTCCGCCAGGCCACCGGCCCCAACCTGGCCTGGTACGAGGACTACCTGCGCTACTACTACCTGTTCGTGGAGACCGTCGACGGTTCGGTTTCGCGCCGGTTCGCCTTCCTGGTGATGCTGCTGTGCCTGTTCACCACCATGCTGGTGCTGCTGCGCCGGCGCCGGGTGCCGGGTATCGCCAGCGCTCCGACCTGGCGGTTGATGGGCATCGTGTTCGGAACGATCTTCTTCATGATGTTCAACCCGACCAAGTGGACCCACCACTTCGGCGCCTACGCCGGCATCGCCGGTTCGCTGGCGGCGGTCACCGCGGTCGCGGTCTCGGCCAGTGCGCTGCGCGCCCGCAAGAACCGGGCGATCTTCCTGGCCGGTCTGCTGTTCGTGCTCGCGGTGGCGTTCTCCGGGATCAACGGCTACTGGTACGTCTCCAGCTTCGGGGTGCCGTGGTTCGACAAGCGGGTCTCGGTCAGCGGCATCCAGTCCAACACCGTCATCCTGATCCTGTTCGGGCTGGCGCTGGCGCTGGTGGCCTGGCACGCGCTGCGCGAGGGGTACGCCAAACCGCCGAGCTCGCCGCGATCGGCGCGGGGGCGGCGCATCCGCAAGTTCGCCGCCATCCCGTTGACGCTGGTCGCCGCCGCGATGGTGCTGTTCGAGGTGCTCTCTCTGGTCAAGGGCGCGTACTCGCAGTACCCCGGGTATTCGCTGGCGCGTTCGAACTTCGACGCGATCACCGGTTCGAGCTGCGGTCTGGCCAATGACGTGCTGGTCGAGGCCGATCCCAACGGTGGACGGCTGACCCCGATCATCGATCCGGCGAACCCGCCGACCAACCCGAACGATCCGCTGGCCGGCGTCGACCCGGTGGGCTTCGATCCCAACGGTGTGCCCGACGATCTGTCCGCCGATGCCGTCGAGGTGAAGCCGGGTACCGGCAACACCTCCACGCAGTCGGTGGGCGCCGCGTTCGCCGAGGGGCAGAGCGCGGGCACCGGCGGCGGTCAGGGCGCGCTCGGCGTCAACGGCAGCACCGTGGCACTGCCGTTCGGGCTCGACCCGGCGACCACGCCCGTGCTCGGCAGCTACCAGAACGGTGTGCAGAAGCCGGCCTTCGTGACGTCGAGCTGGTACGGGCTGCCGGAACGGTCCGAGGACAAGCCGCTGATCGTCATCTCGGCGGCCGGGCGCATCCTGTCCTACGACGACACCGGCGCCATGCAGTACGGCCAGTCGCTGACCGTCGACTACGGCAAGCGTCAGCCCGACGGCAGCGTCACCCCGCTCGGCACCTACCTGCCCCGCGATATCGGCCCGTTCCCGTCCTGGCGCAACCTGCGGGTGCCGCTGGACGAGATCGCCCCCGAGGCCGACGCGGTCCGCATCGTCGCCAACGACCCGATCCTGATCGGCGACCAGTGGCTGGCTTTCACCCCGCCGCGGGTGCCGACCCTGGAATCGGCCAACAGCTTCCTCGGTTCGGAGCAGCCGATCCTGCTGGACTGGGCGGTCGGCCTCCAGTTCCCCTGCCAGCGTCCCTTCGCCCACCACAACGGTGTCGCCGAGGTCCCGCGCTACCGCATCCTGCCCGACCGCCCGCTGGCCGTCAGCTCCACCGACACCTGGCAGGCCCAGGAGTTCGGCGGCCCCCTCGGCTTCTCCCAGATGCTCGCCGAGTCCGTCACCATGCCGACCTACCTGAAGGACGACTGGGCCCGCGACTGGGGTTCCCTCGAACGCTACGACCAGTACTACGAGGCGGTCCCGGCCGAACTGGAGACCGGCACCGAAACCCGCTCGGGCCTGTGGCAGCCGGGCAAGCTCCGGGTCTTCTGAGCCTGCTCCGCAACTGACGAAGGGCGGCGCTCGTCTCTATGACGAACGCCGCCCTTATCCGGGCCTGCCCGGCGGTACTCTCGTCGGCATGACGGGCGGCCCGAGTGACTGATACCGGCCAGCAGATCACCGCAGCGGAGTACGAGGCCCTGCCTGCGGATTTCAGCCGCACCATCGAGGTGGTCGACGGGCATATCGTGAAATGCGAGAGCCCGTCCCGGCTGCACAATCGGGTGGCGCGCAGATTGGCCGCGTCGCTGGAAAGCGGGCGGAAGCCCGAGCCGTGCCTGATGGTCGAAACGGACGTTGACGTCCGGCTCGGCGATGTTCCGCTGAGCCTGCGTCGACCGGATGTCACCGTTTACCACTGCTTGGAGGATGACGAGCGGCTGTACGCCGCAGACGCTGTGCTGGTGGTCGAGATCGTTTCCCCCGACAGTTCGTTCCGCACCGATACCGTCGAGAAGAAGGCCGTGTATGCGGCGGCAGGTATTCCGGCGTATCTGATCGTGTACCCCAACGAGTCCGGCGATGGGATCTCCCAGATCGAGGAGTTCCGTCTATCCGATGGCCGCTACCACCTGGTCTATCTGCACACCCGCCGTCTCACCATGGAAGACCCGGTGCGGGTAGATGTCTCGTTCGCCGAGCTGATCGCCGGATAGTCGCTGTTTCGCGAGGTCGACGGATCCCGCAATTGACGAAGGGCGGCGCTCGTCTCTATGACGAACGCCGCCCTTTTCCGGTGGCTGATGGGTGTTCGCTGGCTACACGTTGGTGAGGCGCCTGCCGAGTTCTCGGCGTAACACCTCTTGGTCGGGTAGGCGGTTGAGCACCCGTAGCACCGACGGGCGCAGTTCTCGTTGCTCCTCGTCGGTGAGCAGTCCGACGAGATCGCGCAGGGGCATATCTTCGAAGGCCGGAGTCATAGGTTCAACTGTACGACTCGTCGCTGGGTAAATCCTGAGATCGAAACAAGCAGTAGCGCAACGTTTCCCGGGCCGACACTGAGTGACCGGTGAGTTACTGCCGGGTATCGGCGCCGGCCGGAAAATCTAGCCTCCCGCCCACAGATGTACCCACGAGAGGGAAGGGTTGGCGCTCACTGCAGGTTGGCGACAGATCCGAACGGACTAATCAGGGTGTCCGGTGAAATCCGGCAAGCGGCGCGTACCGAGCCCGAGTTCATGCGACAGGTCACCGTACCCGAGCGAAACCTCGGAGAGCCGATGCCATGCGAAGTGGAGCTCCCACGGCTTGCCGCCGCCGGCGAGTTCCGCGTGGGCGAGCACCGAGAATCGAGCCAGCCGATCGATCACGCAGCCCATCGTCTCGGTATGCACGTAAGCAGCCCCGAGCGGGGGAGGCATCGAACTCGACACCCAGCGGTCGATCCGCTGCCTCAGGATCGCTCGGTGAGAATTGGATTCGGCCATAGCAACGGGAGATGCTTCGGTCTGCGCCGCGTGCAGAGCGGCAAGCTCGTGCGCAGCCTCCAGAACTGGATGCGGCTGGCGGACAGAGCCTGCGCAGGCGGCGAGGACAAGGTCTTTCGACGGCAGGGTGATCATTGTGTTCCTGACTTATGGGATTGACAGCGCTCAGCCGAGCACGGTCGACAGTGTTTGAAGCGCGGCGAGGTACCGAGGGCAGTCCGGTCCATGGGCGGCGTGCGCAGTGAGTACGGATGTGGCCTGCGTCCAATCCATGTGCATTGGTGCGGAGGAACAATCAGGGACCTGCGTCTCCTCGTGTGATGTTTCCTTTGGCATGAGAGGCTCCGGCGGTGCGATGTGGATTCCAGATGCCCGGCTTTCCGGGCGGTGAGGAAACCATCTCTCCAGGCCAGTGGAGATTTAAGGCACACGACCGCTACGTAGCCTCTACGCTGTGCGCACGGGATCGAGCGAGCTAAGGGTGGGTGGATCGTGATCGTTACCGAATGGACCGGAGTCGAGGTACGGGCGATGCGTATCGCAGCGTTGCGCCTCTCCCAGCAAGCCATGGCCGAGCGACTCGGGTTCACCGAAGCGGTGGTGAGCAAGTGGGAGAGGCGCGGCGCGTCCATCACGCTCGGCCAGCAGTACGCAGAGGCAATGGACACGCTGCTGCGTCGCCTCGATGACGACCAGCGCAGCCGTTTCGCCGCTGCCCTGCATGGCACTTCTGCTCCGACCGGCCAATCCGACGCACATGGCGAAGGATCGTTCGAACCGGTTGCAACGATCGTGGAGCGAACCCAGCGCTTGGCCGAGTTGGGCGCCGATGACCACCTTGCCGACACGCTGGACCTGGCGATGATGGACCTGCTCGACCGCTACGAAACCGAGGGTCCGCAACGGTTGGCCCCCGAGGCGGTGGCGCTCCGTCAGCGAGTTGACGCAGCGCTGCACCATCGTCGGCACCCGGATCACCTTCGACGCCTGAACGCGCTGGCCGCGCGCCTATCCGGCGTCCTCGGGTACATGGCAGTCAATCGCGGCAGGTTCGGACTAGAGAAACTGTATTGCCGTGAGGCGTACATCCTCGCCACACATATCGATGACCATGAGCTACTTGCCTGGATCAAGGGAACCGAAAGCTTCTGCGCCTACTACATGGGAGACTTTCGCAGCTCTGCGTCACTGGCCGGCGAAGGTATCGAGTTGACGGGAGCCTGCCCGCAAGCGATCCGGCTGTACTCCAACGGACTTGCGCGAGCACTAGGCAAGCTCGGCGATGTCGTAGGGGTTGATCGCGCCGTCGAGCAGGCGGCTGCTCTCGCCGAAACACACGACACCGGCGCGCGACTCACACCCGCGCTGACCTTTGCGCCATACGGGCGCGCTCGAATGATGGCCAATGCGGCGACGGCCTACCTCTCGGCAGGCCAGTACGACAAGACATTCGACTACGGACAACAGGTCGAGGAGCACATTGAGGTAGCGGACTCGACCTGGAGCCGATCATTGGTCAGCCTCGATGTCGCGACAGCTCTCACCTGCAAGGCCGACCCAGATTTGGAACGGGCCGTGCACCTTGGGATCAAGGCGCTATCGATGACCAGCGAACAACCGATCCGATCCGTGTGGCAGCGCGCGCACGAACTGGGTGCGGCAGTGCGCTCGGCGCCATCGGCCGCGTCGAGCGAATACATCGACTACCTACGGGAATGGTCGGCAGCAGTGCGCGAGATCTCAGGCACTGAGATGTCTACCCACTCAGGCTGATCGCTGCGCGGGTATCCCATCGGTATGCATGTTCTTCGCGCCGGAGTTCGACCAGCTCGACCGTGTCGACACTGACGTGCACCGGCGGCAGGTCGTGCAGCGCCGCGACTTTCTCGACCAAAGCACGGGCCGACCGTGGGGCATTCAGGTAGCCGATGCCCAGATGCGGGCGAAAATGTGCCGGTCCGGGCCGTTTGCCAGGAAGGACGCGACCCGTGCAGTCGACCAGGAGCCGGTGAAGCTCGAGTAGCGGATCCCAAGGAGCCACCGAGAACCGAATAGCACTTCGCGACCCGGCCAGCGGTCCGACAACGAGCTCGAAGGGCGCGAACCCAGCAAGCCGTTCCTCGGCCGCTGCCACCAATTCGCTCAGCCGGCGCCCGGACACATCCGCGGTGCCGCCGATCCCCAGCAGGGTGATGTGCAGCCCGTCATGGGGAACCGGATCCAGACAGTCATCGCCGAGGAACTCCTGGCACTTCCGCGCGAGCGCCACCAGCCGCGCGTCATCGAAGGTCACGTACCAGTAATAGGCGCGATGCCCCGTAGGCCATGCCTTCAGCTCCCAATGACTCTGGAGGCTTTCGAGCCCGGCGAACGCAGCCCAATCGTTGGCGTGGATGACGGCCGGGTCAGCTGTGGAGCTGGGCATCGCCGCAGGGAAGGTGCGGTTTGCCTGATCACTCATGCCGACGGCGTGCTCTCTCGAAGGCGGGGCTGGACGACCGCGAGTGTACGTGCAACCGAGTCGCCTCATCGCCGCATAACGCTCGCCCGCAAGGAGACCTCGCGTTCCGCTGTGCTCTGTTATCGGAGAACGCCCGTTCATCTGGACAAGGACCACTCTGGCGAGCAGGATGTGGCACGCAAGTCCAGGTCGTCGCGGAGACTCCTTATCGGTTAATCTCGCCGACAGGCTTGCGGAGTTGCGTAGAAGGGGTGGCCGTGCAGTCGAGCGTCCGTGTGCTGGTGACGACAGCGCTTCTGCTGGGGCTGCCTGCTTTGACGGGATGCGGTTCATCAACGAGCGACATCAAGGCCGATGCGCCGGTCCTGTCATTTGCGGCGGAACCGCCGCAGGGCTACGACCCGTGTCATGACGTGCCACAGGCTGTAGTAGACGCAGAGCAGTTGGACAGCCAGGAGCCCGTAGAAGGTGAGACGTCCTTGGCTGTCAGTGGGGTGAAAGATCGGCCGATCAAGTTCCGCGGCTGTCAGTGGGTGCGGACGAACAACTATCGGGTGCAGATCACCACGACGGTACTCACTGTCGATATCGCTCTGTGGCGCCATAGCCTTCGCGAAGAGCTCCCGGATGCGAACGAGTTCACCATCGCTGGACGGCGGGCGATCACGAGACGCCCGGACCCCATCCTCGTCGAGGTGGCCTGCGTGGCGAATGTCGACATGAAAGGCGGAAGCCTCGAAATCGAGGTCTACGACTTGACCGCACGAACGGATCCGAATCCGGCTGGGGACGCGACGCCGACGTTGAATCCCGGCAGTACCGATGTCTGTGTTCGCGCACGAAATCTGGCTGAGCAGATCGTGCCTAGCCTCCCCACAGGCACCTGACTGTCAGCCAGCCACCGCGAGCCGTGCCTGGTGCGTCTTGGCCGGACTCCATCGGAGTGAATGGTCGGGCTGGGTCTGATAGCGTCGAGAATCGCAGAACCGAGGGAGCGGGGGTAGGCAAGTGGCCGACGGCGACATCGACTACGGGCAGACGCAGATCGCCGCGTTCAACGCGGCGGCAGCTGCCGGGACGATTCGGTATGAAGAGGGCGTGGCGCGGGACGCGGCGGCTCAGTACGACAACATGATTGATGGACTGTTCGCTGTCCGAGACAAGATGCGTCAGGCAACGAACCATACGAGCTTCGGCGGGCTCGAGTCGGCAAAGCAACTGCAACAGGGGTTTGCCGCGAAGGCTGCTGACGGAATAGATGTAATCGATAAATTGATCGAAGGTGCTATGCGTCTGAAAGAAGCGTATCTTCGAGCGGGAAACCTCATCATTGACGCTGATGCACAGAATGCAGCAACAACACGGTTTGTTGCAGATGTAAATTCGACGGGTGGTGCGCAGTCGTGAATCGACTAATGCCGTTGGCGATCAGCGTCTCTGCACTGCTCTTCCTCGCCGCATGTGACAGCAGCACGGATAATGGTAGTCCATCCGATTCGACCACACCTGCTCTCCCCTCGCCGACACCCAAGGTCGCAGTCTCCGTGAGCCCGGCGCCGACTCAACGAAACGATTCCGGTAGGCCTCTGGTCAAGTTCGACCCGTGTGTGGGCGTGGGGGATGATGTAGTCGCCAAGGCAGGTTTCGATCCAGAATCGCGTGAGCGTAGCGACATGACCTTCGATACCTACTCATTCATCGGCTGCAGGTTCGGTGACAAAGAGATGGTCGGCGGGCAGAAGCGGACGGTCCGGACGCTGTTGATAACTTCTTCGAACATTACACTCGATGAATTTCGAGAAAGATACCGTGACACTTCGACTGACGTAGTAGTGGGTGGCCGTCCAGCTCTTAGGTACGACAATCCCGAGATTCATGGTGGGGATTGCAACATTGCTATAGCGTTCGGTGACGGTGTGCTCGACCTTTCAAAAGGCACACGAGCGGCCTTCACAGACGAAGGCCGATGCGATGGGATTCAAGAGATCGCAGAGACGATCTCGTCAGCACTTCCGCAGTGAAGCTGCCCCCCATTGTCATTATGTCGCGGCTCTGCATACCGTCCGACATTCTTGGAGAACTGGAGCTCGCCGAATTGAAGCGAATTTTGTATACACTTCTGGTCGCTCTGACCTGCACATCGTGCGCACATGATGAGGCGTCCAGCGAGGCCTCGGCTTCAGGTGTTGCTTCTGATATGCCCAAGGTCGCAGTCCCTGTGGGGACGGCTCCGTCTGTGTACGAACAAGTTGAGCGAGGCATAGAAATCGACCCCTGCCTACAACTCAGCGATAAAATCGTTGATCGTGCAGGCTTCGACCCTGGGACGCGACGGCGGCGTGATTCTGTCCTTGAACAGAACTCCCCATACTCTTTCATCGGCTGCCATTTTCAATTCAAGGAAGAAAATGGGACTGGTCAACATTACAATCGCGGAGTGACAGTAATGTCGTCAAATATCCAGCTGCTGAAACTTCGTGAAAGGTATGTAGGTAGCTCCACCGAGATCGAGCTCAGCGGACGGTCGGGTTTCAAATACACAGTTTACCAAGGGTCGGATGAGGAGTGCCACATCGCGCTGGAGTCCTCCGACGGTGTTCTTGATATCGGGAAGACTGCGAGTTCGCCAGCGGCTGGCGAGGGCGAAGCTTGCGTCCGGATCGAGGAGGTGGCAAAAATGCTCGCCGATTCTCTGCCGAATTAGATAGAATGGCTGACCTAATTTTCGGTCGAGCGGACGGAGGATGTGTGGTGTTCCATCCTGCTGACCGGGAGGCGCCCGTCTCCTCGGCCCCGCCCCCAGCGTCAACTACCTCAAACCGACAACACCTAATCGTTGGGCGAACCTGGAGATGGCCTCGATCATCTGTAGTTAAGAGTGGAACTCGATTCTGCCACTCTGTTAGCGCATGATGGTCAGAATTTGCAGCGATGCCGATATTCAGTGATTCAGCAACAAATTCCGCGATATATTTTGCTCGCCCGGCAGTCCTTGGAATTCCATGTGCTCGACGGAGGTGGATAGGTCACCGTTTCTTCGTTGAAGATTCCACACGATGCCACTGGAATTGAGCCCACTGCGACGGCGTCGGCGGATGCGATGCGGCCGATCGTGGAATTTTTTACGACTTCCGCTCATTCTTTGGTCTTCCGCCCGGTTAGGATTATGTCGAGGCTTGTACGATCTTTACCGGCGCCTTGTAGAACTTCGATACCGTGGGTCTGGTCATAATCTGTCGTTACCTGCCCCAAGCCAACATTGCTGATGAAATCGTCAAGAGCATCGTGTGTGGCGGTGGGAAGGGAGGAATCTATTCCCTCCTCGGTGACGTTGATTGGCTTTCCGGTGTAAGGGTTCATAAGCTCAGGCGGAATCGGGTGGCCGGCATTGAATGCTGAATTCAGGATTTCTTGCTTGAAGTCGCGTGCTGCCTGTGCATTTATCTCGGTGATGTTCGGGTATTGGACTTCCATCAGCTCGGGTTTGGGGACAAAGCTGTCTATTGCAGCTTCGGTTGCCTTGTCCTTCAGTACGTCGGCAACCTGGCCTGCTATCGGTCCGCCGGGCGCGGTCGCGGGCACCTCGATTAGACCGATGGTCGAGTCGGCTACGAACTGGGCAGCCGCCTTCCTGGTTTCGTAGATGCTCACCTGATGGTCGTTGTAAGTTTTGATTGAATTTTGGTCCTGGAACGTCATTGCGTTCTCTGCCGCATTTGTTATACGCCCGTCGAGGTGGGCGACCGCGTTGAACCGCTGAGTAAAGTCTGATGGAACTTTTCCATCGTCAGTTCGTAGGGCCTCTGTCAATAGATTGCTCTCATACAGCTGACGTGAGACCTCGAGGGTCATCCGCCCCTGGTCGGATTGGCTGGCCAGAAATAGAAGGCGGTTCGCTTCGGTTGTTTCTAGTTGGGTTTCGTTGGAGCCTTCGAGGAAGGCCGTATTTCCGAAACCTCTGGAGTATGTATCAATGTTCGAGCCCATCACCTGGGCGAGCGCATTGGACATCTCGGGATTAGCCGCGAACATCTTGGCGTTGTTCTCGAATGCGTCCGCATCGATCTGGAGACCGCCTCGGTGGACGCTCGGGGCGCCATCAGGCGAATCCGGATCGTGCATGGGGGTAAAGACTTCGGGCAGCTCTGCGATCGTCCGCCTCGCCAGGATTGCTTGCTCGGTGAGCTTTCCGTCAGGCCCGGTTTCATGACTCTCGGTCGCGGTCCAGTCGAACAGCTGCGCTGCGGCCTTGCCGTCGTCAGACCACTCGCGGCCGAATACCGTCGCCGCGAATTCATCGCGGTTGAAAGGTTGCGGCTTGTATTCGCCGGCTGCCGGAGAGGGACCGGCGACCTCCGGCAACCCTTCGCCGCTGAGCAGCGCGGCGTTGGCCTCAAAGTTACGCGCTCCGACAGACAACAGGTTGCTGGCGCCGTTTTCGATGGCCATCTCGTCGTCTTCGGTGCAGCCGGGAGGCCAACGATCGCCGAAACTGTCGAAGTAGCCGACCATGCTGGCGGCCTGACGGGACATCTCAACACCCATTGTCTTGCCTGGCGGGATATCCGGGTCGGCCTGAGCGACGAGATCTCCGAGCTGGGTCAGCTCAGCGAACTTCTTTGGCTGATCACCTGTCGTTGAAAGATCGGCATATTCGTTCCAGCGGCCGGACACCAGGTCGCGCATATCCTGCGGGAGTGCCTCATATCCACCCGGCGACTGGAGTTTGCCGTTGGAATCTCGTCCAGTGCCGATCTTCTCGTTCGAGACGACCAGGAGGCCATTGGCCAGCGCGTCCCTGCGGGCTGCCGCGACGGGGTTGCCAGCGGCCTCTTGCGTCTTCAGGTGCTCACTTAGTGCCAGCACACCGTCTTTGCCGGCGCCTTGGAAGAACTCCCGGTAGTACTGCTGGGTAGACGCGGGCACGGTGGACAGTTCGCCCCCGTTCGCCAGGATCTGCATGTCATTCTCGGTGAGAATGCCCTGAGGGAGTCTGCTAGCGATCTGATCGAGAACAGCCGGGTCGACTGTTCCATCGGGACGGATCGCAGCCGCTACTGCTTGGCCGTCTTCCTTGCCGAGCACCCCCGAGTCTGCCGGTGCGGCAGTCGGTGCGTCGATGCCGTCACCCAGTTGATCGCCCCGGACTCGAATTTCCTGGGTCGCGGTAGTGATGGCCGCGCCGACCTCGCTTACTGCACCGACCAAGCTGTGGTACGCCGTGTTGATGAGCGCTTGGTGAGCGTGGACTTTATCGCTGGCCTTCTTGCGGTCGTCTGCGGAAAGATGGGCGCCGATCCCTGTGCAGGACACCACCCACTTGTCGCTCACGGTCAGTGGGATCGGCGACTCCAGGTCATTCTCCGCATCACTCACCTTCCCGAGCAGCAACCGCTTCTCGTTGGCCAGCCGCTGATCCGCAGCTCGGAGCGCCGCAGCGACGTCGCGGATCTCCTGGGACAGCTTGCGTCCCTGGTCGTGTTCCTCGGTGAAGCGGTCCGCAGCCGCGTCGTGCGCCTTGCCCGACCACGAGGTCCCCGTGAAGTGGGTGAGGATCTGGCCGAGCTGGGTCTCGTAGAACTGGGTGTCGGCCTCGAGTTCGGTCGCCCACTCGGAGAGCTTCTCGGGCTTCCAGTTGTTGATGTCGTTGCGAGTCGGCATCGCTGGCTACCCCCGGCCCTTGAAGTCCATGGTGTCGAGCTTCTTCTTGAAGTCTTCGTCGGTCATCTGCATGTTGTCCGCGCACTCTTTGACGATTGTCGACAGTGCCTGGATGCGCTGGGCGACGCGGAGCCAGGCGCCTTCGGTGAACTCGCCGGTCTGCGCGCAGATCTGGCCGAGTGAGCAGCCGGGCAGGGCGGCGCCGATCTGGTCGCCCGCGGTGCGTACGTCGATCTTGTCGATCTCCTGGCCTACGGTGTCCAGCGTCGTAGCCAGCTTCTTGAGCTGGTCGATATCGGCCTGGATCATCTGACGTCCCCCTCCTCGGCTCGAGCCGGTGGACCGGCGTGCCGTGAATGTTCAGCTGCGCTGGAACAATATCGGAGGCTGGCCCACGGGTGCCAGACGGCGCCGACGCGCGGCGGCCACCCGCCACCGCGTGTTAATGTGCCGAGTCGGAGCGCAGTTGTCCGGCAGTGTGTGAAGGGGATGCGAAGGGGGCCGCGATGGGCGGGCAGGATGGCGCGGGGCCGCAGCTACCACCAGCGAGTTCGATCCCGATTCCGGGGTTCCAGGAACTGATCGTCTCGAAAGAGTCCCAGGACGCTGCCGGTCGCGCTGCCGCCTCACTGGGGCGGGCGGCGTCCTATGACGCGAATCTTGCTGATTTGGGTGCAGGCAACGACCCGGACTACGTGAGCACAATCGAGCACTTCGAGGGCATGACTCATGCGGCGATGTACCAGGCCGTGCACGGACCCGGTGGTATCGATGCGGCTGGCATGCGGACTCTTCAGCGGGTGTGGAACGAATGCTCTGCCGACCTGCTGAACCTCGCGATGTTCAACAAGATGGCCATGAATCGGATCTTTGGTTCTGGCGAATGGCAAGGGGCCAGCGCCGACGCCGCCGAGACTGCATCAACACTGTTCGCGAACGGCGTGAATCAGATCGGTCAAGTGTTCAGCTCCGTGAACTCACGGCTCGATGCGTTGGCATGGGCGGCCGAGGCGGTGCGGACCGCGATCCAGCCACCGCCGGCATCCACCAATCCGCTGCCTGATCCTGACAACCGAGATGAATCCGCAGCGCCTGGATTGATCAGTCCCGAGTACGCCGATAGCGACCGCGCGGCAAGGGAACTCGCGCGTCAAGAGGCCGTTCGGGTGATGAACACCCTGTACAAACCGAACTTTCCGCCCGCAGGGTCCGGCGTGCCCACCTACATCGAGGTTCCCCAGATCGGTGGCGGGGACGGCTCGTCCAGCGGGAACCCGAACAGCGGCTGGCCGAACGGCCCCGGTGGTCCGGGTGGTGCGCCGCCGGGCGGTGACACGGGGCAACCTGGCGCCGGTGTTCCACCTGCGCAATCAACTCCGGAACCTGTTCAGGGACTGCCGAAGACCGGGTTGGAGGGCTTGGGGCTACCAGAGGGTTTGGGCCTGCCGGAGGGGTTGCTGCCCGGCGCCGACGGTACGACACCTGCGTCGACCACTGCCGCGGGCGTCGGCCCAAACGCGACGTCGTCACCCAATTCGGCCGGTTTGGGCAGCTCGGGACCGGGCGGATCGGGCCCGGGTCTGGATGGTTCGGATCGAGCAGGTCGCTCACTTGCGGACGGTGGCGGCCCTGGCTCGTCACGACCAGGCGCGCCGGGCGCGGGCACCGGCCTCGCACCGGGAGCAGCGGGTGCGGGATCGCGGCCGGGTGCCGGAGGCCGGGGAATGCCGATGGCCCCGATGGCGCCGGGCGGGCGCCGCGACAGCAACAGCGAGAACGAGTCCGAGCACTCCGCCCCGGACTATCTGCGCGGAGTATCCGACGAGTGGACAGAAGGACTCGGTAGTCCGGTAGGTGTCATCGGCGAAGGTCTCGAGCCGGAGTTCGACTCGTCTACCTACGTTGCAGCCGACTACCGCCCGCAGGAAGTACCGTCCACCCAGGCCGCGTCATGGCAGGCGCCTGATACGAACACGCCCGTTTCGCAGACGGGAGTCGCGCCTGGATCGGGAACTACTGCCCCAGAGGCTGATTGGGATCTCGATTTTGGCTCCGACGACCCCACCGGCAGTAGTGCTCCCGTGCTTAGCGATACCTCCGGTCAAGCCGCTGCGTCGAACGTTGCGAGTACAGCGCCGTCGAGCGCATCAGAACCTCCTGAGGTGTTCACGGTCTCAGGTGCCGGGCCGATGATGGACGAGCCAACCGCCACGCCGCCTTCCGTAGTGCCGGAGATATTCACCGTCTCTGGTACTGGACCGATGATGGATGACCCTCCGTCGGCGTCGAATACGGCCGCGGACGCGCCATTCACAGTATCCGGTGTCGGCCCGATGAAGGATGACTCCGATTCTGCTCGCGGGGAAGCGGCCGCTGAGCCTGAGATCTTCACCGTGTCGGGCGTGGGTCCGATGATGGACGAACCAACCGAGGGCGCCCGCCGGCCGTGACCAGAACGAAGTGGGTGTTCACCCCCGATGAATTCGCCTGGGTATGGGGTGAAACCGGGCTCGACCAGTACCCGGACCCGATCAGCATCATCGAATCCGCCACGACCGAGGACGAATACGCCCGGATCGTCGAGCCGATCAAAGCCCGCTACCCACGGTTTGGCGACCCGGACCTCACAGGACCCTTGCGCGTCCTGGCGGATCCCGAGCTCCGGATCATCTGTGCGGGCCATTCGCACCGTTCGAACAAGCGTGCGCGTTCAGTCGGTGCGCTATCCGGCGAGCTCGGTGTCATCCTTTTCCAGAAGTCGGGCGCGTCACCAGAGTTCGGTGGTGACATCCAGCTCGTCGTTACCAGCCGCGAGAGCCTACCGAAGCAGTTCGCCGCGACACTGCCACCGGCACAGCCCGGTGCGGCAGGCGACATGGTCGGCTACACGCCGCGCGTCCGTGGTGAGGAGCCGCCGAGCTCCTGGGGGCGATCCCGCAATGACGAGCTGCCCGTCGAGGAGCGCATACGTGCTCTGCTCCGGGCGCCACGTAGCGCCGAAGGCTACCTCAAGGTAATGACTCACCTGCAAGCAAACCGACCACAGCCACCGATCTACCTGAGCTGGATCGATGTCCGCGACGATCATCCGGCAGCTGGTCGGTACTTGATCGATATCAATCATCACGACACCAAGCTCAAAGCCGCGACCGTGGATGCGACAGCTGGCGCACTGGCTCGGAGGGCGGGGCTCGGGCAGCGCTGAGGCGGGTACACCTCCCTCGTTCCGGTCGCTTGTCCAGTGTGAATACGTGCAGTTCAGATCCTGTTTTCCCTGGTGGTGGGCGCTGATGTGCGATAGCATTCGAACATGCTTTCGAGCGAGGGGGAAACCGAGGCTGGTGTAGCGGCATTGCATGCTGCGGTGGTCTCGCTGCTCGAGTCGCCGCTTACGCCGTTAACCGATGACGGGGTCGTCGCCGTGATGCAGCAGGTGGAGCGGTGCGCGCGGATGCTGACCGCGGTGCAGCATCGCCTGCTGGTCGAGGCAGGGGAACGGTCATTACCGGCGCGGGCGGGGTCGAAGTCGTTGAAGCGGTTCCTGATGGAGACCCTGCGGCTGGCCAGCGCAGATGCGGGTGCCCGGGTGCATCAAGCGGTGCAGGTGGCGACATTCCACGACATGGGCGGCGACCCGGTCGACCCCCGGATGCCGCACACCGCACAGGCTTTGATATCAGGAGACATCTCCGCCGACCACGCTCGTGGCATTGCGAACGTACTGCACAAGGTTCCGAACGGGGTTTCGCGAGAGGAACGTGAGGCCGCCGAGCAGATCTTGACCGACTTCGCCCGCGCCGGTTCTCCGGATGACATCGGCAAGGTCGGTGACCGCATTCTGGCCCACCTCGATCCCGATGGGCGCCTCACCACCGACAATGACCGGGCCCGGATGCGGGGCATTACGATCGGGCGTCAACGCGCCGACGGGATGAGCCCCATTCGTGGTGACATTGATCCGGTACTGCGGGCATTGCTCGATCCGTTGCTGGCCAAGTTCGCCCGCCCGGGCATGTGTAACCCGGATGATCCGGAGAGCCCGGTCACCGATAGTGATCACGTGGATCCGGCTGTGCTGGCCGAAGCGGCGGGCCGCGATCACCGCTCGACCGCGCAACGCAATCACGACGCGGTCCGGGCACTGCTGGAATCCGGGATCATCGCCGAGCGGCTCGGTTCCCACCGGGGCGTTCCGGTCACCACCGTGCTGACCCTCACCGTCGACGACATCGAGACCGCATCCGGGGTCGCCACAACCGCGACCGGCGGCACCGTCCCGATGCGTGACGCGCTGGTCATGGCGCAGCGGTCGCTGCCGTTCCTGGCGGTGTTCGATCACGCCGGGCTGCCGCTGCACCTGGGTCGCAGCAAACGCCTCGCCTCCCGCGCGCAACGGCTTGCGTTGATCGCCGCGCTGCACGGCTGCTCACGGCCCGGATGCGACGCACCCGCCAGCCTGTGCGCGGTCCACCACGTCCTCGACTACCGCAAGGGCGGCACCACCGACGTCAACAACCTCACCCTCGCCTGCGACAACTGCCACGCCCTCATTCACGACGGCCCTGGGGGATGGAAAACCCGCACCGAAGGCCCCTGCTCATCCCACGCCGGCCGCACCGCCTGGATCGCACCACCCCACATCGACCCGCAACAGAAGCCGCGCATCAATCACCGGCACCACGCCAACGAACTGCTCGCCGAAGTACTCTCACGAATCCACCTGCGCAATGAGCGATCCCGCGACCGTCGCAGGCATCGGACGTGTGAGCACGCTCCGCCGACGCCCACTGCGGCCTGATTTCCACGCGAAATGCGTGGTAGTGCCGTGCTGTGCTGCTTTCGACAACCACTACTACGGCAATGCCGTGTGGCGTGAGGAACTCCCTCGGGTCATCTGATCCGGATCGGGGAGTCCTCGGCCAGGCCGGAGCGGGTCACCGTGGTGACATTCAGTTCGGCCGGGACGGCATTCGGATCGTAGGGAGTGAACTGTTCCAAAGAACCCCAGTCGCGGCCCCAGTCGTCGTTCAGATAGGTCGGGACGGTCTCGGCTTGCAGCAGCAGTTCGGTCCAGCCCAACGGCCCGCCGCCGATGTCGTCCTGCCAGGCGTTGGAGGCATCCGAGCCGACGCGGTCGGGCAGGATGCGCCAGCGGGGGACCTCGGCCACGCCGTAGCGGTGGTCGAAGGGGCGTTGGCAGGGGAAGGCGAGGCCGACGTGCCAGTCCAGCAGGACCGGGTCGGTGTGGCCGACGACCGAATCGAGGGTGGCCAGGCGCGGCAGGCGGGGCGGGGTGATGGCCAGCCATTGGCGTTGGGTGATGTCGTTGTCGGTGGCGACCAGGCGCACCGCGTTCACCTCGGCGGGCAGCTGATCCAGCGGCACCCGCAGGTTGCGCCAGGACGGCGCCGGTCCGATATCGGTCGGGGTGATCGCGCCGAGGACGGTCATGGTGCCGTCGGCGGCGCGGGTTCCGTACTCCAGCACCAGGTCCTGGCCGTAGGTGAGCACGCCGTCGGCGTCGACGGAGCGGATGCGGCCGGCCGCGGTGATGGCGAGCACCCGGTAGGCGGGGTCGTCGCGCATGGAGTCGGACAGGTCGAGGCGATACCACTGGGTGGTGAGCTTCGCCTGCTTCTGGTCGTCGTCGGTGTAGCTGCCGAGCACCGGGGTCCGGGCGGGGTCGAGGCCGAACGGGAGTGCGACCGTCGAGCCGTTGATGCCGGCCTGCGCCGTGGTGCCGCCGCCGGTGCCGGCGCCGGTGGTATCGCTGGTCTTGTTGTCGTTATCGGATTCGACGGTGTTGGCGCCGCCCCCGGCGACTTCCTCGGCGTCGGCGGTGAGATCGTCGGCGACACCGTCGGGTGTGAATCCGACTGTCTCCACGCCGGATTCGCGGGAGACGAGACCGTCGGCGGGATCACCCTCGTACGGCAGCAGCAGGGAATCGGCGGTATTCGTTTCCACCAGCACCGAATCCGCCAGCGCGCACGGCTCACCGGCCAGCGAGCGCACATTGGATTTCGCGACCGAGTACGCCGGATACTGGGAGACCGCGGCCTTGGCCAGCGACGCCACCTCGAAGATCACCATCAGCGCGGCGGCGATCGTCAACGGGGCGGAGGCGTATCGGCCCCACCGCGAAGCACCGGCCCGCCGATACGGCTGCCGGTAGTGCAGCCACAGTGCGACCAGCAGCGCCAGCACACTGAGCCCGAGGAACAGCGTCGACACACCCTTGCCCGCCACCAGCGGCGCCTTGTCCCACCACGGGACACCGTAACTGGACACGTACCACCAGCCATTGGACCCGGTGAACGTGATCGCGAGCAGGAACAGCACCGCCGCCGCGAACAGCGCCCGGTTGCGGGCCGAGCGAATCCCGTTGACGCCCACCGCGACCGCCGCCAGCGCGGCCAGCGACCCGGCCAGTCCGGCGTACACGCCGAAGTGATGGGTCCACTTGGTCGGCGTCCACATCATCAGCAGCAGCGAGGCGAACACGATGCCGAGAATGCGCACCGACGGCCCGCGCGAGGTGCCGGGAATGCGGCCCTTGCGCAGCACTTGCAGCACACACACCAGCAGGCACAGCAGCATCAGCAGCACACCGAACCGCCGCGACAGCGAACCGTCCGGCGCCAGCATGAGCAGCGAATCCCAGCGGGTGCGTTCGTCGAACCAGGCCACATTCGGCCCGACGATGGTGCGGACCCGGGTGGCTTCCATGACGGTGGCAAGGGTTTGGTCGGCGAAGATCACGACCAGTACGAGGGTTCCGGCGGCGATGCCGGGAGCGAGCAGGGCCGCATAGCGGAAGATTCCGCTGGCGAGCGAACCACGCGGGCGATCAACGAGTTTCGCATCGGCATCCCGAACCGGGCTGTCAGGTCGATGGGGGACGGCGCCGTCGGCCTTTGTGGGGGTCTCGGCGCCGCCGTCCGAGGGAGCCCCGCCTTCCGATCGAGTCTCGTCTACCGCGCTCGCGGCGTCGCCCGGCCGAGCCTCGCCGGCGCCTGCCCGCACCTGCGCCCGAGTCTCGGCGAGGATCGACTGCGTCGCAACCTCACCCCGCGCCCGCTTCACGATCACCTGCAACACCGGCCGCGACCCCGCGATCAACGCCGCGATACAGATCAACCCGGTCGGCCCGGCAGCCAGCGAGAACGCTGCGATGAGAATGCCGATCGCCGCGGGCAGCAGCCGTGATGTCGCGATGGCCCGCTCGATCGAGCACCAGGTGAGCAGCGCACCGGCGGCGATCAGCGGTTCGGGCCGCAGACCGTTGTCGTAGGGCAGCCAGAACGCCAGGAACACCAGCCCGGCCGTCCACAACGCCACCTTGTTGCGGCGCACTCTGGCACCCAGCCGGGGCAGCACCTCGCGGCTGATCACCAGCCAGCACACGACGCCGGCCAGCAGCGCGGGCAGCCGCATCCACGGGCTGGCATCGGAGACCCGTGTCATCCACGACAGCACCTCGTAGGACCAGCCGAACGGCGCCTCCGGCACGCCGAACCAGCGGTAGTAGTTGGCCATGTAGCCGGCGTGCTCGGAGGCGCGCGCCATGTTCAGGATGTAGCCGTCGTCGGAAGTGTTCGCGCCGATGACGTGCCAGAGCGCCAGCGTGCCGAGCACCGCCCCGTCAGCGAGGGTGAACCGCCACCAGTGCGCGGGCAGGAAGCGGCGCGCGCGCCTGCCGTCGGAGGTGTCGAGCAGATGCAGCGCGATCAGCGCGACGATGGTGCTCAGCACCGCGATGATCATCGCGGCGAGCTTCAACACGGTCGGCGAGGAGCTGAACCGCGAATCGATGTCGGCGTGCAACCGGATGCCGTCGAGCCGATCCTGCGCCAATTCGGTGAACACGCCGACCATCTGCGGCCGGATATCGCGAGTGACGGTGGTGCGGAACGGTGTTCCGTCCGCCCGATTCACCCCGACGATCTCCGCGCTGGTGGCCGCGGCCTCCGAGACGACGCGCACCGCCTCGCAGTCGCCGATCTCGGCCACCGGCGCCGACAGCAACGGCACATCACGCAGCAGCACCGACAGCGAACCGTCGCGCACCGCCACGATCAGCCCCTTGGCGGAGGCCTGATCCGATTCCATCGGGATGGTGGAGACCAGCGTGCCCGTCGCGTCGCGCAGCACCGGGCACGGCACCGTGAGGTCCAGGCGCAGCGGCTCGTAACTCACCAGTGGCGCTTCGACGCTCGTCTGCCCGGCCTGCGGCCAGTCGAGCACCGCCTGGTCCTGACGCACCGGCAGCAGCGGGGTCAGCAACGCCAGCACGAATCCGAGAAATCCGGAGACGAGGGCGATCAGGCGGAGACGGTTGAACGCTCTGGGAGATCGGTCCGGTCGCACGGGACTCGACTCTAACCGGCGGCGCCGGACGCGGCCCACGCCCTGTCCGGCCGGGGAAGCCGATCATTCGACTTACTGATGCGCCGGCATGCAGCAGCCCACGCCCTGCCGGGCCGGGGGAGCCGAAACTAGCGCAGCGTCCGCACGTCCCACACCCAGACGTCCTGCACCCGGACCGGTCCGGTGCCGAGCAGTTCGGTCATCGTCTGACGCAAGGTCGTGGCGTTGGTGGTGCGCGGCAGCACCACCACGTCGGCCTGCCAATACCGCAGGTCGGCCAGGGCGGCCGCGCGGTCGTCGGCGTCGATCGCCGGGACCTCACCGGTGTCCTGCGCCTTGACCAGCAGCGATGCCGTTGCCCGCGCGGCGGGACCGTATATGCCCTTCTTGTCCGCGCCCGTGGGGCCGACGAAATAGCCGCCGGCGAGCGGGAAGGTGAAGCCCGCGTCGGCCTGCCAGCGCAGCGCCCGCGCGTCGGGTGGGCGCGGCGGCGGCACCACCACCACCGAACCGTGGTCGACGTATTGATCGACGGTGCCGGAGGCGAAGAACTCCGGTGTCTCGTGCCGCTCGGCCACCGGCAGGATCGTCGGCACCAGCGGCAGCAGCGCGAAGGCCAGCGCGGCGAACCAGCCGAGCGGCTTGGGGTCGACCGCCGACTCCTTCCACAGCGCGACGGCCCGTTCGGTGGCCAGCGCCAGGATCACCGCGATGGCCGGGATCGCGGCCATGGTGAGCCGGGATTCCAGCATGGAATTGACCAGCGGCACCGATTCCAGCAGCCGCCACGGCAGGACGATGCCGGTGGGTTCCTTGCCGAACTTCGCCTCCGACCCCAGCGACAGCACCCCGAACACCACGATGACGCCCGCCGCCGCCCGCACCATCCGTTCGCGCCACAGCAGCGCGGCGGTGGCCAGCAGCAGCAACAGCAGCGGCCAGCCGAAGTAGGCGTTCTGTTCGGTCGGGTTGATCGCCACGCTCTGGCCGGGGGAGAACATGCCGCCCAGCGATTCCGACGGGAACTGGGTCATGGTCTTGAGGTCGTTGCCCATCTGACCGTGGTCGATGGACCGGTAGCTCTGCGGCCCGAAGAACTGCCACCACAGCGGGATCTCGGTGAGCACCAGCGTGATCACCGCGGCCAGCGCGACCGTCGGCGTGATCCGTCGCAGGACCCGCAGCCCGGCGCGCGGTTCACGCAGGTAATAGCCGATGCCGAAGACGGCGAAGGACAGCGCGAAGATCAGCAGCGGTTCCTCGCCGAGCGCGATCTGCATGGCCACCAGCAGGCCGAGGATCACCGCATCGCGCACCCGTCGGCGCGGCCGCGGCAGGTCGGGCACGCTCGCTCGCCGCGCCATCCGGATCACCTGAGCGGCGATCAGCGGCAGCAGCACCAGCACCACGAAGTTCGGGTGCGCGTTGGCGTGCGAGATCATGGCGGGCGCGAACCCGCAGAACAATCCGCCGATGACGGCCGCGGTGCGCGAGCTCACCAGCTCCCGGGAGAACAGCCAGTACCAGGCGAACGCGGTACCGCCGAGGCCGAGGGTGAGGACGAGCACGAAGGTGACCGTCGGGCCGAACAGTAGGGTGACCGGCGTCAGCGGGATGCCGACGCCGAACATGGCTGTATTGGCCATCATGTTCACCCCGGCGGGGAAATTCTGTAGCTGCGTGCCGAGCGGGTTCTGCAAGTTGGCCACCGAGTGGGCGGTGACGGCGAAGAACCATTCCCACATGGTCTGGTCCTGGCCGCTCTTGATCAGGTACGAGCCGCTGGTGTCGCGCCACTGCCCGGACAGGACGGTGGCGGCGATCAACAGGTAGCTCGTGCCGATCAGCAGGTCGGCGCGCGGTATCCGGCGCGGTATCGGTAGCCGCGCTCGCAGGCGTGCTCGTTCGGGGGTGAGTCGCTGGGCCGTGGCAGGCCCGTCCGTCGCGACGTCCACCGCCGTCGATCCACCCCGCTCGACGTCAGGTTCCCCACTCAAAACGTAAAACCACTCCTTGTGCCCGGCTGATCAGCAGCCCACCGTACCCAATCACCCTGAACCGGAGCTGACAAGCCGGATCCGGTCGGCCGAGCTCACCGCGCGACGGTGACCAGCGTGAACGGACCGATATCGGTGCTGGTGAAGCGCGGATCCTCGAACAGCGAGCTGGGGAAGGAGACGGTGTAGCGGCTCACATTCGGGTCGTTCGGATAGACGTCCTTTGCGAGCCTCAGCGTGTAGTCCTCGCCGCTGCGCCGGAACAGGAACGCATCCGGGGCGCGCCACGGTGCCGCAGCCATCGCGTCGAGCAGTTCCTGCGGTGATTCCAGCTCGCTCCACGCTTCGATCGCCGCCGCGCGTTCGGCGAATTCGGCGAGCGGGTTGGCGTAGTGCGAGGTCAGGCCCTGGAAACCGAAGTACGGGTAGTAGGCGAGGAAGCTGGTGTCGGCGGTGAGCAGCACCGTCTCCGACCGGGGACGCCCGGTCTGCGCGGTGAGCGCGGCGTCGATCTCGCGGTAATAGGCCACCGCCGACGGATCGCGCTGGTCGGCGCGGACGCCGTCGCCATCGGTATCGGTGTAGGCGGTGGTGATCTCCGGCGCCAGCACCCGCGGAATGTCCTGGGTGAAGGCCAGCGCCCCGACCAGCGCCACCACGACCGCCACGATCCGGAACCGCTCCGGCTCGTTGAACGCCTGATACGCCGCCCGCGCGCCCTCCACGAAACCGAACGCCCCGGCCGCCGCCAGCAGCACCAGCAGAATCGGTTCCAGCCGGAACGACAGCAGCGTCGTCCCCGCGACGGTCGCCAGCATCGACAGCAGCGACCACAGATACACCGCGAGCACGCCGATCCCGAGCGCCTGCGCCCGCCGCGACGACCCGGCCCGCAGCACCAGCCAGATCGTGCCGATCAAACAGAACCCGCCGCGCAGCGAGAACTCCACCATCGGGAACGGCAGCTCCGCGCCCGCTTCGGGCAGATAGTGGAACGCCGTCCCGCCGCTCGGCCAGGTCCCGCCGAGCAGTTCCAGCAGGAACGGCAGGTACACGGTGAGTGCGATGAGCCCGGCGATCGCGCCGATGACGACGAGGCGCGCGAGTGGAGCCAGCGCCGCCCGCCACGTCCCGCCTTTGGGCTCGACACTCAGGTCAGTGCCGGACCGCGCTCCGACAGCGGCACGCCGCCGTGAGCGCCCCTCCGCCCGCCGCGCCCACACCGCGTACCCCGCCGCGACCAGCGCCATCAACGTCACCGCGAACGCCGCGAACGCCAGATACAGCGTGTAGAACGTCGCCGCCACCCCGAGGAACAACCCGGTGCCGATCACCGCACCCCAGCCCCCGGCGGTGCCGCGCTGGTCGGCGGGCCGATGCAGCGCACCCCAGGCCAGCACCAGCACCGGCGGCAGCAGCACCGCGATGACGGCGCCGTAGGCCTCCGGTGAGGCATAGGCGACGCCGAACGCCGTCACCGCCGCCGTCACCGCGACCGCCCAGTCCGCGCGGATCAGCTCCGACCACAGCACCAGCGAGATCACCGCGGCCACCGCGATCGAGGCGATGGCGTAGGGCTTGAAGACCTCCCAGCCGTCCATGCCGAGCACATTCGCCACCCGGCCGCCGATCCAGAACCATCCGGCCGGATAGAACGGCGGCAGATCCGCGTAGGTCATATCCCGCAGCGCGGCGCTGTCGGTGAGCCTGGTCAGGTATTCGGTCCGGAACTCCTGGTCGACGGAGACACCGAACAGGTACAGCTTCGTCGCGGCCAGCGGCATGCCGAGCGTCACCGTGACGAACGCCGAAATCCCCGCCCACGACAACAGTTTCGCCAGCCCGAGCTTGCTCTTGCGCCGGATCAGCACGATCGACGCGACCAACAGCACGGCCGAAGCGACCTGCCCGACCGTCGTCAACGCCCGAGTCACATTGGAGGAGTTGAACGCGGGCCACTGCACCAGCGAAAACGCGTACAACCCGATGGCCGACACACCGGCCGCGACCAGCGTGGCCACCGCCGCCTGCCCCAGCCCGCCCCCGATCCGGCGCACCAACTGCCCCGACCGCACTTCGTCGTTCGTTGTCATCGGCGCGCCCAACCTCCGGCTCCTACTCGTCCGCCCGCACGTCCGGGCCAGCCTAGTGGAGCCCGCGTCATCATCCGATGTGCCTCGAATAGGACAGTGAAACCGGGCGGCATCGGAGCCGGGGCCGCAGTCGACCCGGCTCCGAATCAGTCGCTCACATCGGGAGTTTGCGGAAGATCGGGCGCGGGATGTGGCGCAGCACCGACATCAGGTAGCGCACCTGGCCGGGGGCCCAGATGAGTTCCTTGCCCTTCTGCGAGGCCTCGACCGCGAGGGCGGCGACCTCTTCCTTGTCGACGGTGAACGGCGCTTCCTTGGCGCCGGTCGCCTTCCAATGCTCGAGCGTGGTGGTGGTGCGCACCTGGCCCGGCCGGATGACGAGCACGCGCGGGCCGTACGGGCGCAGCGCCTCGCCGAGGCCGAGGTAGAACCCGTCCAGGCCGGCCTTGGTGGAGCCGTAGACGAAGTTGGAGCGGCGCACCCGCTCGCCGGCGACCGAGGACATGGCGATGATGCGGCCGTAGCCCTGCGCCTTCATCTTCTCGCCGACCAGCACGCCGACCGACACCGCCGCGGTGTAGTTGATGCCGACGACCTGCACCGCCTTGCGCTGGTTCTGCCACAGCTGTTCGGCATCACCGAGAACGCCGAAGGCGACGATGGCGACATCCACGTCGCCGCCGTCCCAGGCCTGATCGATCACCTTGGGGTGGCTGTCGGTGTCGAGCGCGTCGAAATCGATGACGTCGACCTTTTCGGCCCCGGCCGCCTTCATCTGCGCCACCGCGGTGTCGCGCAGCGGATCGTTCGGCAGGGTGGCCAGGATGATCCGCGCGGCGCCCTTCTTCAGGTACTCGGCACAGATCGCCAGCCCGATCTCCGACGTTCCGCCGAGCAGCAGGATGGTCTGCGGGTTGCCTACTGCGTTGATCACTGGAGCTCCAGCCTCCTGGCCATATCGGACATGAAAACGCCTGTGGGGTCGACACTGCGGCGGATCTGGATCCACTCGTCGATGCGCGGGTACATCTTGTGGAAGGTCTCGGCGGTGGTGCGCGAATCCTTCGCGGTGTAGAGCCGCCCGCCGAATTCCAGGACGCGCTTGTCGAGTTCGGTGACCAGCTCGTTGAGGCCGGGCCGGATCGGGAAGTCGACGCAGATGTTCCAGCCGGGCATCGGGAAGCTCAGCGGAGCCTGGTTGCCGGGGCCGAACAGTTTGAAGACGTTGAGCGCGGAGATATGCCCGGACGCCTGGATGTCGATGATGATCCGCTTGAACTCCTCGACCGCCTCGGTCGGCACCACGAACTGGTACTGGAGGAAGCCGGCCGGGCCGTAGGCCCGATTCCACTCCGCCACCATGTCGAGCGGGTGATAGAACTGGGTCAGGTTCTGCACCTTGCCGGTGTAGGTACCGCCCATGGCGTAGTACGCCTCGCCGACCGCGCCGAGGGTCAGCTTGTTGGCCGTCCAGCTCGGGAAAATGTTGGGCACGGTGAGCAGCTGCGGTGCGTCGAACTTCAGCGGGTTCTTGCGCAGCTTCTTGGGCAGTTCGTCGACCTTCGCCAGGCGGCCACGGGTCAGGCACGCCCGGCCGAGCTTGGGCAGCGGGTTCATCACGTCGAACCACGCACTCGAGTACGTGTAGTTCGCCTCGCTCCCATCGCTGTGCACCGCGATGGTCTCGTCCAGTGTCCTGGTCTTGACGCCGTCGTTGAGGAAGTACGCGGTCTCGGTCGGAATCATCTCGATCGTCGCGCGCAGGATGATGCCGGTCAGGCCGTTGCCGCCGACCGTCGCCCAGAACAGTTTCGCGTTCTTCTTCGGCGAGACGGTCTGCACCTGCCCGTCGGCGGTGAGCAGGTCGATGGAGCGGACGTGATTGCCGAAGCTGCCTTCGGAGTGATGGTTCTTGCCGTGGATGTCGGAGGCGATGGCGCCGCCGATGGTGACCTGCCTGGTGCCCGGTAGCACCGGGACCCACAGGCCGAACGGCAGCGCCGCCTTCATCAGCTGGTCCAGGCTCACGCCACCGTCGACGTCGACCATGTGGGTGTCGCCGTCGATGCGGTGGATGCGGTTGAGCGCGGTCATGTCGACGACGAGGCCGCCCCCGTTCTGCGCGTGGTCGCCGTAGGAGCGGCCGAGCCCGCGCGCGATGACGCCGCGGCGCAGGTGGGCGGGCTTGCCGTCGTTGTCCTCGGCGACCATGGCCACGGCCTTGGCGATCAGCTCCGGATCGCTGGTCGAGAGCACTTCGGCGGATGTTGGTGCGGTGCGACCCCACCCGGTGAGCGTCCGGGTGCGCGTCGGTAGATCGAACGCGCGGCCCGCGCCGTTGGTGGCGGCGGGAACGCTGTCATCACCGGTCGTCGTGGTGGGGGTCGTAGCTTTCGTGGACATCGGCATAGAGGCTACAGGTATCGCCGAGCGGGCGGCCGGGGTCGCCGTACCCGCCGGTATGGCGTCGGCCACGCGCCCGTGAAGCGGGCCGGCGGTTGTGCTCGGGTGCGCGGTGGGCGCGGGCCGCGTCCATATAGTCTCGTGCGCGTGAGTGCCGAACCCCATCTGCCGCTTCCGGTCGAGCTTCCGCTGGTCGACGAGCCGGGCGGTACCAATGTGGATCTGAAGACGCAGGTCATCAGGTTCGGTGTGACCGGCGGGTTGTCGGCCATCGTCGACTTCGGCCTGTATTCCCTGCTGTACGCGGTGGGGCTGCACGTCAGCCTGGCCAAAGCGGTCGGCTTCATCGCCGGCACCACCACCGCCTACGTGATCAATCGGCGCTGGACATTCCAAGCGCCGCCGAGCCGGGCCCGGTTCATCGCGGTGGTCGCGCTGTACGCGGTCACCTTCGCAGTACAGGTCGGTCTCAACTGGGTGATGTACCAGGCACTGCCCGACACCTGGTGGCGGTTGCCGCTGGCCTACGTCGTCGCGCAGGGCACCGCCACCGTGATCAACTTCGTGGTGCAGCGGATGGTCATCTTCAAGATCGACTAGAGCCCGGCCCGTTCAGCTCTCCACCAGCGACTCCGCCTTGACGCCGAAATAGTCACCGCCCTTGGCGCGCACGCTGTCGGTACCCCATTCCCGCTGCTCACGGGTGGCGGGCACCAGATGCGGTATATGCTTGCGGCAGTGGATATAGGCCTCTTCGACGTCGACCACCACCCACAGCTGGGCCTCGCGCCCGCGGCGGCTCGGCGGCAGGCCGGGCACCCCGGCGCGCAGCGCGACATCGTCGACGATGCGGGCCGAGCCGTTGATGTGCAGGCCGATCAGGTCGCGCATGAAGTCGATCAGCAGGATGCCGATGTGCGGGTTGGTGTGGATGTTGCCGAGGCTGGCCAGCACGCCGTTGCCCCGGTACTCCGGGTAGGCGAGCGTCTGCTCGTCGATCACGTGCAGAAATCCCGGTTCGCCCGCCCGGAAGCTGGCATCGCATTCGCCGCGAGCGTCGGCGGTGGCGATGAACGCCATATCCATCCGGCCGACGAATTCGATCATCTGGTCGTTGAGCCGGTCGCGGACCTGGTCGTCGTAGAAGCGCCGGGCCCGGTCCTGGGTGCCGTGACGTTCCTGTAGTTCGTGCTCGCCGTCGCTGCCGCGCATGCGCGCCCCCTGAGATAGCCGGATTCGAGACCGTCGAGGCTCCTCGTCGAACCAGCGACTTAAAACGAAAGCTGGTCAATTTTATCCGGCAAACGCCCGGTTGCGGAGCGGAATGCGTCCAGTCCGGGTCGGCGAATCCCTAGCTCGCCCAAGGTTTTCCGGGCATCGACAAAACAGACTGGTTCGTTCGATTCTCGGCGCCGGGTTACCGCGCGGCGAACCTCCCCGCGCGCAAGGGCTTTCGTGGTACGGCAAAGACCCCGTCGGGGGAAACGACGGGGTCGGTGTCTGCCGTGTGCTGTTGTCTATGGGACGGTCTCGTCCGTGCTACTCGTGCCGGCTCAGCAGGCGACGCTGGTGAGCTGTCCGCGCTTGCGGGCCGCGGCGGCCCGGACGGCGGCGCTGATCGCGACCACCGGCGGCACCCAGCGGGCCTCGCCGGGGGCGATGCCC
The DNA here is from genome assembly GCF_005863245.1 of Nocardia cyriacigeorgica. GTDB lineage: Bacteria > Actinomycetota > Actinomycetes > Mycobacteriales > Mycobacteriaceae > Nocardia > Nocardia cyriacigeorgica_C. The sequence goes on along the minus strand of NZ_VBUT01000004.1, from coordinate 327,740 downwards.
CAGCAGGCCGACCCGGCCGAGAGCTGCGTCGGCGGCAGCGGGATGCTCGCACCGTCGGTGTGGACGGTGGCCCCGGCCTCACGCAGCGCCTCGATCGCCATGGCAGCCTTGCGGGCGCCGGTGACGAGGTGGATCTCGCGACGCTCGGTCCCCGGGATCTCGATCACCGGTCCGGACAGGTTGTTGGCACGCAGGAAGCGACGGACCTCCGCGGCCAGCTCCCCACTGACCTCGATGGCGGACAGGTCGTCATCGGTGATCAGGCACAGACCGTTGGCCGTTTCGGCGACCGTCCAACCGCGCTGGGTGTAGTCCTGCGCGGCTGCGGACATGGCGTCCGCCGAGACGGAAGTCGGAAACGTCGTGCGCACTGTCTTCTCCATTCCCCGTTACAGATCAGGTCCTGCATTCATGGTTCGTATCGAGGGCAGGTGCCCGAAGCGTTACGGGATTCCGCGAATTTTTCACAACTGTCGGATTCGTCTCATTTACCGGCGAGTAATAGCGATCGGTGCTAGAGCGCCCGGCGCCCGGTTTCGCGGCCGCCACCGGGGCAGATGTGACGAGGTCGGGGCTGGTTTCCGGGGCCGGGAGCGGGAAGGATTCCCGGCATGAGTGATGAGTCCGACCGCACCGAGTCGCCACAACCGGACGACCTGGAGGCCGAGTCGCGCTGGATCACCTGGCGCTCGACGGCGGCGCGCCGGTTCACCGGGGGCGCCACCGAAGAGGAGACCTCGCCCGAGCCGTTCGTCAGCAGGCGCGCGTTCCGGCAGTGGTGCGCCGACGCCGTGCGCGGCCTGCTCGATGTGCAGTTCCGCAGGCCCGTCACCCGGACGCTGCTGCCGCTGGCCTATCTGCTCGGGCTGCTGTTCGCCATCGGTATCCCGATCGCGCTGACGGTGCTGATGTGGCAGGTCTCGGCGCTGCTCGGCATCTTCGCCGCGTTGATCGCGGTGCCGCTGGGGCTGAGCATCGCCGCCTCGGTGCGGCTGGTGCTGGAGTTCCTGGTGAACGCCTCCCGGCTGGCCACGCGGGTCGAGCACATCAGCGACCTGGCCGACGACCTGTTCCAGGCACTGTCCGATGTGGCCGAGCCGGTCAACCAGCTCTCCGAAGACGTTCGCGCGGTGCAGTTCTGGCGGTTCCGCCGCGGCGGCTTGCGTAAGTGAGTGTCCTGGAAGCGACACCTGTCCTACCTGTGACATCCCTGGTATTGCCGTCGGGTTTCGTTGTGGAACAATGCCGTTCGTCTAACTAGGGGGAACATTGGCAGCACAGGGGACCACCGGCTCGACCATGCCGAGGCGGCGCCTCGGCAGGCAACTGCGCGATCTGCGCAACCGGGCCAGGATGACCACGCGCGCCGCGGCGCAGCAATTGGAGTGGTCGGAGGCCAAGATCTGGCGCATCGAAACCGGGCAGACCTCGCTGCGCGGCCTGGATGTGGAGGCCATGTGCAAGGTGTACGGGGCGCCACCGGAGGCCGTCGGCCCGCTCACCGCGCTGGCCAAGGAGACCAAGGCCCGCGGGTGGTGGACCGGTTACAGCGACGTCATCGGTGAGGGATTCGAGGTCTACATCGGGCTGGAAGAGGCAGCCTCGCGGCTGTTCGCCTACGAGGACCAGCTGATTCCCGGCCTGCTGCAAACCGAGGACTATGCCCGCGCGCTGCTGCGGGCCGCGCGCCCTGAGCTATCGGATTCCGATATCGAGCGCCGGGTGCGGCTGCGGATGGCCCGCCAGCCCCTGCTGACCAGGGACGAGTCGCCGCTGCGGCTGGACGTGTTGATCGGCGAGGCGGCGCTGTGGCGGCCGCTCGGCGATCGCTCGGTGACGGCAGGCCAGCTCGACCACCTACGGCTGATGTGCGAACTACCCAATGTGCGCATCCAGGTGGTGCCCTCCGACGCCGAATACCACCGCGGCATCGAATCGGGGCCGTTCGTGCTGCTCGAATTCCCCGCGCCCGACCCGGCGGACGGTGCGCCCGAGCCGCCGGTGGTCTACGTGGAGGCGTTCACCGGGCCGGTCTACCTGGACAAAACGCCCGATATCGACCGGTACCGCGCGGCGTTCGACAGCATCCGATCGGCGGCGATCGACGCGCGCACGGCGATCGACGACGCGCGCGCGAACTGCCGCTGAGCGCAGCGGTTTCGCGTTACCTGCCCGCCGAAGGGCTTGCCGGCCTGCGCTTGTGACGCAGGACCGGGTCAGAGGTCGGCCAGCCGTGGCGCGGCGGCGTCCTTCGGCGAACGCAGATAGGTGATCGGGCGGCCGTCGCGATCGGTGCGCGGCCAGTCGATGGCCAGCTGCGGATCGAAAGCGTCCAGATCATGGTCGAATTCGGGGGAGTACTCCAGCGAGCACAGGTAGGTGACGGTGGAATCGTCGGCCAGCGACAGGATCGCGTGACCGAGCCCCTCGGACAGGAACACCGAACGGCGATCCACATCGTCGAGCACGACGCTGTCCCAGCGCCCGAAGGTCGGCGAGCCCGCGCGCAGATCCACCACCACATCGAGGAACGCCCCGCGCACGCAGCTCACGTATTTGGCCTGGCCGGGCGGGTTTTCGGTGTAGTGGATGCCGCGCAGCACGCCGGCCGCCGACACCGAGGTGTTGACTTGGAGCAGATCGAAGCGGCGGCCGGTGGCCTTCTCGAACTCCGAGGCCTTGAACGTCTCGGCGAAGGTGCCGCGCTCGTCGCCATGCAGGCGCGGGGTGAACACCCACGCGCCCGGGATCGACATCTCCTGGATCCGCATCCTCACCAGCCTCGTCCGCGCTCGAGCAGATCGAGCAGATAGCTGCCGTACCCGGACCGCACCAGCGGGTCGGCCAGCGCGCACAGCTGTTCGTCGTCGATGTAACCCATCCGCCAGGCGACCTCTTCGGGCACACCGATCTTGAGGCCCTGGCGTTCTTCGATGGTGCGCACGTAGTTGGCGGCGTCCAGCAGCGAGTCGAAGGTGCCGGTGTCCAGCCACGCGGTGCCGCGTGCGAGCACGTCGACGCGCAGCTTGCCCGCCTCCAGGTAGGCCCGGTTGATATCGCTGATCTCGTATTCCCCGCGTGCGGACGGGCGTAGGCCGCGGGCGATCTCCACGACATCGTTGTCGTAGAAGTACAGGCCGGGGATCGCGTAGTTCGAGCGCGGAACTTTCGGCTTCTCCTCGATGGATACCGCACGGCCGCCGGTGAATTCGACGACGCCATACGCGCTCGGATCCGAGACCCGGTAGGCGAACACCGCGCCGCCGTCCAGGCCGGCGAAGCGATTCAGGCTGGTGCCGAGGCCCGGGCCGTGGAAGATGTTGTCGCCGAGCACCAGAGCCGCGCAGTCGGTGCCGATATGGTCGGCGCCGAGGACGAAGGCCCTGGCCAGGCCGTCGGGTTCGGGCTGGACGACGTAGTCGATGGTGATGCCGAACTGGGTGCCGTCGCCGAGCAGGCGCCGGAACGACTCCGCGTCCTCCGGGGTGGTGATCACCAGGATCTCGCGGATCCCGGCCAGCATCAGCGTGGACAGCGGGTAGTAGACCATCGGCTTGTCGTAGACCGGGACCAGCTGCTTGCTGACACCGCGCGTGATCGGGTGCAACCGGGTCCCGGTGCCGCCGGCCAAGATGATTCCGCGCATGTCTGCACAGTCTGCCAGGGCAGAACCGGACAAGGGCGACCGGCCATCGGGGGATATGGGCGACCGGTGGCCTGCCGGCCGGCGACGAACCTCTGCTCGGGCGTGGACCACGGCCGGTCCAGGCTTCGGGGAGATTCCGAGTGCTGTTCGAAACGGTTACGGCGTGCGGGTACCAGGTATGGGGAACAGCGGATTCGGGCACTGTTGTTGCACGAATAACGGTCACGCGGTGTGCCGGGGCCGCGAGTTGTGAAACGTACTCGCTTCTGAACCGCCGGGTGGTCGGAGTGAACGTCAGCGTCGACGCTCATCCGGGCTGCTGTCCGGCCGGGGCTCGACGCTCCAGCGGAGGCAGGTGCGCGATGGGTGCGACTAAAGAACCAGGGATCGTGGTCAATCCAGGCGGCCCGAGTGCGCCAGGACGGGTCTTCGAGGCGGCCTTCCGCGGAGTGGTGCGACCGGTCCTGCGCAGCTTCCCGATCAACCGGATGACCCTGCCCGTCGGCGCCGCGCTGATCGACGGCCTGTCGATGCTGCGCCCGGAACCCGCCGGCATCGACCGCGAGCTGGTCAAGATGAAGGGTTTCCGGATGGAGATCGTGCGCCCCGCCGGAGCGTCGCGGGCGCTGCGGCACGGTGCGGTGCTGTATTTCCACGGCGGCGGCTTCGCGATCTGCGGCATCCGGACCCACCGGCCCGTCGCTGCCGGACTCGCGCGCCGGACCGGGCTGCCGGTGGTGAACGTCGAGTACCGGCAGCTGCCCGGTACCCGGATCACCGAGTCGCTGGCCGACTGCCTGGAGGCCTATCGCTGGTTGCTGCGGCACCGGGTCGATCCCGCGCGCATCGTCATCGCAGGCGATTCGGCAGGCGGTCTGCTGGCCTTCTCCACCGTGCTCGCCGCACAACAGGCGGGGCTGCCCGCACCGGCCGGGATTCTCGGGCTGAGCCCGCTGCTGGATCTCGATTACGCCGCGAAAAGCGCGTACGAGAAAACCGCGCGCGACGCCTACATCCCGCTGGCGGCGCTGACCGCGGTAGTGCGGCTCGGCGGCGAGGTCGCGGGCGTACTCGATCCGAAGCTCTCCCCGGTCAACGCGAACCTGACCGGGCTGCCTCCGGTGCTGCTGATCGCGGCCGAACAGGAGCTGCTGCGCTTCGACAGCGAGTTGATGGCGCGGCGGCTCACCGCGGCGGGCGTGCCGAACTCGCTCGAGCTGTGGCGCGGCACGGTGCACGATTTCATGAGCATCGCGCCGAATCTGCCGGAGGGCCGGGCGGCCTTGGCCCGCGCCTCACGATTCATCCGGGCCCGAATCGAACAGGCCGAGCAGGTGCGTACCGCGTGAACCGTATGTAAACAATTCCGCACAGTCGGCGAATCAGTCGGGCGGAAATCCGCCGGGAATGTGATCCGAAATACCTACCGTAATTTCGGGGCAAATATTCGGCGATCACCGCAGAGACCCCGCCCGGTCGGAACCGGACGGGGTCACCTGCTGTAGGGAACGCCGGGGAATTACTTGGCCGGCGGGTTGAACGGCTGGTTGATGGTGGTGAAGTACTGGATCGCGGCGCCGATCGCGACGGGCGCGGTGATCAGGATCTGGCCGGCCAGGGTGCCGAGCGCGCCGACGGCGAGGATGCCGCCGATGCAGCCGACCGCGGCGGCCGGGATGAACGGGCCGAACAGGCCGACGATGGTGGCCGAGGCGACGGTGGCGCCGGCGATGCCGCCGAGCACACAACCGACGGCCGCGCCGCCGATGCCGCCGACCAGGGTGGCGATGGTGGCGCCGGTGCTGATGGTGTCCTTCATCCGGTTGAAGGCGTCCTTCTCCCGGTCATAGGGGGTCTTCCAGTTGGCCTGGTCCTCGAACGGCAGGGCGACCGGCTTGTAGACGGCCTTGGCCATGTCCAGCTGCGGGGTCAGGGTGGCGGTGCGGCCGGAGATGTCGGCGGCGATCGGGAACTCGAAATCGTCCACCCGGAACGACAGCGGGGTTCCGGCCAGCACGGTGCCGTTGCTCGCCTTCACCTTGAAGGTGTTGTCTTCGACGACCAGCGAGCCGGCATCGGTGGTGATGATCGTCGACGAATCGGTGCTCTGCGCGGTGAAGTTGACGGCGGTCTCGGTGGCGGGCGCGGCGTTGACGGTGCCTGCCGTGACGCCGAGCGCGGCGATCACGAGCGCCGAAGTCGCGGCGAATTTCCTCATCAGCATTTCTGGAACCTCGATGTAAAGCGTTCGGAGGGGACGAAATGATCGAAATGGAATACAGCTAACGGTGGGTGAACCGGCTGTGTCCGTTCGTTCAAATTCTGTTCACCGGAGGAGCGTTTACCGCGGTGCGGTTCTGGAAATGTGTACGTCTGGGCGGAGTTTCCAGGGATTTCGCGGAGCCGGCTTTTCGCTGGATCGGCAGGCAAAGCGAGCAAGGCCACACTCATATGTCTGGGCTATCTTCGCAATTCGCCCACGCCCGCGGTGCCCGGAGCCCGCCCGAGGCGACGTAAGGTAAGTGGGGTGCGATTGCTGGTAACCGGCGGTGCCGGGTTCATCGGGGCGAATTTCGTCCAGCAGACCGTGACCGAGCGGCCCGACGTCACGGTAACCGTGCTCGACGCGCTTACCTACGCTGGGAACAGGGCCTCGCTCGAGCCCGTCGCCGACCGCATCGACTTCGTGCACGGCGACATCTCCGACCTCGATCTGGTCGACGAACTGGTCAGCGGCGTCGACGCGGTGGTCCACTTCGCCGCCGAATCACACAACGACAACTCGCTGACCGAGCCGTGGCCGTTCGTGCAGACCAACATCATCGGCACCTACTCGCTGTTGCAGGCCGTGCGCAGGCACGATGTGCGCTACCACCACGTCTCCACCGACGAGGTATACGGCGACCTGGACGCCGCCGACCCGGCCTTCACCGAGCAGACCGCCTACAACCCGTCCAGCCCGTACTCGGCCACCAAGGCCTCGAGCGATCTGCTGGTGCGGGCCTGGACCCGCTCGTTCGGGGTGCGCGCCACCCTGTCGAACTGCTCCAACAACTACGGCCCGTACCAGCACGTGGAGAAGTTCATTCCGCGCCAGATCACCAATCTCATCGACGGGGTGCGGCCGCGGCTGTACGGGGCGGGCCATCAGATCCGGGACTGGATTCACGTCGAGGACCACAACCGCGCGGTCTGGGATGTGCTCGAACGCGGCCGGATCGGGCAGACCTACCTCATCGGCGCCGACGGCGAACTCGACAACAAAACCGTTGTGCGGCTGATCCTGGAGGCGTTCGGCCGCGATCCGGACGATTTCGATCACGTTACCGACCGGCCCGGCCACGATCAGCGCTACGCCATCGATGCGAGCCTGTTGCGCGAGGAGCTCGGCTGGCGGCCCCGCTACGCCGATTTCCGGGCCGGGCTCGCCGACACCATCGCCTGGTACCGCGCGCACGAGGACTGGTGGCGTCCGCACAAGGAGCGCACCGAACGCGCCTACGCGGCGGCCGGCGAGACGACGATCAGCCCCAACTGAGGCCTTCGCGTGCGCGGCCCGGCAAGACGGCTGGGCCGCGGCGGGACGCTCAGCCCCAGACCACTACGTAGTACTTGATGGCCGCCGCGGCCAAGGCGATCGTCGTCGCCGCCATGATGGTGACCGGTGCCGCCCGGCCCGGCGCCTTACCGCCGACACCGGTGAGCCGCAATGGCATCCAGCGCAGCAGCACCGCGAAGGTGAGGATGGCCAGCGGCACGAAGTAGCGGCCCTGCACGCCGTCGATGATGTAGAAATCGACCGGCGTGAACGACATGTAGAGCGTCACGTAGATCATCGCGACGCTCGCCGCCATCGTCAGCGCGACGATGAGGGTGCGCCGGAAATCCGGGGCCGTCATCCGCTCGGCGATCCCGAGCCCGACCGCGAACGCCAGCAGGCACGTCACGATCGACATGGCGGGCACATCCACGTAACCGAAGCCGAGCTCGCCGAAGAACTCGGTGAACCACTCCTGATCGCGGCGGGCGATGCTCTCGCCGAAGACGCCGAGGAAACCGATCGGGTCACCGAGGATGTTGCTGAGCTGTTCGCCCGGATTCACCGTGTACCACTGGTGCCGCGGCCGCATCAGGCTCATGCCGTCGCCGGTCGGGGCGGCGATCTTCATCCACACCGCGAACCCGGCTGCGCCGATGGCCGCGCACAGCCACGGCAGCCGGCGCAGCAGGCCGGAGAATCCGAAGCGCTTGGCCGGGACCAGCACCACCAGCATGGCGAGCAGCACGTAGGTCGGCTTGCTCAACGGCAGCAGCACCGTCGCGGCGAGCAGCGCCGTCGTCTCCACCCGGCCCAGTCCCCGACCCAGGAACAGCGCCTTGACCAGCAACGCCGACACCATGATGGCCAGCGCGTTGGTCATCGTGTCGGCCGTGACGGTGCCCGCCTGGAACACCGCGATCGGCAGCAACGCCACGCTGAACGCCAGCCACTGCACGCGATAGTTACGCAACGACCACAGCGCGAACCCGACCACGACGAGGTAGGCGAGCAGCCCGGCGAGCCGGGTCAGCAGCACCATGCCACCGGCGTCCAGGTTCAGCAGGGTGGCCAGCCGGATGCCGATCGCGGCGGGCACATAGGGCACCGGGGAGTAGGCGGCGGTATTGGTGAACCAGATCGTCTTGTGCTCGGCGGTCACCTCGGCGCCGCCGACGCGGTCGTAGCCGCCGGGATCGGCGACCATCGGGCCCGGCTCTTCCGGGTTGTCGTTGTAGTCGCGGAAGGAGTAGCCCATCAGCGCGTCGATGGCTGCGGGCGCCTGGCCGCCGTAGGCGACGCCGCGATCGTCATCGATTTCCTGCGGCAGGAACCCACCGTGCGCCACCTGGTAGGCGCGGCCGAATTGGGTGATCTCGTCGTGGCCCCAGAACGGCGGGGTGATCACCGCGAAGACGGCGCCGAACAGGGTCGCGAGGATGGTGAAGGCGAGGGTGGCCGCGCCGAACCTGGCGATCAGGGTGTCGGCGGTGCGGCGCAGGGGGTTCGTGGCCGACGAGGACTTCTCGGTCGCCGGCTCGGCGGCCGGGGTCGCCGGAGCGTCGGCGGATGCCCGCTCGGTGGTCGCCGGGGCCGAGGCGTCGCCCGCGGAGTCTGTCGCTGTGATCTCGGGGTCGACCGGCTCCTCGCGGTCCGCGGATTTCCGGTCGGCCGAGGTGGTCAACGCCCGGCCTCGCCGGGACGCGGGTCCTCCCCGGGAGCCGAATAGCGCAGGTAGACCAGCCGCGCCGTCTCATGCCTGGACCGGCGGATGCCGTCGAGGATCATGCCCGCGGTCCAGGCCAGGCTGCCGAGCAGCAGCAGGGTGAAGGCGAGGAACAGCGTCGGGAAACGCGGCACGGTATGCGAATCGTAGAACTCGATGACGATCGGAATGGTCAGGATCACCGACACCAGCCAGCTCAGCGTGCCGAACAGACCGAAGAAGGCGACCGGCCGCTCATGCCTGGCCAACCCGATGATCAGCGCGAGGATCTTGAAACCGTCGTGGTAGGTGCGCAGCTTGCTCTCGCTGCCGGCGGGGCGGTCACGGAAACCCACCGGTACCGAGGTCTGCGGCACCCGCAGATGCAGCGAATGCACCGTCAGCTCGGTCTCGATCTCGAACTCGCGCGATACGGCGGGGAAGCTCTTGACGAAGCGGCGGGAGAACACCCGGAACCCGCTCAGCATGTCCTCGACGTTCTCGCCGAACACCTTGCCGACGACGCCGTTGAGCACCTTGTTGCCGGTCTCGTGGCCCGCCCGGTACGCCGAGGCGCCCTCGTCCTGCTTGCGCACACCGAGCACATGGTCGTAGGGGCCGTCGAGCAGCGTCTTGATCATCAGCGGCGCGGCCGACGCCTCATAGGTGTCGTCGCCGTCGATCATCAGATACACATCGGCCTCGATGTCGGCGAAGGCGCGGCGAACCACATTGCCCTTGCCCTTGGTGTTCTCGTACCGCACGATCGCACCGGCTTCGCGGGCGCGTTCGGCCGTGGCGTCGGTGCTCAGGTTGTCGTAGACGTAGACGACGATGCCCGGCACGGCGGCCTGCAGGTCGGTGACGACCTTGGCGACCGAAGCCTCTTCGTTGTGGCAAGGGACCACGGCGGCAATGCGAAGCTCGGTGGGATCCACCCGGGTCAATCCTCGAGGTCGGCTGTGAATGGGAACACCGGGAGATTACAGGTGCGCGCGGGCAAACGCCCCAGCGAGGTGCCTGCGGTACCGTCGCCCGAGTGTCACCCAGTGAGCCGACGAGTCCCGCGCCGCGGTCAGCGCCCGCGGCACCCGCGTCGTTGACCGGCAAAGTGTTCACCGCGCTGCGTCAGGGCAGTGCGTTCCTGGTGGTCGGCGCGATCGGTTTCCTGGTCGACGCCGGCACCTACAACCTGCTGGTGTTCTGGGGCGGGGAGGGTGTGCTCTATCACGCGCCGCTGCCCGCCAAGATCATCGCGATCGCGGTCGCGACGGTGGTCACCTACTTCGGCAACAAGTGGTGGACCTTCGCGCACAAGAAGACCGACAATCCAGGGCGCGAGTACCTGCTGTACGCGGTGTTCAACGTCATCGCGATCGGCTTGCAGCTGGGCTGCCTGGGCTTTTCCCGCTACGTGCTGGACCTGTCCAGCGCGCTGTCGGACAACATCTCCGGCACCCTGATCGGCCAGATCGTGGCCGTGGTGTTCCGCTACTGGGCCTACGACAAGTTCGTCTTCGTCGGCAAGAGCGCCCCCGCTCCGGAACGGGTCGGCGCCGAATGAGCGGGGTTATCCGACCGGAGGGCCGGGTATCGACTCGGCGGGCTTACGGCGTGTGCGATTGATATCCTCGCTCCCGCCGCGAACCGTATCCGGGGACATGTCTGTCCCGTCGGCACAATGAGGAATTTCGAGGACTTCATGGACCAGTCGGCTACCCAGGCCGTTACCGAAACGAACGATCGTGCGGAGATCGCTCCGGACGCGTTGCGTGTCGCCTCCCACCCGGCGCCGGATCGACTGGTGCTGCAACGAGGGATCTTCACCGGCCCGTCGCCGAAGGTCAGCGATGAGCTCTACGCCGTGGTCAAGGGCCGCTCGACGCGGGAGCGGCAGACGCTGCGGCTGGAGAAGGGCGCGCTCGCGCACACCAACACCTACTTCGGGCGGTTCGCGGCCAGCTACTGGCAGCGCTGGACCACCGTCACCGCCGTCGAGGCGACGATGACGCTGGAGGTGGCGAACAAGGCGCGGGTGCGGCTGGTCGCCTCCGATATCGCCGGGCACCGGCGCATCATCGCCAGCGCCGACGTCGAGGCCAGCGGCCCGCTGACCCTGTCCGCGCCGCTGGACCAGTACGTCGACGGCGGGGCGCTCTGGCTGGAGTTCGACGCGGTCGGCGCCGAACTCGGCATCTCCGAACTCACCTGGACCACCGCCGCGCCGGAACGGGTGCGCCCGGTCGCCATCGCCATCTGCACCTTCAACCGGGCCGAGGACTGCGCGCACACCGTCGCCGCGCTGGCCTCCGATCCCGTCGTGCTCTCCGCCATCGACGCGGTCTACGTGGTCGACCAGGGCACCGACCTGGTGCAGGACCGGCCGCTGTTCCAGCAGACGCTGCCCGTCTTCGGCGACAAGCTGCGCTACATCCGTCAGCCCAACCTGGGCGGGGCCGGCGGTTTCACCCGCGGGCTCTACGAGGTGTCCGGCGCCAACGAGCACGCCGACGTCATCCTGATGGACGACGACATCCTCTGCGAACCGGAAACGGTGTTGCGGCTCAACGCCTTCGCGAATCTGACGGTGGAACCGACGCTGGTCGGCGCGCAGATGCTGTTCCTGCTCAACCCCGATTACCTCAATGTCGGCGCCGAGGAAGTGCATCTGGACAAGCTGATGCACGGGCAGAAGGTGCCGAAGGCATTGCGCAACACCAGCATGCTGAAGAAGAACCAGGAACGGCGCGTGGACGCCGGCTACAACGCCTGGTGGACCTGTCTGATCCCGGCCGAGGTGGTGAAGAAGATCGGGCTGCCGATCCCGATCTTCTTCCAGTGGGACGACGTCGAATACGGCGTCCGCGCCCGCGAGCACGGCTTCGTCACGGTGACGCTGCCCAATGCCGCGGTCTGGCACGCCGATTTCTACTGGAAAGACTTCGACGACTGGGCCCGCTACTTCAGCACCCGCAACTCGCTGATCGTGTGCGCCATGCACACCGATCTCGACGGCAAGGCCATCACCCGCCAGCTGTTCCGCAACCTGGCCGAACACCTGGTGGCCATGCAGTACGGCCTCGCGCACACCACCTTGCAGGGCATCGAGGACTTCCTGCGCGGCCCGCAGGTGCTGCGCGACGGCGGTATCGAGGCGCTGGCCAAAGCGCGCACCAGCCGCGGCGAATACGCCGAGACGATGAAACATCCGGCAGCGACCCCGCCGGTACCCTCGGCCGACATCCAGATCCGGCGGGCAGGCGGTGAGCCGAGCCGGCTGCTCGCGGTGCTGGTCAAACGTGCCATCACGCAGTGGACGGGCCGCACCCAGCACGGCATCGTCGGCGTCACCCGCGAGGACGCGCACTGGTGGCATGTGTCGCTGTTCGACCACGTCGTCGTCACCGACGCCTCCCAATCCGGTGTGCGAGTTCGCCGCCGCGACAAGGCGACCGCGCGCAAACTGCTCCTGCGCACCATCCGGGTGCTGCGCAGGCTGCGCCGCGAACTGCCCGCGCTGCAACAGCAGTACCGGGCGGCGATGCCGGAGTTGACCAGTCGCGAGAACTGGGAGCGGCTGTACGGGTTCGACGGGAGTTCCGAGGCGCGCTGAGTGCCGGACTCGTCGGCGATGGCCGGATGACAACGGGTTCGAGCTCGCCCGAGATGGGTAGGTACTAGTGAGCCCGCGGCGCTGGACGGCGGCCGGGGCATCAATATGACGACGCCGGCCTGCCGCTCGACATGAGGCACCGGCGAAACCTCGGTAGGGTGCGCGTGCACGTTGCCGATCTCGGGAGGAATCGATGAGTTATCCGGGGGCGCCGCAGGCGCAGCCTGTGCCAGGTCAGCCGCAGTTCGGGGGTGCGCCGCAGTACGCGCCGCCGGGCGCTCCGCCATACGGTCAGCCGCCGATGGGGCATCCGGCGCCCGGACAGCCGATGCCCGGCCGTCCGCCGATGCCGAATGGCGCGCCGCCGTTCCCGCAGGGCGGGCCGTACGGTCAACCGCCGCAGGGCATGCCGCCGCAGGGCCGTCCACCCATGCCCAACCAGCCGCCGATGCCTTACGGCGCTCCGGGCGCGCACGCTCCGGCCGCCGGCCAGGGCATGCCGGGCGATCCGCCGGGCCTCACCGTCGACGCGTCCTACACGCCGATGGCCTTCCTGCTCGCCATCACCAAGCCGAAGATCATCGTCAACGGCCAGCAGGTGCCCAACACCCGCTGGGGCGCCAACCACATCCCGGTCGGCCCCGGCCAGCACCACGTCAAGGTCAGCACCCCCTGGCTGTTCGACATGGGCCCCGCCACCACCGCCGTCCCCGTAGCCGAAGGCCAGCCCGCGCGCCTCTACTACCGCGCCCCCGCCCTCATCTTCCTCAACGGCGCCATCGGCCCGGTCCCCCAGAAGACCCCCGGCATGGTCTTCGTCTACATCTCCTGGGCCTGCGCCGCGCTGATGTTCCTGATCGCCCTGCTTCCTCTGCTCATGCTCTAGAGCCGCTGCGGTCGGTCCGGGAGCCGGCGCAGTTACGGGCAGCCGTCGAACGCTGCCCGCACCCTGCGCTGCAGGTCGAGAGCTTCCGGGTTCTCCGGATCCTTCTCGCCTGCAGTGCCGGCGTACCCGCAACCCGCGACATGCACGCTCCCGCCGGAAGTACCAGGAAGGTGCCACCACAGAAACAGCGGGTGCTCGGGTGTCGGTCCGACGGCCTCGATCACCGCGGCGATATCGGCATAGGCCGACGCTGCGTCGCGCACACCGACCGACATGTAGGACAGCTGCCCGTTCTCGATGGTCAGCGCGGTCACGCTCACCGGCAGGCTGGTGAGTTGATCGCCGATCTGCCGCTCACGCTCGGCGCTGAACGGGAAGTCGACCCGCCACATGGGCTCATTACCGGCGGGCATCACCTCGACTTTCACCGGTTCGTCCCCCAGCGCCGCCCGCACGGCCGCCAGCGACTGCGCCACCGGCGGCGCTTCGCGGATGTCGATCGAGCTGCCCGTGTTGCGAAACCAGCTGATGTCCGCCCCGGGCAGCGCCCCGCCGATCTGCCTGATCAGGCGGGTGTCGGCCCCGAGCTGCTCCGGATCCAGCCGCTCCCCGCGAGTAAGTTTGATTCCCTTGCCCACCGTGAAGTCTGCCGACTGGTCGTATCCGTCGAAGTAGTCGCCCTTGATCTCGTTGATCCGCCGAGCAACTGCGGCGACCTGCCCCTCGGTCGCCGCGAGCATCCGGACCGATAGATCCAGCACCGCCCCGTGCGTGATGTTGTTGGAGTACGACGCGGAGAACAATTCGACGCCGGGCATGGCACTGATCTCGGCATCCAACTGCTTCACCTGTGTCGGCCGCCCAGGCAATCCGGTGCACCCGACAGCAACGAACACCATCGCAACCACAGCAGACACCCACGCCGCAAGCTTGATCCTCCCCATACCGAAATACTGCCGCACAAACCCACGATGTGCCGCCGATTGCGCAGCTCCGCGGGCTTGGGAGACCTCTCCGACCACAGGGAATACTCGCGATGAGCACACTGGAAGAATTCGACGCGAAGCTTCGCGCCACTCGGAAGACCAGCGAATACAAGTCCGATTACCGAGCCTGCGAACTAGCGCATGAGCTCGAACAGCAGACCCGGCGGGTGCGGGAAGAGCCTCGTGACCCAGGGCCGTGACGGCCGAACGCCACGGTCCGCTGCTGCGAGCCGTGGTGTTCGGGACGGATTGAAACCGGTCAGAGGAACAGGTCGGTGGTCAGCGGTCCGTCGCCCGGGGTGACGCGGTACTTGTCCAGGTCGGTGATGCCGTGGGCGGCGAGGACGTCGTCGTCGATGAAGAAGTTGCCGGTGGTTTCGGTCGAGGGGGAGGTCAGGACCAGGTAGGCGGCGTCGGCGTAGATGTCGGGGGTGCGGGAGGTTGCGACCATTTCCTCGCCGCCGAGCAGGTTCTTGACCGCGGCGGTGGCGATGGTGGTGCGCGGCCACAGCGAGTTGACGGCGATGCCGTCGGACTTCAGCTCTTCGGCGAGACCGAGGGTGGTCAGCGACATGCCGTACTTGGCGATGGTGTAGCCGAGCGAGGAGCCGGCCCATTTCGGGTCGAGGTTCAGCGGGGGCGACAGGGTGAGGATGTGCGGGTTGCGCCCGGCCGCGGCGGATTCGCGCAGCGCGGGGATGCACAGCTTCGACAGCAGGAATGTGCCGCGGCAGTTGATGTCCTGCATGAGGTCGTATTTCTTCATCGGCAACGCGTCGGTGGGCGAGAGGTCGATGGCCGAGGCGTTGTTGACCACGATGTCGATGCCGCCGAACTGCTCGATCGTCTGGCGCACGGCCTCGGCGACCGACTCGTCGATGCGCACGTCGCCGACGAAGGGCAGCACCTTGCCGCCGGCGGCCTCTAGTTCGGCGGCGGCGGTGTGGATGGTGCCGGGCAGTTTGGGATGCGGCTTGTCGGTCTTGGCGATCAGGGTGATGTTCGCGCCGTCGGCCGCGGCCCGCTTGGCGATCTCCAGGCCGATGCCACGGCTGCCGCCGGACATGATCAGCGTTTTACCCGCGAGCGGCTTCGATTCGGTCATTGACTGCTCCTGTCGTGTCCGCCGCGGTGCGACTCCGCGGCCATCCGCTTCTCGACACTAAGCGTAAACCCGAGCCCTATGCAACCAGTTGCATAGGGTGTGCCAGTGTTGTGTCTCACACTCGCCCGGACTGGTCGAGTTGCCGGTTTGCCCTGGTCGGGAGGGTGCGCGCAGGCCACGGGACCACCGATCACCCCGATGGCCCCGCCGCCCTGCGGTTCAGCGCCGCGAGTTCTTCTCCCGGAACATCCGCCGATGCTGTTTGGAGATATCGCGCCAGACCTTCTCGCGCTCGGCACGCAGCCGCTTATCGCTGCGCGCGGCCATCCACTCGTTCTCGCGCGCGAGCTTGCGGTAGTTGTCGAGCCGCCGCTCGGTGAGTTCGCCGCTGTCGATGGCGGCGCGCACCGCACACCCGGGTTCGGCGTCGTGCGCGCAGTCGGTGAACCGGCAGTCGGCGGCGAGCGATTCGATATCGCTGAAGGTGCGGCCGATACCGTCGGACGCATCCCACAGGCCGACACCGCGGAGACCGGGCGTATCGATCAGCGTCCCGCCGCCGGGCAGCGGACGCAGTTCGCGGTGCACGGTGGTGTGCTTGCCCTTCTTGTCGACGGCGCGAACATCGTCCGTGGCGAACACCTCTGCGCCGAGCAGCGCGTTGGCCAGCGTCGACTTGCCGGCACCGGATGGTCCGATCAGGGCGACGGTGCCGTCTAGCAGGGCGGTGAGCACATCGAGCCCGTACGCGCTGGTGGCGCTGACCGCGACGACGGTGGCGCCGGGTGCGACGGCCCGCACCTCGTCGAGCGGAAGATGCTCGGCCGCATCGGCTTTGGTGAGCACGACGACGGGTTGCGCCTGCGACTCCCAGGCCAGGGCGAGCATGCGCTCGATCCGGCCGAGGTCGACGTCACCGTCGGCGGGGGTGCAGATCAGCACCGTGTCGACGTTGGCGGCGAGCACCTGGGCACGCGAATCCCGTGACGCGGTGGTGCGCACGATCGCCGAGCGTCGCGGCAGCAGTCGCCGCACGGTCATCGCCGCGTCGATGAGCACCCAGTCACCGGTGCACAGTCCACTGATGTCGGAGTCCGAGCGCGGGCAGATCGCCCGGCCGAGGCCGGTGGGTGTGGCGACATCGCATTCGCCGCGGTCCATCCGGATCACCCGTGCGGGTACGCGATCGGGCTCCAGATGTGCGGCGTAATCGAGCCGGACGCTGTCGGTCCAGCCATAGGGAATCAGCAGGTCGTAATCGACCATGGTGAGAGAACCTCCGTGAGGGCGCCGAGCCCACGACGGGGCTCAGCGAGTTGAGTACGAGATGGAGTTCGGTCCGCCGGCCTGCACAGCCGATCCGGACACGACAATCCGCGCGACGTTCACCACGAACTCCACCTCCTCATTCACCTCGGTCTGCCCAACTCTCACACGCGGTCCTGGCCCGCGCAACCGAATTAATCCGACTCCGGCTTCCCGAACTGCTCGTGCCGTCCCAGGCTGCGCAGATGGAACCATTCGCGCAGCCCGGCCGGGTCGCGCCGGGTGACCAGGAAGAACCAGGAGAAGCGAATCCATTCCTGCGGCAGCAGTTTGCGCATACCGGGCTGCGACATGAGGTAGCCGCGGTTGCGGTAGGTGAAGTAGCGCTTGACCGGATCGTCCGGGTACTGGGTGTGCATGCGGCCGCCGAGGATCGGCTTGAATTCGGCGGCGCCGTTGGGGTGCAGGTACGCGGTTTGCAGGCAGGTGCCGAACGGCAGCCCGGAGCGCACCAGCCGCCGATGCACCTCGACCTCGTCGCCGCGTACGAACAGCCGCAGATCGGGCACCCCGATGACGTCGATCGCCCGCGCCGAGATGAGCGCACCGTTGAACAGCGACGCGATCCCCGGCAGGAAATCCTCCTCGCCGAGCTCCGAACGCAGCCGCCGCCACACCACCCCACGCCGCAGCGGGAAGGCCAGCCGGTCCGGCTCGTCGATATCGCAGACCACGGGGGACACCTCGACCAGCCCGTGCCTACCCGCGCAGTCCAGCAGCGTCGCCAGCACCTCGGGGCCTTCGGGCCTGCCGTCGTCGTCGGCCAGCCACACCCAGTCGGCGCCGAGGCTGAGCGCGTGCAGGATGCCGAGCGCGAAACCGCCCGCGCCGCCGAGGTTGTGCGCCGAGCCGAGGTAGGTGGTTTCCACCGGCTGATCGCCGACCAGTTCGGCGACCTCGGGTTCGTTGCCGTTGTCGACGACGATGAGATGGTCGACCGGCCGCGACTGGGTGGCCAGCACCTTCAGCGATTCGGCCAGCAGTTCGCGCCGCTTGTGGGTGACGACGACGGCGACGATGCGAGCGGTCGCGCCGGTATCGACTGCCGCGTGTTCGGCGGAGGTCGCGGACTCGACCGGGGACGCCCCGGCAGCGATCGGGGTGTTCTTCCCGGTCGGCTCACTCATGTCTGGTTCGGCTCCAGTTCTCGTTCGGCGTCGTCGGCGGCCTGCTCGGCTGCCAATTCGGCAAGGACGGTCGCGACGTGATTACCCGCCTCCGGGCCCTCGTAGGCCCGCACCACTTCTTCGATACCGCCGTGCAGCCGGACCTGGCCGTGATCGATCCACAGGGCCGAATCGCAGAGCTGGGCGAGGAATTCGTTGGAATGGCTGGCGAAGACCAGGATGCCGGATCGGGCCACCAATTTCTGGAGGCGCAGCCGGGCTTTTTTCATGAATTCCGCGTCGACCGCGCCGATGCCCTCGTCCAGCAGCAGGATTTCCGGGTCGATCGAGGTGACGACGCCCATCGCCAGCCGCACCCGCATGCCGGTGGAGTAGGTGCGCAGCGGCATCGACAGGTATTCGCCGAGTTCGGTGAAATCGGCGATCTCATCGATCTTGGCCATCATCTGCTTGCGGGTCTGGCCGAGGAACAGCCCGCGAATGATGATGTTCTCGTACCCGGAGATCTCCGGGTCCATGCCGACACCGAGATCGAAAACCGGCGCGACCCGGCCGCGAATGCGGGCGCTGCCGCGCGAGGGTTCATAGATCCCCGACAGCAGCCGAAGCAGCGTGGATTTGCCCGCGCCGTTGTGCCCGACCAGGCCGATCCGGTCGCCTTCTTTGAGCGAGAGGGTGATGTCGCGCAGCGCCTCGACCACCACGACGTCGGACTGATTGCGCCCGATCGCGCCGCCGGCCTTGCCGAGGAACGCCTTTTTCAACGACCGCGATTTCGCGTCGAAGATGGGGAACTCCACCCACGCGTTGCGGGTTTCGATGCTCACATGATCTGTCATCGCTGCATCGGCTCCTATACCCAGTACGGCACGCGCGAACGGAATTTCTTCAGGGCGAACACCGCGGCGATCCAGCCGACCACGGTGATCGCGCCGACGATGCCCCAGTGATAGAGCCGCTGATCATCGCCCAGCAGCGGCGCCCGCACGATTTCCAGGTAGTGGAAGGTCGGCACGATTTCGGCCAGCTTGGCCCGGTCGGCCACATCGCCGCCCTGTTCTTGCAGGCTCTTGGTGTTCCACATGACCGGCGTCAGCACGAACAGCATCAGCGTCATGCTGCCCAGAATCGGCGCGATATCGCGGTAGCGGGTGCTGAAGATGCCGAACAGGATCGATACCCACATGGAATTGGCGAAGATCAGCAGCAGCGCCGGTATCGCGAAGACGACCGTCCAATGCAGGTTCTGCCACACCCCGAAGGCGAGCAGCACCACGAAATAGATCGCGAAATTGTGCGCGAAGAACAAGAACTGCCGCCACACCAGCCGGTAGACGTGCACGCTCAACGCCGAGGGCAACTGCTTGATGAGGCCCTCGTTGGCGATGAACACATCCGAGCCCTCCAGGATGCTGGCCTGGATGACGTTCCACACGATCAACCCGACCGCCACATACGGCAGGTACTCGCGCAGCGGCTGCCCGAGCAGCGCCGCGTACAGGATGCCGATGGCGGTGGCCTGCACGCCGGTGGCGATGGTGATCCAGAACGGGCCGAGCACCGAGCGGCGGTAGCGCTGCTTGATGTCCTGCCAGCCCAGCGATAGCCACAGCTCGCGCTGGCCGAAGCCGTCGCGCATGTCCTTGAACGCGCGGGCGAACGATTGCGAGTCCGAGACCAGCGGTTCGGCGGGCTCGACGGGCGCGGTGACGGTGGGTTCTGAGGTCTGTTCGTTACTCACATCGGAAACCGAGTCGGGGCGAGCGGCAGCGGCGGGCACGGTGGTCGACACTACTCGGCCGAGCCGTGCCGGGCCCCGCCAGCATTGCCGCCCGGCCGGGTCAAGGCCCGGAGGAGGCAGCGGAGTGTAACCACGCAGGTCTCCCGGCCGGGCGCCATTGAACATTGTCCAGGGTTACAGATACTGGCCGGTGCCGCCCATGTGGCCGTGCTGGGCCGCCCGCTGGTCGCTCGCGTGCACGCCCGGCGGCAATGCCCCCTGACGCATCTGCTCCAGCTGCGCCCGCGCCGCCATCTGCTGGGCGAACAGCGCGGTCTGGATGCCGTGGAACAGGCCCTCCAGCCAGCCGACCAGCTGGGCCTGGGCGATGCGCAGCTCGGCATCCGATGGCACCGACTCATCGGTGAACGGCAGCGTCAGCCGTTCCAGCTCCTCGCGCAGCTCCGGGGCAAGGCCCTGCTCCAGCTCGTGGATCGAGGACTTGTGGATCTCACGCAGCCGGGCGCGGCTGGCGTCGTCCAGCGGTGCCGCCCTGACCTCCTCGAGCAGCTGCTTGATCATGGTGCCGATACGCATGACCTTCGCGGGCTGCTCGACCATGTCGGCCAGCGATTCGCCGGAGTCATCGCGCTCGTCGGAGTCGTTGGTTTTCTCGTCGCCGTTCGAGACCACCTGCGCGGTGTAGGGCGCGTCCGATTCCTTGCCGCTGGGTAGCAGCAGGGGGCGTCCTTCGGGTCCGATAACGACGACGGGATCCGATGCGTCATCCGAGTGCGTCATGGTCTCTATCATGTCGCGTCGGGCGCCGACGTGCTAAAGACGGTGGCTGTGGGGAGGGTTACGCGGCCTCACCCGCTGCCCTTAGAGTGGCCAGCATGACTTACGACGTCGCACGGGTTCGGGGCCTGATACCGTCCCTGGGCGACGGCTGGATCCATCTCGACCCGCAAGCGGGCATGCTGGTTCCGGATTCGGTATCCCGGGCCGTGTCAACAGGTTTCCGTACGTCGTCGTTTTCCCACGTGGGCCGCCATCACGCAGCCAAACGCAGCGCCGCCATTCTGGACGCGGCGCGCGAGGCCGTCGCGGACCTGGTCGGCGGTGATCCCGCCGGCGTCGTGCTCGGACCCGATCGTGCGGTACTGCTGGCCTGGCTGGCCGAATCGCTGAGCTCGCGCCTGGGGCTCGGTACCGGGATCGTGCTGTCGCGCCTGGATGACGAGGCCAATGTGGCCCCCTGGCTGCGCATCGCCAACCGCTACGGGGCGCATGTGCGCTGGGCCGAGGTGGAGATCGAGACCTGCGAGATGCCCGCCTGGCAGTTCGAGGAGCTGATCGGCCCCACCGCGCGCCTGGTCGCGCTGACCGCCGCCTCGCCGATCGTCGGCTCCGCGCCTGCGGTCCGGGTGGCCGCCGACCGGGTGCACGAGGTGGGCGGGCTGCTGGTCGCCGACGCGTTCGGTGCCGCGCCGTACGCGCTGATCGATATCGAAGAGCTCAATGCCGACGTGGTCGCGCTGAGCGCACCGTCGTGGGGCGGTCCGCAGATCGGTGCGCTGGTCTTCCGCGATCCGGCGTTCCTGGATCGCATCCCGTCGATGTCGCTCAACCCGTATGCCAAGGGTGCTGAACGGCTCGAGGTCGGCGGGCATCAGTACTCGCTGCTGGCCGGGCTCACCACCTCGATCGACTACCTCGCCGGGCTCGACGAACGCGCCACCGGCACCAGACGCGAACGCCTGGAAATCTCCATCACCTCGTTGCAGGACTACCACGACCAGCTGTTCGAGCATCTGATGGACACCCTCGACAAGATCGACAACCTCACCGTCATCGGCCGCGCCTCCACCCGCATCCCGACCGTCAGCTTCACCATGGTCGGCCTGCAAGCGGAGAAGATCGCCGCCAAGCTGGCCGACAACCGCATCGGCGTGCTCAGCGGCACGCACGGCGGCAGCCGGTTGCTCGACGCGCTCGGCGTCAACGATGAAGGTGGTGCGGTGACCGTCGGGCTGGCGCCGTATACGACGAAGTTCGAGATCGATCAGCTCGGCCGGGCGCTCGCGGCGCTGGACTGAGGCGAGACGAACAAGCATCGGTCGCCTGGTCGGCCGGTTCCTCATGCGCACCGGAACTCGCCCGCCGGACCTTCACATCGAAGCCGTCGCGGCGGTAGGTGGCCCCCCGGTGAGCGCGGCGCCGCTGGTGAGCCATCCGCAGCCCGCTCGCTCGACCGGCAGCCGAGGCGATGAACTCAGTAATCACCGATCCGCAGGACGACCTTGCCCACCGTGTCGGGCGAATCGAGCAGCGCGTGCGCCTGGCCCACCTCGCTGATCGGCAGTTCCGCCGCTATCACCGGAACCACCGCACCCTCCGTGACCAGCGGCCACACATGCTTGCGGACCTCGCCGATGATCTCGGCCTTGCTGCCAGGCCCGGACGCAGGACGGCCGCGCAGGTTCGTCGCCCGCACCGCCGCGCGCTTGCCGAGCAGCGCCGCGAGGTTCAACTCGGCCTTCGCCCCGCCCTGCAATCCGATGACGACCAGCTGCCCGTAGGTGGCCAGCGCCTCCACATTGCGGGCCAGATAGGCGGCACCCATATTGTCCAGAATGATGTCGGCGCCCGGCCCGCCGCTGCCCTGCTCGGCGCGAATGACCTCGACGAAGTCCTGCTCCCGGTAGTTGATCAGGATGTCGGCGCCCAGCTCGGCGCACTGTTCCAGCTTGTTCGCCGAACCCGCCGTCACCGCGACACGCGCACCGAGTCGCTTCGCCACTTGGATCGCATGGGTGCCGATGCCGCTGCCGCCGCCGTGGATCAGCACCAGCTGTCCGGCGCGCAGGCCTGCGGTCATCACCAGGTTCGACCACACCGTCGCCGCGACCTCCGGTAGCCCGGCCGCCGCGCCCAGATCGAGCCCGTCCGGGACGGGCAGCAGCTGCCCGGCCGGCGCCACGGCCCGCTCGGCATAGCCGCCGCCGGACAGCAGCGCGCACACCCGATCACCCACCGACCAGTCACGCACGCCCTCGCCGACCGCCGCGATCACGCCCGAGCATTCCAGCCCGGGAATCTCGCTCGCGCCCGGCGGCGGCGGATAGTGCCCCTTGCGCTGCATGATGTCGGCCCGGTTCACCCCGGCCGCCGCCACGTCGATGAGCACTTCGCCGGCACCGGCCTCGGGTTCGGGCGCGTCCGCCCACTCCATGACCTCCGGCCCACCGAATCCGTTCAACGTGATCGCACGCACGCGCCCATACTGCCGGACCGCCCCGCCGCCCGGCCATCGCGGGAGCTCGTCGAGCGCTACATGGCCGAGGCATCGCCCGAGTAGGGGCCACGGTGGTGTAACTCTCGGTGCAGGATCGCCACGGGTGAGCGGGCTGGGCGGGGATTGCTGCAAGTGATCGGCGGTGACGCCTGTGGTGGCGCGAGAGTGGCGGGCGAGCGTGGCATGGCGAGAGGGGTGTCGGTGCCGCGAGAGCGGCGCGGTGTCGCGAGAGTGCGGACGGCGCTGCGGATTCGCCGAGTGTGGGCGCGGTTACGGGAGGTAGGCGCTAGCGTCTTCGACCGTGAGCAGCTTCATCGACTTTCAGAATGAGATCTACTTCCGTGGCCTCGGTGGCGAGGTTCCGGAACTGCCGATGACGGCCGATGGTCTCGAGGAGCGCGCCCGGGAGTTGCTCGGCGCCGAGGCCTTCGCCTACGTCGCGGGGAGCGCGTCGGGCGAGCGGACCGCGCGGGCCAACCGCGCCGCCTTCGACCGCTACCGGCTCGTCCCGCGCATGCTGCGCGGCACCACCGGCCACGGCACCCGCGATCTGTCGGTCGAGGTGCTCGGCACCAAACTGGCCGCGCCGGTGCTCACCGCGCCCGTCGGCGTGCTCGAGCTGCTCCAGGACCGGGGCGAGACGGTGGTCGGTGAGGTCACCAAGGAGCTCGGGGTCGGCATGGTGCTGTCCACGGCGGCGTCGTCGACCATCGAAGAGGTCGGCGCGGTGTCGGGGCAATGGTGGTATCAGCTGTACTGGCCCGCCGACAACGATCTGGCGCGCTCGTTCGTCCAGCGGGCCGAGCAGGCGGGCGCCAAGGCCATCGTCGTCACCGTGGACACGCCCTCGCTCGGCTGGCGTCCACGCGATCTGGAGCTGGCGCATCTGCCGTTCCTGATGGGCAAGGGCATCGCGAACTACCTGTCCGATCCGGTGTTCCGCGCCAAACTTCCCGCCGCGCCGGAGGACAGCGAGGACGCCATGCGCACCGCGATCCTCACCTGGGCCGGGCTCTTCGGCAACCACACTCTGCGCCCGGCCGATATCGCGCACCTGCGCGAATGGACCGATCTGCCGATCGCGGTCAAGGGCATCCTGCACCCCGACGACGCCAGGCAGGTGGTCGACGCCGGCGCCGACGCGGTGGTGGTGAGCAATCACGGTGGCCGTCAGGTCGACGGTTCCATCGCGGCGCTGGACGCGCTGCCCGCCGTCGTCGCCGGTGTCGGCGATCGGGCCGATGTGCTCTTCGATTCCGGAATCCGCACCGGCTCGGACATGCTCATCGCGCTGGCGCTGGGAGCCAAGGCGGTGTTCTACGGCCGACCGTGGGCCTACGGCCTCGGCATCGCCGGCCACGACGGCGTCCGGCACGCGCTGCGTCTGCTGCTGGCCGACTTCGATTCGGCGATGGGCCTGTCCGGTCACGGGAAGGTCGGTGATCTCTCGCGCGACCTGCTGGTGACCCCGCGCTGAGCGCGACAAGGGTAACCGGCCGGTAACTTCGCTGGTGGGGCGGCATAGAATACCGACGTGCCTACCAAACCAAGCGGTCGCGTTTCCGCTGAGCCGGAGTGGCTGACCCCGGCTCAGCAGAACGCGTGGCGGGCCTTCATGGACGGCCACCTCCGCTTGATGACCGCGTTGAACCGGCAGCTGCAACGCGACAACGATCTGAGCCTTGCCGAATACCGCATCCTGGTACTGCTTTCCGAGGCGCCGGGCCGTGCGCTGCGGATGAGCGAACTGGCCGACGGCGTGCTGTCCTCACGCAGCCGCCTCACCCACCAGATCCGCCGGATGGAGGCCCAGGGCCTGGTGCGCCGCAACACCTGTGTCGAAGACGGGCGCGGCGTGCTGGCCGAGCTCACCGACACCGGAATGCGCAGGCTGTCGGAGGCCGCGCCCGGTCATGTCGAGGCCGTGCGCAAGGGATTCATCGACCTGCTCACCCCGGAGCAGCTCGACGTCATCGCCGATGTCTTCGGCCGCATCGACCTCGAGGCCCTCTCGGACGGCCACTGACTTGCCCGCCCGATCGGTTACGATCGTGGACCTGGAGACGTGGCAGAGCGGCCGAATGCACTCGCCTTGAAAGCGAGCGTCGTGAGAGCGACCGGGGGTTCAAATCCCTCCGTCTCCGCCACCAGCCCGCGCCGACGGCCGGTTCTTCCCGGCCTCGGCGGGCGGCGCCGCCCGATACCGATCGCGTCCCAGCGTGCGGACACGCCGCGATTATCGAGTGTGTCGTGCACTGCGAGTGTTTCAATGCGGCTATGACGTGGACCACCATCGCTAGATCCCTGAGCTTGCTGGCCGTGGGTACCGCGGCCGGTCTCACCCTCGCCGCTGCCCCCGCGCAGGCGAGCGACGCCAACCCGCTGGACTGTTCGGGCGTGCCGCACGCGCAGGGCATCGCCGACCGCCACAGCGGTATTCGTGGCGTGCCGGTGGTGCCGGTGTGCATGAACAACAAGGTCTACATCGGGATCCCGCTGGCCGTCTCGCCGCTGGCGAACATCACCCTGCCCGGCACCACCACCGTCTGCCTGGTGGAACGCGAAACCGTCGAGGCCGCCGCGCGATTCGAATGGCGGCGCGAGCAGCACGTGGTGCCGATGTGCATCGCCAATCGCGCCTACGGCGTCTACGAACCCTGATCCCGGTCATCCGTGCTGGTCGCCGGGTGAATCCGCGCCCGGCGCGCTTTTCGGCGCGGCGACCGGGCGGGCGCTTCTGGCACTATGGCCACATGCTGTCACGGCGTGGACCGCGGCGCCGGCTGTCCGGCGCGCTGGTGAGCGCCGCACTCTTGATCGGTGCGGCGGCGATCGGCGCCCCCCATTCGACGGCCGCGCCCGCTGAGGAACAGGGCACCGGATCCTCCGACGGACCGGGCATGGCCGAGCAGACCAGGCCGATGCCGGCGCGCCCGAGGATCAGCGGCGTCAGCGAGATCACCGACCGCAGGCTGCGGGTCTACGTCGATTCGCCCGCGATGAGCCGGACCGTCGAAGTGCAGGTGCTGTTGCCGCGCGATCGCAGCGCGCCCCGGCCCACCGTCTACATGCTCGACGGCCGCAGCGCCGTCGAGGACAGCAACAACTGGATCGAACGCGGTGGCGCGGTGCCGTTCTACGAGGACAAGAACGTCAACGTGGTGCTCACCGTCGGCGGGCCCGCCAGCTACTACACCGACTGGCAGCGGCCCGATCCGGTGCTCGGCACGAACATGTGGGAGACGTTCCTGACCAAGGAACTGCCCCCGCTGATCGACGCCCGATTCAACGGCAACGGCCGCAATGCCCTGATGGGTGTGTCGATGGGCGCCGAGGGGGCGATGATGCTCGCGGTGCGCGAACCGCGGCTCTACGCCGCCGTCGCCGCGCACAGCGGCTGCTACACCAGCGGATCCGATCTCGGGCAGGCGCAGGTTCGCGCCGTGATCGCCACCTACAAGGGCGATCCGGACAATATGTTCGGCGAGCCCGAAGACCCTGCCTGGCTGGCGCACGACGTCACCCGGAACGCGGAAGCGTTGCGCGGCAAGGCGATCTACCTGTCCTCGGGTAGCGGCGTGCCCGGCAAGTACGAGGTCCCGAGTAACCCGGAACTTCTCACCGCCATCGGCTTCGGCAGCCCGCTGGAGGCGGGCACCAACACCTGTACCCGCCGGCTTATCGACCGGCTCAATGCTCTCGGCATCGCGCATACCGCGAACCTGCGGCCTACGGGCACCCATTCCTGGCCGTACTGGGCCGACGAGCTGGTCAGCTCCTGGCCGACCATCGCGCGCGGGCTCGGCGTGGAGTGAGGATCCGCGGGTTCGGCGCCGTCTGAACAGCGGGCGCGTCGGCGTGGAGTGAGGACCCGCGAGCTCGGCACCGCCTGATCAGCGGGCTGGTCGGCGTGGCCGCAGGATCGAGCGGCACGGCCCTGACGTTCCGGGGCTCGGCCGCCGCCCGACGCTCGGCAGAGGCGATAGCCGAGGTTCAGCCGGTGAACCGGGCGGCGACCGCCGGATCGGTGGCGAAGCTCAGGAACAGATCGTTCTCGTGCGGATCGCCGGCGGTGACGCGCACCCCGTCGCCGGCGAACGGCCGAACCAGCACCCCCGCCTCGGCGCTCGCCTCGGCGAACGGGACACTGTGCTCGCCCAGCGCCAGCCACACGAAGTTCGCCTCACTCGGCGGCACCCGGTAGCCCGCGGCCAGCAAGGCATCGCGCACCCGGTCACGCTCGGCGATCAGCGGTTCGGTGCGATCGAGCAGCTCATGGCGTGCCTCCAGCGAAGCGATCGCGGCGGCCTGCGCCACCCGGTTGACGCTGAACGGGATGTGCACCTTCAGCAGCGCGGTGATCACCTCCGGGGCGCCCACCGCATAGCCCGCGCGCAGCCCGGCCAAACCGTAGGCCTTCGAGAAGGTGCGTAGCACAACGACATTGGGCCGGGTACGGCCGAGCTCGACGCCGTCGGGGCGGTCCTGCGGGGTGAGCCGCATGTACTCGTAGTAGGCCTCGTCCAGCACCACGAGCACGTTGTCCGGCACGGTGTCGAGGAAGCGGGTCAGCGCCGCGCGGCCGACCGCGGTGCCGGTCGGGTTGTTCGGATTGCAGATGAAGATCATCTTGGTGCGTTCGGTGACCGCCGCGGCGATCGCATCCAGATCGTGCACCAGCTCCGGGTCCAGCGGCACCGGCACGGCCTTGGCATTGCCCACCTGGGTGACGATCGGGTACGCCTCGAACGAGCGCCACGCGAACAGCACCTCGTCGTCGGGGGAGGAGCAGGTGATCTGCACCAGCTCCTGGCACAGCGCGACGCTGCCGCAGCCCACCGCGACGTTCGCCGGGGAGACGCCGAGGAACTCCGCGAGCGCCGCCCGCAGCTCGGTGACCTGATTGTCCGGGTAGCGGCTCGACAGCTCGGCCGCCTCGGTGATGGCCTTGAGGGCGGCGGGCAGCGGACCGAAGGTGGTCTCGTTGCTGGCCAGTTTGACCGCACCGGGATGGTTGCGGCCGGGGACGTACGCCGGAATGGAATCGAGGTCCGGCCGAATCTGCGCGGTCACCCCCCAACCATATGCCCGGCGCCGGAATTTCCGTGCGCGAGGGCCTCTCACGTGCAATTTCTCCCCAAGATCAGAAATCGGTCCTACGCTGGATTCATGTCGGGCACTTATGACGATCTAGCGCCGCTGCGCGTCGGGGACGACATGGCAACCGAGGGTGAGCTCGAGCCGGACCGGCGCCCGGCCGCGCACCAGCAGGTGCCCATCACCGTGGTCGAACCCGAGGGCAATGCCCGTGGCGGCATCGTGTTGCTGCACGAGTCCAGTGAGTTCACCGGGCCGTTGCTGGAGCTCATGCAGGCGTTGGCCACCGAGGGCTGGACGGTCGTCGCGCCCAACCTGTTCCACCGCGCCACCGACACCCCGACCACCGGGGTGTTCGGCGACGAACTGTTCGAGGATTTCGACGCCTGCTTCGACTGGCTCACCCGGCGCGGGGTGTTCCCGGACTGCATCGGCGCGCTCGGCTTCGACACCGCGGGCACCGCCGCCTTCCTCGTCGCCACCAACCGCCCCATCGGCGCCGCCGTCAGCGTCGCGGCCCCCGGCATCGTGAGCCCGCTCACCGATAAGGCCGAGGCGCTCGTCGACGCGGCCCCGCGATTGCAGGCACCGTGGCTCGGCCTGTTCGGCGAGACCGATCCGAACACTCCGCCGGAGGAGGTCGACCGGTTGCGCGACGCCGCCGCCCGCGCCGAGGTGGCCAGTCTGGTGATCAGTTATCCGGGTCTGCTGCACCGCGCCGACAAACCCGGCGACGACGAGGAGGAGCGCGACGATCTCATCGACGCGCAAACCAGGATCTTCGACTGGTTCGACAGCAATTTACGCTAACTACCAGCCGTTTTGCACTCTGTGGATCGGCTACTGTAACCTTGCTGCTCGGCGGTTCGAAAGGACCGGTGCCCTCGAAGAGAAGGCTCCAGGAGGCGTGCCAGAGCGGCCGAATGGGACTCACTGCTAATGAGTTGTCCCTTCACGGGGACCGGAGGTTCAAATCCTCTCGCCTCCGCCAAGCCCGGGAAACCGGGTGAACAACTGAACACCGCATGCGCCCGTAGCTCAACGGATAGAGCATCTGACTACGGATCAGAAGGTTAGGGGTTCGAATCCCTTCGGGCGCACGTCAGAAGGCCCCTCCCGGTTCGGGAGGGGCCTTCGTCTCGTACCGGGGCCTATTTTCGGACTATATTCGCCGTTCGATCGGCACCCGACCGGACGGCATCCGCGGCGCCTGCCGCAGCGAGGTTCCCCTCGAGATTCCCAGCTCGAACACTCGGTGCCTGCCCTTGGGCTCACCACTGCTGGGGAACACCGCTGCCTCGCCCGTAGGCTCCCTTCGTGAAACTTGGAATGCTCTCGTGCATAGGTGCTCTCACCGTGGCTGCGGTGTCCGTGGTGGCGCCGTCCGCCTCGGCTTTCCCGACCGGTTCGTTCGGGGGCGGCGGCGACGGTAGGCAAGTGGTGATGATCGACGGCACGATGGAGCTGAGCAACCTCGACCAGTGCTGGGCCAGCGGATTCCCGCGGGAGATCGAGGTCGAGAATCGCAGCGACCGCCCGTTCCTGCTCTTCGGCTCCGACAACTGCACCGGTGCCCCCGTGGCGACCGTCGCCCCGCACAGCCGCCTGATCCACCACGGCTGGTCCGGCAAGGCCGCCTGACGACCGATCCGCGAGCGGTGCCCGGACGCAGATGTTCGCCGGGCACCGGCTCGCCCTACTACTTCCAGTCCGGCACCGGAGGGAGCGGCTGCGGCAGGGATGCGGGGGTGCCGCGGCCCAGCAGCCAGACGAGGACGTCGGCGGCGGGCCCGGTGACAGTCGTCGTGGGGGCTCCCGCGCCGATGGTGGTGAACCCCGGCGTGACGATCTCGAACGGCTCCGCAGCCGACTTGCTCAGCCCGGTCGCCGCCTCGGGCAGCAGCCGGTCGACGAACTCGGCGGGCCAATCGGTGTGGCTGTAACCGGCGGCCAGGTCCACGTGATGGACCTCGACCTCCTGCCAGCGCATCCACACCACCTCCGTGGCCGGGATGGGCCTGCCCTGGCGGGTGCGGACCTCGGCCTGCCACTGCTCGGGCGTGAGGATCCTGGCCATACCTTCGAGCCGGGCGGCCGACTCCACGAAATCGGTGCGCTGCTCGGCCAGCGGGCGCGGAGCACCTTCCTCGATATCGTGGTCGCGAATGAAAGTGCTGGCGTACTGCGGGGTTTCGATGCCGGTGCGGGCCCACAGGAACAAATTGACCAGACTGTCGGCATTGCGGCACAGATGGGCCAGCACGTGGCCGCGGGTCCAGCCGGGCAGCAGCGACGGCTCCTTCAGGGCCGCGTCGTCGAGGGCGTCGATCGTCGTGAGCAGACGCCGGGTCGAATCGGTGACGGTATCGAGCAGCGCCAGGGCCGCTTCGTGAGATTCGCTGGTCACGGAATCGAGATTAGTGGGCGACGATCGGGTGGGCGGCGGGCTCGGCTGCGGGCGCAGCCGCCTGGCACGGGCGGCCGCCCGCGCGTTCAGCTCGGATTCGGGTCGTACGGCACGTGCCCGGTGACGATCCGGTGGATCAATCGCGCCGCCGTCCGCGCGGTCCGGTTGTCGATATCCAACCCCGGATTCAGCTCCGCCACATCCACGACGGCGAGTTTGCCGCTGGCGGTCACCCGATCGCAGACCGCCTGGATCGTCGCGAGCGGAATGCCGAACGCGGCCGGTGCGCTGACGCCCGGTGCGACCGACGCGGGTAGCACATCGAGGTCGATGGTCAGGTAGAGCAGGTCGATACCGCCCACGAAGTCGTCGACGAAGGCGAGTGCTGTCTCTCGTTCGCAGTCGTCGTCGAGCAGAAACCGCACGTCGTATTTCGCCGCGGTGTCGAACAGCGCGGCGGTATTGCTCGGCTGGCTGATGCCGAGCACGGCGTAGCGCACCGCACCGTCGGCTTCCAGGATCTGCCGGAACGGGGTGCCGGAACTGGGGACGGGGTCGGCCCGCAGATCGAAATGCGCGTCGAGGTTGAGGATTCCGATCCGGGCGCCCATGGCGCGCCTGGATCCGGCGACGCCGAGGTAGGTGCCGTAGGCGATCTCATGCCCGCCGCCGAGCACCACTGGGAAATGGCCGGCGTCGAGCACGCTGGTGACGGTGGCGCCGAGCGCGCGCTGGCCTTCCTCGAGCCGGTCGTCGCGCACGGTGACGGTGCCCGCGTCGTAGGCCCGATGCGGTCGCGCCAACGCCATCGGCGCCAACGCCTGCCGCAGCGCGTCGGGCCCGGCCGCCGCCCCCACGCGCCCTTTGTTGCGGCGCACTCCTTCATCACTGGCGAATCCGACGAACACGCACGCGCCGGGGTCGACCCCCGCGCCATACGGTTCGACCACCTGATGCCAGCGCAGATGCTCGGGTGTGGTGCCGTCGGTGCGGCCGGTCCAGCGAGGTTGCATCGTCGGCTCCTCAGTTCGAGTAGGCGAGTGTGCCGTCGCGCCACACTCGGCTGATCAGCGGCACACCGGGCCGGTAGGCCAGGTGCAGATGGGTGGGTGCGTCGAGGGCGAGCGCGTCGGCGCGGGCGCCGGGGGTGAGCGTGCCGACGTCGGTGCGTCGCAGCGCGCGAGCACCGCCCGCGGTGGCCGCCCACACCGCCTCGTCGGGCGTCATGTGCATATCGCGCACCGCGATGGCGATGCAGAACGGCAGGCTGGTCGTGTAGCTGGTGCCCGGATTGCAGTCCGCGCCCAGCGCCACCGTCACTCCGGCGTCGATCAACGCCCGCGCGTCGGGATAGCTGCTGCGCGTGCAGAAATCGGCACCGGGTAGCAGGGTGGCCACGGTGTCGCTGTGCGCGAGGGCGTCGATATCGGCGGCGTTCACATGCGTCACGTGGTCGACCGAGGCCGCGCCCAACTCCACCGCGAGTTGCACGCCGGGCCCCTGCCGCAGCTGATTGCCGTGCACGCGCGGGATCAACCCGTGCGCGATGCCCGCGGTCAGCACGGCATGCGCTTGATCGCGGTCGAACGCGCCCTGCTCGCAGAACACGTCGATCCACTTCGCGTGCGGCGCGCACTTCGGGATCATCTCGCCGACCGCCATCGCGACGTACTCGTCGATGCGCCCGGCATACTCCGGCGGCGCCACATGCGCGGCCAGCAGCGTCACCTCGTCGGTGTAGCGGCCTGCGACCTGCACGCTGCGCAGCTCATCGGCCACCGACTGGCCGTACCCGGATTTGCACTCGACGGTGGTGCTGCCGGCGCGCAGCGATTCCTCCATCAACCGCCGCACGTTCGCCGCGAGCTGCTCGTCGGTGGCGGCGCGGGTGGCTTCGATGGTGGTGCGGATTCCGCCGGCCGCGTACTTCTGCCCCGACATCCGGGCCGCGAACTCCTCGGCCCGGTCGCCGGCGAACACCAGGTGCGAATGCGATTCGACGAAGCCGGGGAGTACGGCGCGTCCGTCCAGATCGTGTCCGGTGTCGGCGGCGGGGGCGTCGGCGGAATCACCGACCCACGCCACCACGCCGTCGTCGAAGACGACCGCCGCGTCCCGCCGCAGCCCCAGCGGTCCGTCGCCGAGAGCGGGATCATTGGTGACGAGTAGTCCGATGCCGGTCAGTGCCGTGGTTGCCATGGATGACTCCTAGATCCGGGTGTCGACCATCTCGGTATGCGAGGGGTAGATCATCTGCGCGGGCGGGTTGTTGGTGCGTGTGGCGACCGGGTAGTAGATGGCGCCGGTGAACACGATGCCGACGATCCACGAGATATCGGCGCCGCCGAGCACCTCGGTGACGGGCCCGGTGTACATCTTCTGCGCCAGGAACGGGATCTGGGCGACGACACCCAGCGCGTAGCAGACCAGCGCGGGCACATTCCACGATCCGTAGCGGCCCTTCGGGTCGTACAGCGCGGGCAGATCGATGCGTTCCTTGGAGATCAGGTAGTAGTCGATCAGGTTGATCGCGCTCCACGGGGTGAACACCATCAGCAGCACGAGCACGAAGTTCTTGAAGTTCTCCAGGAAGTCCGCGCTCGCGGCGATCGCGATCAGCATCGACACCCCGACGAACCCGAGGATGTAGAGGGTGCGCGCGGTGGTGGAGATGTGTGAGCGGCCGTTGAACGCGGTGACGGTGGTGAGGATCGACATGAACCCGCCGTAGGCGTTGAGCACGTTGACCGTCAGCTTGCCGACCACGATCACCAGGTAGATCAGGAACGCGAGGGCGGCCGGTCCGGCCAGCTCACCAAGGAACCCGACCTGATTGCCGAGGAAGGCCTCACCCGCGACGGCCGCGACCAGCGCGCCGAAGGTCATCGACCACTGCGAACCGATGACGCTGCCTGCGAAGGTGGACCAGAAGGTGGTGCGTTCGCTGGTGCTGCGTGGCAGGTAGCGGGAGTAGTCGGCGACGTAGGGGCCGAAGGTGAGCTGCCAGCCGGCGCCGAGGGAGATCGCGAGCAGGAAGGTCACCGCGTCGAATCCGACGATGCCGAGGTAATCGCCGACGTTGTATTCGGTGAACAGCCGGACCGCCAGGTAGCTGAACCCGATGATGCCGATGACGGTGGCGACCCGCCCGACCATGTGGATCAGCCGATAGCCGGTGATCGCGACGAAGGCGGTGAGCCCGCCGAAGATCAGGATGCCGATCGTAGGGTTGTCGATGCCGAGCATCTTGTTCACGGCCTGCCCCGCGAGCACGGTGCCGGTCGCGGCGAAGCCCAGGTACATCAGGATCACCAGCACCAACGGCACCACCGCGCCCTTGACGCCGAACTGCGCGCGGCTCGAGATCATCTGCGGCAGCCCCATCCGCGGCCCCTGCGCCGAATGCAGCGCCATCACCGCACCGCCGAAGACGTTGCCGATGAGCAGTCCGACGATGGCCCAGATCGCGTCGGCGCCGAAGACGACGGCCAGCGCGCCGTCGACGATGGCCGTGATCTGCATATTCGCCCCGAACCACAGCGTGAACTGGCTGCGCGGGGTGCCGTGGCGCTCGTTGTCGGGGACGACGTCGATCGTGCGACGTTCCAGGGTGAGCAGGTCCTCTTGGGTGCCGTCGTTCTTCATGGCGGTGCCTGACTTTCTGCGGCGAAATCACTGCGGTGCGACTCGGCTTGCGGCGCCTCACAACGGTCCCATGTTGTGTGTTGGATCACGCCACACCGGATATGTATATGCCTGTATAGACAGGCTGTCAAGGGCCGCCTTCGGGCGCTCGTTTCGGTGTGACCTGGATCGCGGGATTTGTCCCGAGCGCATCGAACGGCAAGAGTGGCGAGGCTGGGGGGCGTTGACATTCCTGTATAGACAGGCTTATACATGTAGGCCGATGTGACCCCACGCACATCGATGCTCGAACCGCATTGCTCGACCGCTGCCCCTTTTCGAAACCGGGAGTTTGGTGTGAACACAACCGCCCAAGCGCTGACGCGCGGCCTCACCGCCCGCCACATCCGATTCATCGCACTCGGATCGGCGATCGGGACCGGCCTGTTCTACGGGTCGGCCGAGGCCATCAAACGCGCCGGGCCCTCGGTGCTGCTGGCCTACCTGATCGGCGGCGCCGCGATCTACATCGTGCTGCGGGCGCTGGGGGAGATGGCGGTGAGCAACCCGGTGTCGGGGTCGTTCGGCGAATACGCCAGCAAACACCTCGGGCCGCTGGCCGGGTTCATGACCGGCTGGACCTACACCTTCGAGATGATCATCGTCTGCCTCGCCGACGTCACCGCGTTCGGCGTGTACATGGGCTTCTGGTTCCCCGACGTGCCGCGCTGGATCTGGGTGCTGGCGATCATCTTCTTCATCGGCGCGATCAACCTGCTGCACGTGAAGGTGTTCGGCGAGGTCGAGTTCTGGTTCAGCCTGGTCAAGATCGTCGCGATCCTGGCCATGATCGCCGGCGGCATCGCCATCCTGATCTTCGGATTCGGCGTGCACGACACCAGCACCGGCGTGAGCCACCTGTGGGAGGACGGCGGGTTCTTCCCCGAAGGGTTCGGCGGATTCGTCGCCTGCTTCGCGATCGTGATGTTCGCCTTCGGCGGCACCGAGATCATCGGCATCACCGCAGGTGAAGCCGAGAATCCGGAGCGCACGATTCCGCGCGCGATCAATACCGTCCCGGTCCGGATCATGCTGTTCTACGTGCTGACGCTGGCCGTCATCATGGCGATCAACCCGTGGCAGAGCATCGGCTCCGAGGGCAGCCCGTTCGTGCAGATCTTCTCCGGCCTCGGCATCGGCCCGGCGGCCACGGTGCTCAACATCGTGGTGATCACCGCGGCGCTGTCGGCCATCAACAGCGATATCTTCGGTGCCGGCCGGATGATGTTCGGGATGGCCCAGCGCGGCCAGGCGCCCGCGGTGATGAAGCAGGTCTCCCGCAACGGCGTGCCCTGGATGACGGTGGTCATCATGACGATCACGCTGCTGGTCGGCGTGCTGCTCAACTACCTGATCCCGGACAAGGTGTTCCTGGTGATCGCCTCGATCGCCACCTTCGCGACCATCTTCGTCTGGCTGATGATCCTGCTCTCGCACTACCGCTCGCGGCGCCGGATGAGCGCCGAGGAGGCCGCGGCCTTGAAGTTCCCGGTGCCGTTCTGGCCGTACGGGCAGCTCATCACCATCGGGTTCCTGGTGTTCGTGATCGGCGTGATCGCCTTCGACGACGACAGCCGCGTCGCCTTGGTGGTCGGCGTGGTGTGGCTGGCGCTGCTGTTCCTCGCCTATCGCCGCTGGGTGCGTCCGGCGCCGGCCGAGCCGGATGTGGTTCCGGTCGTCGCCCCGGTCACCGAGTCCGCCTGATTTCTTCTACCTATTTCGAAACGGAGAACAATCGTGAGTATGGAGACCTTGCCGCGCGCGGAGCGAGCAGTGGCGGGCAACGCCGATCCGGTGATCGTCGGGACCGGTCCGGTGGCACCCGAGGACGTGGTGCGGGTGGCCAGGTACGACGCCCCGGTCCAGCTGTCGGAGGACGCGCTGTCGGCGCTCGCGGAAAGCCGCAAGCGGATCGAGGCACTGGCCGCCGACCCGAAGCCCGTCTACGGCGTGTCCACCGGGTTCGGCGCGCTCGCGGTCCGGCATATCCCGCTCGAGCTGCGCAAGCAGTTGCAGCGCAGCCTGGTGCGCTCGCATGCCGCCGGTTCGGGTCCCGAGGTGGAGCGTGAGGTGGTGCGCGCGCTGATGCTGCTGCGGCTGTCCACGCTGGCCACCGGCCGCACCGGCGTCCGGCCGCAGGTGGCGCAGGTCTATGCCGCGCTGCTGTCGGCGGGCATCACGCCCGTCGTGCACGAATACGGCAGCCTCGGCTGCTCCGGCGATCTCGCGCCGCTGGCGCATGTGGCGCTCGCGGTGATCGGCGAAGGCACCGTGCGCGACGCCGCCGGTGAGCTCATGCCCGCCGCGCAGGCGCTGGCCGCCGCCGGTATCGAGCCGGTGGAGCTAGAGGAGAAAGAGGGCCTTGCCCTGATCAACGGCACCGACGGCATGCTCGGCATGCTGGTGCTGGCCTGCCACGACCTGCGCAAGCTGCTCCAGCTCGCCGACGTGACGGCCGCGATGAGCGTGGAGGGCCTGCTCGGCACCGACAAGGTCTTCGCCGCCGACCTGCAAGCCCTTCGCCCGCAGCCCGGCCAGGCCATCGCGGCCGCGAATATGACTCGGCTGCTGAAGGATTCGGCGATCGTCGCCAGCCACGCCACCCCCGACTGCACCGTCGTCCAGGACGCCTACTCCCTGCGCTGCGCCCCCCAGGTCGCCGGCGGCGCCCGCGACACCCTCGCCCACGCCGAACGCGTGGCGGCGTGTGAGCTGGCCAGCGCCGTCGACAACCCCGTCGTCACCCTCGACGGCCGCGTCGAATCCAACGGCAACTTCCACGGCGCCCCCGTCGCCTACGTCCTCGACTTCCTCGCCATCGTCGTCGCCGACGTCGCCAGCATCAGCGAACGCCGCACCGACCGCTTCCTCGACAAGGCCCGCAACCACGGGCTCCCGCCGTTTCTCGCCGATGATCCCGGCGTCGACAGCGGCCACATGATCGCCCAGTACACCCAGGCGGCCATCGTCTCCGAGCTCAAGCGCCTGGCCGCCCCCGCCAGCGTCGACTCGATCCCGTCCTCGGCCATGCAGGAAGACCACGTGTCCATGGGCTGGTCCGCGGCCCGGAAGTTGCGCCGAGCGCTCGACGGCCTGACGCGGGTGTTGGCCATCGAAGCCCTCACCGCCGCCCGCGCGCTGGACCTGCGCGCCCCGCTCGAACCGTCCCCGGCCACCGCCGCCGTCCGCGCGGTGTTGCGCGAGCACATCGAGGGTCCCGGAGCCGACCGGCATCTCTCGCCCGAGATCGAAAAAGCCGTGGAGCTCGCGGCTTCCGGTGCGCTGGTCGCCGGCGCGGAAGCGGTGATCGGGCCGCTGGACTGAGCTCGCCTGCTCGCGGAACCTCCGCTGCCCCTGTCGTTTGCGGCAGGGGCAGCGGCGCATCACTCATCCTCCGACCGCCGCAGCTCCTTCACCATCTCCTCGAGAGTCCGCGGTTCACTCGGCATCCCATACCCATCCAACTCCGACCAGGTCCCGTCATCCCACTGCACCCAGCCGCACCGCTCCTCGCCAGGATCGGTCACCGCGTGTACCGCTCGGCCCGCAGATCCGGCGTAATCGCCCCGACCGCAACAAGAGTCCGATAGGCGTCCCGCTTATGCGGGCAGTCTTCGATACTGCACCGCCGGTGCGTCTGCATGAGAGCATGCGCAGTCTGCGCCGACATCCTCGGCGCCCGCGCGGTAATCGGCGGCTCGTCCTCTCCGAAGGTGTAGGGCAGCACGTAGATGAGGCCCAGAAGCAACACGGCGATAGAACCGGCCACGGCGAACGCGGCAATGTAATCAGACACCGAACCCCCTGCGGTAGTTGGTTGTTGGGGACCGCCCGGCGCCGGGGAATGAGAGGCACGCACCCGGCGCCGGGGGCTGAGTCAACAGTCGCGTTCTGGGCCTATCGCGGGTAGTCACCTGCGGGATACCGTGGGCTACTGCGGTATATCGGCATGCAACGGGTCTTCCTCGAGGGGGTAGGAGATTGGGTATGCAGGAGACCTGGACCGGTGCAGAGTCCACCGCTTTGCGGCTCGCCCTGGATGTCTCGCAGAGGCGATTCGCTGAGAAGGCGGGCGTGCCGTCGCGACGGTGAAGAAATGGGCTTCGCGGGGTTTCGACAAAGCCGAACTTTTCGGCACGCTGGGCGGTCGCCTGCGCGAGCTCGCGCGCCGAGCGCCGGCGTTCGCGTCCGAGGCAGC
This sequence comes from Nocardia cyriacigeorgica, assembly GCF_005863245.1. Lineage (GTDB taxonomy): Bacteria > Actinomycetota > Actinomycetes > Mycobacteriales > Mycobacteriaceae > Nocardia > Nocardia cyriacigeorgica_C. Next base: position 289,404 of record NZ_VBUT01000004.1, on the reverse strand, counting down.
CGATCAGATCTCCGTCGCCGTCGAACTCCGCCGCCCCGACCGCCTGCGCAGCGCGGCGCTCGACCAGCTCGGCCTAGCCGAGGCCCGCCTGATCCAAGGCGAGCTTGAAGAGGGATGCCGCATCGGCCATGATGCGCTGGCAATAGTCGAACGAACACGATCGGACCGAGTCCGGGTCAAGGCCGCGAAGGTCCTCGCCCGCACCCAGAGAGCCAAGGACGTCGCTGCCGTTGCCGAACTCAGGGATAGGCTACGTCCGCTGGTCGCCACATAGGGAAGGAACGCTGTTGCGCGTCGCTGTCACCGGCCATATGAACATCACCCCGGACACGGCGAAGCTGGTCTACGACCGGATCGTGCAGGAGTTGTCCGGACACGAGAACCTGGTCGGCGTCAGCTGCATCGCCCGGGGTGCGGACTCGGTGTTCGCGCAGGCGGTGCTGGACTGCGGCGGGCAGCTCGAAGTGGTGCTGCCCTCGCGCAACTATCGGGAGCGGAAGGTGAAGCCCGACCATGCCGAGCTGTTCGACCGGCTCCTGGCCTCCGCCGCATCCGTCCACGTCATGGACTTCGATGACGCAGGCCGCGAGGCCTACGAAGCCGCCAATGCCCAACTGCTGCTCGGCGCCGAGCGGTTGATCGCGGTGTGGGATGGGCAGGTCAGCGAACGCGGCGGCACCGGAACCGTCGTCGAACTCGCGCGTACAGCGGGCGTTCCCGTCGACATCGTCTGGCCCGATGGAGCCCAGCGCGATTGACCGAGTCCTGTCGCCAGGCGTCACGCCTAGTTGGCGTGGCACGAGTGCTACATGGCTGTGGCAAACGTCGAGAAGAGCCCACGCTCATGTAGCTCTCGGCCGAGTCCCGCGGGCGCGATGACCCCGGAGCTGCCCCTCATGCGGCTCCGAGGGCATCGTTATGACGTGCGCGCGTTGGCGGGCGAGATCACCCCTCCTGCATGGGAATCCGAACCCCACGCTCCCGAGCAACCTCCGCGGCGTGCTCGTACCCGGCATCCACATGCCGGATCACACCCATGCCGGGATCGTTGGTCAGCACCCGCGCCAGCTTCTGCGCCGCGAGCTCGGTGCCGTCGGCGATGCACACCTGGCCGGCGTGGATGGAGCGCCCCATCCCGACGCCACCGCCGTGGTGGATGGACACCCACGACGCCCCGGACGCCGTGTTGAGCAGGGCGTTCAGGAGAGGCCAGTCGGCGATGGCGTCGGAACCGTCTGCCATGGCTTCGGTTTCACGGTAGGGCGAGGCGACCGAGCCGGAGTCGAGGTGGTCGCGGCCGATGGCTACGGGGGCCGAGAGTTCGCCGGAGGCCACCATTTCGTTGAACTTCAGGCCGGCGCGGTGACGTTCGCCGTAGCCGAGCCAGCAGATGCGGGCGGGCAGGCCTTCGAACTTCACCTTCTCGCCCGCCATGGTGATCCAGCGCTTGAGGTGCTCGTTCTCCGGGAACAGTTCGAGGATCGCGCGATCGGTGGCGGCGATGTCCTTGGGGTCGCCGGAGAGCGCGGCCCAGCGGAACGGGCCGAGACCCTCTTCGAACAGGGGGCGGATGTAGGCGGGGACGAATCCGGGGAACTCGAAGGCGCGCGCGTAGCCGCCCTTGCGGGCTTCGTCGCGGATGGAGTTGCCGTAGTCGAACACCTCGGCGCCCTTGTCCATGAACCCGACCATGGCTTCGACGTGCTTGGCCATCGAGGCCTGCGCTTCGGTGGTGAACCAGCCGGGGTCCTTGTCGGCGAGCTTGTGCCAGTCTTCCAGCGCGACGCCGATCGGCAGGTAGGACAGCGGGTCGTGGGCCGAGGTCTGGTCGGTGACGATGTCGATGGGCGCGTCCATCTCGAGCAGCTGGGGGAACACCTCGGCGGCATTGCCGACCAGGCCGATGGACAGCGGCTTGCGTTCGTCGCGCATCTTGATGGCGAGGTCGAGCGCGTCCTGCACGGTGTCGACCTTGGTGTCGAGGTAGCCGTGGGCGATGCGGCGGTCGATGCGGGCGGGATCGCAGTCGACGCAGATCGCGACGCCTTCGTTCATGGTGACGGCCAGCGGCTGCGCACCGCCCATACCGCCCATGCCGGCGGTGAGGGTGATGGTGCCCGCGAGGGTGCCGCCGAAGCGTTTGCGGGCGACGGCGCCGAAGGTTTCGTAGGTGCCCTGCAGGATGCCCTGGCTGCCGATGTAGATCCAGGAGCCCGCGGTCATCTGGCCGTACATGATCAGTCCGAGCTGTTCGAGCTTGCGGAATTCTTCCCAGTTGGCCCAGTCGCCGACGAGGTTGGAGTTGGCCAGCAGCACGCGCGGCGCCCACTCGTTGGTGCGGAACACGCCGACCGGCTTACCGGACTGCACCAGCAGCGTTTCGTCGGATTTCAGCGTCTTCAGGGTGCGCACGATGGCGTCGAAGGCTTCCCAGCTGCGGGCGGCGCGGCCGGTACCGCCGTAGACGACGAGGTCGTCGGGGCGTTCGGCGACCTCGGGGTCGAGGTTGTTCATCAGCATCCGCAGCGCGCCTTCTTGCTGCCAGCCGAGGGTGCTCAGCTCGCTGCCACGGTCGGCGCGGACGGGACGCGGGCCGGACTGCGGCCGGGTGGAAGCGTCGGTCATGGGGTTGTCTCCTCAGGAAAACGAATGTGTGCCGAATCACTGGCTAGGTGTATAGTCCTGTATATACAACCACCTGTCAAGCGTCCTCAGCGGAAGCGGTGAGACTTCCGTTCGGAAGGTAGTGACATGAAGGCAACGTCGACGGCTCCGGTGCGAGATTCGAGTGCGGCTGCGCGATACGAGCGACCCGGAGGCGACTGGGATGAGCGCTTCCGGGCCACCCCGATCGCGCGGCACCTCGCCGACCACTACGTATCGGCTATACCTGAAGGCTATAAGCAAGATGTCGATCCGGGTAGCGCTCCGAACGACATCGCCTACCTGGAACGTCTCGGCCCGGACGCCGTCGAGCTTGCGCTGCACCGGGTCGCGGGATCGGGCGAGGAATGGGTGCTCACCCTCTACCTCGGCGGACGTCCGGCGTCGCTGAGCGAGATCCTGCCGATCCTGCAGAGCCTCGGCGTCGAGGTGCTCGACGAGCGGCCGTACGTCATCGTCAATACCGGCGCCGTCGCCTGCCGCATCTACCGGTTCTCGCTGCGCTACCCGGAACGCCTGCCGCACCTCGACGACGCCGATTTCGCCCGCCGCTTCACCGCCACCTGCGCTGCCATCTGGCACGGCCGGGCCGAGGCGGACCGCTTCAATGAACTGGTGCCCCGCGCGGGGCTGGACCACCGCCAGGTCATCGTGTTGCGTGCCTATGCGAACTACCTGCGTCAGGGCGAATTCCCTTACAGCCGAGCGCATATCGCGAATGTGCTCGGTGAACATCCCGGCATCACGCGCGGGCTCGTCAGCCTGTTCGAGAGCCGATTCGACCCGGCCGCACCGGAATCCGATACCGAATCGCTGCTCGAAACGCTGGAGCAGGGCATCGCCGCCGTCCCCGGCCTGGACGCCGACCGCATTCTGCGCGCGTACCTCAGCGTCATTGACGCGACATTGCGCACCAACCACTATGTCCACGCCGAATCAGGCGACGGCACCTGCCTGGCGTTCAAGCTAGATCCGCGCCGGATTCCCGAACTCCCCTCGCCGCGTCCGCGTTTCGAGATCTACGTGTATTCGCCGCGGGTGGAGGGTGTGCACATGCGGTTCGGGATGGTCGCGCGCGGCGGGCTGCGCTGGTCGGATCGCAAGGAGGATTTCCGCACCGAGGTGCTCGGGCTGGCGAAGGCGCAGGCGGTGAAGAATGCCGTCATCGTGCCCGCGGGCGCCAAGGGCGGCTTCGTGGTGAAACGCCCGCCCGCACCCACCGGCGACCCCGCCGTGGATCGGGAAGCAATGCGGGCGGAAGGAATTCGCTGCTACCGCACGTTCATCGGCGGAATGCTCGACCTCACCGACAACCTCGACTTCACCACCGGCGCCGTCATCGCACCGCCCCGGGTGCGACGCCGCGACGGCGACGACACCTACCTCGTGGTCGCCGCCGACAAGGGCACCGCGACCTTCTCCGATATCGCCAACGACGTGGCCGCGAGCTACCGGTACTGGCTCGGCGACGCCTTCGCCTCCGGCGGATCGGTCGGCTACGACCACAAGGCGCTCGGCATCACCGCCCGCGGCGCGTGGGAAAGCGTGAAACGGCACTTCCGCGAACTGGGCGTGGATCCGCGCGCACAGGATTTCACCGCCGTCGGCATCGGCGATATGAGCGGCGACGTCTTCGGCAACGGCATGCTCGCCTCCCGGCACATCCGCCTGATCGCGGCCTTCGACCACCGCCACATCTTCCTCGACCCGAACCCGGACGCGGCCACCTCGTTCGCCGAGCGCTCCCGGCTGTTCGCGAAACCGCGCTCGTCCTGGGCCGATTACGCGCCCGAGCTGATCAGCGCCGGCGGCGGGGTGTGGGAGCGCACGAGTAAATCCGTGCCGATCAGTGCCGAGGTGCGAGCCGCGCTGGGCCTGGCCGATGACGTCACCGCGCTGACCCCGCCGGAGCTCGTGCGCGCGATTCTGTGCGCCCCGGTCGATCTGCTGTGGAACGGCGGCATCGGCACCTACGTCAAGGCGAGTACCGAAACCCACCTGGACGTCGGCGACAAGAACAACGACGCCGTCCGCGTCGACGGCGCCGAGGTCCGCGCCCGGATCGTCGGTGAGGGCGGCAATCTCGGCTTCACCCAGCGCGGCCGTATCGAATACGCCCGTGCCGGCGGCCGGATCAATACCGACGCCCTGGACAATTCGGCCGGCGTCGACTGCTCCGACCACGAGGTCAATATCAAGATCCTGCTCGACGGCCTGGTCGGCGCGGGCCGGCTCACCATCGCCGAACGCAACGCGCTGCTCGGCGAGATGGCCTCCGAGGTGTCGCGGCTGGTGCTGGCCGACAATGCCTCGCAGAACCAGCTCATGGGCACCAGCCGAGCCAGGGCCGCGGCCTCGATCGCGGTGCACGGCAGGCTCATCGACCACCTCGAGACCACCACCGGCCTGGACCGCGACCTGGACGTGCTGCCGAGCAAGAAGGAGATCGCCGCGCGGCAGCGCGCCGGGGAAGGGCTCAGCTCGCCCGAGCTCGCCACCCTGCTCGCGCACGTCAAACTCGGATTGCACGCCGACCTGCTGGCCGGCGACCTGCCCGACAGCCCGGCCTTCGCCGACGACCTCGCCCACTACTTCCCGCGCCCGCTGCGCGAGCAGTACGCCGACGCGATCGCCGAGCACCCGCTGCGCCGCGAGATCGTGGCGACGGCCCTGACCAACACGGTCGTCGACAACGGCGGAATCACCTACGCCTACCGGCTGTCCGAGGAATCCGGTGCCAGCAATGCCGACGCCGTGCGCGCGTTCGCCGTGGTCGCGGCCGTCTTCGACCTGCCCGCGCTGTGGCGCGACATTCGCGGCAGCGGGTTGAGCGCCCAGCTCACCGACGAGCTGATCGTGCTCAGCCGCCGACTGCTCGACCGGGCCTCGCGCTGGATGCTCACCCAGCGTCCGCAACCGCTGGCCGTCGGCGCCGAGATCCGGCGCTTCGGTGATCGAATCGCCGAACTGACACCGCAGGTGGCGGGCTGGTTGTCCGGCAGCGACGCCGCCGACCTGCGCAAGCGCACCGCCGCATTGGTCGATCGGGGCGTACCGGAGGATCTGGCCGCGCGAGTGTCGTTGCTGCTCGACCAGTTCGCCCTGCTCGACATCGTGGAGATCGCCGAGATTTCCGGCCGCCCGCCCGCCGAAGTGGCCGAGGTCTACTACCTGCTCGGACAACGCCTCGGCGTGGTGGGGCAACTGGTCGCGGTCTCGCGGCTGGAACGCGGCACGAAATGGAACGCACTCGCGCGCGTGGCGTTGCGCGACGAGCTGTACGCCACGATCCGCGCGCTGTGCCAGGACGTGCTGGCCGACGGCGACCCCGGCGAACCCGCCGAGGACGTCATCGGCGGCTGGGAGCAGCGCAGCGCGGCCCGGCTGCACCGCACGCAACGTATCCTCGGGGCAATCTCGGAATCGGGCGAACAGGATCTGGCGGCGCTGTCGGTCGCGACCAGGCAGCTACGGGCGCTGGCGCGATGAGCACGCAGGCCGGTGGGAAAACCCGTGAGGCAAGGGAACGGATGTCGGTGGTGGCGATCGAAGTAGTCGATACGGAGCTGGCGGAGCTCTACGGCGGTCTGGGGACCGAGGTTGCCGCCTATGAGCGCGTCAAGCAGCTGATCGTGTCGCAGATCAAGGGCGGCCGGTGGCGCGAGGGCGATCAGATCCCCTCGGAGAACCAGCTGGTCAACGCGCTGGGCCTGTCCCGGATGACGATCAACCGCGCGCTGCGCGATCTCACCGCCGACGGCGTGCTCAACCGGGTGATGGGCGTGGGCACCTTCGTCGCGCCGACCAAGGCCGCCTCACCGTTGTTCGAGGTCAAGAACATCGCCGACGTGATCTCCGAGCGCGGGCACCGCCATCGCACCGAGATCGTGTTCGTCCGTGCCGAAGACGCCGACACCGCTCATCCGCTCCTCGGTAACGACCTGAGCGGCAAGGTCTTTCACTCGCTGATCGTGCACTTCGAAGACGATGTGCCGATCCAACTGGAGGACCGCTACGTCAACCCGGTCGAGGCCCCGCAGTATCTCGAACAGGATTTCACCGCGCAGACCCCGAACACCTACCTCAGCGAGGTGGCCCCGCTGGAACGCGGCGAACACGTCGTCGAGGCGGTGCTGGCCGGCGCCGAGGAATGCCGGCTGCTGGATATCGCCCGATCGGAGCCGTGCCTGCTGATCCGCCGCCGCACCTGGTCACGCAGCGGGCTGGTGAGTGCGGCGCGGTTGATTCATCCCGGGTCGCGTAGCCGGTTGGAGGGGACGTTCGGGAGCGGGCAGAGCTGAGCCGGGTCGCGGGCTCGGCACGGCGGCCGTACCCGGTTCCGTGCCCTCGGTGCTGAACCAGGGCCGCTGCCGGACGGAGTCGCCGCTGGTCGATCGCATGCTGCCGGTCAATCGCGCCGTAGCGCAGCGTGGATCCGGTCGGCTGCTGCCACCGGATCCTCGTGCTCCCAGATCCGGATCACCTGCCACCCGGCAGCGATGAGCGCCGCGTCGGTGGCCCGATCGCGTGCGACGTTGGCCGCCAGCTTCTCGGCCCACCACTCGGCGTTGTTCTTCGGGTAGGTGGCGTGTTCGGGGCAGCTGTGCCAGAAACAGCCGTCCACGTAGACGGCCACGCGGCGGCGCGGGAAGATCACGTCGGCGCGGCGGCGCTGGCCGCGGATCGGTGCGCGGTCGACGAAATAGCGCAGGCCGCGGCGGTGTAGTTCGCGGCGTAACGCCAGCTCGGGTTCGGTGCCCGCGCGGCGTTGTCGGGACATGCGGGCGCTTGTCGTGGGATCCGTGGGTGGGCGCCGGCTGGTCACGGCACGCCCAGCGAGCCATCTCGGTCGACTGTCGGCGCGGCGAAGCCCCGACGCCGGGTGGGGCGACGTGGATTGATCACCTGCCGGCCGGCGTTCATGCCGCCCAGCCGCCCATTCGGTCCAGGTGGGCTTCCACATCGTCCAGGAATCCCGGCGGGAACCGCAGGCTGCCCATCGCGGTTCGGCGCAGGAAACCGGCGGTGGCGCGGGCGGAGAGCAGGCGGGAATCGGTGAGGAAGTTCTTCAGGTCCTCGTACGGTTCGTGCACCGGCCAGGTGGAGACCGGCACCTCGAACGCGCTGCCATTGCTGCCCCACGCGGCCACCGGCCACGGTTTGCCCGGCGGCAACGGCCGATCACCGGGCAACGGCTCGAGCGGCGCCGTCAGCCGGGCGCCCACCCACGACGCCATCCGCACGCTGACCGCATTGCCGACCAGCTTCCAGCGGTGCCCCTGCCGGATACCGGGCACATCCGTCGCGGGTGCAGTCCAGTCGGGATCGAAGCCCTGCAACATCTCCCCGTCGACGATCCCCGGCGTCACGATCTCCCCGGACGGCAACCGGACAGCGGGCGGACTGGCGATACCGAGACCGGAACCGCCCTTGAGGGTCGGGACAGCGTTCACCGCCCAGCCGAGTCCACGCACACCCTCGGTCCAATAGAAACCACACGGATCGCTGTCGGCATCGCCCACCGTGCGCGGACCCGCGTCCTCACCGAAGAGCACACCGCGCGGATCCTCGGTGCGCGAGGCCAGCATGAGCACCCGGTTGCGCCGCTGCGGCAGGCCGAACGCGCGCGCGTCCACCACCCGGTAAGCCCAGGTGTAGCCCAGTTCCTCCAGCGCCGCGGTGATGTGACGCATGGCCGCGCCGCGCCCGAGTTGCAGCATGAACGGCACATTCTCGATCAACAGCCAGCGCGGCCCGCGTTTGCGCCGCACCAGCCGGAAAACCTCGTCCACCAGGCCCGAACGGTCGCCGGTGATGCCCGCGGTGCGGCCCGCCTGCGACAGGTCCTGGCAGGGAAAACCGGCCGCGACCAACTCCGTTCCGGCCGGGATCGCGCGCAGCCGGGTGATGTCGGCGTGCAACGGGACATCTGGGAAACGCGCAGCCAGCACCCCTTGCGCGCCCGGATCGATCTCGCACAGCAGCTCGGTCTGCCAGCCGTTTTCGGCCAGCCCGAGTTCGAGCCCGCCGATCCCGGCGAACAGCCCGACCATCCGCGCGCCCGTCAACGATCGTCCTCCGGTATCTTTTTGCGCCGCCTGGGGCCGCGAACTCTGGGGCTCGGTCTCGCTTCGCTCGAAAATTGGGTGTGACCGGCCATTGTATTCGGGGGCGCGAAGCGCTCAGAGCGGCACTTCGCCGGTGCAGTCGAATTCGCGCACGTCGGCGGCGGTGATCTGGACGTCGAGCTCGCCGGAAGTGCCCTCGCCGCGGAACACCTCGACCGCGGCACGGTTGGTCCAGCGTTCGTAGACGTTGACGCGGTCCGGCTCCACCAGGTCCGCGCCGAGGGTGAAATCCAGACAGCCCGGCGCCTCACGCGCCTGCTCGACCACCTCGCGGCAGGCCTCGAGGTAGCGGTCCCGATCGGTGACTCTCAGGTATCCGGCGACGATCAGCACACCCGGAGTGTAAGTCCGGCACCGACCTGTGGGCGGGAAGAAAATCGGTTGGCTGTTCGTGATCGCGGTGCCAGTCTGGACGGACCCGTTTGTTGTCATACCCCACTGCGATGATCGAGGGCGTCGCCGGTGTCGGGGTGCGGATCGCCGGAGACATCGATGAACCGAAGGGGGAGATTTGTCCGTCACGCTGGACGCGCCTTCCGCTGACACGGAGGCCGACAGACCACCGCTGCCCGCGCGCGCGAAGGGGCGGCGCGCCTCGCTGCTCAGGTTCTGGCCGTACCTGCGGCCGTACCGATTCCAGCTGCTCGCCGCCACCGCGCTGTCGGCGGTCGCCATGCTCACCGCGGTGCTCACACCGCTGGTGATCGCGCGGATCGTCGACGGCCCGATCGCGCGTGGGGATTTCGGCGGCGTCATCGCGCCGGTGCTGCTGGTGCTGGTGCTCGGCGTGATCGAGGCGGTCGGGGTGTGGGGGCGGCGCTGGTTGCTCGCCAAGCCCGCCACCCAGTTCGAGATCACCATGCGGGCCAAGATCTTCCGGGAACTCCAGGCACTATCCATCGGCAGACACGATTCCTGGGAATCGGGCCAGCTGCTCTCGCGTGCGGTCGATGATCTGGCCACCCTGCGCCGGTTCATCGGATTCGCAGGCCCGGTGCTGGTGATCCACGCCGTCGTCATCCCGGTCGGCCTGGCCGTGCTGGTGGCGATGAGCTGGCAGATCGGCGTGATCTTCGCCGTCGCCGCGGTGCCGATCACGATCATCTGCATCCGATTCGAACGCCGCTACGCCGGTGCCTCGCGCCGCTCCCAGGATCAATCCGGCGATCTGGCCACCACCGCAGAGGAATCCGCGCAGGGCATAAGGGTGCTCAAGGCCTTCGGTCGCGGCACTTTCTTCGGCGCCCATTTCACCGCGCAGGCCCGCGAACTCCAGCGCACCGAGATGTACAAGGTGCGCCTGGACGCCGTTCTTTGGGCGTCGCTGGTGGTGTTCTCGGAATCCACCCTGGTGTTCGCGCTCGGTTTCGGCGCGTATGCGGTGGCCGGCGGCACGATGTCGCTGGGTGCCGCGGTCGGCGCCATCACCCTGGCCACCTTCCTGCAATGGCCGATCATCTGGACGGGCTTCCTGCTCGCCGAATTGAACGACGCGGGCACGGCGGCCGACCGGTACTGGGAGATCATCGATACCCCGGTCGAGATCACCGATCCCGACGATCCGGTGGATCTACCGGAGCGGATGGCCGGTGAATTACGGCTCGACGGTGTGCGATTCGGCTTCCCCGAGGCCGATGCCGATGTGCTGCGCGATATTTCGCTGGTGGTGCGGCCGGGTGAGACGGTGGCGCTGGTGGGGGCGACGGGCAGCGGAAAGACCGCCCTGCTCAACCTGATTCCCCGGCTCTACGACGTCACCGGCGGCGTCATCAGCATCGACGGCATCGATATCTCGACCCTGCGGGTGCGCGACCTGCGGTCGCTGGTGTCGGTGGCGTTCGAGGATCCGGTGCTGTTCTCGGCGAGCGTGCGCGAAAACGTCGCGCTCGGCGATCCCGACGCCTCCGACGACGATGTGCTGCGGGCCCTCGAGATCGCGCAGGCCCTCGATTTCGTGTCGAACCTGCCGTGGGGGCTGGACACCCGCATCGGTGAGCAGGGGTTGAGCCTGTCGGGTGGTCAGCGGCAGCGGCTGGCGCTGGCTCGCGCGGTGCTCACCAGGGAAGGCCAGGAAAACCGCGCCCGGATCGTCGTCCTGGACGATCCGTTGTCGGCGTTGGATGTGCAAACCGAGGAGAAGGTGCAGGACCGCCTGCGCGCCGCACTGGCCGGCGCCACCACACTGCTGGTCGCGCACCGGCCTTCCACCGCCGCCCTCGCCGACCGGGTCGCCCTGCTGGCCGACGGCCGCATCGTGGCCGAAGGCACCCACGACCAACTGCTGCGCACCAGCAGCCGCTACCGCGAACTGATGGGAGGTGAACGATGAGCGGCACCGACGGATCCGCGACGACGCCGGAAACCGGCTCCGGCACCGCCGTGCTGGAACGGCCGGAAGAGGTCGCCGATTGGCGCGGTATCGCCAGCGAGGACAAGGAAGTCACCGAGACCGGAAACCTGGTGCTCGCGGCGCGTTCGCGTCGGCTGCTGGCCGAACTGGTACGTCCGTACCGCAAGCTGGCCGCGCTGGCGCTGGCCATCATCGTGGTCGACAACGCGGCGACGGTGGCGGGCCCGTTGTTCGTCGCCTACGGGCTCGACCGCGGCATCAGCGCGGGCCGAGAAGGTAACTGGGCCCCACTGCTGTGGGCGGCCGGCGGCTATCTCGGCGCCGCGCTGCTCGGTGGGCTCACCACGTTCTGCTTCGTGCGCGTCGCCGGCAGGCTCAGCCAGAACGTGCTGTTCGACCTGCGAGTCCGCGCGTTCGAGCACGTGCAGCGACTCGACGTCGAGTTCCACGAGAAATACACCTCGGGCAAGGTCGTCGCCCGTCTCACCGGCGACATCGAAACCCTCCAGGAGCTACTGGAAGGCGCGCTGAACGAGGCTCTGAGCGCGATCCTGTCGGTGCTCACCATCGCGGTGCTGCTGGTCTACCTCGACCTGACGCTGGCCGCGGTCGTGTTCGCCGGTTTCGTGCCGTTGTTCCTGGTCACCCGCTGGGCGCAGCGCAGGCAGCGCGCCGGCTACCGCCGCACCCGCGGGGCCATCGCCAAGGTCGTGGTGCAGTTCGTGGAGTCGATGGGCGGCATGCGCGCGGTGCAGGCCTTCCGCCGCGAAGAGCGCAACGAATCGGTGCTCGCCGCCGAGGACGGCGCCTACCGGGAAGCCAACGTCACCGCCGTGCGCGGCATGGGCGACTACGCGGGCCTGACCCGCCTGCTCGGCAACCTCACCACCGTCGTGGTGATCATCGTCGGCGCCTGGCAGGTCATCGACGGCCACCTCGCCGTCGGCGTACTCGCCGCCTACCTGCTGTACCTGAAGAACTTCTACGGCCCGCTCGACGAACTCGCGCAGGTCTTCAACTCCTACCAGTCCGCTGCCGCCGCATTGGAGAAGATCTCCGGCGTGCTGGAAGAGCGCCCGGCCGTGGCGGAACCCACCGACCCCGTGCCCCTGGGCAAGGTGGCCGGCGGGATGCGGTTGGACAGCGTGTGGTTCGACTACGCGGCCCGTCCCGGCGGTGAGGACCAGGTGGGCGCCGGGCGGGCAGCGAGCGCGACCGAACGGGAAGCCTCGGTCGCCGAGCCTGCGCTGGGTGGTGCCGAGCTCGCGCTGGGCGCGGCTGAATCCGCCAACGCCGCCGTAGAACACGGTGTGCGCGGCGCTCAGCTCGTGACGTCCGCCGATCCGGGCGCGCGTGCCGCCGATCAGGTGGCGGGCGGCGTCGACGGCGGACCGGGCGCGGCTGAGTCCGAGTCGGGCGCGGCCGAGTTCACGAGTGCAGCCGTCGAGCACCGGGTGGATGCCGCCGAGCACGCGGCCGCACCTGACACAGGCGTGCGCGGTGATCATGGGGCGGGCAGTATCGACGGCGGGCCGGGTGGCCGTTCACCCCGCGGTCCCGTGCTGCCGGAAATGAGCCTCGATATCCCGGCGGGCCAGGTCGTCGCGCTGGTCGGCCCCACGGGCGCGGGCAAATCCACCCTGGCCAAGCTGCTGACCCGGTTCTATGACCCGTCCGGTGGTGTCGTCACGCTGGACGGCATCGACCTGCGCCGGATCAGTGACGCCGATCTGCGCCGACACGTCGTCATGGTCACCCAGGAGGCCTACCTGTTCTCCGGTTCGGTCGCCGACAACATCCGGCTGGGCCGGCCCGACGCCACCGACGCCGAGGTGCACGATGCCGCGCGGGCGGTCGGGTTGTACGACTTCGTGCGGGCCCTGCCCGAGGGTTTCGACACCGATGTGCGTAAACGCGGCGGCAGGCTATCCGCCGGGCAGCGCCAGCTGGTGGCCTTCGCGCGGGTGTTCCTCGCCGACCCGGCGGTCATCGTGCTGGACGAGGCCACCTCCAGCCTCGACATTCCCAGCGAACGCCTGGTGCAGGACGCCCTGGAGACGGTGTTGCGCGACCGGACCGCGGTGATCATCGCGCACCGGCTGTCCACCGTGGCCATCGCGGACCGGGTGCTGGTGCTGGAAGCGGGCCGCGTCGTCGAAGACGGCACACCGCAGGAGCTGATCGCGGGCAACGGCCGTTTCGCGGGTTTGCACGCGGCGTGGCGCGAGTCGCTGGTGTGATGCGGTCATGACGCTGTCGTCGCTTACGGTAGATACGTGACGCACGCGACCGACGCAGCATCAGGCAACGAGAGCCCGTCGCCCTCCCGATGGCCCGCGGTCCTCACCTGGCGCGCGCATGACGCGACGCGGATGGAATCGGTCCGCGTGACCGTCAACGGCAACCGCATCCGGGCCACCGGCCGCATCATCGGCGGTGCGGGCGCCGAGCATCCGGCGTTCAGCGCCTCCTACGATCTGGTCACCGACGAGAACGGCGCCACCAAACGCCTCTCGCTGCGCAGCACCACCGCGGCGGGGGAGCGGCACGCCTCCATCTCCCGCGATGAGGAGAACTACTGGCTGATCGACGCCACCGGCACCCACATCCGCTCCACCTTCGGCGGCGCCCTCGATGTGGACGTGGTGCTCAGCCCGTTCTTCAACACCCTGCCCATCCGCCGCTTCAGCCTCCAGCACGCGGTGGAAGACGTGCAGGTCCCGGTCGTCTACGTCCGTCTGCCCGAGCTCACCGTGCAGGAAGCCAGCCTGGTCTACAGCAGCGCCAGCGACGGCATCAGCGTCCTGTCCCCGGTCTCCAGCGCCACCGTCACCGTCGACCAGGACGGCTTCCTCCTCGACTACCCGGGCCTCGCCGAACGCATCTGAACAGCCGGCTCGATCCCGCAGCGCCCCGCCCACTCGGAGGCGCGGCGAGTGCTACATGGCTGAGGCAAATGCCGAGAAGGCCCCTCGCTCATGTAGCTCTCGTCAAAAGTTCGGCGCCGGGCAGCCCGGCAGGCCGGGCTGATCGGCCGGGCGATCAGTCGAGGCGGGTGATCACGCCGCCGCGTTGCCCGGCCTCGCGTAGACGCTCCAGCCAGTCCTGATCGCCGGGCCGGATATCGGTGATCTCCCAGCGTTCGCTCGTTTCGTACCGTTGACGCCCGTCGTGCCCGGCCTCGGTGAGGTCGGCGAGCGAGCCGTCTTCGGCCAGCAGGTCGCGGGCGCCGTTCAGCACTGTCAGGGTCTCGTCGAGCACCTCGAGCAGGGCCGCCGCGTTCGGTTCGCAGATGGCGCGCACCAGGCCGGGGGCGGTGGCGGCGACGCGGGTGCCGTCCCGGAACGAGCCCGCCGCCAGCCCGAGCGCCAGCTCACCGCCGCCCGCGCCGGCTATCGCCAGCGCCTCGGCCAGCACGTGGGGCAGATGCGAGATGCGGGCCACCGCGCGGTCGTGCTCCTCGGCGACGACGGGAACAACCACCGAACCGCAGGCCAGCGCCAGCTCGACCACCTGCGTCCACGGCTGCGGATGCGTGCCGGGGTCGACTCCGACAGCCCACGCGGCGCCCTGGAAGAGCGCGGGATCGGTTGCCGCCCAGCCGGACTGCGAGGTCCCCGCCATCGGATGCCCGCCGACGAACCGCGCACCGAGCCCGTGCCGCCGCACGGACGCCGCGACCGGTGCTTTCACGCTCACCACATCCGTCAGCGCGCATTCGGGGGCGAAGGTGGAGACCGCGGACAGGATCTGGTCGACCGCCGGCATCGGCACCGCGACCACGAGCAGCGCATCGGTCTCGGCCGCCCGGCGCAGTACCGCGGGCAGGTCGCCGGTGACGTCGAAGCCGTCCGCGCGAGCGGCCTCGGCGCCCGCCGCCGACCGGTTGTATCCCCACGCGTCGAATCCGGCGCCGACCGCCGCGCGCAGCAGCGATCCGCCGATCAATCCGGTCCCGAGGACGCATACGGGGGCTTGCCGGTCACCAGTCACCGGAACAGATTCGCATACGACTTCAACATTTGACCTCGAGCCGACTACCGTTGCGCCCATGGCAGCACAGCGCTCGGGCGGGAACAGGGCGACGTCGGACGATTTCGACGACGTGGAAGGTTTCGCGGTAGCCGTTGTCCGTGAAGACGTCACCTGGCGGTGTAGTCCGCTGAGCTCGGCCGCGCTCACCAGCCTGGCCGCAGCCGAAGACGAACTGAAGGCACTGCGCAGCTCCGGCGCGGTGTTCGGGTTGCTCGACGTCGACGACGAGTTCTTCGTGGTGGTTCGCCCCGCCCCCAGCGGCACCCGCCTGCTGGTCTCGGACGCCACCGCCGCGATCGACTACGACATCGCCGCCGACGTCCTCGAATCGCTGAACGTCGAGATCCCCGATATCGATCCGGACGAATTGGACGATGTCGAACCGTGGGAGGAGGGCGATCTCGGCGTGCTCGCCGACCTCGGCCTGCCCGAACCGGTGCTCAGCGTCATCCTCGCCGAAACCGATCTCTACCCCGACGAGCAGCTCGGCATGATCGCCCAGCGCCTCGGCTTCGCCAACGAACTGTCGGCGGTGCTGGACAAACTGCCGCGCTGAGATGAGGCACGTGCCGTTCGGCCCCGGTGAGTGGCCGGACCGCGGTTCCAGTGGCGGTCCGCCCTCCGATTCCGGTCTGGTGCCCGGCCCGGATCCGGTGCAAGCACGTCCGATCCAGGCGCGTCCGTCCGACGCCGACATGATCCGCGCCGCGATCGAGGCCGCCCGCGCCGCCGACCCACGCGACGTCCCGGTGGGCGCGGTCGTCTTCGACGCCGACGGCCGCGAACTGGCCCGTGCGGCCAACGCCAGGGAAGCCCTCGGCGACCCCACCGCGCACGCCGAGGTCCTGGCCTTGCGCCGGGCCGCCGCCGTGCACGGTGACGGCTGGCGGCTGGAAGGCGCGACCCTCGCCGTCACCCTCGAACCGTGCACCATGTGCGCGGGTGCCCTGGTGCTGGCCCGCGTCGGCCGCCTGATCTTCGGCGCCTGGGAACCCAAGACCGGCGCCGTCGGCTCCCTCTGGGACGTCGTCCGTGACCGCCGCCTCAACCATCGCCCCGAAGTCCGCGGCGGCATCCTCGAACCCGAATGCGCCACCCTCCTCGACGAGTTCTTCCACTCCCAACGCTGACCTCTCTGACCTGCCGATTTAGCGATCCGCGAGGCATCCGGTAGCCTAGTCGGCGGTGGCGTGTCCGAGCGGCCTAAGGAGCACGCCTCGAAAGCGTGTGAGGGGTAACCCCCCTCCGAGGGTTCAAATCCCTCCGCCACCGCCACAAAAGCCCCTCACCTGTTCAGGTGAGGGGCTTTTTCAGCTTTCGGGGCTCTCAGCAGGCGATGATGACCACGGTGTCGTCGTCGGAGCGGTAGACGAGGCGGTATTCGTGATCGATCCGGCGCGACCACCATCCGGACAGCTTCTGACGTAGCGGTTCAGGTGAGCCGCCGTCTCCGGCGTTGCCGTTGCGGCGGATCTCCTCGATCAATCGGTTCAATGTCCTGAGCATCGCCTGGTCGGTGTGCCGCCAGTACAGGTAATCGGCCCAACCGGTATCGGTGAACGTGAGGGTGCGGCTCATCGGTCGCTCTCGGCTGCGGTGGCGTCGGGATCGATGAGTTCGCGTGCGGTGGCCTGCCCCGCCTCGGCCTGCGCGATGCCCTTGGCCAGCCAAGCAGCGTTGGCCGGGTCGGACAGCAGGTAGGCGGTTTCCGTGATCGCTTCCCATTCGCGCAACGATATGACCACCACGGGCTCCCTTCCGCCGCTGCGAGTGATCACCACGTGATCGCTGTCGTCGCCGGCGGCGTCGAGCACGGCCGCAAAGTTGTTGCGTGCATCGGTTTCGTGCATCGCGCGCATGCTGATTGATCTCCTCGAATCTCGAGCGCAGGGCAAGGTCGCGGTTGAGCGATGAGGTCGGTGGTCGTGCTGGGCCGGTCGCGGTCGGCCGAAGCGGTCGCGAGGTGCTCCGACAGCCGCCGCCTGCGAAAGTTCCGTGGCGTTTCACCGTATTCGGCTTTGAACGCCGTCGAGAAACCGGCACTGGTGAACCCGCAGCGCGCGGCCACCTCGCCGATGGACAGTGGACTCGGACGGGCCAGCAGATCACGAGCGGCGCGCAGGGCTTCGGTGCGCCGCAGGTCACGGTAGGTGATGCCGGTGTGGTGGAGCACCGACCGCAGTTGCCTCGGCGACCAGCCGAGCGCATGGGCGACCGCGGGCAGCCGGACGTCACCGGAGCCGAGATTCTTGCGCACGAAAGAGCGTATGGCGTCGATGGTTTCGGCCGCGTCGGCCTGTTGTGGGCCGATGTCGCCGACGAGCATCAGGCACAGCAGTTCGGTGATCCGGTCGCAAACGGCGTCGAATTCCAGTGCCGTCAGCTGCGACCGACCGGCGAGCGTGGTGCTGAGCATGCTCAGCACCACCTGGCCGAGTGCGGTCGACATATCGAGCACTCTCCGGGAGCCGCCGCCGGACAACCGCTGTTCGAGTTGCGCGCGCGGCAGCAGCAGCGCGTAGGCCGTCGAGCCGGGCAGCAGGACCCGGCAGGCCTGGTCCAGTTCGAGAACGAAGCTGTGGCGCGGCGGAACCCGGACGAGCCGGTCGGGCTGCTGGATGACGTATTCGCCCTGCTCGGGGAACACGACCCAGCAGTGGTCGGCCGGGCCGCGCCGGATATGCGACCGGCTGCGGTTCATCAGGTGGTCACCGCGCTGCTGTGCGCGCAGCAGGGTGTAGCCGGAGGATTCTTGAACCGTGATCCGTGCCCACCAGTTGGCCGGATCGCGATACCGGTGCTCGGCGGTCAAGAAATGGTCGGTGACTTCGGTCCACACCGCGGCGCTCGCCACGGTCAGTTCGGAATACCGCATGCCGGGAACTCGGTCGCTCTGATGGTGATCTCCACGTGGCCGGTCAGCGGTGGTCAGACAGCATTGTTTCATCTTCCCGACTGCGGGAACCCGCTCGCTCAGTCACCGGATCGGAGCAGAACCGGCACACACAGTGGGCCGTTGGTCATGAACTGCGGCGCGTACGGGATCTCGGCCGGATCGCAGGCGAGCCGCAGGTCCGGGAACCGGGTGAACAAGGTGGACAGGGCGATCCGGGATTCCAGCCGGGCCAGATGCGCGCCGAGGCAGAAGTGCGGGCCGCGGCCGAATCCGAGCTGATCGGAGTGATCGCGATCGATATCGAAGACGTCGGCGTCCCGATACTTCTGCGGATCGCGTCCGACGCCGGCGTACCAGCCGACGATCGCACCGGCGGGGATATCGACACCGGCAATCTGAATGTCTTCCAGCGCATACCGGTTGAACATCGCGCAGGCCGCGTTCCGGTAGCGCAGGGTCTCCTCGACCACATCGGCCCAGCGGTCACCGGCGCGGGCGGCCGCGAGCTGCTCGGGATAGGTGTACAGCGCCACCACCGCATTGCCGAGCAGATGCATGGTGGTCTCGTGACCGGCCACGATGATGATCCACAGCATTTCGACCAGCTCGGCGTCGGCGAGTCCGTGTTCGGGCTGGGCCCGCACGAGATCCGAGGCCAGGTCATCACCGGGGTTGCTGTGCTTGTCGGCCACCAGTCCGGTCAGGTAGCCGACCATTTCCTGCATGGCGGTCTGGGTCTGCTCGCCGGTGCTGGTGTGTGCGATGAGCGTGGCGGTCCAGCCGCGGAACTTCGGCTGGTCGACGGCCGGGACACCGAACAGTTCGCAGATCACCCCGACCGGCAACGGCATGGTGAAGCTGTCGACGAGGTCGACTTCCGGCTGATCGGCGAACTTGTCGATCAGGTCGTCGGTGAGCTGCTGGATGCGCGGCTCGAGCTGGGCGACCCGCGCCGGGGTGAAGGCGCGAGCGATCGCGCGGCGCATCCGCAGATGGTCGGCGCCGTCCTTGTTGAGCAGATGATCCGCGTCGGTCAGCACCCGCAGCGGCCAGTCGGCCGGGACCGTCCCGTCGTGCATGGCAGGGCAGTTCTTCGTGCTCTTGCTGAACACCGTGCCGTCACCGGCCAGGACCTCGGTCACCGCTTGGTGGCTGACCGCCATCCAGGCCCGGACCCCGCCCGGCAGCTCATAGGGCACGATCGGCCCGGTCCGGATCATCCGGTCGAAGGTGTCGATAACTGGCTCGCCCGCGGTGGGCAGCTGAATGAGGGACTCGGTCATGCGGTTCTCCGGTGCTGTGATCGGCCTCTGACTGCGCGCGTCGATGAGCGCTTGACGAGTGTGGGCCGCGACCGCGAACCGCAACCACTTGATCGGGAATCTCTGCCCCGCAGCGAAATCTGCCGTCGCGGATCGAAAAATCCCGCTCCCAGTCCGGTGCTCGCACAGGTTCCGATGACGTCGCATAGGTTGTAGCGCAAGATTTCCGCCACAACCTATGCGAACGCTGCACGGCGAGTGGGCTACGGGAGTGGGTCGGGGGAGGGGGTGGCTTGGCGGGTTGAGTCCAGGTAGGCGAGGACCAGAGGACGGTGGTCGGTGTGGCGGCGGGCTAGGGCCAGTTCGGCGGGGGACACCCCGTGGATCGGGCGCGCTACGACGTCGCCGCGGGCTATCAAGGGGGCGTTGCCCGCGGCGAGTAGGACCAGGCCGAGCCCGGCGGCGACGGCTTCGTGGGTCTCTTCGGCGCTGGTGATCTCGGCGCCGATCAGGGGAGGACGCCCGGCGCGGGCGTCGAGGGCGAGCCAATAGTCGCGCAGCTCGCCGGCTTCGGGTGGGAGCGCGAGGAATGGCTCGTCGATGACGTCGGCGAAGTCGATGAATTCGCGATCGGCCAGTCGATGCGATGCGGGCAGCGCGATAAAGCGTGGTTCGCGCGCCACCACGACGGCGTCGAAGCGGTCCTGTTCGGGCAGCGGCAGCCAGACGAACGCCACGTCGGTGCTGCCGTCGGCGAGTCCGGCGGTGGGATCGCCCCAGGCGATCTGCCGCAGGGTGATGCTGACCTGGGGGAATCGCTCGGTCATACGGGAGCGGATGGCGGGCAGCAGGCCGCGGCCGGGGCTGGTGCTCATGCCGACGACGAGCGTGGCCGCCTGGGTGGTTTTCGCGGCCTCGACGGCGGCGCGGGCGGTGCTCCATTCGGCGAGGATGGTGCGGGCGTGCGGGAGGAGGGCCGCGCCGACCGGCGTCAGGGTGACGGTTCGGCGGTCGCGGTCGAACAGTGGCGCGCCCAGCTGCCGTTCCAGTGCGCGGATCTGTTTGCTCAGTGCGGGCTGGGAGATGAACAGGCGTTCGGCGGCGCGGCCGAAGTGCAGTTCTTCGGCGACGGCGACGAAGTAGCCGAGGTCGCGGCCGTGAACGTCCATAACCAATGGTTATCACAACGGGTCTTGGACGAGGGGCGCGGCGCCGGGCCAGGATAGTCCCATGAACGAACCCAAGGTTTGGCTGATCACCGGCGCGACAAGCGGATTCGGCCGCGCACTCACCGAAGCGGCGATCGCGGCGGGCGATACCGTCGTCGCCGCCGTGCGGCGTCCCGAAGCGCTGGAGGCGCTGGTCGCCGCGCACCCCGACCAGGTCGATCCGGTTCGGCTCGACGTCACCGACGTCGCCCGCGCCGAGGAGGTGGTGGCCGACGTTCTGGCCCGCCACGGCCGCATCGACGTGCTGGTCAACAATGCCGGCCGCACCCAGGTCGGCGCCGTGGAGGCGACCACCGACGCCGAACTGCGCGACCTGTTCGACCTGCACTTCTTCGGCCCCGCCGCACTCACCCGCGCGGTGCTGCCGTCCATGCGCGAACGCGGCAGCGGCGCCATCGTCAACATGAGCAGCATGGGCGGCCAGCTGTCGTTCGCCGGGTTCGGGGCTTACAGCGCAACGAAATTCGCGCTCGAAGGCCTCTCGGAAGCCCTCGCCGACGAGGTGAAGGGCTTCGGGATCAAGGTGCTCGTCGTGGAGCCGGGCTCGTTCCGCACCAACCTGTTCGGCAAGAACGCCGCCTACTTCAGCGCCGATCACCCCGCCTACGCCGAGAACGTGGGCAGCACAAAGGAGTTCGTGCAGGGCAGCGACGGCGATCAGGCCGGCGATCCCGCGAAGGCGGCCGCCGCGATCATCACCGCGCTGAACGCCGAGCAGACCCCGCTGCGCCTGCCGCTCGGCAGCGACGCCGTCGACGCCATCGCCGGCCACCTCGACGGCGTCCGCGCCGAGCTGGACCAGTGGGAAAAGCTCGCCCGCGACACCGAATTCGACCAGTAGCGAGCCGACCCCGCGCCTCCGACCGCATCAGCGTGGACGGAGGCGCGGGGACCCTTCTCGATTCATGGACCGGGAATCCGTGGTCAGGCAGCCGATGCCCGTCGCCCTATCCGCGTCGCCCCCGCGGTCGCCGCCATCACCAGCGCGATCCCCGCCCACTGCGCCACCGCCGGCGATTCGCCGAGCAGCACCAACCCGGCCGCCGCGAAATGGCCGTCGATGGATGAACTGCATGCCCCAGCGTGATACCAGTGCGGTATCATTGCCGTATGGCTATGACGCTGCGGCTGGATGAGGAAGACGATCGGATGCTGACCGAACGGGCTGCGGCCGAAGGCCGCAGTAAGCAGGAGATCGCCAAGGAAGCCATCCATTTGCATCTGACCCGGCAGCGCGAGGTGTTCTCCGCTCTGGTCGGAGAATCGCTCGCGAAACACGCGGAGCTCATGGCGCGTTTGGCGTGATCTACCTCGACATAAGTGAGCTTCTTCTGATTGCGGAGAAGATCAACGGTACGGCGCACTGTGTTCGCGACTGGGGTCTGCTCCAGTCGGCCGCGGAACGCCCAAGGGCATCGGTGTTCGGCGTGGACGCCTATCCGACCTTGCTCGAGAAAGCAGCGGCGCTGATCCACTCGATCGCGCGCAATCATGCCCTCATCGATGGGAATAAGCGCACGGCATGGATCGCGGCAGACATCATGCTGGTCATGAACCAGGGCAGCGGCCTGCAGGTCGACCCGGAGCGCCAGGAAGAGTTCATGAACCTGATTGCCGAAGGCAAGATGGAGGTCGCGGAAATAGCGACCCAGCTGAAGCGGTGGGTGTAACCACCTAGACCAATTCGGGGCGATTCCATGCCAAGAAGGCATTGGCCGCTGCCTGCTCCAGCTGAATACTGGACATAGCGCCCAGGACGAGCAGGGGCGCGGGCACGCTGCCGAACAGTCGATCGGCCGGGCTCGTTTTCGCCGGCCGGGTATGCGGTGCGATTGGCTCGGCCGCTGTGGTGACAACCACGGGTGCTACTCCGATCTCTGGGGTTCCCCGCGGAAGAAGCTAGGTCCGATGCGTTAAGACGGGTGGACGCGATGGTTGCCGGTCATGGGTATCGACCTTGCGAAATGTCGCACGCTTTGTGTTGCCCGGCACACCGATAGCCGGGCCGCACACCGGGTACCCCACAGGGACACCCGAGAGGGAAGGAACGATTGCCATGCGCGAGCCCTCGATTCGCGCCAGATCGTCTCGCGGCTTCGGTGCGAGCCTGTTGAGTGTGCTGGTGATGGTGTGGTTGGTGATCGGATTGGTCGCGGCCTTCCAGCGCGACTACTTCACCGCGGCCCCCGCCGAATGCCGCGATTTCGCCACCATCGGGCTGACCGTGATCGCCGGTCCGCTCAATTACGCGGGGCTCAACCCGAAGGTCGAGCACTGCACACTGCCCGAACCCAGCCAATAGCCCGGTAATCCACCCCAGCCGCGTCCTCTCGGTCCGCGGCGAGAGCAGACCGGCTACTCGAGGACGGCAGGTCGACTCGACGTCCTCGTCCGCATTCCCGGCCTGACTCTCGTCCGGTAACCCCGCGCCCGGGACAGCCCGGAAGATTTCGCCGGCCCGGGTCGGCGTCTCGGCCGAAACGGGCGAACCCCGCCCGGCTGGGTGCCGGACGGGGTTCGTCGCGAGTGATTGCGCTGCGGCCGGTCAGACTCCGGCTTCCACCGGCTTCTTCGCCGCGTCGGCATCGCGCTGCTGGAGTTCGCGCAGCTTGGTGCCTTCCACGTCGATGTCGGGCAGGATGCGGTCCAGCCAGGCGGGCAGCCACCAGGCCCACTTGCCCATCAGTACGAGCAGCGACGGGATCAGGATCATCCGGACCAGGAAGGCGTCGAAGAACACGCCTGCTGCCATCGCGAAGCCCATGGACTTCGAGGTGATGTCCGGCGACAGCATGAACCCGGCGAACACCGAGATCATGATGACCGCGGCCGAGGTGACCACGCGGGCACCGTGGTGGTAGCCGTCGATCATCGCGTCCTTGGGCGACTTGCCGCGCACGAATTCCTCGCGCATGCGGGTCACCAGGAACACCTGGTAGTCCATCGCGAGACCGAACACGATGCCGATCAACATGATGGGCAGGAAGCTGATGATCGGGTGGGTGTCCTCGATGAGCCCGAGCGCGCCCTCCTGGAAGAACAGCACGGTGACACCGAAGGTCGCCGCCATCGACAACAGGAAGCCGAGGGCCGCGGTCAGCGGCACCAGGATCGACCGGAACACCAGCACCAGCAGCAGGAACGCCGCGCCGGCCACGATCGCCAGGTAGGGCACGATGCTGGCGAGCAGCACGTGGTTGACGTCGGCGTAGATGGCGGTTTCGCCGGTGATGCCGTATTCCATGCCGTACTTCGAGGTGAATTCACCCTCGGCATCGCGGACCTGGGCGACCAGATCCTGAGTGGCCTCACTGTTCGGCCCGGACTTCGGCACCGCCATGAACAGCGCCGCCTGCCCGTCCTCGCTCGGCTGAGCGGTGGTCAGGTAGTCCATGTCCTCGTAACCGGCGAGCCGGTCACGCAGCTCGGTCAGCGCGGGGTCGCGCTGGTCCTGCGGCACGTCGGTCAGGTCGACGGCCACCACGAGCATGCCGTTCTTGCCCTCGCCGAAGCCTTCGGTCTGCAACTCGTAGGCCTTGCGCATCGACGAGTCCTTGGGCGCGCTGTCGCCGCCGGGCAGGCCGAGGTTCAGGTTCAGCGCCGGTGCGGCGAGCGCACCGAGCACCACCACGCACAGGGCCAGCGTGATGGCCGGTGCCTTCGCGACGAGCTTGGCGAAGCGCATGCCGTTGGTGACCGAGGTGTCGTCCTCGGGATCGTGCTTGGCGACGAACGGAACCTTCGGCTTGAACAGGAACCGGCCGAAGGCGCCCATCAGCGCCGGCAGCAGGGTGATCGCGGTGACGACGGCGAACGCGGCGGCGATCGCGCCACCGATACCCATGGCGGTCAGGAAGCTGACGCCGACGATGCTCAGGCCGAGCAGTGCGATGAGCACGGTCAGGCCCGCGAACACGACCGCCGAACCCGCGGTGCCGACCGCGACACCGGCGGCCTCTTCCGGCGAATCCTGCACGACGAGTTCGTGCTTGTACCGGGAGACGATGAACAGCGCGTAGTCGATCGACAACGCCAGGCCGATCATGGACGCCAGGATCGGGGTGAAGGTCGGGACCGCGGTGAGCGAGGTGCCCATCACGATCACCAGGCCGGCCGCGCCGACGCCGACGATGCCGGTGATGATCGGCACGAAGGCCGCGATCAGCGCACCGAAGGCGATGATCATGACGATCAGCGCGACGCCGATGCCGATCATCTCGGCGGTGCCCTGCTCGGGCTGTTCCTGGGCCAGCACGCCGGTCATCGCGACGGTCAGGCCGGCCTTTTCGGCCTGCTCGGCCACGGCCTCGGCGGCCTCGCGGTGTTCGGGCTTGACGTCGGAGAATTCCGCCATCGTGAACGGCACGGTGATCACCGCGACGGTGCCCGGCTTCTGTTCGTTCAGCACGTTCAGCGGCGCACCCGAGCACATGCCCTGGAAATCGGGCGCCTCGGGATTGTCGAGGCAGTTGGGCGAGGGGATCGGCGGGGTCTGGCCGGGTTCCAGGGCGGCCATGGCATCGGCCAGCTCCTTGGCGGCCTCCGGGCTGGCCGGCATCATCTGCGTGGCCGTGACCGGGTTCACGATCGGCTGGCTGTGATCGACGATCTCCTGGTCACCCAGCTTCGGCGCGTTGAGCGTCTGCACCATCGCGTCGAGGGCGGCCATGTTGTTCGGATCGGAGAGCTTGCCGTCCTTGGCGGCGATCACGTAGGTCGCGGTGATCGCGTCGATGCTGAAGCCTTCCGCGTATTGCGGCATGTGCTCTTCGAGGATCTCGGCGGCGCGCTCGGACGGCAGGCCGGGCATGTCGAACTTGTCCTGGAACGGCTTGGCCAGGCTTGCCGCGGCGCCACCGAGCAGCACCAACAGGAGCAGCCAGATGGGCAGCACTATCCATTTCCGGCGGAAAGCGAACTTTCCCCATCGGTATAGATAAACGGACACGGGGGTCTCTCCTAGCTATCGCTGGGCTTGCTTGGGATCGATTCAATTGCTGGAGCGTGTAGACAGCACCTCTGCCGCGGGTGCTTGCCGTCCCCGCCTCCAATTGACGCGCTCTGCCTACCGTGCGGTAGGTAGACTACCGTAGGAACTAACCGGAGGCACAACCTCAATATCTCGGGCACCCGGAGCCGGGCAGAACAGTGATGAGAGGATCATCCCATGACCATCCGTGAGTCGACGGAAGCTGTTGTCGCAGGTGGAGGCACTAAACAGGCCATCCGAGACGCCGCCGTCGAGCTGTTCACCAGCAAGGGTTTCGAACAGACGAGCCTGCGCGAGGTCGCGGATGCGGTGGGAATCACAAAGGCGTCGCTCTACTATCACTACGCTTCCAAGCTCGATCTGCTGCTGGCGATCATCGATCCGGTGATCGACCACATGCGTTCGGTGGTCGAGGACATCGACGCCGTCCCCTACAACCCCGAAGGCATCCGGGCCGTGCTGCGGACCTATGTCCGCGGCATGGTCCGACACCGCGACGCCGGCGCCATGTGCATGCGCGACACCGTCGCGATCGTCAACGCGATGGCCGACCGCTACCCCGACGTCGCCGAGAGCACCAGGCAGCTTCGGCGCTGGCTGGCCGGGCCCGACCCCACCGACGAAGCCCTGCTGCGGGCCAGTGCCGCACTGGAAATTCTCGGCGTGGCGCTGCTGTCCACCGAAGTGGTGCCGGACGCGCCGGACGAGCTGGTGGAAAAGACCCTCCTCGATGCCGCCACCTGCGTCCTGACCGCGCACCGGACCGCGTAGATTCGTCCGCGTCACCTCGGATACGTCAGGAGCAGGAGTGCACATCACCGCGAAGGTCGACCACGCGGTGCGAACGTTGCTCGAGATCGCCGACGCGGCGGGGACCGGCGCGGCGGTGAAGGCCGAGACCATCGCCTCGGCGCAGCGCATCGCCCCGAAAGTGCTCGAAGGCGTGCTGGCCGAGCTGCGCCGGGCCGGCCTGGTGACCAGCAGGCGCGGCCCGGACGGCGGCTACCGGCTGGCCCGCCCGGCCGCCGCGATCTCC
The DNA here is from genome assembly GCF_005863245.1 of Nocardia cyriacigeorgica. Classification (GTDB taxonomy): domain Bacteria; phylum Actinomycetota; class Actinomycetes; order Mycobacteriales; family Mycobacteriaceae; genus Nocardia; species Nocardia cyriacigeorgica_C. The sequence continues at coordinate 262,814 of NZ_VBUT01000004.1, read as the reverse complement.
ATCGCCGACGTCATCCGCGGCATCGAGGGCCCACTGGCCTCGGTGCGCGGTGAGCGGCCCGAGGACGTGCGCTATCCGGGCGCGGCCGAACCATTGCAGCGGGTGTGGATCGCGTTGCGGGTCAATATCCGCGCCGTGCTCGAGGACGTCTCGATCGCCGATATCGCCGACAACCGGCTGCCCGGATTCATCGACGCGCTCACCGGCGACCCCGGCGCGTGGGCCCGCCGCGAGCCACGCGACGACCAGGAACTGCTCGGCCGCGCCTGATCCCGCGGCATTTCCGGACAGTTCGGACACTCGACCAGTCCGGCGCAAATGTCCTCGTCACGGCCGCGGAAATGCCGGTAGCCTCCATTCATCATGTTGATCTCACTGCTTCGCACCTATCTGGCTCCCTATCGAGCCCAGCTCGCCGGAGTGGTCGCGTTGCAGCTGATCTCGGTCATCGCGATGCTCTACCTGCCGAGCCTGAACGCCGACATCATCGACGAGGGCGTCACCAAGGGCGATATCGGCTTCATCTGGCGCACCGGACTGTGGATGCTCGTGGTCACCGGCGTGCAGATCGTGGCCTCGGCCTCTTCGGTCTACCTCGCCGCACAGGCCGCGATGGGCGGCGGGCGCGACCTGCGCGGCGCCCTGCTGCACCGGGTCGGCACCTTCTCCGCGCGCGAGGTGGGCAGCTTCGGCGCGCCGTCGCTGATCACCCGCAACACCAACGACGTCCAGCAGGTGCAGCTGCTGATCGTGATGGCCGCGACCATCCTGGTCATGGCCCCGATCATGTGCATCGGCGGCATCATCATGGCGCTGCGCGAAGACCTGAAACTGTCCTGGGTGCTGCTGATCGCGGTGCCCGCGCTCGGACTGAGCATGGCGCTGATCATCGCCAGGATGGTGCCCGGCTTCCGGGAGATGCAGGCCAGGATCGACGGGGTGAACCGGGTGCTGCGCGAGCAGATCACCGGTATCCGGGTGGTGCGCGCCTTCGTCCGGGAACGGCAGGAGACCTGGCGTTTCGGGGTGGCCAACACCGAACTCACCGACACTTCGCTGCGGGTGGGCCGGTTGATGGCGCTGATGTTCCCGACGGTCATGCTGATCAGCAACCTCACCGCCGTCGCCGTCATCTGGTTCGGCGGGCACCTGGTCGATTCGGGTGAGATGCAGATCGGCTCGCTCACCGCGCTGCTGGCCTACATCATGCAGATCCTGATGGCGGTGATGATGGCCTCGTTCCTGGCCATGATGGCCCCCCGCGCCGCCGTCTCCGCCGACCGCATCGGCGAGGTGTTGCAGACCCGCTCCTCGGTGCACCCGCCGGCGAACCCGCAACCGTTCCGCGGCGATCCGGCCGAGGTCGACGTCCAGTTCGCCGAATTCAGCTATCCCGGCGCCGAGAAACCGGTGCTGCACGCGATCCGGTTCAAGGTCGGTCCAGGGCAGACCACCGCGATCGTCGGCTCCACCGGTGCGGGCAAGACCACGCTGATCAACCTGATCCCGCGCCTGATCGACGTCACCGATGGCGCGGTGTACGTCGGCGGCACCGATGTGCGTCATCTCGACCTGGAACAACTGCGCGGCCAGATCGGTCTGGTACCGCAGAAGGCGTACCTGTTCTCCGGCACCATCGCCAGCAATCTGCGCTACGGCAACCCCGATGCCTCCGATGACGAACTGTGGCGCTGCCTGGAGATCGCGCAGGCCGCCGACTTCGTCCGGGAGATGCCCCAGGGCCTGGAAACCCCGGTCGCCCAGGGCGGCACCACCGTCTCCGGTGGGCAACGCCAGCGCTTGGCCATCGCCCGGGCCCTGGTCCGCAAGCCGCGCATCTACCTGTTCGACGATTCCTTCTCCGCTCTCGACGTCGCCACCGACGCCAGGCTGCGTGAGGCGCTGCGCCCGGAAACCCGCGACGCCTCGGTGATCATCGTGGCCCAGCGCATCGCCACCATTCGTGACGCCGACCAGATCGTGGTCCTCGAAGACGGCGCCATGGCCGGTATCGGCACCCATGAGCAATTGCTGCGCGACTGCCCGGAGTACCAGGAAATCGTCGAATCGCAGCTGAGCGTGGAGGAGGCCCGATGAGGCCGGGGGCGGTTCCGGGTGCACCGGAGAGCAAGCCGAAATCCTTCGTCCCGTCGTTGAAGCGGCTGCTGCGCAGGCTGGCCCCGGAGCGGGTCAACGTCATCGCGATCATTTCGCTGGTGATCGTGTCGGTGGTGCTCAACACCCTCGGCCCCTACATCCTCGGCCAGGCCACCAACCTGGTCTTCGACGGCGTCGTCGGCAAGCAGTTGCCGGAGGGCATCACCAAGGAACAGGCCATCGAGGGTCTGCGCGCCCAGGGCGACAACACCCTCGCCGACATGCTTTCCGGCATGGACGTGGTGCCCGGCGTCGGCGTCGATTTCGACGCGGTGGGCCGGGTGCTGATGCTGGTGCTGGTGCTCTACCTCGGTGCGTCGCTGTTCAGCTGGTTGCAGGGCTTCCTGCTCAACAACGTCATCAACCGGACGGTGAAGCGGCTGCGCAGCGATGTCGAGGACAAGATCCACCGGCTGCCGCTGCGCTACTTCGACTCCGCGCCGCGCGGCGATGTGCTCAGCCGTGTCACCAATGACGTCGACAATGTCTCGCAGAGCTTGCAGCAGACCATGAGCCAGCTGCTGAACTCGGTGTTCTCGGTGCTCGGCATCCTGGTGATGATGTTCTGGATCTCGCCGCTGCTGGCGCTGATCGCCCTGCTCACGGTGCCCGCCGCGATCGTGGTCACCGCCCAGATCGCCAAACGCTCCAAACCGCATTTCGTCGACCAGTGGAAGTACACCGGCCTGGTGAACGCCCAGGTCGAGGAGGCCTACACCGGCCACGAGATCGTCACCGCGTTCGGCCGCAACCGCGAGGTGGCCGAGGAGTTCGACAAGCGCAACGAGCAGCTCTACCAGTCCAGCTTCAAGGCGCAGTTCATCTCCGGGCTGATCATGCCCGCGATCATGTTCCTCGGGAACGTCAACTATGTGCTGGTCGCGCTGGTGGGCGGTTTGCGGGTGGCCACCGGCCAGCTCTCCCTCGGCGAGGTGCAGGCCTTCATCCAGTACTCCAGGCAGTTCAGCCAGCCGCTCACCCAGATCGGCGCGATGGCCAACCTGCTGCAATCGGGCGTGGCCTCGGCCGAGCGGATCTTCGAGATCCTCGACGCCGAGGAACAGAGCCCCGACCCGGTGATGGAGGACGTGCGCCCGGTCGATCGCGGGCGGGTCGAATTCGAGGCGGTGTCGTTCGGCTACGAGCCGGGCAAGCCGGTGATCGAACGGCTGTCGCTGGTCGCCGAGCCCGGTCATGTGGTCGCCATCGTCGGTCCGACCGGCGCGGGCAAGACCACGCTGGTCAATCTGCTCATGCGGTTCTACGAGCTCGACGCGGGCACCATCACCATCGACGGCGTCGACATCACCGACATCACCCGCGATCACCTGCGTTCCCGCATCGGCATGGTGTTGCAGGACACCTGGCTGTTCAAGGGCACCATCCGGGAGAACATCGCCTACGGCAACCCCAATGCCAGCGAATACGACATCATCGCCGCGGCCCGCGCTGCCTATGTGGACCGGTTCGTGCACGCGCTGCCCGACGGCTACGACACCGTCATCGATGAGGAGGGCACCGGGGTCAGCGCCGGTGAGAAGCAGCTCATCACCATCGCGCGGGCATTCCTGGCCAAGCCGTCGATCCTGATCCTGGACGAGGCCACCAGCTCCGTCGACACCCGCACCGAACTGCTGGTGCAGCATGCCACCGCGGCCCTGCGCCGCGACCGCACCAGCTTCGTCATCGCGCACCGGCTGTCCACCATCCGCGACGCCGACGTCATCGTGGTGATGGAGAAGGGCCAGATCGTGGAGCTCGGCAATCATGAACGGCTGCTGGAGAACCGCGGCGCCTACTACCGGCTCTACAACGCCCAGTTCGCCGCCGCGGCCGCGGACGCGTAGGCCTGTGGCCGCGGACGGATAGGCCCGCGGCCGCCCTGCCTGCGAGGACCGGCGCGCCACCCTGCGAAGATGGGCGCGTGTCCGACCGCGCAGCTTTCTCGTTCACCGTCGGTACCCGCCTCGACGGGCAGTACGGGCGCACCGGGGTGATCAGCACCCCGCACGGCGATATCGCCACGCCCGCGTTCATCCCGGTGGGCACGAAGGCCACGGTCAAGGCCGTGCTGCCGGAGACGATGCGTGAGATCGGCGCGCAGGCGCTGCTGGCCAACGCCTATCACCTGTACCTGCAACCCGGCGCCGATATCGTCGACGAGGCCGGCGGGCTGGGCCGATTCATGAACTGGCCGGGGCCGACCTTCACCGACAGCGGCGGCTTCCAGGTGATGTCGCTGGGGGTCGGGTTCAAGAAGGTGCTGGCCATGGAGGCGGTGGACGTGCGAAGCGACGACGTCATCGCCAAGGGCAAGGAACGGCTTGCCACCGTCGACGACGACGGCGTCACCTTCCGCTCCCACCTCGACGGCTCCAAGCATCGCTTCACCCCCGAGGTGTCGATGGGCATCCAGCATCAGCTCGGCGCCGACATCATGTTCGCCTTCGACGAGCTGACCACCCTGCTCAATACCCGGGCCTACCAGGAGAAATCGCTGCAACGCACGCATGAGTGGGCGCAGCGCTGCATCGACGAACACGAGCGGCTCACCCACGCCCGCGCGCACCGCCCGTACCAGGCGTTGTTCGCGGTGGTCCAGGGCGCGCAGTACGAGGACCTGCGCCGCAAGGCCTGCCGCGAACTGGAGACCATTCGCGGCCAGGACGGCACCGAGTTCGACGGCTACGGCATCGGCGGCGCGCTGGAGAAGCACAATCTCGGCACCATCGTCGGCTGGTGCAGCGCGGAGCTGCCCGAACACAAACCGCGCCATATGCTCGGCATCAGCGAACCGGAGGACGTGTTCACCGCGGTCGCCAACGGCGCCGACACCTTCGACTGCGTGAATCCGTCACGGGTGGCCCGTAATGCCGCGATCTACGTCGACGCGGGCCGGTTCAACATCAACACCAGCCGTTTCCGTCGCGATTTCACCCCGATCGACGAGAACTGCGACTGCTACACCTGCGCCAACTACACCCGCGCCTACCTGCATCACCTGTTCAAGGCCAAGGAGATGCTCGCGGCGACGCTGTGCACGATTCACAACGAGCGCTTCACGATCCGATTGGTCGACCGGATCCGGGAGAGCATCGACGGCGGGTACTTCGAGGAGCTCCAGGCCGAGACTCTGGGTCGGTGGAAGGGGCGGATCACCGCACCGTAGTTGTTCCCGGCCATTGCCGTCAGGTCCGCAGCAGAGGCGGCGGAATCCGGCCGTGGCCACCCCGCCGGCGACCACGGCCGCGACACTCACGAATGCAGCGGATCGAGTTCCTTTGGCGCGTAGCTCGGTTCGTGCTTCTTCAGCAGCGCGATCACCTGATAGGTGATCGGCATGACCAGGATCTCGACCAGCGTCTTCCACAGGAAGCCGACGATCACGTAGTTGATGAACTGCTCCCAGCTGTCGATGCCGATGGCGGTGGCGGCGATCGAGCAGAAGATGAGGGTGTCGGCGAGCTCGCCGACCACGGTGGAGCCGATCAGCCGGGCCCACAGGTGCTTCTCCCTGGTCCGCTCCTTGATCAGCACCAGCGTCGCCGAGTTCAGCAGCTGGCCGACGAAATAGCCGGCCAGTCCGGCGGCCACCAACTGCGGTGTGGTGCCGAGGACGGTGCGGAAGGCCTCTTGGTTCTCGTAGAACACCGCGGGCGGCAGCTGGACCGCGATGGCGAAGCACACCACCATCAGCAGCAGCGCGCCGAAACCGTAGTAGATGGCCCGGCGGGTGGCGCGGAAGCCGTAGACCTCGCTCAGCACGTCGCCGAGGATGTAGGCCAGCGGGAAGAGGAAGAACGCGCCGTCGGTGCTGATGGGCAGCACCTCGATCGGGCCGAGGCTCACCGACTGGTCGGTGAAGAACTGCACGCCCTTGGTGGCGCAGACGTTGGAAATGATCAGCGTGGCCGTGAACAGTGCCACGATGGGGGTGTAGTAGCCCCGCGCGACCTGGGCGAATGCCGCATGGTTCGACGCGGGGCGCCCAGACCCCTCGTGATCGGCGGGTTTGTTCGAATCACTCACCCGACTCATCCAACCAGGTTTGCCATATGGTGTAGCCATGACCAATCCCGGCGATTCCGACGAGTGGTGGAAGCAGTACGGCGGCCAAGGCGTGTCGTCGGAGTCAGGTGGTGCCGGTTCGGTCCCGCAGTACCCCGCAGCCGAGCAGCCCGGCTACCCCTCGGGGCAGCAGCAGTATCCCGCCGCGCCGCCGCAGTACCCGTCGCAGCCGGGCGCGGGTGCGCCGCCGCAGTATCCGTCCGGTTCGCAGCCGCAGTACCCCGCGGCCCCGCCGCCGGCCTACCCGGCGTATCAGCAGCCCGCGCCGGATCCGTATGCGCAGCAGCAGCCTTACCCGCAGCAGGGGTACGGATATCCGTATCAGGCGGGGTACCCCGGATACGGGATGCCGCCGCAGGGCACCAATGGCATGGCGATCGGCGCGCTGATCACCTCGTGCATCGGTGTGCTGTGCTGCGGGTTGTTCGTGGTGTCGGCAGTGGGACTGATCCTTGGGATCGTCGCTCAGAAACAGATCGATCAAACAGGCCAGGAAGGCCGGGGATTCGCCCAGGCGGCGATCTGGGTCGGCGCGGTGAGCATCGGGCTCGGCGTGATCATGTGGATTCTCAACATCATCGGCATCGTCGCGGGTCCGTAGCACCCGCAGGCCGGTCGACGGCCGGGTAGGTCGAGAGGGCCGGAACGGTCGAGTCCGCCGGACCGCGGAGGATCGACGCGTTCGTGCCGCCAACCCCACCGACCACAGCAACAACGAAGGGGCGCACCGATTTTCGGTGCGCCCCTGGTCGTGCCGGTGGTCCGGCGGTGAAGTTCGAGCCTCAGCCCTTGACGACCTGCGTCCCGCCGGCGAACTTGTCGTGCCAACCCTGCTTGTTCGGGTCCTGCTCGATGGTGATCGCCATGTAGATGGCCAGACCGAGGCTGGCCAGCTGGCCGAGGCACGGGATGATGTTGACGATCAGGTAGATGTTGCGCTTGATCGAGACCTCGGGGCTGATCTTGGGCGCACCGCCCGGCGCGATCACGCGCAGGCCGAGGATCTTCTTGCCCAGCGTGGTGCCCATGTTGATCTCGCACAGCACGACGTACGCGCTGACGATCGCGAAGTACAAGATCCACGCGAGGAGCGTGCCGAAAAAGCTGTTGAGCGCGAACGCGATGACGAAGTAGACGATGGCGGCCGGGATTCCGGAGATGATCCCATCGATGAACCGCGCACCGAACCGGGTCAGCAGATCACCCGGCTGCCCACCGAATCCCGGCTGCTGTCCGTACCCCGGCTGTCCGTACTGCTGCTGCGCGTACGGATCCTGCTGACCGAACTGCGGCTGCTGTCCGTACTGACCCTGCTGGGCGTAGGGATCCTGCGGCTGCCCGTAGGGCTGCTGCTGACCGAACTGCGGCTGGCCGTAAGGCTGCTGCGGCTGCTGTCCGTAGGGCTGCTGCGGCGGTTGCTGGTCGTACTTCGGCTGCTCACCGTACTGGGGCTGCTGCCCGTACGGCTGCCCGCCCTGCGGATACTGGTTGGGGTCGTACCCACCGCTTGTCATAAGTAATCCTCGTCCGTCGACAGATCGGTCGCTGGGTACGTTACGGACATCGATCGTGTTGCAACAACCCATCCGGGTCGAGCGTCCAGGGCTTCGACGGCAGTTCGCGCGGGTCGAATTCGGCCAGCATCTCGGCTGCCGTGCCTGCGGTGAAGCCGAGCGAACGGGCCAGCGACGCCACCACCTGGCCGGTGCTCTCACCGAGCGCGTGCCGGTCGGCCAGGGTCACCGCGCCGTCGCGTTTGGCCAATCGCTGCCCGGATTCGTTGAGCACCAACGGAACATGCGCGTACTGCGGGACGGGCAGGTCGAGCAGCGTCGCCAGATAAGCCTGACGTGGGGTGGACGGCAGCAGGTCGTCACCGCGCACCACCTGGTCGACGCCCTGCTCGGCATCGTCGACCACGACGGCGAGGTTGTAGGCGGGAATCCCGTCGCCGCGGCGCAGCACGACATCGTCGACCGGCCCGCGATAGCGGCCGTGCAGTTGATCGATCACCTCGAACTCGGTCACCGAGGCCCGCAGGCGCAGCGCGGCGGGCCTGCCTTCGGCGCGTTTGGCCGCGCGTTCGGCGTCGGTCAGGTCGCGGCAGGTGCCGGGATAGGCGCCCATCGGTCCGTGCGGTGCGGTCGCGGCCTGCTGGATTTCCCTTCGGGTGCAGAAGCATTCATAGGTCAGGCCGGCAGCGGTGAGCCGGTCGATGGCCGCGGCATAGTGGTCGAGCCGATCGGATTGCCGGACCACCGGCGGGTCCCAGTCCAGGCCGATCGCGGCCAGATCGGCCAGCTGCCGGGCCTCGGCGCCGGGGCGCACCCGGTCCAGATCGTCGATGCGCAGCACGAACCGGCGCCCGGTGCTGCGGGCGAAGAGCCAGGCCAGCAGGGCCGTGCGCAGATTGCCCAGGTGCAGGTCACCGGACGGGCTCGGTGCGTATCGGCCCGCGGGAGCTAGGTCGGTCGGCATTCCGGTCATGGTAGAGGCGGTGGTCAGCCCGGCCGGGAGGTGGCGACGCACAGGCGCGGCTCGAGTCTGTCCTGGGGGATCGGCACACCGGCCTCCAGATCGGCGAGCAGGCTCTGCGCGTGTGCGATCAAACCCGCGCCATCGATGCCGTACGGAAAGGAGCGGGGGCTTTCCACATCGGATTCGGTGTAATCAGAATCACTCTCGAAATCGCCCCCGAACTCCGAAAGCCGGTTTATCGCTCGCGTCAGCAGGGTATGCGCGCCCTTCGGGTTCCCGCGCTGAATGTGGGTGAGCCCCACGGCATACTGCGCAAGGCCCTGCCACAGCATCCGTTCGGCGAACGGGCCGTTCTTCCAGGCCGCCTCCAAAACCTCGTGTGCGTTGAATGCCAGGCCGTCGTCGAGCAGTTGCTGAGCGTAGGTGAGAGTTTGCTGGGGTGGCAGATTCAGGTCATCCGGAATTCGGGGAACACCCTGGCTACCCGGCGGCAGTGGGCGCCCGAGCCGGTCTCGGGGACGGGCGTTGAGGGCGCGACCTGTGGCGTCGCGATCGCGTTCGACCATGTCCTCCATGATCCACGCCGCTGCGGCGTTGTGCTCGCGCGGAGTATCGGATCGCGCATTTATGACCGATCACAGTCCAATCACATCCGATGAATACTTCAACTACCGAAACCGTCTCAGAAAGAAAGCGGGAAGCTGGCAATGTTTCCGCAACGGCAAAACTTCGCAAGCTTGGCAAAAGTGTTGTGGTAGTGGGCAAGAGCCCGGCAAACTATGGATGAACCTGCTAGGGTTCACTGCGCGAGGCCCGCCCACGTGGGTGTTTTCGCCTCGCCGCCCGTGCGTTCTCGGAAATGCGAGTGCAGACAGGCGCACCGGGGAAGTTGCGCGCTATCACCAGGCGCACCACGGCGTTCGTCGTTCGGTGTCGGATGCCGGTTGATCGGAGCAAGTCAGAAGTCAGAACAAAATATCGTGACGCAGCAAAGGAGTCGGTGCCGTGGAGGTTGATTTGACGGGCGCTGTGTGGCGGAAGAGCCGGCACAGTGGCCCGGACGGGAACTGCGTGGAAGTCGCGCATCTCGTCGACGGCAACGTGGCGGTCCGGGACACCAAGGACAGCGGGAACGGACCGGTGCTGGCCTTCGCCCCCGGCGAGTGGGACGCATTCCTAACCGGCCTGGCCAGTGGCCAGTTCGGGCGCCGACAGTAGCGTCGGGCCGCAGCCGCAACACAGCATCACGGGCCCCGGGTCGATTCGGACTCGGGGCCTTCGCAGTGGTCAGTGCCCGGATTCGAGGTCCTGCTGTTTGCGCAGCACGGCGAGCTGCCGGTGCTCCTCTTCCTCTTCGATCGCCAGATTGCGCTCGGATTCCTCGCGCGGATCGGCGCGCAGCAAACTGCCGGTGCCGGGTTTGCCGGCCAGGCCGAGCTTGTTCATCTTCTTGGGCACCGGCGCGCCCTGGTACTCCAGCGGGATGGGATGCCCGTGCTCGTCGACCGGGCCCAGCGGCTGATGCACCTCGATGTACTCACCGTGCGGCAGCCGCTTGATCACGCCGGTCTCGATGCCGTGCTCGAGCACCGCCCGGTCGCTGCGCTGCAAGCCGAGGCAGAACCGGTAGGCCAGGAAGTAGGCGAGCGGCGGGCCGACCAGCAGCCCGATGCGTCCGGCCCAGGTGGTGGCGTTCAAGGAGATGTTGAACTTGTAGGCGATGATGTCGTTGACGCAGGCCAGCGTGAGCACCACGTAGAACGTGATGGCCATGGCGCCGATCGCCGTGCGCACCGGGACGTCGCGGGGGCGTTGCAGCAGGTTGTGGTGGGCTCTGTCGCCGGTGAGCCGTTTCTCGATCCACGGGTAGGCGATCAGCAGCACGAACACCAGGCCCATGGTCAGCGCCACCCAGGTCACCGCGGGCACGGTGTAGCGGCCCAGATACAGCTCCCACGGCGGCATCAGCCGGGCGAGGCCGTCGGTCCACATCATGTAGAAGTCGGGCTGCGAACCGGCCGAGACCTGCGACGGGTTGTAGGGACCGATATTCCAGATGGGATTGATCTGAAGCAGCCCGCCCATCAGCCCGACGACGCCGAGGGTGAAGGCGAAGAACGCACCCTGATCGGCGGCGAACACCGGCACGATGCGCGCGCCCACCACGTTCTTCTCGCTGCGGCCGGGCCCTGGGAACTGGGTGTGCTTCTGGTACCAGACGATCGCGATATGCGCGGCGATCAGCGCCAGCATGATGCCGGGGAACAGCAGCACGTGCGCGATGTACAGGCGCGGGATGATGATGTCGCCGGGGAAGTCGCCGCCGAACATCAGCCAGTGCAACCAGGTGCCGATGACGGGCAACCCGATGGTGATGCCGGAGAACGCCGCCCGCAGACCGGTGCCGGAGAGCAGGTCGTCGGGCAGCGAGTAGCCGAAGAAGCCCTCGAACATCGCCATGATCAGCAGCAGCGAACCGATCACCCAGTTCGCCTCGCGCGGCTTGCGGAACGCACCGGTGAAGAAGATGCGCAGCAGGTGCACGATGATCGAGGCCGCGAACAGCAGCGCCGCCCAGTGATGCACTTGCCGCACGAACAGGCCACCGCGCACCTCGAACGAGATGTTCAGCGCCGTCTCGTACGCCCGCGACATGCCGACACCGCGCAGCGGCTGGTAGGCGCCGTCGTAGATCACGTGGCTCATCGACGGGTCGAAGTACAGCGTCAGGTACACGCCGGACAGCAGCAGGATGATGAACGAGTAGAGCGCGATCTCGCCCAGCAGGAACGACCAGTGCGTCGGGAAGACCTTGTTGATCGAGCGCTTCATGAATGCCGCGGCGCGATATCGATCGTCCACCGCGTTGGCCTGCGAACTAATAGTGCGAGCTAGTGCAGCCATAGTCGACACCCGACCCTGAGGAGAGTGAATTGGGTTCTACTACAGACGGTAGCACCGCGTGCGGTGCCGAGTCGATGGTTTTCTGCCCACCTCCGCCGTCTCGCCACCGGGTCGTTATCGTCGCCGCATGAGGATGGTGGGGCGGCCCGGTGCCATGGTGCGGCCGCAGGACGCGACGATGTACTGGCTGTCCCGCCGCACCCGCAACGACCTGTTCCTGCTCTACTGCTTCGCCGAATCCGAGCTGGGCACCGATCAGCTGTGCGCGACCATCGCCCGCCGCAGCGCCACCATCCCCGACCTCTGCGTGCGCCTGCGCCCAGCACCCCGCGACCTCGCCTACCCGACCTGGGTGCCGTGCCCGTTCAACCCTGAACAGTTCGTCGAACACCGACTCCCGCAAACGGATTGGGCGCATCTCGAGCAAGCGCTGGGCGAGGTGCTCGCAACAGGAGTCGACGCCGCCATCCATCCGTGGCGGATCCACGTCTTCCGCGGAATCACCGGGGCGCCGCTGCCGTCGCCGGGGGAGGACGCCCTCCACGAGGTCGAATCCGCGGCCCCGCAGCGGGTCACCGTCGCTGTGTTGCAGATGTCGCATGCGCTGGCCGATGGAAAACGTGCGGCCGACCTGGCGCGCGCTCTATTCGCCCCGGACCCGGAGGCCGTCGAGACCTCGCCGCAGGCCCCCGCTGCGCGGCCACACCATCGCCATGCGTCGGACTCGGGCCTGCCGGTATCCGCGGGCGGGGATGTCGCGCACGCTGATCGCCCCGGTGACGACATCGGCCTGCCGTCCGGCGCCCTCGGTTCGTCCCACCCGCCGCGGCTGACGCGTCACCTCGAGACCAACGGGTACGAACGGTTCCGCACCGTCGTCGAAGCGGTCCGGTTCGGTTCAGCGGCCGCCGCGATTCCGGTGCGGATGGCGCGCACCATGGCGGGCGGTGTCAGCGCGTTTCGTGCCCAACGCGCGCTGGGGGAGTTGACCGAAGCCGGGGAGTTGCCGGAGGCGGGTGGCGGTTTCGCCCCGAGTGTGGTGAACGGCCCTGGAGAAGTCGGCGGGCATCGGGTGCGGATGATCGTGTGCCCGGCGGCGCAGTTGCGGCCGCCGGGGTTCAGCGTGACGGTGGTGGCGCTGACCGCCGTGTCGATCGCGCTGGAGCGGTATCTGGAACGCCGGGGAGCGCTGCCGGACCGGCTGGGCGCGCAAGTTCCGATGGCACTGCCCGCACCGGGCCTGTCCGATAGACGCGATGAGAACCTGGTCCGCCGGGCGGCCAACACCATCGGCGGGTTCGTGCGGGGGGCGCCGGTGCCGCGCAACAACTACCGCAGCCTCGGCGTCGACCTGTGCGCCGACGAGCCGGATCCGCGCCGCCGCGCCGAGCGGATCGCCGCCGATCTGGCCGCCCGCCGCACCCGCGCGATCCATCCGCTGCTGTCGGTGCAGGACCGCGTCACCGCCTCGCTGCCGGCGCCGATCCTGCGCCGTGACGTCGACCGCTATCCGATCGACACCGTCCCCGACGCGCTCGCCGGCCACACCGTCGTCTCCAGCGTCTACCGCGGCCCGGCCGATCTGACCTTCGGCGGCGCACCCGTGCTGTTCACCGCGGGCTTCCCCGCCCTCGGCGCCGTCATGCACCTCACCCACGGCGTCCACGGACTCGGCGACACCGTGACGATCTCGGTGCATGCCGACCCCGAGACGATGCCTGACCTGGACTTCTACGCCGACCTGCTCCGCGCGGCCGTGGACGAGGTGGGCGCTCGCGTCCGCGATGCGGGTTCCGGCCCGGTGGACTGATCAGATCGTGCCCGTCGCCGCGGTCTGTAGATCGAACTCGAATCGGGTCCGCATGCCTCTACTCCGTTGCGTCTTCGAGCAGTGCCTTCAGATTCGCGAAGTTCGAGGCGAAGTCCTTGCGCAGGCTCCGCGCCACCAGTGGGTCGGCGAGGGCGAACAACCCCTTCTGCTCCATCCGCATATCGCAGCTGAGCCGCGTGCCGCCCGCCTCGGGTTCGGTCCGGTAGGAGACCTCCATGCGGCTCGGGCCGGTGGCGGCGGTGAACGCGACTTCGCGGTTCGGTTCGAAACGGACGTACTCGTTGGTGAGTTCGAGGCGGCGGCCGAGGAAGGAGCGGACCGCGAGGTGCCGGGTGCCGACGCCGATCGGGCCGTCGGTGGTGCGGCGCACTTCCACCAGGCCGTCCTGCCAGGCCGGGGCGTTCGTCTGGTCGGCGACGTAGTCGAACACGACGTCGACGGGGCGATCGATCAGCACGCTGTCGCTCACTTCGATCATGGCCGCCACTTCCCTCGGATAGGGCGCGAACTTCCTACCGAGATCTTCGCACCATCGATGCGACAGTGGTCACTGTTCGGCCAGGCCGTCACATTCCGTGGCCCGCCCTCGTCTCCAGACAGAGACCGAAAAACTGCTGATCACCGCGGGCGATCGCGCGGTGGTCCGACGGAACGGAGAACGGCGATGCCTTCGAATATCTTGCTCACCGGCGGTACCGGCACCCTCGGACGTCAGGTGACGCCGCTGCTGCGTCAGGCGGGTGTGCCGTTTCGGGTGCTGACCCGGCGCGATTCCGGCATCCGCGACGGCATCGACTACGTCACCGGCGACCTGTCGACGAACAACGGCATCGATGCCGCGGTGTCCGGTACCGACACCATCCTGCACCTGGCGGGTGACGCGAAGACCGACGCCGACACCACGCGCACCCTGATGACCGCGGCCGCCCGCGCCGGCGTGCGGCACGTCGTCTACATCTCGGTCACCGCTCCGGATTCGCTGCCGGTGCGCTACTACCGGCAGAAGGCGGCCGCCGAGCAGATCGTGACGCAGTCGGGCATCCCGTGGACGACGTTGCGGGCGGCGCAATTCCACGACCTGCTGTTCGGCGTCGTCCGCGCGCTGGCGAAATCACCGGTGATTCCCGCGCCCGGCGGGCTGCGGGCCCAGCCGGTGGAGACGGCCGAGGTCGCGCAACGCCTGGTCGAACTCACGCTCGCCGAGCCGGCGGGGCTGGTCCGCGATCTGGTCGGGCCGGAGGTGCTCGAGTTGTCCGAACTCACCCGTCAGTACCTGCGGGCCACCGGAAAACGGCGGCTGCTGGTGCCGATCCGGGTGCCCGGCGCGATGGGTCGCGCCTACCGGGCGGGCGACAATCTCGTCTTCGGCTGCGACGTGGGCACGCGCACTTGGGCCGATTTCCTCGCCGAACGTACCGGCCTGGCCGAGCACGCCGGGTGAGGCTCGGTCAGCGGGCGGCGGCCTCGACGGCGCCGGGCCCGACGGTGGCGCCTTCGAAGAACTGGGTTTCGCTCATGCCGAGGCGCGAGGTGACCAGCTCCAATGCCAGCCGCACCACCGACATCTCATCGGGCGCCACTACCTGGGACTGTTCCAGCCGGGAGGTGCCGCGTTCGACCCGGATCCGGCAGCGCCAGCCGCGCCCGGTGGCGTACGGCTCGGGGCGTCCGATCATCACGCGCACCGCCGCGCCGTCGACGGTGAACTGCTTGGTGGCCAGCAAATCACCGGCGGAGGTGTCGGCCGCGATCATGCCGCCACGTCCGGCCCGGGCGCGGTGGCCGCTATTGGTGGTGTTCCCCATCGAAATCTCCCGGTCCCATGCGAACGGCCTGGGAGTCGTGCTGCTCCCGTCGGGCATGACCGTATCGGCTGGAAGCGAAATCAGCAACACTTCAGCAAACGAGTTCACTCGCGTGTCATCTCCCCGACTTGTGCCGGATGTCGTCCGAGTAACCGCGCCGGGCATGGAAACTGGATAGATGGGCGTGCCAACGGCGAACGCTCCGGCCGCGCAACAGCAGCGACCGGCGCGCCGACTGTTCCGTAGCGGGGTCTGGTGCGGATACCTTGCGGCCTTGGCCGTCGTCAGCATCGTCTTCGGCATACCCACCGATCGCATCTATCAGGCCGCCTGGATCATGGTCGGCATCGCGGCCTTCAACCCGTATCGGCCGTGGCGCGAACACGTGCGGATCCTGATCGACTGGGTGCCGTTGATCGCCGCGCTGGTGGTGTACGACCACACCCGCGGGATCGCCGACAAACTCGGTATGCCGGTGCGGGTGGAGGAGCTGGTCTCGGCGGAGAGCTGGCTGTTCGGCGGCACCATTCCGACGGTGTGGCTGCAAGAGCGGCTGATGACCGGCGACGAGCGGCCGTGGTGGTCGATCCTCACCGGCATCGTCTACACCAGCCATTTCATCGTCCCCTGGCTGGTGGCGGCCATCTTCTATGTGCAGTCGCGCGGCCGCTGGTCGAAGTACATGCGCCGAATCGTGCTGCTGTCGTATCTGGGCCTGCTCACCTACATCCTGGTGCCAGCGGCACCGCCCTGGTACGCCTCGCGCGAGGGCGTGATACCCGAGGACGTCGGCCGGGTCAGCGGCTTCGGATTCGGCATGGTCTCCTTCGATACGAGCGCCGATTGGCTGGAAGCGCAAGGCAATCTGGTCGCCGCGCTGCCGTCGCTGCATGCCGCGTTCTCGCTGATGGTGACGGTGGCGCTGTGGCCATACGCGCCGAAATGGTTCCGGGTGATCCTGGCGCTGTACCCGCCGGCGATGGCGTTCACGCTGATCTACGGCGGCGAGCACTACACGATCGATGTGCTGCTGGGCTGGGTCTATGTCGGGGTGACGATCCTGCTCGCGCGGGCCTGGGAGCGGCGCAGGCCGCCG
The DNA here is from genome assembly GCF_005863245.1 of Nocardia cyriacigeorgica. Lineage (GTDB taxonomy): Bacteria > Actinomycetota > Actinomycetes > Mycobacteriales > Mycobacteriaceae > Nocardia > Nocardia cyriacigeorgica_C. The sequence goes on along the minus strand of NZ_VBUT01000004.1, from coordinate 246,475 downwards.
CCTCCGGACGAACCGCGTGAGCCGCCGGTAGTCGAGGCGGAGTCGACTACCGACGGCGTTCGGGACGGCTGAAGCCGGTTACTTCGCGCGCGGGGTGAACGGCTGGTTGATCGTGGTGAAGTACTGGGCCAGGGCCGCGATGGCGATGGGCGCGGTCACCAGCAGCTGCCCGGCGATGGTGCCGAGGGCGCCCATGGCGAGGATGCCGCCGAGGCAGCCGACGGCCGCGGCCGGGATGAACGGGCCGAACATGCCGACGATCGTCGCCGCCGCCACCGTCGCGCCCGCGATGCCGCCAAGGACGCAGCCGACGGCCGCGCCGCCGAGCCCGCCCACCAGCGTGCCGATCGAGGCGCCGGTGGCGATGGTGTCCTTCAGCCTGGTGAAGGCCGCCACCTCACGGTCGTAGGGAGTGGCCCAGCGGGCGTGGTCCTCGAACGGCAGCGCCACCGGCCGGTAGACGGCGTGCTCGAGGTCGAAGCGGGGAGTGAGGGTGGCGGTCAGGCCGTTGATCTCGGCCGCGATCGGGAAGACGAAATCGTCGACCCGGAACTCGAGCGGTGTGCCGGCGAGGACGGTGCCGTCGCCGGCCTTGATCGCGAAGATCCCGCCCTCGGTGCTGAGCGCGCCCGAGTCGACGCTGATGACGGTGTTGGACGGGGTGGTGGTCGCGGTGAAGTTCACCGCTGGCGGGGTGTGCGGGTCCCCACCGGCAGGTCCGACCGTGAGGACGGTGGCTGCGATGGCCAGGGTGGACACGGCAGCGATCTTGCGCAAGAACATCGGACGAAACCTCCAGGGCGGGCTGCTGATTCGAAGTTGCCGGTAACCTTCGCAGCCGCGGCTGAAGCCAGCCTGAAGCAACCTGAATTCGTCTTCAGCAAGCGCGCTCGCGGGTGTTTGCCGAATATCTGTTCGAAGGACATTCCGGTGCCAGGTATTCGCGAGTAGACTGCGAGACCGGTGTTCGACGCGCGTGTTCAAGCAGTGGGGGACCGGTACTAGCAGGGGATTCGGCTATGGATACCCACACCGACGAGATCGCGGACGGCATCTACCGCATCTCGACATTCATTCCTGAGGTCGGGCCCGCCGGGTTCACCTTCAATCAGTTCTTCGTCGATGCCGAGGAACCGCTGCTGTTCCACTGCGGCATGCGGGCGCTGTTCCCGCTGGTCTCGGCGCAGATCGAGCGGATAAGGCCGGTCGAGCAGCTGCGCTGGATCACCTTCGGCCACGTCGAGGCCGACGAATGCGGCGCCATGAATCAGTTCCTCGCGGCCGCGCCGAACGCCCAGGTCGCCCACGGTGTACTGGGTTGTGAGGTCTCCATCGACGATATGGCCGACCGGCCGCCGCGCCGGATGGCCGACGGCGAGGTCCTCGATATCGGTGGCCGCCGCATCCAGCATTTCGACACACCGCACGCCCCGCACAACTGGGAGGCGCGGGTGCTCTACGAGCAGACCACCGGGGTGCTGTTCTGCGGCGATCTGATGAGCCAACTCGGCAAGGGCCCGGCCCTGACTTCCGCCGATCTGGTCGAGCCCGCCGCGATGGCCGAAGACGTCTTCCACGCGACCTCGCTCGGCCCGGCCGTTCCCGCCGCGCTGTACAAGCTCGCCGAGCTCGAGCCGACCACCTTGGCGATCATGCACGGGTCCAGCTTCGTCGGTGACGGTGCGACCGCGCTGCGCGCATTGGCCGGGGATTACGAGCAGCGGCTGGCCGCCTGACAATGGAGCCATGACCGCGGGTGTCGAGCTGCGCGTATACGCCGAGCTGAACGACTTCCTGCCGCCGCAGGCGCGGTACCGGATGCTGTGGCGGCCGGTGCGTCCGCATCAGACGGTCAAGGATGTGGTGGAAGCGGCGGGTGTGCCGCATACCGAGATCGATCTGCTGCTGGTCAACGGCGAATCGGTCGATTTCGGGCACCGGCCGCGTCCGGGTGACCGGCTGGCGGTGTATCCGATGTTCGAGACCCTCGATATCGGATCGCTGACCCGGGTGCGGCCCCGGCCGTTGCGTGAGCCGCGCTTCCTCGTCGACGTCAACCTGGGTGGCCTGGCCCGGCTGATGCGGCTGATGGGGCTCGACATCCGCTGCGAATTCGACGCCGCCGATGCCGAGCTCGCCCAGATCTCGGCCGCCGAACACCGCATCCTGCTCACCCGCGACCGCGGCCTGCTCGCCCGCCGCATCGTCACCCACGGGGTGTTCGTGCGCGCGGACCGGCCGGTGGACCAGATCGTCGAGGTCATCACCCGGCTCGATCTCGCCGACCGCCTCACCCCGCTGACCCGCTGTGTGCGCTGCGGCGACCGGCTCGACGACGTCGACAAACGCGATATCGCCGATCGCCTGCCCCCGCTCACCCTGCGCTACTACGACACCTTCCGGCAGTGCCGCGGGTGCGGGCGGGTCTACTGGGCCGGCGCCCATCAGCGTCGCCTGGACGACCTGATCGCGCGGATCCGCGCGGGCGTCGAGGAGCGCGGGCGGGCCGCGTCCCGCGCGCAGGCCTAGGGTTCGGTGAACGGCACCGGAAGGTCGCCGAAGCGCAGCGAGTTGGCCAGCTCCTCGGCCGATTCGGCGGTGAAGTTCCCGGAGATCAGCGTGGATCCGCCGGCTGTAGGCGACATGACCATCGGCGCGCTGACCACCTTCGTGTCGACGACGAAGGCGATGCGCTTGTTCATGTTCTCGGTGGTGAAATCCTCGAACACATCGGTGGCGTCCTTGGTGAACGTCACCTCGATCGAGTGCCGGTTCGACCCGGGTTCGAGCCGGGTTTTCGCGTCGGAGATGCTGCGGTTGTCGAGCACCGAGGGGCCGAGCAGCATGACCTCGGTGCCGTCGGCGGCGCAGGTCACCAGCGGGAGCGCCGGATCGTCGGCGCTGCGCAGCGGATCGGCCGCGCCGCAGTCGAGTTCGGCGACGGCCTGCTGCTGGATCGCGGGATCGGTGCTCTGCCTGGTGGTTTCGGCGGTAGTCGCGTCGGGGGCCGCGTGCCCGGAGCCGGCCGGAGGCACCGCCGTGAGGACCGGACGCAGCGTCAGCTTGCCGGTCTGGGCGAGCCTGCGCGCCGCCGTGCCGTCGTCGTCGGGGACGGTGACCACCAGGGTGTCGTCCTTGATCGTCACGGTCGTGCCCGGCAGTCGCATGCCTTCGGCGCGCCACAGGATGATCTGCCTGGCGGCGCTCATGGTTTCCGGCGACGGCGGTGTGCCGTCGGCGGTCTGCGCGGTGAGGACCACAGGTATGCCGGGCGGCGCTTGGGTTGTAGAAGCCGGTGTCGTGGTCTCGGGTAGTGCCTGACCAGCGGTGTCGCACCCGGTGAGCAACGCCGCACCGGCGATCGACACCAGCACCGCGGCCCGCGCACGTCCGGACCACGCGCTCTTGCTCGTCATCGGAACCCCCCGATCTCGGCTACGTCCGTTCGAGCGTAATCGACACCGCCGCGCTCGGCAGCCGATAGCGCTCGGCTCCAAGCGGTCCGAGGCGCGCAGCCCGGGCGGCCCGAAATGCACCGACCGCGTCGGGTCGAGTGCTGGTACCGGCGACGGTCCGAGTGGCATCGCTCGCGTGCGAGCCGCATCGCCGGCGTCGGTCGAGTGGTGCTGTGCCGGGCGGCCCGAGGTGCATTGCCTGCGCGGGGGTCGAGTGGTGGTGCCTGCGCCGGTCCGAGTGGCATCGCTCGGGCGCGAGTCGCATCGCCGGCGCGAAACGATGCCATCGCCGCACCCCCGGCAGGACCATCGCAAACGAAAACCGGCCCGGTTGCGTTACCGCATCCGGGCCGGTCTCTCGGCGGAGGATAGGGGATTTGAACCCCTGAGGGCGTTAACCCAACCCGCGTTCCAGGCGAGCGCCATAGGCCACTAGGCGAATCCTCCGTGGTGCAGCATACCGGCTGGACCCCGGCCGATGCCAAACGGGCCGGTCGCGGCGCTCATCCGCGCTGGTGCGCGGCGTCGTGCCGGTTATTTACGCAGGGCGTCGAGCACCTTCTTGACCTGTGCGCGGGCCGCGGCGTCGATGCCGTCGCGGTCGAAGCTGCTCATGGACGAGACGCTGATCTCGACCTTGACCGAGATATTGCTGTCGTTGACGGCGACGATGTGGTCGAGCGTGCTCGGGATGTAGTTGTAGGTGTGCTCCTGGGTGGCGTAGTAGCCGCGCTCGCCGATATCGCTCACCGTGCCGTGGTCGTAGCCGGTGCCGGTGGTTCCGGTGTCGAACTGCTTCCACATGTCGAAGCGGGGTTCGTCCTGGTACTTGGTGTCGAAGGCGACCTCGAGCGACAGCGACGCGTCGCCGCCGTCCTCGCCGGGGTTGGTGTTCTTGGCCCGGCAGCTGAGGTCGCCGCCGCCGATGCGGTCCATCGGGCCGTCCTCTTTGTGGGTGGTCTCCTCGCGGTTGACCGCCCACTGTTCGAGGACGCTGAGGTCGACCAGCTCGCAGGCGTTGCCCTCCTTGAAGGCGTAATCGCCCTCCCATGGCTCGTCGCCGCCGGAATCGGACACGCTGGAGGCGATGGCGATCACACCGCCGATGACCACGAGCAGCACCACCGCGGCGATCGAACCGCCGATGATCCACGGCGTCTTGTTGCTCGGCCGCGGCGGCGGAGGCATGAAGCCTGCCGGTGGCACGGGCTGACCGGGCGCCCACTGCTGCTGAGCACCGGGCGGGTAGGGGTTGGCGCCGCTCGGGTAGGGGTTGGCTCCCTGATACGGCGTGGCCCCACTGGCGTAGGGATTGGCGCCGCTGGCGTACGGGTCGCCGGGCGGGTTCAGATCCGAGCGCAGGATGGTCGGATCGGCCACCGGCTGATTCAGGTCGGATCGCAGGATGGTCGGATCCGCCCTGGACGGGTCGGCCCCTTGACCGGTGTTCGGGGTCTCCCACCACTGCGGTTCCGGGCCGCCGCTGCCGGGCGGATTCTGGTTGGTCATCTGTCGATCCCCTCGTGCCTGAGGGCGAAGCCCCTCCGGTATTCCCAAGGATCGTAGCCAGCGATCTTGTCGCGCGCCGCCCCCTGTCTGCACGGCTGGGCACGGACCGCTACACTGGCCGACGGATCCCGCGCGGCGCGCATCCTGTGAACTCCCCCAGGGCCGGAAGGCAGCAAGGGTCAACGGGCTCTGCCGGGTGCGCGGGGTCCCCTTTTTTATTGCCCCCAATTCGCAGCAATCGCCGGGTAACGTTGACCGGGGTGTGCCGAGTGATCGGCCCCCGTTCCCCTTACCCCCACGCTGCTTGGAAAGGCTGCCAAGGATGCCCCGGCAAACGCAGATCGGTTTGATGAGCCATGAGGAGCTCGTGTCCGAACACGAGACCCAGACCGCGAATTACGCGACGCTCAAGACCGAGAAGCTCACGCTGGACCTGACCAGGGGTAAACCCTCGCCGGAACAACTCGACCTGTCCGCGGCCCTGCTCGCGCTGCCCGGCGACGGCGATTTCCGCGACGGCACCGGCACCGACTGCCGCAACTACGGCGGCCTGCACGGCCTGCCCGAACTGCGCGCCATCTTCGGCGAGCTGCTCGGCATCCCGGTCTCGAACCTGCTCGCGGGCAACAACGCCAGCCTCGAGCTGATGCACGACGTCATCACCTTCGCCACGCTCTACGGCACCCCGGATTCGCCGCGCCGCTGGGCCGACGAGCCGACGGTCAAGTTCCTGTGCCCGAGCCCCGGCTACGACCGGCATTTCGCGATCACCGAGGCGCTCGGCTTCGAGATGATCCCGATCCCGATGCGCCACAACGGTCCCGACACCCAGGCCATCGCCGCGCTGCTGGCCGATGACCCGCAGATCAAGGGCCTGTGGGCGGTGCCCAACTACTCCAACCCGACCGGTGTGGTCTTCTCCGAAGACGTGGTGCGCGAACTGGTTTCGATGCCCGCCGCCGCCCCCGACTACCGCCTGTTCTGGGACAACGCCTACGCGGTGCACCCGCTCACCGACACCGCAGCCCCGGTGCTCGATGTGCTCGGTATGGCCGAGGCCGCGGGTAACCCGAACCGCCCCTTGGTGTTCGCCTCGACCTCCAAGATCACCTTCGCCGGCGCGGGGGTGAGCTTCATCGGCGGCTCCACCGCCAACCTGGACTGGTACCTGAGCCACGCGGGCAAGAAGAGCATCGGCCCGGACAAGATCAACCAGCTGCGCCACCTGCGGTTCTTCACCGACGCCGCCGGTGTGCGCGCACATATGCAGAAGCATCGGGCGATCCTCGAGCCGAAGTTCGCGCTGGTGCTGAAGATCCTCGAGGATCGGCTCGGGCCGTCGAAGGTGGCGTCCTGGACCGAACCCAAGGGCGGCTATTTCATCAGCCTCGACGTCATGGAGGGCACCGCCGCCCGGGTGATCAGCCTGGCCAAGGACGCCGGCATCGCGCTGACCGCCGCCGGTTCGGCCTTCCCGTACCGGAAAGATCCGGAAGACAAGAACATTCGGATCGCGCCGAGCTTCCCGTCGCTGGATGAACTGGCCAAGGCGATGGATGGCCTGGCCACCTGCGTGCTGCTGGCGGCCACCGAGAAGATGCTCGGTAAATAGTCCCAACAGGGATTCCCGAAAGTAGCGAACCCGCGGCGCCTACCACGCGCCGCGGGTTCGTCGTCTCGGTCGGATCGGGTCAGGCGGGTTTGTGGGCGAGCACCGCGAACATCGTCACCGACAGGTGGATATCGCCGCTCGCCGCGCCCGCGGCCAGATCGGCCAGCAGCTGGTCGCGCTCGGCCTCGGTGATCGAGCCGCGCGCCACCGCCATCGCCGAGATCCGTGAGACGAGCGCGCCTGCCCCGGCCGAACGCTGCTGGACCAGGGCGTGCGAGCCGATATCGTCGACGACCAGCCCGGCCTTGGTGAGCTGGCCGGGCAGGCGGCGGCCGGAGAACGGGTTGGTGGTGGCGGAGATGAGCGTGTCGACGACCCCGCGTACCACCTGATGATCGCCCGGATGCACGATCGCGGTGCCCCAATCGGCGTCCACCACCACGACCCGTCCACCGGGTTTCAGCACGCGCGCGATCTCGCGGGCGGCGCGGTCGGGTGCGGTGAGGTGCTGGAAGACGCGTTCGCACAGCACCGCGTCGAAGGTGTCGGCGCCGAACGGGATGCCGTAGGCGTCGCCGGAATGGAATTTCGCCCGCGAGCCGAGCTGGGCGGCGTTGCGTTCGGCCGCGGCCAGCAGATTCGGGTCGGGCTCCACGCCGATGGCGGTGCCGGTGGGTCCGACGGCCTCGGCGAAGGTGATGACCTCCGAGCCGGTGCCGGAGCCGATATCGACGGCGGTCTCACCGGGACGCAGCGCGAGCGCTTGATGCGCCCAGTCGCGCAGCCGCGACAATCCGGGCAGCGCGGCCTCCAGGTCGCGCACGTCGATCAGTTGTTCCTGGCCCGCCGAGTCGAAGCGGTCGGGACGTAACCCGAAGCTGTTCATTGGTGCATCCATCGTGGGTGTTGCGGATGTGGGTATCGCCGTTTGTGGCATGTGCCGAGCCTACGTGGAAAGACGTGCCCCCTTGTGACCGGAGTCACTACCGGCGAGTAGCATGCCGCGGCTTCCCGGTGGGTCCGCGACGCCGCTGCCGGTGCCGCTGCGGGGGTGGGATGATCGGGGGACATCCGGACCGCTTGGAGGAGCGCAGCATGGCCAAGTTGACTCTCGCGCAGGAACCGGAGGCCGATGAGCTGCTGTCGGAGAGCTCGCTGGCCCTGGTCATCGGTATGTTGCTGGACCAGCAGTATCCGCTCGAGCACGCCTTCCGCGGCCCGAAGAAGATCGCCGACCGGATGGGCGGGCTCGATATCCACCGGATCGCCGAGGCAGACACCGCCGAGTTCGAGGAACTGTGCGCGACCCCGCCCGCCATCCACCGCTACGGCCGCTCGATGGCCCGTCGCACCCAGGACCTGGCGCGCTACATCATCGAGCACTACAACGGCGACGTCGACGCCATCTGGACGCAAGGTGATCCGGACGGCAAAGAGGTGCTGCGCCGCCTCGAGGACCTGCCCGGCTACGGCGACCAGAAGGCCCGCATCTTCCTCGCGTTGCTCGGTAAGCAACTCGGCGTCCGTCCCAAGGGCTGGGAGGACGCCGCCGGCGCCTACGCCGAACCCGGCTCCCGCCGCTCGGCCGCCGACATCGTCGACGCCGAGACCCTGCTGGAGGTCCGCGCCTTCAAAAAACAGATGAAGGCAGCCGCCAAAAAGAGCTGAGCGCCGCCGAGAGCTACCTCAGCGAGGGCCGCTCTCGGCGAATGCCTCGCTCATGTAGCTCTCGGCGATGAATCGGCGGGGGCGGGCTCGTCTGTATCGGTAGAGGGCGAGACCGAGGAGGCTGATCGTGCGTTCGTTGGTGATCACGGAGAACATCACGGTGGACGGGTCCATCGAGATGCTGGGGGATTGGTTCGATCCGCAGGAGTCCGGCGAGGCGGATGGCTCCGACCTGCTGGAGGAACTGCACCGGCAGAACAGCCGGATGGGTGCGCTGTTGCTCGGGCGGCGGACGTTCGAGGATTTCCGCAGCTACTGGCCGCTACAGACCGACGACACCACCGGCATCACGGCCTCGCTGAACGCGGCCGACAAGTACGTGGTGTCGTCCACGATGACCGACCCGCAGTGGCAGAACTCGACCATTCTGTCCGGCGACCCGGTGAGCGAGGTGCGCTCGCTGAAGGAGCAGCCAGGCGAGGAGATCGTGGTCACCGGCAGCATCACGCTGTGCCACAGCTTGATCGGTGCAGGCCTGGTGGACGAGTACCGGTTGTTCTGCTATCCCACCGTCCAGGGCGGCGGGCGCAGGCTCTTTCCGGATGGCTATCTGATTCCGAAGCTGAAATTGCTGGACGCCAAGAGTTTTCGCAACGGGGTGTCCTACTCGTCGTACGCGCCTGCCTAGGAACGCGTCGATGAACACCGCCGCGGGCGGGTCCGAGCCGGGCGGCTCGAGGCGGTGACGCGCCCGGCTCATTGAAATCTCGCCGCATTTTAATCTCGGCAGCGGCCGCAATTCCGTCGATGCTGTTCCCCGGAAGTTTCGATGAGATGAGGGATTGCGTTTCATGAGGATGAGGAAGCTGGCCGTTATCGCGGCATTGGTGACCGTCGCGACCGGCGTAGCTGCCGGAACATCGGGTGCGGCGCCGGAAAAAGATACCGGAGCCGTCGGTTTCACCGCGCACGCGACGGAAACACAGTCGATCATCACCACCGATGCCGGATCGCTGGTGGTAGAGGACGACACATTCAAGGTCAAGGCCGCCGACGGCACGGTGCTCGCCGGAACACCGTTGCGTTTCCGGGTCGATGAATTCGAATTCCCGATCGCCGCGCAGATTTCGGACCGCACCGCGACGTTGACGCCGCAATTCGATCTCGCGCACGCGGTCTACAAGCCGGTTGCGCTGCCGTTCGAGGACAAGGCGCCGTTCAAGTCCGAATACGATCGGGAAAAGGATGCCTGGACCAGGCTGACGAGCACCATCGCGATGGGCGCCACGGTCGGCACGCTGGTCGGCGGTCTCGGCGGCGCGGCCGTCGGCTGCGTGCTCGGCGGTATCGCCGGTGCCACGGTCGCCTCGGCCACCATCATCGGGCTGTTCGGTCCGTTCATCCCCGCGGCCGCCGTCGGCTGCATCGGCGGCATCCTGGCCATCGGCGCGCTCGGCACGGTGGCCGGGCAGTTGCTGGTGACCGCGCCCGTCGCCATCGGCGCCGCGATCCAGTACTTCTCGACGATCAACCAGCCGTTCCCGGCACCGGCGCCCGCGAAGTAGGACAGACCGGTGGTTGTCCGCCCACCTGGTCCGATCCGCCTGTAATCGGCGCAGGCCGCTGTGCGGTCCGGCGCTCCGAACCCCGCCGAGCATTGCTCGGCGGGGGTTTCGGCATGTGGACCGTGGGGCTGCCTGATCCGGCCTGCCGTCGAGGCTTCATGATTCGTCAGGCAACGCCTTCACCTGCGAAAACAGTTGTGTCCGGGCGCACATCGGCGTGCCGGGGCTTGGTGAGTCGCGCGAATCGGTGTTACCTTCGATCGCATGTTCACCGGCCGTATCACCGCTCAGCGCGTCACCTATGTGACCGCTGGTCTCGGTCTGCGGCTCCCGCTCACGCGGGAACTGTGTTGTCCCTGCTGTCGCGGCTGAGCGAGTTCTCCCGCTCGCGCGTTGCCGCCTCGCCACACGTGTAGGCACGTCCCGTACTCCGGGACTTCAGCAAGGAATCCACAGATGTCCCTTCCTACCCTGGAACGCACCGTTTCTCGGTCCACTGCCCGTGTCCGCAACACCCGTCCGGTCGTCGTCGCGCCGGAGCTGCGGATTTCCGACAATCCGGCCGCCGCGGTGCTCCGGGCCGCCACCGGCGGACCCGTCTCCCGTGACAATGCCGCTCGCGCAACAGGTTTGAGCATCGCGACGGTGAACCGTCAGGTGTCGGCCCTGCTGACCGCCGGGCTGCTGCGCGAACGCCCCGACCTCACCGCCTCCGGTGCCGTCGGCAGGCCACGCGTGCCGTTCGAGATCGACCACGACTCGTACCTGACGATCAGCGTGCACATCGGCGCGGCCGTCACCAAGATCGTCGCCGCCGACCTGCGCGGACGCATTCTCGGCGGCCTGGCCATCGCCACCCCGCAGACCGGCCAGGAGTTCGCCGTCACCACCGTCGCCCGCAGCGCCCGCGCGTTCTTGCAGCGCTGGCATCGGCGTAAACCGTTGTGGGCCGGGGTCGCCATCGGCGGCCGCGTCGACCCGCAGACCGGTGTGGTCGACCATCCCAAGCTCGGCTGGCGCGCGGCTCCGCTGGGTGCGGTGCTCGCCGAGGTGCTCGAACTGCCGGTGTCGGTGGCGCCGCACGTCGAGGCCATGGCCGCATCGGAGTTGCTGCTACCCACCGGCGACCGTGACGTCACCGGACTCGCCAAAGGTAGCAGCCTCTACTTCTACGTCCGCGAAACCGCCGGTGTCGCAGTTACTTTGGACGGCCGCGTGCACACCCCGAGCAACGGCCCCGGCTCCATCGCGCACCTACCAACCGGCTCGGACGTCGAATGCACCTGCGGCCGCAAGGGTTGCTTCGAGGTGACCGTCGGCGACCGCGCCCTGCACGCGCGCGCCGTCGGCCGCGGCATCATCCCCGCCCACAACGGCACCGCGGGCACCACCATCGCCGACCTCTACCGCGCCGCCGCCGACGGCTCCCAACCGGCCCGCGACCTCCTCGCCGAACGCGCGACCATGCTCGGCCACACCGTCGCCCTCATCCGCGACCTCCTCAACCCCGACCGAGTAGTCCTGGGCGGCCAAGCCTTCACCGCCTACCGCCCCGCCCTCTCCCACGTCTCGAGGGCCTTCAACCAAGCAACCGCCCTCCCCGCCACCGACATCCGCATCACCGGCTTCGCCCCCAAAGTCCAGGAATTCGCCGCGGTCGTAACCTCCCTGAGCTCCCTCTACGCCGACCCGCTCTCCGCCCTCCGCCGCGCAACCCTCACGTAGCCGCCGAGTGGTACGTGAGGCAGGCATTCTCGGCGTGTCGCCTGCCTCATGTACCACTCACCGGCTGGTACTCAGGGGTGGATGGTGGAGAGGAAGGAGTCCCACTGGGTGGGGGTCAGGAGGAGGGGTGGGGTGGTGGGGGATTTGGAGTCGCGGACGGCGGTGGTGCCGTCTGGGAGGAAGGCGACTTCGACGCACTCCTTGGACGCACCGCTTCGACTGCTCTTGAACCAGCGAGCCTGGGATAGATCCGCGTTCACAGGGTGCACTCCTTCGCTACCCGCCGGAGCAGGGTCCGACTGTTGATCTCGTCCAGCGCAGCACGCTCGAGTACCGCGTATGCCTGCCTATACCGTTGCACGATACTGGCCTTCTCGGAGTAGAAGTCGCCCGTGTACGTTTCGGCGTAGACCGTTGTCGGCTCAGTGGAAATTCCTCGGCGATTCTTCGCGAAGTCGAGGATCACGAACGGTCCGATCTGGTCGCCGGTCGGCATCCCGGCGCTGAACGGGATGACTCGTATCGTGACGTTCGGTCGCGTGCTCGCGTCCGCGAGGGCCATTAGCTGCTTCGACATCACCCGCGGGCCGCCCACCATCCGACGTAGTACGCACTCATGCAAGATCACGTTCAACGTGATCGGACTCCGTCGACGGGTGATCAGCGCTTGGCGGCGGACCTTGAGCTGCGCCCGGTGTTCCTGCTCTGGTGGTGTGGATTCCGGGAACGCCGAACGGATGAGGGCGCGGGCATATTCGGCCGTCTGAAGCAATCCAGGTACGACGTCCGGTTGGTAGGAGACGAGTGTGGTTGCCGCCGCCTCGAGTACGACGTAGACGCTGAAGCTGGAAGGGATCACGTCCCCGAATTCGTGCCACCACGACTCGTCGGCTGTCTGCATTGCCAGGCCGACCAAGGCGGCGGTGAGTTCGTCGTTCAAGCCGTATATTTCACACAACTCCCGGACGACGACCACTCTGATGCGTGTTACCTGCCCCGTCTCCAACCTTTGCAGCGAACTCGGACTCATCTCCATCACCTCCGCTGCCTGCTCCAAACTCATCCCCATTCCCTCCCGCGCTTCCCGCAGCTGCCGCCCGAGTTCGCGGCGGGGCAGGGTGCTGGTGGTCTCCTTCATGCTTCGAATCCCCTGGGCTCTCGTGTCCCGTGCCGGGACGTTTCGGTTGCCGGATCGGGTCCGGTGCTGGGCTTTTGCCTGGAATCGAACGGATTCCGGCAGCCCACGCACTCGACCGGCCCGGTGCTGTTGGCTGTTCGCGCCCTGGGTGGTGTGCGTAGTCTCCGAGAACCCCGAAAAATGTGAAACCCCTTGGGCACCATAGCTAGTGGGATTGATGCAGGTCAAGCGGGTGACGAGAGGTGGTGTGTGCCGGGTTCGTGTTGCACGCCTCGTGATTTCGCGTGCCTTCGTTGCGGTCGTTTACCGGTGCTGCGGGATGCGGTTCCGGCCTCGAAACGCATCGGAGCCCGGCAGCGTGACGGCTGCCGGGCTCCGGTCGGGGGATCGTCAGTTCCCCGCGGGGAACAAACCTTCCACTGCGGTGATGAAGTACGGGAAATGTCCCGCGAAGCGGTGCAGGTTGCGGTCGCGTTCGAAGCCGCCGAACCAGTAGAGGCCGGGGTGGCGGTCGGCGCTGGGGTCGAGGTCGCGGAAGGTGCGGATCCAGTTGTCGGCGCGGCCGGTGATGACGGTGAACGGGAGCGCGCGGGAGAAGACGAGTTCCTGGTCGGCGGGGGGAATGGAATCGCGGCGCAGGGCGTCGAGGCCGCGTTGCAGGGCGCGGACCTGGCCGGTGAGGGTGCGGCCGTGCGCGGTGCGGGTGGGCAGGAAACGCGGCAGCAGCAGCGCGGCCACACCTGCCAGGGCGATGGCGACACCGACGAGGGCGTGGCCGGAGGTGAGGGCGAGGCCGATGGTGGCGCCGACACCGACCACGAGCAGGCCGATGCCGAGCCAGATCGGCAGCTTGCGCCGGGTCTGGTCGATGAGCGCACCTCGATCCACCGCATCCGCCAGCATCGCTTCACGCACCGGCCCGGCCTGCACTCGCCCGGGCGCACGCAATTCGCTCACGGTGACGGCCTCGGCGCCGCCGGGCAGCAGCGCCTCGTAGACGGCCTTCTCGTACGGCCGCAGCTGATCGTCGGCCGGATTCACCCGGGTGATGCGCCAATCCGAATCGCTGATCGGCGCGATCCACAGATAGCGGCGCACCGCGAGATCGACGACGGTGGCGGCGATATCGGTCGCGTCGGCGCTCTCGTCGAGCAGCACGCCGGCCTCACCGGGCAGGATGCCGTCGGGGGAGGTGAACTGCGCCTTGCCGTCCTCGCGCAGCACCGGGTCGATGGTGCCGGTCCCCGCCTGGGCCTGCTGACGTCGCGCGCGGAACACGTACGCCGCCAAGGCGGCCAGTGCCAGCAGCAGGACAGCGAACGCGGCCAGCACCGGCGCGGTGATATCGAAAGCGGTCGAACCGGTTTCGCGGATCTCGGCATTGGCCGGCACGGTGCCCGGCGGGATCTGCAACGTCAGGTCGATGGCGTCGCCCTTGTTGAGGTCGGTCTGCTCCAGGTAGAGCACGCCGTCGGCCTCGATGTGCACGTCCGCGCACGGTTTGCTCGCATTGGGCGGACCCAGTTTGCAGTCCACGATGCCCATTTCGAAGCTCGGGCTGATCAGCGAGGCGGTGATCGAAGCGATATCGGCGTTCATCACGCCCACCCAGTGGAACAGCTGGGTGCCCTCCTGCTCGCTGACGGTGTTGTTCACCGAGTAGCTGAAACTCGACTGCCCCGGATCGGCGCGCACCGTGAACAGATCGCCTTCGACCTTCGCCGTGCCCGCGCCCTCGGCGGTGATGTCGGTGACCTCGAAGACCCGTTCGGCGCCCTCACCGGCGGGCACCCGCAGCGGCACCGTCATGGTGAACTTGTCGCCCTCGGGCACGGTGATCTGCTCTTTGACCTCGAGCACGCCCTCCCGGCTGAGCTTGAGGTCGGCGACGATGGTGATGCCGTCGGCGACAGCTTCCTGCGCATGGGCTACCGGTGCGGTCGCAGGCGTTCCCATCGCGAGCAATCCGACGATGGTGATAAGCAGCGCGCCGACGGCGCCCCCCCGAAGAGTCAGCATGAGTGCCTACTCTAAACAGCTTGCTATTCTGCGTCAGCGGCTGTCGGTGAACATGAGGACGAGGGGGTACGGGGGAGTGACTCAACCACCGTACGGCTATGGGCCGGTCCCGCCCGGTGGATACCCGGTCCCGCCAGGGCATCGTCCGCCGCCTTATGGGCCGCCGCCGGGCTACGGTCCGCCCCCTGGCCACCGGCCCCCGCCCGGCTACGCTCCGCCTGGTCACCGACCTCCACCTGGTCCGCCCGGCTACCCTCCGCCCGGTTACGGCCCGCCACCGGGATACGCCCAGCGCCCGCCGTTTCCGCCGCCCGGCTACGCGCGTCCGATGCCGCCGCCGGTGCCCTACGGCCGTCCGCCCGGTCCGCCGCCGCGCCGTTCCGGTGGTGGCGGACGAGTGGTGGCGGTGCTGGTCGTGCTGGTGCTGGTCGTCGTCGGCGGCCTGGTGCGCGCCGGGGTCAAGACCGGAATCCGTGAGGACGCCTCCGGCCCGCGGCCCGGAATGACCTACGACAACGGCGAAACCGGCCCGGCGAAGACCGCCGACAACCCGCTGGTCACCGACACCACCGCCACCCTGATCCCGGCGAGCTGCGATTACGCGCCGTGGGGCACCGGCGTCGAGACCGCGCGCGCGTTCTTCGACAGCGCCGAGAACTGCCTCGAGGCCGCGTGGAAGCCGGTGCTGGAGAAGGCCGGACTGCCGTTCCAGGCGCCGACGGTGAACGTCTCGGCCACCACCGACGGCATCACCACCCCGTGCACCGGCACCACCAGCAACTTCGCCGCCTTCTACTGCCCGGCCAACAAATCCATCTACATGCCGATCAGCCAGTTGCAGACCGACCTGTTCGGCGACAACTGGGTGGTGTACCTGTCGGTGTTCGCGCACGAATACGGCCACCACATCCAGAACATGTCCGGCATCTTGAAGGCCGCCAACAGCGAACGCGTCGACGCGGGTGTGCGCAGCACCCGGGGCCTGGAACTGTCGCGCCGAGTCGAATTGCAGGCCAACTGCTTCGACGGCATGTACCTGTCGTCCTCCTCGCAGGGCGGCTCGCTCACGTCTTCGCAGATGAGCATGGCCCGCGAAGACGCCGAACACCGCGGCGACCAGCCCGGCGACATGCGCGACCACGGCAGCACCGCCAACGGCAGCCACTGGTTCAACACCGGCGTCGACGAAAACCGCACCTCACAATGCAATACCTTCGCCGCCCCGGCGTCCGCGGTGAGTTGATGACAGAATCGGTGATCGCCCGGCCCGTGCGGCCGGGCGCGGGGAGGGCGCGGCGAGGTGTACCACTCGCGTAGCCGCACAGCAGGGTTCGACCGGCAGCACGTGTGCCGTTGTCGTACCGTTCGTGCCGCCCGCACGGCCGACCTGATCGGGGAGGGACCCAGAAAATGACGCGACCGCCATACGGCCCGCCACCCGGCTACGGCCCGCCACCCCACGGCCGCCCACCCGGAAGCGTCCCGCCACCGCCCCACGGCCCTCGACCCCCGCACGGCGCTCCACCCCCATACGGCGCCCCTCCCGCCTACGGTGCACCGCTCCCACCACCCCCGCCATACGGCGCGCCGCCGCCCTATGGCGCGCCCCTACCTCCGCCGATGCCTTACGGCCCACCTCCGGGGATGCGCCCCTACGGCCCGCCGATGCCCTACGGCCGCCCGATGCCTCCACCGCGTTCCGGCGGCGGTGGAGTAGCGGCCGCCTTCACGATCCTCGGCGTGTTCATCGTCGTCGGGCTACTGGTCGCGGCGGGGTTCGCGGCGAGTTCGTCGGACAGCTCGACCACGGCCTACACGTCGCCGAACACTCCGAGCTACACCTACAGCCCCTCGCCGACGACGTCGTATTCGTCCAGCCCGACCACCGCCTCACGACCGCCGTCGACCTCTGCCCGGAGCACCACCACCAAGCGCACGACCACGAGCACGACTCCGGCCGGCCCGAAGCCGGTCGCGGCCCTGGCGACCAACCCGATTTTCGCGCACTCCGACACCGGGCTGATCAATATCACCTGCGGCTATCCCACCTGGGCGCCGAATCTCGCGGCGGCCCAAGCCTTCTTCAATGCGGCCTCGGATTGCCTCGGACGGATGTGGAGCAATCTGCTCGCGTACGAGAACCTGCCGTTTTCCCCACCGTCGGTCAACGTCACCGCGACTATGGCGGAGGCGACCTCACCCTGTACCGGAGGTGTGAGCGCTAACTGGGCCGCGTACTACTGCTCCGCGAACAAGGCCATCTACATGCCGATGGAGGCCTTCATGCGCTACGAGGACCCCTACGACTCGGTAACCTTCCTCGCCGTGTTCGCCCACGAGTACGCACACCATGTCGAGTTCTTGACCGGAATCATGGGCAAGGCGCATGACGACATGTACGACGCGGGGCGCCAGTCGCCGGTGGGTTTGGAGATCTCGCGTCGTCTCGAGCTGAACGCGCAGTGCTTCGGCGGCATGTTCATCGGCTCCTCGGCTTTTGTCGGCACCATCAGCGGAGCCGACGCGGAGGCGGTGGTGCAGGACAATTACGGCCGCGGCGACAAGGCCGGCGATATGCGTGATCACGGCTCGAAGCAGAACTACGGCGCCTGGTACGAACACGGATACCGCAACAACCGCGCGCAGATGTGCAATACCTGGGCGGCGCCGTCGGATGCGGTGGCCTGAGCCGGCCTAGGCTTTGCCCTTCTCCTCCCGCAACCGCGCGAACCAGGCCGCCGCCTCCTCCGGGCTCGGCTGTTCGCCGATGAGGTTCATGACGATGTGCCCGGCGCAGGCGGCGGCGAGGACGCGTTCGGCGGCGGCCATCGGATCTCCCCAGGGCAGATAGGGTTTCGCCAGGAGCAGGGAGGCGATGCCGTGGGCGGCCGACCAGAGCTCGAGGACGATGGGGGTGGGGTCGCCGGGGTCGATCAGGCCGTCGTCCATGGCGTCTTTGACGGTGTCGGCCATGTACTGGAACGCGCTGCTGGTGAGTACCTGGTCGACGGCGCCGCGGGTGTCGGCGGGGGCGGTGGCCAGGCGGTACTGCTCGGGGTGGTCGAGGGCGAAGCGGACGTAGGCCATGCCGAGATGGTGCAGGCGGACGATGGCGTGCGCGCCGGGATCGTCGTCGACGGCTGCCCGCATGGCCTCGTCCAGGTCTTCGAAGACCTGCGCCACCACCGCGTCGATGAGCTCGTCCTTATCGGCGAAATGCCGGTAGATCGAGGGCGCGCTCACCCCGACCAGCTTGCCGACGGCGCGGATCGAGACGGCGTCGGCGTTGCCGGTGCGGTTGAGCAGATCGGCGGTGGCGGCGAGGATCTCGCTGCGCAGCTGGGAGCCGGTGCCGCGCGGCGAGCGGGGTCTGCGGGCAGCGATCATCGATGTCCTGCCGGTTCGGGGACACGGGCGACGGGTTCGGGTTCCTCGCTGAGCCCGATCTTGGCGTGCAACCGGGCCAGCGGTTTCGGCGCCCACCAGTTGGCGGGGCCGAGCAGCCGCATCAGCGCGGGCGCGAGCAGCGCGCGGATGATGGTCGCGTCGGCGAGCACGGTCAGCGTCAGGCCGAGGCCCATGAGCTGGATGAACGACACCTGCGAGGTGACCATCGCGCCGATCACGATGGCCATCAATACCGCTGCGGCGGTGAAGATCCGGCCGGTGCGGGCCACCCCGATGGCGACGGCCTCGGTGTTGTCCTCGGCCGCCAGTTCGTTGCCGGTGCGGTTGGCCCGCCGGGCCAGCCATTCCTCGCGGATCCGCGACAGCAGGAACACCTCGTAGTCCATGGACAGCCCGAACGCGACGCAGAACATCAGGATCGGCATGGTCGGCACCAGGTAGCCAACGGGCGTGAAACCGATCAGGCCGGAGAAGTGTCCTTCCTGGAAGATCCACACCATCGCGCCGAAGGCCGCTGTGAGCGAGAGCGTATTCAGCAGGATGGCCTTCAACGGCAGCACCACACTGCCGGTGAACAGGAACAACACCACGAAGGTCGCCAAGGCGATGAGCAGCCCGGCCAGCAGGAGTTTGGAGCCGAGCGCGTCGAGGGAATCCGCGTTGACCGCCGCCGCGCCGGTGAACAGCGTGGGCGCGGGAGCCGGCACCGCGCGCAACTGTTCGAGCTGCTCGGAGCCCTCGGGGGAGAACGGGTCCAGATCGGTCGCGACGGTCAGATAGGTGCCGGTCTCATTGGCCATCTCGGGTTGCCCGGGCGCCATCCGTCGTCCCGAGACGTACACGCCGGCGCTGGACAGCACGGCCGGAACGTCATCGACCCGGGACAGCCGGGCGGCGTAGTCGGCGACGGCGTTCTGATCGTGGAACCCGTCGAGCACGATGGTGCCGCTGGCCCCGGAATCGGCGCGCGGGAACTCCTCGCGCAGTGCGTCGCCCACCTGACGGCTGTTGGCGCTGGCGGGCATCACCCGATCGTCCGGGTAGCCGAATTTCACGCCGAGGAACGGCGAGCCGAGCGCCAGCAGCAGCGCGATGATCACCACCGCGACCGGCACCGCGAACCGCATGACCTGTTTGGTGTTGCGGTACCAGAGGGTGCGCTCGGGCACCATCGGCCCGCTCGGATGCGGGTCGCGGCCGAACATCCGCCGCAGTGGCGCCCGCAGATCGAGGGCGTTGACCCGATGCCCGATCAGCACGAGCGCGGCGGGCAGCACGAACAACGCCGCCGCCGCGGCGGCCATCACCACGGCCACGCCCGCGTAGGCGAACGATTTCAGGAAGTACAGGTCGAACACGCTCAGCACGGCCAGCGACAGCGCGACCGTCACCGCGGAGTAGAGCACGGTGCGCCCGGCCGTCTGCACGGCGCGGGTGGTGGCCGCCACCGGCTCCAGGCCCGCCGCCAGCTCCTCGCGGTAGCGGCTGACGATGAACAGGCTGTAGTCGATGGCCAACGCCAGGCCCATGGCCGTCGTCATGTTCAGCGCGTAGATCGACACGTCGGTGAACAGCGTGACCACCCGCAGGATGGCCAGCGTCGCGGCGATCGCGAACAGCCCGACCATCACCGGCAGCGAGGCGGCGATCAGGCTGCCGAACACCAGGATCAGCACGATCAGCGACAACGGCACCGCGACCGCCTCGGCCACCGCCAGGTCATGGGTGATCTGCTCGGTGACGTCGTGGTAGACCGCCGCGATGCCGCCCTGGCGCACGGTCACGCCATCGCTGGTGCCGGTGAGTTGCTCGGTGAGTTCGCCGGCGACCTGCTGGATCCGGTTTTCGTCGCCCTCGATCTCGGCGATGATCAGGCCGCTGTCGCCGTCGGTGCTGCCGAGCGCCGCGGCCATGGTCGGCGGACTGGTCCAGTACGACTGGATTCCGCTGATGTCGTCGCGGGCGCGCAGGGCGTCGACCAGTTCGTTCGCGCGGGCGCTGGTGACCGGATCGCGCAGCCCGGCCTCGGAGCTGACCAGCAGCACGAAGTTCGGGGACGCGCCGGGGAAGTTCTCCGAGAGCATTTCGGCGGCGCGGGTGGATTCGGCGTCGTCGGTGGTGAATCCGCCGGATTTCATATGCGCCGAGGCGGTGGCCCCGACGACGCCGAAGAGCACGGCGAGTGCGAACGCCACCGCGAGCACGATGCGCGGGAAGCGTGTGGTCAGGCGCGCTATTCGGATCAGCACGGGAGCCCCCTCCAGTAAGTTAGTGGCGTTAGCGTAACGCGGTTAACCTTCCGGTGGAAGGGGCAGATTGCTACCGGGGCCTGCGAGCAAGGGTGCGCCGACCGCGTGGACCGAGTGCGGGCCGGTCCTCGTGCACCGTGATCCAGCCGGCGATCGTCAGCCAGCGCTGCTGCGCGAGGGCGTCCGCGCCGTCGAAGAAGATCGGCACACCCGAACGGTCACGAATGTGGACGGCGAGTTCACGCCAGGTGTGTCCGCCGGCCTTGTCGACCTGCCGGGCCACCGCCGCGCCGATCAGCTGGATCGGTTGCGCCGAGACCCGGTCGCCGTACGGCTCGGAGTGGAACCGCCGGGCCGCGCACAGCGATCCCGGCTCGTCGTCATAGGTGATCCAGCCCGCCCGCTGCGCGCGCTCGATCAGCCACAGATGCTTGACGGCGTTCGGCGCGATCTCGCCGACCCGGCTCTGGATCAGCAGGGCGACGGGTTCGGAGGCGAGGGCGTCGCGGCGGGTCGGGCCGACGCCGTTGGCCAGCCAGTGCGCCTCGGCGACGGTGGCGAGCAGCCGGCCGAAATCGTCGATCCAGCGTTGCGCGCGCCGGCCCAGCTTGGCCACCCGCTCGGCTTCGCGGCGCATCTCGTTCTGCGCGGTGAGCGTGCGAATGGCGGCCATGGTCGGCACCTGGCCGCGTTCGAGCAATTCCAGGATGGTGGCCGAGGTGACCGGATCGGCGGCGGCGCTGACCGGTAGCGACTCGCGTTCGACCGCGAAATCGCCCGGACTGATCGCCCGGCTGAGCAGCTGAACAGCGGCGCGGTTACCGGCGAATTCGGTGCCGGAAAGCCAGGCGGCGGCAATGTCTTCACACGACGACACGGCGAGTTCCTCCGGGTGCGGGGGCGTGGATTCGTCGAGCTCGGTTGTGCCCCGGCCGGTAGCTCCGACCGGGGTCACCAACCTGATGAAGATTGGCTACCGAAGTTGCCGACAACAGGTTAGCCAGATGGTTGCGCCGGTATGCGCGAGGTGACGGTTTCGTTATTCGTGTTGTGCATGCCCACCGGCGCGGGTGTTCACCTGTCGGTGCTCGCCGGTAACCTCTGGCCGTGGCTCTGTACCGGAAGTACCGACCGGCTTCGTTCGCTGAGGTAGTGGGTCAGGAGCACGTCACCGACCCGCTGAGCACCGCGCTCGACACCGGGCGGATCAGTCATGCCTATCTGTTCTCCGGGCCACGCGGTTGCGGTAAGACCTCCTCGGCGCGGATCCTGGCCCGTTCGCTGAACTGTGTGGAAGGCCCGACCTCGCGCCCGTGCGGCGTGTGCCCGTCGTGTGTAGCGCTGGCGCCCGGCGGTCCGGGCAACCTCGACGTCATCGAGCTCGACGCCGCCAGCCACGGCGGTGTCGACGACACCCGTGAGCTGCGCGACCGCGCCTTCTACGCGCCCGCCGAATCGCGCTACCGGGTGTTCATCGTCGACGAGGCGCATATGGTCACCACGGCCGGTTTCAACGCGCTGCTCAAGATCGTCGAAGAGCCGCCCGCCCACCTGATCTTCATCTTCGCCACCACCGAACCGGACAAGGTGCTGCCGACCATCCGTTCGCGCACCCACCACTACCCGTTCCGTTTGCTGCCGCCCGCCACCATGCGCGGGCTGCTCGGGCGCATCTGCGAACAGGAGAACGTGCCGGTCGAGGAGGCGGTGTACCCGCTGGTGATCCGCGCGGGCGGCGGTTCGCCGCGCGACAGCCTCAGCGTGCTGGACCAGTTGCTGGCGGGCGCCGGGCCCGAGGGCGTCACCTATACGCGTGCGGTGTCGCTGCTCGGCGTCACCGATGTGGCGTTGATCGACGACGCCGTCGAGGCGCTGGCCACCTCCGATGGCGCGGCCCTGTTCGGCACCATCGACCGGGTGATGGAGGCCGGGCACGATCCGCGCCGCTTCTCCGTCGACCTGCTCGAACGCCTGCGTGATCTGATCCTGCTGCGCGCGGTCCCCGACGCCGCCGAACGCGGCCTCGTCGCCGCACCCGGCGACCAGCTCGAACGCATGCAGGCCCAGGCCGAGAGCCTCGGCCCCGCCGCCCTCACCCGCTACGCCGAACTCCTGCACGCCGGCCTCGGCGAAATGCGCGGTGCCACCGCGCCCCGTCTGCTGCTCGAAGTCATCTGTGCCCGCATGCTGCTGCCTGCCGCCACCGACTCCGACGCGGCCGCCCTGCAACGTCTGGAAAGCCTCGAACGCCAGTTCGCTTCCGGTGCAGTGCCTTCCGCCTCGGCTGCCGGTCCCGCCGCCGCAGCCACACCGCCGCCCGCCGACCCCAACCGCCGCCGCGGCGCCGAAGCCCTTGCCGCCCTGCGTGAATCGCGCGCGCCGAAGTCTGAATCCGATGAGCCGCAGGCAGCCGCATCGGGCGCAGCTCCCGGACGCCCGCCCGGCGAGCCCTCGTCCGCGCCGGGCACGCCGGCCGCTACGGACCGGCCGGATCCCCAGCATGGCCAGCCGGCGGCCGCCCACGGAGAGCCCGCCGTTGAGCAGGTGCAGCACGCCACCGAGCGGGCGCAGCACACCGCGCCGGGTTCCGCGCAGCCGAACGCGGAACGGCAACAGCCGCAGCCGACGGCCGGTTCGCCGACTGATCGGCATGACTCCGCACCCGGCGGACGGCCAGAAGCAGGCCACTCGGCTGATTCGCACGGTGTGGCGGCGGGTGCTGAGCAGGCGTCCGCGCCGAGCGCAGGGCAGCCGGGCACCGGCGCGCCGGACGCAGCGCCGCATGAGGAACAAGCACCGACACCGGACCACGACGCGGGAATCGGCGCCGGGGACCTACCGCCTGATTCCGACGAGCGTGCTCAGCAGGCGACGCCGCCGGCCGATTCACCCGAGCCCCAGGCAGCCTCCGCGCCTGCCCCCACCGGCGACCCGCTGGCCGAACTCGAAGCCGCCTGGACCGATATCAAGGCCGAGGTCCGCAAGATCGCCATCGCGGTGCACGCCATGCTGACCGCCGCCGCACCGGCCCGCGTCGACGGAAACACGGCGGTCTTCGTCCATCCGCACGACGCGCTGGTCAAGCGGCTGTCGGAGCAGCGCAGCGTGGACGCGCTGCGGACGGCGTTGCAGACGGTGCTCGGGCGTGAGTTCGATGTGCGGTTCGAGGCAGGTGCCGGGCAGACCGCGCCGCGCGGTAGTGCTGGCACTCGCGGCCGGGGTGGCCGGGAATCCGGTGGCGCCGGGTCGCGTCGGTCCGGCGACGCCGGGGCCGAGGACCCCGCGCCGGGAGCATCCGAACCGTCCGCTCCGCGCAGCTTCTCCCGGCCGAGCGCATCCGCGCCCGCGGGCTCGTCATCGAGCCCTGTCGAGCCGGTCGCCGACCCGGCACCCGCCCGGAGCGCCACAGCCAAAGCGGCGAGCACCCCGCCCCGCTTCTCCCGCCCCAGCCAAGCCAAGGCCGCCCCGATAGCCGACGACGATATTCCGCCGCCCGATTACCCCGATCTGCCCGACGATCCGGGCCCCGGCGAGTACAGCAGCGTCCCGATCCCGCCGCCGACTCCGGAGGAAGAGCAGGAGATGCTGGCCGAATCCTCCCGTCCCGTGGCGCCGGGCGACCGGCAGGACCCGGATGAGGTCGCCCTGCAATTGCTCGCCTCCGAGCTGGGCGCCGTCCGGCTGGAGTGAGGCGCATCGCACCCGGCCAGAGGGTTGACAACCAGTGCCCACCCGACGTTAAGTTAACCGGAGTTCGCATCCGGCGGTAGTATGTGCGGGTGGCCGCGAGCTCACGTGAGGCGAGGTTCTATCGTATGCCCAGGCGTACGGGCGACCTTGTCGTGCGTCGGCAGGCCCATGTCATCGTTTGTACAGCGTTAGGCGGTGGCGGCGAGGACTGGGCAGGCGGCAGCTCGAGCAACCACCGCGGTTGCGTGAGCAGCGCGAATTGAACATGGGCGGTGTGAGCGTGGTGGCACGACTGGCACCGGGAGTACCGCGAATTGAATACACACGGTCGGTCTCATGGCCGGTCGGCGAGGTTACCCGCGCCGGTACCGCCTAGTGCGGTCCGGGCGCAACCCTAGGAAGGAAACACTCCGATATGACCACAGAGGCCTACATTTTCGAGGCCATCCGCACCCCGCGCGGCCGCAACAAGAAGGGGTCGCTGCACTCGGTCAAGCCGATCGACCTCACCACGGGTCTGGTTCAGGAGCTGCGCAATCGCTTCCCGAACCTCGACGAAGACCGGATCTCGGATCTGATCCTCGGTGTCGTTTCCCCGGTCGGTGACCAGGGCGCCGATATCGCCCGCACCACCGTGCTCACCGCGGGCCTGCCCGACACCGTCGGCGGCTTCCAGCTCAACCGCTTCTGCGCCTCCGGCCTCGAGGCCGTGAACCTGGCCGCGCAGAAGGTGCGCTCGGGCTTCGACGATCTGGTGATCGCCGGTGGCGTCGAGTCCATGTCGCGCGTGCCGATGGGCTCCGACGGTGGCGCCTGGGCCATGGACCCGGCCACCGCCTACGACACCTACTTCGTCCCGCAGGGTGTGTCCGCCGACCTGATCGCCACCATCGAGGGCTTCTCCCGCGAGGATGTCGACGCCTACGCGGTGCGCTCGCAGGAACTGGCCGCCAAGGCCACCTCCGGCGGCTACTTCGCCAAGTCGATCGTTCCCGTGAAGGACCAGAACGGCCTGGTCGTGCTCGACAACGACGAGCACATGCGTCCCGGCACCACCCTGGAAGACCTCGCCAAGCTGAACCCCTCCTTCGCCGGTCTGGGCGAGATGGGCGGCTTCGACGCGGTGGCGCTGCAGAAGTTCCACTTCGTGGAGAAGATCAACCACGTGCACCACGGCGGTAACAGCTCCGGCATCGTCGACGGCGCCGCGCTGCTGCTGATCGGTACCGAAGAGGCGGGCAAGGCCTCCGGTCTGACCCCGCGCGCCCGCGTCGTGGCCACCGCCACCAGCGGCGCCGACGCCACCATCATGCTGACCGGCCCGACCCCGGCCGCCAAGAAGGCCCTGGCCACGGCCGGCCTGACCATCGACGACATGGACCTGGTCGAGATCAACGAGGCCTTCGCCTCGGTGGTGCTGAAGTTCCAGAAGGACCTGAAGGTCCCGGACGAGAAGCTGAACGTCAACGGTGGCGCGATCGCCATGGGTCACCCGCTGGGTGCCACCGGCGCCATGATCACCGGCACCATGGTCGACGAGCTGGAGCGCCGCAACGGCCGCTACGCGCTGATCACCCTGTGCATCGGCGGCGGCATGGGCGTGGCCACCATCATCGAGCGCGTCTGATCCCCCCGACCGATAATTCACAAGGAGAACGAACACTGTGAGCGAGACCAACATGATCGGTTGGGAGCAGGATTCGGACGGCATCGTCGTGCTGACGATGGACGACCCGAACCAGGGCGCCAACACGATGAACGACCTGTACAAGAAGTCGATGACCGCCACGGTCGAGCGGCTCGAGGCCGAGAAGGACAACATCACCGGTGTGGTGCTGACCTCCGGTAAGAAGACCTTCTTCGCCGGCGGCGACCTGAAGAACATGATGAAGGTGGGCAAGGACGACGCCCAGGCCCTCATGGACGAGCTCGGCACCATCAAGGGCGCCCTGCGTCGCCTGGAGACCCTCGGCAAGCCGGTCGTCTCCGCCATCAACGGCGCCGCCCTCGGCGGTGGCCTGGAGATCACCCTGGCCACCCACTACCGCATCGCGGCCGACGTGCCCGGCGTGCAGCTCGGCCTGCCCGAGGTCACCCTCGGCCTGCTGCCCGCCGGCGGCGGCGTCATCCGTACCGTGCGCATGCTCGGCCTGCAGGGCGCGCTCATGCAGGTGCTGCTCCAGGGCCAGAAGTACCGCCCGGCCAAGGCCAAGGAGATCGGCCTGATCAACGAGGTCGTCGGCTCGGTCGAGGAACTGGTGCCCGCCGCCAAGGCGTGGATCAAGGCCAACCCCGACGCCGGTGTGCAGCCGTGGGACAAGAAGGGCTTCAAGATCCCCGGCGGCACCCCGTCCTCGCCGGCGTTCGCGGCGAACCTGCCCGCCTTCCCGGCCAACCTGCGCAAGCAGATCAAGGGCGCGAACATGCCCGCCCCGCGCGCGATCATGTCCGCCGCGGTCGAGGGTTCGCAGGTCGACATCGACAACGCCTCGCTGATCGAGTCGCGCTACTTCGTGCACCTGCTGACCGGCCCGGTCGCCAAGAACATGATCCAGGCGTTCTTCTTCGACCTGCAGTCGATCAACAACGGTGGTTCGCGTCCGGCCGACGTGCCCAAGCGTGAGATCAAGAAGGTCGGCGTGCTCGGCGCGGGCATGATGGGCGCCGGTATCGCCTACGTGTCGGCCAAGGCCGGCTACGAGGTCGTGCTCAAGGACGTCACCCTCGAGGCCGCCGAGCGTGGCAAGAACTACTCGGAGAAGATCGAGGCCAAGGCCCTCTCCCGTGGCAAGACCACCGAGGAGAAGTCCAAGGCGCTGCTGGACCGGATCAAGCCGACCGCGGACGCGGCCGACTTCGCCGGCGTCGACTTCGTCATCGAGGCCGTCTTCGAGAACACCGAGCTCAAGCACAAGGTGTTCCAGGAGATCGAGGACATCGTCGACGCGGACGCCCTGCTGGGCTCCAACACCTCCACACTGCCGATCACCGGTCTGGCGACCGGCGTGAAGCGCCAGGAGGACTTCATCGGCATCCACTTCTTCTCGCCGGTCGACAAGATGCCGCTGGTGGAGATCATCAAGGGTGAGAAGACCTCGCCCGAGGCGCTGGCGCGGGTGTTCGACTACACCCTCGCGATCAAGAAGACCCCGATCGTCGTCAACGACAGCCGCGGCTTCTTCACCTCGCGCGTCATCGGCACCTTCGTCAACGAGGCGATCGCCATGCTCGGCGAGGGCATCGCGCCCGCGACCATCGAGCAGGCCGGTCTGCAGGCGGGCTACCCGGCCGCGCCGCTGCAGCTGTCGGATGAGCTGAACATGAAGCTCATGCTGAAGATCGCCAAGGAGACCGAAGAGGCCATCGCGCGTGGTGAGGTCACCATGGGCAAGGAGCGCCACCCGGCCATC
Organism: Nocardia cyriacigeorgica; assembly: GCF_005863245.1. Taxonomy (GTDB): domain Bacteria; phylum Actinomycetota; class Actinomycetes; order Mycobacteriales; family Mycobacteriaceae; genus Nocardia; species Nocardia cyriacigeorgica_C. The sequence goes on along the minus strand of NZ_VBUT01000004.1, from coordinate 219,027 downwards.
GACGTCATCGAGTTCATGGTGAACTCGGGTCGCCCGGGCCGCCTGGAGAAGGCCGGCTTCTACGACTACGACGAGAACGGCAAGCGCATCGGCCTGTGGTCCGGCCTGGCCGAGCACTACAAGTCGAACATCGGCTTCGGTGTGCCGATCCAGGACCTGATCGACCGCATGCTGTTCATCGAGGCGATCGAGACCCAGAAGTGTTTCGACGAGGGCGTGCTGGAGAAGACCGCCGACGCCAACATCGGCTCGATCTTCGGCATCGGCTACCCGGCCTGGACCGGTGGTGTGCACCAGTTCATCGTCGGCTACCCGGGCGGCCAGGAGGCCTTCGTGGCTCGCGCCGACGAGCTGGCCAAGACCTACGGTGCGCGTTTCGAGGTTCCGGCTTCGCTGCGCAAGTAGTCATCGGTCGCGGTCGCTGATCGCGAAAGGCAAGGCCCGTCACCGTGTTTCGCGGTGGCGGGCCTTCGCCGTTTCATCGGAGGCTCTACCTACTTGGCAAATCTTCTGAAAAAGTTCAGAATTAGGGCATGGTGACCGAGGTTCAATGGAGCGAGCTACAGCGCGACCCGAAGGAGGTCGCGCGGCTGGCGGATGAGGGCGATGTCCGGGTCCGGCGTCGTGACGGCGTGCCGTTGCTCCTGGTTCGGGAGGATCGCGCGCATGCGCTGTCGGAAGGGTCGGTCGCGGCGGCTCGGGCGCTGCGCAATGTGCTCGTCCACCTTCCCGCCGACGTCGCCGCCCGGGCGTTGATCGATGAGTTTCCGTGGGTGGATGTGCTTCCCGAGTCGGCCCAGGCGGCGTTCGTCAACGAGTTCGCGAGGGCATTCCAGGCCTCCGCTGAACTCGGAGAGTGGTCGGTCCTGGCCCGCACCGTTCAGGAATGGCGCAGCACTGCGGCCATCTACGCGGATCCGGTCCTCGCCGAACAGCTTTCCGGCCCGATCGACGACGATTTCGGCGCCGTACCGGAACCGATGGGGGAGTGACCGTTGCCCGCGAAACGTGGCGACCGGGTGGCGCCACCGGCTGCGAGGTGATTTCGCTACCCGCGAGATCGGTGGGGAGGAATTGGAACAGTGGCAGTACGAGGTGACGGCTGGTGGCCGCATCTGGTACTGCCCGGCACCGGCGAAACGCATCGTCTGGGTCGTGTTGGCGGGAGTAGGCCACCCCAAGTGGACCGAATAGGCGGGCCCGGCTCACCCGTGCCGGGGGTGTGCTTCGAAGCTTGACCGGATCGCCCGGCACGCGGGACGGGAAACTCACCCACGCGGTCGCGCACCGAGCTACGTTGGAGGTGCGCAGAGGATTCGGATACCGGAGCCACTCCGGGTCCGGAGGCCGAGCGCACGACGGCCGTCGAGCGATCCGCTCGACCGCCCGAGAACAGGATGTGCTCGTCGGCCGCCGATTCGTCGGGAGTGCGAGGTGGTGAGATGGATCCACGGGCGCGTTCGGACCGCGCGAGCGAGTCGGGCAGCGTCGTCTCCGATACGGCGCGCTGGCAGCCCGATCTCGACACGCGATCATCCGGCCCCGAGGCCGAGGCGGAACCGGCCGAATCCGGTACCGCGTCCGGCGCGGACTCGGTAGCCGACGCTGCCGACGGCCCCGGCGCCGCTGCCCGTCCCGCCGTCTCCGGCAACGGCGACACCGGCACCCGGCCCGAAGACCGCGACACCCAGGAGAACAACCCCATCGCCATCGAGGACGAACTCGAGGCCATGGGGCTGTCCGGCGCGCGCGAGATCGGGCACGGCGGCTTCGGCGTCGTCTACCGGTGTGTACAGCGCGCGCTCGACCGGGTCGTCGCGGTGAAGGTGCTCTCCTCCGATATCGACGACGAAAGCCGCGAACGCTTCCTGCGCGAGGAACACGCGATGGGCCGGCTGTCAGGGCATCCGAACATCGTCGACATCCTCCAGGTCGACGTCACCCCCACCGGCAGGCCGTTCATCGTCATGCCGTACGCCACCCGGGGCTCGCTCGAGGTCGTCGTCCGCGACAACGGCCCGCTCACCTGGTCGGACACGCTGCGCGCCGGGGTGAAACTGGCCGGTGCGATCGAGAGCGCGCACCGCGCGGGCATCCTGCACCGCGACGTCAAACCGGCCAATGTGCTGCTCAGCTCGTACGGCGAACCGCAGCTCACCGATTTCGGCATCGCCAGGGTGCCGGGCGGGTTCCGCACCTCGAGCAGCATGATCACCGGTTCACCGGCGTTCACCGCGCCTGAGGTGCTCAAGGGTGACGAGCCGACGGTCCGCTCCGACGTCTATGGGCTCGGCGCGACGCTGTTCGCGCTGCTCACCGGCCATGCCGCCTTCGAGCGTCAGGCGGGGGAGAAGGTGGTGGCGCAGTTCCTGCGGATCACCACCCAGCCCGTCCCCGACCTGCGCGAGCAGGACATCCCCGCCGACGTGGCCGCGGCCATCGAGCACGCGATGGCGCAGAACCCGGACGATCGCCCCGCCTCGGCCTACGAGTTCGGCGAGACCCTGCGCGCGATCCAGCGCGCACACGGGCAGATGGCCGACGAGATGGCCCTGCTGGACACCTCCGACGAATCCGATGCCGCGCCCGCGCAGGGCGGCCGGACCGCGGTCACCGCGCGGCGCAGCTGGCCGCTGAACCTGAGCCCACCCACTCCGCGCCCCGGCTACGACCCGTCACCGACCGCCACCCTGCCGCCGACCGCGGCCACCAAATTCCGGCCGCCGACCCCGGCTCGGGAACCGATTCCGCGCACCCGGCTGCTCGACATCCTGCGCACGGGCGGGCGCCGCAGGCTCGCGGTGATCCACGCGCCCGCGGGCTTCGGTAAGAGCACCCTGGCCGCGCAGTGGCGTGGCGAACTCACCGCCGACGGCGTCGCGGTCGCCTGGATCGGCATCGACAGCGACGACGACAACGAGATCTGGTTCCTGGCCCATCTGATCGAAGCGATCCGGCGGGTGCGCCCCGATATCGGCACCGGTCTGGACCAGGTACTCGAGGAACAGCCCGCCGACGCCGTCGCCTACGCCATCACCACCCTCATCGACGACGTGCACGCCGGCGGCGCCACCGTCGTGGTGGTGATCGACGACTGGCACCGCATCACCGACGCCGGAACGCGCCGGGTGATGGATTCGCTGCTCAACAACGGCTGCCATCATCTGCGGTTCGTGGTGACCAGTCGCGACCAGTCCGGGCTGCCGATCAGCCGGCTGCGGGTGCGCGACGAACTGGTCGAGATCGGCTCGGCGCAGCTGCGGCTGACCCGCGAGGAAACCAGGCAGATCCTGGTGGAGCGCAACCGCTTCAACCTCGACGACGCCCAGATCGACGAACTGCATCGCGCCACCGACGGCTGGCCCGCCGCCGTGCAGCTGATCAGCCTGGCGCTGCGCGGCAACCCGGATCCGGCGCCGCTGATCGCGCATCTGGCCGAGGGCGGGCACGGCATCCGCGAATATCTGGCCGAGAACGTCATCGACGGGCTCGAACCGCGCATGGCCGACTTCCTCACCGCCATCTCCATCGCGGAGAAGGTGTCCGGTTCGCTGGCTGCGGCGCTGTCGGACGATCCGGAGGCCGAGCACCTGCTCGAACAGGCCGAACAGCGTGAATTGTTCGTGCGGCGAGTCGAATACGATCCGGAGTGGTTCCGGGTGCAGCCGCTGTTCGCCGAACACCTGCGCGCCAGGCTCGAACGCAGCGATCCGGCGCAGGTCAAGGCGCTGCATCGCAAGGCGGCCCGCTGGTATGCCGAACATCAGTTGCTGCGCAAGTCCGTCGACCACGCGGTGGCGGCCACCGATCTGAAGATGGCGCTGGATCTGCTGGAGAGCGGCGGCATGGATCTGATCGACGGATCGCGGCTGGCCACGCTGCTCGGCACGGTATCGAAACTGCCGGTGCAGCAGGTGGCTTCGCGATCGAAGCTGCTGATGGCGGTGGCGCGGGCCAATGTGAATCTGCAGCAGTCCGGTGCGGCGCGCAGTGCGCTGGGCCGGCTGTCGAATGTGTTGTCGCGCGGTCCGTCCGGTGACGTCGACGTCATCCGGCAGCGCTGTCAGGCCGCGGTGCTCGCCGCCGCCGATCAGGTCGCCCGCGATCACACCGAGGGCGTGCTCGACCAGATCGCCGACTGCCTGGAACATCCCGACGAGCTTCCGGCCTGGACGGTGTCGACCGCGGCGAACCTGACCTCGTTCGTGCGGCTGTGCGAGTTCGATTTCGACGGTGCCCGCGCGATCCAGGATTGGGCCGCCGAGTACCACGAACGGTCCAAGGACCCGCTCGGCAGCGTCTTCGGGTTGTGCAGCCGCGGCGCGGTCGCCTACGAACAGCTCGATATCGCGACCGCGGCCCGCTGTTTCCAGCAGGCCTGGGATGTCGCGCGGGCACGCTCGGGTCCGCGGTCGCATGCGGTGCGGGTGGCGGCGGCCCTGCTCGGCGAGCTGCACTACCGGCGCGGTGAGCTCGACGCCGCCGACCGGCTGCTCGACGAAAGCCATCAGCTGGTGGCGCGGGTCGGCCCGATCGACTTCCTGATCTCCACCTTCGTCATCGGGGCACGGGTGAAGGCGGTGCGCGGCGATATGAGCACCGCCGCCAACCGGCTCGCCGAAGGTGAACGCATCGCCGTCGACCAGAATCTGCCGCGGCTGGCCGCGCAGATCCGCGCCGAACGGGTGCGGCTCGGTCCGGCAGCGGAGCCCTCGGGACCGCAGCCGGCGACCGCGCGCTGGAACGGCGACGTCATCGACGACGCCGCCCGCGCCGGGCACCGATTCACCGGCACCGCGGGGCTGACGCTCGAGGCGCAGGAAATCGCCGCCATCCGGGAACTGCTGGCCGGCGGCGGTATCGAAGATCAGGACCGTGCGGTGCGCCGGGCCAGGGCGCTGTACGGCCGCACCCATGAGCAGCACCGCCCGCGCGCCCAGCTCGACACCTCGCTGCTGCTGGCCGAATGCCTGGCCGCGGCCGGCTGGGTCGGTGAGGCCGCGGCGCAGCTGGTGCCCGCGGTGAGCACCTGCGCCGAACTCGACTGGACCCGGCCCCTGCTGGACGCGGGGCCGGGTGTGGTCGCGATTCTGCGGGTGCTGCGCAACGACCTGCCCGCGGAGCTGCCCGACCGGTTCGTGGACGAGCTGCTCGCCTGATCGGTCAGCGCTTTACGGCTGCCACCACGGCCGCAGCGGCAGGTTGTTGCGACCGTCCGGGCCGAGTTTCACCCCGAGGACCTGATGCAGCTGAACCACATTGCGCTGGAAGCCCAACCGGCTGCCCGCCATGTACAGGCCCCACACCTTGGCGGTGCCCTCACCGGCCTCGGCGACGCAGGCATCCCAGTTCTCCACCAGGTTCTTGCACCATTCGGCCAGCGTCAGCGCGTAATGCTCACGCAGGTTCTCCTCGTGCATCACTTCCAGGCCGATGTTCTGGATCTCGGAGATGATCCGGCCCGAACCGATCAGCTCACCGTCGGGGAAGACGTAGCGGTCGATGAAATCGCCGGCCTTGGTGGTGCGGGTGTTGTCGGGGCGGGTGATGCAGTGGTTGAGGAACAGGCCGCCGTCGCGCAGCTTGCTCTTGATGAAGCCGAAGTAGTACGGGTAGTTGTGCACGCCGATGTGTTCGGTGAGCCCGATCGAGGACAGCGCGTCGAATCCCGTTTCCGCGATGTCGCGGTAATCGGAATGGCGCACCTCGGCCAATTCGGACAGGCCCTCTTCGGCGATCTTCTTCTGCGCCCATTCGGCCTGCTCCGCCGACAGCGTCGCGCCGATCACCTTGACGCCGCGCTTGGCGGCATACCGCACCATTCCGCCCCAGCCGCAGCCGATGTCGAGCAGCCGGTCGCCTTCCTTCAGCCGCAGCTTGTCGAAGACCAGCCGGTACTTGTTCTCCTGCGCCTGCTCCAGCGTCCAGTTCTCGTCGCCGTAACAGGCGCAGGTGTAGGTCATGGACGGGCCGAGCACATGCTCGTAGAAGGCATTGGAGACGTCGTAGTGGTGGTGGATGGCCTCGGCGTCGCGGGTCTTGGAGTGGCGCAGGCCCTCCATGGCGATGCGCCGCCAGCGCGGCACCGTCTCCTGCGGCGGTGGCGGCACCGGGCGCAGGCGCTCCCAGCCCAGCGAACGGGCGATGGTCAGCAGCGCCAGCGCCGACGGGCGGCGGAACTTCAGGCTGTCCATCGCCCGCAGGATCTCGTACGGGTCGCCGGGATGGACGCCGGTGACGGTCATATCACCGGAGATGTAGGCGCGCGCCATGCCGAGATCGCCGGGCGCGGTGGCCAGATAGTTGATGCCGCGCGGGGTCTCGATATTGAGCGCGTACGGCGAATCCTCCGGTCCGGTGGCGCTGCCGTCGTAGGCGGTGAACCGGATGGGGACCTCGCCCTCGACCAGGGTTTCGAAGATCTCGGCGATCGTGAGCTTGGTGCCCAGATCCGCGAAAACATCGGATCGATCCTTGAACGTCGTCATTTGCGTTGCACCGCCTTCGAATACAAATCCAGCAGGCGCTGGTCCGGGTCGTAGCGTTTCTTCAGTTCGGTGTAGCCGTCGCCGCCGTAGAGTGCCGCGAACTCATCCTTGTCGTAGTACGAATCCGAGTACAGCGATTTGTGCCCGTCGAACTCGGTGACGGTCTGCTCGATCGCGCGGTTGGCCGCACCCTCGATCTGCCCCGGCACCGTCGGGACCGCCGACCAGAACCCGACATTGACGTAGGTGCGGTCCGGCTCCAGCGGGTACAGCGGCCACGGGCGCGCGGTTGTTCCCGGCACCCTCGGTTCGCGCAATCGCAGCGGGCACAGCCAGATCGGCTCGATCGGGATCTCGCGCAGGAACCATTCGACGAAATCGGCGGTGCGTTCCACCGGCACCTCGATGTCCTGCACGACCCGCTCCTGCGGCGGGTTGCCCTTGCGCGCCTCGAGTTTGTCGCCGATGTGGTAGCGGCGGTCGAGGGCGACCAGCTTCCAGTAGAAGCTGCTGCGCCGGTACTTCTTCGGCCAGAACCGGCGGATCTTCGGGTTCTGCGTGCCGAAGGCGCGCGAGCACCAGAACCAGTCGGTGTCCCAGCGCCACAGATAGTCGTGGATGGTGAGCCGGTCGCGTTTCGGTGCGCCGGAATCGTGCTGGATGGACCGGTAGTAGATGTCCATGCCGGTGTAATCGCTGACCGGGCCGGGTTCGTCGGTCTGCCTGCCGAGGGTCAGGTAGCTCTCCTCGGCGGTGAACACCACGCCGTCGAGGTAGTCGACCCGTTCGCCGTCGTAGCTGCGTTCGTCGACGATCCTGGCCAGCGTCGCCTCGAGTTCGCGCACATCGTGGAAGCGCAGATGGCGCAGCGCCACATACGGCTGCACGGTTTCCAGTTCGATCTTCAGCCGGGTGGAGTAGCCGAGGGTGCCGTAGGAGTTGGGGAAACCGCGGAACAGGTCGGCGTCCGGGCCGTCGGGGGTGGCGGTGATGATCTCGCCCGCTCCGGTCAGCACGTCCATTTCCAGCACCGATTCGTGCGGAAGGCCGTTGCGGAACGAGGTCGACTCGATACCGAGCCCGGTGACGGCGCCGCCGAGGGTGATGGTCTTCAGCTGCGGCACCACCAGCGGTGCCAGCCCGTACGGCAGCGTCGCCGCGACCAGGTCCTCATAGGTGGTCATGCCCGCGACGTCGGCGGTCTTGGCGACCGGATCGACCGCGATGACCTTGGTCAACCCGGAGACGTCCAGGCCGGGAGCGGTGTTCTTCGCTCTGGCCCGGAACAGGTTGGAGGTCTTCTTGGCCAGGCGCACGTCGGCATCGCGTGGGATGGCGCGATAGCTCGCGAGGAGGCGTTGCACGCCTTCTCGGTGCGCTGCGAACCCGGATTCATATGCGGCCGGAGCGTGGCCGGCCTTCCCCAACAGACTCACTGCCACTCCTCGACGCTAATACTCGCGATCATGGTCGGCCACTGTGAGGTCCCCGACTCGGATGAAATGTCACGCATATGTTGCACCGTGTTCGAACCGGCGGCGAGCGGAATTCGGTAAAGCGGTCGCCGACCGGGCGCCGGGCCGCGAAGCCGGCAGGGCAGGATGGGGTCGAGATACCGCATCCGGACAAGGAGTTCATCGTGGGACAGGTCAGTGCCAGCAGTTCGATCGTGGTGGGAGCGGATCCGCAGCGCACTCTGACGGCGATCGCGGACTACGCCGAGGTGCGCCCGCGCATCCTCACCTCGCACTACCGCGATTACCAGGTGATCGAGGGCGGTCAGGGCGCCGGAACGGTGGCGCAGTGGACCTTGCAGGCGACCGAGAGCCGGCAGCGCAATGTGCGTGCCACCGTGTCGGTCTCGGAGTCCGAGGTCGTCGAGCGCGACGCCAACTCGTCGATGGTCAACACCTGGACGGTGACCCCCGACGCCGCCGGTTCGCAGGTCACCCTGTCCACCACCTGGCAGGGCGCGGGCGGCATCAAGGGCATCTTCGAGGGCATCTTCGCGCCGTTGGGGCTGAAGAAGATCCAGGCCGAGGTGCTGGCCAACCTGAAGAACGAACTGGGCTGAGCCGGATACCGGCCGGGTCGCCACCCGGCCGGTACCTTTCCGGTCAGTCGTGGTCGCCGATATCGAACAGATTGCCCTCCGGGTCGGCGAGGGTGGCCCACTTGATCCCGTACTCGTCGTAATCGGCGATATGCCGGGCGCCGAGGGAGACCGCGCGTTCGATTTCCTCACGCCACTGCCTGGTCGCCAGATCCAGGTGCACGACATTCTTTCCGGGCGTTTTGTCCGGAACCTTCAGAAACATCAGCGGGGTCGTCATCCCGGAGCTGCGACCGACCGTCGAGTAGTAATCGGTGGCGTCCGGATCCACGGGATGGCCGAGCAGCCGCGAATAGAAATCGGCCAGCTTGCCGGGATCGTGGCAGTCGATGGTGACGTTGGCGATGGACAGGGTCATCGGTGATCTCCTTCTGGCGTGCGGGGGTCTGTTGAATGCCGGATAACCGGCGCGGTGCGGCTCACGCGGCGATCGGCCAGCACAATTCGGTGCGGTAACCGGCCGGGTCGGGGGAGCGGTCCGGCCCGATCAGGTAGAGCTCGCGGATCGGTTCGGGCAGTGCGATGTCGTGTTCGGCGACGTGCGTGCCCAGCGCGCCGTAGACGCGGTCGATCTCGCTGTAGGGGCCGTCGTGGGTGGCGACGGCGAAATCGCGGGCGGGCAGCGTCGTCAGGGTGAGCCCGTCGGGGAATTCGGCGGTCACATCCGCGGCGACGGGAACGAAACCGACCACCTCGCCGGCCTCGGCGGTGAAGAACTCCGGCGCGTAGCCTGCCCCTGCCGCACCGGCGGGCAGGAGCCCGGCCGCCGCCAGCGCCTCGTCCAGCATCGGGAACGTCTCGGCGCACCACCGGTCGATCTGCTCACGCGCCACGACCGCGGTGCGGGTGAGCGCGGTGAACGCCGGAATCCGCCGATAAGTCACCGTCAGCGGCGGCGCGGCGGTCAGCAGCCCGCGCAGCGAAGCGACCACCTCCTGGGTGCGCTGCAACTGTTTCTCCATGCGCAGCAGATGCGCGCGCAGTGCCGCGTCACGGTCGGCCACATCGCAGGCCGCGAGCACCGCGCGGATCTCCGGCAGCGGCATATCCAGCTCGCGCAGCCGCCGGATGAGCTGCGCGTCGGCGACCTGCTCGGTCGAATACCGCCGATAGCCGGTGCCCGCGTCGACCTGGGCGGGCACCAGCAGTTCGATGTCGTGGTAGTGGTGCAGGGCTTTCACGCTCAGGTGGGTCAGCCTGGCGAACTCGCCGATCGGGACGATCGCTGTCATGACCCGAGCAAATACCCTCCGGCTACCGGAGGGTCAAGCCAGTACGAACGTGAGCATCAGGGTCGTCTGGAAGGCGCCACGCCACCAGGAGTAGCCGAACCAGACGCCGGGGCTGACCTCGCGGATCTCGTCGTAGACCTGCGGTGTGGGCGAGGGCGCGTAGTTCAGCGCCCAGGTGGGCGCGCCGTCGACTAGAGCGGGTGCGGTGTAGATGTCGGCGCGCCAGGCCTCGATGCCGGCCGGGGTGACCCGGTTCATCAGCCAGCCGCCGTCCGGGCCGGTGTAGAAGGTCTTGCCGATCCACAGGGCGGGTGCGAGCGCCTGCATCACCGGCGGTCGGGTCACCCAGCCGTTCTTCACGCCACTGGGTACCGCGCCGCGCGGTGAAGCCTTGAAGATGGCGTCCTGCTGTTCGGGACTGCACCGGAAGCGCAGGGCGTCGACGGTGGCCGCACCGTTGGCGGGGTCGATGACGCAGCCGCCGCCGTAATCGGTGGCCACCGGCGCCGGATCGGCACTCGCGGGAGCGGTGACCATCAACAAGGCTGCCGCTGCCGCGGACAGCGCGGTTGCGAGCCTGCGGGTGCGCATCCGACCGCGTCGAATCGGGTTCATCGGGGTCTTGCGAGCCATCCGAGCCTCCTCGGTGTGGGTTGTCCCCCCGGGTTCGGCGTCGATGATCGCTGCGTGGTTGCGATACCACACGGTGTCTCGGCGGGTCCGCTGGGCGGAAGCGGACCTGTCGCGATCCTAAGCCCGCTTACGCGTGTCTCGTCGGGGAATCGATAGAGGTCAGCATGCTGATTCCCGATGCCGCGAATCGTGCCGCGGTTCCGGCTCACCGGCTGCCGTTCGGCCGGGGGTGAGTTCGCTGCCGCGATGCCGGGCGTGCGGCCGCCGCGCCGCGCCGAGTCCACTAGGCTGGCGATGACACATTCCGCGGATCGGCTGGAGAAGAGGTAACAGGCGTGCAGCCCGGTGGTCAGTTCGATATGCAGCAGATACTCGCCCAAGCCCAGCAGATGCAGGAGATGATGGTCGCGGCGCAGGCCGAGATCGCCGCCGCCGAAGTCGAGGGCCAAGCAGGCAACGGCCTGGTCAAGGTCACCATCAAGGCCACCGGTGAGGTGCAGTCGCTGACCATCGATCCCAAGGCCGTCGACCCCGACGACGTCGAAACCCTGCAAGATCTGGTCATCGGCGCGGTCAACGACGCCATGGCCAACGCCCAGCAGCTGGCCTCGGAGAAGCTCGGCCCGCTGGCCGGCGGCGCGGGCGGGTTGCCCGGCCTGCCCGGCATGTGACCGACCGGAGTCAGCGCAGGTGTACGAGGGCCCGGTCCAGGATCTGATCGACGAGCTGGGCAAACTGCCAGGCGTCGGTCCCAAGAGCGCGCAACGCATCGCCTTCCATCTGTTGCAGGTGGAGCCGCCGGAAATCGACCGGCTGCAAGCCGTGCTGCAAAAGGTGCGTGACGGCGTGCGTTTCTGCGCCATGTGCGGCACCGTCGCCGACGGCGAACTGTGCCGCATCTGCGCCGACCCGCGCCGCGACTGCACCATGATCTGCGTCGTCGAAGAACCCAAAGACGTCCAGGCCATCGAACGCACCCGCGAGTTCCGCGGCCGCTATCACGTGCTCGGCGGTGCGCTCGACCCGCTCAGCGGCGTCGGCCCGGACCAGCTGCGGATCCGGGAACTGCTGGCCCGCATCGGCAATCAGGAGGACGGCGTCGACGTCACCGAGGTGATCATCGCGACCGACCCCAACACCGAGGGCGAAGCCACCGCCACCTACCTGGTGCGGATGCTGCGCGATTTCCCAGGCCTCAGCGTCACCCGGCTGGCCTCCGGGCTGCCGATGGGCGGCGATCTGGAATTCGCCGATGAGCTAACGCTGGGCCGGGCGCTGTCGGGACGGCGCGCGCTGTAAGCCGGTAGGTAGGCCTCAGAGCTTCAGCTTGGTCCAGGCGACGTCATCGAGCGCGGCGCGATCGCCGGTGGTCCAGGCCCAGATCAGTTCCGATACCCGCGACGCGTCGTCCAGCGTGGCCGTGAAGTGCTTCTTCGGCGACCCGTCGCGGTACTCCAGGATGTATTCCGGTTCCTGGTGATAGGTCTGGATGTAGTCCTGCTCGCCCCGCGACACCACCAGGTACGGGTTCGGCGCGGCCAGCTCGGCCACCCAGCGCTGCGCCAGCGTCTTCGTCAGATACGGGAACTCGCCGGCCCCGCCGTGCGACACCTGCACCGGCACATGTCCCGCCGGATCGATCAGCCAGGTGAGCTGCGGATCGTAGACGGCGTAGTTCTGCGGGGTCGCGAGCTGGAACAGCAGCTCACGCACGAACCCGATCGCGTCGTACGGACTGGAGATTTGCAGCACCGTCCCGGTGTCGGAACCACCGATCGGCCCCGAACTGAGAAAAGTGTCCTCTTCGGGCAGCTCGTCATTGCGCCGATTCACCTCGGCCGCGATGGCCGCGACGATCGCACTTTCCGGTTGCCCCTGCTGGGCGGTCAGATACGCGTCGACCTCGGCCGGAGTCGCGGCCGCGCCGGAGGGCAACAGAATGTGGTCGTAGCTCACCCGGCCAGCGTACGGGTGCCGGTCCGCCTCCCGGAATTTCCTGGCCGGATTCGGGTGCTACCTCGGTAGCGTCGGCGGCCGGCGGTGAAGTGGTGGGAGCGTCGGCCCGTGCCCGGTGAGTTACCCGGCCCGCACGACATCAGCCAGTGCGGGCGCATCACAGCGGCACCCGCCCGCGAGATCCGTACATTCGACGACAAACGTGTGCCTGGCGTGGTCGAAATCGAAGCAGTCGGCGTCGGTGCATTCCGCGATACGTCCGGCATGCACGATGAGCGTGCCATGGCAGTGATCGAGCGCCGCCACACAGGACGGACAGTTCGTCGCGCGCATATCGCCTCCAACCGTCTGGGTCCGTATCTCGTGCATAGCACCGGGGTGTGCCGGGCAGTGGGACGTTACCGGGAGGCGTGTCGTGGTCTGCCCCACGCCCCGACGGCTTGGCCGGTCACCACAACGCATGAGGTCATGCCGCCCGGTCTGCCATACCGCGATGCCACTTGCCCCAGCACGCGTGGTGCCTTCATCCGAACTCTTCGATGTCGATAACCCAGGCGGTCGTTTTTCCGAGCGGTGTCTGCTGCTCGTCCAGAACAGCGCGTACCAGAGATTCCGGAGTAGCGTACCGATTGCGCCCGACGCCGTACCGCGGATGGTTGTCGATGAATGCATATCGCACGTCCCCGCCCCCGACGAATACCTGCACTGCCGAGTCCGAATCACCAGGAAGCCCTGACCAATTGGTGTCGGTACCGAGCGCAGAATCGATATCATCGCCGTCGACGGGCGAATAGAACGTGTACATGCGTTCCCAATCTCCCACTGGGATCCCGGATTCAGAAATGACGGATCCGAGCGTCGATGACCCGTGGGAATCTTTGAGTCGTTGAAATGAGCCCTCGAGCGATGTGCTGTCTTCGGAAACATTGACCTCGTCCCCGGAAATCGAAGGAAGACAACCACTGGTTGGTGCTACGAGCAGGCCGCACACCAAGGACGCCAGGGCTGCTTTATTGATCAGGTACGGTGACCACACGATTTCTGCTTCCTTTGAATGAATCGGTATCGGGTCTACTTGGGTGACGGCTTGTCATCTGGTACCGGGGAGCCTGGCAAGAAGAACGGGTTCTGATCGAACTCTGCTGAATTCACCGTATGCCCATTTTGGACTTGATTTGTCCAGTTCAGATTCTTGTTTTGGTCGATTATGACGGTGTTGCCACTGTCTACCGCTTGCCTCACCTTTTCCCGCAATTCATCGGAATCGGCATCAGGATTCTGCAATGCAATCGTTCGGCCAACTTCGTTGTTGTACAGATCCATTGCCTCGCGGACAGCCGCGTTGTCACCTCTCGCCTCGTGTTTCGACGTGTACTCCTTCGTCCAGTCCTCGCCGAACTCCTGCGTCATCAAGGCGTTCCAGTAGGCGTGACGAAATGCGTCCGTGTGATCGTCTTGCTCGCCGCCGAATATTTCTTTCGCGGTGTCTTCCGCTTCGGATTTTATGCGATAGAAGCGAATCTTGTCGCCAAGGCTGAGTCGATCCAGCATTTCAGCTTCACTTGCTGTCACCTTCTGTGGTTCGACAATCCCGAGGGTTGCTGCCATCCCGGTAAGATCGCTACCGCTCGGCCACTCGACCAGGCCCTCCGGATCCGCTTCCACCTGATAGGTGTTGAGGATCCCTTCCAGCTTCAAATTGTCCGGGATCGGGATCTCGTCAAATGCATTTTCGAGCGCCTTCCTGGCGGACTCCGCGGCGTCTCCCGCTGAGCGTAGCGCTGCCTTGATTGTGTCGGAATGTTGCCTGGCCATACTGCCGAGAACTAGTCGAGCTATAGCGGGAGGCTTGAATCCGTCCTGGGTGTACAACCATGCGATCGTGTCATCGGAGTAGCTGACGCTGCCGTCCTCGGCCACGATGAACTTTTCTTTTTCTGCCGCTGAGATGGCATCGACAGCAGCTATTTTCGCGAAATCGAGGACCTGGGCCATCTGGTTGCTCGCAATTGCGCCGCTTTCGAGAGCATCGGCGACTTCCGTCAACACACCTCGTACCTGGTCACCCTTGCCGCGCATGGCGTCGGCGGCATCGCCTCGCCAAAATCCAGGTGAGTCCGCCAACTGATGGGTGACTGCGCCATGCTCAGTATTGACCGCCTGTGCCGCCCGCGCCCATTCCATGCCCTGATCCGACAGGGGTGCAGTGTTCCAGGCGCGTATCTGTGTCTTGGTCGGCGGTAGTGAACTCATCGGGGCTGATCACCGGCACCAGTAATGCCCAACGCATTCTGCGAATCGCCTGCCTGGAACGCCGCGATATCCGCTTTGGCTTTGTCGGCGATCTCCTGAAGTTGTCCTCCGACGCCCCGCACGCCCGCGTTGGCCCGCCAACCGGCTTGCATATACGCGTGACCGAGCCCGCTCCCGGGCAGGGCTTCCTCGATCTGCGCAATGAAGCTTTTCGTCGGTACCGCCTCCAGCGCGGTGCGCGACGTGCCCAGTGCTGCGATCATCGCTTCCACGGCCGGCGGATCAACATACAATTCGGACACAGCTACCTCCCCAAATCGGTTGCTACGCTAGCACGGCCGGATTTCATTAGCGTGGGAGCAGACAGGGATGCACTCGGATTCGATCGACCCGATCACCGGTCACATGGACAAGGTTCGACGGGCATTGACAACCGACACGTCCACTGTCGGCCGATACGGCGTCTCGGTTGAGGTCCGAGCCGATGGGTCTCTCGAGTCCGTACGGATCGACGAGAGCATCACTCCATACGGGACAGAGCTCGGCGCACTGATCACGACCCTTGCCGGCGAGGCACTAGCGCAGGCGCGCGAGAACGCCCATGAGGCAATCGACGAGCTGAGTGCCGATCCGCGTATCGCCGCAGTTGTGGATTCGCTCGAGACTGCCTCCCAGCAACCCCCTCCGCGCGAACCCGTCCGTTCGGCGAACACCGAGCCTGCCGATCCGGATGACGAACTTACCGAGGAAGAGCTGATAGAGCTCAACGAGCGGCGTAATCGAAGCTTCTTTCAGTCCTGGTAGACGGCTGCGAACCATGACGTCGTGCGATCCTCCAGACGTGGTGCGATCCACGTCGTCGCCGAGCGAGGCGTAGATGGTCGAGGCCGAGGCTCTCTACGCGGAAGACTTCCACTCATGTCGGACTGGGACTCCGATGAAACGAAACGTCGAGATCGTCTGCGACTTCGGCATGACGACATAGGTCCTACCCGAGACGGGTCATGGCGTTGCTTGACCCGTCTCGGCGCGGTACACCATCGCCGTCTTGCCGACCGTCGTCAGGTGCGCAGGTGTTCGCGGGAAATCTACTTCGACGCCGGGTTCTGGAGGTCTTCGGCGCGGAAGCGGCAACCGGTCAAGCCGGTGATCAGGGCGGCGTTGCGCGAGCCGATGCTGATCTCGTTGCCGTGGTCAGGGGAGTGCAGCGTGACGTCGTGGTGTCCGGGTTCGTCAACGCGCACGGTGAGTGCGGTGATGCCGTGTGGTGCAGCGAGGTCACGGGTGATTCGGAGGACCTCGGGCCATTCGGCATCGGTGATCGGGATCGGCGAATAGATACTGTCCGTCGTCATCGATACCCCGGCGGTCTCACGGTACGGCGAGGGACATCCGAGAGTTCCCTGAGCCCGGTCGGTTTTCGGCTGCCAGTCGAGTCCTGGTGCAACGGATCTGGTGGAATCGGCAATCTGCCACATGAGTGCGGAAAGCTGTTGTTCTGTGTCCTGCACAGACGGCAACTTCCGCATTGCATCCTCGGCATGCGCGATTTCGTCGGGTGTGGGTGGTTGGTCGGGATCGTCCAGGCGACTCCCGCAGCCGCTGAGGGCGCCGATCAACACGACGACCGAAACCAGAGTCCGTACGTAGCTCGGAGTCACCATCTCAGCGCACCACCAGATGCGGCAGTCCGGCGACGATTACGGCCATGTTGTAGCCCGCGGTCCGAAGTTCGCCATTTCCGCTCGGCCGTGGATATTCGCTGTGACCGTTCGAGTCCTCCCGGTGGACGCCGTCGCTCGTGGTGGTTTCGCGGACCGAAATCTGTTCGAGGCGTGTAGTCACCGGGTCTGGGCCGAAGACGCCGATTCCGTCCGCCCAGGTGATCGGGTCGTCGGGCGCACGCATGACGAATCCATGACCCTGACCAAGGTTGAGGTCGGATTCGTCGTCGGCATTGATCCCCGGCGAACCGTAAAAGACGGCATCGTCGACAGGGTTCTCGGGTCCGAGTTCCTGAAGCGCGAGTGCTGTCGTGTAACTGCCATATGAGTGGCCCAACGCGGTGATATGGGGATCGGTCTTGTTCGAGGCTGCATCCAAGCCTTTGAAGAATTCGGCCAGCTTGGGCGCCCCATCCTCGGCGCGGCCGGTGCTCGCCGCGGCGGGGCCGATATCGGGCGGCGGCTCATATCCGAGCCACGCGATCGTCGCTACTCGCTCCCCGGACCGCCCCTGTAGGGCCAACTGCTTGTCGGCTTCTCGCTGCACGGCCTCTGCTTCAGTCGCCATTCCGCTCAACGACGGCACAGTCGTCGAAACTCCCGGGACCGTCACTGAGACA
Organism: Nocardia cyriacigeorgica; assembly: GCF_005863245.1. Lineage (GTDB taxonomy): Bacteria > Actinomycetota > Actinomycetes > Mycobacteriales > Mycobacteriaceae > Nocardia > Nocardia cyriacigeorgica_C. The sequence continues at coordinate 202,008 of NZ_VBUT01000004.1, read as the reverse complement.
TGGTCAGCATTGTCGGGATCCCCGATCGCGATCGCAGCCATCCCCTTGTCCCCGGACTGCATATCCAGCAAAAGCAGTCGTGCGCCCGCGTCCGGGTTGTTCGGATCGAGCGGGTGATCCGAAAGAGTCTGCTCGAGCGAATCGAGATCACTCAACTTCGCCTCCACCCGCGCCAATTCGGCCTTCTTGTCCGCATTCGGTATCGGCGCGTTCGGGTTCTTCGGCGGTCCTGGATCATCCTTCAACTCCTCCTTCAACCGGTCCCGTTCCGCGATCAACCGCGCTCGCTCGTCGTCGATGCGGTTGACGTTGGCCTCGTGGCGCGCCATGGAGGGGATGCCATCGCGGTTGCCGATCCATTCGGGGTGCTGGTCGATGATTTCGCGGCGTTGGCGGTCGTCGAGTGCGTCCCAGTAGGCGTTGTTCTCGCGGGGTGACGCGTTGTCGGGTGGTGCGGGGGCGGTGAGGCCGCCTTGGGTGGCGCCGGTGGTGGACGCCGCGACGACATCGGTGGCCCCGTTGTCGGTGATCTCGCCGTTGGCGGCTTTGTTCAGGACGGCGGCGGCGTCGGCGACGATGTCGTCGGCTTGGCGCATGACGGCGCGGGCGGCGTCGATCAGCTCGAGGCGCAGGGCTTCTACCGAGGCCGGGTCTGGGGCGTCGGGTTTGTCAGCGATGGTGACGTGGCCGTGGTCCCAGACCTCGAGGCCGGCCTCGGTGGCGCGGCGGTCGATATCAGCGAGGGTCTGCTTCAGGTGTTTGACGGCCTCACGGGTCTGCGTGGTCAACGCACGAACGGCGCCGAGGGCAGATGCCTCATCGGTGAGTTGATCGGACGTGTCGGCGAAGCGGCGGCGGGCGGCTTCGGCGGCGTCGCCTTCCCAGCCGGGGAGTTTCGCGATGTCGGCGAGCTGCTTGTTGACGTCTTCGATTGTGCTGATCCGCCGTGACAGCGACGTTTCGAGCATTTCGAGTGCGAGTTCGTTCCACCACCGGATATCGGGCAGCATCATGATCGGGCGTCCCCCCAGACTGTGTGTGCCGTCTGCGTCCGTGGGTATCGTATCGGGGACAGGCGATTTCGGTAGGCCGAGGGGGAAATATGGCTGATCAGGTTTCTGTCGATCCCGAAGTGTTGCGTGCCGCTGCCGGTCGGCTCGACGTGTTGTTCACCGACTCCGGTACGGCACTGCGGGAGACCGACCAGGCCATCGCGGACAGTCACGAGGCGTGGAAAGGGGAGGCCGTGCCGGCGTTCGCCCGGTTCACCACCTACCTCGACGACCGGCGCACCCTGCTGGAGCGCAACCTCGGCGAGATGGCGGAGTCGCTGAAGACATCGGCGGACAGCCTCGCCGCACAAGACCAGGCAACGGCGAGCACGCTGACCGGGCAGTCACCCCACCACCCGACCAGCCTGAACCTGCCGCCCGGCTCCTAGCGGAGGCCGTTCCTCGCACAAGTTCTGAGCACTTCGCACAGGCTGCAAGCCCCCAACGTCGCCACAACATATGCGGGGTCGCACGTAGGAGTGTGCAGCGTTGGCCGGCGGCAGGGCTCGGTCACCTAAGGCACGGCCGCTTTCACCGACCCGGCCAGCCGTTCAACCGGCGTGCGCTTAGAGTGGTCGGCAATCAGTGAGGTCCCGAGGCTAGGCAGCAGAGCGGCGCATGGCGAAACAACAGTGGACCGTATCGCGGAGGGCGGTTCTTCGCGGCGCGGTCGCGGCGGGGGTCGGTGTGGCGTCGGCGGGGGCGCTCGGGACGAGATCCGCGGCGGCCCGCCCGGGGACGCGGGTCGCGGTCTTCGGCGGCGGGGTCGCGGGCCTGACGGCGGCGCACGAGCTGGCCGAACGCGGCTTCGAGGTCACCGTCTACGAGCGCAGGGCGCTGGGCGGAAAGGCACGCAGCATCGGGGTGCCCGGGACGGGGACCGATGGCCGCCCGGACCTGCCCGGCGAGCACGGCTTCCGGTTCTTCCCCGGCTTCTACCACCACGTCCCCGATACGATGCGGCGAATTCCCTTCGGCGACAACCCGGATGGCGTGTGGAACAACCTGGTCGCCGCATCGGAGGCACGATTCGCCCGGCGCGACGGCGACGATTTCCGGCTCCCGCTCGGCGCCGCGCATCTGGCCACCGCGACCCCGCAGGCCTTCCGGGAGACGATGGGCGCGACTATCGCGACGGCCTTGAAGATGCCACCGGGTGAGGCCGCGTTCTTCGCGAATCGGCTGCTGGTGTTCTTCAGCAGCTGCGACGCCCGCCGCTTCGGTCAATGGGAGTACATGTCGTGGCGCGATTTCGTGCACGGGCACAAGCGATCCCACGAATTCCGCGCCCTGCTCTCGCGCACCCTCACCAGCCTGCTGGTAGCGGCCAAGGAGGACATGGCCAGCGCGCGCACCATCGGCAATATGGGCGAACAGTTCCTCGGCAATCCGCTCGAGATCGGCAATGACGGCGACCTGGATCGGGTGCTGAACGGGCCGACCAACGACGCGTGGATCGATCCGTGGGTGGCGTTGCTGCGCCGGCTCGGTGTCCGCTTCGAGCTCGGCGCCGAGGTGCGCGGGCTCGATGTGCGGGACCGGCGGATCAGCGGCGCACGCATCGTCGACGGCACCGGGGCGGCGCGCACCGTGGAGGCCGATCACTATGTGGTCGCGCTGCCCGCCGAACGCGCGCGCACACTCTGGTCGCCCGATATCCGGGCCATTCGCCCCGAACTGGCCGCGATGGACAACCTCTACACCGACTGGATGAACGGCATCCAGTTCTATCTGCGCACCTCACCCGATATCGTCTCCGGGCACGCGGCCTTCATCGATTCACCATGGGCGATCACCTCGATCAGCCAGAACCAGCTCTGGACCCGCAAACTCCCCGAATTCGGTGACGGCACCGTGGCTGATTGCCTGTCGGTGGACATCTCCAACTGGAACACCCCCGGCATCCTGTACGGCAAACCGGCCAAGGAATGCACCCCTGACGAGATCGCCCGCGAAACCTGGGCGCAGATCACCACCCACCTCAACGACCGCGGCGAGGTCCTGCGCGAGGCCGACCTGCACTCCTGGTTCCTCGATCCCGGCATCACCTGGCAGGCCGAGCAGCGCCGCAACGCCAACGCCGACCCGCTGCTCATCAATACCGCCGGGTCCTGGAATTCGCGCCCGCAGTCACACGGCGCGCTGGAGAATCTCTTCCTCGCCGGCGACTACGTGCGCACCAATATCGACCTCGCCACGATGGAAGGCGCCAGCGAATCGGCTCGCGGCGCCGTCAACGCGCTGCTCGACGTCACCGGTTCCGACGCACCACGCTGCCGCACCTTCACCCTGTACCGCTCACCTGAACTGGAGCCGTTGCGGCAGCTGGACGCCGACCGCTACGCCCGCGGCGAGCCGAACATATTCGATATCGACATCTGAGACGCCCGGCCCGGCGAAAACAGGTTCGCCGCGACCACCGCCGGATGTTTCAATCGTGGCTATGAGCGACAACGCCCCGGAGATCACCGATCCCGCCGAACTCAGGGAGCTGCTCGGCGCAGTCATGCCGCGCGCGGTGAGCAAGGAGCGTGTCGCCCTGCATCCGCGCGACCGGGAGTGGATCGCGCTCACCCCGTTCCTGGTGATGTGCACCAGCGACGCCGACGGCAACTGCGACGCCTCACCGAAGGGCGATCCGGCCGGGTTCGTCAAGGTGCTCGACGACACCACCCTCGCCATCCCGGAACGGCCGGGCAACCGGCGCGCCGACGGGTACCTCAACATCCTGTCCAATCCGCACGTCGGGCTGATCTTCCTGATCCCGGGCCGGCGCGAGACGCTGCGCATCAACGGCCGCGCCCGGCTCGTCCGCGACGCGCCGTACTTCGAGGACATGGTGGTGCGCGGGCACCGGCCGATCCTGGCGGTCGAGGTCGACATCGAGCAGATCTTCTTCCACTGCGCGAAGGCGTTCATGCGCAGCCACCTCTGGGAGCCGCGGCACTGGCCGGTCGACACCCTGCCCAGCCCGGCGCGGCTGATCAAAGAGGTGCAGACCAACGTCAGCGAAAGCGTCGAAGACCTGGAGGCCTACTACTCGGCGGCCAACTACGAGCGCAAGCTCTACAACGACTCCCCGACCTGACCCGGCCCGCCGCACGCGGCGAACATAGACTCGCGGCGTGGCAGACATATCGGTGCGCGGGCGGATCGCGCTGCGGGCGGCGGCTGCGGCGTCGTGGGCCTCGCAGAAGGCCGGTCGCGGCAAGGGGTCGATGATCGGCGGGCTGATCGCCCTGAAAATCGATCCGACGATCATGGATCAACTGGGTCGTGGACGGCGAACGGTGCTGGTCACCGGCACCAACGGCAAGTCGACCACCACCAGGATGACGACGGCGGCGCTGAGCACCCTCGGCGACGTCGCCACCCAGGCCGACGGCGCCAATATGGACGCCGGCATCGTCGCGGCGCTCAGCGTCAACCGGACCGCCGGGCTGGCCGCCATCGAGGTCGACGAGCTGCACCTGCCACACGTCACCGATTCGCTGAATCCGGCCGCGGTGGTGCTGCTGAACCTCAGCCGCGACCAGCTCGACCGGGTCGGCGAGATCAATATGATCGAGCGCAAGCTGCGCGCCGGCCTGGCCCGCCACCCCGACACGGTCGTGATCGCCAACTGCGACGACGTGCTCATCACCTCCATCGCCTACGACCACCCGAACGTGGTGTGGGTGGCCGCGGGCAGCGGCTGGGCGATGGACGCCACCAGCTGCCCACGCAGCGGCGAACCGATCGTCTGGGAGGGCGAGCACTGGCGCAGCACCGGCGCCGATTTCCAGCGCCCGCAACCGGATTGGTGGCTGGACGGCGAAAAGCTGCGCGGGCCTGACGAATTCACCGCCGAGCTGCGGCTCGCGCTGCCGGGCCGCGCCAATCGCGGTAATGCCGCGCAGGCCGTGGCCGTGGCGGTCGCGCTCGGTGCGGATCCGGCGCAGGCGACCGCGGCGGCGGGCACGGTGCGCGAGATCGCGGGCCGGTACCGGACCGTGCAGGTCGGGGAGCATTCGGCGCGGCTGCTGCTGGCGAAGAATCCGGCCGGCTGGCAGGAAGCGCTGTCGATGATCGATCACGACGCCGCCGGGCTGGTGATCGCGGTCAACGGTCAGGTACCCGACGGCGAGGATCTGTCCTGGCTGTGGGATGTGCGATTCGAGCATTTCGAGGGCGTGCAGGTGGTGGCGGCCGGTGAACGCGCCACCGATCTCGCGGTCCGGCTCACCTATGCCGGTGTCGAGCACACCACCGTCGCGGATCCGTTGCGCGCCATCGCCTCCTGTCCCGCGGGCCGGGTCGAGGTGCTGGCCAACTACACCGCGTTCCGCGATCTGAACCGCGATCTCGATGCTCGCTGAAAGGCAACCCGATGAGTGAATCGACCGTGCGGATCGGGCTGGTCCTGCCCGATGTGATGGGCACCTACGGTGACGGCGGCAACGCGCTGGTGCTGCGCCAGCGGCTGCGGATGCGCGGCTACGACGCCGAGATCGTGGAGATCACCCTGTCCGATCCGGTGCCGGACTCCCTGGACGTCTACACCCTCGGCGGTGCCGAGGATTCGGCGCAGCGGCTGGCGACCCGCCACCTCCAGCGCTACCCCGGTTTGCAGCAGGCGGCCGCGAAAGGCGCACCGGTGCTGGCGATCTGCGCGGCCATCCAGGTGCTCGGCCAGTGGTACGAGACGTCATCGGGGGAACGGGTCGAGGGCGTCGCCCTGCTCGACGCCACCACCTCACCCCAGGACACCCGCGCCATCGGCGAAGTGACGACCACCCCGCTCATCCCGGGCCTGACCGCCCCGCTCACCGGCTTCGAAAACCACCGCGGCGGAACGTCGCTCGGTCCCGACGCGACCGGCCTGGCCCGGGTGACCCGCGGTGTGGGCAACGGCGTCGGCGACGGCCTCGAGGGCGTCGTCCAGGGCTCGGTCATCGGCACCTACATGCATGGTCCCGCCCTGGCCCGCAACCCGGAACTCGCCGACCTCATCCTCACCCGGGCACTCGGCGTCGATGCGCTCGAACCGCTGGATCTCCCGGAAGTAGAGCAGCTTCGTCGCGAACGGCTCCGCGCCTGAGCGCTGCTCGGCGCGCGCCGTCGCCACGTGCAAGTGGGCTCGGCCGCCGCTGACAGGAGTCACCGTTGAATGTTGAGGCTCGAGATTGGTTGCGGCGATAAACGCCGACGATGAGAATGACCTCAACCTTCGTCCAGGCCACGGCTTCGTCATGCGGGCACCTGACGATCCGATCGCGTGGGCAGACGACTATGGAGTATTCGGTCCCGATCCGGTGACGACGAACCTCGAACAGTTGTCGGTGCGAGAGTCCACCACCGAGGACGAGGTGCATCGAGAGGACAGTAATGGCCACAGTGAATACCCCCGGCCGGTCAAGGTGGGCGAGCAGTACTTTCTCCGGACTGCCGGGTACAACATGGCCGTGATCATTGCTGGGCTACCGGAGTTGGCGGTCCGGTGACATGCGCCGAATGCTGACTCGAATGGCCTTTGCGGTCATGACATTCATGGCCCTGACGGCGTGCGGTAGTCGTCTCGACGATCCCGGCGCACCTGCGAGTGCTGACGAGATCGCCCAAGCCGAGGCCCATATGCGGGCGCTGCCATCCGTTCACGATAGCGAGGCGCAGCTCGCCGCAGTCATCCGGCAGGTCGCCGACGCCGTCGAAACCGCCGCGCCAGCATTGGAGTGGCAGACCACAGCCAACCGTGCTCTCGGAACGCTCGGTTGCCCATCCCCTTACCTCGAAACCGACGGCGTTTCGATGACGACCGACACACTTCGCTCGCCAACCCCGATCAATGACGACGAATGGCCCAGCGTCATTACCATCGCGCGAGATACCGCAGCGCAGCACGGAATGACCTCACTGACCGTCCGAGCCGACTCGCCCGGCCGCCACGACGTCGTCCTGAGTTCGCCACACAATGGCGACAAAATAACGATCATCACCCACGGAGCCGCGGTCATCACCGGCGTCACCGGCTGCCGCTTCCGCGCCGAAGACCTCCAGAACCCGGCGTCGAAGTAGAACGCTTGCGCCCGAATCACACCGGCAGAATGCCCACGTCGTACTTCTGGCACCACGGATCGGCGGTCACGAGCCGAAGTCCCTCACACTGTGCCTGCGCAACGAGCATTCGATCGAATGGATCCCGATGGATCAGCGGGAGCCTGCCCGCGACGGTGCCATGGCGATGATCGATCGGCAATTCGACGAAACCGCTGTCGCGCAGTAGTTGGGGAAGATCCGGTGGTCCATCGAGCTTTCCGGCCGCCTGCTTGATCGCGACTTCCCAGATGGTCGCCGCGCTGAGGTACACATCGGGTTCGTGATCCAGCGTGTCGATGAGGTCCTCGGAGAGCCGGGGGTCGCCGTCGAGCCACCACAGTGCGACGTGGGTGTCGAGCAGCAGGCTCATGTCGTCATTCCGAAGTCGCGGGCGATCTCAGCGTTCGTTTCCTCGGAATCCCAGTCCGGCGCAAGCCGAAGGGTTCCGCGCAGCGAACCACGGCCTCGGCGATTCACGCGCCGCTTCAGCGGGACAACCTTCGCGACCGGGTGCCCGGCGCGGCTGATGACGATCTCTTCGCCGCGCTCGACGCGCTCGATGATCCGCGACAAGTTCGTCTTCGCTTCGTGGATGTTGAACTGCTCGGCGGCGTTGCCCGACATGAGGACCTCCGTAGCTAAGAGGTTAGTCCAACCCCTTCGGTTTGCCCAGCGTGTCAGAGCGCGTCAGCACCTGACGTGAGATTCGGACCGGCTTGGTGTGGTTGTGGCCGAAGGTGGGACGGTGGATCCGGCCGAGGATTCGCTGTTCGTGCTGGCCGCATCGGTCCGCTTCCGCGGGGCGGAGGTGGCCGCGAACGCGCCGGCGATGACGATCACCCCGCCGATGAGGCTTGCGGCCGTGGGCGTTTCATCGAGAAATGCCCAGCTGGCCGCGATGCCCACCACCGGAACCAGCAACGAGAACGGGGCGACGGCGCCGGCCGGGTAGCGGCTCATGAGGTAGGTCCACAGGCCGGAGCCGACGACGGTGGCGAGCAGGGCGATGTAGGTGAGGGCGGCCAGGGCGGGCCAGCCGGTGGGGGAGAAGGTGGCTGCCAGGTCGTGGAAGCCGGTGGTGGGGCCTTCGAGTGCCGCGGAGAGGGCGAACAGGGGCAGGACGGGAACGACGGCGATCCACAGGGTCAGGTGTAGCGGGTTGACGCCGGGCGATTCCTGGCCGGCGCGGCGGGCGCCGATATTGCCCAGTGCCCAGCCGAAACCGCCGGCCAGCGTGAGCAGCACCGGGATCAGGCTGGCGTGGGCGAAGCGGTCCCAGCCGATGATCGCCATGCCCGCGACCGCCGTCACCAGGCCGGCGACCTGGATCGGGCGGATGCGTTCGGACAGCAGCAACGCGCCGAGCGCGACGGTGAACGGCGCCGACGATTGCAGCACCAGCGACGCCAGCCCGGTCGGCATCCCCACCCGCATGGCGGTGAACAGGAACGCGAACTGCAACATGCCGAAACCGAGCCCGTACAACAGGATCCAGCGCCACCGCACATCCGGGCGCGGGATGAACAGCAGGACCGGGACCGCGATGACGGCGAAGCGCAGCGAGGCGAAGAAGAACGGCGGCAGGTGGTCGAGGCCGATGCGGATGGCCAGGAAGTTCAGGCCCCAGAGCAGGACGACGGTCAGTCCGAGCAAGCGGTCGCGGGTGGTCACGTTGTCCAGGATGGCGGCGGCGAATGCTCAGAACAATCGAATTGATCTGCACTATTTATGTAGCATTGCTTAATGAATTCTGTGGGTTCGCCGATGTCGCTGGAGCGGCTGCGGGTCTTGCGTGAGTTCGCCGACCGCGGCACCGTCGCCGCCACCGCGGCCGCGCTGTCCATGACGCCGTCCGCGGTATCGCAGCAGTTGAAGGTGCTCGCCAGGGAAGCGGGTGTGGCGCTGCTGGAACCGGACGGGCGCCGGGTGCGGCTCACCGACGCCGGGCACGCGCTGGTGGTGCGCGCCGACGAAGTGCTCGCCGCCATGGACCGGGCGGTGGCCGAGATGGCGCATTACCGTGGCTCGCCGCGCGGCCGGGTGCGGGTGGCGGTGTTCCCGTCCGGCGGGGCGCTGCTGCTGCCGAAGGTGCTGCCCGCGCTGGCCGGCAGCGGGGTCGAGGTCGTCGCCCGCGACGAGGATGTGCCGCCGTCGGAAACGCACCGGCTGCTGGCCGATTACGACATCGTCCTCACCCACCGCGACGAACGCGCCGCACCGCTGGCGGGGCCGCGAATCGCCTCGCGGGTGCTGATGCGTGAACCGATCGATGTGGTCGTGGCGCCGACGCACCGGCTGGCCGGGCACGCGTCGGTCACCCCGGCGGAACTGGCGGACGAGAGTTGGTTGAGTGTGCGCGGCGGATTCCCGGTCGACGATGTGCTGCGCTCGATCGCGACCGTGACCGGTGTGGAGCCACGAATAGCCCAGCGCCTCAATGAATTCCGCATGATCGAGACACTGGTGGCGACCGGCTACGGCGTAGCGCTGATGCCGCGCCACGCCGTCACTCACCCGGAACTGTCGGTGCTGCGGTTGTCCGGCGTCCGCGCGGCGCGACTGTACGAGCTGGCGACGCGTCCTCGGGCCGACGCACGCCCAGCCATTGCCACCGTGCTGGACGCGTTCATCGCGGCGGCCGCCGCCATACCGGACTGAGCCGCGAGGCACCGCGCACCGAGCCGGGATCCATTCGGCACCGAGCCCGTCGGCATGGGGCGCCGAGCCGTGGGCCACCTCGGACTGAGCCGCAGGCACCACGCACTGAGCCGGATCCATTCGGTACTGAGCCCGTCGGCATGGGGCACCGAGCCGTGGGCCACCTCGGACTGGGCCGGGGCGCACTGCGACCGAAGCCATGGGGCCGCGCTCGGAGGCGGAGCATTACCGGACAGCCACCGAGCCTTCCCGCGACACTAGCGCGCGACTATTACCGCCCGTACTGCTGCTGACCGTACTGCTGCTGACTCGCGGCGTACCCGAAGTCGTCGGCCACCATCGCCGCGAGCTCCAGCAGCGCGCGACGAGTCGGCTTGCTCACCAGCTCCAGGTCGATCTCCGCGCCTTCGGCCAGATGATCGTCGAACGGCACCACCTGCACCGCGCGGGTGCGGTCCAGGAACAGCTTGCGCAGCTGGTCGATATCGACCGAGGAGGCCCCGCGCCGAGACGCGTTGACCACCACGACCGTCCGCTCCACCAGCTTGCTGTAACCGTGGTGGTCGAGCCAGTCCAGGGTGGCCGAGGCGCTGCGGGCGCCGTCGATGGCGGGGGAGGTGACCAGGACCAGCGAGCTGGCCATATCGAGCACACCGGCCATGGCCGAGTGCATCAGACCGGTACCGCAGTCGGTCAGGATGATGTTGTAGAACGACTGGAGGATGCCGATGGCCTTGCGGTAATCGGCCTCGCTGAAGGCTTCCGAGACGGCCGGATCCTGTTCACTGGCCAGCACTTCCAGCCGGCTCGGTGCCTGCGAGGTGTGCGCGCGGACATCGGAGTACCGGGTGATGTGCTGGTCTTCGAGCAGGTTGCGGACCGTCGAACGGGTCTGCCGCGGCACCCGATGCGCGAGGGTGCCGAGGTCGGGGTTGGCGTCGATGGCGATGACGCGGTCACCGCGCAGCGAGGCGAAGGTGGAGCCGATGCCGACGGTGGTCGTGGTCTTACCGACGCCGCCCTTCAGCGACAGGATCGCGATCCGGTAGTCGCCGCGCACCGGCTGGTTGACACGCTCCACCAGGTCGGCGTGCACCACATCGGCCGCGGATTCACCGGGATTGATGATGCCGCGCGACGCCTTGTGCACGGCGCGACGCCACCCGCTGCGCGGCGCCTTGCGTGCCCGCTTGAGCAGGTTCAGGTCGTTGACCGAATGTCCGGGCTGACCGGGCTGCGGCATGTGCTGCGGCACGAACGGCTGCTGCTGCGGCTGTCCCGGCTGCTGGGTCTGCGGCGGCCCGCCCTGCCAGTCCGGCGTCTGGTACTGGCCGGTCGCGGGCCCGCTCATGCCAGCGGGCCCGGACTGCTGCATGGGCGGCTGGTAGGTCTGCTGCGGAGCCACCGGCGGCGGGGCCCAGCTGTTGATGGCGCCGCCGTGCGGATCGCCGCCGTCGGGCATCGGGTGATGGTTGCTCTGCTCGGGCGCGGGCGGCGGAGCCTGGAACTGCTCGCCCTGCGGCGCGAAACCGCCCTGGGCGAACTGGCTCTGGCCTGCGTCGAACTGCTGGCCGGGCGGCTGCGAGAACTGTCCGGCGCCGCCCTGCTGCTCGAATTGCGCAGGGGCGGGCTGCTGCTCGAACTGCCCGCTGCTGTGCGGCGCGAACTGGCCCTGATTCGGCTGCTGGTCGAACTGCGCGGGCGGCTCGAATCCACCCTGGTTCGGCTGCTCGGGGAACGGCCCTGGGCCTGCCTGCGAGAACTGGCCCTGCCCTGAAGGATCGAACCCACCGGACGGTGCGAACTGGTTCGGCGGGGCGAACGATCCTTGTTCCGGGAACTGTCCGGGGGGAGCGAATGTGCCCTGCTCGGGGAATTGACCCGGGGGAGCGAAGGAGCCCTGTTCGGGGAACTGCCCGGGAGGCGCGAACGAGCCCTGTTCGGGGAACTGTCCGGGGGGAGCGAAGGAGCCTTGCTCGGGGAATTGACCCGGGGGAGCGAAGGATCCCTGCTCCTGGAACTGACCGGGCGCCGGTTCGGGGAACTGGCCCGGCTGGGCGAACTGGCCGCTGGTGTGACCCGGCTGCGCGAATTGACCGCTGGTGTGCGAAGAGAACTGTCCGGGTTGTGCGAACTCGCCACTGTTGTGCGGCTCGAACTGCCCGGGTGCCGACGCGCCGGAGGCGGCGAACTGGTCGGCGCCGAAGGATGATTCGTTCACCGAATACACCGACGTCGCGTCGGCGGGACCGGCACCGTTGCCCGAATCCGGCTCGGATGCCTCACCCGCGGGGCTCGATTCGGCAGCCGCGGACTGCTCGGCTTCACCGGTGTCGTGCTGCGGCTGCTGCGTCGTGTCGGAGTCGGTGGCGATTCCGGCGTCCGCCGGATGACTCTGCAGCCAGGGCGGAGAAGTCGGGTTGTCGTTGTCTGTCACAGTTCCCCCATCTGCTCGGGATGTCGAGCAGAGAGCTCGGTGGCGCAGTTGCGGGTCAACGCTAGCAGGTGAGTTCGGGCCCGTGCATGCCGTGGCTTACCAGGTCCGAGACGGCACCGGCGCGGCCCGGACCGGCTCGAAGCCGTCCGGACCGCGCCGATGGTCGCTCAGTTCGCCCGGTTGACCGCGGAAACCACGGCGCGCAGCGAGGCGGTGGTGATCGAGGTGGCGATGCCGACACCCCAGACGGTCTTGTCGCCGATCGCGCATTCGACGTAGGCCGCTGCCTGCGCGTCGTCACCGGCGGACATGGCGTGCTCGGAGTAGTCGAGCACCTGCACATCGAAGCCGACGGTCGCGATCGCGTCGACGAATGCCGCGAGCGGGCCGTTGCCGGTGCCGGTGATCTCCTGCTCGACACCGTCGACCTTCACCGTCGCGGTGATGGTGTCGGTGCCGCCGTCGGTCTCCGAGGCGGTGACCTTCTGCTTGATCCGCTCCAGCGGGCGCACCGGGTTCAGGTACTCGGTGGCGAAGACGTCCCACATCTCCTTGGGCGTCACCTCGCCGCCCTCACCGTCGGTGATCTTCTGGATGGCCTGGGAGAACTCGATCTGCAGCCGCCGCGGCAGCGCCAGCCCGTGATCGGTCTTCATGATGTAGGCGACCCCGCCCTTGCCGGACTGCGAGTTGACCCGGATGACGGCCTCGTAGGTGCGGCCGACGTCCTTGGGGTCGATCGGCAGGTACGGCACCTCCCAGGTGATGTCGTCGACGTCGGCGCCCGCCGCATCCGCGGTCACCTTCATCGCGTCCAGGCCCTTGTTGATGGCGTCCTGGTGCGAGCCGGAGAACGCGGTGTACACCAGGTCGCCGCCGTAGGGATGGCGCTCGTGCACGGGCAGCTGGTTGCAGTATTCGACCGTGCGGCGGATCTCGTCGATATCGGAGAAGTTGATCTGCGGGTCGATGCCACGGGAGAACAGATTCATGCCGAGGGTGACCAGGCAGACGTTGCCGGTGCGCTCACCGTTGCCGAACAGGCAGCCCTCGATGCGGTCGGCGCCGGCCTGGTACCCCAGTTCGGCGGCCGCGACGGCGGTGCCGCGGTCGTTATGCGGGTGCAGCGACAGCACGATGGAATCGCGGCGGGCCAGGTTGCGGTGCATCCACTCGATGGAATCGGCGTAGACGTTCGGCGTGGCCATCTCGACGGTCGCCGGCAGGTTGATGATCAGCGGCTTGTCGGGGGTCGGCGCGATGATCTCGGAGACCGCGTCGCAGACCTCCCTGGCGTATTCCAGCTCGGTGCCGGTGTAGGACTCCGGGCTGTACTCGTAGCGCCAGTTGGTGTCGGGGTGCTTCTTCTCGGTCTCCAGGCACAGCTTCGCCGCGTCGGTGGCGATCTTCTTCACGGCCTCGCGGTCGGCGCGGAACACGACCCGGCGTTGCAGGATGGAGGTGGAGTTGTAGAAGTGCACGATGACGTTCGGCGCGCCCGAGCAGGCCTCGAAGGTGCGCTCGATCAGTTCGGGGCGGCACTGGGTCAGTACCTGGATGGTGACGTCGTCCGGGATGGCGCCGTCGGTGATGATCTCGCGGACGAAATCGAAATCGGTCTGGCTGGCCGACGGGAAGCCGACCTCGATTTCCTTGTAACCCATCCGCACCAGCAGGTCGAACATGCGGCGCTTGCGGGCCGGGCTCATCGGGTCGATCAGGGCCTGGTTGCCGTCGCGCAGGTCGACCGCGCACCAGGCGGGCGCGCGATCGATGACCTTGTCCGGCCAGGTGCGGTCGGGCAGTGTGATCGGCTCGACTTCCTCGGCGAAGGGCCGGTACCGGAAGGTCGGCATGGAGGAGTTCTTCTGCTTGTTCCAGGCCGGCTGATCGGCGGGCGCGGGCTTGGTGGGCGCGGTGATGGTGCGCGTGCCGGATACGAAGGCGTCAGCGGGTGACATGCGATTCTCCGTGGGTGTGGGTGGTGTCCCGAAAAGGCGGGTCGACCGGCGCGGCAGAACCCCGCGACGGGAGGCCGGTCCGATCAGACCCCGTCGCGGCGGCCGAGAAGAAGAGCCCGCTGCATGATGCGGGCCAGTTTACCGTGCCCGGATTCGGTGACGGAAGGGCGGTACCGATAGCGTCCAGGACCGAAAGCGCTTGTACGGGCCACCGCGGTCCGACGGGACGTGAGGAACATGGATGACTTGGCTCGAACAGCTGGCCGTCTTCGGGGCCGGTGTGGCCGCGGGCGGAATCAACACCATCGTCGGCTCCGGCACCCTCATCACCTTTCCGGTGCTGCTGGCGATCGGCTATCCGCCGGTGACGGCGAACGTGTCGAATACCGTCGGGCTGGTGCCCGGCTCGGTGAGCGGGGTGATCGGGTACCGGCGTGAGCTGTCCGGTCAGGGCGCCCGGCTGCTGCGGCTCGGCGTCGCGTCGCTGCTGGGCGCGATCACCGGCGCGGTGGCGCTGCTGACCATGCCGGAACAGGCGTTCAAGGCCATCGTGCCGGTGCTGATCATCGCCGCCCTGGTGCTGGTGGTGGTGCAGCCTCGGCTGGCGGCCTGGGTGAAGAGCCGCCGCGACGCCGACAACACCCCCGAGCACGGCGGCCCGGTGCTGTTCGGTTCGATCTACGCCACCGGCATCTACGGCGGCTACTTCGGCGCGGCCCAGGGTGTGCTGCTGATCGGGCTGCTCGGGGTGTTCGTGCACGACGATCTGCAACGGCTGAACGCGGTGAAGAACACGCTCGCGCTGCTGGTGAACGCGGTGTCGGCGGCGATCTTCATCGTGGTGGCCGATATCGCCTGGGAGGCGGTCGCGCTGATCGCGGCCGGTTCCATCATCGGCGGGCAGCTCGGCGCGCGCGTCGGACGCAAGCTGTCGCCGACCGTTCTGCGCGCGGTGATCGTCGTCGTCGGCACCGTCGCGGTGGTCCGATTGCTCACTTCATGACCGATCGGTAATGGCAGAGCCGTTTCTGCGGATCTCTATATAAGGAAGATCGTTCCGTCACGGGTGCGGCCGGGTGAAGAGCGGCTGTTCAACATTGGCGATTGCCGGTAATCTTCCCCCGGCCGCGCGCGTGAATTTGGAGGTGGCAGAAGTGGATAGGCGTGCCTTCCTCGAGGCGGTGGGTGCGGCGACATTGCTGGGGGTCCTCGGATCGACGGCCGGTGCGGTCACGGCTGAAGCCGATCCGATCTGGGATGCACTGTTCCGCGAATGGGTACCGGAGATCTTCGCGCCGCTACCCGATCCGGCCGACCATTCACCCGCGATCGTCGTCGGCTCCGGCTTCGGCGCTTCGGCCACGGCCCTGCGGCTGGCACAGGCCGGAATCGCCACCACGGTGCTGGAACGCGGTTCGCGCTGGCCCAATGATCCGTGGCGGGAGATCTTCACCGGCGACGACCTGCCCGACGGCCGCGGTTTCTGGCACCGCACCTCCTTCACCGGGGTGACCAAGGTGCCGATGCAGTTCGCCAGTTTCGGCGGGGTGCTCGACGTCACCGAATACCCGGGGATCGACGTGTGGCGGGCGGCCGCGGTGGGCGGCGGCTCGATCGTGTTCAGCGGCGTCATGATCGCGCCCGAGCGCAGCCTGTTCGACCATGTCTTCGGCGGGGTCGTCGATTACGGCGAACTCGAGCGCGTCTACTACCCACGCGTGCGGCAGATGCTGCGGCTGGACGCCATGCCCGCCGACATCTACCATTCGGCGCCGTTTACTCATTCGCGCGCCTGGGACGATCAGGTCCGCAAGGCCGGATACCGGCCGATGCCCAACGATTCGATCTTCAACTGGAACATCCTGCGCGATGAGCTGACCGGGCGCAGCAGGCCGTCGGCGACGGTGGCGCGCAGCAATCTCGGCAATTCCAACGGCGCGAAATTCGATCTCAATCAGAACTATCTGCGCTACGCCGAGCAGACCGGACGTTGCGGAGTCTTCCCCGGTCATCGGGTCGATTCCATCGCGCAGGAGAGCGGCGGACGCTATTCGGTCACCGTGACGAAACTGGCTCCGACCGGCGATGTGCTGCGCACCCGCACCCTGACCTGCGATCAGCTGTTCCTCGGCGCGGGTTCGATCGGCAGCACCGAACTGCTGGTCCGCGCCCAGGCCACCGGCGCCCTGCCCAACCTCAACGAACATATCGGCGACGGCTGGGGCACCAACGGCGATGTGGTGCTGGCCCGCGGCGCCAGCTCGGTCGCCGGCTTCGGTCAGGGCGTGCCGAGCGCCAGCCGGATCTACGACGACTCCGCGGTGCCGCTCACCCTGGAGAACTGGTACATCCCTGGCATCCCGTTCGAAACCGGCGCGCTGGCCTCGCTCGGCATGGTGCTCGACCCGACCCGCACCCGGATGGGATACGACCGCGGGACGGATTCGGTCGGGCTGAGCTGGTCGACGCGCAACCGCGACGACACGGTGGCCGCCGCCCGCGCCGTCGACCGCAGGATCGCCGAACGCGCGGGCGCGCTGGTCGAATACAGCGCCCTCGGCTACGACGCCAACGCGCTGTTCACCGCGCATCCGCTGGGCGGTGCCGTGCTGGGCCGGGCCACCGACGGGTACGGCCGGGTGCACGGCCATCCCGGGCTCTACGTCATGGACGGCGCGGCGATCCCCGGCAGCACCGCGACGGTCAACCCGTCGCTGACCATCACCGCGCTGGCCGAACGCAATATCGAGGCCATCATCCGCGCCGGACGCTGACGCGCCGCCACGAACCGCGAAATCAGCGCGGGCGACCCGGCGCGGTATTACCGTCGGCTGGGTTGTTCGGTATCGAAGGGATCCTCACGTGGCAGTAGCGTCGCCCACCGGCTATGAATCCGGCGAGGTGCCCGGACCCGGCGAGTACCCGCGCAAACCGCCCACGCTGTGGACCGATTTCCTGATGCTCGGGCTGGCCATCGTCTCGGTGGTGCTGGTCGGCTGGATCACCTTCTTCGAGGTCTCCGATCAGGCCTACCGCGCCATCGTGATCGCCGACTACACCATCTGCGCGATCTTCGCCGTCGAGTTCCTCTGGCGGTGGCATCGCGCCGGCTGGCCGTGGACGTTCCCGTTCATCTACTGGTACGAAGTGCTCGGCATGATCCCGGTGACCAGCCCGTGGCTGCGTGGCTTCCGGCTGCTGCGGATCGTGGTGATCCTGGTGCGGCTGGCCCGGGTAGCCGACCGGGTCTTCGGCGACCGGGTCACCGCCGCGGTGGTCAATCGCTCGGTCGGCACCATTGTCGAGACGATCAAGAAGCCGGTGACCATGGCCGTGCTCGACGAGGTGGCCCACGCCCTGCGCGCGGGCCACTACACCCAGAACATCGCCGCGGCACTGGAGGAGAACCGCAAGGAACTCGACGAGATGATCGTGGAGTTGATCAAGAACGATCCGCAGGCGGGCCGGGTCCGCTACCTGCCGTTCCACGACGACATCATCCGGCTGGTCGCCGATACCGTCTTCCGGATCCTGTTCCAGTTCCTCGACGATCCGCGCACCGACGAACTCGTCTCGGATCTGCTGCGGGAGAACATCGACCAGATTCGTGACGCGTTGAGCAACGGGGTGAAGGTGCCGCCCTCGGCCTACGGTCCGACGCCACTGGAACACACTGTGCGCCACCACTTCCCGCGCTGACCCGCGCAAGAATCATTCGGTAACGGCATGCCGGATCTGATCGCGCGCTCCGGCGTGGCGGACGGTTTCCCAGCTGATCAGCGCGGCCAGCACGGCGAACAGCATCGTCAACGCGGCAAGGGCGGGGAGTGCGGAAGCCAGCGGAGTCAATGCCACCAGCACCACCACCGTGACGATCCGGGCGACCGAGAGATTGCCGGTCGCGTACTGCTTGAACCCGACCAATCCGACGAGATACAGCGCCACACCGCCGTAGAGCGCGCCGAGCGGAATGCCGTAGAGGGCGTCGCTGAGGGTGTGCGCGGAGGCGTCGCCGACGTAGTACAGCACCTTCTTCAGGCCGAGTGACAGCCCGATGACGCCGGCGATCATCGGGAAATGCCAGTACATGTAGCACATTTGGGCGATCTTGATCTGCCGTGCGCCGGTGGCCTGCGCCAGCGCATGCTCGACGGTCAGCGCGGCGACGTCGAAGTAGGCCCACCACAGCAACCCGGAGATGGCCAGGCCGAGCATCGAGGCGAGCGTGATCGGCCACGAGATGGGTAGCCCCGAGACGCCGATGCCGATGGAGACGATCGACTCGCCGAGCGCGACGATGATGATCAGCCCATAGCGTTCGGAATAGTGGCTGGCCGAGGCGAGCCGCCATTCGGTGCCCGCGAACCGGGTCCACAGCCAATCGCCGGCGATCGCCGCGATCCACAGCGCGATCTGCACCCGGCCTTCGGTCAGCGCCGCGACGACGAGCAGGGTGGTGCCGAGGGTGATCGACCCCAGCGCCCACCGCAAGATCTGCGCGCGCAGCTTCGCATCGCCCGCGGCGGCCAGCCACATCATCACCAGATGCACCAGTCGCACGACCAGGTACGCGATGGCGAACACCAGCGGCCCGAACCAGCCGCCTTCCAGGTCGTCGAAGGCTTCGGGAATGGTGAGCGCGGCGATGAACGCGCCGCCCATCGCCACGAAGATGGCCACTCGGGCGATGCCCTCGTCGGCCCGGACCAGATTGCCCAGCCAGGAGTAGGCGATCCACAGCCACCACATCAGGGCCAGGCACAGCAGCGCGCGCAGCAGGTTCTTCGCGCTGGTGTCCTCGGCGGCGAGGTCGGTGACCATCGTGAACGCAAAGACCAGGACCAGGTCGAAGAACAGTTCGAGCTGGGTCACCGAGGAGCCCTCGGCCATCGGCTGTAGCCGGGCTCGTTTGGATCCGATCATGGATGACATCGTGGCAGGCCGGGGCCCGCGCTGCCCGCCGGATGAGCGGGCTCAGTCATCAAGCGGTTTGAAACGTCTCCGTTTCGGGAAATCGTTCGGCGAACTCGATGAACGTCTCGACCATCGCCTCGTTCGCGCGGCGCACGGAACGCTTGAGCAGGAAGCCGGGAACCGGAATGGGCAGGTACAACTCGTTGTGGTACCAGACGTGGGTGCCCTCGTCGGATTCGCTAACCTCGAAGAAGCCCCCGCCCTTGACGCCGCGAGTGCTGTCGACGACCTCCCAGGCCGAGCGGTTGCCGTCCCAGTCATATTCCAGGACCTGGAGATCGGAGCTGCCGAGCATTTCCGCCTTGACGAAGACCCGGCGCGGCCTGCCTTCCTCATCGCGGGTGGCGACGCGGGCATCGGTGTAGGCCGACGACCAATCCGGGAGCATTTCCACCGCCGCCAATGCGTCCATGACCTGGGCGGGGTCGGTGTCGACGACGAATCGGATATCGGTCTTCGTACGCATGTCTTACCTCCGCACCCCCGCATTACCAACGCGCCGATTGTGCCCAGCGGCACAGTGATCGTCAACACTGCGCCTACGGTGGCGTAGGTAGCTATACGGTTGGCCGGCGGCCGATCTGCGGGCGTGCGGTGACCGAATTGTGACGTTCAGTTCGAGCCCGGTGGCTCCACTGTCGCGTCGGGTCCGGGGTACACCAGCGACTCGTGTCCGTCCTCGAAACGCACGATATACGGGGGTGACCCGTTGGGTCCGCGCACCTCGACGATCTCGCCGAGATGATCATGGTCGCCCACGATGTGACCGTGCACATGGAGCCGATCTCCGACGTTCGCCATCATGGCTCCCATTATCGGGGACCGTGGTGCACATCACAACCCGTCCCGCTCTGCTATGGCGCGAGCGACGGCGGTTTCGATCAGATGCTTGCTCTGTTCTTCGGTGAAGATGCCCGGCAGCGTGAGCCGGTCCACGATCAGCCAATTCAGCGCCAGATACAGCAGTAGAACGGTGTCCTCGTCGCCCGGCATGCCGGAGTCGATGTGATTGCGGACGTTGAATTCGATATCGGCGCGCACGCGCTCGGTGAGCACCTCGCGCAGTTCTGGCCGCCGGGTCGCCTCCAGGCGCAGTTCCAGTAGCGCGAGGTAGCCGGTGCGGAAGGTCTCCAGCCGGTCGACCACGTCGGTCATCAGCTCGGTGATGGTCTCCTTCGTCTTCGGCCCGCCGAGCTTGGCCATCATCGCCGCGCTCGGTTCGAGGCGCTCGTAGAACCGGCTGCCGGTCTGGGTCATCAGGTCGTCGCGGTTGGCGAAATAGTTCGATGCGGTACCCGCGGGCACGCCGGCCTCCTTGTCGACCGCGCGAAAGGTCAGTCCCCGCGCGCCCTCGCGGGCCAGGACCTCGATGGCCGCGTCGAGCAACGCCTGTCTGCGCTCCGGATTCGTTCTCACCTTGACACCACTCCGTTTGTAGTACTACGTTGAAACCACTACAGACAGAGTACAACATCTCAGGTGGTTCATATGCGAAAGCTCGTCTACTACGTCGCCGTCTCACTGGACGGGTACATCGCGGGCCCCGGCAACGAGTTCGACTTCTATCCCGGCAGCGACGCCTACACCGAATGGATGTGCGGGCAGTTCCCGGACTCGATTCCCACCGCGGCCCGCCCGCACATCGGAATGGCGGTGGATGCGCCGAACCAGGACTGGGACACCGTGCTGATGGGCCGCGGCACCTACGCCGTCGGCGAGGCCAACCCGTTCGCGCACTTGAAGCAATACGTCTTCTCCTCGACCCTCGCACCGGATGCCGACCCGGCCATCGAGGTGGTGCCCGGCGATCCGGTCGCGCTGGTGCGGCAGTTGAAGCGCGCCGACGGCCTCGATATCTGGCTCTGCGGAGGCGGCAAGCTCGCCGGCACGCTGGTCGGCGAGATCGACGAGCTGATCATCAAGAGCTATCCGATCGTCGCGGGCGCCGGCATCCCCGCCTTCGCCGGTGCCTTCGACCCGACGCTGTTCACCCCGGTCCGGCGCAAGGAATTCGACGGCGGCAACCAGGTCACCTGGTACTCGCGCGCCTGACCCCGCCCACCCAAGAGAAAGCAGGACCACCATGCGAAAGCTCGTCTACTACGTCGGCATGACCCTCGACGGCTATATCGCCGGCCCCGACGGCAGCATCGATTTCTTCCCGCTGCCGGCCGACTTCACCGAATGGATCGCCGCCGACTACCCCGAAACGCTGCCCGCCCACGTCTGGCCGCATTTCGGCGTCGCCGAAGGTACGTCCGGCAAACATTTCGATACTCTCGTGATGGGCCGGGGCACCTATGAGCCCGGCCTGGCCGTCGGCATCACCAGCCCGTATCCGCAGCTGCGCCAGTACGTCGTGTCCAGCACGCTCGGGACAATCGAGGATCCGGGCGTCGAGCTCGTGGAATCCGATCCGGTGGGCCTGGTACGCCGGTTGAAGCAGGAGGACGGCCTGGATATCTGGCTGGCCGGTGGCGGCAAGCTCGCCGGTGCGCTCCTCGATGAGATCGACGAACTGGTCGTCAAGAGCTATCCGGTATCGGCGGGCGCGGGCGTGCGCGCGTTCGACGGCCCGTTCCGGCCCACGCGCTTCACTCCCACCCGGCGGCGCGAGTTCGGCAACGGCACCCAGGTCACCTGGCTCACCCGCGCCTGACGCCGGCCGGCGACGGAAGCCGATCACCGGCGGCGATAGCCCGTCCGCATCGATCTCAAACGAGATCCGGCACGGTTGTGTCCTTTTCCACAGGCGCGGAGGTAGGCCCGAAATCGCTGGATGCGGGCCGGTACGCTGAATCACCGGAATAAGCTTTTCGTCGATCTGGGAGGACCCTGTCGTGGCTCTCGTTGTTCAGAAGTACGGAGGATCCTCGGTCTCGTCGGCCGAGCGTATCCGGCGCGTCGCTGAACGGATCGTCGAAACGAAGAAGCAGGGGCACGAGGTGGTCGTGGTCTGCTCGGCCATGGGCGATACCACCGACGAGCTGCTCGATCTCGCCCAGCAGGTCTCCCCGGAACCCCCGGCACGCGAAATGGACATGCTGCTCACCTCGGGTGAGCGCATCTCCAACGCCCTGGTCGCGATGGCCATCCACGCCCTCGGCGAGGAAGCGCGCTCGTTCACCGGCTCCCAGGCCGGTGTCATCACCACCGGCGCGCACGGCAAGGCCAAGATCATCGACGTCACCCCCGGCCGGCTCCGGGAAGCCCTCGATGACGGCCTGATCGTGCTGGTCGCCGGCTTCCAGGGCGTGAGCCAGGACAGCAAGGACGTCACCACCCTCGGGCGCGGCGGCTCCGACACCACCGCGGTCGCGCTGGCCGCGGCGCTGAAGGCCGATGTCTGCGAGATCTACACCGACGTCGACGGCATCTTCACCGCCGACCCGCGGATCGTGTCCGACGCGCAGAAGCTCGAGCAGGTCTCCTACGAGGAGATGCTGGAGATGGCCGCGTGCGGCTCGAAAGTCTTGATGCTGCGTTGTGTGGAGTACGCGCGGCGCTACAACGTGCCCGTGCATGTGCGCTCGTCGTACACCGACAAGGTGGGCACCACCGTTTACGGATCGATGGAGGACATCCCGATGGAGCAGGCAATCCTGACCGGCGTTGCGCACGATCGCAGCGAGGCCAAGGTGACTGTCGTCGGCCTGCCGGACGAACCGGGCTACGCCGCCAAGGTGTTCCGGGCGGTCGCCGACGCGGAAATCAATATCGACATGGTGTTGCAGAACGTCTCCGAGGTGGAGACCGGCAAGACCGACATCACCTTCACCTTGCCCAAGACCGAACTGGTCCGCGCGGTGCAGATCCTCACCGAGCGCAAGGCCGAGATCGGCTTCTCCGAGGTCCGCTCCGATGAGAACATCGGCAAGGTCTCCCTCGTCGGCGCCGGCATGAAGTCCCATCCGGGTGTCACCGCGACGTTCTGCGAATCGCTGGCCGAGGCAGGCGTCAATATCGACCTGATCTCGACCTCGGAGATCCGCATCTCGGTGCTGGTCGCCGAATCCCAGCTCGACGAGGCGGTCAAGGTGCTGCACCGGGCATTCGATCTCGGCGGCGACGAGGTCGCCGTCGTCCACGCCGGAACGGGGCGATAAAAATGGGTGTACGCGTTGGAGTGGTCGGCGCGACCGGACAGGTCGGCGCCGTCATGCGCAAGCTGCTGGAGGAGCGCAACTTCCCGGCCGACGAGGTGCGTTTCTTCGCCTCGGCCAGGTCCGCCGGTAAGAAGCTGCCGTGGCGTGGCGGTGAGATCGTGGTGGAAGACACCGAGACCGCCGATCCGTCCGGGCTCGATATCGCGCTGTTCTCCGCGGGCGCGACGATGTCGCGGGTGCAGGCGCCGCGTTTCGCCGCCGCCGGTGTCACCGTGATCGACAACTCCTCGGCCTGGCGCAAGGACCCCGAGGTGCCGCTGGTGGTCAGCGAGGTGAACCCGGAGCAGACCCGCAACCTGGTCAAGGGCATCATCGCCAACCCCAACTGCACCACCATGGCCGCGATGCCGGTGCTCAAGCCGCTGCACGAGATCGCCGGTCTGCGCAGGCTCGTCGTCTCCAGCTACCAGGCGGTGTCCGGTAGCGGCCTGGCCGGTGTGGAGGAGCTGGCCTCGCAGGCGCGCGCGGTGATCGACGACGCCGAGAAGCTCACCCACGACGGTGGTGCGGTCGATTTCCCCGCGCCGAACAAGTACATCGCGCCGATCGCGTTCAATGTGCTGCCGCTGGCGGGTTCGCTGGTCGACGACGGCTCCGGCGAGACCGACGAGGATCAGAAGCTGCGCAATGAGAGCCGTAAGATCCTCGGCCTGCCCGACCTGCTGGTCAGCGGTACCTGCGTGCGCGTTCCGGTGTTCACCGGGCACTCGCTGTCGGTGAACGCCGAATTCGATCAGCCGCTGTCGGTGGCGCAGGCCAAGGAGATCCTGGCCAAGGCGCCCGGTGTGAAGCTGGTCGACGTGCCTACTCCGTTGCAGGCGGCCGGTCACGACGAGTCGCTGGTCGGCCGGATCCGGCAGGATCCCGGTGTGCCCGACGGTCGCGGTCTCGCGCTGTTCATCTCCGGTGACAATCTGCGTAAGGGCGCCGCGCTCAACACCATTCAGATCGCGGAAGTCCTGCTCGCCGACCGCTGAGCGAATACTTTTCCCGAACGAGCCCGGCCGTCGCTGTCCAGCGGCGGCCGGGCTCGTCTCGTCAGCGGATGCCCGGTGTGCGCGGGTCGGGGCCGAGGCAGGCCAGGATGGCGCAGCCGGGTGGCGCGTCGCTGAAGGGCGGGCGCAGCGGCTGGTTGAGGCAGGCGAAAACGTTGCAGCCCGGATAGGCCGACGGCCCGACCCCGACGATGGCCAGCAGGATATCGCTGTCGATGAACGCATTCGGGTCAAGCGTCAACGGAGGTTCGACGTAGGGACCGGGATCGGGCACCGGCGGTTCGTGGAAGGCGGCGAACAGCCTGCGGAAGAATTCGTGCGGCAGTTCGGCCGTGTTCTGCACGACGCCGGACGGTCCGTACTTGCTGACGTTGCCGAACATCCCGGTCCACACCACGGTCAGATCCTGGCTGGGGAAGACGAAGACGTTCTGCATGCCCATGCCTGCCATGGAATACATGTCCGGCGGCAGGAAGTCGGCGTTCTCCGCGCAGGCGGGGCCGAGCCAGAACAGGTACCCGTAGCAGTGATTGGTCGCCGACGGAGAGCGCGCCGCGTCCAGATAGCTGCGAGAGACGAGTTGTGTTGTACCCCAACGCCCGTCGTTGGCCACGAGCAGTCCGAGCTTGGCCAGATCGTTGGGTGGGATCATCAGGTGCGCGTACCCGTAGGTGTGGCCTGCTCGGTCGCGGGCCCAGTAGTAGTCGCCGCGCTCGATGCCGAGCGGGTCGAACAATTCGCGCTGCGCGAACTGTTGCAGCGGTTCGCCGACGGCCAGCTCCAGCACGTACGCCAGCAGGTCGACATTGCGCTGGCTGTAACTGAATACGGTGCCCGGCTCATGATCCAGCGGCACACCGAGGGCCTGCACCGCGCTGTTCGGGTCGAGCGGGATCACCCCGGTGATGCCTTCGGTGACCACGCCGACACGCATGCCCGACGATTCCGTCAGCAGATCTTCGACGGTGATCGAGCGCCGTTGCGCGTCGCCGAGTCCGGCGGGCAGGTACCGTCCGATCGGGTCCGAGATATCGAGTTTCCCCTGATCCGAGGCGATTCCGGCGAGCAGGGAGACAATGCTCTTGGTGACGCTCCAGACGTTCCAGGCCACATTGCCGGTCTGGGCGTTGGTCGGGCCTTCACCGATGAGGCAGTTGTGCCGGAAGACCTGGACGTTCAACCGATTCCGGGTGCTCGCGAAGTTCAGGGCCTCGGCCAGGCGTTGCGAATCCAGCCCTACCGCTTCGGGTTCGGCGCGTTCGAGTTGCCGTCCCGAGGTCACCGAGCACTGTGCCTGAGTGGTGGTGGGTGGCGCCGCTGCCGCGGACGCGGCGAAGACGTGCCCAGCAACCAGTGCAACCGCCGTGACCCCTACGAGGAGTCCACCGAAACGCCCCATGCGGATCAGGTTAGCGCCGCGGGCCGGTCGCGGCCGGTATATGCGAAACGCCGCCAGGTCGGGGACCTGGCGGCGTCGAGTCGCGGGACGCCCACGCCGACGTCACCACTGATATCGGCACCCGGCAAGCGCCTCTCGGCGAGTGGTCGCTCGTAGCGACAGAGGGGTGAGGCCCGGGGCTGCTCGGATGCCGACAGCGGGGTTCAACGAGGCGCGGAGGGGAACTATTCCGGGCCGAAGATGTGACGCGCGGCACTACACTTGGCCACGCACCGCAGTTCGGCAACCCACCAGTTATTTTCTTGACTAATTCCAGAAAAGGTGGAGACTCGAAGTATGCACACCGACGGCGCCGATCCCCGCGAGCAGTTGCGCGCGGCCGGTCTGCGGGTCACCGCCCCGCGGGTAGCGGTGCTCGACGCGGTTGCGGCTCGCCCGCATTCCGACGCCGACACCGTCGCCGTCACCGTCCGGCAACAGCTGGGCTCGGTCTCCACCCAGGCCGTCTACGACGTGCTGCACGCCTGCGTCCGCGCCGGCATCCTGCGGCGCATCGAGCCAGCCGGGTCGGCGGCGCTCTACGAGGCCAGGACCGGCGACAACCATCACCACCTGGTGTGCAGAAACTGCGGCACGGTCGTGGACGTGGACTGTGTCGTGGGCAGCGCCCCCTGCCTGCAACCCGATGACGAACACGGTTTCGCCATCGATGAGGCGGAGGTCGTGTTCTGGGGCCTGTGCCCGAACTGCCGTCCGGACCGACGGCCGACACCCCGACAGTCCCGGGTCAGCCCACCCGGGTCCGTTGACCAGCCGAGGAGGCTTCTATGACCAAGCCGACGACCACCAACACCGGCATTCCCGTCGAAAGCGACAACGAATCGCTGACCGCGGGAACTCAAGGCCCCGTTCTGCTGCACGACCACTATCTGATCGAGAAGCTCGCGCAGTTCAACCGGGAGCGGGTGCCGGAACGCATCGTGCACGCCAAGGGCTCGGGCGCGTACGGCGAACTGGTGGTGACCAACCCGGAGATCGCGAAGTACACCAAGGCCAAGCTGTTCCAGCCCGGCGCGCGCACCGAATCGCTGGTGCGCTTCTCCACCGTCGCCGGTGAGCAGGGCAGCCCCGACACCTGGCGTGACCCGCGCGGTTTCGCGATCAAGTTCTACACCGAGGACGGCAATTACGACCTCGTCGGCAACAACACGCCGGTCTTCTTCATCAAGGACTCCATCAAGTTCCCCGATTTCATCCGCTCGCAGAAGCGGCTGCCGGGCTCCGGCCTGCGTGACCACAACATGCAGTGGGACTTCTGGACCCTGCGCCCGGAATCGGCGCATCAGGTCACCTGGCTGATGGGCGACCGCGGCATCCCGAAGAGCTACCGGCACATGAACGGCTACGGCTCGCACACCTACCAGTGGATCAACGCCGAAGGTGAGCGGGTGTGGGTGAAGTACCACTTCCGCACCGACCAGGGCCAGGACTTCCTCACCCAGGCCGAGGCCGACCGCCTCGCCGGCACCGACCCCGACCTGCATCGCAAGGATCTGTGGGACGCGATCGAGCGCGGGGACTTCCCGAGCTGGACGGTCTACGTGCAGATCATGCCGGTCGCCGAGGCCGAGACCTACCGGTTCAATCCGTTCGACCTCACCAAGGTCTGGTCCAAGAAGGACTACCCGCTGATCGAGGTCGGCAAGTGGACGCTGAACCGCAATCCGCGCAACTTCTTCGTCGAGATCGAGCAGGCCGCGTTCGAGCCGTCGAACATCGTCCCCGGCATCGGGTTCTCGCCGGACAAGATGCTGCTCGGCCGCGTCTTCGCCTACGCCGACGCGCACCGCTACCGCATCGGCACCAACTACGCGCAGCTGCCGCCGAACGCACCGCGCGCCGCGGAGGTCAACTCCTACTCCAAGGAAGGCGCGATGCGGTACCACTTCAACGAGCCGGAGGTGCCGGTGTACGCGCCGAACTCCTACGGCGGCCCGCACGCCGATCCGGAACTGGCCGGTGACGGCGGCGCCTGGGAGTTCGACGGCAAGGCCGTGCGCGCGGGCTACATCCAGCATGCCGAGGACGGCGATTTCGTCCAGCCCGGCATTCTGGTGCGCGAGGTGCTCAACGATGAGCAGCGCGACCGGTTGGTGAGCAATATCGTCGGCCATGTGCTCGGCGGTGTGCAGGAGCCGGTGCTGAGCCGGGTCTTCGAGTACTGGAAGAACGTCGACAGCGAGCTCGGCAAGCGCGTCGAGGAGGGCGTGCGGGCCGGTCTCAACGGCAACGGCTGACCCTCGGCTCCTCGAAAAGCATTCCGCCCCTGACCATTCCGGTCAGGGGCGGATCTTTTTCTGTCCAGCGGTACCGCAGGGTCCTAGAGCAGACCGAACCAGTAGATCACGCAGGCCAGCATCCAGACGACCACGGTTTCCATCGACGCTCTCCCAATCTTCTTGCCGTACTTCCATCATGGCGCGAAACGAGCACCCGCGCCGCAAACTGGTCCAGTTTCGCCGATCGGAGCCGCTCGAGCGGGGATTGCCGGGCTGCAAGTTCTTCTTAAGGGCGCGCCAAGCCGGGGGCGGCATTGTTTGTGTCAACACCGGAACACACCGGAAAGAACAGACCGAAACCCCGAACAGGACGTAACGACGATGATCGGCAAGCTGACCACCGCCCTCGCTCTCGCCACCACGACCACCGCCCTCGTTCTCGGTGCGGGCACCGCATCGGCCGCCACCGAAGGCGTTCCGGGCGCCGCCGTCACCGGACAGGCCACCTGCACGCACAAGAACGACAAGATCCGGATCGAGATCGACTCGCCGGTTGTCTACGCCCAGCCCGGCTACCTGCCCGGTGAGAACCAGCAGATCCGCTACCGCACGGTGGTCGTCGACGCCGCCCAGGGCACCCTCGCCGTGGCAGGCGAGTGGGAGACCGGCAAGGCCACCGACACCAAGGCCGCCGATATGGACGACACCAAGGTGGACGTCCTGCGCAACGACCCCAACGCCTACCTGGTCATCCAGGAGGTCGAGTGGCTCGCGCCCGACGGTGAGAACCCGGTCGCCGCGACCGACCTGTACGCGACCAGCTACCTGATCAAGGACGGTCGCACCGAGCTCGGCACCTTCGACTACTGCCAGTAGCCGAGGTCCGAATAAGAGGGGGACGGTGATCGGGCCGGGGAGGGCCCGATCCACCGGAATCAGCAGCCGACGCCGCTGGGGAGGGGCGGACGCTGCGGGCGCCGGACCGGGGAGATCCGGCGCCGGGCGAGGCCGGGCCGGGGAGGGCCCGAGGGTATCCGAGCGGAGCAGGCCGGGGAGGACCTGACGGGGGCGGATACCGGGGTGGGGCCTCGATGGGGGGATCGGGGGACGCCGGGAGGGGTGACATCGAGTGCGGGGACTCGATGGACGAGCCCGGCGGGGTCGGTGCCTCCTGACTGCCTCGGGGGTGGGCGGTCAGGAGGGGCCGAGGGGGTGCCTTTGTATCGGCCGGACCGGTCTCGCGGGGTGATCGGTCCGGCCGGGCAGGTCAACGCGAGACGTACCGGCTCTTCCGGAAGCTGAGCAGCAGAGCTACTGCGGTCACGATCCATACGGTGAGCGCGACCCAGGCTTCGCCGCCGCCGAAGGTAACCATCCACTGCTCGCCGATGGCCGATCCCAGTTCCCTGGTGCCGACGCTGCGAAGCGCCCCGCCCAAGGTTGCGGGAGCGCGGTGACCGCGACCGCGAGCGATTGGGTCGCGATCACACCTGGGTCAGTGTGGCACGGCGGCCGACGATCCCGCGGCAACCGCCAGCGACATGCCGACGCCGGCCACCTCGGTGACCGGCGACGCGGGATCAGCGCGCGGGTGTGGTGGCCGGGTAGTCGGGCAGGTCGTAGGTTTCGGTCTTGGACAGCATCTTCATCATGAGCGGCTTCATGATCCGCGCCGTCATCAGCTTGCTGACCAGCAGTCCGGCCCGGATCCCGAACCGGGTCTTCGGGGTCATCGCGCGCAGGCCGCCCGGCTGCAATTCCTGCGCGAGCGCGACGAACGGACGCAGCACCCGCTGATAGTTCTCCAGCGCCCGACGCGGGTCGTCGCGGTGCGTGGCGATCTCGCCGGCCAGCACATACGCGCCGACCAGTGCCATCGCGGTGCCCTGGCCGGTGAGCGGGGACCCGCAGTAGCCCGCGTCGCCGAGCAGCGCCACCCGGCCCTCGATCCAGCTCGGCATATCGATGCGGGCCAGTTCGTCGAAGTAGAAGTCCTCGGCCTCGGTCATCGCGGCGGTGATCGCGGGTGCGGTCCAGCCGCCGCCGGCCAGCCGATCGCGGATCAGCTGCTGCTGGGCCTCGACGTTGCGGCGCAGCGCCGGATCGGCGTCGGCGCGGATGACGACCAGCGCCTTGGAGGTGGCCGGATCGGCATCGGGGCGCATGCCGAGGCCGGTGGCGCCGGGCAGCGAATGCATGGTGAACCAGTGCGGTTCGATGCCGGCGGGGGTCGGCATGGTGAAGAAGGACATGTAGCCGCCGAGGTAGGTGCTGAACTGTTCCTCCGGGCCGAAGACCAGGCGTCGGGTGGCCGAGTGCAGGCCGTCGGCGCCGATGACGAGGTCGAAACGTTCGGTGCCGCCCGAGGCGTAGGTGACCTGCACGCCGTCGTCGTCCTGGGTGAGCGACTCGAGCCATTCGCCGTAGCGGTAGTCGCAGCCGCCGGCCGCGTCGATGGCGTCGAGCAGCACCTGGTTCAGGTCGCCGCGGGTGATCTCGATCTCGGCGACGCCGCCCTTGCCGTCGAACATGTCGGCGGGCATGCGCAGCAGTTCCGTGCCGTCCGCGTCGACGTGCACCATGCCGCGTTCGTCGAGTTGGTGCGCGCGGATGCCGGGCATCAGGCCCATCCGCTCGGCCACCTCGCGGCTGGGGCCGCGCAGGTCCACGGCTTGACCGCCGGGTCGGGGAGCGGCGGCGCGTTCGATCACGGTGACCGGGATGCCGTATCGGAGTAGTTGCAGCGCAACGGCATTGCCGCCGATGCCGCCGCCGGATACGAGGACGCGGGGGCGGTTGGCGGGCTGGGAGGTGTGGGTGGCGGGCTGGGTGCTCATCGCTGGATCCTTCGTTTGCTCGAACGTCTTAGACAAATGTCTAACAGATGGCTTGCACGTTTGTCTAGTACAAATGTTCAAGACGTGCGTACGATGTGGGTATGGGAAACAAGGAGGACCTGCTCGCGGCCGCCAGGGCCTGCGTGTACGAGCGCGGATTCGCCGCGACCACCGCGCGCGATATCGCCAATGCGGCGGGGGTGAGCCTGGCCGCGATCGGCTACCACTTCGGGTCGAAGGAGCGGCTGCTCACCGAGGCGCTCACCGCGGAATCGGGCCGCGAGATCGGCGACGCACTCGATGAGCGGATCAAGGCGGCGAGCAAGGACGGCCGGTCACCGGCCGAGGCCTTTCCGCTGGTGTGGAACGACATCGCCGAGGTGTTCGCGCGCAATCGGCAGATGCTGGTGGCGAGCGTGGAGAACGTGATCCGGATTCACCGCACACCGGGCGAGGCGGCGCATATGTCTGGGCTGCTCGCGGAGGCCGTCTCGGAGCTGGCCGACCTGGTGGTGCAGTCGCATCCGGAATTGAGCGATGAACAGGCGCGGGCGATCGCGCGGCTGTACTTCGCTTTGCTGAACGGGCTGGCGTTGCAATGGATTACCGAGCCCGAGGGGGAGCTTCCGAGCGGGGATGAGCTGGCGGTGGCGATTGCGGCACTCGCCCCGCGGAGTTGACCGCCGGCACCGGCCGTTATTCACGCCACTGGGTACCGCGCCGCGCGGCGAGGCCTTGAAGATGGCGTCCTGCTGTTCGGGGCCGCATCGGAAGCGTTCGGTCCGCATTCGGTGGACGACGTCCCCGGCGCGCCGCTGATCGGGCAGCGGCGCGCCGGGTTGTCCGCGGGTGCGATGGGTTCTGTGCGCGCGGACTATCGGCCGGTGCACGGGTTCCGAGCGGCCGGTTCCGAGCGCTGGACTGCTCAGCTGAGCTGCTCGAGGTACTTCTTCCACCCGCCGAACTCGGTGATGTCGGTGGCCGCGACTGCCGCGTCGTAGGTGCAGGCGAAACCGACGACGGTGCGGCCGTCCTCGAGCTCGATATTCGCCAGCGCCATCGGGGCCGGTAGCGCGGCGAGGAAGGATCCGAGTCCGGCGGCCGAGACCCCGAACAGCTCACCGACGATCGGCGCGCCCTGGCCGGGACCGTGCCGCACCAGGCCCGGCTTGGGCGGCGTGGTGTCGAGCGCGGTGAGCCGGTAGGCGTCGGTAGTGCGGATCTCGCCGGCGAAACGGGCACCGATCTGCTCCAACTGCCAGTGCAGTGGCTGGCCGCGCAGATGCGCGCCGAAGACCGCGAGTTCGGCGTCATGGGCGAACAGCGCGGGCGTCGAGTCGGTGCCCACCAGGCGCGCCGCGATATCGATGGCGACCTGGTCGGCGAAGGCGGGCACCACCACCATCACGCCGAAGGGCGAACCGTCGGCGGTGCGCGCGCCCGGGACGGCCACCGCCGCCATGTCGAGCAGGTTGCAGAAGTTGGTGAAGGTGCCCATCCTGCGGTTGATGGTGATCGGGTCGGCCTGCACCGCGGCGATGGTTCGATGTTCGGTGGTGGTCGGCAGCAGCAGCCCGTCGTAGCCGTCGAGCAGGGCTTTCGCGGCCGCGCGGGCGGTCGCCAGGGTGTCCAGGTCGGTGGCGAAACCGGGGCCGGTGGTGTGCTCGGCGGCGCGGATGATGGCCGCGACCGTGGGGTCGAGGGAGTCCGGTGGGGCGGTGGCGAGGAACTCGCCGACGGCGGCGTACCGCTCGGCGACGATAGCGCCGTCGTAGAGCAGGAGGGCCGCCTCGAGCAAGACCGAGATATCGACCTCGGTGACCGATACACCGGAATTGGCCAGTCCTGCAACAGTGTTGGTGAACGCTTCGCGGTAGGGCGCGCTCAATGCGGTCAGGTCGGCGGCGCGCGGAACCGCGAGCTTCGGCTCCCGCGGTGCGCTCAGCAGTACATCGGCGGGCCGCTGACGGCTGCGCGGATCGCGTGGATCCGGACCGGCCATGATCGCGGACGCTGCCACGGCTCGTTCCAGGTCGGCGGCGAAAACGGTGACGGCGTCGAAATCCGCGCAGGCGGGCACCACGCCGTGCACCGGCACCACACCGAGGGTCGCCTTGATCCCGACGATGCCGTGTAGGGCAGCGGGCACCCGGCCGGATCCGGCGGTGTCGGTGCCGATGCCGATATCGGCGATGCCGAGCGCGACCGCCACCGCCGAACCCGAACTGGAACCGCCCGAAACCAACTCGGGCGCATGAGCATTGCGCACCGCACCGTATGGGCTGCGAGTACCGACGAGGCCAGTGGCGAACTGATCGAGGTTCGTCTTGCCGAGCACGATCGCACCCGCCGCGATCAGCCGCTCGACCGCGGACGCGGTCACCTCCGGGGTGTAGGCGAAGGCCGGGCAGGCCGCGGTGGTCGGCAACCCGGCGACGTCGACGTTGTCCTTGACCGCGACCAGCAGCCCGGCCAGCGGCAGCTGCTCACCGTCGGCCAGGCGCTTTTCGATGGCAACGGCCTCGGCGGTGACCTCGGCTTCCGGGCGAAGGGTGATCCACACCTCCGGCCGGTCGACCTCCGCGATCCGGCGGTAGGCGGCGGCGACGCGCGCGGTGGGCGAACCGGGTAGGGCGTTGCCGGGGAGGCCGGTGGTCATCTAGTCGACTCCGATCACTGCGAGAGGGGTTCCGGGTTCCACTTTGGCACCAGGGGTGGCGAGCACCTTCAGTACCGTGCCCGCCTCGGGGCACTGCACCGGCAATTCGAGTTTCATCGCTTCCAGTACGGCGACCGTCGCTCCGGCGGTGAGTCGTTGTCCTGCTTCGACTTCCACCCGCCAGACATTGCCGATCATCGGCGCGGTCACCACCGTGGCACCGGCGGGCATCCCCGCCAGCGGATCGTCCACGGTCTCGCTGACGACCTCGGCGGTGCCGCGATCGAATTCGCCCGCGGCCTGCCAGGCCTGTTTTTCCGCCTCGAACGCGGCAGCCTGCCTGGTCTCGAATTCGGCGATCGAATCGGCCTCTTCGCGCAGCAGTCGCAGATGGTCGGCCAGTGCGAAGCTGCCCTCGCTGACCTCGGCGTCGAACCGTCCCGCGGCCGCCGCGGCGCGGTAGTCGAGCAGCTGTTCGGCGCTGACCGGTTCCCAGACGATGCGGTCGAAGAACCGGAACAGCCACGGCGTTCCGGATTCGAACGGGGCGCGCTGGCGGTAGCTCGACCAGATCGGCACGGTCCGGCCGATGAGCTGGTAACCGCCGGGGGAGGCCATTCCGTAGACGCACAGGTACTTGCCGCCGATACCGACGGCGTCGGACGGGGTCCAGGTGCGGGCCGGGTTGTACTTGGTGGTCACCAGCCGGTGCCGCGGGTCGAGCGGAACCGCAAGCGGCGCACCGAGATACACATCGCCGAGGCCGAGCACCAGGTATTCGGCGGCGAACACCGTAGCCCGCACGTCGTCGACGCTGTCCAGGCCGTTGATGCGGCGGATGAACTCGGTATTCGACGGCAGCCACGGCGCACTGTCGCGTACACCGCTGCGATAGCGGTCGATGGCCTCCGCGATCGACGGGTCGTCGAACGACAGCGGCAACCGGACGGTGCGGCTGGGCACCACCAGGTCCTGGGTGGCCGGGAGTTCGGTCTCCAGTTCGGCCAGCACACCGAGCAGCCGATGCTGGGGCAGGACGTCGGGATCGAAATGGATGTGCAGCGAGCGCACACCGGGCGTCACGTCGATGATGCCGGGCAGCCCGGCACCGGCCAGCGCGGTGGACAGCGCGTGCACCCGCATCCGCAGGCCGAGGTCGAGCACCATCTCGCCGTATTCGACCAGCACATTGTCGTCACCACCGCGCAGATAGCGGACCTGCGGACGGTCGGCGGTGCCGTCGACGCCGCCGAGGATGCCGCGATCACTCAGTCCGGCCAGCGGTTTCGGCACCGTGGTGCGGCCCCGCGCGGTGTTCGACGCGCGCAGTTCGCTCGCCGTAGCGTCGTCCACCGGGACGAAGCGGACGGTATCGCCGGGTCGCAGCTGGCCCAGTTTCCAGCGGTGCGCCGACACCACCGTCAGCGGGCAGGCGAAACCGCCGAGGCTGGGGCCGTCGGGGCCGAGCAGGATCGGCGTGTCACCGGAGACGTTGAGCGCGCCGACGCTGTACGGGTTGTCGTGCAGGTTCGACGGATGCAGGCCGGCCTCACCGCCGTCGGTGCGCGACCAGGTGGGCTTGGGGCCTTCCAGTCGGATGCCGGTGCGGTTGGCGTGGCTGCCGACCCGCCATTCGTGGGTGTAGAACTGCGCCATATCGGCGTCGGTGAAGTAGGCGGGCGCGGTCTGCGGGCCCTCGCCGACGGCCAGCTCCCACAGGTGCGAGAAGTCCGGGCGCTGCGCCGCCGGGATCGGGTGCGGTTCGGTCTCGGCCGCGTCGGCCAAGTGCAGGACATCGCCGGTGACCAGCGCTTTACCCGTCACACCGCCGAAACCGCCGAGGGTGAAGGTGGCGGCGCTTCCGTGATAGAGCGGTGCGTCGATGCCACCGCGGACCGCGATGTAGGTGCGCAGGCCGGTGTCGGCGGGCGCACCGACGTCGAGCACACTGCCCGCGGCCACGGTGATCGGCTCCCACATCGGCACGGGTTCGCCGTCCACCTCGACCGGTGCGTCGGCGCCGCTCACACACACCACCGCGGCGTCGGAGAAGCGTAGCCGCGGACCGTGCAGCGTGCACTCCAGCGTGGGTGCGCCCGCGGGGTTGCCGACGGCGGCATTGGCGAGGGTGAACGAGAGGTCGTCCATCGGGCCGGAGGGCGGAATGCCGACCTCCCACAGGCCGATTCGGCCGGGGTGGTCCTGGATGGTGGTCATGGTGCCGGGACGTTCCACGTCGATGCGGGCGGCGGTGGGCCGGATATCGGCGAGGGTGGCGGTGATGTGGCCTGCCCGGCGCACCGTCGGGTCGGTCGCGGCGGCGAGCAGTTGCGCCAGGTTGGTCTGCACGCCATGGATGCGGGTCTGCGCGAGCGCGCCGGACAGCGCGCTGAACGCCTCCTCGCGATCGGTGCCCTGGGTGATCACCTTCGCCAGCAGCGGGTCGTAGTAGGGGCTGACCTCGGTACCGGTGCCGATCCAGGTGTCGACCCTGGCCTGCTCGGGGAAGGTGGTCTCGGTGATCAGGCCCGCGCTGGGGCGGTAGTCCTGGCCGGGGTCTTCGGCGTAGACGCGGGCCTCCACCGCCCAGCCGGTGATCGGCGGGCCCGTTTCGGGCAGCTCGTCCAGCATCGCGGTATCGCCGCCGGCCAGCCGCAGCATCCATTCCACCAGGTCCACCCCGGTCACCGCCTCGGTCACCGGATGTTCCACCTGGAGGCGGGTATTCATCTCCAGGAACGAGGCCGCGTCGCGGTCGGCGTCGTAGACGAACTCCACCGTGCCCGCCGAGCGGTAACCGACCGACCGCGCCAGCTCACGCGAGACCGACAACAGCCGCTGTGACAACTCGGTCGTGAGCCCGGGCGCGGGCGCCTCCTCGACGACCTTCTGATTGCGCCGCTGCAGCGAACAGTCACGGGTGCCGAGGCTGACCACCCGGCCCTGGCCGTCGCCGAACACCTGCACCTCGACATGACGAGCCCGCGCCACGAAACGTTCCAGGAACACACCGGAGGTGGCGAAGTTCGTCGCGGCCAGCCGCTGCACCCGCTGGTAGGCCGCACGCAGCTGATCGGCGTCATGGCAGGCCTGCATGCCGATGCCGCCGCCACCGCCGACGGCCTTGAGCATGACCGGGAACCCGATCCGCTCGGCCTCGGCGACCGCGTGATCGGCCGATTCGAGCAGGCCGGAGCCGTCGACCAGCGGCACGCCGACCGCACGGGCGGCCTCACGGGCGGTGTGCTTGTCGCCGAAGATCCGCAGCTGTTCCGGCGTGGGTCCGACGAACGCGAGGCCCGCCTTCGCCACCTCGGTCGCGAATTCGGCGTTCTCGGACAGGAACCCGTACCCGGGGTGAATCGCACCGGCGCCGGTGGCCAGCGCCGCCTCGATCACGCGGTCGGCGCGCAAATATGATTCCGCCGCCGCGCTCGGCCCGAGATAAGCTGCCGCATCGGCCATTTCGACGTGCGCGGCGCCCGCGTCGGCCTCGGAATAGACCGCGACGGTCTTGAGGCCGAGAGTGCGGGCGCTGCGCATGATGCGGCAGGCGATCTCGCCCCGATTGGCGACGAGGACGGTATCGAAATCCAGGCTCACGTCGGGCTCCTGTGTTCAGTTGGGACTAGTCGGTGGCCAAGGACATGGCCGCGATCGCGCGGGTGACGCGGTCGAGCACGACGTCCAGCGATTCGCCGATATGGGTGTGCAGCAGCCGGTAGGCCAGCGAAAGATCTTCGGCGAGAACGGCATCGAGAATGGCCAGATGCTCGGAGATGGTGGTCTCGATCCGGTTGTTGACCATGAAGTCGTACATCCGCACATGGCGGATGCGGGAGTTCACCGACCGCAGCGCCCGCACCATCTCGGCATTGCCAGAGGCGGTCAGCAAGGTGACGTGGAATTCCTCGTCACGGACCACGAAACCCGGTTCCTGTTCGGGCGGGTCGGCCTGCAAGTCCAGCCAGGCCTTGCGTTCGGCGGTCAGTAGCGCTTTGTCGTGCACGACGTCCGGGTTCTGCATCGCACGCTGTAAACCGCCCAGTTCCAGGGTGATTCGCAGCTCGTACAGATCGCGCACCAGCGGGATGCTCGGACGCACCGGGGAGAAGCCGTACTCCTCACGTTGCAGCAAGCCGTCCGAACAGAGCACGGTGAGGGCCTCGCGGACCGGTGTGCGCGAGATCCCGAAGCGCGCGGAGACCTTGGGTTCGGTGAGGCGTTCGCCGAACTTGATGTCACCGTTCATCAGTTCCGCGCGCAGGGTTTCGTACACCACGTCCCGCAGCGGTTTTCCCGAGGTATCGGCCGGTGTGGCCACCCGTGTCGACATGCCTGTATACGCTATGGACCTCGCGTTTCCATGGAATCACCGTGCGTAACCGGTAGGTAAGCGTGTGCTCACGGCGCGGCAGGTACCGCTGCGCGTTCGCCGCATTTCCCAGGTCATCCCGGTGGAGATCGCGTGTAGACAAAATGGAGGTTCTGTCTTACCGTCGGAACATGTTGGCGAATGAGTATCGTGTCGATCCCAGGTTCGAACTGCGGTCCGGCCCGTCGTGGCGAGAGCCCTGGGCGATGTATGCCGCACTGCGCGAGCACGATCCGGTGCACCGGGTGGTGCCCGCGGAACAACCCGACCACGACTACTGGGTGCTGACCCGGCACGAGCACGTCTACGCCGCGGCCCGCGATACCGACACCTTCTCCTCCCGCGACGGGCTCACCGTCGAATACGGCGAACTCGAGCAGATCGGATTGACCGCCAACCCGCCGATGGTCATGCAGGATCCGCCGGAGCACACCGAATTCCGCAAGCTCGTCGCGCGCGGTTTCACCCCGCGCCAGGTCGCCGACGTCGAGCCGGTGGTGCGCAGCTTCGTGCGCGAACGACTGGACCGGCTGGGCGAGCAAGGCGGCGGCGATATCGTCAAAGACCTGTTCAAACCGCTGCCGAGCATGGTGGTCGCCTACTATCTCGGGGTGCCCGAGCAGGATCGGGACCGGTTCGACGGCTGGACCGACGCCGTCGTCGCCGCCAGCACCGAACGCACCGCCGACGCCCAGCAGGCCTCGATGGAGATGCTCGGCTACTTCGCCGAACTGATCAAACGCAGGCGCACCGATCCCGGCGACGACACCGTCTCGCTGCTGGTGCAGGCCGGGATGGCCGCCGACGACACCGATGTGAACGGTCTGGTGCAGATCCTGGCCTACACCTGGACCATGGTCGCCGGCGGCAACGACACCACCACCGGGCTGCTCGGCGGTGCGGTGCAGTTGTTGCAGCAGCATCCCGAGCAGCGCGCGGTGCTGGCGGCCGATCCGGCTCGCATCAAGCTCGCCGTCGAGGAGTTCGCCCGGCTGACCTCACCCGTCCAAGGGCTCGCCCGCACCGCCACCCGCGATGTGGAGCTGGCCGGCGTCACCATCCCGGCCGGACGCAAGGTGCTGCTGGTGTACGGTTCCGCGAATCGGGACGAGCAGGCCTTCGGCGCCGACGCCGCCGAACTCGACATCGACCGGAATCCGCAGCGCATCATGACCTTCGGGCACGGCCCGCACCACTGTCTCGGCGCGGCGGCGGCCCGGATGCAGGCGCGGGTGGCGTTGGAGGAGCTGTTGGCGCGGTTCCCGGAGTACCGCGTCGATATCGACGCGGTGGAATACGCGTCCGGACCGTATGTGCGTCGGCCGACCACCGTGCCGTTCCGGTGCGCGGGCTGAGAGGATCAGCGGGTGAGTGGTGACTGGCTGGCGGGTGGCCGGGCCGAACTGGCGGCCGAACGAATCCTCGACGCGGTCCGTGCCTTGTCGATGGACAAGGGCGTGACCGGGGTCGGTATGGCGGAGGTCGCCGAGGCGGCCGGTTGTTCGCGGGCGACGCTGTACCGCTATTTCGACAACCGGCAGTCGCTGTACGTCGCGTTCGCGGCCCGGGAGGCGCGGCTGCTGGTCGAGCGGGTGTGGCGGGCCCATCGCTTCGACGGACCCGATCTCGAGGAACAGCTGCTCGATGTGCTCACCGCACTGCTGGCCGAGGTCCGTAAGACACCGCATCTGGCGGTGTGGTTCGAGCCGGAGAACGCCGGCATCGTCGCGCAGCTCTCGGAGTCGCCGGGCGTCATCGACACCCTCACCGCCGCGTTCGTGCACAACTTCCGGTCCGACCTCGCCCCGGAGGCCGCAGTGCGGCTCGGCAAGTGGACCGTGCGCACCATGGTGTCGCTGCTGACCCTGCCCGGCGCGGGCGAAGACGAGGAACGTGCCCTGCTCCGCAATTTCCTGCTGCCGTTCCTGCTCGACGACCGCCTCGAGATCACCTGACCCGGCCCGGAAAAGAAGGAAACCCTGACCAGCGATGCTGATCAGGGTTCCCGTCGTGTCTCAACCACACGAGTCGGGGTGGCGGGATTTGAACCCACGACCTCTTCGTCCCGAACGAAGCGCGCTACCAAGCTGCGCCACACCCCGTGAAGCGGACCTGAGGTAGCTTACAACAGGTCGGGGCTGGACGTTAAACCGGCAGGTCAATCAGGTTTTCAGGGGGCGAATGCTGGTGAGGACGCGCTTGGCGGTCTCGGGGTCGACGGCGTCGGGGACGCCGGTGTCGGCGGCCAGGACCAGCACGATGGTTCCGGTGCGGGCGGGGACGGCGTAGGTGAAGACGGAGAACTGGTTGGCGCAGCCGGGTTGCGCGGAGTCGAGTCTGCCCGTCGTTTCGACGAGCATGCCCTGCTGCGATCCGTCCGCCGAGGCGAGCGGTTGCGCGGCACCGGGGCGGACGTCGCGGCTGCCGGCGTAGGCGATGGTCGCGGACTTGGTGCCGAGTTCGGTGGCGGCCTGCGCGGGGTCGGCGGTGCCGGATCCGGTGAGGAAGGCGACGGTGCGCGTGGACCCGGGGCAGTAGTCCACGCCGTCGGTGGCCAGGCCGGTGCCGACCACCGCGTCCGGCGGTTCGCCGAACCCGCCGACACTGCCTTCCGGTGCCACCACCCATCCGGCGGGCACGTCGTAGGCAGCGCTGCGGTTGGGCACCGCGACCGGCTGGAATCCCGGCACGATCGGGCCGAGTTCGGCATCGGGGCTGGGATCGGCCGGACGCGACCGTGTCGTCGTGGAACGCGGTGCCCGCGAACTCGATTCGCCGGTGGTGAGCGCGCTGACCATGGACGGGGTGGATCCGTCGGACGCCGAGGCCTCATCGGATCCACTGACGGTCACCGCGACCACGCCGACACCGACGGCGACCACCGCCATGGCGGCGGCACCGAAGGCGAAGAGTTTCCCGGGGGCATTGGGGGCGTTGGGGTCGGGGGAAATGGGTGCAGCGGCTGGTCCGAGGGGGTGGGCTCCGGGATGCTGCTCGACCGGTGCGTTCGGGTTCGTCCAGTTCTGCCCGGGCGCAGCGGGATTCGTCCAGTTCTGCCGGCTATCGGTCCAGTGGCCGGATGGTGTCGCCGCTGTGTGAGGAGCAACGGGCAGACCGGGCTGCGGAGCCGACGGTGGGGAATAGCTCGGCGTGGGCTGCCCGCCCTGTGTCGGCGCGGCATCGGGGGCAGTTGGCGGCCCGAGGTGCGGGGCGGCCGGTGTGGCGTGGCCTGCCGTCGGCTGTCCGCCCTGCGTCGGCGCGGCCTCGGGGCCGACGGGTTGCTGACCCGGCATCGGTCCAGGGCCGGAGAATGCGGGGCCCGGAGCCCACTGTCCGGTCTGGGTGGGCGCCCATGGCCCGCCGGGCGTCGGCGCGGCTTCCTGGCCACCGAGCGGCCAGTACGGCGTTCCCGGGTCGGGAAACGCGCCGGGTCCCGGCTGCCCCGCCGGGTGCGCCCCGTTGCTGGGGTCGAAAGTGTTCACGTTCGTCCTCTTGCCGGCCACAGTCTCGGCAAGCGACCTTAGCGGGCGACGGTCTCCGAGGTCGAAACGCCCTGCGCGGTATCGGAGTTCGGACGCTTCGGGGGTGCGGCGACCAGTGTGAGTAGGGTGGCCTCCGGGCGGCAGCAGAAGCGGTAGGGCGCCCACGGCGAGGTGCCGAGGCCCGCGGAGACATGCAGCCGGGTGTGCGCACCCCACTTCGACGGGCCCTTGACCCGCGAGCGGTCGATATCGCAGTTGGTGACCAGAGCGCCGTACCCGGGCAGGCACAGCTGGCCGCCGTGGGTGTGGCCGGCCAGCACCAGGTCGTAGCCGTCTTCGGCGAACCGATCCAGCACCCTCGGCTCGGGGGAGTGGGTGAGACCGATGCGCAGATCGGCGAGCGGATTGGGGGCGCCGGCGATGGTGTCGTAGCGGTCACGCTGCAAGTGCGGATCGTCGACGCCGGCGCTGGCGATGCGGATGCCCGCCACTTCCAGGTCGCGGCGCACATGGGTCAGATCCAGCCAGCCGCGTTCGGTGAAGGCGGCCCGCAGATCCTTCCAGGGCAGCGGCGCGCCGTGCACGCGGCGGTGGTCGGTCTTGAAGTACTTGAGTGGGTTCTTCGGCACCGGAGCGAAGTAGTCGTTGCTGCCGAAGATGAAAAGTCCTGGGCGCGACAGCAATCCGCCGAGCGCCTGCACAACGGCTGGCACCGATTTCTGATGCGAGAGGTTGTCGCCGGTGTTCACCACCAGGTCCGGTTCCAGCCGGTCCAGCTCACGCAGCCACTGCTGCTTGAGCTTCTGGCCCGGCATCATGTGCAGATCGCTGATGTGCAGCACCCGAAGCGTCGCCGAACCCGGCCGCAGCACCGGCATCGTCGCCTCACGCAGCACGAACGCATTGCGTTCGATGAGCGAGGCATAGCCGACTCCGGCCACCGCGGCTCCGGCGGCGCCCAGCGCGGTTCGACGGACAGCGGAGGTCGAGATCACGGGCATTTGCCCAGCATAGGTGACGGTGGTCTCGAACGCGGCGTGTGTTCAGGCACAGATCGGCCGACCGGCCGGGTAAATGTGGTGGGCCCGTCCCGGCGCAGCGGCTACCGTGAGGCACATGTCGGAACTCAAATCGCAGCTGCGTGCGGATATGACCGCCGCGATGAAATCCAAGGACACGCTGCGTCTTGCCACGTTGCGGATGCTGCTCGCCGCCATCCAGTCCGCCGAGGTCGCGGGCCCCGAGGCACGTGAGCTCTCCGACGCCGAGGTCGTCGCCGTGCTGGCCAAGGAATCCAAGAAGCGCAACGAGGCCGCCGAGGTGTATGCCCAGGCCGGCCGCGGTGAGCTGGCGGCCAACGAGCACGCCGAGGCCAGGATCATCGACGAATACCTGCCCACCCAGTTGACCGACGCCGAGGTCGCCGACATCGCCGATACGGCCATCGCCCAGATCGCCGAGCAGACCGGGCAGCGTCCCGGGATGCGCCAGATGGGTCAGGTCATGAAGATCGCCACCGCGCTGGCCGAGGGCAAGGCCGACGGCGCCAGGATCTCCGCGGCGGTGAAGGCCCGGCTGTAACCGCTCGACCAGCAGATAAACGAAACGCCGACCCGGTCAGACCGGGTCGGCGTTGTCGTTACCGGGGGAACGGCAGCGGAATCGGAATCGGAATGGGCGGCAGCCGCGGCGGTGGCGGAAGTCCCGGCACGCCCGGCGGCGGTCCCTGCGGACCGGGCGGCGGCGGGGTGCGCACGGTGCCGTCGCTGACGTAGATCGTCACCAGCGAGCCCGGAATGGCCGACCCGTTCGGCGAGGACCCGGTCACGGTGCCCTTCGGCGCGGACCCGGGCGATTCCACCGGGGTGACCTTGAACCCGGCCGCGATGAGCGCGGCGGTCGCCTCACCCTGCTTCATCCCGACCACGTCGGGCACCTGCGCGTTGTTGGCGCCGCGCACGTATTTGTCGTCCAGCGGCGGCAGCACCGGCGGCGGGAAGTTCCCGACAACGGGTTTGATCGCGTTGTACCAGGTCCGTGCGGGCTCGTTACCGCCGAACAGGCCGTTGGCGTCGCTGGCACCGCAGTTGCGCAGCGGGAACGAGCAGATCTCGCCGGGCGTCGGGCTGTCGCCGTAGACGTAGACGGACGCGGCCAGCGAGTTGGTGAAGCCGACGAACGCCGAGGAGCGGTGGCTTTCGGTGGTGCCGGTCTTACCGGACATCGGCAGCGTCCAGCCCGCGTTGGCGGCCGCGGCGAAGGCGGTACCGCCGGGCTGGTCGTCCTTGCTCATGGCATTGGCCAGGGTGTTGGCCAGGCCGGGCTCGACCACCTGCTCGCAGGCCTGTTGGGTCAGCGGCACCTGCTTGCCGCTGCGGTCGATCACTTCCTTGATCGGCGAGGGCGGGCACCACTTGCCGCCGGAGGCCAGCGTGGCCGCGACGTTGGACAGCTCGAGCGGGTTGATCGGGACCGGGCCGAGGGTGAACGAGCCGAGGTTCTGGCTCTTGATCATGTCGGCGAGGCTCTGATTGTTCTCCAGCCCCGAGCTGCCGGGCTCGGTGTAGGAGCGCATGCCCAGGCGCACTGCCATGTCGACGGTCGGGGTGACGCCGACGGCCTGGATGAGCTTGACGAACGCGGTGTTGGGTGAGGTCGCCAGTGCCTCGGTCACCGACATCGGCGACTTGTAGCGGCCGGCGTTCTCGACGCAGTAGGTCGCGGGCGGGCAGCCGGGGGCGCCACCGTTACCCATGCCCTGGGCGTTGAACCGGCCCGGCACATCGAGCTGGGCGTTGATGCCCATGCCCTTCTCCATGGCCGCGGCGGTGGTGAACAGCTTGAACACCGAGCCCGCGCCGTCGCCGACCATCGAGTACGGCTGGGCCAGCAGCGTCTCGTGCGCCTCCCGGTTGAGGCCGTAGGTGCGGCTGCTGGCCATGGCGAGCACGGGGTGCGACTCCTGGCCGGGGGCGATCACCGACATGACCTCGGCGATGTTCTCCAGGTCCGGCGGCGCCGCCTCGGTGACCGCGCGCTTGACCGAATCCTGCACGGCCGGGTCGAGGGTGGTGCGGATCAGATAGCCGCCCTTTTCGATCTGCTCGCGGCTGATGCCGGCGTTGGCCAGGTATTGCAGCGCGTAATCGCAGAAGAAGCCGCGGTCGCCCGCCGCGATGCAGCCGCGGGGCAGGCCCTTGGGCTCGGGCAGCACGCCCAGCGGCTCGGTCTTGGCC
This sequence comes from Nocardia cyriacigeorgica, assembly GCF_005863245.1. Classification (GTDB taxonomy): domain Bacteria; phylum Actinomycetota; class Actinomycetes; order Mycobacteriales; family Mycobacteriaceae; genus Nocardia; species Nocardia cyriacigeorgica_C. Next base: position 157,423 of record NZ_VBUT01000004.1, on the reverse strand, counting down.
TTGCGGAATTCGTCGGCGCGGCTGGGGATGTTCTGGATCATGGTGTCCAGCACGGTGTTGCGGCGGGCCAGCACGCCCTCGGGGTTGGTGTAGGGGTTGAGCTTCGAGCTGCTCTGCACCATGCCCGCGAGCATCGCCGACTGCGGCACGTTCAGATCGGCGGCGTCGATGCCGAAGTAGGTCTGCGCGGCGTCCTGGATGCCGTAGGAGGAGTTACCGAACGGCACCAGGTTCAGGTAGCGGGTGAGGATCTCGTCCTTGGTGAGTTCCTTGTCCAGCGTCAGCGCCATCCGGATCTCGCGGATCTTGCGGGCCGGGGTGGTCTCGATGGCGGCGCGGCGTTCGGCGTCGGTCTTGGCGACCACGAGCAGCTGGAAGTTCTTCACATACTGCTGGTCGATGGTGGACGCGCCCTGCTGCACCTCGCCGCTGGTGGTGTTGGTGAGGAACGCGCGCAGCGTGCCCTGCCAGTCGACGCCGTCGTGGTCGGCGAAGCGGCGGTCCTCGATCGAGACGATCGCCAGCTTCATGTCGTTGGAGATCTTCTCGCTCGGCACCTCGAAACGGCGTTGTTCGTAGAGCCAGGCGATCGGATTGCCCGCCGCGTCGACCATCGTCGACACCGCGGGCACCGTGCCCTCGACCAACTCGGCGGAGACGTTGTCGACGGCATCGGCGGCGCGGTTGGACACGAATCCGAAACCGCCTGCGAGCGGGAACAACAGCCCGGCGACGAGCACGGCGGCCAGCATGCAGCTAACGGCCAGCTTCGCGAGCGTATGTCTGATCGGCACGGGACCAGACTAAGGGGTGGGTCGGACGCTCTCGCGGGTGTGTTTGATCCGAATTGCTCGATTGCAGGTCGGGGTGGGTTCGACGGCCGAAACCCGGTCGTGACGGCGGGCAGGTGAGCGCCGCGTTCGATCGAACACGCGATAACGGTCGATTCGGTGGCGTGTCGCGATTGGGTCACTGGCGTGTCGCGTGGTCGCGGCACGGACGTACCAAAAAATCACAGCTCGGTCTTGCGCTCCCGGCATACCTTTACCTAGATTGAGAACCCAGTGTGATAGAGCTAACACTCAAAGTGGAATGTGGTGCACTTCGCAGCGGGGTTTGGGTTGCTGCGAGGCTGACACGCGATTCCGGAGCGCCGTTGACCGGTGTTCGGACTGCAAAGGGGCACACCAAATGCACATGACAACCCCCATCGCTCGATTGGACGTAGAGCAGGCCGAAGCGAGGATCGCCTGGGTATCCCAGGCCCGATGCAAGGAAGTAGACCCCGATCAGCTGTTCGTACGTGGCGCGGCGCAGCGCAAAGCGGCAACGATCTGCAGGCACTGCCCGGTTTTGATGCAGTGCGGAGCCGACGCACTCGACAACCGGGTCGAGTTCGGTGTGTGGGGCGGGATGACCGAACGGCAGCGGCGTGCGCTGCTCAAGCAGCATCCCGAGGTGACGTCATGGGCCGATTTCTTCCAGGCCCAGCGCCAGCATCAGGTGGCTATGTAACCGGCACGGCCGAGCCGGCCGGAGTCCGGGTGAGTTGATCGCCGACCGCGCGTAGCGCTTCGAGATCGGAGACCTCGAAGGGCAGCGCGGTCACCGGCACGATCGGCACCCGAGGGTGGGCTCCGGTGAACCGCAACAGTAGATGCTGTTCGCGTTTCGCGGTCGCCACCCGGTGGGCGTGGATGCGCAGCACCGCCGCCGTCAGCGGATTCGATTCGGTCAACTGGTCGGCGGCGGTCAGCGCGTGATCGGCTGACAGCTCGCTGCGGACCGGATGGGTCCGGTTCAGCACCAGCCCGGCCAGCGGCATCTTCTCGGTGGAGAGCCGGTCGACGAAGAACGAGGCCTCACGCAGGGCATCGGGTTCGGGGGCCGCGACCACCAGGAAGTGGGTGCCCGGCTTGGACAGCATCGCGTAGGTCCGGTTGGCCCGGTCCTGGAATCCGCCGAACAGCGATTCCAGCGATTGCAGGAACAGCGACGCGTCCTTGAGCATCTGGCCGCCGACGATCGTCGACACCCCGCGCACCGCCAGGCTCATGGCACCGGTGACGAACCGGCCGACGCCGCGTCCAGGCGCCATGATCACCCGGATCATCCGGCCGTTGAGGAAATTGCCGAGCCGCTTGGGTGCGTCGAGGAAGTCCAGCGCGTTACGCGACGGGGGAGTGTCGACCACGATCAGATCCCACTCGCGCCGATTCGCCAGCTGCCCGAGCTTTTCCATCGCCATGTACTCCTGCGTCCCACCGAAGGACGAGGCCACGGTCTGATAGAAGGGGTTGGCGAAGATCTGCTCGGCCTTGTCGGGGCTGGTGTGCTCGAGCACCATCTCGTCGAAGGTCCGGCGCATATTGAGCATCATCGCGTGCAGTTCGCCCTTGACCTCTGGTCCGAGCTCCACCCGCTGCGGGGAGTTGCCGAGATCGGCGACGCCGAGCGACTGGGCCAGCCTGCGGGCCGGATCGATGGTCAGCACCACGACCTTGCGGCCGGACTCGGCGGCGCGCAACGCGATGGCGGCGGCGGTGGTGGTCTTGCCGACACCGCCGGAACCGCAGCACACCACGATGCGCGCGCTCGGGTCGCCGATGATCGTCGAGATGTCCAGCTGGGGGGCGCCTGCCTGCGGCGTGCTCATCGGACTCCCTGTGCGGTGAGGTGTTCGGCCAGCTCGTAGAGCCCGCCCAGATCCATGCCGTCGGTGAGCGCGGGCAACGAGATCCGGGAGATATCGATCTTGGCGAGTTCGGTGGCGCTCTCGTCCTGGGCCCGCAGGGTGGCCGAATGCTCGACGGTTTCGGTGATCAGGCCCTGGAAATCGTCCTCGGGCAGCGAGATTCCCGCGCGGTCGAGCCCGGCTCGGATCGCCTCGACGTCGAGGTCGCCCGCAGCGGCGCGATTGCGCTGTTCGGCAGGCAGTTCGTCCTGGCTGGCCCGGTTGACGATCACCGTGCCGACCCGCAGGTCGGCCGCGGTCAATTCGGCGATGGCGTCGGCGGTTTCCTGCACCGGAAGCGCCTCCAGCAGGGTGACCAGGTGGATCAGGGTCTGGTCGGAATGCAGCAGCTTCGACACGCCCTCGGCCTGCGAGGCGATCGGCCCGCCCTTGGCCACCTCGGCCATCGCCTGGGTGACGTCGAGGAAGCTGGCGATCCGGCCCGTCGGCGGCGAGTCCACCACGATCTCGTCGTAGACCTGCTTGCCGGTCTTGTCGACGCGGACCGCGCACTCCTTGATCTTGCCGGTCAGGATGACATCGCGCAGACCGGGCGCGATGGTGGTGACGAACTCGATGGCCCCCATCCGGCGCATGGCCCGGCCCGCGAAGCCCAGGTTGTAGAACATGTCCAGGTACTCGAGGAAGGCGTGCTCGATATCGAGAGCGAGCGCTACCACCTCACCACCACCGTCGGCGGTGGCGATCCTGGTCTCGGTGGGTGGCAGCGGCGGCAGGTCGAACAGCTGGGCGATGGACTGTCTGCTCTCCACCTCGACCAGCAGGACCCGGCGCCCGCCGGCGGCCAGCGCCAGCGCCAGGGCCGCGGCGACCGTCGACTTCCCGGTCCCGCCCTTACCCGACACATAGTGCAGACGGGCCTTGGCCGCGCGTTCCGGCCAGCCGGTCGTCAGCCCCGGATCGGCCGAAACCGGCACTGTTGTTGGTGCTCCCACGTTCGCGAGCCTATAACCCGTTCTGAGATCGCGCCCTAGGGATCCGGATACCGAGGGTGTGGTGTATCAGACAGTGACGTCCGGCTCGTATGACGGGAACGGGCCCGGCTGCGGTCGGAACAGGCCGGAGCCCACCTATTAGGCTCCAGCCATGAGCGATGTGACCCTGTGGGAGTACGCGACCGTTCCGCTGCTCACCCATGCGACCAAGCAGATCCTCGACCAGTGGGGCGCCGACGGCTGGGAGCTGGTGACCGTGCTGCCCGGCCCGACCGGTGAGCAGCACGTGGCCTACCTGAAGCGGCCGAAGCAGTAGGGCGGGCGGCCATGGCACTCGAATCGCCCGCTGCCGAACCCGCAACCCCCTGGCAACGCAATCTCGCCCGGCTCGGCCTGAGCCTGCCCGAGGTCGCCGCGCCGGTCGCGGCCTATCTGCCCGCGGTCCGCACCGGTTCGCTGGTCTACACCTCCGGGCAGTTGCCGTTCGTCTCCGGTGAGCTGTCGGCGACCGGCAAGGTCGGCGCGGAGGTGACCTTGGAGCAGGCCGCCGAGGCCGCGCGGCTGTGCGCGCTGAACGCGCTGGCCGCCGTGCACGATCTGGTCGGCCTCGACGAGGTCGTGCGGATCGTCAAGGTGGTCGGCTTCGTCGCCTCGGCCCCTGGCTTCACCGACCAGCCGCTGGTCGTCAATGGCGCCTCGGAGTTCCTCGGCGAGGTCTTCGGCGCCGCGGGTACGCACGCACGCTCGGCGGTCGGGGTCTCCGAACTGCCGAAGAACACCCCGGTCGAGGTGGAACTCATCGCCGAGGTGCGTTGATCAGGAGGTAGGCCCATGACCCTGACCCATCCCGCCTACGGGCAGCTGCGGCAGGTCACGCCGACCGCGGCGGTGCTGCTCGCGGACAATCCGGGCCAGATGACGCTGGACGGGACCAATACCTGGATCCTGCGGGCCCCGGACGGCCCCGGCTGTGTGGTAGTCGATCCGGGCCCGAAGCAGCGCGCGCATATCGAGGCGATCGTCGCGGCGACCGGCGGCGATATCGCGCTCACCCTGATCACGCACCGGCATTCCGATCACACCGGCGGCATCGACCGCTTGGTGAAGCTGACCGGTACGCCGGTGCGGGCGATGGACCGCGAGTTCCTGCGCGGGAGCGATGCGGCGCTGACCGACGGCGAGGTCATCGTCGCGGCAGGTTTGCGCATCACCGTGCTGCACACACCCGGGCACACCGGGGATTCGGTGAGTTTCGTGCTCGATGACGCCGTGCTGACCGGCGACACCATCCTCGGTCGCGGCACCACCGTCCTCGATTCCACCGACGGCACGCTCGGCGACTACCTGCGGTCGCTGGACCGGCTGGTCGAGGTGGGGGCGGGGAAGGCGCTGCTGCCGGCACACGGCCCGGATCACCCGGATCTCGAGCCGGTCGCGCGCTACTACATCGCCCACCGGCAGGAACGGCTGGAGCAGGTGCGCGCGGCGCTGGCCGAACTCGGGCCCGACGCCGGGCCGATGGCGGTGGTGCGCAAGGTGTACGCCGACGTCGACAAGAAGCTGTGGCTGGCGGCGCGGAGTTCGGTGCAGGCGCAGCTGGAGTACCTGCGGTCGCAGGCCTGACCAGGGACACGTTCGAGGCCCGGTCCGCTAGCTGCGGCCGGGCCTCGAACGATCAGCGATCCGTGCGCGAGATCAGCGCGCGCGCCGGGCCAGGCGCTCGGAGTCGGAGATCAGCACGCTCTTGCCCTCGAGCCGCAGCCAGCCGCGGTGCGCGAAGTCGGCCAGGGCCTTGTTCACGGTCTCGCGGGAGGCACCGACCAGCTGGGCGATCTCTTCCTGGGTGAGGTCGTGGGTGACCCGCAGCGCACCGGCCTCCTGGGTGCCGAAACGCTGAGCGAGCTGCAGCAGCGCCTTCGCGACCCGACCCGGGACGTCGGTGAAGATGAGGTCGGCGAGGTTGTTGTTGGTGCGGCGCAGGCGGCGGGCCAGCACGCGCAGCAACTGCTCGGCGATCTCGGGTCGCTGGTCGATCCAGGACTTGAGCGCCTCACGGTCCATGGTGACCGCGCGGACCTCGGTAACCGTGGTCGCGGTGGAGGTCCGCGGGCCGGGGTCGAAGATCGACAGCTCGCCGAACATGTCCGACGGGCCCATGATGGTCAGCAGGTTCTCCCGGCCGTCCGGGGAACGGCGACCGATCTTCACCTTGCCGGACGTGATGATGTACAGCCGATCGCCGGGCTCACCTTCGTTGAAGATGACATGGCCGCGCGGGAAATCCACGGGCTGCAGTTGTTTGGCGAGCGCCGCCACCGCGGTGGGCTCTACGCCTTGGAAGATGCCTGCTCTGGCGAGGGCCTCGTCCACGAATGTGCTCCTTATGGGAAATGGCTGTAGTCCTGGACCGAAGTGGGTCGGCCGACAGTGCAGTCTACGCGGCATTCACGGCGCGTAGTGACAGACACCACGTAACGGCCGGATTGCGTGGCGTGAACTCCGCATCGCGCGGGCTCAGCTGGCCCGGGCGATGTCCATTTCCTCGGCGCGGGAGCGGCGCCTGCGCATACGGGCCACCGCCGCCGGTAGACCGAGCTTCGTCAGCTCTTTCACCTCGGCGTTGCTCGCCTTGTCCAAGTACAGCTGAACTTCTTCGTCGGGTTCGAGAAGTTTGCGGAGCCGGTTCTCGACCCGCTCCATGCCCAGGGCGAACAGCATCAACGCCACTGGGAAGAGCACCACAGCGAGTCCTTGCATGCCGAGCAGTAAACACTGTCGAGGTCTCAGATGGAACACGGCACCAGATCTGGGCAGGCAACGATGTCGGTGCGTTCCGTATGGTGGACGGGTGCGTGTCTCCCCCTCATCCGCGGCCGGGATCGGGCCTTCGGCCACCGCCGCGGCGGCTGATCCTGTCCCGGCGGCCGACGGCGCGCCGAAGTCGAAAACCCGCACTCGACCGGCGGAAACCCGCTTGGGTCTGGTCCGCCGCGCGCGCCGGATGAACCGTAAACTGGCGCTGGCTTTTCCGGACGCGCATTGCGAATTGGATTTCACCACACCGCTGGAATTGGCCGTCGCGACGATCTTGTCCGCCCAGTGCACCGATGTGCGAGTGAACCTCACCACCCCCGCGCTTTTTGCCAAGTACCCTGACGCGCGCGCATACGCCGAGGCCAATCGGGCCGAACTCGAGGAATACATTCGCCCCACCGGCTTCTACCGGAACAAGGCGAACGCGCTCATCGGCCTCGGGCAAGCCCTGCTGGAAAACTTCGATGGTGAGTTGCCTCACACCATGGACGAACTCGTGAAGTTGCCGGGCATCGGGCGCAAGACTGCCAACGTCATCCTCGGCAACGCGTTCGGGGTGCCGGGTATCACCGTCGACACCCACTTCGGCCGGCTGGTGCGCCGCTGGGGATGGACGACCGAAGAGGATCCGGTCAAGGTCGAACAGGCCGTCGGCGAGCTGATCGAGCGCAAGGAGTGGACACTGCTGTCCCATCGGGTGATCTTCCACGGGCGCCGGGTCTGCCATTCGCGCAAACCGGCGTGCGGAGTGTGCCTGCTGGCCAAGGATTGCCCCTCGTTCGGGATCGGGCCCACCGACCCGGATGCCGCCGCCGAGCTGGTGAAGGGGCCGGAAGCGGAGCATCTGCTCGAGCTGGTGGGCCGGTGAGCCGAGTTCCCGTCGTCTGGCGCTGGGTGCTGTCGGCCCTGATCGTGGTGGTCGCGCTCGCCGTCGCGTTGTGGCCGCGCGGTGCCGACGACTCCGCCACCGTCGAGGACCGAGTCACCTCGGCTGCCAGGATCGACCCGCAACAGCGCGCAGCCGTGGGTCTCGCCGAATGTCCACGGCCGGCCGACGGTGCGGTCGGTTCGGGCCCGCTGGCCGGGCTCGCGCTGACCTGCCTGGCCGACGGTGAGCGCATCGACCTCGCTGCGGCCCTCGCAGGCAAGCCCGCGGTACTGAATCTGTGGGCCTACTGGTGCGAGCCCTGCCGCACCGAGCTGCCCATCCTGCAGGAGTACGCGAACCGGGTGGGACCGGCGGTGACGGTGCTGACCGTGCACAGCGACCCCGCCGAGAACAAGGCCATCGCCATGCTCGCCGCGCTGAACGACGAGCAGCGTGCCGCTGGCCGGGCACCACTGACCATGCCGGGCGTCGAGGACCCCGACGCCGCCGTGCGCACGGCCGCGGGCGCACCGAACGCGCTGCCGATCACCGTGCTGGTCCGGCCGGACGGTTCGATCGCCGAGTACGTCGCCCGCCCGTTCCACGATGTCGACGACATCGCCGACACCGTCGCCGGGGCGCTGGGAGTTACCGCATGACCGACATTCCGCCTTGGCTCGCCGGGGCCACCCGGGCCCACGCCGACTTCTCCGACACCCTGTCCAAAGCGCGCGCGCTGCGCAGGGTGATGACGCTGACCTCCGAGCCGCGCCAGGCCGCGGTGCTGGTGCTGTTCGGCGGTTCCGTGCATCCGGACCCGAAGGCACCGGGCGGGCTGCCCGCCGACGCCGAGGTGCTGCTGACCCAGCGGGCCTCCACCATGCGCCAGCATCGAGGGCAGGTCGCCTTCCCCGGCGGTGCGGTCGATCCCGGTGATACCGGTCCGATCGATACCGCGCTGCGCGAGGCCTGGGAGGAAACCGGACTCGACCGCGACGGCGTCGAGCCGGTCGCGGTGCTGCCGAAATTGTTCGTTCCGCCGTCCCGGTTCGATGTGACACCGGTGGTGGCGTATTGGCGCACGCCGAGCGAGGTGCGCGTGGTCGACCAGAGTGAAACCGAACGGGTGGTGCGCGTGTCGTTGTCCGATCTGCTCGATCCGGCGAACCGGTTCCTGGTGCGTGGCAGCCTCGGCTACCAGAGCCCGGCCTTCCAGGTGGACGGGATGCTGGTGTGGGGTCTGACCGGCGGAATCCTCGCCAGTCTGATCACCACACTCGGCTGGGAGCGGGAATGGGACCGCACCGACGTGCGTGATCTGGAAACCTCGCTGGCCGCGGTGGGGATGACGCTGTGAGCGCATCGACCTGGCTCGATATCGCGGTCGTCATCCTCGCCCTGCTGGCCGCCTCATCGGGTTGGCGGCAGGGCGCGGTCGCGTCGGCGCTGGCCTTCCTCGGCGTGGTGCTCGGTGCCGTCGCGGGCATCCTGATCGCCCCGCACATCCTCATCCACATCGGTGAGGGCCGCAGCCGGGTGCTGGCCGGTGTGCTGCTGATCGTTGTGCTGGTGATCGTCGGCGAGGTCGCGGGCATGGTGCTCGGCCGCGCGGCGCGGGGCGGGATGCGGCACACCTTCACCCGCACCGTCGACAGCGTCGTCGGTGCGGTGCTGCAGGCGGTGGCCGTGCTGGTGACGGCGTGGCTGCTCGCGCTGCCGCTGGCCACCTCGTCGCAGCCGGCCATCGCGACCGCGATCAACGGTTCGCGGGTGCTGGCCGACGTCAACGATGTGGCGCCGAACTGGTTGCGCAAGCTGCCGAACGAGTTCTCCAAGCTGCTGAACACCTCGGGCCTGCCGGACGTCATCGGGCCGTTCGGCCGCGCGCCGATCGCGGCGGTGGAACCGCCGGATCCGAGTGTGCTGAGCAGTCCGGTTGCCGCCAGGTTGCAGCAGAGTGTGCTGCGCATCCGCGGTGTGGCGCCGAGTTGCCAGCGGGCGCTGGAGGGTTCGGGCTTCGTCATCTCGCCGGAGCGGGTGATGACCAACGCGCACGTCGTCGCGGGCACCACCAGCGTCACCGTGGATACCGCCACCGGTCCGCTGGAAGCGGAAGTGGTGCTGTTCGATCCGTCCACCGACGTCGCGGTGCTGGCGGTCCCCGGTCTCACCGCACCCGAGATCGAGGAGGCCGCGGCCCCGGCCCGCTCGGGTGACAGCGCGATCGTGCTCGGCTACCCGGGCGGCGGGCGCTACACCGCGAGCGCGGCCCGCGTCCGCGAGACGCTGGATCTGACCGGCCCGACCATCTACCGCGACGGCACCATCGAGCGCGAGGTGTACACGGTGCGCGGGCAGGTCCGGGCGGGCAACTCCGGTGGGCCGCTGGTGGATACCGAGGGCAATGTGCTCGGTGTGGTGTTCGGCGCGGCCGTCACCGATGACGACACCGGTTATGTGCTCACCCTGCAGGAGGTTCGTCGTCAGCTAGACGCGGCTGCCGGATCGCAGTCGCCGGTCGCGACGGGGCCGTGCGTGCTGAGCTGATCGCAGCGGCACCCGGCGGCGATGATGTCGCCGGGTGCTCGACAGCAACGCGGGGCCTCAGCCCAGCAGCTTCGCCAGCTCGGTGGTGACCGCCTCCGGGTTCTCCTGATGCGCGAAATGCCCGGCGCCGGGGATGGTGACCACGGTGCGGCGCGGGGAGAGCCGGTGGCCGCGATGGATGGTCGTGGTGAGCACGTAACCGTCCTGTTCGCCGCGCATCGACAGCACCGGGATGTCGATGGGCTTGCGCATGATGGCCATGAACCGGCGGCCATCCGGGCGCCATTGGCTACGGAACGCCCAGCGCTGATATTCCAGCGAACAGTGGGCCGCTCCGGGAATCTGGATGGCCGAGCGCATCCGGCGCACGGTGTCGGTGAATTCGCTGCTCCCGGACCAGGACGCACCGACCCGCTCACGCAGCAGCCGCTCCACCTCGGCCCCGTCGCCGCGGGTCAGCAGATGTTCCGGGTACCGGGGGAGCTGGTAGCGCAGGAAATTCGGCAGCCAGGTCTTGCGCTGGGCTCGATCGCGCAGGATCGCGCTCTTGAGCGCGGCCGGATGCGGGGAGCCGATCACCGCGATCGCCCGCACCAGGCGCGGATGCATCACCGCGGTCGCCCAGCAGACCAGACCGCCGTCGGCGTGCCCGACCAGGGTGGCTTCGGTGTGGCCGAGCGCGCGGATGAGTCCGGCGATATCGCCGGCGAGGGTCCAGCCGTCGTAGCCGCGTGGCGGTTTATCGCTGTCGCCGTAGCCGCGCAGATCCACCGCGACGGCGCGGTAGCCGAGGGCCGACAGTCCGGTCAGCTGATGCCGCCACGACCACCAGAAGTCGGCGAATCCGTGCAGCAGCACCACCAGGGGCGCGTCCGGGCGTTGGGGCGCGGCCTCCACGATGTGGAAGCGGATGCCGTTGGCGTGAACGTCGCGATGGGTCCATGGACCCTCATAACGGACGCTGGACGGGTCCGGCAGGAAGTTCGACGCCACGCCGACCGAGCGTAGTAGGCCCGGGCCGGGCGTGTCTCAGCGGGCGGGCTTGTCCATCGCGATCTTGTCGGGGGTCAGCTCGTGCTTGCCGTGCGCGCCGAGCCCGCTGGGCAGCACCGAACGGGTCTGCTTGAGCGAGTCGATGGTCTTCTCCGGTGCGCGCAGCTTCTTGACCTTGCGGTAGCCGAGGAAGGCGAAGGCGGCGGTGGCGATCACCATCAGCGCGAACACGATCCAGAACGCCGCCCAGCGGTACAGCCAGATGTCGAGGGTTTCGGCGACCGCGAAAAAGAAGAAGAAGCTGCTGAACAACAGGATGGTCAGCGCGACGATGAAGAAGACGCTGCCCTGCAGGCCCTTCTTGATCTCGCCGGTCACCTCGGCCTTGGCCAGTTCTACCTCGGCGCGCACCAGCGTGGAGACCTGCTCGGTGGCATCGCGCACCAGGGTGCCGAAGCTGGCCGAGGCGGTCGGATCGACCTCGGACAGGGGGATCGCGGTCACGGTGCGTCCGGGATCGTGCGGGGAGCCGTCTCGATGCGCGTCGCGTCCGTTACCGCCCTGTGTGACACTCACTTGGTCGACCCTTCTCCCTGTCCAGGCTTCATTGTTCTCGTTCTAGCGCACGCGCGTCCCGCCGCGCCTGGTGGACACGCCCACGCCGCAACAGTAGCGCCGAACCGGCCAGTGAGGCTGCCATAGAGGTCACCAAGATCGCTGCCTTGGCCAATTCCACGGCGGTTTCGTCCTCCAGCGCGAGTTCCGCCACGAGCAGGCTAACGGTGAAGCCGATCGCGCCCAGCACCGACAGGGCGAACATATCGCGATAACCGAGGTGCGCGGGGCGTTTGGCGATGCCGAGCCGGATGGCCAGCCAGCTCGACCCCATGATGCCGATGGTCTTACCCAGCAGCAGACCGGCGATGATGGCCAGCGGCAGCCGATCGGTGAACAGCTGACCTAACACACTGGCATTCAACGGGACTCCGGAGGCGAACAGTGCGAACAACGGCACGCACAGCCCCGCCGAGATCGGTTGCACCAGGTGTTCCCAGCGGGTGGCGGGCGCTTCGGATTCGCCGGGGTCCTTGCGGACTCGCGTCAGCAGGCCCATACCGACACCGGCCAGCGTCGGGTGCACGCCCGCCTCGTGTAGCGCGTACCAGGCCACCAGGGCCAATGGCAGATACACCAGCGGGGTGCGGATGCGCTTGTGCTGGGCCAGCCACCAGCCGCCGAAACAGGCGAGTGCGGCGAGCAGCCACAGCATCGACACTCCGGCGGTGAACAGCACCGCGATCAGGATGATGGCCATCAGGTCGTCGACCACGGCCAGACTCAGCAGGAACACCCGCGCGCTGGCGGGGACCCTCGACCCGGTCATGGCCAGTACCGCCAGGGCGAACGCGATATCGGTGGCGACCGGGATGGCCCAGCCGCGATCCATGCCCGGCACGCCGTACCCGATGGCGTAGGCGATGATCGCGGGGGTGATGACACCGCCGACGGCGGCGATGATCGGCAGTGCGGCCCGTTTACGGTCGGCCAGCTCGCCGACCACGAGTTCGCGTTTGAGTTCCAGGCCCGCCACGAAGAAGAAGACCGCGAGCAGCCCGTCCTTGGTCCAGTCGGCCAGGGTGAGTTCCAGGTGCAGCGACGGAATCGCCAGCACCGTATCGGTCATCGTTTCGTACGAGGCGCCCCACGGCGAGTTCACCCACAGCAATGCCACCGCGGCCGCGATGAGAAGCAGTGAGCCGCCGACGGTTTCGGTGCGCAGATACCGGGACAGCTCCGAGCGTGCCGCTGTGATCACGGGAAACCTCTCGTCGGTCGGTCAGGGACCGCAGACGCGCGGCGAACCGCAGGGGATTCGACGTACACGACCACGCGCCGACCAGACTTCCCGGCACACCTTACGCAATTCTAACGGTTACACCCGGTGACAACCGAATCCACCGGGCGTAACCTGCCGCTCCTGCCGGAAAACCGCCGGTTCTGATCAGGCGCGCGAGGCCCGGATCGCCTCGAAGACGTTCGGATCCACCAGCGTCGAGGTGTCGCCGAGTTCGCGGCCCTCGGCGACGTCGCGCAGCAGCCGTCGCATGATCTTGCCGCTGCGGGTCTTGGGCAGCTCCGGCACCACGTGGATCTCGCGCGGCCGCGCGATCGGGCTGATCTCTCGTGCCACCTCGGCCTTGAGCTCGTTCACCAGTTCATCGCCGGTGTCCTTGGCTTCGGCGGTGAGGATGACGAACGCGACGATGCCCTGCCCGGTGGTCTCGTCGCTGGCGCCGACCACGGCCGCCTCGGCCACGCCGGCGTGACCGACCAGCGCCGATTCCACCTCGGCGGTGGAGATGCGGTGGCCGGAGACGTTCATGACGTCGTCGACGCGGCCGAGTACCCACAGGTCGCCGTCGGCGTCGAGTTTGGCGCCGTCACCGGCGAAGTACCAGCCCTGCTCGGCGTAGCGCTGCCAGTAGGTGGCCTTGTACCGCTCCATATCGCCCCAGATGCCGCGCAGCATGGACGGCCACGGCTGGTCGAGCACGAGGTAGCCGACGACGGCCGAATCACCGGCCGGGCGCACCACGGCACCCTCTTCGTCGACGACCTTCGCGGAGATGCCGGGCAGCGGGGTCATGGCCGCGCCGGGCTTGGCCGCGGTGACGCCGGGCAGTGGGGAGATCATGATCGAACCGGTCTCGGTCTGCCACCAGGTGTCCACGATGGGCGCGCTGCCGGAACCGATCACCTCCCGGTACCACCGCCAGGCCTCCGGGTTGATCGGCTCGCCGACCGAGCCCAGCACCCGGATCGAGGACAGATCGTGCGCGTCCGGGATCTCACGACCCCACTTCATGAAGGTCCGGATGAGTGTGGGCGCCGTGTAATAGATGGTGACGCCGTACTTTTCGATGATCTGCCAGTGCCGGTGCTCATCCGGGAAGTTGGGGGTGCCTTCGTAGACGACCTGGGTGGCGCGGTTGGCGAGGGGGCCGTAGACGATGTAGCTGTGGCCGGTGACCCAGCCGATGTCGGCGGTGCACCAGTAGACGTCGGCGCCGGGTTTGTGGTCGAAGACGTAGTGGTGGGTGTAGGCGGTCTGAGTGAGGTAGCCGCCGGTGGTGTGCAGGATGCCTTTGGGTTTTCCGGTGGTGCCGGAGGTGTAGAGGATGAACAGGGGGTGTTCGGCGTCGAAGGGCTTGGCTTCGTGCTCGGGGGAAGCCTGGGCGACGGTGTCGTGCCACCACAGGTCGCGACCCTCGGTCCACGGCACCTCGACGTTCGTTCGCCGCACCACAAGCACGCGTTCGACGCTGTGCGGCACATCGCCCTTGGCGTACAGCGCCTCGTCCACCGCCTCCTTCAACGGTGCGGGCTTGCCGCGCCGCCACTGGCCGTCGGTGGTGATGATCAGCCGGGCGCGTGCGTCGTCGACGCGCTGGCGCAGCGCCGACGGGGAGAAGCCGGCGAAGACCACCGAATGGGTGAGCCCGAGCCGCGCGCAGGCCAGCATCGACACGATGGCCTCGGGAATCATCGGCATGTAGATGGCGACCCGGTCACCGGCCTCGAGACCCAGTTCGGTCAGGTAGTTCGCCGCCCGGCTGACCTCGGCGAGCAGCTCGCTGTAGGTGATGTCGCGGGAATCGCCCGGCTCGCCCTCCCAGTGGATGGCGACCTGCTCGCCGTGGCCGTCGAGCACATGCCGGTCGACGCAGTTGTAAGCGACATTGAGCTTGCCGTCGGCGAACCATTTCGCGACCGGAGCGTCCGACCAGTCCAGTACCTGGCTCCACGGCTCATGCCAGTGCAGACGCTGCGCCTGTTCGGCCCAGAAGCCTTCGCGGTCGGCGTCGGCGCGGCGGTAGATCTCGGCATCGGCATTCGCGGCGGCGGCGAATGCCGCGCTGGGCGGGTACGAGTCCTGGTGATCGGCGGTGGTTTCGGTCATCTCGTCACTTCCTTCACATCACCTGCGCATGCGGCCGGTTTCGACAGTAGTCAACTGTGACCCACGCCGCTGCCACCCCGTCCATCGGGTTGACACCGATTCGGCCCGGTCGCCTGACAAATCGGTGCCGCGGTGGTTATCGTCGGCTTCTGATCGGCGGGCGGGGGTCCGCGCAGGGCCGGTTCGACCGTGGCAGCCCGAAACCGCCGCGTCCGAGCCGCCAGACGACGATGATTCCGGGGGTGCAGATGCGGATTCCGGCCTGGCTCGCGACGTTGGTGCTCGCCCTGCTGTGCGCCGCGACGGTGCCCGCCTGCACCATCACTCCCGCGCTCGGTGAATCGATCGCGGTCAACGGCAGCGAGCCGCAGAACCCGCTGGTCCCGTCGAATACCAACGAGAACGGCGGCGGCCGCATCGTCGACCGGCTCTTCGCCGGGCTACGGCGCATCGATGCGAACGGCGGCCTGCACGACGAGGTCGCCCAATCCATCGAGACCACCGACCAGCAGCACTATCTGATCCGGTTGAAACCCGGCTGGACCTTCAGCGACGGCTCGCCGGTCACCGCACACTCGTTCGTCGACGCCTGGAATTTCGGCGCGCTGATCACCAACGCGCAGTTGCAGAGCTACACCTACGAGCCGATCGTCGGATTCGACGATGTGCAGGCCGATCCGCCACGCGCGCAGACGATGTCGGGGCTGCGGGTGATCGACGAGCTCACCTTCACCGTCGATCTGAAGGCGCCGACCATCGACTTCCGGACCCGGTTGGCGTACGCGCCGTTCTATCCGCTGCCCGAGGTGGCGTTCGAGGATATCGAGTCGTTCGGCCAGCGCCCGATCGGCAACGGCCCGTATCGCTTCGCCGACGGTGACGCCTGGCAGCACGATGTGAAGCTGGACCTGGTGCCCAACGAGAGCTACCGCGGCGGGCGCCCGGCCAGGAACAAGGGCTTGACCTTCGTCTTCTACTCGAATTTCGACGCCGCCTATTCGGATCTGCTGGCCGGCAATCTCGACGTGCTCGACACCGTCCCGCCCAGCGCGCTCACCGTCGTCGACGACGATCTCGGCGAGCGCGCCGTCTCCGCGCCCACCGCGCAGAACCAGTGGATCGGCACTCAACCGGGCCTGCCGCATTTCGACGGCGAAGAGGGCAGGCTGCGCAGACACGCCATCTCCATGGCGATCCAGCGGGAACGCATCGGCGACAAGATCTTCCGGGGTACCCGCAAGCCCGCACGCGACTACACCTCGCGGGTGCTGCCGGGCTACAACCCGAACCTGCCCGGCTCGGAGGTGCTCGATTACAACCCCGAACAGGCCCGCAAACTGTGGGCGCAGGCGAACGAGATCTCCCCGTGGAGTGGACGTTTCGAGATCGCCTACAACGCCGACGGTGGCCATCAGGCCTGGGTCGACGCGGTCGCCAACAGCATCAAGAACACCCTCGGCATCGAAGCTGTCGGCGCCGCGCTGCCGACCTTCAAACAGCTGCGCGACCAGGTCACCACACGGACCGTCGGCAAGGCGTTCCGGTCCGGCTGGCAGGGCGACTACCCGACCATGTTGCAATTCCTGGAACCCGGGTTCCTGAGCAACTCCGCCACCAACGATTTCGACTACCACAACCCGGAATTCGACGCGCTGATCGCCGCCGCCGAAGCCGCACCGACCGAGGAACGGTCCTGGGAACTGGTCGCACAGGCGCAGACGGTGCTGCTGCGCGACCTGCCGACCATCCCGGTCTTCGACTACGTCAACTCCGCGGGCTATTCCGAGCGCGTCCGCAATGTCGCCTTCGCCTGGAACGGCTTGGCCGACTTCGAGAACATCGAGCTGCGCTGAGCCGCCGGAGAATGAGGAGAGCGTATGGCCTGGTACATCGTGCGGCGGCTGTTGCAGATGATCCCCGTGTTCTTCGGCGCCACCCTGCTCATCTACTTCCTGATCTACAAGGTCTCCGGCGGATCGGTGGCCGCCCTCGCCGGTGAACGAACACTCACCCCCGCGCTGGAAGCCCAACTACAGGCCCGCTATCACCTGGATCGCCCCTTCATCGTGCAGTACCTGTACTACTTGAAGGGCATCTTCACCTTCGATCTCGGCACCTCGTTCTCCGGACGTCCGGTCAGCGAAGAACTCGCGCGCGCCTTCCCGATCACCTTCCGGCTGGCGCTGCTCGCGGTGCTGTTCGAGACGGTGTTCGGGGTGTTCTTCGGCGTCATCGCCGGGTTGCGCAAGGGCAAGCTGTTCGATTCGACAATGCTGGTGGCCAGCCTGATCGTGATCGCGGTTCCGGTGTTCGTGCTGGCGTTCCTCGCGCAGTATCTGTTCGGCATCGAGTGGGGGATCGCGCCGGTGACCGTCGGCGCCGACGCCAGTTTCGCCCGGCTGATCGTGCCGGCGATGGTGCTCGGCGCGCTCTCGTTCGCCTACGTGCTGCGCCTGACCCGCAGCTCGGTGGTGGAGAACCGGGACGCCGACTACGTGAAGACCGCCACCGCGAAAGGATTGCCGCGTCGGCGCGTCGTGGTGGTGCACATCCTGCGCAACTCGCTGATCCCGGTGGTCACCTTCATCGGCGCCGATCTGGGCGCGCTGATGGGCGGGGCCATCGTCACCGAGGGCATCTTCAATATCCCCGGCGTCGGCGGCACCCTCTACCAGGCCGTGGTGCGCGGCGAGGCGCCGACGGTGGTCTCCTTCGTGACGGTGCTGATCGTGGTGTTCCTGCTGGCCAACCTGATCGTCGACCTGCTGTACGCGGCACTCGATCCACGGATCCGCTATGCGTGAGAAGGGAGTGTGAGCATGTCCGACGAGCGTGGCCGGGCCCGTCCCGGGCAGCAGCGCTGGGTCGCGCCGGCCGACGAGATCGAGGTCGATGCCGTCGACCGGGTGCGGGTGGCCGGAACACCGCGCGGATTCTGGGGCGAAGCCTGGCACGGGCTGCGCCGCAATCCGCTGTTCCTGGTGTCGGTCGCGATGATCGTGCTGGTGCTGCTGCTGGCACTGTTCCCCGGTCTGTTCACCGACCAGGACCCGCGCTACTGCGTGGTCGACAACAGCCTGCTCCCGCCCAGCTCACAGCATTGGTTCGGGTTCGATCTGCAAGGCTGCGACATCTACGCCCGCACCGTCTACGGGGCGCGCGCGTCGGTGCTGACGGGCGTCGGCGCGTCGCTGCTGTTCGTCACGATCGGCGCGACGTTGGGCGCGCTGGCCGGCTTCTACGGTGGGCTGCTGGACTCGATCATCTCCCGGATCGCCGAGATCGTGTACGCGATCCCGCTGATGCTGGCCGCCATCGTCGTCATGCAGCTGTCGGAACGCCGGACGATCGGGCTGGTGATCGTCATCCTGGCCGGATTCACCTGGCCGCAGGTGGCGCGGATCGCGCGTGGTGCGGTGATCGCGGCCAAGAACAGCGAATACGTGCTGGCGGCACGGGCTTTGGGGGTGTCGCGGTTTCGCACCCTGCTGCGGCATGTGGTGCCGAATTCGCTCGGCCCGGTCATCGTGGTGACCACCATCTGGCTGGGCGTGTTCATCGTCACCGAGGCCACGCTGTCGTTTCTCGGTGTCGGTCTGCCGCCCACCGAGGTGTCCTGGGGTGCCGATATCGCGACCGGCCAGCAGCAGTTGCGCGGCGGCTCGCTGATCCTGTTCTATCCCGCGACGGCGCTCGCGCTGACGGTGCTCAGCTTCATCATGCTCGGCGACGCGCTCAGCGACGCTCTCGATCCGAAGTCCCGCAGGAGGCGAGCATGAACGCCGCGCCCGAGACCGGCGAACAGGCCGTGCCGCTGCTCGAGATCCGTGATCTGCACGTCGCTTTCGGTTCGGGAGCCGATCGGGTCGAGGCCGTCCGAGGCGTCGATCTGACGGTCTATCCCGGCCAGACCGTGGCGATCGTCGGCGAATCCGGGTCCGGCAAATCGACCACCGCCCATGCGGTGATCGGACTGCTGCCCAGTGGCGGACGAGTGGTGTCCGGTGCTATTCGTTTCGCCGGCCGCGACCTGGCGGCGGCACCGGAATCGGAGTTGATCGGGGTGCGCGGCAACGGTATCGGGTTCGTCCCCCAGGACCCGATGTCGAATCTGAACCCGGTATGGAAGATCGGTTTCCAGATCACCGAAACCCTGGCCGCCAATGGAATCGCACACGGCAAGCAAGCGCGCGAACGGGCCGCCGAGCTGCTGCGCGAGGCGGGTATCCCGGATCCGGAACATCGGATGAACCAGTATCCGCACGAGCTGTCCGGTGGTCTGCGCCAGCGCGCCCTGATCGCGATCGGGCTGTCCGGGCGCCCGGACCTGCTCATCGCCGACGAGCCCACCTCCGCCCTCGACGTCACCGTGCAGCGGCAGATCCTCGATCACATCGACGATCTCACCGGGCAGCTGGGCACCGCGATGCTGCTGATCACCCACGATCTCGGGCTGGCCGCCGAACGGGCCGAACATCTGGTGGTGATGTATCGCGGCCGGGTGGTGGAATCCGGTCCGGCGCTGGAGATCCTGCGTGACCCGCAGCACGAGTACACACGTCGGCTGGTCGAATCGGCGCCCTCGCTGGCGGCCGGGCGGCGGTCGGTGCGGATGGCGCGCGCGCAGGTGCGGCGGCAGGCGATCGAGGTCGCCGAGGAAGCGGATACCGTTGCAGGCGAAGAGATCCTGGTGGTCGACCGGCTCACCAAACGGTACCGGATCCGGGGATCGGTGCCATGGAAGTCGACCGAATTGCTCGCCGTGGACGACGTCGGATTCCGGATGCGGCGCGGAACGACCACCGCCATCGTCGGCGAATCCGGATCCGGCAAGTCCACGGTCGCCCAGATGGTGCTCGGTTTGCTGGAGCCGACCTCGGGGACGGTGACCTTCGACGGCGCCGACGTGGCCCAGCTGAGCCGGACATCGCCGCTGGCATTCCGGCGAAGGGTGCAGCCGATCTTCCAGAACCCCTACGGCTCGCTCGACCCCATGTACTCCATCCACCGCACCCTGACCGAGCCGCTACGCACCCACGGCATCGGCAGCCGCGCCGAACGCGACGCCACGGTGCGCGACCTGCTCGACAAGGTCGCGCTACCGGCCGATGTGCTGTCGCGCTACCCGAACGAGCTGTCCGGCGGTCAACGCCAGCGCGTCGCCATCGCCCGCGCCCTTGCCCTTTCGCCCGAGCTCGTGGTCTGTGACGAGGCGGTCTCCGCGCTGGACGTGCTGGTCCAGGCCCAGATCCTGGAGCTGCTCAACGACCTGCAAGCCGAGCTGGGGCTGTCGTATCTGTTCATCACCCACGACCTGGCCGTCGTCCGGCAGATCGCCGACGAGGTGCTGGTGATGTGCGCGGGCCGGGTGGTCGAGGCCGCACCGACCGACGAGGTGTTCGACAATCCGCGCGAGGACTACACCCGCCGGTTGCTCGACGCCATTCCGGGCCGGGACCTGCTGGTGAGCTGACCGAGGCCACGGCAGTAGCCTCGTCAATCGTGACCGATCCGCTGCAGCCCCTCGTCGAACTGCCCGGTGTGCGCGCCGCCGCCGACAAGGCCCGCGATGCGCTCGCCGAGGTGCACCGGCACAAGAGCAACCGTCGCGGCTGGCCGACCACGGCGGCCGAGGCGGCCGTCCGGGCCGCGCGGTCGTCGGCCGCCATCGACGGCGGCAGTGTGGAGCTGCCCGCCGACGGCAACGTCAGCGATCCGATTCTGGCCGGATCGCTGCGGGTCGGCCAGGCGCTCGACGGTGACGCGCTACGCAATCTCGTCGGCACCTGGCAGCGTGCGCCCTTGCAGGCGCTGGCCCGGCTGCATCTGCTCGCCGCGGCCGACCTGGTCTCCGACGAGGCCGAACTCGGCAGGCCGCGCGCTGACGACGGGGTGGCCCAGCGGCTGGACCTGCTCGCGCAGACCGTGCTCGGATCCTCGGCGCCCGCCCCGGTGATCGCGGCCGTGGTGCACGGGGAACTGCTGACCTTGAAGCCGTTCGGCACCGCCGACGGGATCGTCGCGCGGGCGGCGTCGCGGCTGGTGGCGGTGTCGACCGGACTCGATCCGCACAGTCTCGGGGTGCCCGAGGTGTTCTGGCTGCGCAGGCGCCAGGCCTACCTGGATGCCGCGGCGGCGTTCGGGACGGGCACTCCCGAGGGGGTCGGCAGCTGGGTGATCCTGTGCTGCGGTGCGCTCGAGGACGGCGCACGAGAGGCGACGTCGATCGCCGACGCCGCCTCTGGTCAGGGGAGCTAGGTCTGTAGGGATAGGTCCGGACATATCGAAGCGGGCGGCGTTGTCGTCACCGACCTCACCGCCCGCTAGCACGGACAACCCGGTTACCAAGCGTGCTGGGTGGGTTGTGTTCTTCGGCCTCGGCGAGTGATCCGATTCCACCGCGGCTCATCCCCGCAATTATGCGAGGCGCTCGCCGTCGACAGCTCGAATGTCGCAGGCCCACAACGCTTTTGCCCTTGTCGCGGCGCGCTCCGCGTGGGTGCCTGGCGTCCGTGCTGGGAAGGGTGGGATGGGGGGCTGAGCCTTCTCTTCCGACTCCGTCCTGGCCTTCCGTCCTTCCGTGCCTTCATTTTTACACCGTGAGCGCACTCACAGCAAGAGGTCGGAAAACATCGAATTATCGGCGTGTCTCCCGGCGTTTCGTGGTTGAATCCCAGGTCGCGGCACAGTTCGCGATCTTGTACGGGCGTACCGGCCGGCCTCCCCGCCGCGGCCCGTAAGGCCCTGGCGTACCCGGCTTCGCGGCCGTCGTCAGCGGCGCCGACGCAGCAGTCGGTAGCTGATCGCACCCGCCAGCACAGCGCTCACACCCACCGCCGCCGTGGCCGCCACTGTGGTGGAGGACGGCGCCTGGAACCGCGACCACAGCGACACCGGGTTGGAGAAGGTCAGGATCGGCCAGCTCCGGGCCACCGCCTCGCGTCGCAGGGCGCGATCGGGGTTCACCGCCGTCGGATGGCCGACCGCCGAGAGCAGTGGCAGATCGGTGATCGAATCCGAATACGCGTAGCACCGCGACAGGTCGTAACCCTCGGCGGCGGCGAGCTTTTCGATCGCGGTGACCTTGCCCTCGCCGTAGCAGTAGAACTCCACCTCGCCGGTGTACTTGCCGTCCTGCACGACCATTCTGGTGGCCGCGGTGTGATCGGCGCCGAGTGCTTCGGCGATCGGCGCGACGATCTCCTCGCCGGAAGCCGAGACGATCACCACATCGTGGCCGCGGATCTTGTGATCGGCGATCAGATCGGCGGCCTCGGCATAGACCAGCGGGTCGACCAGCTCGTGCAAGGTCTCGGCCACAATGGATTTCACCTGTTCGACATCCCAGCCGGCGCACATGCTGGTCAGGTGCGCGCGCATCCGCTCCATCTGATCGTGGTCGGCGCCGGAGAGCAGAAACATGAAATGCGCGTAGCTGCTCTCCAGTACCGCCCGCCGGTTCAACAGGCCCTGCGCGAAGAACGGTTTGCTGAACACGTAGGTGCTCGACTTCGCGATCACGGTCTTGTCGAGATCGAAAAACGCCGCCACCCGACCGGCCCGCTCGCTGCCGTGGTGCGGATGTCCGGTCTGCTCGCCGTTGGCCGTCACGGGGTCAAGGATAGGCGCTGCCGTCGACGCTCCGGCGCGCCCGCCGGAGGCCGAGGCGCCCCGGCGAAACTTCTTCAACATTGGACTTGCGCTTGCGCCGGACCTTGGGTGTAGTATTGCTGGCACCTGGACATGTTCCAGGCGCGTTCAGCCCGACCCCCCGGGGCTGAACCCGACGGCCCCAGCCTCCTCCCCCCCCCGGCTGGGGCCGTCCTCTATTTCGGGACAGGTCGGTTGTCGCAGCGCCGGGCACGGCGGCGGCCAGTGGTTCTTCCGGCGTTATCCACAGCAGGCGAGTTATCCACATTCGGCGAAACGGCCCTGTTGTGTGCGTTCGCAGTCCGCGACGCTGACCTGCATGGACTTCGAAGCGACCGACCGGCCACCCGCAGCACCGGCGCTGGCGATCATCGGCACGCCAGGCTTGCGCGAGGAAGTCAGGCGTGTGGCGGCCGCCGCGGAACGCGAGATCGACGAACGCGCGATGCCCGTCGGCAGGCACGCCTGGGCCGGCGCACCGCTGGTGATCCTCGACACCCCCGCCGCGGTAGCTTGCGCCGAAGCCGGCTACCTACGACGCGCCGGTGTCGTCACCGTCACCGACGGGGAACCCGAACTCATCGACTGGCAAGCCGCCGCAGCCGTCGGCGCCGAACGCGTCATCGCGCTACCGGGCGCCGCGGTCGGGCTCATCGAGGCGTTCGCCGAACGCGGCGAACACCACGCAGGCGGCGGCGTGGTGGTCGCCGTCACCGGCGCATGCGGCGGCGCCGGCGCCTCGGTGCTGTCGGCCGCGCTGGCCCTGCGCTCAGCTCACACCGGCTTCCGGCGCCACACCCTGCTGGTCGACGGCGCACCGCTGGGCGGCGGAATCGACATGCTGCTCGGCATCGAGAAGACACCGGGCCTGCGCTGGCCCGACCTCATCGTCGAAGACGGCCGGATATCTGCCGCCGCCCTGCACGGCGCGCTGCCGTCCGCCGCGCCCGGGCTGGCAGTGCTCTCCTGTGGCCGGGGTGGTAGCGCCCGTCCGGTGATCGGCGGCGGCGCCATGCACGCCGTCATCGAAGCGGGCCGGGCCGCAGGCGATCTCGTCGTCTGCGACCTCTCGGCCGAACGCTCGCCGCATGCCGATCAAGTCCTCGACGCCGCCGATCTGGTGGTCCTCGTCGTCACCGCCGGTCTGCGCGCGGTCGCCGCCGCGGAAGCGGTCTCGGTACATATCGGCCGGCGAAATCCGAACCGCGGCCTCATTGTTCGTGGTCCTGCACCGGGCGGACTGCGCGGACCGGAGATCGCCGAGGTGCTCGACCTGCCACTGCTGGCGGCGGTGCGCGCTCAGCCTGGGCTACCCGCTCGGCTGGAGCGCGGTGGGCTCTCGGTCGGCCGCGGGCCGCTGCGGGAGGCGGCCGACGCGGTGCTCATGGTGCTCGGCGTGCCGGCGGAGTTGGCGAAATGAATGGCAGGGCAACGGATTACCTGGCTTTGTCGGCCTTCCTGCGATTGCCGCTGTGGAGGCGCCGGCCCGAATGGTCGAAGGGGGAGCAATGGGCGCGCTGGTGACGGCGGAGCTGCTGGACCGGGTTCGCGAGCGTTTGGCGGGAGCGGCCGGAGATCCCGACCCGGCCGAGGTCGCCGCCGCGATCCGGGCCGAAGCCGGTGGGGTGCTCGGCGACACCGACCTGCTGCGCGCGCTGCGGCTACTACAGACCGAATTGACCGGCGCGGGCGTGCTCGAACCGCTGTTGCACGACACCAAGGTCGCCGATGTGCTGGTCACCGCACCCGACGAGGTCTGGATCGACCGGGGTCGCGGGATCGAGAAGACGTCGATCGGCTTCGCCGACGAGGCCGCGGTACGCAGACTGGCGCAGCGGCTGGCCTCGGCCGCGGGCCGGCGCCTCGACGACGCCCAACCGTGGGTGGACGCCACCTTGCCCGGTCGAGATGCGGTGCTGGGCGAATCGTTCGGGGTGCGGTTGCATGCGGTACTGGCTCCGGTGGCGCACGGCGGCACCTGCCTGTCGCTTCGAGTGCTGCGCCCGGCGACGCAGGGCTTGGATGCGCTGGTCGCGATGGGGGCCGTTGCCGTCGAAGCGAAGATGCTGTTGGAGCGCATCGTCGCGGCCCGGCTGGCTTTCCTGGTTGTCGGCGGCACTGGCGCGGGCAAAACTACGCTCTTGTCCGGCCTGCTGGCCACGGTCGATCCCGCCGAACGCATCATTTGCGTCGAGGATGCCGCCGAGCTCGCACCGCCGCATCCGCATGTGGTGCGGTTGGTCGCCCGCACCGCCAACGTCGAGGGTGTCGGCCAGGTGACGGTGCGTGAACTCGTGCGCCAAGCCCTGCGCATGCGGCCCGACCGGATCGTGGTGGGGGAGGTGCGCGGCGCCGAGGTCGTCGACCTGCTCACCGCCTTGAATACCGGGCACGACGGGGGAGCGGGCACCGTGCACGCCAACTCGCCGGGCGAAGTGCCCGCGCGTCTGGAAGCGCTGGCGGCGCTCGGCGGTATGGATCGAGCCGCTCTGCACAGTCAGCTCGCTGCCGCGGTCCAGGTGATCCTGCACGTTCACCGCAGAGCCGACGGCAGCCGAGGTCTCCAGGAGATCGGGCTGGTCCGTCGCGACGACTCCGGCCATGTCCGGATCAGTGCGGCCTGGCGTGCGGATGGAGCGGAGACACCGGCGGCCGCGCGCCTGCGGCAGTTGCTCGACGATCGGCTCGGGCGATGATCGGCGCACTGGCGTGCCTGGTGCTCGCGCTGCTGGTGGCGCCGGTGGCGGTGCCGAAGCGGCGGTTCGGCGAGCTGTTCAGGGACGTCGCCGCACGCCCGCGGAGGAACCGGGGCCTCGTCTTCCGTCTCATGGCACCGATGGCCTGCGCGGGTGCGTTCGTGCTCGGCGTCGGTCCGCTGACCGCGGCGGTGCTGCTCGCCGCGACGCTGATCTTCCGTGGGCGGCGCAACGCGCGGGACTGCCGCCATGCCGCCGAATGCGGGTACCTGCTCGACGCGCTCGAATCGGTGATCGGCGAGTTGCGGGTGGGTGCGCATCCGAGCGTCGCCGCCGAGACCGCGGCCGCCGATGCGAAAGGCGTTGCCGCGCAAGTCTTCGCGATCGGTGCCGCCCGCAGCAGGCTCGGCGGGTCCGGCGCGGACGGGCTGTGCAGGCCGGATTCGGTGATCGCGGCCGAACTCGACCGCGTCGCTGAGGCTTGGCGCGTGGCCGAACATCACGGTCTTGCGCTGGCCGAGCTGCTCGGCGCCGCGCGCAACGATCTGATCGGCCGCATCCGTTTTCGGGGCCGCACGACCGCCGCGCTGGCCGGTGCCAAGGCTACGGCGACGGTTTTGGCCGGGCTGCCGCTGCTCGGCGTCGGCCTCGGCCAGCTCATGGGGGCCGCGCCGCTGGAGGTGCTGTTCACCGCTCCTGCGGGCGCGATTCTGCTCCCGCTCGGCACCGCCCTGGCCTGCGCCGGATTGCTGTGGTCGGACGAGATCACCCGAAGGGTGCTGCTGTGAACCATTCGGATCGTGCTGTGTATCAGGAGGTCACCCATGGGATCGCCGGCCGCGAATGCCGCGATGCTGTTGGCCGTCGCGATGCTGCTGCTGCCGGGGCGGCTGGTGGTCACGCGCCGCCTGATCCCGGCCGAGAAGCCGGACACCGCTCGGTGGTTCGCGCGCGCGAGGCGCCGGCATGGCGTCGACCCGTTGGCGGCCGCCTCGGTCTTCGACCTCCTGGCTGCGTGCCTACGGGCGGGCATGCCGATCGACACGGCGGTATACGCGGTGGTTCCTGGTGCACCACCGGCCCTGGCAGAGCCGCTGCGCCGGGCCGCCGACCTGCTGGCACTGGGAGCCGATGCGGCGTCCGCCTGGGAGCGGGCGGCACGGGAGGCGACCGACGGGTCCGGGGAGATCGAAGCGCTGGCGCGGCTGGCCAGGCGCTCGGCCCGATCCGGGTCCTCGCTCGCGGTGGCGGTGGGGGAACTGGCCGAGCAGCGTCGCGGTGCGGTCGAGGATGCGGCCGCCGCGCGGGCGGAACGGGCCGGCGTGCTGATCGGCGGGCCGCTCGGGCTGTGCTTCTTGCCCGCGTTCATCTGCCTCGGCATCGTCCCGGTGATCATCGGGCTGGCCGGGCGGGTGCTCGGTGGCGGCCTGCTGTGACGCCGCCGGGTTCGGCAATGGAGACGTTCCCGCGCGGATTCGCCGCGTGGGCTCGCAGGAGAGGGGAATCAGATGCGAATCGAGAGGCCGGTCCGGCACGAGATCCACGGAGCATGCTCGATCGGGATCCACCGAATGCGCTCGTCGAGTGCGGCGGTGCGGACCCGGCTCTGCCACCTGATGGCCGACGACAGCGGCATGAGTACCGCCGAATATGCCATCGGCACCATCGCCGCCGCGGCCTTCGGCGCCGTGCTGTACGCGGTGGTGACGGGCGACAGCATCGTGGACGCGCTGACCAAGATCATCGACCGGGCGCTGAACACGAACGTGTAGCGCGGGGCGGGCGACGTTGTGGTGCAGTGGTTCTCGGTGACGACACCGGCGCCGTCACCGTCGAGGCGGCGATCGCCTTGACGGCGATAGTCGTGGCCGTCGTCGCGTGCATCGGGGCGCTGCTGGCGGCCTCGACCCAGGTCCGCTGCATCGACGCCGCGCGCGAGGCCGCCCGGCTCACCGCCCGAGGCGACGCCGCGGGCGCCGTGCCCGCCGCCCGCGCCATAGCCCCACCGGGCGCGGAGATCTCTGTGCGCCGCGAGGGCACGCGAATCCTCGCGACGGTCACCGCCGGGACGCCACTGCTGCCGCTGCTGGAGCTGCGGGCCGACGCCGTCGCGACGCCGGAACCGGGCGCAGAACCATGAGCGACGGTGAACCTCGCTTCGGCGAGGTGCCGCGCCTCGGCCACCGACGTCCACGGGCCACCCGGCGACGCGGCCTGTCGCACCTGCTGTCGGTGTCGGGCCGTCCGGTGTCCGGTCCGGCGCAATGCCGAGCGCGGACTGATCGCGGCGCTGTCGGTGCGGTACCGGGCTCGGCTGGCTGTGGCATCGCGCTCATGCGGTTGCGGCTTCGGCGGCTCGGCGCGGACCGGGCCGGGATGGATGAGTCCGTGCGAATACGGAGTGAGGCCGGTGCCGCCACCGTTTTCGCCGCGTTGGCTCTGGCCGGCCTGCTGGGGCTGACGGTGCTGGTGGGGCAGGTGGGTGCGGGAGTGGTGGCTCGGCATCGGGCACAGGCGGCGGCCGATCTGGCGGCTCTGGCGGCGGCCGGTGCCTTGGTCTACGGAGCGGCGGACGCATGCGCCGAAGGGGGTGAGATCGCGCATCGGATGCGCATGACCATTCGCGGTTGTGAGATCGCCGATTGGGACGTCGTGGTGACTGTGGAAGGAAAAGTACCAATGGGTCTATTGGGCGACCGAACAGTACGCGCCATGGCACGCGCCGGACCGCTCGAAGAACTGCGGTGATGGCACGTCCCGCATTTTGTTAACGGCGAGTATTCCCTTTTCTTATCGATGAATTAATACGGCGCGGCTGTTAATTCTCCGGGCGCTCGCGGAAAAGGGATGAATAGATCCGCATATGGATACATGAGAGGTCATGGCTATGCACCAGTTAACATGAGAATCTTCCTCTTTAATCGGATGGCGCTGGCGAACCCGGTTACTCGGCGTGCGCACCGGGCTTCGGGCCGGCCACCACCGCCGGAGATGACCGGACGGTTACACCACGGCAGCGGCAACGTCACCGTTCGGGCGGCCGGCCGTCACCTGCCGGTTCGCAGTTCGGCGAGCACGGCCGTCAGCAGCCGGGCCGCGCCGGCCTTGTCCAGCGGACTGTTGCCGTTGCCACACTTGGGTGACTGCACACAGGACGGGCAGCCCGCCGTGCACGTGCACGAGTCGATGGCCGCCGATGTCGCCGACAACCAGCGCTCGAGCTGGGCGTAACCCCGCTCGGCGAAGCCCGAACCACCGGGCTGACCGTCGTAGACGAACACGGTCGGCAGTCCGGTGTCGGGATGCTCGGCGATGGATACGCCGCCGATGTCCCAGCGGTCGCATGTCGCCACCAGCGGCAACAGCCCGATGGCGGCGTGCTCGGCGGCGTGCAGGGCGCCGGGAACCCGGGCTGCCGTGATGCCTGCGTGTGCCAGCAGCTCCGGCGTCACGGTGTACAGCACGGCCTTGGTGGGCAGGGTCTGCGGCGGCAGATCGAGTTCCACCAGGTCGAGCACCTCGCCGGTGGGCAGTGTGCGCAGGTATCCGACCACCTGACTGGTGACGGTGACCTGCGCCGATGCCGCGGTGACCGCGCCGTGGTCGCGTCGATCGAGGAAGGCGTCGACGGTGAGGGAGGTGGTCTGGCGCGCGCTGGTGGTCCAGCCCGGGTCGCCTTGGTGGACGAATGCGACGCCACCGTCGAGGTCGAGTTCATCGACCACGTAGGTCTCACCCTGGTGCAGGTGGACCGCGCCGGTGTGCAGGGTCGCCAGGGCGCGACCGGCGTCGGCGGTGCCGAGCAGCCTGCCGGATTCGCCGTCGACGATCGCGACCGGTGCTCCGATGCCGCCGCGCACATCGACCGCGTCGTGCGGCTGGAGATCGGCGGTGACGTACCAGCGCGCGGTGTCCGGGCTACCGTTCTCCCGGCGCCGGATCAGCCCTTGACCAGCCAGATCGTCCAGCACCGCACCCGCGCCGAGTTCGTCGGCTTCCTGGTCGGTGAGCGGCAGTTCGAGGGCGGCGCACAGCAGTTGCGGCCCGAGCACATAGGGATTGCCCGGGTCGGTGATTGTTGCCTCGACCGGCCTGCCCAGCAGGGCTTCGGGGTGGTGCACCAGATAGGTGTCCAGCGGATCGTCCCTGGCCACGAGGAGGACGAGCGAGCCCTGGGTGCGCCTGCCCGCCCGTCCGGCCTGCTGCCAGAACGAGGCGACGGTGCCGGGGAAACCGGACATCACCACGGCATCCAGGCCCGCGATATCCACGCCGAGCTCCAGCGCATTCGTGGTGGCCGCGGCCAGTAGCCTCCCGTCGGAGATGGCCGCTTCCAGTTCGCGCCGGTCCTCGGGCAGGTATCCGCCGCGGTAGGCCGCCACCCGTTCGACCAGGCCCGGATCGACCTCGGCCAAGAGCCTGCGAGCCTCCATCGCCGCCACCTCGGCGCCGCGCCGGGAGCGGACGAAGGTCAAGGTGCGGGCGCCTTCGACCACCAGATCGGCCATGATCCTGGCCGCCTCCGAGTTGGCCGCCCGCCGTACCGGTGCACCGTTTTCCCCGGTTACGGCGGTCAACAGCGGCGGCTCCCACAACGCGACCGTGCGCGCACCGCGCGGTGAGCCGTCGTCGGTGATGGCCACGCACGGCGCGCCGACCAGCCGTGACGCGGCCTCGGCGGGGTCGGCGGTGGTGGCCGAGCAGAGCACGAATACCGGATCGGCGCCGTAGTGGGCGGCCAGCCTGCGCAAACGGCGCAGCACCAGCGCGACGTGTGAGCCGAATACGCCCCGGTAGGCGTGGCATTCGTCCACCACCACATACCGCAGCCTGCGCAGCACCCTGGCCCAGCGTTTGTGGGAGCGCAGCATGCCCACGTGCAGCATGTCCGGGTTGGTGAAGATCCATCGCGCGTTCGCGCGCACCCACTGCCGGATCTCTCCTGGCGTATCGCCGTCATAGGTCGCGGCGTGGATATCGCGCAGCGGGCCGTCGTGGGTGAGTTCGCCGATCGCGCGCAGCTGATCGGCGCCCAGCGCCTTGGTCGGGGCGATATAGAGGGCCGTGGCCTTGGGATCGTCGAGCAGATCGCTGAGCACGGGCAGCTGGTATCCCAGCGATTTCCCGGACGCGGTGCCGGTCGCGACCACGACGTGCTGTCCGCTCGCCGCGGCCTCGGCGGTGCTGACCTGGTGCGACCACGGTGCCTCGATCCCGATGCCGCCGAGTGCGGCGACGACCTCGGGGCGCACCCATTCGGGCCACGCACCGATGCGCCCGGACCGAGCCGGGAGTTCGGCCACGTGAGTGAGCCGAGAGTCCCCGTCGATGCCCTGCGTTCGGACACGATTCAGCAACGATCGCCCGTAGCTTTCGCCGTTCGCGGTCGCTGTACGGCTCGTCCGGTCTGCCGGATTCACTCGTTCGGACCTCCGGCGTGTCGGAAAAGTGTGAAACGTGTGCGTCCGGGGAGCGCTACCTGCCAATTCGATACCCAATAGCGACCTGGGTCACAGCCCGGTAGCCAGATGCTCGCTCGGTTATCGGGGGGCAAACGTACCGGAAGTCTGGATTCCCCCAATGTGTCCCTCACCTGCGCATTCGCAAGATCAAGTTTTTTGCAAATTGTCGGTAACTCCGCTGTCGAATTGCGCAGAGACATGGTTCACTGGTTCCTGGTCGCAAGCTTCTGTGTTCGAGGGACGGATCCAAAGTCCAAACCGTCGGCAGGATCGATGTTGCGAACGATGTACTTGGTGCTTTCCTTGCAGGGGGAACCAACAGTACAGCGGTCGGAACGGGCCCGGTGGACGAACCCAGTTGTCCGCCGTTCCGGTAAGAAAAGAAGAGGAACAGAATGGCACAGGGAACTGTGAAGTGGTTCAACGCGGAGAAGGGGTTCGGCTTCATCGCGCCCGAGGACGGCTCCGCTGACGTCTTCGTCCACTACTCCGAGATCCAGGGTTCGGGCTTCCGCACCCTCGAGGAGAACCAGAAGGTCGAGTTCGAGGTCGGCCAGGGCACCAAGGGCCCGCAGGCCACCGGAGTTCGCGCGCTCAGCTGAGCTCGCATTCATCCACAGCTCGTCCCTCACCACCGGTAACGGCGGTGAGGGACGAGCTATATCTGGGGTAGGTTCCTCCGTCTCCACCCCCGCCGCGCGGGACGGCCGGACCGGGGCACTGCATACTGATCCGCGATAGCGCGTACGCTCGGTGGTTCCGATCGCAACCACTCGACCACGCGCAGCGTCAAGGTATAAACGTGTCTGGTAGCGATATACGACATCGCCACTATTTGCCCTAGCCGTGCGGACGCGAACAGCGGCGCGCGGGTCGAGAAGGAAAGGTGTATTCGCCGGTGGCAACACGAGACCGCGGTGCAGCCGACCAGGGCCGTCCCCTGCGTCGTCTCGTGATCGTCGAGTCCCCGACCAAGGCCCGCAAAATCGCGCCCTATCTGGGCCGCAATTACACGGTGGAGGCCTCCGTCGGTCATATCCGGGACCTGCCGCGCGGCGCGGCGGACGTGCCCGCCAAATACAAGGGCCAGCCCTGGGCGCGCCTCGGTGTCGACGTCGATCACGATTTCGAGCCGATCTATGTCGTGAGCCCGGATAAGAAGGGCAAGGTCACCGAGCTCAAGAGCCTGCTCAAGGATGCCGACGAGCTCTACCTGGCCACCGACCCCGACCGCGAGGGCGAGGCCATCGCCTGGCATCTGCTGGAAACCCTCAAGCCGAAGATTCCGGTCCGGCGAATGGTGTTCCACGAGATCACCGAGCCCGCCATTCAGGCCGCGGCCGCCGACACCCGGGATCTGGACAGCGACCTGGTCGACGCGCAGGAGACCCGCCGCATCCTGGACCGGCTGTACGGGTACGAGGTCAGTCCGGTGCTGTGGAAGAAGGTCATGCCGCGGTTGTCGGCGGGCCGCGTGCAGTCCGTCGCGACCAGGGTGATCGTGCGGCGTGAGCGCGAGCGGATGGCGTTCCGGTCGGCCGAGTACTGGGATATCGCCGCCAAGCTCGACGCGGGCGATACCGGCGAGGCCGGTGGGAATCCGCGCACGTTCGGTGCGCGTCTGGTCAACGTCGACGGTGCGCGCGTGGCATCGGGCCGCGATTTCGGTTCCGATGGTCAGTTGAAGGCCGACGCCGGTGTCGTCGTGCTGGACGAGGCGTACGCGCGCCGGCTCGCCGAGGCGCTCGACGGCGCCGACCTGGTCGTTTCCTCCGCCGAGGCCAAGCCGTACTCCCGCAAGCCGTACGCGCCGTTCATGACCTCGACCTTGCAGCAGGAGGCGGGCCGCAAACTGCGCTTCACCTCCGAGCGCACCATGCGGGTGGCGCAGCGGCTGTACGAGAACGGCTACATCACCTACATGCGTACCGACTCGACCACGCTGTCGCAGTCGGCGATCAACGCGGCCCGGTCGCAGGCCACCCAGCTCTACGGCTCGGAATATGTGCATCCCACGGCCAGGCAGTACACCCGCAAGGTCAAGAACGCGCAGGAAGCACACGAGGCGATCCGCCCCGCGGGCGATACCTTCGCCACCCCCGGTGAGCTGCACTCCCGTCTCGACAACGACGAGTTCCGGCTCTACGAGCTGATCTGGCAGCGCACGGTCGCTTCCCAGATGGCCGACGCCAGGGGCACCACACTCACCCTGCGGATCACCGGCGTCGCTGGCACCGGCGAGGAATGCGTGTTCTCCGCCTCCGGGCGCACCATCACCTTCCCCGGCTTCCTCAAGGCCTACGTCGAGAGCGTCGACGAGGAGGCCGGCGGCCAGTCCGACGACGCCGAATCGCGCCTGCCCGCACTGGAAGAGGGCCAGGGCGTCACCGCGGTGGAACTGAACCCGGACGGGCACAGCACCAATCCGCCGGCCCGCTACACCGAGGCCTCGCTGATCAAGGCGCTCGAAGAGCTCGGCATCGGCCGCCCCTCCACGTATTCGTCGATCATCAAGACGATTCTGGATCGCGGCTACGTCTACAAGCGCGGTAGCGCGCTGGTGCCCTCGTGGGTGGCGTTCGCGGTGATCGGCTTGCTCGAGGAGCACTTCGGCCGCCTGGTCGACTTCGACTTCACCGCCGCCATGGAGGACGATCTCGACGCCATCGCCGGTGGCCGTGAGCAGCGCGGAAACTGGTTGTCCAGCTTCTATTTCGGCGGCGACCACGGCGCCGACGGCTCGGTCGCGCGCTCGGGCGGACTGAAGAAGATGGTCGGCGAGCGGCTCGACGATATCGATGCCCGCGAGGTCAACTCGATCAAACTCTTCACCGACGCCGAAAACCGTGACGTGGTGGTGCGCGTCGGCCGCTACGGTCCGTACCTGGAGCGGATGGTCACCAATCCGGATGACCCGGACGGCGATCCGATCTCCCAGCGGGCGAACCTGCCCGACGATCTGCCGCCCGACGAGCTGACTCCCGAGGTCGCGGAGAAGCTGTTCGCGACGCCGCAGGAGGGCCGTTCACTCGGCGTCGATCCGGCCACCGGGCACGAAATCGTCGCCAAGGAAGGACGATTCGGCCCCTACGTCACCGAGATCCTGCCCGAACCCGCCGAGGAGCCTGCTCCGGCGAAGAAGACCGCGAAGAAGGCGGCGGCGCCGAAACCGCGCACCGGATCGCTGTTCAAGTCCATGGATCTGGCCACGATCACCCTCGACGATGCGCTGAAACTGCTGTCGCTGCCGCGTGTGGTGGGCACCGATCCGGCCTCCGGTGAGGAGATCACCGCGCAGAACGGGCGTTACGGTCCGTACCTGAAGAAGGGCACCGATTCCCGTTCGCTGGCCGATGAGGATCAGATCTTCAGCATCACGCTCGATGAGGCGTTGAAGATCTATGCCGAACCCAAACGGCGTGGCAGGCAGGCAGCCAGTGCCGCCCCGCTGCGCGAACTCGGCAACGATCCGGCCAGCGGTAAGCCGATGGTGATCAAGGACGGTCGCTTCGGTCCGTACGTCACCGACGGTGAAACCAATGCCAGCCTGCGTAAGGGCGACGAGGTCGAATCCATCACCGACGAGCGGGCGGCCGAGCTGCTGGCCGATCGCCGGGCGCGTGGGCCGGTGAAGAAGGCGGCGAAGAAGACCACGAAGAAGGCGCCCGCCAAGAAGACTGCCGCGAAGGCCACCGCCGCCAAGAAGACCACGGCGAAGAAGACCGCGGCCAAGAAGGCGCCGGCGAAGAAGTCTGCGGCGAAAGCGGTTTCGGACTAGCGGAAGCCGGTCTCGCACCGGTGTTGAAACTCGGTGCCGGTCTGCCGCTGGTCGGCGATGGTGCGCTGGTGCCGAGCGAGCTGGTGTCGGACACAGCCCCGCAGCGGCCGGATGGCGGTCGGCCTAGTGGCGTGGCGGTCGGCGTACCGGCCGTGATCAGGATGTGCCGCCGATCGCGGCGCTTGCCGACGCCGGACGCGGGCCGGGCCAGCGCCGACGACCCTGTCGGTGGCGGCCGCTAGGGTGTACGACGTGGCGGGTGTCTTCGATCGGTTGGTCGGCCAGGATTCGGTCGAATCCGAGCTGACGGCTGCCGCGATCGCCGCCCGCGCGGGTTCGGTCGAAGGCGCGATGACGCATTCGTGGCTGTTCACCGGGCCGCCCGGTTCCGGCCGGTCGATCGCCGCCCTGTGCTTCGCCGCAGCGCTGCAATGCACCGATCCGGGCACACCCGGCTGCGGCCACTGTCACGCCTGCGCCACCACCATGGCGGGCACCCACGGTGACGTGCGCAGGGTCATCCCCGAGGGCCTGAGCATCAGCACCAAGGAGATGCGCGAGATCGTGCAGATCGCCGCGCGCCGCCCCAGCACCGGCCGCTGGCAGGTTGTGCTGATCGAGGACGCCGACCGGCTCACCGAGGCCGCGGGCAACGTGCTGCTCAAGGTGGTCGAGGAACCGCCGGACCGCACGGTATTCCTGCTGTGCGCGCCGTCGGTGGATCCCGAGGACATCTCGGTCACCCTGCGCTCCCGGTGCAGGCACGTCCATCTGGTGACGCCGTCGGTCCCCGCGATCGCCCAGGTCCTGCGCGAACGTGACCAGCTCGACGCGGAGACCGCCGAATGGGCGGCCTCGGTCAGCGGTGGGCATGTGGGGCGCGCTCGCCGCCTCGCCACCGACGCCGAAGCCCGCGACCACCGCAAACGCGCCCTCGCCCTGGTCGCCGCGATATCCCGCCCCGGCGCCGCCTACGCCGCCGCCGACGACCTGGTGAAAGCCGCCGACGACGAAGCCAAGCAGATGAGCGCCGACCGAGACGAGCGCGAACGCGAGGAGCTCGCCACCGCCATGGGTGCGGGCGGCACCGGCAAGGGCGCCGCGAGCGCCACCCGCGGCTCGGCCGGCGTGCTGAAGGACCTCGAACGCCGGCAGAAATCCCGCGCCACCCGCACCGGCCGCGACGCCCTGGACCGCGCCTTGATCGACGTCGCCGGCGTCTACCGCGACGCCCTCGCCGTCCGCTTCGCCGCCGGAAGCGGCGCGGGCCATTCCCGCCGCAAACCCAGCGCCGACGGCATCACCCTCACCCACCCCGACCTGGCCGACCAGATCACCGACCTGGCCGACCGGGTTCCGCCCGAGGGTCTGCTCCGCTCCCTCGAAGCGGTGCTGGCCTGCCGTGAAGCGCTGGACCTCAACGTCAAACCCCGGTTCGCCCTCGCGGCGATGGTGGCGGCGCTGATCGCCGCTCAGTCCGGCTAGCCGGAGCTCTTGCCGGATTCGGCGACGGAGTGGCTTTGCGGCGTGTCCGGAGGGGGTGGTTAGTTGTCGTGGGCGCTGGCCCGTCGGCCCGACATCGGCGGTTGCGACGGTTCGCAGCAGCGAGTCATCCAGGGCGGTGGGTCGCCATCGGCGGCAGCATCCTCGGCTGACGATACGTGTGGTCCGGTCGCGCCGCCGAGACGGTGAATCGCGGCGCGATGATCACCGCAGGCCGCCGGGCTGCGGTGCCACGCCTGGTCGGCGCAGCAGGTCGACAACTCCGGTGGTCGACTCCTGCCCACCACCCTCGGCGACCCGCCGCTGCATCAACGCCATGAACGGCGTGAGGAGTTCGGCGCTGACGCCCTGCTCCTCGGCGGTCCGCAGCAGGGTCGCGTTCGTCGTCACCATCATCGCCAGATTCGACTCCACACCCTCGGTGTAGTCGCCGCTCGCGAGCTGGGCCGCGGTGCCGAACGAGTAGCCGGCCATCGCCTGCTGATAGGCGATCATCCGGGGCGCGAACTCGACCGGCGAGATGTCCTCCTTCGCGATCAGCGCGAACGCGTGCGCGGCACCGGCGAACATGCCCCACATGCCGCTGAGCAGGGCCATGTCGTAGAGGGCGGCGAAACCGGCGTCCGCGCCGACGTATTCGACTCCGGCGGGCACCGACAACGCGTCGTTATGGGTTTCGTGCAGTTCGGGGGAGCCGCTGTAGAACACGTAAGCGCCCGAGCCGGGCACCCCGATCATCGACGGAACGGCCATGATCCCGCCGTCGAGGAACCGTCCACCGCGCGCGGTCACCCACTCCGACAGCGCGCGGGCCTCCGCGGGGGTGCTGGTGGTCAGGTTGACGATGTCACGACCGGTCAGGTCTACACCGTCGAGCGTTGCGCGCACCGAAGCGTCATCGAGCAGACAGACGACGACCAGTGCATTCGCGCGGACAGCGGCCGTCACGTCGTCGGCCACCACCGCTCCTGACGGGACCGGTCGAGCGCTGCGGTTCCAGACGGTGACGGAATAGCCGGCGGCGATCCACGAACGGGCAAGCGCCGATCCCATATCGCCGAGGCCGAGGACGGAAAGTGTGCGTGAGTTGTCGGACATGCTGGTTAGTCTTTGGGCGGCCACGCGGCCGGACAAGTACGCACAACGAAGTGGGTACGTACATCCGGGTAAGCAAACAGGCAGGTGAAAGGGGTAGTCGTGCCGATCACACGCAGACCGGGCGCCTACACGTGCGGGCTCGACGCGACGCTGTCGGTCCTGAACGGCAAATGGAAGGTCCTGATCCTCTGGCCCTTGAGCGAACGTCCCCACCGCTTCGGCGAGCTACGCCGCCAGGTCCCCGGCGTCAGCGAAAAGGTGCTCACCACCCAGCTGCGCGAGCTGGAAGCCGATGGGATCGTCCACCGCGAAGTGTTCGACCAGGTACCGCCCCGAGTCGAATACTCCCTGACCCAGCTCGGCCACCTGCTCAACAACGCCCTCCTCCCGCTCGAGGCCTGGGGCCGCGAACACCTCATGGATGAGCAACCCGCATCCCCGAGGTGATCCACCGAGCCGCACGCCTCGCCTGTTCACCCTGGCCACCAGTACTCCGAACACCCGTTTTCGCGTTCCGCCCGCCGAGACGATAGACTCGCGACGCCGAAAGGCACGCCGCCTTAGCTCAGTCGGTAGAGCGCTTCACTCGTAATGAAAAGGTCGGGGGTTCGATTCCCCCAGGCGGCTCCACTCGGAAACCAGCTCTGATCAGCTGGTTCTCGACCGCGACGACGGTTCCGGCGTAGTTGGTCCGGAACCGTCCTTGTCACGGATCGTCACATCGCTGTTCTGCTACAACTGAAGGCTGTCCGCGAGGTGAGACAGCCGCTCACCTCCACCCGCTTTCATTGAGAGCGGTTGGCCAGCGGTACCCGCGAGGGTAGAACCTCATCGGTGTGATCAGCTCAGCGAGCTCGGTGACGATCATTCGGTACGGTTCGGCGTGCTCGAAGGCCGGCACGACCACGGCTGTCGCCGCGTGATCGCCCAAGTGCTGCGCGAGCGCCATCGCCGCCACCAGCGGGCGCACGTCGAGTCCGAC
This sequence comes from Nocardia cyriacigeorgica, assembly GCF_005863245.1. Classification (GTDB taxonomy): domain Bacteria; phylum Actinomycetota; class Actinomycetes; order Mycobacteriales; family Mycobacteriaceae; genus Nocardia; species Nocardia cyriacigeorgica_C. The sequence continues at coordinate 119,381 of NZ_VBUT01000004.1, read as the reverse complement.
CGTGAATACCAGCCGATACCCGTGCCGGTCGGCGAGCGCGCCCAGATCGGCTGCGTCTCCGCCCGGTACTCGTCGCCGCACCAATCCGATCGCCTTCGGCATGCATTCCATTCCCAACTGCCCCTCTGTGCTGTCGTTGGCTCGCTCCCACTGCCGGAGATCTGTCACCCGGCGGCGGGGCGTACTGCTGACACTGCTCGGCCGAGGATGTCCGGACGACGACCCAGTGGGCGTCGGATTGTTCGCAAATAGGGCGACATTTCGGCGTCATTCGGTTACCGTGGCGGTCATGCGGACGACACCCAACACGGCGTTGCGGGCCGCGCGTACTGCCCGCTTGATGAGTCAAGACGATTTGGCGCGGGCGCTACGTGAGGCCGGATGCGTCAGCGCGACCAAGAGATTGGTGCAGCGGTGGGAGTCCGGTGCGACCGCCTACCCGCGGCCGAGTCACGCTCAGGCGCTCGAACGGGTGATGAAGCTGCCGATCGAGTCGCTCGGATTCGGGGCGGTCCGGGCAGGGCGCGGAATCGGCGGCCTCAACGACAACAGCCGCGATGTCGAGTCGCCGGTCGGTACGTTCGACAGCGTTCCTGCCGCGGCGGCACGGGTGAACGGCGATCATTCGGGAGTCTGGCTGAGCCGATACGAGTACTACTCGACCGGCCGCGACGCGACCTTCACCGTCGCCCACTACGCGGTGGTCTTGCATCACGACACCCAGATCACCGTCCGCAGTCTGCCCGGATCGTCGCCGTCGGTCACCGAGATGGACCTGACCGTGGACGGCAATATCGCGACCGGCACATGGTCGGAGCGCACCGCTGTCGACGGGTACTACCGTGGCGCCCGCTACCACGGTGCGGTGCAACTGCTCATCGACCCGACCGGCAACCGGATGGCCGGTAAGTGGATCGGATTCGGGAAGGACTTCGAAATCAACTCGGGGCCATGGGAGTTGGTGCTCCAGGAGTCGAGTACTGGCAAATCGACTCTGGACGCTTATCAGCGACCGGTGGGGTCATAGCGCTGATGACGCGCGATATCCCGGAGCCGGTTTGCTGACAATGGGCGTTAGGCTTCGCGGCTGAGGCGCGTGTCGATTACGCGCGGGCGGCCGTCGAACAGCAGGCGGTGTCGGCTTCGGCGGCGGTGGTTCCGCGGCAGCGGGCTTCGTCGTCGGCGGGCAATTCCGGTGCCTTGCCGAAGGTTTCGCTGTCGGCGAGAACGGTGTACACCTCCCAGCGTTCGGAGTCGGGGGCGGTGACCCAGACCTTGTCCTGGGTGGCGAAGCAACAGGTGGTGTTCATTTCTTCCTCGGTGAACAGGCCGGCGTCGGCGAGGCGGGTGATTTCGGAGTGGACGGTTTCGGTGGATTCCACTTCGACGCCGAGGTGGTTGACGGAACCGCCGTGGCCGGGGTTTTCGATGAGGACGAGCTTCAATGGGGGTTCGGCGATGGCGAAGTTGGCGTAGCCGGGCTTGCGCTTGGCGGGATCGGTGCCGAAGAGCGTCGAGTAGAACTTCACCGAGGCCTCGAGGTCGTCGACGTTGAGGGCGAGTTGGATGCGTGACATGGCAGAACCTCCACCTGTGAGACATATATCGAAGAACTGACAGGCATCAGCCTGCTCACCTTTTCGACATATGTCAATACCCGGCGTAGGGTGGATTCGTGCCGAAAACTTTGCCGCTGGTGGATATGTCGGCCCCGGTGTGTTGCGCGCCGGTGGCCGCGGGCCCGGTCGACGATGCCGCCGCGCTGGAGGTCGCGCTGCGGTTGAAGGCTCTCGCCGACCCCGCGCGGGTCAAACTGATGTCACTGCTGCTGACGACCGATGACGGCGCGGAGAGCACCGGCGCGCTGGCCCGCGCGCTCGGACTGGCCGAATCGACGGTCAGCCATCACCTGGGCCAGCTACGCAAGGCCGGGTTGGTGACGTCCGAGCGACGCGGGATGAGCGTGTTCCATCAGGCCCGCCGCGATGCGCTGGCGGCGCTGTGCGTGGTCCTCGATCCGAACTGCTGCTGACCTACCGCGCCGACCGGCCCGAAGGTGTCACGACCGGAAAACCAGAGCTCACCGAGACCGGGCACCGTTGACCGGATCTCGGTGAACCTCCGCTCAGCCCGCGGCTGCCGCGCGCAGGCCGGTGCGGCGGATGATCCGAGTCAGTTCTTCGTTGAACCGGTCGGCCGCTTCGATATTGGTGAGGTGTCCGGTGGGCCAGACGTGGTAGCCGGCGAGGTGGCCCGCGCGGTCGAGGTGGTCGGCGATGATGCGGGACATGCGTTCGGGCAGCAGGTGGTCGTGGCTGCCCGCGATGACCGTGGTGGGGACGGTGAGCTTGCTCGCGGCGTCGCCGAGTTCGAGGTCGGCGAGGGCGGCGGCGTGGCGGCCGCGGGCCAGCGGGCGGCACGACCGGACTATGCCGAGGGCGAACTCGACCTGGTCGGGGGTGGCCGTCGGTGACATGATGCGGGACTTGAGCACCGCGCGGGCCGCCCATCCACCGGGGAACGGGACCGGCGCGGTGAGCAGGGTCTCGGCGAAGATGATCGGCACCCGCACACCGGCGCCGAAGACCGTGATCGGGCGCTCGGCGACCGTCAGCGGCTTGTTCAGCAGCGGCAGCAGATCGGTGTCGTAGCGGATGTTGCCCGAGGTGGTGTTCACCAGCACGGCGGCCCGCGCGCGACGGTTGACCTGATCGGGATGCCGGGCGGCCCACGCTTGCAGGGTGATGCCGCCCATGCTGTGGCCGACGAGGACCGCGCGCTGACCGGGGCGCAGGGTGGCGTCGAGGACGGCGGCGAGATCGTCGGCCATGGTGTCGGCGCTGGGGAACAGCGTTCCGGCCTGGCTGTCGCCGTGGCCGCGCTGGTCGTAGCAGATGACGCGGTGCGTGTCGGCGAAGGCGTTGATCTGCGGATTCCAGTACTCGATGCTGCAACTCCAGCCGTGCACCAGCACGATCGGATCGCCATCGGCCGGGCCGTAGGCGTGTACCCGCAGGCGGGCGCCGTCGACAGTGGTGACGGGGATGACCTCGTGCGGCGCGGTGGGCGCGTTCAGCGACGCCGTCTCGAACGTGCGCGACCGAAGTCCGGCGCGAAAGGGGGCGGTCAGGGCGCCGTGGCGGACCTGCGCCAGCGTCTTCATCGACTTCACCAGCATCAGAGCACTCCTTTGTGTCTACCGTCACGGTAAATGCAAGCTGGGGTGCTTGCAAGTGCAAGCGCCGCTTACCGGAAACTCTGACCGCGACGGTCCGCTACACCGGGTGTCGGTCCGGTGTGTAATGCCGTTACCGGGAAAATGCCCGAAATAGGGCCGAAGTATGCCTGCCGTTTGCTGATGTGTGCGTGTCGTTACCGACGGGATCCGCTCGGCGCCACCTGGCTTCGTCCTGCTCGTTCCGGCTGGAAACCCGCTGAGATTCGGGTAACCGGAGTCTCGATAGCCGCGCCGCCGCGCCCCCGCTACGGTGAGATTCGTGGACATCACGCAGGCGAAACCGATGGCACCGCGGCCGGCGCGGACCGGGTGGCGGGCGCTGGCGATGCCCGCGGCGGTGGCGGGGGCCGGGGTGCTCGCGGTGCTGGCGGTGCATCTGCGGGATCCGCATGTGGAGGGGTCGTGGGGGATATGCCCGGTGTACGCGCTCACGGGGGTGTACTGCCCGGGGTGCGGTGGTATGCGGGCAGTACACAACCTCACCGAGGGGCAGGTGCTCGATTCGCTGCACAGCAACCTCATCGCGTTGCCGCTGCTGGTGCTGTTCGCGGTGTGGGTGGGTGATTGGGCGATCCGGGCGTGGCGCGGGAAGCCGATGCGGCACTTCGGCATCAACGCCCTCACGATGTGGTCGATCTTCGGTTTCCTCGCGGTGTTCACCGTGCTGCGCAATACGCCGTGGGGTAGCTGGTTGACGCCGGTCTGAGCTGCCCGAACGCCCCCGCTCCCCGGCGAAACGGGGCAAGCTGGAGGTAGGGCACCGGCCGGAAAGGACACAGCGCATGATCGACTCACTCAAGGCGCGGGTACGTGCCAAGCTGCTGCGTCAGCTCGCCGAGGACGGACCGACCGACTCCGAGCAGGACGATCCCCGGCTGATCTCGGTGGAGACCGATCTCGATGCCCTCGACAGCGTCGCCGAGGACGATCCGCTGGTCGAGGAACTCGCCACCCGCTACCTGGTCTTCTGACGAACGTTCAGGCGCCGGTCGACATCCCGCCCGACGGCGGCAGCTGCGGCAAGGCCTCCGTCAGCAGCCAGCTGTCCCACAGCGGCCGCAGCGGCACCAGGCTGTAGTGTCCGGCCAGATCGGTGAACTCCTCGGTGGTCACCGACGCGTGCCGATATCGCGAGGTCCATTCCCGCAGCATGTCGAAGAACGCGGTGTCGCCGAGTTCGAGCCGCAGCGAATGCAGGCACAGCGCGCCTCGCTTGTAGACCCGGTCGTCGAACATATGGGTCGGCCCCGGATCGCCGACGACGATGTCCTGCGGTTGCCGCGCCAGGTTGTGCCGCGCCGCCCTGGCCTGCTGGTCGGCGGTCGGCCCGCCCGAGGCCTCGGACCAGATCCATTCGGCGTAGCAGGCGAACCCTTCGTGCAGCCAGATATCGCGCCACTGCCGGATGGTGAGGCTGTTGCCGAACCACTGGTGGGCCAGTTCGTGGGCGACGAGTCGTTCCGCGCCGCGGCGGCCGTCGCAATGGTTGGCGCCGAAGATCGAGATGCCCTGGGCCTCGATCGGGATCTCCAGTTCGTCATCGGTGACGACCACCGTGTACGCCTCGAACGGGTACGGCCCGAACTTGTCGATGAAGACCGCGAGCATCTGCGGCTGCCGGGCGAAATCGTGGTCGAAGTTCGCGCGCAGCCGGGCGGGCACCAGGGCGTGCATGGGGACCGGTCCGTGTGCCGGGCCGATCCGGTGTTTGCGGTACTGCCCGATCTGGATGGTCGCCAGATAGCTCGACATCGGTTCGGACTGCTCGTAGACCCAGGTGGTCTGGCTGGCCTTGGTCTGTTTGCGCAGCAGGGTGCCGTTGGCGAGGGCGTAGTAGGGCGTGTCGGTGGTGATCGAAATGCGGTAGCTGGCTTTGGAACTCGGGTGATCGTCGCAGGGGAACCAGGACGCGGCGCCGTTGGGCTGGCTGGCGACAAGGGCGCCGTCGGTGAGTTCCTCCCAGCCCACCTCACCCCACGGGCCGCGCACCGGACGCGGGGTGCCCGCGTACTGCACCGTCACCGCGAGCAGCCCGCCGGCCGGGATCTTCTGCTGCGGGGTGATGACGAGTTTGCCGTGCTGGTGGCTGTATTTCGCCACCTTGCCGCCGTTGACCAGGACCTTCGACACCGACAGCGACTGCGACAGGTCGAGGGCGAAGCGCGGGCGCACCTCGGTGGTGACCGCGGTGATGTCGGCGCGGCCGGCGAGACGGTTGCTGGCGACCTTGTAGGTGAGGTCGAGTTCGTACCGCGAGACCCGGTAGCCCCGGTTTCCGTTCTGCGGCAGGTATTCGTCGATGGGGGCGTCGTAGAACTTGCCTCTCATCGGCTAGCGGCCCGTGGATCGGAGGCCGCGGCCCAGGGAGCGATGGGATTGCCCCACCACCGCGTCGACGGCGGCACGGTGTCGCCGCGCATGACCAGCGAGGCCGGGCCGATGGTCGCGCCCGCGCCGATGGTGGCGGCGGGCAGGGCGACGCAGTGCGGGCCGAGGGTGGCGCCGGGGCCGAGGGTGACGGTGTCCATCGACATGATCCGATCATGGAACAGATGGGTCTGCACCACACAGCCGCGTTCCACGGTCGCGCCGTCGCCGAGGGTCACCAAATCCGCCTCCGGTAGCCAATAGGACTCGCACCACACACCGCGACCGATACGGGCACCGAGACCACGCAGCCACAGATTCAGAACCGGAGTACCCGTCGCGGCGCGCGCGAACCACGGCGCCGCCACCGTTTCCACGAAGCTGTCGGAGACCTCATTGCGCCAGACGAACGAACTCCACAGCGGATGTTCCTCCGCGCCGATCCGGCCGATCAGCAGCCATTTGGCGGTGATCGCGCTCGCGCAGGCCAGCGCGCCCGCGACCATGAGCACCACACCCGACAGCAGTGCGGCGCCCGGATAGCCGATGGTCTGCGCCAGCCAGGCCAGGGTGAACAGCACGCCGAGCCCGATCGCGAAGGTGACCAGCACCGGCAGCAGGCGGCAGGTTTCCACCACACCACGGAAGATCCGCAGCCGCAGCGGCGGATCGAAAGTGCGCTCGGTATCGGCGGTTTCGGCGGCGCGGCGCAGCCGCACGGGCGGGCTGCCGAGCCACGACGAGCCCGCCTTCGCCTTGCTCGGGGCCGCCGACAGCACCGCGACCAGCCCGTTCTTCGGCACCCGGCGACCGGGCGCGGTCATCCCGGAATTGCCGAGGAAGGCGCGTTTGCCGACCTTCGCCTCGCCGATGCGCAGCCAGCCGCCGCCGAGTTCGTAACTGGCGATCATGGTGTCGTCGGCCAGGAACGCACCGTCGGCGACGGTGGTGAACTTCGGCAGCAGCAACACCGTGGAGGCTTCCACTCGCTTGCCGATCTTGGCGCCGAGCAGCCGCAACCAGATCGGGGTGAGCAGGCTGGCGTAGAGCGGGAACAGGAAATTGCGGGCGCCGTCGAGCAGCCGTTCGGTGGCCCACACCTGCCAGCCGACGCGGCTGCGCACCGGGTGATAGCCCTCGGTGAGACCGATGCTGAGCACTCGCACCGCGATCACCGTGGCCACCGCGTAGACGAGCAGACTCACCAGGGTGGCCACCGGGAGCATGAGCAGGCCGCGCCCGAGGGCGCCCGCGATGGTGGTGGTGTCGCGGATCCACCAGACGATCAGCGCTCCGCCCGCGGCCAGCCCGAGGATCGGCATCGCGGCCAGGCCCATCGAGCTGATCGCGAACGCGAACACCCAGTGCACCGCCCGTTTCGGGGTCTCGGCGGGCCAGCGATGCCTGGCCTTGCCGACCTTCACCGCGGGCGAGCCCGCCCACTCCTGATCCGGCTTGACCTTCCCGGACACCGCCGAGCCCGGCGCGATCTCGGCGTCGCGGCCGATCTTGGTGCCGGGCAGCAGGATCGAGCGCGCGCCGATCACCGCGCCGCGACCGATCACGATGGGCCCGACGTGGACGACATCACCGTCGATCCAGTAACCGGACAGATCCACTTCGGGTTCGACGCTGCACCCGTCGCCGAGCTCGAGCATGCCGGTCACCGGCGGCAACGTGTGCAGATCGACGCCCTTACCGATCTTCGCGCCGAGCGCCCGCGCGAACGGCACCATCCACGGTGCGCCGGACAGGTTCTCGGCGCCACTGGCCTCAGACAGCCGCACCGCCGCCCACAGCCGCAGATGCACCGACCCGCCGCGTGGATAGCTGCCGGGTTCGACGCCGCGCAACAGCAGCCGGGCACCGGCGACGCAGATGCTCATCCGGCCCAGCGGGGTGATGAACACGACGAACAGCAGCAGCGTCCACCACCACGACAGCTGCGGCAGCCATGGCAGCGCACCCGCCCAGCTCGCGAGATTGCCCGCGATGGCCAGCCAGGTCAGCCATTGCAGGCCGGTGAGCGTGGTGAGCGGGAGAGTGGCGAGCACCTGCGCGCACTGCGCGGCCAACGGGGTCGGGCGGACGGTGCGTTCGACGACGGCGGCCACCGGTGCGGTCTCGTCCAGCAGTTCGGCCAGCGCGCCCAGACGCGGATGGTCGTACAGGTCGGCGACGGCGATGCGCGGATACCGTTCCCGCAGTGCGGTCACCAGCTGGGCCGCCGACAGCGAGCCGCCGCCCAGATCGAAGAAATCGGCATCCGCGCCGGTGATCTCGGCGCCGAGGATCGAACTCCACAGCTCGGCGACCCAGGCCGCGGTGCCGGTGAGCCCGTGGTCGACGGTTTCCTCGCTGCCCGCCAGCGGCCAGGGCAGGGCGTCACGGTCGACCTTGCCGGAGGTGCGGGTCGGCAGTTCGGGCACCACGACCAGCCGCGGCACCAGCGGGGCGGGCAGCTGTTCGGCGAGCAGCGCGCGGGCGGCCTTGATGTCGTAGTCGGGTGGGGTGCCGGTGAGATAGCCGACGAGGATCTGGGTGCCGGCAGCGGTGGTGCGCACGGCGGCGGCCGCACCGCTCACCCCGGGCAGGTGCTGTAAGGCGTTGTCGAGTTCGCCGAGTTCGATGCGGCGCCCGCCCACCTTCACCTGATCGTCGGCGCGGCCGATGAAGACCAGTCCGGCCGTGTCGTTGCGCACCAGATCGCCACTGCGGTAGGCGCGTTCCCAGCCGAGTGCGGGTAGCGGCGCGTACTTCTCGGCGTCCTTCGCGGGATCGAGGTAGCGGGCCAGGCCGACGCCGCCGATCACCAGTTCGCCGGATTCGCCCTCGCCCACCGGATTACCGGCGGCGTCGACCACGGCCAGATCCCAGCCGTCCAAAGGCAGTCCGATGCGCACCGGCCAGTTCCCGTCCAGCAGCGCCGCGCAGGCGACGACGGTGGTTTCGGTGGGGCCGTAGGTGTTCCACACCTCACGCTCGGATTCCGGGTCGCCGGCCAGCCGTTCGGCCAGCTCCGGCGGCACGGCCTCGCCGCCGAAGATGAGCAGCCGCACCGGTTCCAGCGCCTCGGCGGGCCAGGTCGCGGCCAACGTCGGCACGGTGGAGACCACGCTGATCTCGTGCCGCACCAGCCACGGCCCCAGATCCGCGCCGGTGCGCACCAGCGCGCGCGGCGCGGGCACCAGGCAGCCGCCGTGCCGCCAGGCCAGCCACATCTCCTCACAGGAGGCGTCGAAGGCGACCGACAGCCCGGCCAGCACCCGGTCGCCGGGGCCGATCGGGGCGTCGCGGAGGAACAGCCGGGCCTCGGCGTCGACCAAGGCGGCGGCGTTGCGATGGGTTACCGCAACACCTTTCGGGGTGCCGGTGGAGCCGGAGGTGAAGATGATCCAGGCGTCGTCGGCGGGGGAGGGCAACTGCGGTCCGCCGGGTTGCCCATCGGTTGCCGGGCGGGCGTGTTCGGTCGGTTCGATCCCGGCGGCGGTGACGATCGCGGTGACGCGCGCCTCGCCGAAGACCAGCCGGGCGCGCTCGTCGGGATCGTCGGCGTCGACGGGCACATAGGCCGCGCCCGCGTGCAGCACCGCGAGAATCGTGACGTAGAGCTCACAGGTGCCCGAGGGCATCCGCACCCCGACCCGGTCGCCGCGCCGCACCCCGGCCGCGCCGAGCCGCTCGACCGTCGCGCCGATCTCGGCGACCAGTTCGGTGTAGGTGAGGGCGGTGTCGCCGTCGTCGATGGCGGGGGCGTCCGGATGGGCGCGGGCGGTCTCGGCGAGGATGTCGACCAGCGTTCGCGCAGGTGGGGCGAGGGTTGAACGGAGCAGCGGATCGAGCTCCTGGACCGAACCATCGGGGTCGATCTGCGGCTGGAGCATCACGTCCGGCCCACCTTCCTCAGCACTGTCCGGCAGTAGCCATGTTCGGCGGTACGGCCTCACCAACTAATTCTCGAAGACGGTTGTTTCATACGAGGGTTACCAGTGGGCAAACGGAAAATGCCCCGGTGACCAGTAGTCAACGGTACCCGCAGCGCGCGACGGGTTGACAGCGGCGCGGCCGGTCTGTCAATCTCGCCATCAGGTCATGAGCGCCAGCGTCAAGCCCCGGCTTGCTGGCCGGCAACCCTCCTCCGCGGTGGGGTGCTCCGGGTGACGACCGGGCCGACGCCCGACCGGGCGCGGCAAGCGCGGACTCGACGAATCCCCCTTTCGCGAGTCCCTCAGCCGATGGGATGACGTGATGACTGCTGTGTTCGATCAGACCTGTGCCGCCCTCGCCCGGGTGTCCGGAGACGACCTCCAGGTGCCCCTCGTACAGGGCGGGACCTGCACGTATACCAATTTCGACTATGCCGCGAGCGCACCGGCGCTGGCCCAGGTCGTCGACCGGGTGCAGCGGCTGCTGCCCTTCTACGCCAGCGTGCACCGCGGCGCCGGCTACGCCTCGCGGATCTCGACCGAATGCTATGAGGCCGCCCGCGGTTCGGTCGCCCGTTTCCTGGACGCGACCGACGACCAGGTGGTGGTCTTCACCCGCAACACCACCGATTCGCTGAACCTGCTCGCCGCCTGCGTGCCCGGCGACACGGTGGTGCTCGATGTCGAACATCACGCCAATTTCCTGCCCTGGCAACGGCGTGGGCGGCGCGTGGTGACCGCGGCCGACACCGTCGAGGAGACGATCCGCCGCATCGTCGCCGAGTTGTGCGCGAAACCGGCTGCGCTGCTTGCGGTTACCGGTGCCTCCAATGTGACGGGTGAGGTGCTGCCGCTGGCCCGGCTGGCCGAGATCGCTCACCAGTGCGGCGCCCGCATCCTGGTCGACGCCGCACAGCTGGCGCCGCATCGGCGAATCAGCCTGCGCGAGTGCGGAATCGACTACCTCGCCTTCTCCGGGCACAAGCTGTACGCGCCATTCGGTGCCGGGGTGCTGGTGGGTAAGCGGGATTGGCTCGATGCGGCGCCACCGTACCTGGCCGGCGGTGGCGCGGTGCGTGAGGTGCGGGTGGACGGCGCGGACTGGGCGCCGGCGCCGCAGCGGCACGAGGCCGGATCGCCGAACGTCCTCGGTGTGGCGGCGCTGGCGGCGGCCTGCGATGCGCTGTCCGAGATCGACGCCGACCGGGTGATCGACCACGAACGGCGGCTGGCCGAACGGCTGCGCGAAGGACTGTGCGCGATTCCGGGTGTGCGGCTGCTGCGGCTGTGGTCCGACAGCCCCGACACCGTCGGCATCGTCGCATTCACCCTCGACGGTTTCGCGCCCGGCGAGGTAGCGGCGTATCTGTCGGCCGAACACGGAATCGGCGTGCGCGACGGACGGTTCTGCGCGCATCCGCTGCTGGCGCGCCTCGGGCTCGACGGCGCGCTGCGCGCGAGCATCGGCCTCGGCACCAGCTCCGCCGACGTGGATCGGCTGGTCTCGGCCGTCGCGACGCTTGTGCAGGACGGGCCGCGGTGGAACTACACCCGTATCGACGGGCTGTGGAACCCCACACCCGAAACCCGGTCGTTCACCGGCGCCGACACTTCCGGTGCGGCGCCGTGCGAGATCGGCTGATCGCGGGCGGGACGGCTCGTACTCGGCGATGGTGTCGCCGAGCGAGCAGCCAGCACACTTCGAGTGCCGGCGACGTGTGAGGATGCGCCAGATTCGGATCGCCGCGGCGGATTCGAGCAGCGTGTGCGCTCGGAATGTCCGGCGTGAGCCGGCTTCCCGGATCGGAGGTCAATCCTCGTCCAGCGGAGTGGGCCGGTGGTAGCGCCCGTTGTGATACAGCAGCGGCGCGGCCGCCGGCTTCTCCTCGGTGGCATCGTGCACGCGCGTCACCCGGCCGACGATGAAGGTGTGATCGCCGATCGGAATGCGCTGCTCGACGGTGGTGCGCAGCCAGATCGGCGTGCCGTGCAGCACCGGCTCGCCGGTATCGAGTGTGGTCCACAGCGACCGGTCGGTGAACCGTTCCTCGGCGCTGCGCGCGAACCGCTGCGCGATATGGCGCTGATGCTCGCCGAGGAAGTGGATCACCACCGAATCCGCCTCGCTCATCGCCGCCAGGCTCGACGAGGTGTGCGCGATATTGAACGACACCAGCGGCGGCTCCAGCGACAGCGACGCGAACGAGGTCGCGGTGAACCCGACCGGGCCGTTCGGCGATGACAACGTCACCACCGTCACCCCGGACGGATAGTGCCGCATCGAGGCCCGGTACTGCTCGGCGGTGATCCCGCTCAGGTCGTCGGGCACCCGCAGCGGGGCTTCCGAGGCGGTCGGTTCATGCGCGTCGGTCACATGACGAAACTACTGCCTGCGCCGCGCGCGGTTCAGTCCACGTCGATCGGCAGGCCCGCGGTGATGCGCACCAGTTCCCGGAAGGTGGTGCGGAACACCGCATCCGGATGACCACCGGCCGCCCACAGTTCGCGGTGGTGGGACAGGGCGGTGTCGACCCAGGTGGGGATATTGGTCGGATGGCCGACGGGGGCGACGGCGTCCACCGGGTGGCCGGTCACTTCGAGGACGAGCTCGTCGGGGGCCGGGGTGAGGGTTCCTTCCAGGCGTTCGCCGGTGTGGGTCAGGTCCACCTCGTGGCCGCCGGAGACCAGCAGCAGCACCGGATCGTCATCGAGCAGGTACAACCGGGCCAGGGTGATGGCGCCGATGTCGACGCCGAGGGCGCGGGCAGCGTCGGCCGCGGCGGTGGGTCGATCCGGGTGGGTGACGATGACGCCGTGGTGGCCACGGGCGATCAGGGTGTCCGCGACCCGGCAGGCGACCGGAGGAAGTGACCTGCGCATGAATCCAGGGTAGAGCGAACCGGTGGCGAGTGCCGGGCGAGCGATAACAGGTTCCCTCCCACACGGTATCGCCGCCGTTACCGGCGTGTATACGCTGTACAGATGACTGATTGGCAGGCTTTCACCGTCGAAACCAGCGACCACGTAGCGCAGGTCACGCTGACCGGCCCGGGCAAGGGCAACGCGATGGGACCGGACTTCTGGCGTGAGCTCCCCGAGATCTTCGCCGCCCTCGACGCCGACCCCGAGGTCCGCGCGATCGTGCTGACCGGCTCGGGCAAGCACTTCTCCTACGGCCTCGACCTGCCCGCGATGAGCGGGACCTTCGGCCCGCTGCTGGCCGACAAGGCGCTGGCCGCGCCGCGCACCGACTTCCTGCACGAGATCCGCCGGATGCAGGCCGCGGTGACGGCGGTGGCCGACTGCCGCAAGCCCGTCATCGCCGCAGTGTCGGGCTGGTGCATCGGCGGCGGCCTCGACCTGATCGCCGCCGTCGACATCCGCTACGCCAGCGCCGACGCCAAGTTCAGCCTGCGCGAGGCCAAGGTCGCCATCGTCGCAGATATCGGCTCGCTGCACCGGCTGCCCGCCATCATCGGCGAAGGCCACCTGCGTGAGCTCGCCTACACGGGCAAGGACATCGACGCCGCGCGGGCGGAGAAGATCGGCCTGGTCAACGACGTCTTCGACGATCAGCAGGCCACCCTGGAGGCCGCGCACGCCACCGCACGCGAGATCGCGGCCAACCCGCCGCTGGTGGTGCAGGGCGCCAAGGACGTCATGCACCAGCGCAACGCCTCCGAGGTGGCCGAGGGGCTGCGGTACGTGTCGGCCTGGAACGCCGCGTTCCTGCCGTCGGAGGACCTGACCGAGGCCATTCAGGCCGTGTTCGAGAAGCGGGCGCCGCAGTTCAAGGGGCGCTGAGCAGTCAGCCGGCCGACACCACCCATACACAAACGCCGAGCGGCACATCACCGAGAAAGCCCACTACGAGCCCTCGATGATGTGCCGCTCGATCGTTCTCCGGCTACCGATCGGCGGATCAGCCGTCGGCCAGGAGCCGGTCGCTCAGTGTCCGCCCTGGTCCTTCAGGCGCTGGATGGACGCCTCGACCTCGGCCTCGGCCTCGGCGCGGCCGACCCACTCCGAGCCCTTCACGTACTTGCCGGGCTCGAGGTCCTTGTAGCGCTCGAAGAAGTGCTTGATCGCGGCCAGCTCGAACTCCGGGACGTCCTTCAGGTCCTGGATGTGTTCCCAGCGCGGATCACCGGCGGGCACGCACAGCACCTTGTCGTCGCCGCCGGCCTCGTCGGTCATCTTGTACATGGCGACCGGGCGGGCCTCCACGATGACGCCGGGGAACACCGAATCGGGCAGCAGGACCAGCGCGTCCAGCGGGTCACCGTCCTCGCCCAGGGTGTTCTCGATGTAGCCGTAATCGGCGGGGTACACCATGGAGGTGTAGAGGAAACGATCGAGCCGGACCCGTCCGGTCTCGTGGTCCACCTCGTACTTGTTGCGCGAACCCTTGGGGATCTCGATGGTGACGTCGAACTCCACGCCAACTCCTTCTTCCGGTGCCTCTGGTGTACTGCGGCTGTTCAGCGGGCCGACGGCCGCCGACGCGCCAGGTCGTTCGGGGGAACGGTAGCCGAACGAGGATAGTGTGGGCCAAGCGGATGTGGCGGGCGTGAGGAGACGGCGGACAACGTGGTGGGTAAGAACATCGGCGGGCTGGCCTCGCGGCGACGGCGCCGGATGTGGATCGGTCTGATCACCACGCTGGTGGTGTTGCTCGCGGTGGGCACCGGGGTCGCGGTGACCGTGAAGCCGTGGAGCGAGGAGTTCCGGCACGGCGGGCTCACCATCGCCGAGCCGCCGGTGCCGGTCCGGCCGTTCCCCGCGGTCGCGCCCGCACCCGACGATGCGCCCGCACCGAGCGCGGCGGGCGTGGCGGCGGCGCTGGCCCCGGTGGTGTCGAACCCGGATCTGGGTGGTTTCGCCGGTTCGGTGACCGACGCCGACACCGGCACGGTGCTGTGGAGCGCCGATGCCGCCAAGCCGATGGTGCCGTCCTCGACATTGAAGATCCTGACCACCGCGGCCGCGTTGCTCACCTTGCCCGAGGACCAGCGGGTGCAGACCACGGTGGTCGCCGGTTCGGCGCCGGGGGAGATCGTGCTGGTCGGCGGCGGTGATCCGACGCTCACCGCGCAACCGGACGGCAAGGGCTATTACCCGGACGGGCCGAAACTGTCGGATCTGGTGGACCAGATCCGGGCGGCGCAGATCCCGGTCGAATCCATCGTGGTGGACACCTCGCTGTATTCGGGCCCCACCATGGCGCAGGGCTGGGACCCGATCGACATCCCCGGCGGTTCCATCGCACCGATCGACCCGCTCATGCTCGACGGTGGCAGGCTGGACCCGCTGGTCGAATACGCACCCCGCTCCGAAACCCCCGGCCTCGACGTCGGCCGACGGCTGGCGGCCGAACTCGGCCTCGGCGCGGACCGGGTCCGCCCCGGCACCGCGCCCACCGGTTCGAAGCAGATCGCGAGCGTCTCCTCGGCGCCGCTGGCGCAGCGACTGCACGCGATGATGGTGCACTCCGACAACGTGCTCGCCGAGACCATCGGCCGCGAAATCGCCCAGGCCACCGGCCGCCCGGCCTCCTTCGCCGGTGCCGCCGCCGCGGTGCAGGCGACGCTCGAGCAGGCCGGATTCGACCTGACCGGCGTCAGCATGCACGACACCAGCGGCCTGTCGGTCGACGACCGCATCCCGGCGCAGGTGCTCGACCGCATCCTGGCCACGGCGGCACGCGACGACGAGATCGCCGAGCAGGCGAGCACACCGGCCACCACGAAACCGGGTCTGCGGCCCGGCGGCATCGTGCGTCCCGGAGCGTCCCCCGCCCAGGATTCCGGCACCGAACCCTCGCTGTCGGCCAAGCTCGCCCCGCTGCTCGATGATCTGCCTGTCGCGGGCGCTACCGGCTCGCTGACCAGCCGTTATGTGGTGCGAGACCGGGACGGCGCCGGCTGGGTGCGAGCCAAGACCGGAACTCTGTCGGTGGCGAGCACGTTGGTCGGGTATGTGCTGGACAGTGATGGACGAGTCCTCACCTTCGCGTTGATGTCGAGCGATCGGCCGCCGGAGGTGAGCAGACCCGCATTGGATGCCATCGCGGCCACACTGCGTAATTGCGGATGCTCCTGACGGGTGGGTGACCTATGACGACCGAACAACGCCCCGGCAAATCCGGTGCCGTCGAATCGGGCGGTGGTGCCGTCGACGCGGCCGGCAAAGCCGCTGGGCGTACCCGGTTGTCCGGTGCCGTCGACTGGCGCATCGCTGCCCGCACCGGCGCCGCCCTGGTCCCCTCCGGGCCGCGCACCAGCAGGTATTCCGCCGAACAGGTGGTCAGCGAACTCGCCGACGCGTCGGTGCGCGCCGAAGCGCCGGTACGTCAGGTCACCGGTCTGCTCGACGACGAACCGGTCCCGCAGGCCCGCATCGTCGACCGGCCGGGCTGGATCGGCGCGGCCGCCGATTCGATGGCCCAGCTCACCGGCACCGGCGTCGGCGAGGGACGCGGCCCGTTCACCGGGAAACCGGCGGGCGTGCAGGCCGGGGCCATGCTGGCCTTCCTGTCCACCGCGATCTTGGGTCAATACGATCCGTTCACCGGCCGCGACGGCACCTTGCTGCTGGTCGCGCCCAACATCATGTCGGTGGAGCGTGCGCTCGGCGTGCAGCCGAGCGACTTCCGGTTCTGGGTCTGCCTGCACGAGGTGACCCACCGGGTGCAGTTCTCCTCGGCGCCCTGGTTGGCCGACTACATGCGCGCCAATGTCGACGTCCTCGGCGAGGTCGGCGACGAACCGATGGCCGATATGCTCGCCCGCCTGGTCTCGGAGGTGCGCGAACGCCGCCGCAACGGCACACCCGACGATCCCGCCGCCCGCGGTGTGGTCGGCCTGCTGCGCGCCACCCAGCCCGCACCGCAACGCGAGGCGCTGGACCGGCTGCTGATGCTCGGCACCCTGCTCGAGGGCCACGCCGACCATGTGATGGACGCCGTCGGCCCCTCGGTCATCCCGACCGTCGAACAGATCCGCGCCGCCTTCGACCAGCGCCGCAAACGCCCGACCAACCCGGTGCAGCGGCTGCTGCGCGCGCTGCTCGGCGTCGACGCGAAAGTGGCGCAGTACGTGCGCGGCAAGGCCTTCGTGGACCACGTCGTCGATGCCGTCGGCATGCAGCGGTTCAACACCGTCTGGACCGACGCCGACACCCTGCCGCGCCCGGACGAGATCGAAGACCCGCAACGGTGGATCAGCCGCGTCCTGGGATGAGCGGATCGGCGTCGGAGGCGGCCGACAGGTCGTCACGGGCGTCCGAACGTCCCGATGCGGCGTCGGCTCGGCCCGTGGGCGCGCGCCTCGTGGAGACTCGGGCCGTGCTCGAGCTGCGTCACGCCGTGCGTGCCTGGCGGACCGGCCATGATCTCGGCGCCGAAGTCGCCGTGGCATTGTCCGGTGGCGCGGATTCGCTGGCGTTGACCGCGGCCGCCGTGGCCGAATGCGATGCGGTCGACGCGCTGGTCGTGGATCACGGCCTGCAACCCGGATCGGCGGCTGTGGCGGCGACGGCTGCGGCGACGGCACTGAAGCTCGGTTGCCGGTCGGCGCACGTGCTGCCGGTCGACGTCGGCCGCGAAGGCGGAATGGAGGCGGCCGCCAGAAAGGCGCGGTACGCCGCGCTCGAAGTGGCTCGCGAGGGCCTACCGGTCCTGCTCGGCCACACCCTCGACGATCAAGCCGAAACCGTGCTGCTCGGCCTGGCCCGCGGTTCGGGCCCGCGCTCCATCCAAGGCATGGCGCCCTACACACCACCGTGGGGCAGGCCGCTGCTCGGCGTGCGGCGCGCCGTCACCCGGCAGGCGTGCGCCGACCTCGGCCTCACCCCGCACGAGGACCCGCACAACGATTCGCCGGAGTTCACCAGGGTCCGGCTGCGCACCGAGGTTCTGCCGCTGCTCGAGGACGTCCTCGGTGGTGGCGTGGCCGAGGCGCTCGGTCGCACGGCCGCGCAACTACGAGAAGACAACGCGGTGCTCGACGAGCTGGCCCGCGACCTGCTGCGGGTGGCGAGCCACGCGGGGGAGCAACCGGCCGGCACTCATGACGTGACCCTGTCCTGCGAGACGCTCGCCACTGCCCCCGCCGCCCTGCGCCGCCGGGCCATCCGGTTCTGGCTACTCGACGGCGGCGCGAAAGCCCTGACCGGCAAACATTTACACGCCGTCGACCAATTGGTTACCGCCTGGCGTGGCCAAGGCGCGGTCGCGGTCGGCGGCGGCGAACCGGGGACGAGGTTGGTTGCTGGGCGTGAACGTGGCAGGCTGACACTCGCGCATACCGATCGGGTTCGCCCGGGCGAGCGCGAGTGACGGGCCCCGAGGCGACAGCGCGGCGTGACCACGGAAGGCCCGCGAGAGCACCGCGGATCAACGCAGGGAAGGGAACCAGCGGACGTGTACGGGGACGACATCGCGTCGGTGCTGATCACCGAGGAACAGATCGCCGACAAGACCAGGGAACTGGCCGAACTGATCGCCAAGCGCTATCCGCCCGACGCCCCCGAGGGTGATCTGCTGCTGATCGGCGTGCTCAAGGGCGCGATCTTCTTCATGACCGATCTGGCCAAGGCGCTGCCGATCCCCACCCAGCTGGAATTCATGGCCGTGTCCTCCTACGGCTCGTCCACCTCGTCCTCCGGCGTCGTGCGCATCATGAAGGACCTGGACAAGGACATCGCCGGGCGCAATGTGCTGATCGTCGAGGACATCATCGACTCCGGTCTCACCCTGTCGTGGCTGATGCGAAACCTGTCCACCCGCAACCCCGCCTCGCTCGAGGTGGTCACCCTGCTGCGCAAGCCCGACGCCCTGCGCACCCAGGTCGAGGTCGCGCACGTCGGCTTCGATATCCCGAACGAATTCGTCGTCGGCTACGGCCTCGACTACGCCGAGCGCTACCGCGACCTGCCCTACATCGGCACCCTGCACCCGAAGGTCTACGGCGGCGAAGCCTGAGCTAGGCGGCTGCCAAGCGTTTGGTCACCGGATCGCCCGGTGACACCACCCGCTCCAAGGCGCGCAGATCGGCTTCGAGCGCGCGGAACACCACGTAGGTGCCGACGAAGGCGATGATGCCGCCCACGCACAGCACCCGGACCGCGACGATCACCTCCGCGATGTCGGTGGGCGGCAGGAACGTCACCCCGGCCACCGCCAGCAACGGCACCGACGCGGCCACCGCGAGATAGCCGTTGCAGCGTTTGTCCAGGCTGCGTAGCCAGCCCGCGTCCTCGGAACTGACGTCACCGTGCCGGAGGAAGATCGGGTAGACGCAGCGCACCAGGTAGAACGTGGCGAGGAAGAACGGGTAGGCGACCGCGATGGCGCCGCACACCGCCTGCGAGGCGAGGAAATGCCACACCCCGCGCGCGGGTAGGTCGTCGGTGGTCAGCCGCAGCGCGATGGGGAAGGCGAACCCGGCGACCACCCACAGCGTGAACGCGACGGCGACGGCCTGATCGCCCAGCCGTAGCGTGTCGCGTCTGGCCCGGCGCAGGGTGTCGGGGTCGAAGCGCTTGCCCTTGCGCAGCCCGCGCGTCACCCGCAGGACGTAGCGGGCCAGATACAGCACGACCGCGATACCCGTCGGGAACAGGATCGAGTTGACGATGCCGGTGATGATGACGAAATTGCGCTGCGCTTCTTCGGAGAGCCTGCTGACGATCAGCTGGTGATTGTGCTCGATGTTGTACAGCGAGGCCAGCGCGTTGGGTACCCCGAGCGCGAACAGCAGCACCGGAACCATCCACGGCCGCAGCCGCAGCCGCCAGCTGTCCGGGGCCGGGTCGACGAGTTCGCGGGCGCGCGGATCCAGGCAGGTGTCGAACTGCCTGGCCAGCATCGCGCCATTGGGCCAGCGCCGGTCCCGGTCCGGCTCCAGGCAGGTGAGCAGCACTCGGCGCAGCGCGGCGGGGCAATCGGGTGGCAGCCGTTCCAGGGCGGCCTCGTCGACGCCGGTGCTGCGCCGCTCCAGCATGGCTTCCAGGGTGGTGTCGTCGCCTTGATCGCCCGCGCCCGCGGTGGTGTCGTCGAACGGTTTCGCGCCGGTCAGCAGCTCCCACAGCAGCACGCCGAGGGAGTAGATGTCGGCGCGGGTGTCGAGGTCGCCGGCGCTGCGTTCGCGGCCGGGATGGCAGGCCTCGAGCTGTTCGGGCGACATGTAGGTCAGTGACCCGCCGAAGTACGAGACCGGACTCGTGCCTTCCACATTGCGGCTGAAGCTGATGTTGAAATCGGCGAGTTTGGGCACGCCCTCGGCGGTGAGCAGGACATTGGCCGGTTTGACGTCGCGATGCAGCACCCCGTGCGAGGCGGCGTAATCGAGCGCCTCGGCCAGCCGCCTGCCGAGCCAGGCCACCGTTTCCGGCCAGCTGAGCGTGGCGATCTCGGCGCGCACGCTGGAATCGGTGGGCCGGATCTCGCCCTTTTCCTCCATCGCGGTGTCGACCGCGTCCAGCAGCAGCCTGCCGTTGCGTTCGTCGGGCGGGGTGGCGCGCACCCAGCGCAGCGCCCCGAGCAGCGTCCCGCCGGGTAGGAACTGCATGTAGAGAAACCGCAGCCGCCGCGAGCCGCGGGCCCGGCCGGATTCGAGTAGTTGCTGGTCGAAAACCCGCACGATGTAGTCGTGGTCGAGCTGGGCCAGCGTCTGCGGTTCGGTGCCGTGGTCGGCGGACACTTTGACCGCGACCAGCCGTTGCAGCGAACGCTGCCTGGCCAGGAAGACGCGGGCGAAGGCGCCGCTGCCGAGCCCGGTGAGCAGATCGAAATCGCCGATGCTCGTGCCCACCTCGATCCGGTCCAGCGCCTCGTCGGTGCCGGGACCGGTGCCGGGACCACTGCCAGGCCCGGTGTCGAGCTGGGTGGCCATGTCGAAGGGCGCGGCCGTGGTGCGGGTGGGCTGCTCGGCCTGGGTGGTCGCCTCGCCGTCGAAATCCGGCGAGGCCGCTCCCGCAACGGAATTCGTTGCGGGAGGTGGATCGGGGGTGGTCTCCGGTTCGGCGCTCATGATCCCCAAAGGGTTGCTGGGTGGATGCCGTAAAACGTGCACTGGTCGGCCGACGGGGTTGCCGATAAACTCCGCCACACCCGACGCCATCGACGGCGACCGGTAATCGGCAATGATACGTCCACCGGCACGGTGTCTCACCCGGTTTCGGCAACGTTGCGTCGGGCTACGAGCTGGATGAACGCGGCCGAGCCCGACGACGGGCAGGCCACGGCAGGAGGGCACCGATGGGGGCACTAGAGCCCGCGAATTCGCATGCGGGCAATGACACGATCACTCCACCCGGTCCGGTCGTCACGACCGCGGCCCGGGTGCGCGAGGCGACGACGACGCCGACGGCGGAGGTGGACGCCGCACTGGCCCGGATCGACGAGGGCAATGCCGCGGTCTATGCCTTCGACGTGGTGCGCGCGGAGCAGGCGCGCGCGGAGGCGGCCGAACTGGAACAGCGTGATCTGGACGCACTGCCGCTGGCCGGTGTGCCGGTGGCGATCAAACACAATGTCGCGGTGACGGGCGAAACCGTGCTGGACGGATCGCTCGCCACCGATCCGGCTCCGGCGGCCGCCGACCACCCGGTGGTCGCCCGGCTGCGGGAGGCAGGCGCGGTGGTCGTCGGGCTGACCACGGTGCCCGAACTGAGCCTGTGGGGCATGACCGACGGCCCCGACGGCATCACCCGCAACCCGTGGAATCCCGAGCGCACCTGCGGCGGGTCCTCGGGTGGGGCCGCGGCGGCGGTGGCGTCCGGGCTGGTTCCGGTCGCGCACGGCAACGACGGTCTGGGTTCGGTACGCATTCCGGCGGCCTGCTGCGGCGTCGTCGGGATCAAGCCGGGGCGCGGGGTGGTTCCCGCCGAGGTCGGCCCGGACTCATGGGCCGGGATGACCGAAAACGGTGTGCTGGCAACGACTGTCGCCGACGCGGCGCTCACCCTCTCGGTGATGGCAGGCCGGCCGGAATTGGCCGACGTCGACGCTGCGGGGCCGTTGCGTGTCGCGCTCGCGGTCAACGCGCCGAGTCCGCTGATCAA
This sequence comes from Nocardia cyriacigeorgica, assembly GCF_005863245.1. GTDB lineage: Bacteria > Actinomycetota > Actinomycetes > Mycobacteriales > Mycobacteriaceae > Nocardia > Nocardia cyriacigeorgica_C. Next base: position 97,784 of record NZ_VBUT01000004.1, on the reverse strand, counting down.
AGTGGACCGGCATTGGACCGCGGCGGCGCGCACGGCCGGATCGGCGGCGGCCGCGGCAGGACACGCGGTCGACTCGGTGAAACTGCCGTATGGCGACGCGGTGACCGCGGTGATGCTGCGCTGGCCGATGCTGGCGATCCCGGAGGCCGACGAGCTGCCGCATCCGGAGCTGTTGCAGAAACGCACCCGTCGTCATCTGGCGCTGGGACGCCTGATCGTCCGGCTGAATCTGGTGCGGCCCGCGCAGGTCGAACGCGTGGAGGCGCGGTTGGTCGAGTTCTTCGAAAACTACGACGTGGTGATCACCCCGGCGCTGGCCCTGCCGCCGCCGCAGGCGAAGGCCTGGCACGCGAAGGGCTGGCTGACCAACTTCATCAACAGCCCGCGCTATTCACCGTTCACCCCGATGTGGAATCTGGTGGGGTGGCCGGCGATGACGGTGCCGATGGGGCTGCACCCGGAGTCCGGTACGCCGGTGGCGGCGCAGCTGGCGGGCCCGCCGGGTAGCGAGTCGACGTTGCTGCGGCTGGCGGCCCAGTTGGAGCAGCAGCACCCATGGCCCCGGACGACCGCGGATCGGCCGTCCGGGCAGGACTAGCTCGGAAAGTCCCGGTGGTTCAGACCGCCAGGGCGGGTTTGCCGGCGAACCCGCCCTGCGCGGCCCGGCCGGCGAATTCCAGGATGGTCGGCCGGTTGTCGTCGGCACGCCAGGCCACCGCCAGCTCGCACGGAGCGAGCCCGGTGACGCGGCGGGCGGTCAGGCCGGGCCAGCGGTACATCGGCACGTTGTTCTCGGCGAGCAGGCACACGCCGAGGCCGAGGCTGACCGCTTCCAGTTTGTCTTCCGGGGTGGCGGCCTCGGCGCCGATCTTGGGCTGACGCCCGCCGCGACCGTCGTTGCCGAGCCAGAAGTCGCGGACCGCGCCCGCCTCGGGCGGCAGCGCCACGAACGGCTCGTCCATCAGGTCGGCGAAGTCGATGGTTTCCTGATCGGCCAGCCGGTGGTTCTCCGGCAGCAGCACCCAGCGGTCCTCGGTGCGCAGCACCTCCCAGCGGTACCGGTTCGGATCGGGGAGGGGCAGCCAGACCAGCGCGAGATCGGCCTGCCGGCCTGCCAGGCCGCTGGACGGGTCGGTCCAGGAGGCGGCGTGCAGGGCGAGCCGGTGGCCGCTCGCGCTTTCCAGGTCGTTGAGCAGTCCGCGGCCGAGGGTGGATTGGATGCCGACGCGCAGCACCTCACCGGCCTCTTGCAGGGAGGAGTTGGTGACTTCCCACAGCTCCAGGATCTTGCGGGCGCCGTCGAGCAGTTCCTTGCCCGCGACGGTGAGTGCCACACTGCGCTGATTGCGATCGAACAGGACCACATCGAGCTGGCGTTCCAGCTGCCGGATCTGGCGCGAGAGGGTGGGTTGTGCGATGTGCAGCCGCTGTGCGGCGTTGGTGAAATGCAGTTCCTCAGCGACAGCGACGAAATACCGCAGGTCGCGCAAATGCGGGTCCATAGCCTATTGCTATCAGAATTGGTGCCGGATTTCCAGCCTAATCAAACCGGAAAGTTCGGAATCTTGGTCCAAAACGGTCAACAGGTTTGTTAGTCACAGCATATGGCCTGTCATGGTGTTGCGCACTATCGGATTCGACGAGTCTTCGTGATGCATGGCTCCGGCTCCCGGGGTAGTGCACAGAGGGGTGGGTGACCAGGGCGGATGCTGCCGAGGTCAGGGCGGATCGATGTACGGGAGTGTTCCTGATCCGGCCCGCGCGTCCGGCGGCCGCGCGGACCGCTGAGTGCTCGTTGAACGGCCAGTGATGTTGCTCACAATCAGGTTTGCCGAGCGTCTGAATCCGCCCAGAGGTGGGAAAGCGAAACGGCGCCGCGTCCGTCATGAAGACGTTCACGGCGCCGTAGCGCGCGCCACAGTCCGGCCGAGACCATGCGGGCTCAGACGTTGCGTGCGCGCTCCTCGTAGGCCTTGCGCTGCGCCGAATCGACGTCATCGAGGAAGGCCTTGTTGGAACCGAGCGCGCGCGCCAGCCCATCGCCCCACGACTCCGGCAGCAAATTGACCACCTGGGCGATCGCACCGGCCACCGTCGTCACCCGCACCTTCGACTTGGGCGCCGCGATCAGCTCCGCGATGGCGTCGGCGATCTCCTCCGGCTCGGCCGGACGCAGAATCTTCGGCGTGCTGACCCCGGAACCGAGTTCGGTCTTGGTCAACGTCGGCAGCACCGAGGAGAAGCTGACGCCCGAGCCCCGGTACTCCTCGCGCAGCGTGTCGGTGAACCCGAGCACCGCGTGTTTGCTGGCGTTGTAGGTGGCCAGACCCGGGATATGGGTCTCACCGGCCAGTGAGGCGATATTGATGACGTGCCCGCTGCGCCGCGGCAGCATCCGCGCCAGCGCCAGCTTCGACCCGAGGATCACGCCGTAGACATTGATGTCGAGGATGCGGCGGGTCACCTGATCCGGCTCCTCGACGAACTTGCCGGTCGGCATGATGCCCGCGTTGTTGATCAGCACATCGATCGGGCCGAGGGTGCGCTCCACCTCGTCGAGGAACGCCTCGAACGAGGCCGGATCGGTGACGTCCAACCGGCCGTACACCTCGAAATCGCGGCTGCTGCCCGACTCCTTGACCGTCACCTCATCGATATCGCCGATGGCGATCTTGGCCCCGAGCGCCTGCAACGCCGTCGCGGTGGCCAGCCCGATACCGCGCGCACCACCGGTGATGACGACGACCTTGCCGCGAATCTTCATCGCGTCTGCCATTTACTTCGCACCCTTCGAATCGCCCTTGAGTCGCAGCAGCGCGGGCACATCGAGCCGGCGCAGACCGCGCGCACCCGCCGCCCGCATCGCGCCGAGCGCGAACAGGATCTTGGGTACCTGATAGGGGAACCAGATCAGTTCCTTTTCCTGCGTGGGCAGGATCGGCTTGGTGATCGCCTGTGCCCGGCAGTATTTGCGCACGCCGTTGGGTCCGCCCCAGCGCGCGCCGACGCCGGACTTGTCCCAGCCGCCCATCGGCAGCGCGAAGCTGAACATGTTGGAGAAGACGTCGTTGATGTTCACCGCGCCCGCCGACAGCTGCCGCGCCACCCGCTCGCCGCGGTCCTTGTCGCCGGTCCACACCGAGGCCGACAGGCCGTAGATGGAGTCGTTGGCCAGCCGGATCGCCTCGGCTTCGTCGGCCACCTTCATCACCGGAAGGGTCGGGCCGAAAGTCTCCTCGGCGACACACGACATGGAGTGATCGACGTCGACCAGCACCGTCGGCTCGAAGAAGGTGCCGACACCGGTGCGCTTGCCGCCGGTGGTCACCTTCGCCCCGGCCGCCACGGCCTCGTCCACGTGCCGCTGCACGATGTTCACCTGGTTCTCGTTGGCCAGCGCGCCCACATCGTGATTCGGCGTGCGGCCGTCGATGCCCTGCCGCAGCGCGGCGACATTGGCGGTGAGCTTGGCGACGAACTCGTCGTAGACCGGCGCCTCGACGTAGACCCGCTCCACCGAGATGCAGACCTGGCCCGCGTTGAACATGCCGCCGAAGGCGATGCCGTGCGCGGCCCGATCGATATCGGCGTCGGCCAGCACGATCGCCGGATCCTTTCCGCCGAGTTCGAGGCTGTAGGGGATCATCCGCTCGACGCAGGCCGCGGCGATCTTGCGGCCGGTGGCGGTGGAACCGGTGAACTGGATGTAATCGGAGTTGTCCACCACCGCCGCACCCGTCGCACCGGCGCCGGTCACCACGGCGAGGACCGGCGGCGCGCCGATCTCGGCCCAGCCGCGGGCCAGTTCGACCGCCGACAGCGGCGTCACCTCGGAGGGCTTGAGGATCACCGCGGCGCCCGCGGCCAGCGCCGGGATGACGTCGACCACCGGCATGGCCAGCGGGAAGTTCCACGGCGTGATCACGCCGACCACCGGATACGGCTTGAACGCGACCGTCAGCTTCTTCGTCCGGGCCAGCGGGCTGTGCGGCGACGGATTCTCATCGGCGAGGAATTTCGGCGCGCGCCGGGCGTAATAGCCGGTCAGGTCGACCGAGAAGGCCGGGTCGATGAGCGCGTCCACCCGCGGCTTGCCGGTCTCCGATTGCAGCACGTCGGCCAGCTGCTCGGTGTTGTCGATGAGCCAGTCCTGGAGTTTCAGCAACCATTCCTTGCGGCCTTCGGGGCCGATGGCCTCCCACTCCGGCTGGTACAGGCGCAGCTCACGGACCTTGGCGGCGACATCGTCGGCCGAGACCTCGGGCACGGTGCCGACGACCTCGCCGGTGGCCGGATTGCGCACCTCGATCACCGCGGGATCGGCCGCTTTCTTGCGCGTCGTCGTTCGTTTCGTCGGTCGGGCGGATTCGGTGTCGGTCACGGTCTCTCCCACTACGTCGTGGCTCGGTTGTGCTCGGCTGCTGTGAAGCAGCTCACGAACTATGATCGTGGCACAATCGAGGCAGACATTCTTGGCTTTGTCTGTCAACCGACGCGGGATGCTTTGTGCTCTCGATACAATTCGGGAGATCGTGAGGTAGCTGATGACGAACCCGGTTCCCCGGCCGGCCTCGCGCGATCGGCCCGCCGTCGCCAGCGGTTCGGCTCCGGCCAATGAGCAGGTCCGCTACTGGCTGGCCGAATTCGTCTACGAGACGATGCGCAGCGAAACCCTGGATCAGGTGGTCGAGCGGCTCGACAGCGCCATCGTCGCCCGCGTACCCGAACTCGCCGACCGCGATATCCGCCGCGATCTCGGTGCCAGCACCCGCGCCCACGCCCGGGTGGTGCTCAGCGGCCTCACCAGCGACACGATCGACCCGGTGCTGCCCGAAGAGGCGCACGCCTTCGCCAGAACCCTCGCCCGCCGCGGCTTCGAACTCAAAATGCTGCTGCGCACCTATCACGCCGGACTGGCGGCGGTGCTCGACTATTTCACCGACGCCCTCGACCAGCGCCGCACGCCCTATCCGATCGAACGCGTGGTCATGATGCGGATGTTCGAACGGGCCACCCAGTGGGTCGGCGCATCGGTGGAGACGCTGACCGAAACGTATCTGGAGGAGCGCGAACGCGTGCTGCGCGCCGCGCTCAACCGCCGCACCGAAACCGTGCGGGCCGTGCTCGCCGGCGACGACGTCGACCTGGAGCAGTCCTCGACCCGGCTCGGCTACCGGCTCAACCAGCACCATCTGGCCGTGGTGCTGTGGGCCGACGAGCCCGCCGAGGCCGGCGTCGAAGGTGAGATGAGCGGGGTGCTCGACCGCGTCTGCGCCCGGCTGGCCGCCGAACTCGGCAGCAACCGGGTGCTCACCGTCGCCTCCGGCGCCAGCGGCATGTGGGCCTGGATCGGGCTGGATGGCGCGCACGGACAGCTGCCGGAGGCGGACGCGCTCGCCCACCTCGTCGAGGCGCCGGTGCGGGTGGCGCTCGGCGTGCCCGGCGAGCGGGTGGCGGGATTCCGGCGCAGCCACGAAGAGGCGATGGCGGCCCGCCACGTCGCCGAACGCGGCCCGGCCGACGGGCCGCGGATCACGGCCTACCGCGAGGTGGAGATCGCGTATCTGGCCGGCGTCGACGAGGCGGCCATGCGCGCGCTGATCGCACGCGAGCTGCGGGCGCTGGCCCGCCGCGACGCCGGCTCGGCCCGGCTACGCGAGACGCTGCGCGCCTACCTGCGCTGCCAGCACAGCCCGGAGGCGGCGGCGAAACTGCTCGGCGTACACAAGAACACCGTCCGCTACCGGATCCAGCGGATCGAGGAACTGCTCGGCCATCGCATCGACGAGCGCGCGCTGCCGTTGCAGACCGCCCTCGCCTGCGTCGCCGCCTACGGGCCCGGTGTGCTGCCCGGCGACAACGCGTGAACCGCTATGCCTGGGCTTCGCGCGCGGCGATGCGGCGCAGCGGCGGTTCGGTGCTCGGCGGCACCCGGCGGTCGGGCAGCTCGGCGAGTAGTTCGGTGGTCGCGGCGGCGATCGCGGCGACGGCCTTGTCGACCGCCGGTTTGGTGGTGGAGCTCAGGCCGGTCAGGCCACCGACCTTGCGCACGTATTGCAATGCGGCGGCATAGATTTCCTGCTCGGTAGCGGCAGGCTCCAGGCCACGCAAGACGGTGATGTTTCTACACATGAATGCACATTAGCCCTCCGGCACCGCCCTCGGCAGGCCAAGAAAACGAAGATGTGAAAAACCTGCGAACGCGGTCGGCGAACCGGCCACCGACGGGGCCCGGGCACCTAAACTCGCCCTTATGCCTGCCCGCGGTCTACCCACGTTGACAACCTTCCCGTACGAGGAGCTCGATCAGCGCGAGGACGACCACTGGTCCGGTGCGCAGATCACCGACGATCAATTGCGCGCGCTGGCTCTCGGTGCGTTCTATTCCGCCCGCTGGGATGCCTTCCACGACGAACTGCTACTCGGCCCCGAACGCGAACATCCGCTCGGCGACCGCCGCGAACTCGCCATCGACACCCTGACCGGCGCCTGGGGCATCACCGACGGCACCGAGGCGCGCGCGTCGATGGAACAGTTGCTCGACGGCATGCACGCGCCGCTGTACGCGCTGGTGCATCCGTTGGTGATGGCCTCCATCAATGCCAGCGAACGCGATCGTTTCGGTGAGCGCGCCGACCGGCACCGCGCCTTTCTGCGTCAGGTCGGATCGTTTCGGGGGATGGACAATCCGGAAACGCTGGTCCGCGATTACGACATCTGGTCCCAGGCCATCAAGATCGGTTTCACCGAACATCTGTCGCGGCCGCTGCCCGGCGATATCTACGCCTGGGATCTGGCGCGGGTGGTCGCGGTCGCGCGGATGGCGTTCACCGCCGGCTATCTCGACGCCGATATCGCGTGGAGTTATCTGGCCCGTGCGCTGCCGCTGGCGCGGCGCCGGTACCGCAATTGGCGGCAATTCGGCGATGCGTATCTGACCGGCTGGACCTACTGGCAGGCCACCGAGGATCTGGCCGTGCTCAAGGACGGTGGCGTGGACCGCAGGATGGAACTGCTGCGGCTGTGGACCCGTCCGACGAGCCCGTGGCGGCGCATCGGCCTGAACTGAACGCGACCGCGGGCCCGGCCGCGGCCGGGCCCGCGAGCCACACTCGGGCTACACCCCGGGCAGCGACCGCAGGATGCCGCGCCCGTACCGCTGGAATTGCGTGTCGTCGACCATGCCGAGCGAATGCCGCTCCACCAGCAGCTCCCACTCCGCGTACAGCTGCGCGGTGCCGGGATCGGCGGGCCCGGCCACGCCGTCGGCCGATTCCAGCCGGATCGCGAAGTTCACCGCGCAGGTGACGCGCTGGGTGTCGGCCCGGTCGAGCCCGGTGAAGTGCAGCGTCTGATTGCCGTCGTGCACGTCGATGCCGGTGTCGGTGCGCAATGTGCCGATCTCGCCCGGCGCGGTCGCGGTGCCGTCGGTGCTGCGGGCCCACATGATGGCGGCGACGGCCAGTTCGTGGGCATACCGCTCGCCGTTGCCGATGGAGATGAACAGCAGTCGCTGGGTGGTGGCGGCCAGCAGCCCCTGACCATGTCCGGCCGGCGGATGGGCGACGGCCAGCGCGGTCTCCAGCACGTATTCATCGGCCGAGGCCAGCCGGTGCAGGGCGTTGATCGCGGATTTCGCTTCCTTCCGCGGCGCCATCCGGCGGACCGCGCGCTCCACATCGGCGCGGACGGGCCCGCCGGAATTCCATTCGGGAGCCGGCGGGGTCAGATCCGGGGCCGCGACGTCGACGCGCTGGAAATCCAGGATCTGATCGTTGATCCGGTCGACGATCTCGACCGCGGCCGGCACATCGTGCTCGGCGATCAGCACCGGTAGCGGGGTGCGGTCCGCGGGCACGCCGGTGAGGACGGGGGTGGGATATCGGAGGTAGATCTCGATGACGACCGCGTCGTCGGCGCGCCGGTTCAGGCGGACCTTCAGCAGGTCGGTCACGGGGACGTCGAGCACGCGCTCGCCGTCGATCTTCTCGCCGTCACCGCCGGGTCGTAGGACGATCAGCCGCCCCCGGCCGTGGCGCACTATCGCTGTGGGTGTCCGTAGCTCGACTATGTCCATACCCCCTGCGCTCAATGTGGTTGGGGTGCTCTCGGCGGGGCACCGCACTGTGCCGTCGCTCACGATAGGCCGAACATGCCATGATTGTGACCACTCGGCACAAACCAGGCCGGAGAGATCGGGAACCACGGGCGTTGCCCGGCCGTTTACCTGTTGAACTCCCATCACCGGCCGAACTGCGCGATGTATCGGATAGACCGTACGCGGTAACGTGGCATGTCCGCATCCGTTCGCATCGCTAGGCAAAAACCGGAGACACCGGAAAGGACTGGCCGCCCGGCCGACGCTCTATGAACCGCAAGACTGTGTTTCGCACCCTGGCGATAGTCTCGGGCATTCTGCTCGTGATCTATCTGTTCAGCTATTTCGGCAACGACACGCGCGGCTGGAAGAACGTCGACACCTCGGTGGCGTTGAGCCAGCTCCAGGAACAGGGCAACGTCAAGAACGTTCAGATCGACGATCGCGAGCAGCAGCTGCGGATCGAGCTGAACAACGGCAACGAGGCCACCGGCGGCGAGACCAAGATCATCGCCAAGTACCCGGGCGGCAGCCAGACCGCCGCGCAGATCTTCGACGCGGTGCAGAAGTCCGGCGCCCCGTACAACACGGTGGTCAAACAGGACAGCTGGCTCACCCAGATCCTGCTGTTCGTGCTGCCCATGATCATCCTGCTCGGCCTGTTCATCTTCGTGATGTCGCGGATGCAGGGCGGTGGTCGCGGCGGCATGATGGGCTTCGGCAAATCGAAGGCCAAACAGCTGTCCAAGGACATGCCGAAGACCACCTTCGCCGATGTGGCCGGCGCCGACGAGGCCGTCGAAGAGCTCTACGAGATCAAGGACTTCCTGCAGAACCCGGTGCGCTACCAGGCGCTCGGCGCGAAGATCCCCAAGGGCGTGCTGCTCTACGGCCCGCCCGGCACCGGTAAGACGCTGCTGGCGCGCGCGGTCGCCGGCGAGGCGGGCGTGCCGTTCTTCACCATCTCCGGTTCCGACTTCGTCGAGATGTTCGTCGGTGTCGGCGCCTCCCGGGTGCGCGACCTGTTCGAGCAGGCCAAGCAGAACAGCCCCTGCATCATCTTCGTCGACGAGATCGACGCGGTCGGCCGTCAGCGTGGCGCCGGCCTCGGCGGTGGTCACGACGAGCGCGAGCAGACCCTCAACCAGCTGCTGGTCGAGATGGACGGCTTCGGCGACCGCACCGGCATCATCCTGATCGCGGCCACCAACCGGCCCGACATCCTCGACCCGGCGCTGCTGCGTCCGGGCCGCTTCGACCGCCAGATCCCGGTCGGCAACCCCGACCTGGCGGGCCGTCGCGCCATCCTGCGGGTGCACTCGCAGGGCAAGCCGATCTCCCCGGACGCCGACCTGGACGGGCTGGCCAAGCGCACCGTCGGCATGTCCGGCGCCGATCTGGCCAACGTCATCAACGAGGCCGCGCTGCTCACCGCGCGCGAGAACGGTTCGATGATCACCGGTGAATCGCTCGAGGAATCGGTCGACCGGGTGATCGGCGGTCCGCGCCGCAAGAGCCGCATCATCAGCGAGCACGAGAAGAAGATCACCGCCTACCACGAGGGTGGCCACACCCTCGCGGCCTGGGCGATGCCCGATATCGAGCCGGTCTACAAGGTCACCATCCTGGCCCGCGGCCGCACCGGCGGTCACGCGATGACGGTGCCCGAGGACGACAAGGGCCTGATGACCCGCTCGGAGATGATCGCCCGCCTGGTGATGGCGATGGGCGGGCGCGCGGCCGAGGAGCTGGTGTTCCACGAGCCGACCACGGGCGCGTCCTCCGATATCGATCAGGCCACCAAGATCGCCCGCGCGATGGTCACCGAATACGGCATGAGCGCGCGCCTGGGTGCGGTGCGCTACGGCCAGGAGGCAGGCGATCCGTTCCTCGGCCGCTCGATGGGCCAGGCCTCCGATTACTCGCACGAGGTCGCGGGCGCCATCGACGAGGAGGTGCGCAACCTGATCGAGGCCGCGCACACCGAGGCGTGGTCGATCCTCAACGACTACCGCGACGTCCTCGACGATCTGGCCACCGCGCTGCTCGAACGCGAGACCCTGCACCGCAAGGATCTCGAGCAGATCCTCGCCGCGGTCGAGAAGCGGCCACGGATCACCGCGTTCAACGACTTCGGCGACCGGGTGCCCTCGGACAAGCCGCCGGTCAAGACCCCCGGCGAGCTGGCCGCCGAGCGCGGCGAGCCGTGGCCGCCGGAGCCGGTGGCGCCGTCGCTGCCCGCCGCGGCGACCGCGGCCCGCGAGCCCGCGCCGGCCAACGGCTATCCGCCCGCCGGTGGTTACCAGCCGCAACCGCAGCACGGCCGTCCGGCCCAGCCACCCGCCGGCTATCCGATGCCGCCGCAGCACCCCGGCTATCAGCGCCCCGGCCCCACGCACGGTTCGCGTCCCGATTACGGCGCCCCCGCGGGCTGGTCGGCTCCCGGCTGGCCGCCGCGTGAGGAGCCGCAGGAGCCCTCCGGCGATCGTGGTTTCGGCGACTGGCCCGAGCCCGGCGAGGGCCGGCCGCGGCACGGCTACCAGCCCGAACGCGGTTACGACGACCGCGGTGGTTACGACGATCGGGGCGCATACCCCGACAATCCCGGTACCGAGGGCGGCAATCGGGACTGGAACGGACCGAACGGCAGGGGTTGACCAGCGCCGATTACGCTCGATCCTCGGGGCCGGGCGCTGCGCCCGCACCCTGAGATTTGGAGGTGTCCTCGATTGTCGGCCAACGATCACAGCAACGGCCAAGCTCCCACCGTGCCCGCTCGGCCGGTGCTTGACGACCCCGGGCCGGAGCTGAGCGATTCCGAGCTCATCGCGCTGCATACCGGTAAGCCCTTCGATCAGCCGCGCGCCGAAGCCGCGATCCGGGAGCTGCTGATCGCCGTCGGCGAGGACCCGGACCGGCCGGGCCTCATCGACACTCCGGCCCGCGTGGCCAGGGCCTACCGGGAAATGTTCGCCGGGCTCTATCTCGAGCCGGACGCCGTGCTCAACACCACCTTCGACGAGGAGCACCAGGAGCTGGTGCTGGTGCGCGACATCCCGCTGTACTCCACCTGCGAACACCACCTGGTGTCCTTCCACGGTGTCGCGCATGTGGGCTATATCCCCGGCACGCACGGCCGGGTGACCGGTCTGTCCAAGCTGGCCCGGCTGGTCGACCTCTATGCCAAGCGTCCCCAGGTGCAGGAGCGGCTGACCAGTCAGATCGCCGACGCCGTGATGCGCAAGCTGGATCCGCGCGGGGCGATCGTGGTGGTGGAGGCCGAACATCTGTGCATGGCCATGCGCGGCATCCGCAAACCGGGCGCGAGCACCACCACCTCGGCGGTGCGCGGCCTGTTGCAGACCAACGCCGCCTCGCGCGCCGAGGCGCTCGATCTGATTCTGCGCAAGTGAGCCACACACCGCAGCCAGGGGTCCGGCCGCGCGCCGGACGTTCCTGTGTGGTGATGGGCGTGGTGAACGTGACCGCCGATTCGTTCTCCGACGGTGGCCGTTACCTCGATCCCGAACTGGCCGTGCGGCACGGCATCGAGCTGTTCGAAGCCGGCGCCGACATCATCGACGTCGGCGGTGAGTCGACCAGGCCCGGTGCGATCCGGGTCGACGCCGACACCGAATCGGGGCGGGTGGTCCCGGTGATCCGCGGGCTCGTCGCCGCGGGCGTGCCGGTCAGCGTCGACACCATGCGCGCGCGGGTCGCCGAGGCGGCCATCGCGGCGGGGGCCTCGGTGGTCAACGATGTCTCCGGCGGCCGCGCCGACGCCGACATGGTGAAGGTGATCGCGGGTGCGGACGTCCCGTGGATCCTCATGCATTGGCGGGCCGACGCCGATTACCGGCACACCGGTCCCGCCGACCACTACGACGATGTGGTCGCCGAGGTGCGCGCCGAACTGGACACCCAGGTGCGCCACGCCGTCGCCGCCGGGGTCGATCCGGCGCGGCTGATCCTGGATCCGGGCCTCGGTTTCGCCAAGAACGCCGAACACAATTGGGCCCTGCTCGGTGCGCTGCCACAGTTCGTTGCCGATGGATTTCCGGTACTGATCGGCGCCTCCCGTAAGCGTTTCCTCGGTTCGCTGCTCGCCGACGAGGCGGGCCCGCGCCCGCCCGACGGCCGCGAGACCGCGACAGCGACCATCTCGGCGCTCGCGGCCCTGCACGGCGCCTGGGGTGTGCGGGTGCACGATGTGCGCGCCTCCCTCGACGCCATCGCGGTCACCGATGCCTGGCAGCGCGCGGCGGCCACGGCGGGAGTGGTGCGGTGAACGAGCCGGCAGGCCGGTCGCCGTCGCGGCGTGCGCGGGACCGCATCGAGCTGCGCGGACTGCGCGTCTTCGGCCATCACGGCGTGTTCGACCACGAGAAGCGCGACGGCCAGGAGTTCGTGGTGGACCTGACGGTCTGGGTCGATTTCACCGCCGCCGCGGCCTCCGATGATCTGGTCGACACCGTCGACTACGGCGCGCTGGCCGACCTCGCGGTGAGCATCGTCGCGGGCCCGCCGCGCGATCTGATCGAGACCGTGGTCGCCGAGATCGCCGACGCGGTGATGGCGGCCGATCCGCGCATCGACTCCGTGGAAGCGGTGGTGCACAAACCGTCCGCGCCGATCCCGCATGCCTTCGCCGACGTCCGCGTGGTCACCACCCGGGAAAGGGCGGCCGGATGAGTCGCGCGGTGCTGTCCATCGGCTCCAACCTGGGTGATCGGCTCGGCTATCTGCGCAGCGTGATCGACGGGCTCGGCCCACGGGTCGTCGCGGTGTCGCCGGTGTATTCGACCGCGCCGTGGGGCGGGGTCGAACAAGACGACTACCTCAATGCCGTTGTGGTGGCAGAGGATTCGACCTTCGGATGTATGGATTGGTTGCGCCGCGGCCAGGAATTGGAGCGGGCGGCCGATCGCGTGCGTGAAATACGGTGGGGTGCACGGACTCTGGATGTCGACGTGGTGTGGTGCGCCGAGGATGGGCGGCCCTGCCGCAGTGCCGATCCCGAGCTCACCCTGCCGCATCCGCAGGCCCATCGCCGAGCGTTCGTGCTGGTGCCGTGGCTGGAAGTGGAGCCGGACGCCGAACTCGAGGTGGACGGCAGGATGCACCGGGTACGCGATCTGCTGGCCGGGCTCGACGCCGCCGAACGCGACGGCGTGCACCGAACCGACCTGACCTTGACACGCGGGGGAGCAGGCCAGTGCAGCAGCTGAAACCCACCCGCCCCCTCGATCTCACCGCGAACCTGCTGATCGCCGCGGCACTGGCCTGGGCGGCCACCCGCATCGCCTACGGCAGCTTCCCGCCGATCTCCAGCTTCGCCGGTGCCTCGCTGTATCCGGTGGCCGCGATCGAGGTGGCGCTCGGGTTCATCATTCGTGCCAGGGTCAACGAGCACCGCATCGGTGATGGGCCGCATCAGTTGCATCCGATCACCGCGGCCCGGGCGGTCGCGCTCGCCAAGGCCTCGGCGCAGGTGGGTTCGCTGGCTGCCGGGGTCTGGCTGGGTTTCCTCATCTGGATCTTCCCGCAGCGCGGTGATCTGCGCGCGGCCGACGCTGATGTGCCGGGCGCATTGATCGGTCTCGGCGCGGCGGCGGCCCTGGTGGCCGCAGCGCTGTGGCTCGAATATTGCTGCCGCGCGCCCGACGATCCTACCGACGATCCAGCTACCACATAGCTAACATGGTTGGGTGAATCACCACCCCGGAACCTGGGCCGCCGCGGTCATCCGGGCTACCCTGGCGGGCATGGTTTCACCCTCCCGTACCAGCAGCTCCCTCCGACGGCGGGACTATGCGGGAAAATTGTTCATCGGTGCACTGATTCTGCTCGGCCTGGTTGCCAGTATTTTCCTGATTTTCAGCGATAGCGTGCAATTTATTCGGATCGGCTTGGTCGCCGCGCTCTGGGCGGCGGTGCTCGGCGCCCTCGCGGCGACCAAGTACCGCAAGGAATCGACGGTCGACAAGGCGAAGGTCCGTGACCTGCAGAAGGTCTATGAACTGCAGCTCGACCGCGAGATCTCGGCCCGGCGCGAATACGAGCTCGGCGTCGAGGCGCGGGTGCGCCAGGAAGTGGGCGCCGACGCCGCCGAGATGGCCGCGCTGCGAGCCGAGCTGACGGTGCTGCGCCAGAGCCTGCAACGGCTGTTCGACGGTGATCTGCCGATGGATCGCCCCGCGCTGCGCGCCGACGCCGTGCGCGTCCAAGAACTCACCGGCCGACCGGCCGGTTCGGCGAACGTTAACTCGGCGAATGCCGACGGCTGGGCCGGACCGCAGCTGCCCCGCGATTCGGTGACCCCGGTCTACGACACCGACCATCCGCAGCCGCCGGTCTTCGCCAGCCCCTTCGACGATCCGGTGACCGCCGAGACCTCGATCATCACTCTCGATCGCGATGAGGACGGCGCCGCGGAGAGCCCCGGTACCGACGGCAAGCCTGTCGATCCGTTCAGCGCGACGACCGGCTGGGCCGACGCATTCTCCGAGACTCCGCCAGGGCCCGACGACTCCGACGCCACCGCACCCTGGGTCGCCTCGGCCGCTGCGGGGCGGTCTCCGCTGGTCGGACCGCCTGCGCCTACCGAGACCCTGGCCGAACCGAGCGATGTCGAGCACGCAGTTGCGCCGTGGGTCGCCTCGGCCGCCGCCGGGCAGTCACCGCTGGTCGGGCCGCCTGCGCCGGGCGAGTTCTACGGTCAGCCGATCGTCGGTCCACCGGCACCGGGAGCCTCGGCGTGGTCCTCGGAGCGGCTTCCGGCGTGGTCGGATGCGGCCACGGTGTCGTCGTCGCAGGCATCGGCAGACCCAGAGGCCGATGGCGCTTCCACGTCCCCGGCCGCCGATTCCACCGCCTCGGTCGCCGATTCCACGGCGACGGAGGCGAGTTCCACCGACGCCGCCGATTCCACGGCTTCGGCCGCAAGCGGAACTCCTGCCGCTACGTCCGGCACGTCCGTCGATTCGGCATCGAGCACTTCCGGCTCGCCCGCACCGGCCCGCACCGCATCAACCGGCCCGACCTTCGGTTCGGCCAGCTCACGGCGGCGCAGGCGGGCCGAATCGGAGTCCGGCGACTCCTCGTCCAAGCGGCTGTCGGTGGCCGAGATCATGGCAAATCTGCAATCCGAGCAGAGCAACCGGTCGAGCTGACTGCGGCGTAGATCACGGGGCCCGGCCATGGCGCATGGCGGGGCTTGCCCATATTCTCGTGACGTAACGTCTGGTACCCGCCGAGCGGGACTGGAACGACATCCGAGAGGACACTGTTGACCTCGCCAAGCGTGAATTCTGGCAACGCCGCGTCGGGACCCGATCCCGCGCCTGCACGACTGACGGTGGGAATCGTCTCGGCGGGACGCGTGGGTTCGGCCTTCGGCGTCGCGTTGGAACGCGCCGGACATGTGGTGTTCGGTGTGTCCGCGATCTCCGACGCGTCGGTGCATCGCGCGCGCACCCGCCTGCCCGAATCCAGGATTCTGCCGGTCGAAGAGGTCGCCGCCAGCAGCGAACTGCTGATCCTCGCCGTACCCGACAGCGAGCTCGCGGGCCTGGTCCGAGGCCTCGCCTCCGCCGGCGTGGTGCGGCCGGGCACCCTCGTCGCGCACACCTCCGGCGCGAACGGCGTTGGTGTGCTCGCTCCGTTGTCCGAACTGGGCGCCCGCCCGCTCGCCATTCATCCGGCCATGACCTTCACCGGCCACGACGAGGATCTGGCCCGGCTGGCCAATGCGTGTTTCGGTATCACCGCCGCCGACGAGATCGGTTACGCCATCGCGCAGTCGCTGGTGATCGAGATGGGCGGGGAGCCGGTGCGGGTCGCCGAGGAACACCGCACGCTCTATCACGCCGCCCTCGCGCACGGCAGCAATCACCTGGTCACGCTGATCGTCGACGCGGTCGCCGCATTGCGTGCCGCGCTGGATGGTCCGGGCCTGCTCGGCCAGCCGGTGGTCGACGATGCGCCCGGCGGCCTCGCCGAACGGCTGCTGGCCCCGCTGGCCGCGGCCGCCCTCGACAACGCGCTGCGCCGCGGCCAGTCCGCGCTGACCGGCCCGGTGGCCAGGGGCGACGCCGATGCGGTCGCCGCGCACCTTCAGGCGCTCGACAAGCTGGATCCCCGCCTGGCCGAGGGCTACCGGGCGCTGTCGCTGCGCACCGCCGAGCGGGTCGATTCCGATGCCGCCCTGATCGAACTGCTGGAGGAGCGTCGATGATGGATCCGAAATTGCGCGGCGCTTACAAGCCCGGCGAACTCAATGTGCTGCACGACCCGTCGGTGGTCGCGGCGGTGGCGAAGGCGCTGCGTGGCGTCGGCCGTTCCGTCGGCCTGGTGCCGACCATGGGTGCGCTGCACGAGGGCCACCTCGAACTGGTACGCCGCGCCAAGCGGACCAACACGGTCGTGATCGTCTCCATCTTCGTCAATCCGCTGCAATTCGGTGCGGGCGAGGATCTGGACAAGTACCCGCGCACCCTCGACGCCGATGTGGAACTGCTGCGTGCCGAGGGCGTCGACATCGTCTTCGCCCCGAGCGTCGCCGACATGTATCCGGACGGCCCGCGCACCACCGTGCATCCGGGCCCGCTCGGCGCCGAACTCGAGGGCGGCACCCGTCCCACCCATTTCGCGGGCATGCTGACCGTGGTGGCCAAGCTGCTGCAGATCGCCAAGCCGAACGAGGCGTTCTTCGGTGAGAAGGACTATCAGCAGCTCACGCTGATCCGCCAGATGGTGCGTGATCTGAACTTCGATGTCTCCATCGTCGCGGTGCCGACCGTGCGCGAGGCCGACGGTCTGGCGCTGTCCTCGCGCAACCGCTACCTCGATCCGCGGCAGCGCGAAACCGCGACGGCCCTGTCCGCGGCCCTGGTCGCGGGCGCCCGGGCCGCCGGAGCCGGTCCGGAATCGGTGCTCGCCGCGGCCCGCGCCGTCCTCGACGCCGTGCCCGGCCTCGACCTGGACTACCTCGAACTGCGTTCGTCGAACCTCGATGTCGCCCCTGCCTCCGGCAACGCCCGGTTGCTCATCGCGGCCAAGGTCGGCGCCACCCGGCTCATCGACAACATGCCGGTGGTCCTCGGCGCAACGATCGACGGCCACCCCAACCCAAGCACCCCGCCCGCCCAGGTATCGGTATAGGAAGGCGACGACGATGTTGCGCACCATGATGAAGTCGAAGATCCACCGTGCCACGGTGACCCACGCCGATCTGCACTACGTCGGCTCGGTGACGGTGGACCAGGATCTGCTCGACGCCGCCGATCTGCTCGAAGGTGAGCAGGTCTGCATCGTCGACATCGACAACGGCGCCCGCCTCGAGACCTATGTGATCGCCGGTGAGCGCGGCTCGGGTGTCATCGGGATCAACGGCGCCGCAGCCCATCTCGTGCATCCTGGTGATCTGGTGATCCTGATCGCCTACGGGATGATGGACGAGCAGGAGCTGAAGGAGTACTCGCCGAAGGTCGTCTTCGTCGACGACCGCAACCGCCCCGTCGATCTCGGCTCCGATCCGGCGCATGCCCCCGAGGGCTCGGGCCTGCTCACCCCGCGCGACCTGTCGTTCGTCTGATCCGGCGCGGGGGAGGAGAGGGATCGGCACATGCTGCTGACGATCGACGTCCGCACCACCAGCATCGAGCTCGGGCTGTTCTCCGGCAGCGGCGCGCACGCGAAACTGGCGCGGCACTGGCGTATTCACACCAATCCGCTGCTGACCGCCGACGAATTCGCCATGCAGGTGCGCGGGCTGGTCGGCGCCCATCTGGACGAGGTGGTCGGGGTCGCGGCATTGTCCACGGTGCCGCCGGTGCTGCGTGAGCTGCGCCTGATGCTGGAGCGATACTGGAATCACGTACCGCATGTGGTGGTGGAACCCGGTGTGCGGACCGGTATTCCGCTGCTGGTCGACAATCCGAAGGAGGTCGGCGCGGACCGGATCGTGAACAGTCTGGCCGCCTACGACAAATTCGGCACCGCCGCCATCGTCATCGATTTCGGGGTCTCGACCTGTGTGGACCTGGTCTCGGCCAAGGGCGAGTTCCTCGGCGGCGTGCTCGCGCCCGGCGTGGAGATCTCCACCGAGGCGCTCATCGAACGTGCCGCGCTGCGTCGGGTCGAGCTGGCCCGGCCGCGGTCGGTGGTCGGTAAGAACACCGTGGAGTGCATCCAGTCCGGTGCCGTGTTCGGCTTCGCCGGCCTGGTGGACGGGCTGGTCGACCGGATCCGCGACGATGTGGACGCCTTCGCCGGCGATGACGTCGCGGTGGTGGCCACCGGCGCGGGCGCACCGCTGATCGTGCCGGAATCGGAGACCATCGAACATCACGAACCCCGGCTGACGCTGACCGGTCTGCGGCTGGTCTACGAGCGCAATCAGCGCAACCGCCGGGCGTGAGCATCGACTGTGGTCCAGGTCATCGGCTGTGCGCCGATGCGCCTGCTACACTCATCGACGTGTATTTCCGCGTGAGCACCCAGGAGTGTTGTCGAGGCTGACCTGCCTCGACCGTTCGAGGCATTCACAAAGTCCTCGACCGTTGTATACCTCCTGGAGATTCGCTCATGCGTTCTTCTGTTCTTTCCCTTCCGTCGTCCCGTGACGCCCGCACGCTGAGCGCCCGCGCCGCCAATCCCGTCCCGACCCGTTCGGTCGCCCCCGCGCTGCCCACCCGGCTTCGCCCGGCCGACCTGCTCCGGTTGACCGACGAAGGCGCCGAGGACGTCCTGGCCGGCCGCTACGACCATCTGCTGCCCGCCGACGGCCGCTGGCCGACCGAGGAACGCTGGGCCACCCGGCTGCTGTCCGACGACGAGGTCGACGTGTGGCTGATCAGCTGGACCCCGGACCGCCATACCGAACTGCACGATCACGCGGGCTCCATCGGCGCGCTCACCGTGCTCAGCGGTGCGCTGTCGGAATACCGTTGGAACGGAACCGAATTGCGTCACCGCACCCTGGTGGCCGGTGATCAGGCCTCGTTCCCGATCGGCTGGGTGCACGACGTCGTGCGCGCGCCCGAGCCGCCCGCCGCCGGCCTCGATATCCCGGTCGCTGTCGGCGAGACGGTGGGTCCGCTGGATCCGACCTTGAGCGTGCACGCCTACTCCCCGCCGCTGACCGCCATGTCCTATTACGAACTCACCGGGCACGGCGGTCTGCGCCGTACCCGCACCGTCCTCACCGACCAGCCCGAAGGTGATATGTGATGAGCCCGCAGACCATCGACCAGATGCTCGACGCCGCGCGCTCGCAATTGCGCAGGCTGTACGCCTTCGAATTGCCGGAGGCACTCGAGCGCGGCGCGATCCTGGTCGACATCCGCCCGCAGGCGCAGCGAATTCGTGAGGGCACCATGCCCGGCGCCCTGGTGATCGAACGCAATGTGCTGGAGTGGCGCCTGGACCCCACCAGTTCGGCCCGGCTGGCGCTGGCCACCGACCACGACGTGGAATGGATCGTGCTGTGCTCGGAGGGCTACACCTCCAGCCTGGCCGCCGCCTCACTGCAGCAATTGGGCCTGCACCGGGCCACCGATCTGGTCGGCGGCTACCAGGCGCTGAAGGCGGCCGGACTGCTCACCGTGGCGTCGCGGGCACCGCATTTCGCCCGTGAGGTCGCCGCGCTCGCCTCGCTGTAGAAATCCCCACCTCAGCCGGGCCGGGAGCAGCGGGTCGGCTGGGCCGGGCGGGACGCGAAACGGTTTCCGGTGCACGCTAGGGTAGTTCAACGTGAGCACCCCCAACTCCCCTTCCACCGGTAGCTCCGCGGCCTCGGCTCCCGCGGGCCGCGCCAATCGCCCCGTCGACGTCGACGACGTGCCGGAGCAGATGCGGATTCGCCGGGAGAAGCGGGAGCGCCTGCTCGCCGAGGGCGGCCAGGCGTACCCGGTGGTCGTGCCGCGCACCCATTCGCTGGCCGAGATCCGCGCCGAATATCCGGATCTGGCGCCGGACACTCAGACCGGCACCATCGTCGGTGTGGCCGGGCGCGTCATCTTCATGCGCAATACCGGCAAGTTGTGCTTCGCCACCCTGCAGGAGGGCGACGGCACCAAATTGCAGGCCATGATCAGCCTCAACGGCGTCGGGGCCGACGCGCTGGCGGCCTGGAAGTCCGATGTGGACCTCGGCGATTTCGTCTTCGTGCACGGTGAGGTCATCTCCTCACGAACCGGCGAATTGAGCGTGATGGCCGACGAGTGGAGCATGGCGGCCAAGTCGCTGCGCCCGCTGCCGGTCGCGCACAAGGAGATGAACGAGGAATCGCGGGTCCGCCAGCGCTATGTGGACCTGATCGTGCGGCCGGAGGCCAGGCAGATGGCCCGCACCAGGGTCGCTGTGGTGCGCGCGCTGCGCAACGCGCTGGAACGGCGCGGATTCCTCGAGGTCGAGACGCCGATGCTGCAGACCCTGCACGGCGGCGCCGCGGCCAGGCCGTTCGTCACCCATTCCAATGCGCTCGATATGGACTTGTTCCTGCGTATTGCGCCGGAGTTGTTCCTCAAGCGCTGCGTGGTCGGCGGCCTCGAGCGGGTGTTCGAGATCAATCGCAACTTCCGCAACGAGGGCGCCGACTCCACGCATTCGCCGGAGTTCGCGATGCTGGAGACGTATCAGGCTTACGGCACCTATGACGACTCGGCGCGCATGATCCGCGAATTGATCCAAGAAGTGGCCGAGGAAGCCTTCGGCACCCAGGTGGTGACCCTCGCCGACGGCACCGAATATGACCTTCGCGGTGAGTGGGCGACCGTCGAGATGTATCCGTCGCTGTCGGACTCACTCGGCGTGGAGGTCACGCCGGAAACAACGATTCCGGAATTACTGGCGCTGGCCGAACGGGTCGGTTTGGAAATTCCGGAAGGCAAGGGCTACGGCCACGGCAAACTCGTCGAGGAACTATGGGAGCACCAGTACGGCGACAAGTTGTACGCGCCCACATTCGTGCGTGACTTCCCGGTCGAGACTTCTCCGCTGACCAGGCAGCACCGCGACAAGTCCGGTGTCACCGAGAAGTGGGACCTGTATGTGCGCGGGTTCGAGTTGGCCACCGGCTATTCGGAGTTGGTCGATCCGGTGATTCAGCGCGAACGCTTTGTCGACCAGGCTCGGCTGGCCGCCGCCGGTGACGACGAGGCCATGGTGCTCGACGAGGACTTCCTCGCCGCGATGGAACACGGTATGCCGCCGACCACCGGAACCGGTATGGGAATCGACCGCTTGTTGATGGCCCTCACTGGTTTGGGAATCCGGGAAACGATACTGTTCCCAATTGTGCGACCGGCCGCTCGCTGAGCGATCGGATTGCACGTCTGAAGCTCGTCTTGGCATTTTTCGAATTAGAGGTATTCTTGCCTCGGGCAATCGGCCTAGTATGCGGGTCGCACGATTTCGAGAGGACGTTCATCTCATGGCAAAGAAGGTCACCGTAAGCTTGATCGACGATGTCGACGGTGAGTCCATCGCGGACGAGACCATCGAGTTCGGTATCGATGGTGTGTCGTACGAGATCGACCTGTCGGCGGCAAATGCGGCCAAGCTGCGGGAAGAGATGGAGCAGTGGGTTGCCAACGCTCGGCGGGTGAGTGGCCGGCGTCGGGTGAAGGCCGCGTCCACCACCGGTAGCACCACCAAGAGCCGCGTTCCGATGGACCGCGAACAAACCGCGGCAATTCGTGAGTGGGCTCGCCGGAATGGTCACAAGGTGCATGCCAGGGGGCGTATCTCGGCCGACATCACCGAGGCTTACAACAAGGCCGCCAAGAGCTAGTCGTAATTCGCGGCTGCCGCCGGGCGAATCGTGCGACGCCCCGGCGGCAGCCTTGTTTGTAGTGGCCGAGGCACGGCACCATGGATCTGTGCGCAGCACCGTATCCAGCCAAGTCGTGTCATCCCGTCGAGCTGGGGTCATGACGTCGTGACAGCTTTCGTCGGATCAATCCTGCGCTACACCGACGCGGACGGGCATCGGCACGAGTACATGCTGAATCCCGACCACCCGCGCGTCACCATCGGGCGTTCCACTCATGCCGATCTGTCCCTGCGCTGGGACGCCGAGGTCTCGCGGCTGCACGCGGCCGTCGAATATCTGGGCGCCCAGTGGACCATCGTCGACGACGGCCTGTCCCGCAACGGCACCTTCGTCAACGGCGAACGCTTGGTCGGCAGGCGCAGGCTGATGGCGGGCGACCGGATCCGGGTCGGCACCTCGCTGGTGTCGTTCCACGAATTCGGCGCCGTGGCCGACGACGCCACCCGCGCCTCCACCGGCACCATCCCCACCGCCCGCTCACTGACCGACACCCAGCGCGCGGTGCTGGTCGCGCTGTGCAGGCCCTACAAGCACGGGGCCGGCTTCGCCACTCCCGCCTCCAATCAGCAGATCGCCGAGGAATTGTTCCTCAGCGTCGACGCCATCAAGACCCACCTGCGCGCGCTGTTCGCCAAATTCGGCGTCGAGGATCTGCCGCAGAACCAGAAACGGGTCCGCTTGGCCGCACTGGCCATGCAGAGTGGGCTCATCTCCGATCGCGACCTGTAGACGCCCGTAGACGCTCGCTGATGTGCGCGAGCGTCTCGGCGATGGTCGCCGCGCCCCGCGCCCTGTTGACTCGAAGACGGAATCGGGGCGCACCCGCTCCGGTCGTTCGAGAGGAGCAGATCATGTCGGTGAGCCGAATCGTCGCGCTGGCGGCGGCAACGCTGGCGACCGGGTTGATCGCGGGGGTTTTCTACGCGTACGCGATCTCGGTGATGCCCGCGCTGGCCCGGATGGACGACCGGGCGCTGATCGAGACCATGCAGAAGATCAATGTCGTGATCATCAACCCCGCCTTCATGATCGGGTTCCTCGGCACGGTCGGGTTCACCGCGCTGGCGGCGCTGCTGCATCTGGGGGCGGATCGGCGGATGACGCTGGTCTGGATCGCAGTCGCGTTGGTGCTCAACGTGATCGCGTTCGGGGTGACGGTCGGGTTGAATGTGCCGCTCAACGATCAGTTGATGGCGGCGGGCGATCCGGGTGCGATCGCGGATCCGGCGGCGGTGCGCGCGCAGTTCGAATCCGCTTGGGTGCGTTGGAATATCGTGCGCGCGGTGCTGCACGCGCTGGCATTCGTGGTGCTGACGGGCGCGCTGTTCAGTGCCGGGTTGCAACAGGGGCGCGAGGATGCCGCGGCCGCACCTGTCCAGCCGGGTGTCGCGGCGGCCCAGCCCGCCTGAACAGAACTCGTTCCAGAACCTACCCGTCAGTAACGGCTCCATCGGCGCAGGTCGCTACGTAGCCTTCTGGAACGCGTTACAGAAATTTGGGAGGGGTCATGCGCCGAGCACCCGTCACCGCCGTCATCGTCGCCGTCCTCGCCGCGCTGTGGATCAGCTCGGCAGGGGCGGCGCAAGCCGAGCGTTATCCGGTCGTCTACAACTTCTTCGCCGGCATCCCGGGCGAACTGACCAACCCCGGCGGGTCACTGCCCGGCTCCAACGATTGGTCCTGCCGGCCCGGCCCCGACCACCCCAACCCGGTGGTGCTCGCCCACGGCACCGGCGGCGGTGCGCAGACCAACTGGGGCACCTACGTCGCGCTGCTGGCCAACGACGGCTACTGCGTCTACTCGCTCACCTACGGCGCCTACGACCTGCCCTGGCCGATCTCGGCGCTCGGCGGCATGATGCCCGTCCAGGACAACGCCGCCGAATTCGGCGCCTTCGTCGACCGGGTGCGCGCCGCCACCGGTGCCGAGCGGGTCGATATCGTCGCGCACTCGCAGGGCGGGCTGGTCGCCAACTACTTCGTCAAACGCCTCGGCGGCGCGGGCAAGGTGGACAAACTCGTCTCGCTCGCGGTGCCCTGGCTGGGCACCACCGCCTTCGGGATGGCCGACGTCGCCGCCTTCGCGCGGGCGGTCGGACTGGGCGAGGCCTGGAACTCGATCCCGTGCCTGGCCTGCGCGCAGATGCCCGCAGGCGGGCCCTTCCTCGCCGAACTCAATGCCGACGGCATCTACCACCCGGACGTCACCTACACCAACATCGTGGGCAATCTGGAGGAGATCGTGGTGCCCTACACCTCCGCGGTGCCGCCAGGTCCCGGCGTCACCAATATCGTCGTCCAGCACGGCTGCGCCCAGGATTACTCCGAACATCTCGGGATCGCGGGCAGCCCGCGGGCCGCGGCCTACGTGCTCAACGCCCTCGACCCTGCCCATCCACGGGAAGTTCCGTGCCATTTCGTGGCGCCATTCACCGGCTGAGCGCCGATGCGTGCCCGGATCGGCGGTGTTCGCTCAGGGCAAAACCGCATCGGAAACGAAACCTGGAACAGCCACGTTATGAGTGAATGACCGTGCTGCCACCGGTCGCCAATAGGGTGGACCGGCGGCGGCGGAATCCTCCGCCAACTAGAGTGGAGGCGGGGGCCGCAACCCCCGGGCTTCATGGCAGGCTGACGGCTAGGTTCGTCGGGTTTGGCGCCCAGGTTTGTTCGACAGCACACTGCGGCGTCTGTTGCCAGAATGTCGGAGCAGGAGAGTGAGGGAGCGATGTTCGAGAGGTTCACCGACCGCGCGAGGCGCGTCGTTGTCCTGGCCCAAGAAGAGGCCCGGATGCTCAACCACAACTACATCGGCACCGAGCACATCCTGCTGGGGCTGATCCACGAGGGCGAGGGCGTCGCGGCCAAGTCGCTGGAGTCGCTCGGCATCTCGCTGGAAGGCGTGCGCAGCCAGGTGGAGGAGATCATCGGCCAGGGCCAGCAGGCCCCGTCCGGGCACATCCCGTTCACCCCGCGCGCCAAGAAGGTGCTGGAGCTGAGCCTGCGCGAGGCCCTGCAACTCGGCCACAACTACATCGGCACCGAGCACATCCTGCTCGGCCTCATCCGCGAGGGTGAGGGCGTGGCGGCGCAGGTGCTGGTCAAGCTGGGCGCCGATCTCAACCGGGTGCGCCAGCAGGTCATCCAGCTGCTGTCCGGTTACCAGGGCAAGGAGCCGGTCGAATCCGGTGCCCGCGGTGAGACCGGCACCCCGTCCACCTCGCTGGTGCTCGACCAGTTCGGCCGCAACCTGACCCAGGCCGCGCTCGAGGGCAAGCTCGACCCGGTCATCGGCCGCTCCAAGGAAATCGAGCGGGTCATGCAGGTGCTCAGCCGCCGCACCAAGAACAACCCGGTGCTGATCGGCGAGCCCGGTGTCGGTAAGACCGCCGTGGTCGAGGGCCTGGCCCAGGCCATCGTCAACGGCGAGGTTCCCGAGACGCTCAAGGACAAGCAGCTCTACACCCTCGACCTGGGTTCCCTGGTCGCGGGCAGCCGCTACCGCGGTGACTTCGAAGAGCGCCTGAAGAAGGTGCTCAAGGAAATCAATACCCGCGGCGACATCATCCTGTTCATCGACGAGCTGCACACGCTCGTCGGCGCGGGTGCCGCCGAGGGCGCGATCGACGCCGCCTCGATCCTGAAGCCGAAGCTGGCCCGTGGCGAGCTGCAGACCATCGGCGCCACCACCCTCGACGAGTACCGCAAGTACATCGAGAAGGACGCCGCCCTGGAGCGCCGGTTCCAGCCGGTCCAGGTGGGCGAGCCGACCGTCGAGCACACCATCAACATCCTCAAGGGTCTGCGCGACCGCTACGAGGCGCACCACCGGGTCTCCATCACCGACGGTGCCCTGGTCGCGGCCGCCACGCTGGCCGACCGCTACATCAACGACCGGTTCCTGCCGGACAAGGCGATCGACCTGATCGACGAGGCCGGCGCTCGCATGCGCATCCGCCGCATGACCGCACCGCCGGACCTGCGCGAGTTCGACGACAAGATCGCCGACGCCCGCCGCGAGAAGGAAAGCGCCATCGACGCGCAGGACTTCGAGAAGGCCGCGCGGCTGCGCGACAAGGAGAAGCAGCTCGTCGCCAAGCGGGCCGAGCGCGAGAAGCAGTGGCGCTCCGGTGATCTGGACGTCGTGGCCGAGGTCGACGACGAGCAGATCGCCGAGGTGCTGGCCAACTGGACCGGCATCCCCGTCTTCAAGCTCACCGAGGAGGAGACCACCCGTCTGCTCCGCATGGAGGACGAGCTGCACAAGCGGATCATCGGCCAGGAGGACGCGGTCAAGGCCGTCTCCAAGGCCATCCGCCGCACTCGTGCCGGCCTGAAGGATCCGAAGCGTCCGTCCGGTTCGTTCATCTTCGCCGGCCCGTCCGGTGTCGGTAAGACCGAGCTGTCCAAGGCGCTGGCGAACTTCCTGTTCGGCGACGACGACGCGCTCATCCAGATCGACATGGGCGAGTTCCACGACCGCTTCACCGCCTCGCGGCTGTTCGGTGCCCCTCCGGGCTACGTCGGCTACGAGGAGGGCGGCCAGCTCACCGAGAAGGTGCGCCGCAAGCCGTTCTCGGTGGTGCTGTTCGACGAGATCGAGAAGGCGCACCAGGAGATCTACAACACCCTGTTGCAGGTCCTCGAGGACGGTCGTCTCACCGACGGCCAGGGCCGCACCGTCGACTTCAAGAACACGGTGCTGATCTTCACCTCGAACCTGGGTACCTCCGACATCTCGAAGGCCGTCGGCCTCGGCTTCTCGCAGTCCAACGCCGAGGGCTCGAACTACGAGCGGATGAAGCTCAAGGTCAACGACGAGCTGAAGAAGCACTTCCGGCCCGAGTTCCTCAACCGCATCGACGACGTCATCGTCTTCCACCAGCTCACCACCGAGCAGATCGTGGAGATGGTGGATCTGATGATCAACCGCGTCGGTGTCCAGTTGAAGAACAAGGACATGGCGATGGAGCTCACCGATTCGGCCAAGAGCCTGCTGGCCAAGCGTGGTTTCGATCCCGTGCTCGGTGCCCGGCCGCTGCGCCGCACCATCCAGCGCGAGATCGAGGATCAGCTCTCGGAGAAGATCCTGTTCGGCGAGATCGGCCCCGGCCAGATCGTCACCGTCGACGTCGAGGGCTGGGACGGCGAAGGCTCCGGCGAGGACGCCAAGTTCACCTTCACCCCCAAGGCGAAGCTGACCAAGGCCGCCGCCGAGGAGAAGCCGGAGGTCGTGCTGACCGGCGCCGCCGAAGGCACCACCGAGGCCGCCGCCGGCGAGTAGTATCCCGAGTCGAGAACGGGCCCGCTTCCTGATGGGAGCGGGCCCGTTCGGCACTGGAGGGCGCGAATGACAGATCAAGATCGGCCCGATTCCTTTCGAAGCGACGGCAGCGCGCTTGCGGATACTCGGCATGCGGCCGAGTTGCGGCAAGCGGTAGCGGTATTGCGGTCGGTGCGCCTGGAGCTCGACCCGGCGTCGATGCGGGATGCGTGGTAGGCAAGGCCGCCAGCACCGTTGCTGCGGGTTGGCGCGTACCGCGATCACCTCTTCGTTTCGCGTAGTACCGCCAGGCGCTCGCGGTACTGCGCCTCGGTGATCTCGCCGCGCGCGTACGCGTCTCGTAACGCACCGACTCCGGTGTCGCGGCGGAACCGGGCGCGGCCGACCAGCACCGCGAGCACGATGATCGTGATCCAGAACAGCAGCGGGAAGATCCAGAAGAACGGCCAGGGATGCCAGCCGCCGTTGTAGTGGTCGGCGAGCAGGGTGGCGGTTTCGGGGGTCAGGTAAGTAGTCATGCCACGAGCGTGCGCCGGGGAGTGGTCGCGGCACATCGGCCGTGCGTTTCTGATTTCGCTACGCCTGGGCGCGTAGTCGGGCTCGCGGGTCGTGGCAGATCGGTCGCAGCGAGGCCGGGTAGCTCGGGGCTCGCGTGGACTCGGGCGGACGGCTCACTGCCAGCCCGGGCGCACCAAACCGGATTCGTATGCCAGGACGACCAATTGGGTGCGGTCGCGGGCGTTGAGTTTGGTGAGGATGCGGCTGACGTGGGTGCGGGCGGTGGCGGGGCTCATGAAGAGGCGTTCGCCGATTTCGGCGTTGGTCAGGCCCTCGGCGACCAGGGTGAGCACTTCACGTTCGCGGTCGGTGAGCTCGGAAAACGTTGCCGGCGGTGGCTGTTTGGCGTGTTCGGAGAACTCGGCGATGAGCCGGCGGGTGACGCCCGGGGACAGCAGCGCGTCGCCCGCGGCGACGACGCGGACCGCGCGCACCAGGTCGGCGGGCTCGGTGTGTTTGACCAGGAATCCGGTGGCGCCCGACCGCATGGCCTCGAAAACGTATTCGTCCAGTTCGAAGGTGGTCAGTACGACCACTTTCACGTCCGAGAGTTTGGGATCGTCGGCGATCATCCGGGTGGCGGCGAGGCCGTCGAGGATGGGCATCCGGATATCCATCAGCACCACGTCGGGTGTGAGCGCACGCGTCATTCGCACGGCCTGCTCCCCGTTGTCGGCCTCACCGACTACCTCGATACCGTCCTGTGCGTCGAGCAGGGCGACGAATCCGCCGCGGACCAGCGCCTGATCGTCGGCGACGAGCACCCGGATGGTCATTGCGGCTCCGTTCCGTG
The DNA here is from genome assembly GCF_005863245.1 of Nocardia cyriacigeorgica. Lineage (GTDB taxonomy): Bacteria > Actinomycetota > Actinomycetes > Mycobacteriales > Mycobacteriaceae > Nocardia > Nocardia cyriacigeorgica_C. The sequence goes on along the minus strand of NZ_VBUT01000004.1, from coordinate 69,214 downwards.
GCCGTCGGAGGCGTTGGGGTGGACCCGGCCGTTGGCTCCCGAGGGTGCCGTCGTGCGGGCGGCCTCCCGGTGCACGGCGGAGCTCGCACCCGAAGCGGTCGCGGGGGACCGCGCTGATCCCATCGCCGACGGACTGCCTTCGCCGTCCGTCGATGGTTCGGCGCCGAGGCGGCCGGGCCGACCGGATCGTGTGGACACGGATTCGGTATCCGATGCGGAAGCGGCGCGCTGGACGGGGGCGGTGCCCTTCGGCGACCCCTCTGCACCATCAGCCGCCCGCCCGGCCGGCTTCTGCTCAGCCGTCCCGTTCCCCGCGGTCGATTCCGCCCGTTGCCCCCGCTCGCTCGGCGCCACCGGCCGCACCGGCAGTCGCGCTGCCACCCGGAACCCGCCGCTGGGCCGCGGCCCGGCCGTCAGCGCCCCGCCGAGCGCGTGGGCCCGCTCCCGCATGCCGATGATCCCGTTGCCGCCGGTGGTTCCCGTGCGGACGGGGGCGCTGGTGGGGCGGGTGTTGTCGATGGTGAAGTCGACCGAGTCGGGGGTGTAGCGGACGGTGACGGTGGCGTCGGCGCCGGGCGCGTGCCGGACGACGTTGGTCAGCGACTCCTGGATGATCCGGGCGGCGGCTACGTCGATGACGCTCGGCAGCGGCGTAACGGTGCCGAGGACCCGGGTGTGCACGGTCAGCCCGGCTTCGCGGATGCGGTGCAGCAGTTCGTCCAGGTCGGCGATGCTCGGCGCGGGGCTGCGCGGGGCGGCCGGTTGTTCGGGTTGCTCGGCCTGCTCGGATTCGGTCGCGTTCTGGCCGCCGCCGTCGGCCGTGGAGTCCGGACCGAGGGCGTCGTCCTGCTGCGCCGGTCCCGGCAGCGTGGTGCGGCGCCGCCTGGCCCGCGCGCGACGTCTGCGGCCCCGGCTGGCGCGTTGATCCGGATCCGGTATCGCCTCGGGCTCGGCGTCGGCGTCCTCGCCGCCGACGGGGCTCCCGGTGCGGATGGTGTGCAGCAGCGTGTGCACCTCGGCGAGTGCGTCCTTGCTCGCGCCCTTGATGGCGGCCAATGCGGAGGCGGCCTGCTCCGGTTTCTTGTCGAACAGTTCCAGCGCCACCGAGGCCTGCACATTGATCAGCGACAGACTGTGGGCCAGTACATCGTGCAGCTCCCGGGCGATGGCCAGCCTTTCTTCGCTGGCCTGGCGCCTGCGCTGGGCTTCCTCGTCGCGCCGGGCGGCTTCGGCCCGCTGCCTGCGCGCTTCGAGCACCGCTTGGCGCTGCCGAATTCCCTCGGCGAGCCCGACCAGCACCGTCAGCCAGGCCATCAATCCGAAGATCTGCCACCCTTCGGTCGGGCGGCCGAGCAGCGCGGGCAGTGGCCAGACCATCACCAGGTAGCCGAGGGGCACCAGGGGATAGGTCCACCATCGCGAGCCGCGGGTCGCCGCGGTGAGGAAGGCGACGACCAGTGAGATGAAGATCGGCCCGAAACCGTAGTCCAGCGACAGGTAGCTCACGCACGCGGCGAGCGTGATCGCCAGCACCGGCAACGGCTGATATCTGCGGAAGACCAGCGCGATCGGCCCCGCCAGCAGTAGCGCGTAGCCGAGGGCGTCGAGTGAGCGCACTCCGGTCTGGCCGAAGTTGGCTCCGCGTCCGCCGAACACCTGCACCGCGGCGACGACAAGCGCCACCCCCCAGTCCCATCCGACCAGGCCCCGACCCGCCATCCCGAACTCCCGCACCTTATGCACCCTATTCGCCCAGTAGCCGGAATCCATCCGTACCGACACGTAATTCCCGGATACGCGCCGTGCACACCCTCGCATCCGCCCCGATCCGTACGACAACGGACGTACCCGAAACCGCGTCCGGCGACGGATGTGACCGCGCCGCGCGGCGAGGAGGGTTTCGGTCATGACGGATTCGATTGTGGTGACCAATGAGCTGACCAAGCGGTACGGCACCCATCTGGCGGTGGATCGGGTGGATATGCGGGTACGGCCGGGCGAGATCTACGGATTTCTCGGACCCAACGGTGCGGGCAAGACGACGACGTTGCGGATGCTCGCCGGGTTGATCGCGCCGAGCTCCGGCTCGGCAACGGTGCTCGGCCATGACCCGGGCGATCCCGCGGTGGTGCGCCGCATCGGCGTGCTGATCGAGGGGCCGGGGTTCTATCCGTACCTGTCGGGCCGCGACAACCTGCTGGTCATGGCCCGATACCGCGGGCTCGGCCCAACTCAGGTGAACGAAGCCTTGCAGCGGGTGGGCCTGGCCGGACGCGCCGACGACCGTTACCGCACTTATTCGCTCGGCATGAAGCAGCGCCTCGGCGTCGGCGCCGCGCTGCTCGGCCGCCCGGATCTGCTGATCCTGGACGAACCGACCAACGGCCTCGATCCGGCCGGCATGGCGGAAATGCGTTCGCTGATCACCGATCTGGCCGCCGACGGGCACACCGTGTTGCTGTCGAGCCACATGCTCAGCGAGGTGCAGGAGATCTGTGACCGGGTCGGCGTCATCTCCGGCGGCAAGCTGCTGGCCGAGCAGACGGTGGCCGAATTGCGCGGCGCCGCATCGCTGTTGGTGCGCGCCGAACCGGCAGATATCGCCTTTCCAGCGATCCGTGCGGTGCTGGGCGCGCCGGTCATGCTCACCGCCGCCGGTATCCGGGTCGAGGCGAGTGCGGACGCGGCACCGAAAATCGCTCGCGCCGTAGTCGAATCGGGCGCCGACCTGCTCGAACTTCGCGTCGACGAGAAATCCCTCGAGGAAGTGTTCTTCGAGATGACCGGTCTGGAGGCAGTGAAATGAGTGTGCGCACCTCGGCGATGTCGGATCTGGTGGCCAGTATGCGAGCCGAGCGGCTGCGGCTGACGAAATGGCCCGCGTTCTGGATCGTTCTCGGCACCTGGATCCTGCTCAACCTGACCTTCGCCTACCTGTTCAACTACCTGGCCTACCGGTCCGGAGAGCAGACCTCGATGTCGGACGGGCTGCCGAAAGACCAACTGCTCCAGCAATTGCTGCCCGCCGCGGTGCCGGAGGTGTTCACGCAGGGCATGGCCATGTTCGGTGGTGCGCTGATGCTGATCCTCGGCGCGCTGGCCATCGGTAGCGGCTACGGGTGGGGGACCTGGAAGACCGTGCTCACCCAGGGGCCCTCGCGGATCGTCGCGATCGCGGCGACGTTGATCTGCCTCGCGATCGTGGTGGTGGGGCTGGTGGTGGTCGCCTTCGCGGTGGATCTCGGGGTCGCCTCGCTGATCGCGAGTAGTGAATCGCAGCAGCTGGTGATGCCGTCGGTGCGGCATTCGCTGGACGGAATCGTCAGCGGCAGCCTGATTCTGGGCATGTGGACGCTGGCGGGCGCGTTGATCGGCGCGATCGCGCGTGGCCCGGCGCTGGCCGTCGGTCTCGGGCTGGTGTGGGTGCTGGTGGTGGAGAATCTGCTGCGCGGTGTGGCGGGCATCTTCGCGCCGATCGAGGCCGTCACCGATCTGCTGCCGGGCACCGCAGCGGGCTCGCTGGCAGGAGCCATGCGCAGCACCGATGCCGCACCGACGCCAGGCGTGCTCGACATCCTGACCCGCACCGAATCCGTGCTCGCGCTGACGATCTACACCGCGGTCTTCGCGCTGACCACGATCTGGCTGATCCGCCGCCGCGATCTGGTCTGAGTCCGCGATCCGGTCCGGCTCTCAGCGCCCGAGCAGGGCGTGTGCGAGCCGGCCCAAGGCCCCGGCGATCTGCGCCGGGGCCAAGCCGCGTGCGCGTTGGGTCTGGTAGACCTCGGCGGCCAGCGGTGCGAGCAGTGGGTCGACCATGGCGTCTGCGTCGTCCACACCGGCGGCCCGCAGCAGCGAACGGACATGCGCGAACCAGAACCCGTAGGCGCCCGTGGTGAAGCGAGCACCCCCGGTTTCAGCCCCGAGTACCAGCGCGGAATGGGTGTCGAGCAGTTCCACCATGGCCGCGTAGAAGGCGGCCAGCCGTTCGGCCGGCGGTGCGCCCGGTCCGAGCGGCGGCTCACCGCGTAACAGCTGTTCTTGCAGGGCCCGTTCGTGCTCGTCGAGCAGCGCGACCGCGATCGAATTCGTGTCCGGATAGCGGCGGTACAGGGTGCCGCGGCCGACGCCCGCGGCCTTGGCGATGTCGTCCATGGTCACCGTGCGCGGGTCGCGCGCGGCGAAGAGTTCGGCCGCCGCCGCGAGCACCTTGGCCCGGTTGCGGGCGGCGTCGGCGCGCTCGGCGGGAGCGCTGCCCGAGCCGCTGGACAGCAGGTCGGCAGGGGATTCCATGACGGCGACTGTAGCCCACCCGGAGATATGTGGACAAGATGTCCGCTTCTGCTCTACAGTCCTCGATGTAGGCAAGTGGACACAATGTCCGGTTGATGGAAGGAATCCGATGACCACCCTGCTGCACCTGGACGCGAGCGCCCGCACTCGGTCGATCAGCCGCACCCTGAGCGCCGCGTTCGCCGACGAATGGCGTGCGGGCAACCCGGACGGCGGCTACCGCTACCGCGATCTCGCACTGGATCCGGTGCCGTTCATCGACCAGGGCTGGACCGAATTATGCGATCTCGTGCTGGCCAACGGCAGCACCGAACTCGAGCGCATCGGCGATCTGGCGCGCACTCCGGGCCAGCGCGCGGCCTGGTCGGTCACCTGGCCGCTGCTCGAGGAGTTGCTCGCCGCCGACGTCGTCCTCATCGGCACGCCCATGTACAACTATTCGGTTCCGGCCTCGCTGAAGGCGTGGATCGACCAGGTGGCGTTTCCTCGAATGTCGCTGGGCCACCGTCGATTCGTGGTGACAACTGCGCGTGGCGGCGCCTACTCGCCCGGCTCGCCCAAGGCCGGATTCGATCACCAGGAACGCTATCTGCGCGATTTCTTCGCCGGTCATTTCGCGGTCGCCGACGCGGTGTTCGTCAATGCGGAACTGGCCAATTCCCGGCTCGATCCTGGCCTGGCGCATCTGCGCGCCGAACACGACCGGTCCTACGACCGTGCTCTGGAAACGGTGCGGAAACTGGCACGGGAGTACTGATGAGCTGGTTGATCCTCGTTATCGCCGGCTTGGTGGAAATCGCCTGGTCCCAGTCCATCAAGCCGACCGAGAATTTCACCCGTCCGCTGCCGACGCTGCTGTGCTTCGCGCTCGGGGCGTTCGCGGTCTATCTGTTGTCGCGGGCCATGCAGACGCTGCCGGTCGGCACCGCGTACGCGGTCTTCACCGGAATCGGCGCGGTCGGTGCGATCGTGCTCGGCATGGTCGTGCATCGTGATCCGTTGAGCGCGGGACGATTTGTGGCATTGTCGCTGATCGTCGGCGGAATCGTGCTGGCCAAAGTGACCAATCCTGGATGATCGGATCACCGCTGTGGCAAACGGTCCGACGGGTCCTCGGGCGCGGGTAAGGTCGGTCTGATGGTCGATCAGCATGTGCGTTATCCGGACCTGTCGGCACGGCCTCACGAGCTCACCGTCGAACGGGTCATGACCGCGTCACCGACATTGTTGTACCTGGCCTGGACCCAGGGCTTCGATATCTGGTTCGCGATCCCCGAATCGGTCCGCATGCGCCCGCAGGTGGGCGAACCCTTCTACTTCGAAGCCGACAATCAGGGCACGCCCGTCCCGCATTACGGTCGCTTCCTGCGGCTCGAGCCGGACCGCCGCATCGAGCTGACCTGGGTCACCGGCGAGGGCGGCACCGAGGGCGCGGAGACCGTGGTCCGGGTGGAATTCGTGAAACAGCCGCGCGGAATCCGAATCAAGTTGCGGCACAGCGGTTTTCCGAATCAGGAATCCTGCGATCGGCATCGCGCCGCGTGGCCCGCCGTGCTGGAGCAGCTGGACAAACGAACCTCTGCCGCAGTCTGAGCGGTCCGGGTAGGTTCGAGCGGAGAATCTATCGACAACCGATCGTGGAAAGGACTGTGATGCCCACACGTACCGCGCGCACCGCATGGACCGGCGGCCTTCAGGACGGCACCGGACAGGTCGAGCTGGCCAGCTCGGGTGCAGGCAAGTACGACGTGTCGTGGCCGAAGCGGACCGCCGACACTGCCGATGGCACCACCAGCCCGGAGGAGCTGATCGCGGCCGCGCATTCGTCCTGCTACTCGATGGCGTTGTCGGCCGAGATCGGCAATGCCGGCGCTACCCCGCGCAGCCTCGACGTCACCGCCGACGTCACCTTCGGGCCGGACCCGGCGGGCGGTTTCCGCATCAGCGGCATCAAGATCACCGTCCGCGGCCGGGTCGACGGCCTGGACGAGGCCGGTTTCCGCACCGCCGCCGAAGCCGCCAAGGCCGGCTGCCCGGTGAGCAAGGCTTTGGCCGGCGTCGACAACATCAGCCTGGACGCCGCACTGGAGTCCTGAGCGCGAGCGCCCGGGTTCCCTGCGCGGGAATCCGGGCGTCTTTGCAGGTGGGCGGCCCGTGCCGGCCCCTCGGCGACTCCGCACAGCAGTGCGGCCATCAACGCGGTGAAGGCCACCGTCACCGCGTGCGGCCTGGTATCCGGTATCGACGAGAAGAGCAGTGCCGGTCATGGAAACCGACACTGCCCGTGGATTTCGCTGCGAATCAGCCTGCGGTAGCAGCCGCCGGTATCGGGGTGCGAGACCGGTCGGTGAACTCGGTGAGCATCGCGTAGCCGAGGCCGAGGCATGCCCACAGCGTGGTCGAGACCGCGAGCGAGGAGACCCGGAACTCCCACAGCAGGCTCGCCGGGAAGTCGGCGCCCACCTCGTTCACGCCGGGCAACACGACGTAGCCGATGGCGCCGAGCAGCACGAACGCCGCGACACCCGCGGTCAATCGCAGGGTATACGGGCGGCCGGTGAGCAGCTTCCACACATACACACCCGCACCCACCGCGGCCAGGCCGAGCAGCACCGCCGCCAGCCACAGCAGCGTCCGGTCGTTGATCGTCTCCGGATCACCCACCGCGGGCGGGTTGGCCGGGTACTTGAAGAACGGCACCGCGACGATCGCGGCCCAGCCGCCGACACCGAGCCCGAGCGCGAGCTTCGGCCCGGACAGCGCGGTGTAGCGCCGGGCGACATGGGCGACCGCGCCGAAGATCGCACCGAACGCCATCCCGGCCAGCCCGAGCGCGAGGAACTGGCCCGCCTTCTGGCCGGAGCGGCTGACCAGCGGTTCTTCCTCGTCGCCGTGGGAGTGTCCGCCGGCGGCCTGCTCGCCGTGCGCATGTCCGCCCGATTCGGCGGCCGCGCCGGCTTCCTCGATGGCGATCGCCGCCTCCACCTTGGGCTCGCCGACGAAATACCCGACGGTGCCCGCCAGCAGGCCGGCGATCAGGCCGGCCAGCAGACCACGAAGCAACAGGGTGCGCAGAGTTCCGGTCAGTGGCACGGAAGACCCAGCAGGTGACGTCCGTCGTGCATCAGCTCATGCATGAACATCCCGCTGCGCGAGATGGCGCCCTGATCGAATCCGACCAGGTAGAGAGTGAGCAGTGCGAGCAGAACGACACCGACCGTGATGAGCACGGTGGCCAGGGAATCGGTGACCCGGGTGGATACGCCAGGGGTGTGCACGAAGGCCATTACAGTCCTCCTTGGGATAAACGCGTCCCGTCGAAGTGGTCGCGAAGGTGCCGGTGTCTGGCTTTCCGGCACCGAACCCGGTGGCTGGAACACAGTGGCGCGACCGCTCCGGATTTGCACCGGATTACCGCGTCACCTACGCGTTTGTCCCTCGAACTGTGACACCCCGCAGCGGCCGTCGTCAATATCGGGTGGCGACGGCTGCCGGGTGGAATGACGCATCAGCTCGCGGAGGCGCCCTTGCCCGCGACGTCGAGCACGACCTCGAATTCGAGCAGCGAGGCACCGGTGGCGACCGGCTTCTGCTGCTGACCCGCATGCGCCTCACGGGCCGGGCCGTCACGCCAGGCGGCGAAGGATTCTTCCGAATCCCATTGCGTCACCACGAAGTACCGGTTCTCACCCGCGGTCGGCCGCAGCAGCTGGAAGCCGAGGAAGCCCGGCGAGTTCTCCACCGCGTGCGCCCGGTGCGCGAACCGCTTCTCCAGCTCGGGGCCCGCGCCCTCGGGAACCTCGATCGCATTGATCTTCACAACAGACATGCCACGATTGTGCCCCTTCGTCCCGCGGCCGCAGGCAGGTGCGACCGGTATCACCGACGGGTGCGGCACAATCGCGGACGTGTTGTACGACGAAGGCGGGACGGGCACGCCGCTGCTGCTGTTGCACGGCCTGATGGGCAGCGCCCGCACCTGGCGCGATCACCTGGACTGGCTGCGCGGCTTCGGCCACGTGTACACCTTCGACGCAGCCGGGCACGGCAGACCGGCCCCCGCCGAGCTGAGCACCGAGGCCTTCGTCGCCGATCTGGCCGACGCGACCGCGTCCATCACCGAGCCGATGGTGGTGATCGGGCATTCGATGGGCGGGCTGCACGCCTGGATGTTCGCCGCGCAGTACCCCGAGCGGGTGAAAGCGCTGGTGGTCGAGGATATGGCCCCGGATTTCACCGGCCGCACCGCCGCGCACTGGGCCGCGATGATCGAGGCCTGGCCGCAGCCGTTCCCGGACGAGCAGGCGGTGCTCGACTTCTTCGGCCCGGTCGCCGGACGCTACTTCCTCGCCTCCTTCGACCACGGCCCCGACGGGTATCGCCTGCACGGCTCGGTGTCGACGTTCCGCGACATCTCCGAGGAGTGGGGCACCAGGGACTTCTGGACCCAATGGCGCACGATCCGGGTGCCCGCCCTGCTGATCGAGGGTGAGCACACCATCACCCCGCCGGGCCAGATGCGCGCGATGGCGGAAGTTCATCCCGGCGCCGAATACGTGCTGGTTCCCGATGCCGGTCACCTGGTGCACGACGATCAGCCCGGGCGTTATCGGGCGCAGGTGAGCGAATTCCTGAGCCGCGTGCTCGGCGGCGTGTCGCCGGACGATGCCGAGCGCCCGGGGCTCGAACGCACATCGCCCGATGCTCCGGCGACCGCAGTTGCGTCGGATGAGAGACCGGCTGACTGATTCGAGCGCGGCCCCACAGACAATGGCGACCGCGCGAATGTGGCAGGGCCGAGCGGTGATGCGGGCACATCGCATATCGACCATGGCGTCGCCGCTTACAGGTGGTTTCCGCCCACCTTCGAGCGACTCGGTGCGCGCGTTGTCGCTCGGAGGTGGGCGAACGCATGTGTACCGGCACGGTAGTGACGCGAACGCCCCGGCCGAGATCTGCGACGCATGTCGGGCACGCGCGCAGCGGAACCTCTGCGGGGCCGCGCGTCAACGCAGGAGATGGCCGCGTCGGCTCAGCTGCCGGGTTCGCGGTGCCCGGCCTCGCCGGCGAGCGCGAACAGCCCGTCGGCGGTTTGCTCGATCAGCCCGTCCACCAGCAGTGAATCCAGGGCCCGGTCCCGCTGGCCGGGATCGCGGGTCCAGGCCATATCCAGCCGAATCCGTTCCACCGGGCCGGACGCAGCTCTGAGCACGTCCATCAGCCGGCCCCGCGCCTGCCGGTCGGTGCCCTCGTACTTCTGCGTGCGCCGCACCACCTGCGCCGCGGGCCGGCCCGCCTCGTTCCACGCGCAGCGCGGCAGCGGGCAGTCATCGCAGCCGGGGGAGCGGGCGGTGCAGATCAGCGCACCCAGCTCCATCAGGGCAGCGGAGAAGGTCGCGGCGCGCGGGACCGACGCGGGCAGCAGCGCCTCGGTCTCACGCAGATCCCTTGCCGACGGATTACCCGCATCGGCGCGGCCGTGTACCGCGCGCGCGACCACCCGGCGAACATTGGTGTCCACCACCGGAACTCGCTGCCCATAGGCGAAACACGCGACGGCACGGGCGGTGTAATCGCCGATGCCGGGCAGGCCGAGCAGCACCTCGACGTCCTCGGGCACCCGATCACCGTGCTCGCTCGCCAGCACCCGGGCGCATTCGTGCAGCCGCAGCGCGCGCCGCGGATAGCCGAGCTTGCCCCACGCCCGCAGCACCTCCGCCTGCGATGACGCCGCCATGGCCGAGGGCACCGGCCAGCGCGCCACCCATTCCCGCCAGATCGGCTCGACCCGCGCCACCGGGGTCTGCTGGAGCATGATCTCGCTCATCAGGATCTGCCAGGCACTCACGCCGGGGCGCCGCCAGGGCAGATCGCGCGCGGTCACCCGGTACCAGTCCAGCAGTGCGTCGTGATCCACCGCGCCTGTCTCTGACGTCCTCACCTGCTGCTCACCGCGTTCACTCGGGCCTGGCCAGATGGTGTTAGCGACCCCGTAACGGGAACCGACTCGTCGGTAACACTCGATCTGTGCAAAATGGACACATGCCTCAGTCGAACCCGATCAGCGCCTGGAAGTCCCTCCGCGACGGTAACGACCGTTTCGTCAACGGCACGTTGCTGCATCCTAATCAGGGTGCCGCGGACCGAGCCAAGCTCGTGGGCGGTCAGCACCCGACCGCCATCCTCTTCGGCTGCGGCGACTCCCGCGTGGCCGCCGAACTCATCTTCGACCAGGGCCTCGGCGACATGTTCGTGGTGCGCACCGCCGGTCACGTCGTCGACTCGTCGGTGCTCGGCTCCATCGAATACGGCGTGCAGATCCTCAACGTGCCGCTGATCGTGGTGTTCGGCCACGACAGCTGCGGCGCGGTGAAGGCCACCCTCGACGCCCTCGACGGCGGCGAGGTCCCCGGCGGCTTCATCCGCAGCCTGGTCGAGCGCGTCACCCCGTCGGTGCTGATCGGCCGCCGCGAAGGACTGACGACCGTCGACGAGTTCGAAGCGCGCCACGTCCAGGAGACCGCCGAGCTGCTGCGTCAGCGCTCCTCGATCATCGCCGACCGGGTCGCCAACGGGCAGCTCGCGATCGCCTGTGTCACCTACACCCTGGCCGACGGCAAGGCCAAGCTGCACAGCTCGATCGGTGACATCGGCGAGGTCGCCTGAGCCTCGATCGCTCACATACGCCCAGCTCTCGGTGGGTACGCGGGGCGTCGCCGACACGGTTGACGCCCCGACACGCCGTGCCCCTGAGTTGCTGTGCCGAGCGGTGCGCTTACCGTTGACTCGTGCTGGAACCGAATGGACCGCTGCCTCCGGAGATCTATTGGCGGCGACGTGTTTTTGCCATCGGCGTGCTGCTCGTCGCGCTCGTGCTGGTGATCTGGCTGGTGGTCGCGGTATCGCGGGGCGGGGATTCACCCGGCGATACCCAGGCGGCGGCGACCTCGTCGACCGAGACGAACAAGCCCGCGGGCCAGGCGTCGACGAAGAAGGAGCCCGCGGCCGAGTCGTCCACGCCGTCCGGCTCCGGCACCCCGAGCAGCGGCGCGCCGGTGGCCGCCGGTCAGTGCTCGGACCAGTCGCTCGCGGTGAAGGTGACCGTCGCCCAGCCCACCTACCGGGTGGGTGAGCAGCCGGTCTTCGGCATCGTGATCACCAATATCTCCGCCGATCCCTGCACCCGCGATATGGGGTCGGGGCTCCAGCAGGTTTCCGTGCACACCCTCGACGGCCAGCGACGGCTGTGGGCCAGTACCGATTGCTATCCGGACGGCGAACCCGACGTGCGCACCTTGCAGCCGGGCGAGCAGGCCGCCTTCACCGTCACCTGGACCGGCGCGACCTCCCAGCCGGAATGCGCCGGGGAGCGGGTGCAGGTGCCCGCGGGCGCGTACACCGTGGTCGCGCAGTTGGGCGCGATCCGCAGCGCGCCGGAGCCGTTCAATATCGCCTGAGTCGGACGCCGCCGGGTCGGGTGCGGTGATCGCCGTCGCGTGCCCGTCAGCCCTTGCCTTTGCTGAGCCCTGCCATCCGGATCGCACCGCGCAGTGACGTCGCCTCGATCAATTTCATCGGCGTCGATTTCGCATCGGTTCCCGGCGGCACGATCGCGGTGGTGAAGCCGAGCCGCTCGGCTTCGGCCAGCCGGCGCGCGGTCGCGGTGACCCGGCGCACCTCACCGGCCAGGCCCACCTCGCCGAGGATCACCCAGCCGGGTTCGATGGCGGTATCGCGGGCGGAACTGGCGATGGCCAGTGCCACCGCGAGATCGGCGGCAGGCTCGACCAACCGCATGCCGCCGACGGTGGCCGCGTAGATGTCTTGTTTGCCCACATAGAACCCGCAGCGGCTCTGCAAGACCGCCAGAATCATCGCGACGCGGTTGTAGTCGAGCCCGCTCACCGCGCGCCGCGGCGCGGGCACCTGGGTGTCCACGGTCAGGCCCTGGACCTCGCCGACCAGCGGGCGTTTGCCGTCCAGCGCCACGGTGACCGCGGTGCCAGGTACCGAATCGGTGCGATGGTGCAGGAACAGCCCCGACGGGTCGGCCACCCCGGTGATGCCGTCGTCGTGCAGTTCGAAACAGCCCACCTCGTCGGCGCTGCCGAAGCGGTTCTTGATGCCGCGCACCATGCGCAGCGTGGAGTTCTTGTCGCCTTCGAACTGCAACACCACGTCCACCAGATGTTCGAGGGTGCGCGGACCCGCGACGGCGCCGTCCTTGGTGACGTGCCCGACCAGCAGCACCGCGATCCCACTGGATTTCGCCAGCGAGGTGAGCGCCGCCGTCACCGCGCGTACCTGGGTGACGCCGCCGATCACGCCATCGGTATCCGGCGCGAGCATGGTCTGCACCGAATCGACCACCAGCAGCGTCGGCCGCACCTGCTCGACATGCCCGAGCACGATCGACAGGTCCGATTCCGCCGCCAGATACACCCGCTCGTGCACCGCCCCGGTGCGGTCGGCCCGCAACCGCACCTGCCCCGCCGACTCCTCGGCGGTCACATACAGCGCGCGCTCGTCACGAGCGGCCGCCCAGCGATGGGCGACCTCGAGCAACAACGTCGACTTGCCCACCCCCGGCTCGCCCGACAGCAACACCACCGACCCGGCGACCACCCCACCGCCGAGCACCCGGTCCAACTCCGCCACGCCGGTGGACCTGGCGGCGGTGAGCTGGGAATCGACCTGCGAGATCGGCGAGGCGGCCGTACTCGGCAGCATGGCCCGACGTCCGGCGGGCGCGGCTACCGAGGGCGCGATCTCCTCCACGGTGCCCCAGGCACCGCAGTCGGGACACTTGCCCACCCATTTGGCGACCTCGTGCCCGCACGCGGAGCACTGAAAGACCGGCTTGCTCTTTGCCACAGCCGCACCCTACGCATCCGCACCGACATCGCCGCTCCCGCAACGGTGAACGGCCGCCGCATCCGAGGATGCGACGGCCGTTGCGCTGTGGTTCGGGAGGCTCAGTGCCCGCCCTTGGCGCCACCTTCGCTCGCGCGCGACAGGTCGGATTCGTGGCGCTCGGCCACGGTGCCCGCGTCGACCGGCACCTGCATCTGCACGGTGCCGTTCTCCTTGAAGTCGAAGGTCACCGTGTAGGTGAGGCCCGGGGTGATGTCCTTGGTCAGGCCGGTGATCTCGATGCGCGCCGGATCGGCCTCGGGGTCTTCGCCCTCGGCGGCGGCCGGGGCCGCGGTGGTGGTCGGCGCGGCGGTGGTGGTCCCGGCGCCGTGCTGCTCGCCGGAGCTGCCGTGCTCGTCGGAGGAACCGTGCTCGCCCGCGGCGGCGGTGGCGTCGGCGCCCGCGGCCACGACGGTCTGCTGCGGCTTCAGCTTCAGCGTCGAACCGCCATCGGGGGCGGTGATCTTCACTTCGCCCAGATCGGTGCTGATCTTGGTGAGCTCGTCGGCGGTGGTCTCGCTGGTGTTGACGAACGACAGCGCCAGCACGGCCTTGCCGCCGGTGGCATTGGTGTGCTCGCCGCTGGGCGGGTAGACGATGTGCACGTTGCGCAGCGAGATCTTGCCGACGTCGGCGTGGTTGCCGTTGATCGCGGCCACCTGGTCGGCGGTCTGCGAGATCTGGCCGGCGCTGCAGCCGGTCAGGGCGAGCGCCGCGCCGGCCGCCAGGGCGGCAACCATCGTCATGCGACGCCGCGGGGTCGTACCTGCCGCCGGGGCGGTCACAGCTGTCAGGGCAGTCACGGGTTGTCCTCCATGTCGAGCGGGCTCACTCCAACTAGGGACTGTAGTAGTTGGCCGGGAGAACCGGGCGCGCGGGGAGTAGGTGTTGGGTTCGGATTGCCCGCACGCGCGCGGGTGCCTATGTCTGTGCCCGGCCGGGCGCGGACGCGCGTGCGCCCGGTCGCGCGTAGGTGCGTGCGCGCGTGCGCCCGGCCGCGCGTGCGCGAGGGGCGACGCGCGGAAGCGTTGTCTCGGGGTGATCACGATTCGCGGTTGTGCGCGCGGCTGTGCGCAGTGCTACTGTCCCGCTGGGTTTCCCGGCGCTCGAAAGGCCAGGAGGTAACTCGTTCTGGCACAACGCAATGCACATCTCGCAGATTCTGTCAAGCCCCGAGGTCGGCCCGTTGTGGCCCTGACCTGCACAGTTGATCGCGCCGTTATCGAGCCGCATGTTAAACTGTGAACATCGAAAGGGGCACGGGACACATGATTTTTAAGGTCGGAGACACCGTCGTTTACCCCCACCACGGAGCGGCGCTGATCGAAGCTATCGAGACTCGCACCATCAAGGGTGAGCAGAAAGAGTATCTGGTCCTGAAGGTCGCCCAGGGTGACCTGACTGTTCGGGTTCCCGCGGAGAATGCGGAATACGTCGGCGTCCGCGACGTCGTCGGGCAGGAAGGTCTCGATCGGGTTTTCCAGGTGCTACGTGCGCCACATACGGAAGAGCCGACCAACTGGTCCCGCCGCTACAAGGCCAACCTGGAGAAACTCGCCTCCGGCGATGTGAACAAGGTGGCCGAGGTCGTCCGCGATCTGTGGCGTCGGGAGCAGGACCGCGGATTGTCCGCGGGCGAGAAGCGGATGCTGGCGAAGGCCCGGCAGATCCTCGTCGGTGAGCTCGCGCTCGCCGAGGGAACCGATGACGGCAAGGCCGAGACGCTGCTCGACGAGGTTCTCGCAGCGGCTTCCTGACCGTGAACAGCTCGGACGGCCGCGGCCGCATGGTCGCGTTGGTGCCTGCCGCCGGCCGTGGCGTGCGCCTGGGTGAATCGACACCCAAGGCGTTCGTCGCGGTCGGCGGTACACCTATGCTCAGATCCGCCGTCGATGGGCTGCTCGCCTCGAATGCCGTAGACGAGATAATTGTCATGGTTCCGGCCGACCTGGTGCAGACCGCAGTCGCCCTCCTGCCGTCGTCCGCGCCGGTTCGCGTCGTCGTCGGCGGGGCCGAACGCACCGATTCGGTCCGCGCTGGAATCGCGGCCGCCCCGCAGGCCGCCTACTACCTCGTCCACGACGCCGCCCGCGCGCTCACCCCACCCGAACTGATCGCCCGGGTGGCCGCTGAGCTGCGCGCGGGCCATGCGGCGGCCGTGGTGCCGGCGCTACCGGTCGTCGACACCGTCAAGTCGGTGGACGAGCACGGCGTCGTCACCGGAACACCGGACCGATCGGCCCTGCGCGCCATCCAGACCCCGCAGGGATTCGCGGCCGATTTGCTGCGCGCCGCCTACGCCACCGACGTCGCCGCCACCGACGATGCCGGGCTGGTCGAGCGCCTCGGCCATCCGGTGCGCACGGTGCCAGGCGATCCACTCGCTTTCAAGATCACCACCCAGCTCGATCTGCGCCTGGCCGAGGCCGTCCTGGCCGGCGCCGAACTTCCCGTGGCGGGTGTGCGATGACCATGCGCGTCGGCATCGGCAGCGATGTCCATCCCATCGAACCCGGCAGGCCGTGCTGGATGGCCGGACTGCTCTTCGACGGCGACGACGGCTGCGCGGGTCACTCCGACGGTGACGTCGCCGCGCACGCACTCTGCGACGCCCTGCTCTCGGCCGCAGGCCTCGGCGATGTCGGCGCCGTCTTCGGCACCGGCCGCCCGGAATGGGCGGGCGTTTCCGGCGCCGCCATGCTGAAGGAAGTGCGCCGACTGCTCGACGAGGCCGGATACGACGTGGTCAACGCGGCGGTCCAGGTGATCGGCAACCGCCCCAAGATCGGCCCGCGCCGGGCCGAAGCGCAGCAGGTCCTCGGCGATCTGCTGGGCGCCCCGGTCTCGGTCTCGGGTACCACCACCGACGGTCTCGGGCTCACCGGACGTGGTGAAGGCGTCGCCGCCATGGCGACCGCCCTGCTGCACTGTCGTTGATCCAGCCCCTCCGACTGCCCGCCGTACCGGCTGGGACCTGTCGGAACTTCGAGACTCCGCCCGCAGCGCAACCCCATATACCAGCTAGGATCGACTGCCGTGACTCTGCGCCTATTCGACACCGAGACGCGGACCATGCGTGATTTCACGCCACTGGTCCCCGGCCATGCCTCGGTGTACCTGTGTGGCGCCACCGTGCAGGGCGAACCCCACATCGGGCATGTGCGCAGCGGCGTCGCCTTCGACGTGCTGCGCCGCTGGCTCACCGCCAACGGCCACGACGTCGCGTTCATCCGCAATGTCACCGATATCGACGACAAGATCCTGAACAAGGCCGCTGCCGCGGGCAGGCCGTGGTGGGAGTGGGCCGCGACCCACGAACGCGCCTTCGACGAGGCCTACCGGCAGCTCGGCGTGCTGCCGCCCTCGGCCGAGCCGCGCGCCACCGGTCACATCACCCAGATGGTCGAGCTCATGCAGCGGCTGATCGACCGCGGGCACGCGTACGCGTCGGCGGGCAATGTCTACTTCGATGTGGTGAGTTTCCCCGAGTACGGCGCCCTGTCCGGGCACCGTCTCGATGACGTGCACCAAGGCGAGAGCGCCGGTGAGGGCAAGCGCGATCCGCGCGACTTCACCCTGTGGAAGGCCGCCAAACCGGGCGAGCCCACCTGGCCATCACCGTGGGGTCCCGGGCGCCCCGGCTGGCATCTGGAATGCTCGGCGATGGCGGAGTTCTATCTCGGTTCGTCGTTCGACATCCATTGCGGCGGAATGGATCTGGTCTTCCCGCATCACGAGAACGAGATCGCCCAGTCCAAGGCGGCCGGTGACGGTTTCGCCCAGTACTGGCTGCACAACGGCTGGGTCACCCTCGGCGGCGAGAAGATGGCCAAGTCGCTGGGCAATACACTCTCGGTGCCGAACGTGTTGAAGCAGGTCCGCGCCGTCGAGCTGCGGTTCTACCTCGGTGGCGCGCACTACCGGTCGATGCTGGAGTACTCCGAGAAGGCTCTGCACGACGCCGCACAGACCTACCAGCGCATCGAGGCTTTCGTGCAGCGCGTGGTCGAACGCGGCGGTGACGTGCCGGTCGGCAAGTGGACCGACGCCTTCGCCGCGGCGCTCGACGAGGATCTCGCGGTGCCGAAGGCGCTGGCCGAAATCCACCATGTGGTGCACGAGGGCAACAAGGCGCTCGACGCCGGTGTGCTCGAGACCGCACGCGAGCATGCGAGCCAGGTGCGCGGCATGCTCGCCATTCTCGGGGTCGATCCGCTGGATCCGCAGTGGTACACCCCCGGTGATTCCTCCGCCGCGACCGCCGCGCTCGATGTGCTGGTCACCGCCGAACTCGAACGGCGTCAGCAGGCGCGTGCCGACAAGGACTGGGCGACCGCCGATGCGGTGCGCGACCGGTTGCACGCCGCGGGTGTCGAAGTCACCGATACCCCCAACGGCCCGGAATGGTCGCTGGTCACCTCACAGCCAGGAAAGGCCGACTGATGGCAGGCAATTCGCAGCGCCGAGGCGCTGTCCGCAAGGGCGGAACCAAGAAGGGCCAGGTTGTCGGATCCGGCGGCAAGCGCAGGCGCGGACTCGAGGGCCGGGGCGCGACCCCGCCCGCCGAGGCGCGCAAGTACCATCCGGCCGCCAAGCGTGCCGCCGCGAAAGCCAAAGCGGCACAAGCCGGTTCGGGTGGACGCCAGACACGGACCGCCGGGCGCAAGAGCGATGACGGGCCGGAGATGGTGCTCGGGCGCAACCCGGTCGTCGAATGTCTGCGCGCCGGTGTGCCCGCGACCGCGCTGTACGTGGCGGTCGGCACCGAGAACGATGAGCGGCTGACCGAGAGCGTCCGGATCGCCGCCGACACCGGGATTTCCATTCTGGAAGTTCCGCGCACCGATCTGGATCGGCTCAGCGCCAACGGATTGCATCAGGGCCTCGCCCTCCAGGTGCCGCCCTACCGCTACGCACACCCCGACGACCTGGCCGAACGCGTCCGCGATTCCGGACAGCCCGCGCTGATCGTCGCGCTGGACAACATCTCCGATCCACGCAATCTCGGCGCGGTGATCCGCTCCGTCGCCGCGTTCGGCGGTCAAGGTGTGGTGATCCCGCAGCGGCGCAGCGCCAGCGTCACCGCGGTGGCCTGGCGCACCAGCGCCGGAGCCGCGGCCCGGCTGCCCGTCGCGCGGGCCACGAATCTGACGCGCACGCTGAAGGATTTCGCGTCCAGGGGCCATCAGATCGTCGGCCTGGACGCCGGCGGCGACACCACCCTCGACGAATTCGACGGCACCGCACCGACGGTGATCGTGGTCGGCTCCGAGGGCAAGGGCCTGTCGCGACTGGTCCGCGAGAGCTGCGACGCCATTCTGAGCATTCCGATGGCGGGTCCGGTGGAATCGCTCAACGCGTCGGTCGCGGCGGGTGTCGTGCTCGCCGAAGTGGCCCGTCAGCGCCGGGTCTGAGATCGGACGACGCCCGGGCGGACACGTTCGTCCGGGCCCGTGAACGAAACGCCGCGCGGCCGCGACACTCGGTAAAGAACGCGCAAAGGCGCCTTACCCCCGTACAATTCGGCTCGTGGTGATACCCAATCAGCCCATCGGTCAGACGATCGAGCACCCGCGGGCGACCATGGTGCTGGTGCTCGGCGCCGCGAGTTTGATGTGCTGCGGGGTCCTCGGGCCGGTGGCGTGGGCGCTGGGCAAACAGGCGCTCGACCAGATCAACGATTCCGGCGGCGCGTTGAGCGGCCGCGCGCAGGTGATGGTCGGCTACATCCTGGGCGTCATCGGCACCGTCATGATGATCATCTGGGCGTTGCTGTTCCTGCTGATCCTGCTGGGCGGCAACGCCTAGCGGCACCGTCATCCGGTGCGGGATCGGGGTGTTCGATGCGGCAGCCCGTGCCGTTGAATGCCGGTTCGGCCGTTCGATGCAGGTTTCAGGGCCGGCTGCTCAGCGCAGGCTCGGTCGTTCCGGTTCGTCCGGCTGATCCCACGCCGGCCATTCCTCCGAGATCGACCCCGACCACTCCGGCTGACGCCGCTCCCGGAACGCCGTCATCGCCTCGCCGCCATCGATGCTCTTGGCGACGTGCTGGTTCAGTTCGCTCTCCAGCCGTCCCACCACCGACGGCGCCATATCCATGCTCTCCCACAGCAGCCGCTTGGACAGCGCGGCCGTCAGCGGGGCCGCACCGTTGGCGATATCGTGCGCGACCGCCAGCGCCGTCGGTAGCACCTCGCCGCCCGGTAGGCAGGCATTGGCCAGGCCCATCGCCTTGGCCTCCTCGCCGTCGAAGGTGCGGCCGGTGAGCAGGATGTCGGCGGCATTGGCCAGCCCGGCCAGCCGCGGCAGCGTCCAGTGCGCGTAACCGTCGGCGAGGACGCCGCGGCGCACCTGGCTCAGGCCGTACACCGCGTCGTCGGCGAGATAACGCAGATCGCATTGCAGTGCCAGCGCCAGCCCGATCCCGACGGCATGCCCGTTCACCGCGGCGATCACCGGTTTGCGCACCCGGAACGGCGGCGGGTCGATGGTGCCGGTGACCTCGCCGACCCGGTCGGACAGATCCGCGCCCGCGCAGAACGCGGGCGGGGTGCCGGTGATGACGACGACGCGAATGGCGTCCTCGATATCGCAGCGCTGCAAAGCCGCGCTGAGCTCGGCGATCATCGCCGGGGTGAAGGCGTTCTGCTGGGCGGGACGATTCAGGGTGAGGACGGCGATGCCCGCGGAGACATCGACGAGCAGTTCCGAACTCATGCCTTGGATCGTAGACGACCCCGCCGCGGCCGGTGGGCGCTCGGCGAGGTGCTCACGGGCGCAGGATCTTGCGGCCGATGGCGTACTTGTGCACCTCGGTCGGGCCGTCGTAGAGCCGGAACGCGCGCATATCGCGGAAGATCATCTCCACCACGGTCTCATCGCTGATGCCGATGCCGCCGAGCACCTGCACGCAGCGATCGGTGACCTTGAACAGTTCCTCGGAGACGAAGGCCTTGGCCACCGAGCTCTCGTGCCGCGCCTTCTCGCCCTGGTCCATCAGCCAGCAGGCGTGCCAGATCGTCAACCGGCACTGGTGCAGCGCGATCTCGTTGTCGGCCAGCATGAACGACACGCCCTGGTGTTCGCCGATGGTCTTGCCGAACGCGGTCCTGGTCTTGGCGTGCTCGACCGCGATGCTGTGCGCCCGTTCGGCGGCGCCGAGCCAGCGCATGCAGTGGGTGAGCCGGGCCGGGGCCAGCCGCAGCTGGGCGTAGCGCAGCGCCTGGCCGGACTCGCCGAGCAGCGCGTCCTTGGGCAGCGTGAGCTGGTCGAAACGCACCACGCCGTGTCCGGCGACGTAGTTGCGGTCCATGGTGTTCATGGTGCGTTCGATGACGATGCCCGGCTGATCGCCGTCGGTGAGGAACAGCGTCGGCCCGGCGGGCAGGTGCGGGTTCTCGGCCAGGCGCGCCATGATGATCCAGGTCTTGGCGCCGTTCGCGCCGGTGATCAGCCATTTGCGGCCGTTGATGGTGAAGTTCTCGCCGTCGAAGGTGGCGGTGGTGGCCAGCTGGTTGGGATCCGAGCCCGCGCCGCCGGGTTCGGTCATGGCGAACACCGAACGCTGATGGCCGTTGATCACCGGCATCAGGTAGCGCTCGGTCTGCTCCGGGTTCGCGATCTTGGACAGCAGGAACATATTGCCCTCGTCGGGCGCTGCGCAGTTCATCGCGATGGGGCCGAGCGTCGACCAGCCCGCCGCCTCGTAGAGCACCGCCTGCTCGACGTGGGTGAGCCCGCGCCCGCCGAGCGCCTCGGGGGCCTGGATGGTCAGCAGCTTCTCCGCGCGCGCGAGTTCCACCAGCTCCTGGCGCAGCTCGTCGGTCGGGCCGTGCGCGGTGAGCCGTGGATCCCGCTCGAACGGCACGATCTTGTCGATGACGAACCGGCGGACCCGATCGCGTTCGGCGGCGAGGTCGGCGGGAATGCTGAAGTCGATCATCAGTGGTCACCTTTGGTAGGGGGTGCGTTCGATGAGCATACGAAACCGGCGCGCCCATACTGAAGGCACATGCCATCAAACTTTGCGGATCGACTGTTCGGCCGGATTTGCGCAGGTGAGGACGGCGCACGGCTGGTGACCGAGTGAAGGTTCGCCCGGCCGGGAGCCTGCGCGGGCGCAACTCCGCGCCGGGTCAGTCGCCGGCCCGGCGCCGGGCCTGTTCGATCTCGTTGATGTGGATCTCCGTCCACTGCCGCAGTGCCGTGATGGGCTCGGCCAGACTGCGCCCGAGTTCGGTGAGGTCGTATTCGACCCGTGGCGGGATGGTGGGGTACACGGTGCGGGTGATGAACCCGTCGTTCTCGAGGCTGCGCAGGGTTTGCGTCAGCATCTTCTGTGAGACGCCCTCGATGCGCCGGCTCAGGTCGGTGTAGCGCATGGTGCCCCCGAGCAGGGCATCCACCACGAGGACCGTCCACTTGCCCGCGATGTGATCGAGCACCTGGCGGGTCGGGCACTTCGCCGAGTAGGCGTCGGCCGGCAGTCCGGAGGACTCGACGATCGTCTTCATGGAAGGAGAGTAACGCACTAATTAGTGCCCTCTTCCCAATCGTGTGTCACTCTCCAATAGTTGGTGGCATGTCACCGCACACCATGTCTGTTGCCGAAGCCATCCGCACTCGCCGCACCGTCCGCCACTACCGTCCCGACGCGATCCCCACCACCGCGATCAACGCACTTCTCGACCTCGCCATCGAGGCACCAACCAGCTGGAATCTCCAGGACCGGTCCATCGTCGCCGTCACAAGCGATGAAGGTCGCGCCGGACTTACCTGGGCTACTGGCGGGCAGCCGCAGCCGCAGGAAGCGCCGCTCATGCTCGTCTTCGTCGCCGAGCCGCTGTCCTGGCGGGAGGACCGCAGTGACGTCTACGAGCAGGCCCGCCGCAATGGAGCGTGGAACGACGAGTTCGTCACGATGTTCTCCGCGGCATCGCAAGCCTTCCAAGCCGACCTGGAGGAGCGTGGCCTGCTGCGGGAGTACGCGATCAAGGACGCGATGATCGCGGCCAGTTACGTGATGCTCGCCGCCACCGAGCTGGGGCTCGCCTCGTCACCGATGAACGGCTGGGACGAGGCCGCGGTGAAGAAGGTGATCGGCATCGAAGACCGCGACGACCTCGCCATCGCCCTGCTGGTGTCCATCGGCTATCCCGCGGAGGAGCGGCGCCACCCCGGCCGCCGGGCCCGGGAACGCAATGTGTTCCACGAGTCCTATGGATCGGTCGCGAACCACCGGGCGTGACGAGGAGCTGTCAGCGGCTGTCGGCGTTCTGTCGGCGCGCTGTCAGCGGCGGCGGGCAACGTCATCGGCACAGCGGGCGAGGCATCGGGCCTCGGACCGCAGCGCCGGAATCCATCGAAAGGTATCGACGATATGTCTGATCGCGCGTTCTCCGCCGCCGTCACCGCCATCGCGGAGCAGTTCGCCATCCCGGGAGTAAGTGCCGGGGTGTGGGTCAACGGCACCGAGGTCTTCGCCTCCCACGGCGTGACCAGCCTGGCCAACCCGCTGCCGGTCGACGAGCACACCCTGTTCCAGCTGGGCTCGGTCACCAAGACGCTGACCGCGACCACGCTGATGCGCCTGGTTGCCGACGGCAGGGTCGAACTCGACGCTCCGCTGCGCCGCTACCTGCCGGAATTCTCCGTCGCCGACGATTCGCCGGCCGCCGGGATCACGGTGGCGCAGGTGCTCAACCACACCGCGGGCCTGGACTGGAATCACCTGATCGAGCCGGGGGAGGGCGACGACGCGCTGACGGTGTTCACCGCCGCCATGGCCGAACTGCCGTTGATCGGGGAGCCGGGCGGGCGCTCCTCCTACAGCCAGGGTGGGTACAACATGCTCGGCCGGGTGATCGAGCACGTCACCGGGCTGAGCTTCGAGCAGGCCGTCACCGAACTGGTGCTGACTCCACTCGGCCTGACCGACACCGTGCTCAGCAGCGGCGAAGCGATGCTGCGCCGCTTCGCCGTCGGCCACGAATACGACGCCGACGGTGAGCTGGCCGTGGTGTCGCGGTGGAAGCCGGGCCGGGCCAACAACCCGGGTGGCGGGCTGGCCGCCTCCGCGGTCGACCTGCTGAGCTGGGCGCGCTTCCATCTCGGTGACGGCCGCGCCGCCGACGGCACCGTGGTGGTGCCGGAGCAGGTACTGCGTTCGATGCGCCACCCGACCGTGACCCTGCGCGGCACCTCACTCGGCGACGCCATGGGAATCTGCTGGTTCCTGCGCGAGGTCGACCGCGTGCAGACCGCCGGGCACGGCGGCTCCGGATTCGGCCAGTTCTCCGAACTGCTGCTGGTGCCGGAACGCAATTTCGCGATGGTCGTGATGAGCAACGCGAACCCCGACGGAATTCCGTGCAATCGCGCCATCGTCCGCTGGGCGCTCGAGCATTACCTGGGCATCATCGACCGCGACCCGCAGCCGCTGCCGTTCGACGCCGAGCGGGCCGCCGAGGTCGTCGGCCATTACGAGAGCGAGGCGATGACCTTTGACATCACCAGCGACGGCACCGGCCTGACCCTCGAAGTGCTGATCAAGCCGGAGCTTCGGACGGCGTCGGACGAAGAGATGCCCGCCGATCACGAACCGTTCCCCTTCGGCCTGCTGCCGGGCGACGAGTACATCGTGACGGCAGGTGCGTTCGAAGGACAGCGCGGATATTTCAGCAGGGATGAGGACGGCGCGGTGATCGGTGTCGACCTGGCGGGACGGTTGTTCAGCCGCGTTTCGTGAGGGGGAGGGTGCCGAAAGCCCGGTCCGCTGTGTGCGGGCCGGGTCGTCGGTGTCGGTGGCGCAGCTGCGCCCGCAGCTTCCACCCGGGAATCTGCAATTCTGAACCCGTGCGTATCGCAGTACTCGGTCCCCTGGCTGTCCACACCGCAGACGGGGAGCCGATCGAATTCGGTGGGATCCGGCTGCGGATGCTGTTGGCTCGGTTGGCGTTGGAGGGCGGGCGCGCGGTGTCCGTCGACGGTCTGATCGATGGGCTGTGGGGCGCCGAGCCGCCCGCTGACGCGGCAGGTGCGTTGCAGGCGTCGGTATCCCGGCTGCGGAAGGCGCTGCCCGAGCCGGGCGCGGTGGAACTGGTGGCGGGCGGATACCGGCTCGGAGTGCGGGCCGAGGACGTCGACGTCTTCAGGTTCGAGGAACTGCTCGGGCGTGGCAGGCGCGAACTCGCGGCGGGAAAACCGGAGGCTGCCGCCGACACTCTGGACGCCGCGCTCGCGCTGTGGCGCGGTCCCGCGCTGGCCGATCTGCTCGCCGCGCCGTTCGCCGAACTCGCCGCGAGTAGGTTGAACGAGCTGCGCACCGCCGCCGAGGAAGAACGTTTCGACGCACTGTTGCAGGCAGGGCGACATTCCGAAATCCTCGCCGATCTCGAATCTGCCGGTGCGCGAAGGCCGTTGAGTGAGCGCCTGGCGGTCCTGCGTATTCGCGCTCTGGCCGCGAGTGGGCGGCAATCCGATGCGCTCGCCGTGTACGAGCGGGTGCGGGAATCGCTCGGAGAGGAACTCGGTGTCGATCCTTCGGCCGAATTGCAACAGGCGCATCTTGCGTTGCTGCGGGGCGAACTGCACCGACCTGTCGCCCGATCGGCCCCGATGGCCAGTCGGATTCCCTTGCGGCTCACCAGCTTTGTCGGCCGGGAGCGGGAGCTGGAGCGGCTCGCGCTGCGCCTGACCGATTCACGGCTGATCACGCTGACCGGGCCGGGTGGTGCGGGCAAGACCCGGCTGGCCGTCGAGGCGGTGGCGCGGCATCGGGCCGCCGAGCGCGGGCAGGTGTGGTTCGTGCCGTTGGCCGGGGCGAGTGACGCCGATGAGGTGATCGCGGCTCTGCTCGGTGCGGTCGGGGCCAGGGACGCGCGGGGGCCCGAGGGCGCCGGGGCCACACCGATGGCCAGGGTGATCGAATCGCTCGACCTCGGTGAGGCGATCGTCGTGCTGGACAACTGCGAGCACGTCATCGATGCGGTGGCCGAGCTCATCGAGCAGCTGCTGGCCGGGCTGCCGGAACTGCGCATCGTCGCCACCAGCAGAGAAGCGCTCGCCATCACCGGTGAGTCGCTGCTCTATCTCGGGCCGCTGAGTGTTCCGGGAGATTCGGTGGACGTGCTCGACCCGGACCCCGCGGCGCTGGCGGAAGTCTCCTCGGTGCGGTTGTTCCTCGACCGCGCCGCCGCCGTGCGCCCCGAATTCGTCCTGGATATGAGCACCGCCGCCGCGGTAGCCGAGATCTGCCGCAGGCTGGATGGGCTTCCGCTTGCCCTGGAATTGGCGGCCGCCACCCTACGGTCGATGAGCGTCCAGCAGGTCGGACAACGCCTCGGCGACCGGTTCCGCCTGCTCGAATCCGGCAGCCGCACCGCGTTGCCGCACCAGCGCACCCTGCTCGCGCTGGTGGACTGGAGTTGGGAGCTGCTCACCGAACCCGAACGCACCCTCGCCCGCAGGCTTGCCATGTTCCCCGCCGGTGCCACCTTGGAGGCGCTGGAATCGGTGTGTGCCGATTCCGCATTGCCCGCCGAAGACGTCCTCGCGGTCGTGCGCGCCCTGGTGGAGAAATCGATGGTGCAGCTGTCCGGCGAGAGCGAGCCGCGCTACCGCATGCTGGAAACCATCCGGGACTACGCGGCCGGCCAACTCGCCCGATCCGGCGACACCGTCGCCGACGCGTTCCTCGCCTACCACCTCGAACTGGCCACAACCCACGAGCCATTGCTGCGCACTCGCGACCAAATCGATGCCATGGCCCGCTTCGACGCAGAGCACGACAACCTGCTCGCAGCGCTGCGGATCGCCCTCGACGGCGCCGACGCCGAACGGGCGGCGGAATTCGTCGCGACGATGTTCTGGTACTGGGGAATTCGCGGGATGAGCACCCACTTCGACACCTATCTGGACAGGCTGCGGCAACGGGAGCCGGAACTGCCCGAACGCACCACTGCGGCATTCGCGCTGATCCGGCTGTTCGCGGGCACCCCGGTACACCACGACGTACCCGTCCTGGACCTGATCGCGACAGCGGAAGCGGCCGGAGCCCTCGAGTTCCACCCCGCGGTGCTCCTGCTCGCACCACGCCTGGCCTACGCGGCGGGCGACCCCGCGCTCGGCGACCGGCTGCTTGCCCAGGCCTCGTCCTCGCCGGACCCGTGGGTGCGCGCCAACGCCCACTCGGCCCGCGCCGAACTGGGCGATCGGCTCACGCCGGCCGAGTCGCGCGCGGCGGCGTTGGCGGAATTCGAATCCGTCGGTGACCGCTGGGGCCTCGGCATGACGCTGCTCGCGATCGGCCAGGAGCATTCCCTGCACGGCCGCAGCGCCGAGGCCATCGCGGCCTTCGAACGCGGCGTGGCATTGAGCGCGGAACTGAATGCCGCCGATCTCTTCCACTGCCGGGCCGCCCTCATCTCCGAACGCATGCGTTCCGGCGATCTCCCCGGCGCGTGGCGTGATCTCGAGGCCGCGCGCAGGCAGGCGCAGGAGCTGGGTGACCGCAGCACAGCAGCCGACGTCCTGTTCAGCGTCGCCGAATGGCACCGCCGCGGCGGTGACCCGGCCGCCGCCGACGCCGCCATCGACCGCCTCGAACCCCTCACCGACCGCCTCCAGCTCCCCGCCGACGTCGCGGCAGGCCTCCTTGCCCGGGCCCGCATGGCCAACCGGCTCGCGGCAGGCGACCCGGCCGGTGCCCGCGCCCTGTGGCCGCAAGCCCTCGCCGCCTGCCTGGCCTGGGGTACCACGGACGCCGCAGCCAACGCCGCCGAACTACTGGCGCAATTACGCGCCGCCGAGAACACCCCCGAATCCGCCGCCACAGCACTGGGGATGAGCGACGCCATCCGCGGAGTATTCGACGCGGGCGAACCCATCCTGGCCGCCCTCACCGCCGACCTGATCGCCCAACTCGGCGCGAACGTCTACAAGCAGGCCTACCAGCGCGGCGCCGAGATGCCGCGCACTGAAGCCATCGCGCGATTGGGGTGACGATCCGGACCGACCCCGGGCCGACCGCATTTCGCGCGCCATCGGGTAGTAGCTCGGTTCCGCGCAGTGTGGGCATGACGGCCACCCGGCACGATTCCGAACTCGCCGCGTGGCCGGCCCGGGTTTCTTCCGTGCCAGGCGGGCGATGTACCGCCATGGCGCCACGAATTCACCCGACCGGCGGCGCCTCGCGACCGGACGCCATCAGGTGTAGCCCACGTTCCGCGCGGCTTGCGGGTCCGTGACAGGTACCCAGCTCGATTCCGACATCGCAGTGTGGGCTGCCCGACTCTTTCCGGGCCCGGCCGGTGATGTGCGGCCCTGGAGCGACGATTTCACCGGGTCTGCGCCGCGCGGCCCGGCCGCCCTCAGCGTCAGTCCACGCGACTGGTGGACGTAGCGCCCGGCGGTCGAGCGCCGCTCAGACCGCCGAACGCACCCGCTCCGCTTGCCTGCGGCGGGTGCCGATCACGCGGCAGACGATGTAGATCAGGAACGACAGTCCGGTGACGAAGGTCGAGACCGGTACACCAGGGGCGAGGGAGAGCAGGATGCCGCCGACGGCCGCGATTTCGGCGAACACCACCGTCAGTACGGTGGCGCGGGCCGGGCTCGCCGTGAGTTGGGCGGCCGCGGCCGCGGGCGTGATCAGCAGGGCCAATACCAGCAGCGCCCCGACGATCTGGACGCCGAAGGCCGCGGTGATGCCGAGCAGCACCGCGAACACGATCGACAGCGCGCGCACCGGCACCCCGCGCGCCACCGCGACTTCGGGGTCGGAGCTGGCGAACAGCAGCGGCCGGTAGACGAAGGCCAGCACCGCGAGCACACCGACGGTGCAGAACGCGAGCAGCCCGAGCCCGCTGTTGCCGACACTGACCACTTGCCCGGTGAGCAGTGAGAACTTCGATCCGGCGCGGTCGGGTCCGAGCCACAGGAACAGTACCGAGAGCCCGAGGCCGAACGAGAGCACCACCGCGATCACCGAATCGCGTTCGCGCGCTTTGGTTCCCAGTACACCGAACAGTACCGCCGCCACCACCGACCCGGCGATGGCGCCGAGCCCGACGCCGATGCCGGCCAGCAGTGCCGCCGCCGCACCGGTCAGCGACAGCTCACTGGTGCCGTGCACCGCGAACGACATCTGCCTGCTGATGATCAGCGGCCCGATCACCCCGGCCAGCAGTCCGAGCAGCGCGGCGGCGATCACCGCCTGCTGCACGAAGTCGTAGGACAGCAGGTTCGCGGTGGTGGAGAAGTCGAACATCTTCGACAGCACGTCGGCGAGCTTGTCGTTCACGCGCGCGCCTCACTGTCGCGCGGCGCGGGGTGCGGAGTGCCCGGATCACCGTGGCAGTGTGCGCCGGCCGCGCCGAGAGCGTCCATGGTGTCGCCGGTCCCGACGACGACCAGCCGCCCGCGCACCCGCAGCACATCCACCTCGGTCTGGTACAGCTCCGAGAGCACCTCGGAGGTCATCACCTCGTCCGGGGTGCCGATCCGGAACTTGCCGTCCACCAGGTACAGCACCCGATCCACCAGCGGCAGGATCGGGTTGATCTCGTGGGTCACGAACAGTACGGCGGTGTCGTGGGTGCGGCGGCGCCGGTCGATCAGTTCCGACACCAGGCGCTGGTTCGCGAGGTCCAGGCTCAGCAGCGGTTCGTCGCACAGCAGCACCCGCGGATCGCCGACCAGGGCTTGGGCCACCCGCAGCCGCTGCTGCTCACCGCCGGACATGCTCTCCAACGGCGCGTCCGCGAACGCCTGCGCGCCCACATCGGCCACGGCCGCGGCGACCTTGCGCTTCCGTTCGCGTCGCGTGCGCCACCCGAGCCCCCACCGGTGCCCGTCGACTCCGAGCCCGACCAGATCGGTGCCACGCAACTGCACACCGGCATCGATGGTCTTCTGCTGCGGGATGTAACCGATATCAGGATGCCCCGCCCGTGCGGGCACACCGGCGATCTCGGCGCGACCGGAACTCAACCCGAGCTGCCCGAGCAGAACCTTCAGCAGCGAGGTCTTCCCTGACCCATTCGGCCCGAGGATCGCGATGAACTCACCGGGCGCCACCTCGAGATCGAGCCCCTGCCACAGCGTCCGCTCCCCGAACGCCAAGCCCGCCGAAGAGAGTTTGATCGCCGGCGTGCGCGCAGCCTGCGCCGCCGGCTTCGTGCTTCCGCCGGACGCGGACCGACCGCCCACCGCAGCCCCCTCCGACGACCCGGTCAGCTCCGGCTCGCCCAGCTCCACCCGCTCGGCCTCATCGACCCGGCGTTCGGCGCGCATATCAGTCCAGTGCCGCGGCGAGGGCGCGGGCGTTGTCGGTCTGCCAGGTGACGTAGTCGACCCCGGCGGGCAGCGTTTCGGTCACCTCCACCACGGGGATCCCGGCCGCTTCGGCCTGGGCGCGCAGTTCCTTGCTGGTGTTGTCCTCGGTCTGCACGTTGTAGACCATGGCGCGCACCTGCTTGCCGGTGATCAGGTCGCGGGTGGCGGCGACGGCGGCGGGCGCGGGATCGGTTTCCTGTTCGATCGCTTCCTGGTACTCGTGCGGGGTCATATCCTTGGCGCCCGCGTCGAGCAGCAGGTAGTGCGCGAGCGGTTCGGTCTGCATGATCGGGGCGCCGGGGTCCGAGGTGCGCGCGGGAGTGGTGTAGGAGCGCACGCCGTTGAGGCTGTCCTTGAACGCGGTGGCGCGGTCGGTGTATCCGGCGGCGTGGTCGGGGTCTATCTCGCCGAGGGCCGCAGCGATCCGGTCGGCGACCACCGCGACGGTGTCGATGTCGTACCAGACGTGCTCGTTCTCGTCGTCGCGGATGTCGTCGGCGCGCGAGGCGAAGGCGTCGACGGCGCGCTTGCCGGTGCCCTCGATGGCCTTCTCGATGAATTCGTCGTAGCCGCCGCCGTTGTAGACGACCAGGTCGGCGTCGGTGATCGTGGCCGATTCGATGGCCGAGGTCTCATGCGAATGGGGGTCGGCGGCCGGGTCGGTGATGATCGACTCCACATTGGCGTCGGGCCCGGCGACGGTAGCCGCGATATTGCCCCAGACGTTGGTCGAGGCCACGACGGACGGCTTACCCGAGTCGTCGCCGGAGCCGGTGCCGCAGCCGGTGAGGCTCAGCGCGGTCGCCAGACCCACCGCGACGGTTGCGAAGGTGGTGGCGGATCTGGTTTTCACGCGGGCTCCCGGAAAGCTTAATGGAAATCGTTTCCGTTTTACTTTATCAGGGCGTATCTGCGGATACGAACCGAATCCGTGTGATCTGTGTTCCCCGGACGCGCGACGGCCCACGTCGGCGACCGGCG
The DNA here is from genome assembly GCF_005863245.1 of Nocardia cyriacigeorgica. Lineage (GTDB taxonomy): Bacteria > Actinomycetota > Actinomycetes > Mycobacteriales > Mycobacteriaceae > Nocardia > Nocardia cyriacigeorgica_C. The sequence continues at coordinate 38,692 of NZ_VBUT01000004.1, read as the reverse complement.
GGCGGCCGGCCGCGACGTGGGCCGCGGATCGCGATCAGCTCACCAGCGCGTTCACCGGCTGGCTCAGCAGCTGCGCGCACCGCAGCAGGCCGAGGTGGCTGTAGGCCTGCGGATGGTTGCCGAGTGAACGCTCGGCCACCGGGTCGTACTCCTCGCTGAGCAGACCGGTCGGCCCGGCCACGTCCACCAGCTGGGCGAACAGTGCCTCGGCATCGGAGCGCTTGCCGATCAGCAGGTACGCCTCCACCAGCCACGCCGCGCACAGGTGGAACCCGCCCTCGCCGCCGGGCAGGCCGTCGTCGTGGTGGTAGCGGTACACGGTGGATCCGCTGCGCAGTTCCGCCTCGGTGGCGACGACGGTGGCCGCGAAGCGCGGATCGGACGGATCGATCAACCCGCTCAACCCGATGTGCAGGGTCGCGGCGTCCAGATCGGTGCCGTCGTAGGCGGCGGTGAACGACTGCACTTCCTCGTTCCAGCCCTTGGTCTTGACCTCGTCGGCGATCTGATCGCGCAGCGTGGCCCACTCCGGGTGGATCGGGCGGTCGAACTTCTGCGCGAGGGTGAGTGCGCGGTCGATGGTCAGCCAGCCCATCACCTTGGAGTACACGTGGTGGCGCGGGTTGCCGCGGATCTCCCAGATGCCGTGGTCGGGTTCGTGCCAGCGCCGCTGCACCGCCGAGACCATGGCGTGCACCAGTTCCCAGTCCTGATCCGGCAGCGCCATCCGCGGATCGCCGATGCCCTTGGATTCCCTGGCGTGCGCCAGGGTGGCGATCAGGTCCACGATCGGACCGAAGACGTCCAGCTGGACCTGCATGTTCGCGGCGTTGCCGACGCGCACCGGCCGCGATCCGGCATAGCCGGGCAGCTGATCGATGACGGCCTCGGGCGGCAGGGTCTCGCCATAGAGCGTGTACAGCGGGTGCAGCCGCTCGGGGCCGGGCAGCGTCTCCAGCACCCGGTGCACCCAGCCGAGGAAGTCCTCGGCCTCGCTCAGCGAACCCAGCGACACCAGCGCCGACGCGGTCAGTGCCGCATCGCGCAGCCAGCAGTAGCGGTAGTCCCAGTTGCGCACGCCGCCGATGTCCTCGGGCAGCGAGGTGGTGGCCGCGGCCAGGATCGAGCCGGACGGCGCGTGCACCAGCCCGCGCAGGGTCAGCGCGGAGCGCTTCATCAGGTCCGGCTTGAGCGGCGGCAGATCGAGCCCGGCGGCCCACGAGGACCAGTAGGTCTCCGCGATCCGCCGACGCTCGGGTTCCGGCGTCATGGCGGGCGCGAGATCCGGTGTGCCGCAGCGCAGTTCCAGCACCACCGGACCCTGCGACGGATCGATGACGGCCGTCGCCGAGCTGTGCACTCCGTCGGTCTGGATGGTCCATTCGACGCCGGGGGAGCGCAGCACCGTCGGGTCGTTGGTGCCACGCACCCGCAGCCCGTTCGGTTCGGCCTCGATGGTGACCGGCACCTGACCGAACTCCGGACGCGGCGCGAAGGTCACCACGGCGCGGGTATCGCCGGTGATCACCCGGGTCAGATCGGTCCGGTCGGGCGCCACGTCGTGCGGCAGATAGTCGACCACTTGCAGCTTGGCCCAACGGGTTTCGACGGTCATGGTGCCGTCGATGTAGCGCTGCGACAGCGGCAGTCCCGGACGTTCCGGTGCGATGCTGAAATGCCCGGCCTGCGGACCGCCGAGCAGATGGGCGAACACCGCCGCCGAATCGGGTTCGGGATGGCAGAACCAGGTGACGGTGGCGTCGGGGGTCAGCAGCGCCACCGAACGCGGGCTGGCCAGCATGCTGAGCCGCTCGATGCGCGGCGCGCTGGCACCGGCGAGCCAGGTGCGGCGCTCCTCGAGCAGGAAGGCCAGCGCGCACGACACGGCCTCGGTATTGGGCACCCGGTACTTGGCCAGGCTCTCGCCCTCGCCGACCTTGATGCCGACGTCCGGGCCGGACAGCATCCGGAAGGCCTTCTCATCGGTGACGTCGTCGCCGAAGAACACCGCCGCCGACGCGCCTTCCTGATGTCGGATGGTGTCGAGCGCGGTGCCCTTGTCGGTCGGGATGACGGCCAGTTCGATGACGGCCTTGCCCTCGGTGACCTGCACCCCGACCCAGCAGGCCGGGCCCTGACGGACCTGATTCAGCGCGCGCCGCCCGATCTCCGGCCCGGCATTGCGCACATGCAGCGCGATGCTGGCCGGCTTGGTCTCGACCGTCACGCCCGGATTCTCCGCGGCGATCTGGTTCAGCGCGGTGGTCAGTTCTTGCAGCAGCTGCTTGGCGTCGTTGTCGATGGCGTGCACGAAGCCGACATCGAACTCCGAGCCGTGGCTGCCGATCAGCTGCACCTCGACGGGCAGCCGCGACAGCGCCGCGAGATCACGCAGCGCCCGGCCGGAGATGACGGCGGCCGTGGTGCCGGACAGGCCGGCCAGCGCGCGTAAGGCGCGGACCGACTCGCCGTGCGGGTACGCCTTGGCCGGATCGGACACGATGGGTGCGATCGTCCCGTCGTAATCCGATGCGACCAACAGGCGTGGGACCCGCGCGACCGTCGACAGGGCACGACGAAGTTCCAGTGGGAGATCCTGTGCGCTCACGCATCCAACCTTATGGATCGGAGGAGTTTTTTCAGGGGCGGCCATGACAATACTGTGTTTAATTTGCGTCGCCTGCGGCGCCGCGGTTCGCGGCCCCTGGGTGGCTCGCGTCTCCGCTACCGCTGCTTGCCTCCGGCGTGCGCAGCGATAGCGGAGACGCGAGCCGGGCCGCGAACTCGGGGGCTCGGTCTCGCTCCGCTCGAAATGTCAGCCGCACCCGCCGATGTATCGGCGTACGTCGGACCGCCGCCGACCGTCCGCCTAAGAGTTGTTGCCCAGCAGCAGGTCGACGGTCAATTCCAGCCGTTCGGTGACGTCGGTCGCCGAGGCCCTGCGGGTGAGCCAGGCCACCAGGTTCGACAGCCACACGTCGCTGATGACGCGGGCGATGGCGAGCTGGCGTTCGGTGGGTTCGCCGTCGTTCATGGCGCGGGCGAAGACCCGGTCCATCACCTTGCCCACGCGGTCGACTTCGGCGGCGGCGGAGGCGTCGGCGAACATGAAGGCGCGGGTCATGGCCTCGGTGAGCAGCGGGTCGCGCTGCATCATCCGGGTGATCTGGGTGAGCAGCAGGTGCATGCGTTCGCGCGGGGTCTGCCCGGCCAGCGGCTTGCGTTTGCCCTCGATCTGCTCGAATTCGCGGGAGAGCGCCGACACCAGCAGGTGCACTTTGGACGGGAAGTAGCGGTACAGAGTGCCGACGGCGACGTCGGCGCGTTCGGCGACCGCGCGCATCTGTACCGCGTCGTATCCGCCTTTGGAGGCCAAGGCCAGCGTCGCGTCGAGGATGCGCTTGCGGCGTTCGCGCTGCGCGGTGGAACTCAGCTCGTCCTCGCTGAGCGTGGTCACGGCGGCTCGGGTGCCCGCTGCGGGCGCCCCGTTCGAGTCGGCCGGCTGCGAACGGGAGGGGCTGGCCATCGGTGCTGGTCCTTTCGTGTCGGGCCGCGGCGGAGTGCGAGGCCCGCGTGGATTCGCGGGGCGTCACTCGCGCCGGACCCGCTCGGTCGGTGGGTCGTACGCGTTCGATCCTGTGGACGAAAGCATCGCTTGACTTCCGCCCGGCCAGGATATTAGAACATGTTCTAGGTGTGGGAGTCACGCCGGAAAGGCGGTATGTACTGTGACCATCGCCACCACTGACGAGCATAAAGCCGTTCAGGAGTCGATGAGCGGATGGGCTGCAGCGGTACGTCCGATTGCAACAATGCGGGACGATACGACCGGCTTCTGGTGCACGTACTGGGATCAGCTGACCGACCTCGGGATCTTCCAGGTCGCGGTCGACGAGCAGGCGGGCGGCGCGGGTGGATCGATCACCGATCTCGCCGTGCTGGTGGAGCAGGCCGCGCACGATCTGGTGGGCGGGCCGGTGCTCACCACCGCCTTGGCCGGTGTGGTGACCGGCGGACGACTGGACGAACAGCAGCCGTGCGCAGTCGCGCTCGACACCGTTGTCGTGTCGGCGAGCAGCTTATCGGCTGTGGATCACCCGCGGCAGGGCGAAGCCGGTGAGCTGGTGCTCAACGGCGTCTGGGAGACGGTGCTCGGCGCCGCGCCGGGCACGTCGGTGCTGCTGGCGGTGCGGGTTGCCGACGGTTCGCGCTGGTGTCTGATTCCCGCTGACGCCCCCGGCCTGACCATCGAACCGCTGGAACCTCTCGACCCCAGCACTCCGCTCGCCCGGGTGCGCTGCGCCGACGTGCCGGTGCCCGCCGAGGACGTCTTCGCTCCATCCTTCGCCGTCGAAGATCTGCTGGTGGTCCTCGCCACCGCCGAGCTGGCCGGTGTGGCCGGCTGGTGCCTGGAGACCGCGGTCGAATACGCCAAGGTGCGTGAGCAGTTCGGCAAGCCGATCGGCAGTTTCCAGGCCGTCAAGCACATCTGCGCGTGGATGCTGTGCCGCACCGAACTGATCCGCGCGGTCGCCGCCGACGCGGCCGCGGCGGCCGACGACGCCCGCGCCGGGGCCGGCGCCGAACTCCCGATCGCGACCGCCATCGCCGCCGCCATCGCCCTCGACGCCGCGGTCGACACCGCCAAGGACTGCATCCAGGTCCTCGGTGGCATCGGCTTCACCTGGGAGCACGACGCGCACTTCTACCTGCGCCGCGCGGTCGCGCTGCGGCAGCTGCTCGGCGGTGGCGGCTACTGGCGCGCCCGCGTGACCGAACTGACCAGGGCGGGTGCGCGCCGCACCACCGGCGCCGACCGGATCCTCGCCGATGCCGCCACCGACACCGGATCGTCCGGTGAAGGTGTCGGCGCCGCGGTGGGTGTGGCGGCCGCGGTCGGCAATGCCGCCGCGGTGTCGCTCGAGATCGGCGAGGCCGCAACCGGATTGGCCGCCGAGGTCGCCAAGATCGCCGCACTGCCCGTCGATCGACAGCGCAAGGCCATGGTCGAGGCGGGTCTGGTCATGCCGCATTGGCCCAAGCCGTACGGCCGCGGCGCCGACCCGATGACGGGGCTGCTGATCTCCGAGGAACTCGCCCGCGCCGGGCTCGAGGTGCCGGACCTGGCCATCGGCGGCTGGGCGGTGCCGACCCTGCTGCAACACGGCACCCCGGAGCAGATCGAACGGTTCGTCTGGCCGACGCTGCACGAAGAGGTCATCTGGTGCCAGCTGTTCAGCGAGCCGGGCGCCGGTTCCGATCTGGCCGCGCTGCGCACCACCGCCACCAAGGTCGACGGCGGCTGGATGCTGCGCGGGCAGAAGGTGTGGACCTCGCTCGCCGACGCCGCGAACTGGGGTATCTGCCTGGCCCGCACCGATCCGGAGGCGCCGAAGCACAAGGGCATCAGCTACTTCCTGGTCGATATGCGCAGTGCGGGTATCGAGATCCGTCCGCTGGTGCAGATCACCGGTGAGGCGCGCTTCAGCGAGGTCTTCCTCGATGACGTCTTCGTGCCCGACGACTGCGTGGTCGGCGAGCTCGGCAACGGCTGGAAGATCTCCCGCTCCACCCTGTCCGCCGAGCGGATCGCCATGGGCGGCAAGGGCATCGGTCAGGTGCTGGAGGAACTGGTCGACAAACTGCCCGCGACCGGACCTGGCGCCGAGCTGATCAGCGACCGCCTCGGCCGGTTCATCGCCGACGCGACCGCAGGTCTACTGCTCGAACAGCGCGGCGCTGCCCGGATCCTGGCCGGCGCCGACGCGGGCCCGCAGAGCAGCGTGCGCAAGCTCGTCGGTGTGCGGCATCGGCAGGAGGTCGCCGAATTCGCGGTCGAGGTGACGGGCCCGGCGGGTGCGCTGGAGAACGAGGCGACGAAGGAGTTCCTGCTCACCCGCTGCCTCTCGATCGCGGGTGGCACCGAGCAGATCCTGCTCACCCTGGCCGGTGAACGGATCCTCGGGCTGCCACGGGACGCGGGGTAGGGCGGATGCGCGAACAGCACACGTGGCCTTGGGCTTCGAGTACGAACGACTGGAGATAAGCGTGGACTTCACCAGAGACGAGGCCCAGGACGCCGTGGCCGAGGTCGTCGTGAGCTTGCTGGAGCGGGAATCGGCCCGCGACGCCGAACTGTGGCAGCCGTTCGTCGATACCGGCCTGCCCGCGGTGGCGCTGCCGGAACGTTTCGGCGGTGACGAGATGGGCGTGGCCGCGGTCTCGGTGCTGCTGACCGAACTGGCCATCGACGCGGTCGCGATCCCCGCGCTACCGACCTTCGGCTTCGGCGTGCTGCCGCTGCTCGGGGCACCGGAAGCGGTGGCCGAGAAGGTGTTCCCCGCCGTCGCCGAGGGTGCGGTGCTCGCCGCCGCTCTGCACGAACCCGGTGCGCCGTTCACCACCAAACCGGCCACCAAGGCCGTCGCCGAGGGCGACAAGGTGCGCATCACCGGCCACAAGGTGGCGGTGCCCTACGCCGAGCAGGCGCGCTGGATCCTGGTGCCCACCGAAGCCGGTGTCGCCGTGGTCGATGCGTCCGCCACAGGCATCACCCGCACCGCCTCGCCGGTATCCGGTGCGATGCCGGAGTACACGCTGCATTTCGATTCGGTCGAGATCGGGTCCGACTGGCTGCTGCCGGACGCCCTCGCCGAGCTGCACCGATACGCACTGGCCTCGATCGGCGCCGTCGCCGCCGGCCTGCTCGAGGGCGCGCTGAAGCTCACCGCCGAGCATGTGCGCACCCGCCATCAATTCGGCAGGCCGCTGGCCGAATTCCAGGCGGTGGCCCAGCAGATCGCGGACCTGTACGTGGTCTCGCGCACCCTGCACGCCGCCGCCCTGTCCGCGAACTGGGCACTGGCCCAGGATGATTCGAGCCCCGATCACCAGTCCAGGATCGACGACGATCTGGACGTGCTCGCCTACACCGTGGCCGCGGAACTACCGCGCGCCATGCAGAAGTGCCATCACCTGCACGGTGGCATCGGCGTCGACGTGACGCATTCGATGCACCGCTACTACTCCCAGGCCAAAGACCTCGCCCGCTGGCTGGGCGGCGAGTCGCTGCGCCTCGACCGATTGGGGGCCAGATGTTCATCGATCTGACCATCGAGCAGCGCAAGCTGCGTGACGAATTACGTTCCTACTTCGCCGATCTCGTCACGCCCGAAGAAGAAGCCGCCATGGCGGTCAATCGGCACGGCGACGCCTACCGCGAGGTGGTGCGCCGGATGGGGCGCGACGGCTGGCTCGGTGTCGGCTGGCCCAAGGAATACGGCGGACAGGGTTTCGGCCCGGTCGAACAGCAGATCTTCTTCAACGAGGCCGTCCGCGCCGACGTGCCGTTGCCGCTGGTCACCCTGCTGACCGTGGGACCGACGCTGCAACAGTTCGGTACCGAGGAGCAGAAGCAGAAGTTCCTGCCCGGCATCCTGTCCGGCGATATCCATTTCGCCATCGGCTACTCCGAACCGGAGGCAGGCACCGACCTGGCCGCGCTGCGCACCAGCGCGGTGCGCGACGAATCCGGCGACTGGATCGTCAACGGGCAGAAGATCTTCACCACCGGCGCGCACGAGGCCGATTACGTCTGGCTGGCCTGCCGCACCGGGACGGTGGAATCGCGTCATCGCGGCATCACCATCCTGATCGCCGACACCAAGGACCCCGGCTACTCCTGGACGCCGATCATCACCTGCGACGGCGCCCACCACACCAACGCCACCTACTTCGACAATGTGCGCGTCCCGGCGAACATGCTGGTCGGCGAGGAGAACCGGGGCTGGAAGCTGATCACCACCCAGCTCAACCACGAGCGGGTCAGCCTCGGGCCGTCCGGCAAGATCGAACAGCTCTACGACAAGGTCGTCACCTGGGCGCGCCCGCTCGGCCTGCTCGACGAACCCGATGTGCGCCGCTCGCTGGGCCGCATCCACGCCATGGTCCGGTTGAACGAACTGCTGAACTGGCAGGTCGCCGCCACCCACGGCAGCGGTGACGAATCCCAGGTGATCGCGGATGCCTCGGCCACCAAGGTCTACTCCACCGAATCGCTGCAAGAGGCGGGCCGGCTGGTGGAGGAGATCGTCGGCCGCTACGGCGATCCGGCCGAACCGGCCACCGCCGAACTGCTGACCTGGCTGGATCGGCGCACCAAACAGAACCTGGTCGTCACCTTCGGCGGCGGCGTCAACGAGGTCATGCGTGAACTCGTCGCCACCGCCGGTCTGCGCTTGCCGCGCGTGCCCAGATAGCGAAGCATCAACCAACGAAGGAGCAGCGCGTGCCGGAAACACTCACTCCGGAAGCGATCATCGCGGCCGGTGAGAAGATCATCGCCGCGGGCGAATCCTCGCACCGCGCGGGCCGCGACCCGGTCAACCAGCCGATGATCAACAACTGGCTGGAGGCGATCGGCGACAAGAACCCGGTCTACGTCGACGAGGACGCCGCCCGCGCCGCCGGCTTCGCCGGCATCGTCGCCCCGCCGGCCATGGCGCAGGTGTGGACCATGCCGGGCCTGCACGGCCAGCGGTCCCCGGACGATCCGATGAACGCCACCATGGCGCTGCTCGACGAAGCCGGCTACACCTCCGTCGTCGGCACCAACTGCGAGCAGACCTACCACCGGTACCTGGTCCCGGGCGAGCAGGTCACCGTCACCAGCGCGCTCACCGACATCACCGGACCCAAGCGCACCGGGCTGGGGGAGGGGTGGTTCATCACCTTCGCCACCCGCTGGTACGTCGGCGACGAGCTGGTCACCGAAATGCTTTTCCGGATGCTGAAATTCGCGCCCGGCACCGCGAAACCCGCCGCCGAACCCGAACCGGATCTGTCGGCCCGGGTGCGTCCGCTGGTATCGCGCGATACCGAATTCTTCTGGGCCGGAACGCGTGCCGGTGAACTGCGCATCCAGCGCATGCCCGACGGCACGCTGCGCCATCCGCCGGTTCCCGCGATCTGGCAGGACAAATCCGAGCCGGTCGACTATCAGGTCGCGTCCGGGCGCGGCACGGTGTTCAGCTACGTCGTGCATCACGCCCCGAAGGTTCCGGGACGGCAGCTGCCGTTCGTGGTGGCGCTGGTGGAACTGGAGGAAGGGGTGCGCATGCTCGGCGAACTGCGGGGCATCGAACCCGGCGAGGTCGAGGTCGGGCTGCCGGTGCAGGTGGACTTCGAGAAGCTCGACGACGAGACGGCGCTGCCGTTCTGGAAGGTGATCGGCGCATGAGCGGGTCAGGAGGTAGGTTGCTCAACCACGGAGGGCGCCCCGCTCATGCGAATGGGCACGAGCCCACCACCATCGAACCCGCGACCATCGCGGTCGGTACCGAATTGCCGGAGCTGGTGATCCACGCCGATCCCACTTTCGTCATCAGTTCCGCGCTGGCCACCAGGGATTTCCAGGATGTGCACCACGATCGCGACAAGGCGGTCGAACGCGGCTCCAAGGACATCTTCGTCAATATCCTCACCGATACCGGTCTGGTGCAGCGCTTCGTCACCGACTGGTCGGGGCCGCGCACCATCGTCAAGAAGATCGCGCTGCGCCTCGGTGTTCCGCTGTACGCCGGCGACACCCTCACCCTCACCGGGAAGGTGACCGCCATCGAGGGCGACGACATCCATATCTCCGTCACCGGGAGCGACAGTCTCGGCGACCACATCGTCGCCACCGTCGTGATCGCCATTCGTTCTTCGGAAGCAGGTGCCTAGATGAGTGCACAGTCGGCCCTGTCCGGCCGGGCGGCGATCGCGGGGATCGGCGCCACCGACTTCTCCAAGGATTCCGGGCGCAGTGAACTGCGGCTGGCCGCCGAGGCCGTCACCGCGGCACTCGCCGACGCGGGACTCACCCCCGCCGACGTCGACGGCCTGACCACCTTCACCATGGACACCAACACCCAGGCCGCGGTCGCGCGCGCGGTGGGCATTCCGCAGCTGAAGTTCTTCAGCGACATCCGCTACGGCGGTGGCGCGGCCTGCGCGACGGTGCAGCAGGCGGCCATGGCGGTGGCCACCGGTGTGGCCGATGTGGTGGTGGCCTACCGCGCGTTCAACGAGCGCTCGGAATCGCGGTTCGGGCAGTTCTCCACCGCCTTGGCCACCGCGCCCACCTCCTCGGGTGTGGACGCGGGCTGGTCGTATCCGCAGGGTCTGGGCACCCCGGCCGCGCAGGTGGCGATGGTCGCGCGCCGCTATATGCACGTATACGGCGCCACCAGCGCCGATTTCGGCCGTGTCGCCGTCGCCGATCGCAAACATGCCGCGGTGAATCCGAACGCCTTCTTCTACGGCAAGCCGATCACCCTGGAAGATCACCAGAATTCGCGCTGGATCGCCGAGCCGCTGCATTTGCTGGACTGCTGCCAGGAATCCGACGGCGGCGTGGCCATCGTGGTCACCAGCGTCGAGCGGGCCAAGGATCTGCCCAACCGTCCCGCCGTCATCACCGCCGCCGCGCAGGGCAGCGGCGCCGACCAATACGTGATGACCAGCTACTACCGCGACGCCATGACCGGCCTACCCGAAATGGGCCTGGTCGGCGATCAGCTGTGGGCCCAGAGCGGCCTGCGCCCCGACGATATGCAAGCGGCCATCCTCTACGACCACTTCACCCCGTTCGTCCTGATGCAGCTGGAAGAACTCGGTTTCTGCCCCCGGGGCGAAGCCAAGAACTTCATCGCCGACGGCGCCATCGAACTCGGCGGCCGCCTCCCGCTCAACACCCACGGCGGCCAACTCGGCGAGGCCTACATCCACGGCATGAACGGCATAGCCGAAGCCGTCCGCCAAATCCGCGGCACGTCGGTCAACCAGGTCGAGGACCTCACCAACATCCTCGTCACCGCAGGCACCGGCGTCCCGACGTCCGGGCTGGTCCTCAGCGCCGCCTGAGCCGCCGAGAGCTACACGGTCGAGAGGTCCTCTCGGCGTTTGCCTAGGCCAGGTAGCTCTCGGTGCTATCCCTCTTGGGTCGAGGGCGTACAACGGAGAGATGAACGCCGCCGATGACCGTGAGTTATCCGACGACGCAGCCTTGTATAACAAGGCTGCGTCGCATCGCCCCGAAGCTTGCGTGGACTATCTGGCGATGCGACGCGAGGCGGATGAGTTCTTCGGCAACGAGGATCGCCTCGATGACGACGACCCGTGGCAGCGTGTGCGTGGCGGATCATCGGACGGCGATCAGCAGGGGAGTGCTTCGCCTAGGTAGGCCCTGCAACGCCGGAATGGGGGTGCATAACGCACGGTTGCCGGGTATATTCGTCGATGCGGGATGCACTAGCGTCCTCGAAGTGGACCCGGCAGCCATCCGGACGGTTGGTGAGCCGGGTTTCGCGCGTCTAGACCAACTTGCGCACCGAATCGATGACTGGGTCTACGCGGCGGCGCCAGGGCCCGCCCTTCGCAACGCACCACGCCGCTGCGTCGGAGATCCAGAGGATCGGCTCGGCGCTTGGGCGCATGTGGTGATACGTGAGACTGTCGGCCACATCGAGTTTCCGGACAGCTTGATACAGAACGCGCTTGTCGCTGTCGATCAATGAGTCGTCGGTCTCCAGAACCAGCCGGGTGCCTCCACACGCGGCCAGATCTTCGACCACAGCATGCAGGCACGCGGTGCGGGCCGATGCGGCGTTCCTGATCTGAGTGGCGTCGTAAATTGCGATCTGGATGTCAAGATCGCAGATTGCCGAGCAGATCGCCCGTCGTCGGGGATCGGATTCTTTCTTGAAATGGATCCTGGATTGGCCGCCGACCAGCAGCTGCCGCATCGCTTTCCGTACGGGATCGATCCGCGCCCCCTCAGCGAAGGTGGCTGCAATCAAGAACCCGTTCTGCTTTGTCTCGTCAACGAAAGCCTGCACTCCTACCGCCTGTCACTCAGCCAGATCTCGACGCCCCCAGGGCCTGTGCACATGAGGTGCCCAGGCACGGCCGCCAACGGTACCCGCTTGCGCCGAGACCTCCGATCCAAATCACACTGCTGGTGTGGACTATTGGCGGCGTCCATCGGCTACACATGGTGTGGAGATGGAGGTGTCATGGAAACGATTCGATTGGACGCCGATCAAAACCGCGCCGCCGATGCGCTCGCCCACCTGCTCGATCGCCACCACCGCCCCCTGAAACACCATCGCGGCATCTACCTGCACGGCCGCCCGGGCCGCGGCAAGACCATGGTGATGGACCGTTTCTTCGCCACCGTCGATCCGAAACACAAGCGCCGCTTCCACTTCCACACCTTCTTCACCGCCCTGCATGCCGAGACCCACGCTCACGGCTCCATCGATAAGGCCATCGACATCCTGCTCGGTAAGGCCCGGCTGGTGTGTTTCGACGAATTCCATGTGCACGACATCGGCGACGCCATGCTCATCACCCGCATGCTCGACGCCCTGTTCGCGCGCAGGCTCACCCTGGTCGTCACCTCGAATTACGCACCGGCCGAACTGCTTCCGAACCCGCTGTTCCACGACCTGTTCGTGCCGACCATCGAACGCATCGTCGCCGAACTCGATGTCGTATCCCTGGACGGCCCGCTCGACTACCGCACCATCGCCCACGGCCACGCGACCGGTTTCCCAGCCGGCCGCTTCATCGTCGGGCCGTCGCCAGCCTTCGGTCGGGCAGCTGAGACGCCCGGCCGGTCGGTCGATCCCGCCGTGTCCGTCGATGGCCGACCCACGCAGGTCGGTCGCACGCGGGGTCCGGCCGTGCCCTCCCGCGCGAGCTCGCGGATCGAACCCGGCGCAGCGGCACCCGGCCACGTATCCGCCGACGAGAGCCGTGCCGACGCGGCGGCAGTCCACGATTCGCCGGGCAGCACAGGCTCGCGGGTCGAGGTCGCGGTGGGCAGCCGGACCGTGCGGGCACTGGCCGTCGACGCCACGACCATCACCCTCGATTTCGCCGACCTGTGCGCCACGCCCACCTCCGCCGCCGACTACGTCGACCTCGCCGAGCGGTTCCAGACGTGGACACTCTGCGGCGTACCGCTGCTGCGCGAGGTACCACCGGATTGGGCCATGCGTCTGGTGAACCTGGTCGACGTCCTCTACGACGCCGACCGGACCCTCACCGTCTACGCCCAGGCCCCGGTCCGCGAGCTCGTCGCCGGTGTGCGCGCCGTCCCCGATATCGCAAGGGCGGCGAGCCGTCTTGGTGAGTTGTCACAATCGGAGGCGGTCGCTGTCAGTTAGCTGAACCAAGGTCGGCCGCGCCCGCCGCGACCTGGGACGAGGCAGTTAAAACGGACGTTCTCCGAAGTAATCGATTCCCTCCCGAGCGGACCGTTCGGCATGTAACTATGTGGCTGTTTTGGGCAGTACACAAGTATGGGGTAACGCAGTGGTCCGGTCGCGAGCGCCGATATCGCGCGTGATCGTGGTGATCACGCTGCTCGTCTGCGCCGTCATCGCGTTGCGCGGCTATCTGCCCGGCGTCTCCGAATCAGAGGACGACGGCCCCTCGGCCATGTCCGCCATCGCGGTGGCGCTCATGCCCGTGCTGCTGACGGTTTCGGTGGTCATCCTGCTGGCCGGCGTCATCGCCAGCCAGCACCGCCTGCCGCTGGCCATGCCCGAACCCGATCCGGATACCGATCGCGAACCGTGGAAGCTGGGCCGCGCCGGGTTGATCGTGCTCGGCATCCTCACGGCGGTGGCGCTGCTGTTCGCCCTCGTCTCGGCCGTGTACTTCGTCGGCGTACAACCCGATGCCGACACCTCCGTCGCGCCTCCGACGGGCACCGCCACCCCCAGCCCCACCACCGGCGAGACCACCCCCAACGACCCGTCCACCGCCACCGAACCCGCCGAACTGGCGGGCACCGCGCTGGTGCTGGCCATCGTCGCCGCCGTCACCCTGGTGGCCGTGGCCATCGCCGGCCTGGTGGTCGTCGCCATCACCACCCGCCGCAAGCCCGCCCCGGAACCCGAACCGGTCGCCCCCGCCGCGGAGACCGCTGCCGATTCGCTGGCCCGCGCCGCCGAAATGGGCTTGGCCGCCATGGCCGCGCCCGGCCAGGACCCGCGCACCGCGATCATCGCCTGCTACGTCGCCATGGAGCGCGGCCTGTCGGCGGCCCGTTCGGCGGCCCCGCTGGTCTCCGACACCCCGATGGAGGTGCTGGCCCGCGCGTTCGAGCGCGGCGCCCTGCACGACGCGTCGGCCCGCGAGCTGGTGGCGTTGTTCGAGGAGGCCAGGTTCAGCCCCCATTCCATGATGGAATGGCAGCGTATGCGCGCCGAACAGTTGCTGCGCATCGTGCTCGCCGACCTGCAAGGGGAGGTGGTGCCCACATGACGCGCCTGAGCATGGTGGTGACCGCGGTGCTGGTGATCGTGGTGATCGAGCTGGTCACCCTCGGTCGCGCCCGCGAGGCGATGCTCGCCGCCGCCGGTGTCCCGGTCACGGTCGCCCTGGCCTGGCTGGTGTGGTCGCTACTCGGCCGATCCGGCCCGCGTGAGCCCGAGCTGCCCGACGAGATCGAGAACGGTCCCGCCGAAATGCTGCACCGCTGGCATGCCAGGGCGCAGATGCTCGCCGAACGCGCCGACGGCACCCGCGCGGATTGGGACCGCTACCTACGCCCCCTGTTGGCCAAGGAGTTCGAATTGTCGGCCGGAGTGCGGGTCGCCAAGAACCGCAAGGCGATCGAGGCCGCCGGAATCCACCAGTTCGGTCCCGAACTGTGGCGTTGGGTGGATCCGGCGAACTCGGAACTGCGTGACCAGGTCGGTCGCGCACCGGGTCGGGAGGCGTTGGACGAGATCCTGCGCCGACTGCAGAAAATGTGAAACGGGTTGAGCAAGTGCGAGTAGACAAATGACGATGCCTTTGGACGTGACCGTCCAACGCAGTGAGGCCGTGCTACGGGAGCTGTCCCGTGTCGTGGTCGGCAAGCGAGACGAGTTGCAGCTCATCTTGATCGCGGTGCTCTCCGGTGGGCATGTGCTGATCGAGGATCTGCCCGGCCTCGGCAAGACGCTCATCGCCAGATCGTTCGCCGCCGCGCTGGGCCTGGATTTCGCCAGGGTGCAGTTCACCCCGGATCTGCTGCCCGCGGATCTGCTCGGGTCGACCATCTACGACATGTCCACCGGCCGGTTCACCTTCCGTCGCGGCCCGGTGTTCACCAATATGCTGCTGGCCGACGAGATCAACCGGACCCCGCCCAAGACCCAGGCCGCGCTGCTGGAGGCGATGGCCGAGGGCCAGGTCAGCATCGACGGTGAAACCTTCCCGCTGCCACAGCCTTTCATCGTGCTGGCCACCGACAACCCGATCGAGTACGAGGGCACCTACCCGCTGCCGGAGGCGCAGCTGGACCGGTTCGCCATCCAGTTGCGGCTCGGCTATCTGTCCGAGCGCGACGAAACCCAGATGATCCGGCGCAGGCTCGAACGCGGCGCCACCGCCCCGCAGGTCGGTCAGGTGGTCGACGCGAACGGCCTGATGGAGATGCGGCATTCGGTCGAGTTCGTCACCGTGCACCCGGACGTCGTCGGCTACGTCGTCGCGCTCGCGGCCGCCACCCGTGGGCATCCGCAGGTCGAAGTGGGTGCGAGCCCGCGCGCGGAGCTGGATCTGGTGCAGATGTCGCGGGCACGGGCGCTGCTGCTCGGCCGCGATTACGTCATCCCCGAGGACGTGAAGGCGCTGGCGATTCCGGCCATGGCGCACCGGATCACGCTGCGCCCGGAGATGTGGGTGCGCCGGATCCGGGGCGAGGACGTGATCTCCGAACTGCTGCGTCGACTGCCCGTCCCGCGCGCCGCCACGCCATGAGGCATCGCGACTCGAGCACCGCGCTCGAGGCCGAATTGCAGTGGCGCCCGGCGCCATTGGTCTACATGCTGGCCGGGTGCGCGGCCGTCGCGCTGGTGCTGGCGATCGCGGTGAACAGCTGGCAGCTCGTGGTGTTCGCGGCGCCGCTGCTCGGGGTGCTGGCGACGGCGCCGTGGCAGCAGTCGCGCACCCGCATCCAGATCGACGGTGGCCCCACCCAGCGCTGCTTCGAGACCGAGGAAGTGGTGCTGACCGTCGCGGCGTTCGTCGAGGAGGGGCATGCGCTGCTGCGCTGCACCCCCGAGCCGACCCCGGGGCTGGAGACGGTGATCGAGGAGGCCAGCGATTCCGGCGCGGCGCCGGCCGGGCTGCGGCTGGCGTTGTCGGCGAAACGCTGGGGCCGCTACCCGGTGAATGTGCGGGTGTCGGCGTTGAGCCCGGCCGGTCTCGCGGTGGCCACGGTCCGTCGGCCCGCGGGGCAGCTGTTCGTCTACCCGATCACCGATCCGCAGCGAATGCGGTTGCCGCGCACCGAACTTCCCGAACGACTCGGCGTGCACCTGACCCGCAAACACGGGCCAGGCGTGGAGTACGCCGATATTCGCGCGTACGCGCCGGGCGATCAGCTGCGCATCGTGAACTGGCCGGTCAGCGCGCGTCGCGGGCGGCTCTACGTCACCGAGCGGCTCACCAATCGTTCCGCCGACGTCGTCGTGCTGATCGACACCTCGTTGCAGGCGCCCGGCCCGGCCACCGATTCGCTGGAGCTGTCGGTGCGCGGTGCGGCGCAGGTGGTGCAGTCGACGTTGCAGGCAGGCGACCGTACCGCCGTGGTCTGCCTCGGCCAGGACCCGCGCTGGCTGCGCCCCGATATCGGCCGCCGCCAGTTCTATCGCATCGTCGACACCGTCCTCGATGTCGGCGACGAGCACATCCCGACCACCGGCACCCTGGCCCCGCACGCCGCCGTCCCGCTGGGCGCGATCGTCATCGCGTTCTCCACCCTGCTCGACACCCAGTTCGCGCTCGCCCTGATCGACCTGCGCAAACGCGGGCATGTCGTGGTCGTGGTCGACGTCCTGCGCGGCACCCCGTTCGCCGAGAACCTCGACCCGACGCTGGCCCGCATGTGGCAGCTCGAACGCGCCACCATGTACCGCGATATGGGCACCGTCGGCGTCGACATCGTGTCCTGGCCCGAAGACACCCGTTTGGATCAGATCATGCGCCTGCTGCCCCAACACCGCCGAACCGTCCGGGTGCGCCGATGATCCGTTTCCTCGCCGTCCTGTCCGGTGTGCTGCTCATCGGTTCGATCACCCTGATGATCCCGTGGGCCGGTCTGCCCGCCATCGCCCTGGTCGCCGCGGGCTGGTGGTTCCGCCCCGCCGCGGTAGCCGCCGTCCTGCTCGCCGTCGGCGTCCTCGCGTGGTCCGATACCGGCGTATTGGCTGCCGCCGCAACAGGTTTGGTCGCCACCGCCTACCTGCTCAACACCGCCACCGTCACCGCCCCCGTCGGCGTGGTCCCCACCACCATCCCCTCGGTCACCGGCGCCGTAGCCTTCACCGTCCTCGCAGCCGCCACCGCCCTCCTCCCACTCCACCTCGCCTGGGCCCCCGCAGCCGCCCCGATCCTGGTGATCGTCCTGTTCGCCCTCGTCATCCACAGCCTCGCCCGCCGCTCCAACAACGGCTCCGACCGCCGCCCGCACTCTGCCGCCTGACCCGAGCACGCCGCCGTCCGCTCGCGAGCCCTCGCACGCTCGGCGAGGTTGAGACCGGCGAATTCGGCGTGTCGCCAGTCTCATGCCTCCCTCGTTGCTCGAGTGTGGGCTTGGTGGGCGAGGGCTACCGACTGGAGCGGCGGCGAATTGGGCGGAAATTGCCCAGTCTTGGGCAGCCTGTAAAGATACGGCGACTCCATTTCCGGAGTTTTCTCCAGCGGAAAGATCTTTCGATGAGTGTGATGAACAAGGTCGGCTTTGCTTTGGTGGCGTCCGGCCTGGCGGTCGGGTCTGTGTTCGGGGCGGGTTCGGCGAGTGCGGCGGGGCAGTTCGCGGCGATCGCGTTCAGCGGCCAGACCGTGCTCTACGGCGTGAGCGTCGATGAGCCGAGCGATGAGGCGGCGCAAAACGCGGCGCTGGCCAACTGTGGCCAGGACGACTGCCAGGTGTTGATCTCCTGGGCCAACGGCTGCGGTGCGCTGGTGGAGAACAACGAAGGTGTGGCCGCGGCGTCCGGCGCGAACCGGGACGAGGCCGAGCGCGCGGCGTTCCGCAAGCTCGCCGAGCACCACCCGACCGCGCTGCTGGCCAACGTCGGCTCGGCCGACCCGAGTGGCGCCAAGGTTGTCGAGGTCGTCTGCACCGCCAACGCCCGCTGACCGACGCAATCGGCGAGCCCGGACCCGGTGGGGTCCGGGCTCGCTGCGTTGAGCAGTGTTGCACCAGGCGCGCGACTCGGGCGGATCGCGCGATATCGGGCGCGCCTCACCCACTACCGACGCACGCTCGACGAGGGGGACATGAGACCGGCGAACTCGGCGTGTCGCCAGTCTCATGTCCCCCTCGCCGAGGCGCGAGGCGCGAGGCGCGTGGATGGGGACGCTTGGCGTTTGAGTCGGTCGGCGTGGCGTTTCGGTCGCGTGGGTGGAGCGCGCCGGGTGTTGCTTCTGGCATGACATCGACACTTACCGCGGCACTCTCGGCGCCGGCTTCGGCGCGGCGAGCGTGGCCGGCTCTGTTCACCATGTTTCTCGGCAGCTTCACCCTGGTGACCTCGGAGTTCCTGCCGCCGGGTGTGTTGACCGCGCTGGCGGAGGATCTGCACGTCAAGGAAGGCGTGGTCGGGCTGTCGGTGAGCGCGACCGCGCTGACGGCGCTGCTGGCGGCGCTCGGGCTGAGTTCGCTGTTCTCGCGCGCCGATCGCCGCACGCTGCTCATGGTGCTCACCGTCGGCGCCGCGGTATCGAATCTGGTTGTGGCCCTTGCCCCGAATATCGCCCTGCTGTTGATCGCGCGGCTGCTGCTCGGTGTGGCCGTGGGCGGCTACTGGTCGATGGCGCTGGTGATCGCCACCCAACTGGTGCCGGCCGATCGGCTCGGCAAGGCGATGATGATCGTGAACGCGGGCACCACGGTGGCCACGGTCGCCGGTGTTCCGCTCGGGGTGCTGTTGAGCACGTTCGCCGGATGGCGGGTTGTTTTCGTGGTCACGGCGGTGCTGACGCTGGTGGCGGCGATCGCGGTTCAGCTCGTCTTGCCGCCGATCGCGCCGACGCAGGGGGTCGGCTGGCCGGCCATGGGCGGGGCCTTGCGCGCACCGGGTGCGGCGCTCGGCCTGATCAGCGTCGTCGCCGTCATCGGCGGGCATTTCGCCGGCTACACCTACATCCGCCCGGCGCTGGACGAGCTGCTCGGCGCGGGGCCGACGGCGATCCCGGTGTTGCTGGCGCTGTTCGGCATCGGCGGCCTGATCGGCAACTTCGTACTGGGTTCACTCGCCGACCGCAGGCTGAGCGTGCTGCTGGTGGCGGTGCCGGTGGCCATCGGACTCTCGCTGCTCGCGATCATCGGCTCCGCGGCCCTCGCGCCGCTGGCCTACGTCGCGGTGGTGATCTGGGGCGGTGCGTTCGGCGGCATCCTCAATGTCGTGCAGGTGTGGGTCTCGCGGGTGCTGCCGGATCGGGTGGAGGCCGGAAGTGGGCTGCTGGTGGGCGGTTTCCAGCTCGCGATCATTCTCGGTTCGGCGGTCGGTGGACGCGGTGTGGACGGCATCGGCCTGGCCGCGACCTACGGCGTGGCCGCCGCCGCTGCCGTGCTCGGTGCGATCACGCTGCGGCTGTCGCTGAGCCGCGCCGCCGCCTGACCGCTACGTCGAGGTGCGGGCCGCACGCCGCCATTCCGACGGCGTGCGGCCGGTGTGCCTGCGGAACGCCCGCCCGAACGCGGTCTCGGACCGATACCCGAGACGCCGGGCCACCGCGCCCACCGAGGCGTCCTGTTCGGCCAGGAACCGTTGGGCCCGTTCGACCCGCAGCTGGGTCAGATAACGTCCCGGCGTGAGCCCGGTCGCCGCCTGGAACCGCGCGGCGAACCCCGACCGCGAGGCCAGCGCCACCCGCGCCAGCGCTTCGACCGTCCACTCTTTGCCCGGGTCGGCGTGCATGGCGGCCACCGCCCGCGCCACACCCGGCTCGTTCACCCGCAACAGCCACCGTTTCGGCGCGCACCCGCGCTTGTGCCAGGACTCGATCGCCATCGAAGCGATCAGCGTGGCCACCCGATCTCCCTGCACCCCTTCCGGATCCGGGCAGTCCTCGATCAAGTGCCGCATCATCGTCGCCGCCAGCGGCGTGTGCCGCGCGAACTCGGTGAGCAGCACCCGCTGCGGCAGCGCGGACATGGCGGCGCTGCTCCGCGCGGGGGCGAGCTGGAGACGCAGCACGGTCGTTTCGGAGAGCGCGTGCAGCGCGAAGCGATCCTCATGCGGCACGAACAGGAAGTCGCCGGGTGTCAGGTCCTCGGACTCGCCGAGCCCCTCGATCCGGATCAGTCCGTCGATCACCAGGATCGCGTTCGGTCGACCGGACAGGAACTCCCACTCACCGGCCGCCCGCTCGAACACATCGCGGCGCACGAACCGCCACTGCAATCCGGCAAGCACCTCATCGAGCCCACCCCGGCCCGCCTCGACCAGCGCCATCGTGTACTTCCCTCGTGATCAACTCCTGCCCGATCACGGTAGCAAGATGGCCGTTGCGGCGTTCGCCTCAACCGGGACGAGCTTCGCATAGGTTGTGGCGAAATTCGGCCCCTATAGCTTGTGCGAAGTGGTCAGAACCTATGCGAGGCTCGAGATCTGAGGGGGGTCTACCTGCGTGAGCGCAGGTATTCGTCGTGGTCGCGGTCTTCCCGATAGAAGCGCTGGGTGATCGAGATGAGCCGCCCGATCTCCTTGCTCAGCGCCGCTGGGCTCGCCGGTTTCGCGATGATCGGGTCGCCGGTCTTGACGTAGTAGCGCCCGTCGTCGTAGTCCATCCACCAGAAGCTGCGGCCGAAGGAGGGGCGGGCGTCGACGGCGGGGCCGGGGAAGACCATGATCTCGCCGAAGGAGCGCCGGGGGCGTTTGAAGACCCGGTCCAGCTGCTGGGTGAGGCTGGATTCGCCGTGGCCGCGCACGTAGCGGGAGCGGTCGGCGGCGAGTTCTTCGCGCCGCACCTCGAGCGGCGCCGCGGTGCCCGCCTGCGCCTGCGGCAGGGCGGCGAGGGCTTGTGCGGGAACCTGATCGGCCGCGCAACCGGTGACGATCACGTCGCCGCCGATGTCCTCGGCCGTGCCCGCCAACTGCACCAGCGCCGCTCCCGCATAAGCGTTCACCGCACCGTGGAACCGGTAGGTCGTGCCCGACCCCTTCTCCCCGAACCCCTTGACCTCCACCCGGGCCTCGGGTTCGCGCAACACCTCGAGCACCCGCATCAAATCGATCGAGTAGAACCCGTCGAGCAGTTGCGCCACCGCCGCCTCGCGCTGCATCCGCAGATCCTCGAAGCTGTCCGCGACCGGCCGATACCGCAGCGGGTAGGGCAGCCGGTCGGAACCGTAAGCAGACCAGAGGATCTGGAATTGCAGGCCCGTGAAACGCCATTCACTCATGACAGCCCCGATGGGCCGACTCGGCGTTGGAAAGGGGCACAGGTACGTCGATGGTTCGCTCGCTCATCCGGTTCATTCCCCGCCGATCACCGGTGGAACGGTTTTGGGCATCGACCCCAGCCCGGTGAGTTCCTCACCGTGTTCCTGGGTGACCAGGTATTCCTTGATCCCCGACTGCCCCGACTTCTCCTCGTCCTGACCGCCACCGCGCCCGGCCCCACCCATACCGCCCATCGGCATGCCGCCCATACCGGCGCGCCCGGCTCCGGCGGCTCCACCACGTCCAGCCGCGGCCGCCGCGGGCGCGGCCCCCGACTGAGGCTGCCCACCGCCGGGCAAGCTGCGCCCGGCTCCCGGTTGGCCGCTTCCGCCGGCCGATCCGCCGCCACCCGATCCGCCGCCGCGCCCGGGGAATCCGGCACCCGAACCCGAACGTCCCGATCCGCCGGGTACGTACCCGGTGCCGGTGGGCGTGCCGGTGGTTCCGGTCGTGGCCGCTCGCGAGGTATCGGTCGGCGTGCTGGTGGTTGTTTGTGGCGTGCTCTGGGTTTCGGTGCTCGCCGCGGTGGTGCCGGTGTCCTCCGGCTCGGTGCTCGTCCCGCCGCCGGTCTCCTCGCCGCCGCCGGTTTCGCCGGTGCCGCCACCGGTTTCACCCGCGCCGCCGCCGTTTTCGCCACCACCGCCGCCGTTGTCGCCCCCGCCTTCGCCGGGCGGAACGTAGGGCTGGTTCGGCCCGTCGTCGACGACCTTCGGCGCGGCGGGCAGCACCGGAACACCGTGGTCGGTCTGATGCGCGACCTGCCCGTAGACGGTGCGCAGAATCCGCCGCCCCTCGTCCTCGGCTTCTTCGGTGGTGTAGTCGCCTTCCTTCATGATCCCGTCGGGCGGAAGCACCTTGCCGTCCAGGTCTTTCGGCGGTTCGGCGGTCGGCATCAGCGCTTTCGTCTGATGCAGGCCGGTCACCATTTCTTTCAGCTTGTTACCGACCAGGTGCGCGGCAATGTGCAGCGATTCCGTGCGCGTCGTGTAGTCATTCACGGCCTTCACGGCTGCGGCGCCGGAAGCGCCGGACCAGGCGGTCTTCCCATTCGCACCGGCGGTGACAGTCTTCTCGAACTCGGTATTGAACGCTGTGGCAGCGGCTTCGATGTCATTGCTGATCTGCCACCAGACCTCCCCCGCGGCATCAACGATGTCTGGCTTCATATCGTTGACCTTCTGCACCATCTGGGCGAGGGTCATCGAATCGTAGTCATCCGGCCCCTGAATCCGCGGATCTTCGAAGTCACCGTCGAAGTTGGAGGCAACGATCGCCGTCCCGAGGTAGATCGCCGACCGGTCGTAATTCCATTGCCGCTGCGCATCGATGACCTTGCGCCGGTACTCCTCGTAGTCGTCGCTCATCCCACCCCGCCCTGCTCGTGCGCCGTTCGATACACGCTACCAACCGCGACAGGACGAAACCAACGTCCATTCACCCGAAACCCCAGCCCACCATCCGCCCCCGCACCCCCGCACCGTCCGGTCGCATAGGTTGTGGCGAGTTCGCATACCTTCTGACCCGCCAAAAACGCCAGAAGGTGTGCGAAGTACGACCGCGGGTGGCGGGCGGGGTTGTTGGGGGTCGGGGTGGGCGGTAGCGTGCGGGGGAGTGTGGCGCTCGGGTCGGCCGGTGGGCGGTCCGGCGGTCCGTGTGGGTACAGAAGGGGGCTGCGTGTCCGTGGATAACAGAGGGTTCCGTCGCGCCGGGCGTGTACGCGGGGCCGTGCTGCTCGCGGCAGTGGTGCTGGGGGTTGCCGGGTGCTCGGGGTCGACCGAGGGGTCGCCGACGGCGGTGGAGAGCACGGCGACTAGCCCGGACAGCGGGCAGACCTCGGAGACCGGGAGTGCCGCGGTCAGCACGAGCGCGAAGCCGGACGAGGGGGCGCTGTGGGATCCGTGTGCGCTGCCGGAATCGGCCGTCAGCGGGACCGGGCTGGACCCCGCGTCCAAGGAGCCCGGCATCGCGAAGGTGGATTTCGGCGATGCGGGCTGGGAGGTCTGCTCATGGAAGGCATCTGCCGGCTGGTACTCGTTGACAATCTTCTCTGGGGAGCCGACCTTGGACGAGGTCAAGGCCCGTGATGACTTCACTGACTTCACATCGACCACCGTGGGATCCCATCAGGCGGTCCAGTATCGGACGACCGGCGCGGGAAGCGAACTGTCATGCGATATTGCGGTCGGACTCGAGCAGGGGGTGGTGATGTTCAGTGTCGTGGCCAGACCGTCTATCGGCGCCAAGGAAGACCCCTGCGGGGTAGTCAAACGCCACACATCCGAGTTGGCTTCGTCGCTCCCTGAGAAGTGAGACCGGCGTGAGCATTCTCGACCTGGGCGGCGCAGACCCCCAACAATGGCGTCAACTCCTCGATCAAGCAAACGCGGGTGAGCTGACCCTAGACCCTGACGTGGGAGCCGGGCTTGACAAGGTCTGCCTGGATTATCTGGCGAAGCTCGATGACATCTTCATCGCGACCAACAGCATTGAGCGCGTCGATGGGTTCGGGTCATTCCCTTCAGGAGAAGCTCTTCGGGACAAGTTCACTGAGAAGGGCAGCGGACCGAACCAGTCGATCAGATCGGTCATCCTGGAGCACATCGAGACCGTCAAGCTGATACAGCAGGTCGTCGCGAAGTCGATTGCGAACCTGACCGAGACCGACCAGGGCACAGGGCAGCGGGTTACGCAGGCCGGACAGGATATTCCGCAGGGCTAGACCGCGTTGAGCCTCGCTGGCCGGACGGCAGGAATTCGTCCCGCGTCAGCCGTTCGGCACCCCAGCGGCCAAACGCTTGCCGCACGCCCAGCCGCCCCACCCATCGCATAGGTTGTGGCGACTTCGCACACGTTCCGGTCCCCGCTGAGTGACCACAAGGTGTGCGAAGTATGAGCGCCGAGAGAGGCGCTGGGTTGTTTGGGTGACGGGAGTGGAGTGGAGCGTCGAGTCCTGGGCAGTCTGCTGCTCAGGACTCGACGCGTATCAGTGAGAATCGAACTCGCCGCCGACTACCGGTGGCTGAACTTGCCGCCCGCCACTCCGGCGGTAAAGGCTTCCCACTCACCGGGCCCGAAGACGAGCGCTCCTCCACTCGGGTTCTTGGAGTCGCGGACACCCACCAGGCCTCCGTCGGCGAAGGCGACTTCTACGCACTCGGTTGACGCGTCGCTGTGCTTGCTCTTGAACCAGCGGGCGCCGGATAGGTCTTTGTTCACGGTCGAGACCTTTCCGAGTGCTACCGACGGCTGAACTTGCCGCCCGCCACTCCAGCGGTGAAGGCTTCCCACTCACCCGGCCCGAAGACGAGTGCCCCGCCACTCGGGTTCTTGGAGTCGCGCACACCGACCAACCCGGAATCGAGGAACGCGACCTCCACGCAGTCCTTGACGGCGTCGCTGCGGCTGCTCTTGAACCAACGGGCGTCAGATAGGTCTTTGTTCACTGTAGAAACTCCTTTGCTACCTGGCGGAGCAGGCCCCTGCTGTCCACGGCATCCAAAGCGGAATCCTCGAATGCCTTGTACACCTGATGGTACCGGTGCACATCCTTGGGCTTCTCGAAATACATGTCACCGACCAGCCCGGGCACGTAGACCACCGGCGGCTCCGCCGGAACTCCGGCACGATTGGCGCCGAACTCGAGGATCGTGAACTGTCCGACTGCCCGGCCCCCGGGTATTCCGGCTCCGATGGGCATGATTCGGATGCTGACGTTCGGCCGCGTGCTCAGGTCTGCGAGTCGCTTGAGCTGGACCGCCATGGTCTTCCCGTCGCCGATCGTGCGGCGCAGGACCGATTCGTGCAGCACGACTTGGACTTCCACCGGGTGCCGCTTCCGGGTGACAATCATCTGTCGGTACTGACGCATCTGCACCCGCCGTTCGTGTTCGGCGGGAGTCTCGTCGGGCAGCGCCTCCCGAACCAACGCCCGCGTGTAGTCCGCCGTCTGCACAATCCCCGGCACCAACTCCACGTGATGCGAGATGAACTTCTGCGCCGCCCCTTCCATCCCCATATACACGTCGAACGTCTCGGGAATCAGATCCCCGAACTCATGCCACCAGCTCTTCTCGCTCGCCTGCCGCGCCAGGCCGACGTAGGCGGCGACGAGGTGTTCGGGCACCCCGTACAGCTCGCAGGCCGCTTCGATGTGGCCGATGTTGACTCTGTCGTTGTGTCCGTGTTCCAGCCGCCACAACGTGGTGGAGCCGATACCGAGTAGCGCTGCTGCCTGCGGCTGGCTGAGCCCGGCGCGGCTGCGCCAGTCCATCAGGTAGCTGCCGAGTCGGCGGCGCGGCAAAGTGGTGTCCTGCATGGATCCTCCCCATCGAGGGCGGGCCATTCGACCCGCAAACGGGTAGAGCAATGACACTGCGGTGGAAGCCATGCTGGGCGTTTACACGACCCGGACCCTACGGTCCTCCGCCCGGCACAACACACCCACCGCAGATGGTTCGCTGATCAACACCAGATACCGCCCCAACAACCCCGAACCCACTATAGCACCCTGGCATCAGTCGAAACCCGCTCTTACGCAAAAGGATTGGAGTTCAAGGATGAAATATTCAACCGTTGAATATTCCGTCGCCTTCGCTGTAACTGGTTGTCACAAAAAACTATTCGGGTGACGGCCGAGCAGCCACAACTTGTCGGACCCACCCGATAGAGTCGGCATCACGAACGGCGCACTACCGCGCCGCATCGTTGATCGATAAGACGGGAGTCATGGGGTGGGATACGGGATCATGGCGTATTCGGTCGAGGTGAAGCATCTCCTCGCACCGTCCACATTCACCTCCGAGCCGGAGGAGTTCTTCGACTGGATGACGCAGGTACACGCGCATTCCCTCGACGAGCCGGCAGTCCGCACGGCCCTACGCGAGCTGTTCTTCGCCCAGGAGCCCACCGGTTCCGAAGGCTGGGCTTACGGTTACGCACTGAAGGTGCTGTGCGAGCGATTCGGCGGCTGGCTACCCAATGGTCACTGGTACCCGATCCGCACGTCCGGGTTCGATGCCGTTGGCGCGGCGCTGCGTTCCGTCGATGTCGCCTTCGACCCCACCGACCTCATCTACTCCGGCTCCCCGGTCGATCTTCCCCCGATCGACGACTTCCCCTGCATCGGCCACCTCACTCTGGCCGAACTGAAACCCCTGGCCGAATCCCTGAATGCCGCCGACCTGTCCACCATCGAGGAGACGTACCTGGTCGATTCCATCACCGAACTACGCGCATGGGCCAACACCTGCGTCGAAGGCGGCAGCGACCTGGTGTGCTTCTACCACTGAGCCCCGGCCGGCACGGACGGCGAACGATCGACACCTACACGTCGGTACAACCGGATTCGCGCGCGGCTGGATGAGGCGACGTACCCGCCGACCACCATCCACCGCTGGGAACTTCATTCCGTCGACCCGGGGCAGGATGTGCCTTGTTCACCGATTGCCATACGGTAACCGGCCGCCCACGTCGGGTCGCCGCGGTGAATCGGTTCGTGTGAAGGGAAGTTCGAACGATGCGCGTGATCAACTATGGGGCCCGGCTCGGCCTCGCTCTGGCAGCGATTCTCGCGGGATCGCTGACCGCGGCCGCCCCGGCCAATGCGGCATCGTCCCCGGTCGCCGCGTGCGGTGGTGGCAGCTACCACGTGATCGACACCCATGACCTGAAGAATTTCGCCACGGTCTACCTGCTCTACAACGGCCGGACGAACTGCGTCGTCACCTGGAAGCGGATCGACATCGGCAAGAAGACCTGGACAGGGGCCGACGTGGGACTGTGGGGTGGGAACCCGGTGGTCGATTTCGGCCAGTACGCGTACTACGCCGGTCCGGTCAAGGTCGATGCCGCCGGCAAGTGCATCAGGTGGGGCGGTGACGCGCAGCACAACGGCTTCACCGCCGCCTGGGGGAACAACACGCCAGAGCACTGCGGCTGAGTTCACCGCCACCCGCGTGCCGCGGATGCCGCCTCGTCGCGCACCAACCTCCACAGCGAGGTGACTTCACGCCTGCGCGCCTCGTGCAGCGGGTCGGCGGCATCGGTCGCGCGAGCATGCCGTGGCTGCGTGTCGTGCCTGCTCACGACGCGCAGTCCGGCCGCTGCGATCCGGGCGGGCAATGCGTCGCGGGTGCGCAGTCCGAGGTGTTCGGCGAGATCGGACAGCACCAGCCAGCCCTCACCGGCAGGGGTGAGATGTGCGGCGAGACCGTCCAGGAAACGGTGCAGCACATCGGAATCCGGGTCGTAGATGCCGAGCTCCAGATCCGAGCTCGGCTGCGCGGGCAGCCAGGGCGGGTTGCACACCACCAGGTCGGCGCGTCCACTCGGCCACAGGTCGGCCTCGATGATGTGTACCCGGTCGGCGAACCCGAGTCGCCGCATATTCGCCGAGGCGCAGTCCACCGCGCGCGGATTGATATCGGTGCCCACCACGTGTCGTGCCCCGCGACGTGCGAGGACGGCGGCGAGCACCCCGGTCCCGGTACCGAGATCGAATACCTTCGCGGGTGTGCCACCCGGGCTGAACGGCATCTCGGCGACGAGGTCGATGTACTCACCGCGCACCGGTGAGAACACGCCGTACGCAGGATGAATACGCGCACCCAGTGCCTCGATCTCGACGCCCCGCTGATGCCACTGGTAGGCACCGATCACCCCGAGCAGTTCGGTCAACGACACACACGTGCTCTCATCGGCGGCGCCGTAGGCGTGATCGCAGGCCGCCCGTACATCGGGGGCCCGGCGCAGCAGCAGTGAATGGTCGGGCTCGAGCAGCACCATCAGGCGGCCCAGCACCCGTGCCCGTTCAGTGCGCTTGGCGCGATGACGATGAAACAGCTCCGCCGCACCGTCGCCGATAGGCCCGGAACGCGAGCTCTGTAGTCGATCCACCGCGCGCAACAGTTGGCGAGCGTTGTGAAAGTCGCCGCGCCACAACAGCCCCATGCCATTGCGCGCCATGCGGTACGCCGACTTCGCGGTGGTGCGATCATCGACGACGACAACGCGAGCCGGTGCGGGCGCATCGCTTTCCGAATGCCAGCGCGCGGACCGGGCGCTGCCGTCCTCGATCCACTGGACCATTGCCATGAGGTACTCCAGAACTGTTCGAAGGTGCTTGCTCAGCAACGCTTCGAGCCGGAGTGCGACGAGGCTATCTGGGTGTCACCAGGAGGGCACTGACGGTCGCTGTCCCGCTCGAAGCGCGGCAGCGTGGTCGCCTAACACCATGCCCATAGTCACGGCTGGATCCTTCCCGTCACGTAACTCCATCCTCGCACAGCCGGGTGCGCGCCCGGGACCTGCGTCCGGTCAGGATTCCGGCGGAAGAATCGGCGGCGCGAAAACGTCCTCGAGCGGGGTGGGTCCGGTGTAGCGCTGACAGTTGCAGCTCACCCATTCCCGCATGCCGTGCATGCCCCGACGCGAGATCTCGGCGTGGCATTTACCGGTGGACCGATCGTGCAATGCCAGGTCGTGCCCGCAACCGCAGCGCGGGCTGATCTGCTTCGCCTGTCGAGGCCGGCGCTGCGCGAAGCGACCGACAGCCCAGCCGACGAGTACCAGGCCACCGCCGACAGCGAGGCTCAAGGGATCCAACACCTTTGCAGTATACGTATACGCATAGCTGCCGTCACGGCGAAAGCATGACCCAGATCACGTCAGGGAGCTGTCACAACCTCCAGGTGCGCGTCATCTAATGCGCGATCGGTTCCACCGACGGGAACTTCCGTCGACGACCGGCCCTGCCCGGTCACGCGCATGTCAGGAGAAAGCTCATGAACCTCGCCCTCTGGATCTCCGCCGGACTGCTGGCCGCCATCGCCCTGTTCGGTGGCGCCTCCAAAGCGTTCATGCCCAAGGACAAACTCGACGAACTGGGCGCGAAGTCCGGCGGTGGATGGACCGAGCACGCGAGTGCCGGCTTCGTCAAAACCCTCGGTGTGGTCGAAATCCTGGCCGCGGCCGGCCTGATTCTGCCCGCCGTCCTCGACATCGCGCCCGTCATGGTTGCGGTGACGGCGGTCTGCTGGATTCTGCTGATGATCGGCGCGATGCTCACCCACGCCCGCTACCAGCAGTACAAATTCGTGGCGCTGACCTTCGTCTACCTCGCCCTCGCCGCCTTCGTGGCGTGGGGCCGCTTCGGTCCCGAGTCCTTCAGCTGAGCTGCCGTGCGGGCTCGGCGGCGGTGCCCCGCATGGTGACCGCCGCCGAGCGTCGTCGCGGTGTGCGAGGGCCCGCCGGATCGCATGCGGATCGAAGGAAATCGAGGCGGCTGCGGCGTATCCGGCCGCAGTCAGGATGACGCAGCCCTGCCCGTGGCCGACTAGCATGAACCGCAGCACGGAGGAGGGAGTTTTCATGACGGTGCTGCGGCCGGTCGGCATATTCCGGGAGATGTACAGCGGGGGCCACGACGATCTGCCGTCGCTGTTCGGCTCGTTCACCCAGCGCCCCATCGACGACCGCGCCCGGATCGTCGATTACCTGCGCGCCGCCCCACCCGTCCTCGACGTGCTCGACGTGGAACGCGACCTCATCGACAACACCCAGCAGATCACCAGCGCCGCATCCCTGATCTCCGACGGCACCTGGATCTGGCGGGTCGACTCCATCCACTACCTGAGCCGCTACGCCATCGACATCCCCGACGAATTCCTCACCCACGTCCGCGGACTCGACTACCGCCCACCCGCCGCCGTCCCCGACTCCGACGAGTTCGACGCGGCGATGATGAGCTACTTCTGACCGTCCCGGTTCCGCACCCACGGCCAGGTCATCAACGCCCACACGACAAGCAAGATGATCGCGACGGTGCCCAGGTACCACGGCCACGGGCCGAGCACATCGAGCAGTGAAGGCGTCGACGGCTTCCGGTTCACGAACCCATAATTCGTGCCGGCCAGCGAATTGAACACGAACGTCACCCCGACCCACGCCACCGTCGCCCCCACCGCGATCCGATAACTACCCCAATCCGGGCGCATCCCCACACCCCACGTCAGGTAGATCGCCGCCCACACCACCAGCAGGTGAATTGCCCAGAACCCCAAGAACTCATAGTGCGGAAAGTCCTCGCTCTCCAACGCCGGCGACACCAACGCCTGCGTACTCAACGTCAGGCACCAGTAGTAGGTCAACGCATAAGCCCACCCCCACCCCGTCACCAACGCAACCCCCGCCACCACCGTCGCCAAATCCGTCAACCGCAACGGCACCGACTGCCCCACCGTCGGCGGAAACATCGTCGCCCCCAGGACCACCGCGTAAATCCCCAGCGTCACCACCCCGAACCCCCGACCGAACCCACTCGGACCGGCTTCCCCCCGTTCCCGCCGCCCGATCGCCACCACCGCGACCGCCCCCACGACGAACACCGCGAGCACGACCAGGTGCGAGAGGCCGTACGCGGAAAACTCCCTGGCCATCGGGGTCACAGTGTTCAGAGTAGTTGGCCAGTATCAGTCCAGACGCGTAACGCGGCTCGGTGCCGACAATCGTGGTCGATAGAATGGTCCAGGTAGGAGGGGATCCGATGGCGGTTCGTAGGCCCGTGGACACGCGTCCGCGCCCGCTACAACCTGACCTGACCGCATTGCTCGGGTCGGAGGGACATCGATTTCCACCGCGCGTCTGTCGTGTGTTGGTCTGGCCGTGCGGGGGCACAACCCACGCTATGGGTAGGGAGTAACGGTGGCAGTTTCGCCGTTCGCCGCAGCGTCTCGACGCGGCCACCGACGTGCGACCTCGAAAACCTTGACTATCCACAGCCTCCCGCTGGGGCGAGTCTTCTCGGGCGACCACCAACTGATCATCCCGGATTATCAACGCCCATACCTGTGGAGCACGGATCAGTCGCTACATCTGATCGATTCGCTGGAATACGCCATCGCCGCAGAGGATTTGTGTTTTCTCGGCTGGATGATGCTGGTGCAAAAGTCGTCGAGTGAATTAGAAATTATGGACGGTCAGCAGCGGTTGACCACGTTGACCATCCTATGGGCGGTGCTCAGAGACCTGTCCTCGGGCAAAGAGGCCGACGACTGGAATGATCTGATCGTCAGATCGCGCCACGAACTCTCCGGACACGAGTCCTGGCCGAGGATCGCGATACATCGGCCTAATCGCCAATTCTTCGCCGAGTATGTGCAGGAACCGGGCAACATTCTCGACCTGATCACGCTGCCGGATCACGCAGTCGAGACCGAATCGCAGCGAGCCATCCGCGACAACGCGGCGGTGCTGTACGACCAGATCGAGGATTGGAGCTGCGCTCGGCGCAAAGAGCTCTTTACCCTCCTGAACCAACCGGCCTATCTGGCGGTGCGGGTTGCCGCCGATCGCGTCAGTGCATACCGGATCTTCGCTGCCATGGATGTGCGCGGGTTGGAGTTCGCACCCGCGGTCAGCTTCAGCGCAGATTGGCAGCCGATCAGAAAGTGGTTGCAGCGGCTTGCCAGGCTGCCTTACCGGGACTGGCGCTCGGTGGCGGTGTGGGCCATCGAAAACCATAGCGACGCTCCGGTGTTCATCGATGAGCTCTTCCGGAGACTCGAGCGACTGTGCGCGTGGCTGCTGCTCCTCGGCAATAATCCTGGATTGCGTGCAACCCGCTTCGGCCGACTCCGCAAGGAACTGCGCGAAGGCGCAGGACTCGACGCGCCTTCATTCGGGCTCAATGACGAGGAGAAGCGGCTCGGGCGCGGACGGCTGGACGGTGAGCTGTACCGAATGCCAGACATAGCCCGCTACGTCCTGTTGCGGCTCGAGGAACTCCTTGGCGGGGACCCAGAACCGCGCCGTCCAGACGCCATCAGCATCGAGTTTGTGCTGCCCCCGAATCCTCTGCCTGACAACGGCTGGGTTCGCGATTTCACCCCGGAGCAGCGGCACTCCTGGGTGTACCGGTTGGGAAACCTGCTCCTGCTCGACCGCCGGCCACGCCACGGAGTCGACAGAGTCGACTTCGCTGGGATGAAATCCGAGTATGCCACTGCAGGCGCCGGTTTCGCCTTGACGACGCAGGCATTCGGCTACCGAGAATGGACTCCTGACCTGGTCGAGGCGCGGCATCAAGCGCTCATAGACCTGCTCGTCACCGAATGGAAGCTCCGGTAAAGGTCGATCTCTCGGGACGTGCCCTCGTTGCATCAAAGGTGAGAGGCCGCGAGGGCGCTTTTCTCGGTAGAGGCGACAAGTCGCCTACCGTTCCCTGACCCACTGGAAGGTGTGGCCCTTCGGGGTGTTCGCGGCCTGCATCAATGCGAATGCGATCTGCATGGTGTTCACTACGGTTTCCCACGTTTCGATCTTCGCGGCGCGGGGGTCGATCTGCAGCCTGGCGTATAGACAGGTCTTCGCGGTCGACAATGTCAAATCGTGCGAAGGAGCCGGCTTGGTGACGAGTTTTTCGATATCCTCGGTCAGGGCTTGTCAAAAAATCTCGCGTACTCGACGGGGTCTGTTCCGGGCGAGTAGTGGCGTTCGATCTCTGTCAACTCTTTCCTCAATCTTTCTGGATAAAAAACCCTTCGGAATCATGGCCCGGCCCCTCCGGTCCCGCTTGCTCACGCCCAGCAGCCGGAGTCCGTCACCCGCCGCGTGCATCCGACCGGGTAGCCCGATGCGCCCGGAATTGCGTTCTAGTCTGTAATCGACCGCTGCTCGAATCGTTCGTAGAGTGCATTGAAGAAGTGCTCTTCGGGATCCCCGAACCATGGCAGCATCTGCGCACCATCGCTGATTTGTGTAGCTCGCCAGGCTCCGGTTCGAACCTCATCGTGCAGGATCAACAGCAACTCGCCGAAACTCGACGCGGCCAGGAAATGTTGATCCTCGTTCCTGCCGAAATTGATTATTTGACCGGCGATCCCGTACTCGTCAGGGTCGAGGTCGAGGCCGATATAGTCCGGTTCTCGTGGGTCGGACCACAGCGGAATCCAGCCCGGAGAAGTGTAGAGCGGCTTGACCCGACCTTCGGCGCCGGGCAGCACACCGCCCATTTCCTGTAGATCTTCGATATCCGAAGCGCTGCGAACCTCCGCCCATTCCTGCCAGCATTCGGCGATCGATTCCGTCGAGAGAAACGACAATGTAGGAAGGCACGGATTCGCATACGCGGAGCGCGACGCAGTCATCGTCTTCCGTTGGCCATTGTGGATCGAGAGCACACCCCTGACATCGGCTGGGAGTTCTTTTCCGATCAGTGCTTCCAACTCGTCCAGCTGAGCCGGAGTCGCGGGGGGAGCGAGGTTCTCATATGCCAACGGCACATTGTCGCGGAGCCAGGAAGTGTAGGCTTCAAATGTTTCCATTGCAGTCATGAGGAAGAAACCTATCAGATTGGATCGATAGGTTCCTCACGCTTCTCGGTATGAGAAATCTGCCGACATCCGCCAACTACCGCTCGGCTCTTTGGTGTATCGGTATACCGCCCGCGCGAGCCCGGAACCTGAGCGTTCGTGGAGATTTACGAGTTGACCCACTGTCTGGTACAGGTCATCGGATGGGACTATCATGGATTGAGTACTTGCCTCGAGCCTCACTTGGATTCCCTCGTTGGTCAACTCGATAACCAATTGAGCAGAAGTATCTTCTTCGTACATCTCCTCGAGTACAAGTGTAGAAATCGTTCCGTCGAGTGCGTGTTGCTCATCCAGTGGAACGCGTGGCATTCCGAACCTCAATTCTTGTTGAGTGTGTCGGGCGACTCAAGGGCTTGGATAGGTTGGATTCGGTGGTGCTGTGTTTGCTCGCTGCGTGGTGTTCGGGTTGTCGATTGTAACGCGAAAACCGGGTATTTCATTGCCGTCGCTATCGTAGAGCGAATAAGTTGAACTTACTGGTCGTCCTGTATCGACTCGACCATTAATTGTAGCAACCATGGTTGTTCCCGGATGGGATTTCGCATACTTGATTGCCGCGTTCTCCCATTTCTTCTTTGCCGAAGTGTTCGCGTTTCCTTGCTGAGAGAAAATGTTCTCTCTCACATTCACGTCCTTATGGTTCTCAACGCCAGCTTCGGGGACCATATGCCCTCGGTTATCCAGACCGTCGATCCACCCCTCAGTGTGATCGAGGTGGCCTACACCACGCTTTTTATACCTGGCGGGAGGGTTGAGTTCGGCGACAGCAGCGAGCGGTCGTCCCTCGGAGTCGAGGTAGTAGGTCACGGCTCCCTTGACAACACGTTGGTACTCGCCATCGGGAAGGAATGTCCCGTCTGGCAAGCGGACTCCCGGGGGAGCGCCACCGTCGCCGTCGTTCTCTGTGGCCATGTAATCCACAGGCTCGCTCGGATCGGAGGGGGATGGCGTGGACGGTTCGTGGCGGGTGGGGGTGGGGGTTTCGCCGGTGGGGGAGGCGGGGTGGTGGGTTACCCATTGGCCGCCGTTGCGGATGTGGGCGGGGGAATCGGGTTTGTTGGGGACGCCTACTGCGTCGGTGGCTACGGTGACGGGGGCGTTGAGGCGGTTGGCTATGTCTTGGGCGAGGGTGGGGTTGTTGGCCAGGTGGCAGCCGGCGATTCGGACGGGGGTGCCGGGGGTGTAGTTGGGGTTGTCTTGGATGGCTCGGACCATTTGGTCGGCGGTGAGGCCGGGGTCGCCGTTGCGGTCGGCGTGCATGATGAGGTCGAAATGGCCCTCGTTGCGGAGGTTTTCGCGGACGCGATGCGTGGTGGGGTCGTCGCCGATGCTGGTGCTGTGGGGGGTGTGGTTGACGTTGTCGGGGAGACCGGTGTCGCGGGTGGTGTCCGGCTTGGTGGGCGGTGTGACATCGGATTTGTCGGGGGACGACGGGGCGTCGGGCTTCGGGGTGCGGGTGTCGGCGGGGATGGGGCCCTGGTTGGTGGGCTGATTGCCGTTGGGCGCGGTGGAGTCGGCCGGCCGGGTTTGGGTGGGCTCGGCTGGGCGGGGTGGGTTCGAGTCGGCCGGCCGGTGTGGAGTCGAGGTCGGTGCGGCATCCGTCGGCCGGTTCGGAGCGGAGTCGGTGCGTGCGGGGTCGGACGGACGGTTCGGAGTGGGGAAGCTTGGGTCGGCCGTCCGGGATGGCGTGGGGTTGGCCGGAGTGTTGGTCGGGCGGTTCGGGATCGGGTCGGTCGGGCGTGTTGTGGATGGATCCGGTGATCGCGGTGAGGTGGAGTCGGCCGGGGGTGTGGAGTGGTTCGGGGAGGCCCAGGGGGAGGAGTTGGGGTGGGTGCCGCCCATGCGGTTGAGGCGGTCGAGCCATTCTTGGGCGCTGCGTTTCTGGGTTTCGAAGGCAGGGGTGTAGTTGGAGGGCGGGGTGTGGTTGGGGCCGCCGTGCTGGTTGGGGGTGTTCGGGCGGGTGGGGTTGCCCGGGGTCGGGCGGGGCGGTTGCTGGGCTGGTGGGCGCTGGCCGGAGTGGGGTGAGTTGTTCGGGGTGTGATGGGTCGGGTTGCCCTGTGGGCTGGGGTAGTTGGCGTACCCGGGGTGCTGGGTGGGGGTGCCGCGGTTGGGGGTTGTCGGGGGTTCCGACATGGGGGCGCGGGAGTCGGGGAAGTTGGCGGGGTTGCCGGGGTTGTAGTTGGTCGGCGTCTGGTTGTACGGGTTCGGTGCGGTATTCGGGTTCGGCTGATTGGGGTAGTGCGGGGTGCCTGGGTGAGCCTGCGGGGTGGTGTTCGGTTGGCCGGGCGCGGTCGGGCGGCTGGGTGCGGAGTTCGCGAGTTGGGCGCGTTCGGCTTGGAATTCGGCTTCGGTCGGCTGGTAGCGGCCGATGTGCGGGTTGTACTGGCCCGCGTAGAAGGGGTCGCGGGGGATCGGGCGGCCGTCGTTGAAGTGGGCCACGTACTTGTGGATGGCCGGATTGTGGCCGGGACGGTGGGGTTGCGGTGAATCCGGGGTGCGCGCCGGGGGATTCGTCGCGTGGGGGCCGGTGGGCTGGGTCGTCGGATTCGGGCCGAGCCGACTGGGGTCCGTGGAGCCGTTGGGATTCGAGTCGCGGAAGCCATCGGCTGGGCCGGGACGGCCGGACTGATTCGAGCCGTTCGGGCGGGTGGGGCTCGATGCCGGATCGGTGTTTGCGTCGGCCGCGCTGGGGTTGGTGGCGCTGCCCGGGGGTATGGTGTCGGGTCGGGCAGGGCCGGATGACGGATTCGGGTGAGCATTGGCCGGGGTGGGACCATCGGTGGTGTCCGCCGGAGTGTTCTGTCGGGCCGGGCGGGCTGACGGGTTGTTGGGCGCGCTGGGGCCGTTGGTGGGGCTTCCGGCTGGTGTGTTAGATCGGGCGGGGCCGGGCGACGGCGAAGTATTGGCGGGGCCGGGGCGGTCGGCAGGCGAGTTGTTCGGAGGGGTCGATGACGGGCCGGGTTGCGTTGTCGGACGCTGCGTTCGGGGCTGCGAGGTCGGCTGGGCTGCTTGCGCCGGCGCGGCTGCGGGGTCTGCGGAGTGGGTGGAGCGCGGGGAGTCGGAGGGTTGGGCCGGAGGCGTGAAGGTGGTGGGTGGCGGGGCGGTGGCCGTAGCGGAGGACGCTGCCGTGGTCGAGGTGTCGGTTGTCGACGTCGGGTTGTCGGTGGTGTTGCCGCGCTGCGGAGTGGGACTGGGCGAGTTGGTGTCCGGTGAGTTCGACGTGGGCGGAGACGTCGGTGTGGATGGTGTGCCCGACGGGCTCGGCGAGGACGGGACGCCGGAGGAAGGCATGCCGGTGCTGGACTGGCTGGTGGACGGGTTGCCCATGGCCGGCTGGCCCGCGGACGGCATGCCGGTGGAGGGCTGGCCGGTGGTTGTGGCGCCCTGGGTCGGGGAGTTGGTGTTCTCGGTGCCGGTGTTCGGGTCCTGGGCGGGAAGGTCGAGAGGGCGCGTGGGTGCGTTGGTCGGGGCGTCCGTTTGGGGAGGTAGGTCGAGGCCGGGGTCCTGGTTGGGTGACGGCGTGTTCTGGTTGCCCTGGTCCGGGAGGTCGAGTGGAGTCGTGCCGGGGGTGGACGAGGTGGGCTGGTTCGGGAGGTCCAGGGAACTCGGCGGTTGGGTGGGGTTGCCTGAGTTGCCCTGGGACTGGGTGCCATTGGGGTTGGCGGAGTTATCCGGCGGTAGGTTCGGCGAATTCGGCGACTGCGCGCCGGTGCCCGAGTCGTCCTGTGGGCTGTTCGGTGAGTTCGAAGGCTGTGTGCCCGTGCCGGAGTTGTCCTGCGGGGTGTTCGGTGAGTTCGGCGGCTGGGTTCCGGTGCCGGAGTTGTCCTGAGGCGGGAGGTCGAGGGAGCTCGGGGTCTGGGTCGGCTGAGTCGAGGGGTCGTCCTGAGCCGGCAGGTCCAGGGAGCTCGGTGTCGGGTTCTGGTTGGTGGGGGCGTTGTTGCCCGAGGGGCCTTCGTTGCCGGAGTGGTTCGGGCGCTCGTTTCCGCCGCGATCGTCGCCTTCGGCCTGGGTGGAGGAGGGTTGGGTCGCCGGGTCGTTCGACGGGGTGTTGCCGCCTGGGCTGTTGGTGTTATCGGGAGGGTTGGCGCCGTCGCTCGGGTTGTTGCCGGGGCTGTTGGGCTGCGGTTGTTCGGCGGGCGGGGTGTTGCCGGACTGGTTGCCGTCGTGCTGGGTGCCGGTTTCGGTTCCGGCAGGGGCGGTTTGCGTCGGCTGCTGATTCGGAGGCTGGTTGGAGCCGTCCGGGTTGTTCGCGCCGGAGTTGGGGTTCTCGCTGTTAGTGGGGCCCGTGTTGTTATCGGGGGCGCCGCTGGAGGCGGGTTGGGTGCGGGCGGGAGGCTCGTTGCCGTTGCTGTTGCTGTTGCTGTTGCCGTTGCCGGAGTCGTTGGCGTTGCTGTTGGCGTTGGCGGGGGTGGTTTGGCCGGGCTGGTTTCCGGTGTTGTTCGGTGAATTCTCCCCGCCGCGATCATTGTTGCCGCTGGGGTTGTCTCCGCCGCGGTCACCGTCGTTGCCGGTGCTCTGGTTTCCGCCCTCGTCGCTGTTGTTTCCGCTGTCATTGCCGGAACCATTGGGCCCGCCGTCGTTTTCGGAGCCGCCCGCAGGCCCGTTCTCGCCCCGCCGTTGTCGTTGCCGCCGCGGTCGAATTGGTTCTGCGCGGCGCCGGCGGCGGCGCTGGTGAACGTGTCGGCCGAGAGTTCGAATTCTTCGCCGGTGATCGCGGCCATCGCGGCCTGGGAGCCGATATCGGAGGCGACTTCGGTGGCGTAGTCGGTGGCGAACTGCTTGGCCCGGTTGCCAAGCGCGTTGCCTGCGCCTTCGCCGACC
>NZ_VBUT01000003.1 GCF_005863245.1 Nocardia cyriacigeorgica | reverse complement strand
CCGCCTCATCCGCAAGACCACCACACGGATCTCGCGTAAACCCGACGTCTGGCACTACCGATACAACGCCTTCGACCAACTCACCGACGTATACACGCCCGACGGGCAGTGGTGGCACTACACCTACGACTCCCTCGGCCGCCGAACAACCAAGCAACGTCTGTCGAATGGTCGGAGAGTCCTCGGAAGAACCGAATACACCTGGGACGAGTCCCGGCTCATCGAGCAAAGCGACTCATCAACCAGAACTCGATGGCAGTATCATCCCGGTACTTTTGTTCCGATCACCCAGTCTTCGTTGGAGCCGGGCGCAAATCAGGAAACCCAGGCCGTACTGACAGATTTAATCGGCACCCCCACTCAGCTTGTCGATCCCATTTCGACGACGACATTGGCGATATCCTCGAGCGATCTCTGGGGCCAAGTAGTCTGGCGTGGTAGCATAAGCATCCCTCTTCGATTCCCAGGCCAGTACTACGATTATGAGTCCGGCCTTGCTTACAACCACTACCGCACGTACGAGCCTTCCACAGGAAGGTACCTCACCCAAGACCCCTTAGGTCTCGCGCCCGCCTCGAATCCGAACGTCTACCCACACAATCCACTTACCTGGATGGATCCGCTTGGACTTCAGTGCCTGAAAGACAATGAGGTCTATCTGTACCGAGCGGTCCAGCAGCGAGAACTCGAACAGATTCTCGAAAACCGCGCGTTCACGAACCCGGCCGGAATTGAAACAAAATACTTTGCCTTCACCGAGGCCGCGGCCAATTCCTACGCAAGAGAAGCGTACAGAAACTGGCCCGATGAGGGTCCATACACCATTGTGCGAACAACAATAGACAGAAGCCTCATTCCTGATATCAGCCGGGTAGACTTGGCCGACAGAGGCGTCGGCGAAGCCGTCGCACTGCCAACCGAGTTGCTTTCCAGACTTGGTAGACCGAGGATCCTCCCGCATTGCATGATGGAAAGTTGAATGAACCTGACACTAGTGATCGCAGCACCATCGGATTCAGCGATATCGGCATGGCGCACGGCACTCGATGGAATCCCGGACGTACGCTTTCGAATCGGCAAGATGCCTGCGATCGCCGACGGCTGCGACGCCGCGATAGTTCCCGCCTACCTGGCGCTCGATCGGTACGGCGGAACGCCGAGTCGAGAGGCAAGAGTTGCAGAGAATCGGCGCAATGACGGCCTGCCGAGCCGCATCGTGGTTACCCCGGGCTACGGCCCCGTTGCCGAAAAGGTCGAAAGCAGCAATCTCAGTGGACCCATACAGAGCATGTTCACGTCGTGCCTGAGAGCGGTAGAAGAATTCAATCACCTCGCGGTAGCCCAACCGATCCGGACGCTCCTTATCCATGTTGTCGCCATCGGATTTCCAGCGGTCGATGACATCGTGATCGCCTCCGCATTTCGAAATGCCTATATCGAGACGCAGGTATGAACTAGCAAAATTGCAATTTGCCAGTTCCAGAGCGTCCAGTATTGACTCGTTCATGGAGATATCACTTGAACTCGAAACCGAATCCAAGAACAACGACTCTCTGGCGCCCTACGGGTCCAGAAGAGCTGGAGCTGGTCGCTGGCTCCGGCTGGCGTGAATGGCCGCCACGCCTTCCTGATCAGCCGATCTTCTATCCGGTGCTGACTGAGGAATATGCAATACTTATCGCCAGAGATTGGAATGTCGCCGCCTCCGGCGCTGGTTACGTTACGAGGTTTTCCGTTGAGAGCGAGTTCCTAGCCAGATACCCGGTCCAGCAAGTCGGAGGTCGCGAAATTCTCGAATACTGGATCCCAGCAGAGGATCTGCCGGAGTTCAATCGTCATATCGTCGGCAAGATCCGAGTAGTCCACCGGTTTCCGCCTGATGCAGTAATTCCAGCGGCATCGGAGTAATCAAAGATGGCCGGCGGCGCCGCCAGGACAGGTCGGCGATATCGATGCCGCCGTGGCCGAATTCGAGACCCTCCACGCGCTGAGGCTTCGGCTCCTCAGCCCGAACCAACCGGATACCCGTCGGGCCGAGCGTGGCCTCATATTCTGGCAGGCCGCAGTACCTACCCGCATAACCGGGAATTCGACGCTCAGCGCCGCGCGAACACAGGTGCACGTTCGGGTCGGATACCGATCCCTCCGATGTAGGCGGACAACCCGCGCAATGCCGGGGATTTCCGCAACGCACGCACGGGAGCCGGGAGACGGTGTTCGTCCAGCGTGCCCGCGAGCGCGGGGCCCAGGAGCATGTCGTGTTCGCCGCGCTGAGACCGTTGCGCGACCACTGTGGGTAGCAAGCGACGCCGTTGGACCCGAGCCAAGTCGCGCCTGGTGACCTGCCCACGCAATAGCGGTTCGGCGAGGATCCGCGCGGCGGCGACCGCGTCCTGAATCGCGAGGTTGACGCCCATCCCGCCCACCGGCGACATGGTGTGGGCAGCGTCGCCGAGGCAGAGCACGCCGTCGCCGTACCAGCGGCGCAGCCGGTTCATATCGGTCCGCAGCAGTTTCACATCATCCCAGCAACGCACGGAGGCCACCTGCTCCTGCGACCAGCCGAACATGCTGGCGAGCCGTGCGCGGAAGGCTGCGACGTCCTCCGCGCGCATGCTCTCGTCCGAACCCTTCGCGATCAGGTAGGAAGTCTGAAAATAGTCCCCGCGGTCCATGGTGACCGCGACCTGTCGATCGCCGAACCAGCCGAAGACTTCGCCGTCACGACTGTTGTCGCCTTTGGGGATTCGCACCTGCCAGACGTCCATCGGAACGTCGAAGTCTATGGCGCGTAGCCCGGCTTCGCGGCGAACCATCGACCGGCGACCGTCGCAGCCGACGGTCAGCGCGGCCGAAAGCTGGTGCACACCGCCGTCGGCGTCACGGTATTCGACGCCGACGACACGCCCGCTGTCATCCCGGAGCAATCCGGTGACCGCGCAGTTCATGCGCAGTGTGAATGCCGGCTCTTCGGCCGCGGCTGCGGCGAGCAGGTCGAGAAAATCCCATTGGGGAACCATCGCGATGTACTTGTGCCGGCCCGGGATTCGGCGGAAGTCCGCCATCACCACCGTGCTGGCACCGATCTGAATGCGCATCTGTTCGAGCCTGCCGGCGGGCAGCTGCGCGAAACGCTCACCCAGCCCGAGCTCGTCGAGTAGTCGCAAGGTCGATGGATGGACGGTGTCGCCCCGGAAGTCGCGCAGGAAATCACGATGCTTCTCGAGCACCGTGACCTGAACGCCCGCGCGGGCCAGCAATAAGCCGAGCATCATCCCGGCCGGTCCACCGCCGACGACTACACACTGCGCTCGTTCGATCATGCCGCCACGCTAGCAGAAACTTAGATAGTGTCTAACTTTAGAGTGTGTGCAACAATCGCTGCGTGGTCGAGAGCCTCGGATTGCGCGAACAGAAGAAACGCCGCACCAAGCAGGCGTTGATCGAAGCCGCCCTACGGCTGTTCAGCGAGAAGGGCTACGACCACACGACGGTCGCCGAGATCGCCTCCGCGGCGCAGGTGTCGTACGCGACCTTCTTCAACTACTTCGCCGCCAAGGACGAGGTGGTCTTCGCCGACGACGACCTGTACGAGGAATTGCTGCACCAGGCGTTCGACAGCCGAGAACCCGGTGAACGTCCCGCCGATCTCCTCCTCAGGGCGATCCGGCACCTGAGCACGGCGACGTCGTGGAGTTTCCCGCTGGACCACGAACTCACCACCGTGCGAGCCCGTTTGATCACAGAAGTACCCGCGTTGCGCGCAGGCGCACTGCTTCGGAACGCGGCATTGCAACAGCGGATGGCCGAGGCGCTACTCACCACGTATGCGGATGAGATCGACGTCGTCCACGCCGCGGCGCTGACCGGGGCGCTCGTCGGCGCCGTCGATGCCGTCGCGAACTCGAGCGCGGGACACGAGGCATCGCCGGAAGCGATTCCGGCGCTGATCGATACGGCCGCCAGGATCGCGCTCGCCGGTCATCTGTCGACGGCAGAGTAGTCCACAGCCCGCGGCGTGGAACGTCGAATACAGGGCTGATCAGCGCCGCAGTTCACCGGCATAGTTTTCATCAGATCGGCACGGTCTGGTATCGACGACGGAATCGGCCGTGACCATGGCGACGATCACCGCGGTACGCGACTCCCCCGCGCACTGAGCCTGCGGATCGGCCCGATCAGCGATCGGTACACGGGCCGCACGAGACGTCCGGACAGATGCCGGTGGCGCTCCTCTTCCCACACTCGCGCACGCGGGTGCGAGGCGAGGGGTGACCAGCGGTCCGGGATCGGCGGTTCGGAGGTGTGGAATGTGATGTGGCACAGGTGCTTTGTGTTGATGAAGCCATACTGGCGCGGACTGACCAGCCGCACCGGGGCGCCGTGGTCGCTGTTGAGCGGTTGCCCGTCGAGATGGTCGGCGATGAGGACATCGTCAGCGAGGACGTCGCCGAGCTGCACGATCGACTCGAAACCGTCCAGACCACGGAAGACCACGTGGGTGATCGATGCGCCCGGCTCGAGGAGCGGCACGACCTTCGTGCGGTAGAGAGTCTCGAACGGCACACCCTCCCAGAGCAGATCGGTGGCGGACCAGCCGGCCACGCAATGGAAATCGGCGCGCTGCTCGCGGCGCGGCATCGTCGCCAGATCGGCGACAGGCACCGTGACGGTCCCAGTGAGCGGTCCGGCGATCTCGATGGCGGGGTCGGCGGGAATGGGTGGCGGTGGGTGATGCAAGTGGGTGCCGAAGCGCGGGAAACCGTCGACGGCGCGCTGGCCGGGTGGGAGTGCCATACCGATCCTCCATCTATACGGTTGCGTATAGATGGCAGCGTATC
This sequence comes from Nocardia cyriacigeorgica, assembly GCF_005863245.1. Taxonomy (GTDB): domain Bacteria; phylum Actinomycetota; class Actinomycetes; order Mycobacteriales; family Mycobacteriaceae; genus Nocardia; species Nocardia cyriacigeorgica_C. The sequence continues at coordinate 715,044 of NZ_VBUT01000003.1, read as the reverse complement.
GCGCAGGAAGCCCGGCGTCGAGAGTCGGCATCGCCACCGCACCCGGCTACCGCTGGGGACGCCGTTGCACAGCGTCGGCGAGCACAGTCGCGACGAGATTGCCGATCGCCGCATCGCCGGGCGCGCCGGCATCGCGGTCGGCGAAGACGAGATGCCCGCCGCCGACCAGCGACAGGGTGAGCGAATCAATATCGGCGTCGGCGGCGATCCGGCCGAGGGCACGCTCCTCGGCGAGATACGCCGCGACCGCCTGCGTCATCTCACCGAGAATCGCCATCCCACCACCCGGCCGTGCCGTGCGCAGCCTGGCGCGGAGTTCGTCGCGGAAGGTGATGAGGGGAATGATGGCCACCGGGACCGGGCCGAACAGGGCGGTGAGCGCGTGTGCGAGATTGTCGACGACGCTGCCGCTACCTGCCGATTCACGCAGTAGGTCGGCCTGCGCCGCGAGCTGCGTCGCGCGATCGAGGACCAACTCGGCCAGGAACGCGTCGAAATCGGCGAAGTGCCGATGCAGGACACCCTTGGCACAACCGGCCTCGTCCGTGACGGCCCGACTCGTCAGTCCACTCGGACCATCCCGCAGCAGCACCCGTTCGGCCGCGTCGAACAGTTGCTGCCGGGCGTCTTGCAGATGCACACCGGTCGGCACGCAGCGCTCCTTTCGCACGATTCCATTGCCAGGTGGGCAAGCGCCCATTAATGTGGGCGCATGCCCACTTTATCGCAGCAACCGGAGCCGCCGGCGCGGCAGCCACATCGAGCACGCACCATCGCCGAGTCATTCGGCGTCGACGCACAAGGCTACGACCGGGCCCGGCCGCGCTACCCCGACGCACTGATCGCCCGCATCGTCGCGAGCAGCCCCGGGCCCGAGGTGCTCGACGTCGGCTGCGGCACCGGCATCGCCGGGCGGCAATTGCAGGCCGCCGGCTGCCGGGTCCTCGGCATCGAACCGGATGTCAGAATGGCCGAATTCGCCGGTGCCCGTGGACTTCCAGTCGAGGTCGCGACCTTCGAGGCGTGGGCGCCGCGAGGGCGTAGCTTCGATGCCGTCGTCGCCGCACAGTCCTGGCATTGGGTGGATCCCGCGGCGGGTTCGGCCAAGGCGGCGCGGGTCCTGCGCCCACGCGGGCGGATCGCCATTTTCGGGCACGTCTTCGAACCGCCGGCCGAGGTGGCCGAACCGTTCGCCGACGCCTACCGCCGCGCGGCGCCGGACTCCCCGTTCGCCGAACAACCGGCCCGCCGGCCGCTGGAGCTGTACGAGGCGACCTACACCAAAGTCGGCGAATCATTCACCGCGACCGACGCTTTCACCAGCCCAGAACTATGGCGCTACGACTGGGACCGGACCTACACGCGCGAGGAATGGCTGACCCTTCTGCCCACCACCGGCGGCCTCACCTCCCTCACTCCCGGCCAACAGGCCGAGATCACAGAGGCGGTCGGTTCCGCCATAGACGATCTGGGTGGCAGATTCACCATGCACTACACCACCCTGGCGATCTCCGCAGTTCGCGACTCGTCCGCCTGAACCACCAGTCGCACCAACCGCGACGATCAGTCGCTAACCGGCCCCTCCGCGTGTCGCCGCTTCTTCGGGCGCGCTCACCAGATCACCCAGACTCCTGATGAGGAAGGCGTTCACCGCATCGGACTGTTCGAGTTGAACCAGATGGCCTGCACCGGGCACCTTTTCGGTCGCGCGCAGGTCGGAGACATGAGCGCGCATGGTGTCGAGGGGGTCGCGGCCGCTGAAACCCTCCATATCGGGGTCGTTCTCGCCGTAGACGAAATACACCGGGACGCGCACCGAGGCGCCTGCGTAGTCGGCGGTCAGTTCCCAGTTGCGGTCGATGGCGCGGTACCAGCTGAGGCCGCCGGTGAACCCGGTGCGCTCGAAATCAGCTGCGAGAGTCTCGAATTCTTCAGATGAGAGCCACTTCCATGGCAATGACGGTGCTTGTGGGAGGGCCTCGAGGTAGCTGATGCCGGGTGGGTTCTGCCAGGTGTCGAGGTAGTGGTAGTCGCCGCTGAGGGCGTAGTACACGCGGGACAGGAACTCGCGCGGCGCCGCGGCCAGCGCGGCGTCGGCGACGCCGGGTTCGCGGAAGTACTCGAGATGCAGGAAGTGTTTCTCGGCCATCTTCGACCAGTAGCTCGACGGTACCCGCGGGGCGCGCGGAGTGAACGGATTGTTCAGCACCACCAGGCCGCGCACGCGCTCGGGCGCACGCAACGCCAGCTCCCACAGCAACGCCGCACCGAAATCCAGGCCGACGAAGACGGCCTGTTCGGCGCCGATGTCGTCGAGCAGAGCGAGCAGGTCCCCGATGACAGCCTCGTTGGTGTAGGCGTCCACGCCGTCGGGGATGTCGCTGCGGCCGTATCCGCGCATGTCAGGGGCGATGGCGCGGAAACCCGCGGCGGCCACCGCAGCCATCTGGCGATGCCAGACGAACCAGGTGTGCGGGAAGCCGTGGCAGAACACCACCGGATAGCCCGCACCCTGCTCCGCCACGTGCAACCGCACGCCATTGCCCGTCACAAACCGATGAGCTACTTCCACGACAACCTCCCGAACACTAGAACGCGTTTCAGTTTCACGGTAATGTCCCCGGACCGTGAGCGGAATACCTGCACAACTGAGCGGCCGGGTCGCGGTGGTCACCGGGGCCAGCCGCGGCATCGGCAAGGGCATCGCCCTCGAGCTGGGCGCGGCCGGCGCGACGGTCTACGTCACCGGACGGTCGACCACACCGGGGCGGCTGCCCGGCACCGTGAACGAAACCGCCAGCGAGATCGACGCCTTCGGCGGCACCGGTATCCCCTACATCTGCGATCACCGTGACGACGACGCGGTGCAGCGGCTGTTCGAGATGGTCCGCGGCGAGCAGGGCCGTCTCGACGTGCTGGTGAACAACGTCTACAACTCCCCCGCCGCGGCACGCTGGCTGGGCAAACCGTTCTGGGAGGTGCCGCCCACGGCCTGGGACGAGACCTTCGACGTCGGTGTGCGCTCGCATTACGCGGCCGCCTTCTATGCGGCGCCACTGCTGCGTGAATCGGGCGGGTTGATCGTCAACATCTCCTCCCCCGGCGCGGAACGGCATATGCACAATGCCGTCTACGGCGTCGCCAAGACCGCCCTGGACCGGCTCACCGCCGATATGGCACATGAGCTGGCCGCGGACGGCGTCACCGTGGTGTCGCTGTGGCCGGGCATCGTGAATACCGAACTGTTGCAGATGATTCCGCGTGACGCCGAGGGCAAGCGGCAGGTGACGCTGCCCGGTGAGGGCAGTTTCGACCTGGATGCCGCGGAAACACCGCGGTTCCCGGGCCGTGCCGTCACCGCCCTGGCCGCGGACCCGGACCGGCTGCGCCGCTCCGGCCGCGCCTTCCGTGTGGCTGATCTCGCCGAGGAATACGGGTTCACCGACGTCGACGGGCGCATACCGCGCGCGGACTGAGGGCTGCGGCCCTCAGGCGACCTCGAGGAACCGCCGCACCGCCCGAGACGGCTCGGCCCGCCACGCCAACCGCACCCGTGACGGCGGCGCGTCCGGCAGGTCGCGGTACACCACGCCCGGATGCGGCGCGCGCACCCGGGCCAGTTCGGGCACGACACCGATGCCGCGACCGGCGGCCACCAGTTCGATCCACTCGTCGAAGTTGGTGCAGGTGATCACCGGCCGGTCGGGGTCGGGCGGATCCCAGGACGCGGCGGTGGTGGTGCCGGAGATGGTGTTCACCACCAGCGGCTCGTGATCGAGGTCGGCCCAGCGCACTCCGGTGGCGGTGGCCAGCGGCGAGCCGGCGGCGACCGCGAGGACCCGGCGTTCGGTGGCGATGGGGCGCGAGCGGAGGTGGCGGGGCAGGCCGTCGCCGGTGCGGTAGAGGGCGATATCGATGGTGCGGTCGGTGAGGGCGGCCAGTGGGTCGTCGATGCGGCGCAACGCGATGCGTCCACCGAGTTCCTCGAAGCGGGTGCGGGTTTCGGCGAACCATTCGTCTGGCAGCAACCAGGAGAAGCCGAGTTCGACGGCCGCGCGGCTGCGCAGGTCGGCGCAGACCCCGTCGACATCGGCCAGGATGCCGCGCCCGCGATCCAGCAGCTCACGCCCCTCGCCGGTCAGGGCGAAGTGCCGCGAGCTGCGCTCGATCAACCGGCATTCGAGCAGCCGCTCCAGCTGCTGGATGGTCCGGGTCAAGGCGGGCTGGCTCAGGTGCAGGCGGGCGGCGGCACGGGTGTAGTTGGCTTCCTCGCACAAGGCGACGAAGGCCCGCAGGTGACGCAGCTCGACGTCCATGCGTCCAGCGTATACATCGTGCACAGGAAGCATTTCACACCGGTGCGGCGCGGCTCTAGCGTCGAGTCACATGACCGTGAACACCGCCGCCGACCTGGACGCCCCCGCCGCGCGCATCCCCGACGAGCACCGGCACATGGCGCAAGCCTTGGCTGCCTGTGCCGGTCTGGCGGCGGCCATGGGCGTGGGTCGTTTCGCCTACACGCCGTTGCTGCCGGTGATGATCGACGCGCAACGCCTCGACGCACACGCCGGTGCCGTCGTCGCGGCCGCCAATTACGCGGGATATCTGGTCGGCGCGGTCCTGCTCGCGCGGGTGCCGAAGCTGCACGGGCCGGGCTTGTTCCGTGTGTCGGCGGTGGCACTGGTCGCGAGTGAGGCGCTGATGGCTGTGCCGATCCCGAGTGCGGTGGCGGCGGTGTCTCGGCTGGTGGCGGGGGTGGCCAGTGCCGTGATCTTCGTCGGTTGTGCGCGCGCCGTCGCGGCAGTCGGTGGCAGGCACGGTGCGGGGATCGCGTTCGCCGGGGTGGGCGTGGGTATCGCGATCACCGGGATCCTGGCGCTGGCGGCGCGGCCGGTGGTGTCGTGGCAGGGCATGTGGGTCGGGGCCGCCGTGCTCACCGCACTGCTGGTCGCGCCTGCGTTGCGGTTACCGATTCCCGGTGGAGCGTCAGACGGCCCGGCGGTCCGGCGGGCGGGTGGGCGCGCGTGGCGGCTGCTGTTGGGCGCGTATTTCCTGGAGGGGCTCGGCTACATCATCATCGGGACGTTCCTGGTCGCGGCGGTCGGCGGATCCGGTGACGCGGCACTCGCCCCGGCGAGCTGGGTCGTCGTCGGAGTGGCGGCCGCACCGGCGACAGTGGTGTGGGGTGCGCTGGCCCGGCGCCGGTCCGCGGCAGCAGTGCTGCCCGTGGCGTTGTTCGCGCAGTTCCTGTCGGCGGTGCTACTCGCGGTCTCGGCCGGAACCTGGCAAGTACTGGTGGCGGCGGCATTGTTCGGCGCGACGTTCATGGGCATCACGCTGCTGGCGATGGAGGTCGGCGGCGAGCTGCGTGGCGCGGCCGCGGCGGCTTCGTTGACGGCGGTGTACGGCGCCGGCCAGCTGCTGGGACCGTTGGTGGTGGCGCCGCTGCTGAGCGGGGGTTACGGCACCGCGTTCGGTGTGGCGGCGGTGGTGCTGATGGCGGGGACTGCGCTGGCAGTCACGGTTGCGTGGGCGGTCGAGCGGTGAGCCACACAGGTCCGCTCCCGCGGTGACATCACATCGCAGCGGGAGCGGAATGACGTTCGCCGGTGTTCCTGGTCGCACACCCGGCGATCCGGGCGGATCAGGAGAACTTGATCTCCAGGCCGATGCCGAGGATGGCGATCAACCAGATGAGGCCGGTGAAGATGGTGACGCGGTCGAGGTTCTTCTCCACGACGGTCGAACCGGACAGGCTGGATTGCACACCGCCGCCGAACAGGCTGGACAGACCTCCACCCTTGGCGCGGTGCAGCAGCACCAGCAGCACCAGCAGCACGCTGGTGATGATCAGGAGGATATCCAGGAACATCCGCATGGCCGACAGTCTATGCGGACGCGGCGGCCGGAAACGAATCAGGTCAGCGCGGGGCCACCGCGACCAGGTGGGTGATCGTGGACTCGTCGCCGCTGGCGAATCGTGCTACGGCGCTTTCCCTGATCTGATCCTGCGCGGTCAGCCGCACCTGATGCTGTTGCATATGCTCCGACCAGGAGCGCACCACGAACGCCTCGACATAGCGGTCCACCACACCGACGTCGCGGTAGAGCCGCCACTCCATCGCACCGGTGCGCTGGCGGGACCGGCCGACGAACACCATCGCCGCCAGGAACTCGTCGACGTCCTCGGGCGGCACGTCATAGGAACGCAGCACCATGACCGGTCCGTCGGCCGGTGAGGGCTCCTCCACCAGTTGCGGTTCCGGCCAGAACGCCGACGGCGTGAGATCGAGCGCGTCGGCGTCGTGGCGGATCGGCAGCCACAGGGTGCTCAGCGCGCAGCAGCCGAGCAGGGCCGCCGCGGCCAGCAGCGCCGTCACCACGCCGAACGCGCCCGCGACCAGGCCCCACACCAGCGAGCCGATGGCTTGGCCGCCCATGAACACCAGCATGTACACCGACAGCCCGCGCGCCCGCACCCATCCGGGCAGCAGCAGCTGCATCGTCGCGTTCATTGTGGACAGCGCCAGCAGCCAGGCGAAACCCGCGCACACCAGCAGCAGCAGCACCGGGATCAGGGCGTGCAGCAGCGCCGCGCCGACCGTCGCGACACCGAACATCACCGCCGCGACCGCCAGCTGCCTCGTCGGGGTGAGCACCGCCCGAACCCGTGACAGTGCGAGCGCACCGAGGACGGCACCGACGCCGAGCGCACCCAGCATCACGCCGTAACCGGAGGAGCCCAGATGCAGCCCGTCGCGGGCGACCACCGGCAGCAGCGCCCACAGCGCACTACCCGGCCCGACGAACAGGATCGACCGCAACAGCACCCGCCGGATCGCCGGCGCGGCCCTGATGAACCGGGTCCCCGCCTGCAAAGCCGCCAACGGACGCTCACTGGGCAGCGACCGCTCGGCCGACGGCCGCCGCCACAGGATCAACGCGGCGACGATGGCGCCGAAGGACAGCGCGTTGAGCGTGAACACCAGCGTCGGACCCGACAGTGACACCAGCACACCCGCGATCGCGGGCCCCACCGCCCGCCCGATGTTCATGCTCATGCTGCCGAGCGCCGCGACCGACGGAATCTGTTCGCGCGGCACCAGTTCGGGCTGGATTGCCTGCCAGGCGGGTGCGGTCAACGCCTGGCCGCAGCCGAGCAGGAACAGCAACGTCAGCAGGACCGCCGGTGTGATGTGCCCGGTGGCCGAGGTGACGGCCAGCGTGGCCGCCAGCAACGCCATCGTCGTCTGCGCACCCAGCAGCAGCCTGCGCCTGTCCACCAGGTCGGCGATCACACCGGACGGGATCGACAGCAACATCACCGGCAACGTGGTCGCGGTCTGCACGAAGGCCACCAGCGTCGCGGCGTTCGGCTGGTCCACCAGGATCCACTGGGCGCCGACGGTCTGCATCCAGGTGCCCAGATTCGACACCAGCTGCGCGATCCACAACGTCCGATACACCCGGATGCGCAGCGGCGCCCAAGTGGACGGCGGTGTCGTTGCCGGAGTGGTCACTCCGGTCAGCCTAGTCGCGGCAGTCCCTGGTTCCTGGCCACCGGCGGGACAGTAAGTCACGACCGCAAGCTCGCGCCGACAGATCGTGGCAGACGGTCCGCACGCGAGACTCGATCGACCCGACTCCTGCTGCCTACCTTCCTGGACGTTGTGGCACAACCAGGTCGTCGCGGCCGGCCGAGGGCAGATCGCGCGCTGCAACGAACCGGCTGGGGCGGGTGCGCTCCCGCGCTCGACACCACAGTCCCGAGCGAGCGGGCACCGCTCGAGCACCAGCTTCCGCACCGGCTTGCCGGGATCACGGCGATCGACGAACGGATGTCGCGCTCTGCACCATTGCGGTCCGAGACCGGGCCCGGCGCGGCGCCGGATCGTGGGCCGGTTCGCCAGGCGGATTCAGGATGCCGGCGATAGCGGTGACGACCCGTCAGCGAGCGATGGGTTCAGATCGGGGTCGGCGGCGATGCGGGCGGCGGTTTCGGCGTCCGGTGGGTAGTAGCGGCTGCGGACGACCCACTCGCGGCGGATTTCGGGGATGACGACCTGGATATTGTCCCACTCGTTCTCGAGGGTGTGGCTCCAGTCCATGGGTGCTTCCTCGGGCGGGAAGGCGGGGCCGTCGGTGCGGTCGGCGGCGCGCAGCAGCTCCATCGTCACGCCGAGGTAGTCGTTCCAGCGGGCGTAGGAGGTGGACATGGTGAGGGCGGTGGGGACGTCGAGTTTCATCAGATGCACTCCGCGCGCCCATTCGTGGAGGCCGAGCAGCAGGTTCGCGGTCTCGCGGGTCGCCCGTGGACGCAGCGCCCGGCCCGGCCAGCACCACACCGGTGCGGCACCGTGGCAGGCAATGCCCCGGCGCTCCATCTCGGCGACCATCGCACGGTAGGCGGGCCGCCAATTCACGATCGCGTATTGCCACTCCGCCCGGTAGACGCCGTTGTCACGGACAGCGTCGACGACCTCCGCAGCCTGCAAGGTCCACAATCGCACCAGCGAACCCACCCCACCGGAACACTGACCCCCGAATCCAGCAACGCTTGCTCCCTCCCCTGTCCCCGTATCAGACCGGACACACCATACGGCTGAGAACCGCAGGCGTCACGTGGTTTTCGCCGGGCAAGCCGACGGTCCAGGGCTCACCGGCGCCATCGGCACGCGAGTCGGGACGGGACGCCAATTCAGGGAGTCGAGTGCGCAGCGGCGAGCATGTGAAGACGACGGTCAGCGATACAGCGCGGACACCGGCCACTTGCGAGCCCCCAGTGCCGGACCGAAGTGTGTCGCCCACCTTCGAGCGACAACTCGCGTCGGTTGTCGCTCAAAGGTGGGCGAACTCGCCCCCTGACCTGTCCCGACGTCTTGGCGCCGATCGTCCCGTTCTGGGTGCTGGACGGCCGGCACCCTGGGAAGTGATTGAGCGCAGCGATGCGCATCGTCGGGGCCATCCGCCGCAGCAGGCCAACGGCTCCCTAGCGCTACCGCCCCGCGAATCCCGAGCCGCCGCATCCCCCGCCGGTAGGATCGCGACATGTCGGCACACCTGATCCGGTTCGGAGCGGCGTTGCTGCTCACCCTCGCGGCCGCCACGGCCTGCGCGAACGATGACGACGCCGAGCCGACGGGGCCCGCGCCGACGCCGATGGGCCACACCTACATCTCGACCGAGGTCGAAGGCCCGCCGATTCCCGGTGGCGGCCCGCTGACGCTCACCTTCGCCGAGGGCCGGGTCTCCGCGTCGGCGGGCTGCAACACCCACAGCGGCGCGGTCGAACTCGATGGCAACACTGTCACGGTGTCGGGCCTGGCCAGCACGCTGATGGCCTGTCCGGGCGAGAAGATGGGCGCCGACGAATGGCTCAGCGACCTGCTCAATGCCTCCCCCAGCTGGCGGCTCGACGACGCCCGGCTCACCCTCGAAGGCAACAACACCACCGTCGTCATGATGGACAAGAAGGTCCTGCTCCCCGACCGACCGCTGCGCGGCACCCCCTGGGTCGTCACCGCCCTGCTCACCCCCGACGCCGAGATCCACTCGCAGAAGATCGACGAACTGCGGCCCACCTTCACCATCGCCGAGGACGGCTCCCTCACCGGTTTCGCCGGCTGCAACCGGATGACCGGCTCGGCCACCATCACCGACACTCCCGAAGCCGCCGACATCGCGTTCCAGGTGGCGACCACCAAAATGATGTGCGACCCCGAAACCATGGAGGTCGAACAGGCGGTCCTCACCGCCCTCGACGGCACCGCACAGGCCACCGTCGACGCCGACGTCCTCACCCTGCGCAACCCGAACGGGCACGGGCTGACGCTGCGGGCGCAGTAACGACGCGACGGCTCCGCGGCTCCGAAAACGACTGAGGCCCACCGGAATCAGTATCCGGTGGGCCTCAATACGTATCAGCGCCGATCAGGGCAGCGGACCGCCCGCGGCAATAGCCGACAGGGTGGCGAACTCGTCGCCCTTGAGCGAGGCACCGCCGACCAGAGCGCCGTCGATATCGGTCTGGGAGACCAATTCGCCGACGTTCTTGGCGTTGACCGAACCGCCGTAGAGCACCCGCACCGACGCCGCCACCTCGGGCGAAGCCAGTTCGGCGAGCTCGCCGCGAATCGCGCCGCACACTTCCTGCGCGTCGGCGGGAGTGGCGACCTTACCGGTGCCGATTGCCCACACCGGCTCGTAGGCGATGACGATCTTCGAGATCTCCTCGGCCGTCAGGCCTTTGAGCGAACCGCGCAGCTGCTCGAGGTTGTACTCGACGTGGGTTTTGGCCTCGCGGACGTTGAGACCCTCACCGATGCACACGATCGGGGTGATCGCGTGCTCGAGCGCCTGCTTGGCCTTGGCGAGCACGATGGCGTCGTCCTCGTTGTGGTACTGGCGGCGCTCCGAATGCCCGACCACCACGAAGCTGCACCCCAGCTTGGCCAGCATGGACGCGCTGATCTCGCCGGTGTAGGCGCCTTCGTCGTGCACCGACACATCCTGCGCACCGAAGGTGATGCGCAGCTTGTCGCCCTCGATCAGGGTCTGCACGCTGCGGATATCGGTGAACGGCGGGATGACGGTGACGTCGACCTTGTCGAAATACTTGTCCGGCAGGGCGAACGCGATCTTCTGCACCAGGGCGATGGCCTCGAGATGATTGAGGTTCATCTTCCAGTTGCCCGCGATGAGCGGCTTACGTGCCATTACGCGTCCTCCTCCAGCACGCTGATGCCGGGAAGTTCCTTGCCCTCGAGGTACTCCAGCGACGCACCGCCACCGGTCGAGATGTGCGAGAAACCGTCCTCCGGCAGACCGAGGGTGCGCACGGCCGCGGCCGAGTCGCCACCACCGACGACGGTGAACGCGCCCTTACCGGTCGCGGTCACGATCGCCTCGGCGACCCCACGGGTGCCCGCGGCGAAGTTGTCGAACTCGAACACACCCATCGGGCCGTTCCAGAACACCGTCTTCGCCTCGGTCAGCAGCGCCGCGAACCGGTCCACCGACTCGGGGCCGATGTCCAGGCCCATCCAGCCGTCCGGGATCTCGTGGGCCGGAACGACCTTCGAATCCGCGTCGGCGGCGAACTTGTCGGCGGCGACGATGTCACGCGGCAGGTGGATGACGTCGGCGAAGCGCTCGAGCAGCTGCTTGCAGGTGTCGATCATCTCCTCCTGCAACAGCGAGGAACCGACCGAAAGCCCTTGGGCAGCAAGGAAGGTGAAGCACATGCCACCACCGATGACGAGGGTGTCGACCTTGGGGGCCAGCGCCTCGATCACCGCGAGCTTGTCCGAAACCTTCGACCCGCCGAGCACAACGGCGTACGGGCGCTCCGGGTTCTCCGTCAGCTTGGCCAGCACCTCGACCTCGGCGGCGACCAGCGTGCCCGCGTAATGCGGCAGCTGCTTCGCCACGTCGTAGACCGAGGCCTGCTTGCGGTGCACCACACCGAAGCCGTCGGAGACGAACGCGCCGTCCTCGCCGACCAGCTCGACCAGCGCGGCGGCCAGCTTGGCCCGCTGCGCGTCGTCCTTGCTGGTTTCGCGCGGATCGAAACGGATGTTCTCGAGCATGAGCACGTCACCGTCGGTGAGGCCCTCCGAACGCGCGAGCGCGTCCTGGCCGACCACGTCACCGGCGAGCTGGACATTGCGGCCCAGTTCCTCGGCCAGCCGCGCGGCGACCGGCGCCAGCGACAGCTTCGGATCCGGCTCGCCCTTCGGGCGGCCCAGATGCGCGGTGACGACGACCTTAGCGCCGGCCTCGACCAGCGCCTTCAGCGTGGGCACCGAAGCCAGAATGCGGCCGGGGTCGGTGATGGTGCCGTTGTCGTCGAGGGGGACGTTGAGGTCGGAGCGCACCAGCACGCCCCGGCCCTCGACACCCTCGGCCAGCAGATCTGCGAGTGTCTTGACTGCCATCTGCGTCAGAGGGACTTGCCGACGACGTCGATGAGGTCAGCGAGGCGGTTGGAGTAGCCCCACTCGTTGTCGTACCAGGACACGACCTTCACCTGGTTGTCGATGACCTTGGTCAGCGGCGCGTCGTAGATCGACGAATGCGGATCGGTGACGATGTCGCTGGACACGATCGGGTCCACGTTGTACTTCAGGATGCCCTTCAGCGGCCCCTCGGCGGCGGCCTTGAACGCGGCGTTGATCTCGTCGATGGTGGCGGGCTTGGCCAGGGTGGCGGTCAGGTCGGTGACCGAGCCGGTGGGCACCGGGACGCGCAGCGCGTAACCGTCGAGCTTGCCCTGCAGCTCGGGCAGCACCAGGCCGATGGCCTTGGCGGCGCCGGTGCCGGTGGGCACGATGTTGAGGGCGGCGGCGCGGGCGCGACGCAGGTCCTTGTGCGGCGCGTCCTGCAGGTTCTGGTCCTGGGTGTAGGCGTGGATGGTGGTCATCAGGCCCTGGACGATGCCGAACTCGTCGTTGAGGACCTTGGCCAGCGGGCCCAGGCAGTTGGTGGTGCACGAGGCGTTGGAGATGATGTTCTGGCTGCCGTCGTACTTGTCGTCGTTGACGCCCATCACGATGGTGATGTCCTCACCGGAGGCAGGCGCGGAGATGATGACCTTCTTGGCGCCGGCGGCCAGGTGACCCTTGGCCTTGGCGGCGTCGGTGAAGATGCCGGTGGATTCCACGACGATGTCGACACCCAGGTCGCCCCACGGCAGGGCCGACGGGCCCTCCTTGATGGCGAGCGCCTTGATCCGCTGGTCGCCGACCACGATGGTGTCGCCGTCGACGGACACATCCTGGGGCAGACGGCCCAGGATCGAGTCGTACTTCAGCAGCGTCGCCAGGGTGTTGATGTCGGTGAGGTCGTTGACCGCGACGATCTCGATGTCGGTGGTGCCGAGCGCCTTCTGCGCCTCGACCGCCCTGAAGAAGTTACGGCCGATACGACCGAAGCCGTTGATGCCTACCCGGACAGTCACGTTATCGCTCCTCAGCTTTTCAGCGGATTCATTCCGTCGCTACCTACAGTAGTGCCCGGCCGTGACCCCGCGGACATGCACCTCACGATTGCGAATCGGGCGAGGTGCGGTCGGCGGACGGCCGGACGCGGGCCGGTGGAACCGGCCCATTTACTCAGGCTTCGTCGAGCAGTTCGGCGGTCACCGCCGATTCGGTATCGGGCACGCCGATCTCCTTCGCGCGGCGGTCGGCCATCGACAGCAGCCGCCGGATACGCCCGGCCACAGCGTCTTTCGTCATCGGCGGATCGGCGAGCTGGCCGAGTTCCTCGAGCGAGGCCTGGCGATGCTGCACCCGCAACTTGCCCGCCGCGGCCAGATGGTCGGGCACCTCCTCACCGAGGATTTCCAGCGCCCGCTCCACCCGCGCGGCGGCGGCGACCGCGGCGCGCGCGGAGCGGCGCAGGTTGGCGTCGTCGAAGTTGGCCAGCCGGTTGGCGGTGGCCCGCACCTCCCGGCGCATCCGGCGTTCTTCCCAGGTCAGGCGGGTGTCCTGGGCGCCCATCCTGGTGAGCAGCGCGCCGATGGCCTCGCCGTCGCGCACCACCACCCGGTCGGTGCCGCGCACCTCGCGCGCCTTGGCCGAGATGCCGAGCCTGCGCGCCGCGCCCACCAGCGCCAGCGCCGCCTCCGGACCGGGGCAGCTGACCTCGAGCGCCGAGGAGCGTCCCGGTTCGGTGAGCGAGCCGTGCGCGAGAAACGCACCGCGCCAAGCGGCTTCGGCGTCACCGACACTGCCGCCGACCACCTGGGCGGGCAGCCCGCGCACCGGACGGCCGCGCACGTCGAGCAGGCCGGTCTGACGGGCCAGCGCCTCGCCCTCCTTCGACACCCGCACCACATAGCGCGAGGTCTTGCGCAGCCCGCCGGCACCGAGAACGTGCACGTCGGAGCCGTAACCGTAGAGCTCGAAGATTTCGCGTCGTAGCCTGCGGGCGATCGAGCCCATATCCACCTCGGCCTCGACGATCACCCGCCCGCCGACGATGTGTAGCCCACCGGCGAAGCGCAGCAGGGCGGACAGTTCCGCCTTGCGCGAACTCACCTGGGACACCGCGAGCCTGCTCAGCTCGTCCTTCACTTCGGCTGTCATCGCCACGAGACGCGCTCCTTTCCACCCAACCCGGACCGCACATCCTGACCCATGTGCCGTCCCTCGACTCGAAGCCCTGACATGGTCGGCCGAGGTTCCCGGATCAAACGATCCAGTGCGGCGGCAAGCTTTCCGGGATGGTGCCGGTCTGTTCCCGCGTCGGCGACATCGGAAAAGACTACCCGCGCTCGCAACTGTTCGGCCGCTCTTGCGACATGTTCACGCTCTCTGCCCTCGGGCACGCAGCCGGAATCGACCAGCACATCATCGACCGCGAAATCCGGTGCGTGCTGGGACAATACATGCAGATGGCGTTCGGCGGAGAATCCCGCGGTCTCCCCCGGCTCGGCGGCCAGATTCAGCACCAGCACCTTGCGCGCCCTGGTGTAGACCAGCGCGTCGCGCAGCTCGGGGACCAGCACATGCGGGATCACACTGGTGAACCAGGAGCCGGGGCCGAGCACCACCACATCGGCGTGTTCGATGGCCGAGGTGGCCTCCGGGCTCGCGGGCGGATCGGAGGGGATCAGCCGCACCCGCCGGACCTTGCCCGGCGTGGTCGCCACCGCCACCTGTCCGCGGATACACCTGCTCACACGCGGGTCGGCCTCCAGGCCGGACACGTCGGCCTCGATATCGAGGGCGATGGGCGACATCGGCAGCACCCGCCCGGTCACCCCGAGCAGCGCCGCGACCTGGTCGAGCGCCGCCACCGGATCCCCGAGCACCTCGGTGAGCCCGGCCAGGATCAGGTTGCCGACCGAATGCCCGGCCAGCGCGCCGGTGCCGCCGAAGCGATGCTGCACCGTGCGCGTCCACACGCCGTCGGCGTCGGCGGCCAGTGCCGCCAGCGCCATCCGCAGGTCACCCGGCGGAGGCACGCCCAGCTCGGCGCGTAATCGGCCGGAGGATCCGCCGTCGTCGGCCACGGTCACCACCGCGCTGATGCGGGCGGTCAGCCGCCGCACGGCGGTCAGCGTCGCGTACAAACCGTGCCCGCCACCGAGAGCGACGATGGCGGGGTTGGCATCCCATCCCGTCATTCGCGCCCCAGATCCCGGTGGACCACGCGCACCACGTCGACGACCCCGTCGGAGTCGGTGCGCAACGATTCGCCCAGCGCCTCGGCGATCGCCACGCTGCGGTGCCTGCCGCCGGTGCACCCCACTGCCACCGTCATGTATCGCTTCCCCTCTTGGCGGTAACCGTTCGTGACCAGGTCGAGCAGGTGATGGCAGGTACGCAGATAATCGTCCGCGCCGGGACGCGACAGCACGTACTCGCTGACCACCGACTCCTGTCCAGAATGTTCCCGCAGTTCCGGTATCCAGTGTGGATTGGGCAGAAAACGCACATCCAACACCATGTCGGCGTCCAGCGGTACCCCGTACTTGAAACCGAAGGACTGCACCGTCAGCTGCAAGGCGGCCGAGGCGCCGCCGCCATAGGCCTCCTCGAGCTTGCGGTGCAGCTGATGAATGGACAGCTCGGTGGTGTCGATGACGACGTCGGCGGCGGCCTTGACCGCCGAGAGCCGGATCCGCTCGGCCGCGATACCGGCCGACAGCGTGCCGTCGGCACTCTCGCTCTGCAACGGATGGCGGCGCCGGGCAAAACCGAACCGGCGGATCAGCACATCGTCGGAAGCTTCCAGGAACAACACCCTGGTCTTCACCCCGCGCTCACGCAGCTGCTCGGTGACCACCGACAGATCGCCGGTGAAGAACCGGCTGCGCACGTCCATGACCAGGGCCAATCGTCGGATCGGCGGATCGGCGGCGGCGCCGAGCTCGACCATGCGCCCGATCAGTTCGGGCGGCAGATTATCGGTGACGTACCAGCCGAGATCCTCGAGCACCTTGGCCGCGGTACCGCGACCCGCTCCGGACAAACCGGTCACCAGAACGACCTCTACCTGCGCACCGGCGGGCCCGCCGCGCGCTGCGGCGGGCCCGGGGGCATGGCCGCTGCTGTTCGATTCGACGCGTGTCATGTACCACCGGATCTGTTGTCTGGGTGCCTCTCGATCATCTCGCACCGAATTCGGTATCCGGTGCAGTTACACAACGTACGCGACCGGGGCTAATCTCCGCGCAAGGCGGCCAGCACCGCCTGCGCCGTGGCGACCCCGATACCGGGTACTTCGGTGATCTCCTCCACCGTTGCCTCCTTCAACTTGGCGACCGATCCGAAGTGCGTGACCAGCGCGGTTCGCCGGGCAGCGCCCAATCCGCGCACCGAATCCAGCGCCGAGGCCGTCATCCGGCGCGAGCGCTTGCTGCGGTGGAAGGTGATGGCGAAGCGGTGGGCCTCGTCACGCACCCGTTGCAGCAGGTAGAGCGCCTCGCTGGTGCGGGGCATGATCACCGGGTCCGGTTCGTTCGGCACCCACACCTCTTCCAGGCGTTTGGCCAGGCCGATCACCGCGACGTCGGTGATGCCGAGTTCATCGAGCACCTCGGCGGCGGCCGCGACCTGCGGTGCGCCGCCGTCGACGACGTAGAGGTTGGGCGGGTAGGCGAACTTGCGCGGTTTGCCGGTCGCGGGGTCGATCCCGGGGAGCGAGGTGGGCGCGTCGTCGATGTCGTCGGGCGGGGTGCCTTCGGGGGCGGTGGGGGTGTCGAGCTCGACCCGTTCGGCGGCGTCGCGTTCGCGGCGCAGCCGGCCGAAGCGGCGCCTGGTGACCTCGGCGATGCTGCCGACGTCATCGGATCGGCCCTCACCGGCGGCTTCCTTGATGGTGTAGTGCCGGTACTCGGATTTCCGGGGCAGGCCGTCCTCGAACACGACCAGCGAGGCGACCACATCGGTGCCCTGCACATGGCTGATGTCGACGCATTCGATGCGCAGCGGCGCGGTGTCCAGATCCAGGGCGTCCTGAATGTCTTGCAGCGCGGCCGATCTGGAGGTGAGATCGCCGGCGCGGCGCAGTTTGTGCTGGGCCAGGGCCTCCTGCGCGTTGCGCTGCACCGTCTCGGCCAGCGCCTTCTTGTCGCCGCGGCGCGGCACCCGCACCTGCACCGCAGAACCACGCAGCTGCGACAGCCACTGCTGCACCTGCTCCACATCGGCGGGAAGTTCGGGCACCAGCACCTCGCGCGGCACCACCGTCGGCTGTTCTTCGGCACCCTGGGCGGCGACGGCGGCCTGCTCACCGTAGAACTGGGTGAGGAACTGCTCCACCAGCGCCGCCATCTCGCCGCCGGCCTCGGGCACGTCGACGGCGTCGCCGGATTTGTCGACCACCCAGCCGCGCTGACCGCGGACCCGGCCGTCGCGCACGTGGAAGATCTGCACCGCCACCTCGAGCTCATCGGTGGCGAAGGCGATGACGTCGGCGTCGGTGCCGGTGCCGAGCACCACGGCCTGCTTCTCCAGCGCCCGGCGCAGCGCCTGCACGTCGTCGCGCAGGCGGGCGGCGGTCTCGAAGTCGAGGTCGTCGGCGGCGGCGTGCATGCGTCGTTCGAGGTCGCGGACCATGCGGTCGGTGCGCCCGGCCAGGAAGTCGCAGAAGTCCTCGACAATGCGGCGATGCTCGTCGGCGCTGACCCGGCCGATGCACGGCGCCGAGCATTTATCGATGTAGCCGAGCAGGCAGGGCCGTCCGATCTGGCTGTGCCGCTTGAACACTCCGTTGGAACAGGTGCGCGCGGGGAACACCCGCAGCAGCAGATCGAGGGTTTCCCGGATCGCCCAGGCGTGGGCGTAGGGCCCGAAGTAGCGGACCCCCTTCTTCCGCGCCCCGCGGTAGACGAACAACCGCGGGTATTCCTCGTTCAAGGTGACCGCCAGCACCGGGTACGACTTGTCGTCGCGGTAGCGGACGTTGAAGCGCGGATCGAACTCCTTGATCCAGTTGTATTCCAGCTGCAACGCCTCGACCTCGGTGGACACCACCGTCCACTCGACGCTCGCGGCGGTGGTGACCATCTGCCTGGTACGCGGGTGCAGCGAGGCGACGTCGGCGAAGTAGGAGTTCAGCCGCGAGCGCAGGCTCTTGGCCTTGCCGACATAGATGACGCGCCCGTAGGAATCCCGGAACTTGTACACACCGGGTTCGACGGGAATCGTGCCCGGCTTCGGCCGGTACGTCGCGGGATCTGCCACCCACCCAGCCTATCGACGCCCTCCGACAAACTCCGCCGTGGGAGCGTCACGCCGCCGGTCCGGCCGGCTGCCGGACTTCCCGTGTCGTCCGGCGGCCGTGACCGCCGCACTCAACCATTGTCGAGGTCAACGGCGGAGTCCGGAGGCAGGTCGATCGGGTCGGCCCGGCTTCCGGCGGGCGAATTCTCGGGGCTGGGATCGATCGCGGCACGTTCGCCCGCGGCAGCGGTTAAGGTCCGTTCATGACGCGCGCGCGACAGATTCGGACGGGAGCGGCCGTGGTTGCGGCGCTCGTGATCTCGCTGGCGGCCGGGTGTTCGGAGGAATCCGAGGGCACCGCGGCCTGCACGACGACGCCCAATGGGACTCCGCTCACCGCCGCACCCGCCACGCCCGGCGGTGCGACGACGACGCAGAACCTGAGCACCAATCCCGAGATCGCGTCCGGCTATCGCAGCGATATGACACCGGTGCGCACCTCGACCTACGCGGTGTCGACGGCGAATCCGCTGGCCACCCAGGCCGCCTGCGAGGTGCTGCGCGACGGCGGCACCGCGGCCGACGCGCTGATCACCGCGCAGACCGTGCTCGGGCTGGTCGAACCGCAGGCCTCCGGTATCGGCGGTGGCGCATTCCTGGTCTATTACGACGCCGCGAGCAAATCCGTGGAAGCCTATGACGGCCGCGAGACCTCGCCCGCCGCCGCGACCGAGAACTATCTGCGCTGGATCAGCGACACCGACCGCACCGAACCGAAACCGGATGCCCGCGCCAGCGGCCGCTCCATCGGCGTCCCGGGTGTGCTGCGCATGCTCGAACTCACCCATCGCGAACACGGCAAGACGCCGTGGGCGGACCTGTTCGACCCGGCGGTGTCGCTGGCCGACCGCGGCTTCGAGATCAGCCCGCGCCTGGCCGGCCAGATCGCCGAATCCGCGCCGAATCTCGCGGTGGACGAGGCCGCCAAGGCCTACTTCCTCAACCCCGACGGCTCCCCCAAACCGGCAGGTGAGGTCCTCACCAATCCGGCGATGTCGAAGACGTTGAACGCCATCGCCACCGACGGCGCCGACGCCTTCTACACCGGCGCCATCGCCCAGGACGTGGTCGAGGCCGCCACCTCCGGCTCCGGCGGCCGGACCCCCAGCCTCATCACCGCCGAGGACTTGGCGAACTACCAGCCGAAGAAGCGCACCGCGCTGTGCACCGACTACCGCGAGCACGAGATCTGCGGTATGCCCGCGCCGTCGTCGGGTGGGATCACCGTCGCCGCCACGCTCGGCATCCTGGCCAACTTCGATCTGGCCGCGATCGGTCCGGACAACGTCGACCGCAATGGTGGTAAGCCGAAAGCCGAAGCGGTGCACCTGATCTCCGAGGCCGAGCGACTGGCCTACGCCGACCGCAACAAGTACGTCGCCGACACCGATTTCGTGCCTCTGCCGGGCAATTCGCCCGAGACGCTGGTGAACCCCGAATACCTGAAGGGCCGGGCCGCGCTGATCGATCCCGGCCGCAGCATGGGGACCGCGCAACCCGGCGATTTCGGTCCGGTGCCGGTCGGTGTGGGCCCGCAGCCGCCCGAACACGGCACCAGCCAGATCTCCATCGTCGACTCCTACGGCAATGCCGCCGCCATGACCACCACCGTGGAATCGGCCTTCGGCTCGTTCCACATGGTCGACGGATTCATCCTCAACAACCAGCTCACCGACTTCTCCGCCGAACCCGTGGGCGAGGACGGGATGCCGCTGGCCAACCGGGTCGAGCCCGGTAAGCGCCCGCGCAGTTCGATGAGCCCGACGCTGGTCTTCGCCGATGCCGCCGACGGTTCACGCGGCGAGCTCACTCATGTCGCCGGCTCGCCCGGCGGGTCGGTGATCATCCAGTTCGTGGTGAAAACGCTGGTCGGCATGCTGGATTGGGGCCTGGACCCGCAGCAGGCGATTTCGGCGGTGTCGTTCGGGTCGGCGAATACGCCGGTCACCGGGGTCGGCGGCGAGCATCCGGCGATCGACGCGAGCGATGACGGCGCGCACGATCCGCTGGTGGTGCGCCTTCGCGAACTCGGGCATCAGGTGTCGGTGGCGCCGCAAACGAGCGGTCTGAGCGTGGTCCGCCGCGACGGCGACGGCTGGATCGGTGGCGCGGACCCGCGTCGGGAGGGTGAAGTTCTCGGCGACACCCGCTGATTCGGCCGGATGCCGCGTCGATCGCCGTTGACTTTCGCGCCCGGCGATCGGCGCGGCGGTCCGTGCGAACCTCGCTTGTCCGGCTGACCTGCCGGCGCCCGATCGTGCGGGCCGACCGACCGCGGCGTCGTCGCGCACCCGGCTGAGTTCCGCGCCGACACAGCGCCGGCGGGGGCACTTTCGGTCGTATCGCTCTTCGATGCCGTGAAGCCACGGCCTATCCACCCCGCCCCGCAGGACCTGGCTGAGCCAGGCTGCGACCACGGGCGCTCGTCAGTCGGTGGAACCGCTGTACTTCGCCCCTAGTTCGCGCAGCCGCTCGAGCGCGTCGGCGGCGTACTCCTTGTCATTGGAACGAATGGCGAGCATCGGGACGTAATCGTCGTCGACCAGTTCCAGCCGCGCCCAGGATTTCCGGTCCGGGAACGAAACCCCGCGGATGTATTTCCACGGAAACTCGTTGTCGCCGAGCACATTGCGGACCACCACACCCTTGGGCCCGACTCGCACGCGTGGACGGGTCAGCAGCAGCACCGCGCACGCGCCGAGCACACCGATCCCCGCCATGGCGAACTGATCGAGCACCCGGAAATGCACGCCGGTCGACCCCACCCGCAGGAAAACCCCGGCGGCGGTGAACGCGATCACCAGCAGCACCGCGACGATCACCGCGGTACGCCGAGCCCGGCGCGGGCGCACCTCGAGATCCCAGACCGGCTGCTCGGTGGCCGATCCGGCCGGTGCCGGGCCCGCGTTCCTGCGCCAGATCCGAACGACGGGCATCGGCTAGTTCGACCCGCGCAGCGACCGCAGGGTCAGCGCGGCGTCCAGGGCGGCGGCGCAGGCCTGCTCACCCTTGTCCTCCGCGGAACCGGGCAGCCCGGCCCGGTCCAGCGCCTGCTTCTCGTTGTTGGTGGTGAGCACACCGTTGGCGACCGGGGTGCTCTCGTCGAGCGAGACCCGGGTCAGACCGGCGGTGACCGCGTCGCAGACGTACTCGAAATGCGGTGTGTCGCCACGGATCACCACACCGAGCGCGACCACGGCATCATGGGTGCGGGCGAGCTCCTGGGCCACCACCGGCAGCTCCATCGCGCCGGCGCAGCGCACCACCGTCACCTCGCGCACACCGGCCTCCTTGGCCACGCGTTCGGCATTGGCGACCAGGGTGTCGCAGATCTGGGTGTGCCAGCGCGAGGCGACGATGCCGAGCTTCAGCTCTTTGGCATCCTCGAGCGCGAAAGTGGGTACGCCGGTACCGCTCATCGGTTCTCGCCTTTCCGTCCGGCCGGATTCACTGTGCGGTCTCTCCCAGATCCAGATCGTCAAGGCCGATCAGGTCGTGACCCATGCGGTCGCGCTTGGTGCGCAGGTACCGCAGGTTCTCGGCATTGGCGCGCACCGGCATCGGCACCCGCTCGGTGATCCGCAGCCCGTAACCGTCGAGGCCGACACGCTTGGCCGGATTGTTGGTCAGCAGCCGCATCGAACGGATGCCGAGATCGACCAGGATCTGCGCGCCGGTGCCGTAGTCACGGGCGTCGGCGGGCAGGCCGAGCTCGATGTTCGCGTCGACGGTGTCGTGGCCGGAATCCTGGAGCTGGTAGGCCTGCAATTTGTGCATCAGGCCGATGCCGCGGCCTTCGTGCCCGCGCATGTAGAGGACGACGCCGCGACCCTCGGCCGCCACCATCTCCAGCGCGGCGTCCAGCTGCGGACCGCAATCACAGCGCAGCGAACCGAACACGTCACCGGTCAGGCATTCCGAATGCACCCGCACCAGCACGTCGTCTCCGTCGAGGATGTCGCCACGGACCAGCGCCACATGCTCGACCTCGTCGTAGATGCTCTGGTAGCCGACCGCGGTGAACTCGCCGTGCACCGTGGGGATGCGGGCCTCGGCCACGCGCACCACGTGCTTTTCGTGCTTGCGCCGCCAGGCGATCATGTCGGCGATGGAGATCAGCGCGAGCTCGTGCTCGTCGGCGAAGACGCGCAACTCCTCGGTGCGGGCCATATGCCCGTCGTCCTTCTGGCTGACGATCTCGCAGATCACACCGGCCGGACGCAGCCCGGCCATCCGCGCCAGATCGACCGCGGCCTCGGTGTGGCCGGGCCTGCGCAGCACGCCGCCGTCCTTGGCGCGCAACGGCACCACGTGGCCGGGCCGGGTGAAATCGTCGGCCTTGGCGTCGGCGTCGGCGAGCAGCCGGATGGTGGTGGCGCGGTCGGCGCCGGAGATGCCGGTGCTGACGCCTTCCTTGGCGTCGACCGACACCGTGTAGGCGGTGCCGTGCTTGTCCTGGTTCAGCGCGTACATCGGCGGCAGGCCGAGGCGGTCGCAGTCCTCACCGGTGAGGGGCACACAGATGTAGCCCGACGTGTAGCGGATCATGAACGCCATCAGCTCCGGGGTGGCCTTCTCGGCCGCGAAGATGAGGTCGCCCTCGTTCTCCCGGTCCTCGTCGTCGACGACGACAACCGCCTTACCGGCGGCGATATCGGCGACTGCGCGCTCGATGCTGTCGAACCTGGTCACGTCTGTTGTGCTCCATCTCGAATAAGGTGCCACCCCACACTACTGGGTCGGAAGTGTCACTCCGGAGGCAGTGGTCCGCCTGGTGGACGGTGTGGTCAGCCGCGTTGCTGGAGGCGTTCGACGTACTTGGCGATGACGTCGACCTCCAGGTTGACCAGGGTGCCGGGCGCGGCGGTGCCGAGGTTGGTCATCGACAGGGTGGTCGGGATGAGCGAGACCTCGAACCAGTCGCGGTTGCCGTCGGCGGCGGGGGTGTCGGAGACGCCGAGTCCGGAGACCGTCAGCGAGATGCCGTCGACGGTGATGGAGCCCTTCTCCACGACGTACTTCGCGATGGCGTCCGGCAGCGAGATGCGCACGACCTCCCAGTTCTCCGACGGGGTCCGCGCGAGCACGGTGCCGGTGCCGTCGACGTGGCCCTGCACCAGGTGCCCGCCGAGGCGGCTGTTCAGCGCGGCGGCCCGTTCCAGATTCACCTTGTCGCCCGCACTGAGCCCGCCGATGCTGGAGCGGTTGAGGGTTTCGGCCATCACGTCCACGGTGAAGGAATCGCCGTCGATCACGTCGACGACGGTCAGGCACACACCGTTGACGGCGATGGAGTCGCCGTGGCCGGCATCGGAGGTCACCAGCTTGCCCCGGATCGTCAACCGCGCGGCGTCGGCCAGCTGCTCGGTGGCGACGATCTCGCCCAGCTCCTCGACGATGCCTGTGAACATGCCTGACTCCCTGTCGCGTGTGGTCTTCCGGTTGCGGAACGGTCGTGACCGGGATCGGTATTCCCGATGGCCGTGCCGTGCTCGTGATCGAAGCCTAATGAGCGGGGTCGGGCGCGGTGAGCTCGGCCGCGCCGGTCGCGGGTCGGTCCTCGGGTGCGGCGGCCGGTGTCGCATCGACTCGCCGACCGATGCCACGCCGGACGACGAGCCCGTGACACGCCGTCGAATCCGACCGCCGGGCCGTGTCATCGCTGCTCTGCGGGCACCGATTATTTTCTCACGCCATATTGTCTATCGGTATTCAGAAAAATACCGTTCGTTCGGTCCGTAGCCTTTGTTGCACCGCATTTTCCGAAACGCACAGAAGAATGTCATCCGGCGCCCGTAGGGTCGGTGCCCGGCCGAGACATCGCCGAAACATGAATTTCCGCAATCGCTTGCACGAGGGCCGAGATTGTCGCAAAATTGTTATGTAGCCGACTCCGACCGTTCAACAGCACCGGCTTATCCGTACGGCAGAGTGACAACGGACGGCAGAGTCCTACACGGCAGTTCGATCTCGGCACGCCACACGTGACACCTCACCACCGACCAGCGCACCCGCCCACCGGACACATGGATACCGCACACGATAAACCGTTGCGCAACAATCCATTCCGGTATTCGGCAGCATGCGCCCGGCCGACGACGCCACGAGGCCGATCGCGCGGCGGCGCCACCACACAACAAGGCATATCCACCACTCGAGGAAGCCGAAAGATCACCGTGGACAGAATCGAGATCGACGCGGACACCGAACCCGTCGATCAGCACACATCCACCAGCGAAAACCACACCACCGGGGGTGCGGCGTGACCACGCTCGTCGATTTCACACTGGAAAACCGCTGCGTCAGCTATCGGCGCGAATTCCAGTTCCCAGCCGTCATCGACCCCACCTCACGACGCATACTCCTGAAAATGGGCGCCCGCTACGGCGCCATCACCATGCCCGCCGAACTCGGCGAACAAGTACAGCAACGGCTGCGCCTGGCAGGCATCGCGGGCCCCGTCGTCGCCCACCCACGCGCCCGACGCTGGACCTTCCTCACCGGACCCACCCGGCCCGACAGCCTCAGCGCCGCCGAATCAGCCGAACTCTTCCGCCTCTACGCCACCGTCGCCAGCGCGGGCAGCCACATCGTGCTGCCCTCCCCCGACGACGAACGCACCGGCTACCGCAGCTGGGTGCAGGCCCCCGAAAGCGGCACCGACCGGCCACCGCAAAGCGCCGTCATCGAAGCCACCCGGGCACTCGGCACCCGCACCATCAGCCGGGGATAAACAGCAACCCGTTCAGCGCGCCCACACCGTGGCGGCCTGCCTGCGCAGCGTCTCCACGGTGGCGCCGGGATCAGCGGTGTTGTAGACCGCCGAACCCGCGACGAAACAATCGATACCCGCCGCGGCGGCCTGCTCGATGGTGTCGGCATTGATACCGCCATCGATCTCCACCACCAGCCGCAACTCACCCGAATCCACCAGACGGCGCACCGTGCGGGCCTTGTCCAGCACATGCGGAATGAACGACTGCCCGCCGAAACCGGGCTCCACGCTCATCACCAGCAGCGTGTCGAAATCACGCAGGATCTCCAGATACGGCTCGATCGGGGTATTCGGCTTCACCGACAGCCCCGCCTTCGCCCCCGCCGCCCGGATATCGCGCGCCACCGCCACCGGATCATCGGTGGCCTCCGCGTGGAAGGTCACGTTGTACGCGCCCGCCTCGGCATACGGCGGCGCCCACCGGCCCGGATCCTCGATCATCAGATGGCAGTCCAGCGGAATGTCGGTGGCCTTCAACAGGCTCTCCACCACCGGCAACCCCAGGGTCAGATTCGGCACGAAATGCGCATCCATCACATCGACATGCAACCAATCGGCAGTGGACACGGCATTCGCCTCGTCCGCGAGATGAGCGAAATCGGCGGACAGGATCGACGGAGCGATCATCGGGGACTCGGGGCGGGAGAACGTCGGCGTGGACACAAGGCGGGAGTTTAACCGGCGGGCGCCGCGACTGCGGGGCGGGTCACAGCCGCGGTTGGGTTGCCGCGGCCCGGAGTGGGTAGCCTCATGGCGTGATCAACATTTCGGCGGAACAGGGGCTCTACAGCACCCCGGTGGAGATTCGGGTCGCTGCATCGGTCAGTCAGTTGCCGATCGTGCGCGGGCTCGCCGAAACACTGGTCCTGCTCAGTGATTTCACCCTGGACGAAGTGGCCGACATCCGGCTGGCCGTGGACGAGGTGTGCTCGACCCTGATCGCGGTCGCCGCACCCGAGAGCAGCCTGCACTGCCGATTCACCGTGGGCGACCTCGAACTGCAGGTGCGGGTCTCCGGTGTCGCCGCCGAAGAAGGCCTGCCCGACCAGCGCAGCTTCGGCTGGCATGTGCTGCGCACCCTCACCGATTCGGTGGAAGCCACCCAGGAGCCCTTCGATCCGGCCGTCTCCGGGTACCCCACGACGGTCGAATTCCGTCGCGTCCGGGGGAAGGCGTAGTGCGCGACGAGGACACCGTGCTCGACCCCGCAGACAACGACGGTGCTCCCGAGACGACCGACCAGCCCGAACCCACCGGCACCACCGACCAGACCCCCGACGACGCCGAGCAGCCCACCGACGACGCCGAGGAAACGATCGAAACTGCGAGCCAGGTATCCGGCTACGACGACGTCGCGGCGCTGTTCACCCGGTTGGCCGCCACCGAATCCGGTACCGACGCCTACACCACGCTGCGCGACGAACTGATCAACCGGTGCATCCCGCTCGCCGACCACATCGCCCGCAAGTTCAGCGGACGCGGTGAACCGTTCGACGACCTCACCCAGGTCGCGCGCGTCGGGCTGGTGCACGCCGTCGACCGGTTCGACGTCGAACGCGGCTCGAACTTCCTGTCCTTCGCCGTGCCCACCATCATGGGCGAGGTCCGCCGCTACTTCCGCGACAACACCTGGGCGATGCGGGTGCCGCGACGGGTCAAGGAAACCCACCTGCGCATCGGCGCCGCGGTCGACTCGCTCTCCCAGACGCTGGGCCGCTCCCCCACCGCCAAGGAGATCGCCGCCGAACTCGACGTCGACCCCGACGAGGTCACCCAGGCCGTCATCGCGGGCAACGCCTACCAGCCCACCTCCATCGACGCCGCCTCGGCCGGACGCGATACCGACGCCTCGCTGCTCGACACCCTCGGCGAAGAGGAATCCCAGTTCGACCGGGTGGAGGAATACGTCGCCATCCGCCCGCTGCTGGACGGGCTGCCCGAACGCGAGCGCCGCATCCTCACCATGCGGTTCTTCGAATCCATGACCCAGACCCAGATCGCGCAGCAGATGGGGATCTCGCAGATGCACGTCTCGCGCATCCTGGCGAAAACCCTTGCCCGGCTGCGCGAGCAGTCCTCGCGGGAATAGGTGCCGGTCAGCCGGTGCGTTGGCGTTCCTTGCGCATCTTCGCCGGCGCCGACAGCCACCAGGCCGCGTCCAGCAGTTCCCGCAGCTGATCGAGGTCGACGCGGTCGAGGTCGATAAGGATGTAGGGATAGCCGTCGTAATGCGGGGTGGTGTAGTACGCGGGATCACCCGAGGCCAGCAAGGCTTCCTTCTCCTCGGGATGACACAACAGCACCAGCCCGCCCTCGGCTTCCACCCGCAACCGCGCGAAACTCTTCTTACCCACCTTCAACGCGGGCCCACGCCACCAGGTCGACTCCTCGACCCCCGGTAGCTGCGTCGCCAACGCCACCACACCCGCCCAATCGATCGCCATACCGTTCAGTGTGCGCCCGGGGTGGTCGTGCGGCTTGGACGAATGTCGCACGCAGCGGCGGGTGGCGCTGTCCTCGCCGACGGCGCCCACCCGAGCCCGGGTGCGAACCCCTCCTACCGCGGTTTCTGGAGCGCCGCCAGGAACATCGCGTCGGTGCCGTGGCGGTGCGGCCAGAGTTGGGCGCCGGGGCCGGGGCCGAGGTCGGGGACGCCGGGGACCAGTTCGCGGGTGTCGAGCTGGATGGCGCCGGTGCGGCGGACGGCGTCGGCCACCACCGCCACGGTTTCCGGCAGGTGCGGTGAGCAAGTCGAATAGACCACCACACCGCCGGGGCGCAGCAGCTCCCAGGCGGCGGCCAGCAGTTCGCGTTGCAGGACGACCAGTTCGGCGACGTCGGCGGGGGTGCGGCGCCAGCGCGCTTCCGGGCGGCGGCGCAGGGCACCCAGGCCGGTGCAGGGCGCGTCGACCAGGATGCGGTCGTATCCCGGAGTCAGCCCGCTGTCGCGGCCGTCGGCCACGTGCACCCGAACCGGGAGGTCGGCGGTGGCCTTGCGGACGAGTTCGGCGCGGTGTTCGGCCGGCTCCACCGCGTCCACCTGGAATCCGTCGATGGCGGCGAGAGCGCCGAGCAGTGCCGCTTTACCGCCGGGGCCCGCGCACAGGTCGAGCCAGCGGCCGTTGTCGGGACCGTCGAGCGCGGCGCGGGTGAGGGCGAGCGCGACCAGCTGGCTGCCCTCGTCCTGCACGGCGGCCATGCCTTCGCGCACCGGCTCCAGCTTGCCGGGATCACCGCCCTCCAGGTACACCGCGTATGGCGACCAGCGGCCCTCCTCCCCGCCGGTGACCAGGGCCAGTTCCTCGGCGGTGATATCGCCGGGCCTGGCCACCAGATGCACTGCGGGGCGGGCGTCGTCCGCGGCGAGGGCGTCACCGAGTTCGGCCGCGGCGGCGCCGAGCGCGTCGGCGAAGGCCTGCGCGATCCACGTCGGATGCGCGTATTCGAACGCCAGATGGCCGATCGGGTCGCGCGGGGCGAGCAGCTCGATCCATGCGGCGGTGTCCCGCTCCCCTGCTCGTCGCAGCACCGCATTGACGAAACCGGCTTTGCCCGCGCCGAATTCGGCTCGCGCCAGCGCCACCGAGGTATCCACCGCGGCGTGTGCGCCGATGCGGGTGCGCAGCAACTGGTAGACGCCGAGCCGCAGGATGTCGAGCAGCGGACCGTCGATATCGGCCACCTCGCGTCCCGCGCATTCGGCGATCACCGCATCCAGCACACCCTGCGCACGGCACGCGCCGTACCCGAGTTCGGTAGCCAGCGCCGCATCCCGGCCCTCGAGCCTGCGTTCGCGCAACAGCCCGGGCAGTACAAGGTTCGCGTAGGCGTCGCGTTCCCGCACCGCACGCAAGGTCTCCAGCGCGACCTCCCGCGCCGGATCGACCGACGGCCGCCGTCCACCGCGATCCTGCGTGCGTCCACCAGTCGAGCCCCGCGAGCCACCACCGCTTCGGCGGTCGATCGAACCGGCCTGCGGTGCACCGCGCCCGCGACCAGAGCTGCCGGAAGCGCGGCGGTCACCGGACCGCTCACCCGCCCCCGACCCACTACCGGACCCACCTGGTGCACCACCACGACCCGGACCGCCCGGTCCACGGTGCACACCGGCCTGCGATCCTCCACTCGACCCACGAGAACCACGGTCGCCGAAACGTTCCCCGCCCCGCGACGGACCCCGCTCGCCACCCGAGCCGCCCGAACCACGGCGGTCACCCGCCTGCGATCCGCGCCCACCCTCACCGGAACCACGCCGATCACCGGTACGCTCGCCCGCTTGCGACCCTCCACGAGAACCACGGTCACCGAAACGTTCCGCCGCCTGCGATGAACCGCGCTCGCCGCCCGAACCACTCCGGTCACCCGGACGACCGCCCGCCGGCGATCCTCCACTCGGTCCGCGAGTACCACGTTCACCGAAAGGTTCTCTGGCCCGCGAGGCGCTCCGCTCGCCACCCGTGCCCCCCGAACCACGCCGGTCACCTGAGCGGTCCCCGGATCGCGATGCGCCGCGGCCCTGACTCGAGCTGTCGTCACCTCGGTACTCGCCGGAACGGTCACGCGCCGGCGACGCGCCCCGACCGGAGCCCGGGCTCCCCGGGCCCCTGCGGTCAGGGAATCGCTCACCGGACTGTGGCGCTCCACGTCCACCACGGCTCGACGCACCCCGGTTCCCCGTCGCCGGCCGCGCTTCACCGTTGCGGCGCTCGGCCGAACCCCGAGCGGAATCCCAAGGCTTCGCTGGCCGTTCGTCCCGGCCTCCGCGACGTCCTGCCGGCTTGTCGCGGCGACGCTCGTCGCCGCCGGAACGGTCGCGATCGTTGTCGTTCATTCGACCACCGCGCCCGGCTCGAGGCGGGCGCCGCGCGCCCAGTCGAGGGCTGCCATCATGCGTTTGCCTTGTGGCTGAACCTGATTCAGGCGGACCGCGGTCGTCGCGGTGCCGACGTAGACGCCGGTTTTGCGGATCTCGATGTGCCGCTCCGGCAGTTCGTCTTCCACCAATTCGACCGGGCCGAGCTTGAGCCGGTTGCCGGCGACAACAGTCCAGGCGCCGGGGGCGGGGGTGACGGCGCGGATGCGGCGGCTGATGGCGAGGGCGGGCTGATCCCAGCGGACCCGCGCCGCCTCCACCGATAGTTTCGGCGCGTAGGACACTCCCTCGGTGGGCTGCGGAACCGCTTGCAGGGTCCCATCTTCCACGCCGTCGAGAGTCTTCTCCAACAGGACCGCACCGCTGTCGGCGAGCCGGTCCAGCAGCTCGCCCGCGGTGTCGGTGACGGCGATGCGTTCGGTCACCACGCCGAAGACCGGCCCGGTGTCGAGTCCGGCCTCGATCTGGAAGGTGGAGGCGCCGGTGAATTCGTCGCCCGCGTCGATGGCCGCCTGCACCGGCGCCGCACCCCGCCAGGCGGGCAGCAGCGAGAAGTGCAGGTTGATCCAGCCGAAGCGCGGAATGTCGAGCACCTGCTGCGGTAGCAGCGCGCCGTAAGCGACCACCGGGCAGCAGTCGGGCGCCAATTCGGTGAGCTGAGCGACGAATTCGGGATCGGAAGGGCGCGCGGGGGTCAGCACCGGGATGCCGTGTTCGTCGGCCAG
This sequence comes from Nocardia cyriacigeorgica, assembly GCF_005863245.1. GTDB lineage: Bacteria > Actinomycetota > Actinomycetes > Mycobacteriales > Mycobacteriaceae > Nocardia > Nocardia cyriacigeorgica_C. The sequence continues at coordinate 684,435 of NZ_VBUT01000003.1, read as the reverse complement.
CTTGCCGACCGGCGACCGGGTGACCTTGCGGCCGCGGCCGGCGACGGCGTCAGGGCGGGTGATCACCGCGACCACCTCATGACGTGGAGAGTCGATGAACTGCCGCAGCGACGGCACCGCGGGTTCGGGTGTGCCCGCGAACACGATCCGCATCAGCGACTCCGCTCGGCGACCGACCGGCTGGGGCGCACGGTGATTCCGGCGGCGAACCAGTCCGATTCCCGGATCGAGCGCATCGCGTCCTTGCGGTCGGCGGGCTCGAGCCGGTCGATGAACAGCACGCCGTCGAGGTGATCGGTCTCATGCTGCACACAGCGCGCAAGCAGCCCCTCGGCGTCGAACTCGACCGGCGCGCCGGTCATATCCACGCCGGTGGCCCGTACTCGCAGCGCCCGGCGAGTGTCGTAGCGCAGGCCGGGGATCGACAGGCAGCCTTCCGGCCCGATCTGCTCGTCGTCGCCGAGCACCGTCCAGCTGGGATTGACCAGGTGACCGGCGGCGTCGCCGGTGTCGTAGACGAAGACCCGCAACCCGACCCCGATCTGCGGGGCGGCCATGCCGACTCCGCCGTCGTCGTGCATGGTCTCGGTCAGGTCGGTGACCAGCTGCCGCAGCTCACGATCGAATTCGGTGACCTCCGCCGCGCGGGCTCGCAGGATGGGGTCGCCGAACAGGCGAACGGGCTGAATGGTCACGGCGGCTCCCGGGAGTACGGAGGAAAGTCGGTCGCCCCATTCTAGAGAGCACGCCGGACCGGCCGGAGATCCCGGATCCCGCGACCGATTGCTGGTACAAATCCGGTGCGGTCCGGGCGGGGTGTCGAGCCCTCCGTCCGGCCGTCCCCGGCTCGGCTCAGATATTGCCCCCGATGACGACCTGCGGGATGCCGGTGCCCAGCTGCACCGGTTCGCACACCGGGGTGGGCGCCGTGGCCGGATCGAGAGCTTCCAGCAACAGCTGCATCACGAACGGGTCGTACACCATGTGGAAATGTCCGGTCAGATTGGCCGGGCAGCGATCCTGGATCACGACGTTCTCCGCGCCGGGACCGTGCAGCGCGATGTTCTCGAACGGCTGGATCATCTCGTCGACGCGGCTGCCGATGGTCACATAGTGCACGCCGGGCACGGTGTCGCCGCCGGCGTTCAGTTCCAGCATGACCGGCGAACCCTGCGCCTGCTGCACCGCGGCCAGCGAGGTGACCTGCGCGAATGCCTCCAGCACGCCGGGGATGGCTTGCGCGATCGGCACCAGCCCGTACATCACCCCGCCGTAGCTGGGCGAGGCCAGCCCGACCCAGCGACCGACATTCGGGGCTCCGCCGAGCTTGTTGATGTAGTAGCGGGTGACGTTGGCACCCTGCGAAAAACCGACCAGATCGACCTTCTCGGCGCCGGTCGCGGCGAGCACCTGATCGACGAAGCCACCGATCTGGTGCGCGCTCAGCCGCAGGTCCTCGGTGCCGAAGCTCACCGCCCCCGGCTTGCCGCCGTAGTTGAGCGCGAAGACGCAGTACCCTTCGGATGCCAGCAGCGGCGCGATGGCCGACCAGTCGGAGTACGCGCTGGCGTCGGTACCGTGGGCCAGGATGACCGGGCGCGGATGGGCGGCCGACGGGGTGCAGCCGAAATCATTGGTCCCCTCCGGCACGGCGTCCGGATGCGATTTCATGTACAGCGCGGCGGCCAGATGGTCCGGTTGCGGCGGCGCCGACGCGGTCGGTACCAGCGGCGGTCGATATCCGGGCGGCTGGGCCCCTGCCGACCCGGACAGCGCCGTTGCCGAACCGATGAGCACGACGGCCGCCGCGAGGCCCGCGAGCGCGGCGCGACCCCGTTGTGACATTCCCCGACCCCACAAACCGCATGTTTGTTCCATATCACAATGATCTACCCGATCCGCGCGAAAAGCGCGCCCTGGCCGGGGTATTCACCACCCCGTTACTTTTCGGGGCTCTCGTCGTCGGCCAGGATGCGATAGAGCGACCGGCGGGCTTCGGTGAGCACCTCGGCGGCCTTGGCCGCCTGCTCCGGCGTACCGGCCGCGGCCACCTGGGCGACCGCGCCCATGAGCTGGCCGACGAGCGCGCGCAGGTCGATCGCCTGCGCTCCCACGTCCTGTTTGACGTCGGCCCACGGGTCGCCGAGCTCCTCGCGATGCTCCTCGACGTAGGTGGTGCCGGATTCGGTCAGCTTCGCGGTCTTGCGACCGGCGACCTTCTCGATGAGCACCAGACCTTCGTCTTCCAGCTGCGCCAGCGCGGGGTAGATGGATCCCGGGCTCGGCCGCCACAGATCGTCGCTGCGTTCGCGGATCTGCTGGATGAGTTCGTAACCGTGCATGGGGCGTTCGGTCAGCAGCAGCAGGATGGCGGCGCGGACGTCACCGCGCCTGCCGCGGCCGCCGCGACCACGTCCGCGGCCGAAACCAGGGCCGAAGCCCGGCCCGAAACCGGGGCCGAAGCCCGGGCCGAATTCCGGACCCCAGCCGTGCCGTCCGCCGCGACGGAACTGTCCGCGGTGCGGCCCGCACTCATCGAATCCGGGTCGTTGCCTGCCGCCGTGACGGCCATGCCCGCGGTGCTTTTCTGCGTTTTCCATGTCGAGCCTCCTCAGACTCCGATGTTGTTGAACACTATCAACGATATATCGGCAATCTATTTGCGACAACCCTCGATCTGCGATCCGCCGCACACCGCCGGCCTGCCACCCCGCGGCCGGATGGCAGGCCAGCGCTCGATCAGGGGTCAGGCGGCCAGCGAATCGATCCAGCGCCCCAGCCGCTCCCCCTCCGCCTCCATCAGGCTCGGATCACGAAAGGTGTTGGTGAGCAACGAAATACCCTGATACGCGGCAATCAACGCGACGCCGAGTTCGGCCGCATCCGCGCGACCCATCTCCTCGAACTGCCTGCGCGCCCAGTCCACCAGCACTCGCATGGTGTCGGCGACCTCCGCGTCCAGCACCTCGGGCCGCTTATCCATTTCGGAGGCGAGCGTGCCGAACGGGCAGCCGAACTGCGCCGCCTGATCGCGCAGGTCGACCCAGCCCGCGATCAGCGCGCGCAGCCGCTCGCGCGGCGTGCCGAGGCCATCGAGCTCCTCGAGCAGGTGCCCCAACCTGCGCCGATGCGCCTCGACCGCGGCCTCGATCAACTGATCCTTGGTCTTGAAGTAGTAGTAGACATTGCCGACCGGCACTTCGGCCGTCTTGGCGATATCGGCGATGGTGGTCTTTTCCACGCCACGTTCGTAGAAGACCTGAACGGCGGCGTCCACCAAACGCTCCCGTTTTCCTGCCTTCACCGCAGCCTGTGAGTCAGTCATACAACTAACTGTAGACAAGCGTGGGGCACATCGGCTACGTTGACTTAGTCAGCCAACTAACTAAGGACTTCATGATGATCGTGGTAACCGGTGCAACCGGAAATGTCGGCACCCCGCTGGTCGGCGCCCTGGCGGCAGCCGGCGCGAACGTGACGGCCGTATCGCGCACAATCGAGCCCGGCAGGGTGCTGCAGGGAGTGCGCGCCCAGCAGGCGGACGTCACCGATCCGGAGAGCCTGCGACCGATCCTCGATGGCGCCGAGGCCCTGTTCCTGCACGACACCGGCATGAGCGCGCACCTGATGCGCCCGGCGGACATCCTCGATGTGGCCAAGGCCGGCGGTGTCCGTCGCGTGGTGCTGCTGTCGTCGCAGGGTGTGGTCACCCGGCCGGACTCGGTGTCGCACGGCAGCACCGCACGCGCATTCGACGCGGCCGTGCGGCAATCGGGACTCGACTGGACCATCCTGCGGCCGGGCGCTTTCCACTCGAACGCTTTCGCCTGGGTGCCCTCGGTACGCGAGGCCCGGACGGTGGCAGCGCCGTTCGGTGATGTCGGGCTGCCGATCGTCGACCCCCGCGATATCGCCGGCGTCGCCGCGGCCGCCCTTCGGTCCGACGGGCACGCCGGCCAGGTCTACACCCTCACCGGACCCGAGCTGAGCACGCCGCGACAGCGGGCCGAAGCGCTGGGTTCGGCCCTCGGCGAGCCGGTCCGGTTCGTCGAACAGACGCGGGCGCAGGCGCGGGAGCAGATGCTGGCCTTCATGCCCGAACCGGTGGTCGAGACCACCCTCGACATCCTCGGCGCGCCGACCGAGGAGGAGCGCCGGATCAGCACCGACGTGGAAACGGTGCTCGGGCGTCCGGCCCGGCCGTTCGCGGACTGGGCGCGAGCACATATCGCCGCGTTCCACTGAGCAAGGCCGCCTCGGAGGTCGGGTTCAGGCCGGGCTACGTCGTCAACGATCGGCCCATGGCATCCGATGCCGAAGGTGCCGGTCCGGCGTCCGGCGAAACGGCCCTCGCCGGCACGGACACGGTGCAGGTGGCACAGCCTGCCACGTCCGGCGATCGCTCGATGCCGCCGCCGGCGTCCTGCACATCCAGCGAGCTGTCCGCGAATTGCGGCCTCGGCGCAGGACACACAGCCTGCACCGCGACGCAGAGGATCACCCGATGGCGACACAGCGGTCTGCACCGCCAGCGAGCGGTAGGCCACGTGCGCCCTCGGTGCACGATGGCCGACCTACCGCAGCCCTGCGGCGAGCGTCATCCGATGTCGACGGGGTCGATCTGCACGCGCAGCGGGGCGTCGGAACGCTGCGCGCTGCGGACTGCTTGGGCTGCGGTGAGGGCTCGCGACAACGCGGTGGCCTCCCGGCGGGGCGTGCGCAGCAGGATGCGTTCGACCTCGGCGGGGGAATCGCCGGTGAAAGGCTTGCGCGCGAAGGGGGGCAGCGGCACCGGGCCGAGTAGGTCGGCCGATTCGGGAAGCGTTGCGGCGGCGAGGAGTTCGGTGATGGCCTCGGAGGTGCCGTCGACGGCGGCCATGCGGACCGCGGGCGGGAAGCCGACCTCGGCGCGGCTGTCGACCTCGGCGCGAGCATGGCCGATCGGATCCCAGCGGATGAGAGCCTGCACCGTCGGGATGGACGGTTCGGCCATCACGAGCACCTGGCCGTGGGCGCGGACCAGGGCGGCGGCGCACATCCAGCGGCGCAGGGCGTCCTCGGCCGCACGCAGGTCGGCACGGCCGAGCAGCGCCCACCCGTCGAGCAGCAGGGCGACACCGTAGCCGCCGGGCAACACGGGTTCGGCGCCGACGGTGGCGACCACCACCTGCGGCCCGGGTTCCACGGTGTCGAGGACGGCGCCGCCGCCGGAACCGCGGATCGGGACGCCCGGGAATGCCCGCCCTAGCTCTTCCGCGGTGCGGGTCGCTCCGATCACCACGGCCCGGAGCGCCCGCGAACCGCAAGCCGCGCAACGGAAACCGGCTTCGGTGCGGCCGCACCAGCGGCAGGCGGGACTGTGCGCCACCTCCGCCGATTCCGGGCCCGCTTGCCCGCGCTCGGGCAACGCGAGCGGCCCATTGCAGTGCCGGCAACGCGCGGGCGTTCGGCATTTCCCGCACGCCAGGGCAGGGACGTAGCCCCGGCGCGGCACCTGGACCAGGACCCCGGCGCCTTCCTTCAGCGCGGACCTGGCCGCCGCGAAGGCAGCCCCCGGAATTCGCACCGCCCGCGCGACGGGGTCGCGTTCCAGGGCGAGATCGGTGTCGCCCGGCGCACTGATCCGTGGCATGGCCGAACGCAGCGTCGCCCGGTCGGCAACCAGATCGTGGGCCCAGCCGGAGTCGACCACCGCCTGGATCTCGGCGGTCCGCGCGAACCCGCCCGCCACGAAGGCCGCACCCGTCTCGTGGGCGCGCAGCATCGCCACTTCCCTGGCATGCGGGTAGGGCGCGCGCGGCTCGGCGTAGGTGTCGTCGCCGTCATCCCACAGGGCGATCAGGCCGAGGTCCTGGGCGGGGGCGAACACCGCCGCGCGGGTACCGACGACCACCCGCGCCGTGCCGCGCAGCACCGCCAGCCAGCGCCGATACCGCGCCGCGGGCCCGAGCCCCGCCGACAACCCCACCGCCTTGTCCCCCACCAACCGCTGGCATTCGGCCAGCACCCGATCCAGATCCCGCTGATCGGGCACCATCAGCACCGCACTGCGCCCACCGGCAACCACGACCGCCGCGAGCTCGGCCAACCGCACCGCCCACTGCTCCCCCGGCAACGCCTGCCACGCCGCCCGCACGCCCCGGCCGTCCGCCAGTGCCTCGAGGAAGCTCGCACCGTGCAGGTATCTGTTCCAGGACACGAGATCGACACCGGCGCGGTCCAGCAGCTCGGCGGGGGTAGCCACCGCTTGCGACGCTGTCGCTTCGGCGGGCCGGCCACTCGGGCTCTTCGACGCGTCGGGGTTGGTGGGCTCGTGTGGAGCGCGCGGCCGGCGAGACCCGGGCACCGCATCCGAGGCATCCTGCTCACTCGAACCGGGCAGCACACCTGCCCCCTGCGACGCGTCGGAGTTGGGGGGCTCGTGTGGAGCGCGCGACCGGCGAGACCCGGGCACCGCATCGGGGACATCCTGCTCACTCGAACCGGAAGGCTCACCTGGCCCTCGCGACACATCGAGATCATCCGGCACATTCGAACCGTGCGACCGGCCGCGATCTGCATGGTGCGCGGCCGCCACTGGAATCGCCTCGGTCTCCGAGGTTTTCGAAGTTGTCGAGCTACCGGGGGCACTGTGCGTCGGATGCTGCGCTGCCACGGCCCGATCGCCGCGGAGGTCATGCTGCCGTTCACCGCCGTCGTCGGTGCCCGATGTCGCCGAACGGATGTCGTCATCGGTCCGAGAGTCGCCCGCAGGTGGCGCGATATCCGGTGCGGTGGCGGACGTATCGTCTTCGCCCGCAGCGCTATTCGTGACCGGGGCTGCCTTGACCGGCTTGGACTGTGCCGTCCCCCCGTTCTCGGTGCGCGCGTGCCGAGGCGGAATCGCCAGGCGCAGCACGTCGGCGCGGCTGCCGGCGTACCGGGCGGCCACCGAGGTGACCAGGCGCAGGATTTCCGGGGTGAGGACGCGTTCGGCGGACACCACGCGATCCAGCGGCACCAGTTTGCCGGTGTGGTCGCTGGCGGCGAGCCGGTCGAGGAGATAACCGTCGACCAGGCGCCCGGCGAACCGGACCCGCACCCGCACGCCCGGCTGTGCGATCTCGTCGAATTCGGGCGGAACGAGATAGTCGAAATCGCGGTCCAGATGCGCCGGGGTCAGCAGCGGGAGCACCCGCGCGATCGGCAGCGCGAGGCCCGGTTCGGACGGTGTGGACAGCCCCGACACAGCCGACACCCCCGGCGACGGTTCGTCGCCGGGGGTGTGGTCGGCCGCGAGTTCGTCCACCCGGGCGCGGAAACTACAGGCCGGCGGCGGCGCGCAGCTTGTCGGCGCGGTCGGTGTGCTCCCAGGGCAGGTCGACGTCGGTGCGGCCGAAGTGGCCGTACGCGGCGGTCGGCGCGTAGATCGGGCGCAGCAGGTCCAGGTCGCGGATGATCGCGCCAGGACGCAGGTCGAACACCTCGGTGATGGCGCCGGCGATGCGCGCCGGATCCACCTTCTCGGTGCCGAAGGTCTCCACGAACAACCCGACCGGAGCGGCCTTGCCGATGGCGTAGGCGACCTGCACCTCCACCCGGTCCGACAGCCCGGCTGCGACGACGTTCTTGGCGACCCAGCGCATCGCGTAGGCGGCCGAGCGGTCGACCTTGGACGGGTCCTTACCGGAGAACGCGCCACCACCGTGGCGGGCCATGCCGCCGTAGGTGTCGACGATGATCTTGCGGCCGGTCAGGCCCGCGTCACCCATCGGGCCGCCGAGCACGAACTTGCCGGTGGGGTTGACCAGCAGCCGCACATCGGACACGTCGAGGCTGGGCAGCGCCAGATCGGCCAGCACCGCGTCGACGACCTTCTCGCGGATATCGGGGGCGAGCAGGTTGTCCAGGTCGATATCGGCGGCGTGCTGAGTGGAGATGACGACGGTATCCAGCCGAACGGGCCGGTCACCGTCGTATTCGATGGTGACCTGGGTCTTGCCGTCGGGCCGCAGGTAGGGCAGCACACCCGACTTGCGGACCTCGGTGAGCTTGCGCGAGAGCCGGTGCGCCAGCGCGATCGGCAGCGGCATCAGCTCGGGGGTGTCGGTGGTGGCGTAGCCGAACATCAGGCCCTGATCACCGGCGCCCTGCTGTTCGATCTCGTCGTCGGAGCCGCCGACGCGCGCCTCGTGCGAGGTGTCCACGCCCTGCGCGATGTCCGGCGACTGCGCGCCGATCGCGATGTTGACACCGCAGGAGTTTCCGTCGAAACCCTTTGCCGAGGAGTCGTATCCGATCTCGAGCACCTTCTCCCGGACGATGCGCGGAATGTCCGCGTACGCCTCGGTGGTGACCTCACCGGCGACATGCACCTGGCCGGTGGTGACCAGGGTTTCCACCGCCACCCGGCTGCGCGGGTCCTCCGCCAGCAACGCGTCGAGGATGGAATCGCTGATGGCGTCACAGATCTTGTCCGGATGACCCTCGGTCACGGACTCACTGGTGAATAGCCGACTGCCGGTCGTGCGCACAGTTGTTCCCTCTCCCTCAACGGGTTGCTCTTCTCGGTTTGCGACCCTAGCGCCGCATTGCCGCTGGTGCGATGCCTACGGTCGGCGACATCGCTCGTCGCGGCGGCAACGGTGCCACGCCGGGCGCGAACCCTGATCCCAGACTATTCCAAACCACCGACGCGCCGGTCCGCCGTCCCGGACCGCGGTCCCGGCTCGCGATGGCATCGTTCGATTTCCCGTTCCCATTAGACGCTGCCGCCGGGCTGTCGCGCATGCAGTTGGCACGATTACCTCGCTCCCGCAATGCATCTCGCAGCACCCCATGGTCGGCGGCCGGGCGGGCCGCTCAGCTCAGCAGCGGCCCGAGCGCATCGAGCACCCGGCTGGCCAGCAGCGCCTTGGATCCGTGGTCGAGTGCCTGCTCGGTGCCGTCGGCGCCGAGCAGCCAGCCGTCGTTGGTGTCGACTTCGAACGCCTTGCCTTCACCGACCGCGTTCACGACGAGCAGATCGCACCCCTTGCGGGCCAGTTTGGCGCGCGCGTGGGTGAGCACGTCGCCGTGTTCGTCACCGGTTTCGGCGGCGAATCCGACGATCGCGGTCCCAGGTAGCTGTCCGTCGGCGCGGGCCTGGACCAGACCGGCGAGAATGTCGTCGTTCTTGGTCAGGGCGATGGTGTCGGGTTCGCCGGCACCCTTCTTGATCTTGGCCGCGGCCACGTTGGTGGGCCGGAAATCGGCCACCGCCGCCGCCATGATCACCGCGTCCGCACCGGCCGCGTGCTTGTCCACCGCGGTCTTGAGCTGTTCGGCGGTGGTGATGTGCACCAGTTCGACGGCCGCGGGTGCCGCCATCTCGATGGTGTTGCCCGCGATGAGCGTGACGTGCGCGCCGCGCTGGGCCGCGACCCGGGCCAGGGCGTAACCCTGCTTACCGGAGCTGCGGTTACCCAGGAAACGCACCGGGTCCAGCGGTTCCCTGGTGCCACCAGCGGTGATGACCACCCGGCGGCCCTCGAGGTCACGCGGAATGGCGTCGGCGCGCTCGAGCAGCAGCGAGGCCAGTCCGAAGATCTCCTCGGGTTCGGGCAGACGTCCCGGACCGGTGTCGGTGCCGGTGAGCCGGCCCGAGGCCGGTTCCATCACATTGGCGCCGTGCGCGCGCAGGGTGGCGACGTTGGCGACGGTGGCCGGATGCTCCCACATCTCGGTGTGCATCGCGGGCGCGAACAGGATGGGACATCGCGCGGTGAGCAGAGTGGCGGTGAGCAGATCGTCGGCGCGGCCGGTGGCGGCACGCGCCATCAGATCGGCGGTCGCGGGCGCGATGACGACGAGGTCGGCTTCCTGGCCGAGGCGCACATGCGGCACTTCGGGCACGTCGGAGAAGACCCCGGTGTTCACGGGATTGCCGGTGAGCGCCTCGAAGGTGGCCTTGCCGACGAACTGCAGGGCGGACTCGGTGGGAATGACCCGGACCTCGTGCCCGGTTTCGGTGAAGCGGCGCACCAGCGCGCACGCCTTGTAGGCGGCGATGCCCCCGCCGACCCCGACAACGACCCGTGTGGTCATTGCGCCTCCTGTGTTGTGCGGGACACCAGCGCCCGATGTGCCCGGCGAGCCGCGGTGCCGTGCACCGGTCTCACCGGGACGTGGTCACTCGCCTTCGGTGTGCTCGAGCAGGTCGGCGTGGATCTCACGCATGGCCACCGACAGCGGCTTCTCCTGCGCGATGGGCTCGACCAGCGGGCCGACGTATTCGAGGATGCCGTCGCCGAGCTGGTTGTAGTAATCGTTGATCTGACGTGCCCGCTTGGCGGCGTAGATGACCAGGGCGTACTTGGACGAGGTGCGCTCGAGCAGCTCGTCGATCGGCGGGTTGGTGAGGCCGATCGGAGTGTCGTAGGCGGGCGCGGAGATGGTGTCCGTACTGCTCACTAGGGGGGCTCCTGCGGGTTGTTGACCGATGTTGTCGCGGACGGGTGTCACGAACTCGAATTTGTGCTAACGAACAACGATACCAACTGCTCGCAGGCGCTGGTCACCTCGTCGTTCACGATCACGATGTCGAACTCGTCACAGGCGGCCAGTTCGGTGCGTGCGGTCTCCAGCCTGCGCTCGATGACCTCCGGCGATTCGGTGCCACGCGAACGCAGCCGCGATACCAGCTCGTCCCAGCTGGGCGGGGCCAAGAACACCAGCAGCGCTTCCGGCATCGCCTTGCGGACCGAGCGGGCGCCTTCCAGATCGACCTCGATCAGCACCGGCAGGCCTTCGGCCAGCGCCGCGCGGACCGGGGCGGCCGGGGTGCCCGAGCGCTGGAGTCCGCCGTGGATATCGGCCCATTCGAGCAGATCCCCGGCCTCGATCATCGCGTCGAACTCTTCGCGGCTGACGAACCGGTAGTCACGGCCGTCGACCTCCCCGGGCCGGGGGGCCCGGGTTGTGGCCGACACGCTGAACACCAGGTGCGGTAGGCGTTCGCGAACGCAGCGCACCACGGTGGACTTGCCCACGGCCGAGGGGCCGACCAGAACGACCAGCCGACCCTTCGTCATGTGTTCGACCACCGGCGGTTGTCAGGCGCCGAGGTCGAACTTGGCCAGCAGGGCCTTGCGCTGCCGATCGCCCAGACCGCGCAGACGGCGGGTGGGAGCGATCTCCAGCTCGGTCATGATCTCGGCCGCCTTGACCTTGCCGACCTTGGGCAGGGCCTCGAGCAGGGCCGACACCTTCATCTTGCCGATGATCTCATTGGTCTCGGCGTCGTTGAGGACGCTCTTCAGGTCGGTGCCGCCACGCTTCAAGCGATCCTTGAGCTCCGCCCGAGTGCGGCGAGCGGCCGCCGCCTTCTCCAAAGCAGCGGCGCGCTGCTCGTCAGTCAGCTGGGGAAGGGCCACGGTTCCTCCGTCTCATCGTTCATTGCATCAACTACTGCCCAATTACCCGGCAGTGACAGCGACCGTACCCACGACCGCGGCCGATTGCGAACCCACCCCCCAGGTCAGCGCATGATTCGACGATGCCGTAGGGGACGCCGGACGCAATGCCGAACCCGGCTCGCCCACCCTTCCGAACACTGGTTCGAATCCACGAAACAGCCTGCACGCAGGGCGTTTTCGTACACGGGACGAATTAGCGGGGCGGTTGCCACGGCGCCGTCACCGCCGCCGGCAAACCCACAACCCCACGACCAGGAACTTTCTGGAAAATTTCTGCGTGTCGCTGCGGAAATGATGTGCGTGTCGCGTGCCGGGCATCCTGTGCGCGAACATCGGACCGCATGCGTGGAGCGCGCAGACCCCGCCATCGGGCCCATGGGCGACGGCCCACGGCGCGCCGCGGCGACGCGATGTGCACGGGACAGGCGCGCCGAACAGGGCCGTAGCGGCAGGCAGACGCGTCTATGGGCACTGACAACGCCGCGCCGGGTGCCCGGGCCGCCAACTGACCACATAGCGTTTCAGCGGGCCGTCAGGACACCAGCAAACGCACCTCATGCACTGGCGCATCACACACCGGCGCCGGACATGGATCAGGCCCGGCCCGAGGGGTGGGCGGGCCGGACCTGATGTCCCCCGCAAGCGCGAGGTGCTGTGATGGAAAACCGCCGACTATTGCCCCGCCGGAGATCCCCCGATCAACCTCAACAGCATCTCACCGCCGCGACGCCAATACCAGCACCCCGGCCGTTGCGTCGTGGATGAGACACCCGTGCCGAAACGGCCGCCGGGTACGCGATGATCGTGTACCGCGGGCGCTGACTAGGCCTGGAGGAAACCGAATTCTTCCTGAAGGGCCGCCACGCGCGCACGCAGCGCGGGCACCGACGGCCCCTCGCGCAACACCTCACGGGAGGCGTTGGGCACCACACCGCGCAGCAGGTGCCGCGGGACCAGGCCGCGAATCGACTCCGCTCCCCCGCCCTGCGCGCCGACCCCCGGCATGAGGATCGGCCCGTTGAGCGCGCCCAGATCCGGCGCCTCGGTGAGGGTGGCGCCGACCACGACACCGACCGAGCCGAAGCCGTCGCCGGCGTTGCGAGCCGCGGCGGCGTCGACGACCGTCTGGGCGATGGTGCGCCCGTCGCCGGCGGTGATCCGTTGCAGTTGCGCGCCTTCGGGGTTGGAGGTCGCGGCGAGCACGAACACCCCGCGGTGGTTGGCCTGCGCCAACTCCAGGGCCGGATCGAGCGAGCCGAAGCCGAGATACGGCGACACCGTCACCGCGTCCGAGCTCAGCGGGCCGTCGCCGAGCCAGGCGCGGGCGTAGGCGTCCATGGTCGAGCCGATATCGCCGCGTTTGGCGTCGGCCAGCACCAGCGTGCCGGAATCGCGCAACACCTCGATGGTGCGCTCGAGCACCCCGATCCCGCCCGCGCCGTACACCTCGAAGAACGCCACCTGCGGTTTGACCAGGGCGACGCAGCCGTCGAAGGCCTCCACGCAGATCTCGGCGAAGGCCTCCAGACCGTCCACGTCGTCGGTCAGGCCCCACTGGGCCAGCAGGGCCGGATGCGGATCGATGCCGACGCACAGCGGCCCGAACTGCCGCATCGCGTGCTGTAGCCGGTCGCCGAAGGTCTGCACCGATCCCGCTCCGCTCTCCTGGTCGTGGCTCACCCGCGCAGTACCGCGTGCAGTTCCTGCAGCGAACGCACCCCGATGCCGCCGTTGATGGTGGCCTCGATGCCCTGCACGGCCGCGGCCGCACCCTGCACTGTGGTGATGCAGGGGATGTTCACACCCACTGCGGCACTGCGGATCTCGTAGCCGTCCACGCGGGGGCCGGAGTTGCCGTACGGGGTGTTGAACACCATGTCGACCTCGCCGTCGCGGATCTGCTCGACAATGGTCGGCTCGTCGGCCGGACCGTCCTCGGAGTGTTTGCGCACCCGCTCGCACGGAATGCCGTTGCGGCGCAACATCTCCGCGGTGCCCTCGGTGGCCAGGATGCGGAAGCCCAGATCGTTGAGCCGCTTCACCGGGAACACCATGGCGCGCTTGTCGCGGTTGGCGATGGAGACGAACACCGTGCCCTCGGTCGGCAGCGAACCGTAGGCCGCGGCCTGGCTCTTGGCGAAGGCCGTACCGAAATCGGCGTCGATGCCCATGACCTCACCGGTCGACTTCATCTCCGGCGACAGCAGCGAGTCCACGCCGGAGCCGTCGGCCTTACGGAACCGGTGGAACGGCAGCACGGCCTCCTTCACCGCGACCGGGGCGTCCAGCGGGACGTGCCCGCCGTCGCCCTCGCCGGGCAGCATGCCTTCCTTGCGCAGCTCGGCGATGGTGGCGCCGAGCATGATCCGCGCGGCCGCCTTGGCCAGCGGCACCGCGGTGGCCTTGGAGACGAACGGCACGGTGCGGCTGGCACGCGGGTTGGCCTCGAGCACGTAGAGCACGTCGTCCTTGAGCGCGTACTGCACATTGAGCAGGCCCTTGACACCGATGCCCTTGGCCAGCGCCACCGTGGAGCGGCGCACGGCCTCGATATCGCTGCGGCCGAGGGTGATCGGCGGGAGCGCGCACGCCGAGTCGCCGGAGTGGATGCCGGCCTCCTCGATGTGTTCCATCACACCGCCCAGGTACACCTCATCGCCGTCGCAGAGCGCGTCGACGTCGATCTCGATGGCGTCTTCGAGGAAACGGTCGACCAGCACCGGATGCTCCGGGTTGAGTTCGGTGGCGCGGGAGATGTAGCCCTCGAGCGAAGTCTCGTCGTAGACGATCTCCATGCCGCGACCACCCAGCACATAGGACGGGCGCACGAGCACCGGGTAGCCGATCTCGGCCGCGATCTTCTTGGCCTGCTCGACGGTGGTGGCGGTGCCGTACTTCGGCGCGGGCAGACCCGCCGCGACCAGCACGTCACCGAATTCGCCCCGGTCCTCGGCCAGGTCGATGGCGGCGGCACTGGTGCCGACCACGGGCACACCGGCGTCGGTGAGCCGCTGCGCCAGACCGAGCGGGGTCTGGCCGCCCAGCTGCACGATGACGCCGGCGACGGTGCCGGATTCGGTCTCGGAGTGGTAGACCTCGAGCACGTCTTCGAAGGTCAGCGGCTCGAAGTAGAGGCGATCGGCGGTGTCGTAGTCGGTGGAGACGGTCTCCGGGTTGCAGTTGACCATCACCGTCTCGTAGCCGGCCTGCGACAGCGTCTGCGCCGCGTGCACGCACGAGTAGTCGAACTCGATGCCCTGACCGATCCGGTTCGGGCCCGAACCGAGGATGATCACCTTCTCGCGTTCACGCTGCGGCGCGACCTCCGATTCGGCGGCGGGATCGAGCTCGTACGCGGAGTAGTGGTATGGCGTCTTGGCCTCGAACTCGGCGGCGCAGGTGTCGACGGTCTTGAACACCGGGCGCACCCCGAGCCGGTGGCGCAGCGCGCGCACCCCGCTCTCGCCGGCCAGTTCCGGCCGCAGCGCGGCGATCTGGCGGTCGGACAGGCCGTAGTGCTTGGCCTGACGCAGCAGCGACTCATCCAGCACCGGCGCGTCGAGCAGTTCCTGACGCAGCTCGACCAGGCCGGCGACCTCGGCGACGAACCACGGGTCGATGCCGGAGGCGGCGGCGACGTCATCGATGCTCGCGCCAAGGCGCAGCGCCCGCTCGACCTGGTAGATGCGGCCTTCGGTGGGCACCCGCAGGTCGTCGAGGATGGCGGTGATCGCGGCCTGGACGTCGGCGGGAGCATCTGAGGCCGGAGCCCACTGTCCGTCGTCGGTGGTCCAGAATCCGGCGGACTTGGTCTCCAGCGAACGCAGCACCTTGCCCAGCGCCTCGGCGAAGTTGCGGCCCAGCGACATCGCCTCGCCCACCGACTTCATGGTGGTCGTCAGCGTGCCGTCGGCGCCGGGGAACTTCTCGAACGCGAACCGCGGCGCCTTGACCACGACGTAGTCCAGCGTCGGCTCGAAGCAGGCCGGGGTTTCCTTGGTGATGTCGTTGACGATCTCGTCGAGGGTGTAGCCGATGGCCAGCTTGGCGGCGATCTTGGCGATCGGGAAGCCGGTGGCCTTGGAGGCCAGCGCCGAGGACCGCGACACGCGCGGGTTCATCTCGATGACGATCAGCCGGCCGTCGGCCGGGTTCACCGCGAACTGGATATTGCAGCCGCCGGTGTCCACGCCGACCTCGCGCAGGATCGCGATGCCGAGATCGCGCATCTTCTGGTATTCGCGGTCGGTCAGCGTCATGGCCGGGGCCACGGTCATCGAGTCGCCGGTGTGCACGCCCATCGGGTCGACGTTCTCGATGGAGCAGACGATCACGACGTTGTCGCGGCCGTCGCGCATGAGCTCGAGCTCGTATTCCTTCCAGCCGAGGATGGACTCCTCGATCAGGACGTTCGCGGTCGGCGAAGCGGCCAGGCCGCCGCCGGCGATGCGGTCGAGGTCCTCGTCGTTGTAGGCCATGCCGGAACCGAGGCCGCCCATGGTGAACGAGGGCCGCACGACCACCGGGAAGCCGAGTTCGGCGACGGTGTCGCGCACTTCGTCCATGGTGAAGCAGACCCGCGAGCGGGCGCTCTCGCCGCCGACCTTCGCGACGATGTCCTTGAACTTCTGCCGGTCCTCACCGCGCTGGATGGCGTCGAAGTCGGCGCCGATCAGCTCGACGCCGTACTTCTCCAGCACGCCACGCTCGTGCAGCGCGACGGCGGTGTTGAGCGCGGTCTGCCCGCCGAGGGTGGCCAGGATGGCGTCGGGGCGTTCCTTGGCGATCACCTTCTCGACGAACTCGGGAGTGATCGGCTCGACGTAGGTGGAGTCGGCGAACTCCGGGTCGGTCATGATCGTGGCCGGGTTGGAGTTGACCAGCGAGACCCGCAGGCCCTCCGAACGCAGCACCCGGCAGGCCTGGGTGCCGGAGTAATCGAACTCGCAGGCCTGACCGATGACGATCGGGCCCGAGCCGATCACCAGGATGTGGTTCAGATCGGTGCGGCGAGGCATCAGGCTCCTTCCATCAGACCGGCGAAACGGTCGAACAAGTACGCGGCGTCATGGGGGCCGGCGGCGGCTTCGGGGTGGTACTGCACGGAGAACGCGCGACCGTCGACCAGGCGCACGCCCTCGACGGTGCCGTCGTTGGCGCAGACGTGGCTGACCTCGGCCTTGCCGAACGGGGTGTCGAACTGCTCACCCTGCTCGCCTTCGAGGGCGAAGCCGTGGTTCTGCGCGGTGATCGAGATGCGGCCGGTCTCGTGCTCGACGACCGGGATGTTGATGCCGCGGTGGCCGAACTTCATCTTGTAGGTGCCACGGCCGAGCGCCCGGCCCAGGATCTGGTTGCCGAAGCAGATGCCGAACAGCGGCAGGCCGGCACCGAGGATCTGGCGGGTGAGCTCGACCGCGCCGTCCTGGGTGGCCGGGTCGCCCGGACCGTTGGACAGGAACACGCCGTTCGGCTTCAGCTCCTGGATCTGGTCGAACGAGGTACCCGACGGCACCACATGCACGCGGATGCCGCGTTCGGCGAACATGCGCGGGGTGTTGGTCTTGATGCCGAGGTCGACGGCGACCACGGTGAAGCGATGCTCGCCGGTGGGCTCGATGGTGTAGAGGCCGTCGGTGCTGACCTCCTCGGCCAGATCCGCGCCGAGCATGGACGGCTGGCCGTTGACCCTGGCCACCAGTTCGTCGACGGAGGCGGCGACGGCGTCACCGCTGAAGATGCCCGCCTTCATCGAACCGCGGGTGCGCAGATGCCGCACCACCGCACGGGTGTCGATGCCCGCGATGCCGACGACGTCCTGCCGTCGCAGCTCCTCGGGCAGTGTGCGGGTGGCGCGCCAGTTCGAGGCGCGGCGCGCGGGGTCGCGCACGGCGTAGCCGGCGACCCAGATCTTGCTGGACTCGTCGTCCTCGTCGTTCCAGCCCGTGTTGCCGATCTGCGGGGCCGTGGCCACCACGATCTGGCGGTGATAGCTGGGGTCGGTGAGAGTTTCCTGATAACCGGTCATCGCGGTGCAGAACACCGCCTCACCCAAGGTCTCGCCGACGGCGCCGTAGGAGGTGCCACGGAAAACCCGGCCATCCTCCAGCACCAAGGCCGCTTCGTTCTTTCCGCTCATCCCTCGTCTCCCGTCGTCATCTGTGCCCACGCCGGATACACCGTCTTGTCGTCTCCTCGGAATCCGGTGTCGATCTCGGTCCCGGTCGGCAGCTTCCAGCGAATCACCAGCACACCATCTTCTGTCATCACCTTGCCCGCGTGCCCGCGTTCGGTGCGCACCGCGGTGATCGATTCCTGCGGGATCCAGATCACCGACGCGCCATCGCGCTCGAGCAGGATGCCTTTCTCGAACCGGGTGAGTTCGGCATTGGCCCGGAAGCCCAGGTCGCCGACCGCGATCCGGTCCTGCCAGCTCGGCGCCATGGTGCTGCCGAGATAGAGGCCGGTGGTCGGTTCGAGCAGCTGAGCGCCCAGTTCCTGCGGCACCGGCGGCAGTTCGCCGATGCGCTCGGCCTGCCGGGCGGCCCGGTTCTGCCAGCCCCGGTACATCAGGTAGATCAGCACGGCCCACAGCAGCGCCAGCCCGACCACCCACAATGTGCGTTCCATTACGACTGCCCTCCGCTGCGCGCCGGCGACGCCGCCACACCGTCGCGGGCGGTGATCCGGCCGCGCAGCAGGGTGGTGGTGACCCGAGCGGGCAGCGTCATGTCCTGGTACGGGGTGTTGTCGGAGATGCTGGCGAGTTCCTTCGCCCGCACCGTCCAGCTGGCGTCCGGGTCGACCAGCACCAGGTTCGCCGGTTCACCGACCGCGATGGGCCTGCCGTGCTCATCGAGCCCGACGATCTCGGCGGGCCGCTCACTCATCACCTTCGCTACCCCGCGCCAATCCAGCAGACCCGGGCGGACCATGGTCTCCACCACGATCGACAGCGCCGTCTCGAGCCCGAGCATGCCGGGGCGGGCGGCAGCGAATTCGCAGCACTTGTCCTGTTCGGCGTGCGGGGCGTGGTCGGTGGCGACGCAGTCGACGATGCCTTCCGCCAGCGCCTGCCGCAGCGCGACGGCATCGGAGGCCTCGCGCAGCGGCGGATTCACCTTGTTGACCGCGTCGTAGGTTTCCAGCCGCGAATCGTCGAGCAGCAGATGATGCGGGGTGACCTCGGCGGTGATCGCGATGCCCTGCGACTTGGCCCATTTGACCAACTCCACGGTGCCGGCGGTGGAGGCGTGGCAGATGTGGACGCGGGCGCCGGCGTCACGGGCCAGCAGCGCGTCGCGGGCGACGATGGATTCCTCCGCGGCGCGCGGCCAGCCGGCCAGGCCCAGGCGGGCGGCGGTCGGGCCCTCGTGCGCGACGGCGCCGACGGTGAGCCGCGGCTCCTCGGCATGCTGGGCGATCAGCACCCCGAGCGAGTTCGCGTACTCCAGGGCGCGCCGCATGATCAGCGGGTCGTAGACGCAGTGACCGTCGTCGGAGAACATGCGCACCGCGCCGATTCCGGCGGCCATGGTGCCCATCTCGGCGAGCTGCTTGCCTTCCAGGCCGACGGTGACGGCGCCGACCGGGTAGACGTCGACCAGGCCGACCTCCTGCCCGCGCCGCCACACATGGTCGGTGACCACATGCGAATCGGCCACCGGGTTGGTGTTGGCCATCGCGAAGACCGCGGTGTAGCCGCCGAGTGCGGCGGCGGCGGAACCGGACTCGATGGTCTCGGTGTCCTCGCGGCCGGGTTCGCGCAGGTGGGTGTGCAGGTCGACGAAGCCGGGCAGCAGGACCTGGCCCGTGCCGTCGATGATCTCGGCGCCGTCGATGACACCCAGATCGGTGGCGATATCGCGGATCTCACCGTCGGCGACGAGCACGTCCACCGGCTCGCCCTCGCCGTAGACGAGCACGCCCTTCAGCAAAACGGAGTCGCTCACGCCACGGCCTCCTGAGTCCCCACCAGCAGCCGGAACAGCACCGCCATTCGCATATGCACTCCGTTCGTCACCTGTTGCAGCACCGCGGCCCTGGGCGAATCCGCCACCGACGACGCGATTTCCATACCGCGCAGCATCGGGCCCGGGTGCAGCACCACCGCGTGCTCGTCCAGCAGCGCCAGCCTGCGTTCGGACAGGCCGTAATTCACCGCGTACTCGCGGGCCGACGGGAAGAACCCGCCGTTCATCCGTTCGGCCTGCACCCGCAGCATCAGCACCGCGTCGGCGCCGGGCAGTTCGGCGTCGAGGCTGTGCGAGACCCGCACCGGCCAGCCCTCCACACCGGTCGGCAGCAGAGTGCGCGGCGCGACCAGCACCACTTCCGCGCCGAGCGTGGACAGCAGGAAGGCGTTGGAGCGGGCGACCCGGCTGTGCAGGATGTCGCCGACGATCACCACGCGCCTGCCCTCGATGGTGCCGAGTCGCTGGCGCAGCGTGAGCGCGTCCAGCAGGGCCTGGGTGGGGTGCTGGTGGGTGCCGTCGCCGGCGTTGATGACCGCGGGGACCGATCCGCCGGTGGTGAGCGCCCAGTCCTCGAACCAGCGCGCGATCTGATGCGCCGCACCCGAGGCCGGATGGCGCACGATCAGCGCGTCGGCGCCGGCGGCGTGCAGGGTCAGCGCGGTATCGCGTAGCGATTCGCCCTTGGCGACCGAGGAGCTGCTGGCGCTGACGTTGATGACGTCGGCGCTCATCCACTTGCCCGCGACCTCGAACGAGACGCGGGTGCGGGTGGAGTTCTCGAAGAACACCGTCATCACGGTGCGCCCGCGCAGGGTGGGCAGCTTGTGCACCTCGCGACCGAGCAGCGCCTGTTCGAAACGTTCGGCCTCGTCCAGCAATTCGGTGGCGACGTCGCGACTCAGGTCGGCGACCGTCAGTAGATGCCTCACGCTTCCTCCTGGTGCAGGTACACACCGTCGCGGCCGTCGTGTTCGGTGAGCAGCACCGAGATGTCCTCGGTGCGGGCGGTCGGCACGTTCTTGCCGACGAAGTCGGCGCGGATCGGCAGTTCGCGGTGACCGCGGTCGACGAGCACCGCGAGCTGCACGGCGCGGGGACGGCCGAGGTCGCGCAGGCCGTCGAGGGCCGAGCGCACGGTGCGGCCGGAGAACAGCACGTCGTCGACGAGGACGACGAGCGCGTCCTCGATGCCGCCCTCGGGCACCGAGGTGCGTTCCAGCGGACGATGCGGGCGACTGCGCAGGTCGTCGCGGTAGAGGGTGATGTCGAGCGAGCCGAGCGCGGGGCGGACGCCGGAGAATTCCTCGATCTTGTCCGCGAGCCGGGCCGCCAGGGTGGTGCCGCGGGTCGGGATGCCGATCAGCACCACGCGGGGCGCGGCGGGGTCGCCCGAATCCAGGGCGGTCTTCTCGATGATCTGATGCGCGATGCGCGCGATGGTGCGGCCGACGTCGGAGGGAGACAACAGTTCCCGTCCCGCCGCTACCCATGCCGGAGTGTGACGCTCCGAGGGGCCGGTTGCCCCGGCGGCGTCGCCGCTGCCCGCCGACGTCGCTTCGGCAGCGCCGGACGCGGCTGCCCGTTCTTCGGGCACAGCCATCCCGACCTCCTTCCCCGCCTCACCGGACGGTCCGTTAAAGGATGTCTTACGCCGAGCAGCCTATCAGCCCGCCGCGGCGGCTTTTCACCAGGTGAGGGGTGGATAAGCGGATGTGAGCGGGGACACCGAGTACCGGCTCGGCCCGTGGTGTGAGCCCGATAACGCATGGCCGAGCCGGTGTGGACATCGCGCGCGGCGACGGACAGGGGACCTTGCCTCAGCGACGCGGAAACCGGACCGCGACAGCGCCGGTCGCACACCCGCCGACACGAGTGTGGGGTCGCACCAGGGTCCCGACCCCACACTCGA
This sequence comes from Nocardia cyriacigeorgica, assembly GCF_005863245.1. Classification (GTDB taxonomy): domain Bacteria; phylum Actinomycetota; class Actinomycetes; order Mycobacteriales; family Mycobacteriaceae; genus Nocardia; species Nocardia cyriacigeorgica_C. The sequence continues at coordinate 663,115 of NZ_VBUT01000003.1, read as the reverse complement.
GGGATTGCCGCGCCGATGACGGCGAGCCGCCGATCAGCCCAGTGCCGAGGTTTCGGCGAGGACCTTGTCGCGATGCTGATCGCGCAGGGCCTTGTGGTGCGGACTGCGCCGGACAACCAGGTACGCCAGGCCCAGTACCGCGAACCAGATCGGCGTCACCAGCAGGGCCTGCAAGGTGTCGGATTCCTGGGTGAGTGCCCAGATCAGGAACACGAAGAAGGCGAGCACCGCCCAGACCATCGGGATACCGCCGGGCATCTTGAAGTTCGATGCCTCGTGCAGGTGCGGGCGACGGCGGCGGAAGGCGAGGTAGCTGGCCAGGATCATGGTCCACACGAACATGAAGCACAGCGACGAGATCGTGGTCACCACGGTGAACGCCTCCACGATCGACTGGCCCGCATACAGCAGCACCACGCCGATCATCAGGAACGCGCACGAGAAACGCAGCGCGTTGGCCGGCACTCGGCGCGGCGAGAGCTTGCCGAAGATGGCGGGGGCGTCGCCGTCACCGGCGAGGCCGTAGACCATGCGCGAGGTGGAGTAGATACCCGAGTTCGCACTCGAGGTGGCGCTGGTGAGCACGACGAAGTTCACCACGCTCGCCGCGATCCCGAGCCCGGCCAGGCTGAACATCGCCACGAACGGGCTCTCGTCGGCCGAGACCTCCCGCCACGGCGTCACCGCGCAGATGACGATCAGCGCGCCCACATAGAACAGCAGCACGCGCACCGGAATGGAGTTCACCGCGCGCGGCAGGGTCCGCTCCGGGTCCTTGGCCTCGGCCGCGGTGGTGCCGACCAGCTCGATGCCGACGAAGGCGAAGACCGCGATCTGGAAGCCCGCGACGAATCCCATCGGGCCCATCGGGAAGAAGCCGCCGTCGTTCCACAGGTTCGCGATCGATGCGGTGCTGCCGCTGTCGCCGGTGAAGCCGGTCAGCACCATCACCAGACCGGTGACGATCAGCGCGCCGATGGCGATCACCTTGATCAACGCGAACCAGAACTCGGTCTCGCCGAACGCGCGCACGGTGGGCAGGTTCAGCACCAGCAGCACCGCGATGCAGACCAGCGCGGGAATCCACAGCGGCAGGTCCGGCCACCAGTAGGCGACGTAGCCGGCGATCGCGACCACGTCGGCGATACCGGTGACGACCCAGCAGAACCAGTAGGTCCATCCGGTGAAGAACCCCGCCCACGGGCCGAGCAGATCACCGGCGAAATCGCTGAACGATTTGTACTCGGAGTTCGACAGCAGCAGTTCGCCCATCGCCCGCATGACGAAGAACAGGAAGAACCCGATGATCATGTAGACGAGGATCACCGACGGCCCGGCCAGCGAAATCGTCTTACCCGAGCCCATGAACAGGCCGGTGCCGATGGCGCCGCCGATCGCGATCAGCTGAATGTGCCGGTTGGCCAGTTGGCGACTCAGATGCCCGGGCCCCTCCGTTCCCCCTGCCGGATTCCCGTTGTCCCCCGAACCCCCGTCGCTCTGTAGCACGGCCATGGAACTCCCTCCGGATCAAGCACGAAGAGCCCATTCGACCATCCGGCGACGGACGCGGGCCCGGCGGATAGGGTATGCACCCAGGTCGCTAGCACATATGTTCGAATGGCGTTAGGCTCTGTCGCATGACCATGCCGTTGCAGGGATCGCTGCTCGACGGGCTCGGCGGGAGCGGATTGGCGCCGCTGTCGGGGGTGCGCCGCACCCCGCTGTCCGCGGGAGCCTGGGTGGACCAGCTGCCGGGCTGGCTCCGCGGGGCCGACGAGCTGTTCGAGCAGCTGGCGTCCTCGGTGCCGTGGCAGGCCGAGCGGCGGCCGATGTACGACCGGGTGGTCGATGTGCCGCGGCTGCTGTGCTTCTACGACGAAGCCGAGGCGCTGCCGGACCCGCTACTCGATCAGGCCCGCGAAGCCCTCACCGAGCATTACCGGGCCGAGCTGGGCGAGCCTTTCCGCACGGCCGGGTTGTGCTTCTACCGCGACGGGCGCGACAGCGTCGCCTGGCACGGCGACACCATCGGACGCGGAGCCCGCCACGACACCATGGTCGCCATCGTGTCGCTGGGCGCGCCGCGCCCATTGCTGTTGCGCCCCAAGGGCGGCGGTGCGAGTCTGCGCTTCCATCCAGGCCATGGCGATCTGTTCGTTATGGGCGGATCCTGTCAGCGCACCTGGGAGCACGCGGTCCCGAAGACGCGCAAACCCGTCGGACCCCGCATCAGCATTCAGTTCCGTCCGCGCAACGTGCGCTGAGGTCGCGCCGCCGAGCTCACCCGGCGGGGCGTACTCACCGAGTTCGGCAACCGAAACGTGGCGGCGGCCACAGCACAGTGTCGTACCCTGCCGCTACATTTGCTCCATGAATGATCCTGGGGCGGGGGTGCTGGCGGTGATGCCGCTGCACACGATCAGCGATGTGTACGGTGAGGACGGCCTGCGCGGCCGATTCGCGTTGGAGACGGCGGAACTACCCGGCGCCGAGCAGCTCACGACCGCACTCGACTTGGCCACCGAACTGCACCGCGACGACCGATACGGGCGCGAGCCGTACATAAATCACCTACTGCGCGTGGCGATTCGGATCGCCAGCCACTACGAGGTGCGCGATACCGAGGTGGTGATCGCCGGGCTGCTGCACGACTCGGTCGAAGACCACCCCGCCGAACTGGCAGGCCCGGGATCGGCGTCGCCGACATCGGCCGCGCTGGCCGTGCTCGCCGACCGATTCGGTCCACGGGTCTCCGACATCGTTGCCGCGGTGACCAATCCGGCCCCCGACCCCACCCGCGACCGCCATGAGCAGTACCGCGAGCACGTCACCGATTCACTCGGGCGTGCGCCGTGGGCGCGGGTCGTGAAGCTGTCGGACTTCACCGACAACGGCGTGGGCATCCTGTACGCCACCGGCCCGGTGCTGCACAAACTCGCCACGAAATACCGGCCGCTCACCGACGTCTACCGGGACCTGGTATTGCGGGCGGACACCCCGCTCGCCGAGCACGTCAAGGTGCATATCCTCGAACAGCTCGACCTGGCCGATCAACGCTTCGACGCCATCCTGGCGCCACACTGAGTCCGCGGCGCCGCATCGGCCCGCCGGACCTCCGCCGCCGCGCCGAGCAGCCGAACCCGTTGACCGCAGCACTCGCGGCGCCGTCCAGCGCCGGGCCTGCGGCACGCCCGCAGCGCCGGAAAACTCACAGCGCGGCGCGGATCACGGGCGTCGGCACCCAATCCGGCGCAGCACCGAAGCGCGCGGGTCCGCGAATTGTCACGGCCCCCGTAAGACCGATTCGGTCAGCGCACGCACCGCGGCGAGCACACGATCGGTCTCTCCCGAGCGCACCAGATCGGGCACGGTCGGCCCGGCCAGGCTGTCCAGCAGCAGCCGGCCGACGATTTCGGCGTCCAGGTCGGGGCACGCCGCACGCAGCAGCGCGGTGATGTGGTCGAACCAGAACCGGTGGAACTCTGCGGTCCTCGGATGCGGGGGCTCGTTGCGGTAGACGGTCATCAGCTCGAGGTTGTCGATCACCAGCCGTGCCATCGCGTCGAAGAAGGCGATGAGCCGCTCCCCCGCCGGTGCGCCGGGCCCCAGCGGCGGTGGACCCTCCTTGACCGCATCCATCAGCGTCAACGCACTCTCGGCGACCATCTCGTGCAGCAGCCCGGCCCGGTTGCCGAAACGATGGAAGATGGTCCCCTTCCCGACGCCCGCCGCCGCGGCGACCCGATCCATCGTGATCGCCTCGGCGCCGTGCTCGGCGAGCAGCGCCCTGGTGGCGTCGAGGATCGCGCGCCGGTTGCGCGCGGCATCCGCGCGTTCGGCGGGACGGCGGTCGGTCATCGCACCACTTTCGTTGACAAGTTGACCGGCGGTCCATATCGTCGGCGAGGTAAGTGGACTGTCGGTCAAATTATGGAGTTTCAATGCAGGCAATCGTAATGACGGGAACCGGTGGACCCGAGGTTCTGGTCGCGCGCGAAGTTCCCGTGCCGCATCCAGGGGCGGGCGAAGTACTGATTCGCACCGAGGCGATCCCGGTCCTCTACCCCGAAACCCTCTTACGCTCCGGTGTTTTCCCGATGGCCGTCGACCTTCCCGCCGTCTTCGGATTCCAGGCGGCGGGCGAGGTGGTCGAGATCGGCGCCGGGGCGGATCCGAGTCTGCTCGGGCGCCGCGTGGTGGTGGAGACGGCAGGGGCGGGCTCCTACGCCGAGTTCGTTCGCGCAGCGGCCCATGCCGCGACCCCCATCCCCGAGGGAGTGTCGGCCGATGATGCCGCGGCGGCGGTGATGAGCGGATCGGTGGCGATCGCGCTGCTGAAGGCCGCCCGGCTCACCGGCACCGAGACGGTGCTCGTAGAAGCGGGCGCGACCGGCGTCGGCAGCTATCTGGTGCAGCTGGCCGGGCAGTTCGGGGCGGCGCGGGTGATCGCCACCGCGGGCGATACGGCCAAGCGGGAACGGGCCGGCGAACTCGGCGCCGCCGAGGTACTCGATCATCGGGACGAGCACTGGACCGACACCCTGCGCACCGTGCTCGGTGACGCCACCATCGACGTCGTCTTCGATTCTCTCGGCGGCTCGTCCGCCGCGCGCCTGCTCGACGCCATGACCCCGGGCAGCGGCCGCATGCTCAGCTACGGCTGGCTGTCGGGCACACCGGCGCAGGTCTCGGCGAGCGATCTGCTCACCTGCGGGCTCACCCTCATCGGCTGCGCGGGGCCGGCCTGGCTGGCGGGACTGGCACCCCATCGAGCCGAGATCCTCGAGCGGGTCCACGCACTAGCTCCGGCCGTCGAGACGACGCTTCCGCTCGAAGACGCGGCCAAGGCGCATGAGCTGGTCGAATCACGCGCCCCGCTCGGCAAGATCATTCTGCGGCCCGGTGCGAACCGGTAGCGGCCGGACCGCCCGGCGCGGCGTCGCCATCAGCACCACCGGACGGGAATTCCGCAGTGCGTGCCCCCGCCCCGTCGACGGATCCCTACGAGATCAGCGCCATGCACTCGCCGACGATCGGCTCGTGCGTCAGCGTTCGAGCAGGAAGAAATACGGCTCGGCCAGCCCACGCATGTCCATCACGCCGAGCAGCGCGTCCTCGTCGAGTCGCCGGAAATGGTCGATGATCGGCAGATGGTCGTAGACCATGGCCGCGCTGACGACGCCGCGGTATTCGATATCTCGTAACCGGGCCGTCGGCTTCTTGGTGCGCAGTGCGGGCGCGAGGAAGCGCAGGTTGTTGCGCACCGGGCGCAACCAGGTGGCGGGGAATCGACCGGCCAGTCCCAGCGGAGCACGGCGCGGGTCCACGGCGAAGATCGAACCGTTCTCGTCGGAGAACAGCAGTGGATGCACCTCGTCGGGGCTGTCGAATTGCTTGCCGTACCAGCCGGATTCCACGAGCACACCGGCCCACGGATGCCCGGTGTCCACTTCGCTGCCACGCCAGCGTCCGGTGGTCACCTCGGCGACGCGGGCGGCGGGCAGATCATCGAACACCGCCCAGGCCTGCTCCGGCGTGCAGCGTCCACGCAATACCGTGCGCTGATCTTCGGTCATCGCCCGACTCCTCACCGTCGCAATGTTGCGAAGAAAAGTCTATCGGTCTCTCATTCCGGTGCTTCAGCCGGAACCGGTTTGACCTCGAGTGCGGTTGAGGAAGCAAGATCGATGCCGAGAGCGGGGGTCCGGCTTCCCGGCCGAGCTCCGCACTCGATTCGAGCCGTTCGCGGCTTGCCGCTCGCGCTCCCGCCGGGGTCCTGTACACCCACCCGGCGGGAGCGCGGACATGGTTCGGCGCCTCGAGACTTCGTTCGTCGTGATTCGACCGCCACACCGCACTGGTGATGTTCGCTGGTCCTGTCACGACGTTCGGTGACGCCGACCCGCGGCCGCCGCTTCGCTCGCCGGGACGAAACCGGCTGCCCGGCAATACTTCACGCGGGCCCGTTCGATCACACCAGCCGAACGGCCACCGGACCACGCCACCGCCGCACCACCGATAGGGTGAACCTCATGCGGACCGTGCTCGAACCCCACGTCGACGCCGCCAATCGACTCACCCGCCGGTGGTGCGACGTGGCCGCCGACGGAGATTTCGTCATCTCCGGCGCCGGGCTGTGGCCGTTGCTCGCGCTGATGGCCTCGGCGGCGGGCGGACCCGCGCGGGCCGAGCTCGAGGCGGCGATCGGAATGCCCGGCACCGCAGCGCATTCGGCGGCTCTGCGGCTGCTGGAGACGATGGATGATGCCGTCGATCTCTCGGCGGCGCTTGGCGCCTGGGTCAATCGCGGACTGGCACTGAACGACGAGTGGCTGAGCAGCCTGCCCGCCGGCACCGTCGATCTACTCACCGACCAGGCAGCCCTCGACGCTTGGGCCGATCAGCACACCCGAGGGCTGATCAAGAAGTTCCCGCTCCGGATCGACCACTCGACCCAGCTCGTGCTGGCGACCGCGCTGGTGGCTCGCACCACGTGGCGGGAAAAGTTCCGCGAGACTGCGATGGCACCGGAATCCGGTCCATGGCAGGGATCTCCGGTGGCCGCCTTGTCACGCACCACCAGTCGGCTGGGCGACGCTGCGATTCTCGACGGGCCGCATCCGGTGACCCGCGTCGTCGTGCAGGGCACTGCCGACGTCGATATCCATCTGCTGCAAGGGCCCGCAACTCCTGCCGGAGTGCTCGCTACCGGACTGGACGCGCTGGCCGGGGCGGTCGACGTGCGGACGGAGCTCCCTGTCGGCACCGAGGGCCCCGGACTCACAGTGCGCGAAGAGATTTCACTGCGGAACTCTCCCCAGCTCCGGCTGCAACTCCCGCCCTTCGACGTGCGCTCCACGCATAATCTCTGCGACACGCCCCTTGGCTCACTGTTCGGCTTGAACAGCGCTCAGACATCAGGGCATCACTTCCCCGGAATCTCGACGTCGCCGTTGATGATCAGCCAGGGCGCCCAGGAGGTGCTGGCCCGCTTCACCCGTGACGGATTCGAGGCCGCGGCAGTCACCGCTTTCAGCATGCGCGCAGGCAGTAAGCCGCCACCGCCGACCGAATACCGCGTCACCGTCTGCACCGCGACCTTCGACCGCCCCTTCGGTTTCCTCGCCGTGCACCGCCCCACCGGCCTCGTCATCGTGGCCGGCTGGATCGCCTCCCGTCCCGCGGAGCACCGGCCGACTCAGCGCGAACAGAGCAGTGCGACGGGTTCCGCCGGGCCCGCATGGCAACGTCACCACCCGAAACCGGCGACTCCGCAACCACATCCGGCCCCGTTGCAACCACATCCGGCCCCGCCGCAGCCGCTTCCACCCCCGCCGCATCCGGCCCCACCGCAGTCACCATTCGGCCCGGCCCTGGCTCCTCCCGCTCCTCCCACCCCGACCCGGCGACCTCGCCCGGAGCCCACCCCGCAGCCACCTCGGCCACCCGCGCCGCCGTGGCCACCTGCCTCGGATTCACCGACGACCCCGCTGCGCCGCCCGCCTTCGCCCCCACGTCCACCGTGGCCGCCGTACGCACCGTGACGCGCCGCTCCTGTCCGACTCACCGGCGACCTGGTTGCTACCTGTTCGGCCGGTCCGACGATGCCTCCGCCGTCGCGGGGCACATTGGTCCCGCCTCGGCGGTAGTCGGTCCTGGATCACTCGCGGCCGGCCTCCAGGATCGCGGTCATTACCGGAACAGTTACCGCGGTGCGGGCGAGACATCGGGGCCGACCGGCCTCGGCCGCGAAAACTACTCGGTCCCGGCGGAACCTGGAAAGGTTCACGACCGGGACCGATTCAGCACTTCGCTCGGCGTCAGCCGGTGATCTCCCACTCGTACACCGTGACCTCCGAGGCCCCGGTCGTATGCACCGGATCGGTGTGGACGATCTCGCGGGCCTGGTCGAGTGAGTCGGCCAGCACGATGTAGGCGCCGCCGGTGCCGTCGGTGAAGCGGCCGGTTTCCTGCAGCATGCCCTTGGCCCGCAATTCGGCGAGGAACTGCTTGTGCGGTTCCACGACCGCCGGATCGAACCGGGGCGTGCGCATGACCATGACCAGGTACTTGTGCATCACTGCTCCGGTTCGGGACGCGGTGCGCGGGTGGCCGCGGCGGCGGCGCGGACCTGCGGCGCCACCAGCACCACCTGACCGAGCACACCGTTGACGAATGACGGCGAATCGTCGGTGGACAGCTCCTTGGCCAGTTCCACGGCCTCGTCGACGGCCACCACCGGCGGCACGTCGTTGGCGTGGAACAACTCCCATACCGCGATCCGCAGGATGGCGCGGTCCACGGCGGGCAGCCGCGACAGCGTCCAGTCCTGTAGGTACGACTCGATGGTGCCGTCGACCCGGTCCAGATCGTCGGCGACGCCTTCGACCAGGGTGCGGGTGTAGGCGTGCACCGGGGCGACCGCCTGATCGGTGACCGCGAGTTCGACCCGCTCGTCGATCAGGTCAGCGGGGTCGATATCGCGGGCTTCGGCTTCGAACAGCAGATCCACCGCGCGGCGCCTGGCCTTGTGGCGTGCGCCGAGTTTCTTGAATGCGGGTTTCTTCTCCGCGGGCTGGTCCGCCATGCGGCGTCAGGAGTTGACGCGGCTGATGTAGCTGCCGTCGCGGGTGTCGATCTTCAGCTTGTCGCCCACGTTGATGAACAGCGGGACCTGCACCTCGGCGCCGGTCTCGATGGTGGCGGGCTTGGTGCCGGCGCTGGAGCGATCGCCCTGCAGGCCGGGCTCGGTGTGGGTGACCTCGACCTCGATGGAGACCGGCAGTTCGATGAACAGCGCCTCGCCCTCGTGCATGGCGATCTGCACGCCCATGTTCTCCAGCAGGAAGCCACCGGCCTTGCCGACGATGCTCTCGCCCAGGTGGATCTGGTCGTAGGTCTCGCCGTCCATGAAGATGTAGTCGGAGCCGTCGTGGTACAGGTAGGTCATATCGCGACGGTCGACGGTCGCGGTCTCGACCTTCACACCAGCGTTGAACGTCTTGTCGACGACCTTGCCGGAGACCACGTTCTTCAGCTTGGTCCGCACGAAGGCGGGGCCCTTGCCCGGCTTCACGTGCTGGAACTCGACGATCTGCTGGAGCTGATTGTCGATCTTCAGCACGAGGCCGTTCTTGAAGTCGCTGGTGTCCGCCACTGTCTTCGGATCTCCTCGGTTCTCGGCGACCGGCGTCACTCGACGACGGTCAGGTCTTTGCTGGTGCGGGTGAGCAGTTCCGGGCCCCCTTCGCGCACCACGAGCGTGTCCTCGATCCGGACCCCGCCGCGGCCGGGAAAGTACACACCTGGTTCGACGGTCACCGCCACGCCAGACAGCAGTGTACCCGTGCCCGCTTTCGCGATTCCGGGCGCTTCATGGATACGCAGTCCGACCCCGTGTCCGAGTCCGTGCACGAACAGCGCGCCGTGGCCCGCGGCGTCGATGACGGCGCGCGCGGCGCCGTCCACATCGGCGACCGGCACGCCCGGTCGCAGGGCCTCGCGGCCGGCCCGCTGTGCCTCGCGCACCAGGTCGTAGACCTCGCGCTGCCAGTCGGCCGGTTGGCCGAGCACCAGCGTGCGGGTCATGTCGGAGTGGTAGCCGCCGACGACCGCGCCGAAGTCGAGTTTCACGAAGTCACCCGTCCGCAGCACGGCGTCGGTCGGACGGTGGTGCGGGACAGCCGAATTCGCTCCCGCGGCGACGATGGTCTCGAAGGCGACGGCTTCACCGCCGTGCTCGAACATCGCCCATTCCAGGTCGCGGGCCACCTGTCGTTCGGTGCGGCCGGGCCGCAACCCTCCGCGCTCGAGCAGGGTCGCCAGCGCGGCATCGCCGACCGCGCACGCCGCGCGCAGCCGGTCCACCTCGTAAGCGTCCTTGACCATGCGCAATTGCTCGACGAGCCCGGGCGTGGCGACCAGTTCCAGGCCGGTGCTCAGCTCCTCGAAGCCGCGGTGCTCGTCGACGGTGACCACGTGACTCTCGTAGCCGACGCGGCCGAGCTGCCATTCCCCGGCCAGTTCCACCACGCGGCGCGCACACGCGCGCACGATGTCGGCATGCAGGTCGGGCACCTGTTCGGCGACCTGGGTGCGATAGCGGCCGTCGGTACTGATGACGGTGCGGTCTTCAGCGCCATGCGCATCCCAGGAGGACACGAGCAGCGCGGCGTTCGAGCCGGTGAATCCGGTCAGGTACCTGATGTTGACCAGGTCGGTGACCAGGAGCCCGTCGATTTCGTTCTCCACCAGCAGACTGCGCAGCGCGCTTCGGCGCGCCGCGTAGTCGGGCCGCAGCCCCGCAGCATCAGCAGACATGGATCAAAGCTACCGCCGTCCTCCGCGGGCTCGACACCCCAACGCGTTTTGGGAGTACACTCCGATTTACTAGTTCACTCTCAAATAGGTGGTGTCTCCTATGTCAGTGCTGCTCTATCGGCTGGGAATCGGAAGTTTCCGGCGCCGCGGCCTGGTCGTGGTGGTGTGGCTCGCGGTGATCGCGGGAGCGATCGGGGCAGCGGCGGCGCTGTCCGGGCCTACGTCGGACACGTTCACGGTGCCCGGCACCGAATCGCAGCGGGCCATCGATGTGATGGCGCAGCGGTTCCCCGGCGCCGCCGCGAACGGCGCCGCGGCGCGGGTCGTGCTTGTGGCCCCGGAGGGCACGCGCCTCGAGGACGCGCGGCCGACGGTCGACCGCGTCCGCGATCGGCTGGAGACCGGCCCGAACGTCGCGCGGGTCGGTGAACTCGGCCCCGACGCCATCGCCGCGGACGGGCGAACGGGCCTGATCGAGGTGTCCTATCGGGTGCCCCGGGAAGAACTGGCCGACGCCGATCGCGACGCCGTCGCCGAAGCACTCACCGTCGCCCGCGAGGCCGGGTTGACCGCCGAGGCCGGGGGCGACGCGGCCGCCGCACCCGACGAGGGCGCCGGAGAAGGCATCGGCGTGCTGGTCGCGGCGGTGGTGCTGTTGATCACCCTCGGCTCACTGCTGGCGGCCGGGTTGCCGCTACTGGTGGCGGCCGCCGGGCTCACGGTCGGGCTGGCCGCGATCACCGCGGCGAGCGGCTTCGCCGACCTGAACACCGACACCTCGGCGCTGGCACTGATGCTCGGCATCGCGGTCGCGATCGACTACTCGCTGTTCATCATCCTGCGGTACCGCCAGCTCGCGGCCGCGGGCTATACGCTGCCCGAAGCCGCGGGTCAGGCCGTCGGACGGGCCGGCTCGGCGGTGCTGTTCGCCGGGCTCACGGTCATCATCGCGCTGGCCGGGCTGACCGTGGTGGGAATCCCGGCACTCACGCAGGTGGGTCTGGCGGCGGCGTTCACCGTCGCGATGGCGGTGATCGCGGCATTGACGCTGCTGCCCGCCTTGCTGGGCTGGGGCGGTGCACGGCTGGTGCGGGCACGCAGCCCACGCCGCGGCACCGGGCCCGCGCGGATGACGATGGGCAGGCGGTGGGCCGCCACCGTGGTGGCGCATCGGATGCCGGTCATGCTCGGTGCCACAGCGATTCTGCTGCTCGCCGCTGTGCCCGCGCTGGATCTGCGGCTCGGCTTCCCCGATGACGGCACCGCGCCGGCCGACACCACCCAGCGCAAGGCCTACGACCTGATCGCCGACGGGTTCGGTCCCGGGGTCAACGGCCCGCTCACGGTGGTCGTCGACGCGGGCGCCGACGGTGCCGCATCCACCGCGGCAGCCCGGGTGCGCACCATCATCGACGGCATCGGCGGGGTAGCCGCCGTCGCGCCGCCGGTGTTCGACGCCACCGGCACCACCGCGCTGCTGGCGGTGATACCGGAACACGGCCCGGCCGACCCCGCCACCGCGGACACCCTCGCCGCCATCCGCGCCGAAACCGGCGGCGCCGTGCCGGGTGCGGCCCGGGTGATGGTCACCGGCCAGGCCGCCCTCGATATCGATTCGTCGGCGAAATTGCGGGCCGCGCTGCTGCCCTACCTCGCGTTGGTGGGCGGCCTGGCGTTCGTACTGCTGATCCTTGTCTTCCGGTCCGTGCTGGTCCCATTGGTGGCGGCGGCCGGTTTCCTGCTCAGCGTGGCGGCCACCTTCGGTGTGGTGGTGGCGGTGTTCCAGTGGGGCTGGTTCAACGATGCGCTGGGCGTGCAGTCCTCGGGCATCATCGTCAATCTGTTGCCTGTGATGCTGGTCGGGATGGTGTTCGGGCTGGCGATGGATTACCAGGTGTTCCTGGTGACCCGGATGCGGGAGGAACATCTGCGCGGGCGCAGCACCGATGCCGCGATCGTCGACGGTTTCGCCGCCGGAGCCAGGGTGGTCACGGCCGCGGCGATCATCATGATCAGCGTGTTCGCCGGATTCCTGTTCTCGGCAACGCCGATGGTGCAGTCCTTCGGCTTTGCGCTCGCGGCCGCGGTGCTCTTCGATGCCTTCCTGGTCCGGATGACGGTGGTACCGGCCGTGATGTCGCTGCTGGGCCGGCACGGCTGGTGGCTGCCGAGGTGGCTGGATCGGCTACTGCCCGAGATCGACGTCGAGGGCCGCATGCTCGATGATCTCGGCACGGCCGCTCCCGATGCCGTGGGGCCGTCCACGCGCGAGGCGCGGACGGTGGACGCGGCCGCTGTTGCAGAATCGAGTCAGCCGCCGTCGCGGGATTGAGCACAGGGAGTGGGGTACACGGTGAGGTCGTCGGTCGGAGATCAGCAATCCGCAGCTGCCGGAAAGCAACCCTCCCGGCCGGCGGCCGGCCGGTCCACGGCGTCGTCGGGTGCGGCCAAGCCCACCCGGGGGCTGCGTGAGCTCAAGAAGGCCAGGACCGCGGCCGCCATCCAGCGCCATGCCATGACCCTGTTCGAGGCCAATGGGTATGACGCGACGCCGGTGGAAGCGGTCGCGGCGGCGGCCGAAGTCGCCCCGAGCACCGTGTACCGCTACTTCCCCACCAAAGAAGACCTCGTCATCTCCGACGAGTACGACAACCTCATGTTCGAGAAGCTCGCCCAGCAGCCCGCCGAGGCGAGCGTGGTGGAATCGCTGCGCGGCGCCTTTCACGAGGTCACCGCGGAGATGTCGGAGGCAGATATCGAACTCGGCCGGCGCCGGACGCGGCTGATGCTGCAGGAACCGGGCCTGCGCGGAGCCACGCTGACCAACCTGCTCGCCATGGAACGGGCGATCGCCGACCTGGTCGCCCAACGCACCGGACGCGACGGCGATGATCCGGAGATCGCCTGGTTCACCGGCGCCGTCATCGGTATCGCGCTCGGGTTCATGCGCCGCTGGGCGGAAAATCCCGACCTCGACGTGGTGACGGTGTTCGACGACGCGCTCGACCGGCTCGCCACCGGGCTCACCTTCTGACACATGCGAATCGGGCGGTATTCACAGCCGCCGCGGTTATCCACAATCAGCCCTTGGCGCCTCCCGCGCAGCCAGCAGGCCTGCCACTGTCGACGGATGGAGATCTTCGCGCTCATCACGCTCGGCGCCTGGTGTATGGCGTTGAGTGTCAGCGATATTCGAACCAGGCGGCTGCCCGATCTGCTCACTGGGCCCGGCGCCGTCGTCGTGCTCGGGTACGCGGCAGCCACCGGCAGAATCGCCGCGGCCCTCGTCGGGGCCGTGCTGCTATCGGTGCCGTATCTCGTGGTGCATCTGGTGACACCGGCCGCGTTCGGGGCCGGCGATGTCAAGCTCGCGGTCGGGCTCGGGGCGGCGGCCGGGATGTGCGGCGGTCAGGCGTGGGCGTGGGCCGCCGTCGGTGCGCCGGTACTGACGGCCGTCGCGGGGATCGCGGCACTCGTGCTGCCTCGACGAACCCGCCCGCTCGATCAGCACACCCTCCGAACCACACAGCGAGGCGCCGAGGGCGACCAGGTGGTGCCGGCGCAGGGTACGCCCGGAGCCGACGACGACGGGCGCCGCCGGCGCAGGGCGGACACCGATCCGATCGCCTCGTCGACCGGATCGGTCCTGGACTCGCGGCGGCCGCGCTGGAGACGCAGCCTGCGCCGGCCCCGCACCCGCGCGCCCGCGACGGCATCGGCCGCCGGTCCGGTCACCGTGCCGCACGGTCCGTCGATGTGCGTGGCGACGCTGCTGGCGGTGGGGTTCGGGTGACCGCGCGACAACCATTCGGCGCAGGCGGGAAGGGTGCCGCTGATCACGGTGGACCGGTTTCCCGGCCGGGAGCGTCCACATGGAAAGATGGACGGCGTGCTGCGCTGGATAACTGCTGGAGAATCCCATGGTCCCGCTCTCGTCGCCATCCTCGAGGGGATGGTGGCCGGGGTCGAGGTGACGTCGGACGAGATCTCCGCACAATTGGCGCGCCGTCGGCTCGGCTACGGGCGCGGCGCCCGAATGAAGTTCGAGGCCGACAAGGTCACCATCGTCGGCGGTGTCCGGCACGGTCGCACCATGGGTGGCCCGGTCGCCATCGAGGTCGCCAACTCCGAATGGCCGAAGTGGACCACCGTCATGTCCGCCGACCCAGTGGACCCGGCCGAACTGGCCGACCTGGCACGCAATGCCCCGTTGACCCGTCCCCGCCCGGGCCACGCCGACTACTCGGGCATGCTCAAGTACGGCTTCGACGATGCCCGCCCGGTGCTCGAACGGGCCAGCGCCCGCGAGACCGCGGCCCGCGTCGCCGCGGGCACGGTGGCACGGGCGTTCCTGCGCCAGGCGTTCGGGGTGGAGGTCGTCTCGCATGTGATCTCGATCGGCACCGCCGCCAACACCACCGGCCATGTCCCGACCGCATCCGATCTGGACGCGATCGACGCCAGCCCGGTGCGCGCCTTCGATGCCGAGGCCGAAGCGGCGATGATCGCCGAGATCGAGGCCGCGAAGAAGGATGGCGACACCCTCGGCGGTGTGGTCGAGGTCGTGGTGGAGGGACTCCCGGTCGGGCTCGGCTCGTTCACCAGCGGAGAGAATCGCCTCGACTCGCGGCTGGCCGCCGCGCTCATGGGCATTCAGGCCATCAAGGGCGTCGAGGTGGGCGATGGTTTCGAGACCGCGCGCCGGCGCGGCAGCCAGGCCCACGACGAGATGAAGCCCGGCCCCGACGGCGTGCTGCGCTCGACCAACCGGGCCGGTGGCCTGGAAGGCGGCATGACCAATGGCGAAGCCCTGCGGGTGCGTGCGGCGATGAAGCCGATCTCCACGGTTCCGCGCGCGCTGTCGACGGTCGATATGAGCAGCGGCGAGGAAGCCGTCGCGATTCACCAGCGTTCGGATGTGTGCGCGGTGCCCGCGGCCGGCGTGGTGGCCGAATCGATGGTGGCGCTGGTGCTCGCGCAGGCGGCGCTGGAGAAGTTCGGCGGTGATTCGCTCGCCGAGACCTCCGACAACATCACCAGCTACGTCAAGCGCATCAGCACCCGTCCGCATGTGGCGCCGACCGACGCGGACAGTCGGGCGCGATGACCTCCCAGGCCGACCCGCGCGCCCCGCGCGTGGTGCTGGTCGGGCCACCCGGGGCCGGTAAGTCGACGATCGGCCGCAAGCTCGCCCGCGAACTCGGCGTGCAGCTCTACGACACCGACGTCGGGATCGAACAGGAAACCGGGCGCAGCATCGCCGATATCTTCGCCACCGACGGCGAGGCGGAGTTCCGCAGGATCGAAGAGCAGGTGGTGCGCCGCGCCATCCTCGACGAGCCCGGCGTGGTCTCCCTCGGCGGCGGCGCGGTGCTCTCGGAGAACACCAGGGCGTTGCTGCGCGAGCACACCGTGGTGTACCTGGAAATCAGTGTGGCCGAAGGACTTCGCCGCACCGGCACCAGCAATGCCCGCCCGCTGCTCAACGGCGCCGACCCCGGCGCCAAGTACCGCGAGCTGATGCGGCGGCGGCGACCGCTGTACCGGGAGGTCGCGACGGTGCGGGTCCGCACCGACGGACGCAGCCCGGGCCGGGTGGTGAAGATGATCCTCGGCAAGCTGTCGCTGGAGTCGGTGCGACCGGCCGCGGGCGAGGCCATCGAACAGCAGAACCGGCCTCGCACCACCAACCCGCAGGGCAGCAGCCGGTCCAGGGCCCGCCGCAGGTCCAGGGCCAGGGCGGCCGCCCGCAAGGCGGCGCAGGCCGCGGCGAACGGACAGACCGGAACCACCGACCAGACCGCGACGACCGCCACCGGACAATCCGGTACCGCCGCGGGCCCGAACGCCGCGGCGAGCACCTCGTCCACCGGACGGTCCCGCCGCGCCAGGGCCCGCCGGGCTCGCGCTCGCGCACGCACCCAACAAGAACGCACAGAATCGGAGCAGAGCACGTGACAGAGCCGAGTCGCATCGAGGTCCGCACCGCCGACCCGTATCCGGTGATCATCGGCCGTGGCTTGCTCGGCGAGCTCGTCGAGTCGGTCACCGGCAGCGGTTCCGGCGTGCGCACGGTCGCGATCTTCCATCAGCCGCCGCTGGCCCAAACAGCCGAGGTAGTCCGTAAGGCATTGGCCGACACCGGGATCGACGCCCATCGCATCGAGATCCCCGACGCCGAGGCCGGTAAGGATCTGGCCGTGGCCGGTTTCTGCTGGGAAGTACTCGGCCGCATCGGGCTGACCCGCAACGACGTCATCGTCAGCCTCGGCGGCGGCGCGGCCACCGACCTCGCCGGATTCGTGGCCGCCACGTGGATGCGCGGAGTGAAGATCGTGCACGTGCCCACCACTTTGCTGGCCATGGTTGACGCGGCCGTCGGCGGCAAGACCGGCATCAATACCGAGGCCGGGAAGAACCTGGTGGGCTGCTTCCACGAACCCGCCGCGGTGCTGGTCGATCTCGCGACGCTGGAAACGGTGCCGCACAACGAGATCGTCGCGGGGATGGCCGAGATCATCAAGGCCGGTTTCATCGCCGATCCGGTGATCCTGGAGCTGATCGAGGCCGATCCGAAGGCCGCGCTCGACCCCACCGGCGACGTGCTGCCGGAGCTGATCCGCCGTGCCATCGCGGTCAAGGCCGAGGTGGTGGCGGCCGATCTCAAGGAGGCCGCGCTGCGCGAGATCCTCAACTACGGCCACACTCTCGGCCACGCGATCGAACGCCGGGAACGCTACCGCTGGCGCCACGGTGCCGCGGTCTCGGTGGGCCTGGTGTTCGCCGCCGAACTCGGCCGGCTGGCCGGTCGCCTCGACGACGCCACCGCCGACCGGCACCGCACCGTGCTGGAGAGCGTCGGCCTGCCGACCACCTACGATGCCGATGCGCTGCCACAGCTGCTGGAGTCGATGCAGACCGACAAGAAGACCCGTTCGGGTGTCTTGCGTTTCGTGGTCCTGGACGGCCTGGCCAAGCCCGGCCGGCTCGAAGGTCCCGATCCGACACTGCTCGCGGCCGCGTATTCGGCGATCGCGCGTGATCCCCAGCCCGGTGCGGGCAGCGCGGTCCTGCTCTAGGACGCCGATGATCCCCCGGAGCCGCCCCGGGGGATCATCGAATCAGGATGCGGCCGCGACCGGCTGGTGAGTGCCGGTCGCGGCGGAGCCGTTCTTGGCGCCGAACCTGCGCCCGAGCGCGATTCCGGCCAGGGCCGGGATGAAGATCAGCAGCACGATGAACGACGCACCCGCGGTCATTTCGAACAGCAGGCCGTTGTCGCCGAGCGCGAAGCCGGGCAGCATATCCAGAATCCAGGACACCGCACCGCTGGCGAGGCCACCGGCCACCGCGGCCTTCAGCCACGGAATCGTCAGGTCGGCGCCACCGTCGCCCTCCGGATGCGCGGCCCGGTCGCGACGGCCGTCGAGGAAGCCCCATCCGATGCCCGCGGCGATGATCACCACCAGGCACAGCAACCGCATCCACGCGCCCTGCGTCGGCCAGTTCACCATGCCGAACCCCAGCAGGACCCGCAAGCCGACGACCAGCGCACCGAGCACTGTGGCCCGCAACACCCAAGCTGTCATGCCGACCACCATAACCCCAGCCCCCTCCGCACAAAACTAGAACCCGTTACAGAGTTGGCCGTGTCGGCGCCCGATCCGATAACCGCCAGTTCACTGCGGCGTTTCCCAACCATGGTGAAGCGGTCGCGGCACTGGTAGAGACTTCCTGGTCGGTTCTCGACGGTGGAGGCGAAGGCGCGGATGGTTCTCGATCTCGGTGTGCAGCCGGCATATCGGCACGGTGTGTATCCGGACGAGAACGGCAGATTCGGCGCGTTCGGCGGCCGCTACGTTCCCGAAGGCCTGATGCCCGCGCTGCTAGACCTCGAGCACGCCTATCGGCTGGCCCGCACCGATCCGGACTTCGGCGAACAACTCACCGCCCTGCTGCGCGATCGGGTGGGACGCCCGACCCGGTTGCATCAGGTACCCCGTTTCGCCGCGACGCTGGGTGTGCCGGGCCTGAAGGTCTACCTCAAACGCGAGGACATGGCGCACACCGGCTCGCACAAGATCAACAACGCCCTCGGTCAGGCGCTGCTGGCGCAGCGCATGGGCAAGACGAGGATCGTGGCCGAAACCGGCGCGGGCCAGCACGGCGGCGCGGTCGCCGCCGTCTGCGCGATGCTCGGCCTGGAGTGCGTGATCTACATGGGCGGCGACGATATGCGGCGCCAGCCGAGCACCGTGGCACGGATGCGGTTGCTCGGTGCCGAGGTGCGGCCGGTCGAGACCGGCACGCGGCGGGTCAAGGAGGCGATCAGCGCCTCGGTCCGTGACTGGGTGGAGAATCTGGCGCACACCCATCTCCTGCTCGGCACGGTGGTCGGGCCAGCGCCGTATCCGCGGATGGTGCGCGATTTCCAGACGGTGATCGGCCGCGAGGCGCGGGCGGATATCCTGCGCGCCGAAGGCAGGCTTCCCGATCTCGTGCTGGCCTGCGTGGGCGGCGGCAGCAATGCGCTCGGACTGTTTCACCCCTTCGCCGCCGACGCCGAGGTGGAGCTGGTCGCGGTCGAGGCCGCGGGCCGTGGCGGGGCCGAAGGCGAGCACGCCGCCACCCTGACCGCGGGAAGCCCCGGCGAGGTGGATGGCACGTTCAGCTACCTGCTCCAGGATGCCGACGGCCAGATCATCCGCACCCACAGCATCGCCGCCGGGCTCGACTACCCGGGCGTCGGCCCGGAACTCAGCTATCTGCGCGACAGCGGCCGGATGAGCGCACGGACCGCCACCGACGCCGTCGCCTTGCGTGGCCTGCGAGCGCTCAGCCGCACCGAGGGTGTGCTCGCCGGCCTCGAATCCGCGCATGCGGTGGGGCATCTGATGGAGCGGGCCGAGCGCGGTGAGCTGGCACCGCACACAGTGGTGGTGCTGTGCCTGTCCGGTGGCGGCGACAAAGACCTCGCCATTGCCTCCGAACGGATCGAACCCTGAACGAGCCTCAGCGCACGCTGTCGAGTGCGGCGGCCATCGCTGCGCGTGGCGCCGGACGTCCGGTGAACTGCTCGACCTGCCCGTACGCCTGGTTGATCAGCATGTCGAGACCGCTGACCACGGTGTGTCCGGCACGGACCACCGCCTCGGCCAGCGGAGTGGGCCACGGGTTGTAGATCGCGTCGAGCACCACCGGTGCCGCGGCGACCGCATCGGCGACCACAGCCGCGGCGGCGGGCGGGACGGTGCTCACCGCGGCGCCGGAGCGGCGGGCGGCAGCGCCCACCACAGCCGGGTCGAAACCGATCACGGTGGCGGTGAGCCCGAGCCGGTGCGCGAGTTCGACCGCGCTCGCGGCCCGTCCGGCATCGCGGGCCACGATCGTCACCGCCGTGGCACCGAGTTCGGCCAGGGCCAGCAGCGCCGGACGGGCGGTACCGCCGGCACCGAGCACCATCGCCTCCGACAGCGTGTCGACCCCGCCGCCACACAGCGCGCCGAGCACACCGTCGACGTCGGTGCAGTCCGCGCGCCAGCCGCCGTCGATCCGCACCAGGGTGTTGGCCGAGCCGACCAGCTCCGCGCGCTCGGTGCGTTCGGTGGCGTAGGCCAGCGCGGCTTCCTTGCCCGGCATGGTCACCGACAGGCCGACCCATTCGGGACCGAGCCCGTCCACCAGTTCAGGCAACTGTTCGGCGGTGCATTCGATGCGCTCATAGGTCCACGGCAGGCCGAGCGCACGGTAGGCCGCCAGATGCAGTTGCGGCGACCGCGAATGCGCGATGGGGCTGCCGAGCACCGCCGCCTTGCGGACCTCGGCGCCGGAGAACTCAGCGGCCACTGTCGAGGATCCCGCTCTCCATGGCACGGTCGATATTGCGCAGATGCTCGGTGTAGCTCTGGGTGAACAACGTGGTGCCCTGCTTATCGATGGTGACGAAGTACAGCCACGGCCCCGGCTCGGGTTGCTCCACCGCCCGCAGCGCCGCCGCCGACGGCGCCGCGATGGGCGTGGCGGGCAGACCGGCCATGGCGTAGGTGTTCCATGGCGTCACCCGCGCGCGGTCGGCGTCGGTGGTGGCGACCTCGGTGGTGTCGAGGGCGTAGTTCACCGTCGAGTCGAATTGCAGCGGCTGGTCGACCTTCAGCCGGTTCACGATCACCCGCGCGACCTTGCCCATGTCCTGCGGCAGCGCTTCGCGTTCGACCAGTGAGGCGGCGATCAGCGATTCGTAGGGCGTCAGACCGGTCTCCCCGCCCGATTGCAGCAGGCCGGTGGATTCGTAGAGCGCGGCACTGGCGCTGACCAGTTCCTTCAGGATCTGCTCCGGTGTGCCGCTCGGATCGAAATCCCAGCTGCCCGCGGCGATCAGCCCTTCCAGCTGACGCGCCCGATCGGGGACCTGGCGCACCGATTCCATCGCCCATTGGGGCACACCGAGCGCTGCCAGATCCATGCCCGCGCCCGCGGCTTCCAGCTCCTGATAAGTGACGCAGTCGGTACCGATGCAGCTGGCGGCGGCGATCTTGGTGTAGATGCCTTCCTTGCGCGCGCCGGTGTTCACATCGTGCTGGTCGTGCAGCTGCCTGCCCTCGGAGATGACCAGATTGCCCACCCGCGACTCGGGTTTCACCAGCGCCGCCACCGCGTCGGCGGCCGGGCTGTGACTCGGGATCGCGTAATACCCGGGCTGCACCGAGTTCATATTCGAATTGCGCACGGCGGCTTCGTAGAAGGCGGCGCTACTGGCGACCACGCCCTTGTCGGCCATCGTGTCGGCGATCTCGGTCGCGGTCTCGCCCGGATGCACCCGCACCACCACCGGCGGTCCGGCCGGCCCGGCGAAATCCTCGGCGGGGGCGTAATCGTCCATCAGCTTCATGCCCGCGAATCCGGCCGCGCCGACGAACAGCACGGCGAAGACCGCCGCGACGGCCAGCATGGTGCGCCTGCGCCGTTTGCGCTCGGCCGCCTTCCGGGAGGCCACCCTCGACTTCTTCTTGGAACGCGCACCCGGGCGTTGCCGTGCGCCGCGCCGGGCCGCAGCCGTTTCCACCCGTGGTCGCGACCGCGCCGCGCTCTTGGTGCGGGTGGCGCTCCGCCGGACCGGTTCCGGCTCGGGCTCCGGCTCCGGCTCGGGCTCGGGCTCGATCAGGTCATCGTCGTCGGTGTACCGGGGGATGACGGTGGTGTCGTCGTCGTCGAGATAGTTCCACTCGTCCTCGGCGTCCCCCGCCACATCCGCTTCCGCGCGACTGTCCCGCCCCCACGCTTGATCGTCGCGGCGGTAGCGCCGGTCGGCTTCCCGCTGACGGTAGCGTTCTTCGGCCCGCGCCCACCGATCCGTCATGCATCGTCTCCGGACGACGCGCGGCGTACCGCTTCTTCGACCGACTTCAACACCGAACTCCGTTCGTCCAACCATCCCTGCAGGATCGACACGGCAGCCGCTTGATCGATCACCTGCCGCTGGCCGCGTGCGCGAACTCCGCTGTCCCGCAATGCACGTGCAGCTGACACCGTAGTCAAACGTTCGTCGGAAAGCCGTACCGGCACCGGCGCGACCACCGACCGCAAACGATCGGCGAATGCGATTGCCAGCGTAGCGGCAGTGCCCTTTTCCCCGCGTAAGGTGCGCGGCAAGCCGACGATGATTTCGACGGCCTCGTATTCCCGCACAATATCGGCAATTCTGGCGATGTCGGGTCCGGGACCCGCCGCGCGCGGGTTCGGTTTGGCGCGCGGCACGGTTTCCACCGGGGTGGCGAGGATGCCGTCGGGGTCGCTGGAGGCGACCCCGATGCGCACGCTGCCCACATCGATGGCGATGCGCCTGCCCCGTCCCGGGTCGGTGGCCGGATCCGGCCGATCGCCCCGGTGTTCGGTGCGTGCGGGTTCACCCATCAGCCGGCGAGTTCGGCCACCCGGGCACGGACCGCGGCCAGTCCGGCCGCGATACCCGACGGATCCGAGCCCGCACCCTGGGCCATTTCCGGCTTACCACCGCCACGGCCGGAGATGGCCGGGCCGAAGCTGGCGACGAGATCACCGGCCTTGACGCCGAGTTCCTGGGCCGGTTTGTTCACCGCGACCACGAACGGCACCTTGCCGTCGGTGTTGCCGAGCAGCACCACGATGGCCGGGTTGCTGCCGAGCCGCCCGCGCACATCGGTGGCGAGCGTGCGCAGATCGCCCGCGGCCACGCCCTCGGGCGCGGCGGCGGCGACCAGCAGCAGGTCACCGAGACGTTCGGCGCCGTCGGCCAGCGTGCCCGCGGACGCGAGCACCGCGGCGATCTTGGTGCGCTCGAGTTCCTTCTCGGCCACCTTCAGCCGCTCGACCAGCTGCTCCACCCGGGCGGGGACCTCGTCGGAGGGCACCTTCAGCGCGGAGGCGACACCGGCCAGCAGCGCGCGCTCCTTGGCCAGGTACTTGTAGGAGTCCAGGCCGACGAAGGCTTCCACGCGCCGCACACCGGAGCCGACCGAGGACTCACCGAGCAGGGTGATCGGGCCGATCTGCGAGGAGTGCTGCACATGCGTGCCACCGCACAGCTCCATCGAGAACGGGCCGCCGATCTCCACCACGCGCACCTGGTCGCCGTAGTTCTCGCCGAAGAGCGCGAGCGCGCCCATCTGCTTGGCCTTGGGCAGATCGGTGATGAAGGTGTTGACCGGGTAGTCGGCGCCGACGCCGTCGTTGGAGACGGCCTCGATATCGGCCTTCTGCTGTTCGGAGAGCTGGCCCTGCCAGTTGAAGTCGAAGCGCAGATAGCCCGGCTTGTTCAGCGAACCGGCCTGCACGGCGTTGGGTCCGAGCACCTGACGCAGCGCGGCGTGCACCATGT
The DNA here is from genome assembly GCF_005863245.1 of Nocardia cyriacigeorgica. Lineage (GTDB taxonomy): Bacteria > Actinomycetota > Actinomycetes > Mycobacteriales > Mycobacteriaceae > Nocardia > Nocardia cyriacigeorgica_C. The sequence goes on along the minus strand of NZ_VBUT01000003.1, from coordinate 639,942 downwards.
GGGTACCGGAGTGGCCCTGGGTCGCGCCGCGCCGCCACGCCGGATCGGCCTGGGCGAGCACCACGTCACCCTCGGTGATCTGGCCCTGCTCCACGGTGCACTTGTGTACCCACACCTTCTTGGCGATCTTCTGCACGTCGTTGACGCGCAGTTTCAGCCCGGAGGCGGTGATGGAGCCGCGGTCGGCGATCTGACCGCCGGACTCGGCGTAGAGCGGGCTGCGGTCGAGGATCACCTCGACATCGTGGCCCGCGGTGGCCGCCGGCACCCGGACACCGTCGGCGATCAGCGCCAGCACGTGCGCCTCGGAGGTCAGCTCGTCGAAGCCGGTGAACTCGGTGGCGCCACGGTCGACGAGCTCCTTGTACACCGACAGGTCGGCGTGCGCGTGCTTGCGGGCCTGGGCGTCTTCCTTGGCGCGACGGCGCTGCTCGGCCATCAGCGAGCGGAAGCCCTCTTCGTCGACCGAGAGCCCGGCCTCGGCGGCCATCTCCAGGGTGAGGTCGATGGGGAAGCCGTAGGTGTCGTGCAGGGTGAACGCGTCCGACCCGGCGATCGTCTTACCGCCGGCGGCCTTGACCTGCTCGGCGGTGTCGTCGAACAGCTTGGAGCCGGTGTTGAGCGTCTTGAGGAACGCCGACTCCTCGCCCACCGCGACGGTCTCGATGCGGCTGTAGTCGGTGGCCAGTTCCGGGTACGACGGCGACATCAGCTCGCTGACGACCTTCATGAACTCGCCCATCACCGGCTTCTCGGCGCCGAGCAGCCGCGCCGAGCGCACGATGCGGCGCAGCAGCCGGCGCAGCACATAGCCGCGGCCGTCGTTGCCGGGGTTGACGCCGTCGGCGATCAGCATGGCGGCGGTGCGGGCATGGTCGGCGATGACGCGGAAGCGCACGTCGTCGGCGTGCTCGACACCGTAGGAGCGCCCGGTCAGGGCCTCGGCCTTGTCGATGATCGGGCGCAGCAGGTCGGTCTCGTAGACGTTGTCGACGCCCTGCAGCAGCAGCGCGATGCGCTCGATGCCCATGCCGGTGTCGATGTTCTTCTTCGGCAGCACCCCGACCGGCGGATGGCCGAGCTTGGGGCTCAGCTCACCGCGGATGTCCTGCATGAAGACCAGGTTCCAGATCTCGAGGTAGCGGTCCTCGTCGGCGACCGGGCCGCCGTCCTTGCCGTATTCGGGGCCGCGGTCGTAGTAGATCTCCGAGCAGGGGCCACCGGGACCGGGCACGCCCATGTCCCAGTAGTTGTCCTTGCCGTCGCGGAACTGGATGCGCTCTTCGGGGATCCCGGCGACGCGGCGCCAGATCTCGGCGGCCTCCGGATCGGATTCGTAGGCGGTGACCCAGATCCGTTCGGGGTCGAATCCGTAGCCGCCGTCCTCCTGCGACTTGGTGATCAGCTCCCAGGCGAAGGCGATCGCGCCCTCCTTGAAGTAATCACCGAAGGAGAAGTTGCCCGCCATCTGGAAGAAGGTGTTGTGCCGGGTGGTGATGCCCACTTCTTCGATATCCCCGGTGCGCACGCATTTCTGCACGCTCGTCGCCCGCGGGAACGGCGGGGTCTCCTGGCCGAGGAAATACGGCTTGAACTGGACCATGCCCGCATTGACGAACAGCAGGTTCGGGTCGTCGAGGATCAACGAGGCGCTGGGCACCTCGGTATGCCCGGCGCGCACGAAATGGTCCAGGAATCGCCGTCGGATCTCGTGGGTCTGCACAAATATCCAGCCTACCGGTGCGGTGCACCCGGTTTTTCATCGAGTCGGCCGAGCAGCTCACACCCGCTGCCCGGTGGCTCACTCGCCGCGAACGATGCGGCGCAACTTCTCCACGCGGGGACCGACCGCGCGCTCGTGACCGTGATCGGTCGGGTGGTAGTAGTCGACGCCGACGAGTTCGTCGGGTGGGTACTGCTGGGCCAGCACGCCGCCGGGATCGTTGTGCGGATAGCGGTAGCCCACGGCGTTGCCGAGCTGCTCCGCGCCCGCGTAGTGGCCGTCGCGCAGATGCGGCGGGACCGCACCGGCCTTGCCCGCCGAGACGTCGGCCATGGCGGCCCCGATGGCCGCCACCACGGCGCCGGATTTGGGTGCGGTGGCCAGGTGGATGGTGGCCTGGGCCAGGGCGAGCCGGCATTCGGGCAATCCGACCAGTTGCACGACCTGCGCCGCCGCCGTTGCGGTCTGCAATGCCGTCGGATCGGCCATGCCGATGTCCTCACTGGCATGGATCATCAGCCTGCGCGCGATGAACCGCGGGTCCTCCCCCGCACTCAGCATCCTGGCCAGGTAGTGCAGCGCGGCGTCGACATCGGATCCGCGAATGGATTTGATGAACGCGCTGATCACGTCGTAGTGCTGGTCACCGGCGCGGTCGTAGCGCACGGCGGCCTTGTCGACGCTGGCCTCCACCAGATCCACGTCGACGGTGCCGTCCAGCGAGGATTCCGCCGACGCCTCCAGCGCGGTGAGCGCCCGGCGGGCATCGCCTCCGGCGATGCGCACGATGTGGTCGAGGGCGGCGTCGGTGACGGTGTACTGCCCGTCCAGGCCGCGCGCATCGTCGATCGCGCGCCGCAGGACCGCGCGGATATCGTCGTCGGTCAGCGAGCGCAGTTGCAGCACCAGCGATCGCGACAGCAGCGGCGAGACCACGGAGAACGAGGGGTTCTCCGTGGTCGCGCCGACCAGCAGCACGATCCGGTTCTCCACCGCGGCCAGCAGCGCGTCCTGCTGGGTCTTGGAGAAGCGGTGCACCTCGTCGATGAACAGCACCGTCTGCTCGCCCGCGGTCAGCCGCCTGCGCGCGAGGTCGATGACCGCGCGCACCTCTTTGACACCGGCCGACAGCGCCGACAGGGCCTCGAAACGTCGGCCGGTGGCCTGGGAGATCAGCGAGGCCAGCGTGGTCTTTCCGGTGCCGGGCGGGCCGTAGAGCAGCACCGACGCCGCCCCGGAGCCCTCGATCAGCCTGCGCAGCGGAGACCCGGGGCCGAGCAGATGCTGCTGGCCGAGGACCTCCTCCAGCGTGGCCGGGCGCATCCGAACGGCCAGTGGAGCCGCCGCGCCGGGTCCGCGGAAGGTGAGGTCGGTATCGGGGGTGCCCGGCGCCGCGCCGGGGACCTCGAACAGCCCGTCGCTCATGACGCACCCCCGTCGGCGCCGGGCCGCGCCGTGAGCGCCCGATCGGCCGCGTTCATAGTTGGCTCGCTCATCGTCGATGACGCTACCGGCCGGGTCCGACACACCCGGCGCGCGGATCGAACCGCGACGCGGCGCTTCGATTTGCGAGTGCCCGGCCGATGGGTTGTGATCAATGATCGTGGCTGAAAACGTGGTCGTTTCAGATACTGCGGTGGTGCGGCGACGCACGGTCTTGGCAGGCGGCGCGGTCGCCGCGGCCGGGGCGGGCCTCGCGCTCGCCGCACCCGCCCGGGCGAGTGCGCCGGTCTTCCGCCATGGTGTCGCCTCCGGTGATCCGCTGCCCGACGCGGTGATCATCTGGACGCGGGTCACCGTCGCCGAGGACGCCGTCCCCGGCTCGGGTACGGGCTCTGCCGCGACCGTGCGCTGGGAAGTCGCCGCCGACGAGAACTTCGCCTCGATCACCGCCTCCGGGTCGGCTACGGCGACCGCCGACAGCGACCACACGGTGAAGGTGGACGTCACCGGATTGGCTCCTGGCTGCGTCTACTTCTACCGGTTCAGCGCCCTCGGCCAGCGCTCACCGGTCGGGCGCACCCGCACCGCCCCCGCCCTCGGCGCGACCCCCGACCGGCTGCGGTTCGGTGTGGTGTCGTGCGCGAATTGGGAGGCCGGCTTCTTCTCCGCCTACCGTCATCTGGCCGACCGCACCGATCTCGACGCCCTCGTGCACCTGGGCGACTACCTCTACGAATACGGTCGCGGCGAGTACGGTGGCCGCACCGGAGCGGTCCGTGCGCACGATCCGGCCAACGAGATCGTCTCCCTGGCCGACTACCGCATCCGCCACGCCCAGTACAAAACCGATCCCGACCTGCAACGCCTGCACGCGCTGCTGCCGTTCATCTGCACCTGGGACGACCACGAATCCGCCGACAACTCCTGGTCCGGCGGTTCCGGCAAGCACGATCCGGCGGTACAGGGTTCCTGGGCCGACCGTAAGGCGGCCTCGGCGCGGGCCTATCTGGAGTGGATGCCGGTGCGGGCGTCGCGTTCGGGTTCGGCTGTGCAGATCTATCGCCGGTTGCGGTTCGGCACGCTGGCCGAGCTGTCGATGCTGGATCTGCGCAGCTACCGCGATCAGGAAGTGAAGCCGGGCGCGGGCTGGCGTGAGGTGGACGATCCCGAGCGCACCATCACCGGACGAGCCCAGATGGACTGGCTGACCGCCGGGCTGGCGTCATCGACGGCGCGGTGGAAGCTGGTGGGCAATTCGGTGATGATCGCGCCGCTGGTGTTCCCGCCGCTGGATCCGGCGACGACCGCCGCCTTCACTCAGGCGTTGGGTATCCCGCAGTCAGGGCTGCCCGTCAATGCCGATCAGTGGGACGGCTACACCGCCGACCGGGCTCGCCTGTACCGGGCGATCACCGAGCACGGGGTGTCGGACGTGGTGTTCCTGACCGGCGATATCCACTCCTCGTGGGCGGCGGATCTGCCGGTGAACGCGGCCGATCCGGCCGGTCCCAGCGCCGGCGCCGAGTTCGTGGTGCCGTCGGTGACCTCGTCCAGTATGGGTGAGGTGATGCAGGCGCCGCCGCGGACGGCCGCGGTGCCGGTGGAGGAGGCGATCAAGGGCGTCAACCGGCATCTGCGCTACGTCGAGTTGGATTCGCACGGATTCGGCGTGCTCGAGGTGACCACCGCGCAGGCGCAGATGGATTGGTTCTACGTGTTCGATGTCGCCGACCCGGCCACGGGCGTGCGTCACGGCGCCTCGTTCGCCGTACCTGCGGGCGGCCGAATGGAGCCGAGGACGGCACCCGCGAGCTGAATGGTCGCCGAGCGCTCAATGCGCTCGGTGTCCCGATGACGAGGTGCGGAGCCAGCGCGCCGGTCGGCGCACACCGACGCGATCAGCGGCCGGAGCCTGACCTTAATCGCGGCGGCTGAGCGGGGGCCGGGCCCCGACGCCCGGCGCGCCCGGCGTTATTCGGCCCAGCGCTCCACGAGCACCGCCGTCATCGCCTCGGCGAAATCACCGATGACGTCGTCGCCGGTGACGCGGGCGTCCTCGGCGAGGGCGGCCCAGCGGTTGATCAGCGCCTCCGAGCGCGGCACCGACAGCCCGTGTTCGCGGGCGGCGGCGATGCGGCCGTGGTCGGCGGGCAGGAACCAGTAGGTGGACAGCCACACCCAGATCAGGCGCGCTTCCAGGATCTTCTCGGCGAGCAGGCTGTCCTCGGCGAGGGCGGGCCAGACGCCGACGACCTCGGCGCGCCAGGCCTCGACCATGTGGGCGGCGCGCTCGCGCGACAGTTCCACATCGCACAGGCAGCCGGGGAACGAGACCAGCGCGTAGGCGATGTCGAGGGTGGCGTCGCGGAAACCGCCCCACTCGTAGTCGAGGATGCGGGCGCCCTCGTCGTTGAGGATGACGTTGTCCGGGCACAGATCCGACGGGCTGAAGGCGCGGAACCGGCCGCCGGAGAACAGCCGGGATCCGTGGGTGATCTTGGTGGCCAGCTCGTCGGGCACCTCGATGCCGAGTTCACGCAGCAGCAGGGCGGGTACCTCGGCGACCGCCGACTCGGCCTGCTGGGCGATGCCGTCGATGCGGTGGGCCACATCCACCCGGCGCAGCAGCGCCACGAAATCGGCCTCGCGCCCCACGGTCGCCGCGTGCATCCGGCCCAGCGCCTGCGCGAAGGCCATCATGGCGTTCTGGGTGGCCGGTTCGGCGCCCGAGCGCAGCACGGTGGTGAGCGAGGTGTTCTCCCCCAGGTCGCTGAGCACGAGCAACCGGTCGGGCAAGCTGTGCGCGATGAGGTAGGCGCCGGGACGCTGTTCGCGGCTGAGTGCGGTGGTGAACTGGTAGGACACGGCTTCGCGCAGGAACGCGGAGTCGATGCTGGCGACACCGGGTGTGATGCTCACGTTGCGTGGCACCGGCGCGGCGCCGCGCACCTGCTTGAGGATCAGGGTGCGCGGTAGCGAGAAAGCGTTCTCGGCTACCCGTACACGTAGGACCGTCGTCCTACCACTACCGCTGAGTTCGATCGGATCGCTCAGCTTCACCGGAGCACCCATGCGCTTTGTGAGCAACTGTTGTGCTGCGGACACGACTTCGGTGGCGCGTTCGGCCAATAGTGCGGTCATCACTGATCAAAGTACTCGCATCGGGTCACTTCTAGCGAGCGGTTGAGCAACCTTTCCGTGTCGCTCGGCGTGTCCGCGCGCCGCTCTGGTAGTGGGCGACGATCACTTGAGACGATGGCAGCCGTGCTGTTTCCTGGTCGTCAACTACCGTGCGCCACACCGCAAACCAGCTGACCCGAAAGGTCGACCACCGTGACCGACACACCATCCGCCACGCCGCAACCGTCCGGCGACAAGCCCGCGCCGGGCGGCGGCACCGGGCAGGTCCCCGGCGGCGACCCGTCCACGCCCTACCCGTCCGGCCACGGCCGCCACGAAATGCCGGGCGCCGCAGGATACCCGCAGTTCGAGGGCCCGGGCGCGGCCCAGTACGGCAACGAACCGGTCGAACCACCGCCGCCGCTGGATCAGTCGCCCGCGCAGCCGACCTACGGCCCGCCGGGCACCGGACCCGACCCGCAGGCACCGACCTACGGGTATCTGCATCAGACCGGCACCGGCGTGCCCGCCCCGCTCGACGTGGGGCACGCACTCAGTTACGGCTGGGAGAAATTCCGGCGAAATCCTGGTCCCTGGCTGGCGGTGAGCGCGCTCGGCCTGGTGATCTATCTGCTGTTCGTGGTGGTCGTGCAGCTGCTCGCACCACGCTCGGTGCTGACGGTGCTGTTCATCTTCCTCGCGGTCATGGTGGGGCTGTGGCTGTTGCAAGCGGCGATGGTGCGCGGCGCGCTCTATGAAACCAACGGCTATCCAGCGACTTTCGGCTCCTATTTCCATCTCGGCAACGCGGGCAACGTGCTATTGACCGCCGGGCTGGCGTTCCTGGCCACCACGCTTGCCTCGGCACTGTGCCTGCTACCGGGTATCGCGGTGGGAATGGGGTGCATGTTCTCGCTGCATTACGTGATCGATCAGAACCAGGGGCCGATCGAGGCCATCACCTCGAGCGTCAAGCTGGTGATCACCAATATCTGGCCGGTGATCCTGCTGATGCTCACGGTCCTGGTCGTCGCACTGCTCGGCCTGCTGGCCTGCGGTTTCGGTCTGCTGGTCGCCGGGCCGGTGGCGACCATCGCCGTCACCTACGCCTACCGCACCATGACCGGTGGACACGTCTCGGCCATCTGAGCAGCCCCGGAAACGCCGATGGCCGGCCCTGTGCGGGGCCGGCCATCGAGACGTAAGTCGCTACCGCTTGGCAGTTTCGGACTCGACGGGCGCGCCATCGGCCGAAACCTCGGTCACACCCTTGATTTCCGGCTTGGCGTCCAGGCCGGCTTCCTTACGCTGCTGCGCGGTGATAGGCGCGGGCGCGTCGGTCAGCGGGTCGACGCCGCCACCGGTCTTCGGGAAGGCGATCACCTCGCGGATGGAATCCATGCCCGCCAGCAGCGCGGTGATCCGGTCCCAGCCGAAGGCGATACCGCCGTGCGGCGGGGCACCGAAAGCGAAGGCGTCCAACAGGAATCCGAACTTCTCCTGCGCCTCGTCATGACTGATACCCATCACCTCGAACACGCGCTCCTGCACGTCACGACGATGGATACGGATGCTGCCGCCGCCGATCTCGTTGCCGTTGCAGACGATGTCGTAGGCGTAGGCCAGCGCGGAACCCGGATCGGTGTCGAAGGTGTCCATCGACTCCGGCTTCGGCGAGGTGAACGCGTGATGCACCGCGGTCCAGGCCGAATAGCCCAGCGCGACATCGCCGCTCGCGGTCGCCTCGGCGGCGGGCTCGAACAGCGGCGCGTCCACGATCCACACGAACGCCCACGCGTCCTCGTCGATCAGGCCGACCTTGCGCGCGATCTCGCCACGCGCGGCACCGAGCAGCGCGCGCTGCGCCTTGGGCGCACCCGCGGCGAAGAACACGCAGTCACCGGGCTTGGCGCCGACATGGTCGGCGAGGGTGGCGCGTTCGGTCTCGCTGAGGTTCTTGGCGACCGGGCCGCCGAGCACCCCGTCCTCGTCGATCAGCACGTAGGCAAGGCCCTTGGCGCCGCGCTGCTTGGCCCATTCCTGCCAGGCATCGAGCTGACGGCGCGGCTGGCTCGCACCACCCGGCATCACCACCGCGCCCACGTACGGAGCCTGGAACACCCGGAACGGAGTGTCCTTGAAGAACTCCGTGCACTCGGTGATCTCCACCCCGAAGCGCAGGTCCGGCTTGTCGGTGCCGAAGCGGCGCATCGCCTCGTGGTAGGTCATGTGCGGGATCGGGGTGGGGATCTCGTAGCCGATGAGTTCCCACAGCGCCACCAGGATCTCCTCGGCCAGCAGGATGACGTCCTCCTGGCGAACGAAGCTCATCTCGATGTCGAGCTGGGTGAACTCCGGCTGACGGTCGGCGCGGAAGTCCTCGTCCCGGTAGCAGCGCGCGATCTGGTAATAGCGCTCGATACCACCGACCATCAGCAACTGCTTGAACAGCTGCGGGCTCTGCGGCAGCGCGTAGAAGTTGCCGGGCTGCAACCGCGCGGGGACCAGGAAGTCGCGGGCGCCCTCGGGGGTCGAGCGGGTCAGGGTCGGCGTCTCCACCTCGACGAACTCGTGGCGGGCCAGCACCCGGCGGGCGGCGGCGTTGACCTTGGACCGCAGCCGGATGGCGTGGGCCGGGCCCTCCCGGCGCAGGTCCAGGTAGCGGTGGGTCAGGCGGGCCTCTTCACCGGGCTGCTCATCGAGCTGGAACGGCAGCGGCGCGCTCTCGTTGAGCACCTCGAGCTCGCTGACGTTGACCTCGATCGCGCCGGTCGGCAGGTCGGGGTTCTCGTTGCCCTCGGGACGCTGTTCGACCACGCCGACGATCTTGACGCAGTACTCCGCGCGCAGGCGGTGCGCCTGCTCGGCGGCCTCACCCTCACGGAACACCACCTGCGCCACTCCGGAGGCGTCGCGCAGATCGATGAAGATCACGCCACCGTGGTCACGCCGCCGGGCCACCCAGCCGCTCAGGGTGACGGTCTGACCGGCGTGCTCGCTTCGCAGCGAACCAGCCAAGTGGGTGCGCAGCACGATGTTCCTTTCGACGAATGTGACACCGGAACGCCCTCCCGGTGCAAGCCATCGTAGTGAGACACATTCGCCGAGCGGAAACCGATATCGGGTCCATGCGTGCGAAGCTGTAGCGGACACGTCACAGATAGGGATTTCTCATGACCTTCAACGAGGGTATGCAGATCGACCCGAATCGAGCCTCTTCCGGCGGCGGGCCGGGCATGGGCGGCAAGTTGGCCCTCGGCGGCGGCGCCGGCGGACTGATCGTGCTGGTGCTGACCCTGCTGCTCGGCGGCGATCCCGGATCGGTGCTCGGCCAGTTCACCGGCGCCCAGGATGTGCAGTCCCAGCCCACCGCGGGCACGCCCGAGCACTGCCGCACCGCCGCGGACGCCAACCGGTACGTGGACTGCCGGGTGGTGCTCACCGCGCAGAGCCTGGACGCGGTCTGGGCCGCCGAGCTGCCGAAACAGGCGGGTGTCGAGTATGTGGAACCAGAGCTGGTCTTGTTCTCGGGCTCGGTGTCCACCGGCTGCGGCAATGCCACCAGCGCGGTCGGCCCCTTCTACTGTCCGGCCGACCAGACCGCCTACTTCGATGTCAGCTTCTTCCAGGAACTCGTCGACCGGTTCGGTTCCAGTGGCGGTCCGCTGGCCCAGGAGTACGTGGTCGCGCACGAATTCGGCCACCACATCCAGACCTTGCTCGGTGATATCGGCCGCGCCCAGCGCGATCCGCGCGGCCCGGAATCCGGCGCGGTGCGCACCGAGTTGCAGGCCGATTGCTACGCGGGGATCTGGGCGCACTTCGCCGACAAGATGCCCGCCCCCGGCGGTGATGGACGGCCGTTCCTACAGAAGCTCTCCGACACCGATATCGCGGACGCGTTGTCGGCGGCGTCGGCGGTGGGTGACGACCGGATCCAGCGGGCCGCGCAAGGACGGGTCAACCCGGAGGCGTGGACGCACGGATCGTCGGAGCAGCGGCAGAAATGGTTCCTCGCCGGCTACCAGAGCGGCCGGATGCAGGCTTGCGATACCTATTCCGCCCGCGATCTGGACAATCCGGCTGCCCGCTGAACCACCGCTCGGCTCGTCCGCTGCGCGCGTAGCTGTCCGAAAACAGCGGCCTCGCACCGGTTTCGGTGCGAGGCCGCTGTCATGTGCCCAGCGATCGGACCCTGTCTAGAACTGGTCCTGGTAGTAGTCGGACCCGTCGCCCTCGTCGGTGCTGGTGGCGCCGATGACCTCGGGGGTGGATTCGCCCAGCGGGCCGGTGAGGTCGTCGTTGCCGGTGCGGCTGCGGTACGGGTCGACGTTGCGCGAGTGCTCGTCCTCGTTGTTGTTGCGCTGCCCCGCGGCACCGGCCGCACCGGGGCCGCCCATGAATCCGGAACTCGAAGCAGGCGTGGTGCCGAGGCCCGCGCCCATCGGCATGCCGGCGACGGGCGCGCGCATACCACCGGGCAGCGCGACGCCGCCGGGTGCGCCGGAAGTGCCGGGCAGAGAAGGGATTCCGGCCACGCCGCCGCTACCGCCACGACCTGCCCCGCCGCCGCTGCCGCCACGACCGAAACCGCCCGTGCCGAACGCTCCGGCGCCGCCGCCGCTGCCGGCCGAACCACCGCTGCCGTAGCTCGCCGCGCTGGTGGACAGGCCATTGGTGCCGCTGGTGCCGGAATCGAATCCGGCCGCGGTGGTGGCGACCTCCTCGGCCTGCGCCATGAGCGGTTCGCCGACGTTCTGCATGACCGCCTGCGCGATCTCCTGGGGCGCCGGGCCGTTCTGCCCGACCAGCTGGCTCACCAGCCCGTTGAGCTCGGCGGTCTTGCCCGCCAGATCGCCTCGGGTGGCGTTGACGACGCTGACGGCCTGGCCGAGGTGCTCGGTGGCGGTCGCCATCAGGGTGGCCTGGGCGGGCGGGGTCATGATCACCGGCGCGAGCGCGACGGCCTGGCTGGCGAACGAGGTGGCGATCGTGGTGAGCTGGGCGTTGCCCTGCTGCACCACCGCGGCCGCGCGCTGGGTGAGCTCGGAGATATCGATTCCGCGCTGGCTGGTCTCCAGACCCTCGCTGTTGGCCTTCTGACCCGCGTCTTGTGCGGCGGTGGCGGCCTGGCTCTGCCAGACCTGCTCGACGGCCCCGAGGCTGCCCTTGCCGACCTGCATCGCCATCTCGATGACCTTGGAGGACTGGCTGAGGATGGCGGTGGGGTCGAAGGCCCCCATGACACCGGTGCCGAAGCTGCCGAGCAGATCGAGGATCGGCTTGAACAGCATGTCGATGCCGGGCAGGGCGGGCAGCGCGATACCGCTCATCAAGGCGCCGACCGGGTCGGCGGGCAGGGCCGGAAGCGCCGCGGCCGCCGGCGTCGCGGACGCACCCGCGGCCGAGGCGGCACTCGCGGCGGAGGATCCGCCGAGCACACTGCTCACCGCACCGCCGGCTTGACCGAGCACGCCCTGGGCGGCGTCGAGGACCGGCGCCGCGGCGTGGTTGATCACCGCTTCGGCATCGCCGATCAGGGCCGATGCCTCCGGCGGCAGACCGCTGAGGACGTCCTCTGGCGTGGAGACGGGCGCACCGAGACCGGACATGCCCGGCATGCCGACCGGTGCGGCACCGACGCCCGGCCCCTCATCGGTGATCTTCTGCGCGAGAACGAATTCCGGCGGTTCGATCGGCGGGAGGTCGGCGGGCAGCTGCGGCATCGGCAGGTCGAGGATCGCCTGCTGGTCCGACGGCACCGCCGGGGCTTGCTGCGCGGCAGCGGCGACCTGATCGCGAGCCTGCTCGAGCATCGACCGATCGGCTTCCGGCGCGATCACGCCGGACGCGCCCGAGGCATCCAGTGGTTTCACAGGACACCGCCGATCTCTCCGGCGGCCTTGCCGAGATCGCCGGCATTGCCGAGATCGGTGACGTCGTAATTGGTCGCCGAACTGAACGCCGCCTGCGACAACTTGGCGTACTTATCGGACAGATCCTGGATATCGCGCGCCTGCAAGACCTGCGCGGCCGCGAACGACATCAGATAGTCGGCGCCGATCAACCCGAATACCGGAGTCATCGCCGAGACGCTGGCGACCACGTCCATATTCCCCGCCCCGGCGATATCGCCCGCGATCGCCGCATTCGTGGCACCGAACGCGCGGAGCCCTTCGGTTTCTACCGAGACATCACTCATGGAGCTGCCCCCCAATCCTCATCAACATCAGTGTCGTCAACATCGCGTTGCTCGAACGTCCGCTCGTCTGCCCCTACAGCGCAAGTTCACCCGACAGCACGGCCGCTTCGGTTGCGGCCCAATATAGCCGACGACGCCGACATCGCTCGACCCCTCTCACACGCGCGCGGCAAAATTGGAACGTGTTGCAATTTAGAACAAGTTCTATATTCTCTGTCCCATGAAGGTCGCAGTGACCGGCGCAGCCGGGTACCTTGGCACGAACTTGCTCCCCCTGCTCGCCGATCGCGGACACGAGATCACGGCGATCGACCGGGTCGTGCCGCAACAGCCCGGCCCAGCGGGCGTCACCTGGGTCTCCGCCGACGTCCTCGACCCCGCATCCATGCGGTCGGCCCTGGCGGGCGCCGAGATCGTCTACCACCTCGTCGCGGTGATCACCCTCGCCGAGAAGAACGACCTGGCCTGGCGGGTGAACACCGAGGGTGTGCGCGTGGTGGCCGAGGCCGCCCTGGCCACCGGGGTGCGCCGGATGGTGCACGCCAGCTCCATCCACGCCTTCGACCAGTACACCTGCGGCGGCAGCATCGACGAGACCTCGGTCCGCTCGACCGATCCGTCACTGCCGGTCTACGACCGTTCCAAGTGGCAGGGCGAGATCGAGTTGCGCGCCGTCATCGACCAGGGACTGGACGCGGTGCTGTGCAATCCGACCGGCGTGTACGGCCCGCGCGATCTGAGCACCCCGCTGTCGCGGATCAACCGCACCCTGCGCGACGCCGCACTCGGCCGGGTGCCCGCGATGATCGGCGGCGGATTCGACCTGGTCGATGTCCGCGATGTGGCCGAAGGCCTGATCCTGGCCGGCGAAAAGGGCCGCACCGGTGAGAATTACCTGCTCGGCGGCGAAATGACCTCGATGCTCGACGTCTGCCGCACCGCGGCCACGATCAACGGCAAGAAGGGCCCGCGCTTCGTCATCTCGCCCAAGGTGATCACCGGGCTGATGCCGGTGCTCGAGCCGATCGGCAAGCGGTTCGGCACCGATATCGTGTCCAAGGCCGCCATCGGGGCCCTGGTATCGGCCCCAATGGTCGACCACGGCAAGGCAACTCGCGAACTCGGCTACCAGCCGCGGCCGCTACAGGAGACAGTGCGCGACCTGGTGGCGTTCTTCGCCGATCCGGCCGCCACCACGCCGTCGCAATCGCGCCGGATTGCTTGACAGCGGTTAGAACGCATGTTCGACTAGCGGGGTGCGGTGGCAAAGCCAGACCCTGGACGCCGACGACGGCGCGCTGCCCGGCCTGGACCGGGCAGGCTTCGTCCGAACTGTACAGACCCCCGAATTCGACGGCATCACCTTCCACGAAGTGCTCTGTAAGAGCGCGCTGAACAAGATGCCCGAGGAGTCGGGCCTGCCGTTCCGGTGGACGATCAACCCGATGCGCGGGTGTTCGCACGCCTGCCGGTACTGCTTCGCCCGCGGCACCCACGAATACCTGGACCTGGACGCCGGATCCGATTTCGACAACCAGATCGTCGTCAAGACCAATATCGCCGCGGTGCTGCGGCGCGAACTCGCGCGCCGCAGCTGGCATCGCGAAACCGTCGCCCTGGGCACCAATACCGATCCCTATCAACGCGCCGAGGGCCGATACCGGCTGATGCCCGGCATCATCCGGGCCCTCACCGACTCCGGTACCCCCTTCTCCATCCTCACCAAGGGCACGCTCCTGCGCCGCGACCTGCCGCTGCTCACCCTGGCCGCGCAGCAGGTCCCGGTGCATATCGGGGTATCGCTGGCGATGCTCGATCCGGAACTGCATCGCAGCGTCGAGCCGGGCACTCCGTCGCCCAAGGCCCGGCTGGAGCTGGTGCGCGCACTCGCCGACGCCGGCTTCGAGGTGGACGTGATGGTGGCGCCGGTGATCCCCTACCTCACCGACAGCAGTGCTCATCTCGATGAGCTGTTCGCCGCCATCGCCGAGGCGGGCGCACGCAGTGTCATCGCCTTCCCCATGCATCTGCGCGGCAGCACCCGCGGCTGGTTCCTCGGCTGGCTGGCCGAGACCCATCCGGCGCTGCTGCGCCGCTACCGACAGCTCTACGGCCGCGGCGCCTACGTCACGCCCGAGTATTCGCGCTGGCTGCGTGGCCGCATCGACCCGCTGCTGGAGCGGCACCGGCTCACCCGGGAGACCCGTGAGCCCGATGAGACGGTCGAACCGGCTCCGGTGACCGCCGATCCGCAATTGGCCCTGTTCGCCTGACCGGTCCGCTCCGCCACGCTGACGTGCGGCGACGCGCCCAGGATCGCCCGCTTTCCCGGCAGCCCACCCGCCGAGCGGAGTAGGTTGGCCAGGGGCAGCTCTCTTCGACAGGAAGTGAAGCAGGCACATGGTCGACCACCACGACATCGCGAGCCGGGCAGCCGTTCCCGGCTCGACACTGCGGGCCGCCACCCCGGTGGATCGGGTGGTGATCCGCTTCGCGGGCGATTCCGGCGACGGCATGCAGCTGACCGGCGATCGCTTCACCCATGAGGCGGCCGCCTTCGGCAACGACCTCGCCACCCAGCCCAGCTTTCCCGCCGAGATCCGCGCACCCCAGGGCACGCTGCCCGGGGTGTCGTCGTTCCAGATCCAGATCGCCGACCACGACATCCTGACCGCGGGCGATCAGCCCGACGTGCTGGTGGCGATGAATCCGGCCGCTTTGAAGGCCAATCTCGGCGACTTGCCGCGCGGTGGCACCGTCATCCTCGATACCGACGAATTCACCGCCCGCAACCTGGCCCGCGTCGGCTACACCAGCGATCCGCGCACCGACGGCACCCTGGCCGATGTGGTGGTGCATCCGGTGCCGATGAGTTCGCTGACGCTGGCCGCCACCGAATCCGCCGACGTCGGTAAGAAGGCCGCCCAGCGGGCGAAGAATATGTTCGCGCTCGGTCTGCTGTCGTGGATGTACGGGCGCGAGCTCGGCGGCACCGAACGATTCATGCGGGAGAAGTTCGCCGACTCCCCCGCCATCGCCGAGGCCAACATCCTGGCCTTCCACGCCGGCTGGAATTACGGCGAGACCACCGAGAGTTTCGCGACCACCTACACCGTCGCGCGCGCGGCCCTGCCGCCGGGTACCTATCGCCAGATCACCGGCAACACCGCGCTGGCCTACGGGTTGATCACCGCGGGGCAGCTGGCGGGTCTGCCGGTTTTCCTCGGCTCGTATCCCATCACCCCGGCCTCCGACATCCTGCACGAATTGAGCAGGCACAAGGACTTCGACGTCACCACCTTCCAGGCCGAGGACGAGATCGCGGGCATCGGCGCGGCATTGGGCGCCGCACTCGGCGGGGCGCTCGGTGTCACCAGCACTTCGGGGCCCGGGCTGGCGCTGAAGAGCGAGACGATCGGCCTGGCCGTGATGACCGAGCTGCCACTGGTGATCATCGATGTCCAGCGCGGCGGCCCGTCCACCGGGCTGCCGACCAAGACCGAGCAGGCCGATCTGCTCCAGGCCCTGTACGGGCGCAACGGTGAATCACCGGTCGCGGTGCTGGCACCGCGCTCGCCGGCGGATTGCTTCGACACCGCGGTCGAGGCGGCCAGGATCGCGCTGACCTATCGCACGCCGGTGCTGCTGCTGTCGGATGGCGCGATCGCGAATGGTTCGGAGCCGTGGGCGATTCCGCGGGTGGACGAGCTGGCGCCGATCGACCCCGGCTTCGAAACCGAGGCGCCCGGAGACGGCCCCTTCCAGCCCTACGCCCGCGATCCGGAGACGCTGGCCCGCCCGCTCGCAGTGCCCGGTACAGCCGGGCTGGCCCACCGCATCGGCGGTCTGGAGAAGTCCGATGGCAGCGGCGAGATCTCCTACGATCCGGCCAACCACGAACTCATGGTGCGGTTGCGCCAGGCCAAAATCGACGCGATCGGCGTCCCGGACGCCGTGGTCGACGACCCGGATGGACGCGCGGAACTGCTGCTGGTGGGCTGGGGCAGCTCCTTCGGCCCGATCGGCGAGGCCTGCCGGCGCGCGCGCCGACGCGGCGTCCCGGTGGCCCATGTGCATCTGCGCCACCTCAACCCGCTCCCGCCGAACCTGGGTGAGCTGCTGCGCGGCTACCGCACCGTGGTCGCCCCAGAAATGAACAGCGGGCAGCTCGCGACGCTGCTGCGGTCCCGCTACCTGGTGAATGTCCGGCCGTGGACCAAGATCGCGGGCACCGCCTTCTCCGCTCAGGAACTCGTCGGCGTCATCGACGCCGCGCTCGACGGATCACTCGACGACATGGAACAGGACAAGGCCTTCGCCGCCAGGGCGCGGGCCACCTATCGCAGCCCCGGGGGCCGCTCATGACCATCATCGACCTCACCGGTGCCGGCGCCTTTCTGGGTATGCCGGACGCGTCGGGCACGGCGGCGGTGCCGCGCTCCGACAGCCCGCACAAGGCCAAGGATTTCGCCTCCGACCAGGAAGTGCGCTGGTGTCCCGGATGCGGCGACTACGTCATCCTGGCGACCGTGCGTGGCTTCCTCGCCGAACTCGGGGTGCGCAAGGAGAACCTGATGTTCGTCTCCGGGATCGGCTGTTCGAGCCGTTTCCCGTACTACCTCGACGCCTACGGCATCCATTCGATCCACGGCCGAGCGCCCGCCCTGGCCACCGGTCTCGCGGTGACCAGGCCGGATCTGTCAGTGTGGGTGGTGACCGGTGACGGCGACGCACTCTCGATCGGCGGCAACCATCTGATCCACGCGCTGCGCCGCAACGTCAACCTGACGATCCTGCTGTTCAACAACCGCATCTACGGCCTGACCAAGGGTCAGTACTCCCCTACCTCCGAGCCGGGCAAGGTCACCAAGTCGACGCCGATGGGTTCGGTGGATCATCCGTTCAACACGCTGTCGGTGGCGCTGGGCGCCGAAGCCACCTTCGCCGCACGCGCGCTGGATTCCGATCGCGCCGGGCTCACCGAGGTGCTGCGCGCGGCGACCGCGCACCGGGGTGCCTCGTTCGTGGAGATTCTGCAGGATTGCCCGATCTTCAATGACGGGTCCTTCGATGTGCTGCGCCGCGGCGACAGCGAGTCCCGGCTGATACCGCTGCGGCACGGGCAGCCGATCGTGTTCGGCGCTGACGGCGAATACGCGGTGGTGCGTGACGGTTTCGGTCTCGCGGTGGCGCGCACCGCGGATGTCGCCGAGGGCGAGATCATCGTGCACGATGCGCACGCCGACGCACCCGAATACGCCTACGCCCTGTCACGGCTGTCGGATCAAGGGCTCGAGCATGTCGTCACCGGCGTCTTCCGCGATGTCGTCCGCCCCACCTACGACGACGCGGTGCGCGCCCAGACCGCGGCGGCAAAGCAGGGCCGGCGCGCCGAGCTGCAAGAGCTGCTGACCGGTACCGAAACCTGGACGGTCGGCTGACACGTCACTCAGGCCGGTTTGGCGAATCCCAGGTCGATCACCGCGCTGCGCTCGGCCTCGAGTTCGGCGACCGAGGCGTCGATCCGGGCGCGGGAGAAATCGTCGATCTCCAGATCCGGCACGATGGTGTATCCGCCGCCAGCGCAGGTCACCGGGAACGAGCTGATCAGCCCCTCGGGCACGCCGTAGGAGCCGTCGGACGGCACCGCCATCGACACCCAGTCACCCGCGCTGCCGAGCGCCCAATCGCGGATGTGGTCGATCGCGGCGCTTGCGGCGCTGGCGGCCGAGGAGGCGCCGCGGGCCTGGATGATCGCGGTGCCGCGCTGTTGCACGGTGGGCAGGAAGTCATTGCGCACCCAGTCGGCGTCCACCACCTCGAGCGCCGGGCGGCCGGCGACGGTGGCGTGGGTGAGGTCCGGGTACTGGGTCGCCGAGTGGTTGCCCCAGATCGCGACCCGCTCGATCTCGGCGGCCGCAGCGCCGGTCTTCTTGGCCAGCTGGGCGATGGCCCGGTTGTGATCGAGCCTGGTCATCGCGGTGAACCGCTCGGCAGGCACATCGGGGGCGTTGGACATGGCGATATAGGCGTTGGTGTTGGCCGGGTTGCCCACCACCAGCACCTTGACGTCGTCGGCCGCGCTGGCGTTGATCGCGGCGCCCTGATCGGTGAAGATCGGCCCGTTGGCGGCCAGCAGGTCCGAGCGCTCCATCCCCGCGGTGCGCGGCCGCGCGCCGACCAGCAGCGCGATATTCGCGCCGTCGAATCCCTCCCACGGATCGTCACTGATATCGACCGACTCGAGCAGCGGGAACGCGCCGTCCTCGAGTTCCATCGCGACACCTTCCAGCGAAGCCACCGCGGCCGGAATCTCGAGCAGGCGCAGCCGGATCGGGGTGCCGGGGCCGAGCATGGCGCCGGAGGCGATCCGGAAGAGCAATCCGTAGGCGATCTGGCCGGCCCCGCCGGTCACGGCGACGGTCACGGGCGCGGGTCGGGCGGCAGCACTCACAGCGACTCCTCAGCGGTCGGCCGGATGATCTGGCGTTTTCCACCCTAGCCAGCCGCACAGCCGGAATCGGCCGACCGTGAGGTATCAGACACCTCAGCTCAGTTCGGCCACTTCACTATCGGTCAGCACCACCGGGGAGACGTAGTCCTTGGCGCGGGCGAGGGCGACCGCACGATAGAGCGGACGCTCCCCCAACCCGGCATCGCGCGCCTCGGCCCGCAGCTGGTGCACCAGCATGTCCGAGACCGCCACCGCGGTCGCCAGATGGCTGGCGGCCAGCGCGTCGGCCAGTTTGCGCAGGCCGAGCAGATGCAGTTCGCGACCGCTGCCCGCGTCGGTGTACATGGCCAGCGGGATGATCTGGGTGTCCGGCCCGGCCGTAACCCGCAGCACGATCCGGCTCAACCGGCCCGGATACACCAGGATCTCCACCCCGGTCGCCTCGGCGAGCGGGATCCGGCGCTCACCGAAGAGCCTGCGCGCGTGAATCGTGGTCCCGCGCAACCACATCCGCCGACGCCGCAGCGCCAGCGCGTAACCGACGGTCGGCGCGCCGACCACGAGCCCGATGAGGACCGCGATCGGCCAGCTCAGCCATACCGCCGCCAGCAGCGCGGCGCCGATGCCGACGCCGATGGCGGCCAGGGCCAGGCGCCGCAGCATCGGCGCGTACACCTCGGGAGCGACCAGGTCGAGCCCGATCGGCGGATCGGATTCGCCCGGTGCGGGAGTTGGTTCGGTCACGGTCGCGCAGTCGTCCTCACGGCGGGAAATGTCGCGGGCACCGTACTACTCCGCGCGATGCAGCGCGGCGGTAACAGCGCCGACCACCTCGCCGAGCGGGATCTGCCGCTGGTCGCCGGTGGCCATGTTCTTCAGGCCGATGGTGTGTTCGGCCAGATCGCGGTCGCCGAGCACCAGGGTGAACTTCGCACCGGAGCGATCGGCGGCCTTCATCGCGCCCTTCACCCCGCGTCCGCCGTAGGCCAGGTCGACCCGCACCCCGGCGGCGCGCAGCTGTGCGGCCAGCACCACCATCCGCTGGGTGGCGGCCTCGCCCAGCGGCACGCCGAAGACCTCGCAGCGCGCCGGATCGCCCGCCGACTTGCCCTCGGCGGCCAGCGCGAGCACGGTGCGGTCGACGCCGAGACCGAAACCGATCCCCGACAGCGCCTGCCCGCCCAGCTGCGCCATCAGGCCGTCGTAGCGGCCGCCGCCGCCGATCCCGGACTGCGCGCCGAGACCGTCGTGGACGAACTCGAAGGTGGTCTTGGTGTAGTAGTCGAGCCCGCGCACCATCCGCGGGTTCACCACATACGGCACCCCCAGCGCGTCGAGGTGGCCGAGCACCTGCTCGAAGTGCGTTTTCGCCGATTCCGACAGGTGATCGATCATCAGCGGCGCGTTGGCCGTCATCTCGCGCACCTGCGGGCGCTTGTCGTCGAGCACGCGCAGCGGGTTGAGCTGGGCGCGGCGGCGGGTCTCCTCGTCCAGCGGCAGCCCGAGCAGGAACTCCTGCAGCAGCTCGCGGTACTGCGGACGGCAGGTCTCATCGCCGAGTGAGGTGACCTCGAGGCGGAAGCCGTCGAGGCCGAGGCCGCGGAAACCGGCGTCGGCCACGGCGATGACCTCGGCGTCCAGGGCGGGATCATCGACGCCGATGGCCTCGATGCCCACCTGCTGCAGCTGACGGTAGCGCCCGGCCTGCGGACGCTCGTAGCGGAAGAACGGGCCGGAATAGCACAGCTTGACCGGCAGCTGTGCGCGGTCGAGTCCGTGTTCGATGACCGCGCGCATCACTCCGGCGGTGCCCTCCGGGCGCAGCGTGACGCTGCGGTCGCTGCGGTCGGAGAAGGTGAACATCTCCTTGCTCACCACATCGGTGGACTCGCCGACACCGCGGGCGAACAACTCGGTGTCCTCGAAGACCGGCAGCTCGATATGCCCGTACCCGGCGAGTCGGGCGGCGCGGATCAGGCCGTCGCGCACCGCGACGAACTCGGCCGAGCCGGGGGGCACGTAGTCCGGTACCCCCTTCGGGGCGGAGAAGCTGCTGGTCTTGGTCACGATGGTCCAGTTTCCCTCACTACCGGGCCTCGAGTCCAACCGGTTTGTCCGCGCGGGTCGCGGCGGGTGCCGGGCGGTCTCAGGAAGAGATGGCACACTCTTAGCCGAACATGACACTTTCGTAGTGAGAGAACAGCGCACGGCCGGGCCCCCGGGTCCGGCCGCCGCACGGGAGGAACGTGGTAGTGCCGAGCAACGAACAGCGTCGAGCGGCAGCGAAACGCAAGCTGGAGCGCCAGCTGGCCAACCGGGCCGCGCGGGCGCGCAAGCGCAAGCAACTCACCATCGCCATGTCGGCCCTCGGCGTCGTCGTCGCGGTCGCGGCGGTGACCGGCGTGTACTTCCTGACCCGCGGTGAGGACAACGACAACACCGCGGCCGAGACCCCGGACGCCTCGCTGTCGAGCACCCCGATCGCCGCGCCTCCGCCGCCGGCCCAGGCCAAGCCCGCCACCGTCAGCTGCGCCTACCCCGACAGCCCCAAGCCCGCCGACAAGCCCGCGCAGAAACCGCGCACCGAGGGCATCCAGACCACCGGCGACAACGCGACGCTGAGCATCAGCATGGAGACCAGCCAGGGCCCGATCGGCCTGACGCTCAACAACGCCGAATCGCCGTGCACGGTGAACAGTTTCGCCAGCCTCGCCGGTCAGGGCTTCTTCGACGGCACCAACTGCCACCGGCTCACCCAGGGTCCCGGCCTCGAGGTCCTGCAGTGCGGCGATCCCACCGGCACCGGTATGGGCGGACCTGGCTACCAGTTCGACAACGAGTACCCCACCGATCAGTTCGCCCCCGATGACCCTGCCCTGCAGGAGCCCATCGCCTACAAGCGCGGCGTCATCGCCATGGCCAATGCCGGCCCCGGCACCAACGGCAGCCAGTTCTTCCTGGTCTACGGCGATTCCCAGCTGCCGCCGAACTACACCATCTTCGGCACCGTCGACGAGACCGGCCTGGCCACCCTGGACAAGATCGCCCAGGCCGGCCAGGACGAGTCCAACGGCCCCGGCGACGGCAAGCCGAACCTGCCGGTGACGCTGAATTCGGTCCGCATCGACTGAATTCCCGACCGTCGGATCGGGCCCGGAACGGCACTGCGTTCCGGGCCCGAGCTGTAGGCGGCGGACCGGCTCCGCCGTCATCATCCGGCTCCGCCGACCTCGCACCGAAGATCATCCGGCGAGTTCGGTTCCATGCCGGAAATGTGCGATATATGCTGATGAGCGGTCCGCTCGTACGACTGGGCCAGGTGTTCTCGGGTAATCTCGTAATACGGAGTGCGCGTAGCGAAGTCGGCTGCGCGGCTCCCGGTGTTCGCGCAGGCGGGCCAGGACCGCCGAGCGGCCACCGTGTCGCATGGCGGTTGTATCGATGACGTAAGAAGTCGATGACATATGAAGCGGCGTTCATGACGAAGCACCACAATCATCCATAGGGATCACCGCAGCATCGGGAGCAGCCATGTCCGAGGAACTGGACGATATCGGCCGGGAAACCGCGGCCATGATGAAGACCATGTTGCAGATCGCGACCCTGGTCGCGCTGAAAACCCGGGAACGTGGTCAGAAGGAAGCCGAGGCCAGAGCCAAGCTCACCGAGGCCAAGATCAAGGAAGCCCGCGAAGCGCAGATCCGTGAGGCCCGCGAATCCAAGTCCAAGGATCCGCGCAATATCGAACTGGCCCAGATGATTTCCCGGCCCGCGCCGGAGAAGACGCTCGGCCAGGAGAAAGTGATGGGGCTGGCGCAGCAGGCCACCGCGACCGTCGAGCGCGAGAGCATGCCCTACCGGGGCGTATCACTGCACAAGGATCGCCCCTCGGTCCCCGCACCCACCGGCGGGTCCGTCGCCGCGGCCGCGGCCAAGGCCGCCATCCGATACGACTCGCCGGAACGTCGCGCCGCGCTGGCCGCCCATCTGGCCAAGATCGGTATCGCACCCGAGATCGCCGCGGTGCGCATGTTCATGGAGATCGGCCAGGCCAAGCCACCCATCGAGGCCATCCGCACCCGCCCGGAACCCGGTCTGGAAATCCTCACCGGCAAAGACCAGGAGCGCACCCGCGGACTCGAACGCACGCGCTGACCACACGATTCACCCGGCGCCCGTCGAATTCGGCGGGCGCCGCGTCGTGTTCGCCACGGCGTCGGGTGCCGACGGCTCAGGTGGTGCGGCTGTACTCTTCCGGGTTGCTGAACAAGCCCTCCGGATACGTGGCGACCGGCAGCCTGGTGAGCATCTCCTTGTGCCCGTGCCGCACACTGCAGTACTTGAACGGGCCCTTCGGGTCGAATAGCACCGCCATGTGCTTATCGGCATGGTTGAGCAACCAGATGCTCATCCCGGTGGTCGGATCCTGCCGGTAGAACTCGAACGCCCGCCACACCGCTTCCAGCCGCGCCACCGCCTCCTTGTGCCGCCACCATTCCGGGCACCACACGGTGTCGTTGATGTCGGTGACCTGCCGCTGATACAGCCCGGTCAGGTAGTTGTGCACGAACTCCCCGACATCGTGGTATTCGGTTTCCGGCTGCTCATTGCTGGTCAAGTGGACGAACCTCCTCGATCTGGCCGGAGCCGGCAGCCGGTTCCGGTGACGGTACTGCCTTGGTCAGCGACGGCGCCGGGATCAGATCGGTGATCACGGTCTTGCGCTGCGGATCGTGCTGCTCGATCGACTGCTGCACCGCCGCCGCGTAATCGCCTTCCCACCACGGGACGGTCCGCACCAGCACCGGCGGCGCACCGGAGGGGAAGACGATGACCCGCCCTCGTGGCAGGGTCGCCAGCGCCTGCACGGTGAAGGTCTTCGACGAACCGAGCGAGCGCGAATAGCTCTTGCTGCCCTTGGATTCCGACACCGACGCCGAAATCGACGAATGCTCGCCGATCGCCTCCGAACGCTCGCGCAGGAAGTTCGTATCGTCGACGCCGCTGCCGAGCACCTTGATATTGGCCGCCGACCACAGCGCGTTCATGCCGGCTTCACCCCAGCAGCGCACGCCCTGCGCCCACGATTGCAGCACCGTCATCACCACGATGCCGCGCGAGCCGAAATGGCTGTACTGCTTGGGCAGATCCTTCCAGCGCACCACGTTGGCCGCCTCGTCGAGCACCGCGAGCAGCGGAATCGGCAAGCGCCCGCCCGCCGACCGCGCGGCCTTGCGCATCGCGATATCGATCACGGCCTCGGTCAACGCGCTGACCAGCGGTGACGCCGACCCACGACCCTCGAGCGAGAGGCTGTAGAGGGTGCCGTTGCGCTCGATGAAATCCAATTCGTCGAACTGCTGCCGGTTTCCGCCGGGGGTGACCCAGGGGTGCACGTTGGTGAGTTTGAGGCAGCGCACCATCTTCTTGGCGGTACCGAAGATGCCGCTGCGGGTGCGGTCGTCGGTGTTGTACTGCGAGGCCAGGCCCGATGCGGTGAAGTCGTGTCCCGAATCGCGCAGCAGCTGGATCGGCTCGATATTGCCCGGATTGGTGACCCACTCCCATACCTGGGTGATCGGTTTGCCGCCGACCGCCGCGGCGAGAAACAGCCCGGCCAGCAGATCCTCGGCTTCCGGGTCGAAGAAGGCGTCGGTCTTGGCGTCGGAACCGTCGTCGCCGTCGGCGAAATGGCCCGCCAGCCGGGCGGCGCGCATTTCACAGCCTTCATGCCGGGCATCGACCCAGGCCAACGGGTCCCAGTACCAGCTGGCCTCCTCACCCGCCACGCCCTGCGGGTCGAAGACGAAAGTGGGCGAGCCCTTGGCCGCGCGGACGTCGCGGGTGGCGTCGACCACGTCGCGCTTGTTCGACGTGGCCAGCACCGGGCCGATGGCGGTGAGGATGGCCGGGATGACGCGGGAGGTCGACTTGCCCTGACGCGGGCCCCAAATATCGAGGTGCAGATCCTCATACGAGCCGTACAGCATCACCCCGTCGGCGACACCGATACCGATCGGCACACCGGGGGCGTCGTCGTAGCCGAGGCGCACGCCGAGCTGCTTGGCCTTCTCCCGCACACCGGCCTCGGTGAGCGAGGCGATGGCGCTGCCGTTGCCCATCACATCGGCCTTCTCGTCGACACTGAGCCTGCCCTTGTTGCGGCGCGCCTGCAGCCGGCGCCGGATGACGACCACCGCAATGCCCGTGGCGATAACCAGCAGCAGGATGACCGTCGCCCCGCGCGGCCAATGCAGTTTGCCGCGGATCAGTCCGGCCACGATCTCGATCGGGTTCACCGGGATGTCCTGGCGGGTGACCGCGAGCATATTGCCCAGGTGCAGTGCAATCCACAGGGTGGCGAGGACGGCGCCCACCACGTAGATCAGGATGAGGGTGCCGTCGGGTCCGACAACTGCCGGATCCTTCACCGGTTTCTTTTTCGCCATACCTGCCTCCTGAGTGATCCCGTGTGGAAAGCGTTGTCACCGATAGCCGTCGAGCCGCCAGCCGTCCGGGGTGCGGACCACGGTGGCGATGACGGTGGCGGGCGGCAGCGGTTCCTCGCGTCCGTCGGGGTAGACGACGGTCTGTTCGATGCCGATCTTGAATTGCTGCACGTTCGGATCCGCACCGGCCGGCGCCTTCTCTCCGGACGCGAAGGTGAAGGCGTCGATCCTGGCGCCCGCGTCCGCCCATTCGGCCCAGCGCAGGGCCGGTTTGGGGGTTTCGGAGCTCGTGGCCTCCACAACGCGCATCAGGCTGGGACCGAGCCACTTCCGTGCCCGCACCAGTGACGCACCCTGATCCTCGCTGACCGGATTCCAGGTGTAGATCTCACGCAGGGCCGCGACCGCCACGCCCTCGGGGGTCACGGGGTCCGGTGCCGGAACAGCTTCGAGCTGACGGGTGGTCGAGGTGGCGGGTCCGCTGCCCGGACCTGCCAGGCCCTCGTCCTCGCGACCGCAGGCCGCGCTCATCATCGCGATGCCCGTCACCAGCACCACCACCAGTTTCGCCTGCGCCGATACCCTGCTCTTCCAGGCTAACTGTCCGCACCGCCGGTTCGGCGCTGCCGCACGCGTGTTCACAGCACTCTCCTCGCTCGTGCGTCACCGGGTACCGGCGCCTCGGCCACCCCACCGGGGGAATCGGCGGTCGCGACCGGCGCGGAGCGGATCATCTGTCCGTCACCGGCATAGACGCCGACCTGCGCGGGCCCGCGCGGTCCGAAGTCGCTGAATACCAGGTCGCCGGGCTCGATCGAGCTCAACGGCACCTCCACTCCGGCTTCCCACTGTTGTTCGGCGGTGCGCGGCAGCGTGATCGAACCCGAGGACGCCGCGAAGACCGCCGCCGCGGTCAGACCCGGACCGTCCAGGCCGCCGCCGGTGGGCCCCTGCGGGCCGCCGCCGCCCCACACGTACGGGGTGCCGAGCCACTCGTGGGCGGCCTGCACGACCTGGCTGCCCTCGGTCCCCTCCCCCGGCACGAAGCGTCCGAGTGATCCCGGCGCGCGGTACTGCGGCTCCATTGCCAGGATGTTCGCCACGTACGGGTGGGTCTCGGAATAGTGCGCGGCAACCTGATTCGGCATGCCGCCGGAAGCGAGCACGGCGCCCTCACCGGCGTTGTAGGCGGCCAGCGTCAGGGAGATCAGATCGCCCTGCACCCGGCCCTCGGACATCCAGCCGGAGATCTTGTGCGCGATGGCGCACATATAGCGGCCCTGACCGACGATGGCGTCGCCGTCGTCCCACACACTGGCGACCCCGTTGCCGTCGGCGTCGATCACATACGGTTGGCCGTCATCGGGATTGATGCTCGCGGCCGTCCCCGGCAGGAACTGCGCCAGACCCTGCGCGCCTGCGGGTGAGGTCGCGCCTCGCCGGAAACCGGATTCCTGCCTGCCCTGTGCCGCCAGCAGCGACGGCGTGATCTCCGGGCAGATCGAACCGGCGCGCCGGTACCAGATCTCGAGTTCGGGCGGAACCTTGCCGTCGGCCAGCGCGCCACCGGCGCTGCCGAAGCCGCGCACGCAGCGTGGGTCGTCGGAAAACGCCCGCGCACCACCGACATCGGGGGTCGGTGCGCCCTCGAGCCACGGCATCGGATCGATCTGACGCCCACCGGTGAACCGCCCGCCCGGCACCACCTCGAAATGCAGGTGTGGACCGCTGGATTCGCCGGCCGAGCCGACGTAGCCGATGTGCTGTCCGGCGCGCACGGTCTCCCCCACTCGCACCAGCACGCCGCTGTCCCACATATGCCCGTACACCGCCGAGTACGCGCGGCCATTGGTGTCGACCGAGTCGACGACGATCCAGTTGCCGAATCCGGAGGCCGGTCCGGCCGCGACCACCCGGCCGTCGCCGACCGAGAAGATGGGGGTGCCGTCGGCGGCCGCCATGTCCACACCCTTGTGGCCGCCGCCGCGGGAGCCGAAGACGTCGGAGATGCTGTAGGTCCCGGTGGCCAACGGCAATGTCCGGCGCAGCGAGCCGACACCGGCGGCCAGCGATGGAGTCGCGGTCACGGCCGGATTCGGCTGTGCCGCAGAGGTACCCGCACCCGGTGTGGCGGACGCGGCACCGGCCGCCCGCGGATCGCCGGGCGCGTATCCACCCAGCGGCGGCAACATCGTCTGGGTGGGTCCGAGAACCTCTCCACCTTCGCACGGGTCGTCCACCGAGGGCAGCACGATCACCACCACCAGCATCATCAGGCCGAGCGCGGCTCCGACGACGAGCGCCAGCACCGAGCGCACGTTCATGACACCCTCGCAGGGTTCACGTGCGGCGCCGGGCTTCGTTGAGGGTGTCGGCCAGCGCCCGGTTCATCTCCGCCGCGGCCGCCAACTGCTGCTGCAACAGGGCGACCTTACGCCGCAGGGCCACCGCGTCCATGCGTTCCAGGCTCGGGCCTTCCGCGGCCCGCACCCAGTTGCGCACCGAATTGGTGTGCACGCCGATCTGTTCGGCGACCACCCGGCACGCCTCGGACTCGCTGCGCAGTTTGCCGGTGAGCGCGATGACCTGCTCGACGGCGGCATCGCGCACCTCCGGCGACACTTTGCGATAAGACCGGTGCGGCATCATGCTGCGCTCCCACCCGCCGAATCCGAACCACCCGGATCGGGACCACCCGCGGGTCCGGGTACCCGATTGAACTCGTCGAAAC
Organism: Nocardia cyriacigeorgica; assembly: GCF_005863245.1. Taxonomy (GTDB): domain Bacteria; phylum Actinomycetota; class Actinomycetes; order Mycobacteriales; family Mycobacteriaceae; genus Nocardia; species Nocardia cyriacigeorgica_C. The sequence continues at coordinate 611,820 of NZ_VBUT01000003.1, read as the reverse complement.
GCTGGTTGGTGTCGTGGATTCCGCTTTCCTTCTCCGACAACGTGAACTCCATGTGGAACGGAATCCCGGGCCGGCGATCCTCACCGATCTTCAGCAGGAACTTGCCGGTACCCGGCGGAGACGGCCGCACCTGACCGGGCTTGAGCGCCTCACCGGTCAGCGCCTGCGGCGCCGACCATCCGGTGACCATCTCCTCCTCGGCCGCGGTGAACGGAATCGTGCTGTCGAGGCGTTTGATCTCCTCGGCGGGCAGGGCGCCGAAGATCTTGGCGCGGGCCCGTTCCAGGAAACCGAGCGCCTTGGCGATGGCCGCTTCCGAACCCAGCGACTGCAAATCCTTGATGGTGTGGCTGATCATGATCAGCGCGGTGGCGATACCGCGCTGCAGACGGGTCAGCTCGTCGACGCGGTCGACCATGAAGTCGCCGAGACCGAGCACCTGCCACAGCTCGTCCATCACCACCTGGAAGTAGCGCTGCGGCGCCATCCCCGCATCGGTGAGCGTGTGCGCGGCCTCGACCGCGGCGAAACCGTCGGCCCAGCAGGCCAGCATGACCGCGGCCTTGAGCTTCTTGTCGCCCTGCGGAATATGCGAGACGTCGATGCAGACGGCGACCGAGTCGGTGTCGATGGGCACCGAGGTCTGCCCGTTGAACACCGCACCGAAGGGGCCCTGGGTGAGCGCGCGCAGCGACCGGCGCAGATTCTTGATCGCCACCTGGTACTCGGCCTCGTTGTCCGCGCCGGCGTCGAGCATCAATTCCTCGCCGCCGGCGACGATCACCTCGAGCAGGTTGTCCATGATGGGCGGCTTGTCCGGGGTGAATCCACTGCCCGGGCGGTAGAGGATGCGCAGGGCGGTGGAGATGAGCGTCTCCTCGAAATCGCGCACCCGCGCACCACGCACCAACTCGACCAGACCGGCGATGAGCGTCACCTGACGGGCCCGCAGATCCTGCAGCACCTGCAATTGCAGTGCGGGCAGATGATCGAGCTGCGGCACCACCTGACCGAGCACACCGGCGGCCAGCGGGTTGAGTTTGCCGTGGCCGTAACCGAGATCGATCACCTGGCCGCCGACCATCTCCACCATCTTGCGATAGTCGGGTTTGACGTCGGCCAGGATCAGCGGCGTGATGCCCTGGGCGATCCCGCCGAGCACGATCCGGCGCACCAGCGACGACTTGCCGAAACCGTTGAGGCCGAGCACGAACAGGCTGGGCGCGGTGATGAAACTGCCGCGCATGAACCAGTTCATCGGGTCGAAGCACACCGGAGCCCCGGTGTGCAGATGCGAGCCGAGCGGCGTACCGATCAGCGGCGCGCCGGCACCCACCGACCACGGCCACAGACCCGCGACCTGAGCCGTGGTGGCGCGGTACTCGACGGGACGGCCCACCACGTTCATCCGGCCGCCGCCGGGGCCCGCATAGCCGCGGTCGGTGAGCTGGGCGGTCTGCCGGTCGAAACCGTCTTCGTAGACCTGCTCGGCGCGGGCCGCGTAGTTGCGGCGGCGGATGTCGTCGGTTCGGATACGGAAGGTGGCCCAGGCCGCGCGCAGCCCGGACTGCTCGCGGCTGATCATCTCCAGCCTGGCGCGGGTGTCGTCGTCGAGCAGCGGCGGCCCGGACTGCTGCCGCTTGTCCGCCTTGGCCTTCGCCCGCTGCACGGCCCGGTCCTGCTTCGGGCTGCGCATCGCGCGGTCGGCGGTCTTGTCGAACTTCACCGGCCGTGCGCGCGTGGCATCGCCGCGCTTGGGGCGGGCGCGTCCGCCGCGGCCGGGCTGTGCGCCGGCGGCGGCCTGATCGGTGCCGGGTGCCTCGGTACGCGAGCGTTCGCCGTCGGGGCGTGGCGCAGCCGAGCGCGGACGTCGTCCGCCCGTGCCGCGCCGCTCCCGGGCGGGTTCCTCCCGTGTGGTTTCGCGCCGACGCTCGGGGCGGGCCCATTCGTCGTGATCGGCCTCGGTCCGCCGGGACCGGCGGAGGTCCTCGCGCTCCCGTACGGGTGGCTCGTGCTCGCGTGCCATCAATCGCTCACCCCGCAAGTGCTTTCGGAATCGTCGCGTGTTCGGGCAGGATCACTCCGCAGCCGAGTGAGGCCGCGAAGGCCGCCGCCTGGTAGCGGTAGCAGCGCCGGATCTTCAACCGCGCCTGGGTGGACAGGTCGCGGGTGATCGCCTCGATCCGCGGCAGATCGCCGCGCAGGGGCTCGGTGATGGTCACCAGCGCCCCGAAGCGGGTCACGCCGTGTCCACGCGCCTGCTCCTCGCGGGCCTGCTGGGTGGCGCCGACCCGCAGGGTCGCCGACGCGGAGACGACTCCGCGTTCGCTCTGCTGGGCCACCAGCGCGTTCTTGAAGTCGTCATCGACGATCTCGGCGGCGTCGGCGGCTGAATGCGGACGGTACACGATGGCGATACGCTTACGCGGCACTTCGGGATTCGGGGCCAGCAGACGCTGCAACACCCGTTCGTCGACCGCGCCTTCGGGGGCCGCGTCCATCTCCCAGGTGACCGAACGGCCACCGTCGTGCACGAAGTGATCCCATTTCTCGTCGTGCGAGACCGGGCCGGCGTCGGCCCAGTCCAGGCCGTGGCCTTCGGGTTCGCCCGCGGCGACCTCGAGGTCGGCCTGCGAGGCGGGATCGTAGCTGCGCCGGATGAACGAGATCACCTCATCGGCCGACATCGGCTGCGCGCGCACGCCCGCTTCGGCCAGGGCTGCGCAGATGCCGGGCAGCCTGCGCCCGATCTCCACCGCTTCCTCGGCCGGGTTCTTGCGGCGCTCGGCGGTGGTGGCCTTGAACGTGATGGCCACCCGCGGCAGCAATTGCACGCGCTCCTGCGGCAATTCGGTGGCCAGTTCGTACATCACCTGCTGGGCCAGCTCCGGCGCTTCCGGCCGCGTGATCGTGGATACCTCGGTGAGCAACCGGTTTCCGGTCTCGGGCACGGTATCGATGACCGGGACGACGGCGACGATATCGCTGGTCTGGCCCACCGAGGCGAGGAAGGTGCCCCAGGCCGAGACCCAGCGGTCGATCACCGGCTGGTCGACCGCCTCATGGCCCTGCGGCCAGGCCCGCAGCACCACGGTGTACTGGGCGAACTGCGGCAGATGGATCATGCCGAAGCTGTAGCCGCCCGCGTCGATGCCCTCGTACAGCTTCGACGGCGCCAGCAGTCCCGGCAGCCGGGTGACCCCGCCGGGGATCCGGGAGAACCGGCCGCCGCGGTACACGTGCTCGCCGCGACTGCGCGAACGCATCCAGTTGAACATCATCAATCCCGTCTCGTAGCCGGAGCGGCCCCCCGTCCGCCACACCAGTGGAACCATGACCGCAACGCCGACGCCACCCACGATCAGCCCCCATTGGAAACCGCCGACCATCGCGGTGATCAGGGCGGTGATCACGACGACGAAACCGAGCACGGTCTCTTCCCAGCGCAGGCCGAAAAGCCCGGCGCTGCGCGGTTTCTGCCACAGGCCGTATGAACGGCGCTCGTAGGTGTCGAGGTTCGTCATCGCGGAATGGTGCTCCTCCCGAGGTCGGGTGAGCGGTTGGCCCAGCGGTCGCCCGCGACATCACCCATGACTTGATCTGCCCGGTTCATCCCGGAGGTCGCGGCCCTGGCCGCGCCGATCCGGCCCGCGGCGCGCGCCGCACCGGACGGTACTCCGGCCGCGCCCGCGGGTGCGCCGGAGGCCCGTGGCGGTTGGCCCGCCGCGCCTCCGCCGCCGCCGCGTGGTGGCGGTGCGGGCCGGGGCGCACCACCGCCGCGTCCGCCGCTACCACCGGGCGGCGGGCTGCCCGCACCGCCGAAGTATCCGGCCGACCCGGGCGCCGCGGCACCCTTCACACCAACGGCCTTGGTGCCTGCGAGGGCGCCGATGCCCGCGGCGGCCAGCAGGGTGCCGCCGGTCGCGGTCAGACCGGAACCGCCGCTGCCGACGATCGCGACCGCCGGGGTCACCAGGCGCATCAGCGCGGGCAGGACGAACGCGACACTGCACAGCAGCACGATCGAGACCAGCATGCGCTGGGCCTGTTCGGCATCCGGCAGCCCGGAGGTGGAGGTCAGCTCGTCGACGTGGCCCGCGGTGGTGAACGCGATCATGTAGACGATCGCGGCGACCGGCTTCCACAGCATGAACGCGATGATCCAGCCCACCAGCTTCTGATAGGACTGCTTACCGGTATTCATGCCCGACGCCGCGGCCGCCAACGGCAGCACACCGGCCGCGATCACCAGCAGACCCTGCCGGACGATCGCGAGCACGATCTGCGCCAACGCGCCGAGCAGGCCGACGATGGCGATGATCAGCACCAAACCTGGTGAGAAGGCTTGCAGCTTACTGGTTTTCACCATCAGTTCGGCCAGGTTCTTGGCATTGCCGTTGGTGGAGTCGGCGATGATCCACTCGGCGAAGCGGTCGGAGGCCACTGTGCCCGCGACGATCACCGCACCCAGCATCCAGGAGCTGAACACCACCCGCGCGAACATCCGGAACGATTCGGCCGCTTCGTTCATCACGGCCCCACGTCTGGCTTCGGCCAATCTCAGGCCCGAGATCATCACCGAGGCGATGAGCAGCAGGATCTGCACCTGATAGGTGTAATCGTTGATCTTGGTGAACAACGCCCCGGAATCACTGACGGCTTCGTTGGGCACCTTCATCCAGAAGGTCAGCGCCAGGATGATCGCCTCGCCGAGGCCCTTCATCAGCGAATCGACGACCTTGCCGAACGTCGAATCCCAGGCCTTGTCCTTCACCGCGGTGGCGGCCTGCCCGGGATGGGAGGCGGCATTGCCCGCCTTACACACCGCCGAGGCCGCGTCACCGAGCGAGACGCCGGGAATGCCGACGTTGTCGAGGGTTTCGTGGATTTCGTTGCATGCCTCGTCGAAGCCGTAGGTCTGGCCGTAGGCCACCGTCGGCGTCGCGATCATCACCGTGAAGATGACCGCGAAGATCGTGACAATACGCCTCACCATGTGAACCCCTCGGTGTTGTGCGGGGAATCGGTCCGGTCCAGCTGTTCGCCTGTCACCCTCGTGAGCTTTCCCTGTGCGGGTGGCCGCCTCGGTATCGCGCAATGCCGTCACCATGCCGTCCACCCCTCGAGCGTTTCGATGTACTCCGCCGGCGGGTTCTCCGAGGTGGTCGGCTTCAGCCGCCAGTCACCCGCGTCCCACACCATGATCATCCGCATCGCCACCCACAACTGTTTGCCGTCCACCACCTGCGCGCGGGTGGCCAGCCGCACGATGGCCATATCGTCGGCGTAATCGTCGACCTTGAACGCATCGGAGGCGACGAAATACCGGGTCACGCTTTCCGGCTGCTGTTCGGGCAGACGATCGGCCTCCAGCGCGCGGTCGTAGGCTGCGATCTGCTGCGCCGACACCCGCACCTGCCGCACATACAGATCCCGGTGCGCCGGACGGGCATTGAGCCGGTAGGTGATCTGCGCCGCGGCCAGCGCCGCGCCCTGCGGGGTGTGCGCATAGCCCACCGCGAGACCGTCTTCGATGCGCGTCGGCCCGTCGGAGGTGGAGAACGGCACCGAGGCCCCGTACACCCGCTGCCAGCCGCGCGGTTGCCTGGTGCCCGCGGGCGCCGCGGTCAGCCAGTCCGGATCCGAGGGCTTCGCCTGCAATTCCGGATTCTGCGGAAGCGGCTGTCCCGCAGGGTTGTTCGGGATATCGACCCTGCGTCCGAAGATATCGACCTCCGGCTCGGCGAAACCCTCCGCCCCCGGCCCGTCGACCACCGAAACGCTGCCCTGGCCCGCGGGCTCGTCATCGCCGCCGACATAGACGAAGACCCCCACGATAACGATGAGCGTGAGCACCGCGGCGGAGGCGACGAGCCCGAAGGAGACGCGGTCACGCGCGTACGGCTCCTTCTTCTCGCTCACTGCGGGGCCTCCAATATCACGATGTCGCTGGGTAATTCGTCGATGGCGTCGACCGCGGGTTCGGTCGAGTCCGGGTCGGGCAGCCGTAACCTCCAGTCGTCGCCGAACCATTCGACGACGGTGTGGTTCACCGCCATCGAACTGTCCGAATACTCGGTATAGACGTCCACGGTGGAGCGTTCATCGGTGTATCCGGTGATCTTGTAGCCGAGCAGGCGCGGCGCGTACTCCGGTGACGCCGGTCCGGTGATGGACAGCAGTAATCGGTTGACGACCCACTCGTCCTTGCCCGGTCCGGGCAGCACCTCCGCGGCGACCACCTTCGGCCACTGGCTGTCGGTGGCCACCGATAGCCGCACCGTATGGGTGATGGCGGCGACCGCGGCGCCGGGCGGCGAATGATCGAAGCCGGTTGCCGCGCCGTCGGATTCGCGCGCGGGACCCTGATCGGTATGTGGCAGGGCCACGCCCTGGAAGGGTTCCCAGCGCACGTTCGACGGCGGGGTGGACAGATCCGGCCCCGCGTTGTCGCTGTTCCCGCAGCCGACCGCGGCCAGCAGCATCGTCGCGGCGACGGCGCCCGCGGCCGGGCCGCGGACGCCACGCCGCCTCGCCTGCCGGCACATGGACGCACATACTGTGGACGGCTCATCCCCGCGTGTGCGGGGACCATCGATCCGGCAAGGCCGGCTTCCTCGAGTTCGATGCCGTCGGCTCATGCAGGCAGGAACGCCAGCGCGATACCGGAGGCCGTGCTGGCCACCCCCGCGCCGAGCAGACTCATGAGGACACCGTGCGAGGAGTCGTTCATCGCCAGGTCGCCGCGGAACGCGATCCACAGCTTGCCCGCCGAGACAATCATCCAGGCCAGGCAACCGATGAGCACGAACCACAGCAGCCAGTTGAGCAACTGCATGATCGGCTCCACGACCTCGGCCGGCATCTGCTTGTAGGCCAGCAATTCCATGGCCCGCACACTCGACATCGTCGACCTCACGTCCCGATAACAGCGTTCATGATGGTGCCCGCGCTGGTGGCGACGACGCCGCCGATCATGGCGCCCGCCACCATCTTCGGCGATTCCAGGCCACCGCCGGTCCACTTCTCCCAGGCGAATTTACCGCCGGCATAGGTGATGCCGCAGATGCCCGACAGCAGCACGAACCAGGTCAGGTAGCGCACCAGCTGCAGGATCTTCTCCGACCCGGGAGGCGCCTCGGGTGTCGGATTGCCCACCTGGGCGAGAACGGTGCCGTATGTGTCCTGCACGGCGAGGAGGATCGTGCTCATCGGGTGCCTTTCTCGATGGGTGGAGGGGTGGATATCGACGGCATCGCACGCATATGGCTCATCAGTGCCCCGGTGGGTTGGTGGTCATCGGCGGACGGTCCCAACCCGGCGGTGCAGGCGGAGCGCCGTTGGGCCCCCACGGTTCGGGCCCCTGCTGCTGCGGGTTCCAGCCTCCCGGTCCGGCATACGGAACGGGCGGCGGAACCGGCTGCGGGCCGGGCGCATTCCAGCCGGGCGGCTGTCCCGGTGCTGCCCAGCCCTGTGGGGCGGGCGCGCGCCGGCGATCGGAGTTCGCGACCCGGAGCAGGACGACGACCACCACGCCTGTGGCGGCCAGCGGAAGACCGATCAGCAGCGCCCAGAATCCCCAGCGCCCGATCTGGAGTGCGGTGTCTGATCCGGGCGGAGCCTCCGGCGTCGGATTGCCGACCTGCGCCAGGATCGCCTGCGCCCCCTCGTGCAACGTCAAGGCCGTACTCATCGCACCCCCTCCTCGTTCGCCTCGCCGGCGATGCTCTCGCGGGCGGCCGCGACGATCTCGGCTCCGAGATCGCGCACTTCCAGCGGAACTTCGTCGAGCGGGTCGATCCTGCGTTTCTTCAGCGGCGGTTCCACCCCCGGCGCCCACACCGGCAGCTTCTCCGGTTCGACGAGGGTCCATTCCTCGTACCACGGCACCTGCCACATCCGCCCGGCCAGCGAGCCGACGACCTCGCGGTAGCGACGGATCTCGGCGGGCATGCGACCGGGCCGCGCCGCCACGGTGATCAACCCGAGCACCTCCGACGGACCGGCGAAACCGGCATGATGCTGACGCAGCAGGTCATGGGCGCGGGTCAGGCCGGCGATCGTCTCCCGGCACACCAGGACGACAAAGGGCGATTCGCGGTCGAAGACGCCGGGCCAGCGGCGGCCCGAATCCGCCGCGGGCGCAAGCACGTGCGCGAGGCTACTGGCCCCGGCCCCGCCGTGCACGCCGAGCAACCAGACCAGCGGCGCACGCCCCGCACCGGGCACCGGGCGGTCCCAGATGGGCGCGCGCCGCGACTCCGGCGGGGCGATCACCCCGGCCGGTGCGGGGTCGGGTTTGCGGCGGCGAAGATTCATGGCGGCGGTCATGATGCCACCCCCGCGAGAAGACGCCCATACGCTCGACGCGTCTGATCGTCGAGCGAGATGTGGCGGACGAGTTCACCGCGCGCCAGATGCGCGTCGTAGGGGATCTCCACGATGTCGCGAACCCAGCCGGACAGATGCTCACGCAAATGGTCGGCAACCCGGGAATCGACGCCGGGCTGCTGATGCGAGATGACGATGGTGGTATCGCCGACGATTCCGCTGCCCGGCCCGTCCACGGCGTCGCCGAACTCGTCGTCGAGCCATTCCAGGGTGACGCGCAGCCGGTTGGCGGCATCGGTGCGCGCCGGAATGGCAAGCACCAGAGCGACATCCGCGTCATCGAGCAACGGCCGCAGCTGCCGTCCGGCAATCGGATGGCCACCGTCGTAGACCGCGGTGTAGCCGGCGTCGTCGATGGCGCGGGCGACAGTGAGGTAACTCGCACGCCTGCGCAGCGGCGCCGCATCGCGCCACAGCAGCCCGAACCCGGAAGTGGAGCGCGACAGGCACTCCTTCAGCGGCGCCGGTTCGTCGTCGCCGCGGCCGTACAACCACGACTGCAGGCTGATCGGATGCAGGTGTTCATCGGCGCCGCGCAGCCCGAGATCGCTGCCGGCGGCGGTCGCGTCGACCGCCACGGTCTGCGCGCCCGACAAGGCGAGCTCACCCGCCAGTCCCAAGGCCGTCGTGGTGGTCCCCGCACCACCGCAGCCGCCGACGACGAGGACCGGCCGATGCCCGGTGCGTCCGTCACGGGTGGGTTCGCGCTCGCCGCGCAACCGCACCACCGGAGCCTTTCTGCGCCCGGAGCGGTCCGACGGTGCGTCGGCATCCGGCGCATCGTCGAGCCAACGGCTCCAGTCGTCTCCCATCGCTCTGCTCTCCCTCTATCCGGCCGTGATACCCGTGATGAGGGTGCGGCCGCCGATCACCGCGGTGGTGACCATCTGCTTGCTGTAGGTGGCCGGTTGGCCGTCGGGCCGGTACTCGGTGACTTCGACCGAGTAGCGGCCCTGGTCGAGGGTCACGATGCGCACGCAGTGCGTGGTGCCCTCGGCGATGCTGTCGATGCCGCGCTGGATCACCGGAACGGGCGAGACCGGCGCATCGGGAGCGACCACTTCGCGGGCCAGCACCGCGGACCGATCCACGTAGTAGGCGTACTGGAAACGCAGGATCGCGTCGGGGCCCGAATCCGTGCCGCCGGGCTCCGCGCTGCGCACGACCTCGTCGGTGCGTTCGGTCGGGCACCGATGCGCCGGGCCCGCGGCGGAATCGGAGCTGCCCGCGGCGAACTGGACCGCGGTGTCATCGGCGGCGCGACGCTCGCCGGAGCCGCCGAGCAGATACAGCACTCCGGCCGCGGCGGCGGCCAGGAGCAGCACCGTCGCGATCAGGACGATGAACGCGCGCGCCCTGCCGCCACCCGAGCGCTTGCCCGCGCTGCGCAGGTCGCGCGCGGTGCCGAGCCGGACGGGTCCGGCGATCTCCTCCGGATCGTCGTCGGGCCACGGGAACCGGACGACGTCACCGTTGCGCGGGGTGTAGTCGTCGTCGGGTCCGGGCGCGCGATCGGCCACCCAGTCCGACCAGCCGCCGGTGAATTCGCTGCGCCGCACGGGCGGTTCGGGAGGCGCGACGGGTTCCTCGTCGTCATGGATGTAGTCGGGGTACCTCGCGGGACCGTCGTCCTCGTCCGCTACCGGCGCGCTCTCCTCGGCGGGGCGTGCCGGGGCGCTCGACCCGGTGTCCGGCTCGAGGGCGTCGTACCAACGATCGAGATGTTTGTACGACTTCAACATTCCCCCATTCCCGCAGATCGGGGCGCGTGGTGTCGCATCGTCGAACCCTCTCGGCGATCAGTTCGTGGAGAACGGGTAGGCGGTGGGTGTGTCGGGTCGTTCGGTCGTCGCGATCGGTTCGATTCTTCGGTCCGCAGTCGCGCCGCCAAAGGAGGCGCCGTCGACTCCTGTCCCAAACGGGAATTGTCCCGTACCCGATTGGTCAGGTGAAGTCGACGCGCCGGGGCCGGGCTCGGCGAATTCCGGCGCGGGCGCCCGCGGGGCGTCCTGCGCGGTCTCCGAGCCCGGCTGGGGCGCAGTATCGGAACCGAAGGTGCCTGCCAGATCCCTGGCGACGGCAGCGAACCACTCGGCCACGAACGTCGTCGGTGCGTCGCCGTCGGCCGACACGGTGGCCGTGCCGTAGGCACCGTGACGCTGGACGGTATCCCAATACCGCACCCATGTGGTGGTATTGAGCAGTTCTTTGTTGTCGGTGATGTTCTGCACCACGGCGTCGAAGGCCTGATTCACCAGGCGAACACCGGTGGTGGGCGGGATCAGCTGCGGGATCGCGCCCACCAGTTTGGTGCCGAGCGCCAGCAGCGCGGCGGGCGGATTGCTCAGCCCCGCGGTCGCCAGATCGGCGAGGGCGGCCGGGTTCAGCACCGAGCGCACCACGGTGACCACCGCGTTCAGTCCGATCATGCCGACTTTGAGCAGGGCGCGCAGCGCCGCCGGGATGTCGAGCGGGGTGCGCGGGTCGGCGGCGTCGGCCAGGCGCTGGGAGATCGACTTCTTCGGCGAGATCGACAGACTCGCCAGCGAATTACCCTGGATGTCCTCGTTGACCACCTTGGTGGCGGTTTTGATCGAGGTGTAGGCCAGCGCCTGCGCGACCGAGACCAGCGAGGCGATCGGATCGCCGCCGCTGAGCTTGGCCTGGCCCGCGATATTCGCGACCGCCTTCAGGATGGGCGCGCCCTCGGGGGCGTCGCAGGCGAGATCGCCTGCCGCGCAGAAACTGGCCACCCGGCCGGTGAGCGCGCCGAAGTTCTCGGCCTTGTCGCGTTCGGGACCGATTCCGCCGCCGCTGGCGGGCACCTGCGGCAGCGCCACGATCCGCGCCAGTTCCTCGCCGTCGGTTCCCGGCGCGGCGTCGGGCGTGGCCTTGCCGGGGGCGCCGGGGAACAGCGGTGCGCCCGGATTGCGGGTGGGGTCGGCGAACAGCGCTACCGCGGCGACCTTTTCGGGCGCAAGCACGCCGGCGCCCTGCCCGACTTCCTGGGCGAAGATCGAGGCCACGTGCGCACCCTGGGAGTAGCCGACGATGCCGAACCTGGTGTTCGGGCAGCGTTCGGCGACCGATGAGGCCATGCCGCGCAGCCTGGACAACCCTCCGGCTACCGATTCCGAATACGGCACGACCCCACCGCCGGTGGCACCGCCGAATCCGGATTCATAAGGCACGTAAGCACGGTCGACAAGCCCCTCATCTGGCGCTTTCGCCATCATCGGCATGAAGACCGTGGACAGCATTCCGGTGTCGGTGGTGGGTGCGGCATCCGGGGACGACTGGCCGGTGCCCTGAATTCCCAAGGCGTACAGCACAGGACAGCTATCTATCGGCAAATTCGTCGACGGGCCCGCGACATTCGGTGCCTGCGCCGACGCCGTACCGCCCGTGACCGTACCGGCGGTAGCGGTCGACACAGCGACGGCGAGCGCGATCAGCACCCCCGAAAATCGTGTCGTGCATCCAGCCATAGCGACCCGCAATCCGTATTGCAGAACTTACCTAGCGCCGTGAAACGCAATAGACCGTAACAGATTCCGGCTATCACCGCTGAAGCGGAGGAAAGTTTACAGGGTGCACCGCTCGACCCCGGTGACGCCACGGCGCGGCGATGCGAAACAGTGCCAAAGTTTCCGAACTCGCCGACGGCCTTGCCAAGCCCCCATGACATCCGCCCACGCCCGACGAGCCCACATGACGGGATGGCATGGCACGAAGTGGGACCTACCGATCCCGGTCGACGACCGCCGTGCGGGCAGCCGACTCAGGCCGCGGAGGTCACCCGATAGACGTCGTAGACGCCCTCGACATTGCGCACGACGTTCAGGATGTGGCCCAGATGCTTGGGATCGCCCATCTCGAAGGTGAACTTGCTGATCGCTACGCGATCGCCGTGGGTGGCGACCGAGGCGGACAGGATGTTGACCTTCTCGTCGGCGAGCACCTTGGTGACATCGGAGAGCAACCGCGTGCGGTCCAGCGCCTCGATCTGGATGGCCACCAGGAACACCGACGACGGCGACGGCGCCCACTGCACCTCGATGATGCGTTCGGACTGCTCCTGCAACGAACCGGCATTGGTGCAGTCGACCCGGTGCACGCTCACCGCGCCACCGCGGGTCACGAAGCCCATGATCTCGTCGCCGGGCACCGGCGTACAGCATTTGGCCAATTTGGCCACCGTGCCCTCGGCGCCGGGAATGAGCACGCCGGCGTCACCGGAGACGCGCTGGCGAGACGGGACGGTCGACGGCGTGGAGCGTTCGGCGAGTTCGTTCTCCACATCGCCGATGCCGCCGAGCTGGGCCATCAGCCGCTGGACGACGTGGTGCGCGGAGACCTGGTGCTCACCGACCGCGGTGTAGAGCGCCGAGATGTCGGTGTAGTGCAGTTCCTTGGCGACGGCGTTCATCGCGTCGACGTTCATCAGCCGCTGCAACGGCAGCCCGACCCGGCGGACTTCCTTGTTGATCTGCTCCTTGCCGCTTTCGAGCGCCTCTTCGCGGCGTTCCTTGGCGAACCACTGGCGGATCTTGGCCTTGGCTCGCGGGGAGACCACGAAGCTCTGCCAGTCGCGGCTGGGCCCGGCGTTCTGCGCCTTCGAGGTGAACACCTCGACGACCTCGCCGTTCTCCAGCTGACGTTCCAGCGCCACCAGCCTGCCGTTGACGCGGGCGCCGATGCAGCGGTGCCCCACCTCGGTGTGCACCGCGTAGGCGAAGTCCACCGGGGTGGATTTCTGCGGCAGCGTGATCACATCGCCCTTGGGGGTGAACACGAAGATCTCCGGCGCCTTGAGGTCGAAGCGCAGCGACTCCAGGAACTCGGCCGGGTCGGCGGCCTCACGCTGCCAGTCGAGCAGCTGGCGCATCCACGCCATGTCGTCGACCTCGGCGGTATCGCTGGAATGCTTGCCGCGGGTCTCCTTGTACCGCCAGTGCGCGGCGATGCCGAACTCGGCGGTGCGGTGCATGTCCTGGGTGCGGATCTGCACTTCCAGCGGCTTGCCGTCCGGGCCGACGACGGTGGTGTGCAGCGACTGGTAGACGCCGTAGCGGGGCTGGGCGATGTAGTCCTTGAACCGCCCGGCCATCGGCTGCCACAGCGAATGCACCACGCCGACGGCGGCGTAGCAGTCGCGCACCTCGTCGCACAGGATGCGGATGCCGACCAGGTCGTGGATGTCGTCGAAGTCCTTACCCTTGACGATCATCTTCTGATAGATCGACCAGTAGTGCTTGGGCCTGCCCTCGACGATGGCGTTGATCCGGCTGGCGGCCAGCGTGTTGACGATCTCGGCGCGCACCTTTGCCAGATAGGTGTCACGCGAGGGCGCGCGGTCGGCGACCAGGCGCACGATCTCGTCGTACTTCTTGGGGTGCAGGATCGCGAACGCGAGGTCCTCGAGCTCCCATTTCACGGTGGCCATGCCGAGCCGGTGCGCCAGCGGCGCGATGACCTCGAGGGTCTCCTTCGCCTTCTTGGCCTGCTTCTCCGGCGGCAGGAACCGCATGGTGCGCATGTTGTGCAGCCGGTCGGCCACCTTGATCACCAGCACGCGCGGATCGCGCGCCATCGCGATGATCATTTTGCGGATGGTCTCGGCCTCGGCCGCCGCACCCAGATTGACCTTGTCGAGCTTGGTAACGCCGTCGACCAGGTGCGCGACCTCGGGCCCGAAATCGGCGGTGAGCTGCTCGAGCGAGTAGCCGGTGTCCTCCACGGTGTCGTGCAGCAGCGCCGCAACCAGCGTGGTGGTGTCCATGCCGAGCTCGGCCAGGATGTTCGCCACCGCCAGCGGGTGGGTGATGTAGGGGTCGCCCGACTTGCGGAACTGTTTGGCGTGCCGTTCGTCGGCGACGTCGAAGGCCCGCTGCAATAACGTCAAGTTCGCTTTGGGATACAGCTCGCGATGCACGGTCGCCAACGGCTCGAGCACCGGCTTGACCGCCGCGATACCGCGCTGACCGGTCATCCGCCGAGCCAGCCGCGCCCGCACCCGCCGCGACGCCGAGGTCGGCACGGCGGCGGGAGCACCCTGCCGCACCACACCTGGGTTCGGACCTGGAGTCGCGGGCTTCGCCGGCTGAGCCGCACCATCGGACGAGGTGGCCGACGCACCGCCGGGCCGCGAGGCAGCCGATTGCTCGACGTTCGCCTCGCCCAGATGCTGAGTCATGCCACCACCTCTCCACGCCGCAGCCGGACCGCTCCGACCACCGCAACCTCCCAGACCATCAACTCTAGCCTTCGCCGTCTCGCGCCGTCCGGCAACAGGTTGCTCAACCCATTTTCTGGGACCTTCGTACCGAAGTACACCGCGCAGAGGCGACCCTGGGCTTCCCGCTGCCGGATGGATACCGGCCGTCCACCCGGCCAACCGGCGACGGGGTAAGTCGAGCGGTCGCGTGGCGGAAGTTCAGTGGTGTCGTTCGCGGTCAGACGGTGACGATGGCCGACAGCGGGTAGTCGCCCTGCCGCTTGCGCCCGCCGAGCGATTCCAGCTCCAGCACCACCGCCGCCGCGACGATCTCGGCGCCGGCCTGGGTGAACAGGTCGGCGGCGGCGGCGAGGGTGCCGCCGGTGGCGAGGACGTCGTCGAGGAGCAGCACGCGGCGGCCGGTCAGGGGGACGCCGTCGGCGGGGATTTCCAGGGCTGCTTTGCCGTATTCGAGGTCGTATTCGCGGGTGACGACCGGGGGCGGGAGTTTGCCTGCCTTGCGGACGGCGATGACGCCGGTGCCGAGGGTGGCGGCGACGCCGGCGCCGAGCAGGAAGCCGCGGGCGTCGACGGCGGCGACCAGGTCGGCGTCGGGGGCGCTGGCGGCCAGGCAGTCGATGACGGTGCGGAAGCCTTCCGGGTCGGCGAAGACCGGGGTGAGGTCGGCGAAGCGGACGCCGGGCTCCGGGAAGTCATCGCACCAGCGGGTCAGCTGCCCGACGATCTGCGCGGCCCTGCTGGTCCGCTCGGCGACTGCGTCGTCGGATTCGATCGCCGCGTGCTTGCTCATCGACACCTCTCCATAGTCACATCACCCACAACACCGGTCACCGCTTCAGTACCCACCGGTCCATGTTCCAACCGGTACCCGCCTGGGTGGGGGCCGCGATGCCGTTCTGCAAACCGCTGCCGAAGGCGATGGTGCGCGGCGTGGCGAACAACGGGATGCTCGGCAGCTGCGCCCACAGCAGGCCCTCGGCCTCGGTGAGCAGATTCAGCCGTGTGGTCGAGTTGTCGTCGGCCGCAAGCTGATCGGTGATCGCATCGTAACGGCCGTTGCCGAATCGCCCGAAATTCAGCCCGCTACCGGTCCGCAACGCGCTGGTCGCGGCCACGCCGTCCAGCGAGCCCGCCGGGCCGGGGACGCTCGCGGTACTGCCGAGCACGGCGTCTACCGCGCCCGCGGCCAGCTGCGCCGGGCGGAAATCGGGGGCGCCCGCGTCGACGACGGTGATACCTGCGGGTTTGCAGGATTCGGCGATCTTGGCGACGGTGCGCGCCCGGCGGTCGTCGGGGGTCTGGTAGCCGATGCGGACGGTCAGTGCCGGGCTACCGGCCGCCGCCAGCGCCGCCTTCGAACCCTCTACATCGACAGTGCGATACGGGTCAGCAGCGCCGGTGATCGCCGAGTAATAGAGCGAATCCTGTTGGACGATACGGGAATTCAACGGCGCGGAGCCCCGGCCAGATTCCGGGGCCTCGGGTACGTTGCCGAGTTCGTCGAACAGTGCCTGGCGCGGCACGCACAGGGCGAGGGCGCGCCGGGCCTCGACCGAGCCGAGCGCGCCGCCGGTGGACAGCACCAGTTGCTCGACACCACGACCGGGCACTTGCTGGACCGAGAAGCCACCAAGATCGAGCCCGGGCACCGAACCGGTCCCGATATCGATCACGCTCACCGCACCCTCGGCCACCTTCGCCGCCAGATCCGTCGACTTCGGCCACACCACCACGCGACCGGTCTCGGGCTTGTTGCCCCACCAGCGTTCGTTGGCCACCAGCACCAGACCCTCGTCCTCGGTGAAGGATTCGATCCGGTACGGCCCCGACGACGGGAACCGGCTCACGTCCAGTTCACCGGGCGCGAGCGTCCAGCCGCTGTTCCAGAAATCCGCCAGCCGCTGGATGGCGGACGGGTCGCCGGATTGCATCGCCGACACCACATTCGGCACGTTCGCCGCCTGCGCCGCGATATGCGCGGGCATCAGCTCACCGGCGGTGAACAGATTGCGCCAGGGCAGGTAGCGGCGGTCGGGCCGGAAGACGACAGTCGCATCTTTGGAACCGGGGAGGCATTCGATCCGCTCGATGTCCTCGTATCCGGCGGTGCTCGCGGCGTCGAACAGCGGGACCGGGGCGCCGTCGCCGGGCCGGGTGAACCGCCCGCTGCGCGCCGCCCAGGCCAGCACTAGATCGTCGCAGGAGGTGGGCACCCCGTCGGAGTACACGCCGTCGGGGTTGAGCCGGTACTGGATGGTCTGGGACTCCCCCGGCACCTCCTTGGCGGTGCCGACGTCGGTGTCGGCGACCTGCTGGCCGTCGGGCCCGGTGTAGAAGAAGCCGGTCAGCACCCGCCCGAACACCGCGGTGGCGCCGGTGCTCGCGCCGAGCGTGCTGCCGCCGTTGTAGCTGGCGACGGCCGCGTCGACGGCGAATCCGATGGACGGGACCTGGCTTTCACTCGAACATCCGGCGGCAAGTCCGGCCGCGACCGCCGCGGCGGCCGTGGCCGCGAGCAGTCGATGCGGCCTGCGCAGGAAACCTCGCGGCTGACGCATGACCCGACCCCCTGTCGTCAGTGGTTCTTCCGGTGTCGTTTTCCGCTCGGCCGGGCCCCGGGACGCGGCCCGGTATCGCGGGTGCGCCGCGGTGTCTCAGGAGTTTCGCGGGCAGGAACGGCGCCCGCACGACGACCGGCGGCCGGCTTCGCGCCCGAACGCTTGGCCAGCACCTTCTTGGTGTGCGCGGCCACCGGACCGAAGCGTTCCTTGATCGACACCAGCACCGGCACCGCGAAGAAGATCGACGAGTACGCGCCGACGATCATGCCGACCAGCTGCACCAGCGCCAGATCCTTCAGCGTGCCGACACCGAGCAGCCACACCGCGATGACCAGCATGCCGATGATCGGCAGGATGCCGATGACGGTGGTGTTGATCGACCGCATCAGGGTCTGGTTGGCGGCCAGGTTGGCCTGTTCGGCGTAGGTGCGCCGGGTCAGGTGCAGCACGCCGCGGGTGTTCTCCTCGACCTTGTCGAACACCACGACGTTGTCGTAGAGCACGAAGCCGAGGATGGTCAGCAGACCGATCACCGCGGCGGGCGTCACCTCGAAACCGACCAGCGAATAGATGCCCGCGGTGACGACCAGGTTGAAGAACAGCGACGCGATCGCGGCGATGGACATATCCCGTTCGAAGCGAATCGCGATGTAGATCATCGTCAGCACGACGAAGACCAGCAGCGCGATCACCGCCTGCCGGGTGATCTGGCTGCCCCAGGTCTCGCTGATCTCGGCGATGCTGATCGCGTTGCGCGTCACCTCGCCGTCGGCGTTCTTGGGCTGGAACTCGTCGAACAGCGCGGTCTGCAATGCCGCGGTCTGCTCGAGGTCGAGGGTCTCCGAGCGCACCTGGATGGTCGTCGAATCGCCGGAGCCGACCTTCTGCACCGTCACCGGCTCGTGGCCGATGGTCTGGGTGTAGACGTCTTCGACCTGCTGGGTGGTCGCGGTGTCGCTGGCGGGCAGCTGGATGCGCGAACCACCGGCGAAATCGATGCCGAGGGTGAAGCCGCGTACGGCGATGCTCAGGATCGACAGCAGCAGGAAGATCGCGCTCAGCGTGTAGAACAACCGCCTGCGGCCGACGATCTCGAAGCCACCGGTGCCGGTGTAGAGGCGTTCGAAGAAGCTGTGCCGCGGGGCGGGCGCCCGGTTGGCGGCGTCGGGCTCCACGGTCGGGCTCGAGGTGCTCATCGTGCGGTCTCCTTCACCAGCGCCGGTCCGCCGGCGCCGCGTTCCCTGGCAATCTGCTGGATCACACCGAGGCCGTTCACCGACGGCTTGGCCCAGAACGGCGAGCGCGACGCCAGCATCATCAGCGGCGCGGTGACCAGGTAGAGCACGATGACGTCGAGCACGGTGGTGAGGCCGAGGGTGAAGGCGAAGCCCTTGACCTGACCGGCGGCCAGGATGTAGAGCACGACGGCGGCGATCAGACTGACCGTCTTACCCGAGAGGTTGGTGCGCTGGGCGCGGGCCCAGCCGCGTGGCACCGCGGACCGGAAGCTACGGCCCTCCCGCATCTCGTCCTTGATGCGTTCGAAGAACACCACGAACGAGTCGGCGGTCATACCGATACCGATGATCAGACCCGCGATGCCGGCCAGGTCGAGGGTGAACCCGATCCAGCGGCCGAGCAGCACGATCAGGCCGTACACCGCCACACCGGCGGCGACCAGCGACAATCCGGCCAGGAAGCCGAGCATGCGGTAGTAGAGCAGGCAGTACAGCAGCACCACGATCATGCCGATCGCGCCGGCGATCAGACCGGCGCGCAGCGAGGACAGGCCCAGGGTCGCGGAGACGGTCTCGGCTTCGGAGGTCTGGAACGACAACGGCAACGAACCGTACTTCAGCGTGTTGGCCAGTTCCTTGGCGCTGGAGGCGGTGAAGTTGCCCGAGATCTGGGTGCTGCCACCCTGCTGCGGACCCTGCTGCACCACCGGCGCGCTGACGACCTGCGAGTCGAGCACGAACGCCACCCGCTTGTAGACGTATTCGCCGGTGAGGTCGGCCCATGCGTCCGATCCGCTGGACTTGAACTCCAGGGTCACCTCGTGGCGCGCCTGCTGCTGGTTGAGGCCGGAGGTCGCGTCCTTGATCTCCTGGCCGTCGATGCGGCTCGGACCGAGCAGGTAGACCTCGCTGCCGTCGGTCGCGCAGGTCACCAGCGGTTTGGTGGGATCGTCGTTGCCGGCGAGCGGGTCGGGCTTGCTGCAATCCATCGACGCCATCGCGGCCTGCTGGGTGGCGGGATCCTCGCTCTGCCGCAGCGCCTTCGCGGCCGCGATCTCCTGCTGGCTGCGTTCCTGCGGGGTCAGATCCGCGTCGTCGGCCGGCGGGGCGGGAGTGGGCGCCGGTGCGGGCGACGGGTTCGGCTCGGTCGGCGCCTGAGCCGGGAAGACCCGGTTCTGCGGTGCCGGAGCCTGCCCGGTGGCGGGTGCGGTCCCGTTCGGCGCGGGTGCGGGCGCCTGCCCCGGCGTGCCGGTGGCGGGCGGCTGGGTGCCCTGGCCCGGCTGCGGCGTCGGCGCGCTTCCCGGTGCGGGCGCGGCCTGCAATACCGGCCGGATGTAGAGCTTGGCGGTGGTGGCCAGCGAACGGGCCTGCTGGCTGTCGTCACCGGGCACGGTGATCACCAGATTGTCGCCGTCGATGACGACCTCGGAGCCGGAGACGCCGAGGCCGTTGACCCGGTTCTCGATGATGCCCTGGGCCTGCTTCAGGCTGTCCTGGCTCGGCTTGCTGCCGTCGGGGGTGCGGGCGGTCAGCGTGACCCGGGTGCCACCCTGCAGGTCGATGCCGAGCTTCGGTGTCGGGGATTTGTCACCGGTGAAGAACACCAGCGCGTAGATCACGGCCAGTAGCGCGGCATAGACACCGAGCAACCTGAACGGATGCGCCGATCCCTGGGAAGGTGGCACAGTTGGTCATCTCCTAGGCGGAAGTCGAGGTGGAACAGGCGGGCACACGCCGATGACGCCGGGTGCCGTGCGGTTCACCGCAGCGGGGCAGCCGGCGCATGAGCGGACGGTCAGTCCTTGGTCAGCCGGGTTTCGGTCTGCTCGGCGGTTTCCTCGGTGGTGGTACCGGGCGCCTCGTCGGCTTCGGTGTCACCGGTCGTCTCTTCGGCCTCGTCGTCGACGCGAACCTCGCGGATCGCCTGACGCAGCCAGGTGGTGACGACCTCCTCGGCGATCTCGAGATCGACGGTCGTGTCATCGGCCTCGACCACGGTGCCGTACAGACCCGACGTGGTGATCACCTGATCGCCGACCTTCAGGGCATCCTGCATGGCGGCGACCTTCTCGGCCTCCCGCTTCTGGCGGCGGACACCGAGGAACATCGGCACGAGCAGGGCTACCAGCAGCAGCGGAAACAGCAGTTCCATCGTCGAAGTCAGTCCCTAGTCTGTGGGTGGGAATGGACAGGTACTCACACAGTCTGCCAGCTCCGGTCACCGGCACCGCACCCGCACACCCCGGAGGACGTGCGCGCCATCGGCCACCGTAGCGCGCGCGAGCGGGCCCCGCGACAGAAACCGCGGGGCCCGCTCAGACGCGCGCCTCAGGCGCTGCGACCGTAGACGTAATCGTCGAGCGGGAAGCTCACCGCTTCCCGATGCGCGTTGATGGTGCTGGTCGGGCGCAGCAGGGCCGCTTCGCCGTGCTGGTTGAAGTAGTAGCTGCGCGCGGTCGAGCAGCTGCCGCCGTAGAACACCGAATCGTCGAGCTTGCTGGTCACCCGGTCCAGGAACTCGCTGTTGGCGCGTTCGGTGACCTCGAAGGTGGTCTCGCCGCGCCGGAACAGCTCGCCGAACAGCCTGCCCATGTGCTTCATCTGCGCCTCGATGGTGGTGAAGTAGGACAGCCCGCTGTAGGAGTAGGGGCTGTTGAGGCTGAGGAAGTTGGGGAACTTGGGCACGGTGATCCCCTCGTAGGCCTGGAACCTGTTGTCGCGCCAGAACTTTCCGAGGTTCACCCCGTCACGGCCGATGATCTCGATGGCCGGGAAGTTCACATCCCACAGGTTGAACCCGGTGGCCAGGATCAGGGTGTCGATCTCGGTCTTGTGCCCGTCCGCGGTGACGATGCCGTCGGGTTCGATGCGCTCGATGGAGTTCGTCTCCAGCCGGACGTGCGGTTCGTTGAACGTCTTGAAGTACTGATTGGAAAAGGTCGGGCGCTTGCAGCCGAAGTCGTAGTCCGGGGTGAGCTGCTTGCGGATCTGCGGATCGCGTACCTGGGCCCGCAGATGGGCCTTGGCCAGCAGCGCCGCGCCCTTGTTCATGAGTTTGGCCTGCCGGAAATGCAACACGCCGACGACCATCAGGGCCTCGAGCATGCTGGTGTTGACCAGCCGCGCGGCCTTCTGCGTCACCGGCGCGGCGGCGAACAGCTTCTGCACCGGCGCCGGAATGGGCGCGTCGACCTTGGGCACCACCCAGATCGGGGTGCGCTGGAAGACGGTGAGCTCGCGGACCTGCTTGGCCACCTCGGGCACCAGCTGCACGCCGGTGGCGCCGGTACCGATGACGGCGGCCCTGCGATCGGTGAGATCGATGTCGTCGTCCCAGGCGGTGGTGTGCAGGATCGTGCCCTCGAACGAGTCGATGCCCGGGAACGGCGGGGTGTAGGGCTGAGAGAGGAAACCGGTGGCGGCGAGCAGATAGCGCGCGGTGAGCGTCTCACCACCGGCGATCGAGACGATCCACTGCTGGTCTTCCTCATCCCAGCGGGCACCGTCGACGGTGGTGCCGAAGCGCATCCGCCGGCGCAGGCCGTACTTGTCGGCGACGTGCTCGGCGTACTTCTTCAGCTCCGCGCCCGGCGCGAACAGCCGCGACCAGTACGGATTGGGTTCGAAGGAGTACGAGTAGGTCACCGAGGCGATATCGACGGCAAGCCCCGGATACCGATTCACATGCCAGGTGCCGCCGAGATCGTCCTCACGTTCCAGGATGACGAAATTACTCAGGCCGAGCCGGTCGAGCTCGATGCCCGCCCCCATTCCGCCGAAACCCGCACCGACCACGATCGCATCGAACTGAGGCGCCACGTCGAACCTCCTGCATTCTGAACCGACTCTCCGGGAATGACACATCATTCCGTTTGTGACGACAGTATCATCGTCAATGTGACGAAGCCATCCACGCGGGCCGAACGACGTAAGGCCGAACTGCGCCAAGAGATCATCGACACCGCCTTCGTGTGTTTCGCCGAAAAGGGCTACCACGCGACCGGCATCGCCGATATCGCCGCTCACCTGGGGATCGGCCACGGCACCTTCTACCGCTACTTCAGCAATAAACGCGACATCATCGACCACGTCATCGACGATCTGGCCGCACGGATCATCGAGGCGCTCGGCACCGAGAACGCCCCGGACGCGGCCACCAGCCTCGATGAATACCGTGAGCAGCTCGACCGCATCGGCACCGCGCTCACCCGCATCCTGATCGAGGACCGCCGGGTGGCGCAGCTGCTGCTGTTCCATGCCACCGGTATCGACGACGAGCTCACCGAACGCCTGTACGGGCTGCTCGACACCGCCGACCTGCTGACCGCCGGCTACCTCGAGCACGGTGTCGAACTCGGCTATCTGCGCGAGGACCTCGACACTGTGAACACTGCGCGCGCGGTGACCGGGATGCTGATGGCCGGGGTGGTGCACGGGCTGCGCGATATGGACGAGGCGCGGATCGCGGCCCTGAACGAGGCGATCCGGCGCCTGCTCATCGAGGGCGTGCGCAAACCCTGATCCGGCGGTCGAGCCCCGAAAACCGGCCCGAAGCACGGTAATCCGGCCGCGGTGCTGTCACAATGACGGCCGTGACTCCCGAGGATGTCGGACGGACGACGTTCGCCTTGACCCCGCCCGGACTTCGCGGCTACCACACCGACGAGGTCGACGCATTCCTCGAGCTCGTCGCCGCCACCCTCGGCGGCAATGGCGTGCTCACCGCCGACGACCTGCGCCACGTCAGTTTCGGCGCGCCGCGCGGTGGACGGCGCGGCTATCGCGCCGAGCAGGTCGACGAATTCCTCGACCGGGTGCACGCCGAACTCGAGTTCCGCCAGCGCGGCGTGCGGCCGGTGCCCGCGGCGCCGCCCGGTCCGGCGCCGGCGCGCTTGCTGACCCCGGCCGATGTGCACCGGATGCGGTTCACGCCCGCCCCCTTGGAGCAGCGCGGATACCACATCGAGGAGGTGGACGCCTTCCTCGATCTGGTCGCGGCGACGCTGGCGCATGACGGGCCCGGCAGTCTGACCGTCGAGGACGTGCGCGCGGTGCGGTTCACGGTGGCGCGGCTCGGTGTGCGCGGCTATCAGCGCGACGAGGTGGACGCGTTCCTGGATCTGGTGGTCACCGCCTTGCAGCAGCCCGCTGGTCTGCGCTGAGTCACAGCGCGCAACCCTGCGCTCGCGGCGGTCCAGCCGCGTTGCATGCGACATCCTCCGGGACGGCCGCTCAGTCGAACAGGTCCAGCGTCGGATGTGGTTCGCGCCCACGGACTTCGATCGAACCGAAGACCAGATCGGGCGGCGGAACCAGTCCGAGATGCTCCCATGCCGTCGCCGTCGCGACCCGCCCGCGCGGAGTCCGGGCGATCATCCCCGCGCGGACCAGGAACGGCTCGCACACCTCTTCCACGGTGGCCGCCTCCTCCCCCACCGCGACCGCCAGCGTCGACACACCGACCGGGCCGCCGCCGAAACCGCGCACCAGCGCGCCGAGCACGGCACGGTCGAGCCGGTCGAGTCCGAGCACGTCGACGTCGTAGACCTCGAGTGCGGCCGCCGCGATCGGGCGGGTGATGCGGCCGTCGGCGCGGACCTCGGCGTAATCGCGGACCCGGCGCAGCAGCCGGTTGGCGATGCGCGGGGTGCCGCGCGAGCGCCCGGCGATCTCGGCGGCGGCATCGTGGTCGATCTCGACGCCGAGAATGCGTGCCGACCGTTTCAAGATGCCGAGCAGCTCGCTCGGTTCGTAGAAGTCCATATGCCCGGTGAAGCCGAAGCGGTCGCGCAGCGGTCCGGTGAGCGCGCCGGAGCGGGTGGTGGCGCCGACCAGGGTGAACGGTGCGATGTCGAGCGGGATGGAGGTGGCGCCCGGTCCTTTACCGACGACGACGTCGACCCGGAAGTCCTCCATCGCCAGGTACAGCATTTCCTCGGCGGGGCGCGCCATCCGGTGGATCTCGTCGATGAACAGCACATCGCCTTCGACCAGATTGCTCAGCATGGCCGCGAGATCGCCCGCGCGCTCGAGGGCGGGGCCGGAGGTGATGCGCAGGGCAGTGCCGAGTTCGGCGGCGATGATCATCGCCATGCTGGTCTTGCCCAGGCCCGGCGGACCCGACAGCAGGATGTGGTCGGGGGTGCCGCCGCGTCCGCGGGCACCGCGCAGCACCAGGGCGAGTTGTTCGCGCACCCGCGGCTGGCCGATGAAATCGTCCAGCGACTTCGGGCGAAGGCTGGTCTCGATATCGCCGTCGGCGCTGGAGAAGTGGGCGTCGACCGGTGATTGCTCGTCGTCGTAATCCATGCGGGCCTACCGGTTCTTGCCGAGCAGGCCGAGCGCGGCCCGCAGGGCGGCGGAGGTGGTGGCGGCCGGATCGTCGGCCAGGACGGTGTCGACGGCGGATTCGGCCTGCTTGAGCGGGAATCCGAGTCCGGTCAGCGCCTCGACGACCTGCTCGCGCACCGGCGTGACCAAGGCCGCGGGCGCACTACCGGGCGGACCCGACTGCACGGGAACCAGATTCACCTTGTCACGCAGTTCGACGACCATGCGCTCGGCGCCGCGTTTGCCGATGCCAGGCACCCGGGTGAGCGCGGCGACATTGCTTTCGGCCAGCGCCTTGCGCAAGGCCTCGGGTTCGAGCACGGCGAGCACAGCCATGGCCAGGCGGGGACCGACACCGGAGACGGTTTGCAGCAGCCCGAACAGGTCGCGCGCCTCGGTGTCGGCGAAGCCGTACAGCGTCATCGAGTCCTCGCGCACGATCATCGCCGTGTACAGCCGGGTCTGTTCACCGCGGGTGAGCCCGGACAGCGTCGCCGGGGTGGCGTTGAGCCGGTAGCCGACGCCCGCGGCCTCGACCACCACATGGTCGAGCGCGATCTCGACCACCTCACCGCGTATCGACGCGATCACCGGCGCACCGCCTTTCGTTGTCGCTCCAGCTTCTCGGCGTACCGCTTGCGGGCCTGCTCGGCCTGCGCTTCGGCGCGGGCCATCCGTTCCATCAGCGGCGCACGCCAACAATGACAGATGGCCAACGCGAGCGCGTCGGCGGCGTCGGCGGGTTTCGGGGCCACCTGGAGGCCGAGGATGCGGGTGACCATGGCGGTGACCTGGGCCTTGTCGGCAGCGCCGTTGCCAGTGACAGCCGCCTTGACCTCGCTGGGGGTGTGGAAAGCGACCGGAATGCCGCGCCGGGCAGCTGCCAGCGCGATCACGCCGCCCGCCTGGGCGGTTCCCATGGCGGTGCGCACGTTGTGCTGGGCGAACACCCGCTCGATCGCGACCGCGCTCGGGCGGTGGGTGTCCATCCAGTGCTCGGCCGCGTCGGCGACCCGCATCAGCCGCAATGCCAGATCCAGGTCGGCGGGAGTGCGGACGACGTCGACGTCGAGGGCGGTGACCTTACGGCCGACCCCGCCTTCGACCATGCTGAGCCCGCATCGCGTGAGCCCGGGGTCGACACCCATCACCCGCACGGAACACCCCTTCGGACACGCGAACAGTTGTTCGAAGTCTAGTGGACCGGCGGCGCGGGCGGTTCCAGCGACACGGCCACCGCCCCGACCCCCTCGTTCCCACGTCACTGCTTCCCACGTCTGGTCCCCACCGTCCGAGACACGTAGGGTTCCGTGCCGCCGTGTTATCGCGAGCACGGCGACAGTGAACGGAGTAGTAAGAGCGTGTCCCCTTTGGCGAAGATCGCCGCAATCGCCGCGGCGGGTGTGATCGGCCTGGTCCCGGCCGCCGCCCCTGCCCTTGCCCAGCAGTCATCGGAACCACAGCAACCCGAGTACGCGCCGACCATGCTGGTACTCGACGCGTCGGGGTCGATGCTCGCCGACGATCCCAGCGGCGGAACCAAGATGGAAGCCGCCAAGACCGCGGTCCGGACGTTCATCGCCTCGGCGCCGGACGCATCCCGCGTCGGGCTGACGGTCTACGGCACCGAGACCGGGAACTCGGAGGCGGACAAGGCCGCGGGCTGCCGGGATGTGCGGGTGCTCCAGCCCGCCGAGACCATCGATAAAGCGGCGCTGACCTCGGCGGTGGACCAGATCGTCCCGCGCGGCTACACCCCGATCGGCACCTCGCTGCGCACCGCGCACGACGCCCTGCCGAAGCAGGGGCCGCGCTCGATCGTGCTGGTCTCCGACGGGCTGGACACCTGCACCCCACCCGACCCGTGTGAGGTCGCGGCCGAGCTCGAGGCCGAGGGCACCGATCTGGTTGTGCATGCCATCGGTTTCGGGGTCGACGAGGCCTCGCGCGCGCAGCTGACCTGCCTCGCGCAGCGCACCGGCGGCACCTACACCGACGCCGTCGACGGTAAGGCCCTCGAACAGGCGCTGCCTCGGGTCAGCGCGGCGGCCCTGCGCAACTACGCCGCCGTCGGCACGCCGATCCAGGGCGGGCCGGATCATCAGAGCGCGCCGGTCGCCGGGCCCGGCCAGTACCTGGACGTGATCGATCACCGTAAGCCGCGCTTCTACGCGGTCGATGTGCCCGACGGCGCGACCGCGTATTTCACCGGCACCGTGTCCTTCCCGCGCGGTAAGGACGACTGGTCCGCGGTCAACCGGATGGACCTGCGGGTCTTCGGCACCGACGGTTCGGACTGCGGGGTCTCGGAGAAGGAGATCTCCACCCGTTCCGGCGACGGCGTCGCGCTCACCGTCAGCACGGTGTGGAACGGTGCGGCCGAAGCCGATTCGCGTAGTGCCGAGTGCGGTGGCGGCGGGCGCTACTACTTCAGCCTCGAATGGGGTGAGGTCGCCGAGGGTGCTCCCGCCCAGCTGCCGCTGGAGGTCTCGGTCGGGGTGGAGCCCGGCGTCACCGATCCCGGCGCCCCGGCAGCGTCCGAGCCGGTGCAGTTCACCGCCCCGGACGGGCCCGTACTGCCGGTGACCGGCGGCGGTTCGTTCAATGTCGCGGCCACGCTGCCCGGGTCCGGCCGCTTCACCGATACGGTGCAGCGCGGCGAATTCGTCTTCTACCGGGTGAAACTCGACTGGGGTCAAGGTCTGGCCTACCGGGTGCGTTTCGGCGAGACCCCGGGCCGGGGCAGCGAGCACACCTCCAATGTCGAGACCACGCTCTACTCGCCCTATCGCGCCGAGATCGATTCCGACACCGGCGCCTACACCGGCTCCGAGCAGGTGCTGCCCTCCGGCAAGGATCTGGCGACGGTGCCCGTGCGGTATCTGAACCGCGAGGAAGGCGGCAAGCTCGTCGCCCAATCGATCGCGGGCTGGTATTATATCGCGGTGAAGGCCGGGCAGACCGTCAACCCGGACAAGCGCGCGGCCCCGGTCCCGGTCGAACTGGAACTCAGCATCACCGGCGCCGCGGAGCCCGGACCGCAGTACCGCAGCGGCACCGGCGAAACCTTCGGTAAGGAAGGCAAGTCGGCGCAGGCCACCGATCAGGATCGGGCGAGCACCGCCGTCAGCGATTCCGGTGACGACGGCGTGCCCGCGGTGGTGTGGGTCGCGACGGCGCTCGGCGTCTGCATCGTCGCCGCGATCATCGTGGTCGTGGTGCTGCTGAGGCGCCGCGGCACTCACTGATCGATGCGGTAGCAGCCGGGCGCCTCGGCCTCATCCGGCGATGAGGCCGAGGCGCCCGGCCGGGTTCGGCTATCGCCCGCTGGCCCGGGGTGTCGCTATCCCAAGATGAGGCCGACACGCTGGGCCAGCCATGGCAGCTCCCGGGTCAGACCGGTCGACCAGACCCGCCAGTCGTGGCCGCCGGGCAGTTCGAGGTAACCGACGGCCATCCCCGCGTCACGGGCGTCCTGATAGGCGCGGCGCGAACCGGGCAGGGTGTCGGCGTCGTCGTTGCCCACCACGAAGACGCCCGCGCTGCCCGGGTAGCGCTGTCCGGCCAGTAGGTCGTGCGGGTTGGCGCGGGCATAGGCGGCGGTGTCGCCGTCGAAGACACCCAGGGTGTGTTCGCGGTCGGTGAGGTTCAGCTCGTCTTCCGCGGACATGGCCAGGAAGGTCGGGTAGACCTGCGGGAACCCGGCCGCCAGTTGCAGTGCGCAGGTTCCGCCGTAGGACAGCCCGCCGACCGCCCAGGCCCGCGGATCGGGATCGACGGACAGGTGCGCGCGGATCCAGTTCGGGACGTCGGTGGCCAGGTAGGTCGCCACCTTGGCATGCGGGCCATCAGCGCACAGCGGGTCGTTCCAGGTACTGCCGGTGCCGTCGGCGACCACGACGATCGGCGCCAGCCCC
Source organism: Nocardia cyriacigeorgica (assembly GCF_005863245.1). Lineage (GTDB taxonomy): Bacteria > Actinomycetota > Actinomycetes > Mycobacteriales > Mycobacteriaceae > Nocardia > Nocardia cyriacigeorgica_C. Next base: position 583,145 of record NZ_VBUT01000003.1, on the reverse strand, counting down.
TGATGGTCGCGGGCGAAGGCGTCCATGGTGTCGGGCAGGCCGCCGCTGGTGGCCCAGTCGCGCGGGCTACCGGGCTGGCCTGCCAGCAATATCAGTACGGGCAGCTGTGGGCGCGGATCGGCGAAATATGCGGGCGGCAGGTAGATTTCGGCCGGGCGCGCGTGGAATCCGGAGGCCGTGCCCGGTATCGCGGCGTGGGTGATCCGGCCCGTGGCCGCAAGTCCGGGCGGTGCGGTCCAGCCGGCTTCCACCGGATCGTGGTCGGGGCGCAGCCCGTGCGCCGGGGTGACCTCGCTGAACGGGATCTCGTTCCAGCGCTGGACGCCCAGCGCGGCACCGACTGTCGGGTAGGCGTCGTAGATCAGGTTGACCTGATTGGCACAGGCGGCGACCACGACGGCCGCCGCGATCGCGACCGCCGCCGTGCGAGCCGCCCCGCGTGACCGGAATGCCAGCACCGCACCGAGCAGGATCACGAACAGGCCGAGGCCGACGCTGCCGTAGACGCCCACGCCCAGCGGATCGGGAATCAAACGCAAGACCGAGCGCACCAGGTACGCACCGCCTGCGGTGATCACCACGGCCGCCGCCGCGCACGCCGCGACCGTCCGGAAGCCGGGCGTCCGGCGGCCGGTGAGCAGCCAGGCCAGGCCCGCGATCGCTGCCAGTACCAGCAGCGCCGGAAGCGGACCCGACACCAGCGACCAGGCCGGCACCGCGCTCACCGGCCCGCTCCCGGCACCGGTCGCCGCCGTCGCCCGGCGCCACGACGCTCACAGGTATGGGTGACGCCCGAGCGGCGGTCCGGGGCGGCGCGCAACAGGTCGGCTCGCCCCGGGCCCGGCGGTGATACCGCGGGCCCGCGTCGCCACGACGCCATAGGGCTCAGCACTCGGCCAGGGTAGGCGCGCGACGGGCTCGGCAACTATGGCGCAGATCGCAAAATAGCGCTTCATCAGGCATTTCTCAGCTTCGCCACGTCCGCGGCGCAGGCGCTCGGCCCGCAGGCGGAACCGCGCTCACTCGCTCGGGTACTTGTAGAAACCCTCGCCGGTGGCCACGCCGAGCTTGCCCTTATCGATGTAGTTCTCCTTCAGGAACGCCGCGAAACGCTGGGCGGCCGCGTCGCCGTGCACGGAGATGTTGTACGGGGTGGTGAGGCCGATGATGTCGAAGATCTGGAACGGCCCCATGGGTGCGCCGGTGGCGATTTTCCACGTCTTGTCGACGGTCTCCGGTTCGGCGTAGCCGTCGGCGACCAGTTCGCCCGCCGCGTTCAGGAACGGCACCAGCAGCGAATTCAGCACGTAACCGGCCTTTTCCTTGTGCAGCTCGATCGGCACCATGCCGATGTCCTTCGCGAACTGCACGACGGTGCGGAACACCTCGGGATCGGTGTCGGCGGTGCCCATCACCTCGGCGGTGTTGAACGCCCAGACCCGGTTGGCGAAATGCAGGGCCAGGAAGCGGTCGGGGCGGCCGGTGGCGTCTTTCATATCGCTGGGCAGCAGGGTGGAGGAGTTGGTGGCGAAGATCGTCTCCGGTGGGGCCAGCGTGCCCAGCTCGGTGTAGGTATCGACCTTGATCTTCAGCACCTCGGGGATCGCCTCGATGATCAGATCGGCTTCCCCGGCGGCGTCGGCGAGATCGGCGGTGAGCCGGATCCGGGAGCGCGCGGCCTCGGCCTTGCCGTCGGCCGCGCCCGCCACCTCGCGGCGGTAGGTCTGCACCAGCTCGTCGAACCGGCCGGCCGCCTTGTCGAGCGCCGCGTCGTCGATGTCGTAGGCGACCACGTCGAAGCCGCTGTAGGCGGTCTGGAAAGCGATCTGCGAACCGAGCACGCCCGTGCCGAGCACGGTGACCTTGCCGATGGTTGCGGTCATTGCCCTGCCTTTCCCTGACGGATACCGGTCACCCGCGCGGGCGCCGACGATGAAGGTCCCGAATGACAAAGCCGATCTTCCAGCACGCTACTAGTCGGGCCCGGCGGCGTCGATCCGTTCGTCCGCCGAGTCCGGTCTGCGCCCTGATCTCGACGGGTTGTGAGGCGGTCAGCCGGGCGCGTGGGCGGCGAAGGCGGCGTAGGCGCGCTCGTCGAACAGGACGAAACGAACCTCGCGTACCGAAGTGTCCGCACCGGTGACGGTTTCGACGGCGATGCGGGCGCCGTCGTCGATCGGCCAGCCGTAGATGCCCGTCGAGATCGCCGGGAACGCGACGGTGCGGGCGCCGAGTTCGTCGGCGACCCGAAGCGATTCGCGATAGCAGGAGGCCAGCAGCTCGGAACGGTCCTGTCCGGCCGACCAGACCGGGCCGACGGTGTGGATGACCCAGCGGGCCGGGAGGTTTCCGGCCGTGGTCGCCACCGCCTGACCGGTCGGCAGCCCCTTGCCGTATCGCGACGCTCGCAGTTCCCGGCATTCGGCCAGGATGGCCGGACCGCCGCGCCGGTGGATGGCTCCATCGACTCCCCCGCCGCCGAGCAACGACGAATTCGCGGCGTTGACCACCGCGTCGACGTCCTGTTCGGTGATGTCACCGCGTACGAGCCGCACCTCGACCATGCCTCGATTCTCTTCGGCGGACCGTGGCCACGCCACCGCTTTCCGGCCGGCGCCGCCGACGCCGCGCGGCACATCGTTGGCAAACCGATGCGCATACCCCTGGCGAATGTCCCGCACACACAGCCCCGTCGCTTCTACCATCCGAGGATGAGCATTGGCGCCAAGGCTGTCCTCGAGGGCGGCCCACAGGACCTGCCCGCACGAATCGTGCCGATCACTCCGCCGGGTTTCGAGCTGAAGATCCCGTTCAAGGGCGGCTACGAACACTTCAAGACCACCGGGCGCGAGCAGGACACGCCCGAGGGCCGGCTGCCGGTCTACGCCTGGAGCGACCGCACCGAAATCGCGGAGTGATCTCGCGGCATCCGTTCGGGCGGCGGCACTGATCGGGCCGCCGCCCACTACCTCGCTGTTCCACCGGGTCCGCCGATGGACAAATACGTAACCACATGGTTACACTTTTCCCATGGACGAGGTGGCGAGTGCGATCGCCGATCCGGTACGCCGGGAGATCCTGGAGCTGCTGCGCGGCACCAGGCTCACCGCCGGAGAGATCGCCGGGCACTTCCCCATCAGCAGGCCGGCGATCAGCAGACATCTACGCGTCCTGCGCGGCAGCGGCCTGGTCCACGACGAACTCGTGGGCAGGCAGCGCTACTACCGGCTCGACACCGCACCGTTCGAGGACCTCACCCGCTGGCTGGCCGGATTCGCCGAGCCCGCCGGGTGGGAACGCCACCTCGACGCACTCGATACCGAGGTCTACCGGACCAGGCGGGAACGCCGGACCGCAGACGGCGCGACCGCGGCGGACCACACGACGACACAGGAGAACACCGCATGACCCCCAGCCCCACCGGACGACTCTTTCCCGCGCCGACCGGGCGCGACCTGGTGCTGACCCGCACCTACCGGGCACCGATCGAGGACGTGTGGGCCAGCATCACCGAATCCGACCGCACCGCGCGCTGGTTCGGTCCGTGGCAGGGCGATGCGGGCCCCGGCAAGACGATCAAGGTGCAGATGGCCTTCGAAGACGAGCAGCCGTGGATGGATATGCGCATCGATACCTGCGAACCACCGCACCGCCTCGGTGTCTCCGCCGAGGACGAGGCCGGATCCTGGTTCCTCGACGTCGAACTCACCGAGACCGACGGCACCACCGAGCTGCGCTTCACCCACCACCTGCGCAGCGAGGACGAAGTCGCGCAGGCCCCGCAGGTCGGGCCGGGCTGGGAGTTCTACCTGGACATGCTCGGTGCGGCCCGCGCGAACACCGGCCACCCCGATTTCGACGACTACTACCCGGCGATGAAGGCCTACTACGAACAGCAGATCGGCTGAGCAGCCCGGGCTGTTCAGCTACTGACGCCGACGGCATACCCGATGGTCGACGCATCGGGTATGCAGTCGAGCATCGCGCGGGCGACATCGGCGCGCGGGATGCTCAGCCCGGCCGGGCCGCCGTCGACGATGCGCCGGATCCGGCCCGTGCCCGGCGCGTCGGTGAGCCTCGACGGACGCACCGACGTCCAGTCCAGGCCGCTATCGGCCAGGATCGCCTCCATCCGATCGAGATCGGCGTACAACTCCTTCAGCACCGCACGCAACGGCACCGAGACCGCTCGAACCCGCAGCGGCTGACCCGCCCCGGTTCGATTGAGCGTGCCCGCCGACACCACGATGAGGCGTCGCGCTCCCACCGCGCGCATGGCGTCCACCACCGCGGTGGCCGAGGTCGAGGCCGGGCGCAGCGGATCGCGGCGGCCGTTCGCACCGATTCCCGACAGCACCGCGTCCGCGCCCGCCACCGCGTCGGTGAGCGATTCCGCGGCCAGCGCATTGCCTCGGACCACTCGCAGGCGATCATCCGGCTCATGCGGCAATCGATCGGGATCGCGCACCACTGCCGTCACCTGATGACCGTCGGCCACCGCCTGCCGGACGAGGTGGCGCCCCACTCCGCCGGTCGCACCGAGAACCGTGATTCGCATGAGCGTCTCCCGCCTGATCAATACCTCGAATAACTTCTGTTCTCAGAATAGTTTGAATATCAGAACATTGCTAGAGTGGTCCCATGCCCGACGCCGCCGCACCCTTCGCCGACGACCCCGCCGCGCCGGGCCGCAGACTCTCCGCCCAGGAACTCGACGCGCTCAGTCACGTCCCGCTGATCTCGGCCTCCTTCCGGCGCGCGCAGGGCGACATGCCGGAGGCGCTCCGCGCGACATTCCAGACCCATGGGCTCGGGCCGCGGCACGGCGCGGTGCTGACGCAGCTGATGGCGGGCGAACCGGCGAGCGTCACCGATCTGGCCCGGCGCCTCGGCGTCTCGCTGTCGACGGCCAGCCAGCTCGTCGGCGATCTCGCGCGGGCGGATCTGGTGCTGCGCGAGGAGGACCCGCGCAACCGCCGACGCACCCTGGTGTCGATCGCAGCGGCGGTCAGGCCGGTCTTCGAGCAGTTCCTCGCGGTGCGCTCGGCAGCGCTGCTGCGCGCCATCGCACGATTGGAACCAGCCGATCGGCCGGCGTTTCTGGCCGGATTGGCCGCATGGGCGCAGGAGGAACAGCAGGTCACAGCTCTGGCCGCACCCACCGATCGGCGCACGAAGGACGCGTGAGGGTCGGCGCCTGGACACCGAAAAGCCCCCGCAACGACATCGTCGCGGGGGCTTCGGAGACTGTCGCCGATCCGGCGAACGGCCGGGCTAGTCTTCCAGCTCGGCGAGCACCTCATCGGAGACGTCGACGTTGGTGTAGACGTTCTGCACGTCGTCGCTGTCTTCGAGGGCGTCGACCAGCTTGAACACCTTGCGGGCGCCGTCGGCGTCGACCGCGACACTGACCGAGGGCTGGAAGCCGGACTCGGCGGAGTCGTAGTCGATGCCCGCCGCCTGCAGGGCCGAACGCACCGCGATCAGGTCGCCGGGTTCGCTGATGATCTCGAAGGATTCGCCCAGGTCGTTGACCTCTTCGGCGCCGGCGTCCAGCACCGCCATCAGCACGTCGTCCTCGGTGAGGCCGTTCTTCTCCAGGGTGACGATGCCCTTGCGGTGGAACAGGTACGCCACCGAACCCGGGTCGGCCATATTGCCGCCGTTGCGGGTCATCGCGACGCGCACCTCACCGGCGGCGCGGTTGCGGTTGTCGGTGAGGCATTCGATCAGCACGGCGACACCGTTGGGGCCGTAGCCCTCGTACATGATGGTCTGCCAGTCGGCGCCGCCGGCTTCCTCGCCGCCGCCGCGCTTGCGGGCGCGCTCGATGTTGTCGTTGGGAACCGACGACTTCTTCGCCTTCTGGATGGCGTCGTACAGGGTCGGGTTGCCATCCGGGTCACTGCCACCCGTCCGGGCCGCCACCTCGATGTTCTTGATCAACTTGGCGAAGAGCTTGCCGCGCTTCGCGTCGATCGCCGCCTTCTTGTGCTTGGTGGTGGCCCATTTGGAGTGGCCGCTCATTCCCCTACTTCCTTCAGGTCGATGGCACGTGTGGTCGTCTACGGTACCGGCATGGCCGGGCGGACAACTTCCCCAGCCTACTCGGCGGGTCCACGGCCACGGGCGGGGCGGCCCAGATCACGCGGTGCCCATTCCTAGGGGTGCGCCTGTCGGCTCGAGCGGGTCAGACGGTGCGGACCAGGTCGACGAACAGGCGGTGCACCCGCAGATCCCCGGTGACTTCCGGGTGGAACGACGTAGCCAGCACATTGCGCTGGCGCACGGCGACGATCTTGCCCGCGGCCGGACCGCTCGGCACCCGGGCCAGCACCTCGACGCCGTCACCGACCCGCTCGACCCACGGCGCCCGGATGAACACCGCGCGCATCGGGCCGCCGTCGAGTCCGGCGAACTCCAGATCGGTTTCGAAGGAATCGACCTGGCGGCCGAAGGCATTGCGCCGCACCGTCATATCGATGCCGGACAGATGTTTGGCGTCGGGCCGGGTGTCGAGCACCTCGTCGGCGAGCAGGATCATGCCCGCGCAGGACCCGAAGGCGGGCAGACCGTCACGCAACCGCGCGCGCAGCGGTTCCAGCAGGTCGAACACCTCGAGCAGTTTGCTGATAGCGGTGGATTCACCACCGGGCAGCACCAGCCCGTCCACGGCGGCCAATTCCTCGACCCGGCGCACCAGCGTCGGCCTGGCACCGCAGCGCTCCAGCGCCGTCACGTGTTCGCGGACATCGCCCTGCAGGGCGAGCACGCCGATGGTCGGCTGTGCGCTCTCACTCGCGGAGGTCTGCGCCGCGGGGGCGGCGACCGCTGAAAGGTTCACTCCGCACAGCTTACGAGGGGCCGGGGTGTGGGCCTGCTCACGGTCGCCGTCAACATTGCGTCAAGCCGTGCCGCTGATCCCCGCGCACGGCTCGACACTCACTGACATGACAACTGTGTTTCCGTCGCCGGAGCCCGTGCGGCCGGCGGACCCACCGGCCGCTCGCCGCGGACTCACCGTTTCGACCGGCTTGTCCGGGCTCTCCCTCGACGCCATGGCGTCGGTCTCCTACGGCCCCGAGGCCATCGTGCTGGTGCTGGCCGCCGCTGGCGCGGCCGGGCTCGGGATGACACTGCCGGTCACCCTGGCGATCACCGCACTGCTCGCGGTGCTCATCGCCTCCTATCGGCAGGTCATCGCGGTGTTCCCGAACGGCGGCGGCGCCTACGCGGTGGCCAAGGCGCAGCTGGGCGACCGGGCGGCGCTGGTCGCGGCGGCCTCGCTGATCGTGGATTACGTGCTGAACGTCGCGGTGTCCATCGCGGCCGGGGTGGCGGCGCTGACGTCGGCGTTCCCGGCGCTGCACGGCTACACCGTGTGGTTGTGCCTGGCGGTGCTGATCGGCATCACCGCGGTGAATCTGCTCGGCATCACCCACAGCGCACGGGCATTCATGATCCCGACGATCGTGTTCGTGGCGGGCATCTGCACGGTGATCGTCGCGGGGCTGCTGCGTTCGGAGCCGGCGAGCGTCACCACCGGTGCGGCCGCGGTCACCGATATCCAGACGGTCGGAGTTCTGTTGCTGCTCAAGGCGTTCTCCAGCGGATGCGCGGCGCTGACGGGCGTGGAGGCGATCGCGAACGCGGTGCCGAACTTCCGCGCACCCGGTATCCGACGGGCCCAGCGCGCCGAGGTCGCGTTGGGGGCGCTGCTGGGCACGATGCTGATCGGGCTCGCGCTGCTGATCGAGAAGTTCGCGGTGCACCCCGTCGCGGGCACCACCGTGCTGTCGCAGTTGACCGAGGCGGCGCTCGGCCACGGAATCGGTTACTACATCGTGCAATTCGCCACCGTTGTCCTGCTGGCGCTGGCTGCCAACACCTCCTATGGCGGGCTGCCGACGTTGACTCGGCTGCTCGCCGACGACAATTGCCTGCCGCACCGGTTCGCGGTCAGCTCGCCGCGCCGGGTGTACCGCTACGGGGTGCTCACCCTCGGCATCTGCGCGGCGGTGCTGCTGATCGGATCGGGTGGGAACATGAACGCCCTGGTGCCACTGTTCGCGATCGGGGTGTTCGTCGGCTTCACCCTCGCGCAGGCGGGTCTGGTGCGGCACTGGTGGACGAACCCGCGGGCACCGCGTCGGCGACTGCTGTTGGCGCTCAACGGATTCGGTGCCGTAACCACCGCGACGGCGGCCGCGGTAACGACGGCGATGAAGTTCCGGGAGGGCGCCTGGCTGATCATCGTGGTGCTGGCCGCGCTGGTGTTCGGCATGCGGCGGGTGCGGCGCGCGTACCGGCGCATGGGTGCCCACCGCCGCGCGGACGCCGTGCCACCCGCCCCGCAGCCGGGTGCGGCAGTCGTCGTGGTGCCCGTGGCGGGCGTGTCGGGACTGACCTGCGAGGCGTTGTCGACGGCGCTGTCGCTGAGTAGCGAAGTGGTGGCGGTGCACGTCTGCCTGGACGACGAACGGCCCGAGGAATTCGGCGCCGCCTGGGAGAACTGGCATCCGCGGGTGCCGTTGGTGCTGCTCCCCGATGACGACGCCACCGTCGGCGGTCCGGTCGCCCGCTACCTGCGCACGACCTACCCGGACCGGCGCAAGATCGTGGTCGTTGCCGAGGTCGATCCGCCCGCCGGCTGGGATCGGGTGCTACCCAGCCATCGCAGCGACGAACTCGAACGCACCCTGCGACGGATGAGCGACACCCTGGTCTGTCATCTCCGCGTCCAGGCGGTCTGAACTCCGTGCGCCGCGCTACTTCTCGCGCCGGGTGCGGATCAGGCCTTCCTGGACCACCGAGGCGACCAGTTCACCGGCGCGGTTGAAGATCTTGCCGCCGGTGAGCGCGCGACCGAAACCGGCCGACGGCGAGGACTGGTCGTAGAGCAGCCAGTCGTCGGCCCGGAACGGGCGCAGGAACCACATGGCGTGATCGAGCGAGGCGTCCTGGGTGGGTTCGTCGGGGTGGGTGACCTTCGATGAACCCAGCAGGGTCATATCGCTCATGTAGGCGAGGGTGCACACGTGGAACAGCGGATCGTCGGGCAGCGGGTGCCGGTAGCGGAACCACACCTGCTGCGGCGACACCACGCCGGGACGCTGGGTGACCGATTCCTGCGGGACCGGGCGGATATCCCAGTGCTCCCATTCCCGCATCGCCCACAACCGTTCGGGGCTCATGGTGGTCTTGGCGTCGGGCAGATCCTCGGGCGGCTGCACCACCGGCATCTCGTCCTGATGGGCCGGGCCGTCGTCGCCGACGTGGAAGGAGGCCGACATGGTGAAGATGGCGGCGCCGTCCTGCACGCCGGTCACCCGGCGGGTGCAGAAGGAGCGACCGTCGCGGATGCGTTCGACCAGGTAGACGGTGGGCTGGTCGGGGTTGCCCGGACGCAGGAAATAGCCGTGCAGCGAATGCACCTGGAACCGCGGATCCACCGTGCGCACCGCCGAGACCAGCGCCTGGCCGGCGACCTGACCGCCGAAGGTGCGCTGCAACTGGGTCTTGGGTGAGGCTCCACGGAAGATGTCCCGCTCGAGCCGCTCGATCTCCAGCGCTTCTTCGATGGTCGCCAACGTCTCCGCCTCTCCGTGCCACTGGCCGGTCGTCCGAGTACTGCACAACCGCGCGGGTTATCGGACGGCAATTACGGACCGGCCGGTCCCGACGGGACTTCTATGTTCGCACGCAGGCAGGCCGGGGACCGGCAGGGGGCCGCGGGAGCGGGAACGAAGATGACGGCGGTCACACCCAGCTGCGAGCCCGCAACCGCGGCCGCGCGCTCGGCCTGCCGACGGGCTCAGTCGCAGGCAGGTGACTGCTCGCCGAACATCGACAGCATGGTGCAGGCCCAGATCAGCTCCACCTTCCAGGTGCCGTCCTCATCCACGAACGGGATCTCGGCGGGGGTGGTCTGACCGTTGAGGGTGATGTTGGCGTTCGCATAGAAGGCTTCACCGAGGGGCTTCGGGTTCACGCCGATGATGCGCAGCTTCGCCCCGGTCTCGTGCACCGTCTGCGCCAGCCGGTACGGCAGCTCGGGGTCGGCCTGTGCGCCCTGGACGAACGCGAGCTTGTGCGCGTTGCGGACCGGGTGAGTCCACGCCCATGTCCGCGCCACCGGGTCGAGGCCGGTGGTCAGCTGGTCGTCGAGTGCTTCGGCGGACGGCGGCGCCGGATCACTATCAGCGGTGGCCGGGCCTGCCGGGCCGAATGTCAGTGCCAGGCTTGCTGAGACGAGAAGGCCCGCCCTGCGAAGGATCACTCTCGCGTACCTCCTGCGTCGTGGAACCGGCGCAAACCGAGTTCGCCGAGACTCGGAAACTAGCACGAGAGCGCTGAATTCAGCGCTGCGTTCGACTGCCGGGCGCAGCCGCGCGCGCAGCGGGCGGGCTCGAACACAGGCCGGTGTACACACGTACGTGGGCGTCTGTGTGCGTCAGCAGGACGGATACGGCGGAGCGGGTGTCACATCACCTGACGTGACACCCGCTCCGGCAAGTCCCGGTGCCCTATCGCGGGCGCCGACTCACCAGCCCCGCTCGGCCAGCCGGTGCGGCTGCGCGATCTCCTCGACGTTGATGCCGACCATGGCCTCACCCAGGCCACGCGACACCTTGGCGAGCACGTCGGCGTCGTCGTAGAAGGTGGTGGCCTTGACGATGGCGGCGGCGCGCTGGGCCGGGTTGCCGGACTTGAAGATGCCCGAGCCGACGAACACGCCCTCGGCGCCGAGCTGCATCATCATCGCGGCGTCGGCCGGGGTGGCGATACCGCCGGCGGTGAACAGCACCACCGGCAGCTTGCCGGTCTCGGCGACCTCGCGGACCAGCTCGTAGGGCGCCTGCAATTCCTTGGCGGCGACATAGAGCTCGTCGGCGGGCAGCGAGGACAGCTTGCGGATCTCCTGGCGGATCTGGCGCATGTGGGTGGTGGCGTTGGAGACGTCACCGGTGCCCGCCTCGCCCTTGGAGCGGATCATTGCCGCGCCCTCGGTGATGCGGCGCAGGGCCTCACCCAGGTTGGTGGCACCACAAACGAACGGAACGGTGAAGTTCCACTTGTCGATGTGGTTGGTGTAGTCGGCCGGGGTCAGCACCTCGGACTCGTCGATGTAGTCGACGCCGAGGCTCTGCAGGATCTGTGCCTCCACGAAGTGGCCGATGCGGGCCTTGGCCATCACCGGGATCGACACCGCGGAGATGATGCCGTCGATCATGTCCGGATCGCTCATCCGGGAGACGCCACCCTGGGCGCGGATATCGGCGGGCACGCGCTCGAGCGCCATGACGGCGACCGCACCGGCGTCCTCGGCGATCTTGGCCTGCTCCGGGGTGACGACGTCCATGATCACCCCGCCCTTGAGCATTTCGGCCATGCCGCGCTTCACGCGGGCGGTACCCGCCTCACGGGTCGCCTCGGTGGTCTGGGTGGTCTCGGGCGTGGTCACGGCAAACTCCTGTGTCATGTGCGCCTAATGGGTCGTCAGCGGTAGAACGACACGATTCTAGGCGTGCCCCGAAGCGCCCTTGATAGCCAGTTGAGCACGACTGGCCTTGCCACGACCAGCGCGTTCGTCACGCCGGAGCCGGACTGGACCGCTCAGGGTGCCCGGTGGAGGACGAATTCGCCGGACCCGATGCGGCTTCGACGGGTCCGGCGAACCTGCCGGATCGATCAGATCGGGTTGATCACCAGCAACGTCGCCCAGTACTCCGCGGCGGCGGCGCCGATGATCGGCATCAGGAAATCGAACAGGATGTACGACACGTACTCATTCACCTCCACCCACCGAGTCGACCCTCGCTCGGCCGGTCAAACCGCATCGACGGTAGCACGGTGGTGAATCCGGTCACACCGCATACGGAATCGCCTGGTCAGCGGATCGAACGGACCTCTGGGTCGGTGTCGGCATCGGCGGCGGCCGCGGCTTCGGCGATGAGCTCGTCGAGGTGATAGGGATACACGGTCTCGCCGGCGGCGTCGAAGGTGGTGATGTCGGCGGCGGTGCACCAGCGGTGTCCGGTGATCGAGCGGCGCTCGACGTAGGTGAGGTTGGCCGGGCGCGGATCGAACTGCCGCACCCGCAGCGCGAAGAACAGTTCCTCGGAGCGGATGAGTTCACCGTTGAACGGAAACACCGCCACCCGCCGCCAGATCGGGCCGCGCAGCGCCGCCGGATCCGCGGTGTAGCCGGTTTCCTCGTGGATCTCGCGGACCGCCGCCGCGCGCAGGCTCTCCCCCGGCTCCACCCCGCCGCCGACGGTGAACCAGAACGAGACCTCGGGCACCTTCGGGTCGTTGCCGCGCATGAGCAGCACCCGGTCCTGCTCGTCGATCAGCACCGTACGGGCCGAGGTGCGGATGGTGTCGACCTCGAGCCCGGTCGCGGCCGCCGGGGTGGCGCGTTCGGTGATCTCGAAGTAGGTCGGCAGCGGCGCGGTACCGCCCAGGTGCAGCAGCCGCACCGGGCGCCGGGTGCGCAGGGCGAGGGTGTCGCGGACGGCGTCGTTGTGGAATCGGCGCGCGATCAGCACCCTGGCCTCGGCGTCGGCCAGCTCGGCCACCAACTGCGGGCGCAGCTGCCCGATATCGACCGCGGACAGGGCAGCGGAGAGCTGATTCTCCACCGTTTCCCGGTCGGCACGCCCGGCCCGTTCGGCGCGGTCGGCCAGCGTGGACAGCTGTTTGGCCTGTTCGGCGAGCGCCGGATCCGACACCGGGCCCGCGATCGCCATCGCCACCGCCCGTGCCACCACCGCGCGCCGGGCCAGCGCGCCGTCGAGCGCCTGCCAGGACTGGTCCGAGCGCACATGCAGCCGGTCGAGCCGATTGGCCGTGGAGTACGCCCACAGGCCGATGGCCACGACCACCGCGGCGATCAGGGCCAGGACGAGAACGGTTGTCGCGGAGAAGGTGATCATCCGGCTGCCCTCACCCGGATGTCGCCGACGGTCACCGTCTCGTACACCCGCAGAATCTGTTCGGCCACCACCGGCCAGTCGTATTCGCCGACCACCTGGGTGGCCGACCGCACCAGCTCGGTGCGCCGCGCCTCGTCGGTGAGCACGCTGTCGAGCGCGGTGGCCAAGGCCGCCGAATCACCCACCGGTACCAGCAGACCCGCCGTGCCGTCGCGCAGCACCCGACGGAAGGCGTCGAGTTCGCTGGCGACGACCGCGGTGCCCGCGGCCATGGCCTCGATCAGGATGATGCCGAAGCTCTCCCCACCCAGATTGGGCGCCACGTAGACGTCGGCGCTGCGCATCGCCGAGGCCTTCTCCGCATCGGAGACCTGTCCCAGGAACCGCAGATGCCCGGCATGCGGGCCCGCCTCCTTGCGCAGCCGTTCCTCGTCGCCGCGCCCGACGATCAGGATCTCGATCTCCGGATGCCTGCGCACCAGGTCGGGCAGCGCGCCGAGCAGGACCGCCATGCCCTTGCGCGGTTCGTCGTAGCGGCCGAGGAACAGCACCGTGCCGCCCGGGCGCGGATAGCCGGGCAGCATCGGGGCGCGGGCGAAGGACGCGACATCGACGCCGTTGGGGATCTCCACCGCATCCGAGCCGAGCGCCTCCACCTGCCAGCGCCGCGCCAGCTCCGAGACCGCGATCCGCCCGCTGATCTTCTCGTGGTACGGGCGGAGCACACCCTGGAAAGTGCTGAGCACCAACGATTTCGTGGTCGAGGTGTGGAAGGTCGCCACGATCGGGCCCTCGGCGATCTTGAGCGCGAGCATCGACAGGCTCGGCGCGTTCGGCTCATGGATGTGCAGCACATCGAAATCGTTGCCGTCGATCCAGCGGCGGATGCGGGTGTAGGCCGTCGGCCCGAACGACAACCGGGCGACCGACCCGTTGTACGGGATGGCCACCGCGCGGCCCGCGGAGACGACGAACTCCGGTAGCGGTGTCGAATCCGACGCGGGCGCAAGCACACTCACCTTGTGCCCGCGTTCGATCATCACCCGCGCCAGCTCGACCACATGCGCCTGCACACCGCCCGGGACATCGAACGAATAGGGGCAGACCATGCCGATCTTCATCGCAGCGCAACTCCCCCGCCGGTGTTCCCGCCTCGCGCGCCGGGATCGTCCAGGGCCGCCTGCGCGGCCGCGATTCTGGCCCGTCTCTGCTCGGACAGATCGTTTTCCCACAGCGGTTGCAGCATGTGCCAGTCGGCCGGATGCTCGGCGATATTCGCCGCGAAATGGTCGGCGAGCGCCTGCGTGGCCGCGGCAACGCCACCGGAAACATCCAGTGGCGCTCCGGTTTTCAGCCCCCAGCCTTCGACTCCGGCGTCATCGACGGTGAACCAGGCGTGCACCGGCATCAGCGCCGCGCCGGTCTCGATGGCCAGTTTCGCGGCACCGGCGGGCATCCAGGTGCGCTCGCCGAAGAAGTTCACCGGCACACCCTTGCCGGTCAGATCACGCTCACCCATCAGGCAGACGATCTTGTTCTCCCGCAGCCGCGCCGCCAGCTGCGGGAAGGGCGGCTGTTCACCGCCGGTGAGCGGGAAGACCTCGAAGCCGAGGCTTTCCCGGTACGCGACGAATCGTTCGAACAACGATTCCGGTTTGAGCCGCTCGGCAACGGTGGTGAAGGTGCCGTAGTTCTGCACCAGCCACATCCCGGCCATATCCCAGTTGCCCGAATGCGGCAGCACGAAGATCACGCCTCGGCCCTCGGCCAGCGCGGCGTCCAGGTGCGGAATGCCGTCGACCGGCATGCGGCCCGAGGCCGCGAGCGCCGCGTGGTCCATGGTGGGCAGCCGGAACGCCTCGCGCCAGTAGCGGGCATAGGAGCGCATGCTCGCCCGGATCAGCTCGTCGGGCACCGCTTCGGGGGCGAGGCCGAGCACTCGGGCGAGGTTGCGGCGCAGTTGATGCGGGCCGCCGCCACGCACTGCGCGATCGGCACCCCAGTCGAACAGCGTGCGCGCGGTCGGTTCCGGCAGTGCACGCACCACGCGCCAGCCCGCGGCGTAGGCGCGATCGCTGACCGCACCTTTGAGACGAGCGGCGAGGCCGTCCTCGGCCTGCACAGGCGCGGGACGGGTCGCGGTCGCGGTCACGACCGCCGCTCCGGGTCCGCGGAACCCTCGGTCTGCGCCTGCGGCGGCGTCATCGGGATGATGTCGCGCGCCCCGGCCGAATTGCGCACCGCCAGCACGCGCTGGAACACCGTCACGATGCTGAGCACCGCGAGGATCCACATCGCGACGTGCACCGCCCAGGTCAGCCATTCGATCCCCCAATATCCGCCGATGCCGGTGAGTCCGGCGCCCACCAGCACGATGACCAGCCGATCCGGGCGTTCGATGAGCCCGCCGTCGGCGGACAGTCCGCTGGCTTCGGCCCTGGCCTTCGCGTAGGAGATCACCTGCGAGGTCACCAGCACGACCAGGGTAGCGAACAACAACGGCTTGCTGTGTTCGTGATAGACCGCCCACCAGGCCAGACCAGCGAAGATGGCGCCGTCGGCGACCCGGTCGCAGGTGGCGTCGAGCACCGCGCCGTATTTGGTGCCGCCGCCGCGGGCCCTGGCCATGGCGCCGTCGAGCATGTCGAACATGACGAACAGCCAGATCACCATGGTGCCCCAGAACAGGTGACCGGACGGGAACAGCGTCATCGCCGCGATGATCGAGGCGGCCGTGCCGATCAAGGTCATCGCGTCGGGGGTGAGGCCGGTGCGCACCAGTGCCCTGCCGAGCGGCGCCGTCGCTTTGGCGAACGTCGCGCGACCGAAGATGCTGAGCACCGATCTACTCCTCGTCCCAGGCCGCGGCGAGCAGCGCCCTGGTCTCCCTGAGCAACTGGGGCATCACCTTCACCCCGCCGACCACCGTGATGAAGTTCGCGTCGCCGCCCCAGCGCGGCACGATGTGCTGGTGCAGGTGGTCGGCCAGCGAGCCGCCCGCCACCCCGCCCAGGTTGAGCCCGATATTGAACCCGTGCGGCCGCGAGACCTTCTTGATCACCCGGATCGCCTGCTGGGTGAACTTCATCAGCTCGGCGCTCTCGGCCTCGGTGAGGTCTTCCAGGTTGGCGACGCGGCGGTAAGGCACCACCATCATGTGGCCGGGGTTGTACGGGTACAGGTTGAGCACCGCGTACACCAGCTCACCGCGGGCGACGACCAGGCCGTCCTCGTCGGTCATCTTCGGGATATCGGTGAACGGGTGCCCGGTCGCGTCCTTGGGCGTGGCGGTGGCCGCCTCCGCGATATAGGACATCCGGTAGGGCGTCCACAGCCGCTGCAACCGATCCGGTTCGCCCGCACCGTGATCGACGATGTCTCCGCCGTTGTCGGTGCCGCGCAACGCCGCGGCGCCGCTGTCGCTCATCGACGCTCACCGCCGCCGGCGGGACGGATCTCGAAGCCTTCCGCGGTGGGCGAGCTGTTGTCGCGCCGCGCGATCCAGTCCACGATGGTCTCCACCGCGTCGGCCACCGGAACCCCGTTGACCTGGGTGCCGTCGCGGAACCGGAAGCTGACGGCGTCGGCGTTCACATCACGCTCGCCGGCCAGCAGCATGAACGGCACCTTCTGCGCGGTGTTGTTGAAGATCTTCTTCTGCATCCGGTCGTCGCTGCGATCCACCTGCGCGCGCACTCCGGCCTCGTGCAGCAGTTCGATCACCCGGTCCAGATGCGGCGCGAAAGCCTCGGCAACCGGGATGCCGACCACCTGCACCGGTGACAGCCACGCCGGGAACGCGCCCGCGTAATGCTCGGTGAGCACGCCGAAGAAGCGTTCGATGGAGCCGAACAGGGCGCGGTGGATCATCACCGGACGCTGCTTGGTGCCGTCGGAGGCGGTGTATTCGAGGTTGAACCGTTCGGGCAGGTTGAAGTCGAGCTGGATGGTCGACATCTGCCAGGTGCGGCCCAGTGCGTCCTTGGCCTGCACCGAGATCTTCGGCCCGTAGAACGCGGCGCCACCCGGATCGGGCACCAGCTCGAGGCCGGAGGCCGCGGCCACCTTCGACAGGGTCTCGGTGGCTTCCTCCCAGATCTCATCGGAGCCGACGAACTTGTCCGGATCCTTGGTCGACAGCTCCAGGTAGAAGTCGTCGAGGCCGTAGTCCTTCAACAGATCGAGCACGAAGTGCAGGGTGTTGGTGAGCTCGGCGTGCATCTGCTCTTTGGTGCAGTAGATGTGCGCGTCGTCCTGGGTCATGCCGCGCACCCGGGTCAGGCCGTGCACCACACCGGACTTCTCGTACCGGTACACCGAGCCGAATTCGAACAGCCGCAGCGGCAGCTCCCGATACGACCGGCCCCGCGCGCGGAAGATCAGGTTGTGCATCGGGCAGTTCATCGGCTTGACGTAGTAGTCCTGGCCGGGTTTGCGGACGGTGCCGTCCTCGTTGTACTCCGCGTCCAGGTGCATCGCCGGGAACATGCCGTCGCGGTACCAGTCCAGGTGCCCGGACACCTCGAACAGGTGACCCTTGGTGATGTGCGGGGTGTTGACGAACTCGTAGCCCGCCGCCACATGCCGCCGCCGCGAGTACTCCTCGAGCTCTTTGCGGATGATGCCGCCCTTGGGGTGGAACACCGGCAGGCCCGAGCCCAGCTCGTCGGGGAAGCTGAACAGGTCCAGCTCCAGGCCGAGCTTGCGGTGATCGCGGCGTTCGGCCTCGGCCAGCAGATGCATGTACTCGTCGAGCGCCTCCGGCGACTCCCAGGCGGTGCCGTAGATGCGCTGCAGGTCCTCGCGGTTCTGGTCGCCGCGCCAGTAGGCGGCGGAGCTGCGGGTGAGTTTGAAGGCGGGAATGAACTTGGTGGTGGGGATGTGCGGGCCGCGGCACAGATCGCCCCACACCCGCTCACCCGAACGCGGGTCGAGGTTGTCGTAGATGGTCAGCTCTTTACCGCCGACCTCCATCACCTCGGGATCGTCGATACCGGACTTGTCGCTGATCAGCTCCAGCTTGAACGGCTCGTTCGCCAGCTCCACCCTGGCGTCCTCGACCTCGACCACCCGGCGCGAAAACCGCTGCGCGCCTTTGATGATCTTCTTCATCCGCGATTCCAGCTTGGCCAGATCCTCCGGGGTGAACGGCTTGTCGACGCGGAAGTCGTAGTAGAAGCCGTCCTTGATCGGCGGGCCGATGCCGAGCTTGGCCTCGGGGAACTCCTGCTGCACCGCCTGGGCCAGCACATGCGCGGCCGAATGCCGGATGACGCTGCGTCCGGCCTCGGTGTTGGCGGCGACCGCGGTCACCTCGACGTCGACGTCCGGGGTCCAGGACAGGTCCTTGAGCTCACCGGCGGCGTCGCGGACCACGACGATGGTCTCCGGTCCCTTGGTCGGCAGGCCCGCCTCACGCACCGCGGCACCCGCCGTAGTCCCGGCCGGCACCCGGACGAGGGCGGCTGGGCTGAGGGGGGCTGTGGTGGTCACGGCTGTGCTCTCCTTGGCGTTCGCGGCCGGGTTCGATCCGGCGCGCTCCGGTTCGGTGACGGCTCGATCCGTCGGTCGTGGCCGGTGGGACCCGGCCGCGACCATGCTATCGGGACGGCCGTGCTCATGTGGCGACGGACCATCGGCAGCGTGGCGACGGTCGATCCCCGCTATGGGGCCGCAGTGTCCGGTCCGTCCCCCTCGAGCGGTTCGGCGCCGCAGCCGCGCCTCGCCGGCGCTTCGGTCGTATGGTCGTCGTTCAGTCCTGCGCCGCCATCCGGGCGAGCAATTGCTCACGTTCGGCGCTCGGGCGCTTCGGGCACGAGGTGCACATCTCGCACCCGGGAACCTCGTAGACCAGGCAGCACGAGATGCGGCGGACGAAGGTACGGTCGCCGATCTCGACGAATCGCGGCGCGGGCAGCTTGCCGCCGATCTCGGCGGCCAGCCGGGTCCCGGCCTCGGGCACGCCCGCGTCGATCGCCCGGTTGCCGATGGCGTCGGCGACCACCGCCCACAGCGCGGGCTGCCGCGCCCCGGAGACCGCCGCGATCTGAGCGATCACCGCCGCGAGCGTGTCGTGCAGCGCGGTGCCCGCCGCGGACCGTGCCGGGACGGATCGGTCCTGGTCCACCACCGCGGCCTCGACGTCGTGGAATCCATCACCGCATGGTTGCGCGCCGCCGCCCGGCACGAGGTCCTCGATCGAACCGGCACGCTCGCGGGTCGCGTCACCGGATCGGCCGTGGTCCTCGCGGTCGGCGTGAACGGCCGTCGAGGTGCCGCCGGACCGAGCGAGGTCATCGCCGGCCTCGGCGTTCGGCCCAGCGGTTTCGCCGACGATGTCGCTGGGTCCGGTGAAGACGATGCGGTCGACGCCGCCGTCGGGCCGCACATCGCAGCCGATGCGGTCCAACCGGGCCAGTGGCGCGCGTTCACCGGCGGCGTAGGCCCGTGCCACGGGCTCGACCAGCGCCGAGGCCACCATGCACCACCAGAGGGTGCCGCCGACCCGCGCCGCGCCCGTCCCCCAGGAGCGCCCCATCTCCGCGATGCGCGCGGTCAACCAGTCCGGGTCGGTGAGCATCCGGCCCGGGACGGTGTTCACGACATCAGGGGACTGCGCAACCATGGCCACTCGACTCCGATCCAGCCGCCGATCAATCCGAATGTTCCGAGAATCCACAGCGTCGCCACGACCAGCGCGGCGGTCGCCAGTGCGGCCAGTGTCTTGAACACCGGCCCTCGGGCGCCGTACCAGGCCATGACCTGCCGGTATCGGTCCCGCAGCCAGCCGAGCGCACGCCGCGCCCAGGAGAACTCGGTGGCCAGGATGCCGAGACCGGCGAAAACCATCGCCCAGCCGGGGCCGGGATAGGGAATCGCGACGATGCCGATGACGAGCACGATGGTCCCGACCAGCGCCACCACGATCCGGTAAACGAGGTTCAGGGTAGGTCGACCGCTCACCTTGTTCCGGAAGGCGCGCCAGGGGCCGGGCTTGGTGGACTGTTCCGGGTCCAGCTCGATGCTCACGGTTCCAGCCTAAAGCGCCGCCGGATACGACCCCGCCGAACTGCGCGGCGACACGAGAACTGCGCAGGTAGACGGCTGCCACACCGTCTCGGGCCACACACTGTGGGCTCGCGCTCACCGGATCGAGGACGCGACCGTTGTCACCGGTGCCCCCCGCGGCGCTCAACATGCCCACCCATGCGTGCACCCGCCCATCCGCTCGGGATGGACGGGTGCACGCTGCTGTCTGCCGACGACTCAGACGAGCGCGGCGGCGACGCGACGGCCGGATTCATCGATATGCGCGATCCCGTCGACGCTCACCTCGATCACCCGCGCGCTGGCGATGTCGAAGAACAGCCCCGACACCGTCACGCCACGTTCGGCGACCGCCCGGCTCACCACCGGATGCTGCTGCAGATGCTCGAGCTGCACCGCGATATTGACCATGCTCAGCTGGTCGACCTCGCCGAAGCCCGCGGCCGCGGCGGCCGCGCGCACCGGATGGCCGGCCCGGAAGCGTTCCAGGCTGGGCTGGGCGTGTTCGAGCCAGGCGTCGATCTCGGGTCCGCACGGCTGCCCGTTGTGCAGCGCCGTCATCGCTCCGCAGGAGGAGTGACCGCACACCACCACCGAGCGCACGCTCAGGTTCTGCAATGCGAACACCAGCGCCGATTCCACCGAGGCGTCGCCGGATTCGGGCACCAGGTTGCCGACGTTGCGCACGGTGAACAGATCACCGGGCCCGCTGTTGGTGATGATGTTGGGCACGATCCGCGAATCCGAGCAGGTCAGGAAGAACGAGTCCGGATCCTGCCGGTCGCGCAGTTCGTCCAGGTGCGGTCGCACCAGGTGCGCGTGGCTGCGGTGGTAGGCCGCGATACCGCTGACGATCGGATCGTGGACGTCGTCGCTGCCCTTCTTCTCGTCGCGGTCGTTCATCCGCCACGGTCCGAGCACATCGTCGAGGACCACGCGGCCGAAGCTGCGCGCGGGCGGTGCGCTGGTGGCGGCTTCCATCCGCGCCGAGCCGATCTCCACGAAATCGACTGTGCCGCCGTTGGCCTCGTGCTGGCGGGCCCAGTCGATGATGGCCTCGTAGGCGGCGTGGTCGAGGAAGTCGACGGTCATCTCGACGGTGACGCCGACCCCGGCGGGCACCTTGGCCAGCGTGGAGGACAGTTTCGGCAGGGCGAGGAAGGTGCACGAGCCGTCGATGCTCACCAGCCAGCGGTCGCTGCCGGGCAGCGGTTTGGCGTCGATGACCACGCGCACGACCCGCCACAGCAGCAGCGCGAACGCCAGTGCCAGGCCGATCAGCACGCCCTCGAGCAGGTTCAGGAAGACGACCGTGGCGATGGTGACCAGGTAGACCACCAGATCGCCGGTGCGATGCGCCATCTTGATGTGCGCGATCTTGACCAGCTGCACGCCGATCACGATCAGCAGACCGGCCAGTGCCGCCAGCGGGATCTGCTGCACCAGCCCGGCCAGCGCGACCGAGAACAGCAGCACCCACACGCCGTGCATGACCGCCGACGCCTTGCTGCGCGCACCCGCCATCACGTTGGTCGAGCTGCGCACGATGACGCCGGTGACCGGCAGGCCGCCGAGCAGGCCGGACAGCATATTGGCCGAGCCCTGGCCGATCAGCTCGCGGTCGAAGTTGGCGCGCGGACCGGTGTGCATCTTGTCGATGGCGACGGCCGAGAGCAGGCTCTCCACGCTGGCGATCAGCGCGAAGGTGAGGATCATGATCGCGACGGCCGACCAGTTGCCGCTGGGGATCTCCGGCAGCCCGATCGCGTCGAACAGTGAACCCTCCAGCTTGATGCGCGCCACGTCCAGCGGCAGCACCAGCGAGAGCACGGTGGCGAGCAGGATGGCTACCAGCGGTCCCGGCACCACTCGAATGCGTTCGGGCACATACTTCCAGCCGAGCATGACCGCGATGACGACCAGCCCGATGAAGGTGCCACCGGCGTGCAGCGAGCCCAGCTGCGCGGGCAGCGTGGAGATATTGGCCCAGGCCGAGCTCTCCGAATCACCGCCGAGCAGCACGTGCACCTGCTGCAATGCGATGGTGACACCGATACCGGCGAGCATCGCGTGCACCACCACCGGCGCGACGGCCAGCGCGGCGCGGGCAATGCGGCTCAGACCGAACAGGATCTGTAACGCACCGGCCGCGACGACGATGAAACCGGTGATGCGCCAGCCGAATTGGTTGATGGATTCGGCGACGATGACGGTGAGACCGGCAGCCGGACCGCTCACCTGCAGGACGGAGCCGCCGAGCGAACCGGCGACGATACCGCCGATCACGGCGGCGATGAGACCGGAGGCGACGGGCGCACCGGAGGCGTAGGCGATGCCGAGCGAAAGCGGCAGCGCGACAAGGAAAACCACGATCGACGCGGGCAGATCGTAGCGCAGGATCGAAGACAGACGGTCGGACAGGGTGGATCCGGACTCGGAGTCGCCTGGCGGTGACAGCGGCGGGTTCGGATCGATCTTGGTAGCCATTGTTCTCCTTCGCCGACTCGGCAGGCGCCGAGGTCGGTTGACGATCAACATGTCCAGTCGGGCAAGGACCGCGAACCGGCATCTCGCGGTGAAGAGGCTCTCGGCACGGCGGCGGGCCGAGATTTAAACCACAACAATGATATTAGTAAAGACTTAGCAAAGCCTGAGAAGCGGACATTTCGTACGTTTCACCACAATCCGACCAGAGCGTGTGCTGTCTCACAGTGTCACCGCCTCTGTGGCGCGTGCCTCCCCGGTGTCCGGTCGGGTCGAGTGATGTTCGGGCGCGCCGCTACTCGCGCATGCGATGCGGCCGGACCGGACCCGGCACGGTCATCGCACGGCGTTCAGCAGCATCCGGACGGCGCGCACACGGCGCAGGCCCGCGACGCGGGCTGCCATCCGAAGTTCCTGCACTGCGCGCGAATTCGCCTGGTCGAGAACATCGCGACAGGCCGGTCGAGGTGGCTGCGCATGGCCGCCGGGCAATGACGAGGTCCGTGATGCGGGATCGGTGTCGGTCGACATATTTCTCCTTCGCCGGTCCGGCCACGGCCGATCCGGTTCATCGGTGGAACATGCACTGGCATCGAGATCGAGCGCGGGCGAAGCGGTGGCGCGGACACTTCGTGACTACCGAGACGCCCGGGCAACGCGGAACAGACCAATGGTAAAGACTTACCAAAGCTGGTGAAAAGGCTTTGGGACTCGAAGATGACAACCGCTATCAAACTGTGACACACGCCACAGTCGAAGGTTTGTCAGTCATGGGAAATCCGGCGCCCTTGCTGTAGCCGGACGCTGCGTGAGAAATCGAGGCTTGGCTACAGGCTCCGAAACCAAGAAGAGGCCCTGACCGGGTTTTACCTGGTCAGGGCCTCTTTTCGTGTGGTCCCAGCTGGGATCGAACCAGCGACCTTCCGCGTGTGAGGCGGACGCTCTCCCGCTGAGCTATGAGACCATCATCGACCGGCGAGCGGTCACTCGGACCGTGCTGCGGGGCACCGTCCGAACGAGTAGGAACCTTAACACGCAACCCCCGCCGACCACCAAATCGCCCCTCCCGCAGTGCCCCCGGGCGGTCGTCCCCGCGTCGGGCCGGCGGGGCGCGAGGTGGCCGAACCAGCACCTGGCGCAGGCGATCCGAGCGGCGCCGGCGTTACCGACCCGGCCGGGCACGCCCGGCGGCACCCTCCGTACCGGCGAGGGTCCCTCCGGCCAACGCAACGGAACTACCGCCGTGTAATTCGATTTCGGGCCCTCCTACCAGCGGATTTGTACGTTACGGCGAACGTCGGCTAATGTTCTGTCTCGCACCACGGAGGCGAACAACCCGCCACCGGGATGCAGAATGCGGATGTAGCGCAGCTGGTAGCGCATCACCTTGCCAAGGTGAGGGTCGCGGGTTCGAATCCCGTCATCCGCTCGAGAGGTAGGGCCAGGCAATAATTATTCGCCGTCCCCCTTTGCGCGGTGGAGTGGCCGAGTGGTGAGGCAACGGCCTGCAAAGCCGTGCACACGGGTTCGATTCCCGTCTCCACCTCGCGCGATTAGCTCAGCGGGAGAGCGCTTCCCTGACACGGAAGAGGTCACTGGTTCAATCCCAGTATCGCGCACCACATGAAAGTCCCGGCTCCGGCCGGGGCTTTCGTGCTTTCCAGGGCCTTGCCTGCCCTATCTCCCCGCGAACCGATGGCCGACTCCGCGGATCGAGCCGGCCGAACTCGTCGGTGCCCACCGCTAGGCTGACGCCGACAACGGCGAACCGACCGGGTGACCGGTCCACGGCAGAAGGTCATGTGGGTGGCGACAGATCAGGTTCGGGACCAGCAGGGCGCCGGGCAGCCGGATGCCGCCGACACCGCTGACGGCATGGTGGACGACCTGGCCGAACACCTGAACTTCGCCCTCGACGACATCGACGAACACCTGGCCCGCCTGATCGACGATTACGCCGTCGACCGCCCACGCGGCGCAGAAATCCTGCGACTACGCCTCGGGATCGGCGACCAGTGCCCGGAAACGCTCACCCGGATCGGGGCGCGGTTCGACTTCTCCCGGGACCGGATCCGGCAACTGCACACCAAAGCGGTCGGCGAACTCATCCGACAGGCCAAACTCACGGGCGAGCTCCCCGCGGCCGAGTTCGCGCAGCGCTATCCCACCACCGCCAAGGACCAGCAGCTGGTACGGGCGCTGCTCACCGAAACCTACGTCACCGCAACCGACCTCGTCGCCAACGAACTCTCCTACCTGAAACTGCGGCTGGCCGGGCACGAGGCAGCCGACGCCAAACGCGTCTCCGGATTCGTCGCGCAGCGCCTGGCCGCCTGGCGCAAGAAGACCAACCACCGACTGGCCAGGCTGCACGACGGCGCCCCCTTCCCCGTCGGCCACGACCACGCCTGGCTCGACCGCATCGACTGGCCGCCGGACGCCGCCTCCCCCGCGGCCCTGCCCACCGACTCCGCACGCACCCTCGACGGCGACGACGACGGGCGCGGCCGCTTCTACCTGGACAAAGTGGGCCGAGATGTCGGCTTCGATTCCGGCCTGGAATCCCGGCTGCTGGGTGTGCTCAATGCCGACGAACAGATCAGTACGTTCCAGGAGAACCCCGACGCGGTGCTCTACCGGGTGGACGGCGAAGAAGGCGTCCACTTCCCCACCGCTGCCGCCCGGCTCGCCGACGGCCGCATCGCACTGATCGATGTACAACCGCTCGGCCGGGTCGCCTACCGCGACTACCGCGCCCGAGCCGCCGCCGCCCGCGCCTACGCGCACGGCAACGGCTGGGGCTGGCTGGTGTGGACCGGCTCGACGATCGGTGTGGCCGACCTGGCCGAGCGCCGCGTCGACGCCGCGCTGGATGCCCGCCTGACCGAGTTGGTCGAGCAGGGTGCGGCCTCCTGGGCCGCGCTGCGTCAGCTACGCGCCGACGCCGGCCTCACGCCGCTGGATCTCGCGGCGGCGGTGCTGCGGCACAACTGGTCGTGGGATCGCGGCTCGCACCGGCTCAGCGCATCACCAGCGTCGCCGTCATAAAGGTCACCAGCAGCATCATCGCGAAGATGGTGATCAGCTGCCATTGATTGATCGTCTGATGCAATCGGCCGATCGCGGCACGCAGCGCACGCTCGGAGCGCTGCTGGTCGATGAGTTTGCGATTGGCCTCGGCCACCGCGTCGGCGTGCTTTTGCACGGTGTGCTCCGAGCGCTCCATCCGGTGGGTGAGCTTGGCGATCTGTTTGGTCTTGTCCCGCAACGATTTCCGCGACATCGCCAGCGCGGTGCGCTGGTTCACCAGCTCCTGGCGCTGACGGGCGATCAACATCGCCTGCGTCTTGGTGTGCTGCTCCCAATCGGTCACCGATGCCCATCCCTTCCTCAACTCGTCGCGGTAACCCCACGCGACCTCACCGTCGACCCACTGACGCAGGAACTCTCGCAATTCGTAAGGCTCCTGCCGCGGCACCACCACACCCTCGGGACCGAGCTCCAGCACACCCGAGACGGTGCGATAGTCGCAAGCGTTGGGTTCGAGGTCCTCGATACCGAGTGCGGGCAGCTGCGCCACCCAGAAACCGGGCGCGCACAACCACAGCACTCCGGCGAAGCCGATGGCCCGCAACCGGTCCGTATGTGCCTGCGCCAGTTCCTGAGTCAGCGGTCCGGTGCGCACCTCGATGGCGTACTGGCTGTCACCTTTACGCCAGTAGACGTCTACGGTCACCGAGCCGATCCGGCGGTCCACCACGGCCTCGTCGGCGCCGAACGCGAGCATCCGCGCGGCCAGCCAGAACTTCAGTCGCTGCACATCCCACTGCGCGGCGACACACCGTGCGCACCCGCACCCGTAGCCCGCCGGTGACTCTCTGGCCGGCCGTGTTTTCCCTGGTCCGTCCGATATCCCCAGCTCGGCAAGGATTGTCCGGCGCCCGCACGCGTTGTCTGTCCGCTGCTTCGTCTGCACGCGACCACCCACCTAACCCATCCCATAGCGACCTGCCCGGCACAGACCGGCACTTTCCAGGGTGCGGCAACCGGCCGGTCCCCGCCACCCTTTCACCGTGAGGCGTTATCCAGATGCGACGCGCCCGCGACCGGCCTGCCGCCGCGGTGTGATGTCGGCCGCGTCCGGATCGGCCTCGGTGGCGGGTCCGCGGGTGAGGATCGTGCGGATCAGCCCGCGCAACCATAGATGACCGCTGTCGGCGGTGTTGCGGGGATGCCATGCCATGCCCACCGAAATGCCCGGCAACGGCAGCGGAATGTCGAAGGGACACAGCCCCAATGGGCCGAGCAGGCCCGCGCTGAGCCGGGCCGGAGCCGGGCAGACGAGTCCACCCGCGCGCACCGCGAGCAGCGCCGTGACCAGATCGGGGACGGTCGCGACGACGCGGCGGGTGCGTCCGTGCAGGGCGAGCCGGTCGTCGATGGGACCGCGGGCGCGCCCGACCCGGGAGATGCTCAGATGCGCCGCGCCGGCATAGGCGGCGACGGTCACCTTGTCGGTGATCAGCGGGTGCTCCGGGCTCGCCACGCCGATCCAGCGGTCGAGCAGGACGTGCTGGACGACGGTCTCCGGGTCGGTGTGGTCGAGGACGCCTACCTCGACGTCCACCCGGCCCTCTCGCAGCGCGCCCGCACCGTCGATGGTGTCGGGCACGAAGTGCAAGGTGACGCCGGGCGCCTCGGCGCGTACGGCGGCCAGCAGCGGCGCGGACAGCTCGGCGAGTACGCCGTCGCCGGCCCGGATGGTGAACCCGCGCTTGAGGGTTGACGGGTCGAGGGCCGCGCGCGGAGTGAGCAGCGTGCGGCCTTGGTCGACGAGGCGGCTCACCTCGTGGCGCAGTTCCAGCGCCCGTGGGGTCGGCACCAGGTTGCGTCCGGCCCGTACCAGCAGCGGATCGCCGAGCACGCGGCGAAGGCGCGCGAGGGTGCGGCTCATCGCGGGTGCGGAGGTCTGCAACCGTTCGGCCGCCAGCGTGACGCTGTTGGTTTCCAGCAACGCGTCCAGCGCGACCAGCAGGTTCATATCCAGCGACTCCACCGGCGGATTATCGCCAGCGCAAGAGTCGGCAGCAAACTTGCCGCGCCGGATAAGCCGCAGCCCAGGAGGCCGGGTGCGAGCAGATGATCCGCCCGAGGTCCCCGCAACAGAGGTCGAGGGCAGCATCTTCGTCTCGACCGGTTGTGCCCGGCCTATCGCCGATCTCGGCACTCCCGCGAGTCGGGCGAACCGCTGCCGCAGGCCCTGGCACCGCACGCGGGTTGCCGCATGCCCGCGGCCGGTGTCGGAGCAGACGAGCCGGCGGGCGTCAGGAGTCGCCGGCGTAGGCGTCCTGCGCTATCGGCGCACTGTTCAGCGGCGGGGCGCTGGATGTGCGCCGGTTGCCGAGCACCTGGTAGGCGGCCGGCCGGATGGGCCGCACCCACTGCGCCGCCCGCGCGCCGCGTGGCAGCTTCACCCCCAGGTCGGCGAGCATATCGTCGAGGTTCTGGATGGCGAACGGTTCGATGGCGGTGCCGTGCGCGTGCTTGCCACCGGTGCGCTCGTGCAGCCAGGCCAGCCTGCGGTCGGTGTGTTCGGCCATGGCCTCGGCGCTGGGCAGGGTCAGATCACCGGTCAGCAATGCGGCGGTCCAGTGCGCGGCGACCTCGGCGCCGAGCGCGCTGATCAGCGAGGAGTTGTAACCGGCGAAGCTGAGGTGGGGCACGCCGAGCGGCAGGATGTGCCGGTACAGGCGGAAGTTGCCGTTGTCGTCGGTCAGCTGCCGCTGGATGTAGGGCGTCAGGAACGGCACCCGCTGCTGGAAGCCGGTGGCGCAGACGACGATATCGGCCGGGATGCGTTCACCGTCGGACAGGATCGCCGTCGGCCCGGCGGGACCGGCATGCAGTTCGGCGATCGTCGTTTCGCGCCGGACGGTGATGCGTCCCTCGGCGACCTGCTCGAAGAAGCCCTCGGTGGCCACGCTCACCGACTGGTCGGCAATGGATTCGATCGTGCTCTGCGGCATCAGGCCGAGCTCGTCCAGTCGCAGGCGTTTGGCGGCCAGCGCCTGCACCAGGTCCAGATTGCTTTCCCGGAACGACCGCGCCGGACCGTGCAGGAAACGTTCGAAGCGGCCGGGTTCCTGGTGGCGGAAGTGCGCCTCACCGGTCCGGGTCAGCAGCAGCCGTTCGGCATCGATGCCCTTGGCCAGTGTGCGCGGCAGCTTCCAGGTCAGGCGGCGCGCCAGCACGGTGGTCGAGGCCGCGACGTGGCTGACGGCCTCGGCCAGATCGCAGGCCGAGCGCCCGTAGCCGACGATGACGACGTTCTGATCGCGCACCGCCTCCACATCGACGAACTGCGAGGCGTGTCCGAGCGCGCCGCCACCGGCCTGATAGGCGTCCTCACCACGGAAGTACGGCATATAGGGCTCGTTGAACACCCCGTTGGCGATCACCAGGTGATCGCAGGAGGTGCGGTGGATCCCGTCACCCTCGCGAACTTCGAGCAGCCAGCCGCCGTCCACCGGGTCGGCGGCCACCACCTCGGTGCGCAGCCGCAGGGTGTTCTCGAAGCCGAACCGGCGCACGTACCCGGCCAGGTACTCCTGCATCTGCTGCCCGTCGGGCACACGCGGCCAGTCGGCGGGCATGGGATGGTCGGAGAAGTGGTAGGTGTGCTTGCTCGTCTGCGCACGCAGGCCCGGATAACGCCTGGTGGCGCTCCATACCCCACCGACGTCGGGGGTGCGGTCGAACACCTCGACCGAAAAGCCCGCCCGACTCAGCACTTTCGCGCAGGCCAAACCTGCGATACCCGCACCGACGATTCCGATACGGTTCCCGCTCCTCATGCGCAGGAGACTACGTCGCCGCGGCCCGCCAGCAAAGCGGAGCCCCGGTCACGGGGCCCGCAGGACCCGTGGCGGGGCCGATCCGGGCGGACACCGCGAAGCCGCGCACGGTGATCGCCGGACGTAGCGAGGTGGTTGCGGTCGGCACGGTGCCACACCCGGCAAACTCGGGGCACTCGCCATGGTTCGTGCTGTACTGGACATATGAGCAACACCCCAGTCATCGTGGACCGGGCCGGACTATGGGATGCCGAGGCACTCAGCGATGTCGCCGCGGCGACCTTCCCGCTCGCGTGCCCGCCCGGCGCGACCGCCGACGATATCGAGATCTTCATCTCCGAGGTGCTGTCGGGCGAACGATTCGGCGAGTACCTGTCGGATCCGTCGCGCACGGTGCTCAAGGCGGTCGCGGGCGGTGAGATCGTCGGTTACGCGATGCTGGTCGGCGGCGAACCCGCCGATCCGGAGGTCGCGGCGGCGGTCACTCCGCGGCCGGTGGTCGAGATCAGCAAGATGTATGTGCTGCCGGGCCACCACGGGACCGGCGTGTCCACGGCGTTGATGGTGGCGGCGCTCGACCGGGCTCGCGAGGACGGCTATGCGGGGGTATGGCTCGGGGTGAATCAGGAGAACACCCGGGCGCAACGCTTCTACGCCAAACATGGTTTCGACACCGTCGGCACCAAGACCTTCACCGTCGGCAACCAGGTACACCACGATTACGTGATGCAGCTGGTGTTCTGAGGCCGGCTCAGGCCAGCATGCGCGCTTTCAAGGTCGCGATCTCGGTGTCGGTCAGGCCGAGACCGGTGCGCACGTAGTTGTCGAAGCTGCCATAACTGGCAGCGGCTTGGTCGAACGCGGCATCGAGCCAGGCGGCGTCGACACCGTTGAGCAGATCGCCCGGTTCGGCGCCGCGGTACCGGTTCGACAGCAGGTAGTCCTCGGTGACGGTGGCGCGGTCGACGCCGAGCACGCTCAGCAGGACCGCGGCCGTCCAGCCGGTGCGGTCCTTGCCCGCCGTGCAGTGGAACAGCACGGCGCCTCCGTCAGCGGCCTGCGCGTTCTCGATGACGTCACGCAGCACCGACGCGATGGCCGCGTTGGCGCCGGGGGCGGTGATGAAGGCGCGATACATCTCGGCGCCGCCGGCCAGGCTCGAGACCAGTTGCGGCAGTGGCGCGCCACCGATCACGTCGTACCAGTTGGCCCGTGCGCCCGCGGGGACCCGGTCCGGGGCGAGCGCGCGTTCGTAGACGGTGCGCAGATCGTCGACGTCGCGGACTTTGCGTTTGGACAGTTCGGTGAGATCCGCCGCGGTGAGGTGATCGAGTTGATCGGTTCGGAACACCAGTCCGGGGCGCACGGTCCGACCGTCGACGGTGCGATAGCCGCCGAGGTCGCGGGCATTGCGGGCGCCCTCGAGGTGCAGGGAGCGGTCGATGGCGAGCGTGCTCGACGCCGACGGCGGCTCGGCGGGCGCGACGGCGGCGGTGGGCCCGAAGGCGATCGCCAACCCGGCGACCAGTGCGATCGGCACACGCAGCCCGTCACCGACCATGGTGGAACGGTGGACCATGGCGAAGCTCCCCTCATCGGCGCGCGGTGCCCGGCCTGTTATGCCCACGGCTCCCACGGCAATTCCCGCCCAGCAAACCAAGCCGGATACCTTGCGGTCAACCCCGTTTCGGCGAGTCGCGGCCGATCATGCCGCGTCGCATCCGGACCGCTCCAGCGGCCCGACGTGGCGATACTCCGCGACCGCCACCGCACTCGTTCGGCTCAGGCCGTCACTTCGAACCGCGACAGGGCCAGCAGACGCGAGATCGCGCGCAGGTACTTCTTGCGGTAGCCACCATCGAGCATCTCCTGCGAGAAGATCTCGTCCAGCTTGGCGCCGGACACCGTGACGGGCACGCTGGCGTCGTAGAGCCGGTCGGCCAGCACCACGATGCGCAGCGCCACCGCCTGATCGGTGACCGGATGCACGCCGGAGATGTAGACCGAAGAGACGCCGGCGATCAGCGCACCGTACTTGGACGGGTGCAGGGTGCTCAGATGTTTCAGCAGCTCGTCGTAATCGTCCAGCGTCGAACCGGGGGTAGCGGCAGCGCGTTCGGCGAGCTCGTCCGGCGAGGTCGGTTCGGGCGCGGGCGGCAGATCGCGGTGACGGTAGTCGGGGCCGTCGACGCGCACGGCCTCGAAGATGGCGCCGAGCTTCTTGATCTCGCGCATGAAGTCCTGTGCGGCGAAACGGCCCTCGCCGAGCTGGCCCGGCAGGGTGTTGGAGGTCGCCGCGATGGACACCCCGCTGGCCGACAGTTCGGTGAGCAGGCGCGAGACCAGCATGGTGTCGCCCGGATCGTCGAGCTCGAACTCGTCGATGCACAGCACGCTGTTGGCGCTGAGCCGCTCGACCGCGTTGGTGAAGCCGAGCGCGCCGACGAGGTTGGTGAGCTCGCCGAAGGTGCCGAACGATTTGGGTGCGGGCGCGCTGTGGAAGATCGAGGCCAGCAGGTGGGTCTTGCCGACGCCGAAGCCGCCGTCGAGGTAGAGGCCCGCGCCGTCGACCTGCTTCTTCTTACCGAACAGGCTCTTCTTCGAGGCGGCCTTGTGGATCTTGGCGACCTGCCCGGCGAACTCCTCGGCCTTGCGCACGGCGGCGGCCTGGCTGGGTTCGTTCGGATCGGGGATGTAGGAGGCGAAGCTGACCTCGTCGAACATGGGTGGCGGCACCATCTGGGCGACGAGTTGATCCGCCGGAACCTCCGGATGGCGATCGACGAGGCGTTCTTGCATGGGCGAAGCCTAATGACGTGGTGTGATCTGTCTTCATGCAGCGTATCCACAATGCGATCCAGCTCACAGGACTGACCGACGAGGAACTCTTCCAGCTCTACGGCTACCCCACCGGCCTCGACCGTCCATGGGTGCGAGCGAATTTCGTGTCGAGCATCGATGGCGCCGTCACCAGCGACGGCCTGTCGGGCGGATTGGGCACCGACGCCGACCGCAGGGTGTTCCTCGCGCTGCGCGAGCTGGCCGATGTGGTGCTGGTCGGGGCGGGCACCGCGCGCGCGGAGAACTACGGCCCCGCCAAGACCGATCCGGCGCTGCGGCGCAGGCTGCACGAGCTGGGGATCGGCGGCCATCCCGAGGGCACGCCCCCGCCCATCGCGGTCGTCACCGCCAGCGCCGCGCTGGACGCCTCCGGACGGCTGTTCCCCGAATCCCCCGCTGCGCCTGCCGGAACACATTCCGGCGCGGTGCCCGACTCCCCCGGTGATCCGGCAGCGCAGACGCCCGGGACACAGGTCTCGAACCAGGTCGCCCCGCTGATCATCACCACGGCGGCCGCCCCCGCCATCCGCAAGCGGCAGCTCACCGATGCCGGGGCGGAGGTGATCGAAGCCGGTGACGTGGCGGTGTCGCCGCAGGCCGTGCTGGACGCGCTGGCCGAGCGCGGGCTGACACGGGTGCTGTGCGAGGGCGGGCCGCGATTGTTCGGCGATCTGCTGGCCGCGGACTGCATCGATGAACTGTGCCTGACCACCGCGCCGGTGCTGATCGGCGGTACCGCGCCGCGAATCGCGCTGTCGCGCGAGGAGTTCCGGGTGACGATGCGCCCGGCCCACATTCTGCTGGACGAGGACGCCACGACGCTCATCCGGTGGGTGCGCACCTGAGGGCCTGTGTGAAACACGGCACGAGACCTGGCAGGGTGTAACGCATGCGCTGGACTCGGGCCGTGGTACCGGCCTCGATACTTTCGATCATGATCGCCGGATGCGGGGCCGGACCCTCGGATCGCCCCGGCGTGGCCATCGAACGTCCGCCGGTCGCGGGCGAGGCCACCACCTCGGCCGCCGCCGCGCCGCCGCCGCAGGCCGAGGTGCCCAAAACCGATCTGAACTGGCGGGAATGCACCACGCCGACGCTCGATCTGCTCGGGCTCGGCCCCGCGCCCGAGGGGCTGGTGCTCGAATGCGCCGAGTATTCGACGCCGATCGACGCCTCGGGCGCGATTCTGGGTTCCTTCCGCAACGGCGCCATCCGGGCCCGGCTGCCGCAGACCCCCGCCGATGCGGCGCCGGTCGTGCTCACCTCCGGCGCCGACCGGTCTTCCACCGCGACTCTCGCCGGGCTGGCCATCGGCCCGGCGAACGCGATCCTGGCCCAGCGCCCGATCGTCGCGGTCGACCGGCGCGGCATCGGCAGCTCGCAGCCGATCGACTGCCTGCCGCCGGAAATCCGCACCGCCATGCACGACAACGCCCAGTTCTCCCCCGGCGGCGACCAGATCGCCACGATGGCCGAGCTGAGCCAGGACGCCACCATCGCCTGCCGCGACTTCCTCCAGCCCTACGACGGCACCTTCGACGCCGCGCACGCCGCCGACGACATCGAGCAGCTGCGCAAGCAGTGGCAGGTCGAGCACATCGCGTTGCTCGGCACCGGCAACGGGGCGCTGGTCGCGATGGCCTATGCCCGCAAGTTCGGCGACCATCTGGCGCGCCTGGTACTGGATTCGCCGCACGCGGTGGGCGTGGACGCGGTGACCAAGGGCGAACAGCAGGTACAGGGTGCGGAGGCGGCGCTGACGGCGTTCGCACAACGCTGCGTGGGCCTGAACTGCTCGCTGGGACCCGATCCGCGCGCAGCGGTCACCGCACTGCTCGGAAAGGCCACCGCCGGGCAGCTCGGCGACATTTCGGCAAACGGCTTGCTCACCGCGATCACCGGCTTCCTCGGCAGCCCGCGCGGCGACCAGAACAACCGGGTGACCGAACTCGCCGACGCACTCTCCGCCGCCGACCGCGGTGACCTCGCGCCGCTGGAGAATCAGGTCCAGCGCGCCACCTCGGCCACCGCCGACGACGGCCAGTTCGTCAACGGCTGCACCGACACCCAGCAGCCGCCCACCGCGAACCAGGCCGCCGGGCTGGCCGAGGACTGGGGCGCCAAGTACCCGGTGTTCGGTCGCGCCGCCGCGATCTCCCTGCTGACCTGCTCGGCTTGGCCGGTGCTGACCCCGCCGGCGGCCCCGGAGAAGCTCGCGGTTCCGGTGCTGGTACTGGCCGGGGTGGCCGATCCGGTCAGCGGTGCCGGTCAGGCGTCGGTCACCGGCGCGCTCGGTCGCGCGGGCGCCCGTAATGCCACCCTCACCTGGCAGGGTTACGGCCATCCGGTGTCCAACCACTCCGGCTGCGCGCAGCGGGCCGTGGTCGAGTATCTGAAGGACGCGAAGCTGCCCGCCGACGGCACCGCCTGCCCGGCCTGAGCGGCGCGATGCACGCGCGTTCGGGCCGCGATGCGGCGCCCTCGCAGAGCCCGCCCCTGGCACGCCGGGGCGGGTCCGGGCAACCATCTGGGCACGATCCGGTGTACCGTGCCCCAGTGTTACTTCGACAGCTCGAGCCCCGGACAGCTCGCACCACCGCCGAGGTGATCAAGTTCGCACTGTGGCCCCTTGCGGTCATGACCGTGCTGAACAGGGTCCTCATCAAGGCTGTCAATGGTTTCGTCACGGACGATTACAAGCCCGTCTACCAGGCGTCGCTGGACTTCCTCAACGGTCGCGCGGTCTACACGGCCAACTTCGACTCGGTCGATCCGCACTACCTGTATCCACCGAGCGGCACCCTGCTGATCGCGCCCATCGCCATCATCGACTACGAAAAGTCGCGGTGGCTGTTCATCCTGCTGAACGCGGTGGCCATCCTGATCGCCTGGTATCTGCTACTGCGGCTGTTCAACTACACGCTGAAGTCGGTCGTCGCGCCCGCGCTGCTGCTGGCCATGTTCATGTCCGAGACCGTAATCAACACGCTGGTCTTCACCAACGTCAACGGGTGCATCCTGCTCGGCGAGATGATCTTCATCATCCTGCTACTGCGACGCAGAGATCTGTGGGCCGGCGCGATATTGGGGTTGACGGTCGCGGTCAAACCAACGCTCGCCCCGCTGCTGCTCATCGCTGCCGCACGTCGGCAGTGGAAGGTGTTCATCACCGCTATCGGCGTGCCGCTCGTTCTCAATGCGATCGCATGGCCGCTGATGAAGGATGCGAGCTCGTTCATCACCCGTACGGGGCCGTATCTGATGGAGACGCGCGACTACTTCAACAGCTCGATCGCGGGCAACTCCGAGTACTACGGGCTTCCACCGTGGCTCAGCTGGGGAATGCGCCTGATGCTGGGCGCGATCGTTGCGATCACTTTGTGGCTGTTGTACCGCTACTACCGCGATGACGAGCTGTTCTTTGTCTGCACGAGCTCAGGTGTCCTGCTCACGGCATCTTTCCTGCTGTCGCTGGGGCAGATGTACTACTCGATGATGTTGTTCCCGTTCCTGATGACGGTGGTGCTGCGCAACTCCGTCCTGCGCAACTGGCCGGCGTGGCTGGCAGTCTTCGGGTTCATGAGCTACGACAAGTGGCTCTCCGACCGCTGGCAGAGCATGGGGCGCAACCTCGAGTACCTGCGCATCACGTTCGGCTGGACGTTGCTGCTGATCGTGGTGTTCTGCGTACTCGGTGAGCGGTATCTGGCCGCGCGCCGGGAAGGCCGGCTGCAGTTCGGCATCGATCCGGCGTGGATAGCGACAGCGCCGGATCTGCGAGGATCCGCCAGGTCTATCGCGGATGAGCCCACGAACGCCGTCGACGCCGGGCAGGCAAGCTCATCCGGCTCGCTCGACGGCCGACCGCGTGATCGAGCCGGGTCAGCGCAGAACAACACAGCGACGGCGGAGGACAAGCGCATTACCGTGGAGTGATGAGCTCCGAATCGGATACCTCCCTGCCCGCCCCGCGGATCCGGCTGACGCCGCAGGAGTGGAGGGCCAAGCTGAGTCCCGAAGAGTTCGCGGTGCTGCGTGAGGCGGCCACCGAGCGGCCCTTCGTCGGCGAATACACCGACACCAAGACCGAGGGCGTCTACACCTGCCGGGCCTGCGGCGCCGAACTGTTCCGCAGTACGGAAAAGTTCGACTCGCACTGCGGCTGGCCGTCGTTCTTCGATCCGGCCGACTCCGACGCGGTGATCCTGCGAGCGGACAATTCGCTCGGCATGCGCCGGGTCGAGGTGCTGTGCGCGAACTGCCACAGCCACCTCGGGCACGTCTTCGAGGGCGAGGGCTACCAGACACCCACCGACAAGCGGTACTGCATCAATTCGATCGCGCTGCGGCTGCACCCCTCGGACACCGCAACCCGCCAGTAACCCGACGTGCCGTGCGCAAACGGTACGCAACCATGCGTGAGTGCGCATGCCCCGAAAGTTCGGGGCATGCGCGATACACCGGTCAGGGCAGTGCGGTCATCAACTGTTCGACCTCGACGCGCGGGCCGGTGAAGAACGGGACTTCCTCGCGCACGTGCAGGCGGGCCTCGGTGGCGCGCAGGTCGCGCATCAGGTCCACGATGCGGTGCAGTTCCGGCGCCTCGAAGGCCAGAATCCACTCGTAGTCGCCGAGCGCGAACGAGCTGACGGTATTGGCCCGCACATCCGGGTAGCCGCGGGCCGCCTTGCCGTGGTCGGCCAGCATCTTGCGGCGCTCCTCGTCGGGCAGCAGGTACCACTCGTAGGACCGCACGAACGGGTAGACGCAGATGTAGTTGCCCGGATCCTCACCGGCCAGGAAGGCCGGGATGTGGCTCTTGTTGAACTCGGCGGGCCGGTGGATGGCCACGTTGCTCCACACCGGGGCGCTGGCCTTGCCGAGGGCAGTGGTGCGGCGGAAGTCGGCGTAGACCGCCTGGAGGTCTTCGACTCGTTCGGCGTGCGTCCACAGCATGAAGTCGGCGTCGGCGCGCATCCCCGCGACGTCGTAGATGCCGCGCAGCACCACGCCGCGATCTTCCAGGCCGTCGAAGAAGGCACGCGCCTCCTTGATCGCGGCCTCCCGGTCATCGCCCAGCGCACCGGGCTGGACCTGGAACACCGAGAACATCAGGTACCGGATGGTGGAATTGAGAGCCTGGTAATCGAGTCGCGCCATACCCCCATCGTGCCACTCGGGACTTTCGCTGCTGCTGCCGTCCCCGGCCCAGCCGTCGGCGCTCGCGGTGGGCGGGCCGATCGCGCGACCTGCGCACGAACGCCGGGTCAGCGACCCACAACCGCGAATCAGCGAGACAGCACCCCTCGGCCGCCCAGCCGTTGGCGGCCCAACCGTCACTGCCACACGGCTGACGGGCCGGACGCGCGACCTGCGTTCCCGAACGCCGGCTCGGCAACCAATCCGATTCAGCGAGGCGGGCACCGCCCGTCTATGCAGCCCGCCGGTCCAGCAGCCCGACGGAGCAGGTCTCCTCGAGCCAATAATTCATCCTTTTCTGAATACATATTTCGATGTACTGTTTGCTCATGGAGACCTCGCTGCACCACGACGCGTTGGCACGGTTCGGTCACGCGCTATCCGATCCGACGCGCACCCGGATCCTGCTGAGTCTGCGCGAAGGTCCCGGTTATCCGTCGGAGCTGGCCGAGCAGATCGGCGTGACGCGCCAGATCCTGTCCAACCATCTCGCCTGCTTGCGCGGATGCGGACTGGTGGTCGCGGTGCCGGAGGGGCGGCGCAATCGCTATGAGCTGGCCGATGCCCGGATCTCGGCCGCGCTGTCGGATCTGCTCGGCTTGGTCCTGGTGGTGGATCCGGCGTGCTGCCCGGACGCCGATACGCAGGAGTGCTGCTGATGGATTCACTGGGCATGCCCACGGTGCAGGCCGGTCCGGGCGCGGATCGAAAGGCGCTGCTGGCGCGGCGGATCCGCTGGTTCGTCGCCGCGACCATCTCCTACAACGTGATCGAGGCGATCATCGCGCTCACCGAGGGCGTGCGCGTGTCGTCGACGGCGCTGATCGGGTTCGGGCTGGACTCGGTGATCGAGGTCTCGTCGGCAGCCGCGGTGGCGTGGCAGTTCGCCGGACGCGATCCCGCCAAGCGGGAGAAGATCGCGCTGCGGATCATCGCGTTCTCCTTCTTCGCCCTCGCCGCCTACGTCACCGTCGAATCGGTCCGCGGCCTGCTCGGCATCGGTGACGCCGAACCTTCCCCGATCGGCATCGCGCTCGCGGCCGTGAGCCTGGCCGTCATGCCGGTGCTGTCCTGGGCGCAGCGCCGGGCCGGCCGCGAACTGGGTTCCGCCTCCGCCGTCGCCGATTCCAAGCAGACGCTGTTGTGCACCTACCTGTCCGCGGTGCTGTTGATCGGCCTGCTGCTCAACAGTCTCTTCGGCTGGTCGTGGGCCGACCCGATCGCCGCCCTGGTCATCGCCGCCATCGCCGTGAAGGAAGGTCGCAACGCCTGGAAGGGCGATGCGTGCTGCGCCGTGCCCCCGGCCGCACTCGGCGCGAGCGGGCGCGCCGGACACGACTGCGACTGCTGCGACAGCTGATCGCTCGGCCGCTCCGACGGCGGCCGGTCAGCTCAGCGCAGCCGCGATGTGGTGAGCGGCGGCGGTGGCGGAGGCGACGCAGGCGGGCACACCGACGCCGTGCAGGTACGCGCCGGTGATCGCCAAGGTGTCGAATTCGGCGGTGGCGGACTCGATCTCGGCGATGCGCTCGGTGTGTCCCGGCGCATACTGCGCCAGGGCGCCCGGCCAGCGCTGGACGGTCGCCGACAGCGGGGAAATAGGCACTCCGGTGACGGTCGCGAGGTCGGCGACCGCGGCTGCGACCAGTTCGCCGTCCGGCCAGGCCAGGACCGCGTCGTCGCCGAACTTGCCGAAAGAGGCGCGGACCAGCGCGATCTCACGTTCGGCCAGATGCGGCCATTTGCGGCTGGACAGCGTGAATGCCTTGGCGCTCAACGGTTCTCCGGTGGCGACGAGGACGCCGGAGTTCCGCGGCAGCGGCGTGTCGCGGGGCAGGGCGAGTGCCACCACGGCCGAGGAGGACAGTTCGATCCCGGCGAGAAGCGATGCCGCGGCCGGCACTTCCTCCGCGAGCAGCCGTGCCGTCACCGGGGCAGGCGTGGCGAGGACGACGGCGTCCACCGCGCCCACCGGTTCGAGCCGCCACCCGGCGGCCGTCTTGGTGAGGCCGGTGGCCTCGCCGGTGACGAACTTCGCACCGGAACGGTCCGCGAGCGCCTCGAGCAGCACCCGATACCCGTCACGGATGCCACCGAACACCGGTGCGTCCGACGGCGGCGGCAGCGCGGCGGAGACCGCGGCGGTCAGGCTGGGTGCGCCCCTATCCAACGCGGCCGCGAGGCCGGGCAGCGCCGCGCGGACGCCGATGGAGCGCGAGCTGCCCGCATACACCCCGCCCAGCAGCGGGTCGACGCTGCGTTCGGCGACCTCGGCGCCGAACCGGTCCGCGACCAGGCTGTACACGTCGATATCCGAACCCGGCCGCCAGCTGAACGGCTGCTCGGGTTCGGCGGCTACCCGCTCGAGCGTCGCCTCCGACACCAGCCCGCGCAGCGATTCGGCATCGGACGGAATGCCCATCAGCGTCCGCGCGGGCAGCGCGTGGGTGCGCCCCTCGGACCAGATCAGCGGACGCAGCCCGGCGGGCCGCACCAGCTGATCGTCGAGCCCGAGCTCCGCCAGCAGCTCGATCACCTCGGGCCGGCGCCCGACGAACGCCTCCGCCCCCAGATCGACTGGATCACCGTTGATCTCACCGGTATAGAGGATTCCGCCCAGCCGATCGCCGCGCTCGAGCACGACGATCTCGACGTCCGGCCCGAGCAGCCCGCGCAGCCGATACGCCGCGACCAATCCGCTGATACCACCGCCGACGACCGCGATTGTCATACCTCGACGGTAATCCCCGCGGAGCTGCCGTCGACGCGGTGGTCGGCGAAACGGCCGGGAAGGCACGCGCCAGTCGGGCGGGCGCCGCTCAGCCACCCGACGGATGCGCAGCGTGGTTGCGCGGGAACGCGGCGCGGTGCGGATCGGCACGGTGCCATCGTGATAGCTGCGCGACAGTCACCGCGAGTCCTCGGCAGCCGATCCACGCGCGGTCCTCGCACCGGCCGGCACTCAGCTCCCGACATGAGGGAAATCGGCGGGCACGAGCTTGCCGGCCTCGATCAAGCATAACCGCGCCTGATGCTTGATCCGGCAGTTCGTAATCAGGCAGCGGATGTGCTTCTGCATCACCAGATGTGCGGTGCGGGTATCCATGACGGGCAGTGGCGCGTGCCCGATCCACGGTTCCAGTTGCAGGTCATAGTCGTTCATCGAATTCATCCGTTCGTTCCTCGCGTGGCGTGATGCGAACTGTGGGAGCATCCGGTAGCCAGGCCATGGCAGGGGCGGCCGGCCACCCGGGGGCGACGACTCCAGCGTGTTTCCCAGGTGTTCCGAAGGGGTGAGGGTTCCGAGCTGTCCCGTTGTCCCTTCGAGGTTTCCGGCTACCGGATGCATCGGTAGCCAACACCGAGGCCTCGCCTCGGCGTATGCGTTGACGGGTGATCCACCCGGATCGACCCGTTTTCCCAGCGAACACTCGGAGAACACAAAACGATGCACGATCAGTTAGAGCGAGGGACTCACCCACCGCAGCCGCTCATGCCACCCACCGCGCGCTCGCGAACCACCAGGGTTGTGGGTGGCGATGATGCGTAAGGCACCTACAACACTTGCGCGCCGACACCTCGGCCGAAAGCTCCGGGAGCTTCGACTGCAAGCCGGGATGTCCATCGTCGATGCAGCCCGACACATCGAACGGGGTGCTGGAACACTCCAGCGTCTCGAGATGGGCGAAACCCCCCGTATTCGACTGGTCGACGTGCGCGCCCTGTGCGAGCTGTTCGATGCACTCGATGAACTCGATGACATGCTCGAGTTGGCGAGAGTTGCGGCCGACAGCGAAGACGGGCGGTGGTGGAACGAATTCGACCTGGACATTCGCGAGGACTTCCGGCTTTACGTCGGCCTCGAGCGAGCAGCCGGCAAGCTCACAATCTTCCGGCCGGACATTTGTCCCGGACTCTTCCAAACCGCCGCGTATGCCAAGGCGCTGGACACGAACTTCCGCCCGAACGCCTCATCCGAAGACCGCGATCAGCGAATCCAGATCAAGCTGAACCGGCAGCGCATCTATACCCGCAAGAGGAACCCCGTCGCGGTGGACCTGATCGTCGACGAAGCCGTACTGAGGCGCGTCGTCGGCAACGGCCGGGTGATGGCACGGCAACTGAGGTACCTTGCCGATGCGCCGCCCAATGTGACCGTCCAGGTCCTTCCGTTCGTGCGGGGGTATCCGCTCGGCCTTGCCCCCGGTCCGTTCGTCGTGCTGGAGTTCGACAAGGCGGTCTCCGAGCCGCCGACTGTCTTCGTTGAGGGATTCCGCGGCAACCTGTATTACGACCGACCCGACGCCGTGCAGCAGTATCGGGAGGCGGTGTTGATGCTTCACCGTGCGGCGCTTTCTCCCACGGACAGCAAGCGATTTCTACGAGAATTGGCAAGGGAGTACGACAATGGACGTTGATCTGTCCAACGCACAGTGGTTCAAGTCTCGACGCAGTACCGGACCGAACGAGTGCGTGGAGGTCGCGCACCTGGATGTGGGGGCCGTCGGCGTCCGTGACTCGAAAAACCCGACCGGTCCCGCGCTGATCTTCTCCCCCGCCGAATGGGATGCGTTCCTCTCCGCCACCCGAAACGGCACGTTCAACCGGTACTGACCATCCCAGCGAAGCCCCTGGCCTCCCACAACACCGGGAGGTCAGGGGCTTTCCCATGCGATGTCACCTGTCTCCGGGAGCCGGGATGCACCTCACACAGGGCATACGCCCGTGCGCCAGTCGGTCGGAGTGAATTGCTCGATGTGCACACGCTCACCCGGGACACCCGCTGCCGCTAGTTGTGCGCGGACCGCGTCGAGGAAACCGTCGGCGCCGCAGACGTAGATGTCGGCGCCGGCCGGGAGGGTCGTCTCCGACAGGTCGAGCAGTCCCTGATGGGCCTCGCCCGCGTCATCCTGGTACCAGAGTTCGAGGTCGGCCGAGTCGAGGCGGTCGACGAGAGTGCGCATGCGGTCGAGCAGCGGGTGGGTGCGTGGGGTGCGGTCGGCGTGCAGGACCAGGATCGTCCGGGTCGATGCGTGGGCGGCGAGGTATTCGAGGGCGCCGATCATCGGGGTGATGCCGATGCCGGCGGAGATGAGGACCAGGGGCGTGGTGGCGTCGGTGTCGATGGTCAGGTCGCCGAAGGGCAGGGTGATCTCGAGCCGGTCGCCCGTCGCGAGGTGGTCGTGCAACCAGCTCGACACCTCACCAGCGGGGCAATCCGCGACGGCTTCCACCCGCTTGACCGCGAACGCAAGCTTTCCTTCACCCGGGTTGTTCACCAGGCTGTACTGGCGGAGCTGGCGCGCACCGTCGGGCAACCGCACGCCGACCGAAACATATTGGCCCGGCAGGAATTCCGGGAACGGGCGGGCCGGATCGGCCGATTCGACGGTGAAGACCCCGGCACCGGCCGGGTCGTCGTCGCGCGCCACCACCACCGCCTCCCGGAACACGTCACCGGGTTCGACGCCCGCCGATACGTAGAGCTGCTTCTCCAGGTCGATCAGCGCATCCGCCATCAACCAGTAGACGCGGTCCCAGGCCGCCGCCACCGGCGCTGTCACCACGTCGGCGCCGAGCACCTCGACTATGGCGGCGAACAGGTTGTCGTGCACCACCTGGTACTGGTCGGCGGTGATGCCGAGGGAGGCGTGCTTGTGCCCGATCCGCGACAGCATCGCCGCCGGATGCGGCAGCGCCGGATCCACCAGGTAGGTGGCGAAGGACGCCACCGAGGCGGCGAGGGCACGTTGCTGAGACCCCTGGGCCTGGTTGCCACGATTGAACAGGTCACGGATCAGTTCGGGATGATTGCCGAACAGCCGCCGGTAGAAGACGGTGGTGATCTCGTCGATATGGGCGCCGACCAGAGGCAGGGTGGCGCGGATTGTTTCGGCGTACTGCGCTTCGAGTTCGGGTTCGGCACGGACGACGCTGTCGGTGTTCACTGGCTTTCCTCCACATCGGAACTACCGCTCACCGATCCGATGGTGAGCAGATGCAGCAATTCGACCGTCGGCCCGGTGACGAGATCGGTGACGGTGTATCGGTCCAATTCCCGATAGAACGCTTCCTTGGCGTCGGCGAGAATTCTCCGCAATCGGCAGGAACCGGCCAGCGGGCAGGGATGATCCCCCTCGCAGAGCACGACCTC
This sequence comes from Nocardia cyriacigeorgica, assembly GCF_005863245.1. Classification (GTDB taxonomy): domain Bacteria; phylum Actinomycetota; class Actinomycetes; order Mycobacteriales; family Mycobacteriaceae; genus Nocardia; species Nocardia cyriacigeorgica_C. The sequence continues at coordinate 539,628 of NZ_VBUT01000003.1, read as the reverse complement.
ACGATCGTTTTCCAGCGCCCGCACCAGCGTGCCGACCGACGCGGCGCGGCCGGCCTCGGTGATGAACAGTCCACCGGACCGACCACGCTGCGCCTGCACCAAGCCCAGGTCCACCAGCCGCGACACGGCCTTCGACACGTGGTGTTCGGATGCGTTGACCTGGCGCGCGATCAGCCGGGTGGTCACCCGGTGATCATCGCCGTCACTCACCGCCAACCGCATCAGGGTCCTGAGCCCGATATCGGTGAAGCGAGTCAGCTGCATGCCATCGAAGCTACCGAGGCTCCGGTCCCGGAAACCAATTTCTGGCGGGTGTTCTTAATTACCCGATTTCGTGCGGTTTTTCGACCACGGAAAAGGCATGCGGTGACGCAACGACAGCATTCAGAAATTATTGCGACACCACGGAATCGGTAGTTCGGAAACATATTCCGCACGCGTGCGCGGCGATTTCACCGCGCACGGATGCGGCGGACATCACAGGCTGTGGACGAGTTCCACCAGCGCGGTGATGACACCCGGATCGGTATCGGGCAGCACCCCGTGGCCGAGGTTGAAGATATGGCCGGTGGCGCCGAGGGTGATCGCCTCGTCGGCCTCGCGGGCGATCCTGCGGGCCTCGGCCTCCACCGCGTCCCAGCCGGCGAACAGGATCGCCGGATCCAGGTTGCCCTGCAACGCTTTTCCTGGACCGACCCGGCGCACCGCCTCGGTCAACGGCACCCGCCAGTCCACCCCGACCACGTCGGCGCCCGCCTCGCCCATCGCCCCGAGCAGTTCACCGGTGCCCACCCCGAAGTGGATGCGCGGCACCCCGGCCGCGGCGACCTCGGCGAACACCCGCTCCGAATGCGGCAGCACGAACCTGCGGTAATCGGCCTGCGAGAGCGCGCCGGCCCACGAGTCGAACACCTGCACCGCATCGACCCCGGCCGCGAGCTGGGCCTGCAAGAAGGCGATGGTGATGTCGGTGAGCACGCCCAGCAGCTCGTGCCAGGTTTGCGGATCGGCGTGCATCATCGCCTTGGTGCGCTCGTGATGCTTGCTCGGACCGCCCTCGACCAGGTACGACGCCAGCGTGAACGGGGCGCCGGCGAACCCGATCAGCGGCGTCTGCCCGAGCGCGTCCAGCAGCAGCCCGATGCCGTCGGTGACGGCGCCGACCTCCTCCGGCCGCAGCCGCGGCAGCGCACGCACGTCGGCGGTGGTTCGTACCGGCGCGGCGACCACCGGGCCGACGCCGGGCACGATGTCGAGGTCGATGCCGGCCGCCTTGAGCGGAACGACGATGTCGGAGAACAGGATTGCCGCGTCCACACCGTGACGGCGGATCGGCTGCATGGTGATCTCGCAGACCAATTCCGGATCGAAACAGGACTCCAGCATGCCGATGCCCGCGCGCAGCTCCCGGTACTCCGGCAGCGACCGGCCGGCTTGGCGCATGAACCACACCGGGCGCCTGCTCGGCTCGCCGCCGGTGGCGGCGGCCAGGAAGGGGGCATCGGTCAACCGGCGGCGCGTCTGTGTGCTCACCATCGTCATCGTAGGCGGGTCCACCCGCCCCTCAGCGGCGCGCCTCCGACTGCGCCGGGGACGGTAGGTCTACCGTCACCTCTCGTGACACCGCTCGACTACCGCGACGGCGCCGCATCGACCGAGGGCTCCGACGGCGAACCAGCTTCCTTTCGTGCCGCGGTCGAGGCGATGGGCACCGCATCAGTGCATCCCCGGATCGAGCTGGCCCCTATCCGCCCGCCGCAACGGCTGGCACCGTATTCCTACGCGCTCGGGGCCGAGGTCAAACATCCCGAGACCGGCGTCGTGCCGATCGACTCCGAGGGTGACGCGTTCGGCAGGCTGATCCTGCTGCACGATCCCGAGGGCGACGAAGCCTGGCACGGCACCTTCCGGCTGGTCGCCTACATCCAGGCCGATATCGACGCCGCCCTGGCCACCGACCCGCTGCTGCCCGAGGTGGCGTGGAGCTGGCTGGTGGACGCGCTGGAATCGCGTGGCGAGCCGTTCACCGCGCTCGGCGGCACCGTCACCTCCACCAGTTCGGTCCGTTACGGCGATATCGCGGGCCCGCCGCGCGCCCACCAACTGGAGCTGCGCGCCTCCTGGACCGCGATGACCACCGAGATGCGTCCCCATGTGGAAGCCTTCGGTGAGGTGCTGGCCTTCGCCGCCGGGCTGCCACCCGCCGGTATCACAGATTTGCGGCCACAGTCGTACACCAATAACGATCACAGCTGAGCGCCACGTAGAGTTCACCTCTATGCCGGAAGCAGACGGGCCCGGCCGCGCCTTGGGGAGCGGCGAGACGGACAGTACGACCACGCAGGTCTCGGCGGACGCCGATACGGAGACCGCGGTACCGCTGCTCGTCCCGGCCGACGGTGTCCCGCCGGTGCTCAGCACCGCCGCCGAGATCGCCGAGGCCGCCGCCCGGATCGCCGCGGGCACCGGCCCGCTGGCCGTGGACGCCGAGCGCGCCTCCGGTTTCCGCTATTCGGCCCGCGCCTACCTGATCCAGCTGCGCCGCGCCGGGGCGGGCACCTTCCTGATCGACCCGATTCCGGTGGCCGATGATCTGGCACCGCTGGCCGAGGCGATCAACGACCTCGAATGGGTGCTGCACTCGGCCGACCAGGATCTGCCCGGGCTCGCCGAGCTGGGGTTGCGGCCTGCGGCCCTGTTCGACACCGAGCTGGGCGGGCGCCTGGCCGGGTTCGACCGGGTCGGGCTCGCGGCCATGGTCGAGCGGCTGCTCGGGCGGGCGCTGCGCAAGGGCCACGGCGCCGCGGACTGGTCGACCCGGCCGCTGCCGGAGGCCTGGCTGAACTACGCGGCCCTCGATGTGGAGCTACTGCTCGAGCTACGCGAGGCGGTGGCGATCGCCCTGCATCAGCAAGGCAAAACCGAATGGGCGGCACAGGAATTCGAGCATGTCCGGCTCGCCGAGCCCGCGGCGCCCAAGGCCGACCGCTGGCGGCGCACCTCCGGCATCCACACCCTGCGGCGGGCACGTCAGCTGGCGACGGTGCGCGAACTGTGGACCACCCGCGACGAACTGGCGCGGCAGCGCGATATCGCGCCCTCGCGCATCCTGCCCGATTCCGCCATCATCGCCGCCGCCAACGCCGAACCGCGCACCATCGCCCAACTGCGCGAACTCCCCGTGTTCGGCGGGCCGCGCCAGCGCCGGTATTCACGCGAATGGCTCGGCGCCGTCGAACGCGCCAGGGCGCTGCCCGATACCGAGCTACCGCCGCTGTCGCAGCCCTACGACGGGCCCCCGCCGGTCAATCGCTGGGAGCGGCGCGACCCGGTGGCCGCTGCCCGCCTGAACCGCGCCCGTGCGGCCATGGGCGAGCTGTCGACCGAGGTGCTGGTCCCGGTGGAGAACCTGCTGACCCCGGACGTGGTGCGGCGGCTGTGCTGGGACGGGCTCCCCAGCTACGACTTCGGCCCCGATTCGGCCACCGAACTCGGCAAACAGATCGACGAATTCCTCCGCTCCGCGGGCGCGCGGCCCTGGCAGCGCGAACTGGCGGTGCCGCGCCTGACCGTCGCGCTCATCGTCACCGACGATTCGGCCGCCGAGGCAGCTGGCTAGAGACGACCTGAGCCGACCGATGCCGGGCTCAGCCCGCGTCGACCCAGCCCGCGATGCGGCGGGCGATGTCGGGGGCGGTCAGACCCAGCTCCTGGCGGACCTGGGCGACGGTGCCGTGGTCCAGGAACTGTTGCGGGACACCGATATCGCGGGTGGGGACGTCGACGCCCGCGGTGCGCAGGCGGGCCGAGACGCTGGAGCCGATGCCGCCGTGCAGGCCGCTGTCCTCGACGGTGACCACCATGCGGTAGTTCTCGGCCAGCTTGACGATGGTGTCGGAGACCGGCAGCACCCAGCGCGGGTCGATGACGGTGACCGAAATACCTTCCGGCGCCAGGAGTTCGGCGACCTCCACGGCCATGGATGCGAAGGAGCCGACCGCCACCAGCAGGACGTCACCGTGCTGGGTGCGGGCGGTGCCGTCGCCGTCGGGCAGACGCAGCACATCGACACCGTCGAGCCGCTCCACGGCCGTGATCTCTTCGATCACACTGCCTTTCGGGAAACGCAGCGCGGTGGGACCGTCGGTGACGGCCAGCGCCTCGCCCAGCTCCTCGCGCAGGGTGACGGCGTCGCGCGGCGCAGCGACCCGCATACCGGGCACGATGCCGAGCACCGACAGATCCCACATCCCGTTGTGGCTCGCACCGTCGGAGCCGGTGATGCCCGCACGATCCAGCACCAGGGTGACCGGCTGCTTCAGCAGCGCGACATCCATCAGCAGCTGATCGAAGGCCCGGTTGAGGAACGTCGAGTAGATGGCGACCACCGGATGCATGCCGCCGAGCGCGAGACCGGCCGCCGAAGCCACCGCGTGCTGCTCGGCGATGCCCACATCGAACATGCGCTCCGGGAATCGCTCACCGAAGGCGGCCAGACCGGTCGGGCCGGGCATGGCCGCGGTGATGGCAACGATGTCGTCGCGGCGCTGCGCGTGCTCGATCAGCTCCGCCGAGAACACCGAGGTCCAATCCTTGGCCTTGCTGCTGCCCACCGGCTCACCGGTCAGCGGGTCGATCGGCCCGCAGGCGTGCATCTGATCGGCCTCGTGGTTCTCGGCCGGTTCGAAGCCGCGACCCTTCTGGGTGACGGCGTGCACCACCACCGGACCGCCGAAATCCTTGGCGTGGCGCAGCGCACCTTCCAGCGCGCCGATATCGTGCCCGTCGACCGGGCCGACGTATTTGAGGCCGAGATCGCTGAACAGCTCCTGCGGGCTGACCGCGTCCTTGATGCCCGCTTTCACCGCGTGCATCATCGAATACGCCGAATCGCCCACCCGCGGGATGCTCTTGAGCAGCCTGCGGCCGGCGTCGAGCGCGTGTTCGTAGGCCGGCTGGGTGCGCAGCGCGGTGAGCCGCTGGGCCAGCCCGCCGATGGTGGGGGCATAGGAGCGGCCGTTGTCGTTGACGACGATGACCACCGGCCTGTCGGGTGCGGCGGCGATATTGTTCAGCGCTTCCCAGCACATGCCGCCGGTGAGCGCGCCGTCACCGACCACCGCCACCACATGCCGGTCCTGGGCCGACAGCGCGAACGCCTTGGCCAGGCCGTCGGCGTAGGACAGGGCAGCCGAGGCATGCGAGGACTCCACCCAGTCGTGTGCGCTCTCGGCGCGGCTCGGGTAGCCGGACAGGCCGCCCTGGGTGCGCAGGGTGTCGAACTGGTCTTTGCGTCCGGTGAGGATCTTGTGCACGTAGGCCTGATGGCCGGTGTCGAAGATCAGTGGGTCGGCGGGCGAGTCGAAGACCCGGTGCAGCGCGATGGTCAGCTCGACCACGCCGAGGTTGGGGCCGAGGTGACCGCCGGTGACCGCGACCTTGCGGACCAGGAACTCACGGATATCCGCCGCCAGCTCGCGCAGCTGCGGCACCGTCAGCTGCCGCAGGTCTTCGGGCGTGTCGACCCGGGAAAGCATTCCCACCTGAACTCGCTCCCTCCGGATAGCGCATCTGATCCGATCAGTCTACGGAGCCACGCTGTGTGCCTCACACGACGACGGAGCCCCACCAGCGGACATGGCCGGTGAATGTGAGACTCGACATACGATGCCCAGCTTAGAGTGGGCTCGTGGGCGGGCGCGAACAGTCGAGGACAGGAGAACCCGTGGGCAAGAAGAAGGCGTCGGGCGCGGTCACCACATTCGGTCACGGGACCGTCCGCGCGACCCCCGACCTGATGCGCGTCACCCTGTCGGTGGAAAGCCGCGCAAGCAAGGTGGCCCTGGCCTACGGCCGCGCCGGTGAGCGGGTCTCCGCGGTCACCGACTCGCTGCGCTCCTACGGCGTGCCGAGTACAGACATCGCCACCAGCGGGCTGTCGGTGCGGGCCGAGACCGTCTGGGTGGAGGGCGGCGGCAACAAGGTCACCGGCTATCTGGCCACCACCTCGTTGACGATCACCCTGCGCGAGATCGGCGAGGACGCCGATCCCGGCCCGGCCACCGTCATCGCGCACTGTGTGGACGCCGGCGGCGACGATGTGCGCCTCGGCGGCCTCGAACTCACCGTCGCCGACCCCGCAGCCGTGCTCGGCGCCGCCCGCGACGCGGCCTGGGACGACGCGAAAGCCAAGGCCGAGCAGTACGCCGCCCGCGCCGGCCGCGCCCTCGGTGCCGTCGTCGAGATCACCGAGAACACGTCCGCGTCGGTCCCGGTTCCCCGGCCGCGGATGCGCGGCGCCACCGAAATCGCCTACGCCGCGGCGCCGGTGTCCGTGGAACTCGGCGAGTCCGAACTCGCCGCCGACCTGCGGGTCACCTGGGAACTCGACTGAGCTCCCGGATCCTCGAACGCCCGGCCGCTGCGGCAGACCTTCCTCGCCCGCGGGTAGCTCAACGCTCCAGTAGCGCAAGGCATTCGACGTGATGGGTCGCCGGGAAGGCGTCGAAGGCGCGCAATCCGGTGAGTTCGTAGCCCGCCGCGCGGTAGAGGCCGACGTCGCGGGAGAAGGAGGCGGGGTCGCAGCCGATGTGGATGATGCGCTCGGGCCCCGCGCAGGTCACTGCGCCGATGACAGCCTTGCCCGCGCCCGTGCGCGGCGGGTCCAGCACCACCACCCGCGGTGTGCTGCCGCTGTGCTCGGCCACCCAGCGTTCGACGCGGCCACCGCCCAGATGTAGCCACGGCAGGTCGGCCAGCGCGGCGATGCCGTCGGCCACCGCGGTACGCGCCGATTCCACCGCCCGCACCGCACCGGACGGACCCACCTGTTCGGCCAGCCGGGCCGCGAAAACGCCGACGCCGCTGTAGAGATCCCACGCGGTGGCGCCGGTATCGAGGGCCGCCCATCCGGCCACCACATCCGAATAGCGTTGCGCGGCATCGCGATGGGCCTGCCAGAAGCCGGTGGCCGACAGTTCCCAGCGCCGGCCCGCCACGTATTCGACAGCCCGGCCGCTGCCCTCGATCAGCCATTCGTCCCGGGCCGCGTGCGCGGCGGCGCGGTGGGCGGCCGCGCGTTGACGTTCGGCGTTGCCGGGGCGGGATTCACCGCGACGGCCGCGCGGTCCCCCACGCTTGCCGTGATGCGGGCGCTCACCCGCCCGCCCGCGACGCGGACCCTCACGCCCGGTATCGGTGCCACTCTCGCCGCGGCGATCGCGCTCGCGGCCGAAATCGGTCTCGACCGGCGGCGCCAACTCCACGATGTGGCGGGCGCCATCGCCGTCGACCGCGATCACCAGGTCGGCGCCCGGCGTCCACCGCCGCTCGGCGATGCCGTCCAGCGCGCCGGCAACCGGCTGCGGGCAGCGCAGATCGGCGATGACGTCGGTGCTGCGATACCGGTGGGCACCCGCGCGGCCTGCCGCGTCGACCGGCAGCCGCACGCGGGTGCGCCAGCCGCCGGTGCCGGTGCCCGCGTCCAGTGGCTCGACCACGATGTCGCGGTCCAGCCCGGCGATCCGGCGTAGCTGTTCGGCCACCACCGCGGCCTTGAGTCCGCGTTGCGCGGCGGGCCTGGCGTGTGAGAAGTCGCAGCAGCCCGCCCCACCCGGGCCCGACACCGGGCAGGTGGCGGGCACCCGATCCGGCGAGGCCTCCAGGATCTCGATCGCATCGGCCCGGCAGAACGATCCGCCGGCGTCCTCTGTGACGCGGGCGCGCACCAGTTCACCGGGCAGGCTGTGCCGTACGAACACCACCCGGCCCTCGTGTCGCCCGACACAGAACCCACCGTGGCCGGGCGGCCCCAGCCGGATCTCGAAGGTCTGCCCGGACCAGTCGCTCATCGCCCGCACGCGCCTGGCCGGTTCACGACCGATCCTCGTATCCACGCCGCACCGCGCCGGGTGCGTTGGTGACCCCGGCCGCACGGGCCTTGGCCGAGGAACTGAGCTGCCAGGGCACGCTGGTCACCATCACGCCGGGCTCGAACAGCAGCCTGCCCTTGAGCCGCAGCGCGCTCTGATTGTGCAGCAGCTGCTCCCACCAATGGCCGACCACGTACTCCGGGATGAACACCGTGACGACATCGCGCGGTGCGTCCTTGCGCACCCGCTTGACATAGTCGAGTACCGGTTTGGTGATCTCGCGGTACGGCGATTCGATCACCTTCAGCGGCACATTGATATCGCTTTGCTCCCATTCGCGCACCAGCGCCCTGGTGTCGGGATCATCGACATTGACGGTGATCGCCTCGAGCGTGTCCGGGCGGGTGGCGCGGGCGTAGGCCAGTGCCCGGCGGGTCGGCAGGTGCAGCCGCGAGACCAGCACGATCGAATGCGACCGGCTCGGCAGCACACCGTCCCACTCGTGTTCGTCGAGTTCGCGTGCCACCGAATCGTAGTGGCGCCGAATCATCCTCATCACCACGAAGATCGCGACCATCACGAAGATGGCGATGTAGGCGCCGGCGAAGAACTTGGTGATGAGCACGATCACCAGCACGGTGCCCGTCATGGTGAGGCCGACGGCATTGATCACCCGCGACCGCTTCATCCTCGCCCGCTGCGCGGCATCGGTTTCGGTGCGCAGGTGCCGGGTCCAGTGCCGCAGCATGCCGAACTGGCTCAGCACGAAGGAGACGAACACCCCGACGATGTAGAGCTGGATCAGCTTGGTCACCTCGGCGTCGAACAGCACCACGAAGGCGATGGCGGCGCCGGACAGGAACAGGATGCCGTTGCTGAAGGCCAGGCGGTCGCCGCGGGTGTGCAGCTGACGCGGCAGGTAGCGGTCCTGCGCGAGCACCGAACCGAGTACCGGGAACCCGTTGAACGCGGTGTTGGCGGCCAGCACCAGGATGAGCGCGGTGACGACGGTGAGGAAGAAGAACCCGACCGGGAAGCCGGCGAAGACGGTTTCGGCCAGTTGGGCGATCAGCGTCTTCTGCTGGTAGTCGGCGGGGGCGCCGACCAGGTGCTCCGGGTTGTGCGCGTAGACGATCCCGATCTTCTGGGCGAGCATGATGATGCCCATCAGCAGGGTGATCGAGATGGTGCCGAGCAGCAGCAGGGTGGTCGCGGCGTTGCGCGACTTCGGTTTCCGGAACGCGGGCACACCGTTGCTGATGGCCTCGACACCGGTCAGCGCGGCGCAGCCGGAGGAGAACGCGCGCGCGATCAAGAAGGCGAAGGCGATGCCGTAGAGGTGCTCGTCTTCGGCCTCCAGCCCGAAGCCCGCCGATTCGGCAGTGAGATCCTCGCCGAAGACGTAGATGCGCAGCAGACCCCAGCCGAGCATGAAGAACATGCCGAAGATGAAGGCATAGGTGGGGATTGCGAACGTCTTGCCCGACTCACGCACACCGCGCAGATTGATGGCGGTCAGCAAGGCGATGGCCACCACCGCGAACAGCACCTTGTGGGTGGCGACGAACGGGATGGCCGAGCCGATATTGGAGGCCGCCGAGGAGATCGAGACCGCGACGGTGAGCACGTAATCCACCAGCAGCGCACTGCCCACCGTCAACCCGGCGTTGGGGCCGATATTGGTGGTGGCCACCTCGTAGTCGCCACCACCCGACGGGTAGGCGTGCACATTCTGCCGGTAGCTGGCGACCACCACCGCCATCACGATCGCCACCGCGACACCGACCCAGGGCGCGTACACGAAGGCCGAGATCCCGGCCGCCGACAACACCAGGAAGATCTCTTCGGGCGCATAAGCGACCGACGACATGGCATCGGAAGCGAAAATGGGCAGCGCGATTCGCTTCGGCAGCAACGTATGACCGAGCGAATCACTGCGGAACGGCCTGCCGAGCAGCATCCGCTTCGCCGCTGTCGTCAACTTGGACACTGGAGCGAGCATAGGCCCCGCCGAAACGCCGCGTCCCGGGACGTCACGGTAGTTCCCCTGTTCGATGCGGTGCCGACATGTTTGATGTGACCTGGCGGGGGGAACATGGCTGCGGGGACACGCGGCGAGTACGGTTCGATCCCGGACGGACGAACAGACCGGCCGCCACGGTTTCCAGGAACGAGGTTGCACGGTGTACGTAGTGATCATGGGGTGCGGACGCGTGGGTTCGTCGCTGGCGCGCGCCCTGGTCCGGATAGGTCACGAGGTCGCCGTGATCGATCGCGATCAGAGCGCCTTCCGGCGGCTCGGCGCGGACTTCCCCGGTGAACGGGTGCTCGGCGTCGGATTCGACCGGGACGTGCTGACCCGGGCCGGAATCGAACGCGCGGGCGCCTTCGCCGCTGTCTCCTCCGGCGACAACTCCAACATCATCTCCGCGCGCGTGGCCAGGGAGATGTTCGGCGTCGAACGCGTGGTCGCGCGGATCTACGACGCCAAACGCGCCGCCGTCTACGAACGGCTCGGCATCCCCACCATCGCCACCGTGCCATGGACCACCGACCGCTTCCTGCACACCCTCATCGGCGACGCGGGCACCACCACTTGGCGTGACCCCACCGGCACCGTGGCCGTCGCCCAGCTGACCCTGCACGAGGACTGGTACGGGCGCACGGTGCGCGATCTGGAACGCACCGTCGGCGCCAGGGTCGCGTTCATCATCCGCTTCGGCCAGGGTGTGCTCCCGGAGAGCAAGACCGTGGTGCAGGCCGACGACATCATCTATGTGGCCGCCACATCCGGGTCGGTCGGCGAAGCCGTCGCCCTCGCCGGTAAGCCCCCAGCGAACGAGGACTGAGATATGAAGGTGGCCATTGCCGGCGCCGGAGCCGTCGGCCGATCCATCGCCAGGGAGCTGCTGCGCAGCGGACACCAGGTGATGCTGCTGGAACGTCAGCTCGACCACATCGACCCCGCCGCCATCCCGGACGCGATCTGGGTGCACGCCGACGCCTGCGAGCTCGCCCTGCTCGAGGACGCCGACCTGGAAACCTATGAGGTCGTCATCGCCGCCACCGGCGACGACAAGGCCAACCTCGTGCACAGCCTGCTCGCCAAGACCGAATTCGGCGTGCGCCGGGTGGTGGCCAGGGTCAACGATCCGCGCAACGAATGGCTCTTCGACGGCTCCTGGGGTGTGGACGTCGCGGTCTCGACGCCGCGACTGCTGGCCTCGCTGGTGGAGGAGGCGGTGTCGGTCGGCGATCTGGTGCGGCTGATGACGCTGCGGCAGGGCCAGGCGAACCTGGTGGAACTCACCCTGCCGCCGGACACATCGCTGGCCGGTAAACCGGTCCGCACCCTGAAACTGCCACGCGATACCGCGCTGGTGACCATCCTGCGCGGCGGACGGGTCATCGTGCCCGAGGCCGACGACCCGTTCGAAGGGGAGGACGAATTGCTGTTCGTCACCTCACCCGAGGGCGAGGACGAGCTGCGCGCGGCCCTCAACTCCCACGGCGCCGCGTCCTGAGCGCAGCGCTCAGGAGGCCACCTTCAGTTCGGCGCGCAGCTTGTTCAGCGCCCGGTGCTGCATCACCCGCACCACGCCAGGGCTGGTGCCGATCGCGTCGGCGGTCTCGGCCGCGGTCCAGCCGAGGATGATCCGCATCACCAGCACCTCGCGGTGCACGGGTGCGAGCACCCGCATCAGCTGACGGGTGGCGCGCTGGCGTTCGGACACCAGGGCCCGTTCCTCGGGTCCGGCCGCCAGTGACGCCGTGTCGGGCATGTGGTCGGTCGGATAGACCGGGTGGGTCTGGGCGCGGCGGAAGGCGTCGGCGACCTTGTTCGCCGCGATGCCGTAGACGAAGGCCAGAAACGACTTGCCCTGTTCCCGGTAGCGCGGGATGGCGTGCACGGTGGCCAGCATGACCTCTTGCACGACGTCATCGGCGGTGACCTGAAGGTGGGCGGTGTTGCCCATCCGGGATCGGCAGTAGCGATACACCAGCGGGTGGATCAGCCGCAGAAGATCGCTGATGGCACGGCTGTCGCCCGCGGCGGCGGGACCGATGAGGGTGTTCAGTTCGGCCGAGATCCGGCGGCTCTCCGACAGGGCCGGATTGTCCTGCCTGCGGCCCGTGCGGGTGGTGGCGGTGGTGCGCTGGGTAGCCAATTCGCCAGTCCTCTCAGCGATCGTTCGCGGTGATAGAACGATCCTGCGCCGATCGAGAGGCTGCCGACAGATACCCCAGGGTGGGTAGGGCCCCACCTTCACGGCGGGTCGAGGCCGACCCGCGGAATCAGGCCTTGGCGTGGCGGCCTGCGGCGCGGCCGGCGACGGGCAGATGCCCGGCCCGGCGCACCGCCCACACCGTGACGGTGAGCGCCACCGCCGTCAGCGGCCAGCCCATCGCGATGCGCGCGAAGGCGAGCCAGCCCGTGTGGTCGGTGTCGTAGAAGTGCGACTGCACCAGGTACCGGGAGCCGAAGACCAGCACCCAGGCCAGCGTGGCGATGTCGTAGAGCCGGATCACCCGCCGGTCGGCGCGCCATTCGGTGCCGTGCCCGTTGAGCACACCCCAGATGACGCCGACCAGCGGCCAGCGCACCAGGATCGAGGCGAGGAACACACCCCCGTATACCAGGCTGGTGTAGATGCCGAACAGGAAGAAGCCCTTGGCCTCCCCCATCCGGTAGGCGATGAACGCGCAGATGCCGACGCCGATGAAACCGGAGATCGCCGGCTGCACCGGATCGCGGCGTATCAGCCGCCAGACCAGGATCGCCGCGGCCACTCCGAGCGAGGCCCAGATCGCGGCGGTGAGCCCGGCGAAGGTGTTGACCGGAACGAAGACCAGGACCGGAAGGGTCGAATAGATCAGGCCACTGAAGCCACCGAGCTGTTCGAGCAGCGTCTGCTGGCGGGCTACCTCGGCCTCGACCTCCTCACCAGCGGCGCCGGCGGGCGCGGGCTCCGGCGCGGTGGTGGTGGTGAGTTCGGCGGGCGTCGGTAGGTTTTCGTCGCTCGATGGCATACGTCAGCTGTTCCCGCGCAATTCGTAGTAGGGGTTGTACATGACCTTGCGGCCGTCACGGTCGCCGACGCGACCGCGGACCATGATGCGCCGTCCCGATTCGATGCCGGGGATGCGCTTGCGCCCGATCCACACCAGGGTGATGGCGTCGGTGCCGTCGTAGAACTCCGCCTGCACACTCGCGCCTGCGGACTGGGGGCATGCCTCCACACTGCGAAGGCGCCCGAGCATCGTCGCTTCGTCGCCGCGGCGACACTCCGATGCCAGGCAGGCTCCCGAGGCGTCGGCCGTCTCGGCCAGCTCCTCGGCGTCGAGCTGATCGATGTCCTCGGTCAGTCTGCGTCCGAGCCTGCGAAAATATCCCGAGGCGGGGTTCGAAGCCGCCTTTCTTCCTCCGAAGGAAGACATCGCTCGGTCTCCTGTAGAGCTGATGGACGTGGGTCGCACGACCATCTCGTTGTTCGCACGACCGTCTGCGGCCGTACACCGCCACTGTAGATGGGCAACCACCGCACCGCTACGCTCACCTCCGATGTTCGACTCACCCACACCCGCCGTCGTTGTCGGGCTCCCAGGTACGGGCTCCGACGCCCACTTCGCGCGCCGCGCGTTCGGGCCCGCCTGCGCCGTGCACGGACTCGAATTGATCGCCGTCGATCCGGACCCTCGCGCGGTCGTCGACAGCTATGTCGCGGCCCTCGACGAAGCCGCACGCCGTGGCCCCGTATTGGCGGCGGGAATCTCACTCGGGGCCGCGGTGGCCATCGAATGGGCGAGCACTCGCCCCGATGCCGCGGCCGGTGCCATTGCCGCGTTGCCTGCCTGGACCGGACCCGACAGCAGCGGCTGTCCCGCCGCCGCCAGCGCCGCCGGTACCGCGGCGGCCCTGCGTGCCGACGGCCTCGACGAGGTGGTGGCACGGATGCGGGCGGGCAGTCCCGCCTGGCTGGGTGAGGCGTTGGATCGCTCGTGGCGATCTCAGTGGCCGGACCTGCCGCAGGCGCTGGAGGAAGCAGCCGCCTACAAATGGCCCGAGCCGCAACGCCTGGAGACCCTGACCACGCCGGTGGCGGTGATCGGAGCGCTCGACGATCCGGTCCATCCGTGGCCGGTCGCCCAGGAATGGGCCCGGCTGATCGCGACATCGGTACTGGAGGAACTCACCCTCGACGAACTGGGCGCCGATCCGGCCGTCCTCGGCCATCTGGGACTGGCCGCCTTCGGCTGAGCCCGGCGGTGCTGGTGCGCCGGGCTGCCGCCCCGATAACGGCCCGCTAGTTACGGCCGAGCTGTTGCATGGCCGAACCGTCGGCACCGCGCCGCGGCTGATCGGGCATGACCGGACGGCCCACACCCGGCGCGATGCCCGGCACCACTCCCGGTGTGCCCTGCTGGGCGGCCAGCGCCTGCTGCTGGGCCGCGATGGCCTGCTGCTGAGCCTCGATCTGCTGCTGATGGGCCGCCGCGAGCTGATCGGCCAACTCCTGCGGCAGCACCACGGGCAGCGGCTCGCGCACGGGCAGCGGGTCGGTGCCCCGGCGGATCACCGTTTCCGCCAGAATCGCGCGCGCGGCCGTGACCAGCGGGGTGTCGGCGTCGGCGGCGCCCGAGGGGCCCGCGGCCACCAGCCGGACCATCCAGCGATAGCCGTCCACACCGATGAAGCGCAGATCCGCCCCTTCGGTGACGGCGAAGATCTCCCGGCCCCACGGCCCGGTCTCGATGGCGACCTTCGCGCCGTCCTTGCGCAGCGAATCGGCCAGGTCCGAGGCCACCGTGCGCCACTGGCCCGGCGATTTCGGCGCCGCGTACGCCGCGACGGTGATCCGCCCGTGCTCGGTGGCCAGATGCACCGCCTGCGGGGTGCCCTCGGGGGTCATCTCCACCTGGAGCTGGCCACCCGGCGGCACCGGCAGGATCACCGAACCGAGGTCGAGGCGCTGATCGGCGACCGACTCGAGCAGTTCGGCGACTTCCTCGTAGTCGTAGGGGCCGGTGGCCGGCGGCTCGTCGTCGTCGGGCGCGGCATGCTCGCCGCGACGGTAAGCGGAGTCGTCGTCGTAGTCGTCCTCGGCGAGCGCGTCGGCGAAATCGTCGGAGTACTCCGGGTATTCGTCGGTGTCGTATTCATCGCCGTCGAACTCGGCGTAGTCGCCGGGTTCGTCGTAGCGGTCGTCGTCGACGGATCTGTCGCGGCGGGTGGACTTCTTCTTCCCGAACATCGCGTCATTCCTCCTTGCCGGTCGCGGCCGGCGCCGTATCGGAGGCACCGAGGCTCGCGTGTCCACCGCTCGAGCCGTAGCCACCCGCACCCCGGGTGGTCTCGTCGAGCCGGTCGACCTCGACGAAATCCACCAGTTCCACCCGCTGCACCAGCAGCTGGGCGATCCGGTCGCCGCGACGCAGTTCGATCCGGGTCCGTGGATCGTGGTTGATCAGGCACACCTTGATCTCGCCCCGGTATCCGGCATCGATGGTGCCGGGCGTGTTGACCACCGACAGGCCGGTCTTGGCCGCCAGCCCCGACCGCGGATGGATGAGTCCGACGGTGCCCACCGGGAGGGCCACCGCGATGCCGGTGCCGACCAGCACCCGCTCCCCCGGTTCCAGGATGACGTCCTCGGTGGTGCACAGGTCCACGCCCGCGTCGCCGGGATGGGCGCGCGTCGGCACGGGGATGCCGGGATCGAGCCGCAGCAGAGGTATCGGTGAAAGTGCGCTCACGTAGCACGAGCCTACGCGTTTTCCCGGCCGTACCTGTGCGGAGGACCGGCGAGCCGCTGGCTTACTCTTGAGTTGTGTCCGACCAGCCCGTACCAGCCGATACCCAGCGCACGACCCGGCCGGGTTCGTCCGCTTATACCGAGCGCCTGTGGGTGCCGCTGTGGTGGTGGCCGGTGGCGTTCGCGATCGCCGGTCTGCTGGCCGCCGAAATCCATATGGGTGCGCCCGGCGTGCGGGCCTGGCTGCCCTACGTGCTGCTGTTCCCGGTGCCGGTGTGGGTGCTGCTGTGGCTGAGCCGCCACCGCGTCGCGGTGGCCGCCGACGCGAACGGCGCGCCGGAACTCCAGGTGGATCGGGCACACCTGCCGGTGGAATTCATCGCCCGCGCGGCCGTGGTGCCCGCGAGCGCCAAGAGCGCGGCGCTGGGTCGTCAACTCGACCCCGCCGCCTATGTGCAACATCGCCCGTGGATCGGGTCGATGGTGTTGCTGGTGCTGGACGACCCGGACGATCCGACGCCGTACTGGTTGATCAGTACGCGCCGGCCCGAACGGGTCCTCGCCGCGCTGGGGCTGCCGAGCGCGGACTGACACCGCGGTGCGAGAGCGCGGTGTAGCGGCCCGGCGAGGGGATCTCAGATCCCGGTTCGCGGGGCCGTTGCCATATCGGGCGCGCGCTCAGGCCGCGCAGTCCATGCAGATCAGCTGACCGCCCTTATCGCTGGCCAGTCGGCTGCGGTGGTGCACAAGGAAACAGCTCGAGCAGGTGAACTCGTCGGCCTGTTTCGGAATCACCCGGACCGTCAGCACTTCTTCGGACAAGTCCGCGCCGGGAAGCTCGAACGACTCCGCGGTATCGGATTCGTCGATATCCACGACGGCGGACTGAGCCTCGTTGCGACGAGCCTTCAGCTCCTCCAGCGAATCCTCCGACACGTCGTCGGATTCGGTGCGCCTCGGTGCGTCATAGTCGGTTGCCATGTCGTCTTCCCCTCGTCCTTACTCCGTATATCCCGGATCGGCGCGGACATTCCTCGCGGTTGTCCACACCGCCCCGCCGGTGGCACACATCACACGTGTACCGGTCCCCTATCAGGGCAGATTCTGAGGTTCTGCACCGGATAGCAGTCGGACAACGCTGAACATGCCCTGCTTGTTCCCGCGACCAACCACCGATTTTCGGGCCGGTGTTTCGATCTGGGCCGCCAGACAATAGCGGACCCCCAGACAAAAGTCGCAATCAAAACACAGCCGAGTCGAAACCGTCAGGGAATCGACACCATCGCTGTCACGAATCGAGACCGACGGCACGGCGGCTGCAAGGTTCGCCCGGACATTTTCGTAGAGTGTGCTGGTGGTTTCACTGATCACCGAAGGCAGCGCAACGGATTCGCGGGGACGACCCTTCATCCGGCGGCGCCTGCAGCCCTGGCTCGTCCTGGTCGCGGTTTTGGCCCTCATCTGCACGATCGTGTGGATCAAGGCGCTGACGACCGAGGACGCCGACTACACGGCGATGGCGTGCAATTCGCCGAGCCCGGCCACCGATCCGGGCGCCGAACCGCAGCCCCCGCTGGGGCAACGGGTGGGTCCGAGCCGGCTCGAGAACGTGGAACCGGCCGCGTTGGCCGACACCAAGGTGCGCGTGCTCAATGCCAACAACCAGCGCGGGCAGGCCGCCCATGCCGCGGCCCAGCTCGGCGACCTCGGTTTCGGCAGCGTCCCGAATCAGGCCTATGGCAACGATTCGATATACGTCAACGGCGATCTGGAATGCATGGGCCAGATCCGCTTCGGCGTGAACGGCCGCCGGGCCGCGGCCTCGGTGCAGCTGGCCGTGCCGTGCGCGGAACTGATCGAGGACAAGCGCGAGGACGACACCGTCGACCTGGTGCTCGGTTCGCTGTTCCGCGACATCCAGCCGTCCAACGACGCCGAAGAGGTGCTGCGTTCACTGAAGAACCCGGCTTCCGGCGAGACCCCGGCCCTCGATATCGATCTGCTCGATGCGGCCAGGAAGGCCCGCTGCTGAGAAGGACGGTCAGGCCTCGGGGATCGGTGCGCTGACCCCGAGCTCGTCCAGCAGGGCCAGCAGCTCGTCGGCGATCCCCGGCGCGGCCGCGACGAACAACTCCCCCGCGGCACCGGCCGAATGCGACGGCGGTGCCACCACCCGTGCCCCGGCCTCGGTGGCGATCAGCGCGCCCGCGGCCCAGTCCCACGGATTGAGGCCGTGCTCGTAGTGGGCGTCGACCCGGCCCTCGGCCACCATGCACAGATCCAGCGCCGCCGCACCGATGCGGCGGATGTCACGCACCCGCGGTAGCACTTCGGCGACCAGCGCGGCCTGACGCGCCCGCCGCGCCGCGCCGTAGCCGAACCCGGTGGCGACCAGCGCCATGCGCACCTCCTGCACCGCAGTGCAGCGCAAGGGGTGCACTGAGCCATCGGCGTCGACGCGTTCGGCGCCGAGCCCGAGCCCGGCGTGATAGGTCCGCTCGGCGGCGACGTCGACCACGGCACCGGCGATCGAGCGTCCGCCGCGCATGGCGGCCACGGAGACGGCATAGGCCGGGATCCCGTACAGGAAGTTGACGGTGCCGTCGATCGGATCGACCACCCAGACCACGGTGTCGTCGTCGGCGCGCGACAGATCGCCGCCGCCCTCCTCGCCGAGGATGTGATCGGCCGGGCGCAGCCGGGCCAGCATGGTCCGGATCAGCTGCTCGGTCTCGGTGTCCACCACTGTCACCGGGTCGGTGGGTGTGCTCTTGGACTGGACGGCGCCGTCCGCGTCACCGGCGGGCCCGAACACCTCGGGTCTGCGGGTGCGCACATGCGCGGCGGCGGCCTCGGCCAGCTCGACCGCCAGGCGGCGCAACTCGGCGGCGTCGGGTGCGGCGATCGGGGAGTTCTCGGTGGTCAGGACGGCAGGCTGGGGCGAGGACGACGAATGCGGCACGTCCTCCATCGCACCACAGATCCTGCGGACCGCGCAGCCGCGAGCGCCCACTACTCTTGTCGTGCACGACACAGCGCCGTCGTCGGGCACACCGTTCGCGCCCCGGCTGGCGGCCGCGAAGCCCCGGTGCGGCGGCGCGTATTCCGTACTGGCCGGCACAGGGAACGAGGAACTGTCATGTCTGCTCGGGGGCACGCATTCGGAATCGATATCGGCGGCAGCGGCGTGAAGGGCGCCACGGTGGATCTGGCCACCGGTGAACTCGTGCACCAGCGCATCAAGATCGCCACCCCGCAGCCCGCGACCCCGCACGCGGTGGCCGAGACGGTCGCCGATCTGGTCGCCCAGGCCGGCTGGGACGGGCCGGTGGGCATCACGCTGCCCTGCGTGGTGCTCGACGGGGTGGCCCGCTCGGCCGCCAACGTGGATCCGGCCTGGATCGGCACCGACGCCAGGACGCTGTTCAGCGCCTCGCTGGGCGGCCGCGCGGTGACCGTGCTCAACGACGCCGACGCTGCGGGCATGGCCGAGGACCGCTACGGCGCGGCAAAGGATTTCGACGGCCTGGTGCTGTTGCTGACCTTCGGCACCGGCATCGGCTCGGCGGTGCTCTACAACGGCACCCTGGTACCCAACAGCGAGCTCGGCCACGTCGAGATCGGCGGCATGGAGGCCGAGCATCGCGCGGCCGCATCGATCAAGGATCGCGACGGCCTGTCGTACCAGCAGTGGGCGGTCCAGGTGAGTACCGTGCTGATCGGCCTGGAGAACCTGTTCTGGCCGAAAGTGTTCGTCGCCGGTGGCGGGATCAGCCGCGATGCCGCGCAGTGGATCCCCTTGCTGACCAACCGGACTCCGGTGATTCCGGCGAACCTGAAGAACACCGCGGGCATCGTCGGAGCGGCCATGGCCATCGATGCGGGAATCGCACCTTAGCGGTTGCGGGCATCGCAGGCGAGACCTCGCGGGTCCGATCGTTACAATGGAACTGCCCGGCGGTGAGCCGGTGAAACCCGACCGGCGCTGGCCGGTGCAACCCGACAGACCGCTCCGCCGGATATCTACTCTGGCGTGACGCCGCACGAGACCGTCACGAAAGGGCGTACGTGGTAGCCACGAATACCCGTCAGACCGCCGAATCGGCCGACGCCGACTCCGCCGATGTAACCGAAGCACGGCCGGTTCGCAAGGCTGCCGCCAAGAAGGCTCCGGCGAAGAAGGCCGCCGCCAAGAAGGCTCCCGCCAAGAAAGCCGCCGCGAAGAAGGCCCCGGCCAAGAAGGCCGGTGCCAAGAAAGCCGCACCCAAGGGCAAGGACGCCGAGGAACACCTCGACGACGAGTCGCTGGATGTGGAGGATCTCGGCGATCTCGAGGTCTCCGAGGACGACCTGGCCGACGAGGGCGAAGACCTCGTCGAAGTGGTCGCCGAAGAAGCCGAGGAAGCGGCCGAGGAGCCCACCGCCGCGGACAAGGCCTCCGGCGACTTCGTCTGGGACGAGGAGGAATCCGAGGCGCTGCGCCAGGCCCGTAAGGATGCCGAGCTCACCGCCTCCGCCGACTCGGTGCGCGCCTACCTCAAGCAGATCGGCAAGGTCGCGCTGCTCAACGCCGAGGAGGAGGTCGAGCTCGCCAAGCGCATCGAGGCCGGCCTGTACGCGGCGGAGAAGATGCGCGAGTTCGCCGAGGCGGGTGAGAAGCTGCCCGTGGCGGTGCGCCGCGACTTCAACTGGATCATCCGCGACGGCAACCGCGCCAAGAACCACCTGCTCGAGGCCAACCTGCGTCTGGTGGTCTCGCTGGCCAAGCGCTACACCGGTCGCGGCATGGCGTTCCTGGACCTGATCCAGGAGGGCAACCTGGGTCTGATCCGCGCGGTGGAGAAGTTCGACTACACCAAGGGCTACAAGTTCTCCACGTACGCCACCTGGTGGATCCGGCAGGCCATCACCCGCGCCATGGCCGACCAGGCCCGCACCATCCGCATCCCGGTGCACATGGTCGAGGTCATCAACAAGCTCGGCCGCATCCAGCGCGAGCTGCTCCAGGATCTGGGCCGTGAGCCCACCCCGGAGGAGCTGGCCAAGGAAATGGACATCACGCCGGAGAAGGTGCTGGAGATCCAGCAGTACGCGCGTGAGCCCATCTCGCTGGACCAGACCATCGGCGACGAAGGCGACAGCCAGCTCGGCGACTTCATCGAAGACTCCGAAGCCGTCGTCGCGGTCGACGCGGTGAGCTTCACCCTGCTGCAGGATCAGTTGCAGTCGGTGCTGGAGACGCTGTCCGAGCGCGAGGCGGGCGTGGTCCGGCTGCGTTTCGGCCTGACCGACGGTCAGCCGCGCACGCTGGACGAGATCGGTCAGGTGTACGGGGTCACCCGTGAGCGCATCCGTCAGATCGAGTCCAAGACCATGAGCAAGCTGCGCCACCCCAGCCGCTCCCAGGTGCTGCGCGACTACCTGGACTAGGTATGTCGACTACGGCCCGCGTGCTGCCCCCATCTGGGCGGTGCGCGGGCCGTAGTCGTCGGTGGGTCTAGTCCCGGGTGGGCCAGTACTGGGCGGGCCGGCGGGACCGGGTGGTGCGGGCCTCCGATTCGCCGGCTTCGGTCATGGCCAGGTGCAGCAGCAGCACGACCGTCACCATGCTGACCCCGACCGTCAGCGGGGTCAGCAGTTGCGCCGCGCCCGCGCCGGAGGGTTCGTGCATGTGCGCGACGTGCTGCACGCGCATGGCGAACATGCCGGTGTAGTGCATGCCGGACACGGCCACCCCCATGACCGCCGCCGCGCCGACGGTCGCGAGGGTGCCGCGCACATGCAGGGTGAACCACAGCGCGGCCGTCGCGGCGATGACGGCGATCACGATGGACACCAGGACGATCCAGCCGTTGTAGTCGAGCGCGGCGTCGGATTTCATCGCGTACATGCCGCAGTAGTGCATGGTGCCGACGCCCGCGCCGGTGATGGCGCCACCGGCCAGCAGCGCCGCCGGCCCCCAGGTGCGCCGTTGCGCAACGCCGAGCCCGATCCACACCACCACCATGGCGATGAGCGCGCTGATCAGGGTGAGTGGCACGTTGTAGCGGATCGAGGCGCCGTCGATGGTGAAGCCGAGCATCGCGATGAAATGCATGACCCAGATGCCGGTGCCGCCGATGGCGACCGCGGCCGCGACCATCCAGCCGTCGCGCAGCGAGGTCGAGCGCGCCCTGGCCATGCAGCGTAGCCCTAGCAATGACCCGGTGAACGACATGAGATAGGCGACGACGGGTGTGAGCCACCCATAGCTGAAGTGATCGATCGTGGGCACACGAGCTCCCTAGCTGGCCTGAGCTCGGACCATGCGTGCGCATGATCCGAGCCATAGATGTACAAGGATCCGCAGCTAGAGAATTTACAGTAATAGTTTCCTTTTAAACAGGAATCCGGTTCGACCGAAGAATGGGAGGCCGGAGCACAGCACGCCCGAATGTCGCCAGGATGCTCCGGTGATCCTGCCCCCGAGCCGCGCGACGGTCCACCGGGTTGTCCCACGCAGGCCAGCGGCAACCTGCCGGCGCTGCCCGCCGTGCGCTCTCCGTGTCCGTCCCCGTCACCATCGGAGTGGGCGCGGCAGGCCGGCGGTAGCGCGATCAGCGCGCGGTCGTGACCCGTTCGAGCACCGGCTCCACCACGCGCGCGGCAATGGGCCCGACCACCGCCATGATCAAGACGTAGGCCGAGGCCAGCGCGGCGAGTTTGCCGTCGATGGCGCCGGTGGTGACCGCGAGGCCGGCGATGACGATGGAGAATTCGCCACGCGCCACCAGCGCCACACCCGCCCTGGCCCGGCCCATCCGCCGGATGCCCTGGCGGCGCGCACCCCACCAGCCGGTGGCGATCTTGGTGAAGGTGGTGACCACCGCCAGCGCCACCGCCCAGCCCAGGACCGGGGGAATGGCGGTCGGATCGGTATTGAGTCCGAAAGCCACGAAGAAGATCGCGGCGAACAGATCGCGCAGTGGTTCCAGCAGCCGCACCGCCTCTCGTGCGGTGGAGCCGGATATCGCGATGCCGAGCAGGAACGCGCCCACCGCCGTCGAGACGTTCAGCGCCGAGGCCACACCCGCCACCAGCAGGGCCGCCCCCAGCAGCTTCAGCAGGAACACCTCGCGGTCGGTGCTGTCCACCACCGCAGAGACGTAGCGTCCATAACGCAGCGTCACCACCAGGACCACCGTGATCGCGATCAGCGCGACGGCCAGCGATTTCAGTCCGCTGGCGAAGCTCAGCCCGGCCAGCACCGTGGTGAGCACCGGCAGGTAGACCGCCATCGTCAGGTCCTCGAACACCAGGATCGACAGGATCACCGGCGTCTCCCGGTTGCCCAGCCGCCCGAGGTCGTTGAGTACTTTCGCGGCGATGCCCGAGGAGGAGATGTAGGTGACTCCGCCGAGGGTCAGCGCGCCCACCGGACCCCAGCCCAGCAGCAGCGCCACCACCGCACCGGGCGTCGCGTTGGCGACGATGTCGAGCAGGCCCACCGGCCAGGAGCGGCGCATGCCGGTCATCAGCTCGGCGGCGGTGTATTCCAGGCCGAGCAGCAACAGCAGCAGGACCACACCGATTTCCCCGGCGATATGCCCGAACTCGTTGGCGGCGCCGAGGTGAATAAAGCCCCCTTGACCGAAGGCGAGGCCGCCGAGCAGATACAGCGGTATCGGTGAGAGCCCGAATCGGCCCGCTACCCGGGCGAAGACCCCGAGTGCGAACAACACCGCGCCCAGCTCGATGAGGGCGAGCGCGGTCGTGGTCACCGGATCAGCCGTGCGTGAGAATCTTCGCCGCGGCGTCCAGGCCGTCGGGCGTCCCGACGACGACGAGCAGGTCACCAGCGGTGAAGGTGAAATCCGGCCCCGGTGAGGGGTGCAGCTGCCCGGCGCGCATCACCGCGACGATGGACACCTTGGTGCGGGTGCGCATCTGCGTTTCACCGAGCGTGCGGCCGCTGTAGGGCGAGTCGTCGGAGATCGGCAGCTGCCGGGTGGTGATGCCGGGCATGTCGCGATGGTCGTCGTTGAGCCGGGACACCAGCTGCGGCGCGCCGAGCAGATTGGCCAGCACGGCGGCCTCGTCGGTGGTCAACGCGACCTGCGCGGCGCAGGCGTCCGGGTCCTCGAGCTTGGACACGATCAGATCGATATCGCCGTCGCGGTGGGCGACGACGCCGATCCGGCGCCCGGACTTCACCTCGAAGTCTTTTCGCACCCCGATCCCGGGTAACGCAGTGACATCGACATTCACAACTCCAGGCTAGCCGTCGCCGGACAATCCGCCGAGCGCGCCACGAGCGCCCCGGGTCCCCGTGCCCGCGAGCCCCATCGGCGGTGCTGTCTACCGGGCGCTCGAGCACACCATCGAGCCGGATGAGCAGCGGGTTCGACGCCGGCGCGCCGGGTCCGTGCCGGTGACCGGCGTCGCGTGGCGACTCATCACTTCGGCGGACCCGGGCGATGTGGACGCTGTGCTGAGATGAGTGGGTGAAGTGGCGGGCGACGTTGTCGGCGACGGCGCAGGATGCGCTGATCGTCGCGTTCGTGTTCACCCTCGGTGCCGCGCTCTACGGCTTCGGCCTGTACGCCATGACCGAACACGGCACGCAGACGCCGCTGGCGGTGCGGATGGTGTTGCTCGCGGCGCTGTGCGCGACGACCATGTGGCGCAGGCGCAAACCGATGTGGGCGCTGGCGGCCGGCCTGGTGCCGCTACTGATCGACTTCACGTTGGGGCCGACGATTCCGATCTGGCTCGTCTACTCCGATCTGGTCTACGCGGGCGTGCTGTACGGGACGCGGCGCCAGTCGCGCTTCGTGGTCGGCGCCGCCATCGCCGCCACCGCGGCAGGCTCGGTGGCCGCGCTGGCCGTCACCGGCGAGTGGCGCGCGATCGTGATCACGCTGCTGGCCTCGTCGGCCTTCCTCGGCACGTCGATCTGGTCGGCGCTGACGGTGCGCGCGCACAAGGAGACCGCGCAGGCCGAACGGGCCAAGGCCAGGGCGCTGTCGCTGGTGGCCGAACTGGATCGCCGGGCGGCCATCGCCGATGAACGCAAGACGATGGCCCGCGACCTGCACGATGTGATCGCCGGGCACCTGTCGGCCATCGCCATCCAATCCGAGGCCGCACTCGGGCTGCTGGCCCGGCGCGACGGCGGCGACCCGGCACTGGCCGGCGTCGTCGAATCCATCCGGTCGAACAGTGTCAGCGCGCTCCAAGAGATGCGCACCATGATCGGCTTGCTGCGCCGCGACGACGGCGCCGAGGATCTGGCCGCCCCACGCGGACTGGCGCAGCTGGCGCTGCTGGTGGACGCCGCGCACGCCGCGGGAAGCACGGTCCGAGTGCACGGCGAGGTGGGCGCGACCCCAGTGCCGAGCGCGGTCGATCAGGCCGCCTACCGGATCATTCAGGAAGCTCTGACCAACGCCATGAAGCACGCTCCCGGCCAGGAGGTCGACATCCACATCAGCACCGACGCGACGACGCTCACCGTCGCGATCCGCAATCCGCTCTCCCGCTCGAACGGCCTGGCCGACCCGGCCGACCTGCCCCATCGCGGCCTGACGAATATGCGCGAACGCGCTGCGGCGCTGGGCGGGGGACTCACGGCGGGCGCGTCCGCGCAGGGGTGGACGGTGCGCGCCGAACTGCCACTGTCGGCGCAGCCGGTCACCGGAGGTGAACGCCTATGACGATCCGGGTACTGATCGCCGACGACCA
This sequence comes from Nocardia cyriacigeorgica, assembly GCF_005863245.1. GTDB lineage: Bacteria > Actinomycetota > Actinomycetes > Mycobacteriales > Mycobacteriaceae > Nocardia > Nocardia cyriacigeorgica_C. Next base: position 514,280 of record NZ_VBUT01000003.1, on the reverse strand, counting down.
CAGCGCGATCCGCGCCGGTTTGCGCATGATCCTCGACGCCGCCGAGGACATCGAGGTGGTGGGTGAGGCCGCCGACGGTGATGTGGCAGTCGCCCAGGCCAGGGCGCTGCGACCGGATGTGGTGCTCATGGATGTGCGCATGCCAGGCGTCGACGGCATCGCGGCCACCGCGAGAATCACCGCCGACGGCGTGGCGAAGGTGCTCATCCTGACCACCTTCGACCTGGACGAGTACGTCTTCCGCACGCTGCGGGCCGGCGCCTCCGGATTCGTGCTCAAATCGGTGTCGGGCCAAGACCTGGTGGCCTCGGTGCGTGCGGTCGCCGCCGGGGACGGTGTGCTCGCACCGGAGGTGACGCGGAAGGTGATCGACGCCTTCGCCGCCGCGCCCAGCGCCCCGGCCCACCGCGAGCCCGACGGACTCGCGGATCTGACCGAACGCGAACTCGAGGTGCTCGAATGCCTGGGTGACGGCCTGTCCAACGCGCAAATCGCCGGGCGGCTGTTCATCGGCGAGACCACGGTCAAAACGCACGTCTCACGCGTGCTGACGAAGCTGGGTGTTCGCTCGCGCGTACAGGCGGCGATCCTGGCGCGCGAGCTGCGCGGCGACTAGCGGCTCAGTGGTCGAGCGCGGCGAAGGTCCCGTCCTCGCGGGGCTGGTAGTCCTCGACCGCGACGACCGCGGCGGCGGGCAGTGGCCCGTACAGGTGCGGGAACAGCATGCCCGGATCGTCGGACGGCACGCCCGGCTCCCAGCGCACCGGCGATCCGAGCCGGGCGGGGTCCAGACGCAGCAACACCAAGTCGCGCCGCCCGGCGAAGAGGCGATTGGCGGGCAGGTGCACCTGCTGCGGCGTGGACAGGTGCACGAATCCCTCGGCGTCGAGCGACGGCGGCCGACGCGCACCCGTGGCCTCGGCGGTTCGCCATTCTGTGACCGTGCACAGGTGAACCAGCGTGTGAGTGTCGTAGGTCACGGGTAATCTCCCGGTAGACAACTGGATCGGCCTGTTCGAGTCGGTGATTCGAGTGGCTTCCCACCCACGACAAGCGTCGTTCGCGCACAGCGAAAAGCACTGGTCGTGTTAGGGAAAACACATCGATTCGCTTGCGGGAACAAAGCCCCCGTCCCGAACGTCTGACAGAGTAGTCATACCACTGCTGGGAAGTAGCGGTAGCGAGCCCGCGGAGTGACCACGGGCCCCACACCAGGTGAACGGTCTGTGTGCCGGGAGCCAGGACGGAGGAGTCATGCCAGGAACCCTGACAAGCACCCCACTGACCGCGGTCGATCGTTGCGACCGCTGCGGGGCGGCTGCCCGAGTGCGTGCCGTTCTGCCCGCAGGTGGAGAGTTGCTCTTCTGCCAGCACCACGCGAATGAACACATGGACAGGCTGCGTGAGCTCGACGCCGTGATCGACACGGAATCCGCTCCCGCCCTCTGACCGCTCCTCGCGTCCGACACAACAGCATCGAACAACCGGATACCGCGTACAACCACAGCGGGCGACCATACGGTCGCCCGCTGTGCTGCGTTCAGGGGCGACTCTCAGCTCTCAGCTCTCGGCAAGGATCCCGTCCAGCAACGCGTCCAACCCGAACTCGAAGGCCCCGTCGGGATCGGCGGGCGCCTGATACAGCTCCCCCACCGCAGCACCGACACGCGAGGCGAGCGGGAACTCATGGGCGGGCATGACCTGCGTCAGCAGCGGTCCGTGCACCTCCCACCACCGCGCATCGCTCATCTCTTCCGCCTCGCGCGCCGCGGCGACGGCCATGCGGGCGTTGCCGGTGGCGAACTCGGTCAGCACCGCCACCACGCGGTCCATCTCCACCTCACTCAGCCCGATCCCGTCCACCGCGGCGAGCTGGCGTTCGTAGCGGCGCATCCGCCCCGGGCCGAGCACCATGCGCCACGGCGAGACCTCCAGCAGCCACGGATGCGCGATCACCTCGCCGCGCACCTGCCGCGCCACCGCGACCAAACGCTCGCGTGGCGGCACATCGGTGGGCAGCGGTTCGTCGCCGGCCGCGACGGCGTCGACCATCAGCACGGTCAGCGCCCGCATGCTCGGCACGTAGGTGTAGAGGCTCATCGGGCGCAGGCCCAGCTCGGTGGCGACCGCGCGCACCGACAGTTTCGCCAGCCCGTCCCGGTCGGCCAGCGCGATGGCCGTACGCACCACCTCGTCGACGCTCACGGCCTGTTTGGGGCCGCGACCACCGGGGCGCGGCGGGAGCCGGTGACGCCACAGCAGGGCCAGCAGTTGCCCCGCCTGCTCGACGGGGTCCGGCGATGGACGAGCGGCCATCGAACTCCTTGTGCCAACGGCGGAACAATTCCGCTACGGTATGCGTTACCACATTACTCCGTACACCATACGATGATTTGAGGGGTCCGCTCTGCCCAGCACACAGGCCACCTACCTGCCCGACCGGAACATGTTCGCGATATGGACGTGGACCGGGCACGGTCCCGGGCGTCCGCCGCGCGATCTCGGTGTACCGGCGGTGCAGGCCCTTGCCGTCCCGACCGGCACCGCGGCGCAGGCCGCCGCGGGTAGCGCGACGGTCCAGGTCGCCGACGTCGACTGCGCGCTGCTCGAACCCGAGGAGTTCGCCGCGGCCGACGTCCCCGAGCCGGACGCCTCGGTCCGGGCCTGGCGAGAGGCCCTCGCCGACGATCACACCAGCGGCGAGATATCGCTGCCGCCCGCCGCGCACGCGGTGCCGAACGCGACCGGCACCGCCATCCTCTCCGCCCACTACCTGCGCACCGCGTTCACCACCACCCGCGCGGTCGCACACGAACTGCGCGACACCTTGAAAGCCGACCTGCGCCCCTATCAGGCCCGTGGCGTGAGCTGGCTGCGCGCCGCGGTCGACGAGCACGGCGGCGCGGTGCTCGCCGACGAGATGGGTCTCGGTAAAACCGTGCAGACCATCGGTTTCCTGCTCGGCCGCGCGAGCGACGGACCGCAACTGGTGGTGTGCCCGACCTCGCTGGTGGGCAACTGGATACACGAGATCCAGCGGTTCGCGCCAGGGCTGCGTCCGATCGCCTGGCGCGGCGGAGAATTCGAGGCCGGAGCAGCCACGATCGTCGTCACCGGCTATCCGACGTTGCGACTGCACGGCGCCGGCCTGCGTGAAACCCGCTGGGCCAGCGCCGTGTTCGACGAGGCGCAGGCCTTGAAGAACCCACGGACGCAGGTGTCCAAGGCCGCACGGTCCATCGACGCGGCCGCGACCGTGGCGTTGACCGGCACCCCGGTGGAGAACCACCTCGAAGAGCTGTGGGCATTGCTGAATCTGGTCGCGCCGCGACTTTTCGGCCATCGCAGCCAATTCCGGCGCCGCTTCGCCCGGCCGATCCAGGAAGGTTCGGCAAGCGCGGCGGCGCGACTGCGTGAGGCGATCGAGCCGGTGGTGCTGGCCCGCCGCAAGGATCAGGTCGCCGCGTCGCTGCCCGCCAAGATCCACACCGACCTGCTGTGTGATCTCACGACCGAACAGGAACGGCTCTACGATCAGCTACTCGACCGCGCCATCGACGACGGCTTCGGCCACGGCGCCCAACGCCAGAGCCGGGTGCTGGCCGCACTCACCGGCCTCAAGCAGGTCTGCAACCATCCCGGCCTGATCACCGGCGAGCTCGACGAGCTGGCCGGACGGTCGGGCAAGCTCGATCTGTGCACCGACATCGTGGCCAACAATCTCGATCTCGGCGCGCCGACGCTGGTGTTCACCCAATACCGCAAGACCGGTGACCTGCTCGTGCGGCATTTTGCCGAACAGTTCGGGGTGGACGCGCCGTTCTTCCACGGCGGGCTGAACCAGGCCGAACGCGCCCGGATCGTCAGCGGGTTCCAGGCCGCCGACGGGCCGCCGGTGCTCATCCTGAGCCTGCGCGCGGCCGGCACCGGGCTCACACTCACCCGCGCCGCCGACGTCATCCATTTCGATCGCTGGTGGAATCCGGCGGTGGAGGCGCAGGCCTCGGACCGGGCGCACCGGATCGGGCAGACGCGCACCGTCACCGTCACCACGCTCACCTCGGGCACCACCGTCGAGGAACACATCGCCACCATGCAACGACGTAAGTCGGCGCTGACCGATCTCGGTGACGCCGCCGGCATCGCCGAACTGGCCCGCCTCGACGACGACCAGCTGATCGAGATCCTGCGCCGCAAACGGGAGAACTGATGGCCGACAACGAATTCGGATACACCCGCTGGGGGATGGACTGGGTGCGCCTGGCCGAGCCCCTGCGCCAGACCCGCCCCGATCCGCTGCTACCGCGAGCGCGCAGCATCGCCCGCAACCACGGCGTACAGGCCACCGTCACCGGCCGGATCGTCAGCGCGCACATCCACCGGGGCGGACAGGCCTCGGTGACACATATCGAGGTGGCCCCGATGCCGCGCCCGGTCATCGACGCGATTGCCGCGATCGTCGGCCCTGACCCGGTAACTCTCACCGACGAGATGCACCGCGCCGTCATCGACGCCGGCATCACCGCGGCCCCGACGCTGTTCGCCGTCGACTGTTCCTGCTCCGCCCGCACCGACCGCTGCGTGCACCTGCTGGCCGCGCTCTACGACATGGCCCGCCGCATCGACGAAACCCCACGCCTGGCCCTGGAAATCCAGGGCTACTTCACCGCCGCCGACGCCCCGGCGGGCGCGGAAGCGACGGCGGAGCCGGCGCGCTGGATCCCGATCAACACCCTCGATCCGGTCGGATGGTTCGCGGTGCCGAGCTGAGAGGCGAACCGCGACCGGCGTTCGGCGCCGCGGCCGAAATCGCCGCCGTACGGCCGGCTGATCCGGCCGGCGCATACGTGGCCGCCTTCCGACCGCACTGTCGGCCTCCCGCCGGGACTGCCCAACGCCGTACATCCGACCCAACGCCGTACATGCGGCGCAGCGCCTTACATGCGGCGCAAGGCAGCGATGCGCTCACCCAACTGCTCGGCACTGGCCAGCGCCGTCGGCGGACCACCACACTGACGGCGCAACTCGCCGTGGATCACCCCGTGCGGTTTGCCGGTCCGGTGATGATGCATGGCCACCAGGCTGTTGAGTTCGCGCCGCAACTCACCGAGCCGGTCGGCGGTGGCGACCCGCTCGGCCGCCCCACCCGACTGCGGCGCCGGTTCGGCCGTCGCCACCGGCGCCCGGTCGGCGATCTGCTTGGCCTGGCGTTCCCGCAGCAGCGCACGCATTTGCTCGGCATCGAGCAGACCCGGGATACCGAGATAGTCGGCTTCCTCGGCGCTGCCGGCGAAGGTGGCGGTGCCGAAGGACGATCCGTCGTAGATCACCTGATCCAGTTCGGCGTCGGCGGCCAGCGCGACGAACGGCTTCTCGTCCTCGCCGGGCTCGTCCTTCTGCTTGTTGGCGTCGATGAGCAGCTCGTCGTCGAGGCCGTCCTTCTCCCGGTGCGGTTTGCCGATGACGTGGTCGCGCTGCAACTCCAGCTGCGCGGCCAGATCCAGCAACACCGGCACCGACGGCAGGAACACACTCGCGGTCTCACCGGGCCTGCGCGCACGCACGAACCGCCCGATCGCCTGCGCGAAGTACAGCGGCGTCGAGGCGCTGGTGGCGTACACGCCGACCGCCAGCCGCGGCACGTCGACGCCTTCGGACACCATACGCACCGCGACCATCCACGGCTGGGTGCCAGCACTGAACTCACCGATCCGCGCCGAGGAGGTCGGGTCGTCGGACAGCACCAGCACCGGCGGTGTGCCGGTGATGTGTTCGAGCAGCTCGGCGTAGGCGCGGGCGCGTTCCTGATCGGTGGCGATCACCAGCCCACCGGCGTCGGGCATGCCGGTGGAGCGCAGCTGCCCGAGCCGCATGTCGGCTGCCCGCAGCACCGCCGACATCCAGTCGCCGGCCGGGTCGAGGGCGGTCCGCCAGGCCCGCGCGGTCTGTTCGGCATTGAGCGGTTCGCCCAGGCGGGCGGAGTATTCCTCACCCGCGCTGTCGCGCCAATGCGCCTCACCGGAGTAGGCCAGGAAGACCACCGGGCGCACGACGCCGTCGGCGAGGGCCTCGGCGTAGCCGTAGGCGTGGTCGGCGCGCGAACGCGGGAAGCCGCCCTCGTCGGGTTCATAGGTGACGAACGGGATCTGGCTGTCGTCGCTGCGGAACGGCGTACCGGTCAGCGCCAGCCTGCGGGTCGCGTCGCCGAAGGCTTCGGCGACCGCGTCACCCCAGCTCTTGGCGTCGCCGGCATGGTGGATCTCGTCCAGGATCACGAGTGTGCGCCGGTTCTCGGTGCGCACCCGGTGCCTGGACGGATGCGAGGCGACCTGCGCATAGGTGACCACCACGCCGTGATAGTCACCGGAGGTGCCGCCGGTGCTGTTGGAGAACCGCGAATCCAGCGCGATCCCGGCCCGCGCCGCCGACTGCGCCCACTGATGCTTGAGGTGCTCGGTCGGTGCGACCACGGTGATCTGGTCGACGGTGCGATCGGCCAGCAACTCCGCGGCGACCCGCAGAGCGAAAGTGGTCTTACCCGCGCCCGGCGTGGCGACCGCGAGGAAGTCACGTGGTTTTGTCGCAAGGTATTTGGTGAGCGCACGCCTCTGCCAGGCGCGTAGCGCTCCTCCCGCCGCAGTGGCGCCACCCGAACCTGTCACGGAAGCCAACACTAACGGTCGGAGGCCGCGAGTCGCCAAACCGACGCGACGGGCGCGACCGGCATCACAGCGCCCACCCGGGTAACCAGCGGTTCACCTGTTGCCCGCCGACACGATGCCCGCCCCGCCCGGCCGACGCGGCGCCGGTGCGCGATGCTTGTCACACCATGAGCAACCTGTCAGGCACTCGCGCGAGCGCGGCCGCCCTCGCGCGCCGTGCGGGCGCCGGGATGGCGCAGGCGGGGCGGCAGACGTGGCGGCTGGTGGCCAGGGTGGCGGTCAAGGCGTGGCAGGATTCGATCTTCGCCAAGTCGGCGGCGGCGGCGTTCTGGCAGACGCTGTCACTGGCGCCGTTGTTGCTCGGCGTTCTCGGCAGCCTCGGCTATGTCGGCGGATGGTTCGGCCCCGACACCGTCGAGATCGTCGAGTCCAAGATCCTCACCTTCAGCCGCGACCTGTTCAACCCGACGGTGGTGCACGACCTCATCGAACCCACGGTCCGCGATGTGCTCGGCCAGGGGCGGGCGGCGTTCGTCTCGGTGGGTTTCGTGCTCTCGCTGTGGGCCGGTTCCTCGGCGATGGCCACCTTCGTCGACGCGATCGTGGAGGCCCACGACCAGCAGGACGCCAGGCATCCGGTGTGGCAGCGGATCTTCGCGCTGCTGCTGTATGTGCAGTTCTTGGTGGCGGCGGTGTTCATCCTGCCGCTGATCGCACTGGGCCCGGTGCTGATCGGGCGGGCACTGCCCGACGGCTGGCGCGAGCCGGGACTGCGGTTGATCGACGCGTTCTACTACCCGGGCGTCGGCCTGCTGCTGATCGTGGGACTGACCACGCTGTACAAGCTGGCCCTGCACACCACGCTGCCCTGGCACCGGCTCTTCGGCGGGGCGCTGGTGGCGGGCGTGTTCTTCATGGCGGCCAGCGAGGGACTGCGCCGGTATTTGGGGTGGGTCACCCGCACCGGCGTCAGCTATGGCGCGCTGGCAACGCCGATCGCGTTCCTGCTGTTCACGTTCTTCCTTGCGTTCGCCGTCATCGTGGGAGCGGAGTTCAACGCGGCGGTGCAGGAGTTCTGGCCGGCCCGGGCGACCCGGGTGGAGCAGGTGAAGGCGTGGCTGGCCGAGCAGGTCAGGGGCGATTCCGCCGAACCGGCCACGATCGGCGCGGCTGCCGGGATCGAACCGGAGTGGGCGCAGCAGCCGAGCGGCCCCGAATCACCCGACGACCGGACGCGCGGGAAGCCGCCGCTGGACAGCCCGCAACCCTCGCGCGCCGGGCCGGAAAGCTGACGGGCCGGGCGGCGCGAGGGGCCATGGCTGTCAGTCGCCCTTACGCAGCTGCTCGTAGACCTTCTTGCATTCCGGGCACACCGGCGAGCCGGGCTTCGGCGAGCGGGTCACCGGGAACACCTCACCGCACAGCGCGACGACATGGGTGCCCATGACCGCGCTTTCGGCGATCTTGTCCTTCTTCACGTAGTGGAAGAACTTCGGGGTGTCATCGCCGGTCGACTCGTCGGTAGTCGTATCGGGGCGAACCAGAGTGTCGGTACTCACGCCTTCCATGATGCCGCATGCCGTCCCCGGCGTCGTGACCACCGGGTGTGCGCCCCGCTGCGGACAGTGGAAGACTCGGGGGTATGCAGCAGCACGGCGATTCTTCCGACGAGAGCGTCGGCCGTGACGACTCGACCGGCGCGCCGATGCCGCCCCGGCCCCGCCGTTCTGCCGGCTACTTCCCCGGAGACGACAAACATCCGGTGCTGATCACCGAGGCCGCCCCCTCGCTCGAGGATCAGCATCGCGCCCGGGTCCGGCGCTACCTGACGATCATGTCCTTCCGCATCCCGGCGCTGATCCTGGCGGCGATCGCCTACAGCGCCTTCAGCAACGCGCTCATCTCGATCCTGATCATCGTCGCCTCGATTCCCCTGCCCTGGATCGCGGTCCTGATCGCCAATGACCGCCCGCCGCGGGGCAAGAACGAGCCCAGTCGCTGGGATCGGCCACGTCCGGCGCTGGAATCGCGGCCGCACAACGCCATCGACGGCTGAGCCGGACACCCGTTCTCGCGGGCAGTGACGGCGGCCACGGCGGGAGGCGGTGGCAGAGTACCGATGTGCCTACGAATCGTTCGACTACCACGGGATCGCTGCTGACCGCCCTGTGCCCGGCCCTGCGCACCGCGCTGATCCGGGTCGGCTACGACGCCGACACCTTGCTGGAGGCTCTCGGCGCCGACGCGCACGCCGCACTCGGCCGCTCCGAACCGGTGCCGGTGCGCCGGGCCGCTCGGGCCGCGGGTGAACTCGGCACGCTGATCCGGCTACTGCTGCTCGGCGACGCGCTGCCGGAGGCCGAGGTCGGGGCCGCGCTGGCGCCGGTCGAGCTCGACCAGGCGGTGGCGGCGGGTCTGCTGGAACGCGACGGCGATCAGGTGCGTGCGGCGCTGGACCTGCGTCCGCTCGACACCGGTGCGGGTACGCGCTGGATCCTGTCCGATCTGGACGATTCGATGCGCAGGCGAACGCTCACCGCCGACCACGTCCTCGGTGTCGGCCATGCCTCGCTGTCGCTGCTTCGGGCCACGCCGACCGAACCGGTGGGCTCGGTGCTCGATCTGGGCACCGGCTGCGGTGTGCAGGCCGTGCACGCCGCGTCCTATGCGGGCCGCGTCACCGCCACCGACGTCAACCGGCGGGCGCTGTGGCTGGCCGAGGCCACCGCCGCGCTCAACGAACTGGCCGTGGAGCTGCTGGAGGGCTCGTGGTTCGAGCCGGTGGCCGGGCGGCGATTCGACCAGGTGGTGGCCAATCCCCCGTTCGTGGTCGGTCCCGCCCGCGTGGAGCACACCTACCGTGATTCCGGTCTCGCCCTCGACGGCGCCAGCGAACTGGTGATCTCCCAGGCGCCGCGGTTGCTCGCGCCGGGCGGCACGGCGGCGATGCTGGCGGCCTGGGTGCACGTCGACGGCGAGGACTGGCGCCAGCGGGTCTCCTCCTGGCTGCCCGAACACGGGGTCGACGCCTGGGTGGTGCAGCGCGACGTCGCCGATCCCGCCCTCTACGTGGGTACCTGGCTGCGCGATGCGGGCCTCGACCCGCGCGATCAGCACGCCCAGCAGCGCGCCGAACAGTGGCTGGAGGCTTTTTCCGCCGCCGATGTCGAGGGCATCGGATTCGGGTTCGTCTACCTGCGTGCCATCGACGGCCCCACCGAGCTGCTCGCCGAGGACCTCACCCACGGCTTCGACGACCCACTCGGCGAGGAAGCGACCCGCTACTTCGAACGGTCGGCCTGGCTGCGCGCCGTGGCCGCCGACAATGATCTGGCCTGGTCGGCGCGCTTCCGGGTCGATCCAGCGACCGCGCTCGAACGGGTGTATCTGCCCGGGCCACAGGGCTGGGAGCAGCGGGTGGCGCGGCTGCATCGCGGCGACGGACCCCGCTGGCAGCATGAGGTTGACGAGACCACGATCTCCCTGGTAGCGGGAATGCGACCGGACGGTCTGCCGTTGCACGAACTGATCGAACTGCTCGCCATCGCTCACGGATCCGACACCGTCACGCCCGAGTTCGCGGCAGAGGCACTGGGAGTGGTGGCCGGATTGGTACGCCACGGACTGATCGTTCCCGGATAGCGAGGACGCCAGGATCGGCCGAGGCAGGACAGGGCCGTTCCCCTCGCGCGGTGTTCTCAGGAACTTCTCAGCCGAACGTGGCGAAAACCGCAGTTCAGAACCGGTTTACCCGCGCCCGGTCAGGGAACTTTCCCTATGTCGGGTCCGTTGATCGGAGTGAGACACCACCGACAGGAGGCAAGTCATGACAAGCCCCGCCACCACTCGAGTGCGCGCCAGCGATTCGGACCTCGACGCCCAGAGCCCCGCCGCCGACCTGGTACGTGTGTACCTGAACGGGATCGGCCGTACGGCGCTGCTCACGGCGGCCGACGAGGTCGAGCTGGCCAAGCGCATCGAGGCGGGCCTCTATGCCCAGCACCTGCTGGAGACCGGCAAGCGATTGTCGGCCGCCCGCAAGCGCGATCTGGCCGTCATCGTCCGCGAAGGCCAGGCCGCCCGCTCGCATCTGCTGGAAGCCAACCTGCGTCTGGTCGTGTCCCTCGCCAAGCGCTACACCGGGCGCGGGATGCCGCTGCTGGACCTCATCCAGGAAGGCAACCTCGGCCTTATCCGCGCGATGGAGAAGTTCGACTACGCCAAGGGCTTCAAGTTCTCCACCTACGCCACCTGGTGGATCCGTCAGGCCATCACCCGCGGCATGGCCGATCAGAGCCGCACTATCCGGCTTCCCGTCCACCTCGTCGAGCAGGTCAACAAGCTGGCCAGGATCAAGCGTGAACTGCACCAGCAGCTCGGCCGCGAGGCCACCGACGACGAACTGGCCAACGAATCGGGCATCCCGGTGGAGAAGATCGCCGATCTGCTCGACCACAGCCGCGATCCGGTGAGCCTGGACATGCCGGTCGGCAACGACGAGGAAGCCCCGCTGGGTGATTTCATCGAGGATTCCGAAGCCACCTCCGCCGAAAGCGCCGTCATCGCCGGTCTGCTGCACCACGACGTCCGCAGCGTGCTCGCCACGCTGGACGAGCGCGAACAGCAGGTGATCCGGTTGCGTTTCGGCCTCGACGACGGCCAGCCGCGCACCCTCGACCAGATCGGCAAGCTGTTCGGCCTGTCCCGTGAGCGGGTCCGCCAGATCGAGCGCGAAGTGATGTCCAAGCTGCGCAAGGGCGAACGCGCCGACAGGCTGCGCGCCTACGCCAGCTGATCCGCAGCGTGCCGGCGTCCCCGGCACGAGCCACACTCGGTGACCGTGCGCGGTCACCTTCCCGACGCCGACCGGTGTCCGCACGTACCCGCCCCCTCCGGAGCGTGCGAGCCGGTCGGCGTAAACGTGTGTGATTCATCCGAGTCTGCGCGGGCCGGTATCGAAACGGCTGGGCTGGGGACCGATTCGGGCTCGCGCGTAGAGGATTTCGGCAGATGTCGGTGACGCGAGCACCGGATCGAAGGACAGCTCCCGCATTTCCGGCAGATCATCGAACAGCGCTGAAATGCGTTGGGCCAGCTCGACCAGCGCCGCCTTGTCCACCCGTGGGCTGGCCGGCGTGCCCGACAGCAGCGGGGCCGCACGCGGCGCATCGATCAGCGCCGCGGCCTCGTCCGGTGACAATGGCAGCGCGCGATAGGCGCGGTCGCCCAGCATTTCGATGATCAGCCCCGACAAGCCGAACTCGATCACCGAACCGAACGACGGATCATCCTGCACCCGCAGCACACAACCCACACCTTTGGTCGCCATCTTCTGGATGTGCAGAGCCGGTTCCCCGCTGAGCGCGACGAGATCGGTGTAGGCCTGTCGCACCGCGTCCGGGCGCCACAGGTCCAGGCGTACCCCACTCAAGTCGGGCCGCCGCCTCCAAGCGTCGCTGGTGGCCTTGGCGGCCACCGGGTAGCCGAGTTCCTCCGCCGCCGCCACCGCGGCATCGGCATCGCGCACCTCGCGGAACTCGACCACCGAAATCCCGTAGCACTCCAGCAATGCCACCGTCTCCAGGTCGGTCAGGCGGCGGCCGCCGGACTCGGCCATCCACCCCGCGACCAACCCGGTGGCGCGCACACTGTCGATGCCGTCGGGCCGCACAACCGCCGACTGCGGGCGATCACGCCATTCCGCATAGCGCCGAACCCGTGCCAGCGCCCGCGCGGCCCGCTCGGGATCCGGATACGACGGAATGGATCCCCGCACCGCGGAGGCACCGGCGCCACGCACCGCCAGCAGGTTCGGAATACCCTGCTCGGCAATGAACGTGGTCAGGATCGGTTTGGCTGCCTCCGGCACCGCCTCCGACGCGGACCGGATCGCGGCCGCGAACTCACCGGTCGGCAACGGCACCGGCGGGGCGAAGACCACGATCACCGAATCGACGTCATCGGAACGCAATTGGGCGAGCACCGCGTCGAAATAGTCGCCGGGGGTGGCCTGCGGGCCCAGGTCCACCGGTTCGCCGACCACCAGGCCCTCACCGCGGGCAGCGTCCACGGCCAGCCATCCCAGCGCCGCACTGTTGCCGATCACCGCCAGCCGGGAGCCCGCGGGTAGCGGTTGGTAGCCGAGCAGCGCCGCGCAGTCGAACAGTTCCGAAATCGAGTCGACCTGCACAATTCCTGCCTGCGCGAACAGATCCCGCACGATCGAGCGGTCCATGTCGCCGGCGGGCTGGGCGCGTGCGGCCAACCGGCCGCTGCTGACCGCGACGATCGGTTTGGTCCGCGCCACCCGCCGTGCGATCCGGGAGAACTTGCGCGGATTACCGAAACTCTCCAGATACAGCAACACCACATCGGTGTCGGGATCGGTGTCCCAGTACTGCAACAGGTCGTTGCCGGACACGTCGGCACGGTTGCCCGCCGACACGAACGTGGACAGCCCGAGATTACGAGCCGCCGCCTCACCGAGGATCGCCGCACCCAACGGCCCGGACTGACAGAAGAATCCGATCCGCCCGCGCCCGGGCAGCACCGGCGCAAGCGTGGCATTGAGCGCGATCGCGGGATCGGTATTGGCGATGCCGAGCGCGCTCGGCCCCACCACCCGCATACCGTGGCCGCGAGCTGCCGCGACCAGGGCGCGCTCGGCCTCCAGACCCGCCTCGCCGGTCTCGCCGAAACCGGCGGTGAGCACCACCAAACCCTTGACGCCCTTGGCCATACAGTCGTCGAGCACCGATCCGATGGATTCGGCGGGCACCGCCACCACCGCAAGATCCACTTCATCGGGGATGTCGCGCACGGTCGCGTAGGCGCGCACGCCCCGCACCGAACGACGGGCCGGATTCACCGGGAACACCGGGCCCTGAAACGCTCCCGAAAGCAGGTTGGCCAGTACCGCGCCACCGACGCGGCCGGCACTCGGCGTGGCACCGATGACGGCGATGGAGCGCGGTGTCAGCAGGTTGCCCACACTGCGGGCCTCCGAAGCGCGTTCGCGCGCATCGCGTACCGACAGCAGCGCCTCGGTCGGGTCGATGGCGAATTCCAGGTGCAGCACCGAACCGTCCCTGCTGCGCTCGACCTGATAGCCGGCTTCCCGGAACACCGTCACCATCACCGTGTTCTCGGCCAGCACCTCGGCGACGAAGGTCTCGATCTCGTTCTCGGCGGCCGCGCCGGCCAGATGCTCGAGCAGAATCGATCCGAGACCGCGGCCCTGATGCCCATCGGCGACCACGAACGCGACCTCCGCGGCGCGCGGGCCGGTGCGGTCGAGCAGTTCGTAGCGCCCGACGGCGATGATCGACTCGCCCAGCTCCGCCACCAGCCCGACCCGATTGTGATGATCGACATGGGTGGAGCGGTACAGATCCTTCGGTGAGATCCGCGGATAGGGCCCGAAGTAGCGCAGGTACCTGGTGCGATCCGATAGCGCGGCGTGAAACTGCTGCAATCGTTCGGCATCGTCGGGTGTGATCGGGCGCAGCCGCACCACACCGCCGTCGGAAGCCAGCACATCGGCGAACCAGTGCTGGGGCGGTGGTGGCGGCACCGCGGGGGTGTCCGGGGTGTCGATCTCAGTCACGGGGATCCTCCGGGTCGAGGCCGAGCGGGCCGAAGCACGCACGACGGGTGGCCAGCACGGCGGTGTCGATGGCGCGCTGCGCTCGGTCCACCCGCGCATCACCGGTTTCGGCGGTCCCGCCCGGGCCGTCCCAGCGCTGGAACGACACATCGGCGCCGTCGCTCATCGTGCGCGGTGGATCGACCCGTGGTGCGGCAGCCTGCACCAGATCGATCCAGTCCTGCGGTATGCCGGTCTCGGGTGCGAGGTCGCGGTCCAGCGCGGCGGCGAGCAGATGAGTCCAGGCCCGCGGCACCACCCGGACCAGCCCGTATCCGCCGCCACCCACCACAAGCCAGCGACCTTCGGCGTAACGATCGGCCAGCTCGCGCATGGCCAGGAACGCCGCGCGCTGACCGTCTACGCTCAGCTCCAGGTCGGCGAGGGGATCTTCGCGGTGGCTGTCCACCCCGCACTGACTGACCACGATCTGCGGCCGGAACGCCGCGACCGCTCCTGGCACCACCGCATGAAATCCACGCAACCACTGCGCGTCCCGGGTGCCGGGCAGCACCGGCAGGTTGATCGACGTGCCCGTGCCCGCCCCACTGCCGTTCTCCTCGGGCCAGCCGGTGTTGGGCCACAACGTCGCCGGATGCTGGTGGATCGAGACGGTGAGCACCCGCGGATCGGCGTAGAACGCGCGCTGTACGCCGTCGCCGTGGTGGACGTCGACATCGAGGTAGGCGATGCGATCGAAACCGTGGTCGAGCAGCCATGAGATGGCCACCGCCGCATCGTTGTAGACGCAGAACCCGGCCGCCGACGCCGGCATCGCGTGATGCATGCCACCGCCGATGCTCACCGCGCGGCGGGTGCGCCCCTCGGCGATCGCGCGGGCCGCGGCCAGCGTGCCGCCGACGATCACCGAGGCCGCCCGGTGCATGCCGGGAAACACCGGGTTGTCGGCCGAGCCGAGGCCGAACGGCGGCGCGAGCGGCGGTTCGCCATGCGGCATGGGCGGGGCGACGGCGTGCTCGACGGCGTCGATGTATTCGGCGGTGTGGATGCGCAGCAGGTCTGAGGTGCCCGCCTCGGCGGGCTCGAGCAATTCGACGCCCTCGAGCACGCCGAGGCTGCGGGCCAGCGCCATCGTGTACGCCAGCCGGGCCGGTTTCATCGGATGTTGCGGGGTCCAGGTGTAGTCGAGGAACCGGTCGGTCCACACGACCGTCGCCGGGTCCGCGGGTCCCGGGCGCGCGCCGGGCACTGCAGTGGCCATGCTCGCAACGCTAGCGGGAAGCGCAGCGCCCCGTTCGGCGTTCACATGCAGTAGAAATACAAGCATCAGCGAACACGGCGGTATGCCGTGCGCCGACAGGGTTCCCGACGCGCGACGCGTGCTGCTGTGGCGTGCGCGAATCGAGACGTCGCGTGGGTAGAATTCGTGCCGACGAAGGGGTAACAGGTGAAGGATCTGGTCGACACCACGGAGATGTACCTCCGTACCATCTACGACCTCGAGGAGGAGGGCGTGGTGCCCCTGCGTGCCCGGATCGCCGAGCGCCTCGAGCAGAGCGGGCCCACGGTCAGCCAGACGGTCGCCCGCATGGAACGCGACGGGCTGCTGCTGGTGGCCGGTGACCGGCATCTCGAGCTCACCGACAAGGGCCGCAGCATGGCCGTCGCGGTGATGCGCAAGCACCGGCTGGCCGAGCGGCTGCTGGTCGACATCATCGGCCTGGACTGGCAGAACGTGCACGCCGAGGCCTGTCGCTGGGAGCATGTGATGAGCGAGGACGTCGAACGACGCCTCGTCGAGGTGCTCAACCACCCCACCACCTCCCCGTACGGCAACCCCATCCCCGGTCTGGACGAGCTGGGTGTGGCCCCGATCGCGCCGGCCGACGAGAACCTGATCCGGCTCTCGGAGCTGCCGCACGGCCAGACGCATGCGGTTGTGGTCCGCAGGCTCGCCGAGCACATTCAGACCGACCCCGAGGTCATCAACCGGCTGCGTGAGGCCGGCGTGGTGCCCGACGCCAGGGTGACCGTCGAGACCAAGCCCGGCTCGGTGGTCATCACGGTGCCTGGCCACGAGGGCTTCGAGCTGTCGGACGAAATGGCCCACGCCGTCCAGGTGAAGCTGGTCTGACCGGTGAAACTTCTGGTCACCGGCGGTGCCGGGTATGTCGGTGGGGTGTGCGCGCAGGTCCTCATCGAGGACGGTCACGAGGTGGTCGTCCTCGACGATCTGTCCACGGGTAACGCCGACGGTGTGCCCGGCGACGCGCGGTTCGTCGAGGGCGATATCGCCGAGGCCGCGCCCGGCCTGCTGGCGTCCGAAAAATTCGACGGCGTCCTGCATTTCGCGGCCCAGTCGCTGGTGGGCGAGTCGGTGCAGCAGCCGGAGAAGTACTGGCACGGCAATGTGGTGAAAACGCTGGAGCTGCTGGAGGCTATGCGCCGCACCGGCACGCCGCGTCTGGTGTTCTCCTCCACCGCAGCGGTGTACGGCGAGCCCGAACAGGTGCCGATCACCGAAGACGCGCCGACCCGGCCGACCAACCCCTACGGCGCCTCGAAGCTGGCGATCGACCATGCCATCACCTCGTACGCCGTCGCGCACGGTCTCGCGGCCACCAGCCTGCGGTATTTCAACGTCGCGGGTGCTTACGGCGGGCTCGGTGAGAACCGCGTGGTGGAGACCCACCTCATTCCGCTGGTACTGCAGGTCGCGGCCGGTCATCGTGAATCCATCGCGGTCTTCGGCACCGACTGGCCCACCCCCGACGGCACCGCCATCAGGGACTACATCCACATCCGCGATCTGGCCGACGCCCATCTGCTCGCTCTCCGGTCGGCCGAGCCGGGCACTCACCGGGTGTTCAACCTCGGTAGCGGCACCGGGTTCTCGGTGCGCGAAGTGATCTCGGCCTGTGAGCGGGTCACCGGGCTGCCCATCGCCGCCAAGGATTCGCCGCGGCGCGCGGGCGATCCGGCCGTGCTCATCGCCTCCAGCGATCGCGCGGTCGCCGAGCTCGGCTGGCGTCCCGCACACAACGATCTCGACGAGATCGTCACCGACGCCTGGAACTTCCTGCGGGACCTGGGCCCACGCGCCCACAGCGCGAAATAGCCCGGCCCCCGGGCGCACTCGCCGGCGGATCACCATGATTGGCCGAGATCGATGCCGAGATCGACGGCCGCTTCGCGACCGCAGGTGATCAGCCGCTGCAACCGCTGCGGCTCCATCCCTGACGTGAGCGCGGCGTCGAGCAACGCTGCCATCGGGTGTTCGGGGTCGGCGTCCAGCGCCGCCGCGAACGCGATACCGGCGAACGGCCCGTCACCGCGGGCGTAGGCGCAATAGCCGAGCAAAGTGGCGGCTTCGGCGCGGTCGGTGTCGGGCAGGCCGCGCGTCAGCATCGCCCACAGTTGTTCGGCGGCACCGGCGTGATCGGTGCCCGCGAGGGCGAACATGGCGTCGCGCGCGTGTTTATCCCGCAGCGCCGCAGCCGATTCCGCGAGCTCGGCCGCCGACAGCCGCACCCCGGATTCCACGTTCGCGATCTGCCACAGCAGGTATTGCGCCGCCCGCCGGCTGTAGCCGATCCGGTCGCCGCCGCCGGCCGCGTCGGCGAATCGCTGGTGGGCTCGCGCGAGCGCCGAACCCATTTCGGCGCAGACCCGTTCACGCATCGCGGGGTCGACCGACACCGCCGCGATCAGTTCCGATCGTGACCGGCGGATCTGCTTGCCGTCGAGCACGTGGCTCAATGTGATCGGTGAGGCGGCCGGATCGGGTACCACCCCACGGCGGTCCGCACCGAGCACGCTCCACCACCCGTGCCCGGCCGCGATCGCCTGCACGGCCCACGCACCGCACAGCGGTATCGACCGCGCCTCCAACTGTGCCGCCAGTGCCGTGACCAGCCCATCGCGGCCGGCTATGCCCGGCTCGGGTTCGCAACGGCGGTCATCGACGACACTTGCCAGCACACCGACCACGCCGTGCTGGTCACACACCTCGGCCACGGTGGCCGCCAGCGTCCGAGCCCCGGTGCCGACCGGCGTGGACACCAGGTCGAAGCGCGCCACCACATCGATCAACGCGCTATCCGGATCGCGCGGCGCCGCCCGCAACACCGCCACTACCAGTGAGCGCACCGGCACGAACCCGAGAATCGCCGGTATGCCGGCCAGGAACTCCCCCGGTTCGGCCAGCCTGATCTCCCCGAGCCGCATATCGATCACGTCGCCCTCGGGATGCGTGAGGTCCTCGGCAGTGTCGCCCGCGCTGCTGTTCCCGCGTTCAGCTCCGGGCTCGGAGCCTCGCGCAGCTGCGTCACCGTCGGCATTCGCACCGTCGGCGCAGCTCAGAATCCCGACCTCGGAACCGCCAGAACCGCCGCACAGTGTGCCGGTCCCCGGCCTCGACTCGGCGGAGCCGAACCACGGTGCCCACGGCCCGTCCAGCCCCTCTGCCGTGGCGCCGACCGACTCGATCGGGCCGGATGAGGCGCCTGCGCTCGATGCAAGGACTACCGGCCCGAGCTCGACCGGGCCCGGTCCGCTCCCGCCGCCGCAACCTCCGTTCGGCCGCTCGGCGGCACCGACTCGGCAGGCCCCGCAGCTTCCCGAACGGCCTGCGCGGGCGGGTGATCTGCGCATTCCGCCTGCACGGATACGCGCACACGCTGGTTCGGAATCGCCGGGCGGCGGGGAGGGGCGCGCGGCGCGGGTGAGGGCGGCCTGCTCGCGCCCGGTGGGGTCGGTGGGTGTCGCGGGAGTCGTCATGGGTGCAGCCTGCCGGATCGCCGATTCGGTGACCGGGACGCGACCTGGGCTTTTCACCCGGCCTGTGGATAACTTCCGCCTGTGGACAACTCCACGTTTCAGCTGGTCGCGACCTTGTTCACGGCGGCGTCGAACAGCTGCTCCAGTGCCTGTGTATCGGGCTCGTTGTCGCTGAACGACATGTAGGTCACCGCGATGCGCACGTCCCCGATCTGCCCGATCAGCGTGCTCATCGACTGGGTGAGTCCGGCTCCCCCGACATCTGGCCGCACCGTGCGCCGCAGCGCCATGGCGTCGTCGGCGTCGACCTGCGGCGCCGGTCCCAGTTCGGTGGTCACCGTGCTCGACGCCCCGGAACGCGACACCCGGATGGTTTCGCACTGCTGCACCTGATTGCGCAGCCGCAGCAGCGGCGTGTCGGTGCGGGTCAGTTCGACGGTCAGGGTGGCGCGGGCCGCGTCGTCGGTGCCGACGGCGACGGCGAGACCGTCGGCTCCCGAACGAGCCTCGGGCGGTGTGCATTCGGCAGGCTCAACGCTCGCGCCTGCCCCGACACCGTCGAGATCACCCGCGGCCTGTCCGGCGGCCTCGGCGGGCAACACCACGGCCGGGTAGCCGTCCGGGAATTCCGCGGGCTCGGGGAGCAGGTCGGCCAAGGATTTCTCGACCTGCCGACTGACCGCGGTCGGCTCGGCGGGTACCGCCCGGCCGGACATCTCGGACCCGCAGCCGGCGCTCAGCAGCACGGCCACCGCCAGCGCGCCGCCGGCCACCGCGCGACCCAGCGACGATCTGTGCGTCGAATCCGGCACGCCCACAGGCCCCACTCTGCCAAACTCCTCTGGCGGCCCGCCCACGCCACGCCGACCACCCTGGTCGCGCGTGCGTTGCCCGGGAATGCTTGTGCCATCGACGCTGTTGCTCCCACGGAAGGGTCGATGTCCGCCCGCGCGCGAAGCAGTGCATCGCCCATGGGGGACAATGGACTGTGGTACACCACGCGACGCGGCGACCGGTGCGAGATACTGGCCCGTCGGCGTCGGCACGTCGGGTGCGCCGCGCAGGAAGGAGTACGCGATGGACTACGAGTCGCGAATGTACGAACTGGAGTTCCCCGCTCCGCAGCTGTCGTCCGACGACGGTTCGGGTCCGGTCCTGGTGCACGGACTCGAGGGTTTCACCGATGCCGGTCACGCGGTGCGGCTGGCCACGACGCACCTGCGCGAGAGCCTGGAAAGCGAACTGGTTGCCTCGTTCGACGTGGACGAGCTACTCGACTACCGGTCGCGGCGGCCGCTGATGACGTTCAAGTCCGATCACTTCGCCGATTACGCCGAGCCCGAACTGAACCTGTGGGCGCTGCGCGACACCGCGGGCACCCCGTTCCTGCTGCTGTCGGGTCTGGAACCGGACCTGCGCTGGGAGAAGTTCACCACGGCTGTGCGTTTGCTGGCCGAGCAGCTGGGTGTGCGCCGCAGCATCGGCCTGAGCGCCATCCCGATGGCCATCCCGCATACCCGCCCGCTCGGCATCACCGCGCATTCGTCCAACCGCGATCTGATCGAGGACAACCAGCGCTGGCCGGGTGAGTTGCAGGTGCCGGGCAGCGCCTCCTCGCTGCTGGAATACCGGATGGCCCAGCACGGGCACGAATCGCTCGGCTTCTCGGTGCACGTGCCGCACTACCTGGCACAGACCGCCTATCCGGAGGCCGCGCAGACGCTGCTCGAGCACGTCTGCGAGAACGCCGGACTGGATATTCCGCTGGCCGCGCTCGGTGAGGCCGCCGCACGCGTGCGCGAGCAGGTCAATGAGCACATCGCGGGCAATTCCGAGGTCGAGACGGTCGTGCACGCCCTCGAGCGCCAGTACGACACGTTCGTCTCCGCGCAGGAACGTCAGTCGAGTCTGCTGGTCGGTGACGGTGAGCTGCCCAGCGGTGACGAGCTCGGCGCCGAATTCGAGCGCTTCCTCGCCGAACAGGGCGGATACGGCGACAACGGCTCCGGCACCGGCGAGGACGACCCGCGCTGACCTGGATCGGTCCCGGCTCCGGCGGCCCGTAGGGTTGTCGGAGTGGATCTGACCGAGCTGCTCGAGATACCGGGAACCGACGCCGACGCGCTGTACGAGTCGTTCGGGACGTGGGCGGCCGAGCAGGGGACGCCGCTGTATCCCGCGCAGGACGAGGCGCTGCTGGAGCTGGCCTCGGAGTCCAACGTCATCCTTGCCACCCCGACCGGCTCGGGGAAGTCGCTGGTCGCGGTGGGTGCGCATCTGTTCGCGCTGACGCGCGGGCAGCGCACCTACTACACCGCGCCGATCAAGGCGCTGGTCAGCGAGAAGTTCTTCGCCCTGTGCGAGGTGTTCGGTGCCGAACGCGTCGGCATGGTCACCGGCGACGCGGCGGTGAACCCGGATGCGCCCATCATCTGCGCGACCGCCGAGATCCTGGCCAATCTGGCCTTGCGCGAGGGCGCGGACGCCGATATCGGCCAGGTGGTGATGGACGAGTTCCATTTCTACGCCGATCCCGATCGCGGATGGGCCTGGCAGGTGCCGCTGCTGGAGTTGCCGCGCGCCCAGTTCCTGCTCATGTCGGCGACGCTGGGCGAGGTCGATTTCTTCGCCACCGATCTGCGCAGGCGCACCGGGCGTTCCACCGCCGTCGTCGCCGGGACCGAGCGCCCGGTGCCGTTGACGTTCTCCTACGCGCGTACTCCGATCACCGAGACGCTCGAGGAGCTGGTCACCACCCATCAGGCGCCGGTCTATGTCGTGCATTTCACCCAGGCCGCCGCTCTCGAGCGCGCGCAGGCGCTCACCAGCGTGAATTTCGCCAGCCGGGCCGAGAAGGACGCCATCGCCGAGGCTTTGGGCAGCTTCCGGTTCTCCGCCGGTTTCGGCAAGACCCTCTCGCGGCTGATCCGCCACGGCATCGGCGTGCATCACGCCGGAATGCTGCCCAAATATCGCAGGCTGGTGGAGAAGCTGGCCCAGGACGGGTTGCTGAAGGTGGTGTGCGGCACCGACACCCTCGGCGTCGGCATCAACGTCCCGATCCGCACCGTGCTGCTCACCGGGCTGACCAAGTACGACGGGGTACGCACCCGCAGGCTCAAGGCCCGCGAGTTCCATCAGATCGCCGGGCGCGCCGGTCGCGCCGGGTACGACACCATGGGCACAGTGGTGGTGCAGGCGCCCGATCACGAGGTCGAGAACACCCGGATGCTGGCCAAGGCCGGCGACGATCCGAAGAAACTGCGCAAGGTACAGCGGCGTAAGCCGCCGGAAGGTTTCGTGTCCTGGAGCGAGGAGACCTTCGACCGCTTGGTGGCCGCGCCGCCGGAACCGATGGTGTCGCGCTTCGCGGTCACCAATTCGATGCTGCTCAATGTGATCGCCCGGCCCGGCAACTGTTTCGACGCCATGCGGCATCTGCTCGAGGACAATCACGAACCGCGCCCGGCGCAGCGCAAGCACATCCTGCGCGCGATCCGGTTGTATCGCGCGTTGCGCGATGCCGGTGTGGTGCAACAGCTTTCCGAACCCGATGCCAAGGGCCGAATGGCGAGGCTGACGGTGGATCTGCAACGTGATTTCGCGCTCGATCAGCCGCTGTCGCCGTTCGCGCTGGCCGCGTTCGAACTACTCGATGATCAATCTCCCACCTACACCCTCGATGTGATCTCGCTCATCGAGTCGACGCTCGAGGATCCGCGCCAGCTGCTGATGGCGCAGCAGCACAAGGCCAGGGGCGAGGCGGTCGCGGAGATGAAAGCCGACGGCATCGACTACGACGAACGGATGGAGCTGCTCGAAGAGGTCACCTGGCCCAAGCCGCTGGCCGAGCTGATCGAACCCGCCTTCGAGACCTACCGGGCGGGCCATCCCTGGGTGTCGGAGTTCGCGCCGTCACCGAAGTCGGTGGTGCGCGAGATGGTGGAACGGTTGATGACCTTCGCCGAGCTCATCTCTCATTACGAGCTGGCCCGCTCCGAAGGTGTCGTGCTGCGCTACCTGGCCGACGCCTATCGCGCGCTGCGCCGCACGGTGCCCGAGTCCGCGCGCACCGAGGAGCTCGACGACATCACCGAGTGGCTGGGTGAGCTGATCCGGCAGGTGGATTCGAGCCTGCTCGACGAATGGGAGCAGCTCACCAACCCCGGCGCGGAGACCGACGCCGAGCAGCTGGCCTTCGGCGCGGAGACCATCCGGCCGATCTCGGCCAACGAGCGCGCCTTCCGGGTGCTGGTCCGCAACGCGATGTTCCGGCGGGTGGAGTTGGCGGCCCTGCGCAACTGGCAGGCGCTGGAGGACCTCGGCACCGGCCCGGACTGGGAAACCGAACTCGCGCCGTATTTCGCCGAGTACGACACCATCGGCACCGGCCCCGACGCACGCGGTCCGCAGATGTTCCGGGTCGAGACCCGGCCAGGTTTCTGGCAGGTGCGCCAGACCCTCGACGACCCGGCGGGCGATCACGGCTGGGCGATCGTCGGTGTGGTCGATCTGGCCGAGTCCGACGCGGCGGGAGAAGTGGTATTCGACGAGGTCACTGTGGTCGCGGGCTGACCGGGCACCGATCACCGGAACTCGAGGTTTGACGGATTCGATTCCGGGTAGGGGCCGCTGATACTGTTGCGCTCCGCTGCCCGACCGAAAGATCCACCGATGCCCGAATCCCCGTACCTGCTCGTCGACCCCGGGCGCGTGCGCGAGAACTACCGAGCCCTCGACGCCGCCCTTCTGCGGGCCGGTCGGCGGGCCCGGATCCGTTTCGCCGTGAAGGCGTGCCCGGTGCCGCAGGTGGTGCGGGTCCTCGATGCCGAAGGCGCGCAGTTCGACGTCGCGAGTGTCGGCGAGATCCGGATGTGCCTGGATCTCGGCGTCGACCCGGGTCGGCTCTATTACGGCAATCCGATCAAGAAGGCCGCCGATATCGCGCTCGCGTACGCGCTCGGTGTGCGCGGGTTCGCCTTCGACACCGAGGACGATCTGGTGCGCATCGCCGAGCACGCGCCCGGCTCCGCCGTCGAATGCCGGTTCCTGGCCGCGGCGCCGCAATCGCAGACGCCGTTCGGCACCAAGTTCGGTTGCGCGCCGGTCGAGGCGCTGCGGCTGCTGGTGCGCGCCCGCGACCTCGGCCTGACCGTCGCGGGTCCCTACTTCCATGTGGGATCCCAGCAGCTCGATCCGCAGGCCTGGCGGATCGGCATCGAGCAGGCGGCGCGGATCGTGGACGCGTTGTCCGACAAGGACATTGCGGTATCGACGGTGAATATCGGTGGCGGTCTTCCGGTCTCCTATGCCGAATCCGCGCCCGGTATCGACCAGATCGCCGCCGTGACAGCTCGGGCGGCAGTCGACCTGCTGCCCGAGACGGCCGAACTGGTGGTGGAGCCCGGCCGCGCACTGGTGGCCACGGCCGGCGTGGTGCATGGCGAGGTGGTCGCGGTGCGGACCGCACCGGACGGGCGGCGCTGGGTCTATCTCGACATCGGCCGCTACAACGGCCTGGCCGAGACCGAAAACGAGTACATCGCTTACCGTTTCGTCACCGACCGCGACGGCGATCCGGTGGACGAGGCGGTGGTCGCGGGCCCGACCTGCGACGGCGACGATGTACTGTATCAACGCACGCGGGTCCTTCTGCCGACCACGTTGCGAGCCGGGGATCGAGTCCGGATTCTCGATACCGGCGCCTATACCGCGAGTTATTCGTCGGTGTCCTTCAATGGTTTCCCGCCCTTGACCGTGCATGTCGTGGGCGCTGAGGGAGAGTGAGTGTGTGTCCATGACGGCGGAGTTCACCGGTTGGCATGTGCTGGCCGAGTTCGGCGGGGTCGACGCGGATCTGTGCAACGACCTGGAACGACTCGACCAGGCCTTGCGCCGGTCACTGGTCGGTGCCGGCGTCACCATCTGCGATGTGGTGCGCAAACAGTTCACCCCGCAGGGCGTGACGGTGCTCGCATTGCTGTCGGAATCGCATGCCTCGATCCACACCTACCCCGAATCCGGTGACATCTTCGTCGACGTGTTCACCTGCGGCAGCATCGGCGACGGCGCGGAGAAGGCCGTGGAGTTGCTGCGGGAGGAGTTGTCGCCCAAGGAAGTTCGCATGTCGACCGTGCGCAGGGGCCGGGCCGGGCAGCGCGTCGAAGAACCCATGGGCGCCGGCCTGACCCGGATCTGGGATCTGTCGGACGTCCTGTTCGACACCAGGACCGAGTTCCAGCATCTGCTCATCGCACGCACCGAACAGGGCATCAGCCTGTTCTCCGACAACGACCGCCAGTCCACCGAGTTCTCCCAGATCACCTATCACGAGGCGATGATGGTGCCCGCGTTCGTGCTGGCCGAGAAGCTCGACAATGTGCTCATCATCGGGTCCGGCGAGGGCGTGGCGAGTCAGATGTCGGTCGCCGCGGGCGCCACCCGGGTCGACCACGTCGACATCGACCGCGAGGCCGTGCAGTTGTGCGCCGAACATCTGCCCTACGGCTACACCGCCGACGAATTGGCCGCCGCCGTGGAGGGTTCGGGCCCGGTGCGGGTGCATTACGCCGATGGCTGGGATTTCCTCGCCGGCGCCGCCGCCGAGGGCGTGCGCTACGACGTCATCGTCATCGATCTGCCCGACGAGCGCGTCGAAGACGCCCAGCACAACCGGCTCTACGAGGCCGAATTCCTGCAGCGATGTCGCGCCCTACTGGCTCCCGGCGGCGTGCTGAGCGCCCAGGCCGGCTGCGCGACCATGTGGCGCAACGACACCCTGAAACGCTCCTGGCAGCGTTTCCACGACAACTTCGGCACCGTCGTGCACTACGGCAGCGATGAACACGAGTGGTCGTTCCTGTTCGGCCTGGTCGACCCGATCGCCGACCCCGTACCCGGCATGCTCGACCGCCTCACCACTCTCCCCTACCGCCCCTCCACCATCGACGCGCGCGCCCTGATGCGGGGGGCGATCGAACCGTACGCGCTGCGCGCGGCGAACTGAGACCGGGACCGGCCCTCCCCCAGACGCATCCGGCGCCGACGGGGAGGGCGGTGGTTCACGCCGGACGCTGGGTGCGGATGATCTCGGCGATATAGGCGTAATCGTCGGCGCGCGCGGTGGACGTGCGGTAGACCATGCCGAGGGTCCGGCCGGGCGCCGGATCGGCGAAGCGCGCTGTCGCCAGTGTGCCGCGCGCGGTTTCGGCCGCCACCGCCATCTCCGGGATCAGCGTGATGCCGAGCCCACCCGCCACACACTGCACCACCGTCGTCAGCGAGGCGGCGCGGGTGTCACCGACCGTGGCGGGATGGGCGTCGGCCGAGCGGCACAGCTCCAGGGTTTGATCGCGCAGGCAGTGACCTTCGTCCAGCAGCAGCATCGGCAGCGCGTCCAAGGCCGCGGGCTGGATGTCGGTGCGGCCGGCCAGTTCGTGTTCACGCGGCAGGACCAGCACGAACTCCTCGGTGTACAGCGGGATCTCGACCAGGCCCGAGGCCTCGGTGGGCAGCGCGAGCACCGCGACATCCAGGACACCGGTGCGCAGGCCCTCGAGCAGCCGGGCGGTCTGATCCTCGACCACCTGCGGCACCAGCGCGGGCAGCTTGCGCCGCAGAGCGGGTAGCAGCGACGGCAGAATGTAGGGGGCAGCGGTCGGGATGATGCCCATGCGCAGGGTGCCGCCGAGACCGTCACCGGTGGCCGAGGCCAGGAACCGATCGGCCGCCTCCAACGTCGCCATCGCCTGTGGCAGCAGCCGCATTCCGGCGGCGGTCACCAGAACGCGCCGGGTGCTGCGCTCGATCAACTGTAACCCGAGGCCGTGTTCGAGCGCGGCCAGCGCCTGCGATAACGTGGGCTGGCTCACATTGAGCCGGGCCGCAGCCGTGCCGAAGTGCCGATACTCGGCGATCGCGACGAACGCACGCAGCTGCGACAGGGTTGGCTGATAAGTCTGATCAGTCACGCCTATCAGTGTAGTGCGACTTATCACCTTTACCTTTCACCGGTTGTTGGGCAAGATCACAGATGAGCTTTTTCGCACCGCCGGCTGGTCGCACGACCAGCCGGCTTCCGACATGAAAGAGGAGATGAGCATGGCCCTGCTGACCATCGGCGACCAGTTCCCGGCGTACAACCTCACCGCGGTGATCGGCGGTGACCTGTCGAAGGTCGACGCTCAGCAGCCAGACGACTACTTCACTCAGATCACCAGCGACGACCACGCGGGCAAGTGGCGGATCGTGTTCTTCTGGCCGAAGGACTTCACCTTCGTCTGCCCCACCGAGATCGCCGCGTTCGGCAAGCTCAACGACGAATTCGCCGACCGCGACGCGCAGGTGCTCGGCGTGTCCGTCGACAACGAGTTCGTGCACTTCCAGTGGCGGGCCCAGCACGAGGACCTGAAGACCCTCCCCTTCCCGATGCTGTCGGACCTCAAGCGTGAGCTGGCCACCGCCACCGGCGTTCTCAACGCCGACGGCGTCGCCGACCGCGCCACCTTCATCGTCGACCCGAACAACGAGATCCAGTTCGTCTCGGTCACCGCGGGTTCGGTCGGCCGCAACGTCGACGAGGTGCTGCGGGTGCTCGACGCGCTGCAGTCCGACGAGCTGTGCGCCTGCAACTGGAAGAAGGGCGACCCGACCATCAACGCCGGCGAGCTGCTGGCCGCGAGCGTCTGAGGTAGCACCATGAGCATCGACAATCTGAAGAATTCGCTACCGGAGTACGCGAAGGACCTCAAGCTCAACCTGTCCTCGATCGCGCGCACCACCGTGCTGAACGAGCAGCAGCTGTGGGGCACCCTGCTGGCCACCGCTGCCGCGACCCGCTCGGCCACCACGCTGCGTGAGATCGCCGAAGAGGCCGCGGACACCCTGTCGGCGGAGGCCTACAATGCCGCGCTCGGCGCCGCCTCCATCATGGGCATGAACAATGTGTTCTATCGCGGCAAGGCGTTCCTGGGCGGCAAGTACGACGACCTGCGGGCCGGTCTGCGGATGCAGATCATCGGTTCCCCAGGCGTCGACAAGGCCGACTTCGAGCTGTGGTCGTTCGCGGTGTCCTCGATCAACGGCTGCCAGCACTGCCTGGAGGCGCACGAGCACACCCTGCGCGAAGAGGGTGTTTCTCGTGAGGTGATCTTCGAGGCGCTGCGCGCGGCCGCGATCGTGGCCGGTGTCGGCCAGGCCGTGCAGACCACCGAGGCGCTGGTCACGGCCGCGGTCTGACCCGTATTCCGCCGTTTCGATGGCCCCGGCCCCGGGTGGCCGGGGCCATCGTCGTCCGGTCATGTTTGCCAGATATTTGCTGTGATGTGCGACATTCACCCCCTTACGGTCTCGCGTGCGCCGAGTACGCTCGGCTGACATGGGCACACAGGCTGAAGTGTTGCGGGTATTCACCGATACGACGGGGCGATTCGGCAACCCGCTGGGTGTCGTCCGGGCCACCGAGGTCGCGGAGCCGCAACGGCAGGCGGTCGCGGCCCGCCTCGGCTACAGCGAGACGGTCTTCGTGGAGGACCCTGTCGCCGAGATCGCCCGGGTCCGGATCTACACCCCCGCCGTGGAACTGCCCTTCGCCGGACACCCCTCCGTCGGCACCGGCTGGTGGCTGGCCGAGCACGGCATGCCGGTGCACACTCTCGACGTCCCGGCGGGACCGGTGCCGGTGGAACTGGCCGACGGCCTGGTGTGGATCAGGGCACGGGGCACCTGGGCGCCCACGTTCAGCTTCCATCAGCTCGACCAGCCGGAAGAACTCGCCGCCGTCGACCCCGCGGACTTCACCGACGGTTCGCACTATCTGTGGGCGTGGACCGATGAGCATCGCGGTTCGCTGCGCTCGCGGATGTTCGCGCCCGCCATGGGGATCGCCGAGGACGAGGCCACCGGCGCCGCCGCGGTCGCGCTGACGGCGTTGCTGCGGCGCGGCCTGAAGATCACCCAGGGCCAGGGGTCGCAGATCTTCACCGAATGGGATTCCGACGGCTGGGTGCGCCTGGGCGGGCGCGTCGTCGCCGATTCGTTCGTGGACCTGTAAGCGCGGTCCGAGCCGGCGTCAGCCCGCGACCGCGGCGATCAACATGTACGCGGTGCCCAGATCCATCACGAGGTGCGGCACGAGTGCGGCGGGCCGCGCACCGGCATGGTCGAGCCAGGGTAGGTCCCGCCGGGTGACCGCACAGCCGAGCAGGACGGCAGCGTCGACAGCGAACAGCAACGCCAACGCGATCACCGCAGCGGACGACGGCCCGGCGTTATGGTCGCTCGCGCTATGGCCGGACATGGCGTACAGCATCACCGCAGCGGCGACCATGTGGTAGCCGAGGGCACCGACCCGCGCCACCGGCAGCACCCGGCCCTCGACCTGCCATTCGACCACCCGCACCGCGAGCAGCATCGCGAACGCGACTGTCATCGAGATCAGCACGCCGCGCATCGCGGGCCCGTGCGCATGCACCGGGAACACCAGCATCGCGAGCATGACCGCGCACATGATCAGATGGGCCGCATCCGATTCCCGGTGGTGCGCATCGGCCGAACACCCGACACGCGCCGGCGAGGCGTCTGCCGCGACAGCCGCGGGCACCGGTGCCATCACTCGCGCGAGGACCACGACCGCCGCGATGACGAACGCACCGACCACCATCCACCGCAGCGCCGCATATTCGAGCACGAATTCCGCCACCCCGCACCGCCTTTCGCCGCAGCGACCGTGGACACCGTTGTCCATGATCGCATCACGGCAGGCGATGCGGCGGACTTTCGTCGCGGATGCGACGCGGGATCAGCTGATGATCCGCCGGATGCGGACGGCGTCGACTCGGCCGGACCGCCCGGCCGTCGTCGGCGGGATCGGTTGCGCCGGCACCTCGAGACGGACCTGCGGCCGATGCCGGACGCGGTTCAGCCGAGTGCGCGAGTGAAGGCGCCGGCGAGCTCGGTCAGTTGGTCGTCGATCATGACGAACGGCGGGGACAGCTGAAGGGCGCCCGCACCGGCGGCGCGCGCGGAAACCCCTTGGGCACGCAGCGCTTTCACCATGGCGGGGGCTTCGGCGGGATCGGTCAGCTGGACGGCGGCGACGGCGCCGAGCCCGCTGCGGACCTCGGCGACCCTGGGATGGGCGGCCAGCGGCGCCAGATGGGTGTGCAGCGCCGATTCCAGGTGCGCGGACGCGGTGAGCAGGGATTCGCGTTCGATGATGTCGAGATTGGCCATGGCCGCGGCAGCCGAACCGGCGTGACCGCCGTAGGTGTAGCCGTGACGCCACCACACGCCACCGCGGAAGAAGGGCTCGGCGACCCGCGGGGCGATGAACACCGCGCCCATCGGCAGATAGCCGGAGGTCAATCCCTTGGCGGTGGTCATCAGATCCGGCTCGAGGCCGAAGCGGGTGGAGGCGAACCAGGACCCGCCGATCCGGCCGAAGCCGGTGACCACCTCGTCGACGACGAACAGGATGTCATGATCTCGGCAGATGCGGCGCACCTCGTTCAGATAGCCCTCGGGCGGCAGATACACCCCGCCGGCGCCGATGATCGGCTCGCAGAAGAACGCCGCGATGCGTTCGGCGCCGATCTCCTCGATCAGCGCCAGCAGGGCCTTGGCGTCATCCCATTCGACGGTGCGGGCGTCGGCCATCAGCTCGCCGTACCCTTCCCGGTTCGGCGCAAGGCCCGACAGGGCGGTGCCGGCGACATGCATGCCGTGATATGCGAGCCGGCGCCCGACGATGATCGACTTGCCCGGCCGGCCCAGCTCATGCCAGTAGCGGCGGGCCAGTTTCGCGGCGGTGTCGATGGAGTCGGATCCGCCGGAGGTGAAGAAGATCTTGCTGCCGGGCACCGGCGCGATGGCGGCCAGCCGTTCGGCCAGGTCCCGGGTGACGGGCGCGGCGAGATCACCGAAATTGGAGTAGTGGGCGAGCTGGGACAGCTGGCGGCTCACCGCGTCAGCGATCTCGCGGCGACCGTGGCCGACGTTGGCGAACCACAACCCGGCGGTGGCGTCGAGGTAGCGGTTGCCGGCTTCGTCCCAGATGTAGGCTCCCTCGCCCCGCGCGACGACAAAGGCGCCGTCACGTTCGACGGCGCCCATATCGGCGAAACCATGCCACAGTGATCCCATCAGGCGCTCCTCGGTTCGACGGCGGTGCGCCGTCCATCCTGCCAGCGCCGCGCGAGCCCGCCGAGCGCGACAACCGCCACCGCGAGCAGCGCGAACACACCGGTGAGCACGACCAGCCCGATGAACAGCGACACATACCCCTGTTCGCGCGGGTCGAGGAAGGGGTACGGATACCAGTCCACGAAGGGGCCGCGGATCAGCGTGTACGCGCCGTACACGGCCGGATAGATCAGCAGCGCTCCGAGCAGACGGCCGGTGAGGCCGAGAGCAACCGGGACCAGCACCCAGTCGAGCACCATCACCAGCGGCAGCAGCCGGTGCAGCACATCGTTGATCCAGCGGTCGGTGAGCATGACGTCGATGTTCGCCAGCAGCACCGCGTACACCACCCCGGTGATCAGCAGGTACAGCGCGCTCGCCCCGCGGATCGCCTGCCACCGGCGATCGGCCGGGTCGAACAGGGCACCGACCAGCAGCACCACCACGCCGAGCACATTGGATTGGATGGTGAAGTAGCTGAAGTAGTTGACGGTGGAGAATCCGGACTCACCGAGATTGCGCAGCGGAATCCAGGCCAGCGCCACCACTCCCAGCACACCGAAAGCAAGTCGCAGCACCCGAACCCACACCGGTGCACCCGAGCTGGTGATCATGGGCCTGATGGTCGCATATGAACAGTCGATCGACTCGGCGAATCGCGGACGCGCACACCGACGGCAACCTGCCGGACCCCGACGCGAGGCCCGCTCGCCCTGAGGCATCGGTTCCACCGGGTGCCGGTCCACCGAGCTCGCACTGCTCCGGTTCCTGTGGATCGCGCCTCATGTCCGCGCCGGAACCTGGCACAGACGCCGGCCCGGCTCACCGGAGAACTGCGACGCCGGCATGCCCGCCACCGCGCGTGTGTCTCCGGTCACCTCACCCGCAAACGGCGGCTCGATGAGCTGGCCGTCCGCTGTGTTCGGCTGGCGTCGGGCGGAAAACCGGAGGACCGCCGCAGACTGCGTCCATTAGGCTGGATGCCGCAATGACCAGGACCGCAACCACCCCGCGTGAGCTTCGCAACCGCCTGGCCACCCTCACCCTCCGCGACGAGCACCGGCTGCGCAGGCAGCTCGACCGCGCACGCGGCGGTGATCTCGGGCGCATCGAGACCGAGATCGCGGTGGCCGAAGCGCGGATCGAGAACCGGCGGTCCGCCGTACCCGAGATCCGGTATCCGGAACAACTTCCGGTCACCGCCCGCCGCGACGATATCGCCGCCGCCATCGCCGCCCACCAGGTCGTGATCGTGGCGGGTGAGACGGGTTCGGGCAAGACCACGCAGATCCCGAAGATCTGCCTCGAGCTCGGACGCGGTATCCGCGGCATGATCGGCCACACCCAGCCGCGCAGGCTCGCCGCCCGCGCGGTCGCCGAACGCATTGCCGAGGAACTGGGCACCGAACTGGGCGACGCCGTCGGATACACCGTCCGCTTCACCGATCAGGCCGCCGAACACACCCTGGTCAAGCTGATGACCGACGGCATCCTGCTCGCCGAGATCCAACGCGACCGGCTGCTGCGCAACTACGACACGATCATCATCGACGAGGCGCACGAACGCAGCCTCAACATCGATTTCCTGCTCGGCTATCTCAAACAGTTGCTGCCGCGCCGGCCCGACCTGAAGGTGATCATCACCTCCGCCACCATCGATCCGGAACTGTTCGCCCGCCATTTCGCCGACGCCGCCGGGACACCGGCACCCATCGTCGAGGTGTCGGGCCGGTCGTACCCGGTGGAGATCCGGTATCGGCCGCTGGCGCTGCCGGTGCCCGCCGCCGACGAGGACGACGAGGACCGCGTCCTGGACCGCGATCCCGTCGACGCCATCGGTGACGCGGTGACCGAGCTGTTCGCCGAGGGCGACGGCGATGTGCTGGTGTTCCTGTCCGGTGAACGCGAAATCCGCGATGCCGCCGACGCCCTGCGTGAGCTGAAACTGCCGCGCACCGAGATCCTGCCGCTGTATGCGCGGCTGTCGGCGGCCGAGCAGCATCGCGTCTTCGCCCCGCACACCGGCCGCCGTGTCGTGCTGGCCACCAATGTCGCCGAGACGTCTCTGACAGTCCCTGGCATCCGCTACGTCGTCGATCCCGGCACCGCACGGATTTCGCGGTATTCGATGCGCACGAAGGTGCAGCGGCTGCCGATCGAGCCGATCTCGCAGGCCTCGGCGCGTCAGCGGTCCGGGCGCTGCGGGCGTGTGGCCGACGGCATCTGCATCCGGCTGTATTCCGAGGACGATTTCGAATCACGTCCGCTGTTCACCGATCCGGAGATTCTGCGCACGAATCTGGCGGCGGTCATCCTGCAGATGACCGCGCTCGGCCTCGGTGACATCGAGAAGTTCCCGTTCGTGGAGCCGCCGGATTCGCGGGCGATCCGCGACGGCATCGCACTGCTCGAGGAGTTGGGGGCAATCGCCCGCCGGGCCGCGCCCGCGGGCAGCGGCCGCCCCGCAGCAACCGATGGCACCGAGCCCGCCGAACTTGCCGACAGCGGCACCGAGCCCGCCGACGCCGGCGAGCCCGCCGGATCGGCCGCGCGTGCGGACCGATCGCGGGGACGCGGACGTGGATCGCGTCGCCGAACCGAGGACGACGGCGGCCTGGCGTTGACGCCGATCGGCCGGGAGATGGCGCGCCTGCCGGTGGATCCGCGGATGGCGCGGATGCTGGTGCAGGCCCATCGCGACGGCTGTCTGGCCGAGGTGCTGATCATCGTGGCGGCGTTGTCGATTCAGGATGTGCGCGAACGGCCGGCCGATCAGCAGCAGGCCGCCGACACCAAGCACGCGCGGTTCGTCGTCGAGAATTCCGACTTCCTGGCGTACCTGCGCCTGTGGGACTACCTGTCGGTGCAACGTAAATCGTTGTCGTCCAATCAGTTCCGGCGCATGTGCCGCGAGGAGTTCCTGCACTATCTGCGCATTCGCGAATGGCAGGATCTGCACGGGCAGCTGCGCACCATCACCAAGGGTCTGGGCTGGTCGGCGCACAGCGACGGCAGCGCCCATGCGGCCGAACCGCCGCGCGCGGCGAAGACAGAGGGGCGCGGCAAGGCATCGGGCACACCGGCGAAGGCTGCCGTCATCAGCGATGATGACACGCTCCCCTGGGATGTGACCGCGATCCACCAGGCGCTGCTGGCGGGCATGCTGTCGCATATCGGCGTCCGGGAGGCCGAATCGCGCGAGTTCCTCGGTGCGCGCGGCGCGAAGTTCATGATTTTCCCCGGCTCGTCGCTGGCGAAGAAACCGCCGCTCTGGGTGATGGCCGCCGAACTGGTGGAGACCTCGCGGCTGTGGGGCCGCATGGCCGCGCGGGTGGAACCGGAATGGGCCGAACGCCTGGCCGGCGATCTGGTCAAACGCACCTATTCCGAACCGCATTGGTCGTCCAAGCGCGGTGTCGCCCGCGCCTACGAACGCGTCACCCTCTACGGCGTCCCCCTGGTGACGCGCCGCCCCGTCGATTACAGCCGCATCGACCCGGTCGTCTCGCGTGAGCTGTTCCTGCGCCACGCCCTGGTACAGGGGGAATGGCAGACCCATCACGAGTTCTTCCATCGCAACCGTGAACTGCTCGACGACGTCGCCGATCTCGAACATCGCGCGCGCCGCCGCGACATCCTGGTCGACGACGAAGTGCTGTTCGAGTTCTATGACCGGCGGGTGCCCGCCGACGTCGTCTCGGTCCGGCATTTCGACAGCTGGTGGCGTACCGCGAAGCGCACCGATCCCACGCTGCTGGATTTCACCGCTGACACCGTCGTCAACGAGGGCGCGGCACCACTGGACCCGACCGATTTCCCGGACGCCTGGCGCCAGGGCGAGCTGAGTTTCCCGCTCACCTATCAGTTCGAGCCCGGCAATGACGATGACGGCGTCACCGCACGGATCCCGGTCGCGCAGCTGGCGCACGTCCGGGCCATGGGATTCGACTGGCTGGTGCCCGGCATGCGCGAGGAGCTGGCGACGGCGTTGATCAAGACGCTGCCCAAGAACCTGCGCCGCGCGGTGGTACCAGCACCCGATTTCGCCGCGGCGGCGCTGGCGGCGCTGACCCCGCGGGCCGAACCGCTGCGCACCGGGCTGGCCCGGGAGCTGTCGCGGCTGGGGTCGGTGCCGATCGCACCGAGTGATCTGGACCCGTCGGCATTGCCCGACCATCTGCGGATGACCTTCGCCGCCGTCGACACCGACGGCACGGTCCTGGCCCGCGACAAGAACCTGGCCCGGCTGAAAACCCGGCTGTCGGAACAGGTGTCGGAATCGGTCGCCCGCGCCACCGCGGGCGCCGAGCGCGCCCCGGCGGTCGTGTGGACCGCCGAATCGCTGGGCACGGTGCCGGCGACGGTGAAGCGGGAGGTCGCCGGGCAGACCATCACCGGGTATCCGGCGCTGGTCCCCGAGGACGAGGGTGTCGCGGTGCGGGTGCTGAGCTCACCCGCCGAGCAAGCCACCGCCATGCGGGCCGGCACCAGGGAGCTGGTCCTGCGTGCCATACCGACCTCGCTGCGCACGGTCACCGCCGGCCTGTCCCCCGCCGACCGCCTGGTGCTGAGCCAGAACCCCTACGGTTCGCTGGACGCGCTGGTCGCCGATTGCCGGGCGGCCGCCGCCGACGAACTCATCGCCGCAGCCGGTGGACCGGTGCGCAGCCCGGAACAGTTCGAGGCGCTGGTCGCGAAGGTCCGGCCGGAGCTGGCCGGTGCGGCCGCGCGGATGGTGCGTCTGGTGGTGCCGGTGCTCACGCAGGCGCACCGCGTGTCGACGGCCTTGACCAACGCCACCGACGACGACATCGCCGACGATGTGCGCACGCAGCTCGCGGATCTGGTGTTCGACGGATTCATCTCCGAATGGGGCAGCGCGCGACTGCGTGAACTGCCGCGCTATCTCCAGGCCGCGGTGGTTCGGCTGGAGGCGCTACCCGGTTCGGCGGTGCGCGACCGGCAGGCGATGGCCGAGGTGGACACCGTGCTCGCGGCCTACGACCGGCTACTGGCCGGGTTGCCCGAACCGCGCAGGCACGCGCCGGAGGTGGTCGAGATCTGGTGGATGATCGAGGAGCTGCGGGTCAGCTTGTTCGCGCAGAAGCTCGGCACGCCCTATCCGGTGTCGGCCAAGCGAAT
The DNA here is from genome assembly GCF_005863245.1 of Nocardia cyriacigeorgica. Lineage (GTDB taxonomy): Bacteria > Actinomycetota > Actinomycetes > Mycobacteriales > Mycobacteriaceae > Nocardia > Nocardia cyriacigeorgica_C. The sequence continues at coordinate 477,911 of NZ_VBUT01000003.1, read as the reverse complement.
CCAGAAGGCGATCGGCGCCATCCGCCGTTAGGTGCGAAGCCCGGACAGCCGTATTCACGTGTGCGGTTTCCGGCCGCCGGTGTCGTGCCCCATGAATTCGTGGCGGCGGATTACGGGGCGCGCCCAGTGGCTCCGGGCGGTCTAGCGTGATCGGTGTCCCGCGGTCGGCGGAGGGCACACCCGCCGCCGCGCCGCTCCCACCCGATCAGCCGGGTGATGTGTCATGAGGAAGTGGTGACCATGCGAAAAGCTCTCGCCGGCATCGGAATCGGGGCAGGTCTCATGCTCGCGACCACGCTGGGCGCCGGGCCCGCGGCTGCGGAAGCGCCGGCACCGGTGGCCTCGCCGTCGAACCTCACCATGTGGCTGCGCCCGCTCGCGAGCCTCGTCGGCTCCGGTTCGGTGACGATCTGCCCGGGCCAGGCCATGGGCAGCTTCGGCTGCTCCTGCCCGCCGGGCATCTGCCTCTGAGCGGCGTGAGGCTCAGTCGCCGGAGCCGACGGACGCGGCGCGCGCCTGGCGCATGCCCTGGATCTCGCGTTCGAAATCCTCGGCCGAGGTGAAGGAGCGGTAGACCGAGGCGAACCGCAGGTACGCCACTTCATCGAGATCGCGCAGCGGACCGAGGATGGCCAGTCCGACCTCATGGCTCGGAACCTCCGGCGACCCCTTGGCCCGGACGGTGTCCTCCACCTGCTGGGCGAGCAGGTTCAGCGCGTCGTCGTCGACCTCGCGGCCCTGGCAGGCGCGGCGCACCCCGCGGATGACCTTTTCCCGGCTGAACGGTTCGGTGACGCCGCTGCGTTTGACCACGGACAGGATCGCGGTTTCGACCGTGGTGAAGCGCCGCCCGCATTCCGGACAGGAACGTCTGCGGCGGATCGCCGCGCCTTCATCGGCCTCGCGCGAGTCGACCACCCGGGAGTCAGGGTGCCGGCAGTACGGGCAGTGCATCCGAGATCCTTCGTCGATGCGTACGCTCGCGTCCGGATCGACGGCCGATCGGGGCCTGCCATCCGGCGAGCGCATGGGCCGGGACGGTGCCCGGCGGCGGGTACACCCGTGGTGAACTCCGGTATACCCGCACAGCACTTCGAGAATACCCGCGTGGGGTTCGCCTCGGTGCTGCTCACCCCAGGAGCGCACCGGATGGTTATCGGCGTCAGCCGCTCAGCTGCCACTGGCTGGTCATATCGGCGAGGACATCGGGCAGACGCTGGAGCAGGCGCCCGCGCGCCAGCTTGTCCCAGAATGGCTCGGCCAGGACCGCGGCCGCCAGGGACGGGTCGGACTTCATGTCGATATGGCGCGGCACCAGGTCGCCGGTGATGTAGGCCCAGCGGGCGTCACGGTCGGCCCAGTTCCAGTTCGGCAGCGGCGTGCGCAGAGCCAGCGTGCGGCCACCGGCCGCGACGGTGACGGTGGCGGGCCCGAAGACGCCGGGAGCACGCACCCCGGGAACGCCCGCCTTTCCGGCGACGGTGCTGACGTAGGTGAGCACACGCCCCATCGAGCCACGCCCGGTAGCGGTGACGTCCCACTGGTCGGCGACCACATGGTTCTGTTCGCGGTCGGTCATCCGGATCAGCGCGTCGACGAATCCGGCGCGGGTCCCCGACGCCACCGAATGCCAGGCGGTGCGCAGGCCGTCATCGAGGATTCCGGCCCGGTGCATCTCCTCGATGCCCGCCAGTCCTTCGGCGAGGTAGGCCTCGTGCATCGGCACCAGGTCGACGAAGATGTGCTTCTGCATGGTCATCAGCCGGATCTGGTACCAGACCAGGTCATCGGCCGTCAGGCGCGGGCCTTCGGTGGCGAGCAGATGGATATCGGCGGGTAATCCCCGCACCAGCTCCTCGGGGGTGTGACGCAGCAGGTCGGCGACGGCGTTGCCGAGCTGGTGGATGGCGGGGAGGTCCACCATCCGGCCGACATCGCTCATGTCGAAGTAGCCGGAAGCGAAGGAGCCGCCCGCGATTCCGGCCAGCGCGGCCCACCAGAATTCCGGATGCTGCGAGGCCAGGCGCAGGTAGTTGACGTAAACCTGGTTGAAGATTCGCTCGCCCGCGGCCGGGCCGCGGCTCGGATCCCAGGCCGCGAGCTCGATGTCCGCGTTGTCGGTCGCGACGACAAGCCAGTACTGGTGCAGCAGGGTCGCGTAGCGATCGGGTGCGATGCCGTCGGCCCTGGCCTGGTCGAGTGCGGTGCGCAGGGCAGTCGCGTCCAGTGGCAGCGCGGGATTCAGGCCACCGGCACCGGAGCCGTCATCGTTGGCGGCCGGCAGATCGAGGTAGGCCGCATAGGCCGGCGCCGCCTGCGCGGCCGGAAGCGCGGCGAGCACGAACACCGTGCAGATGAGGACGACTGCGGTCCTGGCGAGGAACCGGAAACGAACTCCGGCGGTGTGCTGATGCGTCATGCGGTCCCGGTTCGGTTGTCGGCAGCGTTGCCTGGATCAGGTGTTCAGCACAGTAGCAACGTGTTTCAGTTGACGATCAACATATTCGGCCACCCGTCGTGACCGTTCTTCGATGCCATCACATGACATCGTGAGCCGGTCTGTTCACACGGCGCTGCCTCGCCAGCACACACCCGAACTGCACCGGCGCCAGCCACGGCGCTCGGCGCTGTCGATGCCAACACAGCGTCCACGTGGTGAACCCTTCGGCGTCGGAGGCCGATATCGACGTGCTCACCAGCTCCGAGCAGCGGCGAGGCGGGTGGATCGGAGCGGGTCGCGGCCACGAGCGTTCGCGCGCTCGGCATGGTCGCAGTCGCGGGCGAGGCGCATTTGGCGCGATGCGCAGCCTTCAGCGCGGCGCATCGGCCGGAACACCGTCCGGCAGGAGCGCCGGTTCGACGATGGCAGGGCCCTGCGGATGCTGCTGCGGGGCAACGGACTCCGCCCGTAGGTGCGCGATGCCGATCAGCGCCGTCACCACCAGCGCGCTCAGCAGAGCGGAGATCGCCAGCACCGCGAACCCGACCTGGGCCTGCTCGACCCGTTGTGCGGAGTCCGCCGGATATCCAGCGGGAGCGAGCCGGATGGGCCGAGAGTCGTAGCGCACCACTCCCGCTCGCGGTCCGGCGCCGCGCGGGCGCCGTTCGGCAGGCCGGTGGATCGCCTGCCGAGTGCGCAGGGCGCCCCGGGCCGGGCGGACGCGGACAGCAACGGACTCGCGCCCGCCGGCCCCGTCTTCGACGGCCCCGGGCTGCGACCGCCTCGGGGTTGCTTGCGCTTCATCGCCGGTATCGGGAACGAGGTCGCGCCGCGCTGCCGGCGCCACGGACCCGCTCGCCACCGTGTCGATATCGCTGATCGCTGTGCTCATCGGACAAACCTCCGTGGTGATACCCCGTCGTTGCTGTCATAGGCCGCACCTCGCGGCGCCCGGCCGCCCTACCTGCGGACTCACCGTCCGCCTCGACCCTCATTCGATCACATGTTCGAAGAACTGATGTTCGATTTCTACCACGGCGCACCGACAAAGTCAGTAGAAACGCCGGACATGCTCGAACAGATGTTTGATACATCGCGCCGACCGGACTAGATTCGGAGGACGACATCGACTCCCGGTACGGCGCGGTCGAGCCGGGCACCGACACGAAAGGGCGGCAACGGTGAGCCAGACAGACGGCACGGGCGACGGGAGCGGTCTCGGCACCGAAACAGCCGGGACCGCAACGGATCTCACCGTGCGTCAGCGGAAGGTGCTGGAGGTGATCCGCACTTCGGTGAGCGAGCGCGGTTACCCGCCCAGCATCCGCGAGATCGGCGACGCGGTCGGACTCACCTCCACCTCCTCGGTGGCGCATCAGTTACGCACTCTGGAACGCAAGGGCTATCTGCGTCGCGATCCGAACCGTCCGCGTGCGGTGGACGTCCGGGGCCTCGACGAAGCCGTGCGCGCCGTGACCAGCCTGTCGGCGGTGGGCGCGGAGACCACCGGCGACGACCTCGCAGCCGACGCCGATCGTCCGGTACCGACCTTCGTTCCCGTGCTGGGCCGGATCGCCGCCGGTGGCCCGATCCTGGCCGAGCAAGCCGTGGAAGACGTTTTCCCGCTGCCCAAGGAACTGGTCGGCGACGGATCGCTGTTCCTGCTGAAGGTGGTCGGCGAGTCCATGGTCGACGCGGCCATCTGCGACGGCGACTGGGTGGTGGTCCGCCAGCAGAATGTCGCCGAGAACGGCGATATCGTCGCAGCCATGATCGAGGGCGAGGCCACGGTGAAGACGTTCAAGCGCACCGGCAAGGACGTGTGGCTGATGCCGCACAACCCGCATTTCGAGCCCATCCCCGGTAACGACGCCCAGATCCTCGGCAAGGTCGTCACCGTCATCCGCAAGATCTGAGTCGCGATGATCAGGGTCCCGGCGGGCGCGTGATGATCGACGCGGCCGTCGGGAGCACGGATGCCGGCAGCCCGGGGCTGGTCTGGTACGCCAGTTATGGCTCGAATATGAATCCGCGTCGCCTCGACTACTACCTGCGTGGCGGCGCGCCCAATGGCGGGGTGATGACGCTCCCGGGCTGCCGGGACCCGAGCCCGCCGCTGCGGTCGGTGCCGCTGCTGCTGCCCGGTTTGCTCTACTTCGCCACCGAATCCGCCATCTGGACCGGCGGGCGCGCCTTCTACGACCCGGACATCGCCGACCACACCGCCGCCCACGCCTACCTGCTCACCGCCGCCCAGTTCAGCGATATCGCCGCGCAGGAGATGTACCGCGAACCGGGCACGGACCTGGATTTCACGCTTGTGCTCGGCACCGGACGCGCCCGCTTCGGTCCTGGCCGCTACGAAACTCTCGTCCACGCAGGGACCCGGGACGGCTACCCGATCCTCACCTTCACCGCGCCGTGGGGCCGCCACGACGTCCCCGGCAACCCGCCCGCCGCGGCCTACTTGCGACACCTGGCCCACGGACTGATCGCCTCGCACGGCTGGACGATCCTGCGCACCGCCACCTATCTCGCCTCCCGGCCCGGCGCCGACCTCACCTGGACCACCGAATCGGTGGTCGGATTGCTGAGCGACGAGACCCTCTCACCACCATCGGATCCCGGCCAGAGCATCGCCGATGCGCCCCCTCGAGGAAGCCGGGCCCGGATCGAGCCGCCGCCAACGCGATAGTGCAGCGAGCGGGACGATCGGGGCCAGGAATCGCGCGCCGGGCCCCGGCCAGCTTCAGGCCGGTGCCATGCCGCGGCACACGGTCGTCGCCCTTACCTCGCCCGCTCCCCCAACGCTGCCGAGATCTTCTGTGCGCCCGCCTGAATCGCGGCGATATACCCCGCCCGCTCCTGCGGGCCGACCGCGGGCAACAGCGGACCGATCTGCACCTCATAGGGTGCTGCCGCGCCGTCGAACACCGGCGCGGACAGGTAGCTGACCGGCAGCGCCTCCCCCGAGGCGATATCGGCGGCGGTGTAGGGCCGCGCGGTCAGCCGCGACAGCTGGCGCAGCACCCGCGACCGCAGCCGGGGTTGCAGCACCTCGGCACCGACCGCGCCGAGCAGATCGGCGAGCACGTCGACCAGTCCGGCATCGTCGGCATCGGGGCGGAACACCGCGTAGCCGTTGTCGGCCACGAACCGAAGCAGCGCCGGTGCCGCCCGCCGGGCCGGGCCGGATACCGTCGCCAGCCAGGCGCGGCGTTCGGCTTCCGCACGCCACGGCATCACCGCCGCTCCGGCCGGATAGGCCAGCGGAAGCGATTGCCCCACACTCAAACCGGGCACCACCCGCTCGCCCGAATACTGCTTGGCCACCACGGTCAGCCGGTCGCTGTCGATCCGGCTGAGGGTGGCGCCGCAGCCGGCGGCCGCAGCCAAGGCGGCCAGTTCGGCCTGGGCCGGGCCGACGTCGTCACCGGGCGGCACCGGCGCCAACCTCGCCAGCGCGGGTCCCGGCCGGTACCTCAGGTCACCGTCACGGCGAACCCATCCCGCATCGGCGAGTTCAGCAAGGACGGCCGTGACGGTGGCGCGCGCCAGCGACAGCGCCGCCGCGATCTCCGACGCGTTCATCGCCCGCTCGGATTCGACCAGCAGCTCGACCACCGCGATCACGCGACGGGTCGGCGGTGACCCTGATACCGACATCGCAACCCCTTGTCGCCGGACGCGCAGCGCCCTACACTGCATCGACTATTCGCCGAATAGTAGTCGAATATTCGACACAGGAAAGGAAGCGGCGATGATTCTGGATCGATTCCGGCTCGATGGCCGGGTAGCGATCATCACCGGCGCGGGACGTGGTCTCGGCGCCGCGATCGCCCTCGGATTCGCCGAAGCGGGCGCGGATGTGGTGATCGCCGCACGCACCGAAGCAGACCTGCGGGCGGTCGCCGCCCAGGTGGAGGCGACCGGCAGACAAGCGCATGTCGTGGTGGCCGATCTCGCCGATCTCGACGCTGCGGCCGCCCTCGCCGACGCGGCCGTCTCACAGTTCGGCCGCCTGGACATCGTGGTGAACAACGTGGGCGGCGCGATGCCGAAACCACTGCTGGACACCAGCGCCGCCGAACTGGCCGAGGCGTTCACGTTCAACGTCGGCACCGCGCACTCCCTGGTGCGGGCCGCGGTGCCGAAGATCCTGGAGACAGCGGGCACCGGCTCGATCATCAACATCACCTCTACGATGGGTAGGCTGCCCGGCCGCGCCTTCGCCGCCTACGCCACCGCGAAGGCCGCGCTTGCGCATTACACCCGCAGCGCCGCCATGGATCTGTGCCCACGCATCCGGGTGAACGCCATCGCGCCCGGGTCGATCCTCACCTCGGCGCTGGCTGTCGTGGCCGGCAACGACGAGATGCGCGGCAAGCTCGAACAGGCCACGCCGATGCGCCGCCTCGGCGACCCCGCCGATATCGCCTCGGCGGCACTGTTTCTCGCCTCGCCCGCGGGCGAGTTCCTGACCGGCAAGGTGCTCGAGGTCGACGGCGGTCTCATCGCACCCAATCTCGACATCCCCCTTCCCGATCTGTGAGGTGACGACCATGGTCTATCGCGTAGTGCACTGGGGCACCGGCAATGTCGGGCGCCACGCCCTCGCCGGCGTGCTCGACGATCCACGCCTGGAACTGGTGGCGGTGCGGGTCTCCGGGCCGGACAAGGAGGGTAAGGACGCGGGTGAACTCGTCGGAGCCGCCCCGACCGGCATCACGGCCACCACCGACACCGGGCGGATCCTCGCGCTGAAGCCCGACTGCGTGGTCTATACGGCCATGACCGACAACCGGCTGATGGAGGCCCTCGAGGACCTGCGGACCTTGCTCGCGGCCGGCATCAATGTGGTGGCCAGCGCGCCGGTGTTCTTGCAGTACCCATGGGATGTCATCCCGGACGAGCTGCTGGTGCCGGTGGAAAAGGCCGCGGCGGCGGGCAATGCGTCGCTGTTCGTCAACGGCATCGACCCCGGCTTCGCCAACGATCTGCTGCCCATGGCGTTGCTGGCCACCTGCCGCCGCGTCGATCAGGTGCGGTGCCTGGAGATCGTCGACTACTCGACCTACGACAATCCCGCGGTCATGTTCGACATCATGGGCTTCGGCAAGCCGATGGACGAGACGCCGTTGCTGTTGCAGCCGGGTGTGCTGTCGCTGGCCTGGGGCAGTGTGGTCCGGCAGTTGGCGGCGGGCTTGGAAATCGAACTCGACGCCGTCACCCAGACCTATGAGCGCATCCCGGCTCCGGAGACTTTCGAGATCGACTCCGGGACCATCGAGAAGGGCACCGCGGCCGGGCTGCGGTTCGAGGTGTGCGGCATGGTGGGCGAACGGGCCGTCACGGTGCTCGAACACGTCACCCGGTTGCGCGCCGATCTCGCGCCGGACTGGCCGCAACCGGCCCGTGCGGGCGGCTCCTATCGCGTGGAGGTCACCGGCGAACCGCATTACACCCTGGACCTGGCCATGTTCAGCGATAACGGCGATCACAACCACGCCAGCCTGGTCGGCACGGCCATGCGCCTGGTCAACGCGATCCCGGCCGTCGTCGCCGCGCCGCCGGGAATCCGCACTACCCTCGATCTGCCGCTGATCACGGGGGCAGGCCTGGCATCCCGTACCTGACGCCGACGGCGGTCGAATCGGCGAGGGCCCGAAACCCTCGCCGCTGACACATGTGCCTTCCGCACACCGTGCCGAAGATCGCGGGCCGTCATCTCGCCGCGGCCCGGCTGCCCACCACTCGATGCGGGCTGGAGACGGAAACCGCCCCGCCCCACCGTGATCGGCAGGACGAGGCGGCGGATCAGCACGCGGCGTTCGCGGGAATCAGGCCAGTTTCAGCGACCGGCCGATGATCTCCTTCATGATCTCGGTGGTGCCGCCGTAGATCGTCTGGATGCGAGCGTCCATGTACGCCTTGGCGATCGGGTATTCCTTCATGTAGCCGTAGCCGCCGTGCAGTTGCAGGCAGCGGTTGATCAGGTCGAGCTGCTCCTCGGTGCTCCACCACTTGGCCATGGCGGCGTCTTCGGGAGAGAGCTTGCCCGCGTTCAGGTCTTCGATGAAGCGGTCGACCATGATGCGCACGGCGGTGGTCTTGGTGGCCAGTTCGGCGAGCACGAAACGGGTGTTCTGCAGGGCACCGATCGGCTTGCCGAAGGCCTTGCGGTCGCGCACGTACTGGCAGGTCATCTCGAGGCAGCCCTCCATGGCGGCCGCCGCCATCACGGCGATCGACATGCGCTCCTGCGGCAGGTTCTGCATCAGGTGGATGAAGCCCATCCCCTCGGTGCCGAGCAGGTTGGCCGCGGGCACCCGGACATCGTTGAAGCTCAGCTCGGCGGTGTCCTGCGCCTTCAGGCCGATCTTGTCCAGGTTGCGGCCACGTTCGAAGCCCGGCATACCGCGTTCGACGACCAGCAGGCTGAAGCCCATCGCGCCCTTGTCGGGGTCGGTCTGGGCGACCACGATGACGATGTCGGCGTTGATGCCGTTGGTGATGAAGGTCTTGGCGCCGTTGAGCACCCAGTCGTCACCGTCGCGCACCGCGCGGGTCTTGATGCCCTGCAGGTCCGAGCCCGTGCCCGGTTCGGTCATCGCGATCGCGGTGATGATCTCGCCGGAACAGAAGCCGGGCAGCCAGCGCCGCTTCTGCTCATCGTTGGCCAGCTCCAGCAGGTACGGCGCGATGACGTCGTTGTGCAGCGAGAACCCCAGGCCGGAGTACTGCCCGCGCACCGTCTCCTCGGTGATCACCGCATTGTAGCGGAAGTCCTTCACCCCGCCGCCGCCGTACTCCTCCGGCACGGCCATGCCGAGGAAACCCTGCTTGCCCGCCTCGGTCCACACCGACCGGTCGACGATGCCCTGCTCTTCCCATGCCGCGTGGTTCGGCGCGACGTGGGTGTCGAGAAACTTGCGGAACGACTCCCGGAACAGGTCGTGCTCGGGTTCGAACAGTGTGCGCTCCACACCAACCTCCTAGTGACCACACGAACCGGTCCGCACCGGTCCGTCGTTGTCACCCACCGTACCCGGAATGAGAATGGCTGTTCACTTCACTCCCCGAATTCGTTGCCTCACCTGCTCGAGTACCGGGGCCGAAGATGATCAAAGGAGATTCACGACAAACGAAAACGCCGCAGCCGGTCGATCGCGCCGGAGGCGAACGCGGTCAGGTCCCCGCGTACCCGCCCGGCCAGGGTGCGACCGGCGTCACGGTCGCGTTCGGCGAACAGGAACCGCAGCTCCTCCTCCAGGCTCTTGCGCACCACGGCCCGCAATTCCACCGCCGCGGCACCGAGATCGGGGGCGTCACGCCAGGGCGCGGGATCGATCGGTGCGCCCGCGGCGAAGTAGAACCGCTCCGGGCGTGGCAGCGGGGTGGGGCCGATGCCGCGCACCAGGGGCGGGGTCAGCTCACGGTTGATGCCGAGCGCTTCGACCACCCAGCGCAGCGGCCGCAGCACCGGGTGATCGCCGTCGACGATGATGTCGTAGGCGTCGTCCACACCGATCATCGCAACCGGCACGATGGGCGCGCCCGCCTCGATCGCCATCCGGGCGAACCCGGTGCGGCCCTCCCATTTGAGGTGGTACTTCTCGTTCTTGCGGCGCACGGCTTCACGCCCGCCTCCAGGAAAGACCATCACGGCCTCGCCGCGTTCCAGCAGCGCCAGGCAGTTCTGCCGGGTGCCGCGCACCGAACCGTAGTGGTGCAGCAGGTGGCGCACGCCGGGCACCGCGATGAGCACGTTCTCCGCGAGCCCGCGAATCAGCCTGCCGCGCCGGCGCAGCACCTCCGGCAGCAGCAGCGGCGCGTCGATACCGCCGAGCAGATTGTGATTGCCGACCAGCAGCACCGGGCCCTCGGCCGGGATGTTCTCCAGGCCGTAGAACCGCGGGCTGGTCCATGCGCGCAGCGGGGCGAGCAAGGTCTCGATGACGCGCAGGTCGGTATCGCTCAGCGATACCGTCAGCGGCGCGCCGTCGCTGAGCACAACGGTTTCGCCCGTGGCCCCGGCCTCTTCGGACAGAGCACCAGCTCCTTCGGGCAGAGCACCGGCCCCCTCGGACAGAGCACCGGCCGGCCGATCATCGGAATCGGCCGAGCCGGAACGGTCGTGCGACATGAACCCTCCTGATGTCGATTCGATGACGATAACGCAACGAAATCGACTGTGTCGCATCGGATATGCCGTCAGCGGCTGACCTGCGACATTGTTCACGTGCCGGAAACCCGGCGGTTTTACGCCCCGTCGCCCGCGGCGGTGCCCGCGTGCGCGTACTCCGACAGCGCTGCGGCCAGGGCCTGCGGGACGTGCGCGTGCACCCGAGTGCCGGATTCTTCGTGGCTGGAGCTGTCGATCCGGCCGTCGGCGTGGATGCGGGCGAGCAGGTCACCGCGCGTGTAGGGCAGCAATACACTGACCTCGACATCGAGGCCGCCGAGTACCTCGGCGAGCCGGTCGCGCAACTCGTCGATGCCGGTGCCCTTGTGCGCGGAGACGAACACCGCCCCCGGCAGCAGTGCGCGCAGCCTGGTGAGCTCGACCGGATCGATGGCGTCGATCTTGTTGACCACCAGCAGTTCCGGCGGTGCGGGCGTGCCCGATTCGCGAATCACGTCGGTGACGACCTCGCGCACCGCCTTGATCTGCTCCGAGGGCATGGCGTCCGAGCCATCCACCACGTGCAGCAGCAGGTCGGCGCCGGTGACCTCCTCCAGGGTGGAGCGGAAGGCCTCGACCAGCTGGGTCGGCAGATGCCGGACGAACCCGACGGTGTCGGTGAACACGACCTCGCGGCCGTCGTCGAGTTCGGCGCGACGGGTGGTCGGGTCGAGGGTGGCGAACAACGCGTCCTGGACCAGCACACCCGACCCGGTGAGCGCGTTCATCAGGCTGGATTTGCCGGCGTTGGTGTAGCCGACGATCGCGACCGACGGGATGCCGCTGGAGGTGCGCCGCGAACGCATGGTGTCGCGCGCGGTCTTCATCTCGCGGATCTCGCGGCGCAGCTTGGCCATCCGTTCCCGGATGCGGCGCCGGTCGGTCTCGATCTTGGTCTCACCGGGACCGCGCAGACCCACACCGCCATTGCTGCCGGCCCGGCCACCGGCCTGACGCGACATCGACTCACCCCAGCCGCGCAACCTGGGCAGCATGTACTCCATCTGGGCCAGCGCGACCTGCGCCTTGCCCTCGCGGGAAGTGGCGTGCTGGGCGAAGATGTCCAGGATCAAGGCGGTCCGGTCGATCACCTTGACCTTGACGACCTTCTCCAGCGCGGTGAGCTGGGCGGGGGTGAGTTCACCGTCGCAGATGACGGTGTCCGCGCCGCTGGCGAGTACCACCGAGCGCAGCTCGTCGGCCTTACCGGAACCGATGTAGGTGGCCGGATCGGGGCGGTCGCGACGCTGGATCAGCGCCTCGAGCACCTCCGAACCCGCGGTTTCGGCGAGCGCGGCGAGTTCGGCCATGCTGGCTTCGGCGCGCGCGGCACTGCCTTCGGTCCAGACCCCGACCAGCACGACCCGTTCCAGGCGCAGCTGGCGGTACTCGACCTCGGTGATGTCGGTGAGCTCGGTGGACAGCCCGGCGACGCGGCGCAGCGCGCTGCGGTCCTCGAGCTGGAGTTCACCGGTGGTGGGCTCGGGCGCCCAGCCGCCGCGGCGGCTCGGTGTTGCGTCGGCGACGTCGTCGGTGCCGTCGAAATCGGCGCCGTCCACGTCGTCGGCGCCGTCGTACAGATCGCTACCGTTGGTCATATCGAAAGACTCTGAATTCCTCATACACCATCTATGCTGCCACGAAATCCCAGGACAGCGCATATGGTTATCCGCCGGCGCGGTCCGGTCACAGGGTTTGCCACCACTCGGCGGCGATCCGGCCGGTCGCCACCAGCACCGATGGGCCGCGCAGCCAAGCCAGGCCGCGGTCGAGCCCGACCGATACTTCGCCGCCGGGAACCCGGACGGTCACCTCGCCGGTGTCGTCGGCGATCCGGAAACCACCAGCGGCCAGGGCGGCGGCCGCGGCGGCCACCGTCCCCGTGCCGCAGGAGCGGGTCTCGCCGACGCCGCGTTCGTAGACGCGCATATCGACCGCACCCGTCGAGTCGAGGGCGGTGACTAGTTCGATGTTCACCCCGTGCGGGAACAAGTCCGGGTCGTAGCCGGGGGCCACGGTCAGATCGAGCTTCGCCAGCGCGTCGGCGCTGAGTTCCGGGTCGACGCAGGCCAGGTGCGGGTTGCCGACGTCGATGCCGATGCCGCTGTAGCCCCAACCGGCCACGGTCGCGGTCGATGCGCCGAGCTCGCGGACCTCGCCCATGGCGACGGTGACCTCCCCGTGTACCGGGCCTGCGGAGTGCACCGTCACCGGACGCGCGCCGGCGCGGCTGCCGACGACGAACTCCGCGCGCGTCTCCAGCCCCGAGGCGGCCAGGTAGTGCGCGAACACCCGCACACCGTTACCGCACATCTCGGCGATCGAGCCGTCGGCATTGCGATAGTCCATGAACCAGTCCTGGTCGCCGACGCCGTCGGGCAGCTCGGCCAGCACGCCCGCGGCCTGCAACGCACCGGCCCGCGCGACCCGCAGCACACCGTCCGCGCCGAGGCCACGTTGCCGATCGCACAGCGCCGCGACCCGGTCGACGGTGAGCTCGAGTCGCACTCCGGGGTCGGGCAGCACCACGAAATCGTTCTGGGTGCCGTGGCCCTTGGTGAACTCGATGCTGTCGGTGTCTGGCACGTGCCGGCCGCCTCTCGTCGTGGTCATCTGGCAAACGTCCGGCGTTGCCGGGAAATTTCGTACAGCGCAACCGCCCCCGCCGACGGCGCGCCCAGCGAGCTGGCGGTCCCGCCCATGGGGATGTCGACGATATCGTCGCAGGCCTGCGCCCAGGCCGCGCTCATCCCACTGGTCTCGTTGCCGACCACCAGGATGGTGGCCTCGGTGAAGTCATGATCGAACACCGCGTGCGAACCGCCTTCGTCGGTGCCGACGATGCGGGTGGGGATGCCGCGATTCACCTGCCGGTCGCGGAAGGCGAGAATCTGGGCGGGCCCGGCCGTGCGCAACACCGGCACCGCGAACAGTGAGCCGGTCGAGGCCCGCACGGCCTGCGGGTCGTACTGGTCGGCGCCGTGACCGGTGACGATCACCGCGTCCGCGCCGAACGCGTCGGCCGAGCGGATCAGCGTCCCGAGGTTTCCGGGCGAATTGGGCCGGTCGAACACCACGACCACCGGCGCGTCTCCGGGTTCGCCCGGTTCGAAGGTGTCCAGTTCGAGGATGCGTTGTTCGGCCACGGCCACGACCTCCGGCACACCGCCGGACTTCTCCCCCAGATCGGCCATCAGCTCCGGCACCAGGCCCACCTGCGGCACCTCGCTGGTCGCCAGCAGCTCGCGCGCCCAGCTCGACAGCTCCGGCCCGCCGAGCCGGTACAGCAGCGTCTCCAGCGGCCAGTCGTTGGCGACGGCCTGGGTGATCGGGCGCACGCCCTGCACCAGGAACCGGCGGTCACGATGACGCTTGGTGCGATTGTTCAGGTAGGCCTGCCACACCTGCACGGAGGCATTGCGGGTACTGACGCGTCGGGTCACTGCGGGGTCCGCTCCTCGGAGTCGATGCCGGTGCTCGGCTGATTCGTGGCGGCGCTGGCGTCGGTCGTGGCCGGCCCGGTGCTGGGCGTGCTCGCCTCGGTCGTGGCAATGCCCACGTCGGTCGCGCCGGTGCTCGTCTGGGCGGTCGCCGCATCGGGTTCGGCGGTGGCGAGCAGCGACGCGACTGTAGCGACCAGGTCCGGATCGGCGCCGTCGGCCCAGCGCACCCGCTGATCGCGCCGAAACCAGGAGCGCTGCCGACGGACGTAGCGGCGGGTGCCGATGAAGGTCCGTTCCTTGGCGTGGGCGAGGTCGTATTCACCGTCCAGATAGGCCAGCACCTGGGCATAACCGATGGCGCGGCGGGCGGTCTGACCGTCGCGCAGCCCCCGCTCGACCAGCCCGCGCACCTCCTCGACCAGGCCGGTATCGAACATCAGGTCGGTGCGGCGGGCGATGCGCTCGTCGAGTTCGGCGGTCTCCCGGTCCACGCCGATGATGACCGTGCCCCAGCGCGGACGCCCGATCACCGGGGCCGACGCCGCGAACGGCTTTCCGGTGAGTTCGACGACCTCGAGCGCGCGCACCATCCGCCTGCCGTCGGTCGGCAGGATGGTCGCCGCGGCGGCCGGGTCGGCGGCGCGCAACGCCTCGTGCACGGCTGCGACGCCGCGTTCGGCGAGCAGTGCCTCCCACCTGGCCCTTACCTGCGGATCGGTCGCGGGGAAGTCCCACTGGTCCAGCAGCGCCTGCACATACATCATCGAACCACCGACGATGACCGGCGTGTGCCCGCGGGCCATGATCGCCTCGACATCGGCGGACGCGGCGGCCTGATAGGCGGCCACGGTCGCGGTGTCGGTCACCTCGAGTACGTCGAGCTGATGGTGCGCAATGCCGCGGCGCTGCTCCGGCGGCACTTTGGCGGTGCCGATGTCCATGCCGCGATACAGCTGCATCGCGTCGATATTGACGATCTCGCCGTCGAGGCGTTCGGCCAGCTCGAGCGCGAGATCGGATTTGCCGGTGGCGGTCGGGCCGACCACGGCGATCGGAGTGGGCGATGGCGTCACCGCTGATCGGCTCCGCTGTCCGGGCGCCACATGCTCACCTGGTAGCCGACGCCGAAAGGTGCGTCCTGGTAGCGGGTGTCCACCGCAGGCGCGGCCGGATCGGCGGCGAAGAGCCCGGCCAGCACCTGAAAGGCGGCCCGGCCGCGCATGCCGACCTCGGCGCAGGCGAGCGGATCCAGGGCGAGCAGCCCGTCACGATCGCCCGCGCTCAGGGCCTTCTCCAGCGCGGCCTGGCGGTCAGCGGCGCGCGGATCGAAGTACCCGGGCGCCGAAGTGGACAGCGTGCTGGCTCCGTCGGCGACCACCAGCACACCCTGCGGCTGCGAGTCGGCGTCCAGTTCCGCGCGCAGTTTCGCGCCGAGTTCCGCGCACTGACCCGCGGGGGTGCCGGCATCGACGATCCGGGCCTGGGCGAGCGCGCGCGGCGCGGCCTGTTCCCGCAGCCAGGCCCCGATGAGCACCGGCAACGGCAGATCCGGGTCGGCGCTCTCACCTGACGGTGCGGCACCGCCGAGGCCGACGGCGAGGTCGACGCCGAAACCACGGAACGTGCCGACCGTGTCCGGCCCGGCCACCCGGTCACCGGAGCCCACACCGACCACCGTCCAGCGCGAGGCCACCGCCGCCAGCTCGGCCGCGGCGGCCAGCGCCGCCGCGCGCACCTCGTCGACCGCCGCACCCGCGCCGAGACCACCACAGAGCTCGGGAACCAGGATCGGCGGCGAGGGAACCAGGGCCGCAAGACAGAACACGCCGTCAACGGTAGTCGCCCGCCCCTGCGGCCCAGCGCCCTGCCAGTCCTCGTGCGCCACCATGGGTTCGAGTGTCTCTGCCGGAAACCGGGCTGCAATTGCTAGTGTTCGAGGTACTCCAACCCAGGTCATCGCGGGTCGGGGTCCGTGGCGCCACACCGCGGTGCGTGCTCGATCGATGTGGTTTCCAGGGCTCGGACCGGGTTCAATGGGATGAGCTAGGGCGTAACCAGGCAGCCGTGACGCGCGGCAGGGACGAGGAGCAATGACCGACAGCAACGGAACCGCGAAACCCGGCCCCGGCACCACCCCGCGACCGTCCGGAATGCCGAAACCCGGCGGCTCTCCCCACCCCAAACCGCACGCGGTCAAACCGGCGCCCGGCGCGTCGCATGAGCACCCGCACCCCGTCATCGTCCCCACGGTGACCGATCCCAGCGAATGGGGCCGCGTCGACGAAGACGGCACCGCCTGGGTCAAGACCGCCGACGGCGAACGCGTCGTCGGATCCTGGCAGGCAGGCGACGCCGCCGAAGGGCTTGCGCACTTCGGCCGCCGCTTCGATGATCTGGCCACCGAGGTCGCGCTGCTGGAAGCCCGGCTGGCCGCGGGCGCCGATGCCCGCAAGACGAAGGCCGCGGCGTTGGCGATCGCCGAATCGTTGCCGACGGCCGCCGTCATCGGCGATATCGACGGGCTGGCGCGCCGGTTGCAGGCCATCGCCGAACACTCCGAGGAAGCGGCCGCGCACGCCAAGGAGGAAAAGGAGCGCGCCCGCCACGAGCACACCGAGCGCAAGGAGGCGCTCGCCGCCGAGGCCGAGCGCATCGCCGCCGAATCCACCCAGTGGAAGGCGGCAGGTGATCGGCTGCGCGAAATCCTCGAGGAGTGGAAGTCCATCCGCGGGGTGGATCGCAAGGTCGACGACGCGCTCTGGAAGCGGTACTCGAAGGCTCGGGAGGCGTTCAATCGCCGTCGCGGCGCCCACTTCGCCGAACTCGACCGCGAACGCGCCGCCGCCAAAACCCGCAAGGAAGAGCTCTGCGCACGAGCCGAGGAGCTGTCCGGGTCCACCGATTGGGCAGGCACCGCCGCGGTGTTCCGGGATCTGCTGGCCGAATGGAAGGCCGCGGGCCGCGCGCCACGCGAGGCCGATGAAGCGCTGTGGCGCCGGTTCAAGAGCGCCCAGGACGTGTTCTTCGCCGCCCGCAATGCCGCCGCCTCCGAACGGGACGCGGAATTCGAGCAGAACGCCGCCGCCAAGGAAGAGCTGCTCGCCGCCTACGCCCATATCGATCCCGCACACGGGCTCGACAACGCCCGCGCCGCGCTACGCGAACTGCAGGACAAATGGGACGCCATCGGCAAGGTGCCGCGTGAGCGGATGCAGGAGCTGGAGGGCAAGCTGCGCGCCATCGAGAAGCGCGTACGTGAGGCCGCCGACGCGCAGTGGCGGCGCACCGATCCCGAGGCCATGGCGCGGGCCGCGCAGTTCCGCGAACGCGTCGCACAGTTCGAGGAGCAGGCCGCCAAGGCGACGGCAGCAGGGAAGACCCGAGATGCCGAGAAGGCACTCGAGCAGGCCAAACAGTGGCGGGAATGGGCCGAAGCGGCCGAGGGCGCGGTCAGCAACCGCTGACGGCGAGAGCT
The DNA here is from genome assembly GCF_005863245.1 of Nocardia cyriacigeorgica. Taxonomy (GTDB): domain Bacteria; phylum Actinomycetota; class Actinomycetes; order Mycobacteriales; family Mycobacteriaceae; genus Nocardia; species Nocardia cyriacigeorgica_C. The sequence continues at coordinate 460,368 of NZ_VBUT01000003.1, read as the reverse complement.
AGGACAAGGCGCACCCGGGCAAAGTTCCGGGTGCGCCTTCTCGTTGAGGGGCGCCGGGTGACACCGGCGTTTCCAATCTGACGGTGAAGGGCGAATCGAGCGGAGCTGCGATGGCGTCGCAGAGGCCGGCGGCGCCGATCAAACCCGCATGGCCGCTTGACGCTGAGCCGATCTCAGGAGTCGTCGCCCTGCAACCGGCGCCGCTCCCGCTCCTCCTCGGCGGCGGCCGCGATACGGCGCTGTTCCTCGGCGGCCAACTGCAAGGCCGTGCGGCTCCAGACCACGCGGACCCAGTGGAAGGTCAGCACCACCGCGGCGATAGTGCCGATCACCAGGCCGATACCCGGACCGGCACCGATGTAGTTGTTGAGGCCCGGGGTCTGCCGGTGCCAGATCGAGAACACGCCGAACGCGCTGGCGATCGCCGAGCCGGCCACCGCGATCCAGGCCAGCACCCAGCGCCGGGTCATCAGCGCCAGCAGCGAGAACCCGATGCCGAACACCACCACGAACCAGACGAAGATGCGCGAAGGCAGACCGATGTGCTCGGTCGAGGCGACATCCGAGCCGAGCAACACATCGAACCCGCGCGCCGCGCCCGCATGCGAGAGCACCAGCGATACCAGCAGGGCGAACACGGCACCGGCCACCACCATGGCGCGCACACCCGGATCGATCTCGCCGGCGATCCGGCGCTCGACGGCGTCGAGATCGTCGCGGAACTGTTCGAATTCGTCAGTCTGCTCGACCGAGCTCACGGGATCCTCGTTTCCTTCGGCTGCGTCTTCGGGTTCGGGGGTCGGTTCGGCGGCGCCGTCGCCGGGCCGTTCGGAGGCGGATCGGGACGAGACGCTGGCGGATGCACCAGGGGCACTGGCATCGTTGTCGACCGACCTTGCTGACTCGCTGGGCGCAGCCGCCCCGGCACCGTCGCCGCGCGCTCCGGTCGAGTCGTCGCCACGCGCTCCGGTCGAATCGTCGCCGCGCGCTCCGGTCGAATCGTCGCCGCGCGCTCTTGTCGAGTCGTCGTCGCGCGGACCGGCCTGGTCCCCGCTGGGCGGGCTGTTATCCGGGCCGTTCCCGGTCTCGCCGGAACGGTCCGCGTCGCCGGGATCGCGAGGGTCCTGGCTCATGTCCCGCATCCGGTGGCGCAGCCTGCGGCCGCGACCGGTTCCGGGGCGGGGGCGCCGATCCGCGGCAGGCCGAGGCCGACGCCGATGGGTTCGGTCTTGGGGGTGGTACCGCGTTCGTGGGCGTCGCCCGCCCGGGTGCGGCGGTGGGTGCGCAGGGGGGCGTCGGCGATCAGGTGGTGCGGTGCCGCGCCGGTGATGTCGACGGTGACGATGTCGCCGGGGCGGATCGGATCGGCGGATTCGGGCCGGAAATGCACCAGCCGGCCGTCGCGGGCCCGTCCGCTCATCCGCGCGGTCGCCGCGTTCTTCTTGCCCGCGCCCTCGGCGACCAGCAACTCCACTTCGGTGCCGATCAGCGCACGGTTGGCCTCGAGCGAGATCTCTTCCTGCAGGGCGATCAGCCGGTCGTAGCGTTCCTGTACGACCTGCTTGGGCAGCTGATCGGGCATATCGGCGGCCGGGGTGCCGGGCCGCTTGGAGTACTGGAAGGTGAACGCGCTGGTGAACCGCGCCTGCCGGACCACCTCGAGGGTCTGTTCGAAATCTTCCTCGGTCTCGCCGGGGAAGCCGACGATGATGTCGGTGGTGATGGCGGCGTGCGGCATCGCGGCCCGGACCTTCTCGATGATGCCGAGGAAGCGGGCCTGGCGGTAGGAGCGGCGCATCGCCTTGAGCACCCGGTCCGAACCGGATTGCAGCGGCATGTGCAGCTGCGGGCAGACGTTCGGGGTCTGCGCCATCGCCTCGATGACGTCGTCGGTGAACTCGGCCGGATGCGGCGAGGTGAACCGCACCCGCTCCAAGCCCTCGATGCCGCCGCAGGCGCGCAGCAGTTTGGCGAACGCGCCACGATCGCGCGGCTGCTCCGGGTCGGCGAACGAGGCACCGTAGGAGTTGACGTTCTGGCCGAGCAGCGTCACCTCGAGCACACCCTGATCGACCAGCGCCTGCACTTCGGCGAGCACGTCACCGGGTCGGCGGTCGACCTCTTTGCCGCGCAGCGAGGGCACGATGCAGAAGGTGCAGGTGTTGTTGCAACCGACCGAGATCGACACCCAGCCCGCGTAGGCCGATTCCCGCTTGGCGGGCAGCGTCGACGGAAACGCCTCGAGCGATTCGAGGATCTCCACCTGGGCCTCGTCGTTGTGCCGGGCGCGTTCCAGCAGCACCGGCAGCGAGCCGATGTTGTGTGTGCCGAACACCACATCCACCCAGGGCGCCTTGCGCACCACGGTGTCGCGGTCCTTCTGGGCCAGGCAGCCGCCGACGGCGATCTGCATGCCCGGACGCCCGGCCTTGATCGGCGCCAGATGGCCGAGAGTGCCGTAGAGCTTGTTGTCGGCGTTCTCGCGCACCGCGCAGGTGTTGAACACCACCAGGTCGGCCGTCTCACCCGCGGCCGCTTTTACATAACCAGCATCCTCGAGCAGGCCGGACAAGCGCTCGGAATCGTGCACGTTCATCTGGCAGCCGAAGGTGCGGACCTCGTAACTGCGTGCGTCCGTCTGCGCCGGGACCAGGGCGGGATGCGCTACTGCCTGTCCGATCGAATCCACCCGTCCAGGGTACGGGCTGGGCCGCGACGAGTTACCGCCGCATCGGCCCCACCCGGCCACCGTGCCGCAGGTCACCGGCCGCGCGCCGAGTCCTGCGGTCCGGGGTGCGCGCGATGACCGCACCGGCTGACCGCCAGGTTACGGCGACATGTCGATTCGGCGTGGCGACTCGGTGTGTCACGGAAAGCCGGGCAAATCCCGGATTTCCGCTTAAGGTCATGGACCATGACCGACGCCACCGACGCGCCCGGAACGACCGGGGCCGCCGACAGCGGGGACGCCACCGCGCCACCGATGATCTCGATGCGCAACGTCAACAAGCACTTCGGTGCTCTGCACGTGTTGCGTGATATCAACCTCGAGGTGCCCAAAGGGCAGGTCGTGATCGTGCTCGGCCCCTCGGGGTCCGGCAAATCGACGCTGTGCCGCACCATCAATCGGCTCGAGCCGATCGACACCGGCGACATCAGCATCGACGGGATCCCGCTGCCCGCCGAGGGTCGCGGGCTGGCCGCGCTGCGCGCCGACGTCGGCATGGTCTTCCAGTCGTTCAACCTGTTCGCGCACAAGACGATCCTGGAGAACGTCATGCTCGCGCCGATCAAGGTGCGCAAACTGAAGAAGGACGAAGCCCGCACCAGGGCGATGGGACTGCTGGAACGCGTCGGCATCGCCAACCAGGCCGACAAGTACCCGGCCCAGCTCTCCGGCGGCCAGCAGCAGCGCGTGGCCATCGCGCGCGCACTGGCGATGAACCCGAAGGTGATGCTGTTCGACGAGCCGACCTCCGCACTCGACCCCGAGATGGTCAACGAGGTCCTCGACGTCATGGTGTCGCTCGCCAAAGAAGGCATGACCATGCTGGTGGTCACCCATGAGATGGGCTTCGCGCGCAAGGCGGGCAACCGGGTGCTGTTCATGGCCGACGGTCAGGTGGTCGAAGACGCCACGCCGGAAACGTTCTTCACCACACCGAAGTCCGAACGGGCCAAGGACTTCCTCGGCAAGATTCTCAGCCACTGATTTCGCCGAGCTGCACCGCCCACCGACCACGGCCATCGAAAACCAGAATGAGGGAAGAAGGAAATCGATGAGGATCAACCGTGCGCTCCGTCTCGGAGTCGGGGCCATCGCCCTGGCCCTGACCGCCGCCACCACCGCGGGCTGCGGCAGCGGAGACGACAAGACCGCTCTCGACCATGCCAAGGAAGGCAAGCTGACCATCGGCATCAAGTTCGACCAGCCGGGTCTGGGTCAGCGCAACACCGACGGCACCTACAGCGGCTTCGATGTCGAGGTGGCCCGCTTCGTCGCGGCCAAGCTCGGCGTGCAGCCCGACGGCATCACCTTCAAGGAAGCTCCGTCGGCGCAGCGCGAAACGCTGATCGAGAACGGCCAGGTGGACTTCATCGTCGCCACCTACTCGATCACCGACCAGCGCAAGGAGAAGGTCGATTTCGCCGGGCCGTACTACGTGGCGGGTCAGAGCCTGCTGGTGAACGCCGACAACACCGACATCACCGGCCCGGAGACCATCGCGGGCAAGACGGTCTGCTCGGTCAAGGGTTCCACCCCGGCCCAGAACATCGAGAAGAACTTCCCCGACACCCAGTTGCAGACCTACGACACCTACTCGCTGTGCCTCGAGGGTCTCAACAGCGGCGCGGTCGACGCGATGACCACTGACGACATCATCCTCGCCGGTTACGCCGCGCAGACCCCGGGCCGCTACAAGCTGGTCGGCAAGCCGTTCACCACCGAGAACTACGGCATCGGCCTGAAGAAGGGCGATCAGGAAAGCCGCGACAAGATCAACGACGCCATCGAGGCGATGATCACCGAAGGCGCCTGGGACAAGGCCTTCCAGGATTCGGTCGGGCGCGCCGCGAACTACCAGACTCCGCCGGCTCCGCAGGTGGACCGGTACTGATCCGATGATCGATCGCGGTGGGCGCCGGTGATGCGCCCACCGCGCGGTCATCCGATCGCCGGCCCTGCCCTCACTTCATGATCGGAGGCGCGCACCCACCGTGTTCGATTTGATCTCTGAGTACGATGACCAACTGCTCGACGCGTTCTGGGTCACCATCAAGCTGACCGTGCTGTCCGCGATCGGCGCGCTGGTGCTCGGCACCATCGTGGCCGCCATGCGGGTCTCGCCGGTCCCGGTGGCGCGCTGGGTCGGCACCGTCTACGTCACCGTTTTCCGCAACACCCCGCTGACGCTGATCCTGGTGTTCTGCTCGCTCGGCCTGTATTCGACGCTGCGCGTCAAACTTGCCGCCGACGGGCCGAATTCGCTGGCCGAGAACAACTTCCGGTGGGCGGTCGTCGGCCTGAGCGTCTACACCGCGGCGTTCGTCTGCGAGTCGCTGCGCGCGGGCATCAACACCGTGCCGCTGGGCCAGTCCGAGGCCGGGCGCTCGCTCGGCTTGGGTTTCCTGCAGAACCTGCGGCTGATCGTGTTGCCGCAGGCGTTCCGCTCGGTGATCGCGCCGCTGGGCAGTGTGCTGATCGCGTTGACCAAGAACTCCACCGTCGCCTCCGCCATCGGTGTGGCCGAGGCCTCGTTCCTGATGGCTAAGATGCTCGACACCGAGGCGGCACTGCTGTCGATCGGTGCGATCTTCGCGCTCGGCTTCGTGGTCCTGACGCTGCCGACGGGTCTGCTGTTCGGTTACATCGCCAAACGATTCGAGGTGGCCCGATGAGGCGGGAACCGTCGGTTCTCTTCGACGCACCCGGCCCCGCCGCACGGGTGCGCAACATGATCTATTCGGTGATCGTGCTCGCCGTGGTGCTGCTGGCGGCGTGGTTCGTCTACCGCGGCTTCGACAGTCAGGGCCAGTTCGACGCCGAGAAGTGGAAGCCGTTCCTGGAAGCCGACGTCTGGACGACGTATCTGCTGCCCGGTCTGCGCGGCACCATCGTGGCCGCGGTGCTGTCGATCGTCTTCGCGATGGTGCTCGGCATGATCTTCGGCATCGCCCGGCTCTCCGATCATCGCCCGGTGCGATGGGTGGCCGGTGCGGTCGTCGAGATCGCTCGCGCGATTCCGGTGCTGATCCTGATGATCTTCCTGTTCGCGCTCTACTCCGAGTACAACGTCTTCGAGTCCGAGTATCTGGCGCTCGGTGCGGTGGTCACGGCGCTGACCATCTACAACGGGTCGGTCATCGCCGAGATCGTGCGCGCGGGTATCCGCTCGCTGCCCAAGGGGCAGACCGAGGCCGCGGCCGCGCTGGGTATGCGCAAGGGCCAGTTGATGCGGTTGATCCTGCTGCCGCAGGCCATCACCGCCATGCTGCCCGCGCTGATCTCGCAGATGGTCGTGGCGTTGAAGGACTCCGCGCTGGGTTATGTCATCACCTACGAAGAGGTGGTCCGCAACGGCTTGCAGCTGGGTGCCGCCGATTCCAACACCATTCCGGCGTTGATCGTGGTCGCGATCATCATGATCGTGCTGAACATGACGCTGTCGCAGGTCGCGACCTGGCTGGAGCGGCGTCTGCGCGCCGGCCGCCGCAAGGGTGGCGGTGCGGTGGTGGCCGCCGATTCCATCGTCACCGATGGTGCGCCCGGGGTGGATATCACCAAAGCCCCGTAGCCGTAGCGTCTTTCGGCGCGCAGATCGCTGAATCGGCGATCTGCGCGCCGTTGTCGTTTCCATCCTTGTTCACGGGCATCGGCGGTGGGTATTCCATCGGCGAACTTCCGACATTGAGGAGCAGGTGATGACCGGTCGCGAAGAAGCTCGACGGTGTTACGCCTTGGCCCGCAAGGAATCACGGACGCCACCGCTGCGGACTGAACCCGATACCGCGGCGATCGCCCGGCTCACCAGGGCGCGCAACGAGTTATGGGCAGCGTTTCACGCCGCGGAGGAGCAGGGCCGGTCGCGCGCACAGGAGGAATTCCTGGCTTGGCACCCGGGCCCGATGCGGCTGCATCCGGCGACCTGGGCGCTCGGGAAACGCTGTGCCATGCTGCTGATCCCCCGACGCTATACGTGGTCGGAAGACAGACAGCGTTCGGCTCGGTTGGCGGCGCGGCATGAATTCGAGCAAGACTATTTCCGCCGTCACGGCCAGTCCTTCTACGCCCGGTCCGAACAGATCGACGCCGAGCTGGAGCGGGCCCGTGAGCCGGAGACGCGGCCGCACGCGTGGGAACAGATGCGGGAAGCGGTGGCTGTGCTGTACCGAGACGAGGAGATGAGCGTCGAGGAGATCGCCGACTATCTGGGCGAGGATCCGCTTCATGTCGGAAACCTGCTGCAGCTGGTACGGGTGCCTGGCCCGCTCGGCAAAGGCCATGAATGGCTTCCCTCCTCGTCCTTCGGGCACTTTCTCCCCTATTCCGCAGGCAGGTACTCCGGCGGCCGAGGAGGTAGCAGCATCGGCGGCAACCTCGGCGGCGGTTTCAGTGGCGGTGTCTGAACGTCGCGGTTCGGCGTGGCAGTTGAGGCGGGCCCGTACGAGCACTACTGCGGCGCCGCGTCGGTGTCGTCCAGGGCATGCTCTGCACCAGCGGCGTCGAGTTCGGCTTTGACGACGGCGTAGGCCGTGGAGGAACTGTAGCCGCGGCGGGCGAGCATGCCGACGAGGCGGCGGATCGTCTTGTCGCGGTCGAGGTTCGCGGGCAGGGAACGCAGTTTGCGGCGGACCAGTTCGGTGGCGCGCTCGTGTTCGTCGTCGGTGGTGACGGCAGCGAGGGCAGAGTCGGCGTCGTCCTTGGATACACCTTTGCGGCGCAGTTCCTGAGCAAGGGCTTGGCGACCCTTGCCGGAATAGGTGTGCCTGGACTGCACCCACTGCTGGGCGAAGGCGGCATCGTCGATGAGCCCGACCTCGGCGAGCCGGTCGAGAGCCTGCTCGCTCACCTCGGCCGTATATCCCTTGGCGGCCAAACGTTGTGCGAGTTCGGCGCGGCTGCGGGCGCGGACGGCGAGCAGCCGCAGGCACGCGTCCTTCGCCTGCTCGAGGGTGCCGCCACCGGGCTCGGCTCCCGCCGACCCGGATCCGCCGTCGACGCGCGACCCGGCACGAGTGCCCCTGGCGGAACGCTTTCGCTTCGGCGCGGATCGCTGCTGCGAGTCGTTACCAGATGTTGCCCAAGGCCTATCGCTGTCGGATGGGTGCCGCCGGTCGCCCGGCACACCCTGGTCGGCATCCGCGCCGGGCTCATCCCACGATCGGTTCTGAGCCGGCGAGTAGTCATCGGAGGCGAACCGGGGGCTTTCAGCGCTCCGCCGGCGGCGTTTGCTGTTCGCCCGAAGAACGCCTCTTCCGGTGTCGTCGCCGTCGCGATCGTTGCTCGATCGCCGACGACGAGTCCCGGAGAACTCGGCCGGACGTGTCCGCTGCGGATCGGACGCGTCCGACCGAGTACCCGCTGTGTTCGCCTCGGCCGAACCACCATCGGCCGGGCGAACCGGGGCCGGCTCCTGACCGTCGGGCCGGAAGCCGGTGGTACTGGTGACCTCGACGCCGAGGCGGGCCAGCTGCTGCCGCATCGCTGCGACCGGATCAGCGGGCGCCGCCTCCGCTACCTCGCCGGGTGCGGGGCGCCGGGGTGGCCGCGGATCAGAAATCGGCGGGGACCTCTTCGCTCGCCGTCACGTCGGCGCCGATGCCGAGCTTCTCCTTGATCTTCTTCTCGATCTCGTCGCGGACGTCGGTGTTGTCCAGCAAGAACTTGCGGGCGTTCTCCTTGCCCTGCCCCAGCTGGTCGCCCTCGTAGGTGTACCAGGAGCCGGACTTGCGGATGAAGCCCTGTTCGACGCCCATATCGATGAGCGAGCCCTCCTTGGAGATGCCGTGGCCGTACAGGATGTCGAACTCGGCCTGCTTGAACGGCGGCGAGACCTTGTTCTTGACGACCTTGACCCGGGTGCGGTTGCCGACCGCGTCGCTGCCGTCCTTGAGGGTCTCGATGCGCCGCACGTCCAGGCGCACCGACGCGTAGAACTTCAACGCCTTACCACCGGTCGTGGTCTCCGGCGAGCCGAACATGACGCCGATCTTCTCGCGCAGCTGGTTGATGAAGATGGCGGTGGTACCGGAGTTGTTGAGCGCGCTGGTCATCTTGCGCAGCGCCTGGCTCATCAGGCGGGCCTGCAGGCCGACGTGGCTGTCGCCCATTTCGCCCTCGATCTCCGCGCGCGGCACCAGGGCGGCCACCGAGTCGATGACGATGATGTCGATGGCACCGGAGCGCACCAGCATGTCGGCGATCTCCAGCGCCTGCTCACCGGTGTCGGGCTGGGAGACCAGCAGCGCGTCGGTATCGACACCGAGCTTGCGGGCATAGTCCGGGTCGAGCGCGTGCTCGGCGTCGATGAACGCCGCGACGCCGCCTGCGGCCTGGGCATTGGCCACCGCGTGCAGGGCGACGGTGGTCTTACCCGAGGATTCCGGGCCGTAGATCTCCACCACGCGCCCGCGCGGCAGACCACCGATGCCCAAGGCCACATCCAGCGCGATCGAGCCGGTCGGGATCACCGACACGGGCTGGCGGGCCTCCTCGCCGAGCCGCATCACCGCGCCCTTGCCGAAGCTCTTCTCCACCTGAGCCAGGGCGAGCTCGAGCGCCTTGTCGCGGTCGTACGCCTGTGGTGCCATGTCCTGATCCCCTTTTCGACGGGTGAGTCTCGTTCTGTGGTTGGCGCCCACATTAGAGGGCGGCACCGACAAGTTCTGGCGACAAGGTTAGCCGAACAGATGTTCGAGTCAAGCGACGCGCCCGAAGGTGGTCACCACTGCGGCAGTGGTGTCCGGTCCCCCGCCGGGCGCGGCCCGAAGATGCGCCGCTCGCCGGCGTCGATGCGGACATCGTTGATGCTCGCCTCACGGCGCGCCATCAGCCCGTCGCCGGCGAATTCCCACTGCTCGTTGCCGTAGCTGCGCCACCACCGGTGGTCTTCGTCGTGCCATTCGTACTGGAATCGCACGGCGATGCGATTGCCGTCGAACGCCCACAGTTCTTTGCGCAGCGCGTACCCATTCTCCTTCGCCCATTTGCGGGTCAGGAACTCGACGATGGCCGCGCGCCCGGTGAAGTGTTCGTCACGGTTACGCCAGACCGAATCCGGCGTGTAGGCAGCGGCGACCCGCTCGGGGTCGCGGGTGTTCCAGGCGTCCTCGGCGGCGCGCACCTTGGCCTCGGCGGTGCTGCGGTCGAACGGGGGCAGTGGGGGTCGCATGGACCATTCCTTTCGTGGAGTCGGATCAGGGATTGACGGGTGAGAGTTCGGCGGGCCCCCAGCGCAGCGGGCCCGTCGCCGAGGTGTCGACGACCTCGGTGACGGTGAATTCGATCGAGCACTGGGCGCCGGCAGTGAATGCGGTTTCCTCCCATACCAATTCCGCGGTGCCGGTGAGCTGGAGGCTGCCGCCGGTAGCCCAGTCCGGGATGAGAATGCCGCAGCGGGGGTTCACCGCGATATTGCCCAGGGTCATGAACATCGAGTTGCCGCGATAGTCCGGCCAGCGCAGCCGATCGGGTGCGAGCACTTCGAGAAATCCGGGATTGCCGCCGCGATGGGAGGCATCGGCATGGCCGTCGGTGTCGGCGGTGGCAAGGAAGAACGTATCGGCGGCGGTGATGGCGGCGCATTGCCGCTCATCCAGCGCGACGCTCCGGCGCGGCTCGGCCCGCACCGTCGGGTCGTAGGAGCGAATCTCTCTGCGCGAGATGTATTTCGGGCAGTTCGAATACACCTGGTCGGTGACGATGCGCAGGCCGTCGTCCTCGGGTGTCGCGGTGCCGTTGACGCGCATGCGCCTGCGTCGCTGGGGTTGCAGCGCGATCATGCCGACACCGATCTCATGCGCGCTCGCCTCGTGCAGCGGGTCGCCGGGCGCGGGTCGCGCGTCGACCAGCACGGTGTCCGCCCCGGCCGCCCGCAGGAACCCCGGCGGCCCGGACAGCTGACTCGCCCACATCCGGCCGTAGGTGTCGGCGGCGCCGAGCACCACCATCGACTGTTCGGCCAGGAAATCCGCGGCGACCGCGGGGATGTCGCGGCGGATCATCCGGCCGACCCGGCCGGCGATATCGGCCTGACCCATCCGCTGTTGCACCATGCGCTCGCCGGCATGGAAGGGCGTAGTCATGTGTGTCTACCTCACTGCCCGGACCGTCGGCGGCCGTGGATCAGAAGAATCCGCAGGTGGGTGCGGCGCCGCTGGGGGCGGGTGCGGATTCGGCGCCACTGGGGGCGTAGACCTCGAGCCGGATGCCGTCCGGGTCGGCGAAGAAGATCCCGCCGGAGGACGCTCCTTCGCCGTGCGCCACCACACCGTCGTAGGCGAATTCCACCGAGAGCTCACGCAGGGTCGCCTCGACCGACCGCACCTGCTCGAGGGTGTCGACCTGGAAGGAGAGGTGGTGCAGTCCCGGGCTCGAGGTGGTGAACACGCCGTCGCTCTGCTGCCACAGGGTCAGCACCAGTGCGCCGTCGGCGCCGAGGAAGGCCCATTTCCGGTTGTCATCGGTGCTGGCCACCAGTTGCTGGAAGCCGAGCGCGCGGCAGTAGAAGTCGACCGATCGGGTCAGGTCGGTGACGTTGAGACCGACGTGGCCGGTGGCGAGCTGGGGTGTGGTCATGGTTCCTCCTCGGGATTGTCAAACCGTCATAGTTTGTTTGACTGGTTAGAACGTAGAGATACGGCTACACATCTGTCAACCGTCTAAAATGATTTAACTGGTTAGAAGGAGGTGGTTGTCACGCCTCGCGGCATGGAGCCGTTACCCTCAGGCATGCTCGATCCACGTCCTCACCTCGGTGAACCCCTGGCCCTGGATCTGCTGAACACGCGGTGGATGAGCGACGGCCCGCAGGATCTGCTCACCGATGTGGCCGGGCTGCGGATCTGGCTGGAGACTGCCGAACTGACCGGCCGCGCCCGCGCCGACGCCGCGACCTTGGACGCTGTGCGGGCCGCGCGCGCCGCCATCTACGACACCGTCCGCCACGGCCGCCGCGACGCGCTCAACGAGGTGCTCGACCACGGCCGGATCCGCCGCTCACTCGCCGACGCCGGCCCCCTCGACACCCCCGAAATCGCCGATCCGGCCTGGCTGCCGGGCTGGCTGGCCGCCGACAACCTGCTGAACCTGCTGGCCACCGCCCCCGACCGCATCCGCCAGTGCGCCCACCCCGACTGCGTGCTGTTCTTCTACGACACCTCCAAGAACGGCACCCGCCGCTGGCACTCCATGGCCACCTGCGGCAACCGCACCAAGGCCGCGCGCCACTACGCCAAGAAGTCCTGACCGCCCCGAAAGCCGCCCGGCTCAGAACAGTTCGTCGAGCAGCCGGTAGTAGTCGAGCTTGCGCTGATCCGGCTCACCCAGCCCGTAGGCGTCGAAGAACTCCCTGACCTCGCCCGCCCCGAAGTCCTCGCGCAGATCCCGCGCGGCCAGCGCGAGATCACGGTAGCGATCGGCCACCCCGAGCGCCCCGACGTCGATCAGGATGCCACCCTCGAGCACATTCGCCGGCGTGAAATCACCATGCGCGACAACCAGATCCTCGTCCTCCGGCCGCTCGTCGACCAACCGCCGCAGCACCTGCTCGGGCGTCAGCGGGTTGTCGTCGTCGAAATCCTCCGCATCGACCAGCCCTTCCAGCACCCGCCTGCGCGCCTGCGGCAGCATCACCTCCAGCCGCCCGTCGAACGGGCACTGAGCAGTCGGCACCTCATGCAACACCCGCAATGCCTCCCCCATCACAGCCCCGACCCGACCACCCCGCCGCGCCAGACTCGACACCCCCACATCCGCGAGCACCAGCACGTCCTCGTCGAACGCCGCCACTTCGGGTACGGAAATCCCGCGCCCGGCCAGCCAGCGCAGCCGTTCGCACTCCGCAATGGCCTCCGGGCCCCGCTTGACCCAATACCCGCCGGCGAAAACGACGCCGCCGCTCATCCCCTCGTGCTCATCCGACCAGCTCGGCGAATCACCGAGGAGAGCCGCGACGGCCGGCGGCAGCGGCGCATCCCACCCTGCCGGTGCGGCGTTCACCAGCGGGAGCGGGGGACGTCGAATTCGGCGCAGAGGGCGCGCCAGACGTCGCGGGGGTCGACGCCGGCTTCGATGGCGGCGGCGCCGGTGCGGCCGCCGAGGGCGGGGATGACGTGGTCGGTGAGGAGGGCGTCACCGCGGGACACACCGAACTCGGTGTGCAACAGCTCCTGGAATTCGGTCAATCGCACTGTGTCGAAGATACCCGCGTCGGGCGGCAGCGTCAGCGGGCGGTGGCTAGGACCGTGTGGCAGACCTCGACCGGGTCGGTCACCTCCGACACGCCAGCGGCGGCCTGGGCGGCGGCTGCGGCGAAACCGGGTTCGGCGAGGATACGCAGCACCGCCTCGCGGACGGCGTCCGCGCTCAGCGGACGCACCAGCAGCGAACTTCCCTGGCGCGCGGCGCGATTGGCCAGCTCCCATTGGTCGCCGCCGCCGGGCACGGTCACCACGGGCACGCCGGCCGTCAGCGATTTCGCGAGCAGCCCGTGGCCGCCACCACCGACGACGACCGAGGCGTGCCGCAGCAGTTCGTCCTGGCGGCCGAGCCCCGCGGTGGCCCAGGACGGCAGGTCCGCGGGCGGCTCGTCCAGCATCGAGACCGCGACTCGCACACCGGTGCCGTCCAGCCCGGCCAGCACCGTCTCCACCATCCCGGCCACACCGGTGTGCGCGGTGGACGGCGCCACCATGACCAGCGGACCGTCACCCGGCGGGGGTTCCAGCACGGAGTCGGTCGGCTCCCACAGCAGCGGCCCGATCAGATGCGCGATCTCCGGCCAATCGGGTCGCGGCACCTCCAGGGCGGGCAGGGTCGCGATCAGCCGGGCGATCGGGCCGGGATCTTCCCCCGGCAGCCCGACACTTTCCCGTGCGCGTGCGCGCTGGCGGCGTCCCTGTTCGATGGCACGGGCGGTCATCGTCCGCAAGAACCCGTCACGGATCCGGCCACGCAGCCCGGTACCGGGTGCGAGCCCACTACCGATGGGCGGCAAGGCCTTCGAGGGCAGATACAGCGGGTGCGGCGACAGTTCCACCCACGGCACGCCGAGCCGCTCGGCCGCCATCCCGCCGCCTGCGGTCAGCACATCGGAGACCACCAGTTCCGGCAGCATCGCGCTGAGTTCGGGCAGGATCTCGGTCGAAATGTGCGCGGCGCGTTCATGGATCCGCTGCCCGGCGTCGCGGTCGTCATCGATCTCGCGCGGCGCCAGCCCTTTGAGCCTGCGCACACCGATGCCGGCCGCGCGGGCGGCGTCGAACCAGCGCGGCCCGGTGAACAGCACCGGCTCGTCACCGGCGGCGGCGAAGCGCAGGCACAGCGCGATAGCGGGAAACGCGTGGCCCGGGTCCGGGCCTGCGACGACGGCTACTCGCATCCGCCCAGCCTGCCACACCGCTCATCGACGCCGACGGCGCACGGCGGGCTCAGCCGCGGAAATGGAACAGCTCGAAGCCCACCGCGCGTTCGGCCGGGAAACCCTCGATGGGGCCGGTGGTCATGTCAAGGACGGCCCGCACCTGGTCGGCGACCGGTTCGTCGCTCAGCGCCTCCAGGTAGCGTCGGTGCTCGGCCAGCGAGGCCTCGGCCTTGCCGATGGTGTCGGTGACGTCGACGGCGTGGGTGACCTTCGGCCCGGCCACCGCAGCCCAGCGCGCCGTCCACGGCTCGAGCTCGGCCAGTTCACGGAAGATCCATTCGTTGCCCGCATCCGAGACCGCGTCCAGCGCCGCCCGGCCGACAGCGCGGTGATCGGCGCTGTTGACGTATCCGGGCGCCCACACGTCGCCGAAGTTGAACAGCACCACCATCTCCGGGCGGTGGCGCCGGATCGCGGCGGCCAGGTCGCGCCGCAGGGCCAGGCTCTCCTCGACCCGTCCGTCGGGGTAACCGAGGAACTCGACCTCGCTGACGCCGACCACGGCGGCCGAGGCGATCTCCTCACCTTCCCGCAGCGGCCCGGCATCGGCGGGTGGCATCCCGGCGATCCCGGCCTCCCCCGAGGTCGCCAGGACGTAGCGGATGTCCTTGCCCTGGCCGGTCCAGCGGGCGACGGCCGCGGCGGCGCCGTATTCGATGTCGTCGGGATGCGCGACGATCACCAAACCGCGCTGCCAGTCTTCCGGTAGCTGCTCCATACCCGCCATTCAAACACGAGCCCGAGACGACAACGGGCCGTGCGTCTTCCGTATCGGGAAGGCGTACGGCCCGTTCGGCGCGTGGTGGGTCAGAGTTTGCTCACGGTGTTGTTGTCCGAACCCGACACCGCCTTGTACAGCAGGTAGAGGCCGAACACCACGGCGCTGATCATCAGGATCGGAAACAGGCCCTTGATCAACGCACCGATGACGGCCAGTGCGATCCAGACAACGGCGACCACGCCAATGATCTTCCACAGCATTTCGTGCCTCCCAGCAATTCGTCGTCCCCCCGAGCATGACACCGGGTAGCC
The DNA here is from genome assembly GCF_005863245.1 of Nocardia cyriacigeorgica. GTDB lineage: Bacteria > Actinomycetota > Actinomycetes > Mycobacteriales > Mycobacteriaceae > Nocardia > Nocardia cyriacigeorgica_C. The sequence continues at coordinate 445,192 of NZ_VBUT01000003.1, read as the reverse complement.
GATAAATCACCAGGTGAGAGCCGATATCGGGGTGAAGTTCAGGGTTCACCCCTAGCCGTGGCGGCCCGCGCATCGACCGTCAGAATCATCGCGAACACAAACCTCGCCCGCGGGCCCGCACGCCCTTACCGTCGCGGTCATGACTACTTCCCCGGCGCGGACGGCCACCGCACTCAACGACATCGCCGACGCCACCGCCACCGCGGTCGCCGAGGATTCCCGCAACGCACAGGTGGTGTTCCGGGCGGCGGCGGTTCCGCAGGGCCAGGTCGCCAGCTCGATCACCGCGCGCTCGCACACACTGGTGGTCGATGAGCCGCCGACGCTCGGCGGAGACGACACGGCCGCCAATCCGGTGGAGGTGTATCTGGCTGCACTGCTGTCCTGCCAGGTGGTGACCTACCGGTTCTGGGCGCAGCGGCTCGGCCTCACCGTCGACGAGCTGTCGCTGACGGCCGAAGGCGATCTGGATGTCCGCGGCTTCTTCGGCCTGGACGAATCGGTGCGCCCGGGTTTCCAGCAGGTCCGGGTCCAGGTGCGGGTGCGCGGCCCGGAGACCGATGAGCGTTACGCCGAACTCCAGCAGGCGGTGGAGGCGCACTGCCCGGTCCTGGATCTGACCACCGGCGTCACCCCGGTGCATTCGACGTTGGAGATCACTCGCTGAGCGTTGCGCTCCGCTCCAGCGGCGAATTCGGGTCCAGGACCACGCCCACGGTCCGCAGATGGTGGTCGATCAGCAGCCAGGCCTGGGTGGTGAGCAGTTCCACCAGCTCCGCACGTGAGGTGTCGCGGTAGGACAGCCACCACTGCACCGTGGCGTCGATGAGGCCGAGCAGGGCGACGACCAGCCGGTCCGCGGCGACCGGGTCGGCGTCGAAACGCGGAATGTATCGGACCGCCGCCGCGGAGATCTCGGCGGCGAACGCGCTGCCGCCGATGCGCGGCATGTCCTTGCCCCGGTAGTAGTTGCGCCCCAACAGGAACCGGTACAGGTTGGGATGTTCGTCGGCCCAGCCGACATGCGCCACGATCGGGGCGCGGATGGCGTCGAGCGGCGTGCCGTCGACCACGAGCGCCGCGCGGATCCGCTCGGTGATATCCAGGTGCGCACGCTTGGCCACCGCCCAATCCAGCTCCGCCTTACTGGCGAAATGGCGATAGAAGTGGGTGCGATTGAGACCGGCGCGGTCGGCGATCTGCCCGGTCAGCGCGTCGGGGCCGTGTTCGGCGATCGCGGCGATGGCGGCGTCGACGATCGCGGCGCGCCGTTCGTCGCGCGCCGAGGAGTCCGCACCCGAACGTCGGGTTTCTGCGGTGTCGGTCCATCGCTGTCGTTCCACGTCGGGCCACGCTATCGCAGTTCGGGGCCGTCCCCGAGACGGTGGGGCTTGTCACACCGGCCGGTGTGGGACACACTGTACCCGTTATTCCCGGTAACGAATACCGTCCCCGGGGCCGCTCAACGGGAGGACACCCGATGACCACCTACCGGTCGTGTTGGATGAACGAGGACCTCGACGCGCTGCGCGAGCTCGCGCGGGCCTTCTTCGAGAAGGAGGTCGCGCCCAACGTCGACAAGTACATCGAGCAGCACCACGTCGACCGCGACCTGTGGAACAAGGCCGGTGAGCTCGGGCTGTTGTGCCTGTCGATCCCGGAGGAATACGGCGGTGGCGGCGGCACCTTCGCCCACGAGGCCGTGCTGATCGAGGAGCAGGCCCGCGTCGTGGACACCGCGTGGGGGCAGAGCCTGCACAACGGCATCGTGGCGCACTACCTGCTGGCCTACGGCACCGAGGAGCAGAAAAAGCACTGGCTGCCGAAGATGGCCAGCGGTGAGGTCGTCGGCGCGATCGCGATGACCGAGCCGGGCACCGGATCGGACCTGCAGAACGTCAAGACCAAGGCGATCCGCGACGGCGACGAGTACATCGTCAACGGGTCGAAGACCTTCATCACCAACGGCGCGCAGGCCGATCTGATCATCGTGGTGGTCAAGACCGACACCAGCCAGGGCGCCTCCGGCATCAGCCTGGTGCTGGTCGAGGCCGACCGTCCCGGTTTCCGGCGCGGGCGGGTGCTGGACAAGATCGGCCAGAAGGGCCAGGACACCTCGGAGCTGTTCTTCGAGGACGTGCGCATCCCGGTGAGCAATCTGCTCGGCACCGCGGAGGGCCAGGGCTTCATCCAGCTGATGCAGCAGCTGCCGCAGGAACGGCTCATCATCGCCGTCGGCTCGGTGGCGGGCATGGAGGTCGCGCTCGAGCACACCCTGCGCTACACCAAGGAGCGTGAAGCGTTCGGCCGCTCGGTGTTCGGTTTCCAGAACACCAAGTTCAAGCTGGCCGAGGTCGCCACCGAAGCCAATATCGCCCGGGTGTTCACCGATGACTGCATCGCCAAGCACATCGCGGGCGAGCTCGACATCCCGACGGTCGCGATGGCCAAGTGGTGGACCACCGAGCGCGCGATGTCGGTGGCCAGCGAATGCTTGCAGCTGCACGGCGGCTACGGCTACATGACCGAGTACCCGATCTCGCGCATGTGGGTCGACAACCGCGTGCAGATGATCTACGCGGGCACCAACGAGATCATGAAGGAAATCATCGCGCGCTCCCTGTGAGCGGGGCGTCGGAGATCGCGATGATCTGGGGCGCCGGGTTAGTCACTCCCGGCGCCCCCACCGCATTCCGGTGACGATCACCGCCCGTGCGGAGGTAGCGGGGCCGGGGCCTGCTTGTCGGCGATTTCGGTGAGCGCCTGGGCCCAGCCGTCGAGGCGGTCGGCGGCGTGCTGGAGTTCGGCGACGATGCCGTTGAACTGGTAGGCGACGACGGCGCTGTCGGGCACCGCGAGCACGCGGCCCGCGGCGGCGACGAGTTGTTCGTATTCGGCGACACCGGATTCCAGCCGCTGGACCGCCGCGCCGACGTTGGCCGTGAGCGAAGCGCCTGCCTGCGGGTTCGTGCGGCCGACGGTGGCCGCGGCGCGCTCCATGGCGACGATATCGGCGGCCAGCGCGTGCAGCGCGGCCGCGCCGGAGCGGGCGGTGTCGAGCAGGTCATCGAGTTCGTCGGGCGGAAGCCGCCGCGATCGCGCGATCTGCGCCCCGAGATCGTGCATGGCCCGCTCGGCTTGTATCAGTGCGACGATCGGGGCGCGCGCCGCCGAACGCACTCCCGGCGCCTTACGAGCGATGAAGGCCGCCTGGGGCAGCGGCTTTCCGCGCAGCCGCAGATAGCGGCGCGCGCTGAGCGCGGTGCCCGTGACCAGGGCCACGGCGCCACCGCCGACGACCACCACTGCCCAGGCGGGAGCCGAAAGAATCACCAGCCCAACGGTTCCCACCGTAGTGAGACCGGAGACGGTGCCGAGTTGCATGCTGCGCCTGCGGGCGCGGCGGCGTTTGCGTAGTTCGCGTTCGCGCGGATCGGCCCAGCGGCGCACCGCCACGAGTGCGTGCTCGCCCACATCGCGCAAGGTGTCGGGGAGATTGGCCTGCCCAGTCCCGAAGGCCGGTGATCCGAAGATGTTCATGCCGTCGACGCGGCCGCGGGAACCGTTGCGGCTCATGTCAATCCTTCCGCCGACACCACTACGACCGCCCCGCCGGGCGGCCGGCATTCGGGGCGGGTGCGGGCGCCGATCGGTCTACCGGACGCCCGCACGCTCGCCACCATTATTCTTCCCCGCCGCTACTGCTGGGCGGTCTGGCCCTTGTTCATCTGCGGTTGCGGCTGCGCCGGATCGGCCTGCGCCTGCGCCGGGTTGATCGCCGGTGCGGCGCCACCGGAGGGCAGCGCATCCCCGCGCATCGAGGCGCGGATCTGCTCGAGCTTGCTGTGCCCGGCCATCTGGATGCTGGCCTGCTGCACCTCGAGCATGCGGCCCTGCACGGAGTTCTGGGCGAGTTCGGCCGAGCCGAGCGCGGTCGCGTAGCGGCGTTCGATCTTCTCGCGCACCGCGTCCAGGCTCGGCGTGGAGCCGGGGGCCGACAGCGTGGAGTCCATCTGCTGTAGCGAGGCGCTGACCTGCTCCTGCATCTTGGCCTGCTCGAGCTGGCTGAGCAGCTTGGTGCGCTCGGCGACCTTCTGCTGTAGCAGCATGGCGTTCTGCTCGACCGCCTTCTTGGCCTGCGCGGCGGCCTGCAACGACTGATCGTGGAGCACCTTCAGGTCTTCCACCGACTGCTCGGCGGTGACCAGCTGCGCGGCGAAGGCCTCGGCCGCGTTGGTGTACTGGATCGCCTTCTCGGTATCGCCCGCGGCGGTCGCCTGATCGGCCAGGGTGACGGCCTGACGGGCGTTGGCGTTGAGCTTCTCGACCTCGTCGAGCTGACGGTTCAGCTTCATCTCCAGCTGACGCTGGTTGCCGATGACCGACGCGGCCTGCTGCGAGAGGGCCTGGTGCTGGCGCTGCGCTTCCTCGATAGCCTGCTGAATCTGGACCTTCGGATCCGCGTGCTCTTCGATCTTGGAGTCGAAGAGGGCCATCATGTATTTCCAGGCCTTGACGAACGGATTAGCCATCGATTGATCCCGCCTCCATCTGCTGCGCCGCTGTGCGCGACTCCAGTGCGCGACCGTCACGCACCCGATATGTGCCTATCCTCCACCATGAGGCGCCTGGACCGGGCCAACCCCGCGAGTAGGGTCGGCCACGGTCCGCTTCCGCCGCCTATGACGAATCTATCCGCTCTTGCCGGTGGGCCGCAGCGTTGCCACGGCACACCGCCGATTTCCGGCTCACGCGCTCCTCACCAGAACCAGGGTGTCCGAACGCGGCGCGGGGATGACGATCCTGGTGTCGCCATCGATGTACGGGCGCACCTCGGCACCGGCCACCGACATCGTGGCGGTGGCGGGCTCGGCGGGCGCGGCATCGGCCTCGTCGGCGGCCGCCGGGGCCTGCGCCGCACCCGGGCCCGCGGGCACCGCGACGGCGGGCTCACGCACATCGTCCACACCGGCCATGATCGTGCTCACGTCCCACAGCACTCGCGACAACGGAACATCGAGGGCCTCGCAGATCGCGGCCAGCAGCTCGCTCGAGGCCTCTTTGCGGCCTCGTTCGACCTCCGACAGGTAGCCCAGGCTCACCCGTGCGGATGTGGACACCTCCCGCAGAGTTCGCTGCTGGGCGAGACGCGCACGCCGCAGACTGTCACCGATCGCTTCTCGCAGCAGCGTCATCTCGGTCTCCTCACTCCCTGTCTCCAGGCGTCGGCGCGCATGCGCCGCTTTCTGGCACAACGTCCAGGTGCGTGCGGTTGGTTCCCGAGCGAGAGATCTCGCCGCGAATCAGTCCGCCGCCGCCGGAGCCCGCACACATCGCAGCAGCTCGGCGACCGCGGCCCGCGCCGCACCGAGTCTGATGTTCCACCGGTCGCCGGACAGTTTCAACCGCATCACCTCGGTATGCCCGGGACCAGCCAGTCCGAGGAACACTGTGCCGACCGGGTATCCGCCCTGCCGGTCCGGCCCGGCGACGCCGGTCAGGCCCACACCCCAGTCGGCGCCGCAGCGGGTGCGCGCGCCGACGGCGAGCTGTTCGGCGGTGCTGGCGGCCACCGGCCCTTCGGTGTCGAGCACGTCCGAGCCGACTCCGGCCAGGCTGTGTTTGAGGTCGGTGGCGTAGACCACCAGGCCGCCGCGCAGCACCGCGCTGGCACCGGGAACGCCCGCGATGGTGGCGCTGAGCAGGCCGGCGGTCAATGATTCGGCGGTGGCGACGGTCTGGCCGGCTTCGGCCAGCGCGGCCACCAGTTCGGCGGCGGGCACCTGCGGGGTGAGCGGATCGCTCATCCGTTGCGGTGACGGGGAGATCCGGCGAACCACACGCGCGCCGCCTGGCCGACGTAATCGAGTCCGGTGGCCACCGTGAGCACCAGCGCCAGCCACATCAGCGCCATCCCCGCGGTGGCGAATCCGCCGGACAGCGGCAGCACGAGCACCGCGATGGCCAGCGACTGCACCAGGGTCTTCAGCTTGCCGCCGCGACCGGCCGGGATGACGCCGCGGCGCACCACCACCAGCCGCAACAGCGTGACGCTCAGTTCGCGACCGCAGATCACGATCGTCATCCACCAGGCCAGATCACCCAGGACCGACAATCCGATCAGCGCGGAACCGATCAGCGCCTTGTCGGCGATGGGATCGGCGAGTTTGCCGAAGTCGGTGACCAGGCCGTATTTGCGGGCCAGTTGCCCATCGAATCGGTCGGTGATCGCGGCCAGCCCGAACAGCGCCGCGGCGGTGATCCGCCAGGCGGTGTCATGACCGCCGTCGGCGAACAGCGCGAGCACGAACAGCGGCACGAGCGCGATCCTGGCCATGGTCAGCACGTTCGCGATGTTCAACAGCGGAACGGCGGGCTCGGCGGGCGGCGGCACCAGACCCGGGCGCAGCGGCGCCGGGCCGGACCAGCCGCGATCCATTTCCTCGGGCTGCACGCTCATAGCCGCCTCTGAATCCAGTCGCGCTGCCCGGCGCGATGCGTTGAGCGGTACGACTGGGTGTGCGGCACATCTCCAGCCTATCGGTAGCGGGGCCGACTACTGTGCACCCCATGACCTCACGGGGACCACTGAGTGGTTCGACCAGCGACGCACCCGCCGCGGTGCCCGCCGATCCCGCAGGCGCGGCGCCGCCCGACGCGCCCGCCACCGCATCGGCAGGCACGCATGATCGTGTCCCGACGGTGCGCCGTGCCCGAACCTCGGACGTCCCGGCGATCAAAGCCCTGGTGGACGTCTATTCGGGCCGGATCCTGCTGGAGAAGAATCTGGTCAACCTCTACGAGGCCGTGCAGGAATTCTGGGTCGCCGAACAAGACGGCAGGCTGGTCGGTTGCGGCGCGCTGCACGTGCTGTGGGCCGATCTGGGTGAGGTCCGCACGGTCGCGGTGCACCCGGATGTGAAGGGCCAGGGTGTGGGCAAGCTCATCGTGCGCCGGCTGATCGAGGTGGCCAGGGAGCTGGAGCTGAGCCGGGTGTTCGTGCTGACCTTCGAGGTGGAGTTCTTCTCCCGGCACGGGTTCGTCGAGATCGACGGCACGCCGGTGACGGCCGAGGTGTACGCCGAGATGTGCCGGTCCTACGACACCGGTGTCGCCGAATTCCTCGACCTCAGCTACGTCAAGCCGAACACTCTCGGCAACACTCGGATGCTGCTCACCCTCTGAGCGGCTCCTGCCCACCTTCGACAGAAAGCGATCCGACGTGCCGCTGTTCGCCGTCCACTACACCTACACCGCCGACACCGTGCCCGGGCGCGACGAGTATCGCCCCGAGCACCGTGGCTGGCTGGCCGACCGGCTGGCCGAGGGCGCGCTGCTGACCTGCGGCCCGTACCCGGACGGTTCGGGTGCCCTGCTGGTGTTCCGGGCCGACGACGAGCCAGCGCTGCGCACCCTGCTGGCCGAAGACCCGTTCGCCCGCGAGAACCTGATCACCGAGGTCCGGGTGCAGGAGTGGCTGCCCATTTTCGGGGCCATGAGCCAGGTGTGAGCACCGGCGGTGCCGGCCGGGACACCGGCCGGCACCGCCGGGTTGCCACTACTTTGCCGCCTTGTTCGTCTGTTTGGTGCGCACCAGACTGGCCACCGTCGCGATCACCAGGATGCCGATGATGACCGACAGCGAGAACGCGGTGGAGATCTCCGGCACCGAGACGTGTTCACCGCCGTTGATGAACGGCAGCGTGTTCTCGTGCAGGGCGTGCAGCACCAGCTTCACGCCGATGAAGGCCAGGATCGCCGACAGGCCGTAGGACAGGTACACCAGCCGGTCGAGCAGGCCGCCGATCAGGAAGTACAGCTGACGCAGGCCCATCAGCGCGAACGCGTTGGCCACGAACACGATGTAGGGCTGTTCGGTCAGGCCGTAGATGGCGGGGATGGAGTCCAGCGCGAACAGCAGATCGGCGAAGCCGATCGCCAGCAGCGCCAGCAGCATCGGGGTGACGGCGCGACGGCCGTTGATCTTGGTGATCAGCTTGTCGCCGTCGTATTCGTCGGTCGTCGGCACCATCTTCTTGGTCAGCGCGACGATGCGGCTGTCGCGTTTCTGTTCCTCCTCGACCTCGTGGCCGCTCTCACGCAGCAGTTTGACCGCGGTGTAGACCAGGAACAGGCCGAACAGGTAGAACACCCAGCTGAACGCGCTGATCGCGGCGGCACCGACGGCGATGAACACACCGCGCATGACCAAGGCCACCACGATGCCGATGAGCAGCACCTTCTGCTGGTACATCCGGGGCACCGCGAAGGTGGACATGATGATCAGGAACACGAACAGGTTGTCCACCGAGAGCGCCTTCTCGGTGACGAAGCCCGCGTAGTACTCCCCGGCGAAGGTTCCGCCCCACTTCCAGGCGATGAAACCACCGAAGGCCAGCGCGAGGCCGATGTAGACCGCCGACCAGAAGGCGGACTCACGGAAGGTCGGCTCGTGCGGGGTGCGTACGTGGGCGAAGAAGTCGAAGACGAACAAACCGAGGATCACCGCGATGGTGATCCCCCACTCCAGCGCGGTCACCTGCATGGTGCGCTCCGATCGGCAGTAAGACTCATGGCGTCAATCATGCCCGATTTGCCCGATTCACTCGGCTTGCGGGTTGGTTGCTCACCATGATTTCACATCCCGCGCAGGTCACCGCGCGGCGTGATGTCCGTCTCGTCGGGGTGGGTTGCAATGGACCCGACGCGATCCGCACACCGACGGCCGTGCCGACGGTGTGCGGATCGCCGAGCGGGCTGGCGCCCAGGTGTTCGACGACCCACCGCTGCACCAGCATTCCCGACTCGACAATTATTCACCGCCGAAAAACTCTTTTCTGGAACGTTATTCGGCTGCTACCGTGGAACCCGTCATCGAAACACCTACCTGAGACGAAAGGCCGGACCATGAACGTGCAGCGCATTCACGAGCGGCAGATGCGCCGTCTCGGCGTCGCACGCCGACTCGGTGAATTCGTCATGCCCGAGGCCACGCTGAACTGCGACAGCCTCGCTCGCGCCCGGAGCAGCCCCTAGCCAGACCTTTTCGGATCCGGCAGGGGTCATTCCAGGGCGACAGCCAGGAATGGCCCCTTTTTCGTGCGCATTTATATTCGCATGAAGAATTGCGGGGCGCCTGGGTCCGCAAAACGGCCCAATTGTTCCGGTTCGTTGATTCCGGAATTGTCATGCCATTTCGCGCTCGTAGCTCAACGGACAGAGCGTCTGACTACGACTCAGAAGGCTGGAGGTTCGAATCCTCCCGAGCGCACGCGGGCCGAGCGCCGTCCAGCGCTCGGCCCATGGCTCACGCAGGTTGCCGCCGGGGTCTCATAAGCCCCGGTCGCGTGGTTCGACTCCACGGTGAGCCTCGACGGAGGTCACTCCTCGTCCGATCCCGCCCGCGCCCAGCGAGCGGATCGGCCAGAGCAAACCTTCCGGACAAGAGCCGACCGGTCAGTCCTCCGGCTCCGGCGGCGGCTCGTCACCACCGCCGCGGATCGACCACAGCAGCCCTTCGAGCTCATCCGGTTTCACCAGCACATCACGCGCTTTGGAACCCTCGCTGGGACCCACCACATTGCGGGTCTCCATCAGGTCCATGAGCCGGCCGGCTTTCGCAAATCCGACCCGCAGTTTGCGCTGCAACATCGAGGTGGAACCGAACTGTGAGGTGACCACCAACTCCACCGCCTGCAAGAACAGGTCCAGATCGTCGCCGATATCGGGATCGACGTCCTTCTTCTCGCCCGCCTTGGCCGCGGTGACGCCCTCGGTGTACTCGGGTTCGGCCTGGTTCTTGGTGAATTCGACGACGGCGTGGATCTCTTCGTCGCTGATATAGGCGCCCTGCAAGCGGGTCGGTTTGCCCGCACCCATCGGCAGGAACAGGCCATCGCCCATACCGATGAGCTTCTCCGCGCCCGGCTGGTCCAGGATGACGCGCGAATCGGTGAGCGACGACGTCGCGAACGCCAGCCGCGAGGGCACATTGGTCTTGATCAGGCCCGTTACCACGTCCACCGACGGACGCTGCGTCGCCAGCACCAGGTGAATGCCCGCGGCGCGCGCCTTCTGGGTGATCCGCACGATGGCGTCCTCGACGTCACGCGGTGCGGTCATCATCAGGTCGGCCAGCTCGTCCACGATGGCCAGGATGTAGGGATACGGCCGGTAGACCCGCTCGCTGCCCAGCGGCGCGGTGATCGCGCCCGACTTCACCTTCTTGTTGAAGTCGTCGATATGGCGGACCTTGTTGGCCTGCATGTCCTGATAGCGCTGTTCCATCTCCTCCACCAGCCAGGCCAGCGCGGCCGCCGCCTTCTTCGGCTGGGTGATGATGGGCGTGATCAGGTGCGGAATGCCCTCGTAAGGGGTCAGTTCCACCATCTTCGGGTCGATCAGGATCATCCTGACCTCCTCCGGGGTGGCCCGCTGTAGCAGCGACACCAGCATCGAGTTCACGAAGCTCGATTTACCGGAACCAGTGGAACCGGCGACCAGCAGATGCGGCATCTTGGCCAGGTTCGCCGCCAGGAACTCGCCTTCGATGTTCTTGCCGAGGCCGATCACCAGCGGATGGTGATCATTGCGGGTCGAGGGCGCCTTGAGCACATCGGCGAGGCGCACGAGTTCGCGATCGGAGTTGGGCACCTCGATACCGACCGCCGACTTGCCGGGGATCGGCGCGAGCAGCCGGACATTCTCGGTGGCCACCGCGTAGGCGATATTGCGAGCCAGCGCGGTGATCTTCTCGACCTTCACACCAGGGCCGAGTTCGACCTCGTACCGGGTGACCGTCGGCCCGCGCACGAACCCGGTGACCGCGGCGTCGATCTTGAACTGCACCAGCACCTCGGTGATCGCCTCGATCATCGATTCATTGGCGGCACTGCGCTTCTTGGGCGGATCACCATCGGTGAGCAGGCTCATCGGCGGCAGCGTGTAATCGCCTTCGATGACCCGGTCGGTGACGAACTCCGGTTCCTTCGGCGGCGGCGGAGTCTGGTCGACGGCCTTGGCCGGCTTCGGCTTGGCCCTGGGCTTCGGTGGTTCGGCCGGGGCTTCGGTGGCGATCGGCTTGGCGTCACGCAGCGGCGGTTCGCCCAGCGATTCGGTGATGGCGTCGGATCCGGCGAACTCGTCGGCCGGGTAGTTCTCCTCGGGCGTGCGTCCGCGGCGACGGGAACCGCTGCGGGTGAGCGGGAATCCGTCCGCGTCATAGCCGCCGGAGGCGAATTCTGGGTCGTAATCGTCGTATTCGTCGCCGCCGCTTGCGGTGCCGAAGTAGTGCCGGAACAGCGCGGGCAGCTCACGCACGGTGGTGCCGGTGACCAGCAGCACACCGAAGACGATGGCCAGCAACAGGATCGGCACCGACAGCCAGGCCGTCAGCCCGTCGGTGAGCGGGCCACCGACCACGAACCCGACGAAACCGGCCGCGCGCGACCGCCCGTGCGCATCGGTCGGGGCGCCCGCGGCGATATGCCAGAGCCCGAGCATCGGCAGCCCGACGAGCAAACCGCCTAGGACCAGCCGGGGCCGGATCTCCGGATGCGGTTCGGTGCGCATCAGCACCAGCGCGATTCCGGCCGCGACGAACGGCAGTGCGGCCGAGGCCGACCCCGATACCGCACGGATCGCGTCGTCGACGAAGTGCCCGATCGGGCCGCCCGCCGAGAGCCAGACCGCCGCCGCGATGACGCCGCTGAGGGCGATCAACGCCAGCGCGATCCCATCGCGACGGTGCCCGTGCTCGATCTCCCCCGCCCGGCTCAGCGTGCGGGTGGTGGCGCCGAGCCCGCGGGCCAGCATGGTCCAGCCGCCGCTGATCCCGCGCCCGATGACGGCCAGTGGTGCGGTCTGTGACCGGCGCGCCGGGCGGCGCGACCCCGTCCCGCGGACCCGGCCTGCCGAAGCGCGGCCGCGGGCCGCCGAGGTGCGGCCGCGGGCGGCCGAACCGGTGCGAGTCGCCGAACGAGATGGGTTCGTCGCCGAACGAGTGGAGGCTGCCGTTGTCCGCCCCCGTGCCGATCCCGCCCGCGCACGTGCCGTAGTGGTGCTGCGGGACTTACCTGCCATGAACTCAGGCTAGCCGTAAACGCACCATCAGGACCATCCGCAACACTGGTATCGCCTGTAACTTGTGCTGATGAGCGGGGCGAATGCCCAGGTGATGGGGTTCATCATGCACCGGACCGCGACGCCGGACACGCCGACACACCGGTGCCGCCATGCGTGCGGCAACAGAAAACCCGCCGGACGACTGCTCGTCCGGCGGGTTGCCCGCGAGATTTCAGACCCCGATGACCGTCGGCACGATCATCGGCCGACGCCGGTAGGTGTCGGCCACCCAGCGCCCGACCACCCGGCGCACGCCCTGGGCGATGCGATGAGTATCGGTGATGCCCTCGCCGGCCAGGCGCAGCAGCTCGGACTCGACCAGCTGCGCGGCATCCGACAGTGCGGTGGGATCGTCGGAGAAGCCGCGACCGCTGACCTCCGGCGTGCTCACCGCCTTGCCGGTGGTCTCGTCGATCGCGACGGTGATGGCGATGAAACCGCCCTCCCCCAGCACCAGACGGTCCGACAGGGTGGATTCGCCGACATCGCCGACCGACAGGCCGTCGACGTAGACGTGACCCACGGGGACTCGGCCCACGATCGAGGCGATGCCGTCGACCAGGTCGACCACGACGCCGTCTTCGGCCAGCACCACCCGGTCCTCGGGCACACCGGTGGCCACCGCGAGCGCGGCATTGGCGCGCAGATGCCGCCATTCGCCGTGCACGGGCATGGCATTGGTGGGCCGGACCGCGTTGTACAGGTAGAGCAGCTCGCCCGCGGACGCGTGCCCGGAGACGTGCACCTTCGCGCTCTGCTGGGTGATCACCGAGGCGCCGAGCCGGGCCAGGCCGTTGACCACGGTGAACACCGAGTTCTCGTTGCCGGGGATCAGCGACGACGCCAGCACCACCAGGTCGTCGGCGCGGATATTGATCTGGCGGTGGTCGCCGCGCGCCATCCGCGACAGCGCCGACAACGGTTCGCCTTGCGAGCCGGTCGAGATCAGCACCAGCTTGTCGCTGGGCAGGGTGGCGGCCTGATCCAGTTCGACGACCAGGCCGTCGGGCACCGTCAGATAGCCGAGATCCTGGGCGATCTGCATATTGCGGACCATGGACCGGCCGACGAAGCAGATGCGGCGCCCGTACTTCTGGGCGACGTCGACCACCTGCTGGATGCGGTGCACATGGCTGGCGAAGGAGGCGACGATCACCCGGCCCTTGGCCTTGCCGATCACCGTGTCGAGGACGCCGCCGATCTCGCGTTCGGGGGTGACGAAGCCGGGGACCTCGGCATTGGTGGAGTCGACCAGGAACAGGTCGACGCCTTCGTCGCCGAGGCGGGAGAATCCGGCCAGGTCGGTGAGCCTGCCGTCCAGCGGCAGCTGGTCGAGCTTGATATCGCCGGTGTGCAGCGCGACGCCGGCCGGGGTGCGGATGGCGACGGCGAGTGCGTCCGGGATCGAATGGTTGACCGCGAAGTATTCACAGCCGAACGGGCCGTGCGTGGTGTGCTGGCCTTCGGTGACCTCCACCAGCTTCGGATGCTGGCGGTGCTCCCGGCATTTCGCCGCCACCAGGGCCAGGGTGAACTTCGAGCCGATGACCGGGATGTCGGGCCGCAACCGCAGCAGGAACGGCACGGCGCCGATGTGGTCCTCGTGGCCGTGGGTGAGCACGACCGCGACCACGTCGTCCATCCGATCCTCGATCGGGCGGAAGTCGGGCAGGATCAGGTCGACGCCGGGCTGCTGGTCCTCGGGGAACAGCACGCCGCAGTCGACGATGAGCAGCTTGCCGCCGTACTCGAAAACGGTCATGTTGCGGCCGATTTCGCCGATACCGCCGAGCGCGAAGACCCGCAGGCCGTTGCTCGGCGCCTTCGGCGGAGTGCCGAGGCGGTCCTGCGGTGCGACCGCGGCCCGCGGATCGGGCTGCGGCGCGGACTGATCGCCGCGGCCGCGGCCACTTTGCCGGGACCTGCTCTGCTTACGCGGGCGGTCCTGGCCGGTGCGGGATTCGGTGGCCTTCGCAGGCGCGGCGGCTTTCGCGGGCGCGGTTTTCTCCGACGCGGTCTTCTCCGGCGCGGCCGGCTGCACGGGCGCGGCGGGAGCCTCGGCCTCGCTCGGCGCGGGAGGCGTTGTGTCAGCGGGCTTTTCCGGTGCGGCGGGCGGCTGCGGCGGACGCGGCGCGGCCGGGCCGGCACCGCGGCTGGCGGAACGGCGGGGACGACGGCCTAGCGGGGCCGTCATCCGAGCACTCCGGCCGCGCGCAGATCGGCGCTGAGCAGGTCGAGCTGATCGGGGCCGGGCATGAGCTGGGGCAAGCGCGGCTCGCCGACGTCGATGCCGAGCAGACGCAGGCCCGCCTTCGACATGGCCACCCCGCCCAGACGCGCCATCGCGGCGTTCAACGGCACCAGGCCGGCATTGATCTCCCGGGCGCGCACCACGTCACCGGCGGTGTAGGCGTCGACGAGTTCGCGCAGTCGTTCCGGCACCAGATGGCCGATGACGCTGATGAATCCGGTCGCGCCGATCGACAACCACGGCAGGTTCAGCGTGTCGTCGCCGGAGTAGAAGGCCAGGCCGGTGGTCGCGATGAGTTCGGCGCCGGCATTGAGATCGCCCTTGGCGTCCTTGACCGCGACGATGCGCGGGTGCTCGGCCAGGCGGCGGATGGTGTCGGAGGCGATCGGCACGATCGAGCGCGGCGGAATGTCGTAGAGGGTCACCGGAAGATCGGTGGCGTCGGCGACCGCGGTGAAGTGGGCGATCAGCCCTTCCTGCGTGGGCCGCGAGTAGTACGGCGTCACGACCAGCAAACCGTGGGCACCCGCCCGCTGCGCGTTGCGCGCCAGCTCCACCGAATGCGCGGTGTCGTAGGTTCCGGCGCCGGCGATCACGGTGGCGCGCGAGCCGACGGCGTCGACGACGGCGCGCAGCAGATCGGCCTTCTCCGACTCGGTGGTGGTCGGCGATTCACCGGTGGTGCCGGAGATCGCGAGCAGGTCGACGCCGCGGTCGACCAGGCGGGCCGCCAGCGCGACACCGGTATCGATGTCGAGCTTGCCCTCGGCACTGAAGGGGGTCACCATCGCGACGCCGACGGTGCCGGAGGCACGCAGCCGACTCGAATCGCCGGCGCTGCCGGGCCCTGGGTGGTTACGCATACTGCCGCCTCCGGGCCTGCGCCTCGCACCGCGGTGTCGGCGTCGATTCACCGTTCGTCATGGTCAGAAAGGCTACCCGGTCCGGGACACACCCTCGACACCCTCGTCGCCGTTCGGGGGCGGCGGGCACATGATACCCGTCTCATGGCATCGCGGTGACGCCAAAACGTTGCTTGAAAGACATCATCGATGGCGTCACACTGATGTCATGGATCTGGACACCTACACCGCCCGCCTGCGCGCGGATCTGATCGCCGCGGCTGCCCTCGGCGACGAGAAAACCCAGGCCACGGCCGCCGCCCTGGCCGCGGCCGTGGAGAGTTCAACACGGCTGGTGCTGCTGTCGGCGCTGTCGGATATGGCCGCCGAGGTCAGCGCGGCACTCGGTGACCGCACCGTGCATGTATCGATGGACGGCACGAACGTCGCCGTCGATGTGCGCAACAATTCGGCCACCGACTCCGAGCACCCCACTTTCGAAGAGATGACCGGCGATATCAGCCGGGTCACCCTGCGTCTGGTGGAGCAGCTGAAATCCCGGGCCGAGGAGGCCGCGGCACAGAGCGGGCAATCGCTGAATTCGTGGATGTCGGGCGTGGTGTCGGGAGCGTTGCGCGATCAGATGCGCGGATACGGTGGATACGGTGGCGGGCCCAAGCGGCATACGAGCAGTTCTCGCGATGCCGGCGGTTCCGGTGGTGAGTCCAGGGGCTCCGACTCCGACCGCGATGCCGGTGACGGCCGGGATTCCGACCGAAGCACCGGTAGTTCCGACTGAAAGCGGCGGGGACGGGCCCCGCGGCTGTTGCGTCGCCGAGAACACAACGCCGGCGACGCCCATCCCACGGCGCCGGGCCACAGCCCGGGCGACGACCGGGACAAGCGCCCGCGTCGGTCGTGTCAGCCGGCCCTGTGCAACAGCGGTGCGAGGTCGCCCCGCTCACCGATGACGATGTCGTCGAGTTCCAGCCAATCGGCCATCTCCCGCAGCGCCGTCCACAACGCCTGCGCCGTGTGCGCGTCGCAGCGGCCCGGTTCGGCGAACGCGCCGGGCACCAGCAGCCGTCCGGCGCCGCGTTCGGCGCGCAGATCGACGCGGCCGACGAGTTCGCCGTCCAGCAGGAACGGGAACACGTAATACCCGTGCACCCGTTTGTGTTCCGGGGTGTAGATCTCGATCCGGTAGTGGAAGCCGAAGACGCGTTCGGTGCGGGCCCGGAAGAAGATCAGCGGGTCGAACGGACACAGCAGGGCGGCACCGCCGATCCGGCGCGGCGTGGTGACGCCGGCGCGCAGATAGGCCGGTGCTCCCCACTCGGCGATATCGACCGGGATCAGCTCACCCGCGTCCACGAGATCGGCGATGGCGGGTTTGGTCTGCGCACCGGCCAGCCGGTAGTAGTCGCGCAGGTCGGGCTCGGTGGCGACGCCGAGGGCGGTGGCCGCGCGCAGCACCAGTTCCCGGACGGCCTCGTCTTCGGGGACCGATCGCTCGAACACCGACGCGGGCAGCACCCGTTCGGCGAGGTCGTAGTGACGGGTGAAGCCCACCCGGCGGCCCACCGAGAGCTCGCCGGCGGCGAAGAGTTGCTCGCAGATCATCTTGGTGTCGCTGAGGTTCCACCACGATCCCGGCGGACGCGGTTTGTCCAGCTCCAGATGGCGTTCCACCTCACCGGCGCTGGCCGCACCGACCTCGGCGATGACGTCGAGGATGTCCTTGCCCAGTGTGGGGTTGCGTTCGAGCACAGCGCGCGCACCACCCCAGCGACCGTGCCGGTAGCGCTGCATGCGCCAGCGCATCAGCGGCCAGTCCTCGACCGGGATCAGCGCCGCCTCGTGCGCCCAGTACTCGACCAGCGTGCGCGGCCGACGCGTGCCGGTGTGCCAGGCAGCCTCGTCCAGTAGCCCGCGGTCGTAAGCGCCGATACGGCTGAACACCGGTGCGTAATGCGCCCGGACCACCGCCGAGACCGAATCCAGTTGCAGCAGTTGGGTTCTGCCCAGCACTCCGGCAATGGTGCGCCGGGTCGCCTTGGCCGGCCTCGGTTTACCGAAGCCTTGCGCCGCCAGCACCGTTCGCCGCGCCGCCGCCGCACTCATCGTCCGCATACCCGCACCCTGCCATGGGGGTGTGACAGATACCGACTGCGCGCCACCCACCGATGGACACTTTCGGCCTCCAGCAGCAACGATGCGGTCGGCCCGCCCGAGCACCACCGGACCGGATCAGGTGGAGACGGTGACCTGCCCGGCCAGATCGATCTCGGTGCGACGGTCCTCCTCGGGCGCGTTCGCCAGCACCGTCGCCAGGATGCGGCGACCGGTCGGCAGGATCCGCACGGTGACCGAGCCCGCGTTGGCCGCGTCCAGTTCGCGGATGGCGGCCTCGATCACGCGACGACGCACCGAGCGCGGCACTCCGTCGAATCCGCCGTCGTCGAGCAACACCACCTCGACGCCCCGTGCGCGTGCCCCTCGGGCTGCGCTGTTGAGTTCGTCGGTGGCCAGCTGGGGTGCCCGCAGGCCATCGCGCAGTTCGGCCTCGAGCAACCGGCATTGTTCGCGCTCGTAAGGGGTGAGTTCGACACCGTCGGCGATGCGCTCCAGGATCGGGCGCGCCACTTTGTCCAGCCGGGCCAGCTGACGATCGCGTTCGCCGTTCTCGGCGGCCATCGTGGCTTCGGCGGCCGCGCGCATGGTGGCCTCCTCGCGCAGCAGCCGCAGCGACCGCTGGGTGGGCCGCATGATCAACGCGCACACCGAAACCCCCGCGACGGTGGCGACCGGCACGATCGAGCCGACGATCACCCCTGCCGAGAGCCCGGCGACCGCGCCCACCACCGCCACGACGACGGCTACCCCGGCGACGCCGAGCCAGGCCGCACCCATACGCCCGCGCAGCACCAGCACCGCGAGCACATACGACGACGCGAAGGCCGTCCACACCTGGTTCGATGCGTACTCCTGCACATCGAAGGTGGTCAAAGCGGTGGCCAGCGGTCCGGCGATCACGACATAGGAGGTTGCGGGCCAGGGCAGCGGTTCGTGCGGCGCCATCAGCACCACCACGCCCGCCACCACCAGCAGCACCAGCGCGGCCGTGGCGGGCACGGGCGAGGCCTCGCTGAAGTTGCGCGCCATGTACAGCACGATGGTCAGCTCCAGAATGGCCAGGAACAGCCAGCCCGCGGCACCGCGCAGGCCGAGCAGATCACGCAATCCGAAATCCGCGCTCGTCTCAGCCATCGCCACCCCAGACCAAGGTCACCGTGGTCCCCTCGCCCGGCTGCGATTCCACGAACGCGGCGCCGCCGGCGAGCTGACGCATCCGGCCGAGAATGCTCACCGAAATGCCGAGCCGGTCCACCGGCACCACGTTCTGATCGAATCCGGCGCCGTCATCGCGCATTTCGGTGCGGATGCCGCCGGCGCTGACCGTCACGGTGACGCTGCGGTGCACCTCGCGGCCGGGCACCGTGGCATGGCGCAGGCTGTTGCGCGCGGCCTCGGCCAGGGCTGCGGCGATCGTGCTCGCGGCGGGCACCGGCAGGCGTAGGTCATCGAAACCGGCGGTGCGGCGGGCGGTGAATTCGATACCTGGATTCACCTCGTGCACCGCCGATCGCAGGAAACCGATCGCCGACTGCGCGTCCAGATGGTCGGGATCGGTGCTGCCTGCCCGCGATTCGTCGAGCTGTTCCAGCGTGCGTTCGGCCTGACGGCGCAGCACCGGCGATTCGGTGCCGCCGCGCGAGGCGTCCAGCAGGGTGGACAGCACCGCATCGTGGATGAGGGCGGCGAACCGGGCGCGTTCCCGGTCCCGCGCGGCGGCGCCGGCGACGGCGGCGGCCCGGCGGCCGGCAACCTCCGATTCCCGGTCGACCCGGATGCCCGCCTCCCTGGCGTAGACCACACACCAGAGGAACAGCGCGCACAGTCCGGCCGCCCGCGCGAAATCGCCCGCCGTGGTCAACGCGGAGACATCGGGCACGACGAACAGGTTGACCACGGCCGACAGCGCCGAACCGACGAACAGATAACCGATCGCGGGCCCGGTGGGCCATGCCAGGGCAGCCGCGAGCACACCGAGGGCGAGCACGCGATACACCCACACCGAGCCCGCGGCGTCGGTGGGCTGGGAGTAGGCCAGAATGATCACCACCATCGCGCCCAGGAAACTGATCGCGGCCGCACCGCTGACCAGGCGAATGGTCCGTGGACGCGCACCGATGGAGACGAAGGCCAGCACTGGGAACATGCCGAACGCCAGCAGCACCGCGGTGATCGTCCAGCCGGGCGCGATATCGCGGCTCTGATCGGCGATCTCGGGCAACTCGACCAGGGCGGCGATCACCCCGGCCAGGCCCACGACCAGCCCGAAGCGGCGCAGGATGCGTTCGGAGGCACCGTCGGCTGCTTGGTCTCGCGACACCGCGGCCAGCCCACGCCACCAGCGGGTCGCGCGAACTCGGTCGAGCGGGGTGGGCGAGGTCGGGGCGGTGTCCAGCAAGCCGGACGCGGTCACGGGCGCGGATGCCGCTCGGGGACCGGCAGCCATCCGTCCTCCACCGCACGCTTGTACAGGTCCGTCTTGGTGGGCGCGGGCCGGCCCGCATCGGCGTACTTCTGCCGGATCCGGCCCAGATAGTCGTTGACGGTCTGTTCCGACAGACCGGTGAGCCGAGCCACCCGCGAGGCCTTCTCCCCCGACGCGTAGAGAGTGAGCACCTCTTCCTGGCGCGGGCTCAAACCCACACTCGACAACTGCGGGTCACCATCGATCGCGGCAGCCCAGTCGGTGGTGACGACCTGCTCACCGGAGGCCGCCCGGCGCACCGCGGCCACCACGGTGGGCACATCCTCGGATTTGCGCACCACCCCGAGCACACCCGCACGCGCCGCCGAACGCACCAGGAAAGCGTTGTCGGCGCCGGTGAACACCAGCACTTCCATGCCGCGCTCACGCAGCGCGCGCACATTGTCTTCCGGGGTCGACCCGTCGGCCAGCCGCAGATCCAGCACCACCAGATCCACCGGCTCGGCCAACGCCGGATCGGCGAGCAGCTCGGCTACCGTGCCCGCCGTCGCCACCAGGTCGAGATCAGGATGCGGGGCGAGCATCGCCGCCAAGCCGATCGCGACCGATTCATGGTCTTCGACCAGCCCTATCCGGCGTGGAGTGCTTTCGACCCCTTCGGCCCACGTCACCTCGACAACTCCCATCCCGAGCAACCCGGCCCACCGCGGACCGCCAACTTGTTCTCCAGCAGTATGCCCGCCGAAGCCGCGCGTGGTCAGCCACCAATATTCGGGGGCGCGTCAGGGCGCCAAGCCCGCCGCGAGCGTCGCGCCGAGTTCCCAGCAGGCCTCCAGGTTCTCTTTGCTCGGCTTGCCCGAGACCACCAGGTAATCGGCCGCCTTCACCCAACCGAGCCCGGTCGTGATCGACGTGACGCCCTTTTCCGCGCCCTCGGTGCCCTCGTTGCCGTGGAAATACGCACCGAATGGCCGTCCGCGCGTGGAATCGAGGCACGGGTAGTAGATGACGTCGAACGCGTGCTTGAGGGCCCCGCTCATGTAGCCGAGGTTGGCCGGGGTGCCGAGTAGATAGCCGTCGGCGTCGAGGACGTCGGACGGGGAGACCGCGAGTGCGGCGCGGCGCACGACCTCCACGCCCTCGATCTCCGGATCGGTCGCGCCGGAGACCACGGCCTCGAACATCGCCTGCATGAACGGCGACGGGGTGTGATGGATGATCAACAGTCGCGACACGACGACGAGGGTATCCCGGTGTTACCCGCGCTGCTCGCGTTCGTGACGTTCCAGCTCCACCGCGCGGCGCATGGTGGCCCTGGCGCGGCCGCGGTCACCCGCGTAGTCGTAGGCGCGGGCCAGCCGGTAGGAGACCCGCCAGTTGTCAGGGTCGGCTTCCCATTCCTGTTTGACCTTCAGGAATAGCTCGTCGGCCGCAGCGCGTTCGATGCGCCCGGACGGCCGGCGCGGCAGCTCCGACACATCGAGTTCGAGGCCTTCCTCGTGGATGCGCCGGGCCAGATGCTGGTGCGCGAGCGCGGCCCGCACGGTGGCGTAGACGATCCAGACGCCGAGCACCGGCAGGATCAGCACGCCGATGCCGATGGCGACCGCGGCGCCGTCGCCGGAGCCGATCAGGCTGATCGCGATCTTGCCGAGCAGCAGGAAATAGAAGACGAGCACCAGCACGAGCGCCGCCACCATGGCGACGACCTTCACCACATCCCGGCTCGGCCCGGCGCCTGCCGATTCGGCCGGATCCTGCGCGCTCACAGGTCCAGCAGCGGATCGAGCCCGACGGTGAGTCCGGGACGGTCGGCGATGCGGCGCACCCCGAGCAGGACACCGGGCGCGAAGGAGGACCGGTCGATGGAGTCGTGGCGGATGGTCAGCGTTTCGCCCTGGGTGCCGAAGAGCACCTCCTGGTGGGCGACGAGCCCGGCCAGGCGCACCGAATGCACCCGCACACCGTCGACGTCGGCGCCGCGCGCGCCCTCGAGTTCGGTGCTGGTCGCGTCGGGGCTGCGGCCCACTCCCGCCTTTTGCCTGGCCTCGGCGATCAGCCCGGCGGTGCGGTAGGCGGTGCCCGAGGGCGCGTCGGCCTTGTTCGGGTGATGCAGTTCGATGACCTCGACCGACTCGAAGAACCGGGCCGCCTGCTCGGCGAACCGCATCGACAGCACCGCGCCGATGGCGAAGTTCGGCGCGATCAGCACGCCGACGTGCGGTTTGCCGACCAGCCAGCCACGCACCTCGTCGAGCCGGGCGGCGTCGAAACCGGTGGTGCCGACCACGGCGTGGATGCCGTGCTCGACGAGGAACTTCAGATTGCCCATCACCACGTCGGGGTGGGTGAAGTCGACCACGACCTGGGTGCCGGTCTCCAGGAACTTCTCCAGCGGATCACCCTTGTCGACGCCCGCGACCAGCTCCAGATCGGCGGCGGCCTCGACCGCCGCGCAGATCGCCTGTCCGACCTTGCCCTGCGCGCCGAGCACACCCACCCGAATCGGTGCGGTCACGATTGGTCTCCCTACTTCTCGTCCGGCTGTTTCCGCCGAGCCTAACGCTCCGGAGCGGCGCGTTCGGCGGCCCCACCTGCGGGCCTGGTCACAGTCTCCGGATGCGGCCGGGGCGCAAGCGAAATCGGGGCTTGGCAGCCGAGCGGAACAAACGTTAATGTGATCTGTCGTGACGGTGCTCCCGTTGGCCGCCTTGTACCGAGCCCGGGGTCGGGACCGTCACTACTCGAGGAGAAACTCCCCTGTCAGTACAGTTCAATCACACCATTGTCGGATGTCAGGACAATCGCGTATCCGCCGAATTCTGGGCGGACATTCTGGGTGTGGACATCGGCACCGAATGGGGCCCGTTCATTCCGGTCACCACCGGTAACGGCGTCACCTTCGATTTCGCCAATGTCCCGCCGGGTACCAACGAAATCCAGCCTCAGCACTATGCGTTCCTGGTGTCGGAAGCCGAATTCGACGCGGCCTACGACAAGATCCAGCGCTACGAGCTCGAGTACTGGGCCGATCCGCATCAGCATCATCCGGGCGAGATCAACCACAACGACGGTGGCCGAGGCATCTACTTCCTCGACCCCAGCGGGCACTACATGGAGCTGATCACCGTCCCGTACGGCGGCTGGCCCCAGTAGCGGATGGGGCCGGGTGGCGACACCCGGCCCTTTCGCGTACTACTCGCACGGCAACATCTCACGGCGGCAGCGAGGCACCGTGGGCGAACCAGTACGCGAAGAATGGATAGCGATGGGCACCGATATCGAGTCCGCAGTCGAAGAATTGCACGACGACCTCGCCACCTGGCTGGGGTCCGAAGCGGACGTTTCGGTTTTCGAGCGTTTCGCCGCCGCCCAGCACCGATCGTTCTCGATGGTGACGACGACAGGCGAAATCCTGCGGCGAACCGAACTGCTGGACCGGCTGCGCGGCGCGCGCAATGCCAGCCCCGGACTGCGCATCGATATCAGCGAATTCGAAGAACTCGCCGACGAATCCGGAATGGCGGTGGTGCGATTCCTGGAATCGCACCACCACGCCGGACAGATCGCCCGTCGCCGGGTGACGGCGGTGCTGGCGCCCGCCGACGGTGAGCCCGGCCTGCAATGGCTGGCCGTCCACGAAACACCGGCCGACTGATCGGCACCGCCGCGTGCGCCGGCTCAGGCCGCGGCTTTCACCTCGGCCCGCCCACGGCGCACGCCGAGACCCGCGGCGATCAGGCAGGCCACCGCCACCGCACCGACGAACCACGGAAACACCGTGCTCAACCCCCAGGTCGTCGCGGCCCAGCCGGCGACGACCGTGGGTAGCGCCATCGCCGAGTACGCCAGCAGGTAGTACGCCGACATGGTCTCGCCGCGCTTGTGCTGCGGCACGACGTTGGACAGGTGTCGCAGGGACCCGCCGAAACCGAGTCCGAAGGTGGCGCCGAGGGCCAGCCCGATCCCGATGACGGCCACCCAGTTGTGCGTGGCGAGGGCGGGGACGGTCAGCAGCAGGGTGATCGCCATGCCGATATCGCCGATGATGGCCGCCGCCCTGGCGGGCACCCCGGTGGCGAACAGCTGCGCCAGCGCCGCCGACAGCGCGGTCGAGGCGACGACCAGCCCACCGAACACCAGGTTGTGGATGCCGGTCTTCTCCGCGGCCAGCGACGGATACAGCGACAGCAGCACACCGAGCACCGACCAGGCCGCCATCACCCCGATCGCGGAGAACCAGAAATCACCGCGAATCTCCTGCGGCACCGCGGGTTTGGCGATCCGGATCCGGCCGGCGACCCGCGCGACATGCGGTTCACGCAATGCCAGCACCCCGACGCCGATGATCAAGCAGATCACGCTGATCACCACATACGGCGTGCGCAGCGGATTCGGCGCGTACTGCGCGAGCAACGCCGACCCTAGAATCGCCACCGCCATCCCGACGTTGAAGGCGACGCCGGTGAGCTGCCCCGAGCGCGCGCCGCGATGCGGCCGCAGATCCAGCAGGGCGGCCGCCCCCGCCACCACCGTCGCGCCGACAGCGAAGCCGTGCAGCGCCCGCGCCAGCAACAGCATCGGCACCGTATCGGCCAGCACGAAGACGATCAGCCCGACGATCATCGTGGCGAACGCACCGAGCAGCACGGGCTTGCGCCCGACCACATCGGAGATCCGGCCGGAGACCAGCACCGCACCCAGCGCCGCGACCGCGTAGACGGCGAACACGATCGTGGTGGTGAGCGGCGACAGATGCCATTCCCGCTCGTAGATGCCGTACAGCGGGGCCGGTACCCCGGAGACCCCGAGCGCGACGCCGCTGGCGGCCAGCACCAGAGCGTATGCCCACGACTGCGCGGCCCGCTCCTGGCCGGGCACTGCCGTTGTCGCTGCCATCGAAACCCCGATCAGGTAAGTTTGATAATGATCGAACCAAATCGACCATAACGCACGGTACGACGATCATCAAACCCCCCAGTGAGGTAGATCATGACGGACACCACAGCGGTCACCGGCGCCGAGGTCCACCCCGTGGCCGCGCTCCCCGTTGTGCTCGGCGCACTCCAGGATCCGGTGCGCCTCGAGATGGTGCGCCGGCTGAGCAATGCGGGCACCGCGGTGCGCTGCGGCGCGCTCTACGACGTGATCAACAAGTCCACCGCCACCCACCATTTCAAGATCCTGCGCGAGGCCGGCGTCATCGAACGGCTGGTGATCGACGGCCAGACCTGCCAGCGCTTGCGCACCGACGCCCTCGACGAGGCGCTGCCCGGGTTGCTGGCCTCGGTGGTCGAGGCGGCCAACCGGGCTCAGGGCGACGCTGTGGCCGACCATCAGCCGCCCGAGGGCTCGCACCATCAGCAGCACGCATCCGGCCGCCGGTAGCAACAGAACCGGCAGCGCCACCGCCCGGCCCATCCGGTCTGTGCCCGCCACGAACGGCAGCGCCGTCGAGCGCGGCCGGCGCATCGCTCCGTGATCCGGTGGGACGACGATCCACGTTGCCGGCCGAGCGGATCGGCGCGCTGCTCGTCCGTGATCAGCCCTCGACGAGCCGCCGCACCGAAGCAGGCAATTCCCGGGTGCGTCGATACGGCCCCGCCACCGATGCACCGAACGGCCGCGCCAGCAGCGTGCGGGCGATCTCGCTGACTTCCTCGGTGGTGACCGCGTCGATGCGGGCCAGCGTCTCGGAGACGCTGCGGTGGTTGCCGTAGCTGAGTTCGCTGCGCCCGATGCGGTTCATCCGGGACGAGGAATCCTCGAGCCCGAGCACCAGTCCCCCGCGCAGTGAGCCCTTGGCGCGGGCGCATTCGGCGTCGGTGATGCCGTTCGCCGCGACCTCTTCCAGCACGCCGCGCGCGAGGGCGGCGACCTCGGCCAGGTTCTCCGGCTGGCACCCGATGTACACCGAGAAGGCGCCGGTGTCGGCGAAGGTGTCCACACTCGAATACACCGAGTACGCCAGGCCGCGTTCTTCCCGGATGCGTTGGAACAGCCGCGAACTCAGTCCGCCGCCGATCACGGTGTTGAGTACCGACAGCGGCCAGCGGCGTTCACCCTCATGCCTGCCGAAGGCGCGCACTCCGAACACCAGATGCGATTGTTCGCTGTCGCGGTGGCTCCAGTGCAGTTGCGGCGCCGACCGCGTGCGGAACCGGCCCTCGCGCCGCGGCATCGGCTCGGCGGTGGGGTCGAGCCGGTCGGCGAAGGCGCGGTGCACCAGCTCCACGGTGTGCTCGTGCTCCACATTGCCCGCGACCGCGACCACCATGCGGTCGGGGCGGTAGCGGCGCTGATGGAACGAACGCAGCTGGGTGGCGCGCATCCCCTCGATGGACTCCACCGAGCCGATCACCGGACGCCCGATCGGATGATCGCCGAACAGCGCGGTCAAGAACGCGTCGCCGACCAGGTCTTCCGGGTCGTCGTCGCGCATGGCGATCTCTTCGAGCACCACCTGCCGCTCGATATCCACATCCTCGGACCTGCACAGCCCGTTGAGCACCACATCGGAAACCAGTTCCACCGCCAGCGGTAGATCCTCGTCCAGCACATGGGCGTAGTAGCAGGTCTGCTCCTTGGCGGTGAACGCGTTCAACTCACCGCCCACCGCGTCCATCGCCTCGGCGATATCGAGCGCGGTCCGGGTGGGTGTGGCCTTGAACAGCAGGTGCTCGAGGAAGTGCGCGGCGCCGGCGACGGTCGGGCCCTCATCACGCGAGCCGACACCCACCCAGACGCCGATCGAGGCCGAACGCACCCCGGGAAGATGCTCGGTCACCACCCGCAACCCACCGGGCAGCACCGTGCGCCGGACTCCGGTCTCAGTCGCCGTCTCCGTTTTGCTCACCCGCCAATTCGATGACGAACCCCCTTGCCCGTTCAGGAGCAAGGGGGTTGCCGAGTTCTGCTTCGTCACACCGTCAAGTACTACTCGCCCGCGGGCGCGTCCGCATCGCCGGAGGGCTCTTCGGTGGTCTCCTCGACCGGGATCAGCGAGATCTTGCCGCGGTTGTCGATATCGGCGATCTCCACGCGCAGCTTGTCACCGACGTTGACCACGTCTTCGACCTTGGCCACCCGCTTGCCGTTGCCCAGCTTGGAGATGTGCACCAGACCGTCACGGCCCGGCAGCAGCGAGACGAACGCGCCGAAGGCGGTGGTCTTGACGACCGTGCCGAGGAAACGCTCGCCCACCTTGGGCAGCTGCGGGTTGGCGATGGCGTTGATCTGGTCGATCGCGGCCTGCGCCGAGGGGCCGTCGGTGGCGCCGACGAACACGGTGCCGTCGTCCTCGATGGAGATGTTGGCGCCGGTCTCCTCGGTGATCTGGTTGATCACCTTGCCCTTGGGCCCGATCACCTCGCCGATCTTGTCGACCGGGATCTTGATCGCGGTGACGCGCGGGGCGTAGGGGCTCATCTCGTCCGGGGTGGCGATGGCCTCGGCCATCACGTCCAGGATGGTGTTGCGCGCGTCGTGCGCCTGGCTCAGCGCGCCGGCCAGCACCTTCGACGGGATGCCGTCGAGCTTGGTGTCCAGCTGCAGCGCGGTGACGAAGTCGCGGGTACCGGCGACCTTGAAGTCCATGTCGCCGAAGGCGTCTTCGGCGCCGAGGATGTCGGTCAGCGCGACGTAGCGGACCTCGTCCTCACCCTTGTCGTTGGTGACGGTGTCCGACACCAGGCCCATGGCGATACCGGCGACCGGCGCCTTGAGCGGCACACCGGCGTTGAGCAGCGCCAGGGTGGAGGCACACACCGAACCCATCGAGGTGGAGCCGTTGGAACCCAGCGCCTCCGACACCTGACGGATGGCGTAGGGGAACTCTTCCTGGCTGGGCAGCACCGGGATCAGCGCACGCTCGGCGAGTGCACCGTGGCCGATCTCGCGCCGCTTGGGCGAGCCGACGCGGCCGGTCTCACCGGTGGAGAACGGCGGGAAGTTGTAGTGGTGCATGTAGCGCTTGCTGGTCTCGGGGCCCAGCGAGTCGACCTGCTGGGCCATCTTGACCATGTCGAGGGTGGTGATGCCGAGGATCTGGGTCTCACCGCGCTCGAACAGCGCCGAACCGTGCGCCCGCGGCACCACGGCGACCTCCGCGGACAGCGCGCGGATATCGGCGAGGCCACGGCCGTCGATGCGGAAGCCGTCGGTGAGGATGCGCTGACGCACCAGCTTCTTGGTGACCGAGCGGAACGCCGCGCCCAGCTCCTTCTCCCGGCCCACGAAGTCCTCGCCGAGACGCGAGAGCACATCGAGCTTGATCTCGTCGATCTTCGCCTCGCGCTCCTGCTTGTCGGCGATGCTGAGCGCCTCGTTCAGCTCACGTTTGGCGGTGCCCTCCACGGCCTCGAAGACATCGGCCTCATACGGCGGGAACAGCGGGAACTCGCCGGTCGGCTTGGCGGCCAGCGCGGCCAGATCGGCCTGCGCGCGGCACAGCCGGGCGATGAACGGCTTGGCGGCCTCGAGGCCCTCGGCCACGACGGCCTCGGTGGGCGCCTGGGCGCCGCCGTCGATCAGCTCGATGACCTTGTCGGTGGCCTCGGCCTCGACCATCATGATGGCGACGTCACCGGAGTCGACCACGCGACCGGCGACGACCATGTCGAACACCGCGCCCTCGAGCTGCTCGACGGTCGGGAACGCGACCCACTGGCCCTCGATCAGCGCCACGCGCACGCCGCCGACGGGGCCGGAGAACGGCAGTCCGGCGATCTGGGTGGACGCCGAGGCCGCGTTGATCGCGACCACGTCGTAGAGGTCGTTGGGGTCGAGGCTCATCACCGTGACCACGACCTGGATCTCGTTGCGCAGGCCGTCGACGAACGACGGGCGCAGCGGCCGGTCGATCAGGCGGCAGGTGAGGATCGCGTCGGTGGAGGGGCGGCCCTCACGACGGAAGAACGAGCCGGGGATGCGGCCCGCGGCGTACATGCGCTCTTCGACGTCGACCGTCAGCGGGAAGAAGTCGAACTGGTCTTTGGGGTGCTTGCCGGCGGTGGTGGCCGACAGCAGCATGGTCTCGTCGTCGAGGTAGGCCACGACCGAGCCGGCGGCCTGACGGGCCAGACGGCCGGTCTCGAAGCGAATGGTGCGGGTGCCGTAGCTCCCGTTGTCGATCAGCGCGACGGATTCGAAGACTC
The DNA here is from genome assembly GCF_005863245.1 of Nocardia cyriacigeorgica. Taxonomy (GTDB): domain Bacteria; phylum Actinomycetota; class Actinomycetes; order Mycobacteriales; family Mycobacteriaceae; genus Nocardia; species Nocardia cyriacigeorgica_C. The sequence goes on along the minus strand of NZ_VBUT01000003.1, from coordinate 416,260 downwards.
CGGGCTCGACCTCGACGGCCGTGCTGTGCGCGCGTTCGGTGGTTTCGGACATTTTTCTTCTCTCAACCTCTCGTCTCGCCGGACCCGGCGCCCATTGGCGCGATCCGGCTGTGTCAGCCGTACCTGACGGGGCACGCGGCAGCCCTCCTGGCTGCGACGCGCACACCCGGCCGGTATCCCCTTGGATACGGCGACGCGGAGGCGGTCATCGATCGAAGCCCTCCGGCGGTATGCCACCGGCCGAAAAGCCACTACCGAAGACCGACGCCACGGGGACGGGTGCATACGGCTGTGTTGTCGTGCAGGGGTTATTCCTCCCCCGGGCACGAAAAAGCCAACGGGGAGATTGTAAGCCTCCACGTTGGCGGGGTCGTCGACCGGCTTGCAAAACAGCGTGTCGGTCCGCAGAACACGGTCGACGAGATTGGTCAGGCGACCATAGACAACGGCGGGTCCGACGCTCGTTTTCGAGCGAAGCGAGACCGAGCATCTCAGTTCGCGGCCCGTCTCGTGTTTCCGCTGCCGCTGCGCACGCCGAAGGCAAGCAGCGGTAGCGGAAACACGAGACACAAAGGGGCCGCGAACACGCGGTGCCGCAGGCGCCGCCAAATATTACCGACGCAGACCGAGGCGTTCGATCAGCGTGCGGTAGCGGGTGATGTCCTTGTCCGCGAGGTACTTCGACAGACGCTTGCGGCGACCGATCAGCGCCATCAGGCCGTGGCGGGTGTGGTGGTCGTGCTTGTGCGTCTTGAGGTGCTCGGTGATGTCGGAGATGCGCTTGGACAGCAGCGCGATCTGCGCCTCCGGCGAACCGGTGTCGGTCTCGTGCAGGCCGTACTCGGCGAGAATCGCCTTCTTCTGCTCGGTGGTCAACGCCATGGGGCATCCACTCCTGTTTCTCAGTTCCGCGCTCGAGGATCCGGCGAACCGGTGGGGTGCCACCGCGGACCGCAGCAAACCCGAGGATCCACCTTACCCGACCAGGCGCGCCGGACCGAATCGCGTGGTCGCCGGGCTCAGGTCTCGGCGCCGCCGAGCACTTTGCGCGCATTCGCGACGTCGCGGCGCATGGCCTCGATCAGGTCGTCGAGCGTGTCGAATTTCTGCATGCCGCGCAGGTGCTCGACGAAGTCGACCGCCACGTGCTGGCCGTAGAGATCGGCTTCGCCGTCGAGCACATAGGCCTCGACGGTGCGGGCGCGGCCGGAGAAGGTGGGGTTGGTGCCGACCGAGATGGCGGCCATGGCGCGTTCACCCGGGGTGACGGTGCCGATGGACGGTCCCGGACCGAGCACGGTGAACCAGCCGGCGTACACGCCGTCGGCCGGGATGGCGGCGTGCATCGGCGGTGCGACGTTGGCGGTGGGGAAACCGAGTTCGCGGCCGCGCCCGTCACCGTGCACCACCACGCCCTCGACCCGGTGCGGGCGCCCCAGCGCCTCGGCGGCCGCGGCCATATCACCGGCGTCGACGCAGGCCCGGATGTAGGTGGAGGAGAAGGTGACGGCGTGCTCGCCGAGCAGGGTCACCGCGTCGACCTCGAAGCCGAAGCGGCGGCCGAGTTCGCGCATGGTCTCGACGGTGCCCGCGGCCTTCTTGCCGAAGGTGAAGTTGTCGCCGACCACGACCTCGGCCACGTGCAGGCGTTCGACCAGCAGGTCGTGCACGTAGCGGGCGGGGGTCAGTTTCATGAATTCCTGGGTGAACGGCATGACGCAGAAGACGTCGACGCCGAGTTCCTCGGCCAGTTCGGCGCGGCGGGTCAGCGTGGTGAGCTGGGCGGGATGCGAACCGGGACGCACCACTTCCATCGGGTGCGGGTCGAAGGTCATCAGCACCGCCGGAACTCCGCGTGCGGCAGCCGACTTGACGGCACGGCTGATCAGCTGAGCGTGCCCGCGGTGGACCCCGTCGAACACGCCGATCGTGAGCACGCACCGGCCCCAGTCCGCGGGAACTTCGTCGAGACTTCGCCATCTCTGCACAGTGCGCAGCCTACGCAAATCCGGTGTCGAACAGTATTCCGGCATGCCCGTCGCACCGCCTCGGTGCCGCCGCGGTGAGGCGCCGGCGAACGGCGGGTTTCTCGCGCATGGCGTGATGTGTGTATCGGTGCTCCTATGCCTAAGCTCGATGATGTGCCCGGTAAACGAGATATCGCCACCCGGCGGGAACTGGCCGATGCCCTCACCGGCAACCCCGACGCGAGCCACGCCGGTGCGACCACGATCGCACCGGTGCTGTCGTCGGTGGCTCAGGACTACCTGAAGGTCATCTGGACCGCGCAGGAGTGGTCGCAGGAGAAGGTGTCGACCAAACTGCTCGCCGAGCGCATCGGGGTGTCGGCCTCGACGGTGTCGGAGGCGGTGCGCAAGCTGGCCGATCAGGGTCTGGTCGAGCACGCCCGTTACGGCGCGATCACACTCACCGAGCACGGCAGGCTGGCGGCGGTCGCGATGGTGCGCAGGCATCGGTTGATCGAGACGTTCCTGGTGAACGAGCTCGGGTACGGCTGGGACGAGGTGCACGACGAGGCCGAGGTGCTCGAGCACGCGGTCTCGGATCTGCTGATGGCCCGCATCGACGCGAAACTCGGGTATCCGGACCGCGATCCGCACGGTGATCCGATTCCGTCGGTCGATGGCGCGGTGCCCACTCCCCCGGCCCGTCAGCTCAGCGATTTCGGTGACGGCGAAGGCGGCCGGGTGGCGCGCATCTCCGATTCCGATCCGGCCATGCTGCGCTATTTCGACGAGGTCGGCATCGCCTTGGACACCCCGATCACGGTGGTGGAGCGGCGCGATTTCGCCGGAACCATCGCCATCCGGGTGGGTGCGGACGATCAGCCGGTGGATCTGGGCACCCCGGCCGCGGATGCCATCTGGTTGACCGCGCTCTGAGGCTACCCGCGGCCGAGTGCGCTGCCGCGGCAAGGGACGCGCCGAGCGCGCTCTCGCTCTGTGAACTACCCCCGGGACAGGGCAGCCGCCGCTGTCGCGGCGATGGCCGCGCCGAGCTCACCGGTGGTCGCGGTGCCGCCCAGATCCGGCGTCAGCACGGTCCCGGCGCCGAGGACCTCGCATACCGCCCGGTCCATCGCGGCGGCCGCCGAATGCTCCCCCAGGTGCTCGAGCATCATCGCTGCCGCCAGGATCTGCGCCACCGGGTTCGCGATGCCCTGTCCTGCGATATCGGGGGCGCTGCCGTGCACGGCTTCGAACATCGACGGCGCCGTGCCGTCGGGGTTGAGATTGCCCGAGGGTGCGAGGCCGAGTCCGCCGGTGACCGCGGCGGCGAGGTCGGAGAGGATGTCGCCGAACAGATTCGACCCGACGATGACGTCGAGCCGGTCCGGATGCAGCACGATTTCCGCCGCGAGGGCGTCGACGTGCATATGCCGCACCGGTACCTCCGGATAGTCGGTCGCGACCTGCTCGACGATGCTGTCCCAGTACGGCATCGAATGGATGAGCCCGTTGGACTTGGTGGCCGAGCACAGTCCTCTGCCGCGCTCGCGGGCCCGGTCGAAGGCGTAGCGGATGATGCGTTCGCAGCCGACGCGGGTGAACACCGATTCCTGGAGCACGAATTCGCCGGGGCGCCCGCGCTGGTGCACGCCGCCGATCTCGGAGTATTCGCCCTCGGAGTTCTCCCGGACGATCAGCAGGTCCAGATCGGCGGCGCTGCGATCACGCAGCGCGGAGGTGGTGCCGGGCAGCAGCCGCACCGGCCGCAGGTTGACGTATTGGCCGAAGGCACGCCGCAGCGGAATCAGCAGGCCCCACAGCGAAATATGGTCGGGCACACCGGGAAACCCGACGGCGCCGAGCAGGATTGCGTCGAACGCGGCCAGCTGGTCGACGCCGTCGGCGGGCATCATCGCGCCGGTGCGCAGGTATTGCTCGCAGGACCAGTCGAATTCGGTCCATTCGACGCCGGGCAGCACGGCGTCGACCACCTTCACCGCTTCCGCGGTGACGTCGACGCCGATCCCGTCGCCGGGGATGGTCGCGATCCGGTAGGTCACAGGTCGACTCCGATGTATTTGGTTTCCAGGAATTCGTCGATGCCGCTGGTGCCGCCCTCGCGGCCGAGCCCGGATTCCTTGACCCCGCCGAACGGGGCGGCAGGATCCGACACCACCCCGCGATTGAGTCCGACCATGCCGGTCTCCAAAGCCTCGCAGACCCGCAGCCCGCGCCGCAGGTTCTCGGTGAAGACGTAGCCGACCAGGCCGTAGGGGGTGTCGTTGGCCCGGGTGATCGCCTCGTCCTCGGTGTCGAACACCGAGATCGCCGCTACCGGGCCGAAGATTTCGGTGCGGGTGAGCAGTGCGTCGTCGCCGACGTCGGTCAGGACCGTCGCCGGGTAGAAGGTGCCGGGTCCCTGGCTCGGCGTCCCGCCGGTGCGCACGGTGGCGCCGCGGCCGACGGCGTCGTCGACCAGTGCTTGCACCTTCGCGACAGCGGCCTCGTCGACCAACGGGCCGACCACCACGCCCGGTTCGGTGCCCGCGCCCATGGGCAGCGCCGCCATCCGAGCGGTGAGCCGATCGGCGAACTCGACAGCGATACCGCGGTGCACCAGAAAACGATTCGCGGCGGTGCAGGCCTGGCCGATATTGCGCATCTTGGCCGCGATCGCGCCGTCGACCGCGGCATCGAGGTCGGCGTCGTCGAAGACGAGGAAGGCCGCATTGCCGCCGAGTTCCATCGAGGTTCGCATGACGGTGCCGGCGCACTGCTCCAGCAGTTTCTTGCCCACAGCGGTGGAGCCGGTGAAGGAGAGTTTGCGGGAGCGGCTGTCGCGGATCATCGGTTCCATCACCGCGCCGGGATCGGAGGTGGTGACCACATTGACCACGCCGTCGGGCAGGCCGGCCGTGCGCAGGATTTCGGCGAGCGCCAGCGTCGACAGGGGCGTCTGCGCGGCCGGTTTGATCACGCAGGTGCAGCCGGCGGCCAGCGCAGGGCCGATCTTGCGGGTGCCCATGGCCATCGGGAAGTTCCACGGGGTGATGAGCAGGCTCGGGCCGACCGGCTGGCGGGTCACCAGGAATCGGGAGCCGCCGCGTGGTGCCGGCCGGTAGCCGCCTTCGATGCGGACGGCCTCTTCGGCGAACCAGCGGAAGAACTCTGCGGCGTAGGCGATTTCGCCGCGCGCCTCGGACAGCGGTTTGCCCATTTCCAGGGTCATGATCAGGGCCAGGCGCTCGGTGTCGTCGAGCAGGGCCTGGTGAGCACGCATGAGCAGGTCGGCACGGTCACGAGCGGGAGTGGCGGCCCATTCCGCCTGCGCGTCGGCTGCGGCTGCGAGCGCGTCGAGGCCGTCGGCGGGGCTCGCATCGGCCACAGTGCATAAAACCTCGCCCGATGCGGGATTGGTGACGGGCAGTTCGGCGACGGTCGTGCGCCACTGGCCGCCGATGAACAGGCCGGTGGGCACCGACCCGATAGCGGTGCGTTGCGCCTGGTCGGGACTGATCTCGGTGAGCATCGACGCGAACTCCCTTGTTCGGGCGGATTCAGATCATCGCGAAGAACGAGGCCGCCCGATCCATTGCTGCGACCCCGGCGACCATGTTATGCATATTGTCAACAATCCTACAACCCGACGATCATCGGACGCGGGCCTCGCCCGCACGCCCGGGAGGCCGAGCACCATGACCGCGTTATCGCCCATCCTCAAACAAGCCACTCCGGTGACCGTCGACCACGGCGCGGGCTGCTACCTCTACGACACCGACGGCCGCCGCTACCTGGATTTCACCGCGGGCATCGGCGTCACCAGCACCGGCCACTGCCACCCGCATGTGGTGGCGGCCGCGCAGGCCCAGGTCGCGCGGCTCATCCACGGCCAGTACACGACCGTCATGCACCGTCCGCTGCTCGAACTCACCGAGCGGCTCGGGGCGGTGCTGCCCGAAGGGCTGGATTCGCTGTTCTTCGCCAACTCGGGCAGCGAGGCGATCGAAGCGGCGCTGCGGCTGGCGCGGCAGGCCACCGGTCGGCCGAATGTCATCGTCTTCCACGGCGGATTCCACGGCCGCACGGTCGCCGCCGCCTCCATGACCACCTCGGGTACCCGGTTCTCCGCGGGTTTCAGCCCGTTGATGGCGGGCGTGCACGTGGCGCCGTTCCCCACGGCCTATCGCTACGGGTGGACCGAGGAGGAGGCGACGGCCTTCGCGCTGCGTGAACTCGACTACCTGTTCGCGACGCTCAGCGCACCGGAGGAGACCGCGGCCTTCATCGTCGAACCGGTGCTCGGCGAGGGCGGCTACGTGCCCGGCAACCGGGCGTTCTTCCGCGGCCTGCGCGAGCGCGCCGACCGGCACGGCATCGTGCTGGTGTTCGACGAGATCCAGACCGGTTTCGGCCGGACCGGAAAGTTCTTCGGCCACCAGCATTTCGACGTCGCACCCGATGTGATCACCATTGCCAAGGGGTTGGCCAGCGGGTTCCCGCTGTCGGGGATCGCAGCCTCCCGCGAGCTGATGGCCAAGGCCTGGCCGGGGTCGCAGGGCGGCACCTACGGCGGCAATGCGGTGGCCTGCGCCGCCGCCATCGCCACGCTGGAGGTCATCGAATCGGAGGGTCTGGTGCACAACGCCGCCGAGCGCGGCGCGCAGCTGCTGGCCGGGATGCGTGAGCTGGAGAGCAAGGCGATCGGCGATGTGCGTGGGCTCGGCCTGCTCGTCGGCGCGGAATTCGTCACGGCGGCAGGCGAACCCGATCGGGAGACCACCACCAGGGCGCAGCAGCTGGCGGTGCGGAAGGGCCTGCTGCTGCTCACCTGCGGCGCGCACATGAACGTGGTGCGCATGATTCCGCCGCTGGTGGTGAGCCGGGAACAGATCGACGACGCGCTGGAGATCTGGGCCCAGGTGCTGGCCGAGCTCCCAGGCACCTCCCAGCCCTAGCCGGTACCGCGCGATCGGAGAGCAGACTTCATGAACCGCTACATCACCATCACCCTCACCAAGGCCGGCGTCGGCTGCCGGGCCCGGCTGCTCGACGCCGAGGCGCCGCTGACCTGCGCGGCGGTCTGGGATGCGTTACCCCAGACCGGCGACGCCTACCACGCGAAGTACGCACGCAACGAGGTCTACACGCTGGTCCCCCGGATCACCGCGGCGCCGCATCGCGAGAACCCGACCGTCACCCCCATTCCCGGTGACGTCTGCCTGTTCGATTTCGAGCCGTGGGAGATCGGCAACCCCGCCTACGGCTACGAACCCGGCTCCACCGCCCACCACAACCAGGGCGCGACCGATCTGGCGATCTTCTACGGGCGCAACAACCTGCTGATCAACGGCGACCTCGGCTGGGTCCCCGGCAATGTCTTCGCCACCATCGAGGATGGGCTCGCCGAGATCGCCGCCGCCTGCAACGACCTGTGGCGCTACGGCGTCGAGGGAGAAACGCTCGCCTTCGCGAGGGCGTAGCCACGGCAACGGTTCGCGGAGAGTGGCTCGGGTCCCGAGGGCCGGCGCTCAGGACCCGAGCACGTACTCCGCGTAGCGAGCGACGGCGAGCACGAGGTCGTCGGAATGGCGTGGGCCCACGATCTGCAACCCGACCGGCAGCCCGTCAGCGGTGGTTCCCGCCGGGATGCTGATGGCGGGCTGCTGGCTGAGGTTGAACGGGTAGGTGAACGGCGTCCACTGCGGCCAGCCGGTCAACCCGCTCCCGGGCGGAACGTCGTGGCCCGCGGGGAAGGCGGTGATCGGCATGGTCGGGGTGATCAGCACGTCGTAGGCGGTGTGGAACAACCCCATGGCGATGCCGACGGACGCGGCGACATCGCGGGCCGCGAGATAGTCGACGCCGCTCACGGATTCACCACGTTCCCACACTTCCCGCAAACCGGGATCGACCTTCTCCCGCGCACCCGGCGGGAACGAGGCGAGCATGGCCGCCGCACCCACCGACCACAGCACCTCGAATGCCTCGCGCGGATCGCCGAAGCCGGGATCGGCGGGCACGACCCGCAATTCGGCCTCGCCCAGGCGCATCACCGCGCGTTCTACGATCGCCGCCACCTCCGGGTCCACCTCGGCGAATCCGAGCGTCGGCGACCACGCCACGGTGATGCCACGCACGTCGCGCTGCATCTGGCTGCGGAAGGTGGTCAGCGTCGGGGCCAGCGCGGTGGGGTCGCGGGGATCGGGCAGCGACAGGATGTCCATCAGCAGCGCGGCGTCTTCCACGGTGCGCGCCATCGGCCCGGCGTGGGCCAGCGGCCCGAACGGGCTGGCCGGGTAGAGCGGAATGCGTCCGTGCGTCGGCTTGAATCCGACGATCCCGCAGAACGACGCCGGAATGCGCACGCTGCCACCGCCGTCGGTGCCCACCGAGACCGGGCCGAGTCCGGCGGCGACCGCGGCCGCGCTGCCGCCGGAGGAGCCGCCCGCGGTGAGTGCGGGATCCACCGGATTGCGGGTGACGCCGGTGAGCGGGCTGTCGGTGACCGCCTTCCAGGCGATCTCGGGCGTGGTGGTCTTTCCGAGCAGCACCATCCCGTCCTCGCGCAGCCGCGCGGCCACGGGGCTGTCCACCGGCCACGGACCCGCCGCACCGATACAGGTGGAACCGCGCCGGGTCGGCCAACCCTCGGTGAGGAACACGTCCTTGATCGAGATCGGCACGCCGTCGAGCAGCCCGCGCGCGTACCCGGACTGCCAGCGGCCCTCCGATTCCTTCGCTTGCACCAGCGCACGGTCTGGATCCAGCAGGCAGTAGGCGTTGAGCGCGCCGTCGCGTTCGGCGATCGCGGCCAGGATCGCCTCGGTGGCCTCCACCGGCGACAGGGCGCCCGAGGTGTAGGCGGAGACCAGTTGCACCGCCGTCATCGCGGCGGGATCGGTGGGACGGTTGATATCGGGGTAGCTCATGGCTTGGCCCTCCTTCAGCCGGGCACGTACCCCAGCGTCTTGTCGACCACGTTGTGCAGCGGACGGCCATCCATCCACCGATCGAAGTTCTCGGTGAACGCCCGGACGACCTCGGTGCGCCAGCCGATGACGTCACCCGAATTGTGCGGGGTGATCTGCACATTCGGCATATCCCACAGCGGATGTCCCGGCGGCAGCGGCTCCGGGTCCACCACATCCAGCGCCGCCCCGGCGATCGCCCCGTTCGCGAGAGCGCCGACCAGATCATCGGTAACCACGAGTTCCCCGCGCCCGACATTGACAAACCTGGCATGCGGTTTCATCGCGGCGAAGGCCCTGGCGTCGAACATCTTCCTGGTCTGTTCGGTCAGCGGCGCGATCGCGACGACGTAGTCGGCCCACGGCAGTTCCGCGTGCAGGTCCACCCCGACGCTGCCGAAATCCGGGTCCTCGCCGCGCGCTCGCCTGCCGACCCCGCGCACCCGCATCCCCACCGCCCGCAGCAAGCGCGCGATGGTGCGTCCGATGGCGCCGGTGCCGACGATCAGTACGGTGGCACCCGCGACTCGCTCCGATTCGCGGTGCCGCCAGTCGTGGTGCTGTTGCAGCCGCACCGAGGCGGGCAGGTCCTTGGCGAAGGCGAGAATCTGGCCGAGCACGTATTCGGCGATGGCCGCGTCGAAGACGCCACGGGTATTGGTGACCACGACCTCGCTCGCTCTCAGCTCGGGAAACATCACCGGATCCACGCCGGTGGCGCCCATATGCAGCCAGCGCAGCCGGTCGGCCGCATGCCAGGCGCCGGGCAGCGCCCGGGTCAGGAAGTCGTAGACGAACAGCGCCTCTGCCCCGCGCAGTGCTTCGGCCAGCCCGGATGCCTCCGTGTAGCGCACTGTGGCCCGGGCGCTCACCCCGGCCATCAATTCCGAGTCGGGCACACTGTCACTGTGCAAGACGGCGACAATAGGGCCCTCTTTCACATTGACACCGTAAGATCACATCGTATGATTGTCAACAATCCGATCGGGTTCGGAGGTCTATCCAGCTGAGCGCGAGAGGGGCCGCAGTGGACATCGGTTTCCCCGATATCGAAGGCCCGGTCGCACAACGGGGAATCGGCATCATCGCACCGTTCGACCTCGCACTCGAACGCGAACTGTGGCGCTGGGCTCCGCTCGAGGTGAGCCTGCACCTGGCTCGCACACCCTACGAACCGGTCCCGGTATCGCTGGCCATGGCCGAATTGGTCTCCAACCCGGCACATCTGACCGCCGCCACCCGCGACGTGCTGCATGTGGAGCCCGAAGTCGTTGCCTACCTGTGCACTTCGGGCAGCTTCATCAAGGGACTAGCGCACGAGCGGATGCTGCGGGAGATCATCTGCCGGGCCGGCGCGCAGGACGCGGTCACCACCTCCGGTGCGCTGGTGGAGGCGATCCGGCATCTGGGGGTCTCGCGCATCTCGGTCATCACCCCCTACGACGAGGTGCTGACCGGCAAACTGCACGAGTTCCTCGGCGAAGCCGGCTGCACCGTGGTGCGTTCGGATCACCTCGGGCTCGGCGGCGGGATCTGGAAGGTCAACTACCGCACCATCGCCGAGCGCATCTTCGGCGCCGACCATCCCGAGGCCGAGGCGATCTTCGTCAGCTGCACCAACCTGCCGACCTACGACATCATCGAGCCGCTCGAAATGGCGCTCGGCAAACCGGTGTTGACCGCGAATCAACTCACCATGTGGGCCTGCCTCGGCCGGATGAAGCTGCCGATGATGGGCCCGGGAAAGTGGTTGCTCGATGTGTTCTGAAGACCGATCTCCGGCCCGAAAGAGGTGGCAGATGCGCACTCCGACGGTAGGTTTCATCTACCCCGACCATGCGGCCGAGGACGACTACGCGCTGGCCGCCCGCGCGCTGGACGTGCGGCTCGAGGTCGCCCACATCTACGGCACCGACCTGCACGCGGTGCCGGAACTGCTGGATCTGGGTAGTCCGGCCAAGCTGCGTCACGGCGCGCGCCTGCTCGCCTGGCACCGGCCGGCCGCGCTGATCTGGGCGTGCACCTCGGGCAGTTTCGTCTACGGCCCGGAGGGTGCGCGCGAGCAGGTTCGGCAGTTGTCGGCGTACGCGGGGGTGCCTGCCTCGAGCACCAGCATCGCGTTCGTCGAGGCGGCGCGGGCGCTCGGGGTGCGCACGGTCGCGGTGGCCGCCAGCTACCCCGACGAGGTGGCGCGGCTGTTCGTGGAGTTCCTCGCCGATGCGGGCATCACCGTGGCCGCGATGGCGAGTGCGGGGATCGACACCGCCGCCGAAGTCGGCACCCTGACCACCGACCAGGTCCTGGATCTGGCGGTGCGCAATGATCACCCCGACGCACAGGCACTGCTGATCCCCGACACCGCCATGCACACGCTGGCCGTCGTCGCGCAACTGGAAGCGGCGCTGGGTAAACCGGTGCTCACCGCGAACCAGGTCACCGTCTGGGAGGGTCTGCGATTGAGCGGCGGCCTGCGCAGCAGCACCCAGTTCGGCGCACTGTTCACCGGCATGTCCCGGACGGATACCGAAAGGCCGCGTTATGCCCGTCATTGATTTCGAGCCGGTCAACCGGCAGTCGACCGCCGAGATGATCGCCGACCGGCTGCGTGAGGCGATCATGCGCGGTGGGCTGGCGCCGGGCGATCAGCTCGGTGAGGCCGAGCTGGCCGCCCGCTTCGGGGTATCCCGCGGCCCGGTGCGCGAGGCCATGCAGCGGCTGGTGTCGGAGGGTCTGGCCACCAGTATCCGCAATCGCGGCATCTTCGTCGTCGACCTGACTCTCGACGATCTGGTCGACATCTACCGCGCGAGGTCCGCCCTCGAAGGTGGCGCGCTCACGCTGATCCTCGACGGCCGCCGCGAGATCGCCTATCAGGCTTTGGAACCCAGCGTCACCGCCATGCTCGCGCACGCCGAACAGGGCGAGGCGACCGCCGTCTCCGATGCCGACCAGGCTTTCCACGAAGCGCTCGTCGAGAGTTCGGGCAGCCCGCGCCTGGTGCGCGCCGCCCGCACCCTGCTCATCGAGACCCGCATGTGCCTGGGCGCCCTCCAAACCACCTATCCCGACCTGCTCGAACAGGCCCGCGAACACATCGAACTGCGCGAAGCCATCGGTTCCGCGCCCGCCACCACCGCGCAGGCGATGCTCGCCGAGCACATGGACGACGCGGTCCGCAGGTTGCGTGATCGATACGCGGACTGAGACAGCGAGTCCGATAAGCGACGCCGCTTCCGGCACGGAATGGCCGCCAGACCGGGCAGTCACGCTCGAAGCGAGCGGGCACGCCGCCCGATCACACGAGTGCGGGCATCAGCTGCTGCCGGCGCTCGACGGCCGCCGCCAGCGCGAAGAACACCGGCGGCAGCACGAGCTCGATGACGGTGAGCACGATCTGGAACCAGTGCGGCCACCCGTGCACCGCCAGCGAGATCAACCGCCCGACCGCGCCGAGGGCGAAGATCGCGGCCAGCCAGCGCACCGCCCACAGGTTGAGCGGCGACTGGCGTACCGCCCAGATCCAGGCCAGCCCGTAGCCGACGAAGATCGCGCCGAAGAACCGGCTCTGGCTGTCGGCGGTCACCCCGTTCCACTCCATGTCGGGCACCGAATCCTTGCCGAGGCCCAGGTGGTAGCAGCCGATGGCGACGCACGCGACGCCCATCGTCCAGGTGAGCCAGGTGAGTGCGCGAGTCATGGGGACCCTCCGATCAGCATGCCGTCGCCGGCGTGAATTCGGTTGCCGCGCCATGGGCTTCCGGCCCGGCGGCTTAGTAGACGTGCGTCTACTAAGACCATACGATCGTTGGTAGACACGCGTCAACTAAGGTGTGTGGATGAGCACCCGCCGCCGACTCGCCCCGGAGCAACGCCGCCGCCTGCTCGTGGACGCCGGTGCCCGCCTGTTCGCCGAACGGCCCTACGACGCGGTGCTGATGGAAGACGTCGCCGCGGCGGCAGGGGTGTCGCGCGCATTGCTCTACCGGCACTTCCCCACCAAGCGTGAGCTGTTCGCAGCCGTCTACGAGCAGGCGTCCGCAGACCTGCTGGTAGCCACCGAACTCGATCCCGCCAGACCGTTCGCCGAGCAGCTGGCCGCCGGTTTGGACGCCCACTTCGACTACTTCGAGGCCAATGCCCATTCGGTGATCGCCGCCAACCGGGTGCTCGCGACCGACCCGACCATTCAGGCGATCATCTCCGGTGAGCTGGGCGAACTGCGCAGGCGGTTGCTCGATGTCCTCGGCGTCGAGGGCCGGCTTCGTGAGGCCACCTCGGCGGTGCTGATGTCCTGGCTGACCTATGTGCGGGTGCTGACGATCGACTGGCTGGACAACGGCAGCCTGACCCGGGAGCAGATGCGTCAGGTGAGCGTCGGCGCACTACTCGGCGCCCTCCAGCCACTCCTGGGCACGGCCGAACGCCCGCCGGGCTGACGTGCTGCGACCGCCGAGCGGTTCAGACCAGTCCGCGTGGACGGACCACCATCACCGGCGCGGCGCGTTTGCCCTTCTCCTCCAGCAACGCGATGGCGGCGCCGTCCTCGGTCAGCGCCGCGTACACCCCGGTCAGGCCGATCGGATCGAGCCAGCGACCGTCGCGCAGGGATTCGGCCTGGGCCGCATCGATGCCGCGGTGCGGGAAGGCGGTGCGGACCGCGGCGTCGATATCGAGGCTCAGCCCGGGATCATCGGCGAGCTGATCGAGGGTGCGGGCATGGTCGAGAGTGAACGGCCCGACGCGGGTGCGGCGCAGTGCGGTCAGGTGGCCGCCGACGCCGAGTGCGGTGCCCAGGTCGCGGGCCAGCGCGCGCACGTAGGTGCCCGAGGAGCATTCCACGACCACGTCCAGGTCGACGAAATCCCCGACCGCCCGCCGAGCCAGCAGCTCGAAGCGGTGCACGGTGACCGGCCGGGCCGCCAGCCGCACCTCCTCGCCGGCGCGGTGGCGGGCGTAGGCGCGTTCACCGTCGACCTTGATGGCGCTGACGGTCGCGGGGATCTGCTGGATCTCGCCGGTGAGCGCGGCGATCCCGGCGGCGATATCGGCGTCGGTGACCGTGCCCGCCGGCGCGGTGGAGACGATCTCGCCTTCGGCGTCGTCGGTGGTGGTGGCCTGGCCGAGCCGGATGGTGGCGGTGTAGGCCTTGGTGGTCAAGGTGAGCAGGCCGAGCAGTTTGGTGGCGCGTTCGACCCCGAGTACCAGCACACCGGTCGCCATCGGGTCGAGGGTGCCCGCATGGCCGACCTTCTTGGTGCGCAACAGCTTCCGGCAGCGCGCGACCACGTCGTGGCTGGTCAGGCCGCCGTCCTTGTCGACGATCAGCAGACCACCGAGCCCGTCCGGGCCGAGCACCGGCTTGTCGGCGGCCATCAGGCGTGCACGATCGCGGTGAGGATGAGACCGTCGGCGATCTGCCAGCGGCCGTCGAACGAGGTGAGCGGCACTCCGCCGTCGGTGACCTGACCGGGGACGAGCAGTTCGCTGCGGAAGGTGCCCGAGGCCTTGTCGGAGGAATCGTCGACGGTGAAGGTGATGTGGGCGTCCTCGAAACCCAGCCAGCGCCCGGTCAACGGGAACCACGCCTTGTAGGTGGCCTCTTTCGCGCAGAACAGCAGCCGGTCCAGGTGCAGGCCGGAATCGTTGGCCCGCAGCCATTCTCGCTCCGCGGGCAGGCTCACCGAATCGAGGACGCCGTCGGGCAGGGCGTCATGCGGTTCGGCGTCGATGCCGATCGAACGGAAGCGCAGCTTGTGCGCCAGCGCGGCGGCCCGATAGCCGTCACAGTGGGTGAGGCTGCCGACGATCCCGCGCGGCCACACCGGCGCACCCCGCTCCCCCTTGCCGATCGCGACCTCCGGCTCCCCCAGCTGCGCCAGTGCCAGCCGGGCACAGTGCCGCGCCCCGATGAAGTCGCGGCGGCGCTTGTCCACCGACTTCGCGATCAGATGCTCTTCGGCCGGATGCGCCCGCAGGCCCTCCGGGTAGGTCAGCAGCTCGGCCGACGCGACCCCGGCGGGCAGAATGTTCTCGATCATCGCGACCGAGCCTAGTAGGTGCGCCGAGCGCTTCCGTCGCAGCCCGGGGCACCCCGCGTATCCGGCGAACCGATCGCCCTGCGGCGCTATATCCCCCGGCGGCGTTGCGCCTTGCTGCGCATCTCGGCGGCGGCCGCCTCCATCTCCGGGGTGACCTTGAAATGCCCGCCCCAGGAGTTGAGCGTGCCAGGCGGGTACTCCGGCTCGGGCAGGATCTGGCGCAGCAGACGTTCGGGCATGCCGCGCCGCTGCCATTCGCGCGGATAGCCCAGCGACACCTCTTCGAAGCGCACACCCTCGTAGTAGGTGGTGCGGGGAATGTGCAGGTGGCCGTAGACCGAGCAGACCACGTTGTAGCGGATATGCCAGTCGGCGGTCAGGTCGGTGCCGCACCAGAGCGCGAATTCGGGGTAGAACAGCACATCGGTGGGTTCGCGGACCAGCGGGAAATGGTTGATCAGCACCAGCGGCGTGCCCTCGGGCAGCGCGTTGAGCTTGCGCTCGGTCACCTGCACACGCGCATGGCACCAGGCGTCGCGGGTGAGGTACGGGTCGGGCGAGAGCAGGAATTCGTCGGTGGCCACGACATTGCGTTCCCTGGCCAGGGCCAGGCCCTCGGCCTTGGTCTTGGTGCCCTCGGGCAGGAACGAATAGTCGTAGAGCAGAAACATCGGCGCCAGCGTCACCGCGCCGCCGTAGGGCTCCGAACCCGCGCCACGCCACACCGGGAACGGGTCTTCCGGGGTCAGCACGTCCAGATCCCGGCAGATCGACACCAGGTACTCGTAGCGCGCGACGCCATGCATCTGCACCGGATCCTTGGCCGTGGTCCACAGTTCATGGTTGCCCGGCACCCAGATCACCGTCTTGAAGCGGCTGCGCAGCAGTTCCAGCGCCCACCGGATGTCGTCGGACTTCTCGGCGACGTCACCGGCGACGATCAGCCAGTCCTCCGGCGAGTCGGGCCGGATCTGTTCGACGACGGGACGATTGCCCTGGTGCCCGACATGAATGTCGCTCACCGCCATCAACTTGGGTATCACCACACCCACCTTGGCATACCGGCGCGGCTCGGGCGTGCGGGGACCACCGTGGCCGCAACGCGGCGACCGGTCGGCACGGCAGGAAGGCGCCGGATCAGGTCGGATTCCAGCGGGTCGATCTCAGCGTTCGGCACGCGGCACCTCGGCGCCGACCCTCGCCCAGCGCCCGGACAGCGCGCGCCAGACGACGGCAATCAGCCGCAACACCATGAACGCCACCAAACCGGACCAGATACCGGCGATCCCCCAGTCGAAGGCCAGCGACAGCCAGATGGCGGGCAGGAAGCCGAGCAGCGCCGCACCGAGGGTGGTGGTGCGCAGGTAGGCGGCGTCACCGGCACCCAGCAATACGCCGTCGAGCGCGAAGACGATGCCCGCCACCGGGATCAGCGCGACGAAGAACCACCACACGACGCCGGTGCGGTCCAGCACGGCGGCGTCGTCGGTGAACAGCGGCGGAATCACCGCGGCACCGGCGGCGAAGATCGCGGCCAGCCCGAGCGCGAAGATCTCCGACCACCCGGTGATCCGGCGGGCCAGGCCCCGCGCGCCCGAGGCGTTGCCCGCGCCGAGCGCCGCACCGACCAGCGTTTGCGCCGCGATGGCCAGCGAATCCAAGGTCAGCGCGAGGAAATTCCAGAGCTGCAACACCAGCTGATGGGCGGCGACCGACGCCGCACCGAACCGCGCGGCCACCGCGGCCGCCGAGACGAAGCAGGCCTGGAACGCGAGGCTGCGGGCGATGAGGTCGCGGCCGAGCACCAGCTGCGCCCGCATCACCGACGGATGCGGTCGCAGCTCGACCCGTTCGCGCACCAGCGCCGACACGAACAGGCCCGCGGTCACCGCCTGACCGACGACGTTGGCCACCGCCGAACCGGGCAATTCCATCCGTGGCGCGCCGACGAGCCCGTGCACCAGCACCGGGCACAGCATCGCCGACAACGCCAGCCCGGCAACGACATACGTCAGCGGGCGCCGCGTCTGCTGCACCCCGCGCATCCACCCGTTGCCCGCCATCGACAGCAGGATCAACGGCACACCGAACAGCGCGATGCGCACCCAGTCCAGTGCCTCGTCCGCGATATCGCCGCCCCCGGAGATCGCCCCGACGATCGGCGCGGCGAACAGCTGCACCACCGCCACGATCACCAGGCCGATCCCGGCCGCCAGCCAACTGGCCTGCACCCCTTCGGCTACCGCCCCGCGCTCGTCACCGGCCCCGTGCCGTCGCGCCGCCCGCGCCGTGGTGCCGTAGGCGAGGAAGGTCAGCTGCGAACTCACCTGCGCCAGAATCAATCCGCCGACGGCCAGACCCGCCAGCGCCAACGCACCCAGCCTGCCGACCACCGCTAAATCGAACAGCAGATAGAGAGGTTCGGCGACGAGTACACCCAGCGTCGGCAACGCCAGCCCGAGAATGCGGCGTGGCCCGGCAGCAGCGGCCGAATCGGTCGCGGGCGTCGCGTTGCGGCCGGCACGCCCGGCCTCGGCACCCGGATCGGGGCTCGGGTTCGCGGGATCGGTACTCGACCGGGTGCGTGCCGCCGTCTGCCCACCCGGACTCTCGGCGGAGCCCGCCCCGGTGCCGGAACCCGTGGGCATCGCGGTGCTCCCACGTCGGGTGCGATCCGCGCGTGCGCCGCTTTCCGGTGTATCCGCCGCGTTCACCGTGTCTCCGGTGGGGTTGTTCGCATGCCATGGCCGCAAGCCTCGGCCCGCCTCCGCCTCGGCGCACTCACCCCAGACCCGCCAGCAGTTCGGCGACGATCTCCTCCGGTGTCCCGTGCGCGGTGTAGCCCGCGGCGTAGCGGTGCCCGCCGCCGCCGAGCGCGGTGGCGACGGCGGAGACATCGAGGCCGTCGTGACGGTCGGGGCCGCTGTCCTTGGACCGCAGCGACACCGTCCAGCGGCCGGGCTCGGGTGATTCCTTGAACACCGCCGCCACCCCGGCCTCGGCGGTGGTGCGCACGATATCGACGACGCTTTCGGCTTCCTCCTGCGTCACACCGTCCAGGTCATCGCGCCGGACGAACGCGTACACCAGACCCACACCGCCGTGTACCTCCGGTACCAGCCGGGCCGAGCCGAGCACCCGCGAAAGCATCGGCAGCCAGCCGAACGGATGGGTATCGAGCAGGGTTTGCGCGATCTCGGCGCCGTCGATGCCGGTGGCGAGCAGCCGTTCGGCCAGTTCATGGGTGCCGGGGCGGACCCAGCGGAACGATCCGGTATCGGTCACCAGCCCCGCGTACAGGCAGTGCGCGACGGGCCGGTCGATGGGCTCACCCCAGGCATCGAGCAGCCGAGTGAGCACGCTGGTGGTGGATTCGGCCGACGGATCGATGAGATTGATCGTGCCGAAACGGGTGTTGGACCGATGATGGTCGATGACGAGCGTGCTACGAGCACCGGCGAGCCGGTCGGCCAACCCACCCAGCCGCGCGGCACTGCCGCAGTCGACGGCAACGAGCAGGTCTGTCTCGTCGGGGACCTCGGCCGGCGCCACCAGATGCTGCGCACCGGGTAGCGAACGCATCGACACCGGCAGCTGCGCAGGTTCGGCGAACGACACCCGCACCGCGACCCCACGCCGATGCAGCACCTGCGCCAGCGCCAGCCCGCTGCCGATGGTGTCGGCGTCGGGCTGCACATGGCACAGGATGGTGACCGACTCGGCGGCCGCCAAGGCCCGCGCCGCCGCCGTGAAATCGGCGGCACCGGGCCGCGCGTCATCCGAGCCGTCGACCGGTTCGGGGGGCTGTCCGGCCGCTCCCGCTCGCTGTCCAGTTGTCGTCATCGACTACCGCGAGTCCGGGTCATCCCCGCAGGCGCGCGGAGCGCTGACGACGATTGGCGCGCGAGGACCTAGTCCTCATCGGAATCCACCTTGTACGGGTCCGGCTCACCGGCGTGGGTGGCGTTGGCCGCAACCTTCGCCACCTCGTCGTCGGCGGCCCTGGCCTTGGCCAGCAGGTCCTCCATCTGCCGCGCCGCATCCGGCACGGTGTCGAGGACGAACGCCAGCGTCGGCGTGAACTTCACCCCGGTGCCGGCACCCACCTTCGAGCGCAGTACGCCCTTGGCCTTCTCCAGACCGGCCGCCGCGGCGGTGTAATCCGGTTCGGCGTCGACGGTTTCGCCCATCACCGTGTAGTACACGGTGGCGTCACGTAGATCGCCGGTCACCTTCGCATCGGTCACGGTCACGAACCGCAGCCGCGGATCCTTCACCTCGTATTCGATCGCGGTGGCCACGATCGCCGAGATCCGCTTGGCGAGTCGGCGTGCCCTGGCTTGATCCGCCATGGCCGCTCCTTCCTCACTGAAAAATTAAGATCAATCTTCGGGCCCGAAGACCCGGCGGCGTACCGCCAGCAACTGTAACTCCGGACGTGCCGCGACATGCCGTTCACACTTGTCGAGCACCTCGGTCAGATGGTCCATACCGGCACTGACCATGGCTACTCCGAGCAACGAGCGGCGGTAGCGATCATGTTCCCCGCCCTCGGCGGCACTCACCCCGAAGCGCTGCAACTCGGCCAGGATGGGCCGGATCACCGAGCGCTTCTCTTTCAGCGAATGCACGTCTCCGAGCAGGATGTCGAACTCGAGTGCACCGAGGTACACACAACCTCCAGTTTCGAGCGACGCGACCGGGTGAGGCGGCGGATTGTCGAATCCGCCGCCTCACCCGATGTTCGTCACGATCAGTCGCGCGGCTTCTCGCGCAACTCGTATGCCTCGATGACGTCGCCTTCCTTGATGTCGGAGTAGGTGAGCGTCATACCGCATTCGAAGCCCTCGCGGACCTCGGTGGCGTCGTCCTTCTCCCGCTTGAGCGAGGAGATGGTGACGGTCTCGGCGATGACCACGTTGTCGCGGAGCAGGCGCGCCTTGGCGTTGCGCTTGACCGAACCCGAGGTGACCATGCAGCCGGCGATGTTGCCGACCTTCGAGGACCGGAAGATCGCCCGGATCTCCGCGCGGCCCAGCTCGACCTCTTCGTAGATCGGCTTGAGCATGCCCTTGAGGGCCTTCTCGATCTCGTCGATGGCCTGGTAGATCACCGAGTAGTACCGGATGTCGACACCCTCGCGGTTGGCCAGCTCGGTGGCCTTGCCCTCGGCACGGACGTTGAACCCGATGATGATCGCGTTCGACGCCGAGGCCAGGTTGACGTTGGTCTCGGTGACGCCACCGACACCGCGGTCGATGACCCGCAGACGCACCTCGTCGTCGACCTCGATACCGAGCAGCGCCTCTTCGAGGGCCTCGACGGTACCGGAGTTGTCGCCCTTGAGGATCAGGTTCAGCTCCGAAGTCTCCTTCAGCGCGGCATCCAGATCTTCCAGGCTGATCCGCTTACGGCTGCGTGCGGCCAGCGCGTTGCGCTTGCGCGCGTTGCGCCGGTCGGCGATCTGACGGGCGATGCGGTCCTCGTCGACGACGAGCAGGTTGTCACCGGCGCCGGGCACCGAGGTGAAACCGACGACCTGGACCGGCCGCGACGGCAGCGCCTCGGTGACGTCCTCGCCGTGCTCGTCGACCATGCGGCGCACGCGACCGTAGGCGTCGCCTGCCACGATCGAATCGCCGACGCGCAGCGTGCCGCGCTGGATCAGCACCGTCGCGACCGGGCCGCGACCGCGGTCCAGATGCGCTTCGATGGCGACACCCTGGGCGTCCATGTCCGGGTTGGCCCGCAGGTCCAGCGCCGCGTCCGCGGTGAGCAGCACCGCTTCCAGCAGGGCGTCGATATTGGTGCCCTGCTTGGCGGAGATGTCGACGAACATGGTGTCGCCGCCGTACTCCTCGGCCACCAGGTTGTACTCGGTCAGCTGCTGCCGGATCTTCTCCGGGTTCGCGCCTTCCTTGTCGATCTTGTTGACCGCGACCACGATCGGCACGTCGGCCGCCTGGGCGTGGTTGATCGCCTCCACCGTCTGCGGCATGACGCCGTCGTCGGCGGCGACCACCAGGATCGCGATGTCGGTGGCCTTGGCACCACGGGCACGCATGGCGGTGAACGCCTCGTGACCCGGGGTGTCGATGAAGGTGATCAGGCGATCGTCCTCACCGAGGTGGGTCATCACCTGGTAGGCACCGATGTGCTGGGTGATACCGCCGGCCTCGCCCTCACGGACGTTGGCCTTGCGGATGGTGTCCAGCAGTCGGGTCTTACCGTGGTCGACGTGACCCATGACGGTCACCACCGGCGGACGCTGCTCGAGGTCTTCCTCGCCGCCTTCGTCCTCGCCGTAGCTGAGGTCGAACGACTCCAGCAGCTCGCGGTCCTCGTCCTCGGGGCTGACCACGTGCACGACGTAGTTCATCTCGCTGCCGAGCAGCTCGAGGGTCTCGTCGTTCACCGACTGGGTGGCGGTGACCATCTCACCGAGGTTGAACAGGGCCTGCACCAGCGAGGCCGGGTTCGCGTCGATCTTCTCGGCGAAGTCCGACAGCGAGGCGCCGCGGGCGAGCCGGATGATCTCGCCGTTGCCGCGCGGGAGCCGCACACCACCGACGGCGGGCGCCTGCATGTTCTCGTATTCGGCGCGCTTCGCCCGCTTCGACTTGCGGCCACGACGCGGAGCGCCACCGGGACGGCCGAACGCACCGGCCGCACCGCCGCGACCGCCGGGACCACCCGGACGACCGCCGCCGCCACCGGGACGACCACGGAAACCACCGGCCGCGGGTGCACCGGCACCGGCACCGGGGGCACCGCCACCGCCACCGCGGTAGCCGCCACCGCCGCCGCCACCGGGACGACCGCCGGGTCCACCCGGGCGACCGCCGCCGCCACCGGGACGACCCGCGCCGCCGCCGGGGCCGGGACGCGCGGAACGCGCGGGCATGGCACCGGGGCTGGGACGCGGAGGCATGGAGCCGGGGCTCGGACGCGGACCGCCGGGACGCGGACCGCCGCCCTGCGCGGCAGCCGGACGCGGACCACCCTGACCGGGACCCGGGCGCGGACCGCCCTGAGCCGGTCCGGGACGCGGACCACCCTGACCGGGTGCCGGACGGCCCCCGGCCTGGCCGGGAGTGGGACGGGGTGCCGGGCGCTCACGCTCGGGCGCCGACGAGAACGGGTTGTTGCCGACCCGCGGGGTCTTCGGACCGGGCTTGGGGCCGGCCGGACGCGGCGCGGCCTGCGCGGGAGCGCCGGGACGCTGCTGCGGCTGACCGGGACGCGGCGCACCCGGCGTGGGCCGGGTACCGGGCTGGGCCTGCGGGGCGGCCTTGGCGGCCGGGGCCGGGCTGGGCGCCTGCGCTGCCGCTTCCTTGGCGGGAGCGGGCGCGGGACCGGGCTTGGCGGCCGGGCCGGGACGCGGAGCCGGAGTCGCGGGCGCCTCGGGAGCGGCGGCCTGCGCCGGAGCCGGGGTACGCGGACCCGGACGCGGACCACCCGCGGCGGGTTTGGCGGCCGGACGGGCCGCGGTCGACGGACCGGGCTTCGCCCCGGCCTTGGCACCGTTCGCGGGTGCGGATTTCGATGCGAACGATTCACGCAGACGGCGCGCGACGGGTGCTTCCACCGTCGACGACGCCGACTTCACGAACTCGCCTTGCTCCTTGAGCGTTGCGAGTAGTTCCTTGCTCGTGACACCGAGTTCTTTGGCCAACTCGTGCACGCGGGCCTTGCCTGCCACTGCTCTCCTCACTGAGAGGTCGAGCAGCGCCACCGTTGTTCAGGGGACGGCGGCCCGCACGACCTCGGGTTATCTCCGATGGACGTTCATCGTTGGTACTTCACGGTGTGCTCATGAGTGCTCGTGCCTGTTCTCGAGGTAATGCTCCAGGGCTGAGATATCCAGATGTCCGGACACTCGTAGTGCTCTGCCGATCGCTCGGCGCCGAACCGCGAGGCTCAGACAAGCCGAAAAGGGGTGCAACCAGGCACCCCGTCCGGGAAGTCTGCGCCGCGGGTCGGGCACGATCTCGACAACGTCTCCGCTGC
Organism: Nocardia cyriacigeorgica; assembly: GCF_005863245.1. Classification (GTDB taxonomy): domain Bacteria; phylum Actinomycetota; class Actinomycetes; order Mycobacteriales; family Mycobacteriaceae; genus Nocardia; species Nocardia cyriacigeorgica_C. Next base: position 393,274 of record NZ_VBUT01000003.1, on the reverse strand, counting down.
CGTTCCGGGCCACGATCCGCAACAGATCGGCGGCCAGCTCGCGCTTACGGCATCCGATACACGTTCGCACCGGAGCTGCCGGGCGCTGGGGCGCCTGGGGATGCTCGGTGGTGCGTTCGGGCGGGGAAGCCGGTGGCTCGTGCTGAACCTTGGACCACTCTACCGCTGCCACGGTCCGATCACCGAACCCCGCCCCTGCCGAAGTTACCAACATGTCATCCCGGCCGGTTGTTCCCCGCGGCGCCGCGCCGGGCCGCACGCGTCGCGAGTGGGTCAACTGTGCTGGGCCTCCGTGCGCACGCCACCACCGGTGTCGGGGGCCGCGTCGCTGCGGATATCGATGCGCCAGCCGGTCAGCCGGGCGGCCAGGCGGGCGTTCTGGCCCTCCTTGCCGATGGCCAGCGAGAGCTGGAAATCGGGGACGACGACGCGCGCGGCCCGCGCGTCCGGGTCCACGATTGTGACCGACACCACCTTCGACGGCGAGAGCGCATTACCGACGAAGGTCGCCGGATCCTCGGCGTAATCGATGATGTCGATCTTCTCCCCGGCCAGCTCGCTCATCACGTTGCGCACGCGCTGGCCCATCGGGCCGATGCACGCGCCCTTGGCGTTGACCCCGGCGACGGTGGAGCGGACCGCGATCTTGGAGCGGTGCCCGGCCTCCCTGGCGACGGCGACGATCTCGACCGACCCGTCGGCGATCTCGGGCACCTCGAGCGCGAACAGCCGCCGCACCAGGTTCGGGTGCGTGCGCGAGAGCGTGATCTGCGGGCCACGCGGGCCGCGCGAGACGCCGACGACATAACACTTGATCCGGTCGCCGTGCTCGTAGCTCTCGCCCGGCACCTGCTCGGCGGGCGGGATCAGGCCCTCGGCGCCGTGTAGTTCGCTGCCGATGCGCACCACGACGGTGCCGCGGGCGTTGGCGCGCGCATCGCGCTGCACGACACCGCCGACGATATCGCCCTCGTGGGTGGAGAATTCGCCGAAGGACTTCTCGTTCTCGGCGTCACGCAGCCGCTGCAACACCACCTGGCGGGCGGTGGTGGCGGCGATGCGGCCGAAACCCTCCGGAGTGTCGTCCCATTCGGAGATGACGTTGCCGTCGGCGTCGAGTTCGCGCGCCATCACCCGGACCACGCCGGTCTTCTGGTTGATGTCGATGCGCGCGTTCGGCTGATGGCCCTCGGTATGCCGGTAGGCGGTCAGCAGCGCGGACTCGATCGCGGAGATCACGGTCTCGATCGAGATCCCCTTGTCGGCGACGATCGCGCGCAAGGCTTCGATTTCGATGTTCATTCCACGGTCCCTTCGATCGAATCGGACGCTGCTACAGGCTGGGGCGACGCCCCGCTGGTTCCTCTGGTGTCCGCGGCGTCCTCTCCCGCGGGAACAGTTGTGGCCGGCTCGCTGCCGGGGATCGGCCTGCCCGGCGCGACGCCGCCGGCGAGTTCGAGTTCGCGGGGGCTCGGCGGGGAGAACTCGACTTGGACGACGGCGGTGGCGATATCGGCGAGCGGGACGTTCACCCGGTGCGGTTTGGCCTTGCCGCCGAGAACCAGCGCGATGGTGTCGCCGGACAGCTTGCCGACGCGCGCGTCGAACGTCGCCTTTCCGCCCGGATCCGGGGGTTCGGCGCCGGGGCGCAGCGTTACTCGCGCCTTGCGGCCCTGGGCGCGCCGCCAATGCCGTTCGGTGCTCAGCGGGCGGTCGATGCCCGGCGTGGAGACCTCGAGCAGGTAGGGCGATTCGCCGAAATCGCCGGCGTCGTCGAGCTGGGCCGAGAGTTCGTTGCTGAGTTCGGCGATGGCGTCGAGGTCGGCCGGGTCGTCGCTGTCCACGATCACCCGAACCCGAGCCTGGGCATCGGCATGCCGTCCGGCCGTCGAGATCTCGACGCCCTCGAGATCGAATCCCCGGCGTTCGACGGGGCCAGCAACGAGCTGGCTCACCCTTTCCTCGGTCGGCATGGGCATGTGGGGCGGCTCCTGGTTCAGTTGTGGCGCGAGCGGAAATTTCTGTACCGAAGGTCTAGCGTAACGCGCCCGGAGAGTGTAAAGGACGATCGGCTACAAGCAAGTTTCCCCAGCGCGTGGCGTCGCCGCCGGGGCGCGCAGCGGTGGAAGGGGTGGCGGCGACGGACCGGGCGCCGTCCGTGCGCGGTCGACACCCGCGCGTCTGGCACGATAGTGCGGTGCCCAACCGCCTTCCCATCCGGTCCGAGGCCGGGTGCATTTCCGGCATACCGATCGATCGGCACGATTCCCGCTTCCGCCCGGTGAACCGGCGCACCGCGCTACGGCTGGCCGGTGCGGGCGCGGCCGGTGCCGCCGCGCTCGCCGCGGCCACCGGATGCGCGCAGGAATCGGAGCTCGAACCCGATCCGCTTCTCACCCAAGAACTTCTGGCGCGCACCGATGCCGCCGCCGCGACCGCGGCCATCGCCCTGGATCCGCAGCGGCACGGTGCGCTGACGCTGATCGCCTCCGAGCGCACCGCCCACGCCGAGGCGCTGCGGACCGAGATCGACCGCCTCGTCGGCGTCTACGGCGACGGCACACTGCCCAGCCGTCGCCAGCCTCAGGTGACCGTCGCACCCGCGGCGCCGGTCGACGTCGCCACGCTGCGCGACCAACTGGCCGCCTCCCAGCGCTCGGCCGCCGATCTGGCCGCGACCCTCGCCGACTACCGGGCCGGGTTGCTCGCCTCGATCAGCGCCGCCTGCGCGGTGCACGCCGGAGTGCTGCTGGCATGAAGCCGCTACCCGCACCCGCCATGAAGGACGCCGCATGACCGAGTCCGAACGCCGCGCACTGCTCGACGCCTTGAGCGCCGAACACGCGGCCGTGTACGCCTACGGCCTGATCGCCGCCTACGCCTCCCCGGAGCGAGGCCGGCTGGTGGCCGAGAACACCGCCGCCCATCGGGCCCGCCGCGACACCACCATCGACGCCGTCGAGGCGGCGGGCATCACGGCGCCACCACCGGATGCCGCCTATACGGTGCCGTTCCCGGTGACCGATCCGGTCGCCGCCGCCCAACTCGCCGCAACCGTCGAGTCCGATACCGCGGTGGCGTGGCGTTCGGTGGTCGAACAGGGCGAGTCGGAACTCACCCGCCGCATGGGCACCGACGCGCTGACCGAATGCGCTCTGCGCCTTGCGGTCTGGCAGTCGATTCTCGGCGTCTCGCCGCCCACCACACCGTTCCCCGGTCAGCCGTAACACCGGCGGCGGACCAAGCGCGTTCCACATCGCATCGGTGCGCGACTACAGGTCGAAGGCAGCGGCGTTCTCCTTCGCCCACTGGGCGAAGGTGGTGGCGGGACGCCCGGTGAGCTGTTCGACGCTGCCGGTCGGGGCGGTCGGATTCTCTTCGCCGCCGCCGAGCACATTGTCGACGTACCATTCGGCGTTCTCGCCCATGCTCGGCGTCAGCGCGACCACCGCTTCGTCGCGAGAGACCCGCAGGAACTCGATCTCGCGGCCGAGGGCCGTACCGAGCTGACGCACCAGCTCCCGCCTGGACAGGATTTCGGGGCCGGCCAGCCAGTGGGCCTTGTCGATGTGGGCGTCGCTGTCCAGCAGCGCCACCGCGGCGACGGACGCGATATCGTCCATCGCGATCGGCGCGCTGGCGATGTCGGGGTAGGGTTCCCGCACCGCGCCGGTATCGCGGATCTGCTGTGCCCAGGTCTGGGTGTTCTCCATGAAGTCGCCTGGCCACAGGTGCGTCCACGCCAGCCCGCTGCCCTCGACCGCGGCTGTCACACTCCCCCACCAGCTCTCCGGCTCGCCCGACAGGTCGACCACGTGTCGCACGCCCGCCGCCCGGGCCAGCGCCAATACCTCGCCTACGGTATCGGGGGCCGGCGCGAGGTACATACTGTCCACGCCCTCCAAGGCGGCGGGCAGAGTTTCGATCCACCGTACATATCCGTGGGCCACTTCGACTTCCGGAGGCAAGGCCGCCTTGGCCGGGTTGTTGGTCAGGGCGCGCACCCCGGTCGCACCGCGAGCCAGCAGCTGATCCACGACCTTCCGGCCGATGTTTCCGGTCGCGCCGGTCACCAATATCGTCACCGCGAATTCTCCCTGATCGAATGAGCCTGCTCCGCCATTGTTGCCAGGGTTCACCGGCGCGCGCACATGGCGATTTTCGCCCGAGACACCAGCACGCCCCCACCGAGTCGGTGGGGGCGTGCTGGGACCTGTTCGGCTGCCCTATCGCCTGATCCGGCGTGATAGGACTCGGATCCGCGTTCAGGGGCGCATCGCGTAGGCCCCGTCGTAGGAGGCGACCTCGCTCCACACCCGGTCGAAACGGTCCCGGTCGGCCGCGGGCGTGCGCAAGGCGCCGAGTGCCCACTGCTGCTGGGTCTCGGTGGCCGACGGCTTGCCGTAGAGAGTGGTGGCGTAGGTGTTGAAGTCGCGGATCTGGAAGTCGAAGATCTGGGCGAGCAGGTCCGGGTTCAGGCCGGTGATGGCGGCTTGCTCCAGGATCAGCTGGCCGTAGACCACCAGGGAGAACAGGTGGCCGATGGTGAGCATGAAGTCCAGGTCGCGCTGCTGATCGTCGTCGGGAGCGGCGGTGGTGAGCAGGGTGCGCAGCGCCTGGGCCTGCTCGTAGAAGCGGGCGACGTTGGGGATGTCGGTGTGCTTGTCGTAGACCTGGGTCCAGTCCGCGAACTGCACCTTGCCCGCACCGCGCGCGGGGCCCTGACGCCAGAAGAACTCGTCGTCGGCGGCGTCGAGGCGAGTGCCGATCTCCGGGTATTCCTTCGGGTTGAACAGGTAGTTCGGCATGAACTTCAGGATCTGGCCGACATTGACGTGCACGGTGCCCTCGAGCCGGGGCAGCGTGTTGATCAGCCGGGCGACCTGCGCGAAGTAGGTGGTGTTCTCGAAACCCTTGGCCGCGAGCACATCCAGCAGCAGGGTCATCACGACCTCGCCCTCGGAGGTCACCTTCGACTTGGTCATCGGGTTGAACAGCAGGTAGCGGCGGTCGTCGAGGCTCGCGCTGCGGAAGTAGTCGACGGCGCGGTCACTGAACAGCTTCATCGCGACGATGCGGGCGTAGGCGTCGACGAAGTTGGTGCGCACATGCGGGAAGTCGGTGACCGGGTTGCCGTAGAGGATGCGGTTGTTGGCGTGCGTGATCGCCTCGTAGAACGAATGCTCGACCATGCCGATGCCGCCGTGGCAGAGGTTGAACTTGCCGACGTTGACGGTGTTGAGCGCGGCGCTGAAGGCTTCCGGGCCGGTGTGCAGGATGTCCTCGGCGCGCACCGGGTAGTTCTCCAGCCGGAAGGTGCTCACGTACATCTGCTCATGAACCACGTTGCGGATCAGGTGGTAGTTCTCGTGCCTGCTGTCGGCGGCGAACCAGACGTAGCCGTCGGCGCCCTCGATATCGGCGCGGCGGGAGAACACCGACACCATGCTCGCGACATTGCCGTTGCCGATGTAGTACTTCTCGCCGTTGGCGCGGAACAGGATGCCGGCCTCGGCGTCGGCGCTGCCCGGCTCGGTCGGGGTGAGCACCAGGTCGGTGTTGTAGATGTCGGCGCCGTGCTCACGTTCGGACAGCGCGAACGCCATCACCTCACCGGCGGCCAGATCCCGGGCCGCGCGCTGCTTGGCGGCCTCGTTGTCGCTCTGCCAGATCGGGCCGAGCCCGAGGATGGTGACCTGCTCGGCGTACCAGTAGGCCAGCCCGTAGAAGCCGAAGATCTCCGACAGCGCCGCATTGCGCGCGGCGTCCCAGCGGCGGTTCGGGTCGCCGTCGGCGTAGGCGGACGGGGTGAGGAAGGTCGCGAACAGCTTCTCCTGCTTGACGAACTCCAGGAAGTCGGCGGTGAACACCGCCTCGTCGTCGTCGGCGAGCAGCCGCGTCTTCCCGCGCTGCTCGAACCACTCGATGGTCGCCCGCAGCAGTCGCCGGGTCTCGGCATCGAAGTGCTGCGGATCGTAGGTGGCCGGATTGAACAACAACGCCTCAGAGCTCGTCATGAGCGTCAACCTACCAGTGGGTAGCGCGCTTTCACCGGCCTGACCAGCCCATTCCCCTACGTAACCGTAGGTTCGGCATTGCCCGGGTGCGGTTGCCCGGGTGCCGCTGCCGTTGTGACCGGCGGTCCCGGCCCCGCGACCCGGCCGAAGGCCAAGGCGTCGGCAATGTGGAATCCGGCCGTCCTCGGCCGATCGGGAGCGACCGAGAACGATCCCCTGGTGCGCCGACGCCCGCGGTCCGAGTGGGCGGAGCCGGGGGCGCGGGCAACCCATCACATTCAGGCGCGGATCTTGGCGATCACCGCGTCGACGGCGGAATCGGCGGGGATGTCCTCGGATTCGCCGGTGAACCGGTTGCGCAATTCGACCTTGCCGTCGGCCCAGCCGCGGCCGATGACGAGCACCCACGGCATGCCGAGCAGTTCGGCGTCCTTGAACTTGACGCCGGGCGAGGCGGTGCGGTCGTCGAAGAGGACGTCGAGCCCCTGAGCGTCGAGACCGGCGACGACGGCTTCGGCGCCTTCGCGGGCGGCGGCGTCCTTGTTGGCGATGACGACGTGGACGTCGAACGGCGCGGCCGCGGCCGGCCAGCGCAGGCCCTTGTCGTCGTGCTGCTGTTCGGCGATCACCGCGACCATCCGGGAGACGCCGATGCCGTAGGAGCCCATGACCAGGCGGACCGGCTTGCCGTTCTCGCCGAGCACATCGACCTCGAAGGCGTCGGTGTATTTGTAGCCGAGCTGGAAGATGTGGCCGATCTCGATGCCACGCGCGGACACCAGCGTGCCGCGCCCGTCGGGCGAGGGATCGCCGTCGCGGACCTCGGCGGCTTCGATGGTGCCGTCGGGGGTGAAATCACGTCCGGCGACCAGGCCGACCACATGCTTGCCCGGCTCGTCGGCGCCGGTGATCCACGAGGTGCCTGCCACCACGCGCGGGTCGACCAGGTAGCGGATGCCGTTGGCTTGCAGCGCCTTCGGGCCGATGTAGCCCTTGACCAGGAAGGGGTTGGCGGCGAAGTCGGCGTCGGTGAGCAGCTCGACCTCGGCCGGCTCCACCGACGCACCCAGGCGTTTGTCGTCGACCTCGCGGTCACCGGGGACGCCGATGCCGACGATCTCGGACTTGCCGTCCGGATGCCGCAGCTTCACCATGACGTTCTTCAAGGTGTCGGCCGCGGTCACCGGCCGCCCGTAGCGCTCGGCCAGGCCCGCGTTGTTGGCCCAGTCGACCAGGGTCGCGATGGCCGGGGTGTCGGGGGTGTCGTGGACAACGGCTTCGGGCTGTCCCTCGATGGGCAGCGCGGGCGGCGCGGGGGTGACCACGGCCTCGACATTGGCGGCGTAACCGGATTCGGGGCAGCGCACGTAGGTGTCCTCACCGACGGGGCTGTCGGCGAGGAACTCCTCGGACGCGCTGCCGCCCATGGCGCCGGAGGTGGCAGCCACGATGACGTAGGAGACGCCGAGCCGGTCGAAGATGCGCTGGTAGGCCTCGCGGTGGGCGTTGTAGCTGGCCTTCAGGCCCGCCTCGTCGAGGTCGAAGGAGTAGGAGTCCTTCATCACGAACTCGCGCCCGCGCAGGATGCCCGCCCGCGGACGTTCCTCGTCGCGGTACTTGTCCTGGATCTGATAGAGCGTGACCGGCAGATCCTTGTAGGAGTTGTATTCCCCCTTGACGGTGAGCGCGAACAGCTCCTCGTGGGTGGGGCCGAGCAGATAGTCCGCGCCCTTGCGGTCCTTGAGCCGGAACAGCGCGTCGCCGTATTCGGTCCACCGGTTGGTGGTCTCGTAGGGGTCGCGGGGCAGCAGCGCGGGCAGCGAGATCTCCTGGGCGCCGATGGCGTCCATTTCCTCGCGCACCACCTGTTCCACCTTGCGCAGCACCCGCAGCCCCAGCGGCAGCCAGGAGTAGACGCCGGGCGCGACGCGGCGCACGTAGCCGGCGCGCACCAATAGCTTGTGGCTCGGCACCTCGGCGTCGGCGGGATCGTCTCGCAGGGTGCGCAGGAACAGGCGGGAGAGGCGGGTGATCACGGATGCACAGGGTAGTCGCTGGTCCGCGGCCGATGACACCGGATTAGGGGTTCACGCCCCGACCGCGATCCGGGCGGCCACCGAAACGATCTCGGCACACGAACAGGAAATTGAATTACCCATATGCGGATACCATCAAACTTTAGATCACAAAAATATCAATTCTGCCATGCGAATTAAGGTTTCTGAATACTGTTGAGGAGTCGAAATACCGGGACATACAACCACATAACGGGCCGCTGACCTGCGGGGGTGTCGATAATTCGGGCCGCCCGATCTCCTCCGCGAAATAATGGCCAGCCACCCCTGTCGAAAGGTGAGGCAGTGGTCGACACACACCGGAGAATGATTCGCTGGGCCGCGGCGTTCGCGGCGGCGTCGTTGTCGGCGGCGATGCTGGCCGGCTGCACCAAGACCGATACCGCCGCCGAAGGCGAGCTACTGCGAACGCTGCAAGACCGCGGCGCCATCACCGTCGGGTTCGCCGGCGAGGCGCCGTACTCGTTCGAACAGGACGGGCAGTTGACGGGCGCGACGGTCGCCCTGCACCGGGAGATCTTCAAGAATCTGGGCATCGACACCGTCGACGGCGTGCAGACCGAGTTCGGCGCGCTCATCCCCGGTTTGCAGGCCCAGCGCTTCGACGCGGTGAGCGCGGGCATGTCGATCCTGCCCAAACGCTGTGAGCAGGCCGCGTTCAGCGAACCCGAATTCATGTACACGACCGCGCTGATGGTGAAGTCCGGCAATCCGCTGAATCTGTCGGATATGCAGTCGGTCAAGGACAGCGGCGCGCGCATGGCGGCCATGACCGGTGCCATCGAATCCGATTACGCCGCCTCGCTCGGCATCGACGCCATGCTGGTCGGCAGCCCGCAGGACGGGCTGGACGCGGTCACCTCCGGCCGCGCGGACGTGTTCGCGCTGACCGCGATCTCGTTGAACTGGTTGAAGAACCACTCCCCCGGCGCCGAGGTGGAGGTGACGCCGTCGTTCGTGGCGGTGATCGATGGCAAACCGCAGATCGGGGCGGGTGGCACCGTCTTCCGTACCGGCGACAGGGACCTGCTGGATGCCTATAACGCCGAGTTGAAGAAGATCACCTCCGACAAGGAGCGCTATCTGGCGATCGTCGGGCCGTTCGGATTCACCGAGCGAGAACTGCCCGACCCGAATCTGACCACCGAACAGTTGTGCAAGGGCGAGGTCTGATCGAGCGGTTCGCGCGATGAACAACGTGGACGCCTTGCGCGAGGCGCTGCCGGGCATCTGGGACGGCATCCTCGTGACATTGCAGCTCACCCTCGGCGGCGCCGCGCTGGGCTTCGTCATCGCGCTGCTGCTCGGCACCGTGGTGCGGGTGCGCAACCTCGCGCTGCGCGGCACCTCCCGGGTGTTGATCGAGTTCTTCCGCGGCACCTCGCTGCTGGTGCAGATCTTCTGGCTGTTCTATGTGCTGCCGCTGTTCGGCTATCAACTCGAGCCGGTGTTCTGCGGAATCCTGGCGCTGGGCCTCAACTACGGCGCCTACGGGGCGGAGGTGGTGCGGGGTGCGCTCAACGCGGTGCCGCGCACCCAGTGGGAGGCGGCGGTCGCGCTGAATTTCAGCCCGTGGCAGCGGTTGCACCGGGTGTTGTTCCCGCAGGCGTGGGCGCTGATGGTGCCGCCGCTGACGAACCTGCTGATCCACCTGCTCAAGGGCACGGCGGTGGCGTCGTACATCACGTTGCAGGACTTGACCTTCGAGATCGGCAAGCTGCGCCAGTCCACCGGTGACACGTTGTTCGCCTTCGGCGTCGGCCTGCTGATCTATTTCGTGCTCGCCTATGTGCTGACCGTGGTGATGAACCTGGTGGAGACCCGCGCCAAGGCCAAGCTCGGGCGCGGGCCGACGTTGCGGGAGATGTTGCGGCTGGCGCCGGACGAGCCGGTCGAGGCGGTGGCGCGATGACCGTCGAGTGGAGTTGGGAACGCGCCAGGGAATCGCTGCCGGTGCTGTGGGACGGGTTCCAGATCACGCTGCTGGCCACTGTCGTCGGGTTCGCGATCGCGGCGGTGATCGGGCTGGTGATCGCGATCGTGCGGCGGTCGTTCCCGCGCTGGGTGGCGGCGCCGGTGCACGCGCTGGCCGAATTCGTCCGGCTCACACCGCTGGTGGTGCAGCTGCTGTTCGCCTACAACCTGCTGCCGCAGTTCTCCGCATTGCAGATCGGCATCACCGTGCTCGGCATCCACTATTCGAGTTATCTGGCCGAGGTGTATCGGGCCGGGATCGAGTCGGTGCCGACCGGGCAGTGGGAGGCGGCGCGGGCGTTGTCGCTGCCGCCGTACCGCACCTGGCGCGCCGTTGTCCTGCCACAGGCCATCCGTGCCAGTGTGCCCGCGCTGGGCACGAATGCGGTGTCGATGTTCAAGGACACCCCGTTCCTGTTCGCCATCTCCGTGGTCGAGCTGGTCACCGCGGCCCAGCAGTTCGGGGCCCGCAACTTCCAGTATCTGGAGCCGCTGACCTTGGCGGGCGTGTTCTTCCTCATCGCGAGTTACCCGACGTCTGTGCTGATCAGAAGACTGGAGAAGCGCCTTGCCTACTACTGACGGCCCCGGCCTCGACAAGGACGTGATGATCCGTTTCGACAAGGTGGTCAAGCGGTTCGGCACGCTGGTGGTGCTCGACGACCTCGATTTCAGCGTCGGGCGCGGCGAGAAGGTCACGCTGATCGGCCCTTCCGGTTCCGGAAAGACCACGATCCTGCGGCTGCTGATGACGCTCGAGCGGGTCAGCGGTGGCGTGATCTGGGTGGACGGGCAGCCGCTGACCCATGAGCAGCGCGGCGCGAAGCTGGTGCCCGCCAAGGAAAAACATCTGCGTGCGGTACGCAAGAAGATCGGCATGGTGTTCCAGCAGTTCAATCTGTTCCCGAATATGACGGTGCTGGAGAACATCACCGAGGCGCCCATTCATGTGCTCGGCAGGTCGAAAGACCAGGCCAACGGCCGCGCGATGGAGCTGCTGGAGATGATCGGGCTCACCGACAAGGCGCACGCGCATCCATCGCAGCTGTCCGGCGGCCAGCAGCAGCGCGTCGCGATCGCGCGGTGCCTGGCGATGGACCCGAAGGTGATGTTGCTCGACGAGGTGACCTCGGCGCTGGACCCGGAACTGGTGGGCGATGTGCTCGACGTGCTGCGCGATATCGCCGAATCCACCGATATCACCATGCTCATCGTCACCCATGAGATGCGTTTCGCCCGCGACGTCTCCGACCGGGTGATGATGTTCGACGGTGGTCGCGTGGTGGAACAGGGTCCGCCGCAGCAGCTGTTCGAGGATCCGCGCAGCGAGCGGACGCGGGCCTTCCTGCGGGCCGTGCGCTAGCAGCCGGGGTGGTCGCCGTGCGGTAGCCGGGCGCCGATTACCGTTGTCGGTCGTGCTGGTGCTGCTGCCTCCTTCCGAAACCAAGTCCGATGGTGGCTCCGGTGCGCCGCTCGAGCTGGGCGAGCTGGCGATGCCGCAGCTCACCGCGGTGCGGGAGCGGCTGCTGGACGAACTGGTGCGGCTGGCCGGCGATCCACAGGCCTCGCGGACCGCGCTGGGGCTCGGCAAGGGCGCCGACGCCGAGATCGCGCGCAATGCCGCCGTGCGCACCTCCCCCACCCGGCCGGCCCTCGAGCGCTACACCGGCGTCCTCTACGACGCACTCGACGCGCGCTCGTTCACCAAGGTGCAGCGGGCCAAGGCCTATGCCCGCCTCGGCATCGGTTCGGCCCTGTTCGGCGCGGTGCGCGCCGGTGACCCGATCCCGGCCTACCGCCTCTCCGGCGGCTCCAAGCTGCCCGGCCTGCCCACCTTGTCGGCGGTGTGGCGCGATCACCTGCCCGAGGCGCTGCGGGCCGAGGCGGGCGAAGAGCTGGTGATCGACCTGCGTTCGGGCACTTACCAGCAGCTGGGCCGCGTGCCCGGCGCCATCACCGCGAACGTGCTCACCGAACATCCCGACGGTTCCCGCACCGTCGTCTCGCATTTCAACAAGCACCACAAGGGCCTGCTGGCCCGCGCGCTGGTACTCACCCGCGCCGAGCCCACCGACATCCGGTCCGTCGCCCGGATCGCGACCAAGGCGGGGCTGCGCACCGAGATCGCCTCGGCCACCGAACTTCTCATCATCACCTGATCCTCGCGGTTGGAATGCGCCGCAGACCCGAGGTGTTGGCGAGTGTTGTGAGCACAACTACAGCCGTTTTGTCCGATGACCTGAAGAAGTACGTGGACCAGGAGCGCGTCTACGCCACCGTCGCGACCGTAGGCACAGACGGGCATCCGCATCTGACCGTCGTCTGGATCAAGCGCGACGGTGAGGACCTGGTGTTCTCCACCACCGTCGACCGGGTGCAGGGCCGCAATGTCCTGCGCGATCCGCGGGTGACGGTGATGATCAACCCGCCCGATCGGCCTTTCCTGTACGCCGAGATCAAGGGTTCGGCCACGGTCACCCCGGATCCGGAGCGGGCGCTGCCGGACGAGCTGTCGCTGAAGTACACCGGCAAGACCTACCGGGACTTCAATCCCGCCTGGGTGAACGACGGCGAGCGGATCATCGTCCGCGTGACGCCGCACAAAGTAGCGGGACGACTCTGAGCCGGCGCCGCTGCCGGACTCAGGCCTGCTGGGCTTCTTCCTGAGCGTGCTGAGCCTGCGCGACTTCCTGCGGGGTGTAGCGCAGGGTCAGCGCGAGCAGCCCGACCAGCAGTGCGCCGATGGCCGCCACGAACAGCACCAGGGTGTATCCGCTGCCGAGCGCGACGAGTTCGGCCGCGGTCATATCCGCGGGCTTACCGGTGCGGCCGCCTTCGGACAGCGTGCGCGAGGCCGCCAGCGGTGTCAGCAGACCGATCGCGATCGGGGTGCCGAGGCTCAGGAACATCTGGCCGATCGCCGAGAGCGGACCGATCTCGTCCTGCGGCACCCCGACGAGCACGCACAGCGGGATGAGCACGATGGCCAGGCCCATGCCGAAACCGATCACCAGGAACAGCCCGAGCAGGGTCGGCACATAGCTGACGTCGCCGTCGAGTGTGGAGCCGAAGCCCAGCCCCGCCACCAGGATCACGGCGGCGCCGCTGAGCAGCCAGCGCGGCGCGACCATCATCGCCAGCTTCGACGACAGCGCACCGCCGATACCGATGCCGACGGTGAACGGGATGAACGACAATCCCGCCACCAGCGGGCTGTAGCCGACCACGTTCTGCACGAACAGTCCGGCGAAGTAGGTGGTGGCGCCGAGCACGCCGCTGGCGAGCAGGATGATGACGAAGGTGGCGTTGCGGTCGCGGTGATCGAACAGCGACCACGGCAGCAGCGGGTTGGTCACCGCGCGTTCGGCGAGGACGAACACCACCAGCAGCACCACACCGCCGATCAAGGAGCCGATGACGTAGGGGCTGTCCCAGCCGAACTCCGGCCCCTCGGTCGCGCCGAACACGATCAGCGCGCAGGCCAGGGTGCCGAGGATCGCGCCGCGCACGTCGAGGGTGAGCCGCTGATGGGTGGTGTCGCGCAGGGCGATCACGGCGCCGAGGATGATGAGCGCGCCGATGGGCACATTGATCAGGAAGATCCACCGCCAGCTCACCTCGGTGAGAGCGCCGCCGATCACCAGGCCGCCGACCGAGCCGAGCGCCGCCATCGACCCGAAGATCGCGAAGGCCTGGTTGCGCACCGGCCCCGGTGCGAACGTGCTGGCCACCAAGGCGAACGCGGTGGGGGCCGCGAGCGCGGCGCCGGTGCCCTGGAAGGCGCGGGCCGCGATCAGCATGCCTTCGTTCTGCGCCAGCCCGCACAGCAGCGAGGCCAGCGTGAACAGCGAGACACCGAGCAGGAACATCCGCCGCCGCCCGAAGGAATCGCCGATCCGGCCGCCGAGCAGCATCAGCCCCGCGAAGGGCAGGCCGTAGGCGGTGACCATCCAGGCGCTGCCGGAGCTGGACAGCCCCATCTCCTCCTGCAACCGCGGCAGCGCCAGGATCACCACGGTGCCGTCGAGCACCACCATGAGCTGGAGTCCGCTCAGGACGAGGATCGCGAGCCCGAAGGCCCGCCGCGTCACGGGGTACTGCGTCGTAGCAGCGGCTTTGTCGAGCACAGGGAGTCACTGTAATCGACGGTCACAAGCATGCCGCCCGGTACGTCGGGCGGGGCTGCTCGCGCGTCCGGTCGTTGCGGTCGGCCACCTGTCCTGCCGAGGGCGCCGGCCGTGGCCCGGACGACTATCGGCGGGCGGCCGATACCGCTCAGTCGCGGGCGGCGGAGTCCACGGAGAAGCCCGCGGTGGGTCCGATCACCACGATCGCGGGCGGGCGGATGCCCTCGGCGCGCACCCGCTCGGCGACGGTCGCCAGATCGGCGCGCAGCACCCGCTGAGTGCGCAGCGTGCCCTCCTGGATGACGGTGGCCGGGGTGTCGGCGGGCCGCCCGCCCGCGAGCAGCACATCGGCGAACTGTTCGATCCGCTCCACGGCCATCATCAGCACCAGGGTGCCGCGCAGCCGCGCCAGCGCGGGCCAGTCCACCAGCGAGTCCGGGTGATCCGGCGCCACATGCCCGCTGACCACCACGAATTCATGGGTGACCCCGCGATGGGTGACCGGGATACCGGCGGCCGAGGGCACCGCGATGGGGCTGGTGATGCCCGGCACCACGGTGACCGGTACACCGGCGGCCACACACGCCTCGACCTCTTCGAAACCGCGGCCGAACACATACGGGTCGCCGCCCTTGAGCCGCACCACGAACTTGCCCGCCTTGGCGCCCTCCACCAGCGTGGTGTTGATCGCCTCCTGCGCCATGGCCCGCCCGTACGGGATCTTGGCGGCGTCGACGACCTCGACGTCGGGGCCGAGTTCGGCCAGCAGTTCCGGCGGTGCGAGCCGGTCGGCGACGACGAGATCGGCGCGCGCGAGCAACCTCCGGCCACGCACGGTGATCAGGTCCGGATCGCCGGGCCCACCGCCGACCAGTGCGACGCCCGGCGCGACCGGGGTCGAATCATCGGTCACCACACCCGATTGCAGCGCTTCCAGCAGCGCGTTGCGCACCGCCGCCGAACGCTTGTGCCTGCCGCCGGCCAGCACACCGAGGGTGAGGCCGTCGAAGCGGGCGGTGGCGGGGGTGACGGCGGTGCCGAGCCGGGCGTTGTCGGCGCGCACACAGAAGACGCGGCGGCGTTCGGCCTCGGCGACCACGGCCGCATTGGTCTCGGGTTCGTCGGTGCAGGCGATCGCGTACCAGGCGCCGTCGAGATCGCCGTCGGTGTAGGCGCGCAGGGTGAGCGTCAGCTGACCGGAGGTGGCCATGCCTTCGACCGCCGGGGTGGCCTCGCGGCTGATGACGTGCACGTCCGCACCAGAGGCGATGAGCAGCCCGAGCCTGCGCTGGGCGACGGTCCCGCCGCCGACGACGACAACCCTTCGCCCGTTCAGATCGAGCCCGACCAGGTAGTTCGGGTCGCCCGCTGGCTGGTCCTCGGTATCGGCTGACGTGTTCGGCACAAGTGTCGAGATTACGGGGCGCGTCCGGCACCGGCCGCAGGTACCCGGGCGGACCGCACCCGAAGCGCCTCGCACCCCTGCCGCTCGGCGTATCGTCGAGCCGTTCCGACGGTCACACCCCGGGTCAGGTGGTGCACGATGAGCGACGACGAGAACATGGGTACCGGCGATCTACCGGCACCGGTGGAGCGCGCCCGCAATCCGTTCATTCATTCCCCGCGAGGCGGTCGCACGTTGAGTGCGTTGCAAGCACCGCTGTTCCGGCTGCGGACACCCGCCAACTTCGGGATCCTCACGACAACCGGGCGCAAGTCCGGCAAGCCGCGCAGCCGCTGCGTGCGGGCGGTCCTCGACGGCGACCGGGCCTATCTGGTGATGCTCGGCCCGATCATGACCGGCCTGCCCAAGGAACAATCGATCGCCGCCTGGCTGCGCAATATCCGCGCCGACCCGAAGGTGCGGCTGAAGATCCCCGGCGGGACCAGGACCGGCGTCGCCAGGGAGATCACCGACCCGGTCGAGGCCGCGCATGCGCGACAGATCTACACCACCGCGGTGAAGCCGTTCGACTACGCCGAGTATCGCTTTCATGTCGCGGGCAGACCGACGCGCGCCAAGATCCAACGCCTGCATCAGCATTGGTTCGACAACGGGATTCCGGTCGTCATCGACCTGACGCCGGTGTAGCGGCGGGTCGGCGCGCCGCGCTCAGGGCGCCACGGACAGGAAGTCCGCGAATCCGGTCGGGTCGTGCCGTCCGATGCTCGCGTGCTCGAACAGTCCCCAGCCTTCGGCCTCGCCGCAGCGGGCGTGCGCGACATGGTCGATGACGCCGTACGGGATGCGCCCGGCGACGGCGGGGTCGGTGAGGTCGTAGCGGTCGCTCGAGCTCCAGTCGCGGCCCTTCCACTGCCCGTGCTGCCAGTCCGGGTCGCCGCCGTAGCCGCAGCCCACGTGCAGCGGGATATCGGTCACCGTCCGGACTTCCACGTCGAGCGGTTTGCCGTCCGGTGTGGTCAGTTCGATACGGGCCGCGGTGGGCAACCGGGTGCCGGAGCGGTAGTCGATCGAGACGCGCGGCCAGCCGAGCTGCTCGATGCGTCCATCCGGCCAGACCCGGGTGGCGTCGTTGAGGGTGCGCCTGCCGTCGGGTTCTTCCTGCACGATGACGACGATCGCGAAATCGTCGAAGCGCAACGGCATGTACAACCACCAGAATCCGCCCGACGGTTCCGCGGCCGCCCGCCCCGGCGGTTCGGATTCGCCGACGGGCCGGATGCCCCAGGACCGGTCCCTGGTGCCGGTCCAGACCGCGGGATCGACGGTGACCTCGCGGCCGTCGAGATGCAGGGTGCCCGACCAGGACCCGACCTGCGCGAACCGCGAGGCCTCGATGATCGGCCGGTTGCCGTTGAGGATCAGATGCGGCTGCTCCTGCACGGTGGGGAAGGCGCCGGTCCAGGTCAGGTCGGCGGCGAGCTCCTCGTGCTCGCACACCAGCCGCAGCCGCCGCAACGGTTCGAGCACCTCGATGCGGTAGCCGCCGACCCGCATGTCCAGGCTGCGGTCGCCGAGGGCGTCCGAGAAACGCACCGTGCGTACCGTATTCCCGTCGCGCAGCGCGAGATACGCGTCGGTGACACCGAGGTTCGGGTAGACGCCGAACCCGGTGACCAGCATCGTGCCGCCGTCGCGGTCGTGGGCGTTGAAGTAGCTGCGGTCGTAGAAATTGCGGTCGCTGCTGGCCACCCGGGCCAACGACAGCGGCGTCTGGTGGATGGGAAATTCGTCCAGGGGTGCCGGAGACGAGCCGGGGACGCGGGAGGAATCGGTCATGGTGTCGCTCAATCCCATTCGTAGGTTCCGTCGAGCAGCGCTTCCAGGCTCGCCCGGTGCATCACGTAGTCGTCGCGGTCGTCGGTGTCGGTGTCCTCGCCGAAATGGATCATCCGGCGCTTGATCCTGGCCATCACGATGGCGTGCCGCAGCGCGGTGTAGACCAGGTAGAAGTCGAGATCGCGCACGGTATGGCCGCTGACAGCCTCGTATTTCGCCACCACGTCCGACCGCCGCAGGAAATCGGGCAACCCGGGCTGGTCGAAGCGGGTGGCGATGTCCTGGAAGAACCGGTGCAGGAAGATGATCCAGGCCACGTCGAGTTCGCGCGGGCCGATGGCGGCCATCTCCCAGTCGAGCACCGCGGCGGGCTCGAATCCGTGGTAGATGATATTGCCGGGGCGGGCATCGCCCCAGGTCAGCACGTCGGGGCCGGGATCGGCGGGCCAGTGCGCCTCGAGCCACTCGAAGCCGCGCTCGATGATCGGGATCCGGTAGCCGTCATCGGCGAGGGCCCAGCGGTACCAGGCGCGCTGGGCGTCGACGTGGCGGCGCAGCGCGTCGCCGGGCCCGGCCAGCATCGGGAACCGCCGCACCGGATCGGGAATGGCGTGCACCTTCGCGATGACCTCGACCGTGGCATCGGTCAACCGCGCCCGCTCCTCGACGGTGGCGTCGAAGAGCCAGCCGACGAAGACATACGGCGGGTTATCCGTCGGCACCCGGCCCTCGACCCGGTCCATCACGAAGAACGGGGTGCCCAGTACGCCGGGATCGTTCTCCAGCCAGCGCAGCCGCGGCACCGGCAGATCCGTCGCTTCCGCGACAGCGGCCATCACCTGGTATTGCGTTGCCAGATCGTAGGTTTCGAACACCGGGAACGATTCGTCCTCCGGCGCCATCCTGGCCACGAACGATCCGCCCTCGCGCTGACCGGACACGGTCCACTCGGCGTCGAAGAGCACCGTCGAACTCGACATCCCGCCCGCCTGCGGCCGGGACAGACCGGAGATCGACGGTGGCGCGTCGGCGCCGACGCGTTCGCCGAGCCAGCGCGCCAGGTCGGCGGCGAACGAGTCGAGATCACGATCGCTGGTGGTCAGCCGACGCTGTTCGGTGGGTGCGGGATCGTCGGCCATCATCGTCCTCCTGATGCCGTACAGCCGGGCGCGCGAGCCGGCGCCTCCGGCGTCATGCCGTGGATGCGGAAACTGTAACGCGTTTCAAGTTTGCCTTCGGCGAAAGCGGGAAATAGGTGCGCGGCCACCGATCGCACAGGCGGCATACGCCGAAAGGATGACGCCACATACATCCCATGAATGACTCGAAAATGGGGGTTTCACTCGGGGTTTCTCCGGTGGTGGACCGCGCCCGGTTGTCGATACGTTCGGCACACGCATCGGATCGGCACAGTAAGGGGCTGCCAGTGGTCGGCGTCGAAGTTCTCGAGCGGCAAGATGGTGCGGCTCCCGCCGAGGCGGCCGAGCCTCGCCCGTGGCATCCGCTCACGCGCATCGCGTTCCGGTTCTGCTTCGCCTATTTCGGGTTGTTCTGCCTGTTGTTCGCCCAGATCACCTTCGCGTTCACCGGCATCGTCGCTCAGTGGCTGCCGGAGCGGGCGGTCATGTGGCAGATGGATCTGCTGTCGCCGGCGCTCGAGTGGGTCGGGCGCGAGGTGTTCGGCGTCGATGCGGTGTTGCACGAGGATTCGGGTAGCGGCGACCAGACCGTCATCTGGTTGATGATGTTCTGCATTCTGATGGTCGCGGTGGCGGCGACGCTGATCTGGTCGGTGCTCGACCGGCGCCGCACCGGCTACCCACGGCTGAGTGCCTGGTTCTTCACCGTCATCCGGCTGTGCCTGGCCGGTCAGATGCTGTTCTACGGCATGGCCAAGGCCATCCCGACGCAGATGCCCGAGCCGCCGCTGACCGCACTGCTGCGGCCCTACGGCGATTTCAGCATCACCTCGGTGCTGTGGTTGCAGGTCGGCTCATCGCCGGCCTATCAGGTGCTGCTCGGGATCGCCGAGGTGCTGGCGGGCCTGCTGCTGTTCTGGCCGCGGACCGCCACCCTCGGCGCGATGCTGAGCGTGGTGAGCATGGCGCAGGTGTTCGTGCTGAACATGACCTTCGACGTGCCGGTCAAGATCCTGTCGTTCCATTTGCTGTTGCTGTCGTTGCTGCTGCTCGCACCGCAAGCGCGGCGGCTGGCCGACATCCTGGTCCTGGAGCGGCCCTCGGAGCCCGCGACGCAGCCGCGCCTGTTCGGCAGCGCCAAGGCCAACCGGATCGCCGCCCTGGTTCAGGTATTGATCGGTGTCTGGATGCTGATCGGTGTGGTGGACACGACCTGGCGGGCCTGGGACGAGTTCGGCGGTGGCCGGGAGAAATCACCGCTGTACGGGATCTGGAACGTCAGCGAGTTCAGCACCGCGGGCCAGCCGGTACCGCCCATGCTGACCGATGAGACCCGCTGGCAGCGCGCGGTTTTCGAAGATCCCGGAGTGATGTTCATCCAGGGAATGGACGGTGAGTTGACGCCCGTCTCGGCCACCATCGATACCGGGGCGCACACCCTCACTCTCACCGCGCCGCCGACGCCGGATACGCCGCCGGCGCCGATCGCCACCTTCACCTTCGACCGCCCGGCTCCCGAGCAGTTGCGCTTGACCGGCGAGCTGAACGGCGCCCCGACCAGCATTGTGCTGAACCAGATGGACCTGGAATCTTTCCCGTTGCGCAGCGGCGGATTCCGCTGGGTCCAGGAATACCCCGACTTCCGCTGAGACCCCCGAAGACCTGTGCACCCGACGATGGGGGCACAGGTTTTCCCGGGCGCGGCGCACCCCCGATCTGACATAGCGTGCCAGGGCGACCTCATGTGAGGTGCGGAGTCGGGAAAGGTGAACAGTGGCAACCCTGGTCGAGTCGCAGGCACCGGTGCGAGAACAGGATGACGGTCCCCCGGCCGCGCCCGCGTGGCATCCGGCGACCCGCGTGCTGTTCCGGTTCGTGTTCGTCTATCTCGGGATCGGCACCGCCGCCCAGTGGCTGCTCGCGCAACTGCTGCGCTCGGTCGGCGTTGAGGAAACAGCGGTGCTCACCCTCGGCCGGTGGTGGTCGCTGCCGCCGCTGACCGACTGGTTCGCCGCGCACCTGTTCGGGATCGAGGAACCGCTCGGGTACGCACCGACCGGCAGCGGCGACACCGTCACGCTGTGGGTGGCCGCGTTCAGCTGGCTGGTCGTGGCGGCCGTCGCGACAGCGATCTGGAGCGTGCTCGACCGGCGACGCACCGATTACCGCCGCCTGGACGGCTGGTTCCGGGTGCTGCTGCGGTTCGCGCTGGCCGGGGCATTGATGCTGTACGGGATGGTCAAGGTCATGCCGTCGCAGATGACCTTCGCACTGCACCGGCTGATCGAACCGTTCGGCGATATGACCCCGATGGGTGTGCTGTGGTCGCAGACCGCGGCGTCCGAGCCCTATGAGATCGCGCTCGGCTGCGCGGAGATCGGCGCCGGGCTGCTGCTGATCCTGCCCGCGACGGTCACCGCGGGGGCGCTGCTGTCGACCGTCGCGATGGCGCAGGTGTTCCTGCTCAATATGACCTTCGATGTGCCGGTGAAGTTGTTCAGCTTCCACATGCTGCTGCTTTCGCTGGCGTTGCTCGCTCCCGAAAGCCGGCGTCTGGCAACGGTGTTGTTCTCCGGCCGGGCAGTCGCGCCGTCCACCCCTGCGCCCCTGTTCGGTACCGTGCGAGCGAATCGCTTCGCCACGGCCGCACAGGTGCTGTTGGGCCTGTGGCTGCTGGTGACGACGGCGCTCGAAGGCTGGGATGCCTGGCATGCCTATGGTTCGGCACGACCGCGATCACCGCTGTACGGCATCTGGACGGTCACCGAGTACTCCGTCGCCGGTCAGCCGGTGCCGCCGCTGCTCACCGAGCCGAATCCCTTCGCCGACCCGACCGCCGGCCGGCTGCGCCGCATCGTCTTCGACACCGTCGACGGCGTCCACCTGCAAGGCATGGACGACGCGCTCACCTGGGTGCCCGCAGAAGTGGACCCCGGACAGCGCACCATCACCTTGTTCCGCGACCCCGCCGGCCAGTGGCAGCTCGGCAGATTCACCTATGAGCAACCGGCGCCGGACCGGCTGATCCTCGACGGCACCTTGGGAATTCGGCAGGTGCATATGGTGCTGGACGAGATTCCGCTCGAGCGGTTCGCACTGATCGAACGCGGATTCCACTGGACTCAGCGGGCGCCGCATCTGGAATAGGACGGGGCTCTGCGCGAACAGCGCGCGCAGGCCGGTGCCGCCTTCGCCCCCCGGGACAGCTTCGTGGCGAGCACCGGTGCCGGTGAGCAGCGACCATCTGCGCAACCCGGCGGCTGATGGTCAGTGCCCAACCGCGGGGACGCCGTTCGGCCTCGGCGCGGCTACGCGTCGGGCACCTGTGAACCGTCAGCGGCCGCGGCAATCACCACACCGGCGACGATCCGACGGCTGAACACCAGTCCCCCGGTCCCCGCCAGCAACGCCGCCGCCTCGGCCACGCCGGGGATACCCAGCGCATCCATCGCGTGGGCGGACGGATTCGGTACCTGCACAGCGGCAAGCTCGGCGGGCGTGAACGAATAAAGGGGGACGCCGAATTCGGCGGCGGCGGCCCGAAGCCCCGGCTCGGCCGCACGCCGGTCGACGGTGGCGAGGCAGGCGATCGGGTGTGCGCCGAGCACGGTTCGGACCGCGGCGATGATTCGCTCGGCCGTCGTCCCTGGGCGCAGCCCCAGCCCGACGGCCAGCTCGAGCCGACCAGCAGGTGCGCTGTCACTGGCCCCGCTGCTCCGCTCGGGTAACGGAATCGGTGCGGGCGAATTCGGCGGCGGCACCGATCCGTCGCCGATGTCACGATCCAGTCGGGCTGACGCCGGCGCGGGCGATGCCGGCACCTGCCTCTCGCCGATGCCGCTAGTCGACCCGTGTGACGGCATCGGCGCGGGCGAAATCAGCGGTGGCGGTGACGAATCGGAGGACCGATTCGGGGTTTCCGGCCGGGTGGGTGTGCAGGTAGGAGGCGTGGACCCGGTGCACGACGGCGCCTTCGCGGAGCCGGGCACCGGCGGTGTGCCAGCCCCAGGCCGGTTCGTCGGCCCCGGTGCCGATCAGCCGGGTGCGGTGGAATTCGTGGCCTCGTACGCGTTCGCCGGCGCGCCACAACGGCGAGTCGACCAGGGCGACGGCGTCGCGGTAGCCGAGGGTCAGGCGTGGGCCGAATTCGGCTGTGGCATCGATGACTCCGGCCATGGCATGCCCGTCCAGCGAGCGGGTGAGATACAGCAGTCCCGCACATTCGGCGTGGATCGGCATCCCCCGCTGCGCCGCTGCCGCCACCGCCGCGAGCAGTCGGGTGTTCGCGGCGAGGTCGGCGGCATGCTCTTCCGGGAACCCTCCGGGCAAAACCAACCCCGCCGTGCCCGCGGGAAGTTCGTCGTGCAGCGGGTCGAACACCGCCACGCGTGCGCCCGCCGCGTCTAGCAACTCCCGGTGCTCGGCGTACCCGAACGTGAACGCCGCTCCCCCGGCCATCGCGATCACCGGGCCGTCGCCGGTCATCGCGATCAGCCCGCCGTCACTGGTCGTCGCGATCAGCCGACCGCCGGGTGAGGCGATCGCGCGGTCGGGATCGGCCGGGCTCGCGGTGCCGAACGCTGCCGGTTCCTGGGCGGATCCAGCGACTGCGCGGCTGCTATCTGACCCATCCGCCGCCTCTTCGTGAATCGCAGGACCACGGGACCTCCCGTGCACTGGACCAGAGCTGCGGCCATCGTCGCCGCTCTCGGCGCTCCGGTCGAGCTCGTTCGCTCCTTCGGGGTGAGGCACACGGCGGAATTCGCTTGTCGCCCCGGCATACAGGGCCGCTTCCGGGCTCCACGCCGGACCGGCCGCCGAGGACGCGGCCAGGGCCGCAATCGCGCCCAGATCGACGTGGGCCGCGACCAGATCGGTCATCGCGGACACCGCGGCGGTCGCGGCAGCCCCGTGTTCGACGGCCGGGATCAGCCCGAGGTGGCGGGACGGGACTTCGAGTTCGGCCATGCGCGGCAACGAGCCGAGCACGGGTAGTCCCACCCGATCGCAGGCCGCGCGCAGCACCTGCTCATGGCGTTCGCTGCCGACCCGGTTGAGGATCACCCCGCCGAGCCGGATGGAGCTGTCGTAGGTGGCGAATCCGTGCAGCAGCGCGGCCAGGCTCTGGCTGTGGCCCCTGGCGTCGACCACCAGCACCACGGGCGCGCCGAGCATCGCCGCGACCTGAGCCGTCGACCCCTCGGCCACCGGACTGACGTCGGCGGCGTCGATGCGGCCGTCGAACAGGCCCATCACGCCCTCGACCACCGCGAGATCACATCCGGCCGACCCGTGCCGGTACAGCGGCACCACCCGCTCGGCGCCGCACAGCACCGGGTCCAGGTTGCGTCCAGGACGCCCGGCCGCGAGCCCGTGATAGCCGGGGTCGATGTAGTCGGGGCCGACTTTGAACGGCGCCACCCGATGCCCGGCGCGCCGCAACGCACCGACGAGGCCCGTCGCCACGGTCGTCTTGCCGCTGCCCGAGGCGGGAGCGGCGATCACGATTGCGGGTGCGCTCATCGCGGGCTCCGAGAAGTCGCGCCGACCGCAGCAGCGATATCAGCGGCGGCGGGAACAGCGCCGACACCGGCATCAGGAACCGCGCCGGCACAGGCCCCGGCGGCTGCGGCTGCGGCTCCGGCTGCGGCTCCGGCTCCGGCTCCGGCTCCGGCTCCGGCTCCGGCTCCGGGACGATACCGGTGCTCGAGCCGGATCGGCTCAGCGACGGCGGCGCGTAACTGTGTGGGACGCCGGCGTGGATTGCCGCCCCGATCCTCGCGCCCCCACCGCGCCGAACGGCACCGGCCCCCGCGTCCGGCTCTCACCATTCGATCCCGCGCTGGCCCTTGCGCCCGGCGTCCATCGGGTGCTTGATCTTCGTCATCTCCGTCACCAGGTCGGCGGCCTCGATCAGAGCGGGCGGGGCGTCGCGGCCGGTGATCACGACGTGCTGGTTGCCCGGGCGGTTACGCAGCGTCTCGACCACCTCGTCCACCTCCACCCAGCCCCATTTGAGCGGGTAGGTGAACTCGTCCAGCACGTAGAACCGGTGCTGTTCGGCGGACAGGCGCCGGGCGATCTCCTGCCATCCGGCCAGTGCGGCGGCGGCGTGATCTTCCTCGGTGCCGTGCTTGCGGGTCCAGGACCAGCCCTCACCCATCTTGTGCCATTCCACCGCGCCACCGGCGCCGGTCTCCTCGTGCAGGCGGCCGAGGGTGCGGAAGGCCGCCTCCTCGCCGACCTTCCATTTGGCGCTCTTCACGAACTGGAACACCGCGATATCGAAGCCCTGGTTCCAGGCCCGCAGCGCCATCCCGAACGCGGCGGTGGACTTGCCCTTGCCCGGACCGGTGTGCACGGCGAGCACCGGCTGGTTACGGCGCTGTCGCGTGGTCAGACCGTCGTCGGGAACCGTCTCCGGCACACCCTTGGGCATCGAATCTCCTCACTGATTCCTGTATTTCGCAGTCGCACACGCGTAGCCGGTCAGCTGCGCAGCGTCTGCCAGGCGCATCCCGCTCCGCACCGCTGACTCGGCCTGGTGCGAATCCGATCGCACGCCGGCTCACGACGTCCATGACGGTCGAGCCGCGGCCCTGGGACTGCGCGCCACGTGCTCACGCCGCCCGGATCGCCCCGCCGACTCGCGCGGACTCTCGCACCACCCCGGCCACCGCCTCGCCGGTCAGCTCACCCAGGCGCACGCAGTCACCGCGCAGTTCGCGGGCCAGTTCAGCGGCCAGGCCGAGCCGGATCATGCCGCGCTCGCAATCGACGACCATCGCCGTCACCGCCTCGGCCGCGAGCAACCTTGCCGCGGCACGCGCCCGGAGGACCGGATCGGTGCCGCCGGTGGCGCGACCGTCGGTCAGCAGCACGAGCATCGGGCGGCGGCGCGGATCGCGCACTCGCTCGCGCAACACCACCTCGCGCGCCTTCAGCAGCCCGGCGGCGAGCGGAGTCTTTCCGCCGGTACGCATTCCGGCCAGCCGCCGCACCGCGATATCGACCGATGACGTCGGCGGCAGCACCAGCTCCGCCTCGGCCCCGCGCACGGTGATCACCGCGACCTTGTCCCGCCGCTGATACGCATCGCGCAGCAACGCGACCACCGCGCCGGTCACCGCCGAGAGCCGATCACGCGCCGCCATGGATCCGGAGGCATCGACCACGAAGACCACCAGATTGCCTTCGCGCCCTTCGCGATAGGCGCCGCGCAGATCCTCGGCCGCCAACCTCAGCGGCCCGCCGGCCCGGCCGCGCGCATGCTGATGTGGCGCGGCGGCGAAAACAGTCCCGAGCAGATGCAAACCACCGGTGGTGTCGGTGTCCGGGCGGACCATCCGGCCCTGTCTGGTCTGTGCGCGCGAGCGACGGCCCGGAGCGCCTTCGCCGACGCCGGGCACCTCCCAGCGCGGTGGCTTGGCCGACGTCGTTGCGGGGGTACCGGTGCGGCCCTGCTTCGACTGCCCGCCCTCGCCGCTCTTCGGCGAATCCTGGCCGCCGCCAGGGGGATCCGGCGGGCCCTCGGGATCGTCGTCGGGCTCTTCGGTGTCGGGGGCGTTGCCTGCGGCAGGGTCGTTCTCGGCGGGCGCGTGCTCGGACTCGGGTTCGGTTTCCGGCTCGGGCGCCCGCTCGGCTTCTTCGCCGGCCTCGCGCATGGCCTCGTCGAGCTGGTCGTCGCTGATCCCCGGCTCGTCGAACGGGTCGCGCCTGCGCCGGTGCGGCAGCGCGAGTTCGGCGGCCACCCGCACATCGTCCTCGGTGACGGTGTCACTGCCGCGCCAAGCGGCGTGCGCCGTGGCGGTGCGCGCGACCACCAGATCCGCCCGCATACCGTCGACGTCGAAGGCGGCACACAGGGCCGCGATCCGCCGCAGCTCCACATCATCGAGCGCGACCTCGGGCAGCCGGTCGCGGGCGGTGAGAATGCGCTCGGCGACCTCGCGGTCGGCGGCGGCGTAGCGGGCGGCGAACCCGTCGGGATCGGCCTCGTAGTCCAGGCGGCGGCGTACCACCGCCATCCGCACGTCGACGTCGCGGGAGGCGGCCACGTCGACGGTCAGCCCGAACCGGTCCAGCAGCTGCGGCCGCAGCTCGCCCTCTTCCGGGTTCATGGTGCCGACCAGCACGAAACGCGCGGGATGCGAATGCGAGACGCCGTCGCGTTCGATGTGCACCCGGCCCATGGCGGCGGCGTCGAGCAGCACATCCACGAGGTGGTCATGCAGCAGGTTCACCTCGTCGACGTAGAGCACGCCGTGATGGGCGGCCGCCAGCAGTCCGGGCCGGAAGGCCTGCTCGCCGTCGCGCAGCACCCGTTCCAGGTCGAGCGAGCCGACCACGCGGTCCTCGGTGGCGCCGACCGGCAGTTCCACCAGCCGGGCCGGGCGTGCGCCGGTCTCGTCCACGACCGGCGGCAGCAGCTGGGCCAGCGCCCGCACCACCGTCGATTTGGCGGTGCCCTTCTCGCCGCGCACCAGCACTCCGCCGATGCCGGGGTGCACCGCGCACAGGATCAGCGCCAGTTGCAGCCGTTCCTGCCCGACGACCGCGGAGAACGGGAACCCGGCCTCGTCACCGTTACCGGTTCCGCTCTGCGGGCGGCCTGCGGCGGACGACGACTCTGCGGTTTCGACATGCGACACGGACACACATCGACTCTAGGCGGGCCGACCGGCCGGTCCGACGCCGACCTCCGGAACCGCCGCACGCCTGTCGATGCCCCGGCACGGTGATCGGGGCATGGCTTTCGCTGTCCCGATCTGCGCCGGTGCCGACTCGCGTTCGCGAACTGATCGATACCGGCGCAGACGATCGGGCGTCAGCCCTTGCGCATGGGAACGTGCGGGACCCCGTCGTCGACGAACTCCTCGCCGTCGACCTCGAACCCGTGCTTGCTGTACAGGTCGATCAAATAGGTCTGCGCGTTGATGCGCACGGTGTCCGAACCCACTTCGGCCAGCGCGGCTTGCAACAGCCGGGTCGTGTAGCCGTGCCCGCGGGCGGGGACCGCGGTGCACAGCCGTCCGATGCGGAAGGACTTCACGCCGTCGTGGTGCTCTTCGAGCAGCCGAAGGGTCGCGATGACCTCGCCTTCGTCATCGAGCCAGAAGTGGCGCGTTTCCGGTAGCAGGTCGAGTCCGTCCAGCTCCGGGTACGCGCATTTCTGTTCTACGACAAAGACTTCGACGCGAAGTTTCAACAGCTGGTACAGGGTGGCGGTATCGAGATCCTGTGCCCATGACCGTTTGAGAGCAACCGTTGACATCATCGCGTCTTGCTATCACACCTACGCCGTCGGCGCGACCCCCACGGTCCCCGGCGTGGCGGTGGAATCGAGCTGCAGGGCCTTGGAGGTCCAGTCCCAGACCTCCTGGAACAGCGCCTGGTTCTCCGACAGCTTCACCCCGAGCGAGGGCACCATTTCCTTCAGCTTCGGCGTCCAGTCGGCGTACTCGCGGGGGAAGCAGCGCTGCAGCACATCGAGCATCGCGGTGACACAGGTCGAGGCGCCGGGCGAGGCGCCGAGCAGACCGGCGATGGTGCCGTCCTGGGCCGCGATGACGGCGGTGCCCAGTTCGAGCACGCCGCCGATGCCCTTGCGGCGAATGATCTGCACGCGCTGACCGGCGGTGATGATCTCCCAGTCCTTGGCCTCGGCGCGGGGGATGAACTCCTCCATGGTGTAGACCTTGCCCGCCTCCGACTTCAGCAGCTCGGACACCAGGTACTTCACCAGGCCCAGTTCGGTGACGCCGACGCCGAGCATGGGGGCGATATTGCCCGGGCGGATCGACTTGAACAGGTCGGTGTACTTGCCGTCCTTGAGGAACATCGGGGTCCAGCCGGCGTACGGGCCGAACAGCAGGCCGGGCTTGCCGTTGATGACGCGGGTGTCCAGGTGCGGCACCGACATCGGCGGGGCGCCGACCGCGGCCTTGCCGTAGACCTTGGCGTCGTGGCGGGCGATCAGCTCGGGGTTGGTGCAGCGCAGGAACTGACCGCTGACCGGGAAGCCGGCGAAGCCCTTGATCTCCTTGATGCCCGACTTCTGCAGCAGCGGCAGCGCACCGCCACCGGCGCCGACGAAGACGAACTTCGACACCACGGTGCGGGACTTGCCGGTGCGCAGGTTGCGCACCTTGACCCGCCAGGTGCCGTCGGACTGCTTGCTGAGGTCGCGCACCTCGTGGCCGAAGGCGATATCGGCGCCGGCGGAGCCGATGTAGGCCAGCAGCTGCTTGGTCAGCGAGCCGAAGTCGATATCGGTGCCGCCATTGGTCCAGTTCAGCGCGATCGGTTCGGAGAAGTCGCGGCCACGCGCCATCAGCGGCAGGCGGCGGGAGAACTCGTCGGGGCTGTCGATGAACTCCATGCCCGCGAACAGCGGATGCGGGGCCAGCGCCTCGTAGCGCTTGCGCAGGTACTGCACATCGTCGGCGCCGTGGGTGAAGCTGACGTGCGGGATCGGGTTGATGAACTGCGACGGATCGCCGAGCACACCGTTCTCCACGGCGTAGGCCCAGAACTGGCGCGAAACCTGGAACCGCTCGTTGATGTCGACGGCCTTGCTCACGTCGACCGAGCCGTCCGGCTTCTGCGGGCTGTAGTTGAGTTCACACAGCGCCGAGTGGCCGGTGCCCGCGTTGTTCCAGGGGTCGCTGCTCTCGGCCGCGGCGGCGTCGAGGCGCTCGAACACCGTGATCGACCAGTCCGGCTGCAGCTGACGAAGCAGCGCACCCAGGGTGGCGCTCATGATGCCGGCACCGATGAGTACTACATCGGTCTTTTCAGTCAGGTCAGCGTTCGGCACGGGTAGATCGACTTCCTTGTCCTGGTGCGCGGCCCCACCGGCTGAGGTGGCTCCGCCTGGGCACGGGCACTATGCGGTTGTAACGACATCCCGTGTCGTCACCGACACGGGCGTCGGCGGGATGTAGGTTACCCGCCGTTCACCTACCGCCAATTGTGCACCTCACCACCGCGCAGACCAGCAACGAACCCGGCGAATGTGACAAAGATTCCTCCCGGCGCGTCGCTGCGCCCGGTCGGCGGGGCGGCCGCTCGCCCGCGATCGCGGTGTCGCTTAGATTGAGGTGGTGACGAACGAGACCTCGGTCGATTCCCGCACCGGCACCCGGACCGCCGACTGGCAGCCCGATATCCTCGGCGCCGATTACGAGCAGCGCACCCTCGACTTCGGTGCCGACCCCGACGGTGAGGGCCGGGCCGTCGCCACCCTGGTGCGCCACGTCCCCGCCGGTGGCGACGCCGCGGCGAGTACCGAGAGCGCGGTGCTCTACGTCCACGGGTTCACCGACTACTTCTTCCAGCGGCATCTGGCCGAGCATTTCGCCGACCGCGGGCACCAGTTCTATGCCCTCGACCTGCGCAAGTGCGGCCGGTCGCTGCGCGAGGGGCAGACGCCGCACTATGTCAGCGATCTGGCGCTCTACGACGCCGAACTCGACGAGGCATTGCGCATCATCCGCGCCGAGACCGGTAAGGAAGTGCTGCTGGTGGCCCACTCGACCGGTGGGCTGGTCGTGCCGCTGTGGCTGGACCGGTTGAACCGGGCCGGTGGCACGGCGGCCGCCGGGATCACCGGGCTGGTGCTCAACAGTCCCTGGTTCGATTTGCAGGGCCCGTCCTACTACCGCACGGTCGGCACCCCGATCATCCACGCGCTCGGCCGTTTCCGGTCCCGCGACGAGCTGCCGCTGGCCAAGACCGACGCCTACGGCGCCAGCCTGCACCACACCGCGTCCGGCGAGTGGGACTACAACCTCGATTGGAAGCCGCTGCACGGTTTCCCGGTGCGCTTCGGCTGGTTGCGTGCCATCCGCCGCGGACACGCGCAACTGCACGCCGGTCTCGATATCGGGGTGCCGTCGCTGCTGCTGCGGTCCCGGTTGACGAAGTTCGCCCGCAAGTACGGCCCGGCCGTGGACGTGGCCGACGCGGTGCTCGATGTCAGGCAGATCCAGCGCTGGGCCGGCTGCCTGGGTGATCGCACCTCGATCGTGCCGATCGACGGCGCGCGCCACGATGTGTTCCTGTCCTCGGCGCAGCCGCTGGCCAAGGCATTCGAGGAACTCGATGCCTGGCTGGACTGGCTGACGAGCTACCGGCGCAGCCTGGCCGCCTCACCAGAGGCTGGTGCGTAGCACGATCTCGGTGGCCAGCTCGTGGTCGGCTTCGAGGGCGACATTGTCGACATCGAGGGCGACCACCCGGTACTCGCCGTAGACGTAGCGGCCCGAGGTGTCGGCCACCGACCGCGGCAGCGACTTGGTGACCAGCACCGTGGTGGGCAGTTCGACCGCACGGCACTCCGGGTCCAGCACCGCGCCGTCGGCGTCCGGCACGGCGGGATGGCCGCGGTCGGCGACGACCAGGCTGATGAACCGGCCGAATCCGGTGGCGCACACCTGCCAGGCGACGCTGGCGCCCGCACCGCGCCCCGCGACGTTCACCCAGGGCACGCCGAGCTCGTCCAGGATGGCGTAGACGCCGGTGGTGTCGAGCCGATCGATCGTCTCCACCGCGATGGTGCGCAGATCGGAATTGTGCAGCCGCGCGCACACCCGGTCGAAGACATCGGGCGGGTCCCCGGCGTCGGGCAACAGCAGGACGCTGTGCTGAGTTTCCGGGCCGTCGACCCGTACCGTCCATTCCCGGTCGCCGACCGCAATCCGCCGAGACTTCATGCCGAAGGACGCTACACCGCGGGCGCGAACCGTAGGGAGTTGTCAGCTGAAACCGCTGGTCCGGGCGGGTTTCAGGAGATGAGCGCGCACCGGCGGTCCCGTGCGCGGGCGCGAGGTCAGCCAGTCCGATCGACGGCCAGCCGCGGCTGCCGGATCAGCGCACGGCGCCGACCGGCTCGCGCACGGGTGCCGACTGGGTCGCGCACGGGTACCGACCGGATCAGCGCCCGGTACCGACCGCGTCGATCCTGGTAGCCGCGACGGTCAGCAGGTCCGCCGGTGCTCCGGTCGCGATCAAACGCTCGAGCGCGTCCGGGTCGAGATGCCGCTCCACCAGATCGGCGAGCAGATCCAGTTGCGCGAGCCGCACGGCGGCGACCGAGGTGTCGGGCGCGACCCGGAATCCGGTGCGGCCGGCGCGGGCGGCGACCTCGGTGAGCCAGGACCGGCGGAAGGCGTCGGATTCCATCAGTCCGTGCACGTGGGTGCCCCACACGGCGTCTCGGACACTGCCTTCCGGTGTTCCCGGCCGCAGACCATCCGCGTCGGCGAGACGGATACCCGCGGCGCCGGACCCGCCCGCTGCGGCGCGCGGTTCCGGTGTCCCCGCGTCACTCGGGGCAGGTTCGGCAGCCTGTCGCGGCCCCGGCCCGTGGCCGTCCTCCGGCAGCAACCGCAGCCAGTGATGTTCGCCGTTGCGCCGGACCCGCCCGTGATGGATCTCGTAGCCGTGCACCGCGATTCCGGCCGATTCGCCCGCCACCTGCCGCAGCACCTTCGGTTCGCCGAATTCCACCTGGAGGTCGAGCAGCCCGAGCCCGTCGACCGTCCCGGCCCTCGACTCCACGTCGTCCACGATGCGCGTGCCGAGCATCTGATAGCCCCCGCAGATGCCGAGGATCGGCCCGCCCGCCGCAGCCCGCTCACGCAGCGCGTCGGCCAATCCGGTGCGGCGCAGCCAGCGCAGATCGTCCACGGTCGACTTGCTGCCCGGCAGCACCACCAGGTCGGCGCCGGTCAATCGCGACGGCTCGCTCACCCACCGCACGGAGACGCCCGGCTCGCAGGCCAGGGCCTCCACGTCGGTGGAGTTGGAGATGCGCGGCAACCGGATGGCGGCGACGGTCAGCCATTCGCTGCCGATGGGCGGGCGCGGACGCCCGACCGGGGCGTCGGCGACGGTGCCGAGCGAGTCCTCGGCGTCGATCCACAGCTCGTCGCTGTAGGGGATGACGCCGAGCGTCGGGCGGCCGGTGAGCGCGGTCAGCTGATCCAGTCCCGGGCGCAGCAGCTCGACGTCGCCGCGGAACTTGTTGATCACGAACCCCGAGATCAGCTGCTGGTCTTCCGGTTCCAGGATCGCCAGCGTGCCGAACAGGTGCGCCAGCACCCCACCGCGGTCGATATCGCCGACCACCAGCACCGGCAGCCCGGCCGCACGCGCGAGTCCCATATTCGCCAGATCGGTCGCGCGCAGGTTGATTTCGGCGGGTGAGCCCGCACCCTCGCAGATCACCACGTCGAATTCGGCTTTCAGCGCGGCGAGTTCGTCGGCGACGACGCCACGCAGCCACTGCCGATGCCGGAAATAGTCGCCCGCGCCGACGGTATCGACGGCCTGTCCGCGCACCACCAGTTGGGAGCGCCGGTCGCTGCCCGGCTTGAGCAGGACCGGATTGAACCGCACGCTCGGCTCGAGCCCGCAGGCCCGCGCCTGCAAGGCCTGGGCGCGCCCGATCTCTCCGCCGTCGAGGGTGACGACCGAGTTGTTCGACATGTTCTGCGCCTTGAACGGCGCCACCCGCACCCCGCGCCGGGCCAGCATCCGGCAGATACCGGCCACCAGCACGCTCTTACCCGCGTCCGAGGTGGTGCCCGCGACCAGCAGCGCGCCCTTCACGGCCGGCCCGCTCACGTTCGCGGCCGCCTGTGCGCGGCGGGCACCGCACGCACGGCCGACCCCGATCCGCGCGCGGCGGAACTCGCGCCGACCGCCGCGTTCACGGCAGGGTCAGGATTTCCGCGCCGGCATCGGTGACGACGAGAGTGTGCTCGAACTGCGCGGTCCACTTGCGGTCCTTGGTGACCACGGTCCAGCCGTCGTCCCAGATCTCGTAGTCGATGCCGCCGAGGTTGATCATCGGCTCGATGGTGAAGGTCATGCCCGGCTCGATCACCGAATCCACCGCGGGCTGGTCGTAGTGCAGGATCACCAGGCCGCTGTGGAAGGTGGGACCGACGCCGTGGCCGGTGAAGTCGCGGACCACGCCGTAGCCGAAGCGGTTGGCGTAGGACTCGATGACGCGGCCGATGACATTGAGCGCACGCCCGGGCCGCACCGCCTTGATGGCGCGCATGGTGGCCTCTTCGGTGCGCTCGACCAGCAGCCGCACCTCCTCGTCGACATCGCCGGCGAGGAAGGTCTTGTTGGTGTCGCCGTGTACGCCGTCGATGTAGGCGGTGACGTCGATATTGACGATGTCACCGTCCTCGATGACGGTCGAGTCCGGGATGCCGTGGCAGATGACCTCGTTCAGCGAGGTGCAGCAGGATTTCGGGAAACCCTTGTAGCCCAGCGTCGACGGGTAGGCGCCGTGATCGCACAGGTACTCGTGCACGATCCGGTCCAGCTCATCGGTGGTCACGCCGGGCGCGACGGCCTTACCGGCCTCCTCCAGCGCCCGCGCCGCGATCCGGCCGGCGACCCGCATCTTCTCGATCGTCTCCGGCGTCTGCACCCACGGCTCGTGGCCTTCGTTGACGGTCTTCTTCCACGCGTATTCCGGGCGCTCGATGGCGCGCGGAACCTCCCGGATCGGCGATTGCGTACCGGGAACTAGCGGCTGACGGGTGCGCACGGACATGGGTCCACCCTAGCGGCCCGCACTGCCGGCGGGCCGTCGCCCACCCGCGCTCGACCTCGTCCCCTGGTGGATCGTGCCACCGCTACCGGTACTGCTCGCACCGCCCGAGCGGCAGGGCGCGGCGAACGTCGTCCTGCTCGGGCGGCCAGCTGAGCAGCGAGCGTTCCTCGGCGATGGTGGCGAGCAGTTCGGCCCCGGCGAGCACCGACTCCACCCCGGCGACGCCATGGGGCTGGTGCGCGGCAAGCGCCGCGCACAGCCCTTCGGTGCCCATGCGCACCACGGCCGCGGGGAACATCTTCCGCACCGCCGCGACCATCCCGAATCCGCCGCAACGGCCGGAGATTCCGGTCCACACGACCGTGCGGGCCGGTCCGTCGATCCGCCCGGCGCACGCGATCCCGACTGCGGTGACCTCGTCGTCGCCGGCGACATCGAGCAGCAGCTCGCGGCAGGACCACCACGCCGGCGTCGCGGGTAGCGGCTTGTAGCGGATGGCGTGGACGCCTCCGGCGCGCACCCGGCCCGCCGCGAGAACGTCCGGGCCGATCGCCAGCGCCAGCACCGTCATGATTCGGCCTCCAGGGCAGCGAGGCCCGCCACGAACCAGTGGTGGGCCACCGGCGACGCCGCAACGATCATCCGAGCAGGTGGGCGGCGAGGAAGGCGCGTGCCGCGCCCGCGGCCCGGTCGAATTGTTCGCCGTAGACCGAGAAGTGACCGCCCGGAATGAGTTCCAGCTGTTTGGGTTCGAGCGCTTCCTGGTAGCGAGCCAGCGCGATATCGGTCGGTGTGAGGGTGTCGCGATCGGCGACGATCATGAGCAACGGAGTAGGCGATACCCGTCGGATGAACGCTTCCGGAGCATAGGACTGGAACTTGTCGACGCTGGACAGCGTCACCTCATTGCGCCAGGTGGCGACGCGCGGGCCGTTGTCCATCAGCCACTGGTACACCTCGAGGCCGGGCATGGCGACCATCTCGGTGGGGTCGTCGGAGGCCGCCTTGATCGTCTGATGCGGTTTACCGGCCGCGACGGCGAGGCGGTCCGCGGCGATGGCCTCGTGCAGGACCGGGATCATGTGCGGCGGCACGAGGCGGCTGAAGGTGGACCAGCCATCGGTCAGCGGCACCTGGGAGACCACGGCGCGCACCCGCCGGTCGGTGGCGGCGACGACCAGCACATGAGCGCCGGCGTAGCTGGTGCCCCACACCGCGATCCGATCCGGGTCGATACCGTCGAGGTTCTGCGCGAAGGTGATCGCGTCGCGGTATCCGTCGATCTGGGCCTGCGGGTCCACCTCGTATCTGGGCGCGCCGTCCGACGTCCCGAAGCCGGGATGGTCGTACACCAGGCATGCCAGGCCCGCGGCGGCCAGGACCTCGGCGAACGGCGCCACCCATTCCTTGACACCGGCGAACCCATGCGTCATGACCACCAGTGGTGCGCCGGTCGGCGGGCTGGTCTGCGGCCGGTACAACCAGCCGCGCAGGGTCACGCCATTGCTGAGGAATTCGGTATCGACCCGCATCACGCCTCCAAATAAATTACGTGTCGTAACGTAATTGAGAGTAGAGGCAGGAAAATGTGGCGTCAACCACATCGACGGATCAGTTACGCCCACCCCGGTAGCCGAGCGCATCCAACGCGGATCGGACGGTCAGCCGCACCAGCTCGTCATCGATCGGGCCGAGCGATGGCACCAGCGCCCGCATCAACATCGGACCGGTGATCAGATCGCAGATCCATTCCGGGTCCACGCCCGGCGCGATCTCCCCGCGGGCAACCGCGCGTTCCAGAATCGAGGCGGTGGAGACGCGGCGAGGAGTGAGGAACTGCTCCTGGAAACGACGGGCCGCCTCGGGATTGCTCGCCAGATCGGCCAGCAACCCGGGCAGCGCCTTGCACAGCACCGGTTCGGTGAACAGGTCCCGTTGATGCCGCTGGATCGCCAGCAATTCCGCTTCGAGGCCACCGAGATCCAGCCCGCCCGGCTGCAAACCGAAGCGATCGATCAGCACGGCCATGACGAGCTCGGCACGGTCGGCGTAGCGGCGATACAGGGCCGGTCGGCTCGTCTCCGCCTCGTCAGCGACCGCCTGAAGCGACAACGCGGCATAGCCACGCTCGACAACCAACCGTGCGGCGGCCTCGAGCAATGCCGCATCCACATCACGATCGCGGGGGCGGCCCACTCGAGGCGAGGTCGTTCCTGGCATATCTGCACGGTACCGATTCATCCTGCGAACTCCCGCGCTCGATCAGCGCGCCGGAGGTAGCGGCTCCCGACCAGCGCGGCGCCGGACATCACCGCTCCAGTCGCGCCTCGAACGCGATGCGGTCACCGCGATACAGCGACCGCACCCGCTCGATGGGCCGCCCCTGCGGATCCACGCTGCGCCGGTTGAGCAGGATCAGCGGCAGCGCGGTGCTGCATTCGAGCAGGGCGGCCTCACGGGGGGAGGCGGGCACGGTTTCGATGCGCTCGGTGGCGGCGGCGAATTCCACGCCCGCGGCGCGGATGGCCGCGTACAGCGACGTGGTCGGGTCATAGCTGCCGCGCAAGCCGGCGAAGCGGTCCAGCGGCAGATAGGTGCTTTCCAGGCCGATGCGTTCACCGTCGGCCAGCAGCACCCGTTCCAGATGCATCACCTCGGTGCCGGGCTCGAGGCCGAGGTCGCGGGCGGTATCGGCGTCGGCGGGCACGTCGCGCCAGTCGACCACCAAGCGCCCCGGTACCCGCCCCAGGCTCAGCGCCGCCTCGGTGTAGGACTGTAAGGCCAACGGCTGCACCATCTTCGGCCGCGACACCACCGTGCCCCGGCCCTGCCGTCGAATGCGGCCCTCCACCAGCAGATCGCGCAGCGCTTGGCGCACCGTCTCGCGCGCGACCTCGAACCGGGTGGCGAGTTCACGCTCCGAGGGCACCGGATCGCCGACATCGAGGTCGTCGAGGATCCGCTCGATCTCGGTGCGCACCTGGTAGGCCTTGCCGACGACCTTGGGCATCGCCGTCGGAAAAGCCTTGGGCCACCGGGAATCCACGCCTGCCACATCCGTCGTGTCCATGCCCTCAGCGTACCCGCAATTGGTCTATACCAATTGTTAACCCAGCGTTCGCCCGACCCACACCCATCGGTCTAGACCAATGTGCACGATGGGCTCATGCGATTGGTCATCATCGGCGGCGGCATCCTCGGCACCGCGCACGCCCTTGCCGCGATCGGGCGCGGCCACCAGGTCGTGCAGCTGGAGCGCGAACCCGAGGCCCGCGGCGCCACGGTACGCAACTTCGGCCTGGTCTGGGTCTCCGGGCGCTCGGAAGCGGAGCTCGAGCTGACGCTGCGGTCGCGGCAACTGTGGGAAGAGATCGGCGGCCGGGTTCCCGGTGTCGGCTTCCGGCCGTCCGGTTCGCTGACCCTGGTGCGCACGCCCGCCGAACTGGCCGTGGCCGAGGCCGCCGCCGCGGGCCCGACCGCCGGGCAGCGCGGTTTCGAACTGCTCGAGCCCGAGCAGGTGCGTGCGCTCAATCCCGCGCTGCGCGGCAAGTTCCTTGCCGGACTGCATTGTTCGGCCGACGCGGCGGTGGAGTCGCGCCAAGCGCTGCCCGCGATGCGCGCCTATATGGAAGCCACGGGCCGCTATACCTTCCACGCAGCCACCGAGGCCAGGACCGTCGAGAACACCGCGGGCGGCGCGATCGTGCGCGACGACCAGGGCCGGACGTTCGAGGCCGATCTGGCGCTGGTGTGCGCCGGTGCCGCCCACACCGGCCTGACCCGTGATCTCGCCGGTGAGCTGCCGGTGCGCCGGGTGCGTTTGCAGATGATGCAGACCGCGCCGCTGGGCGAGGCGCTCACCACCGCCATCGCCGACGGCGACAGTTTCCGCTACTACCCCGGTTTCGCCGGTCCGCAGGTCGAGGCACTCGAACGCGAGCAGTCCCAAACCGCCACGGCCGCCGAGCACAAGATGCAGTTGCTGTGTGTGCAGCGCCTGCACGGCGGCCTGACCATCGGCGACACCCACGAGTACACCGAACCGTTCCCCTTCGATGTCGACGAGGCGCCCTACGAGCACCTCACCGCCGTCACCGAGGAATTGCTCGGCCGCAAGCTGCCGCCGATCGTGCGCCGCTGGGCCGGGGTGTACAGCCAGAGCGTCGACCCGGACGCGATCGTCACCCGCGCCCGCGCCGACCAGCACATCTGGGTGGTGACCGGGCCCGGCGGGCGCGGCATGACCCTCGGACCCGCGCTCGGCGAAGAGACCGCCGACCTGCTGAACCTGTGAGGATCACCATGCCGGACACCACCATTCAGCTCGCCGTCCTGGATATGGCGGGCACCACCGTCGCCGATGGCGGACTGGTGCTGCGCGCCTTCGAGGAGGCCGCAACCGCCGCCGGGATCCCCGCCCACGGCCCCGAACGCGACCGCGCCCGCAGCTACGTGCTCGACACCATGGGGCAGTCGAAGATCGCCGTCTTCCGCGCCCTGCTCGGCGACGAGGACAAGGCGCACCAGGCCAACCGCGCCTTCGAAACCGCCTACGACGCACTGATCGCCGACTCCGACGTCGCCCCGATACCCGGCGCCGTCGAAACCATCCGGTCCCTGCGCGCCGCCGGGGTGAAGGTCGCGCTGACCACCGGATTCAGCCGCAGCACCCAGGACCGCCTGCTCGACACCCTCGGCTGGCACGAACTCGCCGACCTGACGCTGGCGCCCTCGGACGCCGGTCGCGGCCGCCCCTACCCCGATCTGGTGCTCACCGCGCTGCTGCGCCTCGGCGCCGACGCCGTCGACCGGGTGGCGGTGCTCGGCGACACCACCAGCGATATCGCCACCGGTCTGGCCGCCGGCGCCCGGATCGTGGCCGGCACCCTCACCGGCGCCCACGACGCGGACGCACTGCGCGGCGCCGGTGCCACCCACGTGGTGGCGTCGGTCAGCGAGTTCGCCGACCTGATCCTGCACTGATCCCTCCTCCGTCCCTTCGACTCCTCACTCGCTTCGAACGAAAGTTGCAGTCATCGTGCGTACTTCGAATACACCGGGCCGACGCCTGGCACGCACCCTGTCCCGGACCGCG
Organism: Nocardia cyriacigeorgica; assembly: GCF_005863245.1. GTDB lineage: Bacteria > Actinomycetota > Actinomycetes > Mycobacteriales > Mycobacteriaceae > Nocardia > Nocardia cyriacigeorgica_C. The sequence goes on along the minus strand of NZ_VBUT01000003.1, from coordinate 354,026 downwards.
CTGCTGGTCGCCGCCGCCACCACCGTCGCGTTCACGGCAGCCTGCGGCGGAACCGGCGCCGAGGCCACCGGCGGGAAATCGGTCACCGTCTACTCCGCCGACGGCCTGGCCGGTTGGTACGGCAAGCGGTTCGCCGAGTTCACCGAGCAGACCGGCATCGCGGTGAATCTGGTCGAGGCCGGCTCCGGCGAGGTGGTCAACCGGGTGACCATGGAGCAGAACAACCCGCAGGCCGACGTCCTGGTGACGCTGCCGCCGTTCATCCAGAAGGCGAAGAGCTCGGGCCTGCTCGCCGCCAGCGGCATCGATACCGCCGCCGTACCGGACGCCGACAAGGACCCCGACGGCCAGTACGTCACCCTCGCCGAGAACTACCTGTGCTTCATCGCCAACCCGTCGGTCCAGACCGCCGGACTGACCTGGGACGACCTGCTGAAGCCGGAATACAAGGGCAAGCTGCAATATTCGACACCCGGCCAAGCCGGTGACGGCACCGCCGTGCTGATCCTGTTGCAGCAGTTGCTCGGCAAGCAGGGCGCGCTCGACTACCTGGCGAAGTTGCAGGCCAACAATGTGGGCCCGTCGTCGTCGACCGGCAAACTACAGGCCAAAGTCGACAAGGCCGAGCTGCTCATCGCCAACGGCGATATCCAGATGAACCTGGCCACCATCGCCGACAAGGGTTCGAAGTTCTCCATCTTCTTCCCCGCCGCCGCCGACGGGAAGCGTTCCACGGTCGCGGTTCCGTATGTCATGGGGCTGAGCAAGACCGCACCGCACCAGGCCGAGGCGAAGCAGCTGATGGAGTTCCTGCTGTCGGCTCCCGCGCAGCAGACCCTGGCACCGGAGGCGTTCGCGGTGTCGGCGCGCGCCGAGTTGCGCAACGCACCAACAGGTACCGAACCCTCGCCGAGCAGCCTGCTGGCCGGTGTCGAGGTGGTGCCGGTCGATTGGAACACGGTGCTGACCGAGCTGGACGGCGATATCGCCGCCTACCAGCGGGCCACCGGCAGTTGAGATCGCCGACGACGACAGGAGCCGACAATGTCCGCCGGTGACGCGCTCACGACCACTACCACCACGAAGGCCACGACTGGCACGGCCGAACCCGCGATCGTGTTCGACCGGGTGGGCGTCAGTTACGGCCGCGGCCGCACCGCGACCGTCGCCCTGACCGACTTCTCGCTGCGGGTGGCGGCGGGTGAGACCGTCGCGCTGCTCGGGCCGAGCGGTTCCGGCAAGTCCACCGCGCTCAAGGCCCTGGCCGGTTTCGTCCGGCCGACCTCGGGCGCGGTGCGGCTGGCCGGACGCGAGGTCACCGGCCTGTCGCCGGCCAAACGCGGCATCGGCGTCGTCGTCCAGTCCTACGCGCTGTTCCCGCATATGACGGTGCACGGCAATGTGGCCTTCGGGCTGAAGGCGCATCGGGTGCCGCGCCGGGAGATCGGTACCCGAGTGACCGAAGCCCTGGAGATGGTCGGCATGGCCGGCTACGCGAAGCGGCTGCCGCGCGAACTGTCCGGTGGCCAGCAGCAGCGGGTGGCCATCGCCCGCGCGCTGGCCATCCGGCCGCCGGTGCTGCTACTGGACGAGCCGCTGGCCGCCCTCGACGCACAGCTGCGCCAGTCCATGCTCGGTGAACTGCAACAACTTCGGCAAGCGCTGCCCGATACGGCGATGCTGTACGTCACCCATGACCAGACCGAGGCGCTGGCGCTGGCCGACCGCATCGCCGTGATGCGGGACGCTCGCCTGGTCGATATCGACACCGCGGCGAACCTGTGGCAGCGCCCGCCATCGGAATTCACCGCAGCCTTCCTGGGTGGTGCGAACCTGCTGCCCTGCACCGTGAACCGGGTTTCCGGCGGCAGCGCGCTGGTCACCGCGGGCACCGCGACCCTGCGTGCCCAGGCGCCGGAACCGGGTGTCGGGCGACCGGCGTGGGCTCCGGATTCCGAGGCGCTGCTGTGCGTTCGGCCGCACACCATCCGCCTGATCGGGCCCGGCGAACGCGGCGCACTGCGCGCCACGGTGCTCAGTGCGGTCTGGCGCGGCGCGTCCACGCGGGTGCGGATGAGCGTCGACGAGCTGTCCGGTGAACTCACCGCCGACGTCCCGGGACAACTGGAGACGCAGCCGGGCGCGGTGGTCGGCGTCGGGCTGCCCGATCCGGCGGGCGTCCTCATTCCGCCGCCGATGGGCGGCACCGGCGGGAGCCGGTCATGACGATATCGCCGAAACAACCACCAGCATCGGAGCTTCCGGTTCGCATACCGATGGCGACGGGGAGCGCTCCGTGGACGCCGCCGAGCTCGGCCGGCGTCCCGGAACCGGGCGAGGAGACGACCGCGCGGACCACGCCGCTCCCCGGCGCCGACGCACAGGACCAGGCGCACCGATCGCTGTTCGCCGCTCTCGGAACGAGGCGAGCCCGATGAGCGCGCCGGTCCTCGATCGCCCTGCCGCCGAGACCATCCCACCGCGGTGGTCCCGGCGACACCTCCGCCCGATCCTCTGGGGCCTGCCACCCGTACTGGTGGTGCTGGTCATCGCGGTGTACCCGATCCTGCGGGTGCTGACCGAATCGACGGTCACCCCCGACGGTCGCGGCACCGGCACCTGGTCGCAGGTCCTCGGATCCGCGGCCTTCCGGGACGCGTTGTGGCGCACGATATCCATCGCGGTCTGCTCGACGGCGGGCTGTCTGGTGCTCGGCACCTTCCTGGCGATCGTGCTGGCGTTCGTCCCGTTCCCCGGCGCGTCCGTGGTCGGCCGTCTCATCGATACAGTGCTGACGCTGCCGTCGTTCCTGATCACGCTCGCCTTCACCTTCCTCTACGGCACGGCCGGCGCTGTCAACGCGCTCATCGGCCGTATCACCGGACGTGACGGCCCGGCACTGGACTTCCTCACCACACCCACCGGGGTGATCCTGGCCGAGATCACCTTCTTCACCCCGTTCGTGGTGCGTCCGCTGCTGGCCGCGTTCGCCCAGCTGCCGCGGGAACAACTCGACGTCGCCGCGAGCCTGGGTGCGAGCCCATGGCGGGTGCTGCGTCAAGTGGTATTGCCCGAGGCGTGGCCCGCGCTCGCCGCCGGCGGCAGCCTGGTACTGCTGTTGACGCTCAACGAATTCGGCATCGTGCTGTTCACCGGCGCGAAAGGGGTGATCACCCTGCCCGCGCTGATCTACACCCGCGGCATCGTCACCTTCGATCTGCCCGGTGCCGCGGTGCTGGCCACCGTCCAGGTCGCGCTGTCGCTGACCCTGTATCTCGGGTATCGGCTGATCTTCGCCAAGGTCACCGGTCCGTCCCGGAAGGAGCGCTGAGCATGCTGGTGTGGACCGGGCGCGGACGTGCGCTGGTACTCGCGGTGTTCGCGGTGGTGGTGCTGGTGGTCTTCGCCGCCCCCATCGCGACGGTGTTCGCGGCGGCGCTGGCCGGCAGCTGGACCGGGCCGCTGCCCTCGAATCTCGGCACGGCCAACCTCGAACGAGCGCTGTCGGGTGAGCAATTGGCCAGTCTGTCGGTCAGCGTGCAAACCGCGCTGCTGGCGGGCGCGGTGTCCCTGGTGCTCGGCACCTGGGCGGCCCTGGCGGGACGGGAGGCGCCGCGGTGGTGGCGGCGGCTGACCGACGCGGTGTTCCACCTGCCGGTCGCGGTGCCGTCGGTGGCGATCGGCCTCGGCGTGCTGATCGCGTTCAACGAGCGGCCGCTGTTGCTGGGCGGCACCAAATGGATTGTCATCGTGGCGCATTCGGTGCTGGTGCTGGCATACGCGTTCAGCGCGGTGTCGGCCGCCCTCGACCGCCTCGATCCGGCCTACCGGCAGGCCGCCGAATCGCTCGGCGCGGGCCCGGTCCGGGTGCTGTGCCAGGTGACGCTGCCACTGCTGCTGCCCGCTCTCGGCGCCGCCGCGGGCCTGGCCGTCGCACTGTCCATGGGTGAACTCGGCGCCACCATCATGGTGTACCCGGCCACCTGGAAAACGCTGCCGGTCAGTATCTTCGCGCTCACCGATCGCGGCGAGGTCTTCGACGCCGCAGCGGGCACCACCGTGCTCGTGCTGATCACCCTGCTCGCGCTCATCCTGCTCGGCCGGATCAAGGGCCGCGCCGCACTGCGCTGAACAACGACAGCGGCCGGTGGAGGTCCGTCGGGACCTCCACCGGCCGACCGAGCAACTGTCCAGAGGGCTGGACGCGGCCGCGGTGTTACTGCTCCGGCAGCCGCCGACGCCCGCCGGTCACCTCGGCGATCAAATCGGTGTAACCGTCGACCAGCTCGGCCAGGTGATACCAGTGCTTGTGCGTGTTGTCGCTGCGCGCACCATTGATATCGATGGCCTGGTTGGCGTTGACCCAGCTGCGCGCCATCCGGTCGATCACCGCCCCGAGGCTCTCGGTGTGCAGTGTGGCGCCGTTGCGATGCTGCGGCACCTCCTGGGTGATCCACTCGTTGATGTCATCGACGAGTTCCACCCTGCGACAGTCGATTTCGGCGACCAACGCCGTATCACGCAGTTGGGCGCGGCGCTCATGCAGCTCGACCAGCGCATGCGCCGAACGCAACATCTCGCGGTCCTGGAACCGCCGCCCCTGGAAGGCACACAACAATTGCGGCGCTGTCGGCAGAACCCCCACCGTCGGCGCGCTCATCCCCACACCCCGAACTCACCCGACACCATCACACTTTGTACCAACATGATTGGCTCTCTGTTCGGTTATCCGGATCGGATCGCTTGTTCACAACAAGGATAGGAGGATTTTGCACTTACGGATGCAAGAACACAAGACCTCAGAACGCAATATTGCGAACTACTTTGTGCGTACCGGACGGTCGGTCTGCCCCACTGGCGGGAGGCAGTTCAGCTGCCCGTCTCCGAGTCGGTGAGTATGATCAGCGCTGCTCCGGGCCAGCGCACGGACCCGCCCGGATTCAGGCAGCACGTTCGTCGTATTCGTGTTCTACACATGGAGTCACCTCATTGACCACACCACACGAACCACGCACCCGGTCCTCCGCCATGTGGCATGAGACCCCGGCCCCGACCTCTACCGAGCTCTTCCGATTCCCGATGTACTCCGAGGAGTTCGCCGCCGACCCGCACCGGGTCTACGCCGAGATGCGCCGTCGATACGGTTCGCTGGTGCCGGTGGAGCTGTCTCCCGGCATTCCCGCCACGCTGGTGATCGGTTACAGCACCGCTGTCCGAATCTGCAACGACGAGGCGCACTTTCCGGCAGACCCACGGGCCTGGCAGAAAGACGTGCCGAACGACTGCCCGGTCAAGCCGATGATGGAATACCGCCCGAACGCGCTGCGCAGTTCGGGGCAGGAGCACCGGCGCTTCCGTAAGGCGAGCGTTGACGGCATCGAGGCGATCAATCTGTTCAGTCTGCACAACGACATCGAGCAGATCGCCATCCCGCTGATCAACGCCTTCTGCGGTGACGGCGAAGCCGATCTGCTGAGCCAGTACGCCTTCCCGCTCACCTTCGCTGTACTCAACGCGATGGTCGGGTGCCCGGCCGATATCGGGCAGCAGGTCGCCCAGGGCATGGCGATGATGTTCGAGGGCAACGACGCCGAGGAGGGCAACGCCCTGTTCGCCAACGCCCTTGCACACCTGGTGGCACTCAAACGCCGCGAACCAGGCGACGACGTCACCACCCGGCTGGTGCATCATTCGGCAGAGCTGACCGACGAAGAACTCGTGCACCAGCTGGTGACGATCTACGGTGCCGGCATCGAGCCGCTGACCAACCTGATCACCAACACGCTGCTGCTGATGCTCAGCGACGACCGGTTCTCCGGATTCCCGGCGCTGACCACCCGCGACGCACTCAACGAGCTGTTGTTCAAGGATCCACCGCTGGCGAACTTCGGGATCACCTATCCCGCCCAGCCGATCCTGATCGATGAAACCTGGTTGCCCGCCAAGCAGCCGGTGGTCACCAGCATGGCGGCCTGCAACAACGACCCGGCGATCGTCGGCGAATTCACCGACAACAACTCACATCTGGCCTGGGGAACCGGTCCGCACACCTGCCCCGCGCAGGACGTCGCCTATCCGGTGGCACAGAACGCCATCGACCAGCTCTTGGACGCGCTGCCCGAGATGGCGCTCGCCTGCCCGCCCGACCAACTGACCTGGCGCCCAGGACCTTTCCACCGGTCGCTGGCCGCGCTGCCGGTGCGGTTCACCCCGTCGCCGCCGCTCAACTTCCGCTGACGAGCGACGGCCCCGGGATGTCGTTCGGACATCCCGGGGCCGGTGTCAGGGCAGCTCGGCTGTCCGATCGGCTATTCGGCTGCCGCGCCCAGCGCGGTGGCGTACTGGGCGATGTAGGTATCGACACCGAAGGCGGTGCGCAGCAACCCGCTCGGCAGCTCGAACGCGTCGACGAGGTCGGTGAGGTGCGGAGCGAGCAGGTCGTGCAGCTCGCGGCGCATCTCCGTCAGCGACTTCGACGTCTTCGGCAGCGGACCGTCCGGGAGCAGCTCGGCGGCGTGCGCCTGGTACTGACGCAGCGCGAACAGCACGATGAGGTTCTCCACCACCTTGCGCGGTCCGTCGGCCAGTCCGCGGGCCCGCTCGGCGAGTTCCCGGATCGACAGGTTGACGATATGCGCCTCTGCCGCCGCGAGCGCCAGGTCGTACATGCTGTCCCAGCGAGCCTGCCGGTCACCGGTGGCCTTGGCGTAGGCCTCCAAGGCCTGATGCTGCAGGTAGGCCTCACGCGCCGACAGCCACGCCAACCAGTTGTCAGGGGTGTCGACACCGCACGGTTCGAGGCTGTCCCCGAGACCCGGCGTCCACTCGTCCGGCGCGGACAGGCGCCGGTAGGCCGCTTGCAACGCGATGACGTAGCTGTCGCCTTCGGCCGTTGCGGCAGCGTCGCGGAGCGCGCGGTATTCCACGATCTTGTTGTGCGCGAAGACGCCCTGGGCACCGAGGCGATCGCGCACTTCGCTGGTGACCCGCAGTGCGGTGTTGGTGGTGAGGTACTTGGTCAGCGAGACGAGGTCGGTGATCTGCGGCGCCTGCTCGTCGGCCGCCTCCGGGAACGCCCGCAGCGCCACCTCCACCGCCATGCCCGCCACGTAGGTGTCGGCCACTGCGTCCAGCAACCGGCTGCGGTGCGCGGGCACATCGGCCAGTCGGAGGCGTCCGCCCGCCATGCCGGCGATATCGCGCTGGGTGGCGTGCTCGACCGCGGTGGCCAGGGCCGCCCTCGACACGGCCGCGGCCATGGCCGAGATGCACATCCTGCCGAGCCGGACCCGGCTGATCGCGCGCCACACCTGGTTGTCGGCGGGAATCGGTGAGACCAGCTCACCGTCGTCGTCGATGTAGGTGCCGGTATGCGACAGCAGGCATTCCCGGCTCAACCGCACATTGTCGAAGCGCGTGATCGCGTTGTCCATACCCAGGCCGGGCTTTTCGGGCAGCGGGCGGATGCTGATGCCGGGTCGCAGCGTGCCGTCGGCGTCGGCCATCCGGACCAGGAACGGGTAGTTGCCGCGGCTGGTCCCGTTCAGGATCAGCCGAGCGAACACGATGCCGAACCGGGCGATCCCCTCCACCGGCGGCGGTGCGGTGGTCGGCATGAACTTCACCGCCGAGTCCGTCGGGGTGTGCAGCACGAAGCTGCCACCGTCTGCCGGGTCGTATGTTGCCGTTGTCTCCAGGTTCGGTAGGTCGCTGCCGTGGCCGACCTCGGTGAGCACGTAGGCACCCACCGCCGTACCGTCCAGAAGTTCCTGCAGCGCCTTCTCGACCTCACCGGTGCGCGTGTGCTGCTCGAGCAGCGTTCCGAGCACGAGGTTCACCTGCACCGTGAGCAGGGCACCCAGGTGCGGATCGACAACGGTGGCCTGTTCGTGCAGCGCCACCAGGTCGAGCAGTTCGGTCGCGGTTTCGGTGGCCGAAAGTTGAGGCAGCAGTTGCAGATAGCGTTCGTAAGCCCGCTTTCCCGGGTTCTGCGTGGCCCCCCACCAATCCTGGTCGAACGCGTCCGCACCGAACATCTTGTTGTACCGCTGAGCGTCAGCTCGGCGGTCGCCGAACAACAGATCCGCGAAGTCGCTTGCATACGCATTGTCGTGCGAAACCATAACTCTGCCTTCTTCTCATTTCCGATCCCAAGCGCCCCTGTCTACGCCGCTGGGCATGAAACAGGCCGCCTGCCGGATACAGGCCCTGACCGGCGCCTCTCGCGAACGCGCTGTCACCGCGCGCGAAAGCCACCGGTCACAGCGAGCGCAGCGTCCGGAAGATCGACCTGTGGAAAGTTCAATGCACTACGGGCCTTCGGCGCGAGATCACCGAGAGGCCGGTTACGCTACCCACCCCCAAGCCGTGTCGGCGGGCGAGACCAAGGCGTGGTAACGCACCGATAGTGTTGGGCCGCAGGAGTTTCGGCCTTTCACAGCTCCGAGTCCCGGGGAGCTATCCGCTCCGTCCGGGGGTTCCGGTTCGGCAAGCTCGGTATCGGAGGGCTGCACCGGTGCGTTCTGCTCGACTGTCCGGATACTCACGGCAACTTGCAACACCGCCGGTGCTGCAAGGTTGCTATGGCCAGACTGAGACACGAAAGATATTGTGCCACAAACTCACCCCTTCGGCGCGTGATCTGCGGGGTCCGCAGGCACCAGAATTCTGCTACTCGGCAGTAGCCGAGCGCGACCAGCAGGAACTATCCGGCAGCGTCGAGAGTTCCTGCAAACCAATGGCTTCGGCGAATCCGACCGATGTTCATCTCGGTGTCACCGAACCACATGCGACCGCCGGACGACCACCTGCCGGGGCCACGCGTCCTCGATCGCGGCACCACCACCCGAACGACGTTCTACCTACAGAACGGCGGTGACTCACACACTCCGATCACACGTCAACGCCGCCTCGACCGCCACCGTCTCACCGGCTGCTTCGATCCGCACCCGATCACGCCCGAAGGCATGCAGCAGCAGTTCGGCGGGTTCGCCGCACAGCACGACCTCGTCGCTGCCCGCGCGGGCGGTGATTCTGCGGCCGTCGGGGGTTTCCAGGACGACGGCGACAGGGCAGTTGCGGTAGGACATGCGCGCGGTGCGGGTGAGCAGTTTCCAGAGCTGGTCCTGGTCGGCGGCGGCGAGTTCGCGGGGTTCCCATTCGTCGCCGGCGCGGCGGACGTCCTCGTGATGGATGAACATCTCGGACAGGTTCACCAGGGCATCGACCGGGCGCAGCGGCGACCACCACGGGGGTCCCGTACGGACCTGGTCGATGAGTTCCGGGAACGGGCGGATGGCGGCTTTGGCCTGGACGCGGTCGGTGTAGCCGGCCAGCCGCTTGATCAGGATGCCGGGCGCCGCGTCCGGGCGGCGTTCGCGAACGACCAGATGGGCGGCCAGATCTCGGACGGTCCATTCCCCGCACAGGGTCGGCGCCTCGGGTCCGGCGGCGATCATCGCCTCGGCCAGGGCCTGTCGTTCGCGGCGAGCCATGCTCATGTGTCGACCCTAACACCGGGCATCGGGCGGCCAGGGGCGTCGTCGGGGGCGCCCTCGGGCGGTGAGAGGGCGATTCGACGGGCGGCCCGACAGCAGCGGTCGACCGCATGCGCGGGCCGTACAGCGCCGGGGAATAGCCCGGCTACCGGCCGCGTTCCCTTGGTTGCCATGTCCACCAACTCGGTGGACGAGAGGAGGAGGGCATCGTGCAGTTCGGAATCTTCACTGTCGGGGACGTCACCGTCGACCCAACGACCGGTCGCGCCCCGAGCGAGGCCGAACGGATCAAGGCCATGGTGGCGATCGCCCTGAAGGCCGAGGAGGCCGGGCTCGACGTCTTCGCCACCGGTGAGCACCACAATCCGCCGTTCGTGCCGTCCTCGCCGACGACGATGCTCGGCTATGTGGCCGCCCGCACCCAGAACCTGCAGCTGTCCACCGCGACCACCCTGATCACCACCAACGATCCGGTGAAGATCGCCGAGGACTACGCCATGCTGCAGCACCTGGCCGACGGCCGAGTGGACCTGATCCTCGGCCGCGGCAACACCGGGCCTGTCTATCCGTGGTTCGGCAAGGACATCCGCGACGGCATCGCGCTGGCCGTGGAGAACTACCACCTGCTGCGCAGGCTGTGGCGGGAACCGAAGGTCGACTGGCAGGGCAAGTTCCGCACGCCCCTGCAGGGCTTCACCTCGACGCCGGCTCCGCTGGATCGGACCCCGCCGTTCGTCTGGCACGGCTCGATCCGCTCCCCCGAGATCGCCGAGCAGGCCGCCTACTACGGTGACGGCTTCTTCCACAACAACATCTTCTGGAACAAGGAGCACACCGCGCAGATGGTGGCGTTGTACCGGCAGCGCTTCGAGCACTACGGCCACGGCGGCGCCGATCAGGCCATCGTCGGGCTCGGCGGTCAGGTGTTCATGGCCGAGACCCAGGCCGCGGCCAAGAAGTTCTTCCGCCCCTATTTCGACAACGCACCGGTCTACGGGCACGGCCCGTCGCTGGAGGAGTTCACCGAACTGACTCCGTTGACCGTCGGCACCCCCGAGCAGGTCATCGAGCGGACCCTCGGGTTCGCCGACAACGTCGGCGACTATCAACGTCAGCTGTTCCTGCTCGACCATGCCGGGCTGCCGCTCGAGGTGGTGCTGGAGCAGATCGACATCCTGGGTCGCGAGGTGGTGCCCACGCTGCGCCGGGAGTTCGAGGCGCGCCGTCCCGCGCACGTGCCCAGCGATCCGCCCACCCACGCGAGCCTGGTGGCGGCCGGTCCGCAGGCACCGCATCACCTGGTCGAGCCCGCGCGCGAACGCGTGCTCGCCGCCGCGAGCGAGGAGTGAAGCGATGACACGACGAGTCGTGGTGCTCACCGCCGGGCTGTCGCAGCCGTCGTCGAGCAGGCTGCTGGCCGATCAGCTGGCCGACGCCGTCGCGGCCGCGGTGACCGCGCGCGGTGAGGCCGTCGAGTTCGAGGTGGTCGAACTGCGTGAGCTGGCCACCGAGTTGGCGACCACCACCATCACCGGTGGACTGCCGACGGCCGCGATCGCCGAGGTCAGGGCGAAGGTGTCGGCCGCCGACGGCGTCATCGCCGTCACGCCGGTATTCGCCGCGAGCTACAGCGGCCTGTTCAAGATGTTCATCGACGTCCTCGATCCGGAAGCGCTCAACGGCATGCCGGTGCTGATCGCGGCCACAGCGGGCACCCCGCGGCATTCGCTGGTGCTCGACCACGCCATGCGCCCGCTGTTCACCTATCTGCGCGCCGTTGTCACGCCCACCGGAATCTTCGCGGCCACCGAGGATTTCGGATCGACCGGGCTCGCCGAGCGGGTGCGCCGGGCGGCGGTGGAATTCGCGACGCTCGTCGTCGCCGAACAGAACGCCGTCGCCGGATTCGTGCCGGAGCAACCACGCAGGCAACGCCACTCGGGGAACACTCTCGCCACACCCGCGCCGTTCGCCGAGCTGCTGGCCGGCCATACCGGCGACGTGGCGGCGCCGAATCACCGGCCCGGCCTGGTGCCGCGCAGCTGAACCCGACACTGCCGCAGCAGCGGGCCGCCTCGCGGATCCGTACGCCGTATCTTCCCCATCCGCTCGTAGAACCGCTTCCGACGTCGTAGATTCGAGACAATACGCGTCTGGTATCGGCGGCGGACGGGCTGAGCCCGGTGGGTGCCGGACGCGCCACGAGCCGGGAACGATGACGCGACCGCGGGCGGCCGCGCAGTGAAGGGGTTGTCATGGCGGGCAAGCGCACCATCCTCACCGCGGGCCTGCGGCGGCTGTCGGTGCTGCTGACCGAGATGCGTGAGCAGGCGAATCTCACCAAGGAAGAGGTCAGCGCCAAGACCGGGATCAACGTGACCACGCTGTACCGGATCGAGCGCGCGCAGGCGCGGCCGCAACGGCGCACCCTGCTGACGATGCTCGACCTGTACGGCGTCGACGAGGCTCGCCGCAAGGACGCGCTGGAATTGCTGAGCGATGCGCAGAAGCCGGGGATGTCGCGGCCGTACGAGGCCAGTCTCACCGAAGTCTATGCGGCCTATATCAATTTCGAGTCCGTGGCGCTGTCGGCGCGGCACTACCAGACCTCCTATGTGCCGGGACTGTTGCAGACCGAGCAGTACGCGCTGGCGGTCATCGACACGACCATGCCCAAGGTCGACGCCGCGGTGATGGAGCGCCGGGCCCGCGCCCGGATGGACCGTGCCGCGGTCCTCACCAAGGACGATCCGCTGGAGCTGTGGGTGGTGCTGGACGAGGCCGCGATCCGGCGGGTGGTCGGCGGACCGGAGATCATGCGCGGGCAGCTGCACCGGCTGCTGGAAGAAGTGTTGAAGAAGAACGTGATCCTGCAGATCCTGCCGTTCGACGCGGGCGCCCATCCGGGCATGGCCGGTGCGTTCACCCTGCTGGACTTCCACGATCCGGCCGATCCGGAACTGGTGTATGTCGAGGGCATCGCGGGCGACGCGCTGATCGAGGGGCACAACGAGATCCGGCGCTTCGGCGTCATCTTCGATCAGCTGCGCGCCATGGCGTTGAGCCCACGCGATTCGGCCGCGCTGATCTCCGAGGCCGCGAGCGCCCTGAGCTAACGCCTGCTGGCCCGGCGGTAGCCGATCGCCGCGGGGATCGCGAACACCACGATCGCGCCCACCGACCAGGCCAGCGTCGCCAGCAGTGGTTCGCGCACCGGCCCGCCCAGCGACAGCCCGCGCATCGCGTTGATGGCGTGGCTCATCGGCTGGTACTCGACGATCGGGCGCGCCCAGCCGGGATAGGCGGCCAACGGCACGAAACCGGTGCTGAAGAACATCATCATCGACGAGCCCAGCGAGATCGCCTCCACCACCGCCGTTCTCGCACCGAACACCGCGACGGTGGTGACCACGGTGGCGAAGGCGAGCCCGAACAACAGCGGCACCCCCAGCAGCGCCACCGCCGCCGCGAAGCCCTGCTCGAACCGGAATCCCAGCGCCACCCCCACCGCGAACAGCACCACCGTGCAGGTCAGGATGCGAACACCTTCGGCAACGATGCGGGCCGCGAGACCGGAGGCCCGGTGCACCGGAAGCACCCAGAATCGGGCCAGCAGCCCGGCGTCGCGTTCGCGGCCGAGAGTGATCGCCCCGGCCAGCGAACCCGACATCACCCCGACCAGCGCCACCATCGGCACCGAGCCGTAGAGCGCGCTGGCACCGGAGAACGCCGAGATCTGGCGTCCGAGCACGGTCTGCAATATCACCAGCAGCAACGCCGGGAACAGCAGCGACTGCATGAGCGTGAGCGGATCACGCCACCAGCGCAGCAGCAGCCGCTGGGTCTGGATCAGCGTTTGCGGCACCACCCGGCGCAGCGACTCGGTGGATTCGCTGATCCTGGGCAGCTCGTGTACCCGGGTGGGCTCCGGCGTCGCGGTGGTCATCGCCTGCGCACCGATTCCGCGACGGCCAGGCTGCCGAAGACCAGCATCAACCCGCAAACCCAGGCCAGCGCCGGCCCCATGGTCGGCCAGTCCACCGCGCCCGCGTTGGCGGTGGAGTCACCCGCGAGGGCGCGCAGGGCGTCGATGAACCGGGAGATCGGCTGGTAGGTGGCGAAACCCTGGATCCAGGACGGGAATTGCTCGGCCGGGGCGAATCCCGTCGACACCATCCCCAGGATCAACTGCGGCAACACCAGGAACTGAGTGGTCGCCTCCGGGTTGCGGGTGAGCCGGCCCAGCCAGTCCGCGCCGAGCGCGAACGCCGCCGCGATCAGCAGGGCCAGCACGACGAAACCTGCCGTGTGCCACCAGCTGCCGTAGAACCGGAACCCGATCACCGTGCCACACACCACCGCCGCGGCCAGCGACACCGCGGTGCGGTACAGCGCCGCCGCCATCCGCGCGGCCAGCGGCACCGCCGCGGCGATCGGCATGGAACCGAATCGGGCGTCCAAACCGTCACGGGCATCGGTGGCCGCCCGCAGTGCCGCCGAGCCGGCGCAGAAGGCCACCGACTGCATCACGATCATCGGCATCAGGAACTGCGCGTAACTGCTGAGTCCGTGGCCGTAGAAGCTCATCACCAGGTTCAGCGGGACATAGAAGCCGAGGGTGAACACCGTCGGCGCGAGCACCGCGGTCAGCAGCTCGCCGTTGCGCCAGGACGGCCGGATCAGGCGGCGGGTGAGCACCCACCACTGCCGGACGGCGCCCGGATGCGCCGCCGTCCGGATCCCGGTCGGCGCGCTCACCAGCACGGTCCTGTGCTCGACACTCGCTCATCGTCCTCCGTTCGGGCGCCCGCGGCCATCACTTCGCGGTCACGGCGTGGTGGACGCATCGGTCCGGGCGTGTGAATTCCCACTGCCCGCGTGCCGACGACGGCCTGCACGACGCTTCGGCGCAGTGTGATCACCACCCGAAATCCGCTTCTGCCCAGCGGTTTCGAAGCCGCAGATGTTCGGCGTGCCAGACGTGCGCGAGCCCGCCACGAAGGTGACGGGACAAGTCCGGATCGGTAACGTGTTCGGCGATGAACAGCATGGAAGCCCGGTTGGGTGAGGCGGCGCGGACGGTACCGCTGCCGCACCCGTGGGACCTGAACGCCTACCTCGCTCAGGTGGCCGCCTACCGGAGCAGGCCGCTGTCGTTGCAGCCCGTCCATCGGTCGGCCCTGGCCGATATCGGTTGCGGCGGCAACGGGCTGTGGATCGCGCGCAAATACGACGACATCATCGTCTACGACGCGGCGGCATCGGGGCGCAATGCCGAGCACATCGTGTTGCACGCCGTCGGTCATATGCTGCTCGGGCACGGCGACCTGGACGGGCCCGCCGCGGAACTGTCCCCGGCGCTGGCCTCGGTGGTGTCGTCGATGTCGCCCGGCGCCGTCGCGCATGTGCTCGGCCGCGACGATTTCGGCCCCGAGCGCGAACGCGACGCCGGGGTGTTCGCGGAAATGACCATGGTGTACGCGACGCTGCCGCGTCGCAAGCAACGCTCGTTCCGGTTGTTCGGCCGCGGTCGTTAGCTGCGGCCTCCGCTCACCACTCCCCCGCCGCGTCGGGCAGTCGGCGGTTGCCGTCGAGCACTTCGATGATGAGGTCCTGGTAGCTGTCGGCCACCTCGTGCAGACGCACCCACGCGTCGTAGTACACGGTGTCGGGAGCGTGCGCCGAGGCCACGAAGGCCTGGACGGTCAGCTGCGCCATGCGGTCGACGATGCTGCCGACGGTCTCCGAATGCAGCCGGGCCGAACCGTGCGGGATCGGCGTCGCCAGCGTCACCCAGCGGTCGATGGCCCGCACCAGCTGACCGCGCCTGCGGTCCAGCTTCGCCAGGGCGCTCACGGGGGTGCGCTCGCGTTGCTCGTGCAGTTGAGTGAGCTCGCCTGCGGCGTCGAGCATCGGGTGATCAGCGTGCGGCAGCCCGCGGCAGGCGGCGAGCACCAGCTCTTTACTCGGGATCACCACGACCACCGCACCCTCGCGCCCGCGCGGCGCAGTAGCGAGCCGGGCCCCGGCTGTCGCCGCTGCCCCGGACCCGCTGCACCGTTCACCCCGATAGCGTCCACCACTTCCCGGCAGCCGTCACCGTTTTCCGCAACTCTCGGTGTCACCGAACCGCGAGCCGCCCGATTCGCCGGTTTCCGGCAGCGGTTCAGGCGGACACGCGCTCCGGTCCGCCGGTCAGGTAGTCCGGTCCGCCGACGTAGGTGGTGGTCCCGGACGTCGCGGTGCTCGAGGCCGCCGCCGCGACCGCCTCGGCGAATTCGGCGATCGTCGGCAGCTCGGCCTGATCTCGGCGCGCCGAGACCGCCGCCGGGTCGCGCCGCTCCAGCAGCCGCACGATGATGGTGCCGTCGATCATGTCCCCGGACACCACCAGCAGCCGGATCCCGCGCTCGGCCAGTTCCGGGATCATCGCGCGCAACGCGTCCTCACCGGCGCGTTTGCTCGCCGCGATGGGCTCGTAGTCGGCCGGCACCGGCTTACGGCCATGGAAGTGCGCCTGATGGCTGGTGACGAACACGATCCGGGACCCGGCGGGCATATGCGGTAGCGCCGAGCGCACCAGTCGCACTTGCGCGTCACGGTTGATGGTCATCGGGTAGTCCGGTGCGGCACCGCGTTCGAGCCCGCCCGAGGCATTGAGCACCAGCACGTCCACCTGCCCGTGCCGCCGCACCACCTCATCGATCATGGCCTGCGCGGACGCCTCATCGCAGATGTCGGCGCCCACGGTCGAGGCGGAACCACCGGCGGCGATGATCTCGGCCGCGAGGGCGTCGGCCCGCTTGCGCTTCTCACGGAAATTGATGACGACGTGGTCACCGCCCGCGGCCAGCACCCGGGCCGTCTCGGCGCCGATGCCACGCGACGCGCCGGTGATCACAACCGTGCGCCGTCCGGCCTTCGCCTCGGTCTCGCCCACCTCGCCTGCCTTCCGTCCGCGCCGCATCCCGGCCCAGTGCTTCTGATTTAGAATCACTATCGTAGTTCTGAATGAGAAGCGCAAGTGAGCCGACGCCGTCGCGCGGCCAGCACGATCCTGCCGACGCGCCGATGCTGGCCGCCATGGACCTGCTCGGGCAACGCTGGGTGCTGCGGGTGATCTGGGAGCTGGAACCGGGCAGGCTCGGGTTCCTCGAATTGCGCAGGCGGATGGGCAATTGCTCGTCCAGCATGTTGTCGACCCGTCTGCAGAATCTGCAGGCCGCGGGGCTGGTGACCAAGAACGCGGACAAGTCCTATGAGCTCACCGACGCGGGCGTCGAACTCGGTGAGGCGCTGGAACCGCTGTGGCGCTGGGCCGAACGCAGGCAACCCACGGTCCCCGACTCGCCGAGTGGGACCTGAGGTCCACTCGGCGAGTCGACGGCTCACTTGAGGCGAATGCTGGAGAAGTGCGCCGTCTTCGGCGTCGGCGCGGCGGTCAGGTACAGGGCGTCGGAATCTCCGAGCGACGCGCCGTCGCCGAACTCGAGCCCGCGCAGGCCCGGCACCCACAGCGGGGCACCACCGGTGTCGCGGAGGTAGTCGACGAACTCGCCGGTGGTGTCGTCGTAGGCCAGGATGTGGCCGGCACCAGCGGTATTGCCGATCAGCAACTTGCCGCTGAGCGGGCCGAAGGTGGACGGAGTCACGGTGACCGCCCACGGCGCGTTGAGCCTGCCACCGTCGTCGAGGATGCGCACCAGCGAACCGTCGGCCGCGAACTCGGCGACCTTGCCCTTACCGGGCTTGCCCGCGGCCGCGCTTTCACCGTCGGCGTCGGCCACCTCCCGCTCGCCCACCGCGAACTGCTCGGCGTCATCGGAATCGGGCCTGGTCACCGCGTACGAGACGAATACCCGGTCGCCGATGGTGGTGATATTGAACGGCGCCGGATCGCCCGGCACCGCCTTGCGGCCGAGTTCAGGCTTGTCCGCGTCGACCGCCTCGCCGGTGGCGAAGGGGTTGGCGAATCCGGACGTCGGCACCAGCTGCCAGTTCTTGTCGAAGGTGCGCACCTGGGGTTCGGCACCGAAATCGGCGGCCAGCAGCTTGTCACCGGAGGGCGCGAGCGCGATGCCATAGAACGCCATCTTCTGCGCCGACCCGTCGAAGACCAGGTTGGCCGGACCGTCGTGCCGGATGACGGCGCCATCGGGTGCGATATCGGTCCAGGCCGACAGCGTGCCCGAATCGGTGGCGATGATGTTGCGCGCCGAGCCCGTCAGCAGCAGCGGCGGCACACCCTCGAACGGCACCGGCTGATCGCGCACGACGAACGCATCCGAGTTCGGCGGCGCCGGATTCGCCACCACACCGGTCACGGTGCCGCCGCTCTTGTCGGAGGTATCGGCATCGGCGCCGGGCACGGTCATGGCCACGAAGCCGTCCTGGGACAGCGTGTGCAGCTCGGGCTTCGCCGCCGAGCGCACGTCACCGAGGAAACCGAAGGCCTTGCCGCCCGCGCCGACGAGGAAATGGCCGCCGGGACGATCGCTGAAACCCCACGCGTTCACCAGGTCGGACACGGTGACCGCGGCGTGGGCGTCCTTGTCGCCGGATGCCAACGCGGTGACGACGTACCGGTTGCCATCCAACGCGACCTCTCCGGTCGCGGCATCGGAGTCCGAGCAGGCCGCGGCGATCACGACCGCGGCGGCGAGCGCCGACACCCGCAGCAGGGTCGTGCGCGAGCGCCAGTTACCGGAATCGGCCCGGTGTCCGTACAGCATTCTTGTCCCTTCCGACAACACAGCCCCTCACCCATCGGGCGTCGCTCACCTTAGCGTGTAAGAAACCGGGGAGCCGGGAAACATCGTCTCGGCCATGGGTTTAAGCTGACCGCCGTGGTCGAACCCCAGCCGCCCGTCGCACCCCACCCCGCTATCGCCCCGCTGGCCCCACTGCTCGGCACCTGGCGCGGCGAAGGACATGGCGAGTATCCGACGATCGAGCCGTTCGACTACCTCGAGGAAATCCACTTCGGTCATATCGGCCGGCCATTCCTGACCTATCGGCAACGCACCCGCGCCGCCGACGACAACCGCCCGCTACACGCCGAAACCGGATATCTGCGGTGTCCGCAGCCCGATCGCGTCGAGCTGATTCTGGCCCATCCCACGGGTATCACCGAAATCTGTGAAGGCACGCTGAGCGTCACCTCCGACGAGATCCGCTTCGAATTCGAATCGACGAATATCGGCCTCAGCGGCACGGCGAAATCGGTCACCGCTCTCGGGCGCTCGATTCGGCAATCAGGCGACGTCATCGACTACACGCTGCGCATGGCGGCGGTGGGCGAACCGCTGCAACATCATCTGTCCGCCACATTGCGTCGCGCGTGAATCTTTCCCGAAACAACGTACTCGATAACAAGGCGGTCACGAATCGGCCGTGCCTCGAGTAACGATTTCCGGTCCGGCACACGGTCGCTCCACATTTTTCTTGTCTGCGCCTGCGCCGAGCGCTTAGGTTGGCCTCAACAGCAAACATTCGGTCACCATCTGGCGAATTCACTTGCCGCAACGAGGCTGCGACACGAGCTCTTCCCGCACACCCTGATTCGAGGGAGCCGGCCATGAAGCGTTCCACCCTTGTTCTCATCACTGCCGGAATGATTTTGGGCGGCGCCGGCGTCGTCGAAATCCTCGGCACCGACACGGCGGCTTCCGGTGGTGCCGTGCACCCGGCCGTGGTCCGTGACATTCAACCGGCCGGCGAATCCCCGCGAAGTTACCCGAACGCGACCGTCCAGCCGGACACCGCGACGCAACTGTTCTCCGTTGCCCATCATTTCGCCGCCCAGCAACCGGCAGGCTCGGCCGCGGACACAGCGCCCGCCGACGGCGCGCTCAGTACCCCGTGGGTAGCGCCGCGAACATATCCCGGGTAACGGCGACCGCGTTATCGGAGCTTCCGCCCTTCACCAGCAGCGTCGCGAACGCGAGGTCGCCGCGATAGCCCACGAACCACGAATGTGAACCACCCTCGACCTCGGCTTCACCGGTTTTGCCGTACACCTCGCCCTGATCGGCGATGCGGCCCGCCGTACCACCGGTGACGACCTTGCGCATCATCATTCGCAGGCCGTCGATCACCTCCGGATCGATCGATGGCCGCTCACCGTCCACGGTGGTCTCGCGCCCGGCGATCAGATACGGCACCGGCACCGAACCATTGGCCACAGTCGCCGCGACCAGCGCCATCGCGAACGGGCTCACCACCACCCGGCCCTGCCCGATACCGTCCTCGGCGCGCTGGACCTCGTCCTCGGCCGGTGGCACCGAACCGGACGCCGTCGGCAAACCCGCCACGGTGTATGTCGGCCCGATCCCGAAGGCCGCGGACATATCGTGCAGCGCCGAGGCCGGCAGCCCGCTGGCCAGTTTCGCGAACGTGGTGTTGCAGGAACGCTCGTAGGCGGTGGCCATCGGCACGCTGCCCACCGTGAACAGGTTGTAGTTGGGGATGGTGCGTTCACCGATCACGGTCTGGCTCGGGCACGGCAGCACGGTGTCGGGGGTGGCCAGGCCTTCGTCGATGGCGGCCGCCGCGGTGACGGTCTTGAACACCGACCCCGGCGGGTACTGGCCGATGGTCGCGATCGGTCCGTCCCGGTCGGCGGCCTCGTTCTGCGCGACGGCCAGAATCGCGCCGGTCGACGGCTGAATCACCACCATCATGGTCTGCTCGGTGCGCAGCGACACCGCGCGCTGGGCGGCGTTCTGCACATTGCGGTCGACGCTGAGCGAGAACGACGGCGCCGGCTGCGCGGCCACCTCGGTCAGCACCCCGACCTGCGCACCGTTGGCGTTCTCGAGCACGACGCTCCAGCCCGCCTTGCCGTCGACCTCGTCGATCACGGTCTGGCGGACCTGCGTCATCAGGTCGGGTGCGAACTCACGCTGGGTGGGGACCAGATCCCACTCCTGGGTCAGCGTCACTCCCGGCAGGCCGATGAGTTCGATGCTCACCTGGTCGAATTCGAACTCGCTCAGCTTCGCGACGGTGTAGGCACCCTGCGCCTGCCGCGCCGCGTCGAGGATGGCCGACGCGGTGAGGTCTTTGTCGAAACGGATCAGCGCGGCCGAGAGCGCCTGCGCCACCGAACCCGGGTCGGTGGCGTCGGCGGTGCGGAACACCACCCGCGACACCTTGCCGGGCACCAGCACATCGCTGCCGGATTGTTCGTTGACCCTGGCCCGTGGCGCCGGTTCGGCGCGCAGCTCCATCTTCTGGGTGTCGCCGAGTTCGGGGTGGATGTTCGACGAGGTCCAGCGCACCGTCCAGCGTCCGTCGGTGCGGGCCATCTGCAATGTGCCGGAGTAGGTCCACACCCGGTTCTTCGGCAGCACCCATTCGTAGGTGTAGTCGACGGTCGCGGTGTCGCCGGTGACGCGGGCAGCGCCGGTACGTGCGCTCAGCTGTTCGGCCTGCAAACCCTCCCACGCCGAAGCCAAGGCCTGCCGTGCCGGTTCGGGTCGGCTGGTGTGCGCGGCGGCCGCGTCGACATCGTGGGCGGCGAAAGCGCTGACGAAGGCCTCGGCTGCCGCGGCCGGCCCCTGCGGGCCCGCCGTGCAGCCGGTTGCGGCGACCGCGAGCGCGGCGACGGCAAGCACGAGGAACACGCGAATCGACATCGGCACCGATGGTAGCGGCCATCAGCGGGCAAACACCTGTGGCGCACCGCAGTTCGGGCCGGGCGACCTCAGTCGAGCAGCACGGTGGTGAAGGTGGCGATCTGCCGGAACCCCACCCGGCGGTAGGCCTTGCGCGCGATCTCGTTGTAGTCGTTGACATACAGGCTGGCAGTGCGCCCGGAGGCGATCACCGCATTGGCGACAGCAGCGGTCCCCGCGGTGCCGAGGCCGTTGCCGCGCCGATCGGGATGCACCCACACACCCTGGATCTGGCCGGTGCGCCGCGACAGCGAACCCACCTCCGCCTTGTACACCACACGCCCGTCCTCGAACCTGGCCCAGGCGCGGCCGGATTCGATCAAACCCGCGACTCGGCGACGGTAGCCGCGGCCGCCGTCACCGGCACGCGGGTCGACGCCGACCTCCTCGATGAACATGGCGATGGCGGCTTGCAGATAGCGGTCGAGTTCCTCCACCCGTACCCGGCGCACCTGCGGATCGGGTGCGGCCGCGGGCGGCTCGTCCAACGCGAGCAACGGCTGGTCGGCCCGCAGTTCGCGTGCGGGACCCCAGTGCTGGGCCAGCATCTCCCACAGCGGCAGCGCCAGCTCTTGCCTGCCGACCACCGAGGAGCAGACGCGGGGCCAGCGGATGGCCCGTTCGGCGAAGGCGCGCAACGCGTCCTGATCGCCGAGCAACGGAACCAGGTTGACCCCGGAGAAGCACAGCGACTCGGCCGGCCCGCCGCGACTCCACAGCTCACCCAGCCCGCCGCTGCTATCGATACCGAATTCCTGCAACCGGGCCGCGACCATACAGCAGGCCACGGGATCGGCATCCAGCACTCGCAGGACCTGCGCCAGGTCCCGCTTGGCGAGCTGACGCGCGGGGAGATTCTTCGCGCGTCGCGTCGGCTCCAGCAGACTCCGCACGTCTCACAGCCTGCCATGAACCGGGGCCGCGCGCCCCGGGTATGCCGAAACCCCTGGTCCGGTGCGGGGTTCAGCCGACGGTGACGACCGGTTCCCCGGCGCCGACATCCTCGCCCATCTCCTCGGCGATGCGCATGGCCTCTTCGATCAGGGTCTCCACGATCTGCGCTTCCGGCACGGTCTTGATGACCTCGCCCTTGACGAAGATCTGTCCCTTGCCGTTGCCGGAGGCGACCCCGAGATCGGCTTCGCGCGCCTCACCCGGCCCGTTGACGACGCAGCCCATCACGGCCACCCGCAGCGGCACCTCCATGCCCTCCAGTCCGGCGGTCACCTCGTTGGCGAGGGTGTACACGTCGACCTGGGCGCGCCCGCAGGACGGGCACGAGACGATCTCGAGCTTGCGCGGGCGCAGGTTCAGCGATTGCAGGATCTGGCTGCCGACCTTGATCTCCTCCGCCGGCGGCGCCGACAGCGACACCCGGATGGTGTCGCCGATGCCCTCGCTCAGCAACGCACCGAAGGCCACCGCCGACTTGATGGTGCCCTGGAAGGCCGGACCCGCCTCGGTGACGCCGAGGTGCAGCGGGTAATCGCATTGCGCGGCCAGCTGCCGGTAGGCCTCCACCATGATCACCGGGTCGTTGTGCTTGACCGAGATCTTGATGTCGCCGAAGCCGTGCTCCTCGAACAGGCTCGCCTCCCACAGCGCCGACTCCACCAGCGCCTCGGGGGTGGCCTTGCCGTACTTCTCCAGCATCCGCTTGTCCAGCGAACCGGCGTTCACGCCGATGCGGATCGGGATGCCCGCGTCACCGGCCGCCTTGGCGACCTCCTTGACGCGGCCGTCGAATTCCTTGATGTTGCCGGGGTTCACCCGCACCGCGGCGCATCCGGCGTCGATCGCGGCGAAGATGTAGCGCGGCTGGAAGTGGATGTCGGCGATCACCGGGATCTGCGACTTGCGGGCGATGGTGGCGAGCGCGTCGGCGTCTTCCTGGCGCGGACAGGCCACCCGCACGATGTCGCAGCCGGACGCGGTCAGCTCGGCGATCTGCTGCAATGTCGCGTTGACGTCGTGGGTCTTGGTGGTCGTCATCGACTGCACCGAGATCGGGTGATCGCTACCCACACCGACGTTGCCCACCATCAGCTGACGGGTCTTGCGGCGGGGAGCCAGCACGGCCGCGGGCGCGGTCGGCATCCCCAATCCGATTGTGCTGGTCACCTTCGGCTGCCTGCTTTCGTCTGGTTCGGGCCTACTCGCCTGCGAGTCTAGTCGCGCACCGGCGACGTTCTCGTGTGACCACCGTGACAGCGCGACGGCCATCCGCCGAACATCCGGCGCGCCGGTCAGGGGAATAGTTCGATCGGGTTGACGATGTCGGCGACCAGCGTCAACACCATGTACGCACCACCGATCACCACCGCCACATAGGTCACCGGTAGCAACTTCAGATAGTCGACCGGCGCACCAGGCGCCAGCCCCTTCCAGCCGCGGACGGTGTTGCGCAGCTTCTCGTAGAGCACCACCGCGATATGCCCGCCGTCCAGCGGAAGCAGCGGCAGCAGGTTGAAGGCGCCGAGGAAGAAGTTCAGGCTGGCCAGCACCAGGATGAACAGGCCCCACAGGCCGCGCTCTGCGGTCTCGCCACCGATCTTCGAGGCACCGTACACGCTCACCGGGGTTTCCGGGTCGCGCTCGCCGCCGGTGACAGCGGTCCACAGGTCGGCCACCTTGGCCGGCATCTTGGCCAGCGATTCGAAGGTGCGCACGAACATGTCGCCGGTGAAGGCCCCGGCCGCCGGGATGGCGGCCAGCACGTTGTACTTGACCGGCTCGTAGTAGTCGGAGCCGACGCCGACCGCGCTCACCTCACGTCCGGGCCCACCGTCGGACGGGTAGCGGATGACGCGTTCGGGGGTGACCGGAATCGTCAGGATCTGGCCGTCACGCTCGATGGTGTAGGTGAACGGCCCGGTCTGGTTCTGGGTCTCGGTCTGGAACTCCCGCCAGGTCTCGACCTCGACACCGTTGACGGCCTTCACCACGTCACCGCGCTGTAGCCCGGCCCGCTGCGCCGGTCCGGTGCCGGTGCACTCGGCCAGCGTGCCGTCCGGATTCTGCGGGGCGACGCAGCTCATCTCGCCAAGCGCGGTGGCCGGTGGCTGGTTGAAGTTGGGCAGCCCCCAGCCGACGGCGAGCACCACCACCAGCAGGAAGCCGAGCAGGAAGTTCATCGCGATGCCGCCGAACATGACGACCAGGCGCTTCCAGGTGGCCTGGCGATACATCGCCCGGTCCAGCTCCTCGGGTTCGAGCTCGTCGAGCGCGGTCATACCCGCGATATCGCAGAACCCGCCCAGCGGCAGCGCCTTCAGGCCGTACTCGGTCTCACCGCGCCGGAACGAGAAAATGCGCGGCCCGAAGCCGATGAAGTAGCGGCGCACCTTCATCCCGGTCGCTTGTGCGGCCCACATATGCCCGCACTCGTGTAGTGCGATCGAGATCGTGATGCCGAGGGCGAACAGCGCGAAACCGAACGCGAACACCATTTGCTCTACAGCCCTCCTGCGTTGCGCAGCTCGTCAGTTCCCGGCACGCACGCGTCCTTGGTCGGCCGCGAGCACGCGTCCACAGTACCGGCAGCGTTCGGCGGTGACCGGACGCGACTACCTGGCGGCACTCGGTCCCGGCGGTGCGAGCCGAGCCGGGACGGCGATCTTCGGCAGCGGAGCGCGCGTGCCGACTAGGTGAGCACCAGTTTCCGCGCGTACTCACGCGCCCAGGCGTCGGCGGCGAGCACTTCCTCGAGGCTGGTCGGTTCGGCGCGCCAGTCGTCGGCGGCGGCGACCGCGAGGCCGACGGTGCGCACGATCTCGGGGAACCGGATCGCACCGTCGAGGAAGGCCTGCACCGCGACCTCGTTGGCCGCGTTGTACACCGCCGTCACGCAGCCGCCCGCGGTACCGGCCTGCCTGGCCAGCTCCACCGCGGGGAAGACCTCGTTGTCCACCGGCTCGAATTCCCAGGTCGTGGCGGTCGAGAAATCGCAGGCCGTCGCGGCGCCGGGCACCCGGTCGGGCCAGCCCAGCGCCAGCGCGATCGGCAGCTTCATATCGGGCGGGCTGGCCTGGGCCAGGGTCGAGCCGTCGGTGAAGGTGACCATCGAGTGCACGATCGACTGCGGATGCACGGTGACGTCGATGCGGTCGTACGGAATGCCGAACAGCAGATGGGTTTCGATCAATTCGAGGCCCTTGTTCACCAGCGAGGCCGAATTGAGCGTGTTCATCGGGCCCATCGACCAGGTGGGATGGGTTTTCGCCTCGGCCGGGTTCACCGCTTCCAGCATCTCGGTGGTCCAGCCACGGAACGGGCCACCGGAGGCGGTGAGGATGAGCCGGTCCACTTCCTCGGCGCGCCCGCCGCGCAGGCATTGCGCCAGCGCCGAATGCTCCGAATCCACCGGGACGATCTGCCCGGGCGCCGCGGCTCTCGTCACCAGCGAGCCACCGGCGACCAGGGATTCCTTGTTGGCCAAGGCAAGCCGGGCACCCGACTGCAACGTCGCCAGCGTCGGTTCCAGGCCCAGCGAGCCGACCAGCGCGTTCAGCACCACATCGGCCTCGGTGCGGCGCACCAGTTCGGTCACCGCGCCCGGACCGCCGAGTTCGACACCGAGCCGCTGGGCCGCGGCCGGATCGGCGACCGCCACATTGGCGGTGCCGGTGGCCGCCATCTGCGCGGCCAGCAGATCGGCACTACCGCCGCGCGCGGCCAGGCCGACCACCTCGAACTTGCCGGGGTTGGCGGCGATCACCTCCAGCGCCTGGGTTCCGATGGAACCGGTGCTGCCGAGCAGGAGAACTCTTACGACGTCGGACACCCGCACATTCTGACCGACACCGCACCCTGCTGGCTACGACGACCGGTCGTATGCCACGATATCGGGCAGTATCCGATTCTCGAGCTGAGGAGCGATCGTGGCCGCCACGGAACTCGAAACCACCACCAGTGACCGCGCCGTCACCACCGTGGATCCCGCTGAGGTTCCGTCGGCCGCATGGGGCTGGAGCGGCGAGTCGCGGCGCACCTTCCGGGTCGCGGGCTGGATCGTCGTGCTCGCGCTGCTGGCGATGCTGTTCGAGGGCCCGCAGGGCGCCTCCTCGGGTACCGGCAACGTCGGCTACATCTTCCTCATCGCCTCCGCCGTCGGCCTGGCCATCATCCTCATCCGCGACAGCATCCTGCGCCGCAAGCCGCGCTAGTCCCAGCGAGCGCGTACTCGATCACCGGTGCCCCGGCGGCGCGGTCTCCCGACCGCCACCCGGGGCACAGTCCACTTCGAACGGCTCAGCCTTCGGCTGCCAGCTGCCCGCAGGCCGCCGCGATCTCCTGACCACGGGTATCGCGCACCGTGCACGGCACACCCTTGGCATTGACTCGCCGCACGAATTCCTGTTCCACCGGCTTCGGGCTGGCATCCCACTTGCTGCCCGGAGTCGGGTTCAGCGGGATCACATTGACGTGCACGCGCGAGCCCAGCGCCTTGTGCAGCTTCTCCCCCAGCATGTCCGCCCGCCACGGCTGATCGTTGATGTCGCGAATCAGCGCGTACTCCACCGACACTCGGCGACCGGTCTTGTCGGCGTAGTAGCGGGCGGCGTCGAGCACCTCGGCCACCGGCCAGCGGTTGTTCACCGGCACGAGTGTGTCGCGCAATTCGTCGTCGGGGGTGTGCAGCGAGACCGCCAGCGTCACCGACAGGCCTTCATCGGCCAGTTTGCGGATCGCGGGTGCGAGGCCGACGGTGGAGACCACCACGTTGCGTTGGGAGATGCCGAGACCGTCCGGCGCCGGTGAGGTGATGCGACGCACCGCGTTCAGCACCCGCTTGTAGTTGGCGAGCGGCTCGCCCATACCCATGAAGACGATGTTCGACAGCCGGCCCGGACCGCCGTGCACCTCGCCGTCCCGCAGTGCGGCGGCCGCGGCCCGCACCTGGTCGACGATTTCGGCCGTCGACAGGTTCCGGGTCAGCCCGCCCTGACCGGTCGCGCAGAACGGGCACGCCATACCGCAGCCGGCCTGGCTGGAGATGCACAGGGTGGCCCGGTCCGGGTAGCGCATGAGCACGCTCTCCAGCAGGGTGCCGTCACCGGCCCGCCACAGCGTCTTGCGGGTATCGCCGCCGTCGCAGGCGACATGCTTGACCGGGGTCAGCAGCGGCGGGAACAAGGCCTCGCCGACCTTCGCGCGCAGCGGCGCGGGCAGGTCGGTCATCTGCTCCGGGTCGGCCTGCAACCGCCCGTAGTACTGGCGGGCGATCTGGTCGGCGCGGAAGGCGGGCAGCCCGAGTTCGGCCATCGCGGCGCGGCGGCCGTCGGCATCCAGATCGGCCAGGTGGCGCGGCGGCATCCCACGGCGCGGGGCATCGAAAACCAGGGGCAGGGAGACGGTCATAGTTTCTCCAGTGTCCCATCCCCTGGGCCGTCGACCACATCACATCCCCTCGACGGACCCGCTGAGGCGGTAGGAGCGCGCCGTAAGGCGGGAAATCCGTGCGTTGGCGATAGCTATCGGGAATGATCGATATATGTCGACCCACGCCGCTGACCAGGTGCCCGAGCCGGAGCCGATCCCGAAGACGGAACCGGCCGTCACGCCTCGCCCCCGCCGCAGGCTGGAGAAGTCGAAAGCGGGATACACCTGGGTCGGCCTCGTCGTGGCCGCGCTGCTGGGTATCGTGCTGATGATCTTCATCCTGCAGAACCTGGAACGGGTGGAGGTCGACCTGCTGTTCTGGACCTTCGGGATGCCGCTCGGGGTGTCGGTGCTGCTGTCGGTGATCGCCGGTGCGCTGGTGATGGCGCTGGTCGGCGGCGTGCGCATCATGCAGTTGCGCCGCGCCGCCAAACGACCCTGACGCCGGCCTCAGAGCAGGGTGCTGAGTACCAGCCACGACACGAACGCCGAAGGCAGCATCGAGTCGAGCCGGTCCATGATGCCGCCGTGGCCCGGCAGCAGCGTGCCCATGTCCTTGATGCCGAGTTCACGCTTGATCTGCGATTCGATGAGATCGCCGATGGTCGCCACCAGCACCAGGCCGACGCCGAGCACCACACCGATCATCGAATTGGCGTCCAGCAACAACGTCACGGTGAGCAGGCCGCCGATGACGCTGAACACCAGCGAACCGCAGAAGCCCTCCCACGACTTCTTCGGGCTGATCGACGGCACCATCGGATGCCTGCCGAACAGCACCCCGGCGACGTAGCCGCCGACGTCGGAGCAGACCACCAGGATCATGAACGTCAGCACCCGCAGGTTGCCGTCCGGCTCCAGCAGCAGCAGGACCGCGAACGAAGCGAGCAGCGGAATCCAGGCGAGGGTGAAGATCGCGATCGAGGTGTCGCGCAGGAAGTTGCGCGGGGCCGTGGTCAGGCCGTGGTCGAACAAGCGCCACACCATGCAGACCAGCGCCGTCGCCGCAAAGGCCCCGGCCACCCCCTCGGACCCGAACGGCCAACCCAGCCAGAACACCGCCTGACCACCGACGATCAACGGAATCCGCGGCACCAGGACATCGGCCTCACGCAGCCGCTTGGCGACCTCCCAGGTGGCCACCGCGATCGCCGCGCCCGCCACCCCGATGAACACCTTCGGCACGAACAGCAGGATCGCGATGAGCGAGAGCCCGAGACCGAAGCCGACGATCAACGCCGCCGGTAGATTGCGACCGGCCCGCGACTTGGGCGCGGCCGGTTCCGGCGCGGGCGATTCGCTCACGCCCGGCGTCGCGTCCGCCGCACCGGTGGTAGCGGCGTCATAGGGGCCGTCATCCGGTGCCTGTTGTCCCGCCGCACCGGCCGCAGCGGTGTTCTCGGCCACGATTGTCCCGTCGCTCAACTCGTCGTTTCCGTTTCGTCCCCCGCCCGGGCGGGCCCGCCAGATCTGGGTCAGACCTCGAGCAGTTCGGCTTCCTTGTGCTTGACCAGCTCATCGACCTGGCCGACATATTTGGCGGTGGTCTTGTCGAGTTCCTTCTCGGCCCGCCCGACCTCGTCCTCGCCCGCCTCGCCATCCTTCTGGATGCGCCCGAGTTCCTCCATCGCCTTGCGGCGCACGTTGCGGATCGCGACCTTGGCGTCCTCCCCCTTGGACTTGGCCTGCTTGACCATCTCGCGGCGGCGCTCCTCGGTGAGCTGCGGAATCGAAATCCGCAGGATGTCACCGTTGTTGGTCGGGTTCACGCCGAGATCGGAGTTGCGGATCGCGGTCTCGATCGCACCCAGCTGCGACTGCTCATAGGGCTTGATCACCACCATCCGGGGCTCCGGCACGGTGATACTCGACATCTGGGTGACCGGGGTAGGCGATCCGTAGTAGTCGACCAGCACCCGGGAGAACATGCCCGGATTCGCCCGACCGGTGCGGATGGTGCCGAGATCGTCCTTCGCCACCGAGACGGCCTTCTCCATCTTCTCCTCGGCGTCGAAGAGCGCTTCTTCAATCACGACCGTTTCCTCCACAGCGTCGTCATCGTCATGATCCGCGGGCTCGCGGGGTCAGGAACGAACCAATGTGCCGATCTTCTCACCGGCGACAGCCCGGGCGATATTGCCCTTGGTCAACAAATTGAACACCAGGATCGGCATCTGGTTGTCCATGCACAGGCTGAACGCCGTGGCGTCGGCGACCTTCAGGTCGCGTTCGATCGCCTCTTTATGGGTGATCTCGGTGTACATCGTGGCCGCCGGATCGACCCGCGGGTCGGCGGTGAACACACCGTCGACGGCCTTGGCCATCAGCACCACATCGGCGCCGATCTCGAGCGCGCGCTGCGCCGCGGTGGTGTCGGTGGAGAAGTACGGCATGCCCATACCGGCGCCGAAGATCACCACGCGGCCCTTCTCCAGATGCCGCTTGGCCCGCAACGGCAGATACGGCTCGGCGACCTGGCCCATGGTGATCGCCGTCTGCACCCGGGTGTCGATGCCCTGCTTCTGCAGGAAGTCCTGCAGCGCAAGGCTGTTCATCACGGTGCCGAGCATGCCCATGTAATCCGAGCGTGCCCGTTCCATGCCGCGCTCTTCGAGTTCGGCACCGCGGAAGAAGTTGCCGCCGCCGATCACCACGGCCACCTGCACACCGGTCGCGACGATCTCGGCGATCTGCTCGGCCACCGTCTGGACGACGTCCGGATCGAGCCCCACCTTGCCGCCGCCGAACATCTCACCGCCGAGTTTCAGCAGTACCCGGCGATATCCTGGGCGGTCGGTCCCCGGGTCGGTCATCGGTCTGGGTCTCCTTCGGCGATCGGCATGTTCTCGGCTGGCGCCTGCCCGAGATCCGGGCCCGGCGGCATCAGACAGTCGGCAACGCAGAGCGTCCCTATCCTGCCCTATTCGGTTGGAGCGGCAGCAGAAGGCCCCCCGTCGACCGGATGATCGGTGCGACGAGGGGCCTTCTCGCTCTTCGCGCGAGGGCTCTAGCTCGCGCCGACCTCGAACCGGGCGAAGCGGGTCACGGTGACACCGGCCTCGTCCAGCAGGGCCTTGACGGTCTTCTTCGAATCGGTGACCGACGCCTGCTCGAGCAGGACGACATCCTTGAAGAAGCCGTTGACGCGGCCCTCGGTGATCTTCGGCAGCGCGGCCTCGGGCTTGCCTTCCTCGCGAGCGGTCTGCTCGGCGATGCGGCGCTCGTTCTCCACGATGTCGGCCGGAACCTCGTCGCGGGTCACGTACTTGGCCTTGAGGGCGGCGACCTGCATGGCGGCGGCACGCGCGGCCTCGGCGGCGGCGTCACCGGAACCGGTGTACTCGACCAGCACGCCGACGGCCGGCGGCAGGTCCGAGGCCCGCTTGTGCAGGTAGGTGGCGACCGGGCCGTCAAAGGAGACCACGCGGCGCAGCTCCAGCTTCTCGCCGATCTTGGCGGCCAGTTCCTGCACCGCGGCGTCGACGGTCTTGCCGCCCAGGTCCAGCGCCTTCAGCGCCTCCAGGTCGGCCGGCTTGGCGGCCGCGGCGGCGGTGACGATCTGGTCGGCCAGCCCCTGGAACTCGGCGTTCTTGGCGACGAAGTCGGTCTCGGAGTTGATCTCGACCATGACGCCGTCCTTGGCGACGACCAGGCCTTCGGCGGTGGTGCGCTCGGCACGCTTGCCGACGTCCTTGGCGCCCTTGATGCGCAGCAGCTCGACGGCCTTGTCGAAATCACCGTCGGTCTCGGCCAGCGCGTTCTTGCAGTCCATCATCCCGGAGCCGGTCAGCTCCCGGAGCCGCTTCACGTCAGCGGCGGTGTAGTTCGCCATCGGGGGCGAGCCTCCTTCGAAAAGGTTGAGGTACCGGGCAGTGGTGGCCACGATGGCAGTGCCAGGTGGCCACCACTGGAACAGCGGATGACGCCGAAACTCAGGCCTCGGCCGGGGTCTCGGTCGGAGCGGCCTCGGCGGCGGGAGCCTCGGCGGCGGGGGCGGCCTGCGCCAGCAGCTCCTGCTCCCACTCGGCCAGCGGCTCGCCTGCGCCCGCCTCGGGCTTGTCGTCACCGGCGGCGCGGCCGGCGCGGGCCTGCACGCCCTCGGCGACGGCGGAGGCGACCACCTTGGTCAGCAGCGCGGCCGACCGGATCGCGTCGTCGTTACCCGGGATCGGGTAGTCGACCAGGTCGGGGTCGCAGTTGGTGTCCAGGATCGCGATGACCGGGATGTTCAGCTTGCGGGCCTCGCCGACGGCGATGTGCTCCTTGTTGGTGTCGACGACCCAGATGGCCGAGGGCACCTTCTGCATGTCGCGGATACCGCCGAGGGTGCGGTCCAGCTTGTTCATCTCACGCGTGAGCATGAGGATTTCCTTCTTGGTGCGACCCTCGAAGCCACCGGTCTGCTCCATGGCCTCGAGCTCCTTGAGGCGCTGCAGGCGCTTGTGCACGGTGGAGAAGTTGGTGAGCATGCCACCCAGCCAGCGCTGGTTGACATACGGCATCCCGACGCGAGTGGCCTCGGCCGCGATCGACTCCTGGGCCTGCTTCTTGGTGCCGACGAAGAGCACGGTGCCGCCGTGGGCGACGGTCTCCTTGACGAACTCGTAGGCCTTGTCGATGTAGGTCAGCGTCTGCTGCAGGTCGATGATGTAGATGCCGTTGCGGTCGGTGAAGATGAACCGCTTCATCTTCGGGTTCCAGCGGCGGGTCTGGTGCCCGAAGTGTGCGCCGCTGTCGAGCAGCTGCTTCATTGTTACGACAGCCATAGCTCCCGTATCTCTCTTTCGTTGCCGGTTGACGCAGCACGCCGGCGGCCTGCTGCCCTGGCGCCCCGAACCGCCGGACCCGATCTCGTGATCGGGACCAGCCGACGATTCCCCGTCCATTGCTGCGCTGGCGCGACCGGGCACACTTCTCGCGAAGTGCGGCCGGATCGATCAGCGCCATACGAACGAGCACGGTGGCGCGCGAAGTCGGTCCATGGGAAACACAGACCGCGCGATCAGTCTACGGCGTGGATCACCACCATTGAAATCGCCCTGGTGAAAGAGGGTTTATCCACATCAGTCGGGGTTGTCCACAGGCGGTGGATCGGGGCCGTTCGGCGGCTCCCGGGCACGCCACAGTTGAGCCATGACACCTCCCTGTGACTCCTCATCCGCACCATCGATTCGGCCCGCCCAGCCGCTGGCCGCAGTCGCATCACCGCCCGGCGACAGGGCGTTGGACGGCGGTAGCGCGTCGGGCGGCGGTAGCCCGTTGGCCAGCAGTAGCGGCATGGCCAGCAGTAGCCGCGTGGCCAGCCGTAGCGGCACGGCCAGCAGTAGCCGCGCGGCCAGCCGTAGCGCCGAACGCAGCGCCGCGCCGGGCCGATGGTCCGTCGGCGGCTCGCGCGGCGCCGGTGGTGCCCGAATCGTGCGCAGGCTGCTGTCGGGCCTGCTGCCGTTGGGGCTGCTGGTCGGGCTGTTCGTCGCGACCGGACCAGACGGTGAGGTGGCCGCCGCGCCACGACACCGCCAACCCGAAGGGTGTGCGGCGCTCAGTAGCGGATCGGCCTGTGTACTCGGGCCGTTGCTGCGGGGCTTGGTGCGAACTGCGCCGCTGCCCCGCACGCCGTCCGGATCACGATGAGCGCCGGTGAGTGGTACAGGTGGGCCGGTCTCGTCAGGGGTAGCCGGGCTACCGGGTTCCCGGGTGGCGGCCGGGCGGCTGGCTTGTCTGCTGCTGGCCGGGGCGCTACTGGCGGCGGGTGGGCAGGTTGCCGGGGCGGCGCCGGCCACGCGATTCGATTGGCCGTTGCGGCCGCGGCCCGCGGTGGAGCGGCGGTTCGAGAAGCCGCCGCAGAACTGGCTCCCCGGGCATCGTGGCGTAGATCTGGCGGGTTCGCCCGGGCAGCCGGTGCTCGCTGCGGGCGACGGGATCGTTGTTTTCGCGGGGTCGGTGGCGGGCAAGCCGGTGGTCTCGATCGATCATGCGGGCGGGCTGCGCACCACCTACGAGCCGGTGACGGCCGAGGTTTCGGTCGGTCGTCGGGTGGTGCGGGGCAGCCGGATCGGGGTGTTGGAGGCCGGGCACGAAGGCTGCGCGGCGGCGGCATGTCTGCATTGGGGGCTGCGGCGCGAGTCGACCGGCCGGGGTGGGCGCGAATACCTGGATCCGCTCGGACTGTTGCAGCTGGGCCCGATGCGGTTGAAGCCGTTGCGTGGAACTTCCCCGCCGGCAGTGCACAGGCCATGATCGAGGCATGCAGAACCCGGAAGACGCGCCGTTTACCTACGCCGAGGTCGGTGCCACGAAAGGCCCGCTGCCGGCCGGCTATCACCAGTTCTCGCTGCGCAGGCGCATCGGCCACGGCCGGGAGCTGTTCGATCTCGCCGGTGACGCGGTCATCGCGTATCGCATGCAGCGCGGCACCGGCATCTTCCGCACCGCGAGCACCCTGACCGCCGAGCCGGGCACCCTGCTCACCGTGCGCCTCGGTGTCGGGCCGCTGGCGATCACCGCGCCGTGCCGAGTCGTCTATGTGCTGGACGAGCCGAACCGCCGTGGCTTCGCCTACGGCACCCTGCCCGGCCACCCGGAGTCCGGGGAGGAACTGTTCGCCGTCGAATACGACCCCGCCGACGACAGCGTCTACGGCCTCGTCACCGCCTTCTCCCGCGCAGCCGCCTGGTACACCCGCCTCGGCGGCCCGGTGGCCCGCCTCGTCCAACGCGTCATCGCGGGCAAATACATCGACGCACTACCGAGTTCCGCCTAGCGCCATGCCCAGTCGCACGCGTGGATGTGAACTGCGTGCGTCGGAGTGAGCCCGATCCCACGGTCACCGCCGGCGCACCCCACTCGGTGCAGCGCATCGGCGCAGGGGCGCGTCGCACGAGATGGCGCGGTACAGCAAAGCCCTGCGCGACCTGGTGGGCTGCGTGCGGCGCGGCGCGGTCCGATGTGGGGTGGTGCGGTTCGATCCGGTGCGGACTAGGTGTCGGTCGCTAGCGGAGCGGATGCGTCATGCCGATCACTACCGCGACCAGCGCAGTGAGAGCGGTGGAGGCCATTGCCAGGCGGATGGCGAGGGTGCCGTGCCGGTTACGGCCGTGGCGCAGATCGTGGCTGCGCAGGGTGCCGACCACTGCGAGTACGGCCATGGTGAGTGCGGCGGCGAGCGGGGCGATCGAGGTGGCGCGCCAGCCGTCGGCGACAGCGGCGTTCAGCAGCAGCATCGTCACCGCGGTGGCGCCGAGGGCACTGCGACGCCACGCCAGTGCCGTGCGCTCGGCGGCCAGGCCCGGGCGCGTCATCGCAGGAGCACCGCAATGCAGGCGAGCAGCGCGATGACGGTGATCCCTGCGGACAGGATCGGCACCAGAACGGTGCCCGGCAGCGGGCCTCCCCGTCGCATGGCTTCACCGACGCGACGCCAATGACTGTAGGCGCCGACGGCGAGCACGAAGGCCAAAACAAGACAGCACAGCACGATCGCGCGCCGGAATCCGGCCAGGTGGAACGGTTCCACCAGGGTGTGCACGGCGACGCCGCCCGCGAGCAGGCCGAGCGAAGTGCGCATCCAGGCCAGAAAGGTTCGTTCGTTGGCGAGGGTGAATCGGTAGTCGATCTCCTCCTCGTCATCGTCGGATTCGGCGTCCGGGTTCGGCAGGGTCATGACTGCCCTCTCACGCGCGGGGATGCGCCTGGTCGTGCACCTTTTTCAGCCGCTCGACCGAGACGTGGGTGTACAGCTGTGTGGTAGCCATACTGGCGTGGCCGAGCAGTTCCTGGACGACGCGCAGATCGGCTCCGCCTTCGAGCAGGTGTGTGGCGGCGGTGTGGCGCAGGCCGTGCGGCGCCATGTCGGGTGCACCGGGAATGGCCGAAATCACCTCGTGGACCGCCGTTCTGGCCTGGCGGGGGTCGAGACGGCGGCCGCGCCGGCCCAGTAAGAGGGCGCGGCCGGATTCGGCGGTGGCGAGATCCGGGCGGCCGAAACGCAGCCAGTTGCCGATCGCATCGTCGGCCGGGGCGCCGAAGGGGGCAGACCGTTCTTTGTTGCCTTTGCCCAGGACCCGCACCAGCCGGCGTTCCCGGTCCACGTCGTCGATATCGAGCCCGCAGAGTTCGCTGACCCGTATCCCGGTCGAATACAGCAGCTCGACGATGAGCCGGTCCCGCAGCGCCATCGGATCACGCTGTAGCGCACCCGATTCCGCGGCGTCCATCACGGCGGCGGCCTGCTGTTTGCCCAAGACAGCCGGAAGTACGCGATGCGCTTTCGGCGAACCGAGCCGCAGTCCGGGGTCGACACCCAACCGTCCGGTCCTGGTGAGCCACGCGGTGAAGGTGCGGGCCGACGACGAGCGGCGCGCCATCGTGGTCCTGGCGGCACCCGCGGCGGACTGTGCGGCGAGCCAGGAGCGCAATAACGCCAGATCCAGTTCCCGCACCGACGAATCCGGCGAGCGCGCCACCAGATGCGTCAGCAAGGACCGCGCGTCGGCGACATAGGCGCGCACAGTGTGCGGTGAGCGGTTGCTTCCCAGCCGCAGCGTCCGCCCGTATTCGGCCAGCAATTCCTCCAGGTCCTCGGGCAGCGCGTCCATCTGTCCACCGTCACCCGCCACACCGCTGTTGGCAAGTCGCCGCGCCGCCTCCCCGCTCACAACCCGTTTTGCCTGCTCGGAGTGCCAGTTACCACAACTCTGGCGTCCGAACTGCGAAGATTGCCCGGTTCGATCAGTCGATTCACCGATGCTCACAGAAAGGGACTACCCGTGCGTCATATCGCAACTGTGTGTGCTGTCGCAGGAACACTGATCCTCACCGCGGCCGGG
The DNA here is from genome assembly GCF_005863245.1 of Nocardia cyriacigeorgica. GTDB lineage: Bacteria > Actinomycetota > Actinomycetes > Mycobacteriales > Mycobacteriaceae > Nocardia > Nocardia cyriacigeorgica_C. The sequence continues at coordinate 317,645 of NZ_VBUT01000003.1, read as the reverse complement.
ACCGCCTCCGGTGCCGAGGGATTCCTCGTCATCAATGGCACCGAGCATGAGAATCCCACCGGCTGCATCCGGGTCCACGATCGGCCCACCCGTTTCCACATTGGCAATGAAACCGACAGCCTGGCCGTCGTCTATATGAATGCCGGCTGCAACGGCCGGATCACCGAAGAGGTGGAACCCGGCACGAATATCGAGACATACGGTTCCTCGGTCCGGATCGAGTGAGGCGGACTCGCCGATTCGTACCGGCAAGCGATCTCGTGGCGGTGTTCCTTGGCTCCGGGGACACCGCCGCATTCGTCAGGACTGGCCTTGCCCGCGGGCACCTGACCGCTGCCGCCGATCGGCGGGCTGCCCGGCAAACCATTTCGGCGCCGAAAGTACGAATCGGGCCGATGCCCGGCTCCGCTGCACAGCGGAAACCGCTGGCGCCCACCGTATCGTCGGTTCCGGCGCGGCAGCATACGACACAAGCGTCGTCGCGCACGAGGCCAGCGCCTTGTCAAAGGTGGCGGTGAAGTCGATATCCAGGTGCGCGGTGAGGGCGTTGTACTCACCGCGCGGCCGACACCTCGCATCAGGAGACCGCCTGGCCCGCGATGCCGAGCAACCTTCGTGGGGCCGAGCGCTGACAGATCATCCGACTCCCGGCCCCGGCTCGAAGCCGACCCGATACCACCCCTCTCCCCCGAGCCCCACCAGCCCCGCCAGCTCGAGTTCGGCCAGCACCGCTCGCACCGTGTGCACCGGCAGCGAGGTGCACGTTGCCAGCTCGTGCGGGACGCGTGAACCGGCGGCCGGTAGCGCGGCGTACACCAGCTGTTGGTCGCCGGCGAGTTCGTCGCCCGGATCGGTGGCTCGCGTGGTCGGTAGCGAAAGACGCAGAGGTCCGGCCTCATCGATGACCTCCTCGGGCCCCGTGACCAGCAGGGCCTCGCCCTCACGGATCATCCGGTGACAGCCCACCGAGGATGCCGAGGTGATCGGGCCGGGCACGGCCAGCGCCGGACGCCCCAGGCGGCGAGCCCATTTGACGGTGTTGCGCGCACCGCTGCGCAGCCCGGCTTCGACCACCAGTACGCCGTCGGCCAGCGACGCCACCAGCCGGTTGCGGGCCAGGAAGTGATGCTTGCGCGCGACGGTGCCGGGCGGATATTCGCTGACCACCAGCCCGGTTTCGGCGATCTGGGCGATCAGCCGGTCGTGCTGGGCCGGATACGGCCGGTCCACGCCGCAGGCGAGCACCGCGATCGTCGCCCCGCCGACCGCGAGGGCGGCTCGGTGGGCCATGGCATCGATACCGAAGGCCGCGCCGGAGACGATGGTCCAGCCCTTGGCGGCGAGTTCGCCGGCGATCTCGCCCGTCGCGCGATCGCCGTAGCCGGTACTGCACCGCGCGCCGACCACGGCCAGCGCTCGTTCGCTGGCGCCGAGCAGAGATAGGGGCCCGCGGACCCACAGCACCAGCGGCACCGCCCCATCGGCGTCGCGCCCGGGTTCGAGCTGACGAAGACCCAGTAACCGCCACGCCGGCCACTCCGGGTCCTCGGGCGTCACCACCCGCCCGCCCAGCCGCCGGATACGGTCGATGTCCTCGGCCGCCACATCGACCGCACGCCGAGTCTCCGTCGCCGCCCGCAGCACCTGCGGCAGGCGGCATTCCCGCACGGCCCGGGCAGCTTCCAGCACACCCACTGAATCGATCAAGGCCGTCAAAGGTGCGCAGGGGCCGAGCACGACGCGCGACAGGTACACCCAGGCCAGCAACCGTTGCTCGGCCTCGTCGCGGCTTCCGGCGCCGAACCCGGCATAGCAGGATGTGCCCGCGACGCCGGGCTCGTCGCCACCATCCACGTCATCGGCCACCGAGCACAAGGCAACCGCCACGCCGGCCCCGTCGCATGTCTCCGGCGCCACAGAACTCGCCATGACGGCACCACCGGCCTCATTGCCACCATCCACACCGACGGCCTCAGATGACGACGTAACTGCCACGCCGACCCCTTCGCAGCTTTCTCGACGGAGCGCCACAGAACCGTGCGCAACCACAACACCGACTCCATCACCACGACCCGCCGCAGTACACGGCGTAATCTCCACGCCGGCCTCGTCGCCGCTTTCCGGACGGAGCGCCACAGAACACGGCGCGGCCGCATTTCCGGCCCCGTCACCACCATCCGGACCGACCGCCGCAGCACACGGCGCGGCTGCACCTCCGGCCTCATCACCACCATCCGGACCGACCACCGCAGCACACGACGTGGCCGCAGTGACGGCCTTATCGAGACCTTCCTGGCCGAACGCCGGAGAGCAGGGCGCGACCACACTGCATGCTTCGTCGCTGTGCGCACCGGAGCCTGCCGCGCTCACTGCGCGCCCCGCTGCCGGAAGTTCAACGCCTGCATGACATCCTGCGCACTCGGCACCTCCCCGCCACGTAGATCGCAGATCGTCCAGGCCACTCTGATCGCGCGGTCCGCGCCGCGCGCCGACAGTCGGCCCATCCGCAACCCGGCTTCGACCGGCGCCGTGACCTCTGGCGGTAGCCGAAAACGTTGCCGCAGCACATGTCCGGGGACCTCGGCATTGGTGAGCCAGCCGAATTCCCGCCACCGGTGTGCGGCGGCCCGGCGCGCGAGGGTCACTCGTTCGCGGACCGTGGCACTGCTCTCGGATTCCTCGGCGCCGAAGGTACCGCCCGCCATCCCGTACATCTGCACCCAGATATCGATTCGATCCATCAACGGCCCGGACAGTTTGCCCAGGTACCGCCGCCGGGCCAGCGGCGCGCAGATGCAGTCGACGTCACGAGCCGGCGCACAAGGACACGGGTTCGCTGCCAGCATCAGCTGAAACCGCGCCGGATATCGTGCGACCCCATCGCGGCGGGCGATGCGCACCTCGCCTTCTTCCAGCGGGGTCCGCATGGCTTCGAGCACCTTCGTGCCGATCTCGGCGCATTCGTCGAGGAACAGCACCCCGCGGTGGGCTCGGCTCACGGCACCGGGACGAGCCGAGCCGGACCCGCCGCCGACCATCGCGGTGGCGGAGGTGGAGTGGTGGGGAGCGACGAACGGCGGCATCGTGATCAGCGGATGGTCGCCGGACAGTGTGCCCGCGACGGAATGGATCGCGGTCACCTCGAGCGCCTCGGCCTCCGACAGCGGCGGCAGCAATCCCGGCAGGCGCTGTGCCAGCATCGTTTTGCCGATGCCCGGCGGCCCAGTCAACAGGATGTGATGCCCGCCGGCCGCGGCCACCTCCAGCGCCCAGCGCGCCTCGTGCTGCCCGACGACCTCGCTGAGATCCCCGATGACGCGCGGCTGCTCGGGCAGGTCGCGATCGGGTTCGGTGAGATCGGCTTCGCCGCGCAGCCAGGCCAGCGCACTGCGCAGCGTCGCCGCTCCGAGCACCTCGATACCGTCGACCAGGCCGGCTTCCGCCAGGGCCGCTTCCGGGACCACGACCGTCGCACAGCCCGCTTTCCTGGCGGCGAGCACCGCGGGCAGGATGCCGCGCACCCGCCGGATGCGCCCGTCCAGGGCGAGTTCGCCCAGCAGCACGGTGCGTTCGAGCTTCTTGGACGGGATGGCATCGGAGGCATCCATGACGGCCGCGGCCAATGCCAGGTCGTACACCGAACCGACCTTCGGAAGCGTTGCGGGCGATAGGGCGAGGATCACCCGTCCGTCGGGCCATTTCTCACCGGAGTTGGCGACCGCCGCGCGAACCCGGTCGCGAGACTCCTGAAGCGAGGTATCCGGTAGCCCGACCAGATGCACCGACGGCAGCCCCTGGCCGATGTCGGCCTCGATCTCCACCAGCTGCCCGTCCACGCCGCTCACCGCGACCGAACAGGCCCGCCCCAGCGCCATCAGAACACCGCTTTCAGGTGTTCGATCACCGGTTCGCTCTCGCGGGACACCAGGACCGAGACCACGTCGAAGCGGATGCGCTGCCAGGGACCGTCCTGTTCGGACAGCCACAGCAGCGCCAGTCTGCGGATGCGTTGCCGTTTGGTGAAGGTCACCGCTTCGGCGGGCGTGCCGAACCCGAGCCCGGCTCTGGTTTTCACCTCGATGAACGCGGTGATGTCGCCTTCGCGGGCGATCAGGTCCAGTTCGCCGTAGCGGCATCGCCAGTTCCGGCAGACGATATCCATGCCCGCGGCTTCCAGGAATCGTGCCGCCAGGTCTTCCCCGTGTGCGCCGAGCGCCAAGTTGTGTGCCACCCGGTCAGCTTGCGGTGCCGGCCGTCCCGCGCCGGACCGCTCACCTGGGGAAACAGAAACCCTGGGGATAACCCGGGCTTGTGGATAACTATGGCAGCGCTACTCCGGCAACCGCAGGTCCGGCTTCTCCAGCTCTTCGATATTGACGTCCTTGAAGGTGATCACCCGGACGTGCTTGACGAAGCGGGCGGGCCGGTACATGTCCCAGACCCAGGCATCGCTCATCCGGACCTCGAAATACACCTCGCCATCGGCGTTCTGCGGTCGCAATTCCACGGAATTGGCCAGGTAGAAGCGACGCTCCGTCTCCACCACGTACGAGAACTGCCCGACGATGTCCTTGTACTCGCGGTACAGGGACAACTCCATCTCGGTTTCGTACTTCTCGAGGTCCTCGGCGCTCATCGGGTGGGACGTCCTCCTTCTCGCGGCACTGCGTGTGCTGACATCATCGCGTATGTAACGCTTCGGTAGCCAGTCGGTCGGACGTGACCTGATCCACGATGACCGAACCGGAGGACACCACCACCTCGTGCCGCACCGGCCTCCCGCCCGCCCCCGCGGGCTCGTGCTCGCGCACATTGCGCCACGAACGCCGGTGTTCGACACACGGTCCGAGCTGCCGCAATGCGGCATTGTGCTCGGGCGTGTTGTAGCCCTTGTGGGCCGCGAAACCGTAGCCGGGCAGCCGCTGATCCAGCTCGACCATCATCCGGTCGCGGGTGACCTTGGCGAGCACGCTGGCCGCCGCGATGCAGGCCGCGGTGGCGTCGCCACCGACCACCGGCAGCGACGGCACCGGGATGCCGGGCACCCGGAACCCGTCGGTGAGCACATAGCCGGGTGTGCGCCCCAGCCCGGCGACCGCGCGGCGCATCCCTTCGAGGTTGGCGACGTGGATGCCGATCGCGTCGATCTCCCAGGCCGGGATGACCACCACATGCCAGGCCAGCGCCAGCCGGGTGATCACCGGATACAGCTCCTCGCGGGCCGCCTCGGTGAGTTTCTTCGAGTCGTCGAGCCCGGCCAGCGCATCATGCGCCTTGGGCGACAGCATGCACGCCGCGACCACCAGCGGACCCGCGCTCGGACCGCGTCCGGCCTCGTCGACGCCGGCGACCGGGCCCAGACCGCTGCGGTTCAGGGCCGCCTCGAGGGTGCGTAGCCCACCGGCCCTACGCATGACCACCCGTGGCGGCCAGCTGACACGCTCCACGCTCGGCAGGCGACGCTGAGTTCGGGCCATCGGCGTCACCGCCGTCCAGTCGTGCAGGTCGAACCGGTCCACACAGCCCACAGACCGATTATCGCGCGAACAGCCATCAGTTGGTTTGCGGATCCTGTGCTCGGACCGGGCCGATGCGCCCGGGCGGCCAGATCTTGAACACCGCCTTGCCGCGGACGTTGTCCACGGGGACGGTGCCCTGGAGTTCGTCGCCGACGTGGGCGCGGGAGTCGGCGGATTCGTTGCGGTTGTCGCCCATCACCCACAGGTGCCCCTCGGGCACGGTGACCGGGCCGAACACCCGCCCCACCGGGTAGGAGGCGTTCTTCTCGCCGGGGACCCACGGGAAGTCGTCCTCGACGTAGGGCTCGTCGAGCGGTTTGCCGTCGACCATCACCCGGCCTTGCGCATCGCAGCATTCGACCGTCTGTCCGCCGACCGCGATGACGCGCTTGACGAGGTCGTTCTCATCGGGCGGGACGAGGCCGAAGAAGGAGAAGAAATTCTGCACCCCGCGCACCACCGGGTTGTCCGAGCGGATGGAGCGGTAGTGGGTGTTCCAGGAATCGGGGCCGACGAACACCACGACGTCGCCGGGTTGCGGCTCACCCCAGTAGTAGCTGAGTTTCTGCACGTAGATGCGGTCACCGGTGCAGCCGGCGCAGCCGTGCAGGGTGGGTTCCATCGATTGCGACGGGATGACGTACGGGCGTCCGACGAAGGTCACCATCAGTGCGGCGATGACGGCCGCGATGACCAGCAGGATCGGCAGTTCCTGCCAGAAGGGCCGCTGCTTCTTGTCTTTGCGTCCGCGTCGGTCGCGCCGTGCGCGACGTCCCTGCGGTTGCCCGTCGTCTGCACCGGGCACGGTCACCGGCCCACTCTCGTCTGCCACGCCGAACAGATTAGCCCGGCACCGCGAGAAAGCGTGCGGTGCCGGGCTATCCGGGAATTTCTGTGCGCTACTACCGCTCCGGGCTGGACCGGTGTAGCGGCGCGGAGCAGCAGCTCAGCGCTTTTCCTTGATCTTGGCGGCCTTGCCACGCAGGTCGCGCAGGTAGTACAGCTTGGCGCGGCGGACATCACCACGGGTCACCACGTCGATGTGGTCGATGTTGGGGCTGTGCACCGGGAAAGTGCGCTCCACGCCGACACCGAACGACACCTTGCGGACGGTGAAGGTCTCGCGGATACCGCCACCCTGGCGCCGGATGACGACGCCCTTGAAGACCTGGATGCGCTCCTTCGAGCCTTCGATGACCTTCACGTGCACATTGAGGGTGTCACCGGGCCGGAACTCGGGGACATCGCTGCGCAGCGACTTCTCGTCGACGAAGTCAAGGGTGTTCATGTTCATCCTTCTGGAGTTCGCGCGAACAGAGGAACCTGGCGGCACGTGCTCTACCGGTTCATGCTCCGAATAAGGGGTGCGCCGGGGCAGATATCACCCAGGGCAACCTGTGCATTGTGCCAGATGGGCGCGGCGGGTCGGAAATCGGCCGGTGCGCCCTGGCCGGACTACACCCTACCTGCCCCGTTCAGCGCGGTGTGTCGTGCTCGTGCGGCCACAGCGCGTGGTGCCGGTGCGGCGCCGGTGGCGCGGGGACGACGGTGCGCTGGAGTTCCGCCTCGGCGGCCGAGCGCACGTGTTCGACGTCGGGTTTGCCTGCCACCAGGTCCTGGACGAAGATCTTGGCGCGGATCACCGGACGCCGATAGCGCCGTTCCCGCACGATGGCCCGGTACATCAGCCTGCGCCGGTCGCCGTAGCGCCACCGGGCCCACGGCGCGCCCGGCCGGCTCAACCGCAGTGCGCCCACGACCAGCAACGGCAAGAAGAACATGCCGAACAGCCCGGTCCAGATCTTGCCCTTGGCGATCACGATGGCGGCCAGGATCAGGTTCACCACCGCGAACGCCACCACGAGCGCTCTGGCCGCGATGCTGGGGTCGTGGCGGAAATCGTTGATGTCGAGCAGCCACAGCGGATGGAAGCCCAGCAGCAGCAGTCCGGTGACGGCCAGCGCGACGAACACCGCGTCGACCGAGGTGCGTCCCTGTTCCTCCCAGTACACATCGCGCAGGTAGTAGATCAACGCGAATTCGTCGAGTACCAGCGCCGCGCCCACGCCGAACAGGGCCGCCAGCAAGGCGCCGGTCGCGCTGCTGCCGTCGTCGAAGGTGCTGATCATCCCGAGGCCAGAGGTGAGCACCAGGATGACCCCGAACACCATGTGGTGGATGTGGGTGTCGCCCGCGCGTAGATTGCCCGGCCACCAGCGAACCTGGGCCCGGATCAGCCGCACGCTGACCCGGATCACCAGGAAGCCGAGGATGAAGCCGAGCAGGAAGCACAGCAGCGGGAGCCGGCCCTGCGCGATCACATCGTCGTCGAGCCATCGCCGCATACCTGCCCCCGCTCCCGTAGTCGGTCGCTACTTCCCGAAACCGGCCCGGCGCAGCGCATCGGCCATGGCGCCGTTGGCCGGTGCGGCCTCGCGGCGCTGATTGCGGCCCTGGCCTTGGCCCTGACGTCCTTGACCCTGACCTTGACGCCCCTGGCCCCGGTTCTGCCCCTGACGGTTCTGCCCCTGACTGCGGTTACCACCCTGGCCACGACCCTGCGCGGACTGCCCGTCGGCACCGCCACGACCGCGTTCGCCCGTCCCGCGACCACGTTCGGGCTTACCCGCACCGGGTTCGTCGTCCAGCCGCAGCGACAGCCCGATGCGCTGACGGGCGACGTCGACCTCGAGCACCTTCACCTTGACCACGTCCCCCGATTTCACCACCTCGCGCGGGTCCTTCACGAAATTGTGCGACATGGCCGAGACGTGCACCAGGCCGTCCTGATGCACGCCGACGTCGACGAACGCGCCGAAGGCCGCGACATTGGTGACCACGCCCTCGAGCACCATGCCCGGTTCCAGATCGGCGACCTTCTCCACGCCCGCGGCGAATTCGGCGGTCTTGAACTCCGGGCGCGGGTCGCGGCCGGGCTTCTCCAGCTCGCTGATGATGTCGGTGACGGTGGGGACACCGAAGCGCTCATCGGTGAACTCCGCCGGGCGCAACGCCCGCAGCGCGCTGGTGTTGCCGATGATCTCGGTGATGGGACGTCCGGTGGTGGTGAGGATCCGCCGCACCACCGGGTAGGCCTCCGGGTGCACGGCGGAGTTGTCGAGCGGGTCGTCGCCGTCGCGGATGCGCAGGAAGCCCGCGCACTGTTCGAAGGCCTTCGGGCCCAGTCGCGCCACATCAAGCAGCGCGCTGCGGCTGCGGAAGGGACCGTGCTGATCGCGGTGGGCGACAATGCTTTCGGCCAGGGATCCGGCGATGCCGGAGACCCGCGACAGCAGCGGCACCGAGGCAGTGTTCACGTCCACGCCGACGGCGTTCACCGCGTCTTCGACGACGGCGCCGAGCGAGCGGGCCAGCAGCGTCTCGGAGACGTCGTGCTGGTACTGGCCGACGCCGATGGACTTCGGGTCGATCTTCACCAGTTCGGCCAGCGGATCTTGCAGCCTGCGCGCGATCGAGACCGCGCCGCGCAGCGACACATCCAGGTCGGGCAGCTCCTGGGAGGCGTAGGCCGAGGCCGAATACACCGAGGCGCCCGCCTCGGAGACCACGATCTTGGTCGGCTTGTTCTCCGGGATGCGGGAGATGAGTTCGGCGGCGAGAGCGTCGGTTTCGCGGGAGGCGGTGCCGTTGCCGATGGCGATCAGTTCCACCCCGAACCGGGCGACCAGCGCGGCGAGCACCGCCAGCGACTTCTCGGTCTGACCTTGCGGTTTGTGCGGGTAGATGACCTCGGTGGCGACCACTTTGCCGGTGCCGTCGACCACGGCGACCTTGACGCCGGTGCGGTAGCCCGGGTCCAGGCCCATGGTGGTGCGGGTGCCGGCCGGTGCGGCGAGCAGCAGATCGCGAAGGTTGGCGGCGAAGACCTCGACGGCGTCCTTCTCGGCCGACTGCCGCAATCGCATCCTGGTGTCGATGCCCAGACTCACCTGGAGCTTGGTGCGCCAGGCCCAGCGCACGGTGTCCAGCAGCCAGCTGTCGGCGGGACGGCCCTGGTCGGCGATGCCGAAGCGCACCGCGATGCGGCCTTCGTAGATGGTGCGCTCACCCGGCTGCGGCTCCTCGGTGTCGGGATCGAGGTGCAGGGTGAGCACCTCTTCCTTCTCACCGCGCAGCAGCGCGAGGATGCGATGGGAGGGCAGCTTGCTGAACGGCTCGCTGAACTCGAAGTAGTCGGCGAATTTGGCGCCGGCCTCTTCCTTACCCGCTCGCACGGTGGAGCGGATCTGGCCGCGCTCCCACATGAGTTCGCGCAGCTCACCGACCAGGTCGGCATCCTCGGCGAAGCGTTCGACCAGGATGGCGCGGGCGCCGTCGAGCTGCTCGGCGGTGTACTGCGCCGGATCGGTGGATGGGTCGCCGATCAGCGCGTCGGCGACGGGTTCGTGACCGGCTTCGCGGGCGATCTGGGCCTTGGTGCGCCGCTTGGGCTTGTAGGGCAGGTAGATGTCTTCGAGGCGGGCCTTGGTCTCGGCCAGCATGATCTGGCGGTGCAGTTCGTCGTCGAGTTTGCCCTGCGCGCGAATCGATTCCACGATCGCGGCGCGGCGCTCGTCGAGTTCGCGCAGGTAGTGCAGCCGCTCTTCGAGCGTGCGCAGCTGGGCGTCGTCCAGGCCGCCGGTGACTTCCTTGCGATAGCGGGCGATGAACGGGACGGTCGAGCCGGCGTCGAGCAGTTCGACGGCGGCACGGACCTGATTCTCACGCACCGCCAGCTCGTCGGCGATGCGACGGCTGACGGTAGCGGACACCACCGGGCCTGCCCCGGTGGCTGTGGTCTGGTCGGTGCGGGTCGTCGTCTCGGGACTCGAGGTCTCAGGCGCTGTCGTCACGACCCGCACACTACCGTCGCCGGGCGACAGGTGACCGGCGCCGGGGCCGTCGGACCGCGCTCGACCTATTCCGGCGGTGTCACGGTGGTGATGCAGAACGGGTGACCCGACGGGTCGAGCAGCACCCGCCACCGGTCGCCCGGCTGCATGGGCGCCACGGTGGCACCCAATTCCACGGCGCGGTCGACACATTCGTCGAGATCGCGTTCGTCGTCGGCGGCCAGGTCCAGGTGCACGATCGACGAGCCGGGCCAGACCGGCCGTTGATGGTCGGGGACGCGGTGCGCGATGAGGGCGAGGCCGGACGAGATCCGCACCCCCACGCTGCTTTCCTTGCGCCACAGCGTCTTTCCGCCGAGCAGATCCAGGTAGAACTGGGCAAGGGTTTCGGGGTCGGCACTGTCGAGGGACAGTCCGACTACTCGCAACGGCGGCACGGCGGTGAGTATAGAGGCGCGGCGCGCGCTGGTCCGAACGCGGGCCGGACAGTGCGGAGAACGCGAATTCTGCGGCGCCTCAGGGGATCAGGCCGAGTCGGCGGGCGGTCACGACGGCCTCGTGCCGGGAGTGTGCGTCGAGCTTGTTCATGGCGCTGCGCAGATAGCTCTTGACCGTTTCCGGACCGACGGACAGGCGCTGAGCCACCTCCTGATTGGAGCAACCCAGCGCGACCTGGACCAGCACGTCGAGTTCGCGGCGCGACAGCTTCGGCGCGTCCGGAGCGGGCCCGCCGGACAGTGCCCTGGTCAACCGGGCGCCCACGGCGTGCAACCGGTCGCGCAGCTCCTGGTCGGCCGCCGAATGCGCGATGTCACGCAGTTCGGCGTGGATATCGCGCAGCTCTTCGACGACGACGCCGGTGTTCGCCTGTGCCGGGGTCGAGGCGGCTTCCAGCAGTCGCAGCCGGCGGTCCACTTCATCGCGGATGGTGATCTCGGTGGCGAGTCTGCGTCCGGCCTGTAGCAGCGCGTCGGCGGTGCGGTCGCCGAGGGCGCCGTTGCCGCGGGTGGCCGCGTACAGCACCGCTCGCGGGTTGTCGTCGACCACCACGGGCACAGCGACGACCGAGTGGATGCCTTCGCTCATCACCGGGCCGTCGTAGTGATGGGTGATCGTCGGCGCGTTCCGGTAGTCGGCGACCAGTCCCGGCCGCCCGGAGTCCATCACCTGCCCGCCGAGCCCGGAGGTCCGCAGGACCGACAAGCCGCGCAGGCCGTTGGTGCGGACTCCGAAGAACTCGCTCAGCAGCAGCGTGTCGGCGTGCACCTCGCCGCCGAACAGCACCGGGACCCCGGTCACGCTCGCGACCCGCCGGATCTCGGCGCGCAGTGCGTCGCCGTCGCGTGGACGTAGCAGCGGTGACGGGTCGGTCATGGGAGTCACCCCTTTTCGGGGGTAGTGCCGGGTCAGGTGTGACCTACATCCTATGGCAACAGCCCGGTGAGCTGGATCATGACCGAGGAGATGCGAGATGGGGATCGACCCGAACGCGCGGGTGCGCGAGCTGCTGGATTGTTACGACCGCGCCGATGCGAGTGCGGCCTGGCTGCTGTGTGACCGGCATCCGGCCGACGCCGTCGCCTTCACGATCATCGACAGCGATCTGTCGTCGACGGATCTGACCTACGGTGAGCTGCGCGCGAAGTCCGAGCGCTTCGCGGCCGCGCTGGCTCGGCTCGGGGTCGAGCCGGGTGATCGGGTCGCCACGCTCATGGCGAAGTCGGAAGACCTGGTGGTGGCCTTGCTCGGGATCTGGCGGCGCGGTGCGGTGCACGTGCCGCTGTTCACCGCGTTCGCGCCGCCGGCGATCGCGTTCCGGCTGGCGGCCAGCGGCGCATCCGTCGTGATCGCCGACCCGGATCAGGCGGGCAAACTCGCTCCCGGCGACGACATCCCGGCCGATCCGCCGTGGCGCACCATCGTCACCGGCGACGAGCCGGCCCCTGGCGGGCTGCGCATGCGCGACCTCATGGCCGACGACGCGGACGTCGAGCCCGCGGTGGCGGTCGGCGGCGACGGTCTGCTGGTCCAGTTGTTCACCAGCGGTACCACGGGCACGCCGAAGGGTGTGCCGATTCCGGTGCGCGCGCTCGCGTCCTTCCACGCCTATCAGGAGTTCGCGCTCGACGTCCGCCCCGACGACGTGTTCTGGAACGCCGCCGACCCGGGCTGGGCCTATGGCCTCTACTACGCGATCCTCGGGCCCCTGGCCAGCGGTACCCGCAGCCTGCTGCTGCATGCCGGCTTCTCCCCCGCGCTCACCTGGCAGGTCATGGACAGGTTCGGCGTCACGAACTTCGCGGCCGCACCGACGGTCTACCGCGCCCTGCGCGCCGACAGTGCGGCAGCGCCGAAGGTGCGGTTGCGGCGGGCTTCCTCGGCCGGTGAGCCGCTCACCCCCGAAGTAGTGGCCTGGTCCGCCGACACCCTCGGCGTCGCGGTTCGTGATCACTACGGTCAGACCGAGCACGGCATGGTGATCTGCAATGCCTGGCACGACGATCTGAACACCGAGGCCCCGGCGGGCTCGATGGGCCGGTCGCTGCCCGGTTGGGCGTGCGCGGTGCTCGCCGACGACGCCGATACCGAGGCCCCGACCGGACAGCTCGGCCGCATCGCCATCGACACCGAGCGCAGCCCGCTGCTGTGGTTCCTCGGCTACCTCGACGCACCCGAACGCACCGCGCAGCGCTACACCCCCGACGGCCGCTGGTACCTCACCGGTGACGCCGGCTCGCAGGATGCCGACGGGTTCTTCCATTTCTCGGCCCGCGACGACGACGTGATCATCATGGCCGGCTATCGGATCGGCCCCTTCGAGGTGGAAAGCGTGCTGGTGCTGCACGAGGACGTCGCCGAAGCCGCGGTGGTCGGCATGCCCGACGAGCTGCGCGGTGAGGTGCTGGAGGCGTTCGTCGTGGTGCGCGAGGGCGTCGAGGGCAGCGCTGAACTGGAGGCCGAACTCCAGACCCTGGTGAAGAAGAAGTTCGCCGCGCACGCGTACCCACGCCGGGTGCATTTCGTACCGAGTCTGCCCAAGACGCCCAGCGGTAAGGTGCAGCGGTTCCTGCTGCGTCAGCAGGGGGTGCGGTGATGACGACTCCCCTGCCCAGCTACACCTCGGGGATCTCCGAAACACCACTGCTCGGTGACACCATCGGCGCGAACCTCGACCGGACCGCGGCCGCGTTCGGCGACCGGGAAGCCTTGGTGGACTGCCCTTCCGGGCGTCGCTGGACCTACCACGAGTTGCGCGCCGCGGTCGACTCGCTGGCCACCGGGCTGGCCGGGCGTGGCATCGCCGCCGGTGACCGGGTGGGCATCTGGGCGCCGAACTGCCCGGAGTGGTTTCTCATCCAGTACGCGACCGCGAAGATCGGCGCGATCCTGGTGAATATCAATCCCGCCTACCGCACCAGCGAATTGCAGTATGTGCTCGAACAGGCGGGCGTACGAATGCTGGTGTCGGCGCCGGAGTTCAAGACCTCGAACTATGTGGCGATGATCGAACAGGTCCGTCCGGCTTGCCCCGGCCTGGAGCAGGTGCTGATCCTGGACACGCCGGCATGGGAAACGCTGGCGCGCACCACCGCCGACCAGGAACTGCTGGCGGCGCGGGCGGCGCAGCTGTCCATGGACGACCCGATCAATATCCAGTACACCTCAGGCACAACGGGTTTCCCGAAGGGCGCCACCCTCAGTCACCACAACATCCTCAACAACGGCTATTTCGTCGGGGAATTGTGCGGATACACCGAACAGGACCGGATCTGTGTTCCGGTGCCGTTCTATCACTGCTTCGGCATGGTGATGGGCAATCTGGCGGCCACCAGTCACGGTGCGGCGATCGTGATTCCGGCGCCCTCGTTCGCACCCGCCGCAACCCTCGCAGCCGTCGCCGCCGAACGCTGCACCTCGCTCTACGGCGTGCCCACCATGTTCATCGACATGCTGGCGCACCTCGACGAGCAGGAGGCGGATCTGTCGACGTTGCGCACCGGCATCATGGCCGGATCGCCGTGCCCGGTCGAAGTGATGAAACGCGTCATCGATCGGATGGGCATGCGCGAGGTGTGCATCTGCTACGGCATGACCGAGACCTCACCGGTGTCCACCCAGACCCGCCGCGACGACAGCCTCGACCGCCGTACCGCCACCGTCGGCCGGGTGGGCCCGCACCTCGAGATCAAGATCGTCGATCCGGTGACCGGACGCACCGTCCCACGCGGTGAGCCCGGTGAGCTGTGTACCCGCGGCTATTCGGTGATGCTCGGGTACTGGAACGATCCCGAGCGCACCGCCGAATCCATCGACGCCGCCCGCTGGATGCACACCGGAGATATCGGGGTCATGGACGAGGACGGATATGTCGCCGTCACCGGACGGATCAAAGACATGGTCATCCGCGGTGGGGAGAACATCTATCCCCGCGAAATCGAGGAATTCCTCTACACCCACCCCGATATTCTCGACGCCCAGGTGATCGGTGTTCCCGACCCGAAATACGGTGAGGAACTGATGGCCTGGGTTCGCCTGCGCGAGGGCGCGGCCCCGCTCGACGCCGACGCCCTCCGCGTGTTCTGCGCGGGCAAGCTCGCGCATTTCAAGGTCCCGCGTTATGTGCACGTCGTGGACGAGTTCCCGATGACGGTCACCGGGAAGGTGCGCAAGGCCGAAATGCGGGAGATGGCACGGTCATTGCTCGGGCTCGCTGAATGAGGTCTGCGGGCCGGGCTTACCCCGGCCCGCAGATCACGCGACACGTTTCAGGGTTGCTCCAGAACCGCGAACGGGATCGTCGCCTCCACCGGTTCGTCGAGTAGCAACACCCGCCGGTGCACCGCATGGGCACGGTAGCGGCGCCCCGACCAATCGAGCCGGTACTCCTCGATCTCCTCGATCCGTTCCTCTTTCTGATCGAGCCGGACGATCAGGTACCGGGGAATACCAGCGGCGGCGTACTGGATTCGCTTGTCGGTGATATCGGTGTCGATCGTCGACTCGGATGTCACCTCGACCACCAGGAGCAGGTGGTCACGTACGGTGTTGACGTCGTAGAGCTCGCAATCGCGAATCCACACGTCGGGGTACCGGATGTTCAGACGCCGATCCGCGGCAGCCGAATCCGCATCCGCGAACCGGGCGGCCACGTCGGAATCCACCACCATGCACGGCCCACCGTCCCGCCTGGCTGCCTCGAGCAGCCCCGCCAGCCGCCGCACCACCCGGCTGTGCAGCGGACTCTGGGCCATCAGACGCACAACGCGCCCGTCGACGATCTCGATATCGCCGAGCTCTGCGGCCGCACCCTCGGCGAATTCGTCAGCCGTCAGGCGCAGCTCATTCGGCGGATTCGGATCGCTCATACGACAGATCGTTACAGGAAGAATCCCGAGTCGTCACTACGGACCCCTGCGGTTCCCGGCATGCGCCGAATTCAGCTGGCTACTCCGAACCTGGCTCGTCGGTCTCGCGCAGCAGATCCGGTCGACGCTCACGAGTCCGGATCAGCGACTGCTCGCGCCGCCACGCGGCCACCTTCGCATGGTCACCCGACAGCAGCACCGGCGGGACGTCGAGGCCGCGCCAGCTCACCGGACGGGTGTAGCTCGGGCCCTCCAGCAGTCCGAGACCTTCGGACCCCGGCTCGACGGAAAACGAATCCTCTTGGTGGGATTGCTGATTGCCCAGCACGCCGGGAATCAGGCGGACCACGGCCTCGGTCATCACCAGCACCGCGGCCTCACCGCCGATCAGCACGTAATCGCCGATGCTGACTTCCTCGACGCGGACCCGGCGGGCGGCGTCATCGAAGACGCGCTGGTCGATGCCCTCGTAGCGACCGCAGGCGAAGACCAGATGCTTTTCCTTCGCCCAGCGGTGGGCGGTGGCCTGGGTGAAGGGCACGCCCGCCGGGGTGGGGACCACCAGCAGGGCGTCGTCGGGGCAGACCTCGTCGAGGGCATCGCCCCACACGGTGGGTTTCATGACCATGCCCGGGCCGCCGCCATAGGGGGAATCGTCGACGGATTTGTGCACGTCATGGGTCCAGCGACGCAGATCGTGCACATCGACGGAGATCAGGCCCTTATCGATGGCCTTGCCGAGTAGCGCGGTGCGCAGCGGCTCCAGATACTCCGGAAAGATGGTGACCACGTCGATCTTCATGGCCTCGACCGCCTCATTCGGGATCCAGCAGGCCCTCGGGCGGATCGATCACGACCAGTCCGTCGGCCACCGACACGGTGGGCACGATGGCCATCACGAACGGGATCAGGATCTCGCGGCCATCGTCGGCGGCGCGCACCGACAGCAATTCCCCTGCCGCCGAATGCAATACCTCGGTGACGGTGCCGACCGCGGTGCCGTCGGCGAGTTCGACGCGCAGGCCTTCGAGTTCGTGGTCGTAGTACTCGTCGGGGTCCTGCGAGGGCCCGAGGTCGTCGCTGTCGACCAGGAACAGCGTGCCGCGCAACGCGTCGGCGGCGGTGCGGTCCTCGACGCCGCTCACTTGCACGAGAAGCCGGCCCGAGTGCTCCCGGGCCGACTCCACCGTGAATTCACGAACTTCCTTCGACCGCGCCAACCGGCCGCGCAACGTCGAACCGGGCGCGAACCGCGCCTCCGGTTCGTCGGTGCGCACCTCGACGACCAACTCACCGCGCACGCCGTGCGACTTGGCGACACGACCTACGACGAGTTCCATCAGGCGTCGGTGTCCACCACGTCGACCCGGATGCCCCGGCCGCCGATACCGGCGACGAGGGTGCGAAGGGCGGTCGCGGTACGTCCACCGCGGCCGATCACCTTGCCCAGGTCATCGGGGTGGACGTGCACCTCGACCGTCCGTCCGCGCCGGCCGGTGATCAGCTCGACGCGCACGTCATCGGGGTTGGCGACGATGCCGCGAACCAAGTGTTCGACGGCATCGGCGACGACTGCACTCACGACTCCACCTCGCTGGCGCTCGGCTCCGTCGTGAGCGCAGGGCGCGCTGTGTCTTCGGTTCGCTCGCTGCGCTCGCTCACGATTACTCGGCAGCCTCAGCCGACTCGGCGCCCTCAGCGGCGTCGTCCTTCTTGGCGGCCTTCTTCTTCGGGGTGACGGCCTCGGCGACGGGCTCGTTGTCGGCGGCGGCGAGCGCGGCGTTGAACAGGTCCAGCTTGGACGGCTTGGCTTCCTTGACCTTCAGGGTGCCCTCGGCGCCGGGCAGGCCCTTGAACTTCTGCCAGTCACCGGTGATCTCCAGCAGGCGCTGCACCGGCTCGGTCGGCTGCGCGCCGACACCCAGCCAGTACTGCACGCGCTCGGAGTCGATCTCGATCAGCGAGGGCTCTTCCTTGGGGTGGTACTTGCCGATGGACTCGATGGCCCGGCCGTCACGACGGGTGCGGGCGTCCGCGACGACGACGCGGTACTGCGGGTTGCGGATCTTGCCCATGCGGGTGAGCTTGATGCGAACAGCCATGTGCTGATCTACCTTTCGGGGTTGGTCACGGCGCAATTCGGCGACCCGCATGGTCTGCGAGCCCGGTTTTGCGGTTGAAGTGTGTGACCGCCGCGCGGTGCGTAACCGGAGACGGGCTGACACTGTCCATACGGACGATCGATCATTGTGCCAGACGGCCCGCCCGCGCCAGAAATCGGTCCTGCGCGCACGCGAGCCGGCGACGTGCTTTCCTACTTGTTCGGGAACTTCAGCTTCGACAGATCGAAGCCCTCGAGACCCGGCGGGAGCTGGTCGAGGCCGGCGGGCATGCCGGACAGGTCGGGCATGCCCGCGGGCATACCGGGCATGCCGCCGGGGAAACCGCCGCGCACCTTCGGTGGGGTGGGGCCGCGGCCGCCCTTCTTGCCCTTCTTGCCCTTCTTGTTGCTGCGGCGGTTCGCGCCGGGCATGCCCATCTGGCGGCCCATCGCGGCCATCATCTTCTTGGCCTCGAAGAACCGGTCGACCAGCTGGTTGACCTCGGAGACCTGCACGCCGGAACCGTTGGCGATGCGCAGCCTGCGGGAGGCGTTGATGATCTTGGGGTTCTCCCGTTCGGCCGGGGTCATACCGCGGATGATGGCCTGCACGCGGTCGAGCTGCTTGTCATCGACCTGGGCCAGCACATCTTTCATCTGCCCGGCGCCGGGCAGCATGCCGAGCAGGTTGCCGATCGGGCCCATCTTGCGGATGGCCAGCATCTGGTCGAGGAAGTCCTCGAGGGTGAGTTCGCCGCTGCCGATCTTGCGCGCGGCTTCTTCGGCCTGCTGCTGGTCGTAGACCTGTTCGGCCTGCTCGATGAGGGTGAGCACATCGCCCATGCCGAGGATCCGGCTGGCCATGCGGTCGGGGTGGAAGACGTCGAAGTCCTCGAGCTTCTCACCGGTGGAGGCGAACATGATCGGCGCGCCGGTGACATTGCGGACGCTGAGCGCGGCACCACCGCGGGCGTCGCCGTCGAGCTTGGTGAGCACCACGCCGGTGAAACCGACACCGTCACGGAACGCCTCGGCGGTGGTGACGGCGTCCTGACCGATCATGGCGTCGAGCACGAACAGCGTCTCGTCCGGCTGCACCGCGTCGCGGATGCCGGCGGCCTGGGCCATCAGCTCGGCGTCGATACCGAGGCGACCGGCGGTGTCGACGATCACCACGTCGTACTGCTTCTGCCTGGCTTCGGCCACGCCGGCCTCGGCCACGGCGACCGGATCGGCGGCGCTGACACCGAGGGCATTGTCGCCACCGCCGATGGACGTGCCCGGATGCGGTGCGAACACCGGAACGCCCGCGCGTTCGCCGACGACCTGAAGCTGGGTGACGGCGCCGGGGCGCTGTAGGTCACAGGCCACCAGCAGCGGCTGATGCCCTTGCCCCCTGAGCCATTTGGCGAGCTTGCCGGCGAGGGTGGTCTTACCCGCACCCTGCAGACCGGCGAGCATGATCACCGTCGGCGGTGTCTTGGCCAGGGTGATGCGGCGGGTCTCACCGCCGAGGATGCCGACGAGTTCCTCGTTGACGATCTTGACGACCTGCTGGGCCGGATTCAGCGCCGCGGAGACCTCGGCGCCCTTGGCCCGCTCCTTGATCTTGGCGATGAATTCGCGCACCACCGGCAGCGCGACATCGGCTTCCAGCAGCGCGAGGCGGATCTCACGGCAGGTGGCGTCGATGTCAGCCGGCGACAGACGTCCCTTACCGCGTAGGTCCTTGAGGGCACCGGTAAGCCGGTCGGACAGGGATTCGAACACCGATCGCGCTCCTGATCTCGAGTGACGTCACTGCATCCCAGCGTAATGGGATCACCGGACTGCGCATGCAGCCGGTGTGTGCCGGGTGGGCGAGGTTACTCCGGAGTGCGCCGGCGCGGGGTGCGGATGCGCCGATAGTCGTGGTTTTCCCTGGCCACCATGAACGCGGCCTCGCGACCGGTCAACCCGAGCTCGAGAGCGAGACCGTCCAGCGCGGTACAGTCCCCCTCCACCGGCAGACCGGAGGTGGCCACGGTAGCCGCGATGGTCATCGCGGTGACGGCCTGGCGGCCGGTCAGGGTGCGGCCCGGTAACCAGGACACCACCCAGAGATCACCGCCGACGCAGCGGGCCACGTGCGGGGTCACATCACTGGTCATGATCGACGAGGCGACGACTTCGATTGCCACCGACCTGCTCCCCTCGTGTGCGAGCCCGACCCACCGATCCTAAGGGCCGCCGACCATGCCGTAGGGATTTCCAGCAAATCATGCGCAAAGGACTGATTTTCGGATAACGGCGAGGTCACAGCGCTGTTCGCCGCCGGAATCACGAAAACCGCCGTGGCTCAGGAACCTTCGTGCGTCCCGTTGTCTCCGGGTTTCTTCGGCGCGGGTCGCGGCACCACCGCCATGATCGCCTCTTCGATCCGCGCGCGACGGGCAGGCCCGGTATTGGGGCCTAGATCCAGACAGAACGCGTCGACCACGGCGGTGCCCATCGTCACGACCTTGGCCCAGCGCACATCCGCACCGCACTCGGCCAGCGCGGCGGCGAGCCTGCTCAACAGCCCGATCCGGTCCTCGGCGCGCAGCTGCATGATCACCTGACCGGGGGTGGCGGTCTCGGTCCACAGCAGCCGCGGCTGCGCCTTGGCGTACGGACTCAGCTGGGCGCCGACGGCCTCGCGTTCGCGTTTGGCGAGTTGACCGCGTAGATCCAGATCACCGGCGATGGCCCGGATCAGCTCCTGGCGTAGCAGGCCGGGGTCCGGCGGATCGCCGAATTTCGGCGACACCACGAAGGTGTTGATCGCCGAGGCCCCGGCACTGCCGAGCGCCGCCGACAGCACACGCAGCGAATGCAGCGCCAGCACTCCCGCGGCCTCGGACAGCAGCCCGGGCGTGTCGGGCGCGATGACGGTGACGACGTGGGTGTGTTTGCCCTCGCCGGGCGCGAGCGTCACATGCACGCCCCCGGCGGCGGCCTTGTCCAGCAGTTCCGGCGCGATGGGTTCGGGTTCGGGCAGTTCGTCGCCGGCCATGACCATGCGGCAGCGCCGCACCAGCTCACCGATCAGCGAGGCCTTCCACTCACCCCACACGCCGGGCCCGGTGGCCAGCGAATCCGCTTCGGCGAGGGTGTGCAGCAGTTCCAGCAGCTGCGCGTCGCCGTCGAGCGCGTCGACGACCAGCTGGACGGTGGCGGGATCGTCGAGGTCGCGGCGGGTCGCGGTATCGGGCAGCAGCAGATGGTGGCGCACGATCGCGCTGAGCGTGCGCACATCCGAGGGCCAGAGTCCGAGCCTGCGCCCGATGTGGGTGGCCAGTTCCGCGCCGACCACGCTGTGATCGCCCGCGCGGCCCTTGCCGATGTCGTGCAGCAGGGCACCGAGCGCGAGCAGATCCGGCCGGGCCACCCTGGTGCTCAGCGCGCTCGCGTACGCCACCGTCTCCATCAGGTGCCGGTCCACGGTCCAGGTGTGCAGCACATCGCGCGGCGGCAGATCGCGGACCGCGCCCCACTCCGGCAGCAGCCTGCCCCACAACCCGGTGCGGTCCAGCGCCTCGATCGCGTCGATGGTGCCCCGGCCCGCGCCCAGCAGCACCAGCAGATCGTTCAGCGCGTCCTTCGGCCAGGGTTCGCGCAGTTCCGGCGCGTCCTCGGAGAGCCGGTTGAGCGTATTCGCCGACATCGGCAGCCCGGTCTGCGCCGAGGCCGCGGCCACCCGCAGGATCAGGCCCGGATCGCGTTGCGGGCGCGCGTCGCGCGCCAGCACCACCTCACCGGCGTGCTCGACCACCCCCTCATCGAGTGGTCGGCGCACCGGCATCCGGCGCAGCCGGGCCAGGCCGCGCCGCGGCAGCGCGTTGGCGGCGGTCCGCAGCCCGACGTCCACCGAGTAGCTGACCGTGCGGGCGCAATCGCTGAGCGTGCGCGCCAGATCGAAGCGATCGCCGATCCGCAGCGCGGCACCGATCTCGTCGGCGTCCTGGGCCATCAGCTGATCGCGCGAGCGTCCGGCCACCCGATGCAGTTCGGTGCGCACATCCAGCAGCCTGCGATGAGCCTGGCGGACCCCGCCGCCGGGCACATCCGGACCGAGCCCCGGCATGGCATCGGTGAGCTGGGCGATGGCGAGGGCGTCGAGCAACTGGATGTCGCGCAGTCCGCCGCGGCCGTTCTTCAGATCCGGTTCGGCGCGGTGGGCGATCTCGCCGCTGCGCTCCCAGCGGGCCTTGGCCTGGGCGATCAGATCGTCGAACCGGGACCGGATGCCGGTCCGCCACTCCCGGCGCACCCCGCCGATGAGCAGGTTGCACAATTCGGCGTCGCCGACGATATGCCTGGCCTCGAGCATGCCGAGCGCGGCGATCATGTCGTCATTGGCCACCCGCAACGCCTGCGGGACGGTGCGCACACTGTGGTCGAGCTTGATGTGGGCGTCCCACAGCGGATACCAGAGCTGGTCGGCCACCTCGGCCACCCGCGCGGGGTCGACGTCGTCGTGCAGCAGCACCAGGTCCAGGTCGGAGTAGGGCAACATCTCCTTGCGCCCGAGCCCGCCCACCGCGACGACCGCGAGCCCGCTGTCGGCGGTGATCCCGAGTTCGGCGCCCTTGCTGGTCAGCCACAGTTCGTACAGGTCGACCAGCGCCGAGCGCAGCGATTCGGCGTCCAGGCGCGGATTGCGCGGCTGCCCGCCCTCGAGCAAGCGCCGCCGGGCCTTGACCAGATCGGCCGCGCCATTGGACACCACTGTGTTCTCGGCGGCCGGCTTGCCGCCATCGCCGTGCTCTCGCCGACTGCTTCCCACTGGCCCACACCACCCATTCACGCGGGCGGCCCCGCCCCGGCCGGAGGTCCGGCGGGAGCGGGGCCGCCGCTCGATTCGACTTCCCGCTACAGCGCGTCGGTGCCGCGCTCGCCGGTACGGACCCGGATGATCGTCTCGACCGGGGTCACCCAGACCTTGCCGTCGCCGATCTTGCCGGTGCGCGACGCCTCGACGATCACCTCGACGACCTTGTCCACCGAGGCATCATCGACGACGACCTCGACTCGAACCTTCGGTACGAAATCCACCGAGTACTCCGCACCGCGGTAGACCTCGGTGTGCCCCTTCTGCCGGCCGTAACCCTGCACCTCGCTGACGGTCATGCCCAGCACGCCCGCCTGCTCGAGACCGGTCTTCACGTCCTCCAGCGTGAACGGTTTCACGATTGCGGTGATCAGTTTCATGTCGTCATGCCTCCTTGACGGCCGAACGTGCCGTGCCACCCACAGCAGCGAAATCGTATGCGGTTTCCGCGTGCTCGGACTCGTCCATGCCGACGGACTCGCCCTCGGCGTCGGCGCGCAGGCCGATCGTGAACTTGATCAGGTAGGCGATGACGGCCGTGGCGACCAGCGAGTAGGCCAGCACCGTGAACGCACCGACGGCCTGCAGCTTCAACTGCTCGATGCCACCACCGTAGAACAGACCCTTCACCGCCGCGGGCGCTTCCGGCGCCGCGACCAGGCCGACCATCAGCGTGCCGAGCAGACCGCCGACCAGATGCACGCCGACCACGTCGAGCGAGTCGTCGAAGCCGAAGCGGAACTTCAGCCCGACAGCCAGGGCGCACAGCGCGCCGGCGACGATGCCGATGGCGAGGGCACCGACGACGTTGACCGAATGGCAGGCGGGGGTGATAGCGACCAGACCGGCCACGATGCCCGAGGCCGCACCCAGCGAGGTGGGCTTGCCGTCACGGAACTTCTCCACCACCAGCCAGGCCAGCAGCGCGGCACCGGTGGCGACGACCGTGGTCAGGAAGGCGGCACCGGCGATGCCGTTGGAGCCCACCGCGGATCCGGCGTTGAAGCCGAACCAGCCGAACCACAGCAGACCGGCGCCGAGCATGACGAAGGGCAGGTTGTGCGGACGGAACGGGGTCTTGGGCCAGCCGTTGCGCTTGCCGAGCACGATGGCGAGCACCAGGCCCGCGGCACCGGCGTTGATGTGCACGGCGGTACCACCGGCGAAGTCGATCGCCTTCAGGTTGTTGGCGATCCAGCCACCGGCCTCGGCGGTGACGCCGTCGAAGGCGAAGACCCAGTGCGCGACCGGGAAGTAGACGACGGTGGCCCAGACGCCGGCGAAGATCAGCCAGGCACTGAACTTCATGCGGTCGGCGACCGCACCCGAGATGAGGGCGACGGTGATGATCGCGAACATGGCCTGGAAGGCGACGAACACCGTCAGCGGGATGGTGCCCGCCAGCGGGATCGCGGCCTCGGCGCCGGACTCGGCGTCGGCCAGATACGCGCCACCGAAGATCTGCTTCAGCCCGAAGTACTGACCGGGATCACCGATGAGGTTGGCCTTGTCGTCACCGAAGGTGAGCGAGAAGCCGTAGAGCGCCCATAGGACGGCGACCAGGCCCATGGCGCTGATGCTCATCATGATCATGTTCAGCACGTTCTTGGAGCGGACCATGCCGCCGTAGAAGAACGCGAGTCCGGGTGTCATCAGCAGCACGAGTGCTGAACTGGCCAGCATCCATGCGGTGTCACCGGCGTCCGGCGCGCCGATTACGGGAAATGCCACCTTAATGTCCTCCTCATCTCGGGCCCCGCCGATTCCGGCGAAATGGACCTGCACAGAAGGTTGCTCATTCGGTGTTTCATCCGTGCCGCCCCCGTGTTTCACCTACGTGAACGGATGGCGCCCCCGTGTTGCTACCACGTTTCCAACTGTGCACAGGAGGTTTCCCCGAGGCTGTGAGCGGCGTGTCGTAACAGCGAACCCGCAGCTAACAGGGGTTCTCGGAGCGAGAAGGTGGAATCGGCGCGGCTCGCGGCGCGCCGCGCACGGCCCGGATCGGTGAGGTGCTCGATCCGGGCCGCGGCGCGGGGTCTCAGCCGAGCAGTGCGTCGACGAACGCGCCGGGCTCGAAGGGCGCCAGATCATCGGCCCCTTCACCCAGGCCGACGAGCTTGACCGGCACGCCGAGCTCGTGCTGCACCTGGAAGACGATGCCGCCCTTGGCGGTGCCGTCGAGTTTGGTGAGCACCACGCCGGTGATGTCGACGACCTCGGCGAACACCCTGGCCTGCATAAGGCCGTTCTGGCCGACGGTGGCGTCGAGGACCAGCAGCACTTCGTCGACCGCGGCCTTCTTCTCCACCACCCGTTTGACCTTGCCGAGCTCATCCATCAGGCCGGTCTTGGTGTGCAGGCGGCCTGCGGTGTCGATGAGCACGGCGTCCACGCCACGTTCGATACCGGCGGCGACGGCGTCGAACGCGACGGCCGCGGGGTCGGCGCCTTCTTTACCGCGCACCGTGTCCGCGCCGACGCGTTCGCCCCAGGTCTGCAACTGGTCGGCGGCGGCGGCGCGGAAGGTGTCGGCGGCGCCGAGCAGCACCCGGCGCCCGTCGGCCACCAGCACCCGGGCCAGCTTGCCGGTGGTGGTGGTCTTCCCGGTGCCGTTGACACCGACGACCAGCAGGATCGACGGATGATCGGGATGCGGCAGCGCCCGCACCGAACGGTCGAGCTCCGGACGCAGCGCCTCCACCAGCACGTCACGCAGCACCGCGCGCGCCTGGTCGGTGGTGCGCACGCTGCGCGCGGCCATCTCCTCGCGCAGCCGTTCAACGACGGCCGCCGTGCTCGCGGTGCCGAGATCGGCCAGCACCAGAGTGTCTTCGACCTCTTCCCAGGAGTCCTCGTCCAGATCGCCGCCGCCGAGCAGGCCGAGCAGGCTCTTGCCGACCGCGTTCTGCGAGCGCGACAGGCGCCCGCGCAGCCGGACCAAACGGCCCGCGGTGGGTTCGATCTCCTCGAGTGCGGGAGCGGGTTCGGCCTCGGCGATGGTGTGGGGCACGGCCGGAGCCGCGGGTGCCGTGTCGGCGGGCGGGGCGGTGTCCGCGGGGACGGTGTCTGCCGGTGCGGCACCGGTCGGTGACGTGTCGGTCGGTGCGGTCTCGGGGGCGGTCTCCGGGACGGCGGTCTCCGGTGCGGTCTGCTCGGCAGGCGCGGCCGTCACGTCGGTGGTGCCGGTAGCTGTCTCGGCCTGCTCCGCCTCGGGAGCGACCGTCTCGGGCGCCTCGGCGGTGGTCGTGTCCCCCGCGGGCGCTTCGGCCAGGTCGGTCGGTTCGGGCAGCGGCACATTGGTGATCCCGCGCCGCGGCGCGTCGCGCGGAATCGCCGCGTCGTCGCCGATATGCGGCTGGCCCTCGGTGTCGGTGCGTTCGGCGGGCAGCGGCTCGGGCCGGGTGGCGGTGGCCGTACCGCCCTGACTGAAATTGAAGCCCCCTGAGGCCTTATAACCGCCGGACTTGTCAGTCAGCTCCTTGTCTTCGGTCGGCGCCGTCAGCGATACCCGCCCGCTGCGATACCGGACGAATCCGACAACGAGCGCGACGAGTAGGACGGCGGCGATAGCCGCGATCAGAATCCAGGCTTCGGAACTCACGCCGACCATCCTTGCAGAACGAGTTCTCGCCGGTCATCGACCCGCCCGGAGCAGGACAGGCGTCCAGACACAGCCCGTGAGATTTCTTGTCCTGCGGAACTTCTCGCGGCGTGCCAATAGGATCGGCGACGTGACCGATCGAAACGTGCTTGGGGGTCCGCTCGAAGAGTGCGGCACCGATCCTCTGACCGGCTTCTACCGTGACGGCTGCTGCAGCACCGGCCCGGAGGATCTGGGCAGTCACACCGTGTGCACGGTCGTCACGACCGAGTTTCTGGAACACCAGGCTTCGATCGGCAACGACCTGAGCACCCCGCGCCCGGAGAACAATTTCCCCGGACTGCAGCCCGGGGACCGGTGGTGTGTCGTGGCGGTGCGCTGGTTGCACGCGCACGAGGACGGTGTCGCCGCACCGGTGGTGCTCGCGGCGACCCATGAGAACGCCCTGGAAGTGATCTCGATGGACATCTTGCGCAAATACGCCGTCGATGTCCCCGACGACGTCAGCGATCTGCTGTGAACAGTTGAGTACAGGTCCGGCGACCCGCCGCATGCGGGTCGCCGGTGTGGTCGATGCGTACCGAAGTGCTAGCAGTCCTCGAATTCGCGCCGCAGATCCTCCACGACCTGGTCCGGGTTCTCCCCCGGCAGCGGGTTGGCGGCGAGTGCCTTGCGGATGTCTTCGAGTGCTTCGACGCGGTACTGCCTGCGCGCCGAGGCGATCAACTGCTCGCGAATGTGTTCTTCCAGTGACAGCCCGGCGGCCGCCGCCCGCTGTCGGAGTACCTCGGCATCGTCGTCGGGAATGTCGCGCACTTCGATGGTGACCATGCCGACGACGATAGTGGCGCGAACACCCCCGCGCCGATCTTGTCCCGTCCGCCCCGCGGGCGCTCGGTGTCGGCCGGCTCAGCCCGACGCCGCGCCCACCGGAGCCAGGTTCTGCCCGCGCATCCGCTGCGAGATCACCTGGGTGATGCCGTCACCGCGCATGCTGACGCCGTAGAGGGCGTCGGCGATCTCCATGGTGGGCTTCTGGTGGGTGATGACGATCAGCTGGCTCTTCTCCCGCAGCTGTTCGAACAACCCGATGAGCCGGCGCAGGTTGGTGTCGTCGAGGGCGGCCTCCACCTCGTCCATCACATAGAACGGCGAGGGGCGCGCCCGGAAGATCGACACCAGCAGCGCGACCGCCGTCAGCGACTTCTCACCACCGGACAGCAGCGACAGCCGCTTGACCTTCTTGCCCGGCGGTCGGGCCTCCACCTCGATGCCGGTGGTCAGCATGTCGGAGGGGTCGGTGAGCAGCAGCCTGCCCTCGCCGCCGGGGAAGAGTTTGGCGAATACCTGCACGAACTCGCGTTCCACGTCGGCGTAGGCGTCGGTGAAGACCTGGAGGATGCGGGCGTCGACCTCGGCCACCACATCGAGCAGGTCCTTGCGCGCGCTCTTGACGTCCTCGAGCTGGGTGGCCAGGAAGTTGTAGCGTTCCTCGAGCGCCGCGAATTCTTCCAGCGCAAGCGGATTCACCTTGCCGAGGGTGGCCAGATCCTTTTCCGCCCGCTTGGCCCTGCGCTCCTGGCTCGCGCGGTCGAACGGCATCGGCGCGGGCGGTGTCACGTCCTCGCCGCGTTCCTTGGCCTGTTCGTATTCCTGCCATTCCAGCGCCGATGGCGGCAGCGGGACGTCGGGACCGTACTCGGCGATGAGGTCACCGAGGGCGATGCCGAACTGTTCGGCAATGGTGGCCTCGAGCTGTTCGATCCGCAGCGCCGCCTGCGCCTTGGCCACTTCGTCGCGGTGCACGGCGTCGGTGAGCTGGGCCAACTGGGCGGTCAGGGCGCGCACCCGCTCCTTGATCTGATCCACCTGGGCGGCGCATTCGGTGCGGCGACGCACCAGCTGATCGCGACGGGCGGCGGCCTCGGCGACCACCACCTCCAGTTCGGCGGCCACCTTCGCCCCCGATTCGGCGACGGCGGCGGCCACCGCGGCGGCCTGCTTGCGGGCGGCCTGGGCACGTTCGGCCCTGGCGCGCGTCTCACGTTCGGCGCGGGCAGCGCGACGCAGCCCGTCGGCCTTACCGCGCACCGATTCGGCGCGTTCCTCGGCGGTGCGCACGGCCAGCCGCGCCTCGACCTCCATGGAGCGGGCTTCGGCGAGCGCTGCGGCGGCTTCCTCGCGGGCCCGGCCTGCCGCCTCGGTGCTCGCGGCGCCGAGTCCGTCGTCGTCGATGCCGGATTGTTCGAGTTCGGCGTGGCGCAGCCGGTCCTCGAGTTCGGCGAGGGCGGCCAGCGCCTGCTCCCGGCCGTCCTCGGCTTCGGCGCGCTGGGCGGTGAGCCGGTCGATATCGGCGTGCGCGCTGCGTGCGGTGTGGCCGAGCCTGCCGAGCCGCTCGTAGATCGCGACCAGGGCCTGGTCGGATTCATGCAACGCCATCAGGGCGTGGTCGACGGCGTCCTTGCGATCGGTTTGTTCGGCGAGGGCACCGGCCAAGGCGGCCTCCAGCTCCTCGGCACGGCGTTTGGCCGCGACCAATTCGGCTTCGGCGGCGTCGATATCGGCCTGGATCTCGAGCTGGCTGGGTGCCCGGTCGGAGCCGCCGAGCACCCAGCCGGTGCCGGCGAGATCACCGTCGACGGTCACCGCCCGCAGCTGCGGGCGCGCCGCGAGTAGGTCGGCCGCGGCAGCGAGGTCGTCGACCACGACGACGTCGGCCGTGAGCGCGGCGACGGCGGCATGCACGGTATCGGCACAGTCGACCACCGCCCCGAGCCAGCGCGCGCCCGCGGGGAGAGCCCCACCGTCGGCTTCCGCGGCGCCGCGAGCGGGCCTGCGCTCACCGGTCGATCCAGCGCCCGCTGCGGTCGCACCGGCCTCGGTGGTCGCATCGCCCGCCCCGGCCGTGCCGAAGACGAGCGCGGCCCGGCCCCCGTCGGCGGCCTTGAGCGCGTGGACGGCGGCATAGGCGGTGTCGCCTGAAGCAGCCGCGACGGCATCGGCGAGCGGACCGAGCACCGCGGCCACGGCGGCCTCGAATCCGGGATGCACCCGGATCAACGTCGACAGCGGGCCGAGCAGGTCCTGCCCGTGATGTTCGGTGAGCCAGCCCGCACCGTCACGACGGGCCAGGTTCATGCCGAGCGCTTCGATCCTGGCGGTCAGCGAGGCGACCCGCTTACCGGCGTCGCGATCCTGCTCGCGCAGTTCGTCGACGCGCTGGTCGGCCAGTTTCAACGCCTGCACGGCGTGTTCGTGCTGTGCGTCCAGGCCCGCTTCACCGGCGTCGAGATCATCGAGTTCGGCTTGGACCGCATCGAATTCCTCCTGGGCCGCCTCGCCGCGCTGCCTGGCCTCGGCGATGGCGACCGACAGCCGGGAGATCTCGGCGTCCACCGATTGCGCGCGGGTGCGCAGGGTGTCCACCTGCCCGGACAGCCGCGCCAGACCCTCGCGCCGGTCGGCGATGGCGCGCACGGCGGCGAGGTGGGCCTGCTCGGCGGCCTTGGCGGCGTGTTCGCGTTCGGCCAGCGCATCGCGGGCGGCTTCGAGGGTCTCGGTCGCCA
Source organism: Nocardia cyriacigeorgica (assembly GCF_005863245.1). Taxonomy (GTDB): domain Bacteria; phylum Actinomycetota; class Actinomycetes; order Mycobacteriales; family Mycobacteriaceae; genus Nocardia; species Nocardia cyriacigeorgica_C. The sequence continues at coordinate 287,784 of NZ_VBUT01000003.1, read as the reverse complement.
TCTCCACCGCTTCGCGCAGTTCGGCCTCTTCGGCCTCGACCCGATCGGCTTCGGCTTCGAGCTGGTCGGGGTCGCGGCCGGTGCCCACGGGGGTGCTGGTGTCCAGGTGACGGGCGCGGTCGCCGGCGATGCGGATGGTCGCGTTGACCCGTTCGGCCAGCGCCGAGAGCTGGAACCACAGCTGGGCGGCGGCCTCGGCGCTCGGGGTGAGTTTGCCGAGCTGGAATTCCTGCTGGGCCAGCGCGGCATTGGCGGCGTCCAGTTCGGACTGCACGGTGATCTGTTGTTCGCGGGCGTAGGCCTCTTTGCTCTGCTGACTTTCCAGCTCGCGGCGCCTGGTCACCAGGTCGTCGGCGGCCAGGCGCAGCCGGGCATCGCGCAGGTCGGCCTGCACGGTCTGCGCGCGGCGGGCGACCTCGGCCTGCCTGCCGAGCGGTTTGAGCTGACGGCGCAGTTCGGTGGTGAGGTCGGTGAGCCGGGCCAGATTGGCCTGCATGGCGTCGAGTTTGCGGACCGCCTTTTCCTTGCGTTTGCGGTGCTTGAGCACGCCCGCGGCCTCTTCGATGAACGCGCGACGGTCTTCCGGGCGCGATTCCAGGATCGCCGAGAGCTGGCCCTGTCCCACGATGACGTGCATTTCCCGGCCGATACCGGAGTCGCTGAGCAGTTCCTGCACGTCCATCAGCCGGCAGGAGCTGCCGTTGATCTCGTATTCACCCGCGCCGTCGCGGAACATCCGCCGGGTGATGGAGACCTCGGCGTAGTCGATGGGCAGCGCGCCGTCGGAATTGTCGATGGTCAGCGTGACCTCGGCGCGCCCGAGCGCGGCCCGGCCCGCGGTGCCGGCGAAGATGACGTCCTGCATCTTGCCGCCGCGCAGCGCCTTGGCGCCCTGCTCGCCCATCACCCAGGTGAGCGCGTCGACGACGTTGGACTTTCCGGATCCGTTCGGCCCGACCACACAGGTGATCCCCGGCTCGAACCGCAGCGTCGTCGCGGACGCGAAGGACTTGAACCCCTTCAACGTCAAGCTCTTCAGATGCAAATCCGGCGACCTTTCCCGTGTACTGCCGTGGAGAGCACTGGCCCGGCACCGCCCCGTCGTATCCGGCGACCAGTCATGGTAGCCGCCCGCGACGGGGCGCGGTCCACCCCAGGCTAATGACCGGCCGCCGAATCCCCGGCATTTCACCGGCGGCGCGGGGCCACCGAAGCGGTGGTACAGCACACCGGCAGCATCCGCCGCCGGATCAGGCCGAGCGGCAGGACCGCCCGGATTCGAAGCCGGTGAGTGCGCGGAAGGCCAGCACCGCGCCCCAGGGCCCGATCACCCAGATCGGCCACGGGTAGGTGAATTCGCCTGCCGCCAGCGAGATGGTGCCCCAGATGACCAGCACCAGCACGCTGACCGACACCCAGGAAGCGGCTTCGATGCGCTGCCAGACCGGGATGCGCGGCCGCTGCGACTTGTCGGCGGGCGCCTTCGGCAGTTTCGGCAGGTCCGACAGCACGAGGCCGAGGTCGTCGCGGGTGGTGGTGGCCCACACCGTCGCCACGCGCTGGTCGTATTCGGCGAGGTCGAGCCGGCCGTCGGCGAGGTGCCTGCTCAGCAACTCCACGGTTTGGGCGCGTTCGGCGTCGGAAGCGCGGGTACCCGGCGAGATGTCCATGGCTGCTCCTAATACAACAGGGCCCGGGGTGCGAACGATCGAGCCACATTCCACAGTGGAATACGGAACAAGAATGCGCCTTCCACAGTGGAATGTCAAGAGGTGCTGCGACGGCCCGAGCCACCGCGACCGCGAGCGATCAGAGAATGGCGAACGCGACGACCAGGCCCAGCGCGAAATGCGCGGCCGCGACGATCAGGGCCTCGATGGCGAACCGCTCCGCGTGGATGACCGCACCGATATCGATGCCGATCGCCTTCTCCACCACCCGCACCGAGACGATCTGCGCGATGATGCCGACCAGCCCGAAGACCGCGGCCGCGATCAGGCCCTCCAGCAGCCGACCACCGGCGGAGAAGATCGCGAGCACCACGATGAACGCCATGCTGATCATGCCCGCGGCGGTGACCACGATGGCATTGGGCCGCCCCTGCGCCACCAGCGCTCGCAGCCGCCCTGGAGTGGTCAGATCGATGCCGTAGAAGCCGATCACCATCAGCACCAACCCGACGACGGCGTAGAGCAAAATGGCCCCCACGCCGTCCGCCAGCGAACTCCAGTAGCTCGAATCGAGGGCCAGAGCGGTCATCGTGATCCTTCCCAGGGACGTCGAATGCGGCGCGGTGCGCCCACGCAATCTATTCGGTGATGATCCGATGCGGTACGAAGGCGGCGCCGTCGTCGGTGATCAGGCCCGCGGTCTCCCGGATACCCAGTCCCGCCGCTTCCTCGCCGACCACCCAGGTTCCGAGCACCGGACGCATGTCGTCGAACACGGGCAGCGGATCGAGCAGCTGGTAGACGTAGCCTTCCTCGCCGTACACCCCGCCGGTGGCGGTTTCCAGGCCGGCACCGACGATCGTCATATTCGCGCCTTCGCGGCCGAGCTTGGGTTTGCGGATGTATTCGGTGAGCTCGTTCGGCTGATCGAGATAGGCGGGCAACAGATTCGGGTGACCGGGATACATTTCCCACAGCACCGCGAGGATCGCCTTGTTGCTGAGCAGGGTCTTCCACAGCGGTTCGATCCAAGCGGTCTCGGGCAGCGAGTCGACCACCCGCTTACCGAATTCGTCGTCGAGCACCCACTCCCACGGATACAGCTTGAAGATCGCACCGATCGGCGCCTCGGCCAGATCGACGAACCGGTCCAGTTCGGTGTCGTAGCCCACTTCCTCGATCGGCAGCGCGATGGTGTCGAAGCCGGCCTCGGCAGCGGTTTCCTGCATGTAGGCGGTGGTGACGTTGTCCTCGCCGGTGGCGTCGGCACCGGACCAGGTGAAGTGCAGATGCGCACCGGGCAGCGCGCCGCGCAGATCCGACCAGCGCTGCACCAGCTTCTCGTGCAGCGAATTCCATTGATCCCCACCGGGATAGCGGTCGGTGAGCCAATGCCACTGCACGATCGCCGCTTCCAGCAGGGAGGTCGGGGTGTCGGCGTTGTATTCGAGCAGCTTGGCCGGGCGCCGGGCGTCGTAGCGCAGATCGAAGCGGCCGTACACGTACGGGTCACCGCGACGCCAGGATTCGGCGATCGGCCCCCAACTCCATTCGGGCAGCCCGAAATCGCCGAAACGCTCGGTGAGTACGACATGCTCGACGGCGTTCAGACACATCGAATGCAGCAGTTCGACATCGGCTTCCAGGGCGAGGATCTCGTCCATCTCGAACTCGTAGTGCACCGATTCGTCCCAGTACGGTCGCGGATTACCGCTGGCGTCGCGGCCGGGCGCACCGTAGACCAGGCCCTGGTCCTCGGTGATCTGCTGCCAGCCCGGACGGGGGGTGTCGCGGACCCGCCGCATCAGGAACCTCCGCCGGATTTGCTGCCGAGCCCGCCGCGCTGGATGACGGTGCCGCTCTTGGTCGTGATCTCCGCGCCCTTGGGTTTGACCGTGGTCCCGCCGGTGGGCGTTTGGCCGACGGTGTTGTTGCCGCCGTAGTAGTAGCGGTACTGCATGCCGTTGTAGATGAAGATGCCGCCGACGCCGGCATGCCCCGACGAACTGGCCCGGCTGCACCTGTCGTCCTCGACCACGGTCTCTTTACCGTTCTCGTCGATGACAGTGCAGTAGGCGGTGACCCGGTCCGGCGCGGCAATCGCCCGGTAGGCCAGATAGCCACCGCCGACCAGCGCCGCCACGCCCACCACGGCCGCGCCGCCGATCATGACGCGCTTGCGGGTGCGGCGAGCGGCTTCCTCGCGTGCGGCGGCCGCCTGCGCCTCGGCTTCGGCCTTCCTCCGGGCCTTGTCCCTGGCCCGCGCCTCGGCGACCGTCGGCGGACGCGGCTGGGTCAGGCCGGGTTCCTGGCGATGGATGCTGCCGGGCCGAGGAGGCTGGTCGGGCTGCGCGGGTTCCCGCGGTTGCGACGGCTTCGACCGGGACGGACGACCCGGCTCCGGCTGAGGCTCCGGTCGACCGGATTCCGGCTCGCCTGGCACCGGCTGACCGGGCGGCCGCGCAGTCCCCGCCGCCGAACCGCTGTCGGCGTCACCCGAGTTCTCCGGTGGGCCGCCGGTATTCGGAGTCTCGCTCATCTGTGCTCTCCTCCCCGCCCGGTCGGTGGATCTAGCGCTCCTCGAATCCGTTCAGATCGCCGCGCGCGGGCTCCCAGTTCTCCACCACCAGGGTGACACGACCGGGCGTCTCGCCGCCGCGCAGCAGGGCCAGCAGACGTTCGCACGCGGCCCGCGGCCCCTCCGCGACGACGTGCACGCGGCCGTCGCGAGCATTGGTGGCGTGCCCGGTGAGGCCGAGTTCCAGTGCGCGCGACCGGGTCCACCAGCGAAAGCCCACGCCCTGCACCAGACCGTGCACCCAGGCGCTGAGCCGAACCGGCTGCGTGGCCTGCGACATCAGTCGGCGGTGTCGATATCGAAGGACAGGGTGACGTTGGTGCCCGCCTTCAGAGTGCGTCCGACGGTGCACACCTTGTCGATGGCGCGCTGCACGGTCACCAGCAGCCGCTCGCGGGCCTCGGGGTCGAGTTCGCTGAGGTCGAGTTCGAAGACCTCGTCGAGCTGCGGGTAGACCTCGTTCTCGCGGTCGGCGGCACCGGAGACGCGGATCGTCGCGTCGTAGTTGTCGCCGAGGCGGCGCGAGAGCGGGAAGTCCGAGCTGAGCCCGGAGCACGCGGCGAGTGCGATCTTGAGCAGCTCACCGGGGGTGAACACGCCCGGCACGTTCTCCGATCCGATCAAGACCTCGGCTCCGCGCGAGCTGCGTCCGGTGTAGCGCCGGGTCCCGGTGCGCTCCACCCACAGGGTGGTCGATCCGGGTGCGGCATTGTTCGTGGACGTGGTGGTGCCCGCGGGTGCGGCGGTGTCGGTCACGGGTGCGGCGGTGTGTTCAGCCATGGGCTCGATCCTGCCATCTCGGTTCGGCGGCGATGCACGCCTGCCAACATCGCGGCCGGCGCGCTCATTCCTGGAAGCGGTAACCCATGCCCGCTTCGGTGAGCAGATGCTTGGGCCGCGAGGGATCGTCTTCGAGCTTGCGACGCAGCTGAGCCAGGTAGACGCGCAGGTAGTGGGTCTCGGTGGCGTAGGCCGGACCCCACACCTCGCGCAGCAGCTCCCGGCGCCCGACCAGCTTGCCGCGGTGGCGCACCAGCATCTCGAGCATGCCCCATTCGGTGGGCGTCAGATGCACGTCGGCGCCGTTCTTGGTGACCTTCTTCGCGGCGAGGTCGACGGTGAACGAGGCCGTCACCACCACCGGGTCGCCGGAGTCGCCGTCGACGGCGCCGCGCCGCACGGCCGCGCGCAGCCGGGCCAGCAGTTCGTCCATCCCGAACGGCTTGGTGACGTAGTCGTCGGCGCCGGCGTCGAGGGCTTCGACCTTGTCGGAGGAGTCGGTGCGCGCCGACAGCACGATCACCGGCGCCGAGGTCCAGCCGCGCAGGCCGGCCAGCACCTCGATGCCGTCCATATCCGGCAGCCCGAGGTCGAGGATCACCACATCCGGATGCCGGTCCGCGGCCACCCGCAGCGCGGCCGTCCCGGTGCCCGCGGTGAAGACCTCGTATCCGCGCACGGACAGGTTGATCCGCAGGGCGCGCACGATCTGCGGTTCGTCGTCGACCACCAGCACCTTGGTGGCGATCGCGTCGGGCGACTTGTCGGTCATCGCGGCTTCCTGGTCGAGTCGGAGGCACCGGATGTCCCGGTGCGTGCGGTCGGCGGCGGCGGTGCTGGTCATGTGACTTCGGCGTGGTCGGTGCCCTGGGCCGGATCGTCGCCGCGTGTTCGGCCCGCCGCATCCATTGTCGCCGCAGGTTCGCCGGCAGCGTCGCCGTCACGCACCGGGTCCTGCGCTGGGGCCGCGTCCTCGCCGGCCGGCAGTTCCACCAGCATGGTCAGCCCACCGCCGGGCGTCGGTTCGGCATGCACCGTGCCGCCCATCGCCTCGACGAATCCGCGCACCACCGACAAACCGAGCCCGACGCCGGTGGTGTTGTCCCGGTCGCCGAGCCGCTGGAACGGTTCGAACAGCTGTTCTTCGGCACCGGCCGGGATGCCGGGCCCGATATCGACCACGGCGATGGCGACCTTGCCGCCGTCGCGTTCGGCGGTGATCCGGATCGGCGTGCCAGGGGTGGAATGGCGCAGCGCGTTGTCGATGAGATTGGCCAGGACGCGTTCGAGCAGCCCGCCGTCGGCGCGCACCGACAGCGCGTCCACCTCGACCTCCACCCGGTCCATCGCCGCCCGCCGCAGCCCGCGCGCGCCCATCCCGACGCCGACCAGCGCGCGATGCACCACCTCGTCCAGGTAGACCTGCCGCAGCTGCGGCGACACCACCCCGACCGCCAGCCGCGACGAATCCAGCAGGTTGCCCACCAGTGCGGTGAGCTGGTCCACCGATTCCTCCACCGTCTCCAGCAGTTCGGCGGTGTCCTCGGGCGAGAACTCGACGTCATCGCTGCGCAGGCTCGACACCGCCGCCTTCGCCCCCGCCAACGGGGTGCGCAGATCATGGCTGACCGCCGACAGCAGTGCTCGCCGCAGCCGGTCGGCTTCCAGCAGCGCCGCCGCCGCGCCCGCTTCCTCGGCCAGCCGCGCCTGCCGCACCAGCCCGACGGCCTGGTTGGCCACCGCGGTCAGCACCGGACGGTCCCCGGCCGCCAGTGGATGCCCGGCCAGCAACAACCGGTGCACCGTGTCGCCGGCTTCGATGGTGGTGTCGGCCTGATCCGGCTGGGCGGGCGGCTCGGCACCCACGGCGGCCAGCACGTGCTCCCCCGCGACCAGCGCCACCGCCCGCATGCCGTAGGTCTCCCTGACCTGTTCGAGCAGCTTCAGCAGATCGGCACCGTGCAGCACCGCGCCGGCGAAGACGGTCAGCAGCTCGGCCTGCCGGGAAGCCTTGCGCGCCTGCCTGCTTCGCGCGGCGGCCCGGTCCACCAGCGCGGCCATCGCCACCGCGACGATGAGCAGTACCGCGATGGTGAAAATACTGTCGGGTTCGTTGACGGTGAGGCTGTAGCGCGGCTCGACGAAAAACCAGTTCAGCAGCACACCCGACAGCAACGCCGACATCGCCGCGGGCAACACGCCACCCAGCAGCGACACCAGCACCACCGCGACGAAGAACATCGCGCTGAGCCCGCCCAACTCGAGCGCGCCGTCGAGGAACCAGGCACCGATCGCGCACACCAGCACCGGCACGACCAGCGCCGCGAGCCAGGCCCAGACCGGGCGCCGCAGTATCGCCCAGGACCTGCGCAGTCCGCGGTTGGCTTCCTCGTGGGTGACCATGTGGACGTCGATCTTGCCGGACTGCTGCACCACCGCGGAGCCGATGCCCTCGTCGAAGATGCGCGCCCAGCGGGAACGCCGTGAGGTGCCGAGCACGAGCTGGGTGGCATTGACCTCGCGGGCGAATTCCAGCAGCGCCGCGGGCACGTCCTCCCCGGTCACGGTGTGCAGTGACGCGTCAAGGCTGGCGGCGAGTTCGCGCAATCGGGCCAGCCGCGCGGTGGACACCCCGGCCAGGCCGTCACCGCGCACCACATGCACCACGACCAGATCGGCGCTGGACTTGGTCGCGATGCGGCTGGCCCGGCGCACGATCGTCTCCGATTCCGGGCCGCCGGTCACCGCGACCACCACCCGTTCGCGGGCCTCCCACAATTCGGTGATCCGGTGATCGGCCCGGTATTTCGCCAGCGCCGCGTCGACCTGGTCGGCCAGCCACAGCAGGGCCAGTTCCCGCAGGGCGGTGAGGTTGCCGGGCCGGAAGTAGTTGCGCAGCGCGGCGTCGACCTTCTCGGCGGCGTAGACGTTGCCGTGCGACATCCTGCGCCGCAGCGCCTCCGGGGTGATGTCGACCAGTTCGACCTGTTCGGCGCCGCGCACCACCGCGTCCGGCACGGTTTCGCGCTGCTGGATGCCGGTGATCTGCTCGACCACGTCGTTGAGACTTTCCAGGTGCTGCACATTGACCGTGGAGATCACGTCGATGCCGGCGTCGAGCAGTTCCTCGATGTCCTGCCAGCGTTTTTCGTTCTTGCTGCCCGGCGCGTTGGTGTGGGCGAGTTCGTCGACCAGCACCACCGCGGGTGCGCGGCGCAGCACCGCCGCGACGTCGAGTTCCTGGAATGCCGTGCCGCGGTATTCGATGATCTTCGGCGGAATCCGCTCGATGCCGTCCAGCAGGGCGGCGGTCTTGGCGCGGCCATGCGTTTCGACGACGGCGGCCACCACATCGCGGCCGCGTTCGAGCCGCCGGTGCGCTTCGCCGAGCATGGCGTAGGTCTTGCCGACTCCCGGCGCGGCGCCCAGGTAGATCCGCAGATGCCCGCGCTTCACTCGTCCATCATCGCGCGTCGCGCCTGCGCTGCTCGGGCGGGGCGCACGGGCAGCACCCGCAGGTGGCGGCGTTCCTGTCGCAGGCTGATCATGCGAAGGATCAGCGCGCAACAGAGGAAGCCGAAAACGACCACAAGGGTCACAGCCGACACGAGGAGCTCCTTCCACAACCTGTGCACCGGTCGCGTGCGGGATTCCGACTGGCCGGCGTCCCACTTCTACCGCGCGTTTCGGGCGCGAGCCGCGTCTTTACGGTCTCCTTACGGCCTGGCCGTCGTCTTTGACAGCTTCCTTCCGGATGACCGGATGAGGTGTCAACGAAACGCAAATGCCGCGCCCGGCGGCGCCAAGAAGTCGTAAGGAAAGGCCTCGACTGCCCTTCTGGGCGCTTGACTCGATCTCCGGCGCGCTTCACCTGACGAAGCGCGAAGGAGGTTGGAACTGATGTCTGTGGTGGTGTACGCCGTGCTGACGATCGCGTTGTTCGCGATTCTCGGCCTGATCCAGCGCGGGGTGGAGCGGCTGTGATCGCCAATCTCGTCGGCCTGGTGCTCGCTGTCGCGGTGGCCGGGTTCATGGTGGCCGCGCTGCTGTTCCCGGAGAGGTTCTAGTGAGTACCACTACCGCGGGGATCGTGTTCGTCGTCTCCCTGATCGTCGCGCTGGCCCTGGTGCACGTGCCGTTCGGCGATTTCATGTATCGCGTCTACAACGGCACCAGGCATTCGCGGGTCGAGCGGATGGTGTATCGCCTGATCGGTGTGCAGCCGGAGGTCGAGCAGACCTGGCCGGTGTACGCGCGCAGTGTGCTCGCGTTCTCCGCGGTCGGCGTGCTGCTGCTGTTCGGATTCCAGCTGGTCCAGGGTGTGCTGCCGTGGCATCTGAACGATCCGGGCACCGAGATGACACCGGCGCTGGCCTGGAACACCGCGGTCAGCTTCGTCACCAATACCAACTGGCAGAACTACTCCGGTGAATCCACCCAGGGCCATCTGGTGCAGATGGCGGGCCTGGCGGTGCAGAACTTCGTCTCCGCGGCCGTCGGCATGGCGGTGGCGGTGGCGCTGGTGCGCGGTTTCGCCCGCAGGCACACCGGTGATCTGGGCAATTTCTGGGTCGATCTGGTGCGCGGGACCCTGCGCATCCTGCTGCCGATCGCGTTCGTCGCGGCGATCGTGTTGATCGCCGGCGGTGCGATCCAGAACTTTCACCTGCACGATCAGCTCGCGCAGACCGTCGTCGGCGGCGAGCAGACCATTCCCGGTGGGCCCGTGGCCAGCCAGGAGGTCATCAAGGAACTGGGCACCAACGGCGGCGGCTTCTACAACGCCAATTCCTCGCATCCGTTCGAGAATCCGGCGACCTGGACCAACTGGCTGGAGATCTTCCTGATCCTGGTGATCAGCTTCTCGCTGCCGCGCACCTTCGGGCGCATGGTCGGCAGCCGCAAGCAGGGTTACGCGATCGTGGCGGTGATGGGCACGATCGCGCTCGCGAGCGTGACGCTGACCAACCTGTTCCAGCTCCAGCACCATGGCACCGTCCCGACCGCGATCGGCGCGTCGATGGAGGGCGTGGAACAGCGCTTCGGCGTGGCGCATTCGGCCACCTTCGCGGCCTCGACCACGTTGACCTCGACCGGCGCGGTGAATTCCTTCCACGATTCCTACACCAGCCTCGGCGGCCTGATGACCATGTTCAACATGCAGCTCGGCGAGGTCGCGCCCGGCGGTGTGGGCGCGGGCCTGTACGGCATGCTCATCCTGGCGGTGATCACCGTGTTCGTCGCGGGCCTGATGGTCGGGCGCACACCGGAATACCTCGGCAAGAAGATCACGCCACGCGAAATCAAGCTGGCCGCAGCGTATTTCCTGGTCAGTCCGCTGATCGTGCTGGTAGGCACGGCGGTCGCGATGGCGATGCCCGGACAACGAGCGAGCATGCTCAACTCCGGCCCGCACGGCTTCTCGGAAGTGCTCTACGCCTTCACCTCCGCCGCCAACAACAACGGCTCCGCCTTCGCCGGGCTCACCGGCAACACCGAGTGGTACAACACCGCGCTCGGTCTGGCCATGCTGTTCGGCCGGTTCCTGCCGATCATTCTCGTTCTCGCGCTCGCCGGTTCACTGGCCCGCCAGGGCAGCACCCCCGCCTCGATCGGCACGCTGCCGACCCACCGCCCGCAGTTCGTCGGGATGGTCGTCGGGGTGACGGTGATCCTGGTCGCGCTCACCTTCCTGCCCGCGCTGGCGCTCGGGCCGCTCGCCGAAGGAATCCACTGATGACCACCTCTGTCACCGAAACACCCGGCCCCGCCCCGGCGCCGACCGCCAAACGCGCGGTGCCGCGCGGGGTGCTGGACCCGGCGTTGCTGCTGGCCTCGCTGCCCGAGGCGCTGCGCAAGCTCGATCCGCGCACGCTGTGGCGCAATCCGGTCATGCTCATCGTCGAGGTGGGCGCGGTCTGGTCGACAGTGCTCGCGCTCGCCGATCCGAGCTTCTTCGGCTGGGCGATCGTGGTGTGGTTGTGGCTGACCGTGCTGTTCGCCAATCTCGCCGAGGCCGTCGCCGAGGGCCGCGGCAAGGCACAGGCCGACACCCTGCGCAAGGCCAAGACCGATACCGTCGCCCGCAGGCTGCCCGGCTGGGCGCCCGGCGCGCGGGTCACCGAGGAGCGGGTCGCCGCACCCCAGCTGCGACGCGGCGATTACGTGGTGGTCGAGGCGGGCGAGGTGATCCCCGGCGACGGTGACGTGGTCGAGGGCATCGCCTCGGTCGACGAATCGGCCATCACCGGTGAATCCGCGCCCGTCATCCGGGAATCCGGCGGCGATCGTTCGGCGGTCACCGGCGGCACCACCGTGCTCTCCGATCGCATCGTCGTCGAGATCACCCAGGAACCGGGTGCCAGCTTCATCGACAAGATGATCGCGCTGGTCGAGGGTGCGAGCAGGCAGAAGACGCCGAATGAGATCGCGCTGAACATCCTGCTCGCCGCGCTGACGATCATCTTCGTGTTCGGGGTGGTGACCTTGCAGCCGATGGCGATCTTCGCCAAGTCGAACAATCCCGGCGTACCCGACAGTGCCGCGCTGGACGCGCACGGGATCACCGGGATCGTGCTGGTGTCGCTGCTGGTCTGCCTGATCCCCACCACCATCGGCGCGCTGCTGTCGGCCATCGGCATCGCGGGCATGGACCGGCTGGTGCAACGCAATGTGCTGGCCATGTCCGGCCGCGCGGTCGAGGCGGCCGGTGATGTGAACACGCTGCTGCTCGACAAGACCGGCACCATCACCCTCGGCAATCGACAGGCCGCGGACTTCGTGGCCATGCCGGGCATCTCCGCCGACGCGCTCGCCGACGCGGCGCAACTGTCCAGCCTGGCCGACGAGACGCCCGAGGGCCGCTCCATCGTCGTCTTCGCCAAACAGGCCTACGGCAAACGCGAGCGCACCCCCGGCGAGCTGACCGGGGCGAGCTGGGTGGAGTTCACCGCGCAGACCCGCATGTCGGGCGTGGATCTGGCCGACGGACGCAGTCTGCGCAAGGGCGCGGCGTCGGCGGTGACCGAATGGGTTCGCGGCCATGGTGGTTCGGTACCCGACGAGGTCGGCGCGATCGTCGACGGCATCTCCGCCTCCGGTGGCACACCGCTGGTGGTGGGCGAGCTCGTCGACGGGCAGGCCGAGTTGCTCGGCGTGATCCACCTCAAGGACGTCGTCAAGCACGGCATGCGGGAACGGTTCGACGAGATGCGCCGGATGGGCATCCGCACCGTGATGATCACCGGCGACAATCCGCTCACCGCCAAGGCCATCGCCGACGAAGCCGGCGTGGACGATTTCCTGGCCGAGGCCACCCCGGAAGACAAACTGGAGCTGATCAAAAAGGAGCAGGACGGCGGCCGTCTGGTGGCCATGACCGGTGACGGCACCAATGACGCACCGGCGCTGGCGCAGGCCGACGTGGGTGTCGCCATGAACACCGGCACCTCGGCCGCCAAGGAGGCCGGCAATATGGTCGATCTGGATTCGGATCCGACCAAGCTGATCGAGATCGTGGAGATCGGCAAACAGCTGCTCATCACCCGCGGCGCGCTGACGACCTTCTCCATCTCCAACGACATCGCCAAGTACTTCGCGATCATCCCGGCGCTGTTCGTCTCGCTGTTCCCCGGCCTGGACGCGCTGAATGTCATGCGGCTGGCGAGCCCGCAGTCGGCGATCCTGTCGGCGGTCATCTTCAACGCCCTGGTGATCGTGGCGTTGATTCCGCTGGCCCTGCGCGGGGTGAAGTACCGGCCGAGCAACGCTTCGGCGCTGCTGAGCCGCAACCTGCTGGTCTACGGCCTCGGCGGCATCATAGCGCCGTTCGCCGGCATCAAACTCATCGACCTCGTGGTCCACCTCTTCCCCGGGATGTCCTGATATGTCTGTGTTCTCGATGCGGAAATCCACCTGGATCCGCCAGCACCTGGCCGCGGTACGGGCGCTGCTCATGCTGACCGCCATCACCGGAATCGCCTATCCACTCGCGGTCTTCGCGGCGGGCCAGTTGCCCGGATTGAACGACAAAGCCGAGGGTTCCCTGCTGCACGCCGACGGAAAACTGGTCGGCTCCAGCCTGATCGGCCAAGCGTTCACCGACGCCGACGGCCATGCGCTGCCGCAGTATTTCCAGTCCCGCCCGTCCGCCGCGGGCGACGGCTACGACCCCCTGTCGACCTCCGCGAGCAACCTCGGCCCCGAGGACATCGTGGACACCGCCGACCGCACCAGCCTGCTCACCACCGTCTGCACCCGCAGCAAGGAGATCGCCGACCGTGAGGGGGTCGACGGTTCCCGCCCGTTCTGCACGAAAGACGGGGTAGGCGCGGTGCTCTCGGTGATCGGGCCGCGCGACGGCACCGGTGAGGTGAGCGCACCGGTGCGGGTGGTCAGTGTGAACGAGCTGTGCCCAGTCGAGCCGTTCGTCAGCAGCTACCTGGGTGTCCCGGTCGAATGTGCCGAACCCGGCGCCGATTACTCCACCGGCCGCATCGTCCCGATCCGAGGTGACGCACCCGAGGCCCCCGCCGTCCCCGCGGACGCGGTGACAGCGAGCGGCAGCGGCCTGGACCCGCACATCTCCCCCGCTTACGCCGCGATCCAGATCCGCCGGATCGCCGCCGCCCGGCACATCACCGAGGACCAGGTGCGCACGCTGGTCGAGACCCACACCGACGGCCGGACCCTCGGCTTCCTGGGCGAACCGCGAGTGAACGTCGTCGAACTCAACCTGGACCTGGACCGCACCTATCCGTTCCGGACCTGATCGGCACCCGCCGGTGGCCGTCCGGCGATACCGACCACTGCGCCGCCCGCCCGGTTCGTCCGGGCGGGCGGCGCTCACCTGCCGAGGCTCACGAGCCGTTCAGCTCGGACCGGTCGATGACGATCTCGCCCTCCTCCCCCGGCAGGATGAACGCAACCAGCGCCGCGGCCTCGTCAAGCACCGCCTGCTCGATGGCGGCCGTGAGTGGATGCCACGGCAGGATCCGGATCGTGGTGCCGTCCAGCAGCCACCGTCCGTGCACGAATCCGTCGACCAGATACGCCGGTATCCCGGCGGACGCTTCCTTGGCGGTGCGTTGCCGGTCCGGTTCGGAGATCACGCGGCGACGGTCCTTGTGGCCGAGCAGCGCGTTGTCGAAGGCGGGCAGGAAGCGCACCGGGACGGGGAGCTCGCCCGCGGCGATGGGCGCGTCCGGGACGTCGAAGAGTTCGCGGCCCTCCTCGTCACGGAAGACCCGCAGCTGCGGGCGCAGCCGGGCGATCACGGCGGCGAGGCGGGTGGTGCCGGACCAGGCTTGGATATCGGCGACCGTGGCGGGCCCGAAGCCGGCGAGATAGCGCAGCACGAGGGTGTCGAGATCGGCCTCGGCCAGCGGTGCGCCGATCCATTCCTCGGCGAGCCCCACGGTGACGTAGCGATTGCGCCAGCGCCCCCACGCCGCCGTATCGGCACTGTGCGCCAGCGGCACCAGCACCTCGACGGTGTCGGCGAGGCGGCGGGTGTGCCGGTCGGGGAAGTGCTCGGCGAGCATCTTGCCCAGTTCACCGCGCGCGAGCATCCGGCCGGTGAGCAGGCGCCTGCCGTGCGCGGCGAGCGCGGTGAGGTCGACGCCCTCGATCTCGTCGCGGTAGTAGGCCGCTTTCAGCAGCGAATCGACCCACGGCTGGAGGGTCGGGCGCAGCCACCGGTAGTCCTCGGCGGTGGCCAGATGCATGGTGCGGCGGATCAGAGTGGAACGCACCACCTTCTGTGCCCGCAGCAGTTCTTCGAGATCGGCATGCCGGAACCCGTTCACCCGCGCCCACAGCCCCACATAAGGCCAGTTCGGATCCTGCCCCTGTACCGCCACCAGATGCCGGATCACCTCGAGCGGCGCGTCGTCGACACGTTCGGCCAGCCGCTGGCGCACCAGCAACGTCCGATTCAACTCACGTAACGACAACTCCCGCATGGTCGTCGATTATGGCCGAACCCACCGACAGGTTCGGCCACCGAACTCATGGGAACGGACGGCACATCGACGGGTAGGCCAGATCCCGGCACGGCATGTTCCCGGCGGCCCGGATCACGTCTTCCCCACCGGCCTCGGTGAGGAACCGCAGGAAGCTCGCACCCAGCGAGCCGGGCGCGAAATCGCCGTAGCTGTAGGCGTACTCGATGCCCCAGAACGGATAGATGCGGTTGGCGGCCGCTTCCCTTGTGGCCCGCTGACCGTTGATGGTCACCGTCGCGACCTGCGTGGATTCGGCGGCGTCGGCGTGCTCGGCGTAGCCGATCGCGCCGGGTGTCTCGGCCACCGCGGCCAGCATGTCCTTGGTGACGGCCACATCGCAGCGGCCCGGTCCCGGCTCGCGGCGGATCTCCCGGCAGGTGGCATCGCGCGCGGGCGGCTGCTCACCATCGAGCAGCCTGGCCTCGAAGGTGCGGCGCGTACCGGACCCCGGATGCCGGTTGATCAGCCGCACCGGCAGATCCGCGCCGCCCAACTGGCTCCAGTTCTGCACCCGCCCGGCGTACAGATCGCGGATCTGCTCGACGGTCAGGTGCCGGATTTTCGTTCCGGGGTGCACGATGACGCTGAACAGCGACAGGGCCAGCGGCCGCTCCACCAGCTCCGGATAGTCCACACCCATCGGACCGTCGGCGATGGCGAGCAGTGCGGGATTGTCGTTACCCTCGGATTCCAGCCGGTTCATGCCCGGCTCGCTGCCCTCGAAGGCGAATTCGAATCGGGCGCCGCGGCAGCTGTGCTTGTAGACGTCGGCCGCCTGCCGTATCACCTCTTCGAAGGCTGTCGACCCGACCACGGTCAGCTTCCCGTCGGCGCATCCGAGCGGCGCCTTCCCGCGCTCGACCGCCGCGACGATGAATTGCGCGACGATCACCACCACCAGAAACGCGATGAGCGCGATCATGAACAACGGAATACCGGTCTGGCTGCGGGTTTCGGTGACCCGGCCGCCCTTGATCATGCCTTGCAACCGCGGCGGCGGATACTCCCCCGTACCCGCCGACCGTTGCAGGATGGCCAGGATCTTGTAATGGTCGGCCCGATTCAGGGGCACCCGGGGCAGGTCGATGATCCCGACATTGTCGGAGGTCTCCCGCACCGCGATGCCAGAGTCGGGTTCGAGCAGATCGCCGAGCGCGGGATCGCTGAGTTCGGTGACGGCCATACCGATCACCCGCCGCTGCGGGAACCGCAGGTGCAGCCCGGCGCGGCCGTTGTCGGGGACGCCGTAGTCGGCGCTGTCGAGCGAGGTGGCGCCGCTGTTCTCGATCCGCATCAGGACCACCGACAGGTCCTTCAGATCGGGGCTGGCCCCGTCGGCCTGCGGCCGCAGCTGCGGCAGCACACCGGGAAACACCGATTCGATCTCACCGGTGACCGGTGTATCCATCTGCACCCGGTAGCCGAGCTGTTTACGCCCGACGAAGACGAACTCCCACAGGAAGGCCCCGACCGGCACCGCGATACCGATGAGCGCGAGCACGATCTCTAGCGGAAAGCCGCCCACTGGATGTCCCTCCCCAACGAAAATGCGTGGCAATCATTTTCGGCCACGCCCGGCGCAATTCACCAGCGTCGGCCGGATTGTTCGCCAACAGTTAATCAAACTCCGCGCGCGATCAAGCCCCGGATTGTCGCGTCCAGGCCAGCAATTCGTCCACCGGACGGGTATTGATGACACGTTCGGGCGGCACTTCGTTGGCGACGGCGCGGGCACAACCATAGCCTTGCCAATCCAGTTGGCCGGGAGCGTGCGCATCGGTGTCGACGGCGAATTCACAACCGATCTCGACCGCGAGCCGCATCAACCGGCTCGGCGGGTCCTGCCGTTCGGGCCTGCTGTTGATCTCGACCGCGGTGCCGAAGCGCCGGCACGCCTCGAAGACCAGCTCGGCGTCGAAATCCGATTCCGGCCGGGTGCCGCGCCCACCGAGCACCAGCCGCCCTGTGCAGTGCCCGAGCACATCGACCAGCGGATTGGCCACCGCGTAGACCATCCGCTTGGTCATGGTCTCGCGGTCGTCGCGCAGCCGCGAATGCACGCTGGCCACCACGATATCCAGCTCCTTGAGCAGGTCGGGGTCCTGATCGAGGCTGCCGTCGTCGAGGATGTCGACCTCGATGCCGGTGAGGATGCGAAACGGCGCGAGTTCGGCATTCAGCTCCGCGACCACGTCGAGCTGACGCCGCAGCCGCTCTGCCGAGAGCCCGTTGGCCACGGTCAGTCGCGGCGAATGATCGGTCAGCGCACAGTATTCGTGGCCCAGCGCGGCCGCGGTGCGCATCATCTCCGCGATCGGGCTGCCGCCGTCGGACCAGTCGGAGTGGGTGTGCAGGTCACCGCGCAGCAGCCGCCGCAACGACCTGCCTTCGATGCCGATCGGTTCGGCGGCGGCGCGCAGCTCGGTCAGATACCGCGGCACCACACCGGAATACGCCTGCTCGATGACGGCGGCGGTCTTCGGCCCGATCCCCGCCAGCTCCTGCCAGCTGCCCGCCGCCTGCCTGGCGGCGCGTTCGTCCTCGCTGAGCCCGTCGACGATATCGGCGGCCCGTCGGTAGGCCTGCACCCGATGCGTCTTCGCCCGCTCCCGCTCGAGCCAGAATCCGATCTCGCGCAGTGCCGCCACCGGCCCCGGCACTGTAGCCGGGTCCGGTGTTCCGGTCGGATCGCCGTCCACCCCGGCCTATCGGATCCTGGCGTACTTCACGAAGGCCACCCCGTCCTCGAAGACCTGGCTGGTGATGACCCGGAACCGGGTCGGCTCGGGCAGCTTGGGGCCATCGCCGAAGAGCGAGCGGCCGCGGCCGAGCACGATCGGATAGAGCTTGAGGAAGATCTGGTCGATCTCCGGCAGCAGCACCTGGGCCAGTTCGCCGCCGCCGCACAGCCAGATGCCGAGCCCCTTGTCGCGTTTGAGTTCGCGCACCCTGGCCAGCGGGTCGGCCGAGATCAGCTCGACGGCCGGGTCCGGGCTTTCGGTCATGGTCGTGGAGACCACGAACTGACGCAGATGCGCGTACGGGCTGGAGGTGCCGGTGCGCACCCCGAAATCGTGGGTCTTGCGGCCCATCAGCACCGTATCGAAGTTGGCGTTGCGCTTATCGATCCCGAGCGCCTCGCGCACTTTGGTCGGCAGCGTCTCGGGGTACTGCGCCGTGATCGCCGGGCCGTGGTCGCCGCCGACCGGGAAGAAGTCGACCGACCCGTCCTCGGTGGCGATGAACCCGTCGATGGTGGATGCGACGTAGTAGGTGAGCTTGCGCATGTGTCCTTCCTGCACGGCCGGTGTCTCGGTAGAGCCGTATGCAGAAACGGTAGCTCGCTATCGGGTGCCGCGGCGAGGCTTCGGCTGGCATCGCGGACACGAATACGAGGAGCGGTTCATGAACTTCTCCCGCACGATCGGCGCACCGCAGCGTGGACACGGCCGGTCGGCGCGGCCGTAGACGGCCAGGGAGCGCTCGAAGTAGCCGGAATCGCCGTTGACGTCGACATACAGCGCGTCGAACGAGGTACCGCCGGCCGCGAGAGCATCACGCATGACGGCCGCGGCCTCGGTGAGCAGCGTACGCAGCACCGGTCTGGTGAGCCCGGTGGCGAGGCGGCAGCCGTGGATCTTCGCCCGCCACAGCGCCTCGTCGGCGTAGATGTTGCCGACGCCGGAGATGACCGTCTGGTCGAGCAGCACCCGTTTGATCTCGGTGCGCTTGGCCCGGATCGCGGCCACCACCGCCTCGGCATCGAAGCGCGGATCCAGCGGATCGCGGGCGATATGGGCGACCGGTTCGGGGATGCGGGTGCCGTCCACCTCCACCAGATCGGCCAGTGCCCAGCCGCCGAAGGTGCGCTGGTCGACGAAACGCAGCTCGGAGCCGTTATCGAGGGTGGCGCGGATGTGGGCGTGCTTTTCCACCGGCGCGTCGGCCGGGCGGATCAGCATCTGGCCGCTCATCCCGAGATGGACCACCAGCGCGAGGTCGGGGTCGTCGAAGGTCAGCCACAGGTATTTGCCGCGCCGTTCGGCGGCGGTGACGCGCAGGCCGGACAGTCGTGCGGCGAGGTCGGCGGCGCCTTCGAGATGACGGCGGACCGAGCGCGGATGGCTGACGGCCACCGCGTCGATGACATGGCCGGCCACATGGCCGGCCAGCCCACGCCGCACGACCTCGACTTCGGGGAGTTCGGGCACGTCAGGATTCTGCGGTGAGCGCCTGGTAGGCGGCTCCCGCGGCCTTCTGCTCGGCTTCCTTCTTGGATCGGCCGACGCCCTGACCGTAGGCCTGACCGCCGATCACCGTGGTCGCGGTGAATTCCTTGTCGTGGTCGGGCCCGGTCGAGGTGATCTCGTAGCTGGGCACGCCGAGACCGCGTTCGGCGGTGAGCTCCTGCAGGCTGGTCTTCCAGTCGAGCCCGGCACCCATCCGGGGGCCACGCTCGAGCAGGTCGGCGAACAGCCGCAGCACCACGCCGCGGGCGACCTCGATGCCGTGCTCGAGATGCACGGCACCCAGCAGTGACTCCATGCCGTCGGCGAGGATGCTCGGCTTGTCCCGGCCGCCGGTGAGTTCTTCACCCTTGCCGAGCAGCAGGTGCGCGCCGAGCCCGCCCTCGCCGAGACCGCGGGCGACCTCGGCGAGCGCGTGCATATTGACCACGCTGGCGCGCAGCTTGGCGAGCTCGCCCTCGGATTTGTCCGGGTGCTCGTGGTAGAGCCGTTCGGTGATGCTCAGCCCGAGCACCGAGTCGCCCAGGAATTCCAGGCGCTCGTTGGTCGGGAGTCCACCGTTCTCGTACGCGTACGAGCGGTGGGTGAGCGCGAGCGTCAGCAGCTCCGGCCGTATCTCGACACCGAGTGCGGCGAGCAGGCTCGCGTGGTCACCGGAGGGGCCGAGTTCGTCCTTACCGGCGGTCACGGCTGATCTGGTGCTCAGACCGCAGAGGTGACCTGGCGGCCCTTGTAGGTGCCGCAGGACGGGCAGGCGATGTGCGGCAGGGTCTTCTCGCCGCAGGCCCGGTTCGGGCAGGTGACGAGGGTAGGCGCGACAGCCTTCCACTGGCTGCGCCGCGACCTGGTGTTGGAACGGGACATCCGGCGCTTGGGAACGGCCACGACTACTTCTCCTCTGTCTGTGTCTCTGCCCGGTCGGCAGTGTCTGCCTGTTCGGCGGAACGGTCTGGGGTGGCGGCACCCTCATCGGGGCTGCCGGTGCTGGGTGAATCGGCGGCGAACTTCGCCAGCCCGGCCCAGCGAGGGTCAAGTATCTCATGCCCATGATCAGAACCCGCAATCGCCATCCGCACGCCGCATTCCGGGCACAGTCCGGCGCAGTCGGGCGTGCACAGCGGTTGCAGCGGGAGCTCGACGCCGAGGGCGTCGACGATAACGGGCTCGAGGTCGATGAGATCGTCGGCCATCCGGTACACCTCGTCCTCGGAGGTGGTCTGCTCGGTGGTGCTGTCGGGGTAGGCGAACAGCTCGGTCAGCGACAGCGCGATCTCGTCGTCGAACGATTCGAGGCAGCGCGAGCATTCGCCGACCAGCGACGCCGACACCGTTCCGGTGATCAGCACACCCTCGGAGACCGACTGCAAGCGCAGATCGAGCTCGACTTCGGTGCCGACGGGGACGGCGATCAGGTCGAGTCCGAGACGATCGGTCGTGGTCACCGTGCGGCGCAGCTCGCGCATCGACCCGGCGCCACGGCCGAGATTACGGATGTCGAGCACGAAACCCGCGTCGGACACCGGGTGTGAGCCGGTACGCGAACGCGAGGCGGAACCGGAACCGGCGGGCATAACGAATTCACCTTCACGATCAGGGGGAATGGGCAACCACTCCACAATACGCGACGGCATGCATCAGGCCAAAGTCGAGCCGATCAGCGCACCGTGCGGAACCGCGGCCCGCTCCGTCGAATGTGTCGCGGGGCTCAGCGGCGGTAGTCGGAGGCGTAGTCGGGCATGCCCATCCCGGTACGCAGCTGCTGACGGCCGCGGCCGACGATGCGCAGCGTGCCGTTGAGGGTCTCCTCGAATTCGGCGAGCTTGGAGTCGACGTAGTGATCGCACTCCTCGCGCATCCGGTCCGAATCGGCCTGCGCGGCGTCGATGAGCCGCGCCGATTCGGCGTGCGCGGCGCGCACCACTTCGGTCTGCGCGACCAGCCGATCCCGCTCGGCCTGGCCCTCGGCGACCGAGCGCTCGTAGGCGGCCTTGCCCGCCTCGATCATCCGCTCGGACTCCGCGCGGGCCCGTCCGGTGAGGGCCTCGTATTCGGCATTGCCGTCGGCGACCACCCGGGCGGCCTCGGCCTCTGCGGTGTCGACCAGATGATCGGCGTGCGCGGTAGCCTCGGCGACCATGCGGTCGGCGTGCGCTTTCGCGTCGGCGAGGATTCGGTCGGCCTCGGCTCGCGCGTTCTCGATGGTCTCGGCGGCCTGTTCGTTGGCGCCGGTCACCGCCGTTTCGGCGGCGTTGCGGGCATCGGTGACGATCTTGTCGCGGTGATCGAGAACGTCCTGGGCGTCGTCGAGTTCGCCGGGCAGGGCGTCCCTGACGTCGTCGAGCAGTTCCAGCACATCACCGCGCGGCACGATGCAGTTGCGCGTCGGAGGGATCCCGCGCGCCTCTTCGACGATGGCGACCAACTCGTCGAGTGCTTCGAATACGCGATACATGCTCACTTACCCCGCTCTCCAGATCGACGGCGAACTTCCGTCGTCGCCCAGTGTGCCCTTCGCCACGGCCTGTGCCGAGTCCCTTTCCGGTGTGTCGTGCCAGTGTCTCGCAGACCACAGAAATCAAGTGGAGTAAGGGCCTCCGCTTCGTGCTAAATTCGTTCCCGAAGCCACAAGATCTTCATAAGCGGACCGCAGGCACACCCTGCGACCGTGCAGTGAAGCAGGCCGACGAGCAGGACACCTCGACATCGACGTTGACAGGTTTCGTTTGTTCAGTACACACTGAACATGCCGTACACGAAGCCTGGCGTTCACGCCGGCGGGAAGGAATGCGAAGACCCTCGCAGTTGTCTTACCTGTTGGCTCACGTTCGATCGGAATGACCATGACCGTCCTGGAACTACCGCGACCGGCACTGCCCACCGCGCGCGTTCTCACGCCGCTGGCCGGGCCGTACCCGGATATGCGGGAAGCGTCGAGCAGGCGGCTGGGCCGCGCGCTCGGATACCTGCGCGGCGATCGGGCATTCCCCCAGCTCATCCGGTTCGCCCTGGTCGGCGGCTGTAGCAATATCGCCTACGTGCTGCTGTTCTTCGGGATGCTCGGCATCGGGCCGCTGGTGGCCAACGTCGTCGGCTCGGTCGTCAGCACGATCATCGCCAACGAACTGCATCGTCAGCTCACCTTCCACGCCGCCGATCGTGTCGGCTGGTTCACCGCCCAGTGGGAAGGCGGCGGGCTCGCGCTGGCCGGGCTCGGCATCTCCACCGCGGGTCTGGCCGCGCTCGATTTCTGGGCGCCCGGCCTCGACAGCACCTTCCAGGCGGCCGCTGTCCTCGGCATCACCGCCGCGGTCGGCGGACTGCGCTTCCTGGCGCTACGCGGTTTGGTCTTCTGAGTTCACACGTCCCACAGATTCGCCCCGGTGCACGCGAGTGGACCGGGGCGAATCCGTGAATGCGGTCAGCTCGCGCGTTCGGCGATCCGTTCCATGAGCCGCTTGTGCACCGCGGGCGGCAGCATGTCGCTGACGTCGCCGCCGTAGGTCGCGACTTCCTTGACCAGCGAGCTGGACAGGTAGCTCAGCGACGGGTTGGTGGCGATGAAGAAGGTGTCGACGCCGGCCAGCTTATGGTTCATCTGGGCCATCTGGAGTTCGTACCCGAAGTCGCCCGCGTCGCGCAGGCCCTTGACGATCGCGGTGATGCCCTCTTGCTTAGCGAAGTCGACCGTCAGGCCCTGCCACGACGCGACGCGCACGTTGGGCAGGTGGGCGACCGATTCGCGCAGCAGTTCCATGCGCTCGTCGACAGTGAACATGCCCTGTTTCTTGGGGTTCACGTTGACCGTGACGACCACCTCGTCGAACTGCGCGGCCGCGCGGGCGAACACGTCGAGGTGACCGTTGGTGACCGGGTCGAAGGATCCTGGGCACAGTGCTGCAGCCATGGTCAAACGCTAGCACCGAACTCGGCGAGCTCGATTCTGGTCTCCCCGTACTTGCGCAGCTTCACCGGCGCATAGCCTGCGGGCCAGGCGATTTCGGGTGTGCGAATGGATCGCTCCACGATCACCAGCGCCATCGGGGCGAGCCAGCCGTTGGCCGCCAGTGCCGTGAAATCGGCAATCACGTCCTCGACGGGCACGTCGTATGGCGGGTCGGAGAAGACCAGATCGTAGGGACCGGGCGCGGTGTGCGCGAGCACGCTCGCCACCGACCCGACCCGCAGCTCGGCACCGGGCAGTCCGAGATCGGCGATATTTCCACGCACCACCGCGGCGGCCTTGCGATCGGATTCGATCAGCAGCGCCCGCGCCGCACCACGCGAGAGCGCTTCCAGCCCGAGCGCACCGGACCCGGCGTACAGGTCCAGCACCCGGGCGCCGTCCAGGTCCAGCCGGGCGTCGATCGCGCTGAACAACGCCTCGCGCACCCGGTCCGAGGTGGGCCGGGTGCCCGCGGGCGGGACGCGCAGGCGGCGCCCGCCCGCGGTCCCGGCGACGATGCGGGTCATTCGGATTCGCGCACGGCCAGCTCGATCAGCAGGTCACCACCCTCTACCTGCTGCACCTTGCCGATGGCGACGCGGCCGACCAGGCCGGCGCGCGGCGCGGTGATGGCGGCCTCCATCTTCATGGCTTCGATGGTGCCGATGGTGTCGCCGGCTGCCACGGTGTCGCCCTCGGCGACCGCGAGGGTCACCACACCGGCGAACGGCGCGGCGATATGGCCGGCGTTGTTCTTGTCGGCCTTCTCCGCGGCCGGGATCTCGCTGGCCACCGAGCGGTCGCGCACCGACACCGGCCGCAGCTGGCCGTTGAGGATGCACATGACCGTGCGCATACCGCGTTCGTCGGGCTCGGAGATGGCCTCCAGGCCGATGAGCAGGGTGACGCCCTTCTCCAGCTGCACGCGATGTTCTTCGCCGCGGCGCAGGCCGTAGAAGAACTGGTTGGCCGACAGGCCGGTGGTGTCGCCGTATTTGTCGCGGTGGGCGAGGAATTCGGCGGTGGGCCCGGGGAACAGCAGCCGGTTGAGGGTGGCGCGCCGCTGCTCGGAGGTGCCCGCCAGGCCGGCCTCGTCCTCGGGGGTGAGCGGGGTTTCCGGTTTGGCGTTTCCGCGGCCGGCCAGCGCCTTGGTGCGGAACGGCTCGGGCCAGCCACCGGCCGGAGTGCCGAGTTCACCGCGCAGGAATCCGATCACCGAATCCGGGATGTCGTAGCGGCCGGGGTCGGCGGCGAAGTCCTCGATGTCGACGCCGGTGCCGACCAGCGCCAGCGCCAGATCGCCGACGACCTTCGACGACGGCGTCACCTTCACCAGCCGGCCCAGCAGCCGGTCGGCGGCGGCGTATTTCGCCTCGACCTCTTCGAAACGATCGCCGAGGCCCAGCGCGATCGCCTGCTGACGCAGATTCGACAGCTGACCGCCGGGGATCTCGTGGGTGTAGACGCGGCCGGTCGGGGCGGGCAGCCCGGACTCGAACGGCGCGTACACCTTGCGCAGCGCCTCCCAGTACGGCTCCAGATCGCAGACGTTCTGCAGGTTCAGGCCGGTGTCGTGCGGGCTGTTGGCCGCGGCCGCCACGATCGCCGACAGCGCGGGCTGGCTGGTGGTGCCCGCCATCGCGGCACTGGCGCCGTCGACGGCGTCGGCGCCGGCCTGCCAGGCCGCCAGATAGGTGGCCAGCTGACCACCGGGGGTGTCGTGGGTGTGCACGTGCACCGGCAGGTCGAAGTTGCTGCGCAGCGCCGAGACCAGGGTCGCGGCGGCGGGCGCGCGCAGCAGGCCCGCCATGTCCTTGATCGCGAGCACGTGGGCGCCCGCGTCGACGATCTGCTCGGCCAGCTTGAGGTAGTAGTCGAGGGTGTAGATGTTCTCGTCCGGGTTGGACAGGTCGCCGGTGTAGCTCATCGCGACTTCGGCGACCGCCGTACCGGTTTCGCGTACCGCGTCGATGGCCGGACGCATCTGGTCGACGTTGTTGAGGGCGTCGAAGATGCGGAAGATGTCGATGCCGGTGGCGGTCGCCTCGGAGACGAACGCCCTGGTCACCTTCTCCGGATACGGCGTGTAGCCGACGGTGTTGCGGCCGCGCAGCAGCATCTGCAAGCAGATGTTGGGCACCGCCTCACGCAAGGCCGCCAGCCGCTCCCACGGGTCCTCATAGAGGAAGCGCAAAGCGACGTCATAGGTCGCGCCGCCCCAGCACTCGATCGACAGCAGCTCCGGGGTCAGCCGGGCGACGTGGCCCGCGACCGCGAGCAGTCCGCCGGTGCGTACCCGAGTGGCCAGCAGGGACTGGTGCGCGTCGCGGAAGGTGGTGTCGGTGACCGCGACCGCGTCCTGTTCGCGCAGCGCCCGCGCGAAACCTTCGGGGCCCAGCGTCAGCAGCCGCTGGCGCGAGCCGTCCGGCGGCGGCACCGACAGGTCGATGGCGGGCAGCTTGTCGTGCGGGTAGACCGCAGTCGGGCGCTCACCGTGCGGCTTGTTGACGGTGACGTCGGCCAGGTATTCGAGGATCTTGGTGCCGCGGTCGGCGGAGCGACGCAGATCCAGCAGCTGCGGCCGTTCGTCGATGAACGAGGTGGTGACCTTGCCCGCCCGGAAATCCGGGTCGTCGAGCACCGCGAGCAGGAACGGGATGTTGGTCGTGACGCCGCGGATGCGGAACTCGGCCAGCGCGCGCCTGGACCGCGCGACCGCGGTGGAGAAATCGCGGCCGCGGCAGGTGAGCTTGACCAGCATGGAGTCGAAGTAGGCGCCGATCTCGGCACCCAGGTTCGCGCCGCCGTCCAGCCGGATGCCCGCGCCGCCCGGGGTGCGGTAGGCGGTAATACGGCCGGTGTCGGGGCGGAAGCCGTTGGCCGGGTCCTCGGTGGTGATCCGGCACTGCATGGCCGCGCCGCGAATGGCGACGGTGTCCTGGCTCAGGCCCAGATCGGCCAGCGATTCACCGGCGGCGATGCGCAGCTGCGACTGCACCAGATCGACATCGGTGATCTCCTCGGTCACCGTGTGCTCGACCTGGATGCGCGGGTTCATCTCGATGAAGACGTGCTTGCCGCGCTCGTCGAGCAGGAACTCCACGGTGCCGGCGCAGCTGTAGCCGATCTCGCGGGCGAACGCCACGGCGTCGGCGCAGATGCGTTCGCGCAGTTCGGGATCGAGGTTCGGTGCGGGCGCCAGCTCGATCACCTTCTGATGCCGTCGCTGCACCGAACAGTCGCGCTCGAACAGGTGCATGACGTTGCCCTGCGTGTCGGCCAGGATCTGCACCTCGATGTGGCGCGGATTCACCACCGCCTGCTCGAGGAAGACGGTCGGATCGCCGAAGGCCGACTCGGCCTCGCGGGAGGCGGCTTCGATGGATTCACGCAGCTGCGCGGGCGCGGCCACCCGGCGCATACCGCGGCCACCGCCACCGGCGACGGCCTTGACGAAGACCGGGAACTCCATTGATTCGGCTGCCGCCAGCAGCTCGTCGACGTTTGCCGACGGTTCGCTCGATTTCAGTACCGGCAGCCCCGCGGCTTTGGCCGCCGCGATGGCGCGCGCCTTGTTACCGGCGAGCTCGAGCACCTCCGCGGAGGGGCCGATGAAGGTGATCCCCTCGCGCGCGCAGGCGGCCGCGAGGTCGGGGTTCTCGGACAGGAAGCCGTACCCCGGGTAGATGGCGTCGGCCCCGGCTGTCTTGGCCGCCTCGATGATGGCGTCGATGGACAGGTATGCCCGGACCGGGTGGCCTTCCTCGCCGATCTGATAGGCCTCGTCCGCCTTCAGGCGGTGCACCGAGTTGCGGTCCTCATGCGGGAAGACAGCCACGGTCCCGATGCCGAGTTCGTAGGCCGCACGGAAGGCGCGGATGGCGATTTCGCCGCGGTTGGCAACCAAGACTTTCGAGAACATTGACCTAAGGTACCCGCCCCCGCACCGTGGGCCGACAGGGAAGTCCCCTTCGCAGTAATCTTCACAACCGGTCCTTGCACGGTTGCGAAGTTGCGTTCATCCGGCCGTCATATCTCACCGCGGGGCCCGGCGGATCGTGCGGTGAACTCCACGCCATAGCTACCGGCGGGTTACCTACTGGCGAGTCACCACCAGTGCAGGGTGCGATGCCGCAGGCCACCGCGCAGCTGGCCCACCCCGACGCCCATCAGCAGGCCACGCTCCTCGCCGGTCAGTCCGCGCGTGAACGCGAGCCGCACCAGACGGATCAGCACCTCGGGCAGGTGGATCCGCGGCAGGCCGTTGTCCGGGAACTCCGCGTTGAGCCGGGCCAGTCCGATGCCGCGTGCGCGGCCCTGCCGCAATCCCGGGCCGAAGCCACGGCGATAGCGGTAGGCGACCAGCGCTTCGGGTAGGAACCCGGTGCGGAATCCTTCGCGGTGGGCTTTCCAGCCGAAGGCGAGATCTTCGTTGGCGGCGTAGGTGACATCGATGCCGCCGAGCTTGCGGTAGACATTCGCCCGGCACGCCATCGCGCAGCCGACGATCACCGGGGCGAACACTCCGGCCGGCTGGAACTGGTCCGGTGCGGGCACTTCCGCGATGCCCCGCCGGTTGCCGGCATTGAGCGAGTGGCCCTCGACCGCGCAGCTGACGAGGTCGTAGCCCTCGTCGAGGAAGGACAGCATGCGGCGCATCCAGTCCGGATGCACGCGGTCGTCGTGGTCGCAGAACAGCAGGACGTCGCCGGTGGCGTGCTCGGCGCCGATATTGCGGGCGTGGGCCGCGCCCACCGTTTCCGAGGCGGGGACACAGCGCAGGTTCAGCCGCGTGCGCAGTGGGTGGTTCGCGAGGTGAGCCTCCAGGCCGGGCGCGCTGCGATTGTCGGCGACGACGACCTCGAATTCGCCGTCGTGATCCTGTTCGGCGAGCGCGGCCAGCTGCTCGTCGAGATGGCTTCGATCGGCGTCGGTGACGATGTGTGCGGGAATGACGACCGAGGTCATCGTAGGTTCGGTTGCCGGCACAACCCCTCCTCCTGCCGTTGTGTGAAAGACCAGTGTTTAGGTTAAGTCAGGCCCGGGTGGCTCACCACCGGAGCGCCGCCCCGACTATCGTGGGCACCGCAGCTGGTTCGCCGGCAGGACGACAAGGAGCCCCGAACGTCCGCCCCGGCGTCGAAGCCCGCCCCCTGGCGGGTGAGAGGGAACCCGGTGGAAATCCGGGACTGTCCCGCAGCGGTGAGTGGGAACGACCGCCGTCATCAGCACTGGGCACACCGCCTGGGAAGCGACGGCCAGTAGGTCGGCCGTATCGGCCGGTGCCCGCGAGTCCGAAGACCTGCCCGTTGTGCCGGATACGCCGTATCCGGCGGCCATCGCCTCGTGGACCGGGCGCTCGCCACCAGTGGTGCCAATACGACCCGTCTGCCGGGTCGTTCGGGGTCTCATCGGTGCCGTGCGTTTTCCGAAACGGCGATTGCTGTCGAACTTCAGCACTGGAGAAACACCGTGACTGTTCATACGCACAACCCGTTCACCGCAACGGTTCTCGGACTTCCCCGGGTGGGGCCACGCCGGGAACTCAAGCGCGCCATCGAGTCCTACTGGGCCGGGCGCATCGACGCGGCGCGGCTGCACGAAGTAGCTCGCGAGCTGCGCCGCGCGCAGTACACCGAATTACGCGCCGCCGGAATGGATTCGATTCCGGTCGGCACCTTCTCCTATTACGACCAGATGCTCGATACCGCCGTGCTGCTGGGCGCGCTGCCGCCGCGGGTGGCCGGTATCGCGGACCCGCTGGACCGCTATTTCGCCGCCGCGCGCGGTACCGACGCGGTCGAACCGCTGGAGATGACGAAGTGGTTCGACACCAACTATCACTACCTGGTGCCGGAGATCGGGCCGCAGACGTCGTTCACCCTGCACCCGGAGACTGTCCTGGACCAGCTGCGCGAGGCGATCGACCTCGGGGTGCCCGCGCGGCCGGTGATCATCGGGCCGGTCACCTTCTTGAAGCTGGCCAAGTCGGCCGGTCCGGCCGCGCTCGAACGCATCGACGAACTGGTGCCGCTGTATCGCGAACTGCTGCGCCTGCTTGCCGAAGCCGGCGCCGGCTGGGTGCAGATCGATGAGCCGGTGCTGGTCACCGATCTGACCGAGGACGAGCTGGCCGTGGTGCGGCGGGTCTACACCGAGCTCACCGCCTCCGGTGATCGCCCGGCTGTGCTGGTGGCCACCTACTTCGGCACCCCCGGCCCCGCGCTCGCGGCGCTGGCCGATACCGACGTCGAGGGTGTCGCGGTCGATCTGGTCTCGGGCACCGCGGTCGACGAGGTGGCCGGTGTACCGGCCCTGGCGAACAAACTGCTGGTGGCCGGTGTTGTCGACGGACGCAATGTGTGGCGCACCGACCTCGACGCCGCGCTCACCACTCTCGGCACTCTGCTCGGCTGCGCGAGGTCGGTGGCGGTATCGACCTCGTGCTCGCTGCTGCATGTGCCGTATTCGCTCGCGGTCGAGACCGGGCTCGACGACGCGCTGCGTTCCTGGCTGGCCTTCGGTGCGGAAAAGGTCGGCGAGGTGCGGGTGCTCGCCACCGGCCTGAGCGCGGGCACCGACGCGATCGCCGATGAATTGTCCGCCGCCCGTGCGGCTTCGGCGAGCCGTGCCGCCGACCCGCGCATCCGTAACAGCCGGGTGCGAGCCCGGCTGGCAGCTCTCGGCCCCGACGCGCTCCGCCGCGCTCCGGCCGAACAGCGCAGGCAGGTGCAGCGCGAACGTCTCCAGCTGCCACCGCTGCCCACCACCACCATCGGTTCCTATCCGCAGACCTCGGCGATCCGGTTGGCCCGCGCGGCACTGCGTTCCGGTGAGATCGACCGCGCCGATTACGAGCAGCGGATGCGCGACGAGATCGCCGACGTCATCGCGTTGCAGGAGAAACTGGAGCTCGATGTGCTGGTGCACGGCGAGCCGGAACGCAACGACATGGTGCAGTACTTCGCCGAGCAGCTCGACGGTTTCGCCGCGACCGAGCTGGGGTGGGTGCAGTCCTACGGCACCCGCTGTGTGCGTCCGCCGATCCTGTTCGGCGATGTGGTGCGCCGCGCGCCGATGACCGTCGAATGGATCACCTTCGCGCAGTCGCTGACCGATAAGCCGGTCAAGGGCATGCTGACCGGTCCGGTGACCATCCTGGCGTGGTCGTTCGTCCGTGACGATCAGCCGCTGGCGGATTCGGCCCGGCAGGTCGCGCTGGCCATCCGGGATGAGACGGTGGATCTACAGCACGCCGGCATCCGGATCATTCAGGTGGACGAGCCGGCGCTGCGAGAGTTGTTGCCGCTGCGGGCCGCCGAGCAGCCCGCCTACTTGGACTGGTCGGTGCATGCGTTCCGTTTGGCGACTTCCGGCGTCGCCGACGCCACCCAGATCCACACCCATCTGTGCTACTCGGAATTCGGTGAGGTGATCGACGCGATCGCCGGCCTCGACGCCGACGTGACCTCGATCGAAGCGGCGCGCTCGCACATGGAGGTGCTCGACGATCTGAACGCCGCCGGTTTCGATCTCGGTGTCGGGCCCGGCGTCTACGACATCCACTCGCCCCGCGTGCCCAGCGTCGAGGAGATCACTTCGTCGCTGCGCGCCGCACTGAAAGCCGTTCCCGCCGAACGGCTCTGGGTCAATCCCGATTGCGGATTGAAAACCCGTGGCCCTGCCGAGGTAGAAGCATCACTGCGCAATTTGGTCGCCGCAGCGCGCGCCTTGCGGTGATCGGCCAAACCGAGTGAACAAGCTGGGCCACGCCCCAACAGCGTGACCCAGCCTCCGGTCGGCCACATCCTGTGGCACGTCCCTCAGCCCTCCGTCTCTCCTGTCGCCCCCGTTTCCCGCCGTCGGCCGCGCTTGACCACGCACCCCTGGCATCTACGCCCGGCCCGCAACACCGGTCGCTCCCGAGAATCGGGCGCCACAACCCCGCGCCACACCGCCCGGCATCCATGATTCCGCTCCATGCGCCTGCCCCTCCTCACACATCTGTTTCATCGTTTCGCCAGGTTGGACGGGCCGACGACGGCTTTGGTTCCCTTCGCCACCAACAATTTTCGACGCGCCGTACGACACGCCGACAAGTTGCGAAACTGTCAGTGCCCTGCCGTAGCTTCGCCGCCATGCCGTCACAGGTGCACGAGGTCTTCGTCGATATGTTTCGCACGGATCCGGAGCTGGCCGCCGGACTACTCGCCGACGTCTTCGACATCGACCTACCCGACTACCGGCACGCTCGCGCTTCCTCGTGCGACTTCACCGACGTTTCGCCGGCCGAGTTCCGCGGCGATACGGCGCTGGTATTCGCCGACGCCGCAGGCGACCCTGTGCTCGGGATCATCGTCGAGGTCCAACTACGAAAGGACCGCAGCCGCCAGTGGAGCTGGCCGGTGTACCTCGCCACCCTGCGCGCCCGTCTTCGCTGCCCCACGTACTTGATGGTGTTCTGTCCAGACCGTGGAGTTGCGGCTTGGTCCGGGCGTCCCATAGATCTCGGGCATCCCGGCATGATCCTGCGACCCCTGGTTCTTGGTCCCGAGGTCATACCAGCCGTCACTGATCCAGAGTTCGCCAAAGCCGCGCCTGAACGCGCGGTACTGTCGGCCATCGCCCATGCGGACGGCCCCAACTCCGCCGCGGTATTCGAATCCCTGGCCGCAGGCCTGGACAAAGCTGCCGACGACGTCGGCAAAATGTACTATGACCTGGTACTCGCGTTGCTTTCGCCGGCAGCCAGGCACCGTCTGGAGGAATACATGAAGACCGTAGCCGCCAAGTACGAATACCAGAGCGACTTCGCCCGCAAGTACGTGGCCGAAGGCCGGGCCGAAGGCCGGGCCGAAGGCCGGGCCGAAGGCCGGGCCGAAGCGCACGCGGAGGCGGTCGCGGCGCGAGTCGATGCCCTGCTGACGATCCTCGAAGTTCGGTGGGGCACGATTCCCGCCGACGTTCGGGCCCGTGTCGCCGCCAGCACAGATCTGGACCAGCTCAAGGCCTGGACAGAACGCGCGAAGACCGCGAACAGCTCCGATGAGCTGTTCGCGGATCGCTAGCGAAAGCACGCCTCACGCGACGACTAGTTGACGCTGGTCGACGCCCACATACTCCGACAGCGGGCGAATCAAGGCGTTCGACTGCGCCTGTTCGACGATGTGGGCGGTCCAGCCGGTGATGCGGCTCAGGACGAAGATGGGGGTGAACATCGCTATGTCGAAGCCCATCAGGTGGTAGGTGGGGCCGGCGGGGAAATCCAGGTTGGGTTTGATGCCGGTGGCTTCGGCCATGGCGTTTTCGAGTTCGGTGTAGATGCGCAGCCAGCGGTGGTCGCCGGTTGCTGCGCTCACCTCGTCGAGGGCGGCTTTCATGGTGGGGACGCGGGAGTCGCCGTTCTTGTAGACGCGGTGGCCGAAACCCATCACCTTCTCTTTGTTCGCCAGCTTGGTGCGCAACCAGGACGCGGCGCGTTCGGGGGCGCCGATGGCGAGCATGTCGTGCATGACGGCCTCGTTGGCGCCGCCGTGCAGTGGGCCCTTCAGAGCACCGATCGCGGCGGTCACCGCGCTGTAGATATCGGACCGGGTGGAGGTCACCACGCGCGCGGCGAAGGTCGAGGCGTTGAAGCTGTGCTCGGCGTAGAGGATGAGCGAGGTTTCGAAGGCTTTCACGATCCGCTGGTCGGGCACGGTCCCGAAGCACATGTGCAGGAAGTTCTCCGCGAACCCCAGATGTGAGTGCGGCGCAACGGGTTCCAGTCCGCGCCTGCGCCGCATGTCGGCGGCGACGACGGTGGGTAGCACCGCCGTCAGCCGCAGCGCCTTCGCGAGCAAAACCTTGGCATCGGGAGCTCCGGATAGGTCGTCGGCCGGATCCTCGGCCCCGAGATAGCTGACCACGGTGCGCACCACATCCATCGGATGGCAGCTGTCGGGCATCTTCTGCACCAGCGACAGCAGCGACCGGTCGGCGCGCCGCTGCGCCCGTCCACGCTGACACAACAGTTCCAGCTGTCCGGCATTCGGCAGCTCGCCGTACCACAGCAAATAGGCGACCTCTTCGAAGCAGCAGTGCCGCGCCAGATCCTGCACGGCGTACCCGCGGTAAGTCAGCGAATTGGTCTCGGGCACCACTTTCGAAATGCTGGTGGTATCCACCACCACACCGGCGAGGCCCTTCTTGATCTCGGTCATATCGATCACTCACTCACGGTGAAATTGAAGATTCCGGAATCGAAGTCGTTGTAGCGCTGGTACTCCAGCAGTTCGTATAGCCGCGATCGGTGCTGCATGACATCGAGCAGACCGGTTTGCGTTCCGGCGGAGTCAATTTCACGCAGGCCGTGTTCGACAGCGAACATCGCCAGCCGCAGAGTTGTCACCGGATAGATCACGGCGTCGAAGCCGATCGCCTCGAGTGTTCCCGCCGAGATCAGCTGCGATTTGCCGAATTCGGTCATATTGGCCAGCAGCGGCACATCCACCGCCGCACGGAATTTCGCGAACTCGCTCTCGCCGGCCAGCGCCTCGGTGAAGATCAGGTCCGCGCCCGCGTCGGCATAGGCTTTGGCCCGGTCGATGGCCGCGTCCAGCCCCTCGACAGCCCTGGCGTCGGTGCGAGCGCAGATGACGAAGTTCGGATCCCGGCGCGCCGAGACCGCGGCCCGCAGCCTGCGCACCATCGCGTCGCGGTCGACCACAGCCTTGCCGTCGAGATGCCCGCAACGCTTCGGGTTCACCTGGTCTTCGATATGGCAGGCCGCCAGCCCGGCGTCTTCGAGCAGCGTGACGGTGCGCGCGGCATTCATCGGTTCACCGAATCCGGTGTCGGCATCGATCAACACCGGCAGATCGGTCACGCGCGCGATCTGGCAGCCACGCTCGGCCACCTCCGTCAGCGTGGTCAACCCGATATCGGGCAGCCCCAGCTCGGCCGAAACCACCGCACCCGACACATAGACACCCTCGAACCCCAATTCCTGGATCAGCTTCGCCACCAGCGGGTTGAACGCGCCAGGCAGCCGCAGAATCCGGTCAGAGGCCAGCCCGTCCCGCAACGCGATCCGCTTCTCGGCCGCACCGGTGGCGGCCGCGAGCAGGCCCGTCATCAGAACACGCCCTCGGGGATCGCGGGTGCGGCGGCGAGCACCTGTTCGGACACGGTGAAGGTGAGCTGGTCGAGTTCGCCGGCGGCCAGTTCGGGTGCCCGTTGCGCGACGTCGAGGAAGCGGCGCTGTTCGGCGTCATCCAGCACGCCCTCGGTCAGGATCGTGAACTTCTCGATGTACTGCTCACGGGCGAACGGCCGCGCCCCCAGCGGGTGGGCGTCGGCGACGGCCAGTTCATCGGTGATGGTCTCGCCACTCTTCAACGTCACCACGGCCCTGGCGCCGAAGGCCTTCTCGCCAGGATCGCTGGAGTGGTAGCGCCGGGTCCATTCCGGATCCTCGACCGTGGAGATCTTGCGCCACAGCGCGATGGTGTCGGGCCGCTGTGCCCGTTCGGGCGCGTACGAGCGCTCGTGATGCCAGCTGCCGTCCTGCAAGGCGACCGCGAAGATATAGGGCACCGAGTGGTCGAGGGTTTCCCGGCTGGCGTGCGGATCGAACTTCTGCGGATCGCCGGATCCGGTGCCGATCACGACATGGGTGTGGTGGCTGGTGTGCAGCACGATCGAAGCGATTTGATCGAGATCGCCGATCCGTGAACGCATCCGGCGAGCAAGATCGATCGGCGCCTGGCTCTGGTACTCGGCCGAATGCTCCTTGGTGTAGCTGTCCAGGATGGCGAGTTTCGGCTCGCCGGGACCGGGCAGCGGGACCTCGTACTCGGCATCGGGCCCGCCGAGCAGCCAGGCGATCACGCCGTCGGCGCCCTCCCAGATCGGCGACGGCGCACCCTCCCCGCGCATCGCGCGATCGACCGCTTCGATACCCATCTTCCCGGCGAAGGCCGGCGCGTACGCCTTCCAACTCGAGATCTCGCCCTTGCGGGATTGCCGGGTGGCGGTCGTGGTGTGCAACGCCTGGCCGATGGCCTGGTAGATCGTCTCGCCGTCCAGGCCGAGCAGGGTGCCGAGACCGGCGGCGACGGACGGTCCCAGATGGGCGACATGGTCGATCTTGTGCTCGTGCAGGCAGATACCGCGCACCAGATCCATCTGGATCTCGTATCCGGTAGCCAGCCCGCGGATCAGCTCGGCGCCGCTGCGGCCGGTGTGCTGGGCCACGGCCAGAATCGGCGGAATGTTGTCGCCCGGATGGGAGTACTCGGCGGCCAGAAAGGTGTCGTGGAAATCGAGTTCGCGCACCGCGACGCCATTGGCCCACGCCGCCCACTCCGGCGATACCACTCGCTCCGTCGGCAGCCCGAACACCGTGGCTCCCGCACGTCCGGCCCGCGGCAGACAGCCCGCCGCCAGGGCCTGCGCCCGGGCCGCGGCCACCGGCCTGCGCACCAGTGACGCCGCCGCCACCGCGGCATTGTCGATGATCCGGTTGACGATCATCTCCCGCACCGCGTCGGTCACCTCGACCGGATCGGTGGCGACCTCGGCGATCTTGGTGGCCAGATGCTCGGCCCGCGGGAAGTCTTCCGCGGCTCCGCGGGCACGTACGATGTGGGTCTTCATGCGTCCTCCGCACTGTGGGTGTTCTCTACCGATACTTCGCACGCTACGCAGCGCACGCCTAGCGCAAAACATCTTGCACGCGTGGATTTTTGTGGGTAACAACCGGCGTTTTTGCGATGTTTGCGAAGAACCGGGGGTACGATCGCTCGCCGTGCGGAAGATGTACGCCGGGGCCCGGCTGCGACGGTTGCGCGAAGAGCGGCGCATGACCCAGGCCGCGCTCGCGAAAGCGCTCGACCTCTCGCCCTCCTATCTCAATCAGCTCGAGCGCGACCAACGCCCGCTCACCATCCCGGTCCTGCTCAAGCTGAACTCCACCTTCGACCTCGATGTGCAGTTCTTCGCCGCCGATTCCGATGCCAGGCTGGTGTCGGATCTGCACGAGGTCCTCGTCGACGCGGCGGGCGGCGAGAGCGCGCCGCTGACCGAGATCGAGGAGCTGGCCACCCGGCAGCCGGAGATCGCGCGCCTGGTGGTGGCCATGCACCGGCGGTTGCGCACCGCCACCGACCAGCTCGATCTGTTCTCGGCGCGGGTCGCGGCGCCGGCGGGCGCGGCCGGCATGCCCGCGCCCTACGAGGATGTGCGCGACTTCTTCTACGACCATCACAACCACATCGGCCGCCTGGATCTGGCCGCGGAACGACTGTTCGACGAATGCGGGCTGTCGATCGGGTCGCTGGACCGGCAACTGGCCAGGGTGGCCGAAGAGCGGGCTGGTGTGACGGTGCTGGTGCGCGGCGACGGCGCCGATTCCTCGGTCCCGAAGCGCCGCTACGACCCCGACAGCCGCACTCTCACCTTGGCCCGCCGGTTGCGGCCGGGGCAGCGTGCGTTCCAGATCGCGACCACCCTGGCCTTCCTGCTCTACGGACAGGAACT
The DNA here is from genome assembly GCF_005863245.1 of Nocardia cyriacigeorgica. Lineage (GTDB taxonomy): Bacteria > Actinomycetota > Actinomycetes > Mycobacteriales > Mycobacteriaceae > Nocardia > Nocardia cyriacigeorgica_C. The sequence goes on along the minus strand of NZ_VBUT01000003.1, from coordinate 251,041 downwards.
CGACGCGGTGCTCGGCGAGGCGCCGTCGCTGGTCGGTGAATCGCGCACGCTGGCACGGATCGGGCTGGCCAACTACTTCGCCGGTGCGCTGGTCCTGCCGTACGGTCGGTTCCTGCGGTCGGCGGAGGAGCTGCGCTACGACATCGACCTGCTCGGCCTGCGTTTCGAGGTCGGCTTCGAAACCATCTGCCATCGGCTGAGCACCCTGCAACGCCAGGGTCAGCGCGGCGTACCGTTCTTCTTCGTGCGCACCGACCGGGCGGGCAATATCTCGAAACGCCAGTCCGCCACCGCCTTCCACTTCTCCCGGGTCGGCGGAAGCTGTCCGCTGTGGGTGGTGCACGAGGCGTTCGCCCATCCCGGCCGCATCCTCACCCAGGTCTCCGAAATGCCCGACGGGCGGCGCTACTTCTGGATCGCGCGCACCGCGATGATGGCGCCGCAGGGATTCGGCACCATGGCCAAGAACTTCGCCATAGGCCTCGGCTGCGATATCGAATACGCCGACCGGCTGGTGTATTCCAAAGGCATCCAACTCGACGATCCGGCCAACGCCGTGCCGATCGGCGCCGGCTGCAAGGTCTGCGACCGGCCCGCCTGCCCACAACGGGCGTTCCCGCAGATCGGCAGCCCGCTGGCGGTCACCGAGGAGGTGTCGGCCGATCTGCCGTACCCGCGGGTGCGGGCCTGACCGCGATCAGGACTTGGCCAGGTACTCCAGGCGTTCGGAGTCGACGGCGGCGTGCATCATCGCCGCCAGACCCGGGTGGTGGGTCAGGCCCGGGTCCTGCTCGACCAGTTCACGCGCGAGTTGCTGTGCCGCGGTGATCACTTCGAGGTCGTCGAGCAGCGACAGCAGTCGCAGCGATCGTGCCGTACCCGACTGCGCCGAGCCGAGCACATCGCCTTCGCGGCGTTGGCGCAGATCGAGGACTGCCAGCTCGAACCCGTCGGTGGTCGCGGCGACCGCCTCCAGCCGGGTCATCGCCGGACCGCCCGGGGCGGCGTCGGTGACCAGCAGACACAAACCCGGATGCTTGCCGCGGCCGATCCGCCCGCGCAACTGATGCAGCTGGCTGACGCCGAACCGGTCGGCATCGACGATCACCATCACCGTGGCATTCGGCACGTCCACACCGACCTCGACCACGGTGGTGCACACCAGCACATCGATGCTGCCCTCGTTGAACTCGCGCATCACCTGGTCCTTGTCATCCGATGGCAGGCGCCCGTGCAGCAACCCCACCCGCAGCTCGGACAGCGGACCGGTGCGCAGCTGATCGAAGACGTCGAGCACGGCCTGCGTAGTCGGCCCCTCTTTGCCTTCGGGCTCGGACTTGCCGTTGCGCGATTTGCCGCCGCCGTTGCCGTCCTCGTCGTCGCCGATGCGCGAGCACACCACATACGCCTGCCTGCCCTCGCGCACCTCCTCGGTGATCCGCTCCCAGGCCCGGTCGACCCAGTTCGGATGCACCCGGCGCGGTACCACTTTCGAGGTGATCGGTGAGCGGCCGCGCGGCAGCTCGGTCAGCGTGGAGGTCTCCAGATCGCCGAGGGTGGTCATGGCGATGGTGCGTGGAATCGGGGTCGCGGTCATCACCAGCAGATGCGGTGTGGAGCCGGCCTTGGCCTTCGCGCGCAACGCGTCTCGCTGTTCCACGCCGAAACGGTGCTGTTCGTCGACGACGACCATCCCCAGATCGAAGAACTCCACCGCGTCCTGGATCAGGGCGTGGGTGCCGATCACGATGCCTGCCTCACCGGTGACCGCGGCCAGCAGCGCCGCGCGTTTGGCGCCCGCGGACATGGACCCGGTCACCAGCGTCACCTGGGTGGCGTTCTCGGCGGCGCCGAGTTCGCCCGCCTGCCCGAGTTCACCGAGCATCCCGCGCAGCGACCGATAGTGTTGCGCGGCCAGCACTTCGGTGGGTGCGAGCAGCGCGCACTGCTGCGCGGCGTCGATCACCTGCAGCATCGCGTGCAGCGCGACGATGGTCTTACCGGAGCCGACCTCACCTTGCAGCAGCCGATGCATCGGCTGTTCGCGGGACAGGTCGGCGGAGATCTCGTCGATCACCTGCCGCTGCCCGGCGGTGAGCTCGAACGGCAACCGCTGGTCGAAGGCGGCCGCGATGCCGTCGGTGCGCGGCGGGCACGGCTTCGCGGTCCGGGCGGAGACCTCGTGCCTGCGTTCGGCGAGCACCAACTGCAACGCGAGGGCCTCGTCGAAACGCAGCCGCTGCTTCGCCTGTTCGATATCGAGCTTGTGCTCGGGCAGGTGGATCAGCCGCAACGCGTCGGAGACCGCCATCAGCTGATGCTCGTCCCGAACATGTTGCGGCAGTGGATCATCGATCGGGTCGAGCTGATCGAGCACCTGCCGCACACAGGCCAGGATCTCCCAGCTCTGCACCTTGGCCGTGGCCGGGTAGACGGGGATGAATTCGCGTTCGAAGAACGACATGTCCACTCCACCCGCGTCTTTGGCGCTCTGCGCGATGCCACGCAGGTCGCCGCCGCCGCGCACGGTGGTGAGGGTCGGCGTCTCGTCGTCGGCGCCCTCGGGCAGGATCAGGTAACCGGGATGGCTCAGATTCCACTGCCCGGGCCGCCAGTAGTTCACCGTGCCCGACATCATCGCCCGCACGCCCTCGCGGACCACGTATTTCACCTTGTCACCGTTGAAGAAGGTGACGTCGACGCCCTTGCCCGTTCCGGTATCGAGCACCACCTTGAGCAGGGACCCGCGCCGCTGGCGCATCGGTTTGAGTTCGGCCTTGGTCACCCGGCCGATGACAGTGATGTGCGAGCCGTCCTCGGGCTCGTCCTCGGTGAGCGGCTGCCCCTGGGTGGCGTAGCGCAGCGGGTAATGCCGCAGCAGATCCTCGACGGTGTGCATATCGAACGCGTCGGCCAGCGACGCCGCCGCTTTCACGCCGAGTAGATGGTCGAGCCGATCGCTCAGTGTTGCCATGACCTCGTTCCCGCCGTCGCCTGCTTCGTGCCGCGCATCGTCATTCGACTCCGATCTGGATCAGATCGGCATGCTGGCCCCCGGAATACACCATGATCTCCACCCCCGGAAAGCCCGCGGCGACATGGTCGGACAGCTCCTGCGCCAGCCCCTCCGGCGCCGCCGCCCCGACCAGCAGGGTGACCAATTCCCCACCGAGCCCGAGCATCCGATCCAGCAGCGTCTGCCCGGCGGCACGCACGTCACGGTCGATGACGATGACGTCATGGCCGACCAGCCCGAGGCCGTCGCCGGGTTCGCAGGTGCCGACCATGGTCAGCGCGCGCTCGGTGGCCGCACGCAGCGAACCCCACCTGGTCGCGGCGGCCGCCTCGGACATGGCGAACGCGTCGTCGACGGCGATCCGGCCTGCGTCGTGCACGGCCAGCGCGGCCAGCCCCTGCACCATGGAGCCGCTGGGCAGCAGCAGCACGTCACGGTGGTCGTCGCGGGCGGCCACACCGACGGCGACCAATTCCTGCGCCGGCAGCGCGCCGTTGGGCAGCACCAGCACCTCCCGGTGCGGCAGCCGCCGGATCGCGGCGAGCAGCGCGGCCGTGGTGACAGCCGGTTCGCCGGGAACCACCTCCGCACCCGCATCCCGGAACAACGCCATGGCACCGGACCCGGCCGCGACGGCCACGATCGCGCGGTCGGCGGGCTCGGATCGTCCACCGGACTCGCTCGCGCTGTCTACGGGTGACGAATCAGGAAGTCCCGCACCGGATGTCTCACCATCGCGCCCGGCCCCGGAGCCCTCGGCAGCCGCCTCGCCAGGCACTCGACCGTCGAGATCGCCGATCTCGGGCTCGCTGTGCCCCGTACATCCGGGTGCGCGCAGGTCACCGCGCTCGTCGTCGGCGTCGGACGCGAACGACTCGATCCGTACCCCGCTGAGTGTTCCCGCCGCGATCCCGGCCTCGATGGCGGCACCGGCGTCGACACAGTGCACATGCGCCGACCAGCTGTCCGCCCCGTCGCCGACGACCACCACCGAATCCCCCAGCTCGGTCAGCCGGTACCGCAGCGCCGAGATCCGGTCCGGATCCGAGTCGTCGAGCCGGTACATCACCTCGTACCGAGCCGGTGGCGACGGCACCGCCTCCGGTCGCCGCTGCGGCGAATCCCCGGCCGGCCGGTACACCGGCCGCTCGGGCCGTTCGCCGGTCACTACCTCGACCAGACCGTCCAGCAGCACCACCAGTCCCCGCGCGCCCGCGTCGACCACACCGGCCGATCGCAGCACCGTCAACTGGGCGGTGGTCTCGCCGAGCGCCTCGGTCGCACCGTCGGCGGCCGCGCGCACGACCTCGGCCAAGTCGGGGTCCGCGCACTCGGCAGCCGCTGCGGCCGCGCGCTCGAGCACCGTGAGAATCGTGCCTTCCACCGGGACGCTCAGCGCCTCCCGCACCAGCACCGCGGCCCGATCCAACGCTGATCGCATGGTGCCCGCGTCGAGTGGGGCGCCACGGGTCGCCTCCGCGATCCCGCGCAGCACCTGGGAGAGAATGATTCCGGAATTCCCGCGCGCACCCGAGGTCGCTCCACGCGCCATCGCGGCCGCCACCAGCGCAGCCGGAACCGCACCGTCGGGGTCGAGCGCGCCCGGCTTGCCCGCTACCGGCCCAGCTCGCTCCCCTGTCGCCGCCGAGCCGTTCGGCGAGCCGTCCGATCCGCCGACGCCCGCCCTGGTCCGCACGGCGTCGACCACCTCGCGCCACAGACTCTGGGCAGCCGGGATGTCGGCACCCGGTTCCTGATCATGGCTCCACGCGTGCGGTTGCCCGTTTCCCCCCGGGAACGCCCCGCCGTGCGCGGACAACACCGCCACCTCGGCGCACGAGACGGCCGCGCGCATGGTGGCCAGCAGATTGGTACCGGTGTCGGCGTCGGCGACCGGGAAGACGTTGAGGGCGTTGATCTCCTCGCGCCGGTTGGCCAGCTCGTCCAGGCACAGCCGGCCCCAGCGCATCAGCGCCGTGCCGTTGAGCGCCTCCGGCCGCAGGGCCGCGTAACCGCTCGCCTCCCACGATTCCGGCACCGCGCTCCTCCTCTGGCCACCTCGACACCCGACACCACTGCTGGCCAGATTAGCCGGATCGGCCGACATCGCCGCGGCTGCCGGCGAGCACGCCCCGGTGTGGCGCACAGCACCCGATCGGTGCGGCGACGGCGGCCGGTTTGGTGGATCGCGGGGCGGGCGGTTAATCTTGCAGGGTTGCCTCGCGCGGCCGCTTCGGCTTGCGCTCGCCGGTTCATTCCGGCAGGGCACTACGACATTGTTTCCGGACATGCTGTGTTGTGTGCAGCGGTCCCCCTATGACATGAAGGAGTTCGCGACTATGGCTGCCGTCTGCGACGTCTGCGCCAAGGGCCCCGGCTTCGGGAAGTCGGTCTCGCACTCGCACCGGCGCACCAACCGTCGCTGGAACCCGAACATCCAGACCGTGCGTGCGCAGGTCGCGCCGGGCAACACCCGCCGGATGAACGTCTGCACCTCCTGCCTGAAGGCAGGCAAGGTCGTTCGCGGCTGATCCGCCCGACGCACCACCTATAAGTACAGCACCGCGCCCCGGCACCTTTCGGTGATCCGGGGCGCGGCCATGTCCGGACCCGTCCGGATCCGGGACAGAATGGGGACATGACCGCCCCGCGCCCCTACCGCATCGTGCCCGCGGCCGCCGAGCATGCCCGCGGACTCGCGGAATGCCACATCGTGTGCTGGCGCGAGGCCTACCGCGGGCTGGTCCCCGACCATGTGCTCGACGCCTTCGACATCGGTCAACGCACCGACATCTGGACCCGCAGGTTGAACGAGTACCCGGGCCGCACCACCGTCGCCATCGCCGACGACACCGTCATCGGGTTCATCACCCTCGGCCCGTCGGTGTACCGCCCGGTGGTGACGCCGCTCGAGCTGAACGCGCTCTACGTGCGCTCACCGTGGTACGGATCCGGCGTCGCCGACGACCTGGTGCAGACCACGCTCAACCCGGACATCCCCTGCTCGCTGTGGGTGTTCGAACAGAACCCGCGCGCCATCGCCTTCTACCGCAAGTACGGTTTCACCCCCGACGGCGCCACCCGTACCGAGTATTTCGCCGCCGTCACCGAGCTGCGGATGGTGCGTCCGGAGGGCGCGATAGGGTCGTGGCCATGGCCACCACCGAACAAGCCGAGTACGTGAGCACCGTCGACGGCGTCCTGCAGATCACCATTGCCACCGCCGCCAACGGCACCTCACTGGATTTCACCGGTGTCGACGCGGGCACCGCGGCCCTGCGCGAACTCGATCCCCAGGTGGGGGCCGTCCTGCTGACGGGCACCGGCGCGAACTTCTGCGCCGGCGGCAACGTCCGCGGTTTCGCCGCCGCCGATGACCGCTCGGCCCACCTGTACGACCTCGCCGACCGGCTGCACCAGTTCGTGCGCGCGCTGGACGCGACCACCGTCCCGGTGGTGGCGGGCGTGCAGGGCTGGGCGGCGGGGGCCGGCATGAGCCTGGTGTGCGCCACCGACATCGCCCTCGGTGGACCGTCGACCAAGCTGCGGCCCGCCTACCCCGGCGTCGGCCTCAGCCCCGACGGCGGCATGTCCTGGACGCTGCCCCGCATCGTCGGCAGCGGCCGGGCCCGCGAAATCCTGCTCACCGACGCGATCCTGGACGCCGAGGAAGCCGTGCGCCTTGGCATCCTCAGCCGCCTGGTCGCCGACGAATCCGTCCGCGACGAAGCGCTGGCGCTGGCCACGTCGCTGGCCAACGGCCCGCGCAGCACCTACGCGAGCATCAAGACCCTGCTGCACCGCTCCACCACGGCGACGTTGAGTGAGCAGCTCGACGACGAGCGCGACGCCATCTCGGCCGCCGCGGGCACCCCGGCCGGGCGCGAGGGGGTCGACGCTTTCGTCGGCAAACGCGCACCGGACTACCGCGGGCTCGCCTAGCCCGATCTACACCGGAGCGGCCCGGCCCAGCACCCCTCTTTAGGCCATCTTCGACGGGAAAGCGTCCGGTTCCGGCACGGATGCCGGACGCACCCGACCGTTGTGAATGGCGGTGATCCGCCGGCCCGCCGGCGTGCGCACCAGCACCACCGCCTGCCGGGAGAGCCTGCGCTCGGGCAGCCGGGAACACTACTGCGCCCGATGTCCACCAGGTACAGACCAGCCAGTTGGCCGAACGGGATGCGCAGGACCGAGATTCAGTCGCCGAGCGTGAGGATGAATTCGGCGACGGCGTCGGTGAAGGCGTCGTTGTCGTCGCCGGCCGCGGTGTGGGCGGCCCCGCCGATCTCCACGATCCGCGCATGCGGCACCAGTTCCTGGAACGCCGCCGCCCCTTCGGCGCTGACCACATCCGATTGCAATCCGCGCACCAGCAGCACCGGAATGGTGAGCGTGCGGGCAACTTCTTCCATCCGGCCGGTGATCTCGGACGGGTCCTCGGCGCGATCGGCGAGCATGTCCGGATCCCAATGCCAGTACCAGCGGCCGTCGCGCTGACGCAGATTGCGGCGCAGGCCGTCGACGTTGTCGGGACGCGGACGGTGCGGCATGTACTCGGCGACCGCGTCGGCCACCTCGTCCAGGCTGTCGAACCCGTCGCGGTGCTTGCCGAGGAAGTCCAGCACCCGCTGCACGCCCTCGGGCTCGGGGCGGGTGACGATATCGACCAGCACGAGCGCGCTGATCTGCTCGCCGCCTGGCACCGCGGTGGCCAGCAGTCCGGTGACTCCGCCCATGCTGGCTCCGACCACCACGGCCGGACCGCCGAGTTGGCCGAGTACCTCGATCAGATCCTCGACCATGGTTTCGCGCTTGTAATCGCGCTCGGCCGACCATTGACTGTCGCCGTGCCCACGCGCGTCGAGAGTGACCACCCGCATCCCGGTGGCGGCCAGCTTGGCGCCGGTCTGCTTCCACGAGTGCCGGGTCTGCCCGCCGCCGTGCAGGAACACCACGAGCGGGCCGTCGGCGGGCCCGTACTGGTCGGCAGCGAGTTCGATCCCGCCCGAACCGCGCAAGCGCAGCCGGACGGGATCGACGAGATTGTTCGCACTACTCACGATCTGAGGATCGCACAGCCGCCTCGCGGCACCGGAACGAACCCCCAGGATTTCTGGAACGGGTTTCAGCAGCCCAACGTTCCGGTGAAGATCACGCAGGCGAACTTCGCGTGCACCGTCGCCGAAATGGTGGACGATCCGGACGAGGTGTACTGCTCGGAGACCGGCGCGGTGCTGGTCTCGGTGGCCGGTTCCAGCGCCAGCGGCGCCGCACCGGCACTGGCCGCACCGGCGGCGAGCGCGGCACCGACGGCCAGGGTGGCGGTGGTGCCGCGTACGACGCTCCGGACGGTTCTGGTCTGCATGTCTTTAGCTCCTCACTTGTTTCCTATCGACGCCCGGTTCAGGGCAGACGCCAATCCACCGGTTCGGCTCCCAACTCGTCGAGCAGCTCGTTCACCCGCGAGAACGGGCGGGAACCGAAGAAGCCGCGCGACGCCGACAACGGCGAGGGGTGCGCGGATTCGATATAGGGCACCTCGGCCTCGGCCAGGGCGGGCTTCAAGGTCTGGGCATCGCGGCCCCACAGGATCGCCACCAGCGGCTCGTCTCGCGCGACGAGCGCGCGGATGGCCTGCTCGGTGACGATTTCCCACCCCTTGCCGCGATGCGAGGCCGGCTGGCCGGGCGAGACCGTCAGCACTCTGTTCAGCAGCAGCACACCCCGATCCGACCAGGGGCTCAGATCACCACACTTGGGTGTCGGATGGCCGAGATCCTTGCTGTACTCGGCGAAGATGTTGGCCAGGCTGCGCGGGATCGGCGAGACATCCGGCGCGACGGAGAAACTCAGACCCATCGGATGCCCTGGCGTGGGATAGGGGTCCTGGCCGACGATCAGCACCCGCACCGCGTCGAACGGGCGCTGGAAGGCGCGCAGCACGTTCTCACCCGCGGGCAGGTAGCCGCGTCCGGCGGCGTTCTCCGCGCGCAGGAAATCGCCCATGGCGGAGATCTGATCCGACACCGGTTCCAGTGCCTTCGCCCAACCCGGATCCACGATTTCCGACAGTGGTTTCGCGCCCATGACCGGACAACCTATCGCGATCCGGGCCGCTGCGCCGAGTCCGCCCCGGCGAACGATTCCCAGCCACCTCGCCCGGCCGGGCGCACACCGTCGACGGTGACGCCCTGACCAGCGCCGACCACGCCGATTCTGGTCCAGCCCGCGGGCAGTGCCGTCCCGGCGGGCCAGGCGGCGGCGAAGGCGTGGTCCTCCCCGCCGGTCAGAATCCATTGGGCCGCATCGGCATCCAGCGCTTCTGCGAGTTCTTCCAGATAGCCGTCGATGAGCGCGCCACCGTCGAGGTCGATGGCGATGTCGGAGGCGGTGGCGATGTGGCCGAGGTCGGCCAACAGGCCGTCCGAGACGTCGGTGAGTGCGTGCGGGGCGAGCCCCGCCGTCATCGCGTCGAGCACCGCCCGATACGGCGGGCTCGGAACCCGATGTGCGGCAACGGCATCAGCGAATTCCGTGCGCTCCCCCGATCCCGCGCTCAGCGCCGCGAGTCCCGCCGCCGACCAGCCCAGCCGCCCGGCCACCGCGATCACATCGCCGGCCCGCGCACCACTGCGCAGCACCGGCTGCGGCCCGATCGGATCACCGAATGCTGTCACCGAGAGCACCAGATGCGTATCGCGCACCAGGTCACCGCCGGCGATGGACCCGCCGCTGACGGCCGCTTCGGCCCACAGACCGTCGGCCAGGCCGTCGATCACCGCGACCGGTGTTTCGCCCGGGCATCCCAGCGCGACGACGAAGCCGGTCGGCACCGCCCCCATCGCGACCACATCGGCGGCGTTCTGGGCGATGGCCTTCCGGCCTATCTCGTAGGGGCTCGACCAGTCCAGCCGGAAATGGCGATCCTGCACCAGCATGTCGGTGGTGACCACGAACCGGCCACCGGGTGCGGCCAGCAGCGCGGCGTCGTCACCGGGGCCGAGCAGTACCGCGGGCGTCTGGGTGCGTCCGGAGTTGATGCGCTCGATCAGCGCGAACTCGCCGAGTTCGGCCACGGTCCGCGGCTGCGTGCTGCTACTGATGGCCTGCCCTTTCCGTCTGCGGATCCGCGCTGGTCGACGCGGGCGCGCCGCCGAAGCGGATTCGCCCCGACGGTACCCTGTGCACGGGCCGTCGGGTTACCGCCCGGTATCGCGGCCTGCCCGGATCGCCGGGGCGGCGCCGCGAACGGCCGGACCGATGGCGGCACAGTCGGCTACCAGCAGTGAGACCAGGAAGGATCGGTGCGCGCATGGCGAGCACGCCGGACCACGATTCACCCGAATCGCCCGAAGACACCGGCGCATCGGCTGCGTCTGCCGAATCCGGCGGGAGCGAACAGGCCACCACGGCGGACGCGGGCGCGTCGACCTCGGCTGATGAATCGGTAACCGCCGATGACTCGGCGTCTGCTGAGAAGTCCCCCACCACCGACAAGCCTGCACCGGCCGACGAGTCCACAGCCGGCGAACCACGCACGGGCGACGGCACCGCCGGGTCGGATGCGTCCGGGTCCGACACCGACGAACCGGCTGCCGAATCACGCGGCTCCGGCTATCCGCCCGCCCTCATCGCGACCGCCGTCGCCCTCCCGGTGGCTCTGGTGATCGCGGTCCTGGTCGCCGCGATCATGGCCCGCAATATGCCCGTCGATCGCGAACCGCTGGTGCTGGGCCCGGTTCCGGCGCCCGCCGCCGACAGCGAAGCGTGCGCCACGCTGCTGCCAGCGCTGCCCGCCGACCTGGGCGATTTCACGAAGTCCACGCTCGTCGAGCCCGCACCTCCTGCCACCCGCGCCTGGCAGCACCCCGACGGCGGTGAGCCGATCGTGCTGCGCTGCGGATTGGATCGGCCGCTGGAGTTCAATCGCGCCTCCCCCATCCAGATGGTGAACGGGGTGCAGTGGTTCGAGATCCCGGATCCGGATGCCGATGCCAGCACGTGGTTCGCCGTCGACCGCGCCACCTACATCGCGCTGACGATTCCCGGTGGTTCGGGACCGACCCCGTTGCAGGAAGTGTCCGACACCATCACCGCGAATCTGCCCGCCCAGCCGCTGGATCCGGGTCCGCTACCCAACTGAGCCGCCCGCTCAGTCCTTGCGCAGCGTCGCTTTTCCGGATCGCAGATCGACGCCGACGTCGCCGGGTGCGCCCTCGCCCGCGTCTTCCCGGTACATGAGCACCATCTGCTGCTGTTCGAATTGGTGTTGCCGACCCGCGGCGAATACCGCGTCGAATTGTTCCAGTCCGATGGCGCCCGCACTGCGTCCCTCGTCGTCACCACGCATCCACGGCAGGGCCGTTCGGCCGGTGATCCGCCGGTACATCACATCGCCGAAAGCGACCGCGATGATGAGCAGGGCGAGTCCCGGGATGGTCATGGCCATCAGCATGGGACCGAGGGTACGCGCGCTCAGCGCAGTCCGGTGCCGCGTGCCAGCGCCGTCTCGATGAGCGTGGATACCAGCGTGCGGTAGTCGATTCCGGTGGCGTCCCACATGCGCGGGTACATCGAGATCGCGGTGAATCCTGGCATGGTGTTGATCTCGTTGATCACCGGACCGTCGGCGGTGACGAAGAAGTCGACTCGCGCCAGTCCCTGGCAGTCCAGTGCGCGGAAGGCTCGCACCGCCAGCGCCCGGATCTCGTCGCTGACGGCGTCGTCGAGTTTGGCGGGGACGTCGAATTCGCAGACGTCGTCGAGGTATTTGGTCTCGAAGTCGTAGAACTCCGGCGCCGCGGCCTCCACCTCGGGCATCCGGATCTCGGCGATCACGCTGGCTTCGATGCGCCCGTCCGGGAATTCCAGGACACCGCATTCGACTTCGCGGCCGACGATGCCCGCTTCCACGATCACCTTCGGGTCGTGGGCGCGCGCGGCCGCGATGGCCGCATCCAGATCGGCCCAGTCGGTGACCTTGGTGATGCCGATGGAAGATCCACCGCGCGCGGGTTTGACGAAGACCGGCAGCCCGAGCCGTTCCCGGTCGGCCTCGCTCACCGTGACGTCACGCGCGCGCAGCACCACCTGGGTGCCGATCGGCAGGCCCTCGGCGGCCAGCAGTTTCTTGGTGAATTCCTTGTCCATGCCAGCAGCACTGGCCAGAACACCGGGACCGACGTACGGGATGCCCGCCAGTTCGAGCATGCCCTGCACCGTGCCGTCCTCACCGAACGGACCGTGCAGCACCGGGAACACCACATCCACCGAGCCGAGGGCCGCACCGGGATCGCCGACCGGGATCAGATCGCCGGACCGGCTCGGATCGGTGGCCAGCAGCAGTTCGGTGCCGGTGCCGTCGACCTGGGGCAGACTGTGCTCACCGAAGCCGAGCGCGGCCACGTCGGCGCCACCGAGCATCCACGTTCCGTTGGGGGTGATGCCGATCGGGACGGCCTCATAGCGCTGCGGATCCAGGTTGCGCAGCACGGCGCCGGCCGACACACAGGACACGGCGTGCTCGTTACTGCGCCCGCCGAACACCACAGCCACCCTGATCCGGTTCGTCATGCACGGAACCGTACCCGTTGCGGGGCCGGGTACACGCGCCGGACTACTCCGGTTTGATCCGCCGCCCCAGCAATTTGCCGACCGCCTCCGGTACCGGCATTCCCTCATGACAGACCTGGTGCACGGCGTTGGTCAGCGGCATCTCCACATCGTGCGCCGCGGCCAGCGCCCGCACCGATGTGCACGACTTCACACCCTCCGCGACCTGGCCATGAGTCGCTTCCTGGGCGGCCTGCATCGAGCCGCCTTCCCCGAGCACATGACCGAAGGAGCGGTTACGTGACAGCGGCGAGGTGCAGGTTGCCACCAGATCGCCGACACCGGCCAGCCCGGCCAGCGTGACCGGTTCGGCACCGAGAGCTACGCCCAATCGGATGATCTCGGCCAGACCCCTGGTGATGAGGCTGGCGATGGAGTTGTCGCCCAATCCCATGCCGGCGGCGATACCGCAGGCGAGCGCGATGACGTTCTTGCAGGCCCCGCCGATTTCGCAGCCGATGACGTCGGTGTTGGTGTAGGGCCGGAAGTATCCGGTGGCGCAGGCCTGCTGGACAGCGACCGCGCGATCGGCGTCGCTGCACGCCACCACGGTGGCCGCGGGCTGCTCGGCGGCGATCTCCCTGGCCAGGTTCGGTCCCGACAGCACCGCGACCCGGCTCGGTTCGGCGCCGGTGACTTCGGAGATCACCTGGCTCATCCGCAGCAGCGTTCCGGTCTCGATGCCCTTGGCCAGGCTCAGCAGTGTGGTGTCGGGGCCGATGGCGGGCTTGAACACCTCGAGATTGGCGCGCAGCGATTGCGAGGGCACCGCGAGCACGACCAGTTCGGCGCCGTCGAGGGCGAGCTGGAAATCGTCGGTGGCCCGCACCGGCGGCAGCTGGATTCCGGGCAGGTAATCCGGGTTGCGGTGTTCGGTGTTCAGCGTCTGCGCCACCTCTGATCGGCGCGCCCAGATGGTGACCTCCGATCCCGCGTCCGCCAACACCTTCGCGAATGCGGTTCCCCACGATCCCGCACCAAGCACTGCCGCCCTCGTCATCAGCCCAATATGCCATGGAAAGATCGGGGCTATGCGTTCGCACACCGTGCACGCCGTGATCGCGGTGAAGAGTCTCGACCGTGCCAAGTCCCGCCTGGCCGATCGACTGCCGCCGCGCGAGCGCGCGGGCCTGGTGCTGGCCATGTTCACCGATACCGTGCGCACGGCGACGGCAGTCGCGCAGCTTGCCTCGGTCACCGTGGTCACCCCGGATCCGGCCGTCGCCGAACGGGCGGGCAGGCTCGGTGCGCTCGTGCACCCCGAACCCATGACCGGCTCCGGCGGCCCCGGCGATCCCGACGGGCTCAACTCGGCCCTGCGCGCGGCGGCCGACGAGCTGCGGCACCGGCACGGCCCGGTCGATGTGCTGGCGTTGCAGGCGGATCTGCCCGCGCTGCGCCCGGACGAACTCGCCGGCATGCTCGCCACCGCGCCCCGCGATGCCCGCTCGGTCGTGGTCGATCACGCGGGCACCGGCACCGCCGCGCTGCTGGCCCGCGCCGCGGTGGCACTGGATCCGGCCTTCGGTCCCGGGTCGGCGCACCGGCATATCGCCGCGGGCGCGGTGCGGCTCGACGGCGACTGGCCGGGCTTGCGCCTCGACGTCGACACCGCCGCCGATCTCGACCGCGCGATCGCCCTCGGCACCGGTGCCGCGACCCGCTCGGTGCTGCACGACATCGGCTGGTGCGGTCGTGTTCACGACCCGGTTCCGCACGTGTGCTAGCCGGTCGCCACGGCCGGGGTGATTCGCGTGGCAATCACGGTGTCAGGCTGCACACCGCCCGGTTTGTAAGGGATGATCGTTGGCGTGAGCGATACCGAAACCGTCAAGCAGCAGCAGGTGCTTCCCACTCCACCGCCGGCGGCGGCACCCTTGCAGCCCGGTTCGCCGGCCCAGCGGTTGCCGGCCGATCGCTACCTCAATCGCGAATTGAGCTGGCTGGACTTCAACGCCAGGGTGCTGGCCCTCGCCGAGGACGCCTCGCTGCCGTTGCTGGAGCGCGCCAAATTCCTGGCCATCTTCGCCTCCAACCTGGACGAGTTCTACATGGTCCGGGTCGCGGGCCTCAAACGCCGTGCCGAGACGGGGCTTTCGGTGCGTTCGGCCGACGGCCGCTCCCCCAGTGAACAGCTGGAGCTGATCGCGGCACGAGCCCAGGAGATCGCCGACCGCCACGCGCGCGTCTTCCTCGACGACGTGCTGCCCGCGCTCACCGCCGAGGGCATCGCGATCATCGACTGGTCCGATCTCGACGAGGCCGAACGCCGCAGGCTCTCGGCGCACTTCCAGGATCAGGTGTTCCCCGTCCTCACCCCGCTCGCGGTGGACCCGGCGCACCCGTTCCCCTACATCAGCGGCCTGAGCCTCAACCTCGCGGTGACGGTGCAGGACGCGACCACCGGCGGTGAGCATTTCGCCCGCGTCAAGGTGCCCGACAATGTCGACCGGTTCGTGCGGGTGCGCCGCACCGATTCCGGTTCCGGTGCGGTCGCGGCGTTCCTGCCGATGGAGGCGCTCATCGCCGCGCACCTCGACCAACTGTTTCCCGGGATGCGGGTGGTGGAGCACCATTCGTTCCGCATCACCCGCAACGCCGATTTCGAGGTCGACGAGGACCGCGACGAAGATCTGCTGCAAGCCCTGGAACGGGAACTGGCCCGGCGCCGGTTCGGTTCGCCGGTGCGCCTCGAGGTCTCCGACGACATGACCGAGCACATGCTCGAACTGCTGCTGCGGGAATTGGAGGTCGACCCGGGCGACGTCATCCAGGTGCCGGGACTGCTGGACCTGTCGTGCCTGTGGCAGGTGTACGGGGTGGACCGGCCCGGCCTCAAGGACGCGCCCTACGTGCCCGCCACCCCGCCCGCGTTCGGTGAGCGGGAGACCCCGCGCAACGTCTTCGCCGCGCTCCGCGAAGGCGATGTGCTGGTGCATCACCCCTACGATTCGTTCTCCACCAGCGTGCAGCGGTTCATCGAGCAGGCCGCCGCCGACCCGCAGGTGCTGGCGATCAAGCAGACCCTCTACCGCACCTCCGGCGATTCGCCGATCGTCAACGCGCTCATCGACGCCGCCGAGGCGGGCAAGCAGGTCGTCGCGCTGGTGGAGATCAAGGCCCGCTTCGACGAGCAGGCCAACATCAAATGGGCCAGGACGCTGGAGCAGGCGGGCGTGCACGTGGTCTACGGCCTCATCGGCCTCAAGACCCATTGCAAGACCTGCCTGGTGGTCCGCCGCGAAGGTGCGACCATCCGCCGCTACTGCCATATCGGCACCGGCAACTACAACCCGAAGACCGCGCGACTCTACGAAGACGTCGGATTACTCACTGCCGCACCGGAAATCGGCGCCGACCTCACCGATCTGTTCAACTCGCTGACCGGGTATTCGCGCAAGTCCGATTACCGCAATATTCTCGTCGCGCCGACGGGCGTGCGCGCCGGAATCATCGAGCGAATCCAGCGGGAGATCGAACTGGCGCAGAGCGGGCAGCCGGGCCGAATCCGGCTGAAGGCCAATGCGATCGTCGACGAACAGGTCATCGACGCGCTGTATCGCGCCTCGCAGGCCGGGGTGCCGGTGCAGGTGGTGGTGCGCGGAATCTGCGGGCTGCGCCCCGGCGTGCCGGGAATGAGCGACAACATCGAGGTGCGTTCGATTCTCGGCCGGTTCCTCGAGCATTCGCGGATCATGCATTTCCGGGCCCAGGACGAGTACTGGATCGGCAGCGCCGACATGATGCACCGCAATCTGGACCGCCGGGTGGAAGTCATGGCCCAGGTGAAGGATCCGAAACTGCGTGACCGGCTCGATTCGGTATTCGATTCCGCGCTCGATCCGATGACCAGGTGCTGGGTGCTGCAACCGGACGGCAGCTGGCAGGCGTGGCCCGAGCGCACCGGCGCCGACGGCGCGCAGGTCCGCGATCACCAGGCGTATCTGATGCGATTGCGGCGGCCGGATCAGCAGTGAGCGCGACGACCGGTTTCGCCACCAATGGTGGGTTGTTCCGGGATTCCCGGATGCAGGCCAATATCCACGCCGCCGGTGCCGTCGTCTGGCGGCACACACCCGACGGGTCCGGTGCGGTCGAGATCGCGGTGATCCACCGCCCGAAATATCAGGATTGGTCGCTACCGAAAGGCAAACTCGATCCCGGCGAGACTCCGGTGCTCGCCGCGGTGCGCGAGGTCGCCGAGGAGACGGGCCTGCGCTGCCGCCTGGGCCGCTATCTCGGGCACGTCACCTATCCGGTGCCGGGGCATCGCAAGCTCAAGCGCGTCTATTACTGGGCGGCCGAGGTGGTCGACGGCGGCTTCGAAGCCAATGCCGAGGTCGACGAGTTGGTCTGGCTGCGCCTGGATCAGGTGATGGATGAGCTGTCGTATCCGATGGACCGGCAGGTGGTGCGCGCATTCACCCGGCTGCCCGCCGCAACCAGCACGCTACTGCTGGTCCGGCACGCGAAAGCCGGGCGCCGCGACCGGTTCAACGGCCCGGACGATCAGCGCCCGCTCGAACGTGCCGGACGCAAGCAATCGCTGGCCCTGGTGCCGAATTTGCTCGCATTCGGCGCGAACGAAATTTTCTCCGCCGATCCGTTGCGCTGTGTGCAGACGGTGCAGCCGCTGGCCGAGGAATTGGGTGTGGATATCGGAATCGAACCGCTGCTGTCGGAATCCGGTTATGCGGCCGCACCGGACCGGGCCCGCGAACGGGCCCGCGAACTGGTCTCCGATTCCGCCGTGCGGGTGCTGTGCAGCCAGGGGGCGGTCATTCCGGATCTGATGAGCTGGTGGGCCGATCGCGACGGTGTCACGCTGCCACCGGCGCGTAATCGCAAGGGCAGCGTATGGGTCCTGTCGTTCGTCGACGGCCGGTTGGTGGCCGCCGACCATCTGGACCGGTCGCTGTCGATCGATGTGGGTCCCGCCGCCCCTGAGTGAGACGCGCTGTTTGCTGAATACGACGAACGGCCCCGGGGATCTCCCGGGGCCGTTTCGCGTTCGGTATCGCGGGTGGAGGTATCCACCCGTGGGACTGGCGTCCGCGCGCGACGGGCTGAGTTACGCGCCTGACGTCGGATCAGCGTGCGCGGCGGGCCGGAGCCTTCTTCGCCGCGGTCTTCTTGGCGGTGGTCTTCTTGGCCGCCGTGGTGGTCTTCTTGGCGGCGGGAGCCTTCTTGGCGGCGGTCTTCTTCGCGACCGTCGTCTTCTTGGCCGCCGTCGTCTTCTTGGCCGCCGTGGTGGTCTTCTTGGCGGGCGCCTTCTTCGCGGCCGTCTTGGTGGCGGTCGTCTTGCGCGCGGTGGTCTTGGCCGGCGCCTTGGTCGCTGCCTTGCGAGCCGTGGTCTTGGCGGGGGCCTTGGTGGCCGCCTTCTTGGCCGCGGTCTTCTTGGCAGCGGTCTTCTTCGCAGCCGTTTTCTTGGCCGCGACCGGCGCATTCACACCGCGTTTCACCGCGGGCCCGGTGGCCGCCAGCTTTTGCTTTCCGGCAATGACGGCCTTGAACTGGGCACCGGGACGGAACGCGGGCACCGAAGTGGGCTTCACCTTGACGGTTTCGCCGGTGCGCGGGTTCCGCGCGACACGGGCCGCGCGCTTGCGCTGTTCGAATACTCCGAATCCGGTGATGGTGACGCTTTGACCTTTGTGCACCGCGCGCACGATGGTGTCGACCACATGCTCGACTGCCGCGGTGGCCGTGCGCCTGTCAGTACCCAACTTTTCGGTCAGAACGTCGATCAGTTCCGCCTTGTTCATTGAATCCTCCGCAGACTAATGGCCCGTCGTCGGACCGACTAGGTACCACGGTAAACCCACTTTGGGCAAGAGTCTATGTGCCACGCCAAAATTCATGTGGTTTAGCACACGTACAGCTACCGCCCCGGTCGGCGCCCAGCTAACCGCCGCAGGTGATTACGTCTGCGAAATATGCGCCGGAAGGGTTGTGGGTTTCCAACTTGGCCTTGCCTTTTCGAACTCGGCGATCTGCTCGCTGCGCCGCAGGGTCAGCCCGATGTCGTCCAAACCTTCCAGCAGACGCCACCTGGTGTAGTCATCAATATCGAACGGCAACACGATGGTTCCTGCCGTCACCGTGCGCGCCTCGAGGTCCACAACCAATTCCAGTCCGGGCTGTTCCTCGAGCAACTTCCAGAGCATTTCGACATCGTTCTGTGACATCTGCGCGGCCAGCAGACCGCCCTTGCCCGCATTGCCGCGGAAGATGTCGGCGAAACGGGAGGAGATGACCACTCGAAAGCCGTAGTCCGACAGTGCCCATACCGCGTGCTCACGGGAGGATCCGGTACCGAAATCCGGACCGGCCACCAGCACACTGCCCCGATTGAAGGGTTCGGTGTTCAGAATGAAGTCCGGATCCGTTCGCCAGGCCGCGAAGAGTCCGTCCTCGAATCCGGTTCGGCTGACCCGCTTCAGATAGACCGCCGGGATGATCTGATCGGTATCGACATTGGATCGGCGCAGCGGAACCCCGATCCCCTTGTGCACGGTGAAGGCTTGCATCTGATTCTCCTGAGTCTGATTCGGCTTCGACGGGGCGACTTACTGGCGGGTCAGTCCAGATCCGCAGGCGAGGACAGCGTTCCGCGCACCGCGGTGGCGGCGGCGACCAGCGGCGACACCAGGTGGGTCCGGCCGCCCTTGCCCTGCCTGCCCTCGAAGTTCCGATTCGAGGTGGACGCGCAGCGCTGACCGGGCGCGAGCTGATCGGGATTCATTCCCAGGCACATCGAACAACCGGCCTGGCGCCATTCCGCGCCGGCGGCGGTGAAAATCTCGCCGAGTCCTTCTTTTTCCGCCTGCGCTCGCACCCGCATAGAACCCGGTACGACCATCATTCGGACCCCGTCGGCCACCTTGCGGCCCTTCAAAACCTCGGCCACCGCCCGCAAATCCTCGATCCGGCCATTGGTGCACGATCCGACGAATACGGTGTCGACGGCGACCTCACGCAGCGGGGTACCCGGCGCCAAATCCATGTATCGCAGTGCCTTCTCCGCGGACTCACGGGCCGATTCATCGGCGATCTGGGCGGGATCGGGGACCCGGTCGCCCAGCGGTGCGCCCTGACCGGGGTTGGTGCCCCAGGTGACGAACGGGGTCAGCATGTTCGCGTCGATGTGCACCTCGGCGTCGAAAACCGCGTCCTCGTCGGTCTTCAGCGCCTCCCAGGCGGCCACTGCGGCGTCCCAGTCGGCCCCCTGCGGCGCATGCGGGCGGCCTTTGAGGAATTCATAGGTCGTCTCGTCCGGAGCGATCATGCCGGCCCTTGCGCCCGCCTCGATGGACATGTTGCAGATGGTCATCCGCGCTTCCATCGACATGTTCCTGATGGCCTCGCCGCGATATTCCAGCACATAGCCCTGGCCGCCGCCGGTGCCGATCTGGGCGATCACGGCCAGGATCAGGTCCTTGCTCGTGACGCCGGGCGCCAGCGTGCCGTCGACGGTGATGGCCATGGTTTTGAACGGGCGCAGCGACAATGTCTGGGTGGCCAGCACATGTTCGACCTCGCTGGTGCCGATTCCCATGGCCAGCGCGCCGAAAGCACCGTGGGTGGAGGTATGGCTGTCGCCGCACACCACCGTCATTCCCGGCTGGGTCAATCCCAGCTGCGGGCCGACCACGTGCACGATGCCCTGATCGAGATCGCCCATCGGATGCAGGCGTACCCCGAATTCCGCGCAATTACGCCGCAGCGTTTCCACCTGGGTGCGCGAGACCGGATCAGCAATCGGTTTATCGATATCGATCGTCGGGACGTTGTGGTCCTCGGTCGCGATGGTCAGGTCAGGCCTGCGCACCTGGCGTCCCGCGGCGCGCAGACCGTCGAAAGCCTGCGGACTGGTCACTTCGTGCACCAGGTGCAGGTCGATGTAGATCAGGTCGGGTTCACGCGCGGCGCCTTCACCTTCACCACGGGCGACGACGTGCTGTTCCCATACCTTCTCGGCCAGCGTGCGTGCCATGTATCGATCACCTTTCGGGCTGGCATCCGGTGCGCCGCTCTGGGCTGTCGGCGGCGGATGCGCGACATGAGGGACATTCGCATTCAGCGATCCGAGAGCCCGGAATCCCGGTACCTGGAACCCGAGGCTAGGAATCTCAGCATGCGAGACGCTAATATCGTTCTATGAGACAGCATAGCGGTATCGGCGTCCTGGACAAAGCGGTGGCCGTGTTGTATGCGGTGGCCGAGCAACCGTGCGGCCTCAACGAACTGTGCGAGCGCACCGGGCTGCCCCGCGCCACCGCCCACCGGCTGGCCGTGGGCCTGGAGGTGCACCGGCTGCTGAGCAGGGACAACAGCGGTTCCTGGCGGGCCGGTCCGGCGCTGGCCGAGCTGGCCGCGGGCGCCAGCGACCCATTGCACGACGCCGCGTCGGCCATTCTGCCGCGGTTGCGTGAGATCACCGGCGAGAGCGTGCAGCTGTACTGCCGCGACGGCAACGCCCGCGTCTGCGTCGCCGCGCTGGAGCCGCCCGCGGGCCTGCGCGACACCGTCCCCATCGGCGCCCGGCTGCCGCTCACCGCGGGTTCGGCGGCGAAGGTTCTGGTCGCGTGGGCGGATCCGGAATTGCAGCGATCCATCCTCGCCGACGCCGTCTACAGCGAACGTGCCCTGGCCGAGGTCCGCAAGCGTGGCTGGGCGCAGAGCGCGGCCGAACGGGCCAGTGGGGTGGCCAGCGTCTCGGCGCCGGTGCGCGATCCCGGCGGTTCGGTGGTGGCCGCGGTGTCGGTGTCCGGGCCGATCGATCGCATGGGACGCAGGCCCGGAGCCAGGTGGGCGGCGGATCTGGTGGCCGCGGCCGACGCCCTGCACAAGCGGCTCTGAATCGGCTGCCGCACCGCGACAACCGGCCGTCCGGTACGGCTCGCTCTACCCGAGGGCACCCGCCCTCACTACAGTCGACCCATGGGAGTCAACCAACGGTCGCAGATCGTCATGTCCGACAGTGAGATCACCGATTTCTTGACGCGTAGCCGCGTCGCCACGCTGGCCACCCTCGGCGCGAACGGCGCTCCGCATCTGACCGCGATGTGGTACGCGCTGATCGACGCCCCCGATGGCGGCCTGCCGGAGTTGTGGTTCGAGACCAAGGCCAAGTCGCAGAAAGCGGTGAACATGCGCCGCGATCCGCGGGTGACGTGCATGGTGGAGGCCGGCCAGACCTATGACACGTTGCGCGGTGTGTCGATCGAGGGCCACGCGGAGATCATCGATGATCCGGAGAAGCTGTTCGCAGTCGGTGTGAGCGTCTGGGAGCGCTATACGGGCCCCTACAGCGAGGAGATGCGCCCGTTCGTGGAGACCATGCTCAACAAGCGGGTGGCGGTGCGTGTCGTCGCCGACCGGATCCGGAGCTGGGATCACCGCAAGCTCGGCTTGCCCGAGATGCCGTTGGGCGGCACCACCGCGCACGCCCTGGACGACTGAGTTCGCGCGCTGACGCGTTCGGGCAACGGTTAATCCACCTGACAGGACCGCCGCGGCGGGCTAGCGTCGAGGTGTTCGGCACGTTTCGGCCGGGCACCGCCCCGCTCGCCGGGCGCGGCCTCGGCCCGACCACAAGGAGCACACCATGTCGGAATCGAGTGGTTCCCATAGCAGCGCCGATGAAGTGAAGCGCAAATTCCGGGAGGCACTGGAACGCAAGAACGAGCACCACGCCCGCGCCGCCGATCACCTCGACGGCCACTCCAAGGCGACCGCCCCCCACGGCAACGCCAGCCACAAACGCGAGTTCCGCCGCAAGAGCGGATAAGAACCCCCAGCCGCCGGCCTGGCGCAGAACCCAGCCAGGCCGGTCGGCAATCAACCTCGGCCGCGATTCACAAAGCGCGGCAACCACCCGCGGCAACCGGCAACGGCCCAGCCGGCGAAGTCTCGAAATCCAGCTCGCTGCAAGAGCCACCCCAGCTGCGCACACCAGCCACAGAGACCCTCGGCGTGACTGACAGTGGCCGGCTGGAAACGTCCGCCACACCACAGTCACCGTCCACGCGGCTCCCCCACGACGCATCCACCAACTCCCCCGCTACGAAGCACCCCGGGAAGAGTCTCGGGCGAAGCAGCCCAGGAGGGTGTCCGGGAGCGAAGCAACCCAAGAGCGGCTCCAGAAGAGTGGCCGGGGCGTAACAGCCCGAGAGGGGCTCCAGAAAAGGAGCCAGGGCCGAGCAACCCAAGAGCGGCTCCAGATAGGGCGCCGGGGCCGAAGCAACCCGAAAGGGGCTCCAAAGGGGGTCCGGGGGCCGAAGCAGCCCAGGAGCGGCTCCAGAAAGAGGTGCCCGGAGCCGAAGCAACCCGGGAGGGCTTTGGGGAGGGGCTCCGGCGGCGAAGCAACCGAGAGCGGCTCCAAAAGAGGGAGCCGGGGGGCGAAGCAACCCGAGAGGGACTCCAGAAGGGGGTCCGGGGGCGAAGCCCTCCGGGCGGGGTTTGGGGGTTGCACCCCCAAAAAACACGCGAAGCAGAAAAAAGGCTCACGCTCTCCGTGAGCATGAGCCTTCTATTTCTGCGTAGCCCCGACGGGATTCGAACCCGCGCTACCGCCTTGAGAGGGCGGCGTCCTAGGCCGCTAGACGACGGGGCCAGGACTTGGATCAACCTCTGGCTGAGGTGTATCCGGGTGATCTTTCGATCGTTCTGATCTCTCGATCAGGCTCGGCAAGCTTAACCGGCCGAGGCTCGGCGACCAAATCGCCTGGATGAGCGTCCGGCGAACCCGCTCGCCGTCGCGAGGAGGATTCTTCTCGGGCCTTGTGGGCATGAGTCGAAGCTGGAGCTTTCTCCGCTGGGGTACCAGGACTCGAACCTAGAATGGCTGAACCAGAATCAGCTGTGTTGCCAATTACACCATACCCCAATGACCAGCGCTTTCGGCCTCGTGTCTGGGTGACTCCGAGGCCGTGTTCCGGCCGAGAAGAAGAGTACCAAACGATTGCCGGGTGACTACAAATCGCCTGGTCAGAGGCCGGTTTTCGGGCAGTGGGCGGCCTTGTGCGCACATGCCGCCCACTGCCCGAGCCGTTTCCGGGCCCGCGGCTCAGCCGGCCGGGGTCTGCGCCCGCGCGGACCGCAGCCGGGCCATGGTGCGGTCGCGGCCGAGCAGTTCCAGCGATTCGTAGAGTGGTGGGCTGATGTGCGAACCGGTCACCGCGACCCGTACCGGCGCGAAGGCTTTACGCGGTTTCAGGCCCATATCGTCGATCAGCGCGGTTTTCAGCGCTTCCTCGATAGCGGAGGTGGTCCAGGCGCTCAGCGAGTCCAGTGCGGCAATGGCGGCGTCCAATACCGGTGCCGCATCGGCGCCGAGATTCTTCGTGGCCGCGGCCGGGTCGATGGCGAACTGTTCGTCGGGTGCGAACAGGAATCGCAGCAGGTCCCATGCGTCGGCCAGTACGACAATCCTGGTCTGCACGAGTTCGGCCGCCACGGCAAACGTCTTCTCGTCGATTTCGGCGCCGATATGCCCGTGTTCGGTGAGGTACTCACGCAAACGGTGCATGAAATCGCCCACATCCAGCAAACGGATGTGCTCGGCGTTGAGTGCGTCGGCCTTCTTCTGGTCGAAACGGGCCGGATTCGAATTCACGGTCGAAATGTCGAAGGCGGCGACCATCTCCGACATCGAGAACACGTCGCGATCATCGGCGATGCTCCAGCCGAGCAGCGCCAGATAATTCAGCAAACCCTCGGGGATGAAGCCGCGGTCGCGGTGAGCGAACAGGTCGGACTCGGGATCGCGTTTGGACAGTTTCTTGTTTCCGGGGCCCATCACGAATGGCAGATGGCCGAACTCCGGAGTGAATTCCGCGACACCGATCCGTTGCAGCGCGGCATAGAGCGCGAGCTGACGCGGCGTCGAGGACAGCAGGTCCTCGCCGCGCAGCACATGGGTGATGCGCATCATCGCGTCGTCGACGGGGTTGACCAGGGTGTAGAGCGGGGCGCCGTTGCCGCGGGTGAGCGCGAAGTCGGGCACGGTGCCCGCCTTGAAGGTGGTTTCGCCGCGCACCAGGTCGGTCCAGGTGAGGTCGGTGTCGGGCATCCGCAACCGCACCACCGGCGCACGGCCCTCGGCCCGGTAGGCCTCGATCTGCGCGGGGGTGAGATCGCGGTCGTAGTTGTCGTAGCCGAGTTTGGGGTCGCGGCCGGCGGCCAGGTGGCGTGCCTCGACTTCCTCGGGGGTGGAGAAGGACTCGTAGGCCTCCCCCGCCTCCAGCAGCCGCCGCACCACGTCCAGGTGCAGATCCTTGCGCTCGGACTGCCGGTAGGGCCCGTACGGTCCGCCGACCTCGGGACCCTCGTCCCAGGTGAGCCCGAGCCAGCGCAGCGCGTCGAGGATCGCGCGGTAGGACTCTTCGGAATCGCGTGCCGCGTCGGTGTCTTCGATGCGGAAGACGAAGGTGCCGCCGTGATGGCGGGCGTACGCCCAGTTGAACAGCGCCGTCCGAATCAGGCCGACATGGGGCGTCCCGGTGGGCGACGGGCAGAATCGGACCCGTACTTCAGTCATGGCTCTCTTTCGATCAGCGTTTGGCGGCAACGGGATTGGTCAACGTGCCGATACCGGACACGGTGACGGAGACGGTCTGCCCGGCGGTCATCGGACCGACTCCCTCGGGTGTCCCGGTGAGGATGACATCGCCTGGCAGCAGCGTCATCACGGTGGTCACCCATTCGATGAGCTTCGGAATATCGTGCAGCAGAAGCGAAGTACGGCTGCGCTGGCGCACCTCACCGTCGAGTTCGGTGACGATCTCCAGATCCGAGGGGTCGAGCTGGGTTTCGATCCACGGGCCGAGCGGGCAGAAGGTGTCGTACCCCTTGGCCCGTGTCCATTGCCCGTCGTGGCGCTGCTGGTCGCGGGCGGTGACGTCATTGGCGACGGTGTAGCCGAGGATCACATCGAGCGCGCGGGCGGCGGGCACATCTTTACACGGGCGTCCGATGACGATGGCCAGCTCGCCCTCGTAGTCGACCTGAGAGGAGCTGGGCGGCAGGATGATCGGCGCGTTCGGCCCGACGATCGAGGTGCTCGGCTTCATGAAGATGACCGGATCGGCGGGAGCCTCGCCGCCCATTTCGGCGGCGTGCGCGGCGTAGTTCTTGCCGATGCAGATCACCTTGCTGGCCAGGATCGGCGCGAGCAGGCGCACATCGGCCAGCGGCCAGCTGCGCCCGGTGAACGTCGGGGTGCCGAAGGGGTGTTCGGCGATCTCCTTGGCGACGCTGTCGCCACTCTCGCCCTCGATGCTGACGAAGGCGACTCCATCCGGACTGGCAACTCGACCTAGACGCATGGTCGGAGTCTATCGACCCGGCTCCACCTGCCCGAACGCGGCGGGTTGCGCTGCCCGCCGGGTGGGCCACGTCGCATGTGGGCACCGCCGGAGCGCAGGTGGTCTTGTTCACATCGGAGCAGGGTCCGCACCCGGGCAGATGTGAGCCGTCAGACACCGGCCGATGGTTCAGCGGCTCAGGGCGCCGGGTGTACGGTAGCTACGGCTGTTCACTTCATGAGATCAGCGTTCCATATATTGAGATGAGGTGGGGCTACCGATGGCCGTGAACGCTCCCGCAGCGACCACACCGCAGGTCGACGCGTTTCGACGGTGGTCGATGCTCGGTCTCGGCGTCTTCGCCCAAGCCTCCAGCGCGGTCTTCGTGCACGGCGTCCCGTTCCTGCTGCCCGCGCTGACCGATCGGGGAATGCCCTTGGCGACCGCCGGGCTGCTGGTGGCCATGCCGACCGTCGGGCTGGTCTGCACGCTGATCGCGTGGGGCTACGTGGTCGACCGGATCGGCGAGCGCAAGGTGCTGGTCGCCGGGCCGCTGCTGATGTTCGTCGCGGGTGTGGCGGCCGCGACGACGTCGAGTTATCCGGCGCTGGGCGTGCTGCTGTTCCTCGGTGGCGTCGGCGCCGCGAGTACCAATGGCGCCAGCGGCCGGGTGATCGTCGGCTGGTTCCCACCCCATCGGCGCGGACTGGCGATGGGTATCCGGCAGACCGCGCAGCCGTTGGGCGTCGGTGTGGGAGCGGTGGCGATTCCGTTGGTGGCCGGCGCGCATGGTGTCGCGGTGGCGATCCTGGTGCCTGCTCTCATGGCCGCGGTCGCGGCGGTGGGTTGCCTGGCCGGCATCGTCGATCCGCCCCGGCCGAAGGGCTCAGCGGCCGACCGGGCAAACCCCTATCGGGGCAGCACGACCCTGCTGCGCATTCACCTGGTCTCGGTGTTGCTGGTGTTCCCGCAGGCGACGGTGTGGACGTTCGCGTTGCTATGGTTGCATCGCAATATCGGCTGGTCGCTGACGGTGGCGGGGATTCTGGTCACCGCGACTCAACTGCTGGGTGCGGCAGGCCGGATCGGTGCGGGCGCATGGTCGGATCGCGTCGGGAGCCGATTGGGCCCGCTGCGCTCGGTGGCGATCGCCGCGGTCCTGACCATGGCCGCACTGGCCTTGGCGGCCTGGGCGCAGTGGTGGTGGCTGGCCATTCCTCTACTGGTGGTCGCCTCGGTAGTCACCGTGTCCGATAACGGGCTGGCCTTCACCGCGGTGGCCGAGATCGCCGGACCGTACTGGAGTGGGCGCGGATTGGGCATCCAGAACACCGGGCAGAATCTGGTTCTGGCGATGGTGCCGCCGGTCTTCGGCGCGCTGATCACCTATGCCGGATTCCCGGCGACGTATCTGGCCGCTGCCGCGCTCGCCGTCATCGCGATTCCGTTGGTGCCCAAGGAGCCTGCGCCGCGCTGACAGCTCGGCGACGGCACGGGCCAGGCAGCCGTGTGCGGACCTTCTCATGCGGCCACCCGACGCCCGGATCCTCTCCACCGACAGAAGTCACGGAGCCGCGCGGGAACACAGCCACCGCACAACAGCTATTCGACAGTCCCCGGCGGACGAGCAAGCAGCATTGCCGCTCGATGACGAGGCCCCGCGCTCGAAAGAACGCGGGGCCTTCCTGTATTCGTGCGTTAGACCGAGGCAGCGATCCGGTCGCCGATCTCCACGGTCGAGGCCGCCCCGGTGCGCGAGGCCAGATCCTTGGCGACCGCGGCCTCCACACGTGCCGCGGCTTCGGTGTCACCCAGGTGATTCAGCAGCAGCGACAGCGACAGGATCGCGGCGGTCGGGTCGGCCTTGGACTGGCCGGCGATATCGGGGGCGCTGCCGTGCACCGGCTCGAACATGCTCGGGTTGGTGCCGGAGGCATCGATATTGCCGCTGGCGGCCAGGCCGATACCACCGCTGACGGCGGCGGCCAGGTCGGTGATGATGTCGCCGAACAGATTGTCGGTGACGATCACGTCGAAGCGGCCCGGATCGTTGACCATGTGGATGGTGGCCGCATCGATGTGCTGGTAGGCCACCTCGACGTCGGAGAATTCCGCGCCGACCTCGTCAACGGTGCGCTGCCACAGCGATCCGGCGAAGCTCAGCACGTTCGTCTTGTGCACCAGCGTCAGATGCTTGCGGCGCTGCTGCGCGGTGGCGAAGGCGTAGCGCACGACCCGCTCGATGCCGAATCGGGTGTTGGTGCTGACCTCGGTGGCCACCTCGTGCGGGGTATTCACGCGGATCGCGCCACCGGTGCCGGTGTAGGGACCCTCGGTGCCTTCGCGCACCACCACGAAGTCGATCTCCGGGTTACCCGCGAGCGGGCTGGTGACGCCGGGGAACAGCTTCGACGGGCGCAGGTTCACGTGGTGATCGAGCGCGAACCGGGTGTGCAGCAGCAGACCGCGCTCGAGCACGCCGCTGGGCACCGACGGGTCGCCGATCGCGCCGAGCAGGATCGCGTCGTGCTGCTTCAGTTCCGGCAGCACCGATTCGGGCAGGATCTCGCCGGTGCGGTGGTACCGCTTGGCACCCAGGTCGTATTCGGTCTTCTCGACCCCGGGTGCGACCACGTCGAGCACCTTGAGGGCTTCGGCGATGACCTCGGGACCGATACCGTCGCCCGGGATGACAGCGAGTTTCATGAAAGCAGTGCTCCGTTTCCGATGATGGCGCCCGTGAACATCGCAACGATAGCCGGTGCCCCGAACCGGGCCGCGACCAGGGCGAACTCGTCCCGGACACTGGGAAACCGGTGTTGTGCGCAGGCGCCTGCGATGATCGTGGGCGCGGCGCGATCATGCCACCCGGCCGATGCAGTCGAGCCCCGCTCCAGACGGAACGGGGCTCGGCTACACAGTTCGGGCAGTGCCCGGCGACTCAGAACAGGTCGACCTGGACCACCTTGGTGGCGCCGACGGATTCGCCGATCGCGGCCTGCACCTCGGCGGGCACCTCCTTGCCGACCCGCAGCATGACGGTGGCGCCTTCCTTGTCGACGTCCTGGGTCAGCTGCGCGGCCAGGATGTCGATCTCGGCCGCGCCGAGCTTCATGCCGATCTTGCCCAGCGCGCCCGGCTTGTCCTCGTAGTTGAGCACGGCCAGGTTCAGGCCCTCGGCGCGCATGTCGTAGTTGCGGCCGTTGATGTTGACGATCTTCTCCACCTGAGCGGGCTCGGTCAGCGTGCCCGCCACGTTCAGGGTGCGGCCGTCGCCGAACACCGCGCGCAGGTCGACGACGCTGCGGTGGCTCGGGCTCTCCGAGACCGTGGTGACCTCGGTGCTGATCCCGCGTTCCTGGGCCAGCGCGGGCGCGTTCACGAAGGTGACCTGGTCCTCGACGTGCGCGGAGAAGATGCCGCGCAGCGCCGACAGTTCCAGCACGCCGACCTCGCTGGCGGCCAGCTCGCCGCGCACCTGGATCTCCACGCTCACCGGCAGTTCGTCGGCCAGCGCGCCGAGCAGCACACCCTGCTTGCGCACGATGTCGAGCCACGGGGCGACCTCGTCGCCGACGACGCCGCCGGTGACGTTCACCGCGCCGGGCACGAACTCACCGGCCAGGGCCAGCAGCACCGACTTGGCGACATCGGTGCCCGCGCGGTCCTGGGCCTCGGTGGTGGAGGCGCCCAGGTGCGGGGTCACCACGACCTGCGGCAGGTCGAACAGCGGGCTGTCGGTGCACGGCTCGGTCTCGAACACGTCGAGGCCCGCGGCACGCACGTGGCCGGACTTGATGGCGTCGGCCAGGGCCTGCTCGTCGATCAGGCCACCGCGGGCGGCATTGACGATGATGACGCCCGGCTTGGTCAGCGCGAGCTTCTCCTTGCTCAGCAGACCCTTGGTCTCCGGGGTCTTGGGCAGGTGCACCGAGATGAGGTCGGCACGGCCGAGCAGCTCCTCCAACGTCACCAGCTCGATGCCGAGCTGGGCGGCGCGGGCCGGGGAGACGTAGGGGTCGTAGGCGATGACATGGGTCTCGAACGCGGCCAGGCGCGCGGCGAACAGCTGGCCGATGCGGCCCAGGCCGACGACGCCGACGGTCTTGCCGAAGATCTCGACACCGTTGAACTTGCTGCGCTGCCAGGTGCGCTCGCGCAGGGTGGCGTCGGCGGCGGGCACCTGACGGGCCGCGGCGAGCATCAGCGTGACGGCGTGCTCGGCGGCGGTGTGGATATTGGAGGTCGGCGCGTTGACGACCATGACGCCGCGCTCGGTGGCGGCGGGCACGTCGACGTTGTCGAGGCCGACGCCGGCGCGGGCGACGATCTTCAGGTTCTTACCGGCTTCCAGCACTTCGGCGTCGACCGTGGTGGCCGAGCGCACCAGCAGCGCGTCGGCCTCCGGAACGGCGGCCAGCAGCGCCGGACGGTCGGGACCGTCGACCCAGCGGACCTCGACACCGTCACCGAGCGCGTCGACGGTCGACTGGGCGAGCTTGTCGGCGATCAGAACTACAGGACGGCCTGCTTGGCTCACTGTGGGTTACTCCTGGGGAAGAAATGGGGGGTCGGCAGTTACCGGGGACCAGCTTAGTTGGCGCGATTTCCGCACGACCTACCGCCTGGTAGGCGCCCGTCGTCAGTCGGCCTGCCGAGGTCCGAGGCGGTCGTTCCGCCCCGGACACGGACCTGCCCCGGCCTCTACGAGGAAGGCCGGGGCAGGAGTCAGGTCGCGTCCGCGACCGCAGCGTGTGATCAGCCGCCGAACGAGCCCGTCCACAGGGTGTTCACCAGGCCGTGCAGGGCCGCACCCAGGGTGTCGAAAAGACCGTTCACAGCGGCGCTACCGGTGTCGATGATAACGGGGATCATGAAATTACCTCTCGTCGGAATTCATTCCAGTCGAACTGGCTGACACACGGTCCATCGAGGCGCGCACAGAATGGGTTACGGAAAATCACTGATTAGTGACGCAAGCCACATTCGACACGAATCTGTGAGCCAGTGCGCGCCGATGCAGGCCCCCTATCAGCGCAAACGACCGGAACCCGCAGGTCACGGGCCGATTACGGCGCCTACCCATGACGCACCGTGGATAAACTGAGAAATTGCTTAACGCCGCGCCCACAATGTCATGGGCAATTCGCGAAAATCTGCCGCTGCGCTCCTGGTCGCAGTACGGCAGGGCCCGACAAATTAAGCGGATCGTTATTCCGGGAATTCCGTTGTCACTGTCATATTCGCCGCGCCGGCCGCAATGCTCCGATCCGGGCTGTCGCGCACCGGTTTCAGCGTCCGTCGGATGCGCACGCCGCGGATCGGGCTCGTCGCCGCCGAACGATGCCGACTCGTGTGACGGCTCGGGCAGTCGTCGTGCGCCGACATTCCGAATCCGCAGGGCCGGCAGCGAACCTCTCACCCGGCGCATGCGTCCCCTCGCCGATAAGGTGAGCGGCGGATTCCACCCTCGCCCCAGGAGCCGCCGTGCCCCGCCAACCGTCGAACCAGCCGAGCCAGCAACGACTGCACAGACGCCTGGGCCTCGCCGATGCGGTCATGATCGGCCTGGGCGCCATGCTCGGCGCCGGCATTTTCGCCGCGTTGGCCCCGGCCGCGAACGCCGCGGGAAGCGGGCTGCTGCTCGGGCTCGGCGTGGCCGCGGTGGTCGCGTACTGCAATGCGACGTCGTCGGCCCGGCTGGCCGCGCGCTATCCCGACTCCGGCGGCACCTACGTCTACGGCCGCGAAAGGCTCGGCCCGTTCTGGGGTTATCTGGCGGGCTGGAGTTTCGTGGTCGGCAAGACCGCCTCGTGTGCAGCCATGGCGTTGACGGTCGGGGTGTATCTCTGGCCGGGTCATGCGCATGCGGTGGCGGTCGCCGCGGTGGTCGCCTTGACGACGGTGAACTATCTCGGCGTCCAGAAGTCGGCACTACTGACCAGGGTGATCGTTGCCGTCGTCCTCGCGGTCCTGGCGGCGGTGGTCGTCAGTGCCACGACTTCGCCCGAGGCGGATCCCGGCCGCTTGGCATTCGGATCCGACATCACGCTGCTCGGCGTGCTCCAGGCCGCGGGTCTGCTGTTCTTCGCATTCGCCGGCTATGCCCGCATCGCCACCCTCGGCGAGGAGGTGCGCGATCCCGCCCGCACCATTCCGCGCGCCGTCCCGATCGCCTTGGGTATCACCTTGGTGGTCTACGCGGCCGTGGCCGTCGCCGCGCTGCTGGCACTCGGACCGCACCGCCTGGCCGAATCCACCGCGCCGCTGGCGAGTGCGGTCCAGGCCGCGGGCGCCGACTGGCTGTCCCCCATCGTCCGGGCCGGTGCCGCGGTCGCCGCGCTCGGTTCGCTGCTGGCATTGATCCTCGGCGTCTCCCGCACCACCCTCGCCATGGCCCGCGACCATCACCTGCCCCGCACCCTCGCCGCGGTCCATCCGCGCACCGGCGTCCCGCACCACGCCGAAATCGCCGTCGGCGCCGTCGTCGCCCTCGCCGCCGCCACCGCCGACCTGCGCGCCGCCATCGGCTTCTCCTCCTTCGGCGTCCTGCTCTACTACGCCATCGCCAACGCCTCCGCCTTGACCCTGACCCGAGACGAAGGCCGCCCACCCCGCGCCGTCCCGATCGTCGGCCTCATCGGCTGCCTGCTCCTGGCGTTCACACTGCCGGTGGAATCGGTCCGCGCCGGAGCGGTCGTCGCCGCCGTCGGCGCGGTGGCCTACCTCGCCCGACGAGGTGCGGGCCGCTCCGGCACGTGAGCGCCGAGACCGACCCGCTACGCACAACGCCGGAAATGTGCAGCGGCAGCACTGCTTCGGTGCCTAGCATTCGCCCATGTCCCTGCGCACAATTCCCGTCTCGATGGACCCGAAGATCGTCGCGTCCATCGACTCGACGTTGGATCGCGTCGAGCGCGAGCATCACGCACGGGTTCGGCTGGCGATCGAAAGCGGCAGCCGGGCATGGGGATTCCCCTTACCGGATTCCGACTACGACTGCCGGTTCCTGTATGTCGCGAGCCTCGATGCGTATCTGTCACCGTGGCGGACACGGGATGTGATCGAGACGCCGCTGGTCGGGCTGCTCGACGTCAACGGCTGGGATCTCGGTAAAGCGTTGCGGCTGCTGGTGAAGGGCAACGCGGTGCTGATCGAATGGTTGCAGTCACCGATCGTCTACCGCGGGGACGATCGGTTCCGCGCCGAACTGCTCGAGCTGGCCGAGGCCGTCGCCGACCGCAACCGGGTGGCGCGACACTATCTGCATCTCGGCGATCGCCAGTGGAAGCTGTTCGAGCGCAACGGATCGTTGAAGAAAGTGTTCTACTCGCTGCGTCCGGCCATGGCACTGCGGTGGCTGCGCGAGCATCCCGGCGCCGCGGTAGCGCCGATGCATCTGCCGACATTGATGGCGCAGTGCGAGTTGCCCGCCGACCTGGTCGCAGCGATCACCGAACTGACCGAGGTGAAATCGCGGACCCGCGAAATGGGCAGCGGCTCGGCGCCGGAGCCGATCGCCGCCTTCATCGCCGCGGAGTTCGACCTCGCCGACAGCGCGTTCCCGAAGACGATCGACCGCGATATGGCCTCGATCAAGGAGCTCACAGCGGCGTTCTTCCGCCGGGAAGCAGCGGGCGCACCCGCGTAACACACACCTGCCCGCGGCTCAGCCGTTCACGCCTACTGCGGCGGCGTACGCCGCCGCCAACCGTTCGCTCGGCCGTGGCGCCGACGGATCGGGGCGGGGCGTGCCGAGATGTTGTTCCCGCAGCTCGTCCATGAACTCCTCCCACAGCTGCGGACCGCCCTCCTCCAGCAGCTCCGCACGCACCCGCAGCCGGTGGCTGGTCTCGCGGTGACGCAGTCCCCATGACCCCAGATGCGCCATGATCGGCACGAGCTGGATAGCGGACTCGGTCAGCCGGTATTCGGCCTTGCGGCCCGGGCCTGCGTCCTCCCGGCTCAGCAGTCCGGCGGCGACCAGGCGCTTGAGCCGGTCGGACAGGATATTGGAGGCGATACCTTCCTCGGAGCCGGCCAGCAGCTCGCGGAAGTGGCGGCGATTGCCGAACATCACGTCACGCAGCACCAGCAGCGTCCACCGGTCGCCGATCACCTCGATGGTTGCGTTGATCGGGCATCCCGAACGTCCGTCTTCGCGCATGCGGTCCTCCTTCGATCCATCTCCACTGCTTGCAATATACAACCACCTGCCGCTACAGTTCGAGTCAACCGATTGCAAACAGCAACCACATTCCGCGAGGAGGCCATCATGCCCAAGGTCCGAGCCAATATCTCCATCTCCCTGGACGGCTTCGTCGCAGGGCCGAACCAGAGTGTCGAGAACCCCCTCGGCGAGAACGGCGAACGCCTGCACGACTGGATCTTCAGCACCCGCGCCGGCCGCGCGATGATGGGCGAGGAGGGTGGCGGCACCGGTATCGACAACGATCTCGTCGCCACCCAGGAAGACGGCATCGGCGCAACCATCATGGGCCGCAATATGTTCGGGCCAGTCCGCGGCGCCTGGCCCGACCACGACTGGACCGGCTGGTGGGGCGAGAACCCACCGTTCCACCACGACGTCTTCGTGCTCACCCACCACCCGCGCCCCTCGGTGCCGATGGCGGGCGGAACCACCTTCCACTTCGTGGACGCGGCACCGGAAGAGGCCCTACAACAGGCCTTCGCCGCCGCCGGCGGACAGGACGTCCGCATCGGTGGCGGCGCGGCGACCCTGCGCCAATTCTTCCGGGACGGCCTGATCGATGAGATGACCCTGTCGGTGGTGCCGATCCTGCTCGGCGCCGGCGAACGTCTCTTCGACGACCTCGGCACCCTCCCCGGCTACCAGGTCGCCGTGCTCGGCAGTTCGCCCGCCGCATCCCACCTGAGCATCGCCCGGCAGTAGTCGGCCCGGCCCGGAGCACGCACCCGCCCGCTCACGATGATCGGATCGCTCGACCCAATCGCTGTCTCGTTTCCAGCCTGAGGTGCACCCGGTCACGGCGGAGTCCTGGCTTTCCCTGAGCCGGATTCGCCCCGCGCTTCGGCGCGTCGCTGCCGGGGACCCACAGATTGGGTGGGGGGTTCGGTGCCGCCGGCCAATGGTTATCGGGCACACGACCATGCCACGACCGGATTTTGTCCGCGCTGCCGGTCATCGGATGCGGCCTGGTCGTCAAACGTGAACTGCAACAACAGAAATGGCGGAGTAGCGATGCCGTCTACCGCTGGGAGTCCGGCCTCTACCACTTGATGTCCGAATCGGATAAGGCCGCATTCGAGCACGAGTTCGTCGTCCACGACCGGCAGCGACTGCTCTGACACCCGCCCCCAGAAAGGGGCAAGCCCCGCACCGTACGGTGCGGGGCTTGCGAAAGTCACGCTGTTCAGATAGCGCGGACGTCCTGAGCCTGCGGACCCTTCTGGCCCTGCCCGATCTCGAACTCCACACGCTGACCCTCTTCGAGGGTCCGGAAACCCGACCCGGAAACTGCCGAGTAATGCACGAAGACGTCAGGGCCGCCTCCGTCTTGCGCGATAAAGCCGAAGCCCTTTTCGCTGTTGAACCACTTCACGCTGCCTTGAGCCATGTTCTGTACTTCATACTTCCTGTAGATGAGCCGAGCAAATGTCAAGCCCGGTCTCGCCTACAACGATGCCATGCTTTGCGATATTCCTCCACCTCTAGAGCACGTGACTGTGAGGTAACTATCCCTCGGCGCATTCCACTATGGAGTGTGGACGATTGCCCAGGTTACGAGCGTGTCACGGCCGGACGCGGCCACAGCGCCCCTGCACCGATGAATTTCGGTCCCGGCCGCCGTCCCTATCCCTGTGGGCCGACAGACAGGAGCGCAGGCATGACGAGGCCGTTTCGATTCGGGGTCGTAGCCCCGCTCAGAACCGATCCGAGCACGTGGCGAGATCGGGTACGCCGCATCGCCGACTACGGCTACTCGACGCTGCTGGTGCCCGACTTCCCGCAGACGCAACCGGCACCCGGCCCGATGCTCGCCACCGCCGCTGCCCTGACCGACATGCGCGTCGGCACCTGGGTGTATGCCTCTCCCCTGCGTCCCGCGTGGCTGACCGCATGGGAAGCGCACTCCCTGACACTGCTCACCGATGGCCGATTCGAGATGGGCATCGGCACCGGCAGGCCGGGAATCGAGGACGAACTCCGCGACAAGGGCGTACACGCCACCCCACCGACCGAGCGACTGAGCGAGATCCGAAAAACAGTCGACACGCTGCGCGATCTCGACGGACACGATCATCACACCCCCGTGGCGATGGCAGTGTACGGCCCGAAGGCACAAGCGCTGGCCGCCGAGGTCGCCGACATCGTCACCTTCACGCTCGGTGATCAGCCTCGCAGCGAAGTCGCCCGCATAGCACGGGATTTCCGCACCGCCCGGGACATCGAGCTCGCCCTCCACGTGCCGGTCATCGGCGACACAGTCGCGCCCCATATGGCCCACCCGGCCACCGACCCCGCAGCCCTCCGCGCGGCGGACGCGCTGACCGTCCTACCGGAGGACCCAGTGGCAGCCAAAGATGAGATCCAGCGACGCCGAGAGGAAATCGGCTTCTCCTATTTCGTCATCGGCGCCGACTTCGCAGACCGATTCGCTTCGGTCGTCGCGGAGCTCGACGGACACTAGCGTGGGAGCCTGGATCCTTAGGCGTTGCAGTAGCGCCGCGTGATCTCACTCCCCGTCGTGCGGCCACCAGATCGCAGCGGCTATCACAAGAACCGGGAGTCCCACAGCGATGGTGTATACGGCAGGAAGTACCCAGCCGCTCACGTCCGCGTCCCATGGATCGAAGGATCGGCCGCGTCCCGGCAGCGGGGCCGGTCAGCAGCTTTGTCGAGGGAGAGAGCTTGTGGCTATGGCACTTTCAGCTCGTACTCGTCGGAAATGCCACGTCAATACTCGAGCCTGACCACTTCGGCAAGGTCGCGCATCTGCGGTGTGAGCGTGCGCCGCTTGGTGATGATGCGGCTCAGGATTTCTCGCGCCAATCGCTGTTCCACGAACCACGGCCGTGCTTCGTCCGACAGCTTCGCCAGCACATCGACCGCCCGGTCGTAGCGCCGCAAATCGACCTGCGCCGCGGCGACGTCGAGCAGATGGCGGTTGCGGTTGTCCGAGGTCGGGCGCAGATCTGGCGGTATGTCACGCGCGAGACGCAGCGCGATGTCCGGCCGGTCATCGATCACGGCGTTCTCGACCCGTTTCATCGCGACCGTTGCGGGGTCGAAGGTGGTCCAGTACTGGTGGTACGGGCTGCGTTCGGGCCGGATCGCAACCGCTCCCGCCGCGGCCAGCCGCATCATGTCCTCGGCCTCGTCCGGCCGATTGTCGCGGACAGCTGCCGCCGAACCACGCAGCAGGAGCCAGCCCCAGGTGGATATTTCACGCGTCGTTGCCGCTGACAACCGTGGCTCGATCCGGTCGGCCCACTCCGTGGAGAGTCGACGCACCTGGTCGAACCGCCGTTCCACGATCAGCGACCAGCACAGTGTGACGACAGCGGACGCCGCATCCAGCACGTTGCCGGTGGCTTCTGCGTCCGACACCGCAGACTCCAAGGCCAGTCGCGCAGGTTCCAGCTGACGCGTTTGGACCAGCACCGACCCGGCGAGTTGATGCACCCGCGATCGCAGCAGCGGTGGAGCACCGTTCCCGTCCTGAATCAAGCGCGGCAGAATTCGGGCGAGCTGTTCGTACTCGTTGTCGTGATACAGCCGCGTGGCATGCGCGAGCACGGCCTCCAGCCCAGGTGCCGGCGCGGCCACATCCTCTGCCGGTAGCCGCAGCGCTGCCAGGGTCGGCGCCCACCGCGCATCGGCGGAGTCGCTCTCCGGAAGGTCGGGAGCGGGCCCGAGCAGCGCCGTCAACGGACAGCCGAGCGCGACAGCCAGTCGGCGTAGCGTATCGATCCGGGCATCGTCGCGCTCCCCTTGCTCGACCTTCCGAACAAGCGACAACGACACCTTGGCGGATTCCGCCAGCTCACGCTGAGTGAGCCCCCGCCGCTTCCGGATACTCTGGAGCCGCTCCCCGAGGTCCATGTGTTCCAGGCTAGCGGCAAGGACGACTCCCGCAATCGTGAATCTCGCAGACTCTCATGTCATTCGAACGTGTTCCTTGTACCAGCTCGAGCCGTAATCCCATGGCACACTGTGCATGTGAGGCTGGATCAGGAGCATGCGCTGCGGTTGGAGATATTCGATGCATTAAGCGAGCTGGTCGACGCAAGAGGCGGTTTCGTTTCGCGTTCCGATTTGGCAGAGTTTTCGATCAGAGGAGCCAGACTCCCGCTGATCGATCGCAATCGAGGCATCCGCAATCCGGCGGATTTCACCGCCACGCTATCCATCTTGTCCAAGCCGGATAGTCCCTACGCCGATGCCGAGGTCGGTGACTCGCTGTTCAGCTACGACTACCGCGCCGGACACATCGACAAGGGCGACAACGTCAAGCTTCGCAAGACCGCGGAAACCGAGCTCCCATTCATCCTGCTCCGATGGATCAACGTAGGAAAGATCATCCGGTACGTTCCGATCTTTCCGGTCTACACCATCGACGACGACTCGGTGAACCGACGGATCCTCATCGCACTGGACGAATCATTGCGGAAGGTCAGCAATCCGCGCGACCTCACACCGGTCGAGCGCAAGTACGCCCAACAGGTCACCAACAAGCGCTTGCACCAACCCCAGTTCCGTAGCCAGGTGTTGATCGCGTATGCGAACCGGTGCGCGATGTGCCGGCTGGGCCGACCGCGGTTGCTGGAGGCCGCACATATCGTTCCGGACGCACATGAGCACGGAGCCGCCGATATCTCGAACGGTCTGAGCCTGTGCCGCATCCACCATGCCGCCTACGATCACAACCTCATCGGTGTGTCCCCAGACATGAAAATTCACGTCGGTCCGGAGATCATGTCGGCCACGAATGAAGGGCCGATTCTCGAGCACGGCCTACAGGACCTGCACCAGGTCGAGCTCCAGCCGCCGATATCCGAGGACTACCGCCCGTCAAGACAAGGGTTGGAGCTGCGTTTCGAGGAGTTCAAGAATGCGGGCGGCACCCTCGGACAGGACACCGATATCGCCCTGCCGCGCTCCACTGCGGACATCAAGGTGACCAAAACGATGATCACGCAGAAGGAATTCGCGGCTGACCGCTGACACTCGGCCGCGTCCTTGCCGTAACGGCGCACCGACGAGCACGGCTCTAGCCGTCGGCTCCCTCGCCGACCTCCACGATTGCCGAATCATCACCGGAGTCCACAGCGGTGAACCGAATGACGTGCCCGTCTCGACCTGTCGCCGAGGCAGGTGCGACGAAGCCGAATGCCATTACCAGCTTCCCGGGATCGATCTGCATGTCCGCCGTGATATCGCTGCGATGCCGTGGCTCGACGACCGGATGCACCATGACCGCACCCCGTCGTGGGCGCACCAGCGCCTCGGTAGCGGGATCGCCACATGACGGGAGGCCTCCCGCGATGCGGATCGCGATCGACCGATGACGGTTCGTACTGATGGCACCGAAGAGCGGGTCGCGGCGACGAACCCGCTCCCACCGGGTGAACAGGCGAGAACCGACACGGAGTTCCTTGTCGCGCTGGGGCCGTTGCGGTGCCAGCACCACCCAGTCGTCCACCTGCCGCGCTGCGCCAGTCGAGATGCTGCGCAGGTACTCGAGATGCGGCGCGAATTGTGCCGGCGCACGCCACCGATTGCTTTCGACAATGGCCAAGAACTCGTCGGCGTTAAGGAGGCCGATCAGTGCAGATAGCCGATGTACTCGGCCTTGGTCTGCGAAGTGGTAGGCGAAATCTGTCGTCGAGGCGGAAAGCCGTTCGAACACCGGCTCCCACAACGCAGTGTTGTGCCGCAGATCGGCCGATGACGTCGGGTAGGCAAACGGTTCTCGCCACCGCCCCGGAGACCGGATCTCGATCAGCTGTGCGTTGTACATCTTGTTCGGGCTGGTCGGTCTGAGCAGTGGCAGGTGCTGCGAAACCAGCGGGGGCACCTTCGCCGGCGTCAGTTGCGGCGAACCGTCGACCGGCGCCGCATACTGCACGAGCTCGGCGCGGAAGGCGTCTTCGTCCATGCATACGGCCTCGAACGCCCGATACAGGTCGATCCCTTTCGACCCGCTCCCCTGTTCCTCCCGACCGATATACAACCGCACCAGATCCCGGTAACCCTCGCGGAATCCGAACCAGCGCCCCATCTGCATCAGGGCGGAAACGTTGGCGGCTCGGCGGCGGAAGTAGGAGATGGTGAGGCCTTCGACAGTGAAGCCGCGCGAGAGTTTTTGGCCGCCGATGAGGATTTTCCAGATGCGGCGCTTGTCGAAATCGGCCTCCCCGGTTTCGATGTCCTTGTCGCCGTTGACGACGATGATCGGTTTGTTGTCCTGGCCGATCTCCATGACGGCGGGGCCGATGTAGGGCATGAGCTCGTCGTAGGACTGCAGTACCGAGTACCTGCCGGCGCGGGCGGCGGAGACGGGAGCCAGGTCGGTGTCGAACAGGGCGCGGAGACGGCGGTGGCCGGCTTCGCCGAGATAGCCTGCGTTCCACCAGAGTTTGGTGACGCGGGCCAGCAGTTCTCGATGACTGTGCACCCAATTCGCCTCGTGGATGAGCATGGTGTGATGCTTGAATTTTTCCTCGCCCAGACCGTCGGCCTCGGCGCGGAAGAGCTTCATCGCCGCGGTCAAGACGAACATGTCCATGGCCTGTTCTAGGCAGGCGACATCGTCATCGTCGGAGACCACGACGTCACGCACATGGGCGAGCTCATTGGAGTTGGCGACAGTGCGCTCTTCCTCCGGAATATCGGAATCGAGATCGTGGAAGTCGCTGGCGCCCATATAGCCCGCGGGGCGCGGGAGCGAGATGATGAAGTCCTTGGGGAAGATGTCGGCGGTATCGCTGGGATCAATGAAGACGTTCGCGTACGGGGTTGCCGTGTAGCCGACGTACTGCGCTCTCGGCAGCATGGTGAGCAGTTCGGAGATCTTCTGATTGATCGCGGTGCGCTCGGCATCCGGTTTAGGGCGCGAGGTGTTGACCGAGGCCTCGTCGGATTC
The DNA here is from genome assembly GCF_005863245.1 of Nocardia cyriacigeorgica. GTDB lineage: Bacteria > Actinomycetota > Actinomycetes > Mycobacteriales > Mycobacteriaceae > Nocardia > Nocardia cyriacigeorgica_C. The sequence continues at coordinate 209,969 of NZ_VBUT01000003.1, read as the reverse complement.
GTCGTCGATGATCAGGACCGGGATCTCCGACAGCGGTGTCTTGATTTTGTTCAGGTCCTTGACGAGCTTGGACAGCACGGTCTTGTTCTTCTTGACGACCATGAGTCGGGCCGAGGAGCGGTACAGATTGCGCTCGTCGTAGAGCGGAAGCGCCGGCTCTTGCTTCTCGAACTCGAGTGCCACGATGCCTTGCAGCAGGCTCTTGTAGTCGTTGTCGCGCGTTGTCATGCGCACGATATCGAAGGCGCCGAGGGCTGACGGCAGGCCGCCGAATTCCACGAAACGACCACGGGCCCAATCCGGGTCGTCGGCGTAATCGGAATCGAATTCACTGGCTCCGCGCAGGATGTTCTCTCGGCCGACCAATTCCATGTCCAACCTACGTTGGGTCTGAGCCCGCAGGAGGTTCAAGGTGCCGCCGAGCACGATGATCAGGCGATATCCGGCGTCGACAGCCTTGGCGATGACGCCGGTGAAGTTGGCGGTTTTACCCGACTGGACGTAGCCGACGACCAGACCCTTGGACTGGTACGCCATTGCACTCGCGGGATCGGCAAGCCGCTCGACGACGTTATCGGTAGCGACATTGAGGTCTTCAATCGCTTCGTCCGACCAGCCCTTGGTTCGGAGCAGCTGACGGTAGGCGGGCCAGTACCACGGACGTCCACGTTGTCCCACGGAGTCGTACCAGGGCACGAATTCCTCGCTGATCACCACCGGAAGTTCCGCCTTCGAGACCGGAACCAGCGCTTCCAGCAGTTTGGCGGTGGAGGTGTCGATTTCCAGCAGTCGATAGATATCGGCGCGGCGCCCATCGGTTCGTGCCGGCTCGGACGACCACGCAGGCGCGTCCGTGAAATCCCATTGCGTCAGCTGTTTGCGCCACATGTCGACGATCGGATCGCCGGGCTGCGCGTTCAGCAGGGTCTCACGGAAGTCTGTCTCGTCGGCGAACGGTGCGGCTGCGTCCGGAAGGTCCTCCGCCTGGTAGGCCATCGCACGCGCCAGTCGCTTGGGTCGACTGCCTGCCATATCGGCCAGCACAGCCGTATGCAACTCGATACGCAGGGCGGGTTCACTGTTCATTGCTGCCCTCCGGATTCCGAGATTTCCGCCAGCTCGGTCCGGGCTGCCGCGACCAGCACCGCCTGCCACAACTGCAAGTTGTCCTTGACTCGCCGCCCGCTGTACTCCTTCTGGAAAACCTCGTGCACCAGCAGGTACAGCAAGGCCTTCATGGTGGGAGCATCGTTCAGGCTGCCTGCCCTGCCGCCGAGGATCGCGGGGCGGTAGCGGCGGTTCAGCGCAATGACCCGGTTCTCGCGATCGATGTCGAAGAACTCGTCGCCGGCTAGCTTCTGCCACAGGATCGAAATCGGCTCCTCGCCCGGGATGAGTGGCAATTCCTCCTCGATCGTCTCGCGCACTTCGGGTCCGAACCCGCGGCCGGGCGGGATGACCGCCTTACGCGTCGCGCCCGCTCTTTTCCGGGCCTCCCGGTAGGTCTGCTGGGCATCGGCGAGATAGTCGACGAAAAGATTTCCACTGGCGTCGGCAGCGGATTCCAAGGCGGTAAGGAATTCCGGTGAGGACTCCACGCCCTCCTTCTTTACGCTGAGCCGGAACACATCGCCAGGTTGGTCAGGCACATCGATGGCCACCCGCGCAAGCGAAAGATGCTGTTCCGGCTGCCGAAAGTTGTTCCAGCCGCCGGCCTGGACGACCCGACCGTTGCGACAAAAGTAGAAGCCCTGACGGTCGATGACGCTGCCGACCGCCCGGTACTGGTCGACGTTCGATTTCGGCGGCCAGATATGGGCAGTCAGAAATACCGGTCCGAGCGACGGGACCTCGGCCACGAACTTGCGCGGATAGTCGGCGTGGCCGGTGACCGGGTAGCCGAACGGATCCAGCGGCTGCACACCGAAGTTCATGTAGATCGCACCGGTACGGATGTCCTCGACCGCGATCGTGATGTTGAAGTCCGCCCGCGCAAGGAAGCGATGCAGTTGCAGGCCCAGGTGCAGCCCCAGTTTATTGATGGTGCGGTGCAGGTAGCGGTCGGTCTGACCGCCCCCACCTCGGGTCGGGAAGTTCTTCACCCCATCCCATCGAATCACGGTGCCGTTCCACCGGATCGGACACTGGTCATAGCGATCGATCAATGACATCGCGTATTCAGGCGCAACGATATCGCACTGGAAACCGGCCAATGCGTGTTCCATCACCCAGCGCCGACCGGCAGGGCGCGTTGTTTTGGTGCGGCTGACGACCGTGACGGCACTCGCGTGGCTAAGGGAGGCGGATTTGAGGCCGGTGCCGAACATGCCGAGAGCGCCGGGCTGGTAATTCCGGCGGCCGCCGACGGTCATGGCGATATCGAGCTCGTCCTCGGACATGCCGCGCCCGTCATCGATGACCAACAGGCTGACCAGGCTGTCCCCGTCGCGCAGGAAGTGAATGACCACATCCTTGGCGCCTGCGTCGATGGAGTTGTCGACGAGGTCGGCGATTGCGGCTTCGAAACCGTAGCCCTGGCTGCTCAAGGCCTCCATATATCGCGGGTCCGGCGGAAGATGCTTGGTCCCCGTCGTCGGGACGTCGAAACTCCACTCCTGCGCATTGTCCACCCTGCCCGCCTCACTACACCCGCGCCGCTGCTTTTTCGAGGAAACTCGTGCGTGAAATCTTCCCCGACTCGGGTGGTGTTACAGGCGGGCCGACGCCCGCGCTCACGCGGGCAGGAGTCTGCCCACTACCTCAGCCAACTGCACCACGTTCCGGCACTCATGCATCGTGACGTGCTCCGCGTAGAGATGGGCCGCGGAATCCCCGGTGTTCCAGGAGCGGGCCGGTTCGGGGTTCAACCAGTAGGCGTGTTTGGCCTTGTCGAGCATGAGGGTCAACGCGGCGAGATTCGGGTCGGTGCGGTTGGTGCGGGCGTCGCCGAGGATGAGGAGGGAGGTGCGGGGGCCTAGGGCGTCGAGGTGGTTGGTGACGAAGCCGGCGAGGGCTTCGCCGTAGTTGCTGCTGCCGAAGCGGGTGACGCCGGATTCGCGGATGATGCGGGCGGTGAGGTCGGGGGTGGGTGGGGTGCCGGGGGTGAACCAGGGGGTGATTTCGGCGCAGGTGTCGATGAAGCCGAAGCTGCGGACGCGGCTGAACTGGTCTTGCAGGGCGGACACCAGCAGGAGGGTGAATTCGGCGAAGCCGGTGACGGAGCCGGAGAGGTCGGCGAGCACGACGAGGTCGGGGCGGCCGTGTTTGCGGGCGCGCAGGACGGGGGTGACGGGGACGCCGCCGGTGGACATGGAGGCGCGCAGGGTGCGGCGCAGGTCGATCTGGCCGCGGACGGCCTTGCGGCGGCGGGCGGCCAGTCGGGTGGCGAGCTTGCGGGCCAGCGGGTGGACGAGGCGGCGCATCTCGGCGAGGTCCTGTTCGCGGGCGCCGAGGAAATCGATGCGGTCGCTGCTGGATTCGACGCCGCGGCGGGCGATGTAGTCGGTGCCGCGCAGCTCGGCGGACCGGATGCGGGCCTCGGTTTGCAGGGCGGCGCGGAAGGCGCGCAGGCGGCGGTCGGCTTCGATGGTGTGCACCGCGGTGTCGAATTCGCTGGTGGCGCTGCCCATTCGGGAGACGATGCGTTCGGCGAGGTCGTCGGGTCGCAGCGCCTTCAAGGTCAAGTACGACGACCAACCTGCGCCGGAGGCTGTCGTGACAACACCCGATGCGCCTGCGCCCTGTCCCCCGCTGCCATAGCCGCCGAGTTCAGTGAGGGCGCGGCGGGCGAGTTCTGTTGTGGCATCAAGGTTGTTGGCGGCGAGGGTGGTGACGAGTTCGTCACGCAGGGTTTCTATGGCGTTGGAATTCGGTTCGCGCACTTCGCCGAATCCGGCTCGGCCGAGGAAGTAGAGGTCGAAGAGCTGATCGAACACCGAACGTTGGCCGTTGCGGCGCAGCAGGGTTGCGGCCAGGCCGGAGCGTAACTGATCAGGGTTGTCGGTGCCGAGGGCGACGATGGCTTCGGCGGCGTCGATGGTTTCGCTGGGGCCTGCGGTGATGCCGTGCTCGCGGAGCAGGGTGACGAAGGCGACCAGGCGGTCGGTCATCGATTCGTGGCGTGATCCGGCCGTGTGATCACCGGTTCGCTGTGTCGACGGCGTCACCTATCGGCCCTACCCTGCGAAACGCGGCGCCGCGCACGAGTGCGAACAGGCCACCCACAGGTCGCCCTCACGCCGGCTCTCCCGTCGTACCTGACTCATCCAGCTCGAGCCGCTCCACCGCGACCCGATGATCGGACTGATGCTTCAACAACACACCCAGTGTCGACCGCACCATCGTGCCGGTGAGCCGGCGCGCCCCCAGCGCGACGAGAGTCCTTGCCCAATCGACGGTTTCGGCGACCGACGGCGCCTTGCGCAGCGGGAGTTGGCGGAGCGCGCCGACCGTGCGCACGACAGGTTCGGTCAGTGCCGCATCGAGTTCGGGAACCCGCAGCCGGACGATGGCGCGTTCCAATTCGGCGGTTGGATAGTCGATGTGCAGATAGAGGCAGCGGCGCTTCAATGCCTCCGACAGCTCGCGATTGGCGTTGGAGGTCAGGATGACGAACGGCTTGCGGACCGCGCGAATGGTGCCGAGCTCGGGGATGCTGACCTGGTAGTCGCCGAGCACCTCGAGCAGCAGGCCTTCGAGTTCGACGTCGGCCTTGTCGAGTTCGTCGATCAGCAACACCGTCGGCTCCGGGTTGCGGATGGCGGCCAGCAGCGGGCGCGAGAGCAGGAACTCTTCGGTGAAGACATGCTCGCGGGTGCTGTCCCAGCCGTCACCCTCGGTGGCGGTGATGCGCAGCAACTGCTTGGCGTGGTTCCACTCGTAGAGGGCGCGCGCTTCGTCGATGCCTTCGTAGCACTGCAAACGGATCAGCTCGGCCGCGGCGGTGGCGGCGATGGCCTTGGCCAGTTCGGTCTTGCCGACGCCGGCGGGGCCTTCGATGAGCAGCGGTTTGCCCAGATGGCCCGCCAGGAACACGGCGGTGGCGATATCGGTGGACGGCAGATAGCCGGCGGCGGTGAGCCTGCGGGTCACCTCGTCCACCGAGGCAAAGAAGTTACTCATCGGTAGACAGTGTAAAACGCCTCGGTCAGGGCCCAGACGTCACCATGCGAGCGGAGACGAACGCAGCTCGGCGATCGAGACCCCCCGGCGCCGCTTCACCAGGCCCCGCAAGGTCCCCGCGTTCAGGTACCCGACCCGCGAGGCGACCGCGTCCAACGTCAGATCGGTGGTGCGTAGCAGCTGCGCGGCACGTTCCAGCCGGATGTCGTTGACGAAGTCGCGTGGTGACATGCCCAGTTCGGCCTGGGTGGCGCGCTGCAAGCTGCGTTCGGTGACGCCGATCGCCTGCGCGGCGGTGGAGATCAGGAACTGCTCGGCCAGATGGTCGCGCACCCAGCGTTCGAAGGCCGCAGTGACCGAATTGCCGCGGGCGATGATCTCGGGCAGCACGAAGTCGCTCTGCTTGCGCCCGTTGCCGGCGACCATGTACCGGCTGGTGAGTTCGGCCAGCGCGGGACTCACCGATTGCACAAGCGACAGCGCGAGATACATGTGCGACAGCGCGGCGCCCGCGGTGCTGACGCGCGGGCCGCGGCAGAGGATGCGGCTCTCGTCGAGCGCGATCTGCGGGTACCGGCGCCGGAACGTCGGGCCGAGCCACCAGCTGGTGGTCGCCGCGGATCCGTCGAGCACACCGGCCTCGGCCAGGAAGAAGGTTCCCGAGCAGGCGCCCGCCACATGCGTGCCGTTCTGGTGGACCTGCCGGATCCGATCCAGCACAGGCTTGCTGCGGGCCGAGGCCACCAGCTCTACCAACGGTTCGGGATCGAGCACCTGCACCGCGGGCACGATCATCATGTCGGGTTCGGCCGCACCGTCGGCCAGCGCTGTCGTGGCGATGGTGTGCCCATGTCCGGAGGTGACGCTGTCGCCGAACGATACGGTGCGCACCCGCCACGGGGCGGGCGGCGTCTCGAGCTGGTCGCGAGCGGCATTGGCGGTGTTGAACGTTTCCTGCAATGCCGCCAAACCGAAGTCGGCCACACCATCCATCACGAACACCCCGACATCCATGTCGGGAATAGTACTGAACATGTCGTTTCCGACACTCGGTAATGGCGGACAGGCCGCATAGTGTCGATTCCAGTGACGGCCCGCACAGTTGTTCGGCCCCCTCACCTCGGCAGCCCCGAGCCGTCGTCCGCCGATCGATCACCCCCTCGGAGTCCCGCATGTCGCTTGCCACCAGCCTCGTCCACCACATCCGTTTGACCGTCACCGATCTCCAACGCTCGCGTGAGTTCTACGAAGACGTGCTCGGCTTCGAGGTGGCGGCCGAGTCGCCCGGAAACCCGGCCGACCCACTCGTCCGCGCCGACCCCTTCCAGCTCTACGGCGGCGTCGTCTTCCAGACCCCCGGCGGAATGCTGCTCGGGCTGCGACCGGTCGCCGACCCGGACGATCACTTCGATTCCGAGCGCGTCGGTCTCGACCACCTCAGCTTCACCGTCGATTCCCGCGAGGACCTGATCAAGGCCATCGCCCGCTTCGACGAGGCGGGTGTGGAGCACGGGGACATCGTCGAGATGGACCAATTCGGCATCGCGATTCTCGGCTTCAACGATCCCGACAGTATCCACCTCGAACTGACCGCGGCGATCTGATGAGCCTACGGACACGCACCTGTACCGACGTCGATCTACCGCCGTTTCCGCAGCTCTGGGCCCGATGGGCGGCGATGTCGGCTGCCTTCGCCGCCTCGGGGTCGCAGTGGGGGCCGCGCATGTTGCCGTCGCTGGCATGGTTCGAAAGCTCCGGCAACAGCGGCTCTACGCTGTACGCCCTGCCCGGCGGCCGCGCGGTGCTCTCCGGTGGCGTGTGGACATCGGACGCTCTGCGATTCGACGACGATGCACCGCCACCGGTGCACCCCGAGCCGCCGGACTGGGCCGTCGACCCGATGCTCAATCCACACGCCGACACCGGTCTCACCGCGTTCTGCTACTGGTGGGATGCCGGGCGTTGGTGCCGCGCCGACTCTCCCTCGGTGGCGCAGTCGGCTTCGGCGCTGCCCGGCCTGTGGACCACCGATTCGGTCGCCGAGCTGATCACCTGCCTGGCCACCGGCCGCCCCAACGACGAACAACGCGCGCACGCGATCACCCTGATCTGTGCCGCCGAGATCGGCGCGGTCACCCATGACACGGTGGCGAATGTCTTCGGCGACAACGACATATTCGATCTGGACGCCGCCATGGATCAGTTCGAGATGGCGGGACTCACCGCGCATCAGACCGCGACCCGCGCGGTCACGCAATGCCTGCGCGGCCCGGCCACCCCGCGGTTCAGTACGGGTTCGCCGCAGCTTCGACGCGTCCGGATTCGATGGCCTCGACCAGCGCTCGGTGATCGCTGACGGTCTGATCGGCGTAGGCGAGGGCGAAGGCGGCCATGGCTCGGTCGAACGCATCGCCGGACCCGAGATAGTCGGCGATGGCGATGCGGTCGCCCGAGCGGGCATGGGCCCGGGCGAGGGTGTGCCCGCACAGTGCGGCGTACTGGCGCAGGCCCGCGCGTGACATCGCGTCGATCTCGGCGGAGCCCTTCATATCGCGCAGCTGCCGCCAGTAGAAGTGGCGGCCCTGCGGTCCGGCGATCCAGCCGAGGAAGATATCGCTCGCGGTCTGCATCAACCGCTGCCCGTGCACCACGCGGTGGCCGTGATTGTGGAACACACTCGGCGCCAGATGCGCTGCGAGCACCGATTCCTCGGCCTCCTTCACCTGCAGAAACAGCGGGCCGCCGGTATCGCGGTCGATGAGCAGCACCACGAAACAGCGGGTGCCGACGCTGCCGACGCCAACTACTTTGCGCGCGAAATCCACGATCCGGTACCGGTTCACCAGCACCCGGCGTTCCTCGGGCAGCGAACGCCGATAGGCGGCGAAGACCTCCTCGACGGCATCGGCGTCGGCGTCGGCGACCGGGGTGAGCAGTGACGGTTGCTGCCGGATGCGCAGACGACCGTCCGGACCGAGCTCGGTGAGCTTGTGCAGCGCCTGGAGGCTGGTACGGCGACGGGCGGCATCCAGGCTCTTCTCGACGTTCTTGCGGCGCTTCGGTTTACGCACCAGATCGACTAGGGTGTCGGCGTCGACCTGCTCGTACCAGACCTCGAGGGAGTCGAGTCCGGCCAGCCGTCGCATGCCTTCGCGGTAGGCCGCTGCCGCAGTGCGCGCCGACCCGGCGGCCTCGTCATCGGTGCTGCCGTTGGCTCGTGCGGCGACCGCGATGCTGGCCACCAGCCGTTTCACGTCCCATTCGAAGGGACCGGGCAGCGTTTCGTCGAAATCGTTGAGGTCGAAGACGAGCGAGCGTTCCGGCGAGGCGAAGACACCGAAGTTGGACAGGTGGGCGTCGCCGCACAGTTGCACCGTCAGGCCGGTGTTCGGGGTGGCCGCCAGGTCGGCGGCCATGATCGCGGGCGCGCCGCGCAGGAACGGGAAGTGACCGGCGGCCATCCGGGCATAGCGGATCGGCACCAGCTCGGGGACCCGGGTGGCCGCCTGCCGTTCCAGGATGGCGATCGGGTCGCGATCGGCGGGCAGGCGCACCTCGCCCAACGCGGAACGCGGCACCTGCGCACGCACCGCGCGACCATCGTGCTCGCGTATCGACGGCGGAGCATCGACCACCGTATTCGTCATCCACACAGTCTTGCCCGCCACCTGCGACAACACAATGACACCGCGAAATCCGGTGTGTCCCCTATTGCCCCCGACCCGTCCGGCGTGCCCGGATGGGTGGCGTCTCATCCATTCGAATGATCCTCGAACACAAACCTGCCCACACCCGTGACCTTTGCGCTGAAGTGCGCAAGAGTAGGACATGTGTCACCGCTGCTCGGCCCTCTCGTCGACCTCGTCGGCCGGCCGGGATCCGGTGTCATCCGAGCCCGAACCGCCTCGGCCCGCGTGCGCGCTCACGCCTCGTCCGCGCGAACCACGCACATCCCGGACATACGGTCAGGGTCTCGAGTCACGGCGAAGGGCTGCGATCGGCAAGCATCGCGGCCGGCTGGAAAGGAAACGACAGTGTTCACGACTACCTCGTCCACGGCGGTACGCCGGACGGCGGCCCGCGTCGCCATCGCAGGCGCTATCACGGTGTTTCCGCTGGCAGCGGTTGCGGCCCCGGCCGCGGCCGACCCCGCGACGGCGCCTCCGGGTGTGACCCAGGTCGACCGGCCGCATCACGGCTGGGACAACCCATGGGAGCACGACCGCAAGTGGGACCATGACCGCAAGTGTGGTCACGACAAGTGGGACCACGACCGCAAGTGCGATCACGACCGGAACTGGGATTGGGATCGCGGCCGCGGCAACGACCCACTGTGGCGGCTGCTGCAGCAGCTGCTGCCGAGCGGATCGTTCGGCCGGTGATCTGATCACCCCATGCGAAAGGGCCCGTCCGCCATCGGCGAACGGGCCCTTTCTCGCGAGCGGAACTTACGCGGTCTCGGTGATCGGGCGATCGACCCAGCTCATCAGGCCGCGCAGCTTGGCGCCGGTGACCTCGATCGGGTGCTCGGCGTTCTTCTTACGCAGCGCCTCGAGCTCCTTGTTGCCGCCCTCGACGTTGGCGACCAGGCGCTTGACGAAGGTGCCGTCCTGGATGTCCTTGAGGATGTCCTGCATCCGCTTCTTGGTGTCGGCGTCGATGACCCGCGGGCCCGACAGGTAGCCACCGAACTCGGCGGTGTCGGAGACCGAGTAGTTCATCCGCGCGATGCCGCCCTCGTACATCAGGTCGACGATCAACTTCAGCTCGTGCAGCACCTCGAAGTAGGCCATCTCCGGCGCGTAACCGGCCTCGACCATGACCTCGAAACCGGTCTTGACCAGTTCCTCGGTGCCACCGCAGAGCACGGCCTGCTCACCGAACAGGTCGGTCTCGGTCTCTTCCTTGAAGGTGGTCTTGATGACGCCCGCGCGGGTGCCACCGATCGCCTTGGCGTAGGACAGCGCCAGCGCCTGGCCCTCACCCTTCGGGTCCTGATCGACCGCGATCAGCGCCGGAACACCCTTGCCGTCGACGAACTGACGACGCACCAGGTGGCCGGGGCCCTTCGGCGCCACCATGCCGATGGTGACGTTGGCCGGCGGCTTGATCAGGCCGAAGTGGATGTTGAGGCCGTGGCCGAAGAACAGCGCGTCGCCGTCCTTCAGGTTCGGCTCGATGTCATTGGTGAAGATCGACGCCTGGGCGGTGTCGGGGGCCAGCACCATGATCACGTCGGCCCACGCGGAAACCTCGGCGGGGGTGCCGACGGTCAGCCCGGCCTCCTCGGCCTTCGGCCGCGACTTCGAGCCCTCGGCGAGGCCGACGCGGACCTCGACACCCGAGTCGCGCAGGCTCAGCGAGTGCGCGTGGCCCTGGCTGCCGTAACCGATCACCGCGACCTTGCGGCCCTGGATGATCGACAGATCGGCATCGTCGTCGTAGAACATCTCGACTGCCACTGTTGTGGTTCCCTTCGGATCATCCCCGCAGACGCGGGGAACACGATGTGCGCGACGTGCGCGCTTGTACAACGGTTTGTGTTCGAAACCCCGCCTGCGCGGGGAGCAGCGACGAGGCCGAGCCGTCGATCGCCACCAACTTTAGCGGGTTGCCGTGATCGACTTCGGCCCGCGTCCGACCGCCACCACACCGGACTGCACGATCTCACGGATGCCGTACGGTTCCAGCATCCGCAGCAGCGCGTCGAGCTTGGACCGGGTTCCGGTCGCCTCGACGGTGAGCGCGTCCGGGGACACGTCGATGACCTTCGCCCGGAAGAGCGTAACGGCCTCGATCACCTGGGTGCGCACGCTGGCGTCGGCGCGCACTTTCACCAGGATCAGCTCGCGGGCCACCGAGGCCTCGGCGTCCTGCTCGACGATCTTGATGACGTTGACCAGCTTGTTGAGCTGCTTGGTCACCTGCTCGAGCGGCAGATCCTCGACGGTGACGACGATCGTCATCCGGGAGATGTCGGGAACCTCGGTGCCGCCGACCGCCAGCGATTCGATGTTGAAGCCGCGGCGAGAGAACAGGCTCGCCACTCGCGCCAGCACGCCCGGTTTGTCCTCGACGAGGACGCTGAGGGTGTGGGTGCTGCTCATTCTTGGTTCCCCTCGCTGGTCTGTGCGCCCGCGTCGGCGGGACGGCCGGCCTGGCTGCGGTCATGGGACAGGGCCTCGTGGATGACGGCGGGCTCGGCGGCGGTCTCGTCCTCGTCGAACAGCGGACGGATGCCGCGGGCGGCCATGATCTCGTCGTTGCTGGTGCCCGCGGCGACCATCGGCCACACCTGGGCGTCCTTGCCGACGATGAAGTCGATGACGACCGGGCGGTCGTTGATCGACTGCGCCTCCCGGATCGCGGCCTCGACGTCTTCTTCCTTCTCCACCCGGATGCCGTGGCAGCCCAGCGCTTCGGCGAGCTTCACGAAGTCCGGGATGCGCAGGGTGTGGGTGCCGAGGTCGGTGTTGGAGTAGCGCTCCTCGTAGAACAGGGTCTGCCACTGGCGGACCATGCCGAGGTTGCCGTTGTTGATCAGCGCGACCTTGATCGGCACGCCCTCCACCGCGCAGGTGGCCAGCTCCTGGTTGGTCATCTGGAAGCAGCCGTCACCGTCGACCGCCCAGACCTCCTTGTCCGGTGCGCCCATCTTGGCGCCCATGGCGGCCGGGACGGCGTAGCCCATGGTGCCGAGGCCACCGGAGTTGAGCCAGGTGCGCGGCTTCTCGTACTTGATGAACTGGGCGGCCCACATCTGGTGCTGGCCGACGCCGGCGCAGTAGATCGCGTCGGGTCCGGCCAGGCGGCCCAGCGCGTCGATGACGAACTCCGGCGACAGCGAGCCGTCGCTTGGCGCGGTCCAGCCCAGCGGGTAGGCGTCGCGGATGCCGTCGAGGTAGGTCCACCATTCGGTCAGCTCGAACGGCATGGTCTGGGCCGGATCGGACTTCAGGGTCTCGATCAGCTCGATGATCACCTCGCGGCAGTCGCCGACGATCGGGACGTCGGCGTGCCGGTTCTTGCCGATCTCGGCGGGGTCGATATCGGCGTGGATGACCTTGGCGCCGGGCGCGAAGGAGTCCAGTTGACCGGTCACCCGGTCGTCGAACCGGGCGCCGAGGGTGATCAGCAGATCCGACTTCTGCAACGCCGCCACCGCGGCCACCGACCCGTGCATGCCGGGCATGCCGCAGTGCAGGCGGTGGCTGTCGGGGAACGCGCCGCGCGCCATCAGCGTGGTCACCACCGGGATGCCGGTCAGTTCCGCCAGCTCCAGCAGCTCGGCCGAGGCGTCGGCCTTGATCACACCACCGCCGACGTAGAGCACCGGAGCCTTGGCCTCGGCGATCAGCCGGGCGGCCTCACGCACCTGCTTGCCGTGCGGCTTGGTAACCGGGCGGTAGCCGGGCAGCCGCATCTCCGGCGGCCAGCTGAAGGTGGTCTGCGCCTGCAGCACGTCCTTGGGGATGTCGACCAGCACCGCGCCCGGACGGCCGCTGGAGGCCAGGTAGAACGCCTCGGCGATCATGCGCGGGATGTCGGCGCCGTCGGTGATCAGGAAGTTGTGCTTGGTGATCGGCATGGTGATGCCGGAGATGTCGGCTTCCTGGAAGGCATCGGTGCCGATGAGCCCGCGACCGACCTGACCGGTGATCGCGACGATCGGCACCGAGTCCATCTGGGCGTCGGCGATCGGGGTGACCAGGTTGGTGGCGCCGGGACCGGAGGTCGCCATGCAGACACCGACCTTGCCGGTGGCCTGGGCGTACCCGGTGGCGGCGTGACCGGCGCCCTGCTCGTGGCGCACCAGGACGTGACGCACCTTGGTCGAGTCGAACAGCGGGTCGTAGACGGGCAGGATGGCGCCGCCGGGAATGCCGAATACGGTGTCGACGCCGAGCTCCTCGAGCGAGCGGACGACCGACTGCGCGCCGGCGACCCGCTCGGGCGGGAGCTGGCGGCGGTTGGCCGTGGTCGTCGCGGGAGTACCGGCAGCTGCCGGCTGGTTCGCCGAAGGCGCTGGCCTGCGGGCCGAGGGCCCGGGCCGGGCGGTTGGTGCGCTCACCGTCTTGGTTCCTTACCTCTTGTCGTTATGACCCCGGGCGAGCCGCGAGTGGCGGTGCCTGCCCGTCCGGACAGCGGTCATGGTCCGAACACAAAAAAGCCCCCGACAGCACATGGCTGTTCGAGGGTGGCGCGTCGCAGTGCGAGCTGACGTATCAGGTAGTCGGGCTCAACGCTGGACGCGCCGGCCGATTACGAGCAACTCGTTTCGATTCACGCGCATGACGGTATTTGTGCGTGAGGTGAAGAGTCAAACTGCTGGCCTACGCCGTCCCATTATGTGGGACGACAGTGGGTGCTCGAGTCCGTCCACCATGATGCGAGGATGGTGGTGTGTCATCACCGCATCAGTCCGTGCCACCGGCTAAATCGTCCCACACGTCCGACGCGGCGCCGGATACGGGTGGTCAGGCGAGCGAGGGCACACCGGCCCGTGTCATCCGCATCACACGACTGAACTTCATCGGCGTGTTGGTGCTGGTGCTGTGCGTGTTCTTCCCGTTCGTCGGCTGGCCCGCCGCGCTGTGGTGGCTGTTCGCGCTGCCGATCGCGGTGTCGGTGTGGATTCTGCGCACCCAGACCACGGTCTCCGGCGCCGGACTGGATCTGCGCACGGTCTTCGGCTCCCGCCATATCGACTGGGCGCAGGTGCGCGGCATCCGTATTCCCAAGCGTGGGTATGTCCGGGTGCACCTCGACGACGACAGTGAGGTCAAATTGCCGGCGGTAAGCTACGACCGGTTGCGCGAACTGGTGGACGCTTCGGGCGGACGAATCCCCGACCCGTTCGCCGGGCCCGCGGAGCCGATCGAATCGGCGGAGGCCACTACCGATGGCACCACCGAGCCCAGTTCGGGCGCCGACCCGACCACGGGCGGCGACACACCGACCCCCAGCGAGGCCGATACCGCGGCCGCACGCGACACCGACACCACCCCGGGCAGCTGATCCCCGCTCCCCCACCGGCACACAGCCCGTGCCAGGTGCGGGAGTAACGTCGAGGAAACGCCGAGCAGTGCGTCGGCCGGACCGCCGGGCATCCCCGGCTGATCCGCCGAGCCGCTCGACGTCGTCGCATCCCAGCCCCCGCGACCCACCGAGGACCCACCCATGCCACCGCTTCGTTCACGAACCACCACCATCGGCCGCAATGCCGCAGGCGCCCGCGCCCTGTGGCGGGCCACCGGTATGACCGACTCCGATTTCGGTAAGCCGATCGTCGCCATCGCCAACTCCTACACCCAGTTCGTGCCAGGGCACGTGCACCTCAAGGACGTCGGCGAGATCGTCGCCGACGCGGTGCGCGAAGCCGGCGGTGTGCCGCGCGAGTTCCACACCATCGCCGTCGACGACGGCATCGCCATGGGCCACGGCGGCATGCTGTACTCGCTGCCCAGCCGCGAGATCATCGCCGACTCGGTGGAATACATGGTGAACGCGCACACCGCCGACGCGCTGGTGTGCATCTCCAACTGCGACAAGATCACCCCCGGCATGCTCAATGCCGCCATGCGGCTCAACATCCCCGCGGTGTTCGTTTCCGGCGGCCCGATGGAGGCCGGCAAGGCCGTCGTGGTCGGCGGTGTCGCGCAGGCCCCGACCGACCTCGTCACCGCGATCTCGGCGAGCGCCAACTCCGCGGTCACCGATGAGGGACTCGACGAGGTCGAGCGCAGCGCCTGCCCGACCTGCGGTTCATGCTCGGGCATGTTCACCGCGAACTCGATGAACTGCCTCACCGAAGCACTCGGACTCGCCCTGCCCGGCAACGGATCCACCCTCGCCACCCACGCCGCACGCCGTGCCCTGTTCGAGAAGGCGGGGCGCGTCATCATCGACATCGCCACCCGCTGGTACCGCGACGACGACGCCTCGGTGCTGCCGCGCAATGTCGCCAATGCCAAGGCTTTCCGCAATGCGATGGCCCTCGACGTCGCGATGGGCGGTTCCACCAACACCGTGCTGCACACCCTGGCCGCCGCGCAGGAGGGTGAGATCGACTTCGACCTGAACACCATCGAAGAGATCAGCCGCCGGGTGCCCACCCTGTCGAAGGTGGCGCCGAACTCCGACTACCACATGGAAGACGTGCACCGCGCCGGCGGCATCCCCGCGCTGCTGGGCGAGCTGCGGCGGGCGAACCTGCTGGAAACCGATGTGACCACGGTGCACACCGCGAGCTTCGACGAATGGCTCGACACCTGGGACATCCGCTCCGGCAAGGCCTCCGAGGAGGCCATCGAACTGTTCCACGCCGCGCCGGGCGGGGTGCGCACCACCGAGCCGTTCTCCACCGACAACCGCTGGTCCTCGCTCGACACCGACGCCGCCAACGGCTGCATCCGCGACCTCGAGCACGCCTACACCGCCGAGGGCGGACTGGTCGTGCTGCGCGGCAATATCGCCCCCGACGGCGCGATCCTCAAGACCGCGGGCATCGACGAGGAACTGTTCACCTTCCAGGGGCCGGCCGTGGTGGTCGAATCCCAAGAGGAGGCCGTGTCGGTGATCCTGGCCAAGAAGATCAAGCCCGGCGATGTGATCGTGGTGCGCTACGAGGGTCCGGCCGGCGGCCCCGGCATGCAGGAGATGCTGCACCCCACCGCGTTCCTCAAGGGCTCGGGCCTCGGTAAGGAATGCGCGCTGATCACCGATGGCCGCTTCTCCGGCGGCACCTCGGGCCTGTCGATCGGCCACATCTCCCCCGAGGCGGCCAGTGGCGGCGTCATCGGTCTGGTGGAGGACGGCGATCAGATCCGCATCGACGTCGCCAGCCGCACCCTCGAGGTGCTGGTCGACGACGCCGTGCTGGCCGACCGTCGCGCCAAGATGGAGGCGCGGGAGAACCCGTGGCAGCCGGTCAACCGGGACCGGCCGGTGACCACCGCGCTGCGCGCGTACGCCGCGATGGCGACCTCGGCCGACAAGGGTGCGGTGCGGTACGTGAAGTAGGCGCGCGACTTCGGCCATGAAGAAGGGCGCTCCCGTCAGCTGACGGGAGCGCCCTTCTTGTTGCTTCGCGCGTTCGCTCAGTCGAAGGGGCCGATGCCGACCAGAGGGTTGCCGCCGTGCAGGTACCAGTAGGCGCCCGCGGCCGCGGCGATCGCGAGCAGCAGCACGACGAACGAGCCCCAGGCGGGACGGGTGGCCCAGCCGCGGTTGCGGTCGAGGGCCCAGCGGCCGGGACCGGTCAGGATGATGACCGCGGCGGTGCCGGCGAGGATGGTCTCCAGCTCGACCGCGCCGGTGCCCTGCGTGTACTGGAAGTCTGGGTGCATGCCCTGCTTCCAAGCCCAGGCGTCCAGAATGACGGCCAGCACGGCGCCAGCGGCCAGCGGCGTGGCCAAGCCGAGGATGAGCAGGATGCCGCCGCCGACCTCACCGGCGATGAGCATCGCGGCCGACAGCGACGGATGATCCCAGCCGCCCTTCTCCATCATCTGGCGGGTGCCGTCGATGCCGGGGCCGTCGAACCACCCCGCCAGCTTCTGCATGCCGTGATAGAGGAAGGTGCCGCCGACGACCAGCCGCAGCAGGAACAGACCGAGATCGAGGGTGCCGCGCCGGTTGTCGCCATTGCGGCGACGCACTCGGTTGGCCGCGGCGCCGGTGGGCGGCGCAGCGGCGGGCGGAATGCTGGCATAGGCGTAGGTGGCGTCCGGGTCGGTGCTCTTCGCATCGGAGTCGTTCGCGGCGGCGTCCTTCGCGGAGGCGGCGCCGGAGCCGGGGGCGTCGACCTCGGGGTCTAGCCCCAGCTCCTCTTCGGTGCGCGGGATCTGCTTGGTCATCTTCGGGCGCTCGTCGCCCACCGCGGGGAACTCACCGGTCGGTGAATCGTAGGGGCTGCCGACGCCGCCCTCCGACGATGACACCGCACGCTGCTCCGCCGTGCTCGCAGCGGATTCGGGCTCGTCTTTCGACTTGTCGCTCACCCGTTCAGCCTAAGCCGCGCGCGCCCGCCGGTTAACCCTCTCGAGCGACGGCGTGTCCGGTTGACCTGTTTCGGCCACGCGGGTGGGCAGGCGCGCGGGCGGAGGTTTCCGTTACGTTTGGGGGTATGAAGTCGGTTGGCGCGAGGCGCTTGGTGGTGGGGGTGGTGCTCGGCTCGATGCTGCTGGGTGGCTGCGCGCGGTTCGACGATTCCGCGTCCAGTCCGTTCACGCCCGAGCCGACGCTGCACGGCGCGAATATCGAGCCGAAGAAGCCCGATCGGCCGCCGACCTCGACAACCCGCCCGAGCGGACCGTGCATCGACCCCGATCCGGCGGTGGTGGCGACGTGTCTGGACACCACCGGCGGCCTGGTCTCGCTCGGCGGGTCCGCGCTGGTCACCGAGCGGCGCACCGGACGGATCATGAAGGTGGTGCCCGAGCAGCCGCCGGTGGAGATCGCGCGCGTCGAGGTCGACGGTTCCGGCGACGGCGGACTCACCGATCTCGCGCTCTCGCCCACCTACGGCGAGGACGGCCTGCTCTACGCCTACATCACCACCGGCAGCGATAACCGGGTGGTGCGGATCGCCGAGGGCGGCGGCGCGCCCAAGCCGGTGCTGACCGGAATCCCGAAGGGCGCCACCGGTAATCGCGGGGCCATCGAGTTCACCGCACCGGACCGGATGCTGGTGCTCACCGGCGACGCGGGCAATCCCGGCGCGGCGGCGGCGCAGTCGTCGCTGGCGGGCAAGCTGCTGCGGGTGAATTCGCCCAGCCCCAACGGTTCGGCGTCACCGGAGGTGGTGATCTCCGGGATCGGCACCGCGGGCGATATCTGCCTCGACAGCACCCAAGGTGTCTGGATCACCGACCGCACCGCCACCGAGGACCGGTTGCAACGGCTGGCACCCGACGGCGCCGTCAGCACGGCGTGGACCTGGCCGGATCGTCCCGGTGTCGCGGGCTGCGCGGCGGCGGCCGACGGAGTGGCGATCGCACTGACCGGCGCGAAGGCGCTGGCGCTGGCCGTCACCGATCCGGATACACACGCGGTGACCGCGGCGCCCACGCTGGTGGCGCAGGACAAGTACGGACAGCTCAGCGGTGCGGCCTCCGGCGGCGACGGGACGATCTGGGTGTCCACCGTCAACAAGAACGAGGGCGGCACGCCGGGGCCGTTCGACGACCGCGTCGTGCGAATCCCGCCGCCGGCCGCAGGAGGCGGCGGGCCGGACTGATCCCGCTCGCCGGTCCGATCATCGCGAATGGTCGCGGTGATCGGACGGCTCAGGAAGTGAATCGGGCGCAGCGGAGGTAGCCGGCCCAGCAGGTGCACGGCACGCCAGATGAAGCCGCAAGCCCGGAAGATGCGGCCCACAACGCAGAAACGCCCTGCCCGCTGATCCAGCGGACAGGGCGTTTTCGGCTGCGATAGATCAGGCGCCGCAGGCGGCCAGCACGAGTTCGCGGACGCGGGCCGCGTCGGCCTGGCCGCGGGTGGCCTTCATGACGTCACCGACGATCTTGCCCGCGGCCTGCACCTTGCCCGAGCGGATCTTGTCGGCGATATCGGGGTTGGCGGCCAGGGCCTTGTCGACCTCGGCCTGCAGGGCGCCCTCATCGCTGACCATGCCGAGGCCCTTGGCCTCCACGATCTGCGCCGGATCGCCCTCACCGGCCAGTACGAAGTCCACGACCTGCTTGGCGACCTTGTTGTTCACCGTCTTGGCCTCGACCAGCGTGATCACCTCCGCCACCTGTGCGGGGGTGATCGGCAGATCCTCAAGCGCGACCTCGCGTTCCTTGGCCTTCTCGGTCAGGTAGGCCACCCACCAGGAGCGGGCCTCGTTGGCGGGTGCGCCCGCGTCGACGGTGGCGATGATCAGGTCGAGGGCGCCGGCGTTGACCAGATCGCGCATCACCTCATCCGACAGGCCCCAGTCGGACTGGATACGGGCGCGGCGCAGCCACGGGTATTCCGGAATCGTGGTGCGCAACTGCTCGATCCACTCGGCATCCGGGGCGACCGGACGCAGATCCGGCTCGGGGAAATAGCGGTAGTCCTCGGCGGTCTCCTTGCGGCGCCCGGGCGAGGTCGAG
This sequence comes from Nocardia cyriacigeorgica, assembly GCF_005863245.1. Classification (GTDB taxonomy): domain Bacteria; phylum Actinomycetota; class Actinomycetes; order Mycobacteriales; family Mycobacteriaceae; genus Nocardia; species Nocardia cyriacigeorgica_C. The sequence goes on along the minus strand of NZ_VBUT01000003.1, from coordinate 190,746 downwards.
CCGTCGGACTCGTGGAAATGCCTGGTCTCCTGCACGATCGAACCGCCGGAGGCGAGTACCGCTGCCTGGCGGCGCATCTCGTAGCGGACCGCCACCTCGACGCTGCGCAGCGAGTTGACGTTCTTGGTCTCGGTGCGGGTGCCGAATTCGGTGGCGCCGACCGGCATCAGCGAGACATTGGCGTCACAGCGCAGCGAGCCCTGCTCCATCTTCACGTCGGAGACGTGCAGCGACTTCAGCAGATCACGCAGCGCCGTCACATACGCGCGGGCCACCTCCGGCGCCCGCTCCCCCGCACCGGTGATCGGCTTGGTGACGATCTCGATCAGCGGCACCCCGGCCCGGTTGTAATCGAGCAGCGAATGGCTGGCGCCGTGGATGCGGCCGGTCGCGCCACCGATGTGCACCGACTTGCCGGTGTCTTCTTCCATATGCGCGCGCTCGATGTCGACGCGGAAGGTGCTGCCGTCGTCGAGCACCACATCCAGGTGCCCGTCGGTGGCGATGGGCTCGTCGTACTGGCTGATCTGGTAGTTCTTCGGCTGGTCCGGGTAGAAGTAGTTCTTGCGCGCGAACCGGCCCCACGGGGTGATCGAACAGTTGAGCGCCAGACCGATGCGGATGGCCGACTCGACGGCCTTCTCGTTCACCACCGGCAGCGAGCCGGGCAGGCCGAGGCACACCGGGCACACCTGAGTATTCGGTTCGGCGCCGAACTCGGTGGGGCACCCGCAGAACATCTTGGTCGCGGTGGACAGCTCGACGTGAACCTCCATGCCGAGCACCGGCTCGTACCGGGTCACGACATCGGCGTAATCCATCAGCTCGACGGTAGGTGCGCTCATGGCGAACAGTCTATGTAAGGGCTACCGGCGGGCGCGCCGACGGTCCACGCACGCGCGGCACGCGGTTATTTCGCCGGCACCCGCTGGATGAGCCAGTCCTGCACGTAGTCGAGCACCTCCGGCGCGATGGTGGTCTCGATGGTCGAATATTCGCTGGGCAACCCGGTTCCGGCGGGCTGCATCAGGTGGTTGAGTCCCGGGAAGGTGTGCACGGTGGCGTCCGGGTTGCCCGCGAGCAGATCGCGCATGGGCTGTTCGTTCTGGCTCGGCAGCACCTGCAGATCCTTCTCGCCGAAGAAGGCGAGCACCGGCACCCGCAGCGCCGACAGCGCGGGCGCGGGGTCGTAGCTCATGAACGACGTCATCGACGGGGTGAGCAGCGCATCGATCTGTTCGTCGGTCATCCGCTGGCCTTCCGGCAGCGTCTCGTTGTGCTCGCGCGCCACCTGCCTGGCCTTGTCGAGATCGCCTGCCCGCATCGCGTCGGCCAGCGCGGTGATGTAGTCGACCTGCGCGTCGGTCTCCTCCGGCGACGCCCCGCCCGCCGCGAACAGTGCGCGGTTCTGTTCGATCAGCACATCCCCGCCGGGGACGGAGGGGCCGGCCATCAGGATGGCGAACGCCACCCCGCTGTCGGGCTTCGAGGCGACCAGCGGGGCGAGGTAGCCTCCCTCGCTGTGCCCGAACAGGCCGACGCGCGCCGGGTCGATATCGCCGCGGCTACGCAGATAGTCCACGCCGGCCGCGGCATCGCCCGCCAGGTCGTCGTAGGTGGCCTGGTCCAGGTTGCCGCTGGTGCCGCCGACACCACGGTCATCGGTGCGCAGCACGGCGTACCCGGCGCGGGTGAGGGTATCGGCGATCAGCAGAAACGGCTTGTGCCCGAACAGTTCCTCGTTGCGATCCTGCGGGCCGCTGCCGGTCAGCATCAGCACCGCCGGAAACGGGCCCTCGCCGTCCGGCTTGGTGAGCGTGCCCGCGATGGTGATGTCGCCGTTGGAGTAGGTGACGTCCTCGGAGACGTACGGGAACGGCGGTTTCGGTTCCTGCGGCCGGGCGGCGGCGGCAATCGCGCCCCTGTCCATCACCAGCTTGAACGTCTGCCCGGACTGGGTGAAGTCACCGGTGATCTGTCCGGCGGCGGAATCGAGACGGCCGTGGAAGGTGGGATCACCCGGTATGTCGGGAATGGTGAACTCCACCTGGTCGGCCTTCGCGGTGACCGCCGACAGCGGGGCATCGGCGACGCCCTGGGACGGGATGTCGATCGTCGCGCTGTCGACGGCGCTGAAGTTCACCCCGACCTCGAGCGGCTGCCCGGGCACGTCGATCTTGCCGTGCCAGTCGCCGAGCACCGGGTTCTCCACACTCGAGCCGGGATCGGAGCCCGACCCCGAATCCTCCGAGCAGCCGGCCACGAACATCGCGGCCACCACGGACAGCACCAGTACCGCCACTCGTCGCGCACGCATGATCTTCACAGTACTGATCGCGCACGCGTTTCCGGGGAAGGTTCGCGGCGATGCGGCGCCGGGCGGATCGCTCAGCCGAAGAACGCCTCGGCTTCCCGATACCGCTCGGCCGGGACCCGCTTGAGCTGCTTGGTGGCCTCCGACAGCGGCACAAGGCCGATCTCGGTACCGCGCAGCGCGACCATCTGCCCGAAATGCCCGGCGTGCACGGCCTCGGCGGCATGCAGGCCGAAACGCGTGGCCAGCACCCGGTCGTAGGGGGTGGGGCTGCCGCCGCGCTGCACGTGCCCGAGCACCGTGGTGCGGACTTCCTTGCCGATCCGGCGCTCGATCTCCACACCCAATTGCTGGGCGACGCCGGTGAACCGCTCGTGCCCGAACTCGTCGATTCCACCTTCACGCAGGGTGAATCCGGAATCCGGCGCGGGATGCGATCCTTCGGCCACCACACAGATGAAATGCTTGTCGCCGCGCTGGAAACGGCGCTTGATCATCGCGCACACCTGCTGCACGTCGAACGGAACCTCCGGTACGAGCGTGAGGTGTGCGCCCGCGGCCATGCCGGCGTGGATCGCGATCCAGCCCGCGTGCCTGCCCATGACCTCGACCAGCATGACCCGCTGATGCGATTCCGCGGTGGTGTGCAACCGGTCGATCGCCTCGGTGGCGATGGCCAGCGCGGTGTCGTGGCCGAATGTGACGTCGGTGCAGTCGATGTCGTTATCGATGGTTTTGGGCACGCCGACGACCGGCACACCCTCGTCGGACAGCCAGCTGGCCGCGGTGAGGGTGCCTTCGCCGCCGATCGGGATGAGGGCCTCGATGCCGTTGTCGTCGAGGGTCTGCTGGATCCGGCCGAGCCCGTCGCGCAGCACGTCGGGATTGGTGCGTGCGGTTCCGAGCATGGTGCCGCCCTTGTTGAGCAGCCGGTCGGTTCGGTCGTCGTTCAAGATCTGGATCTTGCGATCCTCGAGTAGGCCGCGCCAGCCGTCCTGGAAACCGACGATCGCGTCACCGTAACGCCCGTTCGCGGTGCGTACGACGGCGCGGATCACAGCATTCAGCCCTGGGCAGTCTCCGCCTCCGGTCAAGACTCCGATGCGCATGGCCGCTATCTTGCCTCGCATCGGGCCTCGATGGAGCCCCGCCCCCGTGAACGATGAGTAACAGTGACCGCCGGACTCAGGCCGGGCACTGCCCGCCGCTGAGTTCGCGCAGATGCTGCGAAATCAACGTCGCCATCTTGTTCAGCATGGTCATCCCGTCGGAGAAGTTGCCCGACGCGGGCTGGGCGGCGAACGCGACCGCGATCTGCCCGCCCGCCGCCGGGACCAGGCCGAATTGGCGCACCAGATAGGCGCCTTCGGCATCGGGGCCCCAGCCGCCCTTGAAATCGGCGGTCTCGAAGACCGAACCCAGCCCCCACTGGTGATTCGGAATGATCTGTCCCATCAAGGCGACGACCTCCGCCGAGTCCGGCAGGCACGGCAGCCGCGAGGCGAAGCGCACCTGATCGGCCAGTGCCCATTCGGCCTGGCCGAAGGCCGAGAACTCCGCCCTGGCCTTGGTGGCGGGAACGGTGGTGACCGCGTCACCGCCCTCGCGCAACACCGACTGCACCGCCTGCGCCGCCTCCTGCGGGGTGCCCAGCGACTGCCACAGCGCGTCGGCCGCGGAGTTGTCGGAGGCGGTGATGGCGGCGGTCGTCGAATACGACGGGCTGCCCTGGCTCTTGCGCAGCGCGGCAATGGCCAACGGCACCTTCATCGTCGACCACGCCGGACCGGTGGTCCAATCACCGAAGGTCACCAGCTTTTCCCCGCCGACCGGCATGATCGCCAGGCCGAGCCGCCCCTGCTGGCTCTTGCTCAGCTCGGCGATGTCGGCGGCCAGCGTCCCGGGGACGACGATCGACAGGCCCTCGTGCTCGGCCTTGGCCGCAGCCTCGGTGACACTCGGCATGGCCGGGGTCTCGGGCTCGGTCTCGCTGCCGCACGAGACCACCAGTAGCGCGGTCAGCACGGCGACGACCAGGGCCGTCCGCTGTCGCATCTTCGGGAAGCGTCCCGCTTGTTCAGTTGGCATGTTTCGACACATTCTGGTTGCGATCTCCCCCCGGTCTCGGTGTCGGTGCAGCATCCGAAAACCGTACTCGTCCGGCGCCCGGGCCGCCTGTTGCGTTGCTGCGGCAACGGCCCGGGGCGCCGAGAATACCCGATGGCTCGCGACCGAACCCGGTTACGCACAACCGATCTCGCCGTCGCGACTGCTGGACAATCGACCGGATTCGCCTGACCTCAGTACACGTACACCACGGCGTTGTCCCCGCCGGTGCAAGTGACGAGCCGATCCTGCTCCGAACAGCTCATGGTGTAGGTCCGGCCGGTGATAGGGCTGGCGGCGACGACCGACGCGGGCGCGCTACCGCGTCCGCCGCCGGCTGCCGCGGCGTAGGCCTTGCGGACCTCCTCGGCGAACTCGCAGCTGGTCACCTGGGTGCCTGCCGCGGCATTGGCGAAGGCGACCGTCTGCGGCGGACCGCATGGACGGGCGCCCGGTGGCAGCGCGATCGGTGTCGGCCGGGCCGAGGTGGTCGAGGTCCTGGCCGAGCCCGTGGCACCGCCGGTGCGCGCCGCTGCCGACGTGGGCGCGGCGGCGGTGGTCTGCGCGGTGGTCGATTCGGAGTCATCGGAGCCGAACATCTGCAGGCCGACCACGGCGCCGATGGCGATGACGGCGACCACCAGCACGCCGATCACGATCGGCAGCACCACGGAACGGCGGCGGCCCTGTGGTGCGTACGGGTCGTGCGCGTAGGGGTCGGGTGCGTAGGGATCGGGCTGGTATCCGGCGGGCGGGTAGCCGCCGGGTGGGTAGCCACCCTGGTCGGCGGCGTATTCCTCGCCGTAGCCGCCGCCGGCAGGTCGATCGGGCGTCCCGTATCCGGCGGGCTCGCCGTACGACGGAGGCGGAGGTGCGCCGTAGCCGGCGGGCTGGGGGTAGCCCGGCGACGATCCGTAACCGGGAGCCGGTTCCACGGGTGCGCCGTAGATTCGGGTTTCCTGATCGGCGGGGTAGCCGCCCGAGGGCCGGTCGTCCGGGCGATCGTCGTCAGGGCCGGTACCGAAGCCACCGGCACCGAAGACGCGGGTCTCACGATCTGCCGGATAGCCACCGCGATCGGGTTCGTCACGGTAGTCGCCTGCGCCAGGATGGCGGGCGGTGGGCGCGGATTCGGCGGCGCCGTAGACGCGCGTCGTCTCACTGGGCGGATATGGCGCATCGCTGCCGCCGCGGCCGCGCATTCCGGCACCCGACTCGTCGCCGGCGCCGGTGGATGCCGCGGCGGCGAGCCCGCCGAGCAGGGTGGGGGCGGCCGGGCTCGCATAGTCGTTCATATCCGCTCGCGCGGCGGGATCGACCGCGGGATGCAGTTGCGCGCCCTCGTACAGGTGTGCGTCGGGGAACGGGCGCACCTGCGGCACCGGGCCGGTTCCCGGCGCCACCCCGATCTCCTGGGTCGGCAGGGTGAACTGGGTTTCGGTGGGGCTCACCTCGGTCGGTCCGCTCGGGCGGATGACGGGCAACGACACTTCGCCGGTCGACTCCGGTGCCACCGCGCTGAGCTCACCGGTCCGCGACGGGTCCGGAGGGCGCACCACCAACCTCGCGAAACCGCCTGTCGCGGGAGCCGATCCGGCGGCAGGCGCACCGGCCGCGGCAGGCAGCGCGGCCCGCGCGGCGCGAGCGAGTTCGGTCGCGGTGGGGAACCGATCGTTCGGGTCCTTGGCCATGCCGCGCGCGATCACCGCGTCCAGTGCGGCGGGCACGCCCGGACGTTGCACGCTCGGGCGGGGAGGTGGTTCGGCCAGATGCGATCGGATCAGCACGCTCATGCTGGCCGCCGGGAACGGCGAGGCGCCGGTGAGGCATTCGTGCAGCACGCAGGCCAGCGAATAGATATCGGCGCGGCTGGTGACCGGGCCGATGTCGAATCGTTCCGGGGCCATGTAGGTGTAGGAACCGATGGCGACGCCGACCATGGTGATGGCGCTGTCGCCTTCGGTGTGGGCGATGCCGAAATCGGCGAGGTAGGCGAAGCCGGCCTCGGTGACCAGGATGTTGGCGGGTTTGACGTCGCGGTGCACGAGCCCGTCGGCGTGCGCGGCGTCGAGGGCGGCGGCGATCTGCTCGATGACCGACACCGCGCGATGCGGGCTCAGCGCGCCGCTGGTCTGCAGGATGGTGCGCAGATCCGAGCCCGGCACCAGCCGCATGTCGATGAACAGCCTGCCGTCGATCACGCCCCAGTCGTGAATGGGGATGATGTGCGGTTCGGCCAGCCGCGCCGCGGCCTGCGATTCGCGCCGGAACCGGACCTGGTACTCCGGATCCTGGGCCAGCTCGTCGGAGAGCAGTTTGAGCGCGACTACCCGGTCCTTGACCGTGTCGTAGGCCTCGTAGACCTCACCCATACCCCCCTTGCCCAGCAACGACCGCAACTCGTACGGCCCGAACCGTTTTCCCACGTCGGACCCAGGTGCCACCACCGGTGTCAATCCTCCACTCCCGGGCGCTGGTCGCGGCCGCCTGCGACCGTGCGGTCTGGACGCCGAACCTGCCCGTCAGACAGTGGATTGTCCTGGTGAGACCACCCCGTGGTCAAACGCGAACACGATCGCGGCGGCCCGGTCGCGCAGATCCAGCTTGCCGAATATGTGTCCGACATGGCTTTTCACGGTGACCTCGGAGATGCCGAGTTCACGTGCGATTTCGGAGTTGACTCGGCCGCGGCCGATGAGCTCGAGGACTTCGTACTCGCGGGCGGTCAGCTCGGCCAGCCTGGCATCGGTCGGTGTCGCCGGGCGCACCGTGCGGTAGGCCGATAGCACCCGGCCGGTCACCGCCGGGTCGAGCCAGGCGCCGCCGCCGGCCACGGTGCGCACGGCGCGGATGAGATCTTCGGCCGGGGAATCCTTGAGGATGAATCCGGCCGCACCGGCGCGCAGCGCCCCGGACAGCAGTTGATCGTCGTCGAAGGTCGTCAGTACCAGCACCGGCGGTGCGTCGGGGCGCATGCGGACCAGCCGGGTGGCCTCGATGCCGCCGACCCGCTTCATCCGCAGATCCATCAGGATGACGTCGGGAGGTTCGGCCGAGATGGCAGGAACGACCTCGTCGCCGTCAGCGCATTCGGTGATGAGGAAACCGTCGCGGCGGCGCAGGATCCGGCGCAGACCACCGCGCACCAACTCCTGGTCGTCGACCACCAGTACCGCGATCGTGGTCTCCGTTGCCGCAGTGGTCACGCGTTCTCCTGCCTGATGGGCTCACTCGGCCCGAAGGCCACATCATGATCGCGCCGCTGCTTCGGCCCAAGGGTGACCGGCAGCCCGCCGGTCAACCACCCGCAGAGGGCGCTCGTCCGTGGCGGGGCGTGCGGAAATCGCGCCTCGACCGACCAGCCGTCGCCGTCGGGGCCCGCGGTCATCCGGCCGCCGAGCAGTTCGGCCCGGTGGCGCATCCCGGTCAGCCCCATTCCTGTCCCGACGGTGAGTGAGCCCGCGGGCAAGGTGTTGGCGATCGCCAGGGTGACCGTCGCGGGATCGACCGTCAGCCGGAAGCGGACGTCGGCGCCGGGCGCGTGCTTGGCGATATTGGCCAGCGACTCCTGGCCGATGCGGAAGAGCGCGAGGCCGACGGCGGCGGAGACCGAGTCGAGGTCGCCGGTGATCTTCGCGTCGATGGACAGCCCGGCCCGCGCGAAATCATCGATCAGGGCGGCGAGGTCGTCGGCGCTCGGTTCGGCCAGGTGTTTGGACGGCCCGTCCAGCAACCCGACGGTGCGGCGGATATCGGCCATGGCCTGCCGGCCGAGACGTTCGGCGTCGGTCAGCGCGTCGACTGCCTCGTCGACATCGCGGTCGGTCTGGAGCGAGTGCCGTGCGGCGGTGAGATGCAACAGGGTGACGCTGAGCGAATGCGCGATGACGTCGTGCACCTCGCGGGCGATGCGCCTGCGTTCCTCGGCGGCCGCCTGAGCAGCGCGGATGCCCTGGTATTCGCGTTCCTGATAGAGGAACCGTCGCTGTGATTGCAGCATCACGCCGACCATCCAGCCGAGCACGATGCCCAGCGCGTACATCGGCATGCCCTCGAAGGGCACCGAATCCTCGAGCCAGGGCAGCTTGCCGAAGCTGTCGAACACCACGAGCATGCCGATCGAGGCCACCACGAAAGGCACGCTGACCCGTTTCGAGGAGATCGCCGCGACCTCGCCTGCCGCGACGACCAGCACGAAGGGCGCGAAATCGGCGGGAACGGGCTGTGCGAGATACATCCCGGTGGCGACCAGCGAGGTCACCATCAGCTGGGCCGGTGTGGGGACCACGCCGAGGAACGCGAACAGCGGCAGCGAGGCGAACAACAACACCAGCGCCAGCAGCGGCAGCGCCGAAGGGAAGTATTCGTGCCGCTGGATGGTGGCCGCGATGCCGGTGAGCAGGAACGCCAGGTCGGCGATGATGACCACGCCGGGCGGATAGTCGAACGGCAGTTCGTCGAGATTGCGCCGGAACACCGCCCGCGGACTGCGCACGAACGCCACGATCCGATCGCGGATGCGCCCGCTCTCGCGGAACGGCGCCACCGGGCCGACGAACCCCGGCTCGGGTGTGACGCTGCTCGCACTCATCCTGTCAGGATATTCGCCCCGCCGGCTCCGGCACATCGTCCCGGGAACGGCCCGGCCTCCACCCACGGTAGGAGAAGGATTCGCGTCCCTGGCACGACGACAACGCCACGGCCGCGTTTGTAGCGTGAATTCCACGCACTCGAGTGTCGTGGATCCCCACACAAACCCGAAGGCCCAGCTCACGAAAGGCCAGAAGCCATGACCTGGGAAGACCAGCACACCCGCATCGACATCATGCACACCGTGCTCGCTCGCGCTGCGATCGATCCGCACCGCCCGGACCTCTTCGACGGCCTGCCCGACCTCGACCGCCTCTTCGGCGGGCAGGCGGGGCTGCTGCTGGCTCTGCGCAACAGGTGGAACGTGCACCTGGAAGCCAAGCTGGACGAGGCATACGAGCAGGGCAGGCCCGAACTCGAGGCCTACCTCGAACTGTGCGCGGAGCAACCCGAACTGCACGCCCTGCTCGAGGGCCCGAACAGACGCCACCCGAGCGCATCCGAGGCGATGGCACGGTAGCGTCGCACCGGCCGATCCCGGAGGCGTGTTCGAACACGCGCCTACCCAACGAAATACACGCTAGAGAGAGGGCGGGGAACGCGATGACGCAACCAGCCGTGCTGGAACTGTCGAACGTCAACAAGGAGTATCTGGTCGGCGACCAGGTGGTACGCGCCCTCGACGGGATCAGCCTGAACATCGCGGCGGGCGAGTTCACCTCGATCATCGGTCCGTCCGGCTCGGGCAAGAGCACGCTGCTGCATCTGCTCGGCGCGCTCGACAGTCCCGACTCGGGCTCGATCCGATTCCAGGGTGAGGAGATCGGCAGCCTCGACGAGGAGCGTCAATCCGAATTCCGCAGGCACCGGGTCGGTTTCGTGTTCCAGTTCTTCAATCTGCTCCCTACGCTGTCGGCCTGGGAGAACGTCGCTATCCCGAAGTTGCTCGACGGCACCGGACTACGCAAGGCCAAGCCGCGAGCCCTGGAGCTGCTGGAGCGGGTCGGTTTGGCCGAGCGGGCCGAGCACCGGCCCGCGGAATTGTCCGGTGGCCAGATGCAGCGCGTGGCGGTGGCGCGGTCGCTGATCATGGACCCACCGCTGATCCTGGCCGACGAGCCCACCGGCAACCTCGATTCAAAAACCGGCGCCTCGATCCTCGAATTGCTCGGTGAGGTAGCCGGATCCGGCAATTCGGTGGTGATGGTGACCCACGATATGGGTGCGGTCCGCTACTGCGACCGGGTGATCACCCTGCGCGACGGCAAGATCGGCTCCGACGAGCGCGCCGAGCGGACGGTCAACGCATGATCCGCGCCGCCTGGGACCGGCTACGGCTGTTCAATATCGGCGAACTACTCGCCCACCGTGGGCGCACCATGATGTCGCTCACGGTCATGGGTGTCTCGGCCGGCCTGCTGGTGTCGGTACTGAGCATTTCGGGCTCGGTCACCGGATCGGTCGACCGGCTCACCCGCGGACTCGGCGGCGACGCGGTCCTCGAGATCACCGGCGTCACCGACGCGGGCTTCGAGCAGGCGCTGCTGGCGCCGATAGCCACCACACCGGGCGTCGACCGTGCGGTGCCGATGTTGCGCGCCCAGGTCGGCACGGGCGACGACCGCGCGTTGCTGATCGGCGCCGACGCCTCCGTGGCCGCCCTCGGCAGCGAACTGGCCGGGCCGATGAGCGCCCAGGCCGGGAAACTGCTCTCGGTGCCCAACGGGGTACTGGTCGGCGACGGGCTCGGCCGCGCCGAAGGTGAACGGTTCCAGCTGGGATCGGCCACCGTCACCGTCGCCGGGGTGCTCGACCCCGAGACCTCCGGCAAACTCAACTCCGGCCATATCGTGGCCGCGCCGTTGCCGCTGGCACAGCAGATCACCGATCGGGCGGGGCGGCTGGATTCGGTGCAGATCCTCGCCGCACCCGGCGCCGATATCGATGCGTTGCGCGCCGCGCTGACCGATGCGGTCGGCGGGCGAGCAGTGGTCGCCGATCCGGGATTGCGCACCGCGCAGGCCGGCGGCGCGATCATGATCGTGCGGTATTCGACGCTGATGGCCTCGGCCGCCGCGCTGATCGTGTCGGCGTTCCTCATCTACAACGCGATGAGCATGGCGGTGGCCCAGCGCAGGCCCACCCTGTCGCTGCTGCGCGCGATCGGCGGCAAACGCGGGCCGATGGTGCGCGATCTGCTGGTCGAGGCCGCCCTGCTCGGCTTGTTCGGCGGTGCGGTGGGCGCGGTGGTCGGCATGTTCATGGGCCGGGTCTCGATCGAACAGTTGCCCGCGGCGATCGTGCAATCGGTCGAGGCGCGCACCGAGTACATGGTTCCCGGTTACGCGGTGCCGCTGGCGATCGCGGCGTGTGTGCTGGCCAGTGTCGCCGCCGCGAGTATCGCCGCACGTCAGGTGTACAAGGTGCAGCCGATCGAGGCGCTGGTGCCGATCGGGGTCGGCCGCAGCGATGCCGCGAGCCCGGTGCTGCGCTGGGCCGCGGCCGTTCTCGGTACCGGGCTGGCCGTCGCGGCGGTCGTCATCGCACGCACCGATCTCGGTCGCTATTCGCTGGCCGCCATCTCGCTGTCGTTCGCCGCCGCGGTCGCGCTGTGTTTCGCCGCGACCGGTCCGATCGTGCGCGCGTCGGCCGTGGTGGCACGCTGGTTCGGCGCACCCGGTGCGTTGGGCGCGACCACGCTCGAACGGGCGCCGCGCCGGGTGTGGGCGACGATGATGACGGTGATGATCGGTGTCGCGGCCACCGTCGCGATGGGTGGGGCGTCGAGCAATATGGTCGACTCGGCGACCGCCTCGTTCGAGGATCTCGGCGATACCGATCTCTACGTGAGCCCGGTGTCGATGGAACAGTTCCCGACCGGCCCGCTGCTACCGGACGGCCTGGTGGACAAGATCGCCGCCCTCCCCGAGGTGGAGCAGGCGCGGGCGGGACAGATGGCGTTCGCGACCCTCGGCACCGGACGGGTGATGTTGCAGGGATACCCCTCCGACGTCGTCACCCAGGTGCAGGGCTCGATCACGCCGTCCAGCGCCGAGCAAATGGGCACCGGCGCGGGTGTAGTACTCTCCCGCGATGTTTCGCGCTCGCTCGGCGCCGAGGTGGGCGACGAGTTGACGCTGCCGACCCCGACCGGCGACCACACGGTGCGGGTGGTGCAGGTGATCCCGTACTTCTCGGTGATCTCCGGCATTGTGGTGATGGACATTTCACGACTGCACGAGTGGTATCAGCGGCCCGGTGAAACGATCATCGGCATCGATCTGAAACCGGGCGTGGACGTCGCAGCGGCGAAAGCCACGATCCGGGAACTGGCCGGGCCGGATGTGAGTATCCAGACCGGAGGCGAAGCCGTGGACGCGATTTCGGCGAGCCTGCGGCAGGGCACGTCGATGAGCAATGCCATCCTCTGGATCGTGGTGCTGGTGGCGACGGTGGCGCTGCTGAACACCTTGATGCTGTCGGTGCTGGACCGGCGCCGCGAACTCGGTGTGCTGCGGGCCATGGGCACCGGACGCAAGTTCCTGCTGCGCTCGGTGCTGGCCGAGGCGGCGGGCATCGGCATCACCGGCGCGGCCATCGGTCTGGTGGTCGGCGTGGTGGTGCAGTACCTGTCCACCACCGCCATCGGCCATGCGATGACCATCGACATCGTGTGGGAACCGAGCCCGCTGCTGCTGGTCTACGGCATCATCGCCCTGCTGCTCGCCCTGCTCGGCTCCATCCCGCCCGCACTGCGCGCGGCGCGGATGCCGATCGTGGAGGCATTGGCCGTCGACTGATCCGAAACCCGAACGGCCCGGTGCGCACATCACCGCGCTCCGGGCCGTTTGCTTTCGAAGCGGCCCGCGGCTTACAGCGGCGCGTCCGCCCACCACCGCATGACGGCGTTCTCCGAGGACAGGCGGCCGAATTCGTCAGCGATCGGCCCCGAATAACCCACCGAGATCAGGGCATTCGCGCGGACCGGGTCACTGCCGCCGAAGCCGACCACCAGATGCGTGGTGGTGAGCGGCCCGGGCGGATCCGGCTCGATCCAGTGGTAGGCGGTATACGGTGCACCGCTCTTGGCGCCGGTGCTGCGGGAGTTGGGCGGGAGTTCCCCGAGCACGGCACGGGCGTCGTCGGCGTCCTCGTACACCACGATGGTGTAATCCATATACGCATCGGATTCGACGCGGCGGCGGCACTCCCACACCGCCTGCCAGGGGCGCGACGACAGCGCGCGATCGTCGATGCGCACCTGATCATCGGGTTCGTAGGCCGTGCACATGGCACCCTGATAGCCCTGGCCGCTGTCGGCGGTCCCCTGCGGCAGCAGGCTCGGGAAGATGCGGCGGCTGCGTTCGACCGGATCCTCCTGCGGGGTGATGTCTTTCGCCGGAGTGAACGTCGAAGTGGGCCCCTCCGAGGCGGCCGCTTCGTCGCCGTCGTCGTCGCCCACGACGATCATCACGACCGCGAGCACCAGCAGCACCACGAGCAGGCCGACGATGGTGAACACCGCGATCAGCACCGGGCTACTGCCGCGCTTGACCGGAAAGCGAGGCCCGGCACCGTGATTCGGGGGGTATGGCGGCATGCCGCCGTAGCCTTGGCCCTGATTGGGCGCGGCCGGTTGTTGTTGTCCTTGCGCGGGCGCCGAGGCCGGGCCGCCGGATGCGCCTGCACCATTGTCCGACGGGACAGGTTGTGCGGGTTCATCTTTGAGCACCAGCGAAGACGTGCCCCGGGTACCCGCATAGGCGGTCACGGTGGTCGGATGGTTGCTGTTGTCGTCGGTGCCGCCGGCGGCGTCGCTCGCACCGTCGGATCCACCCGGATGGCCGGAGCCACTGCTCGAGTCGTCCGCGGTCACCGGGCCGGAAACGGCGCCAGAGTCCCCGGCGCTGCCCCCCGCAGTCGACGCGCTGCCTGCCTCCTGCCGATTCGGCTCGGCTTCAGCCACCCCGGCCACGGGATCGGGCTGCCCGCCGAGGGCGGATGCCGACGCCGAACCAGATTGTTGTCCACCGCTTTCCGCAGGCACCGGCGGGCCGTCCGGGTGCGCCGGACCTGTCGGCGCATACGTGGCACCGGCCTGCCCGGAGGGTGCGGCGACTCCCGGCGACTGCGCGGGAAGTCCCGGCGGCATCGATCCGGTCGGCTGCGCAGGATGAGCGGCCGGGGCGACGGCCCCCGGATGCGCCGGCGGCCCCGCCGGACCGCCCGCGTGGACGGCCTGATTGGGCATGCCCTGCGGCGCCGGATACGCGGGCGGTGGCACAGCCGGCGCCGGTGGCACAGCCGCCGGATACTGCGGCACCGGCGCGCCGGCCGGTGCCTGGGCTATCGGCGGATACCCCGCGACGGGCGGCGGCGGGTAGGCCGCCGGTGGCGCATTGCGCGCGGGCACGGGCTGATACCCCGGGTTGCTCAACGCGTGACGGGCGGCGGCAGCGAATTCCACGCAGGTGCCGAAACGCTGGCTCGGATGCTTGGCCATCGCGACCGCGAGCACCGCGTCGAGGGACAGCGGCAGCCCGCGCCGTTTGACCGCCAACGGCGGGGCGGCCAGCTGCAAATTGCCGTGGATGATGTCGGCCGGGTTCGGCGAATCGAACGGGGCCATGCCGGTGAGCAGCCAATACAGCGTGCACGCCAGCGAATACTGGTCGGAGCGGCCGTCGAGTTCGGAGCCGGTCATCTGTTCCGGCGAGGCGAACGCCAGGGTCGCGGTGAACATGCCCTGCTGGGTGAGCTGGGTGGTCTGCGCACGCAACCGGGCCAGGCCGAAATCGGTGAGGAACACCCGTTCGCCGTGGCCGGCGCTGGAGCGGGCCAGCAAGATGTTGCCCGGCTTCACATCCCGGTGCAGCACGCCGATGCCGTGCGCGTAGTCGAGGGCGTCGGCGACCCCTTCGATGATCTGCACCGCACGCTCCGGCGGCAGCGTCAGCGCGGTCACCGACGACGCGTCGGCGCCGTCGATGTACTGCATGCTGATCCACTGCTGGTCGGCTTCGGTGCCACGGTCGTAGACCGCGACGATGCTCGGATGGTCGAGCTGGGCGGCCAGATCGGCCTCGCGTTCGAAACGCGCGCGCACCGAGGCGTCGGCGAACAGATCCCGGTTCAGCAGTTTGAGCGCGGTCTGCTTGTCCAGCCGGGGATGACGGGCCAGGTACACCGATCCCATGCCCCCTTGGCCGAGCAGTCGCTCGATGGTGAACCCGGCGAAAACGTCACCGCTGTTGAGCAACGCGACCCCCTTCTGGTGACAGACGGCCCCGTGAGCCTACCGGGCCGCGGGGCGGATGCGGCCAAGGCATCAACCAGGAGTGACGAGCCCGGATTCGTAGGCGAGCACCACCGCCTGGGCGCGGTCGCGCAGGTCCAGTTTGGCGAACACTTTCGACACGTGCGTCTTGACGGTCTGCTCGGCGACGAACAGGGCCTCGGCGATCTCGGTATTAGACATGCCCTTGGCGATCAGCTCGAGCACTTCCCGTTCGCGCGGGGTCAGCGCGGCCAGGGCGGGGGCGGGTTTGGCGCGGGCGGCGGCGCGGCGGCTGGTGACGTCGGCGATGAGCCGGCGGGTGACGGTCGGCGCGAGCAATGCCTGGCCGTCGGCGACCACCCGGACCGCGCGCACCAGCTCCTCGGCCGGTGCGTCCTTGAGCAGGAACCCGCTGGCGCCGATGCTCAGCGCCTCGTAGACGTAGTCGTCGATGTCGAAGGTGGTGAGCATGAGCACCCGGACCGGCGGATCGAAGCCGGCCGCGAGGATGGCGCGGGTGGCGTCGAGACCGTTCATCTCGGGCATGCGCACATCCATCAGCACCACATCGGGCCGCAGCCGTTTGGCCTCCGCCACCGCGACCTTCCCGTCGGGCGCGTCACCGATCACGCTGATATCGGGTTGCGCGGCGAGCAGGGCGCCGAAGCCTTGGCGCACCATCGCCTGGTCGTCGGCGATCAGAACCGTTATAGCCACGCGCCCACCCTAATTGCCGCCGGGACACGCGAACCGCCCAGCGCCCTCCATGGTCGGGCGCGACGACGGGCACGGGCAGTACCGCAAACGCCCGCCGATCACAGCCCCGGTGGTGATCCGGTCTCAGCCCACCGACTCGACGCTCGTCGAATCCAGGACGCCCACCGCCGGACCGGGGCCGATCGGCAGCCGGGCGTGCACCTCGAAGCCGCCGTCCTCGCGCGGACTCGCGGTCAGCTCACCACCCGCGGCCAGTGCCCTGGCCCGCATACCGGTGATGCCGTGCCCGCCGTTGCCGACCGGGCGGGCCGCGGTGGCGCCGGGGTCGTTGCTCACCACGATCTCCACATCGGCGGACACGGTGATCCGGACATGGACGGCGGCACCCGGCGCGTGCCGGGAGGCGTTGGACAGCGATTCCTGCACGATCCGGTACAGCGCGAGGCCGGTGGTGTCCGAGACCGCCGACAGCGGCCCGTCCACGGTCCAGTCGATCGCGACGCCGGCGCGGCTGGCGCCGAGGAACAGCGTCTCGACGTCGGCGGCGGTGGGCTGCGGCGCGTGTTCGGGCAGCTGGCCGTCGCTGCGCAGCACGCCGAGCATGCCGCGGATCTCGTTCAGCGCTTCGCGGGCGGTGGACCCGATGGATTCGAATTCGGCGCGGGCGGCCGGGGTGACGCCCTCCACCCGGTAGGGCGCGGTCTGGGCCTGCACCACCACCAGCGACATGTGGTGAGCCACCACATCGTGCAGGTCGCGGGCGATGCGCGCCTTCTCCTCGAGGATCGCTCGGCGCGCCCGTTCCAGTTCGTTGGCCTCCTCCTGCTGGGTGAGCAGCTGGCGCGACTGCACCAGCCACCGGATCAGCAGCGCGAACAGCACGATGGCGCCGAAGGACACCGGCCACGCCCACACCGACTCGGAGAACGCGCTGTCACCGCCCATGGTGGTACCGAGCAGCAGCGACGTCGCGCCCCACACCACCGCGATCATCGGCATCGGCGCGCGCAGCGCCACCGCGAACAGCAGTACGTGCAGGGTGATGATGTGCACCACCTGGAACGGGATGTCGTTACCCGGTGTGTGCGGGATGGCAAGGGCGATCACCAGCGCCGAACCCGCCGAGATGGCCCAGCCCAGCGACGGGTTGAGCCGCACCAGCAGGATCGGGAAGGCGGCGAGCGCGGCGAGGAACGGCTGCACGGCCGCCGGCACATCATGGGTCAGGTGCAGCGTCGGCCAGGCCACGGTGAACAGCACCACGGCGGCCAGCACGGTGAACAGGTCGAACCACATCCGGGCGTTCAGCTGCCGCAGCCGGGCGCGGCGCCGGGCGGCGGGGGTGCTGAGGTCGGTGGTCGCGACAGTCTGGTCCGTCATAGCTACGACAGTAGGAACTCCGGCCCGCCGCGGCCTCATACCGGCGGGTGAATTCCGACCCCCTACCCAGGTCCTAGCCCGGGTGGCCGCTCCCCCGCAGGCACGGCCCGCGAACCGCTCCACGGCGGGACGCCCCGGTAGACCGCGCATTCCTAGCGTCGATGATCATGAGCACACCGACCAGCGCCCGTCGCGGTGTCCGCCCGTCGACGCCGGCCGAGCACGCCCATCCGGGCCGCCCACGCCCGCACCGTGGCCGCGTCGCCGCCCTGACCGCGGCCGCGCTGACGACCATGGCGGCCACCGTCATGCTCGCCCCCGCGACACAGGCCGCGAGCCTCACGCCTGCACCCCAGGACCCTTCGGCAGGTGCCGCGGTCACCGACCTCACCTCCGGTGGTCCCGGTTCGCCCGCCGCTGTCCCCGCTGATTTCGCCGACGTCATGGGCTACCGGCCCGCACTGGTCGACGGACTGCTGGTCAACCCGTACGGCGACTGTTCGTCACCGGTGCCGCTGCCCGCCGAGTTCGACACCGCCTGCAAGGCCCACGATCTCGGCTACGACCTGCTGCGCTACGCCGACCGGCAGGGCGCGCCGCTGGGCTCGTGGGCGCGGCAGGCGATCGACCGGACGCTGGGCGAGCGGATGCACTTGGCCTGCGATACCCGCGATGAGGCCTTCGCGAGGGGACGCTGCCAGGTCATGGCGGCCGTCGCGGACACCTTCGTCGATCTGAACTCGCGCCGCCAGGACTACGGCGTCCCGGTCACCGAAGCCTTCCTCGGCGCCGCGGCCGCGGATACACCCGCGCAGCCCTGGTTGTTCGGCGGGGCCGCGATCGGCGCCACCGCGGTCACCGGTGCCGTGGTCCTCACCCGTGCACGTCGCGGCGCCACGCGCACCCGGTCGATCGGTCGGCCGTCGTGGACCGCAGTGCCCGTTCCGGCGACGTGACCACGGCAGCGCCCGTACCGCCGACGTGACCACCGCCGCGCCCGTTCCGCCGACGTGACCACGGCAGCGCCCGTTCCGCCGACGTGACCACGGCGGTGCCCGTACCGCCGACGTGACGTGACCAGGCGCAGAAACCCCGACGCACCCAACAGCCCCTTCCGCCACCGACGCCATTCCTTTCAGCACAGCAGAGGTTGCCCGATGAGCGATTCCACGACCACGGCCACACGAGACGGCAGGGCTTCCGCGCCCACAGATACCGCACTGCACGGCCGGCGTGTTTCCGCGCGAACGTCCTCCTTGGAACCGGACACCGATGCCGGCAGCCTCGCTCCGGACGACGCTCGGCGACCGGCGCGCGCGGTACCGTGCACCCGTCCGGCGACCGGGCCCAGCGAACCGGCACCAGCTCCCGCCGCGACACCGGGTGCCCTCGACCCGATGAAGAGCGGCGGCGATCGACAGCCGAGCAGCCGAACGCCGGTAAGCGAGCCCCACCATCCTCCGTCGAAAGCCCTCGTCGTCCAGGATGCTTCCAGAGGAGTGTCCGGACGCGGACGTGAGCCGGCTGCCCGACAGCCCGCGAGTGCACATGTCACACGACAGGGTGCTGATCCGGCAGCGGATCTTCGTGACGAGATCGACTGTCCGTCACGACAATCCCGGGCTACCGATCTCACGCGCGATCGAGAGAACCGCAGCCGGCTCGGGCGGTTCCTTCACCCACCACGGAGCGCCACCACGCTCGCCATCGGCACCGGAGTACTGGTCTCGCTCGCGCCCGGCCTGCTACCGCGCACCCCGATGGCGCAGGCGGTGCTGACGGGTCTACTGGTGGCGATCACGCTGGGGATCACCGGCATCGCCCGGTTCGTGCTGCGCAAGTGCGGCGTGCTCCGGGATCGGTCGCGCTGGCGGATGCCAGTACTCGGCGCGACAGCACTGCTGATCACCGGCGCGGCCGTCCACGCGAGCCACTGGCAGAACCGGCTGCGCGCCGCGATGGGTACCCCGGCGATCGGACCGGACTACTGGCTGTGGTGCGCGCTCGGAGCGACGATGATCGCGGGTCTACTGTATGGCCTGGCGCGCGGAATCGGCTGGGTGGTGCGCACTCTCGGGCGTACCCGCGCGGTCGCCGTCGGCGTGGTGGCGGCCGCGGTGCTCGGTCTGGTCGGCGTGCCGTCGATCGTCGACTGGCGGCGCGGCGCCTACGCCACCGCCAACGCCGCGATGGACCCCGAGGTGCCGCGCCCGGTCTCGGCGACGCGTTCGGGCAGCGCCGATTCCGTCATCAGCTGGCCGTCGCTGGGCGCGGAGGGCAGGCGGTTCGTCTCCGGGGAGCCGCTCGGGCCGGTACGGGTGTATGTCGGGCTGGAGTCAGCGCCCGATCTGGAATCCCGTGTCGCCCTTGCCGTTCAGGAATTGGAGCGCTCCGGCGGGCTGACGCGATCGCATGTGGTGATCGCAGTCCCCACCGGGTCGGGCTGGATCGACGCCAATGCGATCAAGGGTCTCGACCAACGCTTCCACGGCGACGTCGCACTGGTCGGGCTTCAGTACTCCTATGCGCCGAGCTGGGCGACGTTCCTGTTCGGGCGCGACGCCGCCGCCGAATCCGCGCGGGCCCTGTTCACCGCCGTCGAACAGCGCATCGCCACCCTCGCGACGAAGCCGCGCCTGCATGTCTACGGCCAGAGCCTCGGTGCTCTCGGTGGCAGCGCGATCTTCGCCGACGCCGCCGAGCAGGACCGCCGCACCTGCTCGGTGCTGTGGGCCGGGCCGCCTGTCGGGTCCGTGCACCGTACCGGCGCGACCGTGCTGGCCAATACGTCCGATCCGGTGGTGCACTGGTCGCCGTCGCTGCTGTGGCGGGCGCCGGATCTGCGCGACGCGCGCGTGGACGCCCCGGTGCCGGGCTGGCTGCCGGTGGTGAGCTTCGTGCAGACCACCGCCGATCTGCTCGCCGCCCTGGACGCCCCGCCCGGGCACGGTCACCGCTACGGCGCCGATCAGGGCACCGCCCTGCCCGACTGCTGAGCCCGGGGGTTGACCCCGCTATGAAACAGGTTCTAGTTTTGGGTGTGTTTGTCGTGGACGGAACAGTCGAGATAGCCGCACCCGCCGATGTCGTGTGGGGTGTGATCACCGGATTCGAGCGGTACGGCGAATGGAACCCCTTCGTCAGCGAATGCCGCTCCACCCTGGAGGTCGGCGCGCCGATCGACATGGTCGTCCACCTGACCGGGTCGAAGCCGCGGCGCCAGCGCGAATTCATCACCAGCCACACTCCCGGCGAGGAGTTCAGCTATTCGATGAAGCCGGTGCCGTTCGGCGCGCTGCACAGCAGGCGCACCCACACCGTCACCGCGCTCGGCCCCGACCGCACCCGCTACGAATCGCATTTCGAACTCGGCGGCTGGCTGCAGCCGGTGGTCGAACTCGCGCTCGGCAAGGCGCTGCGGCGCGGGTTCACCGGGATGACCGAAGGTGTTGCGCGGCAAGCCGAGAGCTTGCACGCGGCCTGATCGGTGAGACCCGCACCGGGGAACGCGCCGGTGCGGGAAGCTCCGAACTCAGGCGATCGGCCCCCGCGCGGCCTCGTACGCCGCACCCACCCGGTACAGCCGGTCGTCGGCCAGCGCCGGCGCCATGATCTGCAGGCCGACGGGCATGCCGTCGTCCTTGCTCAGCCCCGACGGCACCGACATGGCCGGATGCCCGGCCAGGTTGGTGGGCAGGGTGCACAGGTCCGACAGGTACATCGCCAGCGGATCGTCGACCTTCTCGCCCAGCTTCCACGGGGTGAACGGGCTGGTCGGCGAGACCAGCACGTCGACCTGCTCGTAGGCAGCGTCGAAATCGCGGGCGATCAGGGTGCGGACCTTGAGCGCCTGGCCGTAGTACTCGTCGTAGTAACCGGCCGACAGCGCGTAGGTGCCGATCATGATGCGGCGCTTGACCTCGGGGCCGAAACCGGCGGCGCGGGTCGCGGCCATCACCTGCTCGGCGCTGTGCGTGCCGTCGTCGTCGACGCGCAGGCCGTAGCGCATGGCATCGAAGCGCGCCAGGTTCGACGACACCTCACTCGGCATGACCAGGTAGTACGAGGACAGCGCGTATTCGAAGTGCGGGCACGACACCTCGATCACCTCGGCGCCGAGTTCCTTCAGCACCGCGACGGCGGCGTCGAAGGATTCCAGCACACCGGGCTGGTAGCTGTCGGAATGCAGTTCCTTGACCACACCGATCTTCACCCCGCGCAGATCACCGCTCGCACCGGCGCGCGCGGCGGCGACCACCGGCGGGACGGGCACGTCACGGGAGGTGGAGTCGCGCGGATCGTGGCCGGCGATCACCTCGTGCAGCAGCGCGGTGTCGAGCACCGTGCGCCCGCACGGACCGCCCTGATCCAGCGACGACGCGCAGGCCACCAGGCCGAAACGCGAAACGGTGCCGTAGGTGGGCTTGGTACCGACGGTCGCGGTCACCGCGGCGGGCTGACGGATCGAGCCACCGGTATCGGTGCCGATCGCCAGCGGCGCCTGATACGAGGCCAGCGCCGCGGCCGAACCGCCACCGGATCCACCCGGAATGCGGGAGGTGTCCCACGGGTTCTTGGTCGGCCCGTAGGCGGAGTTCTCGGTGGACGACCCCATCGCGAACTCGTCCATGTTGGTCTTGCCGAGGATCGGGATACCCGCCTCGCGCAACCGCGTGGTCAGCGTGGCGTCATACGGCGAGACCCAGCCTTCCAGGATCTTCGACGCGCAGGTGGTGGGCATATCGGTCGTGGTGAACACGTCCTTGAGCGCCAATGGAACTCCGGCCAGCGGGGAGACCGGCGCCTGCCCCGCGTCCAGCGCGGTGTCCACGGCCGCGGCTGCCGCGAGCGCCTGTTCACCGGCGACGTGCAGGAAGGCGTTGTACTCGCCGTCGACCTCGGCGATGCGGTCCAGATGCGCCTGGGTGACCTGCGTGGAGGTGACCTCGCGGGAGTGGATCTTGTCGGCCAGCTCCGCCGCCGACAGCTGCGTCAACTCACGCCCACCCGTCGCCCGGCCGCCACCCCTCATGGAATCGCCTTGCGATGCTGAACTCATTCTGCTTCTCCCAGGATCTGCGGCACCATGAACCGCTGCTCTTCGACCGCGGGCGCACCCGAGAGCGCCTCGTTCGGGGTCAGGCCGGGCACCACCACGTCCGGGCGGGTGACATTGGTCGCCGGGTTGGGCGAGGCGGTGGCGGGGACGTCGGCGGCGGCGACCTCGGAGATGGTCCGCACATGGCTGAGGATCGAATCCAGCTGACCGGCGAACTGATCCAGTTCGTCGTCGGTCAGGGCGAGCCTGGACAGCCGGGCGAGGTGGGCGACCTCGTCGCGGGAGATGGCGGGCACCGCGGACCCCTTTCGAAAGTTGCGCGTGGACGGGCTTGCGTTGCGTGTATGTACATCTACTGCGCTATACGCAACGGCACGCATAGCCTAGCGACCTGCCCGCACCGCATCGCCGCTGCCCGGCACCGAGCCGCGACCGTTCCGCCGGCGGGCCCGCTCGATGCGACCGCCGTTCCGGCCGGCCCGCCCTCGATTCGGTCGGCTCCGCAACCGCCGCGCCGCGCCGCGGGCGGCATCCACAGCTCCGGCTACTCGACCGATCCCGCGTCGTTCACTACTGGTTCATGTTCGATACACCTATGAGACATCGAGCCGACATGCTGAAATCACCGGAAGCATCGGCAAACCGAGTGGATTCCGGAAACTTTCGACTCGATAACCGGCGCTCGAGGGTGTAAGGATTGCCAGACCGGGTATACGTTCGCCAGGCTCGGCCGCCAAGGAAAGGACAGCACGTGTCTTACCTGCTCCGCGTGCAACTTCCGGATCGTCCGGGAAGCCTCGGTGCACTCGCACTCGCACTCGGCTCCGTGGGCGCCGACATCCTCTCGCTGGATGTCGTGGAACGCGGGGCAGGCTTCGCGGTCGACGATCTGGTTGTGGAGGTGTCGCCAGGGGCATTGCCCGACACCTTGATCACCGCCGCAGAATCGATCAGCGATGTGCACGTCGATTCGATCCGGCCGTACTCCGGAGTACTGGACACCCACCGTGAGCTCGAGCTGATCGACCAGGTCGCCAGCGCCCGCGATGACCGATTACAGGTGCTGGTCGACGGCGCGCCCCGGGTGCTGCGCGTCGGCTGGAGCACCATTCTCGATCTCGGCCCGCAGGGCGCCTACCGCGTCGTCGGCAGCCAGAGCGCCCCGGAAACCCAGGCGTCCTCGGCGCCGTGGATGCCGTTGAACAAGCCGACCGTGCTCGACCCCGAGGCCGACTGGGTGCCCGAGATCTGGCGCGATATGGACACCAAACTCGCCGCGGCCCCGCTGGGCGATTCCAGCAAGGTGCTGCTGCTCGGACGCCCCGGCGGGCCCGACTTCCGGCCGTCGGAGGTCGCGCGGCTCGGCTATCTGGCCGGCATCGTGGCGACGGTCCTCGGCTGATTCGCGACTCGGCTCGACGGCCGGACTCGCTGCTCAGCCGGCAAGCGGCAGACGCAACACCGTGAGAGGCTGGCCGTCCTCGGTGCGCCAATCCCGTTCCGGCACCGCGACGAAACCGAACCGGTCGTAGATACGCCGGGCGTCGACCATCGGCGCCATCGTGGTCAACACCACCGCCTCGAAACCCTGCGCCGAGGCCATCTCGATCACCGTACGCACCAGCGTCGTCCCCACGCCGAGCCCGCGGGCCCGCTTACTGACGGCGAGCATCCGAAACTCCAGCTCACCGGCGCGCGCGATCTCCGCATACGGCGTGCCGGGGCGGGCGACGGTCAACGAGCCGACCACCCGATCCTCATGCACGGCCACCAGCACCTGCGCCGACGCCGCGCGGTGCTCCACGTCGGCCAGCTCGTGCACATACGGGTTGCCTGCGGGAACGTAGCCCTCGCCGACGTAGACCTCGACGGTCAGCTCCGACACCGCCGCGTACTCCGTCGGCAGCGCGTCCCGGACGATCAGATCGGCGTTCACACCCATGCCCGCATCCTGCCATCGCGGGCGCCACCGATGCCTGGTCAGGCGCCGGGCCCCGCCGCACCCGGGCTGTACAGCTGCCATTTGTCCGGTTTGCCCGGCGGGTAGGCGACGGTGAAGGTGTCGCCGATGGACGGCCAATTGTTCACGTCCCAGGCGAAGCGGCCGTAGACGACCGCACCCTCGACCATCGGTCCGGTCAGGTTGCCGGTGATGGTGACATACTGCTCGCCGGTGAGGTCGTCGGGGCGCGGACTCACCCCGGTGACGTAGAGCGTGCCCACCTCGGGCTCGGACAACCGGACGCCGCGACGGCCGCGCAGGTACAGCGCGATCATCCCGGCCAGGGCGCCGATCATGATCACCAGCATCGCGAATTCCAGCATGAGCACAGCCTAGTGGCGGTTCGAGCGGCGGCCGCGCTCAGCGCGGGGCGAGTTCGCTGGTGCCGTGTTCGGTGCGGCGCAGCTGCCAGACCGAGGAGCGGGTCCGGCTGGAACGGCCGTTTCCGCGATCGATGAGGGTGCGGTTGTTGGTGGTGAAGATCAATTGGGCGCCACGGGCATTGGTTTCCGGGTTCTGGAACAGCTGGATGAGCCGGTCGGTCTCCTCGGCGGGAAGCTGCCCGCCGATATCGTCGACGGCCAGCACCTTGCCCGAGTCGAGCGCGTCGAGCATCGTCGGCAGCAGCCGCAGCAGGGTGAGTGTGGCGGTGGATTCGTCGCCGATGTGGAACGGGACGTCGATGCCCTCGTGCACCAGCCGCAGCCCGACACCGCGCCGGTCCACCATCCGCTCGTAGAGGGCGTCGCGGGCGTTCTTCAGGTTGGTCAGCTCGCGTTCGAGCAGCACCGGGGTGACGCCGTTATCGCTGAGCAGCGTCTCCGCGTAGGCGGGTGAGGACGCCGCGCGCTCGGCCTGCTCGGTGAGCCCGGCGATGTCGACGTCGAGTTCGCGCAGGTAGTCGGCGTAGAGCGGATCGTTCTCGGCGATCAGCAGATCGGTGATGCCGAGGTCGACGGTGCGCAGCAGGGTCAGCAACCGGGCGGCGTTCTCGGCGGAGCGGGAGATGTGGCTGCCCACCAGATATTCGACCCGCGCCGGCTCGGCCGGCCCGCACTGCACCTCGAGCATCGATTCGAACCACCGATAGGCCGGCACCAGCGCCTCGGCATACATCTGGCCCGCCAGGCTCAGCAGCAGCGAGTTCGGGCGCACCAACGGAGCGAGCGCGGCGATCCCGTAGCGCGCCGCCTCGAACATCGGCCCGATCTTGATCTGCTCACCGGTCCGCTCGAACACGATCCGCTTACGCGAACGCGGGTGCGCGTACAGCCATTCCGCGATGACGTCGGCATTGTCGAGCGCGAAGCCGTAGGTGTACGGGCACCCCTCGGCCACGAACGAGGCCACGAACTCCGTCGGCCGATCGGCGAACCCGAGATGCGGTGAACGCACCGGCCCCGCATACGGATCCCAGCCGGTCACCGAATGCAGCACCGCGTCGCGCATCTGGCCGAGCGCGTCGATCAGGCTGGTCTTGCCCGCACCCACGGCGCCGTGGACCGCAGTCACCGGCACCGCGACCGGGCCCGACCCGCGACTCAACCGCAACTCCTGCCGGTCGGCCAGCGATTTGTGATTGGTCACCTGAAAACTGCGCAGCATGCGGGTCATCCTTCCCGCTCCGCGCGGTTATCGCGACATCGGCTCGCGGCAGGCGCCGTTAGTGTCCTGCGGCGGCCCGGCCCGCGCGGCGACCGAAGAAGGTGCCGTCGCCGAGAGACGTTCCGCTGATATAACCCCACGAGTGCAGGCCGGAGGTGGCGCGACCGGCGGCGAAAAGGCCGATGATGGGTTCGCCGTCGAGATCGAGAACGTGTCCGTCGACGCTGGTGCGCAGCCCGCCGATGGTGAACACCTCCGCGCCACCGCCCGCGGTCCCGCCGTCACCGTATTCGGGTGGGGCCATGCCGCGGCGCACGTCGATCGCGGCGAACGGCGATCGCAACGGCCGCAGCCAGCGCGCCGACTTGTGGAAGTAGGGGTCCTCGCCGCGTTCGGCGTGCCGGTTGTACTCGCCGACGGTCGTTTGCAGGGCGCCTGTCGGCATGCCGATCTCCTGTTCGAGTTCGGCGAGGGTCTCGGCGACGAAATGCGGCCGCACGCCCCAGCGTTCGTCTTCCGGCACTTCCTCGTAGGCCTGTTCGTCGAGAATCACCCACACCCGCAGGTTGTGCTTGAACAGTGCCGCCTGTCCGACCAGACCCGGGTAGACATCCTCGTTGATGAACCGCTGCCCCACATCGTTGACGATCATGCCGCGCACCATCATCCCCGGCACCAGCGAGATACCGACCTGACCGGCCGACATATGCTTGACCGCCGCACCGACAGCTTGCGCGATGACGATGCCGCGGCCGTCGTCGCCGCCGTCACTGTTGACGCCGAGCCCCACCAGTTGCGGTGCGTGCTGGGCGAGCATCTCCGCGTTGTCGGCGAACCCGCCGGTGGTGAGGACGACCCCGCGGCGCGCCCGGTAGGTCATCGTGTCACCGAAATGCCGTGCCACCACGCCGACCACGCGGTTGCCGTCGACGATCAGCCGCAGCGCGGCGGTATCGGTGTGCACTGCGATATTCGTGCGGTCCACGGCCTCGCTCAGTACCGCCATGAGCACCTTGCCGCCGAAACCGTCGGAGGTGACGCGGTGCCCGCGCGGGGCCGGGGTGGCGATCTCGTTGAACGGGTAGGCGTTCTCCCCCATCCACATCAGGCCGTCATCGGTGGGCGGCACCCACGTCGGCGAATCCCACAGCGAAGGCTTGAACGGCACGCCGTGGCCGGTCAGCCACTGATAGTGCGCGACGCTCTCGCGGCTGTAGAGCCCCACCTTCTCCTGGTCGGCGTCGGGCCCGAGCGCGGCGAGCAGGAATTTCTCCATCTCCTCTGCGGTGTCGTCGAATCCGCAGGCCTGCTGGATGGGTGTGCCGCCGCCGAGATACATCTCACCGCCCGACAACGCCGACGATCCACCGCCGCCGCTCTGCCGTTCCAGCAGAATCACCTCGGCTCCTGCGGCCTCGGCATCGAGTGCCGCAGCGGCTCCCGCGCAGCCGTAACCGACCACAAGCACATCGGTTTCGTGGTCGTAGGCCGCGATATCGGCGGCGGCGATCGGGGTGACGGGGACGCGGGCGCTCATCCGGTTCTCCTGTGCTCGGCAACAACCTCATCGGCGTGGTGCAGGTCACAGTAGGGTCGGCGGATCGGCGGAGGCTGTGAGGCGTCCGGTCAGTGGGAGGTCGGGTTCGGTGGCAGGCACGCCACTTGGCACCGACGCGGCGGCCGCCGGCGGGCGTCGAAGCACCAATACGGAGTTCCTCGAACCCGGGTCTCGGATCGGCAGGCCGGGTGCGGGCCCGAAGGCGGCGATCAGTGCGGCTGGTCGAGCTTGTCCAGGTCTGCCAAGACTTTTTCGTGCCAGTCGATCTCGCTGCGGATGCGCATGCGGGCGTGCTCGGCGATGAGGTCGTCGGCCGCGCTCTGATCCGGCCAGCGGCGGTCGAGGAGGTGTTCGATATGCGAGGCGCGAGCCTTCAGGGCTGCGATGCGGTCTTCGAGATAGCCGCGCAGCAACTCCCGGTCGAGATCGGCGCTGACGGCCAGGGCGAGATCGACCGGGTCGGGCCGGATATCGATCTCGGTGAACGCTTCATCGCGGAGCGCGCGCAGCTCCCGCAAGCCCTCGTCGGTGACCTCGTAGACGGTGCGGGCCGGTAGGGCCCCGGGCTGCTCGGTGCGCAGCGCGCGGATCAGGCCCTCGTCGGCCATCCGGTGCAGCGCGCTGTAGAGCGAGCCGGGTTTGACCCGCGACCACAGGTCGGCGCGGTCGAGCCGGGCATCGCGACGCAGTTGGTGGCCGTGCATGGGTCCGCGTTTGGCCAGGGCGGCCAGGACGAACAGCCGAGTCTCGTTCACGAAGCCAGTCTGCCACGAGTACTCGGTTTTGAGTACTCTGCGATGTATGACTGTGCGACCCATCCTCATCGCGGGCGATCCCCGGCTGACCACACCCGCCACCCCGGTCACCGTGTTCGACGACGAACTGCGCGCGTTCATCGACGACCTGTTCGAGACCAATACCGCGGCCAACGGCGCCGGTCTCGCCGCGAACCAGGTCGGCGATCCACGCGCGGTGTTCGTCTACGACCTGGTCGACGAGGGCGTCCATCACCGCGGACATGTGATCAACCCGGTTCTGGAAACCTCCGCGCTGCCCGAGACCATGCCCGACCCCGACGACGACCTCGAAGGCTGTCTGTCGGTCCCCGGCGAATGGTTCCCCACCGGCCGCGCCGGGTACGCGAAGGTCAGCGGCGTCGACGTCGCGGGCAATCCGATCACCGTCGAAGCAACCACCGCCTACCTGGCCCGCTGCTTCCAGCACGAAACAGATCACCTCGGCGGTCATCTCTACCTCGATCGCCTGATCGGGCGTAACCAGCGCGCCGCGCGCCGGATGATCAAGGCCAACAAGTGGACCGAGCCCGGCCGTTCATGGCTGCCGTCTGAGCAGGTCCGCTGAGATTCTCGCTCGCACATCGGCTGGAACCGCGCGCCTCATTCGGAGTGGCAGGCAGGCGGAAACGGCCACTGCCGCCGGGTGATCTGGTCCGGGAACGGCAGATGGTCGTACCGCCGATACTGCGATCCGCGCCGATACTCCGCTCCAGCAGCGGACTACACGACATTTCCCGGTCCGTGCCCCTGCGCGGTCGGCATGTAACGCCAGGGAAGCAGTAGCGAACTCGCGACGACGACGATCGCGGCGACAGCGGCGGCGAACCGAAGTCCGGCCGCGGCCGCGAGCAGGCCGCCGACGGCGATGAACACCGGCCGCATACATCGCGGAGTGGCGGTACCGAGGCAGGACTCACCCCGCCGAGCCGCGTGCCGCGCAGTCGGGGCCGGGTCGCATCCGACCCCAGGGCAGCAGCAGTGAACTCGCGACGATGATGGTCGCGGCGACACCGATCGCGAACCGGAGCCCGGCAGCGGCGGCGAGCAATCCACCGGCGGCGATGAACAGCGGCTGCGCGCATTTTGAGCTGATCGACCAAGCGGTGCCGACTCGCGCCATGTGCCCGTCGGCGGTGTTGTTCATGCGGAAGGTGATGAACACCGGGTTGAATACGCCCGCACAGAACAGCAGCAGTGTTTCGGTGGCGATGATGACGACCAGGCCGATCGTGTTCGGCCCCGCGAGCAGCAGCGGCGCGAGCCAGCAGGTACGCAGAACGCCGAACCCGAGCAGCACGGCACGCTCCCCGAACGCACCCACAAGTTTCGGCGCGCACACCGACCCGATCAACCCGCCCAGGCACGGCAATCCGAGCGAGAGCGCGTATTGCCAAGGCGCGAAACCCAGTTCGCGCAGCATGAGCAGCGCCATCAGCGGTGTGGTCATCAGGATGGTCCCACCGAAGACCATCGCATTCCAGAACAGGCGGTGCAGCGCGGGATGTCCGAAGATATAGGACCAACCGCTGCGCAGGTCGGCCAGGCGTGCCCGTTCCGGGCGACGTCCGGGCGGATCCGGTTCGGGGGTGCGGATGCTGCGGATTCCGACGGCGGCAAGCAGATAGCTGACGGCGTCGATGAGCACGGTGAGGGTGAGGCCGAAGGTCGCGATGAGCGCACCGCCGACCGGAGCACCGAGGGTGGAGGCGGTCCAGAACGTCGTCTCGAAGCGGCTGTTGGCGGTGATTCGCTGATGCTGCGGCACAAGCGATTTCAGATGGGCACCGTTGGCCGCGTTGAAGACGATCGCGCACACCGTCTGCACCGCGACGACCACGCACAGCTGCGCGTAGGTGAGCACACCTAGCCAGGCGGCCGCGGGCACACTGGCCAATGCGGCGAAGACGAGCAGGTCCGCCCACACCATGATCGGGCGTTTGCGATGGAATTCGATGAACGGGCCCATCGGCAAGGCGATGGCCGCGCTCGCGACACCCGCCATGGCCGCCATCAGCGACACCTGGAGATTCGAGGCCCCGAGCACCAGGATCGCCACCATCGGAAGCGCGCCCGCACCGAACGCGCTACCTATCTGACTGACGGTGAATGCGCCCCACAGCCGGTAGAAATCCGGTGCGAGCCGGTCGGCCGGTGCCGTGACAGCGCCGATCGACCGGCCTCGCTGATCGAGTTGTCCCCCCATTCCGTGTGCTACTCGG
Source organism: Nocardia cyriacigeorgica (assembly GCF_005863245.1). Taxonomy (GTDB): domain Bacteria; phylum Actinomycetota; class Actinomycetes; order Mycobacteriales; family Mycobacteriaceae; genus Nocardia; species Nocardia cyriacigeorgica_C. The sequence continues at coordinate 160,122 of NZ_VBUT01000003.1, read as the reverse complement.
CGGGCGTTTCGATCTCACTCGGGGCGGGGCGGACCGCGTCCGGACCTGATTCCAGCAGGGTGCGGAAACCGTCTTCGTCGAGGATGGGGACGCCCAGTTCCTCGGCCTTGGCGGCCTTGGAGCCGGGGGAATCGCCGACTACCACGAAGGCCGTCTTCTTCGACACCGAGCCGGCGGCCTTACCGCCGCGCACCATGATCGCTTCTTTGGCGCCGTCGCGGGAAAAGCCTTCCAGCGAACCGGTGACGACGATGGACAGGCCCTCCAGATTGCGTTCGATGGATTCGTCGCGTTCGTCTTCCATCCGCACTCCGGCGGCCCGCCATTTGTCGACGATGGCGCGATGCCAGTCGACGGTGAACCATTGCGCGACCGCGACGGCGATGGTGGGGCCGACGCCGTCGGTGGCCGACAACTCCTCGACCGAGGCCTGGCTGATGCGCTCGAGGCTGCCGAATTCGGCGGCGAGCGCGCGGGCGGCGGTGGGGCCGACGTGGCGGATGGACAGCCCGACCAGCACCCGCCACAGCGGGCGGTTCTTGGCCGCGGAGAGATTGTCGAGCAGCCGGCGCCCGTTGGTGGACAGCGTGCCGTTCTTGTTGACGAACAGCGAGGTGGTGAGCAGACGCTCCTCGGTGAGATCGAACAGGTCGCCCTCGTCGGTGATGGCTCCGGATTTGAGCAGGTCGACGGCCGCTTCGTAGCCGAGCGCCTCGATATCGAAGGCGCCGCGCCCGGCCATATGGAACACCCGCTCCCGCAGCTGCGCCGGGCAGTACTGCTGGTTCGGGCAGCGGATATCGGCGTCGCCTTCCTTTTCCGGTGCGAGTTCGGTGCCGCATTCGGGACAGTGGGTGGGCATCACGAAGGCGCGTTCGTCGCCGGTGCGGGCGTCGACCACTGGGCCGAGCACCTCGGGGATCACATCGCCCGCCTTGCGGATGGTGACGGTGTCGCCGATGAGCACACCCTTGCGCTGCACCTCCGAGGCGTTGTGCAGGGTCGCCATCGCGACGGTCGACCCGGCGATGGTCACCGGCGCCATCACCGCGAACGGGGTGACCCGGCCGGTGCGGCCGACATTGACCTGGATATCGAGCAGCTTGGTGGTGGCCTCTTCGGGCGGATATTTGTACGCGATCGCCCAGCGCGGGGCCCGCGAGGTGGAGCCGAGGCGGCGCTGCAACGCCATCTCGTCGACCTTGACCACGAGGCCGTCGATCTCGTGCTCGATATCGTGGCGGTGCTCACCCCAGTACGCCACCCGTTCCAGCACCGCATCGACGCCCTGCACCAGCTTGGTGTGCGTGGACACCGGAAGCCCCCAGGCGGCCAGCGCGTTGTAGGCCTCGTGCTGGGAGCTGGGCGTGTACCCCTCGATGCGGCCGAAGCCGTGGCAGATCATCCGCAGCCGCCGCCGCGCGGTGACCGAGGGGTCCTTCTGGCGCAGCGAACCGGCGGCGGTATTGCGCGGATTCGCGTACGGCGGTTTGCCTTCGGCGACGATGGCGGCATTGAGGGTCTCGAAATCCTCGAGCCGGAAATACACCTCGCCGCGTACCTCGAGCAGATCCGGTACCGGGTAGTCGGGGTGCGGGGTGAGTTCGCCCGGAATGTCGTCGATGGTGCGGGCATTGAGGGTGACGTCCTCACCGGTGCGGCCGTCGCCGCGGGTGGCGCCGCGCACCAGCCTGCCCTTCTCGTAGACCAGGTTCAGCGCGACACCGTCGATCTTCACCTCGCACAGGTAGTGCAGGCCCGACCCCGTCTCGGCCTCCACGCGCGCGGCCCAGGAGCGCAGCTCGTCGAAATCGAACGCATTGTCCAGCGACAACATGCGTTCGAGATGGTCGACCGCGGTGAAATCGGTGGCGAAACCGCCGCCCACCAGCTGGGTCGGCGAATCGGGTGTGCGCAGATCCGGATGCGCCTCCTCCATGGCCAGCAGCCGCTGGAACAGCGCGTCGAATTCGCCGTCGGAGATGATCGGAGCGTCACGCACGTAGTAGCGGAACTGGTGCTCGCGCACCTCGTCGGCCAGCCGCTGCCATTCCTGGCGCTGCTGCGAGCTCGCGGACTCGGCAGCCGGCGCGGCGGCATCCATGGCTGGCACGGTCTCCTCGGGCGCTGAGGTGGCGGGGCTTCCGGTGTCACTCACGAGTCGAACATTAGCCGAGCCCACCGACAATTCCCGCTACGTTCGCGCACGTCCACGCGCTGCCGACGCCGCGAATCGGCCTCGTTTCCGGCCATGCGAGCGGCTTCGGCGCGATCCCGCCTAACCCTCGAACGTCAGCGACTCCGGTTCGTCGGCGTAGGCGGTGGCGACGTCGCGGGCCAGGGCCAACGCGCGCCTGGCCCAGTCCAGCGGCGCGGTTGCCAGCCCGCAGGCCGGCGACACCAGGATCTGGTCGGCGAGGGTGCGCCGGGGGAAGCCGAGCCGGTCGATCAGCCGCACGCCCGGTTCGGCGATCTCGCGCCAGCCGGGCGGCGTGGGCGGCGCGCTGGTCGGGACCAGGCCGAGCACGAGCTGTTTGCCGCCGTCGAGGAATTCGCCGACGGCATCGAGTTCGGCGGTCGCGATGGTGGTCAGATCGAAGCCGACGGCGGTGGCCGCGCAGCGCCGCAGCAACGGCAGGGCCGGCGGGACGGCGCAGGTGTGGATCAGCACCGGGACGCCCTGCGCACCGATGACGTCGTCGAGCAGCGCGAGCGCTTCCGGCTCCGGCAGTGCGCGCACAGTGTTGAGCACGCTGGCACCGCGCAGCGATCCGTTCAGCACGGCGGTCAGATCGGGTTCGTCCAGTTGCAGCACGACCTCGGCGTCGAGGCGTTTGCCCACCTCGGCCACGTGCTGGGCCAGGCCCTCGGCCAGCGAGGCGGACAGATCGCGCAGGGCGCCCGAATCGGTGAGCGCGCGGTGCCCGGACCGCAATTCGACCTCGGCGGCCAGCGTGAGCGGGCCGACGGCCTGCACCTTCACCGCGCGACCCGAGCCGCGCAGGCCCGCGATCTCCCAGGCTTCGTCGAGCGCGTCGATATCGGTGCGCAGCAGATCCGTGGCGCGGCGCGAGGTCGCGCCCGGCCGGTCCGCGAGCCGGTAACCGCGGGGTGTGGTGTCGAACCGCAGGTCGACCAGCAGTGCCGAGGCCCGGCCGATCATGTCGGCGCCCACCCCGCGGGCGGGCAGCTCGATCAGGTGCGGCAGACCTGGCAGTTCGCCGACCGATATGGCGGCGGCCTCGCGCGGGTCTGTGCCCGGCCACGAGCCGACCGCGGTGGCGATCCCGGCCGGCAGGCCGCCTCGCGTTTCAGTGCTCACAGTTCACCCTCATCGACGACATCGCAGCTCACGACAACCAGTCCCGGCCCGCGGGCGAAGACGGTATCGATCACCGATGCGCGCCGGACGCAACCGCGCGCGCGGTCGCGGCGATGGTGCCGCTGCCGATCACCCGATCGCCGTCGGCGTCGGGCTGATACAGCACCGCGGCCTGGCCGCGGGCGACACCCGTGAGCGGCTCACGCAGCCGCACCGTCAGGCCGGAACCGGTGGCCTCGGCGACCGCGGGGGCGGTGCCGCCGTGCGCGCGCACCTGCACCACGCACTCGATCGGCCCGTCCGGCGCCGAACCCGAAGTCCAGATCGCGCGGTCGGCCTCGATCGTCCAGACCTGCAACTCCTCGGCCGAACCGACCGTCACGGTGCCCGAATCGGGGTCGATCCCGGTGACGTAGCGCGGCTTGCCGTCGGCGGCCGGGCCGGGCAGCCCGAGGCCCTTGCGCTGGCCGATGGTGAAGCCGTGCACACCGTCGTGGGTGGCCAGCTCGGTGCCGTCGGAATCGACGACGGCGCCGGGCCGGATACCGATCTTGGCGCCGAGGAACGCGCGGGTATCGCCGGAGGGGATGAAGCAGATGTCGTGGCTGTCGGGCTTGTTCGCGACGGCCAGTCCGCGTTCGGCGGCCTCCGCGCGGATCTGCGGCTTCGGAGTGTCGCCGACCGGGAACATCGCACGCGACAGCTGCTCGGCGGTCAGCACGGCCAGCACATAGGACTGGTCCTTGTCGGCGTCCACCGCGCGGCGCAGCACGCCGTCGGACAGGCGCGCGTAGTGGCCGGTGACGACGGCGTCGAAACCGAGGGCGATCGCGCGATCGGCGAGTGCGGAGAACTTGATCTTCTCGTTGCAGCGCAGGCACGGGTTCGGGGTCTCCCCCGCCGCGTAGGCCGCGACGAAATCGTCGATGACGTCTTCCTTGAAGCGGTCGGCGAAATCCCAGACGTAGAAGGGGATACCGAGCACATCCGCGGCCCGGCGGGCGTCACCGGCGTCTTCCTTGGAGCAGCAGCCCCTGGAACCGGTGCGCAGCGTGCCCGGTGTGGCCGACAGCGCCAGATGGACGCCGACCACCTCGTGGCCGGCGTCGACGGCGCGCGCGGCGGCCACCGCCGAATCCACACCACCGCTCATCGCGGCGAGTACTCGCATCAGAGGCCTCCCTTCGCACCGGCCAGGCCCGCGGCCCTGGCTCGTTCGACGACTTGCGGCAGCACTTCCAGCAGCGCGTGCACATCGGCGCCGGTACTGGTGTGCCCCAGCGAAAAACGCAATGACCCGCGCGCCTGCCACGGCTCGACGCCCATCGCGATCAGCACGTGACTCGGCGAGGCGACCCCCGCATTGCAGGCCGAGCCGGTGGAGCATTCGATGCCGGCGGCGTCGAGCAGCATCAGCAGCGAATCGCCCTCGCAACCGGCGAAGGTGAAGTGCGCGTTACCCGCGAGCCTGCGCTCGTCGTGCGGGCCGTTCAGCACGGCGTCGGGGATCAGCCGCTGCACGCCCGCGATCAGCTCGTCCCGCAAGCGCGCCAATTCGACGGTGCGCGTGGGCAATTCGGTGACGGCCGCGTGCAGCGCGGCGGCAAGACCGACCGCACCGGCCACATCGACCGTGCCCGACCGCAGGTCCCGCTCGTGCCCGCCGCCGTGCAGCAGCGGCACACACGGCACCTGCCTGCCCAGCAGCAGCACGCCGACCCCGTGCGGCCCGCCGACCTTGTGCCCGGCGAAACTCGCCGCCGCCAGCCCGCTGGCACCGAAGTCGATCGGCACCTGGCCCGCCGCCTGCACCGCGTCGCTGTGCATGGGCACTCCGAATTCGTTTGCCACCGCGGCGAGTTCGGCGATCGGCTGGATCGTGCCGACCTCGTTGTTGGCCCACATCACGCTCACCAGCGCGACCTCGTCGGCATGCGCGGTCAGCTCCGCGCGCAGCGCGGTCACCGACACCACACCGTCGGCGTCGACGGGCAACCACGTCACCCGGGCGCCCTCGTGCTGTTCCAGCCACTCGACCGTATCGACCACCGCATGGTGCTCGACCGCGCTCGCGATGAGGCGGGTGCGGCGCGGATCCTCATCGCGGCGAGCCCAGTAGATCCCCTTGACCGCGAGATTGTCGCTCTCGGTACCGCCGGCGGTGAAGATCACCTCCGACGGCCGCGCGCCGAGGTCGGCGGCGATCGATTCGCGCGCCTCCTCCACCCGCCGCCGCGCCGCCCGCCCCGATCCGTGCAGTGACGACGCGTTCCCGACCAGGCCGAGCGCAGCCGTCATCGCCTCGATGGCGGCAGGAACCATGGGTGTGGTCGCCGCATGATCGAGGTAGACCGTCGTGGGCGCAGCGTTGACCGGACCCGGGAAACCCGACTTCATGACCAGTAAAGGATAGCCGTCACCGGCATGCGGTTATTCCCGGCCGCTCGACGCCGGACTCGGGTGAGCCGGGCCACCGCATCGAATCCAGATCGTGTACCTATTGATCGTACCGTTATTTATCGGTACATTACTCGTCGATAGATGGTTGCGGCTCGGCCGATCGGGCCAGCGATCACCACCGCCGGGCCGTTCCCGCTCGGCGACCGTATCGAACGAGGTAAATCCGATGAGCCGAAACACTCACCTGAACAGCCGTACCCGGCGCGCGCTCGCCCGCGTCGCAGTGGCCTCCGCCCTGGTCCTCGCGCCGGTCACCGCGCTCGCGGTGCCCGCGTTCGCCGCACCCGTTGCGCTGGAACCGGCCGACGGACTCGACGCCGTCGAACGGCCCGGTCACGGGCGTCATGGTCACGGACACGGACACGGTCGGGGCCACGGGCACGGTGGGCATGGGAGCTGGAATCGCGGTCACGACCATGATCACGACTGGGACCGGGATCGCGGTCGGCACGGCAGGCACGACTGGGATCGCGGGCATCACGGTCGCGGGCACTTCCCGTTGCCTTCCACCGGTAGCGCGTTCTGATCCCGCCGTTCACCAGCGGTCCCGCCTGCACCGAGCATCGTTCAATCAATGCTTGAATCACTGATTGAACCGTGCTCTACTCGGTGTCATGAGTCGAGTCGACACCGACACCCGGGAGCGGCTGCTCTCGGCCGCCGAGCGCCTGCTGCTCGAGTCGGGCTATGAGCGGGTATCCATTCGCGCGGTGTGCGCCGCGGCGGAGGTGAATCCGGCCGCGGTGCACTACCACTTCGGGTCGAAACAGGCGCTGGTGGCAGCGCTGTTGCAGAGCAGGCTGGGCCCGCTGTGGGAGGCGTCGCTGGACGATCTGGCCGGGCGCGCGGCCACGGTGGCCGAATGCGTGGACGCGGTGATCGACCCGTTGGTGCGGCTGGCCGATGATCCGATCGGCCGGCTGCACATCCGGCTGCTCGCGCGGCTGGTACTGAGTCGCCAGGACATCGCCTGGACCGCACGGTGGTTCACCCTCGACCCGTTCGCCGACCTGCTGCGTCAGCGGTATCCGGCGCTGTCCGCGCAGGAGGCGCGGGCCCGCTGGATGCTGGCCTTCGACCTCGTTCTCGGCCAGTTCGGTTCGCCGCTGGCCGAGGATCGCGATCTGTCCCCGCAAGCGGTCGCCACCCTGCGGGCGTTCGTGACCGCGGGCCTGTGTGCACCGGCAGAGGCGCGATGACCACGGTGTTCGCCCCCGCCCGGCTCGGTCCGATCACCCTGCGCAACAGGGTGATCAAGGCGGCGACCTTCGAGGGACGCACGCCGGACGCGCTCGTGACCGACGATCTGATCGACTACCACCGCGCACCTGCCGCGGGCGGCGTCGGGATGACGACGGTCGCCTACTGTGCCGTCTCCCCCGAGGGCCGCACCGACCGGCACCAGATCTGGATGCGGCCGGAGGCGGTGCCGGGCCTGCGCAGGCTCACCGACGCCATCCACGCCGAGGGCGCGGCCGCGAGCGCGCAGATCGGGCATGCGGGTCCGGTCGCCAATGCCGCGTCCAACCGCCTGCCCGCGCTCGCGCCGGGGCGGATGTTCAGTCCGCTCGGCATGGCGCGCACGGTGCGCCCGGACGCGGCCGAATTGCGGCGCGTGGTGCGCGCCTTCGCCGATGCCGCCCGCACCGCCGAGGAATCCGGATTCGACGCCGTCGAACTGCATTTCGGGCACAACTACCTGATCAGCTCCTTCTTCAGCCCGCTGCTCAACCGCCGCCGCGACGCGTACGGCGGCAGCCTCGTCAACCGCGCACGGCTGGCGCGCGAGGTCGCCGAAGCGGTGCGCGAGGCGGTCGGCGGACGGATCGCGGTGCTGGCGAAACTGAACATGGACGACGGTGTGGTCGGCGGGCTGCGCCTCGAGGAGAGTTTGCAGATCGGGCGCTGGCTCGAGGAGGACGGCACCCTCGACGCTCTGGAGCTCACCATCGGCAGCTCGCTGCTCAACCCGATGTACCTGTTCCACGGCGACGCCCCACGCATGGAGTTCGCGAAGGCCTTCCCCGGTGCGATGAGCTGGGGCATGCGACTGGGCGGACGATTCTTCCTGCGCGAATACCCCTATCGCGAGGCCTACATGCTGGATATGGCGCGCCAGTTCCGGTACGAGCTGAAGCTGCCGCTGGTCCTGCTGGGTGGCATCGCCAATGCCGAGACGATGCAGCGGGCGATGGATGAGGGATTCGAGTTCGTCGCGATGGCGCGGGCCCTGCTGCGTCAACCGGATCTGATGCTGCGGATTCAGCAGGACGCGAACACGCCGTCGCTGTGCACGCACTGCAACAAGTGCATGCCGTCGATTTTCAGCCGGACCACCTGCGTGCTGACCGGGCCGGACCTGCCTGCGTCGAGATGAATCACCTACTGGCGGTTATCAACTGACCAAGCATCGGCCGCACCGCACCTTCTCGGCTGGCACCCGGTCGATCCTGGCTTCAGCGTTGGCCCACCAATACCACCCGCCGCCTGAACCAGCTGCGTGCCGATCCCATTGCGTCGCCTCCGCGCCGGTGTGGCCTGATGCGTCCCCTGCCGGGTAGCCTGCTGCCTGCCGGCGCCACAGCGTGTCTGTGACGGTCTCCCCGGCGAGTCCACTGCACCCTCCCGCAACGGCGTTCATCTGCTGCGCCCTCGCGCCTCGCGCGCCTGCCGCTTCAGCACGACGTGCGCCCGCTATACCCCCATGTCAGCGTGCGCCCGCTCCGTCCGCGCGACAGCGTCGGCCAAGTGCGAGGTCGCCGCCGCGAGGGCCGAGCGCGCGCCATCCGACAGCTCCGGTGCGCGCATCAACTCTTCGCACCGCCGCGCGAGTTCGCGCCGGTCGGTACCGGGCTGCTGGACCGGCTCGAGCACGACCTCGGCGACGATGCCGCGCGAGCGCAGGATGCGCCGCGCCGAGGTAGCGAAGGTGTCGTCGCCGACGAAACCCGTTGCGGTGCATGGCTCCCCGTGCGCGTCGAGGTAGCGCAACCGGATCGGCTGGACCGGCGTGCCGGTGTCGACGGCAGCCTGGAACAGCGCGGGGCGCAGCTTTCCGTAGGCGCGCCCACACCACGTGGTGCCCTCCGGGAAGGCCGCGACCCGTTCTCCCGCGGCGAGACGTTCGGAGATCTGCGCGACCACGCCCGGTAGTGCCCGCAATCGCTCACGTTCGATGGGAATGATCCGCATCAGCTGGGCCAGCTTGCCGAGCATCGGCCAATCGATCAGATCGGCCCGCGCGACAAAGCTCAGCGGCTGGACAGCGGCCAGCACCACGACATCGGACCAGCCGATATGTCCGGCGACCACCAGGACGCCTTGCCCAGGCGCCGCATAACGTGCCTCGCGCCCCGCGTCGGGCGCCTGCGCTCGGCCCGGCGATGAGCGATCCACCGCGACAGCTCCCGGCACTGCCGCCGCGCCCCGGTTGTCGATCACGCGAAGCTCGATACCGCAGCTGCGCAGTACTGCGCGCGCGTACTCGCGCTGCAACCGCTCCCGGCGCCCGGCGGCGGTGAGCATATGCGCGGCCGGATAGCTGGCCAGCAGTCCGGCCAATCGAAGGGCGCGGCCCACCACCCGGGCCGTACCCGCGGCGTCGACCGGCTGGACACAGCCCGTGCTACAGGGACTGATCGGCATCCAGGAGTGCGCGGCGGTCGCGGGCGGAGCGTCGAAGACCATGACCGCTCACCGCCCGCTGTCGAATCCGGCGGCGGCGCCCTGCAACCGCTCCAGGTACCGGGTGTTGATGGTGTCGAGGCCGAGCAGCGCGACGAAGTCGGCGACCGCGAAATCGGGATCGTGGGCCGGTTCACCGCAGATCTCGGCGCCGAGGCGCAGATAGCCGCGCAGCAGCGGCGGCAGCTTGGGGCGCGCGGGCGGGGTGAGCTCGTCGAGCGACTTGCCGTCGACCACGACCGGGCGGTACGGGTCCACCCGGCGTTCGGGATCGCAGGCGTGGCGGCCGAGCAGCAGGTCACGCACGCCGCGCACGTTCACGCCGGCCGGGTCCTCCGGGGTGTCGCGCATCGGCACCGACACGCAGCCCATCACCCATTCGTATCCGGTGAGCTGGATGTAGTGCAGGATGCCCGCCCACATGAGGGTCAGCACCGAGCCGTTGCGGTGGTCGGGCACCACGCAGGCGCGGCCCATTTCCACGATCCGGTGGCCGGTGGGATCGAGGCGGGTGAGGTCGAACTCAGTGGCGGTGTAGTAGCCACCGGCGGCGGCGACCTTGTCCGGCGGCAGCATCCGGTAGCAGCCGACGAACTGTTCGGTCAGCTCGTCGCGGACCAGTAGATGATCGCAGTGCTCGTCGAAGCGGTCGGCGTCGAGACCGGTTCCGTCATCGGGTATCTCGAAGCCGGGTTCGGCGGCGAAGACGTCGTAACGCAGGCGCTGGGCGGCCGTGCGGTGCTCGGCATCGGAGGAGACGACCAGTGCATACCGGGACCGTTCCACCCCGGTGTCCGTCGGTCGAGCCGGGGCTGTCAACACGGACGTAATAGTCATAGCCGTTATGAGGCCAGCCGCAGACTGCGCCGGGGCGTCCGCCGAGTGTCGCGTGTATGCCCGTTCGGTGAACGAGACGGCCGTCACACCCGGTGTTCACCGCGACGTCGGCGGGCGTTCCCTGCGACGTCGGCCGCACACAACCGATCGCGTTGTCCCGCTGCGGGACAACGCGATCGTGGCACGGTATAGAGCCTGGTCAGGCGGCTATGGGTGGCTGTTGCCCGGCGGCGGGGCGGCCCCTGTCGATCTCGGCGAATCCGGGGCGGCCGTTGCCGGTGAAGGCGACCAGCCAGCCCATCACCGCCATGAACCGGTTGCGGAAGCCGACCAGGTAGAACAGGTGCACCGCCAGCCACATGTACCAGGCGATCAGGCCCTTGAACTTGATCTTGTCGCTCACCTTGGCGATGGCGCTGCGCCGGCGGATGACCGCCATGCTGCCCTTGTCCCAGTACTCGAACTCGGTGCCGGGCAGCTTCTTGCGGCGGATGATGTCGGCGGCGTGCCTGCCCTCCTGCATGGCGACCGGCGACTGGCCCGGGTAGCCCTTCAGCGAGGTCATATCGCCGATGGCGTAGATGTCGGCGTAACCGCCGACGGTCAGGTCCGGGTTGATCAGCAGTCGTCCGGCGCGGTCGGTCTCGGCGCCGGTGGCCTCGGCGAGGATCTTGGTGAAACCGCTGGCCTGCACACCGGCCGACCAGACGACGGTCTCCGCGGCGATCCGGTGCTCGACGCCCTGCTTGTCCTTGACGGTCGCCTTGCCGGGTTCGATATCGGTGACGAAGGTGCCGAGCAGCACCTCGACCCCGCCCTTGGTCAGCGACTGCTTCGCGTACTCCGACAGCCCGCCACCGAACGGGGGCAGCACCTCACCGGCACCCTCGACCAGGGTGACCGACACGTCCTGGTGGTAGTAGCGCTTGGCGAGTTCGGCCAGCTGGCCCGCCACCTCGACACCCGTCGCACCCGCTCCGACGACGACGAAGCTGAGCAGCCGTTCGCGGGTCTCCCTGTCGGCATGCTTGGCCTGGGTGAAGACATGGTCGATCTGGGCGCGCAGCCGCTTGGCGTCGTCGATGGTCTTGAGCGCGAAGGTCTTCTCGGCGAAATCGTCGCGACCGAAATACGACTGGTTGGCGCCGGTGGCGGCGATCAGCGAGCCGTAACGGATGCGGCGCGGGCCATCGGCGGTCTCGTAGACGAGTTCGGCGGCGTCGGGATCGATGGCGGTGACCTTACCCAGCCGGACATCGCCCTTCTCGTGCCTGCGCAGAATCGAGGCGATGGGCGGCGCGATCTCGTCGGCGGCCAGCACGCCGGTGGCGACCTGGTACAGCAGCGGCTGGAACAGATGTTCCGGCGTGCTCGAGATCAGCACATAGGGCACCCCCGATTTGGCCAGCTGCTTGGCGGCGGCCAGGCCACCGAAGCCCGATCCGACGATGACGACTTCGACGAACTCCGGTTCCGCGGCCCGTACGGCTTCCGTATTACGCATCCTCACAACACCCCTGTTGATCATGACAGCCTGTTCATCATGAAGAACCGTTATCAGGAGTCGAGATATTTCACCCGTCAGGGCGCATAATTCAGATGACTCTTATCTGAATCACTAATTAATGGAGGTAACGGTGGAGCTGCGCCAGCTCACCTACTTCGTCGCGGTGTGCGAGGAGCTCAGCTTCAGCAGAGCCGCGACCCGCTGCTTCATCTCGCAGTCCGCGATCAGTCATCAGATCGCCCGGCTCGAACACGACCTCGGCGTCCAGCTCTTCGAGCGATCCACCCGATCGGTCGTCCCCACCGACGCGAGCACCAGGCTACTTCCACTGGCCAAGCAAATGCTCAGTTTGGAGTCTGCCATCCGCGCCGCGGTGCGCACCTCGCGACCGCGCATCCGGCTGGCGGCGAACATGTCGTTCGCGACGCGCTCGCTCTCGGCGATCGCCGGCGCCCGCGACGCCCACCCCGGCGCCGAGATCGAGTTCGTCATCAAACCCTTCCGCCAGCGTATCGCCGCGGTCGCCGACGGCGACTGCGACCTCGCTCTGATCCGCGGCAGCGTCGACCAGCCCGGGCTGACGGTCGAACAGCTCTGGGTGGAGGACCTGATGATCGCCACCGCGCCATCGCATCCGCTGGCCGGCCGCACCGACGTGACACTGACCGAACTCAGCGCCTATCCCCTGCTGCTGCCGCCGGAATCCGAACAGGTGCTGCTGCACAACGTGGTGCGCGCAGCCTTCGCCGACCAGCCCGCCGGGCCCACCTACGGCCCGCCCATCCCGCCGGACCACACGGCGACCATGGAGCTGATCAACCATCCGGACGCATGGACGATCCTGTACGCCAATAGCCCCACCGAAGGCATCGCGACGTTGGAGTTGGCCGGTCATCCGTTGCGGGTGCCGGTGTCAGCGGTGTTGCGCACGGGTGCGCGCCGATCGCCAATCCTGACCACGCTGCTGGCGGCGCTGCACTGTGCGTGAGCGGTCGGGCGCGGTGCGATGTCCCGCGGGCTCACCGACTACGAATGGGGGCTGCCACCGAACGGCGCGCCGATCAGCTCGAGGTCCCAGTCGCGGCAGCGCGCCGCCACGAGTTCTGGGAGAGCCGCCAGCCAGCGTTCACCCGCCTGGTCGAAGAAATCGCGGATCGATTCGGCGACCTCCGGCGGCAGTGCGATCGTCACGCTGTCAGCCTGCGGCTCGGCGCCGCGCCGGGCAAGCGAATTCCGCGTGCGAGTCCGGCGAAGTCGGGTTGCCGCGGTGGATTCGGCTGTTGCCGAGCCATGGAACGCTGAGCCGCGCCAACTCCAGCGACATTCCACCGCTGCTCGGTGGCACCGGTGCTCAGCGCCAGCGGGGAGCCGCGCGCTGAGCGACCCGATAGGCGATCCACCGTTTGGTGGACGGGGATATCGCACAGATCAATGCGGTGCCAACGATAACCAAGATCGGGAAGTATCCGAGCAGCGCGGGCCATACCCCGGTGACGGCGATCGCGATGCACGCGATGACGCCGAGTAACGTCGCGATCGCCGAACATATGATCGTCAGGATCCGGCCCGCGGGTCTGCCCCCGAGTAGGAGCAGACCGGCGGCATTCCACAGCAGGGCGATGATGGTCACCAGGCCGAGCGCCAGGAGATTCTCCTGCAACAGATGGTCGCGGCCGTCGCCGAGCGCCTTCACAGTTTCCACCACGCCGAGGACGAAAATGCCTGCCGCGAGCACGCCGAACAGCTGCGTGATGATTCCCGCGGTCAGCGCGGTCTTCATCGACGGTTTCGCGCCGTACGCCGGATTCCAGGCTGCCGGGCCGTAGCCGGGCGCGGCGAACCGTGCGTCGGGTCCCGGCACCGGGGCACCGCTGTGCGGCGCCCACCCGGCGGGAGGGCCGGCGACGCGCGCGCCGCCGACCGGCTCGATCGGCCCGGCCTGCACAATCGTCGGCGACGACGGCAGCACCGGCATTGCCATATGCTTCCCCTCGAGCGCATCGCGCATCGCGGCGGTGAATTCCCCACAGCTACCGAACCGTTCATCGCGCCGCTTGGCCATGGCGCGGCCGAGCACGACGTCGACGGCCGGCGGCAGATCCTTGCGGAAATCGGTGAGCCGCGGCACCGGCTGGGAGATGTGTCCCATCACCACCTGGCCCGGGTTGGTCGACTCGTACGGCGAGCGGCCGCCGAGGATCGCGAACAGGGTGCAGGCCAGCGAGTACTGGTCGCTGCGCGCGTCGACCACTTCACCGGAGAGCTGTTCGGGTGACCCGAAGGCGATGGTGGCGGTGAAGGTTCCGGTAGCGGTGAGTTTGGTGTTGGCGTCGGTGAGCCGGGCGATCCCGAAATCGGTGAGTACCGCGTGTGATTCACGGTTGGCGTCGGCGGCGGCGAAGAGAATGTTGGCGGGCTTGATATCCCGGTGCAGCACACCCTGACCGTGCGCGTAGTCCAGCGCGGCCGCCGTATCGCCGATCAGCCGCACCGCCTCGGTCGCCGGCTGCGCCCGGCCGTCCCACGATGCCGCGTCGGTGCCGCGAATGTACTGCATGGCGATCCACAGATGCCCATCGTCGACGCCACGATCGTAGACCCCGACAATCCCCGGATGATCCAGCCGCGCAACCACATCGGCTTCCAGTTCGAACCGCCGCACCAGCTCCGGATCGTCGGACACCGCCCGGTTCAGCAGTTTCAGCGCCACACTGCGCGGCAGCCGCGGATGCCTGGCCAGATACACCGTGCCCATTCCGCCCTGTCCGAGCACACCTTCCAGCTGATACCCGGCGAAGGTCGTACCCACCCCCAGCACGCCTGCTCCTTCCGATCGCGGTCGAACACCGCGACGCTACCGGACAGGCCTGGAAGAACCGGAGCCCGCAGCGCGTAGTTCAGAAGGCGAGCGCCACCCAAGGGATTTCGATCGGGAAGGGATATCTGAACGACACGCCAGCTTCGTCGCCATGATCCCATTCGCCGACCAAGCGATAATCGGCACGGTGCAGCGGACGCACACCCTCCGGCAAGGTGGCAACGCCGGTTTCCAGACCATAGGCGCGGATCTTCGCGATTGCGCTGACATCCGGCTGCAGGGTCACCTCCCAGTACCACGGAATGCCCGCACCCGCATACCGCGACTTCTTGGCCTCGATGTCGGTCTGCTTGTTCGACGGCGAAAGAATCTCACCCACCAGCAAGGTGTCGGACGCGCGCACATCCTGATACGCCGAACCGAGACAGCGATGGACGAGGAAATCCGGGGTAAGGAAGTCCGACTTTCCGTTTCTCCCCAGGAAGATGTTGGTTTCGAGGTTGACGCGCCAGCAGCGTTCACCATCAGCTGCCATATCGTCGCGCGCACAACGTTCGAGCTCATTGGTCAACCTGCGCATGAAGACCTGATGCTCGCCGGGCCCCCGCCGGACCCATACCACCCGGCCCTCCCATAGCTCGATCTGATCGGCAATCTCCTCGGGTAGACGCTCCAACTCCTCCCACGTCATGTATTCGGGGAGTTCAGGGCGCTCGATGCGAGGCAGGGACATGCGGCCATGATAGCCCGGAAAACACCCGTGGCCTCGACTGTTTCCAGCCGAGGCCACGGGCGATGCGCTCAGGCGCGGGCGTTCAGCCCTTGTGCGACTTCACGGCTTCGGTCAGCTGCGGCGCGACGTTGAACAGGTCGCCCACGATGCCGTAGTCCGCGATCTCGAAGATCGGGGCCTCTTCGTCCTTGTTGACCGCGACGATGGTCTTCGAGGTCTGCATACCGGCGCGGTGCTGGATGGCGCCGGAGATGCCGAGGGCGATGTAGAGCTGCGGGGAGACCGTCTTACCGGTCTGGCCGACCTGGAACTGGCCCGGGTAGTAGCCGGAGTCGACGGCGGCACGCGAGGCACCGACGGCGGCGCCGAGCGAGTCGGCCAGCGCCTCGACGACCGAGAAGTTGTCGGCCGAACCGACACCGCGGCCACCGGAGACCACGATGGCGGCCTCGGTGAGCTCCGGACGGTCACCGGCGACGACGGGCTCGCGCGAGGTCACCTTGACCACGCCCTCTTCCTGCGCCGGAACCTCGACGGTCACCTTCTCGCCGGCACCGGCCTGCGGGGCGGCCTCGATGGCGCCGGGACGCACCGAGATCACCGGCACATCGCCGGTGGCCTTGGCGTCGACGGTGAAGGCGCCACCGAAGATGGAGTGCACGGCCGAGCCGTCGGCGTTGATGCCGATGACGTCGACGAGCAGGCCGGAGCCGATGCGCGCGGCGAGGCGGCCCGACACCTCCTTGCCTTCAGCGGAGGCGGCGACGATGACGGCGGCGGGCGAAGCGGCCTCGACCAGACCGGCCAGCACGTCGACCTTCGGGGTCACCAGGTAGTTCTCGACATCGTCGGACTCGGCGATGTAGATCTTCTCGGCGCCGGCCGCGGCGAGCGCGTCGGCCAGCTTCTCACCGGTGCCCGCGGTGCCGAGCACCACGGCGGACGGCGAGCCAAGGGTACGGGCGGCGGTGATCAGTTCGGTGCTGACCTTCTTGACCGCACCGTCGGCGTGCTCGACGAGCACAAGTACTTCTGCCATTTGTTCTGTCTCCTAAGCAGTCTCGTACGAGCGGGATCAGATGATCTTCTGACCGATGAGGTACTGGGCGATCTTGGTGCCGCCGTCGCCCTCGTCGGCGATCTTCTCGCCCGCGGTACGCGGGGGCTTCGGGGTCGACGCGGTGACCACGGTGCCGGCGTTGGCCACACCAACGGTGGAGGGGTCGATGCCCAGGTCGGCCAGGGTGAAGGTCTGCACTTCCTTCTTCTTGGCGGCCATGATGCCCTTGAAGGACGGGAAGCGCGGCTCGTTGATCTTCTCGGTGACCGAGACGATGGCCGGGAGGGTGGCCTCGAGCTTGAACACGCCTTCGTCGGTCTCGCGCTCGCCGGTGATCTTGTCGCCGTCGACGGTCAGCTTGCGCAGGTGGGTGAGCTGCGGGATGCCCAGGTACTCGGCGATGATCGCGGGCACGGCACCGGCGCGGCCGTCGGTGGCCTCGTTACCGGCGATGACCAGCTCCACGCCTTCCACCTGGCCGAGCGCGCCGGCCAGCACCCACGCGGTCTGCACGGCGTCGGAGCCGTGGATCGCCGGGTCGTTGATGTGGATGGCCTTGTCGGCGCCCATGGACAGCGCCTTGCGGATGGCC
Source organism: Nocardia cyriacigeorgica (assembly GCF_005863245.1). GTDB lineage: Bacteria > Actinomycetota > Actinomycetes > Mycobacteriales > Mycobacteriaceae > Nocardia > Nocardia cyriacigeorgica_C. The sequence continues at coordinate 143,109 of NZ_VBUT01000003.1, read as the reverse complement.
TCGGTGGCGCGGTCGGGTCCGGCCGACAGCACGGTGACCTCGCCGCCCTGCGCCTCCTTGATCAGCAGCGCTTCCTCGACGGCGCGCTCGTTGATCTCGTCGAGCACCGCGTCGGCGGCCTCGCGGTCGAGGGTGAAGTCACCATCGGAGAGCTTGCGCTCGGACCAGGTGTCGGGAACCTGCTTGATGAGTACGACGATGTTCGGCATCGGTCTTCGTCGACCTCCTGTTCTGGGTACACGGGGTATGGGCGGTCGGTCGCACGATCCGGCGGGCCGTACGTCCATGTGAGTCGCTCAGGGCGTGACACTACCCTACGTTAAGTTACTCGTGGGTAACTTACTCCGCGAGGGTCCTGAACACCAGACCGGAAACAAGTTCACCCAGCCGTACCAGTAACGTCGGACCGATGAGTGAGGCTGTGATTCCTGCCGCAGTAGGCGAACCGGCACCCATGACCGCCGCGACGCCGGGCGCACTCGACCCGCTGCCGTTGACCGGCGAGCGCACCGTGCCTGGAATCGCCGAGGAGAACTACTGGTTCCGCAGGCACGAGATCGTCTACGCGCGGCTGCTGGAGCGCTGCGTCGGCAAGACCGTGCTCGAGGCCGGTTCCGGCGAGGGCTACGGCGCCGACATGATCGCCGGGGTCGCCACCCGCGTGATCGGGCTGGACTATGACGCGAGCGCGGTCGAGCACGTGCGCGCGCGCTACCCGCGTGTGGAGATGATCCAGGGCAATCTCGCCGACCTGCCGCTGGACGACTCCTCGGTCGACGTCGTGGTGAATTTCCAAGTGATCGAACACCTTTGGGATCAAGCACAGTTCCTGCGCGAATGCCTGCGGGTGCTGCGTCCCGGCGGCGAACTGCTGATCAGCACGCCGAACCGGATCACCTTCTCCCCCGGCCGCGATACCCCGCTCAACCCGTTCCACACCCGGGAACTCAACGCGGCCGAACTCACCGAGCTGCTGGTCGAGGCCGGTTTCGAGGTATCGCTGATGACCGGTGTGCACCACGGCGAGACGCTGAAAGCGTTGGACGCCAAGCACGGCGGCTCGTTCATCGACGCGCAGATCGAGCGCGCGCTGGCCGGCGAGCCGTGGCCGGCCGAGCTCACCGCCGACGTCGCCGCGGTGACCATCGACGACTTCGCCCTGACCACCGACGACATCGATGCGAGCCTGGATCTGGTGGCCATCGCGGTGAAGCCTTGACCGGCAGCACCGCACCCGTGCCGGGCCAGTTCACCCTGGTCCTGCATTCGCACCTGCCCTGGCTGGCCCATCACGGGCGCTGGCCGGTGGGCGAGGAATGGCTCTACCAGTCCTGGGCGGCGTCCTACCTTCCGGTCGTCGAGGTTTTGAGAACCCTTGCCGCCGAAGGACGTTCGCATCTGCTGACACTCGGCATCACGCCGGTGCTGGCCGCCCAGCTCGACGATCCGCACTGCCTGGCCGGCATGCATCACTGGCTGGGCAATTGGCAGTTGCGCGCCGACGAGGCCGCGATGGCGGGCAATATCGCGCTCGGCAGGCATGAGCACCGGCTGGCCGCGGCCGCGCTGGCGGAGTTCGAACAGCATTGGCGTCACGGCGCCGCACCGGTGTGGCGGCAGCTGATCGACGCCGAGGCGATCGAGCTGCTCGGCGGCCCGCTGGCACATCCGTTCCAGCCGCTGCTCGATGCGCGGCTGCGCGAATTCCAGCTCACCGAAGGGCTCGCCGACGCCCGGCTGCGCTGGGGCCACACCCCGTCCGGAATCTGGGCGCCCGAATGCGGTTACACGCCCGGCATGGAGGTCGGCTACGACGCCGCCGGTGTGACGCATTTCATGGTGGATGGGCCCGCGCTGCGCGGCGATTCCAGCCTCGGACGGCCGGTTCGCGAGTCCGAGGTGGTGGCCTTCGGGCGCGATCTCCAGGTCAGTTACCGGGTCTGGTCGCCCAAGTCCGGCTACCCGGGCCACAGTGCCTACCGAGATTTTCATCACTACGACCACGCCACCGGTCTCAAACCGGCCCGGGTGACCGGCAAATCGGTCGCCGGACCGGACAAGGCGCCCTACGACCCGGAGCTGGCCGCGGCCGCGGTGCGCGCCGACGTCGACGATTTCGTCGCCACCGTGCGCGAACGGCTGATCGGCGAGTCCGAGCGGATCGGCAGGCCCGCGCTGGTGGTGGCCGCCTTCGACACCGAGCTGTTCGGGCACTGGTGGCATGAGGGTCCGCAGTGGCTGGCCCAGGTGCTGCGGGCGCTGCCGGAAGCGGGCGTCACGGTCGGCACGCTGGCCGACGCGCGGGCGAACGGGTACGTCGGCGAGCCGGTGCAGCTGACCGATTCGTCCTGGGGCTCGGGCAAGGACTGGCGGGTGTGGGCCGGCGATCAGGTGCGTGACCTGGTGGAACTCAACGACGACATCGTCGCCCTGGCCCTGGACACGGTGGACAAGATGCGCGCGGAATCCTCGGCGACCGGTCGCGACCAGGTGGCCGACCAACTCCTGCGGGAAGCGATCCTGACCGTGTCCAGCGACTGGGCGTTCATGGTCAGCAAGGACTCCGCCGCCGGGTACGCCCGCGAACGCGCACATCAGCACGCGCACGCCGTTCGCGAGATCGCGGCGGCCGTCGGGGCCGGTCAGCTCGCCAAAGCACGGCAGTTGGCGGCAGGATGGGGGGCGGCCGACGGATTCTTCCCGGCCCTGGACGCGCGCCGATTGCGCGCTGCCACCTCAGAAGGACATACATGAAGATCTTGATGGTGTCGTGGGAGTACCCGCCGGTGGTCGTCGGCGGGCTGGGCAGGCACGTCCATCACCTGGCCACCGAGCTCGCCGCCGCGGGCCACGAGGTGGTCGTGCTGGCGCGCCGCCCCACCGGCACCGACCCGTCGACGCATCCCACGCACTCCTACATCGCCGATGGCGTGCTGGTGGTCGCGGTCGCCGAGGACCCGCCGTTCTTCGATTTCGGCGAGGACATGCTCGCGTGGACGCTGGCGATGGGCCACGCCATGGTGCGCGCGGGCGTCGCACTCAACAAGCCCGGCATAGGCGAGGGCTGGACACCCGATGTGGTGCACGCCCACGACTGGCTGGTGGCGCATCCGGCCATCGCGCTGGCCGAGTACTACGACGTGCCGCTGGTCTCGACCATCCACGCCACCGAGGCCGGACGGCACAGCGGCTGGGTCTCGGGCCGGGTGAATCGTCAGGTGCATTCGGTGGAGTGGTGGCTGGCCAACGAATCCGACGCGCTCATCACCTGTTCGGCGTCGATGCAGGACGAGGTGGAGCGGCTCTACAACCCCGACCGCATCCCGCTGACCGTCATCCGCAACGGTATCGACGTCGGCGCCTGGACCTTCCGTCCGCGCCCGCCGCGCACCGGACCGCCGCGGCTGCTGTATGTAGGCAGGCTCGAATACGAGAAGGGTGTGCAGGACGCGATCGCGGCGCTGCCGCGGATCCGGCGCGCCCATCCCGGCACCACCCTCACCGTCGCCGGGGTCGGCACCCAGTTCGAATGGTTGCGTGAACGGGCCCGGGTGCACCGGGTGGCGCGTGCGGTGAATTTCGCCGGCCAGCTCGACCATGCCGAACTGCTCGGCTGGTTGCACGGTGCCGATGCGATCGTGCTGCCCAGCCGCTACGAACCCTTCGGAATCGTCGCGCTGGAGGCGGCCGCGGCGGGGACCCCGCTGGTCACCTCCACCGCCGGTGGGCTCGGTGAGGCCGTGATCGACGGCGTCACCGGTGCGTCGTTCGAACCGGCCGACGTGGACGGACTCGTCCAGGCGGTGCGCGCAGTGCTCGACGATCCGGCCGCCGCCCAGGAACGCGCCTACGCCGCCCGGGAACGCCTGACCGCCGATTTCTCCTGGGACGTGGTGGCCGCCGAGACCGCGCAGGTGTACCAGTCCGCCAAGCGGCGGGTGCGGACCCCGCTCGGGCGTCCGGTGATCACCATGCGCCCGCTGCCCGAGCGCGATCCGAATCAGCCGGTCTGACCGGCCGGTTCACTCCTGCGGCGCGAAGACGAAGATCTCGCCGATCCGGGTGGCCACGACCACCTCGCCGTCGGCGCTGACCGACGTTCCGGTGGTGGTGCCGCTCGCGCCGGGCAGCACGTCGGAGTCGAGGGTCTGCCCGGTCTCGGTGTCGAAGGTGATCAGGTTGAGGCCTTCGCCGATCGCCGCGACCGTGTAGCCGGTGTGGCCCGCCGTTTGTGCGGGCGTGCCGCGGTGGGCGAGATCCTTACGCTCCCAGACCTGTTCGACGCTGTCGCCGTTGTCGCGCAGGGCCAGCAGATAGCCGTCGTCGCCGGCCGGGATGATCAGCCCGTCGCCGGAGACGGAGATGCCGCGACGCGGGGTCCACGCCAGCGGGTGCACCCATTTGGTGCTGCCCTCCACGGCGTCGACGGCGATCAGCCGGTCGCTGTTGTCGCCGACGTAGACGGTGCTGCCATCCGCCGACAGGGCCGGGCTGGTGGCGCTGCCGCCCTCGAGCATCTCGGCGCTCCACAGTTGCTCGATCTCGCCATCGGCGTATCGCAGGGCCACCAGCGAGGCCCTGGCGTCGCCCGGACGCCAGACGGTCGCGTAGAAGCGCCCGGAATCGGTGTCGATGGGCGAGACATTGGCGATCGCGCACTGCGGACCGCCGGTGGGGCAGTCGGCGAGGCCGTCACCGGACGGCGGCCAGCTGAGGGCGGGAAGTTCGAGCGGATCGGGCTGGCCGAGCAGCTGCATGGTGGGCACCAGCCGCTGACCGGTCTGCCGTGACAGCACATCGATCTGGCCGGCCTGGGTGATGGTGAGCAGATTGCTGTCGCCGGTGAACTGCAACGAGACCGGCACGCCCGCCACCGCGGTGCGCCAGCGCGGCTGGCCCAGATAATTCATCGATGTCACGCCGCTGTCGTCGCCGACGTAGACGTTGCTGAGGCCGTCGATGAGCGTCGGGGAGGAGACGGCGTTCGGCCCCATCGGATTACAGAACCGTTTGCGGCCGGTGGGCATCTGGAAGGAGAAGATATTGCAGCCCGACGGCGTGCGGGTGGTGACGAACATCTGGCCCTCGGCCGCGACGCCGACCGGCGTCGCGATCGGCCCGCCCACCGGACGCGACCATTTCAGCTCCAGTGCGTGGGCACCGGTGACCGGGCTGGTGCCGCTGTTGCGGGCGTCGTGATGAGCGCCGGGCCAGCCGAGACCGGGGCCGACGGTGATGTCGTCGACGTCGGTGCCGCAGCCGGTGAGCATCACCGCGCCCACCGCCAGTAGCGCCGCCGCCGTATTCACTCGCAGCCGTGGCCGCCCGGATACAGCTCGTACGCTGCCGATTCGCACCTGCTGCTCTCCTTCACACGCGATCTGCCGTGATCATCTCCCCGCGCGCCCGCGCGTGCCAGTGAGGTTAGCCGACGGGTATCGATCCGTTCGGGGCAGCACGTCAGTAGGCTGTGTGCGCGATAGGCGGACACACGACGGGAGAACAGTTCGTGACGAGCATGTGGGGCGCACCGTTGCGTTCACGGTGGCGGGGATCGCGGCGCCGCGATCCGCAGCAGGCACGCTTTCTCACCCTGGCCTCGCTGCGCTGGGTGATCGCCAACCGTGCCTACACCCCGTGGTACCTGGTGCGCTACTACCGGCTGTTCAAGTTCCGGCTCACCAACCCGCATATCGTGTTGCGCGGCATGGTGTTCCTGGGCCGCCGGGTGGAGATCCACGCGACCCCGGAGCTGGGCCGGATGGAGATCGGCCGCTGGGTGCACATCGGCGACGGCAATGCCATCCGCTGTCACGAGGGTTCGCTGCGCATCGGCGACAAGGTGGTCTTCGGCAAGGACAACGTCGTCAACACCTACCTCGATATCGAGATCGGTGAATCGACGCTGGTCGCGGACTGGTGCTACATCTGCGACTTCGACCACAAGATGGACGACATCACCATGCCGATCAAGGATCAGGGCATCGTGAAGAGCCCGGTCCGCATCGGCCCGGACACCTGGATCGCGGCCAAGGTGACGGTGCTGCGCGAGACCCGCGTCGGCCGCGGCTGTGTGCTCGGCGCGCACGCCGTGGTGAAGGGCGAGATCCCCGATTACTCCATCGCCGTCGGCGCCCCGGCCAAGGTGGTCAAGAACCGCAAGGCGGCCTGGGAGTCCGGCGCCGAGCAGCGCGCCGCCTACCTGGCCGCGCTCGAGGACATCGAGCGTAAGAAGAACGGCGCCACCGCCCAGGCCTGAGCGGCCGGGCCCGCCACCTGCGCGGGCCCGTGTCAGCGGCGCGAGCAGCATCCGGTTGTCGGCCCGGTCTACTACGGTCTGCCTCATGACGAGGTACGCGGCGCTGTTGCGCGGGATCATGCCGAGCAATCCGAACATGAGCAACGAGAAGCTGCGGGGCGAATGCACCGGGCTCGGTTTCGACGCGGTCGCCTCGGTGCTGTCCAGCGGCAATATCGTCTTCCGCACCGATGAGACCGATCCCGCGCAACTCGAGGACCGGATCCAGGAAGCGCTGAACCGGGAACTGGGTATACCGGGCGGCACCATCATCCGCGACTACGACGAGCTGCGCACCCTGCTGGACTCCGACCCGTTCGAGGGCCTCACCCATGGCCGCGGCACCTACCTGACCGCGACCTTCCTGAAGAGCACCAGTCACGAGCCGATCGAGCTGCCCGAGGATCCCGATCCGCTCACCCGCGTCGTCGGCTACGACCCGGCCGCCCGGGTCTTCCTGTTCGTCGTCGACAACAGCACGCCGCGGACACCCGATTTCATGGCGTGGCTGGAACGCACCTACGGCAAGGACATCACCACCCGCACCTGGCTGACGGTGCAGCGGGTGGTGAAGAAGATGGAAGCGATCGCCTGACGCGGACCCGAGGCCTGCGGCGGTCTGGGACGAATCCCGCGTTCGCTGCCTGATCGAACGGTTCACCGAGCGGCGACCGTCGGGCCGGACCGGCACGTGCTCGCCGTCGGCGACCGCGCCGACAGTTATCGAGCGGATGCGGCCTCGCACAGGAATACCGTCGCGTCGCGTCCGATCCGGGTGATCACGAGTGAATAGGGCTGGGAGCCGGACGGTTTCAGGCGGCGGCGCAGTTGGTCGGGGTCGACGTCGACGCCGCGCACCAGGATTTCCAATGCGCCGCAATCGCGGCGGCGCAGCTCGGAGCGCAGTGACTTCTCCCGGAAGGCGAGCTGGTCGAGCACCCGGAAGCCGCGCACACCCTCGGGCACCCGGTCGCCGGTGAGGTAGGCGATGCGCGGGTCCAACTGCCACAGACCGTGTTTCGCCGCGTAGTGGCGGACCAGGCCGGCCCGGACGATGGCGCCGTCGGGGTCGATGATCCATTCGCCGGGGGCGCGCTCGGGGATGTCGTCGGGTTCGGCATCGGTGAGGGTGCTGGATCGGCCAGAGGTCGTCAGCACCGTCGCACGGCGGGTGACGCCGGAATCGGTCAGTCCGGCCGACCACAGGCAGGCTTCCCGGACCGAACCGTCCAGGGATACCACTTCGATCTCCCCGGTCCAGTCGAGGCTGTCGAAATCCAGTCCGGGAGCACACTTCACGGCCATATCGCGACCGGAGTAGGCCGCGAGCAGATCGGGCAGCGGTGGTTGTAGCTGCGCCGGATCGTGGGTGCGTTTGCCGACGGCACGGCGCGCGGGGTCGGCGATGATCACCGTGTCACGGCTGCACGGAACCAGCGCATCTGCCCGGGCCAGCACCACATTCCGGGTGCGGGCATTGTGCCGCGCCATCGCGAGGCGAACCTCATCCAGGTCGCTGCCGATCACGGCCGGGCACACCCGTGCCAGCTCGGCCAGCTCCGCGCCGATCGAGCAGGTGACGTCGTGTACCGCGCGACCGGCCAGCCTGGCGGCCCGACGCCGCGCGACCAGCGTCGGTGTGGCCTGTTGCAATGCGTCGTCGGTGAACAGCCACTCCCCCGCACCGATGAGCTTGGCGGCGGCCCGGCGGCGCAAGCGCACCGTGTCGATCAGTGCCGCCGCCTGGTCGCCATGCGCGCGGCGCACCCGCGCGAGATCGCGCAGGTGCGTCGCCGGGGTCAGCTCCAGCCGGTCCACGTCGGCCAGTGCGGCGGCGCCCGCCGCACCGGCCAGGAAGACGACGTCCTCGTGGCTGAAGCCGTAGCCCACTACTGGCCCGGAGCGCCCGGCTTCACACCGGTGATCATGGCGTTGTAGAAGAACTGGCGCGGCACCACCCGGCGCATCACGTTCTCGTCCACCCAGCTCAGGCCCAGCCACGCCTTGTACATGGCCATGCGGTAGCGCCAGGTGAGCTTTTCGGCGGGCACGGCGGCCTCGAAGGTGCGCACCGGCCAGCCCCACAGCGCGGCGGCGAATTCCTCGGTGTGCGCGGCGACCTCGACCGCACCGGCCGAGCGGGCCATCGCCTCGAGCTGATCGGGGGTGAAGGTGTGCAGGTCGACGACGGCCTCGAGGGCGGCGGCGCGGGAGGACTCGTCCAGCTCCTCCTGCGGACGGCGCCAGCTCGCCAGACCGGGCAGCTTGGTGAGGTTGGTGGTGGCGCCCCAGGTGATGCGCCCGAGCCAGCGCGCGTAGAAATTGCCCGCGGTGGTGGGCTCGCCGGCGAAGACCAGGCGCCCGCCCGGCTTGAGCACGCGCAGGCATTCCTTCAGCGCGAGTTCGACATCCGGGATGTGGTGCAGCACGGCGTGGCCGACGACCAGATCGAAGGTGTTGTCCTCATACGGGATGGTCTCGGCGTCGGCGACGCGACCGTCGACGTCCAGGCCGAGGTTCTGCGCGTTGCGCAGCGCGACCTTCACCATGCCCGGCGACAGGTCGGTCACCGAACCGCTCTTGGCCACCCCGGCCTGCATCAGGTTCAGCAGGAAGAAGCCGGTGCCGCAGCCGAGTTCCAGCGCCCGGCCGTAGGGCAGCGCCACCGGCCCGACCGCGGCGTCGAAGCGGCCGCGCGCGTACTCGATACACCGTTCGTCATAGGAGATCGACCACTTGTCGTCGTAGGTCTCGGCTTCCCAGTCGTGGTAGAGGACCTGGGCGAGTTTGGTGTCCTTGAGCGCGGCTTCGACCTCGGCCTCGGTGGCATGCGGGTTCGGCGCGGGGTCGTCGTGGCGTACCGTCATGGTGGCCTAGCCTAAACCCTCGCTGTAGGTCGTCTCATACCAGTGGGTGGGATCGCGCGCGAGCCGGCGGATCAGCGTCCGACGAACTCCGCGGAGCCGGGCCCGTCGGCCAAATAAGAACGTGTTCCTATCAGGCGATCTTCGGTGCCGAACAGCTCCGACCACGCGATTCGGGCCCGATCGTGGCCGTGCGGGCCGGCCTCGAAGACCGCTTTCGCCGCCGCCAAGGCACGGGCCGGGCCGTCGAGGAAACCGCGCGCCCAGGCCACCGCCGCGGTGTAGACGTCGTCGGGTGCGACGACCTCGTCGACCAGTCCGAGGGCGCGCGCCTCGTCCGGCTCCACGAAGCGGCCGGTGTACACCAGATCCTTGGCCGCGCCGGGTCCGATGAGCGCGGTGAGCCTGCGGATCCCCCCCAGCGGGATCAGGCCCGCCTTGATCTGCGGCAGCCCGAGCTTGACGTTGTCGCCGATGACGCGGCGGTCGGCGCCGAGCGCGAGTTCAAGGCCGGATCCGAGCGCGTAGCCACTGATCGCGGCCACCGTCGGCTGCGGCAGCCGGGCCAGGCAACCGAGCGCGTGCTGGAAATCGGCGGCGACGGCGGCGGCCTGTTCCGCCGAGAGCGCGGCCAGTTCGGCGAGGTCGTCGCCGGCGCAGAAGACGCGCTCGTCGCCGTAGACGACCACCGCGCCGATTCGCCGATCCTCGCCGATCGCGTGGGCCGCGGCGGCCAGCTCCCGCACCACCTGGATGTTCAGCAGGTTCATCGGCGCACGGGCGATACGCAGTACCGCCACCCTGCGTTCGGTGTCGCCGTCCAGCTCGTCCACGGTCACGAATTCGGCCATGGCTGGCAACCTACCGGGTGCGCGCCGGATCTCTTATTCGCGCGTGGAGCCCTGGAGTTTGCGCTGATCGGGCAGGTCGTCGAAGTAGCGGTCGCAGTCGGGGAAACTGAGCGCATTCTTGCCCTGCGCCGCGCTGAACACCGGTTCGATCGGGTCGATGTCGCGGTCGGCCGCCAGGATCTCGGCGGTGGAGGCGTAGCCGGCCAGCGCGTCGAGTTGGGCCCAGGTGGGCGGCAGCAGGATGTCGGCCCCGGCCCGCCAGCGATCCAGCGCGTCGGCGGGGGTGCGCCACTGGACCTCGGCGGCTTCGGAGGTGGCGCCGTCGGCGCGCTGGCCGTCCGGCAGCACCGCGACGAAGAACCGGGTGTCATAGCGGCGCTGCTCCACCTCGGGGGTGATCCAGTTGGCCCACGGGCGCAGCAGGTCGGCGCGCAGCACCAGGTTCTGCTCGACCAGGAATTGCGCCAGCGACAGCTCGCGCCGCTCCAGCTTGCCCCTGGCCTCGCGATATCCGGCGGTGTCGGCGACGACCTGATCGGCGGCCGGGCCGGCCAGCAGTACCCCGCACTCTTCGAAGGTTTCCCGCACCGCCGCACAGACCAGGGCCTGCGCGCGCGGTTCGGTAGTGCGGAAGCGTTCGGCCCACCAGGCCGGTTCCGGTCCGGCCCAGGCGATGTCGGCGGTCGCGTCGGAGGGGTCGACGCCGCCGCCGGGGAATACGGTCATGCCCGCGGCGAAGGCCATGGCCCCGACGCGGCGCTGGAGGAACACCTCGGGCCCGGTGGCCCCGTCGCGCACCAGCATCACCGTCGAAGCGTCCTTGGGCAGCACCACATCACTCATTCCTGCACCCTAACGCTCGCTTGGGGACGGGCGATCCGACGGCGTCGGGTTCAGCGGAGCCGAGCACCGGTACCGGCGTCTGTTCGGCGGCAGGAACGAACGGAGGCCGGTCGCCTCATGGCACGCGGTGTCCGCCTCGCAGGTGCCGGGCGGCCTTACTCGGTGCGACTCAGCGGGAGCGGTGCTTGCCGAAGCGGCGGGCCCGGCGGGCGAAGTACCGTCCGTCGACGCGATCGAGGGCGATGGACTGGCTGAACGCTTCGCTGAGGTTCTCGGCCGTCAGCACATCCGACAGCAGTCCCTGGGCGACCACCGAGCCCTCGTTGAGCAGCAGACCGTGGGTGAACCCGGGCGGAATCTCCTCGACATGGTGGGTGACCAGCACGATCGCGGGCGCATCCGGATCGGCGGCCAGATCACCCAGGCGTTCCACCAGTTCCTCGCGGCCGCCGAGGTCGAGGCCGGCGGCGGGTTCGTCGAGTAGGAGTAGCTCGGGATCGGTCATCAGGGCGCGGGCGATGAGCACGCGTTTGCGTTCGCCCTCCGAGAGCGTTCCGTAGGTGCGGTCGGCCAGGTGTTCGGCGCCGAGGCTTTCCAGCATGTCGATGGCGCGGTCGGTGTCGACGTCGTCGTAGCGTTCGCGCCAGCGGCCCAGCACCGCGTAGCCGGCCGAGACCACCAGATCGCTGACCTTCTCCTCGCGCGGCACCCGGCCCGCGACCGCGGCCGAGGACAAGCCGATGCGCGGGCGCAGTTCGCCGACGTCGACCTTGCCCAGCACCTCGCCCAGCAGATGCGCGGTGCCCGAGGTGGGATGCACTTCGGCGGCGGCCATCCGCAGCAGCGAGGTCTTGCCCGCGCCGTTGGGGCCGAGCACGACCCAGCGTTCGTCGAGCTCCACCTGCCAGGTGACCGGGCCGACGAGGGTGTGGCCCGAGCGGCGGATGGTGACGTCGGTGAAATCGATGAGCAGATCGGGATCCGGTTGCGGCACGCGCTCCATCTTGGCCCAAAACGCGGACGCGCGTACGACCGGCCCGCGTACCGGCGGTGACAGATACCGGCGGATTCAGCGAGTGAGCAGGCCGGGTGTGGCGATCACCGTCATCGAACCCGGTGCCACTTCGGTGAATCCGGCATCGCGCACCGCGACCGCCGTGCCCGCCGCCACCGCACGGCTGAGCTCGGCCCAGTGCTCGGGACCCGATTCGCGCACCGCGCAGTCGAACTCGCGCTCGGCCCAGGCCAGCGCGGCACGCTCGGGCAGCGCGCCCGCGAGCAGCATGCTCGCGTGCCCCACCTGGGCCGCGGCTTTGCCGAGGGTCATGCCGAGGGCCGAATTCACCCACAGCACGGGCAGTTCGGGGTCCGGCGGGCCCGGGTCGTCGTGGTCGAGGTCGGTGCCGCCGATCTGTAGCTTCCTGATCCGGGGGTCGATCGCGCCGACCGGACCGGGGACGAGCGCGCGGGCCTTGGCGCCGCCCAACTCCACGGTGACGCCGTCGACCTCGTTCGCCGCGTCCCACTGCGCCCCACGCGCACGCCGGGCGACCTTGCGGATCCGGGACCGCTTCCAGGCCAGGTACCGATCGGCCCATTCCCCGCCCGGACCGACCCGCGGATCCAGGCACAGCGCCACCGCGGATGCCGCCGCGGCCGCCAGCAGCGCACTGCGGGCGGGCGGGTCGGCCTTGGGCAGGTACAGCACCATCTGCATGGCCTGCACCATCGCCGGATCGTCGGGGTCGCCCGCACCGCCGTATCCGGCGGCGAGTTCGGCGTGCCTGGCGGCGAAATCGCCATCGGTCGGGCGTGGCCGGGCGGGCGCCGGGTCCTCGATCTCCTCGACCGGGGAGACCGGCTCCGGGATGTTGGTCATCGCCTCAGCCCAGCGGAACCCGGCGCAGCAGCCCGTCCTTGGCGTCGGCCGCCTCCACCTCGTCCCTGGTGACGCCGAGGATGAACAGCACCGCGTCCAGGTAGGGGTGCGACAGCGCCGCGTCGGCGATCTCGCGCAATGCCGGCTTGGCATTGAAGGCGACGCCGAGTCCGGCGGCATTGAGCATGTCGATGTCGTTGGCACCGTCGCCCACCGCGACGGTCTGCTCCATCGGCACCCCGGCTTCGGCGGCGAACTTGCGCAGCGCGGTGGCCTTGGCGGCCCGGTCGACGATATCGCCGACGACGCGTCCGGTGAGCTTGCCGTCGACGATCTCGAGGGTGTTGGCCTGCACGAAATCCAATTCCAGATCGTGGGCCAGCGGTTCGATCACCTGACGGAAGCCGCCGGAGACCACACCGCAGCGGAAGCCGAGCCTGCGCAGGGTGCGGATGGTGGTGCGGGCACCGGGGGTGAGTTCGATCCGTTCGGCGACCTCCTCGATCACCGACTCGTCGAGGCCCTCCAGGGTTGCCACCCGCTGACGCAGCGATTCGCCGAAGTCGATCTCGCCGCGCATCGCCGATTCGGTGACCCGGCGGACCTCGTCCTCGACGCCGGCGTGCGCGGCCAGCATCTCGATGACTTCGCCCTGGATCAGCGTGGAGTCGACGTCGAAGACGATCAGCCGCTTGGCCCGGCGCGCCAGCCCGGCCCGCTCCACCGCGACGTCGACCTCCTCGGCCACCGCGACGTCGGCCAGTGCGGTGCGCAGCCGGGAATCGGTGTCCTCGCCGGTATCGACGGCGCTGACCATCAGCTCCATGCCGGTCACCGGGTAGTCGGCGACGCCGCGGATGGCGTCGATATTGGCGCCGAGCGCCGCGAGCTGGCGGGAGACGGCGCTGAACGCGCGGGCGGTCACCGGCGCGCCGAGGATCACCACGGCGTGGGTGGGTACCGGCGCGCGGACCGGCTCGGCATCGATGTCGACGTCGACGTGCATGCCGACGGTGTTCATCGCCTCTTCGAGCTCGTCCTGCAGTTCTTCGGGATCGTTCGGGCAGGTCACCAGCACACCGAGGGTCAGCCGACCCCGGATGACGACCTGCTCCACATCCAGCAGGCTGACCTGATGTCGCGACATCGCCGTGAGTAGCACCGACGTCACACCGGGCCGGTCGGGGCCGGTGACGGTGACGAGAACCGTGGTGTCTGCCAAATCCCTGCGCTCCAGTCTGTGTGCCTGATCAGGCGGGACCACCGCCCTCACCAAACGAGTGTGCACCCGCTGGTCACCCCAGCAGGTGCACACTCATCCGGAATGCTGTCTTCCGCCGTCTACTTGGTCAGCGCGCCTTCATGCACCTCGGTGGCATGCTTGCCCGAACCCCAGCCGACGTGGGCCTCGGCCCGCATCCGCTCGACCATGTGCGGGTAGTGGAGCTCGAAGGCCGGACGCTCGGACCGGATGCGCGGCAGCTCGTAGAAGTTGTGCCGCGGCGGCGGGCAGGTGGTGGCCCACTCCAGCGAGTTGCCGTAGCCCCACGGATCGTCCACGGTGACGACCTCGCCGTAACGGTAGCTCTTGAAGACGTTCCACAGGAACGGCAGCATCGAGGCGCCCAGCACGAACGCGCCGATGGTCGACACCGTGTTCAGCGTGGTGAAGCCGTCGCTGGGCAGGTAGTCGGCGTAGCGACGCGGCATGCCCTCCGCACCCAGCCAGTGCTGCACCAGGAAGGTGGTGTGGAAGCCGATGAAGGTGGTCCAGAAGTGCCACTTGGCCAGGCGCTCGTCCATCATGCGTCCGGTCATCTTCGGGAACCAGAAGTAGATGCCGGCGTAGGTGGCGAACACGATGGTGCCGAAGAGCACGTAGTGGAAGTGCGCGACCACGAAGTAGGAGTCGGTGACGTGGAAGTCCAGCGGCGGGCTGGCCAGGATGACGCCGGACAGACCACCGAAGAGGAAGGTGACGATGAAGCCGATGGAGAACAGCATCGGCGATTCGAACGTCAGCTGACCCTTCCACATGGTGCCGATCCAGTTGAAGAACTTCACACCGGTCGGGACCGCGATCAGGAAGGTCATGAACGAGAAGTACGGCAGCAGCACCGCGCCGGTGGCGTACATGTGGTGCGCCCACACCGCGATCGACAGGGCGGCGATACCGAGGGTGGCGTAGACCAGCGTGGTGTAACCGAAGATCGGCTTACGGCTGAAGACCGGGAAGATCTCGGAGACGATGCCGAAGAACGGCAGTGCGATGATGTACACCTCGGGGTGGCCGAAGAACCAGAACAGGTGCTGGTAGAGCAGGATGCCGCCGGTGGCCGGGTCGTAGATGTGGCCACCGAGGTGGCGGTCGTAGGCCAGGCCGAACAGGGCGGCGGTCAGCAGCGGGAAGGCGAGCAGGACCAGGACGCTGGTGACAGCGATGTTCCAGGTGAAGATCGGCATCCGGAACATGGTCATACCGGGGGCACGCAGGCAGACCACGGTGGTGAGCATGTTGACGCCACCGAGGATGGTGCCCAGACCCGAGACCGCCAGGCCCAGGATCCACAGGTCGGTGCCGACGCCCGGCGAGTGCAGGATGTCGGTCAGCGGGACGTAGGCGGTCCAGCCGAAGTCGGCGGCGCCGCCGGGGGTGATGAAGCCCGCGGTCGCCATGGTGGCGCCGAACGCATACAGCCAGTAGCTGAAGGCGTTCAGTCGCGGGAAGGCGACGTCGGGGGCGCCGATCTGCAGCGGCAGGATGATGTTGGCGAAGCCGAACACGATCGCGGTCGCATAGAACAGCAGCATGATCGTGCCGTGCATGGTGAACAGCTGGTTGAACTGTTCGGGCGAGAGGAACTGCAGACCCGGGCGCGCCAGCTCGCCACGCATCATCAGCGCCATCAGGCCACCGATGAGGAAGAAGACCATCGACGTCGTCAGGTACATGACGCCGAGGACCTTCGGGTCGGTCGTGGTGACCATCTTGTAGATGAACGACCCCTTGGGACCGGTCCGCGCCGGAAAAGGCCTAGTCGCTTCTAATTGAGGGACTGGCTGGGGCTCTACGGCAGTCACTGATCCTCCTGAAGGTGCCTTTAGGTCGCTCCGCAGGCTCCACTGTCAGCATGTGTCCGGTGGCGCCCGGGCACACGACGGTTAGCTTGCGCTCTTCGAATCGTAAACCGTGCTGCCGCAGGCGACCGAGCGGGTCCTACTCTGTGTCGTATTCGCGGCCCGTCGGGACCTGTTTCCGCTGCCCCGGCGTGGTGTGTCGGCCTCGCGGGCAGCGCTGAGTCCGGGACGCGGCCTACGCCGGTCGGCCGGCCGCGCCGACCCCAACGGTGCTCGTCGCGGCCTCGGCGGCGACAAGGGCTGAGCACCGGCCGACCTCACCTGCGGATCGAGGGCGCGCGCATGTACCCTCACCGGCATGCCGGTGAGCGCGAAGGGTCATGGACGCACCCGAATCCGCACGATCATGGGCGCCGTCGTCGTCGGCTGCGCCGCGGTGCTCGGCGCGGGTTGCGCGACGCCCGCCGATGATTCGGCCTCGATCATCCGCACCACCACCAATATCGCCGGTGCGGGCGTGGTCGGGCTCGAGCGCGACACCGCGCACGCGTGCAGCCTGCCCACCGCGCCCGACCCGGCCGCCGGCGCCACCCGCACCGTCACCCATCCGTTCGGCGTCACCGAGGTGCCCGCCGACCCGCAGCGCATCGTGGTGTTGAGCACCGCGGCGCTGGACGCGGTGTGCGCGGTGGGCCTGTGGGAGCGGGTGGTCGGCGCCGCGACCGTCGATGGGCCGAGCCCGCAGCCGAGCTACCTGGGCACCGGCATCTCCGAGATTCCCGGCGTCGGCACGGTGGCCCACCCTGATCCGGCCCTGATCGCGGCCATGAACCCCGATCTCATCATCGGTGACGTGCCCGCCCCCGGCGCCGATTTCGGTGCGCTGTCGGGGATCGCGCCGACGGTGCTGATCGGCGACAAGACCGACTGGCAGGACCAGTTCACCACCCTCGCGGCGGCCATGGGACGGTCCGGGGCCGCGGAGACCGCGTTGGCGAACTTCCGCACCGAGGCGGCCGACGCCGGAAACGCCGTGGCCGCCAATCTCACTCAGGCCTCCATCGTCCGCTTCACCGCCGACGGCACCCGGGTGCTCGGCAACGAGACCATGCCCGCGCAGGTGCTCGCCGCCACCGGCGCCCACCGGCCGACCGCCCAGCGCGGTGGGTCGTTCGACGTCGACGAATCGGACCTGACGCCGGTGGAAGGCGATCTGATCTACGTCATGTTCGCCGGCCCCGAAGGCCGCGAACACGGCGAGGCGGTGCTGCGTTCGGACGAGTGGAAGGCGCTCGGCGCCGCCACCGACCGGCGGGTCTTCGCGGTGGACGACACGATCTGGCACACCCAGGGCCTGACCGCGGCCCGCGCCGTCCTCACCGACCTGCGCAACACCCTCAACGCCTACGTCAACGACTGATCCCGGCCTGCCGTGCCCACCCTGGGTGGGCAAACCTCCACCCTGAGAGGGTGTGAGCCCGCGCCTTGGGGTGCTGCCGCCGCGGCCTCGCGACGGCCAGAGTGGAAGACAACGAACAGCGCCTTCCATTCCTCCGAGGGGAACACCATGCACACTCCAGTCGAATCGCACACCGGCAACGTCACCGTGCTGCCGACCGCCCGGCCCGCCGCGGTCGACCCGCAGGCGGTCGTGCTGGCCGCCGCGGATGTCGCGCTGTCCTACGCCGAGCTGGACAGCTGGTCGAACCGACTGGCCAGGCTGCTGCTCGAGATCGGGGCGGGCCCGGGTATCCGCGTCGCGATCGCCGTCGACGAGCCGGTGGAGGCCGTGGTCGCCGAACGCGCCATCGTCAAGATCGGGGCGATCCCTATGACGATGCGCGAGGGCGAGTCCACTGTTTTCGGCACCGGTATCGGTGTCACCACCAAGCAGGAACGTCCGCATCTCGACGATCGGATCAGCTGGCTGGTGCTCGATGACCGGTCGACGTTGCGGCGCTACCTGGCCGGCTCGGACGCCCCGCTGACCGCGGCGGATTTCGCGGTCATCGCGCGCTCGGCCTGATCTGCGCTTTCCTTCGCACCACGCCACGCGGCCAGGACCGGAAATTCGGGTCGCGCAGTGTGGCCGATACGCCCACGGCGCACCCCGCGCCGGTTCACACTGGACTTGTCGTGTCGATGCTGCGCGGCGAGTACTACCACCACCGGGGTCGCTCGGGGGCGACTGCCCCGGTCGGCTACAGCGCGGTCGGAACGTAGGACTTCCATGACACAGCTATCCTCCGCACCCACCGACTCCGCACCCGCTCTCCCGACGGGCGCGTTCCCGCTCTCTGCCGCCCAGCGCGGTATCTGGTTCGCCCAGCACGTCGCGGGCGACATCCCGATCTCCATCGCCCAGTACATCGAACTGGCCGGGCCGATCGACGCGAAGGCTCTTGCGGCGGCCGCGCGGCAGGCCGGACGCGAGTTCGGCACCGGGTATCTGCGGCTGATCGACGTCGACGGACATCCGTTCCAGGTTGTCGATCCCACCCTGGACGACAGCATCCTCGAGCTGGACCTGCGCGGGGAGCCGGACCCGGAGGCCGCGGCGCACACCTGGATGCGTGCCGAATACTCCGCGCCGCTGGAGCTGACCCGGGATCGGCTGGTGCGGATGGCGATGCTGCGGCTCGGCGACGATCGCTGGTTCTGGTACTCGCGCATCCACCACATCGTGCTCGACGGCATGGGCGCGCTGGCCATGGTGCAGCGCACCGCCGAGCTGTACAACGCGGCCGTCGAGGGCAGGCAGGCGCCGCCGTGCAAGGCCGAGGACCTGCGCCGCATCGTCGACGCCGATCTGGCCTATCGCAGCTCCGACCGGTTCTCCGCCGACCGTGAGTACTGGCGTGAGCACCTGGCCGGGATGGCCGATCCGGTAAATCTGGCCGGGCGCACCGCCGAGGTCGACGCGCATCCGGCCCGCGTCGCGGGTGCGCTGCCCGCCGAGACGGCAGCCCTGCTGGACGAGGTGGCCGAGGCGGCGGGTTCCGGGATGGCGCCGACGGTGGTGGCCGCGTTCGCCGCCTATCTGTCGGCGATGACCGGGGCGGGCGAGGTGGTGCTGAGCCTGCCGGTGTCGGCGCGGATCACCGCGACGCTGCGGCGTTCGGGCGGGATGATCGCCAATGTGGTGCCGCTGCGGCTGAGCCTGTCGCCGGCCATGACGGTGGGTGCGACGATCCTGGCTGCGCAGAGCGAGCTGACCGGTGCGCTGCGGCGCCAGCGCTATCGGCAGGAGGACATCGTCCGTGATCTCGGCTGGTCCATGGACGAGGCCGCCTCCTTCGGCCCGACGGTGAATCTGATGATGGCCGATACCAGGATCGCGCTCGGCTCGGTCGTGGGCCGCCTGAACGTGCTCACCTCCGGGTTGATCGACGACCTGTTCGTCAACCTGTATCCGGGCGTCGGCGGGGAGAGCACCCATATCGACTTCCAGGCCAACGCCAACCTCTACAGCGACACCGAACTCGCGGCCCACCACGAACGGTTCCTGCACTTTCTGCACCAGTTCCTGGCGGCCGGCATCGACGCACCGCTGGCCGCCATCGAGCCACTGACCCACGCCGAGCAGGGCGAGCTGGTGCCAGCGCATGGCCCGGCCGGTGGTGCTACACATACGCTGCCCGAACTGCTTGCCGCGGTGCGCGACCCGGAGGCTGTCGCGCTAGTCGGCGGCGCGGCGCGCCTGACCTATCGTGAGGTCGACGAATACACCAACCGGCTCGCCCGCGTGCTGATCGCGGCCGGGGCCGGACCCGAACGCGGTGTCGCCGCGGCCATCCCGCGTTCGGTGGAATCGGTGCTGGCGATGTTCGCGATCGCCAAGACCGGCGCGGCGTTCGTGCCCATCGATCCGACGTATCCGACCGACCGTATCGAGCACATGCTCGACGACAGCGGTGTGGTCGCCGGCGTCACGGTGGCCGACGCGCGCGAGGCGCTACCGGAGTATGTGGATTGGCTGGTGCTCGACGATTTCGCCACCGCCGAATCGGTGGCCGCGCAGGATCCGGCGCCGGTGCGGGACGCCGACCGCCGCGCACCCGTCCGGCTGGATCAGGTCGCCTACATCATCTACACCTCCGGATCCACCGGTTTGCCCAAAGGTGTGCTGGTCACCCATCGTGGGCTCGCCGATCTGGCCGCGGGCTCCGGTGCGGGTTTCGGGGTGGACGCCGATGCTGTTGTCGCACATGCCGTCTCGCCCAGCTTCGACATCTCGGTCGAGGAGATTCTGATCGCCTACACCGCCGGTGCCACGCTGGTGGTGGTGCCGCCCGCCGCGTTCGCGGGCGAGGAGCTGGCCGAGGTGCTGCGCACCTTCGAGGTCACCCATCTCAATGTGACGCCGACGGTGGTGGGATCGCTGGATCCGGCGACGCTGCCGCGGCTGCGGACGGTGGTCGTCGGCGGTGACGCCTGCCCGCCGGAACTGGTGACCACCTGGGCGGGCCGCGCGCTCATCAACGGCTACGGGCCGACCGAGACCACCGTCACCGCCACCCTCACCGCGCCGATGACGCCCGGCGCCCCGGTCACCATCGGCAGCCCCGCGCGCGCGGTCCGTGCGGTGGTGCTGGATTCGTGGCTGCGCCCGGTGGCGCCGGGCGCCGTCGGCGAGTTGTATCTCGCGGGCCCCGGGGTGGCGCGCGGCTATCACCGGCGGACCGGGCTGACGGCGAGCAGGTTCGTCGCCGACCCCTACTCCCCCGGCGAGCGCATGTACCGCACCGGCGATTTGGTGCGCTGGATCGCGGCGCACGGGCGGCACGAGCTGGAATACCAGGGCCGCAGCGACTTCCAGGTCAAGATCCGTGGTTTCCGGATCGAGCTCGGCGAGATCGACGATGCGCTGCAACGGCAACCGGGGGTCGAGTTCGCCTTGACCATCGGCGCCGAAACACCTGCTGGGTCAACGGCTCTGGTGTCGTATGTACTGGCCGCCGAGGACGTCCATCCGGAGGCTCTGCGCGCGGCGGTGGGCCGGAGCCTGCCCGCCTACATGGTGCCTTCGGTGATCATGATGCTCGACCGGGTGCCGCTCACCCCGCTGGGCAAGGTGGACCGCAAGGCGCTGCCCGCACCGGATTTCACCCCGGCCCCGACCACCGGGCGGGCCCCGTCCACTCCCACCGAGCACACGCTCGCCGCCCTGTTCGCCGAGGTCCTCGGCCTGGACGCGGTGGGCGTCGACGACAGCTTCTTCGCACTCGGCGGTGACAGCATCGTCTCCATCCAGCTGGTGTCGCGGGCCAAGGCGGCCGGATTGGCCTTCAGCGCGCGCGATGTGTTCGAGCGAAAGACGGTGGCCGCCTTGGCCGCTGTCGCCACCGAGGTGGCGTCGGAGGAAATCCGTGAACTGCCCGGCGGTGGGGTCGGAAGCATCGACCTCACACCGATCGTGTGGGCGATGGTGGAGCAGGGACGCCCGTGGCATCGGTTCGCCCAAGCCGTGCTGATCGGGCTGCCGGACGGGTTCACGCGGGATCGGCTGAGTGCCGCGCTGGGGACTGTCATCGACCACCACGATGTGCTGCGGTCGACATTGCGGCCGGTGGGCGATGAGTGGGAATGGGTTGTCGCGGCACCGGGTTCGGTCGACGTCGACGCGCTGATCGACGTCATCGACGCGGGACCCGACCCCGAAACCATTTGTGAGCGCGCCCTCCAGGACGCCGCCGACCGACTCGATCCCGAGGCCGGTGTCGTGGCCCGCTTCGTTGTCATCGAGCACGCCGACGCCGAACCGCTGTGCTGGCTGGTGCTGCATCATCTGGTCACCGACGGCATCTCCTGGCGCATCCTCCTGCCGGATCTGGCCATCGCGGCCACCGGCGGCGCACTCGCGCCCGTGGGCACCTCGTTCCGGCGCTGGGCACGCGCCCAGACCGAGCAGGCCGCGGCCCGCGCGGCCGAACTGCCGGTGTGGCAGCGCATCCTGTCGACCGACGATCCCGCGATCGGCCGCCGCCGACTCGATCCCGCGGTCGACGTGGTCGCCACCATGGGCCGCCATCAGATGACGATCCCGGCCGAGACCGCCGACGCCGCGGTGAGCACGGTGCCCGATCGTTTCCATTGCGGCGCCGACGATGTGCTGCTCGCCGCACTGACGATGGCGCTGTGCCGCTGGCGGTCCCGCACCGTCGCGCTGATCACCCTCGAAGGGCACGGGCGGGCCGAGCAGATACTGCCCGGCGCCGATATCGCGCGCACCGTCGGCTGGTTCACCAGCGTGTACCCGGTCGCGATCGACCTGACCGGCATCGACCTCGACGACGCGTTCGCCGGTGGGGACGCCGCGGGCGCCGCGGTGAAGGCGGCCAAGGAACAGTTGCGCGCGGTCCCGGACAGGGGCGTCGGCTACGGCATGCTGCGCTACCTCGCCCCCGACACCGCCGCGGCCCTGGCCGATGCACCGCAACCGCAGCTCGGATTCAACTACCTCGGCCGGGCCGGCACCGCTACCTCCGGCGCCTGGCTGCCCCGCCGCTTCGCCGCCACCCAGGACGAGCGCGCACCGCTGCCCGCCGTGGTCGATATCAACGCCGTGCTGACCGCGGACGGGTTGGAGGTGACCTGGGACTACGCGGGCCACCTGCTCGACGCCGACGAGGTGAGTGAACTCGCCGAGCTGTGGGGTGAAGCCCTGCGAGCACTGGTCGCGCATGCCGGCACACCGGGCGCCGGTGGACGCTCGCCGTCGGACTTCGACCTCGTCACGGTCACCCAGGCCCAGATCGACGACTGGGAGCGGCGCTACCCCGATCTGGTGGACGTGTGGCCGCTGTCGCCGTTGCAGTACGGGCTGCTGTTCCATGCCCGCTACGACTCCGACACCGCCGACGGTTACACGGTGCAGTCGCTGCTCACCCTCGCCGGCGTCGTCGACGCGGACCGGCTGCGCAGCGCCGCGCAAGCGCTGGTGGACCGGCACGAGAATCTGCGGGTGGCGTTCACCGAAACCGAGGACGGTCCACGTCAAGTGGTGCTCGGGGCAGCCGAGGTCGGCTGGCAGGAGATCGATCTCACCGCTGCGGGCGACACCGAACGCGATCGTGAACTGAACAAGCTGATCGCCCTGGACGCGAACACCCGATTCGATCTGACCCGACCGCCGCTGCTGCGGTTCACCCTGATCCACACCGGGCCCGACACCTACCGGCTGATCATGACCAACCACCACCTGGTGCTGGACGGCTGGTCGACGCCACTGCTGGTGCGTGAACTGCTCACCCTCTACGTCACCGCGGGCGACACCAGCGCGTTCGCACCCGCCCGGTCCTACCGCGAATTCCTGGCCTGGCTGGCCGAACAAGACCAGGACGCGTCGATCCAGGCGTGGTCGCGGTATCTGGCCGGCGTCGACACGCCCACCCGAGCGGTCGCGTCGCTGGCCGATATCGAATCCCCGCAGACCGCCGAGATCTCCGCCGAACTCACCGCGCAGACCCTCGCCCGGCTGGAATCGGCGGCCCGTGACTGTGGGGCCACGGTCAACACGCTGGTGCAGGCGGCGTGGGCCATGCTGCTGGCCATGCTCACCGGCCGCACCGACGTGGTGTTCGGCGGCACGGTGTCGGGCAGGCCGCCCGAACTCGCCGGCGTCGAGGACATGGTGGGGCTGTTCATCAACACGCTGCCGGTGCGGGTGCGGTTCGAGCCGGGTGAGTCGATCGCGGACCTGCTCGCCCGCATCCAGGCCGATCAGGCCCGGCTGCTCGACCATCAGCATGTCGGACTCGCCGCCATCCACCAGGCCGTCGGGCTGCCGGAACTGTTCGACACACTCGCGGTGTTCGAGTCGTATCCGATCGATCGGGAAGCACTGTCGCAGGCCCTCGACATCGCCGGGATGCGGGTGCTCGATGTGGCAGGTACCGATGCCACGCCGTATCCACTGAACCTCATGGTGATTCCGCTGCGCGGGCTCGACGGCCGCGATTGCCTGCGGATCACGCTGAAATACCTCGCCGACCACTTCGACGCGAGCGAAGCGGGCCCGCTGCTGGATCGTTTCGTCCGGCTGCTCGTCCAGCTCGCCGACGATCCCCAGCGCCCGGTGGCCCGGCTGCGCTACTGCGACGACGTCGAAGTGGCCGCACTCGCACCGGTGCAGGGCCCGCCGTCGGCGCCGCAGCGGCCGCTGCCCGACATCCTCGCCGACGGCGCCCGCCTCGACAGCGCCGCCATCGCGGTGGACGCCGGCGAACTCACCATGACCTACGGCGATCTCGACGCCTGGTCGAACCGGTTCGCCCGGGTGCTGCTGCGGCGCGGCGTGGGCCGCGAGGTGTTCGTGGTGCTGGCCTTGACCCGATCGCTGGAATCGGTGGTGGCGGTGTGGGCGCTGGCCAAGACGGGCGCGGCGTTCGTGCCACTGGATCCGAGTCATCCGGTGGAGCGGATCGAGCACATGCTCACCGATTCGAAGGCCCCCATCGGCGTGACCGTGACCGAGATCGGCGCGACCTTGCCCGGCACCATCGACTGGCTGCTGCTCGACGACCTGCCCACCATGCGCCGCGCCATGACCGTCTCGGCCGAGCCGATCACCGACGACGAACGCGGCGGCCCGATCGACCTGGACCAGACCGCGTATCTGATCTACACCTCCGGTTCGACCGGCAAGCCGAAGGCCGTCCTGGTGAGCCACCGCGGTATCGCGAATCTGGCTGCGGGCAAACGGGAATCGCTCGGCATCGATGCGTGGGCCGCGGTGTTGCAGGTGGCCTCGCCGAGTTTCGACGCGTCGGTGTCGGAGCTGGTGATGGCGCACAGCGCGGGCGCGCGGCTGGTGGTTTCCCCGCCGGAGGTATACGGCGGCAGCGAACTCCAGCAGCTACTGCGCAGTCGGCGGGTCACGCACGCGGTGATCACGCCGTCGGCGCTGGCCACCATGGAACCGACCGATCTGTCGGACCTGCGGGTGCTCGCCGTCGCCGGTGAGGCCGCGACCCCGGAGCTGATCGCGCGCTGGGCCCCGGGCAGGCGCATGGTGAACGTGTACGGCCCCACCGAGTTCAGTGTGTGGGCCACCGGACCCGCCGAACTCACCGCGGGTGCGCCGATCACCATCGGCGGCCCGATCCGCGGGGCGTCGGCGCTGGTGCTCGACACCTGGTTGCGTCCGGTTCCGGTCGGTGTCGCGGGCGAGCTGTACCTGGCCGGCCCGGCGCTGGCCCGCGGCTACTTCAACCGGCCCGCCTTGACCGCAGGGCGTTTCGTCGCCTATCCATCGGGCGACCCCGGCGAGCGGATGTACCGCACCGGCGACATGGTGCGGTGGGTGCGCGACGGCGACTCCGGCCTGGCGCTGGAGTATCTGGGGCGCAGCGACTTCCAGGTGAAGATCCGTGGCCTGCGCATCGAACTCGGCGAGATCGACGCGGTGCTGTCGGCGGCCGGCGACGTCGAGTACGCGGTCACCATCGGCCGGGCCGGACCGGCCGGGGCGACGGTGCTGGTGTCGTATGTGCTGCCCGTCGCGGGAGCGACGCTCGACCCGGAACAGCTGCGCGCCAGGGTCGCCGCCGAACTGCCCGGCTACATGGTGCCCGCCTATCTGGTGGTGCTGGACGAGATCCCGTTGACGCCGGTCGGCAAGCTGGATCGCGCCGCCCTGCCGGTGCCGGATTTCGCCGCGGCCCGCCGCCCCTACCTCGCCCCGCGCGGACCGGTGGAGCAGGCCGTCGCCGAGGTCTTCGCCGACGTGCTCGGCAGCGAACGGGTCGGCGCGGACGAGTCGTTCTTCGAACTCGGCGGCAATTCCCTCAGCGCGACCAGGGTGGTGGCACGGGTCAACGCGGCACTCGGCTCGACCATCGCGCTGCGCGATCTGTTCGACGCGCTGACCGTCGCCCAGCTGTCGGCCCGGATCGTGCCCGCCACCGACGGCGCGCGCGGCCGGTTCGTGCTCGCGCCACGGGTGCGCCCGGACCGGGTACCGCTCTCGCCAGCCCAGCAGCGCATGTGGGTGCTCAACCGGATGGACCCGGCGTCGCCGGCCTACAACATCGCCGTCGCGCTGCGCCTGACCGGCGAACTCGATCTCGCCGCCCTGCGCCGGGCACTGCGCGATGTGGTGGCCCGGCACGAAAGCCTGCGCACGGTCTATCCCGCCGACGCCGAGGGGCCGCGTCAGGTGGTGATCGGCGCCGAGGTCGCCACGCCGGCACTCGAGATCACCAATACCGATGACGGTGCGGCGCTGCGGGTCCGGATCGCGGAGCTGACCGGGGCCGGTTTCGACATCACCGAGCAGCCGCCGCTGCGGCTTGGCCTGTTCCGCCTCATCGGCACGCCCGAACCGACGCATGTGCTGGTCCTGGTGGTACATCACATCAGTGCCGACGGATTCTCCATGGCGCCGCTGGCCACCGATCTGATGGCCGCCTACTCCCGGCATCGGTCCGTGGCAGTGGGTGGGCCGTCGACGGAGACCGAGGTCGAAGAGGCGCCGCTGCCGGTGCAGTACGCCGACTTCGCCCTGTGGCACCGGGAGCTGCTCGGCAACGAGTCCGATCCGGAATCCCTGGCGGCCCAGCAGATCCGGTACTGGACCGACACCCTCGCCGGCGCCCCCGATGTGCTCGATCTGCCCGCCGACCGGCCGCGGCCCGCGGTGCAGTCGATGCGCAGCGCGGATGTGCCGCTCACCATCGACGCCGCACTGCATCGCCGCCTCACCGAACTCGCCGCCACCACCGAGACCAGCGTGTTCATGGTGCTGCACGCGACGCTGGCGGCCGTGCTCGCCCGGCTCGGCAGCACCGACGACATCGTCATCGGCACGCCCGTGGCCGGTCGCGGCGATCAAGCGCTGGACCGGCTGGTCGGCATGTTCGTCAATACTCTTGCCCTGCGCACACCGGTGGATCCACGCCGGGGTTTCGCCGAGTTCCTCGCCTCGGTGCGTGGGCGAGATCTGGACGCGTTCGCCGCGGCCGATGTGCCCTTCGAACGGCTGGTGCAGATCCTGGACCCGCCGCGCTCGACCGCGCACCACCCGATCTTCCAGGTGTCGCTGTCGTTGCAGAACTTCGTCGAACCGGTGCTCGAACTGCCCGGCCTGCGGGTGGAGGTGCAGGACTTCCAGCGCGACACCGCGCAATTCGATCTCATTCTCGACCTGCGCGAACGCTTCGGCCCCGGCGGGCCGGAGGGTGTGCAGGGACTGTTGACCTACGCCACCGACCTGTTCGAGCCCGAGACCGCGGCGACGCTGGCCCGGCGGTGGGTGCGGCTGCTGGCCGCCGTCGTCGCCGATCCCGAAGTGGCGCTTGCCGAGATCGATCTTCTCGATGATGCCGAACGCGCCGAGCTGGTGCCGGTGTGCGGGCCCGACAGCGCGGGAACCTCCACGCTCGCGCAGATCCTCACCCGGGCCGCCCGGCAGTATCCGGACCGTCCCGCGATCATCGCCGACGGGCGGATGCGGACCTATCGCGAGCTCGACGCCGACGCCGACCGGCTCGCCGCGCAACTGACCGAGGCGGGCGCGGGCCCGGAAACCGTTGTCGCCCTCGGCATGCCACGCTCGGCCGCGCTGCTCACCGCCGTCTGGGCGACCGCGAAGACCGGTGCGGCGTTCCTGCCGGTCGACCCGAAACATCCGGTGGACCGGATCGAGCACATGCTCAGCGATTCCCGCGCCCGGCTCGGCGTCACCGTCTCCCCCCACCGGTCCGCCCTGCCCGACAGCACACAGTGGATAGTCCTGGACGAGATGACCACGTCGCAGCAGCCGACACCGGGTCCCGTCGCGCAGCCCCACCCGGATCAGCCCGCCTGGCTGATCTACACCTCCGGCTCGACCGGCACCCCGAAAGGCGTCACCGTCACCCACCGCGGGCTCGCCGATCTCGTTGCTGCACAAGGAGAGCAGCTCGGGCTGGACGCGCGGGCCCGTGTCCTTCAGGTGGCGTCGCCGAGCTTCGACGCCTCGATCTTCGAGGCGCTGATGGCGTTCGGTTCGGGTGCGGCGGCGGTCGTCGCGCCGCCGGAGGTCTACGGCGGCAGCCCGCTGGCCGAGTTGATCGCCACCGAGCAGGTCACCCACCTGGTGATCACGCCCTCGGCGCTGGCCACCGTCGACGCCGACGCGGTATCGAGTGTGCGGATGCTGGCGGTGGCGGGCGAGGCGGTGGGCGCCGAGCTGGTCGAGCGCTGGTGCAGCGGACCCCATCGGCGGATGCTCAACCTGTACGGGCCCGCCGAATTCACCATTTGGGCGACGGCGTCGCGGCCGCTGCTGCCGAACTCGCCCGTCACCATCGGCACGCCGATTCGCGGGGCTGCGGTGCTGGTGCTCGACGATCATCTGCGCCCGGTCCCGGTGGGCGTCGCGGGCGAGCTGTATCTGACCGGATCCGCGTTGGCGCGCGGCTATCACAACCGGCCCGGGCTCACCGCCGCGCGATTCGTCGCCGACCCGTTCGGCGCGCCCGGCACCCGCCTGTATCGCACCGGCGACCTGGCCCGCTGGGTGCGGACGAGCACGGGCACGGTGGAGCTGGAATATCTGGGGCGCACCGACTTCCAGATCAAGGTGCGCGGCCAGCGGGTCGAGCTCGGCGAGATCGACGCTGTGCTGGGACGCGCCGATGGCGTCGACTTCGCCGTCACCCTCGGCGTCCCCGGCCCCACCGGATCCACCGCGCTCGCGGCCTACCTGGTGCGCGCGCCGGGCGCCGAGATCGACCTGGCCGCGGTGCGGGCATTCGCCGCCGACATCCTGCCGTCGTACATGGTGCCCGCGGCATTCGTCGTGCTGGACGAGATACCGCGCACCGCCGTCGGCAAATTGGATCGCGACGCGCTGCCTCCGCCCGTCTTCACCACCGAACAGACCGCCTACCGCGCGCCGCGCACGCCGACCGAGCAGGCCCTCGCCGAGATCTTCGCCGAACTGCTCGGGCGGGACCGGGTGGGCGCCGACGATTCGTTCTTCGCGCTGGGCGGCGACAGCATCCTGGCCATCCAGCTGGTGTCGCGGGCGAAACTGCGCGGCATCGCCTGTACGCCGTTGCAGGTGTTCGAACATCGCACCGTCGCGGCGCTGGCCGCGGCCGCCGACGCGGCAGGGCCCGCGGTCACGCTGGAGGAGCTGCCCGGCGGCGGTGTCGGCGAACTGCCGCTCACCCCGATCGTGCGCTACATGATCGAGCGGGGCGGCGATTTCGCCCGGTTCGCCCAGACCGCGGTGCTCGAACTGCCGCCGGGCATCGACCGCGAGCAGCTGGTCACGACCCTCACCGCCGTGGTCGACCGGCACGACATGCTGCGCTCACGACTGCACCATGACGGTACGGACTGGCAGTGGAGCGTCGCGGCCCCTGGCGCGGTCGACGTCGGCGCTCTACTGCACCGGATCACCTTCGACGCCGGGGCGGATACTGTCGAGCTGCACGAATTCGCGGTGACCGAACTGGATTCGGCGCTGCACCGGCTCGACCCGGCCGAGGGCGTCCTCGCGCAGTTCCTCTGGCTGGATCCGGTCGGCGCGGCCGGCAGCCGGACCGCATCCGGCCGGTTGATCGTGGTGCTGCACCATCTCGCCGTCGACGCGGTGTCCTGGCGCATCCTGGTGCCCGACCTGATCGCGGCGTGGGCGCAGGTCAGCACCGGATCCGCGCCGGTGCTCGCCGAGACCGGCACCTCCATGCGCCGCTGGTCGTACGCGCTGACCGAGCAGGCCCGCACCGAGCACCGCATGGCCGAACTGGACTACTGGCGTGCGATCGTGGACGGCCCTGATCCGCTGCTCGGACCGCGCGCACTGGATCCGGCGATCGACCTGTCCGACACCCTGCGCACCGTCGACATCGACGTCTCCGCCGACGTCACCGCCACCCTGCTCACGAATCTGCCGCGACTGTCGGGCGGCGGCGTCAACGACGGCCTGCTCGCCGCGCTCGCCCTGGCCCTGATGCGCTGGCGCGCCCGCCGCGGCACCACCGAATCCACCGCGCTGATCCGGCTCGAAGGCCACGGCCGTCAGGAGGAGGTCGTTCCCGGGGCCGATCTGTCGCGGACCGTCGGCTGGTTCACCAGCCTCTACCCGGTGCGGCTGACCCTCACCGGCATCGATACCGACGAGGCGTTCGCCGGCGGCCACGCGATGGGCGCCGCGCTGCGGGCGGTCGAACGCACGCTGCGCGCGGTGCCGGACAAGGGCATCGGCTTCGGCCTGCTGCGCTACCTGAATCCCGAGACCGCGCAGCGGCTTCCGCGTGAGCTGCCGGGACAGATCGCGTTCAACTATCTCGGCCGCTACTCCACCGGCGACATCCCGGCCGGCCTGGAGGGCCTCGGCTGGCTGCCGACCGACGACCTCGGGGAGCTGCCCGCCCCCGAACATCCCGATGTCCCGCTGATGTCGGCGCTCGCGGTGGATTCGGTGGTCATCGGCGACCGGTTGCACGCGACATTCGGCTATCCACGCACCCTGCTGGACGGCGCCGACGTCACCGAACTGGCCGATCTGTGGGTAGAGGCGCTCGGCGCACTCGCCACCTACGCGCGCTCACCCGAAGCCCAACTCACCGAGGCCGCACCGCAGGCACCCGCCCCGACATCGGGTCTCGGCCTCGACGTGCTGCTGCCGATCCGCCCCGACGGCAGCGAACCGGCCCTGTTCTGTGTCCACCCGTCCTCCGGCATGGCCTGGAGTTACCTCGGTCTGGCCGAACGGCTGCGCCCCGGCCGCCCCATCTACGGGCTGCAAGCACCCGATCTATCCGGTCGCGAACCCTCGGCCCGCTCCATCGACGAGTTCGCCGACCGCTATATCCGCGAGATCCGCGCCCTTCAGCCCGACGGGCCCTACCACCTGCTCGGCTGGTCCTTCGGCGGACTGATCGCCCACAACATGGCGGCGAAACTGCGCGCGCAGGGCGCGACGGTCGGCGTGGTCGCACTGCTGGACGCCGACACCGCCGATATCGACGGCGACAGCATCGAGCGGCTCACCCCCGGCGGATTCGTCAACAGCTTCGGCACCGTCTTCGGCATCGACAACGTGCCCGCCGACGCCACCGCACAGGAGGCGGCCGAGCTGATCCGCGAACGATTCGGCGGCGTCACGATCATCGATGCCCCCACCATCGAACGCATGGCGGCCTCCTACAACGCCTCCGCCCGCACCCGCACCGGCTACCAGCGCCCGCGCTACGACGGCGACCTGCTGTATTTCAGCGCCACCGTCGACAGCTCCGACATCTTCGGGCCCGAGGGCTGGCGGCCGTATGTGACCGGGGCCATCACCAACCACGACGTCGACGTCACCCACGACGAAATGACCACCCCCTACGCGCTCTCGATCATCGCGCAGGAGCTCGATACCCATCTGGGAGGCCCGCAATGAGTCCCGACCACGGCGTTCTCGTCGAAGGCATCGAGAAATCGTTCGGCGCCGTCCACGCCCTGCGCGGCGTCGACTTCCACGCCGCACCCGGCGAGGTGCTCGGCATCCTCGGCCCCAACGGCGCGGGGAAGACGACGATGGTGAACATCCTGTCCACCCTGATCCCGCCGGATCGCGGACGCGCGGTGGTCGCCGGGCACGATGTGGTCGCCGACCCGGCCGCGGTGCGCCGGTCCATCATGCTGACCGGCCAGTACGCGGCGCTGGACGACATGCTCAGCGGCTACGAGAACCTGGTCATGTTCGGCAGGCTGATGGGTTTGCGCAAACGCGCCGCCCGCGCCCGCGCCGACGAACTGATCGCCGCCTTCGACCTGGTCGCTGCGGCGGGACGGCGGGTCGGCACCTATTCCGGCGGTATGCGGCGCCGCATCGATATCGCCTGCGGGCTGGTCGTGCGCCCGGATGTGGTGTTCCTGGACGAGCCGACCACCGGCCTCGATCCGCGCAGCAGGCAGGGGGTCTGGGATCTGGTCGGCGGATTCCAGCGGGCGGGCATCACCACCCTGCTCACCACCCAGTACCTGGAGGAGGCCGACGCGCTCAGCGACCGGATCATCGTCATCGATCACGGTGTGGTGATCGCGGCGGGCACCGCCGACGAACTCAAGGCCCGCACCGGCGGCAGCTACTGCGAGGTGGTGCCGCTGGATCTCGGTGATCTGCCCGCCATCGCCGACGCGCTCGGTGCGCTGCTGCCGGAAGGGAATCGGGCGATGTTCACCACCGAATCCGACCGCATCGCGATCCCGGCCCCGGACGGTGCGAGAACGCTGGCGGAGGCGCTGCGGCGGCTGGACGCGGCCGGGGTCGAACTGGTCGATATCGCGTTGCGCCGCCCGTCACTCGACGATGTGTTCCTCCAGCTCACCGGGCACCTCGCCTCCACCGAGCCGACGGCCGAGCCGGAACCCGCTGCGGCACAGGCGCTGCCATGACCGCCGCCGTCTGGTCGACGGGCGCGCGGGCCCGGCCGGTCACGACCGCGCAGTGGTGGGTGCTCACCGCCCGGTTCATCGTGCCGTCGGTGAAATCCGGTGAAATCCTGTCCTCGATCCTCGCACCGGCCGCCTTCACCGCCAGCTTCTACCTGCCGCTGAAGACGGTGATGATGTTCGCCGGCACCGGATTCAGCAGCTACGCCCAGTTCATGATGCCGATAGTGATCCTGCAAGCGGCCGCGTTCACCGCCATCTCGGCGGCGTTCCGGTCGGCCACCGATGCCGTCGCCGGACTCAACCGGCGCTTCGGCGCCATGCCGATCAACCCGTTCGTCCCGGTCGCCGCGCGCATGTCGGGCAATGTCTTCCGGTTGATCATCTCGCTCACCACGGCGCTGGTGTGCGGGTACGTCATCGGGTTCCGGTTCCGCCTCGATGCCGCGCATACACTCGGATTCCTGCTGTTCGCGCTGCTCGTCGGCATCGCGTTGACGCTGGCGGCCGACGTCATCGGCACGCTGTCGAAGAGCCCGGAAGCCACCACGCAGGCGCTGGTGCTGCCGCCGTTGATCCTCGGCATGCTCTCCACCGGACTCGCCCCCGCGGCCCAATTCCCCGAGTGGGTGCAACCGTTCGTGCGTAACCAGCCGGTCTCCCAGTTCGTCATCGCCTTGCGCGCCCTGGCCGGCGACACCCTCGGCAACGCAGGCGAAGTGTCGTGGTCGCTGATGGGGCCGCCGCTGGCCTGGGCCTTCGGCATCCTGACGGTCTGCGCGCCGGTGGCGGTGCGACTGAGTGCGCGGAGGCGATGATGACCCTGCCCGCCGCCCGCCCCATCGACCTGCTCGCCGCACCGGAAACCTCGGCGGCCGCGTTGATCCGGCACACCGTCATCCAGACCCAGCGGCTGCTGCTGCGCTGGGCCCGCAACCCGATCACCCTGCTGGAAACCCTGCTCATCCCCTGCCTGCTGCTGCTCATGCTCGACATCGTGGTGGGCGGGCAGATCCAGAAGTTCACCGGCCAGGACGCGCTCTACGGATCGGTGCCGATGGTCGCCGTCGTCGGCGCGCTGTCGGGTGCGGTCGCCGGCGGGGTGCTGCTCGGACGCGAACGCGATGCCGGGCTGCTCGCCCGGTTCTGGGTGCTTCCGGTGCACCGCGCGTCCGGTCTGGCGTCGCGGATCCTCGCCGAGGGCTGCCGGATCTTCGCCGGAACCATCACCGTGGTCCTCGTCGGCTACCTGCTCGGCTTCCGCTTCCAGCAGGGCCTCGCCGCGACGGTCGCGTTCCTGCTCGTGCCGACCCTGTTCGGCCTGGCCTTCGCCACCGTGGTCACCGCCGTCGCCGTCTACACCGCCAAAGCCACCCTGGTGGAGGCCATTACGATCCTCACCTCGCTGATGATGTTCTTCAGCACCGGCTTCGTCCCGCTGGCCGCCTACCCGCAGTGGCTGCAACCGATCGTGCGCAACCAGCCGATGTCGACCGCCGTGGACACCATGCGCGCCCTGGCCCAGGGCGGTGAACTGGCCCGGCCACTCACCCTGACGCTGCTGTGGTCGGCCGCCGCGATCGTGCTGTTCGCGGTGCCCGCCACCATCGGATACCGGCGGGCCAGCAGGCGGTAACAAGCACCGATGAACATCGGATCATCAGATCAGAATCATCAAATCATCACACCTTCTAGCATTGATGTATGCGAACTACGGTGACCTTGGATGACGACCTGGCACTCCGCCTAGAACGCTGGCGAATACAGCGCGGGTCTACGTTCAAGGACGTACTCAACGAGGTGATCCGGCGCGGACTCGATGCCCTGGACGCTCCGGCACCGCAACGCGCCGACATCGACATCCGGCCACTGCCGCTCGGCCGCCGCGTTGTCGATATCGACAATGTCTCCGAAGCCCTGGCCATAGCCGACGGCGAGGACTTTCACTGATGTACCTGGTCGACGCGAACATCCTCATCTATGCCACCGATGAGCAAGCGCCGCACCACGAACAGGCCCGTGACTGGCTCGCCGAGGCACTGGCCGGCCCGAGCCAGTCGGTCGCACTGCCGTGGCCGAGCCTGTTGGCCTACTTGCGGATCACTACCAATCCGCGAATCTACTCGCCGCCGGCACCCATCACCGAGGTGTGGGATCGCATCACGACATTCCTCGCCGCACCAGCGGCGTGGACTCCCGCGGCCGGCCCGAGGCACCAGCAGCTGATCGATCAATTGATCGGCGAGGCGCGGCCGACCGGAAACCTCATCCCAGACATGCACCTTGCCGCACTGGCGATGGAACACGGCCTGACCGTGGTCTCCACCGACTCCGACTTTGCCAAATTCATCAATGTTCGCTGGCTCAACCCCTTCCGGGAGTCCTGAGGACCGGCCCCGGACTCACGGCAAACCTCTCCCGGCGAGTCCCGCACATCCCCGCGAAGGGCAGCGGCTCTCCCGACGGCGGAATCACCGCGGCCCGCACCATCGGCGTCGCGGAACGACACGCCAACACCTACCCGGACAGCGGCGCCCCCGGCGGGATGCCGCTGGGCGCCGGTAACGGCCGGCCCGCGGGATCCCACCCAGCGGCACCCGCCCGCAGCCGGGGCAACTGAGTAGTCCGCACGGGTCCGGGCATGCCCCGAAACACCCCCACCTGCGGGTCCGGCAAATCCTCCGCGATCGTGCGCGACGCACCCGGCACCGATGCACGCCCCGGCCCGGCGATGGCGGACAATGGGCGAACGGCAGCGGCCGTCACAGCTCCTCACCGCATCGGTGGGGATGGTCGCTCGACACAAGGTGTTGTGTTGTCTGGAGTTGTCACCCACAAGGAGTAGTGTTCTGGGTGTAGGGAATTCCGTGACAGCAGCGTGCTCGGATGTGCGCGGGAAAGGCGTGGAGGCAGGATGAAACTGATCGATCGGGTGTCGGCCATCAACTGGAATCGGGTGCCCGACGAGAAGGATGCCGAGGTCTGGGACCGGCTGACCGGCAACTTCTGGCTGCCGGAGAAGGTGCCGGTGTCCAACGACATCCCGTCGTGGAACACCTTGACCGCCGACGAGAAGCAACTGACGATGCGGGTCTTCACCGGCCTCACCCTGCTCGACACCATTCAGGGCACGGTCGGTGCGGTGAGCCTGATCCCCGATGCGCTCACCCCGCACGAAGAGGCGGTGCTCACCAATATCGCGTTCATGGAGTCGGTGCACGCGAAGAGCTACAGCTCGATCTTCTCCACGCTGTGCTCGACCCGCGAGATCGACGACGCCTTCCGCTGGTCGGAGGAGAACCGCAACCTCCAGCGCAAGGCCGAGATCGTGCTCGACTACTACCGCGGCGACGAACCGCTCAAGCGCAAGGTGGCCTCCACGCTGCTGGAGAGCTTCCTGTTCTACTCCGGTTTCTACCTGCCGATGCACTGGTCCTCGCGGGCCAAGCTCACCAACACCGCCGACATGATCCGGCTGATCATCCGCGACGAGGCGGTGCACGGCTATTACATCGGCTACAAGTACCAGAAGGGCCTCGAGCAGGTCACCCAGGCCGAACGCGACGAGCTCAAGAACTACACCTTCGAGCTGCTGTTCGAGCTCTACGACAACGAGGTCGAATACACCCAGGACCTCTACGACGAGGTCGGCCTCACCGAGGATGTCAAGAAGTTCCTGCGCTACAACGCGAACAAGGCGCTGATGAACCTCGGCTACGAGGGCCTGTTCCCCAAGGACGAGTGCGAGGTGAACCCGGCGATCCTGTCGGCGCTCTCGCCGAACGCCGACGAGAACCACGACTTCTTCTCCGGATCCGGTTCCAGCTACGTCATCGGCAAGGCCGTCAACACCGAAGACGAAGACTGGGAGTTCTAGACCCGGCGGTCTGCTCGAGCCCGGCGTCCACGATTCGATCGTGGCGTCGGGCTCGAGTTATTTTGTCCTCGAGACCGGTCCCCCTCGGTGGGTCGGCGTCCACCCGAGGGAGTTTCGTTGTTGCGTCGCCTGGCAATCGTTGCCGCAGTAGTGATCGGCGGCGCCGGCTGTCAGCAGCAGAGCGCGTCGAGCCCGGTCGATGAGATCTGGTTCACTCCCGCCGTTTCCGAGGCGCAGGTCTCCGAGGTGTTCCAGCGGATTCGCACCGTCGATGCCTGTGCGCTGGTGCCGCGGTCGGCGCTGGAAGAACACGGGGCCGTCAGCGAGGTGCACGTCGGCGGGCAGACGATCCACGGCTGCCGAGCCCGCCTCGACGCCGCCGGATCGCCCGTCGAAGCCACCTGGTCGCTGGCGTGGGCGCCGGCCGCCAGCGCCGTGCAGGAGACCCGGCGGGTCGGTGAGGTCAAGGTCGAGGTGATCTCGCCGGAGGATCTCGGATCCACCGCGGACCCGAAACAGTGCTGGGTGACCGCCGAATTCCCGTCGATGGCGCAGATCGTGCTGACGGTCCAGGCACCGACGCCGGTCGACACCTGCGCGATCGGCAACGCGGTAATCGACACCGCGATCGAGCAGCTGCCGGAAAGCCCCGGCTACGGCTCGTCTCCGGATTCGGTGCGCACCGTGCTCACCGGCGCCGACCCGTGCGAGGCGCTGCCCAAGCTCGCCGCCACCCCGCTGCCGGTGCACGACTACCAGACCGCCCAGACCTGCCGCTTCGGCACCGCGTACGCGCCCACCGCCATCGAGTACGGCTATCAGGCCGAAGCCGAGATCCCCCGCGACCAGACCATCACGATCGATAACCGCACCGTCTACGTGGGCCGCGTCGGCGGCGGCCAATTCATCGGCTACACCTTCGCGGTCGGCCCGGAGTTGCCCGGCGGCGCGCTGCCCGTCATCACCGTGCTCGGCACGAACCAGCCGGAGGTCGAGCGGGCCCGCGACCAGCTGATGACGATGTACCCGCTGCCCTGAGCGCGGCGGCCCGGCTCAGATGCCGAGCACCAGCTTCGCGGTGGTGAAGTAGATGATCAGGCCGGTCGCGTCGACCAGCGTGGTCACCATCGGCGCCGACACCACCGCCGGGTCGATCCGCAACCGCTTGGCCAGCAGCGGCATGGTGCCGCCGATGGTCGCCGCCCACCCGCAGATGATGATGAGCGTGACGCCGACGACCACCGCGATGCGCGGGCCGACGAAGAAGGCGCCGATCACCACACCCGCCCCGGCCAGCATGGACCCGAGCACCAGCCCCACCCGGCATTCGCGCCAGATCACCTTCAGCAGGTCGCTGCCGCGCACTTCGCCGACCGCCAGCGCACGCACACACGCGGTGGCGGCCTGCGCACCTGCATTGCCACCCGCGCCGATGAGCAGCGGGATGAACAGCGCCAGCTGCGCGGCCTGTTCGAGGGTGCCCTCGAAGAAATCGGTCACGCTGACGGTCAGGGTCGCGGCCAGCAGCAACAGCAGCAACCACAGCGCCCGATACCGTGCGAGCTGAAACACCCCGGCGGCCATGTAGTGGCCTTCCCACGGCGAGGAACCGGACTGCTTGGCGACGTCCTCGGTGTCGGCGGCCTCGATGACCTCCACCGCGTCGTCGAAGGTCAGCAGCCCGACCAGGCGGTCCTCACTGTCGACGACGGGGAGGTTGAGGTCGTTGGTCTCGCGCATCAACCGGGCGGCCTTCTCCGCGGAGTCGGTGGCGCGCACGAACGCGGGCGCGGTGACGACCAGATCGGCCACCATCGTCTCGGGGCTGCTGAGCACCAGCTCCCGCAGTTCCACGATGCCGCGCAACCGGCGTCCGTTGTCGACCACCGGCAGGGTGTAGACGGTTTCGGCGCCCGCGCCCTTGAGCTGCACGGTGCGCAGCGCTTCGGCGACGGTCAGATTGCCCGGCAGCGCAACGACTTCCGGCGTCATGTAGCGACCGACCGAGCCCTCCGGGTAGCCGAGCAGGGCGGCGGTCATGCGGCGTTCGCGCGGGCTGAGCCCGGCCAGCGCCTTCTTGGCGACCTTGGCCGGCGCCTCGCGCAGCATGCGGGCGCGGTCGTCGGGCGCCATGGCCTCGACCAGTTCACGGAAACTCTGATCCCGCATGCCCTGCAGGATCTGCTGCTGGTCGACCGGCTCGAGCTCTTCGAACACCGCCAGCGCGAGGTCCTTGTCGAGCAGCCGGAACGCGACACCGGCGCCGACGGCGTCCATGCGGGCGATCTCATCGGCGATGACGTGCGGTGGGTGGGTGTCGAGCCAGTGCAGGGCGGCGTCGACGCGGTGGCGTTCGACGACATCCTGCAGGGATTCCGACAGCGTGGGACGCTCGTGGATCAGTTCGGTCTGCGACATGGCAAAGTCCTCGGCACAGCAGTGAGTTGGCGAGTGAATCGGAAAATCGACATCACACCGCGGGCGCTCACGCCAGTCGCTACCGCCGGAAGAACCTGCTACCGGGAATGCGAAGGCGCGGCGCCGCGCGGCCTTCGACTGGGAGGTTCGCTGCGCATCGCAACACCACCTCCTCCGGAATTCGCCGCCGCGTCACATCGCGGCCGGTCCCCTCTACCGGCGGACGGTCGCCCACCGGTTCTGATGCAAACGCATTCCCGTGCAGGATACATCCCATCTGTCCCGCCCGCGCACCGACTCGTTCGTCACACGGCGTTTCTCCTCCCGGGCGTGTCGGACGAGCTGTTCCCGACTCCGGCCGTCACATCCGCTGGGCACCTGTGGACACCGCACCGGGTAAGGCACTGGTCGGGTTCGGATTACGGCGCTGCGGCGCCGCCCCGCCGAGCCGGTGGGATCTTTGTCACGGCGTGGTCGCTCGGGTACTTGCGGTTGCCGGGACCTCCGGCGATCGCGATGGGTCTCACACCTGTGGCAGGTAGCTGATCTGCACCAGCTCGGGTGGGCGGGAGCGGGTGACGTAGGTGCCGCGGCCGGGGGGCTGGGTGGTGGGTCGGACGTTGGCGAGCAGGGCGCCTTCTTCGGGGGAACCGCTCAGCACCACGCCGTCGGCGCCGAGGTCGCGGAGCCGGCCGAGGACGGGGTCGTGCAGGGCCAATGCGGCGCCGGCGCTGGCGCGCGCGATGATCACGTGCAGGCCGATGTCGTGGCCTTGGGCGAGGTATTCGGCCAGCGGCGCCAGCGGATTGCCGGTGGAGGCGGCGCAGACCCGCTCGTAATCATCGACGATGACGAACAATTCCGGCCCGCGCCACCAGCTGCGGTCACGCAACTGCTGCGGCGAGACATCCGGACCGGCCGTGCGTTTCTCGATGAACTGCACCACGGTGTCGACGGCCTCGGTGATCGTCTGCGGCGTGGGCGAATAGCGCGCCACCTGCGGCAGCCCGGAGGATATCTCCAGCAACCTGCGCGCCGGGTCGATGACGACGAGCGCCGCCTCGTCCTTGGTGGCCGCGCGGCCGAGGCCGTCGACGATATTGGCCAGCAGCGTCGTTTTCCCGGATTCGGCGTCCCCGAAGACCACGAAATGCGGCTGTTTGGCGAAATCCAGGGACAGCGGGGCGAGGTCGGTCGCGCGCAGGCCGATCACCACATGGCGGGCGCTCTGCTCGATGCCCTCCGCATCGGCGATGGCCAGCAGATTCTCCCGCGCCACCCGCATCGGCAGCGCCCGCACCTCGGGTGCGCGCCTGCCCGGGTAGCGCTGGGCGAGCATGCGACCCGACGACAGCAGATCACCGGCGGGGGCACTCAGCTCGGCGCCCGACTCCAGCCGCGGCATCGCGATCATCATCGATTTGATCCTGTTCCCGGCGCGGACCAACCCGCGGCCCGGCGTGCCCGGCACTCGCGCGGCATCGTTCTTGTTGAACTCCGATTCGCCCGGATCGTCGAGTCGCAGTTCGAGTTTGGTGCCGAAACGTTCACGGAACACCGGACGCAGATGGGCCCACCGCACCGCCGACACGATGACGTGCACCCCGTAGCCGAGGCCGTCGGCGGTGAGATCGATCAGATGCTGTTCGAGCGCCTCGTCGTGGCGGCGGGCGTAGCCCCAGTCGTCGACGACGAGGAAGACATCACCGAACGCGTCGGCCCGCGCCGGATCCGGCATCGTCGCGCGCCGTCGCCGGTACTCCGCCATCGAGGCAATCCCCAATTCCTGGAACAGCTGCCGCCGCCGGCTCAGCACCGCGGCGACTTCGGCGACGGTGCGGCGCATCCGGTCCGGCTCGCCGCGCCCGACCACCGCACCCACATGCGGCACCTGCTCGAGGTCGGCCAGCACCCCGCCGATATCGAGCACATAGAACTGCACTTGCTCGGGTGTGTGGGTGGCCGCCGCCGACAGCACGATCGTGGCCAAGGTGGTGGACTTGCCCGATCGCGTCCCACCTACGACCGCGACGTTGCCGTCTTCGCCGCCCAGCGAGAGCACCAGGGCGCGTTGCAGCTGCTCGAACGGATCGTCCACCACACCCACCGGCAGTTCCAGCATGCCGAAGCCACCCGGCGCCCAGCGGTGGTCGGTGATCAGTTCGTCGATGGTGGCAGGCTCCGACAGCGGCGGCAACCAGATCCGGCGCGCGGGCACACCGGCCGCACGCACCTGCGATACCAGCGAATCCAGCAGGGTTCGTTGCACACCGCGCGCCTCGGCGTCCTGGTCGTGGCGCCGCTCGGGCCGCGCCAGGTAGGCGGTTTTGAACCGGATGGGTGCGGCCGCATCGGCTTTCAGATACGCGAAGCCGGGCGTACTCGGCAACTCGTAGGCATCCGGTACCCCGAGCACCATGCGCGATTCGGCCGCCGAGAACATGCGCAACCCGATCCGGAAGGACAGGTAGGCCTCGAACGGGCCCAGCCGATAGCCCTCGAGACGCGCCGAGGACAGCAGCAGATGCAGACCGAGCGCCCGCCCACGGCGGGCGATGGCGACCAGCGTGTCGCCGAAATCCGGCTTCTGGGCGAGTAATTCGGTGAACTCATCGATCACCAGGACCAGCGCGGGCAGGGGCTCGAGGTCGCGCCCGCGCCTGCGGGCGGAATCGTAGGCGGCGATGTCGGCGTAGTTGTGCCTGCGCAGCACCTGCCTGCGCCGTTCGATCTCACCGGCGAGGGTGGCCATCAGCCGATCGACCAGCGGCAGCTCCGCGGCCAGGTCGTTCACCACGGCCGAGACATGCGGCAGCGGCTGGAGTCCGTCGAAGGTTTCGCTGCCGCGGAAGTCCACGAGCAGGAAGTTCACCGCGTCCGGCGGATGGGTGACGGCCAATCCGAGCACGATGTCTTTGAGCAGCATCGATTTACCGGATCCGGCCGCGCCGACGATCAGCCCGTACTGGCCCATCCCCGATTCGCCGACCTGCTTGAGGTCCAGCTCCACCGTCTCCCCCAGATGGGTGACGCCGATCGGGATGCGCAGCCGCTCGTGTTTGGAGCGGTGCTGCCAGGCCACTTCGAGGTCGAGCCGGTCGTCGGCGCCGATACCGAACAGGTCGGCGAAATCGACATTGCCGTCGAAGGAGGGGCGGCGGATCTCACCGTCGGCCGGGCGCGCCGGCCAGGCCGCAGCGACCCGGCTGACCAGTTCGGCGGCGCCGTCGGCCAGATCCGGCAGCACCATCTTGTCCGGCGGCAGTTCCCGCAGGTCGGGCATGGCGATGCGGAACGGGCGGCCACGGTACAGCGCCCAGCCCGGCCCGTCGGGCAGGCGGGCGGCCCGTTCGGGGTGGATCCGCGATTCGTGCGGACGGTGCAGCCGCAACTCGATATGAGACGGCAGCAGATCCGCCAGCCAGTCCGGCGCCTCGCTCCAATCGCGCACCGTCGCCACCACGTGCACGCCGTATTCGGGTCCGGCGCTGGCCACTTGACGCAGTATGGCGGCGAAATCCGGGATCTGCTCGCAGAAATCGCCCCACCGGTCCAGCAGCAGGAAGATGTCGGCGGCGGGCCCGCCGACCAGCACCGACCGCGCCGCGCGCAGGCTGGCGGGTGAGTCGATGTTGTTGGCGCGGTACATCTTCTTGCGGGAACGGATCTCGGCCACGATGGTTTGCAGCAGCGACAGCACCTGCTCGGGTTCGTCGTCGCCCGCGACGCCGGCGATATGCGGCAGCGCGCCCATCGATCCGAGCCGGTTGCTCGATTCCAGGACGTAGATCTGCGCTTCGTCGGGGGCGTGGGTGAGCGCGAGCGAGCCGGTGAGGGTGCGCAGCAGCGTGCTCTTGCCCGCACCGGCGCGTCCGACGACGAGCAGGTTGCCGTCGGGTCCCGCGAGGTCCAGCCAGACCGTCTCCCCCGCCGCGCCGTCGGTGCGGCGTTCCTGACCGACCGGGACCTTCAATCGCCCGGTGCCCCACCAGGCCTCGGCCCGCAGACCGAGGGTCGCGTCCTGTTCGAGGCGCCCGAGCAGCCCGCCGAGCTGCACCCGGTCGCCCACCTCGACCGCGCCGGGATGCCTGCGCCGCACCTTGGCGATATACACCTCGTCCTTGAGCAGGCCGTAGTGGTTCGGCGTCTGCCTGCTCGTGCGGGCACGCACTTCGGCGAGGGTGTAGGTCCACAGGTCGTGGGCGCTGATGCGGCCGCTGCCGTTGTCGGCCAGGCCGGTGCCGATGCCTTTCACCATGGCGGCGGTGAAGATCGATAGCGGCGCCGACTGGTCGGCGCCGCCGCGCCCGTCCTCGGCGGTTTCCACCGCGCTGGTCGCGGTGAGCACGCAGATGCCCTCGCCCGCGGCGAGTTCCTGGCCGACGTCGTCGATGGTCGGGGTCGACTTCATCACGTCGGCACCGAGGAAGGCGCCGCTGTAGCAGCAGTCGAGCAAGATGACCTTCGCCGCGGCCGCGGAATCCTTGATCAGCTCCCGGATGAAGGTGGCCGAGATGCCGGTGCTCGACAGCAGTTGCGGATCGGTGTTGCTGGTGGCCAGGTACAGGTTCTGCCGGGTGCGCAGGCCGTGGCCGGAAAAATAGAGCAGCACCACGTCGTCGGGCCCGGCGCCGCGGAACAGGCGCTCGATACTGCGCTCGATTTCGGCCTTGGATTCGTTGATCAGCAGGTCGGTGGGCCGGAAGCCGCCGATTTCCGGATCGCGCAACAACTCTCGCAGTTGCTCGGCGTCGGAGACCGGCGCGTAGAGCCGCGACAGCCCGTCGAAATGGTAGGTGTCGTTGGCGATGAACAGCGCGATGCGTTGTCCGGCCGGACTATTCATCGGTCAGCAGGTCCAGCAGCCGGTCGATCTGTTCGGCCGAGGCGGCGGTGATGGTGACCTCGCGCTTGCCCTTCTTGACGGTGATCGACCGCGCCTGGGCCCGGTCGATGAACTTGGCGACGATATCGCGCACCACCCACGCGGCCGTGCCGAGCGCGCCGCCGGAGACCGCGAGCTGGCCGATCTGTTCCACCACACCGGATTTCGCGCCTTCGGGAGCCGGTGCGGGCACGGTGCTCACCCGCACACCACGAATCTCCTCGAGGTCGGCCCGCAGCTCGCCAGTGACCTGGTCGAGCCAGTCCGGCCCGCGGCGACCCCCGC
This sequence comes from Nocardia cyriacigeorgica, assembly GCF_005863245.1. Classification (GTDB taxonomy): domain Bacteria; phylum Actinomycetota; class Actinomycetes; order Mycobacteriales; family Mycobacteriaceae; genus Nocardia; species Nocardia cyriacigeorgica_C. The sequence goes on along the minus strand of NZ_VBUT01000003.1, from coordinate 99,454 downwards.
CATCGATCACGAATACGACATCACCCATGGCCGCCGCCCCTCTGGTCACACACTCCCTATGCGACCACAATAGCGCCGGCCACCGACAACGTCGCCAAAAGAAATGGCGCGGACCGGTGTTCACCGATCCGCGCCACCGGCGTGCGGGGGTTATCTCACAGCATGCAGCTGACGCAGCCCTCGACCTCGGTGCCCTCCAACGCCATCTGCCGCAGCCGGATGTAGTACAGGGTCTTGATGCCCTTGCGCCAGGCGTAGATCTGGGCCCGGTTCAGATCGCGGGTGGTGGCGGTGTCCTTGAAGAACAACGTCAGCGACAGGCCCTGGTCCACGTGCTGGGTGGCCGCGGCGTAGGTGTCGATGATCTTCTCGTAGCCGATCTCGTAGGCGTCCTCGTAGTACTCGAGGTTGTCGTTGGTCATGTAGGGCGCCGGGTAGTAGACGCGCCCGATCTTGCCTTCCTTGCGGATCTCGATCTTCGACGCCACCGGGTGGATGGAGCTGGTGGAGTGGTTGATGTAGGAGATCGAGCCGGTGGGCGGCACGGCCTGCAGATTCTGGTTGTAGATGCCGTGCTCCATGACCGAGGCCTTCAGCTCACGCCAATCGTCCTGGGTGGGGATGTGCACGCCGGCCTCGTCGAAGAGCTGACGCACCCGATCGGTCTTGGGCTCCCACACCTGGTCGGTGTACTTGTCGAAGTACTCGCCGCTGGCGTACTTCGATTCCGGGAAACCGCCGAAGTAGCTGCCGCGCTCGATGGCGATCCGGTTCGACGCCCGCAGCGCGTGGTAGACCACGGTGTAGAAGTAGATGTTGGTGAAGTCGATGCCCTCTTCGGACCCGTAGTGGATCCGCTCGCGCGCCAGAAATCCGTGCAGGTTCATCTGCCCGAGACCGATCGCGTGCGACTGGTTGTTGCCCTGCTCGATGGAGGGCACCGAGTAGATGTGGGTCTGGTCCGAGACCGCCGTCAACGCCCGGATCGCGGTCTCGATGGTCTTGGCGAAGTCCGGCGAGTCCATCGTCTTGGCGATATTGAGCGAGCCGAGGTTGCAGGAGATGTCCTTGCCGACCTTCGAGTAGGACAGATCGTCGTTGAACTCCGACGGGGTGGAGACCTGAAGGATCTCCGAGCACAGGTTGGAGTGGGTGATCTTGCCCGCGATCGGGTTGGCCCGGTTCACCGTGTCCTCGAACATGATGTACGGGTAGCCCGATTCGAACTGCAGCTCGGCGATGGTCTGGAAGAACTCGCGCGCCTTGATCTTCGACTTGCGGATGCGCTTGTCGTCGACCATCTCGTAGTACTTCTCGGTGACGTCGATATCGGCGAACGGCTTGCCGTAGATGCGTTCCACGTCGTACGGCGAGAACAGGTACATGTCCTCGTTCTTCTTCGCCAGTTCGAAGGTGATGTCGGGGATCACCACACCGAGCGAGAGGGTCTTGATGCGGATCTTCTCGTCGGCGTTCTCCCGCTTGGTGTCGAGGAAGCGGTAGATGTCGGGGTGGTGGGCGTGCAGGTACACCGCGCCCGCACCCTGGCGCGCACCCAGCTGGTTGGCGTAGGAGAAGGAGTCCTCGAGCAGCTTCATGATCGGGATGACGCCGGAGGACTGGTTCTCGATCTTCTTGATCGGCGCGCCGTGCTCACGGATATTGCTGAGCAGCAGCGCCACCCCGCCGCCGCGCTTGGACAGCTGCAACGCGGAGTTGATGGAGCGCCCGATGGACTCCATGTTGTCCTCGATGCGCAGCAGGAAGCACGACACCGGCTCGCCGCGCTGCTTCTTGCCCGAGTTGAGGAAGGTGGGGGTGGCCGGCTGGAAGCGGCCGTCGATGATCTCCTCGACCAGCTCGCGGGCCAGCTGCTCATCGCCGGCGGCCAGCGTCAGCGCGACCATGCACACGCGGTCCTCGAACCGCTCCAGGTAGCGCTTACCGTCGAAGGTCTTGAGCGTGTAGGAGGTGTAGTACTTGAACGCGCCGAGGAAGGTCGGGAACCGGAACTTCTTGGCGTAGGCCTGCTGGAACAGGCTCTTGATGAACTCGCGGCTGTACTGGTCGAGTACCTCGCGCTCGTAGTAGTTCTCGTCGATCAGATAGTCCAGCTTCTCGTCCAGGTTGTGGAAGAAGACGGTGTTCTGATTGACGTGCTGCAAGAAGTACTGGTGGGCGGCCTCGCGGTCCTTGTCGAACTGGATCTCGCCGTTCGGGCCGTACAGGTTCAGCATCGCGTTGAGGGCGTGGTAGTCGAGTACCTCGCCGCCCTCGGCGCCCCGGATCGGGGCCTGCTCTAGGCGGGCCGTCTTACCGGTCGGTGCTGTCGTTGTTGCTGCCAAAACAATCCCAATCCCTCTCGGACGCGCTCGACGTCCTCCGCGGTTCCCATGAGTTCGAAGCGATACAGGTACGGCACCCCGCATTTGCGCGAGATCACCTCTCCCGCATAGCAGAAGGTCTCGCCGAAGTTCGTGTTGCCGGCCGCGATGACCCCGCGCAGCAGGGCGCGGTTGTGCGGATCGTTGAGGAACTTGGCGACCTGCCGCGGTACGAAGTCCTTGTCGGACCGGCTCCCCCCGAGTACGTGCCGACCGCCCCCGTAGGTGGGGACGATCAGCACGTAGGGTTCGTCGACGCGCAGCGAATCGGCGGTGTGCAGTGGTATGCGAGTCGCCGGGAGACCCAGCTTCTCGACGAAACGATGTGTGTTCTCCGACGCGCTGGAGAAGTAGACCAGCGCGTTGCCCGAGGATTCGGAAGTCCCGGACATGGCCACCTCCCTCTCACATCGGAAGGACGGATGCGTCGGATCAGGCCGCGACGGCCAGCGACTTGATGCGGTCGGGCCGGAAACCGGACCAGTGCTGCTCGCCCGCGACGACCACGGGGGCCTGCAGGTAACCCAGCGCCATGACGTAGTCACGCGCCTCGGCGTTCTCGGAGATGTCGATGACTTCGTAGTCCACCCCGGCCTTGTCGAGGGCCTTGTAGGTGGCATTGCACTGGACGCAAGCGGGCTTGGTGTACACGGTGATGGTCATTGATGATGTCCCTCTCTCCTATGCCTGATCCACAGCCGGTGATCCGTATGCAGTGCCTGTGACAGCAAGATCCTGTGTTGCTGCGCAAACTCCTGGATCTGGCCCGAAATCCCCTGCTCGGGCCGGTCCTCACTGGGTCGGGCTAGGTGCTCTCGCTTGCCCCGCTCCAGTACCGAAGACACTACACCTAGTGGCCGACACTTTGGAACAACACGACATGTTGCGAGTCACAAGAATGAAATTTCGTCGCCGTAAGTCCCAGGACAGTCGATTCGCAAGCCGACACGACCGTGGCGCAGATCACAATTCGATACCTCGGCGCTTCCCCAGCAAACCCTTCCATCACGCCGGTCACAAGCGTCTCGATGGCCTCTCTGCGTCCATCACGCCCCATCGCCACCACCCTAGAAGGGCGCTCGCGCGACCCGGAGACGACAGCGCCGCCCGCCTCCCCGAGAGGATGCGGACGGCGCTGTCGGCAGTCGGGTGATCAGGCCGAGACGAGCTCGTCTCGCGCGGCACCGAGCAGCTCGGTGAGCGTGGCCGACAACTGGGTCAGCGCTTCGGCGTCCTCACGCGGATGCGTGTCGGCGAAGCGCTCGCCGATGGTGGCGAAGTGCAGATGCGCGGTCTCGACGACTCGCCCGCCCGCGACACCGACCGACTTGACCGCGTCGCCGTGCGCCCAGCGCGCCGCGTTGGGGCTGATGGAGGCGCTCACCACCGCGACCGGCTTGTCCTTGATGGCGCCGGCACCGTAGGGCCGCGAGAGCCAGTCGATGGCGTTCTTCAGCACGGCGGGCAGGGTGCCATTGTACTCGGGGGTCACCAGCAGCAGCGCGTCGGCCTCGACCGCGGCGGCGCGCAAGGCCTGTGCGGCGGCGGGCACCGCACCCTCGACGTCGAGATCCTCGTTGTAGAACGGGATCTCGGCGAGGCCCTGGTAGATCGAGATCGCGGCGCCCTCGGGCGCGATCTGCACCGCGGCTTCGGCGAGCCGGCGGTTGATCGAGCCGGCGCGGAGGCTGCCGACGAGGGTGAGAATACGGGTCTGGCTCATGGTTTCTCCTGGTCTACTGGTAGCGACTACCGATGTAAGCTATGGTTTCGATAACCGGACCACGGTCCGAATAATTCCTACCGGAGTAGGCGAGCCACCCGTGAGCTACAACACCTCTGTGCCCGAACCCCTCGCACCAGGTGCCACCCCGCCCGCCGACCGCGCCCACCCCCGCGCGCGGGCGGGCGTCGCCGGACCGCTGCTCGACCTCGGCGCGCCGCTACCGGGAGCTGCCGAGCCCACCGAGCGCGCCGACGCCGCGCGCAACCGTCAGCTCCTGCTCGACGCCGCCCAGCAGCTGGTGCGCGAGCACGGCGTCGACGGCCTCACCATGGATGCCCTCGCCAAACGCGCCGGCGTCGGCAAAGGGACGGTGTTCCGCCGCTTCGGCAACCGGACCGGGCTGATGCTGGCCCTGCTCGACCACTCCGAACGCAAGTTCCAGGAAGCGTTCATGTTCGGGCCGCCCCCGCTGGGCCCCGGCGCTTCGCCCGTGCAGCGGCTGGTGGCGTTCGGGCGGGCTCGACTGCTCGATATCGAGGTCGAGGGCGAGGGCGAGCTGCACCGGGCGGCGGAGATGGGTTCGGCCGACGAACACTACGGTGGACGGCCCTACAACCTGCGCAAAACCCATGTCTCGATGCTGCTGCGCGAGGCCGGAACCCCCGGCGACATCCCGCTGCTGGCCGATTCGCTGCTCGCCGCGTTGAGCGCCGCGCTGGTGCTGCACCAGATCCGGGCTCAGGGCTACACCAGAGACCGGATCGGCGATCACTGGGAAGGTCTCGTTCGGCGTGTGGCGGGCCCGCTCCCGCCAGTAGAGTGAGCGGCTATGGGGAACCTGCGTGCACAGATCATCGCCGAGCTCGGCGTCCAGCCGTCCATCGAGCCGAAAACCGAGGTCCGGCGCCGGATCGATTTCCTCAAGGACTACCTGCGCGCCACACCGGCCACGGGCTATGTCCTCGGTATCAGTGGCGGCCAGGACAGTGCGCTGGCAGGGCGGCTGTGCCAGCTCGCCACCGAGGAGCTGGTGGCCGAGGGTGTCGAGGCCACCTTCATCGCGGTGCGGCTGCCCTACGGCGTGCAGGCCGATGAGGCGGACGCGCGGATCGCGATGAATTTCGTCTCGCCGCAGCGCTCGGTCGTGGTCAATGTGCGGCCGGGCGCGAATGCCGTTGCCGCCGAGGTCGCCTCGAGCTTGCAGGTGCCGAAGCTGCGCGATTTCGTGCGCGGCAATATCAAGGCCAGGGAGCGGATGGTGATCCAGTACGCCATCGCCGGCCAGGAGAACCTGCTGGTGGTCGGCACCGATCACGCGGCCGAGGCGGTCACCGGCTTCTTCACCAAGTTCGGTGACGGCGGCGTCGACCTGACCCCGCTCACCGGCCTCACCAAGCGTCAGGGCGCGGCGCTGCTGCAGGAGCTCGGCGCACCGGCCTCCATCTGGTCCAAGGTGCCGACCGCCGATCTGGAAGACGACCGCCCGGCCCTGCCCGACGAGGAAGCACTCGGCCTGCGCTACAGCGAGATCGACGACTACCTCGAGGGCAAAGAGGTCAGCGCCGAGGTGGCCGAGCGGGTGGAGGACATCTTCCTGAAGACCCGGCACAAGCGCACGGTGCCGGTCACCCCGCTCGACGACTGGTGGCGCTGAGCCGCGCGGCCTGACGGCTCCGCCGGATCGCCGAATGCGCGCGGCGCGGCTGCGGTGAGCGACTCCGATTGCGCCGTTCGGGCGTGCGTCCGACCTCGCTGAATCGTCGTCAGTCCGACGCCTCCGTTTGCTCGACGGCGGTCACCTCGGCGAGGCGGCGGCGCAGGAACCGCGCCGCCGGATCATTGCCGACCCGCGCCAGGGCCTCGCGATAGTGTTGCGCCGCTTCGCGATGGCGTCCGGCCCGGCGCAACAGATCCGCACGGGTGGCCGGCACCAGGTGGCTGCCCGCGAGTCTCGGATGGTCTGCCACCTCGTCCAGAGCCGCGAGCCCGGCCTCGGGACCGTCCCGGAAGCCGATGGCGACGGCGCGGTTCACCGCGACCGCGGGCGTCCAGGCCTCGGCTGTCAGGTCGTCATAGGCGGAAACGATGGCGCCCCAATCGGTCTGTTCCCAGCTCGGCGCCACGGCGTGCGCGGCGGCGATCCGCGCCTGCGCGAGGTATTTTCCGCCGCCGCCGTCCTCGGCGGCCGCGACCAGGCAGGACAGTCCGGCGCGGATCTTCGACCGGTTCCAGCGGCGGCGATCCTGCTCCTCGAGCGGAATCAGCTCGCCGTCCGCGGTTCGGCGTCGGTCGCGGCGGCTGTCGGTGAGCAGCATCAGCGCCAGCAGCGCCCGCGCCTGCGGTTCCCGGGGCATCAGCTCGCACAGCAGGGTGCCGAGCCGAATCGCCTCATCGCACAGCTCATCTCGCACCGCCTGCGGCCCCGAGGTGGCGAAGTAGCCCTCGGTGAACACCAGATAGATGCAGGCCAGCACGGCCGCAGTGCGTTCGGGCAGCAGCTGCGCGGACGGCACGCGCAGCGGGATGCCCGCGTCACGGATCTTGGCCTTGGCCCGGCTGAGGCGTTGCGCGACCGTGGATTCCGGTTGCAGGAAGGCCCGCGCGATCTCGGCCGTGCGCAGCCCGCACACCAGCCGCAACGTCAGCGCGACGCGCGACTCCGGGGCCAGCGCCGGATGGCAGCAGGTGAAGATCATCCGCAGCTGATCGTCAGCGATCGACACCACTTCCGGCTCCTCGTCCTCGGGTGCGAGTCGGGCGGCGGCGTATTCCTTGGCCTCGCGGGAAGATTCGCGCCGCAGCCGATCGAGGGCCCGATGCCGGGCAGCGGTGGTGATCCAGGCGCCCGGGTTGTCGGGTCTACCGCGCTCGGGCCAGGTGCGCAGCGCGTCGGCGAACGCCTCCTGCACGGCGTCCTCGGCGGCACCGATATCGCCGGTCAACCGGGCCAGCGTGGCGACCGCCCGGCCGAACTCGGCGCGGTAGACGCGATCGAATTCGGCCGGATCAGTCGTCATCGAGCGCCGCTACTGCCCGAGGTCGACGATCTGGCGCAGTTCGGTGCGGCCCTTGGCACCCAGCGGGATCTGGGCGGCGATCTCCGAGGCCGCCTGCCGGTCGGGGGCCGCGAACAGGTACAGCCCGTCGACGACCTCAGCGGTCTCACCGAAGGGACCGTCGGTGATGGACAGTTCACCCTCACGCATGCGCAAGGTGGTCGCCGACGACGGCGGCCGCAGCGCACCACCACCGCGGATCGCGTCACCGACACGCTCCGCGAAGCGCTCGTGCTCGGCCAGCGCGGCCGCCCATTCCGGGGTGTCCGGCGCGATCACCGCGTCGGCGCGATCCCAGAGCAGCGCCATCCACCAATCGGCGCCTGGGACGTCGTGCGGATTCCACTGCACCAGCGGGCGCAGCTCGATCGCACCGGTCTCGACCGCGGGAAGCTGCCGGGCCAGTCCGATGGCCTCGTCGAGGTCGGCCACATCGAAGACGTAGAACCCGCCGACCACCTCGGCGCCCTCGGCGAACGGGCCGTCGGTGATCAGCGTGGTGTCGCCGTCGCGGGTGACGTTCACCGCCGTACTGGATGGATACAGGGCCGCGCCGCCCGCGATGGCCGCGGTGACCCGCTCCTCGAATTCCGCATACCGCTGGACCTCCGCGTCGAACTCCGCGCTGCCCGGAAGGGCTTCCGGATCGTCATCGCGCCCGACGAGCAATGCCAGGTACTGCATGGCGTCATCCTTCCTCGAATCGGAGGAGCCCGATACCCCTCTCATCTGCACGACGGTCGGAGTTCGCGGTTCTCGACATCGCTGGCGGAAATTTTCGTCGGATCAGGCTCGCCAGCGGCCCGAGCGGGCGGACAGCGAGATCAGCCGCCGGCGAACGGCGGCAGCACGTCGACGCGCGGGGTCAAGGCCGTGGCGGCGTCGCGGGTGAGTTCGTCACCGACGAGGTAGGCGCAGACATCGAGCATCTTGTCCAGGTCGGGGCCGTACTCGCGGGCCAGGGCGGTGCGCAGATCGCCGACGGTGGCGCCGGCGGGGAGGTCGAGCGTTTCGGTGTCCTTGCCGACCGCGTCGGCGATGGCGGCGAAATAGCGGACCTCAACCACCGATGGCTCCCATCGTCCGTTCGGGTGGGACGAAACCGGCCGCGTCGATACCGTGGCCCGCCCACTTCTGCCACATCGCGCCGCGCCACAGCTGCGCGATCTCGGCGTCGTCGGCCCCCGAGCGCAGCACCGCGCGCAGGTCGAACTCCTGATCGCTGAACAGGCACGAGCGCAGCATGCCGTCGGCGGTGAGCCGGGTGCGGTCACAGGTGTCGCAGAACTTCCTGGTCACCGACGCGATGATGCCGACGGTCGCGGGGCCGCCGTCGACCAGCCAGCGTTCCGCCGGCGCCGACGGATCGGATCGTCCGGCGGCGGTGAGTTCGAATCGGGTGCCGAGCACGTCGAGCAGTTCGGCCGCGGTCACCATATTCGCGCGCGCCCACTCGTGGTCGGCGTCCAGCGGCATTTCCTCGATGAACCGCAGCTCACAGCCCTCGTCCAGACACCAGCGCAGCAGATCCGGCGCACCGGCGAGCGTCTGGCGCATGAGCACCGCGTTGACCTTCATCGGGGCCAGGCCCGCGTCGCGGGCGGCGCGGATCCCCGCGAGCACCGAGTCGAGCCGGTCACGACGGGTGAGGGTGGCGAAGCCGAATCGGTCGACGGTGTCCAGCGAGACATTGACCCGGCCCAGCCCGGCGCGCGCCAACCCGTGCGCCCGATGCTCCAATCCGACCCCGTTGGTGGTCATGGCCAGCGGCGTCCCGGGCACCTGTTCGTGGCAGCCCGCGATGATCTCTTCCAGGTCGCGGCGCATGAGCGGCTCGCCGCCGGTGAAGCGGACCTCCCATATGCCCAGCTCACGCACGGCGAGGGTGACCAAGCGCACGATCTCGGGGGCGGTCAGCAATTCCTCACGTGGAATCGCGGGCAGGCCCTCTTCGGGCATGCAGTAGGTGCAGCGCAGCGAGCATTTCTCGGTGATGGAGACCCGCAGATCGCGGGCGACGCGGCCGAATCGGTCCACCAGCAGCGGTGTTTCGGGGCGGCCGTCGAGCGAGGGACGCCCGGACCGCACGGCGGGGATGCCCATCTCGACCAGCGTCACCCCTCCATTATGACCCGTCGGCCGCTGGGCACCACGGCGCCGTCACCGTCACCGCACCTCACAATCGCCGCCTTCCGCAGGTGAGGCGATGGCCGCGACCATGCCCGCGACCTGCGATTAGGCTGATCGCATGACTTCCCGGTCCGCTACCGTCGCCGTCCGGTCCGTCGACGATTACCGCGACAGCATCGAGGCGCTGCTGCGTCCGCTCGCGGCGCGACCGGTCGAGACCGTCGCCGTGTCCGCCGCGCTCGGCAGGCAGCTGGCCGACACCGTGCACGCCCCCGTCGACCTGCCGGTATTCCGCAACTCCGCGATGGACGGGTACGCGGTGCGCGCGGCCGACGTGGCCGTCACACCGGTGACGCTGCCGCTGTCGGGTGTGGTCGCGGCCGGCGATCCCGGCCTGGAGCCGCTGGCGCCCGGCACCGCGCGGAAGGTGATGACCGGCGCGCCGGTGCCGCCGGGCGCCGACTGCGTGGTTCCGGTGGAAGACGCGCGCGGCGAGGCGGGCGCCGTCGTCGTCGAGCGTGGGCGCAGCCGCGGCGAATTCGTGCGGGAACCGGGCACCGATGTGCGCGCCGGTGACGAACTGGTCGCCGCGGGCACCCTGCTGGCGCCCCGGCATATCGCGGCGCTGGCGGCGGTCGGACTGGCGAGCGTGCGGGTGTTCGAGCCGATCCGGGCGGTGGTGATCACCAGCGGTGACGAACTGGTCCCCGCGGGCACCGCGCTGGCGCCGGGCCAGATCTACGATTCCAATGGCATCGCGCTGGCCGCCGCGCTCACCGCCAACGGCGTCACCGTCACCGGCGTCGAGCACAGCGGCGACCAGCCCGCCCAGTTCCGCCGGATACTCTCGGCCGCAACGCGTTCGGCGGACGTGGTGTTCACCACCGGCGGGGTGTCCAAGGGCGATTTCGAGGTGGTCAAGGATGTGCTGGAACCGATGGGCGGGCAGTTCGGCTCGGTCGCGGTGCAACCGGGCGGCCCGCAGGGGCTGACCGTGGTCGACGGCGTCCCGGTGCTCAGCTTCCCCGGTAATCCGGTCAGCGCGATGGTGTCGTTCGAGGTGTTCGCGCGGCCGATGCTGCGCCGGCTGGCCGGGCTGCCCGACGTGGAGGTCTTCGAACTGCCGCTGCTGAGCGCCCTCCGCTCGCCGCAGGGCCGCCGCCAGTTCCTGCGTGGCCGGCTGGCCCATAGCGCGGGCGGGCCGCGGGCGGTGGAGGTGGTGTCCGGGCCCGGCTCGCATCTGGTGGCGAGCATGGCGGCCGCCGATGTGCTCATCGATGTGCCCGCCGAGGTCGGTGCCCTGCCGGTCGGCGCGACTGTGCGAGTGTGGTCGCTGTGAACGAGCTGTCGCATGTGGACGCCGAGGGCCGCGCCCATATGGTTGATGTGAGCGCCAAGGCCGAGACCACCAGGGTCGCGGTCGCGGCGGGTGAGCTGCGCACCACCGCCGAAGTGGTCGCATTGGTGCGCGCCGACGATATGCCGAAGGCCGATGTGCTCTCGACCGCGCGGATCGCGGGGATCGCGGGTGCGAAGAAGACCTCCGAGCTGATTCCGCTGTGCCATCAGCTGGCGTTGTCGTCGGTCAAGGTGGCGTTCGGGTTCACCGAGGATTCGATCACCATCGAGGCCACCGCGAAGACCAAGGGTCCCACCGGTGTCGAGATGGAGGCGCTGACGGCCGTCGCGGTCGCCGGGCTCACGCTGCACGACATGGTCAAGGCCGTCGATCCGGCGGCCGTGCTGACCGGGGTCAGGCTGCTCACCAAAGACGGTGGTAAGCACGGGCATTGGCAGCGGCCCGGGGCGGAGTCCGATGGTGTCGATCAGGCAGCGCCGGTCAGCGCACCCGAAATGCGGGCGGCCGAGGTGTCCGCCGATTCCGCGCAGCCGGGCAAGTCGGCCGTCGTGCTGGTCGCCTCGACCGGTGCGGCCGCCGGAACCCGGACCGACACCACCGGGCCCGCACTCACCGAATGGCTTCGCGGCCTCGGGTTCTCGGTGCGCGGACCGCTGATCCACGCCGACGCCGATATCGCGGCTGGTCTCGCCGAGGCGCTGCGCGAGGCGCCCGCGCTGGTCGTCACCACCGGCGGCACCGGCGCCTCCCCCACCGACGCCACCCCGGAAGCCACCCTGGCCGTGCTGGATCGGGAGCTGCCCGGCGTCGCCGAGGCCATCCGGCAGCGCGGCACCGCGAAGTTCCCGCTCGCCGCGTTGAGCCGCGGGGTGGCCGGGCTGGCCGGCCGGACGGTGATCGTGAATTTGCCGGGCTCTCCCGGCGGGGTCAAGGACGGTATCGCGGTGCTCGAGCCGTTGCTCGGGCATCTGCTGGCTCAGGTCGCAGGAGGCGGTGACCATGACAACGGGTGATCTGGTGCGGCTGGCCGAGATCAGCGATCGGCCACTGGATCCGGCGGTCGCCGACGCCGCCGTGGCGGGCCCCGAACACGGCGCGGTGGTCGTGTTCACCGGGGTGGTGCGCAATCACGATGGCGGGCAGGCGGTGTCGGCGCTGGAGTATTCGGCGCATCCGGAGGCGCAACGCTTTCTGCGCCGCTGCTGCGCAGCGCAGGCCGAATCCTCGGGATTGCCGGTGGCCGCGGTGCATCGGGTGGGCAGCCTGACGATCGGCGATCTCGCCATCGTGGTGGCCGTCGCCGCACCGCATCGGGCCGAAGCGTTCGCCGCCTGCGCCGAACTGGTGGACCGGATCAAACACGAAGTGCCGATCTGGAAGCGGCAAATGTTCGCCGACGGGCTCTCGGAGTGGGTCAACGCCTGCGGCTGAGCGTTCGACCTGCGGCGGAGCATGCGTGGTCGCGGCCGGACTGTCGTTGCCGGGACAGCTCGGCGCACTCGCGAGATGTCGCACACGGGACAGATTTTCCGCATTTACTCGGGAATTCCATCGGGTAAACTCTCGCCGCATTCAGTGACGAGTCATGGGATGTCCGTATACGGTGGCCGTCAGGTGCTTCCAGATCTCCCGCAGGAGAGGGCATGCGTACTGACCAGGTCACGTTGCATCGGTTCGTCATCGGCGAGCTCACCGCGGCCGGATTGGACCGGAACAAGCTGATCCGGGATATCGGACTCCCCTCATGGGCCCTGGCCAGCCCCGAGGCCTACGTGCCGAGCGAGATCTTCGCCCGCCTGTGGGAGGTCGCCGAACACGAGCTCGGCGATCCGGCCGTTCCGCTGCGGGTGGCAGGCAGATACAGCATGGGCGCACTCGGCCTCTACGACTACTTGTTCTCCACAGTGCCCGATCTCGGCTCCGGACTACAGACCCTCGGACCCTATGTCACCGCCGTGACCACCAACCACCGCTGGGGACTGGCCGCCGAGAACGACGACGAAGTCACGCTGTCGATCGAGATGGTCGACCCTAATGGCCACAGCCGGGACCGGATTCACCTGTGGGGGTTGGCCGCCGTGGTGGCGCGCAGCCGGCTGGTGATCGCCGCACCGGTGGTCCCGGTGCGGGTGCGGTTGACCCAGGCTCCGCCGAAGTCACTGGACGCCTATATCGAACTCTTCGGCACCACCGATATCGAATTCCGGGCGCCGATCGACGCGGTCACCTTCCGTGCCACCGATATGAATCTGCCGCTCACCTCGACCGATCCGACCCTTGCCACGGTGCTCAAGCCCTTGGCCGACGCCCTGCCCCCGCCTCCGCCGCTGGCCACTACCTGGGCGGATCAGGTGGCCACGGCCTTGGCCAAGGCCCTGGAAGTCGGTGAGGTGTCTCTGGAAGCGGTGGCGCGCCGAATGGCGACCAGCCCGCGGACCTTGCAGCGACGACTCATGGAGGCAGGCACCACCTGGCGCCAGGAGGTGGACCGGGCACGCGCCGCGCGACTGGCCGAGGCCGCCGCGACCGGTCCGATCACGCGGGCCAGGCAGGCGCAGCTGCTCGGCTATACCGATCCGGGTTCGCTGCGGCGTGCGGCGCGGCGCTGGTCGATCACCGCCGCGCACCGCCGGTGCGAGCAGTTGGACTGAACGTCGCCGGCCCGACCCGAGGCCGGCGACGTCCGGTCGATGCGGGTGTTACTTCAGGAATCTAGCGGCGATGCGCCAGAAGGTTCCGCCCTCGATGGACCGGAAGTCCCAGCTTCTGGCGGCCGCGTGGGAGGCGGCGACGATCGCGGGAACGTCGAAATCGTAGCGGGTGGCGGTTCCTTTGGCCTCCAACGCGGCGATCACATAGGCAGTGGCAGTTTCCCTGGTCGCGTACATGACCCTCTCCCCTCGTCGAGCGAACTTCGAAACTGTCCGCAGTGCGCCGGGGGCCCACAGAGGCGACACGCCTAGTGCGGCGACACGACGAACATGTTTACGAGTTTTGTGCGACGGGTACGGTCGCGCCAGCGCCTATTGCGCCACTTTGGTGATAAACGCGCCAATTTCGGATTATGCGGAACGCGACTCAATGCGGAACGCATCGCCAGACCGGCAGCATCGAGGGCTCGTCCAGCAATTCCTCGCCGGTGTGCACCGTCTCGTTCAGGCGTTTCAGTGCCAGTTCGGTATCCAGGCCCGACCCGATGAGAACCAGTCTGCTGCTGCGATCCTCGCCGCGCCGCCACGTGGCGGGCTCGCACACGAGATGTCTTCCTACCATGTGCAGTACGAATTTGCGATGTTCACCGGCGACGGCGAAGGCGGCGAACCCCTTGGCGCGGAACAATCCCGGCGGCGGATCCTCGAAGAACCCGATCAGCTGCCTCGGATCGAGATCGCGGGAACTGGTGAACGACACAGTCACGTATTCATCGTGCAGATGACGATGACCGTCGCCGGGATCATGCTGATGCTCGGCGAGCAATTCGTCGAAACTCAATTGCTGCGCCACCCGCGGCGCTTCGCGCAGCGGTTCGTCGAACAGCAGCCCCGGCTCGATCCGGCCGTGGCTGGTCGCGTACACCGGAGCCGGCTCGATGAGCCCGGCGATCTCCGCGCGCAGCGCCGCGAGCTGCGCGGGTTCGACCCGATCCGCCTTGTTGACCACCACGAGATCGGCCAGCCGCAGATGATCGGCCAGTTCCGGATGACGCTGCCGGTGCGCCGGAAACTGTTCGGCGTCGACCACTTCCACCAGCCCGCCGTAGCGGATGCGCGGGTTCTCGCTGGCGGCCACCATGCGAATCAGGTTGCGCGGTTCGGCCAGGCCGCTGGCCTCGACCACGATGACGTCGATGCGAGCACTGGGCTGGGCGAGCCGGTCGAAGAGTTCATCCAATTCGCTGACGTCGACCGCGCAGCACACACAGCCGTTGCCGAGCGAGACCATGGCGTCGACCTGGCCCGCGACCAGCATCGCGTCGATATTGATCGCGCCGAAATCGTTGACGACGACCCCGATCCGGGTGCCGCGGTTATCGCGGAGCAGATGGTTGAGCAATGTCGTCTTGCCGGACCCGAGGAACCCGGCGACGATCACGACAGGAATCGACTGGGCCACCCCGACACCCTACTGGCATCCGCCGACGCCCTCTCCCCACGGCCGGTGCGGGCCGCCGGTCAGTCGGTCGGCGCGAACAGGGCGGCGGCCAGCGTGTAGGCCAGGTTGATCAGCTCCGCGGTGATCGCGGTGTCGTCCATGCCGAGTGCCTTCGCCAGCGGCATCAGCAATTCCATCACCGTGCCGACGATGCCGTCCTCGGAGTCCTTGGTGCCCGCCTCCGGGGAAGTGCTGCTGGACCCGCTCGGCGGCTTGGTGGTGCTCGGCGTCGACTTCGGTGTGGTCGTCGGCGCGGACCGGTCCTGCGGCGCGTTGGCGCCCGGAGCCGTCCTGGAGCTGTTCACACCCGGCCGTTGCGCCGGAGCCGCCGGGGTGGTCGTGGTGGTCGGCGCCGGGGAGGTTGTCTGCGCGGGAGTCGGCGACCCGGCCGGTGCCGGCGCCGGCGCCGGTGCAGTCGTCGTCGGAGCGGCGGTCGTCGTCGGGGCAGTCGTCGCCTGATCCTGCGGTGCGGGCGCCGCCGCCGGGGTATCGGCGCCGGTACCAGGCGCCGCGGCCGGGGTATCGGCCGACGGCGGTGCGCCGAGCAGGAAGCTCACCAGTCCGGTGGTGATGGCGATGGCGTGCTTCAGCTGCCCGTCGCCGGATTCCAGCAGCGCGGCATCCTCGGGGTTGGCGCCGTTGCCCATCTCGACGAACACATCGGGCACGGTCGTCAACGCGGGCCCGGCGACGTCGGCGCGGGTCTGCAAGCCGTCCACCACGCCCGCGTAGTTCGCCGCCGGGAAGCCCGAGGACACGTAGGCATCGCGCATCGCCTTCGATGCCGCCAGCCCGGCCGTGGACTGCACCTGATCGGCGGTGGGATCGGGGATCGGCAACTGCGGCACGATGACGTGGAAGCCTCGATACTGCGCGGGCGCGCCGTCGGCGTGGATGCTGACCGCGACGGCGGCACCGGAGGCGTTGGCGGCCGCGGCGCGTTCGTCGATGCATCCGCCCCAGCCGCTGTCGTCCTGGCGGCTCAGCACCACCCGGGCGCCGAGACTTTCCAGCGAGGCCTTGACCAGCTGGGCGACATTCCAGTTGATGGTGTGCTCGGCGACGCCGTTGAGCGTGGTCATGCCGGTGGTCTGGCAGTCCTTTGTGCCGCCGCGACCGTCGCTGACCTGCCGCGACAGGTTCTCGGTGTGATTGGGGCCCTGATGGCCGGGATCGAGGAAGACGATCTTGCCCGCCAGCTTGGTGGCCATCTCCGGCGATATCGGTTCCGCGGATGCGAGGAGGCCGGATGGGGCGAGCGCCATGGCCGTGCTGACGACGGCGCAGAGACCAGCCTTGACGAAGTTCGGCTTCATATGCGGTCGGCGCTCCGGGACGGAGCGCCCCTCCCTTCCCACTAGCTTCCCACTAGCAACACCAAACCCAGTGGTTCACTCTGGTCACAGCGGCAACCGCGGCGCAACCCTCGTTATGGAAGTGTGATCTGAGTCACGGACGTTTCTCGCCGTCACCGCAGGAAGGGATGTCAGTGCAGGTCAGGCCGCATCCGGAAGCTGCCGCAGGGTCCGCAGCGCGTAGTGCACCCTGGTCTTGACCGTGCCCACCGGGACGCCGAACTCGGCCGCGACCTCCTGATAGGCGCGATCGCGCAAGATCACTTCGACCACCGCGGCCCGCTGCGGATCGGTCAATCGGGCCAGCAGATCGTCGACCAGCAAACCGTCGACGAGGCCGTCGGCGAAGTCCGGATGCGAATAGCGGACATCGCTGAGTTCGGAGACCTCTTCCCAGCCGGTGTCGCCGGGCCTGCTCGCGCGCGCCCGTGCCATATCGATGAGGACGTTGCGCTCGATGGCCAGCAACCAGGTCCGCAGGCTGCCCTTGCGCTCATCGAACCGGGCACAGGACCGCCAGGCCCGCAGCAGCGTCTCCTGCACGGCCTGCTCGGCCAGGCCCTGATCGCCGAGCGCGTGCATGGCGCGCCAATGCAGTAGTGCGCGGTCCTCGGCCAGCACAGACGCCAGGCCGTCGTCGGTGCACAATCGAGCGCACCGTGTCCCACACGCGGATCCGGAAACCATTCGAGCCGAGCGACAACCTGTCATGTAAGAGATATCGCGCATGAACGCCTCGGTGACATCACTCACACCGATGAATTTGTGCGAATCGATGAGAAATCCCCGATTCGCCCGAATGGGATGCGCCGTTCTGGTAGATCTGCCGGGGGAGATTCGGGGATCTCAGACCGGCCGCCCAGGGCGGCGATCATGCGGGATTCGAGGAGACATCGTCATGCGTGCAGGCACGCTGGTCATCGCCGGAGCCATCGCTTCGGTCACCACATTGCTCGGCAGTGGGACCGCCGCTGCGGCACCGGCCACCGAGATGCCACACGACGGCGTCTATATCGTCGGCGTCGATATCAGTCCAGGACTGTGGGAAGCCCCGGGTACCCCCGACCCGGCGCACGGCTGCGATTGGCGGCGGCTGTGGAAGGTCGAAGGCGACAACACCGATATGCGCTATGTCCGGGCCAATAATTACACCCGCGAGCGCCCGGTCCGGGTCTTGATCGAGGCACACGATGTGGCCTTCCGGACGGTGAATTGCGGCCCGTGGCGACAATTGCCGACGCCGCCGAACAGTGGATCCGCCGGCGCACTCCCGACTCGCGGCTGATCGAACCGCACGGGCCCACCGGGCCGCTATCGAGCACCGTTCAACAGCGCTAGGGTCGGGTCATGACGAGGACCAAGATTCTGATCACCGGCGCCAGCGCGGGACTCGGCGCGGGCATGGCGCGGGAATTCGCCGCCAAGGGCCGTGATCTCGCGCTGTGCGCGCGCCGACTGGACGCGCTGGAGGCCTTGCGCGACGAACTGACCGCCGCCCACCCTGGCATCACCGTCGCGGTGCGCGCGCTCGACGTCGACGATCATGCGGCGATCCCTGGCGTCTTCGGCGAACTCCGCGAGGAGCTCGGCGGACTCGACCGGGTGATCGTGAACGCCGGGATCGGCAAGGGCGCCAAGATCGGTACCGGCCGCCCGGATGCCAATCTCGCCACCGCCACCACCAATTTCGTCAGCGCGCTGGCGCAGACCGAGGCGGCGCTGGCGATATTCCGCGAGCAGAACGCCGGCCATCTGGTCCTGGTCTCCTCGATGAGCGCGGTGCGTGGACTGCCCGGCAAGAAGGCCGCCTACGCGGCGAGCAAGGCGGGTCTGGCCGCACTCGGCGAAGGTCTCACCGTCGAACTGGCGAAGACACCGATCGCGGTGACGACCCTGCTGCCCGGTTTCATCGCCACCGATATGGCCGCCAAGGCGGGCGACGCGAAGATGGTGGCGCCGCTGGAGAAGGGTGTCGCCGCGATGGTCTCGGCGATCGAAGCCGAGCGGGTGCGAGCCTGCGTCCCCGGATGGCCGTGGCGGCTGGTCGATCTCGTGATGCCGCGACTCCCACGTGCGGTGATCGCCAAGTTCGGCTGACCGGTTTCGGGCACACTCGTGATCATGATCGATACCGAAGGCACCAAGCTGTTCCACCAGACCATGCCGTTCACCGAACGGCTCGGCGTCGAAGTACTCGAACACGGTCCCGCCCTGGTCCGCAGCAGGCTCGCCTGGGACGAGTCGCTGTGCACGCTCGGCGGGGCGATGCACGGCGGCGTGCTCATGTCGCTGGCGGATGCGACCGCGGCGGTGTGTGCGTTCCTCAACCTGCCCGAGGGCGCGAGCGGTACCACCACCGTCGAGTCCAAGACGAACTTCGTGCGCGCGATCCGGTCCGGACACGCGGTGGCCTCCAGCACCGTGCTGCATCCGGGCCGGAAGTTCATCGTGGTGGAAACCGAAATCCGCGACGACGCCGACAAACTCGTCGCGAAGGTGACCCAGACCCAAGCCGTGCTGTGATCGCGCCGATCAGCCCTTAAGCCGGCCTTAAGCCCGCCTCGAGGGTCCGGCGGCATCGTCATCGGTGCCGGCCGGACCTGTTCCGAGAGGGGGGAGCAGGTCCGGGCGGTGCGCAAAATCGCACGGCGGCAACCTTTCCGCGAACTCCACCGGGCTCCGCTCGCCCAGCTCGACGGGTTGCGGGGGGCTCGCCCGGCATCCTACGATCCCGCTCGGCCCACCGAACACCAGCAGAGACGGGATTGTCTTGCCGAACGCGCATCCGGGACCCCACAGTCCGCGCCGTCGCTTCACCGGCCGCCGCCTCCTCGGCGCACCCGCTGCCGCATTGCTCGCGGTCGCTGCCGGTTTCCTGGCACCGGCTCCCGCCCTCGCCGACCCCGCCTCGTGCCCGCCCGCCGCGGTATCGACGGCGACGGCCGCGCGGATCCCGCTGCTGGACTGGTCGGAGAACGTCGGCTTCGACGCCAACGGAAACCTTTGGGTTTCGCGCATCTTCCGCAATGTCGTGGAGCGCTACGACCGGGCGGGCAACCTCACCGCCACCGTGCCGGTCACCTTCCCCGGCGCCGTCCGGCCGGGCCCGGACGGGCTGATGTATGTCAACTTCGGCAACATCACCACCAGCACGATCATGAAGACCGGCGGCGTGGTGCGTTTCGACCCCGCCGCGGCGAACCCGGTGCCCGAGGTCTTCGTCGACAACATCGGCATGGCCAATGGCGCCGCCTTCGACGACGACGGCTACCTCTACATCACCGACACCGGCGGCGGCATCATCCGGGTGCGCCGCGACGGCAACATCGACCGTGAGTGGACCGCCGCCGCACCACAGGATTTCGGTCTCAACGGCCTCGTGGCGCACGGTGACGCGCTGTATGTGACGCTGCTGTCCAGCCCGACCGCACGGGTGCTGCGCGTGCCGATCGCCGATCCGGCGCATCCGAGCGTGGTGGCCGATCTATCGCCGCACTCGAATCCGCCCGCGCTGCCCGACGATCTCACCATCGCCCCGGACGGCATGCTCTACGTGAGCACCGCGACCGGCAGGCTGGTCCGCGTGGACGCGACCACCGGCGCCACCTGCACCGTGGCCACCACCCAGCCGATCACCGCGCTCGCGGTGTCCCCCGGTCCGGACGCAACGGTATTCGCCGGGACCGAAGGCGGCGACGTGCTGCGCATCCGGTTGAACCAGGGGAACTGACGGCGACGGGCGGCCGGCCATCAGCCGCCGCCCGCCTGCACGCTACTTGCCGTGTGCCCGAAGCTGGTAGAGCCCTTCGGTTTCCGCGACCACCACCCCGTCGGCGTCGGTGACCACCGCCTTCAGGGTGAAATCGGACTTACCCGCCGCGGTGGCCTCCGCGACGATCCGGTCGATCTCGGCATCCGGCAGCGTCGCCTCTGCCCGCACATCGGTCTTGGCCGGCTTACGGAAGTAGATGTGCAGATCCTTGACCAGCGGATAGAACTCCGAGTTGTCGAAGGTGGCGACGGCGATCGCGCCGCCGAGGATCTCGGCGACGGTGAACAGCACGCCCGCGTACATCACCCCGAAGTGGTTGCCGTTGCCCGCGACGGGCACCGTGGTGGCCGCGTAGCCGCGGCGCACCTCGACCGCCTGCACGCCCATGGTGTGCGCGATCGGGATGGTGTGCTCCATCGCCGCGTTCACGATCTCGGCGAAGGGAGGGGTGGCGTCGTCGCTCATGCGCAACAGTCCTTTCGACAGACTCGAACGTCCGGGCATCGCGTCCGGACCGGTGAGCGCCCTCGGATCATCCGATATTGGCACTGCGCCAATACTGGCACGGCGGAGCCGCCCGCGGTAGGTGGTCATCATGAGAAACAAGGCCGCCGGTCCCGCGGCCGACCGGACGATCGAAACCGTACCCGGGCAGCGACAAGACGGTATTCCCTGAAAGGAACACCGCCATGGCATGGGCAGTACTGGTCGTTTCCGGCGTCCTCGAAGCCGTCTGGGCCACCGCGCTCGGCAAATCCGAAGGCTTCACCCGCCTCGCGCCCTCGGCGGTCTTCGCCGTCGCGCTCATCCTGTCGATGGCGGGGCTCGCCTTCGCGATGCGCACCCTGCCGGTGGGCACCTCGTACGCGGTGTGGGTGGGCATCGGCGCCGCCCTCACCGTCGTGTACGCGATGGCCACCGGCAGCGAAAGCGTCTCCGTTATGAAGATCGGGCTGCTGGTGCTGATCGTCGGCGGCGTGGTGGGCCTGAAACTGGCCCACTGACGCCGCGCGACGACCGCTAAGCGACGGCAGCCTTCACCGTCACCGGGATCTCGTCGGTGCTCGCGTCGGGCACCTCGGTACCGCGGATCGAGGTGCCCGCCGTCTCCCGCAGGAACGCCCAGGCCACCAGGCCGATCAGGGTGGCGCCGATCATATAGAACGCCGGGAACAGCGACCAGCCGGTCGATTCGATGACGGCCTCGTTCACCAGCGGCGCGGTACCGCCGAACACCGCCGTCGACACGTTGTAGCCGAGCGCGAAACCGGCATAGCGCACGTGGGTCGGGAAGATGGCGGGGAAGGTCGCGCTGATGGTGGCCAGCTGCGGGATGTAGAACAGCCCGAGCACCACGAAGCCGAGCACCGCCCAGCCGGTGCCCACCCCCATCAGCCAGTACATCGGCACCGCCAGCACCGCCAACCCGACCAGCGAGACCAGCCACAACGGGCGACGGCCGACCCGGTCGGACAGGCCACCGAAGAACGGGATGCACACCATCATCACCAGCTGGCCGATCAGCATCATCGTGGTGGTGGTCGACTCGTCGAGACCGATCGTCTTCTGCAGGTAGGTGGGCTGGTAGGTGAGCAGGGTGTAGTTGACCACGTTCAGCGCGACCACCAGTCCGGCGAGGGTGAGCAGCTCACGCGGGTAGTTGCTGATCAGCTCGCGCAGCCCGGTCGGCGGGTGCGGGTTCTCGGCGACCTCGGTGAAGACCGGGGACTCGTCGAGCTTGGCGCGCAGGTACCACCCGATCAGGCCGAGCGGGATGGCCAGCAGGAACGGGATGCGCCAGCCCCAGTCGTGCATGGCCTCCGAGCCGACGGCGAGCTGGCAGGCCAGCACCACGGCCGAGCCGCCGACGAATCCGCCGAGGGTGCCGAATTCCAGGAAACTGCCGAGGAAACCGCGCTTGCGATCGGTGGCGCATTCGGCCAGGTAGGTCGCGGCGCCGCCGTATTCACCGCCGGTGGAGAACCCCTGGATCACCCGCAGCAGGATCAGCAGGATCGGCGCGATCACCCCCACCTGCCCGTGCGTGGGCAGCACGCCGATCAGGCCGGTGGCGGCGGCCATCAACAGAATGGTGGTGGCCAGCACCGCCTTGCGGCCGATGCGGTCGCCGAGCGGGCCCCACACCATGCCGCCCAGCGGGCGCAGCACGAAGGAGATGGCGAAGCCGAGCATGGTCCCGAGCGTTCCCAGGTCGCCGGGGAAGAACGCGTCGGTGAGATAGGTGGCCGTCGCGGCGTAGACGCCGTAGTCGAACCACTCGGTGGCATTGCCCATCGCCGACGCGGCGACCGACCTCTTGATTCGCCCGGCTTCCGGTGTTCGGTCCGTCACGAGCACGTCCTCTCCGGCCGCCGAACCACCCCTGCTGGCTCGACCGGCACTGATCCGATCAGCCCATCGGCGGCAGTGGTGGCCGAGGGCGCGATACGAAGAACTTCGTTACCCGCTTCGAATTGGCAGTAAACACCCCGCTACCCGGATCGGGTGGGCGAACCGCCGCACCGACCTGCATATCTGTCACGAAATATGACGCCGGTCACAGACGCTCGAAATGGGGCGTGTCACAGTGCATCACCCATCCTGGGGACGGCGCGCTCCACCGCGATATGGCACCATCGGCGAGCGGCCGACGGGCCGGCTTCGGAAGGACGCGCATGGGCTCAACTGTTTTCGCGGTCGCGCTGCCGATCGCGCTCGGCATCGTCATGTTCGGCCTCGGGTTGACGCTGACCGTCGCCGATTTCGCCCGGGTGGCGAAGTACCCGAAGGCGGCGATCATCGCATTGACCTGCCAGCTGGTGGTGATGCCGATCATCTGTTTCGGGCTGGTGCGCGCCTTCGGGCTCGACGGCGCCCTGGCCGTCGGCATGATGCTGCTCGCCGCCTCGCCCGGCGGTTCGTCGGCCAATCTGTTCAGCCATCTCGCGGGCGGGAACGTGGCGTTGAATGTGACGCTCACCGCGATCAATTCGATGCTCGCGGTGTTCACGCTGCCGGTCGTGGTCGGCCTGTCGTATTCGGTCTTCCTCGATGACGGTGCCGGCCTCGGGCTGCAACCGGCCAAATTCCTCCAGGTCTTCGCCATCGTGCTGGTGCCCGTCGCGCTCGGTATGTGGGTGCGCGACCGGTGGACCCCGTGGGCGCTGCGCAGGCAGGGCGCGGTCAAGATCGGCTCGGGAGTGGTGCTGGTACTGGTGGTCTGCGCCGCGCTGTTCTCCGAATTCGACGCCTTCACCGACCATGTCGGCGAACTCGGCGCGATCGCGCTCCTGCTGTGCACGATCGGGCTCGGCGTCGGCTACGGCGTGCCGCGACTGTTCGGGGTTCGCCACGAGGATGCCATCGCCTCCAGCATGGAAATCGGGGTGCACAACGCGGCCCTTGCCATCGCGGTCGCGGCGACGGTCCTGAACAACGACACGATGGCCGTGCCCGCCGCGGTGTACGGGTTCCTGATGAATATCCCGGCCGGCATCGCGACCGTGGCGTTCGCGCGGTCGCGCCGGGAGACGGGCGCGAAAGAAACCGGCGTCGAATCGCCGACGGCCGATCGCACCGCCTGAGCGCTCGGCGGCCGACCGGCAAACCGCCGCGGCCGGCTAGCTCGACGCCTGCTCGACCTGCTGAGGCTCTGGCAGCACACCATCCGCGCGGAAGGCGGCCAGGTAGCGGTCGATGACCTCAGAGGTGATCGGCGGGCAGCTGATTCCCGCCGGCTCCAGGGCGCGTCGAGCACAGCTGTCGTCGAGGATCACGTCCGCGACGCCCGAATCGCCGAGGTCGGCGTAGTTGCCGATCAGCAGGGTCGCGCGCATCAGGTCGTCGTGGTCGACGGCCTGTTCGGCCAGTCGCCGCTTCGCCTCGTCCAGGTCGACGGTGTCGATGCGGTAGCCCATGCGAACGAGCCCGTCGAGGATGTCGGCCACTCGGGTCGGGGTGGTGTTGACCAGGTGGTAGCGGCCCGAGTCCGGCAGCCCGGTGTTGGCGATGGCGACCAGCGCGCGGGCCACGTAATCGACCGGGGCGAGTGAGACGGCGGTATCGCCGAGGTCGGGCGCCACGCCGAGCAGGGCGGCCGCGCGCACCATCGTCCACATCGAGTCGTCGGCGCTCATTACGCCGGTCTCGACCGAGCCCGTGATGAGCCCGGGCCGGTATACCGCGACCGGTACGCCGCGTTCACCCGCCGCCAGCACCAGCTGCTCGGCCACCCATTTGGCGGCGACATAGCCGTGCCTGGTGACCTCGGCGGCGGGGATATCGCTGTCCTCCAGCACGACTCCGCTGGTTTCGGTGCCGAGGACGGCATTGAGGGTGGAGACGAAGTGCACCGGTTTGATCCGGACGGTCGTCGCGAGCCGCAGCACCTCGGTGGTACCGCCGACATTGGCCGCGCGCAGATCCGCGTAGGACTCCAGATGATTGACCCGGGCGCCGTTGTGGTGGATGACGCTGATCCGGGCGGCCAGATCGGCGAAATCGGCCTCGCTCAGGCCCAGTCGCGGCTGTTCCAGATCGCCGGGCACCGGAACCACCCGTTCGGCCAGGTCGTGGTGGGGCAGCTGATAACGGGCCAATGCGGCGGTGATGCGGCGTAATCCGTCGGCGTGGTCGCGGCCGCGCACCAGGCACCAGATGCGGGAATCGGTGCGGTCGAGCAGTTCCCGCAGCAGATGCACGCCGAGGAAGCCGGTGGCTCCGGTGAGCAGGACGTCGCCGGTGTCGACCGGCGGTACCAGGCCCGCGATATCGATCGCGGGATCGAGCCGGGTGTCGGCGGTCAGCTCGGCGACCCAGCGGTCGTCACGGTCGGCGGCCGGTTCCAGTGCGGCCAGCGCCCGCACCGTCGGCTGTTCGAACACCGTGCGCGGGTCGACGTCGAGCCCGAGCCGTTCGGCCAGCCGCGTTCGCAGGGTGAATACCAGCAGTGAGGTGCCGCCGAGATCGAAGAAGGTGTCGTCGAGGGTGATCTCGTCGGTGCCGAGGACCTCGGCGAACACTGCGGCGACGGCGATTTCACGGTCGGTCGACGGCTTGTCGCCGGATGTCCCGGCCGCGCCTGCCTGCTCACGCACCGCAGCGGGGCGGGCAATGGAGTCACCGAGTGTCGGCGGCTGCCCGGCGACCATCCGCTGATCCGACGCACCGGCCTGCCCGTGCTCCGCGCCTCGCGATTCCGTCCCGCCGATCGCGCACGCCGGATCACCGATGATCCGCGCCACCATATCTTGGAACCGCAGCGCGATACCGGCAACCGTCGACCGGTCGTAACGTTCGGTGGCATAACGGAATTCGGCGGCGAGACCCTCGCGGCCCGGAACCTGGCGAACGGTGAGCGCGAGTTCGAAATGGGTGCTCTCCCGCGGCAGGTCGAGCACTTCCACCCGCAGGCCGTCCAGTTCGAGGGCTGGCAGCGCGGGCAGGTTCTCGAAGGAGAACACGGTCTGGAACAGCGGCGAACGGCCCTCGGCGCGTGGCGGATTCACCGCGTCGACGATGTGGTGGAACGGGACGTCGGCATTGTCGAAGGCCGCGAGCGTGGCCTCACGGACCCGGGCCAGCAGCGCGGTGAACGGCTCCCCCGGCTCGACCGCGACCCGCACCGGCAGGGTATTGACGAACATGCCGACCAGAGGGTCCAAGGCGGGATGGCCGCGGCCCGCGACCGGAGTGCCGACCGTGAGATCGGTGCTGCCGCACAGTTCGTGCAGCACCGCGAGGTAGGCGGCGTAGGTGACCATGAAAACGGTGGCGTCGTGGCGTCGGGCCAGCTCGGCCAGGGCGGAGTCCGCCGCCGGGAGCTCGATATCGACGGTGGCGCCGGGGCCCTCGCTCGCGCCCGCGCGGTCCGCGGGAAGCGGCAGGTAGGCGGGCGCCCCGGCCAGCGTGTGCGTCCAGTATGTGAGCTGGCGGGCCGCGATCGAGTCGGCGTCGGTGCGCTCGCCGAGCCGATCCTGCTGCCACAGCGCGTAATCGGCGTACTGCACCGGCAGCGGTGACCAGGCGGGGCGGGTACCGGCGGCGTGCGCGGCGTAGGCGGTCGTCAGGTCGGCGATCAAGGGGCCGAACGACCAGCCGTCGGCGGCGATGTGGTGGGCGACGAGCGCGAGCACATGCTCCTCGGCGCCCAGCCGCAGCAACCGCACCCGCACCGGGAGATCGCGGGTGAGGTCGAAAGGTGCGGCTGCGAGGTCGGACAACTGCTGATCGAGGTCGGTGCGTTCGACGTCGCTCGGGGCGAGGTCGATCAGTTCGGCGGCCCGTGCGGTGGCCAGGATCCGCTGGTAAGGCCCCGTCGCGGTCTCCGGGTAGACCGTGCGCAGCACCTCGTGCCGGTCCAGCACGGCGGTGACGGCGGCCGCGAGCACCATCGGATCCAGCGGACCGTTCAGGCCGAGCGCGACCGGCAGATGGTAGGCCGACGATTCCGGCATCAGCTGGTTGAGCAGCCACAGCCGCAGTTGGGCGGGCGCGGGCGGGATGCGGTCCGGGCGCGGGCGGACCGGGAGCTCGGGTGCGTCATCGGCGCGGGTGTCCAGGCGCGCGGCCAGGCTCGCCACCGTAGGAGCGTCGAAGATCGTCCGCACCCCGGTGCCCAGCCGGGCGGCGAGCTGCGTCGCGGTCAGCGAGGTGCCGCCGAGGGCGAAGAAATCCGCTGTCGCGCCGACGGATTCGAGGCCGAGCACCTCGGCGAAGACTGCCGCGACCCGGCGCTCGGCGGGGGTGGCCGGTGCGCGGAATCCGGTGCGGCCGAAGACCGGTGCGGGCAGCCTGCGGGTGTCGAGCTTGCCGTTGGCGGTCAACGGCAGCGCGTCGAGCACGGTGTAGGCGGCCGGGCGCAGATAGGCGGGCAGCGCCTCGGCCAGATCGTTGCGCAGCGCGTCGAGGTCGATGCTCGCGCCGTTTGCCGGGACCAGGTACGCGACGAGATGTGCTCCGGTGCGCTCATCGGTGTGCACGGTGACGGCGGCCCTGGCGATCTCCGCGCGCGCGGTCAGCACGGTCTCGATCTCGCCCGGTTCGATCCGGTGCCCACGCACTTTGATCTGAAAGTCGGTGCGGCCGTGGTAGATCAGCGCAGGATCGGGACCAGCGGTGATGGTCACCAGATCGCCGGTGCGGTAGAGCCGGTCACCCCGGCCGTAGGGGTCGGCGACGAAACGGGTCGCCGTCAGCCCCGGCTTGCCGTGATAGCCGCGCGCCAGCGCGGGACCGCCGATGTACAGCTCGCCCGGGGTGCCCGGCGGCACCGGCCGCAGCAGCGCGTCGAGCACCACCGCGCGGAAACCGCGCAGCGGAGCGCCGATGGTGACCGGCCGACCGGCCACCAGCTCGCCGATGGTGGCGATATCGGTGGCCTCGGTGGGGCCGTAGCCGTTGCGCATCAGCCGTCCCGGCGCCCAGGCCTCGACCAGATCGGCGCGGATTGCCTCGCCTCCGACCCCGAGCACCCGCAGTGACGGCAGCTGCGCCGGATCCAGGGTTGCGAGCACGGCCGGGGTGATGATCGCGTTGGTCACCGCCTCGCGGCGCATGAGCTCGGCCAGATCCGCCCCGGCCACCACATAGCGCGGTGCGACGACGAGGGTGGACGCACCGGCCAGCGCGCACAACTGCTCGCCGACCGCCATATCGAACCCGGGCGAGGCGTGATGCAGTGTGCGCGCTCCCGGATGCAGGTCGTAGCGGTCCCGGCGTTCGGCGGCCAGATTGGCCAGGCCGCCGTGGGTGACCAGGACGCCCTTCGGGGTGCCGGTCGAGCCGGAGGTGTAGATGAGGTACGCCGGATGGGCGGGGTTGAGCCGGGCGCGGCGCTCGGCGTCGGTGACCGGTCCCGCCGCGAATCCGGCGGTGGTCGCGGGATCGTCCAGCAGCAGCCAGGTGGTGGTGTCGGGCAGGCCGTCCCGCAAGGCAGCGGTGCTCACGCCGAGCCGCGCGGCGCTGTCGCCGAGAATGTGCGCGATGCGCTCGGCCGGATACCCGGGATCGATCGGCACGAACGCGGCGCCGGCCTTACTGATCGCCCACACCGCCGCCACCGATTCCGCCGAACGTTCCAGCACCATCGCGACCAGCGTCTCCGGTCCGGCGCCCGCAGCGATCAGGGCCCGCGCGAGCCGGTCGGTCCAGGCGTCGAATTCCGCGTAGGTCCAGCGCCGGTCGCCGTGCACGACGGCCGTGCCCTGCGGATTACGCGCGACCGCCGCCGCGATCAACTCCGCCAGCGGCACCGCGGGCACCGCCTCGGGCCCCGGCCAGGGCACCAGCTGCTCGCGTTCTTCCGGCCGCAGCACCTCGAGGGCGTGCACAGCGGTGCTTGCGGGTGCGGTGACGAACTCGCCAAGGAAATCCAGGAAACGCCCGTGCTGGGCGATCAACTCCGCCTGGGTGTACCGATTCGGGTTGGCCTCCCACTCCATTCGCAAACCGGAATCGGCGGGATAGATATTGACGGCGAGGTCGGCCACCGGCCCGGTGGACAGCAGGTGCAGGGTGCCGGTCGCGGCACCGAGGTCGACGCCGGCGCGGAAGTTCATGATGTTGACCGCCGGACCGAAGCCGCCGGCGTCCGGGCCGCGCTGCGCGATCCTGGCGACCTCTTCGCCACGGAAACGCTGATGACGTAGCGCCCCGTTCAACTCCCCGCGCGCGGCGGCGAGCAGCTCGGCGATGGAGGTCGCGGGCCCGGTGCGCACGCGCAGCGGTACGACATTGGTCACCATGCCGGCGGCGCGGCGCAGCAGCGCTGTGGTGCGTGCGGTCACCGGCAGGCTCAGCGTCACCTCGGGCGCGCCCGTCATCCGGGCGAGATAACCGGCCAGCGCGGCCACCAGCACAGCGGCGGTGCCGGTGTCGCCCGCAGCCCGCTCCAGCGCCGCGTGCAGCCGCGGCTCGAGCGGGCCACCCACGACGATGGCCTGGGCGGCGGGAGGTCCCGGCCGCGTCGCGAGCGTCACCGGGTCGGGCAGACCGTCGACCTTGTCGGTCCAGTACCGGCGATCGGTGTCGTGCCGGGTGGAGTGCAGGTAGGCGATATCGGCGTCGACCAGGTCGGCGGGCGAATGCTCGGGCCCGGCAGGCGGTTGCTCACCGCGCGTCATCGCCGCGTACAGCTCGGCGTGGCGCTGCTGCAACCGCATGGCGCCGTAGCCGTCGAGGGCGATGTGGTGGGCGCAGCCGTAGATGAAGTGGCGGTCGCGGGCGATGTGCAGGATCGTCGTCCGCAACGGTGGGTCGTTGCGCAGGTCGAATGGGGCGCACTGGTCCGCGCGCATCCAGGCGTGGGCGGCCGCTTCGGGATCGGGTTCGGCGCGCAGATCGAGATAGCCGATCTCGTCGTCCTGGTCGTAGTCGATCCACTGCCGCACCTGGCCGTCGAACTCGACGTCGAAGCGCAGGTAGGCGCCCAGCTCGCGGGCCGCCCGCCGCGCGGCCTCCTGATAGGTGTCGCGGTCGAGCGGGCCGGCGACGTCGATGTACTGGGTGGTCGTCAACGGAACCTCGCCCAGCAGCTGCTGGGCAAACCACACTTCCCGCTGCGCCGACGTCAACGGCAGGGACTCACCGACTTCGCCGGACGATCTCATCGCGCTCTACCTTGCAACTAGCGGACCAAAACCACGAGGTTAGCCTAGCCTTTGCCCATTGGCCACCTGAGCGTTACGGGCAGATGAGTTTGCTACAAATTAGCCATAGGCTCATCGTCGGGTGATTTTCCTGGCGGGTGCCGCATGAGAGTACTGTCCGAAGCACCGGCCCGATCGCCCGTCCCCAGCCGTTTCCGAGGGCGCCATGAACAACCGAACCCATTCGGCCGCACCCGAACCCGCACCGGTCGCGCAGGCACCGGCAGCGACGGCGGTCGCCGCGGCGGTGGCGGGCATCCTGGCGGGCGCGATGGTCCTCGGTGCCGGGCATCTGGTTGCCGCGTTCGTCGCCCCGGACGCCTCCCCGGTCTACGTCATCGGCGCGACCGTCGTCGACACCACACCGCGGCCGGTGAAGGAATGGGCGATCCGGGAGTTCGGCAGCGCCGACAAGGCGGTGCTGTTCCTGGCGATGGCGGTGGTGATGACCGTCGCCGCGGCCTGCGCGGGCCTGCTCGATCGCAGGCATCGTTACGGCAGCGCACTGCTCGCTATCGCCGGCGCGGGCGTCATGTGGGCGGCGGTGCGACGCCCGGAGGCCACCATCGGCTGGGCCCTGCCGACCCTGCTCGGCCTGATCGCGGGAATCGGCACGCTGCGGTTGCTGCTGAATCGAGCACCCGGCCTCCCCGGCGACGACGCAGTGTTCACGCGCAGGCGGTTCCTCGGCCTGGCGGTGACGGCGGGGGCGCTCGCCGCAGGTTCGGCGGCGCTGGGCCAGTGGATCGGGGCGCGGCTGCGCGATGTCACCGCGGACCGGGCCGGCTTCGCGGTGCCCTCCCCCGCCTTCCCGGCTCCGCCGATCGCCGAGGGCACCGATCTGCCGATCGACGGTCTCACCGATTTCGTCACCTCCAACCACGCCTTCTACCGGGTCGACACGGCCCTGCGGCTGCCCGCACTCACCAGCGAGGATTGGCGCCTGCGCATCCACGGCATGGTGGCGCGGCCGGTCGAGTACACCTTCGCCGACCTGCGGCGCCGGGCGGCCGTCGCCAGGATGATCACGCTGACCTGCGTGTCCAACGAAGTCGGCGGCGAGCTGGCGGGCAACGCTCTGTGGACGGGCTACCCGCTGGCCGATCTGCTGTCCGAGGCGGGGCCAGCGCCCGGCGCGGATATGGTGCTGTCGCGCAGTATCGACGGCTTCACCGCGAGCACACCGCTGGCCGCACTCACCGACGGCCGCGACGCGCTGCTCGCCGTCGGGATGAACGACGCACCGCTGCCGGTGGCGCACGGCTATCCGGCCCGGCTGGTGGTGCCCGGACTGTACGGCTACGTCTCGGCGACGAAATGGGTGGTGGAGCTCGAGGTCACCAGATTCGATGCCGCCCAAGCGTATTGGACCCGCCGCGGCTGGGCCGAACGCGCACCGGTGAAGACGGCGTCGCGGATCGATGTACCGCGCGAGCGAGCCACGCTGCCTGCCGGGCCGATCATCGTGGCGGGCGTCGCCTGGGCACAGCGGTCCGGGATCGATCTGGTCGAAGTCCAGGTGGACGATCAGCCGTGGCAGGCGGCCACCCTCGCCGCCGAATACTCGATCGACACCTGGCGGCAGTGGTGGTGGCGGTGGCAGGCCGAACCCGGCACCCACACCGTGCGGGTCCGCGCGACCGACCGCACCGGCTACCGGCAAACCGACCGGCGCACACCACCGTTCCCGGACGGGGCCACCGGCTGGCACAACCGCACCATCATCGTGCGCTGACCCGGCTCAGACCCGCCGCATCACCGACACCACCTTGCCGAGCACCACCGCGCGATCACCGTCGATGACCTCGTAGGCGGGGTTGCGCGGTTCCAGATACACGTGCCCGTTGCGGCGGCGGTACACCTTCACCGTGGCCTCGTCGTCGATCATCGCGGCGACGATATCGCCGGAATGCGCCTCCTGCTGCTGACGCACCACCACGATGTCGCCGTCGCAGATGGCCGCGTCGATCATCGAATCGCCGCGCACCCGCAGCCCGAATACCGTGCCGCGCCCGACCAATTCACGCGAGACGGTGAGCATGTCGTCGGTGTGTTCCTCGGCCAGGATCGGCGTGCCCGCCGCGATATCGCCGACCACCGGCACCGCGACGGTGCCCTCGGCCGCGACCCGCTGTTCGGTCTCGCGCAGGAACAGCCGCACATCGATCGGTCGCGCCATCGCCTCGCCGCGGCGCAGAAAACCCTTCTCCTCCAGGGCCTTCAGATGCCGCGACACCGACGACGCCGACCGCAGCCCTACCGCGTCGCCGAGCTGGCGGGTGCTGGGCGGATAGCCGCGCTCGAGCACCCACCGCTGAATGGTGGCGAGGATGTCACGCTGCCGCGGCGGCAGCGTCGAAGTGTCGAGGTGCTCGTATCCGCTCACCCGGGGAATGGTAAACGGACGGCGTTTGGGCAGATGCACAAGCCGCCCGGGCGAAGACTTCGACTTTGCGAATAGCGGGCAGATACCCCCGCGCGGTGTGCTGAGAGTCGACGACGAATGGAGTTTCCCATGCTGCACCCCTCTCGCGGCCGTCGCGTCGCTCGATGCCTGGCGCTGGCCGCGCTGGCGGCGACCTGCACCGTCGCGGCGCCCGCGACCGCCGATATCCCGCTGCCGCCGTTGCCCAATGAAGCCGAGGTGTATCCGGCGATTCCGGTGCCGACACCGCAGCAGGATCCGTGGTACGCCGATCCGGCCGATCTGGCCGGTTACCGCAACGGCGACGTCATCCGGTCGCGGGTCGTGCAGACCTATCTGCTCGGCGTGCCCATTCCGGTGCACGCGACACAGCTGCTGGTGCGTTCGTCCGACGCGCAGGGCGAGCCGCTGGCGACGGCGTCGACGGTGCTGATGCCTGGCATTCCGTGGCTGGGTCCCGGTCCGCGCCCGCTGATCTCGTATCAGGAGGCGATCGACAGCCTCGGCCAGCAGTGCAACCCCTCCTATACGCTGCGGGCCGGGTTGATGAAGGAGACGACGCTGCTCGGCCAGTTCCTCGCGGCCGGTACGGCGGTGGTGATCACCGATTTCGACGGTAAGAACAACGCCATCCTGTCGCCGGCGGAGGGCCGGATGGTGCTCGACGGTATCCGCGCCGCCCAGCGCGCCGGACTCGGCCTGGAGGCGGCGCCGGTCGGCCTGTGGGGCTACTCCGGTGGCGGCAATGCCTCAGCGGCCGCGGCCGAACAGCACCGCGGATACGCACCCGAATTGACTATCCGGGCGAGCGCCCAGGGCGGTATCCCGGGCGACAAGGTCGCGATCGCGCCGTTCGCGATTTCGGGTACGCAGCCGCAGGCCAACTTCACCGGCTGGCTGGCCGTCCTCGGGCTGGCCCGCGAATATCCGGAAATGGCGGCCTTGCTGGACCGGTATCTCACCCCCGACGGCAAGAAGGTCGCCGAGGATCTGTCCGACCGCTGCCTCTACACCACCTTCGCCACCACCCTGTTGCGGCCGATGCGCGAATACCTCACCACCCCGGATGCCCTGTCCGACCCCGTGGTGCACCGGGTGCTGGTCGAAGCGAGTTTCGGCCATCCCGAGAACACCCCGGATATGCCGCTGCTGATGTGGCATTCGTGGACCGATCAGCTGCTGCCCGCCGAACTGGCCATCGACGATGTGGTGCGCCGATACTGCGAGCGCGGAGTGAACCTGCGCTATCACAAGGTTCCGGCCTCCGAGCACATCAGCGCCGAGCTGGTGCCGGAACTGGCCACCGTCGCCTGGTTGGTGGCGGTCACCGCGGGCGCCGATCCAGGGCCGACCACCTGCTGAGCGTGCGAGGTCCGCGGCCCGGCCGTCGCGCCGCTCAGACGCCGATCCGGTCCAGCAGAGCGGTTTTCGCGGCGGCCCAGGCCGCGGAACGCGCATCACCGAAGTCGGCGTGGCCGCCGCCGGGTACCAGACGCAGGGTGACCGGATCGCCTGCCGCGCGGGCGGCCGCGGCGTAATTGCGGCTCTGGTCGGGCGAGACGGTGCCGTCGTTGTCACCGTGGACGACGGTCACCGGCAGCCCGACGGGCAGATGCTCGATGGGCGAGGCGATCCGGTAGCGGTCGGGCTGCTCGTCCGGCAGCCCGCCGAGCAGATCGCGCACGAACCGGTCGTGGCCGTTGGTCGCGGCCAGCCGCAGATCCAGCACACCGGCCATGACGGTCGCGCCGGCCAACCGCACTCGCGGGTCGGCGCCGGGAGCGTCGGGGTCGTGGATGGTGTGCCGTCCGGCCAGCCAGGCCGCCAGATGCCCGCCCGCCGAATGCCCGGCCACATGCACCCGATGCAGGTCGAGCCGCCCGCCGGCGCGATCCTGGACGACGGTCGCCAGCGATTCGGTCGCATCGTCGACGTCGGCGAGCGTCGTCGGCCAACCGCCCACCCCACCGACCCTGCGGTACTCCACATTCCACACCGCCACACCGTGGGCGACCAGATCTTCGGCCAGGACCGCCGTATAACTCAGGTCGTGCACCTGCTCCCAGCCGCCACCGTGCACGAGCACGACCACCGGAAGACCACCGGAGTCGCCCGCGGGGAGATAGAGATCGCCGAAGTTGTCGGCGGTCTTCCCGTAACTGATCCGGAGGGGACCGGGTGAGGTGCCGGCCGGCGCCGTCGTCCCGGCATCACCGCATCCGCACATCACCGCGACCAGTACAGCGAGGAAAAGGGACGAAAGCTTCCGCACCGCGACCTCCACCTTGCGCCCGATCAGGACCCGTCTCCCGCATTCAAACAGGAGTCGGGCCCGTCGCGGGCGCATCCTCGCGTGGCCCGGCCGGATCCATCCCGCCGGTTTCCGGCAGTACGTCGACGGGATGGATGCCGGGATCGGTTGCCCGCGAGTACCTCAGACCGCCACACCAGCACCGGCCGGTGACGCGCCGGTCCCCTCACCAACCGGCACGCGATACGGGTCTGCGTGAGCGGATTCGATGGAACCGAATCCCCGCGCGTGACCTACCGAGCCGCGTCGAACCCGGCCCGCAGGTCGGTGAGGATGTCGTTGATGCCTTCGATGCCGACGGCGAGGCGGACCAGGCCGGGGGTGACGCCTGCGGCGAGTTGTTGGTCGGGGGTGAGTTGGGAGTGGGTGGTGGAGGCGGGGTGGATGACCAGGGAGCGGACGTCGCCGATGTTGGCGACGTGGGAGTGCAGGGTGAGCGCGTCGACGAATTTCTTGCCCGCGTCGACCCCGCCCGCCAGTTCGAACGACACGATCGCACCCACCCCCTTCGGCGCGAGGTGCCGGCCGCGCTCGTACCACGGCGAGGACGGCAGTCCGGCGTAGGCGACCGACTCCACCTGCGGTTGCTCGGTGAGGAACTGCGCGACCGCGACGGCGTTGGCGACATGGCGTTCGATGCGCAGGCTCAGGGTTTCGATGCCCTGGGCGATGAGGAAGGCATTGAACGGCGACACCGCCGACCCCAGATCCCGCAACAGTTGCACCCGCGCCTTCAACGCATACGCGGGGGCGCCGAGGTCGGCGAACACCGCCCCGTGATAGCTGGGGTCGGGGGTGGTGAACCCCGGGAACCGGGACTGGCCGGTCGCGTCGGTGACGGTCCAGTCGAAGTGGCCGCCGTCGACGATGACCCCGGCCACCGCGGCGCCGTGGCCGCCGAGGTATTTGGTGGCCGAGTGCACCACGATGTCGGCGCCGTGGGCGAGGGGTTGGATCAGGTAGGGGGTGGCGACGGTGTTGTCCACGATCAACGGCACCCCCGCCGCATGCGCGATGCCGGCGATGCCGGGGATGTCGAAGACCGCGCTGGAGGGGTTGGCGATGGTCTCCCCGAAGAACGCCTTGGTGTTCGGGCGCACCGCCGCCCGCCACTGCTCCAGATCATCCGGATCCTCGACGAACGACACTTCGATACCGAGTTTGGGCAGGCTGTAGCGGAACAGGTTGTAGGTGCCGCCGTACAGGTGCGGGCTGGACACGATGTGATCCCCCGCCCCGGCCAGGTTCAAGATCGCATAGGTTTCCGCGGCCTGCCCCGACGCCACCAGCAGTGCCGCGACCCCGCCCTCCAATGCGGCGATGCGCTGCTCGACCGCGTCCTGGGTCGGGTTCATGATCCGGGTATAAATGTTGCCCGGCTCGGCCAAA
The DNA here is from genome assembly GCF_005863245.1 of Nocardia cyriacigeorgica. Taxonomy (GTDB): domain Bacteria; phylum Actinomycetota; class Actinomycetes; order Mycobacteriales; family Mycobacteriaceae; genus Nocardia; species Nocardia cyriacigeorgica_C. The sequence goes on along the minus strand of NZ_VBUT01000003.1, from coordinate 63,747 downwards.
CCGAACAACGCCGCCGCGTGATCGGTATCGCGGAACGCATACGACGTCGTCTGATAGATCGGCAAGGCCCTGGCATTGGTCGTGGTGTCCGGCGACTGCCCGACGTGGATCTGCTTGGTCTCGAAGCTCCACGCGGCGGTCGGGTCGGGTTCTGTCATCGGGGCGATGCTCCTCGGGTTGCGGTGGCCGGTCAGGGAAAAGCTGGTGATCCGGGCATCACGCTAAGAAGGCCCGGCGCCGATGGCGAGGGTTGTGTTCAGCTCGAGCCCAACCGTGGTCAGGGCACCGCACCTGTCCCCCGGGCACGGGGCAAGAGTGTTAGGGTCGCCGAGGAGTTCGGACCGGGAGGGGTTGTCATCACCGCATTCTTGATCGTCGCGCTGATCGTGGTCATCGTCCTGGCGTGCGTCTCGTTCTACATGGTGTACAAGCTCACCAAGGACAAGCGCGCACAGGAACAGGCCCGGCCGTCCGCGCCGGTGGACCCGTTCGCCGACAAGGACGCCGATGCCCTGCGCGGTGACCCGCGCGCCCTGAAGGCCGGCGACATCGTCGACATCTTCGGCCAGACCTACACCGTGCGCGGCACCCTCCGCCTGAAAGAGGGCGGCTACCAGTGGGCCGAGCACCTCCTCGACACCGGCAACGACATCCAGCACTGGCTGTCGGTGGAGGAAGACCCCGACCTGGAACTGGTGCTGTGGACCGAAACCGCGGGGCTGCCCGCGCCGGGCCCGGCCGAACTCGAGCACGAGGGCAAACGGTTCCGCCTGGAGGAGACCGGCACCGCGCGCTTCGCCAGTGAAGCCACCACCGGCCTCGCCCCCAGCGGCGTGCTGACCTACCACGATTACCGCGCCGACGACGGCACCCGCCTGTCGTTCGAGGAGTTCGGCGACGCGGGCCGCAAAGAAGGCACCCTCGGCCAGGTGCTCAACCGCAGTGCCGTCATGATCTACCCCCAGCAGCAATCGTGAACCGAACTGCCTGGCTGGTCACCGGCATCATCTCGGTGATCGTGGCCATCGCGCTGGTCATCGCCCTCATCGCCCGCGTCGGCGACAGTGACGATCCACGCGATTACATCGCCGACAACTACACCAGGGCGGCCGCGCTCGACGAACCGAACAACGGCATGGTCTACACCGCCGCCGCGGCGGCGCCGATCGTCGCGAACCAGATCGCCGGTGCGGTGCGGCCGCTGGACAAGCGCAGCACCGAGGACAAGATCTTCCTGCAATACCGCGACGACATCGTCGCCGTCACCCCGTATCAGGGCGGAGCCAAGATCCTGGTCGACGACTACCGCACCGGCCACCGCAGGCACAGCCACTACGTCAGCAGCTACGGCTGGTCCAGCAGCGGGGGCGGCGGATCCGGTGGCGGCTTCCGCGGCGGCGGCAGCGGCGACGGCAAATAGCGCCCATCCGCCCAGCACCAGCCCATCCGCCCAGGACAACCGACGGACAATTCCGGCTCAGGAGGACAACATGCTCGAAGATCTCCCCGCGGACGCGGGCGCCGCGCTCGCGTACTGCGGGGTCGGGATCGCGCTGATGGCGCTCGGTTTCGTCATCGTCGACATCCTCACCCCCGGCAACCTGCGCAGGCAGATCTGGATCGAACGCAACCGCAACGCGGCGCTGCTGGTCTCAGCGAATCTGCTGGGCGTCGGCATCATCGTGGCCACCGCCATCTGGACCTCACAGGGCGCGATCGGCGCGGCCCTGGCCTCCAGCGCGGTGTACGGCGTGATCGGGCTGGCCGCGATGGCGCTGGCGTTCCTGCTGCTGGATCTGGTCACCCCGGGTGAGTTCCGTGGCGTGGTCGCCGAGAAGGAGCTGCATCCCGGCGTGTGGGTCAGCGCGGCCCTGCATCTCGCCGTCGCCGGTGTGGTGGCGGCCGGCCTGACCTAGTGTCCGCTCCGGCGCAGACCGAACATCCGACCGATACCGGCGTCGCCGATACCGGCGGGACGGTCGGCTCCGGTCCGCGTCGCCGGTTCGCCCGGATCGCGCTGCTGATCACCGTCTTCATCTGCGCCGCCTGCGGTCTGGTCTACGAGCTGTCGCTGGTCACTCTCGGCAGCTATCTGATCGGCGATACCGCCGCGCAGGCCTCGATCACCTTGAGTGTGATGGTGTGCGCGATGGGGCTCGGTGCGCTGGCGGCCAAACCGTTGCGCCATCGCGCGGCGGCCGCGTTCGTCGGGGTGGAGCTGGCGCTGGCGACGGTCGGCGGGCTGTCGGTGCTCGCCCTGTACGCCGCCTACGCCTGGCTCGACCTCTACACCGCGGCGCTGGTGCTGATCTCGATCGTCATCGGGGCGTTGATCGGCGCGGAGATCCCGCTGCTGATGGAGCTGCTGCAACGGATCCGCCGCCAGGCCGCTGGCAGCGCGGTGGCCGACCTGTTCGCCGCCGACTATGTGGGTGCGCTGCTGGGCGGCTTGGCTTTTCCGTTCCTGCTGCTGCCGGTATTCGGCCAGATCCGCGGCAGCCTCATCGTCGGCGTGGTGAACGCGCTGGCCGGGCTGGCATTGATCTTCGTGTGGTTCCGCGACGATCTGCGCCGGGCCACCCGCTGGCTGCTGGGTTCGCTCACCGTGCTGGTGGCGGCGGTGCTGGTGGGCAGCTACCTCTACGCCGACCGGTTCGAGGCCACCGCACAGCAGGCGTTGTTCGCGCATCCGATCGTGTGGCGGGAGCAGACGCCGTATCAGCAGATCGTCCTCACCGAATCCTTGTCGCCGTTCGGCACCACCGACACCCGGCTGTTCCTCAACGGCGATCTGCAATTCTCCTCGGTCGACGAATACCGCTATCACGAGGCGCTGGTGCATCCGGCGCTGGCGGGTGCCCGCGCGAACGTCCTGGTGCTCGGCGGCGGTGACGGACTGGCGTTGCGCGAGATCCTGAAGTATCCGGATGTGGCGGCGGTGACACTGGTCGAACTGGATCCGGAGATGATCCACCTGGCCCGCACCGATGCGCGGATCACCGCGTTGAATCGGCATTCCTTCGACGATCCGCGGGTCACCGTGGTCACCGCCGACGCGTTCTCCTGGCTGCGCGCGGCGCCCGGGCAGTTCGACGCGGTGCTCATCGATCTGCCGGACCCCGATCAGACCTCGATCGCCAAGCTGTACTCCACCGAGTTCTACGCGCTGGCCGCGGGCGCGCTCGCACCTCACGGCACGATGGTGGTGCAGGCCGGTTCCCCGTTCTTCGCGCCGCGCTCGTTCTGGTGCATCGATGCCACCGTGCGCGCCGCCGGGTTGCGCACCCTGCCCTATCACGTCGACGTGCCGAGTTTCGGCGATTGGGGTTTCGTGCTGGCCACCCGCGACACCGCGCCCCGGCTGCGGCTGGACCCGCCGGCACCGCTGCGTTCGATCGACGAGTCGAGTCTGGCCGCGGCCGCGGTGTTCGCGCCGGACCGCCGCGATACCGGCGAACGTCCGTCGACGCTGATGCATCCGCGGATTCTCGACCTCGAACGCGGCGAATGGCAGTGAACCGGGCTCGCGCCCGCGGCGTGTAGATCTCGCGGCCACCCGCCGCGGGGCGGTACAACGGAAGAGTGAAGGCTTCGAAGCTCTTGGCCGCAGTCGTCTGCGCCGTCGCCGCTTCCGCCGTTCTCACCGGCCCGGCGGCGGCCGCTCCTTCGGGTTCGCGCGTGGTGGCCGAATCTCCCATCGCGCCCCGGGTTTCGCAGATCGACGTGTACTCGCCGTCGATGGACAAGGTCGTCACCAACCGGGTGATCCGGGCCGCGGGCGCGGGTGCGCCGACGTTGTACCTGCTGACCGGCGCGGGTGGCGGTTCCGACGGCATCTCCTGGTGGAACGACACCGATGTGGCCCAGTTCTTTGCCGACAAGTACGTCAATGTGGTGATGCCGGTCGGTGGCGGCTACAGCCTCTACACCGATTGGATGGCCGACGATCCGCTGATGGGCCGCAACAAGTGGCAGACGTATCTGACCCGGGAGCTGCCCGGAGTGATGGACGCGCGGCTGGGCGCCAGCGGCCGCAATGCCATCGCCGGAGTGTCGATGAGCGGCGCCTCCGCCATCGATCTCGCCATCCAAGGTGGTCCGCTCTACAGTGCCGTCGCCTCGTACAGCGGTTGCCCCTGGGCGACCGATCCGGTGGGTGTGTCGCTGGCCGGTGCGCAGGTGCTTCGTGGTGGCGGCAATCCGGGCAATGTCTGGGGTATGCCGGGCGGTCCGGGGTGGCAGGCGCATGACGCGTTCCTGAACGCGCATCGCCTCGCGGGTAAGTCGATCTTCTTGTCGGCGGCGTCGGGTATTCCGGGCGGGATCGATAAGGGCGGCTTGCCGATGCCTCCGGTCGAGGCCATCGCGAGCGCGTGCACGGGTGCCTTCGCGGGCCGGTTGGCGTCGCTGGGTATTGCTGCGACGCATATCAATCGGCCGTCTGGTTCACATACGTGGGGGCAGTTCGAAACGGACCTGCACGATTCGTGGCCGCACTTGGCTCGCGCGATCGGCGCATGAAGTAGGTGTGCTGGGATCAGCTGGTGAAAACCCCCTGAACAGAGCAGTCCCCGGTAGTCTCCATCGAATCCATGAACCTCAGTCGTCGCTGATGGCTCCGGTTATTCGACTGGCTTGCCGGGGGCCTAGCCGGATCTTGAAGAAATGTGACCACCGTTTTCTGGACGTCTCCATCGAACGCGTCACACCCTTCGGTGTTCCGGTATATGTCCAGTATGGCCCTGATTCGGCGCCAGTCAAGACCCCTGGCGCCTCGATCCGGCGTCTCTTCGAAGCCTTCTGCCCAGCGCGGAGTCCGCGCTCATCCGCCCGGTCGTGGCAGCCCCTCGACCTGCTGCTGAATGCGGTCGAGCGCGTCGCGGATGGCGTCGATCTGGGCATTGAGTTCGGCGATGGTCGCCTCATCGATCGCGGGAGCCTGCACGGGCGGCCCGGACGGCGGCGCGGGTCGAGGCCGGCCCGGTGGTGGCGGTGCGGCGGGCCCGCCGCCCGGCGCGGTGGCGAGGTTGCCGGTCTCCGGGCCGAAGACCTGATCCAGTGCCTCGGCGAGGGTCGGCGCGTACCCCACGCGGACGCCGCCGGTGCCGGGGTCGCGGTAGCTCACCAGCATCCGCGCCAGCTGCGGGAACGTCGACCCGTTGGGCGTGGTGGAGATCCGCTCGGTGAACAGCGGTTCGACATACAGCACGCCGCCTTCGGCGATCGGCAGGGTGAGCAGATTGCCGTACTGGATGCGGTTGGAACGTTCGAGCAGGGTGCGTTCGGAGGCCACCCTGGTGTCGGAGATCATCGAGTTCTGGATCTGCTGCGGCCCCTGGGTGAGGGTGTCGGTGGGCAGTTGCAGCACCGTGAATCTGCCGTAGCCGTCCGGATCGCATTCGACGGAAATGTAGGCGGACAGGAACTCCCGATTGAACCCGACCATCGCGCTGGCCAGCCGGAACGACGGATCGGCGGTGTCCGGATCGCCCATCAGCACGTAGAACGGCGGCTGGTGCGGGTTGGTCTCGACGGTCGGATCGCTGGGCACCGACCAGAACGCGTTGGTGGTGAAGAACTCTCGCGGTTCGTCCACGTGATACTTGGCCAGCATCTCGCGCTGGATGGAGAACAGGTCCTCCGGATACCGGAAGTGGGCGCGCAGTTCTTCGCTGACCGCCTCCGGAGGTTCCACGGTCCCGGGGAAGACGTTCATCCACGCCGCCAGCACCGGATCGTCGCGATCGACCTGATAGAGGGTCACCGTGCCGTCGTAGGCGTCGACGGTGGCCTTGATCGAGTTGCGCACATAGGAGATCTCGTCGAACGGCCCGCCCTCGGCCTCGTTGCCGGGAGCCAGCGCCTCGAGCGAGCTGCGCTTGGCGTACGGATACCCGTCGACGGTGGTGTAGGCGTCGACGATCCACACGATCCGCCCGTCGACCACCGCGGGATAGGGGTCGTTGTCGGTGGTCAGCCACGGCGCGACGAGTTCGACCCGGTGGCGGGGATCGCGGTTGAAGATGATCTTGGAATCGGCGTCGATGGCATCGGAGAAGATGATGTTGCGTTCGGCGTAGTTCACCGCGAACGCCAGCCGGTTGACCCAGTTGCCGATCGGCACGCCGCCCGCGCCGTCGTAGGTGTACTTGGTCGTGTCGGTGTCGTATTCGCGGGGTTCGGTGCCACCGCCGACCATGGCGTAATCCGGGTCGGCCGCGGCGATCACTTCGCCGAAATAGATGCGCGGCTGGTCGACCGGGATCACCTGCTGCCCGGACGCGGCGCTGGCGATATCGCTGACGGTGTAGATGGGATAGCCGCTGTTGCTGCTCTCCGCGTCCCCGGCCGCGTCACGCACCGCGGCATTGACCCGGTTGGCCGGTGCGGCGACGAAGCCGTTGCCGTGGGTGTAGACGGTGTGCCGGTTGACCCAGTGCCGCTGGTTGGCGCTGAGCGCGCTCGGCGTCAGCTCCCTGGCGGCGACCACGTAATCGCGCAGCTGCCCGTCGATGCGGTAGCGGTCGAGGTCGAGCTTGTCGGGGAAGCTGTAGAAGTTCTTCAGCTGCTGCTGCTGGGTGAAGGTGCGCGAGAGCACGTTCGGGTCGAGCAGGCGCACATTGGCGATGGTGGTGGCGTCGGCCGGGACCTGCGGCGGCGGTTTGGTCCCGATCCCCGGATAGGGCTGATAGTCCACCCGGTCGCTGCCGATCCCGTAGGCCTGCCGGGTGGCGGCGATATTGCGTTCGATGTAGACGCGTTCCTTGTCGGCGGCATTGGGCCGGACCGAGAGCTGCTCGACCGCCAGCGGCCACACCCCGCCCAACAGAATCGAGGACAGCAACAGCAGCGCCGCCGCCATCGCCGGAATGCGCAGATCGCGCACCACCACCGCGGAGAACACCGCGGCCGCGCAGATGATCGCGATGGCGAACATGATCAGCCGGGCGGGCAGCACCGCGTTGATGTCGGTATAGCCGGCCCCGGCGAAGGTGGGTTCGCGGCTGTGGCTCGACAGCAGCGCGTACCGGTCCAGCCAATACGCGACGGCCTTCAGCAGGATGAACGAACCGGCCAGCACCGCGAGCTGCACCCGGGCCGCCGTGGTGAGACCGGGGAACTTGCCGGTCAGCCTGATGCCGCCGAGCAGATAATGCGCGGCGAGGGCGGCCAGGAAGGCGAGCACGACGGTGGCGAACAGCCAGCTCACCACCAGCCGGTAGAACGGCAGATCGAAGACGAAGAAGCCGATGTCGTGCCCGAATTCGGGGTCGTCGATGCCGAAGGCCCCGCCGTGCAGGAACAGCTGCACCGTCGTCCAGCGCGACTGCCCGATCAGCCCGCAGAGCAGCCCGAGCGCGCCGCCGATGCCGAGCCCGAACCACAGCGGCTTGCGCAGCAGCACGCTGCGATAGGGCAGCAGATAGTCCTCACGCTCGTCGTCGGTGATGAGCAGCGGCCGGTAGCGGTAGGCCAGCCACATCGCCGCGAACAGCACACCGCCGACGAACAGCCCGATCAGCACGAACATCGCTACCCGGGTGAGCAGGACGGTGCGCCAGACCTCGCGGTAGCCCACCTCGCCGAACCACAGCCAGCCGATATAGACCCCGATCAGCCGCGGCACGACCAGCAGCAGCACGACGAGCATCGCCACGGTGATCACCAGCAGCCGTACGCTGCCCGGTAACCGCCGCCAGCTGGGAATCTCGCGTGTGCTCATCACCGGCTCTCCCGTGGCTGCACCGGCCGAGGGGTGGGAGGCCGGCGCTGGCCGTGTGACCCGATACTACCGGCGCGGCCCGGCGGCGGGCTCGGCTCAACGGGCGCGGGCGGGTACCTCGCTGAGCTGTTCGAGCAGATCAGCGGTGCTCAGCACGGCACCGCAGCGGCGCGCGGTGTAGTTCAACGCCATGAGGTGTTCGTCGCGGCTGAAATCGGCGGTGGCATCCAGGGCCAGGAACGGGCGCACATCGCTCATGAACGCCTCCGCGGCGCTGAGCATGCAGCCCATATGGGTGTAGACGCCGGTGATCATCAGCTGATCGCGGTTGTAGAAGGCGAGCAGCTCGCGCAGGTCGGTGCGCTGGAAGGCCGAATACCGCCATTTGGTGACCTGGATATCGCCGGCATGCGGGCGCAATGCGGGCACCACCTCGGTGTCGGGGCCCTGCGACATGCCGGTGCCCCAGAAGTCGGCAAGGATGCCGCGGCGCGAGGGGTGCTGGTTGCCCGGCTGCATGGTGTAGACGACCGGGACGCCGAGTTCGTGGCAGCGATCGCGCAGCCGGGCGATATTGGCGAGCAGGGTGCGGGCCGGATCCCGCTCGACGTCGTAGGCGGACAGGAAATACTGCTGCATATCGTGGATCAGCAGGGCGCTGCGCTCCGGTGTGACGGTCCAGGCCACCTCGTTCGGTGCGATCTCGTCCGCGGTGGGTAGCTCGTAGGGCGCGATCGGGGGTATGGGCATGAGATCTCTCCGGTTGGTCGTATCAGTGCTGACGGCAGGGCGCTGGGCCCGGGGATTTCACATGTCGAGCGTGGCGCCGCCGTCGACTCGCAGGTCGTGCATGGTGATGTGGCGGGCGTCCGCGGAGGCGAGGAAACGCACCGCCGCGGCGATATCGTCGGCGGTGGCGATGCGGCGCAAGGGAATACCGAGGCGGTAGGCGTGCGCGTCGCCGTCGAGCAGCGCGGCGCGGGCGGTGTCGTCGAGCGGGCGATCGTCGTCGGCGTAGAGCCCGCGCAGCATGGCGGTATCGGTGGAGCCCGGCGAGACCAGGTTCACCCGGACGCCGTGCGGGGCGACCTGGAGGGCGAGCGCGCGGGTGAAGGCCGTGGCGGCGGCCTTCGAGGCGCAGTAGGCGGCCATCCCGACGCGCGGTGTGGCGGCCGCGTTGGACGACACCACCACGATCGAACCCCTTCCGGCCGCGACCATCTCGCGCGCGGCGCGCTGGGTGACCAGCATGGTGGCGGTGGCATTGGCCGCCAGGCTGGTGTCCCAGTCCTGCGCGGTGATCTCCAGAGCGCTGCCCGCGCGCATGACGCCCGCGGCGTGCGCGACCACATCGGGGGCGCCGTGCTCGGCGACGAGCGCGTCGAACGCGGCGTCGACGGCCTTCGCGTCGGTCAGGTCGACTTCGGTCGCGATCACCGAACACGCTGCGGCAGTGGCGAGGTCGCCGGCGACCTGGTGGACGCGCGGATCACGGTCCCAGAGGGCGAGGACGTGGGATTCCGGTGCGAACCGCTGCGCTACTGCCGCGCCGATTCCGGCGGCGGCCCCGGTGACGACGACCACGCGCTGTCCCGAAACGTTCATGAACATGAGGTTAGCCTAACCTGATAAGAATGGGGAGCTTCCGCTCGCGATGTCTCCCGAGCGGGGCATCCGAACGATCCGAATCACTGAAACGAGGTGGCCCGCAATGCCTTCCGATCTCCTGCCCGGCTTCACACCATGGCCGGAGGCCGACGCGCACCGGTACCGCGCGCAGCAACTGTGGGCGGGTGAGACCTTCGGTGATGTGCTGTCCGCCCGCGCCGCCGCGACCCCCGACGCGCTCGCCGTCGTCGACGACGCCCACCGGTGGACCTACCGTGAACTCGACCATCGCTCCCGCAGCCTGGCCACCGGCCTGGCCCGGCTCGGAATCGGTTGCCGCGACCGGGTTCTGGTGCAGTTGCCCAATCGGGCCGAGTTCGTCGAGGTGATCTTCGCGCTGTTCCGGCTCGGCGCGCTGCCGGTGTTCTGCCTGCCCGCCCACCGCGCGGCCGAGTTGACGCCGATCGCGACGGCGGCCGCCGCGAAGGCCGTCATCACCTGTGCGCAGCATCAGCGTTTCGACCACGCGGCACTGGCCGATTCGATCCGCGAGCAGGTCGACTCCGTCGAGCATGTGCTCATCGTGGGCGAGGACGGCGCGGCCCTTCCCGAACACGCGCGCGCACTGGACGAGTTCCGGGACGAACCGGTCGAGCTGCCCGCACCGGACCCGTCCGATGTGGCGTTCCTCCAGTTGTCCGGCGGCAGCACCGGTATCCCGAAGCTCATCCCCCGCACCCACGACGACTACCTCTACAGCGTGCGCCGCAGCGCCGAGATCTGCGAACTCGACAGCGACACCGTGTATTTGGCGACGCTGCCGGTGGCGCACAACTTCCCGATGAGCTCGCCGGGCATTCTCGGCGCGCTGTGGTCCGGGGGCACCATCGCCCTGACACCCGATCCCACGCCCGCCACCGCTTTCGCCGCGATCGAACGGTTCGGCGTCACCATCACCGGACTGGTGCCGCCGCTGGCGCGGCTGTGGGTGGAGCGGGCCGAGGCCGGCGCGACGCCTGATCTGTCCAGCTTGCGGGTGGTGCAGGTGGGTGGTGCGCGCTGTCAGGAGGAGCTGGCCCGGCGCATCGGCCCGGCGCTCGGCGTCACCTTGCAGCAGGTGTTCGGGATGGCCGAGGGCCTGGTCTGCTACACCCGGCTCGACGACCCGCTGGACGTGGTCATCGGCACCCAGGGCCGCCCCATGTCGGAGCACGACCGGATCGCCGTCGTCGACGATGACGGCAACCCGGTACCGCCGGGCGCCGACGGCAATCTGATCACTCAGGGGCCCTATACGATTCGCGGCTACTACGACAACCCGGACGCCGACGCCCGCAGCTTCACTCCCGACGGCTGGTACCGCACCGGCGACGTGGTGAGCGTGCGACCCGACGGCAATATCGTCGTCAAGGGCCGCGCCGGCGACTGGGTCAATCGCGGTGGGGAGAAGGTCTCGGCCGAGGAACTCGAGGCCCACCTGCTCGAACATCCCGCGGTGCGTGACGCGGTGATCATCGGCACGCCGGATCCTGTACTCGGCCAACGTATCTGCGCCTTCGTTCAGCCCATGGACGACGCCGAGCGGCCGACGCTGACCGCGGTGCGCACCTTCGTCCGGGAGCGCGGCGTGGCGGCCTGGAAGATGCCCGACGCGGTGGTGATCGTCGAGCAGTTCCCGGAGACCGGGGTCGGCAAGACCAGCCGCCGCGAACTGCGGCAGTTGCTGGCCGAGGGCACGCACACCGTATGAGCGAGCCGGTGGCGCGGCCGGTGCCGCGCCACCGCTCACGACAGGGCGTCCAGCCAGGAGCCGAGCACCGGGTCCGAGGCGAGGGTGGCGAAGTCGATCTGCTCGTGCCCGGCGGCACGCCACTTCTCCACCAGGGACATGATCCGCACCGAATCCAGCCCGGCGTCCAGCAGATTGGTGTCGATCGCCAGTTCATCGGCCGACACCCCGAGTGCCGCGGCGATATCGTCGACGATGAAACGCCGGTCTGCGGGGATGGTCTGTTCGTCGCTCATGAAGCTCATTCCTCTCGGTCGAAATCGGCCACGCCGCGCTTCCAGTAGCCGGCGATCAGGTAGTCCTTCGGGTCCACGCCGAGGTCGGTGCGCACCCAGCGCCGCAGCGGGCGCAACACACCGGCCTCGGCGGCCAGCCACACGTACACCCGTTCGCCGGGCGGGACGGTCACCGTGCGCACGGCCTGTTCGAGGGCGTCACCGTGGCCAGGTGCGAGATCGCCGCGATGCACCCAGCGCACCCGCACCCCCGGCGGGGCATCCAGCGCTATCTCCTGGTCGGGGCCGGTGACCTCGACGAACACCCACCCGGAGGCGGTGCGCGGCAACCACTCCAGCCAGCGCGCGATCGCGGGCAGCGCGGTGATGTCACCGGCGAGCAGATATTTGTCGTAGTCGCGCGGGACGACGACGCCGCCCGGCGGGCCCGCGATGTGGATGCGGGTGCCCGGTGTCGCCGCCAGTGCCCAGTCCGAGGCGAGGCCGCCGGGGTGCAGCGCGAAGTCGATGTCGAGTTCCAGCGCTTCGCGGTCGTAGCGACGCACCGTGTACTCCCGCGACACCGGGCGCGGACTGCCCCATTCCAGCGACAATCCGTCGCGGCGCGGCAGCCGCAGCACACCGTCGTCGCCGGGAAAGACCAGGCGCACATGTTCGTCCGGCACGTAGCTGTGGAACCCGGCCAGCTCGGCACCACCGAAGGTGAGGCGCAGCAGTCCGGCGCCCACCGGTTCGCTGCGCAGGACCTCGACCTCGCACAGCCCGATCGGATAGCCCACCTTCTCGCCGTGATCTCCCGCCAGCACCTCGGTGATGCGTTCGGCATAGGCGGCGCGATCCACCATTACTGCTCCTTCTTCTCGTACAACGGTCTCGACAGGGCGGCGGTCACCGCGGTGAGCACCAGCACCGCCGCGCCGTAGATCACCAATGCCGCGGCGGGTGCGAACAATTGGCCCACCACGCCGGCCACCATCGACCCGATGGCGGTTCCGGTGACGGCCTGCACCATGAGCAGCCCCGAGATCCGCCCGCGCAGCTCCTCCGGCGCGTGTCGCTGGAGCACGGTGTAGCGCAGCACCATGTTCACCGCCCTCGCCACACCGAAACCGGCCAGGCCGAGGAACACGCCGGCCGCGTGCGGGGACAGCCCGGCCGCGATGACGCCGAGCGGCATGACCGCCATGGCGGCGATCAGGTCCCGGCCGGGGTTGCGGCTGCGGCCGATCCACCCGCTGGTCAGCGACCCGATCACCGCGCCGGCGCCGGGCGCGGCGTAGAGCAGGCCCAAGGTCGTCGGCCCGGCGCCCAGTTCGACATCGGCGAATGCCGGCAGCAGCACCAATGGCCCGCTGACCAGCATGGCGATCAGGCCGGTCAACAGGGCCGCACGGATCACGCGATGGTTCATCGCGAACCCGATCCCGATCGCCAGCTCCCGCAACGGATGTTGCGCGACGCGTGCCGGTGGCGGCGCCGGGCCGATCGCGCGAATCAAACCGACGGTCGCGGCGGTGGCGCCCGCAGCGATGAAGAACGCCGGGGCGACGCCGGTCTGCGCGATGAGAAGGCCGGCGAACGCCGGGGTGATCATGGTGCCGAGATCGGAGGTGAGCGCGGTCAACGCACCGGCGGCGGCGACCTTCTCCCGGCCGACCAGCACCGGCACCAGCGCCATCATGGCGGTGCCACTGACACCGCCTGCCACCCCGTCCAGGGCGGCGGCGGCATAGATGACGGCCAGCTGCGGATCCGGCAGCAGCGCATTGGCGCCCAAGGCGAGGAACCCCGCGCCCGCGGCGGTCCGCGACCACTGGATCACGGTGCGGCGATCGAACCGGTCGGCGATCACGCCACCGGCCAGGCTGCCGGTGAACAGCGCGATCGCCGTCACGGTGGTGACTCCGGCGACGTGCAGTGTCGAACCGGACAGCTGATAGACCTGCACCGGCAGGGCCACCATCAGCAGTCCGATACCGAGCACCGACACCAGCCGTGCGGCGAACGCGGCCCGGAAGGGCCGGCTCGTCCGCAACGGCGAGATGTCGATCAGCAGTCCGGAGACCGCTGTCACTTGAAGCGCTCCGCGATCAGGTCGAGGGTGTCCATGACACTGCGGTAATCGGGCCGCGCGCTGGAGGCGGGCAGCTCGAAGACGTTGCCGGACTTGAACGCGGGCAGCTGCGCGTACAGCGGATCCTCGGCCAGCTGCGCCGCGTCGCGGCCACCGGACAACGCCACCACGAACACCACCGGCGCGTCGACGACGGTGCTCAGCAGCTCGGGGCTGAAGTGGAACCAGTCGGCGGCCTCCGGCTTGGCCGGGTTACCCGCCTTCTCCGCGACCTTGTCGTCGATGGTGAAACCGACCTCGGCCAGCAGCCGGGGCAGCGCCGCCGACGGCAGGAACAGGGTGGGCTCCTGGCTCTTCACCGACTGCACGAACGCGACCGCGCCCGCCGGAGCCTTGACCGACTCCTTCACCTTGGCCACCTTGTCCTGGTAGGCGGTGATCAGGCCGTCGACCTTGTCGGGGCGGCCGACCACCTCGGCCACCAGCCGCAGCTGATCGGCCCAGTCGGTGGTGGTCGCGGGCACCAGCACGGTCGGCGCGATGGCCGAGAGCTGGTCGTAGGCGTTGATGGACTGCTGGGCCGGGAAGCCCTGACCACCGCCGATGATCAGATCGGGCCGCTGGTTGGCGATGAACTCCAGATTGATGTTGTCGCCGATCGGGAGTTCCACGGTGCCTTGGGCTTTCGCGTCCTCGGCCCAGGCGGCCGGGAAGCCGCCGGTGCGGGTGTTGACGCCGAGCAGCCGCGGGTCGGCGGCCGCGACCGGGGCCTCGAGGTCGTAGAGGTAGCCGGCCAGCGCGCCGTTGAGGACGACGATGCGCTGCGGATCAGCGGGCACCTGGACGGGGCCGCGTTCGGTCTGCACCTCGCGGGTGCCCGCGGATTCGGTGGCCTCGGAGTCGGCGCCACAGCCCGCGACGAGCGCGGTGAGGGCGAGGATCAGCAGGGCGACGGCGGCACGTAACCGCGCGGTCGATCGGATGACGAACATGGATGGGTTGCTCTCTTCTTTCTCGTGGTGGGGAAGTTTCAGTGGCGCAACGCCGGATCGGCGTCGAGCAGCGCGGCGACCTCGGCCCAGCCCTGCGGCGAGACGATGTCGAAGTGCGAGTACGGCAGCCGCCGGACCACCAGCCGCGCCCCGGCGGCCCGCCATCCGGCGAGCTGGGCGTCGGTGCGGGCGGAGTCGCCGCCCGGGTCGGCGGCGTAGAGGGCCATCGGACCGCGGTATCGCGGTGTGGTCGAGGCGGGGACCAGCACGAGCAACGACCTCGCGGCGGCACGGATGGCGTCGGCGAGTTCCGGTGCGTCCTCGGGCAATTCGGGCAGCAGCCGGTCGAGCTCGGCCTGGTCGGCCAGCGAGCGGCCGGCCTGTTCGGCGAGGTTCGCCAGCGGGTGGGAGTCGATCAGGCCGACGAACGCGATGTCCTCCCCCGCCGCTTCCAGCGCCGCGGCGATCGCGTGCACGATATTGCCGCCGAGGGAGTACCCGAGCAGCCGGTACGGGCCGTGCGGCTGGATCCGGCGCACCGTCTCCAGATAGCGCGCGGCCAGCTCGTCGAGGGTCCGGGCGCCGATGTGCTGCCCGCTCAAGGTCGGTGCTTGCAACCCGACCAACGGCCGGTCCGCCCGCAACAACCGGGCCAGCGGCGCGAACTGCCACGCCGTGCCGCCGACTGGATGCACGCAGAAGATCGGTGCGGCCGAGCCCGCCGGACGTAGGTCCAGGACGTGGTCGAGGCGGCGGCCGTACATGGCGAGGGCGTCGGCCGCGGAGTTCGGCGAGGTGGCGGCCGACGGCGCTGGTGTGGCAGGAGTCGCTTCCAGCGTGCTGGACACCGCCTCCCGCGAGAGTGTCTGCGCGCCCGGCAACGTGGTTGCCGCGACTTCCCGCGCCGATGTGCTCGGGTCTCGCGATATGGAAGTGGTGCCCGCAGCGCCGACCGCTGTCTCCAGCGACGACGTCCTCGCGTTCAACGACAGGGCTCGTTCGTTCGGAGCGCTGGTAGCTGTCCCCTGCGCAGGTGTGTGCGCGCCTGCCGGCGCCGTGGTTGCGCGCGCGAGGGCGCTCGCCGCGTCCGGCAAGACTGTGGTGGGATGCGCGGCCGCGATGCCCGGGGCCGATGACGGGGTGGTGGTGCTGGGCGAGCCCGCTGCGGCAGTGATCGCTCGCGCAAGCGATCGGGCAGTCGGGGCCGCGAACACATCGTCGAGGACCATTGCCAAGCCTGCTCGTCGTAGCCGTCCGGTCAGGCGCACGGCTGTCAGGGAATGGCCGCCGGCGGCGAAGAAATCATCGTCGGGCCCGAGGTCCGGGGACGACAGCACTGCCGACATCGCGTCGAGCACCGTGCGCACAAGGTCGGGCGATCCCGAGCCAGGCTGGCCGCTCGAGGCCGTCTCCCCGACGCAAGCGTCCGCACGCTCGATCCGATCGCCTGCGTTGGGTGCCGGATCGAGCGACAAAACGCCACCGTCTCGCGTGTCGGCCGGCGTACCGTTCGGGCCTGTCCGTTTACGCTCGGGGGTCTGGTCGGCGCGCGGCGACCCGGCACCGGCGACCTGAGCGGGCGGCTGCTCGTCCGGCGCGGGCAGGGCCTTGCGGTCGATCTTCTCGCTGGTGGTGCGCGGGATCTCGTCGAGGACGACGAACGCGGCGGGAACCATATACGCGGGCAGGGCCTTTCGCACCTGTTCCTGTACTCGGCCCGTATCGATGACCGCACCGCCCTTGGCGATCAGGTACCCCACCAGCCGTTGATCGCCCGGCCGGTCTTCGCGCAGCAGCACCACCGCTTGGGCGACGTCATCGCAGGCCAGCAGCGCCGATTCGATCTCGCCGAGTTCGATGCGCTGCCCGCGCAGCTTCACCTGGCTGTCGGCGCGGCCCGCATAGTCGAGTTCGCCGTCGGCGGTCCATTTCACCAGGTCGCCGGTGCGGTACATGCGTTCGCCGGCGCCGTCGGGGTCCGCGACGAACGCGGCGGCGGTCAGGTCGGGGCGGGCGAAATAGCCGCGCGCCAACTGGATGCCGGTGAGGTAGAGCTCGCCGACCGCGCCGACGGGTACGGGCCGCAGCCGGTCGTCGAGCACGCGCACACCCGAGCGTTCGGCGGGGCGGCCGATCGGCACCGACGTCGTGTCGGCGTCGGTGGTCTCGTGGAAGGTGATGCAGACCGCGGCCTCGGTGGGGCCGTACAGGTTGTAGACCTGTGTGCCGGTCAACGCCCGCATGCGATGGGCGGTGGCGGGTGGCAGCGCCTCGCCGCCGGTCACCACGCACCGCAGGTCGGTATAGCCGGACAGGTCGGCTTCCTCGGCGAGCACGGTGAGCATCGAGGTGGTCATCTGCAAGACCGTCACGCGCTCATCGCGCATCAGCTGCGCCTGATAGTAGGGGTCGCGGTGACCATCAGGGCGGGTGAGCACGATCCGCGCACCCACCAGCAGCGGCAGGAACAGCTCGAGCAGCGAGGCGTCGAACGTCGGCGGGGTGCGGTACAGCACGGTGTCGTGCGCACCGACACCCTGATGGCGCCGCAACCATTCGAAGGTGTTGATGATGGCGGCGTGCGAGACCGTCACACCCTTGGGCACGCCGGTGGAGCCGGAGGTGAACAGCAGGTAGGCCGAGTTGTCCGGACGCAGGGGTGCGCGACGGTCGTCATCGGTGAGAGCAGCGTCGTCGAATGCGCTGGTATCCAGCTCGTCGACGGCGACGACCACCGCGCGGTCCGTCACGAACCCGGTCCGCGAGGTACTGAGAACCAGCGCCGGCTCGGCGGTCGCGAAAATCAGATCCACTCGCTGCGCCGGCTGGGTGACGTCGACCGGCAGATACACCCCACCGGCCCGGCAGATCGCATGCGCGGCGACGACCGAATCGAGATCACGCGCCATCGCCACCGCGACCACCGTTTCCGGGCCGATGCCGTAGGCGATCAGCCAGCGCGCCAGGCGATTCGCCCGCGCCTCGAAGTCGGCGTAGGTCAGAGTCGTGCCCTCGAGCGTGACGGCGGGAGTGTTCGGATCGATGCTGACCACGCCCCAGTCGGCGAGTGTGGAACCGGTGGTTTCGGCAGCGGCCACACCGGTGCCGGAGCACATCGCCGCGACTGAGTGCGCCGGATCGGTGACCAACCCGGCCAGCACATCGGCCAACCGCTGAGCCAGGTGGCCTGCCAGCGCTTCGGGCACGGTCGCCGGGTCGTGATGCAGCATCAGCCGGAACCGGTCGCCGGGCAGCGCCGTCACCGTCATCGGGTAGTGCGTGAGGCTGTGCACGGCGACGTCGGCCACCCGCAGCTGATGCGAATCCGGTTGGTGCAGGCCGGTCTTGGGGAAGTTCTCGAAGACGACCAGGGTGTCGAACAGCCGGCCGAGTCCGACGGCGCGTTCCACCGTGGCGAGCCCGAGGAAGCCGATCTCCCGCAATTCGAGTGCGGTGCGCTGGAATTCGGGCAGTTGATCGAGGAGTGGACGGCCGGCATCGATTCGCAAGCGTGCGGGCACGGTATTGCTGAACAGGCCGACCGTGGATTCCACGCCGCCGAGTTCGGCCGGACGGCCGGAGATGACGGTGCCGAAGACGACGTCGGTGTGCCCGAGATGTTCGGCCAGTACCACCGCCCAGGCACCCTGTAGGAGCGTGTTCATGGTGACGCCGTGTTCGCGGCCGAGCGCTTCCAGCGCCTCCGCCACGGCCTCCGGCAACGGAACAGACATTCCGATCGTCCGTGCGCGCTGCGACCCGGATTCACGCTCAGGTGCGGCGGAGCTCGGGACCCCGCCGACGAGCGAAGGCCGTTTCACCCCGCGCAGATACTCACGCCATCGATCCAGCGCCGCACCGGCATCCCGTTCGGCCAGCCAGGCGAGGTAATCGCCGTAGTATCCGCCGCGCGCAGGCTCGTCGCCGTGATACAGCGCGAGCGTCTCGCGCAGCATGATGGGGATCGACCAGCCGTCGGCGAGCAGGTGGTGGGCGGTGAGGATCAGGCGGGAGGCGGTATCGGTCAGCCGGAGGACGAGGATCCGCAGCAGCGGCGGCTCGCTGATGTCGAAGTGCGTCGCGCCCGCATCGCGCTCGAGTTCGTCGGCCAGGAGTTCAGGGTCCGCGTCCGCGCGCAGGTCTTCCACCCGCCAGTCCAGCCGCGGCGATGCGGGCACCACCTGCACCGGCTGGTCGAACTCGTAGCAGAAGGCGGCACCGAGGTTCGGGTGCCGGTTCAGCATGGCCCGTACCGCGACGGCCAGCTGGGCCGGGTCCAATGGGCCGGCGAGATCGAACCGCGCGGTCATGGTGTAGACGTCGTCGGCGCCGTCGCGCAATGCGTGGTAGAGCAGGCCTTCCTGCAACGGCGACAGGGGCAGCACGTCGGCTATCGGGCCGTAGCGCGCGGTCAGCTCGTCGAGTTCGGATGGCGGCAGCTCGACCAGGACGCGCCGCGACGTCGAACGCTCGGGCGCCCGCGCCGCGACCTGCTCGGCGGTCAGCGCCAGTTCACCGAATCCTCTGCGGCTCAGCAGATCCTGCGGCGCGAGCACGAGCCCGCGCTCGCGCAACCTGGTGCTGACGGTGATGGCGGTGATGCTGTCCCCACCCACGCCGAAGAAGTCGTCGTCCACGCTCACGCCGTCGTGGCCGAGCGCCGCCGACACGATCTCGCAGAGCGCACGCTCGGCCTCCGTCGACGGTGCCCGTCCCGCCGACTCGGACGCCGGATCGGGTAGTGCGGCTCGATCGATCTTGCCGTTCACCGTCATCGGCAGCTCGGTGAGGACGACGATGCGCGCGGGCACCATATGGTCGGGGACCAGATCCGCGAGGCGATTGCGCAGCCGTGTGGAATCGATGGCCGCGCCGTCGGATTCGGCGACGACGTAGCCGACGAGTGTCGCCCGGTCGCCGATGGTCCGGATATCGGCGGCCGCCGCGCGCACCTGCGCCAATCCGCTCAGTGCCGCCTCGACCTCACCCAGTTCGACCCGGTGCCCGCGGATCTTGACCTGGGCATCGACCCGGCCCGCGTATTCGTATCCCCGCCCCGGCACCCACCGCGCCCGGTCGCCCGTGCGGTACATCCGCGCTCCGGGCGGACCGTACGGGTCGGCGACGAAACGGTGCGCGGTGGTCCCCGGCTGGTCCCGGTAGCCACGGGCCAGCTGCGGACCGGCTAGGTACAGTTCGCCGATCCGATTGTCGGGAACCACCTGTAAACCGTTGTCCAGCAGATACACCCGAAGCCCCGGCAGCGAAACGCCGATGTACGGATCCGCCCCACGCACTGTGGTGGCGATGGCGTCGACCGTCGCCTCGGTCGGACCGTACAGGTTGATCGCCGGAATGTTCGCCCGCTGCAGCTCCCGCCACAGCTGCGGCGGGCAGGCCTCACCACCGAGCGCGAGCAGTTGTGGCCGGGTGTCGGTGAGTCCATGCTCGAGCAGAGCCGCGACCAGCGTGGGCGTGCCGTCGACGATATCGATGCCGTCGCGCCGGAACGCCCGCACCAACGCCTCCGGGTCACGCCGGATCACACTGTCGTACAGGTGCACACAGTGCCCATCCAGCAGCCACAGCAGCGGATCGAGGGAGGCGTCGAAGGCGAACGACGTCGTATGCGCGACGCGCAGCGACCTGTCCGCGGTGGGTGCGGCGAACAGGCCACCGCGGTGAGCAGCCAGTAGGTGCGCGAGGGCGCCATGGTCCACCAGCACGCCCTTGGGCCGTCCGGTGGAGCCGGAGGTGTAGATCAGGTACGCGCCCTGGTCGAGCCGGGGTCCGACGGTGGTCAACGGCGCCGGGTCGAGGACGTCGATCGTGGCCCGGACCTCGCGGTCGTCCAGCGCGACGGCGCACTCGCCCAACTCCCCGGCAAGCTCGCCGGTGCCGAGCACCAGCACCGGCGCCGCATCCTCGAGCGTCGCCCGCAGCCGGCTCACCGGATGCTCCGGATCGAGCGGCAGATACACCCCACCGGCACGCCAGATCGCGAAGATCGACACCACGAACCGCGCGGTCCGCGGCAGCGCGACACCGACCACCGATTCCGAGCCCACACCCCTGTCGCGAAGGTAGCGGGCCAGCCGGTTCACCGCTGCGGCGAATTCCGCTGCCGTCCACTCTTTTCCGTCGACGGCGAGCACACCGCACTCCGGCGTCCGCGCGACCAACCCATCCAGAGCCTCCGGCACCGTTTCGACACGTGACGGCACGGCGGGTCCGGATCGGGCCGCGAGCAACTCTCCGCGCGCGGCGCGATCGACCACCTCGAGCGCACCGACCGGCGGCTTATCGCTGCCGATGAACGCCTCGATCACCCGCACCAATCCGTCCACCCGCGCGCGCACGGTCGCTGGATCGTTGGTTCGCGCATCGGATTCGAATCCGAGCAGCACGGTGCCATCGGACAGCGGAGTCACCGTCAGCCCGAGGTCCTCCGGCGGCCCGCCGGCCACATTGCGCAGCACGCCCTTGGCGCCGTCGAAATCGAGCGCGAAATCGAAGACCTTGAGGTTGATGCCGACACCGTGTAGCAGCTCACCGGCCCCGAAGCCATGGAAGTCGCGGGCCAGATCGTCGCCGCTGTAGCGCTGGTGGGCGCGCACCGCACGCAAGGTTTCCGCCACGCGCGGCCCCAGCTCGCCCAGCCGATCGCCGGAGTTCACCCGGATCCGCAATGGCAGCACATTGACCGCCATCGCCGGTGTGGTGAGCGCGGCGCGGCCGACCCGGCCCATCAGCAGCATGGAGATCACCACGTCGGAGGTGCCGAGCTGCCGGTTCAGGAATGCGGCATAGCAGGCCACCAGCGCATCCGCCCAGGTGATGCCGTAGCTTTCGGCGCTGTCGCGCAGCGTCGCCAGCGTCCGCGCGGACAGGACGGCCTCCGCGCGCAGCGTGCGCTCGACCGCACCGCCGACATGGCGACCGCGTCCGTCCAGGTCGGGCCACGGCGTGAGCTGATCACGCCAGAACTGCCGATCCTGTGCGAAGGCATCGCTGTCGCGGTAGGAACGTTCCTCGGCAACCAGGTCCGCGATGGTGCCGAATGTCGGCTTCGGCGCGTCCTTTCCGCGTCGCAGCGCGGTGTAGTGCGCGGCGACCCGCCGGGAGAGCAGCGCAGCACTGTAGCCGTCGACGATCAGATGGTGATAGAGCTGCACGCACCAGACCTGGCAGTCGGTGACGCGGATCAGGGTGTAGATGTAGAGCTGCCGGTCCACCATCCCGCGGCAATGCTCGGCGGCCCGATGACGTTCCACCGCGACGGCTTCGTGCGCCAGCCCGAGCGGGTCGGCGACGGCGCGCAGGTCGATGGTCGGACGCAACTCAGCGCGTGCCCTGCTGACGAATTGTCGTGGCCCCTCCGGTGTTTCACAGAAGCGCAAGCGCATGTTCTCGGCCTCGTCGACGGTGCGCCGAATGGCCTCGGCCAGCAGCTCGACGTCGATCGGGGATGCACCGGTGATCTCGAGGACCTCGCCGACCAGGTAACGCCCGGATTCGGGATCGAAACGCTGAGCGTTCCAGATTCCCAGCTGCGGCCCGGTCAGCGGCAGCAATGCCGCTCCGCCCTCGCCCTTCACCGGCAACTCCCTTCACCCTCAACGCTTTTGCGTGCTGGACAACGCTCCGGCACGACGATCATCAGAGCAGTTTGCTTAGGTTAGCCTATCTTTAGTTCACGGTGTGGAGCTACGTCAGCGCACCGTGACGGCGTTCTCCGCCAGCGGGATGACCAGTGGCGCTCCGGTTTCGGGATCCTCGATCACCCGGCAACCCAGATCGAATACCGAACGCACCAGCTCGGCGGTCACGATCTCCCCCGGCGGGCCCGCGGCACTGATCTGTCCGTCCCGCATGGCGATCAGATGGTCGGCATAGCGGAACGCGTGATTGAGGTCGTGCAGCACCGCGACCACGGTCCGCCCGGATTCGCGGTTCAGCGTCCGGCACAGCTCGAGCAGCTGGATCTGGTGTGCGATATCGAGATAGGTGGTGGGCTCATCGAGCAGAATCACCCGGGTGTCCTGGGCCAGCACCATGGCGATCCACACCCGCTGACGCTGTCCACCGGACAGTTCGTCGACCGAGCGCGCCGACAACTCGGTCACCCCGGTGGACGCCATAGCGGTGGCCACCGCCTCCGCATCGGCCTGCGACCACTGCCGCAGCAGCGACTGATGCGGATACCGACCGCGCGCGACCAGGTCGGCGACTCGGATGCCGTCGGGCGCGGTGGAGGTCTGCGGCAGCAGCCCGATCCGCCGCGCCACCTCTTTGGCCGGATAGCTGTTGATCGCTTTGCCGTCCAACAGCACCGTCCCGGAATCCGGTGTCAGCAATCGCGCCAGCGCTCGCAGCAGCGTGGACTTGCCGCAGGCATTCGGGCCGATGATCACGGTGAACGAACCGTCCGGGATGTCGGCGGACAGATCCTCGCTGATCGTGCGGCCGCGATATCCCAGCCGCAGCCCGTCCGCGCGCAGCCGCGGCGGACTCGACGCAGCCTGGTCTGATGTGTCCTTCATCGTCGCTCCCCTAGTTCCTTCTCGCCTCGGCGACCAGCACATACGCCAGATACAGCCCACCGATAGAGACGGTGACCACGCCCACCGGCAGGGTGGTCGGCGCGAACAGCCGCTGCGCCAGCCAGTCCGAGGTGATCAGCAGCAATGCGCCCATCGCGGCGGCCGGGACGAGCGCGGTGGACGGCGTGCGCGCCAGCCTGCGCGCCAATTGCGGCGCGGCCAGTGCGATGAACGCGATCGGCCCAGTGACGGCCGTGGCCACGGCGGTCAGCGCCACGCTGAGAAAGATCAGCTGCAGCCTGGTCCGCCGTACCGGGATACCGACGGCACTGGCCAGGTCGTCACCGAGTTCCAGCATGCGCAGCCGCGCGGCCAGCGGAATCACGGCCAGGCTCAGCACCGTCAGCAGCACCATCGCGGGCATGACCTGCGCCCAGGTGAGCCCGCTCAACGACCCCATCCCCCACGCGGCGGCGCCCATCGCCGACAGCAGATCGGCGCGCAGGATCAGCCAGGCATTGACCGAGGCCAGCATGGCGCTCACCCCGATGCCGACGAGGATCAACCGGAACCCGCTGACGTTGTGCCGCAGCGCGAGCAGCTGAATCGCCACCGCCGCGGCCAGCCCGCCCACCAGCGCACCGGCCGCGGTCTGGAACTCACCGCCGCCGAGCACCAGCATGACGATCAGCGCGCCGGTGTAGGCGCCGGTGCCGAAGCCGACGATATCGGGGCTGCCCAGCGGATTCCTGGTCACCGATTGCAGGATCGCACCGCTCACCCCAAGCGCGGCGCCGAGCACCAGCGCCAGCAACACCCGGGGAAAACGCCACTTCCACACCACGAGCCGATCGAACCGCTGATCGCCGACGAAGATCGCGCGCAGCACCCGGTCCGGCGGAATCGGCGCGTCACCGCTGCCCAAGGCCAGCACCGCGACCAGCAGCGCCACCGCCACCAGCGCCACGCAGACGATCACCGCCCGGACGCCGATCATGGCGGTGAACCCGGCGGCCCTGGCGCGGACCAGCACCGTCGCGCGGCCGAAGTCGATCCGTGCGCTCATGTCGCCGTCTCCCTGGCTCGCCGGGCCAGCCAGATCAGCGCGGGCGCACCGAGGAACGCCGCCACCAGCCCGGCCGGCACCTCGTCCGGCCACAACACCACCCGGCCGAGCACATCGGCTCCGATCAGCAGAATCGGTGCGAGCACCATCGAATACGCGACGATCCAGCGTTGGTCGGGTCCGACGATCCAGCGCGCCACATGCGGCACCGCCAGCCCGACGAAGGTGATCGGGCCGACGGCCGCGGTGGCCGTTCCGCACAGCAGGGTCAAGGCCAGCACGGTCAGCAGCCGGGTGCGGCCGACGCGGACGCCGAGCGCGCGGGCCAGGTCGTCACCGAGCGCGACCCCGTTCAGCGACCTGGCCGCCACCACCGCCGCGATCAGGCCGATCAGGATGAACGGCGCGGCACCGGCGATCACGTCATAGCCGCGTCCGGTGAGCGAACCCGCATCCCAGTCGCGCATCTGATCGAAAGCGTTCGCGTTCACCAGGATCAGGCCCTTGGTGATCCCCGACAGCACCGCGGTCACCGCGACGCCGGCCAAGGTGAGCCGCACCGGATCGGCGCCCTGCCTGCCCGCGGTGCCCAAGCGGTACACCACCAGCGAGACGACGGCCGCACCGGCGAATCCGAACCAGACGTAAGCGGTGATCTGCTCGACCCCGAGGAACGCCACCGCCATGGCGATGGCGAAGGCCGCACCCGCGTTGATCCCGAGCAGGCCGGGATCGGCCAGCGGATTGCGGGTCAGCCCCTGCATCAGGCAGCCGGCGACGCCGAGTGCGAGCCCGGCGAGCAGTCCGAGCAGCGTGCGCGGCAGCCGGTAGTCGGTAACGATCAGCGCGTCGGGTGAACTCTGCGCGCCCCACAGCGCCGACCAGACCTCGTGCACCGGAATGGCTTTGGCTCCGACGAGCAGGCTGAGCACGCTGACAACGGTCAGCGCGGCCACCGCGAGCAGCCACCCCGGCCACCGCCAGGAGAGCACCGATCCTCGCGTGCCTGCCGGCAGGTGGGTCATCGGCCGGCTCCACGACGGGCACCGCATTCCGGTGCGGGTAGGGCACTGTCCATCGGGGTGTCGTTCTCCAGATTTCGGCAGGTCGGACGATGTTTAGGTAAGGTAACTACAGGTTTGTAAAGGTTAGCCTAACCTATGCATATCGGATTTGCCCGGCCTTCCTTCGGCTCCCCACGCGACCGCCCGAACCCCCTCGACACCGCAACGAGGCGTTTACTCGTGCCCCCATCGCCGCGCAGCCGACTCGAACCACCATGACACAGAAGGCCTTTGCAGGGAAGTCGCTGGAACGCGCTTTCGGCACCGAAAGGCCTTATGAGCGGCGTTGATTCACCCTCTGATCCACATCGGCGAGCGGTCCCCCGCCCCGTCCGGGGCGCACCGCCGGAATCCGGCCGACCTTCTATCGTTAGCGAACTTCACTGCACACCACGAGGATTCACGTGAGGATTGTGACCCTTCCCTCATTTTTACGGTGTACGAGTCCATTCGGTGTTCCCAGGCGTGATAGGTCTTCCCCCTGTCCGATACGAGTCCCGCTCGCGGTCGCCGAGAGTTGCCTACGAGCGCCTCCGACTCACCCCCTGCTGATGAGGAATCCCCCAACGATGCGAAAAATCCTTGCTGCCTCCGCGCTGGCCACGGCCGCTCTCGGTCTCGCGAGCGGCACGGCCACCGCGGACACCTTCGTTCCGCTGCCCGACGGCGAGAAGGCCGGACCGGACGTCACCATCAAGCGGGTCGCGGAGAGCGCGCTGATCTCGCCGTCGATGGCGGCCAACGGCGCGGGCCGCGTCGCGTGGGTGAGCGGCACCGTGATCGCCGACGTCGCCGCCACCCCCAAGGGCGATCCGAAGCCCTTCGTCGGCGGTAGCGGCGCGCCCGGCACCAACAACTCCTCGACCCACGGCGCATCCAGAATCAACACCGGCTACATCGTCGGCTGCCAGGTCAGCATCGCCGACAACGCCATCTCCGCGGGCGTGTCCGGCGGCATCACCACCACCGGGGTGAACGCCAGCGGCACGGTCGGGGTGAAGATCGGGCCCGGCGAGGTGAAGTTCGTCGGCGTCGAGGGCTTCGACATCGTCGAGAAGGGCACCTACCACGTCAGCTACAAGGACGTCGAACTCCAGATCCAGGGCTGCGGCGGATACGCGCAGGCACGCGCCTACACCGTCGTCGAGATCATCGGCACGAACTACTCCAAGACCACCCTGTACGGCCAGCCGTTCAGCATCGGCTGAACCCGCTGACCCGTTCTCGCGCAACCGATCACAGCCCTGAAAGGCAACCCCATCATGACCAGCCTGAAGAAGGCCGCCGCCCGCCTGGCCGGTGCCGCGGCGACCGCCACCCTCGCCCTCGGCCTGTTCTCCACCGGCGCCGCCAACGCCGACACCTTCATTCCGCTGCCCGGCGGTGAGATCACCCAGACCCTGCCCGACGGCACCGCCGTCACCATCCGGCTCACCAACGAGTCGGTCAACATCAGCCCGTCGATGGGCTCGACACCGCTGCACCGCAATGTCTGGGCCTCCGGGCGCGCCGAAGTGCAGATCCACGGCTCGCACCAGTACTCCAAGATCTACCCCGGCTACGTAGTCGGCTGCCAGGTCGACATCAGCGGCGGCACCGGAACCGGCGGCGCCAACGGCGCCACCACCTGGGAAGGCAAGGGCAGCGGCGGCGTCACCTCCGGCGCCAACCTCACCCTCGGCCCCGGCCAGGCCGAAACCTTCTGGCTGCTCGACCTCGAAGGCCCCGACGCCTACGGCGAGAAGAGCTACCTGCGCGGCTACAGCTTCAAGGAGCAGCAGGCCTCGGTCACCTGGGCCGATTCCACCCTCGGCCTCGACGGCTGCGCCGGCTACGCCCAGGCCCGCGCCTTCGTCGGCGTCGAAGTCACCACCAAGACCGGCCGCTCCGAACTGCGCCTGTGGGGCCAGCCCTTCAGCCTCGGCTGATCGCGCGGTCCCTCTCCCGCGACCGGCGGACTCGGCTCACCGGCCGAGTCCGCAACGGCCGTGAGGCGAATTCCGCTGTAGCAGTGCGGATCCGGGTTCCGGTGCCGCGCCGCGCCAGACGATTCAATCGCTCGAGGCCGATGCGGCGAACAGTCCGGTCAGGTCATCCAGCAGGTGCCGGCCGCGCTCGGGTCCGCCCTTGATACGACCGTCGAGCACTAGTCCGACCAGGCCGTGCAGGTGGGCCCATAACAGGTCGGCCGCCGCGTCGGCGTCGTAGGTGATGGCGGGCAGCTGCGGCGCCTCTTCGGTCACGGCGGTGCGCAGGACTTCGAAGCAGGTTCGCGCGGAGCCGGGTGTTTCGGCGCTACCGAAGGCCACCCCCGGCAACGTGTGCATCAGCCGGTACAGGTGGGGATCGGCCATCGCGAAATCCCAGTACGCCGCCGCCACCGCCGCCAGCGGTCCACCCCGCTCGGTCTGCGCGTCCGGACACAGCGCCGAGCCCAATTGCGTGGCCAGCTCGGCGAATCCAGTATCGACCAGCTCGAACAACAACGCCCCCTTGTTGGCGAAGTACTGGTAGACGATCGGCACGGTGTAGCCCACCCGATCGGCGACCGAGCGCACCGTGACGCTGTCGTATCCGCCGTTTTCCGAGGCGATCGAGCGGGCCGCCGACAGTAGCTCGGCGCGCAGCCGCTCGCGCGCCTCGGCGCGCTCACACGCCGTGCCCTTGATCCGCTTTCCCGCTCGCGGCACTGGTTCTCCTCGGTCGTCCACGATTTCTAACAACGGTAGACAATCTCACGCCGACAAGTCTATCGTCATTTTCTAACGCCGATAGAAATTGATGCGGCGGGAACTTTCGCGTGAAAACAACGTGGGGACAAGGAGTGTGCGATGCGAGTTCTGGTGACCGGAGCCTCCGGCACGATCGGCGGCGCGGTGGCGCGGGCCCTGATCGGCCGCGGTCACACCGTGGTCGGAACCGTCACCGCGGCCGACCGGCCGGTGCCCGCCGGCGTCGAGCCGCTGGTGGCCGACCTGTTCGATCCCGCTGCGCTCAACGCCGCGGCTGCGTCGGTGGACGCCGCGGTGCACGCGGCGTCCAGCAATGACGAGCGGGCCGGTGAGCTCGACACCACCGTCGTCACCGGTCTCATCGAGGCTTTCGCCGGGACCGGCAAGGCCCTCGCCTACACCAGCGGACTGTGGCTGCACGGCAACAGCGGCGATACCGTCATCACCGAGGAGTCACCATTCGACCCGCCGCTGGTGGTCTCCTGGCGGCCCGCGGTCGAGAAGCTGCTCGAGGATGCGTCCGCGCGCGACGTGCGCACCATCCGCATCCGTCCGGGCCTGGTCTACGGCGGCGGCCGCGGCTATGTGCCGATGCTGCTGAGCCCACAGCACGACGACGACGGCGCGGTCGTCCGCCACTTCGGCGACGGCAGCAACCGCTGGTCGGTCATCCACGCCGACGACCTGGGCGAGCTGTACGCGCTCGCAGTGGAATCCGCGCCCGCCGGGTCGGCGTATCTGGGCACGCTCGACGAGTCGGTTCAGATCGAGGAGGCCGCGCGGGTCGTCGCGGATAAACACGATGCGCGCGTGCAGGATTGGGACCCCGCGGAGGCACAGCACAACTGGGGTGTGATGGTCGAAGCGTTCCTGCTCGACCAGGTGGCCACCAGCGCCAAGGCCCGTGAGGAACTGGGCTGGACGCCGTCGCGGCCGGGCCTGCTGGACGAACTCGCCACCGCGAGCCTCATTTCATGACGGCCGCGAGCCATTCCACCAACGGCCGCTGCGCCTCCCACGCCGCGCGGATCTCCGTGGCGGCGCGGGGTGTGGGTAGCCAGTCCGGTGCGCCGAAGTCGCGGTGAGTGCTGAGTGTTTTGTGGCGTAGCAGCTCGATGCGTGGGTGGTCGGCGGGGTAGCCCTTGGGTTTGGTCTTCAGGCGCTCGCCGCCGATCTCGTATCCGGCGTTGCCGAGTTCGGTGAGGATGGCGGCCAGTTCCTCGCCTCGGACGTCGTCGTCGATGGTGGTGCGTAGCCGGGCCAGCTGTTCGGGCGATCCGCTGTAGTACCCGGCGGCGACGAACAGGCCGGCCGCGCCGATCTGCACGTACCAGCCGACGCCGGGGGCGGCGCCGACGACCACACCCTGGTGGGTCTTGTACGGCGATTTGTCCTTGGAGAAGCGCACGTCGCGGTAGGGCCGGAAGAGTTTCGCGGTCCCGAAGTCGGCCTCGAGTTCCTCGATCAACGCCAGCATCGGCGCCTTCACGGATTCCTCGTAGACCTGCTTGTGCGCGGCCCAGAACGTCTTCGAATTGTCGGCCTCGAGATCTTCGTAGAAATCCAGACCGGCGAACGGGAACCCACCGAAACGACCCATGGGTAGAAGATATGCCTTCGGTCCGACAGCGCTCTCAGAACTTGCCGCTGTGGTGGTCGACGCGGTGGCCGAGCCGCGCGGCGAACTCGGCGACGAAGTCGTCGGTCAGCGGCGGCCAGCCCCAGAAGTCGAAAGCCAGTGCGCCGAGGGCGAAACCGGACGGCCACGACCATTCGGTGATGGCGCTCGAGACACCGCAGCGGCCGCAGCGAGCGGTGCCGGTGCCGGTGCGTTTCCACTGGTCGATGGCCGCACCGAAGGGACGCCATACGTCGGGGTCGGCTTCCCAGCGCTGCGGGTAATCGATGATCACCGTCGTGGCGGCGCAGTTCGGGCAGGTGGCCGACTCCGGCTCGATCTCGCCTTGTCCACCGTGGTGGTCCTCGCGTCCGACGACGACGGCGACCGGGCCCGGCTGCCAATCGTCGCCCCATTCCCGAGTGACCTGCTGCCAGTCCGGGCCGGGGAGATACCCCTCGTCGACGTCGAGGCTGTACACGCCGTCACCGGAGGTCTCCCGCGACAACAGCCCGCGCGAGACCATCCAGTCGACCATCCGCGTCGCCGTGGCACCGGCCTCGTCGGCACTCACCTCGACGTCCACGATGCGCTCGAAATAGTCACCCATCGGGACGAAGCTACCGAACGTGCCGCCTTCGCGCCGCGCGGTTCAGTGCGCGCCCAACGCGTCGAGGATCATCGGCCGGGCGTTGGCGAGGGCCTGCTGCCAGTAGGGCCAGTGGTGGGTGCCGTTGACGATGTCCACGCGCGCCGGGACGCCGAGGGCGTTGGCGCGGTCGCGGAAGATCTGCGCGGCGATCATGGTGAGCACTTCCAGGCCCATCGCGTTCACCGTGTTGCCCACCCCGTGCGGCAGGTCCGGTGCGCCGGGCACGCCGTTGCCGCTGGTGACGTAGATCGGCAGGCCACGCAGACGTCCGGCCTGCACGGTGGCGTCGTTGCGAGCCCAGGCCGGATCGCCCGGCGGGCCCCACATGTCGTCCGGGTTGAACTGTCCTTCGTCCCACATGGCGGCGCGCATCGCCTCGCTCCACATCGGGAACGTCGGGTTGATGAAGCCGGAGAACGATCCGGCGAAACGGAACTGGTCGCGGTGGTAGGCGGCCAGGATGAGCGCGGCGTTGCCGCCCATCGAGGCGCCGACGATGGCGTTGTTGGTGCGCGAGACGCCGTACCCGGCGAGGAAGGCGGGGAGTTCCTGGGTGAGGAAAGTTTCCCATTTGTAGGTGATCTGCTGGCCGTTGGTGCGGCTGGGCCGGTACCAGTCGGTGTAGAAGCTCGACCGGCCGCCGACCGGGAACACCAGCGTGACGTTGTCGCCGGCGAATTGCCGCAGCGCATCGGTGTCGCTGGTCCATTGGCTGTGATCGTGTGGTGCCCGCAGCCCGTCGAGGACGTAGAGCGCCGCACTACCACCGCGCGCCGCCCCCTGCACCTGGACCTTGATCGGCCCCATGCTCGACGGCACCCACAGTTCTTCGAATCCGCCGGCCGGCGCCCGTAGCGCGGGCGAGCGGACCGGTGCGGCAGCGGCGACCGCCGCCACCGACGACATCACCAGCACCGCAATGACCACGACGACGGCTCTGCGAAGCCATCCGCCGGCTACCCGTTCGTCTGCTGATCGTGCCACCCCGGCCACTCGCATACCTCCCACCACATCGACTGGAAGTTACCGAAGATAACCAATTTACGCTGTCAGAGCTGGTGGAGATGTCGCCGACGCGCCGCTGGCGTGTCGGGGATCGCGGCCGGCGAGCGGTGGGGAACGGGTCGGTGCCGGTCGGACTCGAGCATCGTCGCACGCGGGTCGAGCACTGCCGCGGTCGAACACAGCCGCTTGATCGCGGCACTCGGACTCTGCCGAATGTTCACCGAATTAGCAGCACAGCCGCATTCCCCCCCGTCAGACGCAGAAAAACACAGGGTCGCATCCTGTGCATTCTTCGCAATATTTCTCAAATGTCCGTTTTGATACGCAAGAGAATTTCGTCAGCCTTTTACGGACCAGGAGTCCGAATTGATCTCTTTATCGGCATGATAACGAATACCCGGTCGATCTTGCTCCGAATCACTCTGGAAGTTGGTAGATTTCGATCGTGGTGGCCCGGCGTCGTGCCGCCTCGGGGGTTTCATCGTTGTGATTCGGGGATGTTTTCAACTATGACCTCAGAATTTGTTCTCGGAAATCCACTTCGGTGGCGATGACCGTATGACCGCCGCCGTCACCGCTTTCTCCGGTCGCGGAGGAGCAACGACGTCGATCACACTGCAACGATTTTCGGATCTGGTCGCCGCGATCTACGAGGCCGGCGCCGACCCGAACCGATGGGACAGCGTGATCGGCGAGATCACCGCTGCCTTCGGCGCCACCCGCGGACTGCTCGTCATCCCGGAACCGGCGGGCGGCGGGTTCGTCGTCGAAGCCGCGGGAGCCGAGCTCGGACCGGCGATCCATGAGCGCATCGTCCGGGTCGCCGACCGGATCCAGCAGCTGCCCTGCGGCGCACCCGTCACCAGCGATGAGGTGCTGCCCCCGCCCGACGGCGGCAACGGCGGGCGCGGTGATCCGAACAGCCTGGCCAACAGTTTCCTGGCGCGGCTCGACCGGGACGTGCCGCCCGCCTGGATCTGCCTGACCATGCCGCGCCAGGTCGACGCCGCCCGGCATTCGGCCGGCCGCGCGCTGCTGCGAGTCCTGGTGCCCCACCTCGGCCAGGCACTGCGCAACCAGTCGAAGTTGATCGAGTTGACGCGTGAGCGCGCCGTCGCCCTCGCGACGCTGGAGAAGGCGCACTACGGGATCATGATCGTCACCGCCGACGCCGCGGTGATCTTCGCCAACTCGGCGGCCATGGACATCACCGGTGACAGCGACGGGCTCGCCGCCGACAGTTCGGGACGGCTGCGCGCCACCCCCTCGGCCAATCAGGCCCGGTTGAGCCGGCTCATCCGCGACGCCGCGGGCCCCGAAGGTTCGAGCGGCAATATCGCGATCACCCGGCCGTCCGGCAGGCGGCCGCTCATCGTCCGCGTCACCCCGCTGGACGCGATCCCCGGCGACGCCTCGCCCCGGCCGCGCGCGGTCCTGCTGCTGGTGGTCGATCCCGATCACGATCTGGAGCCGCAGCCGCGGGCGCTGCACGATCTGTACGGGCTGACCGACGCCGAGACGCTGGTCGCCATGGGCGTGATCCGCGGCGACGGCTTGCCCGCCGTCGCCGATCAGCTCTCGGTCTCGTTGTTCACCGCGCGCACGCACCTACAGCACATCTTCGTCAAGACCGGAACGCACCGTCAGGCGGAGCTGGTGCGCCTGTTGTTGGCAAGCGCTATCGCCGCGCAGTGATAGTTGTTGCCGCGTAGTTGTTTCCGGGCCGTTCACACCGGCCGGAAGCCTGTTCCCGCGCCGCCGCGCATGGCGACGTCGTCGAGAATTCTGGTGAAGTTGACACCCACATGCGGGCCGAGGCACGGAACCGAAACATATCCGTTGACCAAGGCCACCAAGGTCGTGCCGACGACCACGGGCCCACCGGAATCACCGACGAGCACACAGATCTGAGTGAGCGTCCACGTCGCGGTATCGAAGACATCCCCGTACACCAGTCCGCACGTCTGCCCGGTCGTGCGGCCCTGTTTGCACGCGATCGCCGGGAATTGCGCGGGTAGACCGACCTCGGTGATCGTGGTCGCGCCGACCCGGTTCACCGGGATCACCTTGTCCGCGTCGAAGCGGATCACGGCGTAGTCGAGTTCTTTGTTGACGTAGTCGACGGTGCCGACCGGTCCCGCTTCCTGGTCCGCCTCGGCTGAGACGCGGGCCCCTGGCTGGTTGCAGTGGCCTGCGGTGAAGCCGACCATGCGACCGGTGTCGTCCCAGCCGATAGTGGCGAGCGAACAGGTCGCTCCGTCGTCGAAGACGATGCCCGACCCACCGCCCAGTACTACCGGGGGCGCCGCCTGGGCACTCCCGATCGTCGTGCCCACCAGGCCGAGGATGGCGGCCGCGAGCACGAGAAGGATTTTGCCGAACATGGTTCTCCCAAGGTGGTCGGCCGAGGATCAGGGGGCACTCCCGAACGGAGTACGAGAGTGCCCTCGTTTCCCCTCGGTCCTGGCATCGGTCGGATCAGACGACACACACCGGGAAGAGGATCGGCACCGTGATCAGCACGATCCCGCACGTCAGCAGTGCGCCGGGAATCGTGAGGAACGGTGACAGCACGGCCGGCTGGACTTCGACCGGAACCGGTGCGACTGGTGCGGGAGCGGGCTCTGCGGCCGGTGCCGCGCTTGCTACCCCGGCGCCCATCGCGATCAACGGCGCGCACGCCGCTACTGCTATGGCAGAGCGAACCTTGGTGCTAGTCATGACATTTCCCTTACTGTCAGCAATCGTGGTCATGGTCGACCCGGCTCCCCGGGTTGCCACAATGTTCAGCACAGCACCGTTGCCGCGGAATGTCCTCACGCGAACAGATGAGATGAGTTCTCCGAGACCGAAAAAGTCACCGAGTCCGAAAATGACACACGTTCACCCTCGCCAAGCTATTTGAACGATGGTACTACTTGTACTATCGTTCAAACATCTACCGCGGAGGGTGCTGTGTCAGAGGTCGTCACCAGGGGCGCTGGCGCCCGCGAGTGGGCAGGTCTTGCCGTGCTCGCGCTACCGACAGTGCTGCTCGGACTCGATGTCACCGTGCTGTATCTGGCCCTGCCGAGCATGGCCGAAGCCCTGAATCCCTCAGCGACACAGACGCTGTGGATCATGGACGCCTACGGGTTCTTCATCGCCGGATTCCTGCTCACCATGGGCACTCTCGGCGACCGGATCGGCCGGCGGCGGCTGTTGATGATCGGCATGACGGCCTTCGCGGCGGTGTCGGTGTTCGCGGCCCTCGCTCCGAATGCCGGGCTGCTGATTCTCGCTCGCAGCCTGCTCGGGGTCGCCGGGGCAACGCTGATGCCCTCCACCCTGTCGCTGATTTCGAACCTGTTCCGCGATCCGCGTCAGCGCGCGGTCGCGATCGGGATCTGGGCGACGATGTTCGCCCTCGGCATGGCCGCCGGACCGGTGATCGGCGGCGCGCTCGTGGATTCGTTCTGGTGGGGCGCGGCGTTCCTGCCCGCCGTTCCCGTCGCCGTCATCGTGCTCGGCCTGGCACCGGCGGTGCTTCCCGAGCATGCCGACCCCGACGGTGGCCCGCTCGATCCGGTCAGCGTCGCGCTGTCACTGGCCGCGATCGTGCCGGTGATCTACGCGGTCAAACACGCCGCCGCGCATCGGCCCGGCCTCAGCACGGTGCTCCTGGCGATCATCGGCGTCGTCGCCGGAGCTGCTTTCGTGCGTCGTCAACGGAGCCTGACCGCTCCGCTGCTGGACGTCACGCTCTTCGCGAACCGGACCTTCTCCGCTGCGCTGGCGGTGCTGCTGATCGGACTGATCGGCGTCGGCGGAACCATGTACCTGGTCACCCAGTACCTCCAGTTCGTCGAGGGCATGACGCCGTTCGCTGCGGGCCTGTGGATGGGCCCGCCCGCGCTGGCGATGTTCGTCGCCGCGATCGGCGCGCCACTACTGGCCCGCCGGATTCGGCCCGGCCTGGTCATGGCGAGCACGCTCGGCCTGTCGGCGATCGGATACGCGATGCTGGCCGGCGCGGACACCGGCGATCCCGTGCTGGTGGTCGCCGGCTTCGCCTTCGTCTACCTCGGTCTCGGCGCGATCGCCGCCCTCGGCACCGATATGGTCGTCGGTGTCACTCCGGCGGCGCAATCCGGTTCGGCCGCGGCGATGTCGGAAACCGTGCAAGAACTCGGCCTCGCCGTCGGCGTCGCGGTGCTCGGCACCCTCACCACCGCGCTCTACACCGCGCGCATGGTCGCGCCGCCCGACGTCGCGCCCGCGGTCGGACAGCGCGTCACCGACAGCCTCTCCGGCGCCTTGTCGGTCGCCGATCAGGTGCCGGCCGAGACGGTGCAGACGGCGCGGGAGGTGTTCACCAGCGGCGTGAACGCCGCCGCCGTCGTCGCCGGTGTCGCCATCGTGGCGGCGACCGTAGTCTGTCTGGCGACATTGGGGCGGCTTCGTCCGCTCGGCGATGATCAGGACGACGAGGCGGCCGAGGTGTTGTGCCCGATCGGCCCGGAGCCCGCAGGAGGGGAGCATGAACGAGGCGAGCGAGCCCGTCGACGGGCGCAGGGCCAGGGGCAGTAGGCGGCGCGCCGAGATCATCGATGCCACCCTCGCCGTCATCACCCGCGACGGCGCCGCCGGCGTCACCCACCGCACGGTCGCCAAACAGGCGGGCATCACCACCAGCCTGAGCACCTACTATTTCGCCACCCTCGACGACCTGCTCGTCGCGGCGCTGTCCACCGTCGCCGACACCTACACCGCGCGCATCCGCGAGATCATGGACGGGCCGGGCGACAAGCTGCGCGGGCTGGCCGAGCTGATCGTCGAATCCGCGGGTCCCGGCCGCGAATGGGCGCTGGCCGAACGCGAACTGTCCACCCTCGCCGCCCGCAGGCCCGCGCTCGCTCCCGTCGCCCTGCGCTGGCGCACCGACGTCGCCGAACTCGCCGCCACCCTCACCGACGATCCCGAGGCCATCGCGGCTGTCGTCGCCGCGACGGACGGGCTGTGCACGGCGCTGCTGCTCGACAACGCCCCCGCCGACTCCGACTTCGTCCACCGTATTCTGACTCGGGCACTGGCACGGTGAACGTCGACAGCGGCCGCCTCCCGGCGAGCTCACAAGCCTGGGAACCCCGGCGCGCGTCGGCTCCGGGTACGGTGTCAAAGCCCCCGATCACGGTGCGGTGTTCCTGCTGAAAAAACTGGATGACTATCGATGAGTACTACCGCCGACAAACTTGCCGACCTGCGTAAGAAGCTCGAGGTCGCGCAGGAACCGGCCGGCGAGGCGGGGGCCGCCAAGCGCGCGCGCAAGGGCATTCCGTCGGCCCGCGACCGCATCGACATGCTGCTGGATCCGGGCACCTTCGTCGAGCTCGGTGCCCTGGTGCGCAACCCCAACGACAAGAACGCCCTCTACGGCGACGGCGTGGTCACCGGACGCGGTCTGGTCGACGGCCGCCCGGTCGCGGTGTTCTCCCATGATCAGACGGTGTACGGCGGCACCATCGGCGAGATGTTCGGCCGCAAGGTCGCCGCGATCATGGAGCTGGCGGGCAAGATGGGCTGCCCGCTGATCGGCATCAACGACTCCGGCGGCGCGCGCGTCCAAGAGGCCGTCACCTCGCTGCGCTGGTACGGCGAGCTGGCGACCAAAATGGAACCGCTCTCGGGTGCGGTGCCGATGGTCTCGCTCATCCTCGGCAACTGCGCGGCCGGTGCGGTGTACCAGCCGATCTGCACCGACGTCGTGGTCGCCACCGAGAGCGCGCACATGTTCGTCACCGGCCCCAAGATCATCGAGGACGCCATCGGCGAAAAGGTCGACATGGAGGAGCTGGGCGGCGCCTACAACCAGGCCGCCTACGGCAATATCCACCACATCGCCAAGGACGAGGCCGCCGCCTTCGCGTGGGTCCGCAATTACCTGAGCTACCTGCCGTCGAGTGCGGTCGAGCAGCCGCCGATCGTGAACCCGGGCCTGGAGCCGGAGGTCACCGAGTCCGATCTCTCGCTGAACACACTCGTCCCCGACTCCGACAACGCCGTGTACGACATGCACGACGTGCTGGTGCGAATCTTCGACGACGGCGAGTTCCACGAGATCGGCGCGGCCGCCACCAAGAACATCATCACCGGTTTCGCCCGCGTCGACGGGCGACCGGTCGGCGTGGTCGCCAATCAGCCGACCGTGCTCGCCGGCGCCCTCGACGCCAAGGCCAGCGATAAGGCCTCGCACTTCATCCACATCTGCAACGCCTTCGAGATCCCGCTGGTGCTGGTCGTCGACACCCCCGGCTTCCTGCCCGGTGTGGAACAGGAGAAGGTGGGCGTCATCAAGCGCGGCGGACGCTTCCTGTTCGCGTACGTGGAGGCCACCGTCCCGAAGGTGACGGTCGTGGTCCGCAAGGCGTACGGCGGTGGCTGGGCCGTGATGGGTGCCAAGGCGCTCGGCTGCGATGTGTATCTGGCCTGGCCCACCGCCCGCATCGCGGTCATGGGCGCCGAGAGTGCCGTCGGCCTGACCCAGCGCAAGATTCTCGACGCCACCCCCGAGGATCAGCGCGCCGCGGTCCGGCAGCAGATGATCGATTTCTACAACGCGACCATCGCGACCCCGTGGATCGCGGCCGAGCGCGGCTATATCGACGCCGTGATCGAGCCGTCGGCCACCCGGCTCGAGCTGCGCAAGGCGCTGCATCTGCTGCGCGACAAGCAGGTCATCCGGTACCCGCGCAAGCATCACCTACTGCCGCTGTGAGGTTCGGTCCGCCGGTGTCGATCGAGTGATGCGGCGCCGGCGGATCAGGCTTCGAGCCTGGCCCGGACGGCTTCGAGGCGCTGCTGGAGTTCCGCCTCGTCGATGACGCCACGGGCGACCAGGGTGTGCGCCAGCGCGACGAGCTGGTTCTCGGGGTAGGGCAGGTCGGCGTAGAGGGTCGAAGTCAGCCGGTCCTCCTCGTCACGGCGCTCCTCGAGGCCGGGCACGGCCGCTGTGCCCTCGGCGCGGTCGAGGGCATCGCACATGCCGTCCAGGCTCGTCTTCCACGGGGGAACCAGGTTCGTGACGCCGTACTCCGCCGCCATGCGCGGCCATACCTGGTTGCGCGCCACGATATTTCGCAAGGGTGCGATCTCGTCTGCCGTACTCACGCTCGGGTCTCCCCTCAGTCGACCGGATGGATCGCAGGCCGGGTATCGGTGATGACATTGCTGGTGACGCCCGGCTTGGGCAGCGCGACGCCGATCAGGCAATCGCGGGTGACGATCTCGGCGAGCTGGTCCTCATCCCAGCCGTCGGTGCCTTCCGGGCGCACCGGCATCACCATGAAGCGGTGCTTCTGGTTGGAGTCCTGCACCCGGATGGCCACCTCGTCGCTCAGATACAGCCCGAACTCCGCGAGGACCTGGCGCGGCCAGCGCACCAAGCGGCGGCGATAGTTCGGGGTGCGGTACCACTCGGGCGAATTGCCGAGGATGGGTCGCGGATAGCAGGAGCACAGGGCGCAGACGATCACGTGGTGCAGGGTCGGGGTGTCTTCGAGGATCTCGAATGCCGTGAAATCGCTTGGTGTTCCGAAGCCGGTGGGTTCGAGCCAGTCCACCCCGACTTCCTTGCTGGCCGTCATCGGTTCGGTGAGCGCGAGCGCCTTGAAATCGGGATCGAGCCAGGCGCGGGCGACCAGATGCGCGGCAGGCGTCGGTCCGATCTGTTCGGCGAACTCGGTGAAGCGGCGGTGCTCCTCGGCGGTGAAAATGCCCTTTTCGATACACAATTCGCGTAACGCGATCTCCAGCACTTCGAAGTCGGTGACTTCGTCCACCATGGGCGCCACCGTGCGTTCGTGGTCGTGATCGTGTTCGGACATGGAATCCCTTTCTGGCACATGGCCGATCACCGGCGGTTATGCCGCGCGCTTCAGCCAGCGTTCCGGCAGTTCGGTCTGCAAGGTGTCGTTGGCCGTACCGGTGTAGCCGTCCCACAGTTCTGCGAGGTCGAACCGAACGACGTAGAACCATTCGGGTGTCGCGTCGGGCCGATCCCACGTCTCGTCCTCGGCGGCCGGGCTTTCGTAGGCGACCGAGGTTATCTCGCCGGTAGCGCCGCGGACGTATTCCGGTGTGCGCGTGTAGAGCAGCGCGGGCATATCCCGCACGGTCACCGCATCGCCGACTCGGAAACCGGGCTCACCCGCCTGGCCGGCGAACACTTGCGGATCACCCTTACCGACGGCGCGAATGTGATGGTGATTGCGTGGCACCTGCGCACCGTCACCTTCGAATTTCGGCTGCGCCGCCAACGTCTTCCCGGCGAGCCCGCCCTCATACCGCGCCCGAACTTCCTCCATCCGCTCACTCAACTCACCGAGCGCGATGTGATGCTTCTCGACCAGTACACGCGCGACCGCAAGCAGCCAGCGCCCGTAATACGGCAGCCCGAGATAGATGGCCCGCCCGACGTCCACGTTGCCCATCCGGCGCCGCTCCTCCGACAGCCAGATCCCCCGCCAGGCGAGCACCTCACAGATCACGTAGGTGTTGTGCTCCCACACCTCGTACTGCTTGTTCTCGAACTTCATCGGCGTGTCCGGCTCGCCACCGACGTCGTGCACGGGCTTCATGTACGCCTGGAAACGCGCGTGATCGATCAGATCGGGCGGCGGCGCATCGGGCAGTTCGGGATAGGACGAATGCAGCCGAGCCACAAGGTCGAGCTGAGCGGCCCGCTCCGCAGCGGTACTCATGAAGGCTCCCTTCGTAGCGGCCTGGTCGACCTACTGGGCAGCGCACCTCCCCTCGAATGTATGCCTGATCATTGCTGGTGAATAGCCCCCGCCGTGAAACCTCGGCGAGTGGCACCTGACGCAGCCGACACGCCGAGCATGTACCACTCGTTGGCGGGTCAGGGGATGGGGAGGGAGCTGAGGATGGGGAGGAAGCCCCAGTTCATGATGCGTTCGGCGTCGGCGGTGGCGGCGTCGAGATCGTAGGGGGAGCTGTGCAGGACCACCCCGATCAGCCGCTGGGCACCCCGGCGCGCCTCGAACAGCAGGCAGGTGCCTGCGGCGTTCGTCGATCCGGTCTTGATCCCCGTTGTGCCCGGATACCGGTGCAACAGGTCGTTGGTGTTCTCCCAGACATGAGCGCGAGTCGCCGGGCCCGCCGGCTGATGAAAGACCCGCGTGCCGACAATCTCGCGGAACACCGGATTACCCATGGCGTGATGGCCGAGCCGCACCATATCCGCCGGCGTGGAATAGGTGGCGAAGTCGTCGGGAACCGGCAACCCGCTCGGGTCGGTGAAATGACTGTTCCCCATCCCCAGCCGCCGCGCCGTCGCGTTCATCTTCCCGATGAACGCCTCCCGCCCCGGCCCGAACGCCTCCGCCAGCGCATACGCGGCATCACAGCCCGAAGGCAGCATCATCGCGTAC
The DNA here is from genome assembly GCF_005863245.1 of Nocardia cyriacigeorgica. Classification (GTDB taxonomy): domain Bacteria; phylum Actinomycetota; class Actinomycetes; order Mycobacteriales; family Mycobacteriaceae; genus Nocardia; species Nocardia cyriacigeorgica_C. Next base: position 23,217 of record NZ_VBUT01000003.1, on the reverse strand, counting down.
AACAACTGGCGCGCGGTGAGCACCTCCCCCGCCACCAGCCCCGCAGAACTCCCACCGTGCGCCGCCGACGCATCAATGGCCGATTGCGGCACCGTAACCGGCCGCTCGAGATCCCCCGACTCCAGCACGACCACCGCCGTCATGACTTTGGTAAGGCTGGCAACCGGAACCCGAACATCCGCCTGCCGAGACCACACGACCACCCCCGTATTCCCCTCCGCCAACGCCGCCCCCCGCGCCCGAATATCGTCGGGTTGCAGCGCCACCGGAAACGGAGCCTGATCATTCGAGCCGCCGGCCACCGGAGCCGCCGCGACAGTAGGCGCGAAGAACACGAGCGCTCCGGCGATCGCCGCCGGGAACGCGCGGACATAGGTTCGCATCAGGTTATTGTGCAGTCGGATTGTTCCCAATGGTGGGATTTGGCGTCCTGACGTGACCCGCGTCTTTGCTGGTCGTAGCGATACCTGACGGCCGTGTCCTGCTATCCGGCACTACTACGGGACATCGCGAGAACCACACACCTACAAACCCAGCATGCGGCGGATCTCCTCGTCCGGATACGGGGTGCTCCCCCTCGCTTGCTGAAACGCATCCATGAACCCGGACATCGACGCGGCGATCGGCGCGTGCCGAGTGATGACCGCGGCAGCCGCCTCGCTGATGCCTTCGGGCCGCTCGCCCGCCGCGAAAGCGTGCACCATCGCGGAGCGGGCATGCCGATCGTCCCGCCGGAGCCCGTACAGGGCAGTGATCAACCAGTGCACCAGGTAGGTGACGGTGTAGCACCTGTCGTAGCTCTGGTTCCGGTCGAAGAATGCGGATTCCTCGGGCGTGAGGTCGAATTCGGACGAGAGCGCGAGACCGTAATCAGCGAAGTAGAGGCGTCGACCGTCGGTCAGGATGTTCCCGAAATGAGCATCGAGATGCAGTAGCCCGCGGCTGTTCATGAACGCGGTACCGGCAATCAGTTCCCGCTCCACCATGGCGCAGGCCTGGTTGGCGGCCTCGTCACCCGCCTCGATCCGGTTGTTCAGCCACACGTGGAGGTTCTGTGGGATGTACTCCAGGAACAGCGCGACACTCGCCGACGAGTCCCGGAGGGCCTCGATCCGTTGGCGAACCTGAGGTCGGCCGTCCCAGTAGGCGACGGCGCGATCGATGTCGGCTAGCTCCTCGGCCAGCGGAGTCGTGTCCGGCAGCACCCGCCAGTGATACATCTGCGGGAAGCCGTCGTACTCGGCTGCGAGCACCCAGTTCGTCGTCATGACGTGCACGGCCAACTCGCGCCAAGCCCCGAAACCCGGCGCACCGATGAGCCCGACGCCGTACTGGCAGAACAGCGGCAGGTCGAACAAATTTGCGGTGGACCCGACGTGCCCCGGCTGCCGTTCCAGGTCGGTGAGGGGCACCCGCTTCACGAACACCGGAACTCCGGCGACCTCCAACAGCGCCGCCTTCCCGCCGATACCGGCACCGATCGGCCTGGCCGTATCCACGAGCTCGCGCAACGCGTGATCGCTGTGCAGCGCCAGGGCCGTGGAGACGGCGCTGTGGGTGTGCAGGCGCGCTGGGCGTGACATGTCGCGGATCGTCACCACATCAGGTGAGCAGGACGTCACTGCCTCACGTGAGTTCACTGAAGCCTCCAAGTGCGCGCCGACCTCGATTCAGACGTGGCCACACGGTCGTGCGGGCGGTTGGTCGAACTTTCGACTGGACAACACATTACGACTCTTCCGGTAATGCTCTCCGCAGCCGAGTACCTGCCATCACCAGCGATGAGGAGGCACTCTGCAGGAACGACACCGTTGGCCGGGTGAGCAGACCGAACCCGGGCGATGAACTGCCCTTCGTGGCCGGATTCATCCCATCGCGCTAGACTGAATCACGAAAGCCGATTGTGATTCAGTACCGGATAGAGGTGATGGCGGTGACTACCGATATCGGTGCGCTGATCGAACGCGCTCGGGTTGCCGCGGGGCTCAGCCAGCGCGCCCTGGCGGACGCGACCGGGATCTCGCAGCCGACCTTGTCACGGATCATCTCGGGGGACAGGCAGGCGAAAATGCCGGAGATCGTGGCAATCGCCTGGGCGACCGGGCACACAGTCGCCCAACTCTCCGGGACCGAAACAGTGTCCGACCGGATCCAATGCGTGGCGCGAGCAACGAACGATTGCGACATGGAACGCATGCGGCAGGCACTGCTGCATTTTGTGGAATTGAACGACTACCTCGACGACCAAGCCATCCCCGCAACAGTCGACCCAGCGTAGGAACCGTGAACAACGAGACAGAAGGACGCGACGCCGCCGCGCGGTTCCGCCGCGAACACCGCCTCGGCGTACACCCACTGGGCGACCTTGTCGCGATCATCGAACAAGCCACCGCGATCGACGTCGCCGTCCTCGATGTCGGCCCGGACGAACACGGCCTGACGGTGCGAGATCCCGTACGAGACGCCATATTCATCGGCGTCGCGCGCACCCGCAATCCGATGCGGCAGCGGAGCACGCTGGCCCACGAGCTCGGCCACGTCGTGTTCTCGGACTGGGCTGATGGTCATTCGGGCAACTGGAGTGACCGATCTCCCGTGGAAATTCGTGCGGATGCCTTCGCCCGCCACCTACTCATACCCGTGGACGGGGTGCACGAGTTTCTCGGAGACCGCGAGTCGGTAACCCAATCCACCCTCTCCGAGGTCGTCCAGCGGTTCCTGGTGTCACCGGCCATCGCAGCCATCGCTCTGCGCCAGGCCGGTTACATCGACGAAGCCACCAAACATGAGTGGATGACGTTGACCGCGCCGCAATTGGCGGTCCGCTACGGATGGAGCGACCAGTACCGCGCCCTGCAGGCCGACTCCGAACAGCGCAGGGCACCCCAGCGGCTACTCGCCCGCGCAATCAGGGCGTACGAGGAGGATGTGCTTTCCGCACAGGCAATTGCCACTCTGCGCGGCATCACATTGGAAGACGCGCACAAGGAGCTGCGCGAAGCAGGTGTCGAGCCGGTTCAGCGTGCTACTCCCTGGGCCGACGCCGCCGACTTGCCTGATGCCGACGTGGACCTGTCAGCCCTGGATGAAGCGCTCGACGCACCAGACGACACGTCCGGCGGCCCACCGCTCGAAGGGGACAGGACGAGGTGAGCCACCCGCCCATCATCGACGCCGGCCCCGGGCTCAATTTCTTTTCCATCAACAAGGAGCGTCTGCTTATCGGCGTACTCGGGCGTCTCAGCGCCCCGGAGACAGTGCAAGACGAAATCTTTCGCAAAGCGAGGCAGGACCCGCGATTCCACACCGCGGCTTCTGTCTGGCGCAAGCTGACACCGGGATGGATCGACGTACTCTCCGACGACGAGACACCCGAACTCGCCGCCGCGGTCCACCGGATCACCCGGCAATCCATGGAACAACGCCTGCAATCTCCGAAAGACCTGGGCGAGACCATGGTCATCGCACACGCAGTCGTCGCCGCAGAAGCCGGGGACACTGTCACCATCCTCATCGACGACGGTCCCGGAACCCGAATCGCCACAGCAGAAATCAATCGGCTTCGCCGCCTTCAGGCCGGCGGACGGCCGGTCGGCTCGATCCGCCTGGTCGGCACGTTGACGATCCTGGAGCGTGCGGCGGGCGGCCAACACATTCCCGACAAGGCGGCAATGCGCACCACCTACACCCGGCTACGCCACCTGGACGATGGGTTACCGCCGATTGAGAAGACCAACCTCCTTCGGCTGCCACCCTGGTCCTCCGGCAACACAGCGGGTCAGACGAAATCATGACCACAACAGCCACCGGTCAGGCTGTATTACCCCTGTCACCTGGCCATGCAAGTCCCCGATGCCGCTACCGTCGAGAGCGTGAGCGATACCCAGTGGACGATCCTCGGTGAGCAACTGATCGACGAGAACCGACATATCCGGCTGTCGACAGCAGACATTCGCCTCCCCGATGGAGTGGAGTTCACCCAGTACGTGGCTCGGATGCCCCGGTCCGCGATGACCCTGGTGCTCAACGACAACCGCGAGGTTCTGCTGATGTATCGGCACCGGTGGATCATCGACCAGTGGGTGTGGGAGCTGCCGGATGGATACGTCGACCATGCCGAAGATGTCGCCGCGGCGGCTGCCCGTGAGGTCGAAGAGGAGACGGGCTGGCGTCCGCTCACGATGGAACACCTGGTGACCTTTCAGCCTGCGATCGGGACCTTGGACCATCCCCAGGAGATCTACCTCGCGAGCGGTGCCGAACTCACCGAAACCCAGCCGGATATCAACGAAGCCGAGACAACTCGGTGGGTGCCGCTCGACGAGGCGGTCGAGATGATTGCCCGCGGAGAGATCGTCGGCGCAGCAACCGTAGTCGGCGTGTACCGGGCGCTCACACTGACTTAGTGCGATGGTCATGGTTCAACCGACACCTCTACGAGGTACCGCGCGTACCATAGCGGCCGTGAATCCCGCCGTGGCAGACCTAATGGCTCCGCTGACTGAATCACGTCGGGCGCACTCGGTCGCGGTGGGGCGCCGGATGCAGTCCATAGCGAAGCTACTGCCGGGCGACCTACGTGGAGATGCGGTTACGGCTGCCTACCTGCATGATGTCGGTTACGGTCATCCTGAACTCGGGTTTCACCCGATCGATGGTGCCAGGCTGCTGCGATCGCTCGGCTACTCGCCGGTCGTGTGCCATTTGGTCGCGTTTCACACGGCAGCGGAGGTCGAGGCTGGAGTGCGAGGTCTGGACGCGGGGGTATTCGATGAGTTCCGACTCTCGGGTGTGGCCGGGCTCGAGAAGGCCGGAGATTTCCTGTGGTGGTCCGACCTGTCGACGGGCCCGAACGGCGAGGATTTCACGGTGGACGAGCGGCTGGGTGAAATCTTGCGGCGTTACGAACCGGGCAGTGTCGTTCACACCGCGATAACGAAGGCGGAGCCGCTACTGCGAGCAGCGGCTCAGCGCGCATCGGGATCGATATAAGGCTCGCTCTCGTTCAGCGCCAGTCGATGCGCTTTCGCTGGCTGCGGTCCATCGCTGCAATCTCCGAAAAACCTGGGCGAGACCATCGTCATCGCACACGCAGTCGTCGCCGCAGAAGCCGGGGACACTGTCACCATCCTCATCGACGACGGTCCCGGAACCCGAATCGCCACAGCAGAAATCAATCGGCTTCGCCGCCTTCAGGCCGGCGGGCGCCCCGTCGGGTCGATCCGGCCGGTCGGCACATTGACGATCCTGGAGCGTGCGGCAAGCGGTCTCCTTGCATCCCTTATGCTTTCGAGGTACAGGTGGAATCTGATCCATTCGGCGTGAGGGGAAGTAATGTCCGAGGAGCCCGGAGAATCGCTGGCGGGGCGGGTGTCGTTGTCGGCAGCCATCGATGCGCTACGCGCGGAGTTGACCCGCGCGTGGGAGGGTGCACAGTCGGAGTCTGTGCGTTTCAAGCCAACGGCGGTTGAATTGACACTGCAAGTTGCGGTGACGTCGGCCGGTAAGGCACACGGCGGAATCAAGTGGTGGCTGGTCGATGCGGGTGCGGAGGTGTCCAGGCAGTCGGTGGCCACCCAGACCGTGACGATGACGCTCGAGCCGGTCGTGTACACGGAGAACGGGCAACGGACCACCGAGGTATACATCGACGCGGTGCGCAAGAGTTCGCCGCTTCATACGACCGATCCACGATAGCGGGGCGCCGGAGGCGTGCTGACAGTTGATCGCGCGGTTTTGATCGCCTACTTCAAGGATGGCGAACCACATACGGGGTCGGGCTTTCGCATTGACGGCGAGTATGTGCTCACGGCAGATCATTGCGCGGCGGGTGAAAACTATCGCGTGCTGATCGATGGCCGAAATGCGTCGGCACGGGTACATCTACGAACAGGTCGACGGGATATCGATCTGGCGATACTGAAGGTCGACGAATACCATCCGATCGAGCGGGCATCCTACGCGCGAATACGCACCTCGCACGCGGCAAGACTCGATGAGTGCCGAGTATTGGCATTCCCGAACTGGAAAGAGAATGGGCGAGCCCAGCTCGACGGCTACGTACCGACCGGTGAAACGACCCTGCTACGAGGCCTGAAAGAGGATGCAGATAACTCGAAGCTCACGTTCAAGTGCCTGACACCGCCGCCGGCTGCCGCGTCCCGGTTGGCTGAACTGACCGGAGATATGACACAGAGGTTCTCGAGTCAGTGGCGTGGCGCATCTGGTGGGGCAATCGTGCATGACGGGCATATTATCGGCGTGCTCAGCAATCATGTGCTGCCAGAAGGAGATTCATCACTAGCCTTCACGCCGATAGCGGCTGTCGAAGACCTGAGTGCAGAAAGGCGCGACCGGTTCCTGGCGGTACTCGGCAGTCCATCCACTGCGAGTTGGGCCATCGTACCGAGCGATCGGGCGCCACAAGGTAATAGAACTTCCGAAGCCGGATCCGATTCCCCACCACTGGTCGATCCGCGTGCCCGTCCCGACGCCGATTCCGAATCACTGTTTCATGGCGGCCAGCTCTTCGCAGAACAAGACCAACTCGCCCAAGCCGAGGATTTGTGGCGCCGTGCCGCCAGGCAGGGACATACCGGCGCCATGAACAACCTCGCCAACCTCCTGCACACCCAGCGAAAACTCGGCGACGCCCACGACTGGTACCGAGAGGCCGCGGAGCGGGGAAACGTCGAGGCTATGGGAAATCTTGCCGGTCTATTACTCGCCGCACGAAAGTTTCGCGACGCCGAGCATTGGTGGTCCACATCGGCGGAGGCTGGTAGCACCGACTCGATGTACAACCTCGCCATCCTGCTCGACAAGACTCAGCGTTTCGACGAGGCACTCATCTGGTATCGGCGCGCGGCCGATGCAGGTCATCGCGATGCCATGCATAACCTCGCCATTCGACTGCGTTACCGGGGCCAGATCGACGAGGCCGCGGACTGGTGGCAGCGTGCCGGACACAAGCGAGCACAGAGTCCCCGTGAGAAACTGCATGGGCTGGTCTTGCGAACGTCATCGCGATGACCTCGCCATCACTCCGGTGAAGTGTTCTCAGCTGCTTCGAGGCTGCGACGATAATCCACGGCTTCGGCAAGTTCAGCGAACTCCAGGGCCTTGCCCGGCGCCACCTCCTGCAGAAGATCACGCACCTCGGCGGGTGTGGCGTAGAAGAACTCGCGTCGCAGATTGACCCGGTTTACGCGCCTATGCGCAAGTCGGCGATGCAGTTCCGCTTCGATTCCGGCGGCGTCTTCGTCATAGAACTTGAGGTGAACATCAAAGGGAAAAGGCACCGCTGTATTGTTCAGATCGTCGATGCGGTCCTCCGGATCGAACCGTCGAGTAAAGCCGATGTGGATCATATCCTCTCGGAATGCACCGATATTGGAGAGAATATACAAGTGACCGGCAGTCGTGTTCGCCGTCTGGAAGTCGACCCGCTGCCGACGGAACTCTAGTTCTCGCAGCTTTTCGCGCACCTCGTCCGCTTCGGATGCACTTCCTTGCCCGGCGCGCTCGAATTCGGCGAGTGCACTGCGATACCGCTTTTCCTCTCGGTCGATTCTCGTCCGCTCGCGTGCCATCTCCTGCTGCGCCTTGTGCTCTTCCCGTTGGCGGTCACGCTCTTCGCGCTCGAGCTGTTTAAGCTGCGCGACTTGCTCGAGGTGGGCCGCCGTCATCTCCAGTTCGCGATAGCGAAGCCGGTGGTACGCGGGCGCAATGCGCAACTTCATCGTCTTGCCCAGACGTTCGATGGTGAATGCGATCTTGTCGAGCCGCTCCAGCGCCGTGCGCAACTTGTACGGTTTGAGACCACGGACGAGGTTGTCGGCCTCGACGTTGTAGGCGCGAAGCATCAACCTCGAGCATTCGCGGACCAGCTTGCGACCCTCGGTAACCGACCCCTCGACAGCCCAGGTCGTCGAGGCTTCGATCGCACCAGCGTCACTTCGCGCCAACGCCTTTATTTCCCCCCGCAGTATCCGCAGTTGGTCGCGGTAGACTACCGAGTCCGACAGCGGGTGGTGGAATTCGTAGATGCCTATCTCTTGGAGGATCTGATCTTCCCGGGTCTGAACTACTTGTTTGCGAAGCTCGTCCAGTTGCGCTTGCTCACCGGCGACCTGTCTGGCGTACTCGTCGCGCAGCCGCTGTAGCTCGGCGATTTCCAAGCTACCTGTCCGGTTCAATTCGTCGCGTAACCGACGAACTTCGGCCTGCGCCTGCGCGAGCTCCTGCGCCAGCTGTTTTGCGTGTCCACGGACGCCGAACATCGGAACCTTCGCCTCTTGCACGAGACCTTGGTTGCCCTGCCCGCCGTCGGCAGTAGTGCCGGGTTGACCATCAGCAGCCCACTCTGTGCCATTCCCATAGCCGATACCTCGACGGTCCCCAGCATCGGGATTCCAGGCTGGTCGTGTGGAATTCATGGTCCCCCTGCCTATAGATGACGGTTAGTTCTCAGTCGTCAGCTGAGCGCCGCGGCCCGGGCTATTGTAGCTCTGGAGAGCGAATCATGTTCGTTTACTTCATGATTCATCCAGGTCACAGATACGCCAAGCTAGGGGCGCGTGCCGGACCGAAAGGGCGGGTGGACTGCGGGGCGCATGCCCAGCCCAGCAGGTACACGGTAAGAGGGCCATGCGCTACGTCGATCCGATCAGCTCGCCAGCTCGCGTATCAGTACGTCGAATATGGGCGCCCCTTCCCAGTCGGGTCGTAGCACCCCGACCCGGAACCAGCCCCATTTCCGGTACCGCGCGTAGGCGTTCTCGTTCCTCGGATCCACCAGCAGTGTCGCTCGCTGCTCGCGTCGACCACCCAGAAGCTCGTCGTGCAAGGCCCGCGCGTGACCTCGTCCGGTGTGCTCACCTACCACCATGATCTCCGACAGCGCAAATGTCCGTGTCCCGTCCTCCGTCGTGAACTCCGGCTCCTCGTCGTCGAGGTGCAGACCGTTCCACCAGCGGGAACTCGCATTGAGCGGCCATCCCCACGCCTGCCCGACAGCCTCGCCCTCGGAGTACAGCACCACCAGATCGAATCCGGCGCGGCTCGTGTAGGCGTCGAATCGCTGCATGGCCGCTTCCAGTGACTCGAACGGGTCGCCACTCACGATGGATTCCGCATATGCACGCGCGTATACGTCCTGCACCGTGTCACGGATCTCGCGGGCACCCAAGTGGTCGAACCGACGGAATTCATTCAACTGCTGCGCCTTTCGTCGTGACAAGCGCGTCGTAGCGAACCCGGAACTCCTGGCCGTCGGGAACCGCGTCAGCCGAGGCTCGCACCGGCTCGAGCACCTTGAGTGCGCGCGGCGAAGCCAGCCATGTTTCCAGCGCCCCGAGCACTGGGTCCCCCGCCTCGATCGCTGCCTGCACATCACCGGTACGAGCGAGCGACGCCGACCACCACGCTGCTGCGTGCATAGTATTGCTGGGGCTAGCAGGCTCGCCCGCTACGACTTCGAACAGGTTCAGCGCCCGGCCGTGATTTCCGATATCGGTGCAAGCCCTCGCCTCGTGGAACCGAACCTCGGAATGGCTGACGAACCGCAGCCATGTGGGGCACTCGTCCTCCGGTTCGTCGTCGATTGCGTTGTCGATCTCCCGCCAAGCCACCGACATCGCCCGGGCTGCACTACCCGCGTCACACGCTGTCCCGTGGGCCGCAGCCTCGCGTGCAGCGATAAGCGCGTGTATTCGCCCCGCCGGCCGCCGCCGCACCAGATCTCCGGCGCGGCGGGTCAGCGCAAGTGCGTATGACGGGGATACTCGACCGATTCGCGCCAGCGTGATGCTTTGCAGTGCAGCGTTCATGCATGCGTGAACGGTCAGATCATCATCGTCAGCTGTGAAGGCCAGCGACAGTGCGTCGGAGTAGCAACGCCATGCAAGCTGCGTGCGATCCGCATCGTAGGCAAGCCAGCCAGTTTGGACGGCGAGCTCGCCGACCGCGGACATCCATGCTTTCCCGGTCGTATCGTCGAAAACACAACTGTGCAACAAACCTCGAGTGCGCTCCAGCGCCTCAACAGCGGTGGGCAAGAGCCCCGCCCCTCCGACCCTCTGCTGAGTGGCCTCCAGTTCTGCCGTGAAGGCGTTGAGCCGGTCCACATCCGCCATTCCGATGCGGGACGGTGTCCACTGCGGAAACGTCGCGACGGTAAGCGCGGCGGCCTTGCTGAATTCGCGGCGATTCACGTCTGCCTCATCCTCTACGCCTCCAGATGGCGAGTGTCGCGGGGCTACGGCCCGCGGAGCCGACACGGCGAGCGCGAACCGACGCATCTGCTCCGGGCTCAGTTTGGCGAGCCAACTATCGAGGTCGGCAGCACGTTGCGCGCGCACCGGCCTCGATTCGGTGGCACGTTCCCATTTTCGCACGGTGGCAACCGACCACCCGATCTGTTCGGCGAACTGCTCCTGCGTCATGCGGAGTGCAGCGTCGCGCAGAGCTCGTACTTCGACCCTCGTCCAAGTCTCAACGATCATTCGATTCCCCCTGTCCCTGCGATCTAGCGGAAGAGTAGCGGTTCCCTATCACTGCTGTCCCTGGGATTGCGATTGCCGGTCGATGACGCTGGAACCGGCCCTGGCGCCGGGTCGAACCACCCGATTGGGCAGCACATTACGTACCTGACTCGAGCGGACTTCCCCGGCGCCGGGTGCCTGCCATGACACGTATTGAGGAGGCAGTGTGCGCGTACAACCACCTTTGCCCAGGCGAGCAGCACATAACCGGGATATGGACGCTCCGGTCCGGCTGTTTCGGCATCAATACTCGGTCAACATATCGACGTTGGAGCGAGTAGCGGTCGGACTTCGGACCACTCCCAATGTCTTGCCTGCCTACGCCGACTTCGCGCCATGAGCGATTCGATCGCATTCGGCTGGATCGACTACGACACCAGCCGCGCACCCGAATGGGATCGCGCCCAAATCCACCGCCTCTCGCGCCACCTCGGATATCACCTCGTATGGCCGGACACACGGTCGGTGCTCCGAGTGGCCGACCAAGCACGCAACGCCGGGGCCGACCTGGTGATCCTGCCGGCACCCGACCACCTGAGTCCGCTCGAACTCAACGCGGTGATGGGCTTCGCCGACGTGGAAACCGTTGTCCCACGACTCAGCTTCGCCCGCTGGGCTTTTGCGCAGGTGGGACGGTGAGCGCCCTGGTGATGGTGGGTTTCGCCATCGCGATAGGACTACCGCTGCTGGTGATCGCGGCGACGATCTGGTGGCCGCGATGACGGTGCGTGTGTGATGCACGCAACCGTGGACCTCGAGTCGACTCGAGGTTGCACGATGGTTCCCGACACCATATCCGAGAAGGGAAGCGAACCGTGCCGAAACTTGACCGGATCATCGAGTCCGCGTTGTACGTCGACGACCTCGAACGTGCCCGCACGTTCTATACCGATGTGCTGCAGCTGAAACCGATTCTGGACGCGGATCCGTTGTGCGCGTTCGACGTCGGCGGTGACAATGTGCTGCTGCTGTTCCGCCGCGGCGGATCGCTCGAGCCGAAAGTGCTGCCAGGACCGGGTCTGCCGAACGGTGAGATCCCGCCCCACGACGGCAGTGGTCGGCTGCATGTGTGCTTCGCCGTCTCCGAGGACGAATTGGCCGAATGGGAAGCTCACCTGAGCGCGAACGGCATCCCGATCGGAGGCCGGACCAACTGGGCGCGTGGCGGACGCAGCATCTACTTCCGCGATCCCGACGAGCATCTTCTCGAACTCATGACGCCGGGTAACTGGCCGACCTACTGAACCTCCTGAACAGCGCAAGAGCCCATGGTCAGACGACGGGTCCGCCGGCCTGGGACGCTCCAGACCGGCGGACCCGCGGACCTCACGCAGGCCCGCCGAGCGGCGGGTGCTCGAGCACCCGGGGCTTGTACTCGACCAACTGAATGCGGCCGTCGAACGTGCGGTGCTCCGTCATCTCGAGGGCGACGTCGGGATAGCCGTCATAGATGCGTTCCTCGCCCGTCGCCCCGGTGATCACCGGGAACATCACGACGCGGAAGCGGTCGACGAGTCCGGCTCGAAGCAGGGATCGGCTCAGGCTGAGGCTGCCGATCGTGCTGAGGATCCCCGAGCCGTTCGCCTTCATGGCGCGGACCGTCTCAACGGCGTCGTCGCGGATCAGCGTGGAGTTGGCCCACGTCAGCGGCTCCTCGAGCGACGAGGAGAACACCACCTTCGAGGCTTGCGTGAGCTCATCGACCGACGCCTCTTCCTCGGGCCTGAACTCGTCTTGACCATCCGGGACCTGACCGGCGGCGAAGCCGGACATCAGTCGGTAGGTGTTCGCCCCCATCAGGTAGGTGACCTTGGGCTGCTCGCCGAGCCACGCGAGATACTCCGGGCCCTCGAGCCCCCAGAACCCGGGCCATCCCTGACCCGATGCATAGCCGTCGAGCGAGGTGATGAAGTCGACGACAAGCTCTGCCATGGTGGTGTCCTTTCTATCGTGTCACGAGCTTTGACGGACCGGGAACCGCAAACTCATCGGTACTTCTGAGGGGTAGCGAGAACCCTTCACTCTCCCATCCATCAGCATGGCGTTCCATTGCCAAGATCATGGGAGCGCTGGCCGCCATATCTGTCCGACCAGCTCCAGCTCAGCATGAGTAGTGCTTACGCTGCTATGTCTCGATTCGCCACACATACCCCCGACCGAACGTCTGAGTTCACCCTGATCAGCCCGAGCGACCCAGCCACGTTGCCGATGGCTACGAATCTCTCAACGATGCCGCCGCGGCAATACTGACTGCTCTACCGACAAAGGAGTAGCTATGCATCTGCGTCGCACTATTTCAAGCCTGTCGGTCATGGCATTAGGCGTGTCTGGTGCGCTCTTCACGGCAACACCGGCTCGGGCGGAGGAAGGCTACGACCGGTGCCCTGCTGGCTACTACTGCATGTTCTCGGGCCTCGACGGCACCGGCGACATGATCAAGCTGACAAGAAGCACGCCAGACCTCGCGGTCTTCGGTATGAATGACTTGGCCAAGTCCGATTGGAACCGGACGAGCTCGAAGATCCACCTCTGGTCAGATGCGCGATACACCGGCTGCACGGCCGTGACCGATTCGGGCCCCACGGGCAAAGGTAACTTCTTCCCCGCCTACCGAGATTTCTTCAGCTCGGTGGGGTTCGGTGGCCCAGCCGGCCCGCCATGCGGCGGTCCAGTGGATAGTTCGGAATAGCGGCGCACCTCAGCGATCCTCAGTTCCATGCTGCAGCAGCTCGGCGAGTTCGCGTGGGACTGCAGTCCGATCGCCGGATTCTCCTGTGGTCGAGGCAGATCGCCACGATCACAGGATACGGCCGACGCACTGCTGAAACTCATCAATCGGAATCGACGTCGGCTCGAAACCTGCTCTCATCGAGGTGGAGGCCATGGAGCGGGCGCCGGCCCCTACTCCGGAGGTCTTGTGGCACAAGCCGTCCGTGCTCGGGTCAGCCTGGCTGCGAGGAACATCCCTCGGCAGGCTCGGTGAAACATTGAGCGCGGCGGCGGGCTTCAGCTCAGAGTTCGGCCCCGGTCTCACGATCTCCCCGCAGCGGCGCACCGACGTGATGCATATGCCTGAGCGCCTCACGATAGGACGCGATCAACCCCGTCTCGTGATACGGCACGCCGATTTCCGCGCAGTAATCACGCACGATGACTTGGGCGTGGCGCAGGTTCGGAGTCGGCATGCTGGGGAACAGGTGGTGTTCGATCTGATAGTTCAGACCGCCGAGGGCGACGTCGGTCAGGGTGCCGCCCTTGATGTTTCGTGAGGTCAGGACCTGGCGGCGCAGGTAGTCGGGGCGGTCGTCGCCGGTCAACGTCGGCATGCCCTTATGGTTCGGGGCGAAGATGCAGCCCATGTACACGCCGAACAGTGCTTGATGGACCGCGAAGAATGCCAAGGCCTTATCGACGGGCAGGACCAGGAACAGAGCGGCCAGGTACGCGGCGAAGTGGCCGACGAGCAGGGCGCCCTCGAGAGCGCGGTGTTTGATCGAACGGCTTCGCAGTGCCCGCAGCCCCGCGACGTGCAGGTTGACGCCTTCCAGCATCAGCAGTGGGAAGAAGAGGAAGGCCTGCGCCCGCCCGATGAGGCGCGGCAGACCACGGCTGGCCCGCGCCTGCCGTTGCGACCAGACGAGAATGTCGGGTGCGACATCCGGGTCGAGTTCCTCGTGATTGGGGTTGGCGTGGTGACGGGTGTGCTTGTCCTGCCACCAGCCGTAACCCAAACCGATCCCGGCATTGCCGACGACCCGGCCCACGATTTCGGCCGGCCGGCGCAGCCGGAAGACCTGCCGGTGCGCGACATCATGCATGACGAGCGCTACCTGAGCGAACGTCACGGCCATGAAGCCCGCGACCGCCATCGTCCACCACGAGTCTCCGACCAGCACGAACACCACCCACCCGGCCACGAAGGCGACCCCGACGAGACTGAGCCGCGCCACGTAGTAGCCGGGACGCCGGTCCATCAGACCGGCCTCGGAGATGCGTCGCAGCAGCGGGCCGTAGTCGCCTCCGGCACCGCGCCGCGATGAGGATGGGGAGGTCTCCTGGATCAGCGCCGGTGTCGTCATAGCTCTCCTGAGAGTCGAACGGAACTCACCGCCAACCGCTGCTCGAGCCAGCCGCTTTATCAACCGGAGCCCTGATCCCGGTTCGCGCCTCGAGTGGATTCTGGTGCGGGTGGTGATGTCGATACCCCGACGCTATGCGCGTAATTCTCGTTCGACGTAATCCCCTGGTATGACGACGGATCGCACCGCAGAGTGAGATCGCGCCACCGGTAGACCTTCGCCCGAGCGACAACTACTTCACGACAGCAGCTGTTCGATCCGGGTGGTGCAGAAGCCGGTGATGTCCATCTCCGGCGGCAACCGCACGCGATGGGCCATGCGCAGCAGCGGAATCGACAGGAGCACCGCGGCAAGTATTTCGTTGTAGCGCAGGTTGTGCACACGCATGCCGCTGCGCTGCTCGTAGTAGGCGATGGTCTCCTCGCGTGTGGGTGTTCCCGTGAGCCGCGGGTGGCCCTCGTACTCGCTGGACGCCCAGTCCAGAAACAGCATCCAGGCCAGGTCGGCTTCATGGTTGCCCAGATAGGCGATCTCCCAGTCGAGCACGCCGGAAACGCGATACTCGGTGTCGTAGAGGATATTCGACATACGAGCATCACCCCAGCACAGGGTGAGCTGCTCGGGTTCGTACGCGTGCACCCGCAGATGGTCGATCGCGCGACGGTAGGTTTCGGGCTGTGGGCCGCCACACGCCCACGTCAGAGCCGTGTCCAGGTAGTCGACCAGGTGTTGCGTGGAGGCGGTGCCACGATCCGGGCAGCCGAGGAAATCCAGCCGCAGCTTCTGCCAATCCAGTCGGTGGATCGCGGCAATGGTGTCCACACAGCCCCACCACATGCGGGCACGATCGGCGGGACTCGCCTCGAAATAGTTTCCCGCGACATGGTAGGAGGGGAAGTCGCTGGGCGCCTCACCGCCGAGACGGCTCATCACGAAATACGGGCTACCCAGGGCGGCGGTGCCGCGATCGAGCCAAGCCACCGCCGGGACCGGGATCTCGGTGTCCGCCAACCGCTGCATGACGAGCACCTGGCGCAGCAGATCGTAGTCCGGGAACAGGGGCTCCTCCGGTGGACGGCGCAGTACGAGGGGAACGGTCCGGTCGCCGCTGTCGGCCTCGAACAAATAGGTCTCGGTCGCGAATCCTCTGGTGGTGCGCGCGAATTGCCCGATGCGTGCCTGGGCGCTGCCCGGTAGCTGCTGCCGGAGTATCGGTTCGAGCAGTGCCGGAATGCCTTCCGGCTCCGGTCGTGCCATGGCTGTCATCAGTACCCTTCGTATCCGTAGAGGGCGTTGCGACCCAGGAACACCATCTCGACCAGCCCGTAGCCGACCTTGCCCTCGGTCTCGACGCGGCAGAACGTCTCGCTGAGCATGCTCGCCTGTTTCAGGTCCGTAGTGTCGGTGAGGTCGACGACGAAATGGTCGCTCCAGGACTCACCCCGCCACATGCCGGAGGCGTAGCCGCGATAGGTGTCGTAGCCGGCGACACCAGGCCAGAAGTCCGATAACGGCGTGATCGTGTACTCGGCCTTGCGCCCATCGGCGCCGCGGACGATGAAGGAGCCGCCGCTGACGATGCGGAAATCGTCACAGAAGGTCAATGCGTGCTCGACGTCGACAACCGCGACGACCGGATTGCCGGAGTCCGGCTTCGGCAGAATAGTGCCTTCGAAGTGCCAGCGTTGTCCGTCGGCGGTCTCCCGTTGTGCGAAGTGCACCAGCTCGTCATCGAACTCGAAGATGCCCATGTAGTAGAGCACGCCGTCGGGGATCTCGCTGGGCTGCAGGTTGTCCCCCTCGCCGAGACTGCCGCCGCCACCGCCGTGGCGGGTGCCCCAGGAGTGGTCGCGACCGAACCACCAGGTCTCCGGATCGATCTCATATCGGCGGCCGTCGGCCTCCAGCCAGCCGCTGATCCGGCCGTTCTGGTAGTACCGGCGGGCATCCTCGCGGACCCGGCCACGGCTGCGGAAGAACGCGGGTTCTTGTTCGTAGGCGGCGAATTCGCCCTCGAAGTCGAGTTGCAGTGCGATACCGGAGTCGTTGTCATCGAGGGTGGCGCGTACCTTGCGCAGCGGTTCGACAACCTCATAGCGGTAGGGCCCGACCTGCCAGGCGCCGAGGCCATCGTGGCGGCCGCCGATCTCGCGGGACATCCGCACGACGTGCGCCTTCTCGTTGCCGACGGTGATCATGGCATAGGCGTCGATGACATTGCGGTTGGGGTAGCGCGCCATTCCGGTCATGACGCTCACCGATCCGGTGGTGTCGAATCCGTACATGACCACTCGTTCGGTCCAGCGCAGGTCGCTTTGCAGGACATGGTCGAATGTGGTGGGCAGTTGGTGACAGAGCAGCTCGTCCTGGGGAGTCAGCATGTCGGTGACTTTCTCTCGGATGGGTGCGCCGCGCCGGGTGGGCGATGTGGCGTATCGGGCGTGAAATTCACTGCAGGTGAAGACCGTTCGGATCAGATGATCGGCAGGCCGACGCGGTATGCGACCGCGCCGACCGGGCACGGATCAATCCACGAGTTTGGCGCGCAGCTTCGACACGGTGTCGTCGCTGAGCCCGAGGCCGTCGGTGAGATATTTCTCGACCGAGCCGTAGGACTGATCCATTTGCGCCAGTCCGGCTTCCAGGAATCCGGCTTCGACTCCGAAGATCGGATCGAAGATCTTCGCCGCCTCTTCGCCGTATCGGGCCACGATCGCGTCCCGGCGTGCCTTGATCGATGCCGCCGCGTATTCGTTCGACAGCAGGAAGTCCGACATGATCGTCTCGCGCGAGACGCCCGCCAGTCCGAGCAGGGTGGCCGATACCCAGCCGGTGCGATCCTTGCCCATTTCGCAGTGGAAGATCTGGCGGCCGTCGGTGTGTGCCAACTCGGTGAGCAACTGCCCGATCGCTGCTCGCTCGGACGCGCCGGTCACGAACGTTCGATACACCCGCTGTGCGAGTGCACGGGCTTCGTCCGGTGTGCGCAGACCGGACGCTTCTTCCTCGATATTGCCACCGAGGATGGGGATATTGCGATAGGTGACGCCGGGCGGCAGCCGATCGGGCGCCTTCTCGATCTCGGACGGGCCTCGCAGATCGTAAACGACCTGCACGCCAAGCGATGTCAGGGTGGCCAGGTCGGCGTCGTCCGGATCGACGATATTGGAACGATAAACGACCCCCCGATTCACCCGCTTTCCATTCGCCGCCGCGTACCCGGCGCCGGTACCACCGACATCACGGAAGTTGTCCACCGATTTCAGCCGGGGCGCCTCGGGGACGAGCGGGCCATCGGAACTACCTGAGCTACTCGCTGATCCGGTATCCAGACCCGGTATCAGCGGCTCGGCGCTCGCGCCGGCGTACCCGCCGAGTAGTAGCGCCCCTGCCAGGAAAACGGAACAGGACGTTCGTGCGCGCTGGTGGATGCGATGTGCCATGAGGATCCCTTCGGCTCAACGGTCCGGGCAAGCACCGACCGGGCGGAGCGTGTGCGCGGCATCGGACATGCGTGACTCCACGGCTCGCGACAGCGGTCGGGCGGTACCCGGATGACACGACGTGAGCGCCGTGCCGCAGACCCCAAATTGCCGTTACAGAGTGTAACGACGGGGTCGTGACACAATGTAACGACGAACACAGTCCAACGCAAGGGGTACCGGTGACGAAACGACGGACAGACGGACATCGACTCGGCTCCAAACGCGATTCCGCGGTCGACTCCGCCGTGCTGGACGCAACCCGGCGCCTTCTCGTCGAACGGGGATACAACGGCACGTCGATCGACGCCATCGCCAAGCTCGCCGGCGTCGGCCGGCCGAGCATCTATCGACGCTGGCCGTCCAAGGCCCACATCGTCAACGACACCATCTACCCGTCCGTCCTCCCGGAACTGGACCCATCCGATGACTTCACCACCGAGATCACCCGGTTGATCACCGGCGCGGTGACGGTATTCGCCGACCCCGCGGCCAGGGAGGCCGCGCCGGGACTCATGAACGAGGTACGGACCGACACGGCCTTGCACGATGCCCTGATCACCGGCCAGTTGGCATCGTTTCGCGGCGAACTCGCGCGCCGGATGGAAGCGGCCGCGCAGCGGGGCGAGGTCCGCGCGGGACTCGACGTGGACATCCTCATCGACGTCATCGTCGGCGCCGCGGTCTTCGCGCTGTCGGTCCGCGATGTCGAGGATCTCGACGCCCTGGCCTCCGGCCTGACACAGGTGCTGCTGCACGGCATCCTGACCGACGGACCGGGAGGCGACACCGCTCCCTGATCCGCGGTGATCGCCGGGCCCGGCGGTTGTGATCAGACGCGCCGCATGGCCTCGGGAGTGAGCTGGGCCAGGCTCGGGTATCCGTCGACGGCCATGATCAAATCAGCTTCGGCGAGGATGCTGCGCAGCACATGCACGATGCCGGCCTCCCCGCCCAGCGCGAGCCCATAGGCGTACGGGCGGCCGATGCCGACAGCGGACGCGCCGAGCGCGAGAGCCTTGATGACGTCGGCCCCGCTGCGCACGCCCGAATCGAACAGCACGGGCAGCCCGTCGGCGGCGTCGACGATCTCGGGCAGCACATCGAGCGCGGGCAGCCCGCCATTGGCTTGGCGCCCACCATGATTGGAGCAGTAGATGCCGTCGACACCGCCGTCCTTGGCGCGGCGGACGTCCTCGGGGTGGCAGATGCCCTTCACGATCAACGGCAGATCGGTCAGCGACCGCAACCACGGCAGGTCCGCCCAGGTGAGCGGATTGCCGAAGACCTGGACCCAGCGCAGCACGGCGCCTCGCGGGTCTTCTTCGGGCGTGCGATCGAGCGAGGCGCGGAAGACCGGATCGGAGGTGTAATTGGTCAGGCAGTGGCCACGCAGCTGCGGGAAATTGCTGGTCGAGAGGTCGCGCGGGCGCCAACCGGTGATCCAGGTGTCGAGGGTGACCACGATGCCCCGGAAGCCCGCCGCTTCGGCGCGGCGCACCAGGCTCTCGGCCAGGTCGCGATCGGTCGGGGTATAGAGCTGGAACAGGCCGGGCGTATCGCCGAGTTCGGCGGCCACCTGTTCCATGGGGTCGACCGACAGGGTCGAGGCGACCATCGGCACGCCGGTGCGAGCGGCGGCCCGCGCCGTGGCGAGATCGCCGTGCCCATCCTGCGCGCACAGCCCGATCACGCCGATGGGTGCCATGAATACCGGTGCGTCCCAAGTCATTCCGAACAGCTCGATCGAGAGATCGCGCTCGCTGGCGCCGACGAACATGCGTGGCACGAGTCCCCACCGCTCGAAGGCCTCGACATTGGCTCGCTGAGTGCGCTCGTCGCCGGCACCACCCGCCACATAGGACGACAGCGAGGGCGGCAGGACCGCCTGCGCCTTGGCCTCCCATTCGGCGAAGGTCATCGGGAAGTCCGGCATGATGCCGCCGAGCCCGCCGAAGTAGATCTCGTTCTGATAGGTGCCGTAGGCCTGCCGCATGTCGCGATTCCTTTCCGTTCGATACGCTGCCGAGCACGCAGTGCCCGCGACAACAGTGCGATACTCCGCAAGACGACGTTTCAGATCGCAGGAATCAGGTCTAGATGGACAGCAGAACGCAGGATTCGTACCGATTGCTGAGTGAGAGCGATCTGGAGCTCATCCATGCCCTGCAACTGCGGCCCCGCGCGTCGTGGACGGAATTGGGCAGCGCGCTCGGCGTCGATCCGGTCACCGTCGCCCGCCGCTGGCAGCGCCTGTCCGATCGGGGCGAGGCGTGGGTGTCGATGTCGCCGGGGCCGCGACTGCTCGACCAGATCTGCGTCGCCTACCTCGAGATCGACTGCGCGGGCAGTCCCGCCACCGTCGCACGCACGCTGAGCCGGCACCCGCACATCGTGACGCTCGAGCATTCCGGCGGCGATCACGACCTGCTGGCGACGGTGGCCATGCCGGATCTGCATGCCATGTCGCAGTATGTGCTCGATGTCCTGCCCGCCGTCCCCGGCGTGGTCGCCCTGCGGCACCGGATCGCCACCCACATGTTCGCCGAGGGCGGCAGCTGGCGCATCGACGCGCTCACTCCCCGGCAGCGCGCCCAACTCGCCGCGGGCGATGAGCCACGACCGGCCAGACGCGCGCAGCCGGCGATCACGCAGGCCGACCGCGCACTGCTGGCCCTGCTGGCGCGTGACGGCAGAGCCTCGTTCCAGTCGCTGGCCACCGCCCTCGACACCAACGCCGCCACCGTCAAACGGCGCCTCGATCAGCTGCTGCGCCTCGGACTCCTGCGGTTTCGTTGCGATTTCGCCCGTCCGCTCGGCGGATGGCCGGTGGCGGTGACCCTGTGGGCGCGAGTGCCGCCCGCCCAGCTCCCCGACATCGGTCAAGCCCTCATCCAGCTGCCGGAAACCCGCAACTGCGCCGCCGTCAGCGGAGCACACAACCTCATCGTCCAAGCCGGCCTGCACAGCATCGCCGACGTGCTGCGCTGGGAAACCCAGCTCGCCACCACCCATCCCGCCCTCGACATCGCCCAGCGCGCCATCACCCTGCGCCACGAGAAGCTGCTCGGCCGGCTCCTCGACCCGCTCGGGCGCTCGATCGGCACGGTCGCGCCGGATATCTGGCTTCCGCCCGCCGAAGTCGGCCCATGAGCGGGCTCGGAACGCCGGCGTGCCGATCGACAACCCGAGGCCCGGTGTCGCATCGAATGCGCCTCGCGCCCAACCATCGGATTTCCTCGCAACCGGCAGATACCGCTAACGATGTCAGGAGAAAGCAGTGAGTCCAGCCGAACCCAGGCGACCGATCGGCGAGTTCCGCACCGTCGCAGCCGGAACCATCCACCTTCGCCAGGACGGCCCCGCCGACGGCAGGCCGGTGCTGCTGCTGCACGGTTTCGAAGGATCACTGCACTGGTGGGATGCGGTGACGCCATTGCTCGCCGATACCCATCGCGTGATCCGCGTCGATCTGCTCGGATTCGGTTGCACCGGAGGCGATTCCGGTTTCGATCAGGTTTCGCAGGGCCGGATGCTGGCCGCGGTGCTCGATGATCTCGACGTCGACGATGTCATCGCCGTCGGGCATTCCTGGGGCGCGGACGCCGCGCTCGGCCTGGCCGAGCTGTCCGAACGGGTCGGCGGAATCGTCATCGTCGACCAGGCTCCCGACTACGACGGCATCCGGCTCCCGGCCGGACTACAGCTGGTGGTGTGGGAGCCGATCGTGCGGCTGGTGCAACGATTCGCACCGGACGCGGTCCTGCGATATATGTTCGCCCAGGGATTCGCGCCCGGTTTCGACCTCGACACCGCGGTGCCCGACTTCGGCCAATGCCGCCGCGACTTCCGCGACATGTCGGCGCGCACCGCCCGTGCCGCGCTGATCGACCGCCGCCGGGCATTGACCAGCCGGCCCCTCGACGTCCGGATACGCACACTCGACCTGCCCACCCTGGTGATCCACGGAGCCCTGGACCAGCTCTACGACGTCGACCGCACCCGCGCCCGATACGTCGCCGCCGGGGCGTCATTCGCCGTCATCGATTCCGCCGGGCACTCCCCGAATATCGAGACCCCCGGCGAAGTAGCGACATTGATCCGCGACTTCGCCGCCGAGGTCGAACCGAACGCCGAGGAAACCGTGCCGGCCGAGTAAGGCGAGAACCGCCGCCCCTGCCTGTCGCACCGCGGACGCACACCGCACACCCGACAGTAGCCCGCCACGTGCTGTCGCCCGGCTCGGATCTCGCGAGGCGATCGGCATCACGCGGGGCCGGGATAGCGCGGACGTCGAATCCATCCGTCGCGAACTCGCGGCCGCCCGTTCCGCCGCCGGGTGAGCGGCATCGGGCAACACCGCCCGCCCGCGGTGAGAATCCGCTGGCCCCCTCGCCGCGCCCCGACCACGACGCATCGCCACAATGGCACGTCGATCGAGGTTTGATAGGTTACACATCTTGTGGGATCTACAGCGCCCTGGTGGGGGACAAGCATCATCGCGCTCGGCGGGTCCGCCTTCGGCGTTGTCGTGACGAGCCTGCTCGCCATGCTGAGCAGGAGTACCGAGAGGCGACGGCTGTCCAGAGACGACAAGCTCGCTGTTTATCCCCGATTGGCCGGAGCGAGTCGCGCGCTGGCGAACATCCCGGTCTGGCCGCGCGACAGCGAAGCCGTGGACCGAGAATGGCACAGCGTACTCGAGTACGCCGAGCAGGTCGCGTTCCTCGGATCAGCGCGCGTCAATGCTGCCGTGGAAACCCTCATGGAAGCGGCGAAGAACCATCGCAACCTTGTTGCCGAAATTCAGCACGACAGCAGACCCGGTCACCGTGACAGCGTCGACCGACGTTTTCAGGAGCAGTACACGACCTCGGTTGCCGGCCTGCGGGCGGCGATCGACAATTTCGTGCGAGCGGGCCGTAACGAACTCGAGATCCGCGGCACCTACCGGCCCATCGAAGGCGAGGCAGAACAACTCGGCGTCAGCGCACCATGACCGCTGACCAGCCCATGGCGAAAAACGCTGAGCCCCAACAGTTCCCCGCCGCTCATGATATGATTCGGCGCCAGCAAGCCAGCAAGCCAGCAAGCCAGCAAGCCAGCAAGCCA
>NZ_VBUT01000002.1 GCF_005863245.1 Nocardia cyriacigeorgica | reverse complement strand
CAATGTCCGACCCACAACACACGGGGGTATGAGGGGCCGGAACCAATAATCAATATTGGCACTGACATTCATCGACACACTATTGAGTTCTCAAAGAACAGGCGCACACACTTCCGCTCCAGGTTCTAACTGGGGCTTCTGTGAGGCAACTTTTCTATCTTAGCCAGTCCATGACTCGGAGTCAAACACCGTCTGGACCTGCTTCGTCAGGCGCTCCTCGTCCTACCTCGTTTCCCAGGCCCTCGGGGCTCCGGGTCGGTGTCCGTGTCGCTCTGACGTTGAATAAGTTACGCGGCGGAGAACATCACGTCAAATCGCCACGTCAGAGGGATGTTCATGCAGGTCAGGGGCGTGCGGAAGGCCTTGAAAGCGGCCTGAATCACACGGATGTGACTCAGGCCACCAAGATCAATTTCCGCCGGCCCGCAGGACGCCGGCGAAGTTGCGCTTGCCGCGGCGCAGCACCAGCCACCGATCGTGCAGGTAGTCGCCGGTTCCTGGGACCCAATCGATGTCGGTGATGCGCTCGTTGTTCACCGAGGCACCGCCCTCGTTCACCGCGCGACGGGCCGCGCCGCGGCTCTCGCACAGCCCGGAGGCCACCAGCAGGTCGACGATGGTGTCCGGCTGGCCGGGGGCGATCTCGGCGACGGTGCCGTCGACGGCGGCCTCACGCAGTGCCGCGGCGAGGGTCGGCTCGTCGAGCTCCCGCAGATCGGCACGGCCGAACAGGGCCTGGCTGGCCAGCTGCACCGAGCGGGTGTGCTCGGGGCCGTGCACCAGGTCGGTCATCTCCGCGGCCAGGCGGCGCTGAGCCTCCCTGGCGTGCGGGCGTTCGGCGGTGGCCTGCTCGAGTTCGGCCAGTTCCTCGCGGTCGAGGAAGGTGAACCAGCGCAGGTACCGGACGACGTCGGCGTCGGCGGTGTTCACGAAGTACTGGTACCAGGCGTACGGGCTGGTCATCTCCGGGTCGAGCCACAGGCTGCCGCCACCGGTGGACTTGCCGAACTTCTTGCCGTCGGCCGAGGTCACCAGCGGGACGGTGAGCGCGTGCACGTGGGCGCCGTCGACGCGGCGGTTGAGCTCGACGCCCGCGATGATGTTGCCCCACTGATCCGAGCCGCCGACCTGGAGCACGCAGCCGTGGTTGCGGCGCAGCTGTAGGTAGTCGTTGGCCTGCAACAGCATGTAGCTGAACTCGGTGTAGGAGATGCCTTCGCCGTCGAGCCGGCGTTTGACGGTGTCGCGGGCGAGCATGACGTTGACCGAGAAGTGCTTGCCGATATCGCGCAGGAAGTTCACCGCCGACAGCTGCCCGGTCCAGTCCATGTTGTTGACGATCATCGCGCCGGTCGGCGAATCGTCGATGTCGACGAAGCGTTCGAGCTGGGAGCGGATGCGGCCGGCCCATTCGGCGACGGTGTCGGCGGAGTTCATGGTGCGCTCGCCCACGTCGCGTGGGTCGCCGATGAGGCCGGTGGCGCCGCCGGCCAGCACGATCGGCCGATGACCCGCGCGCTGGAATCGCTTCAATGCCAGCAGCGGCACCAGGTGACCGGCGTGCAGGCTGGCCGCGGTGGGGTCGAACCCGGCGTAGAGGCTCTGCGGGCCCTCGGCCAGCGCGGCGCGCAGGGCGTCGAGGTCGGTGGACTGCGCGATCAAGCCGCGCCAGGTCAGTTCGTCGATGATGTGGCCGCTCACGCCGTCTCATCTTTCCGTACGGCGGTCCCGTGCCGATGCGCAGGTCCCGGCGCAAATCGCGCGACCGGCCACAGGTGCTCCGGCCCAAGACGGCGACGGCCACCTGGTACGACGCCGGCAGCGTCGCGACCAGATGGCCGCCGGACCGATCACCGCCAACCCGACACGTGATCGATCGCGGAAAGCACGACACGGCGATCGGTGGTTACCGATCGCCGGTCGTGCTCAGGGTCGGGTCATCGCGAGAGTGCGTTGCGCAGGTCGGCGATGGTGGCGCGGCGCTCGTAGGCGATCCAGGCGAAGATCGCGGCCAGCACCAGCGGGAAGATCGACATCTCGGGGGCGTCGGCGACGAAGGCCTGGGTGGCGGCGGCCAGCACGGTCAGCACGCTCAGGCCCGCGGCGGCCAGTGCGCTCAGCTTCGGCACCATCAGCCCGATACCGCCGGCGACCTCGACCACGCCGATGAAGATCAGCAGCCCGATCGGGATGGTCAGGTTCTCCGGTGCGTTGTCCACCAGCGACTGCGGCATCACGAGCTTCGGGCCGCCGGAGGCGATGATGAAGAACAGGCCGAGAACGATCTGCAAGGTCCACAGGACGCGGTTGCGGACGGTGCCGGGACGGTAGGAGACGGCGGGGGCGGCGATGTTGGCGGTCATGTCGATTCCTTCGGGTCGTGCGCGCCGGGTTGGTAGCGCGTTCACCAGAAGAGACGGACCCCTCGCGCGGAATTCATCGCACCCGCCGAGAATTTTTCCGCGACCACCGGCACCGGTCACGCGCAGAAGCCGCGGAGAGCCGAAAAGCTCAGGTGAAGACCGGTTGTCCGGAAGCAACCCCGTGGCAGCATTCGCGCCGACGAAACGCAGTCAGGCGCTGCGCTCCACGCGGGGAGCTCGCGGACTGCGCCGATACGCCGAGACGGCAGCGGAACCCGGCAACCACAACCGCCACGGACGGTCGGCGGCCAGACTCACGCCGACCCGCGGGCCGACGGCGATCGCGGACGGATCCAGCACCGGGCCGAGCTCGAGCCGGATCGGGGACTCGGGGTCGAACAGTCGAGTCCCGTAGTCGTCCAAGGTGATTCCGAGTGCGCTGCCGAGATTGCCTGGCCCGCGCGCCAGGTCGTGCCCGTTGCGGGCAGCGGCGCGGCGGGCGCGGGCCACGTCCTCACCTGCGACGACCTCACCGGAGCGGATCAGCACGGCGCTGGCCACACCGTCGGGGCCGCTGGTGACATTGACGCAGGTGTGCATCCCGTAGCTGAGATAGACATACAGCACGCCGGGTGGGCCGAACATGACGGCATTGCGCGGGGTGCGGCCGCGCCCGGAGTGCGCCGCCGGATCGTGCCACGGTCCCGCCGGGTCTCCCCCGTAGGCCTCGACCTCGACGATGCGCACGCCCACCGGACCCGACCACAGCGTCGCGCCGAGCACCCGGCGCGCGGCCGCCAGCGGTTCGACGGCAAGTTCCTCGGCACTCACCCCTCGGATTCTCCCAGCCGGGTGCCGTCGCATCATCCAGGCACCCGGTGTCGGGGTGGTGTCAGGGTGGTTCCAGGGCCGTTGTCAGGGGCGGTCCCCGATGTGCCGGGACGCCGGTAATACCTAGCGTCAGAATATGTTTCGCAGGTCGAGAGCAGTTCGCCGTCTGATGATCATCGTCGTTCCGGCGTTGTTGGTGGTGGCGCTCGCCATCGGCGTCGGCGTGACGCTCGTGTATCAGCGGGCGGATGTCTCGACGGTGGGCAGCGTGGACTTCACCGACGAGTTGCCGGTTCCGCCGTTGGCGCATTCCCGGGTCGAGGCCGACGGTACCCGGGTGTTCGACCTGCGGATGCAGGCCGGTCGCACGGAGTTCCGGCCGGGGCGCTTCACCGAAACCTGGGGTTTCAACGGCGACTATCTCGGCCCCACGCTGCGGGCGGCGCGCGGTGAGACCGTGCGCGTCCGGGTGCGCAATACGCTGCCGGATGCGTCGACGGTGCATTGGCACGGCATGCATCTACCTGCGGCGATGGACGGTGGACCGCATCAGATGGTCGCGTCCGGCGCGGAGTGGACGCCGCAGTGGACGCCGCAGTGGACGATCGATCAGCCGGCGGCGACCCTGTGGTACCACCCGCATCCGCACGGCGAAACGGAATCCCATGTGCGGCGTGGGCTGGCCGGGATGTTCATCCTCGACGACCCGGCGGCCGACGCCGCCAGGCTGCCACGGACCTATGGAGTGGACGATCTGCCGATCATCGTCCAAGACGTGAAATTCCGCGGCGACGAATTCGACGGCAGCCACGCCATGTTCCGTGACGTGGGGTTTCTCGGGAATCAGACCATGGTCAACGGCTCACTCGCCCCGTACCGCATGGTCGGCGACGAGCTGGTGCGACTTCGCCTGCTCAACGCCTCCACCGCACGCACCTACACCTTCGGTTTCTCCGACGATCGCGCGTTCGCGCTCATCGGCACCGACGGCGGTCTGCTGGAACGCCCGGCCGAACTGAACCGGATCCGGCTGTCGCCGGGTGAGCGGGCCGAGATCGTCGTCCGGTTCCAGCCGGGCACGCCGACCGTTTTGCGGAGTTACCCGCTCGATGCCGGGCTGGGTTTCTGGACCCAGCGTTTCAGCGGCGGCGACGACACCTTCGACCTCATGGAGTTCCGGCCTGCCGCCGTGTTGCGGCCGTCGCCACCGCTGCCGGCGGCCCTGGTGCGGCACGAGCACGCCGATGTCGCCGGCGCGACCGAGCGTGCGTTCGAGCTGAGTTCCGGTTCGATCAACGGGCAGGCGATGGCGATGGACCGCGTCGATTTCGCGGTGACGCGCGGCAGCACCGAGATCTGGACGGTCCGCAATGTCGACGGGATGCCGCACAACTTCCACGTCCACGATGTGCAGTTCCGCGTGCTCGAGCGCGACGGGTCGCCGCCACCGGTGGATCTGTCGGGGCCGAAGGACACGGTGTTCGTGCCGCCGGGTGGTTCGGTGCGGCTGGCCCTGCGCTTCGACGGGCCCGCCGATCCGGATATGCCGTACATGTATCACTGCCATCTGCTCTGGCATGAGGACACCGGGATGATGGGCCAGTTCGTGGTCGTGGAACCCGGCGGTGTCGCGGGGAAGCCGCCTGTTCACGGGCATTGACCAGCGTTTTCCGGTTCCTGATTGCGCTCTGCGGCTCGACGGCGCAGAATTCATCACACAGTGAATTCAACACTCGATGAATTGAGGCGGCCATGTCGCAGACCCCGTCATCGCCCGCCGTCGACGTGGACGGTCTCACCGTTCGCCGTGGCGGACGCGAAGTGCTGCACGAGGTGTCACTGACCATCCCGCGCGGATCCATCACCGGCCTGCTCGGGCCGTCCGGATGCGGGAAGACCACGCTGATGCGCTGCATCGTCGGCACCCAGATCGTCGCCGCCGGCGAGATCACGGCGCTGGGGCTGCCTGCCGGATCGGCGGCGCTGCGCAGGCGCATCGGATACGTGACCCAGTCCCCCAGCATCTACTCCGACATCAGCGTGCGCGAGAACGTTGCGTATTTCGCCGCGCTCTACGGCGCCGAACGCGGCGATATCGACGAAGCGCTCGGCGCGGTGGGCCTGCTGGACTACCAGCACCAGCGCGGCGACGAATTGTCCGGCGGGCAGCGCACCCGGGCCTCGCTGGCCTGCGCGCTGGTGGCCGGGCCGGAACTGCTCGTGCTCGACGAACCGACCGTCGGGCTGGACCCGGTGCTGCGGGTCGATCTGTGGAAGCAGTTCCGTGAACTCGCCGCCGGCGGAAAAACCCTGCTGGTGTCCAGCCATGTCATGGACGAGGCCGACCATTGCGATCAGCTACTGCTCATGCGCGAGGGCAAGGTGCTCGCCCAGCTCAGCCCCGACGAATTGCGTCGCCGCACCGGCGAACAGAACCTCGAACAGGCCTTCCTGAGCCTCATCACGATGGGACAGTCAGCATGAGCACCGTCGTCGACCGCGTCCCCGCCCGCCGGATGACGCTGCGTCCGTATCTGGCGACCACCAGTCGCATCCTGCGCCAGCTGCGCAACGACCATCGCACGGTGGCGATGATTCTGGTCGTCCCAGCCCTGCTGATGACGTTGCTGTACTTCATCTACGAAGACACACCGAAGGCGCCGAACCAGACCACGACGCTGTTCGACCGCGTCGGCATCAGCATGCTCGGCATCCTGCCGTTCATCGTGATGTTCCTGATCACCGCGATCGCCATGCAGCGCGAACGCACCTCGGGCACGCTGGAGCGGCTGCTCACCACCCCGCTGTCCAAACTCGACCTGCTCGCCGGCTACGGCACCGCGTTCTCCTCGGCGGCCGCGGCGCAGGCGGTGACGGCGTGCCTGGTGTCGTTCGGGCTGCTCGGGCTCAACGCGGCCGGGAGTCCGGGCTGGGTGGTGCTGATCGCGGTCCTGGACGCGGTGCTCGGTGTCGCGCTCGGGCTACTGGCCAGTGCGTTCGCCCGCACCGAATTCCAAGCGGTGCAGTTCATGCCGGTGGTCGTGGCCCCGCAGATCTTTTTGTGCGGGCTGTTGGTGCCGCGCAACCAGCTGCCCGAGTGGCTGGAGGTGATCAGCAATGTGATGCCGTTGAGTTACGCCGTCGACGCCTTGCAGCAGGTGTCGGTGCATGCCGAACCGACCGCGGCGATGTGGCGGGATCTGGCCGTGGTGGCCGGTTTCGCGGTGGTGGCGCTGGTTCTCGGGGCCGCGACGTTGCGGCGGCGCACCCCGTGAGCGGCGCCGCGGCCGCGGCCGACGACAGCGTCGCATCGCCGGACACGCGGGCCGGCCGGACCGGGCGACGACCTGGGCAGTCCGGAGCGAAGGAGGCGATCCTCGATGCGGCGCGGGCGCGGTTCGCCGACGCCGGCTTCGGCAAGACCTCGATCCGGGCGATCGCGGCCGACGCCGGCGTGGATCCCGCGCTGGTGCATCACTACTTCGGGACCAAGCAGCAACTGTTCGCGAAGGTCGTGGAGATGCCGATCGATCCGGAGATCACGCTGCGGGCGATCGATGCGGCGCCGCTGGATCAGCTGGGCGAGACGATCGTCCGGGCGGTGGTGTCGGTGTGGGATTCCCCCGCCGGCGCGGGGGTGGTGGCGATGGTGCGCAGCTTCCTCGGCGGCACCGGCCCGTCGCTGACCCGGACCTTCCTGCTCGAGGTGGTGCTCGAACGGATCCGCTCACGCATCGCGACAGCCGAAGACGACGGCACGCTGCGGGTGAATCTGGCGGCCTCGCAGATGGTCGGGCTGCTGGTGGCGCGCAAGATCGCGCTGCTGGAACCGATGGCGTCGCTGCCGCTACCGCAGGTGGTGGCGCTCATCGGGCCGACGGTGCAGCACTACCTCACCGGCGATCTCGGTGCGGGCGAGGTTCAGGATTCGGAGAACTGAGCGCTTAAACGCTCGTGTTCGGCGTCGTCGACGTCGCGGGCTTCGTCGATGAGCAGCACCGGGATGCCGTTGTCGATCGGGTAGGCGCGGCGCAGGCGCGGGTTGTAGAGCACGCTCGCGCCCTCGTCCGTGCGCACCAGATGCAGCGGGCCCTTGTCCTGCGGGCAGGCGAGCAGGCTGAGCAGGGTCGGGTCGACGGTGGTTTCCTCCGGCATGAGGGCTAACCTACCCGCCGCCGGAACGAGATATGTCGGT
Source organism: Nocardia cyriacigeorgica (assembly GCF_005863245.1). Taxonomy (GTDB): domain Bacteria; phylum Actinomycetota; class Actinomycetes; order Mycobacteriales; family Mycobacteriaceae; genus Nocardia; species Nocardia cyriacigeorgica_C. The sequence continues at coordinate 715,889 of NZ_VBUT01000002.1, read as the reverse complement.
GGCCGAAGAAGCTCACCACCGCAACGAATCCCATCACCACCACGGCGGCCGGTTTCTCCGGGAAACCGAGCACCGTCACGGCCAGCTCCAGCAGCACCACGTTCATCACCAGCCCACCGGAATTGACCGCGACGAAGGCGAGGAAATCGCGCAGCAGCTGCCCGCGCACCCGGAAGACCAGCGTCCGGTGCAGCACGAACGCGACCACGACACTCACGCAGTAGGCGGCGACGACGGCCACCGACGGCGGAACACCGTCGCCGAGAATCGCTAGCCACGCCACCGTGAGCACGATGCCGAGGACGGTGTTGAACCCGCCGACGATGGCGAAGGCCAGTTCCTGGCGGCGGACCAGGCGCAGCAGTGGGCCGGGGTCGGCGGCTGCCGAGGAGTCGCTGTCGAGGTCGGGCGCCTGAGACGCATGCTTCGCGCCGGGTGGCGTGGACAGCTCGAATGCGTGCGACTCGGCATCGGAAGCCAGGGCGGAGTCGGCCCCGGACTCGGTCACCGGGGCCGACACGCGCGCGACATCCTCATCCGCGCCGAGATCGACGATGCTCGGCGGGCTCGGCTCCGGACGGCCGGTGCCACTCACGGGCGGGCTTCCACCAGATCGGGTCGCTCGGGTTCGGGCGCATCCGATTCCGCCGACGTGTCCGCGGCCGGTTCGCCGGTATCCCGACGACGAGAACGCAGGTACGCCCATTCCATCACCGCGAGCCCGAGCAGCCCGGCCACGATGGCCGCGCCGCCGATCTTCCAGCCCGGCGGACGCCAGCTCAGCACCAGTTCCGCGCCCTGGGTGCCCGGCGGGATCTGCACCGCGACGAAGGTTTTCGCGACGACGCTGATCGGCACGTCGCGGCCGTCGATGCTCGCGCGGTAGCCGGGCCAGCCGAGGCGGGCGAACACGACCTTGCCGCCCTCGGCCGAGTCGACCCGAACCCGGCTGGTCAGATCCGTTTCGCCGAGCGATGTGGCGGTGACACCATCGGTGTGGGCGATGCGGCCGTTCCCGGTGGACACGGGCCCGTTCTCGCGTTCGAGCACCCAGATGTAGTCCTCGTGGCCGGGATAGTCGACCCACTTCCAGCCGGTGGGCGCGGGCTGCGAGCGCGCGTCCGGGAACAGGGCACGCTGTAACACGACCCGGTCGATCTTCATCAGGTCGACGATGGTGCGCCCGGTGTCCGGTTCGGTGGCGAAGGCGCGGCGGTAGGCGTCCGGGCAGACGCTGGTGTCCCAGCGCATGCACAGCAGTTCACCGAAGTAGAAGTGCCCGTTCGGGGTGTAGCCGCCGACGTAGGTCAGTTCCAGGTCCTTGGCGTAATTGCCGAAGACCAGCGAACCGTAGGCGCCGTCGAGGGTGTTCTGGCCGGGCTGGATCAGGCCGCGTTCGCCCAGTTGCAGGGTGGTGCCGCCGAAATCGGGGAAGGCGGCTTTCGCCTCGTCGCGGTCGGCGGGCAGGTTCCAGCTCATCGGGGTGGGCTGGGCGGCCCGCACCTGGAGATAGGCGATGGGCGCGACCGCGACGATGCTGAGCGCGCAGGCCAGGGCGGTGCCGCGGGTGCGGCCCAGCCACACCACGGCGGTACCGAGGGCGGCGATCCCGAGCGCGGAGACGATATGCCAGACCGCTTCCGACGGCGCCGCCGCCAGCGAACGCAGCAGCAGCACCCCGATCAGCAGCCCGGCGCCGATACCGCGCCGACGCCATCCGGCGGTGGTGCCGTATCGGCCCAGCAGCACGCACACCAGCAGCAGCAAGCCGAGCGCCACCATCGGCAGCACCCGCGCCGGCCAGCGCAACGGTCCCATCGTGCCCGGGCCCGCGGTCCACAGCAGCGCGGCGACGGTGAACATGCCGAGGGCGCTCAGTTCCCTGGCCGCACCGGCCGCGCGACGCCAGTCGATGAACGCCAGCGCCGGAATCAGGAACCAGGCGATGTAGACCATCGGCAGCGGTTGCACGAAACCCCACCACGAGGTGAACGCGGGCAGGGTGCTGGGCAGGCTGGCGTTCAGCGATTCCGACCACGGCACCGTGAGGAAGGGGTCGTTCTTGATCTCGTCGGCGCCACGCCAGGTGACGTCGGCGGTCAGCAGGCTGGGCAGATATGTCGCCAGCCCGGCCAGCGCCGCACTGCCCGCGACCAGCGCGAGCCGCAGCGACGGCGCCCAGCGCCGCTGATAGATCACCTCGCCGATGATCACCGCGGCGATCATCACGCCCGCCTCGACCGCGGGGAAGATGTACTGCACCGAAATCGCCAGGTACAGGAATACGAATACCGGGATCGGGCCGCTGCGACCGCGCGCGTACCGCACCCCCGACGCCCAGGCGTGCACCAACCAGGCCGTCCCGGTGAACGCGGTCATCCAGCTGGCCGCGTCGAAGAACAGCAGGAATCCGGTGAACGGGAACGACACGCCCGCCACCGCGGCCCAGGCGGGCCCGGCGCCGTAGACCAGGGCGACGCGGTAGACGCCGAGTCCGAGGATCACCGCGAAGATCAGCTTGACTATGGTGGCGTACAGCCCGATATCGGGCACCGAGGGCGCGATCAGATCGATCAGCAGCTGCGGCGGATTGAGCAGCCCCGCTTCCTCGATGGTGTAGTTACCGGCCAGCCAGTGTTCGGGCACCATCGCCGGGAAACGGCCTTCGCGCAGGTAGCGGCCGGTCATCACCCACAGCGGGGCGTACTGGGATTCGGTGTCGTCGGTGTAGAAATGCCTGGCGTTGGCGGCGAGCACCGCGAGATAGGCCACGACCACGCCGGCCGCGGTGATGATGCCCCACCTGAACACGTCCGACCGGGTACCGGCTCGACTTTCCACCACGAGTTCCAGACCATACATGCCCGGCCTCGGCCGGTCGCGAATCCGATGACGCACCGGCGAATCGGGTCGGCGGCGCGGCCCCGACCCCGTGTTATTGTTCACGGCGGCTCGGGCTCACCCATCCGTGACGAGTACCGGCACGTGCACCGTCATCGAAAGTCGATCTCGCCAATGCCGATTCCTTCCCAGCCGGTTCCTTCGCAGCCGCCGGCGTCAGGTCCTGATACCGCCGTGCCGGCCCTGGAGTCGGATTCGGCCAATGGCCGCGCCGCCGTGCGTTCGGTGTCGGTGGTGGTGCCGGTGTACCGGGGCGAGCACACGATCGCCGCGCTGGTGCGCGAACTCGATCTGCTGTCGCGGCCGACGCTCACCCCGGAGGGCATCAGCTTCGTCGTCGACGACATCGTGCTGGTGCACGACCACGGCCCCGACCGCTCCGACGTCGTCCTCGAACAGCTGCGCCGCGACTACCCGCGGGTGCGGGTGGTGTGGCTGAGCCGCAACTTCGGTCAGGACGCGGCCACCATCGCCGGAATGTCGGCCGCGCGTGGCGAATGGATCGTCACCATGGACGAGGACGGCCAGCATGATCCGGCCTGCATCGCGGCGTTTCTCGATGCCGCCATGGCCGGGCGCGCCGATCTCGTCTATTCCAAACCCACCAACACCCGCCCGCACGGCTTCCTGCGCAACCTCACCTCGCGTGGCGCGAAGATCGTGCTGGCGACGGTGTTCGCCTTCCCCGATTCCACCCGGTTCGAAAGCTTCCGGCTGATCCGCGGCGATATCGGCAGGCAGCTCGCCGACGTCGCCGCCAACGGCGTCTACCTCGACGTGGCGCTGACCTGGGTGGTCGGCACCACGGTGACGGTCCCGGTGACGTTGCGCGCGGAGGGCCGCGAGGAATCCGGTTACAACTACCGGCGGCTGTTCTCGCTGTTCTGGAAGATGGTGCTGTGCACCGGCACCCGCGGGCTGCGGTTGGTCAGCCTGCTCGGCATCACGCTCGCGCTGGCCGGCGGAATCCTCGCGGCCGTCATCATCTACACGGCTTTGACCAGCGACAACAATGATCCGGAGGGCTGGGCCTCGATCATTGTCGTGCTGCTGTTGTGCTCGGGTGCGGTGCTGTTCTCGCTCGGTTTGATCGCCGAATATCTCGGTGTGGCACTGCATATCCTGGTGGGCAAACCGCTGTATCTGACCGTCGCCTCGCCGCCGCCGCGCCGCGAGAAGGTCACCGCCGAGGTCGGCGAGGGGGCCGCATCGTGAACGCCGACCGCATCATCTTCAGCAGGCCCTACCGTGCGGCCGTCGAACTGGAAAACGTGCGCGCCGTGCTGGACTCCGACCACAGCCACGGCGACGGCCGGTTCACCAAGGCCGCGACCGCCAAGATCAAAGCCATCACCGGCAGCCCGCACGCACTGCTGACCACCTCCTGCACGCACGCCCTCGAATTGGGCGCGCTGCTGCTGGAACTGGGCCCCGACGACGAGGTGATCGTCCCCAGCTTCGCCTTCACCTCCGCCGCGACCTCCATTGCCCTGCGCGGGGCGACCTGCGTGTTCGTCGATATCGACCCCGAGACCGGCAATATCGACCCGGCCGCGGTCGCCGACGCCGTCACCGCCCGCACCAAGGCGGTGCTGGTGATGCATTACGGCGGGGTCGCCGCGGAGATGGGGCCGCTGCTCGAGATCGCCGCCGAGCACGGACTGGAAATCATCGAAGACAACGCGCACGGTCTCGGCGGGACCTGGCGTGGTCGCGCGCTCGGCACCATCGGCACCCTCGGCACGCAGAGCTTCCACGACACCAAGAACGTGCACTGCGGCGAAGGCGGGGCGCTGCTGCTCTCGGATGAGATCCTGATGGGCCGCGCGGAGATCATCCGCGAGAAGGGCACCGACCGGGCCCGGTTCCTGCGCGGGCAGGTGGACAAATACTCCTGGCAGGACATCGGATCCAGTTATCTGCCCAGCGAACTCAATGCCGCCGTGCTGGACGCGCAGCTGGCCGAGTTCGACCGCATCCAGGCCGGCAGGCACCGCGTGTGGAATGCCTACGCGGCGGCGCTGCCGGACTGGGCGCGCCGCAACGACGTCCGGGTGATGCGGGTGCCCGGCGATCGCGAGCACACCGCGCACCTGTTCTACCTGCGGTTACCCACCGAAGACGCGCGCGACGCCATGATCGGTCACCTGGCCGAGCGCGGCATCGTCGCACCGTTCCACTATGTGCCGCTGGATTCCAGCCCCGCCGGGTTGAAGTACGGCCGCACGCCGGTGCCGTGCACCCGCAGCGCCGAATTCTCCGCCACCATCGTCCGGTTGCCGCTGTGGCCGATGCTCGAGACGGCTCAGATCGAGCGGGTGGTCGACGCGGTGCGAGCCTTCACGGTCTGAGGCCCGGGGCCGGGCGAAGCAACCCCGGGCAGCCCCGGCTCAGCCGAGTAGTTCGCGTGCCGCGGCGTCGGTCAGCACATCGTAGGACTCGGTCTCGCGGTTGTACCACCAGGTGCCCGGCCCCGGCTGCGGTCGCCCCGCCGCCTGCACCGCACGGGTGGACGGCCGGTAGGAGGAGCTGCGCGGAATCTCGTCCACCACGTACACCAGGTCGGGTCGCTGCCGGTAATCCAGCGCCTGCAACGCCTCGGTGACGTCCTTGGGCTCCAACCGGAAACCCCCACGCACACTGACCGCGGCGACCGCGAGGGTGCGATCCCCCACTGGCAGCCCGTAGGCGACCTCCATATCGACGGCGGTGATGTCGTTGAGCACGTCGACAATCGGCTGGGTGAACACCGGCCCGCGCGGAGTCAGCATGACGGTGTCGGTGCGGTCGACCAGCCAGTAGTCGCCGTCGGAGTCGCGGCGGAACAGATTCTCGGTCGGCATCCACGAATCACCGGCGGTGAACACACCGCGCAGACCGCCGCGCGAGAGGTCGACGCCCTCGGAGGCGGACCCGATGAGCAGCCCCACCTCGTTGTCGGCGCAGCGCCGGGCGAAACCGGATTCGTCGACCTCGATCTGCTCGGTCACCGGGTCGTAGGCCACCAGTTCCACGCGCGCGGTACCGGGCACCGGCCTGCCCTTGCAGCCGGGCTTGCTGCCCGACACATGCGCCAGCACTACATCGCCTTCGATGGAGGCGTAGAACTCGAGCACCCGGGCGGGCGCGAACTGTTCGGTGGTGCGCCGCCACAGGCCGGCGGGCATACCGGAGCCGATGAACAACCGGATCGGATGCTGATGGCCGGCCGGGAAGACCTGCGCGTCGAGGATGTCGCGCAGCATCGTCCAGGTGTAGGTGACCACGGTGACGCCGTAGCGGTGCACCTCCTCGGCGAAGCGGGCCGGATCCAGCGAGCGCGCCAGCGCGATCCGGCTGCCGCCCGCGATCGCCCCGCCCAGGCTGACCAGCAGTCCCGACGAATGATGCAGCGGCGCCAGGCAGTAGACGGTGTCGCGGCGGTCGAGGTCGGCCGCCGACGCGGTGCCGAACGCCGACAGCGCCCACCGGTGATTGGTGATGTATTTGATGTCGAGCCGGTCGCCCGTGCCGGTGACCAGCACGAACGCCAGTTCCCGTGCCAGCCCGGGGTTCGGGCGGTACCAGGCGGGCATCCGCACCTTCGCCGGGTCGACCTGCTCGAGGTCGATGACGTCATCGCCGAGCGGGATATCGAGCCCGCGGGCGTCGCCGCCGCCGAGCACCAGCACCCGATGCCCGGTCGCGGCGGCGTGGCGCAGGTTCTCCGGATCGGAGATGAGGATCTTGGTGCCGGTCTGCTCGAGCGCGCCGCGCAGTTCGCTGCCCGGGGCCAGCAGCACCGCGACGGCACCCAGCCGCGACAGCGCGGCCACGGCGACCAGCGCGCTGGGGCGGGTCTCCATCACGACGCCGACGCGGGTGGCGGGCCGGATGCCGACCGAGATCAGGCCGCGCACCACATTGTCGATGCGGACGTCGACGGCGGCGTTGGTGTGCACCCGGTCGTCGAACAGGAAGCATTCGCGCAGCGGCGCCCGCTTGGACTGTTCGGCCATGAGCTTGCCGAGCGAGATGCGGGTGTGCGGCTGGATCATGCCGAGGCGCGTCAGCCGGGGCAGGGCGCGCGCGGCTTCGCCCGCCAGCTCCAGCGATCCGCGCATCGTGTTGCCCGCGATCTCTTCGAGCGCGCGGCCCATGCCGGTCCCGGCCTCGGCCAGCGCGGCCGCGGTGTGCACGACGCGGGTGGCGGCGGTGCGTGGACGTTTGCTGTCCACGTGCTCCGACATCCGGTGGATCTGTTCGGGCAGCGCGGAGCTGCCCTCCACCCAGCCGATCCAGTCCCGCACCATCGGCCAGGTGTGGTTGGTGGCGACGCTGCCCGCGACCAGACCGAAATGCCCGGCCAGCAGCGTCGCCTCGTACACCTCGGCGTTCGGTGCGGCCCGGACGATGCCGCGCACGGCGGCGGGCTGGCCGATATCGTCGACCTCGCCGACGAACGCCAGGATCGGGCATTTCAGTTCCGCGAGGGAGATCGGCTGATCGCGGATGACGAATCCGCCGAGCATCATCCGGTTGTGCGCGACGAACTGTTTGAGCAGATCCGCCGCCGCCGGGCCCGCGTAGCCCACCCAGCCGTCGCTGTTGAGGAACCGGCGCTGACGCTCCTTGGGCAGCAGCGCCTCCCGGTCGTGCAGCTGGCGCAGGAAGTCGATCCGGGATTTGGCCGTCTTCACCGGATCGAGCATCTGGAAGCCGATGCGCACCATGGAATCGGTGATCGGCAGCCGGGTCACCACATGGTCGGCCAGGAAATCGGCCACATCGGAGGCCAGGCCGTAGGGCAGCCCGAACGGCATGCCGGCGACGATGTCGACCGGGCTGCCGAAGGTGACGATGCTGGACACGCCCTTGCCGTAGCGGAAGGCGGTGGTCTGATAGGCGAACATGCCGCCCTGCGAGTACCCCATCAAATGCACGCCGGATCCGGTGGCCTCGCAGACGGTGTCGATGGCGCTGTCGACGGCGAGGACGTGATCGGCGAGATCGCGCTCCCAGCCGCCCTCCTCGATCGCCGGCGAACCGAAATCGACCACCCAGCAATCGATTCCGGCGTTGTGCAAGATGCCGACGGCGCCGCCTTCGGCGTTCACATCCCAGATGTCGGCATTGACCATCAGCGGCGGCACCAGCACCGCCACCGGACGTCCCGGCGTGGTGTCGTCGGGGAAGTAATGGCGCAGCCGGTACATGCGGCGTCGCTCGACCACCTCGAACGGCGAGGACTCCACATCATGACTCAGCCCGCCGAAACGGATCACCTCCAGACCGTTCTGCGCGGTCGCCATCAACCGCTGCACCGATCCGGCCATCTCTTGCACACTCAACTTCACGATCCGCTCCCAGCCCTACCCTGAAACGTGACGCCCATCACACACCCCGATGTGTTCGAACGAGCTTCCCATACCGAGCCTCGGTCATGTGTCTGCTGTGACGTGTTCCATGATGGACCGCCGCGGGCAAGGACGGCGCAAATGCCGAAGATATGGTGGTTTGGTGACCGAAACCCTCGCTCAGCGGATCGACCGCGAGACCATGGACGTCGAGCTGGTCGACGATGCCGGGCGCGCGGTCGGCGCATGCCAGGTGGCGCAGGCGCATCGGGCGCCGGGCATGCTGCACCGCGCGTTCTCGGTCCTGCTGTTCGACCGGTCCGGCCGGGTGCTGCTGCAACAGCGCGCCCACATCAAGACCCGGTTCCCCGGCCGCTGGTCCAACACCTGCTGCGGCCATCCCGCGCCGGGTGGCTCGGTCACCGAAGCGGCGAGCGTGCGGCTCGTCGAGGAGATGGGTGTGCGCGCCGATCTCCGCGAGACCGGCGTTTTCCGCTATCAGGCCGAGGACCCGGCTACCGGGCGGGTCGAGCACGAATGGGATCACGTGCTGATCGGCTACCTGGACAGCACGCCCCGTCCGCATCCGGCCGAGGTCGCCGACTACGCGTGGGTCGACCCGGACGAACTCCGCACCGCGCTCGCCGCGAACCCGGACAGCTACAGCCCGTGGCTCGGCGGGGTCCTCGAGATCGCGACCGGGTCAGGTCAGGGCTGACGGGTCACCGGACCGGGCGTCATCGCGCGCCCGAGGGTGCGGGCGGCTGCGTGCGGTCGATCCTGGCCAGCGCGCGCCGGTCGGTTTTACCCGTGGTGGTGCGCGGGATCTCGTCGACGAAGACGACATCGCGCGGCACCTTGAATCGCGCGGAACGCGACTTCACATAGGCGCGCACGCCCGCCTCGTCGAGTTCGCCGGACCGGACGATGAACGCCGCCAAGCGCTGACCGAATTCCTCGTCCTCGACCCCGATCACCGCCGCCTCCGCGATCGCCGGGTGCGCGTACAGCAGGTCTTCGATCTCGCCGGGGAAGACGTTCTCGCCGCCGGAGACGATCATGTCGTCGTCGCGGCCGTCGATGAACAGCCGGCCGTCGCTGTCGAAATGCCCGAGGTCGCCGGTGCTCATCAGCCCGTCGATCGTCTTCTTGGATCCGCCGCCGGAGTAACCGGCGAAGGCGATGGTATTGCCGACGTAGACCGTGCCGACCTGCCCCGGCCGGTCGAGGCGGGTTCCGTCCTCGCCGTACAGCGCCACCCCGATGCCGACCGGCGGTTTGCCGACGGTGCCGGGTGCGGCGATCCAATCCTCGGGCGTGGCGATGGTCGCGGTGCCGGTCTCGGTGCACCCGTAGAAGTTGTAGATCACCGGCCCGAAGACCTCGATGGCCCGGTTGCCGAGCGAGGGCGCCAGCGCGGCACCGGCGGTGAAGATGACGCGCAGCGCGCTCGTGTCGAACGTCGCGAGTTCGCCCGCGCCGAGGTCGAGAATCCGCCGCAACATCGTCGGCACGAGAACCACGCCGTCGCAGCGGTGCCGTTCGATCTGCGCCACCGCGCGCCGGGCGTCGAACCGGCCGTGCAGCACGACCGTGCAGCCGAGATTGAGGGCGAGGATGAACTGCGAGAGCGCGGTGCCGTGGAACAGCGGCGCGCACAACAGCATCGTCGAACCCCGGCGCCAGGGCACCCGGTCCAGGAATTGCGCTGCGGCCAGCGGGGATTGGACGGTGCGCGGCGCACCCTTCGGCGTGCCGGTGGTGCCGCCGGTGAGCAGGACGAACCCACCCGGGTGCGCCGGGACGGGCGGTGCGGTCACTGCCGCGCTCGCGGCCGGCGGCGCGGGGAGGTCGAGACTGCTCACCGAATCCGGTAGCGCGGCCACCACATCGGCGAACTCGCCGGAGCTGACGATGCAGGTGACCGCTTCGCGTGCCGCGACATCGGCCAGCTGGGTGCCGCTGAACCCGGTGTTCATCAGAACCAGGCGCGCACCGATCTTGGCCACGGCGATCATGGTGGCGACCAGGTCGCGGTCGTCGCGACCGAGTGCGGCGACCACGCTGTCGGCGCCGAGGCCGTGGGCGCGCCAGTGCGTCGCGATCGCGTCGGTCCACCGGTCGAGTTCGCGGTAGCCGATCGAGCCGGCCGCATCCACCAGGGCCACCCGGTCCGGCGTCGTCCTCGCCGCCGATCGCACCCCTCCGGCTATCGGACCGAGTTCGCGCACGGTCCGGGCGGTGCGCGCCACCCGCAGCGGATGGCGCAGGTCGATGATCCCGGCGCGCTGGAGCACCGCCACCTGGCGGCCGGCCACCGCAGCGGCCCGAACGGCGCTGGTCATACGTGTCATCGAATGGATCTCTCGTCTCGCCGGTCGGGTCGACGGCGCCGGCGCCGGGCGCGGCCACAGCCGGCCCGGATGATCGCGGCGCAGACGACCTCGGGTACGCCCATCAGCACATCGCAGGACAGAGTGCGGCGACAATTGACAATCGCTCGAAAACCGCCGCCGCCGATTGGGCATACGACCAATCGAGGTTCGGCGTGGTCACTCGGTGAAATGGCCGCCCTGGATGCGTCGAGCCGTCCGCGCGGCCGCGAGCTGTACCGCGCCCGCGGTCGAGGCCGGGTCGAAGCCGGTGAGTTCGTGGATGCGGGAGAGCCGGTAGGTGACCGTGTTGCGGTGCACGTAGAGCGCCCGCGCGGTGGCCAGCTGGTTGAAATCGGTGTCGAGGTACAGATCGAGGGTCTGCGCCAGTTGCGGCTGATCGTCGAGCGGGTTCAGTACCGCGGCCAGATCGGCGCACGCAGCGCCACTGCGGGCCAGCGTGTATTCCAAGGGCAGGTCGCGCAACAGGCATATCCGTTCGGCCCGTTCCAGGCAGCGGCCGAGTTCGGCAAGCACCCGCGCCTGCGCGAACGCCGCCGGGATCTCGGCCCTGGTGCCTGCGCGCGCGACACCGGCCCACCACCCGCAATCGGTGCGGGCGGCGAACTTCGGCACGAGATCCGACAGGGCCGACGGCACCTCATCGCCGACGGCTGCTGTGTCGCACGGCAACAACGCCGTCCACCCGCGACGGTCCATCCGGACGAACGAGCCCGCGGCCGCGTCGATCGCATTGCGCAGCTCGGTCAACGCGGCCGGATCACCCTCACCGACCCGGAACACCACGATGTGGAAAGCCGTGCCGATCGGCGTCGGCGAGCCGGGCAGCCACTCCCCCGGATCGGTGCCGTTGAGTAGCGCGTCGGCCACCACGCGGAGGCGTTCGCGCTGCTCCCAGCCGGGATCGTGGGCACCGTCGGCGGCGGCCACCGCGATCCGGCCGGTCACCGTCAGCAGATACTGGATCAGCGGTTCGGTGATTTCCCGCAGGAGTTCGACGTCCTCGGCCGAGCCCGACTCCGCCAGCTGTGAGCGCAGCACGAACGCACCGATCCGGTAGTTGTTCAGCACTTCCGCCAACGGTGCACCGTCGCGCACCCGCGCGACCGCCAGTTTCACGATCTCCTCGGTATCGGATTCGTCAGGCAGCCGGCCGGTACGCAGGTAGGCGAAGAACAGCTCGACGTTCAATCGCGAACCGCGCAGGAAATCGCCTTCGATCAACGATTGCGGCAGCGCCTCGTAGAGCGGCAGCTCGGCGGCGAACCGGTCGACCACCGCGATCGCCCGGTCATGCAGCATCGCCAGCGCGGTCTCGGAGATCTGTGGCTGCATCGCGCACTTCCTTCGCTCCGTCGCGGGGTCGGTCCGGGCGCCCATGCTACGAGGGGGCGCGGTGGTGCGGAGCGTATCGGTGCTGATCGCGGCGGGGGTCCGGGGGTCCTCGTCGTCCTTGCGGGTCTGGAGGCCTGCTCGTATGGGCTGGTCGCAGCTTCGAGCCTTACATGGTTTGATGCGCATATCTACGTACCCAGATTGCTCAAGACGTCGGTAGGCGACTTCCGTCCGAGGAGACCCGAATCTCAGTGCGCCCCGCCCAGTTCCAACGCCACCACCCCGAGAATCACCAGCACGATCCCGCCGACCTGCACCAGGCTCAACCGTTCGCCCAGGAACAAGGCCCCGATGACGGCCACCGCCGCCACACCGACCGCCGACCAGATCCCGTAGGCCACACCCACCGCCATCCCCCGCTTCAACGCTTGCGACAGGAATGCGAAGGCCGCGCCGTACCCGACGACGACCACCACGGACGGAACCAGCTTGGTGAAGCCCTCGGACAGTTTGAGCGATACGGTCGCCGAGATCTCGGAAACGATCGCCAGCGCCAGAAACAGGAAGGTCATGGCCGCAGAGTAGCGAACGACCCGCTCCCCTCCCCCGGCCGCGAAACCGGTTCGCCCGCATCGGTATCGGCCGGGCGAGCCACCGGCCCGCCCGGCGCACGCGACCGCCGCTACCGAAGAGAATTCAGGAGACCCAGCCGCGAGCCTCCGCGGCCGCCGCCCGCACCTCGTCCAGCTGCTCGGCCACCCGCACGCCCGCGGTGCCGCCGCGCGAATTACGCGAGGCGATGGAACCTGCGACGGTGAGCACCTCACGCACCTGCGGGGTGAGCGCCGGATCGATCGCGGCGAACTCCTCGTCGGTCAGTTCGTCCAGACCGACGCCACGGGCTTCGGCGGCCCGCACGCACGCCCCGGCGGCCTCATGCGCGACGCGGAACGGAACACCTTGGCGCACCAGCCATTCCGCGATATCGGTGGCGAGGGTGAAGCCGGCGGGCGCGAGTTCGGCCATCCGGTCGGTGTGGAAGGTCAGTGTGGAGACCAGGCCGGCGATGGCGGGCAGCAGCAGCTCGAGCTGCGCCACCGAATCGAACAGCGGCTCCTTGTCTTCCTGGAGATCACGGTTGTAGGCCAGCGGCTGCGCCTTGAGGGTGGCGAGCAGGCCGGTCAGGTTACCGATCAAGCGGCCCGCCTTGCCGCGGGTGAGTTCGGAGACGTCCGGGTTCTTCTTCTGCGGCATGATCGACGACCCGGTCGACCACGCGTCGGCGAGGGTGATGTAGCCGAATTCCGGTGTGCTCCAGACGATCACCTCTTCAGCCATCCGGCTCAGATCCACCCCGATCATGGCGAGCACGAACGCCGCCTCGGCGGCGAAATCGCGGGCGGAAGTGGCGTCGATGGAATTCGCGGCGGCAGCGTCGAAATCGAGGTCGGCGGCGATCTGCTCGGGATCGAGACCCAGCGAGGAACCCGCCAGCGCACCGGATCCGTACGGCGAGACCGCGGCCCGCTTGTCGAAATCACGCAGCCGATCGATGTCACGCAGCAGCGGATGGGCGTGCGCCAGCAGGTGGTGGGCCAGCAGCACCGGCTGCGCGGCCTGCAAGTGGGTCTTGCCGGGCATCACGGCGTCCGGATGCGCCGCGGCCTGCGCGACCAGGGCGTCGACCACCTCCAGCAGTCCGGCCGCGATCCGGCGCACCGCATCGCGCAGCCACATCCGGAACAGCGTCGCCACCTGGTCGTTGCGGGAACGACCGGCGCGCAGGCGGCCACCGAGCTCGGTGCCCGCGCGTTCGATGAGACCGCGTTCGAGCGCGCCGTGCACGTCCTCATCGGATTCGGCCGGGCCGAACGCGCCCGAGGCCACGTCGGCGGCCAGCTGATCGAGTGCGGCGAGCATGCCGTCGAGGTCACCGTCGGACAGCAGACCCGCCTTGTGCAGCACCCGGGCATGCGCCTTGGACGCACGGATGTCGTAGGGCGCCAGCGCCCAGTCGAAGTGCGTGGACTTGCTCAACGCGGCCATCGCCTCGGCGGGACCGGACGCGAACCGGCCACCCCAGAGCGCCCCTTCGTTGGTTGCGCCGGTCTGCGTCATCGTGTGCTGTCTCCTCAGATCTCGGGTGTCGGCGCAGCCGAGTGGCCACCTGATGCGTAAAGCCCTACGGTAACCGGCCGAACGGGATCGACGATGCGGTGCCCACCGGACGCGCGGATCGGCAATGATGCGACGCCCGCCGAACACCGGGGGTATGCGCCTCGCCGCGCGGCTCCTCGGCGCAATGGCGAGAGCATCGCGGTGGGACACCACCTACCCACGACGGGGAGCGACGATCCGGCACGGTGCCACCGCACCGGAAGATCGTGCGCGGTGGGCCGGATTTACCGGCACACCGCGTCGCGCGAACTACTTCTGGTTGAGATCCCGGCGCGCGGCCACCTTGGACGACAGGCCGTGGATCTGCACGAAGCCCTTGGCCAGCGACTGGTCGAAGGTGTCGCCCTCGTCGTAGGTGGCCAGGTTGAAGTCGTAGAGCGACTGCTCGCTGCGGCGGCCGTTGACGACGACGTTGCCGCCGTGCAGCACCATCCGGATGTCACCGGAGACGTGCTCCTGGGTCTCGCCGACGAAGGCGTCCAGCGCGCGCTTGAGCGGGGAGAACCACAGGCCGTCGTAGACCAGCTCGCCCCAGCGCTGCTCGACCTGACGCTTGTAGCGGCCCAGTTCGCGCTCGATGGTGACCGCTTCGAGCTCCTGGTGGGCGGCGATCAGGGCGATGGCGCCGGGCGCCTCGTAGATCTCGCGGCTCTTGATGCCGACGAGCCGGTCCTCGACCATGTCGAGGCGGCCCACACCCTGGCGTCCCGCCCGCTTGTTCAGCTCGACGATGGCCTCCAGCACGCTGACCTGGCGGCCGTCGATGGCCACCGGCACACCGCGTTCGAAGGTGACGATCAGCTCGTCGGGTGCCTCGAAGTTGACCGTCGGGTCGGAGGTGTAGTCGTAGACGTCCTTGGTGGGCGCGTTCCACAGATCCTCGAGGAATCCGGTCTCGACGGCCCGGCCCCACACGTTCTGGTCGATGGAGAACGGCGACTTCTTGGTGACGTTGATCGGCAGCGCGTTCTCCTCCGCGAACGCGATGGCCTTCTCGCGGGTCCAGGCGTAGTCGCGCACCGGCGCGATGACGTTGAGGTCGGGCGCGAGCGCGCCGATGCCGACCTCGAAGCGCACCTGGTCGTTGCCCTTGCCGGTGCAGCCGTGCGCGACGGTGCTGGCGCCGTGGAACTTGGCCGCCTCCACCAGGTGCTTGACGATGAGCGGGCGGCTGATCGCCGACACCAGCGGGTAGCGGCCCATGTAGAGGGCGTTGGCCTGGATGGTGGGCAGGCAGTAGTCGTCGGCGAACTCGTCGCGGGCGTCGACCACGATGGCCTCGACGGCGCCGCAGTCGAGCGCGCGCTGGCGCACCACGTTCATGTCCTCGCCGCCCTGCCCCAGGTCGATGGCCACGGCCACGACCTCGGCGCCGGTCTCCTTGCCGATCCAGCTGATGGCCACGGAGGTGTCCAGCCCACCGGAGTAGGCGAGTACGACGCGATCGGACATGATCTGGTGCTCCTAAGTCTGTGTGGGTCTGCGCGGCTGCTCGGGGCAGCATGCTGGTCGCCGGTTCGGCTCGCGCCTGGAAATGATTATGCATGATGATGCAATCTCATTCATAACCGGGGTTGCGATGGCCGCTGCCTGCGCAGATTCTGCCCGAAGAGCCTTGGCCCCGCCTCTCCGCTGTGGAAATGTAGGCCGTGTCCATGCGCATCCATGCCGAAGGACCGACACCATGTTCACCAACATCATCGAACCACTCCGCGACCTGGCCGAACAGAACCGCGACCTGATCGGTTTCGTCGTGATCAACCTCGGCAACGCCGCCCTCGGCCTCGCCAAGCACGGACTCGACGTGGCGACGCCGTTGTTGCAGCAGTTCTTCTCCGAGTATCCGCCCGGGCGCAACTACTGAACACCGATGCGGCGCGGCATCCACAGGATCACCGCGCCGCACAACCACGGCCGCTCGCACTCGGTAGCGGCCCGCTGTTTCGCTACCCCTCTGCGATCGGTGGCGTGTACGTGACCTCGCGCGCGACCGCCTCATCGACCTGCTCGGGAGTGAGTAGCGGCACCGTATGCGAGATCGCGGCACCCGACGCCGCGGTGCGAATGGCGAGCGCAGCGGCCGACACCTCGTCGGGCGCGTCACCGATCACGAACAGATCATCCTCCCCGAACGCGAAATAGCAGGCCGCGACATGCCCGCCCACACTCTCCACCATCTCCGTGATCGCCGCCCGGCGGGCACTGCCGCCCTGCGCGAGCAACCCGGACGCCCCCTCCTGGGTGTAACTGACCCGCCACAAGTACTTCGGCATAACGCGACGCCTCCTTCTCGCAGGACGATCCGGCCAGTCCCGACCCTAGGTCTCGGCCTCTGCCCCAGGCTGACTTGCGGCGATGCCGTCACCCCACTGATGCGGCACCGTGACTGTGGTGATACCGATCGGCGGCATCAAGCCGGCTGATCCTCGTACCAGGTGCGCAGCCTGTTCAGTGCCGCCTGCAGCGTGCCGTCGCCCAGCGCCGCAAGGATGACGCCGTCGTTGAAACGCTCGGCACGCACGACGGCGGTGAGCACGCGGGCGGCATCGGCGACCGGGGCTGCTTCCAAGCCCCGACCACCCGGGTACACGCTGCGCAGCTTCCACTTCATCCACGGGAAGCTCACGATCGCATCGACCTCGTACAGCGACTCGACGACCCGATCGACCGCCTTGCTGTAGTCGACGTGCGGCATGCACAGCGAGCCGTCAGTGTTCTCGAACCGCATAGTCGCGTGCGACGCCTGGTCCTCCACGAGGAGTTGGTCTACCGCAGACCACAGCCGATCCCACGCTTCCCGCGGCGCCGCGCACAGGGCGGCTTCGATGGCGGGATCGTCGCTCGAGTCGGGACGATAGGGATTGGCCAGAGCGTCGGCCTCGGCTTGCCGGCGGTCGCGATCGAACTCCGCGAACTGAGCGATAATCCTGGCCTTCTCCTTCCTGGAGTAGCCGGGTGGAAAATGCCATGATTTCTTGTCTGAGCGTCTTCTCCACCATCCAGCCATGCCAAGAATCCCCCGATTTCTCAAACCGCCTCTGCGCCACGCAGATTACCAACCCGTGTCAGCCGAGACGCCACACCGCGACGTCAGCCGGGCGACTGTATGGGCCGGTGCAGTGATGTCTCGGCCGACTATTCATGCGGCAATCCGCCGCCGGCGCCGCCCGGCGGCTCCGCCCGCCCAGGCGATCGTCCGATCATGCCGCGGTTGGCTGGGGTTGCGTTTGTTGGAGTCGCCATTGTCGGTGTTGTTCGCGGTCGCGTTCGTGGCGCAGGTGGATACGTGAGAGTGCTCGAGCGAGTAGTTCGCTGGCATTGTGGCGGTGGTTGATTCGTGGTTTCTGTTGCGGGTCGATATGCGGTGGGGCGATCCACGCGGTACGCCCCGCATACGGGGAGCGAGGCCCTTCGATCCGGGTTTTCCATCCGCCGGGGCCATCGTGGATCAACGCGTGGCAGGCATCGCAGGCGAGGGTGAGATTCTCGATGTCGGTGCTGCCGTTCTTGCGGTAGTCGAGAACGTGGTGGACCGCGCACAGGCTCGCGGGCGCGTTGCATCCAGGGCGGGAGCAGCCCTTCAGGGCGGCGATCAACGCCAAACGCTGATCCCGGGACGCGAGCCGCTTCATCCGCCCGAGATGTAGTGGGAGCCCGGCGTGGTCGAACACCGCCAGCCAGGGTTGTGACCTCCCGGCCAGTTCCAGGGCGTCCCGGATCGGTACGGTGCCGCCGGTGGCGGTGGTCGCGACTCCGGCTTCACGTTCCACATCATCAATCGACATCGTCACAATCGTTGCGACCGGGACTCCGCGGTGGGTGCCGAGCTGTTCGCTGATGACGCCGGATGCCAGGAGCGCTTTGAGTGCATCATGGTTGCGTTGGGCGGGTGTGCGGTGGTCGCGGGCGGCGGCCTCGGCAAGCACCGCCGGGTCCACCGAATCGGTGTCGCCGGGGCTGGTGGGGTCGTCCGGATTGCACATACCCGGGCGGGCGTACTTGGCCAGCAACGGATCCAGCAAGGCGCGCAGCACGGGGTCGACCTCGCCGCGGATGGGGCTCATCCCGTCGGGGCGTTGACGGCCGATCACGATGCCGCGCATGCGAGCTCGGTCATGGTCGGTGGTGAGGCGGCCGTCGGGGTCGAGGTAGGCCAGGATTCTGTCGCCGACCTTGCCGATATCGTCCGGGGAGCCGGTGCGGGCGAAGTCGGTGAGGATCTCCTCGGCAGCAGCGCGGTCATCGGCGGACGCGCCACGCGGGACACGGTTGATCACTGCTGCGATACCGCGAGCGTGATCGGCGGAAATATCACCCGCAGTCAATGCTTGCGCGGTATGTGGCAGGCGCGGGTCGACCGGTTCACCGGCCATGTCGTGGAAGGATGCGACCGATTGCGCTTGGTGGACGCGGGCGCCTGCGTCGGCGCTGGCAAGGTTCAGCGTTTCCATCAGGAAGCGTTTCAACGATTTCGAACCATAACGGGCGGGCAGGGACCGGTCGGAGGCTTCCGCGAGCAGGCGGTGGCGGACCATGGTCAGCATTCGCGTGCAGCGCTCCACGTCGCGCATCAGACCAATGACGCCATCATCGGTGATTGGTGTGAGGGGTTCGTCGAGTAGATCGGTGACGGCGGCATGCAGTGCCGCTGCTGCACTGTCTTCGCCGATTCCCCCACTCGAACCCATGTTCGAATTCTATCCCAAGCAACGCCCCAGAATCAGCAGAAACCGCATCTGATATCCACATCTTCACACTGGACAAATGCCCGAAACCTGTTGTGGACCAACGAAGTTTCGGCAGCGGGGCCGTCGCCGCAGCACTCCTGGCGGCCCAGCCGCAACACTTCAAGACTGAGCCGACTCGACCGGAGACCTCGTGGCGGCGCCGAGGTGCCCACGACGTAGGGCAGCGACGCCCGGTCCGACGCCTGCTTCGTCGTTTCCGGCCCCTAGCAGTCGGCCCATTCGCGACGGTGGGTCCAACGACGCATGGCACGTCGATGATGCGGCGCGAGTACGGCAGCCCCAAAACGGGAAGGCGCCGATCCCATCGGCAGGTCAGACCGCGACGAACTCTCCGTCACGGACACCCGCCAGGAAGGCGCGCCACTCCCCCGCGGTGTAGTGCAGTGTGGCGGCGGACCCGGTGAGCGTGACCGAGCCGTCGCGGTGACGAGTGATCGCCGGGGCGCCGGCAATGGCGTGCGAGGCGTGGGCGCAGGCCGCGGCGAGGAACGCCGGCCACGCGGAGGCCGGCAGCGCGATGACGGGCTGGGCCGCGGGGTCGTTCGCGGGGTTGCGCAGGTATTTGGTGTCGCGGATGAGTACGGATTCGCTGGTGTAGGCAACCTCTACGCACTCGCCCCCGTTGGTCCCACTGTAGCTGGACTTACGCCACGCGAGAGCTGTGGTCTTCATTCAGGGCACTCCGAACTCATTCATGTAGCTTGTCGATGCGCTCGGTGATCGCATCTATGGACTCGGACGTCGATAGCGCGGCGCTACACAGACGGTCCGCCATCATTCTATAGAGCCGTACCTGGTCCTGATCCTGCACGTACAGCGCGCCTGCGGCGTGCTCCAAGTAGCCGATACCTTGCGCCGCGTCGAAGTCCAGCAGGGTGAACTCGTCGTCCAAACCGTCATGGACGGCGACACGAGTCGGCATGATCCGCAGTTCGACGTTGTCGCGCTGCATGAGGTCGAGCAGGTGCCGAAGTTGACCCAGCATCACTCTCGGTCCGCCGACCAGCCGATCGAGCACCGATTCCTCGATGACGGCCCGTATATGCAGGGGATGGTCATCATCGGCCAGTCGCTGCCGCGCCATCCGGCTCCGAACCGCCTGCGGCGCGTCCATCAACGCGATTTGCAGGCTGCCTTCCAACAGGGTCCTCGCGTACTCCTCTGTCTGCATCTGCCCGGGGATGGTCTTCGACCGGTAGACAAACTGGCTCGTGGCCAAGCCTTCCAACCCGACGAACGTCCTGAACCAGTCCGGAAGGACATCGGAGAATGGCGCCCACCAGGTCGCCCGGTCCGCTTGCCCGGCCAGCGAAGCGATTCGGTCGATGTGCTCGATATTTGCGCCGTACGCCTTGAGCAGCGCCGTCGTTTCATGCGGCTTCTGTTGCGTTTTGCCGGTCTCCAGATAGTTGATCTTGGGCTGATTGCAGCCCAGTACCCGCGCCGCCTCCGCCTGCTTCATCCCCGCGCGTTCACGCGACACTCGCAGGTCATGTCCAATCAAGAACCGCAGCGCGGCGGGATCAGAGCGACGATCCGGCACTTCATCCTCCCAATCTGTGCGTCAGCTACATCGGACACCCTCGCACAGCACGCGGCCAGAGCATCGCACTTCGATACAGCCGAGCCGATTACAGCCATCTACATTCATTTCTGTATATATACAGTCAATCATGGCTATGCTCTTCCGCGACTAGGTACATACCTTCGATCAGGCAGGTAGACGACCTGCCAGAGCGGTGACGCAGATGACGACTTCCACGCTCGACCACCCCTCCCCCGACAACCACATCCGCACAGCCGTGCTCCGCTACCGTCGCGACTTCGGCCTGCCCGCCGAACCCGTCGACGGGCATGCGGCCCTGTACACGACCCAGTCGCTCGCGGCGGTGCAGATTCCCCCTCGGCTCGCTTGGAGTGTCCGGCAGGCACTGCGGGATGAGCCGTCGGTGCCGGTCATCGGGGTGTCGAAGGCGAACTCGCATTGGATATTCCTGGTCTCGCCGGACGGCCGGGTCGGGGCGCGCACGCTCGATGCGGTGAGCCGGCGCGGGGTCGCGACGATGCCGGCCGGGGCCAGGATTGTCCTGCCGGTGCCGGAGATCGAGTTCGACCGTTACTGGGCGTGCGCTCCCAGCCCCGGCCCGCTGACGTTGCCGCGCCGGTCGACGGTGCTCGCTGCGGCCCGCGAGGTCCTGGAGATGTGGGCGTCCACCCGGCCGTGCGGGTATTGACGATGCGTCCCGAACCGGCGATTTTCGTCGGCGGCGACGAGCTGCTCGCCGCTATCCGCGGGCACCATGTGCCGGACCATCCGGTCGCGCGGCTGGCGAGCCGGCTGGGCGCGGCGCACCGCAGCGAACTCGATGCCACCGCCGACCCGGCGGATTTGCTGTGGCGGCGCACCGGGCTCATCGCGGCCATCGACTTGTGGCTGACCGCCCGGCTACCCGTCCCGCGCCCCGGCGCGCCCCTGCACACCGAATCCGCGGGCACCATGATCGACCGAATCGCCGGCGCCCAGGTCCACGCCTATCGGCTGCTGATGACCGTCCCGCCCGCCGACCCGCGCGTGCACAGCGCCTGGCATCGGCTCGCCGAACTCGTCACCGGATACACCGATTGCGCCACCGAAGTCGTTCGCGGACAACGCCGTTTGCCGATCCTTGGAGACCACTGGTGAACATCGCCCTGCCCCGCAAGGAACTGCTGCTCGCCGCCTGCCGTGGCCTGCCGGCCGGCGACCATCCGATCCTGGATGCCGCGGGCGAGCTGGCCGCGATCCACCAGGCACGCGAACAGACACCGGCGGCAGGTTCGGCCGCACTGGACCGGCACCGCAGCCACCTTCGTGTCGCGATCGACCTCTGGGTCGCGGTGAGTGCCCGACCCGGTTCCGGCGGGATGCACGGGGTGGGCCGGTTGGTCGACGATATCGCCGCGCTCACCGTCGAGGCCTACATCACGCTGGCCCATGCACCGGATGCACTGGTGTATGACGCCACAGTGCGACTGACCGAGCTGGGCGACGCGTCATGTATCAGGACCTCGCCGACCAGCTCGCATCCACCACTACGCCCGCAATCTTCCGGTAGCGACGAGTCGATTCCGCATCGGCGGTGCCCGGCCCGCGGCATCGCAGCTTCGGCCGATGCTGCGCTGGGAATCGTTCGATGCACTCCGAATAGCTCACTCCCGCGAAATCTGTCGGCGCCCTCGGCTAACGTTCCCGCCATGATCACTGGGGAACTGCGGAGCAAGATCGACCGGTTGTGGGATGCGTTCTGGTCGGGTGGCATCTCGAATCCGCTGGAGGTGATCGAGCAGATCACCTACCTGATGTTCCTCAAGCGCCTCGACGACCTGCAGACCGGCAAGGAACGCAAAGCCAACCGCAGTGGGCGGCCGATCGAGAACCCGATCTTCGACGCCGACACCGAGTCCCTGCGGTGGTCGAAATTCCGCGAGCTCGCACCGGAGCAGCTGCTGCGGACCGTTCGCGATGACGTCTTCCCCTGGTTGCGCCTGCTCGGCGGCGAGGAATCCACCTACGGCGAGCACATGAAGGACGCCCGGTTCACCATCCCGACGGCGAGCCTGCTCACCAAAGCCGTCGATATGCTCGACGAACTGCCGCTGGCCGAGGGCGGCGACGTCAAGGGCGATCTGTACGAGTACATGCTGTCCAAGATCGCGACAGCCGGCCAGAACGGCCAGTTCCGCACCCCGCGCCACATCATCGACCTGATGGTGGCGATGATGGCGCCCGGCCCCAGCGACGAGATCTGCGACCCGGCCTGCGGTACCGCCGGCTTCCTGGTCGGCGCCGCCGAATACATTCAGCGCACCCACCGCGACGCCCTGCTCGACTCCGCGCAGCAGGATCACTTCCACCGCAGCATGTTCCACGGCTTCGACTTCGACTCCACCATGCTGCGCATCGCCAGCATGAACATGCTCATGCACCAGATCGAGCACCCCGATATCCGCTACCGGGATTCGCTCGCCGAATCGGTATCGGGCGAAGAGGGCCGCTATTCGATGATCCTCGCCAACCCGCCCTTCGCCGGCAGCCTGGACTACGAGACCACCGCGAAGGGCCTGCTCCAGGTGGTGAAGACGAAGAAGACAGAACTGCTGTTCCTGGCGTTGTTCCTGCGCCTGCTGAAAACCGGCGGCAAGGCGGCCGTCATCGTGCCCGACGGTGTGCTGTTCGGATCGACCAAGGCGCACAAGGAACTACGCAAGATCCTGGTCGAGGACCACGGCCTCGATGCCGTGGTGAAACTGCCCTCCGGGGTGTTCAAACCGTACGCGGGAGTGTCGACGGCGATCCTGTTCTTCACCAAGGATGACGAAACCGACCACGTGTGGTTCTACGACGTCACCGCCGACGGATTCAGCCTCGACGACAAGCGCAACCCACTGCTTCCGGACGAAAAGCTCGGTGTCGCTGCTGCTCTCACCGAGGACGAGCAAGTGAATAACAACCTGCCCGACGTGCTGGCCCGCTGGTCGCACCGCACCACTACCGAACGTGAACGTGCGCGGACCGAGCAGAGTTTCTGTGTGCCGAAAGCGGATATCGCGGCGCAGGATTACGACCTGAGCCTCAACCGATACAAGGAGGTCGTGCACGAGGAAGTGGAGCATCGCCCGCCGTTGGAGATCATCGAGGAGTTGGAAGTGATCGAGGGGGAGATTCAGCGGGGGATGTCGGAGTTGAAGGGGATGCTGGGATGAGTGCGTGGCCTATCAAGGAACTCGCGCATGTTGCGACCATCCTCCGAATTGGAATCAATCCGCGCGACATCGACGGTGATACGAAGTACGTCGGCCTCGAAAACATCGAGAGCGGTGGTCGGATCATCAACGTATCGACGGCCGAGGCAGCCGGGATCGAGAGCCAGAAGTATCAGTTCACCGCTGACCACATCCTGTATGGAAAACTCCGCCCGTATCTAGCGAAGATAGCGCGGCCGAATTTCGGAGGAGTATGCAGCACAGATATCCTGCCGATCGAGCCGAGTCCTGCTATAGACCGAAACTATCTCTGCCACTTCTTATCGCAGCCATCAATGATTTCCAAGGCAAACGCGCGGGCGACCGGCGTCAACTTACCTAGGATCAATCCGGCAGAACTCGGCAAATTCACGCTCCCGGTCCCCCCGATTGCTGTGCAGCGGCGGATTGCGGAGGTGCTGGATCATGTGGATGCGCTGCGGGAGAAGCGGCGGAAGTCCATCGCCCTCCTCGACGAGCTCGCCCAATCCATCTTCCTCGACATGTTCGGGGATCCATCAAAACCGTCAGCCTGGCCTGTCAGGACCATCGGCGACCTCACGGAGTCCGCCACATACGGGACCGCGGAGAAGGCTGCGCCGAGCGGACCGATCCCTGTTCTACGAATGAATAACATCACATACGCCGGAAGAATGGATCTTCGCGACCTGAAGTACCTGGCGTCTGAACCGCCGGAACGCTATATGGTCAGAGCCGGCGATATCCTGTTCAACCGAACAAATAGCGCAGAACTCGTCGGAAAGACAGCAGTGTTCACAGGCAACGCGCCGATGGCGTACGCTGGATACCTCATCCGCCTTCGAGCAAATTGCGATAACGACCCGGACTACATTTCCTCTTTCTTGAACACGAGTTACTCGAAGCGAGTGCTTCGAGCGATGTGTAAATCCATTGTCGGCATGGCGAATATCAACGCAAAAGAGCTCAAGTCGATTCGTGTTCCGCAACCGCCATATGAGCTACAAAGAATTTTTGCCCACCGATTGCGTCAGCTCCGTTCCCAGGAAGCTACCCACCGATCACACCTCGCCCATCTCGACACCCTCTTCTCCTCCCTTCAGTCCCGCGCCTTCCGCGGCGAACTCTGGCAAGATGACCTGAAAGATCTGTAAGGGGAGGGATTTTCGTGACCGAGAGCAACTTCGACTTCCTGCAGGCCGAGTGGCCGGAGCTGCACGGCGAGGCCGTCAGGGCGGAGCGTAGCGCGGTCGGTGATCCGCGGGTGGCGTGCTTCTTCGCGCGGCGGGCGCTGGAGTTGGCGTTGAATTGGCTGTTCAAAGCCGATGATGCGCTGCGCATGCCGTACCGGGATGATCTGAGCGCCAGAATCAATGAGCCGACGCTGACGCAGGTGGCGGGGTCGGCGATCGTCACGAAGATGGATGTGGTGCGGCGGCGCGGGAATATCGCCGTGCACCGCAGCACCGAGATTCCCGCGCAGGATGCGGTGAGTACCGTGGCGGAGCTGTTTCATGTGCTGTATTGGCTGGGGCGCACGTATGCGCGCACCGAGGCGGGTAAGCCGTTCGATGGGCAGCGGTTCGATACCTCGCTGATTCCGCGGCCGGTGCCGGCGGAGGTCCGGCGCAAGAAGCAGGCCGAGATCCGGCAGATGGCCGACGAGTTCGCCGCGCAGCAGGCGGAGCTGGCGGCGGAGCGGCGGCAGCGCAAGGAACTCGACGACGAGGTCAAGCGGCTGCGGGCCGCGGTAAAGGCGGCGAAAGCGGCCAATGCCACGGTGCCGGATCACCACGATTACAACGAGGCCGAGACCCGCACGAACTACATCGACCTGTTGTTGCTCGAGGCAGGGTGGACGTTGTCGGGGCCCGACGACCGCGAGTATCCGGTCAGCGGAATGCCGACGCCCAGCGGCAAGGGCAGAGCCGATTACGTGCTGTGGGACGACAATGGCAAACCGCTGGCGGTGGTGGAAGCCAAGCAGACATCGAAGAGTGTGGAATCCGGCAAGTACCAGGCGTCGCTGTATGCGGATGCGCTGGAGCGCGAGCACGGGCAGCGGCCGGTCATCTTCTACACCAACGGCCACCAGACCCAGATCTGGGATGACGATTTCTACCCGCCCCGGCCGGTGCAGGGCTTCTACACCAAAGACCAACTGCGCACGCTCGTTCAGCGCCGGGCCAAGCGCAAGAGCCTGTCCACCGAACCGATCAACGAGGCGATTGCGGGCAGGCACTACCAGAAGCGCGCCATCGGGCGCATCAACCACGCCTTCGAGAAGGATAAGCAGCGGCAAGCGCTGCTGGTGATGGCCACCGGGACGGGTAAGACCCGCACGGTGATCGCGCTGGTGGATCAGCTGATCCGGGCGGGCTGGGTGAAGCGGGTGCTGTTCCTGGCCGACCGGCAGGTGCTGGTGTCGCAGGCGACGAATGCGTTCAAGACGCATCTGCCGAGCGTGCCGACGGTGAACCTGCTCACCGACAAGGACGCCAACGCGCGCGTCTACGTGTCCACGTACCCGACGATGCTGAACCTCATCAACCAGATCGATGACACCAAACAGCGCCCGTTCGGACCCGGATACTTCGATCTGGTGATCATCGACGAGGCGCACCGCTCGGTGTATCAGAAATACGGGGCGATCTTCGAGCACTTCGACTCCCTGCTGGTGGGTTTGACCGCGACACCGAAGAACGAGATCGACCGCAATACCTACCGGCTGTTCCATCTGGAAGAAGGGGTGCCGACGGATGTCTACGACCTGGAACAAGCCGTCGCCGAGGGCTATCTGGTGCCGCCGGTGGCGAAATCGGTGCCGTTGAAGTTCCTGCGCACCGGCATCCGCTACGCCGAGCTCTCCGACGAGGAGAAGGAATATTGGGAAGACCTCGAATGGCGCGAGGACGCCGACATCCCGGATAGTGTCGACGCGCACGCGCTCAACAAGTTCCTGTTCAATCACGACACCATCGACCAGATGCTGCTGGTGCTCATGGAACAGGGCGATCGGGTCGCCGACGGCGAACGCATCGGCAAGACGATCATCTTCGCCCGCAACAACCGGCACGCCGAGTTGATCGTGCAGCGGTTCCGGGTGCTCTACCCCGACCTGCCCGGCGATTTCATCGAGATGATCACCCACAGCGTCAGCCACGCGCAGAGCCTGATCGACAAGTTCGAAAACCCTGCCAAGGCACCGCATATCGCGGTCTCGGTCGACATGCTCGACACCGGGCTCGATGTTCCCGCGGTCGCGAACCTGGTGTTCGCCAAGGCGGTGCGGACGAGTTCGAAGTATTGGCAGATGATCGGTCGCGGCACCCGGCTGTGCCCGGACCTGTACGCACCGAACCAGGACAAGCAGCGGTTCCTGGTGTTCGACCTGTGCCAGAACATCGAATATTTCAACCAGGACCTGCCCACCGCCGAGGGCCGCACGCAGGCGTCGATGAGTGAAAGGCTGTTCGAAGCCCGCGCGGACCTGCTGCGCGACATCGATAAGCTCCAGCCACCCGGTGAGCGACCCGCGGAGGTCCCGGCCGGGGAACCGGCCAGCCTTCCAGATGTGCGCTGGCAACTCGCCGAACGGCTGTGGGTGGAAGTGGCAAGCATGAACACCCAGAACATCGAAGTGCGTAAGGAACTGCCGCACGTAGAGAAGTTCGCCGAACGCCGCAACTGGGACATCGTCACACCCGAGGTCCGGATGGAGGTCAGCAACCTGGCCGGGCTGCCCACGCAGTTCAGCGACGACGATCCGAGCCCGGCCGCCAAACGCTTCGATCTGCTCGCACTGCGCTTGCAACTGGCCCAGCTCACCGGCGACACCACCTTCGACAAGCTCCGGGAGAAGGTCCAGGAGATCGCCTCGGCACTGCTGAATCCCAGTCTGAACAACATCACCGCCATCCGTCAGCGTCACGAGTTCATCGAGGACGTCGCCGGGGATGCTTGGTGGGACGACGTCACCGTTCCGATGCTGGAGACCATGCGCCGCCGGTTGCGGGGGCTGGTCAAGGCGATCCCGCCGAAGGACGCCCAGAACCCGCTCTACACCGACTTCCGGGACGAGCTCGGCGAGGTTTCCGACATCGAGATGGCTGTGCTGCCGGGCGGCGGCAAGGGTATGGCGCGTTTCGAGTCGAAGGTGCGCACGTACCTGCGCAGCCACGAAGACATGCTCGCCGTGCAGAAGCTGCTGCGCAACAAGCAGATCACCTCTGCAGACCTGGCCGAGCTCGAACAGGTCTTCCTCGACAACGGCTTCGGCACCGCCGAGGACATCGAGCACGCGGCCGCCTCCTACGGCGGCCTCGGGCTGTTCCTGCGCTCACTCACCGGCCTCGATTCAACCACGGCTACTGACGCCTTCGACGAGTTCCTCACCGGCCGCACCCTCACCGCCAACCAGCTGCATTTCCTCAAATTGCTCATCGACTACATCACCAAGAACGGTGTGATCGACGTGGGCGCCCTTTATGAGCCGCCGTTCAAATCGGTGGCGCCGACGGGACCGGAGGACATCTTCAGCGACGAGGAGGTCGACCGGATTGTCGCGGTGGTCAAGCACATTCGCACCACTGCATTACCAGATGCGGCCGAGCAGCATGCGGCCAGCGGATAGGGCAATGACAGGTCGCGGCGCGATCTGCAACCAGGTCGGGCAAGTGCTCGATCAGGTCTGTTCACGTACGTTTCAGGGCACGCAATGTCAGCCAACAGCCAGTTCAGTTCCATTCGTCAGCGGCGATCACGCTGACAGTTGGTCATGACCTCCCCGCAGACGTCCCATCGAATCCCTGACGATGATCAGGCCAATCGCTCGATCTCCGCAGCCAGTTCCGCCCCTGTCATCGGTTCTCGCGCGATGACCGCAATCGTGTCATCGCCGGCGATGGTGCCGACGATGTACGGCAGCGACGCCCGGTCGAGGGCGCTGGCCAGGAAATGCGCTGCGCCGGGTGGGGTGCGGAGGACGGCGAGGTTGCCGCTGGCGTCGGTGGAGACCAACAGGTCGCCGAGGAGTTTGGAGAGGCGGCCGGTGCCGCCGGTGACGCCGCGGACGGGGCTGCCGTCTTCGGGGACGACGTAGACGCCGGCGCCGCCGTCGGCGGCGCGCAGTTTCACGGCGCCGAGTTCGTCGAGGTCACGCGACAAGGTGGCCTGGGTGGTTTCGATGCCTTCGGCGGCGAGCAGGGCGGCGAGTTCGGTTTGGCTGCGCACCGAATGGGCCGACAGCAGGGCCACGATGCGGGACTGGCGGCCGGCCCGGGTCGCGGCGGTGGCCGGACCCGGGGCGCCGGTGTCGGAGCTGGGCACGCTCATCGTCGGCCGTACTGTCTGTCGAGCAGCCACACCAGCAGCGCCTTCTGGGCGTGCAGGCGGTTTTCGGCCTCGTCCCAGACCACGCTCTGCGGGCCGTCGAGCACCTCGTCGGTGATCTCCTCGCCGCGATGAGCCGGCAGGCAGTGCAGCACAACGGCATTCGGCTGCGCCTTGGCGAGCAGGCCGGAGTTGATCTGGAAGCGCCGGAATGGCCCGACCCGGTCGAGGCCGTCGTTCTCCTGGCCCATCGACGTCCAGGTATCGGTGACCAGGGCGTCGGCCCCTTCGGCGGCGATGCGCGGATCGTCGGTGAGGGTGATGCTCGCACCGGTCTCGGCGGCGCGGGCCTGGGCGGCCTCGACGACCCACGGCAGCGGCGCGAAACCCTCCGGCGCGGCGATGGTGACGTGCAGGCCCGCGGTGACACCGCCGAGCAGCAGCGAATGCGCCATATTGTTGGCGCCGTCGCCGAAGTAGGCGAGCTTGCGTCCGGGCAGCGGGCCGAGGTGCTCGGTGAGGGTGAGCAGATCGGCGAGCACCTGGCACGGATGGAACTCGTCGGAGAGCGCGTTCACCACGGGAACCGTTGCGGTGGCGGCCATTTCGTCGAGCCGAGTCTGTTCGAAGGTGCGCCAGACGATCGCGTCGACGTAGCGCGACAGCACCCGCCCGGTGTCGCCGAGGGTTTCCTCGCGGCCCAGCTGGGTGTCGCGTCCATCGACGACGACGGCGTGCCCACCGAGCTGGGCGATCCCCAGCTCGAAGGAGAACCGGGTGCGGGTGGAGTTCTTCTCGAAGATCACCCCGACCCCGCGCGGGCCCTCCAGCGGACGCCGCGCGAACGGCGCGCCCTTGAGTTCGGCGGCCAGCGCCAGCACCTCGGCCTGCTCCGATGGCGTCAGGTCGTCGTCGCGCAGGAAATGCCGCACGGCCGTGGCCGGGGTCGAGCCGTTCACGGGGGTGGAATCGGACAGCGTCATGCGGAGGCTCCCTTCGCGTCCGCTGCGGCGAGATCGAGGATCTCGGGCAGATCGGCGACGAAGTTGTCGGATTGGGTTTCGGTGAGCACCAGCGGCGGCGCCAGCCGGATGACGTTCGGCTTGGCGGGATTCACCAGGTAGCCGGCTTCCCGCGCGCGGACCTCCACCTGCGGCGCCACATCCTCGGTGAGGACGATGCCGATCAGCAGGCCGGCGCCGCGCACATGGTCGATCAGCGGATGCTCGAGCAGCGCGATGCCGTCGCTGAGCCGCTTGCCCAGCGATTCGACATGGGCGAGCAGGCCCTGCTCATCAATGGTGCGCAGCACCGCGAGCGCGGCCGCCGCACAGACCGGGTTACCGCCGAAGGTGGTGCCGTGCAAGCCCGGGGTGAGCAGCTCGGCGGCCTTGCCGGTGGCCAGCACGGCACCGATGGGCAGACCACCACCGAGGCCCTTGGCCAGGGTGATCACATCGGGGACGATGCCGAATGCCTGGTGGGCGTAGAACTTTCCGGTGCGCCCGATGCCGGTCTGCACCTCGTCCAGGATCAGCAGCGCACCGTGCTTGGCGGTGATCTCACGCGCCCGCACCAGATAGTCCATGGGCGGCACGACCACACCGCTCTCCCCCATCATCGGTTCGAGGAAGACGGCGGCGGTGTCGGCATCGACCACCCGCTCCAGCGCGGCGGCGTCACCGTAGGGCACGTGCACGACACCGGGCGGCATCGGCTCGAACGGCGCCCGCTTGGACGGCTGACCGGTGAGTGCCAGCGCGCCCATGGTGCGGCCGTGGAAGGCCTCGTCGCAGGCGATGATCTTGCGCCGGCCGGTGAGCCGGGCGATCTTGAACGCCGCCTCGTTGGCCTCGGTGCCGGAGTTGCAGAAGAACGCCTTGCTCTCACCGGTGCGGCCGTCGCCGAAGTGATCGAGCAGGCGTTCGGCCAGCTCGATCACCGGCTCGTTGCCGTAGATGTTGGAGACGTGCCCGAGCGTGCCGAGCTGGTGGGTGACCGCCTCCAGGATCGCCGGATGGGCGTGGCCGAGGCTGTTGACGGCGATGCCGCCGAGGAAATCGACGTAGCGGTTACCGTCGGCGTCGTAGACCACCGCGCCCGCACCGCGCACCAGCACGATGTCGGGGGTCTTGTAGTTGTGCATCAGGGCGGCCGACCACCGCTGCTGAAGTTCGGCTGTGCTCATGCTCCGGCTCCGTTTTCGTTCGTCCGCCCGGGCGAGGCTGGGGTGACCATGGTCCCGATGCCCTCTCCGGTGAACAGCTCGAGCAGCACCGAATGCGGGACGCGTCCGTCGATGACGTGCGCGCTGGGCACCCCGCCGCGCACCGCGCGCAGGCAGGCTTCCATCTTGGGCACCATGCCCGCATCCAGGCGCGGGAGCAACTCCGCCAGGGCGTCGGCGTCGATGGCCGAGGTCAGCGACGAGCGGTCAGGCCAGTCGGTGTAGAGGCCCTCGACATCGGTGAGGACCACCAGTTTCTCCGCGCCGATGCCTTCGGCCAGTGCGGCCGCGGCGGTATCGGCGTTGATGTTGTGCACGATGCCGTCGGCGTCGGGGGCGATGGTGGACACGACCGGGATGCGGCCCGCGCCGATGAGGTCGAGCACGGCGGCGGGGTTCACCTCGGTGACGTCGCCGACCAGGCCGATATCGGTGGCCTCGCCGTCGACGTCGACGGTGCGGCGGGTGGCGGTGAACAGGTGCGCGTCCTCACCGGAGATGCCGACCGCATACGGGCCGTGCGCGTTGATCAGCCCGACCAGCTCGCGCCCGACCTGCCCGAACAGCACCATCCGCACCACATCCATGATCTCCGGCGTGGTGACCCGGAAACCGCCGCGGAATTCACCGGTGAGCCCGAGCCGCTTCAGCATGGCGTTGATCTGCGGGCCGCCGCCGTGCACCACCACCGGGTGCACGCCGACGGTGCGCAGGAACGCCATATCGGCGGCGAAATCGCGCTTGAGCCGATCGTCGATCATGGCGTTGCCGCCGTACTTCACCACCACGATCTTGTCGTGGAACTTCTGCAACCACGGCAGCGCGTCGGCGAGGACGTGGGCCTTGTCCAGCGCCGACAGACTGTGCAGGATGTCGCCGGTCATGAGCTGTAGGCCGAGTTCTCTTCGACGTAGCCGTGCGAGAGGTCGGTGGTGCGGATGCTCGCGGTGCCCTCGCCGAGCCGCAGATCGATGAGCACGTCGATATCGGCGCCGGACAGGTCGACCTCGCGCGCGCCCGGTGCGCCCATGCCGTCGACGCACACCGGCTGCCCGTTGAACGACACCGAGATCACGTTCGGGTCCAGGGTGATCGGTGCGATGCCGACTGCGGCGAGCACGCGACCCCAGTTCGGGTCGGAGCCGAACAGCGCGGTCTTGACCAGGCTGTCGCGGGCCACGGCGCGCGCCGCGGTCAGCGCCTCGTCCTCGTTGACGGCGCCGGTGACGGTGACGACGACCCGCTTGGTGACGCCCTCGGCGTCGGCCATCAGCTGGGCGGCCAGGTCATCACAGACGGCGAGCACGGCGGCGTCGAGTTCGTCCTGAGTCGGCGTGACCCCGCTGGCGCCGTTGGCCAGCAGCAGCACGGTGTCGTTGGTGGAGCAGGAGCCGTCCACGTCGAGCCGGTCGAAGGTGAGCCGGGTGGCCTTGCGCAGCGCCTGGTCCAGCTGTTCGGCGCTGGCGTGAGCGTCGGTGGTGAGCACCACCAGCATCGTGGCCAGCGACGGCGCGAGCATGCCCGCGCCCTTGGCCATGCCGCCGACGTTCCACTTGTTCTTGTGATGGAACGACACCTCTTTCGGCACGGTGTCGGTGGTCATGATGGCGTAGGCGGCGTCGGTGCCGCCGGACATGCCGCCGCCCATTTCGTGCACGATCTCGGTGACGGCCGGAATCAGCTTGTCCATCGGCAGCCGGTCACCGATCAGGCCGGTCGAGCAGACCGCGATCTCGCCCGCGCCGGTCTCGGTGCCCCAATTGCTGAGCGCGGTGGCCAATTCCTCGGCGGTGCGGTGCGCGTCCTGGAAGCCGCCGGGGCCGGTGCAGGCGTTGGCGCCACCGGAATTGAGGATGACCGCGCGCAGCGCACCGGACTTCAGCACCTGCTGCGACCACAGCACCGGCGCGGCCTTCACCTTGTTGCGGGTGAACACGCCGGCCGCGGCGTATTCGGGTCCTTCGTTGAACACCAGCGCCAGATCGGGATTGCCGTTGGCCTTGATCCCGGCGGCGATGCCCGCGGCGCGGAAACCGAGCGGCGCCGTCACACCCTGGGTGCGGATCAGCTTGCCGTCGGCGGTGTCGGTTGTCGTCACGGTGCCACTCCTACGGTGGAAAGTCCTGCGGTCTCCTCGATTCCGAGGGCCAGATTCATCGATTGCACCGCGGCGCCCGCGGTGCCTTTGGTCAGGTTGTCGACCGCGCCGATCACCACGAGCAGGCCTGCGGCCTCATCGATGGCGACCTGGAGGGCGACAGCGTTGGAGCCGAGCACCGCACCGGTCTGCGGCAGTACGCCTTCGGGCAGCAGATGCACGAAAGGTTCGTCGGCGTACGCCTTCTCGTACACGGCGCGGGCCTCGGCGGCGTCCACCTTCACCGGCGCGGTGCAGGTGGCGAGGATGCCGCGCGGCATCGGCGCGAGCACCGGGGTGAAGGAGACGCTGACGTCGGTGCCGCCCGCGGCGCTGAGATTCTGCGCGATCTCCGGGGTGTGCCGGTGGGCGCCGGCGATGTTGTAGGCGCGAACCGAACCCATGACCTCCGAGCCGAGCAGCCCGACGTCGAGTTTGCGGCCTGCGCCCGAGGTGCCGCTCACCGCGACCACGGTGACCTTCGGTTCGATGATCCCGGCCGCGATCGCGGGGGCCAGCGCCAAGCTGGCCACGGTCGGATAGCAACCGGGGACGGCGATTCTGGTGGCGCCGCGCAGCTTGTCCCGGCCGCCGGGCAGTTCCGGCAGACCGTAGGGCCAGCTGCCAGCGTGCGGGCTGCCGTAGTACTTCTCCCACGCGGCGGCGTCGGTGAGCCGGAAGTCGGCACCGCAGTCGATGATGACCGTCGAGTCCGGTAGCTGTTCGGCGAGCGCGGCGGACTGCCCGTGCGGCAGACCGAGGAAGACCACGTCATGGCCGGCCAGTTCGTCGACCGTGGTGGGCGCGAGCACCCGGTCGGCGAGTGGCAGCAGATGCGGCTGGAGCGCACCGAGCCGGGTGCCGGCGTTGGATCCCGCGGTCAGCGCCCCGATGACGAGGCGCCCGGTTCGGTACTCCGGATGACCGAGCAGCAGGCGCAAGACCTCGCCGCCCGCGTACCCGCTGGCACCAGCAACCGCGACCCGCACGACGGGTCCGTCCGAGGAATCAACCATGTGATGATTATGCACGACCATGCAAGCTCATTCACCGGCGGTGCGGGAATTTCCCGCCTCCACACTACCGCCTGATGCGCTAGGATTAGAACATGCGTTCGAATCGAGTGTTCGACGATCGGTTGAAAGCCCTGGACAAGGCCACCGATGGTCTGCTCGCGCTCGACCTCACGCAGGCCTCCGACGCGGATTTGACCGAACTCCAGCAGCGGGTGGAATCGCGGACGCGGAATCTAGCGGGGTTCGTCGCCCGGGTGGTGGCGCATCGTCGTCGGCTGGGTGACCGCACGGAGTAGGGCGCGGAATAGGGCAGTGCACCAGGCCCGCGTCCCGGCCCGACCCCGGAAAGCCGGTCCGGCCGGTTCACTCGCGCCCCGATCACGCCGCAAGGCACGGGTTGGGCCCTACGGTCGCATAGCCGTGTAGTGGCTGGCGCCGTGGCCCGATGTCCCCGTCAGGCGCGGTCACCAGTTGGGGCCGGTCACTCCGTCACGCCCGCTCACCCGTCGCGACCCGGTCACCCGTCACGCCCGCTCACCCCGTCACGCCCGGCCCTCTCGTCGGCCCGTTCTTCTCGTCGCGCCCGATCTCGTCGTTGCGCCCGTTCATCTCGTCGCGCCCCGCCACGTCATCGGGTGACCGGTGGTCGCCGCGAGCACCCACCCACCGCGCGAGCAACGGGAACAGCAGCACAGTCGTCGCACCGGCCGCCACCATCGTGGACGCGAGCCCCTGCTCCATCAGACCGGTGCTGGTCGCCACCTGGGTGACGGCGACGATGATCGGCAGCCCCGTCGCGGCGTACAACGCCAGCTGCAACCGTTCGTGCGGCTCGCCGAGGTTGGCGCCGTGCTGGATGAACCGCTCACTGAACCACACCGGCACCCCGCGGGCCACCGCGATCGACATCACGAACAACGCCCACGTGAGCGGCTCGTCGGCGACC
Organism: Nocardia cyriacigeorgica; assembly: GCF_005863245.1. GTDB lineage: Bacteria > Actinomycetota > Actinomycetes > Mycobacteriales > Mycobacteriaceae > Nocardia > Nocardia cyriacigeorgica_C. The sequence continues at coordinate 680,580 of NZ_VBUT01000002.1, read as the reverse complement.
GCGGCCACGTCGATTCCCATTCCCGAGACGACGAAGAAGATCGGAATGAGCACGCCGTAGCCGATGGTCTCGAGCGAGGAACCGATCTCCGGGCGTTCACCGCCGACCAGTTTGCGCAGGATGATGCCTGCGGCGAACGCGCCGAGCACCACGTCGAGCCCGAACTCCTCCGCCAGCGTCATCAGCACCAGCAGCAGCAGGAACACCACCCGCACCGGCAGTTGAGCGGTCCCGGCCGACAGCTCGGTCAGCAGTCGCCCGACGGCGGGCACGCGGTCGAGGATGTGCTGGTGCATCAGGCCGATCAGCGCGGCCGCGATCGCGAACAACACCAGCACCACGATCGCGGCGCCGATATTGCGGCTGGTCAGCAGGATCGACATGGCCACAACGGGGCCGAGTTCGCCGACGGCGCCGTGCGCGAGGACCGCCCGGCCCAGCCCGGTGTCGAGGATGCCGCGCGCCTTGATGATCGGCAGCAGGGTGCCGAGCGCGGTCGAGGTCATCGCGATGGCTACCGCGGCGACGGCGGTGAACGTCGCGTCGTGGGCGACCAGCGCCACGAACACCATCGCCATGAGCAGGCACCCGACCCAGGTGAACCATGCCGTGCGTCCGGACTTGCCGCCGAGCAGGCGCGGATCGAGTTCGTAACCGGCCAGCAGGAACAGCATGCCGAGCCCGAGTTCGCTCAGCAGATCGACGCCGCCGCCGGTGCCGGCCAGGCCGAGCGCGTGCGGACCGAGCACCACTCCGAACAGCAGCAGGATCACCACATCCGGCACGAACCCGCGCAGCAGGCGCGCGATGAGCGGCGCCACGGCGGCAGCCATGGCGATCCAGAACAGCGACACGATCGGTGACAGGCTCGCGCTCTCGGCTGCCTCGGCCAGGTGCACCATCCGGTCATCGTGGCACGGCCGGACAGCCACCCACGGGTACGACACCGTGCGATATCGGCAGGTCGGACCGGTCGTCGTCTCGGTAACGGCATTTTTTCTTCGCACTGTCGATCCGGGGGTGGGCCGTTCGTGTAGGTGGTGAGACCGTGCATCGGCCGGTCCGGAAAGGAGCCGGAAATGAGCAAGATCATCGCTGTCGTGAGCGTGACGCTGGACGGAGTCATGCAGTCACCAGGACGCGCAGAGGAGGATCCACGCGACGGATTCACCCATGGCGGCTGGGCGTACCGATTCACCGACGAGGTGCAGGCCCGCGTCATGGCCGAGCACATGTCCGCGCATCGGGGCGCCTTGCTGCTGGGACGGCGTACCTACCTGGACTTCGCCGGGTATTGGCCGCACCAGTCCGGCAATCCGTTCACCGATGTGCTGAACAAGACCGACAAATATGTGGCGTCGACGACGTTGACCGAGCCGTTGCCGTGGCAGAACTCGATCCTGCTCGACGGCGACGCGATCCGTGCGGTGCCCCGGCTACAGCAGCAGCGGCCCGATCGGGATCTGGTGGTGCTCGGCAGCGGGAATCTGCTGCAATCGCTGATGGCGCACGGCCTGGTCGACGAGTATCTGCTGCAGATCCATCCACTGGTGCTCGGGAGCGGGCGGCGGCTGTTCGACGGACGGACCACGCTCGGCGATCTGCGCCTGGTCGACTGTGTTCCCACTACGACCGGAGTGCTGATCGCGACCTACCGCACCGCCGAGAGGAGCTGACGATGCCGCACTACCTGCTGGGGATCTATCAACCCGACACCGAGGAGGTGCCCGAGAATCTCGACGAGATCATGCGCGATCTCGAGGCCCTCAACGACGAGATCCGGGCCGCGGGGGCGTGGGTGTTCGCGGCCGGGCTGCACGCGCCGAGTGCTTCGACGGTGGTGCGTGCGAAAGGATCCGAGACGCTGATCACCGACGGGCCCTACATCGAGGCGAAGGAGCACATCGGCGGGTTCACCATCATCGAGGTGGCCGATCTGGACGAGGCACTGCGCTGGGCGAGCAGACTGGCCGCCGTGGTCACCTTGCCGATCGAGGTGCGACCGCTGGCCGAAGGGTAGCGGTGCGCTCCGGCGAGCGTGATCGCGACGACCGTGCGGCGCCACCGGTGACCGATGCGCAGATCCGGGAGGTGTTCCGCGACAACTACGGCCGTGCGGTGGCCTCGCTGATCCGCGTCTTCGGCGATATCGGCCTCGCCGAAGACGCGGTCCAGGACGCGTTCACCGCGGCAGTGGCACGCTGGCCCGAGGACGGGCTGCCGCCGAGCCCGCCCGGCTGGATCATCACCACCGCCCGCAACCGGGCGATCGATCGGCTGCGCCGCGAGGCTTCGCGCGCGGACCGGCATGCCGAGGCCGCACTTGTGCATGTCCGGGACGAGGAACCGGCACCGCCGCAGCCGGTGCCCGATGACCGGCTGCGGCTGATCTTCACCTGCTGTCATCCGGCGCTCGCGATGAACGCGCGGGTGGCCTTGACCTTGCGGCTGCTGGGCGGGTTGAGCACCGCCCAGATCGCGCGTGCGTTCCTGGTGCCGGAGCCGACCATGGCGCAGCGAATCGTGCGGGCCAAGAACAAGATTCGCGATGCCCACATCCCGTATCGGGTGCCCGGCGCCGACGAGTTACCGGAGCGGATGAACTCGGTGCTCGCGGTGATCTATCTGATCTTCACCGAGGGCCACACCGCCACCGGCAGTGCGGAATTGGTGCGCGCCGAGTTGTGCGCGGAAGCGATACGGCTGGGCCGTGTGCTGCGCGAATTACTGCCGGACGACCCGGAAGTGCTCGGCCTGCTTGCGCTCATGCTGCTCACAGAGGCCCGCCGCCCTGCCCGCACCGACGCCGACGGCACACCGATCGCTCTGGCCGAGCAGGATCGCCGCCGGTGGGATCGGGCGCTCATCGCCGAGGGGCACGCACTGGTCCGGGAATGCCTGCGCCGCAATACTCCCGGTCCGTATCAGATCCAGGCCGCCATCCATGCCGTGCACACCGACGCCGCCACCGCCGACGCCACCGATTGGGCGCAGATCGTGCAGCTCTACGACCAGCTGATGACGATTGCGCCGAGCCCGGTCGTCGCGCTCAATCGGGCGGTGGCCGTCGCCGAAACCGAGGGCCCGGCCACCGCGCTGGCGCTCATCGAGGATCTGCCGCTCGCGGACTACCACCTGTTCCACGCCGTCCGCGCGGATCTACTGCGCCGTCTCGGCCGAACCGCCGAGGCGCACACCGCCTACGACGACGCCATCCGCCACACGACCAACGAGGCCGAACGTCGCTACCTGATCCGCCGCCGCGAGGAGCTATCTCCGCGGCCGGATCCCGGGCGGTGACACCTACTCGGGCGCCGCGCCGACGTGTTTGCGGAGAAACGCCTCGAGCGGGGTGAGCACGGCCTGCGGGTCGTCGACGAACGGCCAGTGCCCGAGACCTTCCAGGATGTGGATCTCGGCGTCGGGGAAGAAGGCCCGCTGCTGGGCGGCGAAGCGCACCGGAATGTAGGGGTCGCCGTCGCCCCAGATCACGCAGACCGGCAGACCCTCGGCCGCGAGGCCCGAGTCCTTCTCCGGGAAGGCGCCGCTGGGATCGCGCGAATTGCGGTAGAGCCGCAACACGGCCCGCTTGTGCGCCCAATCCGAGTAGCGGGCCACCCGCTCGACGTAGCTGCGCGGGATCGGGCGGGGATTGTCGCGGCTGAGCGCGATCCGCATGGCGCGGGGGCTGCTCATCAGCTGGAACAGCTCACCGAGGACCGGGGTCTGCCAGATCTTGGCGTACCGGTGCCAGCGGTAGCCGTCGAGGACGCCGCAGTTGATCACCGACAGGCTCGCCAGTTTCTCGGGATGGTCCAGCATCCACCGCATACCCCAGGGCCCGCCGAAATCGTGCAGCACCAGATGCACCCGGTCGACGCCGAGCCGGTCGAGCAGCAGGCCGAGGAACCGGGCGTGCCCGACCACGCTGTGATCGAACGACGCCGGACGCTCCGACTGCCCGAATCCCGGCATATCCATGGCGATCACCCGTGCGAACCGGGCGATCGCGGGAGCCAGTTCGGCCCAGTCATCCATGGGTCCGGGGTTGCCGTGCACGAACACGACCGCTTCCCCGCTCCCGCCGGGATCGCTGTCGTAGACGGCGCAGCGCACACCGTCGACCGTGTGATGGGTGACCTCGAGTACCGATGTGGTGTCAGTCAATTGCGCAGCATCCTTGATCGTTGCCCCCGCCAGCTGCGATGCCACTGGCTACGCGGCGAAGCCTACGCCGACGCGTGCCGGCGGGCCGGGCTTCGACCGAACAGGGTGTGGCACTCAGTCCTTGTGCACGACGCGCTCCCCTTCGCCCGGCTTCCAGATGGTGATCTCGAGGCGATCGTCGACGACCTCGACCGACGACGCGGTCGTCAGATCGGCGACGAAGAAGTGATCGAACTCCTGATCGCGGAGGTCGAAACCGCTGTCGTCGAACAGCTTCTGCGCGAATCGGGCGTGCACCGCGCGGTCGGTGATATCGGTGACGCGGCCGAAGAGTTTGGCATCGCCGTCGGAGACATTGGTGTCGACGGTGGCGGTGTGCAGGCAGAACCGCGGATCGCGGGCCAGGTCCTTGAACTTCGTGGTGTCCGGCATGCCAACGATCACCAACTGATCCTCGAAGATCATCGGCTCGACCGGACTGATCCGCGGGAAGCCGTCGGAGCGGAGCGTGCCGAGCATGCAGAGGTTGCCGGTGGCCTTGTGCCGGCGCAGGAAGATCGCGGAGATCCGTGGCGCTTCTTCGGTGAACTGGCTCCAAGTGGTCATATCCCGACGGTACGAGCTATTGCTGACATCTTCTGTCAAGGTTTTCCACTAGGCTTCGGAGTGTGCGGGCGAGTCGATTGGTGCAGTTGCTGTTGCTGCTGCAAACGCGGGGCCGGTCCACGGCGGCGCAGCTGGCCGGTGAACTGGAGGTCTCGGTGCGCACGGTGTACCGCGATATCGAGGCGCTGTCGGCCGCGGGTGTGCCGGTATACACCGAGCCAGGACGGGCGGGCGGGGTCGAGCTGGTCGACGGCTACCGAACCCGGCTCACCGGCCTGACCAGCGACGAAGCCGACGCGGTACTGCTGGCGGGGCTGCCGGGCGCCGCAGCCGATCTCGGATTGGGCACGGTGCTGGCGACCGCGCAGCTCAAGGTGCTCGCCGCGCTGCCGCCGGAACTGCGCGGGCGCGCCACCCGCATCGCCGATCGCGTGCACATCGACGCCCCCGGCTGGTTCCACCGGCCCGAGGACACGCCCACCCTCGCCACCGTCGCCGACGCGCTCTGGCACGACCGCAGGCTGGCGGTGCGCTATGCCCGCAAGGACCGCACCGTCGACCGCACGCTGGATCCGCTCGGGCTCGTGTTGAAGGCGGGCACCTGGTATCTGGTGGCCCGCGACGGTGATGCGGTGCGGTCCTATCGCGTCGGACGCATTGCCTCGGCCACACCGAACGGCGAAACCTTCGACCGCCCGGCCGATTTCGATCTAGCCGCGCATTGGGCCGATTCTGCGGGCGAATTCGCCCGGTCGATATTGCGGGTCCGAGCCCGCTGCCGGATCAAGCGCACCCACCTGAGCCTGCTGCGCTTGATGAACGATCCTGCCGTCGTCGCCGAGGCGATGGCGTCGGCCGGTCCACCCGACGCGGACGGCTGGCTGGAGCTGACGGTGCCGTCCGAATCCTGGGACGTGCTGGTCACCGGGCTGCTCCCGCTCGGGGAGTTCGCCGAGGTGCTCGATCCACCCGAGTTACGCGCCCGCTTCGCCGCGACGGCTTCAGCGATGCACGCGCTGTACGGGCAGCCGACGAACTCACGCCGGCGGTTGCCAGGTGAGCGCGGGCGCGAATGAACCGAGCATCGCGCGTCCGGGGGTCAGCCGCAGGACCGTGTCGCGGAGGAACACCGCCGGTGCCGAGGACAATTGCGCGAGGACACCGATGCGGTGCGAGCGGCGGGCGATGTCCTGGGTGCGTGGGCGACGGACCCGGTCGTATTCCGCCAGGGCCGCAGGCACGGAATCGATCCGGTCGAGAAGAGCCGCGAGGGTGACGGCGTCTTCGAGGCCTTGGTTGGCGCCCTGACCCATATTCGGAGTCATCGCGTGCGCCGCGTCGCCGAGCAGCGCGATGCGGCCGAGGACATAGCTCGACAGCGGGGGCAGTTCGTAGATGTCGTGGCGCAGCACCGCAGCCGGGTCGACGGCATCCAGCAGGGCGGGGATCGGATCGTGCCAGGTGGCGAAACGCCTTCTCACTTCGGCGTATTCGCCGTCCGGACCGCGCAATCCCGGCGCCGAATCGGCGACGCCGAACATGTACACCCGGTCGTCGGGCAGGGCGATGACGCCGAATCGTTCACCGCGCCCCCAGGCCTGGCCGCCGTCATGCAGCGCGGGCACCGGATGCGCGGTGATCATCCGCCAGGCGGTGTATCCGGCGTAGCGCGGTGCGGGCGCGCCGCAGAACACCGATTGCCGAACCGCGCTGTGAATCCCGTCGGCCCCGACGACGAGATCGCCCGTGGCAACGCCACCGCTGTGGGCCACCTCGACGCCGTCATCGACATGTTCGACCCCGGTTACGGCGCAGCCGAGCCGCACCGAACCCGGCGGCAGCGCGCCGCGCAGGATCTCGAACAGGTCGGTGCGCGGGATCATCACGACCTCACCGAAGCGGCGGGCCAATGCGTCGGTGTCGGTGCGGGTCAGCCAGCGCCCGCCCGGGTCGCGGATCCCGGCGTCGGTGTCGGCCATGGCCCGCTCGCGGACCTGGGCACCGACGCCGAGCACATCGAGAGCGCGCAGGCCGTTGGCCCACACCGTCAGACCCGATCCGGCCTCACCGATCTCGGCGGAGCGTTCGAGGATCTGCACCTGCCAGCCGCGCCGGGCCAGCGCGATGGCGGTCGCCAGACCACCGATTCCGGCGCCGACGATGATCGCGCGCTGTCCGTCGTGTGTTGTCCCCGCCATCGAACCCTCCACTACATCCGTAGTAACGTCACTACAAATGTAGTATGGATCGGGTGGAAGAGAAACCTCTGGTGGCCGGGAACACACCGAGCGGGGCGAAGGCATCCGCGGGCCGCTCGGCATCGAGCAAGCGCGAGCTGGTCCTCGACGCCGCGATCGAGGTGCTCGGCACCCGCGGCCCGCGCGCGCTCACCCACCGCGCCGTGGACGAGGCGGCGGCGGTGCCGACCGGAACCACCTCGAACTACTTCCGCACCCGCGAAGCGCTACTCATCGGCGTCACCGAACGGCTCGAACAGCGCGACTACGCCGACTGGGCCGCCCTGAGCGATGCGCCCACGCCCGACACGGTCGACGCCCTGGCCGCGGACCTGACGCGCTTCGTGGTGCACGCGGTCACCACCGACCGCACCCGCACCCTGGCCCGCTACGCGCTGTTCCTGGAGGCGCAGACCGCACCGGCACTGCTGGAGTCCCTGCGCCGCGGGCACCTGCGGCTCACCGAGTGGGCGGGCACCATGCTGGGCGGCCTCGGTGCGGACGCCGCGGTCACGACTCCGGTGGTGGACTACCTCGAAGGCGTGATCATGCATCGCCTCGGCGCACCGCGGGCCGACGAGGATCCGGGGCCGCAGATGCGCCGCATGATCGCCGCGTTGATCGGCCCATCCGGTGCCGCCGGCTGATCACCCGAACGTGAACCGTTGCCCCGCAACAGTTCACGCCGCGGTCGCTACCCGGAGTTGCGCAATGCGGTGGCCAGGCCGTTCATGGTGAGCAGGATTCCGCGCTTCACCAGTTCCGAATCGTCGCCTGCCCGCAAACGTCGCAGCAGCTCCACCTGCATCTGGTTGAGCGGTTCCAGATAGGGGAAGCGGTTGTGGATGGATTCGGCCAATGACGGGTTGTCCGAGAGCAGGTGATCGTTGCCGGTGATGGCGGCGTGCATGCGGATGGTGCGGGCGTGCTCGTCGCTGATCATGCCGAAGATCTGCTCGCGCAGCGCCTGATCCTCGACCAGTTCGGCGTAGCGAGCCGCGATGGCGAGATCGCTCTTGGCCATCACCTGCGCCAGGTTCGACAGCACGGTACGGAAGAACGGCCAGCGCCGGTACAGATCGGCGAGGGTCGCCATCCGCTGCGGTTCGTCGCCGACCCAGTCCTCGAGCGCGGTGCCGGTGCCGTACCAGCCGGGCAGCATCACCCGCGCCTGACTCCACGACATCACCCACGGGATGGCGCGCAGATCGGCGACCGAGTTTGTGGGCTTGCGCGAGGCCGGTCTGCTGCCGATGTTCAGGTCACCGACCTCGGCGACCGGGGTCGATTGGCGGAAGTATTCGACGAATCCCGGTGTGTCGTGGACCAACCGGGCATACGCGGCGCGCGCCCGTGCGGCCAGCTCGTCCATCAGCTGGTAGGACGGTTCGGCGTCGGCGCCGAGGCCCTCCACGTCCAGCAGCGTCGACTCCAGGGTGCCTGCGATCAGCGACTCCAGATTCCGGTGCGCCGAACCGGATTCGGCGTATTTGGCCGCGATCACCTCGCCCTGTTCGGTGAGCCGCAACGACCCGTGCACCGCGCCGGCGGGCTGAGCCAGGATGGCGTCGTAGCTGCGGCCGCCGCCGCGGCCGACCGTACCGCCGCGGCCGTGGAACAGCCGCAACCGGATGCCGGTCTTGCGCGCCACCTCCACCAGATCCAGTTCGGCCCGGTACAGCGCCCAGTTCGCGGCCAGATAGCCGCCGTCCTTGTTGGAATCGGAGTAGCCGAGCATCACTTCCTGGCGCATCCCCTTGGCCGCCACCAGGTCTCGGTACACCGGCACCTCCAGCGCCGCCGCCAAGGTCGCCGCGCCCGCCCTGAGATCCTCGATCGTCTCGAACAACGGCACGATCCCGGCCGCGCAACTCGGCGATCCGCCGGGCGCGCCCGGATCGAGCAGCCCACCCTCCTTCAACAGCAGCGCCGCCTCGAGCATGTCGCTCACCGAGGTGCACATGCTGATGATGTAGTTCGGGATGGCGGGTTCACCGAAGGTCGCGACCACGTCGGCCGCGGCGCGCACGATATCGAGTTCCTTGGTCGCGAGCTCGCTCAGCCGCGCGTGCGGGCCGAGCAGCGGACGGCGGGTGCTCAGTTCCGCCGCCAGGATCCGCACCCGTTCGGGCTCCGGCAGACTCGCGTAGTCCGGGTGCACGCCCGCCCAGGCCAGCAGTTCGGCCACGACTTGTTCGTGCACCTCGGAGTTCTGCCGCATGTCCAGGCCCTGGAGGTGGAAGCCGAAGGTTTCCACCGCGTGGCGCAGCGCGGCCAGGCGGTCGTCGGCGAGCAGGCCGTCGCCGGAGGCGCGCAGGGAGGCGTCGATGGCGTCGAGATCGTCGAGCAGCGATTGCGGGTCGGGATAGGCGGGCGCGGTCTGGGTTCCGGTCGCGGTCGCGTCGGGCGCGCCGCCGGGCAGCGCACCGGGGACGAGGCCTACGCCGATACCAGCTCCCACTCCGAGCGCGGCGACACCGGTCGAGCGCAAAGGAACGCCGAGCGACTCCTCCGCCGTGGTGGTCAAGCGCTCCCGGATACGGTGCAGCGCACGGCGATACGGTTCGTCGGCGTGGATCGAGGGGTCGGCGTAGCCGGCGGCAGCCAGCTCCGATACCGTCTCGCCGACCTGCACCAGCCGGCCGGACTGCGACAGCGTCTTCTCCAGCTCCACCAGTTCCCGCAGGTACCGGCCGAACGCCACGCCCGCCGCCTGCCCGGCCGCGGTGCGCACCACGTCGGCGGTGACGTACGGGTTGCCGTCGCGGTCACCGCCGATCCAGGAGCCGGGGCGCAGGATCGGCTTCGGCAGCAGGTCGGCCTCGGGCCAGCGCGAGCGCAGCGCCGCGCGCACCTCGGCGTTGATCGCCGGAATCACATCGAAGAGGGTGAGCTCGTAGTAGCGCAGCCCCACCGCGATCTCGTCCTGAATCCGCAAGCGCGCCAACCGGATCAGGGCTGTGCGCCACAGCGTGAGGACCTGACGGCGGATCTCGAGTTCGAGGCCCGCGCGGTCACGTTCCGGGTAGTGCTGACGCCTGCGCATCAGTTCGGTGATCCGGCTCTGCACATCGAACACCGTGCGGCGCCTGGTCTCGGTGGGATGCGCGGTGATCACCGGCGAAACCAGCGCGTCGGTGAGCAGATCGGCGACCTTCGATGCGGGCAGCGCCGCCGCGTCGAGTTTGCGGTAGGTAGCCGCCAGCGACGAATCCTGCGGCGGCTCCCCCGCCGCCTCGTGCGCGGCGCGGCGCCGGTCGCGTTGCAGATCCTCGGCGAGATTGGCCAGCAGGACGAAATAGCTGAAGGCCCGGATCAGCGGCAGCGCCACATCGATGTCGACCCCGTCGAGCATGTCGGCGACGGCGCTGCGCCCGACCTCCTCCCGGCGCACACGGAACGCCTCGACGCGGACCCGTTCGATGAGGTCGAACACCTCGGGGCCTTCGTGATCCCGGATGGTGTCGCCGAGAACACCGCCGAGGAATCGGATGTCCTCGCGCAGCGGCCGGGTCGCGTCCTGCTCGGTCTCGATCCGCGGTTCGGTCATGGTCCGACAGTACTGCCGGAGATTGCCGAACATCTGCTCGGTCGGGCGGTGCGTCGGGCGGGGCGAGACGCTGCGGCGCGGGCTCGCGCGCCCGTTACCGGCGGGTTCTCAGAGTTGCCGGATGACCCGCGCCGGGTTGCCCGCCGCGAAGACCCGGGACGGCAGATCGCGAGTGACCACGCTGCCCGCGCCGACCACCGTGTCGTCGCCGACAGTGACGCCAGGGCAGACGATCACCCCGCCGCCGAACCAGACGTTGTTCCCGATGACGATGGGCGCGGCCGACTCCCATCGCTGCCTGCGCCGCTCGTGGTCCTCCATCGGATGCAGGGCCGTCAGCAACTGACAGCGCGGCCCGATGGAGACGTCGTCGCCGATGGTGATGGGCGCGCAGTCCAGCAGGATCGCGTCGTAGTTGAGGAAACTGTTGGCGCCGATCTCGATGAGGTAGCCGTAATCGCATTGGAATCGCGGCATGATCCAGGAACCCTCGCCGAGCTTTCCGAGCAGCTGCCGGAGCACCGCGTCGCGGCGGTCGGTCTCCGCGGGTCCGGTGCGGTTGAACTCGTCGCAGAGGGTCTGCGCCCGCCGCCGTTCGGCCACCAGTTCGGGATCGTTGTCCCGGTAGAGCTCACCGGCCAGCATGCGTTGCTTGTGCTCACCCATTCGCCCCACGGTAGCGGGTATGCGGCCGAACCCGCCCCGGTCTCCTGTCGCGTCCACTACGGCGTCGGCGGCACTGCACCGAGCATGAGCGGGCGGCGCACTTCCGCTGACCCGCCCGCGGACTTCCGATATCCTGCGGCGGGCCGGTCACCTGCACGGTGACCGGCAAGCTTCGGGAGGGCGAGATGGTGGACGGGGCGGCGTTCGGCCGGTACCGGTTGGGCCGGGTCATCGGCGAGGGCGGGATGGGGCGGGTGTACGAAGCCTTCGACACCGTGACCGACCGGACGGTGGCGCTGAAGGTGCTGCCGGAAGCGCTGGCCGCCAACGGCGAATTCCGCGAACGATTCCGCCGCGAGGCGCACGCCGCGGCCAGATTGCGCGAGCCGCATATCGTGCCGATCCACGACTACGGCGAGATCGACGGGCGGCTGTTCCTCGACATGCGCCTGATCGATGGCGTCGATCTCGGCACCGTCGTGGCCGAGCACGGGCCGCTGCCACCCGCGCGGGCGGTGCACGTCATCGAGCAGGTCGCCGCCGCATTGGATGCCGCGCACGCCGCCGGACTGGTGCACCGCGACGTCAAACCGTCCAATATCGTGCTCGGCGACCGCGATTTCGCCTACCTGATCGATTTCGGCATCGCCCGCGACGATTCGGCGACCGCGATGACGAGCATCGGCACCACCCTCGGCACCTTCGCGTATATGGCGCCGGAACGTTTCACGCCCGGGCAGCCGACCGACGCACGCGCCGACATCTACTCGCTGGCCTGCGTGCTCTACGAATGCCTCACCGGCGCCCGGCCTTTCCCCGGGTCCGTCGTGGCCGAGCAGATCGCCGCGCATCTCACCGCCGAACCGCCGCGGCCGAGCCGCGCCCGTGCGGGGATCCCCGAGGCGCTGGACGAGGTGGTTGTGCGTGGGATGGCCAAGCTGCCGGAGCAACGGTTTCCCAGTGCCGGTGCGTTCGCGGCCGCCGCGCGCCGCGCGCTCGATTCGGCGCCGGACGGTGGGGTGGAGACCGATCCGCGTCGAGCGCCGACGTCGATCGGGTCGGGAGCAGGCAGCCAAGCACGGGATGGGTCGGCACCCGGCCGGGCGGCGGTCGGCGCAGCCGCGCCGGGCGCAGCATCGGCAATGGGATCAGCACCGGGCGAACCCGCGCCAGGCGGGTGGACCCCCGGCGCGCTGATGGTCGGTGAGTCGGCACCGGGCGCGGCGCCCACTGTCGTCGCTTCGCAGGCAACGCCCGCACCCGTACCGGCCGACAAGGCGGGTATCGGCGGTCTCGCCCTCGCCTGCCTCGTGGTGGTGTGTGGGCTGACGATCGCCCGGCTGATCGCGGCCGCGGCGAGCTACGGCGAGCAGCATTCGGTCAGCTTTCCCGACTTCTGGCTTCCGGTACTGGCATTGGTGACCGTTCTGGCGCTCGCGGTCCGCGCGCTGGTCGTGCGGCGGCCCTCCGCGGTCATCGCGTGTGCGGGTGTGCTGTTCGTCGCGTCGTTTCCGATGGCGCTCGGCGATTGGCGCGCCGATGTCACAGCGAACGCGGTGGCCGCGCTCGGTGTCAGTCGTGCCCTGGTGCTGCTGGTGGTTTTCGCCGCGCTGGCCGTGCTGATGGGCATCGGTGTCGCGGCCGCCGCTCCTGGCCGCGCGGCCACGGCAGCACCGGACGGCATCCACGTCGGCGGCAGCTCCGCGCCGTACGCCACCTGGGCGCAGCGGGTGGGTGCGGCGCTGCTGGACGGACTACCCGCCGGCCTGCTCGCGGGTCTGGGGGTCGGGCTCGCGCGGGCTTCGAGCGGCGCTCACTCCTCCGGCGGCGGCCTGGTGGTGATGATGCTCTGTTACGCCGGGCTGATCGCCTACCTCATCTGGAATGCCGGTTTCCGGCAGGGACTTTCCGGTCAGACCTGGGGCAAACGGGTTGTCGGGATCTCGGTCGTGGATGCGCAGACCGGACGTCCGCTCGGCGCCGGCAGGTCGGTCGGCCGCCAGCTCGCGCACATCGTCGACGCGCTGCCGTGCTATCTCGGCTTCCTGTTTCCGCTCTGGGATGCCAAGGCGCAGACCATCGCCGACAAGATGATCGGCTCGGTCGTAGTGCTCGGCACGCCCACCGCCCCTGGAGCCCACCACCCCTCCCCCGACTCGCGCTCGGCCGCCACCGAAGTGGCACCGCACGCGCTGGCATCAACCGATCCCGGCTACGCGAGTGCCGGAGGCAACAGCCGGCCTGTCGGCCACCCCGATGGCCCGCCCACCATCCCTTCGGCCGACCATCCCGCCGCCGACCCGCGCTCAGCCGCCACCGAAGTGGCACCGCACGCGCTTGCGTCGGCCGACCCCGGTTATGCGAGCGCCGTCGGCAGCCGCCCGCTTGCCGGCCGTCCCGGTGGCCCGTCCAGCGCGCCCACTACGTCCGACCCACGGTTGGCCGTCACCGAGGTCGCCGCCGCGCAATCGAACGCAGCGATCTCCGGGATCACGCAGCCGGGCCAAGGCCGCGTCGAGTTCATCTGGGGCGCGGCGGTACTCGCACTGGTGGTGGTCGTGGGTGTGGCTGTGGCCGTCACCCAGGCTGAGTCGCGAACAGATAAGACTCGTATGCCCAAGATCGTCGACACCATCGAGGTGTCTGCCGGGGCACAAGAGATCGCGGTCGATCCGGTCAACCGCAGGGCCTATGTGACCGGCGGGATGGGTGAGCCGGTCTCGGTGATCGATACCGGCACCCACGAGGTCGTCGGCACGATCGCCGCCGGTCCCGACCCCGGTGGCCTGGCGGTCGACCCGGGCCGGGGCATGCTCTACGTGACCGATGGCGAGCAGCGGACCGTTGCGCTGATCGACACCGGTACGCGCACAGCCGTCGCGACCATTCCGGTCGGCTACGACCCGCAGTCGGTGATCATCGACCCCGACTCTTCCACGATTTATGTCATCGGTAGCTCCGATGTGTCGATCGTCGATACCGCCACCCGCACGGTGACCGCCACGATTCCGGTCGACAGCGGAACGCGCAAAGCAGCCCTCGATCCGGGCACCGACACCCTCTACGTCGTCGCGGACCAGGACCTGATGATGATCGACACCAAGACCAGCACTGTCACCGGCAGCCTGGCCATCCCTACCTACGACCGCTACCCGAATCCGCTCGATGTGGCGGTCGATCCGGCCACGCACCTCGTCTACGTGACGGCGTACGGCGGAAACGACTCCGATGATCGGACGCTATCGATCATCGACCCGGGTACTCGCGCGGTGCTCGCCGCCCCCACCGCCGACGGCAATGCTCTCGATATCGCCATCGACCCGAGCGGACACACCGTCTACATCGCCAACTACACCGACGTTCAGGTGATCGACACGCAAGAACGAACTCAGATCAGCTCGGTCGACCTCATGGCCGGCCACAGCGCCGAAGACATCGCCGTTGACACCACAACGCATTCCGTCTATGTGACCGACGGTTCGTCGGTACTCGTGCTCAGCCGCTGACGCCCCGCGCCTATCCGAGCGCTTCGGCCAGCCGATCGGTGACGTCGATCAACCACGCCTCGTCCCCGTGCCTCCGGCCCCACAGCGTCGACTTGACCGCCCGCACCTGCGCCCACCGCCGGGCCCGTTCGCGGTCGAGTTCGGCGGCGTCACAAAAGATCTCGAGCCCACGCAGCAGCTGCGGCACCGCGTCGGGCGCGAACAGCAGGTGGGCGAAACGGAGGCTGCGGATGACGGTGAACGTGTCGTAGGCGGGGTCGCCGACGTAGCCCTTCGGGTCGATCGCCAAGAACGGTTCACGTTCGCCGAGCAGCACATTCCCGTCGTGCAGGTCACCGTGGACGAGCGTGCCGGGCTGATCCGGGCCGAGGTCGCGCAGGGTGTCGAGGGCGGCGTCGACTATCCGCGGCGGCAGCGGGTTGCCGAATTCGGCGGCGATCTCGGTCATTTCGCCGGCCCATTCCGCGGTGAGGTCGGCCAGCAGCGGCAGTCCGGCGGGCGCGTCGACCGCGAGCCGCCGCGACACCTGCCCGAGTGCCGACACCGCGGTGTCGAAATCCTCGATCTCGGCGAGGGTTCCGCGGGCGCGCTCCAGCAGCATCGCGAACCGCTCGTCGTCGCGTTCGAACAGCCGCACCGCCCCGCGCCCCGACCAGGCGGCGAACGCATGGGGCTCGAACACATTGCCCGGATGCGGAAACGACACCTTCAGCACCGCGGGCGGCAGATCCGTGCGCCGCACCGGCACCACGAGCCCCACCCGCCCGTGCATCACCGGCCCGTCCGGCATACACGACCAGCGGTCCAGCAGTTCGTCGACCAGCGCCGGTAGCGAGGCGATCCACCGCTGCCCCGGTTCTCCTTCCCTGCCGACGGTCTCACGCACGAAGTCCTCCGGGATCGCGATCACGTCCCGACTCTAGAGATGCCGCGGCACTACCCGCACCCGATGAACCGCCGCCGATGACAAGACCGACTGGGGCAGGCGCTGGGCATCGCCGAGTGTCCCCCGCGGTCTAGGACCGGGTGCGCTGAGCGCCGGTCGCGAACTTCGCTCGATAGCGGCTCGGGGAGATGCCGACGTCCTGGGTGAAGACCGAGCGGAAGGTGACCGGTGAGCCGAAGCCGGCCTGCGAGGCGATCCGGTCGACCGTGAAATCGGTGGTCTCGAGCAGTTCCCTGGCCACCGCGAGGCGCTCGGCCGCGACCCAGCGCATGGGGGTGGTGCCGATATCGCGGTCGAAGCGCCGCGCGAGCGTGCGCGGTGACATGTTCGCGGCGCGGCTGAGGTCGGCGAGGGTGATCGAGCGCCGCAGCTGCCCGCGCAGCCAGGTGCGCAGCTCGTCGAGCCAGGCGGCGGCCTCGTCGAGCGGTTCGGCGTGCACGTACTGGGCCTGGTCGCCGTCGCGGTGCGCGGCGATGACGAGGTTGCGGGCGATGGTGTTGGCCGCGCGCTCGCCGTGATCCCGGCGGATCAGGTGCAGGCACAGATCCAGTCCGGCGGCCGACCCCGCGCTGGTGAATATGCCGTCGTCTTCGAGGTAGATGGCGCGTGCGTCGACCTCGACGGCCGGGTACATCCGTTGTAGCAGCGCTGCGTGCCGCCAGTGCGTGGTGGCCCGGC
Source organism: Nocardia cyriacigeorgica (assembly GCF_005863245.1). Taxonomy (GTDB): domain Bacteria; phylum Actinomycetota; class Actinomycetes; order Mycobacteriales; family Mycobacteriaceae; genus Nocardia; species Nocardia cyriacigeorgica_C. The sequence continues at coordinate 664,224 of NZ_VBUT01000002.1, read as the reverse complement.
GGCCATCGAGCAACCCGGCCGCGGCGAGGGCGAAGGTCCCGGTGCACAGTGCGGCGATGCGGGCACCGCGCTCGGCGGCGGCGCGCAGGTGCCGCACCAGCGGCGCACCGACGGAGCGGCCCGGTGGCACGGCGGGAACCAGTACGGTGTCCGCGGTCGACAGCGCGCTCAGCGGACGTTGCGGGTGCAGGCGCGCGCCGGTGTGGGTGCGGACGCCGCGCATATCGCCGCAGAGCGTCACCTCATACAGCGGCGGTGCGCCCGGATCCCAGTCGTATCCAAGGGCTTCCAGCGGCATGCCGATCTCGAACAACGTCATTCCGTCGACGAGCGGGACCGCGATGGAGGGCCTGCGCGGGGTGTCGGCCTGATCGTTCATAGTGGCAAAATCCCATCACTTTGTGTCGATTCTGCCACTCGCGGCGCCGGGCGGGCAGTGCGATCGTCGAGTCATGTCCACTCTCACGCCATCCACGCAGTCCTCCAGGCCGCTGCGCCGCGCACGAGACCGGAGCCGCCGAGCCGGCCGGGCGCTGCGCAGTACCGTCCGCCAGATCGCCGGCGGCGTGGACGCGTTCTCACGGGTGCGTCACGGCCTGCCCGTGCCGCCCGGCCACCCCGCCCGCGCCGACCGAGCCGCCACCGAGCGAGCTACACCTGGTTGAGCGCGCCCGATCCGGTTATCCCGGCGGTATGAGACGCGGAGCAACCCTTGCGGCCCTCGCGGCCCTGCTACTGACAGCGGGATGCGGCACAGACGCACCGGGAGAATCGAGTTCGCATGCGGCCGGCAGCGAAGCGCGCACCGGCGACATCACCCTGCGCAACGTCCACATCGTGCCCGCGGTGGTGCCCGGCCAGTGCGTCATCCAGGCCGACGCACCGGCGATGCTGGCGTTCGCGGCGGTCAACAACAGCCCGGCCGACGCCGATCGCCTGGTCTCCATCGACACCCCGGCCGCCGAATCGGTCCGTATCCAGGCCACCCCCGAGCAGCTGACCCTGCGTCCGGAAACCATGCTGACCGCGGGTCAGCCGGTCGAGCAGGTGCGTCCGCCGTCGGCGCCCGACGAACCGATCCGGGTGATGCTGATGGATCCGGCCGATGCCGTGCGGCCCGGTAAGCATGTCGAGATGACGTTCACCTTCGACCGGTCGGGTGCGGTCACTTTCGCCGTCCCGATCGACTCCTGCCCGACGCAGCTCTCGGAGTAGACGTAGCGATCAGCTCTCGGCGCCGCCCAGGATGCCGAGGACCTGATCGGATAGGTAGAACGGTTCCAGCCGCTCGCGGATCAGCCCCGCGAGCACCCCGTTCTTCTTGGCCGCCTCGATCACCGCGGGGCCGTAGCGCAGGATCTCGGTGCTGATGTCGTCGGGGGTGAGGCCGAGTTCGGGGAGCATGGCGGCCAGGGTGTAGTCGCCGTACTTGGTGAAGAAGACCTGCACGCATTCGTCGACGAGCAGGCCGAAGTACTCCTTCTCCCTGGTGGTCACCGCGATCTCGTAGCAGATGAGCACGAGCTCGCGCAGATCCTTCTGGGTGAGGTAGTCGCGGAGGCCACTCACCGGCTCATCGGCGTGCAGGTCCCAGAACTCCATCGCCGCACCGTGCACCGGGGCATCGCGCAGCATTTCGCGGATCGCGTTGTTGGTGCGGCGCAGCGCGAACAGCGCGCCCTTGCCCGCCATATCGCCGATGAAGGTGTTGTCGGCGGCGACCTTCTTGGCCCGGTTGGCCGCCGACTGCCCCAGCGACATCAGCGAGGAGACGCCGGGGATCTTCTCGGCGCGTTCCCGGTTGGCCTGCATGAAGTCGTTGATCAGTTTGTCGACGAACTTCGAGGCAACCGTGGCCACCAGCGGGCTCTCGGTGAGCCGGTCCAGGATGCGTTCCTGGGCCTGGTGCATGGCGAAGATCTTCTCCAGCAGCGCCTCCACCGGCTCCCGCTCGACGACCTGGCCGAGGGTGTAGTCGTGGCTGCCGGAGATGTTGTCGTAGATGGCGTCGGCGAAGACGCCGACCATATCGGCGATCACCGGACTGCCGCCGATGAGATCGATGACGGTGGCGACGGTGGCCTCGGCCTGTTCGATCGACACCACGTCCCGGAAGACGATGGTGTCGGCCACCTCGAGCACCGCCGCCACATCGCGGGCGACGACTTCGCTGAATCGGTCGCCGCTCACCTCGGCGAGCAGGAATTCCACCTGAGCGTCGAGCAGCCGTTCGGCGATATCGCGCGGCTCGGTCATCTGGTCCACCCATTCGTTGTCCGGCGCCGGCCAGACCACGGATCGGTTTACTCGTCGTCGTTGTCGCGCAACGATTTCCGGATCTGCTCCAGGCGCTCACGCGCGGCCTCTTCGCGCGCCTGCCACTGTTCGTCGGCGCTGCGGCCCGCGGGGGTCTGCCGATCGAGCTCACTCATCCCCTGCGCAGTGCCGTAGCGCTGCTCGACTTTATCCCGAACTGACTCGAAAGTAGGTACGCCGCCGGAGGAATATCCGGCGGTCGCCACACCGCCCAGCGAACCCGGTACCGGCGGTACCGCCGAAACGTCTCCGACCTGGTCGGATACCGGAGCCACCGGAGCCGACTCATAGTCAGCGCCTATCACAGTGGGAGGAGACACATCGGGATGAGGGTGGGTATGACCGGTTTCGGCGGGCATGTTCACCGCGGCCTCATGCACCGGAGCGAGCGCCGCCCGGCCCGCCGTGGCGATACGGATGACGGCCAGCAGATCGGCATCGGACAGCTCGGCCAATCGCGCGGAGATCTCGGTGAACTCGCTCATACCCACAGGCTACGCAGGTCGGCGCCGATCGCCGGGCCTTCGAGGCCGGTGCAGCCGGTCAGGTCGGGCACACCGTGCGGGCCCAGCGCCCGATGGTGTCGATCCAGTGCCCGGCGGCCAGCGCGATGATGTCGTTGTGGCCCGCGCCGGGGTAGATCACCAGCTCCTTCGGTTCGGGGGCCGCCTCGTACAGCATCCGCGCGTGCCGCAGCGGCAGCAGTTCGTCGCGGTCGCCGTGCATGGTCAGCAGCGGCGCGCGCAGTTCCGGGATGCGGCGCAGGCTCGGGTAGGCGTCCGGGATGAACGGCGGCGGCAGGAACGGGTACACCGCCCTGGCCGCGTCTCGCAGTCCGGTGAAGGTGGACATGAGGATCAGTCCGGCGGGCGGGTGGGCGAGCGCCAGCTCGAGCATGACCGCCCCGCCCAGCGATTCCCCGAGGTAGAGCACTCGCTCGGGGTCCACGCCCGGCTGGTCGAGCAGGATGGTGCGCGCGGCCCGCGCGTCGAGTGCGGTACCGCGTTCGCTCGGGCGCCCGGTGCTGTGGCCGTAGCCGCGATAGTCGAAGGCCAGCACGTCGAAGCCGGCGTCGGCCAGCAGCGCGTACATGGGTACCCGGTCCCCGATATTGCCGCCGTTGCCGTGGGCGAACAGCACATGCCCGATCGAGCGCGGCGCGCGCACCCACCAGCCGTGCAGGGTCTGGCCGTCGGCGGTGGGGATGGACAGTTCGGCGTAATCCAGCTCGAGCAGGGCCGGGGTCTGTTCGATGCGCCGCGGTTGCGGCTGGAAGGCCAGCGCGTTGAGGACGGGGGTTGCCGGGTGTCGCATGTTCTCGTTCCTACCGCATCCGCAGCCGGTCCTCAGTACGCCGGGCACATCGAGACCGATCTGACCTGCCCGCACCGAAGAGCGCAACGGCCCGGCTGCCGATCGACGGCAGGCCGGGCCGTGGACACGATGGCGTTATCCGCGCAGGACCGCGCCGACCGCCTCCGACGCCGCCGATACCGCCGCATCGCGCGCGGCGCTGGCCTCGTCCTCGGTCAGGGTGCGGTCCGGGGCGCGGAACCGCAGTGCGTAGGTGAGCGATTTGCGGCCCTCACCGGCCTGCGCGCCCTCGTAGACGTCGAACAGCGTGATGTCTTCGAGCAGTTCGCCGCCGCCGCTGCGCAGCGCGGACTCCACCCTGGCAGCCGGTACGGCCTTCTCCACGCTCACCGAAACGTCTTGCAGCACTGCGGGGAACGGCGAAACCACCGGCACCGGACGAGCCTCACGCAACGGCAGTGCGTCCAGGTTCAGCTCGAACGCGCAGGTGCGCGGCGGCAACCCGGAACGCTCCAGCACCGCCGGGTGCAGTTCACCGGCATGCCCGACGACCACGCCCTCGACCACCAGTTCGGCGCAGCGGCCCGGATGCCACGGCAGATAGGCCCCGGCCCGGCGTTCGATGACCACGCCCGCCGCATCGGCGACCGCGTCGGCCAGCGCGAAGGCATCGGCGGCCTCGGCCGGGCGGCCCTCACCCCACGGTCCGCGCGGCTCCCGGCGTCCGCTCAGCACGGCGGCGACGTGCACCGGCTGGTCGGGCAGCGAGGCCAGCAGTTCGGCGACCTCGTCGTCGGTCGGGCGCCGGTCCACCGGCAGCGGGTCGACCGGGCGGGTATCCGGCCCGGGCAGCACGACCTGCGCGATGCCGTAGATGGCCAGATCCTTCGCACCGCGCGAGATATTGCGTCCGGCGACCTCGAGCAGGCCGGGCAGCAGCGTGGTGGCCAGTTCGGGCCGCTCGACGTCGAGCGGGTTGAGCACCGTGGTCGTGGTGCGGCGCGGATCGTCGGCGTCCAGGCCCCAGGTGTCGAACACCCCGGCGGGCAGGAACACCGGCGGCGGCACCTCGACCGCCCCGGCGAAGGCCAGTGCGCGGCTCACCGCGCGACGCCGCCGCTGGGTCGGGGTCAGGCCACGACCGGCCGGCGCGGCGGGCAGCACCGACGGGATCTGCTCGAGACCCTCCAGCCGCAGCACCTCCTCCACCAGGTCGGCGGGCTGGGCCAGGTCGGGCCGCCAGCTCGGCGGGGTGACCACGAGCTGGCCGTGGCCGGTCTCGGGCACGTCGACCTCGACGGTGCAGCCGATCTGCGCCAGCCGCCGCGCGGAGGTGCCGGTCGGGTAGGTCACGCCTGCCACCCGGTCGGCCAGATCGATGTCCATGTGGATCGGCTCGGTCGCCGGCAGCGGCACCCGGATGTCGGTGAGCGCGGATTCGATGGTGCCGCCGGCGATCTCGGCGAGCAGTGTGGCGGCGCGGTCGAGCGCGGCGACGTTGATCTCCGGATCGACCACCCGCTCGTAGCGCTTGCTCGCCTCGGAGACCAGCTTGTGCCTGCGCGCAGTGCGGTAGACGAGCAGCGGATTCCAGGTCGCGGCCTCGAGCACGATATCGGTGGACTCGGCCGACACCTCGGTGCTGGCACCGCCCATCACACCGGCCAGCGAGATGACGCCGGAATCGTCGGCGATCACCACATCCTCGGCATCGAGGGTGCGCTCGGTGTCGTCGAGGGTGCGCAGCGTCTCCCCCGCGTGCGCGGGCCGCACCACCAGGCCACCGGTCAGCTTGGCGGCGTCGAAAGCATGCAGCGGCTGGCCCAGTTCCAGCATCACGTAGTTGGTGACGTCGACCGCGGGCGAGATCGGCCGCACCCCCGACAGCAGCAGCCGCCGCTGCAACCACCACGGGCTCACCGCGTTCGGGTCGATCCCGGTGACCCGGCGCACCGCGAAACGGGTGCACTTGGACTCCGGTTCCAGCCGCACCGGCCAGGCGTCGGCCTCGTCGTCGGGCAGCGTGCGCACCGCCGGATCGGCGTATTCCAGGTCGAAACCGCAGGCCAGCTCGCGGGCCAGGCCGCGCACCGAGAAGCAGTAGCCGCGGTCGGGGGTGATGTTGAGCTCGATGACGGTGTCGTCGAGACCGAGCAGCTCGTTGGCGTCGGCGCCGGGCTCGGCGGTACCGGGCTCGAACACCAGGATGCCCGAATGGTCCTTGCCGATACCGAGTTCGGCGACCGAGCAGATCATGCCGTTGGAGACGTGACCGTAGGTCTTGCGCGAGGAGATGGCGAAACCGCCGGGCAGCACACCACCGGGCAGCACCACGACCACCAGATCGCCGACGGCGAAATTGCGGGCGCCGCAGACGATTTCCTGCGGTTCCGGATTGCCGACGTCGACTTTGCAGAACCGGATCGGCTTCTTGAACTCGGTCAGTTCGGTGATCTCCAGGACGCGGCCGACCACCAGCGGCTTGTCGATCTCACCGCCGACCCGCTGCAGGGTGTCGACCTCCTCGACCTCGAGGCCGACGCGGACGAATCCGGCGTCGAGTTCCTCGGGCGTCACCGACCACTCGGGGGCGGTGCGCGCGATGATGTCGGTCAGCCAGGACTGCGCTACTCGCACTTGACGTTTCGCTCTCTCGATCGAAGGTGGTCAGGACCGGATACCGAAGGGCAGCGTGAACCGCACGTCGCCCTCGACGATGTCGCGCATATCCGGAATGCCGTTGCGGAACTGGAGGGTTCGCTCCAGGCCCATGCCGAACGCGAAACCGCTGTACTCCTCGGGATCGATCCCGCTGGCGATGAGCACCTTGGGGTTGACCATGCCGCAGCCGCCCCATTCGACCCAGCCCGCGCCGCCCTTCTTGTCCGGGAACCACACGTCGACCTCGGCGGAGGGCTCGGTGAAGGGGAAGTAGTTGGGGCGCATACGGGTCCGCGTCTCGGGGCCGAACAGGGCGCGGGCGAACGCGTCGAGCGTGCCGCGCAGATGCGCCATGGTCAGGCCCTTGTCCACGGCCAGTCCTTCGACCTGCGAGAAGACCGGGGTGTGGGTGGCGTCGAGCTCATCGGTGCGGAAGGTGCGGCCCGGGCACACGACATAGATCGGCAGCTCGCGTTCCAGCATCGAGCGCACCTGCACCGGCGAGGTGTGGGTGCGCAGCACCTGCCGCGACCCCTCGGGCGCGATGTGGAAGGTGTCCTGCATGGTGCGCGCGGGATGGTCGGGCAGGAAGTTGAGCGCGTCGAAGTTGAAGTGCTCGGTCTCCACCTCCGGCCCCTCGGCGACCTCCCAGCCCATCGCGACGAACACGTCGGCGATCTGCTCGGAGATGACGGTGATCGGATGCCGCGCGCCGACCGGCTGCCTGCGCGCGGGCAGGGTGACGTCGATGCTCTCGGCGACCAGCACCGCGGCGTCGCGTTCGGCCAGCAGCGCCGCGCGCCGCGCCTCGTAGGCCTCCGAGACCCGGGTGCGGGCCACATTGACGCGCTTGCCCGCATCGGCCTTCTCGGTCTTCGGCAGTGTGCCGAGGGCACGCTGGGCCAGCGCAATGGGCGACTTGCCGCCGATGTGCTCGGTCTTGGCGACCGCGAGCGCATCCAGATCGGCGGCCGCCGCGAACGCCTTCTCGGCCGCCGCCGCGGCCGCGGCCAATGCCTCCTCGGTCAGCGAGGCGTTCTGCTCGACTGCGCTGTTGTCGTCGCCCACGATCGTTCGTCTCTCCCCTGGGGATCGGTTCTCCGGGTGCGGACCATTCCTTACCCACATTGCTGCTGGTCGAATCGTATGCGATGCGGATCGGGGGATTCATCCGGATTACCCGGTGCCGGGCGCGGGTGCTGTGGTAGCGGCGACGCAGCGCTGGTCGACGCGCCGACTCGGCAGCCCGGGCGGTGTGGCGGCCTGTGCGACAGGCACACCGCTGCCCGGTGGCCGTCGTGGGCCACCGGGCATGTCGGGTCGGAGGTCAGGCGACGCCGACGGGCATTTCGCCGTTCGCGGCCGGCGAGGAAGCTCCGGCCGACCGCGCGTCCCGGATTGCGGCCTTCCGGCCGGTCGCTTCGGCAACTCCCGCCGGTTCGATCCGGCTGGGCAACAGCAGCGCGACGAACGCACCGACCGCGACGATGGCGGCGCCCACCCAAACCGCCGCGATCAGGCCGTCGACGTAGCTCTGCGGGTCGAGGTAGGACCCGTGGGAGGCGAACACCGACGCCAGCACCGCGACGCCCATCGCGACGCCGACCTCGCGGACGGTGTTGTTGGTGCCCGAGGCGATCGCGCGGTCCTCCGGGTCGGCGGCGGCCATCACCACGGTGGCGCTGGGGGCGAAGGTCAGGCCCATGCCGAGGCCGCCGAGCAGGAACGGCCCGACGAAGGCGCTGTAGCTCGCGTCGACGCTGATGACGGTGGCCATCCAGGCCAGCGCCACCGCCAGCGAGGCCTGTCCGGCGGCCAGCAGCTGCCGTGCGCCGACCCGGTCGACGATCAGCCCGGCGATAGGCGCAACGACCATCGGGGCCATCGTCCACGGCAGGGTGCGGATGCCCGCAGCCAGCGGGTCGAGCCCCTGCACCACCTGGAAATACTGCGCCAGCAGGAAGATCGACCCGAAGACGCCGACCGAGAAGGTGAAGCCCGTCGTATTGCTTACTCGGAAGGCCCGCGATCGGAACAGCCGCAACGGCAGCATCGGATCCGGTGTGCGCAATTCCCAGGCGATCAGGCAGCCGAGCAGGACCGCGCCGCCGAGCAGCGCGGCGAGCACGCCCAAGGAGGTCCAGCCGTCCTCGTCGCCGTGGATCACGCCCCACACCACCGCGAGCACGCCGGCCGAGGCCAGCACCAGCCCGAGCGGGTCGAGACGGCGCGCACCGCCGCGCGATTCGTCCAGGATCCGGGCCGCGAACGGCAGGGCCAGCAGGCCGATCGGCACATTGATCCAGAAGATCCACTGCCAGCTCAGTCCGTCGACGACGGCGCCGCCGACCACCGGACCCAGCGCCACGCCGAGGCCGGTGATCCCGCCCCAGATGCCGATCGCGGCGCTGCGCATCTTCTCCGGCACCGCCGCCGACAGCAGCGTCAGCGACAGCGGCATCACCGCGGCCGCCCCGAAGCCCTGCACGGCGCGGGCGGCGATCAGCTGCCAGGGCTCGGCGGCCACGGCGCAGGCCGCGGACGCGAGGGTGAACAGCGCGATGCCGGCCAGGAAGATACGCCTGCGCCCGAGCCGGTCACCGACTGCGGAGGCAGTGAGCAGCAGCGATGCGAAGGCCAGCGTGTAGGCGTTGACGAACCATTGCAGGTCGGCGAGCGAGGCGCCGAGTTCGGCCCGGATCACCGGTAGTGCGTTGGTGACGACGAGGTTGTCCAGCGTGACCATGAAGGTCGGGATGCCGACCGCGGCGAGCACCGCGGCCAACGGACGACTGCCCTGCTTGCCGATGCCGGGCGACGGTGGCGCTGCGGGCGCCGTGGTGAGTATTTCGGTCATGTCCAGCCCTTGTTGTAATCGACTGATAACTAATATCCAGAAGAGTATGCATCGACTGATAACATGTCAATCGGTAGGGGCGCCCGAGACGAACAGGAGCACTGTGACGGCCAAGACGCGGATGAGCGCAACCGAGCGCGGCGAGCAAGTGCTCACGGCGGCGGTCCAGGCGTTCGCCGAAACCGGTTATGCGGCAACGAAAACCGATGACATCGCCCGGCGGGCCGGGGTCTCGCAGCCATATGTGATCCGGTTGTTCGGCACCAAGCAGCAGCTGTTCCTTGCGGCGCTGAACCGGGTGTGCGACCGGATCGAGACGGTGTTCCGCGACGCGGCGGCGACCGATCCGAATCCCACCGCGGCGACACTGGGCCGCGGCTACAGCACGTTTCTCGCCGAACGCGAACTGCTCCAGCTGCTCCTGCACGGCTTCGCCGCCAGTGCCGACCCGGTGATCGGCGAGCAGACCAGGACGCGCTTCGGGCAGATCTATGATCTGGCGCGGGAGCTGACCGGTGCGTCGACCACCGAGGTCCGCCGGTTCATGGCCACCGGCATGCTCCTGACAGTGATGACGTCGATGCAGGTGGCGGGGCCGAATGCGGTGCCTGCGCCGTGGGCGGCCGAGATTCTGGAGGATCTGGGGACGTTCGGTGACTGAGGGCGCGCCGGACGCCTTTGCCCGCCGCGGACAGTCACAGAACTGCGGGTCGGCACGTCATTGCTGCCGGTAACGCACCCGGGAGTTCGCGTAGAGGCAGATCGAGGCGGCGGTGGCCAGATTCAGGCTTTCCGCGCGCCCGCGGATGGGAATGCGCACGCGGTGGTCGGCGCGGGCGGCGACCACCGGATCGAGGCCGTGGGCTTCGTTGCCGAACAGCCACGCGACCGGTCCGGTGAACAGCTCGTCGGCCTCGTCGAGTTCGACCTCACCGTTCGCGGCGGTCGCCAGGATGGTGATCCCGGCGGCGGCGATGTCATCGAGGGTGGCGCCCACATCCCGGCTGCGCGCGATCGGCACATGGAACAGGCTGCCCGCCGCGGCACGCACGCATTTGCCGTTGTGTGGGTCCACGGAATCACCGGCGAGGAGCACCCCGTCACCGCCGACGGCGTCGACCACGCGAATGAGGGTGCCCGCGTTCCCCGGGTCGGCCATTTCGACCGGAACGGCCAGCATGCGCGGCTCGGCGGCCAGGATCGCGGCCGGTTCGACATCGAGCGTCTCGCACACCGCCACCAGCCCCGGCGGCGTCACCGTCTCCCCCAGCGCCTGCGCGGCGCGATCGCTCACCAGCGTGGTCCGCACCCCCTGGGCGGCGGCGCCCGCGATGAGTTCGTGCTCGCGGGTGGCAGCGGCAGCCGAGTAGAACAGCTCCCGTACCCGCCCGGTCTCCAGGGCCGCGGTCACCGAATTGGCGCCTTCGGCCAGGAACAGGCCGGTCTTGCGGCGCTGCGCCGCGCGATGGAGCTTGACCGCGGACACGATCCGCGGGTTGCGCACGTCGATCCCGTCAGCGGTCATGGCCGCCCGCCGGGATCCGAGAGCACAGAACGACCCGTGGGTTGCGCTCGGTGAGCGCGTCCACGGGTCGTTCCGGAAGAGGTCCGCGAGTCACGGCACCCGGCTCAGGCGGCCGGGGCGTTGACGTCCTGCGGCAGCGCGGCCTTGGCGATGGCGACCAGGCCGGCGAAGGCTTCGGCGTCGGAGACGGCCAGCTCGGCGAGGTTCTTACGGTCGACCTCGACACCGGCGGCCTTCAGGCCCTGGATGAAGCGGTTGTAGGTGATGTCGTTGAGCCGCGCGGCGGCGTTGATGCGGGCGATCCACAGCTTGCGGAAGTCACCCTTGCGCGCCCGGCGGTCCCGGTAGGCGTAGGTGAGCGAGTGCAGCTGCTGTTCCTTGGCCTTGCGGTACAGCCGCGAGCGCTGGCCGCGGTAGCCCTTGGAGGCTTCGAGGATGGAACGGCGCTTCTTCTGAGCGTTGACGGCCCTTTTGACGCGTGCCACTGGTCAGTCCTGTTCGATCGGGGGGCGCGTGCGGGCGCCCGGGTGTTGTCGGATTGGTCGGCGTCCGTGATCGGAACGCGCGAGCGTGCCTGTGCGGCGGTATCAGATACCGAGCAGCTTCTTCACGCGAGCGACGTCGGCGGGCGCGACGACCTCCTTGCCGTCCAGACGACGAGTACGGCGCGTGGGCTTGTGCTCGAGCAAGTGACGACGGTTCGCCTGCTGACGCAGCAGCTTGCCCTTGCCGGACACCTTGAATCGCTTCGAGGCGCCGCTGTGGCTCTTCATCTTCGGCATGGATTCCTCAATCTGTCTCGTGCCCGTGGTCGCGCGTGGACCACCGGCGTTCTGATCGGTCTTACTGCGGGCCGGCCTGCTCGGCCTGCTCCGCTTGTCCCGCGGCGCTCGGCTGCGGGCGGGCGGCCGAGTCCTGCTGCGCCTTGGCGCGCGTCTTCGCGCCCTTGTGCGGCGCGAGGACCATGGTCATGTTCCGGCCGTCCTGCTTGGCCGAGGTCTCGACGAAACCCAACTCCGCGACGTCGGAGGCCAGCCGCTGCAACAACCGGAAACCGAGCTCGGGCCTGGACTGTTCACGACCCCGGAACATGATCGTGACCTTGACCTTGGACCCGGCTTCGAGGAAGCGAACCACGTTGCGCTTCTTGGTCTCGTAGTCGTGGTCGTCGATCTTGGGACGGAGCTTCTGCTCCTTGATGACGGTCTGGACCTGGTTCTTACGGGACTCGCGCGCCTTCTGCGCGGTCTCGTACTTGAACTTGCCGTAGTCCATGATCTTGCAGACCGGCGGTCTGGCATCCGGGGCCACCTCGACCAGGTCGAGGTCGGCTTCGAGAGCGACGCGTAGTGCATCTTCAACACGCACGATCCCAACCTGTTCACCGCCGGGTCCGATGAGGCGGACTTCGGGAACGCGGATGCGATCGTTGATGCGGGTCTCAGTGCTGATGGGGCCTCCTAGGTCAAGCGGTGTCGTCGGACGACCGCAGGCAATAACTGCAACCCCTTGTTCAACACAAAGGCCCCGTCGCGGTATTTCCCGCTACGAGGCCCGAGGTCGACCGATCATCGCAGGTGATCACACCTGCGATCCCGCATCGAGAGCAATGCGGGAACCCGCCGTATGGCGGGCGACCGGACCGTTGTCCGTACGAATACTCGTCGGCAGCGGTGGGAGTCGGGCTCCACTTATCTGCCCCGGCATCGTCGTGTGCGCGCCGTTCCCGGCTACACGCACGAACCACCCAGGGCGGTCGTCGCAGAACAGCGTAGCAGCTGCGCCGTGCGGAACCCAATCGGGTCGTGCGGCCACCTCCACGGCGGAAAACCTGCTTGCTCGCACACCGGACGCGTGCGACTGTCCAGCAATGTCCGATTCTCGTCGCGAGCTGTTGACCTGGCAATTCGAACTGACCTGGGCCCTGGCGGAATATCACCTCGACGCCCTGTGCGAAGACGACGTCCTCGCCGAGTTCGCCCCTTCGAACTGGACCGTACGCCCCGATGCCGACGGCGTCTGGCATCCGGACTGGGCCGAGACCGAACCCGATCCGGTCCCGGTGCCGACCATCGGATGGCTGACCTGGCATATCGACTGGTGGTGGAGCACCGCCCTCGACCAGGTGAGCGGCCGCGCGCTGCGCTCGCGCGAGAGTGTGCGCTGGCCGGGCACGGGCGCGGCGGCCGTCGAACGTCTGCGGCAGCTGCGCACCGACTGGCTGACGGCGTTGACCGCACTCACCGACGCCGATCTCGACGCACCCGTCGCCTATCCCTGGCCCGCGGACGCCGGGCTGACCGTGGCCCATCTCGCGGCATGGGTGAACGCCGAGCTCATGAAGAACATCGCCGAGATCGGCCAGCTGCGGATGATCCGGGCGGCGGCGTGAACAGGCCAGGCCGGGGGTTCTAGCCTGATAGCCATGACTGAACAGCCCGACAGCTCTGTGCGTGAACTGGCCGATATCCCCGCGGTGGAGGTGATCAGCCGGGCCGCGGTGATGCTGATGAGCTCGGCGGCGGAGAAGCTGGGGCTGGCCGATGAGGATCCGGAGACCAGCAGCCGCCGCGATCTGGACGAGGCGCGGCGGGTGATCACCGCGCTGGCCGGTCTGGTGACGGCGTCGGTGGAGTATCTGGGCCCGCACGCGGGACCGATCCGCGAGGGCTTGCAGTCGTTGCAGAAGGCGTTCCGCGAGTCGTCGGCGCATCCGGATGAGCCGGGCAAGGGGCCGGGCGAGAAGTACACCGGGCCGGTGTACTGACGCGAGGTCATCGCACCGGACGCCACGAAGGCCGGGTCCCGCATGTTCAGCGGGACCCGGCCTTCGTTCGTCGATCACATCCCGGGCGTCACCGAGATGGCCGAGCCGGTGCTCAGCATGTTGGCGATAGCGGTGAAGATGTCGCCGAGGCCAGCGCTTCCAGAGTTCATGATGGGTGGTTCCTTTCGGTGGATCCGCGCTCAGGCAGGCGTGCCCGGGGTGTAGTTGAGAGACGAGCCGCTGCTCAGAAATCCGAGGATCTGAGTGATCAGGGCCCCGATGTCGACGCCTTCCATGGCGGGCATTCCTTTCGTTCGCACCGGCCGTATCGAGCCGGCACCGCACACCCGATGCGCCGCAGGCCGTGGCCGGTTGTCCATCACCGCGCTCGAGCCTGTCCGGCGCGGTTGCGCAGATCCTACACACGCGTGTTTCACTTTTAGGGTGGATTTCCGGCAAATTCGTCCGGCCGCCCGCGATGGATGCAGCCTCCGCTGCGGGACAACTGCGGCACTGGCGACCATCAAGGCGAATCAGTGTCGCACACCACATTTCATGAGCCGAACGGCAATCGCGTGTCCTGCCCCTGGTCCGGCATGCGATGCTCTCGGGATGGCACGGATACTTCTGGTTCCCGGTTTCTGGTTGGGCGCATGGGCGTGGGACGAGGTCGCGGCCGATCTGCGCCGCCACGGTGACGACGTGCTGGCGCTGACCCTGCCCGGCCTCGACCCCGACGACGCGGACCGGCTGGAGGCCACCCTCGAACGGCAGGCCGAGGCCATCGTCGCGGCCGCCGGCGGCGAGACCGCGGTGCTCGTCGCGCATTCCGGTGGTGGCGCGGCCGCCTATCTGGCCTGCGATCAGGCGCCGGAGCGGTTCTCCCGGGCGATCTACGTCGACAGCGCGCCGCTGCCCAACGGTTTCGTGCTCAACTCCGAACTCGACCTCGCCGCCCGCGAGTACCCGCTGCCCGAGTGGCGCGAGCTGGAAGCCGATGGCGACAACCTCGCCGGACTCGACGAGGCGGCCCTGGCGACCTTCCGGGCCCGCGCGGTCTCCGAACCCACCGCGGTCGCCGCGGCGCCGCTCCGCCTCAGCGACCAGCCCGCGGGCCGGCAGATCCCGACCACGGTGATCTGCAATACCTTCACCGCCGAGGTGGTGCGGAAGCTGCGCGACGAAGGCGAGATGCCGATGTTCGCGGAGCTGGCCCGCATCGACGCCGAATACGTCGACCTGCCCACCGGCCACTGGCCCATGTGGTCCAAGCCGCACGAGCTCGCCGAACTGATCCACACCATCGCCCAGCGCTGACCGGCCGGCACACGAGGCCGGGTGGCGGCCGGGAACCTGCCGCCACCCGAGCCGTCAGCCGACCGCGGCCGCCTTCTTGGCGACCCGCTTGGTCGCGCGTTTCGGCTTGACCGCCGCGGGCGCGGCAGGCTTGTCGAGCACGTCGCGCAGGAACTGCCCGGTGTAGCTGTCGGGCACCGCGGCGATGTCCTCCGGTGTGCCCTGGGCGACGACCGTGCCGCCGCCGGAGCCGCCCTCGGGACCCATGTCGATCACCCAGTCCGAGGTCTTGATGACGTCGAGGTTGTGCTCGATGACGATCACCGTGTTGCCCTTGTCGACCAGTCCGTTGATGACGACCAGCAGTTTGCGGATGTCCTCGAAATGCAGGCCGGTGGTCGGCTCGTCGAGGATGTAGACCGTGCGCCCGGTGGAACGTTTCTGCAACTCGGCGGCCAGCTTGACGCGCTGGGCCTCACCACCGGAGAGCGTGGGCGCCGGCTGGCCGAGCCGCACATATCCCAGACCCACGTCGACGAGGGTCTTGAGGTAGCGGTGGATGGAGGTGACCGGCTCGAAGAATTCGGCGGCCTCCTCGATCGGCATGTCCAGTACCTCGGCGATGGTCTTGCCCTTGTAGTGCACCTCGAGGGTTTCCCGGTTGTAGCGGGCGCCGTGGCAGACCTCGCACGGGACGTAGACGTCGGGCAGGAAGTTCATCTCGATCTTGAGGGTGCCGTCGCCGGAGCAGGCCTCGCAGCGACCGCCCTTGACGTTGAACGAGAACCGGCCCGGCTGGTACCCGCGCACCTTGGCCTCGGTGGTGGCGGCGAACAGGGTGCGGATCTTGTCGAACACGCCGGTGTAGGTGGCCGGGTTGGAGCGCGGGGTGCGCCCGATCGGTGACTGGTCCACCTGCACCAGCTTGTCCAGGTGGTCGAGCCCGTTGACCCGGGTGTGCCGGCCCGGCACCTGCCGCGCGCCGTTGAGCCGGTTGGCCAGCACGGTGGCGAGGATGTCGTTGACCAGGGTGGACTTACCCGAGCCGGACACGCCGGTGACGGCGGTGAGTACGCCGAGCGGGAACGCGACGTCGATGCCCTTCAGGTTGTGCTCGTTCGCCCCCACCACGGTGACCTGGCGTTTCTTGTTGACCGGGCGACGCACGAGCGGCACCTCGATCTGCTCACGACCGGACAGGTAGGCCCCGGTCAGCGAGTTCGGGTCGGTGAGCAGCTCCTGATAGGGCCCGCTGTGCACCACCTGCCCGCCGTGCTCACCGGCCAGCGGGCCGATGTCGACCACCCAGTCCGAGGCGCGGATGGTGTCCTCGTCGTGTTCGACCACGATCAGGGTGTTGCCGAGCTTCTTGAGCCTGGTCAGCGTTTCGATGAGCCTGCGGTTGTCGCGCTGGTGCAGGCCGATGGACGGCTCGTCGAGCACATACAGCACGCCGACCAGGCCGGAGCCGATCTGGGTTGCCAGCCGGATGCGCTGCGCCTCACCGCCGGAGAGGGTGGCCGCGGCGCGCGAGAGCGTCAGGTATTCCAGGCCGACGTCGAGCAGGAAGCCCAGCCGTGCCTGCACCTCCTTGAGCACCTGCCCGGCGATGGCCGCCTCCCGCTCGCCCAGGGTGAGTGCGTTCAGGAATGCCGAGCAGTCGCCGATGGACAGATCGCACACCTCGGCGATGGACTTGCGCTCGCCATCGGCGGCGAGGGTGACCGCGAGGATCTCCGGACGCAGCCGGGCACCGTTGCAGACCGGGCACGGCACATCGCGCATGTACCCGTCGTAGTGCTCCTTCATCTGCTCGGACTCGGTGTTCTCCATGCGCCGTTGCAGGAACGGCATCACGCCTTCGAAATCGGCGTAATAGGAGCGCTTGCGGCCGTACCGGTTCGTGTAGGACACGTGCACCTGGTCTGAGCTGCCCTCGAGCACCGCCTTGCGAGCCTTCACCGGCAGCTCACGCCAGGGCGTGTCCATGGAGAAACCGATCGCTTCGGCCAGACCCGACAGCAGCCGGGTGAAGTATTCGGCGGTCTGCCCACGCGACCACGGCGCGATCGCGCCCTCGGCCAGGCTCAGATCGGGATCGGGCACGACCAGTTCCGGATCGACCTCCTTGCGGATGCCGAGTCCGGTGCAGTCCGGGCAGGCGCCGTAGGGCGAGTTGAACGAGAACGAGCGCGGCTCGAGATCCTCGATATCGAGCGGATGGCCGTTGGGGCAGGCCAGCCGTTCGGAGAAACGGCGCTCGCGGTCGTGGGCGTGTTCGTCGCGGTCGACGAAATCGAGCACCACGATGCCGTCGGCCAGCCGCAGCGCCGTCTCGATGGAGTCGGTGAGCCGCTGCTTGGAACCGGGCTTGACGGCCAGGCGGTCCACGACCACCTCGACGTCGTGCTTCTCCTGCTTCTTCAGCTTCGGCGGATCGGTGAGCGGATACACCACGCCGTCGACCCGCACGCGCGCGTAGCCCTGGGTGTTGAGCTGGTCGAACAGGTCGACGAACTCACCCTTGCGGGTGCGCACCACCGGCGCGAGCACCTGGAATTTGATGCCCGGCTCCATGGCGAGTACCTGGTCGACGATCTGCTGCGGGGTCTGCTTCTCGATGAGCTCACCGCAGACCGGGCAGTGCGGAGTGCCCGCGCGGGCGTAGAGCAGACGCAGGTAGTCGTAGACCTCGGTGATGGTGCCGACGGTGGAGCGCGGGTTGCGGTTGGTCGATTTCTGGTCGATCGACACCGCGGGCGAGAGCCCCTCGATGAAATCGACGTCGGGCTTGTCCATCTGCCCGAGGAACTGGCGTGCGTACGCCGACAGCGACTCCACATAGCGCCGCTGGCCTTCGGCGAAGATGGTGTCGAAGGCCAGGCTCGACTTGCCCGAGCCGGACAACCCGGTGAAGACGATCAGGCTGTCGCGGGGCAGGTCGAGATCGACCCCTTTGAGGTTGTGCTCCCGAGCTCCGCGCACGGTGAGGCGTTCCGCCACCAGGTGGGTCCCTTCTCTCTTCGATATCCCGCGTACCGGGTTCTGGCATGCCGATATGTCCCCGGCGGCCATGCTAGGCCGGACCACCGACAAGTTTTCCCGGGCGAGGGTCGAGGCCCGCCAGATGACTTTCGGCCATCCCCCACAGCCGTTCGGCGAGCTACCTTGACCAGGGTAGACAAACGAACAGGAGTCGGCTGTGCTCGAGGTGTTCCTGGTCGACGATCACGAGATCGTCCGCCGCGGCCTGATCGACCTGCTGGAGAGCGATCCGGAGCTCACCGTCGTCGGCCAGGCGGGCGACGTCGCCTCGGCGATGATCGGCATCCGGGCGCTGCGTCCCCGAGTGGCGGTGCTGGACGTGCGATTACCCGACGGCAACGGCATCGAGCTGTGCCGCGACCTGCTCGCCGAATTCGACGATCTACGCTGCCTGATCCTGACCTCCTACACCGACGATCAGGCCATGCTCGACGCGATCCTCGCCGGCGCCAGCGGATATGTGGTGAAGAACATCAAGGGGATGGAGCTCGCCGACGCCGTCAAGGAGGTCGGCGCGGGCCGTTCGCTGCTCGATACCCGCGCGGCGGCGGCCCTGCGGACGCGGCTGCGGCGCAGCACCGAGGACGACGGCCCGCTGGCCGGGCTCACCGAGCAGGAACGCAAGCTGCTGACCCTGCTCGGTGAGGGGCTGACGAATCGGCAGATCGCCGCGCGCATGTTCCTGGCGGAGAAGACGGTGAAGAACTACGTCTCCCGGTTGCTCGCCAAGCTCGGCGTGGAGCGGCGCACCCAGGCCGCGGTGCTGGCCACCAAGCTCGGCGAGCGGTAGGCGCTAGCGGGCCGGGCGCACCAGGGCCAGGTCGCCGTCGTAGCGGCGGTAGAGCAGATGACCGCGGCCGGTGCGGGCATCGGTATAGAACAGGAACGGCAGGCCCCGCCAGCACAGTTGGGTGGCGGCGTCGCCTTCGTCCAGGCGCGGCGCGGGCGCGGCGTCGACGGTGAGCGCCATCGGCGCAGGTGAGGATCCGGTGGGCTCGGTGGTGTGCTGGCGGATCATGTGCACCCCGTCCGGGTCGATCCAGTGCACCACCGCCTCCTCGCCGGTCTCGGCGTCGGTGAACAGGTGCACGTCGTAGTCCATCGCGTCGAGCACCTCGATCGCCTGGGCCGGGGTGCCGGTCAGCAGCGGATAGTCCTTGCGCCGGGTGATCGGGCGCTGTTCGGTGACCCGGGCCAGCGGCGGCCGCGCCGGGTCCGGCCAGAGCCGCGGCATCGGGTCGGCGCCGAGCCGGGCGATCTGGCGGTCCAGCCGTTCGGCGGCGAAGGTGACCGCGAAACCGCGCGGACCTGGCACCTGCACCCGCGTACGGGTGTCGCGGCAATGGATATTGGCCTGCACGACCGTCGGCTGATCGGCGTCGGCCGGCGCGGTGACACGCACGTGCGCGGCCGCGTCGAGATGGTGACGGCGCAGTACCCGCCCGATGGCCCGCACCGCACGGGTCACGTCGGCCGGTGGTACCGCACCACGGGTGGTGACCGCGAGGTCGGGCTCGGTCGCGGTGTCCCACAGCTCCAGCGAATTCATAGGAAACCCCTGCTTTCTATTCTCGCCGTGCGGATATGCCACCATCACGCGGAGATCACGAACAGGGCCGAAAGTCCCCGATCGCGCCATAGCATGGGTTCGACGCCGCATCGGACCGCCGCTGGGGGACGGGCCGCGGCGCGCGCAGACGACAAGGAAGCCGAGATGGCCGAGCAGACCGGAGCCCACCGCCGCAGGTCCCCGGCCGCCCGCGACCCCCGATCGCGCCACACCGCCACGCCGGACGCACCGGCCCACCAGGCGCCGAAGGAACGCGTCGGCCCGCCCGCCGTGCGCGGGGCGCTCTACCAGCAGCGGCTGCGCGAGCTGCTGGCCGAGGTCAGCGACCGGGTCGAGGTGTCGGCCGATTCACGCGGCCGGATGGATGGGCTGATCGAGGCCATGCTCACGGTCACCTCCGGCCTCGATCTCGACGACACGCTGAGCGCGATCGTCCGGACCGCGACCACCCTCATCGACGCCCGCTACGGCGCGCTCGGCGTGCGCGAACACAGCGGCAAGGTCTTCCAGTTCGTGGCCGAGGGCATCGACGACGAGACCAGGGCCAGGATCGGCCGTCTCCCCGCGGGCCACGGGGTGCTGGGGGCGGTCTTCGCCCAGCAGGCGCCGCTGCGGCTCGACGATCTGACCGACCATCCGGCCTCGGTCGGGTTCCCGGCACATCATCCCCCGATGCGTAGCTTCCTCGGCGTGCCCGTCCGGATCCGCGACGAGGTGTTCGGCAGCCTCTACCTGTGTGAGAAGTCCGGCGGACAGCCGTTCACGGCCGAGGACGAGGTGCTGGTGCAGGCGCTGGCCGCGGCGGCCGGCATCGCGATCGACAACGCGCGCCTCTACGAGTCGGCGCGCACCCGGCAGGAATGGATCGAGGCCACCCGTGACGTCGCCACCGAATTCCTCGCCGTCGGCACACCGGGCAAGGCACTGGAACGCGTGGTCGACCATGCGCGGGCGCTGACCGGCTCGCAACTGTGTTTCCTGGCCGCGGCCGGTCCCGGCGACGTCAGCGAACTACTGATCACGCACTGGTCCGGTCCGGACGCGCGCCGGGCCGGGCATCCGATCCCGTTGACCGGCACCGCCGTCGGTGAGGCGTTCGGCCGCCGCACCCCGCTGCGCTTCGACGACGCCGGGCAGGTGACGCTCGGCATCACCCTGCCCTCCCCCGGTCCCGCGCTGATCCTGCCGCTGTGCACCCCGGACGCCACCCACGGCACGCTGGTCACCGTGCGCCGCGCCGGCTCCGCGCCGTATTCCGACGAGCTGGTCGAGCTCACCGCCGCCTTCACCGACCAGGCGGCGCTGGCCATGCAGCTGGCCGACGCGCAACGACGGATGCGTGAGGTCGACATCCTCGCCGACCGCGATCGCATCGCCCGCGACCTGCACGATCACGTGATCCAGCGGCTGTTCGCGATCGGGCTGACCTTGCAGGGTGCGGTGCCGCGGGCCACGGTGCCCGAGGTCCGCGACCGGCTCTCCCGGGTGATCAACGATCTGCAGGAGGTCGTGCAGGAGATCCGCACATCGATCTTCGACCTGCACGGCGGCGCCGACAGCGCGCGGTTGCAGCAGCGCATCGAACACGCCATCCGCCAGCAGACCGCCGACACCACGATCCGGGCCACCGTGCAGTTCTCCGGGCCACTGTCGGTGCTCGAACCCGAGCTGGCCGACCACGCCGAGGCGGTGGTGCGGGAGGCGGTGAGCAACGCGGTGCGCCATTCCGGCGGCGACACCGTCACCGTCGATATCGGGGTGTCCGACGACCTGACCATCGTGGTCACCGACAACGGCTGGGGCGTGCCGAACCACGTCATCCGCAGCGGCCTGCGCAATCTCGAGCAGCGCGCCGAGGAGGCCGCGGGCCGGTTCACCGTCACCGCCGCGGTGGCCAGGCACTCCCGCGCCGAGAGCGCGGACGCGCTGCCGGGGACCCGGCTGTGCTGGACCGCCCCGCTGCCCTAAGTCGTGCGCGTCTCACTCCGGCGGTGCCAGCACCACCATCGAGTTGTTGCCGCCCATCCCCAGCGACAGCTTCGCCGTGATCCCGCCGGCACCGGCCACCGGCCCGTCCAGTAACCGCGGGTGCGGTGACGCGACGATCGGCGCGGCAGGCACGAGCGAGCGCTCGAAACCCATGGCCGCGGCGGCGATTTCCACCGCGGCCGCCGCACCCTGGCAATGGCCGGTCAGCGGCTTGAGGGCGTAGATGGCGGGCCGGTCGTCGAAGACCTCCGTCAGCAGGGCCCGTTCGGCGTTGTCGCACTGGCGGGTGCCGGTGCCGTGAGCATTGAAGAACTCCACCTGATCCGCAGGCACGCCCGCCGCGCGCAGCGCCCGGCGCGCGCAGTCGATGATCCGGCGGTGCCCGGGATCCACCGACACCACGTGATAGCCGTCATTGGTCATCGCGCCACCGAGCACCCTGGCATACGGGCGCGGCGCCGAGCGGCTGAGCACGAACCCCACCGACGCCTCCCCCATGCTGAAGCCGCGGCTGCCCTCCTGGAACGGGCGGCAGGCCTGCAGCGGTTCGGCGTCGGTGACGGCGGCACCGAGCCGCACGAAATGCTCCACCATCTCCGGTGTCGCCGACAGGTCGCTCACCACGCACACCACGTCGTCGGCCTGGCCGGTGTCGAGCCACAACTTCGCCGTGATCAACGCGGCATTGCCGGAACTGCACGCCGCGGACACGTTCATCGCCGGACCGTGGAAACCGAACTCCTGCATCACCACCGAGATCGGCGTGGACGGCAGCAGCGGCAGATAGTCCCGAGAACGCCGGTGGCCGCCGTCGACGGTGTAGAAGTCACGCCAGTTGGCCACATCGCCGAGCACGATCGCGTGCAGCAGGCCGACTGTGCGGCCCGGCCGCCAGCCACGGGCGCCCGCGTCCTCGATGGCCTCGCGCGCCGCCGCGTGTACGGCGCGCCCGTACCGGCTGCTGCTCACCCGCGGATCGCCGCCGGATGGAACCAGCGACACCCAGGCCGGTTCATCGCGTCCCGCGCCGTAACCGGGCTGCACACCGGCCGCCGACTTGCCGCTGAGCAGTCCGCGCCACAGCGCCTCGCGTCCCCATCCGTACCCGGTGACAGCACCGACACCGGCGATGGACATATGATGATCAGGTTCGGACATGGCATCGCTCCTCGGCCCGATCTTCTCCGGCCACTCGCGCCGGCCCGCCGTCGTGAAGAACCGGTTCTGTCATGATCACCGGATCGGGGCCCGAGCACAGAACGCGACACACACGACATCTCGGCAATCGCGCCGATCAGGTCAGCGGCGCACATGTCGGAGCCAGAATAAATCCCGTGCTCCAATGACCAGTTACCGGTGGACGATCGGGGGTTCGAGGTGGGAGAGGACAGGCTCAGCGCCGCCGAGCAGCTGGCGCAGCGGTACCGGTCTCTTGTCGAACACACTCCGGACGGTATCTGCGTGCACGAACGCGGCATCATCGTCTACGTCAACCCGGCGACGGTGCGCATGCTGGCCGCCTCCGGCCCGCACGATCTGGTCGGCCGCCCGCTGGTGCAGTTCGTGCACCCGGATTCGGTGCCGGGCATGCTCGACCGCATCTCCCGGCTCACCAGGGCGGGTGCGGCCTCCCCGCCCGCCGAGATGACGCTGCTGCGGCTGGATGGCACGCACGTGCCGGTGGAGACCGTCTCGGTGCTCACGGTATGGCAGGATCAGGCCGCCTATCAGGTCGTCATCCACGACCTGAGCGCTCAGCGCGCGGCCGAGGCCGCCCAGCGCCGCGCCGAACAGCACTTCACCACGGTGGTGTCCCAGCTCGAGGAGGGCGTGGCGGTCATCGACCGGGACGGCCGGATCGAATCGGTCAATCCGGCCGCGCGACGCATCTTCGGCATCGAGGACGCCGGTGACCTGTCCGGTGTGAGCATCGCCGAGTTGCCGCTGACGCTGCTGGACACCAACGCCCAGCCGATGGCCACCGCCCGGCATCCGGTCGCGCGCACCCTGGCCACCGGCGAGACCATCACCGGTTTCGTCTTCGGCGTCGACCGCTCCGACGGGCAGCGACGCTGGCTGTCCGGGTCGAGCAGGCTGCTCAATCCCGGCGATCCGGATTCCTCGGCGGTGTCCTCGTTCGCCGACATCACCGAATACCGGGCCAGCAGACGGCACCTGGAATATCAGGCCACCCACGATTCGCTGACCGGGCTGGCCAACCGGTCGCTGATCCTGTCGCAGCTGGCCGGGGCGCTGGCCGCCAGCGCGGATCTGCCGGTGTCGGTGGTGATGTTCATCGACCTGGACGGTTTCAAGGCGATCAACGACACCCTCGGCCACGCCATCGGCGACACGGTGCTGCAGATCGTGGCGCAGCGTTTGCAGCGGGCGCTGCGCGCCGACGATATCGTCGGCAGGCTCGGCGGCGACGAATTCCTGGTGCTGCTGTCCGGGCGCACCCGGCAAGCCGATCTGGACGCGCTGATTCTGCGGTTGCAGCGGACCATGGCCGAGCCGATCGTGGCGCGCGGTCATCGCATCGAGGTCAACGCCTCGATCGGGGTCACCGCGCTACGTCCGGGCGACCGGCGCACCCCCGAGGCGGTCCTGCACGACGCGGACGTGGCGATGTATCGCGCCAAGCCGGCCGGGCATCGCGAGGGCCTGATCGGGCCCGCCCGCAGGACCGACAACACCCACGCGTCCTGAGCGCGGCGGCGACCACGCCGAACGCACAGTAGACTGGACGATTCCGTTTTCCGATCGTCCGCGCCCGCCGCCACGCTGTCGTCTGCCTGCCCACTGGTGCCCGTGCACCGGGTGACAAGGAGTTCGTTTTGCCCGACCGCCTCACCCAGGATCATCGCTCCCCGATCCCGGACGCCGAGACCACCACCGCATCGAGCCCCGACACCGACATCGATCGGGAACAGGCGCATCTGAACGTCCTCTACGACCGCCTCGACGGCATGCGCAAGTACGCCACCGAACGGCTGCGCACCGTCCTGCTGGAGACCGGCGGGACCCCGCAGGCGCGCAGCGAACGCGAGTCGTTCACTCAGCTCTATACCGAGGACCTGGCCAAATACGATGCCGCCGAGCACGGCCTGTGCTTCGGCCGCATCGACCTCGACGGCGACGGCGCCGAGGAGGGTGAGCCCGACGCCGAACGCCGCTACATCGGCCGCCTCGGCATCCTCGACGAGCACAACGATTACGAGACCCTGCTGCTGGATTGGCGCGCCCCGCTGGCCCGGCCGTTCTACCTGGCCACCACCGCCGCGCCGGACGGCGTGCTGCGCCGCCGCCACATCCGTTCGCGCAACCGCCGGGTCACCGCGATCAACGACGAATACCTGGATCTGGAGGCGGCCCGGCGCGCCGGGGTCACCGCGGACGACGGCGGCGTCGGCAGTGAGAGCGCCCTGCTGTCGGCGTTGAACGCCGCCCGCACGGGCCATATGAACGACATCGTCGAGACGATCCAGAGCGAGCAGGACGCGATCATCCGCGCCGAGCACAAGAGTGTGCTGGTGGTGCAGGGTGGGCCGGGTACCGGCAAGACCGCGGTGGCGCTGCATCGCGCCGCCTACCTGCTCTACACCTACCGCCAGCAGCTGGCCAAGGCCGGTGTGCTGATCATCGGCCCGAACGCGACCTTCCTCGACTACATCGGCCAGGTGCTGCCCTCACTGGGTGAGACCGGTGTGCTGCTGTCCACCATCGGCGACCTGTATCCGGGGGTGAAGGCCACCCGCGAGGACTCCTTGCGGGCCGGTGAGATCAAGGGCTCGCTGAGCATTCTGGAGGTGCTCAAGCAGGCGGTGCGGGACCGGCAGGAGGTGCCGCCGGAGCCGATCGAACTGAGCTTCGACGGCTATCCGTTGACGCTGAACCGCAAGATCGTCACCAAGGCCAGGGGCCGGGCTCGTTCCTCGCGGCGCCCGCACAACCTGGCCCGCCCGATCTTCGCGTCCTCGGTGATCGACGCGCTCACCGAGCAGCTCGCCGCCACCATGGGCGCCGACCCCGTCGACGGCGCCCGCAGCCTGCTCAGCAGCACCGACCTGGCCGAGATCGCCGACGAGATGCGCTCGGATCCGCAGATCCAGCGCGCGATCGGCGCGCTGTGGCCGATCCTGACACCGCAGCAGGTGCTGGCCGATCTGCTCGCCGATCCGGCCCGCCTGGACCGGGCGGCGAGTTCGCTGGATCCGGCCGACCGCGCCGAACTGCTGCGCCCGGACACCGGGGAGTTCAGCGCCGCCGACGCCCCGCTGCTCGACGAGCTGGCCGAACTGCTCGGCATCGATGACGCCGAGGAACGCGAACGTGCCCGCCGCCGCTGGCGCGCCCAACTGGCCGAGGCCCAGGACGCCCTCGACATCCTCACCGGATCGGCGCCGCAGGATCTCGAGGACGAACTCGATCCCGAGATCCTCATGGCCTACGACCTGATCGACGCGAGCCAGCTGGCCGAACGCCAGCAGGTGCGCACCCGCCAGACCACCGCCGAACGCGCGGCGGGCGACCGTACCTGGACCTACGGCCACGTCATCGTCGACGAGGCGCAGGAGTTGTCGGAGATGGCGTGGCGGATGGTGATGCGCCGCATCCCGAACCGCTGGATGACCGTGGTCGGCGACGTCGCCCAGACCGGCGATCCGGCCGGGGCGTCCACCTGGCAGACGGTGCTGGAGCCGTATGTGGCCAGGCGCTGGAAGCTCACCGAGCTCACCGTCAACTACCGCACGCCCGCCGAGATCATGGACGTGGCGGCGCAGGTGCTGGCGGCCATCGATCCCGAGGCGCGGGCGCCACGTTCGGTCCGCGCGACCGGGCATCCGCCGCGCGCGCATCGGTGCGAGGAGTCGGCGCTGCGTACGGAAGTGGCGCGGCTGCTCGCGGCCGAGAAGGGGCCGGGCACCATGGCGGTGATCGTGCCGCATGCGCTGGCCGGCGACTTGGCCGAGCTGGCGGCGGAATCGGTGCGCGTGCTGACAGTGCACGAGGTGAAGGGCCTGGAATTCGACGCGGTGTATCTGGTGGAACCGGACCGGATCATCGGTGAATCGCCGCGCGGGCTCAACGATCTGTATGTCGCGCTGACCCGGGCGACTCAGCGGCTGACCGTGCTGCACAGCGCGGATCTGCCCGAGGTGCTGAGCTCACTCGAGACAGGGACCTAGAGCACACGCACGCGTGGTCGCCGCCGGTGCGGCGGCGACCACGCAGCGGGTAGGTCAGCGCACGGTGTGCACGATGAGGACGTCCGAGCGCGATTTGCGTGCGACGTCCGAGGGCACCGAGCCGAGCAGGCGCCCGGTCAGGGTGTTGAGGCCGCGGTTACCGACGACGAGCAGATCGGCCTGGGTCTCCTTGACCAGGTCGAGCAGCGATTCGACCGGCTCGCCGACGATGGCGCGCTCGACGATCTCCTTGGCGCCCGCGGCGGTGGCCCGATCGCGGGCGGTGCGCAGGATCTCGTTGGTCGGCGCGGAACCGCGCACCTGGTAGGCCTCGTCCTTGAGCACATCGGCGGCCGCGGCGACCTCACGGTCATCGGTCGGATAGTAGGCGCAGGCCACGATCAGGGTCGAGCCGGCGGCCCCGGCCAGTGCGGCGGCCTTGTCGACGGCGACATACGACGAGTCCGAGCCATCGGTACCGACGACAATGGTCCGGTAGGCGGTCATCTCTCCTCCAACTGTGCGGGTCGGACGCCTGCGTCAGGTTTTTCGTCCCGGCGTGTCGGGGCTTCGGCGCGGCGACTGGGTCGACCATAGCGGCAATACGCCCGGAATTATCAGAATTCGCAACACATCACATTCGGAGTGTTCGTACCGGCCGCAAGCGGCCCGGCCTGGGCGAATACCGCAGAGCCTGCCCTACCTGGGCGGACCCAATCCGGTGCGCATACTTCTGTGATCTGCCACAACATCGCTGAACGGCGTTGCCGCCCTGGGACATTCGTCACATCACCGGCTCCGGAAAACAGCTCCGGCCCGTTCGTGACAACGAACGGGCCGGAGGTCTGGCGGGTACCGGGGCTCAGGGCCACTGCCGGTAGTCGGCCCAGAAAATACCCAGAATCGCGCCGATGATGTCCATGCGTTCCCTTTCACTGCGGATGCGGACCGCAATATTAGCGCGTGCGCCCGGTCACATGCTGAAAAGCGGCCCGGTGATGGTCAATCCCAGTTCGTCGGTGTGGGCGAAGAAGGCGAACAGCATCAGGGAGGCGCCCGCGAGCGCGAGATCCTTGTTGAACTGGATCATCTCGGTCTGCTTGGCCTCCGGATCGGTCTCGGACCAGAATCCGTGCATGAGCACGGCCGTGGGCAGCAGCATGATGAACAGCAGCAGCGCACCGAGATCGGCCCAGATGCCGAGCAGCACACTCAGTCCTCCGAGCACCATCAGCACCCCCGAGGCGAGCACACCGGCCTTGGGTGAGGGCACACCCCGGCTCTGCGCGTAACCGGTCATCGCCTCGGTCTGGGTGAAGTGGCCGAAGGCCGAACCGAAAAAGAGCGCGACGAACAACACCCGCCCGATCAACACCGCGACATCCATGTCCAGCTCCTCATTCTGCCGGTGGGTAGATGGTGCGTAATTCAACCACTCGCCCTGCCGGTGTTCGGGCGGAAATGATCTATCGGAACTGTTCCGGTATCTATTCGCCACGCGGGAGCATTTTCGCGGTGACCTCGTTGCGGGCGCGCAGGGTGTGTTTGGCGTATTCCGCCGGCGCCATTCCGACTTCCGCGGTGAATTCCCGGGTGAAATGCGCCTGGTCGTAATAGCCGAGCTCGGCCGAGAGGGCCGCGAGATCCTCGACCCGGCCGCGGGCGAGCAGGTCGGCAGCGTCCTGGAGCCGGTAGCGGCGCAGTACCCACTTCGGGCCCGCGCCGACATAGCGCCGGAACAGCCGTTGCAGGGTGCGGATCGAGACCGCGTAGCGCTCGGTGACCTGATCGACCCGGGTCAATTCCTGATCGGTGGCCATCGCCTCGACGATGCGCCGCACCAGCTCGTAGTTCGGATCGGGCTCCGACAACCCGCGCGCGAAGAACGATTCGACGATGTCGCGGCGGGCTTCATCGCGCGATTCGGCCAGCACCGCGGTGGTGAGCCGGTCGGCGTCGGGCAGCACCTCGGCCAGAGCGACGGTGCGGTCACGGAACTCACCGACATCGAGTCCGGTGAACGCGCCGAATCCGCCCGCGCGGAACCGGATCCCGAACGTTTCACCCGCGCCGGTCAATTCACGGACGAACTTCGTCGTGCAGACGCCGTTGACGAAGCCACCGGTCTTGGTCTCGGACCGCTCGAAGGTGACGTTCACGCACGGAAACGGCAGCACCTCGGCGATATACGGCGGCCTGCCACGCAGATCCCAGCGCACCGACCAGTACCAGTCGATCACCTCGGCCACCGCCGGGCCTGCCGGCAGCCTGCGCAGGGTCCGGTATCGGGCCTGCTCGTCGGGATGCAGGATCCCTTTGCGACCGGTGAGGGCGCCGCGATCACCGCGCTCGGACATGGTGTCGCTTTCTTACAAGATCGCTGCCGCCGCGCGGGCGAGGATGAAAGACATGACAAGCACTGTGCATCCGATTCCCGATGGCTACCACTCCATCACCTGTTTCCTGGCCGTCGCCGACGCCAACAAGGCGATCGATTTCTATTCCGAGGTCTTCGGCGCCGAGGTGATCACCCGCAACGATCTGCCCGACGGGCAGGCCGCGCACGCGGAGCTGAAGATCGGCGATTCCACACTCCAGCTGGGCATGCCGATACCGGACAACGGGGTGCTCGCGCCCAACGGCGAATGGGTACACACCTCCATCGTGCATTACTGCACCGACACCGACGCGGCCGTCGCCCGTGCGGTCGAGCGCGGCGCCCGCTGCGTCGAAGAGCCGCAAACCTTCGTCACCGGTGACCGCTTCGGCGTGATCATCGACCCGTTCGGCCACCGCTGGGCGGTGATGACCAAGGTCGAGGACGTCTCGCGGGAAGAGGCCGAGCGCCGCGTCAATGAATGGCTGGCCACCCAGGGGTGAGCCGGCGCGACTCAGCCCGCGTCGGGTATCCAGCTGCCGTGGAAACCGGCGGGTACCCGGCGCGGGAGCCGGACAGCCGCCACCGGTGACAGGTCGGTGGCGTCGAGCACTCGCAGTTCGTCGGCGACGAGGGACAGCAGCCAGCCCTCGTCCTCGGCCCGGCGCCCGTCGGCCGGGACGAACACCGCCTCACCGGGATGCTCGGCATCCACCGCGGTCGATCGGCCGGTGTGAACGTCGTATTTCACGATCGCCTCGGAGCTCACCGTGTAGAGATAGCGGTGGCCGCGACCGGTGAGGGTGTCGTCGTGAGTGGGGAATTCGACCGTCCGGTCGTCGATCCTCGTCTCGGTGACCGCGCCGGTGGCCGGATCGAGAGTCCATCGATGCATTCGCGCTCCGGCCGCTGCCCGGCCGGCCGCACGGGTGGACGTGCCACCGATTCCGGACCAGATGGCGGCGAAGTCCTCGGGACAGTAGCGCGCACCGTCGACGACGATCCGGCCGTCGTGTTCGTAGGCATTGCCGACGTGGAATATGTAGCAGGGCTCGATATCGAACCACCGGACCGGACCACCGGCGCGCGGCATCATGCCGAGCCGCGCACCGTAGCCGGCGTCCCAGCGGTAGGGCATCCCGCCGGCACCGGCTGCGAGCGCGCCATCGAAGACCACCGGAAGGTCGAGCCAGATGACGTAGTTCTCGGTGATCGCGAAGTCGTGCATCATCGTCGCACCCGGGACCGGTACCTCACGGCTCTCGACCAGCTCCCCCGCCGCCGACAACCGGTGATAGGTCAGATACGGCGGCCGGAACCCGTAACCGAAGAACAGCAGGTCGCCGGAGACAGGGTCCTGTTTGGGATGGGCGGTCATCCCGGTGGTGAGCCTGCCCCCGAAGTCACAGGGTCCGATGGTGTCCAAGTCCGGCGTCACCTCATACGGGAAGCCGGCTTCGACCAGCGCGAAGATCCGGTCGCCGTGCGGAATGACGTGTGTATTGGCAGTCACCGCAGCCCGGTCGACGCTGAAATCCTCGCGGAGGAAGGGCGCCCCGTCGGTGAAGGCCGTGGTGCGCACCCAGCGGTTGCGATACCACTCGGCGCGACCGTCGCGCAGCCGGATGCCGTGCAGCATGCCGGGGCCGGTGAACCAATGGCCGCTGACCTGACCGGGTGCCGGATTCGGGCCATTGCGGACGTAGCGGCCGATCAGTTCCACGGGGAGCGCACCGGTCACCTCCAGCGCGACGGCGTCGATCTCATCCGGCACGGGTGCCATATGTCCGGTCAGCCAGGCAGGTCGGGTGCTGGTCATTGTGGGTTCCTCACAGCCGCCTCATATTCCACTTTAGACATGTCGAAAATAGACCCTCCTATTCAGACCTGTCAATGGTGGGCCGTAGGATCGCGGCATGAGTCTGCGCTATGCCGTGCTGGGACTGGTCGCTGAATTGGACGGCGCCAGCGGATATGACCTGGTGCGGTTGTTCGATATGTCGCTCGGCAACGTCTGGTCGGCCACCCAGAGTCAGATCTACAGCGAACTGGGCAAACTGACCGATGACGGCTTGATCGAAGTCGCCGCAGTGGGCCCGCGCGGCCGCAAGGAATACGCCGTCACCGAGCCGGGGCGAGTGGAACTGCATCGCTGGCTCGCCGAGACCACCCCCAAGCCCATCGGCCGAGACGAGGCCATGATGCGGATCTTCCTGCTCGGACGCCTCGGCCCGGAGGCTGCGATGCGTTATCTGGACGAGCAGGCCGCAGCTCTCGAGGCGGAGCGGGCGGACACGATCGAGCTGGAGCAGTCGATCCCCTGGGGCGAGGACGATTTCTCCTTCTACGGCCATCTGGTGCTGGACTACGGCAAACAGTTCACCGCTTTCCGGCGTGACTGGTATCGCCGGGCCCGCGAGCAGGTCGAGGCGCGCGAGCGGGCGCGTTCAGTCGAGTAGTCGAGCCCGGCTGCCGGGCCCGGCTCCGCTCGGACCGAACACACCGCCGATTCGCCGACCGCGGCGCTCAGCTCAATCCGGCCGCGTCCATCCCGCGCAGTTCCTTCTTCAGGTCGGCGATCTCGTCGCGCAGCCGGCCGGCGAGCTCGAACTGCAATTCCCGCGCCGCGTTCATCATCTGGTCGGTGAGTTCCTTCACCAGGTCGGCCAGTTCGGCGCGCGGCATGGACTTCACATCGCGACCCTCGATGACGCCCGCGCTGACCGCCCGCCCCGGCTCGCCCTGGGCGCGGCGGCCGCGGCTGGCATTGCGGCCCGATCCGCCGACCGCGACCTCGTCGTCGGCCTCCTGATACACCTGGTCGAGGATGTCGGCGATCTTCTTGCGCAGCGGCTGCGGATCGATGCCCATTTCCTCGTTGTAGGCGATCTGCTTGGCCCGGCGGCGTTCGGTCTCGTCGATGGCGTGCCGCATCGAATCGGTGATCTTGTCCGCGTACATGTGCACCTCGCCGGACACATTGCGGGCGGCGCGGCCGATGGTCTGGATCAGGCTGGTACTGCTGCGCAGGAAACCTTCCTTGTCCGCGTCCAGGATCGCCACCAGCGACACCTCGGGCAGGTCGAGGCCCTCGCGCAGCAGGTTGATGCCGACCAGCACGTCGTATTCGCCCAGGCGCAGCTGCCGCAGCAGCTCCACCCGGCGCAGGGTGTCGATCTCCGAATGCAGGTACCGCACCCGCACCCCGAGCCCGAGCAGGTAATCGGTGAGGTCCTCGGCCATCTTCTTGGTGAGCGTGGTGACCAGCACGCGTTCGTCGCGGTCGGTGCGCTGACGGATCTCGTGCACCAGATCGTCGATCTGGCCCTTGGTCGGTTTGACGATCACCTGCGGATCCACCAGCCCGGTCGGGCGGATGACCTGCTCGACCACCTCACCACCGGACTGCCCGAGCTCGTAGTTGCCGGGGGTGGCCGACAGATAGACCGTCTGCCCGATCCGCTCGGCGAACTCCTCCCAGGTGAGCGGCCGGTTGTCGATGGCCGACGGCAGCCGGAACCCGTATTCGACGAGGTTGCGCTTGCGCGACATATCGCCTTCGTACATGCCGCCGATCTGCGGCACCGTGACATGCGACTCGTCGATGACCAGCAGGAAATCCTCGGGGAAATAGTCGAGCAGCGTCGCGGGCGCCGATCCCGCCGGGCGGCCGTCGATATGGCGCGAATAGTTCTCGATACCGGAGCAGAACCCGACCTGACGGATCATCTCCAGGTCGTATTGGGTGCGCATGCGCAATCGCTGGGCCTCGAGCAATTTGCCCTGTCGTTCGAATTCGGCGAGCCGCTGCTCGAGTTCGGCCTCGATATCGTGGACCGCGCGTTCCATCCGGTCCGGTCCCGCCACGTAATGGGTGGCGGGGAAGATTCGCAGCGTATCGACCTGCCGCACCACGTCACCGGTGAGCGGATGCAGGTAATACAGCGCGTCGATCTCGTCGCCGAAGAATTCGATGCGGACCGCCAGCTCCTCGTAGGAGGGAATGATCTCGACGGTATCGCCGCGCACCCGGAACGAGCCGCGGGTGAACGCCATGTCGTTGCGGGTGTACTGCACATCGACCAGCAGCCGCAGCAGCGCATCGCGATCGACCTCGGTGCCCACCTGCAGCTGCACCGAACGGTCGAGATAGGACTGCGGCGTACCGAGGCCGTAGATGCACGA
Organism: Nocardia cyriacigeorgica; assembly: GCF_005863245.1. Taxonomy (GTDB): domain Bacteria; phylum Actinomycetota; class Actinomycetes; order Mycobacteriales; family Mycobacteriaceae; genus Nocardia; species Nocardia cyriacigeorgica_C. The sequence goes on along the minus strand of NZ_VBUT01000002.1, from coordinate 631,133 downwards.
CACCGACGCGACCACCACCACATCGCGGCGCGACAGCAGGCTGGAGGTCGCCGAATGGCGCAGGCGCTCGACGTCGTCGTTGATCGAGCTGTCCTTCTCGATATAGGTATCGGTCTGCGCGATATAGGCCTCGGGCTGGTAGTAGTCGTAGTACGAGACGAAATACTCGACCGCGTTGTGCGGCAGCATCTCGCGCAATTCGTTGGCCAGCTGCGCGGCGAGGGTCTTGTTCGGCGCCATCACCAGCGTCGGCCGTTGCAGCCGCTCGATCAGCCACGCCGTGGTGGCCGACTTACCGGTGCCGGTGGCGCCGAGCAGCACCACATCGCGCTCGCCCGCCTTGATGCGGCGTTCGAGCTCATCGATGGCGGCGGGCTGATCGCCCGCGGGCTGATGGGGGCTGACGACCTCGAACCGGCCACCGGCGCGTTCGATCTCGCCCACCGGTCGGAACTCCGAATGGGCCAGCGGGGTGCCGCCCTGTTCGTCGGCCGGGATCTCGGTTGCGAATGCCATGGTCACCAGGGTAGGCGCAGCCACCGACAGATTTCCGCCCCCGGCCGCGCCCCCGCCGCAAGCCTGGACAACAGCGGCCTCGACGGTAGATTCTCGGGACATGACTCAGGCACCATCCGTGCACGTGCACCGGCCGAAGGTGGAGTACTTCAACGTCGCCGAGCTCACCAATACCGATCCCAAGGGGTTCGTGCGGCCGGTCGAGAACTACCGCGTCGAGCCGTGGGGCCTGTACATGGCGCGCACCGCCGATCATCCGTCGTTCCACTACATGGAGTCCTGGCTGCTGCCGGAGCTGTCGATCCGCGCCACAGTGTTCCACTACACCGCCGCGCATCTGCGCAACCAGGACTACTACATCGACATCGGCGAATTCAGCGAGGTCGAACCCAAGAAGTGGCGGTCGGTGGACCACTACCTGGATCTGCTGGTGCGCACCGGACGCGACACCCGCCTGCTCGACGTCGACGAGCTGCTCGGGGCGCTGCAGGCCGGCCTGGTGGACGCCGCCACCGCGGAAAAGGCCATCGCGACCGCCACCGCCGCCATCGACGGTATCGCCGCGCACGGCCACGACCTGCTGGCCTGGACCGCCTCGCGCGGGATGCCCCTCAGCTGGCTGTGACGCCGGTCAGCCCTGACCCGCCTGCCACTGCATAACCCGCGGGTACACCTGATCGAACCACGGCTCCTTCACCGCGAGGTAGGCCACCATCGCCTCGTCACCGGACAGGCCGGCCGCCTTCGCCTCGCCCTCGCGCTTGACCCGCGCGTACTCCTCCCGGGCGGCGGCATCGGCGCGCAGCCAATCCCGGAACGCCAGCGCGAACTGTTGCCCCGGCGAGCCGTCGACGCGCAGGTGCACATGGGCCGGGCGGCCGGGGTCGGCACTGCCGTGAAAGCGTTTGGCCCACAGCTCGGTGTCGGTGCCTTCCGGATCGGCCTCGGTCGGTTTCGGGTTGTCGTGCAGGATATGGGCCTGCACCGGGAATCCGGCCGCGCCGAGTGCGTCCCGCAGGCCGTCGGCGGCACCGAGATCGGCCACGGTGATCTGGATATCGATGACGTCCTTGGCCGCCAATCCCGGCACCGAGGTGGACCCGATGTGATCGATGCGGACGGCCGCCGACCCCGCGGCCACCGCCAGCCGGGCGATCAACCGCTGGGCCTGCGCCGCCCACTCCGGGTCCGGCGCCACCAGCCGCAGTTCGGTCTCGGCCGCCCGGGCAGCGCGCAGATTGCGTTCGAAGGGCACCAGCCGCTCGTCCCACAGCCGGTGCACCGCTGATTCGATGGCCTCGGCCGGTCCGTTGTTGTCGAGCAGGACATCGGCGACGGCACGGCGCTGCTCATCAGTGGCCTGGGCCGCGATGCGGGCGCGCGCATCGGCTTCGGGCACGCCGCGCGAATGCACGAGACGCTGAATGCGGGTTTCGGCGGCCACGTCCACCACGACCACCAGATTCATCAGCGGGGCCAGCCCGTTTTCCACCAGCAGCGGAATATCTTGCACGACAATGGCATCCGGTGCGGCCGCGGCCAGCAGTTCGCCGGTGCGCCTGCCGACCAGCGGATGAGTGATCGCGTTGAGCCTGGCACGTGCCTCGTCGTCGCCGAAAGCCTTGGCCGCCAGTGCCGGCCGGTCCAAACTGCCGTCGGCGGCGAGGATATCGGCTCCGAAAGCGTCGACCAGCGCCGCGAGTCCCTCGGTGCCCGGCGCGACGACCTCGCGCGCGATCGCATCCGAGTCGATGATCACCGCACCGCGTTCGGCGAGGATCCGCGCCACGGTCGACTTGCCGGCGCCCATGCCTCCGGTGAGGCCGATTCGTAACATCCGACCAGTTTCGCATCCGCCCGGCCGAGCCCCATCCGGCACCCATCCATGAGCAGCGCGCCTACGAACGTATGGATGCGGGTCGACGACGCCCCGCGTGAATCGGGCCGGAAATCTGCGGCACCGCACGGAATCGGCCTCGCTGTCGCGATCGAAATTCGCCGACCGTGCTGGATACCCACTCCCGCATCCCTTTTCACCACCCTGCGCGGCAATTGCCCGTTCCGTGACGCGGCCGAGACCATCTCGCAACATTTCCTGCCGATGTCGGTTTCCAAGCGATAACTTTCCGACACGCCGGGCAATTACTTCGGCAAAATACGTTGCCGACGACTTCGGGTCCGCTAATCTTCGCCGTGGCGATCCAGGCCAGAACCATCAAGCAAAGGAAGACCATTGGGCACCAAGAACAACCAGACGGGTCGCCACCGCCTGGGAATGGCGGGAGGCGTGCACTGCATCGAAATCCCCGCCGTCGCGGCCGCGCTCGCCGAGCATCGCCGCACATGGTTCACCTCGTTGATCAGTCCGGCTCGGCATAGTTTCGCCGCCATGCGCCGGCGTTCCGCGACGCCCTCGGTGCGCTGGGTTCCCGCCACCGCGGGCTGACGCCCACTTCCACGACAGTGGCCCGGTCCCCGCGACCGGGCCACTGTCGTGCGCGTCGGCAGTTACCGGCGCGGCAGCCGCGGCGACAAGCCCAGCGAATGCACCAGGTCGAGCATTTCGGCGCGGAACAGCTTCGCCGGGTCCTGCGATTGCGGACGCAGGTGGCCATACACCTCCAGCGCCATCAGACCGTGCATCCGCCCCCACATGCGAAGCGCGAGAGCCAATGCCGCCGGCGGCAGATCGGGGAAATCGGTGCGCGCATGCTCGACCAGATCGGCGTCGAAATCCGTCCACGCGAATTCCGGGTCAGCGCCGCCGGGACGGTGCGGCCAGGCCGCGGCGGCCAGACCCACAAGGCCGGTGCATGCCCGTAGCTGGGCAGCGGCGGCGGGGCCACCCGGCGGCGCCTGGTAGCCGGGGACCGGGTCGCCGTAGATCAGCCGGAACTCGGCCGGGCGCGCCACCGCCCAGTCCCGTACCGCTTCGCCCCACGCGATGATGCGGGCGCCCGGATCGTCGGGGGCGATCGCATCGCGGGCCGCTTCGACCTGGTCCAGCAGCGCCATGTAGACCTCGGCGATCAGGGTCGAGATGAGGTCGTCCCGGGTGGCGTAGTAGCCGTAGATGGCGCCCGCTGTCATGCCCATCTCGCGGGCGATGGCCCGCAGCGTCACGGCGTCCGGGCCACCCTCGTCGAGCAATCGCAGCGCGACCGTCTTGATCTCCTGCGCCGTCTGCGCGCGCAGCCGCTCTCGCCGACTCGTCGCTGCTTCCACCACGGTTGACACTCTACAGCGTGTGAGTACTATCTGGCGTGCAGTCACTGAACGCCGTGTAGTAATTGCACGGCATGTAGAGCGTGGGAGTCGGGATGGAAATCGGAGTGTTCGGCGCGACCGGGGTCATCGGTTCGCGGGTGGTCGAGGAGGCGCGGCGGCGCGGCCATGCGGTGCGGGCGTTCGCCGGTGACGCGGCCCGGATTCCCGCGGGGTCCGAGGGCGTCGACTGGCGAGTGGCGGATTGGCGCGATGCCGACAGTGTCGCGGACGCGATCGCAGGCCTGGATGTGGTGGTCAGCGCGGTGAACGCGGGGCACGGGATCGAGGACACCATCGCCAAAGCCGGCGATTTCGTGGTCGGCGCGCGGGCGATGGTGCGGGCGATGACCCGGCATCCGGAGATTCGGGTGATCGCGGTGGGTGGTGGCGGCAGTCTGGAGGTCGCCCCCGGCCTGCAACTGGTGGATCAGCCGGGGTTCGCCGAGGGGCTTCCGGACAATCTCGGGGTGCCGGTGGAGTATCACCGGGTGATCCTTGCGTTGCGGGAGGCGTTGAACGTGTATCGCCTGTCGGACCGGCAGTGGACGTATCTGAGCCCGTCGTCGGGGCGGATCGATCCCGGCACGCGCACCGGGCGCTACCGGGTGGGCGGGGATCAGCTACTCGACGCCGAAGCCGATATCAGTGCCGAGGATCTGGCGGTGGCGCTGCTGGACGAGGCCGAGGCGGCACGGTTCGTGCAGCGCCGCTTCACTGTCGCCGCAGCGTAACCCGCACCGAGAACGCCCCCTGAACAGCCCGAAGGCCCCGGTCCATGCAGGACCGGGGCCTTCGGTGTTGCTCTACCCGTATCAGGCGTTGCCGGAGAGCTTCTCCCGCAGAGCCGCGAGCTGGGCGTCACTGGCGAGCGAGCCGCCGGCGGACTCGGGCTGGCTGGAGGTGGACTGCGAACCGCTCTCGGAGGAGTAGTTCGACGAGCCGCCACCGTTCGCGGCCTCGGCCGCGGCGTCGGCCGCCATCTTCTCCATCTGCGCGGTGTGCATCTTGTGGCGACGCTCCGCCTCGGCGTAGCGGCCTTCCCACTCCTCGCGCTGCTTGTCGAAGCCCTCGAGCCATTCGTTGGTCTCGGGATCGAAGCCCTCGGGGAAGATGTAGTTGCCCTGCTCGTCGTAGCTGTCGGCCATGCCGTACTTCGACGGGTCGAACTCGGCGTGGTAGTCCTCGTTCGCCTGCTTCAGCGACAGCGAGATCCGGCGACGCTCCAGGTCGATGTCGATGACCTTGACCATCGCGTCGTCGCCGACGGCAACGACCTGGTCCGGGACCTCGACGTGGCGCTCGGCCAGCTCGGAGATGTGCACCAGGCCCTCGATGCCCTCTTCGACGCGCACGAACGCACCGAACGGAACCAGCTTGGTGACCTTGCCCGGCACGATCTGGCCGATCGCGTGGGTGCGGGCGAACTGACGCCACGGGTCTTCCTGGGTGGCCTTCAGCGACAGCGAGACGCGCTCGCGGTCCAGGTCGACGTCGAGCACCTCGACGGTGACCTCGGTGCCCACCTCGACGACCTCGGACGGGTGGTCGATGTGCTTCCAGGACAGCTCGGACACGTGCACCAGACCGTCGACGCCGCCCAGGTCCACGAAGGCACCGAAGTTGACGATCGAGGAGACCACACCCTTGCGGACCTGGCCCTTCTGCAGCTGGTGCAGGAACTCGCTGCGGACCTCGGACTGGGTCTGCTCCAGCCAGGCGCGACGCGACAGAACCACGTTGTTGCGGTTCTTGTCGAGCTCGATGATCTTGGCCTCGATCTCCTTGCCGACGTACGGCTGAAGGTCGCGGACGCGACGCATCTCGACCAGCGAGGCGGGCAGGAAGCCGCGCAGCCCGATGTCGAGGATCAGGCCACCCTTGACGACCTCGATGACGGTGCCCTTGACGGCCTCGTCCTTCTCCTTGAGCTCCTCGATCGTGCCCCACGCGCGCTCGTACTGCGCCCGCTTCTTCGACAGGATCAGGCGGCCTTCCTTGTCCTCCTTGGTGAGAACCAGGGCCTCGACCTCATCACCCACGGAAACGACCTCGTTGGGGTCGACATCGTGTTTGATGGAGAGCTCACGGGAGGGGATGACGCCTTCGGTCTTGTAACCGATGTCGAGCAGGACCTCGTCACGATCGACCTTGACGATGGTTCCCTCGACGATGTCGCCATCGTTGAAGTACTTGATCGTGGCGTCGATGGCGGCGAGGAAATCCTCGGCGGAGCCGATGTCGTTGACGGCTACCTGCGGCGAGGTGACGGTGGTGGGCATATGTGGATTTGCTCCGGACGGATTGTGGTCGGTTGCGGACATTGGATCTTTCGGTACTGTGCGACACACCGAAATTGGGCGCGGTGTGATCACTCGCGCGTTCAGCGTACGCGACCTGCATCGGGCCGGGCAAACCGGTCCCGTCGCCACGCCGATACTCTTACGGCGTGTCGGACGATCGCCATGCGCAAGCAAACGAACTGCTCGGAACCGTCGGTCCGGCACGTGCCCGAATCGATTCCACGGACAGTGAACGTGCCAGCAGGCGTTGGTGGGATGCCGACGCCGGCCAATACCACGATACCCATGCCGATTTCCTCGGTGTCGACTCCCCCGGCGGCGAATTCGTCTGGTGTCCCGAGGGACTACACGAGGGTGATTGGCATCTGCTCGGTGATATTGCGGGACAGCGCATTCTGGAGATCGGGTGCGGTTCGGCGCCGTGTTCGCGCTGGCTGGCCAGCAACGGCGCGTTTCCGGTCGGCCTGGATCTGTCGGCGGGCATGCTGGCGCACGGGCTGGCCGCGATGGCGCGCGGCGGGCCGCGGGTGCCGCTCGTGCAGGCCGGGGCCGAGGCGCTGCCCTTCGCCGGCGAGTCCTTCGACGCCGCCTGCTCGGCGTTCGGCGCGATCCCGTTCGTCGCCGATTCGGCGCAGGTCATGCGCGAGGTCGAGCGGGTGCTGCGCCCCGGCGGGCGCTGGGTGTTCTCGGTGAACCACCCGATGCGCTGGATCTTCCCCGATGATCCGGGGCCGGCGGGCCTGGTCGCGACCACGCCCTATTTCGACCGCACTCCCTATATAGAGGTCGACGCCGACGGCGAGCCCACCTATGTCGAGCACCACCGCACCATCGGCGACCGAGTCCGCGAGATCGTGGCGGCGGGCCTGATCCTGGAGGACATCATCGAACCGGACTGGCCGGAATGGCTGGAGCGGGAGTGGGGCCAGTGGAGCCCGTTGCGCGGCGCGCTGTTCCCCGGCACCGCGATCTTCGTCGCCCGCAAACCGGGCGGCACGCACGGAAATGACCGGACCACACGCTCATCGTGAGCGTGCGGTCCGGTCGTTCATTCGCCGTCGTCGGCCGCCGATCTGCCCGGCCGGGGTTTGCGCCCGGCGTTGTCCAGGGCCAGCCGCAGTGCGTATTCGATCTGCGCGTTGACGCTGCGCAGGTCGTCGGAGGCCCACCGGGCCACCGCTTCGTACACCGCCGGGTCGAGCCGGAGCAGGATCTTCTTACGTTCGGCCATCGGCTCGCCGGTCAGGAGTAGAGCGATCCGGCGTTGACCACGGGCTGAGTCGGTCGATCACCGCACAGGACCACCAGCAGGTTCGACACCATGCTCGCCTTGCGTTCCTCGTCGAGTTCGACCATGCCCTGGGCGGCCAGCTGCTCGAGCGCGAGGCCGACCATGCCGACCGCGCCCTCCACGATCCGGGTGCGGGCCGCGACCACCTGCGCCGCCTGCTGGCGCACCAGCATGGCCTGGGCGATCTCGGGGGCGTAGGCGAGGTGGGTGATGCGGGCTTCGAGGACTTCGATCCCGGCGAGTTCGGTGCGTTCGCGCAGTTCGACGGTGAGTTCCTCGGCGATCTCGGTGCCGTCGCGCAGGCTGGTGCGTTCGTCGTCGTGGGCGTCGTAGGGGTGGGTGGTGGCCAGATGCCGGACCGCGGCCTCGGACTGGGTCTCCACGTACTCCTCGTAGTCGTCGACGGCGAAGGCGGCCTTGTAGCTGTCGACCACTCGGTAGACGACCACCGCGGCGATCTCGACCGGGTTGCCGTCGGCGTCGTTGACCTTCAGCTTCTGGGTCTCGAAGTTGCGCACCCGCAGCGAGATGCTGCGCCGGTCGGTCAGCGGCAGCACCGAGTAGAAGCCGGGTTCGCTCACCGAGCCGATGTAGCGGCCGAAGAACTGCACCACCTTCGCCTCGTTCGGGTTGACCACGATCAGCCCGGTGATCGAGAGCAGCAGCACGACCAGCACGACCGCCCCGGCGATGCCGGCTCCGACTGCGGCGCCGTTACCGTCCCTGGCGCCGACGACGAAGGCGAGCACGGTGGCGCCGCCGACGGCGATGGTCAGCACCAGCCACGTCAGTAGCACCACGAACCCGTTGGCGTGGACAGCGGCACGAAGCTTCATGACATCCTCCCAGTATCAAAGTGATATCACGACAATAGCATGGTGCCGCCGTCGCAGACCTGGTTCGACCGGTATTTCAGCTCGCCGGACGGATATTGCGGTTGAAGCGGAACATGTTGCGCGGGTCGTAGGTCGCCTTCAGCGCGGCCAGCCGCCGGTAGGTGGCGGCCCGGTAGCCGCCCCGGGTCTGCGCTTCGTCGGCCACATCGCCGGCGCCGTAGAGGAAGTTGAGGCTGTGGCCGATCGTCCATGGCGCCAGCGCGGCGCGCACCGGTGCGCCGGGCTCGACCGGCCCCGCCGACGGATCCGGCAGGGTGATGACCCGCACCACGTAACGGGCCTCGCGGTGGTCGAGTGCCAGATCTTCGCCGCCCGCGCTCAACGCGCCGCCCAGATGCCGGATGTCGATGACGGCGCCGAGCCCGGAATCGGGTCCGGCCACCGCGAGCAACGCCTCCAGCGCTTCGGGCGTGAGGTCGTCCAGCAGGGCGTTGGTGGCGGCGTAGGCGTGCGGCTCGGCCGGATCGGAGTGGATGGTGTGCGATTCGGTGTAGGGCATGACGCGCAGGTCGTCCTTCAGCGGTGTGCCGATCGCGCGCAGCGGCGCGACCAGGCGGTCACCTTCCTCGGCGTCGCCGGTGATCGCTATCCGGATGGAGGCGACGAACCGGCCGCGCAGTGGCTGCGGCACCGGTGGGGTGTCCGGGAAGGCGAGCATGGCGACGGTGGAGGTCACCGTGTCGGGCACGGTCGCGGTCCATTCCCGCCACACCTCGAGCGCCCGCGACACCTGGGCGGTGTCGAACATCAGCTGGCCGCCGTAGACGCTGGTCACCGGCACCAGGCCCAGTTCCAGCGCCGTCACGACACCGAAATTGCCGCCGCTGCCGAGGACGGCGCCGAACAGTTCGTCGCCGGGGCGCAGTGTGCGCACGCGGCCGTCGGCGGTGACCAGTTCGATGGCGCGGACGTGGTCGGCGGCGTATCCGTAGGTGCGGCCGAGCAGCCCGAGCCCGCCGCCGAGGACATAGCCGATCACGCCGACCGACGGCGACGACCCGTTGAGTGGTGCCAGACCGTGCCGTGCCGCCGCCCCGATCAACGCGCCGGCCTGCACGCCCGCGCCGATGCGCGCGGTCGCCGCGCCGGCATCGATGTCGATGCCGGTCATGCGGCGGGTGCTGATGAGCACACCGCCGTCGGCGGCGACCGACAGGCCGTGCCCGGTGGCCTGCACCGCCACCGGCAGTTCGTGCCTGGCGGCGAATTCGACGGCGGCGCGCACGTCTTCGGTGTGCCGGGCGGCGACGACCACGGCGGGACGGTGCTGGTAGGCGGTCTGGAATCCGGAGACTTCGGTGACGTAATCCGGGTCTGCGGGACGGAGCACCGGCGCGGAGAACGACGCCAATTCCGCCTCGGCGGCCGGCGTGAGAGCGGTGTATTCGGCTGCGATGTTTCCCATGCCTTCGACGATGCCGCGCGGCGTCCGATAAGTGAAACAACTAGTTTGTCTTACTGACATAATCAACAGTTATGGAACTGCGGCAGCTGCGCTACTTCGTCACCGTGGTCGACGAAGGTGGCTTCACCCGCGCCGCGCAACGGCTGCATCTGACCCAGCCGGGACTCAGCGCACAGATCCGTCAGCTGGAACGTGAGCTCGGACAGCCGCTGCTCGAACGAGGCGTCCGTAAGGTCACACCGACGGAGGTGGGTGCCGCGGTGCTCGCCGATGCCCGCGCCGCGCTGGCCGCCGCCGAACGCATCGCGCACACCGTCGACGAGTTCACCGGACTACTGCGCGGCCAGGTGCGCGTCGGGCTCATCTCCGGCGCCGCGACCGAGGAATTCGACGTGCCCGCCGCGCTCGCCGCATTCCACGACGACCACCCGCAGGTCGGCATCGTCCTCACCGAGGACACCTCGGAGAACATGCTGGCCGCGGTGGGGCGGGGCGAGCTCGATATCGCGCTGATCGGATTGACCGGCGCGGAGCTGGATCCCGGAATCGCCATCGACGTCATCCTCGATACCGGAGTGGTCGCCGCGGTGGCGGGCGACGACGATGTCTCCGGCGCGGTCATGCCGCTGCGCGACCTGCGCGAGCGGCCGCTGATCTGCCTGCCGCCGGGCACGGGTCTGCACGGTGTGCTCCAGCGGGCCTGCGCCGCAGCGGGTTTCACCCCGGACATTGCCTTCGAGGCCGCCGCGCCACCGCTGCTGCTGCGCCTGGCCGCGCACGGGCTCGGCGTGGCCGTGGTCCCGGAACTCACCGACGCGGAGGCAGCGGCGTTCGGCGTGCGGACCCTGCCGATCGTGGAGCCGGAACTGCGCGGACAACTGGCCATCGCCTGGCGTACCGATCGGCCCGCCGCACCGGCCGCGAAGGTCCTGCTCGGCCAGCTGCGCATCGCGCTGGGGCGGCCGACGGGCTGAGCAGCACCAGCGCCGTTCGGTCAGAGCAGCCGCGACAGAAACGCCTTGGTGCGTTCGTGTTTCGGCTGCGCGAGCACCTCACGCGGCGGTCCGGCCTCGACCACCACTCCCCCGTCCATGAACACCAGCTGGTCGGCGACCTCGCGGGCGAAACCCATCTCATGCGTCACCACGACCATGGTCATGCCGTCGTCGGCGAGCTCACGCATGACGGTGAGCACCTCGCCGACCAGTTCCGGGTCCAGCGCTGAGGTCGGTTCGTCGAACAGCATCAGTTTCGGATCCATCGCCAGTGCCCGGGCGATCGCCACCCGCTGCTGCTGCCCGCCGGACAGTTGCGCCGGATACGCATTGGCCTTGTCCGCCAAACCGACCCGGTCCAGCAGTTCCTTGGCCCGCTCGACGGCCTCGGACTTGCGGATCTTCTTGACCTGCGTCGGCGCCTCGATGATGTTGGCGAGCGCGGTGCGGTGCGGGAACAGGTTGAAATGCTGGAAGACCATGCCGATATCGCGGCGCTGCCTGGCCGCTTCGCGCGGATGCAGCTCGTAGAGCTTGTCGCCCTTCTCGCGGTAGCCGACCAGCTCGCCGTCGACGTAGAGCCGCCCGGCATTGACCTGCTCGAGGTGGTTGATGCAGCGCAGGAATGTCGACTTGCCCGAGCCGGAGGGGCCGACCAGGCACAGCACCTGTCCGCGCTGCACCTCGAGCGAGATCCCCTTGAGCACCTGCAACGCGCCGAAGGATTTGCACACCCGGTCGGCGACGATCATCGGCCTGGCCGCGGAATCGGCTCCGCCCTGCACCGTTTCGCTCATTTCGCCTTCACCACATTCTGCGCGTCGGCCAGTTCCTGCAACTGTTTGGCGGTCAGCTGCCGCGACACCCCGCGCGAGAAGTAGCGCTCCAGGTAGTACTGGCCGACCATCAGCACGCTGGTGATGGCCAGGTACCAGGTCGCGATGACCAGCAGCAGCGGGATCGGCAGGAAGTTGACGCCGTAGATATCGCGGGCACGGCCGAACAGGTCGGTGCTGAGCGGGATCGCGGTCACCAGCGACGTGGTCTTGAGCATGCCGATCAGCTCGTTGCCGGTGGGCGGGATGATCACCCGCATCGCCTGCGGCAGCACCGTGCGGCGCATGGTCTGCGACCAGGTCATGCCGAGCGCGACCGAGGCCTCGCGCTGGCCCTCGCCGACCGAATTGATGCCCGCCCGCACGATTTCGGCCATATAGGCGGCCTCGTTGAGACCGAGACCGATCACCGCGAAGGTGAACGCCGCCTGCAAGCCCTGCACATCCAGTTCCACCAGCTGCGGCCCGAACGGCACACCGAGGCTGATCTGCTTGTACAGCGAGGGCACCAGTCCCCAGAACACCAACTGCACGAACACCGGGGTGCCGCGGAAAATCCACAGATACACCCACGCGGTCGAGCGCAGCACCGGATTCGGTGACAGCCGCATCACCGCGAGCAGTGCGCCGAGCACCACCGCGATCGCCATGGACAGCACCGTCAGCTCGAGGGTGACGACCGCGCCCTCGGCGATGCGGCTGTCGCGCAGATACCGCCAGTAGACGTCCCACCGGTAGGCCGGGTTGGTCGCAGCCCCGTAGATGAACAGCCCGACCAGCACCAGGATGGCGGTCGCGGCGAGCCAACGCCCCGGTCTGCGCAGCGGGACGGCCTTGATCGGCTCCGGCTCGGTCTGTGATTCGCTCATGTCATCCCTTCGGCGCGCCGTTGATAACGGACCTGGTGATCGCGCCCTCCTGAACACCCCAGTTCTCGGTGATCTGGCGGTACTTACCGTTGTCGATCAGATGTTGCAGCGCCTGCTGCAGGACCGGGGCCAGCGGTGATCCCTTGGCCACCGCCCACCCGTAGGGCGCGGCGTCGACGACCGGGCCCGCCGGTTCGATCTTGCCCTCGGTGAGCTTGATGGCGTATGCGGTGACCGGCGAATCGGCCGACATCGCATCCACCTGCCCGAGCACCAGCGCATTGGTGGCCGCGCTCTGCTCGTCGAAGCTCTGAATGATGATCGGGTCCTTGCCCGCCGCTTCGCAGGCCTTGCTCTTGGCCGGCAGCTCTTCCAGATGTTCGAAGGTGGTGGCCTGCACCGCCACCCGCTTGCCGCAGGCGTTGTCCGGGTCGACGGGCCGGTCGGCGCGCTGGGCCCACTGCACGCCCGCGCTGAAGTAGGTGACGAAATCGACCTGCTTCTCCCGTTCCAGCGAGTCGGTGATCGAGGACATGCCCACGTGATAGGTGCCTGCCTGCACGGCGGGAATGATCTTCTCGAACGCCGACTCGATGTATTCGGCGCGCAACCCGAGCACGGTGGTCACCGCGTCCATCAGGTCGACGTCGAAGCCGGCGATATTGCCGTCGCTGTCACGGTACTCGTTGGGCTGATACGGCACGTTCACCCCCACCTTCAGCACCCCGGACTGCCGGATGTCCGGCGGCACCAGCGCCGCGAGTTCGGGCACCTCGGTCACCGGCACCTTCGCGACGTCGGGCAGATCCTCGGTGTTGTGGGTGCAGCCGGTGACCGCGAGCACGATGGCACCGAGCACGGCGGCCACCAGCACCACCCAGCGTCCGTGCCTGCCGGATTCGGTTCGATCAGCCACCGCAGCCTCCACCTTCCGGTCCGGAGTACCCGACCCCACCCTTCTCGCAATGTAGGCGACCGAGCACCCGCGTACCGGACAGTAGCGGAGAATCCGGCCGCTGCGGACCAGTACACACCGAGCCGTCATCCGCGCTCGCCCGCCCCCGGTGCGCGCTCATCGCCGATGCACCCGCGCGCTCACCTGCTCGGTGAACTCACTCGTCGACGCCAGTCCACCGAGGTCGGCGGTCGCGATCCCGGCTTCCAGCGTCGTCGCGACGGCACGTTCGATGCGCTCGGCGGCCTGGGTGAGTACCGGGTCGGCGCGCCGAATTCCCAGCCAGTGCAACAACATCGCCGACGACAATTGCAGAGCGGCCGGATTGGCGCGATTGCGCCCGGCCAGCGTGGGCGCCGCGCCGTGCACCGCCTGGGCCATGGCGCGATCGGCCGAACAGTTCAGCGACGCCGCCAGCCCGAGCGAACCACTCAGCTCGGCGGCCAGATCCGACAGGATGTCGCCGAAGAGGTTCTCGGTGACCAGCACATCGAAATCGCCGGGCGCGCGGACCAGGTGGGCGGCGGTGGCGTCGACGTGCTCGTCGTCGACCCGCACACCCGGATACTGGTGCGCCACCTCGTAGCAGACGTCACGGAACAGGCCCATCGTCATCGGCAGCACATTGGCCTTGTGCACGATCGTCACGAGTTTGCGGCGGGTGCTCGCCAGCCGCATGGCCTCATGCGCGATGAGTTCGCAGGCCCGGCGGGTGACCACGCCGACCGACATGGCGACGTCCTCGGTGGGGCGGAACTCCCCCGTTCCGGCGAACATATTGCGGTCGGCGTAGAAGCCCTCGCTGTTCTCCCGCACGATCACCAGGTCGATATCGGGCGCGGCCGCACGGACTCCGGGGAATGCCCGGGCCGGGCGGATGTTGGCGTACAGGCCGAAATGCTTGCGGATCGCCCCGCCCGGTGCGACCCGGTGTTCGGGCGGATAGGAGGCGTTATCGTGCGGGCCGAGGATCCAGCCGTCCAGCTCGGCGAGCGCGTCGAGGGTTTGCTGGGGCAATGCGGTGCCGTACTCGGCGAGGGCGCGATGGCCGATCGACAGCGGCACCCAGTCCACGGCGGCCGCGCCGGACGCCGCCAGCGCCTCGTCGACCACCGCGCGCGCCGCGCCCACCACTTAGGGACCGATGCCATCGCCATCGATCAGGCCCAACCGCAGCCGTTCGCCACCTGTTCGCTTCGACTCGTGCACCCCGACATCCTGCCGTCGCGGTCGAACCGGCCCGCGTCCGGGTCCGTGGCGGCTAGTTTCTGCAGATCATGGTGCAGTCGGTGGAACTGGTGCTCGATGACACGGCCGAGGAGTACATCCGGCAACAGTGGTCGGCGCTGGCCGAGGCGGGCCTATCGGGCGTCATCCGCAAACCTGCCGCGGGCGACCCGCCCAAACGCCCGCACATCACCCTCGCGGTGGCCAAGCAGATCTGGCCGCGCATCGACCACGACCTGGAGAAACTGCCGTTTCACCCGTTCCCGGTGCGGCTGGGTGGCGTGCTCGTGTTCGGGGCCCGCCGGCCCATTCTGGTGCGTCTGGTCGTGCCGTCGGAGCAGTTACTGGCCTGGCAGCGCCGGGTACACGCGCTGGTCGCGCCGTGCCCGGGGGTTCCGGGCACTATGGCTCCTGATCAGTGGACCCCGCATGTCACACTGGCCAGACGCGTGCCACCACCACAGCTCGGCGCGGCGATTCTCGCTGTCGCGTCGGATCGTGATTTCACCGCGACCGCAGTGGGTATCCGGAGGTGGGACGGCGACGAACGGCGGGCCTGGCCGGTCGCCGGTGGAAGATAACACCGGCGACGGGCGTTGGACCCGGCAAACCCATACGAGAGGACGCCCATGGCAACGCAGACGCTGACCGAGCAGAACTTCGATGAGATCGTCACCGGAAACGACGTGGTGCTCGTCGATTTCTGGGCCGAGTGGTGCGGTCCGTGCAAGAGCTTCGCCCCGACCTTCGAGAAGTCCTCGGAGCAGCACCCCGATGTGGTGCACGGCAAGGTGGACACCGAGGCCCAGCAGGGACTCGCGGCGGCCGCCAACATCCGGTCGATCCCGACCATCATGGCCTTCCGCGAGGGCGTGCTCGTGTTCGCCCAGCCCGGCGCACTGCCCCCGGCCGCCCTCGAGGACCTGGTCACCCAGGTGAAGGCCCTCGACATGGACGAGGTGCGCAAGCAGCTGGCCGAGCAGCAGGCCTCCGCGGAGTAGTTCCGCACACCGTGACGACGGGTCCTGCCCTCCCGATCCGGGAAGGGCAGGACCCGTCTGTCGTATCAGGCGCCGAGGCGGTTGAGCCCGGCGATCATGGCGCGGACGGTGGATTCGGCACCGTCGCCGGCCAGTGCGGCGCCCCAGCCGCGGCGGCCGTTGAATTCGCATTCGACGAAGGTCGCGGTGGCCGAGCCGGTGCGGCGCTGATGGAATTGCAGGATCTCGACCGGGTAGCCCTCGTCGTAGAGGGCCGAGGTCATGGCCGCGACCGGGTTACCGGTGGCGACCACGGTGCGGAGGTGACCGGCGAATTCCAGGGTCGCGGTGAAGGTGGCGTTCCGGTTCCCGGCGGGCGACCAGTCACCGAGGCGGATCGGCCCGGCGCTTTCGCCGTAGCGGTCGCGGAACTGGTCGGGGGTCAGGCCGGCGCTTTCGGAGCGCAGGCTCCGTGGGGCGGCGGCGATCAGGTCATGGCTGTCGAGGGTGAGCATGGTCACGTAGGTCTTCCCGAGAATGCTTGAAGGCGGCAGAGGGGACCAGCAACTAACGTCAAACGGCCCGCAGCGAGGGGGCCGGTCCGAATCAGACCCCGCTGCGGCGGGTTACTACGAGCAGTAGCCGACGCGCCACCATCGCGGTGTGCGGAATTAGCGCAGCGCTGTCGCGGTCGGCGACATGCAGCGCGGCGCTGTGGCGGTCGGAGGGATTCGGCACGGCTCCGAGGATAGAGAGTCGATGCGGCGAAGGCAACCACATTCGCGTGCTGTTTTCTTCCGCGCCGGGCACTGTTCGCCCAGGTCATCGGGCGTTCGGGGGTTACGCGCGGGTAGGGCTGAGTCGCCGGGATCACCGTGTGGCCGCGCGTGTTCGAGGCGCGGCGGGTACACGCGGCGGCTGACCGGGTGGACCGTTGTGCCGATGCGGCCCGTGCCGCAACCGGTCGACCACCGGCGACCGGATCACGCCGATCGGCTGGATCCGGTCGCTCCCGCGTGCGTCAGGAACCGTAGAAGGTTCCGCTGATCATCCCGATCTTGTGTCCTTTGGACTCACAGCTGAAGCTCGCACGGAAGCCGACGCCGCAGGTCGCGCCCGCATGGGTGACGGTGGTGCCCCACGGCCCATTGCTGGTGCCGACCTCCTCGATCGGCGGGTTACCTCCGGGGAGGGCGAACGGGGTGCCCGGAGCGAAGCCCGGGTGGCCGGGTGCCCACGGCAGATCGATGACGACCTCGTCGACCTGGAACGGCAGCACGATGTCGGCGCCGGCGATATTCATCGTCATCCGGGCAGGCTGGGCCGAATTGCACCCCACGCTCCCATCCGGGCCGATGGCGCAGTCGAGGAAGCCGGTCGAGAAGTACACCGTGCTCTCGGCGATCGGCGCGGCGGGTGCGGCCTGGGCGACACCGGTGAACGCGATCGGGGCGAGCGTGGCCGCGCCGAGGGCCGCGGCGGCTTTGAGGAGTGCACGCATCAAGTCTCTCCTGACGTCGGAAAGCATTGTCTGGCAACTACATACGCCGAACACGCAGCGAACGCCGAACCGCGCCGCCGAGATCGGCCGTCCCCGGTGTCGTCGGACGACACCGGTCGGACGTTACACCCGCCACCGCCACGCCTGCTGCCGAACCGAGGGCACCGACCGCGGCTTTCCCATCGGGTATCAGGCGTGATCCGGCAGCAGTCGCACCAGACCGATTGGTTCCACGGTATCGGCGAATCCGATCGCCGATGATTTCCCATCCAGTGCTGGCCACACACGGGATTGGCTGCGCAGCACTGGGTATCGCGACAGACGCGCTGATGCCGCGTCCCCGGCTCGGAGTGGCTCCGAGCCGGGTGACGGCTCAGTGCGCGGCCGAGTCCCAGCTGCGTCCGGTGCCGACCGACACGTCCAGCGGCACCGACAGCTCGATCGCGGCCGCCATCTCCCGCCGGGCCAGCTCCTCCAAGGCTTCCCGTTCGCCCGGCGCCACCTCGAACAGCAGTTCGTCGTGGATCTGCAACAGCATCCGCGACTTCAGGCCGGCATCCTGAATCGCCTTGTGCACGTTGATCATCGCGACCTTGATGATGTCGGCGGCAGTGCCCTGGATCGGTGCGTTCAACGCCATCCGCTCGGCGGCCTCGCGACGCTGCCGGTTGCTGGAATCCAGATCGGGCAGATAGCGGCGGCGGCCGAACAGGGTCTGGGTGTAGCCGACCTTGCGGGCCTGTTCCACCACCTCGTGCAGGTAGTCGCGGATGCCGCCGAACCGGGCGAAGTAGACCTCCATCTGGTCCTTGGCTTCCTGCGTGCTGATCTTCAGCTGCGCGGACAGGCCGTAGGAACTCAGGCCGTAGGCCAGGCCGTAGGACATGGCCTTGATCCGGCGCCGCATCTCCGGATTCACCTCCGAGATCGGGATGTCGAAGGCCTTGGAGGCGACGAAGGTGTGCAGATCCTCGCCGGAGTTGAAGGCCTCGATCAGGCCGGCGTCGCCGGACAGATGCGCCATGATCCGCATCTCGATCTGGCTGTAGTCGGCCGTCATCAGCGATTCGTAGCCGGGGCCGACGACGAAGGTGTCGCGGATCTGGCGGCCGGTGTCGGTGCGGATGGGGATGTTCTGCAGGTTGGGCTCGGTGGAGGACAACCGGCCGGTGGCGGCGATGGTCTGGTTGAAGGTGGTGTGGATGCGGCCGTCGTCGGCGACGGATTTGAGCAGCCCGTCGACGGTGACCTTGAGCCGGGTGGCGTCGCGGTGGGCCAGTAGGTGCGCCAGGAACGGGTGCTCGGTCTTCTCGTAGAGCGATTCGAGCGCGTCGGCGTCGGTGGTGTAGCCGGTCTTGGTGCGTTTGGTCTTGGGCATGTCGAGCTCGTCGAACAGCACCACCTGCAACTGCTTGGGCGAGCCGAGGTTGATCTGCTTGCCGATCACGCCGTAGGCCGCCTCGGCTGCCTCGTTCACCTTGTCGGCGAACTGGCGTTGCAACGTTTCCAACTGGTCGACGTCGACGGCGATGCCCGCGTCTTCGAGGGTGGCCAGCACCTCGAGCAGCGGCAGCTCCATCTCCTCGAGCAGCGCGGTGGATTCGATGCCCTTCAGTTCGCCGTCGAGAGCCTCGGCGAGATCGGCGACGGCGCGGGCGCGCAGCATTTCGGTCTGTGCCAGTTCGGTGTCGACGGCGTCCTCGTCGTCGAGCAGCGACAGTTGCGGGGTCTCGTCGGTTTCGGCGCGCAGCTCCCGGTGCAGGTAGCGCAGCGACAGATCGTCGAGATTGAAGCTGCGCTGCCCCGGCCGGACCAGGTAGGCGGCCAGCGCGGTATCGCTGGTGAGCCCGGCCAGCGTCCAGCCGCGCCCGCGCAGGGCGTGGATCGCGGACTTGGCCTCGTGCAGGGCTTTGAACCGGGACGGGTCGGCCAGCCAGGCGCCGAGGCGGGCCTCGTCCTCCGGAATCATCCCGGTGACGTCGATGTAGGCGCCCTCACCGTCGGCGCCGGCGATGGCGATCGCCTTGACGTCGCCGTGCGCGGGCGCACCGGAACCGACCACCGACACACCGTGGCGCACCCCGGCCGGCGCATGATCGGTGAGCCAGTCGCCGACGCTGCCCGGCGCCAGCGAGGAACCGCTGATCTCGAAACCGGACTCGGCTTCCGGGCTCGGCGGGGCCAGTGTCTCGAACAGCCGGTCGCGCAGCACCCGGAATTCCAGATCGTCGAAGAGCCGGTGGATGCGTTCGCGGTCCCACGGCCCCTGGGCGAGCTGATCGGGGGTGTAGGGCAGCGGCACATCGCGCACCATCTCGGTGAGCTGACGGTTGAGCACCACGCTGCTCAGATGGGCCCGCAGCGCGTCGCCGACCTTGCCGCGCACCTCGTCGACCTTGTCGACCAGGGTGGCCAGATCACCGTATTCGCGGATCCACTTGGCGGCGGTCTTCTCCCCCACTCCCGGAATGCCGGGCAGGTTGTCGCTCGGGTCGCCGCGCAGCGCCGCGTAGTCGGGGTACTGGGCCGGGCTGAGACCGTATTTGGCCTGCACTTCCGCCGGCGTGAAGCGGGTGAGATCGGAGACGCCCTTGCGCGGGTACAGCACGGTGACGTCGTCGTTGACCAGCTGGATGGAATCGCGGTCGCCGGTGACGATGAGCACCCGGTAGCCCTGCGGCACCGCCTGGGTGGTGAGCGTGGCGATGACGTCGTCGGCCTCGTAGCCCTCGATCGCCATCACCGGAATGCCCAGCGCGCCGAGCACCTCCTTGGTGAGCTCGACCTGGCCACGGAATTCGTCCGGCGTGCTGGTGCGGTTGGCCTTGTATTCCGGGTAGGCCTCGGTGCGGAAGGTCTGGCGCGAGACGTCGAAGGCCGCCGCGATGTGGGTGGGCTTCTCATCGCGCAGCAGGTTGATCAGCATGGCGGTGAACCCGTACACCGCGTTGGTGGTCTGGCCGGTGACGGTTTTGAAGTTCTCCGCCGGTAGCGCGTAGAAGGCGCGGTAGGCCACCGAGTGGCCGTCGATCAGCAATAGCGTCGGCCGCTCCCCCGTGGCCGTCGCGGCGGCACTCGACGCGGTGCTCGGTGCCGTGCCGGATCCGGAAGAGGCGGGACGCGGGGCTGTCGTCGGTGAGCTCACCCCCCAGAGTGTAGGGACAGCCACCGACAAGTCGAACGGCCGACACCCGGGCGCCCGCCGCTCACCCCACACCCAGGTAGGCCGACTTCACCGCCGGGTCGACGAGCAGGTCCGCGCCGGTGCCGGTCTTGGTCACCGCACCGGTCTCCAGGATGTAGCCGCGATCGCTGCGTTTGAGCGCCTGCCTGGCGTTCTGCTCGACCAGCAGCACCGTGGTGCCCTGTTGATTGATCTCGCTGATGATGCGGAAGATCTGCTGGATCACCATGGGCGCCAACCCCATCGACGGTTCGTCGAGCAGCAGCAGGCGCGGGCGCGCCATCAGCGACCGGCCGATGGCCAGCATCTGCTGCTCACCGCCGGAGAGCGTGCCGCCGATCTGTTTGCGCCGCTCCCGCAGCCGCGGAAACAGCTCGAACACCCGATCCAGCGTCGCGGTGTATTCGGCCTTCTGTTTGAAAGGCCGCGCATAACAACCCATATCGAGGTTTTCCTGCACGGACATTCCGGGGAAGATGCCCCGGCCCTCCGGCGCCTGGATCAAACCGGCGACAACGCGTTCATGGGCCTTCATCCGGCTGATGTCGCGGCCTTCGAACACGATGCGCCCCTTGGTCAACGGCAGCAGCCCCGACAGCGCGCGCATGGTGGTGGTCTTGCCCGCACCGTTGGCGCCGAGCAGGGTGACCAGCTCACCTTCGGCGACGCGCAGCGAGATACCGTGCAGCGCTTGGATTCTGCCGTAGTTGACGTAGATCTCGTCGACTACGAGCATCGGTTCGGCTGTGCTCATGCGTCCTGTCCGTCCTCGTCGTCGGGCACACCGAGGTAGGCGGCGATCACCGCCGGATCGGCCCGGATGTCGGCGGGCAGGCCGTCGGCGATCTTGCGGCCGAATTCGAGCACCACGATCCGATCGGTCACCCCCATCACCAGCCGCATATCGTGCTCGATCAGCAGCACCGTGAACCCGTCGTCGCGGATCTTGCGGATCAGATCCATCAACGCCGATTTCTCGCTCGGGTTGAACCCGGCGGCCGGTTCGTCCAGGCACAGCAGTTTGGGTTCGGTGGCCAGCGCGCGGGCGATCTCGAGACGGCGCTGATCGCCGTAGGACAGGTTGCGCGCCTTCTCCACCGCGCGTGGTGCGATACCGACGAACTCCAGCAACGCCATGCCACGTTCGATGGCATCACGTTCCTCGCGCCGATGCCGTGCAGTCCGGAAGATCGCACCGGGCACCGAGGTCTTGTGCCTGGCGTCGGTGCCGACCACCACGTTCTCCAGTGCCGTCATCTCCCCGAACAGCCGCACATTCTGGAAGGTGCGTGCGATGCCGAGGCGGGTGATGGCATTGCGTTTGGTCTTGGTCAGCGGTTTGCCGTCGAAGAACACCGTGCCCGCCGACGGCCGGTACACACCGGTGATGGCATTGAAGCAGGTGGTCTTGCCCGCGCCGTTGGGTCCGATCAGGCCGAGGATCTCACCGCGGCGGATCTCGAAGCTCACGGCATCGAGGGCGGTCAGGCCGCCGAACTTCACCGTCAGCCTCTCGGTACGCAGCAGTGGCGCGCCCACCTCGGTCTCGATCTCGCGATGCGGTGCGACCGCCTCGGCGACCGCGGCCGCATCGGCCAAGGCCGGGTCGACGGCTTCGACGTCGACGGTGCCCGCCGACTCCACCTCCGGTTCCGGGACATACCCGGCGGCCATGTCCTCGTTGTCGAACAGTGCGTCGCCCGCGCCCGGCCCGGTCATCGCTTCGCTCCCACCGGCTCGCCGGACAGCGGTCTGCGCACCGCGAGGACGATCTGCCTGCCGTAGGCCAGCAGTTTCTGACGCACCGGGAACAGGCCCTGTGGCCGCAGGATCATCATCACCACCAGCGCGATGCCGAAATACAGGTACTTCAGGTCGCCGAGGGTCTGCGCGCCCTGCGGCCGGAACAGCAGCACGCTGCCGAGCAGGACCAGCCAGTACACCCCGAGCACCACCGTGACGGTGACGAACAGCCTGCGCACCCACACGCCGCGCTCGTGCATCCACCGCTTCCACGCCAGCGCCAGTCCGGCGAAGACCACCGCAAGCACACCGAGCTGGATGTAGCCGGCGGTCTCATCGGTGACCAGCTGCACCGACATCAACCGGTTGGGCAGGTAGACGATCAGGAAGGCCCCGACGATGACGCCGAGTTTGTTGCCCTGGCCGCCGATCACCACCGCGCACAGGAACAGCATCGAGTTGATGATGTTGAATCCGGTCGGGTTGATGAACTGCACCTGGCCCGCGTACAACGCACCGGACAGCCCGCCCACCGCGGCGCCGATCATGAACGCCCACAGCTTGAATTTGAACGCGGGCACGCCCATGATCTCGGCGGCGTCCTCGTCTTCGCGGATCGCGACCCAGGCCCGGCCCACCCTGCTGCGCTCCAGGTTGCCGACGATGAGCAGCACCAGGATCACGAAGATCATGCCGAGCCAGTACCACCAGGTGCCGGAGTTGGCGCGGTCGAGCAGGTTCGCGCTGTCGCTGTCACCGACGTTGCCCGCCGAGAACACCCCGGTCGGGCGCTCCTCGGATTCGCCGACGCGCGGGTAGGCGATGCCGGACAGGCCGAGGCTGCCGTTGGTCAGATCGCCGAGGTTGTCGGCCAGCAGTCGCACGATCTCACCGAAGCCGAGGGTGACGATGGCCAGGTAGTCGCCGCGCAGCCGCAGCGTGGGCGAGCCGAGGATCAGCCCGGACACCGCCGTCACCGCGATGGCCAGCGGCACACACGCCAACCAGGCCCAGTCGGAGTCGAGCCACCCGCCGTCGGTTTGATTCCAGGGGCTGTTCGGGCTGGTCAGCAGGCCGACGGTATAGGCGCCGACGGCGTAGAAACCGACATAGCCGAGGTCGAGCAGGCCCGCCTGACCGACCACCACATTGAGTCCGATGGCGATCAGCGCGTACATCGCGAACTGCGCCATCACCCCGCCGAAGCTGGTGCCGGGGGTGTCCAGCAGCGGCGGCGGGAACAGCGGAAGCAACGCCAGCGCGATGATCGCCGGAACCCCGACCGCCCACTGCGCCGGCCGGCTCAGCCCTTCCCACCAGCCGCGTATCGCGTCGCCGGCGCCGTGCATGGGCCGCGGCGGGGGCTTGGGCGCCTCGATCGTCGTGGTCTTCTCATTCATGCGCGGGCCCTCCCGAGACTCTCACCGAGGATGCCCGTCGGCCGGAACATCAGCACCAGCACGAGCACCACGAACGCCACCACATCGCGCCATTCGGTGCCGAACAGGATCTGCCCGTAGTTCTCGGCCAGCCCCAGCAGCAGTCCGCCGAGCAGGGCGCCACGCAGATTGCCGATGCCGCCGAGCACCGCCGCGCTGAATGCCTTGATGCCGAGGACGAATCCGCCGGAATAGATGATGCCGTTGGGGATCTTGAGCGCGTACAGCAGCGCCGCCGCGCCGGCCAGCACACCGCCGATGAGGAAGGTCAGCATGATGACCCGTTCCCGCGACACCCCCATCAGCGTGGCGGTATCCGGGTCCTGGGCCACCGCGCGGATGCCGCGTCCGAATTTGGTGCGGTTGATCAGCATCTCCGCCGCCGCGGCCAGCACCACCGCGGCCACCACGATCACGATCGTGACATTGGTGACGTCGGCGCCGCCGAAGCTGAACTGCACCGTCGGCTCCACCAGGATGATCGGCTGCTGGGCATTGGTGCCGCCCAGATCCGGCCACAGCTTCGGCAGGATGAAGTGCACGAATTCCTGTAGCACGAAAGACATTCCGATCGCGGTGATCAAGAAGATCAACGGTTTGGCGCCGCGACGGCGCAGCGGCCGATAGGCGACCCGCTCCAATCCCACCGCCGCCGCACCCGAGACCGCCATCCCGAACAGCATCGCCAGGCCCAGATAGGTGACGGTCAGGATGACGCCCTGGGAGTACACATCACCGCTGGGTGAGAACCCCAGCAGCATCAATCCCACGTACTGCCCGAACATGCCGAGCATGAACACTTCCGAATGCGCGAAGTTGATCAGCCGCAGCACGCCGTACACCAGCGTGTAGCCGACGGCCACCAGGGCGTAGATCGCGCCGTAGGACAGTCCGTCGACGGTCAGTCGCCAGAATTGATCGATCACCCCTTCGTAGTTGAAGTCGATCGAACCGTCGGCAAGCGGTAACGCGCCGACGTAAACGGTAGGAGTCATCCGTGCCAAGCCCTCATCGCTGTCGCCCCTGATGGATCGGCGCGTACCCCGACCCTCCGGCAGGGTCGTGGGTACGCGCCGGTGCCGCTCCCGTTACTTGACCTCGTACACCCAGATCAGCGCGTTGGACAGTTCGCCGTCGGGGTTCCACTTGTACTGGCGGGCCAGGCCGGCGCCGTCATAGGTGCGCACGAATTCGAGCAGATCGGGCCGAGTCAGCTTGCCCGAGTCGATGCCCTTGGCCAGGATCGTGGCCAGGTCGTAGGCCTCCACCGAGTAGACGCCGGGGGCTTGACCGTTGAGCGCCTCGTACTCGGTGGTGAATTCCTTCGGGGCCGGGCCGCACGGGCACGACAGCACCGCGCCCTTGGCCGAACTACCCGCCTGGGAGACGAACTGCGGGTCGTTGCTGCCGTCGGCGGAGACGAAGGTGGCGTCCACCCCGCCGGACTTCAACTGCTGGGCCAGCGGTGCGGCCTCGGCGTAGTAGCCGGAGTAGAAGATCGCGTCCGGGTTCGCGCTGGCGATCTTGGTGACGGTCGCGGAGAAGTCCTTGTCACCCTCTTTGATGCTGGCCGCGCACGCCGGATCGGCCACCGGACCGAGCGCGGCAGTGACGCTGGCGGCCAGACCGGTGCCGTAGTCGGTGTTGTCCTGGACGACACACACCTTCTTGTAGCCGGCGGTATTGATCATGTAGTTGGCCACCGACGGGCCCTGCACGTCATCGTTGGCCAGACCGCGGAAGAAGCTGCGCCAGCCGTTCTGGGTGAGCGAGGCGTTGGTGGCCGACGACGACACCGCCACCAGGCCCGCATCGCTGAGGATCTGGCCGGTGGCCTTGGTCTCGCCGGAGAAGGCCGGGCCGACCAGGCCGATGATGGTGGGATCGTTGACGATCTGCGGGATGACCTGCGACGCCTTCTGCGGATTGCCCTCGGTGTCGAACTGCTTCAGCACGATCCGGCAGCCCGGGTTCGCCTTGTTGTGCTGCTCGATCGCCAGCTTCGCGCCGTTGACGATATTGATGCCGAGCGCCGCGTTCGGCCCGGTCAGCGCGCCCGCCATGGCGATGGAGGTGCCTTCCGGACAGGTCGCCGAACCGTCACCGGCGGGATCGGCGGCCGCCGCGGTATCGGTGGAGGGAACTTCCTTGCCCTGGGCGTCGATCTGCATCACCGGCTGAATGGACAGGCCCCCGGTGTCGGTCCCGGTGGCCTCCGAATCCCCCGTCGATTTCTCGCTGCATCCGGTCAACACCAGGGCTGCGGCCGCGCCGACCCCCAGCACTCGCACCGTACGGTTTCGCCACGTCGAACTAAGCACGATTCACCTCTGCGTTCCTGTGCTCCCCCGGGCAACCGAGGAGGCCGACCACTCAGCCTGCGCAGAAACATAGCGTCGGCACGTTAGATCCGCATCACATTCGGATCATGCAGATGACATCGTGTCGAATTCTTTTTCGCGATCATGTTTCCATGATGTAAATCGCGTCGTGTATACCGCCCGAGCGGCGGTCACTGCGGGGCCAGATTCTCCAGAACCACTTCCGCGACCGCCTTCATGGTGGTACGGCGATCCATCGCGGTGCGCTGAATCCATTTGAAGGCCTGCGGCTCCGACAGCCCCTGGGTCTGCATCAGCACGCCCTTGGCCCGCTCGACCAGCTTGCGCGTCTCCAACCGCTCCGACAGGCTCGCGACCTCACCCTCGAGCGCGGTGATCTCATGGAACCGGCTCGCCGCCAACTCGATCGCCGGCACCAGATCCGACTTGGTGAACGGCTTCACCAAGTAGGCCATCGCCCCGGCGTCGCGGGCCCGCTCGACCAGATCGCGCTGACTGAACGCGGTCAGGATCACCACCGGCGCAACACGTTTGGAAGCGATCTCGGCGGCCGCGTCGATCCCGTCGCGGCGCGGCATCTTCACATCCATGATCACCAGATCCGGCCGGTGCTCCACGGCCAGATCCACCGCCTGCTGGCCGTCGCCCGCCTCGCCGACCACCTGATAGCCCTCTTCGGTGAGCATCTCGACCAGATCCATGCGAATCAAGGCCTCGTCCTCGGCGACGACGACACGCTTGGCCCCGGCGCCTGCCTTCGCGTCCGCGCCCGCAGTAGTGCTCATAGAAGACCCCTCTGGTTCGATGCTCGAGCCCCGACACGATCGACCGCGGCCGGGACCGGACGAACCAGCCCATCGACCCACCGTCACGCAATCGAGTGATGTAAAGAGTACCTTTCACTTCTGCATAGAACGCATATACCCAGCGCAAACCACCCCCCGGCCGGCACCGGGGCCGACCGGTTGGGCGATTACCCCCTCCACCCGCTATCATTTGCACCCGGTGCGCCGAGTTGGCGGAACTGGCAGACGCGACGGTCTCAAAAACCGTTGTCCTCACGGACGTGTGGGTTCGAGTCCCACACTCGGCACCAGGGCTCGACCGCCTCTCCGGGGTTTTTTGCCGGAGAGTGGGAGCCGCGAGATCTGTATCGCGGACCGGCGGTCACGACGCCCACCACATCTGGACGTACCCGGTGAGTTACCCGGATTCTCGCGAGATCAGTCGTCACCTCGATGCCGCAGCGCAGACACCCCACCGAACCCTCGCGACATTCGCTCCGACGCTGAGCGCCGGCGACGCTGCCGTGTGGCGCTGCCCGCGCCGAGCGGCACTGCCCAGCCCGCCGTCGCGGCCCGATCGAACACCCACCGGAACTCCGCCGACTCCAGGTGCCACGCTGACGGGTCGGGAGCACCAGCGCGTCGAGCCGACGCCCCTGCACAGGGTCGGCGAGCTCCTCCGCCAGAATCTCCGGGACCGGCACCCCACGAGCCGTGTGGTTCTTAGTGTCGGTCACTACCGTGCCCGCAACCCGGACATAGGTTGCAGACCGCGTCACCCGGATACGACGGGCGTCCAGATCGGGTACCAACGATCCTCAATACCCGACCGCGGGTTCCGCGTCGCCGCCATCACGCAGCCTCACCGCGTCGGCTCGCCTGCTCCTGCTCCTGCTCTGCGATCCAGGCCAGCACCGCAGATTTCCGCCATACCCGGCGGCGGGGCCCCAATTTGAAACTAACTGGGCCGTAGCCGATATGTGCCCACCACCGCCACGTAGCCTCCGGAATCCCTGTCAATTTCTCGCAGTCCTTCGCCCGCAAGTAAACGTCGTTCTCGTTCATATTTGACTCCTGCTCGATCTCTCGGGTTTCTGACACCGAAAGCTGCTCCGCCTCAGAGGGTTACGAACAACTGAGACGACCAGCGCAATTCGGGTCGTCAATCAACGCTCTATAGGACCGGAGTCGTCAAGCGATCAATCCCACCCAAACCCCCGTTTCGCAACAATTCGGCCGAGAGTCGCCGCGGCAGTCGAATTCGCCCCGCTCGGAATCCGCATCGCGCTCGAAAATTCGCTCTGCCCCTGGACTGGATAAGCCGCGGAACGCGACCCTGGCGTTGGGCTCAACAACGGCCGTTTGCGGCGCGCGGCCGTTCGGCCGCTTCCGTCATGTGAGCTGGCCCGGTGTTCGGGTCTCGCCAAAGACGAACAGCGGCGCGGTGAACAGACGTGCGCGGATGAAGGACATTGGGAACGCTCCTAACATCGAATGAAGCGGTACAACCCTTCAACTCCGTCGGCGATGGCCGTTTTCAACACCGCATGACAAACGACGGCCGAAGGAGTCGACATAGCGCTCGCCTTGTCGCAGCCGACCGGGCGGATCGCTCCTTCGAGGCAGACGAGCCGGGGCCATCTACGGCCGTTAATTGGCCCCGCCCACCGTGACCGACATCTTCGGCGCGGCGACCGCCGCCGCCCAAGTCGCGCCGCCCCGGACGAGAACGTCTGGCCGCCGACCTCGACCGGGACGCCAGGCCCGGCATCGGCGTCATGACCGCAGGTTGATGGTCGTCGCAGGTTACGCCTGAACGCGAAGATGGCCGTATGTCAACGACAGATGATGTGATGGTGAAGGTTTGGGCACCCACTGACCTCGACAACGAGGCCAGACGGGCGTACCTGGAGGACCTACAGGATCATTTCAATCAATGCCAAGGCGCATCTGCTGCCGTACCTCTACAGAAGAGTCTCGACCCGCTCATCAACGTTCCTGAGTACATCTGGTTGATCGGCTCTGGGAGCGGCGTCATCATCGCCGCGATCAAAACGCTGCCGGCCTTCCTGCGAGCGCGCCGCGGAGACGTGACAGTCGAGGTCGAAACCGTTGTGGGCACCCAACCCGGCGAGCATGCCACCCATGTCCAGACGACTACGAAATCGGTGACCGTAACCGCAACGAACACAACGGATGCGCTCCAGGCGATCGAGTCAGCCCTGCGTGATCGCAGGGATCAGGAAGTCGCATCCAGCGACTCCGCTGGCGACGACACCTCCGCGCCCGACCCGGCTAACTGACCTACCTGATTTGCTCTGGCGCTGCGAGACACCTGTATATCTCGGGCTCATCGGAGCATGCCGGAGCTGAGCCGCCGGCGCGATAGACCAATCACCTCCCGGATCCCACCCAGCCACATCCGGGCGTCGAAGTAGCATTCCGGATTCTCGCCGCGCTCACATTGAGTTCGCCGACCGGACTCAACGCATCATCCGCCTGTCCGTGGGACCTACGGGTTCTGGGAGTACGTGTTGGCAAAGGCCGCAACCCGGTCGGTTCCGGTTGCTCGATCCGCCGAATCATCCTGGAGGTCGATGCCGCCGGCCAGCCACCCGCCGTCGATGGTGAACACACTGCCGGTGATGAACGAGGCACTGTCACTGGCCAGAAATGCGACCAAGTCGGCGACCTCCTCGCTACGGCCAGGTCGGCGCAGCGGAAAACGGCTGCCTACGTTGAGTTCTTCGCCGATCTTCCGGGTGAGTTCATTGCTGGCGATGTATCCCGGGCAGATGGTGTTGACCCGGATGCCGACCGATCCCAGCTCGAGGGCAGCCGACTTGGCCAGGCCGATCACACCGTGCTTCGAGGCCGAATACGCCGAGGACATCCGCACACCGGTGAGCCCGGCCGCCGACGAGGTGACCACAATCGAGCCACCACCCCCATCGCGCATGGCGCGACCTGCTGCCTGCACACCGAGAAGTACACCGCGCAGATTCACCGCCAGCGTGCGGTCCCATTCCTCCAACGGGTAGTCCAGAACACCGGCCCAGTGCCCGGTTGCGGCATTGAGATGGGCGACATGGAGGGCTCCGTACCGGGCAACCGTCTCACGGACCATCGCGTCGTTGTCCTCCGGCGACGCCACGTCGACCCGCATGCCGAACGCCTCACCCCCCGCGGCCACGATCTGCTCGGCCGTCCGCTCAACGCTGTCGAGGGTGCGTCCGGCGCAGCACACCCGCGCTCCCCGAGCCGCCAGCGTTACCGCAGTCGCCGCGCCGATCCCCGACCCCGCGCCGGTCACGACTGCAACCTTCCCTGCCAGCGACATCATTCCCTCGGTGATAGTCATCAATTGCTTCCCGTCTCTTACAAGCTCGTGGCATCGGTCCGAGATAAGACGTCAGCGACTCGGCACCCGTGACACCGCGACTGCGTGATGAGCACCACAACTAGGTGAACGGCATCCGCCCCTACTGCTCGTAGCTACCACCAGTACCAGCGGTAGCTTCACCCGCGCCCCGGCCCGCAGACCGCCTTCCCGCCGCCTCGCCGTCTCGAGCGTGCCCCTCGGGCGCTGCCCGCACCGGCGGCGTCACCTCGGCATACTGCGGGCCCGCCCTTTCAGGGGGGGTCTACGAGGGTGCCGATTTTGCGGACCTTCCTCTATCCGGTGTCACACATGGAGACTGGCCGGCGTCTTATGGAGGACACAGTCGACAGACAGGAGCCGCCCATGGCAGACAGGCTGCGGACCGCGCCGCATATGGCGGCTGCTCACGAACGAGGCCAATTGCCGAGCCCTGCTACCGAGGTGTTCGTCGCCCACCGCAAACTGCTGTTCACCGTCGCTTACGAAATGCTCGGCTCAGTCGCCGACGCCGAGGACGTCCTGCAAGAGAGCTGGCTGCGATGGGTGGGCGTCGATCTCGACACAGTGCGGGACCAGCGTGCCTACCTGGTGAGGATCGTGACCCGACAGGCGCTCACCCGGCTGCGTACCCTCACCCGGCGTAAGGAGTCATACGTCGGCACCTGGTTGCCCGAGCCGTTGCTGACCACGCCCGACGTGGCCGAGGACGTCGAGTTGGCCGACAGCATCTCGATGGCGATGCTGCTCGTGCTGGAAACACTCACCCCCACCGAGCGGGCGGTGTACGTCCTGCGCGAGGTGTTCGATATCCCATACAGCGAGATCGCCGAGGCCATCGGTAAGTCCGCGGCTGCGGTTCGGCAGATCGCACGCCGCGCTCGTGAGCATGTGGCAGCTCGCCGACCGCGAGTTGATGTGAGCCGAGCGGAGCAGCGTGCCGTGGTTGAGCGATTCCTGCTGGCATTGCGGACAGGGCACGTATTGGGCCTTATGGAGGTCCTGGCTCCGGATGTGGTCCTGATCGCCGACGGCGGGGGGCTCGTGGCAGCCACTCGGGTTCCCATTCACGGAGCCGAGCTGGTGGCGACATTGCTCGCGCGCGTCCACCGGGTGGCCGCGACCGTCGAGACGACGACCGTGTTTCTCAATGGCGCTCCCGCAGGCCGGATCGAGATCGACGGTGAGACGGCCGCACTGAACCTCGTCGTAGACAACGAGCGGATCACCCAGATCTACGCCGTAGCAAACCCGCGCAAGCTGGCACAGCTGGATGAACCGGCCGAACTTTCCCGGTAACCCGGCCGAGCACACACACACAACCTGGCGGGAAGAAGTCCAGACAGCCCGCCGGGACCGTGCCTTCGGACTGCTACGGGAACGACCCATAGCGGAATCCGACCCATGCAGACCACTCCAGCCCGATTGGGAATCACTTTCCTGCTCGCCCTCGCGGTCGTCGACGATCTGCTCGCCGTCACCGTTTTCGCCGTCTTCTACACCGACGAACTCCACCTCGGCGCCGAGCAGGTGGCCCGCTACCTCATCCGAGGCACCGGGAAGATCGATGCCTGCCTCACCACGCACCCCATCATCGTCAACGGTCACCAGGTACTCATCATCCGTATGAACGGCGAGATGAACGGCGTCATGGCCTTCCACGTCGAGGAGGCCCGAATCACCGGTATCTACTATGTCCGGAACCCGGAGAAGCTGACCCGCATCGAATCCGAGATTTCGCTGCCCCGGTAGGTCGCACACCACAATAGAAATACGTGAACACGGCATCGACAACCATCACACCGACACCAGCCGACGAATGAAGGTGAGCAAGTCGCCCGTCCAGATCGCCACGGGTGTGTGCTGGCGATCTGCTCCCCGTAGGCGGCGGCGCCGGACCGCCGCCTTGATCGGGTTGGTCAGTCCTGGGTTGTGTGGGCGCAGATCACGTTGAAGGCGCGGGCGGCGTCTTCGGGGAACACGAGCACCCGAATGCGAACGGTGCCGCCCACGGCCCGAGGTGCGGTCGTGGTGGACCGGATACCCCGGGCGCGCAGCACTTCTCGCACACAGTGCGCTGCCTGTTCACTGCTGACGGTGGCTATGGGAAACAGCAGGCCATAGTCTTCGGTGACCGGCTCGTTGCGCCCGAATCGCGACACCATCACGCCTCCTTTCCCGCGCCGGCGGCACGGTGCTGATAGTCGCGGAGCACAGTCAACTGCCGCCGCTCTTCGGCATGCTCGATCGCCATGAGCTG
This sequence comes from Nocardia cyriacigeorgica, assembly GCF_005863245.1. GTDB lineage: Bacteria > Actinomycetota > Actinomycetes > Mycobacteriales > Mycobacteriaceae > Nocardia > Nocardia cyriacigeorgica_C. The sequence goes on along the minus strand of NZ_VBUT01000002.1, from coordinate 598,963 downwards.
TTCGGCTTCGGTTTCCGGGTCTGCGCGCAGAAACGATCCAGGTCCGGGGGTGCCCGCCGCGCCGAGGGTGTTCATCTTCTTCGGCACCCGGGCGCCCTGGTATTCGAGCGGAATCGGTTGGCCGTGGTCGTCGACCGCCCCCAGATGCTGGTGCATTTCGATGTACTCACCGTGCGGGAGGCGTGTGATCACACCGGTTTCGATGCCGTGGGCCAGCACGGCGCGATCGCTGCGCTGCAAACCCAGACACATTCGATACGTCAGGTAATAGGCGGCGGGCGGGCCGATCAATACCGCGATCCGGAAGAACCAGGTAGTCGCGTTCAGCGACAGATTGAAGGTCAAGGCGAGGATGTCGTTGACGCATGCCAGCGTCAACACGAGGTAGAAGGTGAGCGCCATCGCGCCGATCGCGGTGCGCACCGGCACATCCCGGGGGCGCTGTAGCAGATTGTGGTGTGCTCGGTCCTTCGACAGGCGCTTCTCGATCCATGGATATACCACCAGGATCGCCAGGACCAACCCCATGACGACCGCGACCCAGAACGCCGCGGGAACCGTATAACCGCCCACATACAGCTCCCACGGCGGCATCAGACGGGCGATGCCATCGGTCCACATCATGTAGAAGTCCGGTTGCGAGCCCGCCGAGACATGAGCCGGGTTGTACGGGCCCAGATTCCACACCGGATTGATCTGCAGCAAGCCGCCCATCAGCGCCGCCGCCGCCAGGGTGAACATGAAGAAGGCGCTCTGATCCAGCGAGAAGACCGGAACGATGCGCGTGCCGACCACATTGTTCTCGGTGCGCGCGGGCCCGGGAAACTGCGTGTGCTTCTGGTACCAGACGATGCCGATGTGGGCTATGACCAATGCCAGCATGAGCGCCGGGAACAGCAGGACATGGGTGATGTACAGGCGCGGAATGATGATCTCGCCGGGGAAGTCACCGCCGAACAGCATCCAGTGCAGCCAGGTCCCCACCACCGGAACGGAGATCGTGATACCGGAGAACGCCGCCCGCAAACCCGTCCCCGACAACAGATCGTCGGGCAACGAATATCCGAAGAAACCCTCGAACAGCGCGAGTATCAGCAGCAGGCAGCCGATGACCCAGGTGATCTCTCGCGGGCGGCGGAATGCGCCGGTGAAGAAGATCCGGCACATGTGCACGATCATCGATGCCACGAACAGCAGAGCGGTCCAATGGTGCACCTGCCGCACGAACAACCCGCCACGCACCTCGAAGCTGATATTCAGCGTCGACTCGTACGCGCGCGTCATCGTCGTCCCGCGCAACGGCTGATAAGCACCGTCATAGACGACCTCGCTCATCGACGGATCGAAGAACAACGTCAGATACACGCCGGTGATCAACAGGATGATGAAGCTGTAGAGGGCGATCTCGCCGAGCAGAAACGACCAATGCGTGGGAAATACCTTGTTGATCGAACGCCGCACGAACGCAGCGCCGCGATAGCGCTCGTCCGCGGCATCCGCACCGCGGGCAATGGTGCTCATGACTACGAAGCCTCCCGATCATCGATGACAGCTGCACACCAGACCGAGCAGCACGGCGGAATGTGACATCTTGTGGCGTAGCTCATATTCGACGGCAGTGGCGACACTCGTCCGAGCCGCGGGAAGCGTCCGGCACCGCCGAAGGTCACGCCGACCGTCTCGCTGTGCGGCGTGATCCGATGGAAATAGCTGCGCCCGCCTCCGACGACCTGCCTCTGCCGGTTCGATGCGGTGGAGCATCCGGCTTCGAGGACAACGCTGCGGCGCTTCATCATTGGCTCCCGTCTTGTTCCAGCACCCCATGAACGAGACGGCCGCTGAATCCCTGACAGGCCCGCACGGTGACATAGATCACTCGCGCGGGCTGTCAGAAATCCCGCTCGGCCGGTGTCTTGTGCTCGAACCCTCGAAGCGAAGGAGACACCATGAGCAACACCATCGATGTGGTCGTGATCGGCGGCGGATACGCCGGGGTGATGGCAGCCAATCGCCTGACCCAGCGCGACGATGTCCGGGTGACCGTGATCAACCCCCGTCCGGCCTTCGTCCCGCGGCTGCGACTGCACCAGCTGGTCGGCGGCACGCACGACGCGGTCGTCGACTACACCGACATCCTGGCCGACAGTGTCCGGCTGGTCACCGACAGCGCAACCCGCATCGACGCCACCGCATGCAGCGTGACCCTGGCCGAGGGCGCCCCCATCGGTTACGACTACCTCATCTACGCGGTCGGCAGCCGCGACGCGTCCCCGCAGGTACCGGGCGCGGCCGAATTCGCCTACCCCATCGCGACTCTGGAAGCCGCGCAACGGTTACGGTCGACACTCTTCGACACCCCGATGACCGCGCCGGTGACCGTGATCGGTGGCGGTCCGACCGGGATCGAGGTCGCCGCGGAGCTGGCCGAGCAAGGCCGCAACGTCACCTTGGTCTGCGGCAAGGTCCTCGGTCCCTACCTGCACCCCAAGGCCCGGCGCACCGCCCGCAAATACTTCACCAAACTTGGGGTGAACGTCATCGAAGGCGCCGAAGCCATGGTCACGGCGGTGTCCCGGGAGACCGTGGAACTCGCCGACGGGCAGACGATGGCCAGCGCGGTCACGGTCTGGACAGCCGGCTTCGACGTCCCCGACCTGGCCGCGCGCAGCGGATTGAGCACCGACACTGCCGGGCGACTGCTCACCGACGAAACCCTGACAAGCGTCGACGACGAACGCATCGTCGCCGCGGGCGACTGCTCGGCACCGTCGGACCTTCCGTTCCGAATGAGCGCCTACACCGCCTACTGCCTGGGCGCACACGCCGCCGACACCCTCCTGCACCGGATCGCAGGCGAGCAGCCCACCCCGATCGACCTGTCGTTCCCCGCCATGTGCCTCAGCTTCGGCCGTCACGCCGGCATCTACCAGCTCGGCCACAAAGACGACACCCCGATGCGGCTGTACTTCAGCGGCTTCGCCGGCAAGAAACTCAAGGAATTCGCCTGCACGGCCGGCATCAAACACCTGACCACCGAAGCCCACAAGCCCGGCTCCCACCACTGGTTCACCGACGGAAAGCACCGGCCGACGCTGCTGGAAACCAAGCGCGACAGCGAATCAGCGCCGGTCGCCTGAGGTCATCACAGACACCGGCCGCCGGTGCGCTGCGCACCGGCGGTCACCCAGTTTCGAGGAGTAGACGTGAATCTCCGGCGTCGCCCGTTACCGATGTCTCGACCTCCCGATGGCCGACGGTGGCGGGAACCGTCGTCGCACTCACGGCGATCATCGGCGTCCTGCTCGTCGCGTTCGCATGGCCATCGGCCCGCTCATCGGTGCATGACGTGCCGATCGCCGTCGCCGGGCCACCCACCGCCGTCGCTCAGATCCGCTCAGATCCGCACCGCGCTGGAGCAGCGAATGCCGGGAGGATTCGACATCACAGCCGTCCACGACACCGCGGCAGCCGAACAACTCATCGGCGACCGGGAAGTGTACGGAGCGATCGACCTCAGCTCCGGCACACCGCAAGTCCTCATCGCCACCGCCGCGAGCACCGCCGTCGCCCAAACACTGCAAGCGATGACAGCGGGCCTCGGCCAAGCCGGCGGGCCCGGCACCTCGACCGTTGTCCGCGAACTCGCCGCCACGCCCGCCGACCCCGCGGCGCCGGACTGGCCGCCGGTGCGCTGCCGCTGGTGATGGGAGGCCTACTCGCCGCGGTGCTTATGACCAGCCTCGTGCACGGCACCAGCCGCCGGGTCGCCGGTGCCCTCGCCTTCTCCGTCACCGGCAGCCTCACGGTCGCAGCGATCCTGGAATTCTGGCTCGGTTCCCTCAGCGGGTCCTACCCAGCCAATGCCGGCGCCATCGGCCTGGCCATCGCGGCGACCTCACTGACGATTCTCGGGCTGGAATCACTGTTCGGATATGCCGGGATGGGAATCGGTGCGGTCACCATGATGCTCGTCAGCAACCCCATCTCCGAAACCGCGACCGCGCCCGAAAAGCTGCCCGGATGGTCGGGCACGCTCGGCCAACTCTTGCCGCCCGGCGCGGGCAGCGCCGTGTCATTCCTGCGGTACGGGCCGCTCGCAGCCACGGAGTGATCGCCGACCACAATCTGCAATGAAGCCGGCGTCACCCGACACCCGCCAGGTCGCCAAAACCGGATGACACCTCGTTGAGATTCCGGCACAGTCACGGCGAGGCATCCGGCCGGTTCGACCACAGTCGAGTCAGGCGAAGGGCTCGAGGCTGAAACGGCCCACGGCCACGAAGACCGCCATGGCCAGATAAAACACCTCGGCGACGGCCGTTGCCCACAAACCCCGCCGGACCCGCACCACTATCGCACCGAGGAAAAGCAGGGCCGTGCCGGTGGCCGCCACCGGCACCAGGATCGGCGCGATATCGAGTGCGGCGGGCAGGATCAGCCCCGCAGCACCCAGAAGATCCACGAACCCAAGCGCTTTCAATGCGGCCGGGCTGAAATCCTTGGCCCACGCCGCATAGTCTCCGGCGGCCACGATCTTGTCTTTGGGGATCACCAACTTAGCGCTACTGACCAAGAGCACGGCCGCCAGCACACCGGCGACGATCCACAGCGCAACGTTCATGGTTTACTGCCTCCACTGTTGTGTCGGAATGGCTTCCTGCTTCTCTGACGGATCACGGCGAGGAAACCAGACACATGAACGGAAACGACGTGCTCGTGCAGCGTTTCGAACAACATCGCAGCCACCTGCGAGCGGTGGCCTATCGGATGCTCGGCTCGTTGAGCGAAGCCGACGACGCCGTCCAAACGACCTGGCTCAAGGCCGCCGGGGCCGACACGAGCGGCGTCGCGAATCTGGCCGGCTGGCTGACGACCGTGGTCGGCCGGGTATGCCTGGACATGCTCAGATCGCGCGAGGCACGCCGCGAAGACTCACTCGACGAACTCGGCACGGAGCTCGGGACGCGGACTGGGGCCGATCCCGAGCAGGAGGCTGTGCTGGCGGACTCCGTCGGCACCGCGCTACTGGTGGTGCTGGACCGGTTGTCACCGATGGAGCGAATCACTTTCGTCCTGCACGATCTGTTCTCGGTGCCGTTCGCCGACATCGCTCCGATCGTCGACCGCAGCCCGGCGACCACCCAACGGATAGCCAGCCGGGCACGCACGCGGGTACGTGGTAACGCCGAGTCGAGCAGCGATGACCGGATGCGGCGATACCGCGCCGTCGAAGTGTTCCTGGGCGCTGCTCAGAACGGCGAGTTCGAGGCGCTGCTCGCCATGCTCGACCCCGATGCGACCTACCGCACCGACGAGGCCGCGCGCCTGTTGGGCGCCGGGATGGACCTCGAAGGTAGCCGAGCCATCGCCGAAGCGTTCTGCGGCAAGGCACAACCTGCTCGCGTGATCTTCCTCGACGGTGAGCCGGGCTTGGTGCTGGCGCCACGCGGCACACTGATGCTGGTCATGATCGTGAGTTTCGCAAGCGAGCGCATCATCGGGATCGACGCGGTTGCGGACAGAGACCGATTGTCGAGAATGGCTCTCACGGTGCCGTAACCAGGCGCTCAGTGCGCAAGTCTCCCGCGCCACGAATGATCCGCCTCTCGCCGCCGACATCCCGCCGTCAGTTCTAGACCCTTTGTTCGCTGCGAGACGCCGAGCCGCGCACCGTCACATTCGCCACACCAGAGCCAAGGCATTTGGTCGTCGCCGCCCTCGACGTTCCGGTTCTCACGCGCAGTCGACAACTCGTGGCAGCAGACACGGCACGGTCCGTGGCGCCTCCGTGGTCCGGAGACCGAGGAATGGCGGTGTCGACGCCGTGGGCGGCCTACCGAGCCTCGCGCGTGATCCCGAACGGTTACAGCGCGAATGCAGCTTCGAACGTCAATTTGCCGCTACGAAAAGGAATACCAGATTCGGTCCCATCTATACCGCCCCCGCCGGGGAATCGAACCTGCGACCACCCGGGGCCACGGTGCGAACCGACCAGCGCGTTCCTCATCTCCGGATGCCGTAGACACAGATCACGGCGTCCATACGGAATGTCCACGTTGTCCGACGCAGCCGAGCTGCATGCCTGGCCAAGATTTCACGGTCTTACTTTCGTTGCCCGCTACCAAGTCGCGCATGGTCGAATTCGCCGTCGCTGACGCCGGCGACGAACGCCGCCCACTCGTCGATTCCTGACGGTCTGGTGACCTTTTTGGCGACGCAGACCGGCCCGGCGCGCAGCGGGCACCCCGCGAGACCGAGCGTATCGACTGGCGACGCGCCCAGCTGGTTCACGAGATCGACCGCTTCGTCGTCCTGGCCGTGCCCGTCCCCTTTCCCGGCGCTCGCATCCACACCGAAACAATCGGGCGCGTCATCGACCGCATCGCAGAACTCACCGCGATGACCTATGTCGCGTTAACCGCACCGTCCGACACCGCATATGTCGACGCGTGCGCGCAACTGGATGAGTTGGCGTCGGCGTACCAGGATCTCGTCGACGATCTCGCCGCAGGAACCCGGCGGCTCCCCGACCACGGACTGTGATCACGGCAGTAGGCCCAGAACCTAGTCGCGATGTGTCCGAATCGCCCCAGAGTGGCGCGCCTGGAACTCTTTCGCCAGTAGGTCAGCGGGTCCTGAGCCGAGTGGCGACGCCGAGCGATACCGGGAGACATCGCAGTTCCGGCGAGCGGTCGCCGATCCGAAAGCCAACCCGACGGCGGCATTGCACCTCATGAACGGCTGCTTCGGCCGGTGCCGCGTCCGCGGCACCGGCCGGACGCGCCGCCGACACGGTGTAACGGCCACCCTGCCGCGAGGAACGGCGGCAGGTACCCATCCCTACCACCCAGGGCGTCCAACACGACAGCGCGCGGCGCGGAGATAGCCGGGATGTAGGGCCATCAGGCGAAGTGCCTCGAACGTCGGGATCACAAACAGGAGCGTGCGCACACTTCCACACCGTGCACACGCTTCCGGCGGTGCCGGGTTCCGCGACTGCCGCGACCCCCCTCGGCCGACTCCGGCTGGACCGTTCCGAGGCGACTCGTCGAGACATTTAACCGAGGCAGAAACCGTTCTGTCCGCTGCTCAGTCCGCAACCAGTCCGCAGCAGCATCTGAGCGTGCCGATACCCACCAACGAGACCAACGAACAAACTCGCTGGTCAGCGCGATACCACCATAGAAGCCAACACTTTCCGATCACTGCAAACGTCGAAAGCGACGGTCTCAAAAAAACCGTTGTCCTCACGGACGTGTGGGTTCGAGTCCCACACTCGGCACCAGGGCTCGACCGCCTCTCCGGGATTCTTGCCGGAGAGTGGGAGGCGCGAGATCTACGTCGCGGACCGGCGGTCACGACGCCCACCACCTCTGGGCGTACCCGGTGAGTTACCCGGATTCTTACGAGATCAGTCGTCACGTCGATCCCGCAGCGCAGAGACCCCGCTGAGTGACTCGTCCACCCTCGGGCACTGCCGCATCAGGTCGGCTTCCTCGATACTGGCGTCGTGGCAACCGAACGCGACTACGACACCGATCCGCAGCGGTTCCGCCTCGGCGCCAGATCGACCGCCACCCACCTGCGGCCCGGTCTCAGCCTGTACGACAAAGATCGCCCATCTGCTGACCGAGCGCCACTGCCGGCGCGTGCTCGACCTCGGCTGCGGCGAAGGCGCGCTGCGCGCCGCCGCGGACAAGATGACGGCACCACCGTGGGTGGTGGGCCTGGACGCCTCGGCGACCATGCTCTCAGCGGTTCCGCCGCCCGCGGTCCGAGCCGACGCCGCAGAGATTCCGTTCGCCGACAACGCCTTCGATGCGGTCGTCGCGGTCAACATCCTCGACCACCTACCGGACCCGCTGCCCGCCCTCCGCGCCGTCCACCGGGTGCTCGACCACACGGGGTGCTGGTGGCCGGCGCCATCAGCCGCCGGGCCACCAAGGCCGCGCGCACGCTGCCCACGCCACTGCCAATCACCAAACGGGGCGGCCTAGTGATCGGCAGCAAGAGCTGACCGGATACCGGCGTCCTCCCGGACTCCGCCGAGGGACTGGCTCCGGAAACCGATATCGGCCATCTGTCCGGGGAACCGCCCGATCCGATGACGGTATCAGCGAGGGCAGGATCGGCGAGTCGCGTTTGTCGTCGGTAAACCGGGCGACCACTCACCGTCACGCCGGCGACCGGAGCTCCGGCATCGCGGTGTCCGGCCACAACGGCGCGGGGGTCTGCCCGAGTGGGTACCAGCCGGGCAGGTGTCCGGCCGCGGCGGCGCTGTTCTGCATGCGTTGCGCGAACTCGGCGCTGACCTTGCCGGACTTCAGCAGCCGCAGGTACAGGTCGGCGACATGTCCGTAGTCGAAGAAGTCGCGCTGCCAGGCCCATTTGCCCGCACCCGCGTAGCGGAACCAACTGCCGCCCAGACCGTAGACCTCGTGCTGGGTGCCGTCGGTGTCTTCGGTGACCTGTTTCCAGAACCCGAGGACCTCGCCTGCTTTCTCGTCGATCAGCACCCGCTGATAGGGGTAGCGCCACCCGAGCAAGCCGTCCATCTCCTGACCGAAGGCGATATCGCGGATCTCGTCGATCCCGACGCACATCACGTCGTGGTGCGGGCCGATGTTCCAGCCGTAGGTCGCCTCGGGGACGAAGAAGTCGGCGAGGCCGCGCCAGTCCCCCACGCGCTCGGCCTCGATGTTGGCCTGCAGCCAGTGTTCGACGACGGCTTCGATCTCGGCACGGGGAAATCCGGTCATGTGTGAAAGTTCCTCTCCAGGTTGCGGTTACGCCCACCACCGCTGATGGCAGGCGAGCGATCCACGTCAACGTTGCTTCGCCGCGCGGGTGTGTCGGATCCGGCGCCGGTCGGCGAGCAGGTCCTGCAGGGTCTGCCGGACCGGCCGGAAGGTGATGCCGAGGTCGCGTTCGGCGGGCGAATTGTCGGCGGGTGGTGCGTCGATGAGGTAGCGGATGCCGGCCTCGCCGAGTTTGTTCATACTCGGCGGCAGCCGATGCCGGAACCGGTCGGCGAGTGTGCCCAGCCCGACCAGCACACTGTCGGGAATGGGGTAATGCCGCACCGGGCGTCCGGTGATGGTCGTGAGGTGGGCCGCCAAGTCGGCCCCGGCCACGTGGTGACCGCCGAGTACGTACCGCCGGGGGCCGCGATCCGGTTCCAGGAGCCGGGCATGAGCCTCAGCGAGATCGCGGACATCCGCGATGGTGATGGCCGCGCCGCGACCCGGTATGCCCGATCGGATGAACGCGACTACGGCCTCGCCGGATTCGCCGAACTGGTCCCCCGCTGCCGGACCGAGCACGGCGCTGGGATAGGTCACGGTGACCGGAGCGCCCTGCTGCTGCAGGTCCCGTGCGTATTGCTCCACCAGGGCTTTCGACCTGGCGTAGCCGTCACGACCGCCGCCCGGGGGCAGGTCGGCGTGCAGTAGCGGGCATCGCCGGTGCCACAGGGCCGTCACGCTCGATACGTACACAATCGGGTCGATGCCGCAGGCAACCGCTTGTCCGAGTGTGTTTTTCGCGCCCGCGAGGTTGGCCTCGATCATGTACTCGGCCGCGTCGGGCTCCAATGCCACCATCGCCGCGGCGTGTACGACCGCGTCGCACCCATCGAGCGCTACACGGACCCGTTCCGGATCGGTCATGTCTCCGACCACCATGTCGGTGGCATCGAAGTTCAGAGCCGCGGCGATCGGCGCCAGCCGCGCCGGATCACGGACGAGCAGGCGCAAGGTATGGCCGTGGTCGTGGACCGCCTTGGCTGTCCAGGCACCGACGAAACCAGTTGCCCCGGTGACCAACACCCGCATCCACGCCTCCTGCTCCGCGGCGCTACCGCATCTGTCCGACCTGCCGATCACCGGGAGGCGGCAACGGTTTCGCCGTCGCTGACCAGGCAGCGGCAACGGCGCCTACTGCATGCCCCCGGTCGGTTGTGAGCCAGGCTACAACTGCACTTGACAGGTGTCTAGCCAGTTGGAAAATCGGGATGCGTCCGGCCGGGGCGGGCGAGCGTCATTCCCCGTGCAGAAGCAGCGCGGCCACCGAGGTCAATCGTTCGGCCATTGCCTCGTAGGTGTAGTAATCCATCCCGGCCTGAATCATGGCGCCGCTGACCGCGATATTGAGCGCATCTACCACGTTGTCGCCACAGTCCTCGCCTGCGGCGAGCCGCAGGCGACGCACCATGGCGAGCCCGATCCGGTTGCGGATCTGCTCGACATCCGGGTCACGGCTGAGCACAGCGGCCGAGGCCGCGGTGCTCAGCTCCGGTTCCGCGGCCATGAGCGCGCCCAGTTCGGTGAAGATATTCGACAGCCGCTGCAACGCGGTGGCGCCGGTCACCGGTGCCTGACACCACTGCTCGATGCGGCGCCGGTAGGCCTCGGCGATCAGATGCTGCTTGGCGGAGAAGTATCCGTAGGCCGTGGCATGGGTGACCTCGGCGCGCCGGCAGACCTCGCGCATGCTGATCTGGTCGTACCCCTTCTCGCGCAACACTTCCAGCCCCGCATCGAGCAGCCGGTCCACCGTCTCCGCCGACCTGCCCGCCAACGCCCGCCTACCAGGAACAGCAGTCTCCGCCATAACGCCTTACAGTAGGCTTGACACCTGTAAGGTGCAAGGCAGCCCGGAGTCACCGCGTTGCCCGGAAGCGCGGCCGGGCACATTCGGCCGCTGTGCCCCGCTCAGCGGCCCGGTATCCACTGCACGACGAAGAGGCAGACAATGAAGACCACAGGCGCGCTCATCTGGGAATTCGACCAACCGTGGTCGGTCGAGGACATCGAGATCGGCGACCCGCGCAAAAACGAGGTCAAAGTCCAATTGGAAGCGGCCGGGATGTGCCACTCCGACCACCACCTGGTCACCGGCGGCATCCCGATGATGGGTTTCCCGGTCCTCGGCGGTCACGAAGGCGCCGGGATCATCACCGAGATCGGTGAGGGGGTAGACGATCTCGCCGTCGGTGATCACGTGGTGCTGTCATTCATCCCCTCCTGTGGCACCTGTCCGTCGTGTCAGTCCGGGCTGCGCAACCTGTGCGATCTGGGTGCGTTGCTGCTGGGCGGTGCTTCGGTCAGCGACGGGTCATTCCGAATCCAGGCCCGCGGCCAGGACGTATACCCGATGACCCTGTTGGGCACCTTCTCTCCGTATGCGGTCGTGCACCGCAGTTCGGTGGTGAAGATCGACGAGTCGATCCCGTTCGAGGTGGCGTGCCTGGTCGGCTGCGGCGTCACCACCGGCTACGGATCGTCGGTGCGCTCGGCGAATATCCGCCCCGGTGAAGATGTCGCGATCATCGGCCTCGGCGGCGTCGGCATCTCCGCACTCCAAGGCGCGGTCCACGCCGGCGCGCGCTATATCTTCGCCGTCGACCCGGTGGAATGGAAACAGCAGCAGGCGTTGAAGTTCGACGCCACCCACGTCTACGGCACGATCGAGGAAGCTACGGCGGCGTGCGCCGAGATCACCTGGGGCGGAATGGCCAAGAAGGTCATTGTCACCGTCGGTGAAGCCCGTGGCGAAGACGTCGATTCCTGGCTCGGCATCACGGCCAAAGCCGGCACCTGTGTAGTCACCGCCATGGGCAGCCTCACCGACAACCAGGCGACATTGAACCTGTCGATGCTGTCGCTGCTACAGAAGAACCTGCAAGGCACACTCTTCGGCGGCGGCAATCCCCATTACGACATCCCGCACCTGTTGTCCATGTACCAGGTCGGCAAACTCAACCTCGACGATATGGTCACCCGCCAATACCGGCTCGAACAGATCAACGAGGGATACCGCGACATGCTCGAAGGCCGCAACATCCGCGGCATCATCCGCTACACAGACGCAGACCGTTGAGTACCCGGCAGATTCCGGCACCAGAGCTCAGGTACGTCCTGTTCCAGCCGGCACTATCGAGGATTCGTGGCGGGGGTCGAACTCGGCCAACCAGCCTCCAGGTCCGCCGGAAGCAGTTGCTCGGTAAGCAGGCGGCGGACCCGAAGGAACCGATCGGGGGTGTTCAGCCATGAGCGCACCAGTTGCCAGCCGAAGTAGTAGCCGAGCACATACACCGACATGCCCGGCGCTCGGATCGAGTTGAACGCCGCGGCGATCTCGTTGCCGTCGTAGAGCCCCCACCGTGCCAGGTAGCCGGCGAGTTCGGCGTCGGGCCTGCCCTCGTCCGCCAGGAAGGCCACGTTCGCCAAGACGCCCCAGAGCGTGTTCTTGACCTCGTGTATCGAGGCCAAGTCGCTTCCATCGGGCTGGATACGTTCAGCGGCGAAAACGTTGTCGGTCAACCATTCCCGAGCCTCGTCGCCGGGGAAGATGATCGATTCGGCGTGCAAACCCAGGCCCTCGCCGAGGGCGAAGGGTGGCGACAGCATGAATCGCACCTGCTGGTCGATCACGCCCTGCCCGTCGACGAGATGGATCTGTTTGAGCAGCGCCTCGGCGATGTGTCCGGGATGAACCTCGTGGGCAACGAGATACAGCAGATCAGCCAGGTTGAACGGGATGTCGGTATTGATGTACAGGGTCGCTTTCCTCCCGCCTTCGTAGGCGCCCGCGCCCCAGAAGTGCGTGCCCGTCACCAACTCGCAGTCGACGACTTCGTCCGGCGGAAGTGACACGATCATGGCATCGGTCCGGACTCGCGTCTCGGCAATGGCCTGGCCGACAATCACCGGAAGCTGCCGCTGCACTCGCTCCGCGGCAAGGGCGTGGGCAGCCTGCCAGGCGTGCAGTCGATCGCTCAATGACCCACGGCCTGCGGGCAACGCGGCGTCGAGCCGATCATGTGCTTGTTCGAACTCGGTCTCGGGCACCCAGCTCACCTCCAGCCCCAGACATTCCCTGGCGTAGTCGGCCAGCGGCAACTGCCCGCCGCACTGCCGTCGCGCAACCGCACGCATGGCCCGAATCTGCGCGGCCAGGTAGCGCGAGCGCGCGGGCTCGAAAGGAAGTGTTGCCAACAACCGGTCGGCGTCATCGACCAGTTTCTCCGGCGGCAGCGGCTGCTCGCCGGCCACCTCCGCACTCCATTGCGATGGCCCCTGATAAATGAGCACAGTACCACCGGTATTGCTCGTGACCTGGCGGTTCAGGCGCAAGGCCAGCAGCGAGTAATCGCGGAACCAGTCCTGTCCACTCATGTCGTCGATTCCTCCGTAGCTATGTCGCCGACTCACCCGGTAAGCTAGCTGTACGTTTTTTCGTACAGCGCACGATGGGAGCGCGGGCATGCCGGACCGACCCCGGACCGTCTGGCTTCGCGGTGAGAGTTCGCAGCGCAAGCCCCGGCTATCGCTGGAACGGATCGTCGCCGCGGCCGTGTCGCTGCTGGACGCCGAGGGAGTCGCCGGCTTCTCGATGCGCCGGCTGGCCGCTCGCCTCGACTGCGGCACGATGTCGCTGTATGCCTACGTCGATACCAAAGACGACGTGTTCGACCTCGCGATCGATGCGGTTTTCGCCGAAATCGAACTGGATTCACCGGACACCGAAACACGCACGACAGCGGATGCTTGGCGGCACTATCTCACCCGGCAACTCGTCCAGACCCGCGGCGTACTGCGCCGCCATCCGTGGATCCTGGGCCTGATGAGTGGCAGGCCACTGCTCGGCCCCAACGCTCTCGCCCGCTCCGAACGCTTCTACACCGCCCTGAGTAGAGCCGGGCTGACCGGGCAACCGCTGCTCGCCGCGGTCGGAGCGCTGAGCTACTTCGTCGACGGATTCGTCGCCGCCGAGAACGTATGGCGATCCACGATCAGCGACCCCGGCGAGGAGCTCGTACTGCGCCGCGACGCTCAGGCACATATCGACGAGCATGCCGAGATCTATCCGACCTTGTCCGCGCAAGCACAACTCGAGTTCTGCGATTTCGACGAATCGTTCGCTCTCGGACTGACGATCATCCTCGACGGAATCGAAGCTCAGCTGCCGTAATCACCCTGCGCGCCCGAACATGCTCAGGATTTTCTCGGCCAGTACTCCGAACAAGACTCCCACTGCGGTCGGCCCGGCCCAGGCGCCCGTCGCGAAGCCGGAAACGACCACCGGTCCTGACGTACGGCGAGGCTCAGGGCAGGGCGGAGCAGTTGCTCGGAGCGGGCGCACCGGCGAGGCGCTGGGTGAGCCAGTCGTGGGCGGCGACGGTGGCGGGCAGGTATGCCAGCAGGTGGCCGATCGCGGTGCTGGGGAACAGCGGCGGCAGCCAGGCGGTTCTGTCCAGTTGCACGGTCGCGCCGTGTGCGCACCAGTCGACGGCGAGCTGATGAACCTGCTGATAGGTCAGGACATCGTCGTTGGTACCGGCGGCGATCAGGACAGGTGCGACCGGCTTGCGCCGGCCGATGCGCTGCTCGTCGACAATCGCCGACAATTCCGGTGAGCTGTCGATGATCTCAGCCGGTGTGCGGCCACCGGCGGTGTACCAGGTTGTCGGCCGCAGCATGGTGCGGAAGACGGCTTCGCCGATACAGGTGTTGGCCAGCTCGGCCATCATCTGCTTGCCGGCGGGGTTGGTGGCCGCGTCGACGATCGGCGCGGTGTCGGGATAGTCGGCGACGATGCCGTTGAGCACGTATCCCAGCAATCCGGTCCCGAAGCCACCGATCACACCCGGGACGATCCCGTTGACGGCAGGGGCGCTGAGCATAACCGCACGCAGATCTGCGGGCGGGGCCCCGGTGTAGGTGCCACGCAGGTCCAGTTCGGGAGCGTATTCACCCTGTAGCTCGGCGGCGGCTGCTGCGGCGCCGCCGCCTTGGGAGTAGCCGAAAATGGCACTGGGACGCGAGATTCCGGTCAGTGCTTCGGCGGCGCGGATCGAGTCGAGGACGGCGTGGGCTTCGGCGGCCCGGTTGACGTAGTCGTGCACGGCGGGGGTGCCCAGGCCGTGGTAGTCGGTCATCACCACCGCCATGCCGCGTGCGAGCAGCGCGTACGCGGTGATCACCTCATAGCTGACCCAGATGTCGAGGGGAAAGGTGTAGTGGATCAGCTCGGCCAAGGTTTTCGACGGTGCACACTGGTCGCCTTGGCCCTGGGTGCCCGGCGCGACCGCGATCAGCGGGCGGGGCCCCGGCCCGTTCCACGGCAGGGTGGGTTCGAGGTAGGTGCCGGTGACCGCGGCTGGATCACCGTGGGTGTCGGCGCTCAGGTACATGATGCGCGTGGCGTTCGCGGGAACCTGGCCTTGCTGCCCGGGGATGGCCCATGCCAGCGAATACGGCTCGCTGCGCAGGATGTGGCCTGGCTTTGCGTCCGGTAGCGGTGTGGGCGGGAGGTAGAAGTCCGCAGTCTGGGACGAACCCGAGGACGATCCCGATGCCGAACCGGAACCCGGCGCCGACGCGCCTGGTCCGGCGCCGACGCTCGACACCGCGGCGACCGCCAGGACCAGCGCGCCGAGCATCGCCAACGGCCTGCGCCTGCCAACGGGCCGTCGCTGCGCTCTGACCGGTTCTGTGAACATCTACTCCCCTTTTCTGAATCGAATTCAATATGAATTCGATTCAGATTCCCATGGAAGACGGATAGTGTCAACGGTCACATTTGCCGGGTTGTCACAGGCACCGCGCCACGATCTGCGGTCGCTGTGATCAGGAAGTCGCGGTCGTCGGGTTCGGTGAGCATGGCCGTCATCGTTGTGCGGTCGAAAGGCCATAGGTCGATGGTGTTCTGGTCGGTGAAGTACCAGGAGTTGCAGCCCGTGTTCCACACCGTCGGCCCCATCGCCTGTGTGACGGCGTCGTTGAACCGGGCCGTCGCGGCCTCGGTGACTTCGACGGTGTCGAGCTCACCGGTGGCGAACCGCTGCAGCCAGCGGGTGATGTAGCGGGCGGTCAGTTCGGCGGAGTATTGCAGCGAGATCGATCCGGTCGGCGAGTTCGGGCCCAGCACGGTGAACAGATTCGGGAAACCCGGGATGGCGGTCATCCGGTAGGCGCGGGGACCTTGCGCCCAGGCCTGATCGATGGTGAGTCCGTCGCGGCCGCGCAGGTTCATCGGACGCATGTAGTTGTGTGGGTGGAAGCCGGTCGCGAAGACGATGAGGTCGACCTCGTGGTGCCTGCCGTCGCCGGTACGGATTCCGGTGGGGGTGATCTCGGTGATCTCGTCGGTGACCAGCTCGGCGTTATCGGCCTGAATGGCCCGGTAATAGGTACCGGAGATCACCTGCCGTTTGCACAGCGGCTCGTAGTCGGGTGTCAGCGCCGCACGCAGATCCTTGTCGCGAACCTGGACGCGCAGCGACAGTCGGGCCAGTTCTTGCACGGCCCGTCGTCGCCAGGTCGGCCGCAGGGCCACATCGGCGAGGATCCCCGAGGCCCACAGCGACAGGTTGTACACCCGGTCGTGCAACGCCGGCGACGCCGCGAGCAGCTTGGCCACCAGCCGGGATTGGGGCAATCCCATCGGCGCCCACAGCACCCACTGCGGGGTCCTGGTGAATTGGGTCAGCTGCGCCGCGTCCGGCTGTAGCGCCGAAACGACCTGCACCCCGGTTGATCCCGATCCGATCACCGCGATCCGCTTGCCCGCGGTGACGATCGCATCGTCCCATCGGGCGGTGTGCACGACAGACCCCTCGAAACTGTCGAGCCCGGGCAGATCCGGGGTGAACGGATGATGCAGCACCCCGGTCGCGGCGATCACGAAGTCGGCCGTGAACTCCGCACCGCCGGCGATGGTGACCGTCCAGCCGCGCCCGTCGAAGGCGGCGTCGGCGACCTCGCTGTTCAGGCGCAGATGCGCACGCAATCCGAACCTGTCCACGACCTCCGCGTGATAGCGCTGAATCTCCGGGCCGGTGGCCCAGACCCGGCTCCAATCGGGTTTGGGCGCGAAGCCGAACTGGTAGAGCTGCGAGGGCACATCACAGGTCAGCCCCGGGTAGCGGTTCCAGAACCACACCCCGCCGACATCGGATCCCTTCTCCAGGATCACGAAATCGTCGAACCCGGCCTTTTTGAAGGTCACCGCGGCCGAGATCCCGGCGACGCCCGCGCCGATGATGACGATCTTCGGTACACGAATCGGCTTGCTTGCCATCAGTTTTCGCCTCTCCGGGCAGAAGGGTGATCAGGACCCGGCCGCCGCGTGCAGTTGTGCCCGCAGGACCTTGCCACTGGCGTTGCGTGGGATCTCGTCGAGCACGACGAACCGTTTGGGCACCTTGTAGCGTTCGAGACCTCCGCGCACATGAGCTTTGAGCTCATCCTCACTCGGCACCTCCGCGCCCGGGGCGAGCACGACGAAGGCGTTGAGCACTTGGCCGAATTCGGCGTCGGGGACACCGATCACGACCGCGTCGGTGATGTCGGGGCGGGCGGCGAGGCGATCTTCGACCTCGCCGGGGAAGACGTTCTCCCCGCCGGAGACGATCATGTCGTCGGCACGTCCGTCGATGAACAACCGGTGCGCCGTGTCGAAATGCCCCATGTCGCCGGTACTGACATGGCCATGGATGACCTCTTTGGTCGAGACCTTCGCGGCGGGGTCAGGAGTGTAGCCGGTGTATTCAAGGCCGCTGCGCACGAAAATCTCCCCGATCTCACCTATCGCGGCTTCGGTGCGGTCGGCGCGCAGGATTCGCACCGACACCCCGAGTGCGGCCCGGCCGATGGTGTCGGGGGCGGCGACCAGATCGGCCGGGGTGGCGATGGTGACCAGACCGGCTTCGGTCGAGCCGTACCCGTTGACCATGATCGGACCGAACGCCTCGATCAACTTCGAGATCGTGGTCGGCGAGATCGGTGCCGCACCGGTCACCATGACCCGCAGATGCCGCCGCGCCGCAGCGGCGTCAACCGGGTCGGCGGCGCTGAGCAACCGCTGCAACATCACCGGCACCGCCATCACCACGGTGGCCTGGTGACGAGCGATGTCGGCCAGCGCGGTCGCGGCGTCGAAACGCCGGCGACAGATCACGGTGCCACCCAGCGCCAACGGACCCAACAACGACAGCAACCCGAAACCATGAAACATCGGCGGCGCCACCAGCGCCCGATCCGTGGACCGCAGCCGCAGGATCGCCATCGCGGTGAGCGTGAGCAACACGATCGCGTGCGGTTCGACCGCACGGGGCACCCCCTTGGCCAGGCCGGTCGTCCCCGACGTCAACAGCGTCAGCTTGACCGCGTGGCGTACTCGCGGCGGTGCGGGATGACTCCGGGCAGCCAGATCCTCCAGCGTCACCACGCCCATAGGTTCGGCATCGGGTTCACGCCATGCCAGCACCCGCAGGCCCGCGAAGTTCGCCTTCTCCACCGTGGCGGCGTACTCGTCGTCGTAGATCAGCACATCCGGGTTGTGCCGGGCCAGGATCGCGTGCAACTGCGGGGCGGGCAGCTCGGTGTTGATGAAGATCAGCTCCGCGCCCAGCTGCGCGCCCGCGGCCATCGCCTCGGCGAACCCGCGATGGTTGCGGCAGATGATGCCCACCGATTTCGGCGGCGCCGGGCACGCGGCGAACAGGGCCGCGGCGATCGCTTCGGCCCGCTGCTGCAACTGCCGATAGGTCAGTTGCCCGGTGTCGTCGATGATCGCGACCTTGTCCGGGTGCCGGATCGCGGTCGCCGCCAGCAACATCGCCGGTGTCGGGCCGTAGCGGTAGAAGCCGCGCGCCAACGCCGCGGCCTTGCGCGGGCCGACCGGGGTCAGCATTCCCGACGAGAGCACCGCCGGGATCGCCGAACCCCACTGACGCAGACTGTGGCTCAGATCAGCGGACATTCGTGCGCACCTGCCCGTTGGCCTTCGGATCAGTGATCGCCGGCGCGGTGCTCGCGGTGTGGGTCACCGGAGCAGGCGGGCGCAGCCGTGACAGCGAGGCCTCGGTGTCCCCGAGGTTGCGGAAGATCCGCTCGACGACCAATTCCAGCGGCCACCGGAACACGGTCGCGAGTATCGCGGACGGGAACCCATAGATCGGGGTCATTGTCCGCGGCTTGCGCACCACCGCCTTGGCCAGTACCTTCGCCGCATCATCGGGAGTCTGACCGGGCAGCACCCGCATCCATCGGCTCGGCGCACTCATTCTGGTGTGGAGCAAACCACCGTAGAACGTGGTCAGGGTGACCCCGTCGGCGCGGGCCTCCATCGCGACCGCGCGCATCCACCAGTCGAAGGCCAGCTTCGACGACAGGTAGAAGCCCCACTTGGGGGCGTTCGGGAACATGATCCCGACAGTGGAGACGTTCACGATGTGACCGCTTCCGCGCGCCCGCATCCCCGGCAGCAGCGCCAGGGTCAGCCGCATCGGCCCCAGATAATTCGCCCCCGTGGTGGCGGTGATGTCCTTGGGCCGGTCGTAGGACAGGTGGATCGAACGGCGCAGCGACTTGCCCGCGTTGTGGATCAGCACATCGACTTCGCCGAGGTCGTAACGCACCGACGCGGCGAACTCGGCGACCGACTGCTCATCGGTCAGGTCCAGGCGGTACGGATAGGCCTCGCCCCCGGCAGAATTGATCTCCTCGGCCACCTCGAGTAGCCGATCCATCGACCGCGCGGCGATCACCACCCGGGCACCGGCCGCGGCGAACCACCGTGCGGTAGCCTCGCCGACCCCGAACGACGCCCCGGTGATCACGACCACCTTGCCCGCAACCTCACGACGCAACGCGTCTCGGCTACGCAACCCGCGCGGCCCGATGACCCAGGCGATCGCTCGCGCGAACGGTGTTTCGACGATCCGCGAGGGACCGGTCGGCAGAACTTCAGACATAAGTGATCACTCCGTCGTCTTCGACATGGTGGACAAGGAGCCGAGGAACGCCACGGCTTGCGGGTCCGACAGCGCGGCGTCGATCGCCCGCTGCGTCAGCTCGATATTCGGGTCGGTGCGCAGCGCGGCAAGGATCGTGCCGAACATGTTCCCGACCACCAGGTCTTTGACCTGGTCGCGACTGATGTCGCGGGTGCGCGTCCAATGCAGCACCAGCCCTTCGATGTAGGCCACGAACCCGGCCATGGCCGCACGCAATACCGGCGACGAGTCCGAACCGGTCACCTCGATCACCAGGGCATCGGTCAGCTGCATCCGATAGCGGTCACGAATCTCGCGGACCTCGGCGTCGGCCACATCGGCGAACAAGGCCTCGAACGCCCTCGGCTGCTGCTCGGCCTCGTCGAGCAGCAGATCGATACCTCGGGTCAAGCGGTCCAACGCGGGGCCGCGCATAGCCAGCAGCGCACCCCAGAGTTCGTCGGCGGCCTGTTGGAGTACAGCCAGGTAGAAGCCTCGCTTGCCGCCGAAGTGGTAGCTGATCGAACCGGCCGCCACCCCCAGTGAGCGCGCCAGGTCGACAATGGAGACCTCCTCGTAGCGGTCGCTACTGAACGCGGCCTTCCCGGCCTCGAGCAGTGCCGCCCGCGAGGCCTCGCCGCGCCGATTGCCGACCATCACACCTCCAGGTTCTTGAATCAGATTCAGTAACTTGAGGGTAAGCGTCGGCATCTAAGCCGTCAAGAAGTATTTGAATGGGATTCAACAACTTGAGGTTCAGGGCGGCAGCGGTGCCGCGGAGCTCCGCACTTGGTACGCCGACACCGGCCGCGAACTCTTCCCGCACCCCAACTCCGTCCGCTACCGCCCGCACCGCATCGAGGAAGTCACCGGCCGGCCCCTCTCTGATCCCCGCGCCGTGCTAGAGCTCGGAGCCGCCTTGCGGGCATTGCACTGCTCGAATCCCCGCCTGTGACAGATACATCCACCAGTTCACCTGCCTCTCGACCCACCGGCCGCGCTTCCGAGCCCCAGGTATTTCTACGAATGTCGGCGCCGGGGACGGCGAACGGCGTCCGGCTCGACACCGCGACCACCCATTCGTCAAGTTCAGCGGGCGGGTTCCCAGGTTTCCGGATCTGCGATGGGCGTGCCGTAACCAGGGCGGCCCGATTGGTCGATGCCGTGTTTCGCCCACGTGTACATGTGGATTTCCAGGCCGTCCGGGTCGTTGAATACCAGGATCCAGCCGATCGAAGCGTCGATGACGGGTGAATGGGTGATGCCCAGGCCGTCCAGGTGCTCGGCCCACTGTTCCAGGTCGGGGCGGTCGTTGACGGCGTAGCCCACCGGGTCGAAACCTTTGCAACCCGCGGCCGCCTCGGGATTCTCCCGCAGCGCGACCATGCCGAGGCCGGGGATGTCGCCGACCACGCCGCGGACCACATCGTCGCTGCTGTCGGCGAACTGCATGGTCGGGCGGAAGCCGAAGACTTCGCGATACCACCGCACCGATCGGGGCAGGTCGGAAACCGGGATCTTGACGTGATGGATGCCGGCGAGGTCGGGCATCGAATCCACCTCCTCGATTTGACCGCAGTGGCACTGCGGTGAATATTGTTAGAATCCTCCGTGTGAGCCAACCCGTCAAGAGGACGTACCGGGCCGGAAAACGCGCCGAGGGGGCCGCGGCGACCAGAGCCGCGATCCGGCAGGCGGCCGGCGAACTGTTCGTCGAACGCGGATATGTGGCCACGCCCATGCGGGAGATCGCGCGCCGGGCGGGGGTCGGGGAACGCACGCTCTACGACGCGTTCCCGAACAAGCTCGCGCTGTTCCGGCACGTGCTCGATGTGGCGACCGTCGGCGATGAGGAGCCGGTCGCCGTGGCGGAGCGTCCGGAGGTTCGGGCCGCCCTGGCCGAACCCGATCCGAAGGTGGCCGTCGACCTGATCGTCGACTACACCGTCGGCCTGCTCGAACGCGCCGGAGATCTCATCATGGTCGGCGTGGACGCCGCATCCGCCGATCCCGCCATGAAATCCGGGGCCGACGCCGGAGCCGCCGCCACCCGCGCCTTCTGGGCAGCCTTCGTGCACAGCCTCGCCGAACACGGCACCCTGCGCCCGGACATCGACATCGACACCGCCGCCGACAGCCTGTTCGCGCTCGCCTCACCACACGTCTTCCGGCTGCTACGCCGCGAAAGCGCTTGGCCGGCCGCCAAATACCGCGACTGGCTGACTAATGCAGTGACAGCGCACCTGCTCACGCGATAACCACAGCCCTCGATCGATCGGCCAAGAGTTCCGCTCATGGCCGTTCTCGGCCGACACCCGTCGGGCTCTGACGATGTAGGCACACGTACTCGGGTGCGACACTGGATTCGGTGACAGTCCGCAGCACTGCTCAGGAGGTGCCGACGCCATGGCCGAGACTCCCGATCCCGACGATCTGCTCCTCAGCGACGACGAACGCACGCATGCCCTCGACGCGCTCGGCAAGCATTACGCCGACGGTCGATTGGATACCGCCGAGTTCTACGACCGCTCGGGCGCGGCGGCGTCCGCGCGCACGTTCAGCGCACTCGGCGACGTCTTCACGGGCTTGCCGGGCGGCGTGCCGCTGAACCGCGTCGACGGTCACGTGGTGAAGGTCCCTTTCTCGGGTGACGCGGCAGTCGGCGGAGGCGAGCTGGTCGCGGGATCGTCCGCGGCGGCCGAACTCTCCGCACTCCGGGCCCGCGGCAACACCATCGAATCGCTGGACTGGATCATCGTCGGCATCACCCTGGTCGGTTTCCTCGTCCTGCAGGTGATCGTGGGCTGGGACTATGCCTGGATCGTCTGGCCGTCGCTGATCGTCACCCTGAGCGTGCCGAGGATGATCCTGCGATTCAGCGACACCGACGAAGAGGTCTACGAGGATCTGAAGAAGTCCGAAGCCCGAGCCCGCAAGCAGCGGCTCGCCGAGGCCGCGAAGCGGATCCGGGAACTCGAAGGCGGCCACGGCACCTGACATGCCGGGCACGAATCCGGCGAAGCCGACCGACCGACACACAGGAGCTATTCATGACCAACGCTGTCCAGCGCCTCTGGCGGCAGCGGGAAGTCCCCATTGCGGAGGGGGTTTACACAGCCGAGGGGCGCGCATGGAAGGTCTGGCTCGACCCGGCGGCCGACTGCGGATTCACCGTGGGTGAGCCGATCGATGTCGATGCCTTGCTCGCCGACAGCCCCGGTAACACGACCTCGACCGACGCGACGTTCCAGACGGTGGAGATTCCCGGTGAAGGGTATCTGTGCTGCGGGGAAGGAGATCTCGGAGCGGAAGGCTACGTCGCGAAGGTGGACCGGGAGGGGGACCTGGTCTGGGTCGTCCATTTCGACGACTCCAACCCGTTCATCGCACTCGAGCTCGACGGCGACCGAGCCCACTGCCTATCCAGTTCCGGCGTGCGCATCACTGTCGGTGTGCAGGGGCCATGGTCCGGCCCTCCGCTGTGAAATCCCTTGGGCCGCAGGCCAGGTGGACCCGGAACCGCTAGTTGCCGTCACACCCGATGCCGTCGCCGTCCCCGTCGAGGCGGTGCGGATCGCCCGGCGCCACGATCACCGGCCCTGGATAGTCGCTGCAGTCGGTGTCGGGACCCAGCCGTTGCGACGGCAGCCCGGACTGCACGGGAGGGTCCTGCGTCGGAACCGGCTCGGGGTCGGGCACGAACGGCGCGACCGGAGGCGGCGGTGGCGCGCTCGGCGCCGGTGGCGGGTTCGGAACCGGTGGCGGGTTCGGCAGCGGCGGAGCGCTCGGCACCGGCGGCGCACTCGCCTCAGGCTCGGGTCGGCCGAATACCGGGCACGCACTCCACGCGCCGACGCTTGCCGAACGCGCTGTCGACTGGGCTGCGCCGATCGTGGGCCAATGCTTGTCGTTGGGCGGATACAGCACTGCCTCCGCATGCCCGGACTGCACCATCGCCAGATTCACGAATTCGCCCTCGGCATTCCACAGGTACAGCAGGTGCCGGTCGTACCGGTCGAGAAGTTCTCGATCGCGCTGCACCCACACCGTCGATCCCGGTGGGGCGAGGCGGGTGAGTTCGGCGGTGGCTTCCGGCCCGTAGCACTGGGCGGATTGATCCGGGTCTTTCGTTTCCGGGCTGTTGATCTCCAGCAGCCGCACGTGCACCGCATCCGCCGACGTCAGCACCGGGCCTGCCGCGACGGCGGCGACCTCGAGGGTGTCACCGTCGACGATCCGCCGGACCACCGCCTGTTGCGTGTCGCCGGGAACCTGGGCGGGTGCGGCGATGTCCGTCCGACCGGTCGGGGCGCCCGCGCTGGTCACAGCTTCGGTCTCGTCGACCGGCGGCGGCGAGGACGCCGCGGGACCGGGAGTCGTCGGCGCCGTACTCTGCACAGTCGCGGTTCGTTCGGGCTCCGGATCGGGCGCCACCCCGATACCGATCCCGACCAGGGCGGACACTCCCGCGACGGCGGCGACAAGTTTCGCCCTGCCTGCCATCTATCGGCCCTCCGGACGGCGCAACATGCGCTGCAGTTGCTGTTCGAGGTCCGCTCGGCCCGCGGCTTCCGCCGTGAGATCCCGGTCGCGATCCCACTTGATGAGCAGCCATCCGCACCACACCGCCAGCGGACCGAACACCAGCACCACCACCGGCTCGAAGTCCACCATGGCCGCAAACGCGAACATCGTGCCGAGAACCAGCCCGATCCACGCGAACGCGACTGCGAGCCTGCCCTTGCCAGCGACACGCCGACCGCGCCGCGCGGTTTCGTTCACCGCTCCTCCTGAATGCCCGGAAAAAGCCGAGCACTCAGACCATCGGGGCGGCGCGGGCCGGCGTTACCGCACGCTGATCGGAGCGGAGGGGGTGGCGTGGGCCGTCACCGCTTCACCGATCCACGGGAGGACCGCGTCACGCACGCGCACGGTGCGCGGCAATAGCCCATTGGCGGCCAGTAGGTCGGCGGCGCGCTGCTGTTCGTCGAGGAAGGCCTCGTCCACCGGATGGATGCCGAAGGGGCGGCCGCGCAGGGCCGCTTCCCAGGCGTCGAGGTCGGCGGCGACGCCGTTGGCGTGTGCGTCGTCGACGAAGTACTGGGCGGCCGCCCGGGGGTTCTCGGTGATCCACGCGTCGGATTCCTGAAGGGCGGCAAGGATTTCGGTGACGGCCGCGCGGTTCGATTCGGCGAAGTCTCGGCGGGTGAACCACAGCGAGGGATGGCTGAACAGCGGTTCGGTCGCCACCAGGGTGTGCAGGTCGGTGGTCGCCTCCACTGCGGCCAGGCCGGGGTAGGCGCCTACCCACGCGTCGAGTGAGCCGTCCAGCAGGGCGGCGCCACCGTCGTGGACGTCGGTGTCGACCGGGATGATGTCCGACCAGCGCAGCCCGGCCTGGTCGAGCGCGAACAGCACCAGGGTGGTCTGCCAGGAGCCGTGGGCGATGCCGACCCGCTTACCGCGCAGGTCCGCCGGGGTGCGAATGCCGCTGTCCGCCTTGCTGACCAGCCTGCCGTTCTCCACCCGCGGCCCGGAGATGCCGAGGTAGACCAGGTCGCGGCCGTGCGCGAGGCCGGTGATGGGCGGGGTGAATCCGGTGCCGATCACGTCGTAGCCGCCCTCGGTGAACAGCCAGTCCGAGTGCAGGGTCGGCAGGCCGGAGCGGGGGTCGACGCGCTCGCCGGCGGGCAGGGTACGCAGATCGACCCATTCCACGCCGGGCAGGCGGCGCTCGAGGATGCCGCGGTGACGCAGCACGAACAGTGAGTTGTTGTGCGGGAAGTAGCCGACACGAATAGACATGGAGTGCTCCTGGGGGATCAGAGGAGGCCGCGGCGGCGGGCCGCGGCGGCGAGGCCGGTGCGGCCCCACTGCACGGCGAGGTTGGAGGGATCGAATTCGACCGAGCCGCCGAGGGTTTCGGCGATCGCCTGATACTGCGCGCCTTCTTCCAGCAGGACGACGAACTTCGCGAGTTCGAGCAGCCCGGCCCGGCCGATGACGTTGGCGCCGCCGTTGGCCTCGAAGATCGCGACCAGGTCGGGGTCGACGGCCAGCCGCTCGAGAATGAACTCCCCCGCGCCGATGCTGCGATCGATATGCGGCACGATCTCGCGGGAGAGCGTGAGCCGCTGAGCGGCGGCGTAGCGGATCGGCAGCGTGCGGTGGGTCTGCGCCCACGCACCGAGCCAGGGGCTGTGCACGTGCACGATCGAGGTGATCTCGGGGTGGCGGCGGAACACGTCGGCGTAGCCGGTGACGAAGCCGGCCGGCCCGGTGCCGTCGAGCACCGTGCCGTCGAAGGTGGCCACGATCGGGCGCACCGTCTGGTCCTCGGCCCAGGGGCCGGGGGCGTTGAGCGCGAGGGCGATCTCCTCGCCGGGCACCCGTTCGATGAAGTTGACGGTGCCGTTGCCGGTGACGGTGCCGGTCTCGCGGAACACCCGCAGGGCCCGCTCGGCGTCCCGGGTTGCGGCGGCGGCGAATTCGGCGACGGCGGCGGGCAGCCTGGTCTCGGTGGTGGTCACGGTGTTCTCCTCTTATCGGACGGTGGTGAGCGCGGTGGACTGGGTCTGGGCGGTGAGGCGGGAGTGGCCGAGCAGCGGCAGCACCTCTTCGCCGACGCGGTAGGCCTCCTCGAGATGCGGGTTGCCCGCGAGGATGAAAGCGTCGACGCCGAGATCGATGAGCTGGTCGAGCCGTTCGGCGACCTGCTCGTAGCTGCCGACGAGCCCGAAGGCCGGTCCGCCGCGGATCAGGCTGAACCCGCACCACACGTTCGGCGCCACCTCGAGATCGCGGTATCCAGTGATGGTCTCGGGTACCCAGCCCTTGATGCGGGCCGCGCCGACCGAGTCACCGCGGGCCGCGCGTTCGGCGGCGCCGCGGTCGACGAAGGCCCAGCCCTGTTCGATCTCGGCCCAGGCGGCTTCCTCGGTGTGCCTGGCCACGATGTCGATGCGGACCGCGAATTTCGGTGTTCGGCCCAGCTTGTCGGCATGGGCACGGACACCGTCGAACTTGGCGCGCAGATCGTCGAACGGTTCCAGCCAGGACAGGTAGTAGTCGGCATGCCGTCCGGCGGCGGCGACGGCGGCACCGGACGAGCCGGAGAAATACACCTCGGGGAAGGGCTGTCCGGCCAGGCCGGGCGGCAGCGCGGCACCATCAGTGGTGAAGAAACGGCCGTCGTGGTCGTAGGGCTCGCCGTCCCATACGCCGCGCAGGACGTCGAGGAATTCGCTGGTGCGCGCGTAGCGGTCGTCGTGGGCGACCTTGTCGCCCCACCACAGCTGCGCCGGTCCCCCGCCACCGCTGATGATGTTGTAGACCAGCCGCCCGCCGGTGGCCCGTTGCAGGCTCGCCGACATCCGCGCCGCCTGTACCGGGTGCAGGAAACCGGGCTGGAAGGCGACCATGAAACGGTAGGTGGTGGTTTCGCGGGCCAGCGCGGCCGACACCGCCCACGGGTCGTCGGTCACCGGGAACGACGGCAGCAGCCCGCCGAGGAAGCCCGCCGATTCCGAGGCGCGCGCGACGGCGGCCATGTGGTCGATGTAGCCGTAGTCGTCGAGTCTGCCGCCACGCACGGCCGGGGCAATATTGCCGGGGCCGTAGCCGACGGCGTGGCCGCGGTTGTAGCGGCGCGGGGTGCGCAGCGAGGCGTGGTCGCCTTCCATCCCGATGCGCCAGTAGATGTCGATGGTCATGCCGGAACCTCCTCGGCGGCGGTGAGGGTGCGCCCTTCCGGGTCGGCCAGATGCAGCAGGTGCTCGCCCGCGCGATGGACTTCTTCGATGTGCGGATGGCCGCTGAGCACCACCGTGTCGATGCCCGCCGCCGTGTAGTCGCGCAACCGGGCGGCCACCTGCTCATAGCTGCCGACCAGGCCGATCGGATGCAGGTAGCCGAGCTCGGCGAAGCCGGACCAGCGTCCGTCGCCGAGATCGAGCGCGTGCGCGGCGGTGGGCTCGTGGCCCAGCTCCTGCCATTGCCTGCGGATCCGCGCCCATGCCTCCTGCTCGGTCTGCCTGGCCAGCACCGGGACCTCCACTGCCGCGCGGACGGTTCGCCCGGCCGCGGCGGCGCGCTCGCGCAGAGCGCCGAGCGCCGCGGCGGGACCTTCCGGCGATTCGGTGAATACGTGCACGTCACCGTGTCGCGCCGAAAGCTCCAGTGCCGCAACAGAATCGCCGGTCAGGTGCACCGCAGGGAACGGCAGGCCGGACAGGATGCCGCGGAAACCGCCGTCGACCACGTCGTAGAAGCGGCCGTCGAAGGCGAAACCCGTACCGTCGAAGCCGGAGCCCGGCACCGGCTCGGTATTCCACACGCCACGGGCCACGGTCAGGAATTCGGCCGCACGGGCATAGCGGTCGTCTCCGGTGACGGTGTCGCCGCGGGCGGCGGCCCCATCGGCGTCGGTGTCGACCGTCAGCCGCCAGGCGAGCCGGCCGCGCGAGAGCCGTTGCAGGGTAGCCGACATCTTCGCCGCGTATACCGGTGTGCCGAAGGCGGGTTCGAACTCGACCACCACGGTGGCGTAGCGGGTCGCGCGCAATGCACCGGCCGCGACGATCCAGGACTCCTCGCCGAGCGGGTCGTAGGGTGCGAGCACACCGTCGAGGCCTGCGAGCTCGGCGGCGTCGATGATCTGAGCCAGATCATCGAAGGGGCCGTAGCGGCCGGGGCGCGGATCGGTGGCGGGAGTCGGCGGCGGGGCCTCGCCGAAACCGCCGCGGCGCCGCAACTCTGGCCGGGCCCGTCTGCCGTCGCCGCGGGTGGGCAGGCGCCACAGGAACTCGGTCATGCCGCCGCCTTCTCGGCCTCGACGAGCTCACGGGCCCGTGCCAGCGGTTCGGCGGCCACCCAGGAATCCAGATCGAAGTCCTCGGCCAGGAATCCGTGGGTGTAGAGGAACTGTTTCTGCACCGCGAGCAGTTCGAGCCGCTCCTGCGACAGCGAGGGGTGCAGGCCGTGGCGGAGTCCGGCGCCGTAGGCGGCGAGTACGCCGTCGGGGCCCGCGAGCGTCTCCCGTTGGAGTACTTCACCGACGCCGTCGGGGTTGTCCGCTGCCCAGTCGGCCGCGCGCAGACTCTGCGCCAGGAATCCGACGACGACCTCGGGCCGGTGTTCGAGCAGGTCGGCGTGCACCGTGATCGGGCGCGGTGTGCCGTTGTTGACGCGCAGTCGTTTGTCGGTGGTGGCGTCCAGATCCACCGCGACGCGCAGCCCGTGCTCGGCGGCCACATCCTTGGCCCGCGCGCCTTTGACGTAGATCGCGTCGACCCGGCCGTCGAGCAGCTCGGCCACACCCCATGTGGTGGACCGCTCCCGCGCAACGGCGTTGCGTACCTGCGGATCCCGGTCGACGGCGAGTTCGGCCACGGTCACATCCGCGAGGGTGTGCCCGCTCAGCCGCAGGGCGTTGGCGAAGCCGTGCAGCGCCATCGCGCGAGGGAAACTGCGGGCCTGATCGGCAGCCCAGGCGGGGACCCCGATGCGGAGTCCGGGCAGGTCCGCGGGGCCGGAGACCGGCGAGTCCGGGCCGACCAGGATGGCCTGCGCCTCGTCGATCCAGGTGAGCCCGATCAGCCGGGTGGGCGAGCCCTGCGCGCGGGCGGCCAGCGCTGGCACATTGCCGCCCTCGCGGATCAGGGTGGGCAGGTCGTGCAGGAAGTGGTGTCCGGCCAGTTCCGGTCCGGCGTCCTGCAAGACGCCGAACTCCAGGCCCGCGGCCGACGCGGTCTCGCCGAGCCAGCCGAGGCTGTGCGCCAGGCCGCTCGCGGTGGGGACGGGGCAGCGGGTGTACCAGAGGGTGTCGGTCATGGGGCACTCCTGAGCAGGCGGCGGTCGGGGTCGCCGACGCCGAGATGGGCGAGGAAATCGGTGTGGTAGCGCAGCACGGCGGGGTCGGTGCGCTCGCGCGGGCGTGGTGCCGCGATGGTGGTGTCGACGGCGAAGCGGCCGCGATCGAGCACGATCACCCGATCGGCCAGCCGCACCGCCTCGTCGACATCGTGGGTGACCATCAGCACGGCGGGCCGGTGCCGGGCGACCAGGTCGCCGACCAAGTCCTGCATGCGCAGGCGGGTCAGCGCGTCGAGGGCGGCGAACGGCTCGTCGAGCAGCAACAGTTCGGGCTCGCGGACCAGCGCTCTGGCCAGCGCCGCGCGCTGGGCTTCACCACCGGACAGGGTGGCGGGCCACTGGTTCGCCTTGCCATCCAAGTGGACTTCGGCCAGCGCGGCCAGCCCGGCCTCGCGGGTGATCCGATTGCGGCGCAACCCGATCAGCACGTTGGCCAGTACCCGCTTGGACGGGATGAGCCGCGGCTCCTGGTAGACGGTGGTCCGGCGGCCGGGCACGAGCACTTCGCCCGCGTCGGGAACCTCCAGCCCGGTCAACAGCCGCAGCAGTGTGGTCTTGCCGGTGCCGCTGGGCCCGAGCAGCACCACGAACTCGCCGCGGCGGATGGTCAGGTCGACGCCGTCCAGTACGGTCTTGGCGCCGAAGGACTTTCGCAGTCCGGTGATCGAGACCGCGACGGGTTCGACGTCCAGCTGTTCGCTCATCGGATCGCCACCTGCTTGCGCCAGGGCATCGCGAACCGCTCGAGCAGCCGGACCAGACCGTCGAAGACCAGACCGAGCAGCGCGTAGAGCACCACGCACAGCACCATGTAGTCGGTGCGGTTGTACTCCTGGGCGAGGGTCACCAGATAGCCGACGCCCTCGCGGGTACCCACCTGCTCGGCGGCGATCAAACCGGTGATGCTGATGGACAGGCAGACCCGCAGCGCCATCAGCACACCGGGCAGCGCGGACGGCAGCACCACTTCGCGCACCAGCCGGGGACCGGAAAGCCCGAACCCGCGGGCGGCTTCGACCATCTTCCGGTCGACATTGCGCACGCCGAGATAGGTGTAGGCGTACATCGGTGCCACCGTGGCCACCGCGATGAGCAGGATCTTGTACAGCTCGTCGATGCCGAACCAGGCGATGAACAGCGGCACCAGCGCCAGGAACGGCACCGCCCGCAGGATCTGCATCGTGGAATCGACCAGTTCCTCACCGAGTGCGGACAGTCCCGACACCAGCCCGAGCAGCAGGCCGGCCGAGACGCCGATGCCGACACCGAGCGCGGCGCGGACGAACGAGGCGGTGGCGAAATCGATCAACTGGCCGTTGCCGAGCAGTTCGGTGAACGCCGTCCACACCGCGGGCGGTCCGGCGATGACCCGCTCGGAGATGGCGCCGGTGGCCGAACCGATCCACCAGGCGGCGACGAACACCGCGGGCAGCAGGAACCGTAGCGGCACGGACACCCATGCGGGCCTGGATCTGGCGGTGCGGGCCCGCGGCGCGGTCAGCGGGGTGGCCTGCGGGGCCGCGGGCAGTGGTGGGGTGAGCACGGCCATGTCAGTTCCCCGCCCGCACGGCTGCCAGCTGATCGGGGTTCAGCTTGGAGCGCAGATCGTAGAAGATGTCCGCCGCGGTGATCGTGCGGCTGATCACGCCGTTGGCGGCGAAGACCTCGACGACGTCGGCCAGCGCCTCGGCGTCTTCGGCATCGGGCAGGTGCGGCACGGTGGCCTCGGCGCCCACCCGCAGCGCGTCGGCCAGCCGCTGACCCGACAGCGCGCGCGGCCCGGTCTGCTCGAAAACGTTCTCGAACTCCGCCGGGTTGGCCCGCTGCCGCTCGCTGAGCTGCTGCAACACCTCGAGGTACTTCGCGGCGATGTCGGGACGCTCGTCGAGCACCTCGGTCCGGAACACCACCACGGTGTTGTCGCGGGAGCCGATACTGGCCTCGGTGGCGATCTCCACGCCGCCGTTGGCCTTGGCTTCCTGATAGGGCACCAGGAACGACGCCCAGGCATCCACCTTGCCGGTCGCGAAGGCGGAGGCGGCTTCCTTCTGCTGCAACGGAACTCGCGTCACCTGGTCGGCGGGGACGCCCGCCTGCGCTAGTGCGCGCAGCAGGATGTACTCCCCCTTGCCCGCCGGGTTCACCGCGACACGCTTGCCTGCCAGGTCCCGCACCGTGCGGATGCCCGAATCCGGGGTGGCGATGATGCCGCTCTGGTCCTTGCCCGCCGGGTCCTGCGCGGCGATGATGCGCACCCCGACATCCTTGGACAGCGCGCCGACCACCGGACTGAACGCGGCGCCGGAGACATCGAGTTCACCGGTGTTGAACAGTTTCAGGTTGGAGCTGAAACCCGGTGTGGTGCCGACCCATTCGATCTTCGCACCGAGTGGGGCCAGGGCCGCGTCGAACAGACCGTCGCGCTTGCCGACGGCCAACGGGCCCGAGTTTCCGGGATCGGTCACCTTCAGCACGTAGGTGCCGGGGTCGGAGGCCTCACCGGACTCGGAGCCACACGCGGCGACGAGTGCGACGACGGGGGCGATCGCGAATGCGATACGCAAGAAGGCGCGCCTGCGGGACATCGTGGGTGGCTCCTGTTCGGGGACGTGGTCGAGCGAATGCCCTCGAAGAGTAGGGAGATCACCGCGTCGCCCGACAGGTAATCCTTGCCGAAGATCGGAAAGGTTGACATTCGCCGATTGCCGTGGTTCGTGCGGAATAGCGCGATATTCCTTACCTTCACCGAGCCGCGGACTGGATCTCCGACGTCAATGCCCCCAATGTTTTCCATATATCGGAAAGCAGTCCTGCCGTCGCCAGGCTCGCCTGTGTTACCGTCGGTCCGTGGAACCCTCCGGTGTGCAGACCGTCACCCGTGCGCTGTCGGTCCTGGACTGCTTCCGCGGCGGCGAGAGTCGCGGCGTCTCCGAAGTCGCACGCGCCCAAGGCATTCCGGTCAGCACCACCCATCGCCTGCTGACCGCACTCGTGCACGCGGGGTTCCTGGAGAAGGACCCCGTCTCCAGTCGCTATCGCATCGGCCGCACGCTGGCCGAGTACGGGCAGATCGCCTACCGGCAGCACCGGATCTATCTGGCCGAGCCACTACTCGAACAACTCGCCACCACCACCGGCGCCAGCGCCTCCATCGCCACCCGCCACGGCATCCACGCGGTCCTGCTCGGCACCAGCCGGTGGCGTGAATCCGAAGGACACCGACTCCAGGGCCTGCGCCTGCCGCTGCACGCCAGCGCCCTCGGCAAAGCGCTGCTGGCCTGGTCGGACAGCGGGGACGACGACCTGAGCACCCTCCCCTACGACGAGGGCACCGAACGTTCGGTGGCCGGTCCCGCCGAACTGCGCGCCGAACTGGCCCTGACCCGTACCCGCGGCTACGCCTACAACGACGAGGAACTCGACCCGGGTTTCCGCACCATCGGACTGCCCATCCCGGACCCGGCCGGCGGCTGTCGCTTCGCGCTCGGACTGCGCGGAGCGACCGATCTGATGATTCCCGAGCGGGTCCCGTTCTTCGTCGAGCTCGCCAAGGTGACCGCCCGCGACATCGCGGCCGAATTCAGCGCACCGTGACCGGCGTCGCGGAAGTAGCTGTCTCGCATGGCCGGAACGCGAGCACGCAGCCCGAGTGCGGCCGCGTCGTCAGTCGGCCTGCCGGTCGAGCCGGTCGAGATACCGGCGGCGGACCTCGTCGTCGACGCCGTTGATGGCGGCGTCGTCGTGCAGCAGGCGGCGGGCGGTCAGGAAGATGCCCTCGGGGATGAACGGGGCCGCTTTCGTCGCGAGCCCGACGTAGGACGGCACCGCGATCTCCGCCGCGCGGGACTTCACCGATCCCACGATCGCCGCGGCGATGTCCTCGGGGTCGACCGTCGGCAGTACCCCGAGGTCGATGCCCGAGCTCAACTCGGTGCGTACGGCGCTGGGAAGGACGGCGGTCACGCTGACTCCGGTATCGGCCATCTCCAGGCGCACCGCCGCGGTCAGGCCGACCGCGGCGAACTTGCTGGCGTTGTAGACCGCCAAGCCCTTGAGCGGAAATTTTCCGGCCAGAGACGCGACATTGACGACGTGGCCCCGGCCGCGCTCCACCATGGCGGGTAGCACCAGGCGCATACCGGTGATGACCCCGTGGACGTTGATGTCCATCATTCGCCGGTCGATCCGCTCGGAACCTTCCAGGAAGGCGCCGTTCGGCATGATCCCCGCATTGTTCACCAGGATGTCGATCGGCCGGTCGTGTGACTGTTCGGCGGCGGTGACGAAGCCGGCGAACGAATCCGGGTCCGTGACGTCGAGGTGGTGCGCGCTCACGCCGGCACCGAGTTGCGCGGCTGCCTGCCCAGCGAGGTCGGCGTCGATATCGCCGATCGCCACCCGGGCGCCGCGGGCCCGGAACGCCTTCGCGGTCGCCAGTCCGATGCCGCGGGCGGCGCCGGTGATGAGGACGAGAGCGCCGTCGAGGTCGATGGCGGGATAGCGGCTCATGCTGAGATCTCCTGGGCGGTCACGCCGTGATTCCGCGGTGTCGTTCGGCAAGGGCGGCGGCCACGGTGGCCGGGACGGCGGCGCGGGCGGCGCTCAGGGTCGCCTCGCGCCGGCGGATATCCATGAAGTTGGGGCCCATGGCGTCGAGCTCGCCGAGGGTGGGTTCGATGCGAATCACGCCTATGCCCGCGCGGCGCAGTAGTTCGACCTCCCGGTCCAGGCGCTGGGTCATCGCGTGCCGCAGGAGCCGTTCCAGCCGGGACAGTCCGCGCGCGGGGGCGCCGCCGTGCGAGGTCATCGGGGCGATGATGACGACCTCGTCGACGTCGGCGTCGAGCAGCAGATCCGCCGACGCGGTGGAGCAGGTGCCGCCGTCGATCAGGTCGCGGCCGCCGATCCGGACGGGCGGGAACCAGCCGGGGATGGCCCACGATGCGGCGATCGCATCACCGAGCGACGCCGACGGTGCGCCCGGTGCGCCGAGGGTGACGCGTTCGCCGGTGCGCATATCGGTGGTGCCGATCCACAGCGCCGGATGGTCCACCCAGCCGGCGTCGTTGCTCAGCGCCGCCCCGAGCGCGCGCAACCACGACGCGTCGCCGCGCCCGCGGGGCAGCAGGCCTGCCGCGGCCACCAGCGGTTCCGCATCCCCGGTGACGAGCCGGGCCGTCATGCCGAGCCCAGGCCAGCGCGGGGACGGCAGCGGCGGCAGCATTCCCGGGTGGTAGGCGAGATGATCGCGCAGCCGGGCGTCGGTGGCTCGGCCGTCCGAGGCGTCGTTGATCTCGCGGACGCTGATCCCCGCGCCGAGCATCGCACCCATCTCGGCGCCGGCCGAGGCGCCGACGATGGCGACGGCCTCGCGCGCATCCCAGCCGAGCCCGCGTTCGACGGCCTCGAGTGCGGCGGCCGACCAGGCGAATCCCAGGGTCCCGCCGCACCCGAGCGCGAGCCCACGGCGCGTCATCGGCAGCCTCGGCGGAATGATCTGTCGTGAACGGAACCGTGTGTCATGAACGGAACCGTATGTCATTTATGCGAGCCGGGCAATGAGCACGCGACGATTCCCGGCGCCGCGGACGGTGCCGCCCCGAGGTGCGCGGGCTCGTCGCGGTGATGGCGCGATGTTCGACAGTTCCACGGCGGTGGCAAGGGTCAGCCGGGAGTTTCGAACCACGCACGGCCCCGCTGCGTATCCCCCTACGACGTCGTGGAGGTTACGCATGCGGGTGAACAGGGCGACGGTGGATCTGTCGGGGTATCCGGACCTCGTGGTGATCTACCTGGGAATGCGGGTGCGCAAGCCGCGCGGGATGCTGCGGCTGCTCGGGGTGGGACCGAAACTCTATCGATCACATCAGGACCAGCCCGACGGGCTGCTGTCCCACGAGGACATCATCTGGTCACTGTTCCCGCCGCACTGGGGTGCGCGGCAGTACTGGCGTGACCTCGACAGCCTGGAGCGGTGGACCCGATCGGCGCCGCACCGCGACTGGTGGCAGCAATTCCTGCGGGACTCCGGCGGCACCGGCTTCTGGCACGAGGCCTACTTCCTGCGCGGCGGCATCGACGCCATGTACGACGATATGAGCACCTCCACCGGGCTCACCCGGTTCGCCCCCGTCCAGGCCAGCCGGGGCCGCATGTTCTCCACCCGCGGCCGGGTACACGGCGAACCCGCCGCCTACCCACCCGTGGTAACCGAAACCGATTACTATCCCGGCGATTCCGTACGATAGGCAATCGACCACCACCATTGCGCGATATTCGCGACACACCCGAACACGAATCGACATCGCGCGGCGATGGTGTACGGGACGCTAAGCGCAGATGAATATGTGGCCGAGCGAGTGTGATATTGCGCTTTTCGTACTTCTGGTCGGTAATCGGGGGATTTACCGTATCCGCATGCACGTCCTGTTCGTTTGCAATGGCAATGTGTGCCGTTCGGTGATCGCCGAACGGCTCGCTCGCGCCATCGCGATCGAACACGGCCTCACCGGGCTCACCGCCGAAAGCGCGGGAACGCGCGCGCTGGTCGGATTCCCGGTCGAACCGCTGGCCGCGCAGACCATCGCCGGTCTCGGCGCCGACCCGGACAACTTCCGGGCCCGCAAACTCAAACCCGAGCACATCGACCGCGCCGATCTGGTGCTGGCCATGACCGAACAGATCCGAGACCAGGCCGCCGCCATGGCTTTCGGGGCCGCGGCGCGCACCTTCACGCTGCTCGAGGCGCACCGGATCGCCAAGGTCACCGGTGCGTGCACCGTCGCCGAACTGCATCAGGCCCGCAATGATCTTTCGCTGGTGGGCCGGGAGAACATCGCCGATCCGGTTGGGCTGTCCGAACCCGCCTACTGCGCCGTCGGCGACCGGATCGCCGAGGCCCTGCTGCCGCTGCTGCTCGCCCTCGACACCGGCCAACCACGGCCCGGCGACGACGAGCAGTCGGGGCTGGTTCTGCAACCGGCGCACGGCCCCGCCCCGCTGGCCACATTCCTGGCCGCTCAGCGCACGGGCTGGTATGCCTGACGTCCGCGCGGTAACGGACTACACTCCCGCGAAAAGACCTCCGCCGTCGACGTTTCGACCCGGTGGCGCCCTCCGCACACACGACAGGAATCAGACATGCCGAAACGCATTTCGGATGTTTCGCTCCATGTTTATGTGACACCGGAAAACCTCGAACGCATCGTCGAGGCCGTCCGAACGGCGCTCGACGATCACCTACAAGATCGTGATGTGTTCGCCTGGCGGTTCACCCTGCCCGCCGCCCTGGACGATCCCCTGCACCTCGAATTCG
Source organism: Nocardia cyriacigeorgica (assembly GCF_005863245.1). Classification (GTDB taxonomy): domain Bacteria; phylum Actinomycetota; class Actinomycetes; order Mycobacteriales; family Mycobacteriaceae; genus Nocardia; species Nocardia cyriacigeorgica_C. The sequence continues at coordinate 561,992 of NZ_VBUT01000002.1, read as the reverse complement.
AAAACAGCTGGCGCACAGCTCATTCCGGAATCCAGCCGGAAGGGCACGGCACCTACGAAATCGCGCTCAGCCTGGTCGGCGACCCGGCCGAATTGACCGACGCCGATATGGTGGCGCTGCAGGACCGGCTGCGGGCCGGTCTCGCGCAGGTCACCGCTGCGGATACCCCGCTCGCCCTGCGCGCCCATCAGCGCACGGACGTGGACCTCTACCCCACCATCGAACGCATCTGAACGGCCCGGGCCGCGAATCCCGGTCGCACCGCGTTCTTTTCCCCTCTGACCCGTGGCGCGGCAGGCACCCGGAACCTCGAGGTGCCTGCCGGGCAGGGTTTAGCGGCGGGACGGGAAGTGGCGGATGAGCCCTTCCTGCACCGTGGTGGCCAGCAGCTCGCCGCTGCGGGAGTAGAAACGGCCGGTGGCCAGGCCACGCGAACCCGCCGCGACCGGGGATTCGGTGGCGTAGAGCGCCCACTCGTCGAACCGGAACGGACGGTGGAACCAGATGGAATGATTCACCGTGGCCGCGACGATGCGGTCCAGGCCCCAGGACAGGCCGTGGGTGGTGATGATCGAATCCAGCACCGTGGTGTCGGAGGAGTAGCCGAGGGTCGCCACGTGGATCAGCGGATCGTCGGGCAGGGTGCCGTCGGCGCGCATCCAGACCCGGTTGTGGTTGAGCCGCTCACCGGTGCCCTTGAGGATCCAGGCCGGATCGTTGGTGTAGCGCATATCGATCGGATGCGGGGCGTTGACGAACATCTCCAGCTTGTCCTCCAAGCCTTCGAAGCTCTCCTCCACCCGCGGCAACGTCTCCGGATCCGGGACCACGGGCTGCTCATGGGCATGCTCGAGACCCTTGCCCCAGTCCTGGAAGGCGGCCAGCATGACGAACAGTTCCTGACCGTCCTGGCTCGCGGTGACGGTCCGGTTGGCGAAGGAACGCCCGTCGCGGTGCCGGTCCACCCGGTACTCGATCGGCTTCTTCACATCGCCGCCGCGCACGAAATGCGCGTTCACCGCGTGCACCGGACGGTCGCCGACCGTCCGGCCCGCGGCCATGATCGCTTGCGACACCAGCTGCCCGCCGAACGTGCGGCTCCACACCTTCTCCGGGTGCTGGCCGACGAACACGTCCTCGTCCATCTGTTCCAGATCCAGCAGATCCAGCAGTACGTCCAGATCGGTACGCTGCGCCCGCGTCACATCGACGCCGACGGAGTCGTCAAGCGAAACGCTCACTCTAATGGTCCTCCTCACCGATACGGTGCACGTGGATCAGGTTGGTGGAACCGACGGTACCGGGCGGGGAGCCGGCCACGATGACGACGAGGTCGCCCTTCTGGTACCGGTTCATGCTCAGCAGCGCCTGATCGACCTGCTTGATCATGGCGTCGGTGCTGTCCACCGTAGGCACGATGAACGTTTCGGTGCCCCACGTCAAGGCCAGCTGGCTGCGCACCTCCGGCAGCGGGGTGAACGCCAGCAGCGGCAGCGGGGTGTGCAGCCGGGCCAGCCTGCGCACCGTGTCACCGGACTGGGTGAACGCCACCAGCGCCTTGGCGTTGAGCCGCTCACCGATATCGCGGGCGGCGTAGGAGATGACGCCACGCTTGGTGCGCGGCACATGCGTCAGCGGCGGCACCCGGGTGGATTCGGTCTCCACCGCGTGCACGATGCGCGCCATGGTGCGCACCGTCTCGATCGGGTAGGCGCCGACCGAGGTCTCACCGGACAGCATCACCGCGTCCGCGCCGTCGAGCACCGCGTTCGCGACATCGGAGGCCTCGGCCCGGGTGGGCCGGGAGTTCTCGATCATCGACTCCAGCATCTGGGTCGCCACGATGACGGGTTTGGCGTTCTCCCGCGCCATCTGGATGGCGCGCTTCTGCACGATCGGCACCTGCTCGAGCGGCAGCTCCACGCCGAGATCGCCGCGCGCGACCATGACCGCGTCGAAGGCGAGCACGACGGCCTCGAGATTGTCGATGGCCTCGGGCTTCTCCAGCTTGCCGATCACCGGGACGCGGCGGCCGACGCGGTCCATCACGTCGTGCACCAGCTCGACATCCGAGGGCGAACGCACGAAGGACAACGCGATGAAGTCGACGCCCAGTTTCAGGGCGAATTCCAGGTCCTCGATGTCCTTGTCGGACAGGGCGGGCACCGACACGTCCATGCCGGGCAGCGATACGCCCTTGTTGTTGCTGACCGGGCCGCCCTCGGTGACCCGGCACACCACGTCGTTGCCGTCGACGGCGGTGACGGTCAGCCCGACCTTGCCGTCGTCGACGAGCAGGCGGTCACCGGGCTTGGCGTCGGCGGCGAGTTCTTTGTAGGTGGTCGAGACGCGGTCGTGGGTGCCATCGACGTCGTCGACGGTGATGCGCACCTCTTCGCCCGTCGCCCAGACCGTCCGGCCTTCGATGAAGCGGCCGAGGCGGATCTTGGGGCCTTGTAGATCGGCGAGAATGCCGACGGCGCGGCCGACGTGGTCGGCGGCCTGCCGCACCTTCTTGTAGTTGTCGGCATGGTCGGAGTGCTCACCGTGGCTGAAATTCAGCCGCGCCACGTCCATACCGCTCTCGACGAGTTCTCGAATACGGTCCTCGGTGGCAGTGGCCGGTCCGAGGGTGCACACAATCTTCGTCCGTCGCATCACGAGTAGAGCCTAGTCCCGACCGCGGTGTGGGTCGCGTCGTGGCCGGGCCGAGTCGCCCTGACGGGCGCGCCTGCGCTCACCGGGCGCTGAGTGAACGCGCGTAGTTCACCTGATGCAGCAGCATCGGGAAGGTCTGCTGATTCTGTGCCGGGATCATCGTGGAGTGGTAGCGGCCCTCGCTGGTCACGGTCACCTGCACGTAGCCGACCGTCGTCTTCTCCTTGACCAGCAGAAACAGCAGGCCGAGGAAGCACACCGGGAACAACAGGATCGCCAGCACCACCGCGTAGGTGGGAATCTTCTCCGAGGTCTGCGACATATCGGTGATCGTCCAGACCGCGCCCCGCAGGGGCATCGTGCCCGCCGGAGTGGTGATCGAATCCTCGGAGATGCCGATATCGCCGATCGACATCACGAACCCGCCGGGAGGCAGCGGACCGGTCATCCCCGGCGGCATCGACGGATACATCACACCCGCCATGGGTGGGAAAGCTGCGGTGTGTTGCGGTCCGGCGGGTCGCTGTGGGCCGGTTCCTGGGCGAGCGGGACCACCGTCGGCAGGGTAGGCCTGATCGCCCGGATGCGACTGCGCGGGCGGATCGGTGGCCTTGCGCAGACTCGGCCCGGTGCCGGGCGGCCCGTACCGCGGGCCACCGGCGCCCAGCGAATTCGGACTATTCTCGGCCACTCGCGTCCTCCTGTCCTCCGGGCGCTCGTGCCGCTGCCCGATACCCGAGCTCGCCCACTGCGGCCCGCGCGGTCTACCGACCATTGTGTCGGGCGGCGGCATCGCTGTCGCCCGGAAAGCGCGCTACGCGAGACGGCGATAACCTCGCGCCCACCTCCGAGCGACAACGCTCCCGGGTTGTCGCTCAGAGGTGGGCAAATATTGTCGCTCAGAGGTGGGCGAACAGTGCCGGTGGCCGGGGGCCGATCAGCCGCCCTTCTTGGCGCCGGCAGCCCGGCTGGACTTCGCGTCCTCGTCTGCCCCGGCATCGTCGGTCGACTCGACCTCCTCGGGACCCGAGCCCGTGCCTGACTCGGCGTCTTCGGCGAGAGTCGCGTCGTTGCCGGCCTCAGCGCTCTCGCCCGACTCCGCGCTATCGCCCGACCCGGCATTCTCATCCGACCCGGCATCATCGTCGGCCTCAGCGCTCTCGCCCGACTCCGCGCTATCGCCCGACCCGGCATTCTCATCCGACCCGGCATCATCGTCGGACTCCGCGCCCTTGCCCGGCTTCGCATCGTTGCCCGGCTTCGCGCCCTTGCCCAGCTTCGCGTCGTTGCCCAGGTCTACCTCGACGCCCGACTCCGCGCCCTCGGTCGACGTGCCCGGCTCATCGGCCGCGTCCTTCTCCCCCGCCGCGTCCTTCTCCGACACTGCGGCTTTCTCCGCCGACGCTGAGGCAGCACCCGCACGCCGCAGCGCGCCGATCTGCCACGGCCACGGCCGCGGCTGCGCGCCGGGCTGTAGCTGCGCCGGCGTCTCGCGTCCCTTCGTGGCGAACACGAAGTAGGCGATGGCGGCGAGGAAGACCAGGGCGGAGGTGAAGGAGTTGATGCGGATGCCCGCGATGTGGGTGGCTTCGTCGTCGCGCATCAGTTCGACGAAGAACCGGCCGAAGCTGTAGCCGGCGACGTAGAGCGCGAACAGGCGGCCGTGGCCGATACGGAACCGCTTGTCGACGTACACCAGCAGCAGCACCACCAGCACGTTCCACAGCAGCTCGTACAGGAACGTCGGGTGCACGACCTTCTCCACCACGCCGGTGGAGACGCCGTTCATCATGTCCAGGCGGCCCTGGTCGTCGAAGCGCTGGTAGATCTCGAGACCCCACGGCAGGTCGGTTTCGCGGCCATAGAGTTCCTGGTTGAAGTAGTTGCCGAGGCGGCCGATGGCTTGGGCCAGCAGGATCGGCGGGGCGATGGCGTCGCCGAGGGCGGGCAGCGGGATCTTGTAGACGCGGCAGCCGATCCAGGCGCCGACGCCGCCGAGGAACACCGCGCCCCAGATACCGAGGCCGCCCTGATAGATCTTCAGCGCGTCCATCGGGTTGCCGTCGGCGCCGAAGTATTTCTGCCAGTCGGTGGCGACGTGGTAGAGCCTGCCGCCGATGAGACCGAACGGGACCGCGAACATCGCCACATCCAGTACCGCGCCCTGCTGGCCGCCGCGTTCGCGCCAGCGCCGCTCACCCCACCAGATGGCGACGATGATGCCGGCGATGATGCACAGCGCGTACGCGCGCAGCGGGAACGGCCCGATCTGCCAGACGCCCTGCGGCGGGCTGGGGATATAGGCGAGCACGTCGGCGGTGGCGGCGCTCAGGACACCGTCACCGGGTGTGCCGATGCTGGGAACACTGTCTGCCAGGACTCGTAAGGTCACGGGGGCCACCGTAGTCGAGGAGCGCGACGGTGTGGCTTCGGGTCAGGACGCGACGGTCGCCGAGCGCACGCCCTCGGCCAGTTCGGCCGTCAGCGTCCGCACCGCGTCCAAGCCTTCGGCGGCCGCGGTCACCAACGCCGAACCGACGATCACGCCGTCGGCGTAGGCGGCGATCTCGGCGGCCTGAGCACCCGAACGCACGCCGAGCCCGACGCCGATCGGGATGTCGGAGTGCGCGCGGATGCGGGCGCACAGCGCGGGCGCGGCCGAGGACACCGCGTCACGGGCGCCGGTGACGCCCATGGTGGAGGCCGCGTAGACGAACCCGCGCGAGGCTTCCAGGGTCTTCACCAGGCGTTCCTCGGTGGAGGACGGCGCGACCAGGAAGATGCGGTCCAGATCGTGCACGGCCGAGGCGGCGAACCATTCGTCGGCCTCGTCCGGGATGAGGTTCGGGGTGATGATGCCCGCGCCGCCCGCGGCCGCCAGATCACGGGAGAACCGGTCGACGCCATACTTGAGCACCGGATTCCAGTAGCTCATGACCACGGCCTGCGCACCGGCGGCGGTGACGGCTTCGACCACCGAGAACACATCGCGCACCCGCACCCCGCCGCGCAGCGCCTGCTCGGCGGCCCGCTGGATGGTCGGCCCGTCCATCACCGGATCGGAGTAGGCCACGCCGACCTCGACGATGTCGCAGCCGGCCTCGACCATCGCGCGCACGGTGGCGATGGAGCCGTCCAGGTCCGGGTAGCCGGCGGGCAGGTAGCCGATCAGGGCGGCGCGGTGTTCGTTGCGGCAGGCCGCGAAGGCGTTGGCGAGTCTGGACTGCTGGCTCACTACGCGTTCCCCTTGCCCTCTGCGGCCTCGTCGTCGAACAGTCCGAACCAGCGGGCGGCGGTGTCCATGTCCTTGTCACCGCGCCCGGACAGGTTCACCAGGATGATGGCGCCGGGGCCGAGCTGCTTGCCGAGTTCGAGCGCCCCGGCCACCGCGTGCGCGGACTCGATCGCCGGGATGATGCCCTCGCTGCGGCTGAGCAACAGCAGTGCGTCCATCGCTGCGGCATCGGTGACGGGCAGGTATTCGGCGCGGCCGGTGTCCTTGAGGTAGGCGTGCTCGGGGCCGACGCCCGGATAGTCGAGTCCGGCGGAGATGGAATGCGATTCGATGGTCTGGCCGTCTTCGTCCTGCAACAGGTACGAGTAGGCGCCCTGGAACGCGCCGGGCGATCCGCCGGTGAAGGTGGCGGCATGGCGGCCGGTCTCGACACCGTCGCCGGCGGCTTCGTAGCCGACCAGGCGCACGCCCGGATCGTCGATGAAGGCGTGGAAGATGCCGATGGCGTTGGAGCCGCCGCCGACGCAGGCCGCGACGGCGTCGGGCAGCCTGCCGGTGAGTTCCTGCACCTGCTCGCGCGCCTCTAGCCCGACCACGCGCTGGAAATCGCGCACCATCAGCGGGAACGGGTGCGGGCCCGCGGCGGTGCCGAAGCAGTAGTAGGTGTCGTCGGCGTTGGAGACCCAGTCGCGCAGGGCCTCGTTGATGGCGTCCTTGAGCGTGGCGGAGCCGGTGCTCACCGACACCACCTCGGCGCCGAGCAGCCGCATCCGGGCCACGTTGAGCGCCTGGCGGGCGGTGTCGACCGCGCCCATGTAGACGATGCAGTCCAGTCCGAGCAGCGCGCAGGCGGTCGCGGTGGCCACGCCGTGCTGGCCGGCCCCGGTTTCGGCGATGACGCGGGTCTTGCCCATGCGCTTGGCCAGCAGGGCTTGCCCGAGCACATTGTTGATCTTGTGCGAGCCGGTGTGGTTGAGGTCTTCGCGCTTGAGCAGGATGCGGGCGCCACCGGCGTGCTCGGCCAGCCGGGTGCATTCGAACACCGGCGAGGGGCGGCCGGTGTAGTCGCGTTGCAGCCGGTCGAGCTCGCCGAGGAACTCGCGGTCGCTGCGGACCTTGTCGTATTCGGCGGTGACCTCGTCGATGACGGCCATCAGCGCCTCGGGCACATGCCTGCCGCCGTAGACGCCGAAGTGGCCGCCGCCGTCGGGTTCGTGTCCGCTGCGGTGGGCGACGCCCTCGCTGGCCGCGGGCAGCCGGGTCGGGGCCATCAGCGCGCCCGCCGGGCGGGCTTCGGGCAGGACGGGTGGGTACCGGCGGTCACCAGCTGCGATACCGCGGCGCGCGGGTCGCCGCTGGTCACCAGGCCTTCGCCGACGAGCACGGCATCCGCGCCCGCGCCCGCGTAGGCCATCAGGTCGGCGGTGCCGCGCACCCCGGACTCGGCGACGCGGATGACCTCGGTGGGCAGTCCGGGTGCGATCCGCGCGAAGCAGTCGCGATCGACTTCCAGGGTCTTCAGGTTGCGCGCGTTGATGCCGACGACCGAGGCGCCGGCATTGAGGGCCCGGTCGGCCTCTTCCTCGGTGTGCACCTCGACCAGCGCGGTCATCCCGAGCGATTCGGTGCGGTCGATGAGCGAGCTCAGCGTGTCCTGTTCCAGCGCGGCGACGATCAGCAGAATGACGTCGGCGCCGTGCGCGCGCGCCTCGTGGATCTGGTACGGGCCGACCACGAAGTCCTTGCGCAGCACCGGGATGTTCACGGCGGCGCGGACGGCGTCGAGGTCGTCGAGCGAGCCGTGGAAGCGACGGCCTTCGGTGAGCACGCTGATGATGCGGGCGCCGCCGTCTTCGTAGGCCTTGGCCAGGCTGGCGGGGTCGGCGATCTCGGCGAGCGGCCCCTTGGAGGGGCTGGCGCGCTTCACCTCGGCGATGACGCCGATGCCGTCTTCATGCAGCGCGGCGAGCGCGTCCTTGGGCGGCGGCGCGGCGGCCGCCGCGGCCTTGATGGCTTGGAAGTCCAGCAGGGATTCCCGTGCGGCCACATCCGCGCGGACCCCGTCGAGAATCGAGTCGAGTACCGTCATCTGGCTCGAATCCTTTCTGGGGAGACGGACTCACTGCCTGAGAAATCCCCCCAGGCGCTGTCTCACCGGTGCTGATCAAGAGTAAAGGGGCGGGTGTGACGCACGTTCGCCGGGGTTGCCACCCAGGTTGCGGGCGCCGGCTACTTGTGCTGTGCGGGGTCGCCGGATCATCGGATCACCTGGTGCCGGGCTCGGCCGGGCCGTCATCGGTGCCGGTCCACGGGTGATCGTCGGTGGGGTCGGTGCCCGCGTCGAGCGCGTCCCAGAGGACCCGTTCGGTCACCGGTGGCGCGGTGTCGTCGCCCGCCTCGCCGCGCCCGGCGACCAGGTCGGTGGCGGCGGCGCGGCGGGCAACCGGAGTGTCGTACTTCCCGGATAGTGGCGCGCTGTCCTTGGGCATCCTGGCCAGTAGTACGCCCGCGGCGAAGGCGGCCAGCGCGCCGGCCATGGTCAGCACGGCGGGCGCGGCGGCGGTGCTCACCTGCTCGACCTGCGCGCGTGCCGGCAGCTCGGCGAGGGTGGCGGCGCGTTGCGCGGTGGCGCCGGAGCCGGTGAGCAACGCCAGCGCCGGCACCGCGACCACCGCGCCGACCAGCGCCACCAGCATTCCGACGACTCTGCGCAGCCAGCCCTTGGTGGCCAGCACCGCGGCGATGGCGGCCAGCAGGACCAAGGCCAGCGGGGTGAGCGCGCCGAACCAGGTGCCGCCGTCGAGCTCGTCGGTGCGTGGTTCGGTGAGCCCGTCCGAGGAGTGCACGCTCACCCAGGTCATCCGCGAGGCGCCCCACAGGGCGGCGGCGGACAGGGCCAGCAGGACCACCGGGGCGACCGGATAACGGCGACCCGGCGCGACCGCGGTGGTCTGCTCCGCCGACGTGCGGGGCTCCTGGTCGTGCTCGTCACTCATACCGATACCCCACCGCTGCCTGTGCCGGGCGCGGACTCGGCAGTCGTGTCGTCCGGGTAGTCGTCATCGGCGCGATAGGCCCGCACGGTCTTCGCCGCGGCGACCGCGCGCAGCACCGCCATGGCCTTGTTGCGCGATTCGGTGTCCTCGTATTCGGGTTCGGAGTCGGCGACCACGCCCGCCCCCGCCTGCACGTAGGCGGTGCCGTCTTTGAGCAGCGCGGTGCGGATGGCGATCGCGGTGTCGGCGTCACCGGCGAAGTCCAGGTACCCGACCACGCCGCCGTAGACGCCGCGGCGGCTGGTTTCGAGTTCCTCGATCAGCTCCATGGCCCGCACCTTCGGCGCACCGGAGAGCGTGCCCGCCGGGAAGCAGGCGCGGACCGCGTCGAGCGCGATCTTGCCCGGCGCCAACCGCCCGGACACCGTGGACACCAGGTGCATGACGTGGCTGTAGCGCTCGACGTGCCGGTATTCGGTGACCCGCACCGTCCCCGGCTGGCAGACCCGGCCCAGATCGTTGCGGCCCAGATCGACGAGCATCAGATGCTCGGCGTTCTCCTTCTCGTCGGCGAGCAGGCCCTTCTCCAGCAGCAGATCGTCTTCCTCGGTGGCGCCGCGCCAGCGGGTGCCGGCGATCGGGTGGGTGGTGGCCACGCCTTCCTTCACCGTCACCAGCGATTCCGGGCTGGAGCCGACGATGGAGAACGCGGTGCCGCCGGAGCCGTCCGGCACATGCAGCATGTACATGTACGGGCTCGGGTTGGACGCGCGCAGCATCCGGTAGAGGTCGATCGGCGCGCCGTCGTAGTCCATCTCGAAGCGCTGCGACAGCACCACTTGGAACGCCTCGCCGGCCTCGATCTCCTTGACGAGCCTGCGCACCCCGGCGCCGTACTCCTCGGTGGTGCGCTGGCGGCGGTACTGCGGTTCGGGCTGGTCGAACACCGACACCGTGGACGCGGCGGGGGCGGCCAGCGCGGCGGTCATCCGGTCCAGCCGGGCGACGGCGTCGTCGTAGGCCTCGTCCACCCGGTCGGCGGTGCCGTTCCAGTTGACGGCATTCGCGATCAGGGTGATGGCGCCCTCGTGGTGGTCGAAGGCGGCGAGGTCGGTGGCCAGCAGCAGCACCAGATCGGGCAGCTGAAGATCGTCGGCGGCCAGATTGGGCAGCCGCTCCATCCGCCGCACCGCGTCGTAGCCGAGGTAGCCGACCATGCCGCCGGTCAGCGGCGGCAGTCCCGGCATGCGTTCGGTGCGCAGCAGTTCCAGGGTCTGGTGCAGCGCGTCGAGCGGATCGCCGCCCGACGGTGCGTCGGCGGGGGTGGCGCCGAGCCAGGCGGCCTCGCCGTCGACCACGGTCAGCGCCGAGGGGCTGCCCGCGCCGATGAACGACCACCGCGACCAGGACCGCCCGTTCTCCGCCGACTCGAACAGGAAGGTGCCTGCCCGGTCACCGGCGAGTTTGCGGTAGGCCGACAGCGGAGTCTCGGAGTCCGCCAGCACCTTCCGGGTCACCGGCACCACCCGATGCTCGGCGGCCAGCTGATGGAACTGCTCGCGGGTCGTGGTGGCCGTGGTGTCCTGGCGGTGGGATGCGCCCTGCATCGGTCCATCATCCCAGGCGGCTACGACAGGCCGATGGGCGCACCCGCCGGTAGGGTCGATCCATGAAGACTGGCCAGCTCGCTCCGCAGTTCGAGCTCCCCGATCAATCCGGCACCAAGCGTTCCCTCGACGAGTTGCTCGCAGACGGACCGCTCGTGCTCTTCTTCTACCCCGCCGCCAATACCCCGGTGTGCACGGCCGAGGCCTGCCATTTCCGTGATCTGGCCGAGGAATTCGCAGCGGTCGGCGCGAGCTGCGCCGGTATCAGCGCCGACGCGGTCGACACCCAGGCCGGGTTCGCCGACAAGCAGCGCCTGGGATATCCCCTGCTGTCGGATTCCGACGGCGTGGTGGCCCAGCAGTTCGGCGTCAAGCGTGGGCTGCTCGGCAAGCTGGCTCCGGTCAAGCGCCAGACCTTCGTCATCGACACCGACCGCACCGTGCTCACCGTCATCACCGGTGAACTGCGCGCCAACGTGCACGCCGACGAAGCGCTGAAGTTCCTGCGCGAACGCGGCAAGTGATCCCTCGCCGGTCCGGGCGCACGCCCCGGACCGGCACTTTTCCTGCCGAAACACCGTCCGAGCACCCGCGCCGAGGTAGCCGCGCGACCTACGCTGGAAACATGACCACGCCCGAGCGCACGCCGGACACGCGGACCTCCACGATCTCCTGGCGCACCCGGATCATCGCGGGTGCGGTCCTGGTCGTCGTGCTGATCGTCGCCTATCTGATCCTCGCCGCGTTCATTCCCCGCTGGTGGGCCCAGCGGGTGGGCGAGATGGTCAACGGCAGCTTCTCCAAGGGCATCGGCTGGGGCCTGGTCTACGGCGGGCTGTGTACCGCCATCCCGTTGCTGCTGTTGCTGGTCGCGGTGCTGGTGTGGCGACGCCGCGGCGGCAAGGTCATCGCGGGCGGGGCCGTTGTCCTGGCCCTGATCTTCGCGATCCCGAACCTGATGACCCTGACGGTGGTGCTCGGCGGCAACAACGCCGCCCACGCGGGCGAACGCATCATGGACGTCGACGCGCCCGCCTTCCGTGGCGCCTCGGTGGCCGGCGCGATCATCGCCGTGCTGATCTTCGTGCCCGTGGTGTACCTGGTGGCGCGGCGCGGGTGGCGGCGGCGCGCGGAAGCCAAGGCGATCGTGGGCGGCGGCTCGCCCGCCGGGTCCTCCGAGACGGTCCGTGAGCCCGGCACCGCACCCGGAACCGAGGGACGCCGCCCCGGCACCCTGTGAGTGACCTCACGTCATTTCGTGTCTCGCAGACGGCCGAGCGAAGTCGTGGCAAACTCATGGGCGCGGGTGACTGTCAGGGCACGACCACGTCACTTGGCTCGAGAGAAGGCGCACAGTGACGAAGTGGCTAAACCCAGTAGAACAGCGAGCTTGGCGGGCGATTGTCGCGTTGATGACACGCCTGCCGGGCACTTTGGACACCCAGCTGCAACGCGAGGCCGGTCTCACGCACTTCGAATTCTGGGTGCTGTCGCTGCTGTCGGAGGAGCCGGGACACCGGCTCCAGATGAGTGAGCTTGCCCACAGGGCAAACGCATCGCTATCGCGACTGTCTCATGTGGTGTCCAAGCTGGAGCGGATGGGCTGGGCCGAACGCACCGTCACCGCCGGACGCCGCGGTGTGCAGGCCGTCCTCACCGACGACGGATACAAGAAGGTGGTCGAGGCCGCGCCCGGATACCTCGACGCGATCCGCGCACTGGTCTTCGACGGCCTCGACGCCGGCCAGATCTCCACCCTCGCCGATCTCGGCGAGGCGATGGCCACCCAGCTGGCCGACCGGCTCGGTGTCCCCCGCACCAAGGGCGAATCCTCCGGGTTCTGATCAGCCCTCGGCGGCCGGGGCCAGCAGCACATCGGCATCGAAGCAGGTGTGGGTGCCGGTGTGGCAGGCCGCGCCCTCCTGATCGACGGTGAGCAGCACGGTGTCGCCGTCGCAATCCAGGCGCACCTCGTGCACGTACTGGGTGTGGCCAGAGGTCTCGCCCTTCACCCAGTACTGGCCGCGCGAACGCGAGTAATAGGTGGCCTTGCGGGTGGCGAGGGTGCGGGCCAGCGCCTCGTCGTCCATCCACGCGACCATCAGCACATCGCCGGTGCCGCGTTCCTGCGCGACGGCGGAGAACAGGCCGGCCTCGTTGCGCTTGAGGCGGGCGGCGATGGCTGGGTCCAATGTCATGTCACCGTTTATAGCAGTGCCAGTTCTTCGGCGAGGATCGCGACGGCCTCGCGGATCTGCTGCTCGCTGTGGCAGGCGGTGACGAAGAACCGCAGTCGCGCCAGATCTTCTGGGACAGCCGGATACAGGATCGGGTTGACATTGATCCCGCGCCGCAGCAGCGCGCCCGACAGCGTCAGCGTCTTCAGCGAATCGCCGACGATGCACGGAATGATCGGGGTGTCGTGACTGTCGCCGGTGTCGATCCCGGCATCCTTGGCCAGGCTCAGGAACAGTTCCGCATTGCGCCGCAGCCGCGTCAGCGGTTCCGGATCGGTGCGCAGCAGCCGGATCGCCGCCGCCGAGGCTGCCGCGTTCATCGGTGTCATGCCGACGCTGTAGACGAAGCCGGGCGTGGTGTATTTCAGGAAGCGGATCAGCTCCGCGCTGCCAGCGACGTACCCGCCGCACCCGGCCAGCGCCTTCGACATGGTGCCCGACCACAGCTCGACCTCGCCGCGGTCCACACCGAAGTACTCGCCGATGCCGCCGCCGCCCGCGCCGAGCACACCGACGCTGTGCGCCTCGTCGATCATCAGCATCGCCTTGTGCCGCTTCTTGATCGCGATGATGGCGGGCAGGTCGGGGATGTCGCCGTCCTGGCTGTACACGCCTTCGATGAGGATCAGCACCCGGCGGTACCGGTGCCGCAGCTCGCCGAGCATCCGGTCGAGCGCGGCGTGGTCGTTGTGCGGGAACGGCCTGCGGGTGGCGCCGGACAGCTTGCAGCCCTGCAGGATGCTGTCGTGGGCCAGGCTGTCGTGGATCACCAGATCCTGCGGCCCGACGATATGCCCGATGATGGTGACGTTCGTGGAATGCCCGCCCACCAGCGCCATCGCGTCCTCGGTGCCGAGCAGCGCGGCGAGTTCGGCTTCCAGCTCACGATGCACCGGTTTCTCCCCGGAGAGCACCCGGCTGGCCGAGCACGAACTGCCGTACCGGGCGACCGCGTCCTGTACCGCCTCGACCACGGCCGGATGCCCCGACAGGCCGAGATAGTTGTAGCTGGAAAAATTCAGCACCGGCACACCGTCGATCACCGAGGTGTCGCGGGTGACGCCGTCGTTGACCAGGAAGTACGGATTGGCCAGGCCGAGCGCTTGCGCGCCCGCGAGCCTGCCCTCGATCGCCTTCACCTCGGCGAAGTCGCTGATGCGGAATTCGGGGGCGACGTGCGCTGGTTCGGGGGCGGGATTGCCGCGCTCGGCGGTCTGCCCGCCGAATTGGTCTCTGTGGGAAGGCGATACGCCAGCGCGGGGATCGAGACTCCGAGCAGTGGGCTCGGCATTCGGAGTCACCGTGAACGCCTCGGGCGCGGCGTCCGATGCCGGCGCTGCGGCCCCCGCGCCCACGCACTCGCGGGCGTCCGCGCGGCCGGCCCGACCGCTGGATGCTGGCGCTGCGCCGCCCGCCGCGACGTAGCCGACGACGTCGCCGAGTGTCGCCTGCTCCTCGAACCGCGCCGGATCGATGACCAGCCCGGGCATCCGGCGGACGATTCCGGTGAACAGATCGGCGGTCATGATCGAGTCGAATCCGAGGTCGCCGGTGAGGGTTTGGGCGGCGGTGAGGCGGTCGGCGGGATAGCCGCTCACCCTGGCTGCCTCGGCGTAGACGATGGCGGCGGCCTCGCGACCACCGGCAGATGGGGTTGCGGTGGACGCAGCGTCGACGCACACCTTGCCGGCGCCGGCAGCAGCGGAAGCGGCAGGCGCGGGGTCGACGGGACGGGTGCCGATGACCTCCGCAGGGGCGGGCGCGGAGCCGACGGCCGCGGCGCCGCTACCGGCAGCGTTCGGCGTCTGCGAACCAGCAGCCCCGTGCGCGAGCTTCGCCAGCAGCGCGTTCTGTTCGCGGAAGAGCGCGATCATCTGGTCCATGGTGGTGGTGTCCTCGGGTTCGGGGGAAGTCGTTCTGGTTCGTACATCGGGTTGTGCCGGAGTCGTGCCGACCGGCTGTTCTTGTTCTGGAGTGGCCGCGCCCTGGCCGGGGATGGCTTGTTCCCTCGTCGCCGGAGCCTGCTGCTCGAACCAGAACCGGTGTTCGGTCGAGAACTCGTACACCGGAAGCCGGCGGCGCACCCGCTGCTCGGGTTCGTAGAGCCGGTCCCAGTCGGGGTCGAAGCCGTCGCGGTACAGCGCGGCGATGGTGCCGGCGAATTCGCGGCCGGTGGCGCCGGGCCCGGGGCTCGGGGCCAGGGAGCGGCCGCGGTATTCCGGCCGGATCCGGCCGATCAGCGGTGTCAGCACACGCCGGGGTCCGACCTCGATCAGGTGGGTCGGCTCGGTAGCGAGTGCGGCGTCGGCGGCCTCGCCGAAGCGGACAGTGGTGCGGATGTGTTCGGTCCAGTACGCCGCGTCCATCGTCTCGCCGGGCTCGAGCAACCGCCCGCGCACGGTCGAGTAGATCGGCAGGTTCGCCGGCCGGTAGGTGCAGGCGCGGGCAGCAGCCTCGAATTCGGCCAGTATGGGATCCATGCGCGGGCTGTGGAAGGCGTGGGAAACGGTGAGCGCCTTGGTGATCACCGCTCGCTCGGCCAAGACCTTCTCGATGCGTGCGATCGCGGCGGCGTCGCCGGACAGCACCAGATCGGATGGCCCGTTGACGGCGGCGACGGCGACCTCCGGCTCCTCGGCGAGCAGATCGGCCACCGCTGCTTCGCCCGCGCGCACGGCGAGCATCGCGCCACCGGCGGGTAGCCGCCGCATCAGCGCACCGCGCAACACCACCAACCGGCAGGCCTGCTCGAGGTCGAGCACCCCGGCGACGACCGCGGCCGCGTATTCACCGATGCTGTGCCCGAGCACCCAGGCCGGCCGTAGTCCCGTCTCGGCGAGAGCGCTCGCGATGGCGTACTCCATCGCGAAGATCGCCGGCTGCGCCAGTTCGGTGCTGTCGACGTCGGCCGTGTCATCGAGCAGCAGCTCCCGCACGGACTGTCCGAGGTGGATGCTCATGGCCTCGTCCACGAGCACGAGCGCCTGCCGGAATCCCGGGCTCGCGGCCTCGAGCGCCCGCGCCATGCCGGCGAACTGCGTGCCCTGCCCGCTGAACATCCACCCCACGGAAACAGGTTGAGTGACAGCGGTTTCCGGGCCGCTGCGCAGCTGCTTCACCGCCTCGTCCCGATCGGACGCGACCACCGCGAGCCGCTGCCGACCCGACGCCTTGACCTGATTACTCGTCCAGCACAGCTGCGCGAACCGGCCGCCCGGCAACGCTTCAAGCGCCTGAGCCATGCGCAGCGCGTTCCGCCGCAGCCCCTCGGCGCTGTCCGACGACAGCGTCAGCACACCGCCACCGCCGTCACACGGTTGGCCGTGTAGTGGATCGTGTCGACGCGCGCCATCCGCCGATGACATCAGTCCTCGTCCGTCTGGACGGTCCGGCCCGTCGGCTGGGTCCGCGGAGTCTTCGGCCGCACCGCTTCCCGGCGCACTCGCCAGCACGATATGCGCGTTCGTCCCCCCGACCCCGAAGCTGCTCACCCCGCCCACGGCCTGCTCACCGAGCGGCATCGCCTCACCCAGCAGCCGCAAACCCTGCTGCGCCAGCCGCAGTTTCGGGTTCTCACTATCGGCGAACCGAGTCGGCGGTACGAGGCGATGGTGCAGGCCGAGCGCGGCCTTGATCACGCCGGCGATGCCGGCCGTGCCCTCGGTGTGCCCGAGATTGCCTTTGACGGAACCGATTCCGCAGAGCAGCGTCCGTCCGCCGTGCAGTGCGCCGAGCGCCTTGACTTCGATCATGTCGCCGAGCACGGTGCCGGTGCCGTGCGCCTCGATGAAGTCCACTTCCTGCGGCCGCACCCCGGCGCGCTCGTAGGCCTGCTCCACCACCTGCTGCTGCGCCCACCGGTTCGGCGCGGTGATGCCGTTGCTGCGCCCGTCGGAGTTGACGGCGCTGCCCTTGATCACCGCGTAGATCGGCAGCCCGGCGGCTTGTGCGTCGGCCAGTCGCCGCAGCACCAGCACCGCCGTGCCTTCGCCGCGCACGATGCCGTCGGCCGTGCCGCTGAACGGTTTGCATCGCGCGTCGGGGGCCGAGAGTCCGGCCTGGGTGTAGAAGATGCCCACCGCGGGTGTCAGCACGAGGTTCACTCCGCCGGCCAGCGCCTGGTCGCACTCCCCCGCCGCCAACGCGGTCCACGCGAGGTGGATGGCGCTCAGCGACGATGAGCACGCGGTGTCGACGGCCATGCTCGGGCCCCGCAGATCCAGCTGGTAGGACAGCCGGTTGGCGGTCATGAAGTACCCGTTGCCGGAGCCGTGCTGCGCGGTGATCGCGGCGTAGTCGCCCATCTGGATGTTCGCCCACTCGTTGGCCATCACGCCGACATAGACGCCGGTGCGGGACCCGGCTTGGGCGCGCGGATCGAGGGTGGCGTCTTCCAGGGCGCGCCACGCGGTGTGCAACAGCAGCCGCTGTTGCGGGTCCATGGCGGCGGCTTCGCGCGGTGTGATGCCGAAGAATTCGTGGTCGAAAACGTCGGCGTCGGTGAGAAATCCGCCGCGGCGGTTGTTGATGGTGCCCGGCCGGCCGGCTGGGTCGTGGAAGTCTTCGGCTGCCCAGCGGTCGGCCGGTACCTCGGAGATGGCGTCGCCGCCTTCGATCAGCAGGCGCCACAGCGCGGCCGGATCATTGGCCCCCGGGAACCGGCAGTCGATGCCGACGATCGCGATATCGGTGTGGTCACGCGAACTCTCGGATCCCGCGCCCATCATGCGGCGGAACTCGATTCGACGGCGAGGAAGGCGGCGATATCCGCGATGGTCGGGTAATCGAACACCAGCGTCGGGTCCACCTCGAGCGCCCAGCGGTCCTCGATCTCCCCGCACAGCGTCACCGCCGAGACGGAGTCGAGGCCGAGTTCGGCGAGCGGCACGTCCGGATCCACCTGGTGCGCGGCGCGTCCGGTGTAGTCGGCGACGCGCTCGGCGAGCCAGCCGGTGATCGAGGTCGGAGGGGTGGGGGCGGTGGCGAACACGGTCGTCTCCCGGGGGGAATAGGGGTGGGTGGTCACCGGCTCGGCGCCGGTTCGAGGTCGTGGTGCAGCACGCCGTCGACGCGGCGGTGCAGCAGCGCGGTGCGCATCGAGCCGCGCTGCACTTTGCCGCTGGTGGTGCGATGCACCGAGCGCGGTTCCACGAGCACCACATTCGGTGCCGGTACCGCGAACTCGCGCGCGACGGCGGTCTTGATCGCCGAGGTGAGTTCGGTGAGGGTGGCGCCGTCTTGCAGCGCGGTTTTCACGCTGTGCAGCACGACCAGGTGTTCCCGGTCGCCGGCGTCGACCGATACCGCGACGCCGGTGCCGGCCAGCGCCGGATGCAGGCCGCGCACCAGTTCCTCGATGTCCTGCGGATAGATATTGCGGCCGTTGACGATCAGCAGATCCTTGCGGCGCCCGGCGACGAACAGCTCACCATCGGCGATGACACCGAGATCGCCGGTGCGCAGGAACGGCCCTTCCGCACCGAGGTAGGCGCCGAAATCTTCGCCGGTCTCGGCCGGGCGGTTCCAGTACCCCGCGGCGACACTGGCGCCGCGGATCCAGATCTCGCCGACGACGCCGTCCGGCAACGGCTGCCGGGTGTCCGGGTCGACGATGCGGATGTCGAGCCCACGCGCCGGCTGTCCGCAGCCGACCAGGGGCGCGTCGGCGCCGGTGTGGAAGGAACCCGGTACGGACGGCTCGCGTGCGGCACTGGCCAGCAACGTCACCTCGGCCAAGCCGTAGGCGGGTCGGAACGCGGTCGCCCGCCAGCCCGCGGGCGCGAACCGTTCCCGCACGGCCGCCATGGTGCGTGCGCGCACCGGCTCCGCACCGCACAGCGCGATCTCCAGGCTGGACAGATCCAGCTCGGCCAGCTGCTCGTCGGTCACCCGGCGGCTGATCAGCTCGTAGGCGAAATTCGGTGCGGCCGTGGCGGTTGCCCGATACTTGTCGATGGCGTGCAGCCAGCGCACCGGCCGCTTGAGGAACGTCATCGGCGCCATGAACACCAGGTTCGCCCCGGCGTGGATCGCGCCGAGCAGCATGCCGATCAGGCCCATATCGTGGAAGTGCGGGATCCAGCTGACGGCTGTCATCGAGTCGTCGATGCCCAGTGCCGCGATCGCCGCCTCGTTGTGCAGCAGATTGCCGTGGGTGACCACGACGCCCTTCGGGTCGCCCGTCGAGCCCGAAGTGTACTGGAGGAACGCGACCGTGTCCCGGTCGATCTCCGGCAGCTGCCATGCGTCGGGATCGCCGAGCGTGCCGCCGGCGGCCGCGACCCGGGCCGCGGGCGCGGCGGCGGCGATCAGCGGCTCGAGGTCGGGCGTAGTGAGCACCAGTCCGGCACCGCAGTCGGCGATCACACCGGCGACCCGCCGGGCACTGCGTTCATCGTGCGGAACCGGCGCCGGGACCGCGATCACACCGGCGTACAGGCAGCCGAGAAACGCCCGCAGGAACGCCAGCGCGTCGACGTGGAGCAACACCACCGGCCGCGCCGACTCCGGCTGCGCGGCCAGCCAGACCGCTATCGCCCGGGCGTCGCGGTCCAGATCGCGATACCCGGCGATCTCCTCGCGCAGCGCACGGCCGTCCTCATGAAGGTAGGTGTATGTCCTGGTATTGCCGTACTCGGCGACCTGCTGCCTGACGTGCTGCACAAAACTGTCGTGCACGGGCTGATCCTTCGCGGTGGGAGGTGGGAGTTATCACTCTCACCGACGCACCGCTGCCCGGACAGCGCCCTCAGGGATCGGCCCCCGCACCCGCAGGGTGGGTGACACCCCACCCTTGGTGCGGCTCGCGCCCTACCGGACGACGATATCGGCCTTGCGCATCGCGTCCTTGACCTGCGGAATGCTCAGATCGCCGAAGTGGAACACGCTCGCCGCCAGCACCGCGTCCGCGCCCGCCTCCACCGCGGGCACGAAGTGCTCGACCGCGCCCGCGCCGCCGCTGGCGATCACGGGGATCGAGACCGCCGCGCGCACGGCGCGGATCATCGGCAGGTCGAAACCGGCCTTGGTGCCGTCGGCGTCCATCGAGTTGAGCAGGATCTCGCCCACGCCGAGTTCGGCGCCGCGCACCGCCCACTCGACCGCGTCGATCCCGGTGCCGCGTTTGCCGCCGTGGGTGGTGACCTCCCACCCCGACGGCGTATCGGGCTGACCGTCCGGCACCGTGCGGGCATCGACCGACAGCACGATGCACTGCGAACCGAACCGCTGCGACATCTCCCGCAGCACCTCCGGCCTGGCGATGGCCGCGGTATTCACCGACACCTTGTCCGCGCCCGCGCGCAGCAGCCGGTCCACATCGTCGACGGTGCGCACGCCGCCGCCGACGGTGAGCGGAATGAAGATCTGCTCGGCGGTGCGGGTGACCACGTCGATCATGGTGCCGCGATCCGCGGAGGACGCGCTGACGTCGAGGAAGGTCAGCTCGTCGGCGCCCTGGGCGTCGTAGAGGGCGGCCAACTCCACCGGATCGCCCGCATCACGCAGGTTCTGGAACTTGACGCCCTTGACCACCCGGCCCGCGTCCACGTCCAGGCAGGGAATCACGCGTACAGCGACAGTCATGGCCTCATCCTTCTCGGCCGGGACCGGCCGCGGCGATGTCTTTGTCCGCCGACACCGAACCGATCATCTCCAGCAGTTCGCTGTGCACGCCCGGCGCGGCGGCCAGCACCGAACCCGATTCGATATGCCACGGTTCACCGGCCAGATCGGTCACCACTCCCCCGGCCGCGCGCACCAGCGCCACCCCGGCCGCGTTGTCCCACGGGTGATGACCGAACACGATGGCCCCGCCCAGCGCACCGGAGGCGGTGAAGGCCAGGTCGATGCCGGTGGAGCCGTGCATCCGCACCCGCGACGACAGCCTGCTCAGCGCGCCGAGCAGATCGAACCGGAAGCGGCCGGGGATGCGCCCGCGCGAATCGAGGTTGAACGCGCCGAAACCGATCATCGCCTCGGCCAGGGTTCCGGTCGGCAGCGGCGGCAGCGGCACGCCGTCGAGCAGCACCGGGCCGCCGACGACGGCGGCGTAGCGGCGCCCGAGCACCGGCAGCCAGGTCAGGCCCAGCACCGGTTCCCCGTCCCGGACCAGCGCCAGCAGCATGCCCGAGAGCGGATGCCCGGACGAGTAATTGAAGGTGCCGTCGATGGGGTCGAGCACCCACGCGGTGCCGCTGGTCAGCTGCGGGCCACCGAATTCCTCGCCGTGCACCTCGATTCCGGTGAGCTGATGCAGCCGCGCGGAGATGGTGCGTTCCAGTTCCAGATCGAGTTCGGTGGCGAAATCGTTGTGGCCCTTGTCGACCGCGCTCGGCGCGCCGAGGCCGTCGACGAAACGCACCGCGGCCGCGTCGAGCACCTCGGCGGCGATGGGCAGCAGTGTGGCGGGATCGGGATTCGGGACGGTCATGTCGGTGGGGTCAGCGCACCGCGGCGAGCGCCTCGGGCAGCGTGAACCGGCCCGCGTAGAGCGCCTTGCCGACGATCGAGCCCTCCACCCCGTCCGGCACCAGCTCGGCGATAGCGATCAGATCATCGATGGTCGACACCCCGCCGGAGGCGATGACCGGGGCGTCGGTGGCGGCGCACACCTCGCGCAGCAGATCCAGGTTGGGGCCGGTCAGCGTGCCGTCCTTGGTGACATCGGTGACGACGTAGCGCGAGCAGCCGTCGCGTTCCAGCCGCTCGAGCACCTCCCACAGGTCGCCGCCGTCGCTGACCCAGCCGCGCCCGCGCAGCCGGTACTCACCGTCGATGATCCGCACATCCAGCCCGACCGCGACCCGCTCGCCGTATTCGGCGATCGCGCGAGCACACCACACCGGGTCTTCCAGCGCGGCGGTGCCGAGGTTGACTCGCGCGCAGCCGGTGGCCATCGCGGCCTTCAGCGATTCGTCGTCGCGGATGCCGCCGGACAGCTCCACCTTCACATCGAGTTCGCCGACCACCTCGGCCAGCAGTTCCCGATTGGAGCCGCGTCCGAAGGCCGCGTCCAGATCCACCAGATGCACCCATTCGGCGCCGGCGTCCTGCCAGGCGAGCGCAGCCTCACGGGGCGAACCGTAGCTGGTCTCGCTCCCGGCCTCCCCCTGTACCAGGCGCACGGCCTCTCCATTGGCGACATCGACGGCGGGCAGCAGCACAAGACTCACTCCGTACAGCCTAGTAGCTCACCTCCGGCAACCATGCCCCGGGCCTGCGGTGACGATGCCCGTGTGGCGCTGCGCTGCCCGCGTCGAATCCGGGTCGCGCGGCCCGGAGCCGGAGTCAGCCTTGCCCGTCCCCCCTGTGCGGCGCGACCAGGCCGGATTCGTAGGCCAGGATCACCAGCTGGGCGCGGTCGCGGGCGCGCAGTTTCATCATCGCCCGATTGATGTGGGTTTTCGCGGTCAGCGGGCTGATCACCAGGCGCTCGGCGATCTGTTGATTGGACAGTCCCCGTGCGACAAGCACGACGGCTTCGCGTTCTCGCTGGGTCAGTTCGTCCAGCCCGGCGGTGACGGGCCGGACCGGGCCGCCGGCCACGTAGCGGTCGATCAATCGTCGGGTGATCGAGGGCGCCAGCAGCGCATCACCGCGGGCGGCGACCCGCACCGCGTGCAGGAAGTCCTCTGGTTCGATGTCCTTGACCAGGAATCCGGCGGCCCCGGCTCGCAACGCCTGGAAGACGTACTCGTCGAGGCCGTAGTTGGTCAGGATGACGACGTGCACCCCGGCCAGCTCCGGGTCCGCCGCGATGCGCCTGGTCGCCTCGATGCCGTCGAGGACCGGCATCTGGATATCGATCAGCGCGATGTCGGGTCGATGCCGGCGAGCCAGCGCCAGTCCCGCGCTCCCGTCGCCGGCCTCGGCGACCACCTCGATATCGTCCTCGAGGTCGAGCAGCGCACGGAATCCGCTGCGGATGAGCGGCTGATCGTCGACCAGCAGGACCCGGATCATGGTCGCTCCACCGGGAGTTCGGCGCACACGGAGAATCCGCCGTCGTCGCGTGGCGCGGCGCGCAGGCGTCCGCCGAGGGCGGTGATTCGTTCACGCATCCCGAGCAGTCCGACGCCGGGGACCGGACTGCTGCCGGGAACCGCGGTGCCGTCGTCATCGACCCGGATGACGAGGGCGTCGGGCCGGTAGTCGATACGCACCGACACCGTGTCCGCGGCGGCATGGCGGGCGACATTGGTCAGCGACTCCTGCACGATCCGGTAGCCGGTCCGGTCGACCGCGGCGGGCAGGTCGTGGCGTTCACCGTCGACGGTGAGCGTCACGACCAGTCCGCTCGTGCGCGCCTTGTATATCAGATCAGGCACTTCGGCGAGACCGTGCGGCGGGGCTGTGCCGTCATCGCGCAGCGCCTCGAGGGTCGCCCGCAATTCCCTGGCCGCTTCCCGCCCCGCGTCCCGGATCGCCAGCAGTGCCTGCGGAACGTCCTCACCGTGTTTGCGGGCGACGTGCACCGCGGCCTCGGATTGCACCTTGATGACCGAGATCTGGTGGGTGAGCGAATCGTGCAGTTCGCGCGCGATGTGCAGGCGCTCCTCGTCGGCGCGGCGGCGCGCGGCCTGCTCGCGGGTGCGTTCGGCCTCGTCAGCGCGCCGCTCGGCTTGCCGCAACGCTTCCCCGGCGGCGCCCGCCGCGAGCAGCCAGGCCAGTTCGAGCGCGCCGCGGGCCTGCGCGAACGCGGCGCCGACATCGCGCAACTCGACCAGGGCCGCGACCTGGAACGCGATGAGCAGCAGTAGCGACGCGGCCACGGTGAGCGCGCGGTGCCCGGCCCGCATCGCGGCGTAGACCGCGAACAGGAACGCCACCGCGGGTATCTCGAAGGCGATGGCGCGGTATCCGAGAGCGCACAGCCCGGTCACGGCCAGCACCGCCACCGGCGACCGCCGGCTCGCGGCCAGCGCCAGGCCGCTACCCGCCAGCAAGAGATAGCCCAGCGGAACGAGCGCGCCGCCGGGCTGCTGGCCGGACAGCCCGCCGACGACCAGGATCACCGCCACCGCGGCGGCGATCACCGCGTCACCCAGCAATCCCCTGGTCATGGATGAACCCTAGCGGGCCATGCGCGGCGGCAAATCCGCTACTCGGGTGATTCCGCACTACTGCGGACGCAGTAGATCATCGGCGCCGCACCGCCCTCGCGGTACTCGCCTACTGCCGTTCGCGCATGGTGAATTGCCTGCTCCCGCACGATGTTCGGCCGTGGCGGCGAGACGCATGATCGGAACTCGAGGATCGTCGAAGGAGCCACTCATGTCTGTTCGTACTGTGCCCGCACTCAGGTCAGCTCGCGCTCTGCCCGCACCCACGTCGGCTCCCGCTCTGCCACCACTCACGTCTGTTCGAGCTCTGCTCGTATCCGCGGCAGCCGTGGTGTTCACCGTGTTCGCTGTCGCGCCCGCGGCGGCCGCGGTACACCACGTCGCCGCGCCGACCGGGATGACCTCCGGGCGGCTGGGCCCCACGCTGACCGCGCTGGTCGGGTTGGTCGGCGTCATCGCGGGCAGCCTGGCGCTGGCCCGCGCACGGCGCGGCAAGGCCGGGAACCGAGCAGGCACCGTCGCACTGACGACGGGAACGATCGCCGTGCCGGCGGGCGCCTGGTTCGCCGTCACCGCGAACGGCGGTCCCGGCACCGGCAACGGCATCGTCGGGGCCTGGATCGCCATCGCGCTCGGTCTCATCGGCGCGGCGCTCGGCGGCGTGTCCCTTGCCCGCACCCGGGCCGCTGCCGGCACGGCGCCGTGATCGGTCGTCACAGTGGCGCACCCGCCCCTTCGCGTCGGATAGCGGGCACACCCGCGCGAGCGGTGTCCCTCGCGTGGCAATCAGCACCCGCGACACAGGCCCATGCACCGGCACCGGGAGCGACACGGCCCCGGCGCGGGCAGCAGGGGCGACACGGCCCCGGCATCGATTACAGCGCGGCCACGATGTCGTCGGCTGCCGTAGCGAGCACCCGCGCCCGGTAGCACAGCAGTGCCGCGACGACCGCACAGACCGCGGTGATTCCGGCCGCGAGGATCCGGAAGCCCTGCCCGATCAGGAATTCCGTCGCCGCCTGCTCGATCTCGGCGAGGGTGTGCTGGTCGCGGTCGTCGAACAGGATCGACGCCCGCGGCCACTGGTACAGCACCGACAGCAGGAACTGCCCGCTGATCAGCGATGCCAGCGACGCGACCATCCAGCCGCGGGCGAGGCGGTAGCGCACCGCGACGGCGCACGCGATCAGTGCCGTCAGGGTCAGTACGCCGCCCATCGGCCGCATCACGTCGCCGACGGCGACGACACTCATGAACTCCTCGGTCTGCGCCAGCGACTGCGGCACATCACGAAAGATGTTCGGGTACAACAGGACTGTCTCGACCACGGTGGTCGCGAACGCGAAACTCGCGACGACCGCGTACGCCCCGATCATGGCCGACGCTGCTGTGACGGGCCTCATGGCACTCACGCTAGATCGGTTGGCCGGGCAACCGAATCCGGGAGCGCCCCTGGGATTCCCCGCGCCCGGCTCAGGGTTGTCCCCGACTCTGGTCCCTATGGCGCCACCGCGCGCCCGCGAGCCTGGCATCATCGCCGACATATCCGAGGACCGCCGCCAGAACTCGACGGGGGCTCGGCTGTCGAGGCCATGGCGCACCCGCCGCTACCCGCCATCCACAGTGGACGCTCGAGGACCGCCGAGGACCGGGACCGCGGGATCGCCGACCGCATCAAGAACCGGTCGGTCCCCCGTCGACCTACAGCGACTGCACCCAGTTCCGCAGCAGATGCGCCCCCGCATCCCCGGACTTCTCCGGATGGAACTGCGTCGCCGACAACGCGCCGTTCTCCACCGCGGCGAGGAACTTGGTCCCGTGTTCGGCCCACGTCAGCTTGGGTGCGGCGATGTGATCGCCCGGCGGCAGGTCCCACTGCTGGGCAGCGTAGGAGTGCACGAAGTAGAAGCGGGTGTCGGCGTCCATGCCGGCGAACAGCACGCTGTCGGCGGGAGCCTCGACGGTGTTCCAGCCCATATGCGGGAGCACGGGGGCGTCGAGGCGGGCGACCGTGCCGGGCCATTCGCCGCAGCCCTCGGTCTCCACATCGAACTCCACGCCGCGGTCGAACATGATCTGCATGCCGACGCAGATGCCGAGCACCGGCCGTCCTCCGGCCAGGCGCTGGCCGATGATGCGTTCCCCGCGCACCGCGCGCAGCCCGGCCATGCAGGCCGCGAACGCGCCGACGCCGGGCACCACCAGGCCGTCGGCGGCCAGTGCGGCCTTCGGGTCGGCGGTCACCTCCACCTGGGCGCCGGCCCGCACCAGCGCGCGTTCGGCCGAATGCAGATTGCCGGAGCCGTAATCCAGCAACACCACCGAGGTTGTCACAGCGCCCCCTTCGTCGACGGGACGCCGCTGACCCGCGGATCGGGTTCGACGGCGGCGCGCAGAGCCCGCGCCACCGCCTTGAATTCGGCCTCGGTGACATGGTGCTGGTCGCGCCCGTACAGCACCCGCACGTGCAGGGCGATGCGCGCGTTGAGCGCGATGGATTCGAAGACGTGCCGGTTGAGCACCGTCGAATAGGGCGCGCCCGGCTCGCCGCGCCCGCGCACCGGCGATCCCGGGATCACCGCGTGCAGCAGGTGGTCGGGCTCGCCGACGTGTACGCAGTAGGGCCGCCCGGAGACGTCGACGGCGGCGTGGGCGAGGGTTTCGTCCATCGGGATGTAGGCGTCGCCGAAGCGGCGGATGCCCTTCTTGTCGCCGAGCGCCTGGCCGAGGGCTTGCCCGAACACGATCGCGGTGTCCTCCACGGTGTGGTGGGCCTCGATCTCGATGTCACCGTCCGCGCGCACGGTCAGGTCGAAGCTGGCGTGCGCGCCGAGCGCGGTCAGCATGTGGTCGTAGAACGGGACACCGGTGGAGATGTCGGTGTGGCCGGTGCCGTCGAGGTTCAGCTCGACGACGATGCTCGACTCCTTGGTGGTGCGCTCCACCCGCGCGGTTCGGTTCATGCTCGCTTCCGTACTCATCGGGCGGACCCGGTGGTCAGTTCGGTGCCGGCCAGTTTCGCGCTGACCCGCAGGAATTCGTCGTTCTCGGCGGCCAGGCCGATGGTGGTGCGCAGGAAGCCGGGGATGCCGACGTCGCGGATGAGCACACCCTCGTCCAGGTAGTGCTGCCAGGCGCGTGGTGCGTCGGCGAAGCGCCCGAACAGCAGGAAGTTGGCGTCGCTGGGCACCACCTCGAAGCCGAGCGCGGCCAGTTCGGCGGCCACCCGGTCGCGCTGGGCGGCCAATTCCGCGACGCTGCCGAGGGTTTCGTCGGCGTGGCGCAGGGCCGCGCGCGCGGCGGCCTGGGTGACCACCGACAGGTGGTAGGGCAACCGCACCAGCAGCAGCGCGTCGATCACCGCGGGCGCGGCCACCAGATAGCCCAGCCGTCCGCCGGCGAAGGCGAAGGCCTTGCTCATGGTGCGGCTGACCACGAGCTTGGTGGGGTAGTCGTCGATCAGCCCGATGGCGCTGGGCTGGGCGGAGAACTCGCCATAGGCCTCGTCCACGATGACGATGCCGGGTGCCGCGTCCAGGATCCGCGCCAGCTCCGCCGACGGCACGCTGTGCCCGGTAGGGTTGTTCGGGCTGGTCACGAACACCACGTCGGGCCCGCGCTCGGCGATGGCGGCCAGCGCGGCGTCGATATCGAGGGAGAAGTCCGCGGCACGCCGCGCTTCGATCCATTCGGTGTCGATGCCCTCGGAGATGATCGGGTGCATCGAATACGACGGCACGAAACCGAGGGCGCTGCGTCCCGGCCCGCCGAAGGCCTGCAACAGCTGTTGCAGGATCTCGTTGGAGCCGTTGGCCGCCCACACATTGCTCGCATCGACCGCGATGCCGGTCTGCCTGGTCAGGTAGGCGGCCAGGTCGGTGCGCAGGGCGACGGCGTCGCGGTCGGGGTAGCGGTGCAGGTCGGCGGCGGCGGCGCGAATCGCTTCGGCGACGTCGTCGATGAGGGCGCGGCTGGGTGGGTGCGGGTTCTCGTTGGTGTTGAGCTGCACCGGCACCGTCAGCTGCGGCGCGCCGTAGGGGCTTTTGCCGCGCAGGTTCTCCCGCAGCGGCAGATCCGCCAGTCCGATGCGCGCACCGGGCACCGCGCTCACGACAGGGCCTCGAACCGCGCCCGCACGGCCTGGCCGTGCGCGGGCAGATCCTCGGCGTTGGCGAGTGCCACCACGTGACCGGCGACGTCCTTCAACGCCGCCTCGGTGTACTCCACGACGTGGATGCCGCGCAGGAACGTCTGCACGCTCAGGCCCGAGGAGTGCCGTGCGCAGCCCGCCGTGGGCAGCACGTGGTTGGAGCCGGCGCAGTAATCACCCAGGCTGACCGGGGCGTACGCGCCGACGAACACCGCGCCCGCGCTGCGTACCCGCGCGGCGACGGCGGGGGCGTCGGCGGTCTGGATCTCGAGGTGTTCGGCGGCGTAGGCGTTGACCACGCGCAGGCCCTGCTCGATATCGTCGACCAGCACCGCGCCGGACTGGGTGCCGGTGAGCGCCTCGGTGACCCGGTGCGCGTGCTTGACCACCGTCAGCTGCGCGGTGAGCGCGGCATCGACGGCGTCGGCGAGTGCGACGCTGTCGGTGACCAGCACGCTGGCGGCGAGCACATCGTGTTCGGCCTGGCTGATCAGATCCGCGGCCACATGCGCCGGGTCGGCGGTGGCGTCGGCGAGGATGGCGATCTCGGTGGGGCCCGCTTCGGCGTCGATGCCCACCAGGCCGCGGCACAGCCGCTTGGCGGCGGTGACGAAGATATTGCCGGGACCGGTGATCATGTCGACCGGTGCGAGCTGCTCGCCGGTGGTGTCGGTGCCGCCGTAGGTCAGCAAGGCCACGGCCTGCGCGCCGCCGACCGCCCACACCTCGTCGACGCCGAGCAGCCGGGCCGCCGCCAGGATGGTCGGATGCGGCAGTCCGCCGAACTGTGCCTGCGGCGGCGAAGCCACGACCAGCGATTCCACGCCCGCGGCCTGCGCCGGGACCACGTTCATTACGACGCTGGACGGGTAGACGGCATTGCCGCCCGGCACATACAGCCCGACCCGTTCCACCGGAACCCACCGCTCGGTGACGGTGCCGCCGGGCACCACCTCGGTGACGGTGTCGGTGCGCCGCTGATCGGCGTGCACGGTCCTGGTGCGTTCGATGGCGACCTCGAGCGCGGCCCGAACAGCCGGGTCGAGGTTGTCCAGCGCGGCGCTCAGCTCCGCCTCGGGCACCCGGACCGCGGGCGGGACGACGCCGTCGAACTTCTCGCTGAATTCCTGCGCCGCGGCCACGCCACGGTCGCGGATCGCCTCGACCACCGGCCGCACCTGATGCAGCACCGAGTCCACGTCGACTCCCCCGCGCGGCAGCGCGGTGCGCAGCTCGGCAGCGGAGGGAGTACGACCGCGCAAATCGACGCGGGCGAGCTCGATGCGGGATGTCATATCGGTGTCGATCCTTGTCTCCAGCGGGTTCGCAACGGGAAAGTTGCGTCTACCAGCCTAATGGGCGGACGCCACCGGTTATGCGTGCGGTCTGCCACGCGCGGGCGCGCGCGGGCGCCCGGGCGCCTTATCGGCCTGCTCAGGCGCAGCGGCGGCGCAGTTCGGCGAGCCCGTCGCCGGTGAGGTCGTCGAGGGCGGCGGTGCGGCCGACCATAGCCAGTGCCAGCGCCTCGCCCGGACCGCGCACCTCCGGCCCGTCACCGGAGGACCACGACACGTCGGTGGCGACGAATCGCAGGCCCTTGGTGCGACGACCGGGCCTGGCGAACGGGTCGGGATGGTTCAGGAGCATGACGAGCCGCTCCTCGGGGATGTCGCGGACGCGGCCGAGCGGGCGCCGCATGTCCTGCTGATGCACCATGAGGTCGGCCAGCAGCAGCCGCGGCGCGAATCGCGACAGCCGACCGGCCCGGTGCTCGAGCGCGTCCACGAGTTCGCCGGTGGACAGCCGCGCCGACGCCCTGACGATCGCGTCGTTGGTCTTGTCCACCGAGCCCAGGCGCTTCGCCGTCACCGCCCCGTAAGCGAGCGGCGAGTAGGTGTCGTACATCAGATGCCCGGCCACATCGCGCACCCGCCACCCCGCACACAGCGACGGCGTCTCCCATTCGGCCTCGGACAGATCCCGCATCTCGATCAGCTGCGCACGCTCCGCAGCGACCATCCCCCGAATACTCATGCGCGCGAGCCTATCCCCGCGAGACCGGGCGGCGGAAGGGTTGCGCGGGCGCTGAGCGGGTTTCCGGTCCGTCGAGCGGGTTCCGCAGGCTCACGCCGTGCCACGGGAAGTGCGTGACGAACCCAACGGGCCTGACTGTCGACGGGCAGCCATCCACCGAAGGGGTTACGCGGGCACACTGCGCCGACGCGGCGCGCCGGAGGTGCGACCTCCCTACCGGGTGTCGCTGTCGATCAGCAACCGTCCCCCACCCGCGTCGATGATGCGCAGGTCGGGGTTCTTGCTCTGCCCGCCGTAGGTGAGTCCGGTGACGCGCATGTCGACCGAGCCGTCGGAGTTGACGCCGTTGGGGGCGTAGATGCGGCCGAAGCTCTGGATGGTGCGGTCGTCGGCGCTCCAGTACTGCCGGAAGCCCTGCTGGTCGGTGTAGACCTTCTGGGCGGCGGGCGTCAGCAGCGACCAGGAGCTCTCCGGATCGCTGTAGAACCGCTCCACCAGCTGCCCTGCGGCACCGATATCGGTGACCTTGCCGCCGACGCTCGGCGTCTGCCCGAGCAGCGGCACCGCCGCCGAGGTGCTCGCGTCGCCGGAGGGCGCGGTGGCCGCCGACGAGGCCGAGGCCTGCGGCGAGGAGTTGTCGTCGGCACTGTTGAACGCGCTCACCAGCAGCGCCGACACCGCAACGACCGCACCCACGAGTGCGCCGATGAGCACGGCGCGCCGTTTGCCCGCGGCCGGTGAGGTGGTGCGTGGCTGGGTGGTGGTGCGCGGATGGGCCGCGGTGTCGGGATGCTCGCGGGCGGGCGCCACCGGACGATGCGCGGCGGTATCCACCGCGACCGAACTGCGCCGCGGCGCGGGCTGACGTTCGGTGGCCGGCCCCGCGGCCGCGGCCCGCGAACGCAGGGCGCGGGTGGCGACCACTTCGGTGGCGCCGTCGCCGTTGCGCCGCCCGTATGCCTCACTGGCCGGGACGAATCCGGCGGGCACCGCGTCCTCACCGGCGTCGGCGAAGGCCGCGAGCTGATCGCGCGCCATCCGCATGGTCGGGCGGTCCTCGGGCTGCGGGCTCAGCAGCTGGAGCAGGAAATCGGTTGCGGGACCGGCATTGCGCGGCTCGCTGACCTGACCGTTGGCCGCCGCGTACAGCACCGCCAGCGGATTCGAGCTTGCGCCGTAAGGCGGTTCGCCTTCGAGGGCGTGAAAGAGGGTGGCGCCGAGGGCGAAAACATCGGCGGCGGGTGTCGGGTCGGCGCCGCGCGCCACCTCCGGCGCGAGATAGGCGGCGGTACCGCAGATCAGGCCGGTTTCGGTGAGCGTCACATCGCCTGCGGCGCGGGAGATGCCGAAGTCGGTGATCTTCACGGTGCCGTGGTCGTCGAGCAGCACATTGCCGGGTTTGACGTCGCGGTGCACGATTCCGGCCTGATGCGCCGCGATCAGCGCCGAGGCGACCTGTTCACCGATGCGCGCGACCTGGTTCAACGGCACCGCGCCCTGCGCCGAGAGCACCTGCGCGAGGCTGCGCGATTTCAGGTATTCCATCACCAGGCACGGGTCGCCGTTGTGTTCGGTGATGTCGAAGACGACGATCGCGTTCGGATGCTGGAACCGCGCGGCGTTGCGCGCTTCCCGGATGGCCCGTTGCCGCAGCACATCGCGTTCCGCCTCGGGCAGACTGGGTTTGATGTGGATCTGCTTGACCGCGACCGATCGCTGCAAGCGCTCGTCGATGGCACGCCAAACTACGCCTGTGCCGCCGCTACCAATCCGCTCGACCAGGCGGTAATGCTCCGCGATCAACTGACCGGTATCGATGGCGCCTACTCCGAACCTTCTCGAAATGTGACAAATCGCGTAACTGACCGCTCGCGCGTTCGGGACGAGTGTAGCGGGCGTGCGGGCCGCACCGGCCACTGATACACCCCTCGACCCGCCTTCGGCGTCCGCCGCTACCCCGCCACCTGCGGGCACGGTGCGCGCGGCGTGCCGGACGGGTCCGAACTCGGGCCGACACGCCGTGCGACTCGCCGAGAGCGCCGTGCGTTCTCCGCGCGGCGACGCGACCGTCGGCGTCCGCGTTCGCGGTCATCCGCCGGCGTGCGTCGCCGTCATCGTGCGAATGCGCACACTGGTCACCGCCGTCGTCGCGGTTCGCCACCGCATTCGTGGCCGCCCGGACCGGCCGGTCGCACACCGGACGGCGCTGTGCCCGGCGCCCACGGTGTCCCCGGCGCGGCGCAGGACAGCCGCACGAGCGGGCCGCCGATCGCGAGGCCGACCGGCTCGGCCCTGGTCAGCGACTCGCCCGCAGCATGCGTCCCGCGGCCTCCACGGCGGGCGCCGAACTTCCCGCGTCCGCCACGAACACCGCGAATGCCAGGTCGCCGTCGATGCCGACGAACCAGCCGTGGGCATTCGAGTTGTCGCCGTATTCGGCGGTCCCGGTCTTGCCGAGCAGCCCGGGGATGTCGGCGAGCTGGGTGGCGGTGCCCGCGGTGATCGTTTCGCGCATCATCGTGCGCACCTGCTCGGCCACGCCCGCCGGCAGCGGTTGCGGCGTCCGGTCCGCGACGCCTGGCGCACCGGCGACCAGCATCGGCGCCGGCGGGCTTCCGTGCGCGAGCGAGGCCGCGACCAGGGCCATCCCGAACGGCGACGCGGTGACGGTGCCCTGGCCGATACTCGATTCGACCCGTTCGGCCGGGGTGTTCGCGGGCGGCACCGAGCCGGTGACGGTGGTGAGGCCAGGAGTGACGTAGTCGATGCCGAGACCCAGTTGTGCGGCGGTATCGGTGAGCGCGTTCGGCGGCAGGTTCACCGCGAGCCTGGCCATGGTGGTGTTGCAGGAGCGAGCGAAGGCGGTGTGCAGCGGCACCTCGCCCAGGTCGAAGCTGTCGTCGTTGGGGATGCGGCGGCCTTCGATATTCGCCTCACCCGGGCAGGGCAGCACGGTGTCCGGGGTGACGGCGCCGTCCGCGAGCGCCGCCGAGGCCGTCACCGTCTTGAAGGTCGAACCGGGTGGGTAGAGCCCGGTCAGCGCGATCGGGCCCTGCGCGTCGGCGGCCTCGTTCTGGGCGACGGCCACCACCTTGCCGGTCGAGGGTTGCAGTGCCACGATCGCCGCCGGTTGGGTCAGCGGTGTCAGCGCGTCCTCGGCGGCATGTTGCAGGTCGATGTCGAGGGTGGTGGTGATGTCGGCGGTCGGCTGTGGGTCCTGGCCCGCGATGCGTTCGGTGCCCTGCGGGGTCCGGGCGCGCACGGCCCAGCCCGCGGCCTCGTCGGCGCGCTGCTGCCACAGTTCGTTCAGTCCGGACAGTGTCGGCGCGGCCAGCGATTTATCGGTGGTCAGCAGCCGGGTCTGCGGTGCGAGGGTGACGCCGGGGACGGCGGCCAGCGCCTCCTGAATCGGTGCGATATCGCTGGCGCGCAAGCTGATCGGCGTGATGGGTTTGCCCTCCGCGGCCGCCAGATCGGCGTCCAGCGATGCGGCGGTGATGGTGGGCGCCACCGGGGCGAGCACGGCGGCCAGCGCTGCGGTGTCGGCGCCCTGCGCGACATCGACCAGGGTGACCACCTGTTCGGTCATGAGTTCCCCGCCGCTGGCGTCCAGCACCCGCGCGGGTTCCGGATACACCGGCGCGTAGCTCAGCGGCCCCTTGTCCAGACCGGGCGCGACGGTCGCCGGGTTCCAGTGGATCGTCCAGTCGTCACCGGATTCGGCGGCCGTGCCGGTGGTGGTGTAGGTCCACTCGTGCTGGCCGTCCTTGCCGAGTTTCCAGGTCGCGGCGAGGGTGAACCGGTCGTCATCGGCATTCTCGACCCGGAACACGACCTCCGACCCCAGCCCCTCGTACAGTCCCCGCAGCGCGTCCCCCGCCTGCGCCGGATTATCGGTCAGCGCGGCCGCCGCAGGCAGATCGTCCCTGTTCAGGGCCTCGGCGAACTCACCTGCCACGGTGTCGGGCTGTTCCGGCCCCGACGAACACCCCGCGGCGAACAATGCGACGGCGGCCAGTACCACGAAGACTTTCCGATCGGTGCGCACCCGCCCGAGGGTAGCGAGGTGCATGCGATCCGACCGGCCGCTCGGTCACCCGGCGCGCCGAGTGCCGCGCGGGCCGATCGTCACCGGTTCGTCTCATTCCTGCGCGGTCCAGGGCGCGGAGATCACCGCTTTCGCGTCTTCCTCGGTGAGGTCGATATCGAAGACGTCGGTCAACACCGTGGGCAAGTCTGCGAGTTCCATGTCACGGGTTTCGCTGGTGCCGTCGGGGTATTCGGTGATCCAGGTCGCGCCGTCGAGGATGTGGTGGGCGCCGGTGTGGAAGCGTTGCACGAAGGGGCGCTGGGTGAACGGGGAGCGCGGTGAGGTCGAGACGAAATGGTTGCCGACCTCGAAGTCGATGCGGTACTGCGGGTTCAGCGTGAAGGTGTAGCGGTCGACCCAGCCGTCGCGGGCGAAGTGGTGCAGCGTCCACAGATCGCTGTCGAGTTCGCCTGCGCCGTGCTCGAGGCGGTACTTCCATTCACCCAGGATGAATTCGCCGCCGGAGTCGGCGAGTTCGTACGGCTCGGCAGGCCCGGCGCCGAATCCGACGTCGACGATCCACACCCGGTCGTCGTCATCGGTGATGACGCGTAGTAGCGCGTGTGTCGCCGGGCGTAGCCCGCCCGAGCCCATCGTCACCCGGCCGCTGAGCCCGGTGACCCCGAACCCGAGCCGTTCCAGTGCCGCCGCGAACAGCCCGACGTTCTCGTAGCAGTATCCGCCGCGCCGTCGCCGCACCAGCTTGTCCTGCAACGACTCCACATCCAGCGGCACCGGGCGGCCGAGGACGGCCTCGAGGTTCTCGAATGGGATCGAGGTGGTGTGCGCGGCCACCAGCGCCCGCAGCGCGGCGACGGTGGGTGCGCGCTCGCCGTCATAACCGATCCTGGCCAGATACGCGTCCAGATCGATCTCTGCGCCGTTCCAGTGGTAGGCCGGGTCCGCGGGCTTGCTCATCGATGTCCTCGATTCGTTGTCGTGTCGTCTCGGACAACCACACCGTGCCCGCACGTGTTCCGGTGCGCTCGGGCTCGGTGGACATCGGTCCCGCGCGGTGGTCGGTCAGCGATGAGCACGGGGACCGCAGAGTGATTGCCGTCACATTGCCCTTCTGTCGGGAACCGGACGCGCGCGTCTGCGTCCAAGTCGTTGTAGGACAACCACATTCGAGTGAGGATCACATTATGAGGCTTCGGACCGCGAGCGTCCTGGTCGCCGCAGCGATCGCCGGATTCGGCGTCATCGGCGCCGGGTCGGCCATCGCCGCGCCCGCCGGCACCGCGCCGGTGACGCTGGCAGGCGTCCCGGGTGACGGCTGCCCGCCCCCGCCGCTGGGCCCCGACGGCCGCCCGCTGCCGCCCCCGATCGGCCCCGACGGCAAGCCGCTGCCGCCGCCGATCGGCGCCGACGGCAGGCCGTGCCCGCCGCCGACCGGCCCCGACGGTCACCCGCCGCAGCCGCCGGCCGACCGCTGAGGTTCGCTCGTATCGCGTGCCCGGCCTGCTCCGTCGAGTAGGCCGGGGTCACGCAGCACATTTCGCGTCGACCGGCGCCGCAGGGGCGGTGACGACACCCGCCGCCACATCGACGAGGTATTCGCGATCGCCGCCGTCGACGGGTTCGGTGCCCAGCAACAGCCGTTCGACCACGCAGCCGCCTTCGAAGAACGCCGGTCCGATGCTGTGATCACCGGGGACGATGGCGCCGTTCAGGTCGCGGCCGGTGACGATGGTGTACATCGACGTCGGTTTACCCGCCACCAGCAGCGCCGTCCGCATCTGCACGCTCGCCGCGTACGGAACCACCGGGTCGGCGGTCCCGTGGATCAGGAACGCGCGGCGAACTCCCATCCGCCCGGCCAGCAGCGCGGGCGAGCGGTCGGCGTACGCCTGCGGGCACGCCACCGGCGGGCAGCCGCCGGCATCGCGTTCGATCTGCGCGCGCATCCGCGGGTCACCGGCCGCGCCGAGCCAGCGGGTGAACACGTCGGCGGGACCGTAGTTGTCCACCCAGTAGTCGAACAGTCCGTGCGGGCCGTGCGCGGCCGCCAGCCCGCTGACGGTGCCGCCCTGACTCCAGCCCCACAGCACCGTGCGCGCGGTCCCCGGATGCTCGCTCTTGTACCACTGCGTCGCTGCGACCAGATCCCGCCAACCCGCCCACAGATTCCATTCGCCGGTGCGCCACGTGCTGGCGTCGCTTCGCATATCCATGACGAGTACCGGCGTAGCGGTCCGCTGCGCGATCGATGTCAGGTATCCGGCGAAGTCGGCCAAAGAGCCGTCGTGCCCGTGCGCCGCGACCACCAGCCCGCCGCTCGGCCCCGCGCATCCGGTCGGCTCATAGACCCTCCCGGTCGCCGTCTCCCCATCCACCGCCACAGCCACCGGCCGCACCCGCACGACGCATCCGGGCTCCGCATTCGCCCCCGGAACGGCCAGGACGGACAGGCACATCCCGGCCACGACCGCCGCCACCCACCCGGAAACCCTTATCCCGCGCTTCATTCGAGGCATCGTGTCATGGGCGGGCCGCAACGCCCGGCACCCGACGCGGGGTGTCGGATTCGGCTGTGCGGGAGAACTTCCCGCGCACTGCCGGTGCCGAACGCCGGCCGCGACGGGTGCGTCGGCGGATCCGATCGGCGGATCCGATCGGCGGCTACGGCGCGGCGGATCCGATCGGCTGCGACGGACCCGGCGAATCAGGCCGTTGCGGGGCGAGGTCGATGGGCCCGGATATCCACCGGCCGCCCATCCGGGTCGCGCGCCGTCATCGTCCATTGCGTCGGCAAGGTTTCGATCTCCCCGACCGGCCACCCGGCACCCACGAGCCGTTCCCGGACCTGCACCAAGCTCTCGTATTCGCCCACTCGCAGCCCCCACCCTGCCCGGCCGAGCGGATCGAGCTCGGCCGTCGTGCCGCTCTCGGTTTCGACGATCATCAGGTGATCGGCGCTCCCGACATCGATAACCGCGATCCGTGGATCGCCGGCGGTGGCCGCGCGCTCGAAAGCGAGCCGCGCTCCGAGCAATTCGGTGTAGTAGCGCACCAATCGGTCGAGGTCGGTAGTGGACAGCGTGAGGTGATTGATTCCGTACAGATCGGGCATGGTGACCCGAGCCTAGCCCGGGTTACTCCCGTCGGGTTGTAACGCATCGAGGATCAGTGTGAGCCCGAACTCGAACTCGTCGGCGTAGGAGTAGTCCGGTCGCAGGGCGTGGTCGGCGATGAGTTCGGACAGGTGCGGGTAGTCGTCAGCGGGTGCGTCGGACAGGATGCCGGTGGCGATGTCGTCGAGTTCGGCGCGGTCGGTGAACGGCAGGCTCAGTTCTTGCAGCACGAATCCGTAAAGGTAGCTGTCGATCACCGAAAAGGCATGCGCCGCCATCGCTACCGAGAAGCCGGCGGCACGCAGGACGCCGAGCACGGCGTCATGGTGGCGCAGGGTGGCCGGGCCGGGGTGGCTGCGCGAATCCATCAGGCCGACGGCCCAGCGGTGCCGACGCAGCGCCGCGCGAGTGGAGTGGGCGCGCTCGCGCATCGCGGACTTCCAATCCGAGTTCGCGGCGGGCAGGTCGATCTCGGCGAACACCGCGTCGACCATCCCGTCGAGGATGTCCTCGCGCCCGGCCACATGGTTGTACAGCGACATCGCCTCCACACCCAGCCCCGCCGCGACCGCACGCATCGTGACGCCGGCCTCGCCCTTCTCGTCGGCCAGCCGTACCGCGACGGCGATCACCCGTTCCCTGCTCAGCGGCGCCCGGTCCGTTCGCCCGCGCCGGCGCGTGCCCAGCTCGCCCATTCGACTCCTCCACCCTTGACGCACTTACACCGTAAGTCTACCGTGACTTACATCGTAAGTTCACAACGTCAGGAGCGCGGGAACATGAGCACAGACCAGATACGGAAGGTGTGCATCGTCGGCGCCTCGGGCAAACTCGGGCAGTACATGGTCCGGCACGCCCTCGACCGCGGCTACGAAGTCGTCGGCGTCTGCCGCGAGAAGAGCGTGCCGAAACTGGCCGAGGTCGCCGACCGGATCACGATCGTCGCCGGCCCCACCAACGACCGCGAGGTGATCCGGCAGGCGGTCGCCGGATGCGACGGCGTGCTGACGGTGCTGGCGCCGTGGGGCATCCAGCAGTACTCCTCGGGTACCGCTCGAGCCGTCCTCGACTACGCCGAACCCGATGCGCGCCTGATCTTCTCGTGCGGCTGGCACGTCGCCCGCGACGACAACGACACCTACACCTGGCAGTTCAAGACGGTCGTCCGGATCACCACCTGGCTGGCCCGCCTGGTCCGCGCCGTCGAAATCGACGACCAAGTGGAGGCCGCCCGCCACATCTACGCCAGCGACCGCCGCTGGACCCTCGTCCGCGCCAGCGACCTCGAAGAAGGCGAAAGCCAAGGCCTGCCCGTTTGGAGTCCGCACGTCGGCGACCCCATCCTCGCCAGCAACCGCACCCGCCGCACGGACTTCGCCCTCTTCTTGGTCGAAGCCCTCACCGACGACACCCTCATCCACCAGGCCCCCGCCATCGTCGGCCGGCTCTCCCCCAGCGTGCTGGCACACGTCGGCGAGGGGCACCGCTCGAGGCCGCACGACCGTCGACCCTGAACAACCCGCGACAGATCTACGGGCCCGATCCGATCAGCTGCGGCGCAATCATTTCGGTGACGAAGTCGCACACTTTCCGGCAACTTCGCACAGCGACACGCCGTACAACACGCCGGGCGACACAACCGAACTTGTGCGACGTCACCCCATCCGTGCGGCTCGGGTTCGGGTGAGGAAGGCGTCCCAGGCGGTGGGGGTGAAGATGAGGGCTGGGCCGGTGGGGTTTTTGGAGTCTCGGACGGCGACGTGGGCGGTGGGGAGGTGTGCTACTTCGACGCATTCGCCACCCGTTCCACTTCGGACGGATTTGAACCACCGAGCGCCCGATAGATCGACGTTCACGACTTGTGCTCCCTCGCAATCTGCCTCAGCAAACGCTTACTGTCCGGCACCGACAACGCTACTCGTTTGAACGCCTCGTGTGCTCGGCGATACTCGTGGACCATTCGCGGCCGGTCGTAGTAGATGCTCGAGCTCAGCTGTTCGAGGTGGACCACTGACGGCTCACCCACCAGGTCGAGAATCTGGAATGAACCAACGTGCTTGCCATGCGGATACGGCGCTCCGACAGGGAGGACACGCAATTCAACGTTGACAGGAACATCCGCAAGCACTTGGACCTGCTTCGCCATCACGGACCGGCTGCCCACTACCCGCCGCAGTACTGACTCCTCGATGAGGAGATCACATGTGAGCGGGCTCCGCGACCGGTGGAGCGATCGTTGGCGCCTGGCGCGGATCTGGACCTGATCCTCGATCTCCTCAGGCGGTATATCCGCCAACTGACCCAACGCACGGGTGTAGTCAGGTATCTGCAACAGTCCAGGGCACAGCCCAGACTGATACTGGGTCACCTTCGTCGCGTTCGACTCCAAGCTGAGGTACGGCGCGAAGTTCTCGTTGAGTACCTCGGCGTATTGGTGCCACCAGCCCTGATCAGGCTCCCCTGCTTCCTGCGCCAAGCGCACGAGTCCCGGCAGCTTGTCGTCCGCATTACACAGCTCGCAGATCCCTTCCAAATCACTGATCCGGATCGTGTTAGCCGTCCCGGTCTCCAATCTCTGCACTGTCGTCGCTCCGCGCCCCAACAGCCGCGCGAGGTGTTCTATGGAAAGTCCCGCACCCTGGCGGATTTCCCGTAGCTGCCGGCCGAGCTGCCTGCGTGGGATGTTGGTCGGCACCGGCTTGGTGGTCATCGTTCGCCTTCCCCCTCGTGGATGGATTCGCGGTCGATTCGTGGATGGGATTCGGCACCGCCCACGGAGCGTCCTCTCGGGGTCCCGGAAATCTCGTTCGCACACCCCTCGAAAACTGGAATCCGCTGGCAGAGCCGTGTTTTCCTGACGCCGGTCACCAGGGCCGGGCCAGCTGTTCCGGGGGATGTGCCCCCTGCGAAAGCCCCGGAACAGACATCTGCACGATGCCGTGGAGCGCGGGTTGCGGATGGCGATTGCCCCTCGCCCCGGCCCTGGTGGCACCCAACGAATCGTGAGGATGATGTGGACGACGATACACCGGTCGCGCTGGGGCTCATCCGGTTTCGGGACGAGTCGCCGGCCTGCTCACGCTGGGACGACACGCGTATGCGGCGGCTGGCTATTCGGCTCGGCTACCGGCTGCATGAGCCGCTGCTCGTGTTCGGGCCCGGGCTCTCGTTCTGGGAATCCGATACCACCGACGCGATCCGCCGCTATCGCGCCGAAGCGCTGTTCGTGCCCTCGCTCGTCCATCTCGATTACGCGTTCCGCGCGCTCGAGCAGCTGGTCGATGTGATCACGCTGGACCCGTTCCACGTTTATGCCCGCTGGCCGCTGAAGAATCTGGAGACCTTCGAATGATCACCGAATCCATGCTGGAACCGCTGCTCGGCCATGCCCGCCTGCCGGTCATGGACGTGACCACCGCGCATCTGGTGATGCAGAAGCATCGGCATTGCCTCACCACCAACTGCCCGATCCGGCATCAGGCGAAAATCCGTCTGGTGCAGGCGAAGCGGATGGTTCCGGCGGACTGGCCGCACATGTAGGCCCGGGGATGCGCGCTGCCCTGCTCAGCGCGCGTAGGGCATGACCGGCGGTTCCGCACCGAGACGCGGCGCCGCCAGCGACGACTGGACCGTCACGTTCAACGCCATCGCGGTGTTCTGCGCGAACGCGGCGGGGTCGACGCCGGGCATCAGCATCTGCCCGCAACTCGACCGGCCGGCTCGCTCCGGCACCGCCGGGCCCGCATGGGTGAACGCATCGATCGCCAGCTGAAATGCCGTGTTGTCGTAGGCCATGCCGAAATGCTCGACCAGCCTGCCCGGGCACAGGTCCTGCACCGCCACATTGGTGACGTTCTGGCCGGCGGCGAGGTAGGACGAGGTGTGCGGCACCACGATTTCATCCAGGTTGGTGGCGACCACCGTGTAGTCGATCTGCGGGAAGGTCTCGGGCTGCCGGTTGAGGGCGGTGAGGAAATTCGAGCCGGCCGTCTGCTGCCACCTGGCCGCCGAACATTCCTTGGTGCTGCGGCAATCCTGGATCGGATTGCGGGAACCGTGGTTCGACGAGGAGAACCCCACGTAATCGTCGACCAGGTCGCGGGTTTCGGGCCAGAACGCGAACGCCCAGCGGGCCACCATCCCGCCCTGGCTGTGGCCGAGGATCGAGATCGGGCGGCCCGCGCGCTCGGCCAGGATGCCGATCGCGCGGGCGACGTACTCGCCGTTGATCTGGATGTCGCCGTTGGCGTTGTCCGGCGATTGCAGATCGCAGTGCGCCCAGCCCTGTGCGTCCAGGTAGCGGTCCCAGTTCCAGGACCAGTTGGCCGCCGCCGAGGAGGTGGTGCCGTGCAACAGCAGCAGCGGCGTGGGTCCGGTGCGCGGGTCGCCGGTGCAGGTCAACGCCTCTTCGACGGTCCGCACCGAGAGTCTCGGATCGGGTGCGGCGGTGGAAACGCCGGTGCCGGAAACCAGCAGAGCGAGAGTGGCGGCGGCCAGGAAAGCGCGGCGGGCGGTGGTCAGCCTCATCGTCGAGGATCCTTCGAGTCGATCGGGTTGGTTCAGCGATTCAGGACACCGGAATCGGTGATGGCGGCAGCGATCAGTGCGGCAACACCGCGGTGTCCTTCCAGCGTCGGGTGATACGGGAGCAAGGTCTGGTCGGCAATGACCGGATCGAACCAGCGCACCGCCGGATCCGCGCACATGCCCGCGGGCGGGGAAGCGGCGACCGTGTCGATGTAGATCGCGCCGTGCGCGGCGGCATCGCGCGCGACGACGGTGTTGAGCCGAGCGAACTTCGACTGGATGTAGGGCGCGTCGGCGTCACGCAGGCCCAGCATCGCCGGGCAGCTGGATTCGCCCAGGTAGGTCGGCCAGCCGTCGACGAAGATCGTCGCCTGCGGTGCCCGGCGCGAGATCTCGTCCAGGGCAGCGGCATACGCGGGGGCGATCGCGTCGATCTCGGCGTCCCAGGCCGGGTCGGCGGCCGCAGCACAGCCGCCGGTCGCCAGGCCGGCGTGGCAGCCGCCGAGGATGTGCCTGGTCATGTTCGCGTCGTTGGCGCCGATGTGCAGGGTCACGATCCGGGTGTTCGGGCCGAGCGCCTCCACTTGCGGTGCGACACCGGGGGCTTGCGAGCGCATCAAATCGGGGATCTTCGCGCTGCTGCACGTCCGATCGTCCAGTTCGAGGCCGAGTCGCCGCGCCACCAGCGTCGGGGCGTTCGAGTTCGATCGGATGCACGTCAACGGCGCCGTCGGATCGATGTCGACCGCACCCGTCGTCGCCGCACCGGAGTCACCGAGCGCCACGTATTCCACACCACCGGACGCCTCCGGAGCCGCATGCACCGCCGCCGGCGACAAGGCCAGGACGGATAGCGCGAACGCGGTGGCGAGTCGGGTGCGAGTGCGGGGCATCGGATGTCCTAGGTGTTCGAGCCGTGGTGGCGGGCCTAGCACTCGGCGCCACCCTGTGAGACCAGGTCGTCTCAATAGGGCGGAATCCTAGCGAGACCGGTCTGCCCGCGTGAGCACTTTCGCGCGCAGCGCCCGAGTGTGGGCGTGAGATCCTGCCGCTTCTGGCGGATGCTGCCGTCGGCGCAGCACGCGATGTTCGGGTGCGCGGGTCGCCCGCAGGGTGGTGCCGGATGAGCACGGTTCGGTGATAGACGCCC
Organism: Nocardia cyriacigeorgica; assembly: GCF_005863245.1. Classification (GTDB taxonomy): domain Bacteria; phylum Actinomycetota; class Actinomycetes; order Mycobacteriales; family Mycobacteriaceae; genus Nocardia; species Nocardia cyriacigeorgica_C. Next base: position 519,171 of record NZ_VBUT01000002.1, on the reverse strand, counting down.
GCGTGCACTCGAAAGCCGTAACGCTGATAACCAGCGACGAGCTTTGTCAACGGGCGCCACTCGGCCACACCAGGCGGATTCTCGAGACTCTGCCTCGGTCGTCTCACCTACTGGCGGAACCGCAGGCAGCTGGCGAAATCAGGCACGGGCGGGGCGTCGGACACCCGGATCCCAGGCCACCGCCACCCGGGTCGGCGCGATGCCACGGATCGCCGCTACTGACGAAACCGCAGGCAACTGGCGACGAAATCACGCACCGCCGGGGCGTCGGTCGCCGGATCCCAGGCCACCGCCACCTGAGTCGGCGCGATCCCAGTCACCGGGCGGTACACCACCCCCGGTCGCTGGAAGTAGCGTCCGGCCGATTCCGGGGCGAGCGCGACCCCGTAACCATTGGCGATCGCGCTGAGCCATTCGTCGGTGTGCTCGGTGACGGCGCCGATGCGCACCGGGTGCCCGTGGCGTTCGTCGACGGCGAGCCAGTAGTCACGCCACGGGCCGGTCGCATCCGGGGCGGCGATGAACGGCTCATCCCATAGTTGCGGGAAGTCGATGGTCTCCGCGTCTGCGAGCCGATGCGTGCTGGGCAGCATCACCCCGCGTGGTTCGGTCAGCAGCACCTCGACGCCCCACGCCTGCTGGCCGGGGAACGGCACCCGCAGCAGTGCGACGTCGACTTCTGCGTCGGCGAGCCCGGCGGTCGGGTCCCACCAGGAACTCTGCCGCATCTCCACCCGCCAGCCAGGGCGCCGCTCCCTGAACGCGGCGATGATGTCCTGGGTCGCTTCGTTCGCCGCGCTGGCCAGAAATCCCACCCGCAGCACCCGATCCTGTTCGGCCGCAGCTGTTTTCACCTCAGCGACGGCGTGCTGCCACTCGGTCAGCAGCGGCGGCACCGAACGGGCCAGCGCTTTGCCCGGCTCGGTGAGGGCCATGCCGGCGCGCGAACGCACGAACAGCGTCACACCGAGCAGCTGCTCCAGGCGGCGGATCTGTTTGGTCAACGAGGGCTGCGACACGTAGAGCCGTTCGGCCGCGCGGGTGAGGTTGCCCTCGTCGGCGACCGCCGCGAAGTAGCGCAGCAGCCGGGTGTCGACATCCATGCCATCAGGTTATGGATGCAGGTATTGGACGGGCAACACCGGTGGCCGCGAGGGTGGAAGCAGATCCCATCGTAGGAAGAAGGGCGACCGATGTTCGCGCTGTACGTGCTCTCGACCATGCTCACCGCGCTGCTGTGCGCGGGCGGGGCGTGGATGAACTTCACTCGGCATCCGGTCACGGTGGCGGCGGCCGAGCAGGTGCACGTTCCGCTGTCGTGGACGCGGCCGATCGGCCTGGTGTTCGCCGCCGGCGGGCTGGGTGTGCTCGCCGGATTCGCGCTGCCCGTCGTCGGTGTCGCCGCGGCCGCCGGGCTCGTCGTCCATTTCGTCGGCGCGATCATCGCCCACCTGCGCGTGCACGACCGCGATCTCGGGAAAGCGGGCGGCGCCCTCACGTTCATGGCGCTGAACCTTGCGGTGACGTTGGCTTATCACCTCGGGTGAGTACTGCGGGCAGACGCGCCTGTCACCCCGCCCGCAACCGGTCAGCCGACCATCACCGAGCCCACCGTAGGCTCCACCCCATGGCTCTCAGCGCAACCCTGTACACCGTCACCATCCAGCTGGCCGACGTCGATCGCGGCGTCTACCAGGACCTGGAGTTGCGGGTCGCGCGCCATCCCTCCGAGACCGCCGAATACATGCTCACCCGCATCCTCGCCTACTGCCTCGAGTACGAGGAAGGCATCACCTTCAGCGACGGCGGCGTCTCCTCCACCGACGAACCTCCCGTCCTCATCCGCGACCTCACCGGCCGTCTCACCACCTGGATCGACGTCGGCGCCCCCGACGCCGACCGCATCCACCGCGCCGCCAAACTCGCCGACCGCGTAGCCATCTACACCCACCGCGACCCCGCCAAAGTCCTGGCAGCCCTCACCGCCAAACGCATCCACCACGCCGAGTCCATCCCCCTCTACAGCTTCGCCCGCCCCTTCATCGAATCCGCCGCCACCACCCTCGACCGCCGCACCACCGCCACCGTCTCGGTGACCGAACGCCAGCTCTACTTGGAGATCAACGGAACGGGGTTCAGCACCGAGGTAACCGAGCACTCACTCGCGTAGATCGCCGCGCCCCAATTCCTCGCATCGGGCGCTGTGCAACTGGCACCCCTCACCCCAGCTCGGCGAGCTGCGGCACCACTGGCGCCAACCCGTCGATCCACTTGGCCGGGGAGCCGGTGAGGGGGATGGCCATGACGGTGTCGATGCCGAGGGCGGCGTATTCGGCCATGGTGCGGACGAATTCGTCGCGGGTGTCGGGGGTGGCGTAGGTGCGGTCGGCCGTGAGGGTTTTGCGGATGGTGGTGTAGTCGCGGCCGACGGTGTCGCAGTGGCGGCGCAGGACGTCGAGTTTGTGGGCTACTTCGGCGGGTGAGGTGGCGAAGAGGTTGCAGGCGTCGCCGTACTGGGCGACCAGGCGCAGGGTTTTGCGTTCGCCGCCGCCGCCGATGAGGACGGTGGGCTGGTGCAGAGGTTGTGGGGCGCAGAGGGTTTCGGCGAGCTGGTAGTGCTTGCCCGCGAAGGGGCCGTTGTTGGCCGGGTCCCACATCTGGGCGCAGATCTGCAAGGCCTCCTCGAGACGTTCGAAGCGTTCCGAGATGCCGGGGAACGGGACCCCGAGGCCCTCGTGTTCGCGGTCGAACCACGCCGCACCGAGGCCGAGGGCGGCGCGGCCGCCGGAGAGCACGTCGAGAGTGGTGACGATTTTGGCGAGCAGGCCGGGGTGACGGTAGGTGACGCCGGTGACCAGCAAGCCGAGTTCGACGGTCGAGGTGTGCGCGGCGAGGTAGCCGAGGGTGGTGTACCCCTCGAGCATGTTCGCCTCGGCGGGCAGGCCGGTGGGCGGGATCTGGAAGTAATGGTCCATGAACGACAGCCAGGTGGCGCCGGATTCCTCCACGGCCGCGCCGACCCTGGCCAGTTCACCGGCGATCGCGCCGGGACCACCGTCGATGTCGAAGTTCGGGATGTGAAAGCCGAGGTCCATACGATGATCTCCTCAGATGGGCAGCGTGTGCGACAAGGCTATGAGCTGGAGTGCACTCCAAGTCAAGCGCTAGCGCTCAGCGCGCGAGCCCACCGGCGAACGGCATCGCCCGCCACTGATCGATGGCCGGTTTCATGACCTCCACCAGCACCGGAAGTTGCGGTGCGAGCGCGAGATAGGCAACAACCCGCAGCATGCCGATGGCATTCACGAACTTCATGACCTCGCTGTCCAGCGGGCGCAGACCGTTTCGTCGCGCACCCCGGTCGTATGCGGCTTCCAAATCGGGCCCGAGCGCGGCCAGATCCCATTCGACCGGGCCGAGGGTGACCAGTTCGAAGTCGGAGAAGAGGTCGCCGTCCACCCCGGCGAAGAAGTTCTCGGGCGGCGAATCGCCGTGGATGGGCTGGAGGTCGATCCCGGGAAAAGCCGCCTCGAACGCCGCGCGGGAACGCACCAGTGGCTCGAGCACGGACCATTCGCGGCGCGCACGGTCCAGATCGGGCGCATCGACCAGGTCGGGGCGTTCGCCGAGTGCGGCGAGGGCTTCGGTGACGAACCAAGGTTCGGCCGCGGACAGAAACGACAACTGCCCCGGATAGGCGCGCAGTGCGGCATGCAGGTCGGCGACGCGTTCGGAGTTCGTCGCGTAGTCGGGTTCGGCGTCGGGGTCTTCATCGATGTACTCCCAGAACGTCATCGAGAATCCTTCGCGCCGAACGGGTTCCGATGCGACGAGCGAACTGGGCGCGATCACCGGTACACCGTGATCGGCGAGCCACCGCGTCACGTCGAGTTCTGATCGCTGACGCTGTGCCAGTGCGTCGAGCCCGCCGATACCAGGTACGACTGTCGGGATCCGCGCGACGACCGGCGCGGGCGCGAGGTGGACGACAACGGAGAACAGATCGTGCAGCACCCGCGCGTCGGTCACGGTGAGTCCGAGGTCGCGCCCCGCTCCCACGGCGGCGTCGACTGCGGCTGCGGTGCGGGCGGCGAGATCTGATGCGCTCAGGAAATCGGACACCGGACCGACCCTGCCACGTCGCCCGGGCCGCGCGCCGCACCGGCGTGGCCGCCACATACCGGCACCCGACGTTCGAGGTGGACGACGCATTCGTCACGGTGAGACCGGACCGTCGGCCACTCCCCACCCGCTACTATTCGCATATGCGTTCGATCACCACCGCCCAGCGGCGCGCACGGCTCGGGGTTCGGCACCGGCTGGCCTACCAGCAGCGCAGCGCCGACGTCGCCGAGATCGCGCGGTCGATGGTGGTGCTGCACGCGACCGATCCGGCGACGGTGTTCCTGTCGCTGGCCGCGCGCGGCGACGGGATCGCCCCCGCCGATATCGAGCACGCACTGTACGAGCAGCGATCGCTGCTGCGCATGCTGGCGATGCGGCGCACCATGTTCGTCGCGCCGATCGAACTGGTTCCGGTCTTGCAGGCCTCGTGCGCGGACGCACTGGCCGAGAAGCAGCGCCGCACCTACGGAAAGTTCTTGGAGCAGGCCGGAATCGGCGACGGCGATGTGCGGTCGTGGTGGGCGGAGGTGGAGGAGCAGACCCATCGGGCGCTACTCGCGCGCGGTGCCGCGACCGGTGCGCAACTGAGCAAAGACGTGCCGCTGCTGCGCACACAGGTCAATACCGCACCGGACAAGGCGTATTCGCGGCCGACCAATATCACCACCTGGGTGCTGGTGACGCTCGGCGCGGAGGGGCGCATCGTGCGCGGGCGGCCGAACGGCAGCTGGTCCAGCAGTCAGTACACCTGGTCGCCGATCGAATCGTGGCTGCCCGGCGGCGTGCCCGTCATCCCCGCCGACGACGCCCGCGACGAACTGGTCCGGCAGTGGTTGCGCGCCTTCGGGCCCGCGCCGGTCAGCGATATCAAATGGTGGACCGGGTGGACGCTGGGCGAGGTGCGCAAAACCCTGGCCCGCCTCGACATCACCGACGTCGAACTGGACGAAGGCACCGGCGTGATCCTCACCGACGACCTCGACCCGGTGCCCGAACCCGAACCCTGGGTGGCGCTGCTACCCGCCCTCGACCCCACACCCATGGGCTGGCAGTCACGCGCCTGGTATCTCGGCGATCACGCCGCCGCCCTGTTCGACCGCAACGGCAATATCGGACCCACCATCTGGTGCGACGGCCGCATCGTCGGCGGCTGGGCGCAACGCAAGGACGGCGAGATCGCGCTGCGGCTGCTCGAGGACGTCGGATCCGACGCCGTCGCGATGATCGACGCGGAAGCCGAACGCATCGGCGCCTGGTTCGGCGATGTGCGACCGGTCCCGCGCTTTCGCACCCCGCTCGAAAAGGAACTGACCGCCTGAACCGGGGTTGGAGCGGGTGTTTCGCCGCTATCGTTCGATCTTCCTGTCCCGCTCCGCCCTGTTCTTCGCCCGTGCCACTCTCGACACGCTGACCGTCGCCGCGTGCCGATCCCGCAGCACCCGGCCGGCGTGGGATCTACATGTCCAGGCCGAGATCCAGCACGGTCACCGAGTGCGTCAGGGCGCCGACGGCCAGGTAATCGACGCCGGTGCGGGCATAATCGGCGGCAACGTCGAGGGTGAGCCCGCCGGACGACTCCAGTTTTGTCCCAGGCGACTTCGTATTACGGCGCTGCACCGCGGCCTGCGTCTGCCAGAGCGGGAAGTTGTCCAGCAGCACCAGTTCCACGTTCTCGGCGAGCACGGCATCCAGCTGTTCGAGGCTGTCGACCTCCACCTCGCATTCGATATCGGGCGCGAGTTCGCGCACCGCGCGCAGCGCCTCGACCACCGAACCGGCGGCGACGACATGATTGTCCTTGATGAGGGCGGCATCGCCGAGACCCATCCGGTGGTTGACGCCGCCACCGACGCGCACCGCGTACTTCTGCAAAGCCCGCAGGCCGGGCAGGGTCTTTCGGCTGTCACGGATCCGGCATTCGGTACCGGAGACCGCGTCCACCCAGGCGGCGGTCGCGGTGGCGATGCCCGACAGATGACACATCAGATTCAGCATGGTGCGTTCGGCGGTGAGCAGCCCGCGCGTCGGCGCGACGATGCTCAGCACCGACTGCCCTGGCGTGACCCGGGTTCCGTCGGCCACCCGCTCGGCGACCTCGTAGTTGCCCGCGCCGATCACTTCGTCCAGCACCAGTAGCCCGACATCGATCCCGGCCACCGTCCCCGGCTGCCGCGACACCACCGACGCCTTCACCACCGCGTCCTCGCCGACGGTGGCCACGGTCGTGACGTCGGGCCCGTAGCGCAGATCCTCGTCCAACGCGGCCCGAATCACCGCGAGCACTTCCGCGCGCTCCAACCCCGCATCCAATCCCATCACGAACTCCTACTCTCCTGTCTCTGGTCGGCGAGCGCTACATGGCCGAGAGGTCTTCTCGCGTTTCGCCTCGGCCATGTAGCGCTCGGCGACGTCATCCGGTGGTGACGGGCACCGTCAGTGGGGTGAGGTGCGGGGTGCCGTCGGGGGCCAGGCGGATTGCCGTGCTGTGGCGGGCGGTCTCGACCGGCGCCGGGTGATCCGAGCGGGTGTGGCAGCCACGACTCTCCTCGCGCGCGGCCGCCGCCAGCAGCAGCGCACGCGCCGTCACCGTCAGCGCCGCGTCCTCGACGGCGGCGATGCGCGCGGTCAGCGTGTCGGCCGTAGCGGGATCCGATCCCGCCGCTCGGCTCAGCCCGGCCACGTCTGCGGAACTGCGCACAGCCCGCTCGATCGCCTCGATCGCGGTCGTGAGTCCGGCCGCGTCGCGGACCACCGCGGCATGGGTGGTCATCAGGTGCTGCACGAGTTCCCGAGGTGCCGAGGGGACGCCGACGTGCTCATCTGCCGCGAAGCCGGTCGGTTCGCCGAGGCGCGTCACCGCCGCCACCCCCGCACGTTCGCCGACGACCAGACCCTCCAACAGGCTGTTGGATGCCAGCCGGTTCGCACCGTGCAGCCCGGTGCGCGCCACCTCCCCCGCCGCGTACAGCCCCGGCACCGAGGTGCGGCCGCACACATCGGTCACGACACCGCCGCACTGATAGTGCGCGGCGGGAGCCACCGGGATCAGGTCGGTGCGCGGATCGATACCGACCGCCAGGCAGGACGCGGTGATCGTCGGGAACCGGGTGGTGAAGCCCTCGACGGCGCGCGCGTCCAGATAGACGTGGTCCTCCCCCAGCTGACGCATCCGGTCGGCGATGGCACGCGAGACCACGTCCCTCGGCGCGAGATCACCGAGCGGATGCACCCCGGCCGTCACCGGCATTCCACGCGAATCGACCAGCACGGCGCCCTCGCCGCGCACCGCCTCGCTGATCAACGGCCTGCGCCCGAGCCCGCCCACGGTGTGCAGGACCGTCGGATGGAATTGCACGAACTCCAGATCGGCCACCTCGGCCCCGGCCCAGAGTGCGAGCGCGATGCCGTCGGTGGTGGCGCCGGGCGGATTGGTGCTCAACGCGTAGAGCTGGCCGAGCCCGCCGGTGGCCAGCAGCACCGCGGGCGCGTGCACCGCGCCGATGCCGCGCTCGGATACCGCGATCACCCCACGCACCCCGCGCTCGCCGGTGACGATCCGCACCGCCGCCGTGCGGAATAGCACCGGAAGCCCGGCCGCGTTCAATGCGCGCTGCACCTCCGCGCCGGTGGCGTCGCCGCCGGCGTGGATGATCCGGCGGGTGCTGTGGCCGCCCTCGCGGGTGCGCGAGATCTGACCGTCACGGCCCAGGTCGAAGACCGCGCCGAGATCCGTCAGCGCGGCCACGGCGTCCTGTCCGCCCGAGACGATCGACTCCACCGCCGCGATATCGCAGAGTCCACCACCGGCGGCGACCGTGTCGCGCACATGCGACTGCACCGAATCACCATGCGGCGCAACGACGGCAATCCCGCCCTGCGCGTACTGCGTGGAGGTGTCGGTCGGGCCACCCTTGCTCAGCACCAGCACCCGCAGACCGCGCTGCGATGCGGCCCGGGCCGCGGTCAGTCCCGCGACACCGCCACCGATGACGACGAAATCGGCGTCCTCGGTCCAATCGAAAGCCGGCGCATTCATCTCTTCTCCAGGTGGATTCGCCTGCGGCCCCGCACGTCAGCGGGGCGCGCCGGGGCCGTCGGCGCCTGCACGGGCGGCGCAACAGCCGACGGCCGGGCACTCCCGGCACCAGGCCGGGACCGGTTCACTCCCCGCCGCCGGGGTTGCCGATCTCGATCATCCGCTGGACCGAATTGCGGGCCAGGGCGGCGGTTTCCGGGTCGACGTGCACCTCGTCGGTGTTCTCGGCGAGGCTGCGCAGCAGGGCGGCCGGGGTGATCATCTTCATGTACTTGCAGGACGCGCGGTCGTTGACGGCCTGGAAGTCGATGCCGGGGGCGGCCTTGCGCAGCTGGTGCAGCATGCCGACCTCGGTGGCCACCAGCACCTGGCTGGACTTGGCCGCCTTGGCCGCGTCGATCATGCCGCCGGTGGACAGGATGTGCACCCGGTCGGCCGGGAACGAGCCCTCGCCCGCCAGGTACAGCGCCGAGGTGGCGCAACCGCATTCGGGGTGCACGAACAGTTCGGCGTCCGGGTGCGTGCGCGCCTGCTCCTGGAGTTCGTCGCCGTTGATGCCGGCGTGCACGTGGCATTCACCGGCCCAGATGTGCATGTTCTCGCGGCCGGTGACGCGCTTGACATGCGCGCCGAGGAACTGGTCCGGCAGGAACAGCACCTCACGGTCGGGGTCGATGGAGGCGACCACGTCGACGGCGTTGGAGGAGGTGCAGCAGATGTCGGTGAGCGCCTTCACCGCGGCGGTGGTGTTCACATACGAGACCACGACCGCGTCCGGGTGTTCGGCCTTCCACTCGCGCAGTTCGCCGGCGGTGATCGAATCGGCCAGCGAGCAGCCCGCGCGCTGGTCCGGGATGAGGACGGTCTTGTCCGGGCTGAGGATCTTGGCGGTCTCGGCCATGAAGTGCACGCCGCAGAACACGATGGTGTCCTCGGGTGCCTCGGCCGCGATCCGCGACAGCGCCAGCGAGTCTCCGACGTGATCGGCCACGTCCTGGATCTCGGGCAGCTGGTAGTTGTGCGCGAGGATGGTCGCGTTGCGCATCCTGGCGAGGCGTTTGACCTCGCTCGCCCACTCGGGTGTCGCGTCGACCCCGGCGAACCCCGACGGAGTGTCGGTGACCCGCTCCAACAGTGCGGGGGCGAGTTCAGCTCCCATCGTCGCCATGACGGCTCCTTCCTTCGTGCGCCTCGGCATCGCCGCCGATTCGCACCACACCAGGTTTTCGACTTATGATCGAAAACATGGCCCATAGTAGCACCATCCACGAATCGCTCACCGCGGTGTTCCAGGTTCGCCGCTTCCCTGCCGACGTTCCCGCAGGTCAGAGCCGTGATGCGGGTCCGAGTGGGCGGAGCGGGCGACGGCCACCTGGTCAACGGACCGAGTTGGCGGTGTTGCTGTGGCAGCGCGCGCTGGACCCGCAAGCAGGCACCTGGTCGCTGCCGGGCGGCCGGTTGCGCGATGACGAGGACCTGGATTTCTCGGCGCGCAGACAGCTCGCGGAGAAGGTCGATGTGCGCGAGCTGACCCACCTCGAGCAGCTGTCGGTGTTCAGCGCCCCCGATCGGGTGCCGCCGCCGCGCCGGATCGCCTCGGCCTATCTGGGCCTGGTGCCGTTGACCGCCGATCCGCAGTTGCCGTCCGACACCGCCTGGCATCCGGTGTCGGCGCTGCCGGACATGTCCTTCGACCACGGCATCGTCGTCGACCACGCGCGAACCCGCTTGGCCGCCAAGCTGTCCTACACCAATATCGCCTTCGCCCTCGCCCCCGACACCTTCACTATGTCGACGTTGCGCGAAATCTATTGCGTGGCACTCGGATACGACGTCGATACGACGAATCTGCAACGAGTCCTCAGCCGCCGCAAGGTGATCACCCCCACCGGCGAGACCGCCGCCCCCGGCCGGGCCGGCGGCCGCCCCGCCGCGGTCTACCGGTTCACCGACTCCGAACTGCGCGTCACCGACGAATTCGCCGCACTGCGCCCGCCGACCTGAGCTGTGCGCCACAATGATCCGGGGTCCGTCAGCGGATCCGCGCGATCGTCGAGACCGAGGAGCGTCGGCATGTCGGGATCACCATGGACGTCCCACTGGCCCCACATCACACGCAACCGCGAACAGGCGGCCGAGTGGCTCGACAGCTGGCAGTTCCCGCACGTGCGCTGGGAGCGGCCGCTACCGGAGTTTCCGTCGCCCTATCTCGGATTCTCACGAGAGCAGCTCGACGTGTTCGAGCGGATGTTCAGCGCATCCGGCGACCACTACCAGTGGATCGTCGCCGGACAACCGGAGATCGCCGAGATCGCCGAGGCGCACGCGGTGTGGGAGTTCAACGCCCAGCACGCCTTTCAGTTGCTACAGGTCCAGCTCGTCCTCATTCCGGACCCGGACTTCATCGCCGCGGTCTGCGTCGACTGCATGCGCGCCTCGGGCGTCGACACCCTCGCCGACCTCGCCGAGGACCACGCCGGCGCACAGCACTACCACGACTGGTTCGCCCGAATGGTCGTCACCGCCTGCGACAGCGGCGGCGCGAGCGGAACAGGGCGCCGCGACCGCACCAAGATCGGCTTCCGGTGCCTGGCAACGGCATCGCATCCCGGAATGGTCGCCGCGGTGCTCGAATTGACGCCCACCGAGCACACCCTCGACGGGACGCCACTGGCCGACCTGCCCGAATACGCCCCCGAACCGCCGTCCTGACCGATTCGGCCACCACCGACTCCTCCTCGGCACCCGGGATCGGACACGCCTGCCGGCACGCTCGAGCACAGCCCCGGTTCACCGCATGCGGAAGGCCCGCCGGTAGGCGCCCGGCGTCGTGCCCACCTGGGCGCGAAAGTGCCGGCGCAGGTTCACCGCCGAGGACAGGCCCACCCGGACCGCGATCGACTCCACCGGCAGATCCGTCTGTTCGAGCAGGGTGCGGGCTTCGGCCACCCGCCGTGCCAGCAACCAGGCACCAGGACCGGTGCCGAGCTGTTCGGCGAACCGGCGGGCCAGGGTGCGGGGCGAAACATTCAGGTGCGCAGCCATATCCGCGACCGACAGCGGGGTGTCCAAGCGCGCGGCCGCCCAGTCCAGCAGCCCGTCCAGGGCATCCTCCGGCGGCGGGGCGGGAGCGTACTGGAGTTGACCGCCGTCGCGATGCGGTGGCATCACCATGTGACGGGCCACGAGGGCCGCGTGCGCGGCGCCGTGGTCCTCGCGGACCAGGTGCAGACACAGATCGATGCCCGCGCCCGCACCCGCGCTGGTGGCGACGTCGCCGTGGTCGACGTAGAGCACATCGGGCTGTACCCGCACGGCAGGGAACTCCCGCTGTAGTTGGGCGGCGCGGGCCCAGTGCGTGGTGGCCGCGCGACCGTCCAGGAGTCCCGTGCGGGCCAGCGCGAACGCCCCCGTGCAGATCGTCACCAGCCGCGCACCCCTGCTGTGCGCGGCCAGCAGCGCTCGACGTACCCGGGGCGGCAGTGGCGCCTCGACGGGCGCCCAGCCAGGGATGATCACGGTATCCGCCGACCGTAACGCCGACAGTCCGTGCGTGACCGTCATCGAATATCCGGCCGAGGTCGGCACCGGCCCGGGCTTCTCCGCGCACACCAGGAATTCGTAGTGCTGCGGTATCCCGGCCCGCACCGTGCCGAAGACCTCGGCGGCACAGCCGAGCTCGAAGGTCGACTGCACCGGCCGCACCAGAGCGACGACGCGATGCATGGCAGGAAATACCCCATGGTGTCTTTACCGCCACTGGTGCGCCGGTGGATGGCGCGGCAGGGTGGGTGTCATGCATCCGGAGATCTTGGCCCAGCAGGGCTACACGTCCGTATCCGTCGACGACGCACCTGTGCGGGAGCTCTTCCCCGGCATCCGGTTACGGCCGCTGTGGCGCGGACCGGACGGGGCACACGCCACTGTGCTGGAGATGGACCCCGGCACGTCCTGGCCGCGTCGCGATGTCCACGAACCCGGACCGGAAGAGGTGTTCGTCGTGGCGGGCACGTTCAACGACGGCGCCCGCGACTACCCGGCGGGCACGTTCCTGCACGCACCGGCGGGGACGTGGCATGTGCCCGCGTCAACCACCGGATGCACGCTGTTCGTCTTCTATCCCGAAGGCTGAGAACAGCCGCCGGTAGATCCTGCTACTGGTAATCGGCTTTCGCGTGTTTGCGTTCGCGCCGGTATCTCCGCTTGTTCGGCAGTGGTTGTGCGGCATTGGAACTGCGGAGTGCGTGGCGGGTGCGCCAGGCGGTCAGGTCGGGGCGCTCGGGCGCCTCTCCCCGAGACTCGGATCTCGAATCACGGGGCGGCAGTTGGGTCGTGCTGCGCATGGTTGTCACCTCCTTTCGCTGGTACGCGGCGGCTCTCGCGTGGCAGCGCATTCGTGCGACGCTGTCGCCCCCGGATGAATGCCGTGCCACCGTAGGCGTGCACACCCACGCTCATCCACACATTTTCGCGATGAACGCACCGCGCCGGGCTGTTCCCGGCGCGGGCCGGGAGCTGATTCAGGCCGATTTCATATCCGGTGCCGGCGCCGGTTCGGGTGGGCGGCGGGTCAACCGGTAGATCGCCCAGGCGATGAGTTCGATGAACCAGAACAGGATCAGATACACCGTCACCACCGTCACCGGGACGGCGAGGAACAGTACCGACAGCACCGCGACGAGCAGGAACAGCGCGATATCGCCCGCGGTGGCGCCGCGCAGCCGGCTGGCGAAGCGCACGGCCGCCCACATCATCCAGCGGCGCGGCACCGAGACCCCGAGTTCGCCGAGGGTGCGGCGGAAGATGCCGTCGGCGTCGGCGACGCTCACCGCACCGGAACTGAGCAGATAGTCGTGCAGGATGGCGGCTTTCGTGTACGCGCCGTAGCGCGGGACCAGCCACACCACCGGGCGCGGCACCGACGCGAAGTCGGTGCGGAAGCCCGCGGGCACCACGAATCGCTCGGTGGCGCCGCGGTACTCCAGCGGTTCGGCCACCTGCCAGAACCGTTCGTCGAGTTCCTCGACGACGATCCCGCCATCGGAGAACGGCATGGCTCGCCTCCCCTGAAAGTCCAGCGTATGCACTGATTCTAGGGTCGGCAGGTATCTACTCGACCGAACACGCGGCAACGGTTGAGCCAACAGTGGCGCGAGCGCCCAGCAGTCAGTTCGACGAATCCCGTTCCGGCACCGCATCCGACTGCTGCGCACTGCCCTGCGGCGGCGCACCGTAGCGCCCCGGGTTCGCGGGCACCCGGTAGGGGTCGTACACCGATGCCGGGTCGTACTCGTGTTCCGGCACCGGCCGCGACGCCCCGACCGGCCCGGCGTACCCCGTCCCCAGATCCTCCGACGAACTCAACGCGGCGAGGAACAACACCACCAGCGAAGCGATCAGCGGCTGCGGCACCAAGGCGAGCCAGGTGCCGACCTCGGGCGGCAACGTCACGATCTGGCCGACGGGCGGATCGGTGGGGCGCGGATGGTTCGCGTCGGCGAGGTACTGGCCGAGCAACGCCATCAGCCAGCCGCCCGCCAGCGATCCGAACAGCAGGCCCGCGAACGCGATGGGCCCGCGCATCCGCCGCCACCGCCAGGCGCCCACCGCCGAGCACACACCGATCACCGCGCCCACGCAGACGAAGATCGCCACCGCGTCGAACCGGTGCGCGCTTTCCCCGGTGAGCGCCGCCCCACGCCCGGGCTGCACTACGAGCAGCTGTTCGGCCGGCGCGAGCAGCGCCCACACCAGCGCACCGAGGAGGTTGGCGACGATGACCGCGGCCGCGATGACGCCCGCCGCGCCCACCTCCCGGCGCACGGCTGCACCCGGTTGCGCTGTCACCGGGTGCACCTGCGTATTCGCTGCGACCATTGCTGGATTATGACCGACCGCCGCGGTCGCGGGCTCAGCGGCGCTCCAGGCTGCTCGAATCGGTGACCCCGTGCCGGGAGCATTTGGCCCACCAGCCGTCGGGGTTGACCTGCACGATCATCCGGCGCCCGCAGTGTTCACAGAAACGCGGCGGCTCCAGCCCCAGTTCGGCGGCCTTCGGCATCGGATCGTCGAGCCCTGGGACGATCCGCTTGCCGGTGAACGGGTTGTAGCGCTCGGCCATGTCCATCACAGTAACCGCGCCGCTCACAGGGTGTCGTTGAGCGCCTTGATCGGCATCTTCAGCTCGCCGAGCAGGTCGAGGTCGCTCTCCGCGGGCCGGCCGAGGGTCGTCAGGTAGTTGCCGACGATGACGGCGTTGATGCCGCCGAGGATGCCCTGCTTGGCGCCGAGGTCGCCGAGGGTGATCTCGCGGCCGCCGGCGAAGCGCAGGATGGTGCGCGGCAGCGCCAGCCGGAACGCGGCCACGGCGCGCAGCGCATCGGCGGCCGGCAGCACCTCGAGGTCACCGAAGGGGGTGCCCGGGCGCGGGTTGAGGAAGTTCAGCGGGACCTCGTCGGGCTCGAGTTCGGCCAGGTTGGCGGCGAATTCGGCGCGCTGTTCGAGGCTTTCGCCCATGCCGAGGATGCCGCCGCAGCAGACCTCCATGCCGGCCTCGCGCACCATGCGCAGGGTGTCCCAGCGCTCCTCCCAGGTGTGGGTGGTGACGACGTTGGGGAAGTGCGAGCGCGAGGTCTCCAGGTTGTGGTTGTAGCGGTGCACGCCCATGGCGGCGAGCTGGTCGACCTGTTCCTGGGTGAGCATGCCGAGCGAGCAGGCGACCTGGATGTCGACCTCGTTGCGGATGGCTTCGACACCGGCGGCGACCTGCGCCATCAGCCGCTCGTCCGGGCCGCGCACGGCCGCGACGATGCAGAACTCGGTGGCGCCGGTCTTGGCGGTCTGCTTGGCGGCCTCGACCAGGCTCGGGATGTCGAGCCAGGCGGCGCGCACCGGCGACTGGAACAGGCCCGACTGGGAGCAGAAGTGGCAGTCCTCCGGGCAGCCGCCGGTCTTGAGGCTGATGATGCCCTCGACCTCGACCTCCGGGCCGCACCACTTCATCCGCACGTCGTGGGCCAGCGCCAGCAGATCCTCGAGCCGGTCGTCACCGAGCTTCAGGACCTCGAGGGTCTGTTCCTGGGTGAGTCCGACGCCGCGTTCGAGCACCTGCTCGCGGGCGATGGCCAGAATGTCGGTGGTCACGGGTGCCTGGGTCACTGCACGAATCCCTTTCATCCGGCCGGGTGCGGCCGTCGGTGGTGGCCGATCGAGATGGCATTCACACTGGAACGACCATGCAACTTGAACGGTGTTCAGGATAGGGTAGCTCGAGAGTGAGACACAACACGACGGGAGGGTTCCAGCGTGCAACTGCACCGGTCCGATGTGGTCGACGGCGCCATCGCCATCCTCGACCAATTCGGTCTCGCCGACCTGACGATGCGTCGGCTGGCCGGATCGTTGCGCGTGCAGCCCGGCGCCCTGTACTGGCATTTCCCGAACAAGCAGGCGCTGCTCGGCGCGGTGGCCGACCGCATCCTCGCGCCCATGGAGGATCCGCTCGAGGCCACCGACTGGCCGGGCCAGCTCACCGAACTCGCGCACCGGCTGCGCAACTGCCTGCTGGCCTACCGTGACGGCGCCGAACTCGTCTCGGCCACCTATGCCTCACGCCTGACCACCAGCAAGGGCCGCGAGCGTTTCGCCGGCGCCGCGATCCGCGCGGGCATGCCGCGCGCCGAGGCCGAACTGGCGGCGTTCACGCTGCTGTACTACGTACTCGGCCACACCGTCGACGAACAGTCGCGCATGCAGATGGACTCCGCAGGCGCACTCACCGACGCCGATTCCCCGCTGAGCGATGCCGAATCCCCCGACCCGACAGCCCGTTTCGACTTCGGCCTGCAACTGTTCGTCGGCGGTATCCGGCACCTGCTCGGCTCCCGCGTGCGCTGATGCTCGAATCCCGCATGCGCTGAGAGCTGCGCAAGATCGGCACGATACCTCCACGCAGGCCTTTCTCATCGCGCTATCCGGCCCTCACCGGACCAGTGCCGGCCGCCGCGCGAACCGGCTCTCCGGACGCGGCAGCCCGAAGTGGTCACGCAAGGTGGTCCCGGTGTATTCGGTGCGAAACAGCCCGCGCTCCCGCAGAATCGGCACCACGGTCTCGGCGAACACCTCGAGCCCACCCGGGTAATACGGCGGCATCACGTTGAACCCGTCGGCCGCGCCGTGCCGGAACCACTCTTCGATGGTGTCGGCGACCTGCTCCGGTGTTCCGGCGAAGACGCGATGCCCGCGCGCACCGGCCAGCCGATGCAGCAGTCCGCGCACCGTGGGACGCTCGCGCTCGACGATGCCCGCCACCACTTGCAGGCGGCTCTGGGCGTTGTCGGTGACATCACCGGCGTCGGCGAACAATTCGTACGGCACCGGCTCGTCCAGTTTCAGATGCCGCAGGCTCTTGCCCGCGATGCTTTCCAGCTGCGTCAGGCCGTATTCCGGCACGGTGAGTTCGTTGAACTCCCGTTCCAGCCGCCGGGCCCCTTCTTCGGTGTCGGCGATGAACGGAGAGATCCCGGGCAGGATCTTGACGTGATCGGGGTTGCGGCCGAAACCGCGCGCCCGCTGCTTGATATCGCGGTAGAACCGCTGCGCGTCCTCGAGCCGCTGATGCGCGGTGAAGATGGCTTCGGCATAGCGGCCCGCGAAGGCGCGGCCGTCATTGGACGCTCCGGCCTGCACCAGCACCGGATAGCCCTGCGGGGTGCGCGCGGAGCTGAACGGGCCACGCACGCGCAGGTACTCGCCGTCGAAGTCGATCCGGTGGATCTTGTCCGGGTCGGCGTAGCGCCCGGCGGCGCGGTCGAACACGATGGCGTCGTCTTCCCAGCTGTCCCACAGCGCGACCACCGCGTCGACGAATTCCCGCGCCCTGGCATAGCGTTCGCGATGATCCGGGTGCCGGTCGAGACCGAAATTGGCGGCCGCCGCTTCGGTCCCGGTGGTGACGATGTTCCAGCCCGCGCGGCCACCGGAGATGTGGTCGAGCGAGGAGAACAGCCGCGCCAGGTTGTAGGGCTCGTAGTAGGTGGTCGACGCCGTCGCGATCAGGCCGAGATGCGTTGTCGCCGAGGCGATCGCGGTGAGCAGCGTGATCGGCTCCAGCCCTGGCGCGGCGTTGAACTCCACGTTGGTTCGCAGGGCGGGCCCGTCGGCGAAGAACACCGCGTCGAAGGTCGCGGCCTCGGCGGTGCGGCCGATCTGCTGGTAATAGGACACGTCGTAGATCCGGTCGGCGCCGCTGTCGGGATGACGCCAGGCCGCCTCGTGATGGCCGGCCGGGTAGATGAACGCGTTGAGACTCAGTTGTCGTTGCTCGGTCATGAAGCCTGCTTCACCTACGCTGCCTGCGGCTCGACACCGAGCCCGCTCAGCAGCTCCTCTCGATACTGTGCGAACACCGGATCGCTGTGCCGGCGTGGATGATCCAGTGCGATGCGGCGGTCGAGCACGATGCGCCCCGCCTCGAGGACGAGCACGCGATCGGCCAGCGACACCGCCTCGTCCACGTCATGGGTGACCAGTAGCACGGCCGGGGTGTGCTTGGCGCACAGCTCGCGCAACAGCACGTGCATCCGGATCCGGGTGAGCGCGTCGAGCGCGCCGAAGGGTTCGTCGGCCAGCAACAGCGCGGGCGCGCGCACCAGCGAACGGGCCAGCGCGACCCGCTGCTGCTCACCACCGGACAACTCGCGCGGCCACGCCCGCTCCCGCCCGGCCAGCCCGACCTCGGCGAGCGCCTCCCGGCCACGGTCGGCGGCACCCGGACCGGTCAGCCCGAGGGTGACGTTGTCGAGCACCCGCGTCCACGGCAGCAGCCGCGAATCCTGGAACACCACCGCCTTGTCCGCCGGCACCGACAGCTCCCCCGAACCGGGCACGCCGTCGTCGAGTTCGGCCAGCGCCCGCAGCAAGGTGCTCTTACCGGAGCCGCTGCGCCCGAGCAGCGCGACGAATTCGCCGCGCGCGATATCGAGATCGAGCCCGTCGAGCACCACCCGGTCGCCGAAACCGCGAGTGAGGGCGCGGGCCCGGACGAGATTCAGTCGCCGAGAGTCTGCCGCCATGACAGCGCCTTCCTTTCCACTGTGCGCACGGCGAGATCACCGAGCAGCCCGAGCAGGCCGTAGATGACCAGGCCGACCACGATGACGTCGATCTGGCCGTAGGTGCGGGCCTGCGTCATCAGATAGCCGATGCCGCTGGTGGCGTTGACCTGCTCGACCACCACCAGCGCCAGCCAGGAGATGGTGACCGCCAGCCGCAGCCCGGTGAAGAAGCCGGGCAGCGAACCGGGCAGCGCGATCCGGCGGATGAACGCCGTGCGCGACAGGCCGACCGTCTCGGCGAGTTCGACATAGCGTGCGTCGACGCTGCGCAGATGCGCGTGGGTGTTGATGTAGACCGGGATGAGCACGCTGGTGGTGATGACGATGAGCTTCATCTGTTCACCGATGCCGAACCACACGATGAACAGCGGGATCAACGCCAGCGTCGGGATGGAGCGTTTGATCTGGATCGGCCCGTCCACCAGCGCCTCACCCAGGCGGCTCAGCCCGGCGATCAAGGCCAGCACCACGCCGATGACGACGCCGAGCACCAGACTGATCCCGGCCCGTTGCAGCGAGGTGAGCAGGTTCGATTGCAGGCGGCCGTCGGCGAGGAGATCGCCCGCGGTCTGCGCGACCGTCCACGGCGCGGGCAGGGTCTCCGGGTCGAGCGCACCGGAGGCGGATCCGGCGATCCAGGCGCCGATCAGCAGTGCGGGCCCGAGCGCCGCGCCGAACGGGATCGCCCGGCCCGGCCCGAGGGTGCGGCGGGTGCGCTTGCGCGCGGCGAGCGCGGGGGTGGCGGCGGTGCGCGGTACCCGTCCGAAGACGCCCGCGCCTGCGGTCTGTACAGCCATCAGTTGCTCCCCGGTGCGAAGCCGGCGCCGACCTGGCCGACGGTTTCGGTGATGACGGTGTCGAAACGCAGGTCGATCCCGTCGGCGGCGCTGACCTTGCGCGGCAGTTCACCGGCGGCGTCGATGACGTCGATGGTGGCCTGCTGGCGGTCGATCAGCTGCTGGTCCAGATGCGGGAAGGTGATGGTGCCCCGCGATGCCACGATGCGCTTGGCGTCGTCGAGGCTCACCTTCTGGTTGTCCACGTAGTACTTCTGCGCCCATTCGTCGCGGTGCTCGTTCACCCACTGCCAGGACCGCACATACGCGGCCACCAGCGCCCGCACCGCGGCGGCCTTCGCCGGATCACGCACCACCTCGCGGCGCGCGTACAGGTAGGTGAGCCCCGGGTAGGTGCCCGCGGTTTCCTCGGCCGGGATCAGCGAGGTGCCGGGGGTGCGCAGGAATCGGGTGGTGTTGGGTTCGTTGAGCGGGGCGAGATCGACCTGGCCGGTGCGCACCGCGTCCAGGAATTCGGCGAGCTGGATGCGCACCAACTCCACGTCGGAGGTCTCCAGCCCGGCCTTGTCCAGCAACCGCAGCACCGCCGCCTGCTGTGAGGTGCCCTCGGCGTAGGCGATCTTCTTGCCCTTGATCTCCGCGGCCGTCCGGACCGAAACACCGGGGGCCACACCGAATCGCAAAGCGCCCGGGTCGATCTGGGCCGCCGCGACGATCGGCACATCCTGTTTCGCGGCGAGGGCGTGGATGGGCGGGACATCGCCGACCCAGGCGGCGTCGGCGGCCCCGGCGCGGAACGATTCCAGGATCGCCGGACCGCCCACGAAGTTGGCGAACTCGACCTCGAACGGCAGCTTGTCCAGCTCACCCGAGAGCAGCAGTTGGTGGCGCAGCAGTTCGGACTGGTCGGCGAGCACGAGCTTGGTGCCCGGCGGCACCTCGGTCGGCAGTGGCCCGTCGACGACAGACCCAGCCTCCGGCTTGTCGGAGGCACATCCGGTCAGCGCGAACGTCGCGAACGATACTGCGGCGAGCAGGAGGGCGGCGGTGCGGCCGCGCGGGCCGGTGCGGAAGATACGAGGTCGAGCCATGCGGGAATTCAACAAGCCGGGCCCGGCCCCGAACACCGTTAACGGCACCGTGATCCGAACTCGTCCTCACCGTCCGGCGTCGACGCGGCCGGCGCTCTGCTGTTCGAACCGTTCCACGAACGGCTGCACCTGCTGGGCGAGCACGGTGTTGTACTCGTGCGGGCGCTGGCGCGGGTTGGCATGGCCGGTGCCGTGCGGCAGCACCACCAGCAGCGCGCCGTCGGCGCCGCCGACCTCGTCGATGAGCACCTGATGGGTGCGTTCGACGTCGACCACCTCGTCCCGGTGGGCGTCGTGCGGGCGGATGAACACGATCGCCGGACGCGGCTTGCCGTCGGCGGGCTCGGACAGCGCGCGCAGATTGTCGACCGAACCACCGGCCACGATGGCGAGGAATTGGGATTCGATCAGGCCGTTGCTCGCGGCGTCGGGGTTGAAGATCTTGTCGCGCAGCACCTCGGCCACCACCGCGCCCAGCTCTTCGACGCGGATACCGGGGACGCCGTCGCGGTCGACGAAACGTTCCCGGCGCGCATAGGTTTCGACGACCAGCCGCAACGCGCGGCTCTCCCTGGCACCGGGCAGCCAGCCCATCCAGCGCACCATGTCCTGCCCGCGGCCGCGTTTGTCGGGCCGGACGGCGTCGAGGTCGAGCGGGGTGCAGTCGAGCAGCACCGCGACCAATCGCAGCTCGCTGCCGGTGTGGATATGCTGGCCCACCTCCAGCGCGATCACCCCGCCCATGCTGTGCCCGGTGAGCACGATATTGCGGATCCCGGACATGACCGCGGCCCGGATGATCAGATCGGCGATCACCTTGGTGTCGATACCGCGATTGTCGTAGCGGATCGCCCACACCACGCCCATCGTGCTCAGCGCGGGCAGTGCTTCGGCGGTGTCGGAGGCGTTGAGGCCGCCGAGTCCAACCATGTCGACGACGGCGGTATCCCAGTCCCCCGGATCGGCGGGCGCGGAGATCGGCAGCAGCGACGGCTCGGTGCCCGCCAGCCGCGCCCGCTCCGGCGCCACATCGTGCACCCAGTACTGGACCATGCCGATCAGCACGATCAGCATCAGCGCACCGGCCCGCGACAACGCCAACCGGGTGCGGCGCAACGTCGTCCAGTTGTGCCCGGGCCGGGTCTCGGCCAGTCGGGCCCGCCGTCGCGCATCGTCCCAGTCGGTGACAGTGGACGGGTGTCGATCGTCCAGCGGCGACATGTTTTCACTGTAGGCACGGCGCGCGACGCTCTGCCATCGCCGCGACCCGGCGCCACCTCGAACCGGACCGATCGGTAGAGTTCGGCCTCACCCTCGGTGGGTGCGGGAATCCGGTGCAAATCCGGAACGGTCGCGCCACTGTGAGCGCCCCCTGCGGGCGCGAGTCAGACCTCCCCCACCGGACGAACTCTGGAGAGGCCGCGACTTGCCTGTGGAGCGCTGTTCATCGATGGTGCGTGCGCGATGACCCGTGTCGGCACCGCTGTCGTCGTCCCGATACTGCTGGCCGCGCTGGCCGCGGTCATGGTGCTGGCCACCGGATTCGGCGCGGAATCGCTGCCGGTATCGGGCGTGATCGACGTCCTGACCCACCGCCTGACCGGCCGGATACCGCCGGACCCCGGCCTGGACACCATCGTCTGGCAGCTGCGGGTGCCGCGTACCGTGCTGGCCGCGATCGTCGGGGCCGGGCTGGCGCTGGCCGGTGCGGCCATGCAGACGCTGGTGCGCAACCCGCTGGCCGATCCGTTCCTGCTCGGTGTGTCCTCCGGCGCCGGGGTCGGCGCCGCGGCGGTGATCACCTCGGGTGTGCTCGCGGGTGCGGGGCTCTGGGCATTGTCGGGCGGTGCGCTCGTCGGCGCGTTCGCGGCGGCGGCGCTGGTGTTCATGATCGCGGTGACCCAAGGCGGGCTCACGCCGCTGCGCCTCGTCCTGACCGGCACCGTGCTCGCCTCGGCGTTCTCGGCGCTGACCAGCTATCTGATCTTCCGCAGCACCGACCCGGCGGCCGCGCAGTCGGTGCTGTTCTGGCTGCTGGGCAGCCTGGCGGGCGCGGACTGGACCAAGATCGCGGTGCCGCTGGCGGTGGTCGCGGCCGCCGCAGTGGCGCTGATCGCGGCGTCGGGCTGGCTGGACGCGCTGCATCTGGGCGCGGACACCGCCGGTTCCATCGGCGTTCCGGTGCGTGAGCTGCGAATCGCGTTGTTCGTGCTGCTCGCGGTGCTGGTCGGCGTACTGGTGGCGGTGTCGGGCGGGATCGGCTTCGTCGGGCTGGTGGTGCCACACGCGGCGCGCCTTGTCGTCGGGCCGCGCCACCGCGCGCTATTGCCCACGTGCGCGCTGCTAGGGGCGCTGTTCCTGGTGATCGCCGATGCGGCGACACGAGTCCTGGTGCGGCCCACCGAGATACCGGTCGGCGTATTGACCGGGCTGATCGGTGCGCCGGCGTTCCTGATCCTGATGGGCCGGCGGCATTACCGGTTCGGTGCGTCGTGAGCGGCGCGTTCATCACAGCCGACACCGGTGGTCGTGATGAATCTGCCGAGTCGCCGGAGCACCCGATGACCGCCGACCAGGCCGTGGGCGGTGCGACCGTCGCGGTGCGCGACCTGGCCTGTGGTCCCGGGCGACGCGAGGTCCTGGCCGGCGTCGATTTCGAGGTCCGCCCCGGCGAAATGATCGGCATCGTCGGCCCGAACGGCGCAGGCAAGACCACCCTGCTGCGCACCCTCGCCGGACTCACGAAGCCGCGACATGGCCGCGTCCTGGTCGGCACCGACGATCTGCACGCCCTCTCGCCCCGCCGGCGCGCGCGAACGGTCGCGCTGGTCGCGCAGGACGAACGCCCACCCGACGATCTGCTGGCCTGCGAGGTCGTCTCACTCGGCCTGACGCCGTATCTACCGCCCTGGGGTGCCGGCTCCTCGCGCGAACGCACGATCATCGACGACGCCCTGGCCGCGGTCGACCTCGCCGGCTTCGGCGACCGCCCGGTCCACCGCCTCTCCGGCGGCGAACGGCAGCGCGTGCTGCTGGCCCGCGCCCTCGTCCAGAACACCCCGGTGCTGCTGCTGGACGAACCGACCAACCATCTCGACATCACCCACCGGCTCGAGCTGCTCGCCCAGGCCCGGCGCCTGAACCGCACCGTGATCGCCGCGCTGCACGATCTGGCGCTGGCCGACCGCTACTGCGACCGAGTGCTGGTCGTGCACGACGGGCGGGCCCATCCGCTCGAACCGCCCGAGATCGCCCTGCACGCCGACATCGTCGGCACCGTGTTCGGAGTGCGGGCCACCCGCGTGCCGCATCCCGAGACCGGCGAGAACCATCTGTTGATCACCCCGCGAGAGGCGGCCCGATGAAACACCCGATCCGAATGCTGTCGGCGGCCGCGCTGGCCGTGACGCTGGCCGCCTGCGGCAGTCCGCACGCCGCGACCGGCGACCTCACCGTACGCAATTGCGGTGTGGAGTCGAGCTTTCCGGCCCCGGCGCAGCGCATGTTCGTCAACGACAGCAACATGATCTCGATGGTGCTGGCGCTCGGCGCGCAGGACCAGGTGGCCGCGGTGTCGAGCATGCAGCAGGACATCACCGTGCTGCGCAACCACTACGGACCGGCGGTGGACACGCTGAACTCGGTGGCCGACGAATCCCCCTCGCGGGAAACGGTTCTCGCACAGGGAGCCGATGTGGTGGTCGCCGGCTGGAATTACGGCTACGACGAATCCAAGAACCTCACCCCGGATTCGCTGCGGGCGGCCGGCATCGCCGCCTACATCCTCACCGAGAGCTGCCGTCAACGCGCCGGTGAACGCCCGCGCGGAGTGGTCGAACCGTGGACGGCACTACGCGAGGATCTCACCAACCTCGGCGCCATCACCGGCCGCACCGAACGCGCCACCGAGCTCGTCGGCGATCTCGATCGCCGCCTCGCCGCGCTCGCGGCCGCGCCGAAACCCGAACGCACCCCGCGGATCTTCCTGTTCGACAGCGGCAGCGACACCATCTTCTCCAGCGGCAGTTTCGGTGCGCCGCAGGCGATCCTGGACGCCGCCGGTGGACGCAATGTGCTCTCGGATGTCCCCGACACCTGGACCGCGGTGTCGTGGGAGCGGCTG
The DNA here is from genome assembly GCF_005863245.1 of Nocardia cyriacigeorgica. Lineage (GTDB taxonomy): Bacteria > Actinomycetota > Actinomycetes > Mycobacteriales > Mycobacteriaceae > Nocardia > Nocardia cyriacigeorgica_C. Next base: position 494,884 of record NZ_VBUT01000002.1, on the reverse strand, counting down.
GCCGGCGCCGACCCGGACGCCATCATGTTCGTCGACTATCCGATGCAGAGCTACGCGCAGAAGGTCGAGATGCTGCGCGCCAAGCCGGGCATCAACCAGCTGCGCGCCGTCACCGAGGGACGCTTCCTGAACCTGCCGTACGCGATGTGGACGAGCGGGCCGCTCAATATCGATGCGGCCGAACAGATCCGCAAGCACCTCGAACAGTGGGGATTGGTGCCGCCGTCGGATATCGCGCCGCGATCCGACGACGCGATCCGCTGAGGTCGGGACAGGCGGTTCGGCACTCGGATAGCCGCGGCCCGAACGTGATGCTCACCACATCAACCCAGGTAGAGCGGCGCTTCCGGCGAATCTCACACCGATTGTGTCGGACCCCGGGTCTAGCGTCGGCTCCGTGACGCATACGTCGCACGGCCGGCATCATGACCTCTCACTCAGCAGACGTGACGTCAGACACAAACGCGCAATATTCGCTTGTACGCGACTATTGCGTGCGCATTATGATCGCGCGGTGACGAGTGAATTGGGAATCAGCGAGACGCTTGAGCGTTTCCTGACGGGCCTGTTCAGCGCGAGTCGTTCCGGGGGTGCCGATCGGCTGGTCGACCTGGATCTGTCGCTCTCGCAGGCACGCACCCTGTTCGTCCTCGGCCACGACGATCGTCAGCAGCTGCCCATCCACACCATCGCCGAACGACTCTCGTTGTCGGTGACCGCGGCGGGGCGCAATGTGGATCGGCTCGTTCGTCTCGGGTTGCTGACCAGGGACGAAAGCCCAGAGGACCGGCGGGTGAAACTGGTCGGCCTCAGCGAACACGGCCGCGAGGTCATCCGCGATCAGATGATGTGCCATCGCGAAGCGATCGACCGCCTGGTCGAACGCCTGCCCGACACCGTGCGTGACGATCTGCACGCCGCCCTCATCGGCGTGCTCGACTCCGGGGCACTCGCCTCGGTGCAATCCATCCCAGCCGTATCGACGGGAGACCCCTCGTGAGCAAGTCCGCCGGCAGTACCGCCGCAGCGGTACCCGACAAGATAGACGGCGCCGTACTCAAGGTCGCCGGTGTCGTCGTCCTCGGCGCCATCATGTCGATCCTCGACATCACCGTGGTCAACGTCGCGCTGCCGACGTTCCAGACCGAGTTCGACGTCGCCAACTACTCCACCGTGGCCTGGACGGTCACCGCCTACACCCTCGCCCTGGCGACGGTCATTCCGCTGACCGGTTGGGCCGCCGACCGATTCGGCACCAAACGCCTCTACCTGGCCGCGCTGGTGCTGTTCACCGGCGGTTCGGTGCTGTGTGCGGCGGCCTGGAGCATCGAGGCGCTGATCGCGTTCCGGGTGATCCAGGGCCTCGGCGGCGGCATGCTGATGCCGCTGGGCATGACGATCATGACCAAGGCCGCCGGACCCGAGCGGATCGGCCGGCTGATGGCCATCCTCGGCATCCCGATGCTGCTCGGCCCGATCCTCGGCCCGATCCTGGGCGGCTGGCTGCTCGACAACGCCACCTGGCACTGGATCTTCCTGATCAACCTGCCCATCGGCGCCATCTCGCTGGTTTACGCCTACCTGGTGCTGCCCAAGGATGATCCGCAGCCGAGTGAGACCTTCGACTTCATCGGCATGCTGATGCTCTCGCCGGGTCTTGCGCTGTTCCTGTTCGGTGTGTCCACGATTCCGGAGGAAGGCACCGTCACCGCGCCGAAGGTGTGGGCGACGATGCTGCTGGGCGCGCTGCTGGTGATCGCGTTCGTGTTCTACTCGTTCAAGCCCAAGCATCCGCTGCTGGATCTGCGCCTGTTCAAGAACTTCGACCTGTCGATCTCCACGATCACCATGTTCCTGTTCGCGGCCTCGTTCTTCGGTGGTCTGCTGCTGGTGCCGACCTACTTCCAGCAGGTGCGCGGGGAGAGCGCGCTGATGGCGGGTCTGCTGGTGGCGCCGCAGGGTCTCGGCACCATGCTCACCATGCCGCTGGCGGGTGCGCTGGCCGACAAGCTGCCGGTGGGCCGGATCGTTCCGGTCGGCATGGCGACCATCACCGTCGCGATGTTCGGGCTGTCGCAGACCGACGCGCACACCTCCTACCCGATCCTGCTGGGTCTGCTGTTCGTGCTGGGCCTGGGCATGGGTGGCACCATGATGCCGCTGATGACGGCCGCGCTGCGCACCCTGTCCGAGCACGAGGTGGCCCGTGGTTCCACGCTGCTGAACATCGCGCAGCAGATCGCCAGCTCGGTCGGTGTCGCCATCATCTCGGTGGTGCTGACCAACCAGTTCAAGGCGTCGGAGCCGGTGTCGGCGGCCCAGGCCGTCGGCGAGGCCGAACGCACCGGCACGCCGCCGGACCCGTCGATCCTGGAATACATCCAGTCGCTGGGTGCGAAGTTCGAGTCGATCGTGCTCGACGATATGGCGTCGGCGTTCTCCACCAGCTACCTGGTGGCGGCGTTCCTGTGCCTGGTCACCTTGATCGCGTCGTTCTTCCTGCCGCGCAAGAAGATCGATGCTCCGGCCGAGGGTGAACAGCCCAAGGCTCCGGTCATGATGCACTGAGCTGCGTAGAAGCGGACCACAACCGATCCCCGTGCGAACGAACTCGCACGGGGATCGGTTGTTTTCGGCTATCAGAAACGGTCGGGCACACAGGGCGAACCTCAGGCGCGCAACGCCGAACCGCAGGCCCACACGCCGAAGCTCAGGCCCACACGCCGAAGCTCAGGCCGACACCCCGACCATCGCGGCCGCGACATTATTGGCATTGGCGATCCGCTGAGCGCGGGCCTCGCCCGAGCTTCGTTCGTAGTACTGGTCGAACACGGCAGCGGCGGCGGCAGGGGTATCGGTGGCCCGCAGCCGCGCGTAAGCCGCGGACTCACTGCCTTGCAGCTCGTGCATCATGAAATCAACCTGAGTTTCCCAGTCGCCGGCCGATTTACCCTGGGCCGCAGCAAATGCTTCCAGATTCGCGCGACGCCCGCCCAGCCACTGGCACAGCCCATAGGCGCCCTCGTTCGGGTTGTAGGCCCCAGTGTTCAGCCCCGGCGCTTCGACCTGCATATTGCCGATAATGCCCGCCGCCTGGGCCGGTGTGAGGTGGTACTTGTTGACGAGCCGGTCGTAGATCTTCTCGGCCGTGGTCCGCTCACCGCCCTCCAGCGGCCGCGCATCCGCTGACGTCGGGATGTCGCCGCCGGTGTAGACGTCGCCGGGCAGGTTGCTGCCGAATGTCGGCGTCCACGGCGGTGCGCCGCCACCGCCGTACCCGCCGCCACCGCCGCCGGTATTCGCCCCGCCCGGCGGCGAATTCCAGGCCTGCCGGTCCAGCTCGTTGAAGGCGGCCCACACCTCGTCGACGGCCTTACCGATGAGCTTGTCGATCGCGCCCACCGCGCCGACCTGCTCGGCCGGGGTCGGGCGGTCCGGCGGATCGTCGACCACCGTGGCCAGGGCTTCTCTGATGGCGTCTTCGAGCAGATCGACCTGCTTGGTCACCTCATTGGCGACGTCGGCGGACGCGGCGGCCATCTCGGCGATCTGATCGTCGAGTGAATTCCATTGGTCCTGATAGTCCTTGACGTCGGCGGCCCGGAGTTTGTACTGCTGCTTCATTTCTCCGGTACCCGGCATCTCGCCGCCGAGGCCGTCGAGGTATTTCGCCGTGATGGTGGTGGCGTTCTTGTCGCCGAGCCCCTTCTTCAACGCTTCCAGCGTCGCTTCGGCCCGCCCGATATAGGGATTCAGAATGGGGGCGTCAGCAAAACGCCGAAACTTCACCGGTTCCGGAGCCACCGTCCACCTCCACCACATGAGCCGCAGCATGCGCTCCCTGCCCTGTCTGCCACAGACGCAGGTGACCACGGCAAGAAATAGCAGATTTCGCCGGCGCGCACGAGCGCCGATATTCCCTGCGGCGAGAAGTCAGCGGACTCGGGCGGACGTGCACCGTTGGTCGCGAGGCGCTCAGATCAGCGTCCCGACATCGGTGGCGACCAGATGATCGAGTGCGCGTTCGGCGACCGCGGCGATCGTCATCGACGGATTGCAGGCGGCGGTATTGCCCGGCATGAGCGCCCCGTCGAGCACGTACAGGCCGCGCTGGCCGAGCACCCGGCCCTCCAGATCGCAGACGCTGCCCATGCTCGCTCCGCCCAGCGGATGCCAGGTGGACGGGAACCCGGCATTGGTGTCGAGCAGGGCGGTGCCCGGGCCGGCGATGCGGTGCGCGGTGGGCCCGATGTGGTTGTCCTGGATGAAGGAATCGCCGTCGGCCGGCCAGCGCAGCACCGCCTGTTCGGCCGCCGCATCGTAGGTGAACGCGCCGCGGCCCGCGCTGACGCCGTAGCCGACCATCATGGTGGACTTCGGATCCACCGGCATGGGCGGGATCGACGCCTGGATGAGCGTGTGCGCGGAGTTCGGGTCCGACCAGTTCAAGCTGCCGTACACCACCGGACCACCCTGCGCGGGACCGAAATCCGCGGCGGGGTTGGTCCATACGTAGATACGGTCGGCGTTGGTGCCCCAGTTCTGGCCGACTGCGTCGGGCAGATCGGGAATCAGACCCCTCGCTCCGGCGCGCACCAGCATTTTCGTCGTGTTGAGGCTGCCGGCCGCCAGCACCAGCGCGCCCGTGGTGATGACGAGGTTCTCTTGGACGGCGCCGGTGGTGTCGATGCGGTCGACGTGCACGATCCAGCGGCCGTCGGCGCCGCGCTCGATATCGGTGACCTCGTGCTGGGTGCGGACCTGCACCCGTCCGGTGGCTTCGGCGGCCGCGATATAGGTGACGTCGACCGAGTGCTTGCCGCCGTTGTTCACGCCCATCGCGCCGTCGCCGTTGGTGTAGGACGGTTTCATCTCCCCGCGCAGTTCGGCGAGGGCGAAATTCCAGTCGATGGGCATGGGGATCTTCGACAGCGGCAGCCCGGCGCGGCGCACGTGATCGGCGAAGACGCGGGCCGCGGCATAGTTCGGATGCGCGATCAGCTCCTCCGGTGCGACGGCCAGCCCGAGCATCCGCGCGACCCGCGGATAATGCACGCGATCCATGGTGGCCCAGTCGAGTTCGGCCGGGAAATGGGTGTTGAACACCGCTTCGTCCGGCTGCAACGACATGCCCTGATAGATCAGCGATCCGCCGCCGAGCCCGGCCGCGCACAGTGCCGTCATGTTCTCCCCCGGCACCGCCTCGACCAGGCCGGTGTAGGGCTCGAAGGCCAGCGGGCGCCCGAAGAGGTTCGGGCTGGATCGATGCCACAGGATGCGCTTGTCCGGCGCGGAGGCGCGCGGGAAGGTCTCCGCGTTCGGCCCGGTGTGCCAGCGCATCCCCCGTTCCAGCAGCAGCACCGGCACCCCCGCCTCGGCCAGCCGCAGCGCCGTCACCCCGCCGCCGAAGCCGGAGCCGATCACCACGACACGGTGCTCTTCCCGGGTGAGCCGGACTCCGTTGACCCGAGCGGCGATGGCGGGCTTCGGGTCGAGGACCCGGGCTCCGGCGAGCACGGCCCCGGCGGCCACCGCCCCGGTCAGTAGCGAGCGGCGGGAGAGCACTGACATGGATGATCCTTACGACGAGCCGAGTGCGGGGTGCACGGCGCATCGCTCGACAGCACTGGCGAGTCCTGCCATCGGGTGGCCAGCGCTGGTCACGTGATGGTCCGGATGCGCCGTGCGTCGGTCACCGGGCGTCCCGACGCAACCTCTCCGCGTCGGTAACCCGGTTACCGAGTAACGACGTTACTGCACCGGCGGAGCGCAGGAGGCGAATTCGACGAACTTCCCGCTCAGCCGAGCAGGTAGCGACCCACCCAGTCGGAGTCGAACCATCCGGACGCATCGGCCCGGAACTCATCCGCCGGCCACGCGCCCGCCCCCGCCGGAACCGAGCCGACCAGTGGGGCGCCGGTCACCCGCGGCAGGTCGACGCGGTTGGTTTCCATGGCCAGATCGGGCACCTGCGGCCACGACCCGATCACCAAGCCCGCGCACTCCACACCCGCCGCGTCCAGCGCTCGCGTGGTGAGCTCGGAGTGATTGAGGGTGCCGAGACCGGGCGCGGTGACCACAAGGACCGGAGCCGACAGCTTGACCGCCAGATCCAGCAGGGTGAACTCCCCGATGCGTACCAGCAGCCCGCCCGCGCCCTCGACCAGCACGAGGTCGGCGCCGAGTTCGGTGATGGCCGAGAGCGTTTCGTCGATGGTGAGCAACGGTGCGCCGCACCGGCGGGCCGCCGTGTCGGGCGCCAGCGGTTCGGGATAGCGGGCCAGCTCGACGGTGTCGGTGACCCCGGCGAGTCGCGCGATGGTCGCGAGATCGCCGGGTTCGTCCGGTGCGACACCGGTCTGGGCGGGTTTGCAGACCGCGACCGACCGCCCGGAAGCCGCGGCGGTGGCGGCCAGGGCCGCGGTGACGATGGTCTTGCCGACGTCGGTCGACGTTCCGGTGACGAACAACAAGGTCATCGCAGTGCCTCCATACTCGCTCGCCTCACGCCGGCACCGCCTGACGCGCACCGGAGAGCACCTCACCGAGCACCGTGGCGATCGTGTCGAGTTCGGCGGAGGTGAGATTCGCCCGCGCCGTGAGCCGCAGCCGCGAGGTCCCTTCCGGCACCGACGGCGGACGGAAACACCCCACATCCAGCCCTCGTTCCCGGCACTGCTGCGCGGCATCGAAGGCCACCTGCGCCTCGCCGAGCACCACCGAGACCACCGCCGAATCCGGTTGCGGCACACCGGCGATCCGCGCGATATCGGCCGCCCGGTCCAGCACCCGCTGCGCGATACCCGGATCGCCGCGCAGGATCCCCAGCGCCGCACGGGCCGCGCCCACCGCGGCGGGCGCCAGCCCGGTATCGAAGATGAACGTACGAGCCGCGTCGATGAGGTGCGCACGCACCCGCTCACCGGCCAGCACGGCTCCCCCTTGGGCGGCAAGGGCTTTCGACAGGGTCGCGGTGATCACCAGATCCGGTTCGCCGGCCAGTCCCACTTCGTGTACCAGCCCGCGTCCGCCGGTGCCGCGGACACCGAGCCCGTGTGCTTCGTCGACGACGAGCACCGCGCCGTTGGCGCGGGTCACCCGATGCAGTTCGGCCAGCGGCGCCAGATCGCCGTCGGCGCTGAACACCGAATCGGTGAGCACCAGTGCGCGTTCCTCGGTGCGGCTCGCCAGCAGCCGGTCCACCGCGGCGACATCGCAGTGCGGTGCGATCTCCACCCGCGCCCGCGACAGCCGGCACGCGTCGACCAGCGAGGCGTGACTACCGGCGTCGGAGACGATCAGCGAGCCACGCCCGGCCAGCGCCGTCACCACGCCGAGGTTGGCGGCATAACCGGAGGCGAACACCAGCCCGGCTTCGGCGCCCATGAACTCGGCGAGTTCGGACTCGAGCAGTTCGTGTTCGGTGGTCGTCCCGGTCACCAGCCGCGATCCGGTCGACCCGGCGCCCCACCGCCGCACGGCCGCGATCGCGCCCTCGATCACCTCCGGGTGGCGTGCCAGCCCCAGATAGTCATTCGATGCCAGATCGATGGACGGCGACTGCGGTTCCCGTGCCCGCAGCTGCCGTCGCAGCCCCGCCCCCACCCGCTCGGCAGCACGCGCGTCCAGCCAGCTCAATGGATCGGTACTCACAGCTGAACACCATACTTGAACGGCGTTCAGGAGGGTGACCGGGGCCACCGGCGACGCCGTTATGGGCCGAACCAGCTGGGCGTATCCATCCGGAAGAGCTCGCCCGGCGCCAGCGTCCGAAGATCGGCTTCCAGGGCGGCCATCCGCTCGGCGCCCAGCGCGGCCGCCCAGCGCGCGTGGATGCGGTCGAAGGTCGCGGCGGATCTGTCCAGCATCTCGACGCCGCGATCGCTGAGTGTGTAGACCTTGCGCCGCGCGTCGGCCGGATCGTGGCCACGGCGCAGGTACCCGAGGCGCTCGAGGTTGTCGATGTGCTTACCCGCGGCCTGCTTGGAGATGCCGAGGGCGCGCCCGAGGTCGGCCGCCGTGCAGCCCTGCGGCCCGCTGCGGGCGATCGCCTGGAACAGGAACCCGTGCATCGGCCGCAGGTCCGGGTGCCCGTGCTCGGCGAGGTCGGCGTGCACCTCGTCGATGGCGGCACGGAAGGCGGCCAGCATGCGCAACGGCAGCTCGAAGCCACCCGCATCCCTTGACATAATGGACAACCTCGTTGACTATATGGACAACATCGTTGTCTATCTTAAGGACGTCGCTCCGTGACCGTCATCCGACACTCCGACACCCGCCGCACCGAAACCCCCGGCGGCGTCATGACCACCCTCGCCTCCCCCACCCAGGGCGGCGCCTCACTCCCACTGTGGCGCGTGGAGGTCGCGGCCGGTCAGTCCGGACCACTGCATTTCATCGATGCCGAGCAGGTCTGGACCGTCCTCAGCGGCAGCGCCGAGATCACCGTCGACGGCGCCGATCACGTGGTGTCCGCCGGGGACACGATCATCCTGCCGCCCGATATCCTGCGCCAGATATCCGGCGGCACGGAAGGTTTCACCGCCATCGTCACCGCGCCCGCCGGTGCACGAGCCGGGAAGCCGGACAGTGCGACCACGATCGTGCCGCCCTGGATCGCCTGAGCCGCTGACAGTTACCTCTATACCAGCGTCCGCGCGCCGCCTGCGGGTCATGCGGAGACCACCCAGCCGCTGGGCAGCGCCGGCCGGTGTCGCGCGGCGCCGGCCGAGCCGGACGCCGTCTTCATCACGACGCGCGACCGCGCCGACGGAGCGCTAACCGACCCGCGCCGCCGCCACCATCGCCGACGTGATGGTGGCAATGTCGCCGGTGCTGCTGATGAACGGCGGCATGCAGTAGATCAGATTCCGGAACGGCCGCAGCCAGGCACCCGCACCGACTGCCGCATCGGTGGCAGCACGCATGTCGACGGGGTGATCCAGTTCGATCACCCCGATCGCGCCGAGTACCCGGACCTCGGTCACCGCGGGCAGTTCTCGCGCCGGAGCCAACCCTGATTCGAGTTCGCCTTCGATGCGTTTCACCTCGCCCTGCCAGTCCCGCGAGAGCAGCAGTTCGATCGACGCCACCGCGATCGCGCACGCCAGCGGATTGCCCATGAAGGTCGGCCCGTGCATGAGCCCACCGTGTGCGGCGCTGAGTGTTTCGGCGATCCGCTCGGTACACAGGGCGGCGGCCAGCGTCAGATATCCGCCGGTCAACGCCTTGCCGACACACATCACGTCCGGGCTCACTCCCGCCTGTTCGGCGGCGAACAACGTTCCGGTCCGGCCGAATCCGGTGGCGATCTCATCGAAGATCAGCAGCACGCCGTGGCTGTCGCAGAGCCGGCGCAGTTCGGTGAGGTATCGCGGATCATGCCAGCGCATACCGCCCGCGCCCTGCACCACGGGCTCCACGATGACGGCGGCCAGCTCATCGGCGTGCTCGCGCATCGCACGCTCGAGTTCGTCGACGTAGCCGGGATCGAACTCCCGCGGCGGCGCGGGCACGAAGACCTGTTCGGCGAGGATGTCGGTCCACAGCGAGTGCATGCCGCCCTCCGGGTCGCACACGCTCATCGGGGTGAAGGTGTCGCCGTGGTAGCCGCCACGCCACGTGAGCAGCCGCCGTTTGCCGGGCAGTCCGAGCGCGCGCTGATATTGCAGGCACATCTTCACCGCGACCTCCACCGACACCGACCCGGAGTCGCAGAGAAACACCTTGTCCAACCCGGCCGGGGTCAGCCGCACCAGCAGCTCCGACAGCCGCGCCGCGGGTTCGTGGGTGAGCCCGCCGAACATCACGTGACTCATCCGCTGCGACTGCATCAGCAGCGCCGAGTCCAGCACCGGGTGCCGGTATCCGTGCACCGCCGCCCACCAGGAGCTCATGCCGTCGACGAGTTCGCGCCCGTCGGCCAATATCAGCCGGGTGCCCGACGCCGAGGCGACCACCAGCGGCTCGGTCGTGGCCGGAAACCCGCCGTAGGGGTGCCACACATGTTTCGCGTCGATGGCGGTGATCTCGTCGGGCGTCAGCACCACAGCAACCCTTCGCACAGTGGACGTGCCGCCACCAGCCGGCGGCCTTGAACACCGTTCAAGTTAGCACGGAGCCGCGCAACGACCAGGGGCGCAGCAGCGGCCCCGTAACGCCGGTTAGTGTCGTTGCCATGGTTTCGCCCGACTCCGCTTCCGCCGCGGCACCGCTCGGTGTCTGGCCGGGCAGCGCGTATCCGCTGGGCGCCACCTACGACGGGACCGGAACCAATTTCTCGCTGTTCACCGAGGTCGCCGACGCGGTGGAATTGTGCCTGGTCGACAAGGCGGGCGCCGAGACGCGGATCGGGCTGGAGGAGGTCGACGGGCACGTCTGGCACGCCTTCCTGCCGGGCGTCGGTCCGGGACAGCGCTACGGGTTCCGGGTGCACGGCCCGTTCGATCCCGAGCGCGGCCTGCGCTGCGATCCGAGCAAATTCCTGCTCGACCCGTACGGCAAGGCCTTCGACGGCACCTTCGCCGATCACCCCTCGCTCTACACCTACGGCGAGGATTCGCTCGGCCACACCATGACCGGTGTGGTGATCAACCCGTTCTTCGATTGGGGCGCCGACCGCCCACCGCGGCGGCCCTACCACGAGACGGTGATCTACGAGGCCCACGTCAAGGGCATGACCATCACCCACCCGGATATCCCGGAGGACCTGCGCGGCACCTACGCGGGCCTGGCGCATCCGGCGATCATCGACCATCTGCGCGGCCTCGGCGTCACCGCGATCGAGCTGATGCCGGTGCACCAGTTCCTGCACGACCGCATCCTGCTCGACCAGGGCTTGCGCAATTATTGGGGCTACAACAGCTTCGGCTATCTCGCCCCGCACCACGAGTACGCCGCCGGGGCGCGCGCCGGGGCGGCGGTGACCGAATTCAAGGCGATGGTGCGGGCGCTGCACGCCGAGGGCATCGAAGTGATCCTCGACGTGGTGTACAACCACACCGCGGAGGGCAATCATCTGGGGCCGACCATCGGTTTCCGCGGCATCGACAACGCCGCCTACTACCGGCTGATGGACGACGACCCCGCGCACTACATGGACTACACCGGCACCGGTAACAGCCTGAACGTGCGTCATCCGCACACCTTGCAGCTGATCATGGATTCGCTGCGGTACTGGGTGCTGGAGATGCACGTCGACGGTTTCCGGTTCGATCTGGCCGCCACGCTGGCCCGCGAACTCCACGATGTGGACCGGTTGTCCACGTTCTTCGATCTGGTACAGCAGGACCCGGTGGTCAGCCAGGTCAAGCTCATCGCCGAACCGTGGGACGTCGGCGAGGGCGGCTATCAGGTCGGCAATTTCCCGAGCCTGTGGACCGAATGGAACGGCAAATACCGCGACACGGTGCGCGACTATTGGCGCGGCGAACACGCCACCCTCGGCGAGTTCGCCTCCCGGTTCACCGGGTCCTCGGATCTGTACGAGGCGACCGGGCGCAGGCCGAGCGCCTCGATCAACTTCGTCACCGCGCACGACGGTTTCACCCTGCGGGACCTGGTGTCCTACAACGACAAACACAACGAGGCCAATGGCGAAGGCAACCGCGACGGCGAAAGCCACAACCGGTCCTGGAACTGCGGGGTGGAAGGCCCCACCGACGACCCCGAGGTGCTGGCCTTGCGGGAGCGGCAGTCCCGCAATCTGCTGGCCACACTGATTTTGAGCCAGGGCACCCCGATGCTCGCGCACGGCGACGAGATGGGCCGCACCCAGCTCGGCAACAACAACGTCTACTGCCAGGATTCGGAATTGTCCTGGATGGATTGGTCGCTGGCGCACAAGAACGCCGATCTGCTCGCCTTCACCCGCGCCGCGATCGCCCTGCGCACCGCACATCCGGTGTTTCGCCGCCGCCGCTTCCTCGGCGGCCCGGTCCGCGACGGCGGGCAACCCCGCGATATCGCCTGGCTGACCCCGGGCGGCGCGGAGATGACGGTCGCGGACTGGGACAGCGGTTTCGCCCGGTCGCTCGCGGTGTTCCTGGACGGCGACGGCATCCCGGAACCGGGCCCGCGCGGTGAACGCATCACCGACGATTCGTTCCTGCTGTGCTTCAACGCCCACGACAGCGCCTTGGATTTCACCCTGCCCGCCCCCGATTTCGGCGCCGAATGGTCGGTCGCCCTGGATTGTTCAGCACCCGACGGACGTGCCGAGGCCACCTATGCCGCGGCGAGCACCGTCACCGTCACCGCCCGTTGTCTGCTCGTCCTCCGCCGCACCGCCTGAGAACATGACCGAGAACCTGACCGCCACGCATCTCACCGATCCACAGTCCATGCGCCGCCCCGCCCGGTCGACGCCGGTGCGCAGCACCTACCGGCTGCAACTGCGCCCCGACCTGCTCACCTTCGCCGACGCCGCCGCCATCGCCGAATACCTACAGCAGCTGGGCATCTCGCATCTGTATCTGTCGCCGGTGATGACCGCCATGCACGGTTCCACGCACGGTTACGACGTCACCGATCCGACCACGGTGTCGGCGGCGCTCGGCGGTCCGGCCGGGCTCAAGGCGCTCTCGGACGAGGTGCGCAGCCGCGGCATGGGGTTGATCATCGACCTGGTGCCCAACCATGTCGGTGTCGGCGATCCGCGGCAGAACCCGTGGTGGTGGGATGTGCTGCGGCACGGGCCGGAATCGCAGTACGCGCACTACTTCGATATCGACTGGAGCCCGCTCAACGGCGCCGGCGGGCGGCTGGCGCTGCCGGTCTTGCAGAGCGAGAACGATCCGGCGGCGCTGACCGTCGACCGGTCCGGACCGGAGCCGATGCTGGCGCTGCACGATCTGCGCTTCCCGATCGCGCCGGATACCGACGGCGACAACGCCCTGCGCATTCACGACAAACAGCATTACCGGCTGGTGAGCTGGAAGGCCGGGTTGTGCAGCTATCGCCGGTTCTTCGCGGTGAGCGGGCTGGCGGCGCTGCGTCAGGAAGATCCGGAGGTGTTCGAGGCCACCCACCGCGAGCTCGCGGCCTGGTGTGAACATGACCTGATCGACGGTGTGCGCGTCGACCATCCCGACGGGCTGTCCTATCCGGCGGCCTATCTGGCCCGGCTGCGCAGCCTCATCGGACCGCACCGGCTGCTGCTGGTGGAGAAGATCCTCGCCAACCGCGAACCCCTCGACGCGACCCTGCCCATCGACGGCACCACCGGCTACGACGCGCTCGCCGATATCGGCGGCGTGCTGATCGACCCCGACGGTGAGCAGACGCTGACCGAACTGTCCCAGCATTTCGCCGGCCACGGCAGCGACCGCGCCTGGATCGGCGAGAAGCAGCACCGCATCAAACGCGCGGTGGCCGAGAGCATTCTGGCCCCGGAGATCCGGCGGCTGGTGGCGGCGGTGAAACGCGACGCCGGCGTGAACGGTTTCGACGCCTCCGGGATCAGCGATATGGCGCTGACCAACGCCACCATCGAGGTGCTGGCGTTCCTGCCGGTGTACCGGGTAGATTACACGCCGCTGGCCGGGATGACGGGGGCCGTCGTCGCGGATGTGGAACGACGCAACAGTGAACTCACCGCGCCGCTGTCGGTGCTGGTGGCGGCGCTGGCCGCGGGCGGTGAGGCGGCGGTGCGGTTCAGCCAGGTGGGTGGCGCGATCACCGCCAAGGCCGTCGAGGACACCATGTTCTATCGCGCGGCGCGGCTGGTCTCCCTGCAAGAGGTGGGCGGCAATCCGGCCCGGTTCGGGCATTCGCTCAACGAGTTCCACCTCGCCAACAGCGAACGCGCCCAACGCTGGCCCGCCACCATGACCACACTGTCCACCCACGACACCAAACGCGGCGAGGATGTGCGCGCCCGCATCGGCGTGCTGTCACAGGTGGCGACCCGGTGGGCGCGGTCGGTGGCGACCTGGCTGGAGCTCACGCCCGGCCCCGACGGCGCGACGGCGCTGTTCCTGTTGCAGAACATGTTCGGCGTGTGGCCCGCCGACGGCCGCCCCGCCGCCTCGGTGCCGGGGCTGCGGGATCGGCTGCACCGGTTCGCGGAGAAGGCGATTCGCGAGGCCGGCGAACACACCTCGTGGGAGGAACCCGACCCCGAATTCGAGACCGCCGTGCACACCTGGATCGACGCGGTGATCGACGGCCCGGTCGGCTCGGGACTCGGCGATCTGGTGCATGAGCTGGCCCCGCACGCCTGGTCGGATGCGCTGTCGCAGAAGCTGCTGCAACTGTGCGGGCCGGGGATCCCGGACGTCTACCAGGGCTGCGAGCTGTGGGAGGACTCGCTCGTCGACCCGGACAACCGGCGTCCGGTGGATTTCGCAACCCGCGCCGGAATGCTGCAATCGCTCACGGGCACACCAGGTTTGGACACCACCGGCGCGGCGAAGATGTGGATCGTCGCCTATGCGCTGTGGTTGCGCCGGGAACGGCCGGACTGCTTCGTCGGCGGCACCTACCTGCCGTTGTTCGCGACCGGCGAGCAGGCGGGCAAGCTGGTGTCCTATGCCCGCGGCCGGGTCGGTGATGCGCCGGAGGTGATCGTGGCCGCGACCCGGCACAGCGTGTCGCTGGCCGAGACCGGCTGGGGCGACACGGTGCTGGATCTGCCGCCCGGCACCTGGACCGACCGGCTCACCGGGCACACCTTCCAAGGCCGGGCGCGGCTGGAGAAACTGTTCGCGCGGCTCCCGGTGGCGCTACTGGTGCGCTGAGCGCTCAAGCGCCCAGCTTCGCCGTCACCGGGACGGTCTTCTCGATGAGCTCTTCCGGGAACATTCCGCCCAGCTCCTCGCGCCACCGGCGCAGATTGGCGGGGCGGTAGTCGTCGTTCTGGGTGCAGGAGGCCAAGCGGATGCCGATATCGTCGGCGACGCCGAGTTTGCGCCAGGAATCCCAGTGGAACCGTGGACTGCGCGGATTGCGCAGCGCCCGCATCAGATTCAGGATGCGGTACCCGATGCCCAGCGAGTCGTGCCTGCGCATGTGGTCGGTGCCGGTGGTGCAGCGTTCGGACAGGGCGTCGAGGCGGTCGCGGTCGAACACCAGCCCCACCGATTCGGCCTCGGCCACCATCCAGCGCAAGGTGATGTCCGACAGCCCGCATTCGGCGTAACCGCCACCGATATCGCTGTGCACGCCCTCGAACCACACCTGCTTCACGCGCTGGAAACCCCTGCGGTACTTAACATTCGGCTCCACCGGAACCTCCCACAGGCAGGGCTCGAAGTTGCGGCGCCGCTCATCGATGGCCAAGGCCTGGCGCGCGCAGTGCACATTGGGGCCCAGGCGCACGTCGTGGAACTTGTGCCGCAGTGAGGTCAGCCCGGGCACACCCAGCGCCCCGACAGTGTCGAAGACGCCGAGGAAATCGATCTTGGCCGGGCCGGGATGGCAGTTCTCCTCGCGGAACTTTACCCACTCGGCGGGTGTCTCACCGTCCGGCGGCACCGGCTGCTTGTGGATCTTCAACGCCTCCGGGTACATGCCGTCGATCATGGCTTCCGGCGTCATGATCCCGATCCGCCCGATCAAGCCGGCGAGGCTGCGCGCGGTGAAAGCGCCGCGGCTGAACCCGAAAATGAAGATCTGGTCCCCCGGTTCCCAGTTCAACGCCAGATGCCAGTAGGCGGCCGACAGGTTCGCCTCCAACCCGAGCCCGAATGCCCCGCCCATCAACCGATCCGCGAGAAATCCCTGCGTCCCCGGCCCCGGCACATACGTGACCCACTGGTGGATCGGCCGCCCCTGGTCATCGGGCGCCTCGATCCGGATGGTCTGCGCGATCTTGATGATGTTGGATACCGTCGTGCTCGACTCGGCTTTCCAGGTGCCGTCGCAGCACACCACAAGTCGTTTCATACCCCGATCCTCCCGCCGCGCCCGCTCCGGGACCCGCGTACTCGACTACCCGAATATTCGTTCCCGCCCCCGGGACCGTTAATGAGCGATTACTCGTGCCACGGTATCCACCCGCAGGTACGTCACGCCAGACCTCTGCGTGTCAGTCCTCGTCGTAGACGACGTGATAGCGGCGGGTATAGCGATTGAGCGCGCCGGGATCGAACCGGCCACCCGCACTGACCTCGGTGCGGTGTTCGATGATCGCCTCGACCACGCACTCCCAGCCGCCCGGCGACGAGATCTGGATGACGCGCGGCGGCGGGGTGGAGCCGGGGCGCAGGGCATGCGGAACACCATGCGGCAGGAACACCAGCTCGCCCGGGCCGGCCAGGTGGATCCGGTCGTCGAATTCGACTTCCAGCCTGCCGTCGAGGACGTAGACACACTCGTCGGCGACGTGGTGGATGTGCCGGGGAATCGGCTGGGCGACAGTCACTTCCAATGCCGAGAACAGACCGTCGGTGTCGGTCGTGCGGGCCTTGACGCTGAAGGCGGGCGGGACGGCGATGCGCCCGGGCCGGGCTCGGCCCTTGCCGAGCAGGTAGAAGCGGTCGCGGTCGCCCCAGTCGCCGGGGTCGCCGATCCCGAGGTGGTAGCGCATGCCGTGGGGCTTGCCGATGGCATTGGCTTTCGCCCAGTCACGGTCCGGGGTCCACTCGCCGCTCTGGCGTGCTTCGGTGACATCCTCGAGGTAGCGCTCCCAGCCGCCCGGCGCGGACAGCTGCAAGGCGTGCACCGGTGCGTCCGGCCCGCCGAGGTTGCGCATCGCGTGCGTGACGCCGCGCGGCACCAGGAAGCACATCCCGCCGGTGACGCGGTGGGTGGTGCCGCCGTAGTCGAGGCCGAGTTCGCCGTCGATCACGTAGACGAACTCATCGAAGGTGTCGTGCACGTGCGCGGGGATTTCGGCGTCGCCGCGGTTCTCCATGAGGGTGAACCGGCCTTCGGTGTCGCCGGCGCCGGCTTTGACGGTGGTCCAGGGTGGCAGTGGGACGCGGGTAGCACGGGATGCGCCTGCTACCAGCAGGTAGAAGCGGTCGGTGGTCATGACGATCCTCTCGATATCGGAATCGGATTCCGCTTCCGAATATGGCAACCCGGCGCTCGGATGTCAACGCTTCGGGGCACTCCGCAGCCCGGAACGAGGCCGCGCCTGGCCGAGCCCGCACGTCACCTCGGGTACGATCCCGAATCGGAATCCCGTTCCGACACCTGGAAGTCTTCGCTCCATGCCAGCTGCGCCCCGTCCACTCCGCGCCGACGCCGGACGCAATCGCGCGCGCGTCCTGACGGCCGCGACCGAGCTGTTCGCCGAGCGTGGTGACGAGGTCCAGATGTCGGAGGTCGCCGGCGCGGCAGGCGTCGGCGTCGGCACCATCTACCGGCACTTCCCCACGCGGCAGGCCCTGATGGAAGCCATTGCCGAACAGCGATTCCTCGCGATCCTCGACTTCGCGCGCGCCGAATGCCTCGACTGCCGCACCGGGGTGGACGCCCTCCGGCAGCTACTGTTGCGCATCGGGCAGGTCCACGAAGACGGGCGGACGCTTTCCCGGGTGATCGAGTCCGCGCTCGGCCACACCGCACCCCAGGGCCAGGTCAGCGAGGACCTTCGCGACGTGGCCGCAACGATTCTCGATCAGGGCAGGCAGGACGGCTCATTGCGATCCGATGCCACGGTGGACGATCTGTACATGATCATCGGTTCGCTCGCGACGGTAGTGCGCGCGAATCTCGGCGACTGGAAGCGGTTCGTCGACATCACGCTGGCCGGCTTGAAGCCCTGAGCGCCGGCCAGGGCCGGAAGACTTTCTGCGCCTTGTGATCAGAATCCAGCGTGACGAGCCTTGACAGTTGCGGCACCTCCTTGCGTATCGTATAAGCGGAATATGAATCCGGTTCCGTTCATTGGTTCTGATGCGGATCACTGTTCAGGTGCGGCGAGATCTGTCGTCACGTTCGCCGGAAATGGTCGCGCAAGCAGCGACCCACCGCACCATTCCGACTGCACACCAGGGTGATTCGCTTCGATTCGGTACCGCACCAGCAGTTCGACAACCAGCAGGAAGGGCACGGCAATGGCAAACACACAACCTGCCGACCTCTCGTCCGACACGTCCGCGCGACTGAAATATTGGTCCGCCGCAACACTCTTCGCCCGCCTCGCGCTCGGCGTGGGCTTTCTGTCCGCCGTCGCCGATCGATTCGGCCTGTGGGGCCGACCCGGTACGAACAACGTCGCCTGGGGCACCTTCGACGCCTTCACCGCCTACGTCGACGACCTGGCCCCCTACCTGCCCGACCTGCTGATCGACATCACCGCCTGGGCCTCCACCGCCGCCGAACTCGCCCTTGGCCTGGCCCTCCTCCTCGGCCTGGCACTCCACTGGACCGCCCTGGCCGGCTTCGCCACCCTGCTCGCCTTCGGTGGATCCATGTTCTTCTTCTCCGGACCCGAATCTGCCTTGAACGCCTCGGTTTTCAGCGCCGCCGCCGCAGCCGCCCTCCTCGCGCTCTCACCCGAGCGCGCCCACATCGTCAGCCTCGACCGGCTCCTTCGCACTTCCCCTGCGGGCGGGGACCTGGTCAACACAACCGCCGGCTGAGCATAGTCGGCCATTGATACACCCAAGTGTCCAATCGACTGGACACTTGGGCGTATGGCGTGCCACACTCGCCTAGTGCCCGATCATCCCTATCGCGTCGATGTCGCCGGCAAAGCTGTCCATATGGCCCGCGAGCGAGCCGAAACCGCCGAACTCGCGGCGCGCTGCGTGATCGCCGAGGCCATAGCGGTAATGCGCGCAGAAGGGCTCAGCGACCGCAAGATCGCCGCTGCGCTCGGTGTCAGCAAGTCGTCGATCAAGGCAATGGCCGTCCGGCCTTCGCTCACGAACAAGACCATGGCGGCGCAGGTCGAGCCCCTCCGCCAGACGGTGTGGTCCGACGTCGCGGGTATGACCGAGCAGCACTGGATGATCGAGGACGATCACCTGCGCAGCTATGAACGGATGCTGTTGCACGGCATCACACCTGAACTGATGACAGCCACCGATACCGCGATCACCGACGCGCGGGAGTACGTGCAGGTGACCACGGGCCGGCGGATTCTCGTCTACTCGCAGACCCGCTGGAACGGCAGCCCCGACGCCGCCGCGCCGTCCGGCGGGGATCAGCGTGGCCGCTATCTGATCGAACGGTGCCCCGGCCTCGACCGCGGCCTGTGCGCTGTACGGCACGAGCCGCTGCCGCTGGAGGAGATAGGCCTGGACGAGGATGATGCGCTGTACGGCACCGGATGGCCGCGACCACGCCCGACCGCACACCAGGTCTGGAAGCTACTCACCGCCGCCATCGAAGACACCTACCAGATCTTCGACCCCTCATACCCGGAGTGGGAGATCAAACGGCGCCGGGGCACCACCGACCGCTACAGCGACCGCACCGATGCTCGACCCGGTCGACGCGTGTCCACCGATTAGCTTGCACGACACGGCAGTTCACCCACGAGCAACCGCTCACAACCCACCTTGCAATGGAGGCAACCATGGAAATCGCAACGCGAGAAGAACTCGTCGCCGGCATCGCCGAAATCATCGAGGAAGTCACCGGCATCGAGCCGTCCGAGGTCACCATCGAGAAGTCTTTCGTCGACGACCTCGACATCGACTCGCTCTCGATGGTCGAAATCGCGGTCCAAACCGAGGACAAGTACGCGGTGAAGATTCCCGATGAGGATCTTGCCGCGCTCCGTACCGTGGGTGACGCCGTCGACTACATCCAGAAGCTCGCGGCCGAGAACAGTGAAACCGCACAGGCGATCCGGGAGAAGTTCGAGGCCGGCAAGCGCGGCTGACCGCAGCGGAAGCGGTGCGGGGGTGTGGGCGGTGCCGGCGTGTGGGCGGCCTTTGTATACCCCTCACGGCCCCTCTCCGGTCATGCACGGTCGACAGGATGGCCGGTCGACCGACAGGCCCTACGTCCAGTCCGCCGTCGTTCGCGATGCGACGTATGCCTCGGCCCGAATGCGGTAAACCTGACCAGCCGATGACAGCCTGGCGCTATGCAGGCATCCGGCACGGGCGGTCGGCGCAACTCGGGCGTGTTCGCACGGCGGCCGATCTCGATCGACACATAGGGTCGCCGACGCTGTCAAGCCGCGGTGGAACCCGGCTGCGCATAGCGAGGCGTTCGTTGGTGTTGTTGTTCGGGGGCTTGTTCGTCGCGCAGGTGGTTGCGGGTGAGGGTTTCGGCGAGTAGTTCGCCTGCGTGGTGGCGGTGGTTGATTCGTGGTGTTTGGTGGGGGTCGATGTGGGGTGGGGCGATCCAGGCGGTGCGTCCGGTGTATGGGGAGTGGGGGCCTTCGGTGCAGGTTTTCCAGCCGCCGGGGCCGTCGTGGATCAGGGCGTGGCAGGCATCGCAGGCCAGGGTGAGGTTGTCGATGTCGGTGGCACCGTTCTTGCGATAGTCCAGGACGTGATGGACCGCGGACAGGCTGGCGGGGGCGTCGCAGCCGGGGCGCGAGCAGCCTTTCAGGGCAGCGATGAGCGCGAGTCGTTGGGCGGCGGAGGCGAGGCGTTTGGTACGGCCGAGGTGTAGGGGGAGGCCGTTGTGGTCGAAGACAGCGAGCCAGGGTTGGGATCGTTGGGCGAGGGTGAGCGCGTCTGCGAGGGGAACGGTGCCGCCGGTGGCGGTGGTGGCGACTCCGGCGGCGCGTTCGATATCGTCGATACTGATGGTGAGGATCGTGGAGACCGGCAGGCCGCGGTGCGCACCGAGGTGTTCGGCGATGATGCCCGAGCTGAGGATGGCTTTGAGGGCGTCGTGGTTGCGTTGGGCGGTGCTGCGGTGATCACGCGCGGCGGCTTCGGAGAGTGCGGTGGGGTCTATCCAGGTGCTGTCGGGCGGTTCTGGTGGCGAATCATTCGGCGCGCCAGCCATATCGGACGACTGACCAGCGCAAGCCCTAGCGGCCGAGGCACTCCCACCGCCACCGCGACTGACATAGCCAGCATCAGAGTCGGCTCCAGCACGAACGCCGGCGCCAGCACGGCGGCTGGCGCTCCCACGAGGGTCGGCGCAACCACGAGCGACAGCACGGTATCCCGAGCCATAGGCAGCACCTGAGCCGGCGTCGACGCCACGGCCGGCGGCGGTAGCACGGCCGGCACCAGGGTCGGCGGCAGTGACACGGCCGGTGTCAGTGCCACAGCCAGCGGTATGGCCAGGGCCAGCGGCAACACCAGCGCCAGCAGCACGGCCAGCGGCAGGGCCGTGGCCGGCGCCAGGGCTGCGGCCAGTGGTAGCGGCAGGCGCGGGGCCGGTGCGGACGTGGGGCGGCTCGGGTACCGAATCATTGTGCGCACCAGCCGTATCGGACGGTCGACCAGCGGCGGCGCCAGAGCCGACGTCAACGCCACGGCTAGCGTCGGCAGCACCCGCATCCGAGTCGGCGGCAGCCGTACCTGTACCAGCACCACGGTCGGAGTCAGCGCCCGCAGCGGCAGTAGCAGCGGGACCGGCAGCACCACGACCAGTGGGAACGGCAGCGGCAGGACCAGCAGCAGAACCAGAGCCGGAGCCGGAGCCGGAGGCGGGTGCAGGGGTGGGGCTTTCGGGGTCGTCAGGGTTGCACATGCCCGGGCGGGCGTATTTGGCCAATAGTGGGTCGAGCAGGGCGCGCAGGACGGGGTCGATCTCGCCGCGGATGGGGCTCATGCCGTCGGGGCGTTGGCGGCCGATGATGATGCCGCGCATGCGGGCTCGATCGTTGTCGGTGGTGAGGCGGCCGTCGGGGTCGAGGTAGGCCAGGATCTTGTCGCCGACCTTGCCGATGTCGTCCGGGGAGCCGGTGCGGGCGAAATCGGTGAGGATTTCCTCGGCGGCGGCCCGGTCCTCATGTGTGGCGCCGCAGGGAACGCGGTTCATGACGGTGGCGATGCCGCGGGCGTGGTCGGCGGAGATCTCGCCAGCGGTCAAGGCTTGCGCGACATTCGGCAGGCGGGGTTCGATGGGGTCGCCGCCCATGTCGTGGAAGGTGGCGACGGTGTGGGCTTGGTGGACGCGGGCACCGGCATCAGCAGAGGCCAGGTTCAGCGTTTCCATCAGGAACCGTTTCAACGATTTCGCGCCGTGCCGGGCGGGTAGTGAGCGTTCGGAGGCTTCCACCAGCAGTTTGTGGCGCACCATGGTCAGCATCCGCGAGCACCGCTCGACCTCGCGCATCATGGCGATGACGGCGTTATCCGATAGTGGCGTCAACGGTTCGGCGAGCAGGTCGGTGACTGCGGCGTACAACCGGCCGACCGCGGCCTCGTCTCCTTCGATCCCCCCACTCGAATGCATGTTCGAATACTACCGCGACGACCACCCGAGCACCAGCGAAAACCGCATCTGATCTACACATCTTCACACTGGACGGGCGATCGAAAACCATTGCGGAATACGCCGTTTGGATGACCCACCGTTGCGGTCTCAGCGCAGGATCGAACACCGGGAACGGGATTCTTCCGCGACGAACTCGAATCGATGCTGAATTACCACACCGGCTGCGCACCACGTCCATTCAAGTCAGCGTTGCTGGAACTGCTCGATTCGATGAATCGGCATGGCATCGACTTTGCTCGTGTGCCGCCCTCGCCCTGGATTCACGGATCGCGGGTAGCGCAAGCGTCAGATCGAACCACTTTGCGGATCAATTGGACTGAACTTATGGCGCTTCGGATCTCCGAATCCGGTCCGCCCGCGGACTACTCGCGATCCAAACAGGAGCGTGGCGATGTTGTAGTCCGAACACACCGAAATCCGGTCGGATCGCACCGACCGGATTCGGATTATTCTATTGTGGTTGCGCCTGATTCGAAGTTCAGGCGCGGCGCAGACCCACATATTGCAGGGCAGCAAAGACACCGACGACGATGGCCTGGAGGACCGCCCAGATGGCGCCCGCCACGGTCAGGTCCAGGCCGACAGCGAACAAGGCGGCCAGGCTGACCACCACCCACGCGGCGTTGCCCGCGATGACCGTGCGGACGGCGGCCGGGTTGATGTTCGCCGGGAGGCCGACCAGGGCGACGCCGATGCCGTAGAGGGTGAGGAAGACGCCGATGGGGATGCCGATGGCGGCGTCGAGGCCGAGCAGGGATTCGATCGGGCCGGACAGCGCCAGATAGGCCAGGCCGTTGGCGGCGGTCACCACCGCGTCCAGGCGCAGCGAAAACCGCAGCAGGGCAGGGCCGGGGGTGAGCAGGGTGGACAGGTAGCCGGGGGCGGTGGTGGTCATGATGACTCCTGGAGAGTTCGAGAGAAGATCGGGGTCAGGCGGCGGCGGGGACCTTGTCGAGGAAGCCGTAGACGTTCGCGATGCGGCCGTCGGCGATGATCGCGACGTCGAATCCGACGATGACGGCGGGCCCCTCGGCGGGGCCGAGTTCCCAGGTGAAGCGCACCTGGTCGTGGTGGCCGTCGACGGGACCTGCCGGGCGGAACACCCAGCCGGGGAACTGCGCCTGCACACCGGCGATGGCGGCGGCCAGCTGTTCGTGGCCGGTGACCGACACCAGCGGGTCGATGTAGGTGGCGTCGGGGGTGAAGACGCGCTCGACGGCGGCGGCGCGGGCGCCGGCGTCGGTGGTGTTCCAGGCCTCCAGGTACTGGGCGACGAGAGTGTTCATCCTGACCTCCATAACGTTCTGATCTGCGGTTTCTCCGCTCGATCGGCTGATGAGAACTACGTTATGGGCGGACAGGGGGTCGCCGAATCAGTCACCTATAAGTACTTTCCGACGGCGTTACCTATAGGCGTCGACTCCTGATCACCCCGGTGCGGCGAAGCGGTAGTGTTCGCTGCCGAGGGCCGGCGCGTTGACCGGCCGGCGGAAAGGTGGGGGATCCAGTGGATTTCGGCAAGAACGACGATTCGGCAACCGAGGCCGACCACGAGCCGTACCCCACGGCAGCGGACAGCGCGCCGGGCATCTGGCCGTCACCGCAAGTCACTGTGCCGCAGGCATTTCCGATCACCATGCCCGCACCGGTGCGAGCAGCTCAGATCGTCTCCTGGGTGTTCGGTGCCGTGGGCGCCGCACTGATGGCGGTGGCGGTGTCCGCGGACAACTGGGAGTTGGTCGGCGCGCTCATCGGGGGTTACCTGCCCGCCGTTTTTCTGGTGGTCCTGGCGTTCGGGTTCGCGGTGAACGGCAACGGCGTGCGCGTGTCCGCGATCGTCGCCGCCGGCGTCGGAATGTTGCTCGGCCTCGGCGCGATGACACAGGGGCTCCCGCCCGGCTTCCTCGGCTTCGGCATGTGCATGGCGATTGTGATCCTCCTGTCGCAGCGCAGCGCGGCGGACTGGTTCAAGCGGCCGCAGTGAGTTCGCGCCCACGACTTCCTCAACGCCGCGGGCCCTCGGCCACTCCCCCGAACCCACCCGGTAGGCAGCACAGACCTGTGATTCGGCGTCCGTCGTAGGCGCCGATTCCGCAGGTATCGGGCTCCTCGATCAGCGGGTACTCGGTCTTCGGCAGTTCTCACACGGCCGCGGGCAACGCACCCACCTCGAGCCGCTCACCACGCCAGCGCTGACGCAGTCGGCGGTCGTGGCTGACGATCACCAGCGCGCCGGGATAGTCGGCGAGTGCCGCTTCCAGTTCCTCGATCAGGCCGGGTGAGAGGTGGTTGGTGGGCTCGTCGAGGAGCAGCGCGTCGGTCGGCTCGCTGACCAGCCGCGCCAGCGCGAGGCGTTGGCGTTGGCCGGTGGAGAGTTCGGCGACGCGGGCGGTGAGCTGGGCGCGGTCGAACAAGCCCAGCGACAACAGGCGTTCGGCCTGCCGATCGGGTTCGCCACGCCCGCGGGCGAATGCCGCGAGCAGGGTCTCCCCCGGTTTCGCCGCAGGCGGCTGCTGGGCGAGGTAGCCGATGCGGCCGCGGCGCACGACCGTGCCCGTGTCCGGGGCGAGATCACCGGCCAGCACCCGCAGCAGCGTGGACTTGCCCGCACCGTTGGGGCCGGTGATCAACAGGCGATCGCCGGAGGCGAGGGTGAGATCGGTCCGACCGAGGCGACCCGCGACCGTGACATCGGTGGCCTCGAGCACCGCGCCGCGCACCCGGCCGCCCGCCAGAGTCGGCGTGAACCGCAACGGTTGCGGGGGCGGCGGCACCGGGTCGTCGAGCAGACGACGCAGCCGCTCCTCGGCATTGCGGACGCGGCTCGCCAGCGACTGCTGGACGCGGCCGCCGGCGCGGTCGTAGGCCATCTTGTTGTTGTCGCGCATCGCACGTCCCGGTGCCACCTGACGTGCGGTGGTCGCGACGGTCTCACGCTGCCGGGCGATGTCGGTCTGCCATTGCACATACGACTGCTCCCAGCGTTGCCTGGCCGCCGCCTTCTCGGCGAGGAATCCGCTGTAGCCGTTGCCGTGCCGGATCACACGGCGGCGGTCGGCGTCGACCTCGAGCAGACTGGTCGCGACCCGATCCAGAAAGACCCGGTCATGGGAGACCGTCACGGTGGTGCCGCGGCGGGTCCGCAGGTGATCTTCGAGCCAGGTGAGGGCGTCGTCGTCGAGATGGTTGGTCGGCTCGTCGAGCAACAGCACCTCCGGTGCCGCGGCCAGCACGGCGGCCAGGCGTAAACGCACGTGTTCACCGCCGGAGAGGCCGCCGACGGTACGCGAGCGCGGCACCAACCCGAGACCGAGGCCGTGCAGGGCTTGTTCGAGGCGGGCATCGGCGTCGTAGCCGCCGCGCAGTTCGAAAACGGTCATCAGTTCGCCGTATTCGGTCATCGCGGCGTCGTCGCCGTCGGCCATCGCGGCTTCGAGTGCGCGCATGCGGCGTTCGATCGCGCGCAGTTCGCTCATGGCGCGGTCGACGACCTGCTGGACCGTCAGGTGCGGCGGCAGGTGCTCGTCTTGGGCGAGATAGCCGACGCCGCCCTCGGATCGGACGACGATCTCGCCCCGATCAGGACGCTCGACGCCGGCGAACAAGCGCAGCAGGGTGGACTTGCCCGACCCGTTCTCGCCGATGATGCCGGTGCGCTCACCCGCGCCGAGCGAGCAGCTGATCTCGTCGAGTACGACGCGACCGTGGAAGGACTTGGTGACCGCCAGTGCGGTGATCTGAGTGGGCATGTACACGCTCCGAAGCATTCGAGGTCGAGGCGGCCGTGACGGACCGCGGGGACGGGTGAACACTTCGAATGAGCATCGGCAAGTACCTCACTAGTGCGACAACTGTCGTAATAGGATGACAGCCCAGACCCACTCCGTCAAGCATCGGATGACCGACGATGAATTCCGCACCGGACAACGACCGGCCCACCAGCACTCCCCGGCCCCGGCCGGGCGGCCGGACAGCCCGTATCCGCACCCAGGTCCTCGAGGCGGTGCACGCCGAGCTGACCGAACACGGCTACGACGCGCTCACCATCGACACCGTCGCCGCCCGCGCCGGGGTGCATCGCGCGACGGTCTACCGGCGCTGGCGCGATGTGGGCGGATTGATCGCCGATGTGTTCGCCGCCGCGGAGGACATCGAATGGCAGCCACGCGACACCGGTTCCCTGCGCGGTGACCTCGCCGCGCTCAACGAGGAAATCCAGGCGTCGCTGACCGAACAGCCGTCGATCGCGGCCGCGTTGATCGCGGTGTCGTTCCGGTCGGAGGAGGCGGCGCGGGCATTGCAGCGGCTGTGGGAGCGCCGGTACGGACAGTCGGAGATTGTCGTCGAACGGGCGGTGGAGCGTGGGGAGATTCCCGCCGGAACCGACGCGCGGGAGCTGTTGATCGCGGCCACGGCGCCGCTGTATCACCGGTTGGTGCTGCTGCGGACACCGGCCGAGGTGGACCTCGCCGACCGGATCGCCGACAGTACGGCGCGGGCGGCGGCAGCCGGCGCCTTCGTCGCCCGAGAAGGTGAAAGCTGATCATGCGCTGTGATGATCACTCGCCATGAACTGACTGGCTGGCGCACACTGTAATTCGCGTCCAGGAGCAGCAGGGCGTCGCCGGTCGAAGCTTCCAGGTCGGCGCATGTGGTCGACCGTTCCGGCATCAACAGGGACGGGGTGTGATGAATGATCAGCAGTCTCGCCACGCGCCGAGTTCCCAGCAGGCTGCGAGGTTCTGGGCAGGTTGGCGGCCGAATTGGTCGCCTACTCGCTCGCCGCGGCCCGCGCCGGTGGGCGCGGGCCGCGACCACGCCACATCAGCTCGCGGCGGCGAATGCCCCCGCCTCGTACGAGCCGCCCTTGGTCCGGGTGATCACCAGCAACCGGTTGGCGGCGTTGATCATGGCGACCAGATACACCAGGGCGGCGATCTGATCGTCGTCGTAGTGTTCGCGCACCTGCGCCCAGGTCTCGTCGGACACACCGTGATAGGCGTCGGCGAGGCGGGTGCCCTCCTCGGCGAAGGCCAGCGCGGCGCGTTCGGCGCCGGTGAACACGGTGGATTCGCGCCAGGCGGCGACCAGATTGATCCGGACCGCGGGCTCACCGGCGGCCGCGAGTTCCTTGGCGTGCGCGTCGACGCAGTAGCCGCAGCCGTTGATCTGGCTTGCCCGCAACTCCACCAGCTCGATCAGGGACTTCGGCAGCGTCGAGCCCATGATCAGCATGCTGGTGCCGGCGAAACGCTTGCCGATCTTGGCGCCGAGTTCATTGGCGTTCAGGTCGAAACGGGGTTCCATGATGTGGTCCTCACTGGTTGTCACTGGATGGGAACGACCATGAGACGAACGCTGCCGGAACCGCGTAACGGAGCATCCGAGTGACGTGCGCCACGCTCGCGCGGTGTTACGCGACGACGATGTCCGGCGTCTTGTGGGTGACACACCCGAGGAGAACAGGAGCGCAGCCATGGCCGCAACGAGCACACCGGACGCCCAGCAGCCCGCGGACCCGGCCACCGCCGCCTTCCTCGCGCATCGCAATCTGCTGTTCACCGTCGCCTACGAAATGCTGGGCTCGGCCGCCGACGCCGAAGACGTGCTGCAAGAGACGTGGATGCGGTGGGCGGGCATCGATCTCGGTGAGATGCGCGATCAGCGAGCCTACCTGGTGCGCATCACCACCCGGCAATCGCTGGACCGGCTGCGCGCGCTCGGGCGGCGCAAGGAGGCCTACGTCGGGCCGTGGCTTCCGGAGCCACTGTTGACCGCGCCGGACGTGGCCGAGGACGTGGAACTGGCCGAGAACGTCTCGATGGCGATGCTGTTGGTGCTGGAGACGCTGACGCCGATCGAACGGGCGGTGTTCGTGCTGCGCGAGGTGTTCGATCTGAGCTACGAGGAGATCGGCGAGGCCGTCGACCGCAGCCCCACCGCCGTGCGCCAGCTCGCCTATCGGGCGCGGGCGCATGTGGCGGCCCGGCGGCCGCGCGGAGTGGTGTCGGAATCCGAGACCCGCGGGGCACTCGAGGCGTTCCAGCGGGCCGTCGAGACCGGCGAATTGCAGGGCCTGCTGGACATTCTCGCGCCGGAGGTGGTGTTCCTCGGCGACGGCGGCGGAGTCGCGCAAGCGGCATTGGTGCCCATCGTCGGGGCCGAGGCGGTGGCCGGACTGCTGGCGGCCGGACTGGGCAACCTTGCCGCGCGGTCGATGGAGGCCGCGCAGGTCAACGGGTATCCGGCGCTGATCCTGCGGCTGGACGGGGAGATCGACACCGTCATCACGGTGCGCATCGACGACGGGCTGGTCACCGGGCTGTACTCGGTGCGCAACCCGGCGAAGCTGTCGCGGGTGCAGCGGGAGGTGAGTTTGCGGCGCTGAGGTGGGGCGACGACGCGGTGCGCCCATCGCAACTCCAGGCAGCGACGCCGCGCGGGACGCTACCGTGGGCGAATGCTGCATGGACGCGAAGCCGAACAGGCCGAGATCGATCGGCTGCTCGACGCGGCGCGGGCCGGGCGCAGTGGGACGCTGGTGCTGCGCGGGGACCCCGGCATCGGCAAGACCGCACTACTGGATTATGCGGCGGCGCAGGGCATTCCGGCGGCGCGCAGCGCGGGCATCGAATCGGAGGCGGAGCTGCCGTTCGCGGGACTGCACATGCTGGTGCGGCCGGGCATGGAGCTGGTGGAGCGGCTGCCCGCCCAGCAGCGGGACGCGTTGCGGGGTGCGTTCGGGCTGGCGCCGCGCGACCCCGGCGACCGGATGCTGATCGGGCTGGCGGTGCTGACGTTGCTGGCCGAGGAGTCCGCGGACGGGCCGCTGCTGTGCCTGATCGACGACGCGCACTGGCTCGACCGCGCCACCGCCGAGGCCTTGCTGTTCGCCGCGCGCAGGCTCGACGCGGAGGGGGTGGTGATGCTGTTCGCCACGCGCGCGGGCGCCGGCGACTTCCCGGCACCGGGCATCCCGGAACTCCGGCTCACCGGGCTGCGACAGGAGGCCGCGGCCGCGCTCATCGACAGCACCGCCCCCGACCTCGCGCCGGTGCTGCGGTACCGGTTGCTCACCGAGGCAGCCGGGAATCCGCTGGCGCTGCGGGAACTGCCGGCAGTGCTGGCGGCCGAAGCGCCGGAAGCAGGGCCGAATCCGCTGCCGCTCACCGACCGGCTGCGGCTGGCGTTCCACGGGCAGATCAGCGGACTGCCGGAACCGACATCGACGTTGCTGCTGGTGGCGGCCGCCGCGCACACCGCGGATCTGTCGACGGTGCTGCGGGCAGCCGAAACGCTGGGCGCGCAGGTGAGCGATCTGCGTCCGGCCGAGGAGGCGAGCCTGGTGCACAGCGACGGAAGCACGCTGGTGTTCCGTCATCCGATGCTGCGTTCGGCAGTCTACCAGAGCGCGGGCCTGAGCCGTCGGCTGCAAGCCCATCGCGCGCTGGCCGCGGTGTCGACCGCACCGGAGGATGCCGACCTGCGCGCCTGGCATCTGGCTGCCGCCGCAACCGGACCGGACGAATCGGCGGCGGCCGCGCTGGAAGCCACCGCCGAACGGGCCCGCGTGCGCAGCGGCTATCACGGCGCGGTCGCGGCCTACGAGCGCGCGGCGGACCTGAGCACCGACGCCGAAGCCCGGGTGCGACGGTTGGTACTGGCGGCCGAAACCGCTGTGGAGGCCGGGCAATTCGACCGCGCACGCTTGCTGGCCGAACGCGCCGCGGCGCACGGCAGCGACGAATCGATGTCCGCGCGACTCGATGCGGTGCGCGGCATCGCCGAGTTCGGCGCCGGCCGCCCGCGCACCGCCCATGAGCTGCTGC
Organism: Nocardia cyriacigeorgica; assembly: GCF_005863245.1. GTDB lineage: Bacteria > Actinomycetota > Actinomycetes > Mycobacteriales > Mycobacteriaceae > Nocardia > Nocardia cyriacigeorgica_C. The sequence continues at coordinate 464,741 of NZ_VBUT01000002.1, read as the reverse complement.
TGAGCGCCGCCGATGGCACGGCAGATCCGGCACGGGCCGCGCGGATTCTGGCTCAGGCCGTGCACGCCGCCTGGTATGTCGGCGCGGGGGAACTCGCCGAGGTCGCCGAGCGGGTCCGGGCCCTGCGGCTGCCTGCCGCCGACCCGATGGCACCGATCATCGGTTATCTGCTGGCCGCCACGCTCGACATCCGGCCTCGACAGGGCGCACAGAACGCCCCGGCGAGCGTGCCCGAAGCGACTGTCCGAACCAGCACCTCCCTCGATAGAGAGCGCGGCGACCAGCCGGTACCCGAAGCCCGCACCGAGCGTCGCAGGCTCGCACCGCCGCTCGAGGCCGGCGGCGCAGCACCTCGCGCCGACACGCCGGCCGACTCGGCGCCCGAATCAGCCGCTCGCTCGACGACCCCGCGCACCGACCTGCGTGTCGCCGCATCGGCCGCGCAGCACAACGGCGCCGACAGTCCGCGTGATCTGGTGCAGATGTGCGGCGCCGGGCTGGTGGTCGGCGCGGATGAGCAGGTGGGTGAGCTCGCCAGGGAACTGCTGGCGCAATGCCGTGAACAGGGCCGTATCGCGTTGCTGCCGCCATTGCTGTTCTTCCGCGCGGAGGCCGAGCTGTTTCTCGGCAGGCCGCGGGAATCGCGTGTCGCGGCGGCCGAGGGACTGCGGATCGCCGAGGACATCGGTAATGGGCATTGGGTCAGTCAGCTGTGCGGCTTCCTGGCCTACCTCGGTGCGCTCGAGGGTTCCGAAACCGAATGCGGCGAGCTGGTCGCCAAGGCGCTGGCCGAGGATCTCGGTGGCCCCGACGCGGCGGGCGCGACCTGGACTCATGCGGCGCTCGGCCTGCTCGATCTCGGGTTCGGCCGGGTGGACGGGGCACTGTCGCGGCTGGCGGCGCTCACCGTGGAACCGGCACGTCATCAGGTGATCGGGTTGCGGGTGCTGCCGGATCTGGTGGAGGCGGCGGTGCGCGGCGACGATCCGGGCCGGGCCGAGGCGGCACGGGAACGGCTGACGACGTGGGCGGATCGGACCGGCGCGGACTGGATCGCGGCGCTCGCGCACCGTGCCCGGGCCCTCACCGCCGCCGACGCGACCGCCGAACACCATTTCCGCGCCGCGCTCGCGCCCGCGGGCCGCCCGTTCGACACCGCGCGCACCCAGCTGCTGTTCGGTGAATGGCTGCGCCGCGACAAACGCAAGACCGAGGCGCGCACCCTGCTCGAATCCGCCGCCGAAACCTTCGACCGGCTCGGGTTCGCGCCGTGGGCGCAGCGGGCCCGCACCGAACTCGCCGCGCTCGGCGTCGGTGCGGCGGCCCGGCCCGCGCACGGGCTCGCGGCCGCGTTGACGCCGCAGGAATTGCAGATCGCGCGGTTGGCCGCGCAGGGCATGTCGAATCGGGAGATCGCCGCGCAGCTGGTGCTCAGCCCGCGCACCGTCGGCCATCACCTGTACAAGGCGTATCCGAAGCTCGGCGTGGTCTCGCGCGGGGAGTTGGCGGATCTGCCGCTGGGGCCGGAGTGAGCCGAGCGGTTACCGTGCGCGGATCAGGCCGGTGATCCAGACCAGGCTGCCGACCGCAGCGGCGGCGAGCACCGCGACCTGCGCGGAGCCGACGATCAGGGCAAGCGCCAGCAGCGTCGCCAGACCCGCGGCGAGCGCTTCCAGCTTGTAGACCGGCCAGGCGCTACCCGCGAGGTCGATCACGGCCGGGCGGGCCGGCAGAGGGCGGCTCGCGGCGCGGAGTTCGGGGTAGGACGCGGTCATGTCTTCAGGGTATACCGGACAGCAAAGTTAGGGCCAGCGAACTTTTTGTCGCGGGTGCCACAGCCGCCGGTCGGCGCGGGGTGTTCGGGGGTGCGGGAACAACGGCGCGGTCCCGAACTGTTTGCGCAGTTATGCCACTTACAGGGGAATACGCACCGAGCACCTCCGACTGGGCCCGCAAGCAGGCCGAGACCTACGAGAATTCCGGCGGCGAGAAGGGCACCACGCTCAACGGCGTGCCCGTCGTCCTGCTCACCACCCGCGGCGCCAAGACCGGCAAACTGCGCAAGACGCCGTTGATGCGGGTCGAGCACGACGGCGAGTACGCGGTCGTCGCCTCGCTGGGCGGGGCGCCCAAGCATCCGGTCTGGTACCACAACATCAAGGCCGACCCGCACGTCGAGCTGCGCGACGGGACGGTCAGCAAGGATTACACCGCCCGTGAGGTCTTCGGCGAGGAGAAGGCGCTGTGGTGGGAGCGCGCGGTCGCGGTCTGGCCCGACTACGCCGAGTACCAGAAGAAGACCACCCGCGAGATCCCGGTCTTCGTCCTGACCCCGCGCTGATCGGTTCGCACGCCGGCCGACCACCCGCCGCAGCGGCCGACCGCGGCGGGTGGCACGATATTCGGGTGTCGGATCCGGTCGATGTCCTCGCTGAACTGCCCACCCGTCCGCCGTTGACCGCGGACGAGATCGACGCGGCCGCGAAGCGAATTTCCGACATCATCGAGCCGACCCCGCTGCAACTGTGCCCGCGGTTGTCCCAGCTCACCGGCGCGCAGGTCTACCTCAAGCGCGAAGACCTCACCGTGGTGCGCTCCTACAAGCTGCGCGGCGCCTACAACCTGGTGGTCCAGCTCAGCGACAGCGAACGCGCCGCGGGCGTGGTCACCGCCAGCGCGGGCAACCACGCGCAGGGCGTGGCGTTCGCGTGCAAGGCCATGGGCATCAACGGCCGCATCTACGTGCCGACCACCACGCCGAAGCAGAAGCGCGACCGCATCCGCATCCACGGCGGTGAGTTCGTGGAACTGATCGCGGTCGGCGAGACCTACGATGCCGCCGCCGCGGCCGCCGCCGACGATGTGGCGCGCACCGGCGCGACGATGGTGCCGCCCTTCGACGACACCCGCACCGCCGCGGGCCAGGGCACCATCGCCGCGGAAATCCTGGACCAGCTCGGCCGCACCCCCGACCTGGTGGTGGTACCGGTGGGCGGCGGCGGCTGCCTCGCGGGCATCGGCACCTACCTGCGGGAACGGTCCCCGCAGACCGCGATCCTCGGCGTCGAACCGGCGGGTGCGGCCTCGATGACGGCGGCGCTGGTGGCCGGTGGCCCGGTGACGTTGCCCGAGATCGACCCGTTCGTCGACGGCGCCGCGGTGCGCCGCATCGGCGATGTGCCGTACGCGGCGGTGTCCGGGTTCGGCGGCCGGGTGGTCACACACGGTTCGCTGCCGTTGCTGGTGGCGACCGAATCCCCGTCGGGGGCGGGATCGTTCCGGATGATGCAGGTCGACGAGGGCGCCATCTGCACCGCCATGCTCGACCTCTACCAGAACGAGGGCATCATCGCCGAACCCGCGGGCGCGCTCGCGGTGACGGCGCTGGCCGGGATCGAGATCGAGCCGGGATCCACCGTGGTGTGCCTGGTGTCCGGCGGCAACAACGACGTCTCCCGCTACGGCGAGGTGATCGAACGGTCCCTGGTGCATCAGGGGCTCAAGCACTATTTCCTCGTGGACTTCCCGCAGGAGCCGGGCGCGCTGCGGCGCTTCCTGGACGAGGTCCTCGGGCCCGACGACGACATCACCCTGTTCGAATACGTCAAACGCAACAACCGCGAGACCGGGGCGGCGCTGGTGGGTATCGAACTCGGCGCGCCGGAGGAGCTGGAGTCGTTGCTGGCGCGGATCGCGGCCTCACCGATTCAGTGCGAGCGGCTGGAGCCGGATTCACCGGCCTACCGATACCTGACCTGAGCAGCTGCGATCGATCTCGACGGCCCGCGCTGAAGCTCGTGTTTCCGGCGGGCGGGACTGCTGTCGGCAGTGATGCCGCGCCGCGCCGGGTGGCGAGCGGGTGACGGCTCAGCGCGGCTCGGTGTCGAGGACCACGAAGGAATGGCCCGCGAGTGTCGTCGCGGCATCGTCCTGAACCGGTGTGACCCAGCAATGCACCACGGCTCCCGTCACCGGCAGTGTCACCGGTTCGGCGGAGAGATTGCAGGCCAGGGTCAGTGCGCCACGGCGGATGACGATCCAGCGCGCGTCCTCGTCGTAGTCGATGTCGGTCGGGTCCGCCCATCCGTCGGTGATCTCGGGGCGGCTGCGGCGTAGGGCGATCAGCGCGCGGTAGCAGTCGAACAGCCGGGCGTGGGTGGCCCGGTCGAGTTCGGACCAGTCCAGCTTGGAGCGCGTGAAGGTCGCCGGGTCCTGCGGATCCGGGACGTCGTCGGTGGACCAGCCGTGCTCGGCGAATTCGGCTCGGCGCCCGGCGGCCGTCGCGGCACCCACCTCGGGATCGGTGTGCGAGGTGAAGAACTGGAACGGCGTGCGCGCACCCCACTCCTCCCCCATGAACAGCATCGGCGTGTACGGCGACAGCAGCACCAGCGCCGCCTTCACCGCGAGCTGACCGTCGGACAGGTAGGCGCCGGGACGGTCGCCGAGGGCGCGGTTGCCGATCTGATCGTGGGTGCAGGTGTAGGCCAGCAGCGCCGAGGCAGCAAGCACAGCACGATCGAGCGGCCTGCCGTGAGTGCGGCCCCGAAAGGTGGAATACGTTGCGGCATGGAAGAACCCGTGCGCCCAGGTCCGCGCAAGGCACGCCATGGAGCCGAAATCGACGTAGTAGCCCTGCCGTTCACCCGAGACCGCGGCGTGGACGGCGTGATGCAGGTCGTCGTTCCACTGGCCGGTCAGGCCGTAACCGCCGGCCGCACGCGGCGTGATCAGCCGTGGATCGTTGAGGTCGCTTTCGGCGATCAAGGTCAGCGGCCGGCCCAGATACGCGGCGAGGCGGTCGGTGTCGGCGGCGAGTTCGGCGAGCAGATGGGTGGCGGTGGTGTCGGCGAGTGCGTGCACCGCGTCCAGGCGCAGGGCGTCGATGTGGAACTCGCGGAACCACCGCAGGGCATTGTCGATGACGTAGCGGCGAACCGCATCCGACCCTGGGCCGTCCAGATTCAGCCGCTGCCCCCAGGTGTTGCGCTGCTCGGCCAGATACGGCCCGAAGCGCGGCAGATAGTTGCCCACCGGGCCGAGATGGTTGTAGACCACGTCCAGCGCCACCGCCAGACCGCGGGCGTGGCAGGCGTCGACGAAGCGGCGCAGCCCGTCCGGTCCGCCGTACGGCTCGTGCACCGCATACCAGAGCACCCCGTCGTATCCCCAGTTGCGCGGGCCGTCGAAGGCGTTGACCGGCATCAACTCCACCACGGTCACCCCGAGCCGCACCAGATGATCGAGACGCTCGATCGCGGCATCGAAGGTACCCGCGGCGGTGAAGGTGCCGATGTGCAGTTCGTAGAACACCTCGCCCGCGAGCGGCCTGCCGGTCCAGTGGGTGTCGGTCCAGGCCCCGGGGTCGATGCGGTGCAGTGCCGAACGGGCGTGGACGCCGTCGGGTTGACGCGGTGAGCGCGGGTCGGGCAGCACGGCCGGGTCGTCGTCGAGCAAGTAGCCGTAGCGGGCGCCGGGCGCGGCGGGCACATCCGTACGCCACCAGCCGTCGTCCGCGCGGCTCATCGGATGGACGACGCCGTCGACCTCCAGCCGCACCAGGTCCGGCGTCGGCGCCCACACCTCGAACACGGTCACCGCGCCAGCATCGCACGCACCCGCGGCCAGGGCAGCCCGGCGCGGCACTGGTGCGCCGGTGTGGTTGCTGACACAGTGGAGGCCGTGGGTATCTACAACGATCAGGTCGTCCCCCGGCTCGTCGAGGTCGCGTGCGGCGTCAAGGCCAACGATAAGCTCCGCGCGCAGGTGTGCGGCGGGCTTTCCGGCCGGGTGGTCGAGATCGGGTTCGGGTCGGGGCTGAACGTGCCGTTCTATCCGCCTGCGGTGCGGTCGGTGAGCGCGGTGGAACCGGCCGACCTCGGCTGGAAACTCGCCGAGAAACGGGTGGCCGCGGCGACGGTGCCGATCGAGCGCGCCGCCCTGGACGGCCAGTCGCTGCCCTTCGCCGACAACAGCTTCGACACCGCGGTCTCGACCTGGACCATGTGCACCATCCCCGATATCGACGCCGCGCTGGCGGAAGTGCGCCGGGTGCTGGTGCCCGGCGGCACGCTGCATTTCGTGGAGCACGGGCTCGCGCCGGACGCGAAGGTGCGGGCCTGGCAGCACCGGCTCAACCCGATCCAGAACGCGGTCGCCGGTGGTTGCAACCTGAATCGCGATATCCGGGGGCTGATCGAGAAGGCCGGATTCGCGTTCCGCGATATCGACGTCTTCTACGGCGGATGGCCGAAGTTCATGGTGGCGCAGACCATCGGGGTCGCGGTCTCACCCTAGCCGCGTCGCCCGGCACCGACCCCATCGACGGTCGCACACGACATTTGTATTAATCGGTCCAAAACTGCTACGGTTGCCGCATGGCGCGACCACGAGGCTTCGACGAGGACGCGGCGGTCGACGCGGCGATGCGCGCGTTCTGGTCCGCGGGGTACGAGGCAACCTCGACCCAGGACCTCTGCGCGGCGACCGGACTGGGCCGCAGCAGCATCTACAACACCTTCTCCAGCAAGCACGACCTGTTCGAGCGCGCACTCGGCCGCTATATGGCGGTCAAGAACGCCGCCACCGAGCAGGTACTCGACTCCGACGCCCCGGCCGTGGAGAAACTGCGCACCCTGCTGTGGCGCGTCGTCGACGCACCCGAGGACGACCCGATCGGCTGCCTGGTGGTGAATTCGACCGTCGAGCTCGGCCCGCGCGATCCCGAGGTGGCGGCGAAACTTCGCGCCGATCAACAGTATCGGCGCGAGCTGCTCACCGTCGTCATCGAGCGCGGGCAACGCGACGGTGAGATCAGCCGCGACAAAGACCCGCGCACCCTCGCCCTGTTCGTGATCGCCACCATCGGCGGACTTCAGGTGGCGGCTCGCGGCGGCGCCGATCGCGCCGAACGCGCGGCCATCGCCGCCACCGCACTCGGCGCCTTGTAACCCGCACCGCCCCAGCGACTTTCGAGCCGCCCTCACTGCTGCCCATATTTTGGACTGATTAATTCAAAACACATGGAAGGTTTCCCGTGCCCGTAGCCATCTACATCCTGGGTCTCTCGATCTTCGCCCAGGGCACCTCCGAACTCATGCTCGCCGGACTACTCACCGAGATGTCGGCCGACCTCGGCGTCTCGGTTCCCCGTGCGGGCCTGCTGATCTCGGCCTTCGCGCTCGGCATGCTCGCGGGTGCGCCGGTGCTGGCCGTGCTGACGCTGCGCTGGTCGCGGCGTACCGCCCTGCTGGTGTTCCTCGCGGTCTTCATCGCCGCGCATATCGCCGGTGCGCTGGCCACCGACTACTGGGTGGTGTTCGGCACCCGGGTCGTCGCGGCCTTCGTCTACGCCGGGTTCTGGGCCGTGGCGGCCGCGACCGCCATCGGCCTGGTGCCGGAGAACATGCGCGGGCGGGCGATGAGCGTGGTGGCGGGCGGGTTGACCGTCGCCACCGTCGTCGGACTGCCCCTCGGCACCGTCATCGGACAGCATTTCGGATGGCGGGCCGCCTTCTGGGCGGTCGCGATCCTGTCGGCGCCGGCCATGATCGGCGTGCTGGCGAAAATCCCGGGCGGGCGCCCCGCGCGGACGCCACGAGTACGCAGCGAACTCGCTGCCATGGTCCGGCCCCGGCTGTGGTTGTCCTACGCCATGACGGCCGTGGCGACCGGCGCGCTGCTGGTGACCTTCTCCTATCTGGGCGCCATGCTCACCGAGACCACCGGCCTGGCCGAGTCCTGGGTGCCCGCCGTCCTGGCCGGATACGGTGCGGGCGCGCTGGTCGGCATCGTCGTCGGCGGCCGGGTGGCCGACCGGCACCCGATGCGCACGCTGAGCGTCGGCGTCACCGGGCTGGTCGTCACCTCCGTGCTGATCGCGGTGACCGCCACGCACATCGCGCCGATGGTCGTGCTGGCCATAGCGTTGGGCGCGTTCGGATTCGGCACCAACCCGGTGCTGAACTCCCGGGTGTTCGCACTCGCCCCCGAGGCGCCGACGATGGCAGCCGCAGTGAACACCTCGGCGTTCAATGTCGGGATCACCGCGGGACCGTGGCTGGGCGGGCTGGCGCTCACCGCCGGGTTCGGATATCCGGCGACGGCATGGATCGGCGCCGCGCTGGGTGTGCTGGCGTTGGGGCTGGTGGGCTGCGCGGCCGCGGTGCAGCGGCGCGACGCCGCTGCCCGGCTCAGCGAGCAGGTGCCGGAAGTGCGCACGTCCGCTGCTGAACAGGCACCCGTCTGCGTCTGATCTGCGCCGCATGACGCCGCGCCGGCCCGGTTGCCCCGGCGCGGCTCAGGTGCCCGGCGGCCGCGGCTCCCGCTTGCGTGGTGTGCCGGGGCGCCGCGCCGCCTCCTCGGCGACGGTGGCGCGGTGCTCGGCGGGGACCAGGGCGATGATGTCGTCGCGGGAGCCGATGCTGAGCTTCTGGAAGATCGCGGCCATCTGCGCGTCAACGGTCTTGAACGAGCTCCCGCGGCGGGCGGCGATCGCGGTATTGGTCCAGCCCGCCGCGGCCAGCAGCGCCACATCCTGTTCGGCCGCCGACAACTCCTGCCACCGGGTCGGCCGCTGCCGCCGGACCGGATGCCGCACCGGCAGCGCGTCGAGCGACAGCGTGCCGAGGGCCAGCTGGGCCACCTCGTCGAGTTCCGGGCGCAGCATCGCGCCCTCGCGTTCGGCGGCGGTGAACGCGTCCTCCCCGAGCACCGAACGTGCGACCCGCGCCGCCCGCTCGGTTTCGGTGCGGAACGAGGTGAGGTGCTCCAAATCGACGCCGAGGCGCCGCCGCAGCGACGCCGCACCACCGAGAATCCAGGCGATCTCGCGAGCGCAGTCGCGTGACTGTGTGTCCTGCTCAGGATCGTCCTCGATCTTGCGGGCCAGCGCCCACGCGTACATGTGCACGGCCCAGACCGTGCCCCACCGATCACGCATGGCGAGCTGGTCGGCCAGCGTGGCCCGGACCCGGGTGAGGGCGGATTCGGCGTCGCTGTTCTTGATCAGCGCCAGCACCCAGCCGAGTTCGGCCCAGGACAGGTCCCAGGGCGCCCCGGCCCGGCGCGAGGATTCGAGATGACGACGCGCGACCTCGCGGACCTGCTCGGGGGTTCCGGCGAACCCGGCGGCGAGAACTTCGAACATCTCGCTCAACGACGCGGCACCGCGATCGCCCGCGGCGCGGAACTTACGCTGCGCCCGCACCAGCACCTCGATCGCGCGCGGATCGTTGTGTACCAACATCAACAGACTGCCGTAAGTGAACTCCACCGGCGCGGGCAAACCGAAATCGGTCTCCGGCTCCCGGCGCACCCGCGCCACCGCGCCGGGCTCGGGCAGGCAGGCGGCAATGCATTCGTCGAGCAGCCGTTCGGCGTCGGCCGGAATGCCCTGGCACATGCTCAGCCAGCCGATCATCGCCATGGCGGTGACCTGCAACTCGACCGGCTGCGGATCCAGCGCGCGGGTGGCAGCCAGCGCGCGTTCGGCCAGATGACGCGATTCGCGCAGCGACCCCTTGAAAAACGGCACCCGGATCGCGATCAGCCCCACCACGATCTCCAAACCCACCGCCGCCTCGCCGGGCGTCGACTCGGCACTGTCGATCGCGCACAGCAGGTTGTCCCAGGCGGCGCGTGCCCAATCCAGCAGCTGCTGCTCGCCGGGGCCGAGCCATTCGCCCGCGGCCTGAGCCACCTTGTCGCGGTAGTAGCGGCGATGCCGGTCGCTGAACCGTGCCAGTTCCGCGTCGCCGCGGTCGCGCAGGCGCTGCTGGGCGAAGACCCGGAAACTCTCCAGCAGCGAATACCGGGCGGCGTCGGCGGTCAGGTGCACCGAGACCAGCGATTGGTCCACCAACCGCTCCAGCAGGCCCTCGACCTCCTCGCGGGCGATGCCGCCGGGGCGTGCGCCGGGGTCGTCGTCGGAGCAGACCGCTTCGATGGCCTCGAGTTCGGCGCCGATATCGCGTTCACCGGTGTCGCCGGGGTCGGCGTCGTAGCCCGCGGCGAAGACCGACAGCCGCTCGAACAGCAGCCGCTCCTTGTCGTGGCACAGATCGTAGGACCAGGCGATGACATCGCGAATGCCCTGATGCCTGCCGTCGGTGCCGACCCGGTGCCCCGGCGACCAGCCCAGCCGGCGGTCGGAGGCCTCCCCGGTGAGGTCGCGCAGAATCATCGACAGCGGTTGCCTGCGCAGCCGGGCGGCGGCCAGCTGAATCGACAGCGGGTGATTGTGCACGTGCCGGCAGATCGCCGCGGCGAGTTCGCTGTCGGCGTCGCCCGCGACGCTGTGCCCGGTCAATTCGGCCCGGCCGCGGAACATCGTCAGCGCCTGCTCCGCCGACAGCGAACCCACCGGAACCAGGTGCTCGTCGACCCAGCCGATCGCTTCGCGACTGGTCGCGACCACAGTCAGGCCGGGCACCGCGCCGATCAGGTCGGCGATCACCCGGCCCGCGCCCTCGAGGACGTGCTCGCAGTTGTCCATCACCAGCACGGTCTGCAACTTGCGTCCGACGGCGTCGGTGCGGGCCAGGGTATCGGCGAGGGCGTCCCAGGCCGGGCGGCCGGAGAAATCGTCGTGCACCAGCGACTGGGCGAGCTCGTTCTCGATCGCGGCGGCGTCGGCATGACGGGGCAGCCGTGCCAGCCGCGCCCAATGCACCGGCACGCGTTTGGCCTTGTGGAATCGGTGCACCGCCTCGGTCGCCAAACGGGTCTTGCCGATGCCGCCCGCGCCGATCAGCGTGATGAGCCGGGTCGAACCGAGCAGCAAGGTGCCGATCTTCTCCAACTCACGCTCGCGGCCGATGAAATCACTGGTGGCCGCCGGCGGAGCACCGGCGCGCGCAGTTCTGGCCGTCACGATGGTGCAGCATAGCGGTCCCGCGCGCCGGAAATGGGCGTTGTGGCCACGGATGTGCGAGATCTACCTATACGCGCAATGTGATGGGTCCACTTGCCGCCCAAGGCATCCGGCGACGCCTGGGAGCACCGGCACGACCAGCGAAACTGTCAGGACAGTGCGAATGACGCCTCTGCGGGACACTCACGACCTCGGGCCGGGCCACGCTACCCGGCCGCAACCCTGCCGGATTCGCGTGCGATTCGACGACCCTCCGATCGAACTGAGCTATCAGGACGACCGCGCGGTCGCGGCCCGTTTCGCGCTGGCGGCAGCGGCGTTGGGCCTGCACGTGACCATCGACCAGCAGCTGCACCGCGATCTGCCCGCACTGCCGTGCCGCGGGTTGTGGACATGAACGGCCGCTGGCCCCGGCGGGGTACGGGCAGCGGCACCGGTGCGCGCATCGCCTACCGATGTGCGCGCCCTACCTATCATCCGACGATTTCGGTACACGCCGATCGATACCGGAAGGATCCGTACATGGGACAGATACAGGTGGTGGGTGCCGGCGAATGCGGGCTGCCGTTGGCGCTACGCCTGCAACGTGGCGGTCAGGACGTCACGCTGGTCACCGACAAGGACGCCGAAGCGGTGCTGGCCGGTTCGGTCACCAGCACGCAGGTCAAGTTCGCCCGCACCATCGCCCTCGAGGCGGAGGCGGGCCTGGACTACTGGGCCGAGACCGCGCCCGCCATCGACGGCATCCGGTTCACCATGGTGGTCGACCGCAACGCGGTGGCCGGCTGGTCCGGCCTATTCAGCGCACCGGCCCGCAGCGTCGACCAGCGCACCGTCTTCGCCCGCTGGTTCGGCGAATTCACCGCCGCCGGTGGCCGGGTGGAGCTCACCGCGCCATCGGTGGACGAGATCGACGCACGCGCCGCCGAGCACGACCTGACCGTCGTCACGCGCGCCTCCCGCGAGTTGGCGGACTGCTTTCCCATCGACGACTGGCTGACGGTGCCGAGCAAGCCGGTCCGCAAGCTCGCCGCGCTGTACTTGGACGGTGTCACCCCCGATCCTGACGGCCTCGGGACCTATGTGGCGCTGCCCGGGCTCGGCGAGATGGTCTCCACACCCGCCCTCACCGGCGCTCCGGGGCAGGAAAGGACCTGCGCCACACTGATGTTCGAGGCGGTGCCCGGCGGCGGCCTCGACGTGTTCGACGCCGCGAGCACGCCCGCCGAGCGGCTGCGGCTGACCCGCGAGATCCTCGACCGGCATCTGCCGCCCGCCCTGGCGGCGCGGTTCCGCGACGCCGAACTCACCGACGCCGGCGCGACCATCGCCGGTGCGGTGACCCCGGTGGTGCGCCATCCGGTCGGCACGCTGCCCTCCGGGCGGGCGGTGCTCGGCGGCGGCGACGTCGTCTGCCGGATGGATCCCGGTGGCGCCCAGGGCGCCAACAGCGCCGCCCAGTGCGCCGCCTACTACGCAGCCGCCGTGCTCGACAGTCCCGACCGCGGCTTCGACGCCACCTGGATGGCGGCGGCGGCCAAGCCGTGGATCACCGACATCGCCAGGCCCGCGGCCCTGTGGACGATGACCCTGCTGGATCCGCCGCCCGCCTTGCAGCGGCTGATGGACGCCGCACAGCAGGACCGCACCCGGGCCGACGCCTTCGCCGAGACCTTCATCGTCCCGGCGAACATGTCGCAGCTGGCGCTGCTTCAGCCCTGAGCCTGCCGGTCGGCGGTCACGACGGGGATGCGGGAAAGACGACCGGCAGTGCGGCCAGGGCCCGATGGAACGGCCCTGGCCGCCAGGACAATTCGGACACCGGCACGGCCAGTCGCACGTCAGGCAGCGCGTCGAGCAACTGGTCGACGGCGTCCTGCGCGATCAGATAGGCCACGTCCTTGGCCGGGCAGGCATGCGGCCCCGCACCCCACGCCAGATGCGACCGGTTGCCGGTGACCGGGCCCGCCCCGATCTCGGGATCGTTGTTGCAGGCGGCCAGGCCGATCACCACCGGCTGGTCGGCGGGCAGCCAGGTGTTGTCGATCAGGACGGGCTGACGCGGATAGGTGACGCTGAAGTTGGCCATCGGCGGATCGTGGAACAGCACCTCGTCGAGGGCGTCGCGGGTGGACAGGCTGCCGTCGAGCATGCTGCCGGCGAAGCGTTCGTCGGTGACCATCAACAGCAGCGAGTTGGTGATCAGGTTCAGCGTCGGCTCGGTGCCCGCGCCGTAGAGGATGCCGAGCTGATGGATGAGCTCCTCGTCGGTGAACGCGGCCGGATGCGCGATCAGCCGGGAGGTGATGTCGTCGGCTGGTTCGGCGCGCTTGCGTTCGATCAGCCGCAGGATCGCCGCGGCCAGCCGCAGGTCGGCCTGTGCGGTGTCGACGCCCTCGAAGATGGCCGCGGTCGCGGCCGCGATCTCGTTGCCGATCTCCGGCGGGCACCCCAGCAGCGCGTTGATCGCCTGGAACGCCAGCGGTGCGGCATAGTCGCGGAGCAGATCGGCGGCGCCGGCGCTGCAGAAGGTATCGATGAGCGAGATGGCGATCCGTTCCACCGTGTCGTGGAGCCGGTGCAGGTCGACACCGTCGATGCCCGCGGTGGCCGCGCGCCGGTAACGCTCGTGCTCGGCGCCCGCGCTGCGCAGGGCATTGGGCCGCCAGGCCAGGATCGCCAGCACCGGGCAGCCGGGATCGATGCGCCGCTGCCAGGCGCGCGGATCGGCCGGGAAATGGTCCGGATCGTGCAGGATCCGCACCGCGACCCGGTAGCCGACCACCAGCGTCGCCGGCACCCCCGGCGCCAGCTCCACCGGCACGATCGACCCGTACCTGTCGCGCATCTCCCGGTAGGCCTGGTGCGGATCGGTGGCGAATTCGGGAGTGTAGAGCCGGACCCGGTCGTGATCGGTATGCACCGGTGAGCTGTGATGGGGCACCGGGCACTGTCCGGTACGAACGGGTTCGGGCGAGATGTGCAACGGTGAAGCTCCCCTGATAGACCGGCGTCGACGCCATGACCGGGCCGTTCGGCGCGGTCGGACGGACCGAGGATGCGCCGATAGGTAGACCGGCGGCATCGGTAGCCGCCACCCGGGTGTCTCAGTCGCGCCGTGTCCCATTCACGACGCGCCGACCACGCCTTTCCGACGACACGCCGAGTGGGGTGCGACGTCGGTCTCCCCGGCGGAGAGCCTGTCCGGGGATGTCGTACCCCCGGCCTAGAATCTGATCCGCCAACCCCCGTCGAGACCTTGGGAGGAAGGACCGTCTTGGCCGACTCGTCCGGATCGTTCGTTCACCTGCACAACCACACCGAGTACTCGATGCTCGACGGCGCGGCCAAGATCTCGCCGCTGTTCGCCGAGGCCAACCGGTTGGGCATGACGGCGGTCGGGATGACCGACCACGGCAACATGTACGGCGCCTCGGAGTTCTACAACTCCGCGAAGAAGGCGGGCATCAAACCGATCATCGGGATCGAGGCCTACATCGCGCCCGGCTCCCGGTTCGACACCAAGCGCGTGCAGTGGGGTGATCCCAGCCAGAAGGGCGACGACGTCTCCGGTTCGGGTGCCTACACCCATATGACCATGGTCGCCGAGAACGCGACCGGCCTGCGCAATCTGTTCAAGCTGTCCTCGCTCGCCTCGATCGAAGGCCAGCTCGGCAAATGGGCGCGCATGGACGAAGAGCTCATCGCCCAGTACGCCGAGGGCATCATCGCCACCACCGGCTGCCCGTCCGGCGAGGTGCAGACCCGGTTGCGTCTGGGTCACGAACGCGAAGCGCTCGAAGCCGCCGCCAAGTGGCAGGAAATTTTCGGCCCGGAGAACTTCTTCCTGGAAGTGATGGACCACGGCCTGTCCATCGAACGGCGGGTGCGCGAGGGCCTGCTCGAGATCAGCAAGAAGCTCGGCATCCCGCCGCTGGCCACCAACGACTGCCATTACGTCACCAAGGACCAGTCCACCAATCACGAAGCGCTGCTGTGCATTCAGACCGGCAAGACGCTGTCGGACCCCACCCGCTTCAAATTCGACGGTGACGGCTACTACCTCAAATCCGCTGCCGAGATGCGTGCGATCTGGGACGAGGAGGTCCCCGGCGCCTGCGACAACACGGTGCTCATCGGTGAGCGGGTGCAGTCCTACGACGATGTGTGGCAACACCGCGACCGGATGCCGGTCTTCCCGGTGCCCGAGGGCGAGACGCAGGCCAGCTGGCTGCACAAAGAGGTCATGCGCGGCCTGGAGCGCCGATTCCCCGACGGGGTCCCGCCCGAATACATCAGCCGCGCCGAGTACGAGCTGAACGTCATCTGTGAGATGGGCTTCCCGGCCTACTTCCTCGTCGTCGGCGACCTGATCAACCACGCCCTCGAGGTCGGCATCCGGGTCGGCCCCGGCCGTGGTTCGGCCGCCGGTTCGCTGGTGGCCTACGCGATGGGCATCACCAATATCGACCCCATCCCGCACGGACTGCTGTTCGAGCGATTCCTCAACCCCGAGCGCGTGTCGATGCCCGATATCGATATCGACTTCGACGATCGCCGCCGCGGTGAAATGGTCCGCTACGCCACCGAGAAATGGGGCAGCGACCGCGTCGCGCAGGTCATCACCTTCGGCACCATCAAGACCAAGGCCGCGATCAAGGACTCCGCGCGGGTGCTGTTCGGCCAGCCCGGCTTCGCCATCGCCGATCAGATCACCAAGGCGCTGCCGCCGCCGATCATGGCCAAGGACATCTCGGTGTCGGGCATCACCGACCCGGACCACGAGCGCTACAAGGAAGCCGCCGAGGTCCGTGAACTCATCAACAACAACCCCGACATCGCCAAGATCTACGAGACCGCGCGCGGACTGGAAGGCCTGATCCGCAACGCCGGTGTGCACGCCTGCGCGGTCATCATGTCCTCCGAGCCGCTCACCGACGCCATCCCGGTGTGGAAGCGGGCCCAGGACGGCGCCATCATCACCGGCTGGGACTATCCGTCGTGTGAGGCCATCGGCCTGCTGAAGATGGACTTCCTCGGCCTGCGCAACCTCACCGTCATCGGTGACGCGCTCGACAACATCAAGGCCAACCGCGGCATCGATCTGGATATGGATCATCTGCCGCTCGACGATCCGCCCACCTACGAACTGCTGGCCCGCGGCGACACCCTCGGGGTGTTCCAGCTCGACGGCAGCGCCATGCGCGATCTGCTGCGCCGCATGCAGCCCACCGGCTTCGAAGACATCGTCGCCGTCCTCGCGCTGTATCGCCCCGGCCCGATGGGCATGAACGCGCACAACGACTACGCCGACCGCAAGAACGGGCGCCAAGAAGTCAAGCCGATCCACCCGGAGCTGGAAGAGCCGCTGAAGGAGATCCTGGCCGACACCTACGGCCTGATCGTCTATCAGGAACAGATCATGCAGATCGCGCAGAAGGTGGCCGGGTACTCCCTCGGCCGAGCCGATATTCTGCGCCGCGCCATGGGTAAGAAGAAGGCCGAGGTACTGGAGGCCGAGTACGAAGGTTTCGAGCGCGGCATGCTGGACAACGGTTTCTCCAAGCCCGCCATCAAGGCGCTGTGGGACACGATTCTGCCGTTCGCCGGCTACGCGTTCAACAAATCCCATGCCGCCGGCTACGGCCTGGTCTCGTTCTGGACCGCCTACCTCAAGGCCAACTATCCGGCCGAATACATGGCGGGCCTGCTCACCTCCGTCGGCGACGACAAGGACAAGGCCGCGATCTACCTGTCGGATTGCCGCAAGCTCGGCATCACCGTGCTGCCGCCGGACGTCAACGAATCCGAACAGAACTTCGCCTCGGTCGGCACCGATATCCGCTTCGGGCTCGGCGCGGTGCGCAATGTCGGCGCGAACGTGGTGTCGTCGATCATCGCCGCGCGCAAGGAGAAGTCGAAGTTCACCGACTTCTCCGATTACCTGAACAAGATCGACGCCATCGCCTGCACCAAGAAGGTCACCGAATCCCTCATCAAGGCAGGCGCTTTCGATTCGCTCGGGCATCCACGCAAGGGCCTGATGCTGATCCACTCCGATGCCATCGACGCGGTGATGTCCACAAAGAAGGCCGAGGCGATGGGTCAGTTCGACCTGTTCGGCGGCATGGACGACGACGATTCGGTGGCGTCGGTGTTCAACGTGAAGGTGCCCGACGAGGAATGGGAGACCAAGCACAAGCTCGCCCTGGAGCGCGAGATGCTCGGCCTGTACGTGTCCGGGCATCCGCTCAACGGGGTGGAGCATGTGCTTGCCGCCCAAGTGGATACGCCGATTCCGACCATCCTCGAAGGTGAGGTCAAGGACGGTCAGCAGGTCACCATCGGCGGCATTCTCGCCTCGGTGAACCGCCGCATCAACAAGAACGGCCTGGCGTGGGCGTCGGCCCAGCTCGAAGACCTCACCGGTGGCGTGGAGGTGCTGTTCTTCCCGCAGGCGTATTCGGTGTACGGCATGGACGTCGTCGAGGACGCGGTGGTGCTGGTGAAGGCGCGAGTCTCGGTGCGCGACGACCGGATCTCGTTGATCGCCAACGATCTCGTCGTGCCGGACCTGTCGGCCATCGGTGTCGCCAAACCGCTCGCCGTCACGATCCCGACCCGCATGTGCACCCCGGAAAAGGTGTCGGCGCTCAAGCGGGTGCTGTCCAGCCACCCGGGCACCTCCGATGTGCACCTGCGGCATGTGGGCGCGCGTGACAAGACGACCTTGCTGAAAGTGGATGACAGCCTGCGCGTTTCGCCGTCGTCGGCGCTGATGGGTGATCTGAAGGCGTTGCTCGGGCCGGGGTGCCTGACGAGTTAGAACCCTCGGGCACCGTGGCCTGAGACGTGTTCGCCCGGGCTCGATACCGTGCGGTCATCGAAGCCCGGGCGATGAGGTGTGCTGCGCGAGAACCGGATTGCCGTACCTCGCGCGAGGGTGGGAAGCTCAGGAGGAGAACAGCATCTTGCCGAAACCGCGGTGCTGATAGTGGTGCGCCCGTGGCGGTAATGCGGGGCGGGAGCGCCCCAGGCGGGTGCCGGTGCGGCGGGCGGGGGCGGCGGCGGGGCCGCGTAACCCGCTTCCAGCCGGGTCAGGTTCTCGAGCTCGCCATAGTCCAGGAAGATCCCCCGGCAGTGACCGCACTGCTCGATATGCACCCCGCTGCGGTTGTACGTCTGCATCATTCCACGACATTTCGGACACTGCATGGCGGTCACGTTACCGGGTTCAGCGGTTCCATGCAGAGACGGCAATCTGTTGTCGCGACGTGGTCGGAGAAGGGTTCTCGGGCATCATGTGGCACGGGCGTCAGCGCGTGGACGACGATGCGATCTGCGCAGGGCGTGCGCATCAGCGCGTCGCTGCGGACGATGGGGTCTGCTCGAGGCCTGAGTCTCAGCGCGCCGCCGCTGATGAGATCGGTTCAGGGACGGGGGTTTCGGTGAGGCGCCGACAGGTGTCGACGAGCGCGGTGTCCAGATCGTCCAGCGGCCGGCCCGATGCCACCGCCAAGGCCGCGGCCTGGACGACGACGGCGCGGGCCGGGAGATCCAGGGCCGGCCAGATGTCGCCGTCGGGTGGGACGGCTGGTCCGCCCGCCGCGCGATAGGCGGTCAGGAAGCGGTTCCAGGCGGCCGGATCGAGGATGCCTGCGGCGAAGAAGGCGGCGGGGCGGGCGAGGTCCCACGCGGGGTCGCCGAGGCCGAGATCGTCGAGGTCGATCAGCCGCCAGTCGCCGTCGGCGGGGCGGACCAGCTGGCCGAGGTGGAAATCGCCATGTGTGAGTGCGGTTGGCGCACAGTTCAATTCGGGGAGAGTGTCGAAAGCTCGGCGTACCACTGCCGCTGCCGTGGCATCGGCGGTGTGGCCTGCGTTGTGCAGTCGGCGCATCGCCCGGCGGACCCGGGCCGGCCCGCCAGCGGGAGGGAGGTCGCGGTAGTCGTGGACAGGTGCGGCGTGCAGGGTGGCGAGCAACCACGCGGCCGATTCCCAGGGGGCGGAGTCGGGCGCGTCCGGGTCTACCGGTGAGCCGAACGGCCACACCGTGATCGGCCTGCGATCGTGTGTCAGTAGCACGTCACCGTCGACGGGGATCGGGGCGAGCAGCACCGATCGCAGAGCCGGCGAATCGGCTGCGCGCAGCCGTGCTCGCAGGGCGGAGGCGTCGGAGTCCGCGGGGTGCGCTTTGACGACGACGTCGCCCACACGGATCACGAGTGCATCCACACGGTCGGCCAGCAGCTCGACTGCTCCGGAAGCGCCCGTCCGCCAGGCGATCTCGGTCATCGCGGTCAGCAGTTCAGGCCCGTGTGCAGACCGAACGGTGTAAGCCGAACACGCGACTGGATCGTCGTCGAGGGCCACGGCGTCCCCGTGGCGGGCTACGACACTCTCGCCGCCCGGCACCACGGCACCTTCGGCCGGCATCACAACATCGCCGCCCGGCGCCACAACGTCCTCGCCCGGCGCCACAACGTCCTCGCCCGGCGCCACGGCATCCACGCCCGGCACCCCGGCACGCTCGCCCGATAACACAGCGTCTTCGCCCGACACCATCGACTTCTCCCCTGGCGGGTCGACCGCGCACCCACGCGCCGATTCCGCCATACGCGACCTTCGGGCACGGACATCTGCCGTGCCGTCGACGAAGGCTACCCAAGTGATCGGCCGCACCTCGGCGCCGACGATGCAGCTGTGGTCGCGCCGTCCTCTCAGCCCTGCCTCGGCCCGGTTGCGTTCGGCTACCGCTGCCGCACGATGCAGGTACGGAGTGGCTGCCCGGCGTCGATGCCGGGAAGGCCGCTGCGGCCATCGCGAATTCACCCTGACACCGTCCCGCCCGCTGGTAGCGTCGCCCGGCAGCAAGCGTGATCCATCCATGACGAGCCCTCGAGGTGGTCGATGATGACTAGCAAGCTCGCTTTCGCCGTTCCGGCGGCCTCCGTTCTCGCCGCGGCCGCACTTGCCGTGACCGCGGCGCCCGCGGCGGCGGTGAACGGTGGGACGTTCCAGACCGTCTATTCGCTGACCCAAGGGCTATGCGTGGCGCAGGTCGAGGCATCGGTCAATGGCGACGCCTACCCCGAACACGCCGCGTTCACGGTCGCCTCGACCATGTGGGGCGTCGGCGACTGCCAGCTGCCGGTCACGCTGAACTGGCGCAATCTGGAGACCGGTGAGACCGGCAGCAAGACGCAGACGCCGCACGGGCCCGGATACTGGATGAACGACGGGAAATCCGCCCTGTTCGCGCCGGGGATCGGGAAGTTCTCGGCGACGGTCACCATCGGTGCGGCGCATGTGCCCGAGCCGGGGGCTATCGAGTTCACCGTCGCCGAGTACCAGGGCTGAGCGGTACGAATCCTCTCCGAACGGGCGCGAGAAGAACGCGGTGGCCCGCACCGTCGCCACCACCGGTGGCGCACCATCCTCCACGGCCTAGTTCCCGGAGTGGGCAGCCCGCGCATTCGCCGACCCGCGCGGGCCGGCTCCGCCCTGCGCTCGGTACGCGACGATCTGGGCGTGGCGACACCGGACCGGAGCCCTGGCCGATGATCAGCGGCACAATCAGGACATGAACGGTCATCGTCAGGCGGGGCTGCTCGCGCGATCGGGTGTGCACGATGTGCACGACAGGCAGGGTCGACGCCTCGGCTCACCCCGGCTCGGCGGAAGACGGTCCATGCGTCTGGGATACCTGGCCGTACGCGACAGGCACCCGACCACGCCTGACACCAACCACCCCACACACGCGGCACACCCGGCCATGCGGGACAGGCACCGGACCACGCCCGACACCGACCAGCCCCGGCGTGGCGGTCTCAGCCTTCCCAGCGACTACACCCGCGCATGACCACCACAATCATCGCGATCGCGGCTGCCACGGTAACGCTCGTGGTGGCATTGTTGATCTGGTCGCGGACCCGGCGCGTCGTGACGACTCCGGCCGAACGGGCGGTACATACCGCCCTGCACACCGCTTCGCTGGCGGCCCGGCCGCTGCGGCGCGGGCTCGATGAGAAGTCGGCGGCCGAAGCGGCGCCGTACCTGCGTGCACTGACCGGGGCCGAAGCACTCGGGGTGGCCGACGCGGACGGTGCGCTGCTGGCCTGGGACGGTCCGCATGCCGATCTGGCCGAGCAGTTCAGCGAGGCGGCGCAGCGGGCGGTCAATGGTGAGCGGCCGGTGCTCGTCGGTGGTCCGGGCGGGCAGGCGCGGGCGCGGGCCAATGAGCACGCGGGACGGACGCTCATCGCGCAGCCGCTGATCATCGAGGGCACCGGCGTGGTGGGGGCGCTCGGCGTCGTCACCACCGGCACCCCGGGTCCGGGCACGCTCGGCGCGGTCGCCGAAGTGGCCCGCTATGCCTGCGGGCAGCTGGAACTCGCCGAGCTCGACGCCTCGCGGGCGCGGCTGGACCGGGCCGAGGTGCGGGCGCTGCGGGCGCAGATCAGCCCGCATTTCATCTACAACGCGCTCAACACCATCGCCTCGTTCGTGCGCACCGACCCCGCACGGGCGCGCGAGCTGATCCTGGAGTTCGCCGACTTCACCCGCTACTCGTTCCGGGCGGCGGGCGAATACACCGTGCTGGCCGACGAATTGCGCAATATCGAACGGTATCTGGCGCTGGAGCGAGCCCGCTTCGGCGATGCGCTCCAGGTGAAGTTGCAGATCGCGCCGGAGGTGCTGGGTGTGGTGCTGCCGTTTCTCGCGCTGCAACCGCTGGTGGAGAACGCGGTCCGGCACGGACTGGCCGGTTCGGCGACCGGCGGCACCGTCAGCATCGTGGCCGCCGACGCGGGTACCGACTGTGTGATCAGCGTCGAGGACGACGGGGCGGGCATGGACCCGGAACTGCTGCGCTCGGGCGCCCTCGACGCCGTCGAATCCGGTTCCGGCGCCACCGCTTCCAGCGAATCGGCGCATGTGGGGCTGGCCAATGTGGACGACCGCCTGCGGGCCGCGTTCGGCAACGACTACGGGCTGGTGGTCGAGACCGCGCCCGGTGCGGGGACGAAGGTCAGTATGCGGGTGCCGAAGTTCCGCGCCGGAATTCAGGCGTGAATGGTGCCGCATTCGGCGGTGGACTCGGAGCCGGCCGGCTATAGCCCGCGCTACGGGTGTCCGGCGCGCGGACGACCTCTCGGTGCGGGCCCCACTGCGCCAGAGGGTGCCCGCTCCCCATTTCCCACTGTCTACGATGGTTGGGCTGTGATGTAGGACACCGGAAGGGGCTGGCGATGCTGCGGGTGCTGGCCGTCGACGATGAGAAGCCGGCCCTGGACGAACTCGTCTACCTGCTGCGCGCGCAACCGGCGGTGGGTGAGATCCACGCCGCGGGCGATGCCACCAGCGCGCTGCGGTTGCTGCGGGCGAACCCGGTGGACGCGGTGTTCCTCGATATCAACATGCCCGGCCTGGATGGGATGGAGCTGGCCGGAATCCTGTCGGAGTTCGCCAGCCCGCCCGCGGTGGTGTTCGTGACCGCCCATGATGACAAGGCCGTCGCCGCCTTCGACCTCGGCGCGGTGGACTATCTGCTCAAACCGCTGCGCGAGGCCCGGTTGGCCGAGGCCGTGCGCCGCATCGCCGCCGCACGCGCCGCCACCGCGACACCCGAGGCCGAGGCCGCACCGGAGGCCGATACCAACGAGGTGATCCCGGTCGAGCTCGCCGGCGTCACCACGCTCGTGCACCGCTCCACCGTGAGCTGGGTGGAGGCCGACGGCGATTACGCCCGGTTGCACACCAGCGCGGGCTCGCATCTGGTGCGGATTCCGCTGTCGGCGCTGGAGGCGCGCTGGCAGGACGCCGGGTTCCTGCGGGTGCACCGCTCGTATCTGGTGGCGTTGCGGCAGGTGACGGGGTTGCGCACGGTCGGAAGCGGCACGGTGGTGTGCCTGCGCGGCGAGGGTGACGCGGCGGCGGTCGAGCTGCCGGTCAGCCGCCGTCAGGTGCGTGAGCTCAAACAGCGGCTGGTCCGCGGCCCACGCCAGACCTGGACCGGCCGATGACGGGACCGCAGCCGCGTCCGCCGCGGGAACGGGTTGTGCTGGCCGAGCGGCGCGGCGCGCGGCGGGTGCACACCAGGATGGAAGTGGCCGAGCAGACCGAGATCGGGGCCGCCTTGATCGGCGGGCTCATCCGGGCTCAGCTTGGCCTCGCACTGCGCCTGGCCCTGGTGACGGTGGCGGTCCTCGGTGCGCTGCCGCTGCTGTTCGGCATCGAATCCCTCGCCCGGGCCGACGTGCTCGGGATCCGGCTGCCGTGGCTGCTGTTGGGGGTGGCGGCCTTTCCGGCGCTGTACGGGATCGGCGGGCTCTATCTGCGGCTGGCCGAGCGCAATGAGCACGATTTCCTCGAACTGGCCGAGGATTGAGATGGCCGGGGACCCAAGATGACGCAGACGTCGACGGCCGGGACCTGGCTGACGGTGGCGGCGCTGCTGCTGGCGGCGGCCGCGACGGTGATCATCGGCGGCTATGGGGTCCGGCTGGCGCGCACCACCTCCGATTTCCTGGTGGCCTCCCGCAGTGTCGGGCCGCGTTGGAATGCGGCGGCGGTCTCGGGTGAATACCTTTCGGCGGCCTCGTTTCTCGGCGTCGCGGGCCTGATCGCGAAGTACGGCGCGGACGCGCTGTGGTATCCGGTGGGCTTCACCGCGGGCTATGTGGGGCTGCTGATGTTCGTGGCGGCGCCGCTGCGGCGGTCGGGTGCCTATACGGTGCCCGATTTCGCCGAGTTCCGGCTCGGCTCACTGCGTTTGCGCCGGCTCGCGGCGCTGGTGGTGGTGCTGATCTGCGGGGTGTATCTGATTCCGCAGTTCCAGGGCGCGGGCCTGACGCTGCGGATTCTGCTCGGGGTGCCCGGGTGGGTGGGTGCGGTGGCGGTCGGCGCGATCGTGATCGCCAATGTGGTGGGCGGCGGCATGCGGTCGATCACGCTGGTGCAGGCCTTCCAGTACTGGCTCAAACTCACCGCGGTCGCGCTGCCCGCGCTGGTGCTGCTGGGGCATTTCCTCGGCGCGCATCAGCCCGTCGGCTCTCCCGCTCCGCCGACGGTCACCCAGAGCACGACCGTCGAGGTCACCACGCCGGTGATCGTGCAGGTCGACGCGCCGCAGCGGGTGCTGATCACCGGCACCGTCGACGGGCGCGCGGTGGACGGCCCGGTCGAGCTGGGCCCCGGCGAACACGAACTGGCCGCCGATACCCGGCTCGTCCTGGACGCGGGCGCCACGGTCCCGGTGGTCGCGGGCGCGCCCGCCGACGGTGCGGCCTGGCTGCTGCCCGGCGGCGGTTTCGGCGACCCGCATCCGCTCTATCAGGTGTATTCGCTGATCATCGCCACCTTCCTCGGCACCATGGGCCTGCCGCATGTGCTGGTGCGCTTCTACACCAACCCCGACGGCCGCGCCGCCCGCGCCACCGCGCTGGCGGTGATCGGGCTGGTCGGCGGGTTCTATCTGTTCCCGATCCTGCTCGGGGTGTTCGCGCGACTGTATGTTCCGCAACTGCTGATCACCGGCACCTCCGACGCCGCGGTGCTGCTGCTGCCCGGTTCGGTGCTCGACGGCCTACCCGGTCAGCTGCTGGCGGCGCTGGCGGCCGCGGGGGCGATCGCGGCGTTCCTCGCGACCTCGTCCGGGCTGCTGGTCAGCATCGCGGGCGTGCTCAGTACCGATGTGCTGCGCGGGCGGATTCGCGATTTCCGGGCGGCGGCGCTGGTGGCCGGGGCGGTGCCGCTCGGCCTGTCGCTGACGGTGGTGTCGCTGGATCTGTCGCGGACGGTGGGCCTGGCGTTCGCGGTCGCGGCCTCGACGCTGTGCCCGCTGCTGGTGCTCGGCATCTGGTGGCGTGGACTCACCGCCGCCGGCGCGGTGGCCGGGTTGGTCGCCGGTGGGCTTGCGTCGGGTGGGGCGACGGTGGTGTCGGTGCTCGGCGGGGTGTCCGATGAGCTCGCCGGTGGCTGGCCCGCGGCGTTGCTCGGCTATCCGGCGGCCGTCAGCGTGCCGCTGGCGTTCGTGACGATGATCGTGGTCAGCCTGCTGACGCGGCGGCAGGACGAGCTGACCGTCGCGCGCATCTTCGTGCGCCTGCATGCCCCCGAACGCCTCGGCATGGGCGCCGACCGCGAAGGCGGGCTGTCGGCGGGCTGACCGTTCGTCGCACGCATCCGACCGTTCACCGCACGGTCGGCTACGCCTGCCGAGTGACCCAGGCCACAGCATTCTCTGTGGGCGCGGCCGGTCGTACCTTCGGTGCACACCGTAAGCCACGTCACAGCTAGGACCGGGTGATGACCACAACCGATACCGACGCCGCACCCCCGCCGCGAACCCCGACACCAGAGGAATTCGTCCGGGTGCAGGCGAGCCCGGAATTCCAGGAACTGCGAACCCGCTTGCGGCGCTTCGTCTTCCCGATGACCGCCCTGTTCCTCACCTGGTACCTGGTGTATGTGCTGCTCGGCGCGTACGCGCACGACTTCATGGCCACCAGGCTGTTCGGCAATATCAATGTCGGGCTGGTGCTCGGCCTCGGGCAGTTCGTGTCCACCTTCGTCATCACCGGGCTCTATGTCCGGTTCGCCAACCGGGAACTCGACCCGCGGGCCGCGGCCATTCGCGAGGAACTCGAAGGGGTCACCGCATGAGCGTGCAGTATCTGGCCGCCGACACCGTCGGCAATCCGGTCGCCAACATCAGCATTTTCGCGCTGTTCGTTGCCGTCACCATGGTCGTGGTGATCCGCGCCAGCCGTAAGAACACCACCGCCGCCGACTATTTCACCGGTGGGCGCGGCTTCTCCGGCCCGCAGAACGGCATCGCCATCGCCGGTGACTATCTGTCGGCGGCCAGCTTCCTCGGTATCGCCGGCGCCATCGCGGTCTACGGCTACGACGGGTTCCTCTACTCCATCGGCTTCCTGGTGGCGTGGCTGGTCGCGCTGCTGCTGGTGGCCGAAATGCTGCGCAATACCGGCAAATTCACCATGGCCGACGTGCTCAGTTTCCGGTTGAAGCAGGGTCCGGTGCGCACGGCGGCGGCGCTGACGACGCTGACGGTCTCGCTGTTCTATCTGCTGGCGCAGATGGCCGGTGCCGGCGGTCTGGTGGCGCTGCTGCTCGATATCTCCAGCAAGTCCGGGCAGGCGATCGTGATCGCGGTGGTGGGTGTGCTGATGATCGTCTACGTGCTCGTCGGCGGCATGAAGGGCACCACCTGGGTGCAGATCATCAAGGCGGTGCTGCTGATCACCGGCGCCGCGGTGATGACGGTGGTGGTGTTCGCGAAGTACGGGTTCAACCTGTCCGACATCCTCGGTTCCGCGCAGGCCGCGGTGAGCGGTTCGGCCAATGACGCCGTCGCCGCCCGCGATGTGCTGGCCCCCGGCGCCCAGTACGGCGGCAGCGAGATGTCGAAGCTGAACTTCCTGTCCCTCGGCCTGGCTCTGGTGCTCGGCACCGCGGGCCTGCCTCATGTGCTGATGCGCTTCTACACCGTGCCGACGGCCAAGGAGGCGCGCCGCTCGGTGGTGTGGGCGATTGCCCTGATCGGCGCGTTCTACCTGTTCACCCTGGTGCTCGGGTACGGCGCGGCGGCCATCGTCGGCCCGGACAAGATCCTCGCCGCCGCCGGTGGGCAGAACTCGGCGGCCCCGCTGCTGGCCTTCGAACTCGGCGGTGTGCTGCTGCTCGGGGTGATCTCCGCGGTCGCTTTCGCCACCATCCTGGCGGTGGTGGCCGGGCTGACGATCACCGCGTCGGCCTCCTTCGCCCATGACATCTACGCCAGCGTGCTCAAGCGCGGCAAGGCCGATGAGGCCGCCCAGGTGCGGGTCTCGCGGATCACCGCGGTGGTGATCGGCGTGCTGGCCATCGGTCTCGGCATCCTCGCCAACGGCCAGAACATCGCCTTCCTGGTGGCGCTGGCCTTCGCGGTGGCGGCGGCGGCGAATCTGCCGACGATCCTGTACTCGCTGTTCTGGCGGCGGTTCAACACCACCGGCGCGCTGTGGAGCATGTACGGCGGCCTGATCTCGACCATCGTGCTGATCGTGTTCTCCCCCGCCGTCTCCGGGTCGAAGTCGGCGATGATCCCGGGCTCGGACTTCTCCTGGTTCCCGCTGTCCAATCCCGGCATCGTGTCCATCCCGCTGGCCTTCGCGCTCGGTGTCGCCGGCACCTACTACGGCGGACGCCGCGGCGGCGAGGACCCCGCCAAGGCCGCCGAGATGGAGGTGCGCTCGCTGACCGGGGTGGGCGCCGAGAAGGCGGTGGTGCACTGAGCACTACCCGATCCCCGTTGTCCCCCTTGCTCATTCGTTAGGAGTACTCGCGTTGACCACCGTCACCGTCGACCAGCTCGACAGCCCCGCCGCCTACCCGCCCGCAGCCGAATTCGCCGCGAACGCCAATGCCGGTGCCGCCCTGTACGACCGGGCGGCCGCGGACCGGCTCGAGTTCTGGGCCGAGCAGGCCCGTCGGTTGCATTGGGACCGGCCGTGGAACCAGGTGCTGGATTGGTCCAACGCGCCGTACGCGGAGTGGTTCGCCGACGGCACCCTCAATGTGGCCTACAACTGCGTCGACCGGCATGTGCTCGATGGCCACGGCGAGCAGGTCGCCATCCACTGGGAGGGTGAGCCGGGTGATTCCCGCTCGATCACCTACGCCGAGCTGCTGGCCGAGGTGAGCCGGGCGGCGAACTATTTCACCGAGCTGGGGTTGGCCGCCGGGGATCGGGTGGCCATCTATATGCCGATGGTGCCCGAGGCCATTGTGGCGATGCTGGCGTGTGCGCGGCTGGGCCTGACGCATTCGGTGGTGTTCGCCGGTTTCTCGCCTGCCGCGCTGCGCCAGCGCGTCGACGACGCCGGCGCGCGCCTGGTGGTCACCACCGACGGGCAGTGGCGGCGCGGTAAGCCCGCACCGCTGAAGGCCGCGGTGGACGAGGCGCTGGGTGAGGCCGGCGAGACCACCGTCGAACACGTGCTGGTGGTGCGCCGCACCGAGATCGAGGTGCCGTGGACCGAGGGGCGCGACCTGTGGTGGCACGAGACGGTCGCCCAGGCTTCCCCCGAGCACGAAGCTCAGCCCTTCGACGCCGAACACCCCCTGTTCATCCTCTACACCTCCGGCACCACCGGAAAACCCAAAGGCATCCTGCACACCAGCGGCGGCTACCTCACTCAGACCGCCTACACCCACCACTACGTCTTCGACCACAAACCCGGCGCCGACGTCTACTGGTGCACCGCCGACATCGGCTGGGTCACCGGCCACAGCTACATCGTCTACGGCCCCCTCGCCAACCGCGCCACCCAAGTCGTCTACGAAGGCACGCCGAATTCGCCGAACGAGCACCGGCATTTCGAGATCATCGAAAAGTACGGGGTGACCATCTATTACACCGCGCCGACATTGATCCGGACGTTCATGAAGTGGGGCAGGCAGATCCCGGACGCGCACGATCTGTCCTCGATCCGCGTGCTGGGCTCGGTCGGCGAACCGATCAACCCGGAAGCGTGGCGGTGGTATCGCGAGGTGATCGGTTCCGGCAGCGCGCCCATCGTGGACACCTGGTGGCAGACCGAAACCGGGTCGATCATGATCTCCCCGCTACCCGGCGTCACCGCCACCAAGCCCGGCGCCGCGATGACCCCGCTGCCCGGCATCTCCGCACGTGTGGTCGACGACGACGGCGCCGGACTCGGCCGCGACCGGTCGGGCCTGCTGGTCCTCGACCAGCCCTGGCCGTCGATGCTGCGCGGCATCTGGAACGATCCGCAACGATTCCAGGAGACCTATTGGGACCGCTTCCGCGAATCCGGGTGGTACTTCGCCGGTGACGGCGCGCGGCGGGATGCCGACGGTGACCTGTGGGTGCTCGGCCGCGTCGACGACGTCATGAATGTCTCCGGCCACCGCATCTCCACCGCCGAGGTGGAATCGGCGCTGGTCTCCCACAGCGCCGTCGCCGAGGCCGCCGTAGTGGGTGCCAGCGACGAAACCACCGGCCAGGCCATCGTCGCCTTCGCCATCCTCACCGCCGAGGCCGGCTCGGGCGAGCAGGACCGGGACACGCTGATCACCCAGCTGAAAGCCGAAGTGTCCCAGCAGATCAGCCCGATCGCCCGGCCACGCGACATCCACATCGTGCCGGAGCTGCCGAAGACCCGCAGCGGCAAGATCATGCGACGGCTGCTGCGCGACGTCGCCGAGGGCCGCGAACTCGGCGACACCTCCACCCTGGTCGATCCGACCGTGTTCGAGTCCATCGCCCGCGGGTAATCCCGGGACAGGCGGCGGACCCGGTCCGTGAGGGGGATCGGGTCCGCCGTCAGGTCCGGGAGAACGCGCGCCCGGTCGCCAGGAACAGCAGATCGATCGCGGGAGCGCGCACCTGCTCCGGCCCGTCACCGGCGGACCAGTCCGTGTCGGTCGCGGTCAGCCGCAGGCCACGCACCCGCTTGCGGGCACCGTAGAACCGGCTGGCCAGCACATGATCCAGCGCGGCAACGACCCGTTCCGGCGGGGAGTGCAGGGTGCGTCCGAGCGGGCGGGCCACGTCCTGTTCGTGCACGATGATGTCGGCCAAGGGATCCATGGGCGAGGCGCCGGGCGAGCGTCGCGAGGATCCCGCCGAGTCGCGCAGCTGCGCGATCAGCTCAGCGGGTGTGTGGCGCGCCGACACCCGGCGCGCGGCTTCGGCATTCATCCGATCCCAATCGCCCCTGGCCCGGATCAGGCCCACCAGGGTGGATCCGAGGGTGTCGACCGAGGCGATGTGGGCGAGGACATCGTGGATGGTCCAGCCCGGGCACAGCGATTCGCGCTGCCATTCGTCATCGGTCAGCTCGTCGAAGAAGTCGGCGAAGGCCAGCCGTTCCGCACGCAACCACGTCGAAATCAGGTCAGGATCCGTCATCGGTTCTCCCGGTTCGCAGGGGTGTCACCGATATCGACGGCGCACGGCAGGCGAAATCATCGCTCGCCGCTCGGCGACGCCGAACCCAAGTGGACGCATGACCTGGCGAGGCTCCGAGATACCTTGCGCGAAGCGGTTATTCAGAGTTGGAGTACCTTCTTGCGCATGGAGGTTCTGCTGCATCAGATCGACGCGTTCGCCGACGCACCGTTCTCGGGAAACCCGGCCGCGGTGATGCCGCTGCCGAACTGGCTGCCCGATGCGCTGTTGCAACATCTGGCCGAGGAGAACAACCTCGCCGAAACGGCCTTCTACACCCCCGGGTTACCGGCCGAGGCGGGCCCGGCGCCCGGCGATTGGCCCGCTTTTCACCTGCGCTGGTTCACCCCGCGGGTGGAGGTGGACATGTGCGGGCACGCGACGTTGGCGAGCGCGGCGCAGATCCTCACCGACATCGCGCCCGGCGCCGACCGGGTCAGCTTCTACACCCGCAGCGGCTGGCTGCACGTCGACCGCACCGATGACGACGAATACGTGCTCGATCTGCCCGTGGTGCCGTCCATCGAGACCGAACCAGATCCGGTGCTGGTGGCGGCGCTCGGCGTGCGGCCGGTGCGTGCGTATACCGGCGCGGACGCGGTCATCGTCGTCGACAGTGAGCAGCAGGTACGCACCCTGCGTCCGGCGCTGGACCGGTTTCCGCCGCTGCCGCGTGGCGCCATCGTCACCGCGCGCGGCGACGAGGTGGACTTCGTGTCCCGGTTCTTCGGGCCCGGCGTCGGCGTTCCGGAAGATCCGGTGACAGGCTCGGCGCACGCGCAACTGGTACCGCTGTGGAGTCGCGAACTGGGTCGCACGACGATGACGGCCCGCCAGCTCTCGCGGCGCGGCGGTCTGCTGCGCACCGAGCTCGTCGGCGACCGGGTGCTGCTGATCGGGCGCTGCCGCCGCTATCTGGACGGTGTGGTGACGCTGCCGGACGACTGAGCAACGCACCGCCACGTTAACGGCGGTCACGAATGTGCCATTGACAAATGGCGCATTCAGCGCTGATGCTTGGCGCATGGTGACAACGAAGTCAACGGCGACTTTGCCACGCCCGGTTCCGCGGTCGGCGTCCCTGCGGACCCGCCTCGCGGCGACCGGATCGGTGCTGAGCATCCGGCAGATCAACAGCCTCCTTCCGCCGACCCGATGGGGCATCGGCGCAGGTCGCGGCCTGATCGCGACGGTGATGGCGCTGGGCGGGCCGCCCGTGCCGGGAACTACGACGATGCCGGTGCGAGCGGCCGGGGTGCGCGGCGAGATGGTGCGCGCACCGGGGGTGCCACTGGGCGAGCGGGTGATCTATTACGTGCACGGCAGTGGGTATGTGATCTGCTCGGCGCGCACCCACCGCGGGCTGGCGTCGCGGCTGTCGAAGGAGACCGGGCTGCCGGTGTTCGTCGTCGACTATCGGCTCGCGCCCGAGCACCGCTTCCCGGCCGCCGCCGACGACGTGGCCGCCGGCTACCGCTGGCTGCTGGCGAACGGGTACCAGGCCCACAACATCGTCATGGGCGGCGATTCGGCCGGCTGCCACCTCACCCTCGACCTGCTGCTGGAGAACGCCAGGACGGGGACGGCGCAACCCGCCGGTGCGTTCATGTTCTCGCCGCTGATGGATCTGACCTTGACTGCGGCCGAGGAACTGGACCGGCGCCGCCCGGATCCGATGGCGCCGGCCCCGGTCGGGCGCCGGATGATCGCGCTCTACACCCGGCACGAACCCGCGGACTCCCCGCGGCTGCGGTTGACCATCCCGCCGGCCGTGACCCTGCCCCCGCTGTTCGTCCAGGCGGCGGCCGAGGAGATGCTGGCCGACGACGCCCGTCACCTGTGGCGGATGGCCACCGCGACCGGGAACACCTGCCGGTTGGAGCTGTGGCCCGGCCGCATCCACGTCTTCCAGGCGCTGCCGCTGCTCGTGCCCGAGGCGACGCCGGCGCTGCGCCGGGCCGCGGCCTTCGTCACCGAGGCGCTGGCCGCGGCCGACGCGCCGATCCACGAGCAGGTGAGCTGAGATGTGGCCGTTCAGCACCGACCGCACACGCAATGCGAAGGCGGTCGTCACCGGTGCCGGCAGCGGCATCGGCCGCGCCTTCGCCCTGGAACTCGCCGCGCGCGGCGGTGAGGTGGTGTGCGCCGATATCGATAAGGATCGCGCCGATGAGACCGTTCGCCTGATCGAGCGGCACCACGGGCGGCCCGCACATGCTTTCTTCTGCGATGTCGCCCAGCGCGCGGATGTGGTGCGCCTGGCCGATTTCGCCGAGGAGGTCTTCTCCGGCCCGCCGACGGTGGTGGTGAACAACGCCGGGGTCGGCATCGGCGGAAAACCTGTGGGCGACATCGGTTTCGACGATTGGGAATGGGCACTGGGCATCAACCTGTGGGGCGTGGTGCACGGGTGCGAGATCTTCGCACCGCGCCTGCGCGCCGCGGGGCGGGGCGGCATCGTCAACGTGGCCTCGGCGGCGGGCTTCGCGGCCGCGCCCGGGATGGCGGTGTACAACACCTCCAAGGCCGCGGTGCTGTCGCTGACCGAAACGATGTACGCCGAATTGGCGGGCAGCGGCGTCGCGGTGACGGCGCTGTGCCCGACCTTCGTCAAAACCAATGTGGTCGCCGACGGCCGGATCACCTCGGGGCCGTCGCGGTTGGCCGATCAGCTGATGCGCTGGACCGGGTTCTCCCCCGAACGCGTCGCCGCGGGCGCCCTCGACGCACTCGACCACGGCCGCCTCTACGTGCTGCCACAGCTGGACGCCCGGCTCGTCTGGCAGCTCAAACGCACCTTTCCCGCCACCTACGCCCACGCGCTCGGCTTGCTCAATCGCCTACTGCCCCAAGGGGATGCGGCCGCGACCGAGCCGAACTCCGATACCACAGGAGCCTGACATGGCATTCGACTTCGACAACATGCTCACCAAGATCAAGGCCAAGCAGTGGGCCCTGGCCGATATCGACTGGGACGCTCCCGGCGCCGAGGAGATCGACCCCGAACTGTGGGCCAAGCTCAAGCCCTTCATGTCCGATCTGATGTGGATCGAGAACGTCGGCGCCCGCGGTTTCGCCGCCATGGCCAAGAAGGCGCCCACCGACACCCTCAAGGAGATCTACCGCTACTTCCATGCCGAGGAACAGCGCCACGCCAATGCCGAACTGGCCCTGATGCGGCGCTGGGGCATGCTCGACGGCGACGAGATGCCGGAACCGAACATCAACGTGAAACTGGTGATCGACTTCCTGGACAAGCACGCCGACGGCATGTCGCTGTCTTTCCTCGGCACCGTGATCCCGATGCTGGAAGTGGCGCTGGACGGCGCGCTGATCAAATTCGTCACCGATGAGATCAAGGACCCCGTCGCCCAAGAGGTGTTCAAGAAGATCAACGCCGACGAATCCCGGCATCTGGCCACCGATTACGCGGTGATGGAGCTGCTCGGGCACGCCACCGCGCGCAAACTGGCCATCGACTTCATCGGCGGCTGGGCCAAGCCGTCGCTGATCGTCGGCGCGCTCAGCTACTTCCCGCTGCTGAACAAGATGCGCGACAACATCGTGGAGATGGGCGTATCCGAGGACAAGCTGTACGCGGCGATGGCCCGGTTCAAGGCCGTCGGCGAACGGGCCCCGATCGTGAACCGGCTGCCCATGTACCGGCTGGTCAAGATGCACAGCGATTGGGTGATCAATCGCGATCACCCGTACCACCTGGTCGCCGACACCCTGGTCAAGGTGACCGGCCGCATCCCCGAACGCTACTTCGCCGAACAGCCCACGTGGTCGAAGGCGCTGACCCACGAGCCGGTCGCATGAGCGCGGCGGCACAGCCACTGGATGTGGCGGTCATCGGAGCGGGTTTCGCCGGGATCGGGGTGGCGATCCGGTTGCGTCAGCGCGGCGTCACGAACGTCGCGGTGCTCGAACGTGACACCAGGGTGGGCGGCACCTGGCGCGACAACA
Source organism: Nocardia cyriacigeorgica (assembly GCF_005863245.1). GTDB lineage: Bacteria > Actinomycetota > Actinomycetes > Mycobacteriales > Mycobacteriaceae > Nocardia > Nocardia cyriacigeorgica_C. The sequence continues at coordinate 430,919 of NZ_VBUT01000002.1, read as the reverse complement.
CCTATCCCGGTGCGGCGTGCGATATTCCGTCGCGGCTGTACTCCTACAGTTTCGCGCCGAATCCGGACTGGTCGCAGACCTATTCGGGCAGCGCGGAGATCCTGGGCTACATCGAATCCATGGTCGACGAGTTCGGGATACGGCCATCCATCAGATTCGGCCACAACGTCGCGGGCCTGGAATTCGACGAGGACGCCGGCCTGTGGTCCATCGCTATTACCGGCCGCAAGCGCCCGCTGCGCGCACGCGCGGTCGTGATCGCCTCCGGCCCACTGTCCAACGCCAGCTTCCCGGATATCGACGGCCTGGAGGGTTTCGCCGGACACAAGATCCACAGCGCCCGCTGGGATCACGGCTACGACTTCACCGGCAAGAAGGTGGCCGTGGTCGGCACCGGAGCCAGCGCCGTGCAGATCGTGCCGGAACTGGTGAAACAGGCCGGCAAGGTCACGGTGTTCCAGCGCACCCCCGGCTGGGTGCTCCCACGGGTCAACCGCGACACCACGGCCGCGACCAAAGAGCTGTACCGACGACTCCCGCTCGCCCAGACCCTGGCGCGGGAGGCCTGGTTCTGGGGGCACGAATCGGTCGCGCTCGGAGTGGTGTGGAACAGCCCGCTCACCCGCGTCGTCGAGCAGGTCTCGCGGCTGCATCTGCGGTCCCAGGTGCGCGACCCGTGGTTGCGCCGCCAGCTCACCCCCGACTTCCGGGCCGGCTGCAAACGGCTGCTGATGAGCAACGACTACTACCCGGCGCTGCAAGCCGACAACTGCGAACTGATCACCTGGCCCATCGTGCGCCTGGTGCCCGAAGGCATCCAGACCGCCGAAGGCATCGTGCACAGCGCCGACTGCATCGTCTTCGCCACCGGCTTCGACGTGTCCAAGGCGGGCGCGCCGATTCCGGTGACCGGGCGCGGCGGCCGCAAACTCGGCGAGGAATGGAGCCGCGGCGCCTACGCCTACAAGAGCGTCGCGGTGGCGGGCTATCCGAATATGTTCCTCACCTTCGGCCCGAACTCGGGGCCGGGGCACAATTCGGCGCTGGTGTACATGGAAGCCCAGATCGACTACATCACCGAGGCCATCGGAGTGCTGTTGCGCCGGGACCTGCGCACAATGGAAGTCGACCGGCAACGGCAGGACCGCTACAACGCCCGGCTGCAACGGCGGCTGGCCGCGACGACCTGGAACTCCGGCTGCCGCAGCTGGTATCTCACCGAGGATGGGTTCAACGCGACGATGTATCCCGGGTTCGGCACGCAGTATGTGCGTGAGCTCGCCGAGGTGGATCTCGGCGATTACGTGCTCACACCGCGGGTGGAGGCTCGGGCGCTCGCGGTTAGTGGGGCGCGGGCCGGATAGGCGCGCAGGTGCGGCTGCCCGTGCGCAGGGAGGCGCGCGGGCAGCGGGCCGGCCGGACCTGGCTCGGGGGATGTGGACGACGCCTACGGATCCACCGAAGTCGGCGGTGATCCGGCGGGAACGGGCACGGAGGTCTCGAGTCCTATCGCTCGAGTCCTATCGCTCGGGGACCGGACCATCGTCGGGTGCGGGACCGATGACGCCGGTGGCGTCGGGTAGCAGCGGCACCACCGCGAAGGCGCCGGCGGCCGCGTCCGCCGGTAGGGCCGCCACTGCCCGGATGCCGTTGCGCGCGGCGAGGTTTCGCAGCTGATCCAGCGTGCCGCGGACGATCAGGCCCACCGCGCACGCGCAGCCCTCGCGCAGCCGGGCGACCGAGACGGTGGTGATCTTCTCGGTGCGCTCGTCGACGGCGACGGTGCGGCGCAATTGGTCCAGCAGCTGCCAGGCGGCGTCCTCGGCCGAGCGCAGCACCACCTCCTCGGTGGCGGGGACCTGCACCGTCACCAGTTGGGTCTGCACGCGCGGCAGCGGCACCTGGTAGAGCACGCGGCCGATCTGGAGCCCGCCCGCGAGCTCCGGAAGGCGTTGCGGGGTCTGGTATTCGGTGAACGACACCAGCGCCCAGTGCTCGGCGGAATCGGTGCCGTTCAGCGAATCCCGTGCTCGCGCAAGGTAGTCCGCCACCGACTCGCCCTGCTCGGGGCCGAGCCGATCCGTGGACACGCCCTCCGAACGCGGCGGCTGCATGGCGCCGACGGCGATCAGCACGACCACGACCACCCCGGCGACCGCGGCGAACATCGCGCGCATGGTGCGCGTGGACCGCAGAACGGGGGTGTCCCCGGCGTCGTCGCGCGGGCCGGATTCTGGCTCACCGGGCACGGTCAGCACATCCTCCGGCGACGGTCGTCTCCGGCGCCGCGCGACCGGCACTCACGCATTGCGGAGCACATCCAGGGCGTGCGTCAGGTCCGCCGGGTACTCACTGGTGATCTCCAGATACCTGCCGTCGGCGGGATGCTGGAAGCCGAGCGAACGCGCGTGCAGCCACTGCCGTTGCAGGCCGAGCCGTTCGGCCAGGCGGGGGTCGGCGCCGTAGGTGAGGTCACCGCAGCAGGGATGGCGGATCGCGGAGAAATGCACCCGGATCTGATGCGTGCGGCCGGTTTCCAGATGGATGTCGAGCAGGCTCGCCGCCTGGAACGCCTCCACCGTGTCGTAGTGGGTGACGCTGGGGCGGCCGTCGGCGGTGACCGCGAACTTCCAGTCGTTGCCGCGGGCCCGGCCGATCGGGGCGTCGATGGTGCCGCTGCTGGGATCCGGATGTCCCTGCACCAGTGCGTGATAGCGCTTGTCCACGGTGCGCTGCTTGAACGCGCGCTTGAGCACGGTGTAGGCGTGCTCGGACTGGGCGACCACCATCACCCCGGAGGTGCCGACGTCGAGGCGGTGCACAATGCCCTGACGTTCGTGCGCGCCGGAGGTGGAGATGCGGTAGCCGGCCGCGGCCAGCCCGCCCACCACCGTCGGCCCGGACCAGCCGACGCCGGTGTGCGCGGCCACGCCGACGGGTTTGTCCACCGCGACGATGTCGTCGTCGGCGTAGAGAATCTTCATCCCCTCGACCGGTTCGGCCTCGATGGTGAGTTCGCGTTTGGGTTCGGGGAACACCACCTCGAGCCAGGCGCCCGCGGTCAGCCGATCCGATTTGCCCGCGGCGACACCGTCGAGCTGCACCGAACCCTCTTCGGCCAGCGCCGCCACCGCCGTCCGGGACAGCCCGAGCAGCCGCGACAGGCCGGCGTCGACCCGCATGCCGTCGAGCCCGTCGGGCACCGGCATGGTCCTGGTTTCCCTCACGCCGCGCTCCCCTCGCCCGCGCCGGTGTTCTCGGTGTTCGCCGCGTCGTCGGTCTTCTCGATCGTGTCGTTCTTCTCGGTTGTCACTGTGTTCTCGGTGTTCCCCGGATCGGTTTCCGCTGCTTCGCTCGCCGCCTTCTCGCGACCGACCCTGGTGCCGTTGGGCTCGAATCCGAACACCGTCAGCACCACGAGCAGGATCGCGCCGCACACGATGGCCGAATCGGCGACATTGAAGACCGGCCACCAGCCCACGGCGACGAAATCGACCACATGGCCCTGCAACGGACCCGGCGAACGGAACAGCCGATCCACCAGATTGCCGAGCGCACCGCCGAGGACCATGCCGAGGCCGACCGCCCACCACAGCGAGCGCAGGGTGCGGCCGATGCGGATCACACCGATCACCACCGCAGCCGCGACCAGCGTCAGCAGCCAGGTCATGCCGGTCGCCATGGAGAACGCCGCGCCCGGATTGCGCACCAGGCTCAGACGGACGACGTCACCGATGAGATACACCGGATCGCCGGGGGTCAGCGTGGCGACCACGATGACCTTGGTGAGCAGGTCGAGGGCGAACAACACCGCCGCGATCACCAGCAACAGCCGCAGTCGCTGCGGCGGGCGTGCCGGGCCCTCGGGGGGCTGCTCGGCGGTGCTTGGCTCGGGTGGCCGGTCGTCACTCACGCCGACCATCATCTCTCGAGGCGAGAACCGGCCTGTGCTGTGGGCACCGCATGTCCCGGCACTGCGGGCACCGCATGTACCGGCACTGCGGGCAGCGGGTGTCCCAGCCGATCCTCAGGCTGCGCTGTCCGCATGTCCCAGCTGACACTCAGGAACCGGTCGTACTCTGTTGCTCGTGACGGTGTTGTCTTCTCCCCACGCACCCCGGATCGGCCGTTCCGGAGTGCTGATCATGGTGCTCGCGGTCGGGTTGTCGGCGTTCGGTGTCGGGTGCAGCGACGGCGCCGAGCCGTCCGCGGACGTCGAGGGCACCGAGCCGCTGGGCATCGGGCGTGAAGTGACGGTGCCGATCGCCGCCGCCGTGGCCACCGTCGAGTCGCCCGGCGACGAACCGCGCGGCGCACTGCGGGCCGGTTTCCCGGACGGCACCGTGCAGGAGGTGACGCTGCGCACCGATCACCGCATCCAGCAGCAGATCAACGATCAGCCGCCGCGCGACTTCTCGCATCCGGCGCTGACCATCCCGTTGACCGCCCGCACGCACGACTCCGACGTCGACCTCACCCTCGGCGCCGTCACCACCCCTGACCCGGCGCTGTCGCAGGCGCTGACCGCCGCCGACGGCTCGCACGCCGGCCTGGACATGAGCGAGCTCGGCGCGATCACCGCGCTGCGGCTGGCCCCCTCGCCGGATACCTCGAACTCCGCGCGCGCGGCCATCGAGCAGGCGTTCTATCAGGCGGTGTACCAGTCGATCACCTTCCCGGACGATCCGGTGGGTGTGGGCGCGGTGTGGACGGTGCGCCAGGAGGTCACCGGCGGGGTGGCCCTGGACCAGGTGACGACGGCGACGTTGACCGCACGCGACGGCAACCGGCTCACCATCGACCTGACCGTGGCCCAGACGCCGAAATCGCGGACCTGGAATCTGCCCAATGACGCGGGCACCTTGCAGATCGAGGATTACGCGATGACCGGTGCGGGCACCATCATCGTCGATCTGGGCCTGCCGCTGCCGGTGTCGGGGGCGATCGATATCGGCGGGCACCAGTCCTACCGCGATGCGCGCACGGACACGCTGCTGCGCCAGACCATCAGCACACGGGTGTCCTGGGGCGAATAGGCCGCGGGATCTCGCGATCGGCGGATGTCTGTCGGTACCCGGGCCTAGGCTCGAACCCGTCCGACAACCGATCGAGACCAGGAGGTCTTGCGATGTCCGATGTCTCCCCGATTCCAGAGGGCTACCCGCGCCTGTCCCCCGGCCTGGCCGTGGACGGCGCGGCCGAAGCGATCGAGTTCTACAAGAAGGTGTTCGGCGCCACCGAGCGCATGCGCATGCCGCGACCGGACGGCAAGGTCGCGCATTGTGAGCTGCTGGTCGGCGATTCGGTGATCATGCTCGGCGATCCGGCGCCGGAGATGAAGTTCCTCGACCCGAAGACCGTCGGCGGCACGCCGGTGAACTTCAACATCTACGTCCCCGATTCCGATGCCGCCTTCACCGCGGCCATCGCGTCGGGCGCCACCGAGCTCATGCCGATGGAAAACCAGTTCTACGGCGACCGCACGGGCAGCTTCACCGATCCGTGGGGCCACCAGTGGACCGTCGCCACCCATGTCGAGGACGTCGCCCCCGACGAGATGGAGCGGCGGATGGCCGAGTTCACCGGAGCGTCCTGACAGCCGGGTGATCCTGGCTGCGGGTGACGCCCCGCAGCCAGGACCCACGCCTCGCTCAGGCGGCCCCGCCCGGGGACGCCGGGATGAGCTTGTGCTCCTCGTCGCGCAGTGACGCGGTGATCCACCAGGCCGCCTCGACCAGCACGATGCCCACCACACCGCAGATCACCGCGGCGGTGGTGAGCCCGACGTTGGACGGGTCGAGTTTGAAGAACTCGCGGGTGAACGGGATGGTGAACAGCAGCAGGTAGGCCAGCACCGAGGCGCCCAGCAGCACCACCTTCCACCACACGTACGGCCGGGCCACGATGGCCAGCACCCACACCGCGATCATGATCAAGGTGATGAGCGCGGTGGTGCCGGCCTGCACGGTCTGCTCCTCGGTCGCCTCCGGCCCCGCGTACGCGATCAGATACGCGACGAAGGTGGCCACGCCGATCACCACACCGGACGGGATCGCCAACCGCATCACCCGCCCCACGAAACCCGGACGCGCCCGCTCGTTGTTCGGCGCCAGCGACAGGATGAACGCCGGAATGCCGATGGTGAACCAGGCCGCGATGGTGACATGCCGCGGCAGGAACGGATACCCGATCGGCTCGTAGTCGAAGATCTGCGACCCGGCACCGGCCAGGCCGACCAGGAACGCCAGCAGCACCGAGTACACCGTCTTGGTGAGGAACAGATTCGAGACGCGCTCGATATTGCCGATCACCCGGCGGCCCTCACCCACCACATACGGCAGCGTCGCGAACTTGTTGTCCAGCAGCACGATCTGGGCCACCGCGCGGGTGGCGGGACTGCCCGAGCCCATCGCGACGCCGATATCGGCGTCCTTGAGCGCCAGCACATCGTTGACGCCGTCCCCGGTCATGGCGACGGTATGCCCGCGCGACTGCAACGCACCCACCATGGCGCGCTTCTGATCCGGGCGCACCCGGCCGAAAGTCGTTTCCCGGTCCAGCACATCGGCGAGCGCGTCCCGGTCCTCGGGCAGCCCGCGCGCGTCGACGGCATGATCGCCGCCGGGCAGATCCAGCGAGGCGGCCACCGCGCCCACCGACACCGCGTTGTCGCCGGAGATGACCTTGATCGCGACATCCTGGCTCGCGAAATAGTCGAGGGTCTCGCGCGCGTCCGGGCGCACCTTCTGCTCCAGCACCACCAGCGCGGCCGGGGTGACGACGCCCGGCGCGTCGGGTGCGTCGACGGCGCGATCGCTGGTGGCCAGCAACAGGATCCGCAACCCCGACGACCCGAGCTCCTCGGCGGTGCGGGCATCCTCAGAACCGGAATCGAGCAGCACATCGGGGGCGCCGAGCAGCCAGTTGCCGTGCTCGCCGTAGGAGAAACCGCTCCACTTCTTGGCCGAGGAGAACGGCGCGACGGCGGTGTAGGTCCAGTCCGGCTGCTCGGGCAGCGCCTCGGCGATGGCCTGCACACTGGCGTTGGGGCGCGGATCGTCGCCGGCCATGGCCGCGAGCGCACGGCGGATCTCGGCCTCGTAACCTGCGCCGAGAATCTTGAGGTCGGCCAGCCGCATCCCGTTCTCGGTGAGCGTGCCGGTCTTGTCCGCGCACACCACATCGACGCGGGCCAAGCCCTCGATCGCGGGCAGCTCCTGCACCAGGCATTTGCGCCGGCCCAACCGCACCACACCGACCGCGAACGCGATCGAGGTCATCAGCACCAGGCCCTCGGGCACCATCGGCACCAGCGCCGCCACCATGCCGGTGACCGCGGGCCGCCACGACTGGCCGCTGGAGAACAACTGGTTGTAGATGATCAGCGCACCGGCCGGGATCAACAGGTAGGTGATGACCTTCAGAATGGTGTTGATGCCGTTGCGCAGTTCGGAATTGACCAGAGTGAACTTGCTGGCCTCCTCGGCCAGCTTGGCCGCATAGGCGTCGCGGCCGACCTTGGTGGCGCGGTAGGCGCCGGAACCGGACACCACATAGCTGCCCGAGAGCACCTGCGCGCCCAGCTCCTTGTGCACCGGATCGGCCTCACCGGTGAGCAGCGACTCGTCGACCTCGAGCAGTTCGGATTCGACGACCTCGCCGTCGACCACGATCTGATCGCCGGGTCCGAGTTCGATCAGCTCGTCGAGCACCACGTCCTTGGGCGCGATCTGCTCGGAACGACCGTCCCGGCGCACCGTCGGCTTGGCCTGGCTGACGATGGCCAGCTGATCGAGGGTGCGCTTGGCGCGGATCTCCTGAATGATGCCGACCGCGCTGTTGGCCACGATGAGCAGCCCGAACATGCCGTCGATCACCGAACCGGTCGCCATCACCAGCACGAACAGCACACCGAGGATCGCGTTGATCCTGGTGAAGACATTGGCGCGGACGATATCGCGCACCGAACGGCTGGCCCGGTCGGGCACATCGTTGGTGCGGCCGTCACGACGACGTTCGTCCACCTCGGCAGCGGTCAACCCGGTCGAACGCGGCGCCTGCACGGATATCGACATGGCTGCCAGCCTAAGCGACGGCGTCCGGCGCGAGCCGTCACCAGCCACCGATGGCGACGAGTGCGCGGCGGCGCGCGGTACCGTCGGACGGGTGCGGCGGACCGAGTCGATTCCCGGGGTGGCGTTCGGCGTCGGGGCGTACGCGTCCTGGGGCGCATTCCCCGCGTTCTTCGGTCTGCTGGCCTTCGCCCCCGCCACCGAGGTACTCGCGCAACGCATTCTGTGGACCCTGGTGGTGGTGCTCATCGTGCTGATCGCGGTGGGCCGTCTGGGCGAGCTGCGCCGGATCTCGGCGAGCACCTGGCGGTACGCGGCGGTGGCGTCGGCGGCGATCTCGCTGAACTGGGGTGTCTACGTCTACGGGGTGATCTCCGAACAGGTGGTGCAGTGCGCGCTCGGCTACTTCATCAACCCGCTGGTCACCGTGGCGTTCGGGGTGATCATCTTCCGGGAACGCCTGGCCGCCGCGCAGTGGGTGGCGCTGGGGCTCGGGGCGTCGGCGGTCGCGGTGCTCACCGTCGATTACGGGCGTCCACCGTGGATCGCGCTGACGCTGGCGTGCTCGTTCGCCGTCTACGGGTTGGTGAAGAAGGTGATCCCGCTGGACGCGCTGCGCGGGGTGGCGGCCGAGGGCCTGATCGCTGCCCCGTTTGCGCTGGTGTTCGTGATCGTGCTCGCCGTCACCGGGCAGGGCAGCTTCGGTGGCGGCGTCTCCGATACCGCGCTGCTCATGTCGACCGGGCCGGTGACGCTGGTGCCGCTGCTGCTGTTCGCGGTGGCCGCGCAACGAGTTCCGCTGTCGACCATGGGGATTCTGCAATATCTGACACCGGCCTTGCAGTTGGCGTGGGGCGTCGCGGTGGCCGGGGAGCCGATGCCCGCCTCGCGCTGGGCCGGATTCGCGCTGATCTGGGCGGCGCTGGCGCTGTTCACCGTGCATGCGCTGGTGCGCGGTCGGCGGCGCGCGGAACCAGTGCCCAGCGACAGCCCACTGTGATCACCCACAGACGAGCAGCGCGGCAGGCCCGCGGTGGGCTACATTCTGCCGTCGAATCGACCTCGAATGCCCTGTGACCAGGGGATTTTTCTGTGACAAGGGGTATCAGTGATATTGGATGACGCGCACCTGGACCGGGCGGCCGGCGCACTGCTCGGCAGCGCGGCCGGAGACGCGCTCGGCGCCGGCTACGAGTTCACCTATCCGGGCGACGACCAGGTGATCGATATGGTCGGCGGCGGCATGTTCGGCTGGGCGCCCGGCCAGTGGACCGACGACACCTCCATGGCGGTGGCCATCGCGCTGGCCGCGGACAAGGCCGACCGCGGCATCGATCTCGACGAGGTGGCCGCCGGATTCATGGCGTGGTGGGATTCGCAGCCGCCCGACGTCGGCGTGCAGACCTCGAAGGTCCTCGGTGCGCGCCCTGCCTCGGCACGCGGCATGCAGGCGGTGGCCATGTCACTGCCCGGACTGACCGGCGGCAACGGTTCGCTCATGCGCACCGGGCCGGTCGCCCTCGCCTACCTCACCGATCCGGTCGAATGCGCGAAGGCGGCGGGCGCGATCGGGCTGCTCACCCATCACGACCAGCAGGCCGTCGAGGCCTGCAAGATCTGGAGCCATGCCATCCGGCACGCGATCCTGGAGGCGAACTTCGACGGCGTGCGCGACTACGTCGCCTCCTGCCCGGCCGCCGACTATTGGACGCCGCTGCTGGATCAGGCCGAAACCGGTACCCCGCAGGACTTCCCGAAGAACGGCTGGGTGGTGCACGCCTTGCAGACCGCGTGGTGGGCCATCACCACCACCGATCAGTCCGGGCCGGACCACCTGCCGCGCGCGCTGGAACAGTGCGTGCGCGCCGGCAACGACACCGACACCACCGCCGCCATCGCGGGAGCGCTGCTCGGGGCGCGGTGGGGTGCGTCGGCGGTGCCGGCGCGGTGGCGGGAGATGCTGCACGGGTATCCGGGGTTGACCGGCAACGATCTGGTCGCGCTCGCGCACCGGATCGCCGCGAAGAACGCGGATTAGCCGGTCCCACATCGACTGAGATCACTGCACGATCCGCGGCGGCCGCCACTCATCGGTCGCCGGCGAGCCGACCCGGCGACGAGAGTAGCTGTGGCGGACGACGCCGACCGGCCCAGCCGATCTCAGTACGAGGTGATGATGTGACCCGGCGTCCACATCCCCGAGCGCTGGATCTGCTCGACCGTGAGCTGGGCCGGCTCGGCGTCGGGATCCACCGGGATGAACTGCTCGATCGACCCCCAGTCCCTGTCCCAGTCCTGATCCAGATACGCGGGCAGGGTGCGGGCGGTGAACAGCAGCTGGGTCCAGCCGAGCGGGCCGCCACCGTCGTGGGCCTGCCACATGGTGGTGATGGAGGCGCCGTTGCGGTCGGGCAGGATCCGGTACCGCGGCAGTTCGGAGACGCCGTAGCGGGTGGGCAGATGGTTCTGGCACGGGAAGTTCAGGCCGACCGCCCAATCCAGCAGCACCGGGGTCTGCGAACCGAGCAGTTCGGTCACGGTCGTCGTCCGCGGAACGCGCGGCGGGGTGACGGCCAGCCACTGATCCGCGCCGAGATCCTTGTCCTCGGCGACCAGGCGCACCACATCGGCGTCGCCGGGCAGCTGGTCCAGCGGGACGCGCAGATTGCGCCACACCGGTGCCGGGCCGATATCCAGCGGCAGGATCATCCCGCGCGGGGCGACGCTGCCGTCGGGTTGCCTGCTGCCGTATTCGAGTTCGAGCCGCTGGCCGGGACGTTCGATCCCGTCGGCGTCGACCGATCGGATCCGGCCCGCGACCGCGATGGCGATGATGTCGCCGCGGCTGCCGTCCACCGCGTCGGGTAGCCGATACCAGTCGGTGGTGAGGGCTGCCGGAACCTGCTCGTCCGGGCTGTAGGTGCCGAGCACCGGCGTGGTGGCCGGGTCCAGCCCGAACGGCAGTGGCACGCTGCTGCCGTTCACGCCGCGACCGGTCGAGGTGTCCGAGGTCGAACCGGCCGAGGCCGCCGCGTCACGGATCTCGTCCGGGTCCGACGACACCGTATTGGCCCGTCCGGTACTGGTTTCCAGCTCCTCCGACACCAGCACGGGGGCAACACCGTTGGGCGTGAACCCGGTCGATTCGGTGCCCGCCAGCGCGGCGGCGGAATCACCGGACAGCGGGCGCAGCATCGAGGCGTTCGGATCCGGCTCGACCAGTACGTCGTCGGCCAGGCCGCAGCCATCGGAGAAGGTCGCGGCGATATTCGATTTCGCCAGCGAGTAGGCCGGGTACTGGGAGACCGTGGCCTTGGCGAAGGAGGCCACCTCGAACACCACCATGGCGGCCGCCACGATCATCAGCACCGGTGTGCGCGCGAGGCGCCCGGCCGCCGACCCGGGTGCGGGCTCGGTGCCGGGACGGATGTGGAACCACGCGGCCACCGCCAGCGCGAGCACCGTCAGGCCCATCATGAACGTCGAGAACCCGAAGCCGGCGAACGACGGCGGCTTGTCCCACCACGGGATCCCCCACGACGAGACGTACCAATAGCCGTTGGCGGCAACGAAACTCATCGCCAGGGTGAAGAAGACCGCGGCCGCGAACAGGGCCCGGTTGCGCACCGGGCGCATCACCTTCGCGCTCACCGCGACCGCGGCCAATGCGGCGGCACACGCGGCCAGCCCGGCGAACACGCCGAACTGATGGTTCCACTTGGTCGGCGCGAACATCATCAGCACCATGGCGCCGAAGGTGATGCCGATGATGCGCCGCGACGGCCCCGCCGCGGTACCGGGGATGTGGCCGCCGCGGCGCAGCATCGTGACCACGCACACCAGCAGGCACAAGAACATCAGGAACACACCGAACCGGCGCGTCAGCCAGCCGTCGCCGCTGGGCTGGATCAGGTACTGGTAGCGCAGGTATTCGAAGAACCAGGATTCACCGGGACCGATCCGGTCATGCACGTACAGCATCTCGGTGAACGCGCTGAAGCTGCGATCGGCGAAGATCACCGTCAGCACCAGCACGCCCACCGCGAACAACGGCAACAGCTGCGCCAGGTAGCCGACGGTCTTGGCGCGATGCACGATCACCGCGGTCACGGTGCGCGCCCCGGCGATCAGCGCGGCCACACAGATCACCCCCGACGGCGCGGCGGTCAACGTCATCGCGGCGATGAGAATCGCCAGCGCCGCGGGCAGCAGCCGCCGGGTGGCGATGGCGCGCTCGACCGACACCCAGGTCAGGATCACGCCGGTGGCCACCACGAACTCCGCGCGCAGGCCGTTGTTGTAGGGCAGCCAGAACGCCAGGAACACCAGCGCCGAAGTCCACACCGCGATCCTGCTGTCACGCACACCGGCGCCCAGGCGCGGAATCACCTCGCGGCTGATCACCCACCAGCACACCAGCGCCGACAGCAGCACCGGCAACCGCACCCACGCGCTGGCCACCGACAGGTGTGTCATCCAGCCGATGACGTCGGTGTAGGGGGTGTAGAACGGCGCCTCGTCGACGGAGAACCAGCGGTAGTAGTTCGACATGTAGCCCGAGCTCTGCGCACCGCGCGCCATGCCGAGGATGTAGCCGTCATCGGAGGTGTTGGCGCCGATGAAGTGCCACACCAGCAGCGTCGCGAACACCACCCAGTCGACCGGCGTCAACCGCCACCAGCGCGAAGGCAGGAAACGGCGCGCGCGGCGGCCGTCGAGCCGGTCCAGCCGATACAGCGCCACCAGCGAGACCAGCGTGGCCAGCACGGCGAGCGCGATGACGACGAGCTTGATCGGCGTCGGCGAGGTGGAATAGCGCGAATCGACCTCGATATCGACGCGCATCCCGCCGGGCACCGCACCGGCGAGATCGCTGAACACACCGACCACCTGCGGACGCAGATCGCGTTCGGTGACCGCGCCCGCCGGCCCGGCGCCGGTTACCGAGACCGCCGCGCGGGTGGTCGAGACGTCGATCGCCAGGGCACAGCCCTGATCGCGCACCTGATCCAGCGGCGCCGACCACACCAGCGTGTTGCGTGACACCGCGTCCACCCGGCCGGGACGCTCCGGGGTATCGGCGACGACCTTGACCACGAAGCCGTAGCGCTCCATATCGGCCGACTGGCGCGGGATGGTCGAGAACACCACGCCGCCGGAACCGGCCAGCTGCGAGATCGCCGCGCACGGCACCTCGGCGGTCAGCCCGATCGGCGCATACGACACCAGCGGGGCGGCGACGCTGCGGGCCGCGTCGTCCTGCGGCCAGCTGATCGTGGCGGCATCCATGCGCACCGGAAGAAACGGCACCGCGAGGGCGCACAGCGCGCCGACGAGTGCGGCGACGATGGCCACCGGCCGCGCCCAGCCACCACGATCGACGGGTGCCGGACGGGGTTCGGTTGTCTCGCCGGGCCGTTCGCCCGCCCACACCATCGTGTCAGCCACGGAGCCCGATACTAGCGGGTAGGGCGGTGTGACCGGGCCGGCGCCGATCGGGGCGTCGGTGCGCAGACGAGTAACGGCCGATGCCCGTGGCGGGCATCGGCCGTTACCGGTCGTTCAGCTGTGCGAGCCGATCAGGCCGGGCAGGCCGCCGACTGCAGGCTGGCCGCCGTGAGCATGTCGCAGGCCCACTGCTGCTGGACCTTCCACTTGCCGTCCTCGGCGACGAACGGGACCGTGACCTCGTTCGTCTGACCGTTGATCACGAAGTTCGTGGTGGCGCTGATCGTGTCGCCCAACGGCGTCACGCTGACCACCTGGATGGAGGCGCCGGACTGCTGGTAGGCCTGCGTCAGCGTCGTCGGCAGATTCGGATCCGCCTCGGCTCCCTGGATCCACTGCAGCTTCTCTTCGTTGGGCACATTCGGGTCGAGCGCGCGCTGCAGCTGCTGGTTGAGCTCGTCGGCGGTGGGGACCGGCGGCACATTCGGGTCGGCGGCGTCGGCGGTCGTCGACTGGCTGGTGGTGGTCGACTTGGCCGGCTTGTCCGATTCCTTGTCGTCGCCACCACACGCGGTCATGGTCAGCGCGGCGGCCACGGCCAGGCCCGCGATGGCGATGCGTCCGGTCTTACGAAGCTTCAACTGCTCGTCCTTTGCGTTCGAGTGAGGTTGTGTCGTTGGCACTACGGCAGCCCCGCCCGACCGGCGACGCTGCACGAGTTACCAAGGCTACCCGCCGGTCGGTCGGGCGCGAACCCGTCAGTCCAGACTGCCCAGCGGGTCGGCCCGCGACAGCGCGGGATCGTCTGCCGCGAAGGTACGCGCCGGACCCGGCCCCGTCGAGCGGGTCTCGAACCGCACCGTCACCCGGCCCTGCCCGGCGCCCTGCACCCAGCCGTGGCCGAACTCGGGGTGGTGGACGTCGGTTCCGGGATGCCAGTGCGCCCGGGGCTGCGCCGACGCACCTTCGCCGATCACACTCTCGCCGGTGGCTGCTGGGCCATCAGGCGTCGCGCCGGTGATCGGGAGATGCGGGGAAACCGGCCCGGTATCCGCGTCCGCCGAGGGCGCCTGCCCGGCACCAGCGGTGCGGCCCGGGCCCGCGGCGGTGAACACCGGTTCGTCGATCTCCGTCTCGTCGTGCCTGCCCATCGCGGCCGGCTCCGGCATCCGGTCCAGCTCCGGGAACAGCGACTCCTGACGCACATCCGACAACCCCGCGTACCCGACGCCGACCAGGCGGATAGGGCCGAGTTCCTGCGGATCGATGGCCGAGCGCTGGGCGGCGGCGGTGAGGGTGGCCAGGTCCTCGGTGGCGTAGGGCAGGGTGAACGATCGGGTGACGATGCTCATATCGGACTTCTTGAGCTTGAGCACCACGGTGCGGGCGGCGCGACCGTCACGGGCCAGGCGGCGATGCGCGGACGCGGCCATATCGTCGATGGCCAGACGCAACCGGTCCAGGGTGACGATGTCGTGTTCGACGGTGGTCTCGGCGCTGATCTGCTTGGCCTCGGCCCGCTCGCTGACGGGCCGGTCGTCGATGCCGCGCGCCAGCCGGTGCAGCGCGGCACCGACGCTGCTGCCCAGAATCGACACCGCCTCCTGTTCCGGCAGCGCGGCGAACGCGCCGACGGTCTCGATGCCGAGCGAACGCAGTTTCGCATCGGCCACCGGGCCGATCCCCCACAGTTTGCGCACCGGCAGCGTGGCGAGCAGCTGCTGTTGTTCGGCGGGCGAGACCACCCGGATCCCATCGGGTTTGGCCAGGCCGGAGGCGATCTTGGCGAGCTGTTTGCCGGTACCGGCGCCGACCGAGGCGATCAGCCCGGTGCGGTCGCGCACCAGCGCCCGCAGCTCGGCGCAGAACTCGTGCACCTGCGCCACGGAGGCGCCCACCAGTTCGGCGGGCTCACCGAACGCCTCGTCGAACGACAATGTCTCGAGCACCGGGATACGGCTGCGCAGCGCATCGAAGACCCGCCCGCTCATCACGCCGTAGACGGCGCCGCGCGGCGGCACCACCACCGCCGTCACCCCGACCAGCCGCCGGGCCTGATGCATCGGCATCGCCGACCGCGCCCCGTACACCCGCGCTTCGTAGCTGGCTCCGGCGACCACGCCGCGTCCGCCGGTGCCGCCGACGAGCACCGGCCTGCCGCGCAAGGTCGGCCGGGTCAGTTGTTCACAGGAGGCGAAGAAGGCATCCATGTCGATGTGCAGTACCCAGCGGCGGGAAGTGGCGGCGGCGTGGTCGGCCGCGGCCGCCGGATGCTGCCGGCTCACCATCTGGTCGCCGGCGGGTGGCTGGGAAGGGCCGGAAGCCGTCCCGGGCATGCCGATCACGAGTGCACCCGGGTCGACCGGTCGTCGGCATCGGTAGACCTCTCGGGCACACCCCGGCCTGCCCGCGACGGCCCGGCATCCAGCGGCCGGCACCCGGCCGCTGTGCCGCGCACCGCCCCGTCAAGGACGCCATACGCGGTGACGGTCCCAGGACTGGCGCACATGGGCAGGAATCTACGCGCGCGCACCGACAACTTGGGCGCCATCGCACACCGCCGGCCCCGGCGATGCCCGGATGCCTGTTCGTCGCTGCCGGTTTGCCTGCGGGTTCCTCCCGCGCCCAGCTACCGCCGCGACCATCCTGACCTGCCATGATCATCTCGGCTCCGGCACCGATGAACCGCCGGTCCGGCCCGGGGATCGGACTCGGGGCCGCGCCGGATATGTGATGATCGGTCCATGATGATCCGCAAGGCTGTGATTCCCGCCGCCGGTATCGGTTCCCGCCTGCTGCCGCTGACCAAGGCGATCCCCAAGGAGATGCTTCCGGTCGGCGACAAGCCGGTGATCGAGCACACGGTGCGCGAACTGGTCGCCTCCGGGATCACCGATATCACCATCGTCGTCAGCGGCGGTAAATCGCTGATCCAGGACCACTTCCGGCCCAACCCGGCGCTGGTGGCCCAGCTGCGTGCCGACGGCAAGACCGCCTACGCCGACGCCGTCGAGGAGGTCGGCGAGCTGTCGCGGGCCGGCCACATCACCTACCTGGACCAGCACGGCCCCTATGGCAACGGCACCCCGGTGCTCAACGCCGCCCGTGCCCTCGGCGACGAGCCCATGCTGGTGCTGTGGCCCGACGACGTCTTCGTCGCCGAGACCCCGCGCGCCCAGCAGCTGATCACCGCCTACGAGACCACCGGCTGCCCGGTGCTGGCGCTGATGCCGATGGATCCGAACGAATCGCAGCGCTACGGCGTGCCGATGGTGCACGAGGACCTCGACAACGGGCTGCTGCGCATCTCGGGGCTGATGGAGAAGCCGAAGCCGGAGGACGCCCCGTCGGCGTACGCGGCGATCGGTGGCTACGTGGTGACGCCGGGCATCATCGAGGAGCTGCGCAAGCAGACCGAGCGCTGGTACACCCACCGCACCGGCGAGGTCTACCTCACCGACGCCATCAATGCCTTCGCCGCCGGGCACGCGGTGTACGGCCAGGTCATCAAGGGCCGCTGGTACGACACCGGCAACCCGGCCGACTACCTGGTCGCCCAGTTCGCCACGGCGCTGGCCCACCCCGATTACGGCCCGCGATTGCGGCAGCTGATCGACTGAGTCAGAACCGCCGGATCGAGTAGATCTCGAACTGGCTCAACGGTGCGAGCCCGACCGGCACACCGCGTCCGTAGGCGTTGAAGATCTGGCCGAAGCCCGCGTAGATGCCGACGTGCGAGGCGTCGGCGTTGAGGATCACCACATCGCCGGGTGAGAGAGCATAGCGCGGGACCTCGGCACCCACCTCGGCCTGTTCCCAGGTGGTGCGCGGCAGCCGCACCCCGACCTGCGCGTAGGCCCACTGGACCAGCGCCGAGCAGTCCCACGAATGCGGCCCCTCACTGCCCCATTCGTAGGGTTTGCCGGTCTGGGTGACGGCGGCGGCCAGCGCGCCGAGCCCGGCCGGGCTCGGCAGCGGCAGCGCAGCCGAGCCGCTGGAACTTCCCGAGCCCGAACCCGATCCGGAACCCGAGGACGATCCGGAGCCGCCGCTGCCGGAGGAGCTGCCGGTATCGGGGGCTGCCACGGCGGGCGCGGCCAGGGTGAATGCCGCGAGGGCGGCGAAGCAGAAGCCGGTGATGATCCGGCGCAGCGGGGTTCTCGTCACGTGCTCGCCCTTCGGTCGGCCCGGCCGACGAGCCGTCCACCGGGACGCGTATCAGGTAGAACAATCCGTACCGATAGTCACTGCGGCACCGGCAGGAACTTCAGCCCCAGCAGCAACAGCCCTGATTGTGCCGCTCCGGATATGTGGGCACGGTGGGTTCAGCAAATCCCCCGTATGTGATTTGCATCACAATCAACCGGCGCGGCGGGTCACCCGAACCGCGATCGCGCTGGAATCGCCCCCGCGGGCGCGTCGACACGACACCTGCGCACCCCGACGGGGTTATCGCGCGCTCCTCGCCCTCGCATCCACACCCTCAGCCAGCGGAGATGGGTCGCGAATCGACCGCACGACAACCGGTGTGGGCGAGGGTCCACGCCCCCACCCACACCGGCCGGTCTCACACCTTGGCGACCGCCGCGCGCACCCCGCCGACCAATTCGGCCGCCGCCGCACCGGCCGCACCGAAGCTCAGCTCGGTAGCCAGGATTTCGCCGGCGATCAGGTCCCGGTGGGTCCGCGCCCACGCCTGCCGCTCCTCGGGCACCTCGAGCACCACCGTGATCCGGTCGGAGACATCCAGCCCCAGCGACTTGCGGGTCTCCTGGAGATCGCGAATGAGGTCGCGGGCCCAGCCCTCGGCCTCCAGTTCCTCGGTCACCACCGAGTTCAGCACCACCAGACCGGCATTGCCGGGCAGCGCGGCGGTGGACTCCGGTTCGGCCGCCACCAGGCGCTGGGTGTACTCCTCGGGCAGCAACTCGATGCCCGCCGCGCTCACCACACCGTCGGCGGTCTCGGACCACTCGCCGGCCTTGACCGCCTTGATCACCGTCTGCACGTCCTTGCCCAGCCGCGGACCAGCCGCCCGGGCATTGACGACCAGCTCGAACCGGCCGTGCGAGGCCACATCGGTGGTGAGATCCACCTTCTTGACGTTCACCTCGTCGGCGATGATGTCGGCGTAGGGCGCCAGCCGGTCGGCATCGGCCGCGGCGATGGTCACCTCCGCCAGCGGCAGCCGCACCCGCAGGTTCTGCGCCTTGCGCAGGCTCAGCACGGTCGAGCACACCGTGCGCGCCTCGTCCATCGCCGCGACCAGCTCCGGATCGTGCGGTAGTTCCTCGGCGGTAGGCCAATCGGTCAGATGCACCGAACGCCCGCCGGTCAGCCCGCGCCAGATCACCTCGGTGATCAGCGGCAGCAGCGGCGCGGCCAGCCGGGTGGTCACCTCCAGCACGGTGTGCAGGGTGTCGACGGCGTCGCGCTCCTCTTCCCAGAACCGCGAACGCGACCGGCGCACATACCAGTTGGTCAGCGCGTCGGCGAAGGTGCGCAGCTCATCGCAGGCGCCGGCGATGTCGTAGACCTCGAGCGCCTCGGTGATCGTGTCCCTGGTCACCGCGAGCTTGGCCAGGATGTAGCGGTCGAGCACATGCGCCGAATCCGTGCGCCACACACCCGGTTTCGAGGCGTAGAGCTGCAGGAAGGTCCACGCGTTCCACAGCGGGCGCAGCGCATGGCTCACACCCTCACGGATGCCGCGCTCGGTGACGATGAGGTTGCCGCCGCGCAGGATCGGCGAGCTCATCAGGAACCAGCGCATCGCATCGGAGCCGTCGCGGTCGAACACCTCCTTCACGTCCGGGTAGTTGCCCTTGGACTTGCTCATCTTCAGCCCGTCGTCGCCGAGCACGATGCCGTGCGCGGCAACGGTTTTGAACGCCGGGCTGTCGAACAGCGCGGTGGCCAGCACGTGCAGGGTGTAGAACCAGCCGCGGGTCTGGCCGTTGTACTCGACGATGAAATCGCCGGGGAAGTGGCTGTCGAACCAGTCCTTGTTCTCGAACGGGTAGTGCACCTGGGCGTAGGGCATCGAGCCCGACTCGAACCAGCAGTCGAGCACCTCCGGCACCCGGCGCATGGTCGACTTGCCGGTCGGATCGTCCGGGTTCGGGCGGGTGAGCTCATCGATCATCGGCCGGTGCAGGTCGGCCGGGCGCACCCCGAAGTCGCGTTCGAGCTCATCGAGCGAACCGTAGACGTCCACCCGCGGATAGGCCGGATCGTCGGAGACCCACACCGGGATCGGGCTGCCCCAGTAGCGGTTACGGCTGATGTTCCAGTCCCGAGCACCCTCGAGCCACTTGCCGAACTGGCCGTCGCGGATGTGCTCGGGCACCCAGGTGATCTGCTTGTTCAGCTCGACCATCCGGTCACGGAACTGGGTCACCGCCACGAACCACGACGGCACCGCCATGTAGATCAGCGGCTGACCCGAGCGCCAGCTGTGCGGGTAGGAGTGCTCGATGGTCTCGTGCCGCAGCAGCTTTCCGGCCGCCTTGAGGTCCTTGATGATCACCGGGTTGGCGTCGAAGACCATCAGGCCCTCGTACGGCGGCACCATCGAGGTGAACTTGCCGCCCGGATCCAGCGGCTGCACGATCGTGATGCCGTTGGCCGTGGCGACGTCCATGTCCTCTTCACCGAACGCGGGCGCCAGGTGCACGACGCCGGTACCGGAATCGGTGGTGACGTAATCGGCCGACAGCACCCGGTGCGCGTTGGGGTGACCGAGGAAGAAGTCGAACGGCGGCTGATACGACAGTCCGACCAGCGCGGCGCCGTCGTACTCGGCGAGCACCTCGGGCTCGTCGCCGAACTCCCGCGCGTAGTGCGACACCCGCTCGGCGGCCAGCACATAGCGTTTGCCGTCGGCGCCGCGCAGATGCACGTAGCGCACGTCGGGATGCACCGCGATCGCGAGGTTGGACGGCAGCGTCCACGGCGTGGTGGTCCAGATCAGGGCGTTGGCGCCGTCGAGTTCGTGCAGCGGATGGCCGGCCGGCACCGTCAGCACCATGTCCACGGTGACCGCCGGGTCCTGGCGCATCTTGTAGGCGTCGTCGAGCCGGGTCTCCTGGTTCGACAGCGGGGTCTGCTCGTACCAGCTGTAGGGCAGCACCCGGAAACCCGGGTAGATCAGGCCCTTGTCGTAGAGCGACTTGAACGCCCACATGACCGACTCCATGAAGTCGAGATCGAGGGTCTTGTAGTCGTTGTCGAAGTCCACCCAGCGCGCCTGGCGGGTGACATAGTCGCGCCATTCCCCGGTATACCGAAGTACCGACGTTTTACACGCGGCATTGAATTCCGCGAGCCCCATCGCGTCGATCTGTGATTTGTCCGTGATACCGAGCTGCTTTTCCGCCTCGATTTCCGCGGGAAGTCCATGACAGTCCCAGCCGAATCGCCGATCGACGCGCTTACCGCGCATTGTCTGGAAACGCGGGATCAGATCCTTCACATATCCGGTGAGCAAATGACCGTAATGTGGCAGACCGTTGGCAAACGGCGGGCCATCGTAGAACACGAACTCGCCCTCGCCCGATTCGCCTGCCTGCGAGCGGTTTTCGATGCTGGCGCGGAAGGTGTCGTCGGCGGCCCAGGCGTCGAGTACGGCGCGTTCCAGGTCGGGGAACGACGCACCCGGCCCGGCGCCGAGGTCGACGCGGGGATATGCGCTGCTACTGGAATTCTCGTCCGCCATCGCGGTGCGTCTCCTCGTGCCCGTGCGCCGTAGCGCACTCTCCTCGGCACGGGGACGACTCCGGCGCCCGGTGCGCCGAAACCGCGGTACCACCCCGCTTGTCCAGGCGCCCCTACCGGCACCGGACCTCTCGTCATGAGCTGTGACGGGCTCTCCCGTTCGGTTCTAGTGAGTGTGCGGCGGCCCTACCAGGGCGAACACACCGTTCTTCCGAAGGCTCCCCGGTGATGGCCGGATCGACGCCGTATTCATGTTTGATTCTAACCAGTTCGGTCAAACCAGTATTTCGGGTGCCGCGCTCACCGCGACGGCCACGCGAACCGGCAAACGCTCAGCGCTTGGCATGCCTGCCCTGCGGGGGCGGGTCGTCACCTTCGGGTTTGCCCATCGACAACGCGCTCACCAGCAACAACACCGCACCGATCACACACACCACGATGCAGCCCCACGCCCAGACCACCGAACCGGTGGTCAGTGCCGCGACCAGCAGGGCGAAGCCGATGGCGGCGAGGACAAGCGTCAAGACGAGCATGGTGACCCCCAGGGGATGCCAGGCGGCCCGACTGCGTCTGGGGTGTGACTATTTGCCACCCTTGGCGAACGACGCGGGCGCGAGGTTGTTCGATCCGGTGTCGAAGGCCTCGCCGCCGTCGACTGGCACCGCGGAACCGCGGTTCTCCAGCTCTTCGAGCTGCGATTCCAGGTAGGACTTCAGCCGCACGCGGTACTCGCGCTCGAAGGTCTTGAGCTGCTCGATCCGGCTCTCCAGCACCGTGCGCTGCTGGGTGATGGTCGCCATGATCTCGGTGTGCTTGCGCTCGGCGTCGGCTTGCAGGGCGTCGGCCTTCTCCTTGGCCTGGCGCAGCTGGTTGTCCGAACGGGTCTGCGCGTCCGACAGCATCGCTTCGGACTTCTGGCGGGCGTCGGCGATCATCGCCTCGGACCGGGTGCGGGCATCGCCGACGAGTCGCTCGGAATTCGCCCGGGCATTCGACAGCAAATTCTCAGCTTCGGTCTTGGCGTCGCTGGTGAGGCGGTCGGCCATCTCCTGGGCGAGGCTGAGCACCTTGGCGGCCTGCAGATTGGAGTCCGCGCCGGCGGGATCCTTGGCGGCGGGCGCGGGCGCGGCAATCGGTGCCGGCGGCGCCGCAGGCACCGGCGGTTTCACCGGTTCGGGCGGAGGTGCCTGCTGGACCGGCTGTTTCGCGGTGGCGACGGCCGCATTGCCCCGGTTCTTCTTCGCATCGGCCAGCTCGGAATCGAGCTCGGCAACCCGCTGGCGCAGATCTGCGTTCTCCTCGATCAGGCGCGAAAGCTCCTGCTCCACGAGATCCAGGAAGGCGTCTACTTCGTCTTCGTTGTAGCCGCGCTTCCCGATCGGCGGTTTGCTGAACGCGACGTTGTGCACATCGGCTGGGGTCAGCGGCATGGAAGGATCCCTTCACGCGTCTTTTGGAGATCTAGCAGATCTGGCGAGCTGTGTCCTCGGCCCATTCTGTCACACCGGGGCTACCGGCTGCCCGAGCCTGCTCACGATCGACATCAGGATGAAGACGATGAATAGCAGGACCATTATCGACAGATCGAGCCGAATTCCCCCCAATGACACCGGTGGTATCAACCGCCTCAGGAGTTTCACCGGAGGATCGGTGATCGTGAAGATCACCTCGAGGATGACGACCACGATGCCGCTGGGGCGCCAGTCACGGGCGAAGCTACGGATGAACTCGACGATCACCCGGCTGATCAGCAACAGCCAGAAGATGAACAGCACGAAGTACAGCACCGCGAACAAGGCCACGACCTCACTCTGCCGCAAAATCGGCGGCGTGCAAAATGGCCGCGCCGACCAGTTCGACCCGCATCCGGCTCTCCCCCCGGTTCATGTTCCTATTTCTGGTTGTAGAAGCCTGTTTCGGCGATCCGGCGGCGTTCCTCGGCCGATACGTCGACATCGGCAGGTGAGAGCAGGAACACCTTGGTGGCCACCTTGTCGAAGGAGCCGCGCAGCGCGAAGGCCAGGCCCGCGGCGAAGTCGACCAGTCGTTTCGCGTCGGCGTTGCTGAGATCGACCAGGTCCATGATCACCGGGTTGCCCTCGCGGAACCGCTCGCCGATGATCCTGGCCTCGCTGTAGTCGCGCGGGCGCAGCGTCGTGATCTTGGACAAGGGACCTCCGTCCTCGAAGATCGCGGGACGGCGGGCGACGACGGGATCGGGACGCATCCGCTCTTCCAGTCGCCGTTCCTCGGCCTCGGGATCGACGGCGAGCGCACCACGAGTGGCGCCACGCATGATCGGCGCGCTACCGCCGGCCCGGAACCGGCCCGCGGCCGCGGCGTCGATGCGCGTGGGGCGGCGCGGCGCCTCGTAACGGTCGTCGCCGTAGCTCTCGGGGGTGTAGTCGTCGCGCCGGGCGGGCGGGTAGCCGGCCTGGTACGGCGACTTGTAGGCCGGCTCGTCGAACTCGGCGTCGTCGTAGCGGTCGTCGGCGTACCGGTCGGCGCCGTAGCCGGGCCGGTCGGCGTAGTCGCGAGGCCGGCGCGTGCCGCGTTCGTCCATCGGGCGAGGGCCACGATCGTCGACGTAGTCGTCTTCGTAATCCTCGAGCGGAACCATGCCGAAGTAGGCCTTGAATTTGTGCAGGGTACTCATCGTTCCACCTCGCTAACGCTCGCCTCGGGCATGGCCACGACGGCCCTGGTCCCACGCTCGCTCATATCCTCCCCCTTGCCGACACCCGACTCCGCCGTGACCACGATGGTGGCGGTGTGTATCGCTCGCTCACTTCGCTCGCTCATCCTGGTCGACCTTCCTTCGGCCCCGGTGACGGCCGGGTGTTGAAGTCTTGCTCAGCCCCTCGTCGGTCCCAGCATATGTGTCGAATGTGACTGATGAGGTTTCTTTGCTACGCCGAGGTTATCGGTCGGGCGCCCATGAGAGCGGTACCGACACGCACACAGGTGGATCCGTGTTCGATCGCCGATTCCAGATCTCCCGACATTCCGGCCGACAATTCCGACGCGCCGGGATGAGCGGCGGTCAGCTCGGCGTGTACAGCCGCCAGCCGTGCGAACGCGGCGGCCGGTTCCACCTCCAGCGGAGGTATCGCCATCAGGCCGGACAGCCGCAGCGCGGGCGCTTGCGCGATCCGATCGGCAAGTGCCGCAACGGCATCCGGCGCGACACCGCCGCGACCCGGGTCCTCGTCCAGCCTCACCTGGATGAGCACGTTGAGCGGTTCCCGGCGTTCGCCGGCGTCGAGCGCCGCGGCGGCCGCGACGTCAAGGGCCGTTGCCAATCGTTCGCTGTCCACCGAATGCACCGTATGCGCCCAGCGGGCCACCGATTTGGCCTTGTTGCGTTGCAGCCGGCCGATCATGTGCCACCGGATATCGGGGTGCCGGGTGAGTTCGGACACTTTCGCGCCGGCTTCCTGCTCACGTGATTCACCGAACTCCCTGCGGCCGAGGCTATAAAGGATGTCCACGTCCGCGGCGGGGAAGAATTTGGTCACCGGTAGCAGCCGGACGCTGCCCGGGTCACGCCCGGCGGCCGCGCAGGCGGCGTCGATGCGGTCGAGCAACCCGGCCAGGTTGGTGGCCAGTTCGGTGGTGCGGCGGTCGAGGGTCTGAGCGGTGCTCGTCGGACTCACGCGTGCGGCTCCCCTTCCTGCATCCAGATGACCCCGCCGAGCCGGCCGGTGGGTGCGCCGCGGCGGTGGCTGAACAGTGTCTTGTCCTCGATCGTGCAGCGCGGGTCGACGGCGACGGCGCCGACGCCCGCGCTGGTGAGCTGTCGGCGTAGACCGGCCCGCAGATCCAGTCCGGGTGTGCCGCGTTCGGTGGTGGTGGCACTGCCGGGCAGATGCCGTTCCACATCGGCGCGCATCTCGGCGGGCACCTCGTACTGACGCCCACTGGCGGCGGGTCCGAGGAAGGCGCCGATGCGGTCGACGCGCGCACCGACCGAGACCATGGCGTCCAGTACCCGGGGCACGATGCCGATGCGGGCGCCGATCCGGCCGGCGTGCACGGCGGCGATCACCCCGGCCTCGTCATCGGAGAGCAGGATCGGCACACAGTCGGCGGTGACGACCACCAATGCCAGGCCACCGACGGTGGTCACCAGCGCGTCGGTGGCCGGTACCGGCTCGGCGCGCGGCCCGTCGACGATCTCGACATTGCGGCCGTGGATCTGTTCCATCCAGACCAGCCGCTGCGGCGGTAGCCCGATGGTCTCGGCGAGCCGCTCGCGGTTGCGGCGCACGGCCTGCGGATCGTCACCGACGTGGTCGCCGAGATTGAACGAGTCGTACGGTGCGGCGGAGAAGCCTCCGGCCCGCGTCGTGACCACTCGCCGGACAGTGCGAACCGAAACCGATGTCATGCCGACGAGCGTAGTCGGCTGCCGGCTCTGCGCCGGTCAGCGCGGGTGTACCGGGGTGATCAGCGTCGCATGAACGACGGGACGTCGACGTCGTCGTCGTCATCGTCGCCGGTGTCCGGCGGCGGGGTGTGCGAACGGCCGGTGTGGCTTGCGATGGGATCGGCCGCCGGACGGGGCCGGTCGTCGCGGTAGCTCGGCGCCGGTCCCCTGCTCACGCTGCTGGACGTAGCCGCCGCCGGGCTCTCGGCCGGACGCGCGCTCGACTCGGTGCTGCGGCTCTGGCCGATCTCGCCGGCCCGGCCCGCGCCGATGGTGCCGCGGGTGGTGGCCGGGTCGAAGGTGCGCCGGGCCGGTCCGCCGCCGTCGAAACCGGCCGCGATGACGGTGACGCGCACTTCGTCGCCGAGCGAATCGTCGATGACGGTACCGAAGATGATGTTGGCCTCGATGTGCGCGGCTTCCTGAACCAGCGAGGCCGCCTCGTTGATCTCGAACAGACCCAGGTCCGAGCCGCCGGCGATCGACAGCAGCACGCCGTGCGCACCGTCCATCGAGGCTTCCAGCAGCGGCGAGTTGATCGCCGCCTCGGCCGCCTTCACCGATCGGCCCTCACCGCGCGAGGAGCCGATGCCCATGAGCGCGCTGCCCGCACCCGACATGACGCTCTTGACGTCGGCGAAGTCGACGTTGATCAGGCCCGGGGTGGTGATCAGGTCGGTGATGCCCTGGACACCGTTGAGCAGCACCTCGTCGGCGGAGCGGAAGGCGTCCATCAGGCTCACCGCCGCGTCGCCGAGTTGCAGCAGCCGATCGTTCGGGATGACGATCAGGGTGTCGCAGGATTCGCGCAGCATATTGATGCCGACCTCGGCCTGGTTGCCGCGCCGCTTGCCCTCGAAGGAGAACGGGCGGGTGACCACGCCGATGGTGAGCGCACCGAGCTTGCGCGCGATGCTGGCGACGACGGGTGCGCCACCGGTACCGGTGCCACCGCCCTCGCCTGCGGTGACGAAGACCATGTCGGCGCCCTTGAGCACCTCTTCGATCTCGTCCTTGTGATCCTCTGCGGCCTTGCGGCCGACCTCGGGATCGGCGCCGGCTCCCAGGCCGCGGGTGAGTTCGCGGCCGACGTCGAGTTTGACGTCGGCATCACTCATCAGCAGCGCCTGGGCGTCGGTGTTGACCGCGATGAACTCGACTCCCTTGAGTCCCTGTTCGATCATCCGGTTGACGGCGTTCACGCCGCCGCCGCCGATACCGACGACCTTGATCACTGCAAGGTAGTTGTGCGGGGGCGTCATGGGCTCTCGCCTTCCTTCGATCCAAAGCCTGTCGTTTCCGGATGCTCGGCACCGATCCGCGTCGGCCGGGCCGTGTCTCCCAGCGGTCCGCGACTCGAGCAAACCCTAAACCTCAACCATAGGGTTGGCGTTATGTCAAGTATCCGACTGGTGCCGAACGCTATTCGCAGCCGACGCGATCCGCGCGCAGGCGCGCCGAGACGAGAATCAGAATCTTGTGTGATCCCGCTCGTGCCGACACGCCGGACGTCGTATCGTGGTCGGTTGCCCCCCGGCGGGAATCCCGTTGCGGGGACGCCTCCCGGATCGCCACCGAAAACTCGCCGGACACAAGGGGTATCACGCCGAGTTCGATGGACTTCGATCATTTTACCGTCACCAGATCGGGGCTCGACACGTCGAACACCGTGCCGGGGCGGGTCAGCAGCGGACCGACCACCGCCACCTTGCGTTCGGCATCGTCGGCCCCGCCCCACAGTACCGTGCGGCCATCGCGCAGCCGCAGCGAAATATCCGAAATCGACCGTACCGCAACCTCGCCCACCTGCACTCTCAGCGCCGGCGGCAACGCCGTGACCACCGCGACCGCGGCCCGGGTGCCCGGGTCGGCGCTGCCGGGATGGCCGGCCTTCAGTTCCGGCACGCCGATCGGCGGCGGCTCGATCGCGTACTCGACGCTCTGGGCGTCGAGCAGATGCGCCCCACGCTCGCTGGTGTAGAACAGCACCGGTGTGCGCTCGGTGATCGTCACCCGCACCGTCGACGGGAACGAGCGCTGCACCCGCACCGTGCTCACCTTCGGGATGCTCGCCACCCGCGCGGCCATGGCGGCGGTATCGATGCGCAGCATCGACTGCCCGTCCGGAATCTCGAGTAACTCCCGCACCCGCTCCTCCGGGACCGCCGACAGCCCCTGGATCTGCACCGCCCGCACCGACAGCAGCGGCGTGAACCAGGCCACCACGATGACGGTGATCAGCAGGCACACCGCGGGCAATCCCCACAGCCGGATCCGGCGCCACCGACGCGCACCGAACAGCTCGGCTCCGGACCGCACCGGCGCTCACCGCCCGAACTGCGGACGCGCGCGTAGCCCGTCGAGGATCTGGCTGCCGAGCATGGTGACATCGCCCGCGCCCATGGTGATCACCACGTCCCCGGGCAGCGCCAGCCCCGCCACCTGCCGTCCCACCCGGGACATATCGGGTTGGTAATGCACCGGTTTGGTGACCGACTGGGCCACCAGCGCGCCGTTGACGCCGGGCAGCGGCTCCTCGCGGGCGCCGTAGACGTCGAGCACCACCACCTCGTCGGCCAGGCCGAGCGCGGCGCCGAACTCCGTGGCGAAGGTCGCGGTGCGGCTGTAGAGATGCGGCTGGAACACCACGATCACCCGGCCGCGCCGCGAACGGGCACCGTCGGCGGCTTCCTGTTCGACCAGTGCCGCCGCGGCGCCGAGCACGGCGCGCACCTCGGTGGGATGGTGGGCGTAATCGTCGAAGACCCGCACGCCGTTCTCCCGGCCGACGAACTGGAACCGGCGGTGCACCCCGCCGAATCCCTCCAGGCCCTGGATGATCTCGTCGAGATCGGCGCCGGCGGCACGCGCGGCCAGCAGTGCGGCCAGCGCGTTGAGCGCCATATGCCTGCCGGGCACCGACAGCCGCAGGGTGCGCGGGGTGGTCTCGCCGTCGAGCTGGAATTGCGCCAATCCCCCGACATCGCGCGGCTCCCAGCTGTGCAGCCGGACCCCGACCGGCACCGGGGCATCGCTCAGATCGCCGGAACCGTAACCGAGGACCCGCACGCCCTTCTCGGCCAGCCGGTCACCGACGCGCTCGGCCAGCGCCCGCGAACCGGGGTCGTCGAGGCACACCACCAGCAGGCCGCCGGGGGCGAGCCGGTCGGCGAAATCGTCGAAGACCTGGGTGTAGGCCTCGTCGGAGCCGAAGTAGTCCAGGTGATCGGATTCGATATTGGTGACCACGGCGACGTCGGGGTCGTATTGCAGCAGTGAGCCGTCGCTCTCGTCGGCCTCGGCGACGAAGATGTCGCCACTGCCGTGGTGGGCGTTGGTGCCCGCCTCGTTGAGTTCACCGCCCACCGCGAAGGACGGGTCGACCCCGCAGTGCTGCAACGCCACGATCAGCATCGAGGTGGTTGAGGTCTTGCCGTGGGTGCCCGACACCAGCAGCGTGCGGTGCCCGCTCATCAGCGAGGCCAGCACGGCCGGTCGCAGCAGTACCGGGATGTCGCGCCGATTCGCCTCGACCAGTTCGGGATTGGTCTTGGGAATCGCGGCGTAGGTGGTGACCACCACGGTCGGGCCGCCGGGCAGCAGGTCCAGCGCGCTGGCGTCGTGGCCGATGCGCACCTGGGCGCCGCGGGCGCGCAGCGCGAGCACACCGCGGCTCTCCTTGGCATCGGAGCCGGACACCGCACCACCGCGGGAGAGCAGGATCCGGGCGATGCCGGACATCCCGGCGCCGCCGATGCCGACCATGTGCACCCGTTCGAGCAAGGGCGGCAGCGCGGCCCGCGCGTCGAGGCTGCTCGCGTCCCCGGTCATCGGCCCGCCACCCGGACGGCGATGCGGGCAACCTCGTCCGCGGCGTCGCGATGTCCGGCGCCTGCGGCGGCGCGGCCCATCTCGGTCAGCCGTGCGGGGTCCGTGAGCAGGGCAATCACCTCATCGATCACGTAGGAGGGCGTCAGCTGGGAGTCGGCCACAATTGTGCCACCACCGGCGGCGACGACGGGGCGGGCGTTGAGCTCCTGCTCCCCGTTACCGTGCGGCAGCGGCACATACACCGCGGGCAGCCCCACCGCGGACACCTCCGCCACCGTCATCGCGCCGGAGCGGCAGACCACCGCGTCGGCGGCGGCGTAGGCCAGATCCATCCGGGAAAGATAGGGCACCGCCACATAGGACGCCGACGGCGTGCCCGGCGGCAGTTCGAGGGTGTTCTTGGGGCCGTGCGCGTGCAGCACCGAGATCCCGGCGCCGGCCAGTTCCTTCGCCGCACCCGAGACCGCCTCGTTGAGCGTGCGCGCGCCCTGGGATCCGCCGAACACCAGCAGCACCGGGCCCTCGGCGGGCAGGCCGAAATGCGCGCGGGCCTCGGCACGCAGCGCGGCCCGGTCCAGCGAGGTGATGGCCGAGCGCACCGGAATACCGATGACCTCGGCACCGGTCAGCCCGGAATCCGGCACCGCGGCCAGCACCTTCGCCGCGACCCGCGCGCCGACCTTGTTGGCGATACCGGCCTTGGCGTTGGCCTCGTGCACCACCACCGGCACCGCGCGCCTGCGGCGCAGAACGCCGCGACCGGCGGCCAGGTAGGCGGGCAGCGCCACATAGCCGCCGAAACCGATGATCACATCGGCGTCGACCGCGTCGATGACGGCGCGCGCGGCGGCCACCGACGCGCGCACCCGTGCGGGCAGGCGCAGCAGGTCGGCGCTGAGTTTGCGGGGCAGCGGCACCGGCGGGATCAGCTCCAGCGGGTAGCCGCGCTCGGGCACCAGCGTCGTCTCGAGGCCGCGTGCGGTGCCGAGCGCGGTGACCCGGATCGACGGATCGAGCCGGCGCAGGGCGTCGGCGACGGCCATGGCCGGTTCGATATGGCCCGCGGTGCCGCCGCCGGCGACGATCACCGAGAGTGCCTTCCCCTGCGCGGCCGAGGTATTCCTCGCCTCGCTCACCGCGGTGTTCTCGTTCGCGGACTGGCGTGCACTCACCTGGATCTTCCTCGTTCTCTCGCGTGTGTGACCGGATAGTTCGGCTCCCAGGCGCGGGTCGCGCGCGCGGAGCTGGTGCCGCGGCTCTGCGCCGAGCGCCGCCGTGGTTCGGCGCCGCGTTGCCCGCCGGTGCGTGGCCTGCGCGCCGGCGGCGGTCCGCCCCGCTGCCCCGGCTTGGCCCGTGCGGCCGACCTGGCCCTGGCCGCCTCGGCCTTGGCCGGTGCGTACACCTCCGGTTTGGGCAGTCGAAGCAATCTACTGAACCGGCCGTCCTGGCCCGCGTGCAAGGCCGCGACCGCCTCGGGTTCATGCCTGGCGGCGTTGGCGATGATGCCGAACATCAGCAGCGTGATCGCCAGCGAGGAGCCACCGGCCGAGACCAGCGGCAGCTGCAATCCGGTCACCGGCAGCAGCCCGACGACGTAGCCGATATTGATCAGTGCCTGCCCGGTGATCCAGGTGGTCGCGGTAGCGGTCAGCAGCCGCAGGAACGGGTCGGCCGAGCGGGCGGCGATGCGCAGTCCGGTGTAGACGAACAGCGCGAACAGGCCGAGCACCAGCGCGCAGCCGAGGAAGCCGAGTTCCTCGCCGATGATGGCGAAGATGAAGTCGTTGTGGGAGTTGGGCAGATAGTTCCATTTGGCCCGGCTCTGGCCGAGCCCGCGGCCCCAGATGCCGCCGTCGGCGAGGGAGAACTTGGCCTGCATGGCCTGGTAGTTGATGCCCTGCGGGTCGTCACCGGGGTTGAAGAAGGCACGCATGCGGTCGGAGCGGTATCCCGCCGAGAGCGCGAGCACACCGGCGGCGATCACGCCGGAGATCGCGATCGTCACGAACAGCCGCACCGGCAGCCCGCCGAACCACAACAGTGCCGCGAGCACGATGCCGACGGCGATGGTGGTGGACAGGTTGGGCTGCAACACGATCAGCAGACACACCAGCAGGCCCGCGGGCACCAGCGGCACCAGGATGTCCTTGAGCGAGGCGTGCTCGGAGCGGCGCGAGGCCAGCAGGTGCGCACCCCACACCACCAGCGTCACCTTGACGATCTCCGAGGGCTGCACCGAGAACGCGCCCAGGTCGATCCAGCGGCGGGCGCCGTTGACCTGGGAGCCGATACCGGGAATCAGCACCAGCACCAGCGCGAGCACCGACAGCGCGAACAGCGGGAACGACAGCTGACGCATCCGCCGCAGCGGGATCCGCAGCGCCAGATAGAACAGCACCGCACCGAGCGCGGCGTAGACCGCCTGCTGGACGAACAGCGAATACGCCGACTTGCCGTCGGCGTAGGCCTCCACGCTCGACGCCGACAGCACCATCACCAGACCCAGCACGGTGAGCAGGGTGGCGATGGTGACGACGAGGTGGAACGAGGCCAGCGGACGCGCCAGCCAGGCGCCGAAGCGCGTGCCCGGCCGCGGAGCCCGGGCCGGGGTCACAGCCGCCGCCCGATGTCCCCGTCCTCCAGGGTGTGCACCGCGGCGGCGAAGCTACGGCCACGATGGGTGTAATCGGCGAACATATCCAGCGAGGCCGCGGCGGGGGCCAGCAGTACCGTGTCGCCGCGGCGGGCCAGTCCGGCCGCCGCGCGCACCGCCTGAGCCATCACCTCGTCGGCGGCGGATCTGCCCGCATCATCGTCACCCATGCCTGCATAGTCTCCCGAGGCCAGCTCCACCACGGGGACTTCGGGCGCGTGTCGCGCCAACGCGGATGCGATGACCTCCGCGTCGGTGCCGATCAGCACGGCCCCGACCAGCCGGTCGGCGACCTCTTCGATCAGGTCCTCCACGCCCGCGCCCTTGAGTTGCCCACCGGCCACCCACACCACCTGCGGATGCGCCAGGATCGACGACCGCGCGGCATGCGGATTGGTCGCCTTGGAATCGTCGATGAATTCGACGCCGCCCACCTCGCGCACGAACGCCGCCCGGTGCGGGCCGACCTTGTGTTCGACCAGGCCCTCCCGCACGAACTGCGGGGCCACGTCGATGGCCCTGGTCAGCGCGGCGGCGGCGAGGGCGTCGGCGACACCGGCCGGGCCGGGCGGGCTGATCTCCTTGGTCTCGGCCAGGATCGCGGCCTTGGTGAAGGCACGGTCGAGCAGTTTGCCGTCGACCACGCCGAGTTCACCGTCGGCGGGCACGCCGACCCGGAACCCGACGGTGCGTCTGGCCTTGGATTTGCGCGCCAGCGAGGCGGCCACCGGATCGTCGAGGCCGACCACGCCGACCCGGCCGACCAGCGCCCGCGCCTTGGCCGCGGCGTAGGCGTCGAGCCCGCCGTGCCAGTCGAGGTGATCCTCGGCGACATTGAGCACCACCCCGGCCTCGGGCCGCACCGACGGCGCCCAATGCAGCTGGAACGACGACAGTTCCACCGCGAGCACCTGCGGGCCCGGGTTGCGGCGCAGCGCGTCCAGGATGGGCAGCCCGATATTCCCGCAGGCCACACTGGGGATCCCGGCCGCGCGCAGGATCGAATGCACCATGTTGGTGGTGGTGGTTTTGCCGTTGGTTCCGGTCACCACCAGCCATTTGCGGACTTCGCCGTAGATGCGGGCCTGATCGACCCACCAGGCGAACTCCACATCGCCCCAGACCGGAATGCCTTCCGAGACCGCCGACACCAGCACCGGCGAGTCCGGCCGCCAGCCGGGACTGGTGATCACCAGCGCGAACCGGCTCCAGTCGGCGTGCTCGAGTTCGGCGCAGGTGGCGACCTCGAGGCCGAGTTCGGCGGCCTCGGCCAGCGCCTTGGCGCCGCCGTCGGTGACGACCGGTTTGGCACCGATGTCCTGCAGCGGCTCGATCAGCGAGCGCCCGGACACACCCCAACCGGCCACCAGCACCTCACGGCCACGCAGGAATTCGAGCATGGGGCCCGGTGAACGCAGGGCCCGCGGAGAATGTTCGACCATTGTCAGCTCACCCGACCGCGGAGAGGTATTCGCTGTAGAACAGGCCGAGTCCGACCGCCGACGCCATCGCGGCCAGCAACCAGAACCGGATGATCACCGTCGTCTCCGCCCATTTACTCAACTCGAAATGGTGATGGAACGGCGCCATCTTGAACAACCGGTTGCGGGTAGTGCGGAACACCGCGACCTGCAACACCACCGACGCCGCCTCGGCGACGAACAGCGCACCGATGACCACCATCAGCAGCTCGGTGCGGGTGGTGATGGACAGGCCGGCGAGCAGGCCACCCAGCGCCAGCGAGCCGGTATCGCCCATGAAGATCTTGGCCGGGGCCGCGTTCCACCACAGGAAACCCATGCACGCCGCGGCGCCGGCGGCGCACACCAGCGCCAGGTCCAGCGGGTCGCGCACGTTGTAGCAGCCGGTCTCCGGCTTGGTCTCGCAGGCGTGGTAGTACTGCCAGAACGTGATGATCACGTATCCGCCGAGCACCAGGCTCATCGATCCGGCGGCCAAGCCGTCGAGGCCGTCGGTGAGGTTGACCGCGTTCGACCAGGCCACCACCAGCAGGCAGACGAAGGCGAGGAACACGATCACGCCCATCGACACCGTGGTGATGTCGCGGACGTAGGACAGATGCCTGCTGGCCGGGGTCAGGCCGCTGGCGCCGCGGAACTGCAACGCCAGCACACCGAACACCACGGCGGCGGTGAGCTGGCCGATGTACTTACCGGCGGCGGTGAGGCCGAGATTGCGGCCTTTGCGGATCTTGATGAAGTCGTCGACGAATCCGACCGCGCCCAGCGCCGTGGCCAGGCCGAGCACCAGCAGCGCCGACGCCGACGGGCCCTCGGCGTCGTAGCCGATGCCGATCAGATGGGAACCGAGGTACCCGGCCCACATACCGATGATGATGGCGACACCACCCATGGTCGGCGTGCCGCGCTTGGCCTGATGGCTGGCCGGGCCGTCGACCCGGATCTCCTGGCCGAAGCCCTGTTTGGCGAACATCTTGATCAGCAGGGGCGTCAACAGAATCGACACCGCCAGCGCGATCCCCGCCGCGAACAGAATCTGTCTCATCGCACTGCCTCCGCGCTACCCCTGCGTCCATCCGGGCGCGTATCGCCGGTCAAATGCTCGGCGACGGCCCACAGGCCGACCGACTGCGACGCCTTGACCAGCACCACATCACCCGGCTCGACCGCGTCGTCGAGCAGCGCGATCGCCGCGCCGATATCGGGAACGAGGACCGATTCCTCGCCCCATGAGCCTTCCATCACCGCACCCTGATGCATCGCCCGGGACGGCCGTCCGGTGCCGACGACGACGAGCCGGTCGACGTCCAGACGCACCGCGAGCCGTCCGATGGCGTCGTGTTCGATCACCGACTCCTCGCCGAGTTCGGCCATCTCACCGAGCACCGCCCAGCTGCGGCGCGGGGTGTCACCGGCCTTGGACATGGTGACCAGCGCCTTGAGCGCGGCCCGCACCGAATCCGGGTTGGCGTTGTAGGAGTCGTTGACGACGGTGACGCCGTCGGCGGTGGTGCGCACATCCATCCGGCGGGCCGAGGCCGCGCGGGCACCCGACAGCGCCGCGACGATGGTGTCGAGGTCGGCGCCGCATTCCAGGGCCACGGCCACCGCCGACAACGCATTGCCGACCTGGTGTTCGCCGTGCACCGACAGTCGCACCCGCGCGCTGCCGGCCGGGGTGTGCAGGGTGAACTGCGCCCTGGCCTCGTCGTCGAGGACGATGTCGGTGGCGCGGATCTCGGCGCGTTCGGCCTGCCCGACCAGCACCACGCGGGCCTGGGTGCGGGAAGCCATGGCCGCGACCTGCTGGTCATCGGCGTTCAGTACGGCGAGGCCGGTCGGCGGCAGTGCCTCCACGAGTTCGCCCTTGGCCTTGGCGATCGCCTCGCGGCTGCCGAACTCGCCGAGGTGGGCGGTGCCGACATTGAGCACGACGCCGATGTTCGGCGGGGCGATCTTGGTGAGCGCGGCGATATGGCCGACACCGCGCGCCGACAGCTCCAGCACCAGGAAGCGGGTCGTCTCATCGGCACGCAAGGCCGTCCACGGATGGCCGAGTTCGTTGTTGAACGAGCCGGGTGGCGCGACCACCGGGCCCAGCGGCGCCAGTACGGCGGCCAGCAGGTCCTTGGTCGAGGTCTTACCGGAGGACCCGGTCACACCGACGACGGTCAAACCGCCTGCTGCGACCAGCCGTTCAACACTCGCGCGCGCCAGCTTCGCCAGCGCCGACAGCACCGCCGCACCGGAACCATCGGTATCGCCTGCCACCACCGCCGAATTCGCGGGCAGCGTACCGGGACTGGGCGCGACCACGATCGCGGGCACCCCCACCGGACGCGCGGCCAGCACCGCGACCGCACCGGCCTCGACGGCCGCCGCCGCGTAATCGTGGCCGTCGGCGCGCTCACCCGGGAGGGCGAGGAAAACATCTCCGGGACCGATTCTGCGCGAGTCGAATTCGACCGAACCGGTCACCGTCACCTCCGGGTCCGCGACGTCGTGCAGCGTGCCGCCGACGACGTCCGCGATATCCCGCAGTGTCATCTCGATCATGAAACCGTCAAGTCCTCCGCGTCCGAACCCTGCGGACTTCGCTGCTGTATCGCGGCCGCGAGCACCTCGCGGTCGTCGAACGGGTGCTTCACCCCGTGGATCTCCTGCCCTGCCTCGTGTCCCTTGCCCGCGACCAGCACCACGTCACCGGCGCGGGCCCAGGCCACCGCCGCCTCGATGGCAGCGGCCCGGTCGCCGATTTCGCGGACCTCGCCGCGTTCGGATTCCGGCACACCGAGCGCGCCTGTGCGCAGGGCGGCCCGGATGGCCGCCGGATCCTCGGTGCGCGGATTGTCGTCGGTAATGATCAGCAGATCGGCGCCGCGCGCACCGGCCGCGCCCATCAACGTGCGTTTGCCGGCATCGCGGTCGCCGCCCGCGCCGACCACCACCGCGAGCCTGCCGCCCGCGCCCGCGTCGGCCAGATGCGCACGCAGCGTGGCGATCACCGATTCGACCGCGGCCGGTTTGTGCGCGTAGTCGACCAGCGCCAGGAAATCCTGACCGCGCTCCACCCGCTGCATCCGTCCCGGCACGTCGACGGTGGCCAAGGCGGGCGCGGCCACCGCGGGCTCGACACCCGCCGCCGCGCACACCGCCAGCGCGAGCAGCCCGTTGGCGACGTTGTAGCGGCCCGGAAGCCGCAGGCGCACAGCGGTTTCCCCGTGCGGGCCCGCCGCGGTGAATTCCTGTTCGCCGCCGTGGGTGCGCACCGGGCCGGTGACCTGCCAGTCGGCGGGACCGGTGGTGGCGACGGTGATCGGCGCGTCCAGCCCGTCGGCCAGGCGCCTGCCCCATTCGTCGTCGACGCAGATCACCGAGGTGCGCGCGGCCACCGGCGACTGCGGCTCGAACAGCCTGCGCTTGGCGGCGAAGTAATCCTCGAAGTCGGCATGGAAATCCAGGTGGTCCTGGGACAGGTTGGTGAACCCGCCCACGTCGAACCGCACGCCGTCGACCCGGCCGAGCGCCAGCGCATGGCTGGACACCTCCATCACCACCGCGTCCACGCCCTGCTCGACCATCAGCGCGAACATCGCGTGCAGCTGCGGCGCCTCCGGCGTGGTCAGCGCGCTCGGCACCCGGCGTCCGCCGATGCGGGTCTCGATGGTGCCGATCAGGGCGGTCGACAACCCGGCGGCGGCCAGGCCCGCCTCCACCAGATAGGAGGTGGTGGTCTTGCCGGAGGTCCCGGTGATGCCGACGATGCGCAGCCGATCCGAGGGATGGCCGTAGATCGCGGCTGACAGCTCGCCGAGCACCTCGCGCGGGCGTTCCCGCACCAGCACCGGCACCCCCAGCTCACCGGCGAGTTCGGCGCCCTCGGCATCGGTGAACACCGCCACCGCGCCACGCTCGACGGCGGCGCGGGCGAACCGCGCGCCGTGCGCCTTGGCGCCGGGCAGGGCGGCGAACAGGTCGCCGGGGACGACCGCGTCCGAACGCTGTTCGATACCGGTGATCACCAGGCCGGACGGCAGGTCCGAGCGCAGCTCGGCGCCGGTCAGATCCAGCAGGTCGGGCAGCGTCGACGACGTCGGCTCGGCCGGTCGTAGCGCGTGCTGGCTGGACTGCGCGGGCACAAGGTTCCTCTCTGCGATTTGTGGTGCGTACACCGACGACGAGTCAGGTTACCGACGCCGGCTTCCGGGCAGGCAACGCGGTTCACGGATTCGGGTCCCCCGCACCCGAGCCTGCCCACCGCGACACCGGTCGCGGCAGGTCCAGCGGTTGCGGGCAGTGCCATGAACTCACGAGGCCTGCAGCACGAAACGCCTGGCAGGCTCGGTGGAGGGCGGGATGCGGTCGCGCTGCAACGCCCAGGAGGCGATGTTGTGGAACAGCGGCGCCGCGGACTGCCCGCCGCTGCCGTCGGCGCTGCGCACCGGGGCGTCGAGCATCATGCCGATGACGTAGCGCGGGTCGTCGGCCGGTGCCATCCCGGCGAAGGTGATCCAGTACGACGAGGTCGAATAGCAGCCGCAGGCCGGGTCGACCTTCTGCGCGGTGCCCGTCTTGCCCGCGATCCGGTAGCCCTCGATCGCGGCGGGGACGCCGGTGCCCATCTGCACGCCCATCGGGTCGCGCTGCACAACGGCCTGGAACATGGTGCGCAGGGTTTGTGCGGTCTGCGGGCTGACCACCCGCACGCCCTCGGGGGTCGGTTCCTCGATGCGGGTGCCTTCGGGGCCGGGCGCGATCTTCGCCCGCACGATGCGCGGCGGGATGCGCAGGCCGTCATTGGCGATGGCCTGGTACATGCTGGTCATCTGCAAGGTTGTCATCGAAAGGCCCTGGCCGATCGGCAGGTTCGCGAAGGTGCCGCCGGACCACTGGTCGCGGGCAGGCAGCAGACCCGGACTCTCGCCCGGCAGGCCGACGCCGGTGCGCTGGCCGAGGCCGAACCGGGTGAGCATGTCGGCGAAGCGGTCCTCACCCACGCGCTGGGCGAGCATCAGCGTGCCGACATTGGACGACTTCCCGAAGATCCCGGTGGTGGTGTAGGGCGCGACGCCGTGTTCCCAGGCATCGCCGACGGTGACGCCCGCCATGTGGATCCGGCCGGGCACCTGATGCACCTCGTCGGGGGTGGTGAGCCCGTATTCGATGGCGGCCGCGGCGGTGACGATCTTGTTCACCGAGCCGGGCTCGAACGCATGCGTCACCGACGGGTTGTCCAGCGCCTCCGGTTTCCAATGTTCGGGCTCGAGCGACGGATTGAAGGTGTTGTCGTTGGCCATCGCCAGCACCTGACCGGTCTTGGCGTCCAGCACCACCGCCGACGCCGATTTCGCCCCGGACAGATCCTTGGCCTGCTGCACCTGCTGCTGGACGTAGTACTGGAGATCCGAATCCAGGGTGAGTTCGACACCGTAGCCGTTGACGGCGGGCACCCGGTCGCGCCAGCTACCGGGGATCACCGCGCCGTCGGCGCCGCGATCGTAGGTGTGTGAGCCGTCGGTGCCCGCGAGCACCGAATCCATCGACGATTCCAGCCCGATCTGGCCGTGGCCGTCCCAGCCGACGGCGCCGATGATATTGGCGGCCAGCGATCCGCCCGGGTACTCGCGCGGATTCTGCGAGTCCGCGCCGACCTCCTTGAACTCGACCACGATCTCGGCGGCGATACGCGGATCGACATTGCGGGCCAGATACACGAACTGCTCGTCGCTGTTGAGCAGTTCCAGCAGCTTCTTCTCGCTCGGCCCCTTGTCGCCGAGTTTCTCGTGAATGGTGGCGGCGATATCGCGCAGCCGCTGCTCGGGATCGGGCGCGGAATCGTCCTTGGCCTTGGCCTCGGCCAGATCCTTGCGCACCTTCACCGGCTGGAAGTGCAGCTCCTTGGCGGTGACGGTGAACGCCAGCGCCTTGCCGTTGCGGTCGGTGATCGGCCCGCGCATGGCCTCGTCCACCCAGTGCGCGGTGCGCTGGCTGGCCGCCTGCGCCGACAGCCCCGGCGCGGAAATGCTCTGCACCCACAGCAATTGGATCGCGACGACGGCGAGCGCGCCGAGCATCGCGATCCGTCCCACCCCCAACCGCATCCGCACCGGCCGGTCCAGCTGCGGCGTCGCCGGCCTGCGTCTGTTCACCGGCCCGCGACGGGAACGCTTCGCGGGTCCGGGCCGCCTCATCGCGCGGCCTCGCCCGCGGTCGGCCGCGCGGGTGGCTGCCCGGGAGCGTTCTCGATGAGAGCCGGTGCGGCGGGGGCGGATTCAGCCGGTGGATGTGCTGGGTCCGCTGGTGCGGGAGCCTGGGCGCCCGGCTGCGTGTCGGCGACCGGAGCCGGGACGGGAGCGTCTGCCGGAGCAGGGACGGCCTGGCCCTGCGCAGGAGCCGGGTTCGACGCCGCGACAGGGACGCTGGACGCGGGGACCGGTACTTCGACAGCGACCTGCTGCTGACGTGCCGCGGGTGCGGCGACTCCCGCGGCGGGGGCCGAGGCAGCGACTTGCCCAGGCATCTGCGCGGGGGCGGCGGGCCCGGACGCGGGGGCGGGCGTCCCAGCAGCCGGAGCAGCCGGTGACTGCGCGATCGGTGTGGGAGCAGCTGCGGGGGCGTTGGCCGGTGCGACCGCGGCAGGGTTCGGTGCGGCAGCGGGAGCAGGCGCCGGCGCAGGAGGCGCGGGCGCTTCAGCGGCCGG
The DNA here is from genome assembly GCF_005863245.1 of Nocardia cyriacigeorgica. Taxonomy (GTDB): domain Bacteria; phylum Actinomycetota; class Actinomycetes; order Mycobacteriales; family Mycobacteriaceae; genus Nocardia; species Nocardia cyriacigeorgica_C. The sequence continues at coordinate 390,589 of NZ_VBUT01000002.1, read as the reverse complement.
GACCGGCGCAGTGTCGGCCGGTGGAGCCGGCGCGGCGGCCGGCGCGGGCGCGGGACCGGCGGCCGGAGCGCCGGCAGCTGCGGGTGCGGGTGCGGCAGCCGGGTCGGCCGGTGCGGGGGCCACGGCCGGATCGGCAGGCGCGGGGGCCGCGGCTCCTGCCGGAGAGGGAGCAGGCGCAGGTGCAGCAGTCGGAGCAGGTGCAGCGGCCGGAGCAGGTGCAGCGGCCGGAGCGGGGGCCGCGGCGGGCGCGGGGGCCGCTTCCCCAGCCGGCGCCGGTCCCCCGGCGGCCGCCGGGCCTGCTGCGCCTTCGGGAGCCGGAACGCCTGCGGCCGGCGGGTTCGGCGCGGGCGCGGGGTTCGGCGCGGGCGGCGCCAACTCGGCACCCACCGGCGGGGCCGCGTTGATCTGGGCGCCGCCGGGACGCTCGGCGGGGGCGCGGGGCGTCGAGGTGACCGGGACGACGCGCTCGCCATGGCTCTGCGGGGTACCGGGGCGGTCCGCGGCGCGGGTGGGCGGCGGGTTCAGCGGCGGCACCGGGGCGCCCTCGGCGGGCTTCGGGTCGCCGATGACGATGATGGAGCCGTCGGGCGCGACCACCAGGCGGGCCGGGTCCTTGGCCGGGATCATGCCGAGTTCCCTGGCCCGCGCGGCGAGTTCGGGCGCCGAGTCGGCGGCCTCCACTTCCCGTTGCAGGGCGGCCCGCTCGTCGGCGAGGGTCTGGTTCAGCTTCCTGGCATCGCTGAGCAGGTAGCTGTCCTCGGCGGCGCGGGTGGTGAGCAGCAGGGTGAGGGCGAGACCGCATGCGAGCAAGGCCAGGATCGCCGCGACGAACGGGATGCGGGTGGCCATGACCGAGCCGCGCGGCAGCACCGCGTCGAGGGCGCCAGCCCCTTCGGCGCGCAGCTTGCGGCGGGCGTAGGCGCGTTGCGCCGCACCCGATTTCACCCGCCCGGCGGCCTGCACTCGGCGGGCGATCCGCCCGGGCTCGGCGACGGTCGGTGTCCGTACGCTCACGCTGCGCCCTCCTGAATCCGTTCCGCCGCGCGCATCCGAACCGGGGCGGCGCGCGGGTTCTCCTCGATCTCTGCTTCGGTGGCCTGTTCGGCGCCGCGGGTGAGCAACCGGAATTCCGGCCCCATCCCGGGCAGTTCCATCGGCAGGCCGACCGGCGTGCGCGAGGCCGCACGCTGAGCCAGTTCGTGTTTGACGACGCGGTCCTCGAGCGACTGATACGACATGACGACGATCCGCCCGCCCACGCGCAGCGCGTTCAGCGCCGCGGGCAGGGCGGCGCGCAGCGATTCCAGCTCACCGTTGACCTCGATCCGCAACGCCTGGAAGGTGCGTTTGGCCGGATGCCCGCCGGTGCGCCGGGTGGCGGCGGGGATGGCGTCGTAGAGCAGTTCGACCAGCTGGGCGCTGGTGGCGAACGGCCGCTGCTGCCTGCGCCGCACGATCTCGCTGGCGATGCGGCCCGCGAAGCGTTCCTCGCCATAGGTTTTCAGGATCCGCGCCAGCTCGCCGTGGCTGTAGGTGTTGAGCACGTCGGCGGCGGTAAGGCCGGTGGTCGGATCCATCCGCATGTCCAGCGGAGCGTCGACGGAATAGGCGAAGCCGCGGTCGGTCTCGTCCAGCTGCATGGACGAGACACCGAGGTCCATCAGGATGGCGCTGACCGAACCTGTTGCGGGCAGCCCCGCCTCGGCGAGGGCGTCGGGGATGCCGTCGTATCGGGTGTGCACCAGGGTGATTCGGTCTTCGTAGGGCCGCAGCCGCTCGCCCGCCAGCGCGAGGGCTTCGGTGTCGCGGTCGAGCCCGACCAGCCGGATCCGCGGATAGGTGCGCAGGAAATGTTCGGCGTGCCCGCCCAATCCGAGGGTGGCGTCGAGGTAGACGGCGCCGGGCTCGCCGAGCGCGGGTCCGAGCAGTTCGTCGGCGCGCCGGAGCAGGACCGGGACATGGCGCGGGCCGTGCTGTTCACGGTTCACCTCGACCTCCCGGATCTTGCCTCGCTTCGTCACGCACCGATATCGGGTCGCCTTGTTCCGCAGCGTTTTCGGAGAACACCGCGGGTAGATGGGTAGTGCTGTCGTGAGTGATTGCTCTGGATTGCGGAGCAGCGAACGCTGCGGGATTCGGACCGGATGTCGGTGACGAATGCCCCGTGGTCTCTGACCGAAGCGGCACCTGGCGTCGGGGAAGTACGTCAGGGTCCGCATCCGGGCAGAGGCCGCGTGGCACTCGTACGGGCTAGAAGATCCCGCCCAGCGACTCGTCTCTCGCTTGTGCGTAGTCCTCCTCGTGTTCGGCGAGGTAGGACTCCCACGCCTGCTTGTCCCATATTTCGAGGAAGTCGACCGAACCGATCACCACGCAATCCCGTGACAGGTTGGCGTAGCGACGATGATCCGCCGACAGCACGATCCGGCCCTGAGCGTCCGGACGCTGTTCGTCCGTGCCTGCCGCGAGAGCCCGGACGAACGCCCGTGCCTGCGGGTTGCTCCGAGACGCCGCCGCGGCCCGCCGCGCGAGCGCGGTGAACTCCTCTTTGGGGTACACGGCAAGGCTGTGGTCCTGCCCCTTCGTGACCATCAACCCTCCCGCCAGATCGTCTCGAAACTTCGCAGGCAACGTGAGTCGCCCTTTGTCGTCCAATCGAGGTGTGTAGGTACCGAGAAACAACTCGACACCTCCCTACCGGACCACCTCGATCACGCATGGCCGGAACTCGCTCCGGCCGAGCGCCTTACGGCCTCTCCTGTAGTGCGCGCTCCACATTACCCCACTTTCCCCCACTTTCAATCGAAACACGGGGTGATCTGGCTCCCCGCTTTCGCGATTCCGCAGGTCATCCCAGCTATCACTGTGTGGAAGAACTTTTCCGGCGCTTCACCTCCCCGCGCGCGTCCGGATCGGACCACCCCGACAACAACCAGCAAACTCCCTGGTGTGCCCCCGAATCGGGGGGCGGTGGGGGAAGGTGGGGCGCGACCGTGGGGCGATGTGGGGCGCAGCGGGTCGCGTCATCCCATGCCGACCGGTCGGCCCGACACGCCGTGGGCGCCAAGGGGTATGGACAGACAGACGAACGGCGGTGCGGCACCGGGAATCCGGTACCGCACCGCCGTTCGCAGTAAACCTCGGGCGAGCGGGGGCTTACTCCTGCTCGAACCTTCTGCGGAAGCGATCTTCCATGCGCTCGGAGAAGCCGCCGGACCGGCGCTGACGCCCGCGCCCACCGGAGCCGGGGCCGGACGGACCGCTCGACGGCACGTCGCCACCGCGATCACTGCCGCCGGCCTTCTTGGAGCCACCGAGCAGCAGCAGCACTCCGGCACCGAACATGACGATGAATCCGATCAGGCTGATGATCGGGAAGCCGCCCGGCTTCACCGGTGCGGCGATACCTGCGACGAGTAGGAACAGGCCGAGGACGAACAAGGCGGCGGCCTGGAGTCTGCGTCTACTCGAGGTCGTTCGAAGGCGTCCGCCGCGGACGGACGAGGCGAACTTCGGATCCTCAGCATAGAGCGCGCTCTCGATCTGTTCGAGCATGCGCTGCTCGTGCTCGGAGAGTGGCACGGTACCTCCCCCGGCACTAGGACGTGGCTGTCGCCTCCGGGTAGGCGACAGATAGCCGGCCTTGGCGGCTATCTGTCTCCAATGATACGAGTTCGATCAGGGCCGTACCACCTACTCGCCGATAACTCGCGGGCCGATCCCGAACTCGGGCTCCGCCGGGCCACGCAAACGGGCCGCGGGCGCGATCAAATCCTCCACGTCGTGCAGGAACGCACCGACCCGCGAGTAGAACTCGTCGGCCTGGGTGTGGCCTATCTCGCGGGGCAGGCCGGCCTCGAGCGCCGCGCGCGTCTCGGAATGGGCGCTGAAGTAGTCGGCCCACATCACGAATTCCGGGGCGGCGCGTTGCAGCATCACCCAGGCATTGCGCGAGCGCGCTCGCGGGGCCGCGTCGGCGCCGGTGGCCGCGAGCACGGCGCCCGCCCCGCGCAGGGCGGCCAGGTAGGCGGTGCGGAAACGTTCGCGTGGATCGTGCTCCCCCGCCGCTTCCATCAAAAGCCCGTCGGCGCGGCGCAGCAGCATGCCCGCGCGCCCGGGCCGGCCCGGATGAACGTTTCGACCAGACATCAGCCGTCCCTCCACCAGTCGCACACCCCGGTCCGAGACCGATGGCCGACCGGACGGTCGGCACCGCACGAACCGAACAGGTATTCGAACGTTTGAATTGAGCTTGAATATAGAGACGACCACCGACATGTTTTCCCGCTCGCGCATCAAGCGTTCCCACGACACGAGAGCCATGACCGCCGTCAAGCCACATCACACCCCCGCACCCGTCGTCGTCGACCTGTCGGTCACGGCGCTGCGTGCCCGGTTGCACGACGCGCTCGCGGTGTATGTCGCGGCGATGGACTACCCGCGCGGCACCGAACACCACCGCGCGCCCATGTGGACCGAACACACTTCCCGCGCGGGCTGGCAGGCGGTGGCCGCGGTGATCCCCGACGACTCCGGCTACTTCGATATCCGCACCTCGCCGATCGTGGCGATCGGGTACGGCTACCGGGGCGCGCCGCATCAGTGGTGGCAGCAGCAGGTCTATACGGGGATGCGGCGGTCGAGCTGGCCGGAGCATTCGGCGCGGGAACTGCTGTCGGATTACTTCGAGCTCACCGAATTGCATGTGCACCCGTCGGCGCAGGGCCGTGGCATCGGATCGACGCTGCTGGAGCGGCTGCTGCGGGATCGGCCCGAACGCGCGGTGCTGCTGTCGACACCCGAGGTCGACGCCGAGGACAACCGGGCCTGGCGGCTGTACCGGCGCGCCGGATTCGCCGATGTGGTGCGGCATTTCATCTTCGCCGGTGACACCAGGGAGTTCGCCATCCTGGGCCGGCGGCTGCCGCTGAGCTCGCGATGACGGTGGTCGTGGTCGGTTCCGGCCACAACGCGCTGGTGGCGGCCTGCTATCTGGCGCGGGCCGGGCAGCGGGTCGAAGTGCTCGAGCGCGACGAGGTGCTCGGCGGTGCGGTGTCGACGGTCGAGCGCTTCCCCGGGCATCTGGTCGATCGCGGGTCCTCGGCCCACATCATGATCCGGCACACCGGCATTATCGAAGAGCTGGAGCTGGCGCGCTTCGGGCTGCGCTACATCGACTGCGATCCATGGGGTTTCACGCCCGCGAGCCCGGACGGCCGTGCGCCGATCGTGTTCCATCGCGACCTCGACCGGACCTGCGCGTCGATCGCGGCGGCCTGCGGGGAACGCGACGCCGACGCCTACCGCAGGTTCGTGCGGGACTGGGGCCCACGCAGCGCGCGGGTGATGCGCGCGTTCGGCGGCGGCCCGACGCCGGGGCATCTGCTGCGCTCGTTCTGGGGGCTGGACGCGAGCGCGGGCGGGAGCGCGCTGTCGCACGAATTCCTGCAATCCGGTGACGCGCTGCTGGACGGCCTGTTCGACGACGAGCGGCTCAAGGCGTCGCTGGCCTGGTTCGGCGCGCAGTCCGGACCGCCCATGTCGGAACCGGGGACCGCGCCGATGGTGGGGTTCGCGGCCCTGATGCATACGCTGCCGCCGGGGCGCGCTGTCGGCGGCAGCGGGGCGCTGACCTCGGCGTTGGTGGCGCGGCTGCGCTCCGACGGCGGTGTGGTGACCGGCGGCGACGCGGTGACCGAGGTGCGCCGCGCCGGTGACGGCTGGCGGGTGCGCACTGCGTCCGGGCGCGAACTGGACGCACGCGCCGTCATCGCGGGTACGCACATCCTGACCACGCTGGATCTGCTGGGCGCCGGCGGTTTCGATGCCGCGGCCCTGGCCGACTGGCGCCGCCGGATCCGGGTCGGGCCCGGCATCGGGATGGTGGTGCGCGCGGCGACGAACGCGCTGCCCGCCTACCCGGGCAGTTCGGCGGACGAATCAGCGCGCGGACTGCAATTCCTCGTCTCCGAGCGCGGGCAGCTGCGGGCCGCGCACGGTGCCGCGCTGGCCGGGGCGCTGCCGCCGCGGCCGGTGGTGCTGGCGATGAGTTTCAGTGCGCTGGATCCGAGTATCGCCGCGCCGGGTGAGCAGCAGCTGTCGCTGTGGTCGCAGTGGCATCCGTACCGGCTCGCCGACGGCGGCGACTGGGCCGCGCTCGCCGACGCCGAGGCCGACCGGATCATCGGCGAAGTCGATTCCTACGCACCCGGTTTCGCCGGCTCCGTGCTGCGCCGGTTCGTGCAGACGCCGGCCGATCTCGAGCGCGAGCTCGGATTGCTGGGCGGCAATGTCATGCATGTGGAGATGTCGCTGGACCAGATGATGCTGTGGCGGCCGCTGCCGGAGCTGTCGGGCCAGCGGGTGCCGGGCGCGCCGGGGCTGTATCTGACGGGGGCCTCGACCCATCCCGGCGGCGGCGTGTCCGGGGCCAGCGGCCGCACCGCCGCGCGGCTGGTGCTGCGTGATCAGGGCCGGCTCGCGCGGTTGCTGCGGCGATGAACCGTATCGAGCCCGACTCCGGTCCCGCGAGCGAGGCCGGCCGCGGCGGGGTCGCAGCGGCGGTGTCGGCTGCGCTCGGCCGGCGGCCGGTGGCCGGTGCGCTGGTGCCCGGCGTGCTCGCGGTGGCGTGGGTGCTCAGCCAGATCGCGTATCCGCTGACCAGCGGCGCGGCCCGCGACCGGGTGACGGTGCTGGTGGTGGTGCTGGCGGCCGCGACGGCCTTGACCCACGCCGCCTATACCCGCGGCCCGCGCTACGCCGTCGGCGTCCTGATCATCCTGTCCGGCACGGGCCTGCTCGCCGAGATCATCGGCACCGCCACCGGAATGCCGTTCGGTTGTTACGACTACGCCACCGACCGGCTGGGTCCGGCGCTGGCCGGGGTACCGCTGGTGGTGCCGCTGGCCTGGACGGGCGGGGTGTATCCGATCTGGGTGGTGGCGGGCCAGCTGGCCGGACGGACGTGGTGGCGGATCCCGGTGACCGCCGTCGGCGCGGTCGGCTGGGATCTGTTCCTCGACCCGCAGATGGTCGCCGACGGCCAGTGGAGCTGGTGTGTCACCGACGCGGGACTGCCCGGCGTCGAACACATTCCGCTCACCAACTATCTGGGCTGGCTGCTGGTCGCGACGGCGATGGCGGTGCTGCTCACCGGCTGGGAACGCACGGCGCCGTGGCGGCGCGGCGGGAACGCGGTGCCGGTGGCGGTGTTCGGGTGGACCTGGCTGGGTTCGGCGCTGGCGCACGCGGTGTTCCTTGATCTGCCCGCCTCGGCCTGGTATGGCGCCGCCGCTATGGGACTGCTCGGTGTGCCGCTGCTGGTGCGGTTGGTGCGCGAGCGCGGCGCGGCGGCGCGGCCCGGATCTCGCTGATCGGCGACGAGTTCCGCTCGGGTTCGCCCATGTCGCGACCGGGATCGAGTAGGTTCGGAGCAGTCGGAGACTAGCGACGGCCGGTCCCGGTCGTGGCGCGACGCCCCGGCGCCCGATCGGCTTCGTCGTCCACGATCCGGAGGGAAGATGCAGGTATCGACCGCGGTATGGATCCCGACCCTGATCCTGATCGCCGGACTGCTGCTGTTCGACTACGTCTTCCATGTGCGCAAGGCGCACACCCCCACGCTGCGCGAGGCGGGGATCTGGTCGGCGATCTATGTCGGGATCGCGGTGCTGTTCGGGTTCGGCGTGCTGATCTTCGGCGGTGTGCATATGGGCACCGAGTATTTCGCCGGCTATGTCACCGAGAAGGCGCTGTCGGTGGACAACCTGTTCGTCTTCCTCGTCATCATCGGCAGTTTCCGTGTCCCCCGTGAGTACCAGCAGAAGGTGCTGCTGGTCGGCATCGTGTTCTCGCTGATCGCGCGCACCGGATTCATCTTCTTGGGCGCCTCGCTGATCAACGCCTTCGCCTGGGTGTTCTATCTCTTCGGCGTGCTGCTGCTGGTGACCGCGGGCAATATGCTCGCGCCGGCGGAGACCGAGACCCGCTCGGCGGACAACATCGTGATCCGGGTGGCCAAGAAATGGTTCCGCACCACCCCCGACTACGACGGCGACAAGCTGTTCACCGTGCGCGACGGCAAGCGCATGCTCACCCCGATGCTGCTGGTGATGGTGGCCATCGGCGGCACCGACGTGATGTTCGCCCTCGATTCGATCCCGGCGATCTTCGGCCTCACCCAGAACGTCTACGTGGTGTTCACCGTGACGGCGTTCTCGCTGATGGGGTTGCGGCAGCTGTATTTCCTGATCGACGGCCTGCTCGATCGGCTGATCTACCTGTCGTTCGGGCTGGCCGCCATCCTCGGATTCATCGGCGTCAAGCTGATCCTGCACGCGCTGCACGAGAACAATCTGCCGTTCATCAACAACGGTGATCCGGTGCACGTGCACGAGATCAGTACCGGCGCGTCGCTGCTGGTGATCCTGCTCGTCCTGGTGGTCACCGTGGTGGTGTCGGTGGTGAGTCCGCGCGGGCGCGCCCAGCAGGCGGTGGCCAACGCGCGCAGGCACGCCACCGACTACCTCGACCTCGGCTACACCGCCGACCAGGCCGAACGCGACCGGATCTTCGGGCTGCTGCGCAGCGAGGAACAGCGGCTGCGGGCCCTGCCGGAGAAGTACCGGCGGCGGATCCGGCAGGAGGACGAACTGATGGAACTGCTGCGCCACGCCCATCGCCGCCACGACGAGACGGTCGCCGCGCGCAGCCGGTAGCGAGGCCCACCTGGGACAATCGCGCCGATGCGCGGTGTCGCGTGCGTGGCGCGGCGCGCGCCTGGCACGATGTCACCCGTGCAGCCGAGTCCCGACACCACGACGCCCGACATTCCGGTCACCTCACCGCGTGCGCCCCGCCCCGGGATCCGGGTGACGGCGGCCGTGCTGCTGGCGGCTCTGCTGGTGCCGGTGCTGGCCGGATGCCTGCGGGTGCAGGCGTCGATGGGTGTCTCGTCCAACGACCGGGTCTCCGGCCGGATCGTCGCCGCGGTGATCCCGGCCAACCCCGAGGACAAGGGCCCGCAGCTGAAAGCGCCGGACACGCTGGCCACCAAGATGCGGGTGGAGCCCTACAGCCAGGACGGCTACGTCGGCAGCCAGGTGTTCTTCGACGACCTGAACTTCGGTGAGGTGCAGCAGCTCGGGCAGCTGTCGGAGCAGACCCAGGGCATGTTCCAGTTGCAGTTCCAGCGCACCGGCGACCTGGTCAGCCTCAATGGCCGCGTCGACCTGAAATCGGTGCCGCCGCACGGCTCGGACGTGCAGTTCAGCATCGCCTTCCCGGCCCGCATCGCCAAGACCAACGGCAACCGCGAGGGCGATTCGGTGGTGTCGTGGAAGCTGCCGCCCGGCGACGTCACCAATATCCGGGCCGAGGTGAGCTACGCCGACCCGAATACCCGCTCGTTCGCGGGCTGGGCCGGCATCGTCGGCGGCATCACGCTGGCCGTGGCGGCCGTGGTGGCGGCGATGGCGTACGTCAACCGCAATCCGGCCCCGCCGAACGCTCCGGCTCCGAGCTTCGATCTCGGGCGTTGGTGGCGTGAAGTGCGCAGCAGCAGGTAGGCGTTGCCGCCACTGACCACCCGGGCGGTTCGGGTGGGCACCGGGATCGCGGTCGCGGGATGCGCTGTCGCGATAGGAAATCTGCTGACGATGCGCCGGTTGCGCCCCGGCCCGCCGGTCGGCGAGACCGTGGCAGTCTGTGTCCCGGCACGCGACGAGGCGCAGCGGCTACCGACGTTGATCGCGGATCTGCGCGCACAGACCGGCGTGCCGGGACTGCGGGTGCTGATCCTGGACGACGCCTCGACCGACGGCACCGAGACGGCGGCGCGGCGCGCGGCCGGTGACGATCCGCGCATCACGGTGCTGCGCTGCGATGACGAACCCGAACCGGGCTGGACTGGTAAGGCCGCCGCGTGCGCCCGGCTGGCCGAGGCCGCCGCGGCGACGGGCGCCACGGTGCTGATCTTCGTCGATGCCGACGTGCGGCTGGAACCGCCGGCGATCGCCGCGGCGGTGACCGAATTGCGGGCGCGGCGGTGCGCGCTGGTCTCGCCCTGGCCTCGGCAGCTCGCGCACTCCCCCGCCGAGCGCCTGGTGCAGCCGTTGCTGTGCTGGTCGTGGGCCACGACGCTGCCGGTCGCGCTCGCCGATCGGGGGACGCGCCCGTCGATGGCGGTGGCGTGTGGGCAGTTCCTGGTCTTCGACGCTGCGGCCTACCGCGCCATCGGCGGGCATGCGGCGGTGGCGGGCAGCGTCACCGAGGATCTCGATATCGCCAGGGTGTTGCGGCGTCACGGCTCGCGCACGGCGGTGGTGGCGGGCGGATCGATGGCACGCACCCGCATGTACCGTGACGCCGCCGAACTCGACGCCGGGTATACGCGGTGGCTGTGGTCGGCCTACGGGGGCTCGGCGCTCGGTGGTCTCGCGGTGGGAGCCGTTGCCGCGCTGGCGTATTGGTTGCCGCCGCTCGCCGCGATCGCCGGACGCGGCCGGGTCCGGCGGATCGGTGTGCTCGGCTACGCGGCCGCCGTCGCCGGACGGATCGTGGCGCGCTGCCTCGACACCGGTGAGCGACCGCACCGCGACGACGTCGCTACCGCATTCGCCCATCCCGTGTCGGTCGGCGTCTACCTCGCGCTCTGGGGCCGGTCACGCCGGGCTCGACGAGGCGACGCGCTCGTGTGGAAGGGACGCGCACTCCCGGCGTGAGCGCGAGCGGCGCAACTTCATCTCCGCGGACCACGCGTGCCGCCGGACAAGAGCTGAACTCACCCTGATTACTACCATTGTGCTGCGGTTTCCCTGCGACGCATGATGATTCGGCCCGATCGGAGCGGCCCACCCGCGTCCGGTCCGGCGACACCATCCAGAGCGACCGAGAGACCTGGCTCGCCGACGTCGCAGCAACCCCCCGCCTCGCCGGGTGCGGGTGCTTCTGCCGGGACCGATGGAGGCACACATGATCGAGTCCGCAGGCCGCGGTTCGCGGCGGCGCGCCGGGCTCGGCGGTCGTGTCAGAAAGGACGACGACATGGCCGTATCCGTCAAGGCGGCTTTCGCAGGCACGGTGCTTACCGCCGCCGCCACCCTCGCCGCCTGCGGTTCCGGGACCACCGCGCCGGGGGCCGACGCCGGTCCTCCGCAGCCGGGCGGAGTTCTGCGCTACGGCCTGTCCCAGCCGCCGACCTGCGCCGATCCCGCACAGGCCGGCACCAATCAGACGATCTATGTGGCACGCCAGGTGGTCGACTCGCTGACCGATCAGGATCCGGAGACCGGAGAGCTGCGGCCGTGGCTGGCCACCAGCTGGGAGGTCGCCCCGGACGCGAAGACGTTCACCTTCCACCTCGCCGACGGGGTGAGCTTCAGCGACGGCACGCCCCTGACCGCCGACTCGGTGCGCAACACCTTCGATTCGATCGTGCGCACCCTCGGCGCGGTCAAGGCGCCGCTGGGCAGCAGCTACCTCACCGGCTATGTCGGGACGACGGTGCTGGATCCGTTGACGGCGCGGGTGGAGTTCAGCGCGCCGAATGCCCAATTCCTGCAAGCCTCCTCGACGCCGCAGCTGGGCATTCTCGCCGACGCCACCACTTCCCGGCCCGCCGAGGACCGCTGCGCGGGCGCGGCGACGGTGGGTTCGGGTCCGTTCACCTACGCCGGCTACCGCCAGGACATCTCCGCCACGCTGGTGAAACGCCCCGGCTACCGGTGGGGTTCGGCGGTGTTCGCGCATCAGGGCGAGGCCTACCTCGACCGTATCGAGTTCACCGTGGTGCCCGAATCGGGGGTGCGGACCGGTTCACTGTCCTCGGACCAGCTCGACGCGACCAGCGACGCCCTTCCCCAGGACGCGCCGCAGATCGAGGCGGCCGGCGGCCGGGTACTCAGCACCCCCAATCCGGGTATTCCGTTCGGGTTCCAGCCGAATGTGACCCGTGGGCCGTTGCGTGATCCCGAGGTGCGGCGCGCGCTGCTCACCGCGATCGACCGGCGCGAGCTCGTCGATACCGTGCTCGGGCCGCAGTTCCGTCCGGCGACCAGCGTGCTGGCCTCGAAAACGCCGGGCTATCAGGATCTTTCCCAGGTAGTCGGCTTCGATCCCGACGCCGCGCGGACCACCCTCGACCGGGCCGGCTGGGTGCCGGGCGCGGACGGCATCCGGGTCAAGGACGGGCAGCGCCTCGGTTTCGCGGTGACGTTCAGTCAGGTGTTCGCCGGTAATCAGGCGATCCTCGAACTGATTCAGCAGCAGCTGCGCGCGGTGGGTGTGGATCTCACGCTGGACCTGGTGTCCATCGCCGAGTACACCGCGCGGCAGAACAGCAAGGATTTCGACGCGCTGTACTACAACAGCACCCGCGCCGACGGCGACATCCTGCGCACCGGATTCGGTCTGGACGGCCGCAATTTCAATGTCCGCCCGCCGATCCCCGCGCTCGACGAGGTGCTCACCGCGCAACTGGGTGCGGTGGACGCGCAGGCACGCGCGGCGCTGATCGGGCAGGCCCAGCAGCAGATTCTCGAGCAGGGACTGTGGCTCCCGACCGTCGAGTTGTCGCAGGCCATCGGCGCGGGCCCGGCGGTGCGGGACCTGACGTTCGACGCCTCGGCGCGGTTGCAGTTCTTCGACACCTGGCTGAGCGGGCGCTGATCATGGCGCGATATGTGGTGTTGCGGTGCGTGGCCGCGGTGTGGGTGCTGTGGGCGGCGTTCACCATCTCCTTCGTCGTGCTGTATCTGCTGCCGTCGGATCCGGTGGCCATCGCGGCCGACGGTGGCGGTGCGGGCACACCGGTCGACGCGGCCGCGCTCGCCGAGATGCGCGCCAGGTACGGCCTGGATCAGCCCTTGTGGGAGCAGTATCTGAGTTCGCTGTCGCATGCGGTGCGCGGCGATATCGGCCGCTCCATCGCCACCGGGCAGCCGGTGGCCGAGGCGATCGTGGACGCGCTGCCGTCGACGCTCGCGTTGACCGGGCTGGCCTTGCTGTTCGCTGCGGCGGGCGGGACCGCGCTGGCCTTCGCCGCCACCTACACCCGGCGGCCGTGGCTGCGCGCGACACTCGCGGCGCTGCCGCCGATCGGAGTGTCGATGCCGACGTTCTGGACCGCGCTGATCCTGTTGCAGCTGTTCTCCTTCCGCTGGCAGCTGGTGCCCGCCTTCGGTGGGCTGGTGCTGCCCGCGGTGACGCTGGCGATCCCGATCGGGGCGGTGATCGCGCAGGTGCTGGCCGCCGGGCTGGAATCGACCTGGCGCCAGCCCTTCACCGAGGTCGCACTGGCCAAGGGTGCCTCGCGCTGGTGGGTGCAGCGCAGGCATGTAGCGCGATTGGCGAGCGTGCCCGCGTTCACCATCGCCGGAGTGCTGGTCGGCAATATGCTCGCCGGCTCGGTGGTGGTCGAGACGGTGTTCGCCCGGCCCGGGCTCGGACGGCTCACCCAGACCTCGGTGCTGGCTCAGGACATTCCGGTGGTGCAGGGCATCGTGCTGGTGAGCGCGCTGGCCTTCGTCATCGTCAACCTCGCGGTGGATCTGCTCTATCCCGTGCTGGATCCGCGGATCGCCGGACGGGGTGAGCGGGCGCGCTCGGTGCGCCCGAGTGAGCAGGAGGTCACCGATGTCGCTTGAGCTGCTCGAACGGCCGAAGGCGCCGACGCGGGCGGGAGACGAACCGCCGGTGCCGCCGCGTCGCCGCCGCGCGTGGAATCTGTTGCGCGGCAATCTGGCACTGATTCCGGCGAGCGCGGTGATCGTGCTCGCCGTCGGCTGGGCGCTGGCACCCTCGCTGTTCGCCGGCGGCGACCCCTTGAAGGGTGTTCCGGCGCAGAAATTCCAGCCGCCGAGCGCCGAGCACTGGTTCGGCACCGACAATCTCGGCCGCGACCTGTACACGCGGATGGTGCACGGTGCGGGTCTGTCGCTCACCGCGACCCTGACCGCGGTCGCCATCGCGTTGGTGGCGGGCACACTGCTCGGCCTGCTCGCCGGCGCGCTCGGCGGTGTGGTGGACATGGTCGTCATGCGGGTGGTCGACGTCCTGCTGTCGATTCCCGCGCTGCTGCTGTCGCTGGCGCTGGTGACCGCCCTCGGCTTCGGCACCCGGAATGTGGCCATCGCCGTGGGCGTTTCGCTGATCGCCAACTTCGCCAGGGTGATGCGCTCGGAGGTGCTGCGGGTGCGCCGGGCGGCGTATGTGGAGGCGGCACGCGCGTCGGGGGTGCGCTGGTACACGGTGCTGGCCCGGCACATCCTGCCCAACTCCTATCCCCCGGTGCTCGCGCTGGCCTCGGTCGAGTTCGGCATGGCGGTGCTCGCGGTGTCGGCGCTGAGCTTCCTCGGCTACGGCACCGCACCGCCCACCCCCGAATGGGGATCGCTGATCTCGGAGGGCCGCAACTACCTGGCCACCGCCTGGTGGCTGACGACGCTGCCCGGCCTGGTGATCATCGCCGTCGTCCTGTCCGCCCAGCGCGTGGGTCGCGCCGTCACGAGGAGTGCACACCGATGAGCGACAACGCTGTCGTCGACGTCCTGTCCCCTGCCGACGATCATGACCCGCCCGTCGAGGCCGAGGAACTCCTACGGGTCGAACAATTACGGGTGCGCTACCGCACCGGCGACGGGCCGGTCACCGCTCTCGACGGTGTCTCACTCACGGTGCGCCGGGGTGAGGTCGTCGCGCTCGTGGGCGAATCCGGTTCGGGCAAGTCGACGCTGGCGCATGCGGTGATAGGGCTGCTCGGTGAGACCGCCGACATCGCCGACGGCTCGGTCACCTTCGCCGGACAGCCGGTGGATTTCGGATCCGAGCAGGCGCTGCGCCGGTTGCGGGGGCTCCAGGTCGGGTTCGTGCCGCAGGACCCCGGCCTGTCGCTCAACCCGGTGCGCCGCATCGGCGATCAGGTGGCCGAGGCGCTGCGGGTGCACCGGCTCGACGACCGTGGCGGTGCGCTGGAGCGGGCGACGGCCCTGCTGGCGGAGGTGGGGCTGGACCGGCCGCAGTTGCGGGCCACCCAGTACCCGCACGAATTGTCCGGTGGACAACGTCAGCGCGTGCTGATCGCCATCGCCCTGGCCTGCGGACCGGATCTGATCATCGCCGACGAACCGACCAGCGCGCTGGACGCCACCGTCGCGCGCCGGGTGCTGGACCGGCTGGCCGAACGCATCGCCGCGCGCGGGACGGCGGTGCTGCTGATCACCCACGATCTCGCGATGGCCGCCGAACGTGCCGACCGGCTGGTGGTGCTGCGCAACGGCACCGTCGTCGAATCCGGGCGCACCGCCGAGGTTCTCGGCAATCCCCGGCATCCGTACACGCGGCAACTGCTGGCCGCCGCGCCCGCCCTCACCGCCGACCGGGTGGTGCGACCGGCCACCGCGCTCGACGGCGGCCCGCTGCTCACCGTCCGCGAGGTGCACAAGCTGTTCCGCGCCGGAGCCGGCAGCACCGTCACCGCGGTGGCCGGGGTCGGCTTCGAACTCGGTCGCGGCGAAACGCTGGCGCTGGTCGGCGAATCGGGCTCGGGTAAGTCGACCACCGCGCGCATCGCGGTACGGCTGACCGACCCCGATCGCGGCGAGGTCGTCTTCGACGGCGAGCCACTGACCCGCGCCCGCGCCGGGCAGCTGCGGGCGCTGCGGCGGCGGTTCCAGATCGTCTACCAGAACCCCTACTCGTCGCTGGATCCGCGGCTGCGCGTCGGGTCGGTGATCGAGGAGCCGTTGCGCGCCTACGGCATCGGCAACCGCAAGGCCAGGGCGCAGCGGGTGGCCGAGCTGCTCGAGCAGGTGGCGCTGCCCGCCGGATGCGCGCGGCGGCGGCCGGCCGAACTCTCGGGCGGGCAACGTCAGCGGGTGGCGATCGCCCGTGCCCTGGCGCTGCGGCCGGAGCTGCTGGTGCTCGACGAACCGGTCTCCGCGCTCGATGCCTCGGTGCAGGCCCAGATCCTGGAACTGCTCGACGATCTGCAACAGCAGCTGCGCCTGAGCTACCTGTTCATCTCCCACGACCTGGCGGTGGTGCGCCGCATCAGCGACCGGGTGGCGGTGATGCGGTACGGGCGCATCGTCGAAACCGGCACCACCGCGGAGATTTTCGACAACCCCCAGCACGACTACACCCGCGAGCTGCTCGCTGCCATCCCGAAACCGTCGGTCACGCTGCGCCTACCGGCCGACGACCCGTCATGACGGCGCTCGACACCGCCCGTCCAAACACACCGAGGAGACCTCCGATGACCACCAGCCTCACCACCTTCGCCACCGACTGGGCCGCCTGGCACGCCGAACGCGAACACACCCTGCGCGACCCGCTCGGCTTCCTCAGCCTCACCGCACTGCACTGGCTCACCGACCGGCCCGAACAACTGCCGGGCGTGCCCGGCACCTGGTGGGTGATCGAGGACCGGGTGTTCGTCACCGCCAAACCCGCCGACCGGCTCGACCACGACGGCGAGCGCATCGCCGGCGTGCACATCGTCGTCGCCGAGGAAGGGGCGCCGGGCGTGCTCATCCGGCACGAGGACCGGGTGCTCGAAGTGATCCGGCGCAGCGGGCAGTCCGCCGTGCGGGTGCACGATCCGGCCGCCCCGACCTTGGCCGCCTTCACCGGGGTGCCTGCCTACGCGCCGGACGAACGGTGGGTGCTGCGGGGGCGGTTCGAAGCGTTCGGCGAGGCGACGACCGTCATCACGGGCGCGGTGGTGGCGGGGCTCGAACACCATCACCATGCCGCCGGCGTCATCGAATTCACCGTCGGCTCGGTGACCGAACGGGTCGTCGCCTTCGGCACCCCGGAGGCGCTGCGGGTGCTGTTCACCGACGCCACCAGCGGCATCACCACCTATCCGGCGGCCCGCCTGCTGGATGCCGGCGCGGTGGACGACGACGGCACCGTGCTGCTCGACTTCAACCGCGCGACCAACCTGCCCTGCGCGTTCACCGACTACGCGACCTGCCCGGTGGCGCCCGCGCAGAACCGGCTGCGGGTGGCGATCGAAGCGGGCGAACAGGATCCGCGGCTTCCGGCGGCGGAGCACCGGGCATGACGGTTCCGCTCTCGGTCCTCGATCTGGCGCCCATCAGCGCCGGATCGAGTCCGCAGCAGGCGCTGCGCAATACCGTCGAGCTGGCCCGGCGCGCCGAGGAATGGGGCTATCGCCGGTTCTGGCTGGCCGAACATCATTTCGCGCGGGTGGCCAGTTCGGCCTCGATCACCCTGATCGGGCAGGTCGCCGCGGCCACCACGCGGATCCGGGTCGGTGCGGCGGCGGTCCAGGTGGGCTATCACACCTCGATCTCCATCGTCGAGGGCTTCGGCACCATCGACGCGCTGCATCCGGGACGGCTCGACCTCGGGCTCGGCCGCTCCGGGCACCGCAGCAGGCAATTCGGCGCCGAATCCGTGCGGGCCCGCCATGTCCGGCCGCGCGACGACACCGTGCGCGGCCGCACCGAGGTGCGCGACGGGGTGGTGGTCCCGCCCCGTTCGATCCGCTGCGCATCGCCGACCCGTCGAAATTCCTTGCCGGACAACGGGCCCTGTACCAGCAGGGCGCCCAACCTGCGGAATTCGCCGATCAGGTGGCCGAGATCCGGGCCCTGCTCGACGGAAGCTACGTCGACGCCGAGGGCATCGCCCTGCACGCCGTGCCGGGCGAGGGCGCGCAGGTGCAACTGTGGGTGTTCGGCAGTACGGCCGGGGCCAGCGCGGAATTGGCCGGTCGGCTCGGACTGCCGTTCGCGGCCGCCTATCACGTCTCTCCCGGTACCGCGCTGGACGCGGTGGCGGCCTACCGTGCGGCCTTCCGGCCGTCGCAGGTGCTGGCCGAGCCGTACGTGGTGGTGTCAGCGGATGTCGTGGTCGCCGCCGACGACGCCACCGCCGAACGGCTGGCCGCACCGTACGGGCACTGGGTGCACAGCATCCGCAGCGGCGCGGGCGCCGCCGACTTCGCCGATCCGGCGACGCTGACCCCGCTCACCCCCGATCAGCGCAGGCTGGTCGAGGACCGGCTGGCCACCCAGCTGGTCGGCTCACCGGACACCGTGGTGCGCCGGCTCGCGGCTCTCCAGCGGGTGAGCGGCGCGGATGAACTGCTGGTCACCGGCATCACCCACGATCACCGTGACCGGCTGGAATCGCATCGGTTACTCGCCGAAGCCTGGGGACTGCGGCAGAGCCGGGCCGCCTGAACTGCGCGTTCGCGCGTCGGCGTGGACTCAGGCGCTGATCGGCGCGGCGGTGACGCCGTAGCCGAGGTTGGTGAGCACCTCGCCGGTCGCCTTGGCGAAGTTCAGGGTGATGAAATGCAGGCAGGGCGCGCCCTCGTCGATGAGACGCTGCCCCATCTCGGTGGCGATCTCGATACCCACCGCGCGCACGGCCGCCGCGTCTTCCTCGGAGCCGTTGCCCGCGGCCCGCTCCAGCCGTTCGATCACCGCGCGCGGCAGCGGCCGGCCGCACAGCTCCTCGGCGCGCTTGACGGTGCGCAGCGAGGTGATGGGCATCAGCTCCGGAATGATCGGCTTGGCGCCCTCGACCGGGTCCATGGCGATCAGGCGATCACGCAGCCGCAGATAGTGCTCGACGTCGAAGAACATCTGGGTGATCGAATACTCCGCGCCCGCACGCAGTTTCGCCGCCAGGAACCGGGTGTCGTGGTCGAGGTCGGGCGAGCGGTGATGGCCCTGCGGGAACGAGGCGACCCCGACGTGGAAATCGCCGAGATCGCGCACGATGCGCACCAGCTCCTCAGCGTATTCGACGCCCTCGGGATGCTTGTGCCATTCGCCGAGCGGATCGCCCGGCGGATCGCCGCGCAGAACCAGGATATTGCGGATGCCGGAGTCGGCGTAGGCGCCGACCAGCGACCGCAGCTCCGCGACGCTGTGCCCGACCGCGGTGAGATGGGCCACCGGCAGCAGCGTGGTCTCCCCGGCCAGCTCGCCGGTCACCCGCACGGTGCGGTCCTTGGTGGACCCGCCCGCGCCGTAGGTCATCGACACGAACGCCGGATGCATGCGCTCGAAGGTGCGCACCGCACGCCACAGCCTCGCCTCACCGGCGGCGTCACGGGGCGGATTGAACTCGACAGAGAAGGGCACCGCTCGGCTCGAGTGCAGCCGCAAACTATGCACGACCGACGGCGTCCCCGAGACGATCGGTGGTGCCGAGGACGGCCGGCCAGGGGTCGAACGTCCCCGCACGTTGTCGAAAGTCACCGGTTCAGTGTAGAGGTGGGCGGCCTGCGGGCCGGAGCGTCGTCGGACCGGACGCGTATTGTTCGAGCCATGAGCGGGTGCACCGCCGTGGCCGCCGAGTGCGGGGGCCTGGGTGCCATCCGCCGAGCCGACCCCTTCCCCGGACATCCTTGGAGGTCATCCTGTCCGCCGGACCCGGTACCCCGACCAGGCCGAGCCCGACCTCGGCGACCCCTGGGACGCCTGCCTTCGCCGCCGCCGTGGAACAGGCGCTGACCTCGTTCTTCGCCACCCGCCGCGAGACCGTCGGCGAGCTGGGGCCGATCTTCGTCGACGCCGCCGACGCGCTGGAATCGTTCGTGCTGCGCGGCGGCAAACGCACCAGGCCCGGCTTCGCCTGGACCGGCTGGCTCGGCGCCGGGGGCGACACCGAGGGACCGGACGCGCCCGCCGTGCTCAATGCCTGTGCCGCGCTGGAGCTGGTGCAGGCGTGCGCGCTCATCCACGACGACATCATCGACGCCTCCCGCACCCGGCGCCGCTTCCCCACCGTGCACGTCGACTTCGAACAGCGTCACCGCGACCGCGGCTGGGCCGGCGACGCGCCCCGCTTCGGCACCGGCGTGGCCATCCTCATCGGCGATCTGGCCCTGGCCTGGGCCGATGACATGGTGCACGCCTCCGGCCTCGACCCGCGGGCCGTGGCCCGCTTCGCCACCGTCTGGGCGAAGATGCGCACCGAGGTGCTCGGCGGGCAGCTGCTCGACATCCACGGCGAGGCCAGCGGCGACGAATCGGTGGCCGCGGCGCTGCGCATCAACCGGTACAAGACCGCCGCCTACACCGTCGAGCGGCCGCTGCACCTGGGGGCCGCCCTCGCCGACGCCGGGCCCGAGCTGGTGCGCTCCTACCGCGACTTCGGCACCGATATCGGCATCGCGTTCCAGCTGCGTGACGACCTGCTCGGCGTCTTCGGTGATCCCTCGGTCACCGGCAAGCCCTCCGGTGACGATCTGCGCGAGGGCAAGCGCACGGTGCTCATCGCCGAGGCGCTGGCCCGTGGTGATGCGTCCGATCCGGCCGCCGCCGAACTGCTGCGCAGCAAGGTCGGCACCGATCTCAGCGGCTCCGACGTCGACCAACTGCGTGAGGTACTGGTGCGCCTCGGCGCCGTCGACGCGGTCGAAGCCCGCATCGCCGAGCTGACCGAGCGCGCCCTGGCCGCCATCGACTCCAGCTCGGCCACCGCCGCCGCGAAAGATCACCTGCACGCCATGGCGCTGGCCGCCACCCGCCGCACGGCATGAGCGGCCGACCGCGCGCCGAGGACCGACCGATGAGAACCGTGACCGGACCGACCGATCAGGTCGTCGTGATCGGCGCCGGACTGTCCGGCCTGGCCGCGGCGCTATACCTCACCGGCGCCGGACACAAGGTCACCGTGCTGGAGCGCGCCGACCACGTCGGCGGGCGGGTCGGGCGCTACCGGTTCGACGACTATGAGATCGACTCCGGGGCAACAGTGTTGACGCTGCCCGAGCTGATCGACGACGCACTCGCCGCGGTGGGACACGACCGCGATTCTCTCGCCACGCCGCTGCGCATCCACCGGCTCGCCCCGTCGTATCACGCGCGCTTCGCCGACGGCTCCGATATCCGGGTGTTCGCCGACCCGGACGAGATGGCGGCGGAGGTGGCGCGGACCTGTGGCCCCGGCGAGGCCGGACGCTACCGCCGGCTGCGCGACTGGCTGGCCCGGATCTACCGCGCCGAATTCGGCGAGTTCATGGACACCAACTTCGACTCGCCGCTGGACATGGTGCGGTTGCCGGGCAAACGCGCCGCACTGCTGGAGCTGGTACGCCTCGGCGGGTTCGGCCGGCTCGGGCCACGGGTGCGCGGATTCCTCCGCGACCCACGGCTGACCAGGCTGTTCACCTTCCAGGCACTGTATGCGGGCATGCCGCCGAACCGGGCGCTGGCCGTCTACGGGGCGATCCCGCATATGGACACCTCGCTCGGGGTGTACTTCCCCGAGGGCGGGATGCGCGCGGTCGCCGAGACGATGGCCGAGGCCCTGGTCGCGGCCGGTGGGCGGCTGGAACTCGGGGCCGAGGTCACCGGCATCGACTACGCGGAACGCCGGGCCCGCCGGGTGCGGCTGGCCGACGGGACTTCCCGCGACTGCGATGCGCTGGTCGTCACCGCCGACCTGGGCGATATCGAACGCTTCGGGCTGCGCCGCAGGCGCGGACTGCGGGCATCACCGTCGGCGGTCGTCGCCCACGGCACCATCCCGGCCGGCATCGCCGCGAACTGGCCGATCCAGGCCCACCACACCATCGACTTCGGCGCCGCCTGGGAACGCACCTTCGCCGAGATCGCCGCACCGCGCGGCGGCCGGTTGATGAGCGACCCCTCGCTGCTGCTGACCAGGCCCGCGCTCTCCGATCCCGGCCTGTACCTCGATCGCGCCGACGGCCGGTACGAGCCTTTCTCGCTGCTGGCGCCGTGCCCGAACCTGGATTCGGCGCCACTGGACTGGGCGAACCTCGGCCCGGCCTACCTGCGCGAGCTGCTCGGTGTGCTCGAGCGGCGTGGCTACCGCGGCATCGCCGAACATTTCCGGCTCGACCACCTCGACACCCCGCACACCTGGCTGGAGCAGGGCATGCTCGGTGGCACGCCGTTCTCCGCGGCCCATCTTTTCCGCCAGACCGGACCGTTCCGGCCGCGTAATCTGCCCCGCGGCAGCGACAACGTGGTTATCGCCGGTTGCGGCACTACGCCGGGCGTCGGCGTACCGACCGCCCTGCTGTCGGGAAAACTCGCGGCAAACCGGATAATCGGGACACCGGAACGGCGCGAAGACGAAACCCCGCGCACCATCGGGACAGCCCCGCGCGAACAAGCCGTAAACTAAGCGCCGACCTATCAGCTCGCGGTTGCGACCGCCGACCAACCCGGGGGGAACGACACCACATGCCACCCCCGGAAACGACTGCCCACGTGACTACCCCGGCGCAGGCCACCGTGTCCCCGACACCCGCGGCTCGATCCCCGAAACCCACCACAGCACCGGCCGCGGGCAGTCCGCAGACGCTGCTGACGTGGCTACGCACCTCCGCCGACTTCGCCCGCAGCCCCGAGGGCCATGCGGCGCTGCTCGGCCTGGTCGGCGCGATCATGATCACCTTCGGCGGTTTCGGCGCGGGCGCGGTACGCAAACGCGATCCGCTGCTGGAAGCGATGCACCTGTCCTGGCTGCGTTTCGGGCACGGTTACGCGCTGTCGACGATCTTCGTCTGGATCGGCGTGCTGCTGATGATCACCGCCTGGGTGCGGCTGGGCCGGGCCACGCTCGGTCGCGGCAACTACTCCGGCGCGGGCGTCACCTTGAACGAGCTGCGCGCGATCGTGTGCATCTGGGTGACGCCGATGCTGTTCGCGGTGCCGATGTTCAGCCAGGACGCCTACTCGTATCTGGCGCAGGGTGCGCTGCTGCGCGACGGCTTCGACCCGTACAAGGTGGGCCCGGTCGCCAATCCGGGTGTGCTGCTGGACAACGTCAGCCCGGTCTGGACCACCACCACCGCACCGTATGGACCGATCTTCCTGCTGATCGGCCGGGCCATCACCACCGTCACCGACGACAACGTCGTCGCGGGCACCATCGCACTGCGGCTGGTCATGCTGCCGGGCCTGGCGCTGATGATGTGGGCCATCCCGTACCTGACCAAACACCTCGGCGGTAAACCCACCGTCGCGCTGTGGCTGGCGGTGCTCAACCCGCTGGTGCTGATCCACCTCATCGGCGGTGTGCACAACGAGGTGCTGATGGTCGGCCTGATGTGCGCCGGTATCGCGCTGGTGCTCGAGCGCAGGCATGTGCTCGGCATCGTCGTCGTCGCGATCGCGGTCGCCATCAAGGCCACCGCCGGTGTCGCGCTGCCCTTCCTGGTGTGGATCTGGATGCTGCACGAACGCGAGCGGCGTGCCGAGCTGGCGACGAAGGAATCCGAGGCGGCGCTGCCGCATCCCACGCTGTTGTTCGCCAAGATCGCCGGGCTCGGGCTGTGCGTATTCGCGGCGGTGTTCGCGCTCGCGTCCGCCGCGGCCGGCGTCGGCATCGGCTGGCTGACGGCACTGTCCGGCTCGAAGAAGATCATCAACTGGCTGTCGCTGCCGACCATCATGGCGCACTGCATGACCTGGATCGGCCCGCTGCCGTTCGACCCGGTGCTCACCGTGACACGCGCGCTGTGCGCGGCGGCGCTGGTGGCGATCCTGGCCTGGACCTGGTGGCGGTTCCGGCACAGCGAACGCGAGGCCGTGCTCGGCATCCTGATCGCGTTCGTCGCCATCGTCATCCTGTCGCCGGCCGCGCTGCCCTGGTACTACTCGTGGCCGCTGGCGCTGGCCGCCGCCTTCGCACTGTCCACCAGGACATTGATGGTGCTGGTGGGTCTGTGCACCTGGTTGATGCTGGTATTCCAGCCCGGCGGCTCGATCGGGCTGTACAACTTCTGGCATGTGGCCGCGGCGACCTTCGCTGCGGTGGTGGCGGCGCTGTCGCTGCGCACGGTCGACCCGCTGCGGTTGCGCAGTACTCGCGCGGTCGCGGGCCCGGCGGTTCCCTCGCCGGCCGATCCCGTCATCCATGACCGGCGCTGAGACCGGGCTCGACCTCACCGCCGGACCTGCCGAGCGCACGACCGATCGGCTGCGGCCCGCCGATGCCACCGAACTCGCCGAGGCGTACCGGCTGTGCCTGCGCATCGCCGCCGAACACGGCCGGACCTACTTCCTGGCGACCCGGCTGCTGTCGGCCTCGCAGCGTCCCGCGGTGCACGCGCTGTACGCGTTCGCGCGGATGGTGGACGACATCGTCGACTGCGCACCGGACGCCACGGCGGCGTGCTCGCGGCAACCGGCCGGCCACACGCGCACCACCGGCGCCAGGCTCGCCGCTCAGATCGATCGCATCGAGGAACAGCTCAGGGCGGCACTGGCTCCCGGCGCCGCGGCGCGACCGGCGACCGGCGTGACGACAGACCAGCGCCGCGACGCGATCCTGCTCGCGCTCACCGACACCATCCGGCGTTACGGCATTGCGGCCGAACACTTCTGGACCTTCCTGCACTGCATGCGCATGGACATCCCCGGCACGCCGCGGTTCCGGAACCGGTACGCCGATATGGCCGAGCTGAACGAGTACATGCGGGGTTCGGCGGCGGCGATCGGGCTGCAACTGCTGCCGGTGCTCGGCACGGTCGTCCCGGTCGCCGAGGCCGAACCGGCGGCCGCCGCACTGGGTAATGCCTTCCAGCTCACCAATTTCCTGCGCGATATCGGCGAGGACCTCGATCGCGGCCGGGTCTATCTGCCCACCGACGAGCTCGCCGCCTTCGGTGTGGACGACGAGCTGCTGGCCGAGTGCCGCCGCAGCGGCCGCACCGATCGACGGGTGCGGCGGGCGCTGGCGCATCTCATCGCCGTCAACCGCGATCTCTACCGCAGCGCCGCACCGGGCATCGAACTGCTCGCCCCGCGAGTCCGTCCGGCGATCCGCACCGCCGCCACCCTGTACGGCGCGATCCTGGAACAGATCGAGGACGGTGATTTCGCGGTCTTCGACCGGCGCGCTGTCGTGCCGGTGCACCGCAAGCTGCGCGTCGCCGCCGGCGCCTACCTGACCGGCCGCTACACCGGACGCACAGCGCGCGCCTCGGGCCCCCGGCGCGCCTCCTCCACGTCGAATTCGACTTCCTGACCGGCCTCCAGCGACCGGAAGCCCTCGCCGAGGATCACCGAGTACTCGACGAACACATCCGCGCCGCCGGGGCGGGCGATGAACCCGAACCCTTTCTCACGGTCGAACCATCGCACGGTGCCACGCACCATCGGCCATTTCCTCCTCGAACACCGTCCCCGGCCCTACTCGGTACATCACAATGCGCCCGCGCCGCGTTTCGCCGCAAGGCCCGGGCGCGCGCAGCCCGGATCAGGGCAGGGCGACGATGGTGACGGTTGCCCCCGCCTGGACGTTGGCGTTCATCGCGGGCGTCTGCGAGACCACCACCGACGAATCCAGCGGGGCCAGCTGGCGGACCTGCACCGTCAAGCCGAGGCCCTCGAGCACCTCACGGGCTTCGGCGACCGATTTGCCGAGCACCTCCGGCATCTTCACCGCATCCGAGACCAGCAGCACCACCGACGAGCCCGCCTCGACGGTCGTCCCGGCGGCGGGATCGGTGCCGACGACGTCGCCGGCGGCCACGCTGCGATCGAACTGCGGACGGTTCCCGCTCACCGTGATGCCCAGGTCGGTGAGCATCTGCTGGGCTTCGGCGGTGGTCTTGCCGCGCAGGTCGGGCAGCTTCACCGGCTGTGAGCCCTTGCTGGTGTACACCTTCACGTGCGCACCCATCGGCAGCACCGTGCCCGGTGCCGGATCGACCTTGGCGAGCGTCCCCTCGGGCGCCGCACTCGGCGCCTCACCGGCGTCCACCGGTTGCAGGCCCTGGTCGCGGATCAGCTGGTTCACCTCGGAGATATCCGCACCGGGCGCGACCTCGGGAACCTGCGGCTTACCGCTGGAAATCAACACCGCGACAGAGGAGCCCTTGGTGACGCGCGAACCGGCGGAGGGATCGCTGCCGACCACCCCACCCACCGGGATGGTGTCGGAGGCCTTCTGCCGGGTCGTGGTCTCGAAGCCGGCGCTGCTGAGCACCGCCGTGGCCTTCTCCACGTCCATCCCGGCGATGCTCGGCACCGCCTCGAACCGGCCCACCCCGAGCCACCACCCGCCGACGCCGACCAGCAGGGTCAGCACCGCGACGATGGCGATCCATATCGCGGCGGTGCGGCGGGAATTGCCGCGATCGCCGGCGAAGGCAGGCGCGGGCCCCGGATGCGGACGCACGTGCTGCGGCGGCGGTGGTGCGGCGGCGAACTCGGTGCGTGGCCGCTGCGCCGTGACCACCCTGGTGTGCTGGGGCTGCGCCACCGGATGCGGGCGCGGCTCGGGCGAACGCGGCCCGTCCGCGCCGGGCACGGCCCGGTAGGACGAGCTCAGATGCTCGGCCGATTCCTGCGGCGCGGGCACCCGATAGGCGGGCAGCTCCAGCGACGCGCTGATCGCGCGCAGTTCGGCGACCATCTCGTTGGCGTCGGCGAACCGGTGGGAAGGTTCGCGGGCGGTGGCACGGGCGATGAGCGCGTCGAACTCCGGCGGCACACCCGCGATGAACTGGCTCGGGCTCGGCACATCCTTCTCGATGCGCTGATAGGCCACCGACAACGACGTATCGCCGGTGAACGGCACTTTCCCGGTGAGCAGTTCGAAGATCAGGATGCCGAAGGAGTACACGTCGCTGCGCGCGTCGGCCGTGCCGGAGGTGACCTGCTCCGGCGACAGATAGGCGGCGGTGCCGAGGATGACGCTCGCGGAGGTGGTGTTGGCCGCGGCCACCGCGCGCACCAGGCCGAAGTCGGCGATCTTGACCTCGCCGGAATCGGAGATCAGCACGTTCTCCGGTTTGATGTCACGGTGCACCAGCCCCGCCGAATGCGCCACCCCGATGGCCGCCAGCACCGGCTCGGCCACCGCGCGCACCGCATGCGGCGGCATCGGACCGCGTTCGCGCAGCAGCTCGCGCAGCGTGCCGCCCTCGACCAGCTCCATGATCAGGAACGGATGGTCGCCGTCGACGCCCTGGTCGTACACCGCGACCAGCGACGGATGTTTCAGCTTGGCGACCGCGCGGGCCTCGAATTCGAAACGGGACAAAAACTGCGGATCACCGGCGAATTTGGGATCCATCACCTTGATCGCGACCGGGCGATCCAGACGGGTGTCCTCGCCGCGGAACACCATGGACATCCCACCCCGAGCGATCGGCGCATCGATGCGGTAACGCCCTTCCAGCATGTGGCCGATCAATTGATGTCCTCCGGCTTTCACAAACCCTCTCCACCCCTCGCTGCGCGCGACAAGAGCAGCCGCGCTCTGCGGCCCCCACGATGGTATCGACCGAACGCCCCCGGGTGTCTCACGACGTGGTCGCGGGCAACGTCTACCGTTATCCGGGTGAGCGCATTTCCCTGCAGTGACGATGTTCTGCCCGCCTCGGTGACCCTGTTGTCACTTCCCGACGTGGCAGAACGGCTCGGCATCGTGGTGACCAGGGTGCATCAGATGCTGCGCGACCATCAACTCCTGGCCGTCCGCCGTGACGGCGTGGCCGGTGTTCCGGAGATCTTCTTCGACAAAGACGGCAACGTGATCAGGTTTCTCCCCGGCCTGATCACCGTCATGCGTGATGCCAAGTACACCGATGAGGAGATCCTGGAGTGGATCTTCACCGACGACGATTCCCTGCCCGGTAAGCCGGTCGAGGCGCTGCACGGCCCGCTGGCCCGCGAGGTGCTGCGCCGGGCCGCCGCCGAACCCTTCTGATCGCCACCCCTGTTGATGACGTTCACCCGGCCGGCGCTTCCGACGCGCCGACCGGGTGAACCAGCCTCACCGTCCGGTGATCAGCGCAGCATCTCCGCGACGAGGAACGCCAACTCCAGCGATTGCTGGGTGTTCAGGCGCGGGTCGCAGGCGGTTTCGTAGCGGCCGGACAGATCCAGGTCGGAGATGTCCTGGGCGCCGCCGAGGCATTCGGTGACGTCCTCACCGGTCAGCTCGATGTGCAGGCCGCCGGGATGGGTGCCCAGCGCGTGGTGCACCTCGAAGAAGCCCTGCACCTCATCGACCACGCGGTCGAAGTGGCGGGTCTTGAATCCGGTCGACGATTCGTGGGTGTTGCCGTGCATCGGATCGCACTGCCAGATCACCTGGTGACCGGTGGCCTGCACCTTCTCGATGATCGGCGGCAGCACCTCGCGCACCTTGCTGTTGCCCATCCGCGAGACGATCGTCAACCGGCCCGGCTCGTTGTTCGGGTCGAGCCGCTCGACGTACTCCACGGCCTGATCCGGCGTGGTGGTGGGGCCGATCTTGAGCCCGATCGGGTTGGCCAGCAGTTCCGCGAACGCGATATGCGCGCCCTCCAGCTGACGGGTGCGCTCGCCGATCCACAGAAAGTGCGCCGACAGGTCGTAGAGCACCGGCTCACCGGTGGCCGGGGACTCCCCCAGCCGCAGCATGGCCCGCTCGTAGTCGAGCACCAGCGCCTCGTGGCTGGCGTAGATACGCGCCGATTGCAGGCTCGGATCGTTGACCCGGCAGGCGGTCATGAACCGCAGGCCGCGGTCGATCTCCTCGGCCAGCGCCTCGTAGCGGGCGCCCGCCGGGGACTGCGCGACGAAATCACGGTTCCAGTCGTGTACCCGGTGCAGGTCGGCCATGCCCGCGCCGGTCAGCGCGCGCACCAGGTTCATCGCGGCGCTGGCGTTGGCGTAGGCGCGCACCAGCCGCGACGGGTCGTGCTCGCGCAGCGCGGCGTCGGGGGCCAGCGAGTTGATCATGTCGCCGCGGTAGGACTTCAGGCCCAGCGCGTCGGTGTCGGAGGAGCGCGGCTTGGCGTACTGGCCCGCGATCCGCGCCACCTTCACCACCGGCAGGCTGGCGCCGTAGGTGAGCACCACCGCCATCTGCAGCAGGGTGCGGATATTGCCGCGGATATGGGGCTCGGTGTTGTCGGCGAAGGTCTCCGCGCAGTCGCCGCCCTGGAGCAGGAAGGCCTCACCGCGCGCGACCTCGGCGAGCCGCTCGCGCAGTTCCTCCACTTCGGCGGGCACGCAGACCGGCGGGACGCTCTCCAGCACGGTCCGCATCATCGCCGCCTGCCCCGGATCCCAGGACGGCTGCTGCAGCGCGGGACGGGCCAGCGCGTCGTCGAGCCGTTGGCGCAGCTGCGTGGGCAGCGGCGGCAGCTCGGGCAAACGATCGATGGGTACGTCGACGGTCCAGTTCACCCACTCAGAATACGGACCCGCGCGCGGCGGCGAGCATCCGCGCGGCCAACTCCGTCCGCACCGGCTGGTGCGCCGGTGCCCGCATCCGGGACTTCGGGCGGGCCGTCGTGCAGCGGGTATACCACCAGGCCGTACCCTCGAGCGGACAAGTTTCGGGAGGAGACCGGCTTTGTGAAGTACTTCTATGACGCGGAATTCATCGAGGACGGGAAGGTGATCGACCTCGTCTCGATCGCGGTGGTCTGTGAGGACGGCCGCGAATACTACGCCGTATCCACCGAATTCGATCCCGAGCGGGCCGGGCCGTGGGTGCGCAAGAACGTGCTGCCCAAGCTGCCCTCGCCGTCGTCGCCGCTGTGGCGCAGCCGCAGGCAGATCCGCGACGAGCTGTACAAGTTCCTGGTGCCGCGGCCGACGGTGCAGCCGGAGCTGTGGGCGTGGGTGGGCGCCTACGACCATGTGGTGCTGTGCCAGCTGTGGGGTTCGATGGTGGATCTGCCGCCCGCGCTGCCCCGCTACACCAACGAGCTGCGGCAGCATTGGGACGCGCACGGGCGCCCGGATCTGCCGCCGATCCCGGTCGACGCCCATGACGCCCTCGCCGATGCCCGCCACAACCTGGCCAAGTACGAGGCCATCGAGGCCGCCCGCCGCCGCTGAGGCCTCGGCCGCCACAGCCGCCCAGGCCGCCTCGACAAGAGCCGAACGAACAAGCAGGCCCCGAGTCGGATCCGACTCGGGGCCTGCTTCGCGTGTCAGCGGTCAGTGGCTGTGCTTGCCACCGTGACCGTTGGCGTTCTCCTGTGCCTTCTTCAGCACCGCGAGCTGCTTGTGCTCCTCCTCCAGCTCGGTGGCGAAGTGCTGCTCGCTCTCCTGCCACGGATCCGGGCGCAGGAAGCTGCCGGTGCCGGGCTGGCCGGCCGAACCCAGCTGGTTCATCTTCTTGGGCACCGGGGCACCCTGATACTCCAGCGGGATCGGGTGGCCGTGCTCGTCGACCGGGCCCAGCGGCTGATGCACCTCGATGTACTCACCGTGCGGCAGCCGCTTGATCACGCCGGTCTCGATGCCGTGCTCGAGCACCGCCCGGTCACTGCGCTGCAGGCCGATGCAGAACCGGTAGGTCAGGAAGTACGCGATCGGCGGGCCGACCAGCAGACCGATACGACCGACCCAGGTGGTGGCGTTCAGCGAGATGTCGAACTTCAACGAGATGATGTCGTTGACGCAGGCCAGGGTCAGGATCACGTAGAAGGTGATCGCCATGGCGCCGATGGCGGTACGCACCGGCACATCGCGCGGACGCTGCAACAGGTTGTGGTTGGCGGTGTCCTTGGTGAGCCGCTTCTCGATCCACGGGTAGGCGATCAGCAGGGTGAACACCAAGCCCATCACCAGCGCGACCCAGAACACCGCGGGCACGGTGTAGCGGCCCAGGTACAGCTCCCACGGCGGCATCAGACGCGCCATACCGTCGGTCCACATCATGTAGAAGTCGGGCTGCGAACCGGCCGAAACCTGCGAAGGGTTGTACGGCCCCAGGTTCCAGATCGGGTTGATCTGCAGGACGCCGCCCATGATGCCGACGAAGCCGAGGGTGAAGGCGAAGAACGCGCCCTGGTCCGCGGCGAACACCGGCACGATGCGGGCACCGACGACATTGTTCTCGGTGCGGCCGGGTCCGGGGAACTGGGTGTGCTTCTGGTACCAGACGATAGCCACGTGCGCCGCGATCAGCGCCAGCATGATGCCCGGGAACAGCAGCACATGCGCGATGTAGAGGCGCGGGATGATGATCTCGCCCGGGAAGTCGCCGCCGAACATCAGCCAGTGCAACCAGGTACCCACCACCGGCACACCGATGGTGATGCCGGAGAACGCGGCCCGCAGGCCGGTACCCGACAGCAGGTCGTCGGGCAGCGAGTAGCCGAAGAAGCCCTCGAACATCGCCATGATCAGCAGCAGCGAACCGATCACCCAGTTCGCCTCGCGCGGCTTGCGGAACGCGCCGGTGAAGAAGATGCGCAGCAGGTGCACGATGATCGAGGCCGCGAACAGCAGCGCCGCCCAGTGATGCACCTGCCGCACGAACAGGCCACCACGCACCTCGAACGAGATGTTCAGCGCCGTCTCATACGCCCGCGACATACCCACACCGCGCAGCGGCTGGTAGGCGCCGTCATAGACGACGTGGCTCATCGACGGATCGAAGTACAGCGTCAGGTACACACCCGACAGCAGCAGGATGATGAACGCGTAGAGCGCGATCTCACCCAGCAGGAACGACCAGTGCGTCGGGAAGACCTTGTTGATCGAGCGGCGCATGAACGCGGCGGCGCGGTAGCGCTCGTCCACGGCGTCGGCGTGGGCACCGACCTTCCGGCCGATTGCTGATGGAGAACTCATGAACGACGCTCCCAGAAGGCCGGGCCGAGCGGCTCGATGAAGTCGCCGTTGGCGACCAGGAAGCCCTCGGAGTTGACGGTGATCGGCAGCTGCGGCAGCGCCCGGGCGGCCGGACCGAAGACCGGCTTACCCCATTCGGTCGCCGAGAACTGCGACTGGTGGCAGGGGCACAGGATCCGGTTGGTCTGCTGCTCGTAGAGCGAGGTCGGGCAACCGAGGTGGGTGCAGATCTTCGAGTAGGCGAAGTAGTCGCCGAAGTTGAAGCTCTCCTGGCCCTTACGCTTGATCGCCTTCTGCGCGTCCTCGGTGCGCAGCCGGATCAGCATGACGGCGTTGCGGATACCGCGCAGCGACTGCAGGGTCGCGTGCTCGTCACCGCGCCAGACTTCCTTCCACGGGAACACCGTCTCCATGCCGCCCGCGTCCAGGTCCTCCGGACGCACCAGCACGATGTCCTCGGGACGGCCGGTGTCGCGGCGCAGGTAGATGGTCTGGCCCTCCCAGTCCGGGGTCCAGCCCGACACCCACAGCGGCGACTTGTCGCCCTTGGCCCACGGGTTCTTGATCATGCCGCCGACGAACAGCGCGGCCGAACCCAGACCGACGATGCCGAGGCCGGCGCCCGCGGTGCGGGTGATCATCTTGCGGCGACCCAGCGTGGAGGTGTCGAGCGCGTCCTGCAGCTCAGCCACCAGGGTGCGGCGGTCGACCTCGCTGGAGCGGCCGTCGTGGCGCTCCTGGATGGACAGCTCGGCCGGGATGAACTTCTTGCGGATCAGCACGACCGCGATGCCGATCGCCAGGATCGAGACACCGAAGGTGATGCCGTACAGCGGGGTGGCCAGCGAGTACAGGCCGTGTCCGTCGGACTCCTTGCCCTTGTACTCCCACGGCCAGAACAGGAACACACCGACCAGCGCGGCGGCGGCCAGACCGGAGATGGCGAACCACAGCGCCACCTGACGCTCGGCGCGCTTCTCGGCGCGGGTGCCCGGAACCGGGAACCGCTCGCGCCGGTAGGCGACGTCGACGCCGTCCATCTCGGTGCCGAGCTTGACCAGCTCGTCACGCGACATCGCGTCCAGCTCGGCCTCGGTGGGCTCCGCGGCGGCGTGGCCGGTGGGCTTCACCGTCTCTTTCGACGGCTCGGCACTGGATCCCTCATCCGGGCGCCCCATGTCGTCTCGCTCCTTCTTATCTGTCATGACCGGGATCCGATCCACATCGCGGCGCCGACGGTCAGCACGATGCCGACGACCCAGATGGCCAGGCCCTCGGTCGCGGGGCCGAAGCCGCCGAGGCCGTAACCGCCGGGCGCCTTGGCCTCCATCGAGTCCTTGACGTAGGCGATGATGTCGCGCTTCTCCTCCGGGCTCAGCTGCCGGTCGGAGAATTTCGGCATGTTCTGCGGGCCGGTGAGCATCGCGGCGTAGATCTGCTGCTCGGAGGCGGGCTCGAGCGGCGGCGCGAACTTACCCGACGACAGCGCGCCACCACGGCCGGTGAAGTTGTGGCAGGAGGCGCAGTTCATCCGGAACAGCTCGCTACCGCGGGCGATGTCGTCGCCGCGCAGCGATTCCTGGGCGATGGTGCCGTCGGCGTTGCGGACCACGGTGGGGCCGCCGCCGTTGGCCGCCACGTAGGCGCCGATGGCGTCGGTCTGGTGGGCGTCGAACTTGACGGGCTTGCGCTCGGCCTGGGCCTCGTTGCGGGTCATCGGCATACGACCCGACGACACCTGGAAGTACACCGCGGCCTCGCCGACACCGATCAGGCTGGGACCGCGATCCTCGACACCCTGCAGGTTCGCGCCGTGGCAGGTGATGCAGGAGGTCTCATACAGCTGCTGGCCCTCACGGATCAGCGCCGAGGTGTCCTCGTTGGCCGTCGCGATCTGCGGGTCGGGAGTGAGGGCCGAGGCGAGAAAGCCGGCTCCGACGAGACCCACCAGAAGCGCGAGCCCGCCCGCGATGCGGCGGCGGACGCGGCGCTGCCTGCGCGTCTTGCTGGCCTGGCCGTGCCCGGGGCTGGCGGGCTCTGGCGCTGATGGGGGAGATGAACTCATCTGTGTCCCTTTGGAGTAGACGGAACCGACTGGTGCAAAAGCTTCCACTGAGCCCGGGTCAGCGGACGAAGTAGATCGTGGCGAACAGCCCGATCCAGACGATGTCGACGAAGTGCCAGTAGTAGGAGACGACGATCGCGGCGGTGGCCTGCGCCGGGGTGAACTTGCTCAGCTTGGTGCGCACCAGCAGGAACACGAACGCGATCAGACCACCGATGACGTGCAGACCGTGGAACCCGGTGGTGATGTAGAACACCGAGCCGTAGGAGCTGCTCGAGATCGAGGTGCCCTCGTGGACGAGGTTGTAGTACTCGTAGCCCTGGCCGAGCACGAAGAAGGTGCCCATGGCGAGGGTGAGGACGTACCAGCGGCGCAGGCCGAAGACGTCACCGCGCTCCGCGGCGAAGACACCCAGCTGGCAGGTGAACGACGACGCGATCAGCACGGCGGTGACCGGGACGGCGAGCTTCATGTTCAGCTCGGTCGGCTCCGGCGGCCACTCGGTGGACTGCGCACGCGCGACGAAGTACATCGCGAACAGGCCGGCGAAGAACATCAGCTCGCTGGACAGCCAGATGATGGTGCCGACACTGACCATGTTGGGCCGGTTCAGCGAATGCACACGCTGGGTAATGGCCGATCCTGGGGTGCCTACTGCGGTCGTCACGGGGGTAAGTATGACTCGTCGTAGTACGACAGCAGTACCCGGGTAGGAAACTTGCCTGTGCGTGTCGGATTCGGTTGTGCCACTGCCTGCGGGAACGCCGGAAAATCGGGTCGCGAAGATCAAGTTCAGGAGGCCGGAACGGGTCGCGCGAACAGATATCGACAGACCGCCCGCGCCGGAGCCCATTAGGGTTGTCCCCTACGAGACTGCTGGGCGTACCAGTGTGATGGGAGATGTTGATGAGCGTGCGCAGCTGGCCCCAGGTGCTCGGCACCCTTGCCGACGGTGGCGACCTGACCGCGGACGACACCGAATGGGTGATCAACGAGATCTTCTCCGACAATGCGACGCAGGCGCAGATCGCCGCGTTCGGGGTGGCGATCAAGATCAAGGGGCCGACCGCCGAGGAGCTGTCGGGCCTGGCTTCGGGCATGCTCGGGCACGCCAGGCTGGTCCATATCGACGGCGACGCGGTCGACATCGTCGGCACCGGCGGCGACCGGTCCGGCTCGGTGAACATCTCCACGATGTCGTCGATCGTCGTGGCGGCGGCGGGTGTGCCGGTCATCAAGCACGGCAATCGCGCGGCCACCTCCAAGAGCGGCGGCGCCGACGTGCTCGAAGCGCTCGGCGTGCGCCTGGCGCTCGGCCCGGA
Organism: Nocardia cyriacigeorgica; assembly: GCF_005863245.1. Taxonomy (GTDB): domain Bacteria; phylum Actinomycetota; class Actinomycetes; order Mycobacteriales; family Mycobacteriaceae; genus Nocardia; species Nocardia cyriacigeorgica_C. The sequence goes on along the minus strand of NZ_VBUT01000002.1, from coordinate 355,643 downwards.
ATCGGTGGCGCGCTGCGTGCGTGAGGTCGGCATCGGGTTCTGTTTCGCGCCGCTGTTTCATCCCGCGCTGCGTTTCGCCGGGCCCGCGCGCAAGGAAATCGGCATCCCGACCGTGTTCAACGTGCTCGGCCCCCTCACCAACCCGGCCCAGCCGCGCGCGGGCCTGGTGGGCTGCGCGTTCGCCGATCTGCTGCCCAAGATCGCCGGGGTGTTCGCCGCGCGCGGCAGCAGCGCGCTGGTGGTGCGCGGCAACGACGGACTCGACGAGATCACCACCTCCGCCACCACCGACGTCTGGGTGGTCTCCGGTGGCCGGATGCGCGAGACCACCATCGATCCCACGCGGCTCGGCTTCCCCCGGGTCGACCTCGACGCGTTGCGCGGCGGGGACGCGCAGGTCAACGCCGGTGTCGCGCGCGATGTGCTGGCCGGAACGGCGGGGCCGGTGCGCGATGCGGTGCTGGTGAACTCGGCAGCCGCCATCGTGGCCTACGACCTGTCGCAGGGCGCGGGCGATCCGGACGCCGATCTGGACGATCAGCTGTCGGCCGCCGTCGAACGCGCCGCCGAGGCCATCGACAGCGGGCGCGGGGCGGCGCTGCTGGATCGCTGGGCCAAGCTCACCAACACCCTCGGCGACGCCTGATAGCGCCGTCCGGCGGCCCGTCGCCGATGAATCGGCGTGCCGGTGAGAAACGCCGGTCTTGCCTGGACCGGCAAACCGTCGATCGGCGCTATAGAGTTGCGCGGTCGTCCAGGCACATCGACGTGCCCTGATCGGACGACTCGGCGCATACCCGGCAGTCGCCGCCCTGCCCACGCGGGGCAGGCGATCGCCCGCGCCCGCACTGACAACCGTCGATCGTGGGTCTGGAGGTAGGCATGAAGCACGGTGCGCCCGTGGTGTCCGGCACTCTGCTCGCCGCGTTGGTGGTGGTGCTGAGCGCCGGGCCCGCAGCCGCCGCGCGCGGCGGGCTCGTCGTCGACGGCACCGTGCATCACGACCCCGTCGGCTGCCTCGAGGTCAGCGGTGGCGCGCGCAGCTTGAAGGTGGAAAACCACACCGACGTGCCGGTGACCGTGTACTACGGGCGCGGCTGCCGCGGCGATATCACCGCCACGCTCACCTCACGCGAGGTCCGCACCGTCGTCGGTACGTCGATCCAGGTCCCCTGACCTCTATTCGCCCAGCGAGAACCCGGCTTCGACGTCGGCGCGCGAATAGGACTTGAACGCGATGTGCGTGGTGGTCCGCACGACGCCCTCGGTCTTATCGATGCGGCCGGTCACCACCTCGGCGATCTGCTCGTGGTCGCGGACCCGGACCACCGCGATGAGGTCGACATCGCCCGCGCAGGAATAGACCTCGCTGACGCCCTCGATATCGGCGACCGCCTGCGCGGTTTCGGGGATTCGAGCGTTGGCGGCGTTGATCATGACGATGGCGGTAATCATGGGCCTCAGCCTAGGAGATCCCCGCGGTCGCTCGTCGCCACTCAGCCGGACATGCGCTCGTAATCCTGCGCCGCCGACTCCCCCGCCACCGCAGCCTCGGCCGCTGCCGCCCAGGCCAGCCGGCGGCCCGCACCGCGCATCGGTTCCCAGTAGCCTTCGCTGGTGCGCACGATCCGCACGCCCGGCCGGGCCAGCCAGCGCACCACCAACCCCACCTCCTCCGGCGAGCCGCCACGCAGCGGCGACAGATCACCGTCGCAGACCACAGTTTCCGCGGCCGCCACGATCCGCTCCACCACCGGCATGGGCGCCACTCCCCTGGCGGCCGTGCCCGCACCCGCGAGGCGGCCGTAGCGGATCACCGCGAACTCCCAGCCGCCCGCGCCGTCGGGGTGCGCGGCGACGAGTTCGGCGATACGGGCGACGGCGGCCAGGCGCTGGGTGCGGTGCAGGGCGCGGATCACCGTCACCGTGCGGTCGCGCAGCCGGGCCGCTGCCTCGAAATGTTCGACGCGGGAATGGGTTCGGATGCGGTCGAGCATTGCGTCCAGGGCCGAGTCATCGGTGCCCGCGAACAACGCCCGCACCGACTCCGGCGCGGGCGCGTATTCCCTACTATTACGGGCCATTCCATCGGCCGCCGCCGGGCAGCCACCGACGACGGCGGGCGGGCAGTCGTGAATCGCGGTGCGCGACAACCGAGTTGTGCAGGTGCGCACGCCGCTGAACTCGGCGATGGTTGCCGCGACATCCGCGGCGTCGGCTCTGGCGCCGAAGGGCCCGAGCGCGTCGACGGCAGGATTGCGCACGATGGCCAAGCGCGGGAACGGCTCGTCGGTAAGGGTGATCCACCAGCCTCGCTTGGGAAATTTCGAACGCCGGTTGTACGGCGGGGCATGCGCAATCAGCAGCCGTAGCTCACGCACCCCCGCCTCCAGGCCGTGCGCGCATTCGACGTGATCGACGCGCGTGGCCAGCGAGACCATCTCCTTGATCCGGCCCCTGGTCTCCGAGCCGGTGAAGTAGCTGCGGACGCGGCGGCGCAGGTTCACCGCCGTCCCTATATAGAGGACTTCGTCGGACGGGCCGCGGAACAGATAGACGCCGGGCCGGGCGGGCAGATCGGCGGCCAGCCCGCGCTTGGCGCGCTGGCCCGAGCTCACGTCGGGCAGATAGTCGATCAGCTCGGTGAGGCTGTGCACGCCCTGATTGCCCACCCGCGCCATCAGCGCGTGCAGCACGTCGACGGTGGCGCGGGCGTCGGCGAGGGCGCGGTGGGTCGGCTCGGTGCTCGCCCCCAGCACCCGCGCCAGCACGCTCAGCCGCACCGACGGCGCCTCGTCCCTGGCCAGCACCCGCCGCGCCAGCCGAACCGTGCACACCACCTGCGCGGCGGGCCACGGTGTGCCGCAGCGCGCCGCCGCCGCCCGCAGGAACGCCATATCGAATCGGGCGTTGTGCGCGACGAGCACCGCGCCCGCCGCGAACTCGAGGAAGCCGGGCAGCACCGCTTCGATGGGCGGCGCGGCGCACACCATGGCGGTGGTGATGCCGGTGACGTGCACGACCGCGGGCGGAATGGCACGGCCGGGATCGACCAGGGTGGCGAATTCCCCGAGCACCTCGCCGCCGCGCACCTTGACCGCGCCGATCTCGGTGATGGCATCGTTGTCCGGGCTGGTGCCGGTGGTCTCCAGGTCGACCACCACGAAGGTGGTGTCGTAGAGCGGGGTGTCGAGCTCGTCGAAGGCCAGTTGCGCGGCGCGGCGGCGCGGGACGGAGTCGGACACGGCGTGCAGCGTACGACCGGGGTCCGACAGATTTCGCCCCGCTCGCGGGCAGGATCCTCGCCTCGGCGCGTGCGGGAAAACAGCGCGAATTACCCGAATTACACGGACGGGCTTTTCGTTTTGGTACCCCCGAAATGATCTTCGATGCGTAAAAGCGGCGTAGCTCACAGAGAATCACGGTGGGTATCAATCGCCGGGCGTGTCGGATTCACGCCATGCGGCAGGAGGCCCTCCCGCCCTCCTCCACGCCTCGGACACGCTGTCCGACACCCCGCGACCGCCCCGCTACCTCGCGCCGATGTCCCGTGAACTGCGCGGAATGCGTCTCAGCCACCGCGCAGCCGCAGTTACTGTTACTTCAAGTAACGCCTGGTGACGCTTCCCGTTCATGCGGAAATCAACGCGTCGTTATCGTTTCGTGATTGTTGTGACGCATATCGCAGGCTTCTCGCGCCGAATTGTTGACCATTGCCGTTTCGCTTGTTCGCGGCTTTACAAACCACCGTGATCGGTTCGTAACCTCATCGAGACCTCACGGGTCCGACCCACCACCCCGGTGCGGCGTCGTGAGGCAGATTGGGAGTACCGCATCATGGCGTCCACCACCGTCAAACGACAGGCCAAGCGTGCCGTTGCGGCCGGAGCCGTCGGCGCTGCCACCATCGGCGCGTTCCTGCTTCCCGCCGCTCCCGCGGCGGCGGCACCGGTCACCGTCCCCGGTGTCGGCACCTTCGACGTGCCGGACAACATCGTCAACCAGATCCCCGGCGGACTGCCCGCCGTGCCGGGTCTGCAGATCCCCGCCCCCGCGCCGCTGCCGTTCACCGCGCCGACCAAGACCCTCGGCGAGGTCGCGCTCGACGCCGCGATGAGCAAGATCGGCGCGCCCTACGTCTACGGCGCCGCGGGCCCGAACGCCTTCGACTGCTCCGGCCTCGTGCAGTGGTCCTACCGCCAGGCCGGCCGCGAGGTGCCACGCACCAGCGGCGCCCAGCTCGCCTCGGGCACCCCGGTCTCGATGGACCAGCTCCAGCCCGGCGACGTGGTGTCGTTCTACGGCGGCGGCCACTCCGGCCTCTACGCCGGCAACGGCAACGTGGTGCACGCCTCCACCGCCGGCAGCCCGGTGCACGTCGCGCCGATCTCCTCCATGCCGGTCGCGGGCGCCGTCCGCTTCTGACCGCAGCTCCGGGGCCCGCATCGTCACGACGGTGCGGGCCCCGGCCGGTCCGGCGACTGTGATCGGTTCGTGCTCTACTGGACACTGAAGGTCGCCGTTCCGTAACCTAATCGAGACCTTTCCGCGGCTTCACACGAGAACGGGGCACGGCAGGCAGTGGCAGCAGATCACCGCAGTCGAGGGATGAAACGCCTGGCAGGGGCGACGATCACGGCGGCACTACTCACCGTGGCGCTACCCGGCGGCGGTCCGGTGAGCGCCGACCCGGCCACCATGCCCACCACCGCCAGCGCGGCCGTGCAGCGGTTGATCGACCTGTCGCGCGAATCCGAGCAGCTCAACCAGCAGGCGCTCGGCGCCCAGGCCGACCTCGACACCAAACTCGCCGCCCAGCGCGCCGCCGAAGCAACGCTCGCCACGGCCACCGACGCCGTCACCGCCGCACGCAACGAGGTCCGCAAGTTCCAGCCGGTCATCGACCGCACCGCGATCGCGGCCTATCAGGGCGCGCGCACCAATCGCCTGTTCTCGGTGCTGGTCAGCGATTCGCCGCAGCAGCTGCTCGACCAGATGTCCACCCTCGATGTGGTGGCCACCCAGACCTCCACGCAGCTGAAGCAATACAAGAAGGCCACCGACGCGGCGACCACGGCCGAAACCACCGCGCGCACCGCCGCCGACAATGCCCGCACCGCCGCCGAGAAGGCCGATGCCGTGCGCGGTGATCTCGAACGCAAACGCGCCGACCTCCAGGGCGCCATCGCCCAGGTCATCGAGGCCTGGGGCACGCTGTCGGCCCAGGACAAATCCGCGCTGGCCGGATCGCCGTTCCCACCCGGCTTCGACCGCGACACCCTGCTGCGCGGTCTCGTGCCCGGCAGCGGCACCAGCGCACTGGCCGCCGGGCTCACCCGGGTGGGTGACCCCTATGTCTGGGGCGCCACCGGCCCGGACCAATTCGACTGCTCCGGCCTGGTGCAGTGGGCGTTCAAGCAGGTCGGCAAGGATGTGCCGCGCACCAGTTCGGCGCAGGCGTCTTACGGCACGCCCGTCGCCAAGGAAGATCTGCGTCCCGGCGACGTCGTCTTCTTCTATCCCGACATTTCCCACGTCGGCATCTACGCGGGCAACGGGCTGATGCTGCACGCCTCCACCTTCGGTGTGCCGGTCGCCGTCGCGCCCATGGGTTCCACGCCGTACCACTCGGCTCGGCGATACTGAGCACCGATGAACGGTGTGCGGCGCGTCCGTGACTGGCTGTCGCAGCGACGGCGCTTCGAGTTCTGCCTCACCACCGTGATGGTGATGCTGTTGACCGGCACCTGCGCCGCGCTGCTGTTGCTTCCCGATTCGGTGGTGGCGCCGTTGCGCGCGGCGCGGGCGGGTACGACCACGGCGCCGGTGGCCGGTCAGGCCACGGTCGGTGACGCCAGGTTGGCGCAGATCCAGCGCATCACCGAACCGTTCGGTCCGCTGGTGACCAGGCAGGTGCCCACCGGTGGCGCTCAGCCCGCGCTGGTCGCCGGGCATCCGCAGAACCAGCGGGAAGTCGACCTCCTCGCCGACGAGCTGGCTGCGGCGAGCGCCGCCGTCACCGAGCTGTGGGGGCCGGACTGGTCCCGGTCGCCGGTGGTGGTCGTGTCCTCCACGCCCGCCGAATTCGCCGCTCTGGTCCGCGCGACCACCGACCTTCCCGGCGAAGTCGCCGCCGCCACGGTCTCGGATCCGTTCACCCCCGGCACCCAGCCGACCGGCCAGCGCGTGGTCTTCGGCCCCGACGCCGGACGCCGCCTCGACCCCGGCGGCCTGCGCTCGCTGCTGCGCCACGAACTCACCCACGTCGCCACCAGGGCCGCGACGGTCGACGGCTCCCCGCAATGGTTGCTGGAAGGTTTCGCCGAATACGCCGCCCACCGCGGGCTCGGCCACTCGTTCACCGATATCGCCCCCACCCTCGCCACCCGCCTGGCCACCGGCACCCTCCCCGCCGACCTCCCCGCCGACCCCGAATTCACCGGCCCCGACGCCGCCACCGCCTACGAACTGGCCTGGTCGGTCTGCGCCTACCTCGCCGACACCCACGACGACGCCGGTCTCGTCGCCCTGTACCGCCGCCTCGCCACCGGGCCACAAACCCCCGCCTCCGAAGACGCGGCCATGCGCGAAATCCTGGGCACCAGCCGCGCGGACCTGATCAGCGGCTGGCAAACCTGGCTGCGTGCCAGAAGCGCCTGAACCTCCGCGAACACGCGGCGCCGCAGGCGACGCAAAATCGAACACAGTAGGTTGTTGGGCATGGCTCGAACTCTGCTGGTTACCAATGATTTCCCGCCGCGTCCCGGGGGTATCCAGTCGTATCTGCAGGCATTGGCCGGGCAGCTGCCGCCGGACGATCTGGTCGTCTACGCGCCGCGGTGGCGGGGCGACAGTCATGTGAAGTTCGATGCCGAGCAGAAATTCCAGGTGGTGCGCCATCCCACCACGTTGATGCTGCCCACCCCGCTGGTGATGCGGCGCGCGGCGAAGCTGTTGCGCAGCGAGAACTGCGACACCGTGTGGTTCGGGGCGGCGGCACCGTTGGCGTTGATGTCGCCGGTGCTGCGCCGCGCGGGTGCCGAACGCATCCTGGCCAGTACGCACGGGCACGAGGTCGGCTGGTCGATGCTGCCGGCGGCCAGGCAGGCGTTGCGGGTGATCGGTGAGCAGACCGATGTCGTCACCTACGTCAGCAAGTACACCCGGGCCCGGTTCTCCGCGGCGTTCGGCCCGAATGCCGCGCTGGAGTATCTGCCGCCGGGCGTCGACCCGGATGTCTTCCGCCCCGATCCCGCCGCGCGCGCCGAGCTGCGGCAGCGCTACGGCCTCGGCGACCGGCCGACGATCCTGTGCCTGTCGCGGCTGGTGCCGCGCAAGGGCCAGGACGCGCTGATCGTGGCGATGCTGCAGATCCGGGAGCGGGTGGACGGTGCGGTGCTGGTCATCGCGGGCGGCGGCCCGTATGAGGAGAAGCTGCGTGCCCTGGCCGAGGCGCTCGGCGTCGCCGATTCCGTCGTCTTCACCGGACGGGTGCGGTCGGATGAGCTCGCCGCCCACCACACCCTCGCCGACGTCTTCGCCATGCCCGCCCGCACCCGCGGCGCCGGGCTGGACGTCGAGGGCCTCGGCATCGTCTATCTCGAGGCGTCGGCGTCCGGTGTCCCCGTCGTGGCCGGACGGTCCGGCGGCGCACCGGAGACCGTCATCGAGGGCAAGACCGGCCGCGTCGTCGACGGTCGCAAGATCGACCAGATCGTCGACGCCCTCGTCGGCATCCTGGCCGATCCCGAGGCCGCCGCCCGCATGGGCGCCGCCGGCCGCCAATGGGTCGAACAGCAGTGGCGCTGGGACACCCTCGGCGCGCGCCTGCGCCAACTGCTGAGCTGAGGGCTCGCGGCGCGCTGTAGTCTCAGCGGCGTGAGCAGTATCCAGGTCGCAGATCAGACGTTCGTCGCCGCCTCGGGCGCGGCGGTCGGTGAGTTGCTCTCCGCGCCGGGCAGATGGCGGCGCTGGTGGCCGGACCTGACGTTGGACGTGCGAGAAGACCGTGGCGACAAGGGAATCCGCTGGACCGTGAGCGGCGCGCTGACCGGCACCATGGAGGTGTGGCTGGAACCCTCGCTGGACGGGGTGATCCTGCATTATTTCCTGCATGCCGAGCCGACGCGCCCGATCGAGCCGCGCAAGTTGGCCGAGGCCAATCGGGCGCGCCGGGTCGCGGGTAAGAAGATGTCGTTCGAGGTGAAGTCCCGGCTGGAGGCCGATCGCCCGGCCGGGGTCGCCCCGTAGCTCACGTCCTGACGTTTCATCGCCAGCATCGTCGCCGGAAAGGAACCGTTCCCCGTCATGGCCGACCGGACCCAGAGATCGATCGTCATCGCGGCCCCGTCGCAGCAGGTGATGTCCGTTATCGCCGATCTGGCCTCCTACCCGGAGTGGGTGTCGGCGGCGAAGTCGGTGGAGGTGCTCGAATCCGGTCCCGACGGCCGTGCCCGCACCGCCCGCTTCGTGCTCGACGCCGGCGTCGTCAAGGACACCTACGTGCTCTCCTACACCTGGCGCCCGGACGGTAAGGCCGTCACCTGGACCTTGCTCAGCGGTGACCTGCAGAAAGCCCAAGACGGCAGCTATGAATTGGTCGATCTGCCCGACGGCGGCACCGAGGTGATCTATCAGCTCACGGTGGACCTGAACATCCCGATGATCGGCATGTTCAAACGCAAAGCCGAGAAGGTGATCACCGATACCGCGTTGAAGGAGCTGAAGAAACGGGTCGAAGGCTGACCGGGCACGGCGCCGGCCGGGGCGGGGACCACCGTACCCGCGTCGAGCTGTTCATCGGCAAGGGCGGAGTCGGCAAGACCACGCTGGCCTGCGCGACCGCGATGTCCTACGCACGCGCGGGTTCCCGGGTGCTGGTCGCCTCGCTCGATCAGGCTCATTCGCTCGGTGACGCACTCGGTTTCCGTTTCCCGCACGATCCGGGCACCGTCGCGGGCATCACCACGGTGGTGCCGGGGCTCGAGGTGATCGAGATCGATTCCCTTGCGCTGCTCGAGGACCGGTTCCGTGAGGTGACACGGCTGCTGTCGGCCGATACCGGCCATGAGCACGGATTCGATCTCGGCGCGCTGGATCCGGCCGAGCTCACCGGATTACCCGGGGTGCAGGAACTGCTGATGCTGGTGGAGATCGCCGAGTACGCGGGCGAGGACGACTGGGACGTCATCGTGGTCGACTGCCCGCCCTCGGCCGACATGCTGCGCATCGTCACCGCGCCCGACACTCTGCTCGGCTATCTGGACCGGGTGTGGCCGCCGCACGCGCGGGCGATGAGTTCTCTCGGCACCGATTTGCGCCGGGTGGTGCTGGCGACGACCGTCCAGCGCATCGTGGCGGCGGTGACCGAGGTGCGTGATCTGCTGGCCGACCATGAGCGCACGGGGGCGCGCCTGATCACGGTCGCCGAGCGGGTGGCGGTCGCCGAATCCGCCCGGGTGCGTTCGGCGGCCGCGCTGCTGGGGTTGCGCTTGGACGCCGTGGTGGTGAACAAGGTGCTGCCCGCGGTGCCCGAACCGACCGGCCCTGCCGACACCGCGCATCCCGCGGTGCACTGGTATCAGAATCGGCGCGCCGAACAGCACGATGTGATCGCCGGGCTGCGCCGGGCGATGCCCGAGGTCCCGGTGCTGGTCGCCGCGCACACCGGGCCGGAACCGGTGGGTGTCGGTTCGCTGGCGGCGCTGTCGTACGCGGTGGACGAGGGCGCCTCGCTCGCGACGCGCACCGGCGGCGCGCCGCGCGGTGCGGGCGCGGAACTCGACACGGGCCCGGTCCTGGGCAACAATCCGGCGGAGGGCGGCACACGGTCGGGCGAACCGAAGGTTCGTTTGGAATCGGGCGCCGGGCTGCATTCGGTGTATGCGATGCGGATGCATCTGCCGGTCGCCGACCCGGCGACGTTGCGGCTGGGACGAGTGGAGGACGATTTGATCGTGGGAGCGGACGGGGTCAGGCGCCGGGTGCGGCTGGCGCCGGTGTTGCGGCGGTGCACGGTCGCCGCCGCCGAACTCGACGGCGGCTATCTCATCGTGCGCTTCCGGCCCGACCCGGAGGTGTGGCCGCTGTGACCGCCACCGCCGAACCCGACGGTCTCGCCGAATTCGCCGCCGAACTCAAATTGCTCGCCGAAGCCGTCCTGGAACGGGTCGAACCGGTGCTGCGCCGGGCGGCCGCGGACGGCAAACCCGAATGGGACAACTGCAGTTGGTGCCCGGTGTGCGCGGCGGCGGCGCTGGTGCGCGGCGAACAGCACGATGTGCTCTCGGCCATCGCCGACCACGGCACCGCGATCGTCACGGTGTTGCGGGAGGCGCTGGCGGGTGTGCCGGTGGAACCGGTGATGCCCGACGGCACGGAACCCGGTGTGCGGCATCGTCATCACGGTCGGCCCGAGGGCGCCACCCGGGCGCCGGGCGCGACCGCGCACGGTTCGCAGGCCGAATCCGAGCGCGCCGGTTCCTTCGACGGCGCAGGCGATCTCGTCGACGGTGCCGGCTCTCCCGGCGCACCCACCGACGACACACCCACCGAGCGCAGCCGCCTCCGCCGAGCCAAGCCCGACGGCCGCCGCCGCTCGCGCACGAGCACTCCCGCCGACGCCGTCCGCGACGACATCCGCAGCGGCGGAACGCCCGCGGGCAGTGCCCCCGCACCCGACGCGGACCCAGCGGCAGGTGCAGGTGAGACCGGCCGATCCGCCGCCCGCGCCGGCCGGTCCGGTGCGCAGGGCCCGCGGGCCGGCACGCGATCCGGCGCACGGGACTCCGACACCGGCACAGGAACCGCGTCGCAGCCCGGGGCCCGGTCCGGCCGCCCCGAATCGCCCGAGGGCAAGCGCACCCGCTCCCGTTACGTCGGCATTCCCGTGACGATCAAGACATGACCGCACCGGCGGCGGGTTCGCACCCACTGACCGTCGGAATCGACGTCGGCGGCACCAATATTCGTGCCTCGGTGGTCGACAGCGAGGGTTCGGTGCTCGACACCGTGCAGGCCCCCACCCCGCATTCGGCGCGCGCCCTCGAGGACGCGATCGACCGGGCGGTGCGTGAACTGGCGGGACGGCATCGCATCGACGCGGTGGGGCTCGCGGTGGCCGGTTTCGTCAACGGCGATCACACCACCGTCCGGTTCGCACCGCATCTGCCCTGGCAGGACGCGCCCGTGGCGCAGCGGCTCAGCGACCGGCTCGGCCTGCCGGTGCTGCTGGAACACGACGCCAATGCCGCCATGTGGGCCGAATACCGGTTCGGTGCGGCGGCGGGCGGGCACAACGTGGTGCTGGTCGCGATCGGCACGGGTATCGGCGCCGCCCTGCTCATCGACGGCAAGCTCTATCGCGGCACACACGGCATCGCACCCGAACTCGGGCATCTGCAGGTGGTTCCGGAGGGCCGCGCCTGCGCGTGCGGCAAACGCGGCTGCTGGGAGCGCTATTGCAGCGGCACGGCGCTGGCCGACACCGCGATCGAACTGCTCGCCACCGAGCCCGGCCCGTCGTTGCTGGCCAGGGAGGTGCTGCGGGATCCGGGTTCGCTCACCGGCCGTCGAGTCGCCGGCGCGGCCCAGGACGGTGATCCGCTCGCGCTGCGCGCCATGACCGATTTCGCCCGCTGGCTCGGACTCGGATTGGCCTTCGTCGCCGACATCTTCGACCCGGATCTGGTCGTCATCGCCGGCGGGGTGAGCAGTTCGGCGCCGCTGTTCCTCGATGACGCCCGCGAGGAGTACGCCGCCGCGCTCACCGGCCGCGGGCATCGGCCGCTCGCGCGCATCCGCACCACCCAACTCGGTGAGGCGGCGGGCATGATCGGCGTCGCCGAGATGGCGCGCGCGGCCCTCGCCTCACCCGGTGGGGACATCTCCTCGGTCGCGCACACCAGTCGCTGAGCACGCGCCGAGCACACTCGCAGCAAATGGAACCGGTCCCGCCGCCGGTCTCGGGCCGGTGTCACGGCAGGCCCGACAGCACCCTGCACCAGGCCGCACCGAGCAGACGCGGTGTGGTGAGATTCGCCTCTGCGCTTGGATGTGATCTGCGTCCAGCGGTAAAGTCGGCAACCGAGAGGTGCCCGCCTACGATCCCGCTCCCGGGGGTAAGGACGTCATGTTCTACTGGCTGCTGAAGTACGTGCTGATCGGCCCGCTCATCCACATCTACAACCGGCCCACGGTAGAGGGCGTGGAGAACATTCCCGCCGATGGCGCAGCCATCCTCGCCGGTAACCACCTCTCGTTCGCGGACTGGCTGTTCGCACCCCTGATGAGCCCGCGCCGGATCAACTACCTGGCCAAGGCCGAATACTTCAACACCCCCGGTTTCAAGGGCAGGATGCAGAAGTTCTTCTTCAGCGGCACCGGCCAGTACCCGATCGACCGCAGCGGGGCCAGCGCCGCCGAGGACGCCCTCAACGCCGCCCGCAAACTCATCGATCAGGGCCGGCTGGTCGGCCTGTACCCGGAGGGCACCCGCTCCCCCGACGGCCGTCTCTACAAGGGCAAGACCGGTATGGCGCGGCTGGCGCTGGAAACCGGCGTCCCCGTCATCCCGGTCGCGGTGATCGGCACCGACGAGGTCAGCCCGCCCGGACCGTTCCGGTGGCGCCGCCGCAAGGTCACCGTCAAGTTCGGCGCCCCCATCGACTTCTCCCGCTACGAAGGCATGGGCGGCAACCGCTTCGTCGAACGCGCCGTCACCGACGAGGTCATGTACGAGCTCATGCGCCTGAGCGGCCAGGAGTACGTCGACGTCTACGCCGCCAGCCTGAAGAAGGGTGTGCCGTCCGGCTCGGCTCCCGAGGCCACCCGCATCCCGGAATCTGCCGCGAGCTGACCCCTCGTCTGCGACGCCCCGCTCACCTTCCGGGTGGGCGGGGCGTCGTCGTAGAAGAGCCACGCACGGGTGGGCGTCGCCGAGATCGCATCCGTGGCCGGTACCGCCCCGGATGCACGCCACCGCAACAGCTCCGGTCCGGCACTCCCGTCAACACCTCGAAATCGCCGCAGCCCGTGCCGGATTCGTCCGAATGACCTCGATCACAGCGCTACCGATCGGTAATGGTGCGCCGAGCCCGAGATGGCAGAGTCGCGGTCATGTTCAAGAAGTTGCTTGCGTCGGTCGGGGTGGGTGCGGCCGAAGTGGAAACCGAATTGTTCGGTACCGGGGTGCAACCCGGCGGGGTGGTGCAGGGCGTGGTTCGGTTGCGCGGCGGGCAGGCGCGGCAACGCGTGTCGCGGGTCGGCGTGGAGCTGGTGACCCGGGTGGAAGTGGAATACGGCGACGGCGAAGCCCTCGGTGAAGCCTCCTTCGCGCAACTGCCGCTGCACGGTGGCTTCGAGGTAGGGCCGGGCGCCTTCCTGGAATTCCCGTTCGCGCTGCAGGTTCCGACGGAAACTCCGATCACGTTCTACAACGGCCGCTACCTACCCGGCGCGGCCATCGCGGTCCGCACGGTGGTCGAACTCGACGGCGGCGTGGATGCCACCGACACCGACCCCATCGCCGTCGGCGCGCTCCCCGCCCAGCAGGCGGTGCTCGACGCCATCCTGCGCTGGGGTTTCGCGCTCCACAGCACCGACGTCGAATCCGGGCGCATCGCGGGCGCCGTGCAACAGCTGCCGTTCTATCAGGAAATCGAATTCGGTCCCTCCCCGCGCTTCCCGCGCATCAATCAACTCGAGCTGACCTTCCTCGCCTCCGACAACGGCATGAACGTCGTCCTCGAAGCCGATAAACGCGGCAGTTTTCTCGCCGCGGGCCGCGACGACATCGGGACCATGTGGATCGACTACGCGACGGTGGGACAGGTGGATTGGACCGCCGCGATCGGCCACCGGTTGAATACGCTCGCCTCGCGCTGAATCGGCTGGGGAAGCCGTTGACCCAGCCGACGACGCGCGTTCATATTGCGTTGCCTCGGCTGCGCCAAGGTCGACGCCATGGTTGTGCTCCGTCCCGACAACGGCTTCTCCCGGCGCGCCCTGCTGCGCACCTCCGCGCTCGGCCTGATCGCCGCACCCACGCTGGCGGCCTGCTCGAACGATGCGGGGCCCGCGCTGGTCCGGCAGCGGCCGGCGCTCACCCACGGCGTCGCCGTCGGCGATCCGCGCAGCGACGGCGCCCTGCTCTGGGCACGGTCGGATCGCCCGGCGACCCTGATCGTGGAAACCGCGGCCACCGAATCCTTCGCCGACGCCAAACGATTCACCGGACCGCTGCTCACCCCGGACTCCGATGGCACCGGCCGCCTGCGCGTCTCCGGCCTGCCCGCCGGTCAACTGGTGCACTACCGGGTCACCCTGGAGGCCGAGGACGGCGCCACCTCCGAACCGCTCACCGGCGTCTTCCGCACCGCCCCGCTGGCACCGGCCGATATCCGGTTGCACTGGTCCGGTGACGTCGCAGGCCAGGGGTACGGCATCAACCCCGATATCGGCGGCATGAAGATCTTCTCCACCATGGCCGCCCGCGACCCGCATCTGTTCCTGCACTCCGGCGACGTCGTCTACGCCGACGGTCCGTTGCAGGAGACTGTGCCGCTGCCCGACGGCCGCGTCTGGAAGAACGTCGTCACCGAGGCCAAGAGCGCCGTCGCCGAAACCCTCGACCAATTCCGCGGCCAGTACGCCTACAACCTCTCCGACGACAACGTCCGCCGCTTCAACGCCTCGGTCGCGCAGCTGGTCCAATGGGACGACCACGAAACCACCAACAACTGGTCGCCCGGCGGCACCATCGCCGCCGACAAGGGCTACACCGAGCGCGATATGGACACCCTCGCCGCGCGGGCCTGGCAGGCCTTCCACGAATGGAACCCGCTCGACCCGCACGAGGCCGCCGACGGCAGGCTCTACCGCTCGATCTCCTACGGCCCGCTGCTGGATGTGTTCGTGCTCGATATGCGCACCTACAAAGACACCAATGGCGCCAACGTCTCCCCCGACGGCAACATCTTCGGCCCGCAGCAGACCCGCTGGCTCATCGACGGGCTGCGCGCCTCCACCGCCACCTGGAAGATCATCGCCAACGATCTGCCGCTGGGAGTGGTGGTGCCGGACGGTAAGACCGCGTTCGAAGGCCCCGCCAACGGTAAGCCAGGCGCACCCTCGGGCCGCGAATCCGAGATCGCCCAGGTGCTCTCGGCGATCAAACGCGATCGAGTGACCGGCGTGGTGTGGCTGACCGCCGACGTCCACTACACCGCCGCCCACCACTACTCCCCCGAACGCGCGGCCTTCACCGACTTCGACGAGTTCTGGGAATTCGTCTCCGGACCGCTCAACGCGGGTGCGTTCGGACCCAATACCCTCGACCCGACCTTCGGCCCGGAAGCGGTGTTCGTGCACGCCCCGCCGCAGCCCAACACCTCCCCGCTCGACGGCGCCTACCAGCATTTCGGCGAGGTGCTGATCGACGGCCGGTCAAGGGAGCTGACGGTGAATCTGTGCGATGCGAGCGGAACGGTGCTGTTCAGTCGGCGGCTGCCCGCACCGGGGCGATGAACGGGGAGGATCGGGCGCGCACGCGGGCGCGCGCTGTGGTTAGCTTGCGTGCCATGAGCACGCCGCACACTGTCGCCGCCGAAGAACATCTCCCTCGTGACACCGCGGATGTCGTTCGCACCGTACGCGATTCGCGTCAGCGCGCCGAACCGCTCACCGTTTGCGGTGGTGAGCTGGTCGACGACGGCGTGTCGGTGCCCGATCAGCGTGCCGTGGTGTCGATGCGCCGGATGAATTCGGTGCTCGATATCAACCTCGGGCGCGGGACGGTCCGGGTGCAGGCCGGTGCGCGGTTGTCCGAGATCGACCGGCGACTCGGCGCGCACGGGCTCGGTCTGCCGATCGTCGGCGACCACCGCGATATCACCGCGGGCGGATTCGCGTCCGTCGGCGGGGTGAGCACGGCCTCGCACAAGTACGGCATGTTCATCGACCAGATCGTCGACCTCGAGTACGTCGATCCGGACGGGCGCATCGGCACATGCGGGCGCGACCATCACACCGAACGCTTCCACCGCATCCTCGGCGCCGGCGGGCGGGCCGGCATCATCACCGCGCTGACGCTCGACACCGTCGAGGTGGACAAGGACCACAGCTGGCTCAGCACCAACGCCCACCGCTTCCTGGATTTCGACTCCTTCGTCGAGTACGCGCACGGCCAGGTCGCGCGGCCCGGTGAGGCGGTGTTGCAGGTGGGCCGCTGGGTCGATACCGCGCCGCTGAAGGTGTCGCGGCCGGTGGGCACCGGGCATGTGCAGTTGGGCACCGTGCGGTTCGGCCAGTGGTCGAGCCTCTACCCCACCGCACCCACCCGGTCGCTGCGCGCGCGCCGCGAAGTCGGCACCAGGGCCCGCAAATCGCTCGGTGTGATCGCCTCGGCCGCCGGTGGGCGTGCGGGCATGCCGGTGCGCAATGCCGCCGCGGGCGCGGTCATGCTCACCCCGAAGGTGCTCACCCTGCGCGACGCCGAATACCTCGCCGACACCGTCATCAGCTCCTCCGAACGCGGCCCCGCCTACCGCGTCGGCGTGTTCGCCCCGCTGTCGAGCTACACCTCGGTCTTCTACCGCCTGCACGACCTGTTCGCCGGCCACCGCGAACGCACCGGCTGCTTCACCGTCATCTCCGCCATGACCTACGGCGTCCGCTCGAACTTCCTGCGCGCCGAATCAGCCGCCCGCGGCCTCACCCCCGAAGACCACGGCCTCATCACCTTCACCTGCCGCCTGCGCCCCGCCTCCCTCCCCTCCGAACAACTCCGCGACATCGTCACCACCATCGACGAAATCTGCCGCTCCGAACACGCCCTCCGCTACGAATCCGCGGAGTAGGGCCGAGCTGAGCAACTCCGGCCGCGGCCGGAGTCGCGTCCGCAGCCGATACCGCTCGCCGTCCACATGTACCCGTCGAGCGACTCGGTTCCGCATGGACGGTCGAGCCGATGCGTATCCGGTTCGGCCCAGGAACGACGAACGCCCCGCCGGTCGTAACCGGCGGGGCGTTCGTCACGCGTAGCTCAGTGCTTCTCGGGACCCATGTGGTACTCGAAGACCAGGCCGCCGGCGGCGATCAGGACCAGCACGACGCCGATGCCGATCAGCCAGAACTGGAAGAAGGCCAGGCCGAGCGCGGTGACCGAACCCGCGGCCGCGAGGCAGATGGGCCAGAAGCTGCCGGGCGAGAAGAAGCCCAGGTCGCCGGCGCCGTCGACGATCTCGGCGTCTTCGTAGTCCTCCGGGCGCAGGTCCAGGCGCCGGGCGACGAAGCGGAAGTAGGTGCCGATGATCAGCGACAGGCCCGCGGTCAGCACGATGGCGGTGGTGCCCGCCCATTCGACGCCGGTGCGCGACTGTGCCGTGAAGAAGCCGTAGACGATGCCGACGATGACGAAGAACACCGTCAGCAGTTCGAAAATCCGCGCTTCGATCTTCATGTCAGATCAGTCCTCAGTTGCTCTCGGCCGCGCTCTTGACGGTGCGGTCGGTGTTGAACGGCCGGGTGGAGGTGGCCACCGGCGATTCACCGATGGACTCGAGCGCCTGGGCGTTGGTCATGCCCTTGTCGCGCGCTTCGATGTAGGCCTGGAACTTCTCCGGCGAGACCGCGCGGACCTCGAAGTTCATCATCGAGTGGTAGGTACCGCACATCTCGGCGCAGCGGCCGACGAACGCGCCTTCCTTCTCGATCTTGGTGATCTGGAAGACGTTGTCGGAGTGGTTTTCCTTCGGGTTCGGCATCACGTCGCGCTTGAACAGGAACTCCGGCACCCAGAAGGCGTGGATGACGTCGGCGGCGGCGAGCTGGAACTCGATGGTCTTGCCGGTCGGCAGCACCAGCACCGGGATCTCGTTGCTGGAGCCGATGGTCTCGATCTTGTCGTAGTGCAGGTAGGACAGGATGTCGTTTTCCGGCTTACCGTGCACCGGGCCCGGCTGCGGGTGGCCGTGCTCGGGGTCGATGCGCTCCTCGTAGGCCTTCAGCTGTTCCTGGTTGAGGGCTTCACGCTCGGTGTCGATGCCGTTGTAGGTGAAGCCGTTCTTCAGGTCCACGCTGCGGTAGCCGAACTTCCAGTTCCACTGGAAGGCGGTCACGTCCACGACGACGTCGGGGTTGTCGACCTTCTCGTGCACGTAGTTCTGCACCACGACGGTGAAGTAGAACAGCACCGCGATGATGACGAACGGGATCGCCGTGTAGGTCAGCTCCAGCGGCACGTTGTAGCCGGTCTGGCGCGGGAACTCCGGCGAGTCCTTCTTCTTGCGGTGGAAGGCGATGGTCCAGAAGGTCAGGCCCCACACCAGCACACCCATCAGGAGGGCGGCGACGACCGACCAGGTCCACAGCTCACGCATGCGGGTGGCCTGCGGCGTGATGCCCGATGGCCAGCCGAACCGCAGCCAGACATTGTCGATCGAGCAGCCCGAGACGAGCATCGCGGTGATCCCCAAGGACACCGCCAGCCCGGCCCGCCGAAGGACACGGCCCTGCCGCCCCCGGGCGGGGTGTGCCCCGATCTCGTCGCTCGCCTTGTGCGCCACGCTCACGCCTTCCTGGTCGCCACACATTCCGACACTGCACCGTCCGCTGGGGACGGCACGTCAACAGCTTGTCCGAACCTCACCGCGGATACCGGCGCTTTCGCGCACGGAGCACCACGGGACGGCCCGAGTACTACGCAGCGTAGACCAAACCTGGTCTTGGTTCCGCGTCGGGTCGGCTTCGACACTCCGTGGTGCGGTACGCATCCGCGGCCGTGACCCCATCCGCCCAGCACGTGGCCGTCCGCCCGGTCTGGAGGTGGACGCGACCGGCGGTCGAACCAGGGCGTGCGATCGCCGTTCGCGGCAGCGGACCGTCCGCCGACTCCGCCATGGGTCCGGCCGATTCTCGCCGTCGGCGCCGTCTGGTTCCGGCCCCTGAACAAGGCGATCGGCCGTCGAGTGGGGCATACTCGGTCACTAGATTTTCGCCAGGGAGTTCTCCGCCGCGCGCGAACCGGATCGGCGCGGCACCGACCGCAGGAAAGAGGTTGCCGACGCCGTGTGTGGACTGCTCGGATTTCTGACGTCTGACAAAGCAGCGCCCGACACGGTGGAGCAGGTGTACGACGCCCTGCACTGCGGTCGCCACCGCGGCCCGGACGAGCGCGGGACCTGGCATGACGAGCATGTGATCTTTGGTTTCAACCGACTGTCGATCATCGATATCGAGCATTCGCATCAGCCGCTGCGCTGGGGCCCGGCCGACAACCCGCAGCGTTATGCCCTCACCTTCAACGGTGAGATCTACAACTATCTGGAGCTGCGCGAGGAGCTGGCGCGCGAGCACGCGGCCGAGTTCCCCGACGGCGCCATGTTCGCCACCGAGGGCGACAGCGAGTCCATCGTCGCGGCCTTCCACTATTGGGGCCCGGACGCGGTGCGCAGGTTGCGCGGCATGTTCGCCTTCGCGATCTGGGATACCGAGACCGAGCAGCTGTTCCTGGCCCGCGACCCGTTCGGCATCAAGCCGCTGTTCCTGGCCACCGGCCCCGGCGGCACCGCGTTCAGCAGCGAGAAGAAGAGCCTGCTGGAGCTGCTGCCCGCGATCGGCGCCGGCGAGGAGCTGGATTCGCGCGCGCTCGAGCACTACACGGTGCTGCAATACGTGCCCGAGCCGGAGACGCTGCACGCCGGCATCCGCAGGCTCGAGTCCGGTAGTTACGCGATGGTCCAGCCCGGCGAGGAGCCGAAGACCGTCCGCTACTTCGAGCCGCGGTTCCGGGTCAAGCCGTTCGCGGCCGGGTCCGAGCAGGCCCGCTACCGGGAGATCGCCGCGGCGCTGGAGGACTCGGTCGCCAAGCATATGCGCGCCGATGTGACCGTCGGTTCGTTCCTGTCCGGCGGCATCGACTCCACCGCGATCGCCGCGCTGGCCATGCGGCACAACCCGAACCTGATCACCTTTACCACCGGGTTCGAGCGGGAGGGCTATTCGGAGGTCGACGTCGCCGCCGAGAGCGCCGCCGCGATCGGGGCCCGCCATATCGTCAAGGTGGTCTCCCCCGCCGAGTTCGCCGCCGCCATCCCCGAAATCGTCTGGTACCTCGACGATCCGGTGGCCGACCCGGCGCTGGTGCCGCTGTATTTCGTGGCCAAGGAAGCCCGCAAGCACGTCAAGGTGGTGCTCTCCGGTGAGGGCGCCGACGAGCTGTTCGGCGGCTACACCATCTACCGGGAACCGTTGTCGCTGAAGCCGTTCGAGCGGCTGCCGCGGGGTCTGCGCAGGCTCGCGGGCAAGCTGTCGGACCGGATTCCGGAAGGCACCCGGGGCAAGAGCCTGCTGCACCGCGGCTCGCTGACGCTGGAAGAGCGCTACTACGGCAATGCCCGCAGCTTCAACGACGCCCAATTGCGCGCGGTGCTGCGCGATTTCCGGCCCGAGTGGACTCATCAGGACGTCACCGCCCCGATCTACGCGAAATCGCGCGGCTGGGATCCGGTGGCGCGGATGCAGCACCTGGACCTGTTCACCTGGTTGCGCGGCGACATCCTGGTCAAGGCCGACAAGATGACGATGGCGAATTCGCTGGAACTGCGCGTGCCGTTCCTGGATCCGGAGGTCTTCGCGGTCGCCGAGCAGATCCCGTTCGAGCAGAAGATCACCAAGGACACCACCAAGTACGCGCTGCGCCAGGCCCTCGAAGGCATCGTGCCCGCGCATGTGCTGCACCGCGCCAAGCTGGGTTTCCCTGTGCCGCTGCGGCATTGGCTGCGCGGCACCGAACTCTACGATTGGGCCCGGCAGCAGATCGCCGAATCGCAGACCGATCACCTGCTGGACAAGGCCGCGATCACCGCGATGCTCGAAGCGCATCGAGCCGGCACTTCCGATCACAGCCGCAGGCTCTGGACGCTGCTGGTGTTCATGGTGTGGCACGGGATCTTCGTCGAGGACCGGATCAAGCCGGAGATCCAGGAGCCGACGTACCCGGTGTCGCTGTAGGTCTCTCCATGAACGAGTGCCCCGCTCTGGCGAGCGGGGCACTCGTAGGTTTGAGATCGAGACATTCTGATCCCGGGCGCGGCACTCGTTTGTCGGGAGCTCGGGCCGGACGGCGCTCACCGCCGAAGCGATGAGCGAGTCCGACGCCCCACCGGGCAGGAGCGGCACCGTGCGGAGGTGCTTCGAGCTGGCGCCGGCACCACTCAGGCGAAAATCGGCGGCTCGACCTCGCGGAGCGCCTACGCACGCATGAGCAGAACCTCAGCGCAGCAGCGGCTCGAGCTCGGCGGCCGCTTCGGGCCCATAAGCCTGGGTCAGGCGCTTGAGGGCGTCGTCGGGGTCCAGGGTCCACTCCTGGGTGCCGACGGTCTCCAGCACCAGCACCGCCACCAGCGAACCCAGCTGCGCGGCGCGCTCGAGGCTCAGACCGGCGGTGTGGCCGGTGAGGAAGCCGGCGCGGAAGGCGTCGCCGACACCGGTCGGGTCGACCTTGGCGTTCTCCGGCACCACACCGACCCGGACCTCGGAGCCGTCGCGGTCGACCACGACCACGCCGTTCTTGCCGAGGGTGGTGACCCGGATGCCCACGCGGGAGGCCACTTCCTCCTCGGTGAGCCCGGACTTCTGCTTGAGCAGGCCCCACTCGTATTCGTTGGTGAACAGGTAGGCGGCGCCGTCGATGAGCTGGACGGTCTGGTCGCCGTCGAGGCGGGCCAGCTGCTGGGAGGGGTCCGCGGCGAAGGGAATGTCGAGTTCACGGCATTCGGCGGTGTGCCGCAGCATCGCCTCGGGGTCGTTCGCGCCGACCAGCACCAGGTCGAGCGTGCGGTCCTCGACCAGGCCGGCGATGGAGATGTCGCGGGCCTCGCTCATCGCGCCCGGGTAGAACGAGGCGATCTGGGCCATGTCCTCGTCGGTGGTGCAGACGAAGCGCGCGGTGTGCGCGGAATCGGAGACCCGCACCGCCGAGCAGTCGACACCGTGGGATTCCAGCCACTGCCGGTACTCGGCGAAATCGGCGCCGACAGCGCCGAGGAGCAGCGGGTTGCGGCCGAGCAGACCCATGGCATAGGCGATATTGCCGCCGACTCCACCGCGACGGATCACCAGATCGTCGACGAGGAAGCTCAGCGACACATGGTCGAGCTGATCGGCCAGCAGGACGTCGGCGAACCGCCCGGGAAAGCGCATGAGATGGTCGGTCGCAATGGACGCGGATACGGCAATGGACACGTAGCTGAACCCCTCTGAAGGCGGCAAAAGGCGAAGACCAGGACCGGAGTCCGGGTCTTCACCGTATCAACTACGTGTCCGTTGAAGGAACAACTGAGATCAGTTGAACGAATCGCCGCAGGCGCAGGAGCCGGTGGCGTTCGGGTTGTCGATGGTGAAACCCTGCTTCTCGATCGTGTCGACGAAGTCGATCGAGGCGCCCTGCACGTACGGGGCACTCATCCGGTCGACCGCGAGGGTGACGCCACCGAAATCGACGGTCAGGTCACCGTCGAGCGAACGGTCGTCGAAGAACAGCTGGTAGCGCAGGCCCGCGCAACCACCGGGCTGCACGGCGATCCGCAGTGCCAGGTCGTCACGACCCTCCTGGTCCAGCAGCGCCTTCGCCTTCGCGGCGGCTGCGTCGGTGAGCGTCACACCGTGGACTTCGGTCTCGTTCTGCACTGTCATGAACTCTCCTAAGGACAGCTGTGGTCATCCCGTGAACAGCGCACGGCTCGTCGGGAGTCAACACCACCGGGCGGGCTGCTATTCCCATCTTGCCACCTTCTCCGTCCGCGCTGGACTCGACCCAGGTGACCCCGCCCACGTGTGTCGGGCAGACCGCATTTCCGGCCGTGGCATATATCGAATAGCCTGGTTGCTGTGAAATTGTTCCGCCGCGGCGACTCCAGCACCACCGACGAGCCCGCCGACCGCACGACCGCGGACGGCGATCCCGCCGCGAGTTCCGCGCGGCAGGCCGCCACCGCCACCGCGGGTAAGGGCCGTCCCACCCCGAAACGTCGTGACGCCGAAGGCAGGCGTCGCGGGCCGGTCGCGCCGGCCCCGCTCACCGCGAAAGAGGCCCGTGCCCGGCGCAAAGCCACCAGGGGCAACAAGGCCGAGCGCAAGACCGCCGCGGCCGAGCGCCGCGCCGCCGCCCAGGACCGGCGTGCCCGCATGCTGGCCGGCGAGGACAAGTATCTGCTGCCGCGCGATCAGGGCCCGGTGCGCGCGTTCGTCCGCGATATCGTCGACGCCCGCCGCAACCTCGTCGGCCTGTTCATGCCGATGGCGCTGGTGCTGATCCTGTCGATGTTCGCCGCACCCGCGCTGCAATCGATCGTGACGTTGGCCATGCTGGTCATGATGCTGTTCATGGCCATCGAGGGCGTGATGCTCGGCCGCATCGTCAACAACCGGGTTCGCGAGCGGTTCCCCGATTCCACCGACACCGGTTTCCGGCTCGGGTGGTACGCGTTCGTGCGCGCCTCGCAGATCCGCAAGATGCGGGCGCCGAAGCCGCGGGTGGGTCCGGGCGACGCGGTCTGAGGTTTCGCGCACTCCCGCACAGTTCGCTCCCGCACAGTTCGGGTGAGCGAGGTCCGCGGTCACGCGGCGACGATCCAACCGCCGGCGCCACGCCCCCGCGCGATTCCCTCTCAGCGACAACCATCCGGCCACTGACGGAAAATCGCCCTGTCGTCCAGCGCAGCGGCGCCGACCGCGCGGCGAAACTTGCCGGTCGGCCGCGATCAGTGGTGCGGCGCACGGGACCGCATTGCCAATAGTTCGGCGCGCGCCCGCTCGACGTCGCGATCGATGATGTCCGTCGAACCGACGCGGCCGAAACCGAGCCAGCCGATCGCCGCCACGAATGCCGCCAGCGCTACCAGGGTTATCACCAAACCGATCATGGCAGTAATTGTTCGCCCGGTGATATACCGCCGAAAGTGGCTGTTCTGACATCCTTCGTCAATATTCGGCCAGATAGACTGTCGGCATGCTGTCGAAGGTCGCCGTCGTCTTGTCCGACCGGCTGGCCATGTTCGAGTTCGGTGTGATCTGCGAGGTCTTCGGCCTCGACCGCACCGCCGACGGCCTGCCCGGATTCGACTTCCGGGTGTGCGGGCGCGAACCCGGGCGTCCACTGCCGGCCACCTCGCCGGGCATCACCGTCACGCCGGAGTACGGGCTCGGCGAACTCGCCGCCGCCGATCTAGTGGCCATTCCCGCCTTTCCCGCCACCACACACCACGACCCTGCCGTCGTCGACGCCGTGCGTGCGGCCGCCGAGGCCGGGGCCATCGTGCTCACCGTCTGCTCCGGCGCCTTCCTGGCGGGTGCCGCGGGTTTGCTCGACGGACGCAAATGCACCACGCACTGGCGCCACGTCGACCAGCTCGCCGCACAATTCCCGGAGGCGACCGTCGACCCGGACGTGCTGTTCGTCGACGAAGGCAATCTAATCACCAGCGCCGGCACCGCCGCCGGCATCGACGCCTGCCTGCATCTGGTGCGCCGCGAAATCGGCAGCGCCGCCGCCAACGGCATCGCCCGCCGCATGGTGGTCCCACCCCAACGCGACGGCGGCCAGCGCCAATTCATCGAACGCCCGGTCCCCGACTGCGCCTCCGACAGCCTGCGCGCGACGCTGGAATGGATGCAGGAAAACCTCGACCTCCCGCACACCGTGGAATCCCTCGCCGCCCGCGCGACCATGTCGACCCGCACCTTCGCCCGGCGCTTCGCCGCCGAAACCGGCACCACCCCGGTCAAATGGTTGACGACCCAGCGCGTGCAGCTCGCCGAACACCTCCTGGAAGACACCGACCTCGGGCTCGAGCAGATCGCCTCGCGCGCCGGATTCGGGTCGGCAGCGTTGCTGCGCCACCACTTCCAGCGTGTGGTCGGCATCGCGCCGACCGAGTACCGCCGCCGGTTCGGTGGTGGGACACGGTAGCGCGCCGAGCGCTGCGGCGGCGGGTGCGCCGCTGCCGGGACTACCGCAGTATCAGCAGCCCCGTCGCCGAGGTGACGGGTTCCACGCTCGCGTCCAGGCAGCAACCTGGTTTGCCCGCGCATGACGCGGAGGAGCAGCGGTCCGGGGGGCGGTCGAGCATCACAGGACCGCTGAGCCCGTGATAGCAGCGGGCCTACCGAGCGGCGCTCGGCGTCATCTCACCGACAGTCAGGTTGGTAGCGTGCACGGGTGTCGTCCACCCCGCAACCGACTCCCGCACGCCGCACGCTCGTGCTCGGCGGCGCGCGATCGGGGAAGTCGGCATATGCGGAATCGCTGGTCGCAGGTGGTGCGGTCCGCTATATCGCCACGGCTACCCCCGACCCCGCCGACGTCGATTTCGCCGAACGCATCGCCAAACATCGCGAGCGCCGCCCCGTCGACTGGGAGACCGTCGAGAACGCCGACACCGCAACGATTCTCGCCGATCCCTTCCCCGGCGCGACGCTGATCGACGACCTCGGCACCTGGCTCACCGCACGCATCGACGCCCGCGACGCCTGGGACGAACCGCGCGGCACCGTCTCCCCCGACACCGACGCCCTCGTCGCCGCCGTCGCCGCCTACGAAGACCACCTCGTCATCGTCACCCCCGAGGTCGGCATGGGCGTCATCCCCGCCACCCGCTCCGGCCGCCTGTTCCGCGACGAGATCGGCACCCTCAACCAGCGCCTCGCCCAGGTGTGCGACGAAGCCGTCCTCATCGTCGCGGGGCTCCCGCTGCGGCTGGGCTGAGACAGAGAGTCCGGTGGTCGCGTCTGACTCTGCGCTCGAGTCGAGACTGCGTTCGTGCGCGGCTCTTGGCTACGACGGAGCGCGGCTGACTACGACGGAGCGCGGCCGTCCGCAGCCTCGCCGCGCGAGTTCCCGTACACCGGGTGGTCGCGTCGGGCAGACCCGGCATCGTCGCCCCACCAGCCCTCGGGTCCGCGCCGCACCGGGTGGCCGGTGACCGATGATCATCGCCGGGCAAGATGGTGCGCAGGATGGATGCGCGACCGGAGGAGCTCGGCACAGTGGAACAGGGATTCGGAGTGGTTGCGGCGCCGGACGCGCAGGTGTTGGCGGCGGCGCAGCTGCGGCAGACCCGGCTGACCAAGCCCGGTGGGGCGCTGGGACGGTTGGAGACCCTGGGCAATTGGGTCGCCGCCTGTCAGGGCGTGTGCCCGCCGAAGCAGTTCGAACGCGCGCGGGTGGTGGTGTTCGCCGGTGATCACGGCATCGCCCGCCAGGGTGTTTCGGCGTATCCGAGCGAGGTGACCGCGCAGATGGTCGCCAATTTCCTCGGCGGCGGCGCCGCGGTGAACGCGGTGGCGCGGGTGGCCGACGCGACGGTGCGGGTGGTCGACATGGCGGTGGACGCCGACACCGATCCCGGCATCTCCCAGCACAAGGTCCGCCGCGGCAGCGGCAGCATCGACCGCGAGGACGCGCTCACCGCCGACGAGGTCACCGCCGCACTGGCCGCGGGCCGCGCCATCGCCGACGAGGAGATCGATGCGGGCGCCGACCTACTCATCGCCGGCGATATGGGCATCGGCAACACCACACCGGCCACCGTGCTGATCGCGACCCTCACCAACACCGAACCGGTGGCGGCGGTCGGCCGCGGCACCGGCGTCGACGACGCGGGCTGGATCCGCAAGGTCGCCGCCATCCGCGATGCCATGCGCCGCGCCCGCCCGGTCGCCAAGGATCCGGTCGACCTGCTGCGGGTCGCCTCGGGCGCCGATATCGCCGCCATGGCGGGTTTCCTGGCCCAGGCCGCTGTCCGCCGCACCCCCGTCATCCTGGACGGGCTCGTCGTCACCGCCGCCGCGCTGGTCGCCGAAGACCTCGCCGCGGGCGCCCGCGACTGGTGGCTGGCCGGGCACCGCTCCACCGAACCCGCCCACGCCCTGGCCCTCACCAACCTGCGCCTGGAGCCGCTGATCGATCTCGAGATGCGTCTCGGCGAAGGCTCGGGCGCCCTCACCGCCCTGCCGATCCTGCGCGCCGCCGTCGCCACCCTCGCCGACATGGCGACCTTCGACGAAGCGGGCGTCAGTACCTCGGAGGCTGCGCCGGCCGTCGACCTGCACAAATGATGGGGAAGCCGCGAGAGCACACGCCGCCGCGCAGATTCGCCCATGCAGCGCACCGCGACCCGGTCACCATGCCGGCACCGGCGGAGCCGGCCCCGTGATCGGACCGCGCCTGGCCTTCTCCTGGCTGACGGTGCTCCCGGTGCGAGGGCCGGACACCGTCGACCGGAAAAGCGCGGGCATCGCCATCGCCTGGGCGCCCGTCGTCGGCCTGGTGCTCGGCCTGCTCGCGGCCGGCGCACTGTGGCTGCTCACGGCAGCAGGCGCGAGCAGCGCGATCGCGGGCCTGGTGGCCGTCGGCCTGCTCGCGCTGGCCACCCGCGGCATGCACCTCGACGGCCTCGCCGACACCGCCGACGGCCTCGGCAGCTACGGCCCGCCGGAACGAGCCCGAGAAATCATGAAGAGCGGCAGCGCCGGCCCCTTCGGCGTCGCCGCCATCGTGTTCGCCATTGGACTGCAGGGGTTTTCGTTCGCAGCACTGGCCGAGTCGAGCCGGTGGTTCGCGGTTGCGCTGGCGGTGGCGGTAGCTCGGGTCGCCGTGGTCGTCGCGTGCCGCCGCGGCATCACCGCAGCTCCGGGCACCGGGTTCGGCGCGCTTGTTGCGGGCACCCAATCGCCCGTCGTCGTGGGCGCGTGGGGGCTCGCCGCCGTGGCGGCCGGATTCTTCGCGGTGCCGGACCATCGTTGGCTTGGACCGAGCGTCATCATCGTCGCCATGGTCGTCTCGCTGATGACGGCCCGGCACTGTGTACACAGGTTCGGCGGACTGTCCGGGGACCTGCTCGGCGCCATCGTCGAGACCACCACCGCACTCACCGCACTCGGCTTCTCCTTCGGCCACTGATCCGTCCGGGCCGCAGCCGCACGCAACCGGCACACGCGGTCGCGGATGCGGGCCGCCGTCTGGCGCGGCATCCGCCCCGGTCGGTAGACCCCCCGTCCACAGCGCACGACACGCCCGCGCTGGATTTCCCAGCGCAGCGCGTCCGACACCGTCTTCGACGACCGTCCGCGCACCCGGAATCCCGCTCGTTCCAGATCGCCCGTGAGCTCGGCAACGGTAACCGGGTGCCCGGCCGTGAACATGGCCCACGTCAGCACGTATCGCAGCTCGATTCCCGCGATCGTGCAGAATTCCTCCCCGCCCATACGCCCAGTGTGCCCGTGGGGTCCGACAGGTTCGTCGAGCCTGCCGCCCGGAGAGGTCACGTTCGCCCACCTCTGAGCGACAGCCGGATCGTCTTGTCGCTCAGAGGTGGGCGAAAGGTAGTTCCGCCCGGCAGCCGCGCGAACTCACTGCCCGGCAACTCCGTAAGCGCTCCCGGCAACTCCGCCAGCAACCGTCCCAGTCACCGGTGGGCGCCCCACCTGGGCGAATCTGCAATCCGGTGAGTCGTACGGTGTCGAATCGGCCAGCTGACCCGACACCGCCGGTACCCATGGCCCTACAGTGACGGTATGTCAGCCGAGCGCCTGTACTTTCGTCAGCTGTTGTCCGGACGGGATTTCGCCGTCGGTGATCCCATCGCGACACAGATGCGCAATTTCGCCTATCTGATCGGCGACCGGGAGACCGGTGAGTGCGTGGTGGTCGATCCGGCGTATGCCGCCGGTGAGCTGGCCGACATCGCCGAGAATGACGGACTGCGGCTGACCGGGGTGCTCGCGACCCACCATCACCCCGATCACGTCGGTGGCACCATGCTCGGCTTCACCCTGCGCGGGGTGCGTGAGTTACTCGAAAAGACCAGCGTCGCAGTGCATGTCAACAATCAGGAATTACCCTGGGTCGCCAACGTTACCGGGATCGCGCCCAGCGAGCTCACCGGCCACGACCACGGCGACAAGGTGAGTGTCGGCGCGTTCGACATCGAGTTGCTGCACACCCCCGGCCACACGCCCGGCAGCCAGTGCTTCCTGTTCGACAACCGGCTCATCGCCGGCGACACGTTGTTCGTCGACGGCTGCGGGCGCACCGACTTCCCCGGCGGCGATTCCGAGGCGATGTTCCGCAGCCTGCGCTACCTGTCCGAACTGGACGGTAATCCCACGGTCTATCCCGGCCACTGGTACAGCCAGGATCCGAACGCCTCGCTGGACACGATCCGCGCCAACAACTACGTGTTGCGGCCGACGTCGCTGGCCGAGTGGCAGGCACTCATGCCCGGCTGACCCACCGAATCCGCCCTCCGGCCGCTGCCGGCCACAGTCGGCCGGCCGGAATCAGGGGACCGTCACAGACGCCTGGCCGACACCGCCACTAGGCGGCTGGCCAAGACCGCCACTAGGCGGCTGGCCAACACCGTCACAGACGGACAGCCGACACCATCACAGACGGCGCATCCACTGGTGAATGTCGGCGAAGGTTCCGCGCTGGATTCCGGTGAGGGTCTCGCGCAGCGCCATGGTGACCTCGCCGGGCTCGCCGCCGCCGATAGCGAACTCCTCGTCGCCGGAACGCACCCAGCCGACCGGCGTGATGACGGCGGCGGTGCCGCAGGCGAAAACCTCGGTGATCTCACCGGATTCGGCGCCCTTACGCCATTCCTCCACTGAGATCTTGCGCTCTTCGACCTGGTAGCCGGAGTCGGCGGCCAGGGTGAGCAGCGAGTCGCGGGTGATGCCGGGCAGCAGCGATCCCGACAGTTCCGGGGTCACCAGGCGAGCCTCGGAGCCGGACCCGAAGACGAAGAACAGGTTGTTGGTGCCCATCTCCTCGACGTAGCGGCGCTCGCAGGCATCCAGCCACACCACCTGGTCGCAGCCCTTCTCGGTGGCCTCGGCCTGGGCCAGCAGCGAGGCCGCGTAGTTGCCCGCCACCTTCGCCTCGCCGGTGCCGCCGGGCGCGGCGCGCACGTATTCGGTGGACAGCCACACCCGCACCGGCTTCACACCGCGCGGGAAGTAGGCGCCGGCGGGCGAGCCGAGCAGCAGGTACTTGTAGGCCGAGGCGGGCTTGACGCCGAGGCCGGACTCGGTGGCGAACATGAACGGCCGCAGATACAGCGATTCCTCGCCGCCGGCCGCGGGCACCCAGCGCTCGTCGACCGCGAGCAGCTGGCGCACCGATTCGATGAACAGCTCATCGGGCAGTTCCGCCATCGCCATCCGGCGTGCCGAGCGGCGGAAGCGGGCCGCGTTGGCGTCGATCCGGAAGCAGGAGACGCCGCCGTCGGGCTGACGGTAGGCCTTCAACCCCTCGAAGATGGCCTGGCCGTAGTGGAACACCATGGTCGCCGGGTCCATCGACAGCGGCCCGTAGGGCTCGACGCGGGCGTTGGTCCAGCCTTCGGCCTCGGTGTAGTCGATGGAGACCATGTGATCGGTGAAGTACCTGCCGAAGCCCGGTGCCGTCAGTATCTCCTGTACCCGCTGCTCCGGAAGCGGAGCCGGATGCGGAATACGGGTGAACTGTGCAGCAGCGGTCATACCGCGATCTTATCGGTCGAGGTTTCGCCGCTTTTCGGCGCGTTTGTTTGCGCTTTCCCGCAGCGACGCGGTGCCGGCTATTTCGCCTTGACTTCGACGAACGGCGGCCGCACGACCGCACACCGCAGCCTGCGCCCACGCACATCCACCTCGACCTCGGCACCCGGTTCGAGCGCGGCCTCGGTGTCGAGCAGAGCGAGCGCGATGCCCACCTTTAGCGACGGCGAGAAGGTTCCCGAGGTGGTCTCGCCTACGACGTCGTCGCCGAGCAGCACCTGCTGCCCTTGCCGCAGCACTCCGCGGTCGAGTGCCTTCAGCCCCAACAGGATTCGCTTCGGCCCGGCCGCCTTCTCCTGCTCCAGCGCGGCCTTGCCCCAGAACCGCGGTTTCTTCCAGCCGACCGCCCAGCCGACCCGCGCCTGCACCGGGCTGATCTCGGTGGACAGTTCGTGCCCGTGCAGCGGGTACCCCATCTCGGTGCGCAGGGTGTCGCGCGCGCCCAGCCCGGCGACCTGACCACCCGCGGCCTGCACCTCGCGCACCAGGGCCCGGAACAGCGGCTCCGCGTCGGCCCACCGCGGCAGCAGCTCGTAGCCGTGTTCGCCGGTGTAGCCGGTGCGGCAGACCCGCACGGGCCGTGAGTCCCATTCGGCGTCGGCGTAGGCCATGTATTCGAGGTCGGTGGGCAGGCCGAGCGCGGTGAGGACCTCGGTGGAGCGTGGGCCCTGCACCGCGAACACGGCGTAGTCGCGGTGCTCGTCGGTCACGGTGATCGCCTCGGGGGCGACCTTCCGCATTTCGGCGACGACGGCCGCGGTGTTGGCGGCATTGGGCACGAGGAAGATCTCATCGTCGGCGACGTAGTAGGCGATCAGATCGTCGATGACACCGCCGTCCTCGGTGCAGCACAGGGTGTACTGCGCCTTGCCCGGACGGATTCGTCCCAGATCGTTGGTCAGCGTCGCGTTGACGAACTCCGCGGCGCCCGGCCCGCGCACCGTCGCCTTGCCCAGATGACTGACGTCGAACAGCCCGACCGCGGTCCGCACCGCCTGATGTTCGGCGACGGTGCCCGCGTACGACACCGGCATCTCCCACCCGCCGAACGGCGCGAAACTCGCGCCGAGTTCGACGTGGAGATCATGAATCGGCCCTTGCAGCAGGTCAGCGTCGCTCACCCGGCGAGCTTAACCCGCCGCGACGCGTGCCCCGCCCGGCCCGTCGGTCGCGGCCGGATCCGGCGCACGGGTGCCGTTTCACACCCGGCGCCGACTCGGCCGGATCGAACCTCGCGTGCGGCATCACGATCAGGCGATGACCGGCCGTGGGCGTCGGAGCATCAGATCAGGGCCGGAACCACATCGGAATCAGCGTCGGCCCGTTTTCCGGGAGCGGATGCCTCTTCCCGGTGGCCTCGAATCCGCACCGCGCGTACAGCCGCGAGGAGGGTTCGGTGCTGGCTTCGAGGAAGGCCGGCACCTGCTGTTCGGTGTAGACCTTCAGCCGATCGCCGAGGATCGCCGCGCCCGCACCCTTACCGCGATGCTCCGGCACGGTGACGATCACCTGGAGATACCGATGCGGGAATTCCCGCGGATGCTCGGCGGCGAGCAGGGCCGTCAGCGTCTCCAGCCGGCGGGCGACGCTGAGCTCCGGCGCCTGCTGCCGCATGGCCCGCGCCTCCGCTGCCTCGGCCACGAACCGATCCATCGACGTGACGTGCTGCCAGATCGACACCGCCCAGATGGCGTCGGCGGCACCGGCGATCCAGATCTCGTCCTCTTTCAGGCCGCGGTCGATGATCATCGGCACGTGCTGGTCGATGAACGGTTCGATCGGATGCCCCTCCAGCACCCAGGCCGTCACCGCCTCGTCCGAGCATTTGCCGAACGCCTCGATCACCGGATCCCGATCCGCCTCGGTCGCCCGACGCACAGTCAGCGTGTCACCCATGGCTGTTTCCTCCCAGTGTGAACAGTGTCTGTTTGCTGCCAAAGTAAAGCGGCGACAATGCCCTTGCCATCGTTTCGTCACACTGCTTACTGTGATGAAATGGCGGCCTTGAGCACCGGCCCGGCGGCGACCACCGAACACGCCGACGGCGTCCCCTCGGACACGTGCGTGACCTGTGGACACCCCCTCGCTCATCCGGTCCGTGGTCGCCGCCGCCGCTACTGCTCACGCTCCTGCCAGGCCCGCGCCTACCGCGCCCGCCGCGACGCCCTCACTCCCGCGCATCGCGCCGCACCTGTTCGCCGCCGCGCCACCGGCGCCCTCACCGCCGTCACCATCGCCCGCACCGCCGTCGAGCTGGCCGACCGGCTCGGCCTGGACGGCCTGTCCACGCGGCGGCTGGCCGGCGAACTCGGCGTCGCCACCGCGGCCCTCTACCGCCACTACGCCGACCGCGACGCGCTGCTGGCCGCGATGGCCGAACTGGTCCTCGCCGAAGTACCGCCGCCGCCACCGGAGCTGACCGGATGGCGCGACCGCGTCGCCTACGAAGCACGCCAGGAATGGCAGCTCTACCAGCGGCATCCGTGGTTGCTCTCGGTGCTGGCACGCACCAGGCCGCCGGTCGGTCCTGCCCTGTTCGACATGCTCGAGCGCACCTTCAGCGCGCTGGACCAGCCGACCATGACCCCGACCGAGACGCTGTCGATCTACCTCACCCTGTCCGGCCTGGTGCAGGGCATCGCGCTGATGTGGAGCGCGGAGTATGTGGAACGCGCGCTCGACCCGGACCTCCACCCCGGCGAGCAGGTACTGGCCCAACTGGCCGAGCTGCTCGATCCGTCCGCGCGTCCGGTGATGCGCAAACTGTTCGGCAACACCGGACCACCCGAGATCGATTTCGACGGAGTCATCGACGCGGGCATCGATCTGCTGCTCGACGGCGTCGCCGCCCGCTACCGGCGAGACCCCGCGCGCTGATCATCCAGGCCGAGCACCCGGTCTGCCGCGCGTTCGCCCGAGGTCGCACTCGCCGATCGGCGCGCCGCGATTAGCCTGAGGCCATGACCGCTGTCGCTGATCGCCCGCTGGGCCCCGAACTGCATCGCACCGAATCCATCGGCCCCGACACCGATGTGCTCGTCATCGGACTGACGTCCTCCGAGGACGGCCCGGCCATCGTGCCCGAGGACCTGTTCAGTGACGTGCTCGGTCCCGAAGTGCGTGCGGAATTGCTCGACCAGCTCGGCGCTGTCGGCGCCAAAGGCAAGGCCGAGGAGCTGACCCGGATTCCCGCACCCGCCGCGCTCGACCGCGTCACCAGCGTGCTCGCCGTCGGTCTCGGCAGCCCCGACAAGCTCGACGCCGAGCAGATCCGCCGCTCGGCCGGCGTCGCCGCACGTTCGCTGACGGGCACCGAACTGGTGTCGACCACGCTGTCGGGGCTCGACCTGGCCGCCGCGGCGGAGGGCTTCTACCTGGGCGCCTACTCGTTCACCCCGTTCCGCTCGGAGAAGACGGCCCCCAAGCCCGACGAGCGCCCGGTGGTGCGCGTCGAACTACTGGTGCCGGAGCCGGGTTTCGGCATCACCGAGCTGTTGCGCGCGCAGCTGGTGGCCGAAGCCGTCGCCACCGCACGCGATTTCGTCAACACCCCGCCCAGCCACCTCTACCCCGCCGAGTTCGCCGCGCGCGCCCAGGTGCTGGCCGAAGCCGCCGGGCTCGAAGTCGAGGTGCTCGACGAGAAGGCTTTGGAGGCGGGCGGTTACGGCGGCATCATCGGCGTCGGCAAGGGCTCCTCGCGCCCGCCGCGCCTGGTGCGGCTTACCTACGAGGGCGGCCCGAAGAAGGTCGCACTGGTCGGTAAGGGCATCACCTTCGACACCGGCGGCATCTCCATCAAGCCCGCGCAGAACATGGAGAACATGACCTCCGACATGGCCGGCGCGGCCGCGGTCGTTGCCACCGCGCTGCTCGCGGCGCGGCTGAGCCTGCCGATCACCGTCACCGCGACCGTGCCGATGGCCGAGAACATGCCCTCGGCCACCGCCCAGCGTCCCGGCGATGTGCTCACCCAGTACGGCGGCACCACCGTCGAGGTGATCAACACCGACGCCGAGGGCAGGCTCATCCTGGCCGACGCCATCGTCCGCGCCGGCGAGGACAACCCGGACTACCTCATCGACGTCGCCACCCTCACCGGCGCGCAGATGGTGGCGCTGGGCACCCGCACCCCGGGCGTGATGGGCACCGAGGATTTCCGCGATCGCGTCGCCCGCCTCTCCCGCGAGGTCGGCGAGAACGGCTGGGCCATGCCGCTGCCCGCCGAGCTGCGCTCCGACCTCAACTCCAAGATCGCCGATCTGGCCAATGTCACCCCGCACCGCTGGGGCGGCATGCTCGCGGCCGGGCTGTTCCTGAAGGAGTTCGTGCCCGAAGGCGTGCAGTGGGCACACGTCGATATCGCGGGCCCGGCCTACAACACCGGCGGACCGTTCGGCTACATCGGTAAGGGCGGCACCGGCGTTCCGGTCCGCACGCTCATCGCCGTGCTGGAAGACATCGCCGCGGAGTAGTGGTCGGCACCTGGCGGGCGCGGCGTTCGCTGCTGTCACGCCGCCCCGCCAGGTGCGGTCATCTCTGAGCGACAACCCAGATGCGATGATCCGGCGCCGCCCGCAGCCCGGCGCAACGTAGCCAGCCGCCGCGCTTCGTGGTGACAAGCCCGGTCGGTTGCCGCAGAGGCAATTCGATCGGCGAGTCACGGCCCCGCGTCCGGCGACGTTCTACAGGTCTTCGAGATCGCGTTCGATCTGGCGTTTGCGTTCGATTCGGCGGCGCGCGTCGTAATCGCGCATCCGCTGCGGATATCCGGTCTTGTGCACGTCGTAGACGGGAATACCCAGGTCGCGGGCGAGATTCTGGGCGCCGCGCTCACCGATGACCCGGCGCGTCCATTCACCATCGGCGGCCACCAGTACCACGGTCACATCCGTGAGCGTCGTCTTCGGTTCGATGAAGCCCTCGACGCCGGTATGAGTGCGTACCCAGTCGGCCAGATAGCGGGCGTCATTTCCGTACCCGCGAGTAGCTTTCACCTGCTTGCGCGCACCCCGGCGGAAACGATCGAGCAAACCCACGCGCGCTGACCTCCTCATCCCCCGCCGGAACCGTCGTTGTTACCGGTAAGTCCATATTGCCAGTTCCCGGCTGAGGGACGCCCTCTGCGACGTCGCGTGCCCATAAGTGCAAGGATGGTTCCCGGTACAAGAACCACACGGACCCCCGGAAGCTACGCGCTGATCGATGAGCGCGGCACACAATGCCTGTGTCACGCACAATGATCGGTGGCCGGTAATTCGCCACGACCCGCGGCGAGCTACCACCGGGGTACGAACTGTTGTAGACCCGTCGAGCAGTCAGAGGAGTCAACGGACATGGCCTTCTCCGTCCAGATGCCCGCTCTTGGTGAGAGCGTCACCGAGGGAACGGTGACCAGGTGGCTGAAGCAGGAAGGAGACACGGTCGAGGTCGACGAGCCGCTGCTCGAAGTCTCCACCGATAAGGTCGACACCGAGATCCCGTCCCCCACGGCGGGTGTGCTGTCGAAGATCGTCGCCCAGGAAGATGATGTCGTCGAGGTCGGTGGCGAACTCGGCATCATCAGCGATGCGGGCGAAGCCGCCGCACCGGCACCGGCCGAGGCCCCCGAGCCCGCCGCCGCCCCGGAACCGGCCCCCGAACCCGAACCCGCCGCGCAGGCCCCGGCTCCCGCCGAACAGACCCCGGCTCCGGCCGAACAGGCGCCTGCCGAACAAGCCCCGGCACCCGCCGCGCAGGCTTCCGGCGACGCCGCTTCCGGCACCCCGGTGAACATGCCCGAGCTCGGCGAATCCGTCACCGAGGGCACCGTCACCCGCTGGCTCAAGGCCGTCGGTGACGAGGTCGCCGTCGACGAGCCGCTGCTCGAGGTCTCCACCGACAAGGTCGACACCGAGATCCCGTCCCCGGTCGCGGGCACCCTGTTGGAGATCACCGCGCAGGAAGACGACACCGTCTCCGTCGGCGGACAGCTCGGCGTCATCGGCAGCGGTTCGCCCGCCGCCGCGCCCGCTCCGGCCCCGGCCCCCGCCCCGGCTCCCGAGCCGAAGCCCGAGCCTGCTCCGGCTGCCGCGGCTCCCGCTCCCGCCCCGGCACCGGCCCCCGAGCCCAAGCCCGCGCCGGCTCCGCAGCCTGCCCCGGCTCCGCAGCCCGCGCCCGCCCAGGCTCCCGCCGCCACGGCCCCCGCGCCCGCCGCCAACGGTGCGACGCCGTACGTCACCCCGCTGGTGCGCAAGCTGGCCGAGGAGAACGGCGTGGACCTGTCCACCCTCACCGGTTCCGGTGTCGGTGGCCGCATCCGCAAGCAGGACGTGCTCGCCGCCGCCGAGGCGAAGAAGGCCCCGGCCCCGGCTCCGGCCGCACCCGCTGCCAAGGCCGCTCCGGCCGCGAAGGCCCCCGCCGCCGCGAAGCCGGAACTGGCGCACCTGCGCGGCACCACCCAGAAGGCCAACCGGATCCGCCAGATCACCGCGGCCAAGACGCGGGAATCGTTGCAGACCACCGCGCAGCTGACCCAGGTCCACGAGGCCGACGTCACCAAGATCGCGGCGCTGCGGGCGCAGGCCAAGGCCGCGTTCAAGGAGCGCGAGGGCGTCAACCTGACGTTCCTGCCGTTCTTCGCCAAGGCCGTGGTCGAGGCGCTGGGTGTGCACCCGAACGTCAACGCCAGCTACGACGAGGGCACCAAGGAGATCACCTACCACGCCGCGGTGCACCTGGGCATCGCCGTGGACACCGAGCAGGGCCTGCTCTCCCCGGTGATCCACAACGCCAGCGACCTGTCGCTGGCGGGCCTCGCGCGTGCGATCGCCGATATCGCCGACCGCGCCCGCAACGGTGGCCTCAAGCCCGATGAGCTGGCCGGTGGCACCTTCACCATCACCAACATCGGCAGCCAGGGCGCGCTGTTCGACA
Source organism: Nocardia cyriacigeorgica (assembly GCF_005863245.1). Lineage (GTDB taxonomy): Bacteria > Actinomycetota > Actinomycetes > Mycobacteriales > Mycobacteriaceae > Nocardia > Nocardia cyriacigeorgica_C. Next base: position 318,131 of record NZ_VBUT01000002.1, on the reverse strand, counting down.
CCCCGATCCTGGTGCCGCCGCAGGCGGCCATGCTGGGCACGGGTGCGATCGTCAAGCGTCCGGTCGTGGTCACCGACGAGACCGGCAACGAGTCGATAGGCGTGCGGTCGATGTGCTATCTGCCGCTGACCTACGATCACCGCCTCATCGACGGCGCCGACGCGGGCCGTTTCCTCACCACGATCCGGCATCGGCTCGAAGAGGCCGCGTTCGAGGCTGACCTCGGCCTGTAACCGGGAAGGTCACGCATGAAGGTCGTGATCGCCGGCTCGTCCGGATTGATCGGGACGGCGCTCGTCGCGGCTTTGCGCCGCGACGGGCACCAGGTCGTCCGCTTGGTGCGCCGTCCGGCCGCCGCCGCGGACGAGTACGTGTGGGATCCCGCCCGCGCCGATCTGGACGAGCAGGCGTTGCGCGGCGCCGATGCCGTGGTGAACCTGTGTGGTGCGAGCATCGGCAGCCGCCGCTGGACCGGCAGCTACAAGCAGGAGCTGCGCGACAGCCGGATCACTCCGACCGACGTGCTGGCCGGTGCCATCGCCTCCGCCGGGGTGCCGGTGCTGATCAATGCCAGCGGCGTGCACATCTACGGCGGCGACACCGGCAACAAGGTGGTGGAGGAATCCACCCCGCCCGGAACCGGTTTCCTCGCCACCCTGTGCCGGGACTGGGAAGCCGCGACCCTGCCCGCCAGTGCTGCGGGCACCCGCACCGTGCTGTTGCGCAGCGCGGTGGTGCTGGCCCGCAACGGCGGCATGCTCGGCATGCTGAAGCCGCTCTACCAGCTCGGGCTGGGCGGGCGGCTCGGCAACGGCCGCCAGTACACGCCGTGGATCTCGCTGGACGACGAGATCGGCGCGATCCTGTTCGCGCTGAACAACGACGCCATCTCCGGGCCGGTCAACTCCGTCGGCCCCGCGCCGGTCACCAATGCCGAGTTCAATCGCGCCCTCGGCCGCGCGGTGCACCGGCCGACGCCGATGGTCGTTCCCGCGTTCGCGTTGCGCGCGGTGCTCGGTGAATTCGCGCAAGAGGGAATCCTGCACGGCCCGCGCGCGATTCCCACCGTCCTGGAGGCGGCGGGCTATCAGTTCCAGCACCCGACCATCGGCGCGGCGCTGGCGGCGGCGGTGGGAGGTAATCACCGATGACGCTGGATACCCGCGCCGCCACCGTCATCCGGGACGCCACCGACGGCGACCTGCTGGCGATCCTCGACATCCACAACCGCGCCATCGCCGAAACCACCGCGATCTGGGACGAGGAACTCGTCGGCCTCGACGACCGACGCGCCTGGTTGCGTGAACGCACCGGCGCCGGACGTCCGGTGCTGATCGCCGAGGTCGACGGCGAACTCGCCGGTTACGCCAGTTACGGCACCTGGCGGCCGAAATCCGGATACCGGCACACCGTGGAGAATTCGGTGTACGTCTCCGACCGCTTCCACCGCCGCGGTATCGCCTCGGCGCTGCTCACCGAGCTGATCGCCCGGGCGCGCGCATCACGTGAGGTACACGTGATGGTCGCTGCCATCGAAGCGGGCAACACCGGTTCGATCGCGCTGCACGAGCGTTTCGGCTTCCGCACCGTCGGTGTGCTGCCGCAGGTCGGCATCAAGTTCGGCCGGTGGCTCGACCTCACGCTGATGCAGTTGACGATCGGTCTGGGCGACCCCGCGTCGTGGTCGGCATCCGACCACACGCCCGCATCCGGCCCGCAGCGACTGGCGTAACGTCGTGACCGTGAACCACACGCGCTCCGTCACCCGGTCCGCTCGCTTCGACACCACACCCGTCGTCGTCGAGAACCTGGGACTCATCGACTACCACCAGGCCTGGGATCGCCAACGCGAGATCGCCGCCCAGCGCGCCGAGGGACTCGGCGCCGACCATCTACTGCTGCTGGAACACCCGTCGGTGTTCACCGCGGGCCGCCGCACCGAAGCCGAGGATCTGCCCATCGACGGCAGCCCGGTGGTCGAGGTGGACCGCGGCGGCAAGATCACCTGGCACGGGCCGGGGCAGCTGGTCGGCTATCCGATCATCCGGCTCGCCGAACCCGTGGACGTCGTCGATTACGTGCGCCGCCTGGAAGAAGCGCTGATCACCGTGTGCACCGGACTCGGCGTCACGTGTGGCCGGGTGGAGGGCCGCTCCGGGGTCTGGCTGCCCGCCGCGGGCCCGCTCGCCGAGCGCAAGATCGCTGCCATCGGCGTGCGGGTGCAGCGCGGAGTCGCCCTGCACGGCATCTCGCTCAATTGCAATTCCGGGATGGAAGGCTTCAGCGCGATCATCCCGTGCGGCATCCGCGATGCCGGCGTCACCACGCTCTCGCGTGAGCTCGGCCGCGACGTCACCGTCGACGAGGTGCGCCCGCTGGTGGCCGAGGCGATTGTTGCCGCGTTGAACGGAGAAATTCCCGTTCAGCCGCACGATATCGAACATCTCACACCCGGGGATACGGCAGGCGCGTCGGCCGATCCCACCGGCGTAAGGTCGAACTCGTGACCTCAGCACAAGCACCGGCAGGCCGAAAGCTGCTGCGCATCGAGGCGCGCAACGCGGAGACCCCGATCGAGCGCAAGCCCAAGTGGATCCGTACCCGCGCCACCATGGGCCCCGAATACTCCGAGCTCAAGGGCCTGGTGAAACGCGAAGGCCTGCACACCGTCTGCGAAGAAGCCGGCTGTCCGAACATCTTCGAATGCTGGGAAGACCGCGAGGCCACCTTCCTCATCGGTGGTGAACAGTGCACCCGCCGCTGCGATTTCTGCCAGATCGACACCGGCAAGCCCGCCGCCCTCGATCGCGACGAGCCCCGCCGTGTCGCCGAGAGCGTGCAGGCCATGGGCCTGCGCTACTCCACCATCACCGGCGTCGCCCGTGACGACCTCGACGACGGCGGCGCCTGGCTCTACGCCGAAACCGTGCGCGCCATCAAGGCGTTGAACCCCAACACCGGCGTCGAACTGCTGATCCCCGATTTCAACGCCAAGCCCGACCAGCTCGCCGAGGTCTTCTCCTCGCGCCCCGAGGTGCTGGCGCACAACCTGGAAACCGTGCCGCGTGTGTTCAAGCGCATCCGCCCGGCCTTCCGCTACGAGCGTTCGCTGGAAGTGCTGACCGCCGCCCGCGACGCCGGCCTGGTCACCAAGTCCAACCTGATCCTCGGCATGGGCGAAACCCCGGAAGAGGTCACCCAGGCCATGCGCGACCTGCACGAAGCAGGCTGCGACATCCTCACCATCACCCAATACCTGCGCCCCTCCCCGCGCCACCACCCCGTCGACCGGTGGGTGAAGCCGGAAGAGTTCGTGGAGCATTCCAAGGTGGCCGAGGAGATCGGCTTCGCCGGTGTGATGGCGGGGCCGCTGGTGCGCTCGTCGTACCGCGCGGGACGGCTGTACGCGCAGGCGATGGCGCATCACGGACGGGAAATCGCGCCCGCGATGGCGCATCTCGCCGAGGAAGGTACGGCCTCGCAGGAGGCCAGCTCGGTGCTGGCGCGGTTCGGGAGCTGAATTCAGGCGCACTATCGCCGCGTACTGCGAAAACTCCGGTGAGCGTGCATGCCCTGTGGTGGGATGGGCCGTATGAAGACGCTCGCAGCGGGTATGGCAATCGTCTCGGCCGCGATGTTCTCCACTCTCGCGACCGGCACCGCCCAGGCGGCCGCGGTGTGTCCCGGCGCCGGGCAATCGACCTCGGTGGCGGCCACCGTAGGCGGCGCGCTGGAAGGCCTGACCGTCGATGACCGCGGCCGCGCCTTCACCACCGACGCCGCATCCGGGCGCGTCGACCGAATCGACGCCCCAGGAGCACCCGCCGTCCCGATCGCCACCGTCCCCAGCGGCGGCGCGGGAGCCCTGGCCTGGACCCCACGCGGGACGCTCCTCGTCGGCTACGGCGCCGACGCCCGCGTCCTCCTCGGCGACGCCCTGCGCCCGGCCGGCATCGTAGAAATGGACCCGGACACCGGCGCACTCACCCCCTTCGCCGCGGGCCTCAGCGCGGCCAACGGCATGGCCACCGCGCGTGACGGCAGCGTCTACGCCACCAACGACTTCGGTTCGCTGATCGGCAAGGTCCACCCGAACCGCGCCGTCCAAGCCGATTGGGCCGCACTCCCGAGCGCCAACGGCGCCGTGCTCGGCCGCAACGACGAATTCCTCTACGTCGGCCGGACTTTCGCCAACCCTGGCGTCAGCCGAATCCCCGTCGCCAACCCCGCGGCCCCGCAATCCCTGCTCGACCTCACCGGCCCCGACACCCTCGCCGCCCCCGACGGCCTCACCCTCGACTCGGCCGACCGCCCGATCGTCCCGCTGAACACCGCAGGCCAGGTCATCCGCGTCGACGCCCCCCACCAGTACTGTGTCCTCAGCACCGGCAACCCCCTCACCAGCGTCGTCACCTACGGCCGCGGCACCCAGGGCTTCTCCGCCGGCCGCCTCTTCGCCGCCACCTTCACCGGAGTGATCTACGAGGTTCCGGGCGGCTTCGACCCGAACGCCCGCACGGCGGCTCCGTAACCGCACGGGTCGCATGCTGGTGAGCGGCCGAAGCGGTCGCGAACTGCCCCGCACCGTTACCGGCCGCCGACTCTTTCCCCCGCGCTGTCTCGAGGCCGGCGACGGGTAGTCCCAGTCAGTCGCGGCGAACTTCCACCTCCCGCTGCCCGGCGACCTCGAGCGCCAACGCTGCTCGCACCTCCCCCATCGCCGCATCACTATCCGCCTCCGCCGCCGCCAGCGAATCCGACCACGACCCGCTCGAACGCGCGGCGGCGAGCTTCTCCAGCGCCGTCAACGCCGCGACCGCCTTCTCGTGCGCCTGCGCCGATCCGTACAGCTCGATCCGCGCGACCGCCGACCGGAGTTCCGTCAACGCCGAGTCCTTCTCTTCCCCGCGCACCCCGGCTACCGGCGAACGCACCTGACGGGCGGCGACGAGGAACTGGTGGCAGGCGTCCTCGAGTTTCCCGGTCCGTGCTGCCTGGAGTGCGATCGCCTGGTTTCGGTGGGCGAGTTTGGTGGCGTTGCGCCCGGTCAGGACGACGTTGGCGACGAGCGTCAGATTGCCGACGATCGCCACCGCCGCCGTCAACCACAGTTGGCTGGTCATGTGCGACATCTACCACCGATGAATGGCATCCCGCCACGCGCAGCACGGCCGGATCGGCGTACCACCCCGTCGCGCACCGCGCTGCCGGTCCGCGCCCTCCGCCGCGCACGCCCCCGCCGACCTGCGCAACAGCAGCCGACGACGTCGGGTTACGGTGGTCGCGCTCGTGCAGATCTGAGGAGAACAACCGTGTCGCGTTCGGCGGACCGCTTCGCCCCCGAGGGGCCGAGACATCCGCACTGGGTCACCATCCGATCCTCGCGCACCGTCCTCGTCGTGGTGCACACCATGACCGCCTGGAACCGCCTGGCCGACATCCTGACGGTGTTCGATTCCGACCGCCGCGTCCAGCTCGTGTTCACCTTCCCGGCCGCCTCCAACGTCACCGGCGACGTCGAACGTCAACTCGCCGACGACGGCGCCCTCATCATCCCCTGGTCGACAGCCCTCACCGGCACCTTCGACGCCGCCATCTCGGTCCACCACAGCGGCGAATTACACCGCATTTCAGCCCCTCTCGCCGTCTTGTCCCACGGCATCGGCTTCTCTAAGATCCCCCCGACGAGCGACGAGCGACGAGCGACGAGCGACGAGCGACGAGCGACGAGCGACGAGCGACGAGCGACGAGCGACGAGCGACGAGCGACGAGCGACGAGCGACGACGTTTACGGTCTCGGCCGCCGCTGGCTGTACCGGGAGGGCACCGTCCCCGCGGCAGTCGTCCTCTCCCACGACAGCGACCTCACCGCCCTCGCCCGCACCACCCCGGAAGCCGTTCCGAACGCCGTGGTCGCCGGCGACCCCTGCCTCGACCGCCTCACCGCGAGCCTCCCACTGCGGCACCAGTATCGCCGCGCTCTCGGCGCCGACCCGAACACCACGATCGTCACCCTCACCTCCACCTGGGGCCCGAACTCACTGCTCGGCCGCAACCCCGAACTCATCGACTCCACCCTCGCCGAACTCCCCCTCGACGACCACATCGTCACCGCGATCATCCACCCCAACGTCTGGTTCGCCCACGGCCCCTGGCAGATCCGCCGCTGGCTGGCCGACGCTCTCCGCGCCGGACTCCGCCTCATCCCGCCCCTCCACGGCTGGCAGGCCACGCTCATCGCCTCCGATGTGGTGATCGGCGACCACGGCGCAGTGACCGGTTACGCTGCCGCCCTGTCGATCCCGACGCTGCTCGCCGCCTTTCCCGACCACGAGGTCGCGCCGGGTTCGGCCGCTGAACTGGTCGGCCGGTTCGCCCCGCGCCTGGACCGCAGGCGAGCGCTGCCCGAACAGTTGGCCGAGACGCGGTCGCGACACGACTGCGAGCGTTCGCAGCAGATAGCACAACGGGTGAGTTCGAGGCCCGGACAGTGCGCTGATGTCCTCCGCTCCACGTTCTACCGGATGACCGGCCTCGCGGAACCACCATTCGCCGCACCGGTCCCGCCGTACCCGGTCGCCGGGCTGGACGCCGATCGAGAGCCCATCCGCTCATGCCGGATTTCCTGCCGCACCGACGGCACGGAGCTCCACATCCAGAGCTGGCCCGGCGATGTCGTTGCGGCGGCACGGCGCGGCCATCGCGTAGCCGAAACCTATGCCGCGGTCGATATCGCGCATTCCCGGCGGGATCTGCTCGCCAACGCCGACATCCTCGTCCTGAGCGCCGATTACGCCGCCACCGATGCCGAGGTGCTGCGCGCCCATCCGGCCGCCATCATGATCGTCACCGTCGTCGAACCCGAACGGCTGACGATTCTGCACCGGCGACACGGCAGGTTCGAACTCGAATCGTCCGACCCGGTCAAGGCTCCGATGTGGCCCGCAGGGCTCGCCGCAGCCGCCCACCATGTCTGCCGCCAGACCGATATCGACGGCAACGGCGGTATAGCCCGGTTCGGGAACCACCGAGTATCGTTCCGCCTCAAGGTGATCTGACGCCGGGCACACGATCGTTATCACTGCCCGCCGGACGGGCGTCCGATAGAGTCGACGCGTGGGGATGATCGACTGCAGGGGAGGCCGTTGTGTGTAGTAATTGGGTACCGCCGTGGGCCGATCCCTTCTTCGACCGCGATGATTTCCTGAACGCCATGGCCGACTACGTCGAGTCCTGCCGCAGACGGGGTCGGCCTGCCTTCATCCACGTCTGCGGGCTCGAGGGGCTCGGAGTATCCAGCTCGGTGGCCCGATTCGGCAAGGACAAGCGAGACCTCGTCGGCCATACATTCATCTGGTTGCGCGGCCGTGACGTCGATGGCACCCCCGTCGCGTCGGGCGAACTGCTGAACCGGGTGCTGCGCAAGCTCGGAGTTTCCGATGCAGACCAAGCAGTTTCCGACGACGCGAAGCTCGAGCAGTACCACGCGGTCGCACGCAACAAGCAATTCGTTCTGGTGCTCGACGACCTGGACAGTACAGGCCAGGCCCGGCTGCTGCTCCCCTTCGATGCTCCCGGCGCGGTTCTCATCACCACCTCGCCGTTCGCCCAGCTCGATCTGGAGGCCGAGCAAGGTTTCAAGCCGTTCCAGCCGGAGCTGCTGAGCGCGGAATCCGCGGCCGACCTGTTCCGGCACGATCTGGGCGATGCGGCGGACGTGGTCGATCCGGCCGTGGCCGGGGATCTGGTCGCGATGTGTGGTGGGCTCCCGCTGGCGATCAAACTGCTCGCCGCCCAGGTGCGCAGCGACCCCGGCTCGGCCGATGCCCTCCTCGCCGAGCTACGAGACGCCGGGCTCTCGATTCTCGATATCGGCGACGAAAAGCGCATCGCTCGATTCCTCGACAGCACTTATCAGAGTCTCGAGGCCACACTCGCCACGGCCTACCGGCTGCTCGGCGTCCTGCCCGCCACCGATTTCGACGCAGCGACCGTCGCCGCGGCATTGGGTATCGGGAAGAATCGGGCGGCAATGGCGCTCACCCGACTCGCCGCGTTCCAGCTACTCACCAAATCCGGTACCGGCAGATATGCGTTCCACCCGCTGCTGCGCGGCGACGCCAAGCTGCGGGCCGAGACCACCGATTCGCAGTCCGATCGCACGGCGGTGCTCGAGCGCTGGATCGACCAGGTACTGCGCGAGGCGATACCGCGCGGCCTTGCGCTGTCCAATCGCTGGTTCGTCACGCCGGTTCTGGACCGAGCGATGCGGTACTACGGTGCCGAGCTCCCCACGCCGAGCCGCGCGGAGGGCCTGGCCTGGTTCGACGCGGAGTATCCGAACCTCATCGCTGCGGTCCGTGCGGCGCATGGTGCGGGTCTGCACGACCACGCCTGGCAGCTGTGTGTCGTGATGTGGAAGTACCAGCACCTCTATGGATTTCACGACACGTGGATCGATACTCACGTCCTGGGCCTGGCCTCCGCCCGTGCCGCGGCAGATGTCGCCGGCATCATGCAGCTCGCCTCCCAGCTCGGCGCCGCCTACCTGGCTACCGGCGAACTCACCGCCGCGGAACAACGCTTCGACGAATCACTTACCAACGCCCAGCGACTCGGCCACGCGATCGGCGAGCAGAGCGCCCTCGAATGGCTGGGCAAAGTCGCCGCACGCGCAGGCGACTATGGACGCGCCGAACACTTCTTTCAACGGTCCTGGGACGTGACCGTCTCCGCCGACGACGACGCCATCAGCCCAGCGGACAAAGAGCGCGTATTAGCCTTGCTCCGCCTGCAACGCAATCGCGCCCGCGCGGATGTCGGCAGCTGGGACGGCATCGTCGACGACATCCGCCCGGCGCTCGACTACTTCCTTCAACAGAACAATGAGACAGACAACGTGGCCAAGACCCGTCTGGTCCTCGGCCGTGCGCTCCTCGCGGAAGGGAACGCGGCCGGTGCCGAAGTCGAGTTCGGCACGGCCGCCGCATACTTCGGGCAGGAACGAGCGACCCGGGAACAAGCTGGTGCAGAGTTGTGGCGCGCCAAGGCTTTGGCCGCCGCGCACCGCCGGGCGGAGGCGCTGACCAGCCTCGATCTCGCTCAGTCGCGGTATCAGGAGTTGGGCGACAGCCGCGCGAACGAGGTTGCCGCGTTCCGCGCCGAGCTATCAGCTTGAGCTGATAGCGAATGGGCGGCATTCCCGTGCTCGGCCGCGCCGTGGACGTCGCCGGTCGGTATCGCGGCCCGCCCCGAGGTTCCCGCTCATGGGCTCACGGCCCATAGCGAAAACAGAACGAGTCAGTACGGTGGAAATCGGCGTGCTCGACTGACACCACAACTGGACGACGAAGTGGGGATCCCAGATGCTGAAAGTCGCACACCTGGTGCGCAGATTCGGCGACAACACCGCCGTCGACGACGTCTCTTTCACCGTCGCCCCGGGCACGATGACCGGCTTCGTCGGCGCCAACGGCGCGGGCAAGACCACCACGATGCGCATGATCATGGGTGTTCTCGCGGCGCACGGCGGCGAGATCACCTGGAACGGTCGCCCGGTCACCGCCGACGACCGTCGTTCGTTCGGCTACATGCCCGAGGAACGCGGCCTCTACCCCAAGCAGCCGGTGCGCGATCAGCTCGTCTACCTGGCCCGCCTGCGCGGCCTTTCCCCTTCCGAAGCCAAGCATCAAGCCGCTGACCTGCTGGAACGGTTCTCGCTTCAGGATCGCGGCGCCGACAAACTCGAGTCGCTGTCCCTCGGCAATCAGCAGCGCGTGCAGATCGCGGCCGCCCTCATCGCCCATCCCACCGCGCTGATCCTGGACGAACCGTTCTCCGGTTTGGATCCGGTGGCCGTCGACGCCATGGCCGACCTGCTGGGACAGTACGCCGCCCGCGGCGTGCCGGTGCTGTTCTCCTCGCACCAGCTCGACCTGGTGGAGCGGCTGTGCGATCACCTGGTGATTCTCGCGAAAGGCCGCGTCGTCGCCGACGGTTCGGCCGAGCAGCTGCGCGCCGCCGGCCCGGTCCGGCGTCGACTGCGTGTCAGCGGCGACACCGGCTGGCTGCACGAGTTCGGCGGCGTGCGGGTGGTGGAAACCAACGGCTCGACGGCCCTGGTGGAGCTGGACGGCATCACCACCGACGCCTTGCTCACCGAGGCCCTCGCCCGCGGCTCGGTGCACGAATTGGCCGAGGTGCGACCGTCCGTAGCCGAGATCTTCCGCGAGGTGACCGCATGAGTACCGCTCCCCGACGCGCCTGGCTGATCGTCGCCCAGCGCGAGATCGCGGTCAAACTGCGCGACCGGAATTTCCTGATCTCCACCGTCATCACCATTGTGGCGATCGTCGCGTCGCTGGCCGTCAGCGGTTTCCTGACCAGCCGCACCGACAAGATCGATGTGGCGATCCTCGACCCCGCCGCCGGCCAGGTCATCAGCACCGCCAATGTCATCGCCGACCACGCCGACGCCGACGTCGACTTCACCGCGCACCGCGTCGCCGACCAAGCCGCGCTCGAACAGCAGGTGCGCGATGGCACGGTCGACGCCGGTTTGCTCGCCGAGTCCGGCGGCTGGCGGCTGATCGGCGACACCTCCGAGAACGACGACGTCAAGACCTACGTCACCGCCGCCGCCCAGCAGATCGCGCTGGAGCACAATGCCACCGCCGCCGGTGTCACGCTCGAACAGCTCGCCCGCGGTAGCGCCGTCAGCTACGACCTGCTGAACGAAGCAGCCGTCGACGCCGGCCTCGCGACCATCGTCGCGTTCGTGTTCGCGTTCCTGTTCTATCTGTCCTCGATCCTGTTCGGCATGTCCATTGCGCAGAGTGTGGTCGAGGAGAAGCAGAACCGCATCGTCGAGATCCTCGCCAGCGCGATCCCGGTGCGCCAGTTGCTGATCGGCAAGGTCGCGGGCAATACCGTGCTGGCGTTCGCCCAGCTCACCCTGTTCGTGGTCGCCGGCCTGATCGGTTTGGCCGCCACCGGCCGGGCCGGTCAGGTCGGGCAGATCGCCGGGGCGGCAGGCTGGTTCGTCGTCTTCTTCGTCGTCGGATTCCTGGCGCTGGCCGGGCTCTGGGCGGTCGCCGGATCGCTGGCCACCCGCAGCGAGGATCTCCAATCCACCGCCACCCCGATGACCATGTTCGTCATGATCGTGCTGTTTGCTGGAATTTTCCTGTCTGGTACAGCGCGTGTCGTGGCGTCCTATGTGCCCATCGTGTCGATCGTCGCGATGCCCGCTCGGCTCGCCGAGGGAACCGCCGCCTGGTGGGAACCCGTCGTCGCGTTGGCCCTGATGGCGGTCGCCACGTACGGCATCGTGATCGTCGCGGAGAAGGTCTACCGGCGTTCGCTGATGCAGACCCAGCGCCGCCTCACCTTCCGCCAGGCCCTCGCCGTCGAGGACTGAAACCCCTTCTCTGCCCCCAATTCATGGGGCCTGACCTGCGTGTCAGCACTCTGAGCTGCCAGTACATCCCATGACCCGACAAAGTGTGAAACAACCCCTTGTCAATACAAACGGTCGCTTGGTATGTTGCCCACGTCACAGTAGAGACCCTTACGTGACCTACCTCTCGGCTCGGTTCCACATGCCTGAGAGGTTTCGCACCAAGTCTCATAGAAGGAGATTCGCTATGGGTTCGCTCAGCGACCTGCTCGGCGCCTTGATTCCCGCTCTCGGCTCGGCCGTGGCCGGCGACGGCCTGCTCGACGTCTTCCTCGGCTCGCTCGAGGGCCTCAAGACCTTCATCGCCTGACAACCAGGCACCTCACCCACCGAGCCCATCGGGCTCGACCTGTACGAACGCTAGGAGAAGACCATGGGATCGCTCATCGACATTCTGGGCATGGGTACCGCGAGCCTCGGCGAGCACGGCACCAATATCGTGAACGCGCTGATCACCCTGAGCGGTGGCACGCCTGCCCCCGGCAAGTAATCCCCAGACAACGATCCGGGGGCGCCCGCATACGCGGGTGCCCCCCGATCTCCATGTGATCGGTAGTTGAAGATGAATCTTGGCAGGTTGCGCGGAATCACCTCGGCCGTATGCGCTTTCGCACTGGCCTCGATACCTGTCGGCGTGACGACGGCGTCCGCCGATCCGGGCGCGCTGGTGGTGAGCCAATCCACCGGCGTCGGTCAACTGGTCGAGATCAAAGTCTTCTCACCGTCCATGCAACGCTCGATCGCGCTGAAAGTACTGCGCCCCAGAGACACTCACACGCCCGCGCCGACCTTGTACCTGCTCAACGGCGCCGGCGGCGGCGAGGACGCCGCGAACTGGTTCGGCCAGACCGACGCCGTCGAGTTCTTCGCCGACAAGCACGTCAACGTCGTCATCCCGATGGAAGGCGCGTTCAGCTACTACACCGACTGGCTCGCGCCCGACGAGGGCCTGGCCGAAACCCTGGACAACAACGGCCGCAACATGTGGGCCACCTTCCTCACCAAAGAGCTTCCGCCGGTGATCGATGCGACCTTCGGCACCACCGGCGTCAACGCCCTCGCCGGCATCTCCATGGCAGGCACCTCGGTCCTCGACCTCACCATCCAGGCCCCCGCCCTCTACCGCAGCGCCGCGGCCTACAGCGGCTGCGCGATGACCAGCGACCCCATCGGCCAGGCGTTCGTCAAAACCGTCATCGACATGGGTGGCGGCGAAGCCGAAAACATGTGGGGCCCCTTCGACAGCGACCAGTGGCGCGAACACGACCCCTACCTGCAAGCCCACCGCCTGCCGAACATCCCCATGTACATCTCCAGCGGCAGCGGCTTCCCCGGCATCCACGACACCCTCGCCAACGCCCGCCTCGACAACGACACCCGCAAACTCCTCAACCAAACCCTCGTCGGCGGCACCATCGAGGCAGCCACCAACTTCTGCACCACCCGCCTGGCCCAGCGCACCACCGAACTCGGCCGCACCAACATCACCTACAACATCCGCCCCATGGGCACCCACTCCTGGGGCTACTGGCAAGACGACCTGCACGACTCTTGGCCGATGATCGCCCAATCGATCGGCGCCTGATGAAACCCGTTGCTCCACTGCGCGTCTCCGCCGAACGTCTACATCCCCGCGACGCCGTCTTCGTCTACGACGAAACCGACCGCCACCTGTCGAACATCGTCGCCGTCTACGCCTTCGACGCGTCCGACGCCGACCCTCTGACTACGGATCAGATGCTCGATTGGGTCCGAGCCCGCCTGGGCCACGCCAAACTCTTCCACCGCCGGCTACAGCGCCTCCCCCTCGATGTCGACCTCCCCTACTGGGTTCCCGACCCAATCGTCGACCTCCGCGACCACGTCACCCTCACCACGCCGGGCACCTGGTCCGACGTCCGCCGCGACATCGCCGAAATAACCTCCACCCGAATGGATCTCTCGCGCCCCCCGTGGGAAATCCACGTCATGGACCGAGTCCGCGAGGTCCCCGGCCTCCCCGGCGAAACCACCGTCGTAGTCCTGAAGTTCCACCACAGCGTCGGCGACGGCGTAGCCACCCGAGAACTCGAACTCAAACTCTTCGGCAACGTGCCCCTCCCACCACCCGCCCAACTAGACCCCCGCTGGCCGACCCCCACCACCGTCCTCAACACCGCCGACGCCCTCACCCTCGGCACCCTCCGCTTCGCCACCGGCCTCCACCGCACCCGCCCCGCCACCACCGAAACCCCCACCCACTCCACAGAACAACCTCTCCCCCACCGCCCCGCCACCCGCTTCAACCGCCCCATCCACCACCCCCTCACCTTCGACCTGGTCACCATCCCCCTCGCCGAAGTCCTGAAAACCAAAGCCAACAGCCCCACCCGCATCACCCTCAACGACCTGATGCTGGCAACGATCTCCGGCGCCTTATCCACCTACCTGGCCGAAAAGGGTGAATCCCCTGCTGGTTCCCTAGCCGCCATGGTCCCCATGTCCATGCGCCCCCTCACCACCTGGACCTCCGCCAACCAACTGGTCCAGATGTACGTCGACCTCCAACATCCCCGACCCCCTCGAACGCCTCCAAGCAATCCGAGAATCCGCCACCGCGGAAAAACACCGCAACTCCACCCCGTCAACCCTCCGCACCGAATCCCGAGTAGAAACCTCCCCCTCCTGGCTCCTCCGCCTAGCCGGCTGGGCCCGCGCGCAGCGCAGCTTCGAAGCAGCCGAAACCGTCCCGCTGGTCAACACCACCATCAGCAACGTCCCCCCGGTAGCCACCGCCCTCGAATTCTGCGGCCGGCCCGTTGCCCGAATCTTCGGCGTACTCCCGACGATGGACGGCGACGGACTGCGTCACCTGATCACCTCACAGGGAGACGAGATCGTCATCTCCTTCAGCACGGACGAGGTGATGATGCCCGATTCAGATGAGTACGCCGCTCACCTGCTGGACTCGTTCCGCGCTCTCATCGCATCGTTCGCCGCCATCCGGCGATAAACCATCTCGCACGAAACAACCAGGCGAGCACCGCCGACATATCGACCATGCTGCCGCGAGAACGGCCCTCACCCTCAACACGCACGAATACTGGCAAATACTGGCATTTACTGGAACCGCTGGATACAGTGCATCCGTGACCCCGTCAGCAGAACAGCTGGAGGCGCAGATCGCGGCGTTGCGAGCCGAAGTCCGACGCGCGGCGGCCACCGGCGATCGCGCCACCGCCCGACAATTGCGCGCCGAGCTGCGGCGAGCCGAGGATTCCTGGGATGCCGTCGTTCTCGGCGCCACGCAGGAGGCGCAACCGGTCGGCTCCACCGTTCCCGTGCGCGAACACGTGCACCGCGCACTCACCCTGCTGTCGGTTCCGGCCGCACCGAAGCTCGTCTTGGCCGTGCACACCGGGTTCTTCTCCGGCGAGCTGGTGCCCGCGCGGTTGACCAGCCTGCGCCGCGATGAGGAACGCTCCTTCCGCGCCGCGCCATACTCCCGCCCGTACTACATCTGCTCGGCCCTGACCACCGACCTCCTGGCCCCCGCACGAGGGCTGCTCGCGGTGAGCACCTGGCCGCTGGCCAAGCGCATGGTCGGGCCGCTCAGCCCGCGCGTCGATCTGCTCACCGCGGCGATCCGGCTTGCCGAACACGTTGCCGCGCAGCAGCACACCGAACCGTCGGGACAGCGGGTGCTCTGGCAGATCTCCACGTCGATTCCGGGAATCAGCGGCGCCCCGGACCGCCTCGACCCCGCAACCGTCATCGAGGCGGCCCGCGGTGAACTGGCGGTTCACGTCGACGAAGACACTCGTCATCGTGCCGCGGCCGCCGAGCGCGCGGCCCGTCAGCTCGACGACCCGGCCTCGCAGCTCTTCGGCGCGCGGCTCGGCGTCGCCGCCCGTCGAAGCGAGGCCGGATGACCACTCTCACAGCGAAGCTCGACCAACTGCGCGGTGCCGCGCCGACGACCCGGCACAATGCCCGCACCATCGCGGCGCTGACCGCGAATCCCGGCTGCGCACGCCGCGCGCTGCTCGACGCCGCCGCCGTCGACAAGGCCGCGATCGCGCAGGCCCTCGGCCATCCACCGCAGTTCGGTCAGTCGCAGTTCGCCATCACCCGCGGCAATGCCTTCGAGGCGATGGTCAAGGCCAACGGTTGCGCCGAACTGCTCGCCCTGCTGCGGGACAAGCTCGACCTCACGCTGCCCGAGGTGGCCTACCACGATCTCGCGACCGTCGGCGACAACGCCGGCAACGCGGTCCGCTACCAGCGCACTCGTCAGCTGCTCGCCGACGCCATCCGGTCCGGGACGGGCACGTTGTTCGACCATCCGATGCTGCGCCTGGACATCGCCGGCGTCCCCGCCTACCTCGAACCCGACGTCGTTGCGCTCCAGATCGAGGGCCAGTTCCATGTCGTGGAGATCAAGTCCTTCCCCGTCGTGGACGGCCGCGCCGATCCCGTCCAGGTCGCCTCCGCGGCCCGGCAGTCCGCGGTCTACGTGCTGGCACTGCGCGAGCTGATGACGGCCATCGGGGAGTCACCAAGCCTGGTCGCCGACACCGCGATCCTGGTGTGCACCAAGGACTTCAGCAACCGTCCCACCGCCGAAAAGGTGGACCTGCGCAAACAGCTCGCCGTCATCTCCCGCCAGCTCTCCCGGCTCACCGCCATCACCTCCCTCACCGACACGCTGCCGCCGGATGCCACGTTCGAGCCCGGTGAGCGCCTCGAGAGCACCCTGTCCGCCATTCCGGCCCGCTACGCGCCCGAATGCATGTCTACCTGCGATCTGGCGTTCGCGTGCCGCGCCGAGGCGCGGGTGGGAGGCTCGGTCGATGTCCTCGGCCGTGGCGTCTGCGATGACGTCGGCGGCATCGATCAGATGGACACGGTCCTCGGTCTCGCTGACGGAACCCTCACACCGGGACCCGAGCACGCCGATATCGCCGAGAAACTGCGCATCGCGCACCGCCTGCGGCTGGAGATCGCCGGATGAGTGTGCTCACCGCCCTCGCCCGGATCGAGGCCGCGCGGGCGGGACGGGCCCAGCCGATCGCCGCTGTCCGCCACGTCCACCTGTCCGATCGCCCGCTGGTCATGGTGCCGTTGCGGCTGGCCGGAGAGGCTGCCGCACCGCTGGCCGTGCTCACCGGCACCGCACCCGACGATGTCGAGTACCTCATCGTCCCCCAGCCCCGCGACCGCGTGCTGCGCCTGCGCTTCATCGCGCAGCTCGCCGACCGCGTGCTGCCGTATATTTCGTCGTTCGCCGACGAATCCGACTCGTTCGAATTGGTGCCGATCAAGTCCCGCAGCGGAACCGAACAGCAGGCCGACGAGGACGCGCCACAGGAATGGAAGCGCTACAACGACGCACCGCAGCTGCTCGTCCCCAACACCGGCGGCGTCGAATTCCTCCGCCTGCTCGGGCGCGCCGTCCGTTTCCAGCCCGTCGAAGGCCCGAACGCCGTGCCCGAATCGGTGCCGCTGCTGGGCCGCTGGCTCACCTGGTTCGCCGACCGCGCCGAACATCCCGGTTCCAGCGCCCTGTTGCCCCTGACGACGGTGCTCGCCATGCACTGGGCCACCGGCCAATCCGCGCTCGAAGACGCCAATCTCGCCGCCCTGCTCGGCTGGATCGCCCCACCCGAGGGCCTCACCGGACCACAGGCCGCCGCCCGCGCCGAGGACCCACTCCAATTCCCTCCCGCGGGCCCCGCCACCGATCCCGGCTTCGACAACGAGGAGCTGGCCCCACTGATCGCCGCCTACGACAAGGCCGCCGGCGACGAAGCGAAAACCGTTGCCGTGCACCGCCTCGAAAGTGCGCTGCGTGCCCAACTCGAGCCAACCTGGCAGCTGATGTGGCAGGGTATCGACCTGCTCCGCGAGCTTCCCGAGGGCGCGAGCGTCGCCCGCCGCTGGCTCAACGACCGCTCCGCCTTCTCCCGATTTGCCGCCGACATCCCCGAAGGCTTCCCGCAGGCCCGCCGCGATTCCGCTGTCCCGGCCGTGCGCCGCCTACTCGACCGCGAACGCGCCCTCGACGTCTTCGAAGCCGAACGGGCCTTCGACGACCCGCGCGTCATGATCGAACGCCGCCTCGCCGGCGAAGCCTTCCGCGGCGAGGTGGTCGACAGCGAGCCTGACCGCATCGACACCAGCGGTTCCCGCCGCAAACTGCGCCCGCACATCCGGGTCCGAACCGACGACCCGTTTCGCCCGTCTCTCGACGAAACGCTATTCAGCGTCGACCGGGTGAAGCAGAAGGGCAAGGTCGTAGCCATCGAGGACGATGGCTTCGTACTCGAACTCGAAGGCGGCATGGGCCGAGCCCTCACCGCACCACCCGGTTCCGTCCCCGAAGTCGGCGAAGTCGCGAGTTTCGCCCGCTTCTCTCCCGCGAGCTTCAACGCACCGGCCAAACTGCCTGCGCGCGAAGAAACTCCGTGGACGCACGGTGGGCCGCCGCCAGAGTACGTGCCGATTGCCGACGAGCCCGCCGAGGAGTGGTCATGAGGTGGTTCGCCGCGTTGACGCTCGCCGCCGGCAACAAGCACTGCCCAGTGACGCCATTGTTCTGTGTCGGCTCTCCGATTCCCCAGCCCGGATCGTCGTCGCCCGCAGCTCACCGTCGGAGGCCCTAGCATGACCACCCCTGACCAGGTAGTCACCAACATCCTCGACGACCTGCGCGACCCACCTCACCGCGCCCTCGTCGTCGATTCCCCACCCGGCGCGGGCAAATCCACCCTCGTCGTCCGCGCCGCCCGCCAACTCGCCGAAGACGACGCCCAAAAGATGATCGTCGCCCAAACCAACGAGCAGGTCGACGACCTCATCGACCGCCTCGCCACCGCCGATCCGGCCCTGCGCATCGGCCGCCTCTCCGCCGCCAACTACACCGAATCCGAACGCGTCCAACGCCCCAACGTCCGCATCGCCCAGAAGCACACCGACCTCACCGACCGCGCCATCGTCATCGGCACCGCAGCCAAATGGGCCACCATCGACGATGGCACCTGGTCCTGGGCCATCGTCGACGAGGCCTACCAGATGCGCTCCGACATGCTGCTACGCATCGCCAACCGCTTCGACCGCGCACTATTCGTGGGCGACCCCGGCCAACTCGACCCCTTCGCCACGGTCGACGTCGACCGCTGGGCAGGCCTGTCCTGGGATCCCACCATGAGCGCCGTCAGCGTCATGCTCGCCAACAACCCGGACCTCCCCGAACCCCACCGCCTCCCCGTCTCCTGGCGCCTGCCTGCCGCCGCGGCCTCCGTCGTCTCGGCCGCCTTCTACCCGTTCACCCCGTTCCGCGCCGGCACCGAGCCCGAGCAACGCCGCCTCGAATACGCGACCCGCGGGCTCCGTGGCTCACTGGACGAGGCACTGGACATGGCCGCCGAAACCGGCTGGGCCTGGTACGAACTCCCCGCCCGGCACACGCTGCGCACCGACCGCGAAGCGGTAGCCGCCATCACCGCCTTGACCTGCCGTCTCCTGGAACGCGGCGCAACCGCCCACTCCGAACAGGGCACTCACGCGGTCACCACCGAACGCATCGCCATCGGCACCGCCCACCGCGACCAAGCCGATGCCATCCGATCCGCCCTGCGCGGCACGCCCGGCGAACCGATCACCGTCGACACCGCCAACCGACTCCAAGGCCGCGAATACGACGTGACGGTCGTCCTGCACCCCCTCTCCGGCCGCCGCGACGCCAGCGCCTTCCACCTCGAGGCCGGCCGGTTGTGCGTACTTACGTCCCGGCACCGTCACGCGTGCATCGTCGTGGGGCGGGCCGGGATTCCCGAACTGCTGGATGCGCACCCGTCGGCGGAGCCGGTGCACCTGGGTGTGCCGGTGAAATTCCCGGATGGGTGGGAGGCGAATCAGTCGGTGTTGAGTCACCTTGCCGAGCACCGGGTTTCCGCAGCAGCTGTTCATTGATCAACCCACTGAATTCATAGACCTCGCCCGCTTTCGCCACAGACAGATCGAGGAACACATGGACCTGGACACCGCCCTTGCCTCATTCGACCGCACCACGGTCGCCGAGCGAATTGCCGAGGGAGAGCAGCAACGCAAGCAGATTGTCGAGCATTTTCCGCTCGAGCAATGGCCGACCATGCGCCTCGAACAGTACGCATTGGGCATCGACCGGACGGGAGAACCGACGTACTGCCGAATGCTCGAGTTCATCGCAACGGAATACGGCAGCCTGGGCGGCGGCAGCGCCGGAAAGCACATTATCTACCGACACAAGTCCGGGGAATGGCGATTGGCTGCGCAACTGGCCGGATTAGGCGTGAACGAGGCATGGGAACGCCTTCGCGGCGAGTTCGTCGCAGCCTTCGACGCGGCCGAACGGCAAGCCTTCGACGACATCGATGACCTCGATGTGCTCACCTCCGGCCAAGCCCTGGTTACGAAATCGCTGGCGGCCTATTACCCCCAGCATTTTCTGCCGATCTACTCCAGGCCACACCTGCGCGCCTTCATTTCCCTGCTGGGTGGCACGCCGGAACGGAACGCAACGGCGTGGCGGGCCAACAGGCATCTGTCTGTGCTCGTCAAGGACCATCCCGGGTTGAGCGAACTGACGTCCCGTGAAGTGGCGCGGTTCCTCTACACCTACTTCGACCCTCGCCCGAAGAGCCGAGTGGTATGGAAGATCGCACCGGGCGAGAATGCCCGGCACTGGCCGGATTGCCTGGCCCAGAACTACATTCGCGTCGGATGGGACGAAGTCGGCGATCTCGCCCAATACACCAGCGATACCGAACTCAAACACGCGATCGACAACTACTGGTCCGATCGTCCCGGCGGCAACTTGGTGAAAGCCCGGAACCTCCTCGCTTTCCGCGACCTCGAGCCCGGTGATCGCATTGTGGCCAACCGCGGCAAGACCCACGTGCTGGCCGTCGGGACCGTTTCCGGCGGTTACTACTACAACGAGGACCTCCCCGAATATCGGCATATCGTCCCGGTCGACTGGGACACCTCGCTCAGCCAGGACCTTGCGGAACCCCAGAACGCTTGGGTGCCGACCTTCGCCAAGGTCCCCGAGAAGCTGTTCGCCCAGCTCACCGACCGTTCGGCCAATGATGGTGGAGGACACGATCCGGCTCCGGTCGACCTACCGACCGAGATCATCCGCGTCCAGGAGGCATTGGCCAGGAAAGGCCAGGTCATCCTGTACGGCCCGCCCGGCACCGGCAAGACCCGCCTCGCCTTGCAGTCCGCGCTCGCCATGAACGGCGGAGCCGCAGCCATCGGTACGGCCGGGCAGGAGTCCGCGATTGGAAACATGCTGCGTTCGGGTCGAGTGCAGTTGGTGACGTTCCATCCCTCGTACGGCTACGAGGACTTCGTCGAAGGCTACAAACCGGTCGACGACCCGGCCGCCCACGGCCTGCGGCTCGAACTCACCAACGGTCTGTTCCACAACCTGTGCACCGCCGCGGCGGCCGCTCCTGACGAGACGTTCCTGCTGATCATCGATGAGATCAACCGCGGCGACCTACCCCGCATCTTCGGCGAACTCATCACCCTCCTCGAATCCGACAAACGCGGAATCGAGGTGCGCCTGCCGATCAGTAAGCGAAGCTTCTCGGTGCCGAAGAACCTGCGCATCATCGGCACGATGAACACCGCCGACCGCAGTGTCAGCCATCTCGATGCCGCCATCCGCCGGCGCTTCGCCTTCGTCGATATCGGCCCCGACCCCGATATCGTCTCCGGTTCCGTCGGTCCGCTCGACCTCACCACCTTCTTGACGTCGCTGAACACCCGCGTCGCCGCCTGCCTCGACCCCGATCATCAGATCGGCCACGCCTACCTACTGACCGACAGCGAACCCGTCGCCACCGACGAAGAACTCGCCGCGGCCTTCTACCACGACATCGTCCCGCTGCTCGAGGACTACTGCGTCGGCCGAGTAGAGCTGCTGCGGGAACTGCTGGGCAACCTCGTCGATCAGAACACCGGCAGGCCCGCACAGATCGCCGTAGCCGACCTGGCCGCGGAACTGGCTGCCGAGTTCACTGTGGCCACCAGCCGCAATGTCGATGCCTGACCGCACCGAAATCCGTGTCGCCGAGTACGAATCGGTGTCGCTGGCTCTCGACCAACTCAGCGACACCGATCTCGACCGGCTCCGCGCCCTGCACACCTGCCGCCGCTGCACCATCACCTCCGACCGCACCGGCTGGACCTTCACCGCAGGCGCCACAGTCGGTGTGCTCGCCCTCGACCGCATCCGTCTCATCATCACCCCGAAGGTGGCCTTCACCGGCGACTCCCTACTGCGCTGGCTCTGCTACGCCACCGCCACCCCGGTTCCCCACGACGCTACCCTCCGCAACTGGCAAACCCACCGCCACGGCCTCCCCGACCTCGTCGCAGCAGCCCTGCTCGCCGAATGCCAAACCCTGCTCCGCGACGGCCTACGCCGCGATTACGTCCGCCACGACGTCATCGAACCGGTCCTCCGCGGCCGCCTCGACATCGTCGCCCAAGCCACCAAGCGCTACGGCATGCTCGACCAACTCCACAGCCGCACCTTCGACCGAGCCATCGACATCTGGGAGAACCAACTCTGTGGCCTGGCCCTGCGAGCAGCCCGCACCGTGGTCGCCGACCCCCACCTGGCCCGCCAATTAGCCCAGACCGCAATCGAATTCCCCACCACCAGCGCCGCGACTCGTGTCCTGCGAACTCTCGACCGCACCACCTACACCCGCCTGAACCGCCGCTACCGCACCGCCCACCTCTGGTCCGGCCTGATCCTGCGCGGCGGCGGCGTCACCGACCTCCTGGTGAACACCGGATCGAACGCCGAAAGCCTCCTGCTGGACATGCCCGTCCTATGGGAAGCAATAGTCCGCCGCCTGATCCACGACGCCGCCCCCGCCGGCGTGGACATCGTCCCCTCCACCGGCACCTCAGCAATCACCGTCCACGGCGACCTCTCCCCCCGCCCACCATTCCGCCCAGATGTCCTGCTGCAGCGCACCAGCGGCACCCAAACACCCGAGCTGTACCCGATCGATGCGAAGTACAAGACCTACGCCGACCACACCGTGAGCACGGCCGACATCCACCAACTACTCACTTACACAGCCGGTTACGCCCCACCAGCCGCGCCGGTGGCAGCCATCGTGCATCCCGATCCGACCGCGACATCGCAGCGCACAGTCCGCATCACCGGCAACCGACGCCATTTGGGCACCGTGCACATACACGGCGTCGACACCGCCGCCTCCCCTGCCCGAGCTGCCGATGGAATCCGCGCGGCATTGTTCACGTGACCAGGTGGCTCATCTTGGCGCTCGTTCGCAGCCGCGAAGGCCCAAGCCGATACGACCGGGTGATATCGCGACGCCCGGGAACTCTTCGCTCCCCCACCTCGTCTCAGGACTCACTGCGATCTTCAGCGGCGTCGACAACTGGTGGTTTCTTTGCGTCGGGATCTATCCACGCCACGATGCCGGCACCGCCGCGGGCAAGCTGGCGACGGCCCGAGGTCGCCAGCGCCGCCGCTTTTGCTTTCGCCGCGATCATTGCCTCGGCAATCGTCGCGTGGTCACGACCCTCCCAGGTGGCCAGCTGCAGGTTTCGGGCCTGAACGAACTGGTCGAGCATCGACTCCAGTTCCTGGCGGTGCTTGGTCAACGCCCGGGAGACGAGCTTGTGATGTGCCTCGGAAGTCTTCAGCACCGCGTGTGTGGTCAGCAGCTCGCGCAGGCCGACTACCAGGTCGACGTCGGCACGATACTGCTCACGCAGAATATTCCGGGCACTGGCGATGGTCTGCTCGAAGTGTTCCGGCTCGGTGACTCGCACCTGCTCGAGCCGCAGCCGCTGCCACAGGAACAACGATTTCTGTGCGACGACCAGCAGTTGCAGCGTTTCCCCGAGCCGATTCTTACGGACCATCGCCTCGAGCTGCTCGGCACGCTTGCCGGGCCCGAGGCGACTGTCGAGGGTCTCGGCCTGCTTGCTCGCATGCATCCGCAACCGCTCCACGCCGACCTCCAGATCCGGTCCGAGGCCGGCGAGGGAGGACCAGTCGGTCGCGGTCAGCGCATCGCCGTCGGCCATCGCCCGAGCCTTCCGAGCCAGTACCCGATGATGGCCGTATATGTCGCCGAGCCGTTCGGCTGCTGCCAGCCGCAATACCTCGTCTACCTTGTCCTCGATCACGTCGAGATGCTCGTGAATCTGGTCGAACTGCGCGGAGATCGCTGCTTCCAGCGCCATCAGAGCCGCCATTTGCGGTGCGATGGCGGCAGCACCGGGTGCTGGGATCCTCGCATTCGAGCGGATCGTGCCGTTGCTATCACGCACCATCCGGTGATAGGTCACCGTAGTGCCCCGTGCACGACGGGCCGACTCGACCACGCTGGTCCCGACCATGTATGCCGAACCAACCGCACGAGCGCCGAACAACCGCGGCGCGAGCGTCGTCACCGTCACGCCGGACTCAGCAGCCACCACCGGCAGCGAGAAACCCTCCTGTCGGGTGAACTCGGCAATCGCTTCCTCGGCCCCGACCAGTGCCGTACCGAATTCGTCCTCGATGACCACGAGATCCGCCGTTTGCCCCCCGGGGCCACCGTCGGTTGTCATCGGAGCCCGCTCTTCATCCATGCTCGGCCCTTCCTGGAGCCCACAGCCGACAGCCGGGGACATCGTTCGTAGTCTCGATCAGCATTGTGCCGCAAGCCTCCGACACCTGGCGGCTATCGCAACCTGGCCGATCACCTGTGTACGCACTTGTATCGACCTGACCATGCTGCCCGCGTCCGGCAGGGGTCCCCGACGTTTCCGGCGACGAACACAGCAAGTTCTCAGCACAAGACCTGCCGGGCGGAATACCATGAGCTACCACACAATCGAATCGAGGTGGGCACGTGGTAGATCCCGTTTCACTCGGCACCGCGGCAGCGATTCTGCTTGCCACCAAGTACGGCGAGGGACTGGCGCAGAGCGCCGCCGCCGGCTCCTGGTCCGCGATCGACCGGCTGCGTCAGCGAATAGCCGCCAAGTTCCGGGATGACGAACCGACCAGCGCGGCCATCGCACGACTGGCCAGCGAGCCGACCGACGCCGACAGGGAAATCGTCGCCGCACGGATCGAGGCCGCAAGCGTCGACGATGACGAATTCCGTTCGGAGGTCGACGAGCTCGTTGCGCTCGCTCGCGAGGACCGGAAGGTGGCCGACTTCATCTCGAACGCCTATGACAACGCGAAGGTCCTCAATATGCGGGACAATCGCGGCTCCATCTCGTTCTGACGAACGCCGTGTTCAGGTTCAAGGCTGTTGCGAGAGGCAACTCCAAGCAGATAAACATCTTCGGCGACAATCGTGGCGAGATCGACGCTACGACGATCAATCTGCTGTACGGATACGTCCAACCCAAGAATATTGCAATTATGGCGTTGGTCGCGGCCATCATTGCCGGCGGAATTATTTGGGGTATCACCAGACCTTCGGACAGCGTGGATTCACTGGCCGTCGCGTATGGGTCGGCGTCGACCGACGGATGGGGACCTGACCGGATTACCTATAGCAATGGCGAGCGACCCGAATACAGTAAAGCACCGCAAACCCTCAACTCCGTCACCGATAACCCCATGCACGGGGACGAGCGCAACTTCTTCCAGATCCGGGAAGCCGGTGGCAATCACCATTGGGGCGATAGCGTCGAACTCCAGCCGGGCCGCGAATACGAGCTCTCGATTTTCTATGCGAACAACACCGCAGACAAAGCTATCGACTTCGTCCGCACCCGGGTGCAACATCCGAGGACGATCAAACACAAGGACGCGAAGGTTCACAAAGCCACCGCGTTTGTCACCGCCGCGCAGACTGTTCCGGCCGAGGTGTGGGACACCGTCGACCTGGTCAACAACACAAACGGCGACATCACGCTGTTGTACAAGGAAGGCTCAGCGCGGGTCACGGGCAACCGCGACCGGACACGTCCGGTCGAACCGTCGGAACTGTTCGGCGCGGGCACATTGGTGGGTGTAGCCGAGCAGCCGGGTACGATTCCGCCCGGCGGCGACGGTTTCGGCACAGTTGTCTTCACACTGAAATCTGTCGCACCTGGTTTCACATTCGAGTCTGCCGTACAACCCGGAACAACAGGAAATGACTTCCGTACGATCATCGAAGCACCACATGGAAGCCAGGTCCGGGTTCGGTTGACCTACTTCAACCACGGTACGACGGTGCAGCGGAAGGTCACCCTGAAGGCGCTGTTCACCGAATCGGTCCAGTTCGTACCACACAGTGCGGTATTGATCAATGCCAACCATCGCAGCGGGGTACAGTTGAAGGACGGTATAGCGAACGGTGGTGTCCAAATCGGCGATTACAGCCCGAAGACCAACGCCGCACTGTACTTCACTGCCTTCGTGTACGGCCCACCATGCTCGCAGATAAGTCTGAAGTCGACCATCGCAACCCCAAATGGCGACAGCTACGACACCGTGCTGGTCAGAATCAGTGGCCAGAATTGTTGACCGATGCTCACGCATCGTTCGGCACGACCGAGCGGCGAACCGGTCTCGCAGAAACACCCTATCCGGTCTTCTGACCCCGCTATGCCGGCCAATTCCTGAACCGTTCGTCGCCCAAAAACGTTGCTGTTCAGGTACTCTGGCGTCACCCGGCAGAGGGCAAAATCCGGAGTATCGGCCGTTGTAACCCGTCCCAGAAAGGATGTGCGTGAGCAGCACCCCGCGTGGCGAGCACACCGACGTCCCCAGACAGGTGCGTCAAGTAGCCCGCTTCCTTCGCAACACCTACATCGAACCCGGGCTGCTCGACCTCAGCGATCTCGATGACAAGCCGGAAGAAGAACGTTCACCCCGAGAGCTTTCCCGGGCGTTGGCCGCGCAGGCTGTCCGCGTCGTCACGGGGTTCGGCCCTGAGCAGGCCGCGCAAACGGTGATCGATGGTGTGGCCGACCAAGGGATCGACGCGCTGGCTGTCGTCGAAGGCCCCGACCCGCACATTTACCTCGTTCAGGCAAAGTGGAGCAAGACCGGACGCGCTCCGAGCGAACGGTCTGCCGTGCAGGAATTGCTACACGGGCTGCGTCTCATCGACGATGAGGATTACACGCCGTTCAATCCCCGTGGCCGGCACCTCGCCGAATACGCTGGGAAAGTAATGACCTCCGAAGCGGTCCCAGTGACCCAGGTGATCGCGCTGATGCGAGCCGACGAGGTCACCCCGGGATTCCGGGATGCCATCGAACACGGGGAGAAGGAATTCAACCGGCATGGTGCGATCCTGGACCACCGGATCATTCTCGCGGCCGAGATCTGGCAATCGGTACGCGATGACCATTCGGCTGATCCCGTTGTACTGCCGGTCGAGCTCTTTCCGTGGTTCAGTATCTCGACCCCGTACGAGTCATATCAGGGCGTTGTCGATGCCGAGCAGGTTGCACAATGGGTGGATGTCGGTTCGCACCTGTACAACTTGAACATTCGTAACCCATTAGGTCGCACGTCGATCAACAACGGTTTGATCGAAACCTTGACGACCGAGCCCTCAGCCTTCTGGTATTTCAACAACGGCATCACGATCCTTTGTGATTCGGTTCAGAAGGCCGGCCAGTCGATGCGAAATCCGTATAGCCGTCCGCTCGGGCTGACCTTGCATAACGCCAGCGTGGTCAACGGAGCCCAAACCGTCCGGTCCATCGCGGAGGCGGTCGCCTGCGAACCTGATGCCGCCACGGCACAAGTCGGTGTCCGCATCATCGTGACCGGCGAAGAGAAGGAATTCGCCAAGAAGACCACTCAGGCCACGAACCGGCAAAATCGCGTTGAGCAGCGCGATTTCATAGCTCTGGAGTCGGTGCAGGCCGAAATCATGGCCGAGCTTCGCGCCGAACTCGGCCTGGAATACGGTGTCCGGCGCGGGGAGCTCGACCCTCCGCCGGAGACCGGCTGTTCGGTCGTGGAGGCGGCGTGCGCATTGGCCTGTGCCCATCCGGACAGCCAGTATGCGGCGCGTATCGCGACCGACCTCGATGTCCTGTGGGAACGCGGCCCGCAGGGCATCCATGACGCCCTGTTCCGCCCACGTCCGAGCGCCTACCTGCTGTGGAACGCGGTCAATGTGCTGCGGGAGGTACGCACCAGCCTGCATGCCTTGCGCTCTCGTTATGAGGGTCGTGCCATCGCACTCGCCGAGCATGGCGTCTACCTGCTCGCGCACCTCGTCTTCCGCAGTCTCGATACCGAGGCGATCAGCGAACCGGACCAGAACCTCACCTGGCTGGCCGGGGCTCGACAGCAAGTCCCGGAAATCGTCGGCCGCCTGCTGCCCGCCGTGGTGACGGCGATCGACGATCTGTACGGCGAACGCTCGCAAATACGCGCTGTCTGCGCCGATGTCGAGCGCAGTCGCGACGTGGTCGCGCGCGTCCTCGCGCCAAGCCCGGATCAGTCGGCGCCATCGGCGGGAAGCAAGTACAAGCGAACCCGCACGACCAAACGCCTGCGGCGCCCGACCGCGGTCTCGGTGTTGATCGACCGGAATGTCCTGCCCGAGGGCGAACCTCTGACGCTGGTCGCCGGCCATCCGTCCGAGGCCGAAGCGATGCGGGACTGGCTTGCCGAGGATCCTCAACGCGGGCGAGCGACGTGGGCTCTGCATCGGTTGAAGCCGATCCTGTGGGCCGTCGACGGCAAACAGTATTCGCCATCTGGCCTGGTCAGCCTGATGTGGGAGTGGGCGGGGTGGGCGAATCGCCCGGTCGCCAACCAGGGCACCCGGCGTTGGGTGACCTCGACCGGCGACACCTTGGCCGATCTGGCCTGGCGCGCGCTCGAGGAGCTCGAAGAGTCCGACTGATCGCCGCACGCGCCAGGGCTGCCAACCACCCGAAACCGCCGGACACTCAGAGTGCGGCCAGCAGCTCCCCCACCTCCACGGTGAAGGGATCGCGGGGTCCTTTGATCATCGTCAGATCCTCCAGCAGCGCTTGCAGCATCGCGCGGGCGGCCGCATGATCACCGATCTCGCGTTTCAGGTCGCCGATCTCGAAGCGCAGGTCCAGCGCGAGTTCACAGCCGCTGCCGTCGGCGGCGGTTACCTCGGCGAGCACCTCTTCGAGTTCGCCGAGGCCGGCCTCGATCTCGCCCAGCGCCATCCGCCCGCGGGCGGCGCCGGCGCGGCATTCCAGAGCGGAGCGGCTGAATCGGCCCTCGGCGCGCTGGTAAGCCGCGGCGAGCAGGTCGAATTCACGGCAGGCGCGGCGGTCTTCGCCGGCCAGTGCCCAGGCCGCCGCTACCTGCTTGCGCAGGGTGAGCACCTGGACGTTTTCCTTACCTAAGGCCGATGCGGCGCTATCGATTACAGCGTTCAGCGCATCCGCAGCCTGGGCGAATCTTCCGCCCTCGAGTAGCGACCAGTAGCGGCTCTCGGCATCGGATATCGCGGTCTGCATGTGCTGCGCCGACATCGGAGCGGTGGGCGCCGAAGGCTGCGGGCGCAGCCGGGTGGGTTCGATCTGGCCGGTTTCCAGCGGGGCGTTCGGGCGCCGGAATATGCGTGTCGGATCGGGGAATCCGGGCAGGTAGAGCTCGGTGGGTGCCACAGGGGTACCGGGTCCGGGCAGGAACGGCAGGAGACGCTCGTAGACGGTGAAGGCATCGGCGGGGCGGCGCTGTGGCTCCTTCTGCACCAGATCGAGCACGAGCCGTTCGAACTCTGGCGGAACGTCGAGACCGAGTTGTCGCAGCGGCACCGGCGGCTGTTCGGTGTGCGCGAACATGATCGAGAACTCCGAATCAGCCTCGAATAGCGGTCGGCCGCTGATCATTTCGTGGATCAGACAGCCGAGGGCGTAGAGGTCGCTGAGCGGGGTAACTCGGCGGCCGTGGACCCGTTCGGGAGCCATGTAGCGCAGGGTGCCGATCTGCTGGCCGGTGACCGTTAGTTTCGGCGTCGAACTGTCGAGGATGGCGGCGATACCGAAGTCGATGACCTTCACCGCACCGTCGCGAGTGATCAGTACATTCCCGGGTTTGAGATCGCGGTGCACGACCGGCAGCGCATGGGCGTAGGAGAGCACGGTAGCGATCTGGGCCGCCACCGACGCCACCCAGGTCAGCGGCAGCGGGTGATCCGGGTCGATGTAGTTCTGCAACGGAACACCGTCGATGAGCTCCATCACCAGGTACACCGTCTCGAACGACGCATCCAGCACGGCGTCGAACACCTGCGGCACACCGTGGTGCCGGATACGGGCGGTGACCCTGGCTTCACGGCGGAAGCGCTCGGTGAATTCCTCGGCTTGCTCCGCGGTGACCACCTGATCGACGCGGATGGTTTTCACCGCGACTTCCCGGTCGAGGACGATGTCGTAGCCACGCCACACCGAGCCCATGCCGCCGGATGAGATCTGTTCGGTGAGTTCGTACCGGTTATCGATGCGCCGCACCCGCATTGATCGTCCCCTGTTCCCCTACACGACTATCGGCAGACTTCGCCGCGCCTGCACCATATGCGACCCGGAAGGCGACCCGCCGGACCACGGCACCCGGTCACGCTACGCCGTCCAGTCCGTGCTGTCGCCGGATCATCCGCCAGGCGGCTCGGCTCGCATGCCGGTTCAGCGTCTCCTTGAACGCCGGTTCGGAACGACTGAAGTACTTGTTACCGAGGTCGGCGACGGTGTCGAAGTGTTCCATCATCTTGTCCTGGAACACCTCGACGAACTTGCCCTGGAATTCGTCTTCGCTCTGGTTGGCGACGGCGGCGAGCTGGACTTCCGGATCGGCCAGCGCCTCCTGGTATGGCTTGGCCAAATCACCCTCGTCGAACTCGGTGCCGAAGCGTTCGTTGAGCTGTTCGATCAGCTCCGACAGCAGCGACTTCTCCGGTTCCTTCGGCGCGGCAGCGGACTCACCGAATCCAGGCAGCGTGGCCGGGCCTTCCGACGACAGCCCGAGATCGAGGTCACCGATGTGCTGGACACGGACGTGGCTCAGGTCCACCTGCCCGACGTCGACGCCGCCGTCGGCACGCCGCGGCAGCACATTCAACAGATGCTTGCCGTACAGGTGCAGCAGTTCGAGCTCAGCGTCCCGGTACGGAACGATCTGGGCGAGGAACCCGTATTTGCGCACGTAGTCGCGCAGCTCGATCCGGAACTGTTCGGCGACGTCCACATCGGCTTCTTCGTCGCTGTGCAGCAACCCGGCGAACCTGTCGACGGCGGGCTGCAGATGCCGGTACAGCTCGGCATGCAGCTTCTGCCATTTGGCCTGCGATCCCGCGGCCTGTTGTTCGGCTGTCAGATAGGCATCGGCGAACGCGCGCATTTCCGATTCGATGAGGATCGGTGCGGCCATGACCTTGGTCTGCGCGATATACAGCAGGTTCGGGTCGGTCGGCATAGTCTCGGCGAGCTCGTAGTATGGCCGGAACGATTCCTGGATGTCCTCGCCGTCGTTGGCGAAGTCGAGCACGGCGAGATCGGACTGCGATTTCAGTTCATGGGTGCGGTTGAGCCGCGACAAGGTCTGTACGGCGGCGATACCGTGCAGCTTCTTGTTCACATACATGGTGGTGAGCAACGGCTGATCGAACCCGGTCTGGTACTTCTCGGCGACCACCAGGATCCGGTACTCGCGTTGGCCGGCACCACCGGACCGCGTGGCGAGATCGTCGGCGCGAGTGTAGGCGAAGGCCTTGGGCAGCTGGGATTCGGGCAGGCCGCCGTTCTCCTTGGATTCGGTGGTTTCCTCGCCTTCATAATCGAGGGGTCCCGAGAAGGCCACCAGCACACCGATATCCGGGTACTTCTTGTCATAGCCGATATCGGCAAGATGCCGTTTGATTGCCCGCGCCATCGCGACCGCGCTCTTGCGGGAATCGGTGACCACCATGGCCTTTGCCCGACCGCCGAGCAGATCGCGGGTGTGCTCGACGAAATGCTCCACGATCACCTGCGCCTGCTGCACGACTGTGGAGGGATGGGTGAGCGCGAACCGGGCCAGCATCGTCTTCGCCTTGGATTCGGGCACCTCGCGGTCGGAGGGGTTCTCGTTGACCAGGCGATAGAAGGTCTTGTACGTGACGTAGTTGCGCAGCGGGTCGAGGATGAAGCCCTCCTCGATCGCTTGGCGCATGGAATAGGTGTGGAACGGGCGATACCGGTCGCCGTCGAGGGTTCCGAACGATTCGAGGGTCTTTGCCTTCGGCGTCGCGGTGAAGGCGAAGTACGACAGGTTCGCTGCCTGGGCCCGTTCGGCGGCCTTGCGGTCCAGGCGCTGTTCCAGCTTCAGTTCCGTGGCGCCGTCCTCTTCGTCGTCGGCATCCAGGCCGAGGTCGCGCAGCGCGGCCCGCACCGCGGTGGCGGCGTCACCGGACTGGGAGGAGTGTGCCTCGTCCACGATGATGGCGAACTTGCCGCCGCGCAGCTCGGTGGGGTTGCGGCGCAGGAAATCCAGCAGCGCCGGGAAGGTGTGCAGGGTGACGGTGATGATCTTGCCTGATTCCTGGGTGAGCGCCTTGGCCAGCTGCTCGGATTTCGCGCCCTGCTTGTCGTCGATCTTGCGGACCAACCCGTGCACCCGCTCGAAGCTACCGACGGTCTCGCTCAGCTGACTGTCCAGATTGCGGCGGTCGGTGATGATGATGACCTTGTCGAAAACCGGTGTACCGGGCGACAACCCGGCCGCCGGATCGAGCTGTGCGGGATCGGCCGCGATATGCAGATCGGTGAGCCGGTGCGCGAGCCAGCCGATGGTATTCGACTTACCCGAGCCGGCCGACGCCATCACCAGGTAGTTGTGCCCCGCACCGTGCGTGGCCGCGTGCGCGGTGAGCTTTTTGACCACATCCCACTGGTGATAGCGCGGGAAGATGATCGTGCGGCTACCCCGCCCACCGGGACCTTTCGATTCGTGGGTGTGCACGAACCGTTCCAGCAGGTCCAGCCAGTTGTCCGGATGCCAGATCTGCTCCCACAGATAGGAGGTCGCATGCTTGCCCTCGACCGTCGGCGCCGGGTTACCCGCACCGCCGGCCCTCCCCGGCCCCTCCGAACCAGTATTGAACGGCAGAAACCGGGTCTTCTTCCCCTTCAACTGGGTCGCGACGAACACCAGATGCGGATCGACCGCGAAGTTCGCGATCACTCGCCGGGTGAAGATCAGCTCACTAGGATCGCGTTCGCTGCGGTACTGCTCCTTCGCATGCTCCACCGTCTGCCCGGTCAGCGGATTCTTCAACTCGGCCGTCGCGACCGGAATGCCGTTGAGCAGCAACGCCAGATCGAGCCGATTCTTCGCATCGGCTTGCTTTGTCGCGTACGGCAACTCGCGCACGACCGTCAACCGATTCGCGTGGTAGTCCCGCAGATCATCCGGCGAAGTCACCAGATTCGGCTTGAAATACGCCAGCCGGATCCGCACCCCCCGGTCCTTGACCCCCGACCGCAGGGTCTCGATCAACCCCTTGAGCCCGATCTGCTGATCCACCGCCCTGGCGAACCCCAACTCGGCGGCACGCTGATCGCCTCCATAGAAGGAGACCAGCTCATCCCACTCCTGCTGCTGCGTCGCACCGATGAAGGCGAGCAATTCGCCCAGATCCAAGCCGAGCTCAGGCTTGTACTCGTGCGGATTGCCTTTGTACCAGCCGTTGGCGCGCATGGCGGCGACGATGGAGTCGCCGAAGGTGAGTTCGTCGTGGACCGGGCTCATTGCGGTTATACCCCCTGGGTTGTGTTTCGGCCGCTGGCGGTTGTTACGTCGAATTGGCCGGTTACGGCGGCGGTGATGAGAGCCTGGCGGCGTTCAGCAAGGAGAGCCATCTGCCTGTCGAGAGCACTCTTAAGTAGGTCTCCATTATTCGTTACAGAGTCCATCTCCCTAGCGATCGATCGCTGAACCTGCGGCGGCGGACAAGGAACCGCGAGATCTAGGAGAGTTCCGATGTTCACGCGCGTAAACGTGCTTCCCACCTGCAATGAATTGAGCTGGGGCTTCACAACGACATTAAGCACGTAAGTCAGGTATAACTGATCTTGTTCATCGCTCGTTATTCGGCAAACATCTTGACCCATCGTAAATGGCGCCTCGGTGTCAACATACGATGCTGTCCCCACTGACGCATTTCGGCTGTACACAATATCCCCGCGACGCGCACGACGGAGGTCGTCAGCGAGATCCTCGTAGTCTTCGAGATCGACAAAGCGATGGCAACGCGAAAGATCCAACCGGCCTTCCGATATATCTCCAGGGCTCACAACGGGGTAGCCCGAAGGTACATAGTTTGGCGTCCTGTGCTTGCAGTCGATAATTCGCCATCTACGCTTCAATGACAAGACCTGCCAGTTCGCAGGTATCTCCGGAATCCATGTATTGCCTGATGGTTCGGTCGCGGCACGACCTCCAATCGCGAGATAACGTATAACCCCAAGTATCCGTTCCTCTGCAAGGTCGCGTTGTCTAATGCGTAAAGCGAGCAGCCGGTCGATGCGGGAGGTTTCGGCGTCAAGGAAGTCGGCGATGCGGCGCTGCTCCTCCAGTTCGACCACAGGGAAGCGCAGGGCTGCCACATCCTCAGCTGTTACCGCCCGATAGGTGGAGCCCACAGAAACGGCATCCAGATACTTACGCTGAGAATGCATCCACCACCAAAGGAACCCGGGATGGCAGCTTCTGGCAGTGATTGCATTTAGCCCTCGACCAATCCCAACGGTTTGATTCGAAATATTCAACTCACCAACCGGCGCCCGAACAGACAACAGGATGTCCCCTGCTGAAGCACGTTTTGGCGCGGCATTACACTGGAAGCGAGGCTCCGGATACTGCCTGCCGAATTCGGCGTTACCCTGAAGAAACGGCAGACCATTGGTCAGATCGTCAACGTCGGATGATGATGGAGACTGGCCTGCATTAATCGATGCCACATACTTGAGCGGTACGCTTTTCATTGCGTAACCTCCCCCAACAATTCCTGAATCTCCGCCTCCAACGCCTTCAACTCCGCATCAATCTCCTCCAGCGGACGCGGCGGCGTGTACACGTAGAAGTGTCGGGTGACAGGAATCTCGTACCCGATCTTCGTCTTGCTGTAGTCGATCCACGCGTCGGGTACGTGCGGGAGCACCTCACGGGCGAGGTATTCGTTGACGTCCTCTTCGAGGGGCACGTTCTCGTAATCCCGCAGTTCGGTGTCGGGTTCGGGGGAACCCTTGACGAGTTGCAGCTCACCTTCGGGGTCGCGGACGCCGAGGGCGTCGCGGAAGGCTTTGGCGAAGGGTGCGCCGGTGGGCCAGGGTTCGCCGGCGCCGGCTACCGCGTCCTTGAGCGCGGTGATGGCGTCGGTCTTGGTTTTCCAGGTCGAGCCGACAAGCGGGCGGAGCAGGTCGGTGAAGACGGTGGGGTCGGTGTACTGCTTGCGAACGGGCGCTGAGGCTGCGAGTTGGTCGAGGGCTTCCTCGGTGAGTTCGAAGCGCAGGCGCAGCGGGCGTTCGACGGTGATGCGCTGATAGCCGAAATCGCTGTTGGCGAAAACCTTCACCTTGCTGCGCAGGGGGTGGTCGGGGTCGGCGGCGACGTCGATGGCGTCGCGGTAGAGGCGGGTGATTTCGCCGATTTGTTCGGTGCCGATCCGCTTGCGTTTGTCGCCAAGGGATTTGCGCATCTTCTCCCAGTAGTCGCGGGCGTCGAGCAATACGACTTTGCCTCGATGCTCAGCGGACTTGCGGTTGCTGAGGATCCAGAAGTAGGTGGAGATGCCGGTGTTGTAGAACAGCTGGTCCGGCAGGGCGACAATGGCTTCGAGCCAGTCGTTTTCGATGATCCAGCGGCGGATCTCGGATTCGCCGGACCCGGCGGCGCCGGTGAACAGCGGGGAACCGTTGAAGACGATGGCGATGCGGCTGCCGCCGCCGTCGGTGCCGACGGGCTTCATCTTCGAGATCATGTGCTGCAGGAACAGCAGCGAGCCGTCATTGATACGCGGCAGGCCCGCGCCGAAACGGCCTGCGTCGCCGAGGTTTTTGTGCTCCCATTCGACGGCGTCCTTGACCTTTTTCCACTCCACACCGAACGGCGGATTGGCCAGCAGGTAGTCGGCGCGCAGGTGTTTATGGCCGTCGTCGCTGAACGAGTTACCGAAGACGATATTGTCGGGGTCCTGGTCTTTGATCATCAGGTCCGAACGGCAGATCGCCCACGATTCGGGGTTCAGTTCCTGGCCGTAGACCTCCACGCGCGCATGCGGATTCAGTTCCTTGATGTGTTCCTCGGCGGCACTGAGCATGCCGCCGGTTCCGCAGGCGGGGTCGAGCACTTTGCGCGTCACACCAGGGGTGCCGACCAAGTCGACATCGGGCGCGATCAGCAGGTTCACCATGAGCTCGATGACCTCGCGCGGGGTGAAGTGCTCACCGGCGGTCTCATTGGACTGTTCCGCGAATCGCCGGATCAGCTCCTCGAATACATAACCCATGTTGTGGTTGGGCACCACTTCGGGCCGCAGATCCAAATCAGCGAATTTGCCGATCACCTGATACAGCAGCCCGGCACCGTCGAGCCGCTTGATCTGCTGAGCGAACTCGTACTTCTCCAGCACCTCACGCGCGTTATCGGAGAATCCGCCGACATAGTTCGTCATGTTCTTCGCCACCTGCCCCGGATCGGACAGGATGGACTTCAAGGTCAGCGGCGTGACGTTGTAGAAGCGGACACCGGAAGCTTTCTTCAGGAACGGATCGAGGTCCAGATCGCTGCCCTTGCGCGCCTCCACCACCGCGAGCACTTTCTCCCGCGTCGGCTCCAGCACACACTCCAGCCGTCGCAGCACGGTGAACGGCAGAATCACCTTGCCGTAGTCGGACTGCTTGTAATCCCCACGCAGTAGATCAGCGACCGACCATGCGTGGTTGGCCAGCTCAGTGTGCTTGTTGGTGTTCACTTCCTACCTTTCCGAGATGTCGATTCCGCGGCGTCGGCGGAGTGTTCGTGCGGTTCGAGCGCGCCGACGGTGAGGCCGGCGGTGATCAGTTCGGTCAGTCTGCCCGCGGTGTCGTCGGCGCGGCGAGCCGCGGTGCGCAGTCGGTGCAGCTGCCGGAAGGCCGCGCCGTAGCGTTGTTGTTGCGCCAACGGCAGCAGCGGGATGCGGAGCCGGCTGGGGATGACGCGGACCGTGGTCGCGCCGACCATAGCCGCGGTGTTGTCGGGTCCGGCGGCGAATCCGGCGAGGAACCAGGGATCGACGCGGGTCGGGTCCGGGCGCAGCAGGAAGGTGTTCGGCCCGAGGACGGCCCCGGCGTCGGCGGCATCCGCGACCCTGGTGCCCAGCTGATTGCCGCGCGTACCGCGCAATTGCGGGATCACCACGTCACCGGGTTCGACCACCACTACGGTGCCGGTCCAGTCCGTATCGACTACCGCCGACCCAGCCGTGCCATCGACCAGGTCGCGCCCGGTCAGCACCGGCCTGCCGAGATCCGACTCGGACACCGGCTCGGCGTCCTCACGCGATCGGTAGGTGAGCACCCGCAGCGCCCCGCCCTTGTCGAGGTCGGCGACGGTTGCGGTACGCCATGGCTTCTCCTCGGCACCGGCGAGCTCCGGCAGCTCGTCGAACGCACCGCGCAAGGCCGCGATGTCTCCCGCCAGTTCGAGCACCGTGGTCTCGACCGCATCCACCGTCCGTTCGGCGTCGACCGCGGCGCGGACGTACCGCCCGGGAGTCAGGTCCACATCTTCGTCGAGCACGTCCATCACACGCACCACAGCCGCTACATCGGCGGCAGCAGCCGTTTTGATATCACCGTGGTCGAACGCGCGCCACGACTCGACAGCGGTCTCAGCGAATTCCCGCCACTCACTGGGTGTGGTCACAGCCGATTCGTGGCTGGTGGCGTCGATGAACAGCACGTCGCCGGCACTGTCGCCACCCCCGGGGGCCCGCAATACCCACAGCTGCAATCCCAGTTGGCGGGGCGGCGCCGCACCCGCCGGTAGTCCGACCACCGCACGCAGCGCGCCCTGACGCAGCAGTTCACCGCGGATCCGGCGGCCAGTGGCACGGGAGGCGACCGCTGGCGGCAGCAGCAACACACCCGTTCCCCCTGGTCGCAGATGTGCCAGAGCATGCTGCACCCACGCCAGCTCGGACTCACCACGGGAAGGGACGCCGTACTTCCAGCGCGGATCGAGCGCCAGCTCGTCGGCTCCCCAGTCGCGCTGCTGATATGGCGGATTGCTCAGCACCGCATCCACTTCGAGCCCGGGGAAGGCATCGCTCACCAGGCTGTCGCCGGCGCGGATCGCTACCTCCGCGTCGGGAGCGTTCACCGACAATAAGATGGCGGCTCGTTGCGCTTGCACGGGCAGGATGTCCTGGCCGAAGCAGGCGCCGGCACCGAGGCGCGATGCCACGGCCAGCAAGCGGCCGCTCCCACATGCCGGATCCAGCACTCGGCCGATGGACGCGTCCGCCGCAGGACGGGCGAGCTCCGCCATCAGGTCGGCGACCGCCTCCGGGGTGTAGTAGAGGCCCGTCGTCGGGCTCTCCTCCAACCCGCGCTCGGCCAGCGCCTCCACCGTCTGCGCCACTCCCGCGTCCGCGACCGCGGCGCGCATCGTCCGCAGCAGCTCCGGATCGATGACACCGCTCGCGGAGACGCCGGTGTTCGCCGAGATCGCGCCGAGTTCATCCAGAAGTCGGGGAATGTCGCGCGGCGCGACGTGCGTCCGGAGCACGGTGCGCAGTTCCTGCAGCGGCGAATCCGCCGATTCCACGCCGTGCTCGCGCAACCAGTTCCGGACATCGCCGAGGTCGAAGACCGGCCGCGACTCACTGCCGCCCGCGGGAGGCGGGAAGTCGGGATGCCGCCGGCGCCAGTTACTGACGGTGGCTCGGGTGACACCGGCCAGCCGGGAGATCTCCGCGGCGGTGACCAGTGGGGCGGTGTCTGACATACGCCTCCTCTCGTGTGCAGACAGCTTCACCCATCACTGCGTTAAAGTCAATTATCGAATTGTCGCTTGACAATGTTTTCAGTACTGATCTAGCGTTGCGTTACATCAGCGGAGTCGCCCTGGTCGTCCGCAGGTTCCGAACTAATCACGCTGCGTCACAGGAGGTTTGCCATGCGCCATCGTCGCGACCAGCTCGCCGATCGTGAGCATTGCCGCGGCGCCAGGCGTCGCCTTGCCGCCCGAGACCCACATCCGCCACTACTCTGGCTACGACGCCGAATGGGCCTGCAATGCCGATAAGGCGGCCATGGGCAGCGTGCCCGGGTCGGTCGTGCTGTGCGATCGGCTCAACAGGGGGCGTTATCGGCTGTCGGTGGTGCCGCACGCCGAGATCCCGCTGCACCTGCTGACGCTGATGGCGACCGGAAGCTTCGACGGACTGTCGTAGCCCGCTGACACTTCCCTGACGGCCGCTGCCGTCACTTTTCGCCGACCGCGAGCCCAACCTCTTGGTTCGCGGTCCGATCCCCCTGCTCGGACGAGGTCGAGCCGCACCGTGGCCGGTCTCTCCTCCTCTCCATGCAGCCACCCATACCGGCCAGCCGCCGACCCCACCCCACTGGAGATCATCTGATGACAAAGAACCTGTCCTTCGCGGCTTTCGACGTCGAAACCGCCAACCCGAAATACGGCAGCATCTGTTCGATCGGCGTCGCGATCGTCCGCAACGGCGAACGGGTGAGCACGCAGCAATGGCTGTGCCGGCCACCGGAACCGGTGTCCGCGTTTGCGCCACGCAACATCGGCATCCACAAGATCACGCCCTCGATGGTGGCCGACCAGCCGAGCTTCGGGCAGCGGTGGCAGGAGATCCGCTCGGTCATCGGAGACCTTCCGGTCGTCGCACACAACGCGCAGTTCGACATGGGTGCCGTGCACCAGGCATGCGGGCACAGCCGGGTTCCGGTGCCGACCTGGGTGTACGGGTGCACGAAGGTCTGGGCGAAACGTCAACTCCTGCTGGAGAAGTACCAACTGAAGACCGTCGCCCACGCCCTCGAAGTCCGGCTCGACAACCATCACGATGCCGGCGCCGACGCGACGGCCGCCGCGGACATCGCGATCCGCCTGGCACAGCTCGGCGGCGCGGACGATCTCCCCGGACTCGCCCGCGCCACCCGCACCCAGCTCGGCCATCTCAGCCCGGCAGGCAAGCGCGATTGCCGATGACCATTTCCGGGCCATCACAGGAGGCACCATGCATTCTCTCGAATCCCTGAACTTCTCCGGCAGACGAAATGTGCTGCGCCTCATCGAGAAGTTGGCGGCAATCGAACCCGGTACCGTCGCGACGGCGGCATTCCGTTCGAACATGTACGGACCCCACCTCGTCACCGGAACCATCGTGACGTCCGGAGCGACCGGTGGGTATCTGTTGGGTGGACAGCCGCTCGATACCAGTGGGCAGCAACGGCGTCCGGTTGCCGAGCTCTTCTCGCTCGAGGTGTCGAGCGAACCGCTACCAGGTCGGACCGGCACGTCCGGCTCGACAGTCGATCCGACCCACGGCGACATCGTGACCGCTGTGTTCGACCAGGCGCCCTATGGCTTGTTCACGATCACCGGATTCGCGGTGGCCACACCTGCCGCCGGCGTCTTCGCGACCGGCGGCGGCTGGTTCCTGACCAGTCGCGACCGGCACACCCCTGCCGCGCGGCTCGTCGACATCGAGGTCGTCGCCGAAGCCGGCTCGCACAACGTGCCGATTCCCGCACCGATAGTCCGATGGCCCGAGGCTACGGCGCCTACCGACTGAAACAGGTCGCCTGAACAGATTCGAGGTTCACCATGCGCACACTCGTGCACCTTTTCGCCCTGCTGGCCATCAGCTCCGCCTTCGGCGTCGGCGGCACACAGACCGACGCGTACTGCCCGTGGCATCGCCTCTGATCCGTCGCCCGACCTACCTCGCCGCACACGCCCCGAACCTTATGGAGTCACCATGACCTACCCGACCGGCCCCCAGCCCTACCCGCAACCCTTCCAGCCCCAGCAGCCGCCTCAACGCAAGAAGCGCATCTGGCCGTGGATTCTGATC
This sequence comes from Nocardia cyriacigeorgica, assembly GCF_005863245.1. GTDB lineage: Bacteria > Actinomycetota > Actinomycetes > Mycobacteriales > Mycobacteriaceae > Nocardia > Nocardia cyriacigeorgica_C. The sequence continues at coordinate 277,585 of NZ_VBUT01000002.1, read as the reverse complement.
GGCGCCGTCATCCTGCTGTGCGGCGGCTGCTTCGGGCTCCTCGGGGTCGCGGCCAATGAGGCATCCGACAGCGACGCCACCTTCACCTCCGTCGCGAACCCGGAACCGGGTGAGCCCAGCGAACATGGTCAGCCTGCAGGGCAGGATTCCGACACCGCTCCCGTAGGCGCATCCGTCCGCGACGGCAAGTTCGAATTCACTGTCACCGCAGTGGATCCCCCAGTATCCACCATCGGAGAGAACCCCTACATGCGGAAGACCGCCCAGGGCGAGTACATCCTGGTACACGTCACCGTCACAAATATCGGCGACCGCCCGCAGACTTACTTCAGCAGCAACCAGAAGCTGTTCGACGACCAGGGCCGCCGGTACGAGAACGACACCATGGCCGAGTTGAACGTCAACAACAACCTCTCGACACCGATCAATCCGGGCAACTCGGTGGACGTCACGATCGTCTTCGACGTGCCGGTCGGCACCGTGCCCGCGGCGTTGCAGCTACACGATTCGATGTTCTCGGGCGGGGCGAAGGTCGCCTTGCGATGAATGCGAAAAGACGGTTTCCCTCCGGCGTGCCCCGGCCGAACATGTGCTCCGACGGAGCCGGCCGGCAGGCGCTCGGCCGGCCGAAGGCAGTAGCCGGTAACGAATCCACCTCTCACCGCGGTTCATTACGATGGACAGTCGGGCACGCGGACGCATCGGGTACTTCTCCGCGGCGGCTCGGGGTGGCGCGGGATCTCAGGAGCGAAGGGGCGCAGCGATGACGAATGCGACGGTCGTATTGGCGGCCAACACCAAGTCGATGCCGAAGCTCGATGGCTCGATCAAGAACAAGGTCTACGACTTCTTCGAGAAGGTGCGGGCCGACCACACGGCACCCGGACTGCATATAGAGCCCATCAAAGGCGCCGTCGATACGCGGGTGCGCACCGGCCGGGTCGATCTGAACTTTCGCGCCATCATGTTCCGGATCGACGGCAAACTCGGTGACACCACCTATATCTACCTCGGCACCTGGAACCACGACGTAGCCAACAAGCTGGCCCAGCAATCGACGCTGCGCGTCAATCCGGTCAACGGTGTACTCGAAGGAATCGTCGGTGAGCTGGATGGCCGCGACGATCGCAAGAAGCGGTCCAGGGTGCCCGACCCCACCGGCGAACTGGCCGAGCTGGCTGTCCACTCTCCGGTCGGCTATCTGGCCCATGTCGGGTTCACGATGGCGGAACTGACCGGACGGCTCGGTCTCGACCCGGATCTTGCCGAGCGCGCGCTGGCCGCCCCTGATCAGAACGGCATCCTGGATGTCGCACAGTCGACCGATGTGATCTGGCAGCAGAACGCCCTGCTCGAGCTCTCGGTCGGACGTAGCATCGACGAGATCCGCGACACCCTCGGCTTCACCGAGCGGCCGGTCGACCAGAACCTCGACGACGACGAGCAGGTCCTGGCCGCCCTCGACCACCCGGCGACCAAGATGCAGTTCACCCTGGTCGACGACAACGACGAGCTACGCCGCGTCATCGAAGGCGGCGACTTCGCCGCGTGGCGCACATTCCTGCATCCGAACCAGCGCAAGTTCGTCGAAAAGGATCAGCGTGGCGCGTTCCGTCTCTCCGGGGGTGCGGGCACCGGAAAGACCGTGGTCGCACTGCACCGTGCCCGCCACCTCGCCCGGCTGAATCCCGACGCGAGGATCGTGCTCACCACCTTCAACAAGACGCTGGCGCAGGATCTGCTCGCGAATCTGCGGTTGCTCGATCCGTCGATCACCATCGCGAACCAGCCGGGTAAGCCGGGCGTCTATGTCGCCGGACTGGACAAACTGGCCGCCGCCGTCCTGCGGCAGGGCGGCGATCTGGGCCCGGCTCTGGAGTCTGTCTTCGGCGCGGGTGATACCACCCGGCGGACGAAGCGGGTCTACAACGACGACAATGCCTGGGCGGCAGCGGTCCGCGAGGCGAACACGCCGCTCGACTCGCGGTTGACGCACCCCTCGTTCCTGGCCGGCGAATATCTCGGCGTGGTGCTCGGTAACCGGATCACCACGCTCGAGCAATATCTCAAGGTCCCGCGGGCCGGGCGGGGCGTGCGGCTGTCCCGGCCGCAGCGTTCGGCCGTCTGGCAGGTGATCGAGCAATATCGCAAGCAGAACCGCACCAAGGGTGCGATGACGTTCCCGGAAGCGATGGCCGTCGCCGCCGCCCATCTGCGGAGCGGGATCAACACCGGCGTGCGATATCTCGCCGATCATGTGATCGTCGACGAAGCCCAGGATCTGCACGCCACCCATTGGCAGCTGCTGCGGTCGCTGGTGGCGGATGGACCGAACGACCTGTTCATCGCCGAGGACTCCCATCAGCGCATCTACGGCCAGCCGGTGGTACTGCACCGGCTGGGAATCAATATTCGCGGCGGGCGGTCGAGCCGGCTCACCCTCAACTACCGGACCACCGCGCAGAACCTCCATTTCGCGGTGAGCATTCTCGAGGGCGCCGACTACCACGACTTGGAGGAAGGAGCGGAATCAACCGCCGGCTACACCTCGGCCCGGCTCGGCCCCAATCCACGACTGGTGGAATGCGGTTCCAGTGCACAGGAATTGGATGCCGTGGTCGATCAGGTGGCCCAGTGGCTCGATAAGGACGATATGAGCCCGGGCAGTATCGCGGTCCTGACTCGTGGTCACAAGGAACGCGACAATGTCGTCCGGGCGCTCAACCAGCGCGGAATTGCCGCACAGGTGCTCGATGACGACCCGGCGACACCCGATCATGTTCAGGTACTCACCATGCATCGCGCCAAAGGTATGGAGTTCCGGTGCGTGATCCTGGCCGGCGTGGACCAGGACCATGTGCCGCTGCAGACCGTATTGCGCAACGTTCCCGAGGAGGATCAGGCGGAGGCACATCAGCGGGAACGTTCGCTGCTGTATGTCGCGGCCAGCCGGGCCCGTGATCAGCTCGTCGTCACCTGGTCCGGCCAGCGCTCCACGCTCTTGCGCTGAACTGATCACATATCCGGTTGTACCGGCGCCCGCACATCCGACCGGAACTGTGCGGGCGCCGGTGCCTTTCATTGTCTGGTCAACAACGCGCCGAGCTGGTCGGCGTCGGCCTGCTCGACGGGCACCACGCGGTAGCCGTCCGCAGCCAGCTCGGCATCTCGCTCGACATCGAGACCCTCCACCACAACCACCTTGGCGCCAGGCCACGCGATCTCCACCGGCCAGTAATACTTTCCTGCTTCGGTGCCGACCTCGGGTTCGGGCACGCGGTGTCGGGACAGCTCGGCGAGCAGGCGCCGCACCGCGTCCGACACGAAGACCGCGTTGTCGCCCCACTGTTCGGTGACAGGGGCGGCCTCGGTGTCGACCAGCTCGAGTTGTTCGAAGACCTCCAGGGCGCCGGCCCGCGTAAGCCGGTGATGAAAGCGTTCGTTCCGGAATGTACGCAAGCAGCCGTAGCAGGAGGTTTCGATTCCACATTCACACCGATTCACCCTGTCGGCGGCGACCGGCAGAACGCGTTCGAGTTCTTGGGCGATCTGCTTGGCGGCACCGGCGCCCGCCGGGACCGTATCGAACAGCACGATACTGCGCCGCCCGTCCGCACTCCAGGACAGCGTGCCGTCGATATCGTCTCGGCTGATCTCCAAGGCCTCGGAGGCCCCTTCGAGCAGGGCGTAGAGCGTCGACAGCCACTTCGATTCCGAGTCCTTGTCGTAGCGGAGGAAGTCGGAGAAGGTGAACTCGGCGACGTCGGTTTCGTAGCGGTGCACCAGCGAAACCACCTGAAGTGGTCCGTCACATGGCTTTCCGGTCGCCGGACGCTGATGCGGCTTACCCCTCGTTCGTTCCTTGACATACGGGTCCGCCCACCCACACCAGTCGCACAGCAGGAACCCTCCGCCCGTGCCCTCGCCGATCACAGCGAGCCGGGCCCGGGTACCTGCCCGCGCGTACACTTCCACCCCGCCGGCCGATGACCACGGGAAGACATCGGAACTCTCACCGATGGATTCCACATAGCTGGCACCGAACCAGGATCGCTGCGGCGGTTCGGACCGCACGTCCTGCGGTGTGCGGTCGGCGACGAAGCCGAACTCGGGCAGCACCGCCGTGCGGACGGAACCGAAATCCTGCTGACAATTCGGGCACACGGCCCCCACCTCGAGGACATGCCCGCACTCGAAGTGATTGCATTCCCGGCACACCCGGTACTGCAACTGCTCGAGCTCACGTTTGGGCACCTTGTGCAGGCCTCGCGAGGTCCACAGCTTGCCTCCGGCCACCACTTGATTGCCCGGGGCGTAGTCGTAGATGGCCTGGCTGAGATCTCTGGACAGCTCGAGGCGGGCTCCGAGGTCACCTTCGCAGTGCGCGGTGCGCAGCTCGACGGTATCGACCGGGAATCCATACTTGGGCAGGATGTTCTTGTTGGCGAGATAGCCAAGCAGCTCGCGGCCGCGAATGGTGTTGATCGTATTCTTGAGCTTCGAGCAGGCCGAGTACTGCTGCGCGTCGGCCGCCTCGTCGAGCAACCGCTGAAAGGTCGCGATATCGGCGCGAATATCACGTTCGGCGTCATCGAGCAACGCACACAACGCGTCCACCCAATCATCAGTGCCGATGCCCAGCTCATGGGCTGTGCGGGCGGGCAGCACCGCACGAAGCGCGGTGCGAACCGCCGGAGGCACCGGAGTGAGGAAGGCGCGCACCGCGGCAGCCGCGGAATCTCCCTCGCTGCCGGTCGCGCCGAAGAACGATCCCGCATCACGCCAGGTGCTGCCATCGGCGTCGAAACGCTCACGCAGATATGCGGCCAAGGCCACCGAATGCGCATGCCGGCGCCCGATGCGGGCATTGTCGATCGGGATCCGCGGGATGCGCATCCGACCGGCGATCATCGACTCCGGCTTCTGGAACTTCGACAGATCATGTGAACTGCGTTTGGCATAGGTGACGACCAACGCCGCCGCGGCCGCGCGCCGACCGGCCCGCCCGGCCCGCTGCACATAATTCGCCGTCTTGGGCGGCATGTTCCGCAGCATGACCGATTGCAATTCGCCCACGTCGACACCGAGCTCGAATGTCGTCGAGCATGACAGCACGTTGATCTGGCCGTCGACGAACTGACGCTGCACCTCCGCTGCTTGATCGGCAACCCATTGCGCCGTGTGTTCATGCGCCGACAGCGGCACCAGCTCCAAGGTCCGGTAACTGGTTCGATAGTGGTTGGTGTCGCGGTCGAGATCTGGTATGGCGTATTCCTTCACGGTGCCGTCACAGGCACCGTGCGGACACAGTTGCAGGATGTTGTGCGTGGTCAGCCGGCGGCAGGCCGAACAGCGGTACCACGTGCGCTCCGATCCGGGCAAAATGCGCAGGCAGGCCTGGTCGAGCCGATAGACGGTCCCCCCACCGGCACGATCGTTCTCCGCGGCGAAGAACGTGTGGCACGGGCACGGTTTCAGCAGGAAATCCCAGCACTTGTCGAGCACCGTCTCGGCGTCGACGGCGCTGCCCAGCGCCGCGAGCACCTTACGCACCAGCAGGATTCGATTATTCGTCGTCCCCGGCCGGTGACCGGGACGCCAGCTGATGATCCTACGGGCACGGTCAGAGTTCATCGACCGGATCCGGACAGTGATGTTGCGCGGCTCGAATATCGAGTCTCGAATATCGACGCCGTCGAGCACGGTCATAGCACCCTGCAAGCGGATCGTCTTCACCAATTCTTCGAGCAGGCCCCAGAACTGGTCGCCGCTCAATCCCAGCCCGGTGAACCCGCGGGGAATCTGCGCCTTGCGGCAGCGCACCAACGTCACCGCCATCAGGCCGAGACCTTCCAGCGACTGACGCTGATCCATCGACATGAGTTCGGCCATCACCCAAGGGTTCACTTCGCGCAACTTCGCGACTCGTGTTGCCTGCTCGTCGAAATGCCCGGCAGCCTGGGCGATCGCGCGCGCACCATCGGCCAGGTCCTCGGCAGACAGTGGCTCCCCGCTATATCGGGGATCCTCGAGCGCCCGGAGCAGATACCGGCGGACCAGCATGCGGCCGTAGGTCGCGGCCAAATATGGCGCGGCGAAGGCCGCCGACTGGCGCGAGTCGGAGAACATCAGCAGCTTCCGGCCACCGCCGACGAATTCGGCGGATGCGTCATCGGCAGCCGGCAGATGCTGATACAACGCCGTCGTGATCACCGCGGGCGCGGCATTCGTATCGGTGCGCAGCCTGCGGATCACCTGAGCCGAGCGAGCGCCACATTCGGTGCAGGTGCTCATCACCCGCTGTGCGGCTCGGTGCTCACGAACGTGCAATGCAGGGCCGCCCGGACACCGCGGTGAGCAGCCCGACGCACCACGATCGAGCGCACCGCACCCGGTGCAGAGGGTGCGCCGGCCGGTCCCCCCACCAGATTCCTGATCCGCCGCAAGGGTCGTTTCGTCCTCGTCGATGGTGTCGTCGGTGGCACCATCGGTCAGCACCAGCCATTTGACACTTGAATCCTGTTTGGCCGGCCGGAAGTAATGACGGCCCTCGACCGGCAAGAGCTCGCCGGCCAGGTGCACGGCGCCACATCGTCCACAAGCACCGAACTCGAAGACGGCGCGGCCCGTCTCCGGGTCGACCTCATGCCTGCTGAGCAGTACGCGCGGCCCCTCGTCGGTGAAGCTGACATAGGCACCTTCGGTGGCGCGGACGAACAGATGGTAACGCGCCGACAGCACGGGATTTCCGTCGCTGCCGAAGACCTTGGAGCCGAGGGCTACCAACGCTTCCAGTTTCGGCTTGGCCAGCTGATCGCCGGACCACATCTTGGCTGCCAGCTTCGCCACGTCCACCGGGCCTGCCAGTGCTGCGGCCTTGACATCGGCGATCCGGCGCTCCCGGTGCAGCGCTTCGGCAAGGTCCGCACAACCGGACGCGGTGGTGATCCAGCCGAGATCGGCGTCCGCGTCGGCGAGTTCGAGCAGCTTCTCATCATCGATCGTCCAGGTCGGCGCTTCCCGCCGGCGCAAACGGGTTGCCGTCACCAAGTCCTGGCGGTCGGGATCGTCGTCGACGAACTCGAAATCGGCATCGAAGAGCTTGCGGGCGAACGCGGTCGCCTCCCGGCCCTGCTCTCGCTCAGAAGTGCCCGACAGCGAGGCCGATGTCGCAATGCACTGGACCCCTCGGTCGCGGGCGACGCGATCACGCAATCTGCGCAGCAGCAAGGCCACTTCGCAGCCTTGGGCGCCGTCGTAGACATGCGCCTCGTCGAGCGCGATGAACCGCCAGTTACCGGCATATTCGCCGTCGAAGAGCTCCATATCATGTGGACGCAGGAGCAGATACTCGAGCATCGCGTAGTTGGTGAGCAAGATATGAGGTGGTGACTCGCGCATCTCCTCGCGGCTGAGCAGTTCATTCGGCAGCCGGTCGATGCCCGGATATCTGGTCCGGAATGCCGATTCCGCATCGGCCCGGCGTTCCCTGGTTTCGCCGGTGTACCGGCCGAAGGTGATGCCCGGACTCGCGCGCAGCAGATCGCGCAGACGCTGGAGCTGATCATTGGCGAGCGCATTCATCGGGTACAGCAGCAGCGCCCGTACACCGGGGCCGAGCCGGCCCGCGGCCTGCTGGCCGACCAGCTCATTCAGGATCGGCAGCAGAAAGCTTTCGGTCTTACCGGAACCGGTGCCGGTACTGACGACCAGGTTTCGTCCGGCCACCGCTTTCCGTATCGCCACTTCCTGGTGGCGATACAACGGCCGATCCAACGACAGCGTGGCTGCGAACTCCGCAAAGGACGGATGCAGCACGCCCTCGGTGATGAGCTGTCGCAGCGAGGCGCCCGGCTCGTACGGCGGGGTGAGCTCGAGCAGTGGGCCTTTCGTCAGCAGCGAAGTCTCATCGACCGCTTGGTCGAAGGCCGCCGCGAGAGCGGGATCGCGCGGACCGATCAGTGTTTTCAGATACCGCTTGTAGGCTGCCTCGATATCGGCGGCAGCGGCCAAGGGATCGAGGCGGTCGGTCACGGCTGCACTCCGATCAGGTTATTGTTCAGTTCATAGCTTGCGAGAGCATCGGCGATGAGCACATCCGCCCCGACCATCGCCGGACAGAGTTCAGCCAGCCGCGCCCAAGCCTCGCGCGTCGAATCTGAAACTACCGATGAGGGAAGCAGCCCGCGGGCGGTGAGCCGGGACAGGGTCGCGAGCAGCAGGGATTGCAGTGACATCAGCAGCCAGCGGTGCGTGGTGCAGTCGGCACCGTCCAGTACTTCGTTTCTGGCCTTGACGATGTCGTGCACCCGCGGCGAAGCCCGCCACAGTGGAGTGAACAGCCCGGCCGTGCCGCTTGCGAGCGTCATGCAGTGGGGATCGCTCTGCCAGACCATGCGTTGCGCGAACGCCTCGAACATGGCCGCCTGCCGAGTGCTGTCATCCAGCAGCGCCTCCGGCACGATCTCGAGCTCCTGCTTCATCTCGTCGATCCGCTCCGGTTCGAGCGGGTGCAGCACCACGCTCTGCGCCTCGAACACACCTGTGCGCAGGCCACTCCGATCACCGGTCAGTAGGTTCAGCAAAGTTTGGCCACCCAGATTCCGCAGGATGTCAACCAGCTCCCCGATCGCATCCGGGGACCGCATCTTCACCCAGGGCAGGTCGGCGATATCCATCAGGCACCCCAGCCACGGATTGGAATGGGCCGTGCCGAGCCGGATCGGTGAGCCGAAATCCTGTTCCACCAAGCCGGTTCGGATCAGCAATGCCGGGAAGGATTCCTGGGCGATGGTGCTTCGTTCCAGTGCCTCCAGCGACGACCGCGGATCCGCTAGCAGCGCCCTGACCAGACCTGCCCGGAGTGTCCGCCCCGCATGATCGTCGTCGACCGGGCCTGCCAGTACAGTCCACACATCGGTGAGCGCCGATGACCCGGCCGGTGGATCACCCCGCCCCGCCAGGAATCGCGACAGCTGTTCGCGGGCTGGATCGGGATCGGTCACCCATCCGGGCTGGTCGATATGAACCGCGGTGGAATCGGGGCGCGCCGGCGTCGGCGTCACCGACCAGGGGTCGTCGATGAACACCTGCACCGTCAACGGACCGGCGTCTACCAAGTCCACGGGAAGATCGCCATACCCGTCGGGAGCGATCGGGACGAGTTCCGGTGGCCGCCACGGCGCGGTATCGGCCCAGATGTGGGCGGCGAGATCGTCGGTGCCGCGCACACCGCTGCATGCGAGGCGTCCGCGGTCGATCGCGGCACCGGTGCACAGCAGTGGTGGCCGGATCACGGCCACGATCACTCGATGCGTTGTCTTGTCGGCCGTATCGATCCGAGCCAGCAGCGCGGTGTGCTGAAATCGCCGAGCGGTATCGACGAATGCCCGGGTGGGCACGTGAAAGACGTTTCCCCTGCTGACCTGCGGTTGCTCGATCTGGACCAGCTCGCCGGCCTTGTCGGCCAGCACGATATCGACCTCGACATCGCCCGGCACCCGTACCGCGACGACCGCGTGCTCGGTCAGGTCCTCCGGCGCCAGTACCGTCGCCGCGGTCTGCCAACGGGCCGGCGCACCGACCTCATCGACCCGCATTGCAATATGCGGCGGGCGAACCACCAGCCGCTCCTCCCTGGCACCGGAGCGCACCCGCACTTCGGCTTCCCGGGTAGTTCGATCGAATTCGAGCACGTCCCGGTCCAGCATCAGCGGTGTCAACCCGGCCAGCTCGGTCCGGCTGGGTGTGAGGCCGTCACCTTCCGGCAATCGGAATTCGACCCCGTGGTCCACCGTCAACCCCTCGGCCAGGAACAAGGTATGGCGCAGGTCCGCCCCGAGCGGGCCGCTGACCACCACGTCGAACAGTCCGAGCAGCCCGTTTTCGAGGCCCTCGAACGGGTCGAGCTCGGTCGGCTCGTCAGAAGACTCCCATTCGTCATCGGCCAGCCAGTCACCGGTCTCGGATCTGCGCACCCGGACCCGCCACACCGTGGGTTCGGCGGCGCTGCAAGGTAGCGCGACGGCCGGTCGTTCGCCATATACCGGCAGGCCGCTGCGCGTCATCACCCCGTCGACGGGCTCGGGGAGCTCCAGTTCCGCCGCACCGGTCGGCCGGGTCTGCCGTACCGGTCCAAGCTTCCCGCGCTCGGGCTTCAACCGAACTTCGTCGACTTCGCGTAGATCGCAGACTTGCGCCCGCCATTCCTTCCATCCGGCCGGTGTGCATTCCTCCAGCGCCGGGACAGGACGGCGCCGGCGCACGTCCAGCAGCTCCGCCGCGCGCGGGTAGACGGCGATCACCTCATCGCGCGGCAGGAGCGAATGCGCGGAGATCTGACGACCGGCGCTGTCGAACAGCAGCAGCGGGTTGTCCTTGTCGATCAGCGAGATCCGATGGTGAGCACCTGATTCCGGATGATCCAACACGATCTGACGAACCCGACGAGGGACGGGCACCACCGTGGCGGGCTGGTCGTCCTCGTCGCCGTATCCCCACTGACGTTCGGCATATACCTTCTGCGCATCGCCATCGAAGGACACCAACCACGGAGTTTCCGGAGAATACGCCGGATATGGGATCCCGAGAACGATCGCATCGTCGATGCGTGAATACGAAACAACCGGCCGCCGCTGCCGAGCCACCGCAGCCGGTTCGACCGTCGCGGATCCGAACGGACGCACCTTCAGCCGATCGATCAATTCATCGAGCAACAGGTTCGGCAATCCGGTCGTCGACGTGTCCAGATCGAGGTCGTTGGCCACCTCGGGATGGTCGAGCATATAGGCCGCGAAATCGATGATTCGGTCGATGATATCTACCGCGACCTCGCCGACGTACCGCAGAAAATTGCGCACGGGAACATCGAGCGGGCCGAGCCGATACTCCATTCCCGGCTCGGTCAGCCATTCGAACACCGCGGCACCGCTGGGATCGCGCCCGTGCGCGATATGGTCTTCGATCACATCGACCAGATCGCCCAGGCAGTGCGCCGGTACCCCGGCATGCACCGCCATCACCTGGACATACTGGTGTCTCAGTTCTGGGAACTCCCGGAGGCCGAAATTGCCGAGCAAGGCCCTGAGTTTGGACCGCAGCAGATTTTCGAACTCAGCATCGTGCGGGAGGTCCAGTTCGGCCCAGAATGTGTCCCAGTACTTGTTCTGCTCATAGGCGAGTGCCGCATGCCCGATGAGGGTGACCAGTGTCAACGCCGGGAACCGATCGATGAGTCGCTCGACCCCGAATTGATGCCGGTACCGATGAATCAGCCGGCCGAACAGCTCCCTCGCCCGCTCGATATCCTCCGCGAGTAGGTCCAGCTCGATGAACAGAGATACCCGGCGCAATGCGGTAGCGAGACGGAATTCCTCGTCCTCGGCCTGTTGCCACACGAACGACTCGGGCACCCACCGCCCCCTCCACAACACCGCACCGATGCCACGGTGCCTACTCGACACGACAGCTCATCATCGCACCAGAACCAGCACCGAGACAGCGAATCTCGGCGGTCCATCTGCCGACCCTATCGTCATACCAGGGCGCTAGGCTGCTGTGCAGACCAGGCTGGGGATCAGGAGGTGCCGGAGTGCGGGATCGGCTGTTGCGGCGAATCGTCGAACTGCTCTCGGCGCAGCCGTGGCTCACCGCGCTCCAGCTCGTCACAGCGATCGACGATACGAGCGTTACCCGCAGCGATGTGAACAGCGTTCTGCACCGCCATCGCGACGATCTGTTCGACAAGGACGACAGTCACACGCCCCCGCGCTGGGCGCTGCGCAAGGGTGCCGCCATCGACCCGGTGCCGCAGCCCGATCCGGCCGCGCGGCCCACCTCGGCCGGTAAGCCGGCATATGCCGGTCCACCGCTTCGCGATTGGCAGCGTGCGGCACTCGACGAGTGGAGCGACAGCGGCCATCGCGGGATCATCGAGTCGGTGACCGGATCGGGCAAGACTCTGGTCGGTGTCGCGGCAGCAGGGCGCGCCGTCGAGGCCGGGCACCGCGCAGTCGTCGTCGTATCCGGCTCCGAGGAGCAACACCGCTGGTCGCAGGCCTTACAAGCGGCCTTGCCTGGCCACCGGGTCGCAATGGCGGGCCTCGGCAAGGCGACAGCCGCGGCGGATGTCCTGGTAGGAACCGCTGCCTCGGTAGCCGCGGCACGGGTCGGCCGGGCCGGCGATACCCCGACCACCGTTATCGTCGATGACGTTCACAGTTACGGTCCCGGAACGTACGCCAAAGCACTCGCCGAGCATCATCTGTGGCGGCTGGGACTGACCTCGGCACTCGAGCGCACCGACGATCTCGTCGAATCGGTGCTGGTCCCCTACTTCGGCACGATCATTCCTGGCTGCGACTATGCGCGTGCAGTCGCCGACGGGTTCCTGCCGAAGATCCGCCTGGTTCAGGTCGAGGTGCAGTTGACCGACGACGAGGCCGGCAAGCTGCACAAACTCGAGGCGGAGATCGAGCATGTCACCGACATGCTGGTCGGCAGTTACGGTGCACCCGACCCGCACGACAGTGGTTTCGAGCCCTTCGTTCGGTCTCTGGCCGCCGGCCGCTACACCGCGGCGCAATATGCCAAGAAGTACTTCAACGCCGTTGCCGCGCATACGGCTTTGCTTGCAGAGTGCCAGGCCAAGCTGGACCTGGTGCGTGCGATCCCCGCAGTACTACCGACGAATAGCCAGGCGATCCTGTTCACCGATCGTGCCGCATCAGCCGGCCAAATCGCCCGGGTACTCGAGGAGGGCGGGCTCACCACGGCCACCAGCGGTGTCGGGTCCGCAAAACCTGACCGCGACGCCATCGCGGCCGGCCTACGCGAGGGCGCAGTGCGTGCGCTGGTCGAATCACGTGCCCTGGACGAATCGCTTACCGTGCCGCGAGCGCGGCTGGGCGTGTTCTTGAGTTCGGCTCGTTCGACCGGGCAGATTGTTCAGCGTATGGGCCGGCTGATCAGACCGGATGCCGACCAGCCGATCGTGTTCTTGGTTGCGATTGTCCGAGGCACCCCCGAGGACCCCGCCCAAGGGTCCGCGGGGACGCATCTGCGCCAGCTCTGGCATATCGCCGAGCGGGCGGCTAGAACCGATGAGACACGAGCGATCGATGTCTTGCGCCGTATGCTGTGGCCGGATGAGCCGGCCGCGCCTGTACCCGTAGCGCAGCGATCGGCAGCAGCACCGGCGATGGCTACTGATTCAATTGGTGTGCAGCAGGTTTCGCATCCTCAGCCGGTTCAGACGGCAGACCATGCCTCGACCGCACCGCCCATCGGCGCTGCGTCCACGCAGGATACCGGCGATATGGTCCTGTCCGACGATCTGATCGGCGAGCTCCGCGCACAGGGAGGCATAGCTACCGCCGACGAGCTCGGTGATCTCATCGGTCTCACCGATCCCGACGACATTCTCTCGGCCGTCACCGCAGCCGCCGACCACGGTCGCCTCGACTTCAGCCCGATCGACGGGGCAGGCGAAATGATTCTTTTGTCGGCCGACGCCGGGGGCACACCAGCGCAGCGCCGGGATGCTGCGGCGGCGGTTGCTGAGTGGGCTGTGCACTCCGACGACCCGATCGATGAATTCCACAGCCTCGTCGGCCGATTGGGCTCACTTCGGATCGCACCGCATCGATTGATCCAGATCGCGGCTTTTCTGCGTGGAACAACCCCCACCGCGCTGCTATGACCGCGCGGGGGCGAGGTCCGCGGATAGGTCCCGAGCCAGGGGCCACACAAGTGCGAGCGCAGCGATAGCCCGATCAGTCAGTTGCGGATGACCAATATCCGCCAGCACCGTTTTCATCAGCGCGGCACGGTCGTGCCAGCCGTTCCGTTGTGCACAGTGCGCTGTCATCTCGGCCAGTTCCCTGGCCGGCACCTCCTCGATCGACCGCGCACCCAGAGTTCGCCAGCGGGTCAACGGTTGCTCCGGAAGCCGGTAAGCGAACCGGAGCGGATCGTTGAAGCCGAGCGGGTCGTCGTGGCGGAGCGCGCCGGTTTCGACGGCGCGCCGCAACCCGTCGAGAAGCGCCTTCTGCTGGTCGCCGATGTCGCCATCGCGATTCTCGCGCAGGTAGATCGCGACAATTCGTCCACCGGTGACAGGTCCTTCGACCCCCACCACGCTGACCAGATCGGCGATCAACCGGGAGTAGTCGTCCGTAGTCGATTTCGCGTGGGCGAGCAATCCGGTGAAAGCCTGGTACTCGGTGATCGACGGTGCCGACTCTTCATCGGGTACCTCTGTCAGCGCATCGTCGGCGACGTTTCCGTGCTGCACCGGCATTGCCGGTTGATCGATGGCATCGCCGGTGTCGGCTCCTGGGCGGATGACACCCTCGGCGATCGGCAGCGCAGCATCGCTGACTACCGACGTGGCGACTGATGGTTGCAGCGCTGGCTCCGGCCGATCCGGGAAGTCCGTCGCTCCCAACGGAATAGTGTTCTCATCTGCCGCGGCGTAGTTACCGCGTTCACCGTCCACTCCGTCAGCGGCCGACGCTGTACCGGCTGCCGGCGACGCCGTACCGGCAAGTCTCGACTCGTCGCCGGGCTCGGTGGATCGCTCTGCGGCCGCCACCGGGCTCTCGGCGTGGATGGGCTCCGCCACCGGATCCGGATCATCGGGCAGCGGCTCGATGCTCAGCTCGTCGAGCAGCTGCCACAACGGGGCAAGGCAGGTGTCAGGGTCTGCCGCGAACCTCGATTGGCGAATCCGGAAGAAGGGCCAGCCGCACCGTTCCAGGTCACGCTGTTGAGCGAGGTCCCGATGGAATTGTTCCGCGCCGTTCCAACGGTCGCCCTCGCATTCGATTGCGAGCTTGCGATGGTCACCGATAACGACGAGATCGAGGTCATATCCAGCCGCGTCGTAGTGGGCGCTCACCTGATAGCCCCGGTCGACCAGGCAGTTGTACACCTGCTGCTCGAACAGCGATTCGAACGGCGCGACGATGCGGTCCACGGGCACGGGCTGTGGCCGGGCCGACGCCACAGCTCGATCGGATTGCTGAGTCTCGATGCAGTACTTCAACAGCTGGTATCGCATATCATCCGGATTGGTCAACTGCTCCAGCGTCACCGAGTGGAACAGCCATAGTTGATCTCGTGCCCTGGATACCGCGACGTTGTAGCGCTGCACGGTCTGCTCTCGCGTCTGCGCGACGAGACGGGTATCCGGGCCAGGCGCCTTCACCATCGACAGGAAAATGACGTCGCGTTCGGCGCCCTGGAAATCGGCGGCGTCGCCGCAGCGCAGTTGCCGGCGCGCGATCTCCTCGGGTTGCAGTGTCTGCATCAACCGGTCCCAGATCAGTTTCGCCTGCGCCTGGCCGAGCAACGAGATCACGCCGAAGGACTTGCCCGCATACCGCGGGTTCGCGACACATTCGGCCACCTGCTCGACAATGCGCTCGGCTTCAAGCACATTCACGTTGTTCTTGGTGCTGTCCGCGCCGGCAACGTAGACCGTACGAATGGGTGGCAATCGGTCGGCGCCGTACAGGCGCACGGGTACCAGCCGGATACCCTGTGGTTCGTAGGCGATCTTGTTGCAGAACTCGATGATCTCGGGCACGCACCGGCGATGCTCCACCAGTGGGAGACGACCGGAAAACCGCATCGCCGCCTCGTCGAACAGGCTGCGTTGGGGTATCTCGAACGACGCACGGAACCGATCGTCCGGCAGGTATTGAGCGGCCAGGGCACGCAGCTGGTTCTCATCGACACCGACGGCGGCCGGCGATACCTGCCGGTCGTCGCCGATGACGACGATCCGCGGCGCGAGATACTGCAAGAAGACAGCTTCGAGACCGGCCTGCGACGCCTCGTCGATCACGACGACATCGAACATGTCCTGCTCGATATCGAGCTGTTCGACCACCCGGTAGATCGGCATGATCCAGGCCGGTACGGCCGGTCGGCACCGCGCAAGCGTCTGCTGGATATCCGCCTTCCGCCGTGCCGCATGCTGGCCCTTGCCCTTACCCAGTTTGCGAACCAGCTGCACGTACTGGCGCAGATCCGATCGTGCGGTCAAGGTCAGCCGTCCGACCGCACGCTCCCAGGACCGCGCGACAGCAAGCACCGTGGCTTCGTCCCGCAGCGCGGACTCGACTCGGTCCAGGCGTTGGAAGAGGTTGTTGATCTCCTCATCGGCGTGATCGGTGAGCCAGCCGGCCACCCGTGCCCAATTCCATGCCTGTGGCAGATCGGCGATCCGGCCGGCCCAGCGTTCCTCGCCCGGATCCGCCGCGATCGCGTCCCGAAGCCGCGGCAGCGCACTCATGCGAGCATCGAGCTCGAGGCGCCTGCGGTACCGTTGCCGCAGATCATCGAGTTCGGCCAGCCGGATGTACGCAGCGCGATACCTACTCAGATCGTGGTGCTCGATCGCTGAATAGAGCTCGCGGACGTTCGAGGTGCTGCGCGGATCGTGGTACGCCGTCCCCAGCCGGTGCTGTAGGCGGCGTATCGGTTCCTCGCTCGCCCGCTGTTCGTCCATGGCCGCGACCGCATCGAAGGCGTCCATAAGGGTGCGCACGGTCCGCGGTTCGGACCAGTCCGGCTCGGGCAACCCGAACTCGGTGAGCTTGCGTCCGGCCTGCATGAGCTCAGCACCGAATCGCAGGACCTGACCGAGCTGAGCCAGCCGGTCCCGGTGCCACGCCAGCCTCCCCCGTAACGGACCGCCCGCCGGTGGGGTCAGCCGCTCGTCCCACACTGCGTCCAGCCGGGCGAGCAATCGAGATGCTTCGGCGTACTGCCAGAACATGTCGAGCTGTTCGGCCGAGGTGGGGATGCGGCCGTCGACGCGCACACGTTCGAACAACGGCGCCGCGTCCTTGACCACCCGCGGCGCTGTGAGCCCCATCTTCGGCGAACCGTCGGCGTTCGTTTTGATCTCGCCGTGGGACCGGAGGCGGGCCAGCAGCGCCTCCGCCAGCGAAACCAGCGGCCCCAGATCCTCCCCGGACACAACGACATCGGTCATGCCGAGCTTTGCGACGCACTGTTCAGCCGGGACCAGCAGCTCCCCGAGGTGTTCGGCCCGCGTGTGCCATTCGCCTGCGCTGCCGGCGCGAATATCGGCGACCGCAGCGCGATACCAGGGGTCACGAGCCTGGGACAGGTTCGATCCCGCCTGATCCAACCGGGCCACCAGCGCCCGGAGTTCGCTCCTGGTAGCAGGGGTGAGTTCAACGATTCGCCGTACCAGCTCCGTGCGGCCCACGTGGTCGTATTCCCGGCACCGCTGCGTCGCCGCGCGATGCCGGGCGAACCATTGCTCGACATCTGCCAGCGGCGCTACCTCGCCCACGGTGAGCAACGGCGGTGCGGCAACCTCCGGATCCCGCAGTACATCGTCGACCAGGAGTCGGCGCCACTGATCGATGTCAGAGGGCGCGATCGGCAGCTGCTCGTCCGCACCCGGTGTCACCAACTCTGCCAGCCAACCGTATCGCGACGCATCGTCACGGTGACGCAACACGATCTCGGTCAATGTCCCGGTGTATCCGGCACATTCGTGAAAGGCAACCTCACGCTCTCGCGAACGGAGCAACTGTTGCCTGATCTGCGCGCGCTCCTGGCGCAACGCGGCGATCCGCTGACCGGCCGCCTCGATCGTTCTGCCGGTCCGCGCCCGGTCCTGCTCGTGATCGCTCGCTGCGGCAGAGATCTTCTCCACCGCTGTCTCGAGATCGGTGAACGCATCGCGGGAGGTACCGACCACCGCGACACACAGCGGTTTGATCTCGTCACGGAGTTTGCCGCGCACCTCTTCCAGCGCACGGTCTGTCTGTGCGGTGACCAGGACCCGTTTGCCCTGTGCAAGAAGATGAGTGATCAACGCGGCGGCGGTATGGGTTTTTCCGGTGCCCGGCGGGCCCTGCACGATCGTGTGCGCACTCGTATCGACATGCTCGAGGATGCTCAACTGCTTAGGGTTGAGTTGTATCGGCAGGAACGAGTCGGTGCCGTCCCGGACGATCGCGCCATCGTCGGCGGTGGGCGTCCGCTCCGGAATGTAATCGGGATCAACCAGATTCCGGATGCCCTCGGGCACTTCGCGGTGTTGACGAATCTGCGCGCCAATGGTTTGCAGTACCCGCACGAGCCCTCGCCTGCCACGCTGGCGCAGGATCAGTGCGGGTGCGTACGCGGCCCACGGCTGCGACGACGGTGCCACGACGGCCATATCGTCCTGGTAAGTCGCCGCTGGATCGATGCAGTGGATGAGCCGGCGCACCAGGCTGGCAATGCCCGGCCGATCGAACGGGTCGATGCCGTCATCACGAGCGGAGTCCTGGGCCGCGCGCACCAGGCCCGGTGCGGCGAGTTGAGTGTTCTCCAGGAAATCCAACAGCTCGACAGCCAGACCAGTCGCACTGACCTCGGCGGTTACCATGATCGTGCCCGAATCGGTGTCGAAGTCGACCTTGACCGGCGCAGTGAGGACATGCCGCCGCACTGCGCTGTGATTCTTCGGCTTCCAGCTGAGGCACCCGAGACCGAGCACCGCCTCATGGGTCTCCGACGACCCACTCAGGGCCGTGTACATGTCGTAGAGGCTGTGGTAGAGCTTCGATGCCAGCAGGTCACGACGGGTCTGAGCCGCCCACAGCCGCCACGTCCGGATCCAGCTCTCGAACTGTTCCACCACGTCGGGATGATCGAGGATACTGAGCTCGCGCTCCCCGTCCACGCGCGTTTCCCGCAGATACGGCTCGTTCTCCGGATCATCGAGCCTGCCTGGCTGCAACCATGCTCGCACCGCGCGGTCCACCAGCCGAGGCGGATCTTCCAGGCGCACCTTCTCGACAACCAGGAACGGGGCGCCGGCAGACTCCGGCTGATAACGAATGGCCTGGTGAATCGGCAGTTCCGACAACCAGATCACCGAACCCAGGCCGGCGGCATCATGGGTTCGGGCAGTACCGATATCTTGAACTCGGGTCAGGTACTCGAACAGGTTCGCCGCCCGATTCACCATGCTCGGATCCGATGCCGCAATCGACCTGTCACCCACGCCCCGCACCCACGCCTCCTCGCCAGCCGATAAGCACCCGTCTCCGACGCTATCGTGGCTGCGTTCCGTTCCGCTACACAGCGGACCGCCCAGTACACTGCGACACGGCTGGACGAGACAGGACCTGTTCGCGGGCGACCGACATCCCGTGGACGCATTCAAGGGGTGGGAGGACAGGTTGCCCGAGTTCAAGAGCGAGATCCGTCGCAGCCAGATCGACGGTCTGGCGGCCAAGGTGGCCAAACGAAGCTACCGAAAGTACCTCGAGCGGATGACGCTGCGGCGGGTACGAGGATTCGTCGATTGCGAAGTGACCTTCGACTTCCCGGTGACAGCGCTGGTGGGGCCCAACGGTGGTGGGAAGACAACCGTGCTCGGTGCCGCTGCCCTGGTTTATCGGAGTGTGCCACCGGGACGGTTCTTCGCCAAGAGCGGCAAATACGACTCGAGCATGCAGAATTGGTCGATCGAGTACGAGTTGATCGATCGCAGTCTCAACACTCGCTCTCCGGTCTCGCGTACCGCGAGCTTCAAGCGGCTCAAGTGGAACCGCAACGCCGTCGAACGCGATGTCCGGCTCTTCGGTGTGGACCGGACTCTCCCCGCCACCGAACGTCAGAATCTTCGAAAAGCAACAGCCGGGTCGTTTCTCGCGGTCAAGGAAGAGCAGCTGCCCGTGGACGTCACTACGCACGCCGAGAAGATTCTCGGCAAACCGATCTCCGGGTACCAGCAGCTCTATCTCGATGCCGAGGACCGGGTCAGCATGTTCACCGGGCTGACATACCGCGGTGAAGCGTATTCGGAGTTTCACTTCGGAGCGGGTGAAGCGAGCATCATCCGGATGATCGCAGAGATCGAGGCCGCGCAAGACAATGCGATCGTCTTCATCGAGGAGATCGAGAACGGCCTCCACCCCGTCGCGACCCAGCGAATCGTCGAGTACTTGATCGACGTCGCAGCACGAAAATCATGCCAGGTCATCTTCACCACGCACTCCAACGATGCGCTGGCACCCTTACCTCCGATCGCGATCTGGTCAGCACTCAGTGGCGAAGTGATCCAAGGTAAGCCGGATGTGCGAGCGCTGCGCACGCTCACCGGGCAGATCGACGCACAATTGGCGATCTTCGTCGAAGACTCCTTCGCCGAATCAATGGTGGCGACCGCGCTCCGCACCCATGGTGGTGTCGAAATGGACGCCGTCAAAATCCACGCGATGGGCGGTGCATCACCCGCGGTGAAGATGACCGAGCATCACAATGAGAATCCGACGACCAACTTCCCGGCGGTGTGCCTGCTCGACGGCGATCAAGCCGACCGAGTCGCTCCGGCCAAGCGCATTCACATACTTCCCGGCACGGAGTCGCCGGAAGAGCATGTTTTCCAACGCGTTTCGCAACAACTCGATGAGTTGTCCGCCAAACTCACTGTCGCACTGCATCTCCCCGTCCATCGGCAGGAGGAAGTGAAATCGGTGATCCAGCGACGTGGACTGACCAACCGCGACCGGCATGTGATTTGGGAGCAGATCGGCGAGGATCTCGATTTCACCTCGGGCCACACCGTATCGACCGCGTTTCTGGCAACCTGGGCGCAGGCTTATCCGGAAGAAGTGACTCAGATCGTCACGGCGCTCGGCGATCTGTTGCCCATCCGTGCCGCAGGAACATAGCCCGCGGCCGCGGATCGACTGCGATCACAGACCGTGCATCGACGCCGGCCGGTGGACCGGTGGACCGGTACTCGGACGGCAACCCGGCAGATGACAAGGTGTCAGGTGCGGCAGTAACAGTGGTGGAGGTGTGGTGACATGGCCGACATAGTTCTTGCCCGCATCACGGGCGCCCGGCAACTCAGCACGGCCGCGAAATCCAAGATCTACGACTTTCTGGACCACCTCCGCACCGCTGACGGCTCGGCCGCCGCCAGCTACCTCGAGCAGGTCGACAACGCACGCGACCAGCGGGTCCGGCTCGGCCGGATCGACAGCCACCACAGCGCGATCGTGTTCCGTATCGACCCGGCGGAAGGTAACACCACCTACATCTTCACCGGTGCGTGGAAGCATGAAGACGCAAGAGCGGCGGCCCAGAACTCGATCCTTCGGGTCAACCCGGTATCCGGTGTGCTCGAGTGCGCCGTCGACGGCAGCAGCGTCCGCGCGAATATCTCTGCCCGCCCCGAGTACCGCGATCACGACGCGGTTGAGGTGGCACGGCCACCGACATCGATTCTCACCGGCTTCGGGCACACGGCCGGTGATCTCGTCGACCACCTCGGCCTGGATCGGGCAATCGCGGAGCGTGCGCTCGCCGCTACCGACCACACCACCCTCGCCGATATCGCGCACTCCGCCGGAGTCGAAGCGGGGAGCTGGCAAAGCGATGTTCTACTGGACCTGGCTGCGGGGGGATCGGTCGCCGATATCCGCCAGCGATACCA
This sequence comes from Nocardia cyriacigeorgica, assembly GCF_005863245.1. Taxonomy (GTDB): domain Bacteria; phylum Actinomycetota; class Actinomycetes; order Mycobacteriales; family Mycobacteriaceae; genus Nocardia; species Nocardia cyriacigeorgica_C. Next base: position 256,098 of record NZ_VBUT01000002.1, on the reverse strand, counting down.
CCTCGGCACGACTGGCGTCGATAACGCGCTGGACGAAGAGCGGCAAATCGTCGCCGCGCTCGACCATCCGACCTCGAAGATGCACTTCGCCTATATCGGCGACGACACCCAGGAATTGCGCCGAGTTATCGAAGAGGGCGACTTCACGGCATGGCGAACCTTCCTGCACCCTGTGCAGCGCCGCTACGCCGAACGGCACTACAACGGCGTTTTCAGACTGTCCGGTGGCGCGGGCACAGGTAAGACCGTGGTGCTGATTCATCGCGCACACCGCCTGTGGAAGCGCAATCCGAACGCGCGCATCCTCTTGACAACGTTCAACACAGGGCTTGCGCAAGTGCTCGAACAGAACCTGCGAATACTCGATCCGGATGTCGCGCTTGCCCGGTCTGTCGGCAGCGCCGGAATCTATGTGCGGAGTATCGACAAGCTCGCCCACGATATCGTCAACCACGCAGACGACCTGGATAACGCGGTGTCGGACGTGCTCGGGACGCGGACCTCAGCGGCATTGCGCGCCCGAGCCGGCAACCGCACGATCCACGATGCGTGGTCCAGGGCTATGAAATCGACTGGGCTCGACAAAGATCCGGATCCGCAGGTCCGGTCCGCCGAATTCCTCGACAGCGAATACGTCAATGTGTTTCTCGCCCGGCGAGTGCGTACAAAGGCCGACTACCTGCGCCTACCGCGACGCGGCCGCAAGGTTCGTTTGACTCGCGCGCAACGGATCCGGGTATGGCAGACCGTCGAGGAATTCCGGGAGATCTGCAGGCGACGGCGCTTCTCCAGCTATCCGGAGGTTCTCGCGGTAGCTGCGGAGTGCCTGCGACTGCGTGCGGAGACAACCGCGGAAAGGATCGCCGATCACATTCTGGTGGACGAAGGGCAAGATCTCACTGCGACGCATTGGATGTTCCTGCGCGCGATGGCCGACGAGGGCCCTGACGACCTGTTCGTGGCAGAGGATCCACACCAACGGATCTTCACCGAGCCGCTGTGCCTGAGCGATCTGGGCATCAACATCGTAGGGCGATCACGCAGGCTGACCTTGAACTACCGGACTACCGAGCAGACCTTGCGTTTCGCGGTCAATCTCCTTGCGGACGGGTCGTACCTCGACCTCGAAGGCGAACTGGACTCGACCACCGGATACCGGTCGGCGCGCCTCGGACCTCCGCCGGTCATCCTGACGCTGCCTGCCTCCGAGGAGCTCTCGGCCATCGCGGCCCGCCTTCGCGAATGGCTTGCGGCCGGCCATGCACCGAATACGCTGGCGGTCCTCACTCGTAGTCGTCAGCGCCGCAAGACCGTGACACGGTACCTGTGCCGACACGGCATCGATGCTGCCGAATACGAAGAACACTCCATCAGTGCCGGATATGTTCCGGTGCTGACCATGCACCGCGCGAAGGGAATGGAGTTTTCGCGAGTCATCCTGACCGGAGTCGGACCCCAGTTCACGGTCGCCCCTGGAAAGGATGTCATCGAGCAGAGCGAGAACCCAAACGCTCTGTTGCGTGAAAGGTCGCTCCTCTACGTCTCCGCGAGCCGTGCCCGGGACGAGCTGGTGGTGATCCAGCGCAGCCACACGCCGTAAATCGTCCTTCCTCGAATGCGATCCCGAGGGAAGCACGGCCGGGCCGCAGCCAGAAGTTAGGCTGACCCGAGTTCGCCGCGCCGGATTGCCGCGGTGAAACCGTCCCATTCCGCCGGAGTGAAGACGAGGGCGAGGCCAGTGGGGTTCTTCGAGTCGCGCACTCCCACACCCGCCGAATCCAAGAACGCAACCTCCACGCAATCCTTCGTCGGCGCGCTCCGGCTGCTCTTGAACCAGCGGGCGTGGGATAGTTCAGCCGACACGGTCGCACTCCTCTACAAGATCGAGGCTTATCGCACGGCATTCGGCCTCGTCAAGAAGTTAGGCTGACCCGAGTTCGCCGCGCCGGATTGCCGCGGTGAAACTGTCCCAGGCTGCCGGAGTGAAGACGAGGGCGGGACCGGTGGGGTTCTTCGAGTCACGGACACCGACTGCGGAATTCACCAGGTACGCCACCTCCACACAGTCGCGACTTGCCGTACTCCGGCTGCTCTTGAACCAGCGGGCTCCGGATAGATCGACACTCACCGGGACAACTCCTCACTCACTGGACAGCTCATCGGCTAGCTGCTGGATCAGCCGACGGCTGCCCTCCTGATCCAGCGACACGCGCTGAATGTCAGCATACGCAGTCCGGTATTGCTGCACCTCGTCCGGCTTTTCCAGGTAGAGAGCGCCCGTGTACTGCTCGATGTAGACGACCGGCGGCTCAGTGAGGTTCGCTGTCAGGTGGCGAGGGAACTCCAGCAATACGAACGCACCGGTCAAGATGCCCTTATGTCGCCGGGTCGTCATCGGGACAACCCTGATGGACACGTTCGGCAGGAGATCAAGCTCCAGCAGATGCTGGAGTTGGCCGACCATCACCCCCGATGAGCCAACCATCCGACGAAGGAGCGCCTCATCCAGGAACGTGTCGACAGTGAGCGGCCGGTCGGCGTCGTAGAGCCGCGCCCGCCGTTCGACATGAAGCTGGAGCCGTTGTTCGATCTCGTCCGAAGGCATGCCAGGGAACTCCGCCCAGTGAATCTCACGGCGGTACTCGGTCGTCTGCAGGATCCCCGGCAGCAGAATCGTGTGGTAGGAGCTGAGCCGCTTCGCCGCATCTTGGAGCCCGATGTAGAGATCGAAGTCTCGCGGGATGCTGTCGCCGAATGCGTGCCACCAGCCCTTGGCATGCGTTTCCTCGACGAGCGCCATGAAGATGTCGGCGGTCTCGTCGTCCACCCGGTACATCTGCGCCAGGTGGCTGATAAACAGCGGGTTGATCTTCGTCGGCTGCCCGGTCTCCATCCTCCAGAAGGTCTGCTTCGAGACGCCGATCGCTTGCCGGGCTGCCTCCACCGAGATCCCGGCGGCTATTCGTTTCTCGCGGAGTAGTCCCGCGAGGATGCGGCGCGGGAGCGTGGAGTTGGTTGTGGTCGAACTCGCGGTCATCGTGGTGCTCCGTAGTGGGTTGCGCGGACGATTCGGGTTCGTACTGGAACCAATTGTGACGGCGCTCGGGAACTTTCGCCGCGGGATCGAGAAAACTCCCTCAGGAATGTTCCCGATGGCTGTCGATGGTGGTCAACTGGATCTGCGCCCGGTAGGGAGACGCCCCGAATCCGTTCCGTAACTCCCGCTCCGGTGTCCGTCATCGCACCGGGCCGGGCGCTTCCAATCCACCCTCGAAACACCGAAGGTCCTTGCAATGGAGCATGTTCCATTCGGCGACACGCCACGCACTCGCTGCCGGTACTACACGTCGTCTGCGGTCTGCCGGCCTGGATACACCCGACCGAACTCGGCCGCATCGTTGTGCCGGCAGAGCAGGTTTGGGCGCTGATGATGCCGTCGGCGCTCGGGCTCGCCGTCAAATCCGACCTCGAACGCTGTCGCAACCATGACGCCGGTTCCGGTGCCGGGCCGATCATCTCTCACGTCCGGTCGGGCCGCTGGAGCTTCCTCGTCGAACCCGACATTCCCGACGAGACCGCCCTATTCGCCGAAATGTTCCGCCTGAACGTATCCATCGTCCGATCCGGCGCCACCATAGCGCTCCCCTCCCCCAGCGACCGCGGCGAACTCTTCCGCCGCTGGATTCACCTCCCGCCCTGCACGATCCGCCCTTCCGGCCTGGCGGTTATCGATTCAATTCGCGCCTGCACCGCCCGCACAAGCTGTCGAAGCGTCCCGACTTCCGCGCCGGCCCGATGACGTCACCGGGCATGTTCGGACTGTCCATCACCGAACACCGCCGCGTGCCGACCATGACCATCGAACGAGCGCACACGGTCATGCAGCAGCACATCGAATGCCCGATCTCCGTGTGCCCGATCAAACAACAAGCCAAAGCCCGCCTGGTGGCCGCGCGCCGCATGGTGCCCGCCGACCGGCCGCATATGGGCTTCTGACCAAAATCTGGAGGAACGCATGCTCGAGGAATTGCCGCGGCGAGAGCCCGGCCGAACCCAGATCCCCTCGCCGAGAGTCCGTCTGGTGTGCCAACCACCCCGTGACCTCACCGAGTTGACGCGAATCGCCGAGGCCTTGCGCCAATGGCAGACCACGACCAACAGGAGGCCGCAGTGACCGACGACCATCGCGTCGCCCCGGACACCGCCCGCCTGCGCTTCCTGATGGCCCGAGCCCGCCGCGCCGGATACCAGCTCATAGCCGAACCGAAGGAACCCTGCCGATGGACGCTCGTGGACCTCGAGGACGGCGAGCGGCTGTTCGAATCCGCTTCCCTCGGCGAGGTCGAGCGCTACCTGAACGAATAGGTATCCGGTGTGTACGGCGTTCACAAGCCAGAATGCCTGGACGCCCACACTGATCCTCGGCGTCGAGGTTCCTCAGAACTTGCCCTGACTCACTGAACCGCTTCCACCACCTGCACGTCCCGCGCAGTCAGGTAGTGCGCGGGATCGAGTCCGAGTGCATCTCTTCTCGGCGATGCCCAGTACCGCGCATTGGCTTCTTCGAACGTATCGTCGCCGTCATAGGAGATCAGCCAGATGAACTGGCTGCGTTCGTAGTCCAGCCAGGCGCCACCGATCTCGAAGCCGAGTTCCAGACGCAAAGGCACTACCAGATCCCGCCACTTGGCTGCCCACTCGTCGAGGAGCCCCTCGCGGATCGTGTATGTCCGCAACTGCGTTGTACGCGGCATATCCGCTCCCTTCATCGTTGGCATCGGGATCGATCTGGGTGGCGTGGCATGTTCTCCCAACGAGAGTCGAGCCCGTGTGCACCGCAGAACAAATCGTTGTCCGTCAGCAGGAGGCCATCGCATGGTTCGCTGATCACACGCCATTCCTGCATGAGGACGCGATCGCCGAGGATACAACCCACGCCGCCGCCACTTCTGCTGATCCGCGAGATTGCTGTGGGGACCGATCCGAGTAAGCGATGTGTTCGATGCAGGGCTCGCTAGACGGCTTCCAGGACGAAAAACAGGAAGCTCAGGAACCTGCCGGAGGATGACTTCGGCAGGGCGCCGGGGAACAGATCCCGAGCTTCCGGTGCCGGTGGTGGTTCGCTGATCACCGCTGTGCGGAAGCCAGCAGCAATGAATGCGTCCGTCATGGCGTGCAACGGGCGATGCCAGTAGGTGAGCACGGCTTTCTGACCGTCGAAGGTGTACTCCTCGGAGTGCTTGACGGTGGCGAAGTAGTCGGCTTCGGGATAGCCCAGTTTGAAGACGAAGGGATGGTTGACGGCCACGATCAACCGACCGCCGAGCCTGAGCACGCGCCGCAGCTCGGCCAGCGGTGCGGTCCAGTCCTCCAGGTAGTGCAGGACCAGTGACGCGATCGCGTCGTCGAATGCGCCGTCGGGAAACGGTAGCGGACCGGCGATATCGGCGACGTGCAGGGCAGCGTCAGCGCCGAGTCGCCGCCGTGCCAGCTCCACCATTTTGGCGCTGGAGTCGAAGCCGGTCATTGTTGCGCCTCGGTCGCGCAGCGCTGCGAATATTGGGCCGGAACCACACCCTGCGTCGAGGATCTGCCTGCCGGCCACATCTCCGGCCAGGGCGACGATCGCCGGTCTCGCGTAATAGCCGTTGATGAGGTTGGTCTCGGTTTCGGCTGTATAGCCCTCGGCAAAGCTGTCGTAGTCGTTTTCCACGGGCGCATCAGTGGACTCGACAGGGCTCTCGGGAGTAGCGGGCATGCGGACCATCCTGCCGACTGGCCGATCAGGACGCCAGGACGCGACGCCGGGGCACCAGGAGATCAACGTCGAACGGCGAACGCGTGGTTTCGGCACACCGCACATCGGCTAGCAGTGCGGACCTGCCTGACCGCTGTGGCGCGGCAGCAGCGTTTCGGCGATTCATCGGCACACACTACGGACGAACGGAGACACAGAACTCGAGCTGAGGGCTCGGTGGTCAAGACTCGTTCAGCCGAGCACCCGAACCGTTTTCACACTCTCGCTGAATCGATTCCGCTAGTTCTACCGCGAGCGGAGACGGCCCCCCGGTGCGAGTGAGCAGTTCATCCCACGTAGCCGCTCCGGTGTTCGCGCGAGCCGTCGCATCCCGGACAACGGCAGCCGCCAACCCCGCCGTCCTCAGCAGGACCGGCACGTTCACATGCCGGACCGCCGCGTACTTCTTGTCGCCGTCCAAGCTGAGCGCTCGGGCGACGGACTTGCCGACAGAAGCCGCACCGACCATCGAGTGGGCTGCGAGCAGAAGCTCTGATCGGCGAGCTTGCTGGGCCTGATCCAGAGCTGTCGAGCCGGTGAGCTCGTAGGCGGCGGCGTGCACGTGTAGCCGGATGATCACCTCGGTGCAGATCGCGGGCAGTCCAGCAGAGAGGAGGCCGGAGCGCAGATTCAGACCGTTTCCGGTGGAAGTTCCCTGATATGCCTGGTGGATGAGCTTTCGCAGCTCGCGGTCGTTGAGGTCATAGAGCAGTGATGAGCCAGGCATGGGCAGGCCCATGGGGGTGACCATGTCGGCGGCGAGGTGTTTGAGAAGGACTATGAGGGCGTCGGCGAAGTTGTCGAGGTCGCCGCGGAAGCGGTCGGAGACTCGGACGGTCGATTTCTTGCCGTCTTTCCAGCGGATGCCGCGGAATTCGGCGTCCATGATCTGCTGTGTCGACTCGAAGATCCGGAAGAGGTCGTGGCCGGCCGAGCGCACGCGGTGGGCTTTGCCGCCGAAGCCGGGGCCCATGTAGTCGATGGGTAGACGTTTACCGGCCTTGTCCCATGTGCGGAGCAGTTTCGTTCGACCGAGCTTCTGGAGTTGCCCGAGAACGACGCCGTCGACTCCGGTGTCGAACCACGTGGCGGTCATTCCGATGAAGCTGGCGACGCCGACCGCCGCGAGATCGGCTGTGCTCCATTCGATCCGGGTGCTGGTTCGCCAGCGTTCGAAGGCGTCTCGTTGTTCGGCGGTCAGTGCGGCGTCGAAATCGATCTCGAACCAGCCGCGGTCGGCTCGGAGGCGGTCGTTGTCGCGGGTCAGTTCGTCGTAGCTCTGGGGCCCTGCGGTTTCCGGGACCGGGAGCGGGTCGACATCGCGGCCTTCGAGCAGAGCGTGGATGGTCGATTCGATGTCGTCGAGACGGCGATTCTGGGTGTCGAAGTTGCGTTCGAGGTGCTCGTCCATCAGGCGTCGGCCTCGGTCAGCGCGGCGTCGGGATCGGTGTCGTCGTCGGCATCGCTGGGGTCGTCGGACAGCCTGTCCACCACTATGTCGAGGGCGGTTTCAGCCAGCTGCGTTTGCTCGTACTGCTGGCGCAGGCGTTTGCGGAGTTCGCGGTTCTCGGCGGTGAGTCTGGCCTTGTCTTTGGACAATTCGCGGATCTCGTCGGCGAGGCGGTTGGTGAGGGTGGCGAGTTCGACGATCCGCTGCTGGAGGCTCTCGGCTACTCGACGTGCCTTCTCATCATCTTCATCGAAGATCATGCGCGCCACCAAGTCCAGCTTGATGGCATCGGTGATCACCTGCCCCGCTGTCCGCTGCGACAGACGCGCGCCCGCGGCACCGACGCTTGCCCCCGCGACACCGCCCAATCCGGTCAGGAGGGCGGTGCCACCGGCGACACCGAAACCACCGGCCGCGAGCGATCCGCCGCCGAGCGCGGCCAGCCCGGCGGAAGTCGCGGCGGCGCCGGACAATCCCATGGCACCGCCGACCGCCGCGCCGATCGCGGGCGCCGCCCAGCCAGCGGTGAGCAAGCCGGCACCGAGCCCTGCGACGGATACGACCGCGACACGACCCCATTTGAGCGACGCCCGGCGCAAGCGGCGCATGATCGCGGCGCTTTCCCGCTCCATGACCGGCAGGTCGTCGTCGCGCAGGTTCGGGAACATACCTGCGGCAACCCGGAGCGAGTGACGGCGCTCCTTCTCGACCCACTTGGTCTTGCCGTCTGCCCACGGCGAGAAGAGCAGTAGTTCGATCATCAACAGGACGGCCCGTTCGCGGTCGATGACGTTGCCGCAGAGCTCAGCGGGTGCGTCGGGCACCGATTCGATTGTGATGGGGTTACAGCTCTCGACGTAAGCGCGGATCCACGCCGGAGCCGAGTCGGAGAGCTGGTCCAGGAGTCCAACGGCCGACACTGCTGCCGAGTCGCGAGCCGCGATCTTGGCTTCGGGCGCGCGCTTCTCGGCTGCGATGTCGCGGTCGAGCATCATGAGTTGCAGGGCTGCGAGCAGGAAGGTTTCGCCCTCGTCGAGGTGCAGTTCTGCCGCGATGTCGCCGTCGTTGATCATCGTCACAGTGGCACTGTCGGTTTCCGGGCCCGGTTCGTTAGGCGCCGGTTCTGAATGGTCTGCGGTGGAACCCAGCGTGCCGCAACGATCTCAGTCCATTCAGGAGTGGCGCGACGCTGGGAATCGTCGGTCTGGGCTCCCGACCGGCCTCGGTATGACTCTGAGGTCCGATCGCCCGCACGCGCGCCCGCTCGACCATGATGAACCCATGTCGGAATTGAAATGGGACGACGTAAAGAACCTCTTCGACCCCGCTGTCATGGGTGCGCTGCCGGACATCTACGTGCATGACACGACCGTCGAGGATTGGCAGGCCGTGTTCGACCTGGTCCGGTCGAGTGGGTGGGAGTGGGTGTTTCGGGAAGGCGATGAGGTGAAGCCGTTGCCGACGGCGGCGGAGGTGTTGGGGCGGGGTGAGGATGAGGAGGTGGTCAGTCTGCATGTTCGGGCGGCGCCGGAGTTGTTGGCGATTTTTCGGCCGTGGAGTGAGTCGCAGGTGGAATTCGATGTCGACCTGCAGGAACTGCAGGGGCAGGTGGGACTTGATGTGCTGTCGGGGTTTCTCGGCACGATTGGGCGGCTGTTGGGGAAGGCGGTCGTGATGAACGCCGAGGGGGACATCGGGCATCCGGTGCTCGGGTACACGCCGGCGGAGGATCGTGTGGTGGTGATGGCGGATCCGGAGGGCTGAGCGGTTGGGGCACCAGGGTGGTGGGTGCGGATCTACACTGGTGGCGTGTTAGTTCGACGGCTGCTCGCAGCGTCCATGTTCGCCACTCTGACCGCGTTCGGGGCGGGTGCCTGCACTATGCAGGGTGACGGGTACACGAGTGAGTGCAAGGTCGAGGGATGCGTCATCACGTTCGAGCGCGGGGTCGACGCTGAGGCGAACGTCCTCGGGCTGAAGGTCAAGGTGGTCTCGGTGGAGGGGAATATGGTCACCCTGTCGGTGGGCGGGCAGGAAGTCAGCGTTCCCGTGGGTGAGTCGGGGTCGGCCGAGGGCAACACGATCACGGTGCGCGAGGTGACCGACCAGCAGATCGTGGTCGAGATTTCTTCCGGGTTGCAGCCCGGGGGGTGAATCGGCCGAGGCCTCGGGTCCGGACCACGGACCGGACCCGGCCGATCAGGAATCAGCTGTTCTCGCAGCCGATTCCGTTCCCGTCGCGGTCGAGGTCGTACTCATCCGGTCCGATCACCCGCACCCGCCCGGTGTACTCCGGCCCGTTCCCGCTCCCACCGGCGCAGTCCACGTCGGAGGTGATCGGCACGCACGGGTCGTAGGACTCATGGCATCCCGGCCCCGGCTGAGCCGAGGCCTGCACCGGAACCGACAGGACCAGACCGACAGCGACAGCGGACGTCCCGAGAACAGCGGCGATTCTCATCTTGCTCCATTCACTTGTGAAACGCCGATGATTCTCTCATGGGGTCGGTGGTGCCTGTGAGGCGGTCGACTGCCGACGTAATTCGATTGCGCTGAGGTTCGGGCGGCTGTCACGATCGGGCCGTCATGGATACCTCAGCGATCGTCATCGGCGCCGGTCAAGCCGGTATCGCCGCGGCACTGGCCCTACAGGAACGTGGACTGCGCCCACTGGTTTTGGAAGCCGGTGACGATACCGCGGGCTCGTGGCCGCACTACTACGACAGCCTCCGGCTGTTCACTCCGGCGCATCTCGACAGCCTGCCCGGCCGGCCTTTCCCCGGCGACCCGAACCGCTACCCGACCCGCGACGAAGTCGCCGCATACCTGCGCCGCTGCGCCGAAGACCTGACGGTGTGCACCGGACAGCGGGTACGCACGGTGTCACGCACCGACGGCGGGTACCGCGTGCGGACCACGGACGGCACGGAATTCACCGCACCGGTGGTGATCGCGGCGTCCGGCATGTTCGGCAATCCGCACCGCCCGAACCTTCCCGCACTGAATTCCTACACCGGCGAGGTCCGGCACAGCGCTGACTACCGGTCACCGGAACCCTTTGCGGGACAGCGTGTCGTCGTGGTGGGTTCGGGGAATTCGGCGTTCCAGATCGCCGTGGAACTGGCCACGCACGCGGAGGTGATCCTGGCCTCGCGCACCCCGCTGCGATACGCGACCACCGAGCCGATTCCGGCTGATTCCCGGTTCTGGCGGGTGCTGTCGCTGGCCGCGCGGCTGCCCGCCGGACGGTTCTTTCACAGCGGGACGATCCCGATCATCGATACCAACGGTCACCGTGAGCTCATCGACGGCGGACATCCCGAGGTCACCGAAATGTTCACCGCCGCCGAAGGAACGGACCTGCGCTGGGCGGACGGGCGAACCACTCGGGTCGACGCCGTCGTCCTCGCCACCGGGTACCGGCCGGCGCTCGCGTACCTGGAGGGTCTGATCGCCTTCGACGGCACGGGGTTCCCACAGCATCGCAACGGAATGTCCACAACGCACCCCGGCCTCGCGTTCATCGGACTGGAGTATCAGCGATCCATCCTGTCGGGAACATTGCACGGCGTCGGGCGCGACAGCCGTTACCTGGCACGTCGGCTGGCTCGGCATCTGTGACCGGCTGGTGTGGAGGCCAGACTCGCGCATCGACCCGGACTGTTCCGGCTGCGACAGGGAGCTCCAGAATTCACCCCTCCGTCGCATTCACGCCCACCGGGTCTGGCACCGTCGGAGCGCATGAGCGTCTGTCATCGCATCGTCGCCCTCTGCGCCGGACTGCTCAGCGTGAGCCTGCTCGCCGGATGCGCCGCCGAGCAGCCGACATCGTCCGGCACGGCCAGGCTCGTCTCGACGGAGGATCTGCCCGAACCCCAGCCGGGTGACGTGCACCTGTTCGGGTTCAACGATCTGCACGGGCATCTGCAACCACCCGAAGGGTCGAACGGGCAGATCGCGGGCGAGGCTGCGGGCGGGGCCGCCTACTTGGCGACCCATCTGTCGCGGCTGCGCGCCGCCTACCCGGACAGCGCGGTGCTGTTGGCGGGCGACAACTTCGGGGCGAGCCCGCTGGTGTCGTCGCTGTTCCACGACGAGCCGACGGTGACTTACCTGAACTCACTGCGGCCTGCGGCGTCGGCGGTCGGCAACCACGAACTCGACGACGGTGTGCGGGAACTGACCCGGATGCAGCAGGGCGGATGCGCGCTCGACGGATGTTCGCCCGGAACACTGTTCACCGGGGCCGCGTTTCCGTATCTCGCCGCGAATATGACCGACGCCGACGGGCAGCTGCCGCCGGGGCTTCGGCCGTGGACGATGGCCGAGGTTGGCGGGCACAAGATCGGCGTGATCGGTGTCGTGACGCCGGAAACCGCGCAGATCGTTTTCCCGGAGGGCATTCGCGGAAACACGTTCGGCGATCCGGCGGACGCGATCAACCGGCACGTGCCGGAGATGCTCGGCGCGGGTGCCGAGGTCATCGTCGGGTTGGTGCACGACGGCGGGAAGCAACAGGTGCCCGATGCCGACTATAACGGGTGCGCGAACATCACGCCGAACGTGCCCGAGCTGGCCCGGCGCACAGATCCGGCGGTGCGGGTGCTGTTCACCGCGCACAGCCACCAGTCGTATGTGTGCGAATTCGACGGCAAGATCGTGACGCAGGCGGCGTCATATGGCCGGCTGATCACCGACGTGACAGTGCGTTTCGGGGACGCTGGCGTCGACGTGCGGGCGGTCAACCGGGTGGTGACCCGGGACGTGGCACCCGACCCGGCGACGGTCGAGCTGATCGACTTCTTCGCCGCCGCGGCCGCGCCGAGAGCCGAGCGGGTGGTGGGAACCGCGGCCGAGCCGTTGCCGAAATCGGCGGCTCCGGGTAGTGAATCGCCGCTGGGCAGCCTCATCGCCGACGCCATGCTCGACACCACCGACGGACCCGCGCAGGCGGTGGCGGCATTCATGAACCCGGGTGGTGTGCGCGCCGATATCGGGGCGGGGCCGATCACGTTCGGCAGCCGTTCGGCAATCAGGTGGTGACCGTCAGCCTGACCGGCCGGCAGATCGTCGACCTGCTCGAACAACAGTGGAGCAAGCCGGACAAGCCGACCATCCTGTCGGTGGCCGGTATCTCCTACGCCTATGACGACGCGGCGCCGGCCGGGAACAAGGTCGACAGAAGCAGTGTCCGCATCGGCGGTGAGGCGTTGAACGAGGTCGCGGTGTATCGGGTGACGACGAACAACTTCCTCGCCTCCGGTGGTGATGGGTTCAGCGTGTTCGCGCGTGGGACCGATCTGACCGTGGGCCCGATGGATCTCGATGTGTTGGAGGCCTACCTCAGCGGTCGTGGTCCGGTCGCACCACCCGCAGTTCGGGTCGAGCGCCGTTGATCTGGTTGCGCGCGCTCGCCAGTGTGGTAGGGCGGGGCATGTTGTGGTCGGCGGTCAATGTGTGCTCGGGGCTCGACCGGATCTGATCAGCCGATGCCCTGGTCCACGCTCTCACCCCAGCGAACGAGTCTCAGCCGCCCCTGATCCTGGATCCACTGGGAAACAGAGGCGTTCGGAACCGGCGGCAGTTCGTCGGGCAACTCCGGACCCGGACCGGCGAAGATGCGGCGTAGCGCGGCGATGGTCGCGTCGTGGGCGACGATCAGGATCTGAACTCGTGCGGCCGGGCTTTCGAGATCGTTGATGAGATCGCGAACGCGCAGGGTAACGTCGGCGAGCGACTCGCCACCCGGCGGCCGATAGAACCAATCCCCCAGTCGCGCTCGACGTTCGGCTTCTTCAGGCGCACCTCGTCGGATCGCGGCGGGTGACGACAGCTCGAGCGCACCCATTTCGCGGTCCCGCAGGCGCTCGTCAACCACGACAATCGGATCGGCACCGGAACCTCGCGCCGCCTGCTCCATCGCCGCCCATGTTTGCCGCGTGCGCAGATACGGCGAGCAGAGGACCAGGCCGGGGCGGTCGCCGTCGAACCCGGCCCACCATGCGCCGAGAGCGGCGGCCTGCTGCCTGCCCAGCGGGGACAGCTCGATGGTCCAGTCGGGGACGCGGGTGCGGGTCTCGGCGTCGGGGCCGCCGGAGGCCGCGTTCACGGTGCTCTGGCCGTGCCTGATCGCCCAGACACCGGCGATTTCGGTCGGCCGGGGAAGCGGGTAGGCGATCGCTTCGCGCACCGTCTCAGTCTGTCAGATACGCGACCCACAGGTAGTCGCGTGGACGGCTCACCGCCACCAATCGCTGACGGGCGAGCAGTTCCGCGCGGTCGCGGGCGCCGCCGGTCAGGTGGGTGGTGTCGATGGGTTTGTCCGCGATGTGGAAGACGGCGGCGAAATCCATGCCTTTGGCGCGGTAGACGGTGCCGACCTTGATGCAGTCGAGTTGGGTGCCGTCGTATTCCTCGAGCGAGAGCACCGCGAAGTTGGCCTGTTCCAGGACTTCTTGGAAGTGCTCGGCCTGCTTCCTCGTATTCACGATGACGGCGATATCGGTGGCCGGCAGACCGGAGTCCTTGATGGCCCGGACCAGCACGGTGTCGATTTCCGTCCGGCCGACGAATCGGTCCGTGGCCTCGCCGCCGGGCAGCACGGAGTCGCTGTCGCGCAGCACGAATCCTTGGCCGCCGTCGAGATCGTCGACACTGTTTCCGGCCTCGATCTGCTGGGTGTAGCGCAGGATCGCCTCTCGATTGCGGTAGTTCCGCCGCAGAATTCGGCCGCGGCCCAGCAGCGGAATCCCGGCATCGGAGATTCGCCAGCCACCGGCATAAACCTGCTGCTGCCCGTCGCCGACCATGAGCAGGTTCGCATCGGGGCCGCCCCCGGCGATCTGATGGACCAGCCGCAGCTGCATCAAGGTGAAATCCTGGACCTCGTCGACGACGACCATCGCGTAATCCTCGGTGCTGTCCAACGGCCGGGCCCGCAATTCGTCGATGGCCTTGCGGATGATGTCGTTGAAATCGTCGGCGCCGCGGTTGGCCATGCGCGCCTGGTACGGCCGATACAGGTGCTCCCACACGTAGTCGCGGCGGCTGCCGTGGAGTTGAATGCCGTCGCGGCCGGTGCGTTTGATCGCTTTGTACGCGTCGCGCGTCTCCAGGCCACGGCCTTTGATCGTGCGGTCCAGTTCGTCTTGCCAATACTGGTAATCGGTGCCTTCGATCCGGCCGAGCACCTCGCGCGCCCGGCTCCAGGCGCGGGCGAAGGCATCCTCGCGAATGGTGGAGTCGAGGTAGTAGGGGACTTCGCGCCGCTTCAGGAAGTCGATCGTCCACGCATGCAGGCCGATGAATTTCGCGCGGCCGCGCGCGTGCGGCGCCAGGTGGGCGAAGCTCTGCTCGTGATAGGCGGGCAAGGTCTTGACGAAGCTGGTGAACAGCAGCCGGCCGGGGTTGTGTTTGGCGAAATGGGCCATCCGGTGCAGCGCGACGACCGATTTCCCGGTGCCTGCCGGGCCGCTGAATCTGGCCGGGCCGTTGAAATTCGCGTGCACGAGAGCGAGCTGTTCCGGATCGAGGAAGGTCATCCACTCGCGGAACGGGCGGGCCAGTCCGTTCGCTCTCGCATCGTCTGCCAGCGACGATTCGCCGAACAGGCCGTCGGCCGCCACCGCGTCGGCCGCAGGGGCCGAATCCGTGGAAATCCGTTGATACCAGGTCAATCGGTCCGATACCGACAGAGCGATATCACGTGCACGACGTTTGGACAGTTTGGACTCGCCCGACAGGAGCGTTTCCCGGATCGTCGATTCGTCGACCGCGAGGAACTGATCATGCGCCTCCACCCGCACCGCCGACGTCATCAGCAGCATGATGTCGAGCATGTGCGGGACGAACTGTTCACGCCCGAACAGCAGGCCCGCGAAGGCCTCCTCGGCATGTTTGCGAATCCGGGCCAGGTAAGCGCGTGAGGGCACCACATCGGTGAACACCAAGGCGTACACACCCGTACGACCGATCGCGAACCCTGATGCTCGACCCTCGTTGTCACCGGCGCGATCGACCAAGAGATGCCAGTCGCGCTCGGACAACGGAACCGAGAGAAACCGCCGCTGCGCCGCCGTGAGCCGCGGCAGATCAGCCAATGTGCGCTCGACCCACCGTCGCCTGCGCTCACGAGCAATATCGGTCATGAGTGATCCCCTGCTTTCGGATGATGTTTGCATCCGAGGAGGAAGTTTACCGGAACATTGTTGCTTCAACAGTGAATTCTGCTTGTTTCCAACATAATTGGCGAATGTTCTTGCAGATGTCGTTGCATTTGTGTCGCACGGCTTCCGCCCGGGTCTGCGCTGGTCCACGCGAGCCGACGACTGCGCCGACGTCGATCCACCGCCTGATGCCCCCAGCCACCCGCACCACCCGAGGCCGCATCGACCACCCCTACCGCGATGTCGTGCGCCGCCGGAGCTCGGCGACTCGGCGTGCAGTGACTTCCCGCGTGGATGGTCACCGCTGACAGCGTGCTACGCGGCCCCGACCGCGACGGCAGCCTTCGCGACGGTCCGGGGCAGCCAGTGCCGAGGCGGCGCAGCAGAGTCCGGCGTGCGGATTTCTCGCCGATAGCACGCTCGACTCGACACGCCGTCGACTTCCGAAAACGCCGATGCGACAGTGCGTGTGCGACGAATCCCGCGCGAAACGTGGCGCACAGATTTCCTCGAATGCCATGCTGGTTTCCAGCCGATCGCGCTCCGGCGATCATCTGCGAGGGGGATACCGATGGATGAGTTCCGGATAGAACTGCTGCCCATTCCCATGTACGAACCGCCGTCGCGGCCGTACACGCCGCACGCTTCGCGGGAACCTCTACAGCGGGAACCCCTACGGACGGAACCCGAAGCGGCGCCATGCCGACGTCGCTTACGACCTCGGACGCCACCGGCCACTCATCGAGTACCCGCAGGAATCCGCAGAGCGGCGTGCTCGGCGACGAGGTCGAATCACGGCGGTGAGGCGTTGGAACAGGCACGGCAAGCCGCCGAACGATCACTGCGGGTGGCGCTGGAAGTACTCGACCATCGGCGCCCGGTCTCCCAGCTGTCCGGAATCGCCGACGAACGCACCGTTGCCGCGGTCGGCACGTTGGTGCGGGCCGACCTGGTGCCGAGCAGAGAACTCGGCGCCGCTGTCCTGGCCGGACTCCACGTGGAGATGATCGACGACCAGGCAGCGGAGATCTGCGCCCGATACCAGCGCGGGTCCCGTCGGCTGGCCCTCGCCGCCCGCATCGAGCGATCCGTTAGCCGAGACTGGCACCTGACCGCACTGCGGTTGAGCTGATCACCCCGGGCACGGATCGGTCACGCTGATGGCGGCCACAGCGACCGCCGCGACCGAACCCGCGACGGCCTCAGCCGCAGCAGACGGCGGCGGACATGGTGTTGACGGACGTAATGGTCATGGCGACTCCGGTCGAGGGCGTGGAAGGAGCGCTCGGCGCCTTCGTGCCGGATACCGCTGGGCAGCACGGCAATCGCTGACCACGCCGATGCAGCCGCCGGGCGCACCGGCGCCGACTGGGCGGTCGCGGTGCTCGGCCGGCGGCCGATGCCGTGCGGACGTGGGCGTTGCGGGCGACCGGCGCAGCCCGAGCCGGCCCCCTGCCGCGGGCCGCCGCGGCCGTCCACGGATTGGTTACATTCTGGTCTCCGTAATCGAAACACGCACGGCTGCAACGGATTAACCGTACTGTTGATTGCTGGAAGTCGAGCGGCAAGGGGGTCTGCGATGACCAACAGCGATTCGAGGCGGAGCAGGATCTATCAGATCCTTCGGCAGATCCCAGACCTCACCCCGCGGCACCGGAACTTTCTGAGCGTGCCGTTGAACGACGATTTCTGGCACGTGCTTGTGCACCGGGACCTACCCCACCAACCCGTGAACGAGGCTGCCGCCATCGTGATCGGGAGCCGCGGAGTGCACCTACTGGTCTTCGTCGAGCGGGGCCAGCGGTTTCTCCGCACCGACGAGATCGCCCGCAAGGCAAAGCCGTTCGTCGCGGGACTGCACAATGATCGGCATTACCTCGTCGCACACCGCATGCGCACGATCCTGCTGTTGCCGGACGGCATCGAGGTAGCGGCCTCCGGTCAGCACCTCTCGACCCGGCTGGCCGACTTCGCCGCGAACTTGTCGAGGCTGACCCCGGATTTCAGCCCGGCACGAGCCAGAGCGATCGCGGACGAGATCGAGTCCCGGGCGTCGAACTACCGGCGGATCCGCACCGACGTTTCGCCGCGCAGTCCGTCGGAGCCGGCATTGATCGACCGGGCAGATCTGGTGGCTCACCAGCGGGCACAGGCCGCCGCTCGCCCACTCGACGATTGGAAGACCTTCCGAGACCCGGATCAGATCGGCCTGATCAATCGGAATTTCCGCGGCCCGGCATGGATCAGCGGACCCGCGGGCACCGGGAAGACGGTGGTCGCGCTACACCGGATGGCGCGGCATCTGCGGCACAACAGCGGGCCGGCGCTGTACACGACCTTCGTCACAACCCTTGCGGCCTGCCAGCGAACACATTTCCGTCGCCTCGCACGCGAGGTGAGCGACCGCGCCGAGTTCGTCGGACTTCATGCGTGGGCGAATCAGCTGATCATCGATCGTGGCGGCTACATCAAGGTGGAGCCCAAGCAGACCGATGCAGCCTTCCAGCAAGCCTGGCGTCACGCCGGGGCCACCCTCTCCGCCATCGATCCCCGCGCCGATTACTGGCGCACCGAAATCGATCGGGTCATCAAGGGACGCGGTATCCCCGACCTCCCGCACTACTGGGAACACGACCGCAGCGGCCGCAGCGGACCCGACCTGGATCGCGACCAACGCGGACTCGTCTGGAACGAGCTCTATCTCCCCTACTGCGAGATCCTCCGGAAACAACGGATCTCCGACTTCAACGACATGATCTCCCTCGCGCTCGAGATGTTGAACGAGAAGCCGTACGACAAGCCCTACGGCATGGTGGTCGTCGACGAGATCCAGGACATCACCCTCAACGGGCTGCGCCTGGCACACGCCATCGCCGGGGGCGGTGACGACGCACCACTGCTGCTCGTCGGCGACGGCCAGCAACAGGTGTACGAGGGCGGCTGCCGACCGGCCGATGCCGGCATCGACGTGCGCGGACGCACGGCGCTGCTCCGCGTGAACTATCGCAACAGAGCGGCGGTCTATCGCCGGGCCGCGACGGTCAACGCGCTGAACACCCTCGGCCGGCTCGAAGGGTTCACCGGATGTGCACTGCACGAGGCCCGCGTCGTCCTACCCGGCGGCGACACCGTCGACTGGCAGGGCTCGGTCGACGAACTCGACGCCGCGCTGGTCACGGCCATCCGCCGCCGATCGGCCCCATTGAGCGAACTCGCTGTCATCACCACGAGCCGTCAGCTCGGCAGCACGGTCGTGGACGGACTGCGCAAGGCCGGCATCGCCGCCACCGCGCTGGAGGACTACCGCGGCGAGCGCACGGAAGCGATCAAAGTGGGCACCGTTCACCGGGCGAAAGGTCTCGAGTTCACGGGGATCTTCTACGTCACCGAACCGCCGCGGCCGTCGGCGCGCAGTTCCACGGGAGCCGATCGGCAACGGTCCGAGCTCTGGGACCGTCAGACGATGGTCGCCATCACCAGAGCACGCGACTTCGCCTGGGTAGGGTTCATCGCCCCTCGTGCGGCGGACCGACGCGATCACGGCCGGGATCGCGTCAACCGGGCGACAACGCTCGGACCGACCGGTTGGACCCGCACGTGAGCTCGGCGAATTCGACTCCTGACCTGTTCACCAGAACCATGGACGTGAGTACCTCGACGGTGGGAAGCTCGATATAACCGCGTGTCGATTCCCGAGGACGGTGAGTCATGGTGGACAGAGCGAACGGGGTGGGGCGGCCGGAGGCCATCCGGAATGTGGTGCTTGTCGGGGGGAGCGGATCCGGGAAGACGACGTTGGTGGAGGCGTTGGCGCTGGCCACCGGGTCGGTGAACCGGGCGGGGCGGGTCGAGGACGGGACCTCGCTGTCGGATTACGACGAAATCGAGCAACGTCAGCATCGGTCGGTGCAGTTGTCGGTGGTGCCGGTGCAGTGGGAGGGGGTGAAGATCAATCTGATCGACACGCCCGGATACGCGGATTTCGTCGGTGAGCTGCGGGCCGGTTTGCGGGCTGCGGATGCGGCGTTGTTCGTCGTGTCGGCGGCCGAAGGGGTCGAGGGAGTCGCCGGATCGACCCGGGCGTTGTGGGAGGAGTGCGCGAGCGTCGGAATGCCGCGGGCCATCGTGCTGACCCATCTGGATACCGCGCGCGCCGACTTCGACGAGATGACGCGGACCTGTCAGGCGCTGCTCGGCGGCGAATCGATGGAGAATGTGCTGCCGCTGCACTTGCCGGTGTACGGGCCCGCCGCCGCCGACGGGCATCGACCGGCGACCGGACTGATGGAGCTGCTGGAGCAGCGGATCGCCGACTATTCGACCGGTCGGCGCACCTGGAAGGAGCCCTCCGACGCAGAGCTGGAGATGATCGGACCGGCCAGGGATCGGCTGATCGAGGGCATCATCGCCGAAAGCGAAGACGAGACCCTGATGGAGCGGTATCTGGGCGGAGAGACGATCGAGCTGAGCACGCTGATCAGGGACCTGGAGCGCGCGGTGGTGCGCGGCAGTTTCCATCCGGTGCTGTTCGCGGCGCCCGCCGCCGAGGAGGGGCTGCAAGGGCTCGGCACCCTGGAGATGCTCGAGCTGATGACCGCCGGATTCCCGACCCCCGCCGAACACGAGGTGTCGGCGGTGCGTCTGGCGAATGGCTCGAAACCCACTCCCCTGCACTGTGATCCGTCCGGGGAACTGGCGGCCGAAGTCATCCGGACCTCGTCGGATCCGTACGTCGGCCGGGTCTCGCTGGTGCGGGTGTTCTCCGGCACCCTGCACGCCGACGACACCGTACACATCTGCGGCCACGGCTCGGGCACCGACCACGACGCCGACGAACGGGTCGGCGGGATCACCGCGCCGTTCGGCAAACAGCAACGCCCGCTGCGCGAGGCCGTCGCCGGCGACATCGCCTACGTCACCAAGCTCGGGCACGCCGAAACCGGCGACACCCTGTCCGGCACCGGCTCGCCGCTGCTGATCGAACCGTGGCAGATGCCGGAACCCTTGCTGCCTATCGCGATCCGCGCGCACAGCAAGGCCGATGAGGACAAGCTCTCGCAGAGCCTGTCGCGGCTGGTCGCCGAGGATCCGGCGATCCGGGTGGAGAACAACGACCGCACCCACCAGCTGGTGCTGTGGTGCCTTGGCGAGGCGCATCGTGACGTCGCGCTGGAACGGTTGCGCACCCGGTTCGGGGTACAGGTCGACACCGAAGAGCACAAGGTCGCGCTGCGGGAAACGTTCGGGGGCAAGGCAACCGGGCGCGGCAGGCATGTGAAGCAGTCCGGCGGGCACGGACAGTACGCGGTATGCGAGATCGAGGTCGAGCCGCTGCCGGAGGGATCGGGGATCGAGTTCGTCGACAAGGTGGTCGGCGGTGCGGTTCCGCGCCAGTTCATCAGCTCGGTGGAGAAGGGGGTGCGCGCGCAGGCCGCGCGCGGGGTGGCGACCGGATATCCGCTGGTCGATGTGCGGGTCACGCTGCTCGACGGTAAGGCGCATTCGGTCGATTCCTCCGACGCCGCGTTCCAGACCGCCGGTGCGCTCGCCCTGCGCGAAGCCGCGGCCGCCGCCCGGATCGAACTACTGGAACCCATCGCGGAGGTGCGGGTCACAGTGCCCGACGACTACCTCGGTGCCGCCCTCACCGACCTGTCGGTGCGCCGCGCCCGCATCCTCGGCACCGAACCGGCCGAGACCGGGAGAACCCTGATCCGCGCGGAGGTCCCGGAGCTGGAACTGTCCCGCTACGCCGTGGACCTACGCTCGCTGACTCACGGTGTCGCCCACTTCAGTCGCGACTATCTACGTCACGATCCGATGCCCGCGCAGCTGGCCGAACGGGTGCGGAAGGAGTCCGTGTCCGCCTGATAAACGTCGTGCCGGATAGTCGACCACTGTGACGGCTGTCGCTAGTGGGTTGCGGGGCGCGCTGCCCGAGGCGTTTACTGGTCGACGCTAGGTGCCATCGTTCGCTGAGGCTCCTTCACGGAAACAGGCCGGCGACCCCGAACGTCGAGAGACGCCCCGGGTCAGGACAGGTCTCCCCGGCTTAAGGGGTGGCCCCGACCGGCTCCCGCCGTACACCGGCGGGTTCACGCCGTGGAGTGCCAAAGGTCTGACGAGGAGTGGTGCCCACCGGTGATCGACACCGGTCCACTCCCCCGGCGCAACGGAAGGAGGTGGACGTCGTGCCTGACGGTAGTCATTCAAGCCGTGTCATCACACAGTCACCACGCCGCCACCTGCGCCGTCCCGCGATCGGCTGAGCCTGCCGATCCGCCCGCCGGTGCGAGGTGTCGCGCCGAGCGGAAGAGGTCTCCCATGACCACCATCGACATGCTGCTACGCCTCGGGACCGGAGTAGGGCTCGGCGCCCTGATCGGGATCGAACGCCAATACCGGGCCCGCATGGCCGGGCTACGCACCAACGCACTGGTCGCCGGAGGTGCGACCCTGTTCGTTCTGCTGTCCGCCCACGGTTTCCACGGTGAGGTCGCCGACCCGACACGGGTCGCGGCGCAAATCGTTTCCGGAATCGGCTTTCTCGGGGCCGGCGTCATCATTCGCGACGGGCTCAACGTCCGCGGGCTCAATACCGCCGCGACGCTGTGGTGCGCCGCCGCGGTCGGCGCGCTCGCCGGGGCAGGCATGTATCTCACCGCGGCCGCCGGAACGCTGGCCGTGGTCGGGGTGAATATCGCGCTGCGCGCCGCCGGCCGGGCCGTCGATCGCCGGCCCGACGCGGGGGCCGAACGCCCGGCGCGGTACGTGTTCACCGCTGTCACCGACGATTCCAACGAACCGCATGTGCGGGCACTGCTGGTGCAGGCCTTGACCCGCACCGATTTCCGTCTCGTCGCGGTGTCGAGCGCCAATGCTGACACCACCGGGCTCGTGACGGTGCGGGCCGACCTGGTCGGCGATCAGCGCGACGACCGGGAAATGGAGTCGGCGGTGAGCCGGCTGAGCCTGGAACCCTCGGTCACCAGCGTCGGCTGGCGGATCGCCGGGGAGCCGACCGAGGTACGGGCATGAACTCACGGCACGGCTGAACGGCGTCTGGACACGCTGGTCACTGGTCGCCAGTGGCCGCGATGAGATCGAGCAGGCCGGGGAACCGCTCGTTCAGATCCTCCGTGCGCAGGCGGCTGCGGCGTTCGAGTCCGTACTGCCGTTGATGGATCACGCCGGCCTCGCGCAGGGCCTTGAAATGGTGGGTGAGGCTCGACTTGGGGCGGTCGAAGCCGAACCAGCCGCACGGGTGGTCGAAGTCGTCGGACTCGAGCAGGAGCTTGCGGGCGATGGTCATCCGCAGCGGCTCTGACAGCGCCCCCATCACGCGCTCGAGGCGGATCTCGGCCACCGCGGGCTCCGGCAGCAGCGGGGGCAGTTCCTCTGACTGGTCGTGCATGCCGCCACTCTACCGTCTTGTACGAGTTTTCTCGTACTGCTAGCTTCCAGTACGAGAAAACTCGTACAAGGAGGTTCCTGTGGTGACACTCGCGGCCGTGGCCGACGACCGGGTCGGATCGAGGTGGCATCTCGCGCGAGCAGCCTGGGCGGTGACGGCGGTGTTCGCGCTGTCGAACTCCCCGACACCGCTCTACGTGCACTGGCAGCACGAACTGCGGTTCTCCTCGGCAACGCTCACCGTGGTGTTCGCCGCCTACATCGCGGGCCTGGTGGCCGCACTTCTCGTCGCCGGGCGGGCAGCGGATATCTTCGGCCGCAAGCGCGTGGTCGTCCCCGGGATCCTGATAGCCCTGGTCTCGGCGGTGTTGTTCATGGTCGCCGATACGGTCACGGCGCTGATCGTGGCCAGGCTGCTGGTCGGGGTCGCCGTCGGGATCGTGGTGTCCGCGGGCATGGCCGCCGTGGTGGATCTGGGTGGTGAACAGCGGCGCGGGCTGACGTCGATGCTCGCTTCGATCGCGATGGTCTTCGGCGCCGGGCTCGGGCCGCTGCTGGGCGGCGCCGTCTATCAGGTCACCGACTCCCCCGTGCTGCCGGTGTTCACGGCGAACGTCGCGCTGCTGATCGTGGCGCTGATCGGCTATGTGCGGCTCCCGCTGGCACGGCCGGCGCAGCAGCCGTCCCTCCGCACGACCGGGTTTCCGTGGCCGCGCCTGCCCCGCGTCCCGCGCCGGAATCGTGCCTATATCGCCAGCGGCGCAGCAGTTTTCGCTCCGGGCCTGACGGCCACCTCCTTCGTGCTGGCGCTCGGGCCGTCGCTGCTGGTCCTCGCGGTGGGCACTACCTCACCGCTGCTGGCGGGCGGCGCCGCGAGCCTGATGTTCCTCGCCGCGACCGGGTCGCAACTCGCCCTCACCGGGCTCACCGTCGACCGCTTGTTCGCGCTCGGCGCCGCGAGCACCGTGTTCGCCATGCCGGCCGTCATCCTGACCGTCCTCACGAAGAGCCCGGCAGTGTTCATCGCCGCCGCCGTCCTCGCCGGCATCGGCCAGGGGCTGGGACAACTGGGCGGCCTGCGCCTCATCGCCCAGCACGTCGAGGCGCAGCGGCGAGCCGAAGCCAACGCGGCTCTCAATATCAGCGCGTACCTTCCGGCCGCGATCCTCACCGTTGCCACCGGATACGCCGTCAGCGGGTGGGGTATGCCGGCCGCGGCTACGGCGCTCGCCGGCCTCCTCGCCGCGCTCGGGGTCACCCTCGGACTTGCTGCTTACCAATGGAATTCGCGTCAGGCGTGAGCACACCGCGCCGCCGCCGAGATCGGGCTGCCGTCGACGATCCCTATCGCTACGCCGTCGCCCGGCGGATCGTGGCCCACGCACCGGCGGTGCACGCCAGCGCGAGCACCGCGGGCAGCAGCACCATCGGGACGGCGCGCGGGGTGTCGGCGAACCAGCGGCCGACCTCGGGCCACCAGCTCTGCCAGGTGATCACGATCGCCGCCACGCCGAGGCCGAGCAGCAGCGTGGCGAGAAAGGTGTACAGGCCAGTGACGCGCCAGCGCTGGTATAGGGCGCCCGTGACCAGGCCTACGCCGCCGATCAGCGCAAGGATGGCCAGGTAGGTGGCGAGCTGGATCAGGGGGTTGCCGGTGAACTGGCCCGGCACGTCGAACATCACCATCTTCACGCCCCAGCCGTCGGTCGCTTCCTCGATGAGGCCGAGCCCCCACAACACCACGGCGGTGCCGAAGATCTGAGCGGCGGCGACCAGCAGGGTGGCGGCGAAGTAGTCACGGCGGGTGACGCTCATGCCGAGTGCGAACGGGAAGGTCTGCGTCATGGCGCCGGTATAGAACGCCAGGGTGAAGCCGAGGACCGCGGAGACACTGCCCGTGATACTCGTTTCGTCGGTGTCGACCAGCGCGAAGATCACCCACGGGATCAGGAACGCCACCAGCAGAATGCCGACGGGCCAGGCGATCAACAGCGGCCAGGCGACGGTGTGGATCCGCGATACGGAGACAGCTCGGCGCAGCATTACTGGTCCTTTCCGCGCAGGTTGGTGGTTTCGACGATGAGCTGCTGCAACGAGACCGGCTCGACCAGCAATCCGAGCGATTTAGCGTGCGCGATGTCGTCGGCCCGGCGCTCGGTGCGCAGCATTACCCTGGCCTGGTTGCCCAGGGATTCGCGGCGCAGTTCCGGCCGTCCACCCACGAAGGAGTCGACGTCGGCGATGGCGCCGGAGACAGTCATCGCGGTCTCGCGCAGTTCGTCGGCGGGGGCGTCGACCACGAGGCGGCCCTTGTCGATCAGCAGCACATGCTCGAGCAGGTCGGCAACCTCATCGATGAGGTGGGTGGACAGCACGACAGTGCGCGGGTGTTCGGCGTAATCGGCGAGCAGCCGGTCGTAGAACCGCTGCCGGGAGACGGCGTCGAGACCGAGATACGGTTCGTCGAAGAACGTCAGCGGGGCGCGGGAGGCGAGCCCGATGATGACGCCGAGCGCGGAGGTCATACCGCGGGATAGCTTCTTGACCTTGCGATCGGTCGGTAGATCGAAGTCGCGCACCAACTCTCGCGCGAAATCCTCATCCCACTCACGCAGCAGATGACGGGCCGCAGACAACACATGCTCGACCTTGTAGTCGGCCGGATACGCCTGGCTTTCCTTGATGAAGGAGATCCCCCGCAGCACCTCGGTGTTCTCGTGCGGGGTGTGGCCGAAGACGCGCACCTGCCCCACGGTCTGGAACGCCTGGCCGGTCATCACCTGCATGAGCGTGGTCTTGCCCGCGCCGTTGCGGCCGAGCAGACCGTAGATGGTGTTCTCGCGCAGGTCGAAGGTGACGTCGTCGAGTGCGGTGACGGAACCGAACCGCTTGGTCAGACCGCGCGCGGATGCGACGACGACGTCGGTGTCGAGCACGGCCGGTTCGATGGTCGCGGCGCTCATCGTGTCCCCTCTCGATGGTCGAGCATGGCTTTGAGTTCGTCGATGCCCATGCCGAGCTTGTCCGCCTCGGCGATCAGCGGGTCGATGAACTGTTCGGCGAACCGTTCCCGTCGGCGCAACCGCAAGGCATTGCGCGCACCGGCTGTGACGAACATTCCGATCCCTCGCTTCTTGTACAGAATCCCGTCCGCCACCAGCTGATTCAGCCCTTTGGCCGCGGTCGCCGGGTTGATCCGGTGGAAGGCGGCGAGCTCGTTCGACGATGGGGCCTGTGACTCCTCGGGCAGCGATCCGTCGACGATCGAGTTCTCGATCATCTCGGCGATCTGCAGAAAGAGCGGCCTGCCGTCTTCGAGCACGGTCACCTTCCCCGGTTGAGTGGTTCACTACTCATGTAATGAACCATAGAGGTGGGCGGCGCGCTACGCAAGGGTGGCGGCGTCATGGCCACGGAATGACCGGCGCGCTCGCCATCGACCTGCCCGGCGGCGACAGTGCGCCGAAGCCCCGCTCGACAGAACCCGGATTCAGAGCGCCGCCCACCTGCGTGTGGAGGCGCGAGTTCGGCCGAGGGTGTTCCGTACGGCGTAAAACCCTCATAAGGTGGCGGGTGATGTCAGTCCAGCGGAAGGAACCCGGCATGTCGGTCGGCGCGGCGGTGAACCCCTACATTCAGCAGCTCGGCGGAGCGTTCATGTTCTCCAGGGAGGGAAAGGAATACGCGGCAGAAACCGGGGTCGACGCCTTCTTCGGCCCCTACACGCGCGGGCGCGGTGGCGTGCTCGGCGACGTGGACGCCTCCGTGGTCACGGCGGCGTTCGGATTCTTCCCGGACCATTCGATCCGCACGGCTTGGGAATCGGTACAGATGCCCGCCGCCAAGGCCGCGGAGCGGTACGCGCGCGTCTGCCAGGACTTCGGCCGGCGCAAACTCGCCGGGTTCGAGCAGGCCGGGCGGCTCGCGGAATTGCTCGAAGCCGTTGCCGCGGCGGCGGATCCGGCCGGCGTGCCCTTGTTCGCGGGCTGGCGCGCCATGCCGCTGCCCGAGGACGCACCGGCGCGCGTCCTGCAACTGACCCACGTGTTGCGGGAACTGCGCGGCGGCCTGCACCTGCTCGCCGTGCGCGCCTCGGGCATCACTCCGTTGCAGGCCGTGCTGATCTCCGGCTCCCCCATCAACGACGGCCCCGGCCAGGCCCGCTGGTACGGGTGGCCGGAGCCGTTCGAAGAGATCACCGACGAGGTGCGCGAGCGGTGGCAGCGGGCCGAAGCGGTGACCGACGAGCTGATCGAACCGGCGTTCGCGGTGCTGGACGAGGGCGAGCAGGCAGAGCTCACCGAACTCGTCGCCGCCGCCCACGCCAAGGTCCTCGCGCGCTAGCGCGCCCGCCGAGTGCTACATGAGCGAGGCAAACGTCGAGCAGACCCCTCGCTCATGTAGCACTCGGCAGCGCGTTACGGCTTGATGGCGGTGAGGATGCCGGTGGAGTATCGGCTGACGGAGAAGCGCGGGTTGGTGAAGCCTGCTGCGCGGAGGGTTTCGGTGTAGCGGCGGATATCGACGTCGGCGAACGGGTCATCATGGCCGCCGTTGCCGGTCAGGCGCATGATCCGGGCGAATATCGCGCGGAACCGCGGTGAGGGATGGGCGTCGGCGAGCAGCAGGCGGCCGCCGGGTCGCAGGACGCGATACATCTCGTCGATGGCCGTGGCGCGATGCTGATCGGGGATGTGGTGCATGACGAAAGTGCATGTGATGACATCGAATTCGGCGTCGGCGAAGTCGAGCTGCTGGGCCGCGGATTGCACGTAGCGGTGATTGGGCGCCGAGTCGTGGGTGCGGTTGTGCTCGATGGCGGTGCGAGAGGGGTCGACGCCGGTGGCCGAGCCGGTCGGGCCGACCACATCGCCGAGCGCGCGCACGAGTTTGCCCGGGCCGCAACCGATATCGAGTGCCCGATCCCCCGGCTCGGCGCCGCTGGCCGCGGCCAAGTCACGGATGAGGCGGGGGTGGCGGCCGAGGAAGAACACGGCGGTGAACAGGTTGTAGCGGCGCAGGCCGGAGATGACGAGACCGGTGTCGGCGTCGTCGACGAACATGGTGCGTGCTGACTGATCGTTTCCTGACATGTCTCAATCGTCGGAATTCCACCCGTTTCCGGCCAGAATCAAAGACCGCGGATCCGTTCGTTTCCGCACAGATCCACCGAAACTGTCCGCCCGAGAAGAGAGCCGGCATGGCCGAATCCCCCGATCGCCGCGTTCGCCGCACCCGCGACCTGCTGCATCGTGCGCTGATCGAGCTGATGATCGAACGCGGGTACGAGCGGGTGACGGTCACCGACGTCATCGACCGGGCCGATGTCGGACGGTCCACCTTCTATGCGCACTACCGCGATAAGGACGATCTGCTGGTGGTGAGCTGCACCGAGTTCCTGCGCCGGGAGATCGAGCGGGTGCGCGGGACGACCGGATCACCGCTGGCACCGCTGCGGGTGATGTTCCAGCTGGCCGCCGACTATCCGGACGTCTATCAGCCGCTCATCGGGCCGAAGAGCAGCGCGACGGTGCTGCGCGCCTACCAGCAGTCGATCAGCAGCATCCTGTCCGAGCAGCTCGCGGTGGCGCTCGACATGGACGACCGCGAGTTCGCCGACACCATCGCGTTCCTGTCCTGGGGTTTGATCGGGCTGCTCGGGTCGGTCATCGATCCGAAGACCCCGACGCCGCCCGCGACGGCGTGGCGGCGGTTCGAGACTTTGTGCACGTCGGGTCTGGGCGGCCGCTTGGGGCGAGCAGGTCAGCGGTGACCTTTCCCGTGCGACGGCACCGTGGACCGGCGCGGGCGACCGGACGCTGCGGTCAAGTGAAAAGCCTTGCCACAACGGTAGGTTCACCTGGGAAGCGGGGCGGCGGGACGTTCATTCCGGCGAGCGTGACCGGCGCCGGGTCCGATGACGGGACAGGTCGGGCCAGGGTGGGCGGCGGAAGACGGCGAGGGTGACGATCACGACGGAGAGCAGGCCGAGACATTCGCCGAGCAATGCGATCCGGTTGACGTCGACGGCCGGCTCCCAGACGGCCTCCCCGTTACGGATGGTGAAGACTCCTACCGGCCGCACTCCGGGGGCGAAACGCCCGTAGCGCTGCGCGACGGTGATGATCGTGGCGCCGTCGGCGGTCTCGAAGGGTTGACCGTAGACGAGTGTGGTGTCGAGGTTCGCCGGTCCTGGTCGTTCGCGGATCGCCATCGCTCCGATTCCCTTCCGCTGCTCGCCGAGACCACCTCCCGGCTACTCCCTATCGGGCCTCTGTTCCCGAGTAGTGTGCGCCACCCGCCCCCGACGTGCACGGCATTCAGCCGCGCGACTCGGCCGATTCCAGCACGCGCCATACACCGGCCTCAGGCATCGCGCGGACGCCGGACCGCAGACGACGAGGCCGCCCAGGGAACGGCGTCGATGTGCGCGCAGCTCGGCAGTCACGCGCGGCGTTCGGCTACCGGGCGGCTGAGCGCGGACGGCGTGATTGCGGACGTCCCGCGTAGGCAGCCCGAACCCGGGTATGCGACCGGCGAGGCGGCCGACCGCCGCCGGTTGGAAACGGAGCTGTTCAGGAGGTTGCCATGGGTGGTGCACATCGAGTGATCGCGTCCGTCGGAATCGCGGCGGCCATGACGTTTACCGGGGCCGGGGTGGCGGCAGCCCAGCCGGAGGCGCCGGAACCGGAATCGCCGTTGACGCGGTTCGTTGAGATGCTGCCGCCGGCGCCGCCGGAGTGCGCGGCGATGTGGGAGCCGATCGAGGATCGGATCGAAGACATGGTGCCGCCGCAGGTCGAGCCCGCGTTCGACGCGTTCGACGACTGGTGCGAGGGCCCCACCGACTGAACCGGGTTCAGCGTGGGGTGAGCCGGACGACCGGGTAGATCCGCTTGGACTTCTTCTGATACTTCCCGATGCGCGGCTCCTCGGCGACGATGCGCTTCCAGGCGTCCTCGCGGTCGGTGCCGTCGAGGGTCTGCGGAGTGACATCGAAGCTGCCCTCGCCGGGGAGTTCGATCGAAACCTGCTCGGGGTGGGCCGTCAGGTTGGCGTACCAGTCGGGGTTCACGCTCCCGCCACCGGAGGCCACGATCAGCTTGGCGTCGCCGTCGTCGAACCAGGCGAGCGGTGTTTCGCGGCGCTGCCCGCTGCGGCGGCCGATCGTGTGCAGGATCAGCACGTTCATGCCCATCACCTTGCCGCTGCCCTTGCGGCGCATCTTGGCGGCGGTGCGGGCGTTCATCTTCTTCTGGAACCACCGCGACAGCGGCCCCGGCGTACCGGGCTTACGCTGCCCACCCACCTGCTGATCCCCTGCCATCGCCTGACCTCCAGTCCTCGGCCCCGGACGCCGCGCGGATCCATGCGCGACGCGAACTTCGTATCACGCTAGCCAGCGCAGGCCACACGCCGCTTCTCGATTCCTGATCTACTCCGAAACGAAGCGCAGGAACGGGACGAGCCCTCCCGCACCGGAGTGCGGGAGGGCTCGAAAGATCGTGCGTGACTTCGATTTACACGTCGAAGTACAGCTCGAACTCGTAGGGGTGCGGACGCAGGTTCACCGGGGCGATTTCCTGCTCGCGCTTGATGTTGATCCAGGTCTCGATCAGGTCCTCGGTGAAGACGTTGCCTTCGGTGAGGTAGTCATGATCGGCCTCGAGGCGGTCGATGACCGTGGCCAGGCTGGTGGGGGCCTGCGGGATGTTCTTGGCCTCCTCCGGCGGGAGCTCGTAGAGGTCCTTGTCGACCGGGGCCAGCGGCTCGATCTTGCGCTTGATGCCGTCCAGGCCGGCCATCATCATGGCGGCGAAGGCCAGGTACGGGTTACCCGAGGAGTCCGGCGCGCGGAACTCGATGCGCTTGGCCTTCGGGTTGTTGCCGGTGACCGGGATGCGGACCGCGGCGGAACGGTTGCGCTGCGAGTACACCAGGTTGATCGGGGCCTCGTAGCCCGGGACCAGGCGGTGGTAGGAGTTCACGGTCGGGTTGGTGAACGCCAGCAGCGACGGCGCGTGGTGCAGGATGCCGCCGATGTAGTGGCGGGCCAGATCCGACAGGCCACCGTAACCGGACTCGTCGTGGAACAGCGGCTTGCCGTCCTTCCACAGCGACTGATGCACGTGCATGCCCGAGCCGTTGTCACCGAAGAGCGGCTTCGGCATGAAGGTGACGGTCTTGCCTTCCTGCCACGCGGTGTTCTTGACGATGTACTTGAACAGCTGCAGGTCGTCGGCCGCCGAGAGCAGGGTGTTGAACTTGTAGTTGATCTCGGCCTGGCCGGCGGTGCCGACCTCGTGGTGGCCGCGCTCGAGCTCGAAACCGGCCTGCTGCAGGTTGGTGGCGATCTTGTCGCGCAGGTCGACGTAGTGGTCGTACGGCGCGACGGGGAAGTAACCGCCCTTGTTGCGGACCTTGTAGCCGCGGTTGAGGGTGCCGTCCGGGTTGAACTCGGCACCGGTGTTCCAGGAACCGGAGACCGACTCGATCTCGTAGA
Organism: Nocardia cyriacigeorgica; assembly: GCF_005863245.1. Classification (GTDB taxonomy): domain Bacteria; phylum Actinomycetota; class Actinomycetes; order Mycobacteriales; family Mycobacteriaceae; genus Nocardia; species Nocardia cyriacigeorgica_C. The sequence continues at coordinate 224,770 of NZ_VBUT01000002.1, read as the reverse complement.
ACGCGCCGTTCATGGCCGAGTCGTAACGGATGGAGTCGAAGATGTAGAACTCCGCCTCGGCACCGAAGTACGCGGTGTCGGCGATACCGGTCGAACGCAGGTACTCCTCCGCCTTACGCGCGATGTTGCGCGGGTCGCGGGAGTAGGCCTCGCGGGTGAACGGGTCGTGCACGAAGAAGTTCAGGTTCAGCGTCTTGGCGGCGCGGAACGGATCCAGCTGCGCGGTGCTGTAGTCGGGCAGCAGCAGCATGTCCGACTCGTCGATCGACTGGAAACCACGCACGGAGGAACCGTCGAACGCCAGCCCTTCCTCGGCCAGGTCGGCGGTGAAAGCCTTCGCCGGGATGGAGAAGTGCTGCTGAACACCGGGAAGATCGCTGAAGCGGATGTCGACGTATTCGACGTCCTCATCGGCGATGTATTTGATGACCTCGTCGGCCGTGCTGAACGTCACTTAGTTCTCCTTACGGATAGTTTCCCAGGCCAGTGTCGATTGCATGGGCGTCGCGACCAGACGGTATGGACGCGGTGTTTCCCGGCAGTCAAGGTTGTGTTTCGCCAGTGTTACACGTGCTACCGAACGGGTGGCATGTGCCACCCATGCTCTGACGGTGACGTCATTCTGCCATTGGTGACCTGGGCCGACGGCGTGAGCACCGGTTATGCGGTCGTCGGCGGGCTCACCTGCCCACCTATTCTGGAAGCCATGGCACGCATCACCGGATCCTGGCTCTCCGGACCGACAGCGGATCCGGGCGATCCGGCAACCCCCGAGTTCCGCGGCGAACACATCGGGTTGCCGCGCGAGGGCGCGGGCTCGCTGGTCGGCATGGGCCGCCGTATCGCCGCGCTGATGGTGGACTGGGTGATCGCGATGGGCATCGCGGCCCTGATCGTGCGGCCCGACCCGCAGCGGATCATCGCCGAGGCGGACGTCCCGGCGGGTCAACAGCCGCCGACCAACTTCGAGGCCGTGGTGAGCGCATTGAGCACGCCGACCTGGATGGTGTGGGTGGTCGTCGGCATCCTCGCGGTGACGTTGTTCGGGTTCACCCCGGGGCAGTACTTCCTGCGGTTGCGGGTGATCCGCGTCGATGCCCCGGTGCGGGTCGGATTCGTCCGCGCACTCGGCCGTCAGCTGTTGCTCATCTTCGTGGTGCCCGCATTGTTCACCGACGCCGATGGGCGCGGTATGCACGATCGGGCGACCGGAACCGCGGTGGTTCGCGCGCGCTGACCTCTCGCTCCGGGGCATACCTATCAGCTGGCAATAGGCTGCCGCGGTGTCATCGAATCCGGCCATGCTCGCCGTTCGGCTCGTCCTCGAGCTCACCGCCCTCACTGCCTTCGGCCTGCTCGGCTGGCGGGCCTTCGATTCGCCATGGAAATACGCGCTGGTGGTCATCTTGCCGGTTGCGGCGGCCGCGCTGTGGGGCACATTCGCGGTGCCGGACGACCCGAGCCGCAGTGGTAAAGCGCCTATCGCGGTCTCCGGCCGGGTGCGGCTGATAGTGGAGGCGGTGGTGCTGTTCGGTGGGGCCGCCGCGCTCTGGGCGGCCGGTCTGCCGTGGTGGGCGTTGGCATTCGGCGCGATCCTGGCGATCTATCACGTCATCGCACACGACCGGCTTCGCTGGCTGATCACTTCCTGAACACGTGACGTTCGGACATGCGCCGTTCGTCCGCACACGCTCATACGCGAAGGGCCGACGCTCCATGGTTCGGGAACGCCGGCCCTTGCCGGGGAATCAGGCAGCCGTCAGCGCCTGCGAATGGTGCGCTGCACGCCGCGCATCTTGGCGCCAGCGGGCATCGGGCCCTTCGGCAGGGCCGGGCCGCTGCGGGCGCTGAGGGCGGCGAGGCGGCCTTCGATGAGGTCGATGCGCTTGGCGTCGATATTGCGGGGCAGCTTGGTGAGGTAGCGCTGGAGGTCCTTGAGCGGGACCTGGCCCTCTTCGTTGCCGACGATGACGTCGTAGATCGGGGTGTCGCCGACGAGGCGGGCGGTGCGCTTCTTCTCCTGCGCCAGCAGCGACTTCAACCGCTGCGGCGAACCCTCGGCGACGAAAATCACGCCGGGCAGGCCGACCACGCGGTGCACGGCATCGAGCTGGGTGGTGGCGGCGACGCCGTTGCTGACCCGCCATTTGCCTTGCAGGTTGTCCAGCACCCAGGCCGCGGCACCCGCCTGGCCCTCGGCCTTGGTGTACACCGACTTCTGCACCCTGCGGCCGAAGATGATGAACGCGACCAGCACGCCGAGCAGGATGCCCAGCGGCAGCAGGAACCATTGCAGGCCGAAGATCAGCCCGATCAGGAAGAACACGACGGTGATGCCGACCAGCGCGCCGATCATCAGCGGCAACAGCAGCTTGTCTTCCTTGCGCTGCATCTGGAACGCCTGCCACAGCTGCTGGCGACGCTCCTTCGACTGCTGTTTGCGGGCCGCTTTCGCCGCGGCCTTCGCTTCCTTGGTGGGCTTACCTGCTGGCATGTCTCTCAGGATAGTGCCCGTAGGTGAGCGCTCCCGCCACGGGACGACCGGCGACAACGTCGACCGCGGCACCCCCGTTTCCGGGGCTGGACGTTCGTCCGGCAACCCGATACTTCTTAGGTGCGCTGCCGACGTAGTCCGTCGCCGGCCCGCGCGTGGGCTGAAACGGATGCGGAGGTAATCAGCGGTGCGTGGTCGACCTGTTCTGGTGCGTGCACTGCTGCTCGTCGTCGGCGTGCTGGTGGTGGTGACCGCGGGCGTACCGATCACCGCGAGCGCGCGGCCGGAGGTGCCGCATCAGTGGCGTGAGGCGTATATCGACGCACCCGACGGCACCCGCCTGCACGCCGACATCCTGCGCCCGGCCGGTCTGGCCGACGACGTGCGCACGCCGGTGATCCTCACCGTCAGCCCGTACCGCGCGCATTCGGCGTATCTGAGCGAACCGCGGCTCGAGGGCGGGCCGTCGGTGGAGAATCTGACGCCCGAGCTGTTCCTGAACGCCGGCTACACCTACGTCATCGTGGACCTGCGTGGGTTCGGCGGTTCGTCGGGCTGCCCGGATTTCGGCGGCCCGGGTGAACGGTCCGATGTGGCCGCGGCGGTCGAGTGGGCGGCGAGCCAACCATGGTCGAGCGGGAAGGTCGGCATGTGGGGCGCCTCCTATGAGGCGTGGACCGGGTTGATGGGGCTGGCGACCAAGCCGGAGGGGCTGGCGGCGGTCGCGGCGTTCGAGCCGGTGGTCGACCCGTACAGCTACCTGTACATGCAGGGCGTGTCCTGGAAGTTCTCCGGTAAGCCCGTCACCGAGGACGGGGTGCGCCCCGCCGACCTCGCCGGTTTCGAGCACGTACTCATCGCCTCCACCCCGCCCCACCCGGGCGACTCCCCCGAATATCAGGCCAACGCGCTGCAACTGCCCATGCAGTGCTACGCCCGCTACCTGGAGAACATCACCGACCACAACAGCGACACCGCGTTCTGGCGCGACCGCGACCTGGTCGCCAAGCTGGGCGGCAACACCACGCCGCTGTTCCTCGGGCAGGGGTTCCTGGACTACAACACCCGCGCCTACCGCGTCCTCGACCTCTGGAACAACCTCGGACCCGGCGACCACAAGGCCTGGTTCGGGCAGTGGGGGCACCAGACCTGCCACGAAAAATGCGCGACCCCGCATTTCGACACCGAACTGCTGGCGTTCTTCGACAAGCATGTCGCCGGACGCGAGGTGCAGATTCCGGGGCCGCGGATCACCGTCGGCCAGTTCGACGGACGGTGGCGCGGTGAGACGCAGTGGCCCGCCGCCGACACGGTGCGAGTGCCGGTCGAGCTGCGCACCGGGCGCTACACCGATCGCGGGCTGCTGCCCGGACCGGACCGGGAGATCTGGTCGGTGACCGCGCCGTTCGACCGCGAAGTGCATCTGTCGGGCATCCCGTCGGCGACGTTGTCGCTGGCCGGGCCGCCGAACGCGACGGTGGCGGTGGAGCTGTTCGATATCGCGCCGGACAATCAGGCCGTCGTCATCACCCGCGGGATCGCGCCGGTCAGTGAGACCGCGCAGGTGCGGTTGCTCGCGCAGGACTGGCCGATCGCGGCCGGGCACCGGCTCGGCGTGCGCATCACCGACGTGGTGGACGACGTGTGGTCGCACACCCCCGCCTTCGCCGACGTCACCGTCACCTCGGCGAAACTCGAGGTTCCGGTGCTGACCAAGCCGCGCACCGCCGACCTGCCCGGCGGTATCGGCGAGGCGATCCCGAAGTGGCATCGCAAGAAGACTCGCGCCCTCGACGCCGGGGTGGTGAACAATGCAGTGGTGCCTATGAACCTGCCCACTGCGCCCACCCGATGAGCGGGGCCGCCCGTAACGAGCCCGCCGCCGACACCCCGATCGACGCATCAAGCGGGGAGCGTGCTGCTGAACCACGCGAGTCCGATGCGGTGCCGGCCGCCGCGAGCGCGGGACAACCGGAGCAGCCCGAGCAGCCGAGTGATCCGACCAGGGCAGAGGCGGCCGACAGCCGCCAGCCGGGTGTTGCGGGCACTCCAGTGCCGGCCGCTGCCGGTGGGGGTCTACCGGTCGACAGCTCGCCTGGTTCACCGGTCGCGGCCGACGGTGGCACCGACAGCCGGGCGAATCCACTTCACGGCGTCGACGACGCGACGGCGGAGCGACTGGCGGCGGCGCTGCGGTGTGCGACGGTATCGCGGGAGGACCCGGCCGACACCGATGACGCGGCATTCACGCTGTTGGCCGAACACCTGGAGCGGTCCTTTCCGCGGGTCCATGCCGAGCTCGAGCTGGAAACCTTCGGGCACAGCAGGCTCTACACCTGGCGCGGGACCGACCCCGCGCGGACGGCGGCGATCCTGCTCGCGCACCAGGATGTGGTCCCGGCCGATGATCAGCCGCATTGGACCCATCCGCCGTTCGCGGGCGTGGTGGACGACCAGTTCATCTGGGGACGCGGAGCGATCGACGACAAGAGCCGGGTGATGGCGATCCTCGAAGCCGTCGAATCGGCCCTGGCTGCGGGAGTGCGGCCCGCGCAGACCGTGTATTTCGCATTCGGGCACGACGAAGAGGTCTTCGGCGACGACGGCGCGGTGCGGATGGCGCAGGTGCTGCGTGAACGAGGTGTGCGCGCGGAACTGTTGCTCGACGAGGGCGGGGTGATCACCGAAGGCGTCGCCGATGGCGTCGACCGGCCGGTGGCCTCGATCATGGTGGGCGAGAAGGGATATGCCACCGTCCGGTTGACGGTGAGCGATGTCGGCGGGCATTCGTCCATGCCGGGCAAGCAGACGGCCGTCGGGCGGATCGCGCGCGCGGTGGGGCGGCTGCAGGATCGGCCGATGCCGCTGCGGTTGACGCCGGTGATCAGCGACATGCTGAGCCGGCTGCGTGCGGCGATGCCCCCGGCCCGGCGCAAGCTGCTCGGCATGGCCGGGGTGGCCGGGCCGGTGATCACGCGGGTGCTGGCGGCCCGGCCGCAGACCGAGGCGATGGTGCGGACCACGACGGCGCCGACCGTCATCCGCGGCGGGGTGAAGGCCAATGTGCTGCCGCAGCACGCCGAGGCGCTGATCAACTTCCGGATCCTGCCCGGCGACTCGGTGGCCGGGGTGCTGGAGCATTGCCGACGCGTCGTCCGCGATGACGGTGTGCGCATCGAGCTGGTCGGGATGTCGTCGGAGCCATCGCGGGTCGCCGCGCCCGGCCCGGCCTTCGACCGGATCGCCCGCCTGGCCACCGAGGTGGTCCCCGGCATCGTCGTCACCACCGGCATCGTCCCCGGCGCCACCGACTCGCGTCACTACGACGATCTGGCCGTCACCCGCTGCAACTTCGCCCCCGTCGTCTTCGACCGGACCGATCTCGAACGCATCCATGGAACCGATGAACGGATCTCCCGCGTCAACTACGCTCGCCTCATCGCATTCAACCGGCGGCTGATCGACCAGCTCGCCGACCCGGCGCCAAGCCCCACCAGGGGACCAGCACCAAGCCCCACCCGAGGAACCGACACATGAGCCAAGCCGCCGAGCCGGACAAGCACTCCGCCTCCAGCACAACCGAATCCGCCACCGCCGACACCGGCAACGGTGCCGCGAAGACCCCGGCGAAGGCCGCGGCCGAGAAGGCCGGCACACGAGCGGCCCGCGCCGCCAAGAGCACAGCCTCCGGGACCGCGTCGGGTACGGCGGCCAAGAAGGCCGCCACGACGGCGAAGAAGGCCGGTACCACTGCGAAGAAGGCCGGCACGGCGGCTGAGAAGACCGCCGCGAAGTCGACCACGCGCAGCGCCGCAGCCAGGGGCGCGAACGGGAAGGCAACCGCGACCGGCGAAGCGAAGAGCACGACAGCCACACCCGCCGAGACCAAGGCCGCCGCCGCGGCGAAGAGCGCCACACCCGCGTCCGCTGAGGCCACGACCAAGGCGGCCGCCGGGGCGAAAAACGGGAGCACCCCCGCCGCCGATTCCGCTGCCCCGGCGAAGAAACGGGCAGCGAAGAAGGCCGCACCGAAACCGGCAGCCAAGTCCTCCGCCGAACCGGCCGGTGCCGAGCCGACGCCCGCCGCCGACGCCGACGCGACGGGCGAGCAGCCGGCGAAGAAGGCAGCCAAGACCACGCCACGCGCCCGCAAGTCCACCGCGACAGGCACGGCGTCACGCCCGGCCGCGAAGAAGACGGCGACCAAGGCGGCGGCCGCGAAAGCGAAGGCCATAACCCCCGCATCGGAGTCTGCCGTCACCGACGCCGAACCCACGATCACGCAGGAGGTCGTTGGTTCCGAACCGACGCCTGCCGAACACGAGGCGGCCGAGTCCGAACCGACGACCGCCGCAGCAGGCGCAGGATCAGGTATCGCTACCGCCGAGACCGACTCTGCCGGCGCCACTTCTGTTGAGGCGGATGTAGTTTCGGGCGAGACCACCGCCGAAGCCACGCCGACCTCCCCCAGTGAGCCGTCCGCCGCCGACGATTCCGGCACCACCGGCGAGTCCGGTACGGCCTCGAGCGCACCTGTCTCGACGGACGCACCCGGCGCTGCCGCATCGGTCACAGCAGCGTCAGCCGCGAGCGATTCGACCGGCAAGGAGGGCTCGTCCGATAGCACGGCCGCTGCCGACGAGGACGCCGCTGCCTCCACTCGCGACGATGCGGCGTCGACCTCTGCCGAACAGGCTCACGCCGACTCCGGGTCCTTCATCGGGCACGGTGCTCGGATCGAGTGGCGGGCTTGGCTTCCCGAGGGCGGTGCGCGCGGGGTGATCGTGCTGGTGCACGGTGTCGCCGAGCATGCCGGGCGGTATGAGCATGTGGGGCGGCGGTTGGCCGGGGCCGGGTTCGCGGTGTACGCGCTGGATCATCCGGGGCACGGGAATTCCGGTGGGGCGCGGGCGAATATCGGGTCGATGGATGCGGCGGCCGACAATGTGGCGACGCTGCTGGCGATGGCGCGGCGGGAGTTCCCTGATCTGCCCGCGTTCCTGCTCGGGCATTCGATGGGCAGCTTGATCGTGCTGTTCCTGGCGACGCGGGCGCCGATCGAGGTGGACGGCATTGTGGTGTCGGCGCCGCCGCTCGACATTCCGGTGGGCAATCCGATTCAGCGGCTGCTGGCGCCGGTGCTCACCAAGCTGACGCCGAATCTCGGTGTGCTGAAACTGGATTCCGCCGATATCAGCCGCGATCCGAAGGTCGTCGCCGCCTACGACAGCGACCCGCTGGTGTTCCGGGGCAAGCTGCCCGCACGCACCGCCACCGAGATCCTCGGCGCCGCGATGGCGGTCAAGGGGCGTCTGCACAAGTTGACGGTCCCGACGCTGGCCATGCACGGCACCGCCGACAGCATTGCCGCACCGTCGAGCACCGATCTCATCGAAAAAGGCGCGGGCACCCAGGATCTCACTGTGCGCCGCTACGACGGGCTCTACCACGAGATCTTCAACGAGCCCGAGCAGGACCAGGTGCTCACCGATGTCGTGGAGTGGTTGGAGGCGCATCTCAGCAAGTAATTCGGTGCGGCCCGAACCGTCGGGCCGCACCGGCACACGTGCATCGGCGCTTACCGGCAACGGCATCAGCGGGAAACGGCGGCCCGATAAGCATCAGCCGGGCACCCCAGCCTTACCGTGTCGTGCTGCGCCGCGCGAGCACACCGGCCAGCGAATGCAGTACCCGGCTGGATCGGCACCACCGCATGGCCACAGCCAGGGCAACCGTGTCACACAGCAGAAGGCGCCGAGGTCGACCACACGACCTCGGCGCCTTCACTGTTCAGAGTGTGTCAGTTGTACTTGTTGGCGCAGGCCGCCTCGCCCTCGAGCACGCCGAGGCGGAACGCCTCGAGCCGCAGGTAACCGCTGTCCACGGTCTGACCGTTGACATCGCTGGCCGCCAGACCGTCCGAGAGCAGACCGGAGATGGCCTCGTCCAGGTCACCGGCCGACAGCTGGACTTCGCTACCTGGCTTGCTCAGTTCGGTGGTGATCGCACCGGACAGGCAGGAGGTGCGCAGACCCGCGGTGTCGGCGCCCTCCAGCGACAGGCCCCGCGCCTGCTGCACGGCGAGGGTGTAGCGGGAGATGAACACGACGTAGGCGTTGTAGTCGCCGCTGACGATCGCCGACAGCGGTTTGTCCTCGTCCTCCAGTGGTCCCGCGCGTTCGGCCAGCGCCGGGATGTCGGTGCCGATGGTGTTGGCGTCCGGGCAGTAGGACACGGGCTCGGTGACGGTCACCCCGGAGCAGCTCGACGCCACACCCGAGTAGTCGTACTGCGGAGCCGAATCCGACGGAAGCGCCTTCGCGGCGGCATTGGCGACGCTGACCAGCGATTCCTGGTCGACCGGCAGCTGGCGTTCGCCGTTGTCGTCTTCGAAGGTGATCGGCAGGCCGGCGCGGCGCTGTTCGATCTCGTCCTCGTTGATGGCCTTGCAGGCCTCGGCGCCACTGGTGTAACCCATCTGCACCGCGGTCACCCGCTCGAACGCCGAACCGTGCACATTGTCCGGGTCGTCCGGATCACGGTCGCGCACCGCGACGGTCGCGCCGAGCACGCCGTTGAGGCCGTCGGTGGTGTTCATGGTGAAGTACTTGGAGTCGCCTTCGGCGACGTAGCGCAGGTACACACCGGCGAGGCAGTCGGCCTGCTGTTCGCGCACCAGGCCGGGGGTGCGCCGGTCGGAGATCTTGGCCTGGAATTGCAGGGCGTGGCCGTACTCGTGGGCCAGCACCATCACCACGGACATGTCGCCGAACTCTTTGACCAGTTCGGGCAGCAGCACGCCGCGGTCCCAGCCGATCGAGTGGTCGGTGCTGCAGTAGGCGGCGTTGACCATCTGGTAGGTGTCGACGGTGCAGAATTCGACCGCCTCGGACTTCGGTGCCAGCGCGTCCCAGGAGATCAGCTGCTCGACCGGCTTGAAGGTGCCGGGAAAGGTCTTGCTGTACTCGGTCTTCCAGAATTCCTGCACGTCGTAGACGGCGTTGAGGGCGAGCTGGTCCATCTGCCCGCCGTCACCGTTCTCGGCCTGGATCGGCGCGTCCGGGGCGTCGGGGCGTGGCCCGCTCGGGCCGGTGCTCGACGTCGCACCCGCGATCTGCCACGGGTTTTCCTGCCCCGGACCCGACTGCGCCGCTTCGGCCGATTCCGAACAGCCGGTGAGCACCAGCGCGGCGCACGCCGCGATGGCGGCGGCAAAGCGCAGCCGCTTGTTCCTTGTCACTTGAATGCCTCCCCAAGGTCGACCGGGCCGGTACACAGCCCGGGCCCGGACCGACGCCGCATGCGCCTGCCGTCCGAGCGCTCCACATGGTAATCGTTCGGCGTCCCCGATACGCATCGCCGCGGCCGAAATTCGCGGCGATGCGGCTTCTCGGTCAGTGCAGGCGAGTGCGGGCGAGGACGGCGCGGTGGTCGGTGCCCGGCACGACCAGGGTCCAGACCTCGTCGGCGGTGGCATCGGCGAGCAGGACGTGGTCGATGCCGATGACCGGGCCCCATCGCCGGTCCTGCGGATAGCTGCGCAGCGGGCCGGCCCCGGCCTGGTCGGCAGCGGACTCGAATCGGCCGCGCAGCAGATCGCGGAAGGCGCTGTGATCGCGGGTGGCGTTGAAGTCGGCGCCGACGATCGCCGGGCGCTGCTCCACCTCGAGAATGTCGCGGATGGCACTCAATTCGCGCTGCCACCTGCCGAAATCCAGCGGCGGCGGAACCGGGTGGAAGGCGTAGACCGCGATGGGGCCACGGTCGGGATGGTCCATGATCGCGGAGATGTTGTTGAGCAGGAATCCGTCGTAGTTCTTGGTGTCGCGCAACGGGTACCGGCTGTAGATGCCGGTACCGACACCGCCCGCCTCGGAATCCTCCAGATACTGGTACGGCAGCAGTTCGCCGATACCGGCCGCGGCGAGCCCCGCGACCGCGGCGGCGGTGAGCTCGTTGACGGTGAGCACGTCCACGCTCTGTGCACGAACGGCGTCGACCACCGCGCCCGTATCCGCCCCGCCGAACAGCAGATTCGACTGCATCACGGTCAGTTCCGGCCCGGTGGCGGCGTGACCGTCCGGCACATAGATCGGTACTTGAGTCCATAGCGCCGCGGCCACCGCGATTCCGGCGGCGATCATGCTGCGCCGCCCGCGGGCGATGGCGAACAACACCAGCGCCAGGATCGTGCCGAGCATCAGCAGCGACGCACCGGACGCCAGTAGGACCATCGTGCGCCGCTGCGATCCGCTGAAGTACAGCGCGATCCCCGCGACACCTGCCAGTAGCGCAACCCACCCCGTGCCGAGCAACGCCCGGTTCACCCATATCCGCATGTCTGGGACCCTAGAACGAGCCGGTGACAGATTCGTGGATCAATTGTGTGGATCCTGTGAGAATCGATGCGAGCTCGACCGGCACCCGGACAGGAGGAGCACCGTGTACTTCGAAGAGTTCGATTCCCCCGGCGCGCTCTCGCTCGATACCGCTGAAGCCCTGCACGACGTGGCGGGCCGCTACACCTCGACCATCGTCATCACGGCGAACGCTCACTCCGTGCATGCGCCGCTGCTGCCGCTGTGCTGGGAAGACCTGGGTATCGACGCGGGCACCACGGTCACCGTCACTGCGGACAACGGGCATTACCCGCCCGATGTCGAAGACCGCCGCGCGCTCGGCGAATTCGTCAGCAGGTTCCGGCAACTGACCGCGCCGGGCGCCCGGTAGCGAGACCACTCCCCCGGCGCACTCGAAGCCGGATCCAAGCTCTCGCTCAGCTCCCGAAGACCCGCTCCACCACGGCTTTCGCCCGCCGGGTGATCCGCATGTAGTTGTCCAGGAATTCCCCGCCGTCACCGTTGCGCCAGCCCGCCGCGTACGCGACGGCCGACAGTTGCGGCCCCGGCGCCGGGAGCTGATCGCTCGGCTTGCCGCGCACCTGAACCAGCGCGTTGCGCGCCTTGGTCGCGATGAGCCAGGCCTGGCGCAGCAGGTCGACGTCCTCGGCGTCGAGCAGGCCCTTCTGCTCGATGACGTCCAGCGCTTCCAGGGTCGAGGTGTTGTGCAGCTCCGGCACCTCATGGGCGTGGCGCAGCTGCATGAGCTGCACGGTCCATTCGATATCGGCGAGCCCGCCGCGACCGAGTTTGGTGTGGGTGGCGGGGTCGGCGCCGCGGGGCAGACGCTCGGCATCGACGCGGGCCTTGATCCGGCGGATCTCACGCACCGATTCGGCCGACACACCACCGGCCGGATACCGCACCTTGTCGATGAGGTGCAGGAACCGCACGCCGAGTTCCTGATCGCCCGCCACCTGGTGGGCGCGCAGCAGCGCCTGCACTTCCCACGGCTGCACCCACTGCTCGTAGTAGGCGGCGTAGGAGGCGAGGGTGCGTACCAGGGCGCCCTGGCGCCCCTCGGGACGCAGCGCGGCGTCGACCTGCAGCGGTGGGTCGGTACTGGGTGCGCCGAGCATCCGCTGCACCCGCTCGGCGATGCCGGTGGCCCAGCGCACGGCCTTGGTCTCGTCCTCGCCGGGACGCGGATCGCAGACGAACAGCACGTCAGCATCGGAACCGTAGCCCAGTTCCATCCCGCCGAGCCTGCCCATGCCGATCACCGCGAAGTCGGCGGGCGCGGGTGCGCCGCGTTCGGCCTCGCTGGCGCGGATCACCGCCCGCAGCGACGCTTCGAGCACCGCCACCCACACCGACGACAGCGCCCGGCACACCTGCGGCACATCGAGCAGGCCGAGCAGATCGGCGGAGGCGACACGGGCGAGTTCGTGCCTGCGCAGCGAACGCGCCGCGGCGACCGCGCGGTTCGGGTCGTCGTAACGCGCGGCGGCGGTGAGGATGCCGCGGGCGACGTCCTCGGGCTGCGGCCCCAGCAGCAGCGGCCCGCTGGGTCCGTCGGCGTACATGCGGATGGTTTCGGGGGCGTTGATCAGCAGATCGGGCAGGTAGGCCGAGGAGCCGAGCACGATCATCAACCGCTGCGCCACCGCGCCCTCGTCGCGCAGTTCGCGCAGGAACCAGGTCTGCTCGGCCAGGCCCTCCGAAACCCGCCGATACGCCAGCAGGCCGGCGTCCGGATTCGGGGTCTCGCCCAGCCATTCCAGCAGCGTCGGCAGCAGCAGCGCCTGGATGCGGCCCTTACGCGACACCCCGCCGGTGAGCGCGCGCAGATGGCCGAGCGCGTGTTCGGGGGCGGCGTAGCCGAGGGCGGCGAGCTGGCGCACGGCCGCGTCCGGGCTCAACCGCAGCGCGTCCGAGTCCAGCCGGGCAACCGATTCCAGCAGCGGCCGGTAGAACAGCTTGGCGTGCAGGCGCCGCACCCGGACGGTGTTGCGGCGGATCTCGGTGCGCAGCACACCCACCGCGTCCTGGCGGCCGTCGGGACGCATGTGGGCGGCCCGGGCCAGCCAGCGCATGCCCTCCTCGTCGTCATCGGCGGGCAGGGTGTGGGTGCGTTTGAGCCGCTGCAGTTGCAGCCGGTGTTCGAGCAGGCGCAGGAACTCGTAGGAGGCGGTGAGGTTGGCGGCATCGTCGCGGCCGACGTAACCGCCGGCCGCCAAAGCCGTCAACGCCTCGACGGTGCCCTGTACATGCAGGGTGTCGTCGACCCGGCCGTGCACCAATTGCAGCAGCTGCACGGCGAATTCGACGTCGCGCAGACTACCGTGCCCCAGTTTCAGTTCGCGTTCACGCAGATCGGCGGGCACCAGATCCTCGACGCGGCGGCGCATGGCCTGCACGTCGGGGACGAAGTCGGGGCGTTCGGAGGCCGACCACACCATCGGCATGAGCGCGTCGCGGTACTGCTCGCCGAGGGCCAGGTCGCCGGTCATCGGACGGGCCTTGAGCAGGGCCTGGAACTCCCAGGTGCGGGCCCAGCGCTGGTAGTAGGCGATATGCGAGTCGAGGGTGCGCACCAGCGCGCCTGCCTTGCCCTCCGGGCGCAGCGCGGCGTCGACCTCGAAGAACGCGGCGCTGCCGATGCTCATCATCTCCGCGGCCAGCCGGGCGGCGGTGGCGTCGGCCGGTTCGGCGGCGAACACGATATCGACATCGGAGACGTAGTTGAGTTCGCGCGCACCGCATTTGCCCATCGCGATCACCGCGAGGCGTACCGGGCACGGCTCGTCGCGGCACACCCGGGCGACGGCGACCGACAGTGCCGCGGTCAACGCCGCGTCGGCGAGATCGGTGAGATGACGGCCGACCACCTGATACGGCAGCACCGGTTCGTTCTCGACGGTGGCCGCCAGATCCTGGGCGGCCAGCAGCATCAGCTGATCGCGGTAGCGTTTGCGCAGCAGCGCAACGACTTCCGGGCCGGATTGCCCGGCCCGGAACAGCATCGGCCCGGCATTGGGGCCGGTCTCCGGAACGGCGTCGACGGCGTCGAGCAAATCCGCGACCAGCTCGTCACGGTCCGGGAGATCGGTGCGGCGCAGCGACTTCCACGCCTGCGGATCGGCCACCAGATGATCGCCGAACGCCGTCGACGAGCCGACCAGGGCGAACAACCTGCCGCGCAAGGCCGTATCGGTGCGCAGCGCCGAATCCAGTTCCGCCCAGTCGTATCCGAGCGCCTCACGTAACCGGATGATCGTGTTCAGCGCCAGATCGGCGTCGGGCGCGCGCGAGAGCGCCCACAGCAGCGGGATGCCATCGATGTTGTCCCAAGCCAGTTCGGCCAGGGAGGCGGCGGCCGTCGGTTCGAGCAATCCGAGACGGCCGACGCCGGGGACAGCGGAGCGGGCAGTCGGGGGCCGGACCATGCTTTCAAATTACATGCTCGCGCGCAGGTCGTGGTGGGCGCGACCCCACCGCGATCTCACAGCCCGAGGTACTCCCTGAGTTCGAACGGCGTCACCTGGCTGCGGTAATCGGCCCACTCCCGGCGCTTGTTGCGCAGGAAGAAGTCGAACACGTGCTCACCGAGGGTTTCGGCGACCAACTCCGAGCGCTCCATCGCCTGCAACGCCTCGTCGAGCGTGCCGGGCAGCTCCCGGAAGCCCATCGCGCGGCGTTCGGCGGCGGTCAGCGACCAGACGTCGTCCTCGGCCTCCGGCGGCAGCGTGTAGCCCTTCTCGATGCCGCGCAGGCCCGCGGCCAGCAGCACCGCGAAGGTCAGGTACGGGTTGCAGGCCGAATCAGGGCTGCGGATCTCGACGCGGCGCGAGGAGGACTTGTTCGGCGTGTACATCGGCACCCGGACCAGCGCCGACCGGTTCGACCGGCCCCACGAGGCCGCGGTGGGCGCCTCGCCGCCGTGGATGAGGCGCTTGTAGGAGTTGACCCACTGGTTGGAGATGGCGCTGATCTCCGGGGCGTGCTCGAGGATGCCCGCGATGAACGCGCGCGCGGTGGCCGAGAGGTTGATCGGATCGTCGGGATCGTGGAAGGCGTTCGCCTCACCCTCGAACAGGCTCATGTGGGTGTGCATGGCCGAACCCGGGTACTGGGCGAACGGCTTGGGCATGAAGGTCGCGCGCACGCCCTCGTCGATGGCCACTTCCTTGATCAGGTAGCGGAAGGTCATCACGTTGTCGGCCATGGACAGCGCGTCGGCGTAGCGCAGGTCGATCTCCTGCTGGCCGGGCGCGCCCTCGTGGTGGCTGAACTCCACCGAGATGCCCATCGACTCGAGCGCGTCGATGGCGTGACGGCGGAAGTTCGGGGCGGAATCGTGCACGGCCTGGTCGAAGAAGCCGCCGCTGTCGGCGGGCACCGGGTCCACGCCGTCGGGGGTGTTCTTCAGCAGGAAGAACTCGATCTCGGGATGCACGTAGCAGCTGAAGCCGACGTCACCGGCCTTGTTCAGCTGACGGCGCAGCACGTGCCGCGGATCGGCCCACGACGGCGAGCCGTCGGGCATGGTGATGTCGCAGAACATGCGCGCGGAATGCTGATGGCCCTTGCTGGTCGACCACGGCAGCACCTGGAAGGTCGACGGGTCGGGGCGGGCGACCATATCGGCCTCGGAGATCCGGGCGAATCCCTCGATGGCCGAACCGTCGAAACCGATGCCTTCCTCGAAGGCGCCTTCGAGTTCGGCGGGGGCGATCGCCACGGACTTCAGATAGCCCAAGACGTCGGTGAACCAGAGCCGCACGAAGCGGATGTCCCGCTCTTCGAGCGTCCGCAGCACGAATTCCTTCTGGCGATCCATGACCGCGACTGTAGGCACCCGGCGTTAAATCTGTGTTACATGACGACACGGGGTTTGTATCCCGCGATGTGAGCTCACCTGCGCGTCAGCACCTGAGCCCGGGTTGCGGCGCGATCAACTCGGTCAGATAGGCGATGACCGCGTTATCCACACAGGGCGAACCCTCGTTCAGCACGACCGTATGACTGTCGCCTTCGTAGGTGATCAACGCGGCACCGAGCTGCTCGGCGAGGTCGACGCCGGCCTGATACGGGGTGGCCGGATCGCCGGTGGTGGACACCACCACCGTCGTGGGCAGGCCTTCGACCGAAATCTCGTGCGGCTGACTGGTATTGGGCACCGGCCAGCTCGCGCACAACTCCAGCGGCGCGGCGCCGGTACCGCGGCCGTCATCCATGAACGGGGCCGCCTTGCGGTACTCGGTGTCCTGCTTGGCCGCCACCGCCGGATCGGTGATGCGCGGATCGTCGACGCAGCGGATGGCGTTGAAAGCGTCGTTCAAATTGTTATACGTGCCGTCCTCGTTGCGGCCGTTGTACAGATCGGCCAACTGGAGCAGGGTGTCGCCGCGGCC
This sequence comes from Nocardia cyriacigeorgica, assembly GCF_005863245.1. GTDB lineage: Bacteria > Actinomycetota > Actinomycetes > Mycobacteriales > Mycobacteriaceae > Nocardia > Nocardia cyriacigeorgica_C. Next base: position 208,520 of record NZ_VBUT01000002.1, on the reverse strand, counting down.
CTGGCTCAATTCGGTCAGGCCCAGCGACAGCACGCGCCAGAAACTTTCGCTGTAGAGCGTCTGACGGACGCCGGTGAGCGCGTCGCCGTAGCTGAGACCGCGCGCGTCGGTGGTGGCTGCGGGTTTGTCCCACAGCGGGTCGACCAGTTCCCGGAACCGCTTCACCGCGGTGGACGCGTCGTCGCCCAGCGGGCAGTCCGGCCGGGTGACACAGTCGGCGGCGTAGGCGTCGAAGGCCTGCTGGAAGCCCTCGGCCTGGCGCAGCGATTCCTCGACAGGGTCCTGGGTGGGGTCGATGGCGCCGTCGAGCACCAGGGCGCGCACGTTGGCGGGAAACTTCTCGGCGTAGGCGGTGCCGAGGCGGGTGCCGTAGGAATAGCCGAGGTAGCTGAGCTTCGGATCGCCCAGCACCGCCCGGATGACATCCATGTCCTGCACCACCTCACGGGTGCCGACATGGGCCAGGAACTCCTTGCCGGTGCGTTCGACGCAGGCGTCGGCGTATTCGCGGTTGTCGGCCTCCTCGGCGGCGATGCCCTCCGGGGTGTTGGCCACCGGCGGCTCGGCGCGTTCGGCGTCGGCTTCCTGCGGGGTCAGGCAGGCCACCGAGGGCGTGGAGGCGCCGACGCCGCGCGGATCGAAACCGACCCGATCGAAACGTTCGGCGATCGCGGTGCCGCCGCCCACCGTCACCGTGGACAAGCCGGACATACCCGGTCCGCCCGGGTTGAGCAGCAGCGAACCGATGCGGTTGTTGCCCTCGGCCTTGATCCGCGACAACGCGATCTGCGCGGTCGCGCCGCCGGGCTCGGCGTAGTCGACCGGCACGGTGATGCGGGTGCATTCGGTGGCCGGCGGTAGTGCCTCGTCCGGGCCGGTGAAATCGGCGCAGCTACCCCACTGCGGGGTCTGGGTGTAGAACTCGGCGAGACCGTCCGGCGGCGGGGGTGGCGCGGCCGCGGGTTCCCGCGTCGACTCCGCACAACCGGCCGCCAACGCCGTCACCGCCAGCACCGTCACCAGCACACCACGCCCACTCCGCACGGCGCCATGCTAGCCGTGATGGCGGGTACCGCCGCGGCGCCACCTGGGGCGGGCCGGTGTGCGCGGCTCGGCGACCGCTGCGGTCCGGCGCGGAACCGGCGCGCGGGCAGCAGATCGGCGAGCAACACCCCGGCGACGGCCACACACCGATGACAGCCCCCGCGCATGTGACCAACCGCACTGGTCGCGGGCCTTAAGCGGGCAGTGCGGCCGGTGGCACACTGGAGGACGTCACCCAGACCCGGGGACCCGCACGACGGGCCTCGAGGACGACGAAAGGGACGATGATGTCCGTATCCGATTCGGAAACCCCCGCCTACGGCGCCGCCTCCGCCGAGACGAAGCCCCGGCGTAAGACCCGCGTCCATCATCTGCAGCAGATGAAGGCGACGGGCGAGCGCTGGTCCATGCTCACCGCCTACGACTACTCGACGGCCCGGCTGTTCGAGGAGGCAGGCATCCCGGTGCTGCTGGTCGGCGATTCGGCTGCCAATGTGGTCTACGGCTACGACACGACCGTGCCGGTCACCGTCGACGAGCTCATCCCGCTGGTGCGCGGTGTGGTGCGCGGCGCCCCGCACGCGCTGGTGGTCGCCGACCTGCCGTTCGGCACCTACGAGTCCTCGCCGCAGCAGGCGCTGGCCACCGCGACCCGGTTCCTGAAGGAGGGCCAGGCGCATGCGGTGAAGCTGGAGGGCGGCGAGCGGGTGGCCGAGCAGATCGCGCTCATCACCGCGGCGGGCATCCCGGTGATGGGCCACATCGGCTTCACCCCGCAGAGCGTCAACACCCTGGGCGGTTTCCGGGTGCAGGGGCGCGGCGACGGCGCCGAGCAGCTCATCGCCGACGCCATCGCGGTCCAGGAAGCGGGCGCGTTCTCGGTGGTGATGGAGATGGTTCCCGCCGAACTCGCCGGCCAGGTCACCCGCAAGCTCACCATCCCCACCGTCGGCATCGGCGCCGGCGCCGAATGCGATGCGCAGGTGCTGGTCTGGCAGGACATGGCCGGCTACACCAGCGGCAAGACCGCCAAGTTCGTCAAGCGCTTCGCCAACACCGGCGACGATCTGCGCGCCGCCGCGGCCACCTACGCCGACGAGGTCCGCAAGGGCACCTTCCCGGGGCCCGAGCACAGTTTCTGAGCCGTCGACATCGGCCGGGCCGCGCGGATAGCCGTCGCGCTGCCCGGCCGATTCCATTCCGGCGACCGCATTCGGTCCAGCCCACCGCCGCGCCTCGAGCTCGGGAACGCCGCACGGCCGGCGTACCGGAAAAATGGCAGACTCGTATCGACAATCTCGAGTCGAGCAGAGGTACTGATGCCGGAACGCCGTTGGATTTCCCGGAGCACGCTGGTGGTCGCGGGAGCGTGTGCTGCTGTCCTATTGACCGCGTGCGGAGGTGAATCCGGGACCGGCTCCAGCGGTGCGACCGGGACGACGACCGCCGTGCCGACGAGCCTTCCGGCGACCACACCCGGCGCCACCAGCCCGGCCCCCGGCACTCCGCTCGAGGTCTCCGATTCCGCCGCGACCGCGCTGTGCGAGATGATCCGCCCCGAGCTGTCGAACTGGCGGGTGCAGGGCCCGACCCTCGGTCGTATCGGCCTGAACGCGATGGTGCACGACTGGGCGCTGCGCAACGGCGCGATCAACGCGCAGGTACTCGCCGACAAGCAGTCGATCGACCGGATCACCACCAAGGCCTGCCCCGAGGTGCGGCAGGAGGCGATCGACGCGCTGCAACTGCCGGATCTGGCGTCCGGCCTGGCGTTCTGATGCGCACCCTCTACCCACCGATCGAGCCACACCAGCAGGGCATGCTCGACGTGGGGGCGGGACAGTCGGTGTACTGGGAGGTCAGCGGAAACCCCGACGGCAAACCCGCGGTGTTCCTGCACGGCGGGCCGGGCGGCGGCACCGCACCGTTCCATCGCCAGTTCTTCGATCCGGAGCAGTACCGGATCGTGCTGTTCGATCAGCGCGGCTGCGGGCGCTCCACCCCGCATATCGCCGACGGCGCGGACCTGTCGCTGAACACCACCGACCATCTGATCGCCGATATCGAGCAGCTGCGCGAAGCGCTCGGCATCGAGCAGTGGCTGGTGTTCGGCGGATCCTGGGGTTCCACCCTCGCACTGGCCTACGCGCAACGGTATCCGCAGCGGGTCACCGAGCTGGTGCTGCGCGGGATCTTCCTGTTGCGGCGCAAGGAAATCGACTGGTACTACAACGGCGCCGCCGGCTACGTCTACCCGGACGAGTGGGAGAAGTTCCTCGCCCCGGTGCCCGAGGCCGAACGCGACGGCGACCTGGTGGAGGCCTACCACCGGCTGCTGCACTCCCCCGACGAGGAGATCGCCACCGCGGCCGCCATCGCCTGGTCCACCTGGGAGGGCGCGACGAGTTCGCTGCTGCCGCAACCGGATCGGGTCGCCGAAACCGGTGAGCCACGCTTCGCGCTCGCCTTCGCACGCATCGAGAATCACTATTTCCGGCACGGCGGTTTCCTCGACGAGGGACAGTTGCTACGCGATATCGACAAGATCGCGGACATCCCCGCGGTGATCGTGCAGGGCCGCCACGACATCGTCTGCCCGGCCGTCAGCGCATGGGAATTGCACCGGGCCTGGCCGGGTTCAGTGCTGCACATCGTCGACGACGCCGGGCACGCCGCCAACGAACCCGGGATCACTCACCATCTCGTCGAAGCCACCGACGGGTTCGCGAAAGGACGCTAGGTCATGACGGCCACCGCCGCAGACGCGCTCACCGCGGCGCTGGGCGAGGACATCGACCGGCTGCTCGCCGCCGAGCCCGAGGTGCGCGCCGACGCCTGGGATTCGGTGCATCAGATGCGGGTGGCCACGCGCCGGCTGCGCAGCGTGCTGCGGTCGTATCGACGGTTGTTCGAGCGCGACCCTGCCGCCGCGATGGCTTCGGAACTGGCCTGGCTCGCGGGTCTGCTCGGGGTCGCCCGGGATGCGGAGGTGCGGGCCGAACGGTTCGCGGCGCTCTTGGATTCCGAACTGACCGACGGTGCCGATGCGGGCGCGCTCGAGGCCGTCACGAATCGGCTCGTGGTGGCCGAACGCGAGCGGTATTCGGCCGCGCACTCCGAGGTCTTGCGCGCGCTGGACAGCGAGCGCTATCTCGGGTTGCGAGATCAGCTCGCGAACTGGCGGTCGGCTCCCCCGCTACGTCAAGGCCGCAGCGGCGGACCGGCCGAGGACGTTTTCCGCACGGTCCTGCAACGCGATCGCGAGCGCCTGGACCGGATGGTCGGCGCGGAAACCGCGGTCACCCCCGCGGACCGTATCGAGCTACTGCACGATATCCGCAAGGGCGCCAAACGTTTACGCTATTCCTGCGAAGCCGCGGCCGCCACCCTCGGCGGGGAGGCGGTCGAACTCGGCAGCCAGGCCAAGCGCCTGCAAACCGTCCTCGGCGATCACCGCGACGCGGTCGAATCCCACGAGGCGATCCTCGCCCGCGCCGCCGAAGCCCGGGCCGCGGGTGAGGACACCACGTTGTACGCGGCGCTGGCGGATGCCGAAGATCGGGCTGCCGGTGAGCATTTGGCGAAATACCCCGCCACCGCGGCTTCACTGCTGCCGCGCTGAGGCGGACCCGAGATCGCCGGAGCCCCGACGCGCGAAGGCCTTGGCAAGTCGGCGGGCGTCAGCCCACTACCTCGGCGGCTCGGCGCGCCTCGGCTCAGCGGTAGGCCCGTGCGGCTCAACGCAGGTGCGTGAACAACACCTTGCGCGCCACCGGATCTGCCGATTCCAAGCGGACGCGCACCCTCGAACCCTCGGTTGGCGAACCCTCACACGGCCCGACCAGCGGCGGGTCGGCGATGAAGATCTCGGCGGGGCGGTTGCCGTTGCCCTCGCGCACCACGACTGCCTCGAATTCGGCGCCGATGCGCTGCGACAGCAAGGTCGCCTCGGTGAGGTCGATGCAGGCGCGTTCGATCTTGTTCGCGACGCCGTCGCTGCGTTTCATGGTCTCGGCGGTCGCCGTCAATCCGTCGCGCACCCACTGCGGCACCGGGGTGCCCGCGCAGTGCGCCAGGCAGATCTCGGTGGTGAACCGGTCCACCAGCCGCCGCAGCGGCGCGGTGACGTGCGCGTAGGGCGCGCCGATCGCGCTGTGGCGCAAGCTGTCCGAGGACGGGTCGGTGCCGTCGAGGACGGTGTAGGCGGCGCCGCGCAGCAGACCCGTGGCCTCGGACATGAGCACCAGCGTCGCGGGTGAGTTGGGGTCGAGCGCGGCCAGCAGCCGGCCCACCGGCTGATCAGCGGGCCAATCGATGCCGAGGGCGGCGGCGGTGCGGCGGATCGAGGCGATGGCCGAATCCGGCGGCGGGGGCATGGTGCGCAGCAGGCCGATGCGTTCACCGGAGCTGTCGGTGCCGTCGAGCATGATGCGGGCCGCGCACATACCCGCCAGCAGCGATACCTGCTCGTTCCAGTCGTCGGCGTCGGTACGCGGTTCCAGTACCAGGCGCCAATGCCCGTCGGCGCCCTCGTCGCGGATCACGCTCTGCGCGGGCAGCCGCAGCTCGATCGCGCCGCGATCCAGCCCGGCCGCGATGCGTTTGGTGCCGAATTCCGGCAGCGCAGCGATCGAAGGATGCAGGCGGCCCGCGTCGGCGTCGGCCTGCACACCGGCGTAGTCGAGGCGGGCACGGGAGCGCACCAGGGCGCGCTCGACCGAATACCGCAGCGGCTCGGCGTCGTGATCGAGTTCGATGGTCCACAGCGCGGCCGGGCGGGTCTGATCCGGCAGCAGGCTGGCCGCGTTCTCCGACAGCACCGGCGGATGCAGCGGCACGGTGGTGTCGGGCAGGTAGAAGGTCTGGCCGCGGACGCCGGCTTCGGCGGCGAGCGCGCCATCCGGGATGACGACGGCGCCGAGGTCGGCGATGGCGTAATGCAGCAGGAAGCCGGTATCGGTGCGTTCCAGGTGCAGCGCCTGGTCGAGGTCCATCGCACCCGGCGGGTCGATGGTGACGAACGGGATGTCGGTGCGATCGGCGCGGTCGCCCGCGAACGCGTCGACCGCGTCGCGGGCTTCCGCGGTGGCCTCGGCCGGATAGGCCGAGGTCAGTCCGAATTCGGATCGAATGGCGCCGAAATCGACCGGCGCCGAGACGATCCGCTGGTGGAGTTCCACGCCGAGAATTCTATGTCGCTACTTCAGCGCCAGCATGGTGCCGCTCAGCTGGTCGAACGGCCCGAAGACGGTGAACACGACCCGGCCCTCGGGATACTCCGACGACAGCGCCGCCGCCGAGTCGAGGGCATAGCCGAACGACGCCGCCGACGGGTGCGGCAGCCCGGCGATGGTGCGACCCACGCCACTCTGGTGCACCCATTTGGTGTCGGCGGGGGTGAGGTCGACCTGAACCCCGCCCGGCAGCGGAGTCACCGCCACCGCACCGGCATTACCGGCCCCGAGCGTGGCGAAAACCGATGCGGCCCCGGCGATCAATGCGCCGGCGACCAGAGAACGAACTACCCGCATATGAGTTGAGACCTGCTTCCCGAGAGTTTCAGTGTGAGGTGATGCATCGCAGCCCCGCGAGGCATCTCGATCCAACGGCGACCACTCTATGACCTCTATCACGTTCTCGGCCAGTTCCGGATGAATCCGGCACCTCAACGGCTCCGACTCGGCAACAGGCGGGCGCCGGCGCTGCTAGGGTGGCCGAGCGTAACCGTCCCGTAAGACGAAATCTTGGGAGTTCCGCACCTCATGTCCACACTTGTGTACGACTACCTGCTGCCCCTGCTCGGTCCCGAACAGGCCGCGAACTTCGCGCGGATGCTGTTGATCGGCCCCGCCTGAGGTAGTCGCGCAACTCGCCTCCCGCCGATGTCGCGGGAGGCGATTTGCCCCGGGTGCCGCTAGCATCCGGCAACGTGATCAGAACTTCCGCCGCCATCGCGGCAACTGCCAGCGCCCTTGCCCTGTTCATCGCCGGTTGTGAGGACGAGACGACCTCCAGCGTCGCCCAGCCCACCGCCTCCGGTTCCGCGACCGCCTCGGCCACCGCGTCCGCCACCGAGACCGGCGACGCCGCGGCTCCGACGACCGGCGCTACCTCACCGAAGGGCGATATGGGCCTGGACGGGGTCAAGGTCGGTTCCTTCGTCGTCGCCTACAAGCAGGCCTTCCCGAGCCTGGCCGAGGGCCGCAGTGACGAGGAGATCGGCGAGATCTTCACCGAGACCTGCGACGACATCCACGAGGGCAAGGCCGAGGACGAGGTCCTCACCGAGATCTCCAACCGCACCAAGAACGGTCGCGGTTCGGCGTCGCCGGAGGAGTCGAAGGCCATCTACGAAATGATCAAGGTGCTCTGCTGATCACACTGCCCTGCTGATCCCAGTGCCCTGCTGAGACCTGCGAAGACTGATACCGACGCGGCGGTGCCCCTGCTGGGGCGCCGCCGCTCGCCGTCAGGGCGGACGAGCCGGCGTATAAGCCGGATCCTGTCCCCGGTTCGCACCGGGTGGCGGCCATCCATCTGGACACACCGTCGCCGGGTGCCTCGAGCGGTCCACCCGCAGGCTCGGGCGAGCAGCCCTCGAGCGCCTGCGCAGCCGCACCGCACGCGATGCGACCTTCGACCTTGCTCCGGGCGGGGTTTACCGAGCCGCCCCGGTCACCCGGGGCGCTGGTGCGCTCTTACCGCACCGTTTCACCCTCACCACACGACCCCGAGAGGTCGTGGGCGGTCTGTTTTCTGTGGCACTGTCCCGCGGGTCACCCCGGGTTGCCGTTAGCAACCGCCCTGCTCTGTGGAGTCCGGACTTTCCTCGGCTCCGGGCTGCGGCACTCGCGTGCCCGTTCCCGTCGCCGCGGCCGCCCGGCCGACTCGTCCGCCAGCCCAGGATACTCGGTAAGTTAATCGACCATGGAACGTGTCGAGGTCAGCTTCCCGTCGGGAGGAGAGCAGTGCGCCGCCTGGCTCTACCGCCCGGATGGCGTGCCCAAACCCCGCCCGCTCGTGGTGATGGGACACGGCCTGGGGGCCAACAGGGAAATGGGTTTGGATCGGTACGCGCGCAGGTTCGCGGCCGCGGGGATGGGGGTGCTGGTCTTCGACTACCGCCATTTCGGTGCCAGCGAGGGCGCACCGCGCCAGTTGCTGCACATCGCCCGTCAGCGTGAGGACTGGCATGCGGCGATCGCCTACGCGCGCACCATCCGCGGCTTCGACGCCACCCGGATCGCACTGTGGGGCACGTCTTTCGGTGGCGGGCACGTGCTGTCGGTGGCACCGGACGACGCCTATATCGCCGCCGTGGTGGCGCAGGTGCCGTTCACCAGCGGCTGGGCCTCGGCCATGGCGAAGGGCCCGACCAGCCTCACCAAGGTGGCCACCATCGCCGCCACTGACCTGCTGATCGGCCCGATCCGGCGCAAGCCGGTGCCGGTGCGGCTGGCCGGACGCAAGCGCGCAGCCGCGCTGATGTCGGCGCCCGACGTACCCGAGGGTTTCGGCAGGCTCGCCGAGGAAAGCGAGAGCTACCAGCCGAAAGTCGCCGCACGCGTAGCCTTCTCGGCGTTGTTCGACGCCCCCGGGCGGCGCGCCAAGGCACTCAAGATGCCCGTGCTGTACGCCCTGTGCGACAACGATTCGGTGGCACCGGTCAAACCCGCGCTGCGCGCCGCCGAACGCACCAAGCACGCCATCGTGAAGCGCTACGACGCAGGACATTTCGACATCTACTTCGACGACCTGTTCGAGCAGGCCGTGCACGACCAGACCGAATTCCTGGTCTCGGTACTGCGCCCCTGAATCGCCGACTGCGGGAGGGCCGGTATGGTGGAGACACCCGGCCGGCCCTTCCGATGGCAGGCCATGTCGAAGGCTTTGATGCGCCGCCAAGCATCGTCGCTGTGAATCACACCGTTCCCTCATGCGGTACCGCCGCATTCGCGTTTCCCGGGAAGGAACTTCCCGCCCGCCGATGAGCGCCGCGCGGGTACGCACCCGCCCGGAACTGCGACGCCAGCGCCGCCGACGCTCGCACGGCTGCTGGAACCACCTCATCGCCGCGCCCCTGTGGCCCAAGCACGGCGTCAACCTCGGCACCCTGCTGCGCACCTGCGACGCCGTCGGCGCCTGCCTGGCCGTCCCCCGCCGCCCCTGGGTCCCCGACGCGCTCGCCCAGGGAAATACCCTGCGCCACCGCCAATGCGTGCACTGGATCGATGGCCGCGTCGACCGCTGGCTGGACCGCCAGCGTGCCGGCGGCTCGGCCGTGATCGGCGTAGAACTCACCGACGAATCCATCCGCCTCGCCGACCTACCAGTGGCACGGCGCCGCGCCGTCGTGGTACTCGGACACGAATCCGACGGCATTCCGCCCGAAGGGCTCGAACGAATCGATCTCGCCGTGGAGATCCCGATGGTCGGCACCGGGCACAGCCTCAACGTAGCGGTCGCGGGATCGCTCGTGCTGTACAAGCTGGCCGGGCTCAGCTGAACTCGGTCTCGCCGCCGGCCGCCCGGTGCATCGGTATTGCGCCGGGTAGTTCCGTCGCGCGAGGCGTTCCACCTCGAGGTGCAGGACTCCTATTACACCCCCGAATACGAACCACTGCGCAAGTTCCTCGCGAATGAGCCCCAGGACTTCGAATGGTTTCAGCCGTGGCTGAACCATGTCCGCGCGACCACCGATCGGGGTGTAGCGGTGAACCGTGCACGCGTGGTTTCGGTTCCGCATAACGACTACACCAGGTACGCCAAGCATGTCGCAGGCATGAACGCGGAGGCCGGCGAGGATGTCCGGTACCTTCCTCGCCATCTGATCCGGCCCGACGAGTTGACCTCCGACGACTGGTGGCTATTCGACGACTCCACAGTCGCCTTCACTGTGTTCGATACATCCGGCCGGTGGCAAGGAGGTGCTGTGACAACCGACCCGGTGATCGTGGACTACATTCGACGCGTGAGATCGGGTGTGGTCGATGACTGTGCCACTACAGGACTATCACGAGTGACGAGTTCGCTCGACGAGGCAAAAGAGGCTCTCGGGGCACGGCTCCGGGAGCTTCGCCACGATGCCGGCTTGACCGGGACCGAGCTGGCTCGTAGAGCCGGTTGGCACCAGACCAAGGTCTCGAAGATCGAGTACGGGAAGACCAAGCCGACCGAAGCCGATGTGCGCGCCTGGTGTACCTATACCGATGCCGAGCAGCAGATTCCGGACCTGATAGCCAGCCTTCGGAATATCGACGCCGCATACCTCGAATGGCGGCGGATCCTCGGCACCGGAACGAAACGCCGCCAACACACGTCGATCAAGCTGGAATCCGAAGCCGAATGCATGCGGGTGTATCACCCTTTCCTGGTACCGGGATTGCTTCAGACCGCGGAGTACGCGCGCGAGATCCTCCGCAACGTCATCGAATTTCAGCAGATTCCCAATGATCTCGACGCGGGTGTATCCAAACGCCTGGAACGCCAGCAGATCCTGTACCGCCGCGACCACCGGTTCCATTTCGTCGTTTCCGAGCAAGCGTTGCACACAACGGTCGGGGACGACGGCGTCATGATCGGCCAACTCGATCGACTGCTCGCCGTGATCAATATGCCGCGCGTGACATTCGGGATCATCCCGGCCCGCGCGCCCTACCGCGTCCCGATGTCGAACATGGTCATCTTCGACAACCGGATGGTGATGGTCGAAACCACCGTGGCCGAGCTGACCATCACCCAACCGCGAGAAATAGCCGTGCACGGTCGGGCCTTCGACGTGCTCGCGGGACAATCGGTGACAGGCAGCGCCGCCCGGGCGCTGATCCAACAAGCCTTGGACCACCGGCGCTGAGGTCCTTACTCAGGCCCGGTTCGAGCGTGGAAAGCCTACGATACATATCGAGGTGCCGACGACCAGGAGGGCGTACAACGGTGCTCTACCTGCCGAATGATCCACCGGACTGGGGTTCGCTCTTCCGCGGTTGCAAGGCCGATGCCTTTCACCTCGAAGTTCGTGACGCATACGCCGTTCCGTCCGAGTCGGAGCGGTTGCGGCGGTTCATGGACGGTGAGCCGGCGCTACCGAACGAGCACAAAGATCGCTGGATCGAGCTCATGCGTGGTGCCGCGGCTCGCGGCGTGCGGGTCAGCCGGGTGCGCGTCGTGACCGAGCCGCACACCGACTACCACCGATGGCTGCTCTCGGTGACCGGCAGCAATGTCGATGCAGGCGAGGACATCCGGTACGTGCCGCGTCATGCCGCAGGTGACGTGCCACCGGACGATTGGTGGCTGATCGACAACACACGGGTCGTGTACAACCTGGTGAGCGAGGCGGGAAAGCCGGCGGGGCTGGCGGTCACCACCGATCCGGCCGTGGTCGGACATTGCCGCGAGGTGCGACGACGCTTGTGGGAAATGTCGACGCCGTACCGGGAGTACGTCGACCAGTGACGGGAGTACCCGGCGGAAAGGCAGCGCCGCACGGGCACTGATCCAACAGGCCTTGGATCAGCGGCGCTGAGCACTGTGCGCAGGTCCGGGTCCGAGCCGAAGTGCAGCCTGCGATGCCTCGGATTGCTCCATTTGTCCAAGACGGATCGGGCGTGGCGGTGCGATCGTTCGGTTCATGATGAAACAAGAAGTATCCGCAGGTCTCGATTCATTTACCCGGCTGTTTCGCGACTGGGACGAGGCGCTCCTGGCAAACGATGCGGAGCGCATCGGGTCCTTCGCTACTCCGGGGTGGATGTTCGTCTCGCAGGATGGGGTGATGAGCGGGAGCCGGTTCCTGGCGGCGGTCGGGAGTGGGGCGGTTACGCACGACTCCTTCCGCAGCGAGGTGACGTCGGTGGTCGACCTCGGTGACGTTGCGGTCGTCGTCGTTCGCGTGGTCAATACGGGGGTGTTTCAGGGGGAGCGGTTCGAGAACGACGAGTGGAGTTCCGATGTTTTCGTGTGGCGGGAGGGGCGGTGGTTGTGTGAGGTCACCCATCTCACGCCGGCCCGAGCGGCACAGGGGGCGTAGGCGGCGGGTGCCTGGGCTCAGGCTCGGCGTGCGACGACGGCGAAGTTCAGCGGGATACGCGGGTGGCCAGGTGCCAGGGCCCAGCCTTCGGCGCAGGGCTCGAGGTCGGAGAAGGCGGGCCAGTCCATGTACGGAAGCTCGTGCAGGGCTTCGATTCTCAGGCCGGCGGCCAGCAACGCGGTGACGACTTCGCTGAGGTCGTGGCGCCATTCGTGGTTGGTGGTGTGCTCGATCAAGCCTTCCGAATTCTCGGTGTAGGTGCCGGAATCTTCGTAGGTCAGCACGCCGCCGCCGCTGAGGTAATCGTCGCCGATGGTCCACGGCTGATAGTCCATGGCGCTGAGAATCGGGTGGTCGTCGCGGACGAGGAAGACGCCGCCCGGTTCGAGGAGCTCGTGGATGGAGCGCGCCCAGTCGGTGAGATCCGGCAGCCAGACGATGGTTCCGGTGCTGGTGACGATGGTGTCGAAGCGGCGGTCGATCGCCGCGGACGCGTAGCGGGCGTCGCCTTCGACCCAGGTGATGTCGCGGCCGTCGGCGGCCGCGATCCGGGCCGCGTGACGCAGCGAGTTCGGTGAGAAATCGAGGCCGTGCACGTCGACGGCGCCGAGGCGCGCCCAGGAGACGGTGTCGGTGCCGATATGGCATTGCAGATGCAGCAGCGAACGACCGTCGACCCCGGTGGCCGGCAGGTGCGGTGCGAGCACCGACAGATCGTTGCGCACGACCTGCGAGATCTCGGTGGGATCGGCCAGGAACGCGTCCACGTCGTACATCTGGGAACGCGCGTGGACGTCGGCGCGGTCGTCCCAGTTCGCGCGGTTGGCGGCGATGGCGTCCGTCTCGTTCACGGCCGGTCCTTTCGAATGGTTCGGTCCCCCGGCTGCTGTCGGTACTCCCCCGCCGGACCTTTGTACTGAAGCCGGGGTCGGACTCCACCGAATTTCGAGCGCGGACCTGGATACCCCGCGTCCGGCCGCCGGATCCGCGACCGTGCGCGGGGCTCGATCTCGGCGATCGCGAGCGCCGCGAAACCGCTTCTGGCAGCGCTGATCAGGCAGCGCCCGGCTTGGCGAATTCCTCGATCAGCACGGCATATTCCTGTCTACCGCGCCCGGCCGCGACCGAGCGATCCGCCATCGACTTGATCAACTTCGGCAGTTCGGCATTGATACCCGCCGCCTCGCATTCCTCGATCAGGTGCGTCATGGTCCGCACGTGGGTGTCCAGCGACGCCACCTCGGTCTCGAAGGACTCCGCGTCGATCTGCTCCGCGTGTCCCGGCAGCCAGCCCGCCACGCCCGCCGCCATCTGCTGCGCGAATGGTGCGAAAGTGACGGCGTCGACCCCGGCGGTGCGCAGCAGCGCGGTGCCCTGGAGCCAGGCGTTCAGGACGCTCCACATCATCGCCAGGCCCGCCACGTCGTAGAGGGATGCCAGCCCGTGGTCCGGGCCGAGATAGGTGACGCTGCCCAGCGCTTCCAGTGTTGATCGGTGCTTCTCGAACACTTTCTCCGGCCCGCTGTGCAGGATCACCGCGTCGGCGGTGCCGATGGCCTGCGGGATGGCCATGATGGCGCCGTCGAGGTAGTAGGCGCCGCTCTGCTCGGCCCATCGGGCGGCTTCCCTGGCTTGCGCGGAGTCGCCGGAGGTCAGGTTGAGCAGCGTCGCGCCCTCGAGCTTGCTCGCACCGAGCAGGTCGTACATGGCGGGGTAGTCGCTTACGCAGATGATCGTCAGTGAATCCGCCGCGATCGCATCGGCGACCGTCGGCGCCAGTCGCGCGCCCTCGGCCACCAGCTCATCGGCCTTGCCGGGCGTGCGGTTCCACACGGTGGTCGGATGCCCGGCTTTCCGGAACGCGCGCGCCAGCGCCTGCCCCATCAGTCCGAGTCCGAGAATGCTCACGGGTGTTGCGGTGTTGGTCATGGCAGCATGATCAACGTTCATACCGGTCTGAAGGTCAAGTGAGGTGTCGATGCTGATCGGGGAACTGAGCCGCAGGACAGGCGTCAACGCCCACCAGTTGCGTTACTACGAAGCGCAAGGCCTGCTCGAGGCCGACCGCAGCCCGAACGGCTATCGCGATTACCCCGAGGACGCCGTGCTGCGGGTGCGCCAGATCCGGCACCTGCTCGACGCGGGCCTGTCCAGCGACGACATCGCCTACCTGCTGCCCTGCGCCACCGGCGAAGCCCCCGACCTGCCCGGCTGCCCCGAACTACTCGACGCGATGCGCTCGCGGATGGACCGCTTGAACGATCAGCTCGACAAACTGACCCGCTCCCGCAACGCCCTCGCCGACTACATCGCGGCAGCCGAGGCATCGGGCAGTGAGAGCTACCCGCCCTTCGACGGATCCGACACCGAGCACCAGATCCCCGCCTGAGCACGCGGCCGAGGAAGGTCCGGCCGGTTTTCACCCTCGTCGGGTGAAGTGGGCAACGAGTCCCGGAACCCACACTGGCCCGCATGACGATGACATCGAGGCCGGCGTCGGAGACCATCGTTCGTCAGCATCAGGCGCTGCAACAGACTCTGCCGTTCGCCGATACGCAGGATTTCGAGGACGCGAAGCGGGGGCTGATCGCGCGGCGCACCCCTAATGCGGTGACGGCCGAGGACGGGACGGTGCTGTGGGACAACGACACCTACAGTTTCCTGGACGGTCCGGCGCCGGAGACGGTGAATCCGAGTCTGTGGCGGCAGTCGCAGCTGGCGGCGGTCGACGGGTTGTTCGAGGTCGTTCCCGGGATCTATCAGGTGCGCGGGATGGACCTGTCGAACACCTCGTTCATCGAGGGTGATGACGGTGTCGTCGTGGTGGACACGCTGCTGTCGGCCGAGACGGGACGTGCGGCGCTGGAGTTGTATCGGCAGCATCGCGGTGATCGCCCGATCAAGGCGATCATCTACACCCACTCGCACGCCGACCATTTCGGTGGTGTGAAGGGGTTCGTCTCCCAGGAGGACGTCGACGCCGGACGGGTGAAGATCTTCGCGCCGGAAGGGTTCCTCGAGCATGCGGTGTCGGAGAACGTGTACGCCGGGACCGCGATGAACCGCCGGGCCGGCTACATGTACGGCGCGGCCCTCGCGCGCGGCCCGCAGGGCCAGGTCGGCGCCGGTTTGGGTCAGACATTGTCGATCGGCACGGTCTCACTGATCGCCCCGACCGACATCATCACCACCACCGGGCACGAGGAGACCGTCGGCGGGGTGCGGATGGTGTTCCAGATGGCGCCCGACACCGAGGCGCCGTCGGAGATGCTGGTGTACTTCCCGGACTTCCGCGCGCTGTGCGCGGCCGAGGACGCCACGCACACCTTCCACAATCTGCTGACGCTGCGCGGTGCGGTGGTGCGCGACCCGCACGGCTGGGCCAACTACCTCACCGAGACCATCGACCTGTTCGGCGGCGAGGCCGAGGTCGTTTTCGCCTCGCACCACTGGCCGACCTGGGGCAACGAGCGGGTGGTCGAGTTCTTGTCCACCCAGCGCGACCTGTACGCCTACGTGCACGATCAGACGCTGCGGTTGATGAACAAGGGCCTGACCGGACCGGAGATCGCCGAGGCGATCGAGCTGCCGCCCTCGCTGGAGAACGCGTGGAGCGCGCACGGCTACTACGGTTCGCTGTCGCACAACGTGAAGGCGATCTACCAGCGCTATCTGGGCTGGTTCGACGGCAACCCGGCCAGCCTGTGGCCGCACACGCCCGTCGAGCAGGCCAAACGCTATGTCGAGTTCATGGGCGGCGCCGACACCGTGGTGGCCAAGGCCCGTGAATCCTTCGACGCCGGCGACTTCCGCTGGGTCGCCCAGGTGGTCAACCATGTGGTGTTCGCCCAGCCCGACCATGCCGCGGCGCGCGAGCTGTTGGCCGATACCTATGAGCAGCTCGGGTACGGCGCCGAGAACGGCACCTGGCGCAGCTGGTATCTGTCGGGCATGACCGAGCTGCGGGAAGGGCAGTTCGGCACACCGACCGAGACCACCGCACCGGATGTCATCATCCAGCTCTCGCCGACGATGCTGTTCGACGCCATCGCCATTCAGGTCAACGGTCCGAAAGCCTGGGACGAGAACCTGGCCATCGACGTGGTTCTCACCGACACCGATGAGCGGTACCGGCTGCGGCTGGCCAACGGCGTTCTCACCTACAGCGGCCGGCCCCAGTCCGGCGAGGCCGACGCCACCCTCACCACCACCCGGCACAACCTGCCGGCATTGGCTCTCGGCGGGTTGTCCGGCGGTGCGGCGGGGATCGAGATCAGTGGCGACAGTTCCGCATTGCAACGTCTTGCGAGGGTCCTCGATCCGGGCGACAAGAACTTCGCCATCGTGACGCCAGACTGAACCGTCTCGCGCACTCGCGCACTCGGCGGCGGCTCCTCGCTAGCGGCGTGGAGCCGCCGCCGACTGTTGCGATCACCACGACGACGGCGGGCGGAGGCTCGCCTGCCGCGCTGCATCGCGCGGACGGCATCACACGCGACGCGCCCGCAACACCGTGTCCTCGAGCGTGACCGCGGTGCCGTGCGGGCCGATGGTCTGCCGGGAACGGTCCTCGGCGACCTGGACCTCCCACCGGTCCGGGTCCAGCCCCGCGGCGATGTCGGCGGCGGTGACGTGCACATGCGGCGAGGAGCCGTGGGCATGGCTGGACAGGTGGTCGCCCGGGGCGTGACCGACGATGAGCAGTGTGCCGCCGGATGCGACGGCGGCGGCGAGGCGGGCGACAAGGTCCTGCGGTGAACCGGACGTGTGCACGTAGTGGGTGCACACCAGGTCGAAGTGTTCCGCGGGAGGACGCCATTCGGTGAGGTCGGCCTGCTGCCATGCGATGCGGGCGGCGATGTCCTGGCCTGCGGCCTCGGCTCGGTCGCTGGCGCGCCGGAGGGCGGCCTCGGAGATATCGACGGCCGTCACCTGCCAGCCGCGGGAGGCCAGCCAGAGCGCTTCACCCCCTGTTCCACAGCCGGCGTCGAGGGCCTTGCCCGGCGGTAGATCACCCGCCTCGCCGACGAGGTGCGGGTTGGGCTCGCGGTCGGCGGAGTGGGCGTCGTGGTAGCGCGCCTCCCAGAACTCCTTGCCGAATTCCTCGGTCACGCTTGTCCTTTCGGTTGTGGTGTTCGTCGGCCCGGAGTCCGGGAGCAGCGGGTTCGCCGCTGCCCGGCTCCAGAACGGCGCCGCTCCCGCCGGGTGTGCGCCACCCGGCGGGTCGAGGGCCCATCGGTCTGGTCGTTGCCTATCCGAGAGCGCGTTCTTCCGCACCCTGCTCGGCGAGTTCGACCTCGGGCGAGACCTGCTCCCGCAGTGCGGCAACGGCCCGCCGCGTTTCCTCGGCCACCAGGTCGGCGTTGATCTGCGCGCCGGCCATGGTTCCCGCGGCACCAGCGGCACCCACCTGAGCGGACAGGTCCACCACATTGCCCGCCGCCCACACGCCCGGCACGTCCGTCCGGCCCATCGGATCGGCGGCGATGTGCTCGCCCACGCCCATCGGGTGTTGCACTGGCTTCAGCCCGAGATCGGCCAGGAATCCGGCCCGCGCCTCCATGCGCGACCCCACCGCCAGCGCCTCACGGGCGATGACGGTGCCGTCGGCGAGGCGAACACCCACCAGCCTGTCGGCTTCGACCTCCAGTCCCGCGACCGCACCGGTCACCACGCGAATCCCGCGCGCCGCGAGCTCCTCGGCCACCTCACCGGTCGGCTCGGCCGCGGTGTGGGTGAAGAACGTGACGTCGTCGCTCAGCTGCCGGAACAGCATCGCCTGATGCACCGACATCGGGCTGCTCGACAGCACGCCGATGGCCTGATCGCGCACCTCCCAGCCGTGGCAGTACGGGCAGTGCAGCACGTCGCGGCCCCAGCGTTCGCGCAGGCCTGGGATGTCGGGCAGCACGTCGGTCAGCCCGGAGGCCACCAGCAGGCGGCGAGCGCGGGTCGAGCGGCCATCGGTCAGGGTGACCGTGAATTCGTCACCGTCGCGCCGGGCGGTGCGCACCTCGCCGGTGACGATCTGCGCCCCGTACCCGCGGGCCTCCGCCCGGCCGCGCTCGAGCAGCTCGCCGGGCGGCATGCCTTCGCGGCCGAGCAGGCCGTGCACACCGTCGGCCGGGGCGTTGCGCGGCTGGCCGGCGTCGATCACCACGACCGACCGCCGCGACCGGGCCAGCGTCACCGCCCCGCTCAGTCCTGCGGCTCCGCCGCCGAGTACCACCACGTCATAGCTGCTTGTCAGCTCATCGGTCACTGTGACCACCTCCGCACACGAGGATCCGGAAGGTTCTCGATCCTGGCAAGAAAATTTGCCAATACAGCAAATTGCGGTGATCCCGTTGTGGTCGCTCATACCCGCGATGCCGCCGGGCAGGAGTCCCCCACACTGTCACACCACGACGGCCTCGACACGCCGACGCACGGTCACGTACCGGGTGTTAGATGGCAGCGAAGCAGTTACTTCGAGGAAGGACGTCGATTCATGGCCGAGAGGGTCGCAGTAGTTTCCGGTGCCGCGCGGGGAATCGGCGCGGCGATCGCCACACGATTCGCCGCCGACGGCATGAAGGTGGGTGTGCTCGACCTGGACGAGAGCGCCTGCGCCGACACCGTCGCCGCGATCACCGAAGCCGGCGGCCAGGCGGTGGCGCTGGGCGCCGACGTCAGCGATGAGGCGTCGGTGGCGGCGGCGGTCGAGCGACTCGAAGCGGAGCTCGGCGCGCCGACGGTGGTGGTCAACAATGCCGGCATCCTCCGCGACAACCTGCTGTTCAAGATGAGCGTCGACGACTGGGACGCGGTCATGAACGTGCACCTGCGCGGCGCGTTCCTGCTGACGCGGGCGGTGCAGAAGTACATGGTCGAGCAGAAGTTCGGCCGCATCGTCAACATGTCGAGCACCTCGGCGCTCGGCAACCGCGGCCAGGCCAACTACGCCGCCGCCAAGGCGGGCATGCAGGGCTTCGCCAAGACCCTGGCCTTCGAACTCGGTAAGTTCGGCGTCACCGCCAACGCCATCGCGCCCGGCTTCATCGTCACCGATATGACCGCCGCCACCGCCGCCCGCGTCGGCGCCTCCTTCGAGGACTTCCAGGCCGCGGCCGCCGCGCAGATCCCGGTCGCCCGGGTCGGCTACCCCGAGGACATCGCGCACACCGCATCCTTCCTCGCCAGTGAGGGCGCGGGCTTCGTCTCGGGTCAGGTCATCTATGTGGCCGGTGGACCCAGGGACTGATCAATTCCCTTGCGGGTGAGTCTGATCCGGCGCACGATCGGATGATGATCGTGCGCCGGGTGCCTGCCGAGGAATGGGAAACCGCGCGGGCCGTCCGGCCTGGACGCGCTCGCGGGATCACCGCCGGGCACGTTCAGTACGACGTTCGCCGAAGCGTCGACCTGGGACGAACAGCGCTGGCGTGAATGGGCCGCCCCACGGACCCTGTTCGTGGCCGAGAACGACACCGGTCCCATCGGTTCAGCGGCCGGCTGGCTGGCGGACGGGCCGGCGGAGTTGGTGTCGATGTGGGTGAATCCGGTCGCTCGCGGCAGCGGGGTCTCCGACCGGCTGGTGCGCGCGGTGATCGATTGGGCCCGCACCGGCGGTCATCCGAGCCTGGGCCTATGGGTCCTCGACGGCAATCACCATGCGGAGAACCTCTACCGGCGCAACGGGTTTCGACGCACCGGCCGATCACAGCCGTGCCGGCCGGGCGACCCGCGAGTGGAGAACGAGATGGTTCTCCGGTTGACGCCTTAGCCGAGCGCCGGGCGGCAGCAGGTTTCGGCCGGCCTCCGGTCTCCTACGCGAACCGACCGCGGTAGGTGGGTCTTCCGGCGTCGATGGATGCCCCCGCTGCCGACCCGAGGCCCCGGGCCAGTGGTTCCGCTTGCGGGGCTGTGGTTTCAGCGATCCGCCGAGACGGGCGTGCCCCTTCGACGCCCGAACCGATTACCGCCCGAATCGCGCAATGGCCGACAGCACCGCTTCCCCCATGGCCGGGCTTCCGGTGTGCCCGGAGTCGTCGATGACCTGGAGTTCGGCGTCCGGCCACACCTTTGCCAATTCCCAGGCGGTGCGCAGTGGGGTGCTCAGGTCCAGTTTGCCGTGGATGAGCACGGCGGGAATGCCGGCGAGGCGGTGGGCCTCACGCAGGAGTTGGCCGTCGGGCAGCCAGGCGGCGTGGGCGAAGTAGTGGGCGCAGATGCGGGTGAAGGTGAGCATGGCGGATTCGGATTTCGCGCTGTACTGGCCGGGCGAGCCGGTGGTTTCGTGCGCGATGACGGCGTCTTCCCACTCGCACCAGCGGCGCGCGGCATCGAGGCGGACCTGCCGGTCCGGGTGGTCGAACAGTCGGCTGTAGGCGGCGACCAGATCACCGTCGCGGTCGGCGGCGGGGACACCGTCGCGGAAGCGCTCCCACTCCCGAGGCAGCAGCAGCCCGACGCCCCGGTAGAGCCAGTCGACTTCTGCGCGCCGCGTCATCGTGACGCTTACCAGGACGATTTCGGTGACCCGTTCCGGGAACCGCTGGGCGTAGGCGAGGCTCAGTGTCGAACCCCAGGATCCGCCGAACAGCATCCATCGGTCGATCCCCAGATGGGTCCGCAATCGCTCCATATCGGCGATCAGATGCTCGGTGGTGTTCACGGCCAGGCTCACCCTCGGGTCGGCCGCGTTCGGCAGGCTCTGGCCGCATCCACGCTGGTCGAAGCGCACGATGCGATAGATCTGCGGATCGAAGGCGCTCTTGCGCGAGCCGCCGCCACCCGCACCGGGGCCGCCGTGCACCACGACAACGGGTTTCCCCTGCGGATTCCCGCTGGTCTGCCAGTGGATCCGGTTGCCGTCGCCGACGTCGAGCAGCCCGGACGCGTACGGCTCGAGGACGGGAAAGGTTTGAACCTGCGACGGCTTCGAATCCACGCAGCGGACGCTAACACGGCATTTCCGCCACCTCACCCCGTCGCACCGGTAGTGGGCAGGTTCGATAACGATCACGACGGCGGCTTGATTTCCGCAGATGCGGGAATATGCTCCACATCGTGTCGAATCTGCGGATCAGTGAGGCGGCGGCCCTGCTCGGTGTCAGCGATGACACCGTGCGCCGGTGGGTCGATCAGGGACGGTTGCCGTCGATTCAGCTCGACAACGGACGCAAGGGCATCAGCGGGCGTGACCTGGCCGAGTTCCTGCGCGCCACCGCCGAGGCACCCGAGGCGGGCACCACCGTCGCCGCCTCGGCCCGCAACCGCATGCGCGGCATCGTGACGCGCATCGTCAAGGACACCGTCATGGCGCAGGTGGAGATGCAGGCCGGACCGTTCCGGCTGGTGTCGCTGGTCAGCCGGGAATCGGTGGACGAGCTCGGCCTCGAGGTGGGCAGTGTGGCCGTGGCCTCGGTGAAATCCACTCATGTCGTCGTCGAGATTCCGGAGAGCTGAAGTCATGCACCGATTTCGTCCCATCGCCGCGCTGTTCTTCGCGGGCACCTTCGCACTCGCCGGTTGCGGTGACGACGGCTCGGCAGCGCCCACGAATGGTGAAATCAGCGGCAGAGTAACCGTTTTCGCCGCTGCTTCGCTCACCGAGACATTCACCACGCTGGGCGAGCAGTTCGAGGCCGCGCATCCCGGCGTGGACGTCGTGTTCAGTTTCGGCGCCAGTTCCGAGCTCGCCGAGCAGATCCGGCAGGGCGCACCGGCCGATGTGTTCGCCTCGGCCGCACCGAAGAACATGCAGCAGGTCGTCGATTCCGGCGATGTCACCGCATCCCCGGTGACGTTCGTGCGCAATAGGCTCGAAATAGCGGTTCCCGCAGGCAATCCCGGCGCGATCACCGGTCTGGCCGATTTCGGTCGCGACGAACCCGTCATCGCGCTGTGCGCCGAACAGGTGCCGTGTGGAGCGGCTGCCACGAAGGTCTTCGAGTCCGCGCGCATCACCCCGAAACCCGACACCAGGGAACCCGATGTGAAAGCGGTGCTGAGCAAGGTGACACTCGGTGAGGTCGACGCCGCGCTGGTGTACCGCACCGATGTGCGGGCGGCGGGCGACAAGGTCGACGGCATCGAGTTTCCCGAATCCGCGAGCGCGGTCAACGAGTATCCGATCGCGCCGGTCGCGCACGCGCCGAACGCACTGGCCGCTGCGGCGTTCGTCGAGTTCATCGGATCCGATGCGGCCCGCACGGTCTTCGTCGACGCGGGATTCGAGACGCCGTGACCCGGGTCGTCGCACGACGGGTGCGGCGACGGCGGCCACTGATCCTGCTGGTGCCCGCCGTGATCGGGCTGCTGTTCCTGGTGGTTCCGCTGGTGGGGCTGGTGCTGCGGGCGCCGTGGCGGACGCTGCCGCAGCGGCTGTTCAGCGCCGACATCGCGGAGGCGCTGCGGCTTTCGCTGGTGTGCGCGAGCCTGGCGACGGTGATCTGCCTGCTGCTCGGCATCCCGCTGGCCTGGCTGCTGGCGCGCGCCGAGCTGCCAGGGCGCGGGCTGGTGCGGGCGCTGGTGACGGTGCCGCTGGTGCTGCCGCCGGTGGTGGGCGGTGTGGCGCTGCTGCTGGTGTTCGGGCGGCGCGGGCTGATCGGGCAGTACCTGCACGAGTGGTTCGGGGTGTCGTTGCCGTTCACGACCGCCGGCGTGGTGGTCGCGGAGGCGTTCGTGGCGATGCCGTTCCTGGTGATCTCCGTGGAGGGTGCGCTGCGGGCGGCCGACCCGCGCTACGAGGAGGCCGCCGCCACCCTCGGCGCCGCGCCGTGGCTGATCTTCCGCCGGGTGACGTTGCCGTCGGTGCTGCCCGGCGTGGTGGCGGGCGCGGTGCTGTGCTGGGCGCGCGCCCTCGGCGAATTCGGCGCCACCATCACCTTCGCCGGCAATTTCCCCGGCGAGACCACCACCATGCCGCTGGCGGTCTACCTGGCGTTGCAAACCGACCCCGACGCCGCCATCGTGCTGAGCCTGGTGCTGCTGGCGGTGTCGGTCGGCGTGCTGGCGGCGCTGCGGGAGCGGTGGATTCGGGGCAGCCTCGGATGACGTTGACGGCGGATATTCGGATCGAGCGCGAGAACTTCACCCTCGGGTTTGCGCTGACGGTGCAACCGGGCGAAGTGGTGGCTTTGCTGGGGCCGAACGGCGCCGGGAAAACGACGGCGCTGCGTGCGCTGGCCGGGCTCACCCCGCTCACCGGCGGCCGGATCCGGCTCGATGATCACCTCTGGGATGGGCCGCCGGGCACCTTCGTTCCGGCCGAACATCGGCAGGTCGGGGTGGTGTTCCAGGATTATCTGCTGTTCGCGCACCTGAATGCGCTCGACAATGTCGCCTTCGGGCTGCGAGCGCGCGGAATGCGGCGGGCGCCGGCGCGGGTGCGAGCCGGGCAATGGCTCGAGCGGGTGGGGCTGGCCGAGTATTCCCAGGTCAAGCCGGGCAGATTGTCCGGCGGCCAGGCGCAGCGGGTGGCGCTCGCGCGGGCCTTGGCCACCGATCCGCAGCTGCTGTTGCTGGACGAACCGCTGGCCGCGCTGGACGCGAGCACCAGGATCCGGGTGCGCAGCGACTTGGCCCACCATCTCGGCGACTATCCCGGCCACACGGTGCTGGTCACCCACGACCCGCTCGATGCCATGGTGCTGGCCGATCGGCTGGTGATCATGGAGGACGGCGCCGTCGTCCAGGAAGGCGCGCCCGCGGAGGTCGCGCGCCGCCCCCGCTCGGATTATGTCGCCAATCTGGTGGGCCTCAATCTCTTTCGCGGTACCGCGCGCGACACCACCGTCGAGCTCGACCGTGGCGGCGCGCTCACCATCGCCGAACCCGCCACCGGCCCAGTGCATCTGGCCTTCGCGCCCAGCGCCGTCAGTCTGCATCCGGAACGCCCGGCCGGCAGCCCGCGCAACACGTGGCCGGTCACCGTGGCCGGTGTCGAGCAGCACGCCCACACCGTGCGGGTGCGGCTCGACGGCACTCCCCCGGCCCTCGCCGATGTCACTCCCGCCACCGTCGCCGAACTGCGCCTACGCCCTGGCACCGAACTCTGGGCTGCCCTCAAGGCCACCGAAATCCACACCTATCCGGCCTAGAATCAAACGCCGAGCGATGAATTTCGCGGGCCGCGAGCTGACCCGGCCTCGCACAGCCGCACAGCCGCACAGCCGCACAGCCGCACAGCCGCACAGCCGCACAGCCGCACAGCCGCACAGCCGCACAGCCGCACAGCCGCACAGCCGCACAGGGGCGAGTGTGAGCACAGTGTCATGGCGAGGCAACTGCGGCGAAAATGGCGGGAAATCGGGGGGCGCGAGGATGGCCGCATGATGTGGGTGAGCTCCGGTCTGCGGCCGGCCGGTGGGCGCTGGGACGGCGCGCGATGAGCGCCCCGACCGCTCGCGCGACGGCGGCAGGTCCCGCACCGGCCGGATGTGGCGTCCACGCCCGCACGGTGGACGAGGCGCGGGCGCTGCTGCGTGCCCGGCTGGATCCGATCGCGAGCGTCGAACGGGCGCCGGCCGAGGCCACGGGGGCGACGCTGGCCGAACCGCTGACCACCGCCACCGCACTGCCGCGGGTCGATACCGCCGCGATGGACGGTTACGCCGTCTGCGGGTCCGGGCCGTGGGTGCTGCGTGATGACACCCGGGTCGCGGGCACGCACGGTGGACGGCCGCTGGAGGTGGGGCAGGCGGTGCGCATCGCGACGGGCGCGCCCACCCCGTCCGGCACCACCGCCGTCGTGCGCGACGAATTCGTCTCCAGAAGCATGCTGGCCGGCGACACGCTGCTGGCTCGTCGCCCGGACGCGCCGGTGCGCGACGACACCCGGCGCCGCGGTGAGAACTGGCATCCGGGCGCACAGTTGGCCGCGCCCGGCACCCGCGTATCGGCCGCCGTGGTGTCCGCGGCGTCGAGTGCCGAAGTGCATTCGATCGCCGTGCGTGGCCCGTTGCGCGCGGATGTGCTGATCACCGGCTCCGAGATCCGCGCGGAAGGCCCGCTGGCGCCCGGCCAGACCCGCGATTCGATCGGCCCGGTGCTGCCCACCTATCTGCGCGCCTGCGATATCGAGACCACCCATGTCTGGCGCCTGGACGACTGCCGGGAACTGCTCGGCTCCTGGTTCGCGCTGCGATCGGATGCCGATCTCGTGGTGGTGGTCGGCGCGACCGGCCGCGGCGCGGCCGACCATCTGCGCGCCCTGCTCGACGAGCTGGGCGCCGAGATCCTGATCGACGGCCTCGCCATCCGCCCGGGCGGCTCGCAGCTGGTCGCGCTGCTACCCGATGGCCGGGTGCTGCTGGCGTTGCCCGGCAACCCGTTCGCCGCGATCGCCGCCCTGCTGATCACCGGACCGGCGATCGTCGACGCCTGCACCGCCCGCACCCCGGCGGAACCGCTGCGCGGGCGCCTCGCCGATTCCTCCGGAACCCACGACACCTTGACCCGCGTCGTCCCGGTCTGCCAGCAGCCCGGCGGGGTCTGGCACGCCACCGGCCCGGTGCATACTCCACACTTGGCAAGCCTGATCACCGCTCAGGCGCTGGCCCTGCTGCCGCCCCGCTCCGGGCGGGGCACATTGGTCGAACTCGTGCCGCTGCCCGGCTGAGCCGTTCGCAGCCCGTCGGGTCATCGGCTCGATAAGCGCCGAAATCATGGCCGGGCCGAGGAATTCGCCACGTCAGCCTTTCCGTGCCACCGTCCGATCCATCGGGGCGGCGCGGGCCCGAGGCTGAATGCGGTCTCCCACCATCATGCGACCGATCGGCGCGAAAACCGCTGCGGCACAAGCGCACCGCAGCGGCCTGCCTCACACGTCGAGCATCCCCTCACTGAACTCGCGATCCAGGTCCGGATCGGCCGACGAGATCGCGGCATCCAGTTGCATACCGACCTCGGCCACATGCGGTTCGGTCATCATGTGCAGGTGGTCGCCGGGCACCGCGACCACTTCGAACCCGCGGCCCGCGTACTGTTCCCAGCCGTTGTTCTCACTGTCGAACATGGTGCCGATGGTCTGGTGGGCGATATCGAAACCACGCGGGATCCCGTCGGTGGCCCGCAGTAGCGTGATGTCGCGGTCGAAGACCGACAGCTGGTAGGTGATCAGCGCGGTGTAGTTGGCGTGGAACACGTCGTACAGCCGCCGAATCGATTGCGCCGGACTGCCTTCGGGCAGGATGCCGGAGCGGATCGCCTCGGCCAGCATCGCGTCGAACAGTTCGGCCGAATCGTGCACATCGGGTTCGAACTCGCCGAGCGCGGTCTCGTTGCCGCGGGCGTACCAGAGCAGTTCGAGGAAGAACCAGCGGATCAGCTTCTCCTCGGGGATGGGTTCGCGGGCCTGCTGCCGCAACGCCATCGTGTCCAGCAGGGTCACGCTGGCGACCTCGTGCTCGGGCAGCCTGCGCCCCATTTCCAGTGCGACATAGCCACCGAAGGACCAGCCGGCCAGATGGTAGGGCCCCTCCGGATGCACTCGGCGGATCGCCGAGATGTAGGAGTCGGCCATCGCCTCGACCGAGGTCAGCGGCGTGCTGCCGGTGTCGGCGCCGGCCGCCTGCAACCCGTACACCGGACGATCCGGGTCCAGATACTTCGCGACCGCCAGGTAGCACAGCACATTGCCGCCGATCGGATGCACCAGGAACAGCGGCGGTTTGGTGCCTTCGGGCTGGATCGGCACCAGCGGATCGAAGCTGGTCCTGGTATCGCCCGCGCGGATCAGCTCAGCCAGCCCGGCCGCGGTGGGCGCGGCGACGAACGCGCTCATCGGCAGCTCGACGCCCCAGCGCCGCGACAGCCCCATCACCACGCGCATGGCGCCGATGGAGGTGCCGCCCATGGCGTAGAAGTCGTCGTCGGGACCCATGGACGGCAGCCCGGCGTATTCGGCGAGCAGTTCCATGGCCGAGCGTTCGATGTCGTCGACCGGCTCCCGATGCTGTTGCGCCTGTTCGGTAGTGCTCGTCACCGGCAGCGCGAGTAGAGCGCGGTCGTCGCGTTTGCCGCTCGGTGTGCGCGGCATCGACTCCACCCACTGGAACCGCGACGGCACCATATGCGCGGGCAGCACCGTCCGCAGTTCGGCCCGCAGCGCGGTGAGATCGGTGGACTCGGCATCGCCGGCCAGGAACGCCACCAGCGCCCCGTCGATCCCGCCGAACCCGCGCGCCACCACAGCGGCCTCACTGATCCCGGGGAACTGTTCGACCAGCCCGAGAATGGTGAGCTCGACCTCGGCCGGCTCCACCCGGTACCCGCGGATCTTGACCTGACTGTCGCTGCGGCCCAGGCAGACGATATCGCCCGAGGGCAGCCGCACGCCGAGATCGCCGGTGCGGTAGCGGATCTCACCACCGGCGGCGGCGACGAAACGTTGCGCGGTCAAGCCGGGCATGGCTTCGTAGCCGCGGGCCAGGGAGCGTCCGCCGAGGTAGATCTCGCCGATCACACCGTCGGGCACCACCCGCAGCTGCCGGTCCAGGATCTCGGCGGTATCGCCGTCGACCGCGCGGCCGATGGGCGGCAGCACCGGGAACGCGCTCTCCGGGCCGGTGAGGGTGAAGGTGGTCGCCACATGGGTTTCGGTGGGGCCGTACTGGTTCTCCAGCAGCAGACCGGGCACCGCCGCGCACAGGGCGCGGATCTCGTCGGTGATGCGCAACTGCTCACCCGAGGACGCCAGCACTTTCAACCCGGTGGGATAGATCTGGCGCACCGACGCCGCCTCGGCGAACGCCTGCAAGGCCACATACGGCAGGAACACCCGCTCGATCTGCTCCTCGGCCACCGTGCTCAGCAGCTCGTCCATATCGGCGCGCAGATCGCGTTCGCTCACCCGCAGCGTCGATCCGGCGGCCAGGGTGGTGAAGATTTCCTGGAACGCCACGTCGAAGCTCAGCGGCGCCGCCTGCAACGTGCTGGCCAGCCCGGTGCCGGACTCGGCGCGCAACTGCCAGTCGACCAGGGCGGTCAGGCCGCGATGCGGCATCGCCACGCCCTTGGGCTCCCCGGTGGAGCCGGAGGTGAACAGCACGTACGCGGTGGTCTCCGGATGCACCGGCGCGAAACGCGGCGCCGTGGGGTCCGCCGGACCGGGCGGGGCGGTGAGTTCGGCAGTGTCGAGCACCAGCGCCGGATCGTCGACCAGGTCGAGGTGTTCGGCGTCGACGACCACGCGGTGCGGCCGGGCGCGGTCGATCATCAGGTTCAGCCGCGCCCGCGGGTAGCGCACATCCAGCGGGACGCTCGCCGCGCCGATCCGCGCCACCGCCAGCACCAACGCCACCAGCTCCGGGGTGCTGCGGCCGATGATGGCCACCTTCGACCCGGTGCGCACACCGTGCGCGAGCAGCCGGGCCGCGATGACGTCGCTGCGGCTCACCAGCTCGTCATAGGTCCAGACGGAGTCGTCGGCGGCGACGGCGATATCGGACGGGCGCACCGCCGCGACCTCGGCGACCAGCGCACCGACATCGCGGCCCGCCACCCAGTCTGCCCCTGGATCGATCGGGGCGTCCGGGTTGTCCACCAGGGCGGTCAGCATCCGCAGCTCGGTGAGCGCGACGGTTTCGCACTGCTGCGCGCCGACCGCGCCGTCACCGTCCACGCGCAACCACATGCGGCCGTCGCGGGGATCGGTGGCGGCGGTGACCAGCAGCTGGAAGTTGGTTTCCTCGCGGATATCGATATCGTCGAGCACCACTCGGTCCGCGCCGAGAATGGCCTGGAACTGGTGGTAGTTGACGTAATTGAACGCCGTCTCGAAGACCGGGCCGCCGTGATCGGCCATGATCGAACGCAGCGGGTAGCGCCGGTGCGGGTAGGCGGCGCGGTCGCGGCGCACCACCTGGTCGACGGCGTCGCGCCAGGTCGCCACGGTGGCGTCCAGCCGCATCGGCAGCGTGTTGAGGAACAGTCCGGCCAGGCTTTCCGCGCCCGCGCGGTCGGGGCGGCCGTGGCTGATGACGCCGGTGGTCACATCGGCGCGCCCGGACAGCAGTCGCAGCGTCAGCAGATGCGCGGCCAGATACACCGCTTTCTCCGGAACCTGGTGCCGCGCGGCGAAATCGGCGATCCGAGTGCTGAGCCGCTGCGGCACCAACGCCCGCGCCTTCGCGGGTTGCGCGGATTGCGGCTGATGCGCCGCCAACGCCGTCAGCGCGGTCGCCTCGGCGCCGGCGAGCACTTCGCGCCAGTACGCGCGTGACGAAACACGCTGCGTGGCAGCGAGTTCAGCCTGCGCGTATTCGGCGAGCGCCGCCGCCGGATGCGCGGTGTCATCGATGCCGGTGTCCAGGACGCCCAGCGCGTGCAGGTAGTCGTGCAGCAGCTCGAGCACCGAGGTCGCCACACTCCAGCCGTCGAGGATGGCGTGATGGAAGCTGAGCACCAGATCGACCGCGACGGTGCCGGAGGACGATTCGGGCGCGCGCAAGAAGACCCGCAGCGCGTGCAGTGGTGCCCGTTCGATGACGTAGGCCGCGTGCCTGCGTTCCTGTATGTAGGCCTCGACCCGGCGCTCGGCCTCGGTCTCCGCGACGTCGGCGAGGTCGACGACCTCGTAATCGGCGGTGATCTCCGGGTGCACGATCTGCAACGGCACCGAGAACTTCGTCAGCTCGAACGACGACCGCAAGGCCGGCTGACGCCGCAGCAGCCGATCGAAGGCGGTGCGGAACTGCCGCTCCTGCCACGGAATCCGCAACCGATACCGGAACACATCCTTGTAGGTCACCGAATCGGCGCGTTCCAGGCTGTGGAACAGCATGCCGAGTTGCAAGGCGGTGGCCGGGAAGGCGTCCTCGGCGCGGTGCAGCGCGGCATGATCGACCAGCGGCACCGTCGCCAGCCGGGCCGTGATCGGCTCCGGTGCGCGCTCACCGCTGTCGGCGATCAGCTCGGCCAGTTCGGCGATGGTGGGGCGCTGGTAGAAGGTGTCGACATCGAAACGGATTCCGGCGCGTTCGGCCGCGGTGCGCACCGACAGGGCGAGGATCGAGTCGCCGCCGTGGGTGAAGAAGTTGTCGTGCACGCCGATCGACTCGACGCCGAGCACCGCCGACCACACGCGGACGAGCGCGGCTTCCACCTCGTTGCGCGGCTCCCCCGAACCCGCGGCCTGCTCGGCCGGCTGCTGTTCGGCCGCAGCCTGGGCCAGCGCCCGGCGATCCAGTTTGCCGTTGCGGGTGACCGGAATCCGGTCCACCCGCACCAGCCGGCTCGGCACCATGTACTTCGGCAGCCGGGCGCCGAGCTCGGCGGCCAATCGGTCGACAGTGGGCTCGGACTCGTCCTCACCGACGTAATAGCCGACCAGATACACACCCTGCGTCGGCGACTTCTCGTCGACGACGGCCGCCGCCCGCACGCCCGCGCAGTCGAGCATCGCGTTCTGCACCTCGCCGAGGGTGACGCGGTTGCCGCGCACCTTCACCTGGTCGTCGAAGCGGCCCAGGTAGTCGATCTGGCCGTCGGGCAGCCAGCGCACCAAATCGCCGGTGCGGTAGCGGCGCCGGCCCGCCACGGTGAGGTCGTGCACGAACGCCGCGGCGGTGAGGTCGTCGCGGCCGCGGTAGCCGCGCGCCACCCCGACACCGGCGATGTTCAGCTCGCCGGGCACACCGGGCGGCAGCCTGCGGCCGTGCTCGTCGAGCACCAGCAGATCGATGTTCTCGATCGGGCGGCCGATGGGCACCACGTCGAGCGCTTCGCCGTCCGGGCAGTCGAAGTAGGAGACGTCGACGGTCGCCTCGGTAGGCCCGTACAGATTCACCAGCTGCGGTGCGCGCACCCCGGCGGCGGCGAACACCGCCTGGAAGCGGCGCACCAGCGCCGGCGGCAACGCCTCACCACTGCAGAACACCCGACGCAGCGAGGCGATCCGCGCGACGGCGGCGTGATCGCTGTCGAGTTCGTCGACGAAGGCCGCCAGCATCGACGGCACGAAATGCAGCACCGTCACCGCGTCCTTCTCGATGGCGGCGATGATGCGGCGCGGATCGCGCTCCCCACCGGCCTCGAGCAGCGCCACCCTGGCGCCGGTGATGGACCACCAGAACAGTTCCCACACCGACACATCGAAGGTGGCTGGCGTCTTCTGCAGGATGACGTCGTCGGCGCCGAGCGGGTAGCGCCGCTGCATCCAGGTCAGCCGGTTGACCACCGAGCGGTGCTCGATCATCACGCCCTTGGGCTTGCCGGTCGACCCGGAGGTGTAGATGAGGTAGGCGAGATCGGCGGGATGCGACCGGTGTTCGACGCTGACCGGGCGCAGCTCACCGGGCTCGACCCGGACCACGCCCAGCCGGTCGAACACCTCCTGATGTTCGGGCCCGGCCACCACGAACCGCGCGCCGCAATCGGCCAGCACGGTCTCGATGCGGGTGGCCGGGAACTCCGGGTCCAGCGGCACATAGGCGCAGCCGGCGCGCAGGATGCCGTACATGGCCACCAGCATCCGCGGCGATCGCGGCAAGATCACCGGAACGCATTCGTTGCCGGTGGCGCCGAGTTCGAGTAGCTGATCAGCGAAAACATCGGCGCGCTCGGACAATTCGGTGTAGCCGAGCCGCTCGCCGTCGGCGGCGATGACGGCCGTGCGCGCCGGATGAGCGGCGGCCTGTTCGGCGAAGAGCCGATCCAGGGTGGTGTACGGGAACTCGGTGCGCGGCCCGGCCTCGAACTCCGCCACCCGCTGCGCCGTCGCCGGCGACAGCAGCGGCAACGCCGACACCGGCTGCTCGGGATCGGTGAGCGAGGCCTCGATCATGGTGGCGACGCTGTCGATGGCGCTGCCGATCGGGTAGGTGTCGTCGAAGACATCCAGGTCGTAGATCAACTGCACGCTCAGCGAGCCGTCGCGCTGATGTTCGATGGCGACGATATTGAGCGCCTGCAGGCAGGAACCGGCATTGGGCAGCCGCAGCCGCTCCATGATCTGGTCCAGATGGTCGGAGGCGGGCAGCCGCATGTAGGAGTACGACACGTCGAACAGCGGTGGCGCGGAAGGATCTTCGGCGAGTGCCCGCATCAGGTCGCCGTAGGCGAAGCGCTGGTGCTTCTTCAACGCCTTGATCTGGGCGGCCACGTCGGCGGCCACCTCGGCCAGCGTCCGCTGCTCGCCGACGCGCACCCGCACCGGCAGCATATTGGTGACATGCCCGCCCGCCGCCAGCGCCACCGGGGTGTCGCGGTTGAGCATCGGCACACCGAGCATCACCTCATCGGTGCGGTGCACCGCGCACAGGTAGGCGCCCAGCGCGGCAGCGGTATAGGCGAACGGCGAGGTGCCGGTGCCGCGCAGCCGATCCAGATACGCCTTGTCCAGGCGCACCACCCGATGCCCGCGCGCGGCCGTCGGCGCCGACGTGCGGGTGAACAACGCCGGGACCGCGTCGCCGACATGGCCGAGCAGCGCCTCACGGTCGGCGTTCCACTCCGCGGAGAACCGGTACTGCTGCTCGGCCGTGAGCAACTCGTGATAGGAGGGCAGCGGTTCGGGTTCGGCGTCATCGGGGTCGAGGAAGTCGTGGATCAGGTGCGCCAGCAGCATGTTCAGCGCCCAGCCGTCGGCATTGGCGTGCTGCACCCGGATGAAGATGTGGAAGTCGGCCGGATCGTCGACCAGCACCGCCACCGCCAGATTGGACGGACCCTCGATGGGCTGGGCCGACATCCGGCGAATCCAGTCGGCACACGCCCGCGCCGGATCCGGCTCCGCGGTGAAGTCGACGTGCTCGAGCACGGGTTCCACCTCGGACACCCACTGCCGGAACTCGCCGTCGACGAGTTCGAAACGCAGGCGCAGCGCATCATTGCGGCGCACCGCGCGACGCAGCACCTCCCGCATGCGCGCCACGTCCAGCGGCCGGTCCACATCGCCCTTGACGGCCAACTGGGACACCGGTTCCGGCGCGAACCGGAAGGCGGCGGACAGCACGTCACGCTGATAGGCGGTGACCGGCCAGCGGGGTAGGCCGGGCTCCTCCGCGTCCGCCGGTGTCGTCTCGGAATTCACGGTAGCTCCTCGTGCGGCCAGGTTCGGACCCGCTGCCGGCGTCGGCGGGTCACGGCGCTGTGATCACGCGGGGACGCCAGAGCAGTCGTCCGTATCGATCGAAGGTTGTGGCGATGACGGCCCGGGGACTGCCGGGCCGCCACGCGGTTGTCGGACGGTGAACGATCTGTCTCAGATCGCTGACAGCAGCGCCCGGATGCTCTCGTCGGCAAGCAGTTCGGCCCGTTCGGCCGACACCGCGGGTTCCACGTAGCCGACGTTGAACGACAGCTGTCCGTGGGTGGCATTGGCGGTCGCCATGATGAAACCGCTCACCGACATGCCGGAGACGAACTGCGCCTCCGACAGTCGCCAGGCACCGATCTTGTCCGGGACGTCGTACTGTCCCAGATAGGTCATGCACAGGTGGCCGGGACCGCGACTGTCCATCAGCTTCACCGTCGAAGCGCTGGCCGCCACGGACTTCGGGCCGACCGCCTGCAGCAGGTTCAGCGCCGACATGTGGTCACGGCGCGCCATCCGCTCGCGGTAGGCGCCGTCGATCTCCCCGGCCAGCTGCCACAGCGACGCCCACGGCGCGTAATTCGCCATGGTCGCGATCATGCCCTGGTAGGAGCCGACTTCGGCATCGGAGACCACACCGTCCAGATGCGAGCGGAAGTTCACCGAGCTGCCCACCGTGTACGGTGCCGCACCCGTGGTTCCGGCCTCGCGGGCTGCCCCGACCAGCAGCGCCGCCGACAGCACCGACTGCAGGCTCACGCCGCGGGACTCGCACCCGGCCAGCAGCGCGTCGAGACGGTCGCCGTCGAGCTTGCGGTGCACCACGCGGCTGCGGCGCTGTGCGGACGGCACCAGCGTGATCGGTTCCAGCCGCCGCGGCTTGCGCAGCATCGCCAGCTGGTCGCGCAGCTGCGCGCCGATCATCTTGCGGGTGCCGCTGCCGCCCCGGTACTTCGCCGGGAACAGCGACTCCGGGCCCGGCCGCACCGGGCTCACCGGCAGCTCGCCGGCCTCACCCGCGGCGACCTGAAGGATCTGCTTGGCCACTGTCATCGCCGATTCGCCGTCGGCGATCGAGTAGTGCAGGGTGACCACCAGATCCGCGCTCTGGCCTGCCGGGTCGGTGATCAGCACCGCGCGGCCCAGCGGGCCCTGCTGCCAGTCGAACGGCTCGCGCAGCTCGACCTCGTCCGTCTCGGACAGCCAGGCGTCGGGGTCGGCGGATTCCACCACGCGCAGCGGCAGCGGACGATCGGTGGGCACGAACTCCGGTTCGGTGCCATCCGGATTCGCCGCGATCGCCACCCGCAGCAGCGGATGTCGGCGCTGCACTTCGTCCAGGCCCTTGCGGATCTGCTCGGCGGTGACGGTGCCGTGCACCCGCACCCGCGACAGGATGTGCAGCGGCGCCAGCTGATCGGCGATCCAGTGCCAGCGCTCCATCGGCGACAACGCACGCGGCAGGTCGACGCTCGGGCCGCCCAGTTCCGGGAAGCCCATGGGCTTGGCCAGGTTGTTCAGGAAGAACGCCTCCGGCGCGCGGCGGAAGTAGGCGTCGCGCACCGCGACGGCCTTGTCGTTGTCGGTCTGCTCGACCTTGGCCAGCTGCGCGGAACCGTTGACGAACATGGCGGTGCGGTCGGCGCGCAGCTGCTCGTAGCGGCGCAGCCCGGCCACCGGGTCCAGCGAGTTGGCGAGGGTGTGCGCGAGGACGACGGCGTCTTCGATGGCCGAGTTCGCCCCCTGTCCCAGACTGGGCAGCATCGGATGCGCGGCGTCACCGAGCAGGGTGACCCGGCCGCGACCGAGTTCGGCCAGCGGCGGCCGGTCCTGCGCGGGCACGGCCAGCACATCCGACCATTCGGTCTGCTCGATGCAGGCGCGCACCTCGGGCGCCCATCCGGCGTACAGGCGCAGCAGATCGTCCTTGGTGCCCTGCCAGTCGGCGGCCTCCTCGCCCGGCATGGTCATCGTGCCCCACCAGTACACCCGGCCGTGGCCGATGTCGTGGATGCCGAAACGCATTCCGGTGCCCCAGTAGTGGGCCGAGGCCCCACGCGGAACGCGGGGATGCTCGAACGGGATACAGGCCAGCCAGCACACGAAATTGCCCGGTCGCGGCTCGGACCGGCCGTGCAGCTGGGCGCGCACCATGGAGTGGATGCCGTCGGCGCCGATCAGCAGATCGCCCTCGGCCTCGCGGCCGTCGGCGAACTCGACCCGGACGCGATCACCGTCATCGATGAAACGCGTGGCCTGGGCGCCGGTGAAGGTCGGCGTGTCGCCGATCGCGCGCACCAGCGCCGCATGCAGATCGGCGCGATGCAGCGCGACCGCGGGCGCACCGAGCCTGGCGTCGAGCTTGTAGACGGGCAGCTCCCGGATCAGGGTGCCCTCCGGCTTGCGGAACTGGAAGGTCTCGACGCGGCCGCCGCGCTCGAGCAATTCGGTGTCGAGTCCGAGGTCGAGGCTGCGCAGCGCGTTGATCCCGTTGGCCTGTACCGAAAGACCGAATCCCTGCGCCCGCAGCTCGGGGCCCGCCTCGTAGAGCTCGACCCCGAACCCGGCATGTCGCAATGCGGCGGCAGTGGTGAGTCCGCCGATCCCCGCCCCTAGTACAACTACCTTGATCGGACTGCTCATCGAACCTGCACTCTCGTAGACCACTAGGCAGCACAGAGCGGATTCATCCCTCGAAACCACTGGTGAGCAGCATTACTCGCCGATCGTCACCCCCGACAGCGCTGACCGGGAACCCAACACCCTTCCCCGATCAGACAGGCCGGACGGGACGCCTGTGCCTGACCGGTCCGAAGCGTACCGCGATCCTCTAAATTCGACCAATACAAGCGGGATTGACCGGCCGTAGTAGTTGCCATGCGCAATTACGTTGGAGTTCGGCAGAATTCACCGCGCACGCTGGGGATTAACCAATCCTCCAAAACATCACGCGCCCCATGGTGAGGGCACACTACGTCAGTTGCCGCACGCGAGTTATAGATAGCTCGTATCGTTGACCAACCGCACCGACGAGCCCCCGTCGGGGTAGAACTCGGCGATAGACAGCGACGCCAGGTCCAGATGCAGCCGGTAGAGCAGGGACGGACCGACCCCGAGCGCGAGTTGCAGCAGCGTCTTGATCGGTGTGACATGGCTCACCACAACGAGATTCGCGCCGGGATAGAGCGCGACCAGATCGCGTCGCGCCGCCTCGACACGCTCGCGCACCTGGTCGAAGCTCTCCCCGCCCGGAGCGGGCACCGACGGATCACCGAGCCAGTCGGAGTGCAGTTGCGGGTCGCGCTCGACGGCCTCGGCGAAGGTCAGCCCTTCCCAGTCACCGAAATCGGTTTCGATGAGGCCGTCGCAGATCTGCATCGGCACCCCGAGCGCGGTCGCCGCCGCCTCGGCGGTTTCCTGAGCGCGGCCCAGCGGTGAGGAGATCACCGCCGTGATATCGCCCTTGGCGGCCAGCATCTTCGCCGCACGCGCCGCCTGTTCCCGGCCGAGCGCGGTGAGCGGTGGATTACCGCGACCGGAGTAGCGGCGTTCGACCGACAGTTCGGTTTGGCCGTGGCGCAGCAGCAGGAATCGGGTGGGGCGGCCACTCAACCCGGTCCAGCCGGGCGGTGGTTGCTTGGCGGCCACGAGTGGTTCGCGCGGGCTTTGCGAACCTGTCGCCGAAGTTTCGCCGGGCGGCGCGGCTTCGCGCACCTCATCGATCCAGCTCGGCAGCTCGCGTTCGATGCCGGCAGCTGACCCGGAGTCGGAGGACGTCGGATCGCCGACACCTCGGGAGGTCTGCTGGGCCTCGGCGTCCGGCACCGATTCGGGTGGTGGCGCCGCTGCGCGATCGGGCTGCGCGGGTTCTTGCCGACCGGCCCCACCGAGCGCGGTCGGCGCGTGCCCGGCCTCGCGCGCGGTGCGTACCTCGTCGACCAGACCGCCGTCGTCCATGGCGACATTGGCCAACCGGTCCGCGTGCGAATTCTCCGCGCGCGGAATCCACTGGAAACTCACCCGATCGAACCCCGCGACCAGGCGTTTGGCCCGGTCGGCCAGCGGGATCATGGCCGCGTGCTTGACCTTCCAGCGGCCCGACATCTGCTCGACCACCAGCTTGGAATCCATCCGCACGGTCACCTCGCGGGCGCCGAGTTCGGCGGCGGCCTCGAGCCCGGCGATGAGCCCGCGGTATTCGGCGACATTGTTGGTGGTGACGCCGAGGAATTCCATCCGCTCGGCGAGGATGCGGCTGTGGCCGGCGTCGAAGACGACGGCGCCGTACCCGGCGGGGCCGGGGTTGCCGCGCGAGCCGCCGTCGGCTTCGACGATCACCTCACGCACGGACACCACTGCCACCTCCTCGCTGCGCACTCACCGACCCGGACTCACAGACCCGACTCTTTGGTCCGGACCATGATCGCGCCGCACTCCGGGCAGCGCACCACGACCTCCGGTGCGGTCTTGGCGATGCGGGCGATCTCGCCGCGATCGAGTTCGATCCGGCACGCGCCGCAGCGGCGGGCTTGCAGCAGCGCGGCGCCGACGCCGTGCTGGGCACGTTGCCGGTCGTAGATGGCCAGCAGTTCGTCGGGGAAGGCGCCGACCAGCTCGGCGCGATCGCGGTCGCAGCGGTCCTGCGCGACGTTCAGGTCGGCCACGGCCTCGTCGCGGGCGCGCTTGGCCGTTTCCAGATCCTCGTCGGCCTTGCTCAGCCGGGCGCCCGCGTGGTCGTGGTCGGCGGCGGAGGCCTCGCGGCGTTCC
Source organism: Nocardia cyriacigeorgica (assembly GCF_005863245.1). Taxonomy (GTDB): domain Bacteria; phylum Actinomycetota; class Actinomycetes; order Mycobacteriales; family Mycobacteriaceae; genus Nocardia; species Nocardia cyriacigeorgica_C. The sequence goes on along the minus strand of NZ_VBUT01000002.1, from coordinate 170,658 downwards.
ATCACCTCGAGCAGATCGTCCTCGAGTACCGAGCGGCGCCGCTCCAGGCTGCCGAGTTCGTGCTGGAGCTCCGACAGCTGCTTGGCGCCGACCGAGCCGGAGGTCAGCATGGCGCGGTCGCGTTCCTCACGCTTGCGCACGGCCTCGATCTCGCCTTCGAGTTTGCGGATGTCGCGGTCCAGGTCGTCCAGCACGATCTCCACGGCCACCGCGGCGTCTTTCTGCGCGTTGCGCTCGGCCTCGAGCCGGTCGACCTCCTGCTGCTCGGGCAGTACCGTGCGCCGGTGCGAGATTCGGGTCAGCTCGGCGTCGACGGCGGCGAGCTTCAGCAGCTTGGCCTGGATCGGTGGTTCGACATTCAACGCGGACAAACTCCTGACAACGCTGTGGACGGATAGAAGCTCAACCGTACCGCGCCGACCAGCCGATACCCGCCACCCGTTGGGATCGGCCACGAACCGGGTCGTGACGTGGGCGGTTACCGGCGGGCCAGGGCCGCGAACTGCACGCTCGCGCCCACGAATCCGGCGACCCCGAGGCCGACGCACCACGCCACCGCGATGCCGGCGTGGGCGCCGGTGCCGGTGCCGTCGAGCAGCCCGCGCACCGTCTCCACCACCGGGGTCGCCGGCTGGTGTTCGGCGAAGCCGCGCAGCCAGCCCGGCATGGTGGAGGTCTGCACGAACGCGCTGGAGATATAGGGGATGAACATGATCGCGTAGGTGAGCCCGCCCGCCGCCTCCGGATTCTTGGCGACCAGGCCGAGCGCGACCGCGATCCAGCACACCGCGGTGACGAACAGCGCGATCATCAGCGCCGCCGCCACCCACCCCAGCGGACCGGCCTCGGGCCGGTAGCCGAGCACCACCGCCACCGCCACCGCGATCCCGATCGCGACCATATTCCGCACCACGCCCTCGGCGACGTGGCCGGCCAGCACCGCCTGCCGGAACATCGGCAGCGTGCGGAACCGGTCGACGCTGCCGTTGGTCATATCGGTGGACACGCCGGTGGCGGTGATCGAGGAGGCGAACCCCGCGCACAGCAGCATGATGCCCGGCACCACATAGTCCAGGTACGGTCCGCCGACGTTGATCGCGCCGCCGAACACATAGGTGAACAGCAGCATGATGAGGATCGGCATCAGCAGCGAGATGATCAGCGTGTCGCGGCTGCGCAGCGTCTTGCGGGCGCAGCGCTGGAACATGGTGGCCGTATCGGCGACAACGTGCCCGATCACCGGCCCGCGGCCTCGATGACGTCGGCGGCGCGTGCGCTGGCACCCTCGGTGATCAGCGTCGCGGCGAACTCCCGCGCCCGCGCCGTGCGCTCGGGCGTGAGCACCGACCGCAGTTTCTCCTCCAGCGCGGCCTCGGTGAGCCGGGTGAAGCGCAGATGCGCGCCGACCCCCAGTCGCTCGACCTGCCCGCCCCACATCGGCTGCTCGAACGACACCGAGCACACCAGCGTCGGCAGTCCGGCGCGCAGACTTTCGAACAGCGTTCCGACACCGCCGTGGTGCACCGCGGCCGCACAACGCGGGAAGACGACGTCATGCGCGAATGGCCCGACCACCTTGACGTGCGCACCCACCTCGGCGTCGACGTCCAAATCACTCCACCCCACACTCACCAGCGCCCGCACCCCCAGCCGGGCCGACACCTGCGACACCATCGCCAGCACCGAGGCCATATCGCGGATCGGCATGCTCCCGAAGCCGAAGAACACCGGCGGATCGCCGGCCTCGACCCAGGCCAGGATGTCGTCGTGATCGTCGGCGAGCTCACCGACGGCCGCACGAGTCTGCTGATCGAGGGTGAGGAAGCCGGTGAACGGCCGCCGCTCACCCCACTCCTGGGCCAGGCCCGGCACCAGCGCCGGATCGTAGATCTGGATCTCGGGCACCTTCGCCTTCGCCAGCACCGCGGCAGTGCTCGCGTACGACTTCGGCAGGCCGAGGCGCCCGCGCAGTTCGTTCAGGTAGCGCGCGAACACCACCCGGCGCAGATTCTCGGCCAGCACCCACGTGGTGCGATTGACCAGTGCGGGCGGATCCCAGTGCGGCGGCAGCGCGCCGGGGAACGGATACCGGCCGGTGTAGCGGCACGGGTAGTAGTGCACGCTCACCAGCGGCACATTCATCGCCTCGGCCACCGAACTGGCGCGGTCCTCGGTGACGGTGGTGGCGACGATCAGTTCGGCGTCGGCGCACACATCGATGACTTCCTGATTCATCTGCGCCGCATACCCGGCCATCTGCCGCCCCACCAGCTGCATCAACCGGAAGGTGCTGCCCGCCGCCAGCGCCTGCTGCCCTTCGGGCGAACTGTAGAGCTGTTGGATATCGGGACCGCAAGCGCGGGCGGTGAGCCCCGCGTCGGTGACGAAGTCGACCAGATTCGGTGGCGCGCCGATCAGCACATCGTGCCCGCGGCCTTCGAGTTCGCGTCCCAGCGCGACGATCGGCTGCACGTCGCCACGGGTTCCCGTGAGAGGGATGGCAATCTTCACTCGCGCTTCTTTCGGTATCGCCCGCCCGCCGATGCGGTGCGTCTACTCGTGATGCCTCGGTACAGTGACATTGTGCACATCGCGATGTTCATGGATTACCACCCGGCCACGCTCGGTGGTGTCCAGACGGCGGTCGATTCGCTGTGCCGGGGGCTGGAAAAAGCAGGTCACCGCGTCACGCTGTTCGTCGCGCCGCTCGCGGGCGCTCGGGTGGAAACCGCCGCGAACGTGGTGGAACTCGAGGCCGTCCCGGTCGCGGTGAACGGTTTCCCGATGGTGCTGCCCAGCAAGCGCAATGCCCGCCGCATCGATGACGCCTTCGCCGCGCGCGGCCCGGTCGACGTGGTGCACACCCACACCACCTACGGTGTCGCCATCGCGGGCATGAAAGCCGCACGGCGGCATCGCCTTCCGCTGGTGCACACCGCGCAGAGCCGCGACGACGCGTTCATCGAGCACACCTCCCCCGCGCCCTATCCGGCCGCGCTGGCCCTGCGGGTCTTGCATGGACGTTTCGTCCCGCACCGTCATCACATGCCGCATCGCGCGGAAAGCCGTGCGGCGCGCCATGCCTGGTGGACCATCTCCGCGCAGGCCCAGGCCGCCGACCGGGTGATCGCACCGACCAGGCATTTCGCGGATCTGCTTGCCGATCACGGAGTGACGCGGCCGATCCGGGTGGTGTCCAACGGCGTCGACGACGCGCTGGTCGACAGTCGCTCGGGTGCGGACTACTCGCACGCCGAATCCGGTCCGTTGCAACTGATCTGGTGCGGCAGACTGTCGACGGAGAAGCGGCCGCTCGAAGCGATCGACGCGGTGCGCAGGACACCCGGCTGCACGCTGGACATCTACGGCGAGGGCGACCAACGCGAGGCCGCCGCTGCGTTGATCTCCGAACACCGACTCGGCGATCGAATCCGGTTACACGGCAGGGTGACTCAGTCCGAATGCCTCAACGCCATGGCCAAGGCCGACGCGTTGCTGTTCCCGTCCTCGGGTTTCGACACCCAGGGCATGGTGCTGCTGGAAGCCGTCGCGGTGGGATTGCCCGTCATCTACTGCGATCCCGCGCTGTCGGAATCGGTGCCCGCAGGCGGCGGGATCCGCACCGCCGATCCTTCAGCGGCCGGGATCGCGGAAACGTTGTCCCGGCTGGCGAGTGATCGCACCGCACTGGCCGACATGCGCGCGGTGCAGTCCAAACACAGCGACGGAGTGCGGCAGTCCCGGCAGATCGGCGCGATCACCGAGGTCTACCGTCAGGCCATCGAGGAGGCCGCCGCGAGCCCGGAACAGGTGATGCCGCGCAGCCTGGCCGATATCCCCACCGCGCCCGGCGGTCTGCCGCTCGTCGGCCACAGCCTGCGCGCGCTACGTGACGCGCCCGGATTCGTGACCTCGCTGTCGGAACTCGGACCGATCGTGCGGCTGCACTTCGGCCAGAAGACCGGATACCTGCTCACCACCCCCGATCTGGTGCGTGAGGTCGGGTTGGGTGAGGCGGAGTTCAATCGCGAGGATCTACGCGAGGCGATCAAGGACGTGGCCGGTGGTTCGGTGAATGTGCTGCGCGGCGCCGAACACAAGCTGCGCCGCCGGATGATCGCACCGGCCCTGCGTCAGAGCAGGCTGGCCGAATACACCAGGGCCGCAGCCGATATCGCCGACGCGTGGTCATCGAGCCTGCCCTCGGGCACCACGGTGAACCTCATGGACGAGGCGCACGGACTGGTCCTCGACACCGTGTCCTCCACCCTGTTCAAGGCCAGTTTCAGCGATTCGGCCCGCCGCGAGATCCGCGACAATGTGCCGTGGCTGCTCAGCCAGGTCATCATCCGCACCGCCATGCCACCGCAGATCCGCAGGCTGCGGGTGATCGCGAACTGGCGGTGGGAACGCAAATCCCGGCATCTGCGCGGCGCCATCGGCGATGTGATCGCCGAATACCGCCGCCGCGACGAAGATTTCAACGATGTGGTGTCGGCGCTGATCCGCCACCGCGACGACGAAACCGGCGCCACGCTGTCCGACGAGCACATCATCGACGAGGCGATCCTTATGCTGGCAGGCGGCGTCGGCTCGATGGCCTCGCTCGCGGGCTGGCTGTGGCATGAGGTGATGCGCAGGCCCGAGGTCGCCGAGCGGCTCTACCGCGAACTCGACGAGGTCGTCGGCTCCGGGCCGGTGCGCGCCGATCACATCAACTCGCTGCCCTACCTGAAGCAGATCGTGTCGGAGACGATTCGGTACTGGGGTCCGTGGATCAGCGCCGCCACCGCCGACGGCGACGTCACCATCGGCGGCGTCACCATCCCGGACGGCACCGCGGTCATGTTCAGCCCGTACATGGTGCAGCACGACAAGCGCTACTACCCCAACCCCGAAGCCTTCGACCCCGACCGCTGGTCCCCCGCCCGCGCCGAGGAGATCGACAAGAAATCCAGCCTGTCCTTCGGCGTGGGCCGCCGCCGCTGCCTCGGCGACCACTTCGCCATGCTGGAGATCACCCTCGCCTCCGCCGCCTTCTTCGCCCGATGGAAGCCGACACCGGACCCGGATTACGTTGTGCGGGCGTCGAATCGCGATTTCGTGCTCTCACCGTCGGCATTGCCGGTGACGCTGGCGCCGCGATAGACCGACTGCCGGCGGAGGCGGGCTGCGCGACCACCGCGTAGCGGAGGAGGACGGTGCGAGCGCCGGCGAGCGAACCGCGCGCCGGATCGGCCGTCGGTGCTGCGACGCCGGAAGCGCGCGCCGCGAGCCAGGCATTCGCAGGGTGTCAGTCGCGCAGCGTTGCCGCACCGGCCTGCGCGAACTTCTCATCCAGGTCACCGCTGGGCGCTCCCGCGACGCCGATCCCGGCGATCGGCGATCCCTCGACGGCCACCGGGGCGCCGCCACCGAGGAACAAGGTGCCGGGGATATCGGCCAGCTGCGGAGCGGAGTCGAGGCGCTCGGCCAGCGTCGATGTCGGCGCGTTCCAGGAGACGGCGGTGTAGGCCTTCTTCTCCGCCGACTCGTAGGACTGCGGGCCCGCACCGTCGCCGCGCAGCGTCACGATGGTGTTGCCGTTGCGGTCCACCACGGCCACGCTGACGCGCTGATTCTCCTTGCGGGCGGCGTCCATGGCCGCCTGCGCCGCCTCGGTCGCGGCATCGATGGTGAGATGCGCGCTGTGGGCGATATTGCCCGCGGCGGCATTCACCGCGACCGGCGCCACCTGCGCCTGCTGCGGGGTATCGGCATCGACGGAGACGATCCCGACGGTGCCCGCCGCGATGGCGGCGACGGCGGCGCCGCCGATGGCGATCCGGGTGCGGGTGGCCAGGGTGCTTCGCGAGTTCATGGGGTCTCCTCGTGTCGGTGAACGGCGGTCGCCATTCGGTTCACCATCAATCCTCGGGGCCTGCCGGGGGTTTGCCATCGACTCCGCGGCTCGCCTCGAGCGGATGACCGGCCGATACCGGGGTCATCCGATCGGTTGACCCCGCCACCGCGACGCGCACGGCAGAATGAATGTGTTTGCCCAGTTCGACGCGCGGTGAGGAGGTGGCGATGCCCGAGGGGTCCACGACCGATCAGGGCGAGGAGCGCGTGCTCGCCATCGTCATGCACGTCACCTTCTATGTGTTGCTGGGCGCCTCGCTGGCACGGTTCCTGATCCGCCATCCCGGTAGTCCGCAGTCCGGCTGGGTGCTCGCGCTCTCTGGGGTGCTCGCGCTGCTCTACGTGGCGGGAGCGCCGCGCGACAGACGCGGGCTGGTGTGGTTCGCGCTGCTCGTCGCCTGCTGGGCAGTGCTGGTGGTGCTGGCGCCCAGCTTCGCCTGGTGCGCGGTGCCGTTGCTGTACACCGGTTTTCGGATTCTGTCCGTGCGCGTCGCGGTCGGCCTGGTGGTGGTGCTCACCGGTCTGGTGGTGCTCACGCAGGTGCGGCTCGCCGGCTGGGGTGATCCGAATCTGTTGCTCGCACCGCCCGCGGTCGCGGCGGTGACCACGGCGCTGTTCGTGCAGATGCGGCGCCACACGGTGCGCCAGGCCGGCCTCATCGATGATCTGCTGCGCACCCGGCAGGAACTGGCCGCCACCGAACGCCGGGAAGGCACGCTGGCCGAACGGCAACGCCTCGCCATCGAAATCCACGACACCGTGGCGCAGGGTCTGTCGAGTCAGCGCATGCTGCTACAGGCCGCCGACCGGATCTGGGACAGCGATCCCGCACGCGCGCGCTCACATGTGCGCACCGCCGCCACCGTCGCCGAACAGAATCTCGCCGAAGCCCGCCGCTTCGTGCACGATCTCGCGCCCGCCGATCTCGCCGCGACCGGTTCCCTGGACGCCGCCCTGCGTGCCCTGGCCGAGCGCGAGAACTCCGACGACCTCGCGGTGCGCTACGTCATCGACGGCGCACCCGTGGAGTTGCCCGGCCGGATCGAGGCCACCGTGCTGCGCATCGCACAGGGCGCGCTGGCCAATATCCGCGAGCATGCCGCCGCCCGCACCGCCACCCTGACCCTCACCTATCTCGACGATCGGCTGCTGCTCGACATCGCCGACGACGGCCGCGGATTCGATCCCGCCGCCGCGGACGGCTCCGGCCGCGATCGCGGCTACGGCCTGCCCGCCATCCGGGCCCGCCTCCAGCAGCTCGGCGGCACCCTGACCATCGAGTCCGCGCCCGGTGAAGGCTCCGTACTCTCGGCCGCGATCCCCCTGGAGCGAGGATGACGAATCCGGCTGTGCGCCTGCTGATCTGCGATGATCACGTCGTCGTCCGGGCGGGCCTGCGGGCACTGCTGGACAGCGCGCCCGATATCGAGGTCATCGGCGAAGCGGGCAGCGGCGCCGAAGTGGTGACGCTGGCCGGCGCGCTGCACCCCGACGTCGTCCTGATGGATCTCCAGCTCGGCGGCGACTTCGACGGCGTGGAAGCCACCCGCCGGATCACCGCGCTGCCCGAACCGCGCCCGCATGTGCTGGTCCTCACCACCTTCGACACCGATGCCGACATCACCCGCGCCATCGCCGCGGGCGCCACCGGCTATCTGCTCAAAGCCGAACCACCGGACGAACTCTTCGCCGCCATCCACACCGCCGCCGCCGGGCGCACCGCCCTGTCGGCGCCGGTGGCCGGCCGGGTCATGGCCCGCATGCGCGACCCGCGGCCCGGGCTCACCACCCGCGAAACCGACATCCTCGCCCAGCTCGCGCACGGCCTCGGCAACCGGGAGATCGCCAAGGCCCTGCACATCAGCGAGGCGACGGTGAAGACCCACCTCGGCCGCATCTACGCCAAGCTCGGCGTGGATACGCGAGCGGCCGCGGTGGCCGTCGCCAAAGAGCAGCGGCTGCTCGGCTGAGACGGCGGCTGCTCGGCTGAGACAGCGGCTGCTCGGCTGGCACGGCGGCTGCTCGGCTCAGGCGGCGACGGAGTGCCCGATCGTGACGTTGCCGTAGGTGTTTCGCGCGAACACTCGCACGACGTCCTCGTCCCGGACGGTCTTGTCGACCGGCGCCATCGTGTTCTGAACCGTGCCGCACAAGGCGCGGGTCTCCAGCTGGGCCGCGACACCCGGGCGGATGCCGATGTCGAGGTTGCCCATGGAGGTCTCCAACCGCAGCACACCGCGCGACGCCTCGCCGATCCGGATGCTGCCCATATCGGTTTTCGCCGTCACCGAACCGCGCGGGCGCTCGACCGTGATGTCACCGGCGGACACCTTCAGATCGCATTCACCGAGCTCACCGGCACCCAGAATGCGGCCGGCCGCGGTGGTGGCGTCGAGCCGGGAGCCGGCAGGCACCTCGATGCTCACCTGGATCGAGGGGCACCCGCGGAACCGGGCGAAGTCGCGCCAGCCGCGCGTGTGCTGCTTCACCGTCAGTTTCCCGGCGACGAAATCGACCCGGACCTGCTCGGCGGCGCGCACGTCGTCCTTGTCGGCCGGGTCGGTGGGCCGGATCTGCACGACGGTGTCGCTGCGGTCCGACGCGGTGACGGTGACATCGCCGCAGGCCACGTCGATGTCGACGGTGATGGGGTCGGGGGTCTGGAAGGTGGGCATGGGTTCTCCTCGGGTCGATGCACATCCGCTTCGTTGTACGTAGATGTATACGTATAACGAGCGGCTGCGGTCGACTATACGTAGATGTATACGTACACGCAAGGATCGTTTTCTCGGAACGCGCGATTTCCGGGCTGTCACCGGATTCGGCGTCGATGCGCGCGGTGTGAGCCGATGAGTTCGGGCGCGGCGCTCCGTCTGCATCCATAGACCGATCAACTCGACCCGAGGAGAACCCCATGGCCGCCACCTACACCTTCGATGTCTTTTCCAGCCTGGACGGCTACGGCGGCGTCAATGGCGGTGATTGGGGTGGTTACTGGGGCAAACAGGGGCCCGAACTGCTCGACCACCGCCTCTCCCTGTACGCCACGGAACAGCGAATGGTGTTCGGAGCCAACACCTACCGCACCTTCACCGAGCTCCTGGCCTCCGGCACCGAAGAGATCGGCGACCCGTGGGTCACCCGGATGTGGAACCTGCCGGCGACCGTGGTGTCGAACACGCTGACCGAACCGCTCGATTGGCCCGACGCGACGGTCGTCAGCGGTGACGCGGTCGACGTCGTAGCGCGGCTCAAGAAGGAATCCGACGTGCCGCTGCGCTCACACGGCAGCCTGTCGATGAACCGTGCCCCGATGGCCGCGGGCCTCGTCGACCGTCTCCAGGTGACGATCTTTCCCGTGATCACCGGCCGCACCGGCGACGACCCGCTGTTCGCCGGCGCCGCCGACTTCGACCTCGAACTGATCGAATCCCGCACCCTCGACGGCAATATCCAAGAACTCACCTACCGCCCCACGCTGCACCCCTGACACCGCGCACCGACCTGGGGATACGCTCGGTGGGTGACCAGCGCCCCGGCAACCCCGAGCTTCCCGCAGCGGATGCGGTACATCTGCGGCGCCACGCTGCCCGCGTCGATGACCGAGTGGGTGATCGACGATCTCACCGGGCCGGGGGCCGCACGCCGCTACCTGACGCGCATCTTGGTGCCGATCATAGTGCCGTTGTGCCTGTTCCTGCTCATCCCCGGGCCGCTGTGGATGGGGCTGGCGATGATGGCGCTGCTGTATTTGCCGCTGATCTACTTCACGGTCGCGTTGATGTATGTGTACCGGCGGCACCGGCTGGCCAAGCACGGGCTCGATCCGGCGCTGGCGGATGTGCGCGAGCGGCAGAAGGGTGCGGCCGAGCGGGAAGCCTACGAGCGGCGGCACGGGCGGACCTGAAGTGGCGATGAGCATCGTCGATGACGTGCGCGAGGCGGTCCTGGCCATCGCCCCCGGAACGGTCGCGTCCTACGGCGATATCGGCCGGTCGATCGGCGTCCACCCGCGACAGGTCGGGCGGGCGATGAGCCTGCTCGATGACGGTGTGCCGTGGTGGCGGGTCGTCCATGCGGACGGCACACCAGCCACCTGCCATGGCGGTACCGCGCCGGAATTGCTTGCCCGCGAGGGCATTCCGATGCGGGGAGCGCGGGTGGACATGGATCGCGCCCGTGGAGTGGTGTGCTTCGGATAGTCGGCCCGTGCGATGGACCAGACGCACATGCCCTCAGCGATGGATACCAGCGGAGGCGCCGTCTCCCTTACGAAGCCGACACCGTCCACGGGTCCGTGCGCAAGGTCGATACCCGCGTCTCGAGGTCCGGAAGCCCTGCTCGTACAACGGATTCAGCTTGCCCACACCACGGGAACTCGGTAGCCCAGTGCGCGGCGTCGATCAACGCGGGCCCATGGCGGCGCAGGTGTTCGTCGGCGGGATGGTGTCGCAGGTCGGAGGTGAGGTAGGCGTCGACCTTGCGGCGAGTGACAGTATCCAAATACGAGTCGCCCGCGCCGCCGCACACCGCGACGGTCTGGATGAGCCGCTCCGGGTCACCGGCCGCACGCACACCCCACGTGGTCTTCGGCAGCGCGGCCGCGGCACGGGCGGTGAAGGCGCGCAAGGTTTCCGGCTCGGGCAGCGTGCCGATGCGGCCGATTCCCAGACTGCCGGGCAGGGCCGCGCGTTCGGTGACGTGGAACGCCGGCTCCTCATAGGGGTGGGCGGCGCGCAGCGCGGTGAGGACGGCGCTGCGCGCGGCCGGTGGAGCGACGAGTTCGATGCGGTCCTCGTCGACGTACTCGATCTCACCGATGGTGCCGATGGCCGGTTCGGCGCCGTCCATCGGCCGGAACTGGCCGATCCCCGCCACCTTCCAGGCCGCCTCCCGATACTTGCCGCTGCCCCCGGCACCGGCAGCGAACAGCGCCGCCAGCACCCGATCGGTCTCGGTGCGCGGCACCTGAACCACCCACTTGTCCACGACGGCAGCCGGTTGCGGATCGAGCGGCCCGGTGACGGTGAGCCCGAGCGCTTCGGCGAGCGCGTCGGACACCCCCGGGTCGGCCGAATCGGCATTGGTGTGCGCACTGAACAACGCACAGCCCGAACGGATCAGCCGATGCAGCAGTGCGCCTTTCGCCGTGTCGGCGGCGACGGTATCCACACCCCGCAGCAACAGCGGATGATGCACCACGAGCGCCTGCGCACCCCACTCGATCGCCTCGTCGACGACGGCCGCCGTGGCGTCGACAGCGAAGACCACCCGCCGCACCGCCTCGCCCGGATCGCCGCACACCAGCCCCACCGAATCCCACGATTCGGCCAGCTTCGGCGGATAGGCCGCATCCAGCACCTCGATGAGTTCCGCCAGCGTCGTCACCGCTCAACCTCCATCGTCCGACTCGATCACAGCCATCTTCCCCCGGGGCCGGCCCACCGCAGCGGCAGCCCCGCACGTGCGCCCGCCGATGGTCCGCTTCGCGGCGGCCGAACCTGTGCGGCAGCCACCGGCCGTTCCTCGGCCTCGCGCAGCAGGTAATGGGAGCGCCGGACGATGACGGGCCCGGCATGTTCCCACCGAGGGGATGTCGCCGCCCACCTCTGAGCGACAAATTTCCCACCTCTGGGCAACGATGCCCGAGTTGTCGCTCAGAGGTGGGCGAAACATAGTCCTGTCAGGCAGCACCGAGCCCCACTGCCAGATCGCCGCAATCCGCCGAGATCCACCTCGCCGCCGCAGAACGGCCGAGTCCCGGCCGCCCGCTGCCCGCCCGCGGATATCCAGCTCGCCCTCGCTGGACAGCGGCCGCCGAGTCCGGGTTGCCGCCGATATCCGACTCACCATCGACGCCGGACACGATCAGCGCGCGCCGTCGCGTCCCGAATCGCCGCGATCAGTCGATCGACCTCGGGTGCCGCGCGAACGGCCAAGCGCAGGTGGTCGGCGTCCAGCCCGGGAAAGGTATCCGCACGACGTACCGCTATCCCGTTGTCGGCCAGATGTTTACGAAGCAGCACACCATCGCGCACCCGGATGAGCAGGAAGGGACCGAACGCCGGGGTGTGGACGTCGATGCCGAGGGCGGCCAGCCGGTCGGCCATCGCCGTGCGGTGGTGCGCGATCTGCTCGGCCTGCGCGCGAGTCTCGGCGAGTGCGTGCGGTTCGGCGGTCGCGGCGATCGCTTCCAGCTGCAACGTCCCCAACGGCCAATGTGGACGACCGTGCGCAAGGCGGGCCAGCAGATCGGGCGCACCGAGGACATATCCACACCGCAGCCCGGCCAGCGCCCAGGTCTTGGTGAGACTGCGCAGGACCAGGACGTCGGGCAGGGATTCGGCGGCCAGCGATTCGGGCTCACCCGGGACGGCGTCGGCGAAGGCCTCGTCGACGACGATGACGCGGCCCGGGCGGCGCAGGGCGCGGAGGGTGTCGGCGGGGTGCAGCACCGAGGTGGGGTTGGTGGGATTGCCGAGCACGACGAGGTCGGCGTCCTCGGGCACCTGCCCCGGATCCAGCGCGTAGGGCGGCGCCAGCACCACCCGCGTCACCGTGACGCCGGCCTCGCGCAAGGCCAGCTCCGGTTCGGTGAACGACGGATGCACGACCGCCGCCAGCCGTGGCGCCAGCCGGGGCAGCATCGCGAACCCTTCGGCGGCGCCGGCCAGCAGCAGGACCTCCTCGGGGGCGCGTCCGTGACGGGCGGCGACAGCGGCGCGAGCCACGCGCTCGTCCTCGGCACTCGGGTAGCGGCCGAGGTCGTCGAGGCGGGCGGCCAGACGGGCACGCAACCAGTCCGGCGGGGCGCTGCCCTGCACGTTCACCGCGAAGTCGAGCAGCCCGGGGCGGGCATCCACGTCGCCGTGGTGGCGCAGGGCGGCGAGGTCGATGCGGTCGGCGGACACGTCTTCACACCCTACGGGCCGGATCGCACACCCCACCGGCCGAGATTGCCGACTCGGTCGTTTGATCGATCCAGCAGGTCGGTACCTTGGTTTGCGTGTTCTACATGGTGTGCGCTCCCCACGGTGATCGGTGATGTCGATGCCGCTCGAGCTCGTCTTCGTGTGTACGGGCAACATCTGCCGCTCCCCGATGGCGGAGAAGATCCTCGCCTCGCACCTGTACCGGGCGGGGCTGGCCAATCGCGTCCGGGTCAGCAGCGCGGGCACCACGGCCTGGCACGTCGGCGCCGACGCCGACCCACGCACCAACGCGACCCTGCGCAGGCACGGCTACCCGACCGGTCACGTCGCCGCCGTCTTCGGTGACGGTCACCGCGACGCCGATCTGGTCATCGCCATGGACTCCGGCCACGACCGCGAACTCGCCCAGCTCGGCGTCCCGTCCGAGCGGCGCAGGCTGCTGCGCAGTTTCGATCCCGACGCCGACGGCCTCGACGTCCCCGACCCCTACTACGGCCCCGACTCGGGCTTCGAACTGGTCCGCGATCAGATCGAAGCCGCCGTCCCCGGCCTGCTCGACTGGGTGCGCCTGGCGCTGGCCGCCGCCCCGGAACCGATTGCCGACGGAGGACGCTGATGCGCCGGTTGGCGTTCCTGCTGCGACCCAGCTGGCTGATCCTTGCCGTGCTGGTCGCCGCGTTCGCCTACCTGTGTTTCACCGTGCTCGCGCCGTGGCAGCTCGGGAAGAACACCGACACCTCCGAGCGCAATCAGCTCATCGCCGAGTCGGTGGACGCCGAGGCAGTCGATGTCACGACGGTGTTCGACGGTGACGCCACCGAATGGCGTCGGGTCATCGCCGAGGGCAGCTACGTCCCGGATTCGACGGCACTGGTGCGGTTGCGCCATCTCGACGGCGCGCCCGGTTACTCCGTCCTCGCCGCGTTCCGGCTGACCGACGGACGCATCCTGCTGGTCGATCGTGGCCTGGTGGGCGCGGTCGAGGGCTCGCGCCCGCCGCAGGTCGAGCAGCCGCCGACCGGAACCCAGCGCATCGAAGCCCGGATCCGGCATTCGGAAGGTGTGAGCGCGGACAAGCTGCCGACCGTGCAGGACGGCTACCGCCAGGTCTATTCGATCGACACCGGCCAGGCCGCCGAGGTACTGCAATTGCCGATCACCGCGCTGCCGACCGGCGAGCGCGGCGGCTACCTGCAACTGACCGAGAACCAGCCCGGCGCCTTCACCCCCACCCCGCTCCCCCAGCTCGACGCAGGCCCCTACCTGTCCTACGGACTGCAATGGCTGGCCTTCGGCATCATGGCGCCGCTGGGCCTCGGGTACTTCATGTGGGCCGAGCTCCGGGAACGTCGCAAGGAGCGCGCGGCGAACGCCTCGGCGCCGTCAGAGGTCGTGGCGGCCGGGCCGCCCGCCGACGAGTCCGACCGCTCCGCCGCGGGCGACGAGCCGGCCCGAGCCGAGCCCGCACCCGCCAAGGTGTCCAACGAAGCACGACTCGCCGACCGTTACGGGCGCACCCGCAAGTAGGCGAGGCCGGCTCAGCCCGGCGCCATCCGGCTGAGGTGCTCCCACTCGCGGTACCCATCGACCCTGGCCGCGTCCAGCTCCAGCACCTGGTCGAAGGACTTGCCGCCCACGATGATCCGTCGTGGCGGCTCGGCGAGGTTCGCCAGTACCAGGATGACCGGTGCGGCGGTGCTCGGCTCCGGTCCGGCGTCCTCGCCCCACATCTCGGCCAGTTCCGCCCGCAGGGATTCGTACTGCGGTGCGGGCTCGGTGGCGGTGATCCCGGCGGTGAACAGGCCGGTCGAGTAGCCGCCCATCTCGACGATGGTGACCTTGATGCCGAACTGCTCGACCTCCATCGCCAGCGCGGCGCTGACCGAATCCAGCGCGACCTTGCCCGCGCCGTAGAAGCCGACGGAGGCGAAGCCGCCCACGCTGCCCATCGAGGTGATCTGCAGGATCCGGCCGCCGCCCTGGGCGCGCAGATGCGGGACCACGGCCTGCGATACCCAGATCGCGCCGAAGAAGTTCACGTCCAGGTGGGCGCGGATCTGCTCCTCGGTGGCCTCCTCCACCATCCCGTAGAGCATGCCGCCGGCATTGTTGACCACGACATCGAGCCGGCCGAAGGCGGCCACAGCGCGCTCCACTCCATCGAAGACCGCGGCGCGATCGGAGACGTCGAGCGAGAGCGGCACCAGATCGCCCGGGTACTTCTCGACCAGATCGTCGAGCGGTTCGATATTGCGGGCCGCGGCCACCACCCGGTCCCCTGCAGCGAGGGCCGCCTCGGCGAATGCCCTGCCCAGGCCTCGTGAAGCACCGGTAATGAACCACACTTTGGCGGTCGTCATATCGCCCTCCTTCCATTCGAGACGGTCCGTCTCGTCTCGATAAGCGTGCACGACGCGATCCAGATTGTCAAGACGGACCGTTCCGTCTCGGTGCTAACCTGGGCACATGCCAGATTCGGAGAAGAATTCCCGGCGCAGCGAACGCTCCCGGCAGGCGATCCTGGCCGCCACCCGCGCGCTCATCGACGAGGTCGGCTACGCGAAGACCTCCATCGAGGCCATCGCCGCGCGCGCGGGCGTCGGCAAGCAGACGATCTACCGGTGGTGGCCGTCCAAGGGCGCGGTGATCTTCGATTCCTTCCTCGCGCTCAGCGAAGGAAGCGATCACGAGATGACCCTTCCCGACACCGGCGACCTGCGCGCCGACCTACGGCAGGTGATGCGCGCGACCGTCGCCGAATTCGCCGACCCGGCCTTCGAGAAACCGATCCGGGCGCTCAATACCGAGATCATCAACGACCCGAACCTGGCCGAGCTGTACCGCGACAAGCTGGCCCGCCCCGTCGACGAGGCCAAGAAGGCGCGCCTGCGCAGCGCCCAGGACGCCGGCCAGCTCGCCGCCGACGCCGACCTCGACCTGGTCCTGGAAGTCCTCTACGCCCCGCTGTTCCAGCGCTGGTTGCTCCGAACAGGGCCGCTGACCCCGGAATACGCCGACTCCCTTGTCGAGCTCACTCTTCGCGCCTTCGCCCCCTGACCGTCGGTGTCCAGGCGCACTCACCACGCACCGTCGCACCCCACCGGCGGAGCCTGCACAACAACCAGGCGTCTCGCCTCCGCACCAGCACTGCCGACGTCCGGCCGACCCGCGCCCGCCGTCGCAGCACAGGCGGCGACCGCCATGCCGCCCGGCGACACCCCTGGCGGCAGCTGACCGCGAGGCGGAGGCAGCATGCGCCGCGCTGGCGCCCTCGCCCGCAGCGCGGAGCCGCAGGGGAAGGCGGAGTCTCCGGAGATCATGGACGACCCGAAGGTTCGGAGGTTCAGCGACGCAGGCGGATCACCGACACACCGGCGAGTACGACCACCGCGGCGAGCTGCACCGCTTCCGACATCCGCACCGCGCGACGCAGATCGGGCACGCTGGGCGCCGGACCGTCACCGAGGACGGGCCGCTGCTCGATGCCGTGCCGGTAGTGGGTGGTCCCGCCGAGACGGACACCGAGCGCGCCCGCCATGGACGCTTCGACCACGCCCGCGTTCGGACTGGGGTGGTCGGCGGCGTCGCGGCGCCACGCCCGCCAGGAGCGCGCGGGTCGCCCGCCGATCAGCGGTGCGAGCGCCACGGTGAGCAGGCCGGTGAGCCGGGCGGGCGCAAGGTTGGCGACGTCGTCGGTGCGGGCGGCAGCCCAGCCGAAGCGGTGATAGCGGTCGTTGCGGTAGCCGATCATCGCGTCGAGGGTGTTGATCGCGCGGTAGCCGAGCAGCCCGGGAACCCCGGCCACGGCGCCCCAGAACAACGGCGCGACGGTCGCGTCGGAGGTGTTCTCCGCGATGGATTCCAGGGCCGCGCGGGCGAGTCCGTCGGCGTCGAGCGCTTCCGGGTCACGCCCGCACAGTGACGGCAGCAGCGCCCGCGCGCCCGCGATATCGCCGGATTCGAGCAGTTCGGCCATCTGCCGCCCGGTCCGCGCCAGGCTGCGTCCGCCGAGCACCGTCCACGTCGCCAGCGCCGTCGTGACGACTCCCCCACGCGCCAGTACCACCCCCGCGCCGGTCACCGCGCCGACGAGCACCGCCTCATGCACCACCCCGGCGGCCCGCCGATCCGCGTAGGTCACCGATTCCACCGCCAGTGCCGCCGAACCGAACCCGGCCACCGGATGCCAGCGGCGTGGGTCGCCGAACACCCGGTCCAGCGCGAACCCCAGCAGCAACCCCGCCGCCCTCGACCCAGCCCTACCCACCCCGCGACCCTAACCAGCGCGGACTGTGACCGATCCACCAGGTCACCGCGGCCGGATATCCACCGTCCCCGGGTCGGCGCCGGGCGTGATCCCGATCCGGGATCTGATCGTGGGCGAAGACGGCAGCAATCCTCGCGACGAGGATTACGAGGCACTGTCGAACAACCACTCGTACCGGTGGCGCGGACCATGCGGACCCGGCGCCCCGCACAGTGCCTGGGCGCTGTCGGCTGAGGTCCGACCCCACAGATGCCGCTGCACCCCACATTCGGGCTCCCACCGGTGCGGCTCCCGAGATCGCGGTCTGCGGAAGAAATCGCGCACCAGAAAACGCTGTAGGCCCATCCCTGCCGGGCGGATGTCACACTCGACCGGCCCGCGTCGTCACCTCGACGACAGGAACCGAACCGCCCGGCACCCGGGCCGCAGACGAGGACGGAAGCGCAGTGAGTATCGACAACCGCGGCGAGCGCATCGATCAGGCCGAGCTGGCCCGGCGGTTCGAGGAACACCGGCCCTACCTGCGCAGGCTCGCCTACAGCACGCTCGGCAGTATCACCGACGCCGAGGATGTGGTGCAGGAGGCGTGGCTGCGGTTGCAGCGCCAGCACGAATCCGGTGACGTCGGCGAGATCGAGAATCTGCGAGCCTGGCTGAGCACGGTGACCGGCCGGCTGGCACTGGACTACCTGGGTTCGGCGCGGGTGCGGCGCGAGCAGTACGTCGGCGAATGGCTGCCCGAGCCGACCGTGGTGGACTGGGACGATCCGGCCGACAAGGTCAGCCAGGACGAACGCGTGACGATGGCGCTGCTGGTGGTGCTCGAATCGCTGTCTCCGGCCGAACGCACCGCCTTCGTCCTCCAGGATGTGTTCGGCATGTCCGGACCCGAGGTCGCCGAGGTGGTCGGCCGGACCCCCGCCGCGGTGCGTCAACTCGCCTCCCGCGCCCGCAAACGCGTCGAAGACGGCACCCCGCGCTTCCCGGCCTCGCCGGACGAGCACGAGAAAGTGGTGTCGGCGTTCGCCCTCGCGTGGCGGTCCGGCGATATGAGCGCCCTGCTCGGCGTGCTCGACACCGGCGTCACCCTGACCGCCGACGGCGGCGGCAAGGTGCCCGCCGTGCGCAAGCCCGTCACCGGCGCCGAACTCATCGCCAAACTTCTGCTCGGCTGGTACAGCTCGCCGTCGGCGCGCTCGTGGGGCCGCAAGGTGCTGGTCAACGGCCGCCCGGGCCTGGTGGTCTTCGACGGCACGCACACCGGTGTCTTCTCCTTCACCGTCGACGCCGGCCGCATCACCGCGATCGACGTCGTCCGCAACCCGGACAAGCTGCACGACATCCCCGACTCGGGCGAACCGTGGTTCCTGAACGATTCGCAAGAAGATGGTCCGGTAGCGACGGACTGAGACCGCCTCGGAAGGGCCGCCGAGCAGAGGCAGTCGCAACACCTGTGATGCCGGTGCGCGGCAGCGGTGAGCAGCCGCACCGGCTGTAGTCCGGGCGTTACCGGCTACGCCGAGCCGCCTTGCGGCGCTCGCCGGGCGACCGACCTGAGCCGACGGCGGCACAGCACATCAACCAGCGAGCCCCACTCGGCGAACCGTCGAATACCCATGCGCCGCCGCCACTTCCGGTGACAACAACCGCCCAGCGTCCGCAGTGAGCCCATGGGCGAGCCCCGGATCGGCAGCGCAGGCCGCCTGCCAGCCATCGGCGGCGATAGCCCGGACGTAAGGCAGCGTGGCGTTGGTGAGGGCGACGGTCGCGGTGTGCGGGACCGCGCCCGGCATATTCGCCACGCAGTAGTAGAGCGAATTCGCCACGCGGAAGGTGGGATTCGCGTGCGTGGTGGGATGTGAACCGGCGAAGCAGCCGCCCTGGTCGATGGCGACGTCGACCAGGACCGAGCCGGGCCGCATGCCCGCGACCAGCTCGCGCGAGACCAGTTTCGGCGCCCG
This sequence comes from Nocardia cyriacigeorgica, assembly GCF_005863245.1. GTDB lineage: Bacteria > Actinomycetota > Actinomycetes > Mycobacteriales > Mycobacteriaceae > Nocardia > Nocardia cyriacigeorgica_C. Next base: position 151,597 of record NZ_VBUT01000002.1, on the reverse strand, counting down.
CGCCCCCGGCACCAGCACCGAGCCGATCACCAGATCGGCGGCGAGCACGGCCCGTTCGACTTCGGCGGCATTGGAGGCGATGGTGGTGAGCCGTCCACCGAACCGGTCGTCCAGTGCGCGCAGCCGGTTCAGGTTGGTGTCGAGAACGCTGACCCGCGCCCCCATTCCGGCCGCGACCGTCGCCGCATTGGTGCCCGCGACACCCCCGCCGAGCACCACCACATCGGCCGGCCGCACCCCCGGCACACCACCCAGCAACACGCCCGCACCGCCCAGCGGCGCCATGAGGTGGTAGGCGCCGACCTGAGTGGCCAGCTTGCCCGCGACCTCGCTCATGGGCGCAAGCAACGGCAGAGTGCCATCAGGTGCGCGCACCGTCTCGTAAGCGATCGCGGTGGTCCCCGAGCGCAGGATCGCGTCGGTACATTCGCGCGAGGCCGCCAGATGCAGGTAGGTGAACAGCACCTGCCCGTCGCGCAGCCGGTGATACTCCTGCGCGATCGGTTCCTTCACCTTCAACACCAGCTCCGCCGACGCCCATACCGCGTCGGCGTCGGGCACCATCCGAGCCCCGGCCGCGACGTAGTCGGCATCGGGAAATCCCGACCCCACACCCGCCCCGGCCTGCACCGATACCTCGTGCCCGCGCCCGACGAGGTCCGCGGCGCCCGCAGGCGTCAGGGCCACCCGGAACTCCTGCTCCTTGACCTCCCCCGGCACACCGATCCTCATACAGCCATCGTGGCCCAGATGCTGCCCGCGTGCCATGAACCCCGCACGGGTGTCGCAACCTGCTGGCAACCCGGTGTCCGCTCGCGCCGATTCTGATCATGTCGTCCAGATGGGGACGGCCCCGCCTCCACTGCCGGCCGACCCCGAACAACACCATCGGGCCCCGCTGCGGCCGCGGGCATCCGCTATCGACCCGCTAAGTTGCTCGGCATGAGGATTGAAATCGACGGGATCGCCCCCGAGGTCGACGAGACCGCCTTCATCGCGGTCAACGCCACCCTGATCGGCAAAGTGCACATCGGGGCCGAAGCGAGCATCTGGTACAACGCCGTGCTGCGCGGCGACGGCGAACAGATCACCATCGGAGCGCGCAGCAATATCCAGGACGGCTGCGCGGTGCACACCGATCCCGGCTTCCCGGTCGTCGTCGGCACCGGAGTCTCGGTGGGACACAACGCGATCCTGCACGGCTGCACCGTGGAAGACGATGTGTTGATCGGCATGGGCGCCACCGTTCTCAACGGTGCGGTCATCGGGGCGGGCAGCCTGATTGCGGCCAATGCGCTGATCCCCGAGGGCGCGCAGATCCCGCCGGGTTCTCTGGTCGCCGGCGTCCCCGGCAAGGTACGCCGTGAACTCACCGAAGATCAGCAGAATGGCATTCGCCTGAATGCGCTCGCCTACTTGCACCACAGCGGCACACATCGCAACGCGAAGGTGCTGTGATACGTGCCACACCGATCAAGCGTCCAGTAGGATCCGCTGCTAGCATTTTTGGCAGTGCGCCCGCCCAGATCGGGCTCCCCCACCGACCCCACCGATCATCGGTTCGGTCATGGTGTTCCGGCGAGACCCAGGGTGTGGCGCGCTGGCGAGCAGGAGGTAAGTCCGTGGCGTACAAGCAGTCCAGTATGCACCGGCCTAAGGGGCGGATCAGTGTGGCCGATATCGCGGCCCAGCCAGGCGGTATCGAGGCGCTCCAGCGGCGCGTGCACGAATTACGTTCCAGTGGGGTGGATTTCGCGGCCAACGCGATCGAAAAGGAAATGGCCGAATTCGACCTGCCGCGGCACTGAGCGACCCGGCGTCGAGCACCGGCGCATAATTGCGGCAACGAAGCACCGCCGCGACGGCCGTGATGCCGTGCGCCGTCCCCGTGGAGACTCGATGCCGACCGTCCCGCCCATCTTGCAGCGCATCCTCGACAAGCCGGCCGCCGACAGCGAAGCGCTGCTGGAAAGCGCGCTGTCGGCGTTCCTGGATTTCGGGATCAAGCGCACCAGCATGGGCGAGATCGCCCGCCGCGCCGGCATCAGCCCCGCCACCCTCTACCGTCGTTTCGAATCGAAGAACGATCTGGTCGAGGCGGTGAGTGTGCGTGAGGCGCAACGGTTCGTCGCCGATATCGACGCCAGGGTGCGCACCGTCGAGGGCACCGAGAACCAGCTGGTGGAGATCTTCGTCGCCTTCATCGCCGCCATCGCGGGCAATGAACTGCTGCGCAGGCTCTTGCGCACGGAACCGGAGTTGATCCTGCCCCGGCTCACCACGGAGGCGGGCCCGGTGCTCGCCGTCGGCCGCACCTACCTGGCCGGCAAGCTGCGCGAACTGCGCGACGCCGAGGCCGCCGCCGATTTCGACGCCGACCTGGTCGCCGAAATCATGGCCCGCCTGGCGCAGTCGCTCGCGCTGACCCCCGACGGGCTCATCCCGCTCGACGACGAAGACGCCGCCCGCGAGTTCTCCCGCCGCACCCTGCTGCCCATGGTCGGGGTCCGCCCGAGCAGCTAGCGCACCGCGCTGGAAGCGAGTCCACCGAGCCCGCGCCGGGCCTCGAATACTCTTCCCGCACAACGCGAACAGGCCCCGGAACGCTCCGGGGCCTGTTCGTCGTCTGCCGTTCTCAGCCGATCACAGCGGAATGTTCTTGTGATGGCTCGCGCGCGCCGGCGCCGCGGCCAGCGCCGCCGCGATGACGCTGCGGGTCTTGGCCGGGTCGATCACCTCGTCCACCACCCCGATGGCGAGGGCGCGCTCGACGCCGCCCGCGATGGCCTCGTGTTCGGCGGTGAGCCGTTCGTGCAGCGCCTCACGCTCTTCCTCGGGGGCGGCGGCCAGCGCCTTCTTGTGCAGGATGCCGACCGCGGCCTTGGCACCCATCACGGCCACCTCGGAGCCCGGCCAGGCGTACACCGCGGTCGCGCCCAGCGAACGGGCATTCATCGCGATGTAGGCGCCGCCGTAGATCTTGCGGGTGACCAGCGTGACGCGCGGGACCCGGGCCTCGGCGAACGCGTGCAGCAGCTTCGCGCCGCGCCGCACCACGCCTTCCCACTCCTGGCTGACGCCGGGCAGGTAACCGGGGACGTCGGTGATGACGACCAGCGGGATGCCGAACGCGTCGCACAGCCGGACGAACCGGGCCGCCTTCTCGGCGCTCTCGGAGTTCAGGCACCCACCCAGCCGCAGCGGGTTGTTGGCCAGCACGCCAACGGTGCGCCCACCCAGACGACCGAGACCGGTCACCATCGAGCGTGCGTAGCCGCCCTGCAATTCCTCGAAGCTGGACTCGCCGTCGACATTGTCGAGCAGCTCGTGCACCAGCGGCTTGACGTCGTAGGCGCGCTTGGCCGACTCCGGCAGCATCGCCTTGAGATCCACATTGCCGTGCTCGGCGGCGACCATATCGAATTCGCCCTGCTCGGCGAACATCGACACCAGCCGGCGTGCGCGGTGCATGGCGTCGGCCTCGTCGTCGGCCACGATGTGGGTGACGCCGGACTTCTTGCCGTGGGTCTCCGGGCCGCCGAGGGTGGCCATGTCGACCTGCTCACCGGTGACACTGCGCACCACGTCCGGGCCGGTCACGAAGACCCGGCCCTCCGGCGCCATGATGACGATGTCGGTCAGCGCCGGACCGTAGGCGGCGCCGCCGGCGGCGAAACCGAGCACCACCGAGATCTGCGGCACCTGACCGGAGGCGCGGACCATGGCCTCGAACACCAGGCCGACCGCGTGCAGGGCCTCGACACCCTCGGCCAGCCGGGCACCACCGGAATGCCACAGCCCGACCACCGGAATGCCGGAGTCGATGGCGGTGTCGATCGCGTCGACGATGTGCTTGCAGCCCTCGACACCCATCGCGCCACCCATGACGGTGGCATCCGAGCAGTAGGCCACGGTGCGTACACCGTCGACCTCACCGATCGCCGCCAGCACGCCGGACTTGTCGCGCGGATGGAGGGGAAGAATGGTTCCTGGATCGAAGAAGCGCTGGAGTCTGCCCAGCGGGTCACGCGGATCTGTGGCGGTGTCCTGCTGATACGCGGGTGCCAAGATAGTCATCGCGTTCTCTCCTCAATGATTGGCGGCCGCGATCGCAGCTGCGGATGTCGAGGGCCCGGCGGGGGTCGAGCCATTCAGTTGGCCAACCCCCACCGGGTTCGTTGAGCAGTCGGACGGGTCTGGGTCAGGCCCGGCCGAAGGCGAGCGCGACATTGTGCCCACCGAATCCGAAGGAGTTGTTGATCGCGTATTCGATTTCCTGGCGGCGGGCTTCGCCCTTCACCACATCGAGATCGATCTCGGGATCCTGGTTCTCCAGGTTCAGCGTCGGCGGGACGATGCCGTCCCGGATGCTGAGCACGGTGAGCACCGACTCGAGGGCGCCGACGGCGCCGATCGAGTGACCCAGTGCTGATTTGGGCGCGTACACCGAGGCGTGGTTGCCCACGGCCTTGTTGATCGCCCTGGCCTCCGCGGTGTCACCGATGGGGGTGGCAGTCGCGTGGGCGTTGATGTGGGTGATGTCCTTGGCGGACAGACCCGCGGTCTGCATCGCCCTGGTCATGGCGCGCGCGGCGCCGGTGCCCTCGGGATCGGGCGCGACCAGGTGGAAGCCGTCGGAGGTGATGCCGGCGCCGAGCAGGCGAGCGTGGATGGTGGCCCCACGCGCCTTGGCGTGCTCCTCGGTCTCGATGACCATGAGCGCACCGGCCTCACCGAAGACGAACCCGTCGCGATCCTTGTCGAACGGACGCGAAGCGCCCTTCGGATCGTCGTTGCGGGTGCTCATCGCGCGCATCATGGAGAACGCGGCGATCGGCACCGAGTCGATGTAGCCCTCGACACCACCGGTGACGACGATGTCGGCATCGCCCATGACGATCATCCGCCACGCGTTGGCGATGGCTTCCGACCCCGACGAGCACGCCGAGACCGGAGTGACCACTCCCGCCCTGGCCTTCAGCTCGAGACCGACGACGGCTGACGGGCCGTTCGGCATGACCATCTGAACAGCCAGCGGCGAGATCTTGCGATAGCCACCGTTCTTCAGCTTGTCCACCGAATCGATGAGTGCGTCACCGCCACCGAGCCCGGTGCCGATGGCCACACCCAGCCGGTCGGGATCGACCTCGGGGCTGCCCGCGTTGCGCCATACCTCGCGACCGAGCACGGTCGCGAGCCGCTCGACGTAGGCCATGCGCCGGATCTCGACCCGGCTGAGCAGGGTGTCCGGCGAAACCTTCAGGTGACCGCCGATGCGGACCGGAAGGTCGTATTCCTCGACGAAGGAATCCTCGAGAACGTCGATGCCGCTCTCGCCGTTGAGGAGTCCCTTCCACGTCGCATCGACGTCGCCCGCGATCGACGTGGTCGCCGCCAGGCTCGTTACGACGACGTTGGGGAAGTTCCCGTTCAAGGTGGAAGGAGTGGTCACGGTGTCGGCCCTACTCGGCGTTGTCGAACTTGGCCTTGAGCTCCGCGGCGGCGTCAGCGTTCTCCGCCTCGAGCTTCTGGATGTAGGAGACGGCGTCGCCGACCGTCTTCAGGCTGGCCAGATCCTCGTCCGGGATCTTCACGCCGTACTTGTCCTCGGTCTGCACCGCGATCTCGACCATGGACAGCGAGTCGATGTCCAGGTCATCGACGAAGGACTTCTCGATCGTCACCTCGGAGGGCTCGATACCGGTCACCTCTTCGATGATCTTGCCGAGTTCCTCGACGATTTGTTCCTGGGTCAGAGCGGCCACTTTGGTGGCTCCCTTCTTGTTACTGTGTAGGGCTTCACTGTTTTTCTTCGGATCGAGCGGGCGGAAAGTTACGCCTACTCGGTCACGACCGGGCTTCATCGTCGAAGCACGATCGCGGGTGGAAAGCTAGCCGGAGCTGGTGAGCTCGGCCAAGGTGGGGAGGTCAGCGGGGGTCTTCAGCGCAAGATTGGGCGTGCCCTTCAGTTCCCGTTTGGCAATCCCGACGAGGGTGCCCGCCGGCGGCAGCTCCACCACTGCCGAAACGCCGGCCTGCCGGACCGTCTCGGTGCACAGGTCCCACCGGACGGGCCGGGTGACCTGCGCGGCGAGCTTATCGACCGCGTCCTGACCCGAGGCGACCGGCTTGCCGTCGAAGTTCGACAGCAACGTCCGGGTCGGCTCGTTGGGCACGATCTTCGCCACAGCTGCGGTGACCGCGTCCTGGGCCGGAGCCATGTACGCGGTGTGGAACGCGCCCGCGACGGGCAGCGCGCGAACCCTGGCCTTTTCCGGTGGGTTCGCGGCGAGCTCGGCGAGAGCGTCCAGGGCGCCCGCGGCCACGATCTGGCCGACCGCGTTGCGGTTGGCCGGGACGAGGTCGAGTTCCGCGAGCCGGTCGAGCACGGCGGCTTCGTCGCCACCGAGCACGGCGGACATTCCGGTCGGCTCGAGCGCGCACGCCTTGGCCATTTCCGCACCGCGGATGGCGGCCAGGGTGACCGCGTCGTCGGCGGAGATGACTCCGGCGACGGCGGCGGCGGCGAGTTCGCCGACCGAGTGTCCGGCGACGATGGTATCGGCCGGGAGCGTTTCGGTGTCGATTTCGGCGAAAGCGAGCAGCGCGGCGGCGACGACCAGCGGCTGGGTCACCGCGGTGTCGGTGATCTCTTCGGCCGTCGCGGTGGTGCCGAGACGAACCAGGTCCAGACCGGAGGCCTTCGACCACAGCGCGAGACGGTCATGCGCGCCGGGGAGGTCGAGCCAAGGCGCGAGCATGCCGGGTGTCTGGGAGCCCTGTCCAGGGGCGAACAACGCGATCACATCTCTAAGAGAACACTGTGAGGCGGCTCTCGGGAGATGTCGACGCGAATGAAGCTTGCCGACCCGTTTTGTGTGAACTCCACAAAACGCCACGTGGCTCGTCCGGATCGACGCAGCCGCCGATCGCGTTACAGCCCATCTCCGTCGGTCGAGACGTAAGTGGCCTCAGGTGCTGGTGTTGACGATTCGTTACGAGTTCGTGTCAAACGACCTACTGTGGCGGCAATCCTGAGCACGTACGCATCACGCGGATTGAGCGGATCGCGCCCGGTGATTTCACCGATTCGTTTGAGGCGGTAGCGAACGGTATTTGGATGGACGTACAGCTGACGGGCACACGTCTCGACGGCTCCACCACAATCCAGATAGGCATCGAGAGTGTCCGCCAGCGCCGATCCGGCCGCGGCCAACGGTAGGACAAGATACTCGTTCAAGGCGTCGATCGCAGCTCGGTCCCCCAGCAGCGCCCGTTCCGGGAGCAATTCCGAGGCGTGCACCGGTCGCGGGGCACCCCGCCAGCCGATCACCGCCTCCATACCGGCCAGCGCCTCCAGCGCGCTGGCGTGCGCGGCGCCCAGGGTGCGCGTGGTCGGCCCGATCACCACCGGACCGTCGGAGAACACCTCGTTCAACAGGTCCGACAGGAACGACGACACCTGCGCGGTGTCGTCGAGATGCCCGCTGACCACCATCACCAGCCGGGAACCCTGCACCACCGCCAGCGCCGCGCGTCCGTGCCGGGCGGCGATGGTGTGCACCCCACCGACCACCGAGACGCCCTGATCCCGCGGCGGGGTCCCCACGAGCACGGTGGCGGGCGCGGTGGCGTCCCAGTTGAGCGTGGCGGCCCGCGACAGCATGTCCGGGCCGGTGTCACCGCGCACCACCGCGTCGACGACCAGCGCCTCCAGCCGGGTATCCCACGCGCCACGGGACTCGGCCGCGCTGGCGTACACCGAGGCGGCCGCGAAGCCGAGCTCACGCCCGTATCGCAGCACCGCCTCGGTCAGCGCCACCAGCTGCCGGTCGTTGCGTGCCAGCGCGGGCAGCCACTGTTCGAAGAACTCCATGGCCACCCGGACCATGTCCACGGTCTGGCGCAGCGTCAGCCGCCGCGCCAGATCCTGCGGAATCACCTGGAAGGCGTCCAGGCTGAACCGGATATCGCTGTCGGGATCCTGCAACCACTCGAGGAAGTTCACCACCGCGGTCTGCACCAGCATCTGGACGCCGGCGCGTTGCGCGGCGTCCAGATCGGCGAAGAACGGCAACCTGTCCTGCATCGACCCGACGGCCTCGGTGGACAGTCGCCCCGAGAACTGCTTCACACGTTTGAGCAGCGTGTCCGGGAGCGGGTCGCGGGTCTGCCGGTTCGGTGAGAGCGCGCCGGTCGGCAGATACACCTCGTGCTCGGAGGAGCCGTCGGAGATCCGGCGCGGCCGCGGCGGTTTTCGATCCACGCTCTAATGGTGCGCTATTCGGTTTCCCCGTCCGCGCCCGCCACCGGCTTCGGCGCGGCGTCGACGTCGTCGATGCGGTAGCGCTGTGCCGCCTCGGCGAGCACGGACCGCTCGACCTTGCCCGCCCGCACCAGGGCTTCGAGCGCCGCCACGGCGATGGATTCGGCGTCGACATTGAACACCCGGCGTGCGGCCGGACGCGTGTCGGAGAAGCCGAAACCGTCGGTGCCGAGGGTGACGAACTCGCCCGGCACCCACTGGCGCACCTGATCGGGCACCGCACGCATCCAGTCGGTGGCCGCGATGTAGGGGCCCTGGACACGTGAGAGCGCCTCGGTGACGTACGGCACGGCCGCCTCGGTGCCGGGCGCGCGCAGCGCCGCGATCTCCTTGGCCAGCGCTTCCTTGCGCAGCTCACCCCACGACGTCACCGACCACACGTCGGCGGCCACACCCCACTCGGCGAGCAGCTCCTGTGCGCGCAGCCCGTCCGGCACGGTGACGCCGGAGACCAGGATCTGGGCGCGAACATCGCCGTCGGCACCCGGCTTGTACAGGTAGATGCCCTTGAGCAGACCCGCCACGTCCAGGTTGTCCGGCTCGGCCGGCTGCTGGTACGGCTCGTTGTACAGGGTGATGTAGTAGAAGACGTTCTCGCCGCCGAACACATCGGCCTCGTCGCGGGTGTGCGATTCGGTGCCGGGCACCGCGTACGGACCGGCGTCGGGCTTGCCGCCGCCGTACATCCGGCGCAGGCCGTCACGCACGATATGGGCGATCTCGAAGGCGAACGCCGGATCGTAGGTGACCACCGCCGGATTGGTCGCGGCCAGCAGCAGCGAATGCCCGTCGTTGTGTTGCAGGCCCTCGCCGGTGAGCGTGGTGCGACCGGCGGTGGCGCCGAGCACGAACCCGCGGGCCAGCTGATCGGCGGCCGCCCACAGGCCGTCACCGGTGCGCTGGAACCCGAACATCGAATAGAAGATGTAGAGCGGGATCATCGGCTCGCCGTGGGTGGCGTACGAGGTGCCCGCCGCGGTGAACGACGCGGTGGAACCGGCCTCGTTGATGCCCTCGTGCAGGATCTGGCCGACGGTGCTCTCCTTGTAGGCGAGCATCAGTTCCGCGTCGACCGAGGTGTAGAGCTGGCCGTTGCGGTTGTAGATCTTCAGCGACGGGAACCACGAGTCCATGCCGAAGGTGCGGGCCTCGTCGGGGATGATCGGCACGATTCGCTTGCCGATCTCCTTGTCCCGCAACAGTTCCTTCATCAGGCGCACCAGCGCCATCGTGGTGGCGACGTTCTGCTTGCCCGAGCCCTTGCGCACCGAACGGTAGGCCTCGTCACCGGGCAGCTTCAGCGGTTTCGCCGTGGTGCGCCGCTCCGGCAGGAACCCGCCCAGCGCCTTACGCCGGTCCAGCATGTACTGGATCTCGCGGGCCTCCATACCGGGGTGGTAGTACGGCGGCAGGTACGGATCCTTCTCCAGCTCGGCATCGCTGATCGGGATGCGCTGCAGGTCGCGGAAATCCTTGAGGTCCTGCAACGTCAGCTTCTTCATCTGGTGGGTGGCGTTGCGGCCCTCGAAGTGCTTGCCGAGGGTGTAGCCCTTGATGGTCTTGGCCAGGATCACCGTCGGCTGGCCCTTGTGCGCCATCGCCGCGGCGTAGGCGGCGTAGACCTTGCGGTAATCGTGACCACCGCGCTTGAGGTTCCAGATCTCCTGATCCGACAGATCCGCCACCAGTGCCTTGGTGCGCGGGTCGCGGCCGAAGAAGTGATCGCGCACGTAGGCGCCGTCATTGGCCTTGTAGGTCTGGTAATCACCGTCGGGCGTGGTGTTCATCAGGTTCACCAGCGCGCCATCGCGGTCGGCGCCCAGCAGCGCGTCCCACTCCCGGCCCCAGATCACCTTGATGACGTTCCAGCCCGCACCGCGGAAGAACGACTCCAGCTCCTGGATGATCTTGCCGTTGCCGCGCACCGGGCCGTCCAGGCGTTGCAGGTTGCAGTTGATGACGAAGGTCAGGTTGTCCAGGCCCTCGTTCGCCGCGACCTGGATGAGCCCGCGCGATTCCGGCTCGTCCATCTCGCCGTCGCCGAGGAAGGCCCACACATGCTGATCGGAGGTGTCCTTGATGCCGCGATCATGCAGGTAATGATTGAAACGCGCCTGGTAGATCGCGTTCATCGGACCGAGGCCCATCGACACCGTCGGGAATTCCCAGAAGTTGTCGAGCAGACGCGGATGCGGATACGAGGGCAGGCCCTTGCCCGGCCCGCCATGGCTGTACTCCTGGCGGAATCCGTCCATCTGGTCGGCGGTCAGCCGGCCTTCCAGGAACGCGCGGGCGTAGATACCCGGCGAGGCGTGACCCTGGATGAAAATCGAATCGCCGCCGCCGGGATGGTCCTTACCGCGGAAGAAATGATTGAAACCGACCTCGTACAGCGCCGCCGACGACGCATAGGTCGAAATATGTCCGCCGACGCCGATACCGGGGCGCTGCGCGCGATGCACCATGATCGCCGCATTCCAGCGAATCCAGGCGCGATAGCGGCGCTCCACCTCCTCGTCGCCGGGGAACCACGGCTCGTTCTCGGTGGGAATGGTGTTGACGTAATCGGTCGAGGTCAGCGCGGGAATGGACACCCGGCGCTCACCGGCACGCTCGAGCAGACGCAGCATCAGATAGCGCGCACGCCCCGGGCCCTCCCGGTCGAGCATGTCGTCGAAGGATTCCAGCCATTCGCTGGTCTCCTCGGGATCGATATCGGGCAGGTAGGACGCCACGCCTTCGCGGATCACCCGGACCCGTTCGCCGGTCTGACGGCCGGCGGACGATCCGTTCGCGTCGCGGGCACCGGGCGGCGTGGAATCGGGTACAGCGGGTTGCGCTGGAGCGGAAGAGTGGATCAGGTCGGTCAAATCTGCTCCTCGTACATGGGGCGGACAAGCTGATGGCGTCTGTTTCCCCGGGCGGCCACTCTGGTGGGCGGACCACCCGTTTACGAAAGTCCGGGCGCACCCTCCATCCTTGCCGAGGATGCGTCCCAGGTCATCATGTCAGCCACAAATCCAGTACGGTTTCTCCTCGACGGGTTACTCGGCAGTTTCCGGTGTGGACCGGTGTTCGGGGGCTGCCCGGATATCGATCGGACACGAGAAATGAGAGCGGGGAGGACGATGAAACTGCTGGACCCACGCGGGGTCGGGCTGGTGTGCGCGGCCGCAGCGCTGATCGCGGGAGCGACGATCGCGGGCTGCTCGAACAGCGTGGACGGCACCGCCGCGCCCAATGCCGCCGACCTGTCGGCCTACAAGACCTACGCGGCGTCGTCCTCGGCGGCGGCGACCTCCTCACGCAAGGCCGCGGCGCAGGCCAAGGCCATCGCCGACAACTGCGGGCAGTTCCCCGTCATCACCGGTGTCGGGGTCAGCAAATACAACGAGTTCGTCGACGCGCACGACTCGAACGCCCCCGATTACGACGCCAAACGCGATACCGCCGCGAACACCCTGGAAGACGCCGCCAACAAGGTCGAGGCCGGCGTCAACGCCGCCAAGGACGATCTGCCTGCGGACCTGAAGAACAAGCTCACCGAGTACGTCAATGCGGCGCGGGCGTTGGCGCAGGCCACCAGGGGTATGCACTACACCGCGCCGGTCGGCCCGCTCAACGACGCCAGCCGCCGCGTCAACGACGCACGCAACGCGGTACGCGACGACTGCTCGGCACGCTGATCGAGCTCGAATTCCCGCGACATCCGATGGCCAATTCATCGGATCGGCTTGCGTTGCGGCCGATAACCATGTTCGCTTGCACCTACCTGTAGTCGGCATATTGAGGAGGACACCACCGTGGTCGCCGCGGCGGACGCGCAGAATTTCGCTCAGAAGCTTGGCATCACCCACGGCTTGGTCGTCCAGGAGCTGGGCTGGGACGAGGACACCAACGACGACCTTCGGGCCGACGTCGAGGAAACCATCGGAACGGAACTGCTGGACGAGGATTCCGACGAGGTCATCGACGTCGTGCTGCTGTGGTGGCGTGACGGTGACGGCGACCTGGTCGACGAGCTGATGGAGGCGATCGGACCGCTCGCCGACGACGGTTTCATCTGGGTGCTCACCCCCAAGACCGGCCAGCCCGGACATGTCGATCCCAGCGAGATCGCCGAGGCAGCCCCCACCGCGGGCCTGACTCAGACCTCGGCCATCAGCCTCGGTGATTGGGCGGGCAGCCGCCTGGTCCAGCCGAAGGCACCCTCCAAACAGCGCTGACCGGCGTTTCACCTAAGGTTGCGGCCGGGCGATGTGTACGCGCCGCCCGGCCGGGCCCGACATGATGGAGGATCAGCGATGCCACTCGAGGTAGGCACCCTCGCGCCGGACTTCACGCTGAAGGATCAGAACAACCAGGAAGTCAGCCTGTCGGACTTCCGCGGCAAGAAGAACGTGCTCGTGGTGTTCTTCCCGCTGGCGTTCACCGGCATCTGCCAGGGCGAGCTGTGCAAGGTGCGCGACGAGCTGCCCAAGTTCCAGAACGACGACGCCGAGATCATCGCGATCTCCGTCGGCCCGCCGCCCACCCACAAGATCTGGGCCGCCGAACAGGGCTACACCTTCCCGCTGCTGTCCGATTTCTGGCCGCACGGCGCCGTCGCCCAGACCTACGGCGTGTTCAACGAGAAATCCGGCTACCCCAACCGCGGCACCTTCGTCGTCGACAAGGACGGCTACATCCGTTTCGCGGAAATGAACGCCCCCGGCGAGCCCCGTGACCAGGCAGCTTGGGAGAAAGCGCTCGCCGCGCTAGATTCATAACCCGTCGCCGCCGGTAGTTCACCGGCAGCGCCCGGGCGTATAGCTCAGTGGTAGAGCTCTGGTTTTACACACCAGCGGTCGGGGGTTCGAACCCCTCTGCGCCCACAACTTGTCACAGGTCCTCCCGGTAGCTTGCCAGGCCGGACCGCACCAGCCCGACAACCTCGCCGCGCTGGTCGTCGCGCACGATCTGCTGGTCCACGCGGCGGGCCGGCGGAGTCGGGCTCGGTTCGCCGCCGGCCGCGGCGCGTGGCCGGGCTCTGATCGTCCGCCCCGTCGTCTGGTATTCGGCCGGGATTCTGGGAGCGCCATGTGAAGAGCGCAATCGGTCGTGTCATGATCGAACGAAGCGATCGGCCGGCGGGCATGGTGCGCCGACAGGAAGCGGGGGCGTGGATGACGATCAGCGTTACGGGTGTGAGTGTGGGCCACTGGTCGGACCCGATCGGAGAAACCGGCTGTACCGTTCTCGTGCTTCCGGAGGGGACGACAGCGTCCTGCGAGGTGCGTGGTGGGGCTCCGGCCAGTCGGGAACTGGATGCGTTGGCTCCGGACAAGACCGTCGTCACGGTGGATGCCATTGTGCTGACCGGGGGTTCGGCTTTCGGGCTCGCCGCCGCCGATGGCGTGATGCGCTACCTCGAAGAACGTGGACGAGGTGTGCCGACACCCGGCGGCAGAGTCCCCATCGTGCCCACCTTGGCGCTATTCGACCTGGGTGCCGGCGATCCTACGGCGCGACCGACGGCCGAGCACGGCTACGCCGCGGCCCGCGCCAGCAGCGGCGATCAATTCCTGCGCGGCCGTATCGGCGCAGGTACCGGCGCCTATGTCGGCCACTGGCGTGGCCCGCAACTGCGCCGCCCCGGCGGAATCGCCTATGCGGAAAGGCAATTGGGCGACCTCATCGTGGGTGCGCTGTGTGTGGTCAATGCCTTCGGTGACATCGACGACGGCACCGCCGAGATTTCGCTGGATTCGGTGGCCCGGTTGAACCAGCCGTTCGAGTTCGCCGAATCGCGTGTGCACACCACCCTCGGGGCCGTGGTCACCAATGCCCGTTTGGACAAGACCGGATGCCACATCGTCGCCCAAGGCGCCCATGACGGCCTGTCCCGTGCGCTCACTCCCCCGCACACCCGCTTCGACGGTGACGGATTCATCGCTGCCGCCACCGGCGAGGTCGACACCGCTGTCGATACCGTGCGACTGATGGCCTTGGCCTCGGTCGCCGAAGCCATCCGCGCGGTCGCGGGAGCCTGACCGCACGCTGATCGGCACGGAAGTCGTTGCGCTGCGCGGTATGTGCGGCAAGGATGGCGACATGAGCACAGTGTCGGTGTCGACCGAACTGCCCATTTCCGCCGAAGACGCCTGGCGACTCGCGCAGAAGCCGGAGATGTTCCAATACGTTCTCGCGCCGATCATTCGGATGTCAGGGTTGGCCCTGCCGGAGCGGCTCGAGCCGGGTGCTTCGGGGACGGCGCGGATGTGGATGTTCGGGGTGATCCCGGCCTGGACCCACCACATGACCGTGGTGCGGCTCGAGCCCACCGAGATCTACACCAACGAACACGGCGGCCCGGTGCGCGTCTGGAACCACCGCCTCACCTTCACCCCGCTCGGCGCCAACCGCTGCCGCTACACCGACGAGATCGAAATCGATGACGGCTGGCGCGCACTAGGCCTGCGCCAGTTCGCCACCTTCCTGTTCCGGCACCGCCAGCGCCGCTGGCGCCAGTTCACCCGCATCATCGCCGACTGATCTCTGCAAGATCAACGATCGCACGCAGTCGCCCCGTGCCTCGCTGCGGCGACGCGCAATCTGCGCCACAGACCCACCTGATGCCGGAATCGGCGCTGTGCTGCACTCCGTTCAGAGCGGTGACCGAGCGACCTTCGCCACCCACTCCACGTTGGGTTCGATCGCATACGGCTTCGTCGACCCACGGTCTATCCAGCTCGGTTCGAGGAAGGTCTCGGCGGACCAGCAGGTGTGCCGGTAGAACCAGCAGTGGTCGGCGCTGGTCGCCACGTCGGCTTTGCGGACGATGATCCAGCCGCTGCCATCGGCGCGCAGGCAGTGGCTGCGGCCGTCGTCCGGGCATTCCTGTGGAGTGAAACCGGCTGCCTTGTTCAGGATCTCGGGCTTGCCGTTGTTCTCGTTCTCACCGGCCAGCACCCGCAGGCGGTTCACCGGGAGCTTCGATGGCATATCACCGCCGTAGCCGGTGGTCCACACCGCGCGTACCCGCGGGTCGTGGTTGGGTGCCAGGTGGGCGACCGCGCCGCCTTGGCTGTGCCCCCAGGTCGCGATGCCGAGGTCGCAGTCGACGGTGTCGAGCGCGCACGCGGTGCGCAGCAGGCTGCGGGGTTCGTGCGGGGCGAACAGGCATCGGGTCTGGTTGCCGTGATCGCTCAGTAGCGCGAGCACGGTGTTGTCGTAATCGACCATGAGCGCGACGAAGCCGCGACGCGCCATCGCCTGGGTGACGGCGTTCGCGGCGGGAATGTTGTCCCGGATGTCCGCCTCGGGGTCCTTGCCGAAATTGGTGCCGACGAAGTACAGGAACAGCGGGTGGCGGCGGCCATCGGAGGAGGCGGGCTCGAATCCGCGCGTCTGGTACTCCCGCCGGCAATCGGCACTGTTGTCCACGGTGCCTGCGTAGGTGGGCGGGGCGGCGATCTCCCGCACCGTCTCCCAGTCCTGCGCCGACGCCACTCCCACCGGGCCTGCGCAACCGAGCAGCAGCGCGACCAGCCCCACGAGCAGCACCCGCAGGCCGTCGCGCCGGTGCGTTCGATCTCGCGAATCGTCGTTCGACGTCAATGCGATCGCCACGCCGCAGAGCGTAACCGGGAAGGCCCAGGAGTTTCGGTCCCACGCCGAAAGGCCGGCTCCCGTGCCGATTCCGCCGTGAACTACCGCAGCGTGGGGCTCCGCTCGGCCACGACCTCGTCGGGTTCGATGACCTGCTCCGGTTCCGCACGTTGTTGCGCCCGCCGCGCCAGAACCATCCAGCCCAGCATCAGCAGCGCCATCCACACATAGGCATCGCCGACGATGTGCTGGCCGATCGACCAGCTCAGTTCGCGGTCCTCGCCCTGCGGGACACGTTCGTGGGGTGCGTAGTAGAACACCCACGCGATGGCGATCGTCGACAGGTAGCAGGCGATCGCGGCATTGCGCGGCAGTCTGCCGGCGTAAGCGACCATGACCAGCAGGCCCGGCGCCACCCACACCCAGTGGTGTGACCACGAGATCGGCGACACCAGCAGCGCGAGCAGTGCGTTCGCGAACAGCGCCAGCGGCGGCACGTCGGCGACCTTGCGCATGATCGCGTAGACCACGGCCAACGCCACCGCGGCCAGTACCAGCCACAGCGCGGTGAAGGCGATACCAGAGATGCCGAACCGGGCCAGCACACCCTGGATCGACTGGTTGGTATGGAAGACCGAACCGGACAGCCCGGACATATTGCCGCCACCGAACCAGTAGTCGAACGACTCACGAGGCAGCACCACGAAGGCCAGCGCGGTGACCGTGGCGCCGGTGGCCGCGGCGGTGATGGCGGCCTTGTAGTCCTTGCGGACCAGGAAGTACAGCACGAACGCGGCCGGGGTCAGTTTGATCGCGGCGGCGATACCGACCAGCACCCCGCGCGGCCACTTGGTCTTCTCGGGCAGGCAGTCGGCCGCGACCAAGCCCATCAGGATCAGGTTCACCTGACCGAAGTCCAGCGTCGAGACCGTCGGCTCGAGCAGCAGCGTCAGCGGCAGTGCGGTCGCCGCAGCCCACCACCCCAGACCGCGCTGTGACGGCCACATCCTCCTGGCCACCAGGAACAGGGTCAGCGCGAGGGCGGCCACCGAAACCGTGAAATAGCCGACCACCGCCGCACCCCACGGCAGCAACGCGAACGGCGACAACGCCAGCGCGGCGAACGGCGGATAGATGAACGGCAGCCCGATGCCGAACGAGGTCTCGGGCAGATCGCCGTACATGTCACCGCCGTCGCGGAGGGTGTCGATGCCGATCCGGTAGACCTCGAGGTCGATGAAACCCCGGGAGATCTGGTCCGACAGCCAGAAGGCGACGACAACCGCGAGCACCACCGGAATACCCCATGGCAGTACCCGGGACCAGCGTGTGGGCAACGTGAGCGGACTGTGTGTCATAAGGAGGGGTGTGTGTTGTGCGGCCTCGGACTCGGCTGGGCGTCGTTCCCGGTCGATCCGGCTTCCCGGCGTGCTCGGATTCCGACCACCTCCCCACTGCTCGACGACCTCGGCAACCATACACAAGCGCGAGCAATCGATGGGAACGAGGTGCGTGCGGCCCAGCGTGCGGGGGCCGGTTCAGTGCGGGCGGCGCGCGCTCGCACCGGTCCGGCTCACCCGACGTCGCGGCGCAGCCAGGTGATCTCCGCGCCCTCGCTGCCGCAGCGGTAGACCTCGAGGTCTTCGTCCCAGGCGGTGCCGAGGGCGCGGTCGAGTTCGGCGGCCAGGTCGTAGCCGGAGTACTTGTCGAGTTCGCGGGCGGTTTGCAGCATCACCCGAAGCCGCATCTCGCCGATGGTGACGTCGCCGTTGGCGCTGGTGGACCCGTGCCAGAGGCCGAGGGTGGGCACGAAGCTGTAGCGCTCCCCGTCCACGCCTTCGCTGGGGTCCTCGGTGACTTCGAATCTCAGCACCGGCCAGGAGCGGAGGGCTTGAGCGATGCGCGCGGCGGTGCCGACGGGGCCGACCCAATCGCTGGTTGCCCGCAGTTGGCCGGCGGCGGCCGGCTGGGCGGTCCAGCGGAGTTTGGCGGGGGCTCCGAGAGCAGAGGCGAGGGCCCACTCGATGTGCGGGCACAGCGCGGCAGGCGACGAGTGGATGTAGACCACACCCGCCGTCGCATCCGCGAACTGACTCGATGCGCGCACCACAGACACCTCCAGCTTCGACGAGGAACGTCTTCCCCAACGGCCTGTCGAACTGGCGTTGCCCGAGTGTACTCGAGTGTCCGGTGTTACACCTGTTACTTAGCGGACGAGTTGCTTCGGCGTGTCGCCTCCGCGATCACCGCATCGCTGAACGGCGGCCATACCGCCCGTGCCCAATCGCCGAAATTCTCGTCGCTCAAGGCGAGACACGCCAAGCCGACTTCCGGGTCGACCCACAAAAAAGTTCCGGATTGGCCGAAATGGCCATAGGTTCGCGGCGAGTTCGCCGTCCCGGTCCAATGTGGGGTTTTCCCATCGCGGATTTCGAATCCGAGTCCCCAGTCGTTGGGGCGTTGCGAACCGTAGCCGGGCAGAACGCCATTGCGTCCAGGGAACTGGACGGTCGTCGCCTCGGCGTGGGTTTCGGCCGAGATCAGCTGCGGACGCAGCAATTCCGCGGCGAAGCGCAGCAGGTCGGCGGCGCTGGACCGGCAGGCGTGACCGGCGGAGCCCTCCAGCACCGACGACGTCATCCCCAGCGGCGCGAAAACGGCGTCGCGCAGGTAGTCGTCGAAGGCGATGCCGGTCTGTTCGGCGACGAAGTCGGCCAGCACTTCGAAGCCCGCGCTGGAGTAGATGCGGCGTTGTCCCGGTTCGGCCATCACCTCGGTGGTGTCGAAGGCCAGCCCCGAGGTGTGCGCCAGCAGGTGGCGCACGGTCGAGCCCGGCGGACCGGCAGGCTGGTCGAGTTCGATCGCGCCTTCCTCGACCGCGATCAGCACGGCGTAGGCGGCAAGGGGTTTGGTGACCGACGCCAGCCGGAACACCCGGCCGGTATCGCCCGCGACGGCGGTCTCACCGTCATCGAACACCACACCGGCCGCCGCATTCCGGACCGGCCATTCGCTGATCTGCTCGAGTGCACGCACGCACCCGAGCCTACGAGACCACCGCCGATACCATCGAGTAACCATGAGTGCGCACCCCACGATCCACGGCGACGTGGCGGCCGGTTTCGGTCCCGTCGCCGACGCTTTCCGCCGCAATTTCACCCACCACGGCGAAATCGGCGCCGCCGTCGCGATCTACGACGGTGACAAGCCAGTGGTGGATCTGTGGGCCGGGCATCGCGATCGGGCGCGGGTCGTGGAGTGGGAGCGCGACACCATCGTGCCGGTGTTCTCCTCGACCAAGGGGATGGCGGCGTTCGCGCTGGCGACAGCGGTGTCGCAGGGTTTGCTCGACTACGAAGAACCCGTGGCGAAGTATTGGCCGGAGTTCGCGGTCAACGGTAAGGACGCGATCACCGTCCGTCAGCTGATCGACCATCAGGCCGGACTATCCGGGCTCGATCGTCCGGTGAAGGCGGCCCAGGTCGCCGATCTCGATGCGCTGGCCGAGATCCTGGCCGCGCAGAAACCCGCGTGGCGGCCGGGCACCCGGCACGGCTATCACGCGTTGACTCTCGGCCTGTACCAGGGCGAATTGCTGCGCAGGGTGGATCCGAAGGGCCGCACCATCGGCCAGTTCTTCGCCGAAGAACTCGCGAAACCGCTCGGCTCGGATTTCTACATCGGCCTACCTGCCGAGCTGAGCTTGGACCGAATCGCCGTCCTGTCCGCCACCAAGGGCCTGGACATCCTGCGCTACGAACGCGATATCCCGCTACGCATCGGCGCGGAGGTCTACGCCAAGCGCGGCCTGTCCTATGCGGCACTGACCAATCCGCGTTTCGGTGCTCCGGCCCGCGCCACGCGGCGTGAATTCCTCGAACTCGGCGTGGCCAGCCACGGTGGCGTCGGTTCGGCCCGCGCGCTCGCGTCGATCTACGGCGCCGCGGCCGGACGCACCGGCACGTTGCCGATCGACGACGCGGTACTGGACCGGCTGGCCCTCGCCGACACCGCAGACGACGTCCCCGCCGAGGATCTGGTGCTGCACACCAAGAGCCGCTACCACCTCGGCTTCCGTAAGTCGCGGGGCGCGTTCCGTTTCGGATCCGACAAACGCGCCTACGGCACCACCGGCCTCGGCGGTTCCTTCGGATTCGCCGACCCCAGCACCGGATTCGGATTCGGCTACGTCATGAACCGCCTCGGGATGGCGGTACTCGACGACGTCCGCAGCCGGAATCTGCGCGAGGCGCTACTGCGCTGCGTATGATCCCACGCCCTACGCCACGCATTCGAGTGCCGGCGCCGACTGCACGCCACGGTGAGCCCCGAGGCTACGCAACCAGAGACATCGGTCGGCCAAACCCCCGTTTTCGAGCGAAGCGAGACCGAGCCCCAAAGTTCGCGGCCCGTCTCGCGTCTCAGCGACCGCTGCGCAAGCCGAAGGCAAGCAGCGGTCGCTGAGACGCGAGACACCCAGGGGCCGCGAACACGCGGCGCCGGAGGCGACGCATTATCTATCAGCGTCGGTGTACTTGATGATGCCGCGGATGTTCTTGCCGTCCAGCATGTCCTGGTAGCCCTGGTTGATCTCCTCGAGGGAGTAGGTGCGGGTCACCATGTCGTCGAGGTTGAGCTGGCCGCTCTTGTACAGCGAGAGCAGGCGCGGCGCGTCCTGGCGGGCGTTGCCGCCGCCGAAGATGCAGCCCTTCACCGTCTTCTGCAGCATCGACAGCAGGAAGCTGTTCATCTTCACCTCGCCGGCGTCCATCCGGCCCATCGAGGTGACGACCAGGGTGCCGGCCTTGGCAGTGAGGATCAGGCCCTCTTCGATGTAGTCGCCGTGCATTTCGCCCATGGTGAGGATGACCTTCTCGGCCATCCGGCCTTCGGTGGCGTCCATCAGGGGCATGATGGCCTCGGCCATGCTGGCGTAGGTGTGGGTGGCGCCGAACTTCTGCGCCTGCTCCCGCTTCCACGGGTTGGGGTCGATGGCAACGACTTTGGAGGCACCGGAGAGCACGGCGCCTTGCAGCGCGCTCATGCCGACGCCGCCGATGCCCGCGATGACCACGGTTTCACCGGGCATGACGTTGGCGACGTGGGTGGAGGAGCCGAAGCCGGTGGGCACACCGCAGCCGACCAGGCAGGCGACCTCGAACGGGATCGACGGGTCGATCTTGACCACGGAGGTGTGGTGCACCGTCATGTACGGGGAGAAGGTGCCGAGCAGGCACATCGGGATGACGTTCTCGCCCCTGGCCTGGATGCGGTAGGTGCCGTCGCTGATGGCCTGGCCGAGCAGCAGACCCGCACCGAGGTCACACAGCGCCATATTGCCCGAGACGCAGGCCGGACAGCGACCGCAGGCCGGGATGAACGACAGGATGACGTGGTCGCCGACCTGGAGGTCGCTCGGCACGCCGGGGCCGAGTTTGGTGATCACGCCCGCGCCTTCGTGGCCGCCCATGACGGGGAAGCTCGGCATCGGCGTCGCGCCGGTGACGATGTGATGGTCCGAATGGCACATGCCCGCGGTCTCCATGCGGATCTGCACCTCGCCGGCGACCGGGTCGCCGATCTCGATTTCTTCCACCGACCACGGCTGATCGATCCCCCACAGGATCGCGCCCTTCGTCTTCATTCCTGTCGACCTCTCGCGTGCTTCAATGTGACTGCACCCACAGTACGAGAAAACTGGAACGCGTTCTAGTGTCTGATGGAAAATTCATCCATCTCGACCCGCGAACAGCGCGAACACGTTCTATTATTGGAAGCCGTTTTCAGCAGCGAGCGGTGCGGGCATATCCGAAGCGCGAGAGTCGGTAGTTACTCCATCAGGCCCTGTGCCCGCTCGAACAGCTCCAGGGTGATGGCGTGCAGGAAATCGCCGACCTGCTTGGGCGCCTTACCGGCGAACGCCCTGGCGTGCGTGCCCTCGAGCACGATGCCGAGCTTGAAGCAGGCGAGCACGGTGTACCAGGTGACGGCGCTCAGATCGCGTTCGGAGAACTTCGCGTAGTGGGCGACCATCTCCTCCGGTGTCGGCAGGCCGCCGACGGCGCCGAGCTTGCCCACCAGCGCCGCGCCGGTGGTGCCCGGCACCGGGCGGGTGGCGATCTGCCAGCCCAGATCCAGTAGCGGATCGCCGATGGTCGACATCTCCCAGTCGACCATGGCAGCGACCTCGGGGCCGTCGTAGGAGAACATCATGTTGGCCAGGTGGCAGTCGCCGTGCAGGATGCCGGGCGTCCACTGTGCGGGCCGATTGCGGTCCAGCCACTCCCCCACCCGCTCGACGCCGGGGATCTCCGGGCCGGGATAGCCCTCGTTGGCCGAGTAGGACTCGAGCTCGCCCATCCAGCGCGGAACCTGCCGCTCCAGGAAGCCTTCCGGCTTGCCGTAATCGGCCAGGCCGAGCGCCTGGTAGTCGAGCGAGCCGAGGCGGGCGATCGCCTCGACGGCCGACAGACCCATCTGCCGCCGGACCTCCGGATCGCCGGCATGCAGTTCGGGAAGTTCGTTCTGCGGATTGAAGCCGGTGATCGGCTCCATCAGGTAGAAGACGGCGCCGAGCACGGATTCGTCGGTGCAGGCGGCGATCACCCGCGGCGCCTTGACCTCGGTGTCGCCCAGCGCGCCGAGCAGCCTGGCCTCACGCCGGATGACGTCGTTACTCTTGGCCCGCAGGTGCTTCGGCCCGCGCCGCAGCACGTAGTCGCGGCCGCCGCGACGGAACCGCAGCATGATGTTCTGGGTGCCGCCGCCGAGTTCGGTGACGGCCTCGAACTCCCCTTCGGGCAGACCCTGTTCGGTCATCCACTTCCCGACCACGCCGAAATCGACGACCTCGCGGTCCACACCTACCGGTTGCGCAACAGACATGTCCCACATTCTGCACCACCGCGCACGCGAATCTGAAGGCAGCTGACAGCAGTTTCCTGATCGGGCCGGAGCGTAGGGTTCGGACCACCATGCGCACGCTGTTGATCGACAACTACGACTCGTTCACCTACAACCTGTATCAGCTGATCAGCGAGGTATATGGGACCGAGCCGACGGTCGTGCGCAACGACGAGGCGCAGGCGGTGCGGCAGCTGCGACTCGACCGATTCGACAACATCGTCATCTCGCCGGGACCTGGCCGCCCCGACGTCGCCCGCGACGTCGGCATCTCCGCCGCGGTGATCCGCGAGACCGGCCTGCCGCTGCTCGGCGTGTGCCTCGGCCATCAGGTCGTCGTGGTGGCCGAGGGCGGTGTGGTGGAGGGCGCCCCGGCGGCCCGGCACGGCTACCTCGACCGGATCGACCACGACGGCGCCGGATTGTTCGCCGGTCTGCCGCAGCGGTTCACGGCGGTGCGCTACCACTCGCTGTGCGCGGCCGAGCCGCTCCCCGATGCGCTGGAGGTGACCGCGCGCTCCGCGGACGGCGTGGTCATGGGGGTGCGGCACCGCGGCCGCCCGCAGTGGGGCGTGCAGTTCCATCCGGAGTCGATCGCGAGCGAGTACGGGGCGGCGATTCTCGCCAACTTCGCGCGGTTGACGGCGGAACACGCTGGTCACGCAAGGACTTCGGCTCCCGTTGCCGTGCAGGCCCGCCCGGCGTCGGCCGCTCGCCCCGCGCGCCTCCCGGTGCCGACGCTCGCGCCGACCGCCGCCGACCGCGCCGACGACGGTATCGACTCCCCGTCGCCTGCGGGCCCTCCTCCCTCCCCACGCAGCACTCGACCGGATATCAGATCGGCAGACGGCGTTCCGTCCGCGGATCCGGCTCGCGCATCAGCGGACACGCATCCGTTGGCGCACACTCCTGCACCGGCGAGCGCGTGCACCGCCGCGCCCGGGACCTCGTCGAGCACTCACAGCGGTTCCGGCTCGGTGGCCGGTGCCGACACCCTTCGGCTCGAGCACCGCGTGATCGAACGTGCGGTGGACACCGAAGCGGTGTTCCTCCGGTTGTACGCGAACTCCACAACCGCGTTCTGGCTCGACAGCGAGCACGTCGAGCCGGGGTTGGATCGGTTCTCGTTCCTCGGCGATGCGAGCGGGCCGCTGGCGGAGGTGGTGCGGTATCGGGTGGGCGCCGGGGCCGTGACGGTGACTCGGGCCGACGGTGAGCTCACCGTCCCGGGGCGGATTCTGGATTATCTCGATACGCAACTGCGGGAGCGGCGAATCGAATTGCCCGATCTGCCCTTCGATTTCACCGGCGGCTATGTCGGCTATTTGGGGTATGAGGTGAAGGCCGAGTGCGGGGCCGCGGCCGCGCATCGGGCGCGGACGCCGGACGCACAGTGGATCTTCGCCGACCGGCTCGTGGTGGTCGACCACGAGGCGGGACGCACCCACCTGCTCGCCCTGACCGGCACCGACGGATCCGACGCCGTCGACTGGTTGCGCACCACCGCGCAGGCGCTGGAATCCCTGCCCACCTGGGCCAATCCGCCCGATCTGGCGATCGAGGCCGATACCGCGGCCGTCGCGGCGGCCCTCGGACGGGGCCGGGAGCGCTACCTGATCGACATCGCCATCTGCCAAGACGCGTTGCGGGCGGGCGAATCCTATGAGGTCTGCCTGACCGATACCGCCACCGTGCCCGCCACCGCCGAGGGACTCGACGTCTACCGGACGCTGCGCCGCTGCAATCCCGCCCCCTATGCCGCCTACCTGCGGTTCGGCGAGCTCGAGATCGCCTGCTCCTCCCCCGAGCGTTTTCTGAAGATCGACCGGCACCGCACCGTGGAAAGCAAACCCATCAAGGGCACGGCGCCGCGCGGAGCCACGCCCGCCGAGGATGAACTGCTGTGCCGGGAACTGGCTTCCAGCCCCAAGACCCGGGCCGAGAACCTGATGATCGTCGACCTGCTGCGCAACGATCTGGGCCGGGTCTGCGAGATCGGCAGCGTGCACGTGCCGAAGCTGATGGCGACCGAAACGTATTCGACGCTGCACCAGCTGGTCTCGACGGTGCGCGGCACGCTCCGCCCCGAAGCGGGGGTGATCGATTGTGTGCGTGCGTGTTTCCCCGGCGGTTCGATGACGGGTGCTCCCAAGCTGCGCACCATGGAGATCATCGATGGTCTGGAAACCCGTGCGCGCGGGGTCTATTCGGGCACCATCGGATTCCTCGGGCTCGGCGGGACCGCCGACCTCAATATCGTGATCCGCACCGCCGTCCTGCACGAGGGACTCTGGCAGATCGGCGCCGGCGGTGCCATCGTGCTGGACTCGGTGGCCGAGGACGAGTACGCGGAGATGGTGTTGAAGGCCGCCGCCACCCATCGCGCACTCGGCGCCCTGAACCCGAATTCGTCAGGTCCGGGCGCGTAGCTCCGCGAGCTCGGCGTCGATCCGACCGCAGTTCCAGCGCGTATGCGGCCGGATCGGCGCATCCAGCCCGCCGGTCGTATGCCCTCGGTGACGCCGCATCGGGTGGTCCGCGCCGGCGCGCGATCGGCCCGGCACCGGGTGGCTCGGTATGCGACGCTATCGACGCTTCGACCGCCCCGATCGCTGATCCTTCGGATCGGGTGCTGGAGCCTCCTCACCGCGACCCGCCAGCCGCCCGAGCATGCTCACCCCCGGCAGCTTCGACAGCGCCCCGAACAGATCCTCACCGAGGGAGATCATCGCTTCCAGGCGCGGCAGCAGCCGGTCGTAGGCGGCGAAGGCCGGATCGGCCAGAGCCAGCGTGCGGTCGAGCCGGTCGATGGTGGAGTTGAGCCGGTCGATGGCGGTGGACAGATTGTCCAGCAGGTCGGGCAGCTGCGAGGCCAGCTGCGCCGAGGCCGGTGGCAGCCGCACCGCCGCGTCGAAGGAGTAGCCGGCGGTCATCCGCGCGGCGTCCAGCGCCTGCCCGGCCGCGGTCTGCGCCGCCTCCACCGCCGACTGGGCCGCGGCCAGGACGTCGCCCGGGTTGGGCACCTTCCGCGATCCGGGCGCCCGCCCCGGCGGCTGCTTGCCCGCATCCTTCGGATTCGTCATAGCACCACTGTGCCCCAACCTGCGCCGATGCGACAGGATTGCCGGGGGCGCATTCCCTGGTGTCGGCAAGCACGCGGCCGGCGGCGATCGCGGGCCGTGGCTGCGCGCCGGACCTGTCGGAGGGCCGTGGCATAGTTCGACCACGATGAAACTCAGCAAGGGCGCGAACGCGCCGGTACCGACTTCGCTTCTAGCCGTGGTTGTTTCATGGCGTTCGGAGCATGCGGTGGACGCGCACGCGCTGCTGCTCACGGATTCGGGCACGGTGCGCAACGATCGTGATCTGGTGTTCTACAACGCGCCCCGGCACATCTCCCAGGCCGTCACCCTCGATCAGGCGGCCCCGGCGGGCACGGCACGGCTGAGTGTGTCGTTGCCGCGCACCGAAGCCGAGATCGCGCGCATCGTCGTGTCCGGGTCGGTGGACGACGGCAGCTTCGCCGATGTCGCGGGCCTCACCGTCACGGTGCACGATGCCGACGGCGCGATCGCGGTGTTCGAGATCGAGGGCTCGGAGCCGGTCACCGCGATGATGTTCGGTGAGTTCTATCGGCGCGAGGGGCAGTGGCGATTCCGGGCCGTGGCGCAGGGCTGGGCGTCCGGGATGACCGGGCTGGTCACCGAGTTCGGTGTGGTCGTCGACGAGCCGGGCAGGCAGGCCGCACCATCGCAGGCACGTGAGCGCACCCAGGGCTCCGTGCTCACGCAGGAACCGGCGCGCACCGCACCGACGCTGACGTTGCGTCGCGATGCCGTCGTGGAACTGCCCGCCGAACCCGGACCGCCGCCGAACGCCGAGCGAGCCGACTGGCACGTCGACCCGCATGACAGTGCCCGGCTGCGCTGGTGGGACGGCTCGCACTGGACCGGCGACACCCGCCCTCGCCTGCCCGCACAGCCGCACACCTGCGATCGGTGCGGTAACCGCAGGCGCCGCAAGCTCTTCGGCGGACACCACCCGTGCCGCGGCTGCGCCGAGGAGATCGAGGAGTATCTGACCCACTGGCACACCCAGGTCTGGCGGGTGCTGTCCGGTCCGGGACCGCAGGGTCCCGAATGGGAGCAGCTGTGGGCGTCGCTGCGATATCAGCGCATCGACGAGAGCGTCGGGCGCGCATCCCTGCATCCGCTCGCGCTCGACCATATGGAGCGGATGGTGGCCTTCGCGATGGCCGACGGCCAGATCGAGGGCCCGGAATTCGAGCGCTTCAAGGAGACCATCGCCGAACTACAGCTCACCGGACCCGCGATCGACGACCTGTACCGCCGGATGCATCGCGGCCGCACCCTCACCCGGTTGCGCGCCGGGGACCTGCCGACGGTACGCGGCCACGGCCTGCACCTGGACCCCGAGGAGAAGGTGCACTTCGACGCGGACGCCACGCAGATTCGCGTGCTGGCCAAGGGGCCCAAGTACACCGACGGGCGGCTGATCGTCAGCAATAAGAAGCTGCGGTTCGTCGGTTCCGACTCCGGGATCGAGATGCCGTGGTCACGGATCGTCTCGGTCGCCATCGAGCGCGAGGACACCTCCGGTGCCGACACCGTGGTGATCGCCGCGACGTCGGCGCGCGGCGGGGCCCGCTTCGCCGTCGACGATCCGCACTACCTGGCCGCGGCCGTCGAGGGTGCGCTGCGGGTCGCCAAACGCCTGGCTCTCACGCCAGGGCAGCGCGACACCAGGAGCATCCCGCAGGAGGTGAAAGCCGAGGTCTGGCAACGCGACGGCGGGCGATGCGTCGAATGCGGCGACGGTCATTACCTGGAGTTCGACCACATCATTCCGCTCAGCCGCGGCGGCGCCACCAGCGCCACCAACCTGCAGATCCTGTGCCGGGCCTGCAACCGCGCCAAGGGCGCCCGGATCTGAGCGCTCAGCCGGGAATGAGTCCGGCGGAGCGGCCGAGGTCGGCCAGCATGGCGTCGAACAGCACCTCCGGATTCGACAGCGGCACCGGATAGTTGCCGAACACCTCGAGGGTGACGTGCCCGTACAGCCGCGCCCAGATCTGGATCATCAGATAGGTGACGCCGAGGTCGATCCGGTCGGCGGCGGCGGGCTGGCCCGCCTCGGCGAGCGCGCCAAGCAGTTCGGCCTGGAAGCGTTGCAGGTCGGCGCGTAGTTCGTCCGGGATGTCGTCGGCGGGCGGGGTGATGACGTCGTAGGTGGCCAGCAGCCTGCCGGCGGCGGCCAGGAAGATCCGGCCGAACGGCTCGTCGAAGCCGCGCACGCCGCGCCCGGCGCCCGGCGAGGCGAACACGAGCGTGAATTCCCTGGTGTGGGCCAGCGCCCAGTGCCGGAACCCCTGGCAGATGGCGAAGAACTGGACCGCGCCGTCGTCGGGGAGTTCGGCGATCCGGTCCGACAGTTCGGCGGCCAGGTCGGCGCAGATCTCCAGGCGCAGGGCTTCCATCAGGTCGTCGAGCGATTTGTAGTACCGGTACAGCGCGGGTGCGGTGACCCCGAGCGAGCGGGCGATCGCGCGCAGCGTGACCGCGTCCGCGCCGTGCTCGACCAGAAGTTCCCTGGCCGCGCGCCGGATGTCGGCGTCGGTGATCACCGGCGCGCGCCCACGCGGCACGGGTTGGCTGATCCGGAGGTTCACACCGGAAGATGTAACCACAACCGGCCGACGAGTAAACGCCGTTTAGTAATGTCGGTTAACTCACCCTGCCGGTCGACGCCGCCACACGCTCGATCCGCACTCGACCTGGTCAGGTGACCGGTTCGAGCGGCGGCGGCACCCACGCACCGGTCCGAGCCGCTTCCTTCGGCGCGTACATCCGCAGCACCAGCGAAAACTGTCCCGCGGGCGGGATCGGCAACCAGTTCCCGGCGGGCACCGCGGAACCGGGATCGGCGTATTGGACCGCGAGCTCGAGCGAGCCATCAGGCTGGAAGACCACCGGAACCTGATGACCGATGGAGTAGATCCCGGCCGGGTTGGCGATCAGATGCCCCTCGGGACCGTAGGCCGTCAGCGACCAGAAGGCGTCCACCGGCGGCGTCTGGCCGGGTGCGAACCGGAGCCGGAACGGGACCGGCAGCCCCTGGTCGCCCGCGTCGCCGAACAACGTCGGGTAGATGACGTCCTCGGCGACGTTCGCGCCGAGTCCACGGTCGGCGGTGGAGGCCCGCAGCAGATAGTTGGTCCCGTAGCGGCCGATGGCGGTATTGATCACCCAGCCGTTGACCGTCCTGGTCCCGGGATCGAGGTACACCGCGATCTGCCGCTGGGCGGTGTCCGCGCCCGCGGTCAGTTCTTCGGTGCCGATGCCGCGGGGGCGCCCGCCCGGGGTGATGCCGATGGTCGCGAAACGGTCGAGCGCGGGCGCGTCGCCGGGGGCGGGCGGGTTGTCGTCCATCAGTGCGCACATGCGCTCGAAGAAGTCGCGGGCGGGCATGCGCGCCACCACATCGACGGGCGGTTCCGGCAGTTCCACCGGGCCGTCGGGGGCGAGGGCCGGCGCACCGTCGTCGGGCGGCCACGCACTCAACGGCAGCAGCCTCAGCCGGGTTTGAATGTCGCGGACGGCCTGCACATCGCCGGGACCGTTCACCTGGATCCGGCCAAGCAGCCACACCATCCGGGTCGGCATGGGTAGCGCCCGCATCCCTTCCGGCACCTCGCCCGACCACCCGGGGCCCGAAATCAGATACGTGTAGGGCGCCCCCGCGCTCTCGGCCTGCGGACGCACGCTGCTCGGGTTGTGCACGGTGTTGGTCCAGGCATCCAGCAGCTGCATGATCCAGTAGCGGCGCGGATCGATCGCCGGCACCTGCAACACCATGGGTTCCGCACGCAGATCGAGCCACGCCGAGGAGTACAGGGTGTCCAGGCCCACCCGGCGCGCGCCGCGACTGCTGGGGACCGGCAGGGCGGTGCCGTGCAGGAACCGGTTGTTGCCGCTATCGGCGGTCATCGCGGCACGAGTGGCGTCCATGAGCACGAGCGGATAGCCGAAGACGTAGGCCTCGGTCGCGACGTCGACGCGGTCCTCGGGCGTACCGGAGGGCGTGGCCGTACCGTCGTCGGCGGATTCGCCGCAGGCCGCGAGACCGGCGGCGGCGACCATCGCCCCGAGCACGGCGCGGCGGGAAAACGCCGGTCGCTCATCGGATGCCGAGTCCGGTGCCGCCGGCCCGGCGTACTTCGGTGCGGTGCGACTCATCGCCGAACTCCCTGCTTTCCGAGATCGCCGGAGGTGGAGAGATACGCGAGGAAGTATAGCCACCGATTTGCCGGCTCAGGCCGGCAGCGCGACCGCAGGGATTCAGGTGCCGAGCACGGCATTCATGATGGTGCCCGCACTGGTGGCGACGGTGCCGCCGATCATCGCGCCCGCGACCATCTTCGGCGACTGCAGCGAACCGCCGCTCCACTTCTCCCAGGCGAAACGACCGCCTGCATAGATGATGCTGATGATCCCCGAGAACATGGCCAGCCAGGTGGCGTACCGGACGAACTGCTCGGCCTTGTCGGCCAGCGGCGGCGGCTCGGGTGTGGGGTCGCTCATCTGCGCGAGCGTCGTGACCGTGTCCACCAGTGACGTCGAGATACTCACGTCCCTACCCTCTCCGTGCAACCGAACCGATATCCACTGCGCAGGGACGTAAAACGTTCCACACCAAGCGAATCGACGCGTCCGGTGGTGTCCCCCGCGCTCCCCATCATCCCGGACCCTCATCGGATACCGCAAGTGTTGGCACACAGCGGTTTTGACCACCGATGCGACGCGAAAACGCCAGTTCAGGGCCACGTGACTGCGATCGGCGGAATGACCGGATATGATTTGCACGAAGAGTTCCCGCCCACCCCGAACCAGAGTGAGCAGCGAGATGATCCTGGCCGCCGTTTACGACACCGTCGCGCAAATCGGCAACCCCACTCCCGAAGCGCCGCCGATGTCGGAGAAGATCCTCCAACTCGTCCGCTACCTGACCTGGTTCGTGCTGCTGTCCGGGGTCTGCGGCATCATCTACGCGGGCGGCAAGTTCGCCTGGGAGAAGTGGACCGGCGGCGGTCTGGAGTCACCGAAGATGGTCGCCGGCGCGATGATCGGTGGTGTGGTCGCCACCAGCGCGGGCACCATCATGAACGCCGTCATCGGCTGATTCCACCCGCACCGGCGGACATCGTCACCGGTGAGCTTGACCTTCGAGTTGGTTGAAGGCCGATGATGGCCGGGTGACTGCGGACAGGCAACTGATCACCATCGGAGTGCTGGCGCGCGCGTGCGGGCTGACGCCGAGCGCGTTGCGCTTCTACGACGACTGCGGGCTCCTGGTGCCCGCCGAGGTCGACGCCGCAACCGGCTACCGCTACTACACCGACGACCAGCGCGAACGCGCGGTGCTCATCCGCAAACTGCGCGATATCGGCATCGGGCTCGACACGGTCGCCGCGATCCTGTCCGCAGAACCTGGCGAGGCGGCGCGGCTACTCGACGAGCACGTGGACGCGATGGCGCGACGCGCCGAGGACGCTGCGGCGACGGCTGCCGCCATCAAATCCGAACTCGCCGCCCTGCCTCGTGTGTCCCTGCCGGGCGCACTGCTCGCGGAGGCGATCGGGCAGGTCGGTTCGGCGGTCGCGCGCGGCGGCGAGTTCCCGGTGCTCACCGGCATTTTCGTCGAAGCCGCGCGCGAGGCCGTCGTCCTCACCGCCACCGACCGCTACCGGCTGACCACTCGCACGCTCGTACCGCGTCAGTGGACGGGTGCGAGCTGGTCACGGGTCGTGGACGCGGACGAGCTGGCACGGGCCGTGCCGTGGATGATCGACCAGGCCGATGTCGTGCTGAGTCCACGCGCCGGCGCCGTGCAGCTGGCCGGCGCCGCGACCGAGCACCAGTGCACCACGATCGAGGAGCAGTTCCCGGACTACCGGGCGCTGCTGGCGGACCTGGCGCCGGTGCGGACCCGGGTGATCGTGGGGCGCGGTGAGCTGATCGACGCCGTCGAATCTGGCGGGGACGTTCTGTGCATGTCGATCGATGCGGGTGCCGTGACCGTCGGCGGGACCGGTGTGCTCCCGACGACTGATCCCGGAGCCGAAAGAAGCGGGCCGGCGGCAGGCGATCCGACCGCCGATGCCGGCGAGCATCGCGCGAGGGACGGCAGCAACCCCAGCTCGCGGAGGGTCGGCGAATCCGGTTCCGAGACCGAGCGTGACCCGGGCACCAGCGGGAAGCGAACGGCATGCGCACTGACGATCCCCGCGACGGTGACCGGCCCGGACATCACGCTGGCCTTCGCTCGCTCCACCCTGCGCCCCGCCCTCACCGCCGCCGTCGGCCCCGACATCATGCTCGACATCGCCGCACCCGACCTGCCCGTCGTCATCCGCTCGGCCACCGACGGCGATCTCACCACGCTCGCCATGCCGACCCGTCTGCCCACCACCTCCGAGGAGAATCCCGCATGACCGATCCGACCATGGCCGCCATCACCGAGGCCGTCACCCGCGGCCGCGCAGGCGACGATGCCGGCGCCCGCACGGCGCTCACCGAACTGTGGGCCGATATCGGCCCGCACGGCGACCCGTTCCACCGCTGCACCCTCGCCCACTATCTCGCCGACCTGCACGACGATCCCGCCGAGGCGCTGACCTGGGACGTCCGCGCCCTTGACGCCGCCGAAGCGCTCACCGACTCCCGGACACAGCAATTCGACGCCGCCCTCGAGGTCCGTGGCTTCTTCCCGTCACTGCACCTCAACCTCGCCGACAACTACCGCCGCCTCGCCTCCTTCGACGCCGCCCGTAGTCAGGTCGACGCCGCCCGCCGCCACCTGGATGCCCTGCGCGACGACGCATACGGCGCCATGATCCGTACCGCGCTCGACGAGGTGGAAGCGGCCATCGACGCCGGTAACACCGGGCGCCGGGACTCTGCCCCGACTGGCCGACCTAGCGAGCGCGGGTGAGTGGACGTGTCGACCGTCCGCGTTGCGCAGTCGCGCCCCTCGCGCCGACTTCGGACAGCGCGATGAGCGCGCCTTCACCGTTGAGCAGCCGCGCGCTTTCCCGCACATAGAACGGGTTGCCGCCGGTGCGCGGTCAGGTCGAGAACGTTCGACACCTCTGGCGCGGTAGAGGTTCTCGAATTCCGCCGAACCAGTCGGCGCACTGCGAGTTCGCCGCCAGCGCTCGTGAGCCGAGCATGCCGGTGGGCGATCACACCACGGCGATCTGCGCCGGTGATCGCCCACCGAGGTGTTGCCGATCAGCGCCGCTGCAACGTCACCCCGGCCAGCGGGTACGGCGCCGCGAGCGGAGTGTTTGCGATATTGATCGTCCCGATCCAATGCCCTTGGCGCGGATCGATATCGCGCAGATCCAGCCCGATCGGCACGAAGTCGAAGCTCACGTAGGTTTCGTCGGTGCCGACCGGGCGCTGGTGCCCTGCCCTGCTGAAGGTCGGGCAGACCAGCACGACCGTCCTGCCGTCCACGAACACTTGCAGATCGCAATTCTCCAGCGGAGATCCGATGACGTTCGAGGGATGCCGGACCACGTGGTAGGTCCCCGGCGGGATGACTCCGTTGCGCGGGAATTCCGGATCCTGCGCGGAAGCGACGGCAGGCGCGAGGCCGAGCGCCGCCGCGGCGAGCGCGACACCGGCCACCAGATGACGAGGTTTCACTGCGGCTCCTTCGGGTTTTCGTCCACCGTAGGCGGCACCGTCCGCGCGGGCCCGCCGCGAGCCATGCGTGTCGCCGCGGGAGTCGACCGCTTCCGTTCCGCCGGACTGATCATCCGTTCCATGGCCTCGGATCGCCAGTTGTCCAGCGACGTCGGCACGCTCGACGCCATCTCAAGAAGTTCGTCGCGGATCGCGCCGCTCCTCGAACAGCCCGAGGCGCTGCTCGAGCACGGCCTGTTCGGCCGGATTGCGGGTGAGTGCGAGGGCGCGCTGGTCGGCGGCGAACGCTTCGTCGGCGCGGCCGAGTTCGCGCAGGAGTTCGGCGCGGGTGGCGTGCAGCAGGTGATAGTTCGCCAGCGGGCCGGCCAGCTCGTCCAGTTCGGCCAAGGCCGCGCGTGGTCCCTCGGTGCGGGCGAGCGCGACGGCGCGGTGCAAGCGGATCACCGGTGACGGCGTGAGCCGCAGCAGCATGTCGTAGAGCACGACGATCTGCGGCCAATCGGTGGCCTCCCAGGCCGGGGCCTCGGCATGGCAGGCGACGATCGCCGCTTGCAGCTGGTACGGACCCGGGCATTTGCGCCTGCCGGCCTCGGCGAGCAGCCGGATCGCACGGTCGATGGCGGCGTGATCCCACTGCGTTCGATCCTGGTCGCGCAGCAGCACGATTCGTCCGTCGGCGTCGAATCGGGCGGCGGCCCTGGCGCGATGCAAGCGGATCAACGCGAGCAGGCCCATGACCTCCGGTTCGCCCGGCAGCAGACGGTCGGTCAGGGTAGCGAGCCATTCGGCGTCGGCGGCCAGATCGCGGCCGCCGGAGTGCTCGGTGGCGAGATAGCCCTCATTGAACAGCAGGTAGATGACGGCCAGCACCTCGCTCAACCGGTCACCCAGCTCGTCGTCGCGCGGGATGCGGTAGGGAATGCCTGCTTGGCTGATCTTGCGTTTCGCGCGGGTGATGCGTTGAGCCACCGTCGATTCCGAGATCAGGAAGGCTTTCGCCAACTGGGCCGTACTCAGCCCGCACACCATGCGCAACGTCAACGCCACCTGCGCTTCGCGGGACAGGGCCGGGTGGCAGCAGGTGAACATCAACCGCAGCCGGTCATCGGGCTCGTCGTACACCGGCCACTGCAATTGCCGCAGCTTGTCCCGATAGTTCGCCTCGCGCCGCAGCACATCCAGCCCGCGCCGGCGCGCCACGGTGAACAGCCACGCCTGCGGTTGCTCGGGGATCCCGTCCACCGGCCAGGTCCGCAGCGCCTTCTCCACCGCATCCGACACCAGGTCCTCGGCGGCGGAGAAATCACCGAGCAGCGACACCAGCGCCGACGCCAGCCTGCTGCCGTGCTCGCGAACCACCTCCGCGAGCACGGCAGCAGCCTGCGGCTCGGTCACATCAGGACCGGCCGGATCTCGACCAGCGGGCATCCCGGCCAGGTCCGCGCCATCGCCAGCGCCTCGTCCAGATCGGCCACCTCGACCTCGACATACCCGCTGACCACCTCCTTGCCCTCCACGAACGGACCATCGGTGATCAACGGTTCACCCTCGGTGTCGAGCCGCACCGTCGTCGCCGTCCCGGGCTCGGCCAGCTTGCGATTGTGCAGAATCCGGTCCGAATACCGCGCCAACCACGCTTGAACCTCCCCGAACCCCCGATCCAGCTCCTCCTGATCCATCGCCTCCCACTTCTTCTCCCACTGCTCGGTCTCGCAGAACATCAGCACGTATTTCATGCCGGTTCACCTCCTTCTACCCATTAGACGATCGGGAGTCGCCGGAATCCGACAACCGGAACACGTAGTTGCCGGACGCCGGTGGGAACGACGCCATCAGACGCACGTTGAACGCCCGGCTGCCGGTCCAGGATGGTCAGCCCAGGCGGTCGAGACGGGTGCGCAGGGCCTGGGCGAAACAAGCGAACACCGGTTCCATATCCGGGTGCGGCGGCCAGCCGTTGATAGCGGCCACCAATTGCCAGTACCGCGTCACCCGAGGGTCGTCGGCGACCTCGAGCCGTTCGAGGATCCACCGGGCCAAGGTGGTGTCATCGGCCCTGCCGAAGGTTTCGGCATAGCGTGCGGTGAGTGCGGCGACAATGGCGGCGGCCTGCTCCGAATCCGGTGCGAGCCCTTCCGTCAGCGCGCGGCCGACCTCCGCACGTACGGTCTCGGTCAGGTCGTGATGCAGACCGGTGGTGTCTCCGTCGGCGCGTTGGGCGGCCTGATACTCGGCCATCCGCCGCACCGCCGCCCGGAAGCCGCCGTCCTGCACCAATTCCACCAGTTCCATCCACGCCTCGACCTGCTCGGCGGTGGCGTCTTCGGGTAGCTCCGGCATGCTCGACCGCAGCAGTTCGACCATGGCCGGATTGGCGTCGGCACTACCGAAGGTGTCGTCGATGAAATCCTCGATGAAGCGGCGCCGTTCGGCATCGGACAGGTTCACCAGTTTGTGCATCAGATCCATCTCCTGAGGGTTCGATTCCCGTTTCGCCACCGCCGACAACACCGCACGCCGCAACCGCAACGTCCGGATCTGCACGTCGAGAGCTGCCGCGTGCGCTGCGGCGACTTCGGCCAACGAGGTCTCCCGAGCCAGCACCCTCCGGACCGTGGCCAGATCGACATCCAGCTCACGCAGCGTCCGAACCAGCTCCAAACGAGCCAGGGCAGCCATGTCGTACAGGCGGTAACCGGCCGGGCTGTAACAGGTCGCCGGAACGATCCCCCGATCGGAATAGAACCGGATCGTCTTCACCGACAGCCCGGTCCGCGCAGCCAAAGCCCCGATCGTGAGAAGGTTCTCGTCGTCCATGCCCACCAGGCTGCACCCTCCCCCTGATGGAGACTCAACCCGACATCGCCGCGGCGGCAAGCCGCACCATTCCCCGATGACGAGATCGGGCCGGACTACACGAGCCGTGGACTCATAATCCATTGGTCGCGGGTTCGAGCCCCGCCCGCCCCACAAAACACCTATCTGCCAGCGAAAACGCGTTGTTCGAATGGCCGGTGATCCGCAGGGGTCTCCCGTTGGGGCAATGTATGTGCGCGCTCGTTGCCCGTCGCGGCGGTGCGGGAGGCTCGCTACACTCGTCTACCAGCTCGATACGGCCGTGGACGCCCGGGACCGGAGGGGTGCGGCGAGCAGGATGCCGGCCGCTCGGTGAATCGAGCACCACACCGATCGGGCTCGTCTAGGGTGTGGGTGCGGTTAGGCCGCACAGTCAGTGATGCGTGATCAGCGGGATGTTCGTGGTGTGCTCCATCGAATTGAAAGGCGCTGCATGGCAAGGGACTTGACGCAACTCGAGCTGCTCACCGAGCTGGAACCGGTGGTGGCGACCAATATCGACCGGCACTTGGCCACGGCCAAGGACTGGCATCCACACGACTACGTGCCGTGGGATGAGGGCCGTAACTTCGCGGCCATGGGCGGGGAGGATTGGCATCCGGAGCAGTCGCGGCTGTCGGAGGTCGCCAAGGTCGCGATGGTGACCAACCTGCTCACCGAGGACAACCTGCCCTCCTACCACCGGGTGATCTCGGAGAACTTCTCCCAGGACGGCGCGTGGGGCACCTGGGTGGGCCGGTGGACGGCCGAGGAGAACCGGCATGCCATCGCCATGCGCGACTACCTGATCTGCACCAGGGCCGTCGATCCGGTCGCCCTGGAGAACGACCGGATGGTGCACATGACCCGCGGTGTGCACGCCCCGGAGGGCTTCGGCGGTGTGCTCGACCAGGTCGCCTACGTGACCATTCAGGAACTTGCCACCCGGATCAGTCATCGCAGCACCGGCCGGGTCTGCGAGGATCCGATCGCCGATCGCATGCTGCAACGCATCGCCGCCGACGAGAACCTGCACATGATGTTCTACCGCAACATCACCGCGGCGGCCTTCGACATCGCCCCGGATCAGACGATGGAATCGGTGACCCACATCGTGAAGACGTTCTCCATGCCGGGCACCCGCATGCCGAACTGGCGTCGCAACGGCGTGCTGATGGTCAAGCACGGGATCTACGATCTGCGCCAGCACCTCGACGAGGTCGTGCTGCCCGTGCTGCGCATCTGGAATGTGTTCAAGCGCAACGATTTCGGTCCGCGCGGTGAACGCAGCCGGGAAGAGCTGGGCGAGTACATGGAGAAGCTGACCCGTGATGTGAT
Organism: Nocardia cyriacigeorgica; assembly: GCF_005863245.1. Taxonomy (GTDB): domain Bacteria; phylum Actinomycetota; class Actinomycetes; order Mycobacteriales; family Mycobacteriaceae; genus Nocardia; species Nocardia cyriacigeorgica_C. The sequence goes on along the minus strand of NZ_VBUT01000002.1, from coordinate 113,875 downwards.
CAAGTTCGAGGAGCAGCGCGAACGCATCCTCGCCCGCGAGGCGGCCCGCGAAGCCGCCCGCGTGGGATAGCGCAACCGGGTCTCACGTCACCGGGAGTTCGACGACGAAGCGGGCGCCACCCTGTGGCGCCCCTTCGACGCGGATCGCTCCCTGATGGCGTTCGACGACGTCGCGGACGATAGCGAGACCGAGTCCGGCACCGCCATCGTCGCGACTGCGCGCCTCGTCCAAGCGGACGAAACGCTGGAAAATCCGTTCGCGGTCGGCCTCCGGGACGCCGGAGCCGTCGTCGGCGACGTCGATGATCGCGGTGCCCGCGCTGCGGGTGAGGCCCACGCGCACGGTCGCGGCCGCGTGCCGTTGGGCGTTGTCGACCAGATTGCCCAGCACGCGTGCCAGCTGCGAGCGGCTGCCGGTCACCTCGATCGCCTGATCAGGCAGCGTGTACTCGACCGGGATGCGGTCACCGATCCGGTGCGAGATCTCCTCCTCGATCAATGCCCGCAGATCCACCCGGTCGGCCCGCGGTTGCTCACCCGCGTCGAGCCGGGCCAGCAGCAGCAGATCGGTCGCGAGCTGCTGAATCCGGACGGTATCGCCGAGCACACCGTCCATTTCGAGCAGATCCGGATGCGCCTGCGCCACCTCGAGTTGGGTGCGCAGGCTGGCGATCGGACTGCGCAATTCATGAGCCGCGTCGGCGATGAAGCGGCGCTGGCGTTCCGAGGATTTCTCCAGCGCGGCCAGCGTCTCGTTGGTGGTGACGGCCAGCCTGCCGATCTCGTCGCGTGAGCGCGGTTCGGGGACCCGGCGGGAGAGATCACCGTGCATGATCTCGGCAAGTTCGCGGCGGATGGCCTCCACCGGGCGCAAGGCGCGGCGGGTGACCAGCCAGGTCACGGCGGCGACCACGCCCAGCAGCAGCGGTAGTCCGATCAGCATGGCGCGGCGCGCGTCGGCGACGGCGCTCTCGGCGGTGTCCAGCGACGCAGCCGCGTAGATGATGACCGGTTGCCCGGTCGCGAGGGTGGACGGTAGTGCGGCCAGGCGGAAGTTTTCGGGAGCGTCGGCGTCGGGTGGGGTCAGTGCGACGTCGCTGAAGGTGACTTCCCCGGCGCCGGGTGCCGCGTCGGCCGAGCCTGGAGCGCCGGCGCCGCCACTGCCTGCGCCGCTACCCGAACCCGCGTCGCCGGTGCCTGAGCCCGCGACTGCCGCGCCCACACCTGCCTCGCCCGCCCCCGCGCCGCCCGGTCCGCCCGCACCGCCGACCGCGGCCCCGTTGCCCGCTCCCGCGTTACCCGCTCCGGCCAGGCCCCCGCTGCCCGTTGCTCCCGCATCTGTGCGCCCAGCGCTCCCGGCACCGCTCGAGCCTGTGGCGGACGATCCTTCCGCCTGCTCGTCGCCGGAGCTTCCCTTGCCGCTGCCTTCGGTGCCCTCCTCCTCGTCGTCCTCCTCGTCATCTTCATCTTCTTCTTCGTCGCCCTCGCCGCCGCCTTCACCGGAGGAGCTCTGATCGCCTCCGGTCGCCTGCGGCCTGACGTCCGTGAGCGGGCTGGTGATCGTCAGTTCCTCATCGGCCGCGAGCACCGCTCCGTCGGGCGAAACGACCTGCGCCGGTTCGTCATCGGGATCGGGGAAACGAAGTCGCGCGAGGTCGGTCCCGGCTTCGAGCTGGGCGACGATGTCGTGCGCATTGCCTTCCGCTTGGAGGCTCGCGCTCTCGACCAGGTTGTTGCGCAGCGCCCCGAGCACCAGCAGACCGGTGGCCGTCAGCGCCAGCGCCACCACGACGGTCGCGGCGGTCGTGGTGCGCGCTCGGACCGAACTCCACGGCGAGCTGCGGCGGCGCATTCGGTCACCCACGTTCGGCCGTCAGTCGATAGCCGGCGCCGCGGACGGTGAGGATGGTCCGGCAGGCGAAGGGGGTGTCGATCTTGCGGCGCAGCGCGCTGATGTACACCTCGACGATATTCGGGTCGCCGTCATAGGCGAAGTCCCAGACGTGTTCCAGGATATCGGCTTTCGACACGACCTCGCCCGCGCGGACGGCCAGGTGCTCGAGGACGGCGAACTCCTTGGCGGTGAGCGAGACCTCCTGATCACCACGACGGCACAGCCGGGTCGCGGGGTCCAAGACGAGTTGTCCGACGCGCAGGACCTGGGCGCCCGCGCGAGTCCGCCTGCGCAGCAAGGCGCGGATTCGGGCGACGAGCACCACATACGAAAACGGTTTGCTGAGATAGTCGTCGGCGCCGGTGTCCAGACCCTCCGCCTCGTCGTACTCACCGTCTTTCGCGGTGAGCATCAGCACCGGTGTCTCGTGCCCCGCGGCTCGCAGCGCCGCGCACACCTGGTAGCCGTTCATTCCGGGCAACATGATGTCGAGGATGATCAGGTCATAGTCGGCGGTGGTGGCCCGGTGCAGCCCTTCGGCACCGTCGTGCACCACATCGACGGCGAAACCCTCGGCGGACAAGCCCTTTGCCAGGGCGAGGGCGAGACGTTTCTCGTCCTCGACGATCAGCAGACGCATGCGCCAAGAGTGGCAGATTCTTGCTGAAACGTCCTTCAGGTTGGTTCAGCTCGGCTTCAGCTTCGTCCTGCCACAGTGGTCACCACATTCGCACAGCACTCCCACAGGAGGTTTCACCATGGTCAGCATCCTGCGCCGGGCCACCGCCGGACTTCGCTGGGTCTTCGTCGGTGCCGTGGTCCTGGCGGCCGCGGGTATCGGCGTCGCCGCGCTGATTCTCGGCAACGATTCGCACGCCACCATCTCCCTCGACCGCCCGATCACCGAGTGGTCGCTGATGGCGAACCCGAGCATCGACCGGCAGGAGGCCATGGACACCGCCGCCGCGCAGGTCCCCGATGGCGTCGCGACCTCCGCCGAATTCGATACCGAACTGGGTACCGCGGTCTGGGAGGTCGATGTGCGCACACCGGCAGGCGTCGAATACGACGTGACCATCGACGCCAACACCGGCAAAGTACTCGGCACCGTCGATCAGGACTGACCGTGTCGTAGCGATCGGCCCGGAGGCGGCGCCGGGCCGATCGTCATGCCGGAATCTCAGGCGAAGGCCGGCAGCTGGACCACCTGGCCCGCATAGGCCAGTCCGGCGCCGAAGCCCACCAGCAGCGCGGTATCACCCGGCTGCGATGCCCCGGTACGCAGAAGCTGGTGCATGGCCATGGGAATCGAGGCGGCACTGGTGTTTCCGGTATCCACGATGTCGCGGGCGATGGCCACCGAGTCGGGGATGTGCAGGGCGCGGGTGAGGGCGTCGGTGATGCGCATATTCGCCTGATGCGGGACGAAGGCGTCGAGCTCGTCGACGGTCACGCCCGCCTTGTCGAGTGCGTCGCGGCAGGCCTTCTCCAAGAAGGTGACCGCCCAGCGGAAGACCGCCTGGCCGTTCATGCGGATATAGGGCCGCTCGGTGGTTCCTCCGCTGGCCTCGGCTTCCGCGACCTCGGCGAAGTACTGCTGGAAATCCTTGTCCTGCTTGATCGCCGCGGTCTGGCTGCCATCCGAACCCCAAGCGACGGGGCCGATGCCCTCGGTCTCCGACGGTCCCACGACCACCGCGCCCGCACCGTCGGCGAAGATGAACGCGCAGCTGCGGTCGGTCGGGTCGAGCAGATCCGACAGCCGCTCCACCCCGATCACCAGCACGTGCCGCGCCTGGCCCGCACGCACCAGGTTCGCGGCATTGGCCAGCGCGTAGCAGAACCCCGCACATCCGGCCGACACATCGAATGCGGCGGTGTCGTGCATGCCGAGTTCGGTGGCCACCACCGCGCCCGCCGACGGGCCGAGCACCATCTGCGAGGACGTCGCGAGGATGACCGTGTCGATCTCGCCTGCGGCGAGGCCCGCGGCTTTCAGCGCGTCACGGGCGGCGGCGGTGCTCATGCCGACGATGGTTTCGTCGGCGTCGGCCCAGTGCCGGGCGGCGATGCCGGAGCGAGTGCGGATCCACTCGTCGGAGGAATCGATGCGATCCACGATCTCGGCATTGGGGACGACGCGGCGGGGCCGGTAGATCCCGAGGCCTAGTAGGCCGGCGTGGGCGACGGGGGTGGCGGTGGTGATTTGCGCGGGCACGGGGTTCCTCTCCCTGTGAACCGATCGGTTCACGTCGACGAAGTTCTAACATGGACCGATCGGTTCAATCAAGGCTTGGAGGAATTCAGTGACAGCCGGACCCCGCGCCCGACTGATCGCCGCGACCATCAGCACCGTGCAAGAGCACGGTGTGCACGCCGCCGGCCTGAGTGAACTGCTCAAACGCAGCAATGCCTCACGCAACTCGCTGTACCAGCACTTCCCCGCGGGCAAGACCGAACTGGTGGAGACGGCGGCCCGTATCGTCTCGCGGCTGGTGTATTCGCATGTCAGCGCCATGGCCGACGCCCTCGCGACGGCCCCGACGGTGGAGGGCTGGCTCGACGATCTCTTCGCGTTCTGGCGCGACGCTCTCGAAACCAGCGACTACCGGGCCGGATCGTTCATGATGGCGGCCGCACTGGACGAACTGACCCCGCCCGTGCAGTCCGCGGCCGGGCAGGCGTTCGCCGAATGGACCGCCCGGCTCGCCGACGGATTCGTCGCCGCCGGCGTCGAACGCGCCGCCGCCTGCTCGGTGGCCGGGCTGTTGTTGTCGGTGATCGAAGGCGCCATCGTGCAGAGCCGCGCCCTGAAGTCGGCGCATCCGTTCGACGACGCACGCAACCAGCTCACGGTGCTGCTGGCCCACTACCTGCCGCCGAGCTGACCCCGGGTGTTTGCCGCGGCCGTTGCCGGGCATCCGGCCGATGTCGGGGCCGTGCGGCAAGCAATGCGTGCGCGGCCGGTGCGACGAAAGGACCAGACCCGTGCCGAACAACACCACAGTCACAGCGCGCACGCCGATCCAGCTCGCGGCCATGGTCGTGGGCGCGGCATTTCTGCTGGTAGGAGTCCTTGGATTCATTCCGGGCATCACCACGAACTACGACACCCTGGAATGGGCGGGCCATCATTCAGAAGCCCAGCTGCTCGGCCTGTTCAATGTGTCGATTCTGCACAACCTCGTGCACCTGGCCTTCGGCGTCGTCGGCCTGATCGCAGGCGCGAATCCGCCCGCCGCCCGCAGCTTCCTCATCGGCGGCGGCGCGATCTATCTCGTGCTGTGGATCTACGGCCTCGTCATCGACCAGAACAGCGACGCCAACTTCGTTCCCCTCGACACCGCCGACAACTGGCTGCACTTCGGGCTCGGCCTGGCGATGATCGCGCTCGGCGTGATCCTGCCGCGCACGACCAGCACCGGACAGCATCTGTCGGGGCGCCAACCGGGAATCATCGAGTAGCGCGGGAGACGAACAGGCGAGGAGGATTCACCATGGCCGAGACCTATCACGCGCCGTCGTCGCAGACACGCTCGATCAGCGAACTCGTCGACGACGCCACCACCCAGCTCTCGCGGCTGGTCCGTGACGAGATCCGACTGGCCCGCATCGAAATGCAGGACCGCACAAAGGGAATCGCCACCGGTGTCGGATTGGCAGGCGCCGCGGGCGTGCTCGCCTTCTACGGCGGCGCGGCCTTGATCGCCGCGGCGATACTGGCGCTCGCCTTGGTGCTGCCGGGGTGGGCGGCGGCCCTGATCGTCGGCGGCGCACTGCTCGTCGTCGCGGCGGTGCTCGGGCTGCTCGGCAAGAAGAACGTTTCCGAAGCGACGCCGCCCATTCCGCGTGACGCGGTGGAGGGTGTGCGCGAGGACCTCGATGTTGTCAAGGAATGGAGGCGATGATGGGCGACCCCGAACCCGACGAAGCCGAACTGCTGCGCATGGACCGCGATCTGACCCGCCGCGAGCTCGGTGAGACCGTCGCCGAGCTGAGCGGCAAGTTCGATGTCCGATCCCGGGCCGAGGACAAGATGCACGATGTCGCCGAGGCCGGGCGGCACCGGGTGAGCGAGGCGAAGTCCGCCGTGCTCCACACCACCGACCAGGCTCGCGGCAAGGCCAAGCATCTCGCGCCCGCACCGGTCGTCGACCGCACCGAGCGCGTGCTCGAGACCGCGCGCCGCAGACCCGCCTACCTCGCGGCCGCCGCTGCCGCCGCGTTCGCGCTGGCCTGGTTGATCGTGCGCTGGAGGCGGGCATGAAGGTGCTCTACAAGCCGCTCGGCGCCCTCGTCGGCGTTCTCGGCGGCATCGCCGCCAGCGCCGTCTTCGCCCAGGTCTGGCGCCGATTGAGCGGCGAAGACCAAGCCCCCGACGCCACCGCCCGCGACTACGGCTGGCGAGAAGTTCTCCTCGCCGCAGCCCTGCAGGGTGCGATCTTCGGTGTGGTGAAGGCGGCGGTCGACCGCGCAGGTGCGACCGGATACCAGCGGGTCACGGGGACCTGGCCGGGGAACTGAACGGGCTCTCCTTCCGATGCGATCGGTGCAGTTGCGCCCACTGTGGCACGGCGGGCGCACTTCCCGGTCACCGCTGGGGCGAGCCCTCGGTCTTTCGGCACACCAGCATTCGATGCCCGCCTACCTGGAACTCATACCTGCTGTCGACGACGCTGCCCGCTATCCCGTGGGTTCCCAGCTCGGCGATAAGCTCGTTCAGCCGCGCATACGGCTGTGACGATCCCACCGCCACCAGCGGGAAGATCCGTACCTCGTCGTGGGTGACCCGCATCAGCTCGCGGATCGCCGCGAGATGGAAGGCGTAATCGAGGTCGTCGGCGTAGCTGAACAGCAGGTGCGAGCTGAGTGCCAGGTCGAACGAATCGTCGTCGAACGGCAGCGTCGGCAGCGTGCCCGCGATATAGCGGTGCGGATTTCGGCGGATATCGGCAGCGAACCGCTGGGCCGACGTCGTCCGGCTGCGTCGATGATCAGCAGGATCGACAAAGAAGGTCCACCGGTACTGCTCGCGGTGAGCGCGCACGTAGTCGCTTCCGCGGTCCGCCTCAGTCATCGCCAGTGCTCCGAGTTCGCCGGGTGTTCGATCGAAATAGGCGATGTCGCAGGCGGTTACGTCGCCACCACCGTCGCAGACGTCGGCGGTGAACGCCGCTCCTCCGCTGGGGCAGTCGAGGATGCGGCGGGTGAGATCGGTGTCGGTGAGTGCGAACATCGCCCGGTACTCCGCTGACGAGCGGGAACTGAGCAGGATGTCGCCGAATCCTTCGGATTGGCTGGTGGTCATGGTGAGGGTCCTCGTTCTCGGGGCCGCAGGCCACCGGATGATCCTCGACGCACACACGCCTTCGACCGCCGGGGCAGACGGCCGAAACGCACAGTAATCAGGGCCGCTGAAGTAGCGGCCACCACGACTGCGCGAACATCATCACCGGACTATTAGAACACGGCGCAGTGTCCGTCTTCGGACGCCCGAGCGCATTACCGATATTCGCTGAATGCGAGGCGCGTTCCCCGGGGGACAAACCGTTTGGGATGCACAATCAGCAAGTCGCATCTGGTGAGCACGTCATTGGCGCGGTGATGAATGTGCTGCATCGTCGGCGCGACGATGACGTCGACGTTCAATGCCTTCGCTTTCACCAGTAGCCAACTCAGCGTATCGGTTTGGCATTCGACCACTGTTCGCGCTACCGAGTAGCCATACCGGGCTGCCAGGGCTCGCGCCTCCATCTCGATGCCGGAAAGGTGCCGGTCGCAGAATGACTTCTGGAGATACACAACAGCTTTCACGGGATGACCCTCCGCTCGAAGTGTGAGGGCAGCCGATAGCCGGGCTATGGAGGGGCTTCCTGCCTCCTACAGGGGACGACTCCGGCGATCCTGTGGGAGTGTCCCACCAAGCGGGGGCGTCACGATTTCGGGTCCGCTGGTGAGGTTTCCGGCTATCGGCTGCTTGGCACAGACAACCGCATGCGCGGTGCGATAGCACGCCTTCACGGGTGATCCAACAAAGTTCGCTCATATGCGCAGCAGCCATGGTCACCGCGTGTGAAAATATGCTCTATGCAGCAACTTTGGTGTCGATTCACCACGGCGACACCTCTCACCCGTCGGAGCAAGCACGTATCACCCAAAAAGGTGGACCAGTGACCAAATCGACCACGATCCTGCGGCGCCAGCTCGGTCGGCAGCTGAGAGAACTTCGCGTGGCCTCGGGCCTTCCCATCGTAGAAGCCGCACGACGCATCGAACGCGGAGCCGGAACTCTGCAACGGCTCGAAAAGGGCGAGAACCCCCGAATCCGGCTACTCGACGTGGAGGCTTTGACCAAACTGTACGACGCGCCCGAACGCCTGGAAGGACTACTGGAGCTCGCACGCCGAGCGCGTGAAGGCGAAGGCGAAGGTGGGGCATGGTGGCATGAGTACGGAGACGTTGTCCCGGATGAATTCGCGCTCTACCTCGACCTCGAGACGATCGCATCGGCCCTGAGCATCTACCGGCCCGAAGTTGTGCCCGGCTTGTTTCAGACCCCGAGGTACACAAAGGCTCTCGACTCCGCATACTTCGCGTCGGAGACCCCCGAGGAACTGGAAGAGCGGGTACGCGTGCGGCGCAACCGCCAGCGCATCATCACCCGCCGCTACGACCCAGTGGCGGTTCATCTGGTGCTGGAAGAGGCAGTGATCCGGCGCGTAATCGGCGGTCGGCGGGTCATGGCCGAACAGTTGCGGCACCTGGCCGACCAGCCGCCCAACGTAACCGTTCAAATCATCCCGTTCACGGCTCCTTTCCCCGTGGGTACCGCCGTCGGTCCGTTCGTCGTGCTCGACTTCGACGAAAGCACCGGCGAGCCATCGACCGTCTACCTCGAGGGCTACGGAACGTCCACCTACTACGAAAGGACAGGACTGGTCAAGCGGTATCGCAGCGCCTTCGCGAAACTACGAGCGGTAGCATTGAGCCCGGCAGACAGCAAGCGGCTGCTCAGAACAGCAAGTAGGGAGTACGGAGCGTGAATGCGGACCTCACTGGCGCGCGGTGGTTCAAGTCCAGCCACAGCGGTGCGGGGCATGAGTGCGTAGAAGTCGCCCACCTCGCCACCGGCATGGTCGGGGTCCGGGACTCGAAGAACCCGACCGCAGCAGCTCTGGTCTTCTCCCCGTCCGAGTGGGATGCGTTTCTTGCCGGTGCTCGCGCCGGTGAGTTCAACCGCCCATAGGCACAGTGCGAACGGGTGCCCCGCTGACACCGCATGGTGCGCGGGGCACACTCATGTGGGGGCCGATCATGAAGCTCGGCCGGTAGACGAGTAGCGAGCCGCCTGCACGGGCATAACAGAGCGATCACACGCCCTGATCAGGCTGTTTGTGGGGCGGGCGGGGCTCGAACCCGCGACCAATGGATTATGAGTCCACGGCTCTAACCGACTGAGCTACCGCCCCCGGATGCGGTGGGTCCGCAGGTGCTGGGAATGGTACCGGGTCGGGCGCGGCGTGGGCCAATCGGGATGGGGGCGTGGTTATGGTGGGGCGTTGGCGCTACTGCTGAGGGGTTGGTATGGCCGGGGTTTTCACGAAAGTGTTGCAGGCACACCAGTGGATCTATGAGCACAGCGGTGGGTGGGTGGGGCATCGGCTGCTGTTCGGGAATCCGACATTGTTGCTGCGGACTGTGGGGCGTAAGACGGGTGAGCCGCGGACTTCGGCGCTCACCTACGCGAAAGACGGGCGTGATTATCTGGTGACGGCGTCGAATGGCGGTTCGCCGCGTCCGCCGGGGTGGCTGGCGAACCTGAAGGCGCACCCGGAGTGCGAGATCCAGATCGGGCGCCGCACGATGTGGGTCAGGGCCCGGCCGACGCTGCCGGACGATCCGGAGTACGCGCGGCGCTGGGAGCTGGTGGATCGGGTGAATCAGGGCCGCTACAGCGAGTATCAGGCGCGCACGCGACGGCCGATCGCGGTGGTGGTGCTCACCCCGGCCGAATGACCGGGGCGAGCATCACCGTCTAGGCGGAGGTGGATGGTCAGTACTGACGTTCCCGTTCTCGTTCCGTGCCGGACCCCGAGCTTCGTCCGCGGTCCGGCACCGCCGCGCCGCGTGGTGGACGGCTGGCGATATGCACTACGGACGCAACGAGAATGAGGATCATGACAACTATGGCTGCGGTAAGCACGCAGGCACCATAGCCCCAGAATCCGCTACCCGCTGGTATTCATTTCGGTCGGTTTGTGTTACTCAACATCGTGCGTCCGAGAGCGCTGCGCGATTCGATGGCCGTGTGCGCCGAATTCGCCTCTTCCAGTGGAAAAGTCTGTCCGATCACCACTTCCAATCGACCGGCCGCGACTTCTTTCAGCGCACGTTCGGCCAGAGCCGACCAATCAGTCGCTTCGGACGTGATGTCGAACAGCCCGAGCACCGTGAGCCCACGGCGTTGTGCGGAATCGTTGTCCACTGCGGCGAACTCGCCTGCCGCAGATCCGTATCCGATGAACCGACCACCGTCGGCGAGCGCCTCGGCCGCCGCGCCACCGAGTTCACCACCGGCACCATCGAGTACCACCTGCACACCGGCCCCTCCGGTCGCGGCCCTGACCTCGTCCACCCAGCCGGGTTCGGAGTAGTCGACCAGGACGGCAGCGCCGAGCCGTTCGGCCAGTTCGAGCTTGGTCTTGCCGCGCGCCGCCGCGATCACCTTGGCGCCCGCGGTGCGTGCGAGTTGGGTCAGCAGCGTGCCGAGCCCGCCGGCCGCGGCGGTGATGAGCACCCATTCGCCGGATTCGATCGCAGCCCGGTCGAAGACGGCCAGCGCGGTTTTCCCGTCGTGGGCCAGCGCGACCGCCTGCTCCAGCGTGACCTCATCGGGGACTGGAGTCAGCGTGTCGACCCTGGCCAGTGATTTCTCCGCGTACCCGCCGATCGGCAACCCACCGCCGACCCCGCTGCGCGCGGTCTGGGTGCTGACCCGTCTGCCGATCCAGGAGGGGTCGACCTCGGGGCCGACGGCGACGACCACACCGGCCACTGCCCCGCCCGGGACATACGGCGGCTCGACGGGGAAGAAGTCGGTCCCCCACCCGGAGCGCAGCTTGGTGTCGAGGAACATGACGTCGGCCGCGACCACATCGACCAGGACCTCTCCGGCCCCGGGGACCGGTTCGGGCACGTCACGCACCTCGAGCACCTCTGGACCGCCGAACTTCGTGGCGTACACCGCTCGCATGACCAACCTCCATCGTTTCCGTTTCTTCGGATACGACCAGCCTCAACCCTGAAGTATGGTTCAGGTCAAGCGCAGTGTGGGAGCGGTCACGAATGCGTGCGCGGCTCAGCCACCGCCACCCCCGCAGCCACCGCCACCGCCTCCTCCCCCACCGCAGCCGCCACCACCGCCGCAGCCGGATCCGCCGGAGTCGCCACCGCCGGAGTCACCGGACCCGAAAATCCACCATCCACCCCCTGCAGCGGCCGCCGATCCCCCACTGGCGCCACGCCGAGTACCGGTCCGGCGCCTTGTTCGTGTCCGCTGGGAGTCCCTGGCGAGTTTCGCCATAGTCGATTCTTCCGAACGCCGCTGCTTCACAAGAATCACGATCGCGACTGCCGCCGCGACCGCGATCACCACCAGCGCTATCCCGATAAGCACATCCGTCATCACCATGGAGTACCCGCCCGGATCGATCAGGAACCTCCACCGCCACAACTGGATCCGCCGCCGCAGCTGTAGCCACCATCGACACTGGTGTCGGCATCACCACCACCACAACCAGGTTCGCACTCGGCACGGCTTGGCCGAGGATCGCCGCCATCACGTCCACTGCCGAACCAGCCGTTGTCGCTGGCACTCATGTCACCCACCGCCCAGCGCGCAGCGCGAGCGCTGGAAGACGAGCCGGATCGGCGTTCGCCTGTTCCAGTGACCAGCACAATGATGCCAATAATCGCGACCACGCCACCGGCCACGGCGATGGCCCAGATCAGATCCCACACAACCCCCGCCATCCCTTCACTGTATTGGCTGACACCGGGTCTCCGACAGGCCGCGACAACACCGCTGCCAAACAGCGCGTCGGCCGCCGGTCCTACACTGAACTGTGTTCGGATTCGGTAAACGCAGCATCCGGCCGGTCGATCTGTCCACGGTCGACCGCGTCGTTCGCGAGCTCGAGTTGCCCGACGCCATCTACAAGACCTGCCCCTGGCAGCCACGCGATCTCGTGGACACCGGTCTGCGCCAATGGTTGCGCTGTTGCGGCGCGGCGATGCGCGACGGTCAGGTGATCGGGATGCCGTCGCATGCGGTCGACGAGGCCTGGCACGGCTTCATTCTGTGCACCCAACTGTATGCCGAGTTCTGCACGACCGCCTACGGCCGCTTCCTGCATCACTTTCCGGAAGGCGCTGCGCCACCGTCGGACTCACCTGGATCCATGGCGGATCAACTGGGACGCACCGTGGTCGCCTGGTCGATGGTCGCGGCCCCCGGTGAGCGCTGTGTGCTCTGGGATCTGGACTCCCGGGTCGGCGTGGACCAGCCGTGGGGCATCGGCGCCGAGCGGGTCGCCGCCATCGAAGCCGAGCTCCGCCGGGCGGGAGCATCCGCGGCCGGGTGAACCGGCGGCCACGTGAGCGATGCAGTTCGCCGCCGGCTCGGCTGTCACTCGGCTCAGGTGAGCTTCACCCGCGCCGCCACGAAGCGCACCACACCGGGCGCGAATCGGCTGAGTCGGTACTGGAGCTGGGACTCCGGCGTTACCGGGACGATGCTGCGGCCACGGGCGACCGCCCGCACGATCTGCTCGGCGACCTTGTCCGGGCCGTAGTGGCGCATCCGGTAGAGGTTGTCGTAGTGCTGTTGCTTGCGCTTCTCCTCGTCGGCGTCGACACCCGAAAAGGTGGTGGTGGCAACGATATTGGTGTGCACGATGCCGGGGCAGATGGTGTGCACCTCGATTCCGCGCCCGGCGAGTTCGGCACGCAGGCAGTCGGAGAACATGAATACCGCCGATTTGCTGGTGGCGTATGCGCTGAACCCTTGCTGCGGTGAATACGCGGCCATGCTCGACAAGTTCACGATATGCCCCGCGCCGCGTTCGGCCATCGCGGGACCGAAGGCCCGGCATCCGTTGACGACACCGCCGAGATTGATCCGCAGCACCCGGTCGAACTCCGCCGAGGGGGTATCGAAGAAGTCACCCGCCTGACCGACGCCCGCATTGTTGACCAGGACGTCGGGCACACCGTGGGCTTCCAGCACCGCACGGGCGTGGTCGTTCACGGCGGCTTCGTCGGAGACATCGAGTTGGTAGGCGTGGGCGACCCCACCGGCGGTGGCCACCAGTTCGGCCGTCTCCTTGGCCGCGGCCAGGTTGATATCCGACAGCACGATCTCGGCGCCGCGACGGGCGAACGCCAGCGCGGTCTCGCGTCCGATGCCGCTGCCGCCGCCGGTGATCACCACCAGCTGATCACCGAATTCGCCTCGGCTGCGGCCGATCTCGGCGCGCCGCAGGCCACGCGGCATCGGCGCGCCTGCCAGCGTGTCGATGAGTTCGGTCGTCGCGCTCGCCAGCAGCTCCGGATGGGAGAATGGCATCCAATGCCCGGCGGGAACATCGCGCCGCCACAGTCGTGGGACCCATGTGCGCTCGTCGTCGTAGCCCGCTGGGCGAACCGCCACATCGCGTCCGGCGACGATCAGCTGCACCGGAACCTCGGTGTGCCGCTCCCGCGGCGCGAGCATGCGCGGCAGGATATTCGCGCGGTAGATCAGCAGCCCGTCGACGATGTCCTTGCGAAAGGTGTTGCCCACCGACACATTCGACGACGAGGTCTCGTTCATCAACCCCACGAACTGCCGCCAGCGACCCTCGGTGGCCAGCTGACCGAGCACGACGCGCGGCACGACCGGCGTCATGAAGAAGAACGTGTACACCGAGGAGGCCAACTGGGTCAGCGGCTGCCACACATTGCGCGGTGTCGGCCGCGACAGCCGGGCACGCACCCATTTGCCCAGGTGGTCGAGGTTGGGCCCGGAGACCGACGTGAACGAGGCAACGCGCCGCGCCGCGCCGGGTTCGCAGACCGCTTCCCAGACCTGGACCGATCCCCAGTCGTGGGCCAACACATGCACGGGCCGGTCGGGGCTGACCGCGTCGACGACCGCGAAGAAGTCCGAGGCCAGCTCCTCGAGCCGGTAGTCGGCGGTGCGCTGGGTCCGGGTGGATTCGCCGTGCCCGCGGGTGTCGTAGCTGACGACGTGGAACCGGCGTGCCAGCAGCGGCACCACCCTGTCCCACAGGTGGTGGGTGTCGGGCCAGCCGTGCACCAGCACGACGGTCTCGGCGGCCGGGTCGCCGTATTCGTGTACCGCGAGCGCGAATTCACCGTTGTGCACGGTGCGCCGGATGTGCTCCGGTTCGGTTGAACGGGTGGTCACGGGTGGTCTCCTCTACAGGTCCAGGGTCAAACGTCCACCCGCCGAACGGGATACGCAGATGAGCATCTCCCCCGCGGCCCGGTCGGCGTCGGTGAGTACGGTGTCGCGGTGATCGGGCTGTCCGGCCAGCACCCGCACCGCGCAGGTGCGGCAGAAGCCCTGACGGCACGAATACGGCCGGTCCGGCCGGGTGTCCAGCACGACGTCGAGGGCCGTCTGGTCGGCAGGCACGTCCAGCACCTCACCCGTGGAGGCGATTTCGATCTCGAAAGGCACCCCGTCGACGATCGGCGGCGGTGAGAACCGCTCGGAATGCAGTTCCACACCGGGCAGATGCCGGACCGCGTCGGCGACCAGCCCGGTCATCGGTACCGGCCCGCAACAGTAGACGGCGGTGCCGCTGGTGACGGCGGGCAGCAGTGCGTTCGCATCGGGCAGCCCGTGCTCGTCGTCGGTGCGCACGGTGACCCGGTCGCCGAAGCGCTCCACCTCGGCCAGGAACGGAATGGTGTCACGGTTGCGGCCGGTGTAGACCATGGACCAGTCCACGCCGAGCCGGTCGGCCAGCCGCATCATCGGCAGGATCGGGGTGATGCCGATGCCGCCGGCGACGAAATGCAGCCGGGTCGCGGGCGAACCGTATCCGGGGACCGCGAACGGGAAGGCGTTGCGCGGCCCGCGCACCGTGATCGGCGTGCCGACGACGAGGTCGCGGTGCACCTCGATCGAGCCACCACCACCCTCGGGGATGCGTCGGACCGCGACCCGGTATGCACTGGTATCGGCCGGATCCCCGCACAGCGAGTACTGACGCAGCCGCCCCGACGGCAGTTCAAGGTCCAGGTGCGCGCCCGGACGCCAGGCCGGCAGTTCACCTCCGTCGGGTGCGCGCAGCACCAGGCTGATCACATCGGTGTCGCGGGCCTCGATCCGGCGTTCGGCGACGACCACCCGGATCCGGCCGTCGTCGGCGTGCGGTGTGCGCGGCGTGCGATTCACCAGTGCGGCCCAGCGCAGTCGAGCCTGGACGACCGCGTCGAGCATCCGCATCGTGCGGTCGCGCGACCGTTTGCCGTAGAGATCGCCGGGCGGAGTCGTGGTCACGACGCGGCCGCCCGCGCGGCCGGGGACGCGGCCAGATAGGCGATGGCCTGTGCGGTGGATCCGACGGTTTCCGGGTTGTAGCCCGGCTTGAACGTCGACAACGCACTGCGCAGCAGCGACGGCACACCCGGTAGCGCCCCGCGCCACATCGCGGCGAAGACCGCGGGCAACAGCCGCGGATAGCCGTAATCGGGCAGTGCCGGGTCCTGGTGCACGAGGAACTTGGTGCCACGCAGGACCAGCCCGAGGAAGACCGGGAAGACCAAGATCATGAGGGCCGTCCGCCGCACATAGCCCGCGCCGAAATACACCGCGACATCGTGGGCCACGTGCCGATGCTCGACCTCTTCGGCGCCGTGCCAGCGGAACAGGTCGGCCACGCGCGGGTCGGCGTCGAACTTCTCCAGATCGGCATTGAGCACCCAGTCGCCGAGATAGGCGAAGAAGTGTTCCAGGCAGGCGATGATGGTCAGCCGTTCCACCAGCTGCTGATGGCGCGCGTTGCCCGTGTCCTCGCGCGGTCCGAGCGAGATGCGGAACAGGTATTCGGCCTGGCGCAGGTACGGCGCCGGGTCGATGCCGTGGGCGGCCAGCACCTCGTGCAGCACCTTGTCGTGGGTCTGGGCGTGCATGGCTTCCTGGCCGATGAAGCCGAGCATGGCTTCGCGCAGCTTCTCGTCCCGTACCGACGGCAGCGCCTCGGTGTAGGTGGCGCAGAACATGCGCTCGCCCTCGGGCAGGAGCAGGTTCAGGGAGTTGATCAGATGCGAGGCGATCGGCTCGGCCGGCATCCAGTGCAGCGGTGTGCTCGACCAGTCGAAACGCACATTGCGGGCATGCAGTGCCACCGGGCCCGGATCGGTGTCCGGGCGCGGGCGGCCCCGGCGAAGTAGCTTCATCGGTACTCCTCAGCGTGTCACGGCGCATCGGCGACGATCATCGTCGATCTTCCTTCACGACCGTAGCAACAGCATACACGTAGATGCGACCATGAGTTACATACAGATTCGGGACCGAGATCGCCCGGTCACAATCTGGCAATATCGGCCGCTACTGTGATCGACTTCGCGCCGAACAACCGAATTTCTAGAACACGTTCTAGTAGTCTTTTGCTATGGAACAACTCACCGGACTGGACGCCAGTTTCCTCTATCTGGAGACCGGAACCCAGCATCTCCACGTCTGCGCACTGCTGATACTCGACCCCGTCGAGGGCGCCTACTCCTTCGACGAGCTGAAGGCCGAACTCGGCCGCAGGCTGCCGCTCATTCCGCATATGCGGCGCAAGGTGCACGAGGTGCCGTTCAACCTCGACCATCCGGTCTGGGTCGACGACCCGAATTTCGACCTGGACTATCACATCCGCCGGGTCGGGCTACCCAAACCCGCCGGGCGCGCGGAGCTCGCCGACCTCATCGGCGATATCGCCAGCCGCCCGATGGACCGGGACCGGCCGCTGTGGGAGATGTCGGTCGTCGAGGGGCTCGACGACGGCAAGGTCGCGGTGATCGCCAAGTACCATCACGCCGCCGTCGACGGCATCACCGGCACGAACATGATGATGCACCTGTGCGATCTGGAACCGGGCGCCACCCGCCCCGAACCGGAGCCGTGGCAGCCCGAACCGGAACCGAGCGATCTCGAGCTGGCGGCCCGCGCACTGGTGCGGTTCCCGGGCAAAGTGGGCGTGCTCGGGATGGTGCCCAAGACCCTCGGGATGGTCGCGGGTTTCGCGCAGCGGCGGCGAAAGAACCAGGCGGGCATGGCTTTACCGTTCTCGGCGCCGCGCACCCCGTTCAACAAGGCCATCACCGCGCACCGTGCCGTCGCCTTCACCAAGGCCGATCTGGGCGCGATCAAGGAGATCAAGGCGGCCTTCGGCGTCAAGGTCAACGATGTGGTGCTCACGATCGTCGGCGGGGTGCTGCGCAACTACCTCGACAGCCATGGCGAGCTGCCGGATCGATCGCTGATCGCCTCGGTGCCGGTCTCGGTGCACGATTCCACCCGGCACACCGAAGGCATCAACAAGGTCTCGACGCTGTTCTGCCGGCTCGGCACCGATATCGCCGATCCCGAACAGCGGCTCGAGATGCTCGCCGCCACGAACGAGGAAGCGAAGAAGGAGCACGATCTGATCGGCGCCGACTTCTTGCAGGACTGGTCGAAGTACGCACCGCCCAACACCTTTCAGCTCGCCTCGCGGGTCTACTCGTCGCTGAAGCTGGCCGAGGCACATCCGGTGGTGCACAACCTGGTGGTGTCGAATGTTCCGGGTCCGCCGATGCCGCTGTATTTCCTCGGCGTCCGGGTGGACGGCATGTATCCATTCGGGCCGGTCTTCCACGGCGCGGGACTCACCGTCACCGTGCTGTCCAATTGCGGTGATCTGGACTTCGGATTCATCGCCTGCCGTGAACTGGTGCCCGATATCGGCGAGCTGGCCGATGCGGTGCCCGCCGTGATCGCCGATCTGCTGGCCGCGGCGCGAGCTCGGGGCTGATCACCGCTCCGACCGACCGCCCTGTTCGCCACCGGCGTCGAACAGGGTCGTCATTCACACCCGTGCCGCCACCGCCGCGCAGGCCTTATCGAGCACCGGCACGAACCGGTCCGCGGCGAACGCACAGGCCGTATGCCCCGCCGGAACCGGATGGATGCTCGCCCCGGGTATCGCGGCCGCCATTTCGATCTGCCGGTACACCGGAATCGCCTTGTCCTTGGTCGTGATGACCACCGCCGTCGGCACCCGCAGACTCGACAGCCATTCGGTCGCGTCGAACCGCCCGATTTCCGCGAGGATCGGGGTCAACGCCCACCCGCTGGTGCTGCGGAACTCCCCCATCGCCCAGCGGCGCAGCTGTCCGGGAACCAATGCCACCGGCAGCTCCGGCAGAGCTTCGGCCAGCCGCTCGGCCCGCCGATACGGGTAGTCGCCCAGCGCACCGGCCATGGCCGCGAAGCTGCGATGAAAGGCCCGCTCGCGCCATTTGTCCTGGAAGCGATACGGCGTCGCGCACAGCACCAGCCCGGCCACCCGCTCCGGATGACGGTGCGCGGTCAGCAGCGAGACCACACCGCCCAGCGAATAGCCAACGCTAACAAAACGTTCCAGACCCAGCGCGTCGGCCACCGCGACCACGTCGTCGGCGCAATCATCGAGCCGGAATCGTTGTGAGCGAATGCCGCGTCCGTGCCAGCGTTGATCGAAGAGCACGATCCGGTAGCGCCGGGACAAGGTTTCCAGTGCGGGGAACCAGCTGAGCATCGCGGTGCAGGCTGTGCCGTGCAGCAGAATCAGCGCCGGCGCGTCCGGCGGGCCGGGCAGGTCGACGACGTAGGTGCGTCCGCGGCCAGGCAGCTCCAGCAGGCGCCCGCCCGGGATCTCATCGATCTCGGGCACCACGAACGGACCGGTCCGCACTGATCGGTCGGTTCCCATCGCGAACCTCCAGAGGCTCATCCGCGCACATTTCTAGAACTCGTTCTACTCGATGATGCCATACCGGGCCCGCCGATCCACCGCACCCTCGGCACGAAATCATCCGGCCACCGGACCAGCCCACACGAGAGCACCCACTTCCGCGGTGAAATCCCACCCACCTTCTGTAACGTGTTTCACCAGTAGTCAGGGATAACCGAAGAGGAGATCGGCAATGGCACGGTTGACCGGCAAGGTGGCATTGATCAGCGGAGGTTCACGCGGGATGGGCGCCGCGCACGCGCGAGCGATGCTGGCCGAGGAGGCCAAGGTGGTGATCGGCGACGTCCTCGACGAGGAGGGCAAGGCGCTGGCCGAGGAGCTGGGGCCCGATATCGCCTACGTCCATCTCGACGTGCGCGAACCCGAGGACTGGCGTGCCGCCGTCGCCGCCGCGGTCGACCAGTTCGGATCGCTCAACGTGCTGGTCAACAACGCCGGCATCGCCAACGGCAACCTGATCGCCGATTTCGAGTACGCCGAATGGCAGCGGATCATCGATATCAACCTGACCGGAACCTTCCTCGGCATGCAGGCCGCCACCCCGGCCATGATCGCGGCTGGCGGCGGGTCGATGATCAACATCTCCTCGGTGGAAGGACTGCGCGGCAGCCCCGGACTGCACGGGTATGTCGCCAGCAAGTTCGGCGTGCGCGGGCTCACCAAGTCGGTCGCGCTGGAACTGGCGCCGCACGGCATCCGGGTGAATTCCATCCACCCCGGACTCATCCGTACTCCGATGACCGAGGGCATCCCGGAGGACTTCTTGCAGATCCCGCTCGGCCGCGGCGCCGATCCGGAGGAGGTCTCGGCGCTGGTCACCTATCTCGCCAGCGACGAGTCCTCGTATTCGACCGGCGCGGAGTTCGTGGTGGACGGCGGGTTGACGATCGGCGTGCCGCACAAATCGTCCTGAACCCGCCGGCCCGTCACGACATGAGCTTGCGGGCGATGGCGCTACCGAACGCCAGGTCGATCATCCGCTCCAGCGTCCGCACCGTCTTGTCGGTGTACGGGTACCAGATGTTTTCCTTCTTCAGACCCCAGCGGTCCAGCAGGACCGGCTGGGCATGGGTGAAGCCGCGCAAGGCGTCCCGGCCGTTGACGTGGCCGAGCCCGCTGTCCTTGCGCCCGCCGAACGGCGCCTCGGGCACCCCGTAGATCACCGAGGCGTCGTTGTGCACCACCGAACCGGTGCGCAGCTGCTTGGCGAGGCGGACAACGGTGTCGGGGTTCTTGCTGAACACACTGCCGCTGAGGCCGTAGGCGCAGTCGTTGGCCATGCGGACGGCCTCGTCCTCGTCGGCGACGCGCATGATCGCCACCACCGGGCCGAAGGTCTCCTCGCGCATCAGGTCCATGTCGTGGGTGACGTCGACGATCAGCGTCGGCTGGAAGAACACGCCGTCGGCGGTGTCGCTCTTGCCGCCGACCAGCACCTTGGCGCCCTTGGCCACGGCGTCGTCGACGTGCCTGGTGACGATGTCGAGCTGGCGATCCCAGAACAGCGGGCCGACATCCTTGCCGGTGCCCGGACCGTAGGTGACGGCCTCGGCCTTCTCCTTGACCTTGGAGATGAACTCGTCGGCGACGCTGTCCACCACGTAGATCCGTTCGACGCCGACGCAGACCTGCCCGGTGTTGAACATCGACAGGTACACCGCACCGGCGGCGGCGCGCTCCAGATCGGCGTCGGCGCAGACGATCATCGCGTCCTTACCGCCGAGCTCCATGGTGCACGGGATCAGCCGGGCCGCGCAGGCCGCGGCGATCTTCTTGCCGGTGGGCACGCTCCCGGTGAAGGAGATCTTGTCGATATCGCTGGCCACCAGCGCGGCGCCGGTCTCGCCGTCACCGTGGATCACCTGGACGACGTCGTCGGGAACGCCGGCCTCACGCAGCACCTTCACCGCCCACTCGCCCGAATGCGGCGTCACCTCGGAGGGTTTGAGCACCACCGCATTTCCCGCGAGCAGCGCCTGCGCGACCGGGTTGAGCGAGAGCACGAACGGTCCGTTCCACGGCGTGATCACGCCGACAACGCCCAGCGGCTGATAGTTGATGACGAGCTTCTTCAGCGGGGCGATGTAGCCGTGCAGCCGCCGCTTCTCGTCGGCGAGGTCCTTGCGCGCCCGCCCGCTCCAGTAGTTGAGGAAATCGCAGGAGGGCACGATCTCCACCGCGAGCGCCTCCACCCGCGGTTTCCCGGTTTCCGCCTGCACGGTGGCTACGATCTCGTCGCGCCGCGAGACCAGCACCTCGACCGCGCGGCGGATGATGTCAGCGCGTTCTTCGACCGGCCGCGCGGCCCATCCCGGCTGCGCCGCGCGGGCCCGGCGCACCGCCTCGGCCACGTCGTCCGCGGTGCTGACCACGATCTCGCCGACGTCGTCGCGGGTCGCCGGGTTGCTCAGGCCGAGCCTGCGGTGGCCGTCGGCCGTGGCGGGCAGGGGTTGGACTATGGCCATGGGAATCTCCTCACCCGAGGAACGCTTCTGAAACAAGTTCTACTTTCGGCGCCAGACTACGACATCGCCGACCGGCTGTACATGCCCGTCAATCAGTCGATTGAAACAACTGATTGACAGGTGGTACGCCGCTGGGTCACGATCGACTCGCGGCCCGCTCCCCCGCCGGGGCCCGACCGCCACTTCTCGGTACCAGTCGGCAGGAGCCTCATGACAGCCGAAACACCACACGACAGCCTGAATGCGCCCTACAGCCTGCAATTTCCGTTCAACCGGACGGTCGGTCCGACGGTCGGGACCTTCCTCGGCGGACTGCGCGAGGGCAGGCTCTTCGGCGCCCGGACCGACCGCGGCACCGTCCTGTGCCCGGCCGCGGAGTTCGATCCGGTGACCGCCCGAGCGACCGGTGAGCTGGTCGAGCTCGCCGCGACGGGAACGGTGCGGCATTGGACCTGGGTGCCGCAGCGCGCCGGCGACGACCTCCCACACGCCTACGCCTGGGCGTTCATCAGCATCGACGGCACCGAGGGCTGCCTGTTCCATGCCGTCGACACCGGCGGCGACCCCGCACGCATGACATCGGGCCTGCGGGTCACGCCGCGCTGGCGCGACGAGCGGGTGGGCAGCATCCGCGACATCGTCTGCTTCGAGCCGGTGGATTCATGAGCACCCGGGTGCCCGAACCCGTCACCGAGTTCACCAATCCGTTCCGGATGGACTACACCTACGTCGCGGGAGTGGGCCGTTCGGTGTTCCTGCGCGGACTCTCGCAGCGACAACTGCTGGCACGGCGCTGCCCGAGCTGCGCCCAGGTGTATCTGCCGCCGCCGGAATTCTGCTCGCGCTGCCTCACCGAGCTGTCCGAGCCGTTCGAACTGCCCGGTGA
Source organism: Nocardia cyriacigeorgica (assembly GCF_005863245.1). Classification (GTDB taxonomy): domain Bacteria; phylum Actinomycetota; class Actinomycetes; order Mycobacteriales; family Mycobacteriaceae; genus Nocardia; species Nocardia cyriacigeorgica_C. The sequence goes on along the minus strand of NZ_VBUT01000002.1, from coordinate 91,573 downwards.
CGGCACCATTTCGACCTTCTGCGTGGTGAACTTCCCGTTTCCCGGCCAGGTGTTCACCCCGCCCTACGTGGTGGCCCACATCCGGGTTCGCGGCGCCGACACCCGGTTGATGCATCTGATCCAGGAGATCGAGCCCAGCCGGGTGCGCATCGGCATGGCCGTCGAACCGGTCTGGTGCGACGACGACGAACTCGACACGTCCATGAACGCCATCCGGTACTACCGGCCCGTCCCCTCCGGCGAAACCTCCACCGGCGCAGGAGGTTCCGATGCGTGAGGTGGGCATCGTCGCCTTCGCCCAGTCGCCGTGCACGGCCGCCGACCGCCGCCACGATATGGCCGAGATCCTGCTGCCGGTGATCCGCCGCGCCCTCGACACCGCGGGTATCACCCGTGACGACGTGGACTTCTTCGCCTCCGGCAGCCACGACTTCTTCGAGGGCCGCACCTTCGCCTATATCGAATCCCTCGATGCGGTGGGCGCGTGGCCGCCGATCTCGGAATCGCATGTCGAAATGGACGCGGCGTGGGCCTTCTACGAGGCGTGGAGCTGGTTGCAGCTCGGCGAAGGCGATATCGCCGTGGTGTACGGCATCGGTCGCGGGTCCTTGCCGCAGGATCTGGATCAGGTGATGGCCGCGCAGCTGGACCCGTATTTCCTCGCGCCGTTGCGTCCGCATCGCGACGCCATCGCCGCGCTCCAAGCGGCCGCGCTCATCGAGTCCGGTGCGGTGAGCGAACGTCAACTGGCCGAGGTGGTGTCGCGCAGTCTCGCGGCGGCCGCCGATAACCCCGCCGCACAGAAGTCCGGTGAATATCCGGTAGATCAGCTGCTCGAGGCGCCCTATATCGCGTCGCCGCTCCGCGCCCACGACGTGGGACCGGCCGGTGACGCAGCGGCGGTCGTGGTGCTCGCCGCGGGTGATGCCGCGCGCAGGCTTGCCGCGCGGCCCGCGTGGGTGCGCGGCGCCGATCACCGGATGGACAGCCACTACCCGGGTACCCGCGACCTCACCCGCGCCGACACCGTCGACGCCGCCGCCACACGAGCCGCCGAGCTCGCCGGCTTCGGTCCGGCCGAGGTCGACATCGCCGAATTGCAGTGCGAATACAGCTATCAGGAACCGCTGCTGGCGCGCACGCTCGGCCTCCACAGTGCCCGGATCAATCCCGGCGGCGGCCCACTGGCCGGGCGCCCGGCCACCGCGACCGGACTGATCCGCATCGGCGAGGCCGCCCAGCACATCCTGGACGGCCGCGCCGACCGCACCCTCGCCCACGCCACCAACGGACCCGCACTCCAGCAGAACATGATCTGCCTGATGGAGGGAGATCGATGAGAACCGCGGTCATCGGCATCGGCCAGAGCAAACAGGCCAAGAAGCGCGAGGTCACCATCGGCGCGCTGGTGCGCGAATCGGTCGACGCCGCCCTGGCCGACGCCGGACTCGAACACCGCGACATCGACGCCATCGTGCTGTCGAAGACGCCGGACCTGTTCGACGGTGTGATGAATCCGGAGCTGTACCTGGCCGACGCCATGGGCGCGCGTGGGCTGCCGGTCACCCGGGTGTTCACCGGCGGCAGCGTCGGCGGGCACGCCGCGATCTACGGCGCGCATCTGGTGCAGGCCGGGCTGGCGCGCCGGGTGCTGGTGGTCGCCTATTCCAAGGAATCCGAGGGCGATTTCACCTGGGCGCTCTCGCGCGGACTGCCGTTCAGCGCCAATCTCGGTGCCGGCGCGGGCGGGCATTTCGCCCCCGTCATCCGCGAGTACATCCGCCGCTCCGGCGCGCCCGAGCACATCGGCTGGCAGGTCGCGGTCAACCATCGGCTCAACGCGACGCGCAATCCGTACGCGCACATCCAGCGCCCCGATATCACCGTGGAGGAGGTGCGGGATTCGCGGATGCTGTGGGATCCGATCCGGTATCTGGAGTCGTGCCCGTCCTCGGACGGGTCGTGCGCGGTGGTGATCGCGGGCGAAGCCGACGCCGAACACAATCCGCATCCGCCGGCCTGGATCCACGGCATGGCCTGGCGCACCGAGACCGGCCATTTCGCCGGGCGTGACGAGGTGAACCCGGAAGCGGGCAGGCAGTGCGCCGCCGAGGCCTACCGGCAGGCGGGCATCACCGACCCGGCCCGCGAGATCGATACCGCCGAGCTCTACATCCCCTACAGCTGGTACGAGCCGATGTGGCTGGAGAACATCGGGCTGGCCGAGGTCGGAAACGGCTGGAAGATGGTCGATTCCGGGCGCACCGCCTTTGACGGCGACCTGCCGATCAACCCGTCCGGCGGGGTGCTGTCGGGCAATCCCACCGGCGCCACCGGTCTGCTGCGGTTCGCCGAGGCCGCACTCCAGGTCCGCGGCACCGCGGGCGCCCATCAGGTGCCGGAGGCGAAACTCGCCATCGGTCACGCGATGGGCGGCGCCTCGCAATTCCATGCCCTGTGGGTCGTCGGCAGCGACCGGCCCGGCCTTTGATTCCCACCACATATCAACGCGCACAGCGCTTTCGAGGAGACACACCGTGAGTCAGCGAGCCTTCGTCATCGGCGTCGGGATGACGAAATTCGAGAAGATCGCCAGCCGCGACTGGCAGTACCCCGATATGGTCGCCGAGGCGGTGGGCAAGGCGCTGGCCGACGCGGGCATCGACTACGACCAGGTACAGCGGGCGGCCGTCGGCTACGTCTTCCAGCCGTCCACGGCGGGGCAGCGCGCGCTCTACGACGTGGGGCTCACCGGCATTCCGATGGTCAACGTCAACAACAACTGCGCCACCGGGTCCACCGCGCTGATGCTGGCCCGCGAATGGGTGCAGGCCGGGCTGGTGGATGTGGCGCTGGCCGTCGGCTTCGAGCAGATGACCAAGGAGGCCATGGCCGGTTCGGGCAATCCGGCGGTCACCACCATCGACCGGCATATCGCGGTTCTGAAGTCCACCAACGGTTTCGGCACCGCACCGCTGACGGCGCAGTTCTTCGGCGCAGCGGCGGCCGAGCACATGCGCCGCTACGGCACCACCCGCGAACAGCTCGCCGGGGTCGCGGTGAAGAACCACGAACATTCGACCCGCAACCCGTACGCCCAGTTCCAGGACGCCTACACCCTCGATCAGGTGCTCGGCGACAAGCCCGTGCACGATCCGCTGACCCGCTCGCAGTGCTCGCCCATGTCCGATGGTTCGGCCGCCGCGATCGTCGTCAGCGAGGCGTTCGTGCGGGAACACGGTCTGGCCGACCGCGCCGTGGAGATCCTGGGCCAGGCGCTGGCCACCGACGACACCACTTCCTTCGCCACCGAATCCATGATCGACGTGGTCGGCGCCCCGATGACGCGCAAGGCCGCCACCGAGGTCTTCGGCGCGACCGGTGTGGGAATCGACGAGGTCGATGTGATCGAACTGCACGACTGCTTCTCGATCAACGAGCTCATCACCTACGAGGCGCTCGGCATGTGCGCTCCCGGCGAATCGGGCGCGCTGATCGACTCCGGTGCGACCACCTACGGTGGACGCTGGGTGGTCAACCCGTCCGGTGGGCTGATCTCCAAGGGGCATCCGCTCGGCGCGACGGGCCTGGCCCAATGCGCCGAACTGACCTGGCAGTTGCGCGGTGAGGCAGGGTCGCGTCAGGTCGAGGGCGCCCGCCGCGCGCTCGCCCACAATCTCGGGCTCGGCGGGGCGGTGGTCGTGACGCTCTACGGCGCGCCCGGCCCACTCGATTAGGGTGCGCACGTGAGCCGAGGACTTTCGACGGAAACCGCGCCGGCCGGGCCGGATGACCCGTCGCTACCCACCGATCAGCGACTGATCCTCGCCGCCGAACGGCTGTTCGCCGAGCGCGGGATCGACGCGGTCTCGCTGCGGGCGGTGATGTCGGCGGCCGGCGCGAACGTCGCCTCGGTGCACTACCACTTCGGTTCCAAGGACGCGCTGGTCGAGGCCCTGCTCGAGCGGCGAGGCGGGCAGGTCTCGCAGCGGCGCGCCGAATTGCTGGACAGCATCGAGACTTCCGGCGATCCCACCGCGCGCACCCTTGCCGAGGCGTTCGTGCGGCCGGTGGCCGAGCAGATCGCGGCGGGCGGTACCGCGTGGGTCACCATCGTCGCGGGCATCATCGGCAGCCGCCATCCCGCGCTGGCACGGATCACCGACGGATTCGCACCGCAGGCACGCCGGTTCACCTCGCTGCTCGGTGCGATCTATCCCGACGTCCCCGCCCGGACCATTCGGTTCCGGCTGACCCAGGCGATGAGCCTGACCTTCCAGGCCCTCGGCGATCTCGACGGGTTGCGGGACATGCTCGCGCTCAGCGGAACCCGGTTGTCGCCGGAGGAAGTGCTCGAGGAACTGATCGACCTGGTGACCGCGATCCTCGCCGGACCGCCGGATCGCTGATATTCGCAGGCGTTTCGCCGCGCATCCACGATGCGAATCCATTCGGTGGGGCCGGGTTCGTTCCCATCCATGAGGACGTTGCGCCCACCTCTGAGCGACAACGGATGTCGATTGTCGCGCAGAGGTGGGCGAAAGGTACTACGCCGGGACGGCCGAACGCCCGCCCGGTGCGCGAGAGGGCGCCGATCCCGCCCCGGACGTCTCCGGCCATCCCCCCGGAATCTCCCGCGATACCCGGGATCTCCTGCATTCGCCGACGACCAGCCACGGGAATGTTGGGCGGGCCGGGCCGGGATGCACGGCCCGGGCTCGGTTGCGCAGGGCGGCGAGGACGGCTCCTCGATCACCTCCTGGTGCCGGCAGCGAAAGGTGGCGCAGGCACAGCACTCGCGCCGGCGCCGCCTCGCGAAACGCTCAGTTCACCTGGCGGGCGCCGTCGCTCCAGTACTGCGCGCGCAACGCCTTCTTGTCCGGCTTGCCGAGCGGGCTGAGCGGGATGCTGTCGGCGAAATCGATGGACTTGGGCGTGTATACGGCGCCCTTGCGTTCCTTGACCAGGGCTTGCAACTCCTCCACCGCCACCTTGCGGCCCGAACGCAACACCACGACGGCCTTCACGGCCTCGCCCCACTTGTCGTCGGGCACACCGATCACGGCGGCCGCGCTCACGGCGGGGTGCGCGGACAGGACGTCTTCCACTTCTCGTGGATAGACATTGAAGCCGCCGGTGACGATCATGTCCTTCTTGCGGTCGACGATGTAGAGGAAGCCGTCGGCGTCGCGGCGGGCGATGTCACCGGTGTGCAGCCAGTCGTGTTCGGTGGCCTCGGCGGTTTGCTCGGGCTTGTTCAGATAGCCCTTCATCACCAGTGGGCCGCGCACGCAGATCTCGCCCGGCTCACCCGTCGGCACCTCGCTGCCCGCGTCGTCGAGCAGCGCGACATGCAGCCACGGCACCGGGCGGCCGCAGCTGGCCAGCCGCTCGGGGACGGCGGGATCGTGGTCTTCCTTGCGCAGCACCGAGATCGTCATCGGGCATTCGGCCTGGCCGTAGAACTGGAAGAAGATCGGGCCGAACTTCTCGATCGCCTCGGCCAGGCGGGTCGGCGAGATGGCGGAGGCGCCGTAGAAGACCGTCTCCAGGCTGGACAGGTCGTACTTGTCGAGATCGGGGTAGTCGAGCAGGGCGTAGAGCATGGTCGGGACCAGCATCGTCGAGGTGATGCGGTACTTCTCGATAGTGGCGAGCACAGTTGCCGGATCGAATCCGGGCAGCACCACGATGGAACCGCCTTGCAGGCTGGTGGGGTTCCAGAACGCGCCGCCGGCATGGCTGAGCGGCGTGCAGACCAGGAACCGCACCTCCTGCGGCCACTGCCATTCGGTCATCTGGATGCGCAGCAGCGTCGCGCCGCCGCGGAAGCTGAGCATCACGCCCTTGGATTTGCCAGTGGTGCCGCCGGTGTAGGCGAGGCTGACGGTGTCGCCGGGCGCGACGTCCGGGGCCACCAGCGGGGCCGGTTCGAACGCGTCGGCGGCGGCCAGCAGATCGGTGCCGGCCTCGGTGGGGCCGAAGGCCAGCAGGTTCTTCAGCCCGGGGACCCGCTCGGCCAGCTGCGCGGCCCGCTGCTCGTACTTGTCCGGGTCGTAGATGAGGGTCTCGATGCCCGCGTCCTCGAGGACATAGGCGTGATCGTCGAGCGAACCCATCGGGTGCAGCGCGGCGAACCGGACACCGGTCACCGCGTTGGCGCCCTGGGTGAACAGCACCTCGGGCCGGTTGGCCGACAGGATCGCCACCGGGCTGCCGACACCGAGCCCCAGCGAGGCGTAGGCCTGCGCGAACTTGCTGATCTGGTCGCGCACCTGCCGGTAGGTCAGCTGCTCGTCACCGATATGCACCGCGGTCCGATCGGCGTACAGCTCGAGCGAGCGGATGAGCATATCGACCGCCAACGGCTCCCGATGGAGGAGATCGACCTCGGTGATCTGCGGATCAGTGTTCATTCATGCGCCTTCCGGGCCCGCGTCGTCGACAGATGCACTCTCAAAGTTAGAACGCGTTCTAGTTTGCTGCAAGGGGTTCGGCCAGATCGGTTCCGGACCGCACCGTACGGCCGGACGATCACCTGCTCCGGCGACGGCAGTCGCGTCGACGATGCGGCACAAGCGGCCGGCGGGTTCGCGGCATCGACTCCGCACGTCCCGGCGCGACACTCCGGCCACGACACTCCGTGAGCAGAGAGCGCGGCCGCGAATCGGCAACCGCTGTCGGAGGGCGCTGATAACCTCTGGGGCACAAGCGATCACATTCGTCAGGGGGCGATGGATGAGCAGACCGGGTACGCATCCGAATCCGTCGCCGAGGCCGCGATGAGCACACCAACCGACGAACCCACGCGCTTCCTCGCGGCCGCGGTCCACCTTGACGACGCACTGGCCGACGCCCTGGTCGAGGAGTACCTGGCCGAGCCGAAACGGGCCGTCCCGCCCTCGCCCGGAGTGGACGCCGTCACCGTGCTCCGCGAGGCGGCAGCAGCCCAGTGGCGTCGCCGCACCATCAACCTGGTTCTGGTGGCCACCCTCGTCCTGACGACGGTGTTCTCGCCGATTCTGGTACTCGTCTGGTTGATCGCCGGGCTGACGTGGCGGCTGTGCGCGGCGATCGTGGCCCGGTTGGCGCAAGGCCGGGGCGGGTCCAATTGGTTCCTCGCCGATCGGCACCGGCAATGGTGGGTCACCGCACTCATGTGGTCGGCGCTGACCGTGTTGTCGGCCGCGCTGCCCTCACTCGCCATGGAATCGATGGGCGAGCCGATCCTCACCACACCCGACTCCGCCCTCTCCACGGTGTTCATGCTGATCACCCTGGCCCTGGTCACCGCGATGCTGTGCCTGCTCATCGCACGGCACTATCTGCCATGGCAGGTCGCCACCACCTGGTACAGCTACGGGCGATACCAACCCGACAGCCCGCCACGAGAGGCCGCCGTCACCGCGAGCGCGCCGTATGCCGACCGGCTGCACCGCATCACCCAGGATCAGCTGCGGCGCGCGCAGGACAGTTCGGGTGAGGTCGTGGTGTATCGCGGACACAAACCGTTCGTCGGTGCGGGCGCGCGGGTGCGTTCCTGGTCATCGGCGCTCGAGCTGTATGCGAGCTCCGTGACGACCGAGTCGGCCGAGGAGCCGCGGGCGGCCGCGCCGGTGCCAAGCTTCGAACCGCGTGAGCTCCAAGAGTTCGTCACTGCCGATCTGACGTCGTTGCGCAGGGCGCCGACGCTGACCCCGGGCTGGCGCTTCGCCGATCTCGGCGTCACCAGCTGGGCCCTGCTCTCACCGGCGGACCTGTTGCACAATCCGTCCGGGCGGGCGCTCCTCGGCCGGCTCGACGCCGGATCGGAACCGGAGTTGAACGCCGAGGACTGGGCGGCGCTGAGCAACGAATCTCCGGAGTGGTTGCGCTATTACCGATGCTTCCGGCTGGAGGGCTGGGCGCGCCAACTCGCGGTGTCGGGGTTCCTGCACGTGGGATGCGAGGAGCGGATGCTCGTGCTGGAATGGCACGGCTTCGTCCTCGCCCCCATCGCGCCCGAATTCCGCCGCGTCGATGCCCCGCCGAGCATGCTCGAACTACGCACACTGTGGGCCGCAGCAGGCGATCTCGCACTGCTGCCCACCTCCGTGCCCGGCCGCGTCGCCGATGTGATCCGCGGCCTGTGGGCTCGCCGCCGCACCGGCGGCACGTGGACCACGCCGGACCAGGCGGAACAGGTATTCGGCGCCGCCGCGAGCATCCGCGAACTCGGGGCCGGCGGCGAACTGGCCAACCTGTTCCAGGAGACCGACTGCGATCGCTACCTCAAGATCCTCGAACAGCGCACACTCGATTCCGTGCACCGGTTCCTGATGGAAAAGGGCATCGCCGCCAAGGGATTCAGCGACATGGTCAAACAGATCAACAACTCGACCGTCATCAACAACTCGAACATCATCGCCGGAAACATCGGCGGCATGAGCAATTCCGGCTCCGTGGGAGCCGGCGGCAGCACATCGACCAACTAGGAGACCCCTGTGTCAGACTCCTCGGTCCACATCACCGGCGGCCGCGTGGCCGCCGGAAACATCGGTGGCTCCGGCAACAACGGGCAGATCAACGGCCCGGTCGATCTGTCCGGCGGCGCGGACACCGATCAGCTCGCCTCCGTGCTGGCCGAACTACGCTCCGAGCTCGCCCGGCTGCGCGCCCAGCTCGGCGCGGCACCCGATTCGGCCGCCGATGTGGACGATGTGCTCGACGAGCTGGCCGACCCGGACCCGGACATCCCGGCCGCCACCACCCGGTGGGAACGGTTGCGGCGGCGCATCCCGGAGCCGTTGCAGAACCTCGACACGATCCAGCAGATCGTGGGATTGCTGGAGCAGGTGCGCGGGTTGGCGTCCTGAGGAGTCGGATGTCGGCTGGAGCGTCGTTCACCAGCCGGCCGCGAACTGCATCCACACCAGCATCACGACAACGCTCAGCAGGCAGATCGGGCCAAGGGAGCGTTGCACTTTCACGCGGGTCGACCCCGGGGCAGCCCACACCACCCACAGGGACGTCGTGCCGAGTGCGGCGAAGGTCAACCAGGTCACGAATATGCTCGCGAGATACATCCGGGATCGACCTCCTGACGGATTGGACCGGGATGGTTACCGTAGCCACAGCGATATGCGGAAAACATCCGACAGATAACCAATTGGACAGTTCACAGCCTTGGGTTGTCGAGAATTGGTTCCGCACACATTGATTCCCGAAACGGCCTGACAGCACCGCACGCACGTAGCCGCGAAACCCGTGATCAGCACCAGAAGCACTGGTAGCTCAACATTATCAGGCGATTTCCCACTGCTGCCCGCGCCGTGACTGTCCATCGTGCCGAATACCTGCGACCGTTTTTCGTGAAGTTTCCAGACACCAACGTTACTCATCTGGCCGCGCCGCTTCCGCAAATACCGTTGGCGCAGTTTTGGTGCCGCCGAATTCCACGCAGCGCCATTACTGGAACGTTTGTTCGCTCAGGAAGGCATGTGATGAGACGAAGTACCTCTGGCCGGTTGTGGCGTTCGGTGGTGGTGGCTGGCGCGGCGGCGTTGGCGTTGACCACGGTGGGTGGGCAGGCCGCGGCGGCGCCGACGGAGCAGGATTTGGCCGACTTTATTGCGGCGGGGCGGTCGGTGGCGGGGCCGGTGGCTGATTCGGGGTCGAGTTCGGGGTCGGCGTGTGATTCCGGTAGCGGTGCGGGTTCGGGTAACGGCTCCGGGGACTGTTACGGCGGGTCCGGTAGTAGTTCGGGCTCCTCGGGCGGGTACGCCTCCGACACCGTCGGATACGGTCCGTCGCAGACGTCGTGGCTGGCGGCGTTCGCCTATGGCCTGGCCAATGGTGATGCGGCTCCGCCGGGTGCGAATGATTGGAATTGCAAGCCGACGCCGGAGCATCCGCGGCCGGTGTTGTTGATCCACGGCACCTGGATGAATGCTTATAACGGGTTCGCGTATATGGGGCAGCCGATCAAGAATGCCGGGTTCTGCACCTTCACCTTCAACTACGGCCGCTCCAACCTGCTGGAAGGTGGTGGGTTGGGGTCGGTGCTGCCCGGGGTGATGGGTACCGGCTACATCCAGGACTCGGCCAAGCAGTTGGCGGTGTTCGTGGATCGGGTGCTGGCCGCGACCGGCGCGTCCGAGGTCGATATCGTGGCCCATTCTCAGGGTGGGTCGATGTCGAACTGGTACACCAAGTTCGAAGGGGGTGCGGCGAAGGTGAAGAACCTCATCACCTACGGCGCCACTCATCACGGCACCAGCCTCGACGGGATCGGTGCGCTGGGCCGCGCGATCAACAACCTCGGTATCGATATTCTCGGGTTCATCGAGATCTTCGTCGGGCACGCCGGGATCCAGCAGACCATCGGCTCGGACTTCGTCAACCAGCTCAACGCCAATGGTGACACCGTCGCGGGCGTGGATTACACGATCGTGGGCACCCGCTATGACGAGATCACCAACCCCTACGACCTGACCTTCCTGAAGCAGGGTCCCGGAGCCACGGTCCGCAACATCACGTTGCAGGACGGGTGCGAGCAGGACATCTCCGACCACCTGACCATGATGTATTCCCCGCGCGCGCTGTCGATCGCGCTCAACGCCCTGGACCCGGTGCAGTTCCCGCAACTGCAATGCACCTTCAACCCCTGGCTCATCGGCGGCGGCGGACAACTCTGACCCTCTAGACCGGCACCCACCGGACCGGATCGACACCGACTCCGGCCGGTCCGGTGCGGAGCCCGGCCGCCGCACCCCCGCACGGAACAGGTGACCCGCGCCAGTTCCCCTGCCGAGGTTCGGCGGATGCCCACCGAGCGGCTCAGGCCCTGCCCGCTCGGTGGGCATACCCATGTCTGCGGAAAACCAGACCCCCCAGGCCAATACGCAGCTCCCCCGACCGGACATCACCGCCGATCCCGGCGACCCGTGTCGAAGCCTTGCCCTCGAGCCGCATCCACCGCGGCCCAGCGGGACGGTGACACCGCAGATGCACAACGACCCGTGGATCGTGGGCTACCCCCCCGAGAAGGCCGGCTGCCCACAGCACGCCAGCATCCCGCAGCACGCCGGCAGCCGATAGCAGGGCGGCAACCCCACAGCGCGCGGCGGCAGACCACAATTCGGTGACCTACTGAGGTGCCCGCGACCCGCGGGCAGCGTGGAGGCGCCCCGGCAAAACCGCAATCCACAGCGCGCCGACACCCACCTGCGGCACCCCACTGGGTTCCCGCGCCTCAGCCCGCGAGATAGCGGTAGCCCACAGCACGGCCGCAATCCACAAGGCGGCGACCAACTCGGTGACCGCCCGCCCGCGCCACGACAAGACGCAATCCAAGGCGCGCCGAAACCCACCCTGCGGCACCCACCGGATTCCCGCGCCCGGGTGATGGCGGCAACTCGTGGCGTGATCATCTTGGCTGAGTTGCTGTATCGCAAGGAATTCCACCGAGTCTGGCGCCGCCCGGACGCGCCGCATTCGCGATGGCCGCGGCGGTCGCAGTCGGGTGACGCGGGCGACGCGAACTATCAGACGCCGCCGCGGGCGGCGATCACGGCCTACAGTGACTGCCGCAGGTACCTTCGGAGACCGGCCGGCTCGGGTCGGCGCCGGTCTTGTAGTGGCTCGATCCGGTCCACCGTCCGCAGGTTCCGCCGGAGCCGTCCGCGCTGCCCGTGCACAACACCGCCACGGGATCGACCGGCGTGGCAGCGGCACTCGCCGCGGCAGCCAGGCCGCACATCATCGCCGCGATGATCGTCGTCGAATATCGCCGGAAACGAGCCATGGGTGTAGGTCCTGAAGCTGTCGAATCCGCTTCGCTCACATGGGATACAAGCTGTGCTTGCGCGGATTGAACTCCGCCGTCGCGCCTTTGTCGCGCAGCAGATGCAAGGCGTGCCGCAGTTCCAGGCGCGTGGTGGACGGTTCGATGACGGCATCGATGTACCCGCGCTCGGCCGCCACCCACGGCGTCGCCACGGTGGCGTTGTATTGCTCGATCATGAACTCGCGCACCGCAGCCCGCTGTTCGGGCGGCACCTGCTGGAGTTGGCGGCGGCCCGCGATGTCGACCGCGCCCTCGGCGCCGATCACCGCGATGCGGGCGGTCGGCCAGGCGAAGCTGATATCGGCGCCGAGCTGTTTGCAGGCCATGAATCCATAGGCGCCGCCGTAGACCTTGCGCACCACCAGGTTGATGATCGGCACGGTCGCCTCGATGATCGCGCGCGGCACCCGGCCGCCCCGGATGATGACGCCGTTGCGTTCCTCCTCGGCGCCCGGCAGGATCCCCGGCGTATCCACAACGAAGATCAGCGGCAGCCCGAAGGCATCGCACAAACGGATGAAATAGGTGGCCTTGTCGGAGCAATTCGCATCCAGCGCACCACCGAGAACCAGCGGCTGATTGGCCAGCACCCCCACCGGACGCCCGTCGACGCGGGCGAAACCGGTGATCAGGTTCGGGGCATGGGCCGCCCGGATCTCGTGGAAATCACCGTCGTCGAAGATCCGCAGCAGGATCTCGTGCATGTCGTAACCCTCGCGGTCGGAGTCGGGGATGATCGACTCCAATTCCAGGTCATGCATGGTGATCTCGGGCTCGAGGCCCGGGTTGACGATCGGCGGCTGCTCCACACAGCTCGACGGCAGATAACTCAGATACTTACGCGCCCAATCGAAGGCGTCCTGCTCGGTCTCGCACACCTGGTGGATCACGCCGTTGCGGGCCTGCACCTCGGCGCCACCGAGTTCCTCCGCGGTGACATCCTCACCGGTAACGGCCTTGATCACCTCGGGCCCGGTGACGAACATGTGCGCTTTCGGAGTCGCCACCAGCACATCGGTATTGATCGGCCCGTACACCGCGCCCGCCGCGCATTTGCCCAGCATGATCGATACCTGCGGCACGAACCCGGACAACCGCTCCTGACAGCGGCTCATATGCGCGAACCAGGCCAGCGACGCGACGGCATCCTGGATGCGGGCACCCCCGGAATCGTTGATCGTCACCACCGGGCAGGCCTTCTCGTAGGCGAAGCGCAGGATGTGGGTGAGCTTGCGCCCGAACATCTCACCGACCGAACCGCCGTACACGGTCTGGTCGTGCGCGATCACCACCACGGGCCTGCCGTCGATGCGGCCGTGCCCGGTCACCACGCCGTCGCCATACATGGCATCGGGGTCGCGCGGATTGCGTACCAGCCCACCGATCTCGGTGAAGGTTCCCGGATCCAGCAGTGCCTGCACCCTGGCCCTGGCGCTTGGGATGCCCTTCTGCGCACGTTTGGCGATCCCGGCCGCACCCGCGGGTTCCGCCGCGATGGCCAGTACCTCGCGCAGTCGGTCCAGCTTCGTTTCGGTGCCAGTCGCCATCCGGGTATGCCTCTCGCCGTGCGGTAGTCCGGCCGAAGATAACCGGGCGGGCACGCGAGTTCGGCGCTGTGCGGCGCAGTCTGGACACACTCACAGCGTCAGCGGATCAACCGCTGGCGATATGACCAAAAAGATGCGGCTTGCCTGATCAGGCTCCGCTGTCGTCGCGGCGCAGCCGCTGGGCCGCCGCGACGGCCTCCTGCTTGGAGAACCCGTCCGCCATCCACTCCGAGTCCACGTACCAGGCTCGCCAGGTGCCGTCACCACGCTGTTCGGTCCGCAAACTCTGGTCCATGGCAATCACCCGGGACTCCCCTGTCTGGTCGTCGGTCATCGACCTCGCGGTCGATCTGAGGCGGACCAGACCATACAGCCCGAGCCCGCCGAGGGCACGCATTCGGGGCCCGGCCCGCCCGGTCGTAATACAACTGGCATCAGGACGCCACGGGCGCACCCGGCCCGACTGCTGCGCCGCTGGGAAGACGGCCAGTATCGTGGATGGGTACCGGTCGTCTCGCGGCTGTGTGCGCCGGTATGACACGAAGGATGACGACCATGCTCGAACCCATTCGACCCGCCTCGGGTGGCGCGACGATCCGCGGCGGTGCCGCTCCCGGGTACCACAGGGCGGTCAGCGCTTTCGCGCGGTTCTTCGCCGGCGGACGCGGCGGTGGGGCGCTCACGGTCTACCACCGCGGAACACCGGTGGTGGACGTCTGGACCGGAACCGCGGACGCCGACGGCACCGAATGGCAGAAGAACACCGGCGCCGTGTCGTGGTCGACCAGCAAGGGCATCACCGCGACGGTGATGCACCGGCTCGCCGCCCGCGGCCTGCTCGACTACCACGCCCCGGTCGCCGAATACTGGCCCGAGTTCGCGGCCAAGGGCAAGAAGTCGATCACCGTCGCCGAGGTGCTGAGCCATCGCGCCGGGCTCTCCCGCATCGGTCCGCTCGCCCGCAGCACCAGCGAGATGCTCGACCATCTGGTGATGGAGGACCGGCTGGCCGCTGCGGCGCCGGACCGTTTCCGCGGAGTCCCGGCCTACCATGCGATCACCTACGGCTGGCTGGCCGCGGGCATCGCCCGCGCGGTGACCGGCAAGGGCATGGCCGAGCTGTACCGGACCGAGCTGGCCGAACCGCTCGGCATCGATGGCCTGTACCTGGGCGCACCGCCCGCGGACAGTGCGGTCACCGTCGCGACGCTGTCCGGTTCCTCGCTTCCGCTCGGGCTCTGGAACGCCGAGCAGGTCCTGCGCACCACCACCCGGCTGATCGGCCCCGGCACCGGTTTCATCCGGTCGATCTACGCCGCGGGCATCGCCGACCTCGCGGCCGGTCCGCAGGCCCCGATCCTGCGCACCGAGATGCCCGCCGCCAACGGCGTCTTCACCGCTCGCGCGCTGGCGGCGGTCTACAACATCCTCGCCACCGACAACGCGCTGCTGTCGCGGCGCCGGGTGCGGGCCGCGTCGAGGGTCCAGACCTATCTGCCCGACCGCAACCTGCTGCTGCCGATGGGCTGGCGCCTCGGCTATCACTCGTGGCCGATTCCGGGCGCGCCGCGCGGGTTCGGGCATGTGGGGCTCGTCGGGTCCGGCGGCTGGGTGGACCCCGACAACGAACTGGCCGTCGGTTTCGTGCACAACTGGCTGCCCGAGGCCGCCAAACTTCCGCGCGATCAGCTGATTCTCGCGCGCCTGCTCGCCCCCATCGTCCGGGCCGCCACCGCGCCGGCCGCCGAGAACCGGGGCAGGCAGGCCAAAGCCGGTTGATCCGTCCCGCGCCGGGTGCGTCGCAGTGAGGAGACCACGATGATCGACCTGATTGCGCCGACCGACGCGATCTTCCTGCTGAACGAATCGCGTGAGCATCCCATGCATGTCGGTTCGCTGCAGCTGTTCGAGCCGCCGGAGGGCGCAGGGCCGGACTTCGCTCGGTCGATCCATCAGCAGCTGGTCGAATCGGCGGTGACCGCGCCGACGTTCCGTAAACGCCCCAGCCGCGTCCTCGGCGGCATATCCAGTCTGACCTGGACCTACGACGACGAGGTCGACCTCGACTACCACGTGCAGCGGGCGGCGCTGGCCGCACCGGGACGGGTGCGGGAACTGCTGGCGATGACCTCGCGCCTGCACAGCGGGTTGCTGGACCGGCATCGGCCGCTGTGGGAACAGCACCTCATCGAAGGACTCGACGACGGCCGGTTCGCCGTCTACACCAAGGTGCATCACGCGTTGATCGACGGTGTCTCGGCCCAGCGCCTGCTGCGGCGCACCCTCACCACCGACCCGTCGGACACCGAGATCCGGGCGCCGTGGAATCTGCCGAAACGTGCCCGCGCCGGCGCCGACGGCGACCGTTCCCGCGCCGCCGACGCCGCAAGGACTATCCGGAAACTGGCACCGTCGACCGTGTCGCTGATCCGCTCGGCGCTGACCGAACAGCAGCTCACGCTTCCGTTCTCCGCACCCGACACCATGTTCAACGTCCGCATCGGCGGCGCCCGGCGGTGTGCGGCCCAATCGTGGCCGCTCGATCGCATCCGCGCGGTCAAGGCGGCGAGCGGGGCCACCGTCAATGATGTTGTGCTGGCGATGTGTTCGGCCGCGTTGCGCTCCTACCTCGAGGAACAGAACGCGCTGCCCGATACCCCGCTGATCGCCATGGTTCCGGTGTCGTTGCGGACCGAGAGCGAAGCCGACAGCGGGGGAAACATCGTCGGCACCATCTTGTGCAATCTCGCGACCCACATCGACGACCCCGCCGAACGGCTGGAGATCATCAGCGCGTCGATGCGCGAGGGCAAACGGCTGTTCGCGGAAATGCCCCGAATCCAGGCGCTGGCGGTATCGGCGGTGATGGTGTCACCGCTGGGGCTGGCGAGCCTGCCCGGTTTCGTATCGATGACGCGTCCGCCGTTCAATATCGTCATCTCCAATGTGCCCGGCCCGCAGCAGCCGATGTATTACCACGGAGCGCGGATGGACGGCAGCTATCCGATGTCGATCGTGCTGGACGGGCAAGCCCTCAACATCACCCTGTCCTCCAATGCCGACAACCTCGACTTCGGCATCGTCGGCTGCCGCCGCAGTGTGCCCCATCTGCAACGGCTGCTGGCGCATCTCGAGGCCGGGCTCGCCGAGCTCGAACACGTCACGTCCTGACCTACTGTGTCGCATTCAACAGCGCCGGCGCGGGAAACGGGCCATATGTGTGACATGCTGGGTGGCGAGTACGGGTTGTTCACGTGATCGCTCGGCTCGCAACAGGAAGCAAAGTACAAAGTATGTCGCAAGGCAGTGTGAAGTGGTTCAACGGCGAAAAGGGCTTCGGGTTCATCGCGCAAGATGACGGCGGTCCCGACGTTTTCGTCCATTACTCCGAGATTTCCGGCTCCGGCTACAAGTCCCTCGAAGAGGGCCAGCGGGTCGAGTTCGAGGTCGGGCAGGGTCAGAAGGGCCCGCAGGCCCAGGCCGTCCGCGCCATCTAGGAGCGTTCAGCCCAGAAACCCGCGCCGAGGCGCGGGTTTCTTGCTTTTCCGGGCCGTGGTCACTGGTTCGAACCGACCGGCTCGCGATTCGCGGAGGTCGACTGCACCGGCGTGCTCGGCCACCAGATGCGGTCGCCGATCGTCGCGAACAGAGCCGGAATGATGATCGTGCGCACAATGAAGGTGTCGAGCAAGATGCCCAGACCCACGACGATGCCGAGTTGGGTGAGCGTGATCAACGGCAATACGCCGAGCACACAGAACACGGCCGCCAGCACGAGCCCGGCGCTGGTGATGACCGTTCCGGTCGTCGACACCGCCCGCACCATCCCCTGTGTCGTCCCGTGCTCCGGTGTCTCCTCCCGAGCGCGAACCACCAGGAAGATCGAATAGTCCACGCCGAGCGCCACCAGGAACAGGAACGCGAACAGCGGCACATTGGTGTCGATGGCGGGGAACCCGAACAGGTGCACGCTGACCCAGCTGCCGAGCCCGAGCGCGGCGAGCGCGCTCAGCACCGTCACCGCGACCAGCACCAGGGCCGCCGGAATCGCGCGCAGCAACCCGACCAGAATGATCAGCACCACCACCAGGATCAGCGGAATGATCACCGCACGGTCGCGGCTCGCCGCGTCGCGGGTGTCCAGCGCCTGCGCGTCGCTGCCGCCGATCAGGGCGTCGGCCTCCGGTATGGCGGCCAGCCGATCGCGCATCGACTCGATCTGATCGAAGGCCCGTTCGGATTCCGGCGGCGCATCGATCACCACCGCCCAGCGCGTCAGTCCCGAATCCGCGGTGCCGGTCCGCGTGACACGCTGTACACCCGGCGAATCGGTCAACTCCTGCTCCACCTGCGTGGCCGCCGCCGAGCGCGCGACGACGACCGCGGGATCGCCGGTGCCCGCCGGGAAATGCGCGGCCAGGGTGTCGAAACCGGCCACCGATTCGGCCTCCACCCGGAACTGCTCGGTTTGCGAGAGCCCGATATCGACGGTGAACAACCCGGCCGCACACACCACCAGCGCCACCGTCGCGCTGGTGGCCACGACGGCCCTGCGCTCGACCACCCGCGTCGCGATCGCGTGCCAGATCCCGGTTTCGGTGACATCGGGACCACCGGCCTCTGGCACGAATGGCCAGAACACCGTCCGGCCGCACAAGGCCAGCGCGGCAGGCAGCCCGAACAATACGAACAGCACCACCACCAGCAAGCCGGCCGCGGCCGACGCACCGAGGCTGCGGGTGCTCGGCACCGAGGCCAACAGCAGAATCAGCAGCGCGGACACGACGGTGAGGTTGCTGGCGAGGATTGCCGGCCCGGCCCGGCGGCAGGCCTGCCAGAGCGCGCGCCGATGATCGGTTTCGCGCCGCAGTTCATCGCGATAGCGCGATACCAGCAGCAGTGCGTAGTTCGTACCGGCACCGAACACCAGCACACTGGTGATGCCCGAGGTGGATCCGTCGAAGCTGAGTTCGGTCAGCGCGGCCAGTGCCGTACCAACGCTGGTCGCGACCCGATCGGCGAGGCCGACGATGAGCAGCGGAATCAGCCACAGCACCGGCGACCGGTAGGTGACGATCAGCAGCACGGCCACCACGGCAGCTGTGACGGCAAGCAACGTGGCATTCGCACCGGAGAACGAATCGGCGATATCGGCGCCGAAGGCGGGCCCGCCGGTCACCTGGAGATCCAGCGCCTCGGGCAGGCCGGTGGTGGAAACCGTTCGGAGACGGTCGATCTCATCGGTGAGCGCGAACCCGCTCAACTGCGCGGAGACCGGAACCTCGGCGATCGCGGCGGCGCCGTCGGGTGAGGTGATCACGCGGACCGCGCCGGGTTCGCCGGCCCCGGCGCGGGATGCTGCCTCGCGCGCCGCGGACAGGTCGGCCTCGGTCAGTGCGGCGCCGTCGGCGCGCGAGACCACGAGAACCGCCGAGGCGGAACCGGCATCGGGAAACTGCGCCAGCGCCTGTTCGATCTGCGCGGACTGCACACCGTCGGGTAGCGAGTTCGGCGCCGCACCAGCGGACTCGTTCTCCCCCACCCCGCCGATCAGCCCGATCGCGGCAATGGCGAGCACCACCAGCAACCACCACGACCTGCGTGAGCTGACTACCGAGGCATACCGGCTCCAGATATCCACCCGACCACCTTCGCAGAATCGACGCCTGCACCACGCCGGACCGGCGATCATTACGGTCGGCAGTGCAGCTGTTACCCAAGCTATCGCATTTCGACGCGAAAACGATGCGTAGATCCGGTCAGCGGTCCTGGCCGATGATCCGGTCCACCGCATCGGCCAGACCGGACAGACTGGTGGTCGATGCCGGCAGGATCGCCGACTCCCAGCCCGGTCCGCCCACGAACACCCGGGCACCAGCGGTCTCGCCGGCCCGGATCGCCGACATCAGCGCGGTCGATTCCTGCTGAGACCACAGCACCACGGCCGGCGTGCGATCAGTGCGCGCGAGGGTGTCGGAGAGGGCGGCGGTGGGGACATTCGCGCCGAGCATCCAGACCCCGGCCCCCCTTTCGGCAAGCGCGGCGCGCAAGGCTTCCAGCGGAAGCACGTGCGTTTCCCCGCTGGTGCACGCCAGCACCGCCGACCTCGGGTTCGCCGCAGCAGCCGGTGGGATATGGCTGTGCAGCGCGGCGGTGATCGACCACGACAGCAGATGTTCGACATCGACGCAGCCCTCGCCACCGAGTTGACGCGCGACAATCTGCGCAAAAGCCGGTCGGCACATCAATTCCCACGTGTCGATGACGCCGTGGGAGCGAAGATGCGCGCCGAGTAACTCGGCCATCGCCTGGGTGTCCATCTCGAAGGCCGCGCCCAGCAGCGGCTCCCAGTCGCCGCGTTCGGGCGCCTGCGCCCGGCTCGTGACCTCCGCGGCCGCGCTGGCCGGGCTCGCGCCCGCCCGAACCAGCTCCAGCATCCGACGCACTACGGCGATATCGCCCTCGGTGTAGAGGCGATGACGTCCGGGCTCACGGGCCGGGCCGATGCCGTAGCGCTGATTCCAGCTGCGCAGGGTCGCGGTGGGAATGCCGAGGCGCTCGGCAACCACACGCACCGGGTATCCCGGCGCGT
Source organism: Nocardia cyriacigeorgica (assembly GCF_005863245.1). Lineage (GTDB taxonomy): Bacteria > Actinomycetota > Actinomycetes > Mycobacteriales > Mycobacteriaceae > Nocardia > Nocardia cyriacigeorgica_C. The sequence goes on along the minus strand of NZ_VBUT01000002.1, from coordinate 71,607 downwards.
CGGGGTGAGAAGCGGACCCGGCGAGCATGGTCTCATTCTGCCTGGTCCACCGGTGCACCTCCGGACGCCGACGCACACTTGCATCGTTTTTGCATCGTTTTATGGTAGCGTTGGCCCAGTTACCGCAGACCTGAGGAGCCTCCGATGAGAACACTCAGCACATCCCGGCGATGTCGAGGCGCGGCCCTGGCGTCGATCGCCGCCGCAGCGGTTCTGATGCCACCGGCCGCGGCAGCCGACCCGCTCCCCGGTCCGCCGCGTCCCGTCGCCGGACTCGATGTCCAGCGCTACCTCGGTTCCTGGCGCCAATTGGCGGCAGTACCACAGATTTTCAACCTCTCCTGCGCGCGCGATACAACAGCGAACTATCAGCTGACCGAGCGCGGTGATATCGCCGTGCACAACTCCTGCGTCACGTGGACCGGCGAGCTGAACGACATTCGCGGCACGGCAACGGTCAACGATCCGCAGACCAATGCCCAGCTGCACGTCAGCTTCCCCGGTGTGCCCGGCCAAGACCAGGAGCGCGGTGCCACCAACTACATCGTCACCGCCCTCGGCCCGGACTATTCGTGGGCTCTCGTCACCGACCCGACTCGCCTGTCGGGCTTTGTTCTGGCCCGCGACGCCGCCCTCGACGCCGCGACCTGGGACGACGTGCGGGCAGCGATCGCCGCCGCCGGGCAAAGCCCCTGCATCTACCTGACCTCACCCACCACCGGCGGAATCGGCTATATCGCCCCGCTGTGCACGCGATGACCGAGTCCACCGAGACCTCCGGCGCGCCCCCATCCGAGGCGGGCCCCGCGATCGCGGTGTTCACTCGCGATCTGCGGGTCGAGGACAATCCCGTCCTCACCGCCGCCCAGCGCACAGGGTCCGCGGTGGTGCCGCTGTTCGTGCTCGATGACGACCTCATCGCCCGGTTCGCCGCACCCAACCGCGTGCGCTTCCTGCTCGCCGCTCTCACCGAACTCGATGCCGAATTGCACCGTCTCGGTAGTCATCTGGTGATTCGTCGTGGTGATCCGGTGTCGGAGACCGCGCGACTGGCGTGTGAGACCGGCGCCGCGTCCGTGCATATCGCCGCCGATGTGAGCGCCTACAGCGCGCGCCGTGTTCGCCGCCTGCGAGAGCGACTGGCTGATCGCGCTGTGCATGTGCACGGCGAGTCCATCACCGTGGTCGATCCGGGCGCTGTACGTCCGTCCGGTGGGGGTGATCATTTCGCGGTTTTCACTCCGTACTTCCGGCGGTGGGTCGAGGCGCATCGGCGTCCGCTACTTCCGAGACCCAGCGACCTCGGCGCTCCCCCGGTGTCGGCCGGGCGGCTGCCTACGGTCGCCGACCTCTGCGAGGGCACGGGATCACCGCATCTGAACGTCGGTGGCGCGACATCAGGGCGAAAGCTGTTGCACCAGTGGACTTCCCACGCGGTGCACGACTACGACCGGCTCAGCGACGCACTCGACGCCGACGCCACCTCGCATCTGTCGCCCTACCTGCATTTCGGCTGCCTGTCACCGGCGCAGGTGCTCGCGGCGGTGGACCTGGGGACTGCGGGCGGTCACGCGTTCGCCCGGCAGCTGGCGTGGCGCGATTTCCATCATCAGGTGCTCGCCGCTCGCCCGGATGCCGCGTGGTCCGATTACCGCTCCCGCGCGATCACCTGGCGCTCGGATCCGCACGCCGTCGCTGCCTGGCAGCAGGGATGTACCGGCCTGCCGATTGTCGATGCCGGGATGCGTCAGCTGCTCGCCGAAGGCTGGATGCCGGGGCGGGCGCGCCTGATCGCGGCGAGCTTCCTCACCAAGACCCTGCGGATCGACTGGCGTATCGGCGCACGGCATTTCCTGCACTGGCTGGTGGACGGCGATCTCGCCAACAATCAGCTCAACTGGCAGTGGGCGGCCGGCACGGGCACCGATACCCGCCCCAATCGCGTCCTCAATCCGCTGCGCCAAGCCGCCCGCTTCGATCCCGACGGCGACTATGTGCGCCGCTGGATCCCCGAGCTGGCCGAACTGCCCGGCGCCTCGATCCACCGCCCCTGGCGTCACGGTATCGACCATGCGCGCTATCCCGCGCCGATCGCGGAATGCGCGGGCATGTGAGGAGAAGACATCGGCAGTCGCGACGGGCACACCCGCCGCCCGAGGAAAGTGGTGATCGACATGAGAAATACCCGAGCCGCACTGGCGACCGTTCTGCTCGCGTTCGCCGTCACGGCCGCCGCGGGATGCACCGAGGACGAATCGGACTCCTCGTCCGCATCCGCCACGACCGAGGCGGTGCAGACCACGACCGCACCGGGCACCTCGATGCCGGCCGGTGATCCCGCCGCCGGATTGGTGGGACCGGGCTGTGCCTCCTATGCCGAACAGGTGCCGAGCGGGCCGGGTTCGGTCGAAGGTATGGCGGCCGAGCCGGTCGGCGTGGCCGCGGCGAACAATCCGCTGCTGACGCAGCTGACGGCCGCCGTCTCCGGCCAATTGAACCCGCAGGTCAACCTGGTCGACACGCTCAACTCCGGCGAGTTCACTATCTTCGCCCCCGTCGACGAGGCGTTCGCGGCGGTCGACCCGGCCACCATCGAAACCTTGAAGACCGACGCGCAACTACTGACCACGGTGCTCACCTATCACGCGGTGCCGGGCCGGCTCTCCCCCGACGAGGTCGCCGGAACGCATAAATCAGTTCAGGGAGCCGACGTCACCGTGACTCGGTCCGGTGACGATATCCAGGTGGGCGATGCCTCGGTGATCTGCGGCGGCGTGCAAACCCAGAACGCGACGGTCTACCTGATCGACGCGGTCCTCATGCCGCCGATGTGAAACCCTTGCCGGCACCCGTGACCTCGCGCAGCGCATGGACGCCGCGGGTGCCGCACCGGCCACGATCCCAGCGGAACTGCATCTGCGTCCAGAACCCCTCACCGGTGGTGGCGGGCCGGGAGCGCACGGTCGCCGACGGTGCGAGCGCGTAGACGATCTGCCAATCGAGATCGCCGGAATTCTCGCCGGGCACACAACGTGTGGCGGCGCCCAGCTGCACATGCACAACGCTTGCACTGGAAGTGATCTCGCACCGCACCACGGCCGCCTCATCCGCGCTACCGACAAGCCCCGTAGTCATCTCGTTGACGACCAAACCGATCGCGTCGACGTCGTCGTGCTCGAAAGCCTCTGTCACCGCGACAGTTTCGGCGATCGTCTGCAAAGTCGCCGCGGCCTCCGGACCGGCAGGCAGACCAAGGCTCACCGCCGCCGCGGCAATCGGTGTCGATTCGGAATCAGGATCCATTCTGCGCACCTTTCGGTCTCGCGGCCGGATTCACTCGGCGCTGCACGACACAGCGCCGACCTGCCGAACTATCTCGCGTCGAAATGACGCATGGTCAACGCCACCACGATGAGCAGCACACTCGGCACCAGCAGTACCACGATCGCACTCGTCATCATCGAACGCCGCCCCACACACTCGACGACGGACCCGCGACCAGGCGCCCGCGGCATTCCCACCGATCCCGAGGACCGGCAGCTGAACCACAACTCTGCCTTGCCATCATCACAAATTGTTACCCGCCGAGTTGCGAAGGCAAACCTTGCCCACCTGACGCCGACCAGGTTGCGCACAACACCTGCCCCTCCCCCGCACAACGCTTCACCCCGGCGCGCAGACGGTTTCAGCGAGTCTCAGCACTCGCCGAGTCGGCTATTCGAGGAATCCTCGCAGCACGGCTCGCGCCACCGCGGCGGTATCCATGGCCGGTACGTCGAGGGTCAGACGATCGAAGGCGATGCCGGTGAGCAGGGAGGCGATGGCGTCGACCTGCTGTTCGGTGGCGTGCGGATAGGCGGCGCGAATCTGCGTGGCGCGTCTGCGGACGGTGACCGCGCGAAGCTCGCGCATGATGGCGGCGAGTTCGGTGCTACGCGTCGCTTCCAGCGATAGTTCGACGCGGGCCAGATACCGGTTCCTGGCGATACCAGCACCGGCGTCACTGGCCGCGGCCAGGTAGTCCGCGATGTCGAGCGGGGTCGCGCCATCTCGCACCGCGTCCGGTTCGGCCTCGAGCTGCTGCTCGAGGATGCGGCGGGCGATGGCCTCGTACAACGCCGCACGCGTTGGAAAGTAGTTCGAGGTGGTTCCGATGGGCACGCTCGCGGCGGCGTCGATGGCGCGGTGGGTGACGTGCGCCAGTCCGTACTCATCGATCAGCGCCAACGCCGTGTCGGCCAGCAGGCTGCGGCGCTCACTCTTCTTCGGCATCCCTTGATCTTACCACTACAACGTAGTATTACGTTGTTGTACTACGATGTAATCGAGAGGCTGGAGGCGCTGAATCATGCCCGAACACGACATTCGAGAAACCGAAGTTCTGGTAGTGGGCGCCGGCCCTACCGGGCTGTGTTCGGCCGTCGATGTAGCCCGGCGAGGAGTCCCCCACCGGATCATCGACCGCAATCCTGGCCCGGCCATCGGCTCACGAGGAAAAGGGCTACAACCGCGCAGCCTCGAGGTTCTCGACGACCTCGGCGTGGTGGACACCATCCTCACGGCAGGAACGATCGGGATGCCGCTGCGATTGCATCAAAACCAGAAGTTCGCAGTGGAATTGGCGACCGCCGGCTCCGGACCCCGGCCGGGCGTGCCATACCCGGATCTACTGGTGATTCCCGAATGGCGCGTGGAGCAGGTGCTGGCCGACCGACTGCGCGAATTGGGCAGCTCGGTGTCATTCGGATGCGGGTTGACCTCGTTCCGGCAGGACGAGGACAGCGTCATCGCCGAACTCGACACCGGGGAGACCATCCGGGCGCGCTACCTGATCGGTTGCGACGGCGGGCATTCCACGGTGCGCCGACAGCTCGGCCTCGGCATGCAGGGCCTTACGCACGACGATCAACACTTCCTCGTCGGCGACGTGGTGATCGACGGGCTCGACGACGCCGCCGCCTACGCCTGGTTCAGCGAGGACGGCGGCTACCTCGCGGTTTCGCCCCTGCCCCAGGCGGACGGAGCGTGGCAATTCCAGGCCAACGTCCTGCCCGCACCGGACGGCACGATCCCCGAACCCACGCTGGACCTGTTCCGCCGACTGTTCGCCGATCGAACCGGCCGAACGGACATAACCATGAGCCGCCCGACGTGGTTGTCTCGCTACCGATTCAATGCCCGCATGGTCGACCGGTACCGGCAGGGAAGGGTGTTCCTGGCCGGCGACGCCGCGCACGTGCACTCCCCGGCCGGCGGCCAAGGCATGAACACCGGCATCCAGGATGCCTACAACCTCGGCTGGAAGCTCGCCGCCGTCCTCGACGGAGCACCGGAGGTCCTGCTCGACAGCTACGGTGTGGAGCGAATCCCGGTCGCCGCCAAGGTGCTTGCCGACAGCTCGCGCGGATTCGAGTCGGTGTTCGCGCTGCGCGGGATGCGGCGAGTGCTACGCGACCATCTGATCTTTCCGCTGATCAAGCGGCCCGTCGTCATGAGCAGGCTCCTCGCCGCCACCAGCCAGCTCACCATCTCCTACCCGAATTCCCCACTCACCGTCGCCGCCACCCGGCGCCATCGGGGCCCGGGCCCAGGCGATAGAGCACCGGACGCTCGCGGTGTCGATGTCGACGGATCACCGTTGCGCCTGTTCGACATCATGCGCGGAACCCACTGGACCCTGCTCGGGTTCGGCCCCGGCTCGATCCAGCCCCTCAGCGAACTGGCGGCCGCCATCGCCCCCTCCGCCCGCACCTGCCTCGTCCTCGATACCGCGACTCACACTCCCTCCGTGGACCTGGAGATGCTGATCGGAGCCGAAGCCGAACGGGTCTACCGAGCCCGCTCCGGCACCCTGGTCCTCATTCGCCCGGACGGCTATATCGCCGCCCGCACACCTACCGTCGACGCGATCTCCGCCTACCTCCGCGGGTTCCATCTCCTGGATTGACCGACCGAACTCGACGTGCTCGAACGCATTCTGGCCGTCGAGCCGGCTTGAATCGCCGACATTCATGCGGCCGCGGACACAACAGATAGGTGATCCCGTCGACGGCACCGTAAGCCCGAACAGCAGCAGACCGAGGAGCCCGCACCGGAGCCGAGGATGGCGGCGACAACATCGCCATCCTCGGCTGCGACCGTTACCGGCTCGGCGCCGTGGTACTGAACCGGGCTGTCGTCCCGTCACCTGCGACCCGATGCAACCCGGCCTTCTCCAGCACGCGGATCGATGCCGGGTTCGTCTCGTCCACGTCGGCGTAGACGGTGTGGACCTCGGGCGAATTCAGCGCGAAGGAGACCACCGCCCGAGCAGCCTCCGAGGCGTACCCACGGCTTCGGCGCGACGCGACGACGCCGTATCCGAACTCGATCGCGCCCTCCTCCGGCGGCCACATCAGGCTGATACTGCCGACCACCAATCCGGATGCCCGCTCGACGATTTGCCGGTGACCGGGCCGCGCCTCGGCCTCTTGCTGGGCGATCACGCCGGCGATCACGCGGTCACCCTCGGTGGGGAAATCGCCGGCCCAGTGCGCCCGCCGCTCGTAATTGCCGACGGCAGCGAGGTCGGCATCGGGCCACCGCCGCAGGCAGAGGCGGTCCGTGAACAGGTCGGCACTGGACAAAGGGAACGTTGATGACACGCGACACTCCTGGTTCAGCTCGCGGAGAGCGCTGCCGGATGTACCGGTTTATCGCCGCGAGCCGCGCGCCGGGAACCGATCAACAGCAGACCGGCGACGATCAGAAGGACCAGCAAGGGCGATGGGCCGCCGAGCGCGACGGTAACCAGCGTCCAACCGGCCATCAGCCAAGCGAGGAACGCCGGCGGTGTGATTCCGCGGCGGTCCATCCACAGCACCGTCAGGCCGATCATGAGAAACGGCACGCCGAAACTGAACACTGTGTACCACAAGGTGGCTTCGGCGTAGTCCATGGCGTTGGCGTCCGCCGTCCACCCTGTTCCATCGAGCCATTCGTCGGCATGTTCCGGGGCCGACTCGATGAGGGAGCCTATGGTGTGCCCGATTCCGGGAAACAGCACGATGAGCCAACCCGCCCACTTGATCATGTGAACTCCTTGTCCTCATGCGGAGCCTGTCGGCTCCGTCAGACACCCGCACGGTGAGCATCTCCATCGCGGCGCTCGCTCGGCGAATTCATCTATACGGATGCGTATACTTGAGCATAGATCAATGCATACGCCTCCGTATACATGAAGTTCTGATGAAAGAAATCACATCACGACGTGGGACATCTTCAGAGAGCCGGTTTCACGGAAAGCCAAGGCCCCGAGACCAATTCACCGCGGTTGCCCTGCGTGGCACGTCACTGCTGTCACGCCGCGAGGGTGTGTTCGAGAAAGTCCAGGACGAGTTCGCTGTAGTGCTGTCGCGCGAGTTTCAATCCCTCCAGGTGCCCGCGCCCGGCAGTACCTGCACCCGGCACCGCGGGTACCGTGCGGCCAGGGCATGCACGGCATCCGGAGTAGTGATCGGGTCGTTCTCCCCGCAGATGAAGAGTGCGGGCACCCGCTCCGCCGCCGGCGTCACCGGCGGCGGCCAGTCGACGCCGAGCATCGCCAGCCCGGTTGCCGACATCGCCGACCTGGTCACCGCCCCGGCCCGTCCGCGTGCCAATATGCCGGGCAGCGGTAGGGGGCCCGGCTGCGAGGAAGCGTTCGAACAGGGCCCGTCCGTCGTCCACCGGCCCGCTGTCGCAGATGATCGCGTCCACGGCGAAGTCTCGACGTGTCAATGCGTTGACCGAAGGGAATGTGGAAAACGAGAACCCGAACAGTGCGATCTTGGCGTCACGGAACTCGGCGCGCGCCCGCAGCGACGCGATGACTTCGACGATGTCGGTGGTGAATTGTTCACCGAGCCCGCGGAATCCGTAGCGGTAACTGCTCGCCCCGTGGTTGCGGTGGTCGAACAGGCATACGGTGTAGCCGGCCTCGTGGAGTAACTCCCGGGTAGACGAAGGCATCGGTCATCAGAGTTGGTGATCGTCGACGTCGAGATCGGCCAGTCCCTCATGGCAACTCGGGCATCGCCGCGCCCGTGCTCGAGCGCAGCCACGGTCGCCGCCGCCCGACTACACCAGACGACCGAGCGGTGGGTGGATTCGCGCATTCGCTTGCCCCACGGCGTCCGGCCGGATGGCCTGGCCACCATCTTGGTCGCTGCCGCCATCGGAATCCATATCCAGGCCGCCACGGAGCCCGGTGTCGTCACCGTCGATGACATGGTCGATCAACTCGAAGCTCTGGTGAAGCCGCTCCTCGTCGAACCACCACGCCGGTGAGCGAGCCCGCTGCCCCAATCGAGGAAGGCGGAACCGCGAAGAAATTCACTGGCGCCTTCACGCAGGCGAGGCCTACAGTCCTCGATCGACCCCATGAGACATAGATTTCCGACCTACGGAGGTTGAGGCGTGTTTGCTCCCCGGATGGCGCCGAGCGCGCCTCACCGAATGATCGATCTCGTTGCCGACCAGGCCTGGTCTGCTCGGTAACTCGCCATCACCGGGGCGCACTCGGCCGGCTCTCGCTGTTACTTTTCACCGTCTCAGTACAGGAGCTTCCGGGTGTCCGACACCACCACATACAACCCGAGTCCAGCACAACGGACCGGCACATTCACCTGTCTCAGGTGCGGGCTGGTCGTAGCCGAGCTCGCACCCGACGACAGCAGGCGCAACCACTGCCCGAGCTGTCTCCATTCCAGGCATACGGCCGACCATCGCGAGGGCGGGCGGTCCGATTGCGGTGGCCGCATGGCTCCCCTGTCCATCGCGGCCCTGCGGACCGGACAGTGGGCCCTCGTGCACCGGTGCGTCCGGTGCGGCGAACTCTCGCTGCACCAGGTCGCCACCGATGACAATCAGCTGATCCTGATGCGTCTGGCCGTGCGCCCACTCGCCGAACCACCCTTCCCGCTCGAAGTATTCAGCGAGCTGTGTGGACATGGTGATGCCGCGAAGAAACACCCCGCGACCACGCCGGCAGCGCACCAAGGATGTGCTACACACAACCCACACCGGATCCGCCGGTACGTTCCGCTGTCTGCATTGCCGATTCGATGTGCCACTGGCGGCACCGGGTACCGCACATCGCAATCACTGTCCGCAATGCCTGACCAGCAGGCACGTCGACAGCCGGCGCCCCGGCGACAGGGCCGAATCCTGCGGCGGCCGGATGCAGGCGATCAGCGTCTCGGTACGCGACAGCGGCGAGTGGGCGCTGATCCACCACTGCCTGGCCTGCGGCGCCGTCCGCGCGAACCGCATCGCGGGCGACGACAACGCATTGGCGCTGATGCGCATCGCGGTTCGCCCACTTGCTGATTCGCATGCCGGGCGGCGGGCGCTGCTCGCGTTGTAGCTGCTGCTGCGGCCGTCCCGTTGGGGCGGCCGCAGCAGCCGGCGCGGGAGCACTACAACAAAGTCATCCGGCCGCTCGCGGTGATACTTCAGCCAAGGTACGGCTCGCGCCTCCCCTCCAGGTAGTGGTTCAGCCTGAGCCGCTGCGTGTGGTGCATGTCGAGGTTGTCCAGCTCGGCGGGGTCGACGAACCGTAGTTCGGTGGATTCGTCGGAGATGGCGAGCTCACCCCCGACCACCCGAGCCAGGAAGCACACATTGAACTGTCGTCGAACCTCGCCGTCGCTGTAAGCGATGATGTGGCGCGGGTCGGTGTAAGTGCCGACCAGGCCGGTGATTTCGATGTCCAGCCCGGTTTCTTCCTTGACCTCCCGTACAGCGCAGCCGGGGAGGCTCTCGGTCATCTCCATCGCACCACCGGGCAACGCCCACAAGCCGCTGTCGGCGCGCCGCTGCAACAGGATGCGACCTTCGTCGTCGCACACCACGGCGGAGGCCGCGACAACGAGACTGTTCGGCTCGGGGCGGCTGGGTCGTCGTAGTACTCGGTGCGCGTCATCGGGTCACTCTTCCACCGGTCGGGGGATTCGGCAGCCCCGCCACGCCTCCCGAGTGATGCCGCTGCCGTGTCAGCGCGGCTGTCAGGACGGCGTCAGTTCCGTGTCAGGACGGCCGGAGAAAGTGTGTTCATCGAACGAAACGGCCCCGAACACTCAGGGCCACTAGCGAAATGAGGAACACGACATGACCACCACCATCGCTCTGACCGACCAGGACAAGGCCACCATGCGGACCGCCGCCTACGGCGCCGTCTCCCTCCTCGCCGCCGCCGGTGCCCCGCATAAGGCCGTCGCTCAGGGCACCACCGCCCTCACCTCCGCGACCGGCCTCACCGGACATGTGCTCTCGGCCAAGTCCCGCGATATCCGGCTGCCGGGCAAGACCGTCGCCGAGCTCGCCGATCACGTGCTGCCAGCCCTCACCGCGGCAATGGCGCTCCTGGCCGACCAGCCCGGTGAAGCAGCGAACTTCCGTGACACCATCCTGGTCGCCATCGAGGCCGCGACGCGCTCCGCGAAGGCACCGGCTCCCGCTGTCACGGCGATCGCAGCGAAGATCGCCGCTGCCCTCGTTGTGTGACGGCGAAGCCGCTCGGGGTTGTGCGCGCCTGGGCTCGCACAACCCCGGCTGGGGTATCAGCTCATGGGGCCGGGGATTACCTGGGGTATTTCCGGATCATGCCCTGGCGCGGTAGGACTAGCGCTTGGCGTAGTCGGCGACGCCCTGCCAGTCGAGCATGACGCAGGCCTCGTCGCCGACGACCCACGCGTCATGGCCGGGCGGAACCACCATCAGATCTCCCGGCCCGAATTCTTGCTGCTCGCCGTCGTCCATACGGACCACCATCCGACCGGACAGGCAATAACCCATGTGGGGTGCCTGGCAACTGTCGGTTCCGGCGATCGGTTTGACGTGCAGCGACCACTGCCAGCCGGGCTCGAACACCGCCCGGCCCACCGGGCCGCTGTCGAGCTCTACGAGATCGAGCTTGCCCTTACCCTGCTCGAAGGGTCTGGTCTCCTCGGGTGCATCGAAGTTCTTGCGGGTGATGGTGGACATGGCGTCCTCCTTGTCTGCGACGGTGCCGACGTGTCGTTGTCCACTGGGACGCGTCGTCGCGTTCGGCCCGCCACGGCAGCCACCGCACAGTCAATCGTTCGCTGTTCCGGGCCTATGCGCAAGGGTGCGCCGTACCCTGGCTCAACAGCGAGGGGCTTCCATCTCCATCCGGCCCTTCACCGCGGCTGCGTCACCAGCCGTGCGGTAGCTGTAGTCGTCTCTGTCGAAGCGGGTGGCCTTGCGATAGGTCTTCAGCAGAGACCAGGGCCGGATGTAGGGCGACTTGCCCTGGGAGTTGACGAAGTAGGTGTTGGAACCTTCGCACCGTGTCTCCAGGTAGTACGCCAGGTTCCTGCCGCTGCGGAGCATCTCCTGGTGGAATCGTTCCTGTGCCTGCGACTTGACTTCCACGGCGATCGCTCCGCGGCGTCGGGTCTCGTCGATCACGGTCGCGATGTGGCGCATCGCGTTCTCGACAAAGTAGTGGAATGCGGTTCCGGTCCAGGAGTACGGGCCGACCATGATGAACCGGTTCGGGAGGCCGGCGACCGCGGTGCTGTAGTAAGCCTTGAGCTCCTCGGTGTTGTAGTAGACCCCGAGGTCGAAGCCGTCACGGCCGATGACGGTTCCCGGTTTGTAGCTCTCCGGGTCGGAGAAGACCTCATAGCCTGTTGCCAGTACCAGGGCATCGATTTCGCGCTCCACACCCTGTGCGTCGCGGATTCCGTTCGGGGTGATCTCGGCAATACCCGCGGTGAGCAGTTCGACGTTGTCACGATTGAGGGTGGGCAGGTAGTCACCGCCGGCGCCGCCTCGGATACACACGATGCCGAAGCCGGGACGCAGCTGTTTGCGGATCTGCTCGTCTTCGACCTTGTAGCGCACCCAGCGTGCGTAGGCGTTGCGGCCGAGAGCGTCTATCAAGCGTGCGGCGGCCTTCCAGATCGGCGTCGGGGTGAAAACCGCGACCCGCAACAGCGTGTCGATGACGATCTGGGCGAATCCGTTGACTACCGCGGAACCGCCGGGCAGGGCGAGAAACTGTTGCATCCAGGGCCGTAGGACGAAGTCCGGCTTGGGCAGGTAGACCTGCGGGGTGCGCTGGTAGATGTCGAGGCGCTCGACCTGCTCGGCGAGCTTGGGGGCGATCTGCATGGTGCTCGCCCCGACCCCGATGATGGCCACCCGCTTGCCGGCGAAGTCGTATTCGTGGTTCCACGTCGCCGGATGCATCGACACCCCGGTGAACGAGTCGAGACCGGGGATGTTCGGTTCGGTCTTCGGATTGATGTAGGCGCCGACGGCGCTGATCACGAATCGTGCGGTGATCGGCTCCCCGGATTCCAGGTGCAGCCGCCAGAGCGCGTTGAGGTCGTCCCATTCCTCTCGAACCACGGTGGTGTGGAAGCGCATTCGGCGTGGCAGGTCGTAGTCGGCGGCGACCTCCTCGAGGTATTCGAGGATCTGGTCGCGTTTGGCGAAGAATCGGTCCCAGTCCGGTTTACGGGCAAACGAGAACTGGTATGTCGTGCTGGGGATATCACATCCGGCGTCGGGGTAGCTATGGGTGTACCATGTGCCGCCCAGCCCACCTATGCGGTCGACGATGAGAAAGTCGTCGATCCCGATTTCCTGGAGTTTCACCCCGGCGCAGATCCCGCCGATGCCCGCGCCGATGACGACGACTTCGTGCTGCGGCTGCTCGAGGATGGCTGCGGGCGCCTTCCCGGCTCCATTGGTCTGAGTCACTTCGTGCCCTTTCCAGCTTTCTCGGTGCCCCGCCGGGCCGGGGACGATCCATTCGTACTGATCGATGACGATGGAGATGTCTCGAGGCTCGCGACCTCGCGGACTCGTCGACTGAACAGCGGGCCGATGCCGCCGAGCCGGTACGCCGCTCGCCACAACGGGGGAAACCAGACCGCGAACCGAAACGGCAGGCGGGGCGTGACCGCCGTAGTCCAGATGATCTTGGTCTGATTGGCGCCGACCTCGGTGAAGACCATGTCTTCGGCGTACTGACGAACCAGCAGATATTGAATCCAGCTTCCGCTCACCACACCGAAGGTGATGCGCCGGTGCGGTTCGTAGCGCCAGAACCGCTCACGTTCGACCCACAGCGCACGCCAGATGCCGAACACCGATCCCATCTCGCGTACGACGCCCACGCCGCGCGCGGGTGAGTCATAACGAACACCGACGCCCGGGAAAGGCAGCCAGCTCCAGGCACGATCGTCGTCGATCGCTGTCCACACCGCGTGCCGAGGCGCGTCGATGATGCGTTCGATAGTGAAAACCAGTGCGGCAGTGTCGAAAACGCTGTCATCGACCGGTGCTACCGCATCGTACTGTCTGCGCAGGATCGACCTGAAACCTGCGCTCTTCTCCGATTCAGCCATTTGCAAATAGTATTGCTATTCGAATATTGATGCAATCCCCAAATTGTGGCTATCCCACTGTCGCTACGGCTACTTGACAGTGACCTCGAGGCGCACCGTGCCGTCCGGGGCCACCGAATGCAGCGCCTGCGCGATCAGCGCCGACAGGTCCACGGTCTGCAGGCTGTCGCCGGCACGCCGCATCAGTGGACCGAGCACCGGGAACAGCTCCTTCAGATCGGGCCCGATCCGATCGACGTAGTCGGTGATCTCGTCCAGGTAGGGCAGCAAACCGTCGCCAGTGGTGTAGGCCTCGGGCACCGGACGGGCGTTGAGCAACACCTCGAGGGAGTCGACGACCTCGCTGACCTTGACGCCGAATTCACCCCATTGCGGGCCTGCTTCACTCATCTGCTGCCCGGCCACAGCGACGTCCGGGCCAGGCACCTGGGCATCGGCCAGCAGTGACCGCACCTGTGGTGCGCGCGAGATCAGGGTCGCGGCAAGCAGGTCGGCCGCGTGCGTGATCTCGGGCAATACCGTCTCGGTGCCCTCGAACGCCTCGGAGAAGGTGCCGATGATCGAGGCGATTGCCGTCGGATCCAGTTGCCGCAGCAATGCCGTCACCGTTCGAGCGAGTTCGGGAATCGACTTCGGCGTCGTGATCGACTGCGCGCGCAGCACTGCGCCGTCTTCGATGTAGGGACCGGCACCGGTGCTCGTCTGGAAGTTGATGTACGGCTCGCTCAGCGCCGACAGCGCTTCGATGACCACGGTGCTGTCCGCCGGAACTCGGCGGCCGTGGTCGATGTCGAAGCGGACTTCGACGCCCTCGGCCACGCTGTCGACCGCGGTCACCTGGCCGACTCGCACACCGGAGAGCAGTATCGGTGATCGCGGGACGAGGTTTGCCGCATCGGGAATCACCATCATTGCCCGGGTCGGCTGGCGGAACCAGTCGACGCGGGCGACATCGAAGAGCAGATAACTCGTGCTGACGATCGCCACCAGGGCGATCGCGGCTGAAGAGGCGATCGAACCTGGTTTGGGCAGTCTCATCGAACGATTCCGATCATGCGCAGGGTGGCGACGATCTGATCGACCTGGTCGTCGGCCGACATGGCCGGTCCGGACGCAGGTTCGATGCGGACGCCGTGGATGTCGACCCTCGGGCTCTCCGCCCAAGGGATCAATTTCTCGCGCAGGAACTCCGTCAGCCGCACCAGATTCGACGGCGCCGACAGATTCAGCGGACGCCCCGGGTTGAGCAGCATGGGCACGAATGCCCGTGCCGCGGCATTGCCTTGTTCGGCCAGTGGCGCGATCCAGGTGAGCGCTTGCACGATGTCACCGAGGGCGCCGATCACGCCGACGACGTGGATCAGCGACTGCGCGATCTCGGTGATGTCGACGACGCCCTGCGGTGTGAGCATTCGGTCGAGCGCGGCGGTGTTGTCGAGGACTGTCCGGGTGTTCGCGCCCATCGACGCGATGAACGCGTCGATCTCGTGCTGGTTGGCCGCGAGATCGACCAGGTTCGCCGACAGCATGCCCGCGATCCGCTGGGTTTCGGCGGGGTCGTCGGGCAGGGCGGCGTTGAGGTTTTCGACGATCTCCTGGGCCGAACGCAGTGCACCGCCGGAGACGAAGGTGGCCAGGCCGGCGAGGACGTCCTCGACCTGCAGGGCGGGCTGGGTCTGGGTGATGGGAATCGTGGCGCCGGGAGCGAGTTTCGCTGTCGCCGGTTCGGTCGTCGGGAGATCGAGGCCGATGTAGATGTCACCGAGGATGGTGTCCTGGCGCAGCTGAGCGGTCGTGGTGGTGGGAAGGGCGACCGCTTCGTCGATCTCGATGTCGGCCCGCACCGATCCCGGCGCCGTGGCCGTCGGATCCTCGAGCACGACGCCGACGAGTCGTCCCACCTCGGCGCCGTTGGCCATGACGCGGGCGCCCGACGGCAGGTTGAGGGCGTTGGCGAATTCGATGTGGATGGGATAGGTCGGTCCGTCGATACCGGCGCCGGGCAGGGACAGCCGGGCCGGATCGATTCCGCATCCGGTCAAGACCATCACGATGCTGAATGCCGACGCAACTGCCCAGCGAATCCGATTGCCGCGCTTGCTCATCGGGCTCCTCCTAGCAGACCGGAGACCAGCGTCGTGAGGTCGATCGCGGCCAGCCCGTCGCCTGCGTTCGCACAGCGGCCGGGTGCCACCGCGTTGATCGCCGCACAGATCTGGGCTGCCTCTGGTTGCGCCAGCGCGACTTTCGGGGGTGCGTAGGACATCATCACCCGCCCCGACTCGGGGTCGGTCACCGATCGAAAAGCGCCGGTGACGACCGGGATCATGTCGATCAGCTTCTGCAGGGTCCCGACATTGGCGGCCGCCAGATCCAGCAACGGCACCGTGCGGTCGAGCAGGTCCATGATCGGGCCGCCGTATTTGGTGGTGATGTCGTTCAACAGTGGCAAGAGCACGACGATGGATTCGACGATGGTGACCACCTGGTCCCACACGTTGTTGACCAGCTGCAGCACCGGCGCGAGGCCGTCGAGCATCACCCGCAGATTCCCCCATCCGCCGGCCACGCTGTGGGCGAGGGTGGACAGCGAATCGATGAGTGACCCGATCCGGGCGACGGTGGTGTCGGGGTTCCGCAGAGCGGCGGCGAGCTGGGTGATGATGTCGTTGAGCTGCGGACCCAGTCCGGCTGTGGCGGTGTCGAATGCCTGGATCGCGGCGCCGATGCGGCCGCGCTGTGCGGGGTCGCCGCCGCCGTCGAGTTGGTCGGCGAGTTCGGCCAGCGCGTCGAGAGTCTGGGTGATGCTCTTGGGAGTCGCGGTCTCGGTGATGCACTCGTCGGGGTTCCATTCCGGACCCGTTCCGCTGAGGACAGCCAGCCGACGATCCGCGACCAGGGTGTCCGACACCGTCGCGGCGGCGACCTTGCCGCGCAGTGGATGGTCGGCATCCATGGTGAATCGCACGCGCACCGCACCGGACTCGTTGCTGATGCCGGTCACCGACCCGACCTTGATGCCTCGCAGGGTCACGTCGTTGCCGACGTAGAGACCGATCGCATCGGGCATCGTCGCGCAGTAGTCGATGCGTTTGTCGAAAGGCCGCAGGTAGACCACGCCCGCTACGGCCAAGAGCAGGCAGACGACCGCGACGCCGAGAATCGACAGGAACGCTCGCGATCCGACCAGACGATGCAGCATCAGCACCCCCGGCCCGGAACAGGGACACAGATCGGATAGGCCTGCACGGTCGACCCGGACTGGTCCACAGTGATCCCTTGTGGCCCCGCCAGCCCACGCAGCCGGTCCGCGGCCGCGGCCAGATCGCCCGCGACCGCTGCCAGCCGCGCACCGAGGTCCTGTAACTGCGGAACCGCGGCAACGAGTTTGTCGGCCAACGGTTCCAGCGTTGTCCGCCAAGCCGGTTCGACCGCGGCAAGGCGGGCGAAGAATTCGGAGGCGATCCTGAGCGCTTCGAGGACCTCGCCGCGGCGAGCGAGCACCTGGGTCTCCATCAGTCCGATCTTGTCGAGCATGTCGCCGATCACCCGGCGTGTGTCGCGCAGGACAGCAAGGTACTCGTCGGCGACGGCCAGGGCCTGTTGCACGTCACGATGCTGACGGTCGAGCATCCCGACCATGGTCGACAGCGCGTCGGTCAGCGTCGAGACCGACGCCGGGCTCGCGGTCAGCGCGGCGCTCAGGTCGGACATGCTGCGGCGCAGGGTGTCGCCGTCGATTCCCGCGATCGGGCGGCGGGCGTCCTGCATGGCCTCCATGAGCGAGTACGGCAAGCGCACCTGGGCGGCGGGCAGGGGCTCGGCTCCGAGTCGCTCGGTGCCGCCGGGGGTCAGTGCGATGTAATGACCACCGATCGGGGTGAGCATCCGGATATCGAGGGTGGTCTGGTCGCCGACGAAGACATCGTCTCGTACCGTGAAGCTCATCCGGACGGCATCGTCGGTCAGTTCGAGTCCGCGGACCTCGCCCACCGAGATGCCGGCGATCCGCACGTCGTCACCGGCGCGGATGGAGCCCGCGTCCGGCAGGAAAGCGCTGTAGGTGTTCTTTCCCAACGGCACCACGTAGATCACCGCGCTGGCGGCCAGGACGATAGCGGCTGCGAGCAGGCCTGTCACCCCGAGCAGGCGTTGGGTCCGCGGGTCGGTGTCGGTTCCGTAGCGCAGCGAGGTGACCGCGCGCCATATTCGCCTCAGCCGTTGCATAGCGCAATCCTTTGTCCGGCGATCAGGGTCTGGATGGGCTCGGGTACCTTCGCGGCCGCTCCTTTACTGCAGATCGGATCGATGTGGTTGCCCGGTGCGGGCACCAGGGCGGCCAGGGATTGCAGCAGCCCGGGTAGCCGGTCGAGCAGGTCCGCGGTGGTTTGCGGATCGGGAAACAGCAACCGCAGGTCGTTCTGCAAGTCCGGGTTGTCGGGCTCGGTGAAGCCCAGTGCGGCGAGCAGGTTGTTGAGCGGGCCGAGCACCGACGGACCGTGCGTCACGAACTCCATCAACCCGACGAACTGCTTCTGCAGGTTGATGAACACGTCGGCGATGCCCTTGATCAGGGTCGCCGTTTCCGGGGACTTGCCGCCGAGCTGTTCGGACAGGCGCTGGAAGTTGCGCAGCAGCACCGAGATCACCGCCTGCCGGTCGGTGACATAGGCCGACAGCTTCTGGATCGCGTCCAATGTCGAGCCGACCGCTCCCCCGTCACCCTCGATCACCGCGATCGCACTGCGCAGGAACTGATTCAGCGCGTCCGGTGAGAACTCCGCCAGCACCGGCTCCATCCCGTTGAACAGTGCGGTGATGTCGAAGGACGGGATGGTGTGGTCGACACCGACCGTCGCACCCTCGGGGAGCTCGGGGCCGGCCCGGTCGGGTTGCTTGATATCGATGTACCGCTGTCCGGTCAGGTTCTGGTAGCGGATGGCCAAGACGCTGGCCTGCATCGGAGGATGATCCTGCTGCACCGTGAAATCCACCTCGGCACGTGAGCCGGCCAGGTCGATCCTGGTGACCTTGCCGACAGCGACGCCCGACATCCTGACATCGTCACCGACCCGCAGCCCGCTGGCGTCGGTGAATTCCGCGTGATAGCCGACGGTCGGGCCTGGCACCGGCCGTTTGATGGCGATGACGATACCGGCCAGCAGCACCACGATGAGGACGACGAACACCGTCACCCGCACCACAACGCCTCGCAGCGATGTCACTTGGTCCCTCCGATCGGCGGCGCCGGCGGGACCGCCCCGCCCAACAGTGGCACCGACAGCCCCGGAATCCCGCGCAGTACCACATCCAGGCCGACGACAGGCCCGTCCGGGGTGGTGCGGAAGGTCCGCTGGAGGCGGTCCAGCAGCTCGGCGAGATCGGCGTGTGAACGAGCCGGATCGGGCACAGTGCTCGCCAGCTGCCCCAGCACCGAGGCCAATACGTCGGCGTAGCCGCCCAACCCCTCACGAGCTACCCCACCCAGCGTGGTGATCGCCGGAAACAGCTGGTCGACGACGAGTCCGACGCCGATGTCGAAGCGTTCACGATCGTTTCGCAGGACATCGATCCCGTAGATGTGGTCGATGAGTTTGATGAATCCGTCGGCGAACGATGCGACGCCGCTGAAGAACTGCGCGTACTGCCCCACCAGGAACGAGGCCGGGTAGCGTTGCGTGTCCGCGATCGCGCGACCGGCCCCGATCATCGCTTCGATCAGGGGCGTGAATGCCCGGATATCGGTACCGAGGGTGGACAGCAGCGCGGTCAGCTCCGGCGTCAGGACGGTCAGTGCGGTGTCCGACAGCGAGCGCAACAGTGTGCCCATCGTGACATCGGTGACGCGATCGGTCCCGCGCAGATCGACAGTGACGTCGTCGCGCAGCGGTGTTCCACCGGTGCTGTCGCGCAGGACGACGTCGCTGATGCCGAAGAGGTTGGTCGGGGCATATTCGACCTCGAGACTGTCCGTCAGCCCGGCGAGCTGGGCGCGATCGACCTCCAGGGTGATCGTCGGCGCCATGCCTGCCGCACTGTCGACTGCGCTGACCTCGCCGATCCGTACGCCGTGGCGTCGTACCCCGGTACCGGGGGAGACACCGTCGCCGATCTGATCGGCGCGAAGGTGAAAGCTCATCACGCGCGGATCCGGCTCCGGCTCGCCGGTGAACCGGACGAGCGCGGCGACCGATGCGACGATGAGGACGACTACACCAGTCGCCAGCGCACCGCGCCTGCTGGTGGTCACACCTGGTAACCCGTAGTTCGGCACGTATCACCCCGAGAACGTGATCGACGAATTGACACCCCAGAACAGGAGCGTGAGCACCATGTCGAGGGTGATGATGGCGATGAAGCTCGCCCGCACAGCGCGCCCACTGGCGACGCCGACGCCCTCCGGCCCACCGGTCGCGAAAAACCCTTGATAACAATGGATCAGGATGACCGCGACACTGAACACCAGCATTTTCAGCGTCGCCACCATGATGTCGTTCAGATTGACGAATTGGTAGAAGTAGTGGTCGTAGACACCCGGTGACTGTCCGTGCACCACCACAACCACCGCCGTGCAGGCGAAGTAGCTCAGCAATAGGGCGATGAGGAAGGTGGGCACGACGGTGACCGCGCCGGCGATCAATCGGGTGGTCACCACGAACGGTACGGACTTCAGGCCCAGCGATTCGATCGCGTCGATCTCCTCGGAAATCCTCATCGATCCGATCTCGGCGGTCATCCGGCAGCCCGCTTGGGCCGCGAAGCCCACCGCCGCCGCGATCGGCGCGAGTTCACGAGTGTTGGCGAAGGCCGAGACCACGCCGGTGAGCGGCCCCATACCGACGAGGTTGAGCGCCGCGAACCCCTGGATGCCGACGCCCGCGCCGATCGCGATGCCGAGCACCACCAGAACCGGCACCGTGCCTCCCCCGACGATCACCGAACCCCTGCCCCAGGTCATATCGGTGATCATCCGCATCGTCTGCGGGCGGTATCTGCGCAGCGTGGTCGGGATCGAGGCCAGCACCTGAACGATGAAGCCGAGCACGAAGCCGGTGGCTTCCACCGGGGCGAGCACGGCGCCGGGAAGACGGGTCAGCCGGCGCAGCCCGAACGGAGCGTACGGGGCCGCCATCATGCCACCTTCGTGGGCAGGAACATCGTCACCAGCTGGGTGATGCCGACATTGACCACGGCGATGGCCAGCACCGAGAGCACCACCGCGGCATTGACTCCGTCGGCGACGCCGCGCGGCCCGCCCCGCGCCTCCAGCCCGCGCTGGCAGGCGATGACCACCACGATGAATCCGAAGATCATGGCCTTGACCATGGATATCGCCACGTCGGCCAGCGTGGCGAACGAACCGAACGTGGCCCAGTAACTGCCCGGTGTCACCCCTTGTGCGGCGGTGGCGACGGCGTAGCCCGACAGCACTCCGACGAAGATGATCAGCACATTGAGTAGCGGCGCGACGAACAACATCGCCACCATGCGGGGCACGACCAGCCGTTGCACCGGGCTGATGCCCATCGTGGACAGCGCCTCGATCTCCTCACGCACGGTCCGCGCGCCCAGGTCGGCGGCGATGGTGGCGGCGCCGGCACCGCCGAGCAGCAAGCCGGTGGCCAATGGTGCCCCCTGTTGGATGACGCCGAGACCGCCGGCGGCGCCGAGCAGAGAGTCGGCACCGAGCTGGTGAATCAGGTTGCCCACCTGAACCGAGACCACCACCCCGAACGGAACGGCCATGAGAACGGCCGGGATCGCGGTGACGGTGATCAGGTACCAGACCTGCCGCAGGGTGTCCGACACCGGATAGCGCACAGCGACCACATCGCGACAGGCCACGGTGAGCGACTCCAGTGCGAGCGCCACCGATCGCCCCAGTGTTTCGATTGCCGACAGTGTAGTGTCACGAAAGTTCCGGCGGAACGTGCCGAGCACCGTCTCCGTCGTCATGGCAGAACTCCCTCGATTGTGGCCCCCGAATTCAGCCGAAGCGATAGTCTTCCCAGTTCAGCGAGCTGGATGCGATCTGTTGTACCAGTGCACTGTCCGTGCGGCGCGTGCTACGCGCCGCAACTTTGAATAGTAGTACAATTCAGATAATTATGTGATCCTAAATGCGCTATTTTTCAGAAATCCGCGTCCGGGTTCCACCCGCACCGTCATGGCATCCGCGTCAGTCGACGACGTCGCCGGGGACCAGCCGCCGAGCTTCGAGGGTCCGGCCGATCTCGGTGACCGCCGGCTCGCCATAGATCCATTCGCGCGCGATCCGGTGCCAGTTGTTGGTGGCCCCCAGCCGGCCCAGGATGCCGAATGTCATGAAGTCGGCGCGACGAGAGAACACGTGCTCCGGGGGCAGGTACTGATGCCGGATACCGTCGAATTGCGATACGCGAGGATCGATGGCCGACAGCACGGCGCCGGAGGCGAGCTCGGGAGTGACGGTGATCGGTTCGTCGAGCAGGTTCCACTCCGACGCCGACCAGGCGTATTCCAGGCACTGCTCCGCGGTGACGGCGGACTCGGGGTCGACAACGCCGCGGCGGACCATCATCGAATACAGGTCGTCTGCTCGCTGCTCCGCCGCCGCACGCATGACCGCGCGTTCGAAGTCCACATCGCGAGGATTCATCCGGTTGTAGAGCCCGAAATCGATGAACCCGACCCGCCCGTCGGGGGCGAGCAGCACGTTGCCCGGATGCGGGTCGCCACAGAACTCGTTGCGCTGGAACAGCGAGCCGACATAGAAACGGAAGATCAATTCACCGATCCGGTCCCGCTGATCGCTGGGTAGCTCGCACATCTGGGCGAACGGGCGGGACGGGAAGTATTCGGTGACCAGTACACGCGGTGCGCAGTGCTCGACAATCGCGTCGGGCACGGCAATAAAGGGGTGGTCACGGTACTGCCGTGCCACACGGTGCTGATTGTGCGCCTCGCGCTGATAGTCGAGTTCGTTCTCGAAGTTGCGGGCGATCTCCTCGACGAGCAGCCCGCCTTCCAGCGTCGGCCACATCGACTTCCACATCTTGGCCAACAGCGCGAGGTTGCGCAGGTCCGAGCGCACCGCGGCATCGATGCCCGGATACTGAACCTTCACCGCGACATCGCGGCCGTCGCGCAGCGTGGCCCGATAGACCTGACCGATCGATGCCGCGGCGATCGGCACCTCGTCGAAGTCACGAAAGACCCGGCCGAGCGAACCATAGGCCTCGTCCACCACCGGGCGCATCGTCGCGAACGGCGTCGTCGGCGCCTGGTCACACAACACTGCCAGTTTCTGCTGGAATCGTTCGCGGTGCGATTCGGGCACCAGGTCCAGATCGAGTACCGACAGCATCTGTCCCAGCTTCATGGCCGCGCCTTTGAGACTGCCGAGGACCTCCACCACCTGCTCGGCGGCTTCTACGGTCGAGCGCTGGGCGAGCAACTCCTTGGCTCGTTCGGACCGCCCGACCATCGACAGCCTCGTCGTCGCGCCCCGGGCGGCGTGCCCCGCCGCGAGCATCCCGAGCTTGCGCCCACGGGCGACCCTGCCCCGAGGTACACGCTCACCCACGTGATTCTCCATCCGATCCGGTCACTGGTCCGGCGTGCCTGCCACCCCGGCAGTGGCGCCTGGTTGCCATCGTGCCCTATCGGGGAACACGAGAAGCCCGCATTACGTCGTTCACGCGAGCGCCTTCTCGACTCGAAGCTCCCGGCTCACCCCGGCATCGTCGAGCACCGCACGGACGAACGCTCCGATATCACCGACGGCCTGGCGTGCGTCGGGCAGGACATCAGCGGCGACCTGGAAGACATGAAAGGCGCTATCCCAGACCTGCACTTTCACCGGTACCGCTGCCGCTGCGCAGCGGGCCGCCAGCAGTTCGGCATCCGCGAGGAGGACTTCGGTGGATCCCACCTGGATCAGCACCGGCGGCAAACCGGAGAAGTCGTGGTTCACCGGCGACCACATCGGATCGAGGTGACCGTCGCGCATGACGCCCCATTTCACGGGGAGGGCATAGGCATCGGCACCGAGCAGCGCGTCGAGAGCGTCGTTGGGGTGGCCCCGCTTGATCGTGGAGTCGTAGTCCGCCCAGGGTGAAATCGCGACGATGCCGGCGGGCATCGGCAGCGACAGGGTTTTCGCCGCCAACGCCATGGCGAAGGTCAGCCCGCCACCTGCGGAGTCGCCCATGACGGTGATTCGCTCGGGCGGTATCCCGAGATCCAGCAGATACCGGTAAGCCGTGACGCAGTCGTCGACCGTCTCGGTGACGTGCGCCTGCGGGATCTGGCGGTAGTCCACCTGTAGCAGCGGCACGCCCGCGACCCGGGCGATCCGCGCGACCATACGCCGGTGGGTGTTGAGGCCACATGACACGAGCCCGCCGCCGTGGAAGTACAGGATCGCGGCCGGGTCATCGCCGTCGCCCGGGAAACCACTGGCATCCCCCCACACCCATTCGGCCCGGAACTTCTCGAAGACGACTTTGCGTAGACGGGTTCCTCTGGCGGGCCGCAGCGGCGCGACAACCGTCTCCAACCGTCGTGCCACGAACATCGACTGCCCTGGCGTGAGGAAACCGCGTTCGTCGACGCGGACCGCGAAGTCGAAGAAGCGCCGCAACGTCGCACTCGACAGCCGGTGCGCGACACGCAGCCGACGACTGGCCCTGCGCGGCAACTCGGCGACAACCGGACCGCCGACGACGGCGATCTCATCAGGACTGACCATCCTCTGCTCCCTACACTTCGTTGTGCACGTGCGGATTGTTTCATTATTTGCATAGTAGTATTATTTCAATGAGGGCGATACGTCAACCTTGGCGAGATGATCACGGTCAACCCTCTAGAATTCGGTGACAGCTGGTCGGAAGGTCGGTCTGCCCGGCCGGCGCGGTCGGCAGGGCGAATACATGGAGGTTGAACATCAGTGGCCGCTCGCAAGGTGCTGACCCGCGCCGAAAGCCAGGCGCAGACCCGCGAAAGCCTCATCGACGCCGCGGAACAGCTGTTCCTCGCTGATGGGTACCACACCACCTCGATAGCGGCGATCGCCGCTGAGGCCGGCCGCACCATCGGTGCGGTGTACAGCAATTTCGACAGCAAGGAATCGCTGTGCATCGAGGTGATCCGCCGCCGCATCAACGCTGAATTGACCAAGCTCACCACCAGTTTCATCGCCGCGCCCGACGACCTCGAGGCCCGGTTGGCCGTGCTGCCCGCCTGGTGGACTCGGGTCTCCGGCGACACCGCGATGATCACGCTGCTCGCCGAGTTCCTCATCACCGCGATTCGCGACGCCCAGCACCGCGCCACCTCTGTCGAGACCTTCAACCGCATGCTCGAATCCGGCCGCGCAGTGCTCATCGACTACCTGCCCGAGGAGATTTCCGACGACGACCCGCTCTTGGACAGCGCGGTACACGCGGTCATCGCGACCGGCACCGGATTGGCCGTCGCGCGGGCCGCCGAGGTGATGACCGCCGAGCAATCCACGGAAATACTGAGCACGACCATCCGGCTCTGGCTCGGACGACTCGCCGGTTCCGCTCCGGACCTGCCCGTGCACTGACCAGCGGCACCGCTGACGCGTGCAGTGGCCGGCCATGTCCGAGACACGGCCGGCCACTGACGAGCGCGAAATCAGGGTTGATCGCGGTGGAAGGCGATCGATGCCGGAACACGCTGCGCGGCAACACGTGCGGCGTCGCCCGCCCGTTTCATCGTCGGGATAGCACAGATCATTCGCATCAGCCCCGGCGAGAGCCGGTGCAGCACCCACGCCAGGGTGGCGTCGAAGTTCACCGGAACGATGGCGAGGTTGTAACGAATGGCACGCTGCACCGCCCGAGCGACCATATCCGGGGTCGCGAAGCTGTAGCGCGCCTGGGCCTGAGCGAAATTGGCGCGAAACTCCTCGGTCGACGCCGAGTCTCCGGTGATCAGTGTCGCGTTCGTCGCCAGCTGTGTCCTGGTGACGCCGGGACACACCGCACTGACACCGATGTTGTGCGGCGCGAGTTCGGTCCGCAACGACTCCGCGATCATCAACGCCGCGGCTTTCGACGTCGAGTAGGACGGCGCGACCCGGTTGGGTGTCCAGGCGGCCCCGGAGGCGATCACCACGATGTGGCCGGGCCGACCGCCTGCCACCATCGCCGAGCCGACGATCTTGCAGCCGTGCACGACCCCGTACACGTTGATCGACATGATCTTTTCCCAGTCGGCAACGGTCTGGTCGAGAAACGCACCGCCGAGGGCGATGCCGGCGTTGTTGACCAGGATGTCGGGCACATCGAACCGAGCGATCACCTCGTCGGTCACCCGCTGCCACTGTTCGGGCTCGCGCACGTCCAGCGCGTAGGGGTGGCAATCCGCGCCGCCGAGTTGCGCGGTTCGCTCCGCGGCGGCGACATCGATATCGGTCGCGATCACGACGTCACCCGCGCCGGCTTGCCGCAGGGCAATCGCCCGGCCGATGCCGCTGCCCGCACCGGTTACCAGAACCACCCGCCGCTGCTTACCCGCGACCGGCCCCACCAGGGGAATTCTCATCATCACATCCGTTCAGTCGACACTGTTCACCGCAAGAGGCGGCACCGGACCGGGGCGCTATCGGCGCGCTTCCACGGCGTCGTCGGCCGCGTCGTCGAGTGCGGCTTCCGTGAGCAAGGACCGCCCCGATGCCGCCGCACGGAACGTGTAATCGGCAGCGGGATCGAAGGTTTCGCTGTGATCCCACAGCGAGTCACGGAATCCGCGCGAGGGCCGCAGGATCGGGGATTCACCCCGGCTGTTGGAGAAGTAGCTGCGCACATTGTGCCGCTTGACCTGGTGCTCGACCAGGTATTCTCGCGCCGCCACACTGAATCGGCTGGTCACCATCTCCCGGTGCCATGCCTCATGCGACTGTGCGGTGACCTCGACAACGTCGGCGTCCATCTCCTTGGCCGCAGCGATGACCCGAGCGATGTGCAAAGCGGATTTCTCCATCATGCTCACCCAAGTCACACCGTTCCACCCGTACGGACCGTAGAGGAACCAGCGGTTGGGCATTCCGGGGATCGTCACGCCCGCATAGGCCTGCATGCCGTTGTCGCGGTAGAACCGACCGAGGTCGAAACCGTCGCGGCCGAGGACCTTGCCGACAGGGAACGATTCCGGCTCCGACGCGGGATGGAACCCGGTCGCCAGCACGATCATGTCGTAGTCGCGCTCGGTGCCGTCCACCGTACGGATCCCACGCTCGGTGAACCGCTCGATCGGCGTGGTCACCAGATTTCCGTTCCTGCGGCTGAAGGTCTGCAAGAACCCGCGGCCGAAGGTCGGCATATTCGCCATCACCCCGTGCCGCGGCACCAGGGCGCGGCGGGCCTGCTCATCCTTGACCTGGAACCGCAGGTAGAGGCGGTAGACAGCCCGGAGAAGGCGCTCGAGCCCGGTGATCACGGCCAGCGCCGCGCGGGTCGGTAGTTTCTCGGCCGCGACCACGATCGCCTGGAAGGCATACCAGTTCGCCATGTATGCGCCCGTGTGGAACCTCCGAGAACGCATGAGCCGGCGCCCGATCACACCGAAGGCGAAGTCGGGCTTGGGAAAACACCAGGTCGCCGTGCGTTGATACACATCGAGATGGTCGACTTCGGCCGCGATCGACGGAACGATCTGCATCGAACTCGCCCCGGTACCGATCACCGCCACTCGCTTGCCCCGATAGTCGTAGGAGTGATCCCAGCCCGCCGAGTGCATCAGCTTTCCGGCGAACTTGTCGACGTCGGGGATGCCGGCGTTCGAGCGGGGTTCGAGGAAGAACCCGGTCGCGCTGAGGACATACCGCGCGGTCAGTGTCTCGCCGCCTTCCAGATACACGGTCCAGCAGCCGGTTTCGTCGTCCCAGACCTCACGATCGACCGAGACACCGAATCGGGCCCGCTCGTAGAGTCCGTGCTCGCGGGCGACTCGCTGGCAGTATTCGCGTACCTCGGCGCCTTCGGCGAACACCCGCGACCACTCGTTCGGCGCGAAGGTGAACTCATACGAGGTCGACGGCACGTCGAGGGCGACACCCGGGTAGGTGTTCGCGATCCAGGTACCGCTGAAGTCGTCGCGGCGGTCGACGATCAGGAAGTCGTCGATCCCTGCTCGCCGCAACTGGCAGCCGGCCGCGATACCACCGACGCCTGCACCGATCACGAGAACGTCGACATCCGGCGAACTCACCGCACCGTCATGTTTCATCGATTTCACTGTGTAGCTCCGTTCTTGGTCAGGCGGACCGTCAGACATCGGCGGGATGGGCCGCCGCATCGACCGCGATATCCGCTCGGGCTACCGATCCGGCAGGAGGAGCGACCTCGTAGCGGTAGTCGTCGAGCGGAAACTTCCGAGTCTTGCGGCGGGCTCGGAAGAAACTGTCCGGCCGGATGTAGGTGCTGTCGCCCTGGGAATTCCGGTAGTAGGTCGGCACATGCCCATTGAGCTCGCAGAGGTAGTACCGCACTCCTTCGGCTTGCTGGTGCACCGTGCGGTGATACCGCTCGGCCGCTTCCTTGCGGACCTCGCAGACCACCGCGCCGCGCCGGCGGGTCTCGGTGATCGCCCGCACCGCGTGGTCAGCGGTCATCTCGACGAAGGCATGCCAACTCGTTCCGCTCCACGAATAGGGGCCGACCAGCGTCCACCGGTTCGGTAGCCCATGGACGGAAACACTCTGATAGGCTTGCAAACCCTCGTCGTAGTAGAACTTCGCGAGATCGAATCCGTCGCGACCGACCACCGTGCCCGGGCGGTAGGTTTCCGGATCGGAGAACACCTCGTAGCCGGTGGCCAGAATGAGGACATCGAGCTTGTGCAGGGTGTTGTCGCGCGTTTTGACCCCGGTCGGCGTGATCTTCTCGATCGGCTCGGTCACCAGCTCCACATTCTCCCGGTTGTAGGCGGGCAGATAGCCCGTCGACATGGTCGGACGCTTGGCGAGCAGACCGAACTTCGGGCTCAGCTTCTCCGCGGTGGCCGGATCTTTGACGACATACCGCACATACCTGCGGTATCCGGCGATCGTCCACGCGTCGAATTTGTCGGCGATCGGACGGAAGCTGCGCGTCGGCGTATTGCTCACGAAACGAAGGAGCAGATCCACGACCACGAAGGCGGCGCCGTTGATGGTCGCCGATACCCCGGGGACCGCCAGCGCCACCTTCATCGCCTTGGGTACCACGAAGTCCGGCTTCGGTACCGACCAGACCGGGGTGCGCTGGAAGACCGTCAGGTGTCCGACTTCCGGGGCGATCGCCGGAATGATCTGCACGGCACTGGCTCCGGTACCGATGATGCCGACCGACTTCCCGGCCATGTCGTAGTCGTTGTCCCATGAGGTAGGGCGCTGCACCTTGCCCCGGAACGACTTGGCTCCCGGGATGCCGACATCATCCTTGGGCCGCACGAACGCGCCGATAGCGCTGATCAGGAAGCGTGCCGTGACGACCGACCCGTCATTGATGTGCAGCGTCCAGAATCGGCCGTCGTCGTCCCACACCTCGCGTTCGACGTCGGCGTTGAAGCGGATGCGCTCATAGAGCCCGTACTGCCCCGCGACGTCCGCGTGGTACTGCTTCACCTCGGGGCCGAGCGCGAAGAAGCGCGACCAGTTCGGGTTGCGCGCGAACGAGTACTGGTAGGTGGTCGACGGCACGTCGACGCTGATACCGGGGTAGTTGTTCTCGTGCCAGCTGCCGCCCACATCGTCGGCGCGTTCGAGAATGATGAAGTCCTCGATTCCGGCCATCCGGAGTTTCGCGGCCGCGGCGATCCCGCCAGGGCCCGCCCCGATAACGGCGACTTCGTACTGCGGGTGTTCGATCCTGTCGGTCATGCCTGGATACCTTTCGAGGTCGCGTTCGGCGTCGTCGACACCGACGTCCGATACCGGGCCCATTCGACGAACTCCCAGGCGAACAAGCCGCCGATCCACACAACGGGACCGAGAACGCCGGAGAACGCGCCGATGAGCCCATTGGCTCCATTGAGCGGCCCGGACAGTGTGAAAACGCCTGTGAGAGTGCACAGGTCGATGACGATCACGATCACGCAGAGCTTGTTCAACCACGCCGGGAACAATCCGCTACGCCGCGAGATCTGCCAGGCCGCCCAGGCGAACGGGATCCACACCGGCCCGAGCAGAGCCGCCGAGACGAGCACCGTGACATGCAGCGCGTGGATGATCTCGTCGGGAGCGTTACCGGAGAGCAGGACCGTGCCCGCGAACACGCCGGCTTCGACGAAGAACAGCCCGAGCACAAGGACCTCGCTGAACAGCGCTGTCCAGGTCAGCACCCGATTCTTGCTGCGGTCAGCAGCCCACAGCGTCGAGATGAACGCCGCCGACCATACGGCTCCGATTAGGAACAACAGCGCAAAGAATGCCGACACACCGCGAAGGAGTCCGTTGTATTTCGCGTAGAACTCCACCGTGCCTGCCACGTCGGAGCCCTCGGGCATGACGTAGATCAGCAACAGAAGGGTCACCACGATCATCGCGAGACAGACCGCGATGACCAACGCATACCAGCGTGTGATGTTGACCGGCTTGGTCATCGCCAGCGCGATCTTGTCGAGCAGCTGCGCCGGAGGCGGCGACAGATCGGCGGACGAGTGCCTGCGAGCAGAGACCTGCGACATTGAAGAACTCTCCTTCTGAACGATCCGGCTCATCGACGGATCCCGGGTAGCACACCCACAGTCGGACCTGGATTATCTAGAAAATCCCATAATCACAAGAGCGTCCGTATGCGGAGCCATCTCTCAAGATACACATTGTTACGTTACTTGAATAGTATTATTATCCGAAGACGGCGTCGGCTCCCCTACCAGCCACGAGTCGACCGAGGCGAAAGGCTTCACATGACACGTGCCGCATCGACAACTCGACGGCAGGATTCGGACTGCGTGACGATCACTGAGCCCCGCCCCCGCGCCAGCAGGCGCATGCGCGCAGCGGACCGGGCACTGAAGCTCACGGCCCGAAACCTTCTCGACCTCGGAGTGCAGGCAAATCAGCGCGGACTCCTGACCGATGATCGGTGCATCCGCATCCTGCGCGGCGTCGACTCCTGGGCCGCGATTCTCCGCCCACCCAGGGGAACCCGCACCCACCCCGTCGATTTCGGTGAGTTCCGCGCGGAGTGGGTGTGGTCACGAGGCACGAACGGTCCCGACGACGATCCGCGCGGTGCGATTCTGTACTTCCACGGCGGCGCGCTAGTGACCGGTGGGCTCAACACGCATCGGCGCATCGTGGCCCGGCTGTCCGAACACACCGGACTGCCGGTCCTCAATGTCGACTACCGTCAGATTCCGGACGCACACATCGTGGAAACGGTCGACGACTGCGTGCACGCGTACCGATATCTTCTCGATCGCGCGTTCCCCCCAGACCGCATCGTGATCGCCGGCGACTCCGCTGGCGGCGGGCTGGTGTTCTCCACAGCGCTGGCCGTTCGGGATCGTCGACTGCCGACCCCCGCCGCGCTCGTCGCACTCGCGCCCTGGGCTGATTACGACCCGGCTCGACGTTCGCGACATCCCAACGACGCGACCGACTCCGTGCTGTCCGCCGCGATTCTGGCGACTCCGATGCGGTGGGGCATGCTCATCGACGGGCACCTGGATCCCCGCTGGTCACCGGTCAACCACGACTTCACCGGCCTGCCACCGACCTTGATCCAGGTGGGTTCGGGAGAAGTCTTGCTCGCCGATGCCGAGCAGCTGGCCGGCTGCAGTGCCGCCGCAGGCGTGCCACTGCAACTGCAGATCTGGGACAACGCTATCCACGTCTTCCACGCCGGTGCCGATCTGATTCCCGACGCCCGCCACGCCTTCACAGAAATAGGAGCCTTTGTGCGGTCCACCCTCGACCACACCGAACCGCCCACCTCGGAAAAACGGGAGCCGGCATGATCACCCAGCAGAAGACTCCAGCCCTCGCGCGACTCACCGAACTCATCGACAAGGCCCGCTTCCCACGCGTCGAGGTCTGCGCCGACGGCTATGCCGACGTGCTCGGCGGCACCGCACCGCCTGCGCGCACCTTCGCCCAGCGGCTGATGCGCACCACGGCGTATTCGACGGGCTATCAAGCGCTACGCCCGCTCGGGCTCCGACTGGCCGGTGGGCCCAACGCTCCCGGCCGCGACCGCGATCGCGAGCAGGTCGCCGACGCCCTGGCACTGGTCCCCGGTCGTGTTGTCGTCGATATAGGCTGCGGGCCGGGCAATTTCACCGGCTGGTTCGGCACCCGGGTAGCACCGAACGGGTGCGCGATCGGCATCGACGCCTCCCGTCAGATGCTGCATCGGGCCTGCGCCGACAACGGCGGAGAGTCGGTGGCGTACCTGCGTGCCGATGCCGAGGACCTTCCCCTGCGCGACGGCGTCGCCGATGCCGTCACCTGCCTGGCCGCGCTCTATCTCATCAACGACCCGCACCGGGCGCTGTCGGAGATCGCTCGAATTCTGCGACCCGGCGGGCGGGTGGTAGTCCTGACCAGCTTGGCACCCGGCGGAGTCGACTCATTACGCAGCCGTGCGATCGGAGGTGCCGGCGGCGTTCGCATGTTCGGCAGAGACGAGATCACCAGCGCGCTGTCCGATCTCGGCTTCACCTCGATCGATCAATGGTGCGGCGGGCTCGCGCAGAAGGTCACCGCAACAAAGTCATGACACACAACCTGCCACAGGAGACACCGTCGATGCCGAACTCCCTGTCCACCCGCCTGTCCGAGCCGGCCGAGGTGTTCGAACAACTCACCGACGAGGAAGCCGATCTGCTCGTTCGACTACTCGAGCGCAAGCTCGCCGCCGTGCACCTGAGCCTGGATCAGGCGATCGATGCCACCTTGGCGGTGCTGCCCAGGCTCATTCGTATCCCTGCCCGCAAGATCCTGTTCGGAAAGTAGGTCCGGCACGTGGCAACCATCGCAACCCGCGGGCAGCTGGAACTGCTCGCCAAACTACTCGACGCCGGAACCCAAGAGTTGCAGAGCCTCGACCGCCTCGGCGCGGGCGATATCGAACAGCTGCGCAAGCGGATCTCCGCGGAGATCTTCGACTCCATGGCCGCCATGTTTCGCCGGATCAGCGCACTGGCGCCACTCGTACCCGACAAGCTGATCACGACGATCGCGCCTGCTGTCATCCCACCCGAGGTCGCCGGACGCGCGGGCGGAGCCATCGGGATGGATCACAAGCATCGAGCGGCGTCGGTGGCCGGTGGACTGCCCGCGACCTACCTTGCCGATGCAGCACCGTATGTCGACCCGCGGGTCGTGCCGTTCTTCGCGCCCCTGCTGCCTCCGGCGATCATCATTCCCGCCGCGCGTGAACTGCTTCGCCGCGGCGACTACCTCACGGCCTCGCTGTTCGTCGAGCACGCCACGCCGGAACTCACCCGAGAGTTCGAGCGCGGCATCGACGACGATGAGGGAATCGTTCGCACGGCCGCGCTCGTCCCCGGCGCCGACAGCTTGAACGCCATCCTCGGCGCAGTGCCCGCCGAGCGCCGCGTGCGCGTCGCCGGCCATTGCGCCACCGGCTCAGCCGAAACCGTGCTCGCCGCGCTGTCGGTGCTCAGCCGCGTCAGCGCCGCCTATGCGGGCCCGATGGCGGCAGCGATTTTCGACGCCGATCCCGAGCGCGTCATCGACGTCGCGGTTACCGAAGAATGCGCGCGCGAGCTCCTCGATGTGATCCACCTGCTCGACGACCACCGGATCATTCGTATCGGCAGTTCCCCTGTTTTTGCCGACGCCACTGTTCGACGTGCACTGCAGCAAGCCTGCGACACCGCGAGCCGACGGGAGACCTTCGACCGTCTGACCTCGGTCACCGCGTAAGACCGTATCTCGCAGGAGTAGGAACGAACCGAAGGAGGCTTGCTTCCCGAATCAGATTCGGGAAGCAAGCCTCCTTCGCATGGCTGGTGTCGATCAGATCGTCGCCGGGCGTGCGGTGCCGGACCTCACGAGCTGTGCCCCGCCAGCGCGGTGAATGTGCGCGTGTCATCTTCGCCGCCGACCGGCAGACGCCGTTCATAGCGGTAGTCGTCGATCGGGAAATGCTTGTTTCCCCACCACATTTCGAGGTGCGTGCTCGGACGTATGGCTGCCGCGTCACCCTGATAGTTGACGTAATAGGTGTTGGAGCCTTCGCAGGCCGGTGACAGCCACAGCGTCTTCTCCGCGCGACGACGGTACTTCTCGAAGTACGCGTCGTGGGCGTGCTGCTTCACCTCCACCCGCGTCGCGCCGCGGCGGCGGGCTTCAGCAATCGCGCGGGCGGCGTGACGGCTGGTGCACTCGATCATCGCCAGGTAGCTGCCCGCGGCGAAGCCATAGGGACCGGTGATCAGGAAGCCGTTCGGGAAACCTGGCACCGAAACACCCTGGTACGCCTGGAATCTGTTGGCATCCCAGAACTCGTTGAGGTCCAGGCCGTCGACGCCTCGCATCGGAAAGGGCGGAGTGGTGCCCTTGCCCATGACTTTGAATCCGGTGGCACACACCAGCACATCGACAGCGTGCTCGGTGCCGTCGGCGGTCACCACCCCGTTCTCGGTGATCTCGGTGATCGCCGAGGTCACCAACTCGACATGCGGCAGGGTGAAGGTCTTGAGATAGCGGTTGGACACCGACGGCCGCTTGCAACCCGGCGCGTACTTCGGGGTGAGCTGCTCGGCGAGTTCAGGGTTTCCCCGCAGCCAGGCACGGTATCCGGCTGCGCCACCACGCTCGAGCAATTGCGCGAGCAACGGCACCCGGTCGTGGAACACACCGATTCCGGTGAGGCCGAAGTCGATGCCGACGGTGACCGCGGCGCGGACGGTCCGTCGCAGTGCGGGCACATTGAGCAGCGCGGTGCGCACCGCGGGTGGGATGGGGAAGTCCGGTTTCGGTGCGACCCAGATCGGGGTGCGCTGGAACACCGTCAGCCGGTCCGCGACGTCTGCCAGTTCGGGAATCAACTGCAGTGCCGTGGCGCCCGTGCCGATCACGGCAATCCGCTTGCCCGCGTAGTCGAAGTCGTGATCCCACCGCGCGGTGTGCACGATCTTGCCCGCGTAGCCGTCGAAGCCGGGGATGTCGGGTAGCGAGGGTACCTCGAGCGCACCGATCGCGCCGATGACGTACCGAGCGACGATGCTCTTGTTCCCGGCCAGGTCGATGCGCCACACGTGCTCGTCTTCATCCCAGGCGGCACCGACGACGGTGGTCCGCAGCTGGATCCGCGAACGCAGATCGTAGGAGTCGACCACTTGCTCGGCGTACTTCTGCACCTCGGCCCCCGGCGCGAACATCCGCGTCCACGTCTTGGGCGGCTCGTAGGAGAAGCTGTAGTAGATCGACGGAATATCCACGGCCACACCGGGATAGGTGTTGGCGTACCAGGTGCCGCCGATGCCGTCGTTTTTGTCGATGATCAGGAAGTCCTCGATGCCCGCCTTGCGCAGTTCGACGGCGGCTCCGATGCCGCCGAAGCCGGCACCGATGATGAGCACCTCGTGATCGATTCGCGTTGTCACGGCGTGACCTTGCCTTTCGTGAGCTGATCGAGCAGTGGTTTGGCGACCGCGAGCGCGCGTTCGAGCCGGTCGAACGACAGCACCGACGGCACGACCCGGGCAAGGGTCGGCGAGAGCCGGATGAGGCCGTAGATCGCCCACGCCTCCGGATTGACCGGCACCACCGCCCAGTTGTGGCGCACCGATCGTTCGATGACCCGGGCGACTTTGTCGGGCCCGGCGTAAGCCAAACCCGTCTGCGCCGCGCCCGCATCGGCCCGCCACTGTTCACGTTCTTCGGCGGTGAGGCCATTGCGTTCGCCGTTGGCGAGAAGGTTGGTCCGGATGACTCCGGGGCAGATCGCCGTGACACCGATATGGTGCTGCCGCATTTCGACCCGCAGCGACTGGGTCGCCATCAGCACGGCGGCTTTCACGACACCGTAGGCCGGGTCGAGACCCGAGGGCAGGAAGGCCGCCGCCGAAGCGATGTTGACGATGTGGCCGTGCACGCCCGCGGCGATCATCTGGCGAGCGAAGGCCCGCGACCCGTAGACCACGCTCATCAAGTTGATGTCGACCATGCGCTGCCACTGCGGCACGGTGGTCTCGACGAAACCGCCGATATCCATTACACCGGCGTTGTTGACCAGGATGTCGGCTGCGCCGAACTCGGCGCCGACCCAGGTAGCGAAGTCTTCCCACTGCTGCTCGTCGCGCACATCGAGGCGATAAGCAAGTGCCTGCCCACCGGCCGACTTGATCTCACGTACCGTGGCTTCGGCACCCAGCTCGTCGATATCGGCGACGATCACCCGATTCTGTTTACGGGCGAACAGTTTCGCGGTTTCGCGGCCGATGCCGGCCGCGGCTCCGGTAACGATGACAGTCTTCATCGCACACCTCCCAATGCCTTGCCGGTGAGTGCGATTGCTTTGTCCACCAATGGCATTCGCACTGCCGAACTGAGGCCACGAACTACTCCCGGGGAGAGCCGGTGCACGTACCACAGCAGCCACGCTTCACTGCCGACAGGCACCGTCGACAGATTCCAGCGCACCGCTCGCTCGATGGCCGCGGCCACCCGCGCCGGCGAACGCAACCACACCCTTTGGCCGGCGGCCAGACTCTGCGACCATGCCGAACTGCCCGCACTGTCGACACCACCTCGCGTGCCGTTGGCCGCGAGCTGCGTCCGGATGACTCCGGGGCAGATCGCGCTCACGCCGATCCCCCGCCCGGCGAACTCGGCACGCAGCGCCTGCGTGCCCAGCCACACACCGGCTTTCGCTGTCACATAGGACGGTGCGATACCCGTCGGCAGGAAAGCACCCGCCGAGGCCACGTTGACGATGTGGCCGCGCTTCCCCGAAGCGACCATGCGCTCGACAAAGGCACGCGAACCCACCATCGGGCTCATCATGTTGACCTGGATCATCCGCCGCCAATCGTCACCGGACTGCTCGAGAAAGCCGCCGCCGATCAGGATGCCCGCGTTGTTCACGACCACCTCCGGGACACCGAACTCATCGCAGACCCATTCGGTGAAGCGCTCCCAGTCGTCCGGGTCGGCGACGTCGAGCCGGCGAAATACCGCCGTCCCGCCCGCGCTCCGGATCAGTTCCACCGTCTCGTTGCCGGTGAGCTCGTTGATATCGGACACGACGATCGTCCATCCGTGCCGAGCGAACCGTTGCGCGGTCGCCCTGCCGATGCCACTTCCGGCACCCGTCACCACCGTCACTCCCATGAGCACACCTGCTGACCACGGGTAGACCTGCACGCATCGGCCATCATCGACTCCCTTGTCGTGTAATCCAACAGTTCAAATAGTAGCCGTATTTGAATATGGATACAATCCAAAAAGTCGACCTATCGACATTCAGCCGCTCCGCGCACGTGGGCACACCACACGCAACAGCCCTGCCGCGGTCAGCGGATCATCCGCTTCGACCGAACGGCAGGGCTGTTGCCAGAGTTCGCTATTTCACCGGCAGCGCCGAGCCCGTACTACCGACGTCGGTGACGTGCCAGCCATTGTTCGCGTCGACGGTCACCGCGTACGTCACGGTCGTGCGCGCCCCGGCGGGGTCCTGGCTGTTGGTCGAGTTGACGTCGACGAACACCAGAACCTTGTAGACACCACCCGACTCCGATTCCACCGTCGTGGCAATCGGACCAGCGGTGGACTTCCATTGCAGAGGTACGAGAATCCGCTCCAGCTCCGGAGCCGTCGCCTCGAATTTCGCCGCGAGCTCTGGGCTGGTATTGGCCTTCAGCCTCGCCACCCAGGCGTTGATATCGCTGAAATCGACCGTCGCCGAACCCACGGCGTAATCGGTGGCGACCTGCTCGGCACGCCGCTCGGCGGCAGCTGCAGCATCGCGGTCAGCGATGTCGGAACGAGCCATCACCAGCAGCCACGACACCACAACGAGCGCGACCACGAGGACCGCTGCCACGGCCGCACGCACCACCGCGGTGACCGTGAAAGAGATCGACCGCGGCGACGGCGACGTTTGTTGCTCCGCGGTGGTAGCGGCGGTCGAGTTTTCGGGCTCGTGCGACATGCTGCGCCTTTCGAAGAACACGCCTGGCCGGGTCGGACGACAGAGCACACTGCCGACAGACTAGCCCGGCACTCACGTTAACGTCTGATGTTTGTCAGGTCGGTGCGGTCGCGTCATTGTGAAGCTGCGCAGACCGATCAAGCCGGCGCTGCGAGACGACTCGACCGGCCGCCACCGCTGCGACGTGCGGGAGAGCGCGCCCATTCTGTGCAGTTGCCCGGCGTCCTTGATCGAAGGTGGTGTCACGGGCAGATTCGGGGCCCGGGTGGCCCGCCGCGCATTTGCAGGCTCAACCACACCATCGCGGGGTAGGAGGCGGTGACCGAGGCGATGAAATGCTCCGACAACGGAACGTCGAGATATCGCAGATCCACCCCCGCCCGGCAATAGCGGTTGATCAACGGCTGCACCGCCACCTGCTTGGGCAACAACTGATCCGCGGTGGAGTGGAATATCGCCAGCGGCATGTCCGGCCGATTCGATGAGCGGCCGGGTGTCTGTTCGTCGAGCAGCGCACGTAGTCGCGGATCGTCGAGCGCGTCCGGCTGGGCGAGGTAGGCACGCAGCGGCCGGAACATGCCGGTGGCACCGATCGTGTAAGCGCAGCGGTCTTGCACATCGCGCAAGATCGCCTGGCCTTCGCCGGTGAGGATCTCCTCGGGGCGCACGATGTCGGGGAACTCACGGGCCAGCGCCGCTAGCAGTGGCCACATCGTCCACGTGGCGAACCCGGCCTCAGCGCTCGCGTTCAACGCCAGGATGTCGTTCTTCTCGGCCGGGACCCCGCCCGCGGCGGCACCGAGAATCCGGAGCTCGGGCGCGTAACTCCGATGCAGTTCGGCCGCCCAGACCGTGGCGCTGCCGCCGCCCGAGTACCCGTACAGTCCCACGGCCGAATCCTGAAGGCCCAGCGCCGGATCGGATTTCGCGGCACGGATACCGTCGAGCACCATATGGCCCTCCCCCTTCGAGAGCCAGGTGTTGGCTTGGCCGTTGAAGTCGGGCACCGCCACCGCCATCCCCTGCTCCAGGTAGTACTGGAGCAGCGCGATCTCTTTGAACGTGCCCGCTCGCAGCGTGTAGGACGGGTTGCATACCGGCGCGAGCGAATCGATCGCCTCCTGATAGGAGATCAGCGGGCGCGGACTGCCGATCCACGGAATACCCGGCGTCAGCACAGTGGTGGCGGTGACCAGCGGGCGGCCGTTGCTGTCGGTGCTGCGGTAGAGAATCTGGCGCGCTGCCACCGGTATCGGAATCCCCAGCGTGTAGGCACCGACATCGCGGGTTCGTACGATCTGACCGTTGCTCATCGTCGCCAGGTCCGGTGGTGCCGCATACCAGGGGTCGCTGCGCGGATCGGGCAGCGGAAAAATCTCGTACACGTCGGCTTCCGACGGCAGACTCGGCAGCTGATTCTGATCAGGTGGGAAGCTCGGCGGGAACGCCGGATCGGCCGCCGCCGCGCCGCCGCCGGCCCATGCGACGCACGCCGCCACCGCGACCACCGCCAGCCGTGTTGCTTTCACCAGAGGTTCTCCGAATCGTCGTTGATTCCCGACGGCCGTCGCCCGCGACGACCGGTGAATGCCATTGGGCCGGCCGTTGACGACGACCCACTGCAATGAGTTCACAGCACGGCGGCGCCCGGCGCCATTGGCACGATAGAGAGCGAGAAGTTCGAACTTTGTGCATCTGCACAAATTCAGAAGTCCTGTGATTCCGTTGTCCAGCCGCCGGGCCACGCGCGGCCATCAGCGCCGAAGTCCCCCGCCAGGCGCTGCGGGTCGTAAACAACAGTGTCGACTCCACCCGGCCGGGTCGGCGGCTCGCCGCTATGACAGCCTGAATCGCAAGAAATTTCCGAGGCCGCGCCGTTGCCAGTCGCGGGCCATTTTCGGTGTGGGAAGCCAGAACGGCCCATATAGTCCGAACCGACGCAGATTGCGAGCGATCGACAGCAGACCGAAGGTGGGCTGGTAGTCATAGTCGAGCCTGCCCTTGCCGAGAAGCTCGGTAATGAGGTGCGACATCTGCTCCGGCGACCGGGTGATCCCGCTGATCCCGGGGTGCTCGCTTCGCCACTGTTCGGCGGCCTCCTCGGAGGCGAAGAAGCTGTTGTAGTCGCACCACCCGACGACCCGGTACGGCATCTCACGCATCGGGTAGCCCAGATGCACACGCAGGGTCTTCGGTGCGTAGTTCACCAGGACGCCGTCGCGTCCGACCAGTCGCACCGGTTGTTTGGTCTGCCGGCACAGCGAATCCACGATCACCTCCGAACCGGGGAACTGGCCGGAGATCGCGCAGGCCTCGACCGCGCATTCGGCGAACCACCGCTGCCGACCGTCGACGGTGACGCGGTAGTGGTTTTCGAAGGTCGCGAACGGCCGCGCGTAGACGAGCTCGCCGACCGGCGGCTGCGGAGTCCTCAGCGGCTCGTCCTGGAAGACGAGGCTGCCGGCGTGCTCCTCATCCTGGCAGGCGACACAGATGGCGCCCTCCAGGTCACGCATGGTGGCGGCGAGTTCCGGCTCGGTCAATCCGAACCGCGTGCGCAGCTCGGCCATCGTCGGGACCGTTCCCTCGCCGCGTACCTGGTCCATGATCGCCGCGCGGACCGCGCGTGCCCGATCGTCGAGTTCGGCCATGGTTGCCTCCGTTCGCGTCCTGACCGCACATCTCTGATAAGCGAGATCATTACTCACAATGCGATCACTGTTCACACTATGCTGGCGGTGGACGAAAGGAATGTCAACCGCGACTTCACGAGCGCGGGGTGCCGCTGTCCGGCAGCCGAGCACTTCCACAGCTGGGCCTTCCAGGTTTGTGATCACCGTTTGCCCGGCTCGCCGGGTACCTTTGGTGATCGGATATCGCATCGCGAGGGCTGATCTCTGAGTAACCGTCGGTCGCATCACGCGACGGCCGGATGGCCGCACCAGCCGCCTCGCGGGAAGGAGAGGTCCATGGCCGAGACGAAGGAACTCCAGCCACCGACCCGTCGGGCCGAACGGCGCGCGGCCACCATCGCCGAGATCAAACTGCATGCCCGCAGGCAGCTGGCCACCGAAGGCACCGGTGGGCTGTCGTTGCGGGCGATCGCGCGGGATATGCGGATGGCACCGGCCGCACTGTTCCGGTATTTCGACTCGCAGGCGAGTTTGATCACCGCGCTGTGTGTCGACGCCTACGACGCGCTGGCCGACGCGATGAACGCCGCCGAGCCCAGTGCCGCAACCGATCCCGCCGGGCATTGGCGCGCGACCTGCGTGGCCGCGCGGGCATGGGCCGTGGCCAACCCCGGCGAGTTCGCCCTGATCAACGGGACACCCATCCCGGGATATCGGGCCGCGCCCGAGCAGACCGGCCCGGCGGCGGGCCGGGTGATCGACGCGCTGGCCGGCTCCTATCTGGCCGCCGTGGAGGCGGGCGTGGCCGATCCCGCGGCCACCGGCGTGCCGTCGCTGCCGGCCGGGCCACTTCTCACCGGTGACGGCGAACCCCTGCCGGACTCCCCCATTCCCGGCATTCTGCTCAATGCCTGGGCCTCGATCCTCGGGTTCATCGCCGCCGAGGTCTTCGGCAGCCTGCGCGAGCTGATCAGCGACGCCGATGCGCTCTACGACAGTCATGTCCGGACCGTGATGCGCGGGATGGGCTACCAGGGCTGACCGCTACGCCGCCCGCGGCGTACTCCTCGGCACCGTTGGGCGCAGCGAGCTACCGGTCGGCGCCGATGTCCAGGGACACCGAGTTGGTGTCGTAATGATGGGGGCCGTGGTCGTCGACCACGGCCCCTATCACCGTCTGCACTGCCCGTCGGCCACGAACCGGCGAGCACCTCCGGCTGCGGCACACGATTCGCGGCGATTACTCGTAGCGGCACAACCATTCGGTGCCGTAGTGGCCGGCATTTCCACCCTCGAGGTGCACCCAGCGTCCACGACCGTCCTCACCGCAGGGCGCGCCCTCGACCGGTGTGTTGTTGTCGGGCGGCGGGGTGGTCGGGTTGGTCTGGGTGGTCGGCTGGACCGGTGCAGTGGTTTCCGGTCCCGCACCGTGGTTGGGGTTGGTGCAGATGGTGCCTTCGCACGGCACCCAGGTGCCGTCGCCATTGGGGTTGGGGATGGCGTCCGGGCCGACGTAGCTGCCGGCCGGGCAGCCGGGGTCCTGATTCTTCGCGCAGTATTCGTCGCTGAGGTGGTTGCCCGTTGAGCCGTCGGCACCTCGCCGCTCCGTCGGCGACGGCTGCGGCTGCGGCGCGTTGGACGGCGACTGTTCGGCGTTGGTCGTGGTCGGCGCCGGGGCGGTCGAACTCGCGACGGCCTTCGACGTGGACGTGGTGGCCGGTGACGGTGAATTGTCGTCGGAGCAGCCGACCAGCGCGGCGCCCACGGCAACGACTCCGAAAACGGTCGTCAGCATTCGATGCAAGGACTTCTCCTATCGGTTCGATCGGCGTGGAGCGCGGGGATACCCGGCGATCAGCCCGGATTGATCCAGGACCCGATCGGGGTCGGCGGCAAGGCTCGTACCGCGACCATCAACGGCCTGCACCAGATGGTCGACGACATGCAGACGAAGGCCCCGGTCTTGTCGTAGTTCCAGCCGTCACCGTGC
The DNA here is from genome assembly GCF_005863245.1 of Nocardia cyriacigeorgica. Lineage (GTDB taxonomy): Bacteria > Actinomycetota > Actinomycetes > Mycobacteriales > Mycobacteriaceae > Nocardia > Nocardia cyriacigeorgica_C. The sequence continues at coordinate 29,459 of NZ_VBUT01000002.1, read as the reverse complement.
CAGGCCCAGGTGAGACCGTCTTCCGAGGGACTCATCGGGCACTCCGCGGGAGCTTTGCCCGCACACGGGCCCTCCACGCCCCACGGTCCGACCGGATACGCGGACGCGGCGGGGGCAAGGAACAATCCCGACGCCGCAAGGCCGACACCCGCGACGAACGAACACAGAATCGAGCGTTTCATGATGAGATTCCTTCCCGGGCCGGAATTTTCGAGCACAGCACCGGCCGGACAGATGAATAACCATGGATTTGCCAGATGTCGAGACTGCACCAGTAGACTGCAAAGATCCGATGATTGTCAACGGCGACACCGACGCCGGATGCGAAAAGGTCCAATGTGGTTGACATAGGCAAGCCGACACGGGTGGCCACCCTGTCGCAGCAGGTAGCCGACGAACTGCAAGCCCGGATCGTCGCCGGCGACTGGCCCGTCGGCCACAAGATCCCCACGGAGCCGGAACTCGTTCAGGCACTCGGAGTGAGCCGTTCCACAGTCCGCGAAGCTGTGCGGTCGCTCATCCACGTCCGCATGCTCGAAGCCCGCGCCGGCGACGGCACTTACGTACGCTCGGCCAGCCCGCTGAAATTCCCCATGCAGGACCGCATCGCTCACGCAACGGTGCGCGAGGCGATCGAAGTGCGCGCCATGCTCCAACAGCGCATCGCGCGTCTGGCCGCTGCCCGCTGCACCCCGGCCGACGCCGAGCGTTTGCGCGAGCTGCTCGCGACCGCAGGACCGGAGCTGACGCACGCGGAATCCTACGATGAGTGCACGCCCGCGATCATGGCCTTCAACACCGCGATCAGCGACCTGACCGGCAACCGGCTTCTCGTCGAGCTCGACAACCACGTCGCGACGGCGACGGTCGCCAAACCGCCGTTCCCGGACCACTGGTCACCGGAGATCGGCGCCCGGATACTCGGCCGGCTCACCGATCTGATCGACGCGATCTGCGCGGGTGACCCCGACCGTGCGGAGCAGAGCACGCGTCATGCACAACGCGAAATCCTCCCGCTGGTCGCCGATACCGGCGACGCGCACATGTAGCCACCCGTCCCATATCGCATTTCACGGAGCAGCCCGTGAGTTCGCCCGGCAAGCTCGTTGCGATAGTTCGTCGACTCCTGTCCGACGGTCATCGGGCGCAGGCGCAGCCACCCGCGCGTAGACACACTGCGTGCAAGCCCCAGCTCGAGCGGCGGGACGACACGACCCCTCGCCAGCAATTGTGATGGAATCGGCTCAGTTCCGCCTTCATGGACTTGGGAGATCCATAGGCCGTCGCTCCATAGTGTTTGCGCAACAGCGGGTTCAGCGCGGCCCCGGGTACTGGGGCCGGCATGGGATTTGTACGACCGCAAACGCCGCACCATCCGCACCGTCGGCGGGGTCGAGCGCATCCGTGGACGAGGCAAGGTCCGCGTCGTCGAAGACGACGACCGCAGGAATCCCCAGGGCACAATCGCCACCGAGCTCGGAAGCCGTCGTCACGATGTGCTCAACCTCGGTGCCTGGATCGACGCCGAGTAGGCCGGCCACATCATCGTCGGCGGGGACCACGGTCGTCTCGCGATCGACCAGTACATCGTCCTCCCAGTTCGGGACAACCTCGGCCCGGCCGATGCGCAAGCTCAGCTGTCGAATGCAAAACTCGCGACCACGGAACGCCACTACCTCGAACGACGGACAGTCGGACCGGACGCCCGAAAGGCTCTCGACCAGTTCGCCGAGGGAAAGTAGCGGATCGTTTGTAGTAGGAAAGTAGCGGATTCCGGGTGATTTCCTCGGACAACGAAAAAGCCCTCCACCTGCTTGCGCTGGTGGAGGGCTTTTCTAGGCTCCCCCATCTGGACTCGAACCAGAAACCTGCCGATTAACAGTCGGCTGCTCTGCCAATTGAGCTATAGGGGACTATCCTGTGGGCTCTTCCTGTACTGGGCGAGCCGAGGTGAAACTTTAGCGTATGGGTGGGCGGGGGCCCAAATCGTGTCGTCAGAGGGGGTGGAGGGGGCTCTGAGCGGGGAGTCTGGGGGTGGGCGGATCGACAGGGGTGGTGGGTGTCGGGCAGGATGTAGGCCGCGGACAGGCGAACGGGAGGAGCTCGAACAGATGCTGCGGTTGATGATCGGCATCGCGGCCGGGTATGTGCTCGGCAGCAAGGCCGGGCGGGCGCGCTATGAGCAGATCAGCGCGGCCACTCGCGCGGTCACGGGGAGCCCGGTCACCCGCAAGCTCGTCCAGGTGAGCAGGCAGAAGCTGTCGGACAAGCTCAGCACGCGGCCGGCCTTGGAGCCGATGGAGCCGATCGACGAGCGCACCACCGTGCTGGTGCCGCACGATCAGCTCCGGCGCTGACCACTCTCGTCAGAACAGGTATTGCCGGTCCGCGGCGATCATGAAGCCGTGCCCGGCCTGATCGCAGCGGACGCCGTTGGGCATCGACGTGCACGCGGTGCCGCGGACGATGATCGTCTCCCCGTACTCGAGCACGTTCCCACCGCCTTTACGAGAGCCGTCGGTGGGTGAACCGACGAAGAACCCCTGATTCACGCACATGAACCGCGCCGCGCCGCCGAGGACCTGCGCCGCCACGGCGCGATCGGCGCGGCTGGTGTCGCAGTCGGACAGCTCCGGTGGCACCACTTCGGTCGTGCCGAGCTGGCAGCCGGTGCCGAGTTCGCCCTCATTGATGAAGCCGCACATGATGTTTCCGGTCGGTGACTGGAAGTAGAAGTAGTTGCCCTGCTGGAAGTCGCGGGCGTCGACGGTGGCGTCGTCGCGGGAGGGCAGGATGGTCTCGCCGCCGGCCGGTTCACCGGACGGCCGGCCGGGGTCCGGTTCACCGGGTGCGATCGGCTGCTGCACGCCCGTGGGCGCCGCCGTGCTCGGCTGGGCTGTGGACGCCGTCGCTTCCGCCGACGATGTGGAGCCGTCCTCACCACAGCCCGATACTCCGATGGCCACAACGACCGCCAGGCCCGCGAACAACGCTCGTTTCATCCCAGGTCTCCCGCCATTGGTTACGAACCCGACTTGCCGAGTTGATCATTCGGGGCGGCGTGTTCGTTACTGCGGTAAGGGCGCTCAGTGCGGGGCGAAGTCGTCCGAATTGCCCATGGCCTGCTCGAGCAGACTCTTGCGGTACTGCTCCAATGCCACCAGGTCACCGAACAGCGCCAGGTAGGCCTCCGATTGTTCGGTGGACGACACCCGGTGCAGTTTCGATTTCAGTTCGGCGATCTGGCGGCCGACGAAGCCCTCCTGGGCCCGGGCCAGGACGCCGGTGATGAAGCGCGGAATGTCGTCGGCCGACTTCACCGGCAGCGGCTCGCTCGCCAGTTCGGAGATCAGCGCGCGCACGGTGAGGTCGTCGGTGCGGTCGGATACCGCGCCGACCCATTCGGCGCCCACCAGGCCCGCCGCGGTGCCACCGGCCTCGGCGATGAGGGTGCGGATGGTCACGTAGGCGGGGTGGGTGAAGGCCTCGGTTTCCAATGCGTCGAACGACGGGCCCGCGATGGACGGGTATTGCAGCCCGGCCGCGAGGGCCTGGCGTTGCGGCAGCAGCGTCGGATCGTTCGGATTCGGGCGCGCCACCGGAGCCTCGGTCGTGCCGTTCTGCTCGCGCGGACGACGTGCGGAACCGGAGGCCGCGCCGCCGGTGCGCAGGCGTTTGGCTTCTTCCTCGACGCGGCGGTAGACGGTCTGCACATCCAGCCAGCCGGTGCGATCGGCCAGGTCGGTGGCATAACGCTTGCGCCGGCCATGGTCTTTGATCTGCGCCACCAGCGGCACACCCCAGCGCAGCACCTCGACCTGGCCGTCGCGGGTCAGGTCGTTGATTCGCGGGTCCTTGCGCTTCTCGATCTCGCTGTCGAGGGCGAATTCGAACAGCAGGCGGCGTTTGGCGACCACATCGCGCAGGGCGGCGTCGCCGGAATGCTGGCGCAGCTCGCACGGATCCTGGCCGTCGGGTGTGGTGGCGACATAGATCTGGGCGGCGACCTTCTGATCGTTGAGGAAGGCCTTGAGCGCGGCCGCCTGGCCCGCCGCGTCACCGTCGAAGGTGAAGATGATCTCGCCGCGCCAGAAGTTGTCGTCCATGAGCAGGCGGCGCAGGATGGCCAGGTGGTCGTCACCGAAAGCCGTACCGCACGCCGCGACAGCGGTTTTCACGCCGGCCAGATGCATGGCCATGACGTCGGTGTAGCCCTCGACGACCACCGCCTGATGTCCCTTGGCGATCTCACGTTTGGCGTGATCGAGCCCGAACAACACCTGAGACTTCTTGTACAGCACCGTTTCCGGGGTGTTGACGTACTTACCCGGCATGGTGTCGTCGTCGAAGAGCTTGCGGGCACCGAAGCCGATGACCTCGCCGGCCAAGTTGCGGATGGGCCAGAGCAGCCGCCGGTGGAAGCGGTCGATCGGGCCGCGCCGTCCCTCCCTGGACAGGCCCGCCGCTTCGAGTTCCTTGAACTCGAAGCCTTTGCGCATCAGGTACTTGGTGAGGGTGTCCCAGCCCGCGGGGGCGTAACCGCAGCCGAATTGAGCGGCGGCGGCGGCATCGAAATTGCGTTCGGTGAGGTAGGCGCGCGCGGCTTCGGCTTCGGGTTCGCGCAGCCTGGCCATATAGAACTCGTGGGCCGCGGCGTTGGCGGCGACCAGCCGGGCGCGGGTGCCGCGGTCGCGCTGGACCGAGGTGCCGCCGCCCTCGTAGTTGATCTGGTAGCCGACCTTGTCGGCGAGCTGCTCGACGGCCTCGACGAAACCGACGTGCTCGATCTTCTGGATGAAGGCGTAGACGTCGCCGCCCTCACCGCAGCCGAAGCAGTGGAACAGGCCGTGGTTGGGCCGCACATGGAACGACGGTGACTTCTCGTCGTGGAATGGGCACAGGCCCTTCATCGAGTCGGCGCCGCCCCGCTTGAGCGCGACGTACTCGCCCACCACGTCCTCGATCCGGACGCGTTCGCGTATCGCAGCGATATCGCGATCTGGGATTCGTCCGGGCACTGTTGAAGTCTAGCGGGCGGCGCCGGACCCGGGCCGCGGAGCCGTCGCTGCTCTCACCGGCCTCGGGCGGGTCGCGATCAGCACTCGCACCGTTCGAGACGGGCCGAGCTGTGCGCGAGCCGAGTGGAGCAGCGCAATGGCCGCACCCTCACTGCCCGAGCCGGGCGGCGATCCGCTCCAAACGGCTCTCGGTGTAGGAGGCGATCTGGTCGACGATCACCCGCACCCGCCCGGTGTCGTCGGCGGCGGCGTCCCACCACGGCAGCAGCAGCGGATCGAGACCGGCCGGCGCGTCCGCCAGCAGGCTCTCGGCGACGGCGGTGATGCGGTCGCGCTGAGCGGCCTGCCGCAGTTTGTGATCGGGATCGGACATGACGTAGCGCAGCGCCACCGTTTTGAGGATGGCGACTTCGGCGGCCACGATCGGCGAAATCTCCAGGTCGGCGGCGTATCGGGTGAGCGGCCCCGGCCCGGCGACGCGGCGGGTGTCGACCACCGCCGCGGTGGCGAACCGGCCGACGAGTTCACTGGTCAGCCGCTTCAACGCGACCGAATCGGTGAGCGAGCCGTCGTAGGTGAACACCCGGCGCACCACCGGCAGCTCCGAGAGCCGCTGCGCCGCGGCCACCAGATCGTCGACCGACAGCGACCGGTGATGCACATGACCCATCTCGGCGAGCGCGCGCTGCTCGACCCGGTCGGCCAGCGCGCGCAGGTCGATGCGCCCGGCGATGATGCCGTCCTCGACGTCGTGCACCGAATAGGCGACGTCGTCGGACCAGTCCATGATCTGGCATTCCAGGGTCTGACGGCGCGGCGGAGCGCCCTTGCGGACCCATGCCAGCCGGTCGGCGTCGATGTCGTAGGCGCCGAACTTGGTGCCGGAACCGGTGCGCTGCCAGGGGTATTTGATGGCGGCGTCGAGCGCAGCCCTGGTGAGGTTGAGGCCCGCGCTGGTGCCGTCGGCCTCGAGCACCTTGGGTTCGAGGCGGGTGAGGATGCGCAGGTTCTGGGCGTTGCCCTCGAATCCGCCGTACCGGTCTGCCCAGATGTCGAGGGCCTGCTCGCCGTTGTGGCCGTAGGGCGGATGGCCGATGTCGTGGGCCAGCCCGGCCAGATCGACCAGGTCGGGGTCGCAGCCGAGGCCGTCGGCGATGCCGCGGCCGATCTGGGCCACCTCGATCGAATGGGTGAGCCGGGTGCGCGGGGTGTCACCGTCGCGTGGGCCCATGACCTGGGTTTTGTCGGCCAGCCTGCGCAGCGCGGCCGAATGCAGGACGCGGGCGCGGTCGCGGGAGAAGTCGCTGCGATGGCCGTTGCCGTCGCTGGTGAGGCCGGCGGTTTTCGGGCCCTCCAGGACCAGGCGTTCGCGGTCGTGCGCGCTGTAGCCGTCGGCACTCATGTCACTGCCCCGCGGTGTAGCTGAAGTCGGCGGAGAAGTGGGTGAGCTGATACCACAGCAGCGCGAACGTCTCCCGGAAGATGCCGTGAGCCTGCGATTCCCTGGTGTAGACGGCGGGGCCGGTGCGGGTGGGCGCGGTCCAGGCGTCCAGGCCGGCGTCGCGGGCCATGGTGCGGGTGCGCAGCGAATGCCACGGGTCGCTGACGAGCACCGCCGACGACATGTCGCGGGCGCGCATGGCGGTGGCGACGGCTTCGACGCTGCGCAGGGTGTCCGATCCGGTCTCCACGGCGAGGATCCGGTCGGCGGGTATGCCTCGGTCCATCAGGTAGTTCTTCCCCGATGCGGCCTCGGTATACAGATCCCCCTCCTGTTTTCCGCCGACGGTGATCACCCGCGGTGCGACCCCGGCCTCGAACAGGTCGTAGGCCTGATCGAGCCTGGCCTCGAACACCGACGACGGTGTGCCGGAATACTGGGCGGCGCCGAGCACCACGATGGCGTCGGCCTTGCGGTAATCGTCGATCCGCGCCACCTGCCACACCCGGAACGCCGTGCCGAACACCAGCACCGTTCCCACCAGCACCACCCCAGCGACCAGCCGCCACCCCCATCGCAGCATGCCCGCTCCTACTCCCCGCGCCGCCGCGGGTTCGGTGACGGTGCCCGTCCGTGTGCGCAGTGCCGAATTCACTCCTCGAGTTTGCCAGCTGGGTCGGGCTGTTCCATCCGGGCGAGGGTTCTCCATCGAATCGTTACTGATCTCGGATCAGGCGCCCTCACCGTGGTGCGCGGGGGATTTCCGGCCGAGGGCCGCGCTTTCGTTGTCGGCGGTCAACCGGTAGATGGTGCGTTCGAGGGTGGGCAGGATGTCGGTGATCGCGATCGACCCGATGGCGAACGCGCCGATCAGCGCCAACGTCATATTGGTCATGATCAGCGCGACGTCCTCGGCGTAGATCGGGTCGAGATCGCTGAGCAGACCGAGCGCGATCGGCAGCACCGCGTTGAAACCCTGGGTGTCGAGGCGCTGGCCGCCGGGGCCGAGGCGGGCGCGGTGGTAGGCCTCGAGCATTCTGGGGTTGCGCTCCCACGGCTCGAAGACCGTGCGCAGCACCATCGTCAGCCCGTCGCGGACGGTGACGTCGGCGGGCAGTGGCGTCATTTCCTTATAGGTGTTCTCGGCCATCCACCGCTCGACCGCCGAGACGATCAGCTCGTCGCGGGTCGGGAAGAGTTTGTAGACGGTCGCGAGCGAGACGTGCGCGCGACGGGCGATGAGCCGCAGTTGCACCGCGTCGTATCCGTCGGACTCGAGCACGTCGAGCACGACCGCGATGATCTGTGCCGATATCTCGGCTTCTCGCCCGCTACCCACCTTGGTGACAGTAACCCGGACGGATGGTAACGGGGTTACCAGTCGTGGGTAACCGTGTTACCCTCTCGTGAGCCGCACCACATCCCGGACCCGCGACATGGGCCGATGGGCGCGGCGATCCACTGCGCGTCGCCGGGGGGATCGGCCCACCACTCGCCGAAATCCGCGACGCCGCACCGCGACCCAGCGGTTCAGGCTATCGCGCAGGCAGCCGAGGGCGCCTGCCTCAGAAAGAAGACCCATGCAGCCACAGCACCACGGCCGGCACCCGGCTCGTCGACGATACGGACGCATCAGGCAGACCATCACCGCGGGCGTGATCGCCTGCCTGAGCGCCGCGGCGGGCATCTACACCGCCGCGACCGCCCCCGCCGTGCCCGACTTCTACACACCACCGGCCGACATTCCCGCCGAGCGTGGCGCGATCGTCAAGACCGAGCCGATGCCGCTGTTGCTGATGACGCCGGGCACCGAGGGCTGGCCGGTGCGGGCGCAGCGGGTCATGTTCAGCTCGCGCACCCAGGACGATGTCCCGGTGCCCGTCACCGGAACCTTCATCGACGCGACCCAGCCGTGGCGCGGCGCGGGCGAACGTCCGACCATCGTCATTGCGCCCGGCACCGTCGGGCAGGGCGATCAGTGCGCGCTGTCGCTGGCCTTCAGCACCGGGATGCACGTCAGCACTGACCCGGTGTCGCTGTCGGCGAATCAGGAATCGATGTCGGCCGCGGCGTGGAATGCGCTGGGGGCGCGGGTATTCGTCACCGATTACATCGGGCTCGGCACGCCGGGCGTGCACACCTACGCCAACCGGATCGAACAGGCGCACGCCGTGCTCGACGCCGCCCGCGCCGCCAACACCCTGGCCGGCAGCGGATCCGCGACGCCGCTTGCCATCTGGGGCTACTCGCAGGGCGGTGGAGCGGCCGCGGCGGCCGCGGAAATGCAGCCGAGCTATGCGCCCGAGCTGAACCTGAAGGGCACGTGGGCCGGTGCGCCGACGGCCGATCTGATGCAGGTGGTCGGTCAGATCGACGGCAATCTGATCGGCGCCGCCATCGGGTTCGCGATCAATGGTTTCACCGATCGCTACCCCGAACTGCGCACGATCGTCGACGAACTCACCACACCGGCCGGTCGCGCCCTGCTCGACAGCGTGCGCACCAAATGCATCGCCGACATCATCGCCACGCACCCGTTCACCAGGACCGCCGATATGACCGTCGACGGCAGGCCGCTGCTCGACCACCTGCGCGAGCTACCCGCGGCCGACCGTATCCTGCGCGAGCAGCGCATCGGCAGCCTCACCCCCACCAGCCCGGTCTTCATCACCCACGGCCGCAACGACGACACCGTCCCCTACGAGCAGGGCCGCCAACTGGCACAGGACTGGTGCGCCAAGGGCGCGACAGTCACCTTCCGCACCAACGACCTACCGCCCATCGCTCCTGGCACCACCTTCGGCAATCACTTCGGGCCCGAGATCATCGACGGCTTCGGACCCGACAACGCGATCACCTACCTGCTCGATCGCCTCGCCGGGAAACCCGTGTCGGGCTGCAGTTTCGACTGACCAGGCCGACAGGATCGTCACACCGGGCGAGTCCGAGCACGAATACCTGAAATGCGCAGGCATTGGACATAGCATCAATCCTATATAGGATTGATGCTATGTCTTTGTATTCGGTCGAGATCGAACCCGAGGTCGCCGACTGGCTGCGCTCGCTTTCTGATCGAGATTTCGGTCGCGTCGACGAATACGTAGGCATGCTGGCCGAGCACGCGGCTACGCTCGGCGAACCGTGGTCGCGCAACCTTGGCGACCATGTTCGCGAACTGCGGTTCCACTTACATCCGCGGGAGATGCGCATCACATACTGGCTCGCACCCGGCCGTCGAGTAATCCTATTGACGGTTTTCCGCAAGACTCGGATGCGGGAGGTCATGGAAGTAGAGCGTGCGAAGGCGCTCCGCAAGGTATGCGAAGCCGAGCACGACCATGCCCGAATCAGTTTCGAGAGAGAAGGTGACTGGTGATGGCTGATCACACGTCCATGGATGACCTGCGTCGTGAGCGAGTCGAACGCCCCGGGTTCAACGCCGTCGAGTACGACGCAGGACGCGAAGAGGCGAGGTTGGCAATCGAGTTCGCCAACGCCATTCGCGAACGCAGGCTGGAATTGGGCTTGACCCAGACCGCGGTTGCGGAACGCGCGGGATTGCGTCAGCCCGATGTCTCGCGGCTCGAGGCCGGAGGCGGTACACCCACGATCGGAATGCTCGAACGGCTGGCGCACGCACTCGAGATGCGGTTCGTTGCCCGATTCGAGAAGCACGACGCAGCCTGACCTCCGACGGTCGATCCGAACGAGGGGCTTGACCTTCCCGACCACGCCCGAGGGCACGGAATTCGTCCGCGTGGCCGCGACCAGCTGGGCCGAGGCGGCTATCACAGGCAGCGACCCGGTGCGGCGCCGCATCCGGACGCGAAACCCTGCCCGCGTGAGTTCGTGCTTGCGCCCGCAGGCTGCTGCCGTGGTGCGTCGGTAGCGCGGCATCACGACCCCGCACGGGCCGCGCAACGAGTGTCGGCGCAGCCGGCGGTCGCCGTCGTGCCTGGAAACGACGACGGTGGTCAGGCCCGCTTCGGCCTGACCACCGTCGGTCCGCTCGGCCCGGCCGCCGATCAGCGGCCGGTCCGATCAGCTTCCCAGGCGCGCCTCGATCGCTTCGATGATGCGCGGGCGCATTTCGGCGGCGCGGATCACCGCGTCCACCGAACCCACCTCGACGGCGCGGTGGATGTTGTGTACCTTGTCGAACTCCGCTGCCACATCGCCGAGCTTCTCCGCCCGCACCGAGGACCGCAGCTCATCGAGTTCGGCGGTCAGCTCGGCGCGGTCGGTGCCCGAGGAGTTGGCGGCGCGCGTCTCCAGATCCTGGATGCGCGGATCGGCGGCGGTGCGCGCGTTCACCTCACCGGAGAACACGGCCGCGGCGGCCGGTGCGCCACCGAGCACCGAGGCGAACGAGCCCTCCAGCGCCAGCACCGTCATGTTCGGGTTGAGCGCCTTGGAGAACACCACGAACGCACCGCCGTGATAGCGCGAGATCACGCAGAACACGATCGGGCCACGGAAGTTGACGATCGCGCGGCCGATCTCGGCGCCGTACTCCAGCTGCAGCTTGCGCATCGACTCCGGTGAACCGTCGAAGCCCGACAGGTTCGCCAGCACCACCAGCGGACGGTTGCCGCTGGCCGCGTTGATCGCCCGCGCGGCCTTCTTCGACGACCGCGGGAACAGCGTGCCCGCGGTGTAGGTGTCCGGGCCGTCGGTGGACGGGAAGCCGCGCCGCGGGATGCTGCGCGACTCGATGCCGAGCAGGCACACCGGGATTCCGCCGAGGTGCGCGTCCTGCACGACGGCCGTCTCCGCGTCCGCCATGCCGGCCCACCGTTCCAGCACCGGGTGGTCCTGGTCCGCCAGTGCCCGCATGACCGTGCGGATATCGAAGGGCTTCTTGCGATCCGGGTTCGCGGCGGTGGAGAAGATCTCGCCGACGGTGGTGAAGTCGCTGTCGGCCATGGTGTGCGGGTAGCCGGAGATGTCGCGATCGAAGGGATCGGTGGTCGGTGCCCGTCGTGGCGCCTGCTCGCCCGGTGCGATGTAGGTGTGGTCGTAGTGCGACATCAGGATTTCCTGTGCCGCAGCCAGGTTCGGCGCCCAGTACTGCGCCTGACCGTTGGGACCCATCACCCGGTCGTATCCGCCGATACCGAAGTTGTCCTCGGCCGACACACCGCCGGAGAAGTCCAGCGCCTGCTTGCCGGTGAGCACCATCGCCGAATCGGGGGTCATCACCAGGATGCCCTTGGTGTGCATGAGCATGGTCGCTTCGGCGTTCCAGTACGGCTGCGCACCGACATTGATGCCGGCGACGACGATATTGATCTCACCGCCGTCCTGGGTGAATTCGACGATGCGCTTGAGCGCGGCCGCCACCCAGTCCATGTTCTCGGTACCGGACTTCATGGAGATCCGCGCACCCGAGGACAGGGCGTACCACTCCAGCGGCACCTGCATCTGCTCGGCCAGATCCAGCGCGGCGATCACCCGGCGGCATTCCGGCTCCGACAGCGCGCCGAGCGATTTGGTCGGGTCGCCGAGCAGCACCACCCGGGTGACGCCCTGCGGGTGCCGTTCGGTCGGCGAGGTGACCACACCGGCGACGATGGCCGCGGTATTGCGGCCCTTGGGCCGGTCGACCGGAACGAGCGCGTGGTTGTCGTCGAGGTCGTACTCGGCGAAGTCGCCGAGCAGACCGGTGAGCTCGTACGGGTAGACGGTGTTGCGGGCCGCGGCGCGCAGCACCTTCTGCCGGTATTCGTCGATCGGCTCGACCGGGTCGTCGGTCCGTTCGCCGACGGTGACCTGGGTCCAGCCGGGAGCGTCGAAACCGATCCGCACGACGATCTTGACCAGCTCGCCGGTCTCCGGGTCGGGGCGGCGCGCGATGAGCAGGATCTCTTCCAGCCCGGCGCCCGCGGTGGTCGGCTCCACGCGTTCGACGATCGTCGCCAGCTCCGACTCGGTGAGATCCAGCGGCGGCCAGATGTACATCACGATGCGGTTGGTGTGCAGCCGGTTGCCCGAGCCACGCAGCGACTGCGCGCGCCGGATGCCGTCCACACAGGCCGCGAGGGTGCTCTCCGCGGTCGGCAGGGCGAGCAGCCTGCCGTCGTGTTCGCGCAGCGCGGCCAGGTCACGCACCTGGGTGAAGGCGATGAGCCGCTCGTCGGAGGCGTTCTCCTTCGCCACGCAGCGGAACAGGTACACCTCTTCGTCCGAGGACGGCAAGCGCGTCAGGTCGAACTTGCGCAGCCGCTTCAGCTGCATCCGCTCGGCGATGTAGGGGTGCAGACCACGGATGAGGCGTTCCTCGTCCATTCCGGTGGCCGACGGACGGTAGGTGAAGTGGTGGTGCATCACCGCACCGCCGCTTCCGGCGACCGTAGCGGTGATGCGGTGCACCTGGTTCGGCAGCGGTTGTGCGCTGAGCACTTCCTGCAAGGCCGCGGCCATCTCGTCGAAGTCCTCCGGCTGCCGCTCCCAGGACAGATAGATGTCGGCCTCGATGGAGGCGGCACCACCGGCGAGTTCGGCGAGACCGGCCAGCACCGACCCGAGATCGTCGAAGCTCACCGCGGCCGAAACCAGCCTCAGCCCGCGGCGTTCGGCGATGACGAAGGTGCAGCCGCCCGCTACCTGGTTCCGGACGTCGACCAGATCCTTGTTGCCGTAGTAGCGCCTGGTCAGCACCTCGAGCATGACGGTGTTGTCGGCACTGCCGCGCTCGAGCCGCTGGCCGAGCAGCCGCACCAGCGGTTCGGTGCTACGCACCATCTCGGCGAGCCGCTCGGCCCGGTCCGGAGCCTGCGGGTTGGCGTCCAGGTAGCTCAGGTGCTTGCGCACATTGGCGTACACGCGGGCGCGGTTGCGGCGCAGCAGCGGCTGGCCGTACCAGGCGTAGACCAGGCCGCGGGTGAGGTCGGCGATCACCGGGAAACGCACCTGCGTCGCGGCCACCAGCCGCTCCAGCGCCAGGCCCACCGGCTCGCGCAGCGCCGCGTCCGGCACCGGCTCGCCGAGCCATTCGCGCAGCAGGGTGGTGATCACCATGACGGTGTCGGACGGACGCTGCTGGGCGAGGAAGATGCGGAACACCGCGGCCTCGAGGTCGGGCGTGCGATCCAGCTCGGTGACGCCGTAATGACCGAGCGCCCTGGCCAGCTTGGTCCGGTACGACTCGGGCAGCCCGGCCCGCTCGACGTCGAGGCTCTGCAGGTAGGTGTGGAAGTACTCGCGGGCGCTGTGCACATGCGCCTGGCCGCCGTCATCACCGAAGGTGCGGTTGTGGCTCAGCTCGGCGAGGTCGGCGAACACCTCGATCAGCTCGAGTTCCTCGGCCAGCGGCCTGCGGTTGTCGGCGATGGCTTCGCGGCGCGCGGCGAGGTAGTCCTCGATCACGCGACGGTCGTCGTGCGGGTCGACGTCGAAGCCGAGCAGCAGGCTGCGCATGTCCTGCTGGCCACGCACCAGCCGCTCCTGCGGCCGGGTGCCGGCCGGGCCCGCGGGCAGGTCGATCTCCACCGGCGCGTTCGCGGTGGCTTCGACGGCCTCGGCGGCGTCGGCCAGCGGCTCCAGCCGCAGCATCGGCGCACCGGCCTCGACCTGGGTGCCGACCGACACCGAGCATTCCTTGAGCCGGGCCCGGAACGGCGCGCGCAGCACCGTTTCCATCTTCATGCTCTCCAGCACCAGTACCGGGGCACCCGCCTCGACCTCGTCGCCGACCTGCAGCGGGGTCGCGACCACCAGGGCGGGGGCGGGCGAGCGGACGACGCCGCCCTCATCGCGGCTGACCCGGTGGGTCACCCCGTCGACGTCGACCAGGTGGACCGGACCGTGGGTGCCGAGGACCAGGCGGTAGCGGATGCCGTTGACGACGATCTGCCCGGTGTGCTGGTCGAAACGTTCCAGGTCGACGTCGGCGGTGCGGATATCGCTGCCCGCCTCGATGCCGATGCGGAACCGGTGCGCGCCGATGCGCGCCACCCGCACCCGGTATCCGACGCCACGCAGCTTCAGATCGAGCGGGCGGCCGCTCTCGTGCTGCACCTGCGGGCGCCCGCCGGAGGCCGTGGACAGCAGCCGATGCCGTTCGGCGCGCTCCTCTTCCTCATAGGCCTCGATCGCGGCGGCGGCCAGCGCGACGGCCGAATGCCGCTGCGAGACCAGCCGGCCCTCGCCGCGCACCCGGTCGATCCAGCCGGTGTCGGCGCTGGCGTCGATCACCTCGGGCTGATCGAGCAGGTCGAGCACGAAGCTCTTGTTGGTGGCGCCGCCCTCGATGATGACGCGGGTCTGCGATACCGCCCGGCGCAGCCGGCCGAGGGCCTGTTCGCGGTCGCGGCCGTAGGCGATGATCTTGGCGATCATCGAGTCGAAGTCGGCCGGGATGGTGTCGCCCTCACTGACGCCGGTGTCGACGCGGATGCCCGGTCCGGCGGGCAGGTCGAGCAGCGCGATGCGGCCGGGGGCGGGCGCGAAATCGCGGTCGGGATCTTCGGCGTTGAGGCGGGCCTCGATGGCGTGGCCGCGTTCGGCGGGCGGCTCGCCTTCGAGCTTTCCGCCGGAGGCCACATGCAGCTGCGCGTGCACGAGATCGAAGCCGGTCGTGTATTCGGTGATCGGATGCTCGACCTGGAGGCGGGTATTGACCTCGAGGAAGGCGAACAGCTGTTCACCGGGGTGATAGAGGAACTCGACGGTGGCAGCGCCGCGGTAGCCGACCGCCACCGCGAGCCGCTCGGCCGAGGCCTTGAGCTCGGCGGTCTGCTCCGGGCTCAGCACCGGCGAGGCCGATTCCTCGATGATCTTCTGGTTGCGCCGCTGCACCGAGCAGTCGCGCACGCCGAGCGCCCACGCCGTGCCCTGGCCGTCGGCGATCACCTGGACCTCGACGTGCCGGGCGCCGGTGACCAGGCGCTCCAGGAAGACCACGCCGCTGCCGAAGGCGCGCGCGGCCTCCTGGCTGGTGCGTTCGTAGGCGTCGACGAGCTCGGCTTCGTCGTTGATCTTGCGGATGCCACGTCCACCGCCGCCCGCGGTGGCCTTCAGCATCAGCGGGTAGCCGATCTCGGCCGCGGCCGCCACGGCCGCCTCCACGGACTCGACGGCGCCGCGGCTCCACGGCGCGACCGGCACGCCGACCTCTTCGGCGATGAGTTTCGCGCCGATCTTGTCGCCGAGCTTGCGCATCGCGTCCGGGCTCGGGCCGATGAACGTGACGCCGATCTGCTCGCACAGTTCGGCGAAGGCCGGATCTTCGGCGACGAAGCCCCAGCCCACCCAGGCGGCGTCGGCCTTGGTCGCCCGCAGGGCGCGTTCGAGGGCCTTCAGGTCGAGGTACGGCCGCGCGGACGCGGGGCCGAGGTCATAGGCGATATCGGCTTCGCGCACGAACGTGGCGGTGCGGTCGACGTCGGTGTAGAGCGCGACGGTTTCGATCTGCTGCGCGGTAGCCGCGGCCAGATCTCGGACGGCGTGGATGAGGCGCATGGCGGCCTCACCCCGGTTCACGATGGCGATGCGGGTGAACACTCTCGCCGACTCCTTTCCCTTCAGCACGGACCCGGCCGACGGACGGGGGTTTCATGGTTGGGCCGTAGTGTGCACGCTCGCGCCACGAAAGTGCACAGCGAACGGAGGTTACCCGCCCGTTTTCTTTCGCGAGGGCCCGCTTTTCCGGTTCGGACCGGCGCTCGTCCGCGTTAACGATCGGGGCGAACTACCAGCCCCGCTCCTTCCACTCCCCCAGATGCGGCCGTTCGGCGCCAAGGGTGGTGTCGTCGCCGTGGCCCGGATAGACGATGGTGTCATCGGGGTAGCGGTCGAAGAGTTTGGTGGTGA
This sequence comes from Nocardia cyriacigeorgica, assembly GCF_005863245.1. GTDB lineage: Bacteria > Actinomycetota > Actinomycetes > Mycobacteriales > Mycobacteriaceae > Nocardia > Nocardia cyriacigeorgica_C. Next base: position 13,187 of record NZ_VBUT01000002.1, on the reverse strand, counting down.
CATCGGCGTAGAGGGTGGCGAAGTCCTGCGGGCTGCGGGTCTTGCCCACCCCGCCCGGGAACAGGGAATCACCGGTGAACAGATGAGTGCGGCCGGAACCGTCGGTGAGGGCAAGGGCGATGGAGCCCGGGGTGTGGCCGGTCAGGTGGATGATCGCGAAGTCCAGCTTGCCGACGGTCAGGGTGTCGCCATCGGCGAGGGTCTCGGTCGGCGTGATGGGTAGCTCCCCGGCGTCCAGCGCGTGCGCGGCGGTCGCGGCCGTGGTGGCGGCGGCGACTCGAGCGAGTGCCTGCCAGTGGTCCGCGTGCCGGTGGGTGGTGACGATGCGGCGGACCAGGCCGGGGGTTTCCTGATCGATCAGGGCGATGAGGCGGTCGGCGTCATTGGCGGCGTCGATGAGCACCGCGTCGCCGGTGGTCGTGCATTGCACCAGGTAACTGTTGTTGTCCATCGGCCCGACCGACATTTTGATGATCCGCGCGCCGGGGACGTCGCGCTGCTGGGCGGGCGAGTCCGCGCAGACGTGACCGGTGTAGGTGCTGTCGATGGTGACCACGGTCTCGATGCTATCCCCGTCGGTGCCTCGATCAGTCGGCGTCCTTCTCGGACCGGACCCTGCTCGTTGCCTGCCGTCGCCCGGGTGGGTGCGGTGCGCGACCCGTGAACCGAGCGCGACCGATGCGGCACTGGTGCGCGATAGATTCGACGCCATGGCGCTGCATCGGGTTCGTCGCTGGTCGCTTGTCGTGCTCGGTGTACTGCTGGCGTGCGCGTCGGTGGCGCTGGTTCCGGCGTCGGCGGCGCGGGCAGAAGCACCAGCTCGGATGGACACCTACGTGGTCGATTCTGCGAATGCGCTCGGCCCTACTGGCATGGCCGAGGTGCGGGCCGCCGTCGATCGGCTCTACGCCGACCATCAAGTGCGGTTGTGGGTCTACTACGTGCGCGATTTCGCCGGGCTGAGTCCACAGAACTGGGCCTCGCAGACCGCGCAGCGATCCGGGTTCGGCGACCGCGATCTGCTGCTCGCGGTGGCCGTCGACGATCGGGCCTACGCCTTCGACGGTGCACCGCCGAGCGGCGTCAGCGAATCCGAGCTCGACCGGATCCTCACCACCGAGGTCGAACCCGCGCTGCGCGACAGCCGGTGGGCCGCCGCGGGTGTGGCCGCCGCCGAGGGTCTCGGGTCGGCGATGTCCGGTGGTGGGATGACCCTGATTCCGGTGCTGATCATCGGGGCGCTGATCGTGTGCGCCGTCGGCGCGCTGGTGGTGTTCACCCGGATACGGCGGCGCGGGCGCGAACACGCCGAACTCGAACGGGCCCGCACCATCGATCCCACCGACACCGCAGCGTTGGCGGCGCTGCCGTTACCCGCCCTCGATGCCCGTTCGCGGGAGCTGCTGGTGGATATCGACAATGCGGTGCGCACGAGTGCCGAGGAGCTGGAACTGGCCACCGGGGAATTCGGCGACACCGCCGTCACCCCGTTCCGCACCGCCCTCGACCAGGCGAAAACAGCGCTGGCCCAGGCGTTCGCGATTCGGCAACGGCTCGACGACGCCATCCCGGAAAAGCCCGACGAGCAGCGCGCCCTGCTACTCGAACTCATCGGCACCCTCGGCCGGGCCGACCGCGAACTCGATGAGCAGGTCGCCGCCTTCGACGCCATGCGCGATCTGCTGATCAACGCGGCCGATCGGCTGGACGGGCTGACGCGTGATCTGGTCGACCTCACCGGACGGGTGCCCGCCGCCGATGAGGAGCTCAATCGGCTCGTCGCCGCGCATCCGCCGCAGGTGCTCGCCTCGATCCGGGACAACGTCGCGATGGCACGCGAACGGATCGCCTTCGCCGAAACCACTGTCGACGCCGGGCGCGACGCGCTGCGAAAACCGGTCGGTCAGCAGGGCGGCGCGGTCGCGGCGATCCGGGCCGCGGAGGGCGCGATCGGCCAGGCGCGCACGCTGCTCGACGCAATCCTGCACGCCGCGGCGAATATCGAGCAGGCGCGCGCCGGTCTGCCCGCCGCCCTGGATGAACTGCGCAGCGATCTCACGGCGGCTGCCGAACTCACCGCCCATGGCGGCCCCGAGCTGGCATCGGCAACCGCGAACGCGCGCACTGTCCTCGACGAGGCGCAGGGCGCGGCGGCCACCGATCCGCTCGGCACCTTCCACCGCGTGCTGTCCGCAGACGCCGAACTCGATCGGGCCCTCGCTGCCGCCGCCGACCGCAAACTCGCGGCGGAGGACCTGCGTCGCCGGCTCGATCAAGCCCTCATCGACGCCGGGGCCAGGGTGCGCGCGGCCGCCGACTACATCAGCACCCGCCGCGGCGGTATCGACGCCACCGCCCGCACCCGCCTCGCCGAAGCCCAACGCCACCTCGACGGCGCGACCAGCCTGCGCGACAGCGATCCGGCCACCGCCCTCACCCATGCCCGCACCGCCGCCGACCTCGGCGGGCGTGCCCTGCACGAGGCCCAAGCCGGCGTGCGGACCTGGGAGGCCGGGCACGCGCCCTCGGGAGGCGCGCAGGCGGGAGCCATCCTCGGCGGCATCCTGATCGAGGGACTACTCCGCGGAGCCGCGGGCGGTTCCCGGCGCGGTTACGGCGGCGGGTATCGGGCGCCATCGTTCGGTGGGTCCTCCGGCTCGCGGCGGATCAGTCGAGGCGGACGCTTCTGAACGCCGCTACCAGCGCTATAGCGGCTCAGTACCCTTGTTGCCCTGGCGATTTGGGCCAGTCCGGACGTGCGGTGCGCGGTCCGTGCTGGGCGCCGGGAGGGGTGCACGCGGGCCGACGCAGCCGCCCGCATCGCAGCACCACTCGTAGGGATCGGCGTCAGCTCGGCCCGCTCATCGCCGGTGCGCTCGCCGGACGGATCGGGGCGGTCAGCTCGGCGTGCACACGCTCGTAGAGGTGGGCCGGGTCGGGGCCGCCGAGGATGGCGACGGTGAGCCGGGCCGCGAAGGTGTAGGCGAGGAAGGTGACTGCGGCCGAGGGGCCCAGCGAGCGGCGGGGGTGGGCCGACAGGTAGACGATCTCGTAGTCGGTGATGTGCACCCCGGCCGGAGTACGGAACTGCGGGACAACTCCGGTATTGGTGATCGCGATATGCCCGGCGAGTGAATGAATTCTGTTGTCGCCGAAGTAATCCGGGAAGTGCAGCACCGACTGCTGCACGGTTCCGCTGTCGAGGTCGTTGCGCAGGCGGGCCGAGATGCGTTGCGCCAGTTCGACAATGCAGTCGGCGGTGTCGACCTCTGCGGTGAACGCGGCGAGCCCGGCCATGTTCGTGCCTGCGGCGGCCGCGACCGGCGGGTCGAGCCGAGCCCGCAGATCCACCGGATAGAGGCAGCCGACAGGTACCGCGACGCCCGGACCCGCCGTCGCGGCGTAGGCCCGCAGCATCCCGGCCGTCAGCAACGCGTTGACGCTCACTCGGTGCAGTTTGCTCAGCTCGACGATGCGGGCGGTGGCGGCGGGATCCAGGCGCAGCCGCCGCGGCCGGACGAGAACGCCCTCGCCGGGGCCATCGTCTTCCCCCGCCGGATTCGCGGGCGGCAGCGGGCGGGCCACGTCTTCGAACCCCGAATGCGAGTGCCGTGCGATGCCGCGTTGCTCGGCATACCATTCCAGCGGCATCGGATAGCCGAACGGTCCCATCGCCCTGGGCGCGCACTTGATCTGGTCGGTGTAGCAATCCCAGAATCGTGCGAACAATTCGACGCAGTGGGCGGCGTCGGCAACACCGTGGTGTACATACATTGTCACGCGTGACAGATCGCCGGGTCCGCACACCACGTCGAGGTAAGCCAACTGCTCGGCCGGGTCGAGACGAAGGGCCGGCATCGTGAGTTCGGTGGGATCGCCGTCACGCGCGCACAGCTCGACCGGTCCGGAACGCGCAGGCCGCAGCAGATATCCGCGCCCGTACTCGTCGATCCCGATCCGGCAGACCAATACCGGATACGCGCGCAGCAGCGTGGCGAAGGCAGCGCGCAGCACCGGAATATCGACTCGGCCGGCGACCGCCACCGACCGTCCGGTGTAGGTGCCGTGCCGGACGAATCGTTGTTCCGACGGCGCCAGCAACCGCACCACATCACCCGCATCCCACAGCACCCCGCAAGCGTGCGGCAACAGCGGTTCGCGCGCAAATCCACGGGGCCCGAAAACATTACGGTTCGGCATCGACGCGGCGCGGAGGCCACGGGCAGGGCCATCCGGCCACCGGACCACAGTCGTACGCGGAGTTCGGCCGAACCCGAGGAGCACGCGGAACGGCACCGCGTCCAGCCGTGGCGCCCGCGTGCGCGAGACTGTCGGCATGAGTCTCGCGGCGCATCTGGAAGAACTCGGCCGGCCGATGGTCGAGGAGCAACTGGCCCACCCCACGGTCGCCGGAATCGCGCGCGGCGACCTGCCGGACCCGGTGTTCCGCTCCTGGCTGGAGCAGGACTATCTGTACCTGCTGGACTACGTTCGCGTGTTCAGCCGCCTGGCCTGGCAGGCGCCCGCGGCGCATCTCGGCGACCTGGTGGATCTGGCGCATTCCACCTACCACGAGGAACTGTCACTGCACCGCTCACTGGCCGCGGAGTTCGGCGCCGACCTCGACGGGGCGGTCAAAGGTGAGCCGTGCGCGGCCTACACCCGGTTCCTGCTGGACGCCGCCGCCTCCTACGGCGAGGGCCTGGCCGCGCTCTACCCCTGTATGTGGGGCTATTCGACGCTCGGCGCCATCCTCGCCCAGAACCCGCCCGCCGAGCCGCGCTACCGCCGCTGGGTCGAGACCTACGCCGACCCCGAGTTCGCGGCGCTCACCCGCCGCTGCGCCCGCATGCTCGACGAGACCGATGTCGATCCGGCCATCGCCGAACGCTTCTTCCGCGAAGGCATGCGCCACGAACTGGCCTTCTGGGACGTCCCGGCCTGAGTGCGAGCCGGTAAGGCACCTTGGCAGATTCCCGATGCCAATTTTTTGAAAATGCACCGTTTCGCTTCGCGATCGCCGATACGCTCCGTCACACTCCCGCGGGCGCCCCGCCCACGACCGGGAGCGTCGAGCCCTCGCTCGACTGCACGATGAGGAGAACACATGCGCAAACACCCCACCAGGACCGACGTCAACACCGGTAGCGCGGCCGGCGGCAACGCCGACGGCGGAGTCCTGGCCCTGCTGATGGGACTGATCCAGTCCATGTCCACCGGCAGCGGCGCCAGCAGCGGAATCGGCTGACGCACAACGCACGAGGGCCGGTTACCGCAGCGCGGTAACCGGCCCTTCGGATCGGATCAGGCGCCCAGCAGGTGCTTGGCCAGATAGCCCTCGACCTGGTCCAGCGCGATCCGCTCCTGCGCCATGGAATCGCGCTCACGAATGGTGACGGCCTGGTCGTCGAGGGTGTCGAAGTCGACGGTGATGCAGAACGGGGTGCCGATCTCGTCCTGGCGGCGGTAACGGCGGCCGATCGCGCCGGCATCGTCGAACTCGACGTTCCAGTACTTACGCAGCTGCGCGGCAAGGTCTTTCGCCTTGGGCGTCAGGTCGGCGTTACGCGAGAGCGGCAGCACCGCGGCCTTGACCGGCGCCAACCGGCGATCCAGCCGCAGCACCGTGCGAGTGTCCACACCACCCTTGGCATTGGGCGCCTCGTCCTCGGCGTAGGCGTCGACCAGGAACGCCATCAGCGAACGGGTCAGGCCGGCCGCGGGCTCGATGACGTAGGGGATGTAGCGCTCCTTGGTGTTCTGGTCGAAGTAGACCAGATCGGTGCCGGAGTGCTCCGAATGCGTCTTCAGGTCGTAGTCGGTGCGGTTGGCGATGCCCTCGAGCTCGCCCCACTCGCCGCCCTGGAAGCGGAAGCGGTACTCGATGTCGGTGGTGCCCGCCGAGTAGTGCGACAGCTTTTCCTTCGGGTGCTCGAACAGCCGCAGGTTGTCGGGGTCGATACCGAGATCGGTGTACCAGGACAGGCGGGTGTCGATCCAGTACTTGTGCCATTCGGCGTCTTCACCCGGCTTGACGAAGAACTCCATCTCCATCTGCTCGAACTCGCGGGTGCGGAAGATGAAGTTGCCCGGGGTGATCTCGTTGCGGAAGCTCTTGCCGATCTGGGCGATGCCGAACGGCGGCTTCTTACGCGCGGTGGTCATCACGTTGGCGAAGTTGACGAAGATGCCCTGCGCGGTCTCCGGGCGCAGGTAGTGCAGGCCTTCTTCGTCGTCGACCGGGCCGAGGAAGGTCTTGAGCAGACCGGAGAAGTTGCGCGGTTCGGTCCACTTGCCGGGCTGGCCGGTCTCGGGGTCGTTGATATCGGCCAGGCCGTTGACCGGCGGGTGGCCGTGCTTCTCCTCGTACGCCTCGAGCAGATGGTCGGCGCGGTAGCGCTTGTGCGTGTGCAGCGATTCGACCAGCGGGTCGGTGAAGGTGGCGACGTGGCCGGAGGCTTCCCAGACCTGTCGCGGCAGGATCACCGAGGAGTCGAGACCGACGACGTCCTCGCGGCTGGTGACCATGGACCGCCACCACTGCTTCTTGATGTTCTCTTTCAGCTCGACGCCGAGCGGGCCGTAATCCCAGGCCGACTTGGTGCCTCCGTAGATCTCACCGCACGGGTACACCAGACCCCGGCGCTTGGCGAGGTTGGCAACGGTGTCCACCTTCGACTTGGGTGCCACGCGAGAATTCTCCATCCAGTACGAGTCGGAATCGGGCGGCCGGATCGGGCCCATGCGGCCGATCCCAATACATTGTGATGTAGCCGAAGTACAACGTATTGGATCCGCCGACTGGCTACAGCCTATCGACTCGCCACAACCAGGTTTCCACCACCACGGCATGGCTATTTGACATGCGCAACTGTGCATATCAAAATGGGATCGCTTTCCAATAAGGAGATGGTTCCATGACTGCCGAGGCGGCCACCGCTCACCCGCACAACCCGTATCGGTCCCCCGCCCCCGCGCCGGTCCCCACCCGGACCGTCCTGGAGGACGCCGGTGAGCTGCTGCGCGCACTCGCCGCCCCCGTTCGCATCGCGATCGTGCTACAACTGCGGGAGTCGCCGCGTTGCGTGCACGAGTTGGTCGACGCGCTCGGCGTCACACAGCCGCTGGTCAGCCAGCATCTGCGCATTCTCAAGTCGGCAGGTGTGGTGCACGGCGAACGTTCGGGACGCGAAGTGCTCTACGAACTCGTCGACGACCATCTGGCCCATATCGTCGTCGATGCCGTCGCGCACGTGGAGGAAGGTTGATCGTGTCGGACAAGTTGGTCGTTTCGCAGAAGCCGGTGGGTATCCGCAGTACCCGCCAGCGCAGCGCGATCGCCGCGCTCCTCGGTGATATCGAGGAATTCCGTTCCGCCCAGGAATTGCACGACGAACTGCGTCGTCGCGGCGAAGGCATCGGCCTGACCACGGTCTACCGCACGCTCCAGTCCCTCGCCGACGCCGGCATGGTCGATGTGCTGCGCACCGACTCCGGCGAATCCATCTACCGGCAGTGCTCGACCGGCCATCACCATCACCTGGTGTGCCGCCGCTGCGGCCGCACCATCGAGGTCGAGGGACCGACGGTCGAGGCGTGGGCCGAGTCCATCGCCGACAAGCACGGTTTCACCGAGATCAGTCACACCCTCGAAATCTTCGGCACCTGCCGTTCCTGCGCGGACGAATCGCGCAGCTGACCTTCTTGCCGGCACAGTGATCGGCGTTGTCGGCGACCTGATAGCGCCGTGGTCCGCCCGGCCGATCCAGTCCGGTGCCACCCCCGGCAGAAAAGTCTTCCGCCCACCTCTGAGCGACAACTCGCGCGAGTTGTCGCTCAGAGGTGGGCGGAAGGTGTACCAGCAGCGACGACCACTCAGCCCGCCATCGCGGGAACCGGCGCTGCGGCCTGCTCGCCCGAGCCGCGCCGTTCGCGGATCGCACCCACGCCCAGCAGCAGCACCGCCAGACCGGCCCAGACCAACAGCACCACCAGCGGACCCGTCGCGCCCGCACCGTCGAAGAAGGCCACCGAGCGCAGCAGCGACGCGGCCGCACCGGGCGGCAGCAACTGACCGATGGCGCCCCACGGCTGCGGCAGCAGTTCCGGCGCCGAGGTCGCGGCGGAGAACGGGTTGCCGATCAACAGCATGGTCAGCGCGGCGAGGCCGAGGCCCGCGCGGCCGATCACGGTCGCGAGACCGGCGACGGTGCCCGCCACCGCGAACGACACCAGACCGGCCACCGCGGACAGCACCAGGTAGTCGCCCGGGATCAGCGACAGCCAGCCCTGCACGATCACCATGCTCAGCAGACCACCGGCCACCGCGAAGCTCACCAGTCCGGCCAGCCGGCCCATCGCCGACGGCACCAGCAGCGTCAGCAGCACACCCGCGGCGATACCCGACATCACCAGCGGCAGCGCCATCGCACCGAGTCCGACGCCGCGCGGATCATCGGGGTCGGCGGCCACCAGATCCTCGACCGCCGGCGCCGGAACTCCGGACATCTGCTGCGCGACCTGCGTCAACTGCTGGGCGACGGCCGGGCTGGCACCGGAGGCGATCAGCACCCGAGGCGCTCCCCCGCCGGTGACGATCGCACCGTAGACCTCGCGGTCGGTGATCGCGGCCCGTGCCGCGTTCTCATCGGGCGTCGTGGTGATCTCGAAGGCGTCGCGATCATGCGCGGCCAGCCGTTCGGCGACCATCGCCGCCTGCGGACCCGTCACCGCTACCGGTAGGTCCCTCGGAGCCATATTGGCGGCGGGCCAGGCGAAGGCGATCAACATCAGCGCTTGGATCAAGGCTGCGCCTGCGCCGATGGCCAGGGCGCGCTGGGTGACGTTCATGGCGTTCTCCTGTAAATCGGAGGCTCGTTCTTTTTGATGCACCTACGGTCGCACCGGCGTGCGGAGTTGTCAAGAACGGATATTCGTTTTACTTTTGAGGCATGCCTCGAGTCAGCGAAGAACACCTGGAACGCCGCAGGCAGCAGATCGTCGCGGCCGCGCAGCGTTGCTTCTCCCGCAAGGGCTTCTACAACACCTCCATGCAGGACGTCTTCGCCGAATCCGGGCTCTCCGCGGGAGCGGTGTACCGCTACTTCAAGAGCAAGGACGAGCTGGTGGCGGCGCTGGCCTCGAACGCGACCGTCGACGTCCGCGAGCTGATGGCCGAGGTGATACGCCGCGATCCGCTCCCCTCCCCCGCCGAGGTCGCCGAGCATCTCCTCGCCTGGCTCATGCCGCAGACCGGTCCCGAAGGCAGGCTGCGGCTGGCTCCGCAGGCGTGGTCGCTGGCATTGGTCGATCCCGACGCCGCCGTCTATGTGCGCGGGGCGATGAACGGGATCCGCGATATGTGGGCGGAGTACATCGGCCGCATGGTGGAGGCCGGCTGGTTACCGGAGGACACCGACATCGAGGCGACCGCCGTCGCACTGTTCGGCATCCTGCCCGGATTCCTGTTGCAGCAGTTGGTGATCGGGGATTTCGACCCGAAGGCCGCGGTGCGCGGCGTGGCCACGCTGCTGCCGTTCGGTCCGCAGCCGAGCTGAGCTCGACTCAGGGCAGCAGCCCCTGCCGCGCCTGCCCCGCGCCCGACAGCACCAGCAACAGCATGGTGGCCAGTGCGTGATCGTCGAGACCGGCGGCGGGGAAGGTGTAGCGCAGCACGATATCGGCGAGCTTGCCGTGCCCGATCACCACGATCGAACCGAACTGCAAGGTGCTGTTGCGTTCGGCGACCCGCTTGTGCAGCTGCGGTTTGAGCGGCCGGTCCCAGGCCAGCACGCAGGTCAGCGTCAGCACGTCCAGGCCGGTGGTCAGATTCACCGCGCCCAGCGAGCACAGTGCGCCCTCATAGTCGAATCGCAGCGATCCGTCATTGTCGACCCGCACATCGATGTCGTACATCGACAGACAGGCGCCGGCCCGCGCCTGCAACTCCAGGTCGGGCTCGAGTGCGGAATCCATATCCCCTCCGGTCATTTGGTGCCACCGAAGCGGCGGTCGCGCTTGGCGTACTCCAGGCAGGCTTCCCACAGGTTGCGCCGATCGAAGTCGGGGAACAGCGTGTCCTGGTAGACGAATTCGGCGTACGCGGACTGCCAGAGCAAGAAGTTCGAACTGCGGAACTCACCCGACGGCCGCAAGAACAGGTCCACATCGGGCATATCCGGTTCATCGAGGTAACGGGCGACCGTCGCCTCGTCGACCTTCTCCGGGTCGATCTCCCCCGCCGCAACCCGGCGCGCGATTTCCCGTGCGGCATCGGCGATTTCGGCACGACCGCCGTAGTTGACGCACATGGTGAGCGTCATCACGGTGTTGTCCTTGGTCAGCTCCTGGGCGGTCTCCAGCTCCTTGATCACGCTGCGCCACAGCCGCGGCCTACGCCCGGCCCAGCGCACCCGCACGCCCATCTCGTGCATCTCGTCGCGACGGCGGCGGATGACGTCACGATTGAAGCCCATCAGGAAGCGCACCTCGTCGGGGCTGCGCCGCCAGTTCTCGGTGGAGAACGCATACGCCGACAGCCACTTGACGCCGATCTCGATGCAGCCCTCGACGGTGTCCATGAGCACCGCCTCGCCGCGTTCATGGCCCGCCGTGCGCGGCAGCCCACGTTCCTGCGCCCAGCGGCCGTTACCGTCCATGACCAGCGCGACGTGGTTGGGCACCAACTCCGGCGGCAGCTGCGGCGGACGCGCCCCGGACGGATGCGGGGACGGCGGGCGGACAGTACGGGTCTCCCCCGGCCCGACAGCGTTGCCCGAACCGGCGGAGGAGTCTCGGCGGAGGATCACGGCTCTATCCTGCCCGATGGCTCGGACGCGCCGACATCGCGTTCGGATAGCCGACCGGTCGGCACGTGTGAACGTCGCGGGTCGTCCTCAGCCCACTCGGTCCACGGAACCGGCGAGGGCGGCGCTGTTCGCCGGGCGGGACCGCTCGATCAGCGGCAACGTCCGCAACTGGCGTTCCAGATGCCATTGCAGATGTGCGGCGATCAGGCCGCTGGCCTGGCGGCGGGTGGCGTCGGGGACGGTGTCGACGAAGTCCCATTCGCCGCGATGCAAAGCGACCATCAGGTCCAACACGCCGGGGCCGGGTGTCGCGGCGCCGGGCGGACGGCAGTGCACGCACACCGCGCCGCCCGCCGCCACGTGGAAGGCGCGGTGCGGGCCGGGAGTGGCGCAGCGGGCGCATTCGTCCAGCGCGGGCGCCCAACCGGCGAAACCCATGGCGCGCAACAGGAAAGCGTCGAGAACCAGTTCGTGCGGGCGCTGGCCCGCGGCGATCGCGCGCAGCGCGCCCGCGGTGAGGATGTGCAGGCGGGCCGCGGGGGCGCGTTCCTCACCGGCCAGCCGTTCGGCGGTTTCCAGGACCGCGCAGGCGGTGGTGTAGCGACCGTAATCGTCGATGATGCCCGCCGCATTGGCCTCGACCGTATGCACCTGGGTGATGGTGTCGAGGTTGCGGCCTGGATGCAGCTGCACGTCGATGTAGGCGAACGGCTCCAGCCGGGCGCCGAAGCGCGATTTGGTGCGCCGCACACCCTTGGCTACCGCGCGGACGAGACCGTTCTGCCTGGTCAGCAATGTGACGATCCGATCGGCCTCGCCCAGCTTGTGCTGGCGGAGCACGACGGCATGGTCACGGTACAAACGCACGTGCTCAGTCTTTCACGAATGGGTGACAGGCGGCGTCAGGCATGCGGGTCGCGGAGTGCCGTTCGATCCGGCCATGGCCTCACCCGGTCTTCAGGATGCCCGCGACCAGCAGCATCAGCGACTGCTGAGCTTCCAGGCGCGCGGTGTCCGGATCGTCGGCGTGCGCGACGATGAGGCCCGACTCGGCCACCGCGCTCAGGATCAGCTGTGCCAGCACCCGCACCGGGATCTCGGGAACCAGGCCGGCTTCGCGAGCACGTTCGAGCTGATCGATGATCACCCCGAGACCATGTCGGGCCTCGAATTCTCGCCAGGCCTGCCAGCCGAGCACCGCGGGGGCGTCGGAGAGGGCGATGCGCACCATGGACGGGCGGCGGCAGATTTCCAGGAACGTCGCCAGACCGGTGGCCATGGCCGTCAGCGGATCGTCCGGGTCGACCGCTGCGATGGCCGTGGTGACCTCGGCCGTGGCGTCGGTCTCCAGCTGCTCGAGCACCGCGAGGAACAGCCCGCGTTTGTCGCCGTAATGATGGTGCAGGGCCCCGCGCGTCACCCCCGCCGCGCTCACCAGCTCCTCCGCCGATGTACCGGCGAACCCCCGCTCGGTGAACAGTCGCAGGCCGGCCGCCTCCAAGGCCGTCCTGGTGGCCCGGGACCGATCCTCCTGACTGCGTCGCGGCATGCTGCCGAGTGAACTCCAGATCGACCACGATCGGCAACTCACCCGCGATCGGATGGAACCGAAACCTGATTCGCCGCGTCTATGTCTGTGTCGATAGGTTCGTGACCGAAAACGAGACGGGAGGGCGCCGGGGTGGGAATCGAAATCCCAGAGGCGTTGCAGTGGGCCGCGAAGTACGTCGTCGGGGCGGGTGACTGGCCCGAGGGCGACGAGACCGCGATGCGGCGCATGGCCGACGCTTACACCACCGCCGCCACCACCCTCGACGACCTCGGCGACGACGCCCAACGCCAAGTCAACCAACTGCTCGCGGCGCTGGATGGGCAGACCGCGGATGCGATCGAGGCGTTCTGGAAGAAACTCGGCAACAACGACGGCGCCCTCTCCGCCCTGACCGGGTTGTTGAAAGACCAGGCCGATGTGGTCGATGACGGCGCCAACGACATCGAACACACCAAGCTGATGATCATCGCCCAACTGGTGATCTTCGCCGTCGAAATGGCCGCCGCCCTGGCTGCCGCCGCCACCGGTGTCGGTGCCCCCGCCGGCGCCGCCGCCGGAGCCGCCGCCCGGGTCGCCACTCAGATCACCATCCGCATGCTGATGAAACAGCTGCTGCAGCGGATCGTCTCGCGGGTGGTGAAAGAAGCCGCTCTCGGTGCGTTGGAAGAGGGCGGGCTGGATCTGGGGATCCGGTTGATCCAGGCCGCCAAAGGCGACCGCGAACTCTCCCGCGACGACTTCACCGCCGTATGGCAATCCGCCGCCGGCGGCGCCATCGGCGGCGCGATCTCCGGCGGCCTCGGGCGTGAGGGTGGGCTCACCAACGG
>NZ_VBUT01000001.1 GCF_005863245.1 Nocardia cyriacigeorgica | reverse complement strand
CCAGCAGTTGGTTGACCTGGCGTTGGGCGTCGTCGCCGAGGTCGTCGAGGGTGGTGGCGGCGGTGGTGTAGGCATCGGCCATGCGCCGCATCGCGGTCTCGTCGCCCTCGGGCCAGTCACCGGCCCCGACGACGTACTTCGCGGCCCACTGCAACGCCTCGGGAATCTCGATGCCCACCCCAGAACCCTCCACTCCGCCCGGCCGGCAAGAACATACCTACGCCCTCTTAGACGCAATGAACCGGGCCGCGGTTCCGCCGGATGTGGATCGAATTCGGATGACGGAGTCACACCCACGGCGCGTCATCCCGGAATGTCGTGCCTACCTCCGGATACGCCGCGCAGACCTGGATTCGGCGTCGACCACTGGCTACCCTCGGTAGTGCCGACGGGATGGGAGGAACCGATGGCACACACAGGGGAAAGGACTCGACGAGCACTGTCGATAGCGATCACGGCGCTCGTGGGGATCGTCGCAAGTGCATGCCTGTCCGCACCCGCGCCGTGCGCGTGCCAACCGCCTGAACCGGATTGGTCGTCACTGCCGCCGCCGAAACCCGAGCCACCGTTGCCCGCAGGCGGATATCCGGTGGTGGTGCACGATTGCGCGACGACCGTGTTGGAGGAAACCAACCAGCATCCGGACCGATTCGCCGACGTGCACGCGATCAGCATCAACCGGACCCACGAATCCGCGCCCAGCGCGGCGGAGGTCTATGTGCACGCGACGCAACACCCGCTCGTCTTGGTGCTGACCGACCGCACATCCATGTCCTGGCGCCTGCATGCCGACCCGGGCGTGCAGATCGCCTTGGTAGTGATGAACACCGACATGTGGCATGAGCTCGACGTCGGCGGTCTCACCCAGGTCGACGACCCTCGAATTACCGACCCGGATGACTGGCCGGACCTATCCGACCCAGCGCTGGCCGCTCTTGCCGCCACCCCGCCGAGCACCCGAACCTCCTGCGACACAGCGAGCCTGTTCTCGATTCGCACCGATCACTAGCCGCGCGAACGAGAAAGCCACCGACGTCTGCGAACGACACCGGTGGCTCCATCCGAAAAGATCAGCCCTGGTACGTCAACCGAACGTCCGCCAGCACGGGCGCATCATCACGCTCCACCACGCTCGCCCCGATGATCAGCTCACCGTCACCCCGCCAGATCCGGGTGCGGATGGTCTCGCCCGGGTACAGCACGCCGGCGAAGCGTGCCCGGAAACCGGTCACGCGGGAGGCGTCGGAGTCCAGCACGGTGTCGGTCGCCGTCTTGCAGACGATGCCGTAGGTGCACAGGCCGTGCAGGATCGGGTTGGGGAACCCTGCGGCGCGGGCGAATTCGGGATCGGAGTGCAGAGGGTTGCGGTCGCCGAGCATCCGGTAGAGCAGGGCCTGCTGCGGGAGGGTCGGCGTGGTGACGTCGAAATCGGGTGTGCGGTCCGGCAATTCGGATTTGGTGCTCGGTCCGCGTTCTCCGCCGAAACCGCCCTCCCCCTTGGCGAAGATGGACGATCGGTCCGTCCACAGGGGTGCGCCGTCGGAACCGATGACGGTGTATTCGCGCACCACCACCGCCGCCGAACCCTTGTCCCAGATCTCGGTGATCCGACCCCTGGCGGTCGCCTTACCCGACGCGGGAATCGGCCGATGCACCTCGATCTCCTGGTGGCCGTGCACCACCTTCGCCAGATCGATGTCGATGCCGGGGTAACTGACCTTCGGCGGCTCGGTCTCGTGCAGGGTCGGCGCGACGGTCGCGAACGTCGGCAGCACCTTCGGGGTGCGGTCGTCGAGGTAGCGCAGTTCAGCGGGATCGGTCCAGCGCGCGCCCGCGCCGAGGCCGAGCTGATACAGCTGGACGTCGGACGCCGTCCACGCGAACTCCCGGCTCGGCAGTTCGGCGCCGAGCGCGATCTTCGGGTCGATGGGCATCAGTTCTCCTTGTGCATGATTGTGGACAAATGGGTGCCGACGTCTCCGTCATCCTGCCGAGCGGGAGCGGTCAGCGGCACCGGATCGCCCGCTTCGTGGGACGCGCTCTCGGCCGAACGCAGTGCGCGGGCAGAGCGCCGAGCCCAACTGATCCGGCACCCGGCCCGCCGCATCATTACGCCTCGGCCGACGCCTGCGCCGACTCCGCCTTCTTCTTCTCCGCGATATCCAGCACCGCCAGGTACCCGAAGGTGATCGCGGGCCCGATGGTCGCGCCCGGTCCGGCGTAGGTGTGGCCCATGACCGGCGTCGAGCAGTTGCCGGAGGCGTACAGCCCTTCGATCGGCGTGCCGTCTTCGCGCAGCACCCGTCCGGCCGTATCGGCCACCAGACCACCCTTGGTGCCGAGGTCGCCCGGCACGATCTTGGCTGCGTAGAACGGGCCCTGGACCAGCGCGGCGAGGCACGGGTTCGGTTTGACGGTCGGGTCGCCGTAGTAGCGGTCGTAGTGGCTGTCGCCACGGCCGAAGTCCTCGTCCTTGCCGGTGTCGGCGAAGCTGTTGAACCGCTCGACGGTGGCGGTCAGGTTGTCGGCGGGCACACCGAGCTTCTGGGCCAGCTCCTCGATGGTGTCGGCCTTGACGATGAAATCGTTTTCCATCCAGCGGGACGGGAACCGCTGGCCGGGCTGCAACCCGGCGAAGATGTAGCGGTTCCGATAACGCTGGTCGAACACCAGCCAGGCGGGGATGTTCTCGCCCGGACCCTCACCCTGACCGTATTCGCCGCCGTACATGGTGTGCACAGCCTCGACGTAAGGAGCGGACTCATTACCGAATCGCTTACCGTCGGCGTTCACCATGATGCTGCCGGGCAGATTGCGCTCGGCCAGTGCGAACCACGGCTTACCGCCCTTGAAGACCGTCGGACCCCACCAGGCGTCCTCCATGAATCCGATCGCCGCGCCCGCGTCCATACCCGCGACGATGCCGTCACCGGTGTTGGCCGCCGCACCCGTGGTCCACTCGGTGGTGATGGGCTGGCGCTGGTACTTGGTGCGCATCTCGGCGTTGTGCTCGAAACCGCCGCTGCCGAGGACGACGCCGTGGCGCGCGGTGAAGGTGACCGGCTTGCCGTCCTGGAGGGCCTCGACGCCGGTGACGACGCCGTCGGTCACCACGAGCTTGGTCATCGGGGTGTTCAGCAGCAGGGGAACGTTCGCGTCCATGAGCCCCTTGCGCATGGCCGCCATGATCGCCTGGCCCATGACCAGCAGATGCTTGCGGGTGAACTTGGCCCAGTAGGTGCGCGCGCCGACGCGCATTGCGCGCATCATGCCCTTGGGGTGGCGCTTGATCAGGTTCAGCCGCACGAAGTCTTCCTGCATGACGGCGACGTTGAGCGGCGCCTTGGCGTACGGCGGTTCGAGGTTGAACCGCTCCTCGCCGAGGACCATCGCGTCGAACGGCTTGGGTTCGCACGAGCGTCCCTCGCCTTTGCCGCCGGGCGCCTCGGGGTAGTAGTCGGAGTAGCCGGGCACCCACTTCAGCTTCAGCGGCGTGTGATCGAGCACGAAGTCCAGCGCTTCCGCCCCGCGGTCGATGTAGGTGTCGATCCGCTCCTTCGGCACCACGTCGCCGATGATGCTGTGCAGGTACTTGCGCGCCTGCTCGCGATCGTCCGGCCGGCCCGAGGCCAGCAGCGCCTTGTTTCCGGGAACCCACACTCCACCACCGGAGCGAGCGGTGGATCCACCGTAGTGTGCGGCCTTTTCCAGGACCACCACGCTGAGCCCGTGGTGGGCGGCCGTGAGGGCGGCGGTCATTCCGGCGGCGCCACTACCGACCACCACCACATCGTATTCCCGATCAGTCATGTAGAACACGTTATAGAATCTTCGGTTGTTAATCCATTGGTTGGTGCGTATACCTTGCTAATCAGGGGTAAACGCAGCAGTCTTATCGTCAAGGAAACTCGTTCCAGTTTGGTGGCGAGTTCCGATGTGGAGCCGAACCGGAGTGGAGTACATGAGCCTCGATTGGGACCTGACCGCCGACGTCGTCGTCATCGGTTTCGGGGCTGCGGGGGCCTGCGCGGCACTGGAAGCCGCGGCCGACGGGGCGCAGGTGCTGGTGCTGGAACGATTCACCGGCGGCGGCGCCACGGCGCTGTCGGGCGGGATCATCTACGCCGGAGGCGGTACCTCCGTGCAGCGTGAAGCCGGTGTGCGCGATACCCCCGAGGCGATGCTTGCCTACCTCGAACGCGAGGTCGGCGATGCGGTGCGCCCGGAGACGCTGCGGCGTTTCGTCGACGAAAGCCCCGCCATGATCGACTGGCTGAAGGGCCACGGCGTCCCGTTCGAGGCCTCGCTGTGCCCGTACAAGACCTCCTACCCGAACGACGACTACTACCTCTACTACTCCGGCAGCGAGATCTCCGGCGCCTTCGCCGACATCCCCGCAGCTCAACGCGGGCATCGGGTGCACGGACGCGGGGTGTCCGGCAAGAAACTGTCCGAGCCGCTGGCGACCGCCGCATCGAAAGCGGGAGTCCGGGTCGAAACGCTGACGCAGGCCACCGAGCTGATCACCGACGACACCGGCGCCGTCATCGGCGTCGAATGCCGGACCCTGCGCGAGGCGCCCGGCCGCGTCCGCGACCGCTACGCCCGGATGGCGAAACTGGCCGCCAAGCCCGGCATCTACTACCCGCCGCTGCGCCACGCGCTGGACAAGCGCCTGGCCAAGATGGACGAGCGCTACCAGACCACCATCCGGGTGCTGGCCAGGCGTGGCGTGATTGTCAGCGCGGGCGGTTTCATCGCCAACCGCCAGATGGTGGCCGAGCACGCCCCCGCCTACACCGGCGGGATGGCGCTGGGCAGCAGCGCCGACGACGGCAGCGGCATCAAGCTGGCCCAGCGCGTCGGCGCCGCCACCGACCGGATGGGCAACGTCTCGGCCTGGCGGTTCCTGCTGCCGCCGAGCGCGTTCACCGGCGCCATCCTGGTCGACGGGCAGGGGCGCCGCGTCATCGACGAAACCCGCTACGGCGCCGCCGTCGGCAACAAGCTGGTCAACGAGCACGGCGGCATCGGCTGGCTGCTCGCCGACGAACCGCTGATGCGCACCGCGATCCGCCAGATCGGCGCCCAGGGCACTTGGTTCCAGCGCGCCCAGTTCGAACCGCTGCGGCGCAGCGCCAAACGCGGCGCCACCATAGAACAGGTCGCGGCCAAGGCGGGCATCGACCCCGCCGGACTGCGCGCCACCGTCGACGCCTACAACTCCGCGATCGACGCCGGCGCCCCCGACCCGGTCGGCAAACCGGCCGAGTACACAACCCCGCTGCGCACCGGACCGTTCTGGCTGCTCAACGTCTCCATCCGGCCGAGCGTGATCAACCCCTGCCCGATGTTCACCGTCGGCGGTGTGGTCGTCGACGAGGACACCGGCGCGGTGCGCTCCACCGACGGCACCGATATCCCCGGCCTGTACGCGGCCGGCCGCACCGCCGTCGGCATCTGCTCGGACTCCTACGTCAGCGGGCTGTCGCTGGCCGATTGCGTGTTCTCCGGCCGCCGTGCGGGACGGTCGGCGGCGGGAGTGCGCACGGCACAGCGTGATACGGCGACAGCGGAAAGGAACCACTCATGAGCGGAAACGCTTCTGAGACATACGAATCCCTCATGTGCGGTCGGCGAGGCGGCACGGTGCAGAGCCCCGCTCATGAGAGAAAGGAACACTGACGTGCTGTCCGATGCGGTACGAACCGAACTGGCCGACGAACTCGAGCGCGCCGAACGCGACCGGGTCGCCATCGACCCGCTGGTCGCGCGGCATCCCGATATCGACGTCGTCGACGCCTACGAGATCCAGCTGATCAATATCCGGCGCAGGCTCGACTCCGGCGCGCGGGTGGTCGGCCACAAGGTGGGCCTGTCGTCGAAGGCGATGCAGCAGA
Organism: Nocardia cyriacigeorgica; assembly: GCF_005863245.1. Taxonomy (GTDB): domain Bacteria; phylum Actinomycetota; class Actinomycetes; order Mycobacteriales; family Mycobacteriaceae; genus Nocardia; species Nocardia cyriacigeorgica_C. Next base: position 717,681 of record NZ_VBUT01000001.1, on the reverse strand, counting down.
TGATGGGCGTCGACGAACCCGACTACGGGCATCTGCTCGCGGAAATGGAAGTCTACGAAGACGTTCCGGTCGAGGCCGATCGCTACCTGTTCCCGCGGGTGGAGGTGGAGGTCGGGTTCATCCTCGGCGCCGACCTGCCCGGCGCGGACTGCACCGAAGAGGACGTGCTCGCCGCCACCGTCGCCTTCGCGCCGTCCATCGAGCTGATCGACTCGCGGATCAAGGACTGGAACATCGGCCTGGCCGACACCATCTCCGACAATGCCTCCTCGGCCGGCTTCGTGCTCGGCAAGGAGCGGGTCGCGCCCAAGGACATCGACATCAAGTCGATCGACGCGGTGCTCACCCGCAACGGCGAGGTCGTCGCCGAAGGCCGCAGCGACGCGGTACTCGGCGATCCGGTCATCGCGGTGGCGTGGCTGGCCCGCAAGGTCGCGAGCTTCGGGGTCCGGTTGAAGGCGGGCGATGTGGTCCTGCCCGGTTCCTGCACGCGCGCCATCGACGCGCGTCCCGGAGATGCTTTCCATGCCGAGTTCGCCGGACTCGGTTCTGTCCGTTTGCAATTCACGTAGGAGGTACGTCGTGTCCGAAGGGACCGTCACCGCCGCGATCGTCGGGTCCGGCAACATCAGCACCGATCTGCTGTACAAACTGCTCCGCTCCGAGCACATCGAGCCGCGCTGGATGATCGGCATCGATCCCGACAGCGAAGGCTTGAAGCGCGCTCGCGGGCTCGGCCTGGAAACCTCGCACGAGGGTGTGGACTGGCTGCTCGGCCAGTCCGAACTGCCCGACATGGTGTTCGAGGCCACCTCGGCGTACGTGCACCGCGAGGCCGCGCCGAAGTACGCGGAGAAGGGGATTCGCGCCGTCGACCTCACCCCCGCCGCCGTCGGGCCCGCCGTGGTGCCGCCGGTGAACCTCGGGGCCAATATCGACGCGCCGAACGTCAACATGATCACCTGCGGTGGTCAGGCCACCATCCCGATCGTCGCGGCCGTCTCGCGCGTGGTTCCGGTGCCCTACGCCGAAATCGTCGCGTCGGTATCGTCGGTGAGCGCCGGTCCCGGTACCCGCGCCAATATCGACGAATTCACCAAGACCACCAGCCGTGGCGTGGAGACCATCGGCGGTGCGCAGCGCGGTAAGGCCATCATCATCCTGAACCCGGCCGAGCCGCCGATGATCATGCGCGACACCATTTTCTGCGCCATCCCCGACGACGCCGACACCGACGCGATCGCCGACTCCATCCACCGGATGGTCGCCGACATCCAGCAGTACGTCCCCGGCTACCGGCTGCTCAACGAGCCCCAGTTCGACGAGCCGTCGGTGGTGTCCGGCGGCATGGCGAAGGTCTCGGTCTTCGTCGAGGTCGAAGGCGCGGGCGATTTCCTGCCGCCCTACGCGGGCAACCTCGACATCATGACCGCCGCCGCCACCAGGGTCGGCGAGGTCATGGCCAAGCAGATCGCCTCGGCACGGGTGTAAGGAGCGTTTCCCATGGCTTTTTCAGCTGAACTCGATATTCGCGTCACCGACACCTCGCTGCGTGACGGGTCCCACCACAAGCGCCACCAGTTCACCGCCACCGAAGTGCGCGACATCGTCACCGCGCTCGACGGCGCCGGTGTGCCGGTCATCGAGGTCACCCACGGTGACGGCCTCGGCGGCTCCTCGTTCAACTACGGGTTCTCCAAAACCCCTGAGCAGGAACTGATCACCATCGCGGCCGAGACCGCGAAGCAGGCCAAGATCGCGGTGCTCATGCTGCCCGGCGTCGGCGTCAAGGAAGACATCAAGATCTCCCAGGACAACGGCGCCAGCATCTGCCGCATCGCCACCCACTGCACCGAGGCCGACGTCTCCATCCAGCACTTCGGGCTCGCCCGCGACCTCGGGCTGGAAACCGTCGGCTTCCTGATGATGTCGCACACCCAGCCGCCGGAGGCGCTGGCCAAGCAGGCCAGGATCATGGCCGACGCCGGCTGCCAGTGCGTGTACGTGGTGGATTCGGCCGGCGCGCTCGTGCTCGAGCAGGTCGCCGACCGGGTCTCCGCGCTGGTCGCCGAACTGGGCAACGACGCCCAGGTCGGCTTCCACGGCCACGAGAATCTCGACCTCGCCGTCGCGAACTCGATCTACGCCATCCGCGCCGGCGCCACCCAGATCGACGGCAGCGCCCGCCGCTTCGGCGCGGGCGCGGGCAACACTCCGGTGGAGGCGTTGGTCGGCGTCTGCGACAAGCTCGACATCAAGACCGGCATCGACTTCTTCGCCATCGCCGACGCCGCCGAAGACGTCGTCCGCCCGGCCATGCCCGCCGAATGCCTGCTCGACCGCCAGTCCCTGATGATGGGCTACGCGGGCGTGTACTCCAGCTTCCTGCGCCACGCCGAACGCCAGGCCGAACGCTACGGAGTCTCGGCCGCCGAAATGCTCGTCCGCGCAGGCAAGCGCAAGCTCGTCGGCGGACAGGAAGACCAGCTCATCGACATTGCGCTGGAACTCCAGCGGGAACAGACGCCAGTCACCGCCTGATTTTCGCCACAACGGGCCGCGAACGATCCCCTCCGTTCGCGGCCCGTTCGCGTGTGCTCTGGATCGAGGCGCCGGAGGCTCAATGCCATGATTTTGCTAGAATCATGGCATGACGATGTTCCAGGTCAGTGACCTTGCGGGAGCGCGGCGCCGCGAGTTCCTCGATGAGGCGAAACGTTCGTCGGCGTCGCTACGTGACACCGATGGGTCGGTGCTCGTCATGCTCGCAGCCCAGCGCATAGCTGCGCTTCACGAAGCGGCGGCGGTCACTCAGCAACTGTTCACGGCCGAGGCGGTGCTCGCCCGGACCGATTCGCCGACTCCCGTCGAACTCGGTGGGCTGGCGTGGTTGTCGGAATTCGATGCAGACGACCGGGCGGAGGCCCTGGAAGAGATTCGCAATGCGGTGGTGCTGACACTGACGTCGGAAGATCCCACGCCACTGCGCGAAGCATTGCACGCCTGGGTGACAACCGCGTCCGTCATGCGCGACCCGATGCGCCGTGCCGTGCATACCGGCCAAGCCGACGAATCCGATTTCGTAGAGGTGGATGCTCCGCGGTCGAGCGGCGATGACTGAGCGCGATCCCCGGCCAGGTGCATACCGGCCATTTGTCGCTGCGCGTTCGCCAGGCGGTAGACCTGCCGCCAAGCCGGTCTACCGGGTTCTTGTTCACCGTCAATATCTCGACGCCTGGAACGGGCTCGCAGACAAGGTCGGGCTGACGTCAGCACGGCAGTTCTGGGACCATGTGTCGTTCACTCCTGGATCGCCGCCCGCTGTCGGGTCGTCCACCGTGCTTCGCGGCAAGAACCACGGCCCGAAATGGGAAGGTTACTCACGGACGATCCACTACGAGATCAGCGGAGCTGGACGTATCGACTACCAGTACTGCAACGCCACCCGCGAAGGTGGACAGGGAGATCCGCACCCGGTCGTCAAAATCCTCACCATCGACCTCGGCAGCCATTGATGGTCGAGCCGGACGTGTCACGCCACTCAGTGACCGATGCACGGACCGAGATCCGCCTCGCGATGGCTCTCGCCGAGGCGGTCTACCGTCGGCGCATTGATCTCAGGCTCGCACAAGCTGAACTCGCTGATCGCGCTCGCCTCACCCGGGTTGAAATTTCCAGGATCGAGGGCTCCGACGCCACGTTATCGCTGCCACTGATGATGGTACTGGCGCGGGCTCTCGAGGCGTCGCTGCGCGTTTCGATCGATGATGACAATCCGCAAGTCAGCTTTGTTCCGCACGTCGATCCCGTGTAGAGGTACTCAGTCCGGCCGCAGCACGAGGATGCCCGGCGTCGTGCGGACGTAGTCGAGGAATGGCGTATCGACGACTTTGTTGTCGGCGGGCAGGGATGAGGCGTTGCGGAAGACAGGCCCGTTCGGGGTGGAGACGAAGATGCCGACGTGGGTGACGTCGAGGCCGGGTTGGTCGGCGTAGGCGCCGATGTAGTCGCCGGTGCGCAGGTTGGCGATGACGGCCTGGTCGACGTTGGCGCTGGGGATGTGCGTGATGGCGCGGTCGACCACCGGGAGGCCGGGGAGGTAGGTGGTGCCGTCGGCCTTCGCGTTGAGATGCTTGGTGGTGGTGACCGCGGCGGGGGTGAGGGTGGCGGTGATGTCGGTGGCGGCGGTGCGCTCGGTGTGCGCCCAGTCGGTGAAGAAGTGTTTGCGGTGGGTGAATTCGACGCGTCCGCCGGTGTAGCGGGTCTCGATCAAGTTCGCCACGAACTCCTCGCGCGTGGTGCTGCGGCTGAGAGCCTCGACGTAATCGAGGTAGGTGAAGCAGTCGACGCGTCGGACGTCGACCACCAGCTGCTCGGGTTCGGTCGCCGAACCGATGAGCATGTTCGCGCCGTAGGGCGTGCCGAGGAAATGCCGCGACAGCAGCTCGATCAGCTCGCCCTTGCTCTGTGTCGCCGCACCGGCCCGCACGGCCAGCAGTTCGTCGATCCGGCCAGCGGTGACGTCATCGATGGCAGGTGCGGCGGCCGCGCCGGGGATCAGCGCTATCGGCCCGCAGGCGAGGGCCAGCACAAGCAGCAGCGCGCGGACGATGATGCGCAAGTCGCCTCCCGGGTCGGTGCAGCACGAGGTCGATACCCACGGTAGACCTCGCGGCTGCTCTGAACCGGGGAACTGTCGGCGATATCTGCGTCACCAGGCTGACTGCGCCGGAATCCACCAGGTGACCCTACGTGACAGGGTGTCAGGTCTCGGGATCAATGAACCCGAGGTATATCTATTGCTATACTTTGTCCGTGACAGAGGGCGAGTGGGAGATCTACGTCGTCGATGAGGTGCGCGAATGGATCGACGGCCTCGAGCCCGGCGCGCACGCTCGAGTTGTCCAGGCGTTGGACGCGCTGGCCCAGGGTGGGCCGGGTTTGGGCCGTCCTCTCGTAGACACGATCGCCGGCTCGGCGTTGAAGAACCTGAAGGAACTTCGTCCGGGAACGACGAGGATCCTGTTCGCATTCGATCCGTGGCGATCGAGCATCCTGCTGGTCGCAGGAGACAAGAGGGACCGTTGGAGCGAGTGGTATGAGGAATCGATTCCGCTGGCCGAGCGGCGCTACGCGGACTATGTGAAATCCCGTGTGGAGGAAGATGCGTCATGACTGAGTACACACGTTGGAAGGACATTCGCGCCGAGCATGTCGAGCGTGCCGGTGGCGAGGCTGCGGTGGCGGCTGGGAGAAGGGAACTGCTGGCCGAGGTTCTCGGTGAGCGTCTCGCCGAGATCCGGCGCTCGAGGGGGCTGACCCAGGAGCAGGTAGCTGAGCGGATGGGCGTGACGAAGGGTCGCGTATCCCATATCGAGCAGGGCGAGATCTCGGGCCAGGAGGTGCTCACTCGATATGCGGCTGCCCTTGGCGGAGAGTTGCACCAGGCGATCTACTTCGACAATGGTGACATTGCCGCAATCGCCTGATTGCTTGGCTCGACGGTCTTCGGCCGGCACCGATACTCACCCCGAACACGACAATGCCCGGCCGGTTGCTGCGATCCCGGCCGGGCAGGACGCGGAGGGGTTCCGCGTGGTCGTGGACCTACAACCAGGTATCCAACGTGGTCGTGGTCAGGAAATGCTCCAGATCCGCCCGCCACGGCGCCGGGACCGTCTTCTCCGGTTCGATGGCGGTGTATTGCCCGCGGTAGAACAACAGCGGCCTGCCGGAGGTGGTCGACTCCGACAGGGCCAGCACACGGCCGATCACGATGTGGTGATCGCCGCCGTCGACGACGCGGTCCACCGAGCACTGGATGGTGGCCAGCGCGTCGTCAAGGAGCGGTAGCTCCAGATCCGAGGTACGCCAGGAGGTTTCGGCGAACTTGTCGGGTTCGCGGGAACCGAAGCGGGCGCACAGTTGCTGCTGTTCCTCGGCGAGGACGTTGGCGCAGAAACGTCCGTTGCGTTCGATCGCGGCCCACGACCGCGAGCCCTTGGTGGGGCAGAACAGCACCAGCGGCGGGTCGAGGGACAGGGCGGCGAACGACTGGCAGGCGAACCCGATCGGCGCGCCTTCGTCATCCATCGTGGTGATGACGGTGATGCCGGTGCAGAACTGCCCCAGCACATTCCGGAACTGGCGGCCGTCGATCTCCGGATAATCCTGCGTGGTCACTTCCGCCCCGTCGCTCATCGCTATTTCATCCCAACCGTGAAGTCGTGGCCCCACAGCGAGACCGCGGTGGATTCCCGCGCGATCCACGAGTGATCGTCGACTTCCAGACCTTCACAACCGAATTCGATATCGAATCCGCCGGGGGTCTTCATATAGAACGACAGCATCTTGTCGTTGATGTGGCGGCCGAGGGTGGCCGACATCTTCACCTTCTTGCGCATCGCGCGGTCCAGGCACAGGCCCACGTCGTCGGAGTTCTCCACCTCGAGCATGAGGTGCACGATGCCGGTCGAATTGGGCAGCGGCAGGAACGCCAGCGAATGATGGCGCGGATTGCAGCCGTAGAACCGCAGCCACGCCGGATCGCCGTCGGCCGGGCGCCCGACCATCTGCGGGGGCAGCCGCATCGAGTCACGCAGCCGGAAACCGAGGACGTCCTGGTAGAACGCCTGCGCGGCGGCGTCGTCGGTGCAGGTCAGCACCACATGGCCGAGGCCCTGCTCTTCGGTGACAAACCTGTGCCCGTACGGGCTGACGAACCGGCGGGCCAGATACTGCGCCCCGTGGAAGGCCTCGAGGGAATTACCGGAGGGATCCTCGAACCGGATCATGTTCTCGACCCGGCGCTCGGCGAGCTCCTCCTTGGTGGCCTCTTTGAACGGCACACCAGCGGCGGACAGTGTTTCCCGAAGTTCTTGCAGCGCGGGCGCGTCGGTGACTTCCCAGCCGGAGACCTGCAACCGGTCCTTCTCGCCGGGAACGATCACCAGCCGCGCCGGGAAATCGTCCATGCGCAGATAGAGATTGTCCGGGTTGGGTCCGGGGGCCTCCATCATGCCGAGCACCTTGAGACCGTATTCGCGCCAGGCCGCCATATCGGTGGCCTCGATGCGCATGTATCCGAGTGCGCGAATGCCCATGGCTATTTCACCCCGTTCAGGAAATCGGTGGCGAGCCGGTTGAATTCGGCGAACTTCTCCAGCTGCGCCCAGTGCCCGCAGCCACCGAACACGTGCAGCTGCGCGCGCGGGATCTGCTTCAACGCCACCAGCGCGCCGTCGAGCGGGTTGACCCGGTCCTCGCGGCCCCAGATCAGCAGCACCGGCTGACGCAGCTTGTAGGCGTCACGCCAGAGCATGCCCTTCTCGAAATCGGCACTGGCGAACGACTTGCCCATCGCCTTCATCGCGGCAAGCGATTCCGGAGTACCGGCCGCGGCGAAACGCTCGTCGATCAGCTCGTCGGTGACCAGCGACTGGTCGAACACCATGATCCGCAGGAACGCCTCGATGTTCTCGCGCGTCGGCTCATAGGTGAATTTCGACAGCAGCCGCACACCCTCGGTGGGGTCGGGGGCGAACAGGTTGGTGCTCAGTCCACCCGGACCCATCAGGACCAGCTTGCCGGCGCGGTCGGGGTAGTCGAGCGCGAACCGCACCGAGGTGCCGCCGCCGAGCGAATTGCCCAGCAGATGCACCCGATCGGTGATGCCGAGGGTGTCGAGCAGATCCTTCAGTGCCGACGCGCTGTGCGCGAAGTACTGCGGATGCTCGGTCGGCTTATCGGACTTGCCGTATCCGGGCTGGTCGACGGCGATGACGTGGAAGTCCTGCGCCAGCACCGGGATATTGCGGGAGAAGTTCGACCACGACGAGGCGCCGGGCCCGCCGCCGTGCAGCAGCACGATCGTCGGACCGTTGCCGACGCCCGCCTCGTGGTAGTGCAGTTTCAGGTCCGGCCGCACCTGGGCGAACCGGGAAGTGGATTCGTAGGTGAGTTCCACGGTCGAGGTCACTGTGTCTCCTGTGGTCGTCACACCATGGTGTCGGTGACGGGCAGGCCGAATTCGCCCGCGCCGTACACCATGTAGGCCCGCTCCGGATCGTTGGCGGCGTGCACCCGGCCCGCGTGCGCGTCACGCCAGAACCGTTGCAGCGGTGTGCCGTTGGCCAGTGCGGTGGCGCCGGAGCTCTCGAACAGCTTGTCGATCGAGGCGATGGCGCGGCCGGTGGCGCGCACCTGGTCGCGGCGGGCGCGCAGGCGCAGATCGAACGGGATCTCCTCGCCGGCCAGCAGATGCGCGTACTCCTCGGCGACATTGCCCGACAGCTGCCGCCAGGCGGCGTCGATATCGCTGGACGCCTCGGCGATACGCACCTTGGCGAACGGATCGTCCTTGGCCTTCTCGCCCGCGTAGGCCGCACGCACCCGCTTGCCCTGGTGTTCGACGTGGGCCTCGTAGGCGCCGTAGGCCATACCGACGATGGGGGTGGAGATGGTGGTGGGATGGATGGTGCCCCACGGCATCTTGTACACCGGATCGGTGTTCTGCTCGAGGCCGGGCGAGGCCAGGTCGTTCATCGTCTTGTAGCTGAGGAACCGGTGCCGCGGCACGAACACGTCCTCCACCACCAGGGTGTTGGAGCCGGTGCCGCGCAGGCCGACGACGTTCCAGACGTCATCAATGCGGTATTCCGAGCGCGGGATCAGGAAGCTGCCGAAATCGACCGGACGGCCGTCCTTGATGACCGGTCCGCCGACGAAGGTCCACTCGGCGTGGTCGGAGCCCGACGACCAGGCCCATGAGCCGCTGACCCGGTAGCCGCCCTCGACGACGGTGCCCGCACCCATCGGGGCGTAGGAGGAGGAGATGCGGATGTCGGTGTTCTCGCCCCACACGTCCTGCTGGGCTTGCTGCGAGAACAGCGCGAGGTGCCAGTTGTGCACGCCGATGATGCCGGCCACCCAGCCGGTGGAGCCGCAGGCGCTGGCGATCTTGCGGACGGTGTCGTAGAAGATCACCGGGTCGGCGGCGTACCCGCCCCACTGCTTGGGCTGCAGCAGCTTGAAGAAGCCGGTCTCTTGCAGCGCCTTCATGGTCTCGTCGGGGATGCGCCGCAGGTCCTCGGCCTCTTGTGCGCGCTCGCGCAGCATCGGCAACAGCGCTTCGACCCGTTCGGTCACTTCTTGCGTCATTTCCGGACCTGCTCCTGCCTTGGTTGGTAACCGGTACTCATTTGTCTCTGAGACTAGAACACGTTCTTATTTCTGTCGAGAACCGGTGTTCATTACCGGCTTCGACACGGCATGCGCAGGAAGTAGCCGCTATCGCTGGCGTGGAACGCGACATTTTTGTAACGTGTTCTAGTGAAGAAGGAGGAATCGCGATGGCAATAACGCCACAGGGGAGCGGTACGAAGGTCAGAGAGATCGATGTCGGCTCGGCACCCTCTCGGTACGCGCGGGGATGGCATTGCCTGGGCCTGGCCAAGACGTTCCGCGACGGCAAGCCGCATTCGGTCAACGCCTTCGGCACCAAGCTCGTCGTCTGGGCCGACACCGCCGGCGAACTGCGGGTGCTCGACGCCTACTGCCGGCATATGGGCGGCGACCTGAGCATGGGCGAGATCAAGGGCGACGACATCGCCTGCCCGTTCCACGACTGGCGCTGGGGCGCGAGCGGCAAATGCACCTCGATCCCGTACGCGCGCCGCGTGCCACCGCTGGCCCGCACCAGGAAGTGGACCACCCTCGAGCGCAACGGCCAGCTGTTCGTCTGGCACGACCACGAGGGCAACCCGCCGCCGCCGGAAGTCACGATTCCCTACATCAAGGGCACTTACACCGACGCCGACGGCAACCCGCTCGAGGAACTGAACCCCGAGTGGACCGAGTGGACCTGGAACTCGCTGCTGATCGAGGGCGCCAACTGCCGCGAGATCATCGACAACGTCGTCGACATGGCGCACTTCTTCTACATCCACTTCGCCTTCCCGACCTACTTCAAGAACGTCTTCGAAGGTCACGTCGCGACCCAGTTCCTGGAGACCAAGGGCCGCCCGGATGTGGGCGTCGCGGCCAAGTACGGCGGCGACAACCTGCTGAAGTCGGAAGCGTCGTACTTCGGTCCGTCCTACATGATCAACCCGCTGGTCAACATCTACGGCGGCTACGAGATCACGGTCAACCTGATCAACTGCCACTACCCGGTGACCCACGATTCGTTCGTGTTGCAGTGGGGGCTCAGCGTCGAAAAGCCCAAGGGCCTCGACGACGCCACCGCGGCCAAGCTCGCCAAGAGCATGACCACCTTCTTCGGCGACGGCTTCTTGCAGGACGTGGAGATCTGGAAGCACAAGTCCAAGGTCGAGAACCCGCTGCTGTGTGAGGAAGACGGCCCGGTCTACCAGCTGCGCCGCTGGTACGAGCAGTTCTACGTCGACGTCGCCGACGTCACCGAGAAGATGACCCAGCGCTTCGAGTTCGAGGTCGACACCACCAAGGCCAACGAGGCCTGGGAGGCGGAAGTGGCCGAGAACCTGCGGCGCAAGCGTGAGGCCGAGGCCGCCGAAGCGGAATCGAGCGCAGCGGAGGCGGGTGTGTAATGACCGCGACCTGGGCGAAAGCACCCGACTTCGCCGACCAACCGGCGCGGCGTGCCGCGGTGGCCGCCCAGACGGTCGTCGACAGGGCCAGGTACCTGGAGGAGGGGCTGACTCCACTGCGGTGCCACACCTGCCGAACCGAGGTGCTGGTGCGCAAGAGCAGTTCGCACCAGACCTCGATCCAGTGGACCGGCGACCCCGCCGCCCACTGCCCGGTCTACGCCAGGCTCGCCGAGCAGGGCGCGGGCCCGGGCCGACCGGAATCCTGCGCCGATCTCGAACGCACCATCAAATGGGCGGTCGACGAAGGGGTGATCGACATCGCCGAGTAGTGGTCGGTGATGAGGACGGGGCGAGGAGTTACTCCTCGCCCCGCCGTCGTTTTCGGCCGCCTGTCGCGCCTGGCAACACCATCCCGGCCGGTGGACGGGCGGTCGCATCGTCACCGAGCGTGTTCGTCTTCAGCGGGCGCCGCTCAGCTGAACGGAGTCTGCGGCCGTTGCTGCAATTCGCCGTCGATGTAGATGTCGACCTTCTCGTTGTAGAAGCAGGCCAGGCCGGCGATCTTCTGACTCTCGGCGACCGGGGTGCGGTAGATCCACACCAGGTCGCGGTGCTCGGTGTCGCCGATGCGGATGTTCCAGTAGTCGGCGGTGCCCTTGTACGGGCAGCGGCTGTGGGTGTCCGACGGGTGCAGCAGGTCCATGCGGACGTCGGTCAGCGGCAGGTAATACCGTGCGGGCAGGCCGGTTTCGAACAGGATGCGCGGTGCCGTCGAGTCGGCCACGGTGACGCCGTCCACCTCGACGCGGATGTGGCGTGAACTGTTGAGGATGTCGACCCGGGAGTACGGGTCGCGCGGGTGGACGTAGATCGGCTCGTCTTCTTCGAACCATTCGTCCATCGCGTTCCAGTCCAGCCGTACCAGCTCGCTCAGCTCGGGTGAGCCCAGGTAGCGCGTCGCCGCGCCGGGCACGATGGCGCCGTCGACGACCACGTCGTAGCCGGTGCCCTCACCGCGGTGGATGGATTCGCGGACACTGCCGTTGGGCTCGAGTTTCGCGCGCAGATCGGCGACCGGAATGTAGTAGGTGGGGTAGTAGGGGATCTCCCAGACCAGGGACGGCCGAGTGGTGTCGGCGACGAGCTTCCCCCCGAAATAGACCCGCACCCGCTTGTGACACGGCTCGATCCTGACCTGTTCCCGCTGCGCTTTGGTCATATCTGCGACGCTACCCCGCCCGGCATCGACGCAGGTAGGGGTAGGAAGCGAACAGGCCCCGCCGGGTGGGCGGGGCCTGTGGATCGGGCGAACGAGATCGTCAGTCGCCGACGGTGATCGCTTGCGCCTCTTCGACGCTGTGCGGTGCGGGATCGTGATCGTCGATGTGGGCCAGCGCCGAACGTCCGCCGAACAGCACCAGCACGGCGACGGCGGTACAGGCCGCGCCCACCCAGAACGGCAGCGCGGTGTTGTGCTCGCCGAGCTTGCCCGCCAGCCACGGGGCCGCGGCGCCGCCGGCGAAGCGGACGAAGCTGTAGGCGGCCGAGGCGGTGGAGCGTTCCACCGGCGCGGAGATCATCACGGCCTCGGTGATCAGCGTGTTGTTCACGCCGAGGAACAGGCCCGCGAGCACCACGCCGACGATCAGCACCGGCTTGTGTTCGGCGAACATGGCCATCACCGCGAGGTCGGCGGCGAACAGGGCCAGCGCCAGGCCCATCATCGGCAGGGTGCCGAAGCGGCGCTGCAAGACCGGAGCGAAGTACACCGACGCCACCGCCAGCATCAGGCCCCAGCCGAAGAAGATGAATCCGATCGCGTAGGTGCCCATATCCAGCGGGAACGGGGTGTAGGCGAGCAGGGTGAAGAAGCCGAAGTTGTAGAACAGCGCGGTCAGGCTCACCGTCAGCAGGCCGCGGTGACGCAGCGCCTTGAACGGCGCGGTGATCGAGGTCGGCTTGGCCGGCTTCGGGGTCTCCGGCAGCAGCACCACCAGCGAGATGAACGCGATGGCCATCAGGACCGAAACGCCGAAGAACGGCCCACGCCAGCTGATTCCGCCCAACAGGCCGCCGACCAGCGGTCCGGTCGCGATGCCGATGCCGAGCGCGGCCTCGTAGAGGATGATGGCGCGCGCCACGCCGCCGCTGGCCGCACCGACTATGGTGGCCAGGGCCGTCGCGATGAACAGGGCGTTACCCAGACCCCAGCCCGCCCGGAACCCGACGATCTGCTCAACCGTGTTCGACATACCGGCCAGCGCCGCGAACACCACGATGATGGCGAGCCCGGCCAGCAGCGTCTTCTTCGCGCCGAACCGGCTCGACACCACACCCGTGATCAGCATGGCCACACCGGTGACCAGCATGTAACTGGTGAACAGCAGCGACACCTGCGACGGCGAGGCGTGCAGCTGCTCGCCGATCGGCTTGAGGATCGGGTCGACCAGGCCGATGCCCATGAACGCGATGACGCTGGCGAAGGCGACGGCCCATACCGCCTTGGGTTGCTTGGTCTTTTCCGGTGTCGCGGACGCGGCGCTGTGCGTCCTGGTCACAGTTGTCATCGGTTCCCTCGGTGTCAGTTCGTGCCGGGCGCTTCGGTGGCTTTGAGCGCGTCCAGCAATTCGGTGAGTTCGGCCTCCAGCCGGATCAGTCGGTCGGTGTCGTAGCCGGGCAGTCGCGCGGCGAGCGCGGTGCCGAAGGCTCGGCGGGATTCGATCAGCCGGTTGCGTCCGGCCGGGGTGAGGGCGACGACCACGGCCCTGGCATCGTCAGGGTCCTTGTGCCGGGTGGCGTATCCGTCCGCGACCAGCTTGCCGATCAGCGCCGTTGCCGCCGGTTGTGAGCATCGATCGATGCGGGCGAATTCGCTGACCCGTAGTTCACCGTGCTCGTCGAGCACCGACAGTGCCCGCAGTTCCGCGCGCGGTGGAAGGGCGTCCCCACTGATCACCCCGGCCAGCCGAGTCAGCCGAGCGGCGTTGACCACGAGATCGACGACGATGTCCTCCGCGGAAACCAGGTCGCTCTGCTGCACCTGGATATTATTACATAGGCTAACTATCTATTGGTGGTGAAATGAGTCACCGGCCTGGCTCGGCCATGGAAGGCGGGTCCCGCCCGACGTGAGAGCCCATGGGTTCGCACCGCCTGCCCGCCCTCTGGTACAAGCCTCGCCAAGTCGGGCCGAGCCGATCCGGGCCGGGCCGGGCCGAGCTGAGCCGGGCCGGGCTTTAGCCGGGCAGTGCTGCGCTGAGCCGGGCTGAGCCAGCTGCCCCTCGCCGCGCGTGCCATGGGCCTCGAACACGACTGCCCGGCCGCGCATGGAACGCGGCCGGGCAGACGGTGAGGGTTGCGGCTAGGCCGTCTTGGGCAGCGGACGCCGCGGTGTACCGAACAGCAGCGCATCACCGTGGGCGCGCTTGAAGTGCAGGTGCGCGTCGTGTTCCCAGGTGATGGCGATGCCGCCGTGCAGCTGGATCATTTCGGCGGCCACCGTGGAGTAGGCCTCGGAGCAGTGGCGGCGCGCGACCCAGACGTCTTCAGCGGCCGACGGGCTGTCGGTGCCGACGGCGAGGGTGGCGGCGTAGGAGGTGGACTTGGCGGATTCGACCAGCACGTACATGTCGGCCATGCGGTGCTTGAGGGCCTGGAAGCTACCGATCGGGCGGCCGAACTGGACTCGGGATTTCGCGTACTCGACCGTCGTGTTCAGGCACTGTTCGGCCGCGCCGACCTGCTCGGACGCCAGTGCCGCCCAGGCGATTTCACGCAGCCTGGTGATGATCGGCGCCGGATCGCCGGTGCCGAGCCTGCGTGCGGTCACGTCGGTGAACGTGATCTCACCGAGCTTGCGGGTCGGGTCCATGGTGGCCGATGCGCGCCGTTGCACACCTGCGGCCGCCGGATCGACCTCGAACAAGCCGGTCTCGGTGACCACGATCAACGTGTCCGCATGGGCGGCGTCGACCACGTAGTGCGCGGTGCCGCTCAGGGATTCACCCTCGGCCCGCACGCCGAAGCTGTCCCAGCCGTCGGCCCCGGCCCAGCACACCGCGAGTGTCCTGGTGCCCTCGGCGACCTCCGGCAACAGCCGCTCGCACGCGTCCGAATCACCGGACAGCAACACCGCCTGCGCGCCGAGCACGGCGGATCCGAGCATCGGCACGCCCGCCAGCGACCGGCCCAATTCCCCGACCACCAGCAGCGATTCGACCAGGCTCGCGCCGAATCCGCCGAACTCCTCGGGAATGGCCAGTGCCGCCACCCCGACCTGCTCGCACAGCGTCCGCCACAGCGCGGCGTCGTAGCCGAGTTCGCTGTCGAGCCCCTGCCGGTCGACCGCGGGTCCGCCCCTGCGAGCGACCGCCCCGCGCACTGCCGCGACGAGTTCCTGCTGTTCCGCGGTGATCACGCGATTCCTCCGTTCTGGATGGCCGGCCGCTGCGCATCCGAATCGAACTGCGCGGGGTGCGGTAGAGCGGTGCGGCCGCGCTCACCACGAAGCCCGCATAGACCACGGGCGACAGCCGTCCCCGTCACCGTCCGATACGGTGCGCGGGGCCGAGTCTGCGGCCCGGCGGCAGGGCTGCGGCGGGCGTCGGCCACACCATCCTGGCAACGGCCCGCCGCTGCGCGTCCGAGCCTCGGGGTGGTGCTCACGCGGGTGCTCCGGCAGTCGAGCGCAACGCCTCGGCGATCCGCGCGCGATGGAAATCCGCGGTGCCCCATGCCGAGCGCAGCGCAGTGACCTTGGTGAGCAGCAACGACAGGTCGTATTCGGCGGTGTAGCCGATGGCGCCGTGCACCTGGAGGCCGGTGCGCGCGGCGAGATGGGCGGCATTGCCGCAGGCCACCAGGGCCGCGGACACGTCACGGGCACGATCGGGACCGGCTGCGGTCAAGGCAGCGCGGTGCAGCAGCGGTTCGGCCAGGTCGAGGGCGATCAGTACGTCGGCCAGCTTCTGCTTCACCGCTTGGAACTCACCGATCGGACGCCCGAACTGCTTGCGCTGCTTGGCGTATTCGGTCGCCGCGTCCAGCAGGCCGCTGCCGGCGCCGAGCAGCTGCGCCGCACACGCCAGGGCCGCCGCGTCGAAACCGGCGGCGATGGCGTCGGCGACGTGCGCACCTTCGGCGACCAGCTCATCGGGTACGACGGTGAACAACCGCCGCGCCGGATCCACCGAACGCACCTGCTCGCCAACCGTGCCCGTGTGCAGCCGATCGCCGTCCGCGATCAGGATCAGATCGGCCACATCGGCATCGAGGGCCACCGCCCCACGGCCGGGCGTAGCGAAGGCGATCGTGCCGAGCGTGGTGCCCGCCGCGATGCCCGGCAACCACCGTGCCGCAGCGGATCCGGCGCCCGCCGAGCTGTCGGAAGTCGCGCCCGCACTCGCGGACCCATCCGCCGCGCCGCTCGAATCCGCGCCGGCAAGCGCTTGCAGCAGAGCGGGAATCGCCGCCGCCGACTCCACCACCGGTCCGGGCACGGCCGAGCGGCCGAGCTCCCCGAATGCCACCACCAGGTCGATCGGTTCGGCACCGATACCGTCGAACTCCTCGGCCACCGCGAGCCCGAATACTCCGGCCCCGGCCAGCTGTTCGAGCAGCGCACGTCCTGCGGCGTGTTCACCGGCCGACCACGAACGGACCGCGGCTGGTGTCTTGCCCGCGTCGAGCAGCTTGCGAATGCTGGCGGCGAAATCGACGTGTTCCGGGCTGAGTGCGAACCTCATCGGCTGCCTCCTCTCGGTAGGCCGAGGAGCCGCTCGGCGATGATGTTGCGTTGGATCTCATTGGTACCGGCGTAGATCGGGCCCGACAGCGAGAACAGGTAGCCGTCGGTCCACGGCCCGGCCAGTTCGGCGGTGTCGCCGAGCAGGTCGAGCGCCGTTTCGTGCATGGCGATATCGAGTTCGGACCAGAACACCTTGGTGATCGAGGATTCCGCGCCGAGCTTGCCGCCCTCGTTCAATCGGGTCACCGTGCCGAAGGTGTGCAGCCGGTAGGCCTCGCTGCCGATCCAGGCGTCGACCACCTTGTCGCGTGCGGCGGTACCCGAATCGTCGGTGTTCGCCCACAGGTCGATGAGTCGCTGGGCGGTGGCGCTGAACCGGCCGGGGCTGCGCAGCGACAGACCGCGTTCATTGCTGGAGGTGCTCATCGCGACCCGCCAGCCCTCGTTCGGTGCACCGATGACGTCGGCGTCGGGCACGAACACCTCGTCGAGGAAGATCTCCGCGAAGCCCGGATCACCGTCCAGCTGCGGGATCGGGCGCACCGTGACGCCCTCGGCGTCCAGCGGGAACATCACGTAGGTGAGCCCGCGATGACGTTCGGCCTCCGGGTCACTGCGGAACAGCCCGAACGCGCGATCGGCGTAGGCCGCGCGCGAACTCCACGTCTTCTGCCCACTCAGTAGCCAGCCGCCTTCGGTGCGGCGCGCGGTCGACCGGATTCCGGCGAGGTCGCTGCCGGCTTCCGGCTCCGACCAGGCCTGCGCCCAGATGTCGTCGGCGCGGGCCATCCGCGGCATGATCCGGGCGAGCTGCTCGGGGCTGCCGTGCTCGAACAGCGTCGGCGCCAGCAGGAAGATGCCGTTCTGGCTCACCCGTCCCGGCGCGCCCGCCGCGTAGTACTCCTGCTCGAACAGCACCCATTCCAGCAGCGACGCATCGCGTCCGCCGTACTCCTGCGGCCACGACACCACGGAGTACCGCGCCTCGGCGAGGGTGTGTTCCCACTCCCGGTGCGCCTCGAAACCGGCCTTGGTGTCCATCGATGGCAGCGGCTGCGCCGGCTTGTTCGCGGCCAGCCAGTCGCGCACTTCCAGCTGGAAGTCGCGGGTGGCCTGATCCAGATCCAGATCCACTTATTTCGCCCCGTTCTGCGTGGCGTCGGCCTGCGCCGAACTCGCCGTGGCTTTCATCGTTTTGGCGTTCATGCCGCCGAGGGAATCCGCGCCGACCTCGGCATTGTGGGCGTGCGCGAAATGGTGCAGGCCGAACACAGAGTCCATGCCGGCGCGCATCCCCATCAGGTCCTCGGCCTGGTTGACCGCCTTCTTGGTGAGCGCGAGACCGAACTGCGGCATGGTGGCGATCTTGTCGGCCAGCGCGAGGGTCTCGGTTTCGAGCTGCTCGCGCGGCACGACCCGGTTGACCATGCCCCATTCCTTGGCCTGCGCGGCGCTGAACCGGTCGCCGGTGAACAGGAACTCCTTGGCCGCGCGCGGACCGAGCACCCACGGGTGCGCGAAGTACTCCACGCCCGGAATGCCCATCCGGACAACGGGATCGGAGAAGAAGGCGTCCTCGGAGGCGACGATCAGATCGCAGACCCACGCCAGCATCAGCCCGCCGGCGATGCAGGCGCCCTGCACCATCGCGATGGTCGGCTTGGGGATTTCCCGCCAGCGCCGGCACATGCCGAGATAGACCTCGGTCTCGCGGGCGAAGCGCTGATCGCCGCCGACCCGGTCCACATGGTCCCACCACAGCGCGGCCTTGTTCGGGTAGCGCACGTGATGGTCGCGGCCCGGCGTGCCGATATCGTGCCCGGCGCTGAAATGCTTGCCGTTACCGGCCAGCACGATGACACCGACCTCGGCGTCCTCGACGGCCCGCTCGAACGCGGCGTCGAGGGCGTAGGTCATCACCGAGTTCTGGGCATTGCGGTAGTCCGGCCGGTTCATGGTGATCACCGCCACCGCGCCGCGGCGCTCGTAGGTCACCACATCCGGTTCGAACGGCACCGCTGGTTCTTCGGCAGGCATTTACGACTTCTCCTCACGTAGTTGACGTTTGAGCACCTTCCCGGCGGCGCTGTAGGGCAGCTGGTCGCGGAACTCGACGATGCGCGGCACCTTGAAATTGGCCAGCACGGTGGTGGCGTAGGCGATGACGTCCTGTTCGGTGAGGTTTGAGCCGGGCTTGCGCACCACATACGCCTTGCCCACCTCGCCCATCCGGGTGTCGGGCACCCCGATGACGGCCGATTCCGCGACGCCGTCCAATCGGGCCAGCGCCTGCTCGATCTCGGCCGGATAGACGTTGAATCCGCCGCTGATGTACATGTCCTTGAGCCGGTCGGTGATCTTCAGGTAGCCGCGCTCGTCGATGGTGCCGATATCGCCGGTGTGCAGCCAGCCGTCGGCGTCGATGGTTTCGGCGGTGGCCTTCGGATCGTCGAGGTAGCCGAGCATCACGTTCGGTCCGCGCAGCAGCACCTCACCGGTGGTGTCGAGGCGTAGCTCGAAATCGGCGATGGGGCGGCCGCAGGTGTTGGCGACGGTTTCGGCGTCGTCGTCGGGGCGGCACATGGTGCCGAAGCCGGCCGATTCGGACAGCCCGTACGCGGTGACGACCACATCGAACGACAGTTCCGAGCGCATCCGCTCGATCAGCACCACCGGAACGGTCGCCGCTCCGGTGACGGCGACGCGCAGCGTGCTCAGGTCGAAATCGTCGCGGTTGGGGAAGTCGAGGATGGTCTGGTAGATGGTCGGCGGGCCGGTGAGGACGGTGATCTTCTCCTCGCCGACCAGCCGCATGGTCTGCGGCACGTCGAACACGATCTGCGGCACGATCGTTGCGCCGGCCAGCATGCAGGCCAGGAATCCGGCCTTGTAGCCGAAGTTGTGGAAGAACGGGTTGACCAGCAGATAGCGGTCGGTGCTGGTGAGCGTCGAGCATTCGATCCAGGCCCGCACCACCGACAGCGCCTGGCGGTGCGCCACCAGGGTGCCCTTGCTGCGGCCGGTGGTGCCCGAGGTGAACAGGATGTCGGAGACATCCTCGGGGCTCACGGACTCGGCCCGCTCGATCGCCTGCTCGCGGGTCACCGACGCGGCGGCCTCGGGCAGCTGTGACCAGTGCAGGATCCGGGGATCGGCCGAGGACGACTCGACTGTCATCGGCCCCTCCACCGGGATCACCACGATCGTTGGGATATCGAGGTCGGGCGCGGCCGCCAGCAATTCGGTGAGCCGCTCGCGCCGCAGGAACGGCCCGGAGATGAACAGCGCCTTGGGGTTCACCCGGCGCAGCACGTCGGCCGCTTCCTCGGCCACGTACCGGGTGTTGAGCGGCACCAGCGCCGCGCCGCAGTAGTGGGCGGCCAGGGCGGCGGTGACCCAGTGATGGGTGTTGGGCGACCACATCGCCACCCGGTCGCCACGCCGCACGCCACGGGCGATGAGCGCCCGCGCCACGTCCTGCACCGCTTCCAGCAGCTGTGTCCAATCCAGGCGGGTCTCGCCGTCGGCGATGGCCGGCGCGGTGCCGAAGGTGCGCGCCGCGTCGTGCAGCGCCATCGGGGTGGTCTGTGCAGGGGTTGTCACGGGTTGTCCTCACCGTCGGTGCGGTCGGTAAGACCTGAGCCTTACAAAGCAAGTGCTTGGTAGGTTATCCTACCGGCGTGGGTGCGATCCAGACCTCAGAATCCGACACCGGTCCGGCCGGTGGGCGCAGTTCGGCGATTTCCGTGGGTGACCCGGCGAATCCGGCGCCCACCACGGCAAACGAGGCGGCCATGACGGCAAACGATGCGAACGGCCACGACGCCGACGCGACCTTCCGCGCCGAGATCCGCGCCTGGCTCGCGGAGAACCTGAACGGCGAGTACAAGGACCTGCGCGGCCTCGGCGGGCCCGGCCGCGAGCACGAGGCCTTCGACGAACGGCTGGCCTGGGATCGCCATCTGGCGGCCTCGGGCTGGACCTGCCTCGGCTGGCCGAAGGAATACGGCGGCCGCGAGGCGACCGTGCGGCAGCAGATCATCTTCCACGAGGAGTACGCCAAGGCCGACGCGCCCGCACGGGTCTCCCACGTAGGTGAGGAGCTGCTCGGCCCGACCGTGCTGGCCTTCGGCACCGAAGCGCAGAAGCAGCGCTTCCTGCCCGGCATCCGCACCGTCAGCGAACTGTGGTGCCAGGGCTACTCCGAACCCGGCGCCGGCTCCGACCTGGCCGCGGTGTCCACCTCGGCCCGCCTCGACGGCGACGAATGGTCGATCAACGGCCAGAAGATCTGGACCTCGCTGGCGCATGTGGCCGACTGGTGCTTCGTGGTCGCCCGCACCGAACCCGGCTCCAAACGCCACAAGGGCCTGTCGTACCTGCTGGTTCCGATGGATCAGCCGGGCATCACGGTGCGCCCGATCAATCAGCTCACCGGCACCTCCGAATTCAACGAGGTGTTCTTCGACGACGCCCGCACCGCCGCCGATCTGGTCGTCGGCGAGCCCGGTGACGGCTGGCGCATCGCCATGGGCACGCTGACCTTCGAGCGCGGTATCTCCACCCTCGGCCAGCAGATCCGCTTCGAACGCGAACTCGCCGGCGTCGAAGAACTGGCCCGGCGCAACGGCGCCATCGACGATCCGCTGATCGCCGATCAGATCGACCGCGCCTGGGTCGGTCTGCGCGTGCTGCGCGCGCACGCCATGCGCACCATGGAGGGCGCCGGCGCCGACGACGGCGGCGGGCAGGCCTCGGTGGCGAAACTGCTGTGGGCCAACTGGCATCGCGGCCTCGGCGAACTCGCCATGGCCGTGCGCGGACCGGCGGGCCTGGTGGCCGCCGACGACGATCTCGACGAATGGCAGCGGCTGTATCTGTTCACCCGCGCCGACACCATCTACGGAGGTTCGAACGAAGTGCAGCGCAACATCATCTCCGAGCGCGTGCTCGGTCTGCCGCGGGAGGCTCGTCCGTCATGAGTGAGAACAACGTGTCGCTGTCGGTCGCGCCCGCGCTCGTCGCCGGCCACGGCCTGCTGACCGACCGCAAGGCCGTGGTGACCGCCGCCGCGGGCACCGGCATCGGCTCGGCGACCGCGCGCAGGCTGCTGTCGGAGGGCGCCGACGTCGTCGTCTCGGACTGGCATGAACGCCGGCTGGGGGAGACCCGCGCCGAGCTGAGCGCCGAATTCCCCGACCGCAAGGTCGAAGCCATCGTCTGCGATGTGTGCAGCACCGAACAGGTCGACGAACTGGTGCGTGGCGCGGCCGCGGCCATGGGCCGGATCGACATCTTCGTCAACAACGCGGGCCTCGGCGGTGAGACCCCGGTGGTCGATATGACCGACGAGCAGTGGAATCGCGTGCTCGACGTGACGCTCAACGGCACCTTCCGCTGCACCCGCGCCGAACTGGCCTACTTCCGCGCGGCCGGTCACGGCGGTGTGGTGGTCAACAATGCCAGCGTGCTCGGCTGGCGCGCCCAGTACGGCCAGGCCCACTATGCGGCGGCCAAGGCGGGTGTGATGGCGTTGACCAGGTGCAGCGCGGTCGAGGCTGCCGAACTCGGGGTGCGCATCAATGCCGTCGCGCCCAGCATCGCCAGGCACGCCTTCCTGGACAAGGTGAGTTCCCCCGAACTGCTCGACCGGCTCTCCGAGCGCGAGGCCTTCGGCCGGGCCGCCGAACCGTGGGAGGTCGCAGCCACGATCGCCATGCTGGCCAGCGATTACACCACCTACCTCACAGGCGAGATCGTCTCCATCTCGAGCCAACGCGCTTGAGCTGGGGAGCTTCCGAGACCCGAAAAACCTGGAGCCGTCACGGCCCGCGTGTGCGATGCTGGTTGAGGTCGGGATCGCACACCCGGAGGGGCGATGGCTATGGGCCTGGACCACCGATCTGCCCGAGAACAGCCCACACGCGAACAACTCGAACTCGAGTTGGTGCGTGACGTCGTGCTCGCCAGACGCAGACAGGAAAGCCTGGTCCTGGCCGCGTTGACCTTCGGTGCCGAACTCCTGGACGTGGGGCGCCGATCCGCGGCGGTCCGGGCCGGGCGCATTCTCGCCTCCTACGCCGTCGACGAGAACGACATCGCCCGCGATCCCCGCGCGGCCCTGCGTGCCGATATGGCGCGCGAGCGGGCGCGGGCCCGCCGGATCGGGTTGGGCACCGGCGGGGACGGCAGCGAGGCGCAGCGGCGCCGGACCCATCAGATCGAATTGCTCTACGAGGTGCGCGCGGATCTGCTCGATGTGGTGCGCCGTTCCCGCAAATACCGGTTCGACCGCGACACCTTCTCCGACCAGATCGCTCAGGGCCTGTGCGCGGTGACCGACAAGCTCATCGGCAGCGCCGATATGGACACCTATCACGCCTGGCAGCGCGGGATGGTGCTGAAACTGACCGAGGAACCCACCCGCTTCGGCCCGCCACGCGTCCTCGCCACCGTCGACGCCGGCCCCGGCCGCAAACCCCTCACCGTCGAATGGGACAGCTGCGAACGCCGATTGGCCCTGGTGATGCGGATGATGCGAGCAGGCATCTCGCCCGTGGTGATCTGCGAACGCCTGCTCGCCGACCTGTCGCGATCCTCGCCGCTGCGGTATTCGGAGCGCTGAAAACCTCGACCCACTATCCCAAGCAAATGCTTGGTTGTATTATGGCCGGGTGACCGCACCCGACCCGTCCAAATCAGCCCGGCGCAATGAACTGCTCGGATTGGCGGCCGACCTGTTCGCCGAGCGGGGTCTGCGCGCCACCACCGTCCGCGATATCGCCGATGCGGCCGGAATCCTATCGGGCAGCCTGTATCACCATTTCGATTCCAAGGAATCGATGGTCGACGAAATCCTGCGCGGCTTCCTCGACGACTTGTTCGGCCGCTACCGCGACATCGTCGCCTCCGGCCTGAGCTCGCGTGACACCCTCGAGGCGCTGGTGCTGGCCTCCTACGAGTCCTTCGACCGCTACCACGCCGCCGTCGCCATCTACCAGGCCGAGGCCAAGCGCCTGCGCGGCGTCGAACGCTTCACCTACATCGACGAATACAACAAGGAATTCCGCGCCCTCTGGCACCAGGTGCTCACCAATGGTGTGCGCGACGGCAGCTTCCGGGCCGAACTCGATATCGAACTGGCCTACCGGTTCCTGCGCGACACCGTCTGGGTGGCGGTGCGCTGGTACACCCCGGGCGGGCCGATCACCGTAGACAACCTCGCCAAGCAGTATCTGACCATCGTGCTCGACGGGCTGACCGTGCCCGGGCACACCACGTAGGAGTCTGAACATGTCCGAACCCACCGGCTCGCGCCGCCCCTACGCCCCGCTGCGCGAGGCGTATGTGATCGACGCGGTGCGCACCCCGGTCGGCAAACGCGGTGGCGCCCTGGCCGGCGTGCACCCGGCCGACCTCGGCGCCGCGGCCCTGCGTGGTCTGCTCGACCGCAACCCGATCGATCCCGGCGTGGTCGACGACGTCATCGTCGGCTGCGTCGACAACATCGGCCCGCAGGCAGGCAATATCGGCCGCACCGCCTGGCTGGTGGCCGGCTACCCGGAGGAAGTTCCCGGCGTCACCGTCGACCGGCAGTGCGGTTCCAGCCAGCAGGCCATCAACTTCGGCGCCCAGGCCATCATGAGCGGCACCGCCGAGGTGATCGTCGCCGGCGGCGTGCAGAACATGAGCGCCATCCCGATCTCGGCGGCCATGCTCGCGGGCAAGGAATACGGCTACGAGTCGCCGTTCGTCGGCGCGCAGGGCTGGGATCACCGCTACGGCACCGGCGAGGTCTCGCAGTTCCACGGCGCCCAGCTGATCGCCGAGAAGTGGGGCATCAGCCGCGAGGACATGGAGCGCTGGGCGCTGCGCAGCCATGAGCGCGCCCGCCGCGCCATCAAGGAGGGTCGTTTCGATCGCGAGATCGTGCCCGTCGGCGATTTCTGGATCGATCAGGGCCCGCGCGAGACCAGCCTGGAGAAGATGGCCTCGCTGCCCGCACTCGCCGAGGGCAGCCCGCTCACCGCGGCGGTGGCCTCGCAGATCTCCGACGGCGCCAGCGCCACCCTGCTCGCCTCCGACTGGGCGGTGCAGGAGTACGGACTCACCCCGCGTGCCCGCATCCATCACGTCAGCGCACGCGGCGCCGACCCGATCTTCATGCTCAGCGCGCCGATCCCGGCCACCAAGTGGGCGCTGGAGAAGACCGGCCTGACCATCGACGACATCGACGTCATCGAGATCAACGAGGCCTTCGCCCCCGTGGTGCTCGCCTGGTTGAAGGAGACCGGAGCCGATCCGGAGAAGGTCAACGTCAACGGTGGCGCCATCGCCCTCGGCCACCCGCTCGGCGCCACCGGCGCCAAACTCTTCGCCACCCTGCTCAACGAGCTGGAGCGGATCAACGGGCGGTATGGGCTGCTCACCATCTGCGAGGGTGGCGGCACGGCCAACGTCACGATCATCGAGCGGCTGGATCGCTGATTCCACTCGTGCCGCGGCCGCCTGAATGATCAGGCGGCCGTCACACATCCGGCCCCTCGATACGCCAGGCCCGGGCTTGCCGGATGCTGAGCGATGTTCGGTCGATAGGTCGCCGCAGCTTCCGGGCGGAGTCCACGGGAACGACCGAATCCATTGCGGTGCAACCGGTCCGCACCTGCACCGACCGCCGCGCCGCCGCGACCTCTTGATGTCGAGGGTCCGGACCGTCAGGTGCGGCGAGTTCAGGCGCGTGCCGGGACCTTGCCCGTCGCATAGAGGTTCGGCAGGCCGAGATTGTCGCGCAGCGTCGTCCCGGTGTACTCCGCGCGCAATGCGCCGCGCTCCTGGAGCAGCGGCACCACCCGGTCCACGAATTCGTCCAGGCCGGTCGGCACCAGGTGGGAGCCGAGGATGAATCCGTCGGAGCCGTCGTTCTGCACGAAATCGTCGATCTGCTGGGCGATCTGGTCCGGGGTGCCGACCAGCGGTCCGCGTTCGAACTGATCGATCACCACTTCGCGCAGAGTGAGCTTCTTCTCCTCGGCGACAGCTCGCAGCTTGGCGACGGTCGCGAAACGATCCTGGTAGACGAAGGCCTTGCCCTGAATGATCGGCGGAGCTTCGGGATCCGGGTCGATATCGGGTACCGGGCCTTCCGGATCGTAGGCCGACAGATCGCGGTTCCAGATCTGCTCCAGCAAGATCAGCGCGGTCTGACCGGTGACCTGCTCGTTGCGGATGGTGTGGTACTTCTCGATCGCCTCGGCCTCGGTGTCGCCGAGCACGAAACTCGCCGAGGGCAGGATCTTGATGTCGTCGGCCGAACGTCCCGCCGCGACCGCGCGTGACTTGATATCGCGGTAGAAGTCGGCGGCCTCGGGGATGCTGCCGTAGGGGGAGAAGATGGCATCGGCATTGGCGGCGGCGAAATCACGGCCCTGCGGTGAGACGCCGGCTTGCAACGTGACCGGACGGCCCTGCGGGCTGCGCGGCACGGTGAACCGGCCCGAGATATCGAACTGGCTGCTGCGGATGGCGAACGCGCCCGCATCCGGCCGGGCCAGGTAGCGCCCGGATTCGCGGTCGGCGACGATATCGCCGGCATCCCAGGAATCCCACAGCGCGCGCACCGCCGCGACCGTCTCCTCCGCCCGCGCATACCGCTGCGAACGGTCCAGATATCCACCGCGGCGGAAGTTCTGGCCGGTGAACGCGTCGAACGAGGTGACCACATTCCAGGCGGCGCGCCCGCCGGACAGATGGTCGAGGCTCGCGAACTGCCGGGCCAGCTCATACGGCTCGTTGAAGGTGGTGTTGATAGTGCCTGCCAGGCCGAGATGCTCGGTCACCGCGGCGAGCGAGGCGAGGACAGTGAACGTATCGGGCCGGCCGATGATGTCCTGATCGAAGATCTTGCCGGCCCGTTCACGCAGCGCCAGCCCTTCGGCGAGGAAGAAGAAATCGAACTTGCCGCGTTCGGCGGTGCGGGCGGTGTGCTCGAACGAGCTGAACTCGATCTGGCTGCCCGCCCGCGGATCCCACCAGGAGGTGTGATGGTTGACGCCACCGAGGTAGGCGCCGAGGATGACCTGCTTGCGTTGACTGCTCATGGTGACCTCGTTCAGGCGACGGCGTAGCGGTTGGGGACGGTTGTGGACAATCCGAGCAGGGCGCGCAGCGAGCCGCCCGGATACTCGGTGCGGGCCAGGCCGCGTGCGCTCAAGGCCGGGACGAGACGATCGGCGATGGCGTTCAGGTCGTCGACGGCCACGCCCGGGCGGAGCCGGAACCCGTCGACGCCCTGCTCGCTCCAGCGCGTCAACAGCTTGGCCAGCTGCTCGGCGCTGCCGGTGAATACGGCTGCGTCGGAGTTGAATTCGCTGCCATCCCATTCGTTCAGCCGAGCCAACCGCGCGGCCCCGGTCTCGGTCTCCGAATCGAGGAAGACGACCAGGTCCGCGTACACCCGGAACCGCTCACCTGTCCGCCCGGCTGCCGCCGTCGCGACCTGCTCGAGGATCGGTGCCGGACCCGTATCGAGGCCGGGGGTGACGAACACCAGATCCGCGGCGCGCGCGGCGAACTCGTAGACGACCGGATGATGCGCCAGCGCTGTCACCACCGGCTGGCCCTGCGGCGGGCGCGGTGTGATGGACGGCCCACGCACCGAGAAGAACCGGCCTTCGAAGTCGATGTAATGCAGCTTGTCCCGGTCGATGAAACGCCGGTTGGGGATATCTCGGATTTCGGCGTCGTCCTCCCAGCTGTCCCACAGCCTGCGCACCACCTCCACCGCGTCGCTCGCCTCGTCGAACAACTCCACCACCGAATCCGGCAGCGCCGCACCCGCCCTGACCCGCGCCAACTCCTCGGCCGAGAGCGCCCGGATCTCGCGTCTACCGAAATGTCCTGCCTCGGTGGCCGACCCGGACACCTTCACCTGCCAGCCCGCCCGGCCGTGCGAGGTGTAATCCAAGGTGGCGAGCGCCTTCGACACATGGAACGGCTCGGTATGCGTGGTGGTGACGGTCGGGATCAACCCGATATTCCTGGTGACCGGAGCCAGCCGCGCCGCGATCAGATGCGCGTCGAGCCGCGCCCGCACCCGATCCACCCGATCACTGAACTCGTGCCGCTCACCCGGCACCGTGAAACTGTCCTCGATGGTGAGGAAATCCAGCCGCGCCCGCTCCGCCACACCCGCCAGATCCACCCAGTACCCGGCATCGAATAATTCCGCCGGCCGCGAGTTCGGCTCCCGCCACGCCGCCGGATGCCACCCGGCCCCGTCCAGCGCGACCCCGAGATGCAGAGGTTTCGATGCCATCGTCGTCCCGTCCTACGAAATGCGCGAATGATCTACTTCGCCAACGTAAGAGGGTGATCATCGGCCGGCCAGGGTTCTGATGAGCGTGATCCGAAACCGGAGGTGGTTCCGGCGGCGACTGTCAGACCGCCGGAGCGCGTCCGACGATGGCGGTTCGGCGCACTGCGTCGCGGCCGACTCCCGCACCGATCGAGGCCGACACCGAGCAACTCGGCCCGATCCGTGCATGCCCGAGCCCCGATGAACCTCGCGCGCCTGCGCCAGCCGTTCGGCGTCACGATCACAGATCGCAACCACATCGAGCCCGATCCGCTCCGCCCACTCGCCCATATATTGCCCGCGCAGCAACCCCACGATTCCGATACGCATCGTCTCGTGATACGGGGAGGAATGGCCGCTCGCCAAGCTGTTTTCACATCCACCCAGGGGTACCTGTCCGATGACAGGTCCGGGTCTTTGCAGAAAAACGAGTGGTCGCGGAGTACTACATTGGTCAGATGCCGACTGCGGCCGACGATCCACGACTCGGGGACGTGATCAAGGCGTATATGACGCTGCATGGGCTTACGACCCATGCCCAGATGGCTCAGGTGCTCGGCATCGAGCGCAGCCTGGTGTCGAAGTATGTCAGTGGCGCGCGGACTTGCCGCGATATCACCCAGCTGCGTCATTTCGCCGATCGCATGGGTCTGCCACCGGAGACATTCGGACTGTCAGGCAGAAGCGGGATCGTCTTGCCTGATCCGCCGGACGAGAGCGTCACGGAATGGCGCACAGTCCGCCAGATCTTGAATCGCCATCGGTTCGAGCTCACCGCAGCGGCGGCCGCCCTGTACTGGGATCCGATTCGCATCGAAGGCACCACCTGTATCACCCAACCGGGCTGGTTGACTCCGGCCCCGGTAGACCTCGACGCGGTCCGGCTTACGTTGGTCGAAGACGTCGCCGGACCGATCCTGAATGGCAGCGAAAACGAAACGGAGCCGTACAGGCCAGAGCGTAGTCCCGGGGATCGGCCCAGCCGATACAGCCAAGTCGTCCGGTCCGTTGCACAGCCCGCGTTGTTCGAGAACCGGACGTCGTACCGCTTGACCGACGCCATCTTCGATGCGTCGGGAGGGCAGATGACATTCGGTTTGACCACCTACTTCGACATGGTCGACGTATGCGAAGCACTGGCGCATGAGATGGCGCACCAGTGGATACGGCGCCGAAGTGGTCAGCGGATTCGCGTGGAGGATCTACCTTTTCGACAGCTGGTCGGCGACCTATTCGATACACGACGCCGAGCCATTCTGCCAAGTATCAACACCTTGACCATTCGCCGCGCCCCCGACGGGGATACCTTCTTTCTGCATCGCAGGGGTTCGAACACCGTCACACTCGCCTCCGGGCTGACCAACATCGTCCCAGCCGGGGTCTTCCAACCGGCAGCGATCGGGCCGTGGAACGTGCATCGAGATTTCAGTCTGTGGCGCAATATGTTGCGCGAGTTCTTCGAGGAGCTGCTCGATGCTCCCGAGCATGATGGAAGCCGGGGGACATCGGTCGACTACGACTGCGAGCCGTTCCGTGCGCTGACCACGGCTCGGGAGGCGGGCAAGGTTCGCGCATGGTGCTTTGGTGTGGGGTTCGATCCGCTGGCACCTGCCGGTGAAATCCTGACCACCGTCGTCATCGACGCATCCGTGTTCGATGAAGTGTTCGCCGGCCTCGTCTCGCGGAATTCCGAAGGTGACATCTACCCGTCCGACAGCGGGACGATCGGCATCCGGTGGAATGCGGGCAATGTGCGCCGGGTGCTCAACCACAAGCCGCTTGCGGCCGCGGCCGCCGCCTGTATCGCCCTGACCTGGCGGCACCGAGGCGTCCTGCTGCCATGATGGTGACGTGCGCGTACTCGTAACAGGTGCGAACGGCTACCTCGGCCGGGCCGTCGTCGAGGCCCTCGAGACCGCTGGACATGAGCCGGTCTCGATGGTTCGCCGGACGGACGCGCTGGGAACGGCCGTCCGGGTCGCTGATCTACTCGATGAGTCCGCCCTGCGAACGGCGCTCGACGGAGTCGATGCCGTATGCCATCTCGCTGGACTCACCCGTGCACGGGAGTCCGTCGACGACCCGATCCGATACTTTCGGGTGAACACCGTCGGGACGATAACGCTGCTCTCTGCCATGGCTGCTGCTGGTGTGCGGCGGATCGTCTTCGCGTCGACCGGATCGATCTACGGGACGTCGGCGCGGCAGCCGATGACGGAGGATCTTCCGGACGTGCCGCCGCACCCGTATGCGGCCAGCAAGCTGGCGGCTGAGCTCGCGATTCAGGGGCACGCGCAAGGCGGGATGGCATCCGCGGTCATTCTGCGACTGCTGAACGTCGCCGGAGGCGTGGACCCGGACACGACCCGTTTGGTTCCCAGGGTCTTGGCGGCCGCCGTGAACCGATCGGTGCTGCCGGTCAACGGCGACGGCAGCGCTGTGCGCGACTACCTGCATATCGACGATGCCGCAGCGGCATTCGTCGCAGCGGTCGAGCACATGCCACCGTTCGGAGACGCCGTGCGGTTCAACATCGGTAGTGGGCGTGGGACCAGCGTCATGGATGTGATCCGGGCGGCGGAACGGGTGACCGGCCGGCGAGTCCAGGTGGAACACCGCCCAGCGGTGCCGGAGCCGGCAAGTCTTGTGAGCAGCTCGACCGCAGCGCATTCAGGGCTGGGGTGGCGCCCCGAGCGCTCCGATATCGACGCCATCGTTCGGCACGCTTGGCTGGCGCAGGCAGACCCCGGAAGCGCGGACGCGGCTGTCTGATCGTGTGACAAATTGTCACGGCTGGACCCGCGGATACGTTGCGACGATGAGATCATGGAAACTCCGCTCCCGCCGATCGATCACGGCGTGCCACCCGGTGGTCTGACAGTGGATGCAGCGCATGACGTGATGCAGCGTCACATCGAGTGCCCGATTACGGTTTGTCCCATCAAGCGTCGGGCGAAGGCGGTGCTGATCGATTCAGGCCGTTTCGTGCCCTCGGAGCATCCGAAGTTCGGGTACTGATCATGGACCACGGCGACGATCGGATTGCTGTGGAGATCGGCATCATCCAGGACGTCATCGACACAGTCGAGCGGCGACTGCGGGCATACGAAGGTCAGGGCCGACAGGTTGTGGTGCCACGGTCGCATATCTACGCAGCCGTGCTCCACAGGGTGATCACGAGTGCCCGGGAGCTGTGGTACCGGCCGACACTAGATGGTGGGGAGGTGCTGGACCAGTTGCTCGACGGCAGCTTGCTCGACGAGCTGTTGCGGGACTACCTGGCCAGTGCGAATTGACTCCCTGGGAGACGAAGTCAGGCGGCCTCCCCGAGGGGAGACCGCCTGACCGGTGACCGAGCAGTGCCGGTTACGAGGACGCGCCGGGGGTCGCCCGGGCGTCGTGGGTGAGCGCGGCGATCGTGTCGATCCGCGCGACCGCATCGCGGACGATGCGGTCGATGAGTTCCTGGCAGGTGGGCAGGTCGTCGATGATGCCGGTGACCTGGCCCGCGGCGAGCACGCCTGCCTCGGTATTACCTTCTACCAGACCGGCTTTGAGCAGCATCGGGGTGTTGGCGGCCATGATCACCTGCGACCAGGTGAGGTCTTTGGCCTTGCGCATGGCGAGGCCGTCGCGGATCATCGTCGACCACTTCATGCCGGTCATGGACTTGAATTTCGCGGCGTTGGCGACGGCGGCGGTGAGGCCGCGCCAGTTGCCCGAATGTTCCAGGCGCTGCACCAGTTCGGTGTTGAGCACGCGGTGCGGCATGCCGTCGACCTTGAGGGAGACGACGGTGTCCTGCAGGTGCCGGTTCAGGTATTCCTGCTTCACCGCGTCGGGGACCTGGCTTTCCTGGGTCAGCAGGAAACGGGTGCCCATGGCGATGCCCGCGGCGCCGTAGGCGAGGGCGGCCGCCAGGCCACGGCCGTCGAAGAAACCACCCGCGGCGACCACCGGAATGTCGACGGCGTCGAGCACCGAGGGCAGCAGCAGGGTGGTGGCGACCGGTCCGGTGTGCCCACCGCCCTCACCGCCCTGCACGATCACCGCGTCGGCGCCCCAGGAGGCCACCTTCACCGCATGCTTGGCCGCACCGATGGACGGAATCACCACCACGCCGGCATCTTTGAGCTTGGCGATCAAATCCTGCTTGGGCGCCAGCGCGAACGACGCCACCGCCACCTTTTCCCGGATCAGCAGGTCGATGCGTTCACCGGCGTCGGAGGCGTCGGCGCGGATATTCACGCCGAACGGCTTCGAGGTATGCGATTTGGTCTTCGCGATCGCCGCCTCGAGCTCGTCGTAGGTCATGGTGGCCGAGGCCAGGATGCCGAGCCCGCCGGCTTCGGCGGTGGCCGCGACCAGTCGCGGCCCGGCCACCCAGCCCATGCCGGTCTGCACGATCGGATGCTCGATGCCGACCAGTTCGGTCAGCGGGGTCCGCAGCGTTGGACTCATGACGAGACCTCCTTCTCGCGAATCCCCTTCGGGTCGAGCACGGTACGAATGATCCGCAACTCTTCCTCGGTCGGCAGCCGGGTCTCGCCCGCCTCGCCCAGCTCCGCGATCTCGAACGAGGTGTTCTCGGCGACCTCATCTGCGGTGACGCCCGGATGCAGCGACAGCGCCCGCATGGTGTGGCCGGGCCCGCCGAAATCGAAGACGCCGAGGTTGCTCACCACGCGATGCAGGTGATGGAACCGGAACGCCGGATTGTCCGGATCGATCTTGTCGTAGCCGATGCCGGAGACGATGTCGACGTTCTCGCAGAACACCCGCTTGTTGTGCCGCGGCACGAAGTAGCTGGTGGCGTGGTTGATGGTGTTGCCGGGCGCGCCGCGCACACCGAACATCTGCCGGGTCGGCTGTTGCAGCGGGCCGAACGCCGACAGGTTCTGATTGCCGTACCGGTCCAGCTGATTGGCGCCCATCACGACGTGCCGACGCCCGGAGGCGACCACGTCGAAGACCCGGGAGAACGGAATCCAGCCCTCGATGGGCGCCTTGCCGCCGATCGCGGGAACCTCGGCGAACAGCAGCGCCTCACCGTCGGACAGCAGCAGATCCGGCTCGAACGTCAGCCGGGCCAGCCGGGCGCCGATGGTGGTGATGGTGGACATCGGGCTCGCCATGATCTCGCCCGCGCCACGGAAGATCTCGGCCGCGGCGACGACGCAGACCTCGGCCCGAGTGATGGTGGTCGTTTCGCTCATTTCTGCTCCTCGGCGAACGCGCGGACGGCGGCCTGGTATTCGTCCTCGGACACATCCAGGTAGCGCGCCTTGAACTCGGCCCACGATTCGGGCGTCTTGGCGGCCTCCACATAGTGGCGCTGGAACTTCTCGTCGCGGCCGTAGCTGCCGGAGAAGGTGAAGTGCGCGCCGCCGGGGGCTTCCACCACGCCGTCGACCATCATCCGGTTGAGGATGATCGACTGCTGCGGAACGGCTTTCACCAGTTCCCCGGTCTCCACCAGCCGGTCGACGGTGAGGTAGCGGCGCTCGGCCGACAGGCAGTACAGGTCATCGAAGTAGGGGTCGACGCCGGTGTAGGCGGCATTGCCGTGCTTGTCACCCAGATCCAGGTGCACGAACGCGGCATCCAGGTTCAGCGCGGGCATGGCGATCAGGGTCTCGGTCTTGCCGTCGGTCGGGTAGGGCGACCGCACCGTCTTCAGCTCGCCCTCCCAGAAATCCAGGACGGCCGAACCCAATCCGGCGCGGATCGGCAGGAACGGCAGCCGGGCCGCGGCGGCTTGCAGACCACACTTGACCATGCCCTCGTCCATCTCCCGCACGGTGATCGCGCCCTCGGTGCGGGCCTTGGCGAACCAGGGATCGTAGAACGGCGCCGAATCCAGCGAGACGAAACCGTAGTACGCCTTGCGCACCTTGCCCGCCGAGCACAGCAGGCCGAGATCCGGGCCGCCGTAGGTGACCACGGTCAGATCGGTGATATCGGACCGCAGCAGCGCCCGGACCAGGGCCATCGGCTTACGCCGTGAACCCCAGCCGCCCAGGCCGATGGTCATTCCGCTGCGCAGTTCGCCGACGACCTCGTCGAGCGTCATGTGCTTGTCGCGCATGGGTTTCTACTTCCCTTTCTTCTGTGCGGCCAGATCGTCGTCGAAACGCGCGCGGATCTCATCGGCCACACCGGCGAGGTTGAGCTCCATGGTGAAGCCCTGCTCGTAGCGGTAGGAGCGGTGCACGTCCTGGACGTCGATGCCGTTGAGGGCGCGTTTGGCGGCGCGGATCACCCGGCCGTCCTTGTTCGCGATGTTCTCGGCGACGTCCATCGCGGTGGCGTCGAGTTCGGCGCGCGGCACCACGTGCAGTACCGAGCCGTAGTGGTGCAGCTGCTGCGCGGTGAGGGTGCCCGCGGTGTAGAACATGGCCCGCATCAGATGCTGGGGGATCAGCCGGGCCAGGTGGGTGGCGGCGCCGAGGGCACCGCGGTCGACCTCGGGCAGGCCGAAGGTGGCGTCGTCGGAGGCGACGACGATATCGGAATTGCCGACCAGTCCGATGCCGCCGCCCAGGCAGAAGCCGTTGACCGCGGAGATCACCGGCACCTGACAGTCGTAGACGGCGGCGAAGGCCTCGAAGCAGCCGTGGTTGGCGCGGATCAGGGCGGTGTGGCCGGTGTCGGCGTTCATTTCCTTGATGTCGACGCCCGCGTTGAATCCGCGGCCCTCCGCGCGCAGCACCACCACCTTGGTCTCCGGATCGCGGCCTGCCTCGCGCAGTGCGTCGGCGAGAGCGAACCAGCCGTCCGAGGGTATGGCGTTGACCGGCGGATAGTCGACCGTGATGACGGTGATGCCGGTTGATTCGGTGTGACGGTTGATCCCCATCGCAGTTCCCATCGTGAGCGAACCTTGGCTAAGCAAGCAATTGCTTGGTAGGTTAGCACGGTGGCACTCGAAATCGATCTGTCCGGACGCGTCGTTCTGGTAACCGGCGGCGTCCGCGGTGTGGGCGCGGGCGTCAGCCGAGCCCTGCTCGCCGCGGGCGCGACCGTGCTGGCCTGCGCACGCCGCCCCGGCGACGCCCCGGTGGAGTACGAGGGACGGCAGGCCGAATTCCTGCCCTGCGATGTGCGCGACGGTGACGCGGTGCGTGAGCTGATCGACACCGTCGTCGCCCGGCACGGGCGCCTCGACCACCTGGTCAACAATGCGGGCGGCGCCCCCTACGCCCTGGCCGCCGACGCCAGCAAGAACTTCCACGCCAAGATCGTCGAGCTGAATCTGCTGGCGCCGCTGCTGGTTTCGCAGACGGCCAATGCGGTGATGCAGGCCCAGCCCGACGGCGGCTCGATCATCAATATCTCCAGTGTCAGCGCGCACCGCCCGTCACCGGGAACCGCCGCCTACGGTGCGGCCAAGGCCGGCGTCGACAGTCTCACCGGCTCGCTCGCGGTGGAATGGGCGCCGAAGGTCCGGGTGAACTCGGTGGTCGTCGGCCCGGTGGAAACCGAACTCAGCCTGCTGCACTACGGCGACGCCGACGGCATCGCCGCGGTCGGCGCGACCATCCCGCTGGGCCGGCTGGCCCGGCCCGAAGACGTCGGCCGCTGCGTGGCCTTCCTCGCCTCACCGCTGGCCGGCTACGTCAGCGGGGCGACGCTCGAGGTGCACGGCGGCGGCGAACGCCCGGCCTTCCTCGACGCGGCCACCGTCAACGCCGCCGCCCCGAACGGCGCGCCCAAGCCCTGACCGACCAGACCTGATCAGCGCCCGCACCGGCCTGATCGCCCACCCCGACCGCTGAGCAAGACGATAGGAACACGATGGAAACCGATGGGATCTGTGCCGGACGTACCGTGATCATCACCGGCGCCGGCCGCGGCATCGGCCGCGCGCACGCGCTGGCGTTCGCCGCGGCGGGCGCGAAGGTGGTCGTCAACGATCTGGGCGCCGCGCTCGACGGCGCCGACACCGGCGAGACTCCGGCCGAACAGGTCGTCGCCGAGATCCGCGCGCAGGGCGGCGAGGCCGTGGCCAATGGCGACGACGTCGCCGACTGGGAGGGCGCGCGCCGGCTCATCCGCCAGGCCGTCGACACCTTCGGCGGGCTGGACGTGCTGGTCAACAATGCCGGCTTCGTGCGCGACCGGATGCTGGTCAACCTGTCCGAAGAGGAATGGGACGCGGTGATCCGGGTCCACCTCAAGGGCCATTTCGCCACCATGCGTCACGCCATCGAGTACTGGCGCGGTGAGTCCAAGGCCGGGCGCCCGGTGGACGCGCGCATCATCAACACCAGCTCCGGCGCCGGCTTGCAGGGCAGCGTCGGCCAGGGCAACTACGGCGCCGCCAAGGCAGGCATCGCCGGCCTGACCCTCACCGCGTCGGCCGAGTTCGCCCGCTACGGCGTCACCGTCAACGCGATCGCACCCGCCGCCCGCACCCGGATGACGGAGACCGTCTTCGCCGAAGACATGGCCGCCCCCGAGGAGGGCTTCGACGCCATGGCGCCGGAGAACGTCTCGCCGCTGGTCGTCTGGCTGGGCAGCGCCGAATCCGCCGGCGTGACCGGCCGCATGTTCGAGGTCGAAGGCGGCAAGATCGCCGTCGCCGAGGGCTGGCGCCACGGCATCCCCGTCGACCGCGGCGCCCGCTGGGACCCGGCCGAGCTCGGCCCGGTGGTGGCGGACCTGCTCGCCAAGGCCAATACGCCGGAACCCGTCTACGGGGCGTAAGGGGCGTATCGGCCCCTCGGCAATCGACGGCGGCGCGAGTCGGGTGACTTGCGCCGCCGTCTCGTCTGTCCGGGGACTCCGGCGGAGGTGAGCGGCTGCTGCCCCGAAAACCGCGTGTTCGACAGGCGTCTCGTCGGGCCGCGACTTGAAAGCCTGCCCGCCGGAGGTTGTCGTGCGGGCCGCCGTGGGTCGACGCCCTGCGCGTCGGCGCTTGTCGTGCGGGCCTGTTGGCCTCGAGCTCGCGGCGAGGGCGCGGCTGCCCGGGCTGTGGTCGACTTCACTTCACCGCTGGATCGATTGCCGAGTGAGGTTTGCCAGCAAACCGACCGTCAGGTTGTTCACGCCTGCTCATGCGCCGCGGGCCGCAGACCTCGGCGGACGTGGTTTACGCCGTCCAGGCGATCCGAATGCCCGGTCGATCGCCGCCCCTGAGCGGGCGGTACGGCTGCGCGGCCGGAAGGCGACGGTTTACTATGGGCAACCGTTGTTGGAGTCCGGGTTGTGCGTGTGGCCGGGCGAGGATTTGCGCAGTCTCTATGAGGGGAAGGCCGTCGCATGGCCAGTGGTCGCTTCACCCGTGTGCTCGCGGTAGCGGGGGCCGTCGGCTGCCTCGGACTACTCGGGCCGGTAGCGGCCGAGGCCCAGCCGGACAATGGTTCCGGTCAGGGCGGAAACAGCGCCCCGAATCCGGGCAATGGCGGGCCGATCCCGCCGATCGTCGGCGGCCTGCTGCCCAACTCGGGAAGCGGTGGCGCTGGAAACGCCGGCAATGGCCCGGACGCGGGCGCGGGGGCGAATCAAGGCAACGGAGCAAACCCCGGACATGATGCGGGGCCAAGTCATGGTGCGGGGCCGAACGGTTCGCCCGGCGCGAACGCGACGAACTCCACCTCCCCGGTCGATGAATCCGGCGAGTGGCAGCCGCTGACCATCCCCGGCCGCCCCACCCCCGCCGATGCGGGCCTCGAACCCACCGACGTCGCCGGCCCCGGAACCGGTTCGGCCGGAGCCGGTTCGGCCGCGGCGGGCTCCGCTGCCGCAGGCTCGGCCGGACTCGGCGCGGTGCTCGGCGGTGGATCCTCCGCTCTCGGCGTGATTCTCAGTACCGGCTCCGCCGGACTCGGCGCTGCCCTCGGCACCGGTTCTGCGGCCGTCGGCTCGGCCGGGGTCGGGGCCCTCGGAACCGGCTCTGCGGCAGTGGGTTCGGCGGGTGTCGGTGCTCTCGGCACCGGCTCGGCCGCTCTCGGTACCGGTTCGGCAGCGGTGGGTTCGGCGGGCGTGGGCGCGCTCGCCACCGGTTCCGCCGCTCTCGGTACGGGTTCGGCAGCGGTGGGTTCGGCTGGTGCCGGAGTGCTCGGCACCGGTTCGGCAGCCGTTGGCTCGGCCGCCCTCGGCGCGGCCGGACTCGGTTCCGCGGCAACGGGTTCGGCTGCGGTCGGCTCGGCAGCCGTGGGTTCGGCCGCGGTCGGGTCCGCGTCCCCGCTGCTGTTATTGCTGCTTCCCATTCCGCCCGTGCCGCCGGCGCCCGCGCTGCCGCCGCTGGCCATCCCGCCGGTGCCCGCGCCGCCGGCGATCGCACCACCCGCCATCGCGCCGGTCGTTCCCGGCGTCCCGGCTCTCCCCGTGGTCGCGCCGCCCGCACCCGCCGCTGCTCCGGCGCCACCCGCGCCGCCCGCCGCGGCCCCCGCTCCCGCCGCGCCGCCCGCACTGGCCGCGCCCGCGGATCCCGATGTGCGCACCACCAGCGCCGAGGACGGGCTGCCCGAACCGAAGATGCTGACGGTGATCGGCGGCCTGATCGCCTTGACCCTCGCCGGCGCCGGGTCGGGTGCGGTGAGCTTCCAGAGTGCCTCGGCGGCACAGGCACGCATCGATGCCGCGCGCGCCGAATTCTTCGGAACGGGTCGGTGATCGGTGATGACACAGAGTAAGGCGCAGAGCGGTTCGCGGTCCTACCGACGGGTGGCCGCGGCCGTGGACGCGGTCTGCGCGGTCGCCGCCGATTTCGACGCCACCACCCTCGACGAGGTGGTGCTCGCCATCGCCGCCGAACGCAAACGGATGATCGAGATCGCCGACGCCGACCTCGGCCCCGGCGTCTGCGGTCAGCGCCGCTTCTATCCGGACAAGGACGTGATCGTGCTGGCCACCGCGCTGCCCAGCCGCGAGCACACTCTCGCCCACGAACTCGGGCACATCGTGTTCGACCACGAGGGTGCGCCCGCGCCGGAGGTGACGCTCGAGGCCAGCGACGATCTGATCGCCTACATGCTGAGTCAGCGCGCCCACCAGCAGATCGTCGACGACGGCGAGGACGAGCAGGCCGAATGGGAGGCCGAGACCTTCGCCGCGATGCTGATGACGCGGCTGCGCGTATTCAACAACCGGGGCGCGGGCGTCTCGGTCCTTCGATTCGATGAGGCTCTCGGATGACCTTCTGGTTGACGGCCATGCTGGTCTGGGTGGCAGCCGGTGCGCGGGTGGGGCGGGTGCTGGTCAAGCCGGCGACCACCGCCCGGGTGGCCATCGTGATCGCGGTCGCCGCGGTCGCGCTCGCCGCCACGGTCGCGATTCCCGACGTCGGGCTCGCGGTCGACAACCTGCTACCGGAGGGCCTGCGCTCGGGCATGCTGTCCGACGGTGTCGTCGTCGCGGCCTGGCTGCTGTTCACCACGGCCACCTCGGTGGTCGCCTCGGCGGCCTGGCCGGTGGTGTCGCGGCGCAACCTGCGCCAGATCGCGTTGGCGATCTACGCGGTCGGTGCGGCCGCGGCCGCGGCGACCCTGGCCTGGACGCATGTGTTCGGCTGGGTGATCGTCGCGCTCGGCGGGCTTTTCATCGTCGTCACCGGCCTGCGCAATCTGGACTGGACCGCGCTCGGTCGCGGTATCGCGATCTACACCGCGGGCACCGCGCTGGTGGCCGTGCTCGCGGTGCTCGAGATCCGGCGTGCCGCCATCGATGCCTCGCGCGCGAAACCCGGTGCGGCGGACTGGGGTTGGCCGGCCTGGCAGATCGCGAGCCTGTTGATCGCGTTCGGCGCGGTGTGGATCGTCATCGAGTTGTGGGTGCGGGCGCGGCTGTTGCTGCGGCGTATCGAGCTGCTGCACCGGGTGCTGGTGAAACGTTTCCCCGAGGTGGTGGCCCACGAACAGGGCGGCACCTCCACGCAGTTGAAGGCTTCCGACCGGGTGGCGCAGATCATGGACGCGCTCTATCTCCAGTCGGGCGGTGGTGTGCAGATCGTGTCGGCCGGTGATCCGCCGGACTCGGTGACCCAGCGCGCCGACCGGGTGGCCCGGTGGGCGCGTAATCCGCTCGGCGATGTGGTGGTCGATGCTCGCTGGATCGCACCGCCCGAGGGTGTGAGCCCGCGTGGCTGGGTCAGTGCGATCGCACAGGCCTTCGACACCACCGCGCGCGAGCAGCAGAAGAAGCCGGCCGCCGCCCAGCCGCGGCCCTGATCCGGCGGACCCTTCGGCCCGACCGCTGGCCCGGCGCGGCTCACGCTCCGGGACAGCGGTTTTCGGCCATGTGCCAACGGGTGCTCGCTACGTGGTGGCACCGATCGCATAACACAACACAGTGCGACCCGGCGGGCCGCACTGTGTTGTGGTGTGTGAGAGCCTATTCGGTCCCGTCCGGAGGAACTTCGGGCAGACCTTCGCTTGCCCGGAGCTTCTCCGCCATGGACGTGAGCAGATTCTGCGATTCTTCGGACAGGTCGAACGCCCGGCTGGACAGTCGGCGCAGCCCGTACCCCTGCAACTGAGACAGCAGTTCCAGATCGTGGTCGATCTTGGCGGCGTAGATGTCGTTGAAGAAGTAGTCCGGCTTGACCTTGAAGAACTTCGCCAACGCGGCCACCGTCTCGTCCGACGGATTGGTCCGCTGACCGGACCGCAACTGCGACAGGTACGGTTTGGAGATCGGATGTCCTGAAGCCGTCAGCGCGGCTGCGACCTCCGCGTTGGTGTGCGGCTTACGCCCCGGGGGATGCACGGTTTCGAACAGCTTGTTCAGCCGCGCCGCGAAATCAGCCATTGTGAGCCGCCCAATTCCCTTCGCTGTACTAACAGTCGTTATCTCGGATACGTATCATTGATATTAGCGGCTCAGTAACTGAAAACCTACGCCTGATTCCGAATTTCCTTGAAGCTTCCAGGTCGGTATCCAGTGCAGAGGCTCCGAGCGTGGCGTTTGCGGGTTCCACCAACGGCTCTTGTGGAGCCGTCCGGCCAGCAAGTTCTAGCCCGTCGCGGGGGTCTTGCCCGCCGGACCGGCGGTAGCCGCAAGTTAGCTGACATCTCATCTAGTCCTCTGTACCGGACTTTGTGTGGCGTACGACACGTTTTGCCGCCTCCGAGATGAACGTTCAAGTTACACCGGGGAATTGGTTGAAAGCCTTACAACCGCTCGATGATCGTGCCTGTCGCTAGTGCGCCACCGGCACACATGAGCACCATTGCGATGCTCTTGTCGGAGCGCTCCAGCTCGTGCAAAGCCGTTGTGATGAGGCGGGATCCGGTGGACCCGACCGGATGGCCGAGCGCGATCGCGCCACCGTTGACGTTCACCTTGTCCATATCCGGCTTGTGCACCGAGGCCCACGACAGCGGCACCGAGGCGAAGGCCTCATTGATCTCGAACAGATCGATATCGCCGATGCTCATACCCGAGCGCTCCAGCAGGCGGGTGGTGGCCTGCACCGGCCCGTCGAGGTGGAACTCCGGCTCCGAGCCGACCAGGCACTGGGTGACGATCCGCGCCCGCGGGGTCAAACCTTCACGGCGCGCGGCCTTTTCGTCCATCAGCAGCACGGCGGCGGCGCCATCGGAGATCTGCGAGGAGGTGCCGGCGGTATGGATGCCGCCCTCGAGCACCGGCTTCAGTCCGGCCAGGCTTTCCGCGGTGGTCTCGCGCAGGCCCTGGTCCCGGCTGACCTCCATCTTCTCGCCGGTGAGGTTGCCTTCCTTATCGGCGACCGGCGCGGTCACGGTGAGCACCTCGCGGTCGAAGCGGCCCTCGGCCCAGGCCTGGGCGGCCAGGCGCTGCGAGCGCACGCCGAGCGCGTCGACGTCTTCGCGGGTGATGCCGCGCCGCTTGGCGATTCGCTCGGCGGCCTCGAACTGGTTGGGCATATCGATACTCCACGACGCCGGCCTGCGCGGGCCCGCGTGCTCACCGACGTTGGCGCCGAGCGGAACCCGGCTCATCGCCTCCACGCCGCAGGCCATGCCGATCTCGATGGCATCGGTGGCGATGAGTCCGGCGATCAGGTGGTTGGCCTGCTGGGCCGAACCGCACTGGGCGTCGATGGTGGTGCAGCCGACCTGCCAGGGCAGTCCGGCGTGCAGCCAGCCGACCCGGGTGACGTTGTTGGACTGCTCGCCGGCCTGGGTGACGCAGCCACCGATGACCTGCTCCACGAGGGCGGGGTCGAGATGGGCGCGCTCGAGCAGGCCGCGCTGGGCGAGGCCGATGAGCTCGGCCGCGTGCAGGCCGGACAGCCAGCCGCGGCGCTTGCCGATGGGGGTGCGGGCGGCTTCGACGATGACGGGTGTACCCATCTGCAACCTTTCCTCGAGGACAGAACTGAAACGTGTTCTTGACACTTGTCACCGGCGGATCTGTCCGGTTTCTTTCCTAGTTTTCCCGCCTGTGCTTCAATAATTGTAGAACGTGTTCCAGTGTTGTCGATGGATGCACCTGGTGCTCGGCTCGGCTTGGTTGTGCACTCTCTTAAGGAGGCCGCTGGTGGTAGCCCCTCGAACGGTCCGGCCCGATCTGCCGGACGGATTCGACGTCACCGATCCCGAAATCTATGCCCACCGCATCCCGGTCGAGGAATTCGCCGAGCTGCGCCGGGCCGCACCGATCTGGTGGAATCCGCAGCCGCCGGAAGTGGG
The DNA here is from genome assembly GCF_005863245.1 of Nocardia cyriacigeorgica. GTDB lineage: Bacteria > Actinomycetota > Actinomycetes > Mycobacteriales > Mycobacteriaceae > Nocardia > Nocardia cyriacigeorgica_C. The sequence continues at coordinate 675,393 of NZ_VBUT01000001.1, read as the reverse complement.
CGGTTTCCACGACGACGGATTCTGGGTCGTCAGCAAGCACGCCGATGTCAAGGAGGTCTCGCGGCGCAGCGACGTGTTCTCCACCTACGAGAACACCGCGATCCCGCGATTCAACGACGACATCACCCGGGAACAGATCGAGCTGCAACGATTCGTCCTGATCAACAAGGACGCCCCCGAGCACACCAAACTGCGCAAGATCATTTCTCGTGGCTTCACCCCGCGTGCGATCAACAGCCTGCGCGCCGAGCTGTCGGCCCGCGCGGAGGGGATCGTGAAGGCGGCCGCCGAGGCCGGATCTGGCGACTTCGTCACCCAGATCGCGTGCGAGCTGCCGTTGCAGGCCATCGCCGAGCTGATCGGTGTTCCGCAGGAAGACCGGATGAAGGTCTTCCGCTGGTCGAACGAGATGACCGGGTACGACGACCCCGACAACGACGCCGATCCGGTGGTGGCGTCCGCGGAAATTCTCGGCTACGCCTACCAGATGGCCGCCGATCGCAAGAAATGTCCGGCCGACGACATCGTGACCACATTGATCGAGGCCGATATCGACGGCGACAAGCTCTCGGAAGAGGAATTCGGCTTCTTCGTCATCATGCTGGCGGTGGCGGGTAACGAGACCACCCGCAATGCCATCACCCAAGGCATGATGGCGTTCCTCGATCACCCCGATCAGTGGGAGCTGTTCAAAAAGGAGCGCCCGGCCACGGCCGCCGACGAGATCATCCGCTGGGCCACCCCGGTGACGTCGTTCCAGCGCACCGCGCTCGAGGATGTGGAGCTCGGCGGCGTGCAGATCAAAAAGGGGCAGCGGGTGGTCATGCTGTACCGCTCGGCCAACTTCGACGAGGACGTCTTCGAGAATCCGGAGAAGTTCGACATCATGCGCGAGGACAATCAGCATCTGTCCTTCGGCGGCACCGGCGCGCATTTCTGTATCGGTGCGAACCTGGCCCGGCTCGAGGTCGATCTGATTTTCAATGCGATCGCCGATCATCTGCCCGATATCAGCAAGCTCGGTGACGCCAAGCGGCTGCGTTCGGGCTGGCTCAACGGCATCAAGGAATTCCCGGTCGACTACAAGACCTGCCCGGTCACCGGCCAGACCGGCAGCTGAACACGGCCACACACGACGATGCCCCCTCGAACGGATCGAGGGGGCATCGTCGTTGTCGGTGCTTCAGGCCGGTCGCGCCGTCTTCATGGCCCGATCGACCTCCCAGTACGCGCGCAAGGCGGCGATCTTGCCCGCCTCGTCCACGCGATAGGTGAACACGCCCTCGGCATCGATCACATGCCCGCCGAGGGTGCTGCGAATGAGGCCGGTGAACGCGACCTCCGAACCGCAGGCGAACGAGTCGCCGAACAGGAACTCGATCGATTCGGTGGCCGCGATCGCCTTGTCCCAGAAGGCCGAGATGGCATCGCGACCGCGGTGGCCGCGGCCCTCCGGATCGAAACCGGACGGCCCGATCGGATCCTCGACGATGCCGTCCTCGGCGAACAGCTCCAGCCAGGCGTTCTTGTCGCGCGCTCGCACCGCCGCCTGGGAGGCCAGGCCGGCGGCGCGCGCCGGGTGATCGGTGATGGGGGAGGACTCGACGGTCATGGTTGTCCTTCCGGCTCAGACGATCGGATCGTCGATATTGGCCGCGGCGAACTTGCGCAGCGACTCCTGCTTGGCCGACAGCTCACCGTCGAAGCCGATGCCGTCCATCAGCCACGGCACCACGATCGCATCGGTGACGCCCGCATCGGCCAGATCCTGATAGCCCGAGCGACCGAACTTGTCGATGCACACCGCCTGGATTTCGAAGGGCTCCTCGGCCCGGCCGTATTCGGCGCGCAGCTGTCCCAGCGTCTCGATGGTCTCGCACAGCTGGTCGAACTTCATCATGGCCGAGGTCCAGCCGTCACCGACCCGCGCCGCCCGGCGCAGCGCGGCGTCGGTGTGGCCGCCGATATAGAACGGCACCGGTTCGCTCGGAGCCGGACTCATCTGCAACGGGTCGAAGTCGAAGAACTCGCCGTGGTACTCGACCATCCCGCCGCCGAGTACCAGCTTGATGACCTCGATCATCTCGTCCACCCTGGCGCCGCGCCGCTGGAACGGCACCCCGCACCATTCGAATTCCTCCGGCGCCCAGCCGATTCCGACACCGAAGCCGAAGCGGTTACCGGACATGTTCGCCACCGAGCCGACCTGGCGGGCCAGCAGCAGCGGATTGCGGGAACCGAGCTTGAGCACATTGGTGTAGAAGCGGATGCGGCTGGTCACCGCGGCCATGGCGGTGGCCCCGATCAGCGGATCCACCCACGGGGTCTCCGGGCCCCAGAAGCGGCTGCCGTCCGGGGTGTAGGGGTATTTCGCCTCGGCCGTTTTCATGTAGAACAGCGAATCGGGCAGGGCGATGGAGGAGAACCCGCATTCCTCCGCGGTCTTGGCCAGCTCGGTGAGTTGATCGAGCGGGCTCAGCGCGATGCCGAGGGTGAACTTCATGCCGGACGCTCCGAGCCGACCACCCACATCGAGAAGTACTGCGAGCCACCGCCGTAGGCGTGACCGAGCGCCTTGCGCGCATTCTCGACCTGGTAGGCGCCGGCCCGGCCCATCACCTGCTTGGCGGCCTCGGCGAAGCGGATCATGCCGGAGGCGCCGATCGGGTTGGAGGAGAGCACGCCGCCGGACGGATTGACCGGCAGCATGCCGCCGATCTCGGTTTCGCCCTTATCGGTGAGTTTCCAGCCGTCACCCGGCGCGGCGAAACCGAGGTTTTCCAGCCACATCGGCTCGAACCAGGAGAACGGGACATAGATCTCGGCGGCGTCGATCTCGCGGAGCGGATCGGTGATGCCCGCCTGCTTCCACAACGCGGCGGCCGCATCGCGCCCGGCCTGCGGATTCACCTGGTCGCGCCCGGCATAGGTGGTGGGCTCGGTGCGCATCGCGGTCGCGTGCACCCACGCCACCTTCTTGCCCGCCGCTTCCACCGCGGCGGCGGACTTCTCCCCACCGATGACCACCGCGCAGGCGCCGTCAGAGGAGGGGCAGGTCTCGTCGAAGCGGATCGGATCCCACAGCATCTGCGAGGCCAGCACCGACTCCATGGTGATATCGGGCTGCTTCAGATGCGCGTAAGGATTCTTGGCGCCATTGCGCCGGTCCTTGGCCGCCACCATCGCGCCGATGTGCCCGGGGGCATTGGAGCGGCGGATGTAGGAACGCACGTGCGGGGCGAAGTAGCCGCCCGCGCCGGCGCCGACCGGCATGGTGAACGGCACCGGAATCGACAACGCCCACATGGCATTCGACTCCGACTGCTTCTCCCACGCCACCGCGAGCACCCGCTCGTGCACGCCGGCCTGCACCAGGTTGGCCGCGACGACGCCGGTCGAGCCGCCCACCGAACCGGCGGTGTGCACGCGCAGCAGCGGCTTGCCGGGTGCGCCGAGCGCGTCGGCCATGTAGAGCTCGGGCATCATGACGCCCTCGAACAGGTCCGGCGCCTTGCCGATCACGATGGCGTCGATATCGGCCATGGTGAGGTCGGAATCTGCCAGCGCGCGGTCGATGGCTTCGCGGACCATGCCGGCCATCGACACATCGCTGCGTTTCGTCACATGATGCGTTTGTCCGGTGCCGAGCACCGCAGCCGGGAAACTCATCGGCCAGCCTCCGAATCCAGAACGGTCACAAGGTTTTGTTGCAGCGCGGGCCCGCTGGTGGCGTGGGCGAGGGCACGATCGGCGGTGCCCGCCATGATTTCGCGCGCCGCGAAGCCGATGCGCTCGAGTCCGGCCGCGAACATCGGATTACCGGCCAGCGCGCCGCCGGAGGGATTGATCCTGGTGCGCTTGTCCAGGCCGATCGCCTCGGCGAGGATCAATTCCTGATGGCTGAACGGAGCGTGCAGCTCGGCGATATCGAAACCGCTGGTGTCGCCGCCGGTCACCGCCTCGGCGGCGGCCTGCGTCGACGGCGAGACGGTCAGATCACGCCCGCCCAGCACCGACGAGTCGATCCGATGCGCCATGCCGGTGATCCAGGCCGGGCGCTCGCACAGTTCGCGGGCCCGGTCGCCCACCGCGAGCACGATGGCCGCGGCCCCGTCGGTGATGGGGGCGCAATCGTGTTCACGCAGCGGGTCGGCGACATACGGCGCCGCCAGCAGGTCGTCGATGGAAGTCCCGTCGGCGCGATGCGCCTGCGAAACGGCGGCCATATCGCGTTCGCTCCAGCGACCGGCGTCCAGACCGGCCCTGGCCTGCAAGCCCGCGATGGACAGCGAATCCGGCCACAGCGGCGTCACCAGATACGGATCCAGCTGCATCGACAGAACCTGACGCAGGGTGCCGGCGGAGGACTTGCCGAAGCCGTACACCAGCGCGGTGCGGGCCTGACCGGACCGCAGTTTCACCCACGCCTCGTAGAGGGCCCAGGCCGCGTCCATCTCGACATGCGATTCGTTGATCGGCGGCACCGCGCCGATCGAGTCGACCGCAGAGATGAACGAGAAGGCCCGTCCGGCAAGGTAATCGGAGGAACCCGAGCACCAGAAGTCGATATCGGACTTGGTGATGCCGAGCTGGTCGTAGAGCTGCTGGAAACACGGTTGCAGCATCTCCACGCCATTGGTGGTGCCGAAGGTCTCCCGCACATGGGGTGCGTGCGCGAAGCCGACGACGGCGATGTCGGTGGCGTTATCGGTCGAACGCTCGGTGATGGTCACTCGGGAGCCCTCTCACAGGTGATGCTTGTAGGTGTCGTAATCGGCATCCGGCTCGCCGGAGGGCTCGAAGTGGTCGACGTTCTCCAGTCCGTATCCCCACTCCTCGCGCGGCTTCCACACCGCGCGCACCCGCATGCCCATCCGGACGTCCTCGGCCGCGCAGCCGAGCACCAGGTGCAGTACCGGGATATCGGCGCCGTCGAGCAGCACATAGGCGGCCACGTAGGGCGGCTTGATCCGCTGGCCGAGGAACGGCACGTTGACGATGCAGAAGGTGGTGACGGTGCCGGTGTCGGCCAGCTCCACCATGTCGTCGGTGGGCCTGCCGTCGGTGGGGTTGGCGCCGCGCGGCGGGAAGTAGACCTTGCCGCCGGCGTCGGTGCGGCCGCCGATCAGCTTGCCTTCCTTGAGTCCACGCAGGTACACCGTCTCCTGCGGGGAGGCCGTGTGCTTGTAGCTCATGTCCACCGGCGTCACCAGCATGGTGACCGGCTCGGCCTCGGCATCCCCGGTTCGCTCACCGGCGGTGGAGGTTTCGCCGGGTTCGAAGCAGGCGATGTCGTGGATGGTGCCGGTGGTCTCGGCGGCCCAGCGCGCGCGAACCCGCATGCCGGTGCTGATCTCGTCCGGGCTCGCCACGTCCACCGCGTGCAGCAGCGCGGTATCGGCGCCGTCGAGCTTGATCAGCGCGTACGCGAACGGCCGGTCGAAGGGCTGACCCGGCAGTGGATCACGCACCCAGCTCCAGGAGACGACCGTGCCGACATCGGCGACGTCGACGAACTCGCTGAGCGGATCGGCTGTCACCGGGTCGTATTCGGACGGCGGTACGAGGACCCGGCCGTCGGAACCGCGCACGCCGACGACGCGGCGTTCGCGCAGCCCGGTCAGGAACTTTCCGATGGTCGGTCCCGTCGATCGGGTGTAGTCGAACTTCATTCGCAGCGGCGCGCTGAGTACGTCGCTCGGTTTCAATCCCGGCGGGCGATCCTGCGTGATTGCCGTGGGTGCAGTATTCCCATGAGTCACGATATCGAGTAGAACAGGTTCTTATTCTGCTGGCAAGCAGTGGATTGGAAAGGGGACCGATATGCGGTTCGGATTGCAGCTCGGATATTGGGGTGCGGCGCCGCCGCAGCATGTCGGTGAACTGGTCGCGGCCGCCGAGGCGGCGGGCTTCGACGCGGTGTTCGCGGCCGAGTCGTGGGGCTCGGACGCCTTCGGTCCGCTGGCCTGGTGGGGATCGTCGACCAGCCGGGTGCGGCTCGGTACCTCGGTCGCGCAAGTGTCGGCGCGCACTCCTGCCGCCACCGCGATGCACGCGCTGACCCTCGATCACCTCAGCGGTGGCCGCGCCATTCTCGGGCTCGGCGTCTCCGGCCCGCAGGTGGTGGAGGGCTGGTACGGACAACCGTTCGCCAAGCCGTTGCAGCGCACCAGGGAGTACGTCGACATTGTCCGCAAGGTGCTCGCGCGCGAGGCGCCCGTTGTCAGCGAGGGGCCGCACTACACGCTGCCCTACGCCGGGCCGGGCGCCACCGGGCTCGGTAAGCCGCTCAAGCCGATCGTGCACCCGCTACGTGCGGATTTGCCGATCTGGCTCGGTGCGGAGGGCCCGAAGAACGTCGCGCTGACCGCCGAGATCGCCGACGGCTGGCTGGCCATCTACTACGCCCCGCGGCTGGCCGGGATGTACAACGAATGGCTCGACGAAGGCTTTGCCCGCGCCGGCGCGCGCCGCACCAGGGAGACCTTCGAGATCGCCGCCAGCGCCCAGGTGATCGTCACCGACGACCCGGCGAGCGAGATCGAACGCCTGCGCTGGGTGATGTCGCTCTACATCGGCGGCATGGGCGCCCCCGAGCTCAATTTCCACGCCCAGGTCTACCGCCGGATGGGCTACGAGAAGGAGGTCGAGGAGATCGGCACGCTGTTCCGAGCGGGTCGTAAGGCCGAGGCCGCGGCTGCGGTGCCGGATGAGATGGTGCTCGACACCACCATCATCGGCAACGAGGACGAGGTGCGTAAGCAGATCGGCGTCTGGGAGGCGGCCGGGGTGACCATGCTGTTGGTGTCGGTCGCTGACACCGAGCAGATGCGTAAACTCGCACCCCTTGTCGGCACGTAGAACGCGTTCTAAATTCGATGGGGTGACGCAGGAGTCGGCCGAAGTTCTCGGGCTGTGGAATATCGCCGCGGTCCAGCCGGAGCGCATTGCGCTGATCGCACCGTCCGGGCGGGAGGTGAGCTACCGGGAACTGGCCGGTCTCGCGGATCGATATGCCGGTGGGCTACGGGCGCTCGGGCTGCGGCCGGGTGATGCCGTGGTGAGCCTGCTGCCGAATTGCGTGGAGGCGGTCGCGTTCTCGTTCGCGGCAGCTCAGAGCGGGCTGTACCTGGTCACGGTGGACTGGCATCTGGCGGTGCCGGACATCGCCCATATGCTCATCGACAGCGAAACCAAGGCGTTCGTGGCGGGCCGGCGGTTCGCCGAGTCGGCTCGTCTCGCCGCCGATGCCGCGAGTCTGCCTGTCGCCGCGCGGTTCTCAGTGGGCGAGATCGAGGGCTTCAAATCGGTGGCCTGGCTCGGTGCGGCGGGGATCCGGCGGCCGGGTGATCGTACGGCCGGGGCCGCATTGCGCTCCGACTCGTCGACGGTCGCGCCGCACCTCGGCGTTCGGAGCGCGCTCGCCGGTGACGATCACGGTGTGGTGGCACCGCACACCGCCGGTTTCTTCGGCCTCTTCGGGCTCGCGCCGCACGGCGCCCATGTGCATTTGGCGGGACTGCCGCTGTATCGGTTCGAGGCACTCGATTTCCTCACGGTCTCGGTGCAATTGGGGCACCGGGTGGTGCTGATGGACGGTTGGGACGCGGCCGAGGCGCTGCGGTTGATCGAACGGCACCGCGTGACTCACAGCCGGTTGTCCCCGGCCCTGTTCGACCGGCTGCTGGCGCTGCCGGAAGCGATCCGATCCCGCTACGACCTGTCCTCGCTGCGCCGGATCGTGCACGGACCCGAGCCGTGCTCGCCGGAACTCGAACAGCGGATGGCCGCCTGGTGGGGCCCGGTGTTCACCGACTACCGGAGCGCGACCGAGGGCGGCCCGATCGCCGGCGCCGCCCTCACGGACGACGCGGCCGACCGGGACCGCCACTCGGATCTGATCCCCGGCTGAGCGGACTCAGACGGCTTCGCGCAGCTCCGGCTCCAGGCCGAACAGCGGGAACAACTTCTCGGTATCGAGGAAGAAGTTGAGCCCGGAGATCTCGCCGTCGGTGAGTTCGAGGACGGTGATCGACCACGGCACCCACACGCCCGGCTCGCCGCTGGGCTTGTAGTGGCCGAAGGCGGGCAGGCCGTTGGCGCCCTCGAGCCGGACCAGACGCGAATCGCGGCAGGCCGCGCCGTGGCCGAGCATGAACTCCGCGACATTGGCCGGGCCGGACACCCAGAACTCGAGCGGCGGCATGGACAGCGCCACATCGGTTTTCAGCAGCGTGGTGAGGGTGTCCATATCGTAGGACTCGAAGGCCTTGACGAAATCGTCGACGAGTCTGCGCTGATCCTCATCGGTCTCGTCGTAGGTGTCGGTGACCGCGGGCTGGACCTTGGACATGGTGGCGCGGGCGCGTTGCAAAGCGCTGTTCACCGAGGCCGGCGACATGGTGAGGGCCTCGGCGGTCTCGCTGGCGGAAAAGCGCAGCACCTCGCGCATGATCAGGATGGCGCGCTGGGTGGCGGGCAGGTGCTGACAGGCGGCGACGAAGGCCAGCCGCAGCGTGTCCTTGGCGGTGGCGTGGTCGGCCGGATCCGCTCCGAAGGCGAGCGCGTTGGGGATCGGCTCGACCCACACGTAGTCCGGCTGCGGCGCCGACAGCGGCGACTCCGGGCTCGACGGCCCCGACAGATCCATCGGCCGGGCCCGGCGCTGCGGACCGTCGAGCATGTCCAGGCAGACGTTGGTGGCGATGCGGTACAGCCACGATCGCAGGCTGGCCCGGCCCTCGAAGCTGTCGTAGGCCTTCCAGGCACGGGTGAAGGTTTCTTGGACCGCGTCTTCGGCCTCGAACGAGGAACCGAGCATGCGGTAGGCGTAGGCGCACAACTCGCGGCGGTGTACCTCGAAGGATTCCATGACTTCCGCCGTGGCGGTGCCCGTCATCTCGCTCATGGATGCCACTGTGGCACAAGCCACCGACAACAAACAGATGTCGCGGTGATCGTTTGCCGACGGAAAGACCACGTCAGCCACAGGAATCGCACCAGTACCGCAGGTGACGGATACGACGTCGCCGAACTGGATTCTACGGCCGCGATGAGTTTCCGGAACCGGCCCCGTCTCTATGGGTGAAGCGATAAGCACACACCGACCGAGAGGCCGAAAAGACAATGAGCAGCAAGATGATCTTCATCAATCTCCCCGTGACCGACCTGGAGCGGTCCAAGAGCTTCTACGAGGCGCTCGGCTGGAAGGTCAACCAGGACTTCACCGATCAGAACGCCGCCTGCATCGTGATCGACGACAACATCTGCCTGATGCTGCTGACCCGGGAGTACTTCGCCACCTTCACCAAGCGCCCGATCGCCGACACCGCGGCCACCGCCGCTGCCGGCTACGCGCTCTCGCTCGGCAGTGCGCAGGAAGTCGACCAGCTGACCAACGCCGCGGTGGCGGCGGGCGGCCGGGAAGAGGTCAACGAGGACAAGCGCGCCCAGGAAGCCGAGGTCGGCATGCACGGGCGCACCTTCCTCGACCCCGACGGTCACCAGTGGGAGCCGTTCTGGATGGACTACCCCGGCGCCAACTGAGCACGGACAGCACCTGAGCGCAGACAGCGGAACGTCCCCGGCGCGTCGAGCACGCCGGGGACGTTCTGTCGTTTCATGAGCGGCTACTTGCCGGAGAACGTGGGCTTACGCTTCTCGGCGAAGGCCTTCGGCCCCTCCTTGGCGTCGGCCGACTTGAACACCGCCATGCCGAGTTCGGCATCGATCTTGAAGGCGTCGTTCTCCGGCATGGCCTCGGTGTCGCGGATGGTCTTCAGGATCGCCTGCACCGCCAGCGGGCCGTTGGCGGCGATCAGCCCCGCCAGTTCCAGCGCCTTGTCGAGCGCGGTCCCGTCCGGCACCACGTGTCCGATCAGGCCGATCTCCTTGGCCTCGGCCGCGGTGACGTGGCGTCCGGTGAGCAGGATGTCGGCGGCGACGGTGTAGGGAATCTGGCGCACCAGCCGCACGGCCGAGCCGCCCAGCGGGAACAGCCCCCAACGCGCCTCGGACACACCGAATTTCGCGCTCTCACCGGCCACCCGGATGTCGGTGCCCTGCAAGATCTCGGTGCCGCCCGCGATGGCCGGGCCCTCGACCGCGGCGATCAGCGGCTTGGTGAGCCTGCGGCCCTTGAGCAGTGCTTCGATCTTCGACAGGTCCCAGCCGCCGCCGGAGAACGAATCGCCGGGATGCTGGGAGGTCATCGCCTTCAGATCCGCGCCCGCGCAGAACGCGCCGCCCGCGCCGGTGAGGATCGCGACCCGGATATCGGGATCGTTGTCGACCTGATCCCAGGCGTCGCGCATGATCGCCATCATCTCGCCCGAGAGGGCGTTCTTCGCTTCCGGGCGATTCATGGTGACGATGAGAACGTGGTCGCGCTTCTCGACGAGGCAGTGCGGCATCGCGGAAATCTCCTGGCTCGAGGACGTGGTGTGAAAAGGCACCCTTGTCAGGAACAGTAACACGTTCTATTTTTAGGTCTGTGAGCTACAACATAGCGGACCTCATCGAGCACACCATCGACCTCATGCCCGATCGCGTCGCACTGGTCGACGACGTTCGCGAGGTCACCTATGCGCAGTTGGAGGAGCGGACCAACAAGCTAGCCCATTACCTGCGAGAACAGGGTGTCCAGCCGGGTGACAAGGTGGGCATCTACTCGCGCAACACGATCGAGGCCGTCGAGTCGATGGTCGCGGTGTTCAAGGCGCGCGCGGTGATGGTCAACGTGAACTTCCGTTACGTCGAGAACGAGTTGCAATATATCTTCGATGATTCGGACATGGTGGCGTTGATCCACGAGCGTCGCTACACCGACAAGGTGACCGCCGTGCGGCCGAATGTGCCGAAGTTGAAGACCGTGATCGTGGTCGACGACGATACCGCCGGACAGGTGCCGCTCGCGGCGGATTCGGTCGAATACGAGGCCGCCCTCGCCGGTAGCTCGGGCGCGCGCGACTTCGGTGAACGTTCCCCCGACGACATCTTCATGCTCTACACCGGCGGGACCACCGGCATGCCCAAGGGCGTGATGTGGCGCCAGGAAGACTGGTGGCGGGTGCTCGGCGGCGGCACCAACTTCGGCACCGGCGAGAAGATCGAAGACGAATGGACCCAGGCCAAGAACGGCGCCGCCGGTGCCGCGATGGTGCGCTACCCGATCCCGCCGATGATCCACGGGGGCTCGCAGGCCGCCACCTTCCACGGCCTGTTCGACGGCGGCAAGACCGTCATGCTGCCGGAGTTCAGCGGGCACAGCGTGTGGCAGGCGATCGACCGGCACGGCGTGAACATGATCTTTATTACCGGCGACGCGATGGCGCGTCCGATGCTGGACGCGCTGCGCGAGGGCAACCCGGAAACCGGTGAGCCGTACAAGCATTCGAATCTGTGGGCGATGGCCAGCAGCGCCGCGCTGTTCTCGCCGACGCTCAAGGACCAGTACCTGGAACTGTTGCCGACCACCGTCATCACCGACTCGATCGGCTCCTCGGAGACCGGGTTCGGCGGTTTGGCCATCGCGGCCAAGGGGGCGACGCACACCGGCGGCCCCCGGGTGAAGATCGATGCCTCCACCGAGGTGCTCGACGAGGACGGCAACCCGGTCGAGCCGGGTTCGGGCAAGGTCGGCATGCTCGCCCGCAAGGGCCATATCCCGCTCGGCTACTACAACGACCCGGTCAAGACGGCCGCGACGTTCAAGGAGTTCAACGGGGTCCGCTACTCGATTCCGGGTGACTACGCCCGCGTCGAGGAGGACGGCACCGTCACCATGCTCGGCCGTGGTTCGGTGAGCATCAACAGCGGCGGCGAGAAGATCTACCCGGAGGAGGTCGAGGGCGCCCTCAAGACCCATCCAGAGATCTTCGACGCCCTCGTCGTCGGTGTGCCGGACGAGCGCTGGGGCCAGCGGGTCGCCGCCGTAATCCAGTGTCGCGGCGACAAGCGCCCCACCCTGGAGGAGCTGCGCCCGGTCCTGACCAAGGAGGTCTCGTCCTACAAGATGCCGCGCAGCCTCTGGTTCGTCGACGAGATCAAGCGTTCCCCCGCCGGCAAGCCCGACTACCGCTGGGCCAAGGCGCAGACCGAAGCCCGCCCCGCCGACGAGCACGCCGAGGCGAGCAGCAAATAGTTTCTCGACGACTGACGGTGAGGGCGCATCGCAATTCGGCGGTGCGCCCCTTGCCATTCGACGACGAGGACGCGGCGGCAGCCATCACCGAGCGGGAGCGGCTGTTCGACGAGGCGGCAACGTATGTCTTCAGCGTCGGTCAGGAACTGAACGACCGCCTGAGGTGAGCAGTAGAGCGCACGAGATCGGCCCGCCGGATGATGTCCGGCGGGCCGATGTCGTTTCGGGGTGGCTCAGGCCGAGTCGGCCAGGTGCTCGGCGATGGGGAGCAGGTGGTCGGGGGCTGGGCCGAGGGCGAATTCGTTGTGCTTCGCGGCGGTGAAGTAATTCTGCACGATGTGGTCGCGGTCGATGCCGACGCCGCCGTGCACGTGGACGACGGTGTGGGCGACGCGGTGGCCGGCTTCGGCGGCCCAGAACTTGGCGGTGTGCACGGCGGGGCCCGCGGGCAGGTCCTCGGAGAGCTGCCAGGCGGCCTGGGTGACGGTCAGGCGCAGGCCGCCGACGTCGATGTAGGCGTCGGCCAGGCGCTGGGCCACGGCCTGGAAGCTGCCGATGGCCTTGCCGAACTGCTCGCGTTCGCGGGCGTACTCGGCCACCAGTTCCAGGGCTCGTTCGAGGGTGCCGAGCTGCTGGGCGCTGAGCCCGAGCCAGGCGCGCAGCAGCAGCCAGTCCACGATCTCGGCGCCGGTGTCCAGGGTGCCGAGCAGTTCGGCAGGGGACTCGGTGAACTCCACCAGGTACTCCGCGCTGCGGTCGACCACCTGCTGAGCGCTCACCTGCACCGACGAGTGCGACGGATCGACCAGGAACACCGCGGTCTGCCCGGACACGGTGGCGGGCACCAGGATCCGGTGCGCGCGGTCGGCGACCGGGACGGTGGTCTTGGCGCCGGTGACCCGCCAGCCGTCGGCGGCTTCGGTGGCGGTGGTGTCCGGGGTCGCGGTGTCCCAGTTGTGTTCCTCGGTCAGCGCGGCGGTGAGGATCAGCTCGCCGGCCCCGGCCTGCCGGGCGAGCTCGCGCTGCTCGGAAGAGCCGTACCGCGCCAGCGCACCCGCCCCGAGCACGATCGAGGACAGATACGGCACGGCCGCCACGTACCGGCCGAGTTCGCGCAGGATCGAGGTTTGTTCGAGCACGCCGAAGTCATTGCCGCCCACGGCCTCCGGCAGGGCGGCGGCGAGCACACCGGTCTCGGCCAGCGACTGCCACAGCGGTTCGTCGAAGCGCACCTCCGCGGTGTCGAGTTCGCGCAGCCGGTCGTCGGTGACCAGCTTGGCGCACACCTCGCCGGTCAGCCGGGCCAGATCGCCCTGTGCCTCGGTAGGGGTGAAATCCATGGTGAGTTCCTGCTTTCGAAATCCGGTCTCAGCGGGCGGCGGCGGGCTGCTTCAGCGCGGTCATGGCGATGATGTCGCGCTGGACCTCGTTGGTGCCGCCGCCGAAGGTCAGGATCAGCGCGGCCCGGTGCATCCGCTCCAGCCGTCCGCGCAGCACCGAACCGGGGGAGTCCTGGCGCAGGTAGGCCTGCGGTCCGAGCACCTCCATCAGCAGCCGGTAGGCCTCGGTGGCCAATTCGGTGCCGTACACCTTGCAGGCCGAGGCGTCCCACGGCCGCGGTGCGGCGTCACCGCCCGCGTCGGCGCGGCTGGCGATCTCCCAGTTCAGCAGCTTCAGGTATTCGACCTTGGCGTGCACCTTGGCCAGGTTCAACCGCACCCATTCGCGGTCGATCACCCGCGAACCGTCCGAGGATTTGGTCTCGCGCGCCCACTCGACGGTCTGGCGCAGCGCCAGCGCCAGCGGCGCGGAAGACGTGAGCGCGACCCGCTCGTGGTTGAGCTGGTTGGTGACCAGCGGCCAGCCACCGTTCTCCTTGCCAACCAGGGCGGTCACCGGTACCCGCACGTCCTGGTAGTAGGTGGCGCTGGTGTCGGGTCCGGCCATGGTGTGCACCGGCGTCCAGGAGAAGCCCTCGGCGTCGGTCGGCACGATGAGCATGCTGATGCCCTTGTGCTTCTTGGCCGTCGGATCGGTGCGGCAGGCCAGCCAGACGTAGTCGGCGTAGGCGATGAGGCTGGTCCACATCTTCTGCCCGTTGATGACGTATTCGTCGCCGTCGCGCACCGCGGTGGTGCGCAGCGAGGCCAGGTCGGTGCCCGCGCCCGGCTCGGAGTAGCCGATGGAGAAGTGCAGCTCACCGGCCGCGATCTTGGGCAGGAAGAATTTCTTCTGTTCCTCGCTGCCGTAATGCATGATGGTCGGCGCGACGGAGTTGATGGTCAGGAACGGCACCGGCGCGCCCGCGATGGCCGCCTCGTCGGTGAAGATCAGCTGGTCCAGCATCGGCCGGTCCTGGCCGCCGAACTCCGTGGGCCAGCCCAGCGCCAGCCAGCCGTCGCGGCCCATCTCCCGCACGACCTCGCGGTAGACGTTGCCCTGCCCGTATTCGCCGGTCTGCGCGCTGAGCGCGGCGCGGCGTTCGGGGGTGATCAGCGTGGCGAAGTAGTCGCGCAGCTCCGCTCGTAGCTGTTGCTGCTGCGGCGTGTAGGCGATGCGCATGGGCGTTACCTCGGGCCTTCATTCATCGAATAGGGACACCCGGATAGGAAACCGGCGTTTCGATCATTGCATATCGACTGAAACATGTTCCAGTATTGATAGTGGATCCACTCGATGTCCGCCCGCGCGGCGGCATCGGCTTGTTACTCTTCGGCGACAGCCGCGGTGAAGGAGTTCTGATGAAGGTCGTTGTTGATCTCGACCAGTGCGAAGCGAACGGAATCTGTGTCGGAATCGCCCCCGACGTCTTCGAACTCGATGACGAAGACGTGCTGCACATTGCCGAGGGTGAAGTGCCCGCCGATCGCCTCGCCGAGGTGGAGGACGCGGTAGCGCAATGCCCGAAAGCGGCGCTGAAATTGTTGTAATCGGCTCTTGCCGTGAACTGGAACACGTTCTAAAGTCGGCCCGGTGAACGATAACGATGTGAGCCTTGCCGGACGTGTTGCGATCGTGACCGGGGCGGGTGCCGGCCTCGGTCGCGCCGAGGCGCTGGCACTCGCGGGCGCCGGCGCCTCGGTCGTCGTCAACGACCTGGCCGATTCCGAGGCCGTGGCCCAGACCATGGCCGAGATTCGCGCACTGGGTGCGAAAGCGGAGTTCGTCGCGGGCAGCGTCGCCGAGCGGTCCACCGCCGACGAACTGATCCGCACCGCCACCGAGGCCTTCGGCGGGCTCGACATCGTGGTCAACAACGCGGGCATCACCCGCGACCGGATGCTGTTCAATATGTCCGACGAGGACTGGGACGCGGTGATCGCCGTTCATCTGCGCGGCCATTTCCTGCTCTGCCGCAACGCGGGCGCGTACTGGCGCGGCAAGTCCAAAGAAGCGGGCGCGCCGGTGTACGGCCGCATTGTCAACACCTCCTCCGAGGCCGGTCTGCTCGGTCCGGAAGGGCAGGCGAACTACGGCGCGGCCAAGGCGGGCATCACCGCGCTGACGTTGTCGGCGTCGCGCGCGCTCTCGCGCTTCGGCGTGCGGGCCAACGCGATCTGCCCGCGGGCCAGGACCGCGATGACCGAGGCTGTGTTCAAGGACGCGCCCGAGGGTGCGGTCGATCCGCTCTCGCCCGATCATGTCGCGCGACTGGTGGCCTATCTGTCCTCGCCCGCGGCCGAAGCCGTCAACGGACAGGTGTTCGTGGTGTACGGGCCGATGGTCGCGCTGATGGCGGCGCCGGAAGTCGAGCAGCGCTTCGACGCGACGGGTGAGCAGTGGTCGACCGGCGATCTGGCCGCCACGCTGAGCGGGTACTTCGCCCAGCGGCCGGAAGGTCGTACCTTTTCTGCAACGTCGCTACACGAACTGGGCTGACCAGCCCCGTTGCCCGTCCGTCCGCTCGACCGCTTCCTGAACGGCCGTCCAAGAGTTGATCGGTCGTCCAGCAGTTGGTAGACATGGGGATCGTATGTGCCGGGACTCACAACAGTGATGCTCAACACGTATGAACCAGGTTCCAATCTTGCTGTCTGAGATTGGATCGAAATAGCAGTTCAAATGGGGCCAAAAGCCCCACAGAGTCTTAGTGAACATGTTCTACTTGTCCGGGGCGCGGGACGGTTACGGCCGTCGCGTCCGTCAGCGGGACCAGTAGTCAGGCAAGGAGGATCGCCGATGAACGAGGTCCTTGCCGTGCCATTGCGGGCGGTCGGCGGGTTCTTCGACCTCACGGCGGAAGTGGCGCGTGCCAGCATGCGCCGGCCCTTCCAGGCACGCGAGTTCGTCGACCAGTCCTGGTTCATCGCGCGAGTCTCGATCGTGCCGACCCTGCTGGTAGCCATACCTTTCACCGTGCTGGTGAGCTTCACGCTGAACATCCTGTTGCGCGAGATCGGCGCGGCCGACCTCAGCGGCGCGGGCGCCGCCTTCGGCGCGGTGACCCAGGTCGGCCCGATCGTCACCGTGCTCATCGTGGCAGGCGCGGGCGCCACCGCCATCTGCGCCGACCTCGGCGCGCGCACCATTCGCGAGGAAATCGACGCGATGAAGGTGCTCGGCATCGACCCGGTCCAGCGACTGGTGGTTCCGCGCGTGCTCGCGTCGATGTTCGTGGCGCTGTTGCTCAACGGCCTGGTGTGCACCATCGGCATCCTCGGCGGGTTCCTGTTCTCGGTGCTGCTCCAGGATGTGAATCCGGGCGCCTTCGTCAACGGGATCACCCTGCTCACCAACCTGCCCGAGCTGATCATCTCCGAGGTCAAGGCGGGCCTGTTCGGCCTGATCGCCGGCCTGGTGGCCTGCTATCTCGGGCTCAACGTCAAAGGCGGACCCAAGAGTGTCGGTGATGCGGTGAACCAGACCGTGGTGTTCGCGTTCATGGCGCTGTTCGTGGTGAACGTCGTCGTCACCGCCGTCGGCATCAAGTTCGCGGTGCGGTGATCCGATGGCGTTCGTGATCCAGTCCCGGTTCCCCCGCTTGGTGCGGCGGGTACGCCGGATGTCGAACTCGATCGACGAACTCGGCCAGCAGGCCGTGTTCTACGGTCGTGCGATCGGTTCTATGCCGAAGGCGCTGGTGCACTACCGCACCGAGACCATCCGGCTCATCGCCGAGATCAGCATGGGCACCGGCGCGCTGGCCGTCATCGGCGGCACCGTGGTGATCGTCGGGTTCCTGACGCTGTTCACCGGCGGCACCATCGCGGTGCAGGGCTACAGCTCACTCGGCAATATCGGCGTCGAGGCACTGACCGGCTTCTTCGCCGCCTTCATCAATGTGCGCATCGCGGCGCCGGTGATCTCCGGTATCGGCCTGGCCGCCACCATCGGCGCCGGTTCGACCGCGCAGCTGGGTGCGATGCGGGTGGCCGAGGAGATCGACGCGCTCGAATCCATGGGCATCCGGCCGGTGCCGTACCTGGTGGGCACGCGGGTGCTGGCCGGGATGATCGCGATCATCCCGCTGTACTCACTCGCGGTGATCGCCTCGTTCGTCGCCAGCCGGTTCGCGACGGTGGTGATCTACGGGCAGTCCGCCGGCGTCTACGACCACTACTTCTCCACCTTCTTGATCCCGAGCGACATCCTGTGGTCGTTCGTGCAGGCGATCTTGATGGCGGTCGCGGTGATGATGATCCACACCTACTACGGCTTCCACGCCGCGGGCGGTCCGGTGGGCGTCGGTGTCGCGGTGGGTAACGCGGTGCGCGCCTCCCTGGTCGCGGTGGTCACGGTGACGCTGCTGGTCTCGCTGGCCATCTACGGCACTTCCGGCAACTTCAACCTCTCCGGATAGCGGCATGGTGAACACGAAAACTTCGGGGCGGTCCTCGGGTCTCGCGGCACGGCTGCGCGGCCCGCTGGGACTGAAACTGGCCGGGCTCGGGCTCGTGCTGTTCATGGTCGCGGTGGTGACCGTGTCGATGATCATGTTCGTCGGCGGATTCAACCAGACCGTCGCGGTGGCCGTGAAGGCGCCGCGCAGCGGCCTGGTGCTCGACCCGGACGCGAAGGTCAAGGTGCGCGGCGTCGAGATCGGCCGGGTCTCCGATATCGAGCTCGGCGACGACGGCGCGACCATCAATCTGGCGTTGAACCCGGATCAATTGAAGCTGGTGCCCGCCAATGCAGGCGTGGACATCCGCTCGACCACGGTCTTCGGCGCCAAGTACGTGAACTTCACCGTGCCCGAGGAGCCTTCGTCGGAGTCGCTGAAGCCCGGTGCGACGGTGGCGGCGAGCAAGGTGACCGTCGAGTTCAACACGCTGTTCCAGCATCTGTCCGATGTGCTGGCCCAGGTCGAGCCGGAAAAGCTCAATGCCACGCTGGCCGGGCTCGGCACCGCTTTGCAGGGCCGTGGTGAGAAGCTGGGCGATCTGCTCGTCAACAGTGAGGCCTACCTGCGCGACATCAACCCCAGCCTGCCCACGCTGCAACGGGATCTGGCCACCACCGCACAGGTCACCACTATCTACGCCGATACCGTCGGCGATCTGCTGCGCACGGTCGACAACGCCATCGTCACCAGCGGCACCATCGTCGACGAGACCGCGGGGGTGGACGAACTGCTGGCGAATCTGACCGGCCTGGCCGATACCGTGGGCTCGGCCATGCGCGAGAACGAACAGCCGCTGGTTACCGCAATGGAGCTGCTGCGGCCTACGAGCGAACTGCTCTACGAGTACCGGCCCGCGCTGTCGTGCCTGATCCTCGGCCTCGGCAAGGCGTTGCCGTTAGGTGAGGCGGTCTTCGGTGGACTTCAGCCGGGCGTCGGGCTCAATTCGAGCTTCATGTACGGCCAGACCGCCTACACCTACCCGGAGGATCTGCCGAAGGTGAATGCCACCGGCGGACCGCGCTGCGCGGGCACCGTGGACCGGGAACCGGGTAGCCACGCTGACTACGTCGTCACCGATACCTCCGAGGGTGCGCCGTACGCGCCGTCGACGCAGCTCACGATCAACGCGCCCAAGGTTTTCCAGATTCTGTTCGCCGGGCTTCCAGGGGTGCGTCAGCCGTGAGGAATACCGCAACGAAAGTCAAGCTGGGCATTTTCACGCTGGTGATGACGCTGATCTTCACCGGTCTGGTGATCGTCTTCAGTGAGGTGCGCTTCTCCAGGGAATACGGTTACAACGCCGTGTTCACCAGCGCGTCGGGCATGTTGCCCGGCGACAAGGTGCGCATCGCGGGCGTCCCGGTGGGTTCGGTGACGTCGGTGGAAGTCGGCAAGGACAATCTGGCGCACGTCGAATTCGACGTCGACCGGACGTTCAAGCTCTACAGCAGCACTCGCGCCACCATCCGGTACGAGAACCTGGTCGGCGACCGCTACCTCGAGCTGCTGGAGGGCCCGGGTTCGGCGGACATCCTGCCCGAGGGCAGCACCATCGGCCTGGAGCAGACCGCACCCGCGCTCGACCTGGACATGCTGCTCGGCGGCTTCAAACCGCTGCTGCGCGGCCTGGATCCGGCGCAGGTCAACGATCTGACCAACGCCCTGCTCCAGGTGTTCCAGGGGCAGGGCGGGACGCTGGTGTCGCTGCTCAACAGCGGCGGCTCCTTCGCCAAGACGCTGGCCGACCGCGATGCCCTGATCGGCAGCGTGATCGACAACCTCAACGCCGTACTGGCCACCATCGACGAGCGCGACGAGCAGTTCACCACCACGATCAACGAATTGCAGCGGCTGGTCAGCGGATTGGCCGCTGATCGCGATCCGATCGGTGCCGCGCTGCCGCGGATCGCCGGCGCCACCGGTGACCTCACCGATCTGCTCGCCCAAGCACGCCCGGACCTGAAGAACACCGTCGCGCAGATCGACCGGGTCGCCACCAATGTCAACAACGGTTCCGACACCGTGCAGTGGGTGCTGGAGCGGCTGCCCGAGACCTACAAGCAGTTGATCCGCATCGGTTCCTACGGATCGTTCCTGCAGCTGTATGTCTGCGAGACCAACTTCCTCGTCGACGGTCCGGACGGCAAGCCCATGAAGGTGGTCTTCCCGGGCGGGCAGGATACCGGAAGGTGTGCGAGCGAATGAGTGAGAAGTCAACGCCCGCAACAACGGTCGGTGTCGTCGGTCTGGTGCTCGCGGTGACGGTCGCGCTGTCTGCGCTCCAGTTCGACCGGTTGCCGTTCATCCGCTCCGGCGCCACCTTCACCGCGTTCTTCGCCGATGCCGGCGGGCTGGTGCCGGGCGATGACGTCCAGGTGGCCGGTGTGCGATCCGGTCAGGTCGAGGACGTGGAGCTGGACGGTGCGAAGGTGCTGGTGACCTTCTCGCTGAACGAATCCATCGTGCTCGGCGACAAGACCTCCGCGGCGATCAAGACCAACACCGTGCTCGGCCGCAAATCGCTCGAGGTCACCCCGAACGGCCCGGGCGCGCTGCGCGTCGACGACACCATTCCGCTGGATCGCACCACCTCGCCGTACTCGCTCAACGAGGCGCTCGGCGATCTCGCCGATACCGTCGGCGGCCTGGACATGGACCGGGTCGACCAGACCCTCGACGCGCTCTCGGCCACCTTCGCCGACACCCCGGAGCCGCTGCGCAACGCGCTCGACGGCATCACCGCGCTCTCGCGCACCATCAACACCCGCGACCAGGCGCTGTCGGATCTGCTGAGGCGGGCGCAGAACGTCACCAAGATCCTGTCCGACCGGGCGACCCAGCTCAACGCCCTGCTGCTGGATGGCAACGAGCTGCTCGGCGAGCTGGACCGGCGGCGCACCGCCATCAGCCAGCTGATCGTCTACGTCAACGGTCTGGCCCAGCAGCTGTCGGGTCTGGTGGCCGACAACGAGGCCCAGCTGCAACCGGCGCTGGACAAGCTGAATTCGGTGCTCGACCTGCTCCAGCGCAACCGGGACAACATCTCCCAGGCGCTCGACGGACTCGGCCCGTTCGCGGCGGCGCTCGGCGAGCAGGTCGGCAGCGGCCCGTACTTCCAGGCCTACGTCGTCAACGCGACCAGCCCCGGCTTGCAGATCCTGGTGGATTCGCTGGTCTGGCCGCAGAACCTGCCCGAATCGTTGCGCGGGTACTTCGACCCGATGCCGTCCATCGGACCCGCGATCCAGGAGCCGCCGCGATGACATCGAGAATTCGCCGTCTGCCCCGATGGGTGTTCGTCGCCGCCGCGGTGCTCGTCGCCGCGCTGGTGGTGTTCGCCGGCTACACCGCGCTGAACCGGATCGGCAAGACGAACATCACCGCCTACTTCACCTCCACCAGCGGCCTCTATGCCGGTGACGACGTGCGGGTGCTCGGCGTCAAGGTCGGCAGCATCGACTCGATCGAACCGAGCGCCGACCAGGTCAAGGTGGAGATGACCATCGACCGCGGTATCGACCTGCCCGCCGACTCGCGTGCGGTGATCATCGCGCCGTCGCTGGTCGCGGCCCGCTTCATCCAGATCGCCCCGGCCTACACCGAGGGACCGAAGCTGGAAGACGGTGCCACCATCGGCATCGAACGCACCGCCGTCCCGGTGGAGTGGGATGACATCAAGGCCGAATTGTCCAAGCTGGCAACGGCTCTCGGGCCGGTCGGGGAGGACCAGCAGGGGTCGTTCGGCCGCTTCGTCGACACCGCCGCGGAGAACCTCGACGGCAACGGCGACCGGTTCCGGGAGACGCTGCGGGAGCTGTCGGCGACGCTGACCACGCTCTCGGATGGTCGCACCGACCTGTTCGGCACCGTCCGCAACCTGCAACATTTCGTCGAGGTGCTCTCGGCGAGCAATGAGCAGATCGTGCAGTTCGGCGGCAGGCTCGCCTCGGTGTCGTCGGTGCTGGCGGGCGTGTCCAATGATCTCGGCGCGGGCCTGGACAACCTGGATATCGCCGTCGCCGACGTCAAACGCTTCCTCGACGGCAGCGGCGCCGAACTCACCGAAGGCGTGCAGAAGCTCGCCGACGCCACCCAGATCCTGGTCGACAAGCGCCCCGAGCTGGAACAGGCGCTGCACTCCGGGCCGACCGCGCTGGTGAACTTCTATCAGATCTACAAGCCCGCACAGGGCACGCTGACCGGGGCCATCTCGTTGAACAACACCGCGGACCCGCTCAGCTTCCTGTGTGGCTCGGTGCAGGCGCGCGAGGGCTACA
Organism: Nocardia cyriacigeorgica; assembly: GCF_005863245.1. Classification (GTDB taxonomy): domain Bacteria; phylum Actinomycetota; class Actinomycetes; order Mycobacteriales; family Mycobacteriaceae; genus Nocardia; species Nocardia cyriacigeorgica_C. The sequence continues at coordinate 653,132 of NZ_VBUT01000001.1, read as the reverse complement.
ACTCCGATCAGAGCGCCGCCCTGTGCGCGGAGTTCCTGGCGCCGGTGCTGAAGTCGCTCGCGATGAACTACCCGCCGCTGCTGGCCAATCCGGCCACCGGTGTCACCGCGTTCCCGGACCAGCTGGTGTTCAGCCCGGAGTCGCTGGCGGGCACCCAGCAGACCCAGGGTCCGGCCCCAGCTCGCGGCCCCGCGCCGGTGACGGTGCCCAGCGGGATCGCCGGGCTGGCCATTCCGGGATTGCCCGCGCCGCCGGCGCCGGGAGGAGGGCGATGATGCGCAAACCAACGGTGCGCGGTGAACGGTCTACGCCATCGCGCGAGCGCGCGATGCGCCGCACCGCGGCCGTCGCGGTCGGACTCACCATGGCGCTCGGCGTCACCGGATGTTCGTGGGACGGGCTGAACTCGCTGCCCATGCCCGGTAACGAAGGCACCGGCGAGGGTGCGTATCAGGTGCGCATCCAGATGCCGAATGTCACCACGCTGACGCGTAATTCGCCGGTCCGCGTCGGCGACGTCGCGGTCGGCACCGTCACCGGGATCGAAGTGGAGGACTGGCACGCGCTGGTCACCGTCTCGCTCAATCCCGATGTGGTGCTGCCCGCCAACGCGGTCGCCAAGATCGGGCAGACCAGTCTGCTCGGCAGCAACCACGTGGAGCTCGGCCCGCCGCCGGACATGGCGCCGCAGGGACGGCTCAGCGACGGCGACCTGATCCCGCTCGACCGCGCCGGGGCCTACCCGACCACCGAGCAGGTGCTGTCCTCGCTGTCGGTGGTGCTCAACGGTGGCGGTATCTCCCAGCTGGAGACCATCACCCGGGAACTGAACGCGGCCTTCGTCGGCAACGAGGACGAAATCCGCGATCTGCTACCGCAACTCAACGAGCTGACCACCAACCTGCAATCGCAGACCAACGACATCATCGCCGCGATGGCCGGGCTGGACCGCCTCGGCGGCCAGCTGAACCAGCAGAAGGATCTGGTGGCCGACGCCATCGAGCAGATCCATCCGGCGCTGACCGTGCTGGCCGATCGCCGGGAGAACATCACCCATACGCTCACCGCGCTCGGCGACCTCAGCGACGTCACCCAGCGGATCATCGACAACGCCGGCGACAACCTGAAGGCGAATCTCGCCGCGCTCGGCCCGGTACTGCAAACCTTGGCCGACACCGGCAACAACCTCACCGAGGCGTTGAAGATCGCGTTGACGTTCCCGTTCCCGATGAAGAACCTCGGCAACGCCATCAAGGGCGACTACCTCAACCTGTTCATGACCGTGGATATGACCGGCAAACGCCTGGACTCCAACTTCCTCACCGGAACCCCGCTGGGCGGCCGGTTCGGCGGTGTGGAAGGCGTGCTCGGCACCTTCGCCCCGGATACCGCTGGGCAGCAAGGTAATCCGCTGACCACGCCGATGCAGCCGCCGGCCGGTCAACCCGGCGGGCCCGCACCGACCATCCCCGGGCTGCCGCCGATTCCCGGCCTGCCCGCCATTCCCGGGCTGACCGTGCCGCTGCCCGGCGCGGCCGCACCGGCACCCGCGCCGGAAGGGGGACAGGGGCGGTGACGCTCACCAAATTCGTCAAGATCCAGCTGGCGATCTTCTCCGTACTCACCGTGATCGGCCTGGTCGTCATGGGCGGCACCTACATCGGGGTGCCCGCGATGCTCGGGATCGGCCGCTACAAGGTCACCGTGCAACTCGAGGCGACCGGTGGGCTGTACCAGCAGGCGAACGTGGCCTTCCGTGGCACGAACGTCGGCAAGGTGACCGAGGTCCGGCTGACGCCCGAAGGCGTGGAGGCGGATCTGTCCATCGACAGCGACTACAAGATCCCCAGCGACTCCGAGGCCTGGGTGCGCAGTGTGTCGGCGATCGGCGAACAGTACGTCGACCTGGTGCCGCTCGAAGACGGCGGTGACGGAAACCTCTACGACGGCAGCGTGATTCCGGTGGAGCGGACCAAGCTCCCGCAGGACGTCGGTGCGCTGCTCGACCAGACGGACCGGCTGCTGTCCAGCGTCGCCGACACCCGGCTGCGTCAGGTGATCGACGAGGCGTTCCGCGCATTCAACGGCGCCGGCCCGGACCTGCAACGCTTCATCGACTCGGCGGCCCTGCTGGTGCAGGAAGCCAAGGACAGCGCCGAGCCGACCAAGCAGCTGATCGAACAGATCGGCCCGCTGCTGGACACCCAGGTCCGCTCCGAGGACGCCATCCGCTCCTGGACCGCCGACCTGGCCACGGTGACCGATCAACTGCGCGAACACGATCCGGCGCTGCGCAATATCCTGCGCGACGGGCCGGCCGCGCTGGAGACCGTCACCAACCAGTTCGACTCGCTGCGCCCGACCCTGCCGCTGCTGCTGGCCAATCTGGTGAGCCTCGGCCAGGTCGCGGTCACCTACCACGCGGGCGTCGAGCAGATCCTCGTCGTCTACCCGCCGCTGGTCGCGGCCCTGCTGACCTCGATCCGCGGGCCGCTGGAGTACGGCGCCATGGTCGACTTCATGACGACGCTCAATGATCCACCGCCGTGCACCACCGGATTCCTGCCGCCGGACCAGCGGCGTTCACCGGCCGATACCAGCCCGATCGACACGCCGTCCGGCCTGTACTGCAAGGTTCCGCAGGATTCCCCGGTCGCGGTGCGCGGCATCCGCAACACCCCCTGCGCGGAGTTCCCCGGACGGCGGGCGCCCTCGCCGGAGCTGTGCCGCACCGGGTACGTTCCGGAAGGCAACAACCCGCCCTTCGGCCCGCCGCAGCCCGTCGCCCCCGCCTCGGCGCCGCTGATCCCGGGCTCGGCCCCGGCCGGTGCGCCGTCGGTGGGATCGGGCGCAATGACCACGCCCGCCGCCGCCAGGTCCTACGATCCGGGCACGGGCGTCTATATCGGCACCGACGGCCGCACCTACCGGCAGGGAAATATCGAACCTGGCGGATCGGGAACGGTCCCGTCGAGTTGGCAAGCGATGTTCGAGGAGCAGCAACGATGAGCGAAAAGAACAACAGCCGGACTCGTCGGCGCGCGAGCCGTTCCGCGGGCCCGCCGATCGACGAGGTGCGCAACGAGGCGCTATCGGCCTCGGATCCGGACCGCAGCGATGCGGTCGAGCCCGGTACTGCCGTACCGGGCTCTGCCCATGTTCGGGGGGAGGAACCGGACAAGACGGACACGGGGGTGGTTGCGGGGGCCGGTGGCGCCGATGCGAACACGGTGAAGGTGGAGGCGAGCGCGGCCGAGTCGGCCGCGGACACAGTCGCGCCGAGCTCCGACACGGCCAAGGCGGATGCTGACACGGTCAAGCTGAGCTCCGACACGGCGAAATCCGATGCTGACACTCTCGAGCTGAGCACCGAGGCGGAGAAGGCTGATGCTGACACCGTCAAGCTGAGCACTGGCATGGCGAAGAAGGATGCCGGCACCGTCGAGCCGGATGCCAACACGGTGAAGCTGAACACGGCTTCGGCGCAGGCCGACGCCGACACCGTGAAGCTGGACAAGGCGTCCTCGGGCGCGGCCGACTCGAACTCCGCCGATGACAAGCGCCCCCGCCGTTCGGCCGCCCGCATCCTCGCCGTCGCCGCCTCGACCATCCTCGCTCTCGCGCTGGTGGCCGGTGCGGTGATCTCGGTGTTCGCGGTGCGTTCCACCGAAGAACGTGACGCCCTGCGCGCCGAGTACATCCAGACCGCTCGGCAGACCGTGCTGAACCTGACCACGATCCGCGCGGACACGGCCAAGGAGGACATCGACCGCATCCTCACCATGGCCTCGGGCGAGTTCAAGGACGAGTTCAACGGCCGGGTCGACCCCTTCACCGAGGTGGTCAAGCAGGCCAAGGTGCAATCCACCGGCGAGGTCGTCGAGGCCGCGCTGGAAAGCTCGGACGACAACTCCGCGCGCGTGCTGGTGGCCGCCAAGCAGACCGTGACCAATGCGGGCCAGGAAGGTCCGCAACTGCGGTACTACCGATTCCGGATCACCGTGACCAACAGCGATTCCGGGATGACCGCTTCTGATGTGGAGTTCGTGGCATGAGTGCTCTGGGTTTGCGTACCAAGATCCTGCTCGGTGTGACGGCGGTCGTGGTCGCCGCATCGGCGATCATCCTCGGCATCAACGGCTACCGCTACTGGGACGACCAGCGATCCGAGGATTCCCGCGCCGCCGCCGTGGAAGCCGCCAGCCGCACCGTCTCGGCGATGTTCAGCTACGAACACACCACGGTCGAAACCGAACTGCCCAAGGCCGCCGACAACCTCGCCGACCCGTTCCGCAAGGACTACCTGACGCTGATAGAGAAGGCCATCGTCCCCGGCGCCAAGGAAAAGCAGCTCACCGTAGCCGCCACCACCCAGGCCGCGGGCGTAGTCTCCGCCGACCGCGCCCACGCCGTCGTCATGCTGTACCTCAACCAGGTCACCACCAGCAAGGACAGCCCCCAGGGCACCACCTCCGGCAGCCGAGTGCGGGTGGAGATGGACAAGTCCGACGACAGGTGGCTGGTCGCGTCGGTGACGCCGATCTGACGAACTGCCGACCGACGCGCCACTGACCCGGGCTGTTCTCGACCAGCCGTTCGGCGCGTTGTCGGCGTGTCCGTCGAGTGTCGCGCCCAAACCCGGTGTGTCGAACGCACATTCGATTATCGGCGGTAGCTTGCGTGCATGGTCTCCGCAAAGCACGAGGCGATGCACAGGCTCTTCCGACACGATCCTGGCGCTTTCGCCGGTACGTTCCGCGCCCTCGGCCTACCGTTCCCCGACCCGATCGCCGTCGAACAGGTCTGCGTCGATCTCACCGAGACCGCGCCGGTAGAGCGCCGAGCAGACACCATCCTGCGCATCACCACCCGCACCGACGAGTTTCTGGTGATTATCGAAGCGCAAGGCAAGATCGATCCGTCGCGGCCGGGAGCGTGGACCTACTACCTGTCGTTCGTGCAGGAGAAACACCTGATCCCGGCGATATTGGTCGTCGTCTGCATCAACCGGAACACCGCAGCCTGGGTCGAAGCGGGATTCACGATCGGCCACCGTATCGCCCCGAACCTGACTTTGAAACCGCTCGTCTTCGGGCCTGCCAGCGTCCCAGCCGTCTCCGACCCCGAAACGGCAGCTGCCAACCTGCCGTTGACAGCGCTGTCGGCGATCACCCACGCCACCGAGCCCGATATCGGTGCGATACTGGACGCAGCCGCCGCCGCAGTGCGGGTGCACGGCGACCGTGACGACGTCCAACTGTTCATCGAGCTGATCGACCGCGGTCTGACAAACACCCCCGCCGCCGGACAATGGAGGAAACTGATGGCGATCGAACTGTCGTTTTTCCGAGGCGACACCGCGCAGCAGCTTCGCGAGGAGGGACGCGAAGTGGGGCGCGAGGAAGGGCGCGAAGAGGGACGCGAGGAAGGGCGCGAAGAAGGACGCGAAGAGGGCCTTGCCACCAGCGTGCTGCGGGTAATGCGGCGACGTGGGGTCGTCCTCAGCGCCGCCCAGGAGCGGTTGATCTCGTCGTGCCACGACCTCGCCCAGCTCTGTGAATGGCTCGAACGTGCGGCAGTTGCCGACTCGGCTGAGGACGTGTTCGGGCGCGGCAACTAATGGCGATCGAACTGTCGTTTTTCCGGGGCGCCACCGCGCAGATGCTGCGTGAACAGGGGCGCGAGCAAGGGCGCGCGGAGGCGCGGCGAGAATTGGGTGCGATCGTGCTGCTGGTCCTGCGGAGCCGGGGCGTCGTCCTCACTACGGAACAGGCCGAATTGATCTCGGCGTGCCGCGATATAGACCAGCTCTGTGAGTGGCTGGACCGCGCGGCGCTTGCCGACTCGGCTGCTGATGTTTTCGGCGAGTAACGAGTGAGCGGTCCAGACAGCGGCATCACGGCATCCGAATCAACCGGTCGGTGACAGCGGCCTGGATCAGATCTTGACGTCGGCCCACTTGGCGAACCTCGCCAGGGCGTCGGTGCTGCGGCGGGTGTGGGCGAGGACTCGGATGGTCTCGTGGACCTGCGGGTGGTTGCGGGTCAGTTCGGGGGCGATTCGGCGGGCGTGGTCGAGGCTGGTGAGGGCGCGCTGTTTGTCGCCATGGAGGAGCCAGGCTCGAGATACGTCGATCCAGTGGTGGCCGGCTCGGGAAGGGGCCACCGATTTCGGCAGACGGATTTGTTCGGCGCGCGCTACTGCTGTTGTGCCGTCGGATAATTCAACGGGGACGGCGACGGAGTGGATGTCGACGTTCGACGGACGGAAACCGGTTCCGTAATTGCTGTATCGCTGTCCTGCGACTGCTGCTGCGATGCCACGTGCTTCCGTAAGGTGCGATTCAGCAGTTTCGGCGTCGAGGGCGCGGGCGGCGAGGATCGATCCGCGCAGGTGCAGCGCGCCGCGCACGGCCAACAGATCTGGGGTCGTCGCTATTGCTTCGCTGGCGACGTGGGCCCGCTCGATAATGCGCAGACCGCTGGGGTAAGCGCCGGAGTACAGCAAGATCAGCGCTCGGTTGTAGTCAGCAGCGATCGGCCATATCGGGTCGCCGCTGCGACCAGCTGCCCACTGACAACGTTCTGCGGCCAGCCCGGCGAGATCGAGATAGCCGTACTGGTACGCGAAAAGCATTGCCTTGCTGTAGGCATACGCAAGCGTCGAGTGAATCTGTTCGAGGTGATGCTGCGAATTCTCATCCTCGGCGAGTACATGGAGGCCGTGGATCACGTCCGGCAGTTCGGCGGTCAGGTCGCTGTACCGAGCACGCCGCATCCCCTCCCGAACCCGGTCGAGTGCCGAAGTCAGTCCGTCCAATGTGGTTGGTTCGCTGAGCGGTTCGTCATTGAATGCCAGAATCGTGCGGCGCAATTCCCTGATCGTCGCGTGTGCCGCACTGTCGTCGCGTGCGGGACGGTAGGGCTGACCGGTGAGGTCCTCGATATTCACGCCTAGCGCGCGAGCCACAGACGCGATGAATGCGGGCGAGGCTGCTCTCGAGCCCTGTTCCACCTTGCGTAGAAGCGAGACCGAAACGTGCGCTTTCTGTGCGAGCTGCGGCTGAGTCAGCCGCGCCAGTTTACGAGCCCTGGCGGTGCGTGCCCCGATCCCGGCGTCGTCCATACCTCCACGGTGACACACGTTGTGCCACTTCGCACCAGGTCACGCGGACAAAGTTGACGCGAGCCCCGCCGCCGGGTCGACGTCGGTCCTCGGCGGCGGGTGCGAACCACTCGGCAACGAAGACAGGGGCGGTCTATGGGGCGTACTTCGAACGGGCAACACAGGGCCATCGGATTGGTCCGGCGCGGCGTGCACGGCGGTGACGTCGCCATCCTGCACGCTGTTGCGGGCCGGCACGGCTACGAGCTGGTCTTCACGATCACCCTGGACGTGCGGCCCCTGGTGGCGGCGATGGTGATCGCGCAGCACCTCGGCGACCATGCGGCCTCGGCCGTTGTCGTACCGACCTACGAGCACGCGGAGCCGTACCGAGTGCTGATCACCGAGTTCGCCGATCTGGTGACTCCGGTCCGGCGCTACCCGCGAGGGCACCGGTGGCCCGAGAGCAGCGGAAGATGAAGAGCCCCCTGTCAGGATCGAACTGACGACCTTCGCTTTACAAGAGCGGTGCTCTACCACTGAGCTAAGGAGGCGGAAAGCGGAGCAATCATAACCGGGCGTGCGCACCGCGTGACACCGGGTTTCACGGTGCCAAGCGGTACGCAGTCCGGTCGACGGTGTCCCGAGGCGCAGTATCGACCGCGGTCAGGACTGGGCGCCCTGGCGGGCCGCGTCGTCGGCGGCCATGGCGTCGCGCAGGCTCTTGGGACGCATGTCGGTCCAGTTCTTCTCTACGTACTCGACGCAGGCGGCGCGGCTGTCCTCGCCGAACACCACTCGCCATCCGGCCGGGACCTCCGCGAAGGCCGGCCACAGGGAGTGCTGTTCCTCGTCGTTGACCAGAACGAAGAAGCGGCCGTCTTCGTCGTCGAAGGGATTGGTGCTCATTTCACCTCACTGGATACTGGCGCTGTGTACGGGATCGCTGCTGGGTCGACCGGCGCCGGGTTACGCGAACCGCGGGCATCGGAAACCCCGAGCGTTGTGTCGACCCTAGCAAGGGATACGTTACGGCTGGGCGGTTACCTCGCCGCACCTGCTCAGGCGGCGAAGAAATCGAGCAGGATCTTGTTCACCGCTTCCGGCCGCTCCAGGTAGCCGTAGTGCCCGGCGTCGGGAATCTCCTGGTAGCGGGCTCCCGGAATGGCGTCGGCGACTTCGCGCGACAGGTACGGCGGGATCATCCGGTCGTCGGCGAAACCGACCGCCAGGCACGGCACCGTGATCGCCCGGTAGGCCTGCACCCGGTCGAAATCGTGGTCCATGCGCCGCTGGGCGCGGATGCCGGGGGTGACCGGTCCGCCGGTGAACTCGAACAGGTCCAGCCAGTCGCGGGCCGCATTGGGGTCGGCCATCGTGGCAGGCGACAGATTCATCACCGCGGTGACCGCGGCCTCGTATTTCGGCGGCAGCGAGATGGCGCTCGCGTCCAGTTCGTGTTCGCCGAGCGAGAGCGTCTTCTGGAACTGGTCGAGGCGTCCGTGCCCGGCCAGGAACACCGCCTTACGCACCAGTTCGGGACGGGCCAGCGCCAGTTCCTGCGCGACCCGCGCGCCCATCGAGGTGCCGACGACCAGCGCCGGGCCCTCGTCGAGCAGTTCGATCAGGCCCGCGGTGTCGGCGACCAGCTGGTCGATGGTCATCCCGTCGGCGGCTTCGTAGGAAGGCGCGATACCGCGGTTGTCGAAGGTGCACACCCGATAGCCCGCGGCCACCAGGGCAGGCACCTGATGCAGCTCCCAGACCCGGCCGGGGCTACCGGTGCCCATGATCATCACGACCAGCGGGCCGCCGCCCTTGACGTCGGTGCCCTTGGCTCGGTCGCCCTTGACCTGGTAGTTGAGTGAAATTCCGTTCACCGTGGCCAGTGGCATCCGCATACCCTTTCGTAAGGTTGGTACTGCGCTGCCCACGGTATCGGTACCGCGAAGGCCGGTACACCGGGTGGGCTCCAGCACCGGGTATGTCCGGGCCGCGCGCCAGATACCATTGACTACTCGCACGTACGAGCGCAATTTTGCCGGGAGGACTGAAGATGGCCACGAAGAGCAGCGCGAACGGAATCGCCGACGAGGATCTCGAGCCGCTGGCCGACGAAACCGCTCGTCAGGCCCAGCGCGTCGTGGCGGCCTACGCGGCCGACGCGGACGAATGCCGGATGCTGCTGTCGATGCTCGGCATCGGCCCCGGCGCACGCGGCGAATAAGTCGCCGCACCGGATCGGCGGCCCGTCCGGCGATCCTTCCGACAACTGAAACCGGGAACAGCGAAGCGCAGCGCGGCGTGAGCGACGGCCCGAAGGCGACAGCCGACTCATGACGGGCAGTCGCACGCCGCCCTCAGACAAGGATGCGTGAGTGGACCAGATGACCGACCAGCCGTCCAACGACAACGACTCCTCCGACTACGCCCTATCGGATCCGTCCGGCGCCGCTTCGGTGCCCAATGGCTCCGTATCCAATGGCTCCGGCCCGATCGACACCGAGGTCGCCGAACCCGAACCGATCCAGGCGCAGCCCATCGGCGCCGGCGGCGGCAACTCCGGGTTCGTCGTGGTCGCCAACCGGCTCCCGGTCGATCTGGAAAAACTTCCCGACGGCAGTACGCGCTGGAAGCGCAGCCCGGGTGGGCTGGTCACCGCGCTGGAACCGGTGCTGCGCTCGAACAAGGGCGCCTGGGTGGGCTGGGCCGGCGTCCCCGACGTCGATGTCGACCCGATCATCGAGGACGGTCTCGAACTGCACCCGGTGCCGTTGACGGCACAGGAGGTCGAGGACTACTACGAAGGCTTCTCCAACGGCACCCTGTGGCCGCTCTACCACGACGTCATCGTGCGCCCGGTCTACGACCGGAAATGGTGGGCCGCCTACGTGCAGGTCAACCGCCGTTTCGCCGAAGCCACCGCGAAGGTCGCCGCCGAAGGCGCCACGGTGTGGGTGCAGGACTATCAGCTCCAGCTGGTGCCGAAGATGCTGCGGATGCTGCGCCCGGATCTGACCATCGGGTTCTTCCTGCACATCCCGTTCCCTCCGGTGGAACTGTTCATGCAGATGCCGTGGCGCACCGAGATCATCGAGGGCCTGCTCGGCGCCGACCTGATCGGTTTCCACCTGCCCGGCGGCGCGCAGAACTTCCTCTACCTGGCCCGCAGGCTGGCCGGTCAGCCGACCTCACGTGGCAATGTCGGCGTGCGGTCGAAGCTGGGTGTCGTGCAGGTCGGGTTCCGGAATGTGCGGGTCGGCGCGTTCCCGATCTCGATCGCCTCGGCCGAACTCGACGAGCATTCCCGCCGCCGCTCGGTGCGCGAACGGGCCGCCAAGATCCGCGCGGAACTGGGCAATCCGAAGAACATCCTGCTCGGCGTCGACCGGCTCGACTACACCAAGGGCATCGATATCCGGCTCAACGCGCTGGAAGAACTGCTGATGGAGGGCCGGGTCGACCCGTCGGACACGGTGATGGTGCAGTTGGCCACCCCGAGCCGCGAGCGGGTGCAGAGCTACATCAAGATGCGCGGCGATATCGAACGCCAGGTCGGCCGGATCAACGGCGAGTTCGCCCGGGTCGGCTACCCGGTGGTGCACTATCTGCACCGGCCGATCCCGCGCGAGGAACTGATCGCCTTCTTCGTCGCCGCCGACGCCATGCTGGTGACCCCGCTGCGCGACGGCATGAACCTGGTGGCCAAGGAGTACGTGGCCTGCCACAGCGGTCTCAACGGTGCCCTGGTGCTGAGTGAATTCACCGGTGCGGCAGCCGAATTGCGGCAGGCGTACCTGTGTAATCCGCATGACCTCGACTCGGTGAAGGACGCCATCGCCTCCGCGCTGACCGACGATCGCGATACCAAGCGGCGCCGGATGCGGTCGCTGCGCAGGCAGGTGCTCACCCACGACGTCGACCGCTGGGCGCGCGCGTTCCTGGACGCGCTGGCCCACGATCAGGTCGCGGGCAGCGCCCTGCTCTCCGACGAAGAGGACATGTACTCCGAACCGCACCGCTGACCGCGTTCACAGCAACCACACAGCGAGTCCGCAGCCGCGTCCCAGCGGCAGCGGCGAGCATGGTGGCATGACCGGTACGCAGCACACGCCCGAGGCCAGGGTGCTGGTGGTCGACGACGAGCCGATGATCGTCGAACTGCTCGACGTCAGCCTGCGCTTTCAGGGCTTCGAGGTGGCCACCGCCGCCGACGGCGCCCAAGCGCTGGATCTGGCCCGGACGTTCCGGCCGCAGGCGCTCATCGTCGACGTGATGATGCCGGGCATGGACGGATTCGGCCTGCTGCGGCGGCTGCGCGCCGACGGATTCGACGCACCGGTACTGTTCCTCACCGCCCGCGACGACGTGCACGACAAGGTGACCGGCCTGACCCTCGGCGCCGACGACTACGTCACCAAACCGTTCAGCCTCGAAGAGGTGGTGGCGCGGCTGCGGGTGATCCTGCGCCGCGCCGGTCAGGTGAAACCGCCGCCGGAACGCGCACGGCTGCGGTTCGCCGATATCGAACTCGACGACGACACCCACGAAGTGTGGAAGGCCGGCGAACCGGTGTCGTTGTCGCCCACCGAATTCACGCTGCTGCGGTACTTCATGGTCAACGCGGGCACCGTGCTGAGTAAGCCGCGCATCCTGGATCACGTGTGGCGCTACGACTTCGGTGGTGAGGTCGGAGTGGTGGAGACGTATGTGTCGTATCTGCGCAAGAAGGTCGACACCGGGGAGCCGCGGCTGATTCATACGTTGCGCGGGGTGGGATATGTGCTGCGGGAGCCGGAGAGTGGGCGCGGATGACGGTGTTCGCGAACCGCGGCCGGCGATCATCTGAAACGAGCTGTCGCTGTGGACGGTGAGTCGCCGGAGCAGGCCGCGGTGCCAGGCTCGGCGGCAGCGGCCGAAACCGACTCCGCACCGGACAGCCGCCGGCCCTTCGCCGCGGTGGCCGATGGGGGAATCTCCGCGAACACCGAACAGGACGAGGTGACGCCGGAGGCAGGTCTGCTGCGGCGCGTCCAGCGCACAATCGCGGGAAAGATCGCCGCGATTCCGCTGCGAGTCACGCTGGTGCTGGCGCTGGTCACGCTCGCGGCGGCCGGGTTGCTCGCCTCCGGCGTCGCGGTGACGTCGTCGCTGCGTGGCGTACTTGTCGACCGGCTGGACCGCCAGCTCTACGAGGCCGCCCACACGTGGGCCGATCCTGCCAGGCCGATCCTGCAACGACCCCCTGGCCGGCCGGGTTTCGAACGCCCGCCGGTGTTGTTCTTTGCGCGCGTGGAGGATTCGTCCGGTCGCGTCCTGCAACTCAACGACGGCGGTGGCGGCGCACCCGCGGTGTCCGCCGATCCTGGAACCAGCCCGTTCACCACGGGCTCGACCGGCGGAGATGAGTCCAACTGGCGGGTGCTCTATACCGAGCGGTCGGGCGGAAGCAGCCTGGTCGCATTGCGGATGGATGAAACCGAGGCGATCATCGACCGGCTCATCGTGCTGGAACTGGTGATCGGCGCGGCGGTGCTGGCAGCGCTGGCGGTGGCCGGGTACTTCGTGGTCCGGCGGAGTCTGCGGCGGCTGGTCGAGGTCGAGGAGATCGCCGCCGAGATCGCCGCGGGTGATCTGCATCGGCGAGTTCCGGTGCGCGGCACCAACACCGAGGTCGACAGCCTCGCTTCCTCCCTCAATGCCATGCTCACCCAGATCCAATCAGGTTTCGCCGCGACCGAGGCCTCCGAGGAGGCGGCGCGCCGATCCGAGGCCAAGATGCGTCAATTCGTCGCCGACGCCAGCCACGAACTGCGCACCCCGCTCACCACCATCCGCGGTTTCGCCGAGCTCTACCGCCAGGGCGCGGCCACCGACGCGGCCCTGTTCATGGAGCGGATCGAAAGCGAAGCCAACCGGATGAGCGTGCTGGTGGGCGACCTGCTGATGCTGGCCCGCCTCGACGCCCAGCGCCCACTCGAACGCGAACCGGTCGATCTGCTGGCCCTGGCCAGCGACGCCGTGCACAGCGCACGCGCCGCGGCCGCCGCCCGCCACCCCGACCTGCCGCCCCGCCCCATCGATCTCGACGCCCGGCCGGGAACCGGGACCTACGAGATCTCCGGCGACGCCGCCCGGCTTCGCCAGGTGCTGGCCAATCTGCTGAACAATGCCCTGGTCCACACCCCGCCGGACGCGGCCATCACCGTCGCACTGACACCGGGCGACGACGAGGTGCTGCTCGAAGTAACCGACACCGGCCCCGGCCTACCCGCCGAGGAGGCCGCCCGGATCTTCGAACGCTTCTACCGCACCGACACCTCGCGCAGCCGCGACAGCGGCGGGACCGGACTCGGCCTGTCGATCGTGCAGGCCCTGGTCGCCGCGCACGGCGGGAGCGTGGACGTCCACAGCACGGTCGGCAAGGGAACCACCTTCACCGTCCGGTTGCCGCGCGAGAAGACGACGTCGCCCGGAGGCCGTCTATAGGATCTCGCTCGAGCCAACCGGCAGACTCAGCGACCGAAGACGCTCCTCTTCCCGAGTATGATATCGCCCGCGATACTATTTGCGTGTGGCGAAGTAGAGAAGCTGCTGGCCGCGATCGACAAGCTTCATCAAGTGGAACCGGAGGAGGGTGCCTGACATGTCCGATCTCCACAACCTGCCAGACGCCGCGCACTACGCCTATCGAGTCCTCTGGTCGCCAGAGGACGATGAGTTCGTGGCGCTGTGCACCGAGTTTCCGTCCCTCTCGTGGCTGGCTCCAACTCAGGAGGCCGCACTCGAGGGCCTGCGAGAGCTGGTAGCCGACACGATCAAGGACATGGCCGTCAACGGTGAGACCGTCCCGCAACCGCTCTCCGAGAGGAGCTACAGCGGAAGGTTTCTGGTGCGCACGTCGTCCGAACTCCACGCTCGGCTGTCGCGAGAAGCCGCTGAACAAAACGTCTCGCTGAACCAGCTGCTGAACCAGCGACTGGCGCGCGGCTAGCCATCAGGTGGTCCGCCCGCGCCCGGCTCACCCCTTCCTGGCCACGTAATAACTGTTCAGCGGATCCGCCTCCTCATGGTGGATCTGCACGTCGGTGAAGCCGGCGTCGGCGAGCATCGACAGGGCTTTCTGTTCGCCCCAGACGGTGCCGAGGCCGTCGCCGTCGAGGCCGAGGGAGACGGTCATGCAGTGCATGGTCGAGACGGTGTAGAGGAAGGGGCCGAAGGGGAGGTCGGCGTTGTCTTCGAGGCGGCTGGAGGCCTGGATGTCGACCATGAGGAAGATGCCGTCGGCGCGCAGGGCGCGGGCGATGTTCGCGAGCACGGTGGCGGGGTGGGCCTGGTCGTGGATGGCGTCGAAGACGGTGATCGCGTCGAAGGCGTCGGTGGCGTCGAGGTCGGTCACGTCGAGCACTTCGAAGGTCGCGTTGGTCAGGCCGAGCTGTGCGGCCTCGGCGCGTGCGGCTTCGATCGCTTCGACCGAGAAGTCGTAGCCGATGAAGCGGCTCGCCGGAAATGCTTGCGCCATAAGGTTGATCGCGTGTCCGCGGCCGCAGCCGATATCGGCGAGGTCGATGCCCTCACGCAACCGCTCGGTCAATCCGGGCGCCATCGGCAGGATGCTGTCGATCAGGGCGGCATCGAGTGTGCCCGCACTGAATTCGGCCATGAACTGGTGGAAGCGCGGATAGTTGTCGTAGGACAGGCCGCCGCCGGCCCGGAAGCATTCGGTGATAGCGGGTTCCACCTCGCCGAGCATCGACACGACCTGCATGAAGCGGGCCAGATTGTCCGGGCCCGCGGCGCGGGTCAGCACGGCGGCGTGTGCGGCCGGGAGCAGGTAAGTCTGTGCGGCGGCGTCGAATTCGACGATGCCGGAGACGGTCATCGCACCCAGCCATTCCCGCACATACCGTTCGTTGAGGCCCGCGGTGGTGGCGAGCTCGGCGCAGGTCACCGGGCCGGGCAGGGTGGACATGGTGTCGAACAGTCCGGTCTGATGGCCGATGCTGGTCATCATCGCGGTGCACGCGTCGTTGAGTACGCCGACCATCCTGGCGGCGAACTCTTCGGTGGCGGTTTCGGTCGGTGCCGGATGGACAGTGGTCATGTTCGCTCCTCTTCGACTCGCCGCAGGATTCGCGGCCGGAATGCCGTCGCCATCGAGTGGGGCAGCGTGAGGAACTACGGTGCGGGCCGGCGGAACGGTTCATCGAACAGGTCGCGGCCCATCGCACGGACGCGTGGGCACATCATCGTGAGAATGCGCGGGTGACCACCATCGCGGGGGACGCCAAGCACGCGCGCGAGCATCTTCGCCGGCGGAGCACCGGTCGCAATGGCTGAGGAAGCGGCGGTGGTGAGGAGGCGGCGGCCCCCTCACCACGCGGCGGTTCAGTCCGGGACGTTGGCGCCGTAGCCGAGCTCGCGCAGGGCCTGCTTGATCTTGGTCTGGGCTTCGTCGAGGGATTCGGGGGAGGGGTTCGGGTCGGCGCCGGAGATGTCGAAATTGCCCATGGTGAACGCGGGGAAGACATGCACGTGCAGGTGCGGGACTTCCAGTCCGGCGATCAGCAGGCCGGCGCGTGGCGCGTCGAAGGCGGCGCGCACCGCCTGGCCGACCTTCTGCGCGACACCGGTGAGGCGGGCGAAGGTCTCGGGATCGACGTCCTGCCACTGGTCGATCTCCGCGCGCGGGACCACGAGGGTGTGGCCCTGGGTGACCGGCGCGATGGTGAGGAAGCCGACGAATTCGTCGTCCTCCCATACGAATCGACCGGGGAGCTGACCAGCGATGATCGCACTGAAAACAGAAGCCATGCTCGCAGATTACGCGCCCGGTGCCGGTCTGCGGCCGCTACCGGCGCCGGGCGCGCTCGGCCCTAGACGGCGACGAAATGCGACAGCAGGCCCTGCACCTCATAGATGTCGACCTGGCGGTTGAACTTCTTGTGCAACGGCGCGGGGCTGCCCGCGATCCAGATGGCGAGTTCGGCGTCGAGGTCGAAGGTGCCCGCGGTTTCCACCGAGAAATGCGTGATGGAGCGGTACGGAATGCTGTGGTAGCTCACCTTGCGCCCGGACATGCCCTGCTTGTCGACCAGGATCAGGCGCCGGTTGGTGAACAGAATGGCGTCGCGGATGAGGAGGAAGGCGGCATAGATCTGCTCGCCGTTGCCGAGGAGTTTGGCGTATTCCTGCTGGGCCTGGCCGGGATCGATCCGTCCGGCGTTGCCCATGATTCCGTCCATCAGACCCATGGCCCGCACATCCTCCGCGTGCTCGGGTGAGGGAGCGCCCCCCACTTCGGTTGTCAGCAACCATCATCCACGTGTTCGCCGGGTGCGGCCGGGTCGGCGGCCCGGACCTGCGGCGTTCGTGGTGAACGACGGTTCGCGGGTGCGGGCGGCGGGTTCGGTGAGCCGCGAACCTGACACGCGGAGCGCGACCGTCGCACCTATAAGCTGTCTGCCGTGCGCGTACTCGTCATCGGTTCCGGAGCCCGTGAACATGCCCTCGTCCTCGCCCTGCGCCGCGACCCCGCGGTGCAGGCCGTGGTGGCCGCACCGGGTAATGCGGGCATTGCCCAGCACGCGCAGATCCGCCCGGTCGATCCCAGTTCCGCCGAGGCCGTGGTCGCGCTGGCCACCGAGCTGGCCGCCGATCTGGTCGTGATCGGCCCCGAGGTGCCGCTGGTGCTCGGCGTGGCCGACGCGGTGCGCGCTGCTGGAATCGCCTGCTTCGGCCCGTCCGCGGCCGCGGCCAGGATCGAAGGTTCCAAGGCGTTCGCCAAGGACGTGATGGCCGCCGCCGGTGTGCGCACCGCGCACAGCGAGGTCGTCGACACCCCGGCCGAGCTCGACGCGGCGCTGGACCGCTTCGGACCCACCTGGGTGGTCAAGGACGACGGCCTGGCCGCGGGCAAGGGCGTCGTGGTGACCACCGACCGCTCCGCAGCCCGCGATCACGGCGCCGAACTGCTCGAACAGGGGCATCCGGTGCTGTTCGAATCGTTCCTCGACGGGCCGGAGGTATCGCTGTTCTGCCTGGTCGACGGTGAAACCGTGGTGCCGCTGCTGCCCGCGCAGGACCACAAGCGCGTCGGCGACGGCGACACCGGCCCGAACACCGGCGGCATGGGCGCCTACACTCCGCTGCCGTGGCTGCCGGAGGAGACCGCGCGCGCGATCGTCACCGATGTGGTGGAGCCGGTGGCCGCTGAAATGGTGCGCCGCGGCTGCGGATTCTCCGGTCTGCTCTACGCCGGGCTGGCCATCGGCGCCGAAGGCCCGGCTGTGGTCGAGTTCAACTGCCGCTTCGGTGACCCGGAGACCCAGGCGGTGCTCGCGCTGCTGGACAGCCCGCTGGGCGAACTGCTGTACGCCACCGCGACCGGCACGCTCGCGCAGGTGCGGCCGCCGCGCTGGAAGGACGGGGCGGCGATCACCGTGGTGCTCGCGGCCGAGAACTACCCCGGACGGCCCCGGGTGGGTGACGTCATCACCGGCGCGGGCGAGGGTTCGGCCGACGACTCCGCGACCGTGCTGCACGCCGGTACCGCACTGCGTGACGACGGTGCGCTGATCTCCGCCGGTGGGCGGGTGCTCAATGTCGTCGGCACCGGCGCCGATCTGGCTGCCGCGCGCGCCGCCGCGTATGAGCGGATCGCGAGCATCAAGCTGCCCGGCAGCCACTACCGCACCGATATCGGGCTGGCCGCCGTCGAGGAACGCATCAGCGTGTAGTGCGACGCGAGCTGTGACTGCCCGTGGCACGGAATCGACGCGCGGAAGGGCAGCCACGGCTGCGGGCCCGGCGTGCCGGTTGCCGCGCATGACCGCCCCGAGGTGGGGATTGCCGTGCGGGCGCTGTCGCGAGGCCGCAGTGAGCACCCGTTCGGCTGGTTCGGCGGTGGGCGAGCCCGCGTAGCGCCGGCCGGCGGTGCGGTCGGCGTGCCGGTTGTCGACCATGACCTCATCGACGTCGGGTGTGCCGGTTCGGGCACTGTCGTGAGGCCGCAATGCGCGGCGGGTGGCCGGCTCAGCTGTAGGTGAGCCCGTGCAGTGCCAGCCAGCGCTGCGGGTCGACGTGCTGTCCGCCGACGATCACCTCGAAGTGCAGGTGGGGGCCGGTGGAGTCGCCGCGGTTGCCCATGCGGGCGATCTGCATGCCCGCCGGGACGCGTTCGCCGACGGAGACGAAGAAGTCGTACATGTGGCCGTAGACGGAGATGCTGCCGTCGTCGTGGCGGATCCGGACCCAGAGACCGAACCCTTGCGCGGGGCCTGCGTCGATGACGGTGCCGTTGGCGACGGCGTAGATCGGCGTGCCGATCGGTCCTGCCACGTCGATGCCGTTGTGGAAGGTGCCCCAGCGCTGACCGAACCCGGAGGTGAACACCCCGATCGCGGGGAGCACGAACCCGCCCGCACCGGGTGCGATGCCGCCGGGCAGCACCTCGCCGGGCGTCATGGTGATGGCCGGTGGCGGCGGGGTGCCCATCCACGGCTGACGTTCGCCCGCCGCGGCCGCCGCCGCCTCGTTGCGCGCGCGTTCCAGAGTGGCGCGGGCCGCCGCGGCCACCACGGCCGCTTCACGCAGTCGTTCGCCGTGGTCGACGGCATCGAGGTAGCGCCGCACCGAGGGCGTGGTCGTCTGCATCTGCCAGGGATAGGCCACCGCGATCCGCTGCACCTGTCCCGGTGCGGGCCCGCGGTCGGAGACCAGATCGGTGAAGCTGGAATCGGCGGCGGCGAACAGTGCGACGACGGTGACGCCGCCGATCAGCACCCGGTGCTTGCGTAAGGTCGCCCGCACCTCGTCGCCGGTCGGCCGCTTCGCGACCAGTTCCCGCAGGTCCTCGCGGGTGGGGCGCTTGGCGAGTAGCGCGGTGACATCCGCGCCGGTCGGTCGCCGGTCCGCCAGCTGCCGGGCCTGTGCCATGCGAGAGGCGAACACGCTGCGCAGATCCCGTCGCGGTCCCTTACCTCGGGTTCGCCAGTCCGATGCCAGCACGACCCCGCCGGCCAGGCTCACGTCTTGTAAGCGGGGTGCGTCGGTGCGGGCCTCCTCGTCGGTGGGTAGGTCGTCGCCGGGTGTCTCGGTGGTCACTCTGCCGTCGGCGGATGCGCCGGCAGGCGGGTTGTTGCCGGATGCCTGGTTCGTGTCGGTTGTGCCGGCGGGCGTGTTGTCGGCGGCGATGGCGTCCGCGTGGACGTCGTCGACCGGGTCGGTGCGGGCCTCGTCTTCTGCGCCGACGCGCGGGGAATCGCCGTCATCGATGACGCTGTCGGCCGCGGCTCGCCGGCGCCATCGGGGGAGCCGGAAGGCGCGGGGCTTGCCGTTGACGGCTGCCTGCGCGGTGTCCGGGTGGCGCTGCTCATCGAGCCCGGCGCCGCCGGCTTTATTGCCGTCGGTGGCGGGCTCTTCGGCGGAGTCCTGGTCGAGGGGCGACCGGGGGGCCTTCTCGAGCATCAGGTGCGACCATATCGCCCGACGGCGGTGAGCGTGTGCTCTACCGTCTGTCGGGTGTTCACAGAATCTCGGCGGTCGACCATTCCACCTTTTTACGTGATGGATGTCTGGAAAGCCGCAGCGGAACGAGCCAGGACGCACGGCGATGTGCTCGTGCTCGCGGCCGGGCAGCCGTCGACGCCCGCGCCCGCGCCGGTGCTGCGCGCCACCAAGATCGCCATCGACGCCGAATTGCTCGGCTACACCGAGACTTTCGGCATCCTGCCGCTGCGCGCCGCGATCGCCGAACACCACCGGTCCACCTACGGCTATCCGGTCGACCCCGATGACGTGGTGGTGACGACCGGATCCTCCGGCGCCTTCACCCTCGTCTTCCTGGCCGCCTTCGATCCCGGCGACACCGTGGTGGTGGCCCGTCCCGGCTATCCGGCCTACCGCAATACCCTGACCGCGCTCGGCTGCCGGGTGGTGGAGCTCGATTGCGGCGCCGAGACCCGCTTCCAGCCCACCGTCGCCATGCTCGAGGCGCTGCCGCAGCCGCCGAAGGGGCTGGTGGTGGCGAGCCCGGCCAACCCGACCGGCACCATGATCGACCCCGATGAGCTGGCCGCCCTCGCACGCTGGTGCGAGGCCAACGGCACCGTGCTCATCTCCGACGAGATCTATCACGGCATCACCTACGGCGGCGAGCGCACCGCGTCGGCGTGGGAGACCTCGCGCGAGGCGGTGGTGATCGGCTCGGTCTCGAAGTACTTCTCCATGACCGGTTGGCGGCTCGGCTGGATGCTGGCGCCGACGGACATGCGCCCCGCCTTGCAGCGGCTGGCCTCGAACATGACCGTCTGCCCGCCCGCCATCTCGCAGTACGCGGCATTGCATGCGTTCGGCGCCGAGGCCAAGGCCGAACTCGACGGGCACGTGCGCCGCTACGCGACCAACCGAAAACTGCTGCTGGACGGCCTCGCCGAGCTCGGCATCACCGATCTCGCACCCGCCGACGGCGCCTTCTACGCCTACGCCGACATCGCCCACCTCACCAGTGATTCCCGCGCCTGGTGTGCCGAGGTGCTCGAGCACACCGGGGTCGCGCTGGCTCCCGGACTGGATTTCGACACCGTCGCGGGCAACCACACGGTGCGCTTCTCGTTCGCCGGCGCCACCGCCGACATCGAAGCGGCGCTGGAACGCCTCGGCCGCTTCCTGCGACGCTGAGCACTAACCAGGCGGTCGAACATAGTGTCCGGCAACAACTTTGCACAGTACGACACCATCGCCGCGCGGATGCGGTAAAAACATCGGTGGCTGCTAATTCCTTCCGATTCCGCACGGATGAACTGATGATGACTGGCACGATGGCACGGTGATAACCGCGACGACCCCGAAAGGCGAACGGCGTCGCCAAGCTCTGGTAGCGGCCGCTGCCGAGCTCCTCCTCGAAGGTGGGTTCGATGCAGTGCGGCATCGCTCCGTCGCGACCCGGGCAGAGCTGCCGCTGGCGTCCACCACCTACTACTTCGAATCGCTGGAAGATCTGATCGCGCGCGCGGTCGAGTTCAGCGGCAATGCCGAGCTGGAAGCGATGCGGCGGCGGATCGGCGAGGTGAGCCACCGCAGGCGTGGCGCCGAGGCGACCGTCGAACTGGTGCTCGACCTGTTGATCGGCGCCGACGGGCCGGACGAGGGCGCGCGCGGGCAGCTGATCGCCCGCTACGAGCGCACCGTCGCCTCGGCCCGTCATCCGGAGCTGCGCGAGGTGCAGCTACGACTACGCGCCCAGCTCGACGAACTGCTCGCCGACGTGCTGCGCCGCTCGGACCGGGTGGTGCGGGCCGAACAGCTGCGCAGGCTGGTCGCGGTGGTCGACGGCGCGGTGGTCGCCGCGCTCACCGAACGCGATCCGCAACCGCGGCGGATGGCGCGCGGGGCGCTGCTGGAAGTGATCGACATCGTCGCTCCGCCGACGCCGCAGCAGGTCGACCGGTTCCGAGCACTAGACTGACCGGACGTGAGCCTCGTCCCGAACGTCCTAGCCACCCGCTACGCCAGCCCCGAGTTGGTGCATCTGTGGTCTCCCGAGAACAAGATCGTGCTCGAGCGGCGGCTGTGGCTGGAGGTGCTGCGGGCGCAGTCCGAGCTCGGCATCGACGTGCCCGACGGCGTGCTGGCCGACTACGAGCGCGTCATCGACCAGGTGAACCTGGCCTCGATCGCCGAACGCGAGCGCGTCACCCGCCACGACGTGAAGGCCAGGATCGAGGAATTCAACGCACTGGCCGGGCACGAACACGTGCACAAGGGCATGACCAGCCGCGACCTCACCGAGAACGTCGAGCAGTTGCAGATCCGGCTCTCGCTCGAGCATGTGCACGCCCACGGTGTCGCCATCGCGGCCAGGCTGGCCGAACGCGCCGCCGAATACCAGGTGCTGGTGATGGCGGGCCGCTCGCATAATGTCGCCGCGCAGGCCACCACGCTCGGCAAGCGGTTCGCCTCCGCCGCCGACGAGCTGCTGATCGCGCTGACCCGGCTGCGTGAGCTGATCGACCGCTACCCGCTGCGCGGGATCAAGGGCCCGATGGGCACCGCCCAGGACATGCTCGATCTGCTCGGCGGCGACGCGGCCAAGCTGGCCACCCTGGAACAGCAGGTGGCGCGCCATCTCGGGTTCGCGAACGTGCTGACGAGCGTCGGTCAGGTGTATCCGCGCTCGCTGGACCACGATGTGCTCTCCGCGCTGGTCCAGGTGGGTGCCGGGCCGTCGTCGTTCGCGCACACCATCCGGCTGATGGCGGGCCACGAACTGGTCACCGAGGGCTTCCAGCCCGGCCAGGTGGGCTCCTCGGCCATGCCGCACAAGATGAACACCCGCTCCTGCGAGCGCGTCAACGGGTTGCAGGTGGTGCTGCGCGGTTACGCGTCGATGGCCGCCGAACTCGCCGGTGCGCAGTGGAACGAGGGTGATGTGTTCTGCTCGGTGGTGCGCCGGGTCGCGCTACCGGATGCCTTCTTCGCCATCGACGGCATGATGGAGACCTTCCTGACGGTGCTCGCCGAATTCGGCGCCTACCCGGCCGTCATCTCCCGCGAACTGGACCGCTACCTGCCGTTCCTGGCCACCACCCGCATCCTGATGGCGGCCGTGCGCGCCGGCGTCGGCCGGGAGACCGCGCACGAGGTCATCAAGGAACACGCGGTGGCCGTGGCGCTGGCCATGCGGGAGCAGGGCCGCGAGCCGGATCTGCTCGACCGCCTCGCCGCCGACTCGCGGCTGCCGCTGGACCGGGCCGCGCTCGATGCCGCGCTCGCGGACAAGTCGGCGTTCATCGGCGCCGCCGGTGCGCAGGTCGGTGACGTGGTGGCGCAGGTCGACAAACTGGTCGCCGCCTATCCCGAGGCCGCCCGATACACGCCTTCGCCCATTCTCTGAGCCCGGATCAGGCTCGAGCCTTCGGTGCGCCATGCCCGGCGTGGGGTGGACGCCGACGGTTCGGGTGCGGGTTCGGCTGAAAACGGCCGCGGTGGATTCCGGGGCCGGATGAGCGATAGTGGGCGGGTGAATCCCTACACGATCTTCGCCGACATCATCGCCGGCAAGGAGCCGGCCAGCCGCGTCTA
Organism: Nocardia cyriacigeorgica; assembly: GCF_005863245.1. GTDB lineage: Bacteria > Actinomycetota > Actinomycetes > Mycobacteriales > Mycobacteriaceae > Nocardia > Nocardia cyriacigeorgica_C. Next base: position 629,945 of record NZ_VBUT01000001.1, on the reverse strand, counting down.
CGAGGACGACGACGTCATCGCGTTCATGGATATCCGCCCGCTGACGCCGGGGCATCTGCTGGTGGTGCCCAAGGTGGTGGCGCGCAGCCTCGAGGAGCTCGACCCGGAGCTCGGCGGCAAGCTGTTCCAGGTGGGGCAGAAGCTGGCGGCGGCGCTGCGGGCCAGCGAGGTGGCGTGCGAAGGGGTGAACTTCTTCCTGGCCGATGGTGTCGCCGCTGGTCAGGAGGTGTTCCATGTGCATCTGCACGTCATCCCGCGCACCATCGGTGACGGCTTCGGCTTGAAGGCCAGGCCCACCTCGCCGCACCGGGAGGATCTGGACTATCTCGCGGCGTCGATCAGGGGTGTGCTCGACCGCTGACGTGCGCAATCGGTGAAAGCTGTTACGTACCGGACAGTTTGCTGTCGAAACGCCGAATCCTCAAATGATCACTGGCAACTCGCCCCTGGGTTAGTTTAGAAGCCCATTGTCATGCGCTGATGCAGGAGGGGAAGTGCGTAGAGCAAGAATTGCTGCCGTGGTGCTGGCGTTCGCGGCGGCACTGATCGGCCCGGCGGTGGTGCAGCCCGCGCCGGCGTCGGCGGCCCGACTGGTCCGCGTCGACGAGCTGAGCCCCACCCGATCGGCGATCTTCGTCGACTCCGCCGCGATGGGCCGCACCATCCAGGTGCAGGTGCTGCACCCGGCCGGTGGCGGTTCGCGCGGCTCGTACTACCTGCTCGACGGGCTCGACCCCGGCGTCGGCCAGAGCACCTGGACCAATGCCACCGACGCCGAACGTTTCTTCGCCGGCCGCAACGTCAACGTGGTGCTGCCGGTCGGCGGGCAGGCCAGCTACTACACCGACTGGGTCAGCGACGACCCGCGGTTCGGCCGGTACAAGTGGGAGACCTTCCTGACCCAGGAGCTGCCGCCGATCATCGACGCCCAGTTCAACGGCAACGGCGTCAACGGCATCGGCGGCCTGTCCATGGGCGGTAACGCCGCCTACATCATCGCCGCGCGTCATCCCGGTCTCTACCGCGCCGTCGCCGGATACAGCGCCTGCCCCGACACCGCGATGGCCCAGGGCGCGGTGATGTTCTCCATCGCCAACCGCGGCGGCAATCCGCTGAACATGTGGGGTCCGCCCGGCAGCCCGGCCTGGGCCGAACACGATCCCGCGCTCATGCTGGAACGGCTGCGCGGCAAGACGCTCTACCTGTCCACCGGCACCGGTATCCCCGGCCCGCACGAGGCCGAGATCAAGCCGCAGCTGGCGGAGAACATCTTCCTCGGCGGGCCGGTCGAGCTGGGTGTGAACCTGTGCACGGTCGCGTTCGAGCAGAAGTTGCGTGCCGCGCGGATTCCGGCGCGTATCGACTACAGCCCCGTCGGCACGCATTCCTGGTCGTACTGGCAGGACACGCTGCACGCGTCCTGGTCGACGATCGGGCCCGCGCTCGGCGCCTGACCTTCCGGATCCGCGACCGGCCCACCGCTCATGAGTGGTGGGCCGGTCCTTCGTATGCAGACCTCAGACGACGCCGGCACCTGGAATCGCCTCTGCTCCGGGGGGCAGCGTTGGGTCCCACGACATGCTCGGCAGCGCGATCCCGGCCCGCGCCGAATCCGGGCGGGCGGTGCACCGGCGGTCCCGGCTACGGTGGTGCGCATGGCTCTCGACAGTGGTAGCGGATCGACAACCGACCAGGCGGTGGCGGCGCCGATCGCCAAGACGGTGCCCACCGAGCGGGTGCATCACGGCGACGTCTTCGTCGACGAGTACGAGTGGCTGCGGGACAAGGACAACCCCGAGGTCATCGCCTATCTGGAGGCGGAGAACGCCTACACCGAGGCGCAGACGGCGCATCTGCGGCCGCTGCGGGACAAGATCTTCGACGAGATCAAGGCCAGGACACTGGAGACCGACCTGTCGGTGCCCACCCGCGTCGGCGACTACTGGTACTACTCGCGCAGCTTCGAGGGCAAGCAGTACGGCGTGCACTGCCGCTGCCCGATCAACGCCGACGCGACCGGGATCGACGCTTGGACCCCGCCGCAGCTCGAGGCGGGCACCGAGATCGAGGGCGAACAGGTGCTGCTCGACAGCAACGCCCTGGCCGAAGGCCACGACTTCTTCGCCCTCGGCGCCTTCTCGCTCAGCTATGACGGCAACCTGCTGGCCTTCTCGGTCGACACCCAGGGCGATGAGCGCTACACGCTGCGGTTCAAGGATCTGCGCACCGGCGAGCTGCTCGGCGACGAGATCCCGCGTACCGCGCCCGGCGCCACCTGGTCGCTGGACGGCACGCACGTCTTCTATCAGACCGTCGACGAATCCTGGCGTCCCGACACCGTCTGGCGGCACCGCCTCGGCACCGGCACCGACGCCGATGTGAAGGTCTTCCACGAGCCCGACGAACGCTACTGGGTCAGCGTCGGCGCCACCCGCTCGGAGAAGTACCTGATGATCTGGGTCGGCTCCAAGATCACCACCGAGGGTTGGGTGCTGGAATCGGACAACCCGGAGGGCGAATTCCGGGTGCTGCTGCCGCGCCGCGAGGGGGTGGAGTACTCCGCCGAACACGCCGTGATCGCCGGCCGTGACCGCTTCCTGATCCTGCACAACGACGTGATCCCGGAGGGTAAGCCGGGCGCGGGCGGCAAGGCGGAGAACTTCGTCCTCGCCGAGGCACCGGTGGACGATCCGGCGGATATGACCGTGCTCATCGACCACCGCGACGATGTCCGCCTGGAGGACGTCGACGCGTTCGCCGGGCACCTGGTGCTCAGCTACCGGCGCGAAGCGCTGACCCGCGTCGCGGTCTGGCCGCTCGGCCCCGACGGCTACGGCGAACTGCGTGAACTCGACTTCGGGCTGGAACTGTTCGCCGCCGGCGTCGGCGCCAGCCCGGAATGGACCCAGCCGACGCTGCGGCTCGGCGTCACCTCGTTCATCACGCCCATGCAGGTGTTCGACTACGTACCCGCCACCGGCGAGCTGCTGCTGCGCAAGGAGCAGCCGGTGCTCGGCGGCTACGACCCGGACGACTATGAGCAGCACCGGGATTGGGCCGAGGCCGAGGACGGCACCCGCATCCCGATCTCGGTGATCAAACGCAAGGATCTCGACGTCACCGCGCCGAAGCCGCTGCTGCTGTACGGCTACGGCTCCTACGAGGCCAGCATGGATCCGTCGTTCTCGGTGTCGCGGCTGTCGCTGCTGGACCGGGGCATGGTGTTCGCGGTCGCACATGTGCGTGGCGGCGGCGAGATGGGCAGGCTCTGGTACGAGAACGGCAAGACCCTCACCAAGAAGAACACCTTCACCGATTTCGTGGCTTGCGCCCGTCATCTCATCGACAACGGCACCACGGCCGCCGACCGGATGATCGCCGACGGCGGCAGTGCGGGCGGACTGCTGGTGGGCGCGGTGGCGAATCTGGCGCCGGAGCTGTTCGCCGGGATTCTCGCCAATGTGCCCTTCGTCGATCCGCTGACCTCGATCCTGGATCCGTCGCTGCCGCTGACCGTCATCGAATGGGACGAATGGGGCAACCCGCTGGCCGACAAGGACGTCTACGACTACATGAAGTCCTACTCGCCGTATGAGAACGTCGAGGCCAAGGACTACCCGGCCATCCTGGCGATCACCAGCATCAACGACACCCGCGTGCTCTACGTGGAGCCCGCGAAATGGGTCGCCAAGCTGCGCGCCACCGCGACCGGCGACGCGCCGATCCTGCTCAAGACGGAGATGAGCGCGGGCCACGGCGGCGTCAGCGGCCGGTACGAGAAGTGGAAGGAAGTGGCGTTCGAGTACGCGTGGGTGCTCGACACCGTGGGTTCGGCGAACGACTGAGTTCGTCGGGCGGTCATCCGCACAGCACGCCGAATACATCTGCGGCTGCCACCGTGGATTCATGAACGCTGAGCTGATCGTGTCGGTTTCCGGTATCCGGGACACCACCCGGGACGCGGCGATCGAGTTCGCCGCGGAAATGGATCGGCGTGACGTGCGGCTGTCGCTGCTGGTGGCGCCCCGGTTGAAGGGCAAATACCGCCTGGTGAACGACCCGGCCACGCAGGCCTGGCTGCGTGGCCGCCGCGCCGGGGGCGATGCCATCGTGCTGCATGGCTACGACCAGGCCGCCACCAAGCGCAGGCGCGCGGAGTTCGCGACCCTGCCCAAACACGAGGCCCTGCTGCGGTTGACCGCCGCCGACCGGGTGCTCGAGCAGGTCGGCCTGCGCACCCGCTTGTTCGCGGCGCCGCGCTGGGACGCCTCGGCCGGTGCCATCGCGGCGCTGCCCCAGGCGGGTTTCCGGCTCGCGCTCGGCCTGACCAGCATCCTCGACCTGGAACGCGATATCGCGCAGAAGGCCAGGGTGTACGGGATCGGTGAGGGTTTCCGCGCCGAACCGTGGTGGTGTCGCGCGTTGGTGATGGGCGCCGCCCGCACCGCACGGCGCGGCGGCGTGCTGCGGCTGGCCGTATCGGGTGCCCAGTTGAGTCGTCCCGGTCCGCGTCAGGCCATGCTCGACGCCGTCGACCTCGCCCTCTACCACGGTGCGGTCAGCGAGGTGTATCGCTGGCAGCCGTTCACCGCGGCGCGGGCGGCATGAGACGTCGCCGCCCCGGTTCGGCGATCGACGGGCGGCGACGTCTACGCCCCTGGTCACGATTTGGGTGATGGTTGCGCCGCAATAGCCCGAATCCACCGGATGGCCGCATAGTTTCGTGCCACAGTGGTCGCGGCGGCGTGCTGTCGGCCGCTTCTTGGTTGCTGGATCGGGGCTGTACCGGGCAGGCAGGAGCGAGCGGTGACCGCGACAACGGCAGGCGCCACCACCACGAAATACATCACCTGGGTGACGCTGGCGCTGATGACCACCAGCTCGGTGGCCAGCCTGCGGTCGGCACCGACCATGGCCGTGTACGGGCTGGCCTGTGTTTTCCTCTATCTCATTCCCGCGGTGCTGTTCCTGCTGCCGACCTCGCTGGTGGCGGCCGAACTCGCCTCCGGCTGGCAGGGCGGGGTGTACCGATGGGTCGGCGAAGGGCTGTCCAAACCGCTGGGATTTCTCGCGGTGTGGTGCCAGTTCGCGATGACGATCTTCTACTACCCGAGCCTGCTGGCCTATGTGGCAAGCACTTTCGCCTACATCATCCATCCGTCGCTGGCGTCCAACGGCGTGTATGTCGCGATCGTCATCATCACCGTGTACTGGGCCGGGGTGTACATCTCCTCGCAGGGCACCAAGACGGTGGCGGGGCTGTCGAGCATGGGCCTGGTGATCGGCACGTTGATTCCGGGAACGGTGTTGGTGCTGCTGGGTTTGGTGTTCCTGGCGCAGGGCAATGCGTCGGCCGCGCCGATGGACAGCGGTCATCTACTGCCCGCGTGGGCGGGCTTGGCCAGCCTGGTGCTGATCGTGAACAACTTCCTCAGCTATGCCGGGATGGAAATGAACGCGGTGCACGTGTCCAGTCTGCGCAGTCCCGGACGGGAATTCCCGAGGGCGATGTTCCTGGCGTCGGGGCTGGTGCTGTTGATCTTCATCCTGCCCGCCCTCGCGATCAGCTGGGTGGTGCCCGCGGCGAATCTGAGCCTGACCGCCGGGGTGATGCAGGCGTTCGACGGGTTCTTCGGGCATTTCGGCATCGACTTCCTGACCCCGATCGTCGGCATCGCACTGGTGGCCGCGGCGCTCGGCGGGATGCTGACGTGGCTGGCCGGACCGTCGAAGGGCCTGCTGCTGATCGGCCGGTCGGAGGGCTATCTGCCGCCGATCCTGACCAGAACGAATGCCCATGGGGTGCAACAGAACATGCTGGTCGCGCAGGGTGTGTTCACCACATTGATCGCGCTGCTGTACGCGTTCATCCCGAATGTGTCCAGCGCCTACTGGATTCTGTCGGTCATCACCACGCAGGTGTATCTGATCATGTATGTGCTGATGTTCGCGGCGGCGATCCGCCTGCGGCGCACGCAGCCCGATCACCCGCGCGGGTACCGGGCGCCCGGATTGGTGGGGCTGTGCGTGCTGGGAGCGGCGTCGTCGGTGGCGGCCTTCGTCATCGGGTTCGTGCCGCCCTCGCAGTTCGGCAGTGGCAACACCGGCATCTATGTGCTGATCGTCGGCGGCGGGCTCGGGATCGTCGGGCTGCTGATTCCGTATCTGTTCTATCGGTTCCGGCGCGAGAGCTGGAAGATCGCGGCGCCGGAGGTGACGCCATGAACGGGCCGGAGACCGGCGACGCACCCGACCGCAAGCGCCGCATCATCTACATCACCGCGGTCGTGCTGCTGTGCACGTTCGCACTGTTCGGGCTCGCGCAATTCGATCGGATCCGCGACGACCACCAGGCCGACGTGCTGGCCGCGCAGTTGCACGATCAGCTGGTCGCCGCGGGCCTGCCCGCGCCCGACCCGCAGGTCATCGCGAATTCGCTGGGACGTGACGGCGGGCTCGTCTGCCAGGATCCGTCGTCGGCGATGATCCGGGCCAGGTATCAGCAGGCCATCAGCACCGGTGCCGGCGGGCCGGGGCAGCGGCCGGTGATCGGCTCGAGCGATATGGTGCACGCGGTCGAACTCGCCATCGCCACCTATTGTCCAGAGCATCTCGACGAGTACCGAAACCAAGTGGGGGACATGAAGTTCGACGAAACGACGAAGTGAGAATGCGATGACCTCCGATGACGCCCGCGTCACCGACCTCCGTAAACGTGTCGCCGAGCAGATGCCGCAGGCGCGGGCCGATCTCGCGCAGCTGGTCGCGTTCAAATCGGTGGCCGACCCGCGGCAGTTCCCGGCCGAGGAATGCGAACGCGCCGCGCACTGGGTGGCCGACGCGTTCGCGGCGGTCGGGCTGACCCGGGTCGGGCTGCACGAAACACCCGACGGCAGTAAGGCGGTGATCGCCTCACGTCCGGCACCGCCCGGTGCGCCCACGGTGCTGCTGTACTGCCATTACGACGTGCAACCGCCGCTCGACGACGCCGCCTGGCGGACACCGGTATGGGAGCTCACCGAGAAGGACGGCCGCTGGTACGGGCGCGGCGCCGCCGACTGCAAGGGCAATATCGTCATGCACCTCACGGCGCTGCGGGCGCTTGGCACCGAACTGCCGGTGGGGGTCACGCTGGTCGCGGAGGGCTCGGAAGAGCAGGGGACCGGCGGGCTGGAACGGTTCGTCGAGGCGAACCCGGACCTGCTGCGGGCCGACGCGATCCTGGTGTGCGACAGCGGGAACTTCGCGGTCGGGGTGCCGACGTTCACCGAAACGCTGCGCGGCAACGTCAATGTGGTGGTGACCGTGGAAACGCTGGCCGGGCCGGTGCATTCGGGCATGTTCGGCGGGCCCGCACCGGACGCGCTGGCGGCGTTGATCCGGTTGCTCGACTCACTGCGCGACGAACACGGCAACACCACCGTCGACGGCCTGCCCAATGACGAAACCTGGTCCGGCGTGCAGTATCCCGTGGACCAGTTCCGCACCGACGCCGGCGTGCTCTCCGGTGTCGGGCTGCTCGGTGACGGCACCGTGGCCGACATGCTGTGGGCGCGTCCGGCGCTCACCGTGCTCGGCATCGACGCACCCAAGGTGGTCGGTTCCTCGGCCGCCGTGCAGCCCATCGCCCGCGCCCGCCTCAACCTGCGCATCCCGCCGGGCACCGACCCGGACCAGGCGCACGAGGCGCTGGTCGCGCACCTGAAAGCGCACACCCCGTGGCAGGCGAAACTCACCGTCGACCTGGAAGCCACCGGCGCCCCCTTCCGCTCCGGCAGCGGCGGCCCCGCCCGCACCGCCATGGAATCGGCCCTCGCCGCCGCCTACGGCCGCCCCGCCACCACCCAGGGCCAGGGCGGCTCCATCCCGCTGTGCAACGTCTTCGCCGACACCTACCCCGACGCCGAGATCATGCTCCTCGGCGTCGAGGAACCCCAGTGCCTGATCCACGCCCCCAACGAAAGCGTCGACCCCACCGAAATCGAACACCTGGCCCTGGCCGAAGCCCTGTTCCTAGCCACCTACACCCGCTGAAACGGTGGCGAGGCCGGCGCGCGGGTAGTCGGTGTAGCCGGCCGAATCGCCGCCGTAGAAGGTCGCCGGATCGGGCAGCGCCAGCGGCAGATCGTGACGCATCCGCTCGACCAGATCGGGGTTGGCGATGAACGGCTTGCCGAACACGGCGAGGTCGATGTAGCCGGCGTCGAGCAGCTGCTCGGCACGGTGCCTGTCCAGTCCACCGGCCAGCAGCACGGTACCGCGGTAGCCGGAACGGAACTCGGCGAGAAACGACTCGGGGATGTCGGGCCCGCCCGACAGGTGCAGATCGCTGAGGTGCACATAGGCCAGACCGCGGCGCGACAGTTCAGCCGCCAGGTACCGATACACCGCCGGCGTCTCGTCGTCGCCGGGCAGATCGTTGGCGACGGTGAACGGCGACAAACGCACACCCACCCGGGCGGCGCCGATCCGGTCGGCGACCGCGTCGAGCACCTCCAACAGCAGCCGCGCCCGGTTCTCGACGGATCCGCCGTACCGGTCGGTGCGGTCGTTGACGTGCGGGTTGAGGAATTGGTCCAACAAGAACCCATGTGCCCCGTGCACTTCCACGCCGTCGAAGCCGGCCCGGATCGCGCGCGCCGCGGCGTCGGCGAAATCCGCGACGACACGCGGAATCTCGTCGGTACCGAGCGGTCGGGGAGCGCTCGCATCGGTCATTCCGGCACCGGGCAGCCAGACCTGCGCGTCCGCGCGGATATCGCTGGGGCCGACCGGAGCGTCCCCGCCGGGCTGTAGTGAGGCGTGCGAGACCCGGCCGACGTGCCAGAGCTGGGCGACGATGCGCCCGCCCGCGGCATGCACCGCGTCGGTGACGCCGGCCCAGCCCGCGGCCTGCCGGTCGGTCCACAGCCCGGGCACATCGCCGTAGCCCTGCGCCTCGGGCGAAATGAACACGCCCTCGGTGATGATCAGGCCTGCCCCCGCGCGCTGGGCGTAGTACTCGGCGGTGGTGCGGTCCGGTACCAGATCCGGCCGCCGCGACCGGGTCATCGGCGCCATCACGACGCGGTTCGCGAGGTCGATCGAGCCGAGCGAGTAGGGGGAGAAGAGGTCGTTCATATCCGTGCTTCCTGTTGGTCCAGCGGGCCGCGTGGCCCGTTGCGAACAACGTTAGAAGTGGAAACATGGCAATGGAATCGCAAGAACTATCGTGATTCCTGACAATTCGTCTCATCTGTCGAGCGTTTTCGTGGTTTATCCTGTCAGGTATGGATGTGCTGGCGGATGTGCTGACGACGACCGGATTCACCGGGGTGCTGCTGACTCAGCTGCGGTGCAGCGGACCGGACTGGGGATGTCTGGTCGAGCGGTCCGGCACGGCCGGGTTCCACCTCGTCGGGGAGGGAACCTGCTGGCTGACCTACGGTGACGAGCCGCCCCGGCAACTGGTGCCCGGTGACGTCGCGCTACTACCGCAGGGGGTGCCCCACCGCCTGTCGGGCGATCCCGCGCATCCCGGCGTTCCCTACCGGGAACTCGAGCGGACACACCCCCTCCGGGACGGCATACTCGAGCTCGGCAGCGGCGGACAGACCGCTCGGATCGTCTGCGGCAAATTCGATTTCGACGGCGACGCCGCCGGTCATCCGGTGCTCGGCGAACTGCCGCCCGTCATCCACGTGCCGGGCATGAGCGCCGATCCCGAATTGCAGGGGGTGATCCGGCTGCTCGCCGCGGAGTGCACTCGCAACCGGCCGGGCGCACGCGCGGTGGCCGCCCGGCTCACCGAAGTGCTGTTCGTACAGGTGATCCGGGCGTGGCTGGACAGTGCGGAGGGCACGGGCTCGCAATCGTGGCTGACCGCCCTGCGCGATCCACGGATCGGGACCGCACTGTCGCTGCTGCACGCGAGCCCACAGCGTCGGTGGACGGTGGAGGGGCTGGCCCGCGAGGTGCACATGTCCAGGCCCGCGTTCGCCCGCGAGTTCAAGACGCTGGTCGGGCAGTCGCCGCTGGCCTATCTGAGCCGGGTCCGCGTGGACCTGGCCGCCAAGCTCTTGCGCGATACCGATCAGCGCATCTCCGACATCGGCGCGGCCGTCGGCTACACCTCGGAATTCACTTTCTCCCGTGCGTTTTCGCGCGAACGCGGCATCGCGCCGGGTAAATACCGGCGCGATGTGCACAACCGGGCCATGGCGACAGTCGCGGCGGGGTGACCCGCGCCGTCGCCCGCCGGAGTTCGAGGGAAGCGACCACGATCAGAGGTCTGCGGAATTCTCCGGTTCGATGACGCGGAATTCGGTTCCCGCCGGGCCCATTTCGGAGAGGCGGCCGAAGTAGATGCCGTGGGCTTCGGGGGCGATGATGCCGTAGTGGATGGGGACGGCGGTGCGGGGCGCTACGGAACGCAGGTAGTCGACGGCTTCGCTGATCTTCATCCAGGGGGCGGCGGCCGGGAGGGCGAGGACGCCGACGGGGGTGGGCGGGACCCAGAGGGAATCGCCGGGGTGCACGAGCTGAGCCGGGTCGTCGGGGGTGCCGAGCTGGAAGACGGTGTTGTCGATGACGGGCAGCTCGGGATGGATGACGGCGTGACGTCCGCCGCCGCCGGTGATCCGCAGACCGTCGAGGTCGATGATGTTGCCCGCGTGCACCGCCTCCCAGCGGCCGCCGCGCTGCTGCGCGGTCTGCGGGTCGCTGAACAGCCGGGCCTCGGGGTTGGCGTCGATGAGCGCGTCGATCCGGTTCGGGTCGATGTGGTCGGGATGCTGGTGGGTGACCGCGATGGCGTCCAGGCCGGTGAGGCCCTCGAAACCGTGAGCGAAGGTGCCCGGATCGAACAGGATCCTTCTGCCGTGCAACTCCACGAGGATGCAGGAATGACCGAAGTGGGCAATGCGCATACGGCTACGTTAGGCGCACTCGCGCATCCGCTCCAGCGTCTCGGCGGACCGGCGCCCGGCCTCGGCGAAGCATGCCGGTCGCCCGGACGCGTACGCGGCGACGCGACTGTTATGGGCCGCGCCACATCGGAACGCGCACAGCCAACCCGGCACCGCGCCGGTCGCGCCCGCCAACTACGCTGTTCAGGTAACCCCCACCACCACTCGAGGAGCAACGCGTGGCACGAGTCGTCGTCGAGGTGATGCCGAAGGCCGAGATCCTGGATCCGCAGGGTCAGGCCATTGCCGGTGCACTTCCGCGCCTGGGATTCCAGGGAGTCTCGGACGTCCGGCAGGGCAAGCGATTCGAACTCGAGGTCGGCGATGACGTCAGCGACGACGAACTCGCGCAGATCGCGGAATCGCTGCTGGCCAACACCGTCATCGAGGAGTGGAAGGTGGTCCGCGTCTCATGACAGCGCGCATCGGGGTCATCACCTTTCCCGGCACGCTCGATGACGTCGACGCCGCCCGCGCGGTCCGGCTGGCCGGCGCCGAGGCGGTCAGCCTCTGGCATGCCGACGCCGATCTGAAGCAGGTCGACGCCGTCATCGTGCCCGGTGGCTTCTCCTACGGTGACTACCTGCGGGCCGGCGCGATCGCCCGCTTCGCCCCGGTCATGGGCGAGGTCGTCCGCGCCGCGGAAAACGGCATGCCGGTGCTCGGCATCTGCAACGGCTTCCAGGTGCTGTGCGAGGCGGGCCTGCTGCCCGGCGCGCTCACCCGCAACGAGGGCCTGCACTTCATCTGCCGCGACGAATGGTTGCGCGTCGACGCCGTGGATACCGCCTGGACCTCCCGGTATGAGCCGGGCGCCCAGATCCTGGTGCCGTTGAAGTCCGGTGAGGGCCGCTTCCAGGCCTCCGAAGCCGTGCTCGACGAGCTCGAGGGTGAGGGCCGCGTGGTGTTCCGCTACGCCGGCGACAACCCGAACGGTTCGCAGCGCGGGATCGCGGGCATCACCTCGGCCAACCGCCGCGTCGTCGGCCTGATGCCGCATCCGGAGCACGCCACCGAGCCGCTCACCGGCCCGAGCGACGATGGTCTCGGCCTGTTCCTTTCGGTGCTGGACACGCTCGTCTCTGCCTGATTCACCGGCACGGCGGGCAGATCGGCCCGCCGGCCCGCACACTTTTCGCCCACCTCTGAGCGACAACAGGAATCCGTTGTCGCTCAGAGGTGGGCGAAAACAGTTATCGGTGGATCTCTCTCATCGCCCGGACCGCCGGCCGGATTCGCGGCGACCGGCATCGCCACGCCTAGGATCGCGGTATGCCGGTTTCCTCCACCGCGGCCTCGGCCGCCGGGCTGTGTGCCTTCATCGATGAGTCGCCGTCACCGTTCCACGTGTGCCATACGGTCGCACAGGATCTCGACGAGCATGGGTTCACCAGGCTCGACGAGGCGTCGGCCTGGCCGGCGGGCGGACGCGGCAGGCATTACGTGGTGCGCGGCGGTTCGCTGGTGGCGTGGGCCGATCACGATCCCGAGGCGGCGGCGCCGTTCCGGGTGGTCGGCACGCATACCGACAGCCCGAATCTGCGGGTCAAACAGCATCCGGATCTGAGTTCGGCAGGCTGGCAGCTGGTCGGCCTGGAGCCGTACGGCGGTGCCTGGCTGAATTCATGGCTGGATCGTGAGCTCGGGCTGTCCGGGCGGTTGAGTGTGCGCGAGGGCAACACCGTCGGCCATCGGCTGGTCCGCATCAACGAGCCGATCCTGCGGGTGCCGCAGCTGGCGATCCACCTGTCCGAGGACCGGCGCGGGGTGACGCTGGATCCGCAGCGGCATGTGAACGCCATCTGGGGTGTCGGGTCCGAACCGCGCTCGTTCATCGCCTATGTCGCCGAGCATGCGGGTATCTCGCCGGACGCCGTGCTCGGCTGGGAGCTGATGACCCACGACCTCGATCCGAGCCGATTGGTCGGCCGCGACCGCGATCTGGTGAGCGCGCCCCGCCTGGACAATCAGGGCACCTGCTACGCGGGCCTGCGCGCCTTCCTCGCCGCCATCGATACCCCCGGTGCGGCGGTGCCGGTGCTTGCCATGTTCGATCACGAGGAAGTGGGCAGCCAGTCCGATCGCGGCGCCCAATCGGATCTGCTGGCGACCGTGCTGGAGCGCATCGTGCTCACCCGGGGCGGCGGCCGGGCCGAATACCTGGCGGCGCTGGCGGGTTCGGTCTGCGCCTCCGGCGATATGGCCCACGCGACCCACCCGAACTATCCGGACCGGCACGAACCCGCGCACCGCATCGAGATCAACGGCGGTCCCGTGCTCAAGGTGAACCAGAACCTGCGCTACGCCACCGACGCCACCGGCGCGGGTGCGTTCGCACTGGCCTGCGATCAGGCGGGGGTGCCGCTGCAACGGTATGTGCATCGCGCGGACCTGCCGTGCGGTTCGACCATCGGCCCGATGACAGCCGCGCGCACCGGCATGCCGACCGTCGACGTCGGCGCGCCCCAGCTGGCCATGCATTCGGCGCGCGAACTGATGGGCGCCGACGATGTGGGCGCCTATGCCGCGGCGCTGGCCGCCTTCTTGACCCCGGAGACCGCGGGCCGGTAGGTCAGCACGGCGACGACGAACACCGCGAACGTGGTGATGACGTAACCGCTGCCGAGGATCTGCTCCCACCAGGACCAGTCGAGTTCGCGGTCGGCCTCGTGCGGGAGCAGCCAGTGCGGTCCGATCAGGAACATCACCGTCATCGCGGTGACCGCGCCGATCAGCAGCGGGTTGCGCCTGCCGCGGGCGATGGCGTCGGCGGTCACCAGCAGCGCGGGCGCCACCCACACCCAGTGATGCGACCAGGACACCGGCGAGACCAGCAGGATGGCGGCCGCGTTCACCATGAGCGCGGCCACCGAGGCGCCCGCCTCGATGAGCCTGCGCATCCACAGCGCTGCCAGGCCGACCGCCACCAGCGACAACGAGATCCAGATCAGTGTCGCCAGGGAATCGGAGACGCCGAGCCGGAAGGCCAAGCCCTTCAACGATTGGTTGCCCGCGTAATAGGGCGGGCCGATGCGGCCGGTGTCGGCGAGCGTGTGGAACCAGTACTCCACCGAATCGCTGGGGAAGATCAGGAAGCCGAGCCCGACCGCGCCGATGGCGGAGGCGACCAGTGTGCCCGCAGCCTTCCAGTCCTTGCGCAACAGGAAATACAGCAGGTACCCGGCCGGGATCAGCTTGACCGAGACCGCGATGCCGATGAGCATGCCGCGCGGCCAGAACGGCTTGCGCACCAGGCAGTCCAGCGCGACCGCGGCCATCAGCACCAGATTGATCTGGCCGAAGGAGTACGTCTGGCGCACCGGCTCGAAGTAGCCGGCCACCGCGACCGCCGCGATGACGGCGGCGAGCACCGATGTCCGATCCAGTTCGGGACGGATCCGCGACAGCACCAGCCATAGCGTGATGCCGAGGCTCAGTACGGATGTGGCCAGCACCACGATCTCGGCCAGGCCCAGCGGCATCAGCGCCAGCGGGGCGAAGAACAGCGCGGCCAGCGGGGGATAGGTGAACGGCAGTCCGATGCCGAACACCTCGGGCATGGGACCGTACAGGTCACCGTCGTCGAGCCAGACCCGCGCGCCGTTGCGGTAGACCTGGAGATCGATGTAGCCGTCCCACCAGTGCACGATGGGGGCGATGATCGCGTGGATCACGAACAGCGCGATCGCACCGGCCAGCCAGCGCATCTGGCGCGATGACAGGCCGCGGGCCGTCCGCGCTTCGTGGTTCCCGCGCACGACGTCGTTCCTGGTCGATACGTCATCGCCGTTCGACCCGGGGCGCGCGTCAGCTGTGGTGACGGGCTGCTCGGCCGGTTCCGCAACCCCCGATCGATCGTTCACCGGGACAGATTAGCCGGTCGCGCAACGGCCGAGGCTCGGCCGGGTTTGCCCCGGCAGTAGTCGCGTTTGCCCCGGCAGTAGACTCGCAGGAGTATCTCGCGGCAATTCAGCAACTCGGCGCGTCGCAGCGGCGGTCGTCTGGATTGTCTCCGCATGCCTGGCCGAAAGGACCCTGGTAATCCCGTGACTCCGCAGGTCGACACGGTCGCAACCGCCGCAGCCACTCCGGACACTCCGCAGCCGTATCTCGAGCTCGGGCTCAAGGATGACGAATACGCCCGGATCAAGGAGATTCTCGGTCGCCGCCCCACCGACGCCGAGCTGGCGATGTACTCGGTGATGTGGAGCGAGCACTGCTCCTACAAGTCGTCGAAGGTGCATCTGCGCTACTTCGGCGAGACCACCACCGAGGAAATGCGCTCCTCGATGCTCGCAGGCATCGGTGAGAACGCGGGCGTGGTCGACGTCGGCGACGGCTGGGCGGTCACCTTCAAGGTGGAAAGCCACAACCACCCCTCCTATGTCGAGCCGTATCAGGGCGCCGCGACCGGCGTCGGCGGCATCGTGCGCGACATCATGGCGATGGGCGCGCGCCCGATCGCGGTGATGGATCAGCTGCGCTTCGGCGCCGCGGACGCCGCCGACACCCGTCGCGTGGTCGACGGTGTGGTGCGCGGTATCGGTGGCTACGGCAACTCGCTGGGCCTGCCGAATATCGGCGGCGAGACCGTCTTCGACGCCTCCTACCAGGGCAACCCGCTGGTGAACGCGCTGTGCGCGGGCGCGATGCGGGTCGAGGATCTGCACCTGGCCTTCGCCTCCGGCACCGGCAACAAGATCATCCTGTTCGGCGCCCGCACCGGCCTCGACGGCATCGGCGGTGTGTCGGTGCTGGCCTCGGACACCTTCTCCGGTGACGAATCCGGCGCCGGCCGCAAGAAGCTGCCGAGTGTGCAGGTCGGTGACCCGTTCACCGAGAAGGTGCTCATCGAGTGCTGTCTCGAGCTGTACGCGGCCAAGCTGGTCGTCGGCATCCAGGACCTCGGCGGCGCCGGGCTGTCCTGCGCCACCTCCGAGCTCGCGGCCGCCGGTGACGGCGGTATGCACATCGAGCTGGACAAGGTGCCGCTGCGCGCGGCCGATATGACCCCGGCCGAGGTGCTGTCCAGCGAATCCCAGGAGCGCATGTGCGCGGTGGTGACGCCGGAGAACGTCGACGCGTTCATGGCCGTGTGCCGCAAGTGGGATGTGCTGGCCACCGTGATCGGCGAGGTCACCGATGGTGAGCGGCTGGTCGTCACCTGGCACGGCGAGACCGTGGTGGATGTGCCGCCGCGCACCGTCGCGCACGAAGGCCCGGTCTACGAGCGTCCGGTGCGGCGTCCCGATTACCAGGACGCCCTGATCGCCGACACCCCCGACACCCTGACCCGGCCCAAGACCGCCGACGAACTGCGCGCGACGCTGCTCCAGATGGTGTCGAGCCCGCAGCTGTGCAGCCGCAAGTGGATCACCGAGCAGTACGACCGCTACGTGCGCGGCAACACCGTGCTGGCCGAACACGCCGACGCGGGCGTCATCCGGATCGACGAGGAGACCGGCCGCGGTATCGCGCTGGCCACCGACGCCTCCGGCCGCTACACCAAGCTGGACCCCTACACCGGCGCGCAGCTCGCGCTGGCCGAGGCCTACCGCAATGTCGCCACCACCGGCGCCACCCCGAAGGCCGTCACCAACTGCCTCAACTTCGGCTCGCCGGAGGATCCGGGCGTGATGTGGCAGTTCCAGCAGGCGGTGCGCGGACTCGCCGACGGCTGTGCGGAGCTGGGCATCCCGGTCACCGGCGGCAATGTCAGCTTCTACAACCAGACCGGTCAGGACGCGATCCTGCCGACCCCGGTGGTCGGTGTGCTCGGCGTCATCGACGATGTGCACCGCCGCATCCCGACCGGCCTCGGCCTGGAACCCGGCGAGACGCTGATCCTGCTCGGCGACACCCGCGACGAGTTCGGCGGTTCGATCTGGTCGCAGGTCGCCCACGATCATCTCGGTGGTGTCCCGCCGAAGGTCGACTTCGCCCGCGAACGGCTGCTCTCGGAGGTGCTCACCGCCGGTTCCCGCGACGGCATGATCAGTGCCGCGCACGACCTTTCCGAGGGCGGCCTGGCCCAAGCGGTGGTCGAGGCGGCGCTGGCCGGCGAGACCGGTTGCCGCATCCTGCTTCCCGAGGACGCCGACCCGTTCGTCACCCTGTTCTCGGAATCGGCCGGCCGCGTGCTCGTCGCCGTGCCGCGCTCGGAGGAGACCCGGTTCACCCGCATGTGCACCGCGCGCGAACTGCCGTGGGTGCGCATCGGCGTGGTCGATCAGGGCTCCGATTCGATCGAGGTGCAGGGACAGTTCACGGTCCCGCTGGCCGAACTGCGCGAGGCGCATGAAGGCACGCTGCCCAAGCTGTTCGGCTCGGCCGTCTGAGCCGAGTCCCACTGGGACCGAACACGACACGAACGCTCACCCGCCGGACCCGGACCCCTCGATGACCGGGCCCGTGCGGGTGAGCGTTCTGCTGTGCCGGCGAACCGCCTGGGTGGCGCCCGCGCGGGCTCAGGCGACGGACTTGAACGGATCGTGCTCGGCGATCAGCTTCTCCATCCGCGCCTCGTCGATTCGTCCACGCAGGGAATCGGCTTCGTGCTTGTCCCTGACCACCTTCGCCAAGGTGAAGGTGCTGGTCACCAGGAACAGCACTGTCATGCCGAGGAATCCGCGCTGCCACGGATCCAACGGCAGGTAGAAGATTCCGACGCCCGCCCCGAACAAGCTGACGCCGAACGCGATCGCGGCCTGGGCGATGTAGGCCGAAGTGGTTTTCGGCGCTGCGTTTGGTGTGCTCATGGTTATCGAGTGTGCGATGTGGGCGGCCATCGCGACCGCGTACAACTACTCGAGTGCGATGGGTAGTTGCCGCGCCGTGCGTGGGTAACGCACCGGCGTTGTCGGGGGCTGCCGCCATACTGTCTTGGTGCTCGAAACGGCGTCCACCCTCACGAAGCTGCGCTCGCGCGGCGTCGCAGCGGTGCGCCGGGCCGAGGTGGTCATCGACCTCAACTATGTCGGGCTTGTGGTCGCGACGGTGTTCTTCGCGCTGTCGGTGACGCCGTCGCTGGTGCCGCGCGACTGGATGTTCCAGGGCCTGATCAGCGGTATCAACGCCGCCATCGGATACGGCGTCGGCTGCCTGCTGGAATGGCTGTTCCGGCTGTGGGTGCGGCCGCGGCTGAAGATCCCGGCGCCACCCACCTGGGTGCGCTACGGGGTGAAGTCGGCGATTCTGCTGACCGCAGCGGTTCTCGCGGCGTACATGCTGGTGCAGTCGGCGCGCTGGCAGCGCGAGATCACCGCGCTGATGGATATGGAAGGCACCACCACGCCTGCCTATCTGCGCACGGGACTGCTGAGCCTGGCTGTCGGTGTGCTGGTCGTCGCGGTGTATCGCACGGTGCGTGAGCTGATCCTGTACCTGGCGCGTCAGCTCAACCGCTGGGTGAAGGTGCCGCGCGAGCTGGCGCCCGCCGCCGGATTCCTGGTGCTGGTGCTGCTGGCGGTCACCCTGTTCAACGGCGTGGCGACGCAGGCGTTCTTCGCGGTCGCCAACCAGGCGTTCAGCGTGCGCAACGACCACACCTCCGAATACGCGGTGCAGCCGCAACTGCCGGAGAAGTCGGGCAGCCCGATGTCGCTGGCGAAATGGGACACCCTCGGTTTCGAGGGCCGCTGGTTCGTCTCGCACGGTCCGAACGCCGCGAGGATCGCCCAGGTCACCGGTAAGCCGGCCAAGGAACCGATCCGGGCCTACGTCGGGTTGGAGTCGGCCGAGAACGGCCAATCGCAGGCCGAACTCGCCGTCGCCGAACTCGAACGCGCGGGCGCCTTCGACCGGCAGGTGATCGTGGTGATCACCACCACGGGCACCGGCTGGGTGAATTCGATGGCGGCGGGCGCGATCGAGTACATGTACGGCGGCGATACCGCGCTGGTCGCCACCCAGTATTCGTATCTGCCCAGCGTGCTGTCGTTCCTCGCGGACAAGAGCAAAGCCGCCGCGGCGGGGCGCGAGGTGTTCGACGCGGTGTATCAGCACTGGTCGGCGCGACCGGAGCAGCAGCGGCCGAAACTGTTCGTCTACGGCGAGAGCCTCGGATCGCAAGGCTCGGAGGCGGCCTTCGAGGGGCTGGCCGATCTGCGGGAGAAGGTCGACGGCGCACTGTGGGTGGGGCCGCCGAACTCGAATCGCCTGTGGCAGCAGTTCGTCGCGCGCCGCGACCCCGGCTCGCGGGAGGTGGAGCCGGTGTACGCAGACGGGCTGGTGGTCCGGTTCGCCGCCGACGCCGACGATTTCGCCAGGCCCGGCCCGGAATGGCGGGCACCGCGCATCGCCTACCTGCAACATCCATCCGACCCCATCGTCTGGTGGTCGGCGGATCTGATCTTCTCGCAACCGGATTGGCTGTCCGAGCCGCGCGGATCGGATGTCTCCGGGCGGATGCGGTGGGCGCCGTTCGTCACGTTCTGGCAGGTCACCGCCGACCTCACCAACGCACAGGGCGTCACCGACGGGCACGGGCACCGCTACGGCAGCCTGGTACTCGACGGCTGGGCCGCCATCGCCGCGCCGCCCGGATGGAATCCCGAGCTGGCCGAACGCATCCGGTACGAGATCGAGATCTCCGAAGCCTACGAACGGCAGATCAAATGAGGGGACGGGTCGCGCTCGGGGTGAGCCTGCCGCTGCTGTGGAGCAATGGGGTGGTGCCGCGGCTGCCGGAGGATATGCGGCTGCGCACGCTGGTGAATGCCGGTGCCGCGACCGGCTATGCGCTGGCCTTCGGTGCGCGTCCGAACTGGTGCTCGGCACGCGGCCGGCGCTACGGGCTGGGCAGCGCGGGGATCGTCGCCGCCGGTTACGGTGCGGCGCTGGCCATCCCGGCCGTGCGCCGTGAGCTGGCCGAGCGCCCAGACCGCGCGCCTGAAGTCTCGACCGCCGAATGGGTGGGCATACACATTCCGCTGGGCACCGTCTACAGCGAAGAACTGATCTTCCGCGCGACCCTGGAGCCATTGCTGGACAAGACCTTCGGGCCGCGCATCGCAACCCTGCTCGGCGCCACCACCTTCGGGCTCTGGCATATCGCACCGGCCCGCGCCACCGGGGAGAATGTGGCGGTCACCGTCGGCGCGACGGCCGCCGCCGGTGCGCTGTTCGGCCTGCTTCGCCGTTGCACCGACAGTGCCACCGCCCCTGCCCTACTGCACTGGGCGATCAATGCTGGTGGGGCGCTCGCGGCCCGATTCGCCGTCGGCAACCGCTGACTACAACAAGCGGGACTCCCACTCGGGGCCTGCGTCCACCCGAAGGATCGGCAGCCAGCGGGATACTTCGTCGGCGCGGTTGCCGGAGGCGGTCAGCTTGCCGTCGTCGCGCACGGCGGCGAAATCCGCCAGACCGGTCGCGAGCAGCAGCCACGTGCGCGGATCGGTTTCGACCACATTGGGCGGGGTCCCGCGGGTGTGCCGGGGACCTTCGATGCATTGCACCGCCACGAACGGCGGCACCCGGACCTCCACCGAATGCCCCGGCGCCGATTCGGCCAGCGCGCGCGCCGTCATCCGTACGGCGGCACCGAGCTCGCCCCGCGCAGGGACAGCCGCCTCCTCATCGAGCAGCCACGGCCGCACCGCCGCGACCGCCGCACGCATTTCTTCCGGTTTCACCGCCGCACGTCGAACCACGGGGCGACGATACTGCGACCAGCCGACGCGTCCGCGTACGGCTTCGACCACTGTGGCCCGACCAGGCTTGTGCGCCCGGCCGAAATCCCGTCTCGTCGCTGCGGGCTGTGAGTACCAGTCGGCGGATCGGTCTGCCCGCCGGGCATCGGCCTGCCCGGAACGGGGATTGTCAGTCCTTGCCGGTACCGGTGGAGCCGCCATTGCCCGACGGTTCGGCATCGGCATCGGCGTCGGCGTCAGGTGTTGCTGTGGAACCCGCCGAGCCCGACTTCGGATCGGTGGCCCCGGCCGCGTCATCGCCGACGGCCTCGGCTCCCGACGGGCCCACACCGGACCCCACCGCAGGCGCTCCCGCCGCAGCCACCCGGTTCTCCCGGTGCAGCCCCTTGTAGTCGTAGAACCGGGTGATCACCGCGCCGAACACGATGGCGATGGCCAGGCCGAGCAGAGCCATCCAGACGCCGCGGCTCAGGCCCGCGGAGAAGCTGCCGTCGAAGTAGAGGATCGAGCGCACGCCGAGGAAGACCTGATGCATCGGTTCCCAGGCGGCCAGCCAGTGGAAGTACTTGGGGGTGGCCTCGATGGGCACGGTGCCGCCGGAGGAGGGCAGGCCCAGGATGATGAACAGGATCAGGTTCACCAGGAGGCCGGCCGAGCCGATGGCCGCGAGGATGGACAGGCCGGTCATGCCGACGGCGGTCAAGGCCAGTGCGCCGTAGAGGAACAGCCCCAGCGGATGGTCGATCGGCATGCCGAGCAGCTTGGCCACACCCAGATAGATGGCCGAGACGAGGGTGGCCGCGACCACCATCACACCCCATTTGATGAGCAGGGTGTGGAAACGGGAGATCGGCGTCGGCGGGAAATGCACGTACCAGGGCCCGTATTCGGTCGGGACGAAGCCCAGCGCGGCGTCGATCATGGTGTGGATGACCATCGCGCCGACCACGCCGGCCAGCAGAATCAGCAGTGCGTAGAAGAACGCGGTCAGGCCTTGGCCGGTGCCGTCGGGCAGCGGCCGGTACTGCTGGTACACGATCTGGACCGGGTCTTCCAGCGCCACCCGTGCCGCACCGCTCGGCTCCGGGTTCGGCGGTGCGCCCGGTTCCGGCGCGAGCTGCGCGTTCACCTGATCGGTGAGCTGTTCGCCGACCTGCTGACGCACCTGGGTCAGGGCCTGATCGCCGACCCGCAACACGATCTGGGTGCCGAACGCGCCCATGCGCGGGTTGGTTTGCAAGGTGATGATCGGACGTTCGATATCGCCGGGAACGATGCTGCCGACGCCGAGAATGCCGAGTCGCTTACTGAAATCGCTCGGGATGACCATCGCGCCGTAGACCTGGCCCTGCTGCATCATCCGCTCGGCCTCGCTGATGCCGACCACCCGCAGATCGATCTTGTCCTCGGGCATGCCCTGCTGTAGCGCGTCGGTGATCTGTTTGCCGTAGTTCACCTGCTGCTGCGCGTCGGGCGGGCCTGTGACGTCCCCGACATCCTGATTCACCAGCGCGATGGGGAAGTCGTGCAGGTTCCCCTCGGGGTCGGCGACGTAGTCGAGGTACATCACCCCGAGCAGTGCGGTGAGCAGGGCCAATACGCCGATCGGCAGCAGGATGCGCATTCCGAGGCGGCGATCGGTTCGATTCGCCGCTGCGCTGTCGGAAGTCGTCACGGATCGCACGGTAACAGCCGGATGGGCCCGATACCGGGGACTGCGCCGCACCGGTTAACTGCACGTATGCCTGGATCCGCCGCGGCGACGGGCACGCCGGGCCGCCCCATTTGGCGGCGGCGGTCATCGGCGGGCGGTTCGACCCGTAGAATGACGGTGCCCCCAGCCCGCCCGAACAGGGAGCACACGGTGACCAACGCCGACCTGCCGGTTGTCAGCAATCCCGCCCCCGCGGATCAGGACGAGAATCCACCACGCGAGGAGTGTGGTGTCTTCGGAGTCTGGGCGCCCGGCGAAGACGTGGCCAAACTCACGTATTACGGCCTGTATGCGTTGCAGCACCGTGGGCAGGAGGCGGCGGGCATCGCCGTAGCCGACGGTTCGCAGGTGCTGGTCTTCAAGGATCTGGGCCTGGTCAGCCAGGTGTTCGACGAGCAGACCCTGGCCGCGATGCCGGGCCATGTCGCCGTCGGGCACTGTCGCTATTCCACCACCGGCGCCACCACCTGGGAGAACGCCCAGCCGATCTTCCGCACCACCGCGGTCGGTTCCGGATTGGCCTTGGGGCACAACGGAAATCTGGTGAACACCGCCGAATTGGCCGATCGGGCACGGGAACTCGGCCTGCTCGGCGGGATGCCGCGCGGTGGCCGTCCGGGCCCGATGGCCGCCACCTCCGACTCGGATGTGATGACGGCGCTGCTGGCCCATGCCGCCGCCGACTCCAGCATCGAACAGGCCGCGATGAAGCTGCTGCCCACCCTGAAGGGCGCCTTCTGCCTGACCTTCATGGACGAGCACACCCTCTACGCGGCCCGCGACCCGCACGGCGTGCGCCCGCTGTGCCTCGGCAGGCTCGACCGCGGCTGGGTGGTCGCCAGTGAGACCTCCGCGCTCGACATCGTCGGCGCCTCGTTCGTGCGCGAGATCGAGCCGGGCGAGCTGCTGGCCATCGACGCCGACGGCGTGCGTTCGCTGCGCTTCGCCACCCCCGAACCCAAGGGCTGCGTCTTCGAGTACGTCTATCTCGCCCGCCCGGACAGCACCATCTCCGGTCGCTCGGTGCACGCCACCCGCGTCGACATCGGCCGCAGGCTGGCCAAGGAGCATCCGGTCGAGGCCGATCTGGTGATCCCGGTGCCCGAATCCGGCACCCCCGCCGCGGTCGGTTACGCGCAGGGCTCCGGCGTGCCGTACGGGCAGGGCCTGATGAAGAACGCCTATGTGGGCCGCACCTTCATCCAGCCCAGCCAGACCATCCGCCAGCTCGGCATCCGGCTCAAGCTCAACCCGTTGCGCGAGGTGATCCGCGGCAAGCGGCTCATCGTGGTCGACGATTCCATCGTGCGCGGCAACACCCAGCGCGCGCTGATCCGGATGCTGCGGGAAGCGGGTGCGCTGGAGATCCACGTGCGCATCGCCTCGCCGCCGGTCAAGTGGCCGTGCTTCTACGGCATCGACTTCGCCTCACGCGCCGAGCTCATCGCCAACGGTGCGGGCTCCGACGACAGTTACGCCGACATGGTGGAGAACGTGCGGCGTTCGATCGGCGCCGACAGCCTCGGCTACATCTCCACCGAGGGCATGATCGCCGCCACCGAGCAGCCGCGTTCGCGGTTGTGCTGCGCCTGCTTCGACGGCGATTACCCGATCCCGCTGCCGACCGAGGCGTCCATCGGCAAGAACGTGCTCGAGGGCATGCTCAGCGGCAAGTCCGAGACCGAACTGCTGGGCCGCAACGCCAACGCCAGCGCGTTGAGCAGGCCCTGAACTCGCCCCGCCGACGCGCGACGGTAGCGTGATCAGGCAATTATCCGCCGATTCGGTTTGGAGCAATCACCGACAATGAGTGAACAGACCCCCAGTGGTGCCGGAGCCTCGTATGCCGCGGCCGGTGTTGACATCGAGGCCGGCGACCGCGCAGTCGAGTTGTTCGCACCGCTGGCTCGCAAGGCAAGCCGCCCCGAGGTGCAGGGTGGCCTCGGCGGTTTCGCCGGTCTGTTCGCGCTGAAGGGTGGATACAAGGAGCCGCTGCTGGCGGCGTCCACCGACGGCGTCGGCACCAAGATCGCGGTCGCGCAGGCGATGGACAAGCACGACACCGTCGGGCTGGATCTGGTCGCTATGGTGGTCGACGATCTGGTCGTCTGCGGTGCCGAGCCGCTGTTCTTGCAGGACTACATTGCGGTCGGCAAGGTCGTCCCCGAGCGGGTCGCCGAACTGGTGTCCGGTATCGCCGAGGGATGTGTGCGCGCCGGATGTGCGCTGCTCGGCGGTGAGACGGCCGAACATCCCGGTCTGATGGACCCCGACGATTACGACCTGTCCGCGACCGGCGTCGGCGTGGTCGAGGCGGACGCGGTGCTCGGCCCCGAGCGGGTGCGTCCCGGCGATGTGGTCATCGCCATGGGCTCGTCCGGCCTGCACTCCAATGGCTACAGCCTGGCCCGCAAGGTGCTGCTCGATATCGACCGCATGTCGCTGACCGGGCATGTCGAGGAGTTCGGCCGGACCCTCGGTGAGGAGCTGCTCGAGCCGACCCGCATCTACGCCAAGGACTGCCTGGCGCTGATCGCCGAAACCGATGTGCGCACCTTCGCCCACGTCACCGGCGGCGGCCTGGCCGCGAACCTGGCCCGGGTGCTGCCCGCGGGACTGGTCGCCGAGCTCGACCGCGGGACCTGGAACCCGGCGCCGGTGTTCAAGATGATCGCCCAGCGCGGCCGGGTGGAGCGCCCCGAGATGGAGAAGACGTTCAATATGGGCGTCGGCATGGTGGCCGTGGTGGCGCCGGAGGACGTCGACCGGGCGCTGGCGGTGCTGACCGCCCGGCACATCGAATGCTGGACGCTCGGCACGGTGACCAAGGCCAAGGATGCCGGCGCGCCGCGTGCGGTGATGGTGGGCGAACACCCGCGCTTCTGAGTGTCGGAAGTCTTCGTCAGCCGGTCGGCCTACGGGCCGGCCGGCTGATTCGTTTCTGGGTGTGCCGGGCGAGGGCAGTCGGCTCAGATGCGGAGATCCGCGGCGTAGGGGTGCGCGTCCACGAGGGATGCGCTGCCCGGGGACGGCAGCGCAGGGGAGTTGCGGCTGAGCGAGGGAGCGATGCGCTGCGCGTGAGCAGCGGTCCCGGAGGGTCGCCGAGGGGCGAGTTCGCCTATCTCGGACGATGTCCGGACGGGCGGGCATCGGGGCGGCCCGTGCTGAGCAACGGGTGCCGATGCTGTTCGAGTATCTCGAGAGTCGATGCGAGCGATCGAACCGAGCTCTCGATCAGGTCTCGACCTCGGCGGTCGAGACCCGATGTCGGGCGAACCTCGGCGGCTGGCTGGCCGACCGGATGGCAACGACTGAAGGGGGAGGCGCCTCGGCCTCCCCCTTCATACGTCGCACCTGGTCAGCGGCGCCAATCGTCGTAGTCGTCGTCGCTGGTCCAGCGGGACAACGAATCATCCGCGTCGTGCTCATCGGACAGCACACCACTCCGCTGAGAGCGGGGGCTGCTACCCGACAGCTCGCGCTGAAGGCTCGCGAAGTCGGTCGACGGCGAGCTGTACTTCAGCTCGCGTGCAACCTTGGTCTGCTTTGCCTTAGCCCGGCCACGGCCCATGGCTGACCCCCTCGCGTCACAGCGGGGCGGCCTGGGGATTGGTGGCGGCCCCGTTCGAATTAATACTCTTCCTGACAGACACTCTAGCGCGTGTGCGGCGGTCGCGCTTCCAGGAGTGGTGGAACAGCTACCGAACCGAAGCCGTTTGCCCGATGCTCGCCTGGCTACAGCACGCCGGGGATCGCGCGGATGACGCCGACCCGCGCACCGCCACCCACTACCGCCGGTGCCGCCAATTCGGCGAGCGCATCCGACCACGGGACGCCGATGCGTTGCAGAATCGCCAGCGTCAGCGGCATCCGGGCGCGGTCGGCGCCGTCATCGATCTTGTAGGCGAACGCGGTTCCGTCCGGTAGCGCGCCCGCGTGCACGCCGTCCGCGCCGATCTTGCACAACAGGCCCGGGGTGGCGTTCATGGTCAGCAAATCGGGGGCGTTGGTGCCGGAAATCACTCGCGGATGGGTGCGGATGGCGTCGGCGACCCGGCGTTCGGGTGTGCCCGGTTCGGCGGTCGCCATGGCGGCGAAGGCGCGGGCGAGGTTGATCAGCGCGACCGGGATGATCGGCAGGCCGCAGCCGTCGATGCCGAGGTCGGTCTCGGGTTCGCCGGTCAGCTCGATGACGGTGGACAGCACGGCCTGTTGCAGCGGGTGCGCGATATCGAGGTATCCGGTGGTGGGCCAGCCGTTGATCGCGCAGGTGGCCAGCATCGCCGCATGTTTGCCCGAACAGTTCATGAACAGCTTGCTCGGCGGCCGGTCGTGGCACAGCACCGAGGCGCGGGCGCGTTCGTCCAGTGGCAGATCCGGCGGGCATTCGAGGTCTGATTCGTCGAAGCCGAAGCGGTCGAGCAGCCGTTCGACCAGCTTCACGTGGTCGGGTTCGCCGAAGTGGGAGGCGGTGGCTATCGCCAGTTCGGCGTCGTCGACCGGTTCGAACCCGTTGCGCAGCAGCGTCACCGCCTGCATCGGCTTATTGGTCGAGCGCGGGAAGATCGGCACGTGGATCTCGCCGAGCTCACAGCTGGGTTCGCCGTCGGCGCCGATGACGACCACCGACCCGCGATGCACGCATTCCCGGAATCCGGACCGCACCACCTCGACCAGTTCGACGCTCACGCTCGCACTCCTGCCTTCAGGTGATCGCCGTCGTCGCGCCGCTGCGCCGCGCGTTCAGCATTGGCACGGCGGCGGTTGTGCCGGTCGATCTGCATCCGGACATCGTCGGAGACGGTGGGCTCGGTGGCCAGCAGCAGCTCCAGCTTGTCCGGGTCGGCGCCGGTGAAGACGTCGCGCACGGTGATGCCGTGTGCGGGGACGTGCACCACATGCACGGTGTCGCCGGCGCCGATCGTGCCCTCGGTGAGCACCCGCAGGTAGGTGCCGGTATCGGAGCGCAGGGTGAAGCGCTTGACCCACTGCCGTTCGCCGGACCAGTGCTGGAAGGTCGCGCACGGGACGCGGGGTTCGCTCACCTCGAGCAGGAGGTGGCCGGGGCCCACCGGTCCGGGACCGATGGCAAGGCGGGCACCGATGACGGCGTCGCTCACCGGCAGACCGCGGATGCGCAGATTCTCGCCGAACCAGCCCGCGGGCAGGTCCCGGTCGAGTTCGGTGGCCCACCGGTGCGCGTCCTCGTCGGCGTAGGCGTAGACGGCTTTGTGCGGGCCGCCGTGGTGGGCGGTATCGCAGACGTGATCGCCCTCGAGGCCGAGCGCGCGCACCGCGACGCGGCCGGGCCGCGGCCGCTTGTCGATCGCGGAGCGCCCCACCCGGCCCGGTACCTCGATTTCGGCGTGCAGTACGCACACCGCGAGCACTTCTCCGGTGTCACCGGCGCGCATGGACGAGCTCCTCTCCCCAGGGGCGGATGGCGGCCGGCCCGCGCTCAGCGGCCACGGAGCCGATCGACCGCGACCCGGCCCGCCTGCGGGGTGTCGTCGACGACGACGGAATCCGGGTCGATGGCGGCGGCCGCCGGGCCCGCCTCGAGCTTGGCGTCGACCGGCACGGCCCGCTTGATCAGCGCGAGGGCGATCGGACCGTATTCGTAGTGGTCGACGACGGTGCCGATGCGGCCGACAGTGCGTCCGCCCGCGGTGACCGCGTCTCCCGGCGCCGGGCGTTCGTCGGCCGAGCCGTCCAGGTGCAGCAGCACCAGCTGACGTGGCGGCTTACCGAGATTGTGCACCCGCGCGACGGTCTCCTGGCCGCGATAGCAGCCCTTGTCCAGGTGCACGGCGCCGTGTTCGCCGACGCCGCCGATCCAGCGGGCCTCGTGCGGGATGGTGCGGTCGTCGGTGTCGATGCCGATCCGGGGGCGCAGCGCCGTCACCCGCAGCGCCTCGAAGGCCCACATTCCGGCCGGTGCGGCGCCTGCCTCGGTGAGGGTGGTCCACCAGCCGGTGAGCTTGTCGCGGGGGATCACCAGGTCGAAGGAGTCGGCCGTCGGCCAGGGCATGCGGCGCAGGAAGCCACCATCGGGCAGCGGCACGGCTTCGTACACGTCGGGGAGGCGATCGATGCCGAGTGCGCCGGTCAGGGTCGGGACCTGTGGGCCGAGCAGGCTCAGGACCGCGTGGTCGGTGGCCTCGCGGGGTTTGGCGTCGGCCCAGAAGACCATCTTGGTGAGGAAGTCCAGCAGCGCGGGGCCGCGGTCGGCCTCGGTGTCGATCCAGACCGTGCCGTCGAGGTCGGTCAGCACGAAATGGTGCTGCACGCGGCCGTTGAGATCGAGGTCCAGATTCTCGGCGGAATGGCCGTCGGGCAGGTTCGCCACATGCTGGCTGGAGATGGTGTGCAGCCAGCTCAGGCGTTCGCCGCCGGTGATGGCGAGCACGAAACGATGCGAGCGGTCGACGATTGCCACCTGCTGCGCCGCGGCGCGTTGTTCACCGAATGGATCACCGTAATGCCACGCGACGGCGGCGTCGGGGGTTCCCGGCGCTCCCGCGACGGCTCCCGTAACAGCGAGGACAGGGCTGGGTGCGGCGACCACGGACACGCAACCCACTCTAGGCGAAAGCTCCGACAGGGTTCCGGACGCGCATGGTCGAGGGGCGGATTGTCCATCCAGCGACAACGGTGCGCCCGTAGCCCGTCGCGGCGGGGCTTGGTGGCCTACGCTTCTTCGCATGGTGGATCGAGTTCTTGTAACACTCGACGGTGAGGTCCGAGATGCGGACGCGCCGTTGTTGTTTGCCGACGATATCGGCGCACTGCGTGGTGATGGCGTTTTCGAAACGATTCTGGTGCGCGAGGGCAATGCGTGCGCCCTCGAATTCCATCTCGCGCGGTTGCGCCGCTCGGCTCAGGCGCTCGACCTACCGGAGCCCGAACTCGGTCGCTGGCGCGAGGCTGTCGAGACCGCGGCCAAGGAGTGGGGCTCCGAGCAGGAGGGGCTGATGCGGCTGGTGCTGACCCGCGGCCGCGATGCCGACCTGAACAGTGTCAAGGCCTCGGTGACCTCCGGTGAGCTGTCGGAGACGGTGCCGGTGCCGACCTCCTATGTCCTGGTGGTCGGGGTGCCTGCGCGGGTGGCCAAGGCCAGGACCGAGGGCGTGTCGGTAGTGACGTTGTCGCGCGGTATCTCGATCGATCTCGCGCAGGCCGCGCCGTGGCAGCTGCTCGGCGCGAAAACGCTGTCCTACGCGACGAATATGGCCGCGCTGCGTTTCGCCGCTCGGATGGGCGCCGATGATGTGATCTTCACCAGCACCGAGAACCGGGTGCTGGAGGGGCCGCGTTCCACGGTGGTCATCGTGCGTGACAAGCAGTTGATCACCCCGCCGGCGAAGAACGGTGTGCTGCCCGGCGTCACCCAGCGGGCGTTCTACGCGGAGGCGAAGAAGGCGGGCTACGACTGCCGCTACGAATCGCTGTACACCGCTGACCTGCTCACCTGCGATTCCATCTGGATGCTGTCGAGCATCACACTGGCCGCGCGGGTGAACTCGCTGGACGGGCTGCGGATGTCGGCGCCGGACCATGCCGCCGAGATCGTCGAGCTGGTCGAGCGCGGTATCGAGCGGGCGGGTTCGATCGCCGACTGGTGAACCCCGGCCCTGACCGGCCCGCGAGCGGTCGGCGTGTCGTGTCGCGCGACACGTTGACCGGGCTGACCTCACGCGTAGTCTTTACTACGACACGTCGTAGATCGCCAGGAGGTCAGTGTGAGTGCCTTGGACGTCTCGCGGTGGCAGTTCGGCATCACGACCGTCTACCACTTCCTGTTCGTGCCGCTCACCATCGGACTCGCCCCGCTCATCGCGGGTATGCAGACCGCGTGGGTGATCACCGGCAAGGAACACTGGTACCGGCTCACCAAGTTCTTCGGGAAGCTGTTCCTGATCAACTTCGCCCTCGGCGTCGCCACGGGCATCGTGCAGGAATTCCAGTTCGGCATGAACTGGAGCGAATACTCCCGCTTCGTCGGCGACGTCTTCGGCGCGCCGCTCGCGCTGGAGGGCCTTGTCGCCTTCTTCATGGAGTCCACCTTCATCGGACTCTGGATCTTCGGCTGGTCCCGCCTGCCGAAACTGCTGCACCTGGCGACCATCTGGATGGTGGCGATCGGCGTCAACGCCTCGGCGTACTTCATCATCGCCGCCAACTCGTTCATGCAGCATCCGGTGGGCGCCCGCTACAACCCGGAGACCGGGCGCGCCGAGCTGACCAGCATCGTCGAACTGCTCACCAATAACACTGCGCTGGCGGCGTTTCCGCACGTCGTCGCGGGATCGTTCCTGACCGCGGCCACCTTCGTCGCCGGTATCGCGGGCTGGTGGATGGTGCGCAACGCGCGCAGCGGCGACGAGAAGAAGCTCGTCGAGGCCAAGACCATGTGGCGCCCGGCCGCCCGGGCCTCGCTGGCGGTGATCGCGCTGTCGGGCGTCGCACTGATCTACACCGGCGACGTCCAGGGCAAGCTGATGTTCGAGCAGCAGCCGATGAAGATGGCGTCGGCGGAATCGTTGTGCCACACCGCGACCAACCCGGACTTCTCGGTGCTGACGGTCGGCACGCACAACAACTGCGACAGCGTCACCCACGTCATCGAGGTGCCGTATGTGCTGCCGTGGCTGGCCGAGGGCAAGTTCACCGGCGTGACGCTCGACGGCGTCGTCGACCTGCAGAAGACCTACAACGAGAAGTACGGCGTCGGCGACTACCGGCCCAACCTGTTCGTCACCTACTGGTCCTTCCGCGCCATGATCGGCCTGGCCGGGGGCTCGGCCCTGCTGGCCATCGCCGGGCTGTGGGTGATGCGCCGTGGCCGGGTGCCCGATCAGCGCTGGTTCTCCTGGCTGAGTCTGCTGGCCATCCCGACTCCGTTCCTGGCCAACAGCGCGGGCTGGGTGTTCACCGAGATGGGGCGCCAGCCCTGGGTGGTGGTGCCCAACCCCACCGGTGACCCGAACCTGCGACTACTGGTGCAGGACGGCGTGTCGAACCATTCCGCGACCACGGTATGGGTCTCGCTGATCACCTTCACGATCGTGTACGGCCTGCTGGCGGTGGTGTGGTTCTACCTGATGCGCCGCTACGTCATCGAGGGGCCGGACAAACCCGGCGCACCCGCGCCCGCGAAGGGACCGGACGACACCGGGGAGCCCGGCGCGAAACCGCGCACCGAAGAGCCTGCCGTCGAACAGCTTTCGTTCGCCTACTAGGAGCCGACGATGGATCTGCAAGAGTTCTGGTTCGTTCTGATCGGCGTGCTGTTCACCGGCTACTTCGTGCTGGAGGGCTTCGACTTCGGCGTCGGCATGCTGATGCCGGTCCTGGGACGAGGCGCTGTATCCGATCGCGGCGCTCGCGGGCCCTCCGTGGTTACGCAAGCTGCCGCCTCCGGGCCTGACGCTCACGCCGCAGACACCCGCAGACGCGTGGTGCTCAACACCATCGGCCCGGTCTGGGACGGCAACGAGGTGTGGCTGATCACCGCGGGCGGCGCCATGTTCGCGGCGTTCCCCGAGTGGTACGCCAGCCTGTTCTCCGGGTTCTATTTCCCGCTGCTGTTGCTGCTGGTCGCGTTGATCCTGCGGATCTGCGCCATCGAATACCGCGGCAAGATCGACGATCCGGTGTGGCGGGCGCGCTGCGACCTCGG
The DNA here is from genome assembly GCF_005863245.1 of Nocardia cyriacigeorgica. Taxonomy (GTDB): domain Bacteria; phylum Actinomycetota; class Actinomycetes; order Mycobacteriales; family Mycobacteriaceae; genus Nocardia; species Nocardia cyriacigeorgica_C. The sequence goes on along the minus strand of NZ_VBUT01000001.1, from coordinate 597,950 downwards.
CATCGGCATCGGATCCTGGGTGCCCGCGCTGGCCTGGGGCTGGGTCTTCGCCAATATCGTGCGCGGCGTCCCGCTCGACGCCGATCACCAGATGACCGGCTCGTTCCTCGACCTGCTCAGCCCGTACGCGCTGCTCGGCGCGCTCACCACCGGCCTGCTGTTCGCCCTGCACGGCGCGGTGTTCCTGAGCTTGAAGACCGGCGGCGAGGTGCGCGAGGATGCCATGCGCACCGGGCGGTTGCTGCTGGCCCCCACCGCGCTGGTGGTCGGCGGATTCGGGCTGTGGACCCAGCTCGCCTACGGCGCCGACTGGACCTGGATCCCGCTCGGGCTCGCGGTGCTCGGCCTGGCCGTCGCTGCCGTCGCGCACTTCGCCGAGCGTGACGGCTGGGCCTTCACCGGCACCGCGCTGGTGATCGTGGCCGCGTCGGCGTTGCTGTTCGGTTCGCTGTTCCCGGATGTGCTGCCCTCGACCATCGACCCCGCGTTCAGCCTGAACGTCGACAACGCCTCGTCCACGCCGTACACGCTGAAGGTGATGAGCTGGGCGGCGGTCATCGTGACGCCGGTGGTGCTGCTCTACCAGGGCTGGACCTACTGGGTGTTCCGCAAGCGCATTACCGTTGAGCAGATCCCGCCCGGTATCGGTCTGTCGCGCCAGCCCGTCGTCGAGGAGTAGGTCATGGCCCGCCGCCCGCCCGTCGACCCGCGTCTGTGGCGGTATGCGCGTTCGGCGCGGCGCTACCTGGTCCTGAGCGTCGGGCTTTCGGTCCTGACGACCATCGCCATCGTGGTCGCCGCGGTGATGATCGGACGGGTGCTCGCGGGGGTCATCACCGATCCCGGCGCCCGCGAGATCGGCACGTGGAGTGTCGAGTTGGTCGTGCTCGCCCTCGCGGTCGGCTGCCGTGTGCTCGCCACCTGGGTGCAGGCCAGGATCGCGCACCGCGCGGGCGCGTCGGTGGTCGCCGAACTGGAACAGTCGGTGCTGGAGGCGGGGGCGCAGATGCCGCCGCGCGAACTGGAATCGCGCCGAACCGAATTGGCGGTGGTGGTCGGCACCGGACTGTCCGGGCTGCGCGGCTACCTCGTCGGGTACCTGCCCGCGCTGCTGCTCGCGGTGCTGGTGCCGCCGGTGGTGTGGATCGTCATCGCGATGCACGATCTGACCTCCGGGATCATCGTGGTGATCACGCTGCCGCTGATCCCGATCTTCATGATCCTCATCGGCCTGCTCACCGAAGGGCGGGCGCGCGCCACCCTCGACGCCACCACGCGGCTGTCGGATCAGCTGCTCGATTTGTTCGCCGGCATGCCGACGTTGCGGGCGCTGGGGCGCGAGAGCGCGGCGGGCGCACCGGAAGCCCCCGAGGCGCCCGGTTCGCCGGCGGCCGTGGCTCGTGCCAGTTCCGGTGCGGGCGGCTTGTCGCATGGGTCTGCCTCGGCGTCGGGTCGGCCGGACGATCAGCCGCGCACGATGGCAGGCCGGGTCCAGGAACTCGGCGACGCTCTCCGTCACCGCACCATGTCGGCGCTACGCATCGCATTCCTGTCGTCGATGGTGCTGGAGATGCTTGCCACGCTGTCGGTCGCGCTGATCGCCGTCTCCATCGGCCTGCGCCTGGTCTTCGGCGAGATGAGCCTGTACGCGGGCATTGTCGCGCTGGTGCTGGCGCCGGAGGTGTATCTGCCATTGCGGACCGTCGGCGAGCGGTTCCACGCGGCGCAGGACGGAATGGCGGCGGCGGACAAGGCGTTCGCGGTGCTCGACCCCGTTGGCACCGAGGGGAGAGTGGACGACTCGACCGCCGAGGGCGATCGCCGAGCCGGTACGGACTCCTCGACTGAACATTCTGCGCAGCACGGTGCGCCCACTGACCTCGGCGATCAAAGTGCTGAGCGGCTTGGCAGCCGGCGCTCGTCCGAGGCTTCGATCCATGCCTCGAATGGTCCGGGCGGGCGCTCAGTGCGTGCCGGTGTGCCAGTTGGTAGCAGCGATCGGGCGGGCGGGAGTGTGACCGGCGGGCGCTCGTCCGAGCCGCCACTCCAGGACGTCGACAGGTACGACCCCGCGCAGAATGGAGCCGCCGTGTATTCCGGCGGAACCGAGGCGAAGTCGTTTTCTTCGGTCGGCGTGATCGAACTGTGTGATCTCGCTGTCCGCGCTCGTGACGGTCTTGCACCGGATGGGCTGTCGGCGGTGCTGAAACCAGGTGCTGTCACGGTGCTGACCGGCCCGAATGGCTGCGGGAAATCGACTGTGCTGCAAGCGGTGCTCGGGCTGATCACGCCGGATCGCGGCGCGGTCCGGGTCGACGGCGTCGATGTGCGCGACCTCGATTCGGCGCGGTGGTGGTCGCGGGTGGCGTGGCTGCCGCAGCGTCCGGTGCTGGTGCCGGGCACGCTGCGGGAGAACCTGGAACTGCTCGGCGCTCGCGTCACCGAGCCGCCGCGCAAGCAGTCGGCCCGGGTGCTCGACGAACTCGAGGCGGCCTGCGCGGCAACCGGTTTCGATGCCGTGCTGGACGAGCTCCCGGACCGCTGGGACACCCGGGTCGGCGCGGGCGGTGCGGGTCTGTCCCTCGGCCAGCGTCAACGCATGGCCCTGACCCGCGTGCTGGCCGCCGACCGCCCCATCCTGCTGCTCGACGAACCCACCGCCCACCTCGACGCCGACAGCGAAGCGGCGGTGCTCACCGCCCTCACCGCCCGCGCCCGCACCGGCGCGACAGTCGTCATCGTCGCTCACCGCCCACCCCTGCTTGCGGTCGCCGACACCGTCATCGAGGTCCCCGCCACCACTCGTCCGCAGGAGGTGGCGCTGTGAGCCCTGCACCGCTGCGCGCCTCGACAGGTGAACTCATGCGTGACGTGCGCGGGATGTGGTCGATGCTGCGGCTGTCGCCGTGGCGAGTGGCCGTGGCGGTCGCGTGGGGTGTGCTCGCGCTGGGCAGTGGGCTGGCGCTGGCGGCGCTGGCGGCGTGGTTGATCGCGCGGGCCTGGCAGATGCCGCCGGTGCTGGATCTGACCGTCGCGGTGGTGGCGGTGCGGGCGCTGGGCATCTCGCGCGGGCTGTGCCGGTATCTGGAGCGGCTGGCCACTCACGATGTGGCGCTGCGGGCGATGACGACGGCGCGGACCACCACCTACCGGGCGCTGGCCCGGTCGGATCTGTGGATCCCGCGACGGAATTCGATCCCGGTGCCGGCGGCCGGTACGCGTGCCCAGCGGGTCACCGGCGACCGGCGTGATCACAGCCTGACACCGGAAGCGCACGCGAACGGGCGAGACGGTACCCCGGGCCCTGCGAACAGCCCGGGCTCGTCAAGGGACCCCGTCGCGAGTTCGGCGGGACCGTCGGCCGGTCGATCGGCCACGCATCTGCGGCGCGGCGACCTGCTCGTGCGGGTCGGCAGCGATATCGACGATCTCGGCGCGGTGGTGGTCCGCTCGTTCGTGCCGATCGCGGTGGCCGCGATCCTGTCCATCGCCGCGGTGGTGCTGCTCGCGCTCATCTCGGTCGCCGCCGCCGCGATTCTGGCGGTGGCGCTGATCGTTTCGGGAGTTCTCGCGCCGTGGCTGTCGGCCAGGGCCGCGGCCTCGGCCGAGCGGGCGGTGCGCGCCGACCGCGCGGAGTTCACCGCGCAGGCGCTCACCGTTCTGGACCATGCCCCCGAACTGCGCGTCGCGGGCCGCCTGGACGACGCCCTCGCCGCCGCCTCGGCCGCGAGCAAGCGGGCCGTCGCCGCCGAGGATGCCGCCGCCTCCCGCAGCGCCTGGTCGGCGGCTGCCACCCCGCTGTCCATCGGCGCGAGCGTGCTCGGCGCCCTGCTCATCGGCATCACCGTCTACGGCCCGGACGGCGGTGCCCCCGGCGCCATGACCCCGATGGCCCTGACCATCCTGGTCCTGCTGCCGCTGTCGGCCTTCGAGGCGGTCGGCCCCCTGCCTGCCGCGGCCCAAACCCTCACCACCGCGCGCGCCGCCCTGCACCGGTTGAACGCGGCGAAGGCGCCCGAAAGCGATCCAGGGGCTCCGGACAACAGGCCGGTCCCCGTCGACGTGACGCCGCCCGCACTACCCGGACCTGTCGGTGCATTCCCCGAACGTCCGAACGCCCACCGCGTAGCCATTGTCGGCCCCAGCGGCGCCGGGAAAACCACCCTGCTGATGGCGTGGGCCGGCCTGTTCGGCACCCCGGTCCCCGGCGTGACCTTCTTCGCCGAGGACGCCCACCTCTTCGGCACAAGCGTGCTGGAGAATCTGCGGGTGGCGCGCGGCGATCTCACCGCCGAGGAGGGCGAGCAGGCTCTGCGAGCGGTGGGCGCGGGCCCCTGGCTCGACTCGCTGCCCGAAGGCATCCACACCGATCTGGTGGGTGGGCCGGCGGCCGTGTCGGGCGGTCAGCGCCGCCGGATTCTGCTGGCGCGGGCGCTCATCTCGCCGGCCCGGGTACTGCTGCTCGACGAACCGACCGAGCACCTGGAAGCGGAAGCGGGCGCGGACCTGCTGCGTGCCCTGCTCGACGTGCACAGCGGTCTGGTCGACGCCGAGCGCGATGTGGTGGTCGTCACACATCAGCTCCCACCGGACCACCGCGCCGATCTGGTCCTGCACGTCGATGCGTCGGGCCAGGTCAGCACGGTTTCCGGTGCCGCGCACAACCCCGTGTCCGCCCCGCGCGAAATTCCGTTGCCGACCTCCTGACCGGTGGTTAGATTCGTCGGTACACAAGGAAGGAGGTGGTCTGAAGAATGTTTGACTCTTGGACGCGTGAGGTGGCTGCCCGCTAGGCACCCACCGCTGTATGGATTCCCTTCGGCGAGTACGTGCTGATAGCGAATCCCAGGCAGTCACCCGGCCCCCGAGTCCCCGATCTTGTCCGATCGGGACCGATGTGCTCCGGCACAACGGTACGGCTCGGGGGTCGTTCCATATCCGGGGCACGAAAAAGCGCGGCACCCGAATCGGGCACCGCGCTAGAGGCAGCTGACTCAGCCGATATACCGCTGCAACCGCGCCGACAGCCGGGGCTCCAGCGGCCCGTCGGCCACCACCCGCTCCTCGACGTAGGCCAGATCCCCGCCCTCGACGATCCCGTACAGCCGCTTGGCTCCGCCGACGACCACACCGGACTGGCTGCGGATCACCACATCGGTGGCCAGCTCCCACGACGACTGGGTCAGCGCCTGACCGTAGAACAGCTCGACGATGCCGGAGCTATGCGTCAGCAGCAGTTCGATGACCTCGTCGTCGGCGTCCGTGCCGACCCGCCAGTATCCGCTCTCGCGCAGATCGGGCCCGCCGTAGCTGCCGTCGGATTCGATGATCCAGGAGCGGGAGTCCCAGGCCAGGAAGTCGCCGCCGTCATGGGAGACGATGATCTGCTGGCCGAACCGGTAGTCGCCGCGCTCGGGATCGTTGCCTTCGCCCTCACCGCGCCACACGCCGACCAGCGGCAGCAGTGCGAGCATGGCAGAACTCAGATCCGGCCCGAGCCGCAGATTCGCGGTGTCCTCGGGCAGCGGCAGATCCGGCAGCACCGGGATATTGCGGGCACCGGTCGATTTCGCCCGCTCGGCCGCGTCGGCCACCGCGGCATCACCGCTACGACGCTCCGGCCGTTCGGCCGGGGCGTTGCCGTTCATGTTCTCGCTCGCTCGCTCGGCCGGATCGGAACCCTCGCTCGCGAGATCGCTCATGACACAGAGTCCATCGAGTCATTCGCGGCGGCCTGCGTGGTTACGCTCCGCTGCCGCCTCCGGCCGCTGACGCTCATGACTCGGTGAACAGCCGGTAGAACACGTACAGGCCGAACCACCCGATGAGGATGGACACGGCCACCAGCAGAATCTCGAAGAAGAGGACCACATCTGGAGTCTAGCTATTACCGTGCGGCCGGACGCAAACGCCCCCGGCGGCATCACAGTGCGTCCCCATGGCAACAGCACCGCTCCGCCGCAACAGGACATCCACGACACAGCCCCGACCGACGCACAGCGGCCCCGCAGCCTCCGATAACGGAAACTGCGGGGCCGCTGAATGGCTGCGAGATTACTTCGCGACCGCGACGTCCACGCTGTGGATGCCCGCGCCCTCGGGGCGGACCTCGGCCGAGCCGTTGCCCGCCGAGCTCAGCGCGCGCACGGTCCACGAACCCGGCGCGGCGAAGAACCGGAAGTCACCGGTGCCCGAGGCCACGACCTCGGCGGTGAAGTCACCGTTGCCGTCGAGCAGACGCACGAACGCGCCGCCCACCGGCTGGCCGTCGGCGCTCAGCACGCGGCCGGTGATGACCGTTTCCTTCTCCACGTCCACGCCCGCGGGGATGGCCTGACCCTGGGTAGGTGCTGCACACATATTGATTACGCTCCCAACTCGATCGGTGCGCCGACGAGCGAACCGTATTCGGTCCAGCTGCCGTCGTAGTTCTTGACGTTCTGGTGGCCGAGCAGCTCCTGCAGCACGAACCAGGTGTGCGAGGAACGCTCACCGATGCGGCAGTAGGCGATGGTGTCCTTGGAGCCGTCCAGGCCGGCCTCGGCGTAGATCTTGGCCAGCTCTTCGTCGGACTTGAAGGTGCCGTCCTCGTTCGCGGCCTTGCTCCACGGCACGTTGATGGCGCCGGGGATGTGGCCGGGACGCTGGCTCTGCTCCTGCGGCAGGTGCGCGGGAGCCAGGATCTTGCCGGAGAACTCGTCAGGGGACCGGACGTCGACCAGGTTCTTGGCGCCGATGGCCGCGATGACCTCGTCGCGGAAGGCGCGGATCGTCAGGTCCGGGGCGGACGCCTTGTACTGGGTGGCCGGGCGGCTCACCGGTTCGGTGGACAGCGGGCGGCCGTCGAGCTCCCACTTCTTGCGGCCACCGTCGAGCAGCTTGACGTTGTTGTGGCCGTACAGCTTGAAGTACCAGTACGCGTAGGCGGCGAACCAGTTGTTGTTGCCGCCGTAGAGGATGACCTCGTCGTCGTTGGAGATGCCGCGCGCCGAGAGCAGATCGGAGAACTGCTCCTGGTTCACGAAGTCACGACGAACCTGATCCTGCAGGTCCTTCTTCCAGTCGAGCCGGACGGCGCCCTCGATGTGACCGCCGTCGTAGGCGGAGGTGTCCTCGTCGACCTCGACGAAGACCACGCCGGGGGCGTTGAGGTTCTCTTCGGCCCAGTCAACGGAGACCAGGACATCGGAGCGGGCCATGTTGTTCCTTTCGGTGGTGACTTGCAGGGTCAGTTCGGTGCCGGGGTCCGGCGGAAACGGGCTACCAGGGGATAGATCTTGCAGCCCAGGCAGATCCCGAACGCCGCGTTCAGGAACGCGGCGAACAGTGCGAAGCCGGCGAAGAGCGCGCCGACAACGGGGGCGCCGAGCACGAAGCCCAGCAGGCTCACGGCCGCGAAGGCCAGGCCGAGTAGTTGGGCGAACTTCAGCGGGGCTTCGGGTTCGGTCTCGGTGACCGGGCCCGAACGCGGGGCGATGAGGTTCGCGTAGATGCGGCCGTACGGGTGCCGTTTGGGCCCGTTGACGGCGCCGAGGGCGAAGACCACCGCCTGCGCCGCGATCAGCACGGCGGCGATCGCGGGGGAGAAGGCGGAGGCGATCAGGACCAGAACGAGGACGCCGGTGGTGACCCAGGCGACGAACCGCGGCCCGCGGACGTCGACGTGGCCGTCGGGGATGGTCCTGGTTCCGGAAGTCTTGAGGGAATCGGTGGACATCGTGCGTACTCCTGCGCTCGAGGTGCTGTTCGGCGGGAAAATTGCCAATTCGCCGGGGGATCAAGGGATCTCTCGCGCGGCGAACGCTGGTCGGCGTCAGGAAATCTGAGCGGGCCGACCGATCAGCGGCACAGGCAGCAACAACCACCGAGCCGGCACAGATCAACTGTGCGGCGTCGGGTGAGCATCAGCTCGCGGTGGGTTTGCACGGAAGGCAGTTTACCCAATTCCCGGGGAGAATTGGACCCCGGGTTGATCAGGAGGCTTACTCCGCAGGTAGACGACGGGTTTCAGACCGTCAACGGGGTGAGCGCACTTCGCAGATCGCCGGCCTGCGGGACGCCGGAGATGCGGAAGCGTTCGCGGCCTTCGGCGTCGAAGACGAACGTGGTCGGCAGCGACATCACATTGAGCGCTTTGGCCAGGGTGGGGTCGGCGTCGATATCGACCTCGATGTCGCGCGGCGGCTGCGGCGAATCGGCCAAATCCTCGGTGACACCGGCGACTACGCGACGCACCGCCGTGCACGGACCGCACCATTCGGCGGAGAAATGCAGTACGGCCGGGCCGGATCCGGTGATGCCCGCCGCGGCCAGCAGTTCGGCTCGCTGGTCGGTGTCCTTGTCGAGCGTGGCCGGGCGGACGGTGCCCTCACGGCCGCGCAGGTACAGCCCGACGGCGATGCCGGCCAGCAGCATCACCACCAGAATTGTGATTTCGATCATTGTCGCCGCAATCTGTCGAGATCGATCGTCACGTTCTCACCCTGGCCCTCGACGACGATCTGGCCGCCGAGCGCGAAGACCTCGGTGGGCCGGATGCCGAACGGAAGTTCCTTCGTATCGATGGTACGGGTGAATCGGGCCAGCACCGCGGGAGCCTCGTCCTCGGGCACCACCACCGAGGAGGTGTCGTCGGGGCCGCGGTAGAAGCCGGTCGCGATGACGCGGACCTGGTCGCCGTCCAGCAGCAGATCGGCCTGCACGCTGACCCGCTCGCCGGCGATCTTCGCGCCGAACTGTCCGGCGGGCGCCTTGGGCAGGGTGCCGGTCAGCACCAGGGCGCCTGCGGTGGTCATGCCCGATCCGCCGGAGCCGCCGGTGCCGTCGGATTTGTCCGCGGGCCGGGAGTGAACTTGCAGGTCGGGGATGCCGAAGAGCCGGCCGAGCTCGACCGGTTCCACCCGCATGCGCACGTCGACGCGGTCGACCGGCACGCTGCGCACCCGGCCGTCGACCAGGTCGCCGAGCGGCAGCTGCATGCCGGTCAGCGTCGCCTCCACGGCGATCTCACCGGGGATGTCCGGACGCATGCTGCGTGCGGTGATCTGGATGTTGTCGTAGCGGCCGTCGAACGCCTGACGCAGGAAGGGGAAACCGTGGAAGGTCACTTCGGGGTCGGCGCTCAGATCGGCGCCTTCGCGCAGGGAGCGGGATACGCGGTACTCCGAATACGCGGCGGCGCCGAAATCGATGACCACCGCCAGTCCCGCGAGACACAGCAGCCCGATAATCAGCTTGCGCATGGAATGAACAGTAACCGGACCGCTCACCCGGATGACAAGCTCGTCGGCGCATACGCGCTAATCTTGCATCCGATCACCTGTGACCAGCGACGTGGCACGCGGCGACGATGCCGGGCTTTCGCGTAGCTACGAAATGGGAGGAGTGCTTGTGGAGCTGCTCCTGCTCACGTCCGACCCCAACCCGGAATCGGTGCTGCCCTCGCTCGCGCTGCTGGCGCACACCGTCCGGCCCGCCCCGACCGAGGTGGCCTCGCTGCTCGAGGCCGGTACCGCCGATGTGGCCCTGGTGGACGCACGCACCGATCTCGCGGCCGCCCGTGGGCTGTGCCGTCTGCTCGGCAGCACCGGTTCCTCGGTGCCGGTAGTGGCGGTGCTGACCGAGGGCGGCCTGGTCGCCGTCAATGCCGACTGGGGGCTCGACGACATCCTGCTGCCCGGCACCGGTCCGGCCGAACTCGATGCCAGGCTGCGGCTGCTGGTCGGCCGCAACGGCGGCGTCGCCAGCCCGGAGAGCACCGGCAAGATCACCCTCGGTGAGCTGGTGATAGACGAGGGCACCTACACCGCCCGGCTGCGCGGCCGTCCGCTCGATCTCACCTATAAGGAATTCGAGCTGTTGAAGTATCTGGCCCAGCACGCGGGCCGGGTCTTCACCCGCGCCCAGCTGTTGCAGGAGGTGTGGGGCTATGACTTCTTCGGTGGCACCCGCACCGTCGACGTGCACGTGCGGCGGCTGCGCGCCAAGCTCGGCAGCGAGTACGAGTCGCTGATCGGCACCGTCCGTAATGTCGGATACAAGGCGGTGCGGCCCGCGCGTTCCAATGCCAAGGGGGAGGCCCCGGCCTTCACCGAGGAGGAGGCCGACGGTTCGGACGGCACTCCGCTGGCGCCGGCGAACGGTACCGCTCAATAACGGCACGTTAGATAACGAACCGCTCACCAACGGTGGGAATTGTCCGTTTTGCCGCTAAATTGGCGGTAGCGCGACCCCGGAATCTCCGACGAGACAGTGGATGGGTGGTATGCGAGTGAGCGACATGACGATGCGCTGGAGCGACCGGCTCGACGCCGGATCGGCCGAGCAGGTGCGTGCGCTGCTGGAACGGGCGGCCGAGGCCGACGGCGTGGCCGCCGTCTCCGAACAGGCTGTGCTATCGCTGCGGGAGCCGGGTGCGGCGCACCACCTGCTGGGTCTGCGCGACGAGACGGTGATCGGCTACGCGAATCTGGTGCCCGCGCGGGGTGAGCATCCGGCGATGGCCGAGGCCGCCGTCGATCCCGCCGCGCGTGGCATCGGTTACGGCACCCAACTGGTGGCCGCGGCGCTGGAGGCCGGCGGTGCGGGCGCCCGGGTATGGGCGCACGGCAATCTGCCCGCGGCGCGGGCGGTGGCGGCGCGGCTCGGCCTGGCGATCGCGCGCGAACTCTGGCAGATGCGCCGCGATCTGGCTACCGAGGAGCTACCGGAATTGACGGTGCCGCAGGGCATTGCGCTGCGTACCTACGCCGGTCCCGGCGACGACGCCGAACTGCTGCGAGTCAACAACGCCGCCTTCGACTGGCATCCGGAGCAGGGCGGCTGGACCGAACGCGAGATCGCGGTGCGCCGTGACGAGCCGTGGTTCGACCCGGCGGGGCTGTTCCTCGCGGTGGACGCGGGCGATCCCGGACGGCTGCTGGGATTTCACTGGACCAAGGTGCACACCGAGCTGGATCCGCCGCTGGGCGAGGTGTATGTGGTCGGGATCGATCCGGCCGCGCAGGGCCGTGGGCTCGGGCGCCTGCTGACCCTCGCCGGATTGCACTACCTACGCGATCGCGGGCTCGGTGCGGTGCTGCTGTACACCGAGGCCGACAACGCCTCCGCGGTGCGCACCTACACCCGGCTCGGCTTCTCCGTCGCCCATGTCGACGCCGCCTACGCGGCCGGCGTGAGCGGCAATCGGTAATCCGGACGAACCGGACACGAGCACTCAACCCAACTGAACGGTAATCGGACGATTCGGGGAGTTCGAGTAAATGTGGGGCAAATGTCACACCGGTCAGCGCGGTTATCGCCGGGCTGTTCACTTTCCGTTCACTCAGCCTGGTCCAACTGTCAACCGGGCGAATCTAGGTTACTTGTGGGCAGCACGCGCTGCCTGGTGCGCAAGTTCCCCGCGAACCGCACCACATCACCCGCCCGGGCCGGTGAGGGGCCGGGCGAGTAGTTACGCAACATGCGGAGGAATTGTGAAGTTCAAGCGCAGCAGCGCACTCGTCGGTGTGCTGGCCGCCGGTGCCATGACGCTGGCCGGTTGTGGCAGCGATGACAACACCACGGCCGGCGGAACCGAGGCGAACACCAACGTCGCGTGCGGCGGTAAGGAATCGCTCAAGGCCAGCGGCGCCTCCTCGCAGAAGAACGCCATGGAGCGCTTCACCACGGCCTACGAGGCCAACTGCGACGGCCAGACGCTCAACTACACCTCCAGCGGTTCCGGCGCGGGTGTCAGCGAATTCATCGGCGGCCAGACCGATTTCGGTGGCTCCGACTCGCCGCTGAGCGCGAAGAAGGACGAGCCCGCCAAGGCACAGGAACGCTGCGCTTCGCCGGCCTGGAACCTGCCGACCGTCTTCGGCCCCATCGCCATCACCTACAACATCGCCGGCGTCACCGACCTCGTGCTGGACGGCCCGACCGCCGCCAAGATCTTCAACGGCACCGTCAAGACCTGGGACGCCCCGGAGATCAAGGCGCTGAACCCGAACGCCGCGCTGCCCGCCGAGCCGATCGCGGTGATCTTCCGCAGCGACGAATCCGGCACCACCGACAACTTCCAGCTCTACCTCGACGCCGCCTCCGACGGCGCATGGGGCAAGGGCGCGGGCAAGGTCTTCGCCGGCGGTGTCGGTGAAGGAGCCAAGGGCAACGAGGGCACCTCGGCCGCGGTGGCGAGCACCAAGAACTCCATCACCTACAACGAGTGGTCCTTCGCCAAGGCGCAGAACCTGTCCATCGCCAAGGTCATCACCTCGGCGAGCCCGGAGCCGGTGACCCTGTCGGTCGAGTCGGCCGGCAAGGCCATCGACGGCGCGAAGATCAAGGGCGAGGGCAACGACCTGGCCCTCGACACCTCCTCGTTCTACAAGCCCGCGCAGGCCGGTGCCTACCCGATCGTGATGGCGACCTACGAGATCGTGTGCTCCGACTACGCCGACGATGCCACCGCCACCGCGGTGAAGGCGTTCCTGACCTCGGCCGTCACCAACGGCCAGGCCGGACTGGAAGAGGCCGGGTACATCCCGATCCCCGACCAGTTCAAGACCAAGCTGACCGCCGCGATCAACGCCATCTCCTGATCGACAGCCAGCCATGACCGTGCACCCTGAGGTGGCCCCTGCCGGTTCGTCGAAGTCGACGAGCCGGCAGGCGGCTGGAGATACTGCGCCTATGTCGAGCGAACCCAAGCCCGAGACACCTTCTGTCAAGGGACGACAGCCCCACAGCCAGCGGGCCGAAACGATCTTCCGGTCGCTGGCCACGGCAGCAGGCGCGACGATCGTCGGCGCCATCGCGCTGATCGCGCTGTTCCTATTGATTCGCGCGGTTCCCTCGGTCATGGCCAACGAGGCCAACTTCTTCACCAGCGCCGAGTTCTCCACCACGAACGCCGACCACCTGCGGTTCGGTATTCGCGATCTGTTCATGGTGACGGTGCTGAGCTCGATCTTCGCGCTGGTCGTCGCGGTGCCGATCGGCGTCGGCATCGCGCTGTTCCTCACCCATTACGCGCCCACCCGGTTGGCCAAGCCGTTCGCGATGCTGATCGATCTGCTGGCCGCGGTGCCATCGATCGTGTTCGGCCTGTGGGGCTTTCTGGTGCTCGCACCCCAGATCGAACCGGTCCAGCGTTTCCTCAACGAACAGCTGGGCTGGTTCTTCTTCCTGTTCGCCGAAGGCAACGTCTCGATCTCCGGTGGCGGCACCATCTTCACCGCCGGCGTGATCCTCGCGGTGATGATCCTGCCGATCATCACCTCGGTCTCGCGTGAGGTGTTCGCGCTGACGCCGGTGTCGCATATCGAAGCCGCGCAAGCGCTCGGCGCGACCAAATGGGAAGTCGTGCGGATGACGGTGCTGCCCTACGGGCGCAGCGGTGTGATCGCCGGATCCATGCTCGGCCTCGGCCGCGCCCTCGGTGAGACCATCGCGGTGCTCATCGTGCTGCGCACCGCCGCCCAGGCCGGCAGCTGGTCGCTGTTCGACGGCGGCTACACCTTCGCCTCCCGGATCGCCGCCTCGGCCGCGGAGTTCAGCTCCGCGCTGCCCACCGGCGCCTACATCGCGGCAGGCTTCGTGCTGTTCGCCCTGACCTTCGTGGTCAACGCGCTGGCCCGGCTGGCGTCCGGCGGAAAGGTCAACTCCTGATGACTACCACGACGACGCTCGACAAACCGGTCAAGGCGCCCACCTTCCGGCATGTGAGCACCGGCCGCCGGATCCGCAACAACATCGCCACCGGCCTGATCACACTGTGCTTCGCCATCGCGCTGATCCCGCTGGTGTGGGTGCTGTGGATGGTGATCAGCAAGGGCATCGAAGCGATCGTGGCCCCCGAATGGTGGACCAACTCGCAGAAGGGCGTGCTGCCCGACCAGACCGCGGGCGGTGTGTACCACGCGATCTACGGCACCATCGTGCAGTCCGCGGTGGCCGCGATCATCGCGGTGCCGCTCGGCATCATGGCCGCCATCTACCTGGTCGAATACGGTCGCGGCCGGCTGGCCAAGGTGACCACCTTCATGGTCGACATCCTCGCGGGTGTGCCCTCGATCGTCGCCGCGCTGTTCATCTTCGCGCTGTGGATCGCGACCATGGGCTTCCCGCAGAGCGCGTTCGCGGTCTCGCTGGCACTGGTGCTGCTGATGCTGCCGGTGGTGGTGCGCAGCACCGAGGAAATGCTCAAACTCGTCCCCGACGAACTGCGTGAAGCCTCCTACGCGCTCGGCGTGCCGAAGTGGAAGACGATCGCGCGCATCGTCATCCCGACCGCGCTGCCCGGCATGATCAGCGGCATCCTGCTGGCCCTGGCCCGCGTCATGGGTGAGACCGCGCCGGTGCTGGTGCTGGTCGGCTACAGCAAGTCGATCAACTTCAACGTCTTCGACGGCAATATGGCCTCGCTGCCGCTGCTGATCTACCAAGAGCTGGCGAACCCGGAACCGGCGGGCCGGCTGCGGGTGTGGGGCGCGGCGCTGACCCTGATCCTGATGATCGCGCTGCTGTATCTGGCCGCTGCCGCGGTCAACAAACTGCTCACGCGGAACCGATAGAAGCGAACGGATACCCACGATGGCCAAGCGGATCGATATCAAAGACCTGAACATCTACTACGGCAAATTCCACGCCGTGGCCGACGTATCCCTGACCGTGCTGCCGCGCAGCGTCACCGCCTTCATCGGACCGTCGGGTTGCGGTAAGTCCACCGTGCTGCGTTCGCTGAACCGGATGCACGAGGTCACCCCGAGCGCCCGCGTCGAGGGCGCGGTACTGCTCGACGGTGAGGACATCTACGGCTCGCAGATCGACCCGGTCGGGGTGCGCCGCACCATCGGCATGGTCTTCCAGCGCCCGAACCCGTTCCCCACCATGTCGATTCGCGACAACGTGGTGGCCGGGCTGAAGTTGCAGGGCGTGCGCAACAAGGCCGAACTCGACGAGGTCGCCGAGCGCTCGCTGCGCGGAGCCAACCTGTGGAACGAGGTCAAGGACCGGCTCGACAAGCCGGGCGGCGGCCTGTCCGGTGGTCAGCAGCAGCGTCTGTGCATCGCCCGCGCCATCGCGGTCTCGCCGGACGTGCTGCTGATGGACGAGCCTTGTTCGGCGCTGGACCCGATCTCCACCCTCGCGATCGAGGACCTGATCACCGAGCTGAAGAAGGAATACACCATCGTCATCGTCACCCACAACATGCAGCAGGCCGCGCGCGTGAGTGACCAGACCGGCTTCTTCAACCTCGAGGCCCAGGGCAAGCCGGGCAAGCTGATCGAGATCGACGACACCGAGAAGATCTTCTCCAACCCGTCGCAGAAGCAGACCGAGGACTACATCTCCGGTCGCTTCGGATAAGGCAGGTGGCCGGGTACGGCCCGGCTCTCCTGGATACGGAAAAGGCCCGCGTGATCCGCGGGCCTTTTCCGTTTGTCCTTATACCTCCGCGTCGTCGTCCGGCGGCAGTTCACCGGTGACCAGGAAGATCACCCGGCGGCCGATCTCGACGGCGTGGTCGGCGAAGCGCTCGTAGTAGCGGCCCAGCAGCGTGACATCCACGGCCGCGGCGACGCCGTACTTCCAGTCCCGGTCCATCAGCAGGGTGAACAGGTGGCGATGCAGATCGTCCATCGCGTCGTCCTGCTGGTTGAGCAGCGCCGCACGCTCCGGGTCGCGGGTCTCGAGCACCTCCTTGGCGCTCTCACCCATGCTGACCGCGATCCGGCCCATCTCGGCGAAGTAGCCGTTGACCGACTCGGGGACCGCGTGGTTCGGATGACGCCTGCGAGTCACCTTGGCCACATGCAGGGCCAGCGCGCCCATCCGGTTCACGTCGTTGACGATCTGGATGGCGCTCACGACCTGCCGCAGATCTCCGGCGACGGGCGCCTGCAACGCCAGCAGCGCGAAGGTGCGCTCCTCGACGTCGGAGATCATCTCCGAGATCCGGTCGTATTCACTGATCACCTGTTCGGCCAACGACAGGTCGGCCTGGAGCAGCGACTGGGTGGCCCGGTCCATGGCCGAACCCGCGAGACCGGCCATCTCGCCCAACAGCTGAGCGAGACCGGCCATTTGCTCGTTGTAGATGACACGCATGAAAACTGACACTAGTTCGCGGCGCTGTCCAAGTCACGAACAGCGGGTGAAATGCCGGGGCCGCGTCTGGGGAAGATTGCTGGAGTCGTCAGGCGCAGATGTCGTCCGCGGCGTTGATGTGCTCGAGATCCTCGGGTAGCGCGGTCTGGGTCGGGCTCGACGGGGCGGCCGCGACATCGGTGATCGACTCGCCGACGGCGGTCGGTTCGCTGACCACGCCCTGGTAGTCGGAACCGAGCACTACCTCGATGATGCTGCCGAGGCCGGCGCTGTCGGCGGCCTCCATGGTCGCGCCCGGAATGGCGCTGGCGACGGTCGCCGCCTCCGCCTCGTAACCCGTCGCGTATCGCACGACGGTGGTGTCGGAGGTCCCGCCGTCGTAGTTGCCGGTGTTGTAGATCGGGAAGCCGACATTGTTGAGTTTGGTGGCCGCGGCGCTGGCCTGGCCCTTGATCCCGGAGCCGTTGGACACCTGGAGCGAGACGGTGCTCGGGTCGACCGCGACATAGGCGGGCGGCGGAGCCGGAGCCGGATCGGGCGGGGTCGGTGCGGCCGCGCCGGGCTTCTCACCGGGCAGCGGGCGGTCGTCGCGGATCGCCTTGAAGATCGCTTTGATGTCGGATTCGCGGGGGATCTCGTTGCCGTAGGCGTTGGTGCCCGAGGTCGGGATGGTGAGGAAGGTGACCGCGCCGGCGTTCACATCCGCCAGCGAACGTCCCAGCGTCAGCAGGTCGTCGGGCTTGACCTTGTCCACGAACGTCGCTTCGGTGAAGGCCTTGATGAAGCCGTTGAGCTTGCCGAGGTCGAGCAGGACCTTGCTGGACAGCGCGGTGCGCAGCAGCGAGGCGAGAAACTTCTGCTGACGGTTGATGCGGTCGTAGTCGCCGCGGATCTCGCCGTAGACCTTGCGGGCGCGCACATAGTTCAGCGCGGTCGCGCCGTTGATGGTCTGCTTGCCCGCCTTGTCCAGCACGGTGCCCAGTTCGCCATCGATCAGCGGTTCGGTCGTGCAGACCTGAACTCCGCCGACCTGGTCGACCATGGCCTCGAAGCCGGCGAAATCGATGCCGATGAAGTGGTTGATGGTGCTGCCGGTCAGCCGCTGGATGGTCGAGACCAGGCAGCGTGGACCGCCGAGGGCGTAGACCGCGTTGAGCTTGTCGCCCATGAACGGCTCGAAGGTTTCCTCGGTGTAGTCGTTGTTCGCGTTGTCCCAGCCCTTGCATTCGGGCCGGCTGACATCCAGGTCGCGCGGGAACGACACCACCACCACGCGCTGGCGGTTCTTCGGCACGTGCACCAGCAGCACCGTGTCGGCGCGAGCGCCCTCGGCATCTTCGACGGTTCCCGCGCCGAGTTTGCCGTTGGCGCCTGCCCGGGTGTCGGTGCCGACGATGAGGTAGTTCTCGTCGCCGAGCTGGGCATTGCCATCGATGACGTCTTCGGAGTTGTCGCCGAGCGCGGACACCTGGTTGAAGCTGTTTCCGCTGGCACGCAGATAGCTCCAGCCGCCGCCGGTGATCAGCAGTGCGACGGCCGCCGAGATGGCCAGCGCGGCCCGTCCGGCGACGCGTGCCCGGCGGTGCTTGCGCCGTTTGCTTTCCGCGAGCCGGGTCCGCCGCGGCGCGCCGACGGCTTCCGGGGTGGCGGTGTCGGTGGTCGGCCAGTCACCGGACTTGCCACGCGACTTGCGTGGGCGGCCGGTCTCCTCGACCGGTGGGATGACGTCGGTGACGACTTCGGGCGGCTCCTGGCTACGCCGGCCTGCGGCCTCGGCAGTGCCGGCGATGTCCTGCACCACCGGCGAGGCGCCGGTCCTGCCGGCGCCGCGCACGGGTGTGCTGGCGGATTGCCGGCCACGACCGGAACCGGGCGCGGCCGCCGCCGAAACAGCGGCCGTGGAGCCCGGTTGACGGCGTTTCGGTTCCGGGCGGTTCGCCGCGGCCTCCGGGTCGACGGCCCGCCGGGCGCCATCGGGTTGACGCCGCACCGCGCCGGTCTCCGCGCCGCGACGCGGTGCCTCGGCGGGATGGCGCCCCGTCTCGGCCGGGTGGCGGATGGCATCGACGGACGGGTGCGCGATATCGGCGGCCAGGGGGTCGACCACTCGGCGCTGGGTGGATTCGCCTCGGCGCTGCGCCGCCCGTCCGCCGTCGTCGGGCGGGGGCGAGGCGGACTGGCGCTGGCTCGGCGCGGCGCGGCGCGGCGGCGGTTCCGCCGCGGGCGGCGGCTGCGTCGGCCTCGGCTGCCGTGCACCAGGAGCGGCCCGCTGGGCCGGAGCGATCGGCTGACGGGAGGCGGTTTCCGGACGCTGCGGCTGCGCTTGCGGCGCCGGGCGCCCTTGCGGCTCACCGCGTCCGGGATCGGCCGATCGGCGTCTGCCGATGCGTTCGCTGTCGACCCGGTTGACCAGATCCTGCACCGAGATCGCGGGGGATTCGGAGTCCGCGGGGTCGGCGTGACGGGATCTGCGCGGCGCGTCGGAGCCATCCCGTTCGGGGGAACCCGCCGCGGGATACCGCTCCCACGGGGCGCGACCTCCGGGCCGTGGCGAATGCCCGTGCCGATCGTCACCCACCAACGAACCTCGCTTTTCGTTCTGCCTCAGTGCCCGGCCCGACTGCTGTGTTCCAGTCTTACCGCTGTTCGGCCGGGCGTCGCGCTGTTGCCGCCGCCTCCGGCCGACCGAAGTGATTCCGCAATGATAACGATTCCGCCACGGTCGGCCACCCGACGAGAGCCCCACTCGACCGAAACGTCATATGCCGAAGCGAATGCTGAACGGTTGCCCGCGGAGGTGCCGCCGGGTGGATCAGCCGCCGCTGTGCATCAGGTCGGCGCCCGCGGGCACGGCGGGATCGTCGGGATCGTCGAGCCAGCCGTGCGGCAGCGCCACCTTGCCCGGCGAGCCCTGGCGTCCGCGCGGGCCCTCGGCGTCCCGCGGGAAGGGCACGGTGGGGTCGAGTTGGCCGATGAGATCTTCCAGCTGCACCAGACTCGACACGGTCGCGAACGAGCGGCGCAGATCGGCGCCGACCGGGAAGCCCATCAGATACCAGGCCATGTGTTTGCGCAGGTCACGCATGGCCTTGTCCTCGCCGAGGTGCTCGGCCAGCAGCGCGCCGTGCCGGTACAGCACCTCGCCGACGCGGCCCAGGTTCGGCGGTTCGGGCAGCGGCTCGCCGCGCAGCGCGGCCTGCAATTCGGCGAACAGCCACGGCCGGCCCAGGCATCCGCGCCCGACCACGACGCCGTCGCAGCCGGTCTCGTCCATCATCCGCACGGCGTCGTCGGCGGAGAAGATATCGCCGTTGCCGAGCACCGGGATCGTGGTCACGGCTTCCTTGAGCCGGGCGATCGCCGACCAGTCGGCCTGCCCGGAATAGCGCTGTGCGGCGGTGCGCGCGTGCAGGGCGACGGAGGCGGCTCCCTCGGATTCGGCGATTCGGCCCGCGTCGAGGTAGGTGAGGTGGTCGTCGTCGATGCCGATGCGGAACTTCACCGTCACCGGGATGCCTGCCGGTGCGGCCCCGGCCACCATCGCGCGCACGATCCGGGCGAACAGCGCGCGCTTGTACGGCAGCGCGGCACCGCCGCCGAGGCGGGTGACCTTGGGCACCGGGCAGCCCAGGTTGAGGTCGATGTGATCGGCCCAGCCCTCGCCGACGATGATGCGCACGGCCTCGCCGAGCGTCGCCGGATCGACGCCGTAGAGCTGCATCGACCGCGGATGCTCGTCCTCGTCGAACGACATCATGTGCAGCGTCTTCTCATTGCGTTCCACCACCGCCCGCGCGGTGATCATCTCGCAGACGTAGATCGAGGTGGGGCTGCCGAATTCGCGGCAGAGTTTGCGGAACGCCAGATTCGTGATTCCGGCCATCGGGGCGAGCACGACCGCCGGATCGACCGGATACGGCCCGATCCGCAGCCCGGTGCTCAGCTCGCTCGTCGTCATCGTCACGCCCTCCAGTGTCTCATCCGTGCACTACTGCTCACCGCGACGATCGGCTCACACCCCCATTCGGCCGGTCGGATGGTGTATGTGACCCTCGGTTCGAGGTACTTGTGACCAAGTCGTTAGCCTGGTGTTCGCAAGGCATCGCCGCCGGGGAGTTTGCGCGATGCGGTATGCGATCGAAAGAGGATCAATGACCGAGCACTCCGGAAGCGGCACCACCGCGACCATCGACAAGGAACCCACCTCGGCTCCGACGGCGCCGACACCCGAGACCAACCGACCGGGCACCGTTTCGGTGCAGGTCTCCACCATCGTCCGCGGCGCCGTCATCGGCGCGCTCGCGGTCGCCGCGGTGGTGTTCGCCGCGCTGTGGTGGTCCGCCCGCGGCGACGTCGCCGATCGCGAGGCCCGCGATGCGGCCGCGGCCCGCGCCGAACAGGTCGCGACCGACTACGCAGTCGGGGCGGCAACGGTGAACTACCAGGACATCAACGGCTGGGTCGGCAAACTCAAGGCGGGCACCACCGATCAGCTGGCGACCAAATTCGACAGCACCGCGCCCAAGCTCGAGCGCATCCTGGTGCCGCTGAAGTGGACCTCCACCGCGTCGCCGATCACCGCGAAGGTGATGTCGGAGCAGAACGGCATCTACCAGGTGAGCGTGTTCGTCAACGTGAACTCCACCAACGCCCAGACCCCGGAGGGTGCGCAGACCACCGTCAGCTACAGCGTGACCCTCGATGAGAACTCCGACTGGAAGATCACCGATGTGGGTGGGGTCGACGGTGCGCTGCCGCTGAAGTAGCAGCCAGCCTGAACACACGAGCGCCGCCGTCCGGATCGGACGGCGGCGCTCTGTTGTATTTGCGACTGCTCGCGGATCAGCTCGCCGCGGAGCTCGCCAGCTCGCGTTCGCGCTTGGCGGCCTCGCGGGCCAGCATCCGGTCGCGCTGCTCCTCGAACTTCACCACGTCCTTGCCCAGCTTCTCCAGGAAGTTGCCGAGGCGTTCGCGGACTGCCTCACCGCGCGGGGTGAAGTCGGTGCGATCGAAGATGTTCCACTTCTTCAGCACCGGCTCCACGACATCCTCGAGGTGCTGGCGCAGGTCGTAGATGCCGTGCTTGGCCATGAGCACGCCGTTGCGGCGGAAGTTGGGCATGCCGGCGCCGGGCATCTGGAAGTTCTCCAGGATGAGCGTGATGGCCTCGAGCGTCTGGTCGGGTGCCAGGTCGAGGGCCGCGCCGCACATGTTGCGGTAGAAGATCATGTGCAGGTTCTCGTCGGCGGCGACGCGCTGCAACATGCGGTCGGCGATCGGGTCGTCGCAGACCTTGCCGGTGTTGCGGTGCGACACGCGGGTGGCGAGTTCCTGGAAGGTCACGTAGGCGACGGAGTGCAGGAAGCCGGCGTCGGCCTCGGCGGGGGAGGCGAAGCCGTTGGTCATGTGGATCATGCGCGCCTCTTCGAGCGCGACCGGGTCGACGCCGCGGGTGACCACGAGGTAATCGCGCATGACGATGCCGTGGCGATTTTCCTCGGCGGTCCAGCGTCCGACCCAGGTGCCCCACGCGCCGTCCTGGGAGAAGTTCTCGGCGATCTCCCGGTGGTACGACGGCAGGTTGTCCTCGGTGAGCAGGTTGGTGATCATCGCAGCCTTGGCGACTTCGCTCAGCTTCGACTGTTCCGGATCCCAATCAACCCCACCGAGTGCGGCGAAATTGCGGCCGTCGTCCCACGGGACGTAGTCGTGCGGATGCCATTCCTTTGCCAGGGACAGGTGCCGGTTGACGTTCTCTTCGGCAACCGGCTCCAACTCCGTCAGCAGCTCGAGTTGAGTCAGATCCCTTGCCATGTATCAGCCCTTCATCTATGCGGTCTTGCGGGTCGCCCCCCTCAGGTTTGACCGTTGCCGATGCGGCCATACCTTACGGCACCGTAGGTGTGATGCGAAACGCATCCAGCCACGGAATTGTCGGGGTGATGGACGTCATACGCCGTCATTGGCGCTCGGCAACTACTAGCGAGTGTAGGACTTCGTCCCGCAGCGAGGGGTCTATCGCCGCGGCCCCGCCCGGCGTTAGCGGACCAGGTGATCTTGTGCGGTATCACTCAGCGCGCACCGGGGATGCGGGGTCGCCGACGCCGCGGCGGTGTCCTCGTCCGCTCGGCGCCCGCCTCGTCCGAGGGTCGTCCGGTCCGCGGGGACTCCGGCGTCGCGCCTCGGCGAGTTTGCCCCATTTCTGCCCCATGGCTACCCACGTCCTTGCCCCGTGCCGGCCAGGCGACAACGGCCCGCGGGAGCCGGCTCCGAAAGTCGCCGCAGACCCGGCCGGCGACCTCGGCATGCCCGCCGAGCAGCGCGGAACCGGGTGCGGCGGTACGGATTCACCGCCGGAAACACCTCGGGCGCCCGGTGCTGAACCGGGCGCCCGTGCGGTGCCCCCACCAGGGCTCGAACCTGGGACCTGCGGATTAAAAGTCCGTAGCTCTACCAACTGAGCTATAGGGGCGCGGTTGGCAGTGTAATAGGGAGGCGCGGTTTCTCGTAACCGGGGCCGGTGGTGAGTCCGCGCGGCCGGGCGGGGTGGTTCGGGGGCGGTCGCCGGGCCGGATCCGGCGGCGTCGGGGATGGCCGATGTCATGGGGGCTTGCGGGCGGGGCAAGGGTGGCCTTGGCTGCGGTCGGACAGGCGCGATATCATTCAAACATGTTGCATACCAAGGAGTTTGGATATCCGCGCACGCTGGGCGGTCGATGTCTGCGGCGGTGGCGGGTGTAGTGGATTCCGGGTACGGAACACGGTAACCGAATTCTCCAACGGCGCTGTGTCGCTTGCCGATTCGGTATCCGCCGGTCCATCCTAGTTGTTGCGTGATGTTAGCTGCGGCCGGTATCGGCTGGTCCGGCAACCTCACTCTTACGGTTTGCCGCGTGTCGGGTGACAATTCCGGGTACCGTGGCGAATCGGTGAATTCGGGGCTTCCCATGAGTTGACGCCGCCAGGAGGCAAATCGGGGACGACGGAAAGCGCGACGACGACAAAGCCCGGATGCGCACCCCCTGCGGCGCACCCGGGCAGGAAAATTATACCAGTCGGTGTGTTTCGGGTTTCTCGCCTAGTTTTCGTACCAAAAGTCTGTATCCGGGGCGAAAACCCTGTTGTAAGTGTTGATAAAACTCATAAATTCGCGCCAATGGCCTGTTTCCATTCGGGCTCGCCTTGGCGGCGAAGGAGCCCGCCGGGGTGGAACCCCTTGGGCTCCATAAGGCTTCGGAGGCGTTTCGAAGATGGCACGGCAGCAAGAGCGGGCCCGCCGGACACGTGCGGCGATAATCAGGTCCGCCGCCGTTGAGTTCGGCAAGAGCGGCTACGCCGCCGCATCGCTCAACCGCATACTGGAAGGATCGCGAGCCACCAAGGGCGCCATGTACTTCCATTTCGATTCCAAGGAAGACCTGGCCCGAGCGGTCCTCGACACCGCACTGGATCGATATCGGTTCTCGGCCGATCGCTGGCTCGCCCGCACTGATCTCGGTCCGCTCGACGTCATGCACGGCATGCTCGACGAGATCGCCCTGCGGCTCGAACACGACATCATCGTGCAAGCCGAATTCCGGCTCATCATCGAGCCCGACTTCTATCGCGAGGTCCCCAACGGCGGTGGCCGCATCATCGCGCGGGCCACCCGCGCACTCGCCGTGCGCGCCATCGAGCAGGGGCAGCTGCGCGCCGACGCGGACCCCGACCGCTTCGCCCGCACCCTTGCGGCCGCGCTGGCCGGCCAGCGCTACTTCATCGACCTGTTCGGCAACGGCGTCGATCTGCGCTCCCGGTTCCAGGAGGCACTCGAAGTGGTGATCGAGTCCATGTCCACCCCGGAATGGGTGGAACGATTCCGCCGCGAGGGCTGGCGTGCGGGCGCCCGCCTGGAAGAGCTCGGTTTGGCGCTCTGACCAGCCGGTTTGGGAAACCTCGCAACCTTGTCATAAGCTATGCGAGCTCCCAACGGACAGCCGTTGTAAAGCCGGTCCGGAGAAATCCGGGACGAGCCCCCTTCGTCTAGCGGCCTAGGACGCCGCCCTTTCAAGGCGGTAGCGCGGGTTCGAATCCCGTAGGGGGTACGATCTTCGGATCGTAAGTAGTAGTGCAAGGCCCTGTGGCGCAGTTGGTTAGCGCGCCGCCCTGTCACGGCGGAGGTCGCGGGTTCGAGTCCCGTCAGGGTCGCAAGTAAACGCCGGAGAAATCCGGCGTTTCACGTATGGCATTCCGTTCGGGTGCCTGCGGCCAGGTAGCTCAGTTGGTACGAGCGTCCGCCTGAAAAGCGGAAGGTCGCCGGTTCGATCCCGGCCCTGGCCACCCTCCGCCCTCCGTCATGCTCGCGAAAAGCGCTCGCTATGGCGGAGGGTCTATTTATTTGAGGGGGTGCAACCCCCCCGTCCCCGCCCGGAGGGGCTTCGCCCCCCGGACCCCCCTGTGGTTGGTTGCGTCTTTGGATTTCGTTCCCTCGGGCTCTCTTGTCCGCTCTCCTCCTGGCCATATGCTGCCCCGGTTCCATCGGGTATCGGTTGTCCGATTCTTGGTCGAGTCCTGGGCGTCGTCGATACACAGGCTGGATCGGCGAATTCCGTGTTCGCCACTCGTCACGGTGGGAAGCTGGGGGTATGGCTGATTCCTGGTACTACTGCCTCAAGCACAAGCGGGCCGAGCAGGGGAAACGGTGTTGGTTTGCGGATCGGCTCGGGCCGTTTCCGGATCAGGCGACGGCGGAGCGGGCGTTGGAGATCGTGCGGGAACGCAATGCGGCCGAGGATGCGCGGGACCGGCAGTGGCGTGACGGAAGTTGAACGACAGTGTTCGCAAGATCACCGGATGTGCGTCAGGCGCGGTGAGATGGCAGAGTGTGGGCCTGGTGCGCTGAATTCGCGGGGAGGCGGATCAGCTACCGTTCACGAGAAATCAGACGATCGCTCGCGGCCTGCGTACGGGTTCCCGGGCGCGACCAGGTGAGCAGGGAGGGCGACCCTTGAGGGTTACCGTTGTTGTGCCGACCTACAACGAGCGCGAAAATCTGCCCGTTGCGGTGGAACGGCTGACCGCGCTACCGGTGGCCGACCTGCACGTGCTCGTCGTGGACGACAACTCACCGGACGGAACCGGAGAGGTCGCCGACAAGCTCGCCGCCGAACTCCCCAACGTCGTGGGCGTGCTGCACCGCACCGAGAAGGACGGCCTGGGCCGCGCCTACATCGCGGGCATCACCCGCGCGCTCGACGAAGGCGCCGACGTCGTCATCCAGATGGACGCCGACCTCTCGCACCCCGCCGAAGTCATCCCGGCCATGCTGGAAAAACTCACCAGCACCGACGCCGGCGTCGTGCTCGGTTCGCGCTACGTGCCCGGCGGCTCCACCGCCGAGGAATGGAAGTGGTACCGCAAGGCGCTCTCGGCCTGGGCGAACTTCTACGTGAACCTGATCCTGCGCCTCGGCGTCAAGGACGCCACCGCGGGCTTCAAGGCCTGGAAGGCCGACACCCTGCGCGCCATCGACGTCGCCTCGATCCGCAGCAACGGCTACTCGTTCCAGGTCGAGATGAACTACCGCACCGTCAAGAAAGGCATCACCATCGCCGAGGTGCCCATCCGCTTCGAGGAACGCACCCTCGGCGCCTCCAAGATGAGCCTCAAGGTGCAGCTGGAATCGGCGCTCATGCCGTGGAAGCTGCTCTTCGGCCGCGCGGTCTGACCCGCGCTCCCAGCCCAGCGAACGGCCCGCATCCCACCAAGATGCGGGCCGTGATCGTTTTCGCAGCCGGGTGCCTGGACGCCAAGCCAAGGCCCGGCCCGGCTCCCTCGCTGCCGGCCTACTCCGGCCAGTCGAGCAACGTATCGACGAACAACTGACGCACCCGCTCCACCTCGTCATGCATATTCGCCGGATCCCACCCGCTGACGTCGATCGGATCCAGCACCGCCACATCCACCACCCCCGGCCGCACCACCATCGAATCGCGCCAGGACACTTCGCCCGCATTGCGGATGACCACCGGAATCACCGGCACTCCCGCCTGGATCGCGATATGGAAGGCGCCCTTCTTGAACGGGCCGACCTCGGGGGTGAAGGAGCGGGTGCCCTCCGGCGCCACCGCGATGGACAGCCCGTCGCGCAGCGTATGCACCACCGGTTCCAGTGAGGCTTTCGCGCGGGCGGTGTCGGCGCGGTCGATGAACGTGACGCCGACGAACCGCATCAGCGGCCCGAACACCGGATTCTTGGTCAGCTCCTTCTTGCCGATGCCGGTGACCCCGCCGCCGAGCACCGCCGGGACGATGATCACGTCGTATTGGCTCTGATGATTGAAGACGAACACCGCGGGCCGCGGCGAACGCGCATTGTGCGCGCCGGTGACCCGCAATCGGACACCGGTGGCGCGCAGGGTGGCGCCGGTGCCGAACTTCATCAGGGCGTCGGCCATCGTCCTGCGGTCGCGGGTGTAGGACTTCACCAGCACGCCGGTGATCGCGCCGACGATCAGCGCGGCGAATCCGGCGATGGTGCGAGCGATATCGGCCGGGCGCGCCGGCGTGCGTGCGCGAAAGGTGAGCGCGGGCCAATCCTTCTCGGCGCAGGCGACCGCCAGCCCTTCGTCGGGGTTCACCGCGATCGGAAACCCGACAGCCGACAGGGTCGCCAGATCGGTGCCACTCGCGAGGTAGGCGAAGCTGTTGCGCAGCTCGATCCCGGACGCCGCGGCGAACTCGCGGATCGCCTCGGCCTTACCCGAACGCCACAGCGTCCGCCCGTCGGGATATCCGGTCAGCACACCGTCCTCGGTGGCCATTCCGGTGCAGAGGGTGTGCTCGATGCCGAGCGCCGCGGCGACCGGTTCGAGTACGAAGCGGGGTCCGGAGGAAACCAGTACCACCGTGTGCCCGGCCGCGCGGTGCGCCCGGATCAACCGCCACGCCTCCGGATGGATGTGTCCGTAGATGGTGCTCTTGAACAGCCGGGTGCCGATCTCGTCGAGTTCGGTGTCGGTGCGTCCGGCGAGCACGCGGGTAGCGGTGTGCAGGAAACGGCCGAAGGAACCTTCGTCCGGATGGTCGCGAACGCCGTCGAGCAGCCATCCGGTTACCTGATCGTCGCGGTCCCCGCGACGGAACAGGCGGCGTTGCGTGGGCGCGGCGTCGAATCCGTCGACCACGACCCCACCCAGCTCGAACACCGCGGCGACACCCGGCCCCTGGGGTCCCACCCGGATCGCCTCCACCACCGACTCGATATCGGAGTGCGCGGCATCCAGTTCCAGCGCCTCGTAACTTTCTTCGCTGCCCACTATCGCTCCGAGACCGGGAGATTGGACGGATCGAGTGCCGCGGCGCGCGCGATCCGGATACCGATGACGCGGAGCCGTTCGGCGAATTCCGCACGACGGACGGCCAGCCCGGTGGCGTCGTCGGGCTCGACAAGATCGTAGTTCGCCGCCAATTTGAGTGCGCTGGTGAACAATTCGGTCGACACCGATTCCGGGCTGTGCAGCCGCTGCTGCAACATCATCTGCTTACCCACCGCGACGCATTCGTCGATGAACTGTTTGCGGTCCTCGATCGCCGCATCGCCGCGGTCGGCCAACCGCTCGGCCACCACCAGCTGGGCGTCGAAGAACGAGCGCAGCACCCGGTGGGCCATCATGAAGCCGGACGCGGTGAGCTGGGCCAGGATCTCCACGCTCAGGGTGTCGCGGGTGCGGTGGTTCCACTCCGGATCGATGAGCAGCATCTCGGCGGTCAGCTGCGCGGAGAACTCGTTGCGTTCGGGGAAGAAGAACTCGAACTTGAGCAGGTCACGCAGCCGGAAGGCCTCTTCCCAGCCGGTGCGCAGCGGGTCGGTGTCCACGCCGTCGTCGAGGTCCTGGGTGGCCTTGTCGACCGCCGCAAGGATGGACAGTTCCACGATCGCCCGGTTGACGAACCAGTGCACGGCGCTGTTGCGATAGAACGCCGCCTCCAGATAGGCGCCGGATTCGATCGAATAGACCGGCTCGAGCCCGCCGCGATACACGGTGACCACCTTGGCCAGCGACAACTGTTCCAGCACCACTTCGAGGCTCTGCTCCTCGCGCAGCGCCGCGAGCTCACCGCACGGCAGATCGCGGCGCTCGATGTAGTCGAGCACCGGCGCGAGCAGATCGCGTACTTCGCGCAGGGTGAGCGCGCGTTCGTGCACGCCGAGCAGGGCGAGGGTGGCCAGCGCGTTGACGGTGATCGGGGTGACCTCGTTGATCCCGACGGCTATCTCGAACGCCAGCCGCTGCACTGCTTTGCGTTCCAGCTCGCCGACCTCGTCGCCGGCGTCGATGATGGGGGGCGCGGTTCCGTCGGCGCGGTGCAGCGGTATAGACAGCGGTGGCGCGGTGAGCGGATCACCGTGCGCGGCCAGCCGTTCCCGCGCCGACAGCGGCGCGCCGAACCGCACGTAGACGTGGCCGGCCGAATGTTGCTGGCTGCGCACATATCTGGCCAGCCAGGCCAGGCCCTCGGGTTTCTTCTTGCCGCCGGATTGTTCGCTGGCGATGGCGCCGAGTTCGTTGAGCCGCTCGTAGGTGATCGACACCGGCACCAGCATCACGTCGTCGATGCGGTTCCAGCGCACCGCGGCGGCCAGGTAATTGAGCAGGCCGTAGCGCGGTGGGCGCAGTTTGCCGGTGCGGGTGCGTCCGCCCTCGAAGTACCACTCCAGGTTGAAGCGTTTGGCCAGCAGGTAGCCGAAGTATTCCTCGACGACGGCCTTGTAGACCTCGTCGTCGCCGAAACTGCGCCGGATGAAGATCGTGCCGGTGCGCCGGGCGATCGGTCCCATCGGCCAGAACCGCAGGTTGGCCCCGCCGATGACGTGGTTGGGCGGGAAATCATTGCGGGCGAGCACATCACCGAGGACGAAGGCGTCGACGTAGGAGCGGTGCGAGGGCAGGAAAACCAGCGGGTAGCGGCGGTTGAGGTCGCGCAGGGCGTCGAGCCCGGATTCGTCGCAGTCGACTTTCCAGGTCGAGGCGTGCACCGGCCGCATGGCCTGGGTGAACAGATCCGAGACCAGCCTGCTCTGCGCGGCGACCAGCTCGCGCAGTGCTTTTTCGGCCCTGCGGTACACCTCGTGCCTGCTGGCGCCGATCCGGTCGGCGATGAGGTCGAGGCGGCGCAGGAAGTCGGGCGAATCGAGGATCTCCTCGGCGACCAGCCGCGGCACCTTGTACCGGTCGCCGATGACGGTGCGTTCGGCGCGTTCCAACGCGAGCACACCCGCACGCAGGATCGCGCGGGCGAACGGTTCGGAGGTGCCCGCGATATCGAGCGCGGCCGCCTCCGGGTTGTTGGCGCGCAGCTCGCTGAGCCGGGCCGGGCGGCCGGTGAGCACGACATGGCGGTCGGGTTCGCGGCGCACCAGCCTGCGCTGGGCCAGCCGGTGCGGTTTGCGCGGATTGGTGAGCGTGGCCAGATCGGCGAAGGTGGTGCGGCGCACGCCCTCGCGTTCAGGCGGCAGCCACAGCACCCGCACCGGCACCACCAGCGGATCGTCGGTGCGGCCGGTCAGGCGGTCGGCGATGGCGCCCGCGTCGAGATCGATCTGGGTGACGGGTGCGTCGGTGCCCAGTTCCGCGGCGAGGCCGCCGTCGGCCAGCCAGGCGCCGATCAGTTCGCGTTCCACCCGGGAGCTCGCCTCGACCAGCGCGACCACCGAGCCGATGGCCGACTCATCCGAGCTGCGGGCCGGTGCGCCGCCGCGATCGATCATGTGTGGTCCCTCCGCTGAAACGACGATCCTTCTATTCAAGCCCGCCAGCGGGATCCGCGCAGGAACTCCGGTGCGAGAGTCTCGTTCCCCGCTGTGGTCGCGGGCCCGGCCTCGATCGGAGGAGGTAATGCTAACCTTACCTGTCGAAGTTAGGTCAGCATTACCTTGGAGGATCGTTGTCGACCACGGACGAGCGCTCGCGCGTTGAGTATGTGACCGATCCGGCGGCAGCGATGTCCCGGCTGGCGGCCGATGAACGGTTCGGCGAGTACGTCATGTATGAACGCCCGGGGGAGTGGGTGTTCGCCGCGGACCCGATCGGCGGCGTCGAGCTGGACGTGGAGGAGCTGCGGGTCAGCTGGAACGGCGAAACCACCGCCAGCGCGTGGGACGGCAGTCCGGCCGCGGTCGTCGACCGTGCGCTCGGCACGCTGCCGCTCGCGGGTCGCAATGCCTACGGCTGGATCGGCTTCGAGTTCTGCGCCTGGTCGCTGGGGGCGACCGCACATCTGAGCCCGCGAACCTCGCTGGTGCATCTGATGATTCCGCGGATCGAGGTCGTCGTCGGCGAGGCCGGTGTGCGGATCAGCGGTGCCACGGACGCCGAGACCGACGTCATCTACGAGCTGATCGCCGGCTCGCAGGGCCTCGACCTGCCGGTACCGCATCCGGTCGACATCCGGGTCGACCCCACCGGCTATCAGGGCCGGGTGGCCGAGGCCATCGCCGAGATCAACTCCGGGCAGTACCAGAAGGTCATCCTGTCGCGGAAGGTCGATCTGCCCTTCGCCGTCGACGTTCCGGCCACCTACCGGCTCGGCCGGGCCAACAACACCCCGGCGCGGTCGTTCCTGCTGCGCCTGGGCGGGCTCGAGGCCGCCGGTTTCAGTCCCGAACTGGTCGCCTCCGTTGACGAGAACCGGGTCGTCACCACCGAACCGCTGGCCGGCACCAGGGCCTTCGGCCTCGGCGATCAGATCGACCTGGCCGCCCGCGCCGACCTGCTGGCCGACCCCAAGGAGATCGTCGAGCACGCGATCTCCGTGCAGACCTCCTTCGCCGAGATCGCCGCGGTCGCCGATCCCGGAACGCCCGCCGTCTCGGACTTCATGGCCGTGCGTGAACGCGGCAGCGTGCAGCATCTGGCCTCCACCGTGCGCGGACGGCTGGCCGCGGACCGTTCCAGCTGGGACGCGCTCGAGGTGCTGTTCCCGTCGGTGACCGCCTCCGGTATCCCCAAGCGGGCAGGGGTCGACTCGGTGTTCCGGCTCGATCACGATCCGCGCGGGCTGTATTCCGGTGCGGTGGTGACGGTGTCGCCCACCGGTGCGCTGGAGGCCACGCTGGTGCTGCGCGCGGTGTATCAGACCACCGAGGGCGCGTGGCTGCGCGCCGGCGCGGGTGTGGTCGGCCAGTCGCGGCCCGAGCGGGAGTTCGAGGAGACCTGCGAGAAGCTCGGCAGCATCGCGCCCTACGTCGTCAAGGCGTAGCAGCATCGAATACGTCGAAGGCCGTGCGGTTGTGGACCACAACCGCACGGCCTTCATCGTTGTGCGAAGGGGCGCTCAGCCCTGGGCCTGCAAGGCTTTCTTGTCGATCTTGCCGACCGCCGTGACCGGCAGGCTCTCGGCCTGGCGCAGCACATCGGGCAGCTTGTAGGTGGCAAGGCCGCGTTCGGTGAGGAAGGTCTTGATCTCCGCCAAGGACGGCATCTGCCCACTCACCACGAGCACGGCGCACACCTTCTCGCCGAGGCTCGGATCGGGCAGGCCGACGGCCGCGGCATGCCGGACCGCCGGATGGGCCAGCAGATGCTCCTCGAGTTCATCGCAGGAGATGTTCTCGCCGCCGCGGTTGATCACGTCCTTGATCCGGCCGGAGACCACCAGATGTCCGCTGGGCAGCTTGCGCACGAGGTCGCCGCTGCGGTAGAAGCCGTCGGGGGTGAAGGCGCGGGCATTGTGTTCGGGTGCGCGGTAGTAGCCGCGAATCGTGTAGGGGCCCTTGGTGAGCAGCTCACCCTCCTCGCCGGGCGCCACATCGTTGCCCTCGGCGTCGACCACGCGCACGATATCGGCGGGCGAGAGCGGGCGTCCCTGGGTGGTGCAGATCAGCTCATCGGCGTCGTCGAGGCGGGTGTAGTTCAGCAGACCCTCGGCCATGCCGAACACCTGCTGCAACTTCACGCCGAGCGCGGGCGCCACCTCGCGGGCATTGACCTCGGCCAGCTTCGCCCCGCCCACCTGGAGCAGGCGCAGCGAACTCAGATCGGGCTCCTCCCATTCCACGGCCGCGCACCACAGCTGGGCCAGCGGTGGGACCACCGCGGTCACCGTCACGCGATGTTTGTCGATGATCGCGAAGGCGTTCTCGGGGCTCGGATCGGCGACGAACCCCACCGCGCCGCCGACGCTGACGGTGCCGAGGATGCCGGGGCAGGCCAGCGGGAAGTTGTGCGCGGCGGGCAGGGTCGCCAGGTAGACGTCGTCTTCGGTGAGTTCGCAGACCTGCGCGCTCGCGGTGGCGTTGTAGACGTAATCGTCGTGCGTGCGCGCGATCAGCTTCGGCAGACCGGTGGTGCCACCGGAGACGAGCATCAGCGCGATGTCGGAGGCGTCGATCTCGGGCAGGCGCGCACCGCTGGCCGCCCGCGTATCACCCAGCGCCGGAATCGAATCCAGCGCGGTGAATTCGCCGGGATCGCCGAGTACCAGCACATCCCGCAGGCTCGGCGCGTTCGCGCGGACGGTGGCGGCCAGTTCGCGATAGTCGAAATCGCCTGCCTGGTCGGCGATCACGTACGCGACGGCACCGGACAGGGTGGCGAGATGTTCGATCTCGGCGCGGCGGTGCGCGGGCAGAGTGAGCACCGGGATGATGCCCGCACGCAGCACACCGAACAGCACGGTCAGGAATTCGGCGACATTGGGCAGCTGCACCACCACCCGGTCGCCCGGTGTCAGGCCGAGTGCGAGCAGGCCGTGCGCCATCCGGTCGGCTTCGGCGTCGAGCTCGGCGTAGCTGAGCGGGCGCTCGCCGATCAGTGCGGTCCGGTCCGGATGCCGCTGGGCGGTGTCGCGCAGCAGGCCCGGCAGGGTGCGCCCGGACCAGTATCCGCCGGCGCGATATTGCTCGGCTTCGGCCTCGGAAAACGGCACGTAGCCGTCGCGGTGGGTGCCGGATGCGGTGGAAGTGGAACTCACGTCTGCCTCACAAACGGAATCGGGCGGAATCGGGATATGCGTGTGCGCGAATCTGGTTCAGTTATGTAGGTAAGGCAACCCTATCTCAGGGTGGTGGGGCTTCGGCGACAGACCGCAGACTTCGTGGCCCGCGTGAAGGGCGGCCGGTCGCTAGACTCGCCGCATGACTGGCTGGAGCGTCTCCGACATCCCCGATCAGCAGGGCCGGATCTTCATCGTCACCGGCGCCAACAGCGGACTCGGCGCCGTGGCCGCGCGGGCCCTGGCCGGAGCCGGCGCGCGGGTGGTGCTGGCCTGTCGCAATGTCGACAAGGGCAAGGCGGTCGCCGACGAGATCGGACCGCTCGCCGAGGTGCGCAGGCTCGACCTCGCCGACCTGTCGTCGGTGCGCGAATTCGCGGCCTCCGTAGACCGCGTCGACGTCCTCATCAACAACGCCGGCGTGATGGCCGTGCCGTACGCCCGCACCGCCGACGGCTTCGAAATGCAGATCGGCACAAACCATCTCGGTCATTTCGCGCTCACCGGACTGCTGCTCGGCCGCATCTCCGATCGGGTCGTGACGGTGTCGAGCGATATGCACCGGCTCGGCGTCATCGAACTCGACGACCTCAACTGGCAGCGCCGCAAGTACCGCCGCTGGCAGGCCTACGGGCAGGCCAAGCTCGCCAACCTCTTGTTCGCCTATGAACTGCAACGCAGGCTGACCGCGGCCGGCTGGTCGAAACTGTCGGTGGCCGCCCATCCCGGATACGCGGCCACCGAACTCCAGTCGCACACCGAATCCATCCAGGACGTGGTGATGTCGCTGGGCAATCGGCTGTTCGCGCAGAGCGCCGAGATGGGCGCGCTGCCCGAGCTGTACGCGGCCACCGCCGACGTCGAACCGGGCGGCTACTACGGCCCGACCGGCTTCCGCGGCATGCGCGGACATCCGGGCCGGGTGGGCTCGAACAAGCGCTCCAGGGATCAGGAAACCGCGCGTGGCCTGTGGGAACTGTCAGAGAAACTGACCGGGGTCAGCTACGACTTCTCGGTGTGATCCAGCTCACTATCACCGCATGTCACACCTGCCCGGTGCCGCATCGTCATCTCGGTGAAGCCAACAGAATTCACCGAAAGGGCACCGACAATGCAACCGCGCCTGAACCTCTACGCCAACCCGATCGCCGCAAGCTTCTCCAAGCGACTGGTGACCGCGAGCAAGGTCATCGACGACTCCGGCCTGGCACCGGCCACCTACGAACTCGTCAAGATCCGCGCCAGCCAGATCAACGGGTGCAGCTTCTGCGTCGACATGCACACCAAGGACGCCGCGCACGCCGGTGAAGACCCCACCCGCATCAACCTGGTCGCCGCCTGGCGCGAGGCCACCGTGTTCACCGAGGAGGAGCGCGCCGCACTCGCGCTCACCGAGGAGGCCACCCGCATCGCCGACGGCGGCGGCGTCAGCGAACAGACCTGGGAGCTCGTGCGTAAGTACTACGACGACAACCAGATCGGCGGACTCATCGCGGCCATCGCGGCGATCAACGCGTGGAACCGGATGAACGCCATCGCGCACACCCCAGCAGGCAGCTACGTCCCGGGCAGTATCTGATTGCGCCGCCTCCGGCGTCGCGGTTCGCGGCCCCTGGATGTCTCGCGTCTCCGCTACCGCTGCTTGCCTTCGGCTTGCGCAGCGGCAGCGGAGACGCGAGACTGGCCGCGAACTTTGGGGCTCGGTCTCGCTTCGCTCGAAAATTGATATGCGCCGGCCGCTGTTATGGGTCCGGTGGGACCGAGTTCGCGCGTGTGGTGCTGGTCACAGCAGTTGAGCTCACACCGCCCCGGCCGGGCACCCGGCGTTCATCCCGTGGTAGCGTGCCTTCCGTGCAGCGCGTGTATTTCTGGTTTAGCAAGCCGGCCCTGGGTGGGCCGGTCTGCGGCAACCGCGCGCGCTGACCAGATTCCCACCCCGAGCCGGATGATGACCGGCTCGACGGGGTTCACCACCGTGGGTCGGCCTGGAGATAAGGAACCAACCCCACGATGACCACCGCAGTAGACGTCGATTCCCGCCATTCCGATCTCGACGATCAGCGCACCCTCAGCGTCAGCCCGCTGCGTTCGCCGGCTGAGGTTCGCCTCGTGCACGCCATCACCGACGAACTCGCCGACACCGTCCGCGCCGGCCGCAAGGCCACCGTCGACGTGCTCAACGGCGACGACGACCGCCTGATGGTGATCGTCGGACCGTGCTCGGTGCACGACCCGGCCGCCGCGCTCGACTACGCGCGCCGCCTGGCCGCCAAGGCCGCCGAACTCGACGACCGGCTGCACGTGGTGATGCGGGTGTACTTCGAGAAGCCGCGCACCACCCTCGGCTGGAAGGGCCTGATCAACGATCCGCACCTGGACGGCAGCTTCGACGTCAACACCGGGCTCGGCATCGGCCGCAAACTGCTCACCGACATCACCGCGCTCGGCCTGCCGGTGGCGTGTGAGTTCCTCGACCCGATCACCCCGCAATACATCGCGGACCTGGTCTCCTACGGCGCGATCGGCGCCCGCACCGCCGCCAGCCAGGTGCATCGTCAGCTGAGCAGCGCGCTGTCCATGCCGGTCGGCATCAAGAACGGCACCGACGGTGACGTGCAGGTCGCCGTCGACGGTGTGCGTGCCGCCGCGGCCAGCCACGTCTTCCCCGGCACCGACCTCGACGGGCGTGCGGCGCTGATCCGCACCACCGGAAACCCGGACTGCCACGTCATCCTGCGCGGCGGCAGCACCGGCCCCAACTACGACGCCGCCTCGGTCGCCGAGGCCTGCCTGCGGTTGGAGAAGGCGTCGCTGCCCAAGCGCGTCGTCGTCGACGCCAGCCACGGCAACAGCAACAAAGACCACAACAAGCAGGTCGACGTGGTCACCGACATCGCCGACCGGCTCGCCGCCGGTGAACAGGGCGTGGTCGGGGTGATGCTGGAGAGCTTCATCGAGGCCGGCCGCCAGGACCTGACCCTCGGCCACGCCGAGGACCTCACCTACGGCCAGTCCATCACCGACGCCTGCATCGACTGGAACACCACCGCCGCCCAGCTGGACCGGCTGGCCGAGGCCGTGGCGCGGCGCCGCGAGCGCTGACGTCCCGAGGCCCCGCGGTGATCGAGACGATCTACCGGGGCGTGGCGATGACGCCGAGCAGCTCACCCGAGCTGACCGTGCCGACGTCGAAGCCCGCCCCGGTCAGATGGTCGATGAGGTTGCGCGGCGTGGTGGCGGCCGCTGTCGACGTGCGATCACCGGGTTCGCCGTAGCCGTAGAACAGGTGCAGCGCGCCGCCCGGTGCGAGCGATTCGCGCAGCACCGCCAGTTCGGCGGCCGGATCGCGGGTCCAGAACACATTCACATTGACCGCGAGGATCTTGTCGAATCCACCCGGCGCCAACTCGGCCGCGTGCTCGCGAGTCAGCTCCTCCAGCGCGAGCTGCCGCACCCGCACCCGCCCGGATTCGATCAGTGCCGCATGCCGTTTCGCCGCCCGCGCGACCGCGGTGGCGGACCGGTCGATCCCCACGATGTAGCCGGTGTCGAGCGGTTCGGCCAGCACCGCGAGCGAATCGCTGGACCCGGGTCCGATCTCCAGCAGGCGATCGGCCGGGGCCGGATCGACGATCTCGCGGAACCAGAGGAATCGCGCATCGTGGGCGGACATACGGTGGAAGCTACGCCGACAATCACCTAACGGACGCAAATTCAGCGCATATCGGCACATGATCTGTACCCATACACAGGTGATACGTGAGTATCGGTACGTGCACAGCCGCTCCATCGATGTGGAGTACGAACTGAGCAGCGGGATCACCCGCCGAAGACGAGGCCCGTGGCTCGCGTCGATTCACCGGGTACCCGGCTCCGACCGAACCGGATCCCCGATTGTGTGCGCCGGCCAGTCCGTAGCCGGTGCGGGCGGATCGGTGACCAACCGGGCACCGAGCCAGCTGTCGCGCCGGACTCCACGCTGAAGGCCGCCCAACCTGTCGGTGCCCTCATAGCGGAACCCGTTGCGGCGCACCACCGCCGCCGACGCATAGTTGCCGACGAACGCACGCCAGCTGATCCTGATCAGGCCCAAACCCGCAGGGTCGAAGCCGAAATCGCAGACCAGTCGCACCGCACGCGACATCACGCCCTTGCCCCGGGCATCCGATCCGAGCCAGAAGCCGATCTCGGATGCCGTCTCGTCACGCTCTCCGAGCGCGATCATGCCGATCACCGGTCCGTCCTCGGCGGGTCGGATCGCCCAGGTAGGGCTGCGTCCGGCCCAGCCCGGATCGACCATGCCGGTGAGGAAGGCTTCGGCGTCGCTGCGGCCGTAGGGCAGCGGGATCGTCACCCATTCGCCGATGGACGGCTCCTGGCAGCGCGCCACGATCGGGTCGATGTCGGCCGTGCGTGGCCGCGACAGCCAGACGGTGCCGTCGGTGAGTGTCCGCTCCTCCATCGCCTCATGGTGGCACGGACCCACCGGTCGGTTCATCGGGTTTTCCGGGAGGTGAGGGCGGCGCGGAGGGATGATCCGCGGTCCGTAGACTCCGACTGGTGGTAGCCGCATTGCTCGCAGACCTGTTCGAATCGCATCGGTCGCATCTGCTGTCGGTCGGCTACCGGTTGACCGGCAGTGTGGCCGATGCCGAGGACGCGGTGCAGGAGAGCTGGCTGCGGCTGGCCGGCGCCAGGCAGTCCGAGATCGAGGATCTGCGGGCCTGGCTGACGACGGTGGTGAGCCGAATCTGCCTGGACCGCTTGCGCAGTGCGGCCGCCCGGCGGGAAAGCTATGTGGGGCAGTGGCTGCCGGAGCCGGTGGTCACCGGAGTCGGTGCGTCGAGTGCACCCGATCCGTTGGAAGCGGTGGTGCGGAGGCAGGAATTCCGGTTCGCCGCCATGGTGGTGCTCGATTCGCTCACCCCGGCCCAGCGCGTGGCGTTCGTGCTGCACGACGGGCTTTCGGTGCCCTTCGACGAGATCGCCGACATTCTGGAGATCACCCCGGACGCGGCCCGTCAGCTGGCGGTGCGCGCGCGCAAGTCGGTGGCGCGGGCACCGGAACCGGTCGCCGACGACGACCATGCCGCCGCGGTGCAGCGCCTGCTCGAGGCGCTGACGACGGGGGATGTGCAGGCGGTGACGGCGGCGCTGCATCCGGACGCGGTGATGATCGGCGATGCCAACGGCACCACCGCGACGGCGATCAATGTGCTGCACGGAAGCGACAAGATCGCCAGGTTCTTCGTCGGGCTGCTGCACAAGTACGGCATGGCCGACGTCGGGGAAGAGTTCCTGCGCCGGATGGAGATCGTGTCGGTCAACGGCCAGCTGGGTGCGCTGGTGCCCGAGCAGGCGGGGGACGGGCGGTATCCGGGGACGCCGCGGCGGGTGCTCGGTTTCGCGGTGCGCGATGGATTGGTCTGGGGCACTTACGATATCGCCAACCCGGACAAACTCGCGGGCGTTCGTATCGGCTGAGCAGGGCGAGCGCCCCCGCCGGACCGGGCCGCGCATCCCGGCCCGGCGGGTTCTGCGCTACGGCGTAGCCGAGCCGGTGAACCAGTCGCCGGTCGAGGAACCGGTGCTGTGATCGCCGGTCGACGATCCCAGACCCCAGTCGGGAGTCGAGGAACCGAAGCCCGCGATCAGGTCATGGGCTACGTCGCGAAGCTGACCCAACAGGAATCCGGCGACCTCCGACGCGGCCGGATTCGCTATCAGATCGAGGTATGAGGCCATAGACGCCCCTTTCGAGATGCCCGCCGTGACGGGCTGTGAAATAGAACACGGCGAGGCTAGCTGCCTATGGGACAACGCACAACCATGCAGGTAGAGGCCGGAAAATAAATGTGAAACATAGCTGTTCGCTATCTGGTGGCAACGTTAGCGATTCGCGGGCTAATTCTGGCGGGATTCCGCCGCGCTCTAGGCTCGCCGATATGCGCCAGCACCCCCAGACCGTCGCCCGCCTGCGGCCCTTCGGCGCCACGATCTTCGCTGAGATGACCGAGCTGGCCGTCCGGCACGACGCGATCAACCTCGGTCAGGGATTCCCCGATTCCGACGGTCCGGCGGGCATGCTCGAGGTGGCCAGGCAGGCCATCGCCGACGGCCTCAACCAGTACCCGCCGGGCCGGGGCATGCCTGTCCTGCGCCGGGCCATCGCCGCCGACCGCGCGCGCCGCTACGGCACCGAATACGACCCGGAAACCGAGGTCCTGGTGACCGTCGGCGCGACCGAGGCGATCAGCGCGGCGGTGCTCGGCCTGGTGGAACCCGGCCAGGAAGTGGTGCTGATCGAGCCCTATTACGACTCCTACGCCGCTGCCGTCGCGCTCGCCGGTGCGCAGCGGCGCACCGCCCGGCTGGTCGCGGACGGCGACCGATTCGTGCTGGACCTGGACAGCCTGCGCGCCGCGATCACGTCGAAAACCCGGATGATCATGGTGAATTCGCCGCACAACCCCACCGGCACCGTGCTCGATCGCCACGATCTGACCGCCATCGCCGAACTCGCCTGCGAACACGACCTGCTCGTGCTGGGCGACGAGGTCTATGAACACCTGGTCTTCGACGGCGCCGAGCACATCAGCCTGTCCACCCTGCCGGGAATGCGGGAGCGCACGCTCGTGGTGTCGAGTGCGGCCAAGACGTTCAGCGTCACCGGGTGGAAGACCGGATGGGTCTGTGCCGCACCGGAATTGATCGACGGCGTACTCGCCGCCAAGCAGTTCATGACCTTCGTGGCCGGCGGGCCGTTCCAGCCTGCCGTCGCGCACGCGCTCACCGAGGAACTCGACTGGGTGGCCGCACTGCGAACTTCGCTGTCGGACCGGCGATTGCGGTTGTCATCGGCCTTGGCCGACACCGGCTTCCACGTCTACTCCAGTGCGGGCGGCTATTTCGTCTGCGGCGACATCCGGCCCTTCGGCGCCACCGACGGTCTCGCGTTCTGCCGTGAGCTGCCCACGCGGCTCGGCGTGGTCGCGGTGCCGGTCAGCGTTTTCACCGACCACCCGCAAGAGTGGAAGCACTTGGTGCGCTTCACCTTCTGCAAGCGCGACGAGACGCTGGACGAAGGAGTGCGGCGCCTGCGTGTCGGCGCGCCCATCGGCTGAGGTACTGCCCTCGACGCTGCTGAACCGGGCTCGATAGCTCTGCGCAAAGGAGTCGTCCGGGCGCGAACATCGAGCGGTTACCCGGCGGCACCGACCCCGCCGGGCGGAGTGTCAGGCGGGCACGGGTCGCGCCCGATCGGTGGCGACGACCGCAGCGATACCGGCCAGCGCGGTGCCCATGAAGTAACGCTGCATCCGCAACCACACCGGCCGCGCGGTGAAGAACGCGGCGACCTGCCCGGCACCGAGCACGATCAGCGCGTTGACCGTCAACGCGACGCTGATCTGGATCGCGCCGAGGCACAGGCTCTGCACCCACACCGGCGTCGGTCCTGGATGTACGAATTGCGGGATCAGCGCCATGTACATGATCGCGATCTTCGGATTCAGCAGATTGGTGACCAAGCCCATGGTGAACAGCCGCCGGACCGGGTCCGCGGGCAGCGTGGCCGGCGTGAACACCGACACACCGCCCGGCCGCAGCGCCTGCCAGGCCAGCCACAACAGGTAGGCGGCGCCGGCCAGTTTCAGGGCCAGATACAACCCGGGCACCACCGCGAACACCGCCGTGATCCCGGCGACCGCGGCCAGCAGATACACCCCGAACCCGGCTGCGACGCCGGTCAGTGACACCAATCCGGCGCGGCGGCCCTGCGATACGGTCCGCGAGACCAGGTACATCATGTTGGGGCCGGGAGTGAGCACCATGCCGAGCGCGGCTGCCGCCACACCCGTCATCGCCGCGATCTCGATCATACCGATGATCTTCGTGTGCGCGGCGCCCGTTCGTCTCGGTCCAGTTGGCCGCCGGTGGCCTGCTCACCGCCGGTGAGCAGGGAGTACCGTCGTCGCGGGGGTGTGTCGGTGGGATCGGGAACAATGGGTGGGAGCAGATCACAGGAGGCACCGGTGGCCGAAGGTCCACTAATCGTTCAGAGTGACAAGACGCTGCTGCTCGAGGTCGATCACGAACTGGCCGACGCGGCACGTCAGGCCATCGCGCCCTTCGCCGAGCTGGAGCGCGCGCCCGAGCATGTGCACACCTACCGGGTCACCCCGCTGGCGCTGTGGAATGCCCGCGCCGCCGGGCACGACGCCGAGCAGGTGGTCGACGCGCTGGTCAACTTCTCCCGCTACGCGGTGCCGCAGCCGCTGCTGGTCGACATCGTCGACACCATGGCCCGCTACGGCCGGTTGCAGCTGGTGAAGCATCCCGCGCACGGACTCACCCTGGTGAGCCTGGACCGCGCGGTGCTCGAGGAGGTGCTGCGGCACAAGAAGATCGCGCCGATGCTCGGCGAACGCATCGATGACGACACCGTGGTCGTGCATCCGTCCGAACGCGGCCACATCAAACAGATGTTGCTCAAGATCGGCTGGCCCGCCGAGGACCTGGCCGGATACGTCGACGGTGAAGCGCACCCGATCGAGCTCGATTACACCGGCGGCCACTGGCACCTGCGCGACTACCAGGAGATGGCCGCCGATTCGTTCTGGGCCGGTGGCTCGGGTGTGGTGGTGCTGCCGTGTGGTGCGGGCAAGACCATGGTCGGCGCGGCCGCCATGGCGCGGGCGAAGGCCACCACGTTGATCCTGGTCACCAATACCGTGGCCGGACGGCAGTGGCGGCGCGAGCTGCTGGCGCGCACCTCGCTCACCGAGGACGAGATCGGTGAGTACTCCGGCGAACGCAAGGAGATCCGTCCGGTCACCATCGCCACCTATCAGGTGATCACCCGGCGCACCAAGGGTGAGTACAAGCATCTGGAACTGTTCGACAGCCGCGACTGGGGCCTGGTCATCTACGACGAGGTGCATCTGCTGCCCGCGCCGGTGTTCCGGATGACCGCCGACCTGCAATCGCGGCGTCGTCTCGGGCTCACCGCCACCCTGGTCCGCGAGGACGGGCGCGAAGGCGATGTGTTCTCCCTGATCGGCCCGAAACGCTATGACGCGCCGTGGAAGGACATCGAGGCGCAGGGCTGGATCGCCCCCGCCGACTGCATCGAGGTGCGGGTGACGCTCACCGACGCCGAGCGCATGGCCTACGCCACCGCCGAACCCGAGGAGCGCTACAAGCTCTGCTCCACCGCGCACACCAAGATCGCCGTCGTCGAATCCATCCTGGCCAAGCACCGGGACGCGCCGACGCTGGTGATCGGCGCCTATCTCGAACAGCTGGAGGAACTGGGTGCGGCACTCGACGCGCCGATCATCCAGGGGTCGACGAGAAACAAAGAGCGCGAAGCGCTTTTCGACGCCTTCCGGCGGGGCGAGATCCCGGTGCTGGTGGTGAGCAAGGTCGCCAATTTCTCCATCGACCTGCCCGAAGCCTCGGTCGCGGTGCAGGTTTCGGGTACCTTCGGGTCCAGGCAGGAGGAGGCGCAGCGACTCGGCCGGCTGTTGCGCCCGAAGCAGGACGGGGGTCAGGCGCATTTCTATTCGGTGGTCGCGCGCGACACGCTCGACGCGGAGTACGCGGCGCATCGTCAGCGTTTCCTGGCCGAACAGGGGTATGCCTATCGCATCACCGATGCTGACGACTTGCTGGGACCACCC
Source organism: Nocardia cyriacigeorgica (assembly GCF_005863245.1). GTDB lineage: Bacteria > Actinomycetota > Actinomycetes > Mycobacteriales > Mycobacteriaceae > Nocardia > Nocardia cyriacigeorgica_C. The sequence goes on along the minus strand of NZ_VBUT01000001.1, from coordinate 555,198 downwards.
ATCGGATAAGCGGAGGATCCACCTCCACAACCTGTGCTAGGAATAAGACGTGCGACGCTTCGAATTCGTGGTGGACCGCAGCCATGCCCATGCGGTCAACGAAGTTGTCGCGGACCTGCGCCGGTTGCGCATCAGTGCGGTGATCGCCGCGGCGATCGCGGCGGCCGTCACCGCCTACCTGGTCTGGTTGAACCACCCCTGGTCCTATCTGCTGGCCGTCGCCTCGGCGCTGGGCGCGGTCACCGCACTGTGGGTGGCGCTGTGGGTGCCGCGCCGTTCCCGCATCGACAAGCTGTATGCCGAAGGTGAGCTGGTCCCGGCCGTCGTCTCGCATACCTACCCGAGCGGGATGGTGCTGCTCGCGCTGGTGAACGTCGGCAGGCCCGACACCGGCGAGGCCCGCTACGCGCTGGTGGTGCGCAAGGTGCGGGCGCTGCCGGGACACGAAGCCAAGGCGGGGGAGCGGGTGCCGTCGATCGCGGTGCGCGGCGACCACGCCTCCAGGGCCGTTGGTGAGCTGCGCCAGACGGTCAATGCCATGCCCATCGCCTGGGGCACCCGCGACGGCAGCGTCATCGAACGGGCCCGGGCCGCCATCAGCGAGGTGGAGTGGCGGCTGCTGTCGGACAACCTCGCCCTAGCCGACAAGGTCCGCCGCAGCTCGGCCAAACGTTTGCTGCTGGACCCGCAGCAGCTTCCCGGGGATCTCGGCTCCTGAGCCCCGCGAAGCTCTTCGCATACTCGGCGCGTCGGCGGCGTCGAGCCGAAGCGGCGGGCGAGGCGACTACCATCCATCGGGGCCGGTGCACCGGTACCGGATGGTGCGGTGTCGAACGAGGGGTGTGGGTTCGTATGAGGTTGTCCGGCGTATCGGTCGTCGCGGTGGCGGCGGCGCTGCTGCTCGGGCTCGCGGGCCCGGCGAGCGCGCAGTCCGCGAACGATCCGCTGGCCGGCGCACCCGGACTCGGCGATCCCTACTACCCGCTGGACGGCAACGGCGGCTACGACGTGCGCCATTACGAGGTGGGCATCGGGTATGAGCCGATCGCCAGGCAGCTCACCGGCTCCACGCGTATCGATGCCACCGCCACCCAGGCCCTCACCTCGTTCAACCTGGATTTCGCCGGGCCGCCGGTGCAGCGGGTCATGGTGAACAACATCGCCGCCGGTTTCGAGCGCAACGGCGAGCACGAACTGACGGTGCGGCCGTGGCTGCCGCTGCTGCCCGGGCTGCCGTTCACGGTGACCGTCGAATACGCGGGCCCGGCGACGGACTCGGCGGGCGCGGGCTGGACCTTCGCCCCCAGCGGCGGCGCCTTCGTCGCCGGCGAACCGCATTCGGCCACCAGCTGGTATCCGCTCAACGACACTCCCCGTGACAAGGCCACCTTCACCGTGCACGCCACCGTGCCCGCCGAATGGGAGGTGGTGTCCAACGGCATCCGCACCCGCGACGAGGTCCGTGACGGTTCGCGCACGGTGAGCTGGGAAGCGCGCCAGCCCATCCTCGGCTACCTCACCACCATCGCCATCGACAAGTTCACCTATCTCGAGCAGCGCCGCGCCGACGGCACCCCGCTGGTGAGCGCGTTCGCACCGGGCGCCACAGGCAATCGCGAACATGAGCAGCGTCTGCCGGAGATCCTCGATTTCACCGAATCCCTGTACGGCCCATACCCGTTCGACACCTCCGGTGGCATCTACGTCGACGCGCAGCTGTCGTTCTCGCTGGAAACCCAGACCCGCCCGATCTACGCACCGTGGACCGATCTGAACACCGTGGTGCACGAAATCGCGCATCAGTGGTGGGGCGATTCGGTGTCGGTGTACAGCTGGGCCGATATTTGCCTCAACGAATGCCTTGCCAGCTACACCGCCGATTACCTGTGGCCGGAGCGGATGGAAGGCGCCGACGTCGACGCGATGTATCGCGACACCATCGCCCAGGCCGCGACGATGCCGCATTTCTGGGACATCCCGCTGCAAAACCCCGGTGCCGGAAACGAATTCACCTCCGTGTACTACCGGGGACCGCTGTTCCTGCACGCGCTGCGCAAGCAGCTCGGCGATGACGTCTTCTTCGCCGCGCTGCGCGAGTTCGCCACTGCCAACGCCTACGGCAACGCGTCCATGCCACAGTTCCGTGACTTCATCCAGTCCAAGTCCGCCGTCGATCTGACCGGTTTCTTCGCCGCGTGGCTCGATCAGGCCGCGCCGCCGCCGGACGAATACCTGTTCCCCGGTGACCTCAGGACCTGAGTGGCGCACACACGCCACCATGTGATCAGAGTCACTGGCAGACAGGAATATTGAGCTCAGGCAGGGTGATCGCAGCGGTCGCGGCCATCGGCTGGGCAGTCCATACTCGGTGGGCGTAACAACGCGCCGTCCGGCACCGACTCAGTGTTCGGATTGGACGTACGTCCATTACGTGGGCGAAATGTGGAAGGCACTACTGATGAATTATTTCGGTTTCCAAATGCTCGGCCGACTGCTCCCGAGCATCCTCGCCCTGTCGATTCTCGGCTTCTCCAGCATCTACTGAGCATCGGGCGCCGCGATCCGACCAGATGCGGCCCTCATGATCGTGCGGGTATCCTCACCCGCGCGTTCATGATCCAGTGAACGCTTCGGTGAGAGAGGTTTTCACGTGAAGTTCCCAGGAACGCGGCTGCTGGCGCGCATCATGCTCGCTTTCGTCGCAGCGGTCGCGCTGGCGGTTGCGGTGACCGGATGTTCGATGTTCGAGGACGCGGGCAAGTCCGATACGGCGAAGTCCGAGGTCGGCGACTGCATCAATGTCATCAGCAGTTCGGCGGTCGACTCCGAGACCGAGCCGGTGGATTGCTCATCGGACAAGGCCGTCTACAAGGTCGTCCAGACCCACGACACCAAGACCGAATGCGCCGAGGACTACACCTCCTACGAGGAGACCCTCAATGGCGGAACCACCGCGTTCCTGTGCCTGGCGCCCAATTTCAAGCAGGGCAGCTGCTACGCCGACAGCACGCTCTCCGGCTACAGCTTCGCCGATTGCGCCTCGCCGGAAGCCAGCTTCCGAGTGATCCAGCGCATCGATGGTCAGGTCGACGAGCTGCTGTGCGGCGCGGATGCCAACAAGTTCATCACGGTGGCCGATCCCAAGACCACCTTCTGCCTCGGCGATCCCAAGGCCTGATCAGCCCTGTCGTCCGGAACGGGCCGTGCCATCCAGGCACGGCCCGAGTTGTTTCCGCGTGCCCAACGCTGTTTCGAGCTGTCGAGCGAGGCCGGCCATTCAGGTCGTATTGCGAACTACGCGTCGCGACTCAATCGATCAGCGCGACCGACGCGATGCGGTGCAGCGTGAAGTGCCGGACCGCGCCGGTCACCGGATCCACCGCGTCGAGCTGACCGTTGCCGATCCGCACCGGCTCGACCACCCGCTGAATGGCGGTGCCCGCCGCGTCGACGTAACCGATGTTCACCGCCCGGCGCCCGCGCGCGGCCAGTTGCAGCAGGGCCAGCGTCGCGGCGGTGCCGGTGCGGGTGCCGTCGGGGCGCACCGACTGCGTCGACCTGGCTCCGGCGGCCCGCTCACCGGCCCGCAATTCCCGCACCAGCAGTTCCAGCTGTTCGGTGCTCGGCGGCACCGGCCGATATGCCTGCCTGGCATGGGGGCGCACCGCGATGCGGGCGCCGCGCCGGCGCAGGTCCACAATCATGCCCGCCGAATCCTCCCCGGCCGGTGCGAAACCCGCGGCCCGCAACCGGTCGAGCAGTTCGCCCAGCGGGGCCTGCGAGATGGCGACCGTCGGGGCGATCGCGCGCAAGGCCAGCTCCGCCGCCACCGGCGCGTTGAGCACCTGGGTCAGGAGCGCCGGATCGTCGCTGCGGACGAACGACTGCGCCATGCCCGCCCGCAACTGACCGTGCCGCCGCGCCACATCGTCGATCAGGTAGGTCAGGGCCTGCGGGATCGGGGTGCGCGAGTGCCTGCTGAACAGCCCGTGGAGTTCGGCGGCGGTGAGCCCGGCATCGAGCGCGCGCCGCACCGAGGTCTCGCCGATCCGGTACACGGTGGCCGCGCCCGCTGATTCGACATCGGCGACCAGCGCGATCCGGCTCTGCAGGTCCGCCGTGAGCGGGCCGGGCGCGATCACCGTCAGATCCGCCTGCACCAGGACGTGATCCACCGGATCCGGCAGCGCCTGCTCCATCGCCGCTTCCGCCGCGCCGGCGCTGTCGGACTGCTCCGCCAGCAGCGCCCGCCCGGGGCCGCTCAACGCGCCACGACCGATGATCCCGAGCGCCGCCGCCTCCCCGAAGGTGCGCTCGACCGCCTCGAGCCGGAAATGCCTGCGCCAGCGCGGTGCCCGCCAGGCCAGCAGGCGGGCCGCGCCGGACGGTTCGAGTGAGCTGCCCGCGGGCAGCTCCGCCAGCACCGCGAGCATCGCGCGCCGGTCGCGGATCGCGTGCGGGGTGCGCAGTTCATGGGCGAGCGCGGCCAGGGGTTTGTCGTTGGCGTCGCGCATGCCGATCATCCACGGCACCCGATCCGATTCCAGCCAGGCCTGTGCCAGCGTCACCCAGCGCCGCGCCGGTGGCGCTTCCAGCCAGGAGTCGGCGGCGGGAGTGGGCGCCCAGAAATCGTCGGTGCTCTCGATATCCGGCGGTGGATCCGGCAGCCCGCGGTCGATCAGTTTGGCGGCGGCGAGTAGCTCGATGAGCAGGCCGGTGCGCTGTTCGTCGGTGCCGGTGTGCTTGGCGATCCGGCGGGTCTCGCGCACGCCGAGACCGCCGGCGCGCAGGGCGGGTGCGGGCGCCTGGCCGAGAACCTCCAGCACGCTCGCGCAATGGCGCAGCAGCTCACCGACCTCACCGGCGGACACCGCGTTCACCTCATCCGGTGCGTGGGTGGTGGTGGCCGGCGCCGGCGGGGTGAGCGCGTGCGGATCGGTGACGGGCTCGCCGCGCAGCACCTGGGCGACGGTGAGCGGCAACTCCACGGTCTCCGCATCCAGCGGGCGCAGCAGTCGCCGGCTCAGCAACTGCTGCACCGGACGGTCGGGCGGGGTGCCGGGGGCGGCGTCCTTGGTGCGTCCGCGCGGACCGGTGGCGGCCAGCTTGTCCAGCAAAGCCCGTTCGGTGGGGGAGATCTCGGCCAGCGCGGCGGTGACCTCCGGTTCGGTCAGCGCGTCCGGTAGTTCGGTGGTGCTGCCCATCGGCCACGGAAGTGCCTCCGCGGCGGCGGGAACCACGCGAAGGGCGTCACCGTCGGACCAGACCAGAGCGCGCTCGGTGAGCCGCTTCAGCGCGGCGTCGACCGGTGCGGCCTTCACCCGCTCGCGCAGCAGCTTCTTCAACTCGCGACGGGTCAGCGGCAGCTGCGCCGAGGCGGCCCGCACGGCCAGCGTCTCGATGATGGCGAACTCGAGAGTGTCGAGCTCGTCGGCGGCGCGCAGCACCGAGGCCCGCTGTTCGGCGCGGGCGGCGAGCACCGTCATCGAGGAGGGCAGCGGCACCGCCAGATCGGGCCGCAGCTCGAGCAGCGACACCAGCTCGGCATCGCTGCGGGCGCCGAGCCAGTCGGCCAGAGAGTCGGTACCGGTCATCGGATTCAGCCTACGATGTGTGCCCGCGCACCGCCGGAGCAGGAGCCGCGGCCGGCCTGCCATCGCAATCGGGAGGCGACCATGTGCCCGGTTCGCGCAGGCCTCATGCCAGAATGGGCGCGTGGTGAACAAATCGAAGAAGCCCTATGTCGACAACGGCTGGCCGCAGGTCGCCGACGGTGAGCATGCGGTGACCGAGCTGTCGTCCTCGCGCTCCGGCAACCTGTCCCCGTTCGGCGAGGACACCGAATTCCCGGTGGCCGCCGACAAGCTGCCGTACGTCCACCCGAACACCGTTATCAACCGCTGAGCCGGTTGCCCGCGTCCGTCGGCGTCGTCGCGGACCGTGGGCGATACGAAGGCCGTCGCCTTCGGACGTTCATCGCGATCGGCGATGCTCTCGACAGTCCGTCCGCGTAGACGCATGTCCGCGGACGGCTTCGGCGTGTCCGGGGTTCGATCCAGCGTGCCCGGTGCCGAAGTGGTTTCGCCACCCGCCGCCGTGCCGGTTCCTGCCTGGCGCGGATAGCGCATCCGACCGCAATACGCGAAAACGACTGTGGCCCCGCATCCGATGGGATGCGGGGCCACGGTCGTAGAGACTCGGGTCAGGAGGGGAGCAGACCCTTGTTCGCCTCGAAGAAGTTCACGACGGCCGGGTCGAGCTTGGTGCCGTTGGCCTTGGCGGCGTTGAACACATCGAGCGCCTGCTGCGGCACCTGGACGCCCTGTGCCTGCACCACCGCGATGGCGCGGTCGACGGCGTCGAAGACCTGCTGGCTGCTGTCGGCGGCCGCCTGCTGCGGTGCGGCCTGCTGCTGCGGTGCGGGCTGCCAGCGCGGGCTCTCCGACTCGGCGGGGACCGAACGCTGGGTCGGGCCGCTGCTCAGGCCGAGCGAGGCCGAGCAGGAGGGCCATGCGCCCCAGCCCTGAGAGGCGAGCACACGCTCGGCGACAGCGATCTGCTGCTCGCGGGTGGCCTGATTCGCGGTGGCCGCGTATTCGCCGCCGCCGTGGGCCTTCCAGGTGCTCGGGGAGAACTGAAGTCCGCCTTGGTAACCGTTGCCGGTATTGATCGCCCAGTTACCCCCGGCCTCACACTGCGCGAGTCGATCCCAGTCGGAGTCGGGTGCCGCGCTGGCGTTTCCGGCGAGGGCCACGCCCGCGGTGCCCATGATGGCGCCGGTGACGGCGACCTTGGCTACGGTGCGCCCGGTGGAGGTTGGCTTGCGATGGCGTCCACTCATATCGGGTTCGTCTTCCTCTCGTACGCACCTGCGAGGCGCTCTCGCTCGGGTTCGGACTGAGAGGTCGTCCGTCCCGCCCTCACCCCTCAATTCCGTCGGGGGTCCGGTACCCGCGGGGTGAGGTTCGGTGCGGCGGGCCGGTGGTTGGTTGCCGGGTATCCCGGCTGGGTAAGACGGTACGACGAACTTCGCGAAAAATCACCATTTGGTAACCGGCGTGTACGCGGGGGTCTCGGAGTGGTCTCGGGCGGGCATAGACCACTCTGTGCAGCTAGGCGGGCTGCACGGTGGGGGCGGTGGGTGCAAGAACGTTCTGTTACCTGGCCGTTATGTGATGAGGATCACAGGCCGGATTGGGTAACGATTGCCCTGGGTAACTAGTTGACGTCACTTGGCTCGTCTGCCGGAGCGCAGGGTGAACACCAGCGCCAAGACGAATCCGATCGGCGTCAGCATCGCCAGCAGATACAGCCACAGCCCCGGCTTGCCGTCGGTGAAGATCGGCGTCAGGAAAATGGCGACGATCGCCAGCAGGCCGACCGTGAAGACACCGAGCGCGAGCTGGAGCAACCAGTCACCGGAGCGGCGCGGCGAACCGCCCGACGGCGGCTGCGAGGGAGTGTTCGTCACCGCTGCACCGTAAAACTGATGTGCTTGCGCGGTGGGCACCGGGGTAGACTCGACGGCAATGCGCGTCCTGCATACCTGTGGGGCGCGTTCTTTCGCACAAGGGCAAGACCTGATCGCGGCGCCGCCGCGCGGGTGCTTCGAATACGGATCTGCCCGGGCCGCAAGGGTCCGGGTTTCGAATGATGAACGGGTGAGCGCAGTGCCGACCGGCAGGGTGAAGTGGTACGACGTCGAAAAGGGCTTCGGCTTCCTTTCCCAGGACGAGGGTGAGGACGTCTACGTCCGCTCTTCCGCGCTGCCCCAAGGCATCGAGACCCTCAAGCCGGGTCAGCGCGTGGAATTCGGGATGGCCGCCGGCCGTCGCGGGCCGCAGGCGCTGAGCCTCAAGTTGCTCGAGGCGCCGCCGTCGGTGCGGCAGGGCCAGGAGCGGGCCGCCCGCAAGGAGCCCGCCGCGCGCAGGCATTCCCCCGACGAGCTGCACGGCATGGTCGAGGACATGATCACCTTGCTCGAGGCCAAGGTGCAGCCCGACCTGCGCAAGGGCAAATACCCCGATCGCAAGACCGCGCAGCGGATCTCCGAGGTCGTCCGGGCCGTCGCCCGCGAACTCGATCACTGAGCGGCGCAGACCGCACAAAGTAGAACGGTCGCGGGCATCCTCGATGCTCGCGACCGTTCTGCTGTCCGGATGCGCTTACTCGGCGGTCCTGATCGACCACGCCGCGTGCGGCACGTAGAACTCGGCTCCGGTCTCGTCGCGCGCGAGGATCGGCAGCTGCATCTCCACCCCGACCAGCCGCAGATCCGGTTCCGGCTGCGACTCGACGGTGAACGCGCGCACCCCGTCCGGGAACTCGGTGTGCCTGCGCACCTTGGCGATCTCCTCGCCCGATGGCAGCGCGTACACCTGCTGGATCAGCCAGGGCGCGTCGGCGATCTCGCTGGGTAGCGACAGTTGCAGCGGATACCCGGGCGGCACTTCGAGGGTGACGGTCTCGCCGTAGCGGCAGTCCTCCATCCGCACCGTGCAGTACATGAACGGCGGCACCGTGACCGTGCGGCCGTGCGCGTACGCGGTGATCTCCGGATCGTGCTCTTCGGCGTTGCGCACGAGCACCGTCAGGACGCCGACGAAGGCGGCCGACAGCACCAGCACACCGGCGGTGAACAGCGCGACGATGGTGCGGGCGTTGGGTTTGCTCACCGGATGGGATCTCCTCGTCTGATGTCGGCGGTCCGGCCGTGGCGGCGGGCGCTGCCTGGGGTGTCGGCGGTGCTGTGGTGCGGTACCACCTGCTCGGCGTGCTGGGGCCGATTGCCGCCGAGGCCCGGCAGCAGCGAATGTCCGCGATAACTCACCACAGTCTGGACCAGGCCCGCCACCAAGATCACCGAGACCACCGCGAAACCCTTCCAGTAGTCGGTCGGCAGCAGCACCCCGGCCGCGCCGCCGACCACCCAGCTCAGCTGGAGCACGGTCTCCGAACGCCCGAACCCGGACGCGATCGACTCCGGCGGCAGATCGTCCTGGATGGAGGCGTCCAGCGACACCTTGGCCAGCGCGCTGGCACCGGCGGCGACCAGCGCCGCCACCGCCGCGCCGAGCAGATTGTCGGCGAAGATCGCGAACAGCGCGACGACCGCGCAGGCGGCCGTGCAGTTGACCACGATCAGCGAGGGCCTGCCCAGTTTGATCCTGGCGCCGCTGGCATTGCCGGCGAAATTGCCGACCGCGGCGGCCGCGCCGACCACACCGAGCATGGCAGCCTGCTGCACCGGACGATGTTCGGTGGCCTTGGCGACGAACGCCACATAGAAGGTGAGGAAACCGGTGAGCACGCGGATGCTGCTGTTGCCCCAGAGTCCGGTCACCACCGCGCGCCCCAGCGGTTGACGTCGTTTGCGGGCGGGCACCGCGGACTTCTTGCCCGACGGGATGACCTCGGTGTCGGGGTCGTCGCTGTGGTAGCTCAGGGTGGCCGGCACCTCGCCCTCGGTGATCTCCACCCAGCGCGGAATCCGCAGGCTCAGATAGGTGCCCGCGCAGGCGATGGCGACCGCCAGCACCAGCGCGCCCGTCGAGCCGAACGCCGCGGCCGCGAGCGCGGCGATCGCACCGGCGCCCATCGTGCCGCCGACCAGGCCGAACACCGTCAGCCGGGAATTGGTGCGGACCAGATCTATCCCCGGTGGCAGCACACGTGGCGTCACCGCGCTCTTGAGTACGGCGAACGATTTGCTCAGCACCATCATGCACAGCGCCAGCGGATACAACGCCCAGGTATCGAAGTCGACGATGAGCACCACGGCCAGCACCGCGCGCACCGCGAACGATGACGCCAGCGCCAGCCTGCGCCCGCGCTGCAAGCGGTCGAGCGCCGGCCCGATCAGCGGCGCGATCACCGCGAACGGCGCGATGGTGATCAGCAGATACAGCGCCACCTTGGTTTTGCTCTCGGCGGTCGCGCTGGCGAAGAACAACGTATTGGCCAGGGCGACGGCGATCGCGGCGTCCAGGGCGAAGTTCGTCATCGTCGCGTACGTGAGCGCGGTCAGGCCCGACTTATCGGCGCCGTCGGCCTTGGCCGCGCGCTGGAAGGTGGCGAAGCCCTTCTCGGTCAGCTCCTTACCGCGCAGCGCGGCGACCCGGGTGACGGTGAGTTTGCGCGGGACCCTGCGGTCGTCGACGCGGCCGGTGTCGTCCTCGGGTGCCTGCTCGGTGCGCCGGTCGTCGACCCGGCGCGGCTGTTCTTTGCGCATCGACCGGGTGAACCGTCCACCCGAACCACGGCCGGGTTCGCGCTCGACCTCCGTCAGCGGACGGGTCGGCGGCGGGGTGGTGCCGGGGTGGTCCGGCGGCAGCGGCGGCAACGGACGACGTCGCCGTGGCGCGTTGGGTGGCGGATACCGGTCGAACCCGGGGTGCCGCTCGTACGGTGGGTACTCTTCGCCGTCCCACCGACCGCGATCGGGACCGGGGGGATCGCTGGGAGTAGTCACAACGTCAATTCTGGCGCACAACGGCCGGTGGGGTTCACGCACGCTCCGGCGAATCCACCGAAAGTGACGTGGTTCGCCTACGGCGCGGGGACGAAACGCACTTCGAACATGGTGGGCCAGTACTTGCCGGTGAGCAGGAAGCGGTCGGTGCCCGGAATCTGGGTGATGCCGTTGAGGACATCGGCGCCTGCGCGTTCGCCTGGCGAGAGCAGGCCCGAGGCGTCGATGGTGGCGAGGATCTCGCCGGTGCGGGGGTCGATGCGCAGGATTTCGTCGGTGGGCCAGGTGTTGGCGTAGACCGAGCCGTCGGCCGCGCACTCCAGTTCGTTCAGCCGCGCCGACGGGCGGCCGTGCAGTTCGACCGAGCCGGTGCGGGCGAAGGTGACCGGGTCGCGGAAGGTCAGGGTGGCCGAGCCGTCGCTCATGACCAGCTGCCCGTCGCGGGCGCACAGGCCCCAGCCTTCGCCCTCGTAGGACACCTGCCCGCGCTCGGCGAGGGTGGCTGGATCGCGGGCGAAGGCGATGCCGTCCTTCCAGGTGAGTTGCCACAGCATGTCACCCGCGACGGCAATGCCCTCACCGAACAGTGGCGGTGGCAGTTCCGCGGCGGCGAGTTCGGCGCCGGTGGCGCGGTCGACGGCGCGCACGCCCGACTCGCCCGGCATCCCGGTGCTCTCGTAGAGCACGCCGTCGGCGATCTGCAAGCCCTGGGTGAAGGCGCGCGGGTCGTGCGGGGTCGTGCCGAGGACCTCCACGACCAGCTGTGGCGCCTGATCTGCCGGGTCCTCGGCGCGCGCACAACCGGTCGCGGTGAGCAGGCAGAGCAGGGCAGCGACGGCCAGCGAACGCCGATCGGTCTCCATACGGCAAAATGTAGGCCGTGAGCGCAGTTTCTGTTTCGGACTCCGGCGTGCGGCCTGTTCTGGCCGACGCCGTCGAGCTTGCCCGTCGTGCGCTCCTCGAGCTGGAGCCATCCGGGGTCGGTGCGCATCTTGGTGTGTCCGCCGAGGACGACAACGCGGCAACACATCGCTTCGAGGCCACCCTGACCGGCTATCGCGGCTGGCAGTGGGCGGTCGTGGTGGCGGCGCCGCCGGGTGCGGACCGTCCGACGGTCAGCGAGTCGGCCCTGCTGCCGGGCCCGGACGCGTTGATCGCGCCCGAATTCGTGCCATGGGATCAGCGGGTGCGTCCTGGCGATCTGGCTCCCGGCGATCTGCTGGCCCCGCCGCCGAACGATCCGCGGCTGGCTCCCGGCTACACCGCCACCGGCGATCCCGAGATCGACGACGTGGCCTATCAGGTGGGCCTGGGCCGCTCGCAGGTGCTCAGCCTGGAGGGCCGCGAGGAGGCGGCGCAGCGCTGGTACACCGAGTTCGGTCCCGATACCGAGATGGCCAAGGCGGCGCCGGGCACCTGCGGCACCTGCGGTTTCTATCTGCCGCTGGCCGGCGCGCTGCGGGCGTGTTTCGGCGTCTGCGGTAATGCGATGGGCGCCGACGGGCATGTCGTGCACACCGAGTACGGCTGCGGCGCGCACTCCGACGTCACCGTGCCGAGTGGCGCGGGTTCGCCGCTGTACGAGGCCTACGACGATGCCGCGGTGGATCTGGTTCCGAAGGAAGCGCTGCGCGGCGAGAGCGGCGATGCCGGCTCCGGTGCGACGGCGTCGGCCGAGAGCGCCGAGGCAGCCGCCGCAACCGCTGCTGCCGATGGTGGTGTGGCGGGATCGGCTGAGGTCGCGGACGCCACGGCCCCCACCGCCGAGCGCGTCGAGCCTGTCGAGACAGCTGCCGCTGACGCAGGCACGACGGCCGCGGTCGAGGCTTCCGGTGCCGCCGACGCGGCTACTGCTGCCGAGCCCGCCGATCGTGCCGATACGGGCTCAACTGCCGAGGCCGCTGGTGCACTCGGCGAGAGCCCCGCTGTCGAGTCCGCTGGCGCTGCCGACGCGGCTCCCGCTGCCGACGCGGCTCCCGCTGCCGACGCGGCTCCCGCTGCCGAGGCTGCTGGTGCTGCCGACGCGGCTCCCGCTTCCGAGGCTGCTGGTGCTGCCGATGTGACTGCCGCTGCCGAGTCCGCTGGCGCTGCCGGCGCGACTCCCGCTTCCGAGGCCACCGATACTCCCGGCCTGGCTGCGGCCGTCGAGCCCTCCGGCCCGGCTAACGCCGTCGAGCCCGCCGACTCGGACAGTGATCGGCCTGCTGACGCGGCGTCGGGCACCGAGGCGACTCCTTCCTCCGCCGAAGCGGAGCAGCCCACCGCCTCGGTTCCGGAGCCCGAATCGTCCAATGGCACCGGGGAATCCGAGGTCACCGCGGATGCCGGCGATAGCCACGCGACGGACGCCCAGCCGGAGTCCGGGTCATCGGCGCTGAGCTGAGCCCGGCCGGGGACGACCCGTTCGATACCGAGCCCCTGCGCGCCGGTGTGCTCGCGGCATGGCGGGATTCGCCTACTCGGCTGCGGGAGGATGCGGCGACCGAAGCCGATCTGGTGCGGGCCGGGTATCGGGACCGGCTGCTGACGGAGCTGGCGCAGAATGCCGCCGATGCCGCCGCGAAGGCGGGCACAGCCGGTCGGTTCGCGGTGTGGGTGGACGGCCGTACGCTGCACGTCGCGAATACCGGTGCGCCATTGGACCGTTCCGGCGTCCATGCTCTGACGGCGCTGCGCGCGTCCGGCAAGTCCGACCCGGCTGCCAGCGTCGGACGCTTCGGTGTCGGCTTCACCGCGGTACTGACGGTGAGCGATGAGATCGAGATCCGCTCGACCACCGGGTCATTGCGGTTCTCGCGTGCCGCGACTCTGGATGCGCTGCACCGCAACGCCATTCATCTTCCTGGTGGATCCCCTGCCGGTGCGCAGTGGCAGCCGCCGGCGCTGCGGTTGGTGTGGCCGAGTGCGACTGGCCCGGCAACGGGTTTCGATACCGAGGTCGTGCTGCGGCTACGCGATGACGTGGACGCGCAGGCGTTGCTGGTGGCCATGCGGTCCGAAGTGGTCGACCTCCTGCTCGAACTTCCCGCCCTGCGTGAAATACGTGTCGGTGACGACGAGTTCGCCAGCACCACAGGCGATTTCGCGAATGATATCCAGGAATTGCGGGTCACCGGCCCGGAGGTGGATCAGCGCTGGTGGCAGTTCCGCACCGCCCGCGCCCGCTGGCTGCTGCCGGTCCGCGATGGTCGACCGGTGCGCGCCGCCGCCGACGTCCTGCGCGCACCGACCCGCTCCGACGAGGAGCTGTCGCTGCCGGCCCTGCTCATCGCCGATATCGCCATGCAACCCGACCGCCGCCGACTGCTCCCCGGCGCACACGTAGCGGAACTGGCCTCCGGGTACGCCGATTTCGCCCGCGCACTCCCGCCACGCGATCGCCTCACTCTGGTTCCCGTACCGGGATTCGCGCGCAGTGAGGCCGATGGGCTGCTCCGCGAAGCCATCATCCGAGAACTCCAGACCCATCCGTGGCTCCCGGTCGTCCCACCCGCCGGTCAGGACGGAAGCTCGACCGCCCCACGTATCGAACCCGAAGCGTTCGCCGAACATGATCTGGCCGACGCCGGCCGGTCCGACCCCGGCGGGCTGGACGGCACCCGGAGCTCGGCGGGTCCAGACTCAGGCTCTGTTGCGCCGCGGCCCGCCGGATGTGAGGTCTCCGCCGCAGAGGATCTGGCCGATGCGGACCGGTTCGACTTCCCCGGCGACGTGGCGCACTCCGGCCGCCCGGATCAGGACGCCGTCGCCGTCCCCACTCGAGCCAGCGTTTTCCCTGGTCTGAGCCCCGAACTGGCCGGCTTGCTATCCGATGTGCTCGGCCCGCTGGTGATCCCGGAACTCTCCGGTGGCCTGCATTCCGAAGCGCTGTCGGTCCTGGACGTGCACCGGGTCGGTCTGGCCCGCCTGGCCGAATTGTCGGGCGGACTGGATCGTTCGCCCGCCTGGTGGCGTGAGCTGTACGCGGCGCTCGAGCCCTACGTCACCGACCCGCTGGCCGTCGAGGAACTCGGCGCGCTCGCTGTTCCGCTGGCCGACGGGCGCCTGGTCACGGGCCCGCGCACCGCCGTTCTCGATGACGAACTGCACACGCCGATCCCGGTGCACTGGGCGCGATTGATTCATCCGGAGGCCGCGCACCCGCTGCTGTCGCGGCTGGGGGCGCGGCAGGCGACGGTGCGCGATCTGCTGTCGGATCCGGGGTTGCGCGCCGAGCTGGAGGATCATCCCGGCGATCCAGACACCACCGACGCGGTCTTGCGGCTGGCCGCCCAGGCCGAGCCCGCGGACCTGCCGTCATGGCTCGGCCAGCTCGAATTACCCGACGACACAGGTGAATTGCTGCCCGCCGACGAGCTGCTGCTGCCTGGTGCGCCGCTGCGTGCGGTGCTGGTAGCGGATTCTCCGTTCGGCACGGTCGACCAGGAACTGGTCGACCGTTACGGTCCCGAGGCCTTACGTGCGGTGGGTGTCGGATGGGATTTCGCGATCGTCAGCGAGACCGACCCGACCGGCCCCGATCACGACCTCCCGGACGAAGAGGCTTGGTGGGCGGGCCTATCCGAGGACCCGCCCGAACTGATAGCCGTGCGCGACCTCGATCTGGTCGACGACGCCGCCTGGCCACAAGCCTTGCGGCAGCTGGCCGCAGGGACGCGCACCCGTCCGCTGTTGGCGGACCCGAACGGCTACACCGCCTGGTGGCTGCGCCGCTTCGCCCATATCGACGGCACCCCGCTGGGCGTGCTGCGTCATCCCGATGAACCCGAATTCGCCGGTCTGCTCCCCGAATTCGCCGCACCCGGTTTCTCCCGCGCCGAGATCGACGCCCTGCGCCCGGTCCTGGCCGATCCCGCGACGATCACCCAGGAGCTGGCCGAGGCACTGCTGAAGGCACTCGCGGACCCGGCGAAATCCCCGGCCCCGCAGGCCACCGCACGCACCCACGCCCTGCTCGCGGCGGCGGAGGAGCATCTCGACCTCACCGAACTCGAGCTGCCCGACCTGGTGCGGGCACTGTCGGGTGCGACGGTGGACCCGGGGGAGGCGATGGTGCTGGATCAGCCGTGGTTCGGTCTGGCGATTCCGCCGCAACGCCTGGTCGTCGGCGCGGTGGAGTCGGCGCCCGCGCTGGCGACGCTGCTGGATCTGCCGCTGGTCTCGGAAGTCGTCACGGCCGAGGTGATCAGCACCGGACGCGCGAGCACTTGGGCGAGCGAGCCGATGGGCGTGGTGCTGCGTCAGCTTTTCGGTCTCCCCGAGGTCGACGGCGATCTGGTGGTGCACGACGAGCTACGGGTGCGGCTGTCCGGCGCGGTGCAGCGCACGGCCGAGGTCTCGTGGTGGCGTGACGGCGACACCACCCACATCCGAAATCCGCAGGCCGGGGACTGATCCGGGCGAAAACTACTTCGCGTACGTGCTGAGCATCTCGCTGAGCACATCCAGTTGCGTGCGCACGCTTTCGCTGTCGTTGTCCACCAGCCAGCGCAGCACGATCCCGTCGATCACGCTGAGGGTGAAGCGCGACAGGGTCTGCACCGGCACCGTCCATTGCGTGGACGTGGCATCGCGGGCGTGGTCGAGGATATCGGCGACGGTGGAATCGTTGAACGCGTACTGTTCGCGCGCGATCGCCAATTTCGCCGGCGTCTGCTCGCCCTCACGCAGCGCGTAGGTGGTGGTCTCGTAGGTGAGCAGCTGACGTTCCGGTGTGGCTTCGATGTTGAGCCACATCAGTTCCAGACCGGCGCGTACCAAAGATTGCAGTGCCGCTTTTCCGGTTCCGGCTTCCTGCCAGACCGTTTCATTGGCGTCGACGGAATCGCGCAATTCCATCGATAGCGCTTTGACCAGCTCGGTCATCAGCGCGTCCTTGTTTTCGAAACAGTAATGCACCACACCGAGCGAGACGCCTGCCGCTTGCGCGACATCGCGCGTGGTCACGCCTGCCACACCCTTTTTCTCGGCAAGGCCGATCGCGGCCTCGATAAGGTGGGCCCGTCGTTCTTCGACGCTCAATCGGGAGGACACCTGAGCGAGTTAAGCGCTCGCGGCGCGAACAGTCAATTCGCCGACCCGAAAATTCGTACTGGACGCCTGTCCAGATCTGTGGTTCGCTGCCAAAGATCGAAGGGAGTCTGTGATGTCGGTAACCCGCAGGACGCTGCTCGCCCGGACGGCGGTCGGCTCGGCCGCCCTCGCGGCGATGCCCGGTCTATCGGGCGTTGTCGCGGGAACGGCGGGTGCCGCGCCCGGCGGATACGAGATCGGCGCGGGGCTGTCCGACATCACCGGTCCGGCCGCCGACTGCGGCATGATGGGCTACTCCCAGCTGGAACAGACCACCGCGGGCATTCATCTGCGGCCCAGGGCCAGGGCATTCATCATCGGCGCGGGTGGGCGCCGGGTCGTGTTCGTGGTCGCCGACAACGGCATGATCTTCCAATCGGTGCATCGCGGGGTGATGCTCGCCCTCGCCGAACGCTTCGGCGACCTCTACACCGAACAGAACGTGCTGCTGACCTCGACGCATTCGCACGCCACCTGCGGCGGATCCAGCCACGACTACGCCTACAACCTGTCGATTCTCGGGTTCCAGCAGCAGGTCTACGACGCCGAAGTGCAGGGCATCGTCGAGGCCATCGCCGCCGCGCACGCCGATCTCGGCCCCGGTTCGCTGGCCCTGGGCCGCTCGCAGTTGCGCGACGCCAGCGTCAACCGGTCCCGAATCGCGTTCGACCGCAATCCCGAGGCCGATAAGCGCTATTTCCCGGACGCCATCGACCCGGCGGTGACGGTGCTGTCATTGCGGAAAGGCGGGCGCGAGATCGGCGCCATCACCTGGTTCGCCACGCACAACACCTCGATGACCAATGAGAACCGGCTGATCAGTTCCGACAACAAGGGTTACGCCTCGTTCAGTTTCGAACACACCGAGCACGGCGTGCGCTACCTGGACGGGCGTGCCGATTTCATCGCCGCATTCGCGCAGACCAATGCCGGTGATATGTCACCGAATCTGAATCTGCGGCCCGGCTCCGGTCCGACCGACGACGAATTCGAGAACACCCGCATCATCGGCGACCGGCAGTATCGCGCCGCGAAATCCGCCTTGGCGGCGGCGACGTCCGTCGGCGGTCCGGTGGACGCCATGCTCTGCTACATCGATCTGGCCGATATCACCGTCGACGGCCGCTTCACTCCGGACGGATCGCCCCGCCGAACCGCACCTGCTGCCGCCGGGGTTTCGCTCATCGCCGGCAGTGTGGAGGACGGTCCCGGTCTGCCGGGCGGCCCGATTCCGGAGGGCGTGACCAACCCGTTCGTCGCCGCACTCGGCGATCCGGGCGCTCCGGCGCCGGCGTGGCTGGCCGACGCCCAGGCCCCCAAGGCGATCGCCGCACCGCTCGGGCTGCTGCCGCCGGTGCCGTGGGTGCCGAATGTGGTGCCGATCCAATTGGTACGCATCGGCGAGCTGTACCTGGCGGCGGCCGGTGGCGAGTTCACCATCGTGTCCGGGCTGCGGGTGCGCCGAACCGTCGCCGCGGCGCTCGGCGTCGACGTCGAACAGGTGCTGATGCAGGGCTACGCCAACGCCTACCACGAGTACGTGACCACACCGGAGGAATACGACGCCCAGCAGTACGAGGGCGCCTCGACTCTCTACGGCCGGTACACCCTCTGCGCCTATCAGCAGGAATTCACCCGGCTGGCAACGGCTTTCGCGGCCCGTCAGCAGGTCGCGCGCGGACCGGCCCCGCGCGATGTCTCCGCGTTGCAGCCGAACTTCGTGCCCGCTCCCGGCCCCGACGCGACCCCACCCGGGCGCGGTTTCGGTGACGTCCTGGTGCAACCGGCGCCAACCGCGTCCCCGGGTACGCGCGTCGAAGTCGAGTTCGTCTCGGCCCACCCGAAGCACAATCCGCGCCGCAACGGCACCTTCCTCGAGGTGCAGCGGCGCACGGCCTCGGGCCGATGGGAGCGCGTGGCCAACGAGGGGGAGTGGGCCGTGCGTTTCCACTGGCGCTCGCCCGGCCCCGGAATCTCGCTGGCGCGTTTCACCTGGGATATCCCGGGTGACGCCGCCCCCGGCCGTTACCGCTTCCAGCACTTCGCCGACCGTCTCGGCGCCGACGGCTCGCTGACACCCATCATCGCCACCAGCGACGAGTTCGATATCGCCTGATCGGCGGCGTCGCTCGGGTGTGGCCGAGGGGTCAGAGCCCGGTCTGCGCGCCCTTGTCGCCGCGCCGGGCGCCCCGGCGCTGGATGACGAAGATCGTGTATCCGAGCAACCCGACCGCAAGCCCCATCAGGCAGACCGGACGCGCGGTCTCCCAACGGTCTCCACTCACCCAGACCACGACCGTGGCCAGCGCCCACAGCGCGCAGCCGACCGCGAGCACCGGCCGTGGGTCGGTGAGCCGGGGCGGAATCTGGGGCACCTGCTGGGTCACAGGGCTCAGCCTAGGCGAACATGCGTGAACTCCGGGCACGGTCCCGTATCGTGCTCAACTGTGACAACGCCATCGGATGTTCGAGAGCTCGCGGGTGAGCTGTCGCTGGCGGTCGTGCGTTTGACGCGGCATCTGCGCGGGCGACGGACCGATTCGCAGATCTCGCTGACCCAGCTGTCGGTGCTGGCCACCCTGCACCGCGACGGCGCCATGACCCCGGGTGCGCTCGCGGCGCGCGAACGGGTGCAGCCGCCGTCGATGACCAGGGTCATCGCCTCACTCACCGATCTCGGGCTGGTGGCGCGCGAACCGCATCCCACCGACGGCAGGCAGATCATCGTGTCGCTGTCACCGGCGGGCCGTGCGCTGATCGCCGATGAAGCCAGCGCGCGCGAAGCCTGGATGACCGAACAGTTGTCCAACCTCGCGCCGGAGCAGCTCGATGTGCTGTCGCGGGCGGTCACGATCATGAAGCAGATCGTCGCCGAATCCGAATGAACTCGGCTCAGGACGAGTAGCGGTAGTTCGGGGCGAACGCCTGGTCCGAATCGACGATGTCCTTGCCGAGCGGGAACAACGCCAGCGGAATCAGCTTGAGGTTGGCCCAGCCGAACGGGATTCCGATGATCGACACGAACAGCGGAATGCTGGTCAGCAAATGGCCCAGCGCCAGCCACCAGCCTGCGACCACGAACCAGATGATGTTGCCGATCAGCGATCCCGCGCCGGCCCCCGGCTTGTCCACGGTGGTGCGGCCGAACGGCCACAGCACGTAGGCGGCATTGCGCAGCGCGGCGATACCGAACGGGATGGTGATGATCAGGATGAAGCAGATCACCGCCGCCAGCAGGTAGCCGAGCGCCATCCAGAACCCGGCCAGGATCAGCCAGAGGATATTGAGGACGAGCCGGATCACCTGCATGGTTCCAGCATGCCAGGACCGGCCCTGATCGCGCATCCGATCGGGCCGGTCGATGGCCGCCGACGAACCAGCCGAGCTCAGAAGAACCAGCCGACCGTGGCGTCGCGATCGGTGGCGAAGGCCTGCTCTATCGCACGCACCGGCCCGGAATCCTTGGCCCGCAAACGGTTCGCCGCGGCGAACGCGCGCGGTGAATGCGCGCCAAGGTAGATGCTGCCGAGCACGTCGATACCCAGTTCCAGATCGGCGTCGCGATCGGTCGGCGCGCACTCGGCCACACCGTCGCGGATCCGCAGCGCGAAGGTGCCGCCTGCCTCCCGGAACGGATCGTGTACGGCGAGGACCAGGTCCAGGTCGGCGGCGTAGGCGCGGGCCGAGAGCGCGGCCGGAACATCCATGAGCCGCAACCACAATCCGTCGAAGCGGCCGGTGGTGCGGACCTGACGCGGATCGGTGAGCAGATAGGGCAGCGGATCGTTGTCGGTGACCACGGCCTCGATCCGGTCGATCAGATCCAGCCCGAGCAGCGCCCGCCACAACGCCGCATGCGCGTCGGTGGTGATCGTGCGATGTTCGACCACCTCGGCCACCGAGCCGTCGGCACCGTGCCGGTAGCGGTAGAGCGCGTAGCCGTCGGGATGCAGCAGGGCGAACAGGTCGGTGCCGCCGCCGCGGAAGCGTTCGGGATCGGCGAAACGGATCGCCCAGGCGGCATCGGGACGCACCTGGGCGCCTGGGACGAGCCTGCGCCAGCGGTCGTAGACGGCGCGGATGCGCTCCTGCGCGGCAGACAACGGAACCAGCTCGACTCCACCCGGATCGGGGACCATCGGCAGGAAGGCCGCGGCCCGCCGATTCACCCGGATGCTCTTCTCGACCACCGTCGGCCCGTACCCGAAACGGCCGTAGATGCCGCCCTCGCTGGCGGTGAAGATGGTCAGCGGCAGTCCGGCGGCCTCGGTGCGGCGATGCTGCTCGGTGTACATGGCGCGCAGGATGCCGCGGCGCCGATGCGTCGGCGCGACCGCGACGCCCGCGATTCCGGTGACGTCGACCTCGCGGCCACCGGGGACGGTGAGCGTCATCGTCGTGGACTGGGCGTGCCCGACCACCCGGCCGTCCACCTCGGCGATCAGCGCCTGTTCCGGCGGGAAGATGCGTGGGATCTGTTCGTTCTCCACCGGCGAGGTCCTGGTGGCGAAACAGACCTCGAGCAACAGCTGGATGGCGTCGGCGTCGGCCGGGCGCGCCGATCGGATGACGATGTCGTCGTGGATGGCCATGCCTCGAACGATGGCACTCTCGCACCGCGCGCGCACCCGATTTTCCGGCCGGGCCGCCTCCGCCGCGGCGGGCCGGGATTGGCAGGATGTCGGCTGTGGCGGTGGTTGTGGATATCGACGAGGTGGACGATCCGCGGGTCGATGATTTCCGGGATCTGAAGTCGGTCGATCGCAGGCCCGACCGGCCCGGCGGCAAAGGTCTGGTGATCGCCGAGGGCACGGTGGTGGTGCGGCGGATGCTGGATTCGCCGTTCCGCCCGCACGCGCTGCTCGGGACCGGCAAGCGGCTGGCGGAACTGGCCGAGGATGTCGCCGACGTCGACGCGCCCTACTACCGCGCCACGGCCGAGGTCATGGCCGAGGTGGTCGGGTTCCACCTCAATCGCGGGGTGCTCGCCGTCGCGCATCGTCTGCCCGAACGCACCTTGGACGAGGTCCTGGCCGGTGCGCGGACGGTGGCCGTCCTCGAGGGCGTCAACGACCACGAGAACCTCGGCTCGATGTTCCGCAATGCCGCCGGTCTCGGCGCCGACGCGATCCTGTTCGGCGAGCGTTGCGCCGATCCGCTGTATCGGCGCGCGGTGAGGGTGTCGATGGGGCATGTACTTCGGGTGCCGTTCGCGCGCGTGCCCGGCTGGCCCGGCGGCCTCGACCTGCTGCGCCGCGAGGGTTTTCAGATCATCGCGCTCACACCCGATCCGTCGGCGGTGAATCTGGCGACGGCCATGACCGGCGATCGGGTGGCCCTGCTGCTCGGCGCCGAAGGTCCCGGACTGACCGAAGAGGCCATGGCCGCCACCGATATCCGGGCCCGCATCCCGATGAGTCCGGGCACCGATTCGCTGAATGTGGCGACCGCGGCCGCGATGGCGTTCTATGAACGGGTGAGGACGACATGAGCGATCTGTCGCACAACCGCTACGACCCGTACCACGACTGTCAGGATCCGACCCCGTGGGCGGCGGGCATCACGGTGACGGTGCTGGTCGCGGCGCTGACGACGGTCGCGGTATACGCCTTCGGCGCGGCGCTGGCCGAGGTGCATCCGCTGTTGTCGGTGGGGGTGAACGTGGTCGCGGTCGGCGGTGTGGCGCCGACGGCGTGGCGGTGGCGGAACGAGCCGGTGACCCGATGGGTGCTCGCCGGTGGCGCCATCGGTGTGCTGCTGGCCTGGCTGGGTCTGCTGCTAGGGGTGTGAGCGCTGAGCGGCGGCGTGTGAGCGCTGAGCGGTTGGTGACGGCTGAGCGAGTCGGTCCGCGTCGTCGATGATGTGCAGCTCGCCGCCGACGCCGAGGAAGGCGGTGGGCGTCAGCCCGAACATCGCGCGGAACACGTCGCTGAAATGTGAGGGCGAGGCGAAGCCCGCGTCGACCGCGGCCCTGGTCAGATCGTGGCCCGTCGCGTACGCGCGACCCACCCGCAGCATCCGGGCCCACTGCACGTAGCGCCGGAAGCTGGTGCCGGTTTGTTCGGCGAACGTACGCAGGAAATGTGAGGTGGACAGTCCGGCGAGACCGGCGCTTTCCCGTGCGCGTTGGGGCCGGGCCGGGTCGGCGCGGATCGCGGCGGCGATGGTGGCGATGCGCGGATCCCGCACGGTGGGCACGGGGATGCTGGCCAGCTCGAGCAGGCGTTCCACATCGGGCTCGGGGTCGCGGCACAGCGCGACGATGTCGGCCTCGCGCCCGTGATCGGTCGCGTATCCGCCGATCGAGCGGGTCATCCCGCCCAGGCAGCGCGCCATCCGCGCGGAGGTCGGATCGAAGAAACAGAACAGCATTCGCCCCTGGCTGTCCACCAGGTGGTGGGTCACCCGGGCCCGGAACAGGAAGCTGCGTGCGGTGATATCGGGACCGTCGGCGACCCGAACCCGGAACGGCGCGTCGACCCCGACGCCCAGCGAGGCGATAGCCGTGGAATGCGCGGCCAACCCCAGGCTCGGCCCCAGATAGACCGCATGCCCCGGCCGGATCCACAGCTTCGCCGTGGCGGTATCGGAGCACGTTTCCGGAAGTGCCGACCGTGTCATGGGCGCGACGATACCGGGACGACAACGCGCACGGCGGCACCTCAGCCGGAACCGGACCACGCGGCATCACCGCCGCGACCAGCGACGACGAGCAGGAGGCGGCATGACCACCGACCGAATCGAACCGGCAACCAACCCATCGGCGATCGCGCAACACGAGGTCACCGTCGACGGCGCCCGCCTGCACTACGCCGAAGCCGGCACCGGCGATCCGCTGGTATTGCTGCACGGCTGGCCGGAAACCCACCTGGCCTGGGAATACCAGCTCGAACCGCTGTCGCGGCTGCGCCGGGTGATCGCGCCGGACTGGTTCGGCTGGGGCGAATCCACCCGTGCCCCGGGGTGGAGCTGCGACTACGACAGTGAGGTCGACCGGATCGCCCGGATGCTGGATGCGCTCGGCCTGGACCGCGTCGATGTCGCCTGTCACGACTACGGCGGGTTCCTCGGGCTCGGTTTCGTGCAGCGTCATCCGGATCGGGTGCGCCGTTTCGCCATTCTCAATTCACGGGCTCAGGGCACCTTCACACCGGCGTTCTATCTGCTGTTCGGACTGTTCACGGTGGCCGCACGGCATCGGCTGCTGCGTCCACTGCTCACCACCGCGCCGATCTACTGGGTGCACCGCCTGGGTTTGGCCGGTTTTCTGCGCGATGGCACTTTCGACGCCGAACGGCTCGAGCACTACCTCGCCATGCTGCGCACACCGCAGGGCCGGCACGAATACGCGCGCTTCTGGGCAGGCTACGAGGTGAAGGACCGCCCGGAGCTCGCGATCCGACTGGCCGAGATCAGCTGCCCGACCACCGTAATCTGGGGCACCCGCGAATACGCCATCCCATTGAGCACCGCCGAACGACTCGCTCGTGATATCGACGGCGCCGAGCTGGTGCGCATCGATGCGGGCCATTTCCTGATGGAGCAACGCCCGGAAGAGGTGACCGAGGCGCTACGGCGCTGGTTGCAACGGCCCGCGCCCTGAACCGGACTCCGCTCGCCCACCCACGCTCGGCCGGCACCGCCCGGTCTCAACCCACCGGATCGCCGCGCCGCAACCACGACAGCAGCCCGCGCCGCGGTTTCCCGTTCGCGATATGCGGCTGACCGTCACCGACGTGCACCGCCGGATCGGGCGCCTGGCCCTTCGGATACAGCGTGAACCCGCACACCGAGATGTCGCCGGGTAGCAGCGCGCCTTCGGCGGCCGGTGCGCGGTAATGGAACCCGAGCCATTCGTGGTTGGCGGCGTCGGCGAAATCGGGCGGGTCGAACGGCAGGATCTGCGGGTCGGGCATGTCGCCCACCTGCAACCGCACCGGATGCTCGCCCGCCCAGTACGGTCGCTCCCACACCAGCGGCAGGCCTTCGTCTTCCAGGATGTGCACGCGGTTGGCGCTGAACGCGCGCCGGAATTCACCACGCTCCCAGTGCGCGAACGAACCCCAGCGGTGCGCGGTGTCGAAGGCGATGAGATAGGTGTGCTCGGAGGCCAGCGGCCGGATCAGCGGGGTGGGCAGCGCGGTCGGCCGCACCCGAGCCATCTGTGGCGAACACACCACGGTCACACCGGGATAGCAGCCGATGTACACCTCGTCGGCGTCGGGACCGGCGCAGCCGCCGAGCGTGCCGACCATGATCGGCACCACGTCGCGGTCGGGATGCAGCTGCTCGGCCAGCGCACGCGCGGCGTCGGGATCGGAGTCGTGATCCTCGCGCAGCACCGCCAGCGGATCGGGTGCGTCGACGTACCAGAGCGACGAAGCCTTGGACAGCATTTTCGGCACCTCCCGAGTTGCACGAAAAGAGCTCCGCGAACGTCGGGCAATGCCCGGTGCGTCGAACGCGTTCCCGGCACCGCCCTACGCCGACCGAGGTCGACGACACACCGAAAAATCTACTCGCCCCGGCCGCGTCATACTGCGGCTTCGCCGGTTATGACATCGGCCTACCTGCGCCGACGCGGCTCAGTGACCGGAGCTGCGGACCCCGAGCAGCACGTCCTCCCACGACGGCATCGGCGCCTTGCCGCGCTTGGTGCGGGCAGGCTTGGCGGCCTTGGCCGTGGCGGGCTTGGCTTCCTCGGCGACCGCCTTCTCGGTGACCGGTTCGGCCGATTCCGTTGCCGCCGCGGGAACCTCGACGGTGCTCGCCGCGGTGGGCTCGACGCGCGCGGCGGATTCGGCCCTGACCTCGGCCTCGGCGCGAGCCGCCGGCTCGGCGTCCACCCGGCCACCGGCGGCCGGCGTCTTGGGCCCGGTCGCGGCGGCACCCGTGGCCGAACCACCGGCTGCCGGAATCGAACCCGTCGACGACGACGCGGCGGGCAGGGCGGTGGTGCCACCGGCGGCGACGGCGCGCTGCCCGTAGTACTCCTCCAGCACGGGCTGATTCTGCGGAAGCGCGGCGCTTTCGCGCGACGGGCGCGGCTCGGCGGGCGGCTCGACCGGGGCCGGGGCCTCGGGCTCCTCCGGCAGGATCGTCGCCAGGCCACGCAGCGCGCGCCCGAAATCGGGATCGATCAGATCGGCGGCGGGATCATCGAGCGGGGACACCGTGCCACCGTGCGCATCCGGCTGGTAACGCCAATGCGCGGCGATCTCCGAACGCCCGTTCTGCCACTGCAGCTGGGCGACCCAGAAACCCTTCTCGTCTTTCCAGGCATCCCATTCGGCGTTTTCCAGGGTGTGCCCGCGCGCGGTGAACGCGGCGGTGACGACATCGATGAGGATTTCCACCGCGGGACCGTCGGGCCGCACCGGATGCGCCTTCTGCGCCAATTCCGCGGCGCGGGCGCGCTCGAGCAGCACCGGGTAGGCGAAACGTTCGACACGGCTGGCCGGCATGCCGGATTCTTCGGTGACCTGGGCTACGGAGGCACCGGCACGGATACGGGCCTGGATATCGCGTGGTCGCATAGTCGCTTCCATTTCGATCTCGATCTGGCCGAATCGGGCAAGGT
The DNA here is from genome assembly GCF_005863245.1 of Nocardia cyriacigeorgica. Lineage (GTDB taxonomy): Bacteria > Actinomycetota > Actinomycetes > Mycobacteriales > Mycobacteriaceae > Nocardia > Nocardia cyriacigeorgica_C. Next base: position 529,075 of record NZ_VBUT01000001.1, on the reverse strand, counting down.
CTCCGCGGGCAGCGGCACGCAGTTTGTCATCGGCGGGAAGCCGGAATTTCTGGCCGCTTTCGGTGTCCACACAGACGATATGGGCGGAATCGGGCGTCACGCCGATCACTCGAAGTTCACGCACCGTTACCTCCTTATCGCGTCGGCTCGCGACACCGCCCACGTTCTGGAACAGTAGTGCACTTCTGTCAATCCCGCCGCAAGACACGCGGCATCGAAATCTACCCCTAACGCACCGCGCACGGCTAATCTGCTCTATTCCGTTGCGAACCAAGCAGTTTCCCCCACTTGACAAAAAGAGAACCCGCCACGCGGTCGGCGCGGCGGGTTCTCGCTGGTTTCAGGCGGTTCAGCTCAGCTTTTCCACGACCCAGTCGACGGCCTTGGTCAACTGGCTGACGTCGTCGGGATCGATGGCCGGGAACATGCCGATACGCAGCTGGTTACGGCCCAGCTTGCGGTAAGGCTCGGTGTCGACGATGCCATTGGCGCGCAGCACCTTGGCCACCGCGGCGGCGTCCACCGAATCGGCGAAATCGATGGTGCCCACGACCTGCGAACGGTGCGCCGGATCGCTGACGTAGGGGGTGGCGTATTCGCTCGACTCGGCCCACGAGTACAGCCGCGAGGACGAATCCAGCGTCCGCTTGACCGCCCAGTCCAGGCCGCCGTTGCCGTTGAGCCATTCGATCTGGTCGGCGAACAGCAGCAGGGTGGCCAGCGCCGGGGTGTTGTAGGTCTGGTCCTTGGTGCTGTTGTCGATGGCGATCGGCAGCGACAGGAAGTCCGGGGTCCAGCGGCCCGAGGACTTGATCTCCTCGACGCGGGCCAGTGCGGCCGGGCTCATCAGCGCGATCCACAGGCCACCGTCGGCGGCGAAGCACTTCTGCGGGGCGAAGTAGTAGACGTCGGCGTCGGTGATGTTCACCGGCAGGCCGCCCGCGCCGGAGGTGGCGTCGATGGCGATGAGCGCGTTCTCCGAACCGGCCGGACGCTGCACCGGGATGGACACGCCGGTGGAGGTCTCGTTGTGGGCCCAGCCGATGAGGTCGGCCGACGGGTCGGCGACCGGCTCCGGCGCGCTGCCCGGCTCGGCCGAGAGCACGATCGGGTCGCCGATGAAGGGGTTGTTCTTGGCCACCGAGGCGAACTTCGAGCTGAACTCACCGTTGGTCAGGTGCAGCGAACGCTCGCGGATCAGGCCGAAGGCCGCGGCGTCCCAGAACGCGGTGGTGCCGCCGTTGCCGAGCACGACCTCGTAGCCGTCGGGCAGCGAGAACAGCTCGCGCAGACCCGAGCGCACCCGCGCCACCACATCCTTGACCGGCTTCTGCCGATGCGAGGTACCGAACACCGAGGCGCCCACCTCGACCAGGGACCGCAACTGCTCCGGTCGCACCTTGGAGGGGCCGCAACCGAAACGTCCGTCGGCAGGCTTGAGGTCGTCGGGAATGGTCGGGAACGCACTGGTCATGGCGAACAGCGTAGTCGCGGTATCGCTGTGGTGTGTACCACCCTCCGGCTAACCTGAACCCTCATGAGCATGCTGTCGGCAAACTCCGGGCGGCGATCACGCGGTTGGCATGGGGTGCGGTCGGCGCGGGCGGGGCGCAGGCGTCGCCGGAGCAGGCCGCGAGGGGTCGTCGCGGCGGGTGCCCGGCGTTCGGGGATCGGACTGTGGTTGCTCGGCATCGGGTTGGCGGTGTCGAGCCTGCGTCCGCGGATGCGGTGGCGGATCGGCCCGCAGACGGGCGTGCTGACCGGATCGGCGCGGCGCGAGCTGCTGCTGCGCGGGACCCACGGCACCGCCACCGTGCTCGGTGTGCGACCGCGCCGCAGAGAGGCCGGGCACGTGTTCTGGGTGCGGATACAGCTCGACGGCGAGCCGCCGTATGAGACCAGGGTGCGCCAGCGGGTGCGGGAAGAGGACCTGGACCGGATGCGGCCGGGCGACGTCGTCTGCTGCCGGGTCGACCCGGGCGACCGCGAGCGCGTGGTGCTACAGGTCTCCGACGACGCCGAACCTGGCCGGGTCGGCATCGCGAAGATCTTGGCCGACGGCCGCCGCGCCCAGGCGACGGTGCTCGCGGCGACCCCCATGGCCGCCGACTACTCCGGCCGCGACGATCCGGTGCTGCGGCTGGATCTGGAATTGCAGGCCTGGGACGAGCCCGCGCCGTGGCGGGTGCGGCTGGTGCAGCCGGTGCCGCTGTCCGCGATCGGCCTCGTCGACCTCGGTAAACGGCTCGAAGTCGCGTTCTTCACCGTCGACCGGGGTGAATCGGTCGCCGTCGACTGGGCCGCGTCGGTGGGTGAGCGGTAGACCGCGTCGACGCCGAGCCGCCGGTCCGCGGCACGTCCGTCCACGGGTGAATACGGTGCTGCTGGGTGTGATGCGGTGATCGGCGCCGCCGCGACGCCGAGGCCGCCCAGCGCTCCGGTAGCGGCGCGCAGCGAGAACGCGCCGCCGCAACCGGATGGATCAGCTGTGCGCGATGGACGCCCAGCCGGTGACCTCGTCGGGCTTGCGGGGGCCAGGTCCGGTGTAGATGGCGGCCGGTCGCACCAGCTTGCCGAGTTGCTTCTGCTCCAGGATGTGCGCGCACCAGCCCGCGGTCCGGCCGCAGGTGAACATGGCGGGCATCATGTGCGCGGGCACCTCGGCGAAGTCGAGGATGACCGCGGCCCAGAACTCCACATTGGTCTCGATGGCACGATCCGGGCGACGCTCGCGCAGTTCGGCCAGCGCGGCCTGCTCGAGCGCGGCGGCGACCTCGAAACGCGGGGCGCCGAGCCGCTGAGCGGTGCTGCGCAGCACCCGGGCCCGCGGGTCCTCGGCCCGGTAGACCCGGTGCCCGAAGCCCATCAGCTTCTCCTTGCGGTCGAGGATGCCCTTGACCAGCGCGCGGGCGTCGCCGGTGCGCTCGACCTCTTCGATCATCGGCAGCACGCGCGCCGGGGCGCCGCCGTGCAGCGGACCGGACATGGCGCCGATCGCGCCCGACAGCGAGGCCGCCACGTCCGCGCCGGTGGAGGCGATCACGCGCGCGGTGAAGGTGGAGGCGTTCATGCCGTGTTCGGCGGCCGAGACCCAGTAGGCGTCGATGGCCTCGGTGTGCCGCGGATCCGGGTCACCCTTCCAGCGGGTCATGAACCGCTCGGTGACCGTGGTGCACTCGTCGATCTTCCGCTGCGGGACGGCGGGCTGGTAGATGCCGCGTGCGGACTGCGCCACATACGACAGCGCCATCACCGAGGCGCGCGCCAGGTTCTCCCGCGCGGTTTCGTCGTCGATGTCGAGCAGCGGCTCGTAACCCCAGATCGGGGCGAGCATGGCCAGGCCGGCCTGCACGTCGACCCGGACGTCGCCGGTGTGCACCGGCAGCGGGAACGGCTCGGCCGGCGGCAGGCCGCGGCCGAATTCGCCGTCGACCAGCAGCGCCCAGACGTCACCGAAGGTCACCCGGTTGGCGACCAGATCTTCGATATCCACCCCGCGGTAGCGCAGCGCGCCACCGTCCTTGTCGGGTTCGGCGATATCGGTGGTGAACGCGACGACACCCTCGAGACCGCTGACGAAATCCGGGGGAACCGCGGGGCTGGTAGTCATGTGGTGACTCTCCTTGCACGTCGGGTCGCATGGCTCGCGGTGCACGGTGGTCGCGGCACATGCCGATCACCAAAACCTTAGCCCCTAGCTACTGCGGAGTAACGTCTGCCCCATGCGTGACCTGGACAATTCCTACCCGGATCTCGCCGCCATGCGCGTCGACTACGGTGCCGGGCCTTTCGACAGCGAGGGCGCGCCCGGTACCGGGGCCCGCGATGCCGATCTGGACGAGAACTGGCTGGCAGGCGGCTGGGAACCGTTGCTGCGGCACTGGATCGAGCAGGCCACCGCGGTCGGTATCGCCGAGCCCAACGCCATGGTGCTGGCCACGGTCGCGCTCGCCGCCGACGGCACGCCGCGTCCGGTCGCGCGCACCGTGCTGTGTAAAGGGCTCTCGCCCGAAGGTGTGACTTTCTACACCAATTACGACTCGGCAAAGGGGACGCAACTGGCCGCGGTGCCGTTCGCGGCGGCCACCTTCGTCTGGCCCGCGCTGGGCAGGCAGGTGCATCTGCGCGGGCCGGTGCAGCGGGTCTCGGCCGAGACCACCGCCGTCTACTGGCGTTCGCGCCCGCGTGATTCTCAGCTCAGCGCCTGGGCCTCGCACCAGTCCAGGCCGATCGCCTCGCGGGCCGAACTCGATCGCGCGCTGGCCGAGACCACGGCGCGCTTCGCCGGCGTCGACGAGATCCCCGTGCCGCCGCACTGGGGTGGTTACCTGCTGCGGCCCGACGAGGTCGAGTTCTGGCAGGGGCGTCAGGGGCGGTTGCACAACCGCATCCGGGTCAACGTCGACGGCGCCACGATGACGGTCCAGCGCCTACAGCCCTGATCCCCAGACGGGCAATGCATCCAATCATGTGATGAATAAGGTCTGGCCGAATCCGGCCGGGCTCGCATAATCTGCGGCCGGTGAAAGTGCTCGCCGACACCAGGCCACTGCGCGACCCGGACTACCGCAGGCTGTGGACCTCCGGCATCGTCACCACGATCGGGGCGCAACTCTCGGTCGTCGCGGTCCCGACCCAGATCTTCCAGCTCACCGGCAGTTCCGGATACGTCGGGCTGGCCGGCCTGTTCGGGCTGGTGCCGCTGATCGTGTTCGGGCTGTGGGGCGGCGCGCTCGCCGATGTGATGGACCGGCGCACGCTGCTGCTGATCACCAACGCGGGCACCGGACTCACCGCGCTCGCCTTCTGGATCCAGGCCGCGCTCGGCGCGGGCAATGTGTGGCTGGTGCTCGGCCTGTTCGCGGTGCAGCAGGCCTTCTTCGCCGTCAATCAGCCCACGCGCAGCGCGACCATCCCCAGGCTTCTGCCGGAAAGCCAACTGGCCGCGGCCAATTCGCTGTCGATGACGGTCACCCAGTTCGGCGCCATCGCCGGGCCGGTGCTCGCCGGCGCACTCATCCCGCTGATCGGGCTGTCCACGCTGTACCTGATCGACGCCATCGCGCTGCTGGTCACGATATGGGCGGTGTGGCGGCTGCCGTCGCTGCCGCCGACCGGCTCGGTGCGCCGCGCCGGCCTGCGCACGGTGTTCGACGGCTTCGCCTACCTGGCCACCCAGCGCATCCTGCTCGCCTCCTTCGCCGTCGACATCATCGCCATGGTGTTCGGCATGCCGCGGGCGTTGTTCCCGCAGATCGCGCACGAGACCTTCGGCGATCCGGCCACCGGCGGCGTCGCGCTCGGGCTGCTGTTCGCGTCCATGTCGGCCGGCGCCGTGCTCGGTGGCGTGTTCTCCGGGTGGATTCCGCGGGTGCGCCGTCAAGGGCTCGCGGTGATCGTGTGCATCGCGCTGTGGGGGCTGGCGATGGTCGGTTTCGGGGTCGCGGTCGGGTTCACCGGACACGGTCTCGGCGTCGCCGCCGGGCTGTGGATCGCGCTGGCCTGCTCGGCCTTCGGAGGCGCGGTGGACATGGTCTCGGCCGCGCTGCGGATGACGATGTTGCAGACCGTCGCGACCGACGAAATGCGCGGCAGACTGCAAGGGGTGTTCATCGTCGTGGTCGCCGGCGGCCCGCGAATCGGTGATGTTGCGCACGGTTTTGCCGCGGCGAGCCTGGGTACCGCCGTAGCCGCCGCGGGCGGTGGAGTGCTGGTCGTGGTCGGTGTGGTGCTCGCGGCGCTGGCCTTCCCGGCCTTCGTGCGATACCGGGTGGGCCGGTCAGAGGCGAAACCGGTGCCCGCGTGAGTACCCCGGCCTCACCGCCCGTCTGTACGTTTGTGAGATCGTGCGGTGGGCACCCTCCTGCCCGAGCCCGGCGAAGCAGCGACTAGCGTCATGGTCAAGCGCACCGCCGTGCCGACCGCACCCGGTGCCGACGGTCATAGCCTGAGAGGGATCCTTCCGTGCCCGAGAATCACATCAATGACGCCAAGCCGGTGCTGACGTACCCCGGTGGCGAATACCCCATGACGATCGCCGAGGCCTCCGAGGGCAACGACGGCATCGACCTGGGCAAGCTGCTGGCGAGCACGGGATACACCACCTACGACCCCGGCTTCGTCAACACCGCCTCCACCAAGTCGGCCATCACCTACATCGACGGCGAGGCGGGCATCCTGCGCTACCGCGGGTACCCGATCGACCAGCTGGCCGAGCGCTCGACCTTCATCGAGGTAAGCTACCTGCTCATCTACGGCGAGCTACCGACGCAGGCCCAGCTCGAGTCGTTCACCGACAAGATCCGCCGCCACACCCTGCTGCACGAGGATCTCAAGCGATTCTTCGACGGCTTCCCGCGCAACGCGCACCCGATGCCGGTGCTGTCGTCCGCGGTGAACGCGCTGTCGGCCTACTACCAGGACTCGCTGGATCCGCGCGACCCCGAGCAGGTCGAGCTGTCCACCATCCGCCTGCTGGCCAAGCTGCCGACCATCGCCGCGTACTCGTACAAGAAGTCGGTCGGCCAGCCGTTCCTCTACCCGGACAACTCGCTGAGCCTGGTGGAGAACTTCCTGCGGATGACCTTCGGCTTCCCGGCCGAGCCCTACGAGGTCGACCCCGAGATCGCCGCCGCGCTGGACATGCTGCTGATCCTGCACGCCGATCACGAGCAGAACTGCTCCACCTCCACCGTGCGCCTGGTCGGCTCCTCCGACGCCAACCTGTTCACCTCGGTGTCCGGCGGCATCAACGCGCTGTGGGGCCCGCTGCACGGCGGCGCCAACCAGGCCGTGCTGGAGATGCTCGACGACATCAAGGCGCAGGGCGGCGATGTCAAGGAGTTCATCCGCAAGGTCAAGAACAAGGAAGACGGCGTGAAGCTCATGGGCTTCGGGCACCGCGTCTACCGCAACTACGACCCGCGCGCGGCCATCGCCAAGAAGCACGCCGACGCCATCCTGGCCAAGCTCGGCGGTGACGACGAGCTGTTCGACATCGCGAAGGCGCTGGAAGAGGCCGCCCTGACCGACGATTACTTCGTCGAGCGCCGCCTGTACCCGAACGTCGACTTCTACACCGGCGTCATCTACAAGGCCATGGGCTTCCCGACCCGCATGTTCACCGTGCTGTTCGCCATGGGCCGGCTGCCCGGCTGGATCGCGCACTGGCGCGAAATGCACAGCGAGCCGCTCAAGATCGGCCGCCCGCGCCAGATCTACACCGGGTACGGTGCGCGCGACTACCACGAGATCACCAACCGCTAGAGCCGAAGCACACATATCGAAGGGGATATGCGAATGACCAAGCCGGAGATCGAATTCCAGGCGGGCCCCGCGCCTACCGACCTCGTCATCAAGGACATCACCGTCGGTGACGGCGCGGAAGCCAAGGCCGGCGGCACCGTCGAGGTGCATTACGTGGGCGTCGAATTCGACACCGGCGAGGAGTTCGACTCGTCCTGGAACCGCGGCGAGTCCATCACCTTCCCGCTGCGCGGCCTGATCCAGGGCTGGCAGGATGGCATCCCCGGGATGCGGGTCGGCGGCCGCCGCCAGCTCACCATCCCGCCGGAGAAGGCGTACGGTCCGGCCGGCGCAGGCCACAGGCTCTCCGGTAAGACGCTGGTCTTCGTCATCGACCTGCTGGACGTCAAGTAATCTCGGCCTCCCACTGTGGCCCGCACTCATCGAGTGCGGGCCGCAGTGCTGTGTCAGCGGGGTCGATGCTGTCTCAGCTGGGTGGGGATGCGGCCGCCCGGGCGGCGTCGAACGGGGCGCGGTCGAAGATGATCCGGATGTGGGTGATCCGGCCGTCGGCGACGGTGTAGAGCTCGGCGCCGGGTGCGTGCGGCACCGGGACGGTGGTGGTGTCGTACATCAGCATCGCGGTGTGGTCGTCGCCGAACGCGCCGAGCAGCCGCGAGCTCGTCATGATCTGGCTGAACGGTTCCATGAAGGCCCGGAAATCGGCCAGGCCGGTGATCTGCCCGGACGGCGCCTCGCAGACGAGGTCGTCGGCCAGATAGGTGCTGGCGCGGTCGAAGTCGTGGCCGGTCCAGGCGTGGTGGTAGTCCAGCGCGGTCTGCAGAGCACTGCTGGTCATGATGTCCTTCCGGGTCGGTGGGCCGCTCGCTGCCGCCCTCACCGATACCGACACCGCGGGGCGGGAGAACGGAACGCGGCGGGCAGATCCGTCCGGATGGCACGATGACTTTCGTGGAGCAGACCGTCCTCGAACGGGCCCGCGCCGGCGACGAACGGGCCTTCGATGAGCTGACCGAGCCGTATCGGCGGGAACTGCTGGTGCACTGCTACCGGATGCTCGGATCGTTGACCGACGCCGAGGACACCCTCCAGGAAGCGCTGCTCGCGGCCTGGCGCGGCCTGCCGGACTTCGAACAGCGCTCCTCGGTGCGGACCTGGCTGTACCGGATCGCCACCAACCGTTGCCTCAACGCGCTGCGCGCGGCTCGCCGCCGTCCACCCGAGCCGGTGCCACCGTTCCAGCCGCCGGAGCCGACCCGGCGGGATTCGATCACCTGGCTGCAACCGGTCCCCGACGACGTGCTCGCGGGTGTGGCCGACCCGGCTCCGGGACCGGAGGCGAATCATGAGGCCCGGGCCACGGTCGAACTCACCTTCGTCGCCGCGCTGCAACGACTTCCGCCGCTGCACACCGCGACCGTAGTGCTGCGCGATGTGCTCGGCTTCCCGACTGCCGAGGTCGCCGATCTGCTCGACAGCACGCCGACGGTGGTGAAAGGCACCCTGCAACGCGCCCGGGCGACGTTGCGGCGCCAGCATGGCAGCCTCGAACGGACCCGGCCCGGCTCGTCCACCGAACAGTCGCTCGCCCAACGTTTCGCGCAGGCTTATCTCGCCGGCGATGTGGACGGCGTGGTGGCCCTGTTGACCGACGACGCCTGGCTCACCATGCCGCCCGCGCCGCACGAGTACCACGGCCCGGCCGCCATCGCCGAGTTCCTGCGCGCCTCGTTCGGCTATCGCGGAGCGCGGCGGGCGCATCTGTGGGCGACGAGCGCCAATACCCAGCCTGCCTTCGCCACCTACCTCGACGATCCGGAGGGGCCGTTCGCGTCACCGGCCGGGCTGATCGTGCTGACCTGTTCGGGGGAGCGGATTTCCGCGGTCACCCGTTTCCACCTCTACGATCTCTATCCGCGTTTCGGAATGCCGGATCGGCTACCGGTCACGCTCGACGGTTCACCCGCCTGACATCCGGGGAGGCTGGTTGCTCACTCCCGCACGATCTCCACCGGGTCGGTGAGGGCGAGCGCGACCGCCGACTGTTGCGCCTTGCCGCGTTGGGGAAGGGCGGCGAGGGCCTTGCCGGTCTGGGTGTTCAGGTTGCCGACGATGCCCTGGAGCTGTCCGATGCCGGTCTCGATCATGCCGATGGCGGCCAGCAGCTGCGCGCCGCCCTGCTCGGCGAGCTGCGGCAGGGATTCGGCGAGTTGCGCACCCTGGGCCAATTGATCGCTCGCGCCGGTCAATCGGGCCACCACGGTGCGCAGCAGGGTGCCAAGGTCGGTGTTCGGGTCGACGGCGGCGCCGGTCAGCGTGCCGAGCCCGGTGAGCTGCGCGCCCGCCTGGCCGGAGACGTCACGCAGCGCTTGCAGCTTGGCGATCACATCCGCCACCTGCGGCTCACCGGAGAACGGCAGGCCGCGCAGCACCGGCAGGATCTGGTCGAGCCCCGAGGTCATCGTGGTCGCTGTCTGCTGCACCTGGGCGATGGTCAGATTCGTCGAATCGAACGCGGCGGCAAGCTGTTCGGCCTGCGCGGCGGCCCCGTCGACGGTGTTGTTCAGCAGTTCGATCGCCGACGTCAACTGCGCGGAACCGTTCTTGGCCATATCCAGGAAGCCGAGCAGCTGGTCGGCGCCCGCGCTGAACTGATCGGCCCCGGCCGCCGCCGCGTTCACCCCCGCGTTCAGCAATTGCGCGCTGAACTGCACGCTCGTCATCTCCGTCCGGGCGGCGGCCGTCGCCGAGAGCGCCGCCTCCACCCCCACGGCCCCGATGCGCTGGGTCACCGTCGCGATCGCCCCGTCCACCAGCTCGGCGTCGGCGCCCGCATGCGTCGCCACCGTCACCTGCGCCCGCCGCGGCTGCGGCCCCGCCAACGTGCCCATCGACTCCGTCAGATCGGCAGGCAACGTGATGACCGCCGCGTAGTCGTCGACGTCCGCCTCACCCGGCGCCACCGTTGTCCACTCATAACCACCGGCCTGCCGAACCGCCTGGACCACACGTTCGCCCGTCGGTCCTGAATCGGCGTTGACCAGAGCAATCCCGCTCGGCGCTGATGAGGACCGAGCACAGGCGGCGAACCCGCCCACCGCCCCGGCTCCGACGACGACAGCGGCGAGAAGTGCCCAGCGGGCGCGTTTGTTGATCACCCGGGCGAGGCTAGAGGCGAGTTATGGGGCGCAAGTGGGTGATTCTCTGAGGATTCGGTGAGGGGTGCCGCAGTTGCCGGATGCTTCCGACTACGTCTGCCTCCCGATCGCAATGAAGGGCGGGCTGATCGCGCTCACCCGATACCTCGAGATGCGATCTCTTCGAAATCTTCGGCAATCGGACCGGATGCCGGCAGCCTGAACCACCACCACTCGCGGTGGGAAAGATCGACGTCGGCGATGACGGAGATCCTCGTGCCCGTATCCGGCACCGTGTACCCCCGAAACCGGTTGTCAACGGGGCCGATCAACCGTAAAAGCTTGCCCTGCAACGTCATTGGCAAGCTGTCGAGCGCTTCCTGTAGGAAGTCGCGCATCGTCAGCGCCGCGACGAAGTCATACTCGGTCCAGACGCTTCGGTCGGCCCGTGGAAGTTCGCGGTCGCGATCGATCTTGTCCACATGAGCTTCCCATGCGACTGCCAAGTGAACGGCATCCCGACGCTCACCCGAGGCGAAGGATATGGTGTGTGTCGATATCTGGTGCAGCTCGTTTTCCGTGAGCTCTGACAGGAGCAGGCGATGGTATTCGTTAAGAAAAATTGCGACCCCCAGAGTTCGCTGCCGCCAGCTCGATAGTGATAGTGACTATCTTGCCGACCAGATTGCCAGCTGCCCACCCGGCAGGCATATGACACGGTACCCCCGTGGACCGACGAGACTCCACGCCTCGTATTCCGCATCCGGAAGCACGCGCACGCAGAGACCCGTATTCAGTCCCAGCTCAAACGATCCCGAGCTATCGGCGGTGGCTGTCTCTACCACTGAACCGACCAAGGCTTCGAGCTGCTCGCGGTGTTCCTGGTAGCACTCGTATTCGAACCGGGTAGGCGGTTTAGATCCCTCGAAGATCTCGAGATCGCCCTCGATGTGCAGTTCGTATTCGAATGATTCGCCTAACCGGACGGTAACCGTGTATCCGATAGTCACTTCGGACACTCTCGTGCCGGCTACTGGTAATCTCATGAACCTCCGTCGCTGGCCTGGCGATACGTAGAGGTCTGCTTCCTGCAAATGCAACGGTGGTCGGTCATCTGCGTGCCTCTCGCGGAGTTCCACGCCAAGGATCACCATACTTCTCATACGGATTGCCGAGCTCGCTCAGTCTCCGTTCGCCGCCCTCGATGAGATCGGCTCGGAACACCTCGTTCGAACCGATAGCGTCATAATCGATCTGAAGGTAGCCGGGAACCCCGTTGTATCCGTGGGCAATCCGATCGATTGCTTCATCAATCGATACAGTCCATGGCTCCCATAAGCGGCCTCCGCCGGGGAAGGCGCCGAACCGGATGTAATTCTTTTCTGCGAACTCTTGGATAAGGTCTAAGATTGCCTGTCGAGAGTATTCTTCATGAGCTATTCGCGCGAACATGCCGTCAAAGGGTCGCGATGGGAGCCCAGTCGTCCGAAAGTTCGTACAGCATGAAGTGTTCGAGTACTTCAATTCTTCGTCTCGAAGCCGGAGAGAGATCTGTTGACATCGTCCTACGGACGCCGATACGATGGACAGCCCCAATCCGACGCGTTCAGGTACGGGTCGTCGAACCAGGGGTCGCCATACTTATCGTAGGGGTCTCCTAGGTATCGCAATCGAGCCCGTCCCGCTTCGGTGATTTCTGCACGAAATACTTCGTTAGTTCCGATCTCATCATCGGTAATAGATAGATACCCGCACTCACCGTTATAGCCCTGCGCTATGCGATTGATCGCCTCGTCGGTCGGCGCATCCCAAGGTTCCCACGGGCGACCGCCTCCTGGGAAGGCGCCCAACCTGATCATACCGGCTTCGGTTAGCTCCTTGACTATCTCGAGCACGCGGCGGCGCGAGAAATCGTCAGGCTGAAGCTTTTCGACTGTCCCGTGAAACTCTCCGATCGCCGCCCAATCATCAGCTATTCTGTAGAGCAGAAAGTTCTCCAGTACCTCATCCATTGGAAAATCCATCTCGTTGGCCTGGATCTGTCGGGCTGCCATATGCGGGCAGCCGACCTGCAATCTTGTGAATCTAGCTTCTAGCAGGGATTACTGCCTTCACCTCTGGGGCACCTCTTTCGGAAAACCGGGTATTCAAATCTTCGCCGCTGAGCAATTCAGTGGTTTCGACACCGACGTCTATCGGGCCGCGGATTACGCCGCGGCAGCCTTCAACCAGGCACCAGGCAACTTTGGCTTTGGCGAAGCTTGAACCATTGAGCCGGCAGGTGCGCAGATCAGCGCCGCGCAGGTCGGCGCCCGCCAAGAACGAACGCTGTAAGTTGGCGCCGCTGAGATCGGCGCCGCTCAGATCGGCACCGTCTAGATCGGCCTTCTCCAAGTTGGCTTCGCGGAACTTGGCAGCCCGCGCGTCGCAGCCCCGACCTTGAAGCTTCCGAATATCCGATTGGCTGAAGTCGGCCCCTCGGGCGCTCGCATCGGCGATCCACGCCGTATGCAAATCTGTGCCAACGAAGCGAACATGATCGACCTTGGCCTCGCTGAGTTCCGCACCGAGCAGATCCAGGCCAGACAGGTCCGCGCCCGAGAAATCCAGCCCCCAGCCGTTCAATAGCGACTCCGAGGTTCGCTCGCCCGAAGGATCGGCGGGCAAGGATTCCAGGTACGTGCGTAAGCCACGACTAGCATCAGGATCGGATGGCCACGATCGCACATCTTCCAGGGATCGTGCGTACATCCTCATCATGTGCTCAGGCCACCTTCCCCCCTGTCAGTCGATATCCTACGATCTGATCTTACGATGGACGATACGGCGGATAGCCCCAATCCGATGCGTTCAGGTACGGGTCGTCGAACCATGGGTCACCGTATTTTTCATACGGGTCGCCCAGTTCTGCTAGCCGAGCCCGACCGAGGGCGGTGAGCCTTGCCCGAAACAGCTCGTTTGGGCCGAGGTCGGCTTCCGGCATTTCCAGAAGGCCGGTGATGCCGTTACGCCCATGGGCAATTCGTTGAATTGCCTCATCGACCGGCACATCCCAAGGGCGCCAAGGGGGGTCTGATTCTGGCGAGATGTTGCCGATCTCGATATATCCCCGGAGCACGAGCTCGCGTATCAGGTCGAGAACATACTCTCGCGTGTACTGCTCTGGAGCGAACTTGCGAGCGTGCTCGACGAACTGGCCCAGCTGTGCCCAATCATCCGAGATCGAGTACAGAAGGAAATTCTCGTATGCGGTGTCGATGTTCACGGCAAATGCACCTTCACTGGCGCGGACCGACCGGGGTACCAAATGTCGATTGTTCGACCGCCCGATTCGCTGTAGTTCCTCAGTCCGATCTTCGTTCCGTCCGGCAGCTCCTTCACCTCACCATCATAGTCGCGCATCGAGGAGGGCTTTCCTTCGCGTGTGAGATCTTTGTATAGGGATTCAAGCTCCTGGTCGGTGTCGACTTGACGATTGGGCTTGTTATTTCCCTTGCTTGTTCTGGACAGGACGGTATCGCGGACCTCTTCCTGGCTCTTGGGGCCAGTCCTGGTGCCATCATTCCTCCCCTCAGGCAGGCCATCGTCATCGATGAATACTTTCATCGCGATGATCCCGGCGAGACTGCCGATTACTGCGCTCAGCGGGGGGACTGAGTCGAATGCGCCCACCTTTCCTACCGTGACGGCGCCGCCCGCAGCTGCAGCGGTCAGTCCGATGGCCTGGAAGAGTTTGCTGGCGCGGTAGGCGGTGCCGATGGCGACGGCGGCGTCGGCGGCGACGACGGTGACCGTGCCGCCGGCGGCGGCCAGGCTTGCGCCGAAGGTGAACCAGGCTGAGGCGGCGGCAACTACCAGGGTTGCGGTGATCGCGATCAGCGCAGTTTTCAGAGCCGATTCGAATGCGGCGCGGACGTCGACTGTTCCGGTGTGGTAGGCCGTGACCGGTGCGGCGATGCTGCTTGTGGCGGCCGCGAGTTGGGTGGCGCCGCCGTGGAGGGTGTCGAGGTGGGCGTGGATTTTGGGGAGATTTTCTGGGTCGACGGTGTTGTCGAACAGGGATCTGATGGACTGGATTCGGGCGGCGGCACCGGTGATGGCCTCGTGTTCAGCGAAAGTTTTCCAGACCGAGGATGCCTTGTTGAGCTTGTCGGTGTCGCCGTTGGGTAGCTTGCCGAACTCTTCGCCTACTTTGGCCAGTACAGCGTCGAAGAGTTCTTCGACGCCGACGGAATCGTCGCGTTTGATCCCATGTCCGTTGTCTGCTGTCGATGGCGGGATCGCGACTTTGTGCTCCGACATCGCGTGAATCGTTGGGCGCGGTGCGGGTGTGCCACCGGGTTCTTGCCCGTAGTGGTAGCCCATCGCGTAGAGCGCGTATCCGAAGTTGGTGAGCGCATCGGCGAGATTGGTGCAGGTCTGCATGGTGTCGAGGGCGACCTGATCATATTTCTCGCCCCACTGCTTGCAGCCGGGCGCGTCGCCGGCCATGCCGACGCATTCCCCCTTGACGGCATCGTGCACGGGCTTGTCCGCCGCCCGCAGATCCGTGGCGAGCTGGTGGCACTGTGCGGCCGCTTCGTAGAAGGTTTGCCAGTCGACACGCAACGTGTCGTTCATGCTTGCCCGCTCGACAGGATTCGAGAATTGGCGGCGATCGCGCGGGTGTAGCGGCCGTGCGCCGTCTTCGCAGCCTCGCTCATGTCGAGAATGCCTTCAGCGAATTCGCGTGCGCCCACAGCCCACTGGCGGTGCGCGTCGGCATAAGCCTGTGCCGCTACGCCTTCCCATCCCGTGCCCTGGAGCCCGGCGACTTTGTCATCGATACGATCGAGATGATCGGCGATGAAACCGGCCAGACCGGCCAACCGGGCGACCAAATTCTCCAGCTCGGTGAGGTTTACCTCGAACTCAGTACTCATGACACGATGTTCAAGCTCGACTGCGTCACCGCAGCGGCAGTGCCTTCGTCTCGAGCCTGATAGTTGTCGGCCGTCACACCCAGTTTTTCGGCCATCCCGGTCAGGGCCGCGATGATCTGCACGCCACCGTCGCGTAGTTCGGTCCAGCCCTCCGCGAACTGGGTGGCTGCCCCTCCACGCCAGCCGCCGTCGGCCAGCGAATCCACATCCCGGGCCGCAGATTCCAACGCCGACCGTAACTCGTCAGCCACTCCGTAGACGTACTGGCCGACCGCACGCACCTGCTCGGGCACAACCATGATGGTGTCGGCGGATGCCGGATTCTCCCCCGTACTCACGGCCCGAACGATACAGGCCGGCTGAGGTAGGGGTCCAGACCGCCAGCCGGTACGACGCCGCTCAGAGCCGCTTACGTCCACCTACGAGGGAGGTATAGCGGTGGCGGAAGTGGGTGGCGGCGTCGGTGGTGAGGTGGCGAGTGGCGGTGTAGACGGGGTGGAGTTCGGCGAGCAGGCGGGGAGAGTTGACGGTGTTCTCCAAGAGTGAGAGGGCAGAGTTGGCTGCGTCGACGGCGGAGGTTGTGTCGCCGAGGCCGGCGAGGGATGCGGCGTAGTAGGTGCGGTAGGACGCTTCGTCGCGAGGGAGATTTCCTGGGCGGTCCACGCTTTCGCGGTAGAGGTCGGCTGCTTTGCTGTGCTGGCCGAGGAGCTTGTGGCCCTTGGCTTGAAGAACGGTGAGTTCTGACTCAGTGACGAAATGCAGCCATACTGGATCATTTTCGTGCTCCAGTCCGCGGTCGGCTTCCCGCCACACACTTGCCATGGCGCGGTTGAACTCCTGGCCATCTCCGACGGATGCGTACGCGGTGGCCTCGCGTGCGCGACGCAACGCATTGAGCCGGGCTGACGGTATGCGCCGAGCGAGTTCGGCAGCACGCTGGGACAGGCGGACGCATTCGCGGCTCTTCGTCGCTCGATCGATAGCGACATAGCTCAGCCCACCCAGTGCATTGGTGTGCAAGTCACTATCGCCGCTCTGTTCGGCCAGGATGACGGCATCTGTGTAGCAGGCTCGTGCAAGGCCGTAGTCGTTGCTGTCATGCGCTAGCCATCCCGCGCATGTGGATAGGCGCCCGATCGTCGCTACCAGGTCTGCGCCGGTGTGGGCGCCATATTCGCCGTGGTCAAGTAGGTGTCGGGCGCGTCGGTACTGCTGGTATGCAAACTGGGCGATGTCCCCGGCACCGAACTGGTTGTCGTGTTCCCAGAGTCGGCGAGTGATGTTCTGAATCTGGGTGATGTGCGGGCTGCCGACCTTGACCGGATCGCTTGCGGCGGCTCCTGTGGCGGTGAGTGCTAGCGCGGTGATCGTGGCTGTCCGGCCGAACTGTCTGCGGTCCATGTCTTCAGCTCCTTCATCGTTGTTTTCGATAGTCCCCGGTCCGGCAGTGCCCAGCAATAGCGGCAGCAGAGCGGTGCGCGGGATGCCGAGTGCATCGGTGGCACGGGTGAGTTCGCGCAGGTCGAAGATGGTGCCGACTTCGCAGCGCTCGACTCGTCCGACGTGGGTGCGCTCCCAATGCAGCAGGTCGCCGAAATCAGCTTGGGACAGTCCTAGTTGTCGGCGGACCAGAGCGAGTGCGCGGCCAGGTTGCCCGCTGGCCAGCAGTTCTTGAAACTGTCGCGTTTCCCATGCGGGAGTGAGTGTTTCGTTGGTCAAACCGAGCCCCCTTGCTCGATCCGATGGTCGTATGTGCCAACTGTAGGCGCGAATTCGCTGGTCAGTTGGGTCAACGGCAGATTCTGCACATTAGGTGCGTGCAGATTCTGCCGTCGCTACGATCCCGCCCCCCCGGTGAGGCTGGTCTCCGCATCCGGCGCCGGGTCGATGCCCCATATGGGGCGCACTGACCTGCGGGAGCCGTGAGTTGGTGGCGAAAGCTCTCGGCGCCGGATGTCCGCAGGCATCAGGACAGGAGGCGAGTCGGAATGGGTTTCACGGGCGGTCGACGGGAATTGACGGCGCAGGATGTGTATTTCGCACGATTGTGGTGGTTGCGGCGCAATGGCACCGCCGACGACGTGGCGCGGTTCGCGGCCTCGGGACCACCGCCGCCGGTCGCGGCCGATGGATATTGGGGTGCATTGGCGTACTACGAGTTTCACGCGCCGAACGATGCGCGCTGCGCCCGAGAGTATGCCCGGCTTCGTGCCGAAGGCCCGCCGCGATTGTCCGGTGATCTTCGGGAGGGTGGCCAGTGATGACGGGGTGGTGGATGTTCGGGTGTTTCGCCGGATTTGCGCTTTCGGCAGTGTGCATTGTTGCGGCGGGGTTGTGGTGGCCGGTGGATATCCCCGAGGGACGCAGTGTGGCGGATATCCGCTGGCGGCTCGCCTGGGAGGAACGGCAATCGAGGATGGAGTACGCGATGTGGCCGGCGGGATTTCCGCATGATGCGCCGGAGCGGCCGATGGGGCTGGTGGAGGCACATCGGACGATGCAGCGGCATCGCGGGTGCAGGGTGGATGAATGCGCGCGAAAGGCCGCGGCATGGGAGGTGTTGGTCGCGGCGGGCCGGATCAAGCCGGATTCAGGGCGCAGCAAGTGAGCGGATAGTTCCGCGCTCAGCGCCGCCTACGGAGAATCCGCTGGCCACAGCCGGAACCGCGAGGCTCCGGCGTTGCCCGGCGCAGGAGTTGGAAACCGGTGGAACCGATCGGGCAGCTGATGCGTCCTAGACTGCAGAGGGTTTTGTCGGTCGATCGGGAGGCGCTAGTGCGACGGTGGGCGGTGGGGGCCGTGGTGGCGGCCGGTGCGTTGTTGGCTGGGGGGTGCGGGTCCGATGTGGAGGGGACCGCGACGCCCGACGGAGGCGGGAGCAGTTCGACCGAGGCATCGGGTCAAGGACAGACGCAAGTGCTGTGGGATCCGTGCACCGAGATCAGCGATGAGTTGCTTGTCCAAATCGGTATGCGGCCGGAGACAGAACGGTCCGGTGTGGCCGATGTCGAGGTCGAGGGCTGGAAGGTTTGCTCCTGGAACAACAGCGACTTCGGCCTGACAGTGTATTCGACGGACAACACAGTCGAAGCTATCCGGAACAAGGACGGAAACAAGGATTTCGCCGACGTGACGGTGGCTGGGAGGCAGGCACTCCAATATCGCACCGATGCGGATCAGTACGACGAGGACTGCGACATGGCGTTCTCGACGACTTACGGATC
This sequence comes from Nocardia cyriacigeorgica, assembly GCF_005863245.1. Classification (GTDB taxonomy): domain Bacteria; phylum Actinomycetota; class Actinomycetes; order Mycobacteriales; family Mycobacteriaceae; genus Nocardia; species Nocardia cyriacigeorgica_C. Next base: position 510,526 of record NZ_VBUT01000001.1, on the reverse strand, counting down.
GGTAATTGTCGGGACGATGAATCGCGCGTCATCGAAGAATGTGGTGGCCCCTTGCCAACGGGCGGGGTCGGCCGCTGAAGTTCTCGTACCCGTGCTGCCCGATTGATCTAGGAGGCGATCGATGGCGGATATGGGTGGCGAGGTCAAGTTGTGGCAGCACCTTGCTGGTGAAGCAGAGGCTGGCCGGCTGTCGCTGGACGAGTCGGTTGCTAAGGACTGCGCGAACGTGATCCAGCAGCGAATCGACCTGTACGAACAGCTCAGGGAGGATCTCAAGCGGATCAACCGAGTCACGGGTCTCGGCGACTTCGCCTGCACAAAAGAGCTGGCCACGATGCTGGGCCTGAAGGCGATCGGCGGCGAGGGCGACGTCGATTCGTCGCTCAAGGCCCACGTGGATGTCCTGGTCCTGATGCGCGATACCATCAGCAAGTCTGTTAAGGACCTGGCCGACCAGGACACATCCACGAGTCAGGCGTTCAACGGCACGCAGGTGAACTGAGCAAGGGGGGATCGCCGTGGCGGTCAATATCATTCCGACGTTCATCGAGGTGGGCCAGGCGATCGGGCGGATGGTGCTCGACGGCCCGATCAATGATCTGAAGCGGACCGCAGCGGCTTTCGGTATTGCGCACGGTGACGCGAGCCCGGATGCGACGATGGCGCGCAACCGCATCGACGAGATCAAACGCAACGGCTTGGATGTCACGTCCCAGGAATCGCAGGTGCGCACCTACGAAAACCTGCACGCGATGGATCAGCAAAAGCTGTACGACAATACGCAGGCGATGAACCTGACGACCGTCGTGCAAATCCACGAGATGTGGGAGGGCATCCGCAATCGCATGGAGGTCGACCAGCAGCGGTTCGGGCCGCAAATGCAGAAGGCGATTGCCGAGAAGTGGCAGGGTGCGGGGGCGGCTGCCGCGGCGAACGGGATCGGCGAGTATGCCGGCAAGTCACAGAATCTCGTCGGATCTGTGCAGATCATGGCCGAGAAGGTCAAGTTGATTCGGTCGGCGATGGAGTTGGTGCGGCCGGCTGTCCCGCCGCCACCGGATGACAATATCGTTGTGTCCGCGGCGAGTTGGGTTCCCGGTCCGACGTGGCGAGCCGACGAGAAGCTCGAGAATTCGTCGAAGAACTCCGCGATCCGGGTTCTGGAGAACGTGCTGTATCCGGCGGTCAAGGAGACCGATACCGAAGTGCCGCTGGTTCCGCCACCGTACAACCCGATCCATGAGCCGAACCAGCCGGTGGTGCCACCGCCGGGCCGAGGTTGGGAGCCTCCGCCCGGCAAGTCCGGGCCGGAGCCCGGCGGGCCCGGTGGGGAGAACGGCAAACCCGAGGAGCCCGGTGCCACGGGCGAAGAACCCACCACGCCAGCGGGCGCGAATACCCAGTCCCTGCTGGACGACAACGCCCTCGGCTCGACGACACCGGCCGGACTCGGATCACCCCAGCCGTCGACCGCGGCTGCGGGCATGTCTTCGCCAGGATCGTCTGGCCTGCCCGGTTCGACCGGAATTGGAACAGGTGGCGGTCTCGGCTCGGGTGGTTCGGGTTCGGGTGGCCCCGGTCTGGGTGGTGTGGCTCCTGGCGTCCCCGGTGCGGGTCGTTCCCTGCCGGGCCAGCCGGGCGCGGCTGCCGGGCCGGGAACCGCTGGAGCCTCGACGAACTCGGTCGGCCGTGGTGCGGGGATGCGCGGCGGCATGCCGGGGATGATGGGGGCGCCCGGCGCACGCGGCGGCAAAGACGATGAACGCGAATCGGACTCGAAGATCAAGGAATACCTGGTGACTCAGGAGAACGGCGAGGAGCTGACCGGATTGGGTGAGGCGCACCGGGCCAAGACAGTTCCGCCGGTGCTGGGCGAATGAGCCGGCCGTCGTGGGTCTTCAGCCCGCTCGAATTCTCCGTGCTCTGGCAGGCCTTCGATCGTGACGTGCTCCCGTACCCGCTGCAATACCGGTCGACCGAGGACACCCAGGACGCGTACGAACAGGCGTGGAAGACCGCCGCTGCTGCCGTGCACGACCGGTTCGACGAGGACCTCTACGCCGCGCTGCGGCTTCTCGTACAGCCCGAGGCGCGCATCGAGGTCGCTGGTTTCGCGGCCGCCGCACCCACTCCACCGTCCGGTCGAGGAGCACCGGACCGTCGAGTGCGCGCCCACGCCGCCATCTCCTACCAGCACGCCGTTCTGCTCACCCAGCAGCCGACCGCCGATGCCGATCGTGGTGGTCAGGTGCGAATGGAACTCCTGAATGCGGCCGCCGTCCCGGCCAGGATCGCGGCAGGGCTACCCGTCTGCGATCGGAGCACAGGGACCGGTATCGCCGTCAATCGCAATGATCTCGACGACGATGACCGTCCGCTCGCCGCCTACAGTGACGCCTCGAACCGTTCCCCACGTGAGCAGGCCGGTCGGTTCTTCAACCGGCCCCGCACGACTGTCGTCCACGTCGCCGCCCACGCCGGTCCCGACGACGAGACCCGCGCCGGCTTCCGCGACTTCCATGTTCTCGACTACCCGGAGGGTCGCTACATCGCACGCACCCTGCGCCATGAACTCCGCGCCGATCCCGCCGGCACCACCGACATCGAGAACCTCACCCAACGCATTCTCGACGCCACGCTCCGCGACTACCGCGAAGAGAACGATCCCACCTACGCCTGACCGCCGGGCGTAGTCAGTTGGGTTCGACCAGGTCGACGACGTCGGGGTGGCAAGCGGCCAAACCCTTGTCGAGGGTGACGAGTCGTCCTCGTCGCGATCGTGCCAGCGCAGCGAGATAGGCGTCGGTGACCTGGCGGTGCCCGATCACCGCGCGCATCTCGATGTCACCGAAGGTGAGTGAATCGGGCCAGAATTCGTGCCTGCTGTGCTGAGTCAGCGTGTCCAGAACAGCGAGCGCCGTCTGCGCGGTCTGCCCCTCGCGCAGGAGTAAGCGCAGCAGGCTGCCCTGGGTGATCGGGCAGGTCGCGATGGCATCGGTGGATTCGGTGAACCAGCGCTCGGCTGCATCATGATGCGTGTGGTCGGTGACAAGCAATGCGATCAGCAGATTCGCATCGAGCAGTGCGGTCACTCGTCCTCCAGGGAACGGACATCCTCGGAGGTGATCACTTTGCCGAGGGTAATCGTCCGCAAGCCGGTCGTGGGGCTTCGACCGAGCTCATTTGTGGAGGTACTGCTGTTATCCAAGCCTCGGCGGACTAGATCTGCGACCGTCTGGCTGAGGCTACGCCGAGTATCGCGCGCGATCGCCACAGCGCGGCTGTGCAGGTCATCGGGGAGATCGATCGTGGTGCGCATAGTTCGATTCTAGCGCTCATGCCATCATGATGCCATGACATCATGATGCGCTCGGTGATTGCTCTGATCAATGATCAGGTGGCGCCGGTCTCGCGGGAAGATCCAGCACCAGCCGCACCCCGCCGAGCGTTCCATCGTCGAAATACGCCTGACCGCCGTGTAATTGGGCCTGCTGCGCGACCAGCGCCAAGCCCAGGCCCGAACCGCCCTTGGTGGCCTGGGTGCCGCGGTAGAAGCGGTCGAACACGGCTTGGCGTTCTTCGACCGGGATGCCGCGGCCGTTGTCGTCGATGGAGACGATGATGTGGCCGTTCGGGGCGCGGTGCGCGGAGACGAGGGCCTCGGTGGCGCCGCCGTGTTTGACGGAGTTGGCCAGGGCGTTGTCGACGGCCAGGCGCAGGCCCGCGGGCAGGCCGCGGGTGACGAGTTCGGCGTCGGAGTCGATGCGCACGGTGAGGCCGGGGAAGTGGCGCATGGCGTCGTGGGCGGCCTGGTCGCAGAGGTCACCGACGTCGGTGTCGACGTGGTCGCGTTCGTGGGTGAGGTCGCCGGAGGCCAGTCGTTCCAGCGCGGAGAGGGTGGCTTCCACGCGGCCCTGGCTGCGGTGCAGGTCGTCGAGGATTTCGGCGCGCTGGGCCTCGTCCAGATCGAGGGTGCGCAATACTTCGAGGTCGGTGCGCATCGCGGTGAGCGGGGTGCGCAGTTCGTGGGCGGAGACCGCGGCGAAATCGCGGGCGGTTTCCAGGGCGGCGGCGGTTTCGCCCTGCGCCTGATCGACGCGCGAGAGCATGGTGTTCACCGCGTGGGCGAGTTGTTCGGCCTCGAGCACACCGGAACCGTCCACCGGTTGCGGCGGATGCTCGGGATCGCGGTAGCCGCTGCGCGCCCCCACCTGACGGGTGAGGTCGACGATGGGGCGCACCGCGCGTCCGCCGAACAGCCAGCCGAGCCCGGCCGCGGCCGCGATGGCCACCAGCCCGCCGGCCAGCACCCATCGCTGCTGTTCGGCGGTGGCGCGAGCGGCGTCGGCGTTCGGGATACCCAGTGAGACGGTCCGCCCGGCTTGCTGGTTCTCGGTGGTGGTGAGCACGCGATACGACGCACCGTCCACGGTGACGGTATGCGATCCCGTTGGCAGGTCGGGCAGTTCGATCGCGGTGGTGGCGGTGAGCTCGCCGTTGTCGCGGACGGTGAGCGCCAGATTTTCGTTCGGGCCGATGAGATTGACCAGCCCGACCGCGATCACCGGGTCGATCAGCACCAGCCGGGATGCGAGCGTGAGCTGCTGATCGGTCTGCTCGACATTGACGCGCTCGATCGCCTGCAATGTGATGACGCTGAGGATGGTGATGATGAGAATCGCACCGGCCGCTGCCGCGCCTGCGACCCTGGTGCGCAGCGAGTAGGCCCGGCGACGGCGCGACCCGGCGCGGCGATCGAGCGGGGCGATGCCGCCCGATCGCGAGGCTGCGCCGGGTGTTTCCCGCGAGCCGGCGCTCACAATCGAATACTCATTTCGGCGCCCGCAGGACGAACCCCACCCCGCGAATCGTGTGCAGCAACCGCGGTGTCCCTTCCACTTCGAGCTTGCGCCGCAGATATCCGACGAAGACATCCACCACATTGGTGTCGGCGGCGAAGTCGTAGCCCCACACCAGCTCCAGCAGCCGCTCCCGGCTCAGCACCACACCGGCATTGCGGGCCAGCGTGGACAGCAGTTCGAATTCCCGCTTGGTGAGGTCGATTTCGCGGCCGTGCAGCAGCGCCCGGTACCCGGCGACATCCACTTCCAGCGGTCCGACGGTGACCGCGCCCGGTGTGGAGGCGGCGGGGGTGTCGGTGCGGCGGCGCAGCAAGGCCTTGATCCGCGCCACCAATTCGGCCAGCACGAACGGCTTCACCAGATAGTCGTCGGCGCCCGATTCCAGTCCGGCGATGCGGTCGTCGACCGAACTGCGGGCGCTGAGCACACAGATCGGGACCTCGTTGCCCATGGCGCGCAGCGCGGTCACCACACCGGCGCCGTCGAGCACCGGCATGTTCATATCGAGCACGATGGCGTCGGGGGAGTGCTCGTTGACGGCGCGCAGGGCCGCGCCACCGTCGCGGGCCACCAGGACCTGGAAGCCGGACAGGCGCAGCCCGCGCTCCACCGAGGCGAGCACGTCCTCGTCGTCATCGACGACGAGGACGGTCGGGTTCGTCGTGCGATCGGCGCTCACGTCGTTCATTCTGCCGTCGTTTCCCGGTGCGGCCCGGTCACGACGCTCACCGGGCAGTCACGACGCTCGCCCGGGCGACTGGCGTGAGCACCGGTCCGCTCAGTAGTTCTTGCAGGTGTCGGCGACCTTCTGGATGGTCTGGCTCAGGCCCGCGGCGCGCGGGTCGTTCTCGGCCTGCTGCGCGGCCTCGGGGTTCTCGTCGAGGTAGCGCTGGAGCTCGGCGCGGCGCTGCTCGACCGGCTGTTCGAACTTGGCCTGCAGTTCCGCCTTGACCTCGGGGTTGGCGTCCAGCATCGCGGCCAGCTGCGGCGCCTGATCGTGCAGGGCGGCGTCGACCTGGGCGAACGAACACTCCGATTCCAGCAGCGGCGCGGCCAGCTCCATCGGGCCCGCGGATGCGATCGCGGGGCTGAGGAAGGCGGTCACGGTGGCGGCCCCGGCCACGGTGAGTGCCGCGAGGGTGGCCCTGCCACGAAAACGTTTCATATTGCTGCCTCCTACAAGATCGGTGACGGACGCCTCGACGGTATTGCCCCGGGCTGGCACCCGTGTGAACCGTTGCTGTGAAAACTCTGAGGAGCCGAGCAGATCCGTTACGGGGCGACCGGATTCGAATCCGGCACGACTTCGCCGTTGCCATTGCCGTCGCCATTGGCCGGACGGCTCGTGAACAACTCGGGCTGCGCGGCCAGGATCTGATCCTCCAACGCCACCAGCACCGCCGGATCCTCGATGGTGGACGGCACCTCGTATTCCTCGCCGGCGGTGATCTGGCGGATGGTCTTGCGCAGGATCTTGCCCGAGCGGGTCTTGGGCAGCCCGGCCACCACCACCGCGTCGTGCAGGGTGGCGATGGCGCCGATCTGTTCGCGCACCCGCTGGATCAGTTCCTCGCGCAGCTGCTCCTTGTCCACCTCGACGCCGGTCTTGAGCACCACGTACGCGATCGGCCGCTGTCCTTTGAGTTCATCGGGCAGGCCGATCACCGCGCATTCGGCCACCGCGTCGTGGCCGGCGATCGCGGCTTCGATGCTGCCGGCCGAGAGCCGGTGCCCGGCCATATTGATCACATCGTCGCTGCGGCCGAGCACGAACAGATAGCCGTCGTCGTCGAAATAGCCGGAGTCGCCGGTCAGGTAGTGGCCGGGATAGGCCGATAGATAGGAGCGCTTGTACCGCTCGTCGTCGCGCCACAGCCCGCTGAGCGCACCCGGCGGCAATGGCAGGCCGATGACGATATTGCCTTCGACATTGGCCGCCACCGGATTGCCGTCGGAGTCGAGGACGCGGAGCCGATAACCCGGTACCGGCACCGACGCCGAGCCCGGCTTGATCGGCAACTGTTGCAGCCCCAGCGGATTGGCGCAGATGGGCCAGCCGGTTTCGGTCTGCCACCAGTGGTCCACCACCGGGCAGTCCGGGCGTTCGGCGAGCAGGGTGTCCACGGCCCACTCGTAGGTGGTCGGGTCCAGCCGCTCACCCGCGCAGAACAGGGCCCGCAGCGAGGACAGATCGTAGGTGTGGGCCAGCGCGGCGTCCGGATCGGCGCGGCGGATGGCGCGCAGCGCGGTCGGCGCGGTGAACAGCACGTGCACCCCGTATTCGGCGACCACCCGCCAGTAGGCGCCCGCGTCCGGGGTGCCGATCGGTTTGCCCTCGTACAGCAGCGTGGTGGCACCGACCAGCAGCGGCGCGTAGACGATGTAGGAGTGGCCGACCACCCAGCCCACATCCGAGGCCGCCCACATCACCTGACCCGGGCCGACGTCGTAGATATTGCGCATCGACCAGCACAGCGCCACCGCGTGCCCGCCGTTGTCGCGGACCACGCCCTTGGGGCGGCCGGTGGTGCCGGAGGTGTAGAGGATGTAGAGCGGATCGGTCGCCGCGACGGTCACCGGCTCGGCGAGCGGGGCATCGCGCACCGCCTCTTCCCAGTCCATCCACCGCGCGGCCACGGTCTCATCCGAACTCGGCAGCGATTCGGTGGCCGGCTGCGGCGCCGGGAACGGGATCGTCGGGAAGGCGGCGCGCTGCTTGACGATGACGTTGCGCGGCGCCGTGGTCCGGGCCAGGTCGAGCGCCTGCATGACGATCGGCGGGTACTCGATCCGCCGGCCCGGCTCCAGTCCACCGGAGGCGGTGATGATGAGCACCGGCTCGGCGTCGTCGATGCGGGCGGCCAGTTCGGGCGCGGCGAACCCGCCGAAGACCACCGAATGCACCGCCCCGATCCGCGCGCAGGCCAGCATGGCGATCACTGCCTCGGGGATCATCGGCAGATAGATCACGACGCGGTCGCCCTTGGTGACACCGAGCCGTGACATCGCACCGGCGAACCGTGACACTTCGGTCAACAGCTCGGCGTAGGTGTATACCCCCCTGTTACCGGTCATAGCCGAGTCGTATATAAGTGCGGGTTGGTCGGCTCGGCCGCCGGTGCCCTCGGAACCTTCCGGCAGTTCACGCACGTGCCGGTCCAGCGCGTTGAACGAGGTGTTGAGCGTGGCGTCGGGGAACCATCGGGCCGCGGGCTTGGCCGTGGTGTCGATCACTTGCTCAGGGGGTACCTCCCAGTCGACGGCGGTGGCAGCATGGGCCCAGAACTCGGCGGGATCGACGAGGCTGGTCTGATAGACCGGTCGGTACTCGTTCCTCGCGTTCAACCCGTGCTCCCTAGCCTCGCTTCGATGCCCGCCTCGATAGATCAGCACGATTGTGGCAGACTTCACGCGACGCCCGGGTGGGTGCCGCGACCTTTGGTTTTGCCTGGAACGGGCTGGTCACTGGGCGAGTGCCGATGCGGGGTCAACCAAGAAGTTATTGATCCGTTAGAATCTGATGTCACTTATTCGGTCCGTCGTAGACGCAATTTCTCGGCCAGCCGCAGATCTCGGCCAGCACTGTCTGTCGAGCCAGCATGCGATTGTGGAGGTTGGCGCTGATGGCGCGTGGCTGGGGCCAGTTTGGAAAGTGAGTGGGAGATGCGTGACGCCGCTAGGTCCGGCAGAAAGCGCTGGGCGCTCAGCAACTGGGACCTGCGCTGGAAGGTTACGGCGGTCCTCGCCGTGCCGCTGGCCGTCGCGGTCGGACTCGGCGTGTCCAAGATTTCGTCCGAGTGGAGCGAGGCCAACAGGCTGGCCTCCGCGGCCGACAATGTCGAGGTCATTCCGGTCGTCACCGGTCTGAGTGCCGCGACGTCGACCGTCGCCGGTTCGCAGGTCATCAATATCGGTGGCCGGTCGCTGGTCACCGAGGAGAACCTGGTCGACCTGGACAAGGCGATCGCCGGTGCCGAAGGCGCGGTCGGTGAACTCTCCGACCTGCCGAGCGCGCAGCAGCCGCTCCAGGAGATGATCGATCTCGCCAAGCAGGTGCGTGCCCAGGGGCTGACTCCGACGCCGTTGTCGCCCACCGAGGCCGCCGCGGAGATCGACCGGTACCGCGGCGCCGGTGTGCGGGCCGTGGAACAGATCGTGACCCAGGTCAGCGATCCGGTGATCGACGAGGCCAAGCTGCGCCTGGTCGACTCGCTCAACACGCGTGCGTCGATGGTCGGTGAGATCGTCGGTGTCGCCGACTACCTGCGTGATCGGGAGACCGGTCTGCAGACCTATCTGGTCGCCAACAACACCGAGCGCGCGCTGCTGAACCTGCTCGCTCAGCGATTCCCCGCCAACGACCGCAATATCCAGGACCTGCGCACGGGCGTCGAGACCCGTGCGGCGATGATCCAGGGCCCGGAGGCGCAAGCCGGGCAGCTGCCCCTCGGCGAGGCCCGCCAGTCGATCCTGTCCAGCCTCGACACCACCGAGGCCCTGGTCGCGATGGCCACCGACGACATCGTCGGCGGCGTGCGCGACCTCGCCGACAACGCCCGCTCCGACGCCATCATGTACAGCGTCGTGGTGCTGCTCACCATCCTCGCCGCGCTGCTGCTCGCGGTGTTCGTCGCGCGGTCGATGATCGTGCCGCTGCACCGGCTGCGCCTGGCCGCGCTGCGCGTCGCCGAGAGCGACCTGCCGCACGAGGTCGCCCAGCTGCGTAACGGCGCCTCCCCGGAGGAAGTGCCGCTGGAGCCGATGCCGATCCGCTCCGAGGAGGAGATCGGTCAGCTGGCCCGCGCCGTCGACGACATCCACGGTCAGGCCCTGCGCCTGGCCAGTGACCAGGCGCAGATGCGTACCCAGGTCAACGACATGTTCGAGACCCTGGCTCGCCGCTCCAAGTCGCTGGTCGATCATCAGCTCACGCTGATCGAGGCGATGGAGTACGACGAGAAGGACCCGCGCCTGCTGGAGAACCTGTTCCGGCTGGACCACCTCGCCGCGCGTATGCGCCGAAACGGCGACAACCTGCTGATTCTGGCCGGTACCAAACAGCGCAGGGCCAAGTCCGCGCCGGTCGAGATCGCCGACGTGCTGCGTGCCGCGATCTCCGAGGTCGAGGACTACGAGCGGGTCAAGCTCGGCGCCACCCCGCGCGGTTCGCTCAAGGAACCTGCCGCCTCCGACCTCGCGCATCTGTTCGCCGAGCTGCTCGACAACGCGCTGCGGGCCTCGCCGCCGGAAACCGATGTGAAGTTCACCTTCGCCCAGGCGCACGACCAGGGCCTGCTCATCGAGGTCGCCGACCGCGGTATCGGTATGCCGCCCAGCGAGATGGCCGAGATCAACCGCAGGCTCGAAACCACCGCCGAGCCCGGCCCCGACACCGCCCGCCACATGGGTCTGTTCGTCGTCGGCCGCCTGGCCGAGCGGCACGGGCTCACCGTGCGGCTGCGCCCGACCTTCGACACCGCGCGCGATCCCGGCGTCACCGTCACCGTGCACGTCCCGGTCGGCCTGATCGTCGCCGACAAGAGCGGCTCCGGCCCGCTGGTTCCGCAGCCGTCGCCGGCTCCGGCCGGTGGCCCGCAGCGGCCCTCGGCGCCGTCGTCGATGCAGATGCGTTCGGTCAGCCGCACTCCCGGCGGCAACGTGATGGTCACCGTCGATCCCGGCGTGAGCGGTCCGATCCCGGCCAGTGCCGAGGATCGCGCGGCCGCGGCCGGTGCACCCGCCACCCCCGGCGGCGGACTACCGCAGCGTCAGCCGGGTTCGGCGATGGCCTCGGGTCTGCGCGGTGAGGCCGAGCAGTCCGGTGCCACCCTGCGCCCCGCGCCGGGGCAGCAGGGCACGGGCCCGCAGCGCGGCAAACTCGCCGCCGCGGCCATGCCCAAGCGCAGTGTCGTGCCCGGCGGCCCGGTGCCGCCGCGCCCGGGTGGCCCGCAGGCCGAACGCCCGGCCGCCGCTCCGCCGCCGCGCGATCCGAACACCGGACTGCCGCAGCGTCAGCCCGGATCCAACGGTGTGCCGCAGCCGACCGGTGGTCTGCCGCAGCGTGAGGCCGGTCCGGCAGCCCAGCCGGGTGCCGGCGGTGGTCTGCCGCAGCGTGGTCCCGGTGGTCTGCCGCAGCGTCAGCCGGGTCAGGCCGGGCCGAGTGGTTTGCCGCAGCGTGAGCCCGGGCAGAGCGGCCTGGCGCCGCGCGAGGCGGGCCCGAGCGGGCTGCCGCAGCGTGAGCCTGCTGCCGGCGGTCTACCCCAGCGTGAGGCCGGTTCGACCGGACTGCCGCAGCGTGAGCCGTCGGTTGGTGGCCTGCCGCAGCGTGAGGCCGGTTCGACCGGTCTGCCGCAGCGTGAACCCGCCGCCGGTGGACTGCATCGTGAGGCCGGCCCGAGTGGCCTGCCGCAGCGCGAGCCCGCCGCCGGTGGTCTCCCGCAGCGCGACGCGGGCCCGAGCGGTCTGCCGCAGCGTGCGCCCGGCCAGAACGGTCCCGCACCGCGCGAGGCGGGCCCGGGTGGGCTGCCGCAACGTGAGCCGGGCCAGTCCGGTCTGCCGCAGCGTCAGTCCGCGGCGGCGCAGTCCGGTGAGATCGAGGCCGTCGGCGCTCCGGCCAATGGCAGTGCGCAGCCGGGGCTGCCGGCGCGTCGCCCCGAGGTCACCCAGCGTCACACGGAGCTACCCCAGCGTCAGATGGATCTACCCCAGCGCGCGTCCACCGAACTACCGCAGCGTCAGACCGACCTGCCGTCGCGTTCGACCGGCCCCGGTGGCCTGCCGCAGCGTCAGCCGGGTGGTGCCGGTCTGCCGCAGCGGGTGGAGAACGCGCCGGGAGTCGGCCTGCCGCAGCGTGAGGGCGCCGGTCGCCCCGCCAACGGTGACGCCAACGGCTCCGGCGAGAACGGCCGCGATCGGGGCAGGCACAGCTACCGCGCCAACCCCGAGCGGACGGCGTCGTTCTTCCAGACCCGGTTGCAGCCGGCCGAGGAGAGCGGCTCGGTGATGGGCGGAACGCCGATCTTCGCCGAAATGATGTCGGCCTGGCTCGCCGATCCGAACTCGGACCGATCCCAGACCGCCGCCTCCTTCGAATCACCCGGTGACGAAGGCTGGCAGGCAGCACAGCGGGCGAGCGAAGCCAAGCCCACAGCCACCACGGCAGCCGGTCTGCCGCAACGTAATCCGGGCGGACGTCTCGTGCCCGGCGCCGTCAGCGGCGCCGTGGATCGGGCACCGAGACGCGATCCCGAATCGATTCGGTCCAGCTTGAGTCGTCACCAGCAGGGCGTCCGGGATGGCCGCGCAATGAAGGCAATGAACCTAACCGGAGACAAAGGAGACCGATGAACCCCGATCTAGGTGGTAGTGGTACGAACCGTCAGCTGGATTGGCTGGTTTCGAACTTCGCCAACGAGGTTCCTGGCGTAGCCCATGCCGTGCTGGTCTCGGCCGACGGTCTGCTGATGGCCGCGAGCGCGCAGCTGCCGGTCGATCGTGCCGAGCAGCTATCGGCCGTCACCGCCGGGCTCGCCAGCCTGTCGGTGGGTGTGTCGAACCTGTTCGAAGGCGGCACGGTGCTGCAGTCGGTGGTCGAGATGGAACACGGCTACCTCCTGCTGATGGCAGTCGGCGACGGCTCGTATCTGGCGGTCCTGACCAACACCTCGTGTGATATCGGTCAGGTCGGCTACGAGATGGCGTTGTTGGTCGAGCGTGTTGGCCAGACAGTTCAGGCCACTCCACGCGTCACGATGGGTTCCTGATGGTGGGATGGACATAGAAGATCATCGTGTGGGGAGCGCCGAGCCCAGCCTCGTCCGCCCGTATTCGCTGACCGCGGGTCGTACGCGGCCCGCGGTCGAGCTCGCGCTGGAGGCTCTCGTCGCATCGCATCCGGTCGCCCTCGAGCGGCAGTTCGAACTGACCAACATCGAAACGTCCATCGTGGAGTTGTGCAGAGAATCGCCGTCCGTGGCTGAAGTTGCGGCTCGATTGGGTATACCCATCGGGGTGGCGCGTGTGCTCGTGGCAGATCTCATCGAAGCGGGGCACGTTCGCGTTTCGGCCACATTGAAAGACGACTCCAGCGACGATGAACGTCGCGAGCTGATCGAAAGGGTTCTCAGTGGACTCCGGCGTATTTGATTCGACGGCGCAGGTCGATACCCGTACCGCCAAGCCGACTTCGGCCAAGATCGTGGTCGCGGGTGGTTTCGGTGTGGGTAAAACGACATTGGTCGGCGCCGTCTCGGAGATCGTTCCGCTGCGCACCGAAGCGTTGGTCACCAACGCGAGTGCCGGAATCGATAACCTGACCGGCATTCCGATGAAATCGACCACCACGGTGGCGATGGACTTCGGCCGGATCAGCCTCGCGGACGACCTCGTCCTCTACCTCTTCGGTACGCCCGGCCAGTACCGCTTCTGGTTCATGTGGGACGACCTGATCCGCGGTGCCATCGGCGCCGTGGTGCTGGTCGACACCCGCAGGCTGGAGGACAGCTTCGCCGCCGTCGACTACTTCGAAGCGCGCAACCTGCCGTTCCTGGTGGCGCTCAACGAGTTCGACGACGCGCCGCGCTACCCGATCGAGGACATCCGGCAGGCGCTGGCCGTCTCCGGCGATGTGCCGATCATGTCCATCGACGCCCGCCGCCGCGAACCGGCCAAGCAGGCGCTGGTGGCCCTCACCGAGTACGCGCTGCGCAAGGTGATGCAGGGCTATTGATCGGCGCCGGCGGGCAGCGACGCAGCGGTTCGACGGACGGCGACGGCGCGGGATCGGGGAGGATCTGCGCCGCCGAACTACTCGAAGCGTTGCTCGATCCCGGCACGTTCCGCAGCTGGGACCGGCCACCGCTCGAGGTGAGCACGTCCGAGCGCTATCGCGATGAGCTGCGCGCGGCGGCGGAACGGGCCGGTACCGATGAATCGGTGCGCACCGGCGAAGGATTGCTGCGCGGCCGCCGGGTAGCCGTGATCGCCTGCGAGTTCGGATTTCTCGCGGGGTCGATCGGGGTTGCGGCGGCCGAACGCATCGTCACCGCGGTCGAGCGGGCGACCGAACTCGGCCTGCCGTTGATCGCCTCGCCGACCTCCGGCGGTACCCGAATGCAGGAGGGCACCGTCGCTTTCGTGCAGATGGTCAAGATCGCCGGTGCGGTCGCCGCGCACAAATCGGCCGGATATCCCTATCTGGTGTATCTGCGCGACCCCACCATGGGCGGTGTCTTCGCTTCCTGGGGATCGCTGGGCCACATGACTTTCGCCCAACCCGGCGCGATGATCGGCTTTCTCGGGCCTCGGGTGTACCAGGCCCTCTATGACCAGCCATTTCCGAGTGGTGTGCAGACCGCGGAGAATCTGTACCGGCACGGTGTCATCGACGGGGTGGTGGGACTTTCGGTCTTCCGGCGCGTTGCCCATCGGGCGTTGAGCGTGCTGAGCGGGGTGCCGGGTCCCGATGCGGCGCCGCCTGTTTCGGCGGACGTCCGGCCTGCGGGTGCGGGGGATTCGAGTTGTGCCGAGTCGGTGCCAGGAGGTGGCGAGCAAGCCGCTGGCGATGTCGAGCGGGTCCCGGGTGGCGATGGGCAGGCTCCCGGCGGTGTCGACCGGGCCGAGGGAGAGGCCGAGCGAGTTGCCGGCGGTATCGAGGGTGTGCGGGGTGGTGTCGAGCCCGACTTACCTGATGTCGAGCGGGCCGATTGTCACGCCGAGCCGGCAACGGGCGGTGCCGCGCCGCATTCGGAGGGCGACGAATCGAACCCCGCTTGGCAGTCGGTGTTGAGCACCCGCCGCCCCGATCGTCCCGGCCTGCGCGAGCTGTTACGCCATGTGACGCAACGGGTTCCGCTCAGCGGCACCGGCCAGGGCGAGACCGACCGGACGGTGGTGCTGGCCTTGGCACGCTTCCGTGGACACCCCTGCGTGGTGTTCGGGCACGACCGGGCGGGGCAGGTGGGGGAGAACACCATGGGCCCTGCGGCGTTGCGGGAGGCGCGGCGCAGTATGCAGCTGGCGCAGGAACTGCGGGTGCCGTTGGTGCTGGTGATCGATACCGTCGGTGCGGCGCTGTCGAAGGAAGCCGAGGAGCGCGGGCTGGCCCCCGAAATCGCGCGGTGCATCTCCGATCTCGTCACTCTGGATACTCCGACGATGTCGGTCCTGCTCGGCCAGGGCACCGGTGGTGGCGCGCTGGCCCTGCTGCCTGCCGACCGTGTGCTCGCCGCGACACACGGCTGGCTCGCCCCGCTGCCGCCGGAGGGCGCGAGCGCGATCGTGCACCGCGATACCGAGCACGCTCCGGAACTGGCCCGCTCCCAAGGCATCCGGGCCGCCGACCTGCGAGCCGCCGGGATCGCCGACCGCATCGTCGCCGAAAAGCCTGATGCGGCAGACGAACCCATCGAGTTCGCCCGCCGTATGGTCGCCGCCATCGGCTCCGAGCTGGCGGGCCTTCGCGCCACGCCGCTGGATGAGCTGCGGGCGGCCCGACACCTGCGCTACCGCCGACTCGGTCTCCCGCACACCGGTTGACCTTCGGCGAGTCCGAGTGCGTTCGCCGGGGGCGACCGCGCCGTGCTCGCAACCCTGCGGCATCGGCCTCGTCGGCCATGGTCACCGGGCTACGGACCCCAGTGGACGGTCGGCGGTTCTGGAGGGTGCTTCGCGGCTGGCGGATATCGAATCCGGTCGATTCTCAGCGACCGACCTCTCACCGGCCTCCGCCTCAGCCCTCCGGCTCGGGGTCCGGCCGATTCCAGCCCAGGATCATCGCCGGCGCGCACCCACCCGCGAGCAGTGCCGCGAGCATCATCACTCCACCGGCGTACGCGGTCCGGAAGGCGTCGGCCTCGGGAACGATCGCGCCCGAGAAGATCAGGAACATCAGCGGCGGCAGCGTGAGCATCTGGGTGAGTGACAGGCCCGCCGAGTGCGCCTTGTTGCGTTCGGCGATCTCCAGTTCATCCAGCACTTCCTCGGGCGCGTGGTCCTGGCGATTGGACGCGATGCGCAACATGACCCAGGAGATCATGAACACGACGGCGGCGGGCAGGGTGAGCAGTGCGGCCCAGGTGAGGCCGAATGCGCAGAGCAGTCCGGCGACCGCGAGCACGATCAACGTCGCCGTCACGACGACGACGAGCATGCGCCGCCGCCGCTGGGTGCGCCAGCCGGGCAGCATCCCGGCGGTCCGTTCCTCCTGGACCAGCCAGCGCCGGACTCGATATTCCTGGTAGCGGTCGAGCAGACCGGTGGTGGCGTTGGTCATGTCTGTCCTTTCGTCCGGGGGTAGAGCTCGGCCGACAGCGGCCCGAACTCGGTGCGCGAGAACACGGCCTCGACGGGCAGGTCGAACACGTCGCAGATGCGCAGGGCCAGGTCGAGGCTCGGATAGTGATCGCCACGTTCGAGCGCACCGATGGTCTGCACATTGACGTTCACCGCCTCGGCCAGCGCGGCCCGGCTCATCCGATGCTCGGCGCGCAGTACCGCGATCCGGTTGTAGATCGGGAGGGTTTCCCCTCTTCTTACTGGGCTCACACAACATAGTGTTGTAAAAACCCAACAGTTCGTCAAGTCGGTGTCAACACGTACCGGCTGCTCGTTGACCATGGGCCCCGGCGCTTCTACCGTCGAATCCGTGACCTTCAGAAGCGAGACCTGCGCCATTCCCTCGATCGTGCTCAACGACGGGAACGTGATCCCGCAGCTCGGGTTCGGGGTGTTCCAAGTTCCGGCCGACGATGTGTTTCCCGTGGTCACGGCCGCCTTGGAGGCCGGGTACCGCAGCATCGACACCGCGGCGATCTACGGCAACGAGGAGGGCGCCGGCCGGGCGATCCGCCAGTCCGGGATTCCCCGTGACGAGATCTACGTGACCACCAAGCTGTGGAACTCCGAACAGGGCTACGACTCCACGTTGCGTGCCTTCGACGCCAGCATGCAGCGGCTCGGCCTGGACTACCTCGACCTGTATCTGATCCACTGGCCCGCGCCGTCCGCGGATCGCTTCGTCGACACCTTCAAGGCGTTCAAGGCGCTCAAGGCCGACGGCCGGGTGCGTTCGATCGGGGTGTCGAACTTCCGGATCCCGGATCTGGAGCGGGTGATCGGGGAGACCGGCGAGATCCCCGCCGTCAACCAGATCGAGCTCCACCCTCGCCTCACCCAGCGTGAGCTGCGCGAATACCATGCCGAACACGCGATCGCGACCGAGGCGTGGAGCCCGCTCGGCCAGGGCACGCTGCTCGACAACGAGGTGATCACCGAGATCGCCGCCGCCGTCGACCGCACCCCCGCGCAGGTGATCATCCGCTGGCATCTGCAACTGGGCAATATCGTGATCCCGAAGTCGGTGACGCCGTCGCGCATCGTCTCGAACTTCGATGTGTTCGGTTTCGAACTGTCCGGTGAGCAGATGGCGGCGATCAGCGCCCTCGACGACGGCGGTCGAGTCGGCCCGGATCCCTCGACCTTCGCCGCCGGCCTGGACTAGCGGCTCGCTGCCCACTCCGTGGGCGACTGCTGGGCTGGTGTCAGCCGTGATCCAGCTGCTCCGGAGAGCGTCGGCTAGCGGCTACCCACGCCCAAGTACTGGGTGAGTTCGACCGCCGCCGCCCGCCCGGCCCGATTGGCGCCGATGGTGCTGGCCGACGGCCCGTACCCGATGAGATGTACGCGCGGATCGACGGCGACCTGCGTGGCCAGCCGCCCGGTCATGGTGATCCCGCCGCCCGGGCCGCGCAGCCGCAGCGGCGCGAGATGGTCGAGCGCGCTCCGGAACCCGGTCGCCCACAGAATCACATCCGCGGGCTGGAAGGTTCCATCGGCCCAGCGCACACCATCGGGTTCGATGTGATCGAACATCGGCAGCCGGTGCAGCACGCCGCGCGCCCGTGCGGCGCGCAGCCGGTCGTCGAGCGGCAGGCCGGTCACCGACACCACCGAGCCGGGCGGCAATCCGCGCCGCACCCGGTCTTCCACGATGGCGACCGCGCGCCTGCCGTCGTCCTCGGCGAACGGTGTCTCCCGGAACTTCGGTTCTGTGCGGGTGACCCAGGTTGTCGTGGTGACCTGGGAGATCTCGTCGAGCAACTGGACCGCCGAGATGCCGCCGCCCACCACGACGACGTGTTTGCCCGCGAACTCGCCGGCCGTCTGATAGTCGCGCGTATGCAGTTGCCGTCCGGCGAAGGTGTCCGCGCCCGGGTAGCGCGGGATGAATGGATGCTCCCAGGTGCCGGTGCCGTTGATCAGGCCGCGAACCCGGATGGTGCCCGCCGAATCGGTTTCCACGTGCAGCACGCCATTGCGATCCGTGCCGGGGCTATCCGCCGGTCCATGGGCTTTGTCGCCGTGCGCCCGGCGATCGCAGACGACCTTGACCGTCACCTGTCGGCGCACCCGCAGGTCGAACCGCTTTTCGTAGAGCTCGTAATAACGAGGGACGGCGGTCGCGGCGGGTGCGGACTCCGAGCCGTCGGGCAGCGTCTCCGCGAACGACATCCCGGGCAGATCGTGCACCCGGTTCACCGTGGTCAACGTGAGCGAGGGCCAGCGGAACTGCCAGGCGCCACCGGGGCCGGGCGCGTGATCGACGATCAGGAAGTCGCGTTCGGGCTCGAGTCCACGCCTGCGCAGGTGATACCCCGCGGACAACCCGGCCTGCCCGGCGCCGATCACCAGAATCGGATAATCCGCCACTACCGGCTGGGAATCCGGATCGCCGGAGGTCGTCGTCTGATCGGGCAGCACAGTGTCCGATGCTATGCGTATCCGTCCCCGCATCGCGTCGCCCGGCTGCCTGGCGCGCTCCGCGCCCGGCCATCGGCGCTCACTGTGACCGCACACATTCGCGCCACGCCCGGACTGTGTCAGCTCCTGTGGCAGCATGAACTCAACAGTCGGATTTCGTTCAGCTGGGGAGGAAGCATGCTCGGTGTCAGCCGCGATGGTGACGTCGTCACCATCGAATTACAGCGCGAGGAGCGCCGCAACGCCCTGAACATCGAGCTGGTCACGCAGCTGCGTGATGCGGTGATCGATGCCGCCGAGCAGGCACGGGTCATCGTGCTCACCGGCCGAGGGCCGATCTTCAGCGCGGGCGCGGATCTGGGCGGGGTGTACTCCGAGGAGTTCTTGGACAGGCTTCTCGAGATGCTGCACACCATCGAATCGGCGCCGGTCCCGGTGATCTCGGCGATCAACGGCGCCGCCCTCGGTGCGGGTGTTCAGCTGGCTCTGGCCTCGGATCTGCGGGTCCTCGAGCCGGATTCGTATATCGCCATTCCGGCCGCCAAGCTCGGCATCACCGTGGATCGGTGGACGGTACGCAGGCTGGTCTCGCTGATCGGTGGCGGCCCGGCCCGCACCATCCTGCTTGGCGCGGAATCGGTATCGGCCGAGGACGCCTACGGCTTCGGGTTCGCCAATCGCATCGGCACGCTGGCCGACGCGCAGGCCTGGGCGAAATCCATCGCGGAACTGGCGCCGCTATCGCTACGCCATCTCAAGCTGGTGCTCAACGACGACGGCACCCGCGACCCGGAGAACGCGCAACAGCGCGAGGCTCTGGAAGCGGCGTGGACCAGCGCCGATGCCCAAGAGGGCCGGCTGGCCAGGCAAGAGAAGCGCGCGGCGAAATTCCAGGGGCGATGATGCGCATACGACGGATCGCCACCGGCGCCGCGGGCGCGCTCGGCCTCACCTGGGTGGCGCGGGCGGTATGGGGTCTGCCCACCGCGATGGGTGCCTCGATCTCGGCGATCCAGCCGTACGCGACCGGCGCCACCAGCTACCGCAACCGGCAGTTCCACAACACCGAGCCGAGCAGCCAGATCGCGCCGGGTGCGGCGCCGTCGCTGCTGCGCTCGTTCCTCACCCAGCGCCATGCCGGACGCCCGGCGCGGCCGGTGCCGCTGGTGACGCCGCAGCTGCCCGCGCAGGCGGCCGATCTGGCCGTCACCTGGTACGGGCACGCGACGGCGTTGATCGAGGTGGACGGCTACCGCATCCTCACCGATCCGGTGTGGAGCGAGCGGGTCTCGCCCTCCCCGCTGGTGGGTCCGGCCCGGCTGCATCCGGTGCCCGCTCCGCTGTCGGAGCTGCCGCCGGTGGACGCGGTGATCATCTCCCACGACCATTACGACCATCTCGACGCCGCCACCGTGCGGGCGCTGGTGGCCGGGCAG
This sequence comes from Nocardia cyriacigeorgica, assembly GCF_005863245.1. Classification (GTDB taxonomy): domain Bacteria; phylum Actinomycetota; class Actinomycetes; order Mycobacteriales; family Mycobacteriaceae; genus Nocardia; species Nocardia cyriacigeorgica_C. The sequence goes on along the minus strand of NZ_VBUT01000001.1, from coordinate 490,470 downwards.
AGCGCACCGTTCGTGGTGCCTGTCGGCATCGGCGCGCATCTGCGGCACTGGGGTGTGCCCGATCAGCGGATCGTCGAATTGGATTGGGGCGGTTCGATTTCTCTGTCGGAGCTGGGTCGTGCCCGCGACGGCGAGGATCTGACGATCACCTGTGTGGAGGCGCGGCATTTCTCCGGCCGCGGCCTGATCCGCAACACCACGCTGTGGGCCTCGTGGTCGCTGGCCGGCCCCACTCGCCGCGTGTATTTCGGCGGCGACACCGGCTACACCAAGGCCTTCGCCGAGGCCGGTACCACGCTCGGTCCCTTCGATCTGACGCTGCTGCCGATCGGCGCCTACGACGAACGCTGGACCGATGTGCACATGAATCCGGAAGAGGCGGTGCGCGCGCACGCCGATCTGTGTGCCGGCGATCCCGCCCACGGCCTGCTGGTCCCGATCCACTGGGCGACGTTCAATCTGGCCTTCCACGGATGGTCGGAGCCGGTGCAGCGGATGGTGACGGCGGCACGGGCGGCCGGCACCACGGTGGCGGTCCCGAAGCCGGGGGAGCGGCTGGATCCCGATGACCTGCCGTCCGGGCAGTTGTGGTGGAAAGATATCGGGTGAACACCTCGAACGACCGCACAAGGAAGGACGTAGGACATATGAGTCTGTTGGACACCTTGAAGGGCCTGGTCGGCAAGGGTCAGGAGGCCGCGGCGAAGAACGCGGACAAGATCAATGACGCCATCGACAAGGGTGGCGAGTTCATCGATCAGAAGACCAAGGGCAAGTACTCCGACAAGATCCAGAAGGGCAAGGAAGCCGCGAAGAAGGTCGTGCCGCCGGAGCAGCCGGGCCAGCAGCCGGGCGGCGGCCAGGTGCCACCGCAGGCCTGATCGAGCCGAGACCGCCCGCAGGGCAATGACTGTCCGCAGGCCGAGCGCGGCGGGAACCGGATGAACGCCGGTTCCCGCCGCCGGGCCACGGACAACGGGGCACGCCGCAGTTTCCGCGATGCGGCGGGCGAGCCAGTCATCACAATCGAACTGAGCAACCTGGACAAGGTGCTCTACCCGGAATCCGGGACCACAAAGGGCGAGGTCATCGCCTATTACACGGCGATCGCCCCCGCCATGCTGCCGCATGTGGCCGGACGCCCCGTCACCAGGAAACGCTGGCCCAACGGCGTCGAGGAGCCCTCGTTTTTCGAGAAGAATCTCGCCGAACACGCACCCGATTGGCTGCCGCGGCGCGCGATGCGCCATTCCGATCGCACGGTCACCTATCCGCTGATCGATTCCGAAGCCGGACTCGCCTGGATCGGGCAGCAGGCGTCGCTGGAAGTGCATGTGCCGCAATGGCGTTTCGACGGCGACCAGATGGGGCCGGCCACCAGGCTGGTCTTCGATCTGGACCCTGGCCCGGAAGTAGGTTTGGCCGAATGCGCGACGGTGGCGCTCGAGGTGCGCGATATGGTCGCCGAGATCGGGTTGCGCGCGTTCCCGGTGACCAGCGGTAGCAAGGGAATTCACCTGTACGTGCCGTTGGATCGGGTGCTGAGCCCCGGTGGCGCGTCCACCGTCGCCAAACAGGTCGCCACCAACCTCGAGAAGATTCATCCGGATCTCGTCACCGCGACGATGGCGAAGAAGGTGCGCACCGGGAAGGTGTTCCTGGACTGGAGCCAGAACAATCCGGCCAAGACCACCATCGCGCCGTACTCCATGCGTGGCCGCGCGCAGCCGAACGTCGCCGCACCGCGTAGTTGGGAGGAGATCGAAGACCGGGAGTCGTTGCGGCACCTGCGATTCGACGAGGTGCTCGCGCGCTTCCAGGACGACGGCGATCTGCTGGCCGGTCTCGACCCGCCGATCTCGCAAGCCGGTGCGCAGCGCCCGGACCCGTTGAGCGTGTATCGGTCCATGCGTGATCCCTCGCGCACGCCGGAACCCGTTCCCGAGCATCCGCCCACGCCCGGACCCGGCAACCGGTACGTCATCCAGGAGCATCACGCACGCAGGCTGCACTGGGATGTGCGGCTGGAACGCGACGGTGTGCTGGTGTCGTGGGCCGTGCCGAAAGGCCCGCCCACCGATACCAAGGAGAACCGCCTCGCCGTCCACACCGAGGACCATCCGCTGGAGTACCTGGACTTCCACGGTTCCATCCCGAAGGGCGAGTACGGGGCCGGAACGATGACGATCTGGGATTCGGGCACCTATGAGGCCGAGAAGTGGCGTGACGACGAGGTGATCGTGGTGATGCGGGGGGAGCGATTACAAGGTCGATTCGCGCTGATCCGGACTGGCGGCAAGAACTGGTTGATGCATCTCATGCGGGAGCAGCCCGGCGACGGTGACGGGGCAGCGAGCTCGACTACGGGGCAGCGAGCGGCGCCGGGTTCACGCCAGTCGGAGCCCACCGGCGATCGGCCCGCCGAACGATCCGGTGGCGCCGAATTACCGCGCGGCCTCTCCCCGATGCTCGCCACCACCGGCGAGGTCGCCGGCCTCGATCCGAAGGAATGGGCCTTCGAAACGAAATGGGACGGCTACCGGCTGATCCTCGAATTCGATTACGGCACACCGACGTTGCGCAGCCGCGCGGGCACCGTCGTCACCGACCGTTATCCGTATGTCGCCGCCCTCGCCGACGACCTGGCCGATCATCGCGTGGTGCTCGACGGTGAGGCCGTGGTGTTCGATGCCGATGGCGTCGCCAATCTCGCGCTGCTGCAAGCCGATACCCGCCGCGCCGAGTTCGTCGCCTTCGACCTGCTGTACCTCGACGGCACCTCGCTCATCCGCAAACGCTACAGCGACCGGCGGCACGTGCTCGAGGCGCTCGCCGCGACCACACCCGCCCTATCGGTGCCGCCGCAGCTCGAAGGCTCCGGCGAGGACGCGCTGAACGTCAGCCGCGAGGTCGGGGCCGAAGGCGTCGTCGCCAAGCGCAGGGACTCGGTGTATCTGCCGGGTAAGCGCGGGCATTCCTGGGTCAAACAGCGCAATTGGCAAACCCAGCAGGTGGTCGTCGGCGGGTTCCGGGCCAGTGCGGCGCGGCCATTCGCGTCGCTGCTGGTCGGCATTCCCGACGACGGCAAACTGATCTACGTCGGCCGGGTGGGCACCGGATTCAGCGAGGACGAAATGCGTGCGTTGGCCGCGAAACTCCAGCGGCGTCGCCGCAAAACCAGCCCGTTCGTCAACGAGATGTCGCGTGAGGAAACCAAGGACGCCACCTGGGTGACCCCGGAGATCTCCGGCACGGTTCGGTTCATGAACTGGACCGACAGCGGACGGCTGTGGCATCCGGCGTGGTTGGGGCGCTCCGGCTGAGCTGCGCCATGTTCGGCGCGAGCGGCGCACCGATGCGTGTGCGAAACCACTCGGCAACAGCCGGGCAAACAGGCATCCGATGTGATCCAATCGCATCTGCTGTATCCGCGCGGACGCCGTGCGCGCGGGTACGGTGATCGCGATTCGAACGCGGCTCGACCCGAGGAGTGCACGTGGATTTCAAGAACCTGGCCGGTAAGGCGATGGACCTGGCGGCGAAGAACGCCGACAAGGTCGATTCGGTGATCGACAAGGCCGGTGACATCGTCGACCAGAAGACCGGCGGTAAGTACGCCGACAAGGTCGACACCGCGCAGGAAGCCGCGAAGAACGCGGTGCGCAAGCAGCAGGGCTGAGCGCGGAAATCCCGATCAGCAAACGGAACTGGGCCGATCGCGTGGTTGCGCGATCGGCCCAGTGGCGTAGTGGTTTCCGGTAGGTCAGTTCCTGCCGGTCTGGTCCATCCACTTGGTGGTGCCCGGCGGGGCGGTGAGTGTGTTGATGAGGTCGATACCGGCGATGATCAGCGTGGGACCGCCGACGACCAACGTTCCGATAATGCTTCCGATTCCTGCGCCCGCGACGATGGTGGCCGGCGAGATGACACAGGCAGTTGCACCGCAGCCCAGCAATAGACCCGCCGCAGCGCCGATGACGAGCCCGATGAATCCACCAACCGCCGTCGCAATTCCGAACTGAGCCAGGAACGCATCCTGTGCTCGCTGGTTCTCTTCGAGCGACGCCACCGGCGTTACCGGAACGGGGCGGGCTCGCGTGTAGTCCTTGACCGCCGTCAACTCGAGCACTCGGCCCTCATCCCGCACCATGTGCGGCATCGGGAATTCCAGCCCGTCCTGCCGGAAAGCCAGCGGCATGCTGACCGCCGTGTTCCCCGCGGAGTCCTTGATATTCACCGTGTTACCGGCGACTTCGAATGTACCCCCGGTCAGCGTGGTGATGATGCGGTCGCCGACCAGCTTCGCCTCGTAGCCGATGTCGGGTACGGGTGCCGCGGCCGGCTGTGCATGGGTGGTGCCTGTGCCGACCACGATGGCGGCCGCTACCGGCACCACCAACGCGGCGATTTTGCGGAAAATCATTCTGTTGTTCCCATCTTCATCAGGTTCCCTACCGAACGCACCGCGCGCTGTGAAACTTCCCCGCCCCACGTGCGGCACCTTGTGATCAAGTGGACAGCTCTCCCGGACGCCACGTTACAACCGGTTACTGGTTTGCCACGATGGATTTACGGGTATCGGTTCAGGTTTGGGTCAGTACCAAACCTGCCGCCCGTTATAGCGCGAGGCTATGGGGAACCGTGATGGAGGGATCGGCTATTCGCTCTTGCCGAGGGCGTCGGCGATCGCCTTGTCCTGGCTCTCCAGCGAGGTGGCCGTATTCGTGGCACCGGTGCCCATCGCGGACAGTGTGGTGCTGAGAATTTCGACCGCCTTCAGCGCCTTCTCGGCGCCGGGGGTGTAGTTGCCCGCGAAGCTCTGGCCGATCTCGTCGCCGCCCCAGCATTCTCCTTCGGCGTCCAGCGCGGACTTCAGGGCGCTCAGGGCATCGGCCACCTGGGTGGCCAGGCTCTGGAACCCCGGCTCGGTGGCCTTGATCGCTTCCGGATCTGCCTTCAACGTACTCATCAACGGCCCCCGTCCAGATAGCTGCGGTTGCGGTAGTACTCGTCTTCGTCCTCGTCATCGAGGGGGGCTTGCGCGGACGGCGGCGGCGGGGCGTCCTGCACGACGGGCGGTTCCGGGATCAGCTTGTCGACCAGGTCGCGGATGCTCGGCGCGCCGGGGACCAGATCGGGCAGATCGGGCATCTCGTCGGCGGCGGCTTCGACGGAGGCGAAGGCCTGCTGCGAGACCTGCACGCCTTCGCGGGCGGCGGCCTGCACGGCCTCGGTGATCGAGCGGCTCAGCCGTTCGGGGGTGGAGCGTTTGAACGCCTCCGGTTCGATGTGCACGTCGAGCGGGATGCCCGCGGCATTGCTCGTCACCCGGACCAGATTGTCCGACGACCACGCGGTGACCTGCGCGGTGGCGATGCGCTGCTGGGCCGCGGCCAGATCCTGGCGCTGCCGTTCGAAGGTCTCGAGCATGTCGCCGACCTGCGCGCGCAACGCGTCGTTGCGTGAGCGCATGGCCTCGCGGTCGTCATTCATCGCCTACCCCTGTTCGCCAGACTCGGTCCGTATATCCATTTCGACGCGGCCGGCCTGCATTCGGTTCCATCGAATTCGCCGGTGCCGTGATCCGGGCCGATCGGCCTTCAGTGTGTCACAGCAACAGCAAGTCGATCATGACGGAACCGAGGCATACCGCGACCACCATGAGCAGCGCGACCGCGTCGGCGCGGCGGGGCGAGCCCGGGTTGGCGGTGAGCTGCCCGGTGCCGCCACGCGCGGTGATCGCCTCACCCCATTCGCCTGCGCGGCGGGTGGATACCGCCATGGCGGCGGTCAGGATATCGATGAGCCCGTTGTCGGCGGCGCGATGCAGCAGATCGTCCTTGGGGCGCAGGCGCCGCGCGGCATGCAGCACCCGGATCTCGTCGATGAGCAAGGGCAGTCCACGCAACGTCAGCGCGACGACTATCGCCCACTCGTCCACGGGAACACGCAGTTTGCGCAGGGGCGCGCCGAGCTTGGCCAGCGCGGGCGCGATCTCACTCATCGGTGTGGTCCAGGCGATGAGGAAAGAGGCGGCCACCAGGATCAGGCTGAACACCAGTACCTGCGCGAAGCGCAGCACCGCGGCACCGCCGACCGGCACATTGACCAGCGCGCCGATCGCGGCGAGCCCCCAGAACCACCACGGCAGCCGTGGCAGCGTGCCGAGCGGCAGCCGGGCGAGCACCCCGACCAGCACCAGGAATCCGGTCATGATGCCGAGCACCGGCCAGGTCGGCCACAGCATCAGCACCACGCTGATCAGGAAGACCCCGATCATCTTGGTTCCGGCCCAGAGCCGGTGGATGGGGCTCTGCACGGGGACCTGTCGCAGCAACACGAGGCTCATGGCTGTCCTCCCTGCTCCATCCGCCACGCGGTGCCGGGTAAGGCCTGTGGGTGGGTGGTCTCGGCGGGTTGCCGCACCGTGTCGGACACCGCGTGCACCGATTCGGCGATCCGGCCGTCGCGCAGATGCACCGTCCGATCGCAGATCGCGGCCACATCCTCGACATCGTGCGAGATGACGATGAGCGTCAGCCCCGAATCCCGCAGCCGGGCGAGCAGGTCGACGATATCGGCGCGGCCCTCCGGGTCCAGCCCGGCCAGCGGCTCGTCCAGCACCACCACCTGCGGCCGGCTGGCCACGATCGCGGCGAGCACCACGCGTTTGGCCTGCCCGCCGCTGAGTTCCTCGATCGACCGGGCGGCCAGCGCGCGATCCAAACCGACCGCGTCCAGGGCCCGCCCCACCGCGCCGGAACCGGTGGCGCGCCCGCCCCAATCGGCGATCTCGGCGCCGACGGTCTGTCGCTGGAGTTGCAGCCGGGAATGCTGGAATGCCAGCTCGACCCGGCCGATCTGGGAGCTGACCGGTTTGCCGGACAACTCGCACCGGCCCGCGCTCGGCTTGATCAGTCCGGCCATGATCCAGGCCAGCGTCGACTTTCCCGAGCCGTTGCCGCCGACCACGAGCAGCGCCTCACCACGCCGCACCGTCAGGTCGACGCCGTGCAGCGCCGGCGCCTGCCACGGCGTGCCCCGGTTGTAGGTGTGGCGGATATCGCGCAACTGCATGATCGGCTCGCCCATTGGTCGCCGGCGCAGATCGTGGCGCGGTTTGGGCCAGCCGGGCAGGTGCTGCACGGCACGGCCACCGGACAGATGCACGACGCGATCGGCGGCGGCCGCATCGGCCTCGTGGTGGGTCACCAGGACCACGGCCATCCGGTGCCGTTTCGGCAGCTCGGCCAGCAGCGCGACCAGTTCACGGCGGCCGTCCGGGTCGATCATCGAGGTCGCCTCGTCGGCGATGAGCAGCGCGGGCCGCCGCGCCAGGGCCGCCGCGACGGCGAGCCGCTGCTGCTGGCCGCCGGACAGCGCCGCGGTTTCCCGCTCGCCCATACCGTCGAGCCCGACCTCGCGCAGCAGCCCCTCGACATCGACCTGCTCGGCCAGCTCGGCAGGCAGGCCCCACACCACGTCATCGGCGACCAGCACGCCGAGGGTCTGGCTCTCCGGTCGTTGCAGGACCAGCGCGGTGCCGCCGAGATGTCCGAGCCCGGCCGAGCCGGGACGCTCGACGGCACCCGACGTCGGTGGCAGCCCGGCCAGCAGCCGGGTCAGCGTCGATTTACCGGAGCCGTTGTGGCCGACCACCGCGACGAATTCGCCGACGTCGACGGTGAGATCGATGCCGGCCAGCGCGTCGGTGTGCGCGCCCGGATAGCGGTATCCGGCTGCGCGCATGGTCACCGGCAGCGGCGCTACCGGCCGGTCGTCGGCGGGGGCGTCGAGCCGATCGGTGCCGGGCAGCCAGGCCAGCCGATCCAGGACCGATCCCAGAACGAACCAGGAGATGAGGGCGGTGAGCACGGTGCCGATCAGCACGCCGCCACCGACGTAGATCCACCAGAAGCGCAGCACCACTTCGGTCACATCGGCGACGCCGTTGCCGAGGGGTTCCAATTGCGGCGCCCGCCCGGCCAGGTCCTTCACACCTTCGGAGGTATTGCGGATAGTGTCGAACAGCAGGTCGCGGGCTTGGGAGAACACCAGCAGGAACCCGATGGAAAACGCCGCCCACCCCAAACCGGCGAGCAGCGCGAGTCCGAGCACGGCAATGATGCCGCCACCTCGGCGTTTGACCCCGCCGATGATGCCGCCGATGGTGGCCGAGGCCGCCATGCCGGTGGCCGGGAGCAATCCGGCGGCGACGAAGGTGACCAGCGCGGCCGCGATGGTCGTGGTGAGCACGGCGCGGAAGCGGTAGCGATGCGCCAGCAGCCCGAGCGGGACGGCCGCGACCAGTTGCAGGGCCGACGCCAGGGGGACCACCGAACCGATCGTCACCAGTCCGACGGTGACCCCGCCGAGGACGGCGCCGGTGGCCAGCTCGATCGGCCGTAGCGGGCCGTGTTCGCCGCGCGGGGCCGAGTCGGTGGACACATCACTCACGGCACAAGTCTGCCAGCCCGGATCGAAGGTGTTGCATCCATGCGCATGTACGCATATGTTGTCAGGTGTGGGACATGATCATTCGCATGGGATAGCGCCGGAGAGCGCGTCCGGGAAGTATCTGGGCCGGCTGGCGCTGGCGCTGGCCATCGGCGCCGCATTCATGCTGGTCGAGTTCGCGGTGGCGTTCACGACCGGTTCGCTGGCGCTGCTGTCGGATGCCGCGCACATGCTCACCGACGTGGTGGGCATCGGGATGGCGCTCTCGGCCATTCTGCTGGCGCGGCGCAGTCGCCCCACCTATACCCGCACCTTCGGCTACTACCGGGCCGAGGTGATCGCGGCGCTGGCCAATGCGGTGCTGTTGTTCGTGGTGGCCGGGTATGTGCTCTACGAGGCGCTGGCGCGCATCGGTGAACCGCCGGAGGTGCCGGGGTGGCCGGTGCTGATCGTCGGCGTGGTCGGCCTGCTGGCCAATATCGCGTCCTTCCTGCTGCTGCGCTCCGGTGCCAAGGAGAGCCTGAACGTGCGCGGCGCCTACCTCGAGGTGTTCGCCGACATGATCGGCTCGTTCGGTGTGCTGCTGTCGGCGGCCGTCACGATCACCACCGGCTGGCGCTACGCGGACATGATCATCGGTGTCGCGATCGGACTGTGGGTGCTGCCACGCACCTACGTGCTGGCCAAGCGGTCGCTGCGGATCCTGTTCCAGCACAGCCCCGAGGAACTCGACGTCGAACAGGTCGCCGCCGAACTCGGTGCCGTCGAGGGCGTGGCCGACGTGCACGATCTGCACGTGTGGACCCTCACCTCCGGAATGGAGGTCGCCTCCGCGCACATCACCACCGCCGACGGCGCCAGTGGCGACCAGGTGCTGCGCGCCGCCCAGCACGTGCTGGCCGAGCGGTTCCACATCAGCCACGCCACCCTCCAGGTCGAAACCCCCGACTGTGCCCGGCGTTGCGCGGAGTTGTCCTGGTAATCGACACTTTCGGCCATACTGTTGGCCATGGTGGACAGTCCGGTACGCGATTGGGATTTCCCGCGCGGTGTGGCCAGCGTGGCGCTGCTCACCGGTTACGCCGGTGAGCACGGGGTTCCCGTCGAGCGGATGCTCGACGGGACCGGACTGACCGAACGGACCCTGCGCGATCCGGACGCCCAGATCGATGCGCGGACCGAGCTGACGGTGGTCCGCAACCTGGTCCGGGCGCTGCCGGATCGGCCGGCGCTCGGCGTCGAGGTCGGCCGCCGTTATCGGATCACCACCTTCGGCATCTTCGGCTTCGCCTGTATCAGCAGCCCGACCCTCGGCGAGGCCATCGCCTTCGCCCTGCGCTACCTGGATCTGAGCTTCACCTTCTGCCTGCCGGTGGCCGAAATGCTCGACGATGAATTCGTCGGCTGGATCCACGCCGAATCCGTCCCCGCCGACGTCCGCCAGTTCCTCATCGAACGCGACGTGACGGCCATGCACCAGGTGCTGAGCGATCTCGTCGGCCGCCACATGCCGCTCACCAGAGCCGAATTCACGTTCCCCGAACCGGTTTACGCCGACCGCATCGCCGAAGTGACAGTGGTACGCCCCCGCTTCAACCGCCCCCAGAACCTCTTCGCCATCGACCCCCGCACCCTCGACCAACCCCTCCCACAAGCCAACGAACACACCCTCGCCATCTGCCTGGCCCAATGCCGCGACCTCGTCCACCGCCGCCGCGCCCGCACCGGCATAGCCGCCGAAGTCCGCTCCCGCCTCATCCCGCACGGCGGCACCGACGGCCTGGCCGCCCCACCCGGAATCGACGCCGTAGCCCGCGATCTCAACATGAGCACCCGCACCCTGCGCCGCCACCTCGACGCCGCAGGCACCAGCTACCGCGCACTACTGGACGAAATGCGCCGCGCATTGGCCGAGGAAATGCTCAGCACCACACCACTTTCGGTGAGTGACGTGGCGATTCGACTGGGGTATGCGGAGGCATCGACATTCATCTACGCGTTCAAGCGGTGGACGGGGACGACGCCCGCGGCGTATCGCAGGCAGCACGTTCGAGTGCTGAACTGATTGTCGTCTATGCGCGAGGTCAGCCGTCGCCGAGCGCCCCCGCAAGCAGAACGGCGAGAACCGCATTCGGCTCGACCTTCTGCGGTGTGATCGCCTCTGCCCCCCGACGTCCGAGCATGACGCCGAGGCCTTGGACCCCGGCCCACAAGGCGAGGGCATGAGCCAGTTCTGCGTCGGGCCGCGCTTCGCGTAAGCGCTCGGTCAGGGCGACCAGCCACTGACCGGTCGTTGCGCGCAGGTTGCCCCCCGCCCCGCCCAGCAGGTCGTGCCGCGCGATGAGTTCGAACATCGCGGGCCGCTGGATCGCGAAGTCGACCACGCCCTGGCAGGCCCGCATCAACGCGGCACGTGGGTCCGCTATCGCGAGGCTATCGGTGATGATGCGATCGAGATCCTCGATCCCTTCACGGGCGATCGCGGCGAGTAGGTTCGCGTAGGTCGGGAAGTGGTGGCGCGGTGCACCGTGGGAGACGATCGATAGCCTCGTGCTGTGCGCCGCCTTGCCCCGGCGACTCACCTCCGTGGCCAAGAGCGAATACTTCGGCCGCGGCGGCCCCGGAGCACGGCTCCACGGAACCCTGTGCCGCCTCACCGGACAGATTCCGATCAGCCGAGAGGGTGCGGCCGCAGCGGACGAGGCACTGGCCGCAGCGCGCGGATCCTCAAAGATGGTGCTGTGTGGGCGATCTATCCCGAGGGAACACGGTCGCCGGATGGGCGACTCCACCGCGGGCGAACCGGCGCGATGCGAGTCGCGCTTCAGGAAGACTGCTCAGTCGTTCCCGTCGGCATCGTCGGTACCCGATCGATCAACCGGCCCGGTAAACGAGGCTGGCGCCGCGGCAGGGTGGAGATCCGTATCGGGGCACCGATCGACGTCACCAGGTGGGCTGGAGCGGCGTCCAACCCGAACGCATGGCGTGCGGCGACCGACGAGTTGATGGCAGCGATCCAGAAATTGACGGGCCAGGAGTACGTCGACCGCTATCCGACCTCAGCGGAGCGGGCCATGCGTGACGCTGCGTGATCCGCAGCGGTGACGCAGCTCCGCGAGCCACCCCTCGAGCGTGCGCCGTCGCTGGTGTCGGTCGACGGGTCTGCTTAAACCGCTTGCGCATGAGGCATCCTCACGCCGGGTAGGGGCTCAGCATCCTTCCCGGGAGGGTTTCAGGCGCGGCAGCGAGATGTTCGGGGACCGCCTCCAGGAAACGCTGGAGTAGCGGTGTCGCGTTGTGCCGATCCAAGTCATCCTGTGTCCGCCACACCTCGTACAGGAAGAAGCGACCGTCCTGCTGCTCGTGCAGGTGGTATTCGAGGTTCCCGTCGTGGCTGCGGGACGGCTCGACGAGCTCGATGAGCAGCGCCCGGAGAGCTTCGGAGCGCCCGGGCTTCGGGGTGAGGAATCCGTACAGCGATACCGGCTCGTTCGTCGTCATGGCAGACACCTTTCGTCGCGGCACCCGATCAACCTCGGCAGTGCGCGCTGTATTCCGGCAAAGCCGCGCTCGTGCTCGTGCCCGGCAAACGGCGCCGAGCCATAGGATTCGGCGTCAGTTGCGTTCAGGCGAGGAGTGGGTGTGGGACGGACGAAGCCGTTGATCGGGCCGATGGCGCTGGTGTGGACCCTGGGTGTTCCGGTCGCGGCGTTCTTCTTCATGGCCGGCACCGTGAAGCTCGTTGGGGCGCTGGCCGACCTGTTCGGTCCGGACCTCGCCACAGTGCTCGTTCTCCCCGCGAGCGCGCTCCTGGGGATCCCCGCCTGGATGCTGCTCCTGAGCGTGGCATGGCGGCTGCGCCGCGACTACGTGCGCCGCGTCGGGAGCCCGGTGGAAGCCGTCGTGGTCGAATCCGACCTGCGATGCAAGCACAGCCGCGCCTTCTTCGGCTTCGATCTGTGGCGCGTGCGGATCGAAACCCGGTTCGTGCACCCGGACACAGGCGACGAGGTCCGCGTGCGAAAGGAATACTTCTACCACCAATTCCGCGAATCCCGAGCCCGCGCAATGGTCGAACAGCTGCACGCAGGGGCGACCCTGCCAGTGGTGGTCCACAAGAAGTCGGCCATCCTCGAGATCCCCAAAAGACCGGTCTGGACCGATATCTGGTGAATCGGTGTCCGCTGCTGAGACCACCTGTGACGATCAGCTCATGCCCTGACCCTCAGTACGGCGCGACGCCGATCCATCCACCCATCGGCACACTGCGGAAATGTGTTGTCAGGGCGTGATTTTCATCGATGACGTGCAACGCGACGGCCGGGTCCGGCGCGTAGTCCATCACGCGGTCGGGCAGCGCCAATTCCCATTCGCCGCCGAGGACCGACGCGGTGCTCGGCGCTACGAGGAGGGGTTTGCCGGCGAAGGTGGTGGTGGCGGCGGAGTGGGCGTGGCCGGTGAGGACGGCGAGGATACGGTCGTCGGCGGCCACGAGTTCGGCCAGGCGGCCGGGGTCGGCGAGGGCGATCTCGTCGACGACCGGGCTGTAGAGGTGGGCGGGCGGATGGTGCAGCGCCAGCAGGATCGGGTCGTCGGCGGGGGCGTCGGCGAGGACGCCGCGCAGCCAGTCGTAGGTGTCGTCGGTGAGGTGGCCGCTGGGTTCGCCGGGGATGCTGGAATCGAGCAGGACCACCGTCAGCGGGCCGACCCGATGGGCGTGGTTGATCGGTTCGGCCGACGACGGCAGTCCGAGCAGAACCTCGCGGAACGCGCCGCGATCGTCGTGGTTACCCGGCAGGGCGTAGACGGGGATATCGGCCTGGAGGGCGATGCGCGCTTCGGCGTACTGATCGGGTTTACCGGAATCGGTGACGTCGCCGGTGACCAGGATGGCGTCGGGTCGCCGGCGTAGATCGGCCAGATAGGCCATGACCCGCTCCGCCCGCTCGACATTGCGGGGTCCGAGATCGAAATGTGTGTCGCTGACCTGAGCCACCAGGATCATGCCCATCTGCTTTCTCTGGGGGATCGCTCCATTGCGAACAGAGTGCACCGCACCTCCCGCAGTGCCATGTTTCAGGCTAGTTGACCAGCGGAATCGTTGTCGCCATGAGGCTCGCCACCTGGATTTCTGTTACCGCGAGATCGTGTTGCGCCTCATAGTGAACCGTCCAGCGAGGATCGGCACGGCCTGTAAGTGAACGCCGCCGGCCACACCCGGAACCTCTGCTGACCGCACCTGCGATCAGCGATCATCCGAGCCGGTCTGCTGTGCTACGCAACAGCTCGGCCGCGGTGCCCGGTTCGACCGCCAGCGGCGCCCAGAAGGCGTCACCGGGCTCCGCCTCGAGGTTCAACTCCGGCGGGGTCCGCCAGTCCGCCGCCAGCCACAACCGCCAGGAATGCAGGTAGGTGCGGTCGTGAGTGCCCGATTTGTCGAACAGCGGATCGCCGGCGATGGCATGGCCGATCCAGGCCAGGTGGACGCGGATCTGATGACGCCGTCCGGTGACCGGGCGCAGCGCGAGGACGGTGTAGTCGCCGTGCCGCAGCACGGTCGCGAAACGAGTCGTGGATGGGTAGTTCTTGGTGTCGAGCAGATCGCCCGGCTCCACGTACCAGCGGTCCCCGGAGACCTGAATGCTCTCCCTCGGCGCCGCGATCCGCACCCGGTTCTTGCGCCCGACACTCAGCGGCAGCTCGATGGTTCCGGCGTCGGGCAACTCGCCCTCGGGTGTCGCGACGATCGCGAGATACGTCTTCCGCGCGGTCTGCCTATTGAACTGCCTGGTCAGCTGCCCATGCGCGGCGAGATCCTTGGCCAGCAGCACCACACCCGACGTCACCTTGTCGATGCGATGCACCGGATACAGCGTCTCGCCGACGGCCGCCGCGGCCTGCACGATATCGGTGTCGTGCCGTTCGCCGGTCACCGAGATCCCCGCGGGTTTGTTCAGCGCGACGATCGCGTCGTCCTCGGCGATACGGCAGCGTTCACGCAGGTCGGGCCAGTCGATATCCACCGGGCCGAGCCTAGATGAGCGCCCACTAAGCCTCCCCGTCGCTGGGCAGGATCGGGCTCACCGGTTCTTCCCATTGCGCCGCAGCACGTGCGGCCGCAGCCGGTTGAATCCGCGTACCCGCACACTGCGCAGATGCCGGATGGCGAATTCGGGTTCACCGGCGAGTTCGGCGGCCGCGGCGTCATCGACGAGGACGGTGCCGGGCCGCGCCACGCCGGTCAGCCGGGCCGCGATGTTCACCACCGAGCCGTACAGATCCCCGAATCGCTGCAACACCGGCCCGTAGGCGACGGCGACGCGCAGTTCGGGCGTGGTGCCGACGGTCATGGTGCTCTCTTGAATGGCCACCGCGATCCGGGCCGCCTCGACCGCGGTTTCGGCGGCGAACATGACCTCGTCGCCGACGTTCTTGATCACCCAGCCGCCGTTCTCGGTGATGGCGGCCGTGGTGGTGGATTCGAACGCCTCGAGCAGCGTGGACAGCTCATCGGGGTGCAGATGCCTGGTCAACCGGGTGTAGCCGACCATATCGGCGAACCCGACGGCCAGCTCCCTGGTCGAATCCGCGGCCGTGCCCGCGCCGTCGAGCGAGCGGGCCAGGGCCGCGGCCAGATGCCTGCGCCAGGCGTAGGCGTGCAGTTCTTCCAGGATCTGCACCGTCGCCTCGGTGGCTTGGCGGGCGATGGTGGCCGGATCGGCGTCGGGATCGGCTGCGGCCACGCGGCGGGTGATCTCGTCGAGCACCAGATCCACCTGCCATTCGGCCAGCCGCGCCATCGATTGGCCGATGGTGCGGGCGGTCGCGGCCTGCTGGCGCAGATCCGTCGACGCGAGCACGCCCAGTTCCCGGAACTCGCGCACGGCGCGCACGTCGGCGTCGGTGTAGTCCAGCGTCGCCTCGTCACCGCCCGCGGGGAAACCGAGCGCGACCCACAGCCGGCGCGACACCTCGACGGGCACACCGGTCTGGCGTGCGACGTCGTCGCGGTTGTAGCGGCGGGTGCCGTCCAGCAGGTACGTCTCGACGACCGACTGCACCAGTTGCGACATCTCCGGCGACACCATGTCCGAAACCCTACGGGTCCGCGCGCTGCCGAACGAGGGTCTTGCGACGACATTGTGGCCTCACACGAAATCACCGGAAGGCGATCGGCCTGTCGGTCGGCAGATTGACGAAACTCGGCGCGTTCGGATCGAGCACCAGATGCTGCGGTTTGAGTTCGCTCGCATTGAGCATCGGCCGGAACGCCAGCGCCTTGGGCGAATTGCCCGCGAAGACGTCCACCCGCAGCCGATGCCCGGGTTGCAGGACGGCCTGGGTCGGGATGACCGCGATATCGAGGGTGATCGCCTCGCCCGGCGGCACCGGAAGCACGCTGTCGAGGGTGATCGGGTTATGCGGTGCGGTGAGATCGCCGTTGGCCGAGCGGGTGCTCTTGGCCTCGTCGATCGCGCGCAGCGACGAGGTGAGCTGCCCGGTCGAGAGCACCGTGGACGTCCCGTCGGGCGCCACATCGTTGACGGTGACGTTCCAGTACCCGTCGGCGGCATCGTGCACGGTATTGAGATGGACGTTGATCGGCCCGGAAATCACGGTCGGCTCGATGATCTCGGCGCTGGTGAAGGTGAGCCCGTTGCGCTCGGCGATCCGGGAATCCTTGGCGCAGGCGTCGATCACCGCGGTCATGCCCGCCGAACCCTGCGCGGCGTCGCGCGAGCACGCGGTGGTGAGGCCGGGCGCGACGGTGAGCCGGGTGGTCTCGGGGGCGGGCGCGGCCGTCAGCGAGCCGTCGTGCAAGCTGTCGCGGGTGGTGCCGCTGGGCGCGCCGGACAGATAGACCCGCCGATGCGTCATGCCCGGCTTCGGGAATTCGCTGAGGGTGACCCAGCCGCCGCCCTGCTCCCACACCGTGACCGGCCCGAATCCGGTGACGCCGTTGTCGATGTCTTTGAGCCAGTGGTCGAACCAGGCCCGCTGCAAGACGTCGAGCCGTGCCGGTGCGCCCGGAACGCCGGTGCCCGCACCGGGATTGGCGTGGTAGGTGTCGCCGACCACCAGCTTCTTCTGGTCGACGGGCAGCGGGATGGCGTTGTAGAGAGTGGTGGCGCTGTTGGCGAAGATGTCGTGCCAGCCGCCGTAGACGAAGGTGGGCACGCCGACCTTCTCGGGATGGCCCATGATCCCTTCCCGGAAGGCGCTGTCCTCGTCGAGCGCGGCCGACAGCGCGGGCGGCACATTGTGCAGCGAGGGCGTCAGCAGGGCCTGGGCCAGGAGGTCGAAGTTGGTGAGCGGATCGCGGCGGCGGTCGTTGAACCAGCGCCAGTCGAAGGTGCCGTTCAGCATCGAGCTGATATCGGGCAGCAGTTTGGCGTTGTTCACCGAGTTCAGCCACATCGGCAGGAAGGTGGTGCCGATGCCGCCGCCCGGCGCCACCACATCGCGCATGAGGTCGCTGCCGGGTTCCACCGGGAAGATCGCGCGCAACGACTTCGGCGGATTCTCCGCCGCCCGTAGCTGATTGATGCCGGAGTAGGAGCCGCCGCTCATCGCGATGCGGCCATTGGACCAGGGCTGGGCCGCCGCCCAGTCGATCACCTCGCGGGTGTCGAGCTGTTCGCGTGCGCCGAGGGTGTTCCAGGTTCCCTGGGAGAATCCGGTGCCGCGCACATCGGCGACGACCTGGGTGTAGCCGCTGCGAATCAGCTTGCGGTCCAAGCCGAGCACGGTCTGGATGGTGCCGCCGTCGAGGGCGTGCAGCAGGTCCTCGAAACCGCTGACCGGGGTGCCGGACAGGTTGATCCGGCCCACCAGGTCCATCGTCAGCTGCTGCAATCCGGGCATCGAGACGGCCGAATCGATCAGGTTGGTCATGAGTTTCGTGTACGGCGTGAGGTTGACGATGGTCGGCAGCGGCGCCGTCTCCACCTGGCCGTCGGCGCGGATCGGCCGGTACACGTTCGCCTTGAGCACCACGCCGTCGCTCATCGTGATGGGTACGTCCCAGTCGATGTGCACATCGGGGTAGGGCTGTGGGCCGTCGTGGGTCTGAGTCCACTGGCGCGCCAGTTCATCCGGCGCGACGGCGGGTGCGGGTGTCTCGTAGGCGACCGTGTTGTCGGTCAGCGTCGCGACCCCGGCCGCCCCGCCGGTCAACAGGATCACGAACGCTGCCGCCACACCCTGGACCCGCCGGGTCAACCGCATCGACACCCCTCCGCCTCATGGTTCACGCATCCGGCGCACATGTGATACAGACCATAGCAATCGGCTCTGGAAACCTGGGGATGACTCGCCAGCGGAGGCGGCGGTGTCGGCGAAGAGCGTGGCGGTTTCTCGGAATCGGGCCGGTCAGCTCGCCGGCTTGCGCTGGGCGCGCAGCACCACATCGCCGGTGTGGTGGGTTCCCGGCGGGCCGGGACGGGTGCGTGGGCGGGCCGAATTCACCAGCACCGTCCAGTCGTCGCCGAGCAGCTCGGCGATCTGCTCGGGCTGGTAGTAGTCGCGCGGGTCGAAACCGTGTTCGTGATCCGGCGGGAAGTCGGCCGGATCGTGACCGACGACGAGCAGCGTGCCGCCGGGGGCGACCGCATCGATCAAGCCGCGGATGGTGGCGTGATCGGGTTCGAGCTCGATGGGGAAGTAGTGCGCGGAGACCAGGTCGAACGCGGCCGGAGGCGGCGGAACGGTCGTGAGATCCGCGTGCGACCAGGCAACCTCGTCGCTGGTCGCGGCGGCACGTTCCAGCGCCACCCGCGACACATCCACCGCGGTGACCTTCCAACCGTGTTCGGCCAGCCAGCGGGCATCGGCGCCCTCACCGCACCCGACATCCAGGGCCTGCCCAGGCGCGAGGTCGCTCACCTCCGCGACGAGCACATCGTTGGGAAGCCCACTGAACAACTGTTCGCGGCTGCCGTACATCTCGTCCCAGAACTGCTGGTCCATCGCGTTTCTCCGTCTGTCGGTTCGGTCCGGACCAGCATGCGAGCAACCATGCGAACTTGACAAACAAATTTGCCAGAACTGCAATATCGGTATGGATCGGGATTTCGACGAGGTGATCGACGCGGTGGGTCCGCGGCTGCGTGAGCTGCGCCGTCGCAACGGCACCACGCTCGCCGCGCTGTCGGAACTGACCGGCATCCCGGTGAGCACGCTGTCGCGGCTCGAGTCCGGACAGCGCAAACCGAGCCTCGAGCTGCTGCTGCCGTTGGCCAAGGCGCATCAGGTGCCACTGGACGAGCTGGTGAACGCGCCCGAGACCGGCGATCCGCGCGTGTACGCGCGCCCGTTCACCCGCAACGGCCAGACCGTCATCCCGCTGACGCGCAAACCCGGCGGGCTACAGGCCTGGAAGCAGATCCTGGCCGGTCGGCCCGCCGACCGCGAACCGGACCCGCGCACCCACGAGGGCTACCACTGGCTCTACGTGCTCAATGGCAAACTGCGCCTGATCCTCGGCGACCGCGACATGGTCCTCACCGCGGGCGAGGTCGCCGAATTCGACACCCACCTGCCGCACTGGTTCGGCAATGCCGACGAACACCCAGTCGAATACCTGAGCATCTACGGTCCGCAGGGCGAACGCTTCCACATCAGGGCCCGCTACCGGCCCGAATGACTACAGCCGTTCGATGACGGTGGCGTTGGCCAAACCGCCTGCCTCGCACATGGTTTGCAGGCCCCAACGGCCGCCGGTCTGCTCCAGGTGGTTGACCATGGTGGCCAGGATGCGGGTGCCGGACGCGCCGAGCGGGTGACCGAGCGCGATGGCGCCGCCGCGCGGATTCAGCTTGGCCGGGTCGGCGCCGACTTCGTGCTGCCACACCAGCGGCACCGGTGCGAAGGCCTCGTTGACCTCGTAGGCGTCGATGTCGTCGATGCCGAGCCCGGCCTTGTCCAGCGCCTTACGGGTGGCGGGCACCACGGCGGTGAGCATGAGCAGGGGATCGTCGCCGACGACGGCGAACGAATGGAACCGCGCCCGCGCCCGCAGCCCGAGCTTGCTCGCCATCCGTTCGCTCATGATCAGCGCGGCCGAGGCGCCGTCGGTGAGCGGGGACGAATTGCCCGGCGTGATCGACCAGTCGATCTCCGGGAACCGCTTCTTGTAGGTCTCGTCGACGAAGGCCGGCTTCAGTCCGGCGAGTTTGTCGACGGTGGTGGCGGCGCGAATGGTTTCGTCGGCGTCCAGCCGTCCGGCGGTGACCAGTTCATTGGCGAACCCGCCCGATTCGGCGGTCTCGGCGGCCAATCGGTGTGAGCGGGCGGCGAACTCGTCGAGGCGCCCGCGATCCAGCTTCCAGCGCGCGGCCAGCAGTTCGGCGGAAATGCCCTGCTGAACAAGGCCCTCGGGGTAGCGGTGCGCGATCGGGCCGCGGTTGGCGTCCTGGCCCGCGGCATTGGAGAACATCGGCACCCGGCTCATCGACTCCACACCGCAGGCGATGGCGATGTCGTAGGCGCCGGAGATCACGCCCTGCGCGGCGAAATGCGCGGCCTGCTGGCTGGATCCACACTGCCGGTCGACGGTGGTGGCGGGCACCGATTCCGGGAACCCGGCGGCGAGCACCGCGGTGCGGCTGATGTTGAACGCCTGCTCACCGCTCTGGGTGACGCAGCCGCCGATCACATCGTCGACCAGGGCGGGGTCGAGGTCATTGCGGCCGAGGAGATCCGAGAGCACCCCGGCCAGCAGGTTGGCGGGATGGACGTCGGACAGTCCGCCCCCGGCCTTTCCCTTGCCCGATGGTGTGCGCACGACGTCGACGATGACCGCGGTCTCCATGACCAACTCCTGACTTCCGGCCGACCGGTCAAGTTAATGACCATTCCGCAGTAAGTTAACACGGATTCGCTCGGTTCGGCCAGAGTGGAGGCTCACGCCCGCACGATGATCACCGGGCATTCCACCGAGTGCAGCACCGATTCGGAGGTGGAGCCGAGCAGCATGCCGGTGAACCCGCCGCGCCCGTGGCTGCCGAGCACCACCAGCTGCGCGTTCTCGGCCTCACGCGACAGCGACCGGGCGGGGCGGTCGCGTTCGAGCACGCGCTGCACGTCGACGTCGGGGTAGCGCTCGGAGTAGCCGGCCAGCGCCTCGGCCAGGGTCGCGGCCTCGATGTCTTCGCTGTCCACCCAGTCGAGCATGGGCACATCCATGCCGGTCACATCGGTCCACGCGTGCAGCGCGATCAGCCCGACGCCGCGCCGGGAGGCTTCGTCGAAGGCCAGTTCGATGGCGGGCTTGCTGTTGCGGGTGCCGTCGACGCCGACCAGCACCGGTTTGGCGGCGGACACCACGTCGAGGGCGGAGACGTCGCGAATCACCGCGACCGGGCACTTCGCATGCCTGGTCACCGCCGTACTGACCGAGCCGAGCAGGCTGCGCCGGTATGCGCCGAGCCCGCGACTGCCGACCACGATCATCACCGCATCGGCCGACCGCGCGAGCAGGTACGGCACGATGCGGCCGTCGACGAGCTCGGTCGTGACGCCGGGCACCTCGCTCTTCTTCGCCACCTCGGCGGCCCGCGTCAGGGTCTCCTCGGCGCGGCGGCGGGAGCCGGCGATGTCCTCGGCGGAGAACAGCACGCTCGGGCGCATATCCGAGGGCAGTTCCGGTGAGCAGACGATGGCGAGCGGCCGGGCCCTCGACGCGGCGTCGGCCGCCGCCCACGCCACCGCGTGCATGGACTGTGGCGATCCGTCGACGGCCACCACGATCGGAGCGTCGGCGGGCATGATGCGTGGATTCGACATGGCGGGCCTCCGGTTGTCGAGGCCGGACCGGGCGAGCATCCGACCATGGCGGGCGCGGTTGATCTCATCGGTGACGCTTGCGCTCAGCCTAGCCGTGGAATCGTCGTGCGGAGACCGGGTTCGGGTGGGTGGGGTGGCTGATCGCCGGGCGCCGCACCGGGCTGAAGTAGGCTGACGCCCTCCAGCTCACCACGGGAAAGAGATCATGTCGCAGTTCGAGAATGTCAGCGTCGCGAAGAAGGCCAACGTCTACTTCGACGGGAAGTGCGTCAGCTACAGCCTCGAGCTGCCCGACGGCACCAAGAAGTCGGTGGGCGTCATCCAGCCCGCGACCCTGACCTTCGGTACCGCGGCACCCGAGGTCATGGAGTTGATCGAGGGCGAATGCGCGGTCACCTTCGCCGGTGCGGACGAGGCCGTGGTCTACAAGGCGGGGGAATCGTTCTCGGTGCCGGGCGACAGCTCGTTCGACATCGAGGTGCGCCAGACCATGCACTACGTCTGCCACTACGGGTAGTCCGCGCGGACTCTGCCCAGCGAACCTCCGTTCGGGGATCGGCCGATACGACAGCTAGTCCGAGGTGTCGGCCGGCGTCGCCTCCGGTCCGAGGAGCGTGATCGCCTGTAGCGCCAGATGCAGCTCGGCGGACTGCACCGGGTCGGTGGTGTCGCGTCCGGTGAGATCGCGCAGCTTGCGCAACCGGTAGCGCACGGTATTGCGATGGCAGTGCAGCTGTTCGGCGGCCGCGGCGGTCGAACCCGCGCAGTCGTACCAGGCGTGCAGTGCGGCGATCAGATCGTCGCGTTCGGGTTCCGGTAACCGCAGCACGGGCCCGAGGATCTGGGCGGCGGCCTGCCTGCTCGCCTCCGGCAGCATGACCAGCAGGTGCGCGACGGGCTGATCGCCGAAGCGGACCGGGGTGCGCGCGCCGGGCCGGGCGCTGCGGGCCGCCAGCCGGGCTTCGCTGAGGGCGCCCGGAATGCCTTGGGGGCTGGTGAAATTCGTGCTCAGGCCGATCCGGCCGTCGACGAGATCGGCCAGCTTCGCCACCGCCTTCTCGATCCCCGCGGGCGATGCAGGGCACAGCAACCCGACGTGGGCGTCGATCTGCGAATCCCACACCGAGCGCACCCCGGCATCTTTCATCGCGCCGACCAGGTTGC
This sequence comes from Nocardia cyriacigeorgica, assembly GCF_005863245.1. Lineage (GTDB taxonomy): Bacteria > Actinomycetota > Actinomycetes > Mycobacteriales > Mycobacteriaceae > Nocardia > Nocardia cyriacigeorgica_C. Next base: position 468,063 of record NZ_VBUT01000001.1, on the reverse strand, counting down.
CGGGCAGTGCGGCACCTGGATCGGCGGGCTCGATCGACACGACCGCGTAGGTTCCGCTCTCCGGCAGGCCCAGGGTGCGCAAGGCCGTCAACGCGCGGGCCGGATTGCCGGAGTTGTCGTCGAAAAGTGTGCGGATCAACCGGCTCTGGGTCTGGGCATCGGCGTGGGCGAGCAGGATCTCCGTCTCGCGATAGGCCTCGACCGCGGTGTCGGAGTAGGTGTCGATGAGTTCCCACAGCTCGGTGGCGAGGTCACGCAGTTCGGGGTCGCCCGGCGCGACCGAACGGGCGGTGAGTTCCTCCCAGATCATCCGCCCGCCGAGCCGGAAGGCGTGCAGGAGGGCGGCGATGGGGACCCCGCGTTCGGCCTTGAGCCGGCCGACCGCGCGCGCCGGTTGCAGCCGGGCGGGGCGGCCCGCGAGCGCGCTGATGATCTCGGTCAGGTTGGCCAGGCACGCCTCGCGCAGTTCCTCGGCGGTGAGCAGACCGGGGTCGGCGTAGGAATGGTCGGCGACGGTGATCCTGGTGACCAGCTCGTCGGCCATGGGCTCGACATCCGCGAGCAGTTCCTGCGCGAGCCGGGGCGCGCGTGTCGGGGCGGTCGGCGGTGGTGCGGTCACCTCAGCAGACTACGCGTCCGGGCGTGACTCGCGCCACATCGTGTTGTGCATGGACACAAATCCGGCGGCACAGGCTGCGGTTGTCGAAACAGGTGAGGATTCTGCACCGGCCGGCGTCGGGCATCGGGTTGAAGGTTCAGCCTGTCCGATGTAGTTGGTTAACCCTCGGCAAAGGTGTGCGTCGGGCGCTTGATTGGTGGTGTCCCTGCCCGGTCTGGCCGCGGCATTCAGGCGATCGGATCAGCGCCGGGTCAGTGGTGGGCTCTCCGGGTCGTTTGTGCGCGGGCACAAAGCCGGCGGGTGTGGTCCACAACCGCGGCACCTGGTCTGGGCAGTGTTCCCCGTCACACACTGGGAACGTCCCGTCCGCGGGAAGCCCACCCAACCGCTCATCCACCCTGGAGGACCGAACGTGGTTACGAACCTGGCGCCATCGACTCATGCCGCCGTCGATGCGGCCCTGTCCGAGCTCGTCGAGGGCGAGAAGAGATGGGCGGCGCTGCCGCTGGAGGGCCGGCGCGAACTGCTCGACCGGATTCGGGAACTCACCGGGCGGCACGCACAGGAGTGGGTGGACGCGGCCGCGGGGATCAAGGGGCTCGCGCCGTCGTCGCCGCTGGTCGGCGAAGAATGGATGTCCGGCCCGTACGTGCTGGCCGCCGCGCTGGGCGCGCTGTCGGGCACCCTCGATGCGCTGGCGCACGGCAAGAGCCCGCTCGACAAGGCCTCCTTCGGGGCGGCGGGCGATCACGTCACCGTCGATGTCCTCCCGGCAAGCCATTTCGACGCGCTGCTGCTCAACGGATTCAGCGCGCAGGTGTGGTTGCAGCGTGGCGTGAGCAGTGCCGCGGCCAAGGCCAATGCCGGTCTGGCCCAACTCGATCCGCGCCGCACCAACGGCATCGGCGCGGTCCTCGGCGCGGGCAATATCACCTCGATCGCGCCGTTGGACACCCTCTACGAGTTGATCGCGCACAACCGAGTCGTGGCGCTCAAACTCAACCCGATCACCGACCCGCTGCTGCCGGTATTCGGCAAGATCCTCGCGCCGCTGATCGAGCTCGGCGCGGTGCGGCTGCTGACCGGCGGGGCGGAGGTGGGCGGCTATCTGGTCAACCATGATCTCGTCGCGCACGTCCATATGACCGGCAGCGCCAAGACCCATGACGCGATCGTGTGGGGGACCGGCGCCGAGGCCGCCGAACGGAAACTGGCCGGAACCCCGAAGCTGACCAAGCCGGTCACCAGTGAACTCGGTGGTGTCTCGCCGACGATCGTGCTGCCCGGCGATTGGAGTCCGGCCGATATCGCGTTCCAGGCCGAGCATGTCGCGACCCAGCGGCTGCACAACGGCGGCTACAACTGCGTGGCGTCGCAGTCGCTGATCATCTCCGCCGACTGGCCGCAGAAGAAGCAGTTCCTCGACGCGCTGCGCACCGCGCTCGCGAACGCGCCCGCCCGCCGCGCCTACTACCCGGGCAGCGACGACCGCGTCGCCATGGCGCTCGCGTCCTACCCGCGAGCCGAACGCCTCGGGCCCGACGGCAAGCGGGTGCTCGTCACCGGGATCGAGCCGTCCGCGCACGAACCGCTGCTGTCCGACGAATATTTCGCGCCGGTGCTCGGTGTGGTCGAACTACCGGGAACGGGAGCGAGTTTCGCGCGGGCCGCGGCCAGGACGGCCAACGACGAATTCACCGGCACGCTCGGCGTCAACATCATCGCCAAGCCGGACACCATCACCGAACTGGGCGCGGCCTTCGACGAACTGATCGAGGACCTGCGCTACGGCACCATCGCGATCAACGCCTGGACCGGCGTCGGCTATCTGACGCCGACCGCCTCCTGGGGCGCCTTCCCCGGCCACACCCTCGACGACGTGCAGAGCGGCATCGGCGTGGTGCACAACGCGTGGCTGATCGACCGGGTGCAGCGCACCGTGGTGCGCGGCCCGTTCCGTCCCGCGCCGCGGTCGCTGCTGCACGGCGAGTTCGCGATCTCGCCGAAGCCGCCGTGGTTCGTCGGCAACAAGACCGCCGCAGGCACCGGCAAACTGCTCGCCGGATTCGGCGCCGACCCCGGCTGGACCCGGCTGCCCGCGATCTTCGTCTCCGCGCTGCGCGGCTGAGCCGACTCACACCACGACTGGAGAAATCATGAGCACCAACAGCATTGCCGATTACGTCGTCGTCGGTACCGGGTCCTCGGGTGCGGTGGTCGCCGCGCGCCTCAGCGAGCGCTCCTCCGACACGGTGATCGCCCTGGAGGCAGGCCCCGAGGACAAGAATCAGGCCGTTCACATTCCGGCCGCGTTCTCCAAGCTGTTCCAGACCGACCTGGACTGGAACTATCTCACCACCCCGCAGCCCGAACTCGGTGACCGGCAGATCTTCTGGCCGCGGGGGAAGATGCTCGGCGGATCGTCGTCGATGAACGCGATGATGTGGGTGCGTGGTTATGCCGCCGACTACGACGAGTGGGCCCGAGCCGCGGGGGAGGGGTGGTCGTTCGCGAACGTCGTCGAATACTTCAAGCGCATCGAATCCGTCGAAGGCGCGGCCGAACCCGACGAGGGCCGCGACGGCCCGCTGCACATCTCGCACCAGCGCAGCGCGAGCCGCTGGACCGCCGATTTCCTGGCCGCGGCCGAGCACGCCGGTTTCAAAACCGAGCGGGCCAACCTGCCGCAGCCGGAAGGGTTCACCCAGACCATGGTGTGCCAGCAGCGCGGCGCCCGCTGGAGCACCGCCGACGCTTACCTGAAACCAGCACGCAAACGGCCGAACCTCACGGTGATCACGGGCGCGCAGGCGACCAGGGTGTTGTTCCAGGGCAACCGTGCCGTCGGCATCGAATACCGCGAGAACGGTGTGATCAGGACCGTGCGCGCCCGCAAGGAAGTGGTGCTGTGCGGCGGTGCGATCAACAGCCCGCAGCTGCTGCAACTGTCCGGCATCGGTGATGCCGAACAGCTTCGCGCGTATGGCATTCCGGTGGTACACGACCTACCCGAGGTGGGCCGCAACCTCACCGATCACCTGATCTCGCTGATCGGTTTCGCCGTCGATTCCGGCACCCTGTTCGACGCGGAGAAGCCGCTCGAGCTGATCAACTACCTGGTCCGCCGGCGCGGCATGCTCACTTCCAATGTGGGTGAGGCGTACGGGTTCGTGCGCAGCAGGCCCGAGCTGGAGCTGCCCGATCTGGAGATCATCTTCGGACCCGCCCCGTTCTACGACGAAGGTATCGGCGTCGCACCCGGTCACGGCATCGCGATCGGCCCGATCCTGCTGCGGCCCCGCAGCCGCGGCACCGTGACGCTGGCCTCCGGCGATCCGATGGCCAAGGCCGTCGTGGACCCGAAGTACCTGTCCGACAGCGACGGCGCCGACCGCGCCGCCCTCATGGCCGGGCTGCGCACCGCGCACCGCATCATCACCTCCGAGCCACTCGGCGCCAAGATCGGCCGCTTCCTCCAGCCCAAACGTGAGCAGCCGACCATCGAGCAGACCCTCGAAGACGCCCTCACCTGGCATTCGCACACCCTCTACCACCCGACGAGCACCTGCCGCATGGGTACCGACGCCGCCAGCGTCGTCACCCCCGACCTGAAGGTCCGCGGCGTCGAGGCCCTGCGGGTAGCCGACGCCTCGGTGATGCCGGCCATCATCCGCGGCCACACCCACGCCCCGGCCGTGGTCATCGGCGAAAAAGCCGCCGACCTCATCACCGCCGCCAACCGCTGAGTAATGCGGCACAGGAATTCTGTGCCGCATCAGGATCAGAACTCGAGCTCGGTCCAGGGAATATGAATCGGGAACGGATGCTCGAAGTCGATGCCGCTCGTCTCGCCCGGAAACCACTCCGCCGCAATGATGTAGTTGGCGCGGCGGAGTGGGCGGACGCCGTCCGGGAGCTGGGCAGGGTTACTCGTCCTCGTCCGAGCCCTCATAGCCGTCATCGCCGTTGTCCGGTTCGGGTGGTCCCGGATTGTAGGTGTGCTGGCCCGGGGACGGCGGGCTCGCTGGTTGCGGGGCCTGAGTCGCCGGTCCGGAGGAGGGCGGGCTCGGGGCGGGCTGGGCGTTGAGTTCGTAGACCTTGGTGGGTGTTTCCTCGGCAGTACCGGCAGGACCGACGAGTACGGCGGTGGCCACGCCGACACCCATGACGGCAATCGCGGCGGATAGAGCAGGGAATGTACGCACGTATCTCTCCTATCGTCGGAACGAACACGGAAGGATCACGCAAAACGCACCTGCATCGAAAATGATTGCCTGATTGGAGAAAGTGCGCCACCGAATCGCGGAATTCGCCCATGACGGCGGCGAGTAGGGTCAGTTTTCGGGCCGGTACTTTCTCGACACCGATGCGCTGCGGGCCCGGATCTTTTCGGTGCTCTTACCCACCATCGTCACCCGCGCGGCTTTCACATCCGCGCGCAACTCTTTCCCGAGCCCCACGCACATCGCCACCAGAATCAAGACGAATGGTGAGGCGACAACGATGGCGCCCCATTGCAGCGCGTCCAGCCCGCCGACCACCAGCAGCGTCAAGGCGACGGCGCCGACGAGCAGGCCCCAGGCGATCACCAGCCATTTCTTCGGCTCGTCGGCGCCCTTCGAGGAGAAGGTGCCGAGCACGATGGCGCCCGCGTCCGCGCCGCTGATGAAGAACACACCGGCCAGGATGATCACCGCGATGCTGGTGACGGTGGACAGCGGGAAGGCCGCCAGCACTTCGAAGAACGCGGCTTGCGCGCTCTCCGACGCGACCGCGGCGATATCGCGTTCCCCGCTCAATTGCAGATCCAAGGCCGCGCCGCCGAGAATGGAGAACCACACGATGGTCGCCAGGCTCGGGGCGATCAGCACCCCGAACACGTATTCGCGGATCGTGCGGCCGCGGGAGATCTTCGCCAGAAAGCTGCCGACGTAGGGCGCCCAGGAGATTCCCCAGGCCCAGAAGAAGACGGTCCAATCCTGCATCCACTGTCCGTCGGCGAAGGCGCCGGTCTCGAATGACATCGGCAGGAAGTTGAAGATATACCCGCCCATCGCCTGCGACAGCAGATTGAAGATGAACGAGAACGGCCCGAGCACCAGAATGAACAGTCCGAGCGCGATGGCGAGCAGCGTATTGAAATCGGCGAGGCGTTTGATGCCCTTGTCCACGCCGGCGACCGCCGAGAAGATGAAGGCCGCGGTCAGCAATCCGACCACGAGAACCAGCACCAGCGTGGAACTTTCGATATCGGAGATGAATCCGAGCCCGGCGATGATTTGCAGTGTGCCGAGGCCGAGCGTCACCGCATTGCCGACCATCGTGGTTACGATGACCCAGGTGTCGATGCCGCGGCCGGCCAACCCGTCGGAACGCTTGCCCATCAACGGCTTCAGCGTGGCGCTGACCAGCGACGGACGCCCCTTGACGATGGTCGTGTAGGCGAAGGCGAGGCCCGCGACACCGAAGAACGCCCACGGATGCAGCGCCCAATGGAAGATCGAGTACTGCATGGCGACCACGGCCGCCGCGTCGGTGCGCGGCTCCGGACCGCCGGGCGGCGGCTCCGCCCACAACGTCACCGGCTCGTAGGCGCCGTAGAAGATCAGGCCGATGCCGACGCCGAGGGCGAACATCATCGCGATCCAGGAGAACGTCGAGTAGGCCGGTTCATCGCCGGGATTCCCGAGTTTGACCCGGCCGTATTTGCTGAACGCGAGATAGAGAATGAAGAACACGAATCCGGCCGTCGACATGACGAAGACCCAGCCGAATTGCCGTGCGATGAAGGCGTAGATGTGTTCGCCGGCCACCCGCATCTCGTCTGAGAACGTCACGCCGACGACCAGGAAAAGTACCGTCAGCGCGGCGGCGGTGATCGTGACCGGCGCATCGATGCCTGCGCGCCGGTTCCGTTGTTCTTGCCCTCGTGAATCTTTCATTGATTCCCCACATCAGCCGAGGCGAGTTGCGTTGGGCGTTCGGGTCGATCCTGCGAGCGGTTCTATCGTGGTAGCGGGCCGCGGAGGCCGCCGCCGCTGTCGATTGTGCACAGATCTTCGGTGCGGACCGAAGGGTCCGGCATTTCGGCCGCGGTGAATCCATACGGTGCGGTGAGTTCGAGTATCCGGCCCTCCCGGCGGAGCACCGCCAATTCACGGTTGTAGGCGTCCCGCAGGGAACCGTCGGTTTTCCGGAATCCCGCGGCACCGCAGCCGAGCCGTGGTTTCCCGTCGACGACGGCGGTGAACGGTGGTGTCGATTCGACCTCGCCTGCCCAGACGGCCGGGCCGCCGTCGGGGCCGGAGGGCCGAGACTGTCTGGCGCGTTCGAGCATGGCGCGCAAGGAAATACCGGTCAGCGCAAGGGCGTCGACCTGTCCCTGCGCGACCTGTGCGAGGCCTTCGTCCTGGCCGCCGACCACGCGGATCTTCTTGTCACTGACGCCGGCTCCGCGCGTATACGACTCTTCGACCGCACCGGCCAGCACGGCGACGGTCGCACCGGTGCGGGCCACCGAATCGAAATCGGTGAGCTGCCTTGGGTTACCACGACGCACCAGTAATGCCGATTGCGCGCAGTAGATCGGTTCGCTGAAGGCGATCTGCTCGCAGCGCGCCTTGTTGACGAACATGCCCGCCGATATCACGTCGAAAGCCCCTGAATTCACCCCGCCGATCAAACTGCGGAACGGCACGAGCACGCCTTCGAGCCGGTCGACCCCGAGCCGCTCGAATACCGCGCGATCGACCGCGGGAATGGCGCCGACGAGGCCGTTGTCGTCGTAGGCGTAGGGCCGCTCGCCGGAATACCCGACCTTGACAACTCCCGCGTCTCTGATCTTCTCCAGAGTGTTGCCCAGCCCGACCGCATCACATCCGCCGAGCAGTCCCGGCACCGTGAGCAGGCCACCTCCCACCGCGGTGACCTGCAAGAATCGTCGTCTAGACCAGGTTCGCGCCATGCCGCCATCCCTCCGCCGACAACGTTGTCCGCCCCATGATCCACCCGCGGGGGCGGCTCGTGCGGGAGTTCGCGGCGAACTTATCGCGCGGCCTCGATCACCGAGGCAAGGCCGCCGGGAGTCATGAGGGCGTTGCGGTCGGTGACTTCCTCGTCGTTGACGTAGACGGTGGGCGTGCCGCGGATTCCGGTGGCGAGGGTTTGCGTGGTTTTCGTGCGCAGATAGGTGTCGTACTGCCGGTTGGTAATGCATTCGGCCACAGCGGAATCGGTGTAACCGGCGGATTCGGCGATATCGATCAGGTCGCTGTCGGGCAGGCCTTCGCCGCCCTCGACCGGCTGCTGGGCATACATTTCCGACAGCCAGCTCTGGTAATTGTCCAGGCCGCTGTTGGCGACGCAGAACGATGCGTTGCCGGCCCGGGAGGAGTATTCGGTTTCGCTCATGCTGTCCAGGAAGGTGATGACGCTGTATTCGGCGGCCGCGGTGCCGTCGCGCACGACGTCTTCCAGCACCGAACCGTTGGCCTCCTCGAAGGCCTTGCAGGCGGGGCATTGCAGGTCCATGACGATTCGGACGGTCACCTTCGCGTCCTCCTCGCCGACCCGCACCGCGCCGTCGGCCAGCACATTCTTCGGGGTGGAGCCGTCGGCCATCGCGGTCGCGGTGCCGGTGATCTTCGTCGTTACCGCGCCGCGCGCCAGCAAACCGATGCCGACCGCGGCGGCGACCAGGGCCAACACCAGAAAAGGCATAAGCACGACCAGGAGTCGATGATTCGACTGCTGCTTCTGCGGCGGCGGCCACCCGCCCGGATAGGTGTTCAATTCCCATGCTTCCGGCTCGCCCGACATTCCCGGGTCAGCCTAACGGGAGGCCGCGCGCCCGTCGCTGAGGCGGCAGATCAGCAGGTCACGGGCCGGCTGACGACAGAACTCGCGGGTGTCGGTTTCGTCCAAGACATCGCCGTTGGCCGTTCATAAGCTTGGCCACGAGAACAAGCCGAAGCACACAATCAGGAGGAATCGATGGCACGCGAACTGGTCTACACGGGCTTCATGTCGCTGGACGGCGTCGTGGATTCGCCGGGCGGCACGGCCGAGGGACATCGCAGCGGCGGCTGGGTCATGCAGACCGAGTTCGTCCCGGAGGCCTACTCGCTCAAGGCCGAGGAGCTCGCCGATACCGGGGCCTTGATGTTCGGCCGCCGCAGCTACGAGGCCTTCGCCCCGATCTGGCGCGATTCCGAGGACCACGCCGCCTACAAGGATCTGCCGAAATACGTCGTGTCCTCCAGCCTGACCGAGGACGCCCTGATCGACGGCTGGGGCCCGATCACCATCCTGCGCTCGGAGGACGACGTCGCGAAGCTGAAGCAGACCGACGGCGGCGGCATCTTCATCCACGGCAGCGCCGAGCTGGCCCTGCGCCTGGCCGAGGCCGACCTGATCGACCGTTACAACCTGCTGGTGTTCCCGGTGCTGCTGGGCGCGGGCAAATACCTGTTCCCGCGCACCGATCGCGACAAGCAGCAGCTGCGCCTGCGGGATTCGGCGAGCTACGCCAACGGGGTCACCAAGCTGATCTACGACGTGGTGCGCTGAGTGGGATCGAGGGCGATCGCGCCGCCGGTCCGGGCGCGCAGCTGTCCTGCGGTCCGCCCGACAAAGCGGCGCAGCGCGCGGGCCAGATGCGGTTCGTCGTAGTAGTCGAGCTTGGCGACGACATCGCCCGGCGTCTCGCCCGTCATCAGCAGGAAGGCCGCCGTGCGGGCACGCTCGATCTGACGGACCGCGCCGTGGGTGAGTCCGGTCGCGGCCCGGAACCGGCGCTCCAGGGTGCGGTCGCTGACGTCCGGCGGTGAACCTCGCAGGGTGGCGGCGACCAGCGGATCGCGCACCAGCACGCCCTCCTGGACGAGCCGTTCGACGAGTGCTTCGACGTCATCGGGGCCCGGAATCTCCCGATGTGCGCCGTCCAGCCAGAACTTCCGGTCGCTCACATCGGGTAGCACGATCCCGCCGTCGACCAGCGTCGGTGTGGCGACGCTGCGCAGCGATGTTCCGACCGCGAACTGAACACCGGTGAACACCGCGCCCTCGGGAACCGGCGCCGTCCCCGTGCGGGTCTCCGGCCCGGTCACCGCCGCATACCGCTGCCCGTCCTGCTCCCAGAACGCCAGGCCCCAGGTCTCGCTGGCGACCGATGTCATCGTGGAGACCTCGTCGGCACGGCACGTCCAGATGGATTCGACCCACGGTGAATCCGAGGCGCGTGTTTCGAAGAGCAGTCCCACAAGGGAATACTAGGTCGGCCTGCACGTGCCGCAGACCTCCGCGCCGCGATACCGGACCGATTGCGGCCGGCCATCGGCGCCCGCCCGGCTCGCCGAATCCGGAGTCAGCGGCTCGGACCGCGCGGTGTCGATCGCTCGTCCGTGTGGGTGCCGTCGTGCGATGGACCAGACGGTGAGTGCGCACGCCGAGAATCCCGCGCCGAGCAGGCACGAGCCCGCCCAGCCGTGCGCGCCGAACACGGCGGTGGTGGCGGCCGCGCCGAGGGCGGAGCCGAGTGCGTAGAACACCATGTAGCCGCCGATGACGCTGCTGACGCGATCCGGATACTCGGCGGTGAGCGCATGCTGATTGCTCACGTGGACGGCCTGCACCGCGAAATCGAGTATCACGACCCCGGCCGCGAGCAGCCACAGCGACCGCGGCAGTTGCGCGATCGCGGCCCACGAGACGATTAGCAGGGCGAGCGCGACGCCGGTCACCGTCTTCGCCCGGCCCGCATCCGCCCACCGGCCCGCGCGTGCTGCGCCGAGCGCGCCGACGAGCCCGGCTACGCCGAATAGTCCGATCCGGCTTTCGCTCATGTGCCACGGGCGGTCTGCCAGCGCCATGGCGTATCCGCTCCACAGCGTGCCGAACGAGGCGAACAGGAAGAACCCGATCAGCCCGTGTGCCAAGAAGTTTCGCTCGCTGAACAGTCCGCCGAGTGCGGCCACGGCTCGGCGGTAGGCGGTGGGTGCCGGGAGCGCGGGCGGCGGCGCTTCATGCAGCGGCGGTGCTTCGCGCGGCGCCAGCGCTTCGGGCGACGGCAGTACCTCGTGCGACGGCAGTGCTTCGGGCGACGGCAGTGCGACGAGGACGAGCGCGGCGAGGGCGACCGACAGCCCGGCGAGCACACCGTAAACACTGCGCCAGCCGCACAGGTCGGCGAGCGCCCCGGTGACGACTCGCGCACCCAGAATGCCGACCACCACACCCGCGGTCACCACCCCGATATTCCGCCCGCGTTCGCCAGGCGCCGAGACCGACGCGGCGTACGCGACCGTGGTCTGCACGACGACCGCGACCACTCCGGTCGCCGCGAGCGCGGTGAACGCCACCCACGCGACGGGTGCCGTAGCGATCGCGATGAGGGCAGCGGCGATCAGCGCGAGGTGCGCGGCGATGAGCCTGCGCCGGTCGGCGACCACATCGCCGAGCGGGACCAGCAGGATCAGGCCGGTCAAGTAGCCGAGCTGGGCGGCAGCGACGAACCACCCCGCATGTTCGGCCGGGACACCGAGATCACGCGCCATCGGCTCCAGAATCGCTTGCGCCGCATAGATACTCGCGACTGCGACACCACACACCAGTGCGAGCAGAGCTCGCTGCCGAACGCTCATCTCGGTCCAATCAGTAGCAAATTGCAACTAATCAGACGATAAGGCATGATGGTTTCAATCTGCAACTGATTGGAAGGTGTCATGCCCACGAGCTGGACCGACCCCCACTGCCCGGTCGCCCGCACCCTCGATCTCGTCGGCGACCGGTGGAGCCTGCTCGTCATCCGCGACGCCATGGACGGCGCCCGATCGTTCACCGAATTCCAGCGCCGCACCGGCATCGCCCGCAATATCCTCACCGACCGCCTCCGCAAGCTCGCCGACCACGGCCTGCTCACCCAGCGCACCGCCCCCTCCGGCCGCCGCCAGGAATACATGCTCACCGAAGCCGGCCGCGACCTGTTCCCCGTCATCGTGACGCTGCGGCAGTGGGGTGAACGGCACGCGTTCGGGCCTGGCGAAAGCCACTCCGCCCTCGTCGACGAGCGCGGCACGCCGGTCCCGCCGCTGGCGCCGATCGCCGCAGATGGCGTGGCTCTCGGGCCGGATAACACCCGGGTGCTGAAAGTCGACTAGCGCCTGCGGTCGGGCCTCGGATCTCCGGTCGGCCGCGCGCGCTTTGTCTGTCCGTGTTGACGCCTGGGGCTGCGCCGTCTAACTTGGTGGTTGCATTTTGCAATCAGATGGAGGAGTGGTCATGGGCAGGGTTCGCGTCGATCTGAATATCTCGCTGGACGGATACGCAACCACCACGGATCAAACCCCGGACGACCCGATGGGGCAGGACTGGAACCGCCTCGTCGCGGCCTACGCCGCTACCCGCACCTTCCGGGAGCGCGTTTTCGGCGACACCTCCGGCGCGGGCACCACGGGCGTGGACGACAAGTACGCCGCAGCGTATTTCGAGGGTGTCGGCGCCGAGATCATGGGCGCGGGCATGTTCGGCCTGCACGCCCACCCCGGCGACCCGGACTGGAAAGGCTGGTGGGGCCCGAACCCGCCCTTCGGTGTCCCGGTCTACGTGCTCACCCACGAACAGCGGCCGACGCTGGAGATGGAGGGCGGCACCACCTTTCACTTCCTCCAGGACACCCCCGAAGACGCCCTCGCCCTGGCGCAGAAAGCGGCAGGCGACCTCGACGTCCGCATCGGCGGCGGTATCTCCGTCGTCCGCACCTACCTGGCCGCAGGCCTTGTCGACCAACTGCACGTCGGGATCGCCCCGATCCTGCTCGGCCGCGGCGAGCGGCTGTGGGACGACCTGCGCGAGCTGGAGAGCGGGTACACGGTGAACAGTGAGGTCGCCGAGAGCGGGACGATTCACGTGACATTCTCGCGGTGAGAACGCTTGGGGCGGTGTCATGACAGTCGAAACCAGAATCCCCGCATGGATGCGCCAGCAGATCACAGCAGCGGAATACGACTCCTGGTCCGAGGAGCAGTGTGCAGGGATCGAGATCGTCGATGGCATGGTCGTCGCAAGCCCGAGCGCGTCCAAACGCCATAACCGATTGGCTCGGATCCTGGCGAACGCGCTGGATGCTGCCGCGCGTCCGGACTGGAACGCCGACACCGACTTCGACGTGCGGTTGCAGGATGTTCCGCTCAACAACCGGCGACCGGATGTCGTCGTGTACCGCGCCGACACGATCGACCTCACGCCCACGCGCCCGGAGCACGTGCTGATGGTGGTCGAGGTCGTCTCACCTGGACCGGAAACGACCGATCGGGTCGTGAAGGTCGACCAATACGCCAAGGCCGGCATCGCCTTCTACTGGCGTGTCGAGCAGGCCGCGACGGGCGTCCCGCTCGTCTACACCTACGTCCTCGACCCTGCGACCATGACCTATCGCACCGGCGAGATGTTCACCGGAATCGTCAAGGTGACGGCGCCCTTCACAGTCGACATCGACCTCACGGAGATCTGAGCGCCGAGCCATCCATAGTTCTGCCGACTGTGAGGGCTCCGCAATCGAATTGCGTAAGGCCGTGTTCGGCCGTGGGGGCTACTGAGAACGGCGTCACTTGCGTGCGTAAAACCGGGGGCGCGATGCCAGCGCGGCCAGCTCCGGCGCGTCGTCGGGGACATCGAGCGACTCCAGCATCGCGTCGAATTGTTCCGAGGACATGAGTGTGCGAGTGGACAGCCCCAGGACGCGGTCGGGCAGTTGGTTAGCCACATTCCCGATCAACTCGGTCGCGGTTTCGCCGACGGCCCGTGTCGCTTCCCCGATCTGATGACATCCTTCGGCCGTTGCCCTGATCTCGAATCTTTCGCCTCTGGTGTTCATCGCAGTGACCTCGAGTTGATTCTGACGACTGCCCGGCAAGTCTGGGTAGCAGGCAATCGTGGAGTGGCAGCCTGCCGACAACTATGCAGGCATTGCCCCTGCCTCGCCAGCTGATTCTGGTTCAGGCGATCTTGCCTTGACGTCGGCGGCAAGGTTTAGCGTTCGGCGCTGATATCGAGCATCCGCCCGGCGCAGCGCCGGGGCGGTGACGAAGGGATTCGGATGAAGTTCGCTGTCAGCTACCCGACGCCGTTCAACGGGACCGACCCTGATCGGCTGGTGTCGTTCGCGCGGCATGCGGAGCGGTGCGGGTTCGAGGCGTTGTACGTGCAGGATCACATCGCGCTGTACCCGGGTGCGGATTATGGGGCGGGGGAACTGCCTGCGACGTTGCCGTACTTCGATCCGCTCGATTGCCTCGGTTTCGTCGCCGCCGGCACCGAGCGGCTGCTGCTCGGCACCGGCGTGCTGCTGCTGCCGTACCGCCATCCGGTGGTGCTGGCCAAGCGGCTGGCCACCATCGACGTGCTGTCCAAGGGGAGGATGCGGTTGCTCACCGTCGGGCTGGGTGCGCTGCCGGGCGAGGCGCAGGCCATGGGCGTGGACTTCCGTAGTCGCGGACGCCGCGCCGATGAAGCGATCGACGTTCTGCGACTGCTATGGGCCGGCGGACCCGAGGGCGTCGATTTCCACGGCGAGTTCTTCGATTTCGAGCAGCTGTGCAGCTATCCGAAACCGGCTGGGGTAGAGGTTCTTCCGATTCACGTCGGCGGATCCAGTCGTGCCGCCGCCCGGCGCGCCGGTGCACGCGGGGACGGCTATCTCGCCGGCGGCATGCTCGACGAGGACGAGCGCGATCTCCAGCTCGACCTGGCCCGCAAGGCGGCCGCCGAAGCGGGACGCGACCCGGCTGCGCTCGAGTACACCCGCTGGGGTTCGATCGATGCGACGGTCGCGCGCGTCGAGCAGCTCGCCGAGCACGGCGTCACCCGGATCGTCGTCAATGTGACCGCCGTGACCGCCGTCGAACAGCACGACCAGATGTCGGCCTTCGCCGAAAGGTTCGGTCTCACAACGATACCGGACGTTGACAGGCAGTGATCACGCGGATACCCGGATTCTTCGAATCGCCCGGCGAAGAGCGGGTGGCTGCGGGCGTCGTTCAACAATCTCACGCCGGACCCATTTCCTGACGGAGGCTCAGCCGACCGCGGTTTGCCGCCGCCATCGGCGAGCTGCTCGTCAACAGGGTGATGCTCGCGCCCGACCGCAGTCGGCCACTGCCACCTCAGGTTTCGCCCGCGAGCAGCCGGTCGATCACCCGCCGCGCCATGTTCACGCTGTCCTCCTCACCCAGGCGCAGGGCCAGATTGACCGCGTTCAATACCGCGCTGACCTGGAAGGCGGCTATCTCGGGATCGATGCAGGCAACTTCCCCCGCGGCGGCGGCCCGCTCGAATTGCATTGCGAGAGTAGTGCGCCATGCGCGCTGTTGCGCCAGCAGCGCGTCCCGGACCGGTCCGGGACGGCTGTCGAAGATCGGCAGGTTCGCGCCCCAGAAACAGCCGCCGGGGAACAGTGGTTGCGCGGCGTAGTCGATCCAGCGGTCGACGAGGGTACGGAGACGGGCGAGGCCGGCGGGGGAGTCCTGTGCGGGTCGGACGACAGCCTCGGTGAAGGCCTCCTGTGCTACTTGCACGGTCGCGAGCTGGAGCGCCTCTTTGGTTCGGAACAGCGTCTGGATGCCGGCCTTGCTCATGCCGAGGTCGGCGGCCAGACGTCCGAAACTGAGCACGTCGAGTCCATCCTGCGAGGCGATGTCGACTGCGCGGCTGGTGACGGCCTGCCGAGAGCGGGCGCCGCGCTGTAACCGCAGGTCGACGGCTTCCTTGGCCGGATTGTGCCCTGTGTTGACCATACGGTCGATCGTATGCCTCTCAAGAGAGCGTAGTCGAGAGGGTTGTGAAATACATACGGCCGACCGTATTGTTTACTCGGTCGCGCCGGTCGAGCTCGGACATGTCGCCGGGCCCGGTGCGGGCTAGGAGGGAACACCTGATGGACGGCGTGACTGCCGAGCAATCGCTCACCGCGAAGACGAAGACCCCCGCTCGGGACCATTCCACGGCAATCGTGTGGATCCTGTGCACGGCCGCCTTCATGGCAATGCTCGACGTGTTCGTTGTCAACGTCGCCTTCACCGAAATCGTCGCGTCCTATCCGGATTCGTCGCTGGCCGACGTGAGCTGGGTACTCAACGCCTACGCCATCGTCTACGCGGCGCTGCTGATTCCGGCGGGGCGCTTCTCGGATCGTTTCGGCCGCAAGGCCGGATTCCTGGTCGGGCTCGGCATTTTCACACTCGCGAGCCTGGCCTGCGCGGTCGCGCCGTGGCTGTGGGCGCTGGTGGTATTTCGGGTGTTGCAGGCGGTCGGCGCCGCGGCGCTGACGCCCGCCAGTCTGGGACTGTTGCTCACGGTACTGCCGCCGCAGCGGGTGCCGGGAGCGGTGAAGATCTGGGCGACAACGAGTTCGGCGGCAGCGGCATTCGGCCCCGTGGCCGGCGGGGCGCTGGTCGAGGCATCCTGGCGCTGGGTCTTCCTGATCAATCTGCCGGTAGGTGTGGTGGCAGGGTTCGCGGCGCTGCGTTTGGTGCCGAACCTGTCGGACCGGCTGCCCGCCCGAATGCCCGACCTGTTCGGAGCGGCACTGCTCATCGTCGCGATCGGGGCTTTGTCGCTGGGACTGGTGCAGAGCAGCGAATGGTCCTCGACCGCCACGCTCACCGCATTGGCCCTCGCGGCGCTCGGCGTGATCCTGTTCGTGGCCCGGATGATGCGGCATCCGTATCCGGTGGTGTCGCCCGGCCTGTTCCGGGTGTCGACGTTCGCGTGGGCCAACATCACCGTGCTGGCGTTCTGCACCGCGTTCGGCGCGTGGTTCCTGAGCATCGCACTGTGGCTGGAGAATGTGGCCGGCTTCAGTGCGATGGAAACCGGGCTCGCCATCGTCCCAGGTCCGCTCATGGTGCCGGTGTTCGCTGCCGCGAGTCAGCGGCTGCTCCGACGGGTGTCGGTGAGTTACGTTGTCGCGCTGGGAAATCTACTGTTCGCGGCCGGTGTGGTGCTGGTGCTGATCAGCGATCCCACTCCGTCGCAGTACTTCACCGCGGTGTTGCCGGGCTGGGTGCTCACCGGTGTCGGCATCGGGCTCGCGCTGCCGAGCATGATCGCCTCCGCCGCCGTCGACCTGCCACCGGATCAGTCCGCCACCGGAAGCGCCGTGGTGAACACCGCCCGGCAACTCGGCTATGTGCTCGGCGTCGCCGTGGTGGTCGCCCTCCTCGGCTCGCTGGATACCAGCGACCGGCTGCGCGCCGGTTTCCAGCACGGCTGGTGGTTCATCGCCGCCGTCGCGGTCATCGCCGCCGTCACGGCCCTCGGCCTCACTCCCAGTACCCGCAAGGCGTAATCGAAACGAGGAAGCTGCACATGCAGGACATCATCGAACACTCCGATCCGCTCTGCCTTTCCGAGACAACCGCCGCCGCATTACTGTTCGACGCCCCATGGCGCCGATTCGGCGTCATCGGCGACAGCCTGTCCGCCGGCATCGGCGACCCCACACCCGGCTACGTGAACAAGGGCTGGGCGGACCGAGTCGCGGATGTCCTGCGGCTCGTCGCCCCCGGCACGCGATACCGCAACCTCGCGCAGATCGGCGCCACCACCTCCCGGACCGTCACCGACCAGCTCGATCGCATCGTCGAATTCGCCCCCGACCTGCTGCACCTACCATGTGGCCCCAACGACATCATGCGCCGTGACCGCGATTTCGACGAGATCGAAAAGACGATGCGTCGCATGTATGACGCGGCCTCGCGCACCGGCGCCCAGCTGACCACCTTCACGCTCGGAAGAGCATTTGTCATGCCGGCATTCGCCAACTGGGACAAGCGAATCCGAACAATGAACGACCTGACCCGCCGCATCGCCGACGACTACAACGCCCTCGTCATAGACATGTGGAACCACCCCGTCAACGACCGCGTCAACCTGCTCAGCGCCGACGGCATCCACTTCTCGACCTCGGGTCAAGCGGTGCTGGGGGCGGAATACGTCCGGCACCTGGCTGGCCTGCTCACGAGCCGGTGAGTGAGTGGCGCACGTTCTGATGGGGGGCGCCGAACTGGGTGAAAACGGCCTCGCGACGGGGGCAGGTCGGCGATGATCTGCCGGAGCCGGACGGGTGAATCGACGGATCAGCTGGGGACGACGCCGACGCGCTGCGCGAGTTTGCCGAGGTCGCCGGTCGTCAGGTCGCGCCGTGCGGTGCGCATCATGTGACCGACCAGTTCGCGGACCGGGGGCATGGTTCGGACGTGCTGCGGCGCGACGTGCTCGGCCCGCAGGAGGGCGTACAGCGACTCCCGGTAGTTGCGCTGCATCGCGTGCGCGCGGCCGATCTCCACGAAGTACTGAGCCTTGCGGCCCTCGTTCGGCAGATCGCCGGGCGAAAGCGTGGGCGCGAGGGCGAGTACCTGGCCGGGCTCGCGGCGCTCGACGGCGGCCGACATGCGCCACAGCTGCACGTTCGCCGGTCCGAAGGAATCATTGCGCGCGAGGCAGGCGCCGGGGCGGGCACCGGCGAGCCTGCTCGCTTGTTCGGCCGCCTCGGCCAGGTAGGGCTCGGGGTCGCCACCCAGCGTGGCGGCAACCATAGAGCCTTGGAGGTGCAGCATTCCGTACGTTTCGATCTCGCCCACGGTGCGCACATCGGCGGCGATCTTCTCGGCCGTCGCCGTTGTTGTGGTCAGAGCGGCAGGTAGCGCACCGGGGCGCGACAACATGATCTGTCCCTGACTGAATGATGCGGCGGCGAGTGATGCGACGCCGTCGACATGGCTCGCGGCCTGCCACGCCTCTTGCGCGGCCGTCCAGGCGAGAGCGTGATATCCACGTGCCCGCAACGCGGACGCGACTCCGTAGGCGACGGTGCCGAGTACGTCCCAGGCTCGCTCGGAGTTCGCGCTGTCGGCATCACGCACATGGCGGTAGGCGTCGGTCAACATCGGCACGAGCATCGGGCCGAGCGCAGCGTAATCGCAATCGTTGCGAAGCTTGGTGGCCTTCTGGCTCAGCGCCGCCAGCTGGTCCAGCGAGCGCGGCGGCCGGGTATCCGTGACGTCGCCTCGTGTCCACAACACTGTTTCCAGTTCCGGCACCACCGCATGGAATCCGGCGGTGGACGGGTCGAGCTTGTCCTGTTCGTGCCGGGTCAGATCGCCGATGGTGACGCCCAACGCCGACGCCAGGGCAAGCAGGGTGCGGCGCGAATCAACCGGCCGTTCGCCGTTCTCGTACTTGGCGATTGCTCCACGGGATAGTCCGGCACGGTCCGCGAGTACCTGTTGGGAGATGCCGCGGCGCGCTCGGATCGCGCGGACCTGCTGGCCGATGAACCGGTCTTCGTAATGGTCGCTCATGTCGCTCCCTCGACAACCGTGGAAAACACCAATGCTAGCGGTCTTTTCGTGTCCCGCTCCGGGACCGATTCCGATCCGCGAAGCTTCAAGCTTCCCTCCACGCCCCGCCGCCGGGTCGAGCTCGGTTCCCCGGCGGTGGGCGCACACCAGTAGGGGAACGACAGGGGAGATGATGAGGCCGACCGCGTTCGGATGGATCGATTACGAGGTGAGCACCGCACCGGAGTGGGACGTCGCGCAGCTGACGCGGTTTGCGCGGCATCTGGGTTATCGGATCGTATGGCCGGATGAGCGTTCGGTGTTGCCGGTTGCGGATCAGGCGCGTGCTGCCGGGGCCGATGCGGTGGTCCTGCCCGCTCCGGATCATCTCGGCCCGCTCGAGTTGAACCGGGTCATGCACGTCGCGGACGTGGAGGTGTTGCGCCCCCGGCTGTCCTTCGCACGTTGGCACTCGGCCGGGGCGGCGCGGTGATCGCAGTCGGGTGGGTGCTGGTGGTCGGCGTCCCGCTTGCGGTGCTGGTGTGGGCAGTATGGCCACGCCGGTGAGTGCTGAGTCCGTCGGGAGCCTGGCGGGCGCACCGGGAGCCGCGTGGCCGGCGCCGCTACGCACGCTGGCTCGGGTCGAAGGTTCGGCACAGGACCGTCGAGGTGAATACCTACGCGCGGTGAGCAGATAGGGAGCGGTCGGCCTCGGCTTGAAAGCTGACCGCCGGGCGCACGAGTGGCGACGCCCGGCGGCCCCGGTGCGTGATGCGGGGGAGCAGGACTCATGCCGCGATCTCGCGCACCGCGTCGGCGATGGCACGGAAATCCTTGCTCAGGATCTTGGAGTGATTGCTGGAAACCTTCGCGCTGAGAACCACATTCGGGTTGTTGGCGAATACCGGCTCGAGTGAGGTCCGCGCCTTTTCCATCTCGCCGTCCTCGCTGCCGAGGCTGTTGCCGGTGGCGACGACGAACCGCACCGGGCGCCGCAGGCGCTCGAGCACCGGGCCGCTGGCGTCGGCGATCTCGTTGAGTTCGATATTGACCTCGGCGTGGTCGGCGGCGCTCATCCGCGCGGCCATCCCGAACGGGCGGGTCAGCGGCAGCAGGAACCGCATGCGGTGGAACAGTTTCCGGATACGTTCGGCGCCCTCGGGACCGGTGAGACCATAGGGTGCGGAATCGACGGTCACCACGCCGGCCACGCGGTCGGGGTTCCGGTCGGTCCAGTGCCAGGCCAGCACCCCGCCATAGGACCAGCCGACCAGAATCGCCCGCTCCACCCCGCGTGCGTCGAGCACGGCGTCGATATCCCGCAGGCACGCCTCGAAGGAGTAGTCGGCGGACTGCTTCGACTTACCGCGAGCCCGCTCATCGAAGGTGATGTGCCGCAGGCCGGGCCCGAGCTCGGCAATCACCTTCCGCCAGTGCTTGTGATCGGCGTAGGCGCCATTGAGGTAGACCACCGGGATCCCGGAACCGCCGGTGTCGGTCACATACAGGGCGGTGTCGTCGACGGGCACCATGCCGGTCCACGCCGAGGCGGTCGAGTTGTCGGTCGAGTTGTTCACTGTGTTCGTCATGTGAATACCGTCGCGGCCCGCGCTGATACGGCTCTGACACTGGACTGACACGTCCGCTGACACGGCATTCGTCGTGCCGAACTGGGTGAAGGCGCGGGCTGTAAGCACCGGACCGCCCGCCGGCCATCGTGCGGTCATTCCCCCGCGCCCGATCCCAGCCGAGCGTTGCGTGATCTACTGACCACTGAGCAACACCGGTGATGTTCGTTGTCGTGGCCCAGGTCCGGCGGCTCGGTTCTCCGGTGTGCGCGGTGTCTCCTTGACCTTCACACCGCTGTCAACGTTCATCATGTCGGCATGGTTTCTTCGCACAGCAGCACGGTCGCCGATCTGCTCGCGACCTACATCGCGATGTGGAACGAACGAGACACCTTGACCAGGCAGCGGATCGGCGCCGGGCTCTTCACCGCCGACGCCCGTTATGTCGACCCCACGGTGTCGGCGCGCGGGGTTGCGGCGATCGACGCCCATGTCGTGACCTGGCAGGAGCAGTTCCCCGGCATGGTCTTCACTATCGGCGCGGTACACAGCCATCACGATGTGGCGCATTTCGGCTGGAGCTTCGGTCCGCCGGGTGGATCGCCGGTGGGATCCGGCTCGGACACGGTGACCATCGCCGACGGCCGGCTCGCCACGGTGTACGGCTTCTTCGACTGACCGCACCGACATCGCGTCCGGCCCCCGAGGCCGGACAGCCGATCTGGTTATTGTGATGTGCTGATCGTCATCATCGACCCCGACTTTCTGCCGGCGTCAGACGCGCGCGGCGGGTAGCGGAAATGCTCCGCATAGGGCGTTAGTCTCCGAGGGAAGGCGCCTTGACCGGCGCCGATGATGTGCCCTCGGCAGGATTCGAACCTGCGACACCCGCTTTAGGAGAGCGGTGCTCTATCCCCTGAGCTACGAGGGCCAGTCCGGTGGGGGACGGTGGGAGTCTACCGGGTGTGGGGCGTGGGGACAGCATCCGTGGTGCGTGGGATGGCGGCGACGGGGTATGAGGGGGGTGAGGACAGGTTTGGAAGGAGATGGGTATGCGGCGGATGTCGGTGATCGTTGCGGGGACGATGGTGGTTGCCGGGCTGGGGAGCGGGGTGGCTGCCGGGCTGGGGAGCGGGGTGGCTGCGGCCGGGACCGGTGCGCCAGCTCCCGGGGTGGGGGAGCAGGCGCGCACGGTCGTCGTGGCGGTGCCGTGTCCGCCGTTCGGTTCGCCGGTGTTGTGCACGTTGGCGAAGATCATCAACCCGCTGCTGCCGGGGACCGGGTCGGCGGGGCTCTGAGGACGCTCAGCTGGCGGGGACGCGGGACTCCTGGTAGTCGGCCGGGTCGAAGCGGCGGGTTTTCCAGCGGTAGAGCAGGGTTGCGCCGGGCCAGTTGTTGGTGATGCGGCCGGAGGCGTTGCGGTACCAGCTGGAGCAGAAGTTCCAGGGGGTGTCCTTCAGGCGGTTCTGTAGCCAGTCGTCCCAGCGCTGTTCGGTGTCGGGGCGGGCGGCGAGGCCGCGGCCGGGGTGCTCCGTGAGGTACTCGATGATCTGTCGGATGTAGCGGGCCTGGGCTTCGAGCATGTAGATGATCGAGCCGGAGCCGACATTGGTGTTCGGGCCGTACATCAGGAACAGATTCGGGAAGTCGGGGACCGAGACGCCGAGGTAGGCGCGGGCGCCTTCGGCGGCCCAGGCGTCGGCGAGTTTGCGTCCGCCGGTGCCGTAGATGTTCATCGGCGCCAGGAATTCGGTGCCCTTGAAGCCGGTGCCGTAGATGATGACGTCGACCTCGTGCTCCACCCCGTCGGCGGTGCGCACGCCCTTCGGGGTGATCTCGGTGATCGCGGTGGTCTCCACCTGCACGTTCGGCTGGGTCAGCGCGGGGAAGTAGTCGTTGGACAGCAGTCCGCGCTTGCACCCTGCCTCGTAGTCGGGGGTCAGCTTGGCGCGCAGTTCCGGATCGGGGACCTGCTTTTCGCGATGCCGGTCCGCGATGGCGACCACGGGCCCCTTCAGGCCGGGCACGTCGGTGATGGCCAGGGCGATCAGCTCGAAGAACGACCACGCCACGAACCGCTCCGCCATCCTTAGCGGCGGAAGGTATTTGAACAGCGTGTGGTGGATCGGCCGATACTCCACATCGGGTTTCGGAATGATCCACGCGGCCGAGCGCTGGAACAGCGTCAGCTGCTCGACCTTCGGCTGGATTTGCGGAATGTACTGGATGGCGCTGGCACCGGTGCCGATGCACGCCACCCGCTTACCGGTGAGGTCGACGCCGTGGTCCCATTCGGCGGAATGGAACGCGGGCCCGGCGAAGGTGTCCATGCCCGCGATGTTCGGCATGGCCGGACGGGAGAGCTGGCCGACGGCGGAAATCAGCACGTCGGTGGTCAGGGTCGAACCGTCGGAGAGCCGGACCTGCCACTGCGCGGTGGTCTCGTCGAACTCCGCGTCGGTGACCTCGACGCCGAACCGGATGTGCCGGGTCAGCCCGTACTTGTCGGCGACGCCGCGCATGTAGGCGTGGATATCGGCCTGCTCGGAAAACCGCCGCGGCCAATCGGATTTCGGCTCGAAGGACCACGAGTACAGCGGTGACGGCACATCGCAGGCGGCGCCGGGATAGGTGTTCTCCCGCCATACGCCGCCGAGGTCCGCGGCCTTCTCCAGGATGGTGAACTCACCGATCCCGGCGCGACGCAGCTCCAGAGCCATGCCGAGCCCGCCGAAACCGGCTCCGATGATGATGATCGACGGCGAAGTCATGGTTCGAGCGTAGGCCGGAAACGGGCAGGTCCGAAGAGATCGACGGACAACAAATCCACATTTCCGGCCATCGGCTCACTTGCCGGCGAGCTGGCGGGCGATCACCAGCCGCTGGATCTGATTGGTGCCCTCGAAGATCTGCATGACCTTCGCCTCGCGCATGTACCGCTCGACCGGGAAATCCTGGGTGTAGCCGTAACCGCCGAGCACCTGCACCGCGTCGGTGGTGACCTTCATGGCGGCATCGGTGGCCACCAACTTGGCCACACTGGCCTGGCGGGAATAGGGGAGTTCGGCGTCGCGGCGGCGGGCGGCGTCGAGGTAGGTGGCGCGGGCGGAATCGACCGCGGCGGCCATGTCGGCGAGCACGAAACCGAGGCCCTGATGGTCGATGATGTGCTTGCCGAACGCTTCTCGCTCCTTGGCGTAGGCGACGGCGTCGTCGAGGGCGCGCTGAGCCAGACCGGTCGCGACCGCCGCGATGCCGAGCCTGCCGGAATCCAGGGCGCTGAACGCGATGGTCAGGCCCTGGCCCTCGTCGCCGATCAGCCGTTCGGCGGGGACGAAGGCGTCGTCGTAGCTCGCGGTGGTGGTCGGGACCGCGCGCAGGCCCATCTTCTCCTCGGGCTTGCCGAAGCTCAGGCCCTCGGTGTCCTTCGGCACCAGGAAACACGACACCCCGCGCGAGCCCTCGCCGGTGCGGGCGAACAGGGTGTAGAAATCGGCGCGGCCGCCGTTGGTGATCCAGGCCTTCGAACCGTTGATCCGGTAGCCGTCGTCGGTGGCCGTGGCGCGGCAGCGCAGCGCGGCGGCGTCGGAACCGGCGTGCGGCTCGGAAAGGCTGTAGGCGCCGATGGTTTCACCGGAGAGCATGGTCGGCAGCCAGCGCTGTTTCTGTTCCTCGGTGCCGAAGGTGAACAGCGGAAAGCAGGACAGGCTGTGCACGCTCACCGCCACCGCGACCGCGGCCCACCGCGCGCCCAGCTCCTCGAGTACTTGGAGATAGACCTCGTAGGGCTGGCCGCCACCGCCGAACTCCTCCGGATACGGCAGGCTCAGTAGACCGGCCGCGCCCAGCGCCGGGAAGACGCCGTCGGGGAAGGTTTCGGTCTTCTCGCATTCGACGACCCGCGGTTGCAGCACCTTGTCCGCGATATCGCGGGTCAGCTCGATCAGGTCCCGAGCCTCGGGGGTGGGCAGCATTCGCTCCACTGGCATGGTGTCAACCTCCGCTGGTCACATCGTCCACGGTTCGATACCGATGACGCTCACGTTATGCGTGTGCATCTGTGCGTGAATCCCGGGCCGTCGATCCAGCCGGCGGATCCAGCGAATCCGCAGTTCAGGGCGATGTCGGGCGAGATCGGCGCCCGCGAGTCACTCGGGATGCAACCCGCGCAGGTCTCGGTCGGGTCTATTTTTCGCCGCCGGAGTTGGCGTCAACACGCCTCGGCCGCTAGACACGTGACGGGTCCGGTTCACCGGAACCCGGTGCCGGCGGCAAGCTGGGGGTGCCGCCGGCACGCCGGGCCACCTGCCGTCCGTACCGGCTTGCGCGGCCGGACAACCGAATTTATAGTCACCGTAATCCGATTGGCGCTCTCTGGAAGTACAGCCGCAGAGTGGGAGCGCCTCGCCTCATGATCCGGGCGTGGAGTGGGCGGCAGATTTTGCCCACCCATTTTCCTGGAGGAATCCATGCATATCGGACTCGGACTGCCGATCGCCGACCCCGCCGTCCTGCTCGACTGGGCCCGCCGCGCCGACGCCGGACCGTTCTCGACTCTCGGCCTGCTCGACCGCGTCGTCTACGACAATCCCGAACCGCTGATCGCGCTGTCGGTCATCGCCGGCGCCACCAGCCGCATCAAGGTGCAGACCGAGGTGTTGCTCGCGCCGACCCGCGACACCGCGCTGCTCGCCAAACAGGTGGCGACGCTGGACCGGATGTCCGGCGGACGGTTCGTGCTCGGCCTCGGCGTCGGCGGGCGCGCCGACGATCACCTAGCCACCGGCACCGACCTGCGCACCCGTGGGCGGCGGCTGGACCAACAGCTCGAGCAGCTGCGCCGGGTGTGGTCCGGCGAGCCCTTCGGTGCCGACTGCGGACCCATCGGCCCTGCGCCGACCCGCCCCGGCGGTCCCGAACTGCTGTTCGGCGGCTTCAAACCCGTCGCGCTCGAGCGGGTCGCGCGCTGGGGCGACGGCTATCTGTCCGCGGTCCCGCCGCACTGGGCCGAAGGCCTGTTCGACACCGTCCGCACCTCGTGGCGCGAGCACGGCCGCGACGGCGAACCGCGCATCGTCGCCCAGGTCAACGTCGCGCTCGGCCCGCAGCAGGTCGT
This sequence comes from Nocardia cyriacigeorgica, assembly GCF_005863245.1. GTDB lineage: Bacteria > Actinomycetota > Actinomycetes > Mycobacteriales > Mycobacteriaceae > Nocardia > Nocardia cyriacigeorgica_C. The sequence goes on along the minus strand of NZ_VBUT01000001.1, from coordinate 442,425 downwards.
CGACCAGGCCCGCGCGGCCATCGGTGACTACTACGAGTTCACCGGCTGGGCCGACAACATGGTCTCGGGCATGCGCACCACGCCCGACGAGATCCGCGCGGTGATCAAACAATTCGCCGACCTCGGCGCCGACGAGGTCATGCTCTATTGCTACGGCACCGATCCGGAGCAGGTCGACCGCATCGCCTACGTGATCGGCTGACCGGCACCGCTGCGGGGCCGCCTATTCCGGGCCCCGCAGCGGGATGGTCATCGCAGTGGGTATCTGTATTGCTCGGGGGGTCGGGTTCGGGGGCGTTCGAGCGGCGCTGCCCGGAGCGTGCGCTGTGCTGACACCCACCCTCCCGCGCCGACAAGTGCGCAACGCGTGTGGTGTATCGCGAGCCGCCGGAGCTGAGCCGGGCGGCCGCTCCCTCGGCCCGCCGCATCGACCGGCAGCGGCCCCCGCCTGTGACCGACCCCACCCACTCCTGCCTACCCTTCGGTAGGCTCCCGGTGTGATGTGGCTCATGCCCTGGTCCAAGCGCCAGGGCATGACCGTTCGCCCGAGAGTGAGGGGTCTTTTCCGATGTTGAGCACCATGCAGGACGAGCAGCTGTCGCTGGCGACGTTGTTGCGGTACGCGTCGACCTTCGTCGGCGACGCCACCGTGTCCACCTGGACCGGTGCGGGCGTGCGCACCATGACCTACCGCGAAGTCGGCGCCGACGCGGCGCGGCTGGCCAACGCGCTGCGTGGACTCGGGATCGGTGAGGGCGATCGCGTCGGCACGTTCATGTGGAACAACAACGAGCACCTGGTCGCCTACGTGGCGGTGCCCGCGATGGGTGCGGTGCTGCACGCGCTCAACATCCGGCTGTTCCCGGATCAGCTGGTGTTCGTGGCCGATCACGCCGAGGACCAGGTCGTCATCGTGGACGGCACGCTGGTGCCGATGTTCGCGCAGTATCTGCCGCGGTTGAAGACGGTGCGCCACGTCATCGTCGCCAACGGTGACGCCTCCACCCTCACCGCGCCGGAGGGCGTGCAGGTGCACTCCTACCGGGAACTGCTCGACGCGCAGTCCGACAGTTTCGACTTCCCGGTCATCGACGAACGCTCGGCCGCCGCCATGTGCTACACCTCCGGGACGACCGGCGATCCCAAGGGTGTCGTCTACTCGCATCGCTCGAACTGGCTGCACGCCATGCAGGCGACCTCGCCCAACGGCATGGGCCTCTACAGCACCGACACCATCCTCGCGATCGTGCCGATGTTCCACGCCAACGCCTGGGGCCTGCCGTACGCGGCGCTGATGGCGGGCGCGAATCTGCTGATGCCGGACCGCTTCTTGCAGCCGGGTCCGCTGCTGGAGATGATGGCCGCGGTCAAGCCGACCTTCGCGGCCGCAGTGCCGACCATCTGGGGTGGCCTGCTCGCCGGGCTGGCCGCCGCGCCCCAGGACATCACGCATCTGCGTTCGGTGGTGGTCGGCGGTTCGGCGGTGCCGCCGTCGATGATGCGCGACTTCCAGGAAAAGCACGGCGTGCGCGTCGTCCACGCCTGGGGCATGACCGAAACCTCGCCGCTCGGCAGCGTCGCGCACCCGCCCGCCGGTGTCGAGGGCGAAGAGGAATGGGCCTACCGAATCACCCAGGGCCGCTTCCCCGCCGGCGTGCAGGCGCGGCTGGTCGCCGACGACGGCAGCGTGGTGCCCAACGACGGCGAATCCCTCGGCGAGCTCGAGGTCCGCGGCCCCTGGATCACCGGCTCCTACTATTCGCCCGACGGCTCGCCCGTCGACCCCGACAAGTTCGACAACGGCTGGCTGCGCACCGGCGACGTCGGCAAGATCAGCCCGAACGGCTACCTCACCCTGGTGGACCGCTCCAAGGACGTCATCAAGTCCGGCGGCGAATGGATCTCCTCGGTCGACCTGGAGAACGCCGTCATGGGCCACGCCTCGGTCGCCGAGGCCGCCGTCATCGGTGTGCCGGACGAGAAGTGGGACGAACGCCCCCTGGTCGCCATCGTGCTCGCCGAAGGCGCCGAGCCCGGCGAGAAGCAGGCCGAGGAACTGCGTGAGTTCCTCGCCGCCAAGTTCGCGAAATGGCAGCTGCCCGAACGCTGGACCTTCATCGACGAGGTGCCCAAGACCAGCGTCGGCAAGTTCGACAAGAAGCGCCTGCGCGCCCAGTACGCCGACGGCGACCTGTCGGTGATCACCCTCGGCTGATCCGGCCCCTGGACCGACGAACGGCCCGCTCGAAACCGAGCGGGCCGTTCGCTGTGTACGGCGCTGGCACACCGTATACGTGTGAAGCGTCTAGCAGTTGCGTAATTCGGGGCTCTGGTTGAGCAGCTGAGCGCGGGTGCTGATGAACCGCGTATACGTCTCGCCGCCGACAGCCGACAGCGGGAACGCCGCCACCCGGTGGCAGTTCTGGAACGCCAGCTTCACCCCGAAATGCCGCTCCAGGCCGCCGCGGATCGCGTCCGAGGCGAGGGCGCGCAGGAGCTGGCCGCGGGCGACCTCGTCCGGCGGGGGGACCTCGTTGTCGGCGAATTCGGCCGTGCCCTCTTGTAATTCACCGGCCACCCGGCTGACCACTTCCCAGGCGTAGGGCAGGGAGTTCTTGACACATTCGACGAATTCGGCGTCGTCTACCTCGCCTCGTTCGGCGCGTTCGAGCAGTGCGGTGGGGACATCGAGGGACATAGCGCTCTCCTGTCGGTTCGCTGCATTCGGCGACTCGATTCTAAACGAAAGTCGTTGTCAACAAGACTGGATTGCTCGTGAAAGTGCCGATTCCAGCGCGGTTTTCGTTTCGGCGGCCAGCGCCGCGACCAGCTCTCCGGCCGGAAGTTGCCTGGTCAGCGAATGTGCTTGGCCTGCCCAGAGGTTCACCGCGTCGGCATCGCCCGCGGTGCGGGCGGCGGCACGCAATGGTCCTGTGGCGTAGTGGATCTCCGGGTAGGCGACGGGAGCGCCGGGGGTGAACTCGGTGAGGAAGCGGTTGCGCAGGCCGCGTGCGCGTCGTCCGGTGAAGGCGCGGGTGAGCATGGTCGGGGTGTCGGTGCCGATCGCGTTGCGCAGGAGGTCATTGGTGCCGGCCTCCGGGCATGCGAGGAAGGCGGTCCCCAACTGGGCGGCGCTCGCTCCGGCGGCGAGTGCGGCTGCGATGCCCGCGCCGGTGGCGATGCTGCCTGCCGCGACGATCGGGCGGTCCGTCGAGGCGGTGAGCAGTTGCAGCAGGGCGAGCAGGCCGAGCGGGTCGACGGCGTCATCGGCGACCCGGTCGACGTAGGTGGCGCGATGTCCGCCTGCCTCCGCGCCTTGGGCGATGAGGACGTCGGCACCGGCCTCGACCGCGATCGCGGCCTCGGCGGGCGAGGTGACCGTCACCCATACCTCCGAGCCCGCCTCGTGCAGGCGGGCCACGTCCGCCGCGGACGGGCAGCCGAAGGTGAAGGTCACCACCGCGACGGGGTCGGCGGTGAGCAGGTCGAGCTTGGCGTCCCAGTCGTCGGTGTCGTGAGCGGGCTCGCCCACCGGGAACCGGGAGCGCAGCCGATCCAGGTATCCGGCGAACGCGGCGGGCGGGGTGGGCGGAGTCGGGACGAACAGATTCACCCCGAACGGCTTCGTGGTGGCCGCGCGGGTGGCGGCGATGCGTTCGGCGAGGGCGGTCGCGGTGAGGTACCCGGCGGCCAGCACGCCGAATCCGCCGGCCTCGGCGACCGCGGCGGTGAGTTCGGGAGTGGAGGGTCCGCCCGCCATGGGGGCGAGCACGATCGGAACGTCGATATCGTCGATGATCACGGTTCGAGTCTGCCGTCGTTACCTTCCCTGGGCGCGGCTGACCTGCGATTACCTGCGCAGACGTGACTGAAACGGGACCGAAGGTTGCGAAATGGTCACGACGGGGTAGAGTTCCCGTCACGACGGATGCCGAAACGTTATTTCGCTCGGTTCCGGCAGATCGTTACTCGAACGGTCGGCACCGGGATCGGCATCCGTGACCATTGTTCATCGGACGCTAGGACGAAGCTTTGCCGCAGCACCGAGTAGGCCCCAGTTCCGTTACCGTCTCCAGCCTTCTCGGCGATGGTGTCGAGGGTCGGCCGACGCGGCACCGCGCCGAGGCCGGTCGTGTCGAACGGGTGAAGGCCGCGGCCACCGCCGCCGTCGCCGCCGGTGCGCTGATCGGCACCGCCTCCCAGATCGCTCCGGCCATCGCCTACGCGTCGCCGCTGCTGCCCGGCTCGCACAACGACAACGACGCCGACCACGAGGTCGCCCCCGTCTCCTTCGCCGAGCCCGCCGCCGAGGCGCCGGCCGCCGAAGCGCCCGCCGCGCCCGCCCCCATCGCCGACGCCGTCACCCAGGTCGCGGCTCCGGTCGCCGCACCCGCTCCGGTCGCCGCCCCGTTCGGTCTCGGCGGTCTTCCGCCGGAGATCGCGGGCCCGCTGGCGCACGCCGAGCAGGTGCTCAAGGACCTCCAGCAGCAGGTGGCTCCGGCCCCCGCCGTCCGTCCCGTCGCCGGTGCGATCAGCTCCTCCTACGGCAGCCGCTGGGGTGCGATGCACTACGGCATCGACTTCGCCGACGCGCTCGGCGCGCCGATCCACTCCGTCAGCAGCGGCACCGTCGTCGAGGCCGGCCCGGCCTCCGGCTTCGGGCTCTGGGTCCGGATCCTCCAGGACGACGGAACCACCGCCGTGTACGGCCACGTCAACGACATGTTCGTGCAGGCCGGGCAGCGGGTGAACGCCGGTGACGTCATCGCCACCGTCGGTAACCGCGGCCAGTCCACCGGCCCGCACCTGCACCTGGAGATCTGGGATCAGGGCGGCGCCAAGATCGACCCGATTCCGTACCTGGCGTCCAAGGGTGTGCCCATGGAGTGGGGCCCGTCGTCGCACTGATCCGGCCGCGACCCCTTCTCCTGGACAATTGAGACATTGGCGCTCGCCCGGATCTCCGGACCATCGGCCCACCGCGAGGTGCGCCCGATGACCGAATTGGCCGACATATTCGAGCCCGGATCGCTACACGGCCGGCTGTACGCACTGCTGGTCCACCATCCCCGGTCCCGGCTCTCTGATATCGCCGACCACCTCGACGTTTCCGAGGCGCAGGCCCGGTGCGCACTCGATCGGCTCTGTGACGTGCAGGCCGCGGTGCGGCTCACCGACAACGACGGCACCCCGGTCTGGGACGCGCACGCACCCGAAGCGCTGTCCGAAGCCGAGGCCAGGCGACGTCAGCAGGAAATCGCCACCATGCACGCCGCCGCCGCGCGGCTGAGCCAGACCTTCCGGTCCGTGCGCCGCTCACCACGCGGGGCGGGCGCGGTGGTGCCGGTGTACGAGCGGCTGGAAATGCTGGCCGATTTCGAAGAACTCCAGGTCAACGCGCGGCGCACGGTCAAGGTGATCGAACGCGGGCCGTTCCTCAGCGATGTGGAACGCGAACGCCGCCTGTTCGAACTCAAACAGTCCCGCATCGGTGACGGCATCCGCTACCGCACCCTCTATCAGGACACCATCTATCAGGACGGCGAGCGGCTGCGGCACGCGCTCGCCACCAATGCCCGCGGCGCGAGCGCCCGCACACTGCCCGAGCCGCCGTTCAAACTGATCGTCGCCGACGACGAGCGCGCCAGCCTGGTGCTGCACGCCGACGAACGCCGCTCCGACCCGATGGGCCTGCGCATCACCCGCTCACCCGGCCTGGAACTGCTGGTCAAGACCTTCGACGTGCTGTGGTCGCTGGCCGCGCCGATCTCGGTGCACCCGGCCGCCACCGACCTCGACGAACGCGATCGCGCCATCCTCACCCTGATGGGCCTGGGCGCCACCGACGACACCATCGCCCGCAGGCTCGGCATGTCCCGGCGCACGGTGGTGCGCCGGACCGCGCGGTTGCTGGAGCGGCTCGGTGCCAGCACCCGCTTCCAGGCGGGGGTGCAGGCCATCCGCCGCGGCTGGCTGTGACGAGGCTCATCAGAACGGGTAGTACTGCAACATCGGATCGGCCGTCCCGATATACCCGGGGCAACCGATGCAGCGGGCGTGGCAATGCTGCACGCCCTTATATGATGGCCCGGACCGCGCCGGCCCGGGCTGACGACGCCCTGGTTCTTGGGGCAGGGCCGGGTTCTGGCTTTACGCGAGAGGTGAATGCACTCGAATGGAAACTGCCCGTCGTTCCGCTCGTGGTAGCCGTCGCCGCCGCTCGGGCAGCCCGCTGTTCGGACAGCTGCTCACCGCGGCGGTGGAATCGTCGGCCACCTCGGTCGCGATCCGGTACAACCCGACGGGTGAGCCCGCCGACGAGCGCACCCTCACCTATCAGGAACTCGACCAGGCGTCCTCGCAGGTCGCGCGGGAGCTGATCGATCGTGGCGTCGGCCCCGGCGATGTGGTGGCGATCGGGATCGCGCGCAGCCTGGAATCGGTGCTCGCGGTGTGGGCGGTGGCCAAGACCGGCGCCGCGTACGTGCCCGTCGACCCCGGGTATCCGGCCGACCGCATCAACCACATCGTCTCCGATTCCGGCGCCGTCATCGGGCTGACCACCTCGGCGCATCGCCCGGTGCTCGGTACCGGCGTGTACTGGGTGGAGCTGGACGATCCGGTGGTGTCCGAGCGCATCGCCAAGCGGCCCAGCCATCCCATTTCCTATGCCGACCGGGTGCGCCCGCTCGACGAACGTCATCCCGCCTACGTCATCTACACCTCGGGTTCCACCGGACGCCCCAAGGGCGTCGTGGTCACCCACACCGGTCTGGCCGGTCTGGTCGCCGCCGAACGCGAGCACTACGGGGTCACCGAGGACTCGCGGGTGCTGCACGTCTGCTCGCCGAACTTCGACGTCTCGGTGCTGGAGCTGCTGCTCGCCTTCACTTCCGGTGCGACGCTGGTGATCGCGCCGCCGTCGGTGTTCGGCGGGTTCGAGCTGGCGGATCTGCTGCGCCGCGAGCAGGTCACGCACATGCTGATCACCCCGGGCGCGCTGGAATCGGTGGATCCGGCGGGGCTCGACGATCTCGAGGTCGTCGTGGTGGCCGGCGACAAGTTCGGCCCCGAGCTGGTGGGCCGCTGGGCCGGCGAGCACGCCTTCTTCAACGGCTACGGCCCCACCGAGGCCACCATCCTCGCCACCAGCACCGCGCAGATGAGTCCGGACGGGCCGATCACCATCGGCACCGCCATCCCCGGGGTCGGTGCGTTCGTGCTGGATTCGCGGCTGCGGCCGGTGCCCGCGGGCGTGGTCGGTGAGCTGTACCTGTCGGGTCCGGCGCTGGCCCAGGGCTATCTGGGTCGCCCCGGCCTGACCGCCGAGCGTTTCGTGGCCAGCCCCTTCGGCGCCGACACCGGGAACCCGGGCGCGCGCCTGTACCGCACCGGTGACCTGGTGCGCCGCACCGAGACCGGCGGGCCCGACGGCGGCGTCATCGAATATCTCGGCCGCTCGGACTTCCAGGTCAAGATCCGTGGCTTCCGGATCGAACTGGGCGAGATCGACAACGCCCTCACCGCGCACCCGGACATCGATTACGCCGCGACGCTGGGCAAGACGCTGCCCTCGGGCGCGACGGCGCTGGTGTCGTATGTGCTGCCGCGCGCCGGCACCACCGTCGACACCGGCGAACTGGTCGACTTCATCGGCGAATCGCTGCCCGGCTACATGATTCCGGCCTCGATCATGGTGCTGGACGAGATTCCGCTGACCCCGGTCGGCAAGCTGGACCGGGCCGCGCTGCCCGAACCGGTCTTCGCCGCGCGGGCCTTCCGCGCGCCGTCGACGCCGGTGGAGGAGATCGTCGCCGACGTCTTCGCGGCGCTGCTGGTCTCCGGCGACGACACGCGCGTCGGCGCCGATGACGACTTCTTCGAGCTCGGCGGCAACTCGCTGCTGGCCGCCCAGGCCGCCGCCCGCATCGGCGCGGCGCTGGACGTGCGGGTGCCGGTGCAGCTGCTGTTCGAGGCGACCACCGTCGCCGCGCTGGCCGCACGGGTGGAACAGCATTCGGGTTCGGCCGCCGGTCGCGCGCTGACCGCCGTGCAGCGCCCGGAACGGATTCCGCTGTCGTATGCCCAGCAGCGGATGTGGTTCCTCAACCGCTTCGATCCCGACAGCGCGGTCAACAACATCCCGGTGGCCGTGCGGTTGTCGGGCCGCCTGGATGTGGACGCCCTGCGTGCCGCGGTGCGCGATCTGGCCGAACGGCATGAGGTGCTGCGCACCCGCTACCCGGACGTCGACGGCGAGGGCTACCAGCTGGTGCTGCCGATCGGCGATCCGCGCGCGATCCCGGCCCTGACCGTCGAACCGGCCACTGAGGCGCAGGTGCCCGAACTGGTGGCCGCCGCGGTGACCGCGGGCTTCGACGTCACCGCCGCGCCGCCGGTGCGGCTGCGGCTGCTGGTGCTCAGCGAGACCGAACATGTGCTGATCTGCGTCATCCACCACATCGCCGGTGACGGTTTCTCGATGGGGCCGCTGACCCGTGACCTGATGGCGGCCTACGTGGATCGCACCCACGGTGGTGCGCCGGAATGGCCGCCGTTGCAGGTGCAGTACGCCGATTTCGCGCTGTGGCAGCGCGAGGTGCTCGGCGCCGAGGACGATCCGGAGTCGGTGCTGGCCCAGCAGATCGATTACTGGCGCAGGGAATTGGCCGCGCTGCCCGAGCAGCTGGATCTGCCCGCGGACCGGCCGCGTCCCGCGGTGGCCTCCAACCGGGGTGCCACGCTGGCCTTCGAGATCGACGCCGACGTGCACGCCGCGCTGACTCGCCTTGCGCACCAGCACAATTCGACGTTGTTCATGGTGGTGCACGCCGCGCTCGCCGCGCTGCTGGCCCGCCTGTCCGGCACCAGGGACATCGCCATCGGCACGCCCGTCGCCGGTCGTGGTGAGGCCGCGCTCGACGATCTGATCGGCATGTTCGTCAACACGCTCGTGTTGCGCACCGAGGTCGATCCGGGGGCAACCTTCGATGAGCTGCTGGCCGCCGTCCGCCAGACCGACGTCCAGGCCTTCGGCCACGCCGACGTGCCGTTCGAACGGCTGGTGGAACTGCTGGACCCGGTGCGCTCGGCCTCCAGGCATCCGCTGTTCCAGGTGATGCTGACCTTCCAGAACCTCGCGCAGACCGAGCTCGAACTGCCGGGGCTGAAGGTGGCCGGGGTGGACCTGGCCGTGCCGCTGGCCAAGTTCGACCTGCAACTTGCGCTGGTGGAGAACATCGACCGGCACGGAGCGCCGCAGGGACTCTCGGCCGCGTTCACCTACGCCACCGACCTGTTCGATGCCGCCACCGTGCAGGATTTCGCCGACCGGTTCGGTCGCATCCTGGCCGCCGCGGCCGCCGATTCGAGCGCGATCGTCGGCGATGTTGATGTGCTCGCACCTGGTGAACGCGACCTGGTGCTGCACGAGTGGAACACCCCCGGCGTCGCGGTTCCCGAGGTCACGCTGGTCGACCTCATCCAGTCGCAGGCGCGCAGGCGCCCGGACGCCGACGCCATCCGCTACAACGGCACCACCCTCGGCTTCGGCGAATTGCAGCGCCGCGCCAACCGGGTGGCTCGTGCGCTGATCGCGCAGGGCGCGGGTCCGGAAACCCTGGTGGCCGTGGCGATGCCGCGCACCGAGCAGCTGCCGGTCGCGCTGCTCGGCGTGCTCACCGCCGGCGCGGGTTACCTGCCGATCGACACCACCTATCCGGTGCAGCGGCTCGAGTTCATGCTCGGCGACGCGCGGCCGACCTGCATCCTCACCACCGCCACCGAGCTGGATGCGATTCCGGCGGGCGATATTCCGGTGGTGCTGGTCGAGGACACCGATCGCTTCGCCGACGCTCCGGTCAGCGATGCCGACCGGCTCGCCCCGCTGCGCCCGGACAACCTCGCTTACGTCATCTACACCTCCGGTTCCACCGGTGTGCCCAAGGGCGTCGGCGTCGCGCACCGCAATGTGGTGGAGCTGTTCGCGAACACCCAGCTGCTGTTCGAGTTCGACGAATCCGATGTGTGGACGCTGTTCCACTCCTACGCCTTCGACTTCTCGGTGTGGGAGCTGTGGTGCGCGCTCGCCAACGGCGGTGCGGTCGTGGTGGTCGACTACCTGACCTCGCGGTCACCGGAACAGTTCCGCGAGTTGCTGATTCGCGAACAGGTGACGGTGCTCAACCAGACCCCGTCGGCGTTCTATCAGCTGGCCGAGGCCGACCGCGCCGTCCATCCCGACGACGAGGGCAAGTTCGCGCTGCGCTACGTGGTCTTCGGCGGTGAGGCCCTGGATCTGCGGCAGCTGCGCCGCTGGTACGAGCGTCACGGCGGCCACGACTCGGCCGAGAACAGCTCGCCGTGGCTGGTGAACATGTACGGCATCACCGAGACCACGGTGCACGTGTCGTTCCTGTCGATGGACGAACAGCTGGTGGACAACCCGGCCAGCGTCATCGGACGGGCGCTGCCCGGGCTGGACGCCGTCGTCCTCGATGACCGCCTGCATCCGGCACCGGTCGGCGTCGCGGGCGAGATCTATGTGGCGGGCGCGCAACTCTCGCGCGGCTACCTCGGCAGGCCGGGTTTGGCGGCGACCAGGTTCGTGGCCAACCCCTTCGGCGCACCGGGTTCGCGGATGTACCGCACCGGCGATATCGGCCGCTGGGTCGGCTTCGGCGGCCGCGCCAATCTCGAATACGCCGGCCGCAGCGACCAGCAGGTGCAGCTGCGCGGCTTCCGCATCGAGCTCGGCGAGATCGAGGCGGCGCTGCAACGCTGTGCCGGCGTCGGCCAGACCGTCGCGCTGGTGCGTTCCGACGAACACACCGGCGACCGGCTGATCGGCTATGTGGTGCCCGCCGCCGATCGGGCGCCGGGGACCGAACTCGACCCGGTCGCGTTGCGCACCGAGGTCGCCGAATTCCTCACCGGCTACATGGTTCCCGATGCCATTGTGGTGCTCGACGCACTGCCGCTGACCCCCAACGGCAAGCTCGACCGTCGCGCCCTGCCCGCACCGGAGTTCGTGTCCGGCGCGACCTTCCGCGCGCCGGGTTCGCCGGTGGAGCAGGCCGTGGCCGAGGTGTTCGCCGGACTGCTCGGCGCCGCCGAGGTCGGCCTCGACGACGATTTCTTCGGCTTGGGCGGCAACTCGCTGCTGGCGACCCGTGCGGTGGCGCGGATCAACGAGGCGCTCGACGCCGATCTCGCGGTGCGTGAGCTGTTCGAGGCGCCGACCGTCGCCGAACTCGCGGCCCGGATCGAACCGGGCGCCGGTGGTGGTGCGGCACGCCCGCCGCTGACCAGGGCCGAGCGCGGCGACCGGGCACCGCTGTCGCTGGCCCAGCAGCGGATGTGGTTGCTCAACCAGTTCGATCCGGCCTCACCCGCCTACAACATTCCGCTGGCCATCCGGCTGTCCGGCTCGCTCGATGTGCCCGCGCTGCGGCATGCGGTGGCCGACGTGCTGGAACGGCACGAGACGCTGCGCACCCGCTACCCGGCGGCCGCGGGCGACGAGGTGGCCTATCAGGAGATCCTGCCGGTCAGCGCGGCGCTGCCGGGCGGGCTGGAGACGGTGACGACGTCCGATCCGATCAGCCGGATCACCGAGCTGATGTCCACCGGATTCGATGTCACCGAGCAGGTTCCGGTGCGCGCGCTGCTGCTCGGTAACGGCGCCGACGAATACCTACTGGCGATGGTGGTGCACCATATCGCCGCCGACGGTGCCTCGATGGCGCCGCTGGCCCGCGACCTGATGACCGCCTATCTGGCGCGCCGGGGCGGTAATTCGCCGCGCTGGTCGCCGCTGGAGGTGCAGTACGCGGACTTCGCGATCTGGCAGCGCGCGGTGATCGGCACCGATGACGACGAGAACTCCATCGCCGCACGGCAACTGGCGTACTGGCGCGAGCAGCTCGCGGGCCTGAGCGGCGAACTGGAACTGCCGCTGGACCGTCCGCGCCCGGCGATCCCGTCCATGCGCGGTGCCTCCACCGGTTTCGCGCTCACCCCGCAGGTGCACGAGGCGCTGACCCGTATTGCGCGCGAGCATAATTCGACGCTGTTCATGGTGGTGCACGCGGCGCTGGCGGTGCTGCTGTCGCGGCTGTCGGGTGAATCGGATGTGGCCGTCGGTACGCCGATCGCCGGGCGTGGTGAACGCGCGCTCGACGACCTGGTCGGCATGTTCGTCAATACGCTCGCGCTGCGCACCAAGGTCGACGGCGGTGAGAGCTTCGCCGCGCTGGTCGATCAGGCCAGGGAGACCGATCTGGCGGCGTTCGCGAATTCCGACATCCCGTTCGAACGCGTCGCCGAGGTGGTCGCACCCGGCCGGGCGACCGCGCACAATCCGCTGTTCGGCACGGTGCTGTCGTTCCAGAACAACGAGCAGCCCAGCCTGGAACTGCCCGGCCTGACAGTGACCGCGCTGGATGCCGGCGCCATCGCCGCGAAGTTCGATCTCCAGGTCAATGTCGATCCGCGGCACGAGGCGGACGGCACCCCGGGTGAGCTGATCACCGTGCTGACCTACGCCACCGACCTGTTCGACGAGTCGACGGCGCAATCGTTCGGCCGTCGGTTCGAGCGCATCCTCACCGCGGTGGCGGCGGACCCGCAGGTGCGCATCGCCGATATCGACATTCTCGATGCCGCCGAACGTGAGCGGATGACGGCGGCTCCGGCCCCCAAGCCGGTGCAAGCGGAGGTCGCCCCGACGGCGGGCACCGCGCTGAGCCAGACCCTGGCCGCCACCGTCGAGGACGATCCGGACGGACCCGCGGTCGTCTCCGGTTTGGACGCGTTCACCTACCAGGACCTCGACGCCAAGTCCTCCCGGCTGGCCCGGGTGCTCATCGCCCGTGGCAGCGGCCCGGGCGCGGGTGTCGCGGTGCGGCTGGATCGTGGCGTGGACGCGGTGGTCGCCATCTGGGCGGTGCTCAAGGCCGGTGCCGCGGTGGTGCCGTTCGACGGGATCGGCGCGGCGACCGCGGCCGGTCTCGAGGTCAAGGTCGGCCTGACCGCCGGCGGTGCGCAGGCGGTGGCTGGTATCGACTGGCTGGTGCTCGACGACACCTCGGTGAGCGCGGAGATCGCCGCGGAATCGCCGCGGCCGGTCACCTACGCCCACCGCACCCGGGCGTTGCGCGGCGGCGATCTCGCCTACGCCGGCGCGGTGTCGGTGAGCTACGACGACCTCGCGGCCGCGTCCGCCCGGTTCGTCGCCGCCACCGAACTCACCTTCGAATCGCGGTTGTTCCAGCACGGCGGCCCGGATTCCTTTGCGGCCGTGCTGGAAGCCGTCGCGGCGGGGTCGCAGGGCGCCTCGGTGGTGCTGGTGCCGGGGACGGGCGCGCTGACCGATGAACTGGCCGACGAGTGGGTCACCCACGTGCTGACCGACCGGGCCGGGCTCGACGTCATCGACCCGCGTCCGCTGGAGGATCTGCGCGCCGTCGTCATCGACGGGGCCGCCGGCTCGGTGCCCCCGGCGTGGTCGGCTGTCGAGACTCAGCTGAGGCTCGCGGACCTGCGCCGCGACTGAGCACACTCCTGGCGACCGGTGGGCGGGCCTGACTCGCCCACCGGTCTGCTGCGTTCGGCGTCCGCTGGTGCTGCGGCCCGCGGGCATACGCCGGAAATTAGCTGGTCATGTGACCAGTCCTTGCCAGGATTGGTGAATGCCCCATGAATTCTTGCCCCGAGATTTTGGGTCGGTGCAGGTGGGCAGGGCTTGTGATAAGTGCCACAGCATATCGGTTTGGCGAATGGGCAGAAGCGCTGGAAGCCTGGCGAAGACGTGTTTCGACAGCTAGGTGGGCAGACTTTCATGATTGGCGCAGTCGGGGGGCGACTGACTCATGAGCGGCGGTCCGCGGTGATCGGTGTCCGCGGACGCCATAGGAGCCACCGCGGATGACTCGTCCCGCTCGTGTACGGCCGACCCGTACCCGGCGGCCGAGGGTAACCACGCTTCCGCAACTGATGGCGGCCGCTGTCGAGGCCAACCCGGGCGGTCGCGCTGTCGTCTTCGCCGACGCTTCCGCAACCCGCGGGCAGCTCGACTACGCCGAATTGGATGCCAGGTCGACCAGGCTGGCCCGCGCGCTGATCGAGCGCGGGGTGGGGCCGGAGGATCTCGTCGCCGTCGGCATCCCGCGCTCCATCGAATCGGTGGTGGCGGTCTGGGCGGTGGCCAAGTCGGGCGCGGGCTTCGTGCCGATCGACCCGAACTATCCCGCCGACCGCGTCCAGCACATGGTCAAGGATTCCGGCGTGGTGATCGGCCTGACCGTGGCCGCCGCCGTGGAATCGCTGCCCGGACACGTCGATTGGCTGGTCATCGACGACGAGGCCGGTGCGCGGCAGCGTGAGCAGTACTCCGCCGAACCGATCACCTTCGCCGACCGGGTGCGTCAACTGCGCGCCGAGCATCCCGCCTACGTCATCTACACCTCCGGTTCGACCGGCCTGCCCAAGGGTGTGGTGGTGACCCAGGCCGGACTGTCGAGTTTCTGCGATGAACAGCGCGAACGGTACCGGCTGACGCCGGATTCGCGCACCCTGCATTTCGCCTCGCCGTCCTTCGACGCCTCGGTGCTCGAGCTGCTGCTCGCACTGGGTGGCGCGGGGACGATGGTGGTGGCCGCGCCGACCGTCTACGGCGGCGACGAGCTGGCGAATCTGCTGCGCCGCGAGGGCGTCACGCACGCGTTCATCACGCCGGCGGCGCTGGCCTCGGTGGATCCGTCCGGCCTGGACGAGCTGCGCGTGGTGGTGGCCGGTGGTGAGGCCTGCCCGCCGGATCTGGTGCGGCGGTGGGTGCGGCCGGTGGCGGACGGGACCAGGGAATTCTTCAACGGTTACGGTCCCACCGAGACCACCATCATGACCAATATCAGTGCGCCGCTGAGCCCGCGCGACGCCGTCACCATCGGCGGTCCCATCCGGGCGGTCACCGAATACGTGCTCGACGAACGGCTCACGCCGGTGCCGACCGGTGTCGCGGGCGAGCTCTACATCACCGGTGCGCAATTGGCGCGCGGTTATCACGAGCAACCCGGCCTGACCGCGCAGCGTTTCGTCGCGAACCCGTTCGCCGACAACGGCTCCCGGCTCTACCGCACCGGCGACCTGGTGCGCTGGACTGCCGACGGTGATCTGGAGTACTTGGGCCGCAACGATTTCCAGGTCAAGATCCGTGGCTTCCGGATCGAACTCGGTGAGATCGACGCGGTGCTCGGCAGGCACGATTCGGTCGACTTCGCGGTGACGATCGGGCACCGGCTCGACACCGGTGCGACGATTCTGGCCGCCTACGTGCACCCGGCCGACGGCGCCGACGTCGACACGGCCGAACTGCTGGCCTTCGCGAGCAACAGCCTGCCCGCGCATATGGTGCCGACCTCGGTCACGGTGCTCGACGAGATCCCGTTGACCCCGGTCGGCAAGCTGGACCGGCGCGCGCTGCCGACACCGAAGTTGCAGACCACCGCCTTCCGTGAGCCGTCCGGGTGGGCCGAACAGCTGGTGGCGGAGGTCTTCGCCGAGCTGCTCGGCACCGAGGCGCCGATCGGCGCCGATGACGATTTCTTCGAACTCGGTGGCAATTCGCTGATCGCCACCCAGGCCGCCGCACGGCTCGGCGCCGCCGTCGACGCCAGGATCGCGGCGCGGGTGATCTTCGAGGCGCCGACCGTCGCGGCTCTGGCCGAGCGGCTGAATGCCGAGAGCGGCACCGGTGGCCGGCGCGCGCTCGCGCCGATGCCGCGCTCGGAACGGATCCCGCTGTCGCCCGCGCAGCAGCGGATGTGGTTCCTGAACCAGTTCGACCCCGCGTCCGCGGCGAACAACATTCCGTTCGCCTTGCGCTTGACCGGTGCGCTCGACCTCGCCGCCCTGCATGCGGCGATCGCCGATGTGCTCGATCGGCACGAGAGCCTGCGCACGGTGTACCCGGCCAGTGATGGGGCCGGTCATCAGGTGATCCTGCCCGTCGAGCGGGTGTTGCCGGAGCTCGCCGCCGAGGCGGTGTCGCGGGACGAGCTGCCGCGCTGGCTGGCCGACCGTGCGCTGGCCGGATTCGATGTGGCCGCCGACGTGCCGTTGCGGATAGCGGTGGCCGAACTCGGCGCCGATGAGCACGTGCTGGCCGTGGTGGTGCACCATATCGCTGCCGACGGCACCTCGCTGGCGCCGCTGGCCACCGACCTGATGACGGCGTACCTGGCGCGGATCGCCGGTACGGCGCCGCAGTGGGAGCCGCTGCCGGTGCAGTACGCCGACTACACGCTGTGGCAGCGCGACGTGCTCGGCGACGAGGACGATCCGGAATCCCTTGCCGCTCGCCAGCTGTCGTTTTGGCGGCAGGCGCTGGCCGGTATCCCGGACCGGATCGAGCTGCCCGCCGACCGCCCGCGCCCTACCCGCTCCTCCGGGCGCGGCGCGACCCTGAATTTCGCCATCGACGCCGAGACCACGACCCGGCTGGACGGCCTCGCGAACGACGCGGGCGCCTCGCTGTTCATGGTGGTGCACGCCGCGTTCGCCGCGCTGCTCGCGCGCCTGTCCGGTTCCGCCGACATCACCATCGGCACCCCGGTGGCCGGGCGTGGTGAGCGCGAACTCGACGGGCTGATCGGCATGTTCGTCAACACGCTGGTATTGCGCACCGAGATCGACCCGCAGGCGAGCTTCACCGAACTGCTCGCGGCGGTGAAGGAGACCGATCTCGCCGCCTTCGCGCATACCGAGCTGCCGTTCGAGCGGCTGGTGGAGGCGCTGGATCCGGTGCGTTCGCAGGCGCATCACCCGCTGTTCCAGGTGGCGTTGTTCTTCCAGAACATGACCGCGCCCGCGCTCGACCTGCCCGGCCTGTCGGTCGAGGCGGTCGAATTCGACGGTGCGGTAGCGAAATTCGACTTGCAGCTCACCATCGCCCCGGTGGCCGATGGTGGCATGTCGGCCCAGTTCACCTACGCCACCGACCTGTTCGACGAGGCGACGGTGGCCGAATTCGCGGCCCGGCTGCGTCGCACCCTGCGCGCGGTGGCCGGCGAGCCGCACCGGCCGGTCGGCGATATCGATCTGCTGTCGATGGTCGAGCGGGATCGAATCCTGCACGAATGGAACGACACCCGCAATCTGCTGACCCCGGAACTGCTGCTGGACGGCTACCGGCACGCGGTCGCCGCGCACGCCGATGCGGTGGCGCTGGTGTACGAAGGCCAGGAGCTGACCTACCGCGAGTTCGACGAGCGGGTGAACCGGCTGGCCCGGCTGCTGATCGCGCAGGGCGTGGGCGCGGAGTCGCTGGTTGGCCTGGCGGTGCGGCGGTCGCTGGACCTAATGGTCGGCATGTACGCCATCGTGGCCGCCGGTGGTGCGTATGTGCCGTTGGATCCGGATCATCCGGTGGAGCGGATCGCGCACATCCTGGAGACGGCCCGGCCCGTCGCTGTCGTCACGACCACCCGCGATGCGGTCGAGGTGCCCGCGGGGATTCCCGTGTTGCGCATCGATGCCGTCGATCTGGAGCGCTACGCCGCCACGCCGATCCGGTCCAGTGAACTGCTGCGCCCGGTGCGGCCCGAACATCCGGCCTACGTCATCTTCACCTCGGGCTCCACCGGACGTCCGAAGGGTGTGGCAGTCACGCACGCCGCCATCAACAATCAGATCGAGTGGATGCTGACCGCGTATCCGCTCGGCCCCGACGACGTGTACTTGCAGAAGACCGCGACGACGTTCGACGTGTCGCTGTGGGGCTTCTTCATGCCGTTGCGCACCGGGGCCAAGCTCGTCATTGCGACACCGGACGGGCACAGGGACCCGGCCTATGTGGCCGAAACCATTGCGGCGCAACAGGTGACGGAAACCGACTTCGTGCCCTCGATGCTGACGGTGTTCGCCGCGCACACCCCGCCGGGTTCGGTGCCGACCCTACGCGAGGTATTCGTCATCGGTGAGGCGCTGCCGCCGGAAACCGTCGCGGCCGTGCGTGAAGTGTGTGACGCGAATGTGCACAACCTGTACGGCCCCACCGAAGCTGCGGTCTCGGTGACCTACTGGCAGGCCGATGGCGCCGAACAGCGGTCGGTGCCGATCGGGCTGCCGCAGTGGAATACCCGGGTGTACGTGCTGGATTCGCGGTTGCGTCCGGTGCCGCCGGGTGTGGCGGGTGAGCTGTATCTGGCCGGTGATCAGCTGGCGCGCGGCTATGTGGGTCGCCCGGATCTGACCGCTGATCGCTTCGTGGCCAATCCGTTCGGCACCGGCGAACGCATGTACCGCACCGGTGACCTCGTGGTGTGGCGCGGCCGCGACGAGGACGCGGTGCTCGACTACCTGGGGCGCACCGATTTCCAGGTGAAGTTCCGTGGACAGCGCATCGAGCTGGGGGAGATCGAAACCGCACTGCTGGCGCACCCGTCGGTGAGTCAGGCCGTGGCGCTGGTCGTACCGACGGCACTGGGCGATCAGCTGGTGGGGTACGTCGTTCCCGCGCCCGGGCACGACATCGACCAGGCGGCGCTGCTCGCGGCCGTGGGCGAGACCTTGCCCGCTTACATGGTGCCCGCGACGATCGTCGCGCTGGATGAGTTCCCGCTGAATCCGAGCGGCAAGCTGGACCGCAAAGCCCTGCCGGAACCGCGGTTCGAATCCCGCGAGTTCCGTGCGCCGTCCACGCCGGTCGAGGAAATCGTGGCCGGAGTGTTCGCCGAGGTGCTCGGTACCGGCCGCGTCGGTGTCGATGACGACTTCTTCGCCCTCGGCGGCAACTCGCTGATCGCCACCCAGGCCGTCTCCCGGCTCGGCGCCGCGCTCGGCGTGCGGGTGCCGGTGCGGGCGCTGTTCGAGACGCCCACCGTCGGCGCGCTCGCGGCCGCGGTGGAATCGCAGACCCACGGCCTCCGCACCGTCGAACTGGGCACCATCCCGCGCCCGCCGCAGCTGCCGTTGTCGCTGGCGCAGCGGCGCATGTGGTTCCTCAACCGCTTCGATCAGGACGCCGCCGTCGGCTCCTCGGCCTACAACCTGCCCTTCGCGCTCCGGTTGACCGGTGCGCTCGTCGTCGACGCGCTCGGCGCGGCACTGGCGGATGTGGTGGCGCGGCACGAGGTGCTGCGAACGGTGTACCCCGAGACACCGGACGGGCCGGTGCAGGTGATCCTGCCGTCCGGTGAGGGCGCGCCGGTGTTGCGGGTGCGCTCGGTGGACGAGGCGGAGGTGCCCGGCGCGGTGTACGCGCTGGCCTCGGCGCCGTTCGACGTGACAGACGAGGTGCCGCTGCGGGCCGTGCTGTTGCGGGTGCGCGAGACGGGCGAAGAAGGCGGAACAGCCGTCGACCGGGTTGCGGGCCGTGGCGCCGAAACGTCGGCCGCCGGAGTCGGTGATTCGGCCGCCGGCAGGTCGACCGGCGACGAGTCGGGCACTTACGTGCTGGCCGTCGTCGTCCACCACATCGCCGGTGACGCGTCCTCGATGGCGCCGCTGGTGCGTGACGTCATGATCGCCTACGCCGCGCGCGCGGCGGGTGTGGCGCCGGAATGGCAGCCGCTGCCGGTGCAGTACGCGGACTACGCGCTGTGGCAGCGCGAGGTGCTCGGCGACGAGGGCGATGCGGATTCTGTTGCGGCGCAGCAGATCGCCTTCTGGCGCGACCAGCTGGCCGGTCTCCCTGATGTGCTTGATCTGCCCGCCGACCGCCCGCGTCCGGCGATCGCGTCGATGGCAGGCGGCAAGGTGCCGGTCGCGATCGACGCCGAAACCCACGCCGGGCTGGTCGCCTTGGCGCGCGAGCACAACGCGACGTTGTTCATGGTGGTGCACACGGCGTTCGCGGTGCTGCTGTCGCGGCTGTCGGGGTCCGGCGATATCGCCATCGGTACCCCGGTGGCGGGACGCGGGGAACGCGAACTCGACGACCTGATCGGCATGTTCGTCAATACGGTCGTCTTCCGCACCCGCCTCGACGGCGGCGAATCCTTCGCCGAGCTGCTGACCCGTCAGCGCGATACCGACCTGCAAGCCTTCGCCCACGCCGACATCCCGTTCGAGCGCCTGGTCGAGGTACTCAACCCGCCCCGCTCGACCGCGCACCACCCGCTGTTCCAGGTCGGCCTGTCGTTCCAGAACGTCGCCCGCGCTGAGCTCGAACTGCCCGGCTTGGCCGTGAGCGGTGTGGACGCCGATCTCGATGTGTCGCAGTTCGATCTGCACCTCATCGTCGGCGACAGCTACGACGAGTCCGGCACGCCCACCGGGATCGGCGGCTTCTTCACCTACGCCACCGACCTGTTCGACGAGTCGACCGTGCGCACCTTCGCCGACCGCCTCGGTCGCGTGCTCGCCGCCGTCGTCGCGCGACCGGACGCGGTGGTGGGGGAGATCGAGCTGCTCGACGCCGTGGAGCGGGAGCAGGTGACGCGCTGGTGGAACGGCACCGAGCGCGCGCTGCCCGACGCCACGACACTGGCGGCGATCCTGGATGCGGCGGTCGCTGCCGAGCCGGACCGGATCGCGATCGTCGCTGACGGATCGCCCATGTCATCCGTGCACGCCTCCGGAATCGCTGCCCTGACCTACCGCGAACTGGACGAGCGCATGAACCGGCTCGCCCGCTACCTCATCGCCCAAGGCGTCGGCCCGGAGGCACGGGTGGGGCTTGCGCTGCGGCGGTCGGTGGATCTGGTTGTGGCGATGTACGCCGTGACCCGAGCCGGTGGCGCGTACGTGCCGGTCGATCCGGACCAGCCTGCCGAGCGGACGAACTACATCCTGGCGACCGCCGAGCCGGTGTGTGTGCTCACGAACGCCCAGGCGGGTTTCGATTCCGCTGCCGCACCGGTGATTTCGCTGGACGAGGTGGAGCTCGACGCGTTCGGTGCCGTACCGATCACCGATGACGACCGCATCGCCCCGTTGCGCCCCGAACACGCCGCCTACGTCATCTTCACCTCCGGCTCCACCGGCCGCCCGAAGGGCGTGGCCGTCTCGCACGCCGCGATCGTCAACCAATTGCAGTGGAAGACCGCCGAATTCGGTCTCACCGCCGACGACGCCGTGCTGCTGAAGACCGCCGCGACGTTCGATCTGTCGGTCTGGGAGTTCTGGTCCGCCGCCGCCTGCGCGGGACGCATGGTCATCGCGGCCCCCGACGGTCACCGCGACCCCGCCTACCTGGCCGGACTCATGGCCGAGCAGCGGGTGAGCACCCTGCACGCGGTGCCGTCCATGCTCGATGCCCTGGTCACCGCCGGCCTGCCCGATGCGCTGCGCCGGGTGCTCGCCATCGGTGAGGCCCTGCCCGCCGCGCTGGCGCAGCGGGTGCTTGGTGAGCGTCCGGCCATCGAGCTGTTCAACCTCTACGGCCCGACCGAGGCGGCGGTGTCCATCACCGCCCACCGCGTCACCCTCGCCGACCAGGCCTCGGTGCCGATCGGCGCGGCGGAATGGAACAGCCGCGTCTACGTCCTGGATGCCCGCCTGCGCCCGGTGCCGCCCGGTGTCACGGGCGAGCTGTACCTCGCGGGCACCCAACTCGCCCGCGCTTACGTCGCCCGCCCGGACCTGACCGCCGAACGTTTCGTCGCCAATCCCTTCGAGCCCGGCGCCCGCATGTACCGCACCGGCGACCTGGCCGCCTGGAACCGTTCCGGCGAACTGGAATACCGGGGCCGCACCGACTTCCAGGTGAAGATCCGCGGGTTCCGCATCGAACTGGGCGAGATCGAAGCGGCGCTGCTGGAGCTGCCGGGCGTGGCGCAAGCCGCGGTGGTCGCGAAAGCCGACGCCCGCACCGGCGACCGTTTGGTCGCCTACCTGGTGCCCGACTCGGACGCCGACAACTCTCGTCACCGCGCGCAAGGCTCCTCGCCCACCGCAGTTGACGTGTCAGCGGTGAAATCAGCGCTCGCGGCGGCCTTGCCGTCCTACATGGTCCCGTCCGCCTTCGTCGTCCTGGATGCCCTGCCGCTCACCGTCAACGGCAAGCTCGACCGGAAGGCCCTGCCGGAGCCGGAGTTCGAGGCGCGGGAGTTCCGTGCGCCGTCGACGCCGACCGAAGAGGCCGTGGCCGGTGTGTTCGCCGAGGTGCTCGGCACAGAGCAGGTCGGTGCCGACGACGATTTCTTCGCCCTCGGCGGTAATTCGCTGCTGGCCACGCAGGTGGCGGCACGGTTGGGTGCAGCGCTGGACGCGCGAATCCCGGTGCGCGCGTTGTTCGAAGCGTCCACCGTCGCCGGGCTCGCGGCGAACCTGGAGCAGCACGCCGGTTCGGGCCGCCGTGCGCTCACCCCGATGCCGCGGCCGGACCACATTCCGCTGTCACCGGCACAGCAGCGAATGTGGTTCCTCAACCAGTTCGATACGTCCTCGCCGGTCTACAACATCCCGGCCGCGATCCGGCTGACCGGCGAGCTGAACACCGAGGCCCTGTCCGCGGCGATCACCGATCTGGTGGCCAGGCACGAAATCCTGCGCACCACCTACCCGCAGACCGACGACGGCCCGATCCAGGTCGTGGCCGAGGCTGCCCCGGTGGCTCTCCCGATCCGGGCCGTCGCCGAATCCGAGATCACCGATGCGGTGCGCGAGGTGGCCGCCGCCGGATTCGATGTGACGCGCGAACTCCCGTTCCGCACCGCGCTGCTGCGGATCACGCCCACCGATCATGTGCTGGTCTTCGTCGCCCACCACATCAGCGCAGACGGCTGGTCCATGGGTCCGCTCACCCGCGATCTGATGCTGGCCTACACCGCTCGCGGCGGTGGCAGCGAACCGCAGTGGACGCCGCTGCCGGTGCAGTACGCCGACTACACGCTGTGGCAGCGCGATGTCCTCGGCGACGAAGCCGATCCGGACAGCCTCATCGCCACCCAGACCGAATACTGGCGCACAGCACTGGCCGGGCTGCCGGAGGAACTGCCGCTGCCCGCCGACCGGCCCCGTCCGGCCGTGGCGTCCTATCGTGGCGAGACCTTCGCCGTCGACCTCGACGCCGAACTGCACGCCGGGCTGGAACGCGTTGCCGCCGAACACAATGCGACGCTGTTCATGGTCGTGCACGCCGCGCTCGCGGTGCTGCTGGCGCGGTTGTCCGGCACCACCGATATCGCGGTCGGCACGCCGGTCGCCGGACGCGGTGAGGCCGAGCTCGACGAGCTGATCGGCATGTTCGTCAACACCCTGGTGCTGCGCACCGAGGTCGACTCGGCCGCCGGTTTCGACGCCCTGCTGCACGAGGTCCGTGGCACCGATGTGGCGGCCTTCGGCCATGCCGACGTCCCGTTCGAGCGGCTGGTGGAATTGCTGGACCCGGTGCGCTCGACGGCCAGGCATCCGCTGTTCCAGGTGATGCTGACCTTCCAGAACCTCGGCCGCACCGAGTTCACGCTGCCCGGTCTCGCGGTGGCGGCGGTGGAACTCGACGTCGCCGTCGCCAAGTTCGATCTCCAGGTCACCATGGCCGAGCAGCCGGACGGGTCGGGGATGAGCGCGGTGTTCACCTATGCCACCGACCTGTTCGACGCCGCGACGGTGCGCTCGTTCGCCGATCGCTTCCAGCGCATCCTGGCCGCCGTCGCCGCCGACGCGAGCACCGTCATCGGCGACATCGACCTGCTCGCCCCCGGCGAACGCGAGCGCGTGCTGCACGCCTGGAACGCCCCCGGCGCCTGGGTGCCCGGCGCCACGCTGCCCGCGCTCATCGCCGAGCAGGCCTGGCGCCGCCCGGACGCGATCGCCATCCGCGCCGGCGCCGCCACGCTGACCTTCGCCGAACTCCAGCGGCGCGCCAACCAGGTCGCCCGCGCCCTCATCGCGCGCGGTGCGGGCCCGGAAACGCTGGTGGCGGTCGCGGTGGAGCGCACCGAGGATCTGCCGGTGGCGCTGCTCGGTGTGCTGGCCAGCGGCGCGGCCTACCTGCCGATCGATGCCACCTATCCGGCGCAGCGGCTCGAGTTCATGCTCGACGACGCCGCCCCGGTCTGCGTGCTCACCACCGCCGCCGAAGCCGACCGCGTCCCGGTGGGGGAGCGCGAGCTGGTGCTGCTCGAGGACGCCGCCGCGTACTCCGATGCCCGCATCGATGACGCCGACCGGCTCGCCCCGCTGCGCCCGGACAACCTCGCCTACGTCATCTACACCTCCGGTTCCACCGGCGTGCCCAAGGGCGTCGGCGTCACCCACCGCAATGTGGTGGAGCTGTTCGCCAATACCCAGCCGCTGTTCGGTTTCGGTACGGCCGATGTGTGGACGCTGTTCCACTCCTACGCCTTCGACTTCTCGGTGTGGGAGCTGTGGTGCGCGCTCACCCACGGCGGCAGCGTGGTCGTCGTCGACTACCTGACCTCGCGGTCGCCGGAACAGTTGCGCGAGTTGCTGATTCGGGAACAGGTGACGGTGCTGAACCAGACGCCGTCGGCGTTCTATCAGCTGGCCGAGGCCGACCGCGACGCCGAGGGCGAATTGTCGCTGCGGTATGTGATCTTCGGCGGTGAGGCGCTGGATTCGCGCCGGTTGTCGCGCTGGTACGAACGTCATCCGGTGGACGCACCGCGCCTGGTGAACATGTACGGCATCACCGAGACGACGGTGCACGTGTCGTTCCTGTCGCTGGACGAGCACACCGTTGACCGCCCCGGCCTGATCGGGCACGCCCTGCCCGGCCTCGAGGCCAAGGTGCTCGACGACCGGCTGCATCCCGCGCCGGTCGGCGTGCCGGGCGAGATCCACGTCTCCGGTGCTCAGCTCACCCGCGGCTATCTGGGCCGACCCGGTTTGACCGCCACCCGATTCGTGGCCGATCCGTACGGTGCGCCGGGGTCGCGGATGTACCGCACCGGTGACGTCGGCCGCTGGCGTGACGCACCGGCCTCGCTCGAATACGCGGGCCGCAGCGATCAGCAGGTGCAGCTGCGCGGTTTCCGGATCGAACTCGGTGAGATCGAGGCCGCGCTGCTGCGCTGCCCCGGTGTCGGCCACGCCGTCGCCATGGTTCGCACCGACGCGGTCGCGGGCGAGCGCCTGATCGGCTACGTCGTCCCGGCCGCCGACGCCACCCTGGACCCGGCCCAGCTGCGCGGACAGGTCGGCGGATTCCTCACCGGCTACATGGTCCCGGACGCCTTCGTGGTGCTCGACGCGCTGCCGCTGACGCCGAACGGCAAGCTCGACCGCCGCGCCCTGCCGGAACCGGAGTTCACCGGCGCCACCGATTTCCGCGCACCCGAGACCGAGCTGGAGCAGACGGTCGCGGAGGTCTTCGCCGACCTGCTCGGCGCCACCCGCGTCGGGCTCGACGACGATTTCTTCTCCCTCGGCGGCAATTCACTGCTGGCCACGCGCGCGGTGGCACGGCTGCGCGCGGCGACCGGGGTCCCGGTGGCGGTGCAGTGGTTGTTCACCGACGCCACCGTCGCGGGCCTGGCCGCCCGGCTGAGCACACCCGCACCGGAACTCGATGCGGGCGCCGCCCTCGATGTGCTGCTGCCGCTGCGCGCCGAAGGCACGGCCGAGCCGCTGTTCTGCGTGCACCCGATGTACGGGCTGGCCTGGTCCTACGCCGGGCTCGCCGCGCACATCCCGGACGGGGTGCCGCTGTACGGCTTGCAGTCGCCGGCGCTGTCCGGCGAGGGCGAACTGCCCGAGACACTGGCCGAACTGGCGCAGCGTTATCTGACCGAGATCCGCACCGTCCAGCCGCACGGTCCGTACCGGTTGCTCGGCTGGTCGCTCGGCGGCGTGCTGGCCCATGCCATCGCCACCGAACTCCAGGCCGCGGGCGAGCAGGTGAGCCTGCTGGCCATGCTGGACAGCCATCCCGACCCCGATGTGGCCGGATTCCGCGCCGCGGTGCGCGAGGCGCTGTCCGAACTCGGCCTCGGCACCGACGTGCTCGGCGACGGCGACGATATCTACGACCTGTCCGACGAGGCCTTGGCCACTCTGCACGCGATGATCCCGTCTGAGCTGCTCGCCCTCACCCCCGAGCGGCTGCGGCGGGTCTATCGCGGCGCGGTGCGCTCGGCGGAGTTGATCTCCGGGTACCGGCCCGGCGTCTTCGACGGCACGGTCGAGTACTTCAGCGCCTCGATCCCGCATCCGCGCCAGCTCACCGGGGGTCCGCGAGCCGCGGATTGGCAGCGCTACGTCTCCGGTTCGGTGGTGGATCACCCGATTCCGGTGAACCATGATCAGATGACCTCACCCGCGGCGCTGGACGTGATCGGCCCGCATCTGGCCGCCCTGCTCGACCCGGCGGAGTGACCGGTCGTGGCCGTGGCCGCCCGCTGCTTGCGCGGGCGGGGGATAATCGGCCCCGGTAGTTCGTCGGTGGCAGCGATGAACCGCCGCGAACGGTAACGATCGGCACATGCCCACTCGATTGAGTGATGACGGCGTGCTCCGTCGATCGGTCCCGCATGGCCGATGGATACGACTACAGGCAGGGTGAGGCAGCTACATGAAACCGGTGGGTGGGCAGTGGCGCGACGAGGTCCGGGGGACGATGCCGGCATGACGCGTCCGGCACGAGTTCGCCCCACCCGCATCCGGCGCCCGCGGGTCACCACCCTGCCGCAATTGCTGGCCACCGCCGTCGAAGCGAATCCGGGTGGTGTCGCGGTCACCTACGCCGATGCCACCACCTCGCTCGGTAGCCTCACCTACGCCGAGCTGGACGAACGTTCCACCCGGCTGGCGCATCTGCTCATCGCGCGCGGGATCGGACCGGAGGATCTGGTCGCGGTCGGGATTCCGCGGTCGCTGGAATCGGTGATCGCGGTATGGGCGGTCGCCAAGACCGGCGCCGGTTTCGTCCCGGTGGACCCGAACTATCCCGCCGACCGGGTCGAGCACATGGTCACCGATTCCGGTGCGGTGTTCGGCCTTGCCGTGGCCACCGTGCGCGACGACCTGCCGGATCGGGTGCAGTGGCTGCTCATCGACACCCCGGAGACGGCGCGGGCGCTGGAGAGCTACCCGGTCGATCCGGTGACCTACACCGATCGGGTGCGGCCGCTGCGCGCCGAACATCCGGCCTACGTCATCTACACCTCGGGTTCCACCGGCCTGCCCAAGGGCGTGGTGGTCACTCAGGCGGGCCTGTCGAGTTTCTGCGATGAACAGCGCGAACGCTACCGGGTCGGCCCGGATTCGCGCACCCTGCATTTCGCGTCACCGTCGTTCGACGCCTCGGTGCTGGAACTGCTGCTGGCGCTGGGCGGCCCGGCCACCATGGTGGTCGTCGCGCCCACCGTGTACGGCGGCGACGAGCTGGCCGCGCTGCTGCGGCGCGAGGGCGTGACGCACGCGTTCATCACCCCGGCCGCGCTGGCCTCGGTCGATCCGGCGGGCCTGGACGAGTTGCGGGTGATCGTGGCCGGCGGTGAGGCCTGTCCGCCGGAGCTGGTGCGCCGCTGGGTGCTGCCCATTTCCGAGGGCCGCACCCGTGAATTCTTCAATGGTTACGGTCCCACCGAGACCACCATCATGACCAATATCAGCGCGCCGCTGGTGCCGGGCGAACCGGTGACCATCGGCGGGCCGATCCGTGCCATCACCGAATACGTCCTCGACGAGCGGCTGGCTCCGGTGACCGACGGCGCCGTCGGCGAGCTCTACATCACCGGTGCGCAGGTGGCGCGCGGCTACCACGACCGTCCCGCGTTGACAGCGGCCCGTTTCGTCGCCAACCCCTTCGATCCGAGCGGCGCCCGCCTCTACCGCACCGGCGACCTGGTGCGCATCACTCCCGATGGTTCGCTGGAATACTTGGGCCGCAACGACTTCCAGGTCAAGATCCGTGGTTTCCGGATCGAGCTCGGTGAGATCGACGCGGTGCTGGCCGCGCACGACAGCGTCGATTTCGCGGTGACCGTCGGGCACAAGCTCGAATCCGGCGCCACCATCCTGGCCTCCTATGTGCACGCCGCGCCCGGTGCCGTCATCGATGTCGCGGAACTGGACGCGTTCGCCGAACGCAGCCTGCCCGCGCATATGGTGCCCACCGCGATCACCGTGCTCGACGAGATCCCGCTGACGCCGGTCGGCAAGCTGGATCGCCGCGCGCTGCCGGAACCGCAGTTGCAGACCAGGGTGTTCCGCGCGCCGAGCGGTCCGCTGGAGCAGGCCGTGGCCGAGGTGTTCGGCGAGCTGCTCGGCACCGGCGAACCCGTCGGCGCCGACGACGATTTCTTCGAACTCGGCGGCAACTCGCTCATCGCCACCCGCGTCGCCGCCCGGCTCGGTGAGGCCGTCGGCGCTCGGGTGCCCGCCCGGCTGATCTTCGAGGCCCCCACGGTGGCCGGGCTGGCGCGCAAGCTCGAACCGTTGAAGGGCGCGGGGGGACGTCGCCCGCTCACCCCCATGCCGCGCCCCGAACATATTCCGCTGTCGCTGGCCCAGCAGCGCATGTGGTTCCTCAATCAGTTCGACACCGCCTCGGCGGCCAACAACATCCCGTTCGCGGTGCGCCTGGACGGGCAGCTCGATGTGGCCGCGCTGCAAGCCGCGGTCGCCGACGTCATCGAACGGCACGAATCGCTGCGCACCATGTACCCGGCCATCGACGGCACCGGGTACCAGGTGGTCGTCCCCGCCGCCGAGGTGGTGCCGGACCTGGCGCCGAAACCGGTGTCGGAGGCCGAACTGCCGGAGTGGCTCGGCCGGCTCGCGCTCACCGGGTTCGATGTGGCGGCCGAGGTGCCGTTGCGGATGGCGCTGGCCGAGGTGGGGCCGGAGCAGCACGTCATCGCGGTGGTGGTGCACCATATCGCCGCCGACGGCGCCTCGGTGGCGCCGTTCATGCGGGATCTGCTGGCGGCGTTCCTGTCCCGCCGCAACGGTGCGCGCCCGTCCTGGGCGCCGCTGGCGGTGCAGTACGCCGATTACACGCTGTGGCAGCGCGAGGTGCTCGGCTCCGAGGACGATCCGGAGTCACTGGCGGCGACCCAGATCCGGTTCTGGCGCGACGCGCTGGCCGGTGTGCCGGATCGCATCGAGCTGCCCGCCGACCGGCCGCGGCCGTCGATCGCCTCCGGTCGCGGCGCGGTCTACGACTTCGAGATCGATGCCGCCACCCATGCCCGGCTGGCCGAGATCGCCCAGCAGACCGGGGCCTCGGAGTTCATGGTCGTGCACGCCGCCTTCGCGGTGCTGCTGGCGCGGCTGGCCGCCACCGACGACGTCACCATCGGCACGCCGGTCGCCGGTCGCGGCGAACGCGAACTCGACGCGCTCATCGGCATGTTCGTCAACACCCTGGTGCTGCGCACCCATGTCGATATCGGTTCCTCGTTCACCGCCCTGCTCGACCAGGTCAAAGACACCGACCTGGCGGCCTTCGCGCATGCCGAGCTGCCGTTCGAGCGACTGGTCGAGGTGCTCGATCCGGTGCGTTCGCAGGCGCATCATCCGCTGTTCCAGGTGGCGCTGTTCTTCCAGAACATGAGTGCGCCCCGGCTGGAACTGCCCGGCCTGGCCGCCGAGGGCGTCGAATTCGCCGGTGCGGTCGCAAAATTCGATCTCCAGCTGACGATCGTGCCGCGCACCGCCGACGGTGCGGCGGCCGGTCTGTCGGCCCAGTTCACCTATGCCACCGATCTGTTCGACGAGCCGACGGTGGCCGAGTTCGCGCAGCGGTTCGCCCGGGTGCTGGCCGGTGTGGCCGCGGATCCGCAGGCTCCGGTCGGCGAGATCGACCTGCTGGCCGACGCCGACCGCGACCGCATCCTGCGGGAGTGGAACGACACCCGGTTCCCGGTCGCGCGGGAACTGCTGCTCGACGGCTACCGGCGCACGGTCGAGCAGCGTCCCGACGCGGTGGCCGTGGTGTACGAGGGCGAGGAGCTCACCTACCGCGAGTTCGACGATCGGGTCAACCAGCTCGCGCGCCTGCTGATCGCGCGGGGCGTCGGTGCGGAATCGCTGGTCGGTCTGGCGGTGCGGCGGTCGCTGGACCTGGTGGTCGGCATGTACGCCATCGTCACCGCTGGCGGTGCGTATGTGCCGCTGGATCCGGATCATCCGGCCGAACGCATCGCGCACATCCTCGATACCGCGCAACCGGTCTGTGTGGTCACCACCAGCACCGATGGCCGGTCGCTGCCCGCGGGCACCCCGGCGCTGCACATCGATACCGCCGACCTGGCCGGCTTCGACGCCTCGCCGGTGCGTCCGCAGGAGTTGCTGCGCCCGGTGCGGCCCGAGCATCCGGCCTACGTCATCTTCACCTCCGGCTCCACCGGCCGCCCCAAGGGCGTGGCCATCTCGCACGCGGCCATCCACAACCAGATCACCTGGATGCTGGCGGAGTACCCACTCGGCTTCCACGATGTGTATTTGCAGAAGACCGCCACCACCTTCGACGTGTCGCTGTGGGGCTATTTCATGCCGCTGCGCGCCGGCGCGCGGTTGGTCGTGGCCACTCCGGACGGGCATCGCGATCCCGCCTACGTCGCGGAAACCATTGCGGCGCAAGGGGTGACGGTCACCGACTTCGTGCCCTCGATGCTCACCGTGTTCGCCGCGCACACCAGGCCGGGTTCGGTGCCGACACTGCGGGAGGTGTTCGTCATCGGTGAGGCTTTGCCGCCGGAGACCGTCGCGGCGCTGCGTGCGGTGTGCACCGCGAATGTGCACAACCTGTACGGCCCCACCGAGGCCGCGGTCTCGGTGACCTTCTGGCCCGCCGCCGGGTCCATCGAACGCACCGTGCCGATCGGGCTGCCGCAGTGGAATACCCGGGTGTACGTGCTGGATTCGCGGTTGCGTCCGGTCCCGCCCGGTGTGGCGGGTGAGCTGTATCTGGCCGGTGACCAGCTGGCGCGCGGCTATGTGCGTCGCCCGGATCTGACCGCTGATCGTTTCGTCGCCAACCCGTTCGGCAACGGCCAGCGCATGTACCGCACCGGCGATCTGTGCGTGTGGCGGGAAGCCACCAGCACCACCCCGCATCGCCTGGATTACCTGGGCCGCACCGATTTCCAGGTGAAGTTCCGTGGTCAGCGCATCGAGCTGGGGGAGATCGAGACCGCGCTGCTGGCGCACCCGTCGGTGAGTCAGGCCGTGGCGCTGGTGGTGCCGACGTCGCTGGGCGATCAGCTGGTGGCCTACGCGGTTCCCGCGCCCGGTCACCGCATCGACCAGAGCGCCCTGCTCGCGGCCGTCGGCGAGACCTTGCCCACCTACATGGTGCCCGCGACCATCGTCGCGCTCGACGCCTTCCCGCTGAATCCGAGCGGCAAGCTGGACCGCAAAGCCCTGCCCGAGCCGGTGTTCGAGACACGCGCCTTCCGCGCGCCGTCCACACCGGTGGAGGAGATCGTCGCCGGCGTGTTCGGCGAAGTGCTCGGGCTGAGCCGAGTCGGTGCCGATGACGATTTCTTCGCCCTCGGCGGCAACTCGCTGGTCGCCACCCAGGTCGTCGCGCGCCTCGGAGCCGCCATGGGCACCCGCGTCCCGGTGCGCGCCCTGTTCGAGACCTCCACGGTGTCGGGCCTGGCCACCGCCCTGGATTCGCAGACCCACACCGACGACAATCGCATCGCGCTCGGCAGCATCCCGCGCCCGCCGCAGCTGCCGTTGTCGCTGGCGCAGCGGCGCATGTGGTTCCTCAACCGCTTCGACCAGGGCGACGGCGCTGCCGCCGCGGCCGGGTCGGCGGCCTACAACCTGCCGTTCGCGCTGCGCCTGACCGGTGCGCTGGACACAGCCGCGCTCGGCGCCGCCCTGGATGACGTCGTCGCCAGGCACGAGGTGCTGCGCACCGTGTACCCCGAGACGCCGCAGGGCCCGGTGCAGGTCGTGCTGCCCGCCGGGCAGGTCGGCCTCGATGTGGCGGTGCGCCCGTTGCCGCAGGTCGACGTCGCTGCCGCGGTGTACGCGCTGGCCTCGCAGCCGTTCGATGTGACCGAGGAAGTGCCGGTCCGGGTGCGGCTGATCGAGATCTCCGATCTCCCGGCCGGTTCCGCACCCGAGTACGTGCTCGCGGTCGTGGTGCATCACATCGCCGGCGATGCCTCGTCGATGGGCCCGCTGGTGCGCGATGTGATGGTCGCCTATGCCGCGCGCGTTGCGGGCGAGGCGCCGTCGTGGGCGCCGCTGAAGGTGCAGTACGCCGACTACGCGCTGTGGCAGCGCGCGGTGCTCGGCGACGAAGCCGACCCGGAATCGGTTGCCGCGCGCCAGATCTCGTTCTGGCGCGAACAGCTGGCCGGACTGCCGGATGTGCTGGAACTGCCCGCCGACCGGCCGCGTCCGGCGGTGGCGTCCATGGCCGGTGGACGGGTGGAGGTGTCGATCGACGCGGACACCCACGCCGGCTTGATGAGCCTGGCGCGCAGCCACAACGCCACCCTGTTCATGGTCGTGCACACCGCGTTCGCGGTACTGCTGTCGCGGCTGTCCGGACAGGACGATATCGCGGTCGGCACCCCGGTCGCCGGGCGTGGTGAGCGTGAACTCGACGACGTGATCGGCATGTTCGTCAACACCGTGGTCTTCCGGACCCGGGTCGACGGCGGCGAATCCTTCGAGCAGCTGCTGGCCCGCCAGCGCGAGGCCGACCTCCAGGCCTTCGCGCACGCCGACGTGCCGTTCGAGCGGCTGGTCGAGGTGCTGAACCCGCCGCGCTCGACCGCCCGTCACCCGCTGTTCCAGGTCGGGTTGTCGTTCCAGAACGTCGCCAGGGCGGAACTGGAATTGCCGGGGCTGAGTGTCAGCCCGGTGGACGCCGATCTGGATGTGTCGCAGTTCGATCTGCATCTGATCGTCTCGGACGTCTACGACGAATCCGGAGCGCCCGCGGGTCTGGGCGGCTTCTTCACCTACGCCACCGATCTGTTCGACGCCGCCACCGTCCGCGCCTTCGGCGATCGGCTCGTCCGGCTGCTGAACGCCGTGGTCGCCGATGCGAGCACGGCGGTCGGCGATATCGACCTGCTCGAGCCCGCCGAACGCGCCGATGTGCTCACCGGCTGGAACGACACCCGCCGGGAACTGCCCGAGGCGGACCGGACCACCCTGGTCACGCTGCTGGACCGCACGGTCGCCGCCGCGCCCGAGGCCGTGGCGCTCGTCGCCGATCAGGAGGGTGCGACGAGCCGGCTCACCTACGCCGAGCTCGACGCCCGCGTCAACCGGCTGGCCCGGCACCTGCTCGCCCTCGGCGTCGGCCCGGAATCGCGGGTCGCGCTGGCGCTGCGCCGCTCGCCCGAGCTGGTCATCGCCATGTACGCGGTCGCACGGGCCGGCGGCGCCTACGTCCCGCTGGATCCGGATCAGCCGGCCGAACGCACCGGCTACATCCTCGATACCGCGCGACCGGTCTGCGTGCTGACCGATGCCGCCACCGGATTCCACACCGATCAGGCGCTGCTGGTGCGCCTCGACGACATCGACCCGCTGACCTCGGCCCTGCCCATCACCGACGCCGAACGGGTGGCGCCGATCCGCCCCGGCCACACCGCCTACGTCATCTTCACCTCCGGCTCGACCGGCCGCCCGAAGGGCGTCGCGGTGCCGCACGGCGCGATCGTCAACCAATTGCGCTGGAAGACCGCCGAATTCGCGCTCGGCCCCGATGACGCCGTGCTGCTGAAGACGGCGGCCACCTTCGACCTGTCGGTGTGGGAGTTCTGGTCGGCCGCGGTCAGCGGCGGCAGGCTCGTCATCGCCGCCCCCGACGGCCACCGCGACCCCGCCTACCTGCACGAGCTCATGGTGCGCGAGCAGGTCAGCACGTTGCACGTGGTGCCGTCCATGCTGGACGCGCTGCTGGTCGCCGCCGACACCGCGCCGCCGTCGCTGCGCCGGGTGCTGGCCATCGGTGAGGCACTGCCCGCCACGCTGGCCCAGCGTTTCCTGGCCGCGAATCCCGCTGTGGCGCTGTACAATCTGTACGGGCCGACCGAGGCCGCGGTGTCCATCACCAGCCACCGCGTCAGCACCGCCGACCGTACGACGGTGCCGATCGGTGGCCCGGAGTGGAACAGCCGCGCCTACGTCCTCGATGCCCGGCTGCGGCCGGTGCCGGTGGGGGTGCCCGGTGAGCTGTACCTGGCCGGTGCGCAGCTGGCCCGCGGCTACTTCGGGCGTGCCGATCTGACCGCCGACCGCTTCGTTGCCGACCCGTTCGGCGATGGCGAGCGCATGTACCGCACCGGCGACCTGGTGGTGTGGAACCGCGACGGCGAACTGGAGTACCGGGGCCGCACCGACTTCCAGGTCAAGATCCGTGGTTTCCGCATCGAGCTCGGCGAGATCGAGGCGGCGCTGCTGGCGCTGCCCGAGGTCGCGCAGGCCGCGGTGCTGGCCAAGTCGGACCCGCACACCGGTGACCGGCTCGTCGCCTACGTGGTTCCCGCCGGGCAGAACGGTTCGGCCTTCGACCTGCCGCAGGTGCTCGCCGCGCTCGGCTCGGCCCTGCCGTCGTACATGGTGCCCTCGGCGTTCGTGGTGCTGGATGCACTGCCACTGAACGTCAACGGCAAGCTCGATCGCAACGCGCTGCCGGAACCGGAGTTCCAGGCGCGCGAATACCGTGCCCCCGCGACGCCGGTCGAGGAGATCGTGGCCGGCGTCTTCGCCGAGGTGCTCGGCGTCGACCAGGTCGGCGCCGACGACGACTTCTTCGCCCTCGGCGGCAACTCGCTGCTGGCCACCCAGGTCGCCGCCCGGATCGGCGCGGCGCTGGAGACCCGGGTGCCGGTGCGGGCGCTGTTCGAGGCCTCGACCGTCGCGGCCCTCGCGGTGAAGGTCGAGCACACCGCGACCGAAACCGCGCGCGTGCCGCTGGTGGCCCGGCCCCGGCCGGACCGGATTCCGCTGTCGTTCGCCCAGCAGCGGATGTGGTTCCTCAACCAGTTCGACACCGCCGCCGCCGTCTACAACATCCCGGCCGCCATCCGGCTCTCCGGTGAGCTGGATGTGCGCGCGCTCGAGCAGGCCGTCGGCGATATCGTCGCCCGCCACGAAATCCTGCGCACCATCTACCCGAACACCCCCGACGGCCCGGTCCAGCAGGTGCTCGCGCCGCGCGAGGTGCCCATCGACCTCACCCCCGCCCAGATCGGCGAGGAACGCGTGGGCCACGAGGTGGCCGGGGTGGTCGGCACCGGCTTCGACGTCACCACCGAAGTTCCGTTCCGCACCAAGCTCTTCCAGCTCGCGGGCAGCGAATACGTGCTGGTGTTCGTCGCGCATCACATCAGCGCCGACGGCTGGTCGATGGGACCGCTGACCCGCGACCTCATGCTGGCCTACGCCGCCCGCAGCAACGGCAACGAACCGTCCTGGACGCCGCTGCCGGTGCAGTACGCCGACTACGCGCTGTGGCAGCGTGAGGTGCTCGGTGAGGAGACCGATCCGGACTCGGTGGCGGGCGCCCAGCTCGACTACTGGACCAAGGAACTGGCCGATCTGCCCGACGAGCTGAATCTGCCGTCGGACCGGCCGCGTCCACCGGCGCAGAGTTTCGCCGGCGGCAAGACCGAGTTCGTCATCGACGCCGGCGTGCACGCCGCGCTCACCGACCTCGCCCGCACCCACAACGCCACCCTCTTCATGGTGGTGCACACCGCGCTGACGGTGTTCCTGTCGCGCATGTCCGGCAGCGACGACATCGCCGTCGGCACCCCGATCGCGGGCCGCGGCGAGGCCGAACTCGACGACCTCATCGGCATGTTCGTCAACACGCTGGTGCTGCGCACCAGGGTCGCGCCGGAGCTGAGCTTCGATCAGCTGCTCGCCGCCAACCGCGATACCGATCTGCGCGCCTTCGCCAACGCCGACATCCCGTTCGAGCGGCTGGTGGAAGCGCTCGATCCGGAACGCTCGGCGGGCCGTCATCCGCTGTTCCAGGTGGCGCTGTCGTTCGAGAACCTGGCCGCCACCAGCTTCGAACTGCCCGGCCTGAGCTTCGCCGCCCTCGATCCGGCCGCCGACGCCGCCAAGTTCGATCTGCTGCTCACCGTGCGCGAGCAGCGCGACGAGCACGGCGCCGAAGCCGGTATCGCCGCCGAATTCACCTATGCGCGTGATCTGTTCGACGAATCCACGGTGGTCGACTTCGGCCGTCGCTTCCGCCGCATCCTGGCGGCCGTGGCCCGCGACAGCGGCCGCGCCGTCGGCGATCTCGACATCCTCGACGATTCCGAACGCCTCGACCTGATCAGCCGCGCGGGCGCACCGGCCGAACCCGTGCGCACGCTGCCCGAGCTGATGGCCGACGCCGTCGCCGCCAACCCCACCGGCATCGCCGTCGTGGTGGGCGAGCGTTCGTTCCGCTACGCCGAACTCGATGCCGCCTCCTCGCAGCTGGCGCGCGCGTTGATCGAGCGCGGCGCCGGACCGGATGTGCTGGTGGCGGTGGCCTTGCGCCGCTCGGTGGAATCGGTGCTCGCGTTGTGGGCGGTGGCCAAGACCGGCGCCGCGCTGGTCCCGATCGACCCCACCTATCCGGCCGACCGCATTGCGCATATGGTGCGTGATTCCGGTGCCGCGCTCGGCATCACGATGAACGCCGAACTCGACGAGCTGCCGCCGATGACCGGCGGCGGCTGGATCCGGATGGACGATCGCGGCTTCACCATGGACGTCGCCGGACGGTCGGATCGCCCGATCACCGCCGCCGACCGGCGCGGGCCGATCCGCGCCGGCAACGCCGCCTACGTCATCTACACCTCCGGATCCACCGGCCTGCCCAAGGGCGTCGTCGTCACCCACGCGGGCCTGGCCAATTTCAGTGCCGAGCAGGTGCAGCGCTACCACCTCGACAAGTCCACGCGCGCACTGGCTTTCGCCTCGCCGTCGTTCGACGCCTCGATGCTGGAGCTGCTGCTCGCGCTCGGTTCGGCGGGCACGCTGGTGGTGGCGCCGCCGTTGACGTTCGGCGGCGACGAACTGGCCGAGCTGATCCGGGCCGAGGGCGTCACCCACGCCTTCATCACCCCGTCGGTGCTGGCCTCGCTCGATTCGGCGGCGCTGTCGGGCATGCGCGGCATCGTCGCCGGCGGTGAAGCCGTCCCGGTCGAGCTGGTCGCCAAGTGGGGCGGGGTGGACGGGCGGGCCTTCCACAACGGATACGGCCCCACCGAGACCACCATCATGACCAATATCAGCGATCCGCTGCGACCCGGCGATCCGGTGACCATCGGCGCGCCGATCCGCGGCATGCGCGCGCTGGTGCTCGATACCAGGCTGCGGCCGGTGCCCGAGGGCGTCGCCGGAGAGCTGTACCTGGGCGGCATCCAGCTGGCCCGCGGCTACCACGCGCGGCCCGGGCTCACCGCCGCGCGCTTCGTCGCCGACCCGTACGGCGCGCCGGGGGAGCGGCTCTACCGCACCGGCGACGTGGTGCGCTGGCGCGGCCGCGAGGTGGAATACGTGGGCCGCAACGACTTCCAGGTGAAGGTGCGCGGCTTCCGCATCGAACTCGGCGAGATCGACAGCGCGCTGGCCGCCCAGCCCGGCATCGACTTCGCCGTCACCATCGGACGCGAAACCGCCGCCGGCGCCACCATTCTGGTGTCGTATGTGCTGCCCGAACGCGGCGTCACCCCCGACGTCGACGAGCTGACCGCCCAGCTGAGCCGGGTGCTGCCCGACTACA
Organism: Nocardia cyriacigeorgica; assembly: GCF_005863245.1. GTDB lineage: Bacteria > Actinomycetota > Actinomycetes > Mycobacteriales > Mycobacteriaceae > Nocardia > Nocardia cyriacigeorgica_C. The sequence continues at coordinate 404,801 of NZ_VBUT01000001.1, read as the reverse complement.
TGGTGCCCACCGCCATCGTGGTGCTCGACGAGATCCCGCTGACCCCGGTCGGCAAGCTGGACCGGCGCGCCCTGCCGGAACCGGTGCTGGAGACCCGCGCCTACCGGGCCCCGCGCAGCACCGCCGAACAGGTGATCGCCGAGGTCATCGGCGAGGTGCTCGGCGTCGAACAGGTCGGCCTCGACGACGATTTCTTCGCCCTCGGCGGCGACAGCATCGTCTCCATCCAGGTGGTGTCGCGGGCCAGGGCCAGGGGCGTCGACTTCACCCCGCGCGATGTGTTCCAGGCCAGGACCGTCGAGGCGCTGGCCGCCGCGGCCACCGTCGCCGGAGCGCCCGGCGACGAAGCGGGCGAGCTGCCCGCCACCCCCACCGCGATGCGGCTGCTGGAACACGGCGGCTCCTGGGTGGAGCCGCGCGCCATCGTGCTCGAGGTGCCGGCCAGCTGCCCGGCCGAGGCGGTGGAGACCGCGGTCGGCGCGGTGCTCGATCAGCATCCGATGCTGTGGGCGCGGCTCGACACCTCCGGTGCCGCCCCGATGCTGCGCATCCCCGTCGCCGCCGACCGGGTCGACCGGCAGTTCAGCTGGCTCGATCCCGAACTCGGCGAGACCACCCTGCCCATCGATGACGTCGTCGGCGCGGCCGTCGACGCCCTCGACCCGGAACAGGGCCGCAACATCCACTTCGTGGCCACCGGAACCCCCGAGGCGTTCCGGCTGGTGGTGGTGGCCAACGCGCTGGTCGTCGACGACGTGTCCTGGCGGACCATCATCGACCAGCTCACCACCGCCTGGAACCGCGGCAGGCACGCCGCCCCCGCCGCACCGGAATCCGGTCTCGGCGCGCTGATCCGCTCGCTGGCCGAGCGGGCCCATTCACCCGGCATCGCCGCCGAAGCGCAGTGGTGGCAGCAGACGCTGGCCGCCGCCACCCGCGACGACCTGCCCACCGGCGCGGCCGATCTGCGGTCCCGGCGCCGGGTCTCGCTCACCATCACCGCCGAGGGCACCGAGGCCGTGGCCGCGGTGGCCGAGGCCTATCACGCCAGCGTCGACGAGGTGCTGCTCACCGCCGTCGCGCTGGCCCTGCACACCGCTCAGCGCGAATCCGTCACCCGCGCGGTGGGTTCGGTGATCCGCCTGGACGCCGACGGCCGCGCCGTCGCCGAGATCGACGCGAGCAATATCGTCGGCGGCTTCCGCACCGCCTATCCGCTGCCGCTGCGCCTCGAGGGCATCGACGTCCCCGACGCGCTGGTGGGTGGCCGGGCCGCGGGTGCGGCGCTCACCCAGATCAAGGAACTGCACCGCGCGGTGCCCGGACGCGGCGTCGGCTACGGCCTGCTCTGCTACCTGAACCCGGACGCCGCCGCAGGCCTGCGCGATTTCGGCCGCGGCCGCTTCGCACTGCGCTACCGCGATCTGCGCCCGGCCCGGGTGCACACCGACGCACCGGCCGACGACCTGCTGCTCGCGCTCACCGTCGACGCCACCGACGACGGCCTGCTGGCCCGATTCGATTACGCGGCAGCGGTGTTCGCCGCCGACGAGGTGAAGACCTTCGCCGAGCACTGGATCCGGGCCCTCGGCGGGCTGGCCGAGCACGGCCTGCGGCCGGATGCCGGCGGATTCAGCCCGTCGGACTTCCCGCTGATCTCGTTGCGGCAGGACGATATCGACCGGTTCGCCCGCGACTATCCGCAGCTGACCGATGCCTGGCCGGTGACGCCGTTGCAGTCGGGCATGCTGTTCCACGCGCTGCTGGCCGACACCTCCGTCGACGTCTACACCACCCAATTCGTGCTCGAGCTCGGCGGCACCGTCGACCCGGCCCGGATGCAGGCCGCCGCGCAGGCGGTGCTGGACCGGCACGCCAACCTGCGGGTGGCCTTCGCCGACGACGCCGAGGGCGCGCCGGTGCAGATCGTGCAGGACGGCATCGAGGTTCCGTGGCGGATGATCGACCTCTCGCACCTGGACCCGTCCGCCGCGGCCGCCGAGGCCGAACGGATCAAATCCGCCGACCTGGCCGACCATTTCGATATGCGGACCGCGCCGCTGCTGCGCTTCACCCTGATCCGCACCAGCGCCGCGGGTATCGGCGCCGAAAGCGCCTACCAGCTGCTGGTCACCAGCCACCACATCCTCATCGACGGCTGGTCCATGCCGCTGCTGATGAAGGATCTGCTCACCCTGTATGCCCTCGGCGGCAACTCACGGCACCTGCCGCAGGTCCCGCCGTACCGCGACTACCTGGCCTGGCTGATCGCGCAGGACCCGGAGGCCGCGCGGCAGGCCTGGCGCACGGCGCTGGACGGCATCACCGAGCCGACGCCGCTGGCGCCGGTGGATCCGGGCCGGGAGATCTCGGCCGGGGTCGGCGAGGTGGGATTCGAACTGTCCCAGGCCGATACGACCGCGCTGACCCGGCTGGCCGCCCACCTCGGCGTCACGGTGAACACCGTGGTCCAGGCCGCGTGGGGACTGTTGATCGGGCGCAGCGTCGACCGCGACGACGTCGTGTTCGGCGCCACCGTGTCCGGCCGCCCGCCGCAGCTCGACGGTGTGGAGGCCATGGTCGGGCTGTTCCTCAACGCCATCCCGGTGCGGGTGCGTCTCGGCGCCACCGACACCCTCGGTGGGCTGCTGCGGCAGTTGCAGGCCGAACAGGCCGATCTGCTGGGCTACCACTACCTCGGGCTCAGCGATATCCAGGACGCCGTCGGCGTCGAGGGCCTGTTCGATTCGCTGGTGGTGTTCGAGTCCTTCCCGGTGGACCGCGAGGGGCTGGCCGAGGCCAGTGCGATCGACGGGATGAACATCACCGGGGTGGGCGCGGTCAACGGCACCCACTATCCGGTGACGGTGATGGTGGTGCTCGACCACCAGCTGCGGGTGTCGGTGAAGTACCTGCGCGATCTGTTCGACACCGAGGCCGCCGACGCGCTCTCCCGCAGGCTGGAAGCGCTGATCGGCCGGTTCGTCACCGAGCCGCAGGCCAAGGTCGCCGATATCGACGTGCTGCTGCCCGCCGAGGCCGCCGAACTGGCCGCGCGCAATGCCACCGAGGTCCCGGAACTGCTCGACGACGCCACCCTGCTGACGCTGTTCGACGCCCAAGTGGCCCGCACGCCCGACGCGCCGGCTGTCCGCTACCGCGACGCCGTGCTCAGCTACCGCGAGCTCGACGCGCGTTCGCGTGCGCTGGCCGCCGAGCTCACCGGCTTCGGCGTCGGCCCCGGCACGCTCGTCGGCGTCGCCATGCGCCGCGGCCTCGATCTGGTGGTCTCGATCTACGCGGTGCTGCGCGCCGGGGCCGGCTATGTGCCGATCGACCCGGACCATCCGGCCGAGCGCAGCGAGTACGTGCTCGGCGGTGCCGCGCCGATCTGCGTGCTCACCACCACCGCCGACGGTTTCACCACCGGCACCGGCGTTCCGGTGGTCGCGGTGGACACGCTGTATCTCGCGGCGGCCGACGGCTTCGCCGGGCCACGCGTGCACCCCGACGACATCGCCTACGTCATCTACACCTCCGGCTCCACCGGCCGCCCCAAGGGTGTGATGATCACGCACCGGCAGATGGCCAACCAGTTCCGCTGGGCCCAGCGCACCTACCCGCACGATGCGAGCGATGTGGTGCTGCACAAGACGCCGATCACCTTCGACATCTCCACCTGGGAGCTGTTCTGGCCGCTGCACACCGGCGCCTCGATCGTGATCGCCGAACCCGACGGGCACCGCGATCCGGCTTACCTGTCGCGGACCATCGCCGAGAATGCCGTCACCACCGTGCATTTCGTACCCTCGATGCTGGACGCGTTCCTCGACCCGGTGGCCAGCGGTGCCACCGTGGCCGAATACCCGTCGCTGCGCCGGGTGTTCGCCGCCGGTGAGGCATTGTCCGGGGAGACCGCCGCGACGTTCACCGCCGCGCTGCCCGGCACGGCGTTGATCAACTGGTACGGACCCGCCGAAGCCACGGTCGTCACAGCGCACCCGGTCACCGATACCGGCGTCACCGCGATCCCGATCGGCACCCCGGTCGCCAATACCCAGGTGCTGGTGCTGGATCGGCAGCTGCGGCCGGTGCCGCCCGGCGCGGCCGGCGAGCTGTACGTCGCCGGTGTGCAGCTGGCCCGCGGCTACCACGACCGGCCCGCGCTGACCGCCGAACGCTTCGTCGCGGGCGAGCACGGCACCCGCCTCTACCGCACCGGCGACGTCGTACGCTGGGCCGGCACCGGCCCGGACGCGGCCCTGGAATACCTGGGCCGCAGCGACTTCCAGGTGAAGCTGCGCGGCCAGCGGGTCGAGCTGGGTGAGATCGAGACGATCCTGCTCGGCCACGAATCCGTGCGCCACGCCGCCGTCTCGCTGGTGCGCGCCGCCACGGGCGATCGCCTGGTGGCCTATGTGGTCGCCGCGCCGGGCCACACCGTCGACGACCGCGAACTGCTCGCCCACGCGCGGGCCGCGCTGCCGTCGTACATGGTGCCCTCGGCGGTGGTGGTGCTGGAGCGGATGCCGTTGAACGCCAGCGGCAAACTCGACCGGATGGCACTGCCGGTGCCGCAGCTGTCGGGCCGTCCGTTCCGCGCACCGACCACCCCGCTGGAACGCACCATCACCGAGGTGTTCGCCGAAGTGCTCGGCGTCGAGCGCGTCGGCATGGACGACGACTTCTTCGACCTCGGCGGCAACTCGCTCATCGCCACCCGCGCGGTGAGCAGGCTGCGCACCCGCACCGGCGCCGAGATCCGGGTGCAGTGGTTCTTCACCGACTCCACCCCGGCCGATCTCGCCGCCAGGATCCTGGCCGTGCTGTCCGGCGAACACGACTACGACCTGGACTCCAACGCCGCCCTCGGCGTGGTGCTGCCCATCCGCACCCGGGTGCCGCACGACACCGCACCGGACGACCCGGTGTTCTGCATCCACCCGATGTACGGGCTGTCCTGGTGCTACGCCGGATTCGCCAGGTACCTGCCCGCCCGGTACCCCATCTACGGTCTCCAGTCGCCCGCGCTGTCGGAGGACGGCTACCTGCCGCGATCGCTGACCGAGATGGCTCGCCGCTACGCCGCCGAGATCCGCGCGGTCCAGCCGCAGGGCCCGTACCGGCTGCTCGGCTGGTCGCTGGGCGGGGTGATCGCGCACGCGATCGCCACCGAACTCCAGGCCGCGGGCCACGAGGTGACGCTGCTGGCGATGCTGGACAGCCATCCCGCCATCGACGTCACCGACTTCCGCGCCGCCATCCGCGACGCGCTGGCCGAACTCGGCATCGGCGACGCCCAGCTGCCCGACGGCGACATCCACGACCTCACCGACGAGGCCCTTGCCGCCCTGCACGCCACCATCCCGCCGGATATGGCGGTGCTCACACCCGAGCGGGTGCGCCGCATCTACCGCAGCGCGGTCCGCTCGGCCGAACTCATCGCCGAGCACCGGCCCGGAATATTCCGCGGCAGGCTGGACTACTTCAGCGCCGCGGGCCACGACACGGCGGCGCGGAACTGGGACGCCTACGTCGACGGCACCGTCGCCGACCACCCGATCGCGGCAGATCACGATCAGATGACCTCGCCCGAAGCGCTGGCCGAGATCGGCCCACTGCTGGCCGACCGGCTCGATCCCGCCCGTACGGCGGGTCGATCATGATCAGATATGAGCGGCTCCGGCATGATGGTGGCAACGGTGAGGTAACGATGTCCACTGTTGTCACGACTACATAGACCGTATGGTCGGGCGTGACGCGGCGGTGTCTGTCCCGGCCCGGCCCGGGATGCCCGCCGACCGAAGTCGTCATGGGAATGCCCGATAAATCTCGATAAGAAGCGAAGGTGCGAAATTGACACGTCGACCCACCCGGCGCCGCGGTACTCGTGCCGCGGCGATGATCGCGGCAACGGCAGTTCTCGCGGGCGTCATGTCCGGACTCGGCGCATCCCCGGCGGCAGCGGCTGACCCGATCATCGACAACCGGAGCCTGCTGGCCGACCCCACCGCGCCCGACGGTTCCCGCATCGTCAAGGCCGAGTACAAGGACGACCGCAACATCCGGTTGCACGTGCACTCCACCGCGATGGACGAGAACGTCATCATCGACGTGCAGCGCCCGGCCGACGCCTCGGCCCCGCGCCCCACCCTGTACCTGCTCAACGGTGCCGGCGGCGGCGAGGATGACGCCTCCTGGCAGGTGAAGACCGACGCCCTCGAGTTCCTGTCGGACAAGAACGTCAACGTCGTGCAGCCGGTCGGCGGCAAGTGGAGCTACTACACCGACTGGATCGCCGACGATCCGGTGCTCGGCCGCAACAAGTGGAAGACCTTCTTCACCGAAGAGCTGCCCCCGTTGATCGACGGCGCGCTCGGCACCAATGGCACCAACGCGATCGCCGGCCTGTCCACTTCGGGCACCACCGTGCTCGCCCTGCCGATCGCCAAGCCCGGCCTGTACAAGGCCGCCGCCGCCTACAGCGGTTGCGCCCAGACCAGCGACCCGGTGGGCTCGGAGTTCGTGAAGCTGACCGTCGAGACCTGGGGCGGCGGCGACACCATGAACATGTGGGGCCCGCAGGGCTCGGAGGAATGGGTCAAGAACGATCCGTACGTCAACGCCGAAGGTCTGCGCGGCCTGGATCTCTACATCTCCACCGGCAACGGCCTGCCCGGCCAGTACGACACCCTCAACGGCCCGTACGCGCTGCCCGGCGCCTACGGCCTGGCCAACCAGATCGTCATCGGTGGCGTCATCGAGGCGGGCACCAACTTCTGCACCCACAACCTGAAGAACAAGCTCGACTCGCTCGGCATCCCGGCCACCTACAACTTCCGGGATTCCGGTACCCACTCGTGGGGTTACTGGCGTGACGAGTTCCAGCGCTCCTGGCCGGTCCTGGCCAAGGGTCTCGGGATCTGATCCCACCCGAACGCACGACAGCCGCTCCGGTCGCACCGGGGCGGCTGTCGCCGTTTCAGTGGGTGGGTTGACCGGCTAGACCCAGTTCTCGATCCAATACCGCCACAGCACCGGCGCATACGATTCCAGCGGCGGCACCGCGATCCCGCTGTCCGCCAACGCGGCGGTGGTGTGCCGGCAATCGAACCAGCAGCTGAACTCGCTGTGCTCGAGAATGTCGAGTGGCACCCCGACCCGGGGGAGTACCCGCCGGGTGCCCGGCAAGCGCATCATCATGTCCAGCGTGCGTTTGGGCATGATCTCCACCAGATGCGGCGCGCCCGCCTCGTCGGCGAACAGATTCAATGCCGCCACCGCACCTCGCCGCCGCGGATCGACCAGGTGGAAGGTCTGCCCGCTCGGCCCGGGCAGATGGGCGAGATGGGCCAGCGCCTGCGCGGCGAAATCCACCGGAACCATATTGGTTTCGCCCAGCTTCGGCACCAGCACCGGCAGCAGGCGTGGTAGCTGGGCGGCCATGCGCAGCAGCCGGAAGAAATAGTAGGGACCGTCGACGCGGTCGTTGACGCCGGTCACCGAATGCCCGACCACGATCGAGGGCCGGTAGATCCGCCAGTTCAGCCCGGACTCGCGCACGATCCGTTCGGCCTCGAAGGCGGCCCGCTGGGCGGGTGTGGACACCTGCTGCCCGACATCGAACATGTCCTCGGCGAACAGGCCTTCGAAGCGTCCGGCGACTTCGACCGTCGACAGGTGATGCACGTGCTGCGCGCGTAGGTCGGCCGCCAGCTCGACCACATTGCGGGTGCCGTTGCCGCCCATCGGCGTGTCGACCGGCTGCTGCGCGTCCCGATAACGCTGCTCGTCGTAACCGGCGGCCAGGTGGAAGACGTGGTCGATGCGTCCGCGATGTTCGGCCAGCCATATCGGATCGAGGCCGAGACCAGGGGCGCCGAGATCACCGGGCACCGGGCGCACCCGGTCGCCGGCCGACCATTCTCTGGCGCAATAGTCGAAGCGTGCGGCCGAATTCGGCCCCGGCCGCACCACCACATGAATGTCATCCGCACGTTTGAGGAGCTCGGGGATGAGGAACCGACCAATGAACCCAGTCGCCCCGGTAACCAGGTAAGTCATAGCCGGTCAACATAGTCCCCGGTCTCACAGCCGCGGCGACCGGTGTGCGCTAGTCGGCGAAAACGGCCTTGCGCTTACCGAGCATGGCCGCCGCGCCCTCCCGGAAATCGGCCGATTCCAGCAACTCGACCTGACCGTTCTTCTCCGCGTCGAGCACCTCGTCCAGGGCGCGCAGCGTGGCGATATTGAGCGCCTTCTTGGTGAGTTCGAGTGCGCGGCGCGGACCGTGCGCGATCTTGTCCACCGCTGCCTGCACGGCGGCGTCGAGTTCGTCGACCGGCAGCGCGGCGGTGAGCAAACCGGCCTGCTGGGCCGCCGAGGCGGGCAGGCGCTTGCCGAGCAGTGCCATCTCGGTGGCGAGCGGGCGTCCGGCAGCGGCCGCCACCAGGGCCGCGGCGCCGCCGTCGGGCATGAGGCCGATATTGATGAAGGCGAGCAGCAGATAGGAATCGTCGGCCGCGTAGACGAGATCGGCGGCCAGCGCGATCCCGACACCGATGCCAGCGGCCGCGCCACGGATCCGGGCGATGACGGGCACCGGTGCGTCGACGATGGCGCGGACGAGCCGGTTGGCCGCGTCCATCGTCATCTCGGGCGTGATGCCGTCGGTATCGGCGGCCAGGTCAGCGCCGGTGCAGAAATCCGCGCCGTCGCCGGTCAGCAGGACCACCCGAACGGCGGGGTCGTCGGCCAGCGCCAGGAAGGTGTCGCCGAGGGCGACCATCGTCTGATACGAGATGGCGTTCTTCCGGCCCGGATTGCTGATGGTGACCCGGAGGACCCGGCCGTCCCGCACTGCGGTGAACCCGGCCGTCGGGGATGATGAACCGTCGCTGACCATTTCCGCTCCCTGTGCTGCGATTCGGCGGACACCGGCCGTGAATCGTGGTTAACTTTGCGAATTGTGGTTAACTTAGGATGATTCGTCCGGCGCTGTCAACCGGTGGCGCCGCCGCAGAATGGAGAGCAACATGGTCGCCGATCGCAGCGAGGTCGACCTCGTGCGCACGCGGCCGGCGGGCGGTCGAACCGTGCGTCGCAGGCCCAAGGATCGCAAGGTCCAGATCATCCGGGCGGCGGCTCGCGCGTTCAGCGAACGCGGGTACTACCCGGTCGGCGTCGACGAGATCGCCGCCGAGGTCGGCATCTCCGGCCCCGCGCTCTACCGCCATTTCGCCAACAAGTACGCCTTGCTCGTCGCGGCCGCGGAAGAGGGCGCGCGCCAGCTGCTCGACGTCGCCACCGCCGCCGACGATCCCGCGCTCGACCCAAACGCGCGGCTGGACGCGCTGATCCGCGCCGTCGCCGACCACACCATCGATATCCGGCGCGAAGCCGGGCTCTACCGCTGGGAGCGGCGCTACCTCGAAAAGGCGGACCGCACCCGGATCAAGACCTTCTACGACGGCCTCAACGCCACCTTCGCCGCGCCGATCGCGCAGCTGCGCCCGCACTCCTCGCCCGAGGACGTCGCGCTGCTCGCCGCGGGTGTGCTCAGCACCATCGGCAGCATCTCCGCCCATCGAACCGCGCTGTCGACCGCCCGGCTGCTGCCGCTGCTGCGCGATATGTCCACCGCGATCGTGCGCGCCGAGCTGCCACCCGCACCGAGCGCGGCCGATCCCGCGCCGCAGCCGCGCGGGCTCCCGGTCACCTCGAAACGCGAACAGCTGCTCACCGAGGCCATCCGCATCTTCGGCAGGCAGGGCTACCACGAGGCCAGCATCGAGGAGATCGGCGCGGCCGTCGGCATCAACGCCTCCAGCGTCTACCGCTACTTCAGCAGCAAATCCGATCTGCTGGCCGCGGCCTTCCACCGCACCGGCGACCGGCTCGCCATCGCGATCAGCGAGGCACTGGCGGAGGCCACCAGCCGCGCCGACGCCGTCGACCGCATCGCCGACCGCTACGCCAGGCTCAGCTTCGCGATGCCGGAGATCATGCCGGTCTATTACGCCGAGTTCAGCAATCTGCCGCAGGCCGAGCAGCACAAACTGCGCGCGATCCAGCGCCAGAACGTCCTGGAATGGGCCAATCTGCTCGACGGCGATCCGATCGAGGCCCGCTTCCGGGTGCACGCGGCGATCGGTCAGGTGATCGACGTGGGCAGGCTGGTGCGGTTCGACGCGCGGCCGGAACACATCGCCCGGGTGCACGCGCTGATGATGGCGGTGCTGCTCGGTCCGTCGCGCTGATGGGATCAGGCCCGGGCCGACCCGGCTCGCTGACGTAGTCCGTTGCCGACGCCGGCTCTCGATGTGGGTCCATGTACCGGCCCGGTTTGCTGACGCGGTTCTCCTGCCGACCGGACCCGACTCAGCGTCCGTGCCGTAGCCGGAAGATCGTGCGCGCGATCCGCAGCTGCCGCGAATTGCGTTCGAACGTGGTGAGTTTCAGCGGCGCCCGGTATTTGGTGCGCGCGATCGCCAGCGTCCGGGTGAACTCCAGCAGGCCCAGTTCGCCGTGACTGTGGCCCTGCCCGTATTCGCCGACCCCGCCGAACGGCAGGGCCGGGATACCGGTGCACGCGGTCGCGGAATTCACCGTCACCACACCGGCCCGCAGCCGCTCGGCGAAGGCTTCGACGCTGGCGACATCCCGGGTGAACACCGACACCGACAGCCCGCTGCCCACGGCGTTCACCCGCCGCACCGCCTCGTCCATATCGGCGACCTTGTTCACCACCAGCACCGGCCCGATGGCCTCGCCGCTGACGACCAGGCTCTCCTCCGGTACCTCGGCCAGCACGATCGGCTCGACATACGGCTCGCGGATCGAATCGAGCCCGCCGACCACCGCGCGTCCGCCCCGGGCCAGCGCGTCGCGCACCTGCCTGCGGACCACGTCGGTCTGCTCTTCGAGAATCATCGGCCCGTAGCAGGAGTGTTTGGCCGCGCCGGGCCGCAGCCGCTTGGCGTGCTCGATCACCAGATCGAGGAAGGGCTCGTAGACCGATTCGGCGACGTAGGCGCGCTGGATACCGGCGGCGTTCTGGCCGGCATTGGCCATGGCGCCGAACACCGCCGCCTCGGCGGCCTCGTCGAGTTTCGCGTCGACCTGCACCACCATGGCGCCCTTGCCGCTGTATTCGACCACTACCGGCGTCAGCGTCTGCGCGCACAGCTCGATCACCTTGCGGCCCTCGGCTTCCGGACCCGCGTAGGCGATCTTGTCCACCCCGGCCCGGCACAGCGCCGCGGTGGTGGTGGCGTCGCCGGTGATCGCTTGCAGCACCGGCTGATCGGGCGCGAGCTCCGCCCAGGTCTGGGCCAGCCACACCCCGACGCCGGTGGTGAGTTCGTGTGGTTTGAACACCACCGCGTTGCCCGCGGCCATCGCGTAGGCGATCGACCCCATCGGGGTGAAAACCGGGTTGTGCCAGGCGCCGATCACGCCGATCACTCCGAGCGGCAGGAACCCCACCGAGGCGCGCTGATTGCGGGTGAGCCAGGTGGAATCGATGACACGGCGGCCGAGGGTGCGCCCGGCATTGCGGGCGGCCCAATCCAGGTTCTCGATCGCCAGCATCACTTCGATGGCGGCGTCGGCCTCGGGTTTGCCGGTTTCCTCGCGGACGAGGTCGATCAGTTCCCCGGAGCGCCGGGCGATGCTGCGTTTCCAATCCAGCAGCCATCGCTTGCGGGCGCCGAAACTCAAATGCGCCCACCACTTTTCGGCCGCACGGGCCGCGCGAACGGCACGTTTCAGCTCGCTGGAACCCTGGACGGCATAGGTGCCGACCGTTTCCCCGGTGCGTGGGTCGTAGGACGTAAGCACGCTCGGTCGGCCCGATCCTCCCGAACGCGCCGCCACATGTGGCTGCGCGGACTCGGCCATGCGTCCAAGACTATGGGCGAGGTGACCGGGCGACAAGGCACCGCCGCTGCCATACCGCTGCCGAATACCCGCCGTACCTGCGCCTATTCGAGGCCCGCCGGATAGTGTGAGTAAGCGCACAACCGAACGGTCCGGCCCTCCGGTGCGCCCGGACCGGCCCGAATGCGAAACCCGGGCCGGTAACATCGCGCCCGGCGGTACGGATCACCATGCGGGACGTCGCTGCGTGCGCTCCGGCGACCCACCCCATACCCGGCCGATAGTGGAGAGTTGATGCCGAGTTCGAATCATGTCGAGTCGCCCGCGAGCGAGCCCGCCGTCCAGGTTGTGGACGTGCGGAAGTCGTTCGGTGAGGTGCACGCGCTGCAAGGCATCAGTTTCACCGCCGAGAAGGCGAGTGTGCTCGGTGTGCTCGGCCCCAACGGCGCCGGCAAGACCACCACCGTGAAGATCCTGTCCACGCTGCTGCGCCCGGATTCGGGCACCGCGATCGTCGCCGGTCACGATGTGCAGAAGGATCCGGCGGGGGTGCGCCGCTCGATCATGATGACCGGCCAGTACGCCGCGCTGGACGAGAACCTGTCCGGCCGGGAGAACCTGGAACTGTTCGGCAGGCTCATGGGCCTGAGCAAATCCGCGGCCCGCAAGCGCGCCGACACCCTGCTCGAGGAATTCGACCTGGTCAGCGCGGGCCGTCGCGCGGTGCGCAACTACTCCGGCGGCATGCGCAGGCGGGTGGATATCGCCTGCGGCCTGGTGGTGCGGCCCGAGGTGGTGTTCCTCGACGAGCCGACCACCGGCCTGGATCCGCGCAGCCGCCAGGGCGTGTGGGATCTGGTCAACGCGCTCAAGGCGCAGGGCATCACGGTCCTGCTGACCACGCAGTACCTCGAAGAGGCCGACGTGCTCAGCGACAACATCATCGTCATCGACAAGGGCACCGTCATCGCCGAGGGCACCGCCGACGAACTCAAGGAGAAGACCGGCGGCAGCTACTGCGAGGTCGTCCCGCTGGACCCGTCGGACCTGTCGAAGGCGGCCACCGCGCTCGGCGATCTGGTGTCGTCGGCGGTGTCGGCCGAACTGAACGGCGCCGACCGGCTGTCCATCCCCGCGCCCGAAGGCGCTGCCACCCTGGCCGAGGCACTGCGCAGGCTGGACACCGCGGGCGTCGACCTGGCCGATATCGCGCTGCGCAGGCCCTCGCTCGATGATGTGTTCCTGTCCATCACCGGCCATTCGGGTGGCCACGCGTGACCGCTGCTGCCACCACCGAGGCGGGCGGCACCCAGCTGTTCGCCGAACTGCCCGTCGCCAAGCTGTCGTCCTTCGCCCAGTGGCGCGCCCTGACCGGCCGCATCATCTGGACCATGGCCACCAAGGGTGAGCTGATCGTCGCGATCATCACCCCGCTGGTGTTCACCCTCGGCTTCTATCTGCCACTGCGGTACGTGATGAAGTTCCAGGGCATCGATTACGCCCAGTTCGTCATGCCGATCATCGTGTTGCAGACGATGGCGTTCACCATGATGTCGAATGCCCAGCTGTCGGCGTTCGAGGCGCTGACCGGGCTCAGCACCCGGTTGCAGACCATGCCGATCGGCACGCTGGTGCCGCTGTCGGCACGGATCTCCGCCGGCCTGGTGCGCTCGGTCTGCTCGCTGACCGCGGCCTTGATCTACGGCCACATCATCGGCTTCCGGTTCGGGGCCGGCTGGGGCCAGGCGATCTTGTTCTGTGCGTTCTCGCTGGCCATCAGCATCGTGTTGTCGCTGGGCGCCGACGCCCTCGGCAGCCTGACCAAGAGCCCGGAATCGCTGAGCCAGGCGCTGACGCTGCCCACGCTGATCTTCGGCATGCTCTCCTGCGGGTTCGTGCCGGAGTCCGGGTTCCCGGAGTGGATCCGGCCGTTCGTGCGCAATCAGCCGATCTCGCAGCTGTCGTTCGCGCTGCGCGATATGGCCGCCGACGGCGTGACCTGGCAGGTGCTGTGGGTGCCGCTGGTGTGGTTGATCGGCGCGGCGGTGGTCTTCGCGCCGCTGGCGGTGTGGGCGAGCGTGAGGCGGTCATGAGTTCAGTGCAGACACCCGAGACCGTCGAAGCGCCGTCGTCGGCGCAGCCGGGCTGGAACACCCCGCTGCCGACCGTGCACGCGCGCTCGGAGGGTTCGCTCGGTAACTGGTGGACCCACAGCCTGATCCAAACCAAGCGGCTGCTGCTGGTGTGGGCTCGCGATCCCGCGACCACCATCCAGACCATCCTGTACCCGGCGTTGACGCTGCTGATGTTCTGGATCGTGCTCGGCGATTCGATCACCGCGGCCACCGGCAAACCCAGCGTCTACGGCACCGTCCCGATGATCACACTGGTCGCGGCGATGGCGGGCGCGGTGGTCAGCGCGCTCGGCTTCAAGACCGAGAAGGCCACCGGGCTGCTCGGCCGGTTCTGGACCATGCCGGTGCACCGGGCCGCCGGCCTGACCGGGCGCTTGTTCGCCGAGGCCATCCGGGTGCTGGTCACCACGCTGTTCGTGATCGCGGTCGGGTTCTGCATCGGGTTCCGGTTCGATCAGGGACCGGTGGCGGCGCTGGCCCTGATCGGCATCCCGGTGCTGTTCGGCGTCGGGTTCGCGGTGTTCGTCACGGCGCTGGCGACGCTGACCGAGGGCGTCATGCTGGTCAACGTCATCGGCATCATCAACACCCTGCTGATGTTCTTCAACTCCGGCTTCGTCCCGGTCTACGCCTACCCGGTGTGGTTGCAGGACATCGTGGCCAATCAGCCGATGAGCTGCGCCATCGACGCCATGCGCGGACTGTCCTACGGCGGGCCGGTGGCCGAGCCGATGCTCGAGACGCTGCTGTGGACCGTCGGCATCGTCGTCGTGTTCGCCTACCCGGCGGTGCGCGGCTACCGGCGAGCGGCGGAAACCGGCGCCTGATTCAGCCGATCCGGCGGGGTTCTTCGCGGGCCGGCGCTGGCTCGTATTCGTAGCCCACCCAGCGGTTGCGGTTGGTCCAGCCGACCAGGTCGTAACGCCAGCGGAACGGCCAGGTGTGGGCGACGGTGTTGACCAGCACGGCGCCGAGCGCGGTGTAATCGTCGTGGGAGGACAGCAGCGCTCGCTGGCCGCGCGGTGAGGCGGTGAAGAACGCCTCGAACATGGCGATGGACTGCTCGGTCGTCAGCCTGCCCAGCCCCCACAGCCCGCGCATCCGCATCCAATAGACCAGCCGCGCCCGCGGTGACCACAGCGCGGCGACCGGATCGCGGCCCTGCTGGATCGCGGCGACCGCGGTATCCACCAGCGCCAGCGAATCGGCGACGCTGTAGCCGGTGCACGGATGCATCATCCCGCCGCGCGAGCCGAACGGGACCACCCGGCCGGTGCCCTTCTTCGGCGGCGGCTGATCCAGCGGATAGTGCGCGGCCTCGGTCGGTTCGCTGCCGGTGAGCCGGATGCCGTGCGCGGCCAGCCGGTTCAGGGTGCGCCTGCGTAGTTCGTGCTGCGGCATCCCGCCGCGCAACCCGAGGCTGGTCTCCTCGAAGATCACCGTGCCGTCGCCGAGGGGTACCGAATACAGGAACGACGGCGGCTCGTCATTGCTCGCGCCGTTCTCCGGCCGCCAGTCCAGCAGCAGGCCCTCACCGTCGGCCACCATCGGCGCCGCGGTCTCGGCGTCGACGAAGATGCCGTGTGCGCTGGCGGCCCGCCGCCCGCCGAGGGAGGGCAGGCCTCTGGTGTCGACGACGGTGTCGGCGGCGATGACGGTGCCGTCGGCCAGTTCCACCACATGCGGTTCCACTCGCACCGCGCGTCCGGCGCGGACGTTTGCCGGGTCCAGCGGCAGGGCATCGCGCAGGCCGGGCTTGGACAGCACGCAGTACGGCCGGGGGATGCGGTGTTCGGTCCTGGCCCAGACGGTGGGCGCCTCGATCCGGGTGGCGATGGCGCTCCGCGGTAGCCATTCGGGCAGCTCGTCCACCCAGCAGGAGTAGGTGGGCGGCCACAGCCGGTCGGGGCGGGGATCGATCGCGGCGACGGACAAGCCGGCGGCTTCGGCGCGGTGTGCCAGCGCCCGGCCGGTGGGGCCGAGCCCGACGACGCACACGTCGACATGGTGAACCGCGCTGACTGCCATAGAGGCATTCAAACCGCATCCGACGCGCCGACGCAACCATCGCCGCGTGCGTGCCGCCATATATCGACGAGCAAAGTGCCGGTGTTACAGAGAAATTCGAATCGGTCCGAATTCTGTCGCCGCGTCCCCGGCGGCTGCCCCCATTTCTGGTGTCCCCGCAATTCCAGTCGTGAAAGTTGTTGTGCCGCAACATAGCGTTGCTTTCGGAGCATCGAGGTGTTCCACTGTGCAGAAGGGACATCATGAGAGGCCGTTACCTCCGCCAGCTCGGGCTGCTGGCCGCCGCCGTGACCGCGGCCGCGATCCTTCCCGTCTCGGCGTCCGCCGAGCCGTCGGATTCCCGCGCGGCATCGTCGATTGTTTCGGTATCCGAGCGCGACGCCCGCAATGTCACCCTGACCGTGCATTCGGCGGCGATGGATCTCGATATTCCGGTCGAGGTGATGAAGGCGGCCGATACCGGCGTGCCGCGCCCGGTGTTGTATCTGCTGCTCGGCGCGGGCGGCGGGGTGGACGGCTCCAATTGGGGGACCAAGACCGATGTGCTGGACTTCCTCGCCGATAAGAACGTGCACGCGGTCTCGCCGATCGGCGGCATGTTCAGCTACTACGCCGACTGGCGCCACGACGATCCGCGGCTGGGCAAGCAGAAGTGGAAGACCTTCCTCACCAGTGAGCTGCCGCCGCTGATCGATGAATACCTCGGCACCAGCGGGCGCAACGGCATCGCGGGCTTCTCCATGTCCGGCACCAGCAGCCTGGCGCTGGCGGCCACCACCGGCGACCTGTACGACGCGGCGGCCGCCTACAGCGGATGCGCCCAGATCAGCGATCCGGCCGGCCAGGAGTTCGTGCGGCTGACCATCGAAGAATGGGGCCTGGCCGACAAGGAGAACATGTACGGCCCGCCGAGCGATCCGGCCTGGGCCGCCAACGACCCCTATGTCCAGGCCGAGGGCCTGCGCGGAAAAGCGCTCTACATTTCCAGCGGCAGCGGCCTGCCGGGTATGTACGACCAATACGGCGGCAAGTATTCGCTGGAGGGCCCTTGGCTTTTCGCGAATCAAATCGTGCTCGGCGGAATCATCGAGGCCGCGACGAATTACTGCTCGCACAATATGCAGGACCGGCTCAATGATCTCGGAATTCCGGCGACCTACAACTTCCGGCCCGACGGCACCCATTCCTGGGGTTACTGGCAGGACGCGCTGAAGGATTCCTGGCCGACGCTGGCTCCGGCGCTGGGGATATGACATGCGCCTTCGAATACCGGCCCTCGGAGATCGGGTCCGCGGGGCGATCCGCCTCGCCGTTGTAGTGACGACCGTCGCAATCGCGGCGATCACTCTCGCGCCGTCCGGGACGGCGCAGGTGCTCCTTCCGCAGCTGCCCGGCGCCAACGATTCCGGGTGCGTCCTCGCCCCGAACCGGGAGCCGGTGCTGCTGGTACACGGCTCCGGCACCGACGTCACCCGCAGCTTCGGGGTACTGGCCCCGGCTCTGCGCGCCGAGGGGCACTGCGTGTTCGCCGCGAATCTGGGTCAGGGCCCGGCCCTGGTGGACGCGGTCAGTGGGCACGCAGGCTCGTCGGTCGGCGTCGGGCCGGTGGGTGCGGCGCTGTCCGGTCGCCCGGTGTGGGGCGTGGCCTCGATCGAGAGCATGGCCGATGAACTCGCCGACGTGGTGCGCACCGTGCGCGAACGCACCGGCGCCCCGCGCATCGCGCTGGTCGGCCATTCCACCGGCGGCACCGTGATCCGGCAGTACCTGCGCGAACGCGGCGGCGCCGAGATCGCGACCGTGGTCACGCTCGGCACGCCGTATCGGGGCACCACCTGGGACGGGCTGCGCGAGATGTATCCGGATCTCGCCTCGCTCGGGCTGACCGACGCGCAGATCGCCACCCAGGTCTTCGGCACCCCCGGTGCCCAGCAGGCCGCGGGTTCACCGCTGCTGGTCAGGCTGAACGCGAGCGGCGAGACACTGCCCGGAATCCGCTACACCGCCATCGCCTCGCGCGCCGACACGGTGATCACACCGACCGACACCGCCCTGCTCGCCCACCCCGACGCCGACGACCGCAATATCTGGTTGCAGGACGGCTGCCCGTCCGACCGGGCCGATCACAGCTCCATGCTCGCCGATGCCCGCGCGATCACCGTTGTGGTCAATGCCCTCGACGGCCGGGACCGCCCGCTGCCCTGCTGAGCAGCGGCGGCCCGTCCGCGGCCTACTTCGGGGTGACCCAGGTGGTGATGTCGGCGTGCACGACCTCGAGGTCGTGCTTGTCGTAGATCGACACCGGCACCACCATCTCAGTGCCCTCGACGATCGTGTCGAAATCCGGGATCTCCGGCAGTTTCGCCACCGCCCGCAGCCCGGTCTCGGCCTTGGCCAGGTACTGCACGTTCATCGCTTTGGGGATCCAGCGGTGGCTGGCGGGCACGGTCGCTTCGCTGAGCATGCCCATGGCGACCTCGGCCAGATTGCACGCCGCGATGGCGTGGAAGGTGCCGAGATGGTTGTGGATGCCGAACCATTTCGGCGAGGTGACCTCGCACAGGCCCGGCTCGAGCCGCACGACATTGGGGAGCACGGTGCCGAAGTAGGGCACCCGCGCGACCATGCCGAGCGAGAACAGGGTGTGGCCCAGGCGGTTGTCCGGCAGCTTCTTCCAGCCGCGGTAGGTCGCGGTCTCTTTGGTCATGCGGGCTATCTTACTCCTCGGTAAGATAGCCGGGTAGTAGGCCGTGACGGTGCACGTCAGCCCGGTTTTCCCGGGCGCGGCGACCCCGATTTGATCGGGCTGGAGCCTTCGGGCATACTGTTCGGGTTGCCTTGCACCGGGCCGTGCCCGTTTCTGTGAAACGGTTGGTCGGGCGGGGCAGGCAGTACCAAATCGTGTACCTCACCGTTTTCGGTGTGGGTACGTCCGGGACAGTGTTCCGGGCCTGACATGGAGTGATTTCCGGGGCCGAGGAATGAGCGGGCGGGCGACACGCCCGACCGCGTGGACCGGAGAACCATGACAGATGAACAGCGGCGAAGACTGGGTGCGTCCCGGTCGTGGTCTCCCTGAGACGTCTTCGTGTGTTCGGACTGTGCCAATGAGGGTGGTACGGAAGCCCAGCTTCCGGATCACGAACGAAAGCGGAGAAAAGGACACTTAGCGTGGCGGGACAGAAGATCCGCATCAGGCTCAAGGCCTATGACCACGAGGCGATCGACGCGTCTGCGCGCAAGATCGTCGAGACGGTGACCCGCACTGGGGCCCGGGTCGTCGGGCCGGTGCCGTTGCCGACCGAAAAGAACGTGTACTGCGTCATCCGTTCGCCGCACAAGTACAAGGACTCGCGCGAGCACTTCGAGATGCGTACGCACAAGCGGCTGATCGACATCCTCGACCCGACGCCGAAGACGGTCGACGCGCTCATGCGTATCGACCTGCCGGCCAGCGTCGACGTCAACATTCAGTGACGGGGACTCGAGACATGACTGATAACAAGAACAGGCCAGCGGCCGGCATCCTGGGCACCAAGCTCGGCATGACCCAGGTGTTCGACGAGAAGAACCGCGTCGTCCCGGTGACCGTCATCAAGGCCGGACCGAACGTCGTCACCCAGATCCGCACCGAAGAGCGCGACGGCTACAGCGCCGTGCAGCTCGCCTTCGGCGCGATCGACCCGCGCAAGGTGAACAAGCCGGTCGCCGGCCAGTTCGCCAAGGCCGGCGTCACGCCGCGCCGGCACATCGCGGAGATCCGCGTCGCCGACGCCTCCTCCTTCGAGGTCGGCCAGGAGCTCTCCGCCGACGTGTTCGAAGAGGGCACCTACGTCGACGTCACCGGCACCAGCAAGGGCAAGGGCTTCGCCGGCACCATGAAGCGCCACGGCTTCCGTGGCCAGGGTGCATCCCACGGTGCGCAGGCCGTGCACCGTCGCCCGGGTTCCATCGGTGGCTGCGCCACCCCCGGCCGCGTGTTCAAGGGCATGCGCATGTCGGGCCGCATGGGTAACGACCGCGTCACCACGCAGAACCTGTCGGTTCACAAGGTGGACGCCGAGAACGGCCTGCTGCTGATCAAGGGTGCGATCCCGGGTCGCAAGGGCGGCGTCGTGATCGTCAAGAGCGCCGTGAAGGGTGGTGCGCACGCATGAGCGCTGTGAGCACTGAGAAGAAGACCAACCTGACCCTGCCGGTCAAGGAACTGGGTGGCAAGACCAACGGCACCGTCGAACTCCCCGCGGAGATCTTCGACACCACCGCCAACATCGCGCTGATGCACCAGGTGGTCGTTGCCCAGCTCGCCGCCGCGCGTCAGGGCACGCACTCCACCAAGACCCGCGGTGAAGTCCGCGGTGGTGGCAAGAAGCCGTACCGGCAGAAGGGCACCGGCCGCGCCCGTCAGGGCTCGACCCGCGCGCCGCAGTTCGCCGGCGGTGGCACCGTGCACGGCCCGAAGCCGCGCGACTACAGCCAGCGGACCCCGAAGAAGATGATCCGCGCCGCGCTGCGCGGAGCGCTGTCGGACCGCGCGCGCAACGAGCGGATCCACGTGATCAGCGAACTGGTCGCCGGCCAGACCCCGTCGACCAAGACCGCGAAGACCTTCCTGTCCGAGCTGTCGGACCGGAAGAAGTTCCTGGTCGTGCTCGGTCGCGAGGACATCGCGGCCTGGAAGAGCGTGCAGAACCTCGAGTTCGTGCACCCGATCGCGCCGGATCAGCTCAACACCTACGACGTGCTGGAAAGCGACGAAGTCGTGTTCAGCGTCGAGGCCCTCAACGCCTTCGTGCACGGGCCGGCTGAGGCGGCACAGGAGGAGAGCAAGTGACCACCATCGCCGACCCCCGCGACATCCTGCTTGCGCCGGTCATCTCGGAGAAGTCCTACGGGCTGATCGAGGAAGGTACCTACACCTTCCTGGTGCACCCGGACTCGAACAAGACGCAGATCAAGATCGCCGTCGAGAAGGTCTTCGGCGTCAAGGTGACCAGCGTCAACACCGCCAACCGTCAGGGCAAGCGCAAGCGGACCCGCTTCGGTTACGGCAAGCGCAAGAACACCAAGCGCGCGCTCGTGACCATCTCGGCCGACAGCAAGCCCATCGAGATCTTCGGAGGCCCGGTCGCGTAAGCGCCTGGGAATCCAGAAAGCAGAGAAGAACTCATGGCAATCCGTAAGTACAAGCCGACAACCCCGGGCCGCCGCGGGTCGTCTGTCTCGGACTTCGCCGAGATCACCCGGTCGACCCCCGAGAAGTCGCTGATCCGTCCGCTCACCAAGAGCGGTGGTCGTAACGCCCACGGCCGCATCACCACCCGGCACCGCGGTGGCGGTCACAAGCGGGCCTACCGCGTGATCGACTTCCGTCGCCTGGACAAGGACGGCATCCCGGCCAAGGTCGCGCACATCGAGTACGACCCCAACCGGACCGCGAACATCGCGCTGCTGCACTACCGCGACGGCGAGAAGCGCTACATCATCGCCCCCAAGGGCGTGACGCAGGGCACCCCGATCGAGTCCGGCCCCACCGCCGACATCAAGCCGGGTAACAACCTGCCGCTGCGCAACATCCCCACCGGTACCACCATCCACGCGGTGGAGCTGCGTCCCGGCGGCGGTGCCAAGCTGGCCCGTTCGGCCGGTATGAGCATCCAGCTGCTTGGTAAGGAAGGCCCGTACGCCACGCTGCGTATGCCCTCCGGTGAGATCCGCCGCGTCGACGTGCGCTGCCGCGCCACCGTCGGCGAGGTCGGCAACGCCGAGCAGTCGAACATCAACTGGGGCAAGGCCGGCCGTATGCGCTGGAAGGGACGCCGTCCCACGGTCCGTGGTGTCGTCATGAACCCGGTCGACCACCCGCACGGTGGTGGTGAGGGCAAGACCTCCGGTGGTCGCCACCCGGTCTCGCCGTGGGGTCAGCCGGAAGGCCGCACCCGCAAGCCCAACCGCCCGAGCGACAAGCTCATCGTCCGCCGCCGTAAGACCGGCAAGAAGCGCTGAAGGAGGAGGTAAGAAATGCCACGCAGCCTCAAGAAGGGCCCGTTCGTCGACGACCACCTCCAAGCGAAGGTGGACGTGCAGAACGACAAGGGCACCAAGCAGGTCATCAAGACCTGGTCGCGTCGTTCGACCATCACCCCGGATTTCATCGGTCACACCTTCGCCGTCCACGACGGCCGCAAGCACGTGCCGGTGTTCGTCTCGGAGAACATGGTCGGGCACAAGCTCGGTGAGTTCGCGCCGACCAGGACGTTCAAGAGCCACGTCAAGGAAGACCGGAAGAGCAAGCGGCGATGACGACCACTGAGACTCAGAACCCCACTGCCCGGGCGACCGCCAAGCACGTGCGCGTCACCCCGATGAAGGCTCGTCGCGTCGTGGACCTGGTCCGCGGCAAGCGGGTCGAAGACGCTCTGGCGATCCTGAAGTTCGCGCCGCAGGCCGCGAGCGAACCGGTTGCCAAGGTCGTGGCGAGCGCCGCGGCGAACGCCGAGAACAACCTCGGCCTCAACCCCGACACGCTGGTGATCTCGACGGCCTACGTCGACGAGGGCGCCACCATGAAGCGTTTCCAGCCGCGGGCCCAGGGCCGCGCGTTCCGGATCCGCAAGCGCACCAGCCACATCACCATCGAGGTCGAGAGCGTGCCCACTGCCGGCGCCACTCGCAGCCGCCGGAAGGGAGGGGCAAAGTAAATGGGACAGAAGATCAATCCCCATGGCTTCCGCCTCGGTATCACCACCGATTGGAAGTCCCGTTGGTACGCCGACAAGCAGTACGCGGATTACGTCAAGGAAGACGTCGCGATCCGTAAGCTGCTGTCCACCGGCATGGAGCGGGCGGGCATCTCGAAGGTGGAGATCGAGCGCACCCGTGACCGGGTTCGCGTCGACATCCACACCGCGCGTCCCGGCATCGTCATCGGTCGCCGTGGCGCCGAGGCCGACCGCATCCGCGCCGAGCTGGAGAAGCTCACCGGCAAGCAGGTTCAGCTGAACATCCTCGAGGTCAAGAACCCCGAGTCCGATGCCCAGCTGGTTGCCCAGGGTGTGGCCGAGCAGCTGTCCAACCGTGTGGCGTTCCGTCGCGCGATGCGTAAGGCCATCCAGTCGGCCATGCGTTCGCCGAACGTCAAGGGCATCCGTGTGCAGTGCTCGGGCCGCCTCGGTGGCGCCGAAATGTCGCGCTCGGAGTTCTACCGCGAGGGCCGGGTGCCGCTGCACACGCTGCGTGCCGACATCGACTACGGCCTCTACGAGGCCAAGACCACCTTCGGTCGCATCGGTGTGAAGGTCTGGATCTACAAGGGCGACATCGTCGGTGGCAAGCGTGAGCTGGCCGCCCCGAGCGCTCCGGCCGGCGATCGCCCGCGCCGCGAGCGTCCGAGCCGCCCGCGTCGTTCCGGTTCCGCAGGCACCACTGCGACCAGCACCGAGGCCGGCCGCGCCGCCACCGCCGTGGCGGAGGCACCGGCAGAGACACAGGAGGGCTGACGCATGCTGATGCCTCGCAAGGTCAAGCACCGCAAGCAGCATCACCCGAGCCGGTCCGGTATGGCCAAGGGCGGCACCTCGGTGGCGTTCGGTGAGTTCGGTATCCAGGCGCTCGAGCCTGCGTACGTCACCAACCGGCAGATCGAGTCGGCGCGTATCGCGATGACCCGCCACATCAAGCGTGGCGGCAAGATCTGGATCAACATCTACCCGGATCGCCCGCTCACCAAGAAGCCCGCCGAAACCCGCATGGGTTCCGGTAAGGGTTCGCCGGAGTGGTGGGTCGCGAACGTCAAGCCCGGCCGCGTGATGTTCGAAATGTCTTACCCCAACGAGGAGATTGCTCGTGAGGCCCTGCGCCGCGCGATGCACAAGCTCCCCATGAAGTGCAGGATCGTGACCAGGGAGGAGCAGTTCTGATGGCTACCGGAACACCGGCCGCAGAGCTCCGTGAGCTCACCGAAGAGGAGCTCGTCGCCCGCCTGCGCGAGTCGAAGGAAGAGCTGTTCAACCTGCGCTTCCAGATGGCGACGGGACAGTTGGACAACAACCGTCGTCTGCGTGTGGTGCGTCACGAGATCGCGCGTATCTACACGGTCATGCGTGAGCGCGAGCTCGGTCTGGCCACCGGACCCGCTGGTAAGGGAGATGCGGCATGAGCGAAAAAGTGGAAGGGCAGCGCAACAGCCGCAAGGTTCGTACCGGCTACGTTGTCTCGGACAAGATGAACAAGACGATCGTCGTCGAGCTGGAAGACCGTAACCGGCACCCGCTCTACGGCAAGATCATTCGCACCACCTCCAAGGTGAAGGCGCACGACGAGAACGAGATCGCCGGCATCGGCGACCGCGTTCAGCTGATGGAGACCCGTCCGCTGTCGGCCACCAAGCGCTGGCGTCTGGTCGAGGTCCTGGAGAAGGCCAAGTAAGCCTTTCTCCTCGGCTCGAAGTCTCGAAGGCCCGCTTCCGTCACAGGAAGCGGGCCTTCGTCGTTTCCGCCGGCGAATGTGATGAAGCCGAAACATGATTCGCCGGTTGCCGGTTTGGCGTGTCGCGGGTATCGGGGGCTAACGTTGACGGGCTATGAGGGATGCTGCGACGACGACATCGGGAGCCTGGCGGATCGACGACGGCACGGGGGTGATGTTCCGGGACGCAACCGTGGCGTGGGCTCTGGCCGCGCACGAGGTGCTCGCCGAAACCGCCACCGGCTACGGGCATTTCGTGACGGTCAAGGAATTGGCCGAGCGGGTGCAGACCATGGCAGGGGTGCGCACCGACGCGCCGACGCGCACCTGGATCGACGCGATCCTGCGCAAGGTCGCGCGCCGCTGCCACACCGCGGGTGAGCCGCCGCTGACCGCGCTGTGCGTCAAGCAGAACCTCAAGGTCAGCGACAGCTACAAGTACGTGCTTGAGCTCGCCGACCTGCCCATCCCCGCCGATATCGAATCGCACGCCGCCTACGCCCGCTGGGCCTGCTACGCCGCCTACGGCGCGGATGTGCCTGCCGACGGCGGTGTTCCGCCGCTCATCCCGCGCGGCGGAACGGCTCGGCGCAGCGGCAGCACCAGCGCCCGCACCACCGCCGCGAAGTCCGACCCGGACAGCCGCACCGTGGTGTGTTCCAGCTGCTTCATCCAGCTTCCCGCCACCGGCATCTGCGAACACTGCTGAACCTGCCGTCCTCGGGCAGGATGGAACGCGGTCGCCACCGGCGGCCGCGTTCGCGTTTCGCTCTCGGCTAGGCGATCGTGGTCTGCCAGACGATCGCCGCGGCCAGTGCGCCCGCGCCGTTGACCGACCAGTGCAGCGCTATGGGGGCGAGCAGGCTGCCGCTGCGGTGGCGCAGCCAGGTGAACACCACACCGGCGAGCGCGGTGGCCGCTACCGCGAGCGCGATGCCTGCGATCTGGCCGGCCACGCCGCCGCCGACGATCTCGGACAGGCCACGGTTACCCGAGGTGAGGCCGAGTGAGGAGGCGATATGCCACAGGCCGAACAGCAGGGAACCGGCCGCGAACACCCCGCGGGCGCCGTAGACGCGGCCGAGGGTGCCGTGCAGGACGCCGCGGAAGGCCAGCTCCTCCGGGATCACCGTTTGCAGCGGAATGATGATCATCGACGCGATGAGCGCGCCGGAGATGGTGGCGTAGCGGTCGGCCATGAAGAACGGCCGGGTGATCGGCAGGGCCGCGCCGATGGCGACCACGGTGAGCACCACGGCGACGGCGGCCAGCGCGTACAGTGCGCCGGTCTTCCAGTGCCGTCGTGACAGCCCGAGCTCGGACCAGCCGAGGCCGCGCCTGCGCATCATGGTGAGCAGCACGACGGCCGCCACCGGCACGGTGACGATATTGGCCCAGGCGGTGGTGAAATGCGCGATCAGGTTGGTACCGGCCAGCACCGCGACCACGACGGCTACATCGAGGTAAGCGTGGATCCTGTGGCGGCGGACCGGTGCCGCGGAATCGAGGTCGGTGGAGAGCATCGCCGATAGTGTACGGAGCGATTCTGTGCGTTCCCTGGGGCGGGAGACGCTGATCACCCTGTGATCGATCCGGCTGCCCAGCCCTCCGGATCGGTCCAGGCTTGCAGCGTGCGGCGGGTTTCGAAGCGCCGGGGCACGCCGCTGACCGGGTCGGTGAACTCGATGGCCGAGGCCAGCAGCTGCAACGGCCGGGTGAAATCGCTCACCGGTTTGTCGGTGATCACCGGATAGAAGTCGTCACCGAGGATCGGGATGCCGAGCGAGTTGAGATGCAGCCGCAGCTGGTGGGTGCGTCCGGTGTGCGGGTACAGCCGGTAGCGGCCGAGCCCGTCCCGGTGCTCCAGCAGTTCGATCCGGGTCTCGGCATTCGGTTCGCCCGGCACCTCCTGCGCGGCGAGCACCTGCTTTTCCTTGATGATCCGGCTGCGCACCGTGCGGGGCAGCTCGAGGTCCGGATCGTAGGGCGCGATGGCCTCGTACTCCTTGCGGACGGTGCGCTCGTGGAACATCGTCTGGTAGGCGCCGCGGCGGGTGGGATCGATCACGAACAGCACCAGGCCCGCTGTCGCCCGGTCCAGGCGGTGGGCCGGGATCAGGTCCGGTAGGTCCAGCTCGCGCCGCAACCGGACCAGCGCGGTTTGGAGAATGTGCTGACCGCGCGGGATGGTCGCCAGGAAATGCGGTTTGTCCACCACCAGCAGGTGCTCGTCGCGGTGCACGATCGGGATATCGAACGGCACCTCGGTTTCGGCGGGCAGATCCCGGTGGAACCACACCGCACCACCCGGCACGTATGGCGCGTCGGGGGCGATCGGCCCGTCCAGGTCGACGATGCCGCCCTCGCGCAGCAGCTCATCGATGCGGGCGGCGGGCACCCTGGGCAGACGATGCACCAGATGGTCGCGGATCGTCGCCCATTCGCCGTCTTCCGGCAGCCGCAGCCGAGCCGGATCCAAGCCGTACCGCTTCGGCAGCGGCGGCTGCTGCCTTCTTCTCATCGGTAACGACAGTAGTGGACGGGGCTGGTCAGAAGCCGCGCAGCCGGTCGGGGGTGATGCGGACCGGCACCGAGTACTCGGCGAAGAACTGCTCGCGCGTCATCGAGATGCTCACCAGGCCCTCGGTGTACTTCGCGACGTAGGCCTCGATCTCCTCGGGAGTGGGGGTGGCTTCTTCCACGCGGGCGGTCCCGGTGAAGACCGCCACGTCACCGCCGGTGTCGGTGCTGTTGAGGTTGAGCGAGACCCGCGGATTGCGCGCGATATTGCGCAGCTTCGGCCGGTCGGGCTGGCTGAACAGCAGGAACTCGCCGTCGCGCCACAGGAACCACACCGGGTTCGGCTGCGGCGTGCCGCTCGGGCCGACCGTGGTCAGCCAGACGACCTGCTCGCTGTCCAGGCGCTGGGCGACCTTGGCGCCGAATTCCGTTGTGGGGTCGATGAGTTGCGCGGATCCAGCGGTGGCCATGGTGCTCTCCTCGGTTGTTGCGGCGACTTGTCGAACGACAACGCGGTGATTCCCGACACCATTCCCTAGCAGGTCGCGGGTCCATACGCACCCGGTGCGGCGAGCTACCCGCCCACCGCCCCGCCCTCGATGCCTCGGTGCTGCCGGGCCGCCGCGGTGACGTCGGCCGGTTCACCGCCGAGTGGCTCGTTCAGGAAGGCGGTGAGGAGGTCGTTGGTGGCGTGCTGGGTCGCGGCCGGGCCGCGCGAACCGCCGATGAACCGGGATGCCACGAATCGGGCCGGATGGGACAGGAACAGCGGGACGTCGGTGAAGCTGTAGTGGTTGGCGTCGGCGATTTCGAAGCGGTAGCCGGGGGCTCGGAGGTTGGCGAGCAGGGTGGCGTTGCCGTCTAGATACCGCTGGGAGTGGCCGGTTTCGGCGCGGTCGCTGTCGATCAGCAGGAACGGCCCGGGCAGTGAGCGGGTGGGCAGGTCCCCGTAGAGGGTGCCGTCGATATTGGCGGCGGCGCGGAGGCGGGGGTCGTGGGCCAGCGCGGCGGCGGCTGCGGCGCCGCCGAACGAATGGCCGATCGCGGCAATGTGTTCGGTGTCGAGGTGGGCGGCGAATTCGGGGTCCATGGCGTCGGGGCGGGTGAGCTGATCGACGACGAATCGCAGGTCGGCGGTGCGCAGGTCGAGTTGGGTGCTCATGTACCGGTTCGACTCGGGTTCCTCGGCCGGAACGTCCTGGTTGTTGGTGGCGATGGTGCCGTCGGCGAGTTCGGTCACCGCGGACTCGTAGGGATGGTCGACGGCGAGCACGACGAACCCACGACTGGCCAGATCGACCACCAGCGAGGTGTAGAACGCCCGGGGCGCACCGTATCCCGGCGAGAACAACACCACCGGCCAGCGCTCTCGCGCGGTGCTGATCGGGGCATCGGCATAGGCGTGGGAATCGATGAGGTGGTAGCCGCGCATGATCTGCGCCGGTATCAGCGTCACCCGATCCGGTAGCCGGTCGTAGCCGTCGAGATACAGGTATTGCCGTCCACCGGCCCACTGCGCCGGATACCACGCCTGCACAACCACATTTCGCCGATCCTCGGCCGCGGGGGTCGCGGTTTCCGGCCGATCGGCATCGACCCAGCGAAAGATCGTGCTGCCCACGACGTGCGGGCCGGTCGGCTCGGGCAGGGCGGGCACCGGCGGCAGCGCGGTGGCGAGCACGGCCGCGACGGCGAGCACCGCCGCGCCGACCCGACCGGCGATCAGCAACACCCGGCGCCTGCCCTCGGGCCGATGCGCGGGCAGCACCAGCAGCAGCGACAGCGGGATCAGCAGATAGACCGGCGCGAACTGCCAGTAGAAACCTTCCAGCAGTAGCTGGGCACAGGCGCCGAGAAAAAGCAGCGGCCAGACGAACGGCGCGATCGTTCGGGCCCACCCGCTTGCCACCAGCGCCAGGACCGCGAAGAGCACGGCGATCGCCGAAACCGCCATATCGATGCTGGACACGTCCGCTCGCTTTCCACCCCGTCGACGCTTCCGGTCACGCGACCGGCGTCGAATCCGCCTGCCATCGTGCCTCAGCGCGGCGATATCGCGCGTCGGTCGCAGGTCGTGCGCGGTCTCCTCCTCGAGGATGACAGGGCGGAGCGCGAACTCGGTGGCGGAGTGATCGACATCGGTCCCGATCCCGGGCTGTGCGAGTGAGGCCTTCCTCTCTATGTAAGGTAAGCCTATGCAAACGCGGGAGAGTAGTGCATCCTGTGTGATGGCAGCAGGCGTGGTGTCGACGTCGTCGCTGTGTGGTGCGGGTATCGGACGCTGGTCGGTGGCTGGAATCTCGGCCCCGCGCCGAAGGCTGCGGCCGTCGAGAGAGTGGGAGAACCAGTGGACAGACTTGTCGTAGTCGGTGCCGGACCGAAGGCGCTGGCCGTTGCGGCCAAGGCGCACGTGCTGCGGACGCTCGGCTTGCCTGCCCCGCACGTGACCGTGGTGGAACCGCATGCGGTGGGCGGCAATTGGCTGGCCAGCGGCGGCTGGACCGACGGCAGGCATCGGCTCGGGACCAGCCCGGAGAAGGATCTCGGGTTCCCGTACCACTCCACCTGGGCGCGTGGTCACAATCAGGCGATCAACCAGGCCATGATGGCGTTCAGCTGGACCTCGTTCCTGGTCGAACGCGGCACCTACGCCGAATGGATCGACCGGGGCAGGCCGAGTCCGCAGCACAATGTCTGGGCCAAGTACCTGCAATGGGTGGCCCGCAAGATCGATCTCGACCTCGTCCCCGCGCGGGTGCGCAAGATCTCCGCCGCGGCCGACGGCTGGCTGGTGACCGTGGCCGACGCCGATGGTGAGGTCAGCGAAATCGACGCCGACCGGCTCATGATCACCGGACCCGGCAACAGCAGGCGCGCGTTGACCGAACATCCGAAGGTGCTGAGCATCGCGGACTTCTGGGATCTCGCCGGCAAGCGCAAGCTGCCGGTGTCCTCGCGGGCCGCGGTCATCGGCGGCGGCGAGACGGCGGGCTCGGCCATGGACGAGCTGGTGCGCCACGATGTGCTGACCGTCTCGGTCATCTCCCCGGCCGCCACCATCTACACCCGCGGTGAGAGCTATTTCGAGAATTCGCTGTTCAGTGATCCCGCCAAATGGCGTGCGCTGAGCCTCGACGAGCGTCGCGACGTGGTCCGCCGCGCCGATCGCGGAGTGTTCTCGGTCCGCGTGCAGGAATCGCTGATGGCCGACAACCGCGTGCATCATCTCCAGGGCCGGGTGGTCCGGGTGGCCGAACAGGGTGACGGCGTCGCGCTCACGCTGCGCAACGAGCTGCGCCCGGATCAGGTGCACACCTTCGATCTGGTGGTCGATGCCACCGGTGGTCAGGCGCTGTGGTTCCTGGACTTGTTCGACACCGACGCCGCCGATCTGGTCGAGCTCGCCATCGGCGGGCCGATCACCCAGGCGCGGATCGAGGCCGCCATCGGCCACGACCTGTCCGTCGACGGGCTGGACGCCAAGCTGTACCTGCCGAATCTGGCCGGTCTGGCGCAAGGGCCGGGCTTCCCGAATCTCAGCTGCCTCGGCCAGCTTTCGGATCGGGTGCTGGCCACGACGTCGATCGCCGCGGGTGCGGCCGAACGTGCGTCGGTGCGTTCTGCCCGGCCCTCGGCGTAGCGCCCATTGCCTGTAGGCTAGGCTTGCCTTACTTGGCATCGAGGATGAGGGTTTTCGGTTATGCGTATCGTTTCGTTCGGCTTCCAGACCTGGGGTCGCAAGACCCTACAGGCTCTGATCGATTCGGAGCACGAGGTCGTGCTGGCCGTCACCCATCCCGCCAGTGAGCACTCCTACAAGGGCATCTGGTCGGATTCGGTCGAGGAGCTGGCGCGTGAGCACGGCATCCCGGTGCACGTGACCGAGCGGGCGGACGAGGAAACCATCGACCTGGTCAAGCGGGCCGAACCGGACGTCATCGTGGTGAACAGCTGGTACACCTGGATGCCCGCCGAGCTCTACGACATGCCGCCGCACGGCACCTTGAACCTGCACGATTCGCTGCTGCCCAAGTTCACCGGTTTCTCCCCGGTGCTCTGGGCGCTGATCAGCGGTGAGAGCGAGTTCGGCCTCACCGTGCACCGGATGGACGAGCAGCTCGACACCGGCGACATCCTGGTCCAGCGCTCCCTTCCCATCGGGCCCGATGTCACCGGCACCGAGCTGGTGCTGGCCGGGATGGAACTGATTCCCGGTGCGGTGCACGAGGCTCTGGACGCCATCTCCTCCGGTACCGCGGTCTGGCGGCCGCAGAACAAGGACGAGCGCACCTACTTCCACAAGCGCTCCGAGCGCGACAGCCGGATCGACTGGAACTGGTCCGCGGTCGACCTGGAACGTTTCGTGCGGGCGCTGTCCGCGCCGTACCCCCGCGCTTTCAGCTACTACCGCGGCGAGAAGGTCGAAATCCTGGCTTCGCGAGTGTCCTCGGCCCGCTATGGCGGCACACCCGGCCGGGTCATCGTGCAGGAAGACGGCGGCACCGTGGTCTGCGGGCCGGACGCTTTCCGCGGCGGCAACCACGGCCTGGTGATCACCGCGGTGCGCACCGCTGACGGCGTCGAACACGACGGAGCCGAATTCTTCCGTCGCGGTGGGTATCTCACCGATTCGCCGGAATAGCCGGGCGGAAGCGAGCCAGTCGGCTCGATGGCATAGCACCACTGCGGGGCCGGAGGTAATCATGTCGACCATTACCAATGACGCGGGGAGCTCGCGGCCGCATCGATCCGGCGTCGACCGATCGGTCACCGATCTGCTGCGCCGGCGCGCGCCGTCCGAACCGCGCCGCATCACCGCCCGGTCGCATCGGGAGCCCACCCGCCTCGAAGGCTGGGCCGCCGATCGGCGGGGATTCGCCGCGCTGCCCGACGAACATGCCGTCACCTTCGGACTTGCCGCCGAGCTGCGCCGGCGGCTCGGCGCAACCACCGAAGCCCGTGGCCTCCCGGAGTTCGTGCTGTATCCGGCGGCCGTCGCCGCACTCGCGCATGCCCTCGGATCCGGCACCGATCTCATCATCGAGGTGCCGGCCGCCGGAAGCGTCGATCCGGATCCGGCCGGGCGCACGGCGGATCCGTGGCCGCTGCGCACCGATCTCGCCGATGATCCGACCTTGATCGAGGTGCTGGATCGGGTCGGCGAGTCGGTACCGGAAGCTTTCCGCGCACCGGGCCGGCCGGTCGTTTCGGGCCATGCGCCTGCTGAAGCAGTGCCGCGAGTGGTGATTCGCGGTGCTGACGGGCTCGGGCGAGCGGGGTTCGCCGACAACCTATACCCGGCGGCACGTGCGACAGGGCAAGCCGCCGCGGGCGCGTTGAGCGTGGGGTTCACCCCGGACGCCGACGGCGCGGTCGAGGTGAGCGTGAGCGCCGACGCGGGCCGCTACGAGTCCGCCACCGTCGCCATGTTCGCCCGCTATCTGCGAAATGTGCTGGAGCAGTTCGCCGATGCCCCCACTCGCCGGGTGAGCGAACTGCGGCTGATGACCTCGGCCGAGCGTGAACGTGTGCTCGGTGAATGGTCGACCGGAGTCGACCCGTCCGATCTGCGTGGCCTGGCCAACGTCCTTCGGCACGGCAGGGCGGTCCCCGGTCTCCGGATGGCCGTGCGTCACGGTTCGGCCGAACTCACCTATGAGGAGCTGTTCCAGCGACTCGGCGCGGCCACGGCCGGCGCGGCAGGTGAATCCGAGGTGGACCGATTGATCGCGCAGCTCGTCGCGCTCATGCCGCATGCTGCCGTGTCCGCACCGGCCGACAGCTCGGCCCGCGCCGATACCGGCCGGCGACTCGCCGATCCCGCCCCGACCGTCGGCCTCGGCGGGTTGACGGTGCCGATGGCCGCGCTGGTCGCCGCTATCGCCGACCGGCGGTGTGTCGCGGCCGATCGCCGCCGCGCCGATACCGATCCGGCTCGCCGCCGCGCCGACGTGCGTTTGTTCGCGCTCGACCCCGAGGATCCGCAGCTGGTCGTGGATCTGCTCGCCGCGCTGACCGACGGCGCCACCCTCGTGCTGGCCACGGCCGTGCAGCGCACCGACCCGGCGGCGCTGGCCGAGGTGATCGCCGAGCACGCGGTCACCCAGGTGATCGCGCCGCCGCATCTGCTGGCCGGTCTGGCCGCCCGCGATGTCCGGCTGCCCACGGTGCAACGCTGGGACGTCGCCGGAATCGGTTGGCCCGCTGAGCTTTCCGACTGGCTGTGGGAACTGGCGCCGGATTCGGTGGCCACCTGCGCCTACCGCGTGCCGGGTTATCTGGGTGCCGCGGCGCGTGGTTCGCTGCGCGAGGCCGGCCGGGTACGTCCGGTGCCGGGCGCGAAGATCTTGCTGCTCGACCAGCGGCTGCGCCCGGTCGCCCCCGGTGTCCTCGGCGATGTCTACGTCGGCGGAATCGCGCTGGCCGCGGAATCGGCCCGCGCGGACCGGGACGGCGCCTTCATCGACGATCCGTTCGAACCCGGCCGCCACCTGTTCCGCTCCGGCGATACGGCCCGATGGACCGCCGACGGACGCCTGGCCTTCACCCGAGGTTAGGCTTGCCTATGATCGACCGGCATGGGTCGGGGTTGACCGCAAGGAGTACGGAATGACATTGGCACGAACCACGGCACGGCGCGGCGTGCTCGCCCGGTTGGGATTGGCTGCGATAGCGACGGCGCTGGCGGTGTCGGTGGTGGCCTGCGGCGCCGACTCCGGAAATGGCGACGGTGCCGGCGTCACCGTCAAGCACGGCCTCGGTGAGACCACGGTCGAAGGCACCCCCGAGCGGGTGGTCGCACTGGGCAACCAGTGGCTGGACGCCACGCTGGCACTCGGCGTGACACCGGTCGGCTATGCCGACAGCGTCGCCATCCTGGCCGGCCAGGAGAAGGCGCCGTGGGCGCCGGATTCGCTGCTGGAAGCCACCGCGCTGAAGCAGGGCTCCGACCTCGCCGAGCAGATCGCGGCGCTCGAGCCCGATCTCATCCTGGTTCCGGCCTTCCTGGTCGATCAGGCCATGTACGACAAGCTTTCCAAGCTGGCGCCGACCATCGGTCCCGTCACCGAGGGCGCTCAGGTCGATCTGTGGACCGACCAGGTGACCACGCTCGGCAAGGTGCTGCACAAAGAGGATCAGGCGAGCAAGGTGATCGCCGACGTCGATGCCAAGGTGGCCGGCGTCTCCGACAAGTACCCGAACCTCGCCGGTAAGACCTTCCTCACCTGCATGCTGACCGGGCCGTCGCAGCTCATGGTGCTCGCCGATCCGAAGGATGGTTCGGCGAAGTTGTTCAACGATCTGGGTCTGAGCATTCCGCAGAACATCGTCGCCGAGGCTCCCCAGGGTGGTCGGCTGGCGCTGTCGCCGGAGCGGCTCGACGATCTGACCTCCGACATCCTGATGTGCGGCGCGATGCCGGCCTATGAGAAGAAGTTCAAGGAACTGCCGGGCTACAACGATCTGCCGTCGGTGAAGTCGGGCGGTATGACCTTCGTCGATATCGTCACCATCAGCGCGATCAACACCCCGACCGCCCTGTCGGTGCCCTACGTGCTCGACAAGCTGGATCCGACCTTCGCCGCCGTCGGCAAGTAGGACGTGACCCGGCCGGGGTGTTCACCGCCGCCGCGGCGAACGCTCCGGTTCACGCCCAGGGGATCGCGGCGAAGATGGTGCCGAGCGATTCGGCATTGCGTGAGCACGGGTTGTTGGCGGGGGTGGCCGGAGCCGGGCCCGGCGCCTGCGAGCGCAGGATCACCGTCACCTCGCGGTTGTTGCTGTACGGCGCGGTGATGCTGCAATATTCGGCATTTTCCCCTGGGTGGGGGAGGAAGACCTGGAACGGTCGGCCCAGCTGGTCCATCAGGCGGCGCGCGGTCGGATCGTCCGGGTTCGGCGGGAACTGTTCCACCCGGTGGCGGACCCAGAACATCACGCCGATGCGCTCGGTCTCGCCGGACACCCAGCTACAGCCGTCGGAATCCTCGAGGTGCTGGCCGGGGGCCAGGCCGGGCTGGCGGATCGGCTGAATGCCGGGGATGCCGCTGATCCGGTCGGCCACGTCGGGCGGAACGAGTGCGCAGGGATCCAGGCCCTCGAAGGCCGCTGGTGCCGGGACCGCAGGGGACTGGGCGTGCGATGGTGCGGTGGATGCTGGTCCCGCGGCAGCGCCGATGGCGATCACCGCGGTCGATGCAGCTGCGAATGCAGTGAACGCCTTGCGAAGCAACGATATCCCTTCCTGGGCGACCGGTCTCGGGCCGGACGGGCACAGACTACTGCGGAACCGGGCCCGGCGCACCGACTCTCCGGCATTGGGTGGGAACAGCGGAACCCG
Organism: Nocardia cyriacigeorgica; assembly: GCF_005863245.1. Lineage (GTDB taxonomy): Bacteria > Actinomycetota > Actinomycetes > Mycobacteriales > Mycobacteriaceae > Nocardia > Nocardia cyriacigeorgica_C. The sequence continues at coordinate 369,431 of NZ_VBUT01000001.1, read as the reverse complement.
ACCGCCTTCAAGGAAGGTTAGGCAACCCTATATTATGGGCCCTGTCTCGGCACGACAGTGCCGGCCCGCGGCACGAACAGCGGATGACGAACGAGGAGAACGAGCGGCGCATGGAGCCAACACAGCAGATCGGTCCTGATCAGATCCGCGAGGCGATCGCCGCGCAGCTCGGTCTGGCGCCGGGCGAGATCGCCGACGACGCGGACCTGATCCAGCTCGGCTTGGATTCCATCCGGACCATGAAGCTCGCCGGGAGCTGGCGCAAGCGCGGTGTGAACATCACCTTCGCCGAACTCGTCGAGACCCCGACGGTGTCGAACTGGTCGAGTCTGCTGGAAGGCCGGACGCCGCCCACGGAGGGCGCCGCCGACGCGCCGAGCGCAGCACCCGCGGATTCCGGCGACCAGGCCGAGCCGCTCGCCCAGGAGAATTCGGCGCCGGAATCCGAATCGGAGTTCGACCCGTTCCCCATGGCGACCATGCAGCACGCGTACTGGATCGGCCGGGCCGAGGAACAGGAGCTGGGCGGCGTGGCCGCGCACCTGTACGTCGAGTTCGACGGAGCGGTAGTCGATCCGGTGCGACTGGAACGGGCCGCCGCCGCGCTGGTCGAGGCGCACCCCATGCTGCGCACCCGATTCCTGCCCGATGGCACCCAGCAGACGCTGCGCGCACCCGGCCGTCCGGTCTTCCAGGTGGTGGACCTGCGCGAACGAACCGCCGAGGAAGCCGACGCCGAGCTGGAACGGCTACGTGAGGAGAAAACCCACCAGCGCCTGGCCATCGAAGAGGGACAGGTTCTCGACCTCACCCTGACCCTGCTCGCCGGCGGCCGCACCCGCCTGCACCTCGATGTCGACATGATCGCAGGCGACGCCATGAGCTATCGCGTGCTCATCTCCGATCTGGCCGACCTCTACGGCGGTGCCGAACTCCCGCCGCAGGACTACACCTACCGGCGTTACCTCACCGAACGCACCCCCGATCAGCAGGCGCGTGAGCGCGATCAGGCGTGGTGGCGTGACCGGCTCGCCGATCTGCCCTCGGCGCCCGAGCTGCCCACCATCCCGCTGTCCGAGCGGCAGGAACCCCACCGCACGGTCCGCTACAACCACTGGCTCGAACCCGAAGCCAAACAGCGGCTGCTCGACGCGGCGCACGCGCGCGGGATCACCCCGGCCGTCGCGCTGGCCGCGGTCTTCGCCGACACGATCGGCGGCTGGTCGGCGCAGCCGCGGTTCCTGCTGAACGTCCCGCTGTTCCAGCGCGAACCGGTATCGGCCGGGATCGACCGCGTCATCGGTGACTTCACCTCCTCGATCATGGTCGACGTCGACGTGAGCCCGGACGTGACCGTCGCCGAACGCGCCCGCAGGTTGCAGGCGACGATGCACGAAAGCGCCTCGCATGCCTCCTATTCCGGCCTGGAAGTGCTGCGCGACCTCGGCCGCTTCCGCGGCGAACCGGTGCTCGCGCCGGTCGTCTACACCAGTGCGCTGAATCTCGGTGAGCTGTTCGCGGAGTCGGTGACCGAGACCTTCGGTGAGGCCGTGTGGATCATCTCGCAGGGCCCGCAGGTGTTGCTCGACGCGCAGGTCACCGAGGTCCGCGGTGGTTTGCTGTTGAACTGGGACGTGCGTGAGTCGGCGTTCCCGGACGGCATGGTCGCCGATATGTTCGCCACCTACACCCAGGCGGTGCAGCGGTTGTCCAGCCCGTCGGGATGGGAGGCCGAGGCGGCGGTCCGGCTGCCCGCCGCGCAGGCCGCGGTGCGCGCGACAGTGAACGCGACCGACGGGCCGGTGTCGGGCCGGGTGCTGCACGCCGGATTGTTCGATCACGCGGCCGCGACCCCGGACGCACCCGCGGTGGTGTGGACCCGTGACGGGGTGCGCGGCGGATGGACCTACCGCGAACTGGCCGATCAGGCCCTCGCGGTGGCCGGCGCGTTGCACGCGAACGGCGTCCGGCCGGGCGACGCGGTTGCCGTCCAGCTGCCGAAGGGGCCGGATCAGGTCCTGGCGGTCGCCGGTGTGCTCGCCGCGGGTGCGACCTATGTCCCGATCGGATTCGACCAGCCGGTGAAGCGGCGCGCGGAGATCCTGCGCACCGGTGATGTGGTGGCGGCGCTGGTGGCCGACGGCGCCGATATGGGCGACCCGGCCGTGACGTGTATTCCGCTGTCACAGGCCCGGATCCACCCGTCGCCGCTGGCCGAGCCGGTGCTGCCCGATCCGTCGGCCATCGCCTATGTGCTGTTCACCTCGGGATCCACCGGAACCCCGAAGGGCGTCGACGTGCCGCACAGCGGTCCGATGAACACCATCGACGCCGTCAACGACTGGTTCGGGGTCGACCGGAACGACCGGGTACTCGGCTTGTCGGCGCTCGAGTTCGACGCCTCGGTGTACGACATGTTCGGGATGTTCGCCGTCGGCGGTTCGGTGGTGGCGATGACCGCCGAACAGCGCGCGGAGGCCACCGAATGGGTGGCGCTGCTGCGGGAGCATCGGGTGACGATCCTCAACTGCGTGCCGAGCATGCTGGACATGATCCTGGAAACCGGCGCGAACAACCTGGGTGATTCGCTGCGCGCGGTGACGCTCGGCGGCGACTGGGTCGGCGCCGATCTCGCGCGCCGGCTGGCCGTTCAGGTGCCCGGCTGCCGATTCTCCGGCCTGGGCGGTGCCACCGAGACCTCCATCCACAACACGATCTGTGAGGTCAGCGATCCGCCGGCCTCCTGGAAGACCGTGCCGTTCGGGGTTCCGCTGCGCAATGTGCGCTGCCGTGTGGTCGCACCGACCGGACGGGACTGCCCCGACTGGGTTCCCGGTGAATTCTGGGTCGGTGGCGCGAATGTCGCCGCCGGCTACCGCAATGATCCCGAACGCACCGCGGAACGGTTCGTCGATCATGACGGCCTGCGCTGGTACCGGACCGGGGATATGGCGCGGTACTGGCCCGACGGCACCATCGAATTCCTCGGCCGCGCCGATCATCAGGTCCAGATCCGCGGTTACCGCGTCGAGCTGGGCGAGGTCGAAACCGCGTTGCGGGCCGCGCCGGGCGTGCGCCACGCGGTCGCCGCGGTCATCGGCACGAGCGCACCCAAGCTCGTGGCCGCCGTCGCCGGATTCGACGGCAGCGTCGAGGAGTTGCTCGCCACACTGCCGGATCTGCTGCCCGGCTACATGATCCCGACGCGGATCCAGCTGCTCGAGCAGATGCCGCTGACCGCCAACGGCAAGCTCGACCGCCGCGCCGTGGTCGCGCTGCTGGATCGACCGGACTCCGAGGCGGTCGAGGCCCGGCCACGCAACCGGCTCGAAGAGGCGCTGTGCCACATCGTCGCCGAGGTGCTCGGTGGGCACGACATCGGTATCCACGACGATTTCTTCAGCGCCGGTGGTGATTCGGTGCTCGCGACCACCGTGATCGCGCGGGTGCGGGAATGGCTGGATGTGGACCACGCGCTGGTCGGCGATCTGCTCATCGGCCGGACGGTCGCCGAGGTGGCGCACCGGTTGCAGTCGCGTGAAGCGGAACTGGGCACACCCGATCGGCTCGAAGCCGTCGCACAGCTCTATCTCGAAGTGTCGGCCATGACCGATGACGAGATCCTCGCCCTCGACCAAGGAGTCTGACGCAGTGTCCGCCGTGACCTATCCCGACCAGACGCGGTTCGCCCTGCGCGACGGCGTCACCTGTGTCGCCACCGCGTCCGGTGCGGTGCTGCTGAATCCGCCGGACAACCGGAAACTGACCGGGCTCACCGAGTCCCAGCTCCAGGCACTCAAACAGCTCGGCCAGGGTTCGGCGACCCTCGGCGAGCAGACCGGCGAGGACGCCGGTGCACTGATGAGCGAGCTGGCCGACGCCGGCTGGCTGACGGTGACCATCCGCGACGGCGGGCGCGAGCAGTACACGATCCGGCCTTTCACCCGGCCGCCCGCGCGACCGCGGACACCGCTGCCCGCGTCGTGGGTACTGTCGAAGTTCGCGGTGCTGCACCGTGATCGCGACGGATTCCTGCTCGAACACCCGATGTCCTGGTGCGATCTGCGGATCCACGACCCGCGCCTGCTCGCGGCGCTCGACGGCCCTGGCGCGGCCGAAACCGGTGTGGCGCAAGACGTCCTCGATCGGCTGGCGCAGGACCTGTACTGGGGTGGTTTCCTCGTCGATGACGCCGCCGCCGAAGACCGCGAGTTCAGCACCCGCAGCTGGAGCGCACCCGATCTGTGGTTCCACCGACGCAGCACGCTGGGGCCGCGCACCATCACCTGGGAGCATTTCGGGCCGACGAAATGGGGCAAGGGGTCGTTCCCGCAACCACCCGCACGCAAACCCGCCTACCCCGGCGCCCCCGTTGCGCTGGCGAAGCCCGATCTGGAATCGCTGCGGATCGAGGACCCGAGCCTGACCGATGTGCTCGAGGACCGCGTGTCCTGCCGCGACTACGACGACGCCGCGCCGATGACCGTCGACCAGCTGGGGGAGCTTCTGTACCGCACCGCCCGGACCCGCTCGGTCCGCCAGGTGGCCGAGGGTGAGGAACTGGTGTCGCGGCCGTACCCGTCCGGTGGCAGCGTGTACGAGCTCGAGCTGTACCCGATCGTGCGCAATGTCGCCGGGCTGAAACCCGGGATGTATCACTACGACTCGTTCGAGCACGCGCTGCGCCCGGTGGCCGATGCGGACTCGCCCGCGGTGCGGAAGCTGGTGCGCTCGACGTCGGCGACGCTGACCGACGGCGCCGAACCGCAGCTGGTGCTGCTGCTGGCGGCTCGGTCCGGTCGCGTGATGTGGACCTACGAGCAGGTCGCCTACGCGAGCATCCTCAAGCACGTTGGGGTGCTCATGCAGACGCTCTACCTGGCCGCCACCGCGATGGGGCTCGGCGCCTGCGCGCAGGGCTTCAGCGATACCGGCGCGTTCGTCACCGCCGCGGGGGTGGACGAGCTGGAGGAATGCTCGGTCGGCAGCGTCATCGTCGGCACCCCCGCCCGCAAGCGCTGAGCCCGCTCGCCGACGAGATCCCGGTCGGCCGGAGAACATTCTCCGGCCGACCGGGATTTCTCAGTTCTGCGCCGCCCAGGATTCTTCCAACGCGGCCAGCGCGCTCTCGTCCAGGCCCGACACCGACATCGCCTCGTGCCGATGATCGTCCTCGGCGGTGTCGGCGGGCGGGTTGGCGATCGCCTCGTCGACGGCCGCGGCCAGTTCGACGATGGTGAAGTACTCGAACACCATCTGCGGGGTCAGTGGCAGCCCGGCCTCGCCCGCGCGCGCCGCCCACTGAATGGCGATCACGCTGTCGCCGCCGAGGCCGAAGAACCCGTCCTCCCGGCCGATCTCCTCGACGTCGTCGATCTCGAGCAGTTCCGCCAGCAGCGTGATGAGCGTGCGCTCGGTCTCGGTCAGCGGTTCATCGCTGCCGCCGACCGGCCGGGCGACGGGCGCGGGTGTCATGTGCACCACCGACCGGGCCGTATCCCATTCGGCGGGTGTCAGATCCAGCTCCGACAGCGGCTGGTCGGCGCGCTCGGCGAAGGCCTGGAACACCTCGATCACCGTGTCGGCGAAGATCTCGCCGGTCTCGGCCAGATACAGATCCGGATTGACCACGACGCGCACGATGAGATCACCGGTGACGTCCACGGTGTAGTCGAGATGGAAGTCCATGAACGACACGTCGTAGAACTTGGCGATATCGCGCACCGTGGTCGCGCCGTCGGCGCTGAACGGGGTGGGCGCCAGGTGGTGGCGCATATGCATCATCACCTGGAACAGCGGGTTGCGGGCCAGCGAGCGCGGCGGATTCAATGTCTCGACGAGTCGCTCGAACGGCACGCCCTGCCGGCCGAGGGCCTCCAGCGAATTGTCGCGGACCCGGCCGAGCACCGTGCGCGGGGTCGGATCGCCGGACACGTCGTTGCGCAGCACGACCACATTGGCGAACAGGCCGATCAGTTGTTCGGTCGCCTCGTCGAGCCGGTTCGCCACCGCGGCACCGATGGCGAGGTCGTCGCCGGCGCCGAGCGCGTTGAGCAGCACCGCGCCCACCGCCTGGCACAGCATGAATTCGGTCGCGCCGACGGCCTCCGCCGTGGCGCGCGCCCGCTCCCAGACCGCGGCGGGCAGCCGCCGGGCGGTGCTGATGCCGTTGCGGCCGAGCACCTGTGGGCGTGGGTGGTCGTGGCCGACGGCGATCTCGTCGGGCAGCCCGGCCAGCGCGTCGCGCCAGTAGTCCAGCTGTGCCGCGCCGACCGCACTCATCTCGCGATCGGCGCCGCGATCGAACACCTCGCGCTGCCAGATGGCGAAATCGGCGAACTGGATGGGCAATTCGGGCCAGTCGGGCTGCTCGCCGCGCTGGTGGGCGCGATAGGCGAGGGTGAGATCGTCGACGAAGATCTTGCACGAGCTGCGGTCGGCGATGATGTGGTGCATCAGGATCGACAGCACGGCGTCGCGCTCGTCGAGCACCAGCAGCCGCAGGCGCAGCATGGGCTCGCCCGCCAGCTGGAAGACATAGGCCGCGTCCGCGGCCAGCTCCTGCTCCAGCCGCTCGGTGCTGCCGTGCAGCTCCACCACCGGAACCTCGACGTGGGCGGCCGGATGGATGAGCTGATACGGCGTGCCCTCGTGCTCGGGGAACGAGGTGCGCAGCGACTCGTGGCGGGCCACCACCGAATCCACCGCCGCGAACAACGCCGCGCGATCGAGCGGCCCCTCGAAGCGGATCGGATACGTGACGTTTTCGCCGTCGATCGCGCCCTCCATCCGCCGCTGCATCCAGTAGGCGCGCTGCGAGTAGGACAGCGGAATGTATTCGGGCCGCGGCCGCGGCACCGGAACCGGTCCGGGTCCGTCGGTCTCGGCCGCGCCGATCGGCTCGGCCGCGGCGTCGAGCTCATCGAGGTCGATGCCGAACTGGTCGAGGAACACCGCGACCAGGTGGGCGGCGAGTCCGGCCACGGTCGGCTTGTCGAACGGGACGCGCATATCGATCTCGATGCCGAATTCGGCGCGGATCATGGTGATCAGCCGGGCCGCGAGCAGCGAATGGCCGCCGAGCTCGAAGAACGAGTCGTCCGCGCCGATCCGCTCGCGCGAGAACAGCGTGGCGTACAGCGCGGCGACGCGGATCTCGGTGGAGGTCCGCGGTTCCCGGTAGACGCGGGTGAGCGCGACCTCCGGGGTCGGCAGCGCCCGCTTGTCCAGTTTGCCGTGCGCGGTCAGCGGCACCGCGTCGATCAGGGTGATCGCGGCGGGCACCATATGTTCGGGCAGTCGCGCGGCGACGAACGCCCGCACCGCTTCCACATCGGGTTCGGCACCGGGCTCCGGCACGGCGTACGCGGCGAGGATGGGGCCGAGCGCGGGATGCTCGATGACGGTGACGACGCAGTGCGCCACCTCGGGGTGATCGGTGACGGTCGCCTCCACCTCACCGAGCTCGATGCGGAAACCGCGCACCTTCACCTGTTCGTCGGCGCGGCCGAGGAATTCGATCTCGCCCTTGGCATTGCGCCGCGCGAGGTCACCCGTGCGGTAGAGACGCTGCCCGGGCCGGAACGGGTCGGCGATGAAACGTTCGGCGGTCAGTGCGGGCCGGTGCAGGTAGCCGCGCGCGAGCTGGTTGCCGCCGAGGTAGATCTCGCCCGCCACGCCGGTGGGTACCAGTTGCAGCGCCTCGTCGAGCAGGTAGAGGTAGACGTTCTGGTTCGGGATACCGATCGGCACCACACCGACGCCCTGCGGTCCCTCGACGGGCAGATGGGTCGAGGACACGACGGCCTCGGTCGGCCCGTAGTGGTTGCGCAGCTGGGCGTCGAACTGGGTGGCGAAGCGGTCGGCGATCTCCCCGGCCAGCGCCTCACCGCCGACCGGCACATGCCGCAGCGAGCGCCAGTCGTTGGCCTCCGGCAGTACCAGGAAGGTCGCGAGCATGGACGGCACCATGTGCAGCACGGTGACGCCGTGGCGCGTCACCAGATCCGCGACGTAGGCGATATCGCGGTAGGCGTTCGGCTTCGGCACAACGACACAGGCCCCCGCGGTGAGGGTGACGTAGATGTCGAGCAGTGAGGCGTCGAAGCTGACCGAGGTGGATTGCAGGACGCGGTCCTGTGGTGTGAGGTCCCATTCGTCGGTGAAGCCGAGCAGGTGTTCGGCGATGGCGTCGTGCGGAACCGGCACGCCCTTCGGTTTTCCGGTGGAGCCGGAGGTGTAGATGACGTAGGCCGTGTTGGACGGACGCAATGGCGCGACACGGTCGGCGTCGACCGGGTCGGTGTCGGGCAGGGCGGCCGCTTCGGCCTCGGCGCTCGCGAATGCCTCGGCATCCCACTCGATCGCGGGCCGGGCGTCGGTGAGCAGGTAGTCGATGCGTTCGGCCGGATAGGCCGGGTCGATCGGCAGGTAGCCCGCACCCGACTTGAGCACCGCGAGAGTGGCTACGATGAACTCGACCGAGGTGGCCATGCGCAACGCGACGAGGTCCTCGGGTCCGAGACCGCGCCGGATCAGCCAGTGCGCCAAGCGGTTGGCGCGGCGATTGAGTTCGGCGTAGGTGAGCCGCTCCCCGTCGGAGACCAGGGCCTCGGCGTCGGGCGCCGCGGCGACCCGCTCCTGGAACAGCGCAACCATGGTGGTGGCGGGCACGTCCACCAGCGCGCCCTGCGAGGCGGCGAGGATCGCGCCGCGGGTATCGCCGAGGATGTCGAGCTCGCGCAGCTTGCGTGATGGGTCGGCCAGCGCGTTGCCGAGCAGCTGCACATAGTGATCGAGGAATTGGGCGACCACCGCCGGGTCGAGCGCGTCGACCAGGTACGTCGCCTCCACCCGGGTGCCGGCGGCACCGCCGACGATCATGAGGCCGAGTTCCTCCTGGGCGACACCCGGATGCAGCGGCAACTCCTCGGCCGTGACCCCGTCCAGCTCGAAGCCGTTGGCGTCGCCGCGCATGCTGAAGCTGAGCTGCACCAGCTGCGCCATGGCATCGCGTCCGGCGGTGCGCTCCGGGCCGACCTCGCGTACCACGCGGTCCACGCCGACACCCTGGTGGGCGAAGGCGCCGCTACAGGTGTCGCGCACAGCGTCGAGCAGCGTCGCGAAATCGGTCGAGCCATCGAGATCGGCGCGCACCAGCACGGCATTGCCGAAGTAGCCGATGAGCTGCTGCGCGCCCGCGCGGCGATCGACGACCGGCACCGAGACGAGGAAATCGGTGGCCGCGGTATAGCGGTGGATCAGGGCCTGGAAACCGGCGAGCAGCACGGTGAACGGGGTGGTCGAATGCGCACGGGCCAGCTCGGCCACCCGCTCGGTCAGCTCCTGCGGCAGCGTGCGGGTGAGGGTTTCGGAATTCTTCGACGGCGTACCCGCCGCGGTGATGGCCGGCAGGGCCACCCGCTCGGGCAGCGGCGTGAGGGCATCGCGCCAGTAGGCCAGATCGGCGTCGTCGGTACGGTCGGCGCCGACCTCGACATCGATGTACTGCGCGCGCGGCGCGGTGAGCTGCTCGCCCCGGTAGGCGGCGTTGACCTCGGCGAAGAACACCGGCCATGACTCGTCGTCCCAGCCGATGTGGTGCACGACCAGGATCAGCACATGCTCGTCCGGGCCGGTGCGCACGAGGGTGGCGCGCACCGGCAGGTCGGCGCTCAGGTCGAACGGCTTGGCGAATTCGCGCCGGGCCAGTACCTCGACCCGCCGGGCCCGCCCGGCCTCGGGGAGGGCGCTGAGATCGTGTTCCTTCCAGGGCAGTTCGGCGTCCGCGCTCGACACCTGGAACGGCTCGCCGTCGGCGTCCACACCGTAGGTGGTGCGCAGGATCTCGTGCCGCGACAGCACCGAGGCGCACGCGGCGTGCAGGCGGTCCGCGTCCAGCGGCCCGGTGAGCCGGTAGGCGACGCCCACGTTGAGCGTGGTGTCGGCGGGGTCGAGCCGCTGTAGGAACCACATGCGGCGCTGCGCGTCCGACAGCGGGCTCGGCGTGCCCGGCGTGCGCGCCGGCACCGGCTCCGGTGCGGCGGCCTTCACGTTCTGCTCCCGCAATCGGCGCTGGAGCAACTGCTTACGGCGCTCGATGATGTCGTCTGCCATGGCTGTCCTTCGAGTCGAGGTGAACGGCTTGGTTGTCGGCCTCAGACGGCCTCGGCAGTCGCCCCGCCGACACCTACCGGCGCGAGTGCGCCGGCCAGTGCCGCGACGGCGGCCTCCCATATCTGTGCGAGTCGCTCGACCTCCGGCCGGGTGAGCAGACGATCGCTCCACCGCAGCAGCGTGACCAGCCGTGGTCCGGTCTCGGTCGGCTGCACGCCCGCGATCACGTCCAACGCGTGTCGCAGTGGGAAATCGGGTTCCGGTGCGGTGGGTAACGCGGTGATCAGGTCCAGGTCCGCGACGGGTGCCCACGAGGTGCCCGCACCGGCGAGATCCAGTCGGCCGATGTAGTCGAACAGGATCTGCGGTTGCGGTATGGCCGCGAGGCCGGAGTCGGCGGCCAGGTAGCGCAGTGCCCCGTAGTCGGCGCCGTTGGCCGGGACCTGCTCCAATGTGGCGGTAACGGCATCGAGCAGTGCGCGGGCCGCGGCCGGGTCCTGTTCGGCGGTACCGGTATTCAGGTCCGATCCCACGCCGAAACGGGCGGGGTAGATGCTGGTGAACCAGCCGACGGTCCGCGTGGTGTCGATATCGTCGCCGAGCAGCGCGTCCTCCCGGCCGTGCCCCTCGATGGCGAGGTAGGCGCCCGCGGCGGGATCCTGCCCGCGTTCGGCGCGCCAGGTGCTCAGGGTCAGGGTGAGCGCCGTCAGCAGGAACGCGCGCACGTCGACATCGCGGGCGCCGAGCGCGGCGGCGGTGGTGGCGGCGTCGGTGAGCACCGGGTGCACGCGGTAGGAGCCCCAGGTGTCGCGGGACGGGTCCGGCAGGCGCGACCCGAGCACCGGATCGGTGCCCTCGGCCTGGCGCAGCCAGTAGTCGCGCTGCGCCTGCACCTCGGCGCTGCTCGCGCGCTCACGCGTGCGCGCGGCCCAGGCGCGGTAGCTGGTGTATTCGACCGGCGCGTCGAGTTCCGCGATCGGGGTACCCGTGCTCAGCTGCTCCCAGGTGGCCGCGAGGTCGGCGCACACGATGTGCCAGGACACCGGGTCCATCGCCAGGTGGTGCACGTGCAGCAGGAGCAGGTCCGGTGCGTCGGTCCTGGTCAGCCGGACCGCGCGGACGAGATCACCGGTGAGCGGATCGATCCGGTCGGCGACCGCGCACGCCTGCTCGGACACCGTTGCCGCGAGCACCGGTCCGGCGGGCACCGTGGTGAGAATGTCGGCCCCGCTGACGACACCCGGTTCGCGGGTACGGACGTCGTAGCCGCCGCCGGTCTCCAGGAAGCGGGCCCGCAGCATGTCGTGGCCGTCCAGCAACGCCTGCAACACCGCGACCAGTCGCGGGTGGTCGATGTCGGCGGGCAGCTCGAGCAGCGTGGTCAGTGCCAGCCTGCGGTAGCCGCCGTACTCGTGCATCCACGACAAAATCGGGGTGACGCCCACCGGGCCGTACCCGGCGGTCGCGACGGTGTGCTCGGCGCCCGCGCCCGCGTCGATGGCGGCGGCCAGCGCGCGGATCGTGCCGGAGGCCAGCACCAGCCGGGGAGTGGCGCTGAACCCCTTGCGGCGCAAGGCGTTCACCAGCGACATCGCGACGATGCTGTCGAGCCCGAGATCGACCAGGTCGTCATCGATTCCGGGTTCGCCGCCGCCGGTGAGTTCGGCGACGGTCGCGCACAGCGCCCGCTCGGTGTCGGTGGTCGGCGCGACCGTGACCGTCGCGCTGTCCAGGGCGTCGGCGGCCAGTTCGGTCAGGCGTCGCGCGTCGAGTTTGCCGTTGCCGGTCACCGGCAGGTGGTCGATGACGAGCACCCGGTGCGGGACCATGTAGGACGGCAGCCGCTGCGCCAATGCGCCACGCAGCGTGGCGGATTCACCGTCCGCGCCGACAGCGAACCCGACCAGGACGGGCCCGTTCGGCCGGCGCAGCACGATCACCGCCGCCTCCCGGACACCCGGTAGCGCGTGCAGCGCTGCCTCGATCTCGCCGATCTCGATCCGGTAGCCGCGGATCTTCACCTGATCGTCGGCGCGGCCGAGGTAGGCCAGATCGCCCGACGGCAGCCGCCGCACCAGATCGCCGGTGCGGTACATGCGCGCACCGGCGCGGTACGGGTCGGCGACGAACCGGTCGGCGGTGATGCCGGGCCGGCCCGCGTAGCCGCGGGTCAGCTGGGCGCCGGACAGGTACAGCTCGCCGATGACGCCGTCGGGCACCTGACGCAGCCGGGAATCCAGTACGTATCCGGCGGTTCCCGTCGTCGGCGCACCGATCGACGGTGTCACGTCCGGATCGTCCACCGCGGCCACCACCGCCTCGACCGTCGTCTCGGTCGGGCCGTAGCAGTTGTGCACAGCGGTATCCGGTAGCGCGCACAGCTGCCGCCACAGGTGCGCGCCGATGGCTTCCCCGCCGAGTGCGAGCACGGCCGGGACCGTTCCGTTCTCGCCGAGTCCGGCCGCGGCCAGCTGCGCGAACATCGACGGCGTCGTGTCGATCATGTCGATGCCGTGCGCGGCGATACCCGCGACCAGCCGGTGCGCATCGGGCATGTCGGCGGCGCCGAACAGGTGGATCGCATGACCGTCGAGCAGGCCGATCATCGGCTGCCAGGACGCGTCGAAGCTCAGCGACCACGCGTGCGCGATGCGCAACGGCCGACCCAGCCGCGCGGTGGCGGGGCGGTAGACACGGTCGCGATGGTCGGCGAAATAGCTCGCCAGCGCCGCGTGCGTGCCCATCACGCCCTTCGGTTCCCCGGTGGAACCGGAGGTGAAGATCAGATAGGCGCACTGATCCGGGTGACCGGCGCGCGGCGCGTCCAGCGGCGCGGCGGCGGCGACCGCCTCGAACGCGGCCACCGGCACTGTGTCCGGCAACGCGACCGCCGCGTCGTCGGTCAGTACCAGTACCGGATTCGACTGCCGGAGAATGGATTCGACACGCGACGCGGGCAATGCGACATCGACTGGAACATAGGCGGCCCCGGCCGCGAGCGCACCGAGGATGGCGATGATCGAACGCGCCGAGCGCGGCATGGCCAGCGCCACGACGTCCTCCGGCCCGATCCCGCGCGCGGCCAGGCCGCCGGCCACCCGCAGCGCCGCCTCCGACAATTCACGGTAGGTGTAGCGCTCTCGCTCGGTGGTGAGCGCGAGCGCGTCCGGGGTCGCCGCAACCTGACGTGCGAAAAGCTCCGCGACCGTGACGCCGAGCACGTCGGCGGCCGGGGTCGCGGGCGGGCGCGGACGCTCATGGGGGAGCAGAACGTCGATCGCGTCATGGCCGGCCTCGCCGAGATCGGGCAGCTGACCGAGCACCGAGACCAGCCGGGCGCCGAGGTCGGCGGGGGAGATCTCACCGAGCATGTCGGCCACCGCCTCGATCACCACCGTGAGCTCGCCGTCGAGCAGATACGACACCACGGCCAGCGGATAGTGCGTCATGCTTTCCGAGGCGACCGGCCGGAACGTCGTGCCGTCGGCGGTGCCGGTCTCCTGGAGCACATCGGCGACCGGCGCGTTCTCGTAGACGAACAGCGTGTCGAACAACGCGCCGCGCCCGGCGGCCCGCTGAATGGCGGACAGGCTCGCGTACCCCTGCTCGCGCATCGCCGCCGAATCACGTTGCAGCACCGCGCAGGCGGGGCCTGCCGGCCCGGTCAGCCGATCGAGCCGCACCCGTACCGGGATGGTGTTGATGAACAGGCCGATCATGGTCTCGACGTCCGCCAGTTCATCGGGCCTGCCGGAAACCGTGGTACCGAAGACGATGTCGCGCCGATCGGTGAGGCGGCCCAGGACCACCGCCCACGCGAACTGGACCACCGTGTTCATCGTCAGCCCGTTCGCGCGCGCCCACAGCTGCACCCGCTCGGTGGTGGCGCGATCGAGCGCCACCTTCTCGACGGCGGGCACGATCGTGTTCACCGGCGTATCGGATCGGTCCGCGACGATCAGCGGTTCGGCGTCGGCCAGGTACTGCGACCAGGCACGCAGCGTGGCGTCGGCATCCCGGGCGGCCAGCCAGCCGATGTAATCCCGGTACGGCCGCGGGGTGGGCAACGCCGCCGACGATCCGCCCGCCTGGTAGATCGCGAAGAGCTCGCGGAAGAACACACCGAGTGACCAGCCATCCATCAGGATGTGGTGGGCGGTGACGATCATCCGCCGCGGCCCGCTCGGCGGGCTGACCACCACGATGCGCAGCGCGGGTCCACGCGCCAGATCGAAGCTGTGCCGCGCCTCGGCTTCGATGATCGCCGCGAGCTCGTGCTCGCCCGCGGTGCGTTCGAACCACGGCAGCGTCACCGCGGCGGGCACGATCTGGACCGGCTTGGGCACGTCCCGGTCCCAGAACGCCGCACGCAGATTGGGGTGACGGCGCAGGAGCTCCTCCGCGCTGCGACGCAGCAGCGGCAGATCGACCGGGCCGCCGATCTCGATGACGAACTGCATGTTGTACAGGTCGGCCGCCTCGGCGACCTTCGCCAGCGAGAACAAGCCCTCCTGGAGCGGACTCAGGCTCAGCACGTCCTCGATACGCGGGCGGGTCTGTTGGGTTTCCGGCATGGCAGTCGGGCTCCTCAGCCTTCGTTCTCGGACATCAGTGAGACGACCTCGTCCAGCGAGGCACCGCCGAGGATGGCGGCGACAGGCAGATCCCGATTCAGTTCGGCCTTCAGTCGTTTGCGCAGGTCGAGGGCCTGGAGCGAGTCCATGCCCAGCGAAACAAGCGGAACCGAACCGTCGATCCGGTCGCTGCCGTCGGACATCATCACCCGGTCGAGTTCGCGGCGGATGAGCTCGGCGAAATCCTGCTCCACCGGTGCGGGTGCCCGTTCGGCGGTGATCGACGGCGCCGGCTCCGGTGCGGGCCGCGCGGCAGCGGCCGCCTGCGCGGCGGCCGGTGCCGGCTGCGGTGCGGCGGCGATGAGTGCGTCGAAGGCGGGTGCGAAAACCCCGTCCAATCCGATGGTTTCGGCGACCTCACGCATCCGTGCCCAGTCGGCGGCGAGCACCAGGCTGTTGCCGTTCGGCTCGGCCAGGCCCGCCGCGACGGCCGCGCGGGCATCCATCGGGAGCAGACCCGAACCTTCGATGCGGGCGTGCACGGCGGCGTCGGCCTCGGCGGGAAGCACCCACAGGCCCCACTGCACCGAAGCGCAGGACTGGCCTTCGGCACGCAGCGCGCACGCCATCGCGTCCAGCATCCGGTTGGAACCGGCATACAGGGCCTGACCCCAGCCGCCGAAGGAGGCGGCGAACGAGGAACACAGCACGACGGTGGCAGTCGCTGCCAGCGGCAATGCCCGCAGCACCGCGGCGAAACCGGTCACCTTGGCCGCGGCCGATCTGGTCGCCGAATCCACGTCGGTCTCGGCGGCGGTCGAATACACATAGTCGACCGCGGCATGCAGCAGCAGGGTCACAGGGCTGCCGGTGTAGCGGGCGGCCAGCTCCGCCATGGTGTCGGCATCGGTGAGATCGCCGGGCACCACGTCGATGTCGGTGCCGCCGAGCGCGCGAACAGCGCGCAGCTTCTCGGTGACGGCCTGCGTCTCCCCGCGCCGGCTCACCAGCGTGATGCGCCCGGCGCCGGCGCGTGCCAGCTCCGCGCAGAACTCCAGGCCCACATGCCCGGTGCCGCCGAGGATCAGCACCTCGGACAGATCCGGCTCAAGTGCCTCGGCCTCGTCGGCCACCACGATCCGCTTGGCATGCAGCTGGCCGGTGCGCACCGCGAGTTCCGGTTCACCCGCCAGGTGCAGTGCCTCGAGCACGCGATCGGCGGAGGTCTTCAACGGGTTGTCCGCGTAATCCGCGGGCAGGTCGAGATGCCGGAACGTCACGCCGATGTGCTCGAGCGCGACACAGCGGAAGGCCGCCGCTGCGGCCGCCGCGGACAAACCGGGAACATCACCGTCGGTCACCGCCTCCGCGCCCGCGGTGACGAGCCAGGCTTCGCTCACTTCGGGCCCGAGTGCGCCGCGCCATCGCTGATCGGTCGCGAACTCGGCGAACTCCGCGACGGCGGCCGACTCGGTGTCGGCGACACTCGGCGGCAACAGCACCACGACGGTGTTCGCGCCGTCGACGGGTTCGCCCTCGAACGGCGTCACCGTCGCGCCGTACCGCTCGGCGCGCTCTCGCACCGCCGCGGCCAGATCCGCGCAGCGCCCGGTGGGGTCGATCACGGTCAGCGAGCGCGCGGGGGTCATCGTGCGCCGGGTCAGCCGGGTCCACTGCTCGATCAGCCGGGCGGGTGCGACCTCGGCGGCGCCGGCCGCCTCCGCGTCCGGCCGGTACGGCGCCCACAGGTGCCTCGGGTTCATCCGGGTGTGCGGGAAATTCGGCAGCGGCAGCCGCACCGGTGAATCCGGCACCCGCAGCACCTTCCAGTCGTAGTTCAGGTCGATGACCGCGACCGTTGCCAGATTCCTGGTGAACTCGTCCAGCCCGGTCGCGGTGCGGTGCGAGGTGCCGAGGACCTGGAAATCGTGCGGGCCGCCCGGTACCGCGGCCAGGTTCTCCTGAATCGCCAGCTGCAATGTCGGATGCTCGGCGACCTCGATGAAGGTGTCCACCTCGGCGGCCGCCGCGATGACGGCACGGTCGAAGCGCACCCGGTTGCGCAGATTCCAGTACCAGTACTGCTGGTGGGTGACATCCGGAGTGATCGGGCCGCCGAGAGTCGATCCGTAGCAGGTGATCTCGGTGGGGGCGAAGGTCGGCGAGCTCATCTCGTCGCCGAGCATCGACTCCATCTCCTCCCGCACACCGATCAGATAGGAGGTGTGGGCCGGGTAGGCGACCTTGATCTCCTTGGCGAACTTCCCCTGCGCCGAGGCCGTTTCCACCATCTCGAGGATGGTGGAGCGGTCACCGGCGATGGCCAGGATGTGCGCGGCATTGACCACCGACAGCTCCGCCCAGCCGGAGTTACGCGCCAGCAGCGCCTCGCATTCCTCGCGGCCCATCCCCAGCACCGCCATCGAGTAGCGGCCCTCTTCGACGAGGTCGTCGACCAGGCGCGCCCGGTGGGTCACCGCGAGTACGGCATCGCGGCGGGTCATCACCCGCGAGACCCAGCCGGCGGCCAACTCGCCCTGGCTGTGCCCGATGGTGGCGCGCGGACGCACACCGTGCGCCTGCCACATCGCGGCCAGCCCGACCATGTGGAACATCAGCGCGGGCTGGACTTCCCAGACGATGTCCTGGTAGCCGCCCTCGGTGCCGAGCAGATAGGCCAACGGCTGATTGTGCCCGTAGCGCTCCAAATGGATCGCGGCACAGGCGTCGACCTCGGCGCGGTATTCCGGCGACGCGTCATAGAACAGCTTGCCCATCCCGGGACGCTGGCTGCCCTGTCCGGGGAAGACGAAGCCGATGCGGCGTGGTGCCGCGGCACCGGATACCACGGCCGGATGCGGCCGGTCGGCGGCGATCGCTGCCAGCGCCGCGAGTAACTCGTCGCGGGAGCCCGCCTGTACCAGCGCGCGCCTGCGTCGCGCGGGACGGCTGCGGAACAGCATGTCCGCCACCGCGTCCGGTGACACGTGCGGACGCTGTCGCAGGTAGTCGAGCAGCGCAGTGGCTTCGGCGCGCACACCCTCTGCGGTATCGGACGCGACGAGTACCGGTGTGGTGCCGTTGGGCAGACGGTAGTCAGGCATGGGAGACCTCCGGCATGTCGCCCCGCTGGGGGTAGTCGTCGAGCTGCGGCATGGCCAGGATCATGTGCGCGTTGGTGCCCGCGACTCCGAACGACGACACCGCGGCATAGCGGTAGCCGTCGGTGGCCTGCCACGGTTCCAGCGTGGTGGCCAAGCGCAGACCGGTGCTGTCCCAGTCGATGGCGGGCGTGGGATCGTCCGCGTGCAGCGTGGGTGCGATCTGGCCGTTGGCCCCGCACAACAGGACCTTGATCAAGCCGAGCGCGCCCGAGGCTGCTTGTGCGTGGCCCAGATTGGTTTTCACCGATCCGAGCTTCGGCCCGCGGGAAGGATCGGTTCCGTAGGTGTCGCGTAACGCGGCCAGCTCCAGCGGATCCCCGACGGGTGTGCCGGTGCCGTGCCCCTCGATCAGTCCGATCAGGCTCGGATCGATACCGGCGGCCGCGATCGTCGCGCGCACCAGCTTTTCCTGTGCGGCTGCGCTCGGTACTGCGATGGCGGGGCCGGTGCCGTTGTGGTTGACCCGGGTGGCCAGCACCCTGGCGTAGACGCGATGGCCCTCGGCCCGCGCACGCGATTCGCGCTCCAGCACCACCATGCCCGCGCCCTCACCCCACACCGTCCCGGACGCCGCGGCCGAGTAGGCACGCAGATGACCGTCGGTGGCCAGGGCATTGTTCTTCGCGAACTCGTAGAACGCGCCCGGTGAACCCATCACACAGACCCCGCCGGCCAGCGCCCAGTCGCACTCACCCGCCCGGATCGCGGCCGCTGCCTGGTGCAACGCCGTCAGCGAGGACGCGCATGCGGTATCGACGGTGACCGAAGGCCCCATCAACCCCAGCACATGGGAGATCCGGCCCGACAGCGCACCGAGCGCGGTGCCGACGACACGGTGCCCCGAGAACTCGTTGACCTCGGCGGCGCGCGGTCCGTATTCGGTCACGGATCCGCCGACGAAGACGCCGACCTCGGATCCGGCCAGCTCGGCCGGGTTGATGCCGGCATGTTCGATGGCGCGCCAGGCCACCCGTAGGGCGACGCGCTGCTGCGGATCCATGGCGATCGCCTCACGCGGCGTGATGCCGAAGAATTGCGGATCGAATTCCGTTGCACCGTGCAGGAATCCACCGGAGTCGGGAACTGCGCCCCAGCCCTCGGTGCGGTCGAGGGAGAAGATCTCGCGCAGCGGCCAGCCGCGGTCACGCGGGAATGGCCCCAGCAATTCGCGTGATCCGGCAAGTGCGGCCCAGAAATCGTCGAGGTCGTCGACGCCCCCCGGCGCCTCGATCGCCGTACCGGCGATCACCACCGGATCAGCGTCCTCGGAAAACGGTCGTGCCATACCAAGCCTTACGTGCGGGTCGCGAACTATCTCGCGGAAAGGATTTCCGAAGCAAGCAGTTCGGTAATGCCCGCAACATGGTCGTTCAGATAGAAATGCCCACCGTCGAAAAGGCTGACGGTGACGTCGCTATCGCTGTGCTGTGCCCAGTCCTGGAGGTGGCGGGCGGTCACGTGTTCGTCATCGGATCCGCCCAGGATGTGCATCCTGGCCTGGATCTTCACCTCCGGTCCACACTGGTAGCGGTCGAAGGCGGCATAGTCGGCCTTGAGCGCGGGCAGCGTCATCCGCATGACCTCGCGGCTGGCCAGCACGTCGGCGCCGGTGCCGTTGAGGGCAACGAGGTGGTCGAGCAGTTGTTCGTCCTCGGTCGGGTGCGGGGGCATGTCCGCGACATGGACGGGCGCTACCGCACCGGACGCGCCGAGCAGTTCGACCCGGAGCCCGGCCGCCTCGGCCTGGCGGACGAATTCGAATCCGGTCACCGCGCCCATGCTGTGCCCGAAGACCGAGAACGGTTCGCCACGGTGGTATTCCGATTCGAGGAACGCGCTCAAAGCTCCGGCGGCCAGTTCGGGAATCGTCTCGGCGGGTGGCTCACCGGCTCGGTCCTGCCGTCCGGGGTATTGGAAAATAATGACCTCGAAGTGCTGGCTGAGCGCTTTGGAGAAGGTGCGATAAGCGGAGGCGCCGCTGCCCGCGTGGGGGAACATCAGTAGCAGCGGGCTGTTTTCCGCAGCTGGCTTATGGAATTTTCGAATCCAGCCAAGGGGTTTCGGCATGACACGGCTCCTGCATCCGGTAATCGCTGTGCCGATCGCCGTCCTCCATCGCGCAGATCGCGGGTGGAGCCGGAAACCAGCCCTGCGACCTTAGCATAGGGTAACCTTACTCGATCCTATGCTTGCCTGATGCGGCCGTGACCTGGGGAAGAACCGCTGTGATGTGTGAGGCCGCCGGGTGCGCGGACTTCAAATTCGCATAGGCTTACCTTACAGTGACGGCGTGCCGACTCCCGACGACCCCGGCACGGAAAGATTGGATAGACACATGAGCCTCCGTTTGAAGCTTGGCGCACTCGCCCTGGCCACCGCCGGCCTGACCGGCGCCCTCGGTACCGTCGCGACGACCTCGATCGCCCAGGCCGCGCCGCTGACCGCACCGGCGCGCACCGCAGCCCTCGGCACCGGCGAACTCCGGGCAAAGCTCGCGGTGGCTTTCGATGTGAACGCCGCGCGCGCCACCCGTGCCGCCGAGCTCGAGACCGGCGAGGCCGGCCTGCCCACCTTCGATCGCGCCGCCGCCCTGATGGCGATGGCGCCGACCTTCCGCTGGGACGTGATCGGCCCCGTCTCCGAGAACGGCGACACCCTCAGCGCGACCCTGCTCACCTCCGCCGAAGGCTATGAGCCCTGGACCTTCCCGATGTCGTGGCGGCTGATCGACGGCACCTGGAAGCTGAGCAGCGAATCCATCTGCGAGATCGGCAACTTCGTCGGCACCGGCTGCTGATGCGATAGGCCGGTCGGCGCGCCACGATCAGGAATGTGGCATGCCGACCGGCCTCGCCGTCCGCGGCTGCGGCACCGCCGCTGAGGCTGGGCGAGATCAGGCCGACCTCAGTGGCTGGATCGCGGCGAGTTCGTCGGCGATCCGAATTCGCGCGACCTCGATGTCGTACCGGTCCTGGAGGTTCAGCCAGAATCGTTCGCTGGTGCCGAAATAGCGAGAAAGCCGCAGTGCGGTATCCGGGGTGATCCTGCGCTTACCCAGCACGATTTCGTTGATCCGGCGTGGCGGCACGTTCAATGCGAGCCCGAGGCCGTTCTGGGAAATGCCCAGTGGCTCCATGTACTCCTCGCTGAGAATCTCGCCCGGGTGGATTGGGTCCATGACTGTTGCCATCGTTGCCTCCTCTCAGTGATAGTCGACGATCTCGACGTCGTGTGCCCCTGCTTCGGTCCACCTGAAACAGATTCGCCATTGTTGGTTTATTCGGATGCTGTACTGGCCCTCTCGATCACCTGCGCCGAGGGCCTGAACGCCATGGTCGACGGGCTGCTGAACCGACGGGTCGGCTAGCTGCTCAGCCGGGGCGCGACCAGCCAATAAGCTTCGAGCATGACGATCAATCCGTCGTATGACCTGCCGCATGAGATGACCGAGGAGCAGTACCGGCTGCTGCCCGCGGACATCGCTCGCGAAGTCGAGGTCGTCCACGGTCACGTGATCATCTGTGAGTCGCCGGTGCCCGAGCACAATCGAGTCGCGCGCCGGTTGGCCGGAGCCTTGGAACAACTTCCGAGCACGGAACCGTGCATGCGCGTCGAAACCTACATCGACATGGTGCTGTGGCGGGTTCCGAAGTTCACCTTCCGCCGTCCCGACGTGATCGTCTACCGATGCCTGCCCGAGCGTGGAGCGAAGCCGGAGGCCGGCGATGCGCTGATCGTGGTCGAGGTGTCCTCGCCGTCGACGGCTGCCGAAGATCTGCTGGACAAGAAGGTGCAGTACGCCAGGGCGGGCATCCCGCTCTACCTGGTGATCAGCCTGGACCCGAAGTTCGAGATCGAGGAGGTGCGCGAGTTCCGCCTCGACGCGCACGCGGCCGAATATCGTTTGCACAGCCTGCACCGCGACGGCTTCCTGCGGTTGGAGCACGTGATTCTCGGTGAGATCGGCTTCGAGGACCTCACCCGTTAGGCGCGCGGCGGCGACCGCCGTGCACGACGCGCTGTCGGCGCAGCCCTGGATCGTGGAAATCATCACCGAGCCGCCGAAGACCGCCCTACCTACCGCGAACAGATCTTCGCCGACCTCGGCCCACAGGCCTTACCGCGCTTGACCGACCTCGGCCCCCGTTTCCTGATGGTAGCGGCCGAGGACACCTACACCGAAGGCCTGAACGCCCTGGTCGACGGGCTGCTGAACCGGCGGGTCACGGAGCTCCTCGTCAGCTGAGGAAGGAGCAATTCTGAGCCATACGCACTGATCGTCGACTACCCTTGAAGCAAGCGGTATCCGAGAGGGGAGGGCGGTCATGGTTCAGGTCAAGAGCTACACCGTGGAACAGCTGAAGCAGCAGCGCGATGAAATTCTCGCGCGGGTTCGGATGAGTCTCGAGCAGTTCCGGGAGAAGGCCAGTAGCTACTCACTGGTCGGCAATGAATGGAACGATTGGGAAGATCTGCAGTCCATCGAGTTTCTCCTGGGAAACCGCGCGTAGCGCCCGTATGGAGCTGGGGGAGTTCTACACCGAAGTCGAATCCTTCGCCGCACAAACCGACAAGCTGCTACAGGCGGTCTTTGATGATGCGCCGACCACATCCGTCTTACACAGGGACGGTGAGGCACGCTCGGTAGCCAAAGCGAATGTTCCGTTGTACGCGTCCGGCTGCGAGAGAGTTCTGGCCCGCCTCCGCGTCGAGTATCGCTTCTGTCAAGATTCGCGTCAGACTTATCTCGCTGTCGAGGAGTCGAAGTTCGTGCTCGTCGCGGAAGTGGACCGGACTCCGATCATTCGCTTCGAATACGACAGAGAACATCACGCGAGCAAGCCGGGCGCGCATATCCAAGTCCACGCGCATCGCGGAGCCCTGTCGCATCTCCTCTCTCAGACAGGGCACGGATCGCCGCACAGCATGGAATCGCTGCATTTGCCGGTCGGCGGTGATCGGTTCCGGCTCTGCCTCGAGGACGTCGTGGAGTTCGTAGTTCTGGAATGCGGATTCGCCAGCCGAAACAACTGGCGTACCGCCGTTCGGAACGGCCGTCTCGAATGGCGCCGGAACCAACTCCGCGCCGCTATCCGCGACCTACCAGAAACCGCGGCTGACGCTCTGTGTCGGCTGGGCTACATCGTGATCGCACCGGATGGGGACACCTCGAGACCGCTGCGAGAAGATCAACGCATGGTCAGCATGACGATGACTGCACGCTGAGATGACGAGGGCACGGACCCGGTGGGCCCGTGCCTTCGTCAGTTTCCGGCACCGGGAGAGCCGAAACCCTTGCCGACCAGGAGCGGCAGCTATGGTTCCGGTCGCTTGATCGACACGCCGTCCAACCCGTGGACCTCGCCAGTCGCCCATCGGGCGAACGTTTCCTCGGGCCGCACAGTCACCACATCCGCAACCGCAACCAATTCGACGGGAACAAGGCCGTCGAAATGCATCACGTTCGGAATGAACACCGCTTCGGCGTCTGCCCGGCGAACGGCTTCGATCAGCTGCTGAATCGGGTCCGGAGTCGAGGCGGTGAACACGATCGTCTTGCACAGCGAGTATCCATAACGCGTTGCCAGACTTCGGATCTGCACCTCGTCTCGCAGCTGGTTGGGCACCGATCGGTCTGCCCGCAGATAGCCAAGCGCACGCGGCTTCAACGTTAGCTCCGACCGAACTCGACTGCCGACAGGCCTGCTGAGGTCTTTACCCACAGGACACCCCGGGTAGTCAGCTTCCAGCGAGGCCTCCCCAGTACCGGCACCACAAGGTCGGCGGCAGCCAAGTCGTCCAAGACGCTGCGGACTGCACGCACAGTGAGATCAGTCCTCGCTGCCAGTTTCTCGACGCCCAGCTCATCACCTGGCTCGAACTGAGCCAGGATCACCGCCCGCGTGCTATCGGCAATCAAGAGTGACGTAATCGCCTCCAGGTGCCCCTGGCTCGGGGTGTTCGGGATCGACTCTCCGGACCATCCTCGAAGCGCGGTCGCAAGTCGCTTCAAGGTCGTCAGATCGTTCGACCATGGGCACGCCGCCGAGCGGGCGACTAGTAAATCTCCGCCACATCCGCTCGGCACGCGATGTAGGCGCAAGCGTCGTGGGAGTACTGAGCGTGAGCGGAGGAACGCAATCGAGCGGACCGGGAATGATTGTGCTGCCGATGCCATTTCGGTCGTCGTTCGTGTGGTCATTCCACGACGCTATGTCGACTGGATCAGTCCGCCGGGGACTGATTGTCCCCCTTCATTCAGGCCAGGTCAACGGACTTGAACCGTGCAGCCAGTTCGGACGCCTGACGCCGTTCCAGGCCTGTTGTGTTCGCTTCCAATTCGTCGGCAAGGGAGCGTGCCCATGGGATGAGGGCTACAGCTTCGGTCGATATCCTTGCCGCTGCTTCTAAATTCGACACGGCTGCAGCAAACTCACGACGGTCGGCGAGCGCTTCGGCGATCTCGAGCAGCAGGCGCGATCTACGCAACGCCGAAGGCACTGCCGGCAGATCGATCCGGGCAGCGGCACTGATCGCCGTGCCCGTCTTGCGAAGACATCTGTTGACGATGACGGAAAGAATTTGCACATTCCCACGCTCGAACGCCGTCTGCGGGTGCCAGTAGCCATCCGGCAATCGCCGCGCGGTCTCTTCAGCCGCGTCGAGGTATCGGAATGCGTCGCCGTCACGCCCCGCCAGCCCATACGCTGCCGCAGCTTCGAGCTGAAGCGCGCCGTACATCCCCATGGCCTGCGGCGAACCGTTCTCGACCAAGGGCTGGAGAAGGTCTGTGCCCATGTTCACGAGCTGAACAGCATCCTCGTAGTGCCCGGACGCGCAGAGGCTGACTGCCGACGACCAGGTCGCAGATGCGCGCGCGAGTGGCGTATCCGCTTCCTCGGACATCACTCGGCCACGCTCCACCGCAAGCGCATGCAACTCAGGTTCACAGATATGAGCGAGAAGCCGCTGGACGAGTCGATACAGGTCTCCGGCTGCAGCACCCGCACGTCTCCGTTCTTGCCCTGCGTTCGTCCGAACGCACGCATGTGCTTGCCGTATCAGGTCCGGAAGAAGTGCACCGACCTCCGTTCGCTGCCGCGGAGACGAGTGCCAGAGCAGCCATGCCGCATGCACTCGATGATGCAGTTCGTCCGGTGTCAGGTGACTCGAGGCCACAGCACCGAAGGAGACCTCGTGCATGGCTCGACGGATCTCTGGGACCACGGGGTGCCCGACCCGCGCCCATGCCGACACAGGTAGCGGACCCTGACCAGTGAGTTCGGATAGATCCGATACGCCGAGAACAGAGGCCAGTTGGAGCAGCAAAGGTAGCGACCGCAGCTGACGTTCATCTCGCTCGATCTTCTTGAGCCAGTCCGTGCTGCGCCCGACCAACCCCGCCACCACGGCACGACTCATCCCACGCGCCTCGCGCCGGCGACGGATACGCTCGCCCGTAGTCAACCCCGAGAACTCCACGATGATCCACCTTTGCGATGACAGCGTAGAAAGTAAGCGGCAAGACTATCGCCGACAGTGAGAGAGCCGCAATGACGACCATCGGGATAACCGGTCACTCGAACCTCACCGCAGCGACTCAGATGCTTGTAGCCGATGAGCTCCGTGTCGTCCTGAGGCCATACGCGAGCAGCGGACTCGTTGGCATCACCTGCCTGGCCCGCGGCGCGGACCAGATCTTTGCCCAGATCGTCCTCGAACTGGGCGGCGCCATCGAGGCGGTGATTCCAGCAGCGGATTACATCTCAGGAATCCGCGAACCTGCAGACCGCAGACGCGTCGACGGCTTCATCGCGAATGCGCGAGCCGTACACGAACTCCCCTTCCTCGCCTCCGGTCCGGAGTCGTATTTTGCGGCCAGCAAGGAACTCATCAACCGCAGTGACCTCCTCGTCGCGGTGTGGGATGGAAGCCCGCCAGACGGTCGCGGTGGCACCGCTGACGCAGTCGCCTACGCCAAGCGGATCGGCCGAGACGTTGCTGTTATGTGGCCGGAGAACTCTCAACGCTGATCGTTGGGAGCTCCCGGCATTCACAAGCTGACGCGCTGCTCCTTCGGCAGGAACAGCTTGTCGCCTTCCTTCACCCCGAACGTCGTGTAGAACTCCTCGAGATTGCGCACCACTTGATTGCAGCGGAACTCGTTCGGGGAGTGGGTGTCGGTGGCGAGCAGCCGCTCGGTCACCTCGCGGGTCTGCTTGTCGCGCCAGCCGCGCGCCCAGGACAGGAACATCGTGCGATAGTCCGGATTGTCCACGCCACGGCGCTTTTCGGCGATCCGGTACGCGGCCAGTGCGATCAGCAGTCCGCGCAGGTCGGCCAGGTTTTCGCCGACGGTGAGTTCACCGTTGACGTGCTGTTCGGGATCGAGGCCCTCGGGGACGAGCACGTTGTACTGCTCGATCAGCTGCTTGGTCTTGGCGTCGAAGGCGGCGCGGTCGGCTTCGGTCCACCAATCGCGGCGGTTGCCGTCACCGTCGAACTTCGAGCCCTGATCGTCGAAGCCGTGCCCGATTTCGTGGCCGATGGTCGCGCCGACAGCGCCGTAGTTCACCGCGGCCTCGGCGTCCTTGTCGAAGAACGGCGGCTGCAAATAGGCGGCGGGGAAGGCGATCTCATTGGTGGAGGCCATGTAGTAGGCGTTCACCGTCTGCGGCGACATCGCCCATTCGGAATCGTCGACCTTGGTGCCCAGCCGGTCGAGCGAGCGCTTGACCTCGAAATCGTTGACCGCACGCAGGGATTCGATGAGCTTGCCCCTGGTGATCTTCAGCCCGGAATAGTCCACCCACTTGTCCGGATACCCGATCTTGGTCTTGATCTTGTCCAGCTTCTCGATCGACGCTTTCCTGGTCTCCGGCGACATCCAGGTGGAGTTGGTGAAGTTCTCCCGGTAGGCGGCGAACAGATCGTCGACCATTTCCATGGCGCGCTCTTTGGCCTCGGGCGGGAAATGCTTGTCCACGTACAGCTTTCCGAGCTGTTCGCCCAGATTCGAGTCCACCGTACCCACCGCGGACTTCCACAATTCGGGCCGCTGCTGCAATCCCGCCATCAACCGGCCGTTGAAATCGAAATTGGCGTCGGCGAACGGCGTGGGCAGGAACCGCGCGTACTGGCGCAGCAGGGTGAGCTTCAGATAATCGCGCCACATCGCGATATCGGTCTCGGCCCAGATCTTGCCCGCCTCGGTGACGAAGGACGGCTGGTTCACCACGATCTCGGCGAAGTGTTCCTTCGGGCGCCCGAGGGTGGACGACTCCAGCCACGGATCCCAGTCGAATTCCGGGGCGAGAGCCTTGGTGGCGTCCCAGCTCATCCGGTTGTAGGTGGCGTCGGTGTCGCGGTTGCGCACGTTGTCCCAGTGGCCCGCGGCGATCCTGGTTTCCAGGTCGAGGTTGCGCTGCGCCAGGCCCGCGGGGTCGCGCAGGCCGGCCGCCGCGGCGAGCCGTTCGTTGAAGGTCCGGTATCCGGCCAGCTGCTCGGCGTACTCCGGCTTGCGGTAGTACTGCTCGCTCAACCCGAGGCCGGACTGGCCGATCGAGGGGATATAGGCGTCGGAGTTCTTCCGGTCGATGCTGATGCCGAGCCCGATCAGCCCGCCGATCGGCAACGCACCCATCACCGCGGCCAGCTCCGCCTTGGTCTTCGCGCCGTCGATCTCGGCGAACATCGGCTCCAGTGGGGTGAGCCCGAGCTGCTCGATCTCGTCGAGGTTCATCCGCGCGTCGTACAGATCGCGGATCTGCTGCGCCTCCGAACCCGGCTCCGGATCGGAAATGGACTCGATGATCTCGCGCAACTGCTGCTCGGTGCGATCGTTGGCCTCACTGATCGCGCCGTAGGCGACCTTGTCCGGCGGCAGCTGGTATTCGCGCAGCCACTTGCCGTTGACGTGCCGGTACAGATCGTCCTGCGGCCGGATCGCCGGATCGGAGCCGGTCATATCGACCTGCTTCAACGGCTGCGCCGCCTCGTCCTCAGAGCAGGACGCCAGCAGCGCCGCCGCAGGCACCACCCCCAGGGCTACCAAGAACGCGCGGCGGTCCAACAAAAACGGACGACCCGACGATGTCACAAAGCTTCCTCTCCCCGATCAGACAATGCGCGCGGGCTCATCTCGTCACCGATGTGAGCCGGCCCGCACGAGGCTACCGGCGCCGAGCCCGGTTGGCCCGGTCGACGCCGGATGGGAGGATGTGGCAGCGCCGAACCGTGCCCGCTGCCCGCTGCCCGCCCCCGATTTGGGGGTGACCTGCGCGTTCACCTACACTAGACCGGTTGCCTGCGGCAGCTGTGCCCGCAATCCGGCCGTGAACCCCCAGTGGTTGGTCCATCTGGATCGAAGAAACCGCTGGCAGGCGCGCGTTCGGGTGGCAACGCGACCATGCCCGTCGGGTCGGAAATCCGGCGTGCTTTTACGTCCAGGTCAAGGAGGCTGAAGTGATTCAGCAGGAGTCGCGACTGCGCGTCGCCGACAACACGGGAGCGAAGGAAATCCTTTGCATCCGCGTTCTCGGTGGTTCGTCGCGTCGCTATGCCGGTATCGGCGATGTCATCGTCGCCACCGTGAAGGACGCCATCCCCGGCGGCAACGTCAAGCGGGGTGACGTCGTCAAGGCCGTCGTCGTGCGCACCACCAAGGAGCGCCGTCGTCCGGATGGTTCCTACATCCGTTTCGACGAGAACGCCGCCGTGCTCATCAAGGCGGACAACGATCCGCGCGGCACCCGCATCTTCGGCCCGGTCGGCCGCGAGCTGCGTGACAAGAAGTTCATGAAGATCGTCTCGCTGGCTCCGGAGGTGCTCTGACATGAAGGTGCACAAGGGCGACACCGTGCTCGTCATCTCGGGTAAGGACAAGGGCGCCAAGGGCAAGGTCATCCAGGCCTACCCGGCGACCAACAAGGTCCTCGTCGAGGGCGTGAACCGGATCAAGAAGCACGTCGCGAACTCCGCCAACCAGCGCGGCGCCTCCTCGGGCGGCATCGTGACCCAGGAAGCCCCGATCCACGTGTCCAACGTGATGGTCGTCGACTCCGATGGCAAGCCGACCCGCGTGGGCTACCGGACCGACGAAGAGACCGGCAAGCGGGTTCGGATCTCCCGTAACAACGGGAAGGACATCTGACATGACCACGACTGAAAACGTGCAGCCTCGGCTGAAGCAGCGCTACCGCGAGGAAATCAAGGACGCGCTGAACAAGGAATTCAACTACGCCAACGTGATGCAGATCCCGGGCGTGGTGAAGGTCGTCGTCAACATGGGTGTCGGTGACGCCGCGCGCGACGCCAAGCTCATCAACGGCGCCGTCAACGACCTGGCCCTGATCACCGGTCAGAAGCCGGAGATCCGCAAGGCGACCAAGTCCATCGCGCAGTTCAAGCTGCGTGAGGGCATGCCGATCGGCGCCAAGGTCACCCTGCGTGGCGACCGGATGTGGGAGTTCCTGGACCGCCTGGTCTCCATCGCGCTGCCGCGTATCCGCGACTTCCGTGGTCTGTCGCCGAAGCAGTTCGACGGCAACGGCAACTACACCTTCGGTCTGAGCGAGCAGTCGATGTTCCACGAGATCGATGTGGACTCCATCGACCGTCCGCGCGGTATGGACATCACCGTCGTGACCACTGCGACCAACAACGAAGAAGGCCGTGCCCTGCTCAAGCACCTCGGCTTCCCGTTCAAGGAGAACTGAGCACATGGCTAAGAAAGCTCTGGTCAACAAGGCCAACCGCAAGCCGAAGTTCGCCGTCCGGGCCTACACCCGCTGCCAGCGCTGCGGCCGCCCGCACGCCGTCTACCGCAAGTTCGGCCTGTGCCGCGTGTGCCTGCGCGAAATGGCGCACCGCGGCGAGCTGCCCGGCGTGCACAAGAGCTCCTGGTGAGCTCGTGCTGAGCGCATTCGCCTAGGCGAGAACTGAACGAGGGCACGGACTCCGCTGGAGTCCGTGCCCTCGCTCGTTATTGCAGGGTCACCAGGGCAGGCAGCCCGCCATCTTCAAACGCGTCGCCAGCCCGGACCCGATGGTCGTATTCGACCCCTGCCCGGTGGTCAGCGCCAGCAGCAGGTCCACCCCGAGCCCGGCACCGATCGAGCACCCCAGCAGGTTGATATCGATCGTGATCCGCTCCTCCGGCGCACCGGGCAGCGGTTCATCCGCCTGCGCCGGCCCCGCCACGGCCACGGTCGCGGCCGCCAGTGCCACAGCGGCGATGCCGGTCTTGATCGATCGCACCTATTCCTCCTCGCCTGCGCCATTCAGCGCGATTGGTGTCCGGGAGATGTCTGCCCTCATGCGGATGCCCGCCGTCCCGGCCCGACGGCCGCTGCCTACTTGTTGACCGGGCGGGTGCGGGGAAAACCTCGAGTGGCGCGGACCTCGCTGCGCTGTGCCGTCGCGGTGCTCAGAATTCGAGCTCGGACCACGGGATGTGGATCGGGAACGGGTGCTCGGCGTCGATGGCGTCGGAATCCTTCGGCGACCAACTCCCGGTGAGGAGATAGTTCGCCGGATGCAGTGGGCGAACGCCCTCCGGAAGTTTTCCGTGGGTGGATTCGAGCGCGTAGGCATGCACCATGGCGATGGCACTCTTCTCGCGTTCGAGTGTCACCTCCCAGTACCACGGGATGCCGGCCTTCGCGTAGCGGGCCTTCTTGGCTTCCATGTCGGTTTGGCTGTTCGACGGCGAAAGAACCTCGCCGACCAGCAGCACATCGCCTGCGCGGAGATCTTGGTACGGCTCGGGCAGGCAGCGCTGCACCAGAAAGTCTGGCGTCACGAAATCCGACTTTCCGGATCGACCGAAGAAAATGTTCGTCTCCGTGTGGACCCTCCAGCACTTTTCCGGGTCAGTGCCCATTGCTTCTCGAGCACACCGGCGCAGGCTGCTCCACATCAGGTTCGTGAATTCCTGGTGTTCGGCCGGGCCACGGCGTAGCCACACTACGCGTCCGTCCCACAGCTCGATCTGCCCGGCGATCTCTTCAGGGAGCTGCTCGAGCTCCTCCCAGGTCATGTACTCGGGGAGGTCAGGGCGCTGAATCCGCGGACTCGACATGGGCCAATGATAAACCGGCACGGAGTGCGTTTCCGCTGGATAACGTGGGCGGAAGCATCGAAGGATGGCTGCGGCACCTGCTCGGCGACGAGGCATCGCCCGAGTGATTCGGTGCAGGACCTTCGACGCCGCGCAGCTCTACTGCGCCGTGTCATGTCCGCCACCTTCGATCAGAATCTCGTCGACCCGGTCGGCCAGAGTCGGATCCCCGCTTGCGAATCTGCGCAGCAATAGTGGCTCAGCGCGACGCCGTATCCTCATGGCGGAGAGGCGAGCGTGGTCAGCGCTGTGCGCGTCATGCGATCTCGGCCTGTGCGACCGATCGGCGTCCATATGCGCAGGATATGCATATATGGCTGGCCAAAGCGTCGATGTAGGCCCACTTATACATGTGGGGCGGGTCCGCGGTCGCGCCTGTGGCGGATAGCGCGTACGCGGTGTCCGGCAACAGCCCCCGATTTGGTCCTGACCAGGCCCCCATCTACACTAGACCGGTTGCCTGGGCACCTCTGTGCCCGCATGCGGTCTGCGTGTGGGTGGTCCGGGCGATGCGAACTCATCCGGTCGGCAAGGGTCGACCGGACCAGCCGAATTGCTGTAGGCCCACGATCTGTGTCCCGAAAGGGGTGCGGGTGCTGTATGGGAACCGCAGCGAGAAAGGTGTCGAGGTCGAACCATGACCATGACTGATCCGATCGCAGACTTCCTGACACGTCTGCGCAACGCCAACTCGGCGTACCACGATCAGGTGAAGGCTCCGCACTCCAAGCTCAAGGCGAACATCGCCGAGATCCTGAAGCGCGAGGGTTACATCGCCGATTACCGCACCGAAGACGCCGCCGTTGGCAAGAACCTCGTCGTCGATCTGAAGTACGGCCCCAGCCGTGAGCGCAGCCTGCAGGGTCTGCGCCGCGTCTCGAAGCCGGGTCTGCGTGTGTACGCGAAGTCCACCAACCTGCCCAAGGTCCTCGGCGGCCTCGGTGTGGCGATCATCTCCACGTCCACCGGCCTCCTGACCGACCGTCAGGCAGCCAAAGCCGGCGTGGGCGGCGAAGTCCTCGCCTACGTCTGGTAAGGGAGGTAGAGACATGTCGCGTATTGGTAAGCAGCCCATCGCCATCCCCTCCGGCGTCGAAGTAACCATCAACGGCCAGGATGTCGCGGTGAAGGGCCCCAAGGGCCAGCTGTCGCTGACGGTGTCCGAGCCGATCACCGTCACCAAGGGTGACGACGGTCAGCTCCAGGTCGCCCGTCCCGACGACGAGCGCCGCAGCCGTGCCCTGCACGGCCTGACCCGCACCCTGGTCGCCAACATGATCGAAGGCGTCACCAAGGGCTACGAGAAGAAGCTCGAGATCGCAGGCGTCGGTTACCGCGTCGCGCTCAAGGGCCAGAACCTCGAATTCGCCCTCGGCTTCAGCCACCCGGTCGTTGCCGAGCCCCCGCAGGGCATCACCTTCGCGGTGGAATCGCCCACCAAGTTCTCGGTGGCCGGTATCGATAAGCAGCTGGTCGGCGAGGTCGCCGCCAACATCCGCAAGTACCGGAAGCCGGAGCCCTACAAGGGCAAGGGCATCCGCTACGCCGGCGAGAACGTTCGCCGCAAGGTCGGAAAGACGGGTAAGTGATCATGGCGCAAACCGAGAATCAGCAGGCCAAGCGCATTCCGCGGGGCAAGGACGTTTCCACCCGGCGTCGGCTGTCGAAGACCCGTCGCCACTTCCGCCTGCGCAAGAAGGTCGCCGGCACCACCGAGCGTCCGCGTCTGGTCGTGCACCGCTCCTCGCGGCACCTGCACGCCCAGCTGGTCGACGACTCGCAGGGCAAGACCATCGCCGCGGCCTCCAGCATCGAGGCCGATGTGCGCGCGATCGACGGCGACAAGACCGCCAAGGGCAAGAAGGTCGGCGAACTGATCGCCGAGCGTGCCAAGGCTGCCGGTGTCGAGGCCGTCGTGTTCGACCGTGGTGGTCACGACTACCACGGCCGCATCGCCGCGCTGGCCGATGCCGCTCGCGAAGGTGGGTTGAAGTTCTGATGATGATCAAGATTGCGAACGGAAGGAACGTCTGATGCCGGGACGTCAGAGGCGTGACGGCGGAAACGGACCCGCCGGACAGAACGGAAGCGCCCCCGAGGGCGGCCGCGACAACCGCCGTGGTGGCGACCGTCGCGGTGGCGGTGACCGTCGCGACCAGGCCGCCGAGAAGAACCAGCTCGAGCGCGTCGTCGCGATCAACCGCGTGTCGAAGGTCGTGAAGGGCGGTCGTCGCTTCAGCTTCACCGCCCTGGTCATCGTCGGTGACGGCAACGGCCTGGTCGGTGTCGGTTACGGCAAGGCCAAGGAAGTTCCCGCGGCCATCCAGAAGGGTGTCGAGGAAGCGCGCAAGGGCTTCTTCCGCGTCCCGATGATCGGCTCCACCATCACCCACCCGGTGCAGGGCGAGGCGGCGGCCGGTGTGGTCATGCTGCGTCCGGCTTCCCCGGGTACCGGTGTGATCGCCGGTGGCGCCGCGCGCGCCGTGCTGGAGTGCGCGGGCATCCACGACATCCTGGCCAAGTCGCTCGGTAGCGACAACGCGATCAACGTCGTGCACGCGACCGTTGCCGCGCTCAAGCAGCTGCAGCGTCCCGAAGAGGTCGCGGCCCGTCGTGGTCTGCCCATCGAGGACGTCGCTCCCGCGGGCATGCTGCGTGCCCGTGCCGGACAAGGAGTCTGACCATGGCAGATCTCAAGGTGACCCAGATCAAGAGTTCGATCGGCGCCAAGCAGAATCAGCGGGACAGCCTGCGCACCCTCGGTCTGCGGGGCATCCGCAAGTCGGTGGTCCGTGAGGACAACGCCCAGAACCGTGGGCTGATCAACGTCGTGCGCCACCTCGTAACAGTTGAGGAGGTCTGACATGACCATCAAGTTGCATCACCTGCGTCCTGCCCCCGGCGCCAAGACCGAGAAGACCCGGGTGGGTCGCGGTGAAGGCTCCAAGGGCAAGACCGCGGGCCGCGGTACCAAGGGCACCAAGGCTCGCAAGAACGTCCCGGCCGCCTTCGAGGGCGGGCAGATGCCGATCCACATGCGGCTGCCCAAGCTCAAGGGCTTCACCAACCCGTTCCGGACCGAATACCAGGTCGTGAACGTCGGCGCGATCGCCGAGCTGTTCCCGCAGGGTGGCCAGATCGGCAAGGACGAGCTCGTCGCCGCCGGTGCGGTCCGCAAGAACCAGTTGGTCAAGGTTCTCGGCGAGGGAGAGATCTCCGTCGCGGTCCAGATCAGCGCGGACAAGTTCTCCGGCTCCGCCAAGGAGAAGATCACCGCGGCCGGTGGCACCGTCACCGAGCTGGGCTGACGTTAGGAATTCCACAGCGGCACCGGACGAGTGAGAACTCGTCCGGTGCCACTGTTAGAGTTCAAGTGTTGTCTGCCAAGACTCGTCATGGGGTCGGCGTCGAGGGACCGGGGTTTCTGATTCCGGACCACCGCTGAAAATTCCATGGCATGACCATGTCGTTCGCCAGGAGGATCTGTGCTTTCCGCCTTCGTATCGGCCTTCCGGACTCCGGACTTACGGCGGAAGATTCTCTTCACGCTGGGGTTGGTCGCGCTGTACCGTGCCGGTGCCGCGTTGCCGTCGCCCGGTGTGGATTATCGGGCGGTCCAAGAGTGCGTCGACCTGGTCTCCGGCGGTGAGAACGCCGGTATCTACCAGCTGATCAACCTGTTCTCCGGTGGTGCGCTGCTGCAGTTGTCGGTCTTCGCGATCGGCATCATGCCCTACATCACCGCGAGCATCATCATTCAGCTGCTGACGGTCGTCATCCCGCGGTTCGAGGAACTGCGCAAGGAAGGCCAGGCCGGCCAGACCAAGATGACGCAGTACACGCGTTATCTGTCGATCGCGCTGGCGGTGCTCCAGGCCACCGGTCTGGTGGCGCTCGCGGCACGTGGCCAGCTGTTGCAGGGCTGCCAGCAGGACATCCTCGCCGACACCAGCATCTTCGGCATGATCATCATCGTGCTGGTCATGACGGCCGGTGCGGCGCTGGTCATGTGGTTCGGTGAGCAGATCACCGAGCGCGGTATCGGCAACGGTATGTCGCTGCTGATCTTCGCCGGTATCGCCGCCCGCATCCCCACCGAGGGCAAGGCCATCCTGGACAGCCGCGGTGGCCTGGTGTTCGGCCTGGTGTGTGTGGCCGCGTTCGCGATCATCGTCGCGGTGATCTTCGTCGAACAGGGTCAGCGCCGGATTCCGGTGCAGTACGCCAAGCGTGTCGTCGGCCGCAAGATGTACGGCGGCTCCTCGACCTATCTGCCGTTGAAGGTCAACCAGGCCGGTGTGATCCCGGTGATCTTCGCGTCCTCGCTGCTGTATCTGCCGAACCTGATCGCGCAGCTGACGGGCTCGCAGAACAATCCTGATCCGAGTTGGTGGCAGGAGATCATCCAGAAGTATCTGGTGAATCCGAGCAACCCGGTCTACATCGCGATCTACTTCGGCATGATCGTGTTCTTCACCTACTTCTATGTCGCGATCACCTTCAATCCGGAGGAACGCGCCGACGAGATGAAGAAGTTCGGTGGCTTCATTCCCGGCTACCGCCCCGGTAAGCCGACCGCCGATCATCTCAGTTTCGTGCTGAGTCGCATCACCCTCCCCGGCTCGATCTACCTCGGCGCGGTAGCCGTCCTGCCGAACCTGTTCCTCGACATCGGTAATACCGGTGGGGTGCAGAACCTGCCGTTCGGCGGCACGGCCGTGCTGATCATGGTGAGCGTCGGTTTGGACACCGTGAAGCAGATCGAAAGCCAACTGATGAATCGAAATTACGAAGGGTTCCTCAAGTGAGAGTTGTACTGCTCGGACCGCCGGGTGCCGGCAAGGGCACGCAAGCCGTTCTGCTGTCGGAAAAGCTCGGTGTGCCACACATCTCCACGGGGGACCTGTTCCGCGCGAACATCAGCCAGCAGACCCCGCTGGGTCGCGAGGCGCAGAAGTACATCGACGCCGGCGATCTGGTGCCGAGCGATGTGACCAACCGGATGGTCGAGGCCCGCGTGGCCGAGCCGGACGCGGCCAACGGTTTCGTGCTCGACGGCTACCCGCGCACGGTCGACCAGGCCGACGCCCTGGAGAAGATCCTCGGCGATATGGACAAGAAGCTGGACGCGGTGCTCTGCTTCGTCGTGCCCGAGGAAGTGCTCAAGGAGCGCATGCTGGCGCGCGGTCGTGGCGATGACAACGAGCAGATCATCGACAACCGGCTGCGGGTGTACCGCTCGGAGACCGAGCCGCTGCTCGAGCACTACGACGGCCTGGTCGTCACCGTCGACGGTGTCGGCGAGGTCGACGAGGTCAACGCCCGGGCGCTGCGCGCGCTGGGACACTGATCATCCACTCGACGATGGAGCACTGAGGCGCCATGGTTTTCGGCCGCAAGCGCAAGAAAGTGGTGCCGTTCCGGACGGCGGGTGAAGTGGACGCGATGGCGGCCGCGGGTGCGATCGTCGGTCGCGCCCTGGTCGCCGTGCGTGCCGCCGCGGTGCCGGGCGCCTCGACGCTCGATCTCGACCGGGTGGCCGAGCAGGTCATCCGTGACGCCGGCGCGGTGCCGTCGTTCAAGGGCTACCAGGGTTTCCCGGCCTCGATCTGCGCCTCGGTCAACGATCGAGTGGTGCACGGCATCCCGTCGGCCGAGGAGATCCTGGTCGAGGGCGACCTGGTGTCCATCGACTGCGGCGCCATCCTCGACGGCTGGCACGGCGATTCGGCGTGGACCTTCGGCGTCGGCGAACTCTCCGAGGACGACCGGCTGCTGAGCGAGGCCACCCGGCTGTCGATGGAGGCCGGTATCGAGGCGATGCTGCCCGACAACCGCCTCTCCGACGTCTCGCACGCCATCGAACTGGGCACTCGCGCCGCGGAGAAGGCGCACGGACGCAGCTACGGCATCGTCGACGGCTACGGCGGCCACGCCATCGGCCGCGAGATGCACATGGAACCGTTCCTGCCCAATGAAGGCGAGCCCGGCAAGGGCCCGCTGCTGGTCGTCGGTTCGGTGCTGGCCATCGAGCCGATGCTGACCCTCGGCACCAGCGACACCGAGGTGCTCGACGACGACTGGACCGTGGTGACGGCGGACGGAACCCGCGCCGCGCACTGGGAGCACACCGTCGCCGTCACCGAAGACGGGCCGCGCATCCTCACCCCGCGACCGGAGTAGTCACTCGCCGGATTCGATGCGGTACTGCTCGCGCAGGGATTCGTACAGCTCGCGCGATGACCGATCCATCTCGTCTTCGGAGTCGTACCCGATGGACCACGGCACCGGGCACGGTGGGGCGTGGTTCGGGTCGGGGCACAGCAGCCGCTCGATCTGATCGATCAGAGCGTTCATCTCGTCACGGGTGGCGAACACGCCGACTCTGATCTGCCAGAGCTGCTTTCCCTCAGACATTTTCGGATTCCTCCCTGACCGGTGAGCCGTCACTGTATCGATGACGCGGCTCAGCCTTCCAGCAGGAGGGTGACCGGCCCGTCGTTGACCAGTTCGATGTGCATATGCGCGCCGAATCGTCCGGTGGCAACCGTGGCGCCGAGTGCGCGGAGGGCTTCTGCGAAGTGGTCCACCAGCGGTTCGGCGACAGGGCCCGGCGCGGCCGCAGACCAGGACGGGCGGCGGCCCTTCTTGGTGTCGGCGTACAAGGTGAACTGGCTGACCACCAGGATCGGCGCGTCCAGGTCGGCGGCGCTGCGTTCGCCGTCGAGCACGCGCAGCCGCCACAGTTTGTCCGCCAGCGCGGCGGCGGTGGACTCGGTGTCGTCGTGGGTGACGCCGACCAGCGCCACCAGGCCGTGGGGCGCGCCGTGCGCGGCGGGGTCGATGCGGCCGACCACCTCTCCGTCGACGGTCACTTGGGCCGTGGTCACTCGTTGCAGCAGTACTCGCACGCGGGCCATCATGGCAGGTCCGTTCGCGCCGCGCGGTACTCGCGTGCCACTCCGGCGCCACCTGCGATTCAACTCGGCGCAACTCGGGATTCGTGATCGACTGTCACAGTCGCAGACGAGCTGACGGAGTGCGGGCGACCGCGCGGGTGGTGAGGAGCGAGCATGGGCGCCGACAAGGTCAAGGCCGATCCGGACGATTTCCAGAAAGCCGCCGAGAAGACCGGCGCGGTGCGCGACAAGGTGCAGGGCATCCTCAACACGCTCCAGTCGTCGATCAGCTCCTACGGAACCCCTTGGGGCAACGACAAACTCGGCTCCTCCTTCACCGACGGCGAGCAAGGCTACTTCGCCGCGCGCGAAAACCTCACCGGCAATATGGAGAACGTGGTCACCTCGTTCAACAACTTCCGCAGCGGCCAGGCCCAGTCGGTGGTCGCGTTGCGGAAGATGGAACGGGCCAACGAGGGCACCTTCGAGTGATCGAAAGCCGCTGATACCTATGGCGAACGAACGCGCGAAGGCCGAACTGGCCGGCCTGATCGAGGAGGTCGGGCAACAGTTCCGGGAGATCGCACGCATCCAGGAAGAACGCGCGCAGCTCACTGCCAGCGCCACGGTCCGACGCAAAAGGGTGACCGTCACGGTGAATGCCGATGGCGCCGTCATCGAGACCAAGTTCGGTCCGAACATCGAGGACCTGAGCTACTCCGAGATCGCCGCCGCAGTGACCGAAGCCGCGCAGAAGGCGAATGCCGAAGTGCTGCGCAAAGGCCAGCAGCTGATGAGCCCGCTCGACGACCGGCGAGCGCGGCTGCCGAAACTGTCGGACCTGATCGAAGGCATGCCCGATCTGACGGGCAACCTGCCGACGCCGAAGCGTGCCCCGACCACACCACCTGCCGCTCGTAGCCGTTCCGCTGTCGAGGATGGAAGTGCCGCACCGGAGTTCGCCGATGCGGAGGTGCCGAAGCCGGATGAGGACGGTGGCGTCACCGATTCCGGCTGGTGAGCTGACCTAGGCTCCTATGGCGATCGATTTTCCCACCGTTCTCGGGTGGGTGGCCGGCACCGACTGGCCGGACGGCAACGAGGACGATATGCGCTCGCTCGCCGACGACTGGCGTGCGGCGGCCGAAGCCATCCAAGAGGTGATCGCCGACGTCCGCGAGGCCAGGACGGTCTCCCTGAACGCCTACCCCGAGGGCGAGGCGCCGAAGGACATCGCCAAGGCCTTCGACTCGATGCTCTACGCGACCGAGGGGCAGGACAAGGGTTCGCTCGAGCAATTGATCGAGGGACTCAACAGCATGGGCGAGTCCGCCGACAATATGGCGAACGAGATCGAATACGCCAAGCTGATGGTGATCTCGTCGCTGGTGCTATTGGCGGCCGAACTCGCCGCGGCGTGGATCTTTCCGCCGACCGCTCCCGCGGTGCAGGCGGCGGCGATTGCACTGACCCGGGTCGCGATCCGGTTCGGCGCGCAAAGGGTCGCCACCGCCATCCGCAACATGGTCGTGTCGCTGGCGAGCAAGAAGTTCTTCCAGTTCATGGTGCGCCACGTCGCCATCGACACCGTCATCGGCACCGGCCAGGACCTCGGTATCCAGGCGTATCAGGTCTGGCAGGGCAACCGTAAAGAGATCGACTGGGATCAGGTGGCGGTCACTGCGGTGTCTTCCGCGGTGGGTGGTGCGGTGGCCGGTCCGCTGGCGCATCGGATGGGGAACTGGCTCGGGCCGCAGCGACTCCCGGACGGCACTGTGATCCGGCCGCAGCGCGTCAACCCGATCGTCAACGGGCTGATCAGCGGTTCCACGGCTGGTTTGGCCGGTGCGACAGCGGGTTACGCGGCGAGTCTCGGCACCCAGTTCGGCATCGATTGGGCGCGAGAAGGCTGGGACAAGGCGTCCCAGAACCTGGGCAACGCCCTGAACAATTTCGACCCGCGCGCGATCACCGCCGGCGTCTTCAACGGCGCCGCGAGTGGTGCGAACAAGGCGTGGGCGAACCAGGTCTGGAGTAACCGGCGGCCGGATCTGTTCAACCAGCCGAGTTTCCAGTCGCGGCTCGACGCGGTGATCTTCGGTCCGGGTGGTGCGCCGGGCTCCGGTGCGGGCGGGCCCGGGACACCCGGCACCGGTGGTGGTACGCCGGGCGGTCAGCCCGGAGCGGGCGGCGGAGGCACGCCGGGGGCCGGTGGTAATACCGGCGCCAATCAGGGTGGTTCGGGCGCGAATCAGGGAGGAACCGGCGCCAACCAGGGTGGTAACAGCAGCGCCAACCAGGGCGCGAACAACAACGGCGGCAATCAATCCGGCAATCAGGGTGATGGCGGCAGGACGTCCGCGGCCCAGGGTGACGGTGGCCGCGCCGACGACGGTTCCGCACCGCCGCCGAGTCAGGGCGATCAGCGCGGTGACAGCGGCGGCGATACCAGGGCCGGCGAGAGCGGTCGAGGCGAAGGCGAAGGCCGCGCCGGTGAGAGCCGGGCCGGAGATGCCGCCGATCGCGGTGACAGCGACACCCGGGCAGGGGACGCGGCGCGCGATGACGGCGACAGCCGGGCGGGGGACGCCTCGCGAGCCGGTGATGCCTCCCGAGGCGATTCCGCCGGTGACGCCGGCGACCGCGATAGCAGTCGCGCAGGCGCGGCCGCCGGCGGGGACGGCGTGCGCGGTGACGGCGGCCTGCAAGCCGAACCCCGTGCAGACGGGGGAATCGGCGGGCACCACGGAATGCCCGGCGTGCCTACGAATCTCGGCCCTGAGGCCAGAGTGGACGGCGTCGGCGAGGCAGGTGAGGCCGGGGCGGGGGTCCCGGTCGCTCCGCCGCCACCGGTTGCCGCAGGCGCACCTCCTGCGGGTGCGCCGCCCGCGAGCACGGCACCGAATGCCTCGCCGGCCGCGTCGGGTGGCGAAGCCCGGACCGGTGCGGGCGCGTCGAGCCCGGCACGTGGGGACGGACGGGTGCCCGTCGGCGACACTCCCGGTGGCGGGCCGGATCGCACCGGAGTGTCCGATGTCGCCGGTCCGCGCGCACCGGGCGAGGAGGCAGCCGACCGCCCCGCTACTGGCCCGAATGACGTTGCACCCGCCCCGGATTCCCGCGCCGGCACCCCCGACCCCGTTCGCGCCGCACCCATAGGCGGCGATTATCAGCCGGGCATTCAAGCGGGGGCGCGCGCCGGAGACGACCTGCCCGGCGCAGGCGACAGCGACCGGTCGCGGCAAGATCTCGGCGACCCGGCAGCACCGGTCCTCGGCGACGCCCCGCTGGCAGAAGGGGATCGCGCGCGCGGTGATGAGCTGGGCCGCGCATATCGTGATCGCGGTGATGAGCCGGGTGGCGCGGACCGTGATCGCGGTGACGCGCTGGGTGATGCGGATCGCGCGCGCGGTGATGAGCTGGGCGGCGCGGACCGTGATCGCGGTGACGCGCTGGCTGATGCGGATCGCGCGCGCGGTGATGCTGAGCGGGCTGGTGCTGATCGCGCGCCCCACGATGAGCTGGGTATCTCGGATCGTGATCGCGGCGGCGATGAACTGGGTGGTGCCGATCGCGCGCGTGGCGATGAGCTGGGCGGCACGGATCGTGTTCGCGGTGACCAGGTGCGCGGCGGCGATCGCGAACGGGGTGACGACGCGGCTGCTGGACGCGACGATCAACCCGGCCGGGACCGCGACGCTGACCCTTCCGACTCGGACGCGCAGACTCCCCTCCGGAATCGGGACGAGCTGTCCGCAGCCGATCGGACCGCGCGTCCCGGCCTTGTCGACGCCGCCGACGGCTCGCCAGCAGACGCGGGCGATCCGCTGGTCCGCTCGACCGATCCTGCTCGGCGTCCGGACACCGGCGACTTCGACGGGTCCGCGCTCCCGGCTCCGATGTTCGTCATCCCACCGCCGGACCTGTCGGCGGGCGGTGTCTCCAGCCGGGACAACGGCCCCGGCAGCAACCGGATCGGCTCGCGGGAGGGCGCGCCGGTCGCCGACTCATCGGATACGACGCCGACCACGCGATCCGAGGATGTCCGTGACGGTGCCGCCGCACGGCGGGGTCGCCGCGCCGAGCTGGCGCTGCGCCTGCTCCGGGAGCTGACCGGCAGTCGGGCGATCACGCCACCGGTGCATCCGGTCGGGCCGGAGGGCATGTCCGCGGGGGAGGTCGAGGCGGCCGCGGGTGGGCGGCTGCGGCCGTTCGACGGGCATCAGGACATCGCCGATCAGCTGCTTGTGCTCGGGCCCGGTTCGGCGGCGCTGGTGGTGGACGACTACTCGGGGCCGACCAACCGGTACCGGGTGGGCGCGCACGCGTATGTGCTGGTCAACGAGAACGGCACCATCATGGTGCGCGATCCGGGCGCGGGGCGGGTCGAGGGTTTTCCGCCCACGCTGCCACGCGACGTGCGTGGCACCTACGGCGTCGTCTACGACGCCGCGGGCAATCCGCTGCACCCGCTCGGCGAGACGGTGCCCGCGGCCGGTGGACTCGATGCCGACCGGCGGGTGGGCGCCGGGGAGGGCAACCAGTCCGCGCCGCTGCGCGCCGTCCCGGAGGGGATGTACCGGGGCAACGACGGCAACTGGCATCACCGTGACGACCCGCCGAACACCTGGCGGGACAAGAATTTCCAGCTGCGTGACGCCAGGGGCTGGATCCCCGACCCGCGCACCTCCTACGGCTACCTGTACGAAGCGCAGCCGGGGCCCGAGACCCCCTACCAGGTGACCGATGCGGCGATCGCGGATCGGCTG
Source organism: Nocardia cyriacigeorgica (assembly GCF_005863245.1). Taxonomy (GTDB): domain Bacteria; phylum Actinomycetota; class Actinomycetes; order Mycobacteriales; family Mycobacteriaceae; genus Nocardia; species Nocardia cyriacigeorgica_C. The sequence continues at coordinate 326,789 of NZ_VBUT01000001.1, read as the reverse complement.
GCGCAGGCGTCGGCGGATCGCATTGCCTTGCAAGCGGAGCGTGACGCGCTCGGCACCCTGGTCAAGCAGCATATGGGCGAGTTCGGGATCACCGATATCCACGATCTCGCGCCGAAGAAGCTCGAGGCCGAGATCCAGCGGCATATCAACCGGATCGCCGGCGCCCAGGACATTCCGGAGGCGGAGCGGATCGCGCAGTTGATCCGGCTCGGCGAGCTGCGCGCGGAGGCCGAACGGTACAACGACCTCGGCCAGGACATGGTGGCCACCTCCAAGTTGCTCGGCGAGCTCGGCGCCACCGCGTTCGTGCTGGATCCGGCATTGCGACCCGGCGCGGTGCAGCTGACGCCGTTCCCCGGCGCGTTCGACGGGGCCAATACCGTCGATATCGCCGCACTGCAACCGGGCACCGACGGGAGGCCGCCGAAGCTGGTCGTGGTCGAGGCCAAGGGTGTCGGTTCTACGCTCGGTGGGTCGAAAACCGTGAGCGCACAACAGGGTTCACCGGAATACCTGCGTCGCACCCTGGCCATCGACACCAACCTCGCCACTCTGCTGCGGGCGACCCCGGAACAGCTGCGGGCCCTCGACAGCGATCCCGCGGGCGAGGCACTGATCGACGCACGGAAAGCGCTGCTGCGTGCTCATCGCGACGGCACCCTGGAGATCGAGTACTACCTCGCGCACACCTCTGAACACGGTGAGGTGACCATCCGCCGGTTCGACCTGAATCGCGACGGGCAGCCGGTGCCGATGGACATCATCGGCGGTGTCGAGGCGAGCAGGTTGGCGCCGGACGATTCGGCCGATGCCCTCGACGGCGACGCCCGCATCGGCGACCGCCCCGACGACGGCAGCCCGGACGACGGCACCCTTACCGGCCCTGCCGCCGCCGATCGCGCGGCCGGCGACGCTCCAACCACCGACCGCACCGCCGACGACCTCCAGGCAGCCGCCCCAACCCCCGACGCCCCCCGCCTGCGTGAGGCCCTGCGCCATCAAACACCGGACGGTGACCGGACCACTCCGGTGCGGCGACCGGAGCTCGGGCCCAACGGGCTCCCGGGCGACCGCACCACCCCCGTGTTCGACGCGGCCCGCTTCCACAACGACGGCTCGCCCGTCACGGTCGCCACGGTGCGCGTCCACGTCGACAGCGACGGCACGCTGGACGCCGCCGGTGTCCGTGCGGTGACCGGCCACATGCAGCGCACCGTCGATGACCTGCTCGACAACGGCCCGCGACTGCGCAACGGCGACCGCCTGCTCATCGACATCGTCGCGACGGCCGACGCCGATGCCGCCCACGTTCGGGTCCGGGCGGGCGAGGAGCCCGGCCCCGGCATCCGCACCGCCGACGACGACCCGGCCGTGATCGTCAACGATCTGCGCCGCCATCTCGGGCTCGGCCCGCTCAATCCGAACCTCGGCACCGGCCTCGGTTTCAGCGACGCGGATCTCGGGCAGCTGAGCAACGACATCGCCGCGGCGAACACCCCGTCCCGGCTCGACGCCATTCCCGCGACTCGGGAGATCGCGCCGAACTACCTGGACGTGCTCGAAGATCCGGTGCACCAGGCCCGGGTGCAGGACGCGCTGCGCGACGGCGATCGGTTCCTGATCGGTGCCGACCCGCGCACCAACGACTACGGGCAGTTGATCAACGATGGCGGCCCCGAGGTCCTCGGTCGCTCCACCAACTGTGTCGATTGCGTGCTGGCGGCTTTGGCGTCGTTCTTCGGGGATCCGCAGGTGGCCTTCCCGCGGTGGCTGAGCGAGGACTTCGCCGACGCGCCCATCGATACGATCGGCGGTGAACCCGACGGCGACCGGCGCATCGCCGAGTGGCTCGGCCGGGAGTGGCGGCAGAATTCGAGTGTGCCGATTCCGGTGCAGTTCCACGGGCTGCACCGCTACATCGACTCGCTGGGGCCGGGTTCGGCCGCGGTGGTGGCCAACAACTGGCACGCCACCGATCCCGACACGGGCCAGAAGCTGTTCACCGATGACGGCAAACCGGTCTACGACAACGGCCATGTCACGCTGGTGGTGTATCCGCTGGGCGCGGACGGCCCGGTGTGGTGGGATCCGCAGCACGGCAGGACCTCCGATACGCCGCCGCGCCTGCTGGTCGACAACAGCGCGGCGATGTTCTATATCGATCTCCCGGCAGATGTCGCCGCACCGGCGGACCAGGCGCAACCGAAGCAGGAGCACGACGATGGATCGACTCCAGACCAGGCAACAAGTGGAACACCATCTGGCCGAGATCTTTCCGGGCCGGCAGTTCCGGATCCATCGGTCCCGGCACGGGTGGGTGTGCCGGCCGACGCTGCCATCGGGGCAGGGGATCGGCCTGGGGAACTACGTGGTGGACTCCCGGACGGGCGTGGTGACCGAGCATCCGAGCCTGCCGCCGGCGGTGATCGGGCAGATGTTCGACCAGGCGATCGAGACCGGGCAGCCGATCCGGGCGCGGCAGATCCATCCGACCCGGTGGCAGGCGACGATGCGGCGGATCCACGAGGACCGCAACGTGATCGAGTACCTGGTGCGGGCGCAGTCGACGGACGACCCGACGCTGGAACACCGGCTGACGATCGACAAGCAGACGCTGCGCAGCCGGACGGACGCACCGGCGATCCATCCGGTGTGCGCGCGGGCGAAGGCGTGGGCGACGGCGCACCGCCGCCCGGACGGGACCTGGCCGGAACAGGGGACGTTCGAGCTGTAACCGACCCGGATTCCGCCGATCCCCACGACCTCGTCCGCGACGCCGGCCAACCGGACGGCTGGCTGATTCGTCCGGTCGATCCGGCACTGGCCGAGGTGCGGCAATTGCTGGCGCGCACCGAGTCCGGGCGGGCCGCGCTGGCGACGTTGCGGGCGGCCGATGTGCTGGTCCGCCTCGAGGAGCCCGGCGCGGGGGCCGCCCTGCCCGATGCCTTCGACGGGCGAACCATGGAGGTCTTCGTCGGCACCCGCGAACGCGATCTGGTCGCGCAGGCGGCGGCGCTGGTGCGGGCGGCGGCGCTGACCGATGCCGTGGTCGCGGGCCGGGTGGAGACGATTCCGGCCCGCATCCGTGGCCTCGACCGCGGCGAGCACATCGCCGCTCACCGCCGGGCCGAGGCGGACGCGATCGCCCGGGTGGCCGAGTTCCGCGCCGAACTGCGTCAGGCGGGCTACGACACCGGGGCCGCCCCGATCCGCGATGCCGTCGACGCCGCCGTCCGCGCGGAGCTGGAATCGGCGTACCTGGACGCTTACGCGGATGCGGTGCGCGCCGCCGATTCCCCGCAGGCCCGCGCCCACGCGCGCGAGGCCGCGCTCGCGCATCTGCTCGCTCACCCGATGTTCGATCCCGCCGACGCGGATTCCGGACCGGCCAAAGACGCTGGCGCGCAATGGGATGCCGAGCAGCGCCCGCGCTCGCCCGAGGGCATGGACGAATACGTGCCGTCCTCGCCGGAGGCCGCGCGCGCGATCGCGGCATTGCTGCGCGCCGAATCCGCGGCCGCGCGTGCGGTGATGCGGATCGAAGCCGATTGGGACCGGGTGGTCGACAGACTGCTGGCGACGGCGGGCCGGTCCGGCGACGAGCTGCCGAACACCCGGCCCGAGATCCTCGACGTATTCACCCGTCACCCCGAGCTGGGCGAGACCGACGATGTGCGCATCCTCGCGGAACTGACCGAGCAGCACACCAGAGCCTCTGCCGAACGAGCGCGTCTGGTCGATGAGATCACCGACTTCGTCCGCCGGGATCTGGCCGGCCCGCAGGCTGCCGGAGATCGGCCCGCGGTGCGGGTGGACCGCGACCCGACGGGTGTACTGCACGTGCGGCGGGATGCCGGTGACGCACCGGTTCGTCCGGACGAGACGCCTCCTCCGCGATCTGCGGAACCCGATGCCGGGGTCGTGCGGAGCGAGTCCGAACCTGACGCCGGGGTTGCGCGGCCTGCGGGCGAAACTGATACTGCCGTCGTCCGCGCCGAGTCCGAACCTGATGTCGGCGTTGTGCGGTCCGAGGGCGAGCCGGATGCCGCGGCCGTGCGGTCCGAGGGCGAACCCGATACCGCCGTTGTCCGGTTCGAGCCCGATCCCGACAACACCTCCGGCGAGTCCCTGAGCGATCACGCCGCGACACAGCTGCGTGATCTGGTGTTCAACCCCAGGAACTCGACGTTGATCAACTGGGCGATGCACACCCTCGACCGCCTCGGGGTGGACGTGCGGTTCAGCACCGAACCGGAGGCCCGCCTGGGCAGGCAGCCGAACGGCAGGCAGGATCTCGGCCCCGTCGCGGGATACGACCCGGCCACGAACACCCTGGTGCTCGATCGCGCCGCCGATCCGGCCGAACAGGTGCGGGAGCTGGTGCGCGGCGCCCGGCTCGCGGAACTGTCCGCCGCCGATGCCGGCGAGCCGCTGCCTCAACTGTCGCTCAGCCGAGACGAATACGTGAAGCTGATGCTGGACCGGGCCGCCGAGGCCTTCGCGCTGTCCTTCCGCGCCGATGCCGATTTCACCGGCAGGTTCGACCTGAAGCGCCCCGGCGTCACCGCGCTCGAGCAAGCGTTCGTCGCCGCGTACCAGGATGCGCTGAAGCTGGCCAAGAACGCCTATTGGAAATCGGGCGTGGTCCGCTCGGTCTCGGCGTACCACCCGGCGGCGTTCCGGGCAGGCGTGCGCGCGGTGCGAGCACGGTTGGACACCCTCGGACCGCTGCTCGACGGCGTCCGCCACAGCGATCATTTCGGTGCGATCTGGGATCGTGTGCACGGCATCGATCCGGGCAGCGCGAGCGACAGCACTCCGCGTCCATCGAAGACCGATCATGACCGTCTGGCCGACCATTTGGCCGGGGAGATCGAGAACCTGCGCCTGGTGCGTGAACTGGGCACCTACGTGCCGTTCGGGCCTGCGGAGGACGCCTACACCCGTGCCCACGACAAGGCTTACGCCAAGGCGGAGAAGGCTTTACGGCGCAATCCCGCCGGTCCGCCACCGGAACAGGCAGCCCAGCAGGCGGGTCGCGACGCACTGAAGCGCTACCTCGATCGCACCGGCGCGGACGAGGCCGAGATCCTGCTCGACGTCATCCGGGCCATGGGCGAGACCGATGACGCGAGCTGGGGTTTCCCGAGCAAGCCCGCCGAAGATCCCGGATCGCTCGACGCTGCTGCCGATGCGGACGATTCGACGCTGGTCCGCACAGGCGATTCCGATCTCGTGCGCCGCGTCCTCGACCTGGAGTACAACGACGAACCGCATCCGCAGCGCCTGACCGACGGCGTCGCCCGCTATCCCGGCACCCCGGAGAAAACCAGGCCGCGACTGGTCATCGTCGCCGAACCGGGCGGCCATATGGATGCGCTGCGTGAGCTGGCCATCAGGCATCCGGAATACAGCGATGTGCTGTGGAACGGCACGCACATACTGGACTACAAGACGGCAGCCCTCGGCCCCGATGGCGAGCCAGTGGCGCAGTACGTCAACGGTTACACGGCCGAAGGCCCCTACCGCCGTCCTGATGTGCTCGAGGCCATGAAAGAAGTCCTGGCCCACTATCGGCGCCTGCGGGAGGAGAACCGGACTTCGCTCGGTCTCGGTGAATGGCTGGCGCAGCTGGGCCAGGAGGACTTCACGCCGCGGCCGAAGAATCGCCCCGGAGGGCGAGGACCCACCCTCTTGCGGGAGGGTTTCGCCGAACGGCCGTTCCGCGGCGGGGAAGTGGACCCGACCCATCCGGGCGATGTGGTGAATCGGCTGGTCCGCCGCGAGATTCCGATGCCGACCGGGCCCCGGCCGAGCACGCCGTCGCATTACTCGCTGCAGGTTTTCGATATCGGACCACTGCCCACCAGCATGTACCTGGCCCCCGACGGCCGTGGTGGCTGGGTGGTGCCGCCACCGGTGGACGGTGGTTCCCGTGGCGCCCTCAACCGGCTGTTCGAAGGTTTGGCCGATTCCGATCGGGAACGCCTGCTCGCCCGGATCGTCAAGGTGCTCGAAGACGGATCGGCCGACCTGTACGACCGCAGCCCGCCGCGCAGTCGATTCGGCAAATTCATCGACGGGCTGCCGTTCCGGTCCGGACGCGACGGTGATTCGAACACCGACCGCCTCGGCGACCCGGTACCGGAATCGGATGATCGGTCCGAGAGCACCGAGCCGACACAGGACACCCGGGATGAGCGCGGGCCGGTCGCCGACGAATGGACGCCGCTGACCCCTGCGGAAGTCGGTGACCGCCTGGCCGCCGAGCTGCGCGCCATCCTGGACAACCCCGACCTCGAGGTGGTCGGATTCGACCCCGATCCCGAGGCGCTCGGCCTCGACCGGCCCGGTATCGATCCTGAGTTCGCTCGCGAATACGCACGGGCGATGGTCGATCTGGCCACCCGTTACCCCCAGGTCGACCTGCGCCGCATCGGCATCGAGGACATGGCGCGGGGCCTGGTCGGCATGACCCGCTCGGCCGAGGACCGCGGCACCGGTGGCCTCGTCACCGACTCGATGACGCTCAACACCCGCTTCGCGACCAACCCGGAACTGCTGCGGCAGTGGATGGCCGACGGGGTCGCTGCCGGTCGTTTCCATCCCTCGGTGCTCAGCCGTCCGGTGTACGCCGCGGTCACGCACGAGTTCGGTCATGCCCTCGACTACGCGGGCAAGAAGTCCGCGCGGGCGATGCTGGACGACACGCTGATCGAGTACTACGTGACCAACCGGCTCGGCACGGGCACTGTCGAGGGCTACGACAACTGGTTGCGCGATCACCTCACCGGCTACGGCTTCGACACCGCCGGTGTGCTCGACCCGGGTGAAGCGCTGGCCGAGGCGTTCGTCGATGTGGTGCTGAACGGGCGCGACAACGTCAACGATGCGGTGGGCCAGGCCTACGACCTGCTCGTCGGGGCGGCCGAGCGGACGACCGGCATAGACGTCGACCCGTCGGCCCGCGAGGATCGGGGGGCGGCGGACCGCCTCGGCGACCGCGACACCGAATCCACTGCGGCCGACCGCGAATCCGATCGGATGGCACACGACGGGATTCAGCCGTTGCGGCCGCCCGGCGAGGACGACACGCTCGACACGCAGGACGCCGAACTGCTCGGCATCGTCGACGACGACGAGTGGTCGAAACTCGACCCGCAGCAGGTCGGTGACCATCTGCGCGACCATCTGCGTACCGTGACCGACAACCCGGAATTCGACACCTTCGGTTTCGATCTTCCGGGGCTCAACGCGGTCGTGGTACGCGACTACGCCCGCGGACTGGTCGATATGTTCGCTCGGTTCCCACAGGTCGATGTGCGCTCGGTCGGCATCTCGCGGCTGGGTTTCGGGGTGCTGGGGGAGACCGAAGGTATCCGCGACCGCGCCACGGACCCCTGGCATGTCAAGTCCATCACGCTCAGCTACGACGATGCGTGCAGCGCCTACGCTTTCCTCGACTCGGCGCGCAACGGCGTGGACAACGGGCAGTTCACCTCGACGATCCTGCGCCGTCCGGTCTACTACGTCGCCGTGCACGAGTTCGGTCACGCGCTCGACTACGCGGGCAACCTGGTCGCCCGCGACACCGCCGAATCGGAACTGCTCGCGCGCGCGAAAGCCGATCCCGAGGGCGATTTCGGGACGTGGCTGGGCCAGCTGAGCGGCTACAGCCTCGACGCGGACGGGATGTTGCAGCCGGGGGAGGCCCTGGCCGAGGCGTTGGCCGAATACCTCGTCGGCGGGGCGGATCAGGCGAACACGCCGGTGCGGATTCTGTACCAGCTGCTCGTCGACGCGGCCCGTAACCCGGCGCCGGCCGATACGCCTGCGCCGTCCGCGCCGGACCGGATGGCGGTCGACCCGGAACAGCCGTCCGGCGATGAACCGGGCAAGGCGCCGGATCGTCGCGACCCCGATGAGGCAGGGGCACCGCCGGATTCGGGCGATCGCCCGGTCGAACCGGATTCGGTTGACCCGCCGCCGAAGGTCGCCATCGACGTCGACGGTCAGCAGGTCGAGGTGCCGGTCCGCGCAGACGGCGCCGACCGGTGGCGCGTCGTGCCCGAAACGGACGAACCCGAAAACGCCGACACTCGTTCGCCGTTGCGCCGCGAATGGGACGCGGTCCGGGAGATGATGCCGGGGCGTGAAGCGCAACCCAAGTACCCGTCCGGGTCGCCGGTCGGTGATTCGGCCGGCCAGGCCGCCCTCCGCGACGGTGTCGCAGGCATACCGGATCTCGTCGGACCGCCACCGCCCGCACCGCCGCCCGCGCCGCCCTCCGACGTCCCGCGGGTCGAGGCGCCACCGGAAGCGGGCGCGCCCGATCCCACGCTGCTGCGCATCGCCCAGCAGGCGCCGATCTGGATCCAGAACCGCGAGATGATCCCGATCCTCGGCGAGCTGTCCGGGCGCATGCGCGGCTCCGCGGGCGAGCATCTGCCGATGCGCACCGCCGACGGCGAGGAGTACCGGCCGTGGAACTCCGACGCCGACCCGGATCTCGTTCGTGAGCAGGTCGTGTCGGATTACGACGTCGAGCGGATCACGCCGGAGGACGCCAGGCAGGCCTTGCTCGACGCTTTCCCTGGCGCGGATGCCGAACAGCGGCAACGGATCATCGACGCGCTGCGCGAACGCGACCTCGTCACCGCCGAGGAAGCCGATCGGCTGGCCGACGAACCACCGGCCGGCACCCGGCCACCCGAACCGGCCGGTCCGCCACCGGAAGGGGAATCGCTGGCGGATGCGGCGCAGCGGTTGCTCGGCGTCGACCTGCCCGACGACAGCTTGCAGACCCTGCGTGACCTCATCGACGAGCACCAGTACCGCGTCGTGCGGGCCGCCGCCGCGATCGAGGGGCTCGCCGCCGCGGCCCAGCGCTTCCATGAGGAACAGACGCTGCCGTTCACGCACGCCGACTGGGACGGGACCCGCGCATCAGGGGTGATCGGGCCGGATCGGACCGGACTCGACCGTGGCCGCGACCCGGAGCAACTGGATGGCCCCGACCGCGACGCCGACGACGAGCCGATCGACGGCGCGCCCCGCCCGAATCGCTTCGCCGAACCCGACCCGGCGGGGCGTGCCGTGCCCTTCATCGGCTCGGTCAGCTTCATCGACCAGAACCCGATGGGCCGGTTCCGCAACGAGATCATCGCCGCCTTCGGCCACCACCTCGGCCTGCTGGACACCGTGCCGATCGGCAACGGCGCCGACCCGCTGCCGGAATGGGGTGAAGGCGACGAACTCGGCCGCGACCAGGGCCTGCGCCAGTTCTTCGAGCACGCACTGCGCCGTGATCAGCTGCGCGACGAGCTGGCGACCTGGGCTGCCATGCGTGACCTCGACGTGCGGCAACTCACCTGGGACATGCTCGACGGGTTGCTGAACGAGTTGCGTGAGGCCAATGTCGCGCGCTCGGACCGGGTGGCCGAATTCGCCGATCTCGCGCGGCAGCGGTTCCCCGAGACCGAGGAAGGGGATCCGGTCGGCGAGGCGATCGGCGATCAGGTCGTGCGCATTCCGGAACCGGACGGACCGGACCGGTTGATCGTCGTCGACGGCGAGCGCAGCAGGCACCAGGCGCTCGCCGACGCGCTCGCCGCCGACCCGCAGCTCGTCCGCGACCTCGCCGACGGCGGCCTGACCGTGGATTACCGCGTCGCGCACACCGATTGGACCGGGCGCACCCATCTCGATCCCGTCGACACACCGCAGGTGCTGCACCGGCAGGAGACCGTCGACGGACGCGAACTGTCGGTGACCCTGATCCGTGAGGGCGACGGACCGTGGCAGCCGATACCCGAATCGGATCCGGCGCAGGCCGCCGACCCGGCGCCAACCGCGCCCCGGCCGCGCGAGGACATCCTCGCCGACCTCGTCCGGGTGATGCACGAACTCGGGCTCGGCCCGGCCGACGTGCATCCCGACATGATCGACCAGACCGTCGCCGACCACCTGCTCGACAATGCCGTGCGGGCCGCGCAGATCGAAGGCCTCACCGATTTCACCCGCTCCGCCAACGACATCCAGACCTTCCACGAGGTCGGTGACGCGCGCAGCCGGCTCGCCACCAGACTCGGCATCCCGCAGGCCGAGCTCACCGGCGAGACCATGGGTGAGGCGCTCAGCGACACCTCCCAGCGGCGTGGCCTGCGCGCCCAGCAGCTCACCGACCTCGCCGGATACGCCAAGCAGTTGCGGGAGATCGACCCGGGAGCCGTCGACGCCGCACGCGACCGGCTGGCCGAACGCCTCGTCTCCGATTCCGTGGCCCGCGCGTTGACCAAGGCGGAATTCGCCGAGCGGGCCGGGGTTTCGCTGAAGCACGCCGCGCTGATGCCGCCCGGCCGCGTCGATGTGCCGGGCCAGGGCCGCAAGTTCGCCGTCGACCCCACCGGGATGTCACCGGCGAAGCTGAAGACCGTGATCCGTGACCTCGAGGCGCGCGGCTACAGCGAGCTGGTGCGCGACGCGCTCACCGAATACGCGGACGCGCTCCTGGCCGTCGACCCGTACGCCTCGGTCGCCCGCGGTGACGACAGCCGTGATCCGCGCGTCATCGACGGCAGATTCCCGATGCACGACCGGGATTCGATGACCGCGCTGCGCGACATCATCGCCGACGCCGTGCGCGCCCGCGGCGCCGACGATTTCGCCCGCGCCGTCGCCGACGCCGCCCGCCGCTCCGACACCGGCCCGCTGCCCAGTGACGATCCCGCCCGTCGCCCCACACCCAACCGGGATTGGGCCCGCATCGTCGGCGTCGACCTCACCGACGCCGACGACGCCACCTTCCGCAAGGTCTACGAGGCGTACCGCGACGGCCGCATCGAAAAACACGAGGGCCTGAGCCCAGAGAAACTGGCGGCCGAGCTCGCCGCCCTGCGGCGCGAAGTGCGCGACCGCGCCGAGCGTATCCACGAGCTCGCGCGGCTCGCCGACGAGTTCTACCAGGCCATGCGCGAGGCGCAGAACCAGGCGGGAGGCGACGCGCCGGACCCGCGCGCCAGCCGGCCGAGCGAGGAGCCGGGCGCTGGTGCACCGGTGGACAATTCGAACGCCGAGCCCGCCGCAGCAGCAGCCGGCGGCAACCGGCCCCCCGGCGGCCCGCCGAAGGCTCCGCCGACGCCAGGCGAGCCGAGCGAGCCCGGTGCGGGTGATTCCGGTGGCGGGGATTCCGCACGCGAGCCGGGCGGGGCCGACGATCCCGCCCGAAGCGACCCCGAGCGCCTGCCATCCGCGTGGTACGAGCAGCAGCAGATCATCCAGGCCGAATGGGAAGCCAGGATGGCGGCTGAACACGCCGCGTTCCTGCGAGCCCTGGCCGAAGCGGACCCCGCTGACCGCTGGGCGGGCCTCCGCGCCGAGCAGGCCGAATGGTCGGCGCGTATGGCCGAGGACCGTGTGCAGTGGTTGCGCGACACCGCCATCCACCCGCTGCCCGAGGATCCCGACACACCCCCCGAGCCCCCCGCCGCCCCGGAAGGCCCACAGCCCCCCGAGGATCCGGGCTCGTCACCGGCAGGCCCCGGCGCACCCCGCCCGCCGCAAACCCCGGGTGCCGCCGAGCAGCCGAAGCCCCCGGCTCCCGTGCCGCCACTGCCAGCGCACCCACCCATGCCCTCGGCACCTCCGCGTCCAGCGGTTCCGCCACAGCCTTCACATCCGCCGACGCCGTCGCGGGCGCCCACCCCGTCGGAATCGCCGGTGCCTCCGATGCCGCCGCACCCGCCGATGCCCGCGCATCCGCCCGTGCCTCCGATGCCTGCGGAACCGCCGCGACCTGTCGCGCCCCCGCAGCCTTCACATGCGCCGATACCGCAGCAGCCGCCTGTGCCCGCGCATCCGCCCGTGCCCCCGGAGCCGTCGCATCCGCCGCGGCCGTCGCATCCTCCGATGCCGTCGGAGCCGCCTGTCCCGTCGGAGTCGCCTGTACCTCCGATGCCGCAGCAGCCGCCCGTGCCGCCGCAACCTGCGCACCCGCCGGTGCCGTCGCATCCGCCTCGGCCATCGACACCGATGCCGTCGGTGCCGCCGCAACCTGCCGCACCCCCGGAGCCCGCGCACCCGCCGCGGCCGGCGCACCCGCCGATGCCGTCGGAGCCGCCGGTACCCGCGGCGCCCGAACAGGCCCCGGTCCCGCCGATGCCGTCGGAGCTTCCGCGCGCCTCGGAGCCGCAGCAACCTGCCGGCCCGGGAGGTCCGTCGGTTCCGGGCACTCCGGCTCATCCATCGGCGTCGGCGCGGGGGTCGGAAACAACTCCGCCGCAGGCGCGGGCGTCGGAGGGACAGCCGGACGCGGGCGCACCGGGCACCGATCCGGCGAGCCGTGCAGGTGATCCCGAAGGCTCGGCCGCCGAACGGAACTGGGGCGATCGGCCCTTCGCCGATGTGATCGAATTCCTGCGCGAGGTCGCACTGCGGGATCAGGCCGATCCGGTGCGGCTGTCGGAGCGGGAGCGCGCGTATGTGGCTCGGTTGGCGGAGTTGCTCGGGTTGGGGGAGCGGCTGACAAGGCATCCCGATCCGTTGGCGGCGCTCGCGGAGTTGGCCGAGTTGGCCGACGTGCACGGGTTCCTGGACGCGGTGCTGGATCCGGAGGCGGGTCCGCTGCGGCCGATGCGGTACCCGCAGGACTTCACGCATCCGGCGCCCGACGAGCCGGGGCTGTGGTTCCCGCCGGAGCATGCGGGTCCGGATCGCTCGCCGACGCCGTCGGCCGAGGGAGCCGCGCGCAGCGGCAATGTGCTGATGCCGCAGGTGAATCCGATCGCCGACGTCGCCGCCGAGCTGGCCCGCCGCTACGGGCTCGGCGCGGACGACCTCGAGGGCGCGCGCCTGGCCGGCACTGTCGCCGCCGAGCAGTACCGCAACCTGGTGCGAGCCGCGATGGTCGAAGCGCTCGCCGACGCGGTCGCCCGCCTCGACGCCGTCACCGACCCCGATGCCGTTGCCGCCGCCACGGCCGAACGGGACCGGTGGGCCGGCCGCCTGGACGTCGACCTCGCCGACCTCACCGACCGCCCCGATCAGACCATCGATCGGCTGCGCACCGAGGTGCTGCGCCGCATCACCGACATCGATGACTTGGCCGACGCCGTCCTCGCGACCCGGCAGGAACAGTCCGGCGACGCAGGTGGCCGCCGCTACGTCATCACCGTCGACGGCGATCGGGTCCCGGTCCGGCTGGTCGACGACGGGAACGGCGGGTGGCGAGTCGAGGCGCCGGAGCGGCTGCGCCCGACCGTCGAGCGCACCGATCCGCCCGAACCCAAGGCGATCCAGAAGAAGCGTTCCTGGCTGCGCAAGATCTGGGATGCGTTGCGCAACGGGTACGGCGGGGCGAGCCCGAAGTATCCGTCCGGTTCCGGTGTCGATGGGGCGGGCCAATCGGTCCTCGGCCACGAGTACCTGCCGATCGATCTGACCAGCACCAAACCGCCTGCCACACCGGGTGGTTCGCCGATCGAGGAACTCACCACCAAGTTCAACCCGGCTCGCATCCTCAAAGAGGGTGTGACGATGTGGAAGAGCCGGGAACACATTCCGTTCCTGCGCCATCTCACCGACCGGCTACCCACCCAGACCGGCGACGCGGCGCCGATCCTCACCCCCGACGGCGAGGAGTACGCGCCGTGGATCGATGAAGCCGATCCGGAACTGCTGCGCGAGATCCGGGCCGATCTGGAACTGGCCGGACTCGACGGCGGCGATCCACCGGCGCGCGCGCAACTGCCGCCGGGCGACCAGGAGCCGCCCGCGACCGGCGTCCTCGACAACGAGCCACCGCTGCCGGAGTGGGCCCGCGACCTCGCCGACAACCTGCGGATGCGCGCCGCCGACGCCGCCGAGCTGCGCCGCATCGCCGGCCTGCTCGGGCTGCGCCTGCCCGATGTCGACCCGGAGACGTTGCGCCGAGCCGTCGCCGACGCGCGCTACACCCACATGCGCCGCGCCGGAGCCATCGAAGGCCTCTATGCCGCGGCCCGCCGCTACAACGCCGAACACGACGCCGTCCCTTACGCCGATTCCACCAGCTTCTTCGACGAGGACCCGCTCGGCCGATCGCTGATCGACCGCGTGCGGGCCCGCGGCGAACGCACCGACATGCTGCGCTGGGAGGGCGTCAACAACGGCGGCGAACCGGGCCTGGACTGGGGCCCGGAGGTCCCGCAGGAACGCGACAAAGGCAACAGCCTGCATTTCCAGGATGCGTTGCGGCGCGAGCAGATTCGCGATGAGCGCGGGGTGTGGGCGCAGCTGCTCGGGGTGCCGATCGGTGATCTGTCGCCGTCACGGTTGGATGAGACCATCGCCGCGCTGCGCGATGAGATGGGAGCCCGCGCGGATCTGGTCGGGGAGTTCGCCGACCGGGTCGAGGATTTCCTCGCCGCCGATCCCGCCGACCGCGTAGTGCAGGTGCCGGGTGAACCGCCGCGCGTCATCGTGGTCAATGCGCGGGGCGAGCACGAGGCCGGCATTGCCGCCGCACTTGCCCGCGACCCCGAGCTGGCCGGCCGGGTGGACCGCGGTGAGGTGGAGGTCGAGTTCTACAGCGCGTTCCTCGACCGCGATGGGATGGTGCACATCGTCGCGCTGGACACTCCGGAGATCCGGCACTTCCGCGGCGAGATCGACGGCAGGCCGGTCGCGGTGACGATGGTGCGTGAGCCCAGCGGGGCCTGGCATGTCGTGCCGGACCCGGTACCCGCGGACGGACCCGCCGGGACGGGTGACGGCGCGGCGGCGGACAGGAGTCCTGACCGCACCGGCTCGGTCCGTCCCGACCGGGTGGACGGCGAGGCCGATCGGGCCGCCGAATCGCCGCACCGGGACCGCTCGGAGGACTCGTTCGCGAGCGACACCACCTCCGATGCGGAACGCCCGCGCAGCGCGGAAGCCCTGCGCGCCGACCGCAATGCCCTGGCCGGGCAACTCGGCATCGCCGACCCCGAATCACTCACCCCGCGCCAGTGGGCCGACGCCCTCGCCCAGCTGTGGCAGGACAACATGCTGCGCGCCACGCAGGTCGAAGGCCTGCTCGACGTCACCCGCAGCGCCGACGCGATCGATCATTACAACGCCCTCGACAAGGTGCTCGGCCATTTGACCAACCGGCTCCAGATCGACCGGGCCGCGCTGACCCCGGAGCGGGTCGCACAGATCATCGCCGACCCCGCCACCCCGGATTCGCGGCGGCTGCAACAGCTGGAGGATCTCGCCGAGTACGCCGAGAACCTGCGCAAGCTGGACAAGGCGGCGGTCAACGCGGCGGTGCGGCAGCTGGCCCAGCGGCTCGGCGTCGACCCTGAGGTGATCTACGGGTCGAGCTTCACCAAGGACATGCGGCATCTGGTGCCGGACCCGGACACCCTCGGTCCCGAGGGGATGCGCAGCGCGATCAACGCCATGGTGTACTCGATGGCCGATCATCCCGCGGTGGTCGACGCATTGACCGATTTCGTGCGCGCACTCGGCGAAGTCGACCCCTTCACCCGGGATCTGCGGCGCGACCCGAACGCCGATCCGCGGGTGGGCGGCGGGGAAATCCCGGTCCACGACCCTACGTCGCTGGCGTTCTTGCTCGAACTGCTCGGCGATACCGGGCTTTTCGCCCCGCTCGGTGACGGCCCGAACCCGGATATCACCAACCGCAGGCCGAGCCGCGACTACCTGCGCATCCTCGGCGTCGATATCACCGATGCCAGCGACGACGCCTGGGACGAGGCCTACACCAAGTTCCGCGACGGTCGCCTCGACCTGCACGAACGCCTGAGCCCCGCCGAGCTGGCCGAGGTGCAGGCGACCTTGCGCGAGGAGATCCGTCAGCGCGCCGACGACATCCGCCGCCTGGCCGGACTCGTCAACGACGCCCACAACGCCACCCCGGGCCCGCAGCCGGACCTGCACCAGCCACGCAACCCGGACGGAACCTGGCGCACCGATCCCGGCGAGGATCCGGGTGCCGCCCCGGCGCCCGCCGGTGACACACCACCGTCACGGCCTCCCGCCGCGCCGGGCGAGGCGCGGGCGCTGCCCGGTACCGCGGAATCTATTGGGGAAGCGCAGAAATCGTCCGCGGCACCCGCCGAACGCGACGACGTCGCGGACGGTACGCCGGAGTCGACGCAGGACCAGGAGTCCGGCCGATCGGGCGATTCCGCCGAGCCGGGATCCGAGCCGGGCGAGGCGTCGCGTGCGGGTGCCGAAGCCGAGCCGACGCCGGCAGCCGGTGGAGGAGCGCAGAAACCGCCGAACACTCCGCTGGCACCTGCCCAACCTGATGACGGCGACCATGGCGAAGGCGCGAACGGTGAGTCGTCGCATCGGCAACCTCCACACGACGGAACCGACGCCGGCGTCGAGCCGACCACCGGCGATTCCGCTGATTCGCAGGCCGACGCCACGGATGCCGACCCGCGCACCCGGATGTCGCCCGAGGTCCGCGCCGAATACGACCGCCTCGCCGCCGAGCGGGCCGAAGCGGTGGCGCGGCGCGAGGAATGGCGCGAGATCCGCGATATGCGCGCCGAACGTCAGCCCATCGACAACCGCGACGACTACGTGGCGCTGAACCGCGACAACCTCGACGCGACCATGGAGGAGCTGCGCGGGCGCACCATGCGGGTCGACGAAATGCCGCGCAGGCTGGCCGAACTCGACGCGCTCGAACGGGCAGCGGAGCAGTTCAACGACGCCGACGCCGACATCGCGCGCCTCGACGACGAACTGGCACGCCTGGAACGCTCGGTCACCCCGGTCGGCGAATACGACCGGCTGGTGCAGCAGCGCCAGGAGCTGGCCCGCGAACGCGAATTCTGGCGCGCCAAACGCGATGATCGCGCGGTGCGGCACGGCCTGGTCGACGATAACGGCCGTGTCGACGAGGCCGCGCTGCGCGGTGACCGGCTCGAGCCGACCATCCTGCGCCTCTACGACGAGGCGGGCACGGACACCATCGACCATCCCGGTGGTATCGACGAAAGTCCCAGTCAATCGCGTTCCCCACGCAGCAGCGCCGACCAGGCCGAACGGCGCGCCGCCATCGCCAAACTCGCCGACGCGGCCAGCACCGTCAACCGGCTCGACGCCGAAGTCGATCAGGTCGACCGCCAACTCGCCGAACTCGAGCGCGCCCGCGTCGGCGAGGGCAGGCCACGCGCCGACGAGGTCGCGGCCGAGCTGGACCGGCTGGCCAGGGAGCGGGCCGAGCAGCTGCGCCAGATCAAACCGCGCCGCGTCATGCGCGATGATCTCGCCACCCGGCTCGGCGTCGTCGACGCGCAGGGCCGTCCCGACGAAGCCGCCCTCGCCCCCGACCGCCTGGAGGAAACCCTCCGGTTCCTGCGCGGCCGAGCCCAATTCGACGTCCTCACCGGCACACCGGGCGACGGCCCGCGTCTACTGCTGCGCGATATCGACGCCCTCGCCGACGCCGCCCGCGATGTGAACCGGGTGCATAATCTCGTCGGCCGGATCCAGGACGAGATGGCGGGTCTCGCGGGCGCATGGCGGGCGATGATCGAGGGCGAAGGCGGCCGGATGGTGACGCCGCGGGTCGGCCTCATCGTCGACGGCGACGCCACCCGGATCGTGGTGTTCGGCATCCGCGACCAACTCGGCCGCCCGCCCCGCAGCGATATCGACGACGCCTTCGCCACCGCTTTGCGCACGAATTCGCTGGTGGCACAGTCGATGATGGACGGCGACACCACCGTCGAACTGCGCCGCGTGCGCGCCGACCGCGAAGGCGTATGCACGGTCGAGGAACTCGGCCTGCTCGACGTGGAACGGTTGAGCACCGGCTGGGTCGGCGGCGACCGGCTCGACATCGTCTCCTGGCGCGACGGCGAGGGGAACTGGCACCGGGTCGACCCGACCCGCCCGGACTGGCAGACCGGCCGCGACACCAGCGAAACGAGCAAGCCCAAGGCCGAGCGGTACGGCAAGTACTCGCGCAAGGATCCGCCGGACGGTGTCAGCGGCTGGGCCATGGAGGACGTCGTCAACGACATCACCTTGCCCACCGACGAGGTCCCGGCAGGCAAGGTCCCCGAGAGCACCCTGCCGGTGAACGCACCACAGGCGCCGACGCTGTACAACACCTCCGGTCTCGACCCGAACGAGATCTTCGGCCAGCACTGGGGCGCCGACTCCTACAACGTGGTGCGGCTGTTGCTGATGGCGGCGCAGGTGCCCAAGCATCCGGCGGTCAAGGCGTGGATTCAGCGGCATCCGTGGATCGGCCGGTGGGTGCAGGCGCGGCCGTGGTTGCAGCGGATCCCACCGTTCGGGACGGTGTTCCGCGGGTACGAGTGGTTCGCGCCGCCGGAACGCAATGTGCAGCCCATGGTTCGTCCGTGGGACGCCTCCGATCACCGTCCGGGCTTCGATGACGTGCCGGAATCGTTGCGGCAGCAGTGGGAGCGCGAGGCCGCGCAGTGGCAGCGGGTGCAGGACTGGGCCGACGCCGAATACGACCGGTTCCTGGCCGACCCCGACGACCTCGCCCGCATCGCCGAGGGCATCGAGCAGCATCGACGCGAGCAGCAGGTGGATCGGGCGCGTCAGGTGGTCGACCGGGTGCGCCGGGATCTGGTGGACGGCCACAGCGGGATCGACCCGACCCGCGATGTGGACGCCCAGCTCGAAGCCGTGCACGCCGAGATCGACCGCGTCGCCGAGGCGCTGGCCGACCAGTTCGCCGCCGATGATCCCGAAGCCGTGCGTGACACCGTCGAGGACGTGCGCGAACTGCTCATGGCCGGCGTCGATCCGGACATGATCGCGGGCGCGCTGGCCGAGCACATGCGCGACGACGTCCCGGTGTTCACCCCCGAGCAGCTCGCCCGGATCCGGCACCACCTCATGGAGGCCGAGCTGCTGGTCCGTGACCACGCCGACCCCAACGGCCGTTTCGTGCGCAAGCCGATGGACCGACTCGCCGATATCGCCGAGGCCTGGAACCGGCTGCGCAAGGGCACCCCGCTGCCCCAGGACTTCATCCTGCTGCACGACGCCCTCGCCGAATCCGACTACCTGCGCGCCAACCCCCTCGCCACCTGGCAGGACGCCAACGCCTACGCCATCGGCCTCGGCCACCACTGGGACGCCGACCGCCCACCCCTCACCGGCTGGCGCACCGGCATCCCCTACACCCCCACCCGCCCCACCACACCCCCACTCCTCCCCGAGCGCACCACCGCGGAACTCCCACCCCAACCCGACCCGCGCACCTCCGCCGAGCGGGAGGCGGACGGCGCATCGCCCGCGCAGCTTCCCCCGGTCTCCAGCCCGGACGCTGAGAGCGCGTCGGAATCCGAGAGCGCTTCGGATCGAAACGGTGTCCCGGAATCCGAGGGCGCCTCGGACGCCGACGACCTCCCGGACCGCGACGGATCCTCCGAAGCCTCTGATTCAGGACCTGTCGTCCCGCCATCTGTCGACGGTGGCGAGCTGGATTCCTCGGACGCCGCCCGCCGTTCGCCCGAGGGCGGCGAGAGCACTTCGTCTGGCCGCATGCCCCGCATCCCGGGGGGCGGAGACACCAATTCGCCTGGTGCCGGACAGCCTTCGCCCGCGAGTGGCAGCGACGATTCGTCTGGTGCGGCGCGTCGCCTGTCCGACGGCACGGACGACGAATCCGCTGAGGCCGGCCAGCAGCCTGACGGGGGAGAGGACGCTTCCTCCGGTGCCGCACGTCGCTCGTCTGAGGGCGGGGATGGCGATTCGTCTGGTGCGGCGCGGCGTGCGCCCGATAACGGCGAGGGCGATTCGTCCGATCCTGCGCGCCGTCCAGCCGCCGACGACGGTGACGGCCAGGCAGGCGACGATGCGCAGCAGCCACCCGTGTCCGGTGATCGTGATTCCGGCGACGGCGATAGCCCCCGTCGGCGCCCTGACCCGATCTACCGTTCGCACATCCCGAAGCTCCCGCACGATGTGGACTTCGAGTTCCCCGAGGTAGAACCGATAGACCCGGTCGACCCCGAACCCTGGCCGCCGCCGAACCGCCCCGAGCCGTCAACCACACCACCGGAGCCCCCCGCCCCGCCGCAGCCGCCGGTCCCTCCCGTACCGCCGGTCCCTCCCGTACCTCCGGTGCCGCCGGTCCCACCGAGGCCCCCTTTGCCTCCGGGTCCGCCCGTGCCTCCGGTTCCACCGTTACCGCCCGAGCCGCCTGTGCCTCCCGTTCCACCGTTGCCGCCAGAGCTCCCCGAGCCTCCGTGGCCGCCTGCGCAGCCGCCGCAGCCGCCGGTTCCGCCAGAGCTCCCGGTTCCTCCTGTGCTGCCGGAACCGCCTGTGCGGCCGGAACGACCGCCGCAGCCGCCGGAGCCGCCTGTGTCTTCGGTTCCGCCGGAGCTCCCGGTCCCACCGGTTCCACCTGTGCCCCCGGTTCCGCCTGCGCTGCCGGAGTCTCCCGCGCCGCCGGCCTCCCCGCTCCCGCCGATGCCTCCCGGGCTCCCGGTTCCGCCGGAACGCCCGGATCCGCCGATGGTGCCTCCGTCGTTGCCGCAACCGGCTCCGCCCGCGCCGGGCGCGATGCCGGGCGCTGGGCAGCCCGGGCCTGCGGCCGGTGGGGAGCGGTACCCGGAGCCGGCGATGCCGCCCGCGCAGCACCACCGGCCCGACCTCGCCTACCCGAGTGCTCCGACGCAACCCCCGGCGCAGCAGGGATGGGGCTCGGGTAGCGCGAGCTACCAGCCCAACGCTGACCAGGGGCCCACGTCCGGGGCACAGCCCGGCCCATGGGGACCGATCCCTCCGCCACCTCCGTTCGGCGGGCCCGGGAGCGGACCGGCAGGTGGCGGCAGCCGCGCGAACGGTGCCGGCGGACATGGACGAAACCTGCGTGGCGAGCGCCAGATCCCCGCGAGCGGTCCGATCCTCGTGCAACCGTTCGCCGGATTCGGCGTGGCGGCCGAGTTCGATCCCGGTACCGGCGCTTTGCAGGCGGTTCCGGCGTCGAACGGAACCAGGGGCGGGGTGTACGGCGACCTCGGCGAGTCTCGGGTGGTGTTCTACCGCGACGGTGCGGGCCTGGCGTTGCGGGTGGACGGTCGTACGATCGACCTCGGCGGCCCGGTCCGCATCGAATGGGTTCTGCTCGAACGCCGCACCACACGGTTCGCGGTGATCGAGAACGGTGTCGTCGTGTTCGAGGTGCGCTACCGGACGCTGCCACCCGAGATGGATCTCGGTGCGCTGGTCCACAGTGTCCTCGCCGACCCACAGCGCCGGGAGCAGACCTTCCGTGGATGACCGGGAGACCGACAGAGACAAGGAGGCACCATGCGGGTGAGTCCGCCGACCGATGACGAGCTACGGCAGAACTTCGAGGAGATGCTCGCCTCGGTGTGCAGCGGTGGGGGTTTGCGCTCCGCCACCGGCCTCGATATGAAAACCGAGGACGCCTTGTGGGCGATCGCCCGCGCCCACCCGGAGGTGCCCGACGATCTGGTCGCCGCCGCCCGCGCAGCTTTCGCCGGCCAGCTCGACGGCACCAATGCCCGCGAGCGCAGGGAAGCGCTGGCCCGCAAGATCGAGGAACTCGACCGGCGCGGGCAGACCCGATGACTGCGGACGGGAACGAGTCGATGACGCAATGGCATGCGATGTCCGGTGCCGAGATCGCCGCGCTCGGCACACGGTTGCGGTCGCTGAATTGGTCGTGGCAGGTGGCCGACGGCCCGCAGCTCGCCACCGAGTTCGGCTGGCGGGTGCTGCACAGCGACGCGAACTGGGTCATGCTCGACACCGGTTTCGGTCTCGGCAGCGGTGAGATCCGGGGCAAGGAAGGAAAAGCCGAGGTCATCGAGGCCCGGGTGACAGATTTCGCCGAAGAGTCGGCAGCCGGCCGCGAACGCATCCGCGACGCGTTCGCGGCGATGGGCGAGGCCCTCGCTCAGGCGCTCGGCGCACCGACGGCCCGAATCCCCGGCGAGTTCCCGCAGCTGCGATGGGCGGGTACCGGCCACACGCTGGTGCTGCACGAGTTGGCGGTCTCGGTGGTGCTGAAGCTGGTCGACAACACCAGGCTCGCCCGCGACGACCGCAACGTCGAGCTCGAGGAACAGGGACTGCTGTGACGGAGTGGGCGCAGCTGAGTACGGGCCTGGCCGCCGAGATGATGCGGCTCGGCGCCGGTTCGGTGCTGCGCATCGGCGAGGACCGAGTGGAGTCGCCGCGCTTCGCTCAGCTGCGTCAACTCGACGACCGCATCTGGGCGGAGTTGGTCGGCGATCGCTGGCTGAGCCCCGAGGCCAGGGCAGGAGCCGAGGGCGCGCGGATCCTGACGGCGGCAGGCTGGCAGCCCCCGGACGCCGACCACGCCGACAACTGGTGGGTCGAATGGCCGTGGCCGCTGCCTTCGGCTCGCTATCGCGAACTGGCCGCCATGATCGTGGAGGGTCTGCGCGACGCGTTCGGGATCGCGAACCCGGCCGCCCTGTCGTATGTCGCGTGGGATGAGAGCGACGGAAATCGTCCGTTGGACCTGCCTGCCCTGGGCTTGGCGCGGCAGAACTGAATGCCGGCCGGGTCGGTTCGCCGTCACCGGCTGTTCCGGCTCCGTTTCACCTGCGGTGGTATGACCGCTTCGAGCTACCCGGTCATCGGGCGCGCAGACGAGGAGAGTGCCGCGAGTGAACAACCCCGCCGACCAGCCGGAACCGGCCCACGAGCAGCCGGCAGGCGAACACCCCTCCGCGAATTCGGAGCCCGGCGCGCGGCCCGCCGACGCTGCGGCGGAAGGCACCGCTGCGGCGGCCGCCTTCGCTGACGCCCCCACCGCTGCCGCCGCCACCTCCGCCG
The DNA here is from genome assembly GCF_005863245.1 of Nocardia cyriacigeorgica. GTDB lineage: Bacteria > Actinomycetota > Actinomycetes > Mycobacteriales > Mycobacteriaceae > Nocardia > Nocardia cyriacigeorgica_C. Next base: position 303,965 of record NZ_VBUT01000001.1, on the reverse strand, counting down.
ACGCCGCTGCCGACGACACCGCTCGCGCCACTGCTGCCGACAATCCCGCCGACCCCGACGCCGACACCCCCACCGACACCGACGACGACCCCGACGTCGGCTTCACCCTCGACCCCACCCCCACCCCGCCCGCCGCCGACCCGGCCGAACGCGCCACCGAACTCACCCGCCAGATCGCCCGCGCACTGGCCGCCGCCGCCCCCGCGGGCTGGCAACGGCTGACCGCCCTGTTCGCCCTGACGGCGGCTGCCGAACTCGGCCAGGTCTTCTACATCGACGAGCAGGACCATTCGATCGGTGCACAGCCGTCGACGGAGGTGCTGGAGCTGGTGCGACGTCAGCGCCACGAATCCGCGCAGCTCGGTGACGGTCCCTGGTGGCGTCTGCTGTTGACGCTCGGTGCCGGCGGTGAGCTCGAGGTCGACTACGACTACGGCGACGAACCGTTCCCGCAGGATCAGCTGTTCCCGCCGCAGGCGTATGCCGAGGATCTGCGGGTCTATCCGCGCCGCTCACTGCCGGTGTGGCTGGCCGCCCATCTCGCCCATGGCGACCGCCAGTCCCGCTCGCCGGGCGATGCCGCCGCCCAGGCCCGGGCTGACCGTGCCCGCGATATCCGCGGTGAACTCGCCGATCGCGAGCTGCCGGAGTTCCCGCTGATGTGGGCGCGGTGGGCGGTGCTGTCGGCCGCGTTCGTCGCGGCGGGTTCGCAGTGGGGTCCGCGAATCCTGCCGTCGCTGGGCATGTTCGAGGGCTCCCGGCGCAGCGGCGCCACCCTCTACGCCTTGCCCGGCGGACGGGCGGTGCTCTCCGGCGGGGTCTGGAACGCCCCCGATCTCGACGCCGCCTACAACGGGAATGCGGCCTTGCCCGAGCTGTATGCCGGTGCGCCCGAGTGGGTCGCGAATCCGGTGCTCAACGCGCGCGCGTCCACTGGGTTGCTCTCGTTCTGCTACTGGTGGGACAGCGGTCACTGGTATTGCGGCGAATCGCCGGGCGCGCAGGGGATCGCCGAGGCGGTGCCGGGGTTCTGGACCTCCGACACGGTGGTGGATGTGGTGCTGCGGTTGATCACCGCCGAGCCGGGTGAGCGTGACCGGCGTGCGGTCGCCGCACTGCTGTCGGCCGCCGAGGTCGGTGTCGCGACCAGGGACACGCTGATCGAAGTCTTCGGCGACGACGGCGATTTCGATATCGACAGCGCCTTCTACCAGCTCACCCTGGCCGGTGTCGCGCTCTCGCTGCCCGAACCGATGCCGCAGGAGCAGGCGCTGGCACGGGTGCGCTCGCATCTTGCCGACTCCGGCGCCGACACCGCGGGCTATCCGCCGCATCAGCTGGTCGCCGAGCGGATCAGCGTCGGCTGGATGGTGTTCGTGCCGGTGGGAACCGATGACATCGCCGTCGGCCGCACCATCTTCTACCTCGCTGACGACGGAGTCCTGGAACAGTCCAGCTCCTCGGTCGCCCCGTCGGATTACATCGCCGAGTTCGAGCGGCGCTTCCAGCAGCGGCACCGCTCGGTCGACTACTGACCCGGGCGGAAACGCTCGGCCCGAGCATGATTCATCGCGCGGCTACCTGCCGTTCAGTTTCTCCACGGGATGATCACGCACCGTGTGGACAGCGAGTGGGAAGGAGCTGTGCCGATGGCCGGAGAGAACAATCCATGGGGCGACCTCCGCACCCAAGCCGGCAACGGCGGGCTGGTGTTCACCAAGGACGTCGCCACCGATGCCGCGTCCTACTGCGCCGATCTGGTCGACGTGCTCAATATGGTGACCGGCAGCCTCGACGATGTGCTGAAGATCGATGGCCTCGGTCACTTCCCCGGCGCGGTGCGGCTGGCGAACAAGTTCGCCGAGATCGCCGCGGAGTTCCGCGACGAGGTGATGAAGGAACACAAGCGCATCGCCACCGACCTCGGTGAGTCGTTCGTCATCGCGGGAAAGCTGTACGAGGGCACCGATCTGGACGGCAAGGGCCATTTCGACTCGATGGTGCGCACCAGCAATGCCGGCGATCTGATCAAGCACGTCGAGCAGGAGCAGATGTATGACGGCCGCTGGGTCGACATCTCGCCCGATATCCCGAACCTCGGCAACTACCAGAACAAGGATTCGAAGTACGGCGGTCTTCCCGACAGTCTGCTCGACCTCGCCGGAAGCGAAGGCTCCCAAGGATTCTCGGTGACGGTGCCGCCGGCCCAGACCCTGAACTTCAACCAGCTGTGGTGGCTGGGCGATCAGATCCGGGGCAAACCGGCCTTCATCGCGGTGGCCGGCGGTGACTGGTACCGGATGAAGTTGCAGCTGCAATCCGGATTCTCCAACTTCGACCAGAGTATCCAGGGCTTGATGGATTCCGACCGCTGGAAGGGCACCGGCGCCGACGGTGCCGCCCGCGCGGTCCGGCTCTACACCAACAACAGCGGCAAGCTGCTCACCGCGATGCAGCAGCTCAGCGACAACCTCGTCAATGCCTCCGGCTGGACCGCCAACACCGTCTACGGCATGCCCGACAAGAGCGTGGCCTACACCCCCGACGACCAGGAGCACGCCCAGCTCGAACTGGCCAGGCAGGTCTACGCGAACTGGTACGAGCCGGGCATCGCCGCCTGCGCGTCCGCGATTCCCATCATGCCCAAGCCGACCGACGCCGTGCAGATGCCGAACGACGACCGCCGGAACCCGGGCGGCAACAATGGCGGTAACAACGGCGGAAACAATGGCGGCGGCAACAACGGTGGCGGCAATGGCGGCGGAGGTAGTTCCGCCGCACAGCAACAGCAGCAGGCGAGCCTGGCCCAGTTCGCCAAGGATCAGCGGGCGCTGACCCAGCAGCAACGCGATATGGAAGCCGCGCAGAAACAGGCCGACGCCGAGGCCCGCAGGCAGGCCGCCGAGCTGCGACAGCAGCAGGAACAGGCACAGCAGCAGGCCGAGCAGCGCGCTCAGCAACAGGCGGCCCAGCAGGCCGCGCAACAAGCCCAGCAGGCGCTCCAGCAGGGCTTGCAGCAGGCGCAGCAAGCCGCCCAGCAGGGGTTGCAGCAAGCTCAGCAGGCCGCCCAGCAGGCGATGCAGCAGGCCGGTCTGGCCGGGCTGCCGCAGGCGCTGTCCGGACTGGGCAAGGACCTGCCGAACCTCAAGGGCGGGCTCGGCGGCGGCAAGGGCGTCGGTGGTGGTGGCGCGGGCGGCGGCGCCGGTGCCGGTGGCCTCGGCGGACTCCCGAAAGAACCCGCGCAGACCCAGGCGTCGAAGCTGTTCCCACGCGCCTCGGCCGCCGGTATCGCGGCCGGTGCGATGCGTGGCGCGGGCCTGGCGCCCATCGCCGGCGCTCCCGGCGCTCCCGGCGGCATGGGCCCGGCCGGCGCCGGTGCCGGCGGTGGTCAGCAGGGTGCCAAGGAGCACAAGCGCGCCGATTACCTCGACTCCGTCGAACACATCGAAGAAGCACTGGGCGATGCGCCGGTGGTGGCCAAACCTGTTGTGGAGAAATGAACCGGACCTGGGAATTCAGCGATATCGAGTTCGTCGTGCTGTGGGAGTCGCTTGGGCGCGGTGGGCTGCCGTTCCCGTTGTTCTACACCGGGCGCACCGAGGATCCCGAACGGTTCAAGGCCGAGAAGCTCGCCGCCCGCGACGAGGTTCAGCGCAGGCTCGGCTCCTCCTTCGACCCGGTGCTGGAAGCGATCGCCGACCCGGATCTGCAGATCGTGATCAACGGCGGCGACGGCCGCGCACCGCGCGAACCGAAGGGCTTGGTGCGGCTGCACGGCACCCGCCGGCAGAACACCGGCTACATCATCGAGCAGCTGCCCGGCGAAACCTACTGGCACAGCGGTGGTTTCACCGTCACCGAATGTGAGGCGGTGAGCCTGGCACAGGAGTTGGTCGCCAAGATGCCGGAAGCCGAGCCCGGCAAGCAGCGCGATGTGGTGCTGCCCGCGGAGAACCCGGGCGAGGAACTCGACCACTCCTACGGCGCCTCCGCCGTGCACGACTCCTTCGACGATTCGGTCGGCCAGCGCGGCGCCACCTTTCTGGCGACGCCCGCACCCAGCTACGGGACCATCGATGTGGTGCAGGGCTTTTCGATCTTCGGCCCGCGCGGGATCACCAAACACCGGCTGCGCTGGCGCGATCTCGAAGACGACGGCCGCTACGTCATCGGTGACGAGACACCGCCGGTGGCCAGACCGGCCGACCGCAAACATCTGGTCAACGCGATCAATACCCGGGTCGCCGCGGTGATCCGGGCGATCAAGGACGAGCGCGCGTGAGAAAGGGATGCGGCGATGAGTGAGCAGGAGCAGGGCCCGGCCGAATGGACCGCCACCTCCCGTACCGGCGCGATCGCGGTGCGGACCACCGAACAGGGGCTGCCGGTGGGCATTTCGATCGAGCGAAACGAGCTGCGGGGGGATCCGACCGCGCTCGCGGCGGAGGTGCTGCGGCTGTGCAAGCAGGCCGCGAGCCGGGCCGGGCTCGCGCGCCGGGCGCAGCTGGAAGAAGCGGGCGTGGCCGAGGACATGCTGGCGTTGATGGGGCTGCCGACCGCGGCGGAGGTGGCCGCGCAGGAGATGGCCGACGAGCAGGACTACGACACCGAGCCGCGCAGCTGGCTTCGCTCGGTCTGACCTGCTGATTTTCATCAGTGGGAATAACTGTGCGGGAGAGGAATTCGCCTCGTGTTTGAATCTATGGACGAACTGGAAGCCAGCGTTCGCCGGCGGTTGTACCGCATGCGCGATCTCGCCGACGACATGGCCGCGGTCCGCGCGAGCGAAACCGCACCGGACGGGACCGTCACCGCAGAGGTCGACGGCAACGGCGCGCTGGTGAATCTCCAGTTCACCACGGCGATCTCGGAGCTGACACCGTCCGAGTTCGAGCAGCGGCTGGTGAGTACCGCCGCAGCGGCGGCCAGGGCGGCCTTTGCCCGGCGCGCCGAAATCGTCGTGTCATTCAACGAAGAAGTCAGCGGGTAGACACGTCACGTTCACCCTGACCGGTCATAGTTTTTCGCAAGAGCTCACACCGAAGCTTCCGCTCGGTGGGGGGATTCGCGCCAAACATCCAGCATCACCGGATCGGGGAGTACGATGAGCGACCTCGTAGCAACACCTGACGCGATCCGTCGCTACGGCGACGCGGCAGCGGCGATGGCGACGAGCGTGGCCACCGCGGGCAGCGTCGACCAGGCCGCGACCATGGCCGTCGCGGCCCCCGTGTTCGGCTTGATCGGGCAGGAATTCCTGGTGTCCTACGCCATCGCGCAGGGCAACCACCTGTCGTCGGTGATGGAACTGGCCGGCGTGCACGCCGCGACGGCGGTCACCGCGCATCAGAGCGCCGCGGCCTACGAGGCCTCCGACGCCGCCGCCATCGCCGAACTCGGTGCGGCGACCGCGCCGCTGCAATGAATCCGGAGCTGGACCCCACCGTCGTCGATCTGCTCCGGGGCAGCGCCCTCGCGCCCCATATCGATCGGCCGGTGAACGACATCCTCGCGGATATGGGTCTGCCGCCGCTGCCGGATCTGTCCGCGATCCCGCCGCTGCCGGAGTTCCCGCCGATGCCGGTGATCGATATCGCCGCGCTGGCCCGTCCGTTGACGGATCTGGCCAGCAGCTTCGGCACCGGCGTGCTCGCACCGCCACCGGGCGGCGGACCGGATCCGATGCAGGTCTTCCAGGCCGTCAACACCGCTCTCACCACGGCGATGCAGCTCGGGACCTCGGCGTTGCAGGCGGTGATGACGATCTGGCAGGGCATGGGCGCCAGCAGCGCCGCGGGCAAGGCCGCCGACGCGCAAGCCGACAGCGCCGAACTGGCCGCGCAGAGCACCAACGAGAAGACGGTGCTCGCCGGTGCGGCGACCTCGGTGGCGGTCGGCGGCGCCGAATTGACCGCGATCATCGCCAAATACCTGACCACGATGGTGGCCTCGGCCCCGCTGCTCGCCACCCCCGGCGGGCAGATGTTCATGGTCGCCGCGACCACCGAGGCGCTGGCCTCGGCGACGGCCGTGGTGGCCAAGACCCGCGGTGAGCTGCTCGGCCACTCCGGGAACATGACCGAGGCCGGGAAGAAGGTCGCCGTCACCGGGGCGCCCAAGGGCGTGGACTCGATGCAGCAGGTCATGCAGCTGCTGCAAATGGTGACCCCGCTGATGACGATGGCCAGTACCGGAGCCCAGTCCATCGGACAGCTGGCCGCCGCCAACACCTCGCTGCTGGCGCCGAAACCGGTGGACGGCGAGAAGGATCCGGCCGAGAAGAAGGACGGCGAGCCCGGCAAGGGTCATGCGGGCGCCGGTGGCGGCGGCGTCGGTGGCGGCGGTGTCGGAGGCGGCGGCGGCCCGGTCGCCGCACCGCTGAGCCCATGGCCGGGCACCCGGACCGCGGGTCTGGGCGCCGTCCCCGGCGCCGTCGGCGGACTCGGTGCCGCATCGTCCGGCGAGGCGGCGCTGGCCGGTGGACGCTCGGCAGCGACAACCGGCGCCACCGGTCCGGCCATGATGCCGATGGGCGCCGCCGGTGCGGCCGGCGCCGCCGCGGGCGTCCGCGGGGCGGGCGACTCCGGCGATATGCCGAACTACCTGGTGTCCGGCCAGCACGGCGACGAGGTCGTCGGCGATATCGAGGGGGTCTCGCTGCCGGTGGTCGGCGCGGCCGAACCACAGTCCGAAGCACCACCCGACAAAGAACTCACCCTCTGACGCAGTCAGCACGGTCCGATCCAGGAGGTTGTCATGGTCCGCAGTGGTGTGGATTTCGATGGGGTCCAATTCGATGCCGCGGGCGCGGGCGCGGCCGCGCGCGAACTCGATGGTCTGGCCGACCGGCTGGAGCAGGCGCTGACCAGCAGGGAAGCCGCGCTGAAGGTCGAACCGGCCGGTGCCGACGAGGTGTCGCGGGCGGCCGCGCAGACGATGAACGACGTCGCGGTGTCCTTCGCCGACAGCACCGCCGCAGGCATCCACGAGCTACGCAAGCTGGCCGCCGTGCTGCGCAGCCAGATCACCGAATTCGGCCGGTCCGAAAGCGACAGCGCCACGGGCTTCGATCTGCCCGCGCGTGGAGCGGCCTAGCTCGACCGGGCGGCACACGGAGTTCTGTGATGATCGAACCACCGCAGCCCGGGTTCACCGGGGTGGTCTGGGAGGCGCGTCAGCCCGACCGGCTGGCCCGTGAACTCGGCACCGGGCCCGGATCGCTGCCGATGGCCGAGGCTGCCGCGGCCTGGGTGCAGCTGGCGGCCGAACTCGGCACGGCGGTGGTCGATTTCGAGCGTGTGGTGCTCGGGCTGCGCGGGGTCTGGCAGTCGGGCACCAGCCGTGAGGTGCTGGACAAGGTGTCGCGGTTGCGCGACTGGCTCACCGAGGCGGCCGCCGCCGCGGCCAACAATGCGGTGCGGGCCGAAACCCAGGTCGCGGCGTATGAAGTGGCCCGGCTGGCCATGCCCAACAGCGCGGAGATCCAGGCCATCCAGGAGATCCAGCGGTTGCTGGAACAGGTCGGATCCGCCCTCGGCGCACCGATTCAGGCCGTCGCGGCCACCACCGACGCCGACGCCGACGCGGCCAAGGCCGCCGCATCGCGGGTGATGCGCGGCTACGAGTCGGCCAGTGAACCACTCGCCCGGCCGTGGGCCCAGCAGCCGCCGCCGGTCATCGTGCCCGCCGCGGCCCTGGAAGCCGAGCAGGTCCCCTCTGCCGCGCCCCAATCTGCCACGCCCGCCGCGCTGCCGCCGGTCACACCCGGCATGTTCGCTCCCGGGGGTGGCGGACTCGGCCCGATCCCACGGGCGAAGACCACCTACCAGGCCGCGGCGTTCACCGAGTCGGCCACCACCGAAACCGTGGAAGTCGTGGCACCGCAGCAGGTTCCGGCCTCGCACGGCACGGTGCCGCTGGTACCCGGTTCGCCCTTCGCGGCCGCGGCGGGCGCGCAGGAGGAGGAATACCAGTCCAGGGCGGGCGACGCGGGCACCGACGTGCTCGGCGACAACCTCGGCATCGTCTCGGCCCCTGCGGTCCTCGGCGCACCGGAACCGGCCGCGCCGCAGACCGGCCGCACCGCACCGGGAGGCGCGTCATGACGCTGGTGACCAACGACGGCCTGCTCGCCGTCGCCGAACGGCTCGGAGTACAGACCCTGCCGCAGGTGCTGTCGGTCGCGCCGCAGCACGATTCCTATGACGAATGGGCCCAGGCCCAGCGCCGCGCCGTCACCGAACTCACCGGCGCAGGTGTCATCGACTCCTACGGCGAGGTTGAGCCGAACCTGGCCGACGCCCTGTTCACCCTGGCCCAGCCCGACCGCGAACTGGTCGCCCGCGTGTTCACCGGCGCCGCGCCGATCCGCATCTGCCTGGCCCGCCGCGGCGAACACCACGCCCTCGCTGTGCGCACCGGCGACGACTACGACATCGGCACCGTCTGGTCCGACGGCTCCGGCGCCACCCTGGCCCGCCCCGTGCTTGCCGCACTCGGCCCCGCCACCCCCGCCGACGTCGCGGTGTTCAGCGCGCCGGCCACCGAACTGAGCCAACGCCTCGAAGCCGCGCAGACCTCGGCCGAATACGCCGACGCGCTCTACGCGCTCGGCGTCGCCGACCGGGACGCACCCCGCTACGGACTGGCCTTCGCGTCCTGCCATGCCTACGCCGAGATCGTGGCCTACGCCCACATCGACGGCGTGACGACCCGGCCGCCCGCGGCGGTCGCGGTATACGACACCGGGCACGGTCGCCTCGTCGCCGCGCCCGGGTTCGCAGCGGATCAGCAGGTCTGGTCCACGGTGACACCGGGCACTGATCACCGGATCGCGCAAGCGATCTCGGCCCTGGTCGAAGCACTGCCCGGGGGAAGGTGGCTGCCGCAGTAGACCCGCAGGGCGTGCAGTAGCCCGCCACTCTCCCCGGCGGTGCCCCGACCGGCACCTTCCGGGTACAGAAATCACAACACGAAAGGTTCGATCATGGTTTACGCCGATCATTCATCCGCCGACAAGGCCCAGGGCGACATGGCCAACGCCGTCGAGGGCATGAAGTTCACCCTCAAGGCGATCACCGACGAGGTCAACGCGGCCCGCGGCTGGGAGGGCGACGCCCGCAACGCCTTCAACGCCGCCGCCGACCGGTGGAACACCGAGGCCACCGAGCTCAACGGCGTGCTGAACCGGATGACCGAGCTGGTCGGTGAGGGTAGCGCCACCTTCAAGCGGATCGACGCCGAAGGCGAAGACGAGTTCAACTACATCAAGATCTGACGGCCGCCCCCGGGGCATCGGCCGTAACCACCAGCTACACAACTGATCCGGAGGGTTCTGATGGAATACGACAAGACCGCGATGACCACCCTGTTCCACGATTTGCAGGGGTTCCGCAAGGCACTGACCGACAACGCCCGTGACATGGCCGACGCCGGCAGCGCGCTGGCCGTCGCCTGGGAGGGCAACGAGGCCTACAACGGCTTCCAGGCTGTGCACAAGGACTGGGACGCCAAGTTCGAGGACACCCTGGTGATCCTGGACAACGTCGCCGCCGCGGTGGAGAGCGCCCTGCACCGCGCCCTCGGCACCGACGGCAAGATCGGCGACGGCTTCGCGGGCGTGTAAGACGCAGCGGGCGAGCACGACGCGTCAGCGCCGAACAGCCGGTCCGGTGAATACCGGGCCGGCTGTCTGCGTTGCGGGCCGATCTGTCTGCGGTGCGGGGCGACTCAGCGTGCGGCGGCCAGCGATTCGCCGATGTAGCGCATCTCGTCCGGGGTGGTGACCATGTTGACCGTGGCCTGCGCGGTGGAGGTGCGCACGGTGATGCGGTTGGGGGCGGCGGGATCCTGGATCAGCGTGACGTCGGCGTCGAAATCGCCGTCGGGTTCGTGCGGTCCACGCACCCGCACGATGGTCGCCCCGCCGGTCAACGCGGTCGGCGCGATACCGTCGAACACCACCACCGTCGCGGTGCTGAATCCGGCGCCCGGCTGGGTGGTGGCCGGGCCGTGCTGCTGACTGGCTCCGAACCGAGTGGCCAGTGACAGCGAATGCGGCGCACCGACATTGGCGACCATCGTCTGCCAGGCCTCCGGCCTGCCGGTGTGCACCACCACATGCGCCCCGAGCGCGATGGCGCGCAGGATCACCTGCTGGGCCAGGTCTAGTTTGCCGATCACCTCGAGGTGGCGGGTGCCGTCACCGATCAGCGGGACCGCGATGCCCTGGCCGCGATGATCGGCGCCGATGAGCTGCCCGCACCCGCCGGTGGGCACCGCGATACCGGTGAGGGCGCTGAGCGGGCCGTGATAGTCCGCGGCGCTGTCGTGCACCACCGTCTGCGCGGGCAGCGTGTCCAGCAGCGCGCGGAACTGCCTGCCACGCAACGGCCGCAGCCCTGCGACCGGCGGTGCGTCGAGCTCGGTGAGTGTGTCGAAGCGCACCAGCGCGCCGAGGGTGATCGGCGGCGATTCGGCCCGCTTGTCGACACCGGGACGCTGCACGCCGGGACGCAGCCGCACCGTCACCATCGTGTTGAGGCTGGGCGTTGCCCAGATGTCGGCGAAGCCGCGCGAACCGATCAGTTCCGGGCCGATCTCGTAGCTGGTGAGCCGCAGCTCGCCATGGACCAGCGAGTTCTGCGTCTCGGTGAACTGATCCAGCGGCACACCCCAGCACATCCGGCGCACCGCCGCGTTCATCTCGCCCGCGGTCAGCACCGACACCGAGATGTCTTGAGCGGCCAGCCGATTGGCGACCCGCCGGGTCGCGATGATGGCGGTGCGCAGGCTGCCCGTGCGCCCGCCGCCACGATTGTCGACCGCCTCCGCGTTGGCCAGCGGATCCAGCCGCAGCACCAGCCAGACGGTGCGATGGGCGATGGCGGGCAGCGGGCCGAGGATGCGGTCGTAGAGCTGGGCCACCACGCCGTTGCCCGCGGTGCGTGCGCCGGTACTGATCACGTCGATCGAGGTGAGCGTGATGTCGAACTGGCTCAGGCATTTACCGATCTCGGTGAGCGGCAGCACCTGATCGGTGCTCAGCGATCCGCGCCGCAGCAATGTCATCGCGTCCGGTGGCGGATCGATGCGCAGCATGGTGACCAGCAGGTCGTTGTCCCAGCGCACACCGTAACTGCCGCCCTCGGGCAGGGTGACGTCGAACGGTTCGGCACCGCCGTCGGCCGGACCCGGCCGGGCACGACGCCACCGCCACGCCAGGGCCGTCGCCACCATCCCGGCGAGATTGCGCGGATCCGCCCGCCGCACCGGCACCGCGCCGAGCAACAGCACCGCGGCGCCTATTCCGGCGACGGCGGCGATCGGCGCGTCGAAGACCAGCGCCACCCAGGCCGCCGCGGCGGCCAGCAATGCCAGCGGAACCATGCGCCGCAGCGGAATATGACGGAACAACCAGAATTCGGGATCATGTAACGTCGCGTTCACCGCGATGTCCGATCGAATTTCCCCGGATGAGTTTCCCGCCGAATTGTCGGCTCCGGTTTCCCGTTCGTTTACAACCACGTTCACTATTAGTAGCCCTGGGTTCGAATTCCTGTGGCCGGAGTTTGTGTTTTCCGGGGATCTGGAGAACTTTTACAATACCGCGCCGCGAGTGAAATCGCGGTGCGGGGAAACGACCCCGGGCGGCCGCGCACCGCGTCGATTGACACCGCCGTTTCGGCCGATACTGTAATTGCTCGAGTGAGGGGAGAACCCAGTTCTATGGAGGCCATGTGCCGGCACAGCTGACCACCCGGCAGCAGGTCAACGGATATCGATTCCTGTTGCGCAGGCTCGACCACGCGCTGGTGCGCCGGGATGTGCGGATGCTGCACGATCCGATGCGCTCACAGCTGCGTTCATTGCTGGTCGGGGCGGTGCTCGGACTGCTGGTTGTCGCTGGCGCGGCGATCCTGGCGTTCATCCGCCCGCAGGGCGCGATCGGTGACGCGAAGATCGTGATGGGCAAGGACAGCGGCGCGCTCTACGTCGTCGTCGCCGGCAGCGACGGCGGCACCACCCTGCATCCGGTGCTCAACCTGGCCTCGGCCCGTCTGATCAGCGGAAGCAGCGAATCCCCCACCTCGGTCAAGGACGACAAGCTCGCCGCCATGCCGCGCGGGCCGCTGCTCGGCATCCCGGGTGCGCCCTCGGCGCTGCCGGGTTCGGCGCAGGGCGACCGGTCCGATTGGACGCTGTGCGACACCGTCGAGCTGTCCATCACCGGCAGCGCGGCCGCGGCCTCCGGGGTCGACACCACGGTCCTGGCCGCGCGTCCCGAGCTGAGCGAACGCATCCGCCGCGCCCAGCCCGACGAGGCCCTGCTGGTGCGCCGCTCGGACCGCACCTACCTGGTCTACCAGGGCAAACGCGCCGAAATCGACCTGGACGACAGTGTGCTCGCGCGGGCGCTCGACCTCAACGGGGAACGCCCGCGTCCGGTGGGCGCGGGCCTGCTCGGCGCGGCGACCCCGGTGCCGCCGATCGCGCCGCCGCAGATTCCGAACGCGGGCAAGCCCGGCCCCGGCGCGCTCTCGAATGTTCCGGTCGGCGGCGTCATCTCGGTCGCGGCCACCGGTAAGCAGGGGCGGGCCGAGCTGTATGTGGTACTCAGCGAGGGTGTGCAACACATCTCCGAGTTCACCGCCGAACTCATCCGCACCGCGAACTCGCAGGGCATGAGCCAGATCGAGACCGTGCCGCCGGACGTGCTCACCGGCATCCCCGTGCTGTCGCAGCTGCCGGTCGATCATTTCCCGGCCGCCGTGCCGGCCATCCTGTCCGCCGAGGACGCGCCGGTCACCTGTGTGTCCTGGTCGAAGACCGATCAGGGTGAGGCCGACGCCGTCGACGGACCCACCGATCGCGCCTCGGCCGCGCTGCTGGTCGGTGCCAGGCTGCCGCTGCCCGAGGGCGCGCAACCGGTCGCGCTGGCCACCGCCGACGGCTCCGGCGACCGGATCGATCAGGCCTATCTGCGCCCGTCGTCGGGGGAGTTCGTGCACGTCACCGGCATGGAACCGGGTAGCCCGCGGCGCGGAAGCCTGTTCTACGTGGCCGATAACGGCATCCGCTACGGCATCCCGGATATCGACACCGCTATGGTGCTCGGCCTCGGCGATTCACCGGAGCCCGCGCCGTGGGCCATCGTCGGCCAGCTCGTACCCGGCCCGACCCTCGCTCCCAGCGACGCCCTGACCAGGCACGACATACTGCCGCAGCACAACTGACCGGCTACGACACCCCGAGCGAGGACAGCACCCCGGCCAGCGCGGCCTCCATATCGGGCGCCTCGATCCGCATCAGCACGGATTCGTCGACCGCGGTCAGATCCAGCGATTCGTCGTTGGCCAGCCGGAACTCGCGCTCCTCCTCGGCGGCCTCGATCACATTGCGGACGAAGCGGCCGTTGCCGGCCAGGTCGATGCCACGGCGCGGCTGGCCGCTCTGATCGGTGCGCTCGGAGTTGTAGAGCCGCTCGCAGGCCTGCTCCAGCAGCCGCACCGCGTCCTCGGACAGCTCCGAATCGCGGGAGGAGGCGATGAGCTTGCCGATCTGCCCCAGCTCGGGCGGGGTGTAGGAGGGAAACTGCAAGCGCTTGGCGAAACGCGAGGCCAGGCCGTCGTTGGCGGCGAGCAGCCGGTCGATCTCGCCGTCGTAGCCGGCGATGATCACCACCAGCCGGTCACGGTCGTTCTCCATCCGGGCCAGCAGCGTGTCCACCGCCTCACGACCGAAGGCGTCGCCCCCGGACAGGCCGGTCTGGATCAGCGTGTAGGCCTCGTCGATGAACAGCACGCCGTCCATCGCGGTGTCGATCAGCTTGTCGGTCTTGATCGCCGTGCTACCGAGATGCTGGCCGACGAAATCCATGCGCTTGGCCTCGACGACCTTGTCGGTTTTGAGCAGACCGACACCGCAGTAGATCTTGGCGACCACCCGCGCGATGGTGGTCTTGCCCGTTCCCGGCGGTCCGGTGAAGGCCAGGTGGTTGCCGCGCGGCACGCTGGCCATGCCCTTCTCGGCGCGGATCTTGGCCAGCTGCGCCGTCGCCTGCAGCTTCGCGACCTGCGTCTTCACCGCCGTCAGGCCGATCTGGCGATCGAGTTCGGCACGGGCCTCGGTGAGGATCTTCTTGGCCCGGTCCTCGGCGTCGGCGGTTTGCAGCTGCTCCACCGACGGCGCCGAGGCCGGATCCCAGCGGTCGGTGCGGGCGTCGATGGACTCCTTGGTGGTGATGGTGATGCGGTAGGTCTTGTCCCGCATGGCCTCGGTGTTTGCGGTGAAGTCCGGTGCCTGCGAATACACCTGCTCGAACAGCGCCTGCGCCTCGTCCTCGCTGCCGGTTTCGCGCAGGCACAGGCCGCGGCAGAACATGGCGGTGGTCCGCGCCGCCGGGATGGGGCCGTTCTCGGCCTGCTCCATCCGCCGGATCGCCTCGCCGAACAGCCCGAGCTGGGCGCACGCCGAACCGACCATGACGTGCGCGCCGGTGGCCAGGTACGGGTCCTCCCATTCGGCCGATCCGGCCAGCACCGACATCACATCCGGCCAGCGCTGGGTGTTGAAATGCAGCACACCGCGGATATAGGCGCTGATCCGGTCGTCGATCTCCCGATCGGGATCCGACAGCATGCCCGCCCGGTACTCGGCCAGCTCGTCGAGCACCCGTTCGGCCTCGTCGTACTGCTTGCCGCCGATCAGGTTCGCGGCGTAGGCGAGCCAGATCTCGGTGTAGCTGGCCAGCGGATAGTCGATGTAGAGCCCGGAGACGAACCGGCCCGCCAGCGCCCGGGGCGGCAGGCCGAGCCTGCGCTGCTCCCGGTAGAGCGTGCTCGTACTGGTGCGATGCAGATTGCGGATGACCTCATCGGTGACCTCGCCCGCCGCCGCCCGGCCCAGCCAGGCATCGCACATGGTCGGGTCCCATTCGGTGGCCCGCTGAAAAGCCAATTTCGCGTACTCGAGATCACGCGTCGATTCCTGCCCGTCAATGCTGAGCCCGAGGGACAGGATTCCGGCATCGAAGGCGCGCTGTGCTTGACGGTTGCCGGTCATTGCATGAAACCCCGAAATCTTCATAACTGCGGCGGACACGGACGAGTTCGGCCCGGCCGCGACATAAATCGCGTCGGCATGGCCTGTCCGATACATTATTGTTCGCTGCCGGTAGGTTGCAACGTGGTCCGGTCGCAATATCGACCCGGTGCCGCGGAGTCGCTCTCCGGTGGTTCGACGGGTAGGAATCCGGTCGCGAGTGTCTGAAACGTGCAGGAAAGAACTGGGGTCGTTCGACAATTGACCGAGACGTTGAGCAGCGGCGCCGGTACCGCTGAGCCAGAACTGTGCCGGGTTTCCGTCATCGGGGGAAATACCCAGCTCGATGTCGGGCTGCCGGCCACCGTGCCGATCGCGACCTTCATGGGCGATCTGGTGGCCCTCATCGAGTCCCGCAACCCCGCACCCGTCGACGCCGAGGACGGCGGCGCCCCGCTGCAGACCCGGCACTGGACGCTGGCCCGGCTCGGCCGCGACGCCATCCCACCCAGCCGCACGCTCACCGAGGCCGAGGTCTTCGACGGCGAACTGCTGGTGCTGCGTTCGGTGAGCGCCAAGGAATCGCCCGCGCTCTTCGATGACGTCATCGATGCGGTATCGCGCCTGACCGCCAACGACTTTCGAGGCTGGTCGCCGAGCGCCGCGCGCTGGACCGGCCTGGTCGCCTCCGTGGTGGCGGCCGTGCTGGCGCTGGCCCTGTTCGCCGCGGGCCGCGCCGACGGGCTCGGGATCGCGGCCCCGTTCCTGGCCACCGGTGTCGGTATCGGCGCCGCGGTGGCCGCCGCCATCGCCGCGCGCAAGTACGACGACGAACTCACCGCGGTCTGGTTGTCCTTCGGTGCGCTGCTGCTGTTGTTCGGCGGCGCGGCCCTGTTCGTGCCGGGTGATCTCGGCAGTCCGCATCTGCTGCTCGGCTTTTCGGTGACGTTGGTCGCCGCGGTCGCCGTCTACCGCGCGACCGGCACCGGCGCCACCCTGTTCACCGCCGCGCTCACGGTCGCGGTGTGCGGGGGAGTGGCGGCGCTGGTGCGGATGGTGTGGGATCCGGCGCTGCCGAAGATCGGCGCCGGGCTGCTGGTGGCGGCGATCGTGCTGATCTCTGCGGTGCCGCGGCTGTCGGCGGTGCTGGCCCGGCTCCCGGTGCCGCCGGTGCCCACCGCGGGCGGTGCGATCGACCCGGCCGATCACGAACAGCGCCCGACCATCGAGGGCATCGGCGCGATCGGCGCCACCGCCTTGCCGTCGGCGGCGGGGCTCGGTCGCCGGGCGCGCGTGGCCAACCAGTACCAGACCGGTCTGCTCATCGGTTGTGCGATCGCCGGTGTGGCCGGTGCGCTCGGCGCCGCCGACCCGCTGGGCGATTCGCGCTGGCAGGGGATCGCGCTCGCGGTGATCACCGCCATCATCCTGTGCCTGCGCGGGCGGTCCTTCGCCGATCTCGCCCAGGCCGCCACATTGATCATCGCCGGCGCGACCATCGTCGCCGCCCTGCTCACCGGGCTCGCTCTCGGCGGCGCGGATCCGCTGCTCAGTGGTGGTCTGCTGCTGGCGCTCGCGGTGGCCGTGGTGGTGTTCGGCGTGATCGGCCCGCACATCGAAATCACCCCGGTGACACGGCGTTCCGGTGAGATCTTCGAGTATCTGCTGATCTGCACGGTGATCCCGCTGGTGCTGTGGATCATGGGCGTGTACGCGATGGCACGGAATATCTGATGCCCGCATCCGCGAGCCGATCTGTCCGTTCCTCCGGCCCGCTGCGGCGGGCGTCGGCGGTGATCGCGGCGGCGGTGGTTCTCGGTCTGTCGGTGTTCGGCCCGCCCGCCCCGGCTGCCGCCGTCGGTCCGCCGCAGATCGATCCCGGCGCCCTCGGGGCGGCGCAGGCCCTCAGCGGCCGCCCGGCCCCGCTGGAACCCACCGAACAGCGGTCGGTCTGCGCCGAACCGGTGCTCAACGGTGGCCCGCCGGTCGAGGTCCCGGTGTCCCAGGCCGTGCTCGACCTGCCCTCGGCCTGGCAGTTCAGCCGCGGTGCCGGGCAGAAGGTCGCGGTGATCGATACCGGCGTCAACCGCCATCCCCGGCTGCCCGCATTGCAGGCGGGCGGTGATTACGTCTCCGGCACCGACGGCACCGTCGACTGCGACGGGCACGGCACCCTGGTCGCGGGCATCATCGCGGCCCGGCCGAGCCCCGACGACGCCTTCGTGGGCGTCGCGCCGGAAGCCGAGATCCTCACCATCCGGCAGCTGAGCCTGGCGTTCGAAGCCAAGGATCGCCGCGGTTCACAAGAAACCCCTGGCGCCATCGCCAGCGCGGGCTACGGCAATGTGCTCACCCTCGCCGCGGCCGTCGTGCGCGCCGTCGACATGGGCGCGACGGTGATCAACATCTCCGAAGTCGCCTGTGCCGCAGCGGGAGTCGACACCGTCGACGAACCGCTCGGCGCGGCCGTGAAGTACGCCTACGACCGCAATGTCGTGGTAGTCGCCGCGGCGGGCAATCTCCAGACCGACGGCGCCTGCAAAGCGCAGAACACCGGATCCGGCTGGCCGGGAGTGCAGACGGTGGCCAGCCCGGCCTGGTTCGACCCGTACGTGCTCTCGGTCGCCTCCATCGACCCGAACGGCGTCGTCTCCGAACTGTCACTGAACGGGCCGTGGATCGGTGTCGCCGCCATCGGCCGCCACATCGTGTCCCTGGACAGCAAACCCGGTGGCGCCGGCCTGGTCGACGGCGTGCAGACCGCCGAAGGCATCAGCCCCATCGAAGGCACCAGCTTCGCCGCGCCCTACGTCGCCGGCCTGGCCGCACTCGTGCGTTCCCGTTTCCCGGAACTGACCGCCGCCCAGGTGATCGACCGGATCAAACGCACCGCCCACGCACCGGGACCCGGCCGCGACGACCGCATCGGCCACGGCCTGATCGACCCGGTGGCCGCGCTGACCGCGGAACTGCCCGATCAGCCGATCAGCGAAGGCGCCGACGTCCCGAGCCCGATGGCGCAGCCGTGGCGCCCGCCCGGCCCGGACCCGCTGCCGCGGCGCATCGCCGCCATCGGCGCGATCACCTGCCTGGCCGTGCTGGGAATCGGCACCGCGCTGTGGATCCCGTTCCGCCGCCGCGGTGACGACGACGCCGGCATCTCCGACCTCGATCGAGAAGCAACAGAGGGGTAGCGGACCGCCATGGTTACCGAAGGTTTCGTGCGTCGCCCGAGGATCGCGCCGCCGCGCGCGCCGGGCGGTGAAGTCGCATTGAACTCCCCGCCGGAGATCCCGCGGCCGCTGCCCGCGCCGCTGCTGGTCAAGCTGATGCCGGTGGTGATGCTGGTCGCCGTCGTCGGCATGATCGCGATGATGGCGATGATGGGCCGCAACCTGTTCGCCAATCCGATGATGATGATGTTCCCGATGATGATGATCATGTCGATGGTCGGCATGATGATGGGAATGCGCAGCGGCGGCGGGCCGAAGTCGGCGGCCGAGCTCAACGAGGAACGCAAGGACTACTTCCGTTACCTCGACCAGATGCGAAAAGATGTGCGCCGCACCGGAAGTAAGCAGCTCGAGGCGCTGACCTGGAGTCACCCCGAGCCGATGGATCTGCGCTCGGTGATCGGCACCCGCCGGATGTGGGAACGCCGCCCGGCCGACCCGGACTTCGGGCACGTCCGCGTCGGCATCGGCAGCCACCGGCTCGCCACCAAACTGGCGCGCCCGGAGACCGGCCCGCTCGAGGACCTCGAACCGGTGTCGACGGTGGCGCTGCGCCGGTTCGTGCGCACCCATTCGGTGGTGCACCGGCTGCCGACGGCGGTTTCGCTGCGCGCCTTCCCCGCCATCAATATCGGTGGCGAGATCGAGGAGGCCCGCACCCTGGTGCGCGCCATGCTGATGGAACTGGCCGCCTTCCACGGCCCCGATCACGTCGCGATCGCCATCGTCTGCGCCGACCCGGACGGCCCGAACTGGGAATGGGCGAAATGGCTTCCGCACCTGCAACATCCGACGATGCGCGACGGCATGGGCTCGGCCCGGATGATGTACGGCTCGCTGGGTGAACTGGAAACCGCGCTGTCGGCGGAGCTGATCGAACGCGGCCGGTTCATGCGCAACCCGCAGCCGACGCAGGGCAGGCTGCACCTGGTCGTCGTCATCGACGACGGCTACGTCAACGGCACCGAACGCCTGGTCAGCGAATCCGGCCTGGACTCGGTGACCGTGCTCGACCTCACCGCACCCGAGGACGGGCTCGCGGTGCGTCGCGGCCTGCAACTGGTGGTGGCCGACGGCGACGTCAGCGCCCGCAGCGCGGCGGGCATCGAGAAGTTCGCCACCGCCGACGAGGTCAGCGTTGCCGAAGCCACCGCCTTCGGTCGCGGCCTGGCCCGCTACCGCATCGCCACTGCCGCCCAGATCGTCAGCCTCGGCGATGAGACCAGGTCCGATCCGGGCCTGATGGCGTTGCTCAAGATCCCCGACGCCGCGCAGATCGAGGCGTCGAAGGTATGGCGTCCGCGTACCGCGCGGGAACGGCTGCGGGTGCCGATCGGCGTCACCCCCGACGGCACGCCGGTCGAGATCGACATCAAGGAGTCGGCCGAGAACGGTATGGGCCCGCACGGATTGTGCATCGGTGCCACCGGCTCCGGTAAATCGGAGTTCCTGCGCACCCTGGTGTTGTCGCTGGTCACCACGCATTCGCCGGACTACCTCAACCTGGTGCTCGTCGACTTCAAGGGCGGCGCCACCTTCCTCGGGCTCGATCCGCTGCCGCATGTCGCGGCGGTGATCACCAACCTCGAGGAAGAACTCTCGATGGTCGACCGGATGAAGGACGCGCTGGCCGGTGAGATGAACCGGCGCCAGGAGTTGCTGCGCGCGGCGGGCAATTTCGCCAACGTCACCGAGTACGAGAAGGCGCGGGCGGCGGGCGCTCAGCTCGATCCGCTGCCGGCGCTGTTCGTCATCGTCGACGAGTTCTCCGAGTTGCTGTCGCAGAAACCGGATTTCGCGGACCTGTTCGTGATGATCGGCCGCCTGGGCCGGTCGCTGCACGTGCATCTGCTGCTGGCCTCGCAGCGCCTCGAGGAGAACAAGCTGCGCGGCCTGGATTCGCATCTGTCCTACCGGATCGGCCTGCGGACCTTCTCCGCCAATGAATCCCGCGCCGTCCTCGGCATCACCGATGCCTACCACCTGCCAGGCATTCCCGGCTCGGGCTACCTCAAGAGCGACGCCGATGATCCGTTGCGCTTCAACGCCACCTACGTCTCCGGGCCCTACGTCTCACCGACCGGCACCCGCGAATCCGGCGGCAGCGTCAGCGGCGGGCAGGCGCCGGCGGTGTTCACCGCCGCACCGGTCGAGATGCCGGAGAGGATCGAGCCTGCTGCCGAACCGGCGGGCCCGCCCGGCCTGCCCGAGCTGCCCCCGCCGCCCGGTGCCGAGACCGAGGACAAGGAAGAGGGCCTGCCGGATTCGCTGCTCGAGGTCGTGGTCAAACGGCTGACCGGGCACGGACGGCCCGCGCACGAGGTGTGGTTGCCACCGCTGGACGAATCGCCGACCGTCGACATGCTGCTGCCCGACCCGGACTGGCGTTCCCCGGTCAACCGGCACGGCCAGCTGTGGATGCCCATCGGCATCATCGACAAGCCCTACGAGCAGCGCCGCGATGTGCTCACCATCAACCTGGCCGGCGGTCAGGGCAATGTCGCCGTGGTGGGTGGTCCGCAGTCGGGTAAGTCGACGACCCTGCGCACCATCATCATGGCCGCGGCCGCCACCCACACCCCGGAGCAGGTGCAGTTCTACTGCCTGGACTTCGGTGGTGGCAGCATGACCGGCCTGTCCGGCATCCCGCACGTCGGCTCGGTGGCCGGCCGCCTGGACCGCGACCGGGTGCGCCGCACCATCGCCGAGCTGACCTCGCTGCTCACCCAGCGCGAGGAACGCTTCACCGAACTCGGCATCGAGTCCATGGTGGAGTTCCGCCGCCGCAAATACGCCCAGCTGGAAGCCGCCGCCAACGGCAACCCGCCGGCCCCCGACGACCCGCTGGCCGCCGACCAGTTCGGTGACGTCTTCCTGGTCATCGACGGCTGGGCCGCCATGCGCGAGGAATTCGACACTCTGGAACCGGCCGTCAACGCCATCGCCCAGCAGGGCCTGTCCTACGGCATCCACCTCATCCTCGGCGCCTCCCGCTGGGGCGAGATCCGGCCGGTGATCAAGGACCAGATCGGCACCCGGCTGGAGCTGCGCCTGGGCGACCCGTCGGATTCGGAAATGGGCAGGCGCACAGCGGCCCTGGTGCCGGTCGGACGTCCCGGTCGCGGCCTCACCCCCGATGAACTGCACATGCTGATCGCCCTGCCGCGGCTGGACTCCGACTCGGATCCGGCCACCCTCACCGACGGCGTCGCGGCGGCCAAGCAACAGCTGGTGCAGCTGTGGGGCGCCAGGCGCGCGCCCGAGGTGCGGATGCTGCCGCTGGAAATCTCCCGCGATCAGGTCCTCGCCATCGCCCGTGCGCACGGCGTGCGACAGAGCGCGACCAAGGTCGTGGTCGGGCTCGGGGAGAACGAACTGGACCCGTTCGTCCTGGATTTCGACGCCGAGCCGCATTTCATGGCCTTCGCCGACGTCGAATGCGGCAAGACCACCCTGCTGCGCAATATCGCCATGGGCGTGGTGGAGAACTCCGCGCCCGGCGAGGCCAGGATCATCATGATCGACTACCGCCGCAGCCTGCTCGGCGTGGTCCCCGATGAACGCCTGGCGGGCTATTCCACGTCCTCGCAGACCAGCGGCCCGATGATCACCGAACTGGCCCGCTACCTGTCCAAACGGATCCCCGGCTCCGACATCACTCCGCAGCAGCTGCGCGACCGCAGCTGGTGGGAGGGTCCGGAGATCTATGTCCTGGTCGACGACTACGACATGATCACCGCCGGCGCCAATCCGCTGCTGCCGCTGCTGGAATACCTGCCCCAAGCCCGTGATATCGGCCTGCACCTGATCGTCACCCGCCGCATCGGCGGCGTCTCCCGCGCCCTCTACGACCACGTCCTCGGCGGCATGAAGAACCTGTCCGTCGACGCGCTGATCATGAGCGGTCCACGCGACGAAGGCAAACTCATCGGCGACGTCCGCCCCACCAAACTCCCACCCGGCCGCGGCATGCTCGTCTCCCGCACCCGAGGGCAGGAGATGATCCAGATCGCCCATCTGCCACCGCTGTAGCGGTACCGGTTCGTCGCGAGCGTGAACGCGGCGACCGGGTCAGCAAATGCTCAGCACCCAGTGGTGATCGCCGCCTGGTGTGTGGGCGGAGGTCAGGGACGCCATCAACCGTGCACCGGCGTGAACACCGGCGCGTGATCGGCCCGGACCGGCGCCCAGGAATCGGTGCGGCGTTCGAACAGTGCGCGGGAGGGACCCTGCGCCGCCGGACCGGCGATGCGGGCCAACCGGAAACCCGCACTGCGGTAGTAGGCGTGCAGGTCGGTGTTGGTGGTCCAGGCGTCGAGGCGCACCCAGTCGCGGCCGTACTCGCGGGCCAGCTCGCCTGCGTGTGCCAGTAGTCGGCGGCCCACCCCGCGGCCCGCGTAGCGCAGGTCGACGATCATGTAATGGACGATGACCGCGTCCGACAACTCCTCCGGCTCCCAGAGTCCTTGATCGGCGCGGTCGTTCACCGTGATCGTGCCCGCGGGCCTGCCGCACACCTCGGCGATCCAGGTTTCCCCGGCGTCGAGGCAGTTTCCCACCGACCGTGCGAAGATCTCGATCGGCAGACCGCGCCCGGCCACGGTCCACTGGTCCGAGCCGCGTGCGCTCAGCCATGCGGTGCGCTGTACCCGAAGCCGGCAGATGGTTCCGAGGTCGGCGAGGACCGCGGGCCGGATGACCACGGACATGGCTACGCGATGCCGGGCCGATAGGAGCTGCCGAGGGCGCGGCGGATCACGGCCGTGCCCTCCTCATCACCTAGTTCATAGGCCAGCCGATTGCGGGTGGCGATCGAACGATGCCTGGTGGCGCGGGTGACGCGTTCATGATTGGCGCCGATCCGAAGATGATCGAGCAGGATGGTTCCGGTGGCGACTCCGAGCACAATGGCCTCCTCGGCGGTTGCGGGCCGGGCGACGACGGTATCGCGATGGGCGGTCTCGGCGTGGCCACGATCGGCCAGACGGCGAGTCGTCCCCTCGGGAATGTCGTGCGGTGAGTCGATGCCGGTGGCTTCGGCGAGATCACGCGGATAGAAGCTGACCTCCCACGACCACGGTTCGTTATCCAGATACTGGACGACGGTGCGGGCGAGCACCCAGGAATCAGCCGGAACGCCCAGCCATTGCGCCACTTCCGTACCGGCGGGCTCCATTCGGGCGCTGAATTCCTTGCTCGGTTCGCGATCCGCGGCACGCGCGATTTCCTCGAAAATGTCATGTGACGACCGTGGCCGATTCGGTCGGATATGATCTGTGACCACGGATTCGAGTACTTCCTGGTTTCGGACCAGCGTTCCACGGGAAGTAGCTGTGTAGACAAGGTTCTCGGTGACCAGAACCTGAATTGCGTTGCGCGCGGTAGTGATAGAAACCTGCATCTGATCGGCCAGCTCGGCATGACTGGGCAGTCGATCACCCGGCTTCCACCTGCCTGCGCGGATCTCCTCGCGGAGGAGGTCTGCGATCCGGTGATACGTCGGACCGTCCGCCATCTTGCTCCTCGGTTGGTCGTGCAGGTAACGAAGTGTACACTTTTCGGCCCACTACGGCCCGATTACGCTTGACAGGGGTTTTCCGAGGTTTATTGTAATGAACGTACTGATCCGGTGTTGTGCGGCGATGACGGCGAGGCAACCGTGGCAGGTTCGGATACAACAGTCGTAATGGCTCTTCCCGGCACTCAGCGAAGTGCCGATCCGGTGGCGCAGCCCCAGATTTCCGGGCCGCTGCCGACCTCGGATCTACTTGTCAGAGCGTGCCGAGGGCACCGTGTTATCGGCGGTCAGCTGCTCTGGTATGCCCGTGACCTGGCAATACTGCATGAGAGACGGTTGGTCGGCCGGGGTGGATCGATCGACACCCGGCCCTCGACCGTCGTCGAAATCGAGCGCCGCCGAGGCGAATTGGTCATGGCGATCGACGACTGGGTGGTGCGCAATGTGCCCCAGCACCGGCTGGGCGCCACCCTGCACACCGAGACCATCGGCGCGGTGATCGACCGGCTGGCCGAGGCGTCCGTGCGAGCCCATCACGCGTTGATGACCCTCGACGCACACGATGATCTGCTGCACAGCGCCTGGCACCACCTGGCCGAACTGGCCGACGCCTACGACGACCTGGTGCGCGACGTGCTGGCCGGTCGGCGCAGGCTGCCCGAATGGTGAGCCGGCGCGGCGGCGCAACAGTGTTCTGAGAAGGTCGCGGCCGGGTAACGGCCGCGACCTTTCGTCAACCCCGGTAACGGCGGTGATCGGTCGCGAAATCGTCGGCGACCGTCGCCGCCAGCTCCACATATGCCCGCTTGGTCTGCTTGTGCAGCCGGTGCAGATCGATCTCCGCGCCCTCGGACATGTGCTGGTCGAACGGGATGATGTGCACCGCGCGGCAACGCGACAGGAAGTACTCGCGCAGCTGCTGGATGCCCACATTCGGCGAACCGGCACGCGGAGAGTTGATCACCACCACGGCATTTCGCACCAGATGGTCGTGCCCGTGCAGCGACAACCAGTCCAGCGTCGCGGCGGCACTGCGCGCGCCATCGATCGCGGGGGAGGAGATCAACACCAGCGAATGCGCCAGCTCCAGCACACCGGCCATGGCCGAATGCATCAGACCGGTGCCGCAGTCGGTGAGGATGATGTTGTAGAACCGCTGCAAGATCCGTGCGACGGCCCGGTATTCGTCCTCGTTGAACGCCTCCGACGCCGCCGGATCACGTTCACTGGCAAGCACTTCCAGCCGGCTGGTGGCCTGCGAGGTATGCCTGCGCACATCCGAGTAGCGCTGGATCGAGGTATCGAGCAGCAGATCGCGCACCGTCGACCGGGTCTGCAACGGCACCCGCTGGGACAACGTGCCGAAGTCCGGGTTGGCGTCGACGGCGATCACGCGGTCGCCACGGATCGAGGCGAAGGTCGAGCCGAGGCCCATGGTGGTCGTGGTCTTGCCGACACCACCCTTGAGCGACAGCACGGCGATGCGGTAATCGCCGCGCACGGGCTGCCGGATCCGTGCCACCAACTCCTGCAACCGGCGTTCCTCGGCCGACATGCCCGGGTTGATGGCGCCACCCGACACATGGTGCACCGCCTTGCGCCAGCCCGACCCTGCGGGCTTCTTGGCCGCGCGACCCCGGATCGGCACATTATCCAGCGACGGAGGCAGCGGCGGCCTGCCCTGCTCGCCCTGCCACTGTTGCTGCGCGGGCTGCTGCGGCGGCACGGCCTGGTGCGGCGCCGAATGCGGCGGCGGGCCGGGCGGCTGAACCGGGTGCTGCGGCTGCACGGGATGCTGTGGTGCCGAATGGTATTGCGGCGCACCCTGGTGCGGCGGTGCCGCATGCGGCGGCACGGGCGAGTGGCTCGGGGCCATCGGTCCCGGTGCCTGCGCATAACCCTGCGGACCGGGTAGCTGATCGCTCGGCGCCACCGGGCTCTGCCACTGCGGGGTGTGCGGGCCCGGCCGCCCCTGCTGGTCGACCGTCGCCTGATGGTCGACCGCCGCCGGGCCGGCTTGCCACGGCCGGCCGGCGCCTCGGCCACCCTCGCGGGAGTCTGCGGTCGGGGCCTGACCTGATGCGTGCTGCGCGCCCTCGGGCGCGGTGTGCCGCTGCTCCCGTCCGGGAGCCGGTTCGCTGACCGGCGCCTCGAAGGAACGCGGCGGCGGGGCGACCGGCGCTGCGTGCACTGCCGCTTCGGCTGCGGATTGCCCGGTCTGCCAAGGCTGTCCGGGTGGGTTCGCCGCGTGCTCGGTGCCGACGCCGGTGACCGGCTGGGACGGCAGCGGGTGCTGGAAGCCCGACGAATGGGTCGCGGCCGCGACGTGCGGATTCTGTGCTTGGGCCGGCACGGGGCCATCCGCCACAACAGCCGGTGGTGCCTGCTGCGGACGTGACTCGGCCGCGTCGGCCGGGGTGGGCCGGATCTGGTCGGCCGACGCGTCTGCTCCCTCGGACGGCAACCAGTGCCGCCCACGCGTGGCCGATACCGCACTGTCCGCCGGGCCGGGATGTCCCTCCGAAACCGGCGCGCGGTGCGGGTCGCCGACCTGGTCGACGGTGCTTGCCTGAGTCGCGAGGGATGCGTCATCAGGACGGTGCGCGGCAACGTCGTCCGGTGCCGATGGGATGTTCGGTGCGCTGGACGCTGAATCCGCCCGCGCATCGGTCGCGGCACCCTGATCGCTCGGGACGGGAGTCGGCGCCGGATCGCTCGCCGTGCTTGTCGACGCCGATTCGACTGTGTCCGTGGAAGTTTCGTCCCGGCTGGGCGGAGGTGGCAGATCCGGCAGTCGCGGCAGCGGACGCTGGGTGGTCGGCTGCGCCGGGGTGTTCGCGGAGTCCGCCGGTGCGAGCCACGCCGGCGGTGCGTCGGTGGACCCGGTGCCCGCCGCGGACGCCGATGCTTGCGCATCGGACGCGCGTTCCGCCGAAGCATCGGCAGAGGTCTGAGTGGACGCGGACCCCGCGCCCTCGGAAACTCGGCTGCTGCCTTCCGTGACCGGAGCGCTGTCGCCCGCCCGTTCACCGCCGGCCGAACTCGGCCCCTCCAGCCATGAGGGCGGCTCGGTAGTCGGCGTCGCGGCGGCACGGTCCACGGAGGATGGATTTTGGCCCGCACTCTGCGAGCCATCGGCCGGGCCCGGCTGCTCGGCGGCCGTCGGGCGATCGGCCGGGCCGGTCGCGGCACTATCCGGCGTCGCCGGCGGGTGCGGCCGAGGTGGCACAGAACCGTCGCGGTCGGCGGTCGGGGCGGGCTCGGAGGCGATGCCGGTACCGCGATCCGGGTTCGTCGCCGGACCGGTCTGTGCGGTGCCGTCGGCATCGCGGAGCGGCGGGGTCGCACTCTCGATAGGGCCGAGGCGCTCTGGCGGCGGTGGGGCTGCTACGGATTGGGGCGGAACGGCCCGGGTCGGCGGCGCGGGGGAGTGCGCAGGATCGGAGTCGACCGGTTGTGGTGGGACCGGGGTCCGCGATGGCGCGACCGGAGTTTGCGCTGCGGATGCGTGAGCCTGCGGCTGGTGCTGCGGCGGTGCGACCGGTATCTGTGGTGCGGAGGCGTGCGGCTGCGGTGCGACCGGAAACTGCGGCGAGGAAGCATGCGGCTGCGGTGCGACCGCCTGCGGTCCGGGCGTCGGTGTCTGCGGGATCGGAGCCTGCGGCGGAACGGGCGCGGGGCGATTCGAGCGCGGCCCCAGATGCACCGTCGCCTCGGTCGAGATCGGCTGCTGGTCGACCGGCGGCTGCGGGGGGCGCGGCCCGAGCGGCTGGAACTCGGCAGGCGGTTCACTCGGAGTCCGGGTCGGCAGGTGTGCGGACGGGCGCTCGGTGGTCTGCGCCGGACCCTGCTGCCACGTGTTGTCCTGGCCCGGGCGGTAGGGCTGGGGGACGGGACCGGATTGATAGGGATCTGCGGGACCGGAGTCGGGGGAACGGTCCGAAGGCCGATAGTCGGCGGGGGCCGGGCGCTGCTCGGGCCGGGGTCCGCTCTGCCAACCGCCGTCCGGGCGGTCGAACTGCTGCGGCGGGTTCGACCACTGATCTCCGGGACGCGATGTGTGAGATCCGTCCTCGTCGCGCTCGTCGGCGTGCTCCTCGACCTGGTGGTCGTCGTTCTTGTCCCGGCGCCAGGGTTTGCGGCGCTTCTCCTTGCGCGGGCCGGGGGCATCGGAACGGTCGCCCTCGGGAGCGGGCCGCTTGAAGCGGCGCTTGGGGGCGGGGGTGTCCTCGATCAGTTCGTCGTGCGGAAGGTTCTGAACCGGTGGGGCTTCGTAGTCGATCTGCTGCCCGACCTGGGTGACCTCACTGTCGGAGAGCCACGGCGGCAGCATGGGGAGGCCGTCATTGCTGCGGCTCACGCATCCCCCTCTGATGTGCTGGACCTCGGACAGCGGTCAGTTTACGCGACAGCCGGTGTCCGGCGTGGGCGAGGCAGTGCGCCGATGGGAAGCCTTGCGACGGCGGACTCTGGGCGTGTTTTGCCCGATCGGGCGCCTGCCGGTAAGCTTGAGCGGCGGTGCACCTATGCGCCGACTGTTCGCATGCGACCGGTCCGGACTCGAGTAGTCCACACCGACCGGTTGCATTCGGGCGGTACCACCAATCAGACCAGGTTGAGCATAACCGGGATCGCGGAGGATATGGCGAAGAAAGACGGGGCCATCGAGGTCGAGGGTCGAGTTGTCGAGCCGCTGCCCAATGCGATGTTCCGGATCGAGCTCGAGAACGGGCACAAGGTTCTCGCGCACATCAGCGGCAAGATGCGGCAGCACTACATCCGCATCCTGCCGGAGGACCGCGTGGTCGTCGAGCTCTCGCCCTACGACCTGTCCCGCGGCCGTATCGTTTATCGCTATAAGTGAGTCGGCGAGCGGTCTCTGCTCGCGACTGGCTGCCCACACAAGCTTCCTCGATCCACGGACCGAGGGAAACAGGAATTCCCCAGTCGGCAGACTGGGGAAAAACTGTGTTCACACCCGTGTGAACCACAACAAGATTGGACGGACGTGAAGGTTCAGCCGAGCGTCAAGAAGATCTGCGAGAAGTGCAAGGTGATCCGCCGTAACGGCCGGGTCATGGTGATCTGCGAGAACCTGCGTCACAAGCAGCGTCAGGGCTGACACCAGCCAAGCACCGAACGCGGTTCGGATTGGCACACCAATTGAATGGGCGAGCGCCATTCGCCCGAGAAGAACTCCCAGCTCCAGCCGTGCACTGCGGAATTCGGGTTCACCCCCGAGGTGCATGAGCCAACCCCCGGTACGGAGGCCGGGGCCCCGCCACGACGAGGGGACGGACAGGGAGCAGACCTCCGCAACGATTAAGGAACTGCCACATGGCACGTCTCATGGGCGTCGATCTCCCGCGCGAAAAGCGCATGGAGATCGCACTGACCTACATTTTCGGTATCGGCCGTACCCGCGCCAAGGAAATCCTGGCGGCGACCTCGGTCAGCCCGGATCTGCGGTCGAAGGATCTGACCGACGACGACCTGACCAAGCTGCGCGACTACATCGAAGCCTCGGAGTTCAAGGTCGAAGGTGACCTGCGCCGCGAGGTGCAGGCCGACATTCGTCGCAAGATCGAAATCGGCTGCTACCAGGGCCTGCGTCATCGTCGCCACCTGCCGGTGCGCGGCCAGCGCACCAAGACCAATGCGCGCACGCGTAAGGGTCCGAAGAAGACCGTCGCCGGCAAGAAGAAGTAGGGATAACCGATGCCTCCGAAGTCACGGGCCTCCGGCCCCAAGAAGACCCAGAAGTCGCGTCGCCGGGAAAAGAAGAACGTCCCGCACGGCCACGCGCACATCAAGTCCACGTTCAACAACACGATCGTGTCGATCACCGACCCGTCCGGCAACGTCATCTCCTGGGCGTCCTCGGGCCACGTCGGTTTCAAGGGTTCGCGCAAGTCGACCCCGTTCGCCGCGCAGCTGGCCGCCGAGAACGCGGCCCGCAAGGCGCAGGAGAACGGCGTCAAGAAGGTCGACGTGTTCGTCAAGGGCCCCGGTTCGGGCCGCGAGACCGCGATCCGTTCGCTGCAGGCCGCGGGCCTGGAAGTGGGCACGATCTCCGATGTCACCCCGCAGCCGCACAACGGCTGCCGTCCGCCCAAGCGGCGTCGCGTCTAACGGGAAAGGAAGGTAGACCACAATGGCCCGTTACACCGGACCCGCAACGCGCAAGAGCCGTCGCCTCCGCGTCGACCTGGTCGGCGGCGACCAGGCGTTCGAACGTCGCCCCTACCCGCCCGGCCAGCACGGCCGCGCGCGGATCAAGGAGAGCGAATACCTGCTCCAGCTGCAGGAGAAGCAGAAGGCTCGCTTCTCCTACGGCGTGATGGAGAAGCAGTTCCGCCGGTACTACGAAGAGGCCAACCGCCTCAAGGGCAAGACCGGTGACAACCTGCTTCGCCTGCTCGAAACCCGTCTGGACAACGTCGTGTACCGCGCCGGTCTGGCGCGCACCCGCCGCCAGGCCCGCCAGCTGGTCAGCCACGGCCACTTCTTGGTGAACAACCGGAAGGTGGATGTTCCCTCCTACCGCGTCACCCAGTACGACATCATCGATGTCAAGGAGAAGTCGCTGAACACGCTGCCTTTCCAGGTGGCGCGCGAGACCGTCGGCGACCGTCCGGTCCCCGGCTGGCTCCAGGTCATCCCTGGCCGCCTGCGCATCCTGGTCCACCAGGAGCCCGAGCGCGCCCAGATCGATGTGCCGCTGCAGGAACAGCTGATCGTCGAGTACTACTCGAAGTAACAGCTGATCCGCTGCTGGTGCGTGATCGTCCGCCCCGGGCGATCACGCACAACCCTTAGACGAGGCGTCAAATAGCGGGCGCCCACAAAGGAGGATGATCCACATGCTGATTTCCCAGCGTCCGACCCTGACCGAAGAGGTCGTGGCGGAGAACCGCTCGAAGTTCACCATCGAACCCCTCGAGCCGGGCTTCGGTTACACCCTCGGCAACTCGCTGCGCCGTACCCTGCTGTCCTCGATTCCGGGGGCCGCGGTGACGAGCATCCGCATCGACGGTGTCCTGCACGAGTTCACCACCGTCCCCGGTGTGAAGGAAGATGTCACCGACATCATCCTGAACCTCAAGGGTCTGGTCGTGTCCTCGGAGGAGGACGAGCCGGTCACCATGTACCTGCGTAAAGCGGGTCCCGGCACCGTCACCGCCGATGACATCGTCCCGCCGTCCGGCGTCGTGGTGCACAACCCGGACATGCACATCGCCACCCTGAACGACAAGGGCAAGCTCGAGATCGAGCTCGTCGTCGAGCGCGGTCGCGGTTATGTCCCGGCGGTGCAGAACAAGGCGTCCGGTGCGGAAATCGGCCGGATCCCGGTGGACTCGATCTACTCTCCGGTGCTCAAGGTGACCTACAAGGTCGAGGCCACCCGTGTCGAGCAGCGCACCGACTTCGACCGGCTCATCCTGGACGTGGAGACCAAGAACTCCATCAGCGCCCGGGACGCGCTCGCCTCGGCGGGCAAGACCCTGGTCGAGCTCTTCGGCCTGGCCCGTGAGCTGAACGTCGAAGCCGAAGGCATCGAGATCGGCCCGTCGCCGGCCGAGGCGGATCACATCGCCTCGTTCGGTCTGCCGATCGAGGACCTGGACCTGACGGTCCGGTCCTACAACTGCCTCAAGCGCGAGGGTGTGCACACCGTCGGCGAGCTGGTCGCACGCACCGAATCGGATCTGCTGGACATCCGTAACTTCGGCCAGAAGTCCATCGACGAGGTCAAGGTCAAGCTGCACGCGCTCGGCCTCTCCCTCAAGGACAGCCCGGCTTCGTTCGACCCCTCCAGCGTGGTGGGTTACGACGCGGCCACCGGCACCTGGTCCGACAGCGGCAACTTCAGCGACAACGACGGCGGCGAGCAGGACTACGCCGAAACCGAACAGCTCTAGGCCGCTGGGGTAGGCGCCCCGGGGTCTTACTCAAGGAGAACCAACAATGCCCAAGCCCAAGAAGGGTGCCCGCTTCGGCGGGTCGGCGTCGCACCAGAAGGCGATCTTCGCCAATCTGGCCACGGCGCTCTTCGAGCACGGTCGGATCACGACCACCGAGGCCAAGG
This sequence comes from Nocardia cyriacigeorgica, assembly GCF_005863245.1. Lineage (GTDB taxonomy): Bacteria > Actinomycetota > Actinomycetes > Mycobacteriales > Mycobacteriaceae > Nocardia > Nocardia cyriacigeorgica_C. The sequence goes on along the minus strand of NZ_VBUT01000001.1, from coordinate 272,083 downwards.
CCAAGGCGCTGCGCCCGTATGCCGAGAAGCTTGTCACCAAGGCGAAGGGCGGCACTCTTGCCGACCGCCGCGAGGTGCTCAAGGTGATCCGCAACAAGGACGTCGTGCACTCGCTCTTCGCCGAGATCGGCCCCTCGTTCGAGGGTCGCGAGGGTGGCTACACCCGCATCATCAAGGCGCTGCCCCGCAAGGGTGACAACGCTCCGATGGCGATCATCGAACTGGTTCGCGGCGAGACCGTGACCAGGGAAGCCGATCGCGCCCGTCGCGTGGCCGCGTCCAAGAAGGCCGAGGCGCCCGCCGCCGAGGCTGCCGAGGAAGCCGCCGAGGAGAAGACCGAGGCTGCCGAGACCGAGGCTCCTGAGGCCGAGGCCACCGCGGACGAGAAGGCCGACGACAAGGCGTGAGTCGTGGTCCCGGTTCTCCGGGATGCGCGTGACGCGTTGAATTCGCCGAACGAGCCCGTCTACCCGTTCCGGGTGGGCGGGCTCGTTCCCTTTCCGAGGAGGCCGTGGTGAGCGGGCAGGACGCGAACGAGACCGAGGCGCCGGAGACCACCCGGTACCGGCTCGACATCAGTTATGACGGCACCGATTTCATCGGCTGGGCCCGTCAGCCCGGGCTGCGCACCGTGCAGGGCGTGCTGGAGGAATCGCTGGGCAAGGTGCTGCGTGAGACCGTCCAGTTGACGGTGGCCGGCCGCACCGACGCGGGTGTGCACGCCGAAGGTCAGGTCGCGCATGTCGATACCACCGCCGCGATCGATCCCGGCAAGCTTGTGCACCGCATGGCGCGGTTCCTGCCGAAGGACGTGCGCATCAAAGACATTCGGGTCGCGCCGGCGGATTTCGATGCCCGCTTCTCGGCCATCCGCCGCCATTACGCCTACCGGTTGACGATGGCCCCGTACGGCGCCGAACCGCTGCAAGCGCGCGGTGTGGTGCCGTGCAAGCCCGGCCTCGATGTGCACGCGATGCGGGCCGCCTCGCGAAACCTGCTGGGCCTGCATGATTTCGCCGCCTTCTGCCGCCGCCGCGAAGGCGCGACGACGGTGCGTGAACTGCAACGCTTCGACTGGACCAGGGAAGGGGATCTGCTGACGGCCTACGTCAGCGCCGACGCGTTCTGCTGGTCGATGGTGCGCAGTCTCGTCGGTGCGGTGCTCGCGGTGGGGGAGGGCCGCCGGGCCCCCGAATGGACCGCCGAGTTGCTGACCGAGCGCACCCGCTCCAGCGCGGTGACGGTGGCGCCGGCGCACGGCCTGAGCCTCATCGCCGTCGATTACCCGGCCGACGCCGAACTCGCCGCACGCAACGCCCAGACCAGGGAGATGCGCACGGTCCCAGGTGAGGGTGGTTGCTGCGGTAGCTGAGGCACGGCCGATGTGCCCGTGGAAATAATCTCGCCCGCACCGCAGTTCGCATCGACTATGAGTATCGACGGGCTCGGAAAATTCGGTGTATGGCGCGGCTACAAGGGAGTCACGCCCGAGGAAGCGACGGAGCTGGAGGGGCTTGGCTTCAGCACCCTCTGGCTCGGCGGTTCGCCACCGGCGGACCTGCCCGGGGTCGAGGAGCTGCTGGCCGCCACCGAAACGCTGACCGTCGCCACCAGCATCGTCAATGTTTGGACCGCGCCCGCCGCGGAGGTCGCCGAATCATTCCACCGGCTCGAGCAGCGTTTCCCGAACCGTTTCCTGCTCGGCATCGGTGTCGGCCACCCGGAATTCAACGACCCCTACCGCAAGCCCTTCGACGCACTGGTCGAATACCTCGACGAGCTGGACAAGGCCGGTGTGCCGCGTAGCCGCCGGGCACTGGCCGCGCTCGGACCGCGAGTGCTGAAGCTGGCTGCCGAACGCACCGCCGGCGCACTGCCGTATCTGGTCCCGCCTGCGCATACCGCCTTCGCGCGGGAGACGCTCGGGTCCGCCGGTCTCGCCGTCGAGCACAAGTTCGTGCTCGACGAGGATGCCGAGCGCGCTCGCGCCACTGCCCGTCCGGTCGTGCAGATGTATCTCGGACTGGGCAATTACGTGCGTAACCTGCGCAAGTTCGGATTCACCGAAGCCGACGTCACCGCACCCGGCAGCGATGAACTCATCGATGCGCTGGCGGTGCACGGCTCCGCGGCCGTGGTGGCCGAGCGGCTGCGCGCCCACCTGGACGCGGGCGCCGACCATCTCGCGGTCCAGCCGCTCGGCCCCGATTACCTGGCAGACCTGCGGGCGCTGGCGCCGGCGCTGATCACACCGGCCTGAATCGCCGGTCGCCTCAGGTAATCCGGTGCAAGGTCAGCTCGATCCGGCCTCGATCGTCCGCTGCCCCGAGCCGCCGCCGGTGATCTCGATCCGGCGCGGCTTGGCGCGTTCGGCGATCGGCAGGGTGACCGAGAGGACCCCGTTATTGTAGGTGGCGCTGATGTTGTCGGTATCGACGTTGTCGCCGAGGGAAAGCTGCCGCATGTAGGTACCCGAGAAGCGTTCGGAGGCGATCCACTGGACGCCTTCTTCACTCGGGGCGGTGCGCTGGGCGCGCAGGGTGAGCGTTCCGTTGTCCACGCTCACATCGACCGAACCGGGATCGACACCGGGCAGGTCGGCGTTGAGCACATAGTGGTCGCCTGCCTTGAACAGATCCATCGGCATGAAACGCGGAGCGCGGCTGGTGCCGGTCGCTTCACCGAGCAGCTGGCGGGCTACAGCATCGATGTCATGGAACGGATCGAACCTCAGCACAGCAATCACCTCCGTTTTCGTTCCCGACGGCGACCGCCACGGCGACGGGCGCCGGAAGCTGTGCACCACCAAAGTTAGCACTCTCGGTCTGAGAGTGCTAGATCCGGCGCGATCGTCCTAAGGGAAAGTTAGGAACCGCCCGCGCGACTTCCCTCCGGCTTGTGACTGCCGACACAGTGGACTCCGACGGCGCAGAGCCGCGCCGAAAGAGGAGGGTCCAGGTGACAACGACACAGGCCGGCGGTGAACGGCGAGTAGTGGCGAACGTGCTGCGCGGATCGATCGGCAACCTCGTCGAGTGGTACGACTGGTACGTCTATGCCGCGTTCAGCGTCTACTTCGCGAAGGCGTTCTTCCCCGACGGCGATCCCACCGCACAGCTGCTCTCGACCGCCGCGGTGTTCGCGGTCGGGTTCATCATGCGCCCCATTGGCGGCTGGGCGCTGGGACGCTACGCCGACCGCTTCGGCCGCCGCTCCGCGTTGACCCTCTCGGTGACGGTGATGGCCGCCGGTTCGCTGATGATCGCGCTGACCCCCGGCTACCAGACCATCGGCATCGCGGCCCCGGTGATGTTGCTGCTGGCGCGGCTGCTGCAAGGCCTTTCGGTCGGCGGCGAGTACGCCACCAGCGCGACCTACCTGTCGGAGGTGGCCTCGGCGGGCCGTCGCGGCTTCTACTCGAGCTTCCAGTACGTGACGCTGGTGGCCGGTCAGCTCACCGCGCTCGGCGTGCAGATCGTGTTGCAGCAGATCCTGTCGTCGGAGCAGATGCACAGCTGGGGCTGGCGGATCCCGTTCCTGATCGGAGCATGCGGCGCCATCGTGGTGATGCTGCTGCGGCGCGGCATGGACGAATCGGCGTCGTTCGAGGCCGTGGCCGGCAAGCCGGAGTCCGGCGAAGCGGCCGCGAGCAGCTCGCGCGGTTCGCTGCGGGTGCTGCTGCAGTATCCGCGCGAATGCCTGCTGGTGGTGGGGCTGACCTTGGGCGGAACCGTGGCGTTCTACACCTACACGACCTACATGCAGAAGTTCATGATCAACACCTCGGGCATCTCCAAGGACACCGTCGCCTGGATCAACTTCGCCGCACTGCTGGTCTTCGTGGTGCTGCAACCGCTGGCCGGAGGGCTGTCCGACCGGATCGGACGCCGCAAGCTGCTGATCTTCTTCGGCGTCACCGGCACCCTGCTGACCGTGCCGATCATGATGGTGCTCGCCAACACCACCAATGCGTTCGCCGCGTTCGGCCTGATGATGACCGCGCTGGTCATCATCACCGGCTACACCTCCATCAACGCGATCGTGAAGGCCGAGCTGTTCCCGACCAAGATCCGCGCACTCGGTGTCGGCCTGCCGTACGCGCTGACGGTCGCGATCTTCGGCGGTACCGCCGAGATGATCGCGCTCGCACTGAAGAAGGCGGGCCTGGAGTCGCTGTACTTCTTCTACGTCGCCGGATGCATCGCGGTCTCGCTGCTCACCTACTACTTCATGCGCGAGACCTCGGCCGAATCCACCATCGACGCCGAAGCCGCCGTCGATGCCGGCCCGGCCGAGCCGGAACGGGAGACGGCCGCCGTTCGTGCCTGACCGTCCGGTGCCCGCGCCGGTCCTGCCGCTATGGGAGGATCGGCGCGTGCGGCTTGCGGTGGTCGAGGACGACGACGGCGTAGGCGATGCCCTGGTAGAAGCGCTCACGGCGCGCGGCTACCGGGCCGATCGCATGCGCCGCGGCGCCGATCTGCTCACCGCCCACCGCGACTACGACGCCGTCCTGCTCGATCTGGGCCTGCCCGATGCCGACGGCCTGCAGGTGCTGCGCCAGCTGCGTGAGGTGAGCGCGGTGCCGGTGCTGATCCTCACCGCGCGCAGCGATGAGCGTTCCATCGTGCGCGGGTTGCGTGGTGGCGCCGACGATTACGTGGTCAAACCGCCCCGGATCGCGGAGTTGATGGCGCGGCTGGAAACGGTGATGCGCCGGGCGGCCGCGGTGGCGCAGCAGGCGCGCACCGAGGTGGTGACCGGTGACGTCCGGGTGGATCTGCGCGCGCGGGTGGTGGAGGTGGCCGGCATCCCGATCGCGCTCACCCAGAAGGAATTCGAGCTGGTCGAAGTGCTGGTGGAACGGCCGGGTTCGGCGGTGAGTAGGCAGCAGTTGATGGACCGCATCTGGGGTGACGCGTTCGTCGCGGTCTCGCGTTCGCTGGATGTGCACATGACCGGGTTGCGGGCGAAGCTGAACCGGCCGGGACTCATCACCACGATTCGCGGGTACGGGTACCGGTGGGGCGAGTGAGGCCGGTATGCGCCGCCGGCTGCTGATCGTCCTCACCGTCTTCGCGGCCATCGCGGTGCTGGCCTTCGCGGTGCCGCTGTCCCTGACCGCCGCGACCAGCCGCACCCAGCAGCTGGTGCTCGGCCGCTCCGGTGACGCGGACCGTTTCGCCACCCTGGCCGACGCGGCGGGCTCGGCGGGCGGTGTGCAGGCGCTGGCCGATGAGGTCGGCCGCTACCACGAGCTGTACGGGGAGAACGTGCTGGTGGTGGACGCGCGCGGGGCCCCGATCGTCAATGCCGGTGTCGATGTGCGGGATCCGCGGATCATGGCGGCGGTGGCGGCCGCGCGCCGCAATCAGCGTCCGCAGCAGGTGGATCGGCTCACGCCGTGGAGCGACCCGGTCATGCTCATCGCGCGCCCGGTCGGGTCTGGGGTACAGGTGAACGGTGCCGTGGTGATCGAGGCGTCCACCGCCGAGGCCCGCGCGGCGATCGCGCGGCTGTGGGCGGTGATCGTGGTGGGCGCGGTGGGTGCGATGGTGGTGTTCGTGCTGCTGGCCCTGGTGGTGAGCCGCTGGGTGCTGCGGCCGTTGGCGGCGATGTCGGACGCGGTCGCCGAACTCACCGCGACCTTGCCGCGGCCACGGCCGGAGGTGCTGCACGAGCCGCAAGAGCCTCCTGCCGAGCCGGGCGCGGCACCGATCACCAGGCGATACGGCGGCCCGCCGGAGGTTCGCGCGCTGGCGGAATCGGTCGATGCCATGGCCGCCGCGGTCGCCGATTCCGCGGACGCGCAACGTCAACTGGTCGCCGACACCGCCCACGCCATGCGTAACCCCTTGGCGGCATTGACCATTCGGCTCGACTCGCTCGAGGCGGCGATACCCGAGCATGCATCGGCGACTTTCCGCGGCGCGAGCGCCGAAGTCGACCGCCTGACCGCTCTGCTGGACGCGCTGCTCGAGTTGGCCGTGGCCGAGGCCCCGGCCGCCTTCGGTACGGACGCCTCGGCCGAGGAGCGCTGCGACGTTGTCGAAGTGGTGGCCGATCGCATCGACTCCTGGACGGCGGCGTTCTCCGCGGCCGGGATGACGTTCGGTGAGAGCCGGACCGCATGGGACACCGGCGGACGCGATGCCCCGGTTGGCGCAAGGATCAGCGCAGCGGCGTTGGCGCAGATACTCGATGTGGCACTGAGCAATTCGTGCCGGTACGCGGGTTCCGGTGCGCGCACCGTCGTCGAGGTGAACGCAGAGCCGGACTGGGTGATCATCCGAATCGCAGACGACGGCGCCGGTGTGGCATCCGGCGAACTCGACAAACTCACCGCGCGGTTCTTCCGCGGCTCGGGGGCAGCGGCGGGTGGCACGGGTCTCGGACTGTCGATTGCTCATGCGCTGGCCAAGGCCAGGGGCGGCACATTGACGGTGGAACCCGTCCTGCCGCACGGTCTCGCCGTCGTCATCCGGCTTCCGGCGGTGTCCCGATGAACCGACCGCTGATCTCCCGGCGCCGTGCCCTGGCATTGGCTGCACTCGCATCCGTGAGCCTCGCGGCCTGCGGCACCAGCGACCGCATCGCGATCCGTCTGGCATCCGGCGAGGACGGCGGATTCTACTTCGCGTTCGCGCGCTTGCTGGCCGCCGCGGCCGCGACCGAATCCGATGCGATCCGGATCGAACCGGTGGAAACCGCCGGCTCACAACAGAATCTGCGCATGCTCGCCGACGGCCAGGTGAACACCGCGCTGGCGCTGGCGGATTCGGCAGGCGACAACGGTGGGCGGGTGCTCGCGCTGGGCCGGGTGTACGAGAACTACCTCCAGCTGGCAGTGCGCGCCGACGGCCCGATTCGCGAGGTCGCCGATCTCCGGGGGCGGACGGTCAATCTGGGAGCCGAGGGGTCCGGTGCCGCACTGACCGGTCCGCGGCTGCTCGCGAGCGCCGGCCTCGATCCCGCGGTTGACGTCGTCGTGGAGCACCGTCCGTTGCGCGAGGCCGCCCAGGCACTCACCGACGGCACCATCGACGCACTGCTGTGGGCCGGTGGGGTGCCGACCGCCGCCCTCACCGTGCCGGACCCCATGCGATTGCTGGACCTGGGCGCATTGGCCGAACCCATGCGGGAACGGTACGGCCCCGTCTACGACCTCGTCGCCATTCCCGCCGACGCCTACCCGGGCAGCCCGGCGGTGCACACCATCGGCGTCGCCAACCTGCTGCTCGCGGCCGCGAACCTGCCGGACGAGGCGGCTGCGGCCATCGTCGAGCTGCTGGTCTGGCATGCCGATGAGCTGGTGCCCGCCGAGGCCGCGGGCACCCAGTTCCTGGACGGGCGGTTCCTCATCGGCACCGGAACCGTCCCGCTGCATCCCGGCGCCGCGCAGGTCTACCGGCGCTGGCACGGCTGAACGGTCAAGAACGCACCATCCGCGCGATGGCGTCGGTGGCCTCTTTGATCTTGGCGTCGGCCTCCGGGCCGCCCGCCACCGCCGCGTCGACGACGCAGTGGCTGATGTGGTCCTCGAGCAGGCCCATGGCCACCGCCTGCAGGGCCTTGGTCATCGCCGAGACCTGTGTGAGGATGTCGATGCAGTATTTTTCTTCTTCGACCATGCGTTGCAGTCCGCGCGCCTGGCCCTCGATGCGGCGCAGCCGCTTGAGGTAGTCGTCCTTGGCGGTGATGTAGCCGTGGGCGGAATGGTCGTGCGCGGTGTGGTCGTTGTTCTGCGACGGGCTGGGTGTCACCGACTGCCTCCTCGTTGCCCGCCGGGTCGGCGGTCCGGTTCTCAATACCCCCCTAGGGTACACCGGGCGCTGGGAATTGTCAGGTGAGCGCCGAATCGCCCACCTCTCGGCGCCGGCGCGCGATACGGGCGGCACAATCGTCGCCATGAGCTCGCATGCCCGGCCCGCGATCGCCGTCATCGGCGGCAGCGGCTTCTACGACTTCTTCGATCACGAGGCGGTGGCCGTCGAGGTCGACACACCCTACGGCGCGCCGAGCGCACCGGTCGCGGTCGGAGAAGTCGAGGGCAGGCCGGTCGCGTTCCTGCCGCGCCACGGGAAGCGGCACGAGTTCTCCCCGCACACCCTGCCCTATCAGGCGAATATGTGGGCGTTGCGGTCGCTGGGCGTGCGGCGGATCTTCGCGCCCTGCGCGGTCGGTAGTCTGCGCCCCGACGGGGGGCCGGGCACGGTCGCGGTACCGGACCAGTTGGTCGACCGCACCTCCGGGCGTCCGCAGACCTTCTTCGACGCCGGCGGCGTGCACGTCTCCTTCGCCGACCCGTACTGCGACGAACTGCGCACCGCCGCCATCGGCGCGGCAGGCGACGCCCTGCCGATGCGGGACTCGGGCACCATGGTCGTGGTGCAGGGGCCGCGCTTCTCCACCCGCGCCGAGAGCCGCTGGTTCGCCGCCCAGGGCTGGGAACTGGTGAACATGACCGGCCATCCCGAAGCCGTGCTCGCCCGGGAACTGGAAATGTGTTACGCCGCAGTCGCTCTGGTGACCGATCTCGATGCGGGCCTGGAGGAGGGCGACGGTGTGCACGCCACCGACGTCTTCGCCGAGTTCGAAAAGAACATCACCCCGTTCAAGGCGCTCATCCGGCGCGCGATCGCCGCCGTCGACGGCACCGGCACCTGCGACCGCTGTCAGGTGCACGCCGGCGTCTCGCTGCCGTTCGAACTGCCCTGACCGCGCCGGTATAGGCTCGCGCCGTGGACACCACCACCCCGTTGCGCCTCGAGGTCATCGTCGCCAGTGTGCGACCGGAACGGTTCGCGCCGGTGGTCGCCGACTGGTTCCTGCGCACCGCGCGCGAGCGGCCGGAATTCGAGGTCGGCGTCATCGATCTCATCGACACCCCGCTACCGGTCGACCTCACCGAAACACCCGAGGTGCAACGGTTCCGGGCCCGGCTGGCCGCCGCCGACGCATTCGTCGCCGTCACCTCCGAGTACAACCACGGCTACCCGGCCTCATTGAAAACAGCCCTCGACAGCGCCAAACACGAGTGGCGGGCCAAGCCGATCGGATTCGTCGCCTACGGCGGTCTGTCGGGCGGGCTGCGCGCGGTCGAGCAGCTGCGTCAAGTGGTGGCCGAGATCCACATGGTGTCGGTGCGCGAGACCGTCAGCTTCCATCAGGCCAAGAAACGGTTCGACGCGCAGGGGCACACGCAGGACGGCGCGGCCATCGACTCGGCACAGCGCATGCTCGGCCAATTAGCCTGGTGGGGTAGGACTGTGCGGGCCGCCCGGGTATCGGATCCGTATCCGGGGTGATCGGCGCGAACCGAGCGGTGTGCTACTGGTGCGCCATGGCGCGGCGTCCGCGCGGCTGACCGATGTAGGTGGCCTCGCGCGGAATGGACACCAGCGTCAGATCCACCTGCGCGGTGCCGGTACGCAACACCACGTGGTTGCCGATCGCACCCGGCTGCTGGATCGACAGATCCGGCTTGGTCGCCGGCCAGCCCATCGGATCACCGGTCACATAGATGGTGGTGACACCGGCATGCGGGGCGGGAGCGAGCACACCGTCGACGACGGTCGCGGTGAATCCGGCGTCGGACTGGTGGGTTTCCACCGCGATGGTCAGCCGCTCCGGGTTGCCGATCGTGGTGACCAGGTTCTCCCAGGCGTGCGCGCGATCGGTGCGGATCAGGATCCGCTCACCGACGGCGAGGGCGCGGAACACCAGCTGCTGCGCCAGGTAGAGCTCACCGGCCACGTACACCGTCGAGATGCCGGCACCGATGATGCGGACCGCGACACCGTTGCCCTCGTCGTCGGAGCCGATCAGCTGACCGCAACCCGAGGACGGCAGGTGCAGCGCGCCGATCACGTCGATCGGGTACTCCGACATCGGGACGGTGTCGTCCACATCGGGGATGCCGATCGGCAGATGTGCGAGCAGCCCGTCACGGTGCCTGCCATTCATCGACACCATGCCCTCGTGCTTGGTGCGTTCGGGCAGCTCACGCGCCGTCAACCGCCAGGCCGCACCGATATTCACCGACTCGGCACTGCTACCGGGACGCAACCGCACCGCCACCGTGGTGCCACGCGAGGGCGCCACCCACAACTGGGCCAGCAGATCCGAGCCGAGCTTCTTCGGGTCGACCGCGCCACCGATATTCACGCTGTTGCCCAGCTCGGCATACCGCCAACGCTGGGTCAGGGTGCGCGGATCGTAGCCGGCGGTGATCTGCAAGACCGCCTTACGGATTTCCGGGGCGGTGAGGATACGGGCATTGCAGTCGGCGTCCTCGAGCGCGCGCATGATCCGCTGCGTCGCGATGGTGACCGCACGCGAGGCGCCCTCGTTACCGCCGCCGCGCCGTTCGGCCGCGCCGGGGCAGGCCACCGCGTCGAAGCTGATGGCCAGCCACACCGTGCGGTGGGCGGTGGCGGGCAGCGGGCCGAGCAGCGATTCGTAGATCTTGCCCGCGGGCGTGCCGGCGCGGCTGCGGTGGCCGTGGCTGATGATGTCGATGCCGCTGAGCAGGATGTCGTGCTGGGTCAGGCATTGCGCCAGCTCCGGCAGCGGCAGCAGATGTGAGGCGTGCACGGTGGTGCGGGCGATGCGAGTCAGCCCGCCCTTGGGAGCGAGCACCTCGACGACCGTCACCACGCGGCTGCCGTCCCAGTACAGGCCGAGCGAACGCCCATCGGGGCCGCGGAAGTCGACGGTGTCGCCGATCTCGTAGTCGCGCTGGATGAGATAGCCGACGCCGGTGCCGATCCAATCCAGCAGCACCCGCCGCCCGACCGGGATCAGCGGAATCAACCCGGCCACCACACCGATACCGACCGCGGGCCAGACGCCGAGCCCGGCCAGCAGTGCGATCGCACCCGCGACGAGCCCAACGAATTGCGCGATCATCAGGTTGCGCAGCGAGATGCGACCCAGCAGCGGGCGCGGTCCCGCGCCGGCAGGTTCGGCCATCGTCGTCCCCCAAGTACCCGTATCGGCCGCCTCCGGTGTGGCCGAGCTGAACAAGAGTCCCCGGGAACTGTACTGTGTTCCGCGGACGCGAGCACTGTTCGGGGGAGGAATCATGCCTTCAAAACCCACTACGCGCTGGCAGGTGAGCGGTTACCGCTTCCTGGTGCGCCGGATGGAGCACGCCCTGGTGCGCCGGGACGTGCGAATGCTGCACGATCCCATGCGCTCCCAGTCGCGCGCCTACGCCGCCGGGCTCATTCTCGGCATCGTGGTGCTGGCCGGTTGCGGTGTGCTGGCCCTGCTACGCCCGCAGGACAAAATCGGCGACAACAAGATCCTGATCGGCAAGGAATCGGGTGCGGTGTACGTCGTCCTCAACGACGTCGTCCATCCCGCGCTCAACCTGGCCTCTGCGCGGCTCGCCGCGGGTGATGCGCCCAAGGCCGTCATCGTCAAGGAATCCGAGCTCGGTAAGAAGGCACGCGGGCCGCTGATCGGCATCCCCGGTGCGCCCGGCGTGCTGAATTTCGACAAGGACGGCAAGGGCCGCGCCTGGTCGGTGTGCGACTCCATGAAAATGGATGGCGGCCGCGACCTCACCACCTCCGTGCTGGCAGGCGATCCCGAACTGGGGGAGAAGGCCTCGGTCATGGGCGGCGACAAGGCGCTGCTCGTGCAGGGCGACGACGCCACCTACCTGGTGTACGACCGTAAACGCGCCCGCGTCGACATGACCGACCGCGCCGTCACCGACGCACTGAACATCACCGGCATGACCCCGCGCCCGATCAGCGAAGGCCTGCTGAACGCGATTCCCGAAGTGCTGGAGATCAAGCCGCCGCAGATCGTCGACCCGGGTGGCATCCCGGACAAGCCGATCGGCGATTTCCGCATCGGCACCGTCGTCCAGGTCTCCACCGCAGACGAAGCCGAGAACTACGTGGTGCTGCGCGACGGCCTGCAGCGGATCTCACCGCTGACGGCCGACATCATCCGCAACTCCAACCCACAGCCCACCGGCGACACCACCATCAACCAGACCGTGCGCACCAGGGCCGACGTCTCCAACGCCCTGCGCGTGGACGACTACCCGGTCACCGCACCGTCGATCGTGGAAGCCAAGGACCAGCCGGTGACCTGCCTGTCCTGGAAGCCGATCACCACCGCCACCGAGGATTCCGGCAACCGGGCAGAACTCTCGGTGATTACCGGCGTCACCCTGCCGATGTCGGAGAAGGCCAAACTGGTCCCGCTGGCCCAAGCCGACGGCTCCGGCCCCAACGCCGACTCCGCCTACATCCCACCGGGTTCGGGCGCCTACGTCCAAACCACCGGCATCGAACCCGACAGCCGCCGCAAGGACTCCCTGTTCTACGTCGCCGACACCGGCGTCCGCTACGGCATCAAGAACGCCGAAGCCGTCAAGGCCCTCGGCCTCCCCGACAACGCCGAACCGGCCCCCTGGCCGATCGTCGGCCTCCTCGCCAACGGCCCGAGCCTCGGCCGCGAAGAGGCGATGGTGGCGCACGACGGCGTCGCGCCGGATCCGTCACCTGCGCAGCAGCCGGTCGCGGCTGGGAAGTGAGATGAGGCGGCCGTCGGACTTCCGGCGGCCGCCTGCGCATTTCACTGATGGATGGCGTCGAACGGGCGCTGTCGTGCCTGCAGTTCGGCGTTAAGCGCCCCATTGAGGGTTCACTATTGGTGGAGTGTTCGCTGCAGGTAGCTTCCAGAAACAAACGAATACGGCCCGCCATCACGGCGGGCCGTATTCGTCTGATCAAGAGGTGTCGGCCGGGCGCGCCGGTGCTCAGTCCTCCCGCACCCCGAACCGGCGACGGATCGGGAACGAGGCCAAGTAACCCAGAACCAGTGTGCCGCCGATGATTCCGGTGCCGATCAGCGCCACATTGCGTGCCAGATTGTCCGGCGGTGGCGGGGGAGTGGGGACCGGGAGCTGGATGCTCTTGGCCGGGCTCGGCTGCTTGGCCTGCAATGGGGTGTCGGGCACCTCGTTGGTGAGCGCTGCGACGGGATCCACCGCGCCGTATCCGATAAAGGGGTTCCAGCCCTCGGCGGGCGCATGGGCGGTGGCCTGCAGTCGCTTGATGACCTCCTGGGCGCTCAGATGCGGGAAACGGGACCGAACCAGTGCGACTACACCCGAAACATACGGGGCGGCAAAGCTGGTGCCCTGCAGGGTGGTGATCTTGTCCGGGTCGCCCTTCGCGACGATGGTTCCGTCGCTCAGGGGGTCCAGGGAGACGATTCCCTCACCGGGCGCTGCGATATCGACCCACGGGCCGGGCACAGTGAAGTCCGAGGGTTGACCGTCCGGTCCGATCGAGCCGACTGTGAGCACGTAATCGTCGTAGCGGGCAGGGGTGACGTTGGTGGTCAGGTTTTCCCAGAGATCGGCTGTCGGATCGAGCGGGTCGACGTCCGGATTCCCCGCCCCGCACTTGGACGTCTGGTCCTTGTTTCCGGCTGCGGCCACGACCACCACGTTCTTCTCCACCGTCGCATAGCGCAGGGCCGCCCCGAGCGCCGAGTCTGCGGGATTGTGCGATCCGGGTACACAGAGAACCAGCGAAATATTGATCACCGATACGCCGCGATCGGCGGCCCGGCGCACGGCCGAGGCGAGTGCGTCGATATTGCCGTAGCCGTCCGGCGGATCCTCCGGACGCTGCTCGGTGGAACGCCCCTTCTTCTGGAACTTGCCACTGGTCTGCCGGATCGACAGGATCCGCGCATCGGGCGCGACACCGGAAAAGCCTTGACCGTCCACTTGACTGGCGGCGATCAGACCGGCCACGACCGTGCCATGGGCATCGCAGTCCTGCAGACCATCACCGCCGGCGGCGACATAGTCACCGCCGGGCATCAGCCCAGGCAGCCGTGGATGCGGCGTGACACCGGTGTCGATGACCGCAATGGTCTGACCTGCCCCGCGAGAGAATTTCCACGCGTGTGGCAGATCAAGCGCCCGTTGCGGTTCCGGGATGGTCGGCCCGTCCCCACCGCGCTGGGTACTCGCACACGGCGTATTCGACTTCTGCTCGGTCGGTTCCGGCGGCACCGCGGGGTCACCGGGCGGCAACTTCCCCATATCGATCGGCGGCGGCCGATCCGCATACGCGACACCCTGGCCCAAACTCAACCCGAACGACGCGCTGAAACCCAGCGTCAGGGCGGCGGCCGTGACGCGAAGGCGCCCGTTCACAGCCCGCGAACGAGGGAGTAGAGCGAGGCCACCCAGAACACCAGAGGCAGCACGGCCGCGACGAACGCGTATTCGAGCAGTTCGACCGCGCGGCGCATCGGCGGGGTTGCCGACTGGTTCGGGATGATGATGCCCAGGATCAGCGCGGCGATCAGCATGACCATCGCGGCGCCGAACACCGCCAGTGGCAGTTCGGCGACGAAGCTCATGCCGATCAGCATGATCAGCACGATCGCCGCACCGCCCGCGATCAGCACGACGGCCTGCTCGGCGCCGGCGTAGGTGCGGCTGCGGAACATCAGCACCACGGCGCAGACCAGCGCCAGCGCGATGCCCTGCCAGTAGTAGCCCTCGCCGGTGGGGTCGGTGGCGGCCAGTGCGCCGATCGCGGTGACCAGGGTGGTGGCCGAGACCAGACCGCTCAGGTACATGCGGGCGCGTTCGGACTTGGCGCGCAGCGCTTCCATCGTCGGCAGCGCCCGGTGGTCGTCCGGATCGTCCTCGGTCGGGTCGATCGGGGTGCCGGGCGAGGGCACCGGCGGCAGCGGGAGCTTCGACAGCAGCATCGAAACCCGCGGCGCCAGCGACAATCCGGCGAGACCAAGGGCAGCGGCGACGGCCCCGATCGCGCGCACCGGCTGGTCGGTCAGCAAACCGACGAGCGAGGCGGGCACGGCGTAGACCGCCAGCGCGCTCGCACCGATGAACAGGCCGAGCCCGACACCGGTGACGCGCCAGGCCAGGATCGCTGTCGCTCCGAGCAGCACCGAACCGAGCAGGAAGTTCGCCCAGCCGTAGTGGTCGGGGACGATGAGCATGCCCGAGGTGAACGCCGTCGGCAGCGCACAGCCGCCGAGTACGAGCGCGGTGGCGGTGTCGCCGTACATCCGGCTCAGCACCATGCCCGCTACCACGAGCAGGATTGTCACGCCGAGCGCGATGGAGCCGGTGATCCAGCCGGCCATGGCGTCGGGAGCGGCCAGCAGGCCGACACATCCGGCGAGCATGGTGAACGCGGCGAGGATCGAGCCGGTGATGCGCGCGGTTTTCGGCGTCCAACCCTTGAAATGGTCGGCGTCGGCGATCGCGACGTTGTACATGATGTCGTCGAACAGCGGTGTGGGCGCGGTGTGTGCCGCACTCTCCAGCATCAGCAGTTCGCCGTCGCGGACGCCGTGTTCACCGAGGCTCAACGAGTTGGAGAACGGCGGGTGACCGATGCGCGCCAGTACCCATTCGGCCGGCTCGAAGCGTTCACCCTCATTGTCGAAATCGTTGGTGCGGCTGTGCTGGGCGACCATGTCGACCACGCTCGGAATCACCAGAGCGACCGGTACATCCACCGGGATGGCCATGTCCACCTGGGTATGTTTGGCCAGAATGGTAACCCTGGTCAGGTCCGGTGCGCGGACGATGCCGCGTGAGGATTCCTCCTCGATGTGGTCAAGTCGCGCGTGCGTCAAGGCTCCCCCAACTCGGTCGCTACCTCGTGTTTTCCGCACCCCGCCGGCCCGAGCGGAGCTTGCGAACCCATGGGTCCGGGCAGCAGAATGCTGGTCGAACTGTACGACATGTCGGCGGTTGCCTCTACACTGAGGCCCGAACACCGCAGGCCAAGAGGGGGAATTCTCGTCTTATGAGCACAGTCCGGTTTCAGCGGCGCGCACGCCGGGAGATGCCGCGGACGCCGGGTGGCGAGGTCACCCTGCAGCCGCCTCCCGAGATCCCTCGGGTGACACCGGGCAATCTGCTCATGAAGCTGATGCCGGTCGTGATGGTCATCGGCATGGTCGGGATGATGGCCCTGATGTTCACTCAGGGTGGCGGCATGATGTCGAACCCGATGACCATGATGTTCCCGGTCATGATGCTGTTCTCCATGGTCGGCATGTTCGCCGGTCAGGGTGGCGGTAAGGGCCAGAAGGCCGCCGAAGCCAACGAAGATCGCAAGGACTATCTGCGCTACCTCGACCAGGTGCGTAAAGACGTCGACGAGACGGCCACCCAGCAGCGCGCCGCCGTCGAATGGAGCCACCCGGAACCCGGTCTGATCTGGATGCTGGCCGGCACCAGCCGGATGTGGGAGCGCCGCGCCGGCGACAAGGACTTCTGCCACGCCCGCATCGGCATCGGCGGCCAGCGCCTGGCCACCCGGCTGATCGCCCCGGAAACCGGCCCGGTCGAAGAGCTGGAGCCGATCGCCGCGGTCTCGCTGCGCCGCTTCGTGCGCGCGCATTCCACGGTCCCGGATCTGCCGACGGCGATCGCGGTCAAGGGCTTCGCCACCATCGCGCTCGACGGTGATCGCGGCCAGGCCCGCGATATGACACGTGCGATGTTGTTGCAGCTGGCCATGTTTCACGGTCCCGATCAGGTACTGATCGCCGTCGTCTGTGGCCCGGACACCGCGTCGGAATGGGACTGGACGAAGTGGCTGCCGCATTCGCAGCATCCCGACGCCCAGGACGGCATCGGCACCCAGCGCATGTTCTACAGCTCCATCCGTGAGGCGGCCACCGGCTTGCAGCCGCTGCTGGCCAATCGGGTCCGCTATTCGCGTAACCAGCCGGCCAACCCGAACCTGGTGCACATCGTCATCGTCGTCGACGGCGGCCTGCTGGAGTCGGAGGAGGATCAGCTCCGCGAATCCGGCTACGAAGGCGTCACCATCATCGACCTGTGCGGATACGCTCCGCGCCTTGCCGTTTCGCGCGGTATCAAGATGATCGTCGAGAACGGCGAATGCGTCGGCCGCGGTGCCACCGGCAACCAGGAACGCTTCGCGATGATCGACCGGATCAGCCCTGAGCAGGCCCAGCAGGTGGCCCGCAGGCTGGCGCCGTTCCGGGCCGCCACCCAGCGCAGCAGCGACGTCGAGGTCGACGACACCGAGGTCATCTCCAGCTGGGCCCAGCTGATGAACCTCGGCGATATCGGTACCTTCAACCCCGAGCACGCCTGGCGTCCCCGCTACGGCCGGGAGCGGCTGCGGGTCCCGTTCGGCGTCGGCGCCGACGGCCTGCCCGTGGTGCTCGACATCAAGGAAGCCGCCGAAAGCGGTATGGGCCCGCACGGCCTGTGCATCGGTGCGACCGGTTCCGGTAAATCGGAGTTCCTGCGCACCCTGGTGCTCAGCCTGCTGGCCACCCACTCGCCGGACCAGCTGAACCTGGTCCTGGTCGACTTCAAGGGTGGTGCCACCTTCCTCGGCTTCGAAGACGTCCCGCACGTCGCCGCCGTCATCACCAACCTCGAAGACGAAGCCGACCTCGTCGACCGTATGCGTGACGCCCTGGCCGGTGAGATGAACCGGCGCCAAGAGGTGCTGCGCCAGGCCGGTAACTTCGCCAACGTCTCCGAGTACGAGAAGGCCCGCGCCGCCGGCGCCGACCTCGACCCGCTGCCCGCGCTGTTCGTGGTGCTCGACGAGTTCTCCGAACTGCTCACCCAGCACCCGGATTTCGCGGAACTGTTCGTCATGATCGGCCGCCTCGGCCGCTCGCTGCACGTGCACCTGCTGCTCGCCTCGCAGCGACTGGAAGAAGGCAAGCTCAAGGGCCTGGAGAGCCACCTCTCCTACCGCATCGGCCTGAAAACCTTCTCCGCCAACGAATCCCGGCAGGTGCTCGGTGTTCCCGACGCCTACAACCTGCCCAACAGTCCCGGTGGCGGTTACCTCAAGTCCGACTCCGGTGAGATCGTCCGCTTCCAGGCCTCCTACGTCTCCGGCCCCTACGTCGGCGGTGGTTCGCAGCGCGACATGACCATCGCGACCCAGGCCGGTGAAATCGACGTGCGCGCAAGGCCGTTCGAAGCAGGCCACGTCGATTTCCGCAGCGCCGACCGCATCCCGCTGCCACCCGAACCCACCGATGATCCGGAACCCCAGGCCGGCGAAGACGGCGAACAGCTGTCCAACATCGGCATGCTCGTGCAGCGCATCCGCGGCCACGGCCGTCCCGCACACGAGATCTGGCTCCCGCCGCTCGACGAGGCCCCCACCCTCGACCAGCTCGTCCCGCGCTCGATCCTCACCGGCGAATACGCGGCAGTGGCCACCCTGCGCGCCCCCATCGGCATCGTCGACCGCCCCTACGACCAGCGCCGCGACCCCCTGGTCGTCGACCTGTCCGGCTCCCGGGGCAACGTCGCCGTCGTCGGCGGCCCGCAGTCCGGCAAGTCGACCATGCTCCGCACCCTGATCATGTCGATGTCGCTGACCCACACCGCCGAACAGGTGCAGTTCTACTGCCTCGACTTCGGTGGCGGTACCTTGGCCAGCCTCGAAGGCATGCCGCATGTGGGTTCGGTGGCGGGCCGTCTCGACGAAGACAAGGTCCGCCGCACCGTCGCGGAGATGACCACGATCGTCCGTCAGCGCGAACTGCGTTTCCGTCAGCTCGGCATCGAGTCGATGGCCGAATTCCGCCGCCTGCGTGCGATGGACCCGTCAAGTAGCCCCGCCGCGGCCGGCGCCCATGAGGACCCGTTCGGCGACGCCTTCTTGGTCATCGACGGCTTCGGCTCGATCCGCCAGGACTATGAAGCCCTCGAACAACCGATCATGAACCTCGCCGTTCAGGGCCTGTCCTATGGTGTCCACGTAGTGATCGCGCTGTCGCGCTGGATGGAAGCGCGTCCGGCGCTGAAGGATCAGATCGGTACCCGCCTTGAACTCCGCCTCGGAGACCCGGCCGACTCTGACTTCGGTCGCAAAGTCGCGGCGCTGGTGCCGCAGGGCCGGCCAGGCCGTGGTATGACTCCAGAGAACCTGCACATGCTGACGGCGTTACCACGGGTCGATGGCAGCTCAGATCCGCAGGATCTCAGCAATGGCGTGGCGAATGCAGTGCTGCAGATCGCGGCTGTTACGCCTGGCCGTCATGCGCCGAAGGTTCGGATGCTGCCGGATCAATTGGATCGCCATGATCTCCTAGCAGCCCTCGAGGGCTGGGGCACGGTCGTTCCTGGCCGGAAGAATGCCAGTATCCCCATCGGTATCAACGAGTCGGAGCTCGCTCCTGTCTTCCTCAACTTCAACGAGCAGCCACACTTCCTTATCTTTGGTGACACCGAATGCGGCAAGACCACGCTGCTGCGAGGCATATGCCAAGGCATCATGGAGTCGAACCGGCCGCAGGAAGCTGCCATCATCTTGGTCGACTACCGCCGCACTTTGCTTGGCGCCGTGGAAGGCGACCACCTTGCTGCGTATGCGACGGGCGCCCAAGGACTCACCACCAACGTCAAAGACATAGCCAAACTGCTGGCTTCGCGGATGCCGGGACCGGATATCACGCCCCAGCAGCTTCGCGAACGGTCTTGGTGGGCGGGCCCCGATATATATCTGATTGTCGACGACTACGACCTGGTTGTCACGGGTAGCGGCAACCCAATTGCGGGGATTGTCGAGTATCTGCCTCATGCGAAGGACGTGGGGTTCCACCTCATCATCGCGCGTCGCTCGGGCGGCGCCTCACGAGCCATGTACGAGGCGGTGATCGCACGGTTGCGAGACCTGGCTACACCAGGTCTGATCATGAGTGGAAGCCGGGAAGAGGGTAATCTGCTCGGTAATGTTCGCCCGAGTGCAATGCCGCCAGGTCGCGGCACCTTGGTGAGTCGGGCGGGCAACGAACTCATCCAGACTTCCTGGATGCCACCCATCTCATGACCGCCGTCGAGCTGACTATCACCGAAACGCGTCTCTGGGCGCGGAGCTCGAACACGCACGCGGACATGCCACCGTCGGTGGCACCCGGTAGCGACGGCATCAGCCTCGTCGTTGGTGAGCCACTGGCGCCGCAGTCGATGGCATGTTCGGCAGTGCAATTGCTGACCGCTGACCGCATCGCCTATCTGCCGAGCTTGCCCTCGCCGGTCGACGGCATGACCGCCGTGTTCGGCAGATTGCTTACCGAGCTTCGGGTTCCAGCGCCCTGCGAGCGTCTCACCGTCGTCATCCCGACCGAATGGGGCACCAGACGCCGTTCGGCAATCGAAACTGCCGGCTTGCGTGTCGCGTCCGAGGTCGAGTTCCAAGTGGCCGCCCTGCGTGCGGTGGCCGCCGATACCCGCAATCGCGACCGGCGAACCGTGGTGCTCGAATTCGGTCCACTGTCGACAACGGCCACATCGATCATCTACGGCCACCAAGGCCCCGAGATCGAGGCATGTGAGCACGAACCGAATCTGGCCTTCGCCGAGATCGCCCCGGGCAGCCCCGGTTTCAGCGAGTTGCGAGCTCTCCTCGAGCGTCTGCTGTCCGGACGTCCCACCGATAGCGTGCTGGTCGTCGGTGGCGCCGACACCGGTTTCCTCGAGCTCATCGGTTCAGCGGTCGCCGACGTCTCGGGTCCGGACACCGATCTGCGCACAGTCGCGAACGCCGACCTCGCCCGTAACAAGCAGGCGGAGGCCTCGCACTACCCCACGGCGGCGATTCCTCCGCTCCCGCAGACCGAATGGCTGCAGCCGCTGCGCGAACGTGCAGCCGCCACCCGACCACCTCGGTCGCGCACACCGATCTACATCGCTGCTGCCGCAGTGGCTGCGATAGTGGTCGCAGGTGCCGGCGCAGCTGTCGTACTGAACCAGCCCGATGATTCGGGTAGCGCAGCAGCAGCAGCTCAAACGTCCACCGTTGCCGAACCTTCGTCATCCACGGCCGCGCCGACAACTCCCGCAAAGGCGACCACCACGAAGGCCGTACCGGCCTCTCAGGCCATCGGCAACATCCGATTCGAGGCCCCGGCCGGCTGGCGGATCACCGAGGCCGCAGGTGGATCCCGGATCTACCTGGTCCCGGAAGATGGTACGAAGGCTCGAATCACGCTCACACAGAAGCAGGTCGTACCTGGCGTCGGCTACGACAAGGTGGCGGCCGACCTCGAGGCACAGATCAAACAGCGGCCCGCGGGAACCATGAGCCCGCTGCGCCGTGACGTGGTCTTCGGCGGCCGCTCCGGCCTGGCCTACACCGAACATCCAGACGACGGTTCACAAGTCGACTGGCATGTTATCGTCGAACACAGCACCCAAGTCGCCATCGGGTGCCAATATCAGACAGGGGGGCAAGACACGACAACACAACTATGTGCAGATGTCGCAACCACGCTGGAAGTCATCCCATGACACCAGCCCAAGAAATTTCTTCCAGATCGATGGAACCGATTGGATCTTCAGAGCGTCCAATCTTCATGTAGAAGCAGTTCGGTGCTGCCTGAGCAGGACGACCGAACCCACCCATAAACAGGAGGAAGCATGTCTGGCAATGTGAGGGCCGATGCCGCGGCGATGGAGACCTCGGCCAAGCACGTCGAGAACGTCAACAATCAGCTCGGAAGCGAGTTGGGTGTGATCCGGAACCTCGTTCAGGGATCTGCGGAGCACTGGGAAGGCGCGGCTGCCGGATCGTTCAAGCGGGTTATGGACGATTACGACAGGGCTTCCGACAATCTGCACACCGTTTTGCAGGATATTGCCGCGCAGATTCGGAAGAACGGCGTGGGGTACACCGAGGCCGAGCAGCAGCATCACGATGACATCCTGAAGGCGGGTGCTTCGGGCGATCTCGGGTCGGATTCGAGTCTGAATCTGAAGGTCTAACTCACTAGTACTTAATACAAAGGGAGCGGAATATGAAGTACAGCGAAGGTCAGTTGATGATGCTGGCCGGTGACATTCGTACGTCGCAGGGGCGCATCAATGAGACTCGTGACGAGCTTCGCAACTACATCAACCAACTGCGCGCAGAGTGGGAAACGGATGAGGCCCGGACAGCCTACGACCAGGTTCAGGCTCGCTGGGACAACGCGCATGATCAGATGATCAGCGTTCTGGAGCGTATCGCAAAGGTCGTCGAGGACGGTGCGATCAATATGAGTGCCACTGACAAGCAGAATGCCGGTGCCTGGCTCGGCATGTGATTAGTCCCTGAAGTGCTCCAATGCGATTAGCGCATTGGAGCACTTCATTGTCTGGACGAGATCGAGTTCGATTTCCTGTCAGATAGCGGTTCTGGGTTCAGATTTTGCCGCGTGGGTAATTTGGTGGGCTCGTTTCGGGGCGGGTGACATTGGGTGGGCAAAATCTCCCTCAGAGTACCTTCGACAACTTTGGAACCATGGTTTCTACCAGGCGGTCGGCCGACTGGTCGGTCCATACCTGAAACGACTGCACTGCCGCGGGTTCATCAATTACAACAATCTTCGCGCTTGTTGCCATCAAGCCCGGCGGTAATCCACGAAGACCGCCACCACCTGCAAGGCTGTCGGTCCGGACAGCTATTACCACGTCCAGCTGACCGGCCAACTGGAATGTGGTTGGAGCGAGGTCACGCGGCGACTTCTCAGCTCCGAGTGGCTGGTAGTCCTTGCTATATCGAAACCCTATGTCCTGTAGAAATTTAGCCTGATCTGATCCATCCAGCACTGCAGATATCGACGACTCGCCAATGTTGAACGCGGCAATCGTCTTGTCCGCGAATTCCGGGTGGTCTGCACGGATCTGCGCCAACCCGGGTCCGGCGTCTGCGCCCGGGCTCCCGACGGTGAAGTAGGTGCCCGCAGCAATCGCGATTAGCGCGACCACCGCGAGGGTGGCAGCTACAAGTTTCCCGCTGATGCGGCGTTCCCGTCGCGGCCGCACATTCGGAACCGTCGCAGCGATGCGTGGCCCGGTCGAGTCACCGGCATGCATCGGCTGGGAATACTGAAACTGAGTCTGCGGTGCCGTCGGAGCGTAGCGACTCGGGTCCGAGACGTATGCCGAAGGTGGCGCTTGGAATTGGGGCTGGCCCAGCAGGGCAGCCTCGGCTGCCTGGACGAACTCGCGGCAGCTTCCGTAGCGGTCTTCGGGTGACTTGGCCATTGCTTTGGCGATGACCGCATCCAGAGCCGCCGGTAGGCCTGGCCGGGCTGCACTCACGCTGGGTGGTGGTTCGTGCAGGTGGCCCATCATGACGACAGCCGGCATGGTCGACGGGTACGGGTTCTGGCCTGTGAGCAGCTTGAAGAATGAGCAAGCCAGGCTGTAGATATCGGCTCGATAGTCCAGCTGTGCGCCGACCAGCTGCTCTGGCGGCGCATACGCGACGGTGGCCATGAAGTTGCCGGTCGCTGTCAGATCCTGGCCATCGTCAGCGGACTTCGCCACGCCGAAGTCCGTGAGGAAGACGCGCTCTTCGTCGTCGCCTTCGACCCGTGAGAGTAGGAAGTTCGCCGGTTTGACGTCGCGATGCAGGAGGCCTTTGCGGTGCGCGTAGTCGAGCCCCTTGCCGACCTCGGAGATAATACGAAGCGCCCGCTGCGGTGTCATGACTGACGGTCCCTTGGCGACCTCTTCGGACGCATCCGTGCCGTCGACGTACTGCATCGCGATCCACAGCTGCCCGTCCTCT
This sequence comes from Nocardia cyriacigeorgica, assembly GCF_005863245.1. Taxonomy (GTDB): domain Bacteria; phylum Actinomycetota; class Actinomycetes; order Mycobacteriales; family Mycobacteriaceae; genus Nocardia; species Nocardia cyriacigeorgica_C. Next base: position 248,483 of record NZ_VBUT01000001.1, on the reverse strand, counting down.
TCGCCGCGGCTGTATACGGCGACGAGATTCGGGTGATCCAGGCCCGCAGCAAGATTCGCTTCGCGTTCGAACCGTGCCCGAAACTCTGGGTCTGTCGACAAGTCGGAGCTGAGAACCTTCAGGGCATCCCGCTTCGGCAGGATCGGGTTCTGAGCGAGATAGACCGTGCCCATGCCACCGCTACCGAGGACCTGGAGTATTCGGTAGCCGCCCACGACGGCACCTGGCCGCAACGGCATTCGTACCTCCTGTGTCTGATGCCCCTCGAGGCTGAAACGTACTAGCGGTTGCTGATCTCTGTCGATCCCGGTGCGATCAGCGTTCGTCTGTCAACAACAAATACTGCGCCGATGCCTTTTGGTGCAGATCTTGAATCTGTGCCGCATCGACAACTGCGACATAGCGACCATTGGTGAACAGGCATTGGAACTGTGGGATCGATGTGAAGCGGCTCGATCGTCGATCGCTCTTCTTGAAGCACTTGGCCTCAGGCATGCCCGCGGGGGCATCTGTCGTCTCGTATCGAGGGTCGAGTTGGTCGATCAGGGCGGCGACGAGCCGGTACGCCGCTGCCGAGTCGCTGCTTCGGTAGACGCGTGCGCCGGCGTCAGCCACCAGATCGACCCCGGCATCGTCGAAAGCGCGCTTCAGCACGTCGGCGCGGCCGCGCAGATGAAGGGCGGCATGGGGCGAGTACACACCCTCGGTTGCCCCGCTCTTGTTCATATCGTCGACTGGCAACGTCCGCCCGAGTAGTCCGTCGGTGTCTATCGCGAGATCAGGCATCTCATCAGTGGGGGTCCGCTGGTAGCCCGCGAGCATCTCGATGTTCTTGTCCAACGCGGTTTTGGTCATGCCGATCACATAGTCGACATCTGGTGGCACCTCCAAGCCCGGCGTGACGAAGGTGTAGATCAGCAGGTCGTCATGGGGCATCCAGGTGACCACCGAATCCTGTTCGGTGACATAGCTGATCGCAGCGTCATGCCCCGGAATGCGGACATCCCGCTTGGCTGGACTGTCTTTGCGGTTGTCCTCGGAAAGCACCTTCGCCGCATGCTTGGCCTGATCGGGATTCGAGAACCTGAGCACGGTCTGATCGATATTTCGGCCGAGAGCGAAGTCCTCGCGTTGTTGCGCATTCGAGGTCCATCCGACAACGAGCCCAGGGATGACTGCGCCGAAGTTCTCGACCCACACGCTGTCGCCTTGCTGAGGCGGCAGTTCCGGTGCGTAGATCTTTCCCGATGACGACTGGTTGTAGACGTACTGCTTGTCCACCTCCATTGCCAACGGCATCGATTCCGCAAGCCGAATCGCTTCACGGATCGACGCCGCATTGGCAGGTTTCCGGTCGGCGACGTTTCGAGGTTCGGTGGGATAGCTGCCTGGCTGGAGTGCAGAGGTGTCGACTGTCTTGGTGGGCACGTCCTCGGTCGCGTCGCCACAGGCGGTGACCGGCAGCAAAGCCAGCAATGCGGCGGATGTGTACACCATGCACGTCCGCGCCATTCGATGATGCATCTCGTTCACCTGACCTGCGCGAGGATCGATAGCTGGGCAGCGGTTCGCCGATACAACACGGGATCGAGTCTGGTTCCCATGCCCCCGCTTCGTAATACGGCAACGAACCGACCGTGCACCAATATGCATTCGAACTCGCTGTTGAAGACAGGATGAGGCTCGTCGCGTTTGACGCATCGGGCATCCGCGATTCCCGGCGGGGGCTGAATCTCCTCATCATCCTTGCCCAACGCTGCGAGCGCGGTCTGTAACTTGAACGCGGCTTCCAGGTCCCGGGTTCTGAAGAGCGTGCCGTCGACATGTGCTATGAGGTCGACGCCGGCGTCGGTGACCGCGCTACCGAGCTCCTTGGCATCAGTAGCGAAATGCGAGAATCCAGCCGTTCCGTACACGCCGACGTAATCCGAGCTTGCGCTGAACGAATCGGTCGCGAGCATGGATGGCTTCACCGGCAGTCGCAGGATGCCCTCTGGGTTCTGAGGAAGATCCAGTATGTTGTTCGGCGGTGTGGGATCGAGCGATTCCAATGCCTTCATCTGAAGGTCGAACAGTTTGGCAAACCGGTCAGGAAGAGCGTTCGGCTTTCCCGCGGACGAGACCGCAGAACTGACGACCACATACGGGCCATGAACGGCGAAAGCCCAGCCCTTGGAGTCGTCTCTGGCGGAGGCAACCACCTTGTCATGCCCTGGGATGGATAGCTTCTTACGCTCGGGCACCATATGACCGAGAGCGGTGTCGAACTCGTTCGCGGCGGACTTCGCCAGCGCGTCCGAACCGAACCGCATGATAGCGATCGACAACGATTCCCGGATGCGCAGGCTGAGGTTCGATCGCTGAGTGGAAACGCCGGTGAAGAACGAGTTCCGCTTCGCGATGGGCTCGAAGGCCGCCGGGAGAATGCCCGTGACCGAATCGCTGAAGATCGAGCCCCGCTGTCCCAGCAATTTGGTGTGCTCCAGGTGTTGCAACACCGGATCGATCTGAAATGGAGAGATCAGGTAGTCGAGCATTCGCCGCGCTTCGATATTGAAGACATCGGCGGGCGTAGGGGGAGATTTGGGCTCGTAATCAGACGGTACCTTGACGAAGTCACCGTAATCGAGTTGGTCCAACTGGACCGGCGTCATCCCGGGTACGGGCCTTCCATTTACCGCAGAGCCGCACCCGGTGACTGTCATTGCCAGCGTCAAAACCGCAGCCGACGTGCAGAAGAGACGCCGTCCGGCTATGTTTCCGAACTTCTGTGTGAACATCGGCTTCCCTATTCGCTGACCAACATCGCGTACTGTGCTGCGACTCGTTGGTGCAGATCTTGGATCTGAGGGGAGCCCACGTAGCTGACGTACCGGCCCGTCTGTAGGACGCAGTACGACGCGATATCTGCACCGTCTTCGCTGGTGTGTGTGTAGCACTCGACCGACCCTTCGACACCCTTGGGCGCTTCTGCTGGTCGACCGGGCCGGTCCTCGTCCGTAGATGGTTTCCAGGTGTTCCAGAGCCGCTGTGCGCCCTCGACCTCGCGTGTGCGAAAAACGATGGATTCTCCGACGGCGATCGCCTCTACGCCATTCTCTTCGATGAAATCCATGTTGGAGAACGTCAATGCGTGGAAAGCGCCTCGGCCTTTGTATGAGCCGCTGGGCGTTGGGTTCGTCGTGGTTTCCGGGTCGGTGGGCAGCGTCTTTCCCAGGAGTTTGTCAGGGTCTAGCGCAATGCGGTCAAGATCGGCGGCCGGTGTCGGTTCGAATTTTTCCAGCAACGGGAGCTGGTAGTCCAATACCCGTTCCACCTGTGTTGTCAAGTTCGGCAGGTGCGGCGCGGACGTTTCATCCACATACTTCACGAAAACGACGAACTGTTCATGGCTCGTCCAGCTTCCGATCGAGGAGATTCCAGGTCGCCAATGCGATTTGGTAGCTGGGTATTCAGGGAGAGTGACCGGTTCGTTCTGCGTGTTGTAGGTGAAGTCGTCATGCTCCAGGGTGGAGGCGACCTCTTCGGCTGTCTGCGCATCCGGGAACATCATCACCGCAATGTGCAGATCACGCGCCGGCTCGTTACCGGATGCGGCAGTTGTCCACGAATTGATCCACCCGGCAACGATGTCCCCGGCAACCTCGTCGAATGTGTCGTTGATGACCAGATCCGCCATGGCGTCGTTGTCGAGGACGACATTGGAGGTGAACCCGCGCCCAGGGTCGTGCTCGACGAATGCAGAATCGATCTCGAACGGTAGAGCCACGTAGTCTGCGAGCCGCTGGGATTCCCGGACTCGAGCTTGCTTGTCGTTCTTGGCATTCCCGAGCTCCACCGGCTCCGCCTGGTAGTTGCCGACGTCGAGGTTGGATAGGTCTGGCTTCGCGGTGGCTGCCTTGCCTTCGACTCCGCTTCCCCCGCAAGCTCCGAGCGTCACAGCGAGCGCTCCTGACATTGCCACGGCGCCGATCGTTCTGATCAGTGTCGATCGCGCAGCATGGATCATGCCCTCCCCCTTGTGTTCGTAGGTCCGGACGGATACTACTTCACTTGTGCTCGCAGGATCGGAACGAGCTTCTCCAAGAGCAGGGGTTGGGAGGACGAGGTCCAGTTGCGGAAGGCGTTCACCGTGGCAGGGTCGTCGACGACGATGACGGTTGCTTTCACGTCGTTGATGTACGGGTCGAGGCCGGAAAGTCCGCCGCCGCCCGCGCCTTCGTCGCTGCGGATGGCGATGAGGTAACCGGAGTTGATCTTGGAGAAGGTTGTGTAGCGAGTGTCCTTGGTGACCGGCCTCGGGGATGGCTCGTCGCCGGCCTTGGTGAATGCGGAGTTGAAGGCGAAGCCGAGGTCCTGGAGGAATTTCGCCTGGTCGCTCGGGGAGAGGTACATGGCGAGCTGGTTGTCGTAGGCTTTGCCGCCGGTGACGTCGACGACGGTGACGGTTTTGCCCTCGAAGGCCGGATTGTTCTGGCGCGCTTCCTCGATGGAGCCGGGGGCTGCTGCGGTTGTCGAGGTTTCCGACGGGCCCGCTGGAGTATCGCCCCCGCTGAGCGCCCAGATGCCGATGCCTGCGGCGAGGGCGACCACGACCACGGCGGCTGCTGCCGTGAGCACGCCGCGCCGTTTGCGGCCGGGGGCGGCCGGGGTGGACGACGTGGGGATCGACTGGTTGGGTGCCGACATGTGCGCCCGGGGGTCGGTGGGCGGGCGCGTCTGCTCTGCGGTGTTGTTGACCGCGTACCGGGGCCAGCTGGGTTCTTGGGCGTGGGCGTGGGCGCCGGAGGTGTAGCCGAGGGTGCCGGTGGGGTACTGGTGCGTGCCGGAGGTGTAGTTCGGGCCGGGGGCGTGGGGGATGGAGCCGGAGAGGACCTGGGTTGCGGCGTCGGTGAATTCGCGGCAGGTGTTGAAGCGTTCGGCCGGGTTTTTGGCGAGGGCGCGGGCGAAGACCTGGTCGATGGCGGGTGGCAGGTTGCGGTTGACGGCGGTGGCGCGTGGGGGCGGTTCGTGCAGGTGGCCCATCATGACCATCGCGGGCTGGGTTGCCGGGTAGGGGTTCTGGCCGGTGAGCAGTTTGTAGAAGGCGCAGGCCAGGCTGTAGATGTCGGCGCGGTGGTCGAGGCGGCCGCCGGCGAGTTGCTCGGGCGGCGCGTAAGCGATGGTGGCGACGAAGCTGCCGGTCTGGGTGAGGTCGGTGGTGTCTTCGGAGGATTTGGCGACGCCGAAGTCGGTCAGCAGGACGCGCTCTTCTTCGTCCTGTTCGGCCGAGAGCAGGAAGTTCGCCGGTTTGACGTCGCGGTGCAGCAGCCCGCGACGGTGTGCGTAGTCCAGACCCTTTCCGACCTCGGTGACGATGCGCAGGGCGCGCTGCGGGGTCATGGCGCGCGGATCGCGTTCGAGTTCGGCGGCGGCGTCGGTGCCGTCGACGTACTGCATGGCGATCCACAGCTGACCGTTTTCCTCGCCGCGGTTGTAGACCGACACGATGTTCGGGTGGTCCAGCCCGGCGGCCAGGTTGGCTTCACGCTCGAAACGGGCCCGGAACTCGTTGTCCGCGCTGAGGTGTCCACTGAGCACCTTGAGCGCGTCCATCCGCGGCAGGCTGGGGTGTTTGGCCAGGTAAACGGTGCCCATCCCACCCGCGCCGAGTACGCGCTGGATGCGATATCCGCCCACGATGGTGCCGGGGCTCATCGCCATCTCGCGGTCTCCTGTCTTGGCTGGTTCGGCATCGGATGCCGCCTACGGTGCTGTCCACCGGAGCATAGTGGGCGCCGGCGGAACGTGTTCGGGCCGAGCGCTACGGACTCCCGACGGCCTACTGGTACTGGGCATTGGCCAGCAGCGCGTACTGCGCGGCCGCTCGCTGCCGGACGTCGACCGGTTGCCCGCTGTGGACCTGGGCGACGTACTTGTCATAGAAGACCACGCAGCCGTACCGGGTGTCGGAGCCGTCGTATTCGCGCGAGTCCTCGGCGCAGCGGACGCCCGGAACATCTTCGGGTGCGTCGAGCGGTGTCCATTTGCTTTCGGTCAACCGGGTCTCGGCGAAACCCTTCGCGGCAGCCGCGTCCCGCGTCCGCCAGAGCAGATTGTCCTCGGTCATCGCGATGCGATCGACGCCGTGTTCTTCCATCGCCTTCTTGCTGGGGCCGGGTTCGGCGGCCCAGTGCAGGATCCCGCGCGGAGTGTGCACCGCGGTGCTGCCCAGTGAGGGGGAGAAGAAGTAGTCTTCCGGGGTCAACGCCCGTTTGAACATCTGGTCCGGGTCGTACGGGAGCTCGAGGGCTTCGCGTTTGGACAGCGGCGGGAGCTGCTCGAGCAGCGGGATCTGGGCCGCGTAGGTCTTCTCGGCGAGCGCGGTCAGCGAGTCGAGATCGGGGCTGGTCCAGGTGACCAGCATGCTCATGACATAGCTGCCGACCGCCATCGACGATCCGAGGGACGGTATGCCCGGCCGCCAATGCGAATGCGCGTCGGGGTAGTCGTTGAGTTGGACGGGCTTGTTCTGGTCGCGCGCCACGTCGAAGTCGGCCTGGTCCAGGTCGCGCGCGGCGGCTTTCGCGGTCTGCTCGTCCGGGAATTGCAGGACAGCGAGGGTCAGCGAGACTTCGCCCGCGGTCTTGCTCTCCTGCTTGGCGCGGTCGGCCGAGGTGAGGCCGAGACCGAACATGAACTTGTGCCGCTCGAGCACCGGCCCGTTGACGTCGGCGAGCAGTTCGGTGGCCGCGCGGGGATTGTCGAAGCCCTTGATGCCGCGGTTGTACTTCATCTTCGGGTCGACGTCGAGGCCGCTGATGACGTTGTCGGCCAGCCGCATGATCGCGAACTCGGTACCCGCCCGCAGCGAGTTCACGTATTCGATGCGCATATCCAGCGGAATGGTCGGGTAGCTGCCGGTATCGAGTTCCCGGACGTCGATCTCGGCCGCCAGCGGGGTTCCCGAGACCGTCGAGCAGCCGGCCAGCACAGCGACAGCCGCGACGGCGAGTACCGCGCTCCGAACGGCTGACCTGGTCATTGTGCTTCGAATTCGCATGCCGCAGTCCTACTTCGAGTTGGCCAGGATGGCGTACTGGGCGGATATCCGTTGCTGGGCGTCCAGCAACTGCTCGGCGCCCATGAACGCGTAGTAGCGGTCATAGGCGACGTGGCAGTAGAACCGGATCGCGCCCTTGGCCGGGCCTTTGTACTCGGTGCAGGTGGCCTGCGGTAGGCCCTTCGGCGAGTCCGCGCTGCGGAAGTAGCGATTGAGCTCGGACGACTTCTCTTTGAGCTCGCGCGCGGAATCCGCGTCTGCCGCTCGGTACAGCTCGCCCGCGTCGTAGGCGACCCGATCGACGCCTGCGTCGACCAGCTGCTGCTTGCGTTCGAGCGGATCCATCGGGAAATGCAGGGAACCGTGCAGGTCGTAGGTGCCGGGGACGTTGAGGAAGGAGTCACCCTCGGGGCGGCGCAGCGATATCGACCGCATGCCGTCGGGGTCGATCGACTTCTCCATGAGCTGATCGGGCGGCGTCGGCTCGAATGTTTCGAGGGCGGTGAGGGTCGCGGCGATGGACTTCTCCGCGAGCGCCGTCAAACCCGGCTTGTCCGACTCGCCGACGACCATGTTCTCGAAGTTGTTGGTGATGGTGACGAGCACGAACTGGTCTTTGGCCAGCCAGGAGGCGAGCACCTGCCCGCTCGGCTGCCAGCGCACATGCGCATCCGGGTACTTGTCGAGCTTCGCGGGCTCGACCGGGCCCTCGTCGTAGAAGGCCGCGCGGGACAGGTTCGCCGCGGCTTCGGTTGCGGCTTTCGCGTCGGAGAAGATGAGGACGTTGTTCGACAACGTGTACGCGAGGGTATTGACCTTGTTGGACTGGCCGGTGGCCGAGAAACCGGAAACGAAACCTTTCGCGTCGTTGGCGAAGTTGTCCTCCTTGATCCACCGGTGGATCGGGCTCGGATGCGACTCGTCGGGGAGCAGGAACGGGCGCACCGTGCCCGGCGGCTGATACACCAGCTTCGGGTCGATCTCCACCGGTAGCGGCATGACGTTGCCGAGGCGCTGGGCCTCGACGAACCGGGGCACGTCCTTGTTCTTCGGCGCGCCGAGCTCGCGTGGAAGGGTGGCATAGCCGCCGACATCGAGCTGGGCCAGGTCCACCGCGGGCTCGGCTGCCTCGGTGTCGGACCCGCAGCTTGTCGCGGCGAGGACGCAGGCGAACAGCAGGGCGACCCCCGCCCGGAAACGATGAGATCTCGCGGTGAGCTGCACGCTCCCCCCTTTACTCCGAGTGCGTCAGCCGGATAGTACTGCACCGGTGCGCCGCACGACCGGAATCTTGCCCGGTCGCCGGGCTGTTCTCATTGGTACTGGCTGGTGGCGAGCAGAGCGTATTGCGCTGCGGCTCGCTGTTTCACGTCGACCGGCTGGCCGCTCTGGACCTGGGCGGCGTAGCGGCCGTATCGGACGACGCAGACGTACTTGTGGTCGGGGTCCGACGGGCTGGCGTCCTCGGCGCAACGCGCCTCCGGCACGCCGGGCGGCGCATCGATCGGGTTCCAACGACTCGACTTCTGCCGGGTGTCGGCGAACTTCGCGGCCCCGTCGGCGTCGCGCGCACGCCACAGGTAGGTGTCGTCGGCGATGGCGACCCTGTCGATGCCGCTGTCTGCCATGGCCTTCTGCACATCCGTAGGCTCGCCCACCCAGTGCAGCAGGCCGCGCGGGGTGTGGGTGGCGACGCTGCCGACGCGAGGTGAGAAGAAGAAATCCTCCGAGGTCAGAATCCGCTGGAACATCGACTCCTGGTCGAAGGGGAGAGCGGCCACCTCACGCTTGGACAGCGCGGGCAATTGCTCGAGCAGCGGCACCTGGGCAGCGTAGGTCTTCTCGGCGAGCGCGGTGAGCGCATCCAGATCGGCGCTCGGCCACGAGAGCAGCAAGTTGATCACGTAGCTGCCGACGGCCATCGTCGAGCCGAGGGTGGGAATGCCCGGGCGCCAATGGGAATGGGCATCGCGGTAGGTCTTCAGTTCTACCGGCTTGTTCAGGTCGGGGGCCACTGCGAAATCGGTCTGGTCGAGCTCGCGGGCGGCGGCCTTGGCAGCTTTGTCGTCACGGAATTGCAGGACACCGATGGTGACCGCCGTTTCCCCTACCGATTTGTCGGGTTTCTTCGCACGGTCCGCGGAGGTGATGCCGAGGCCGAACAAGAATCCGTGCCGGTCCAGCACCGGCCCGTTGACGTCGGCCAGCAGATCGGTGGCCGATTCGGAATCGTCGAAGCCCGCGGCGCCGCGGTTGTACTTCAGCTTCGGGTCGATGTCGATGCCGTTGACGACGTTGTCCGACAGTCGCATGATCGCCAGCTGGATGCCGTCGAGCAGGGTGGGATTGTACTCCCAGCGCAGGTCGAGCGGTGTGGTCGGGTAGCTGCCGGTGGCGAAACCGCGGATGTCGGGCTCGCCGGGTATCGCGGTCCCCGGCACCGAGGAGCAACCCGCGAGTGCGGCGGTCACGGCCATGGCGAGCGCGGCATAGCGGGCCGACGATGACCGAAGGATGGATCGAATTCGCATGTGCCGCAGCCCTACTTCGAATTGGCCAGAATGGCGTACTGGGCGGATATCCGTTGCTGGGCGTCCAGCAATTGTTCGGCCGCCATGAACGCGTAATAGCGGTCGAAGGCGACATGGCAGTAGAACCGGATTGCGCCCTGGGCGGGGCCCTTGTACTCCGTGCAGGTGGCCTGAGGCAGCCCCTTCGGCGCCGGAGCGCTGCGGAACATCCGATTGAGCTGCGACGATTTGTCTTTGAGCTCTTGTGCGGATTCCGCATCGGCGGTCCGATACAGCTCGCCGGCGTCATGGGCCACCCGATCGACGCCCGCGTCGACGAGTTCCTGCTTACGCTCGACCGGGTCGGTCGGGAAATGCAGGGAACCGTGCAGGTCGTAGGTGCCCGGGACATTGACGAAGGAATCGCCCATCGGACGGGCAAGCGAGATCGACCGCATGCCGTCGGGGTCGATCGAGTTCCCCATCAGCTTGTCCGCCGGGGTCGGCTCGAACCCCTCCAGGCTGGCGCTCGTGGCGGTGATCGCCTTCTCGGCCAGCGCCGACAGGCCGGGCAGATCGGATTCGCCCAGCATCAGTGCCTCGGCGTTGTAGGCGATGGTGATGATCACGAACTCGTCCTGCGCCAGCCACGACGCCAGCGTCTGCTGGCTCGGCTGCCACCGCACATGAGCTGCGGGGACCTTGTCCAGCTTCACCGGTTCGACCGGGCCCTTGTCATCGCGAAGGAACCGGGCACGCGACAGTTTCGCCGCCGCGTCGGTGGCCGCGGCCGCATCGGCGAAGATGAGGACGTTGCTCGACAGCGTGGTCGCCAGGGCCGAAGCCTTGGTCGACTGCGCGGTGGCGGAGAACCCGGAGATGAACCCCTTCGCGTCGTCGGCGAAGTGCTCCTCGCTGATCCAGCGGTGGATCGGGCTCAGATGTGCCTCGCCCGGCAGCAGGAAGGTCCGGGTACCGGGGCCCTGGTATCCGAACCTCGGATCGATCTCGACCGGCAGCGGCATGATGTTGGCGAGCCGCTGCGCTTCGACGAGCCGGGGGACGTCTTTGTTCTTCGGCGCGCCGAGTTGGCGCGGCAGGGTCGGGTATCCGCCGACGTCGAGCTGCGCCAGGTCCACCGCGGGTGCGGCTGCTTCGGTGTCGGACCCGCAGCTCGTCGCGACAACGGCGCATGCCAGCAGCAGGCCGATGACGGCCCGGAACCGATGAGATCCTGCGTTGAACCGCACGCTCCCCCCTCACTCGAGTGTGTCAGGCGGATAGTACGGCACCGGTCCGACATCGAAGCGCTCCACTGGTGCTCGAACCGCGGGTAACAGGACCGGTGTTGTTCGCATTGCAATACTCTGGTCTGGTGGCGACGATCCAGCATTCCGATCCAGGGGAGGGCCGATACCGTTGAAGGATCGGCAGGTCGAGGTGGTCGCCGGCAATCACGCGGCGGCCCGGGTCGCGGGTGCGGTGGTGGTCGTGGCGCACCGGGATCGGGGTAGGCCCACCCAGGAATCGCCTGCGGTTCGAGCGCTGGAATCGCTGGCCGAGTTGGTGAGCGACGCGGCCGAGCAGCAGCCTTCCGGCCCAGGTGCGCTGGTGGCCCGCCATGCCACGCGCTGGTTGATGAAGGACGCCGAGCAGATCAGTCCCGGCCGCCCGATCGACTTCGGCATCTTGTCACCCGCCGAGAACGGTGGGGTGGCGATCTTCCTGCACGGCGCCGTCACCGCGGTGCTCGCCGGTGAGCAGGTCGAACGGTACCGGGGCAGCGACGCGGCATTCACCGTCGATCGGGTGGCGTCGGTGCCGTCGAAAGCGGTCGCGCTGTTCGTCGACGACAACGGCGGCCGAGTACCCGAGCTGCCCACCGAACGCGGAATCGGCTGGCTGGTGGAAGGTATCGCCCAGGCCGACGGGGTGATCGTCTGGTCCGACGAGGTGCGCGCCCACGCACCGCGCCGGGCCGGCGTCGAACACACCGAGGGTGGCTCTCATCGGCGATCGGCGCCGCCGCCACTGCCGACCGCACGCATCGACCAGGAGCGTTCGCCGGAACCCGTTGCGGCGCAACCGGCGCCGGTGGACCCGAACGTGACGCCCACGCAGGCCTCGACCTCGATGCTCGACATAAGCGACGGCGAGCAGCCACCGGAATCGGCCGAACAGCGCGCCAGCACCGACCCCTCACCACGGCCGGACCCGCAGTTGCAGCGTCGGCTGGAGGCCACCGCCCGCGCGACCACGCTCGCGGTCAAGGTGATGGGATTCAAATGTGCGCGGGCGCATCCCAGCGATCCGCGCTCGGCGTTCTGCACCGTCTGCGGCATGCCGGTCGACCAGACCCAGGCGTTGAGCGAGGTGGTGCGGCCCCCGCTCGGCATGCTGGTACTCGACGATGGGATGACGTTCATGCTCGCCGCCGACGCCGTCATCGGACGTGATCCGGAGCATTCCGAGCAGGCCCGCCGCGGTTTGATCCCGCTCAAGATCGAGGACAACTCCGGCGGAATGTCGCGTGCGCACGCCGAGATCGTGCTGGTCAATTGGGATGTGACGCTGGTGGACCGTGGCTCGACCAACGGCACCCGCACCCGGGTAGCCGGCTATCGCGACTGGGTGCGGCTGCCACCGAACCAGCCGATGGTGCTGCTGCCCGGTACCGAGATCATGATCGGCAACCGGGTGCTGCGCTTCGATCCCGCGGCGCCACCACCGTTCGGCTGACGGTCAGGAGTACCGCGACATGCAGGTGGTCTCGCCGTTGAGCACGCCGGCGCGGAAGGCGTCGACCCGGGCGAAACCACTCGGCACCGTCTGCCCCTTGATGTCACTGGCGGCGAGCCCGTCGGTGAGCAGCCCGGACACTGCTTCGTCCAGATCGCCTGCGGCCAGGGTGATATCGCCTTCCGATGGCGGCCTGCCGGGTTCGGCGAGCTTGCCGGTGACGACGCCGGACAGGCAAGCCGAGCGCAGGCCCGTCTTGGCGCCGACCAGCTGCTGCCCCTGCGCCCGCTGCACGGCCAGCGCGTAGCGGGCGATGAAGACGACGTAACCGTTGTAGTCGCCGGTCACCTTCACCGGCAGCGGATCGTCCGGATCGGTGTCGGAGGTGCCGCGTTCGGCCAGGCCGGGGATGTCGGTGGCGATGGTGTTGCTGGCGGGGCAGTAGCTCACCGGTTCGGTGGTAGCGCCGTTGGTGCAGTCGACCTGAGCGCCGTCGTAGCGGTAGGTGGGGTCGGTGTCGATCGGCAGGATCGCGGCCAGCGCCTTGCTCAGCTCGATCAGGTTCTCTTTGGTGATCGGGTATTCACCGCGGCCCGCGTCGCCTTCGAAGCTCTGCGGCAGATCACCACGGCGCCGCTCGATTTCGTCCATGTCGATGGCCTTGCAGCCCTTGGGGCCGTCGGTGAACCCGATCTGCACGGCGGTGACCCGCTCGAACGCCGAGCCGTGCACGCTGTCCGGATCGTCCGGGTCGGAGTCGCGGATGGCGACGGTCGCGGCGAGCACCGAATTCAGGCCGTCGGAGGTGTTGATGGTGAAGTGCTTGGACTTGCCTTCGGCGACATGGCGCATGAACGCGCCGGCGAAGCAGTCGGCCTGCTGTTCCTTGACGATGACCGGGTCTTTACGGTCGACGATCTTGGACATGGTCTGGATGGCGTGCCCGTACTCGTGCGCCAGCACCATGACCACCGACATCTTGCCGAAGGTTTCCTCCATGGTCGGCAGCAGCAGCGCGCGATCCCAGCCGATGGAGTTGTCGAGCCGGCAGTAGGCGGCATTGACCAGGCGGTAGGTGGTTTCGGTGCAGAACTCGACCGAATCGTTGCGGCCGGCCTTGGCGCTCCAGGAGACCAGCTTGTCGACCGGTTCGAACTCGCCCTCGAATTCCTTGGGATACTCCTCGGCCCAGTAGGCCTGGATGTCCTCGACGGCATTGAGGGCGAGGGTGTCGACCTCGCCGCCGTCACCATTGCGCGCGGTGAGCTCGCTGTCGGGGACGTCGGGGCGCGGGCCGCTCGGGCCGCTGGTGGTGGGCAGGCCCGCCACCTTGAATGGGTCGTCGTAGATCGAGACGGCCCGCCCGTCCACGGATCGGGTGCATCCCACCAGCACGGTGACCGCGCACAGCACGGCGATGATGACGGCGGTCGCACGACGTTGCCGCATCGGTTCCTCCCCCTCGTCGGCCGGTCGGTCGGTGTTTCGGTGGCCGGAACGGGGCATGGCGCATCGGGGGCACCGCCGATGTCCGGGTGATGGAATAGTATCCGCTGCATGTCTTCACCGGGGGCGCAGACCATCACCGTGCGCCATGATGGAACCGAACGAATTTTCGATTCGAGCCAGCAGGTCACGATGGGCCGCGCGCCGGAAGTGACCCTGTTCGTCGACAGTCCGCTGGTCTCACGGGTACACGCGATCCTGGCCTGGCAGGGGGGTGCCTGGGTGCTGCGCGACAACGGCAGCACCAACGGTGTGTTCGTCGACGCGGCCCGGCTGAGCCGCCCGGTGTCCATTGATCGGCCCATGCAGGTGCGGCTCGGTGACGCGATCACCGGGCCGCTGTTGCATCTGCTGCCCGCCGCGCCGCAAGCGCGGCCGCCGCAGCATCAATCGCAGCCGCAGCATCCGGTGCCACCGCCGCGCCAGGGGTTGCGTCCGCCGCCCGCGCCGCCGCAGCGTCCGCATTCGGGACCGCAGTCCGGGGCGAGCCGGATCGCCGGATTCCACACTGCGCCACCGCCCGCTCAGCCTGCCGCGCCGAACGTCAATATCAACATGACGACCAAGGCCGACACCTCGTCGCTGCCCCCGGTGCGGGCCAGGCCGTCGACCTCGCCGATCGCGCGCGCGGACCGGCTGCCCGCCGGTGGCCTGGCCATCGGTCGTACCGCCGACAACCAGATCGTGGTCAACGATCCGCTGGCCTCGCGCAGACATGCCCGGCTGGTCGCCGGATCCGAGGGCCTGACCATCGAGGATCTCGGCTCGGCCAACGGCACCTTCGTCAACGGTGTCCGGCAGCAGCGCACGGTGCTGCGTGAGCGCGACATCATCACCATCGGCAATGTCGACTTCGTGGTCCAGCAGGGCACGCTGGTGCACCGGCAGCGTCCGGTCGCCGAACAGGGCCTGCACGTGCACGGGGTCGGGTTCACCGTCGAGGGCAACAAGCAGCTGCTCGTCGACGTCAACCTGCAGGCCGGGCGCGGCACGCTCACCGCGTTGATCGGCCCGTCGGGTGCGGGTAAGTCGACGCTGTCGAAGCTGATCGCGGGCAATACCCAGCCCTCGGGCGGTGTGGTCACCTTCGAGGGCCGCAATCTGCACGCCGAATACGAAGCGCTGCGGTCCCGTATCGGCATGGTCCCGCAGGACGATGTGCTGCACCGTCAGCTCACCGTGCGCCAGGCGCTCGGCTTCGCCGCCGAGCTGCGGCTGCCGCCCGACACCTCGAGCGCCGACCGGCAGCAGGTCATCGACGGTGTGCTGAAAGAACTTTCGCTCACCGAGCACGCCGATACCAGGGTGGATCGGCTCTCGGGTGGTCAGCGCAAACGTGCGTCGGTGGCGCTGGAGCTGCTGACCGGTCCGTCGCTGCTGATCCTGGACGAGCCGACCTCCGGTCTGGACCCGGCGCTGGACCGGCAGGTCATGGTGATGCTGCGCGAGCTGGCCGACGCCGGCCGCGTCGTCATCGTGGTCACCCACTCGGTGGCCTGCCTGGACATGTGCGATCAGGTCGTGCTGCTGGCGCCCGGCGGTAAGACCGCCTATGCGGGCAACCCGGCCGGTGTCGGCAGCGCGCTCGGGACCAGCGACTGGGCCGAGATCTTCGCCAATGTCGCGGCCAACCCGGATCAGGCGTTCGCGGCGTACCGGTCGCGGCAGGCGTTCATACCGCCGCCGCCTCCGCCCGCGCCGATGCGGCACGGCGCGATGGGCAGTCCGCCGCAATCGAGCGGGTGGCGGCAGTTCTCCACCCTGGTACGGCGACAGGTTCGATTGATCCTGGCCGACCGCGGCTATCTCGCGTTCCTGGTGATCCTGCCGTTCGTGCTCGGCGTGCTGACGCTGGTCGTCCCGGGCGAGAACGGATTCGCGCCCGGCCCGCAGGTGCCGGTGCCCGGGCCGAACGGCGAGCAGATCTTCGTCCACCAGGGCGGCGGCGAAACCCAGCAGCTGCTGGTGGTGCTGGTGCTCGGCGCCTGCTTCATGGGCTCGACACTGACCGTGCGTGACCTCGTCGGCGAGCGGACCATCTTCTTCCGGGAGCGCGCCGTCGGGCTGCTGCCCTCGGCCTACGCCATGGCCAAGATCGTGGTCTTCAGTGTCGCCGCACTGTTGCAGTCGGCGGTGCTCATCGGGATCGCGTTGGCGGGTAAGAATCCGCCGGGTGCGGGAGCGTTGATACCGTCCGGCAGCCTCGAGCTGTACATCGGCGTCGCGTTCACCGCGGTGTCGTGTGTGGTCGTCGGCCTGGCCCTGTCGACGCTGGCCAAATCCAACGAACAGGTCATGCCGCTGCTGGTGGTGACGATCATGGTGCAGCTGGTGATGGCCGGCGGCATGATCCCGGTGACCGACCGCGTGGTGCTCGAGCAGATCTCCTGGCTGTTCCCCTCGCGCTGGGGGTACGCGGCCGCGGCGTCCACCGTCGACATCCGGACGCTGTTCGCCAACGCCCAGCCCGACAAGCTGTGGGAGCACAGCGCGGGCATCTGGTTGCTCGATATCGCCATGCTCCTGGTGGTGACCGCGGTCCTGTCGGTGATCACCTGGCACCGCCTACGACTGAAGAAGTCCGCGTCATGAGCGGGTGTGTCGTCGCCGGTAGCGGCCGGTCTGCCGCCGCGCCGAGCGTGTCGCGCGCACAGCAGGCACACTGATGCCTGTGACGGTGCGAGTAGGGGCAATACATCTCGGGTGGGATGTGGTGTCCGTGGCCGCAGGCGGTGGGGGCACCCCGATCCGCCCGGTCCAGGTCGAGGGAAGCTACACCACTCCCGCATATCTGCTGGCGGACGCCTCCGGCAGGCTGCATACGGCAGGGTTGGACCGGCAGCGGCCCGATCTCGGCATGGCCATCGCCGACGTGCGCGACATCCTCGGGCATCCGCAGATCGTCATCGCCGGCGCTACCTGGCCCGCCGAGCTGGTGTTCCGGGCGCGGCTCTACAACCCGCTGGCCGCGGTCGGCAAATATCTGCGCGGAAAACCCGACGTGATCGCGCTGCCGTACCCGGACGGCTGGCCGGACGAGAAGGTCGACACCTACTGCGAGCTGGTCGAGCAGCTCGACGTCACGGTCGAGCCGCTGCCGGAGTCGGTCGCGCTGTCGGGGTATGTGCGCGCGCTCGGGCTGGTCCGCCCGCCCGACCGGATGAATCCCCGCGGTGTCGGCGCCACCGGCGTGTACTCCGACGGGCGCACCATGCTGGTGGTCGCGGTGCACGCCGACGACGAACAGCCCACCGAATCGGTCGACGTCGCCATCCCGCCCGAGGCCACTCGCGACGCCCGCTCCGCCGACGACGCCGTCATCGAGGTGATGGCGGCCGCGCGCGCGATCGGCGCCGACACCTCGACGGTGCTGCTGGCCGGAAACGTCTGTTTCAACGATCCGATCCGGCTGGCCTTCCAAAACCACCTCGGCCAGCGCCTGCACAGCGCCGACCACCCCATGCACGCGTTGGTGCTCGGCGCCGCGCATCTGGTGCTGAGTGAGAGCGACGGGGACGAACCGGAGCCCGCCAGGCAGGCCCAGCCCGCGCCGCCCTCGCGCGCGGTGCCGCCGCAGCATCCGCAGGCTGCCCGCCCGCCGCAGCAGCCGGTGCGCCAGCAGCCGCCGCAGCGTCCGCCGATGCAGCAGGGGCCGACGACGCCGCCGACCTCCTCGATGCGCGATCGGCCACCGATGACCGGTGGTCGTCACAGCGCCTCGCCGGGGCCCGAGGCAGCCGCGAGCCGGTTCACGCGTCCGCCGGAGGCCGGCGGCGGGTCCGCCTCCTACGCGCAGCACGCCCAGGATCGGCCGGGCGCCGCGCACAGCCGAAGTCACGCCGATGACCACGACGGCCACCCCGACCGCAAGGGCAAGGTGTGGGACAAAATGAAGGGAAACCTGTTCGGAGCCCAGGCGGCGGCCGGTGCGGTCGCGCTCGTGGCCTTCGCGATGTCGTCCGAGGCGGGGGCGGCCGAGCTCGCCACAGCCGCCGGCGCCGGCACGGCCCCGGTGGCCTGCTCACTCACCCCGGAAGCGATCCTGGAACCGCCGTCGGGCATCGCCTCGGTGCGCGGCACCCTGCCGGGCGAATGCGAGCAACCGGGCGTCAACACCCTGCGCTACCTGGTACCCGGACCGCCCGGAGCGGCCGACTTCGGGCCACCGCTCGAGATCTGAACCACCGCGGCGACCGCCCGCACGCTCCGGTTTCGCCGCACCCATACCCGACTGGTATCGTGGCCAGCTGGTGTGTGGCATGCCGAGGCCCGGGTCTCAACCGGCCGCCGGGAACAACCTCGACCACACACCGGGCCGGCAGCACCGACGACAGACAGGGAAGCACTGTGCCTACGTACAGCCCGAAGGCTGGTGACGTGACCCGCAAGTGGTACGTCATCGACGCCACTGACGTAGTGCTCGGCCGTCTTGCCGTTCAGGCAGCGAATCTGCTGCGTGGCAAGCACAAGCCGACCTACGCTCCGCACGTCGATGGTGGCGATTTCGTCATCATCATCAACGCTGACAAGGTTGCCATCAGCGGCAACAAGAAGCAGGACAAGCTCATCCACCACCACTCCGGGCACCCGGGCGGCCTCAAGTCGCGCACTGTCGGTCAGGTGCTGGAGTCGCGGCCCGATCGTCTCGTGGAGAAGGCCGTCAAGGGCATGATCCCGAAGAACAAGCTCGGTAACGCGATCGCGGGCAAGCTGAAGGTCTACGCGGGCCCGAACCACCCGCACGCCGCCCAGCAGCCCGTTCCGTTCGAGATCAAGCAGGTGGCCCAGTGACCGCTCCCGAGGAATTCAACGAGGAATACACCGTCGAGGACACCACCGTCGAGGTGGTCGAGGACGGCGCCGGTTACGAAGAGGCCGGTTACGACTCCGAGGCGACCTACAGCCCGGTCGTCATCGACCGTCCGGTGCAGACCGTCGGCCGCCGCAAGGAAGCCGTCGTCCGCGTCCGGCTGCTGCCGGGCACCGGTAACTTCGTGCTCAACGGCCGCACCATCGAGGACTACTTCCCGAACAAGGTGCACCAGCAGCTGGTGAAGTCCCCGCTGGTCACCGTCGAGCGCACCGAGAGCTTCGACGTGCACGCTCGCCTGGTCGGCGGCGGCCCGTCGGGTCAGGCCGGTGCGCTGCGCCTGGCCATCGCCCGTGCGCTGATCGAGGTCACCCCCGAGGATCGTCCCGCCCTGAAGCGGGCCGGCTTCCTGACTCGTGACCCGCGTGCCACCGAGCGTAAGAAGTACGGTCTGAAGAAGGCCCGTAAGGCGCCTCAGTACTCGAAGCGCTGATTTTCGCATCGTCGACTGTCCGCTTCCGGCACCGTGCTGGTGCCGGAAGCGGTACGGTCGGCGCGGCACCTGTACGAGAGCAGGCTTCCAGCATCGCTGGGCGCCTGCTCTCGTGCTGTATGGAAGTGCGGCGTTCGTGGGGCGGGCGCGGACGCGGCAGGATGCATCGATCGAGGGACGAGGTATGGGACGTCTGTTCGGCACCGATGGGGTTCGCGGACTGGCCAACGAGTCGCTGACTCCGGAATTGGCGTTGCGGGTATCCGGCGCGGCGGCACAGATTCTGAGTCGCGGCAAGAAGCGCGCGCTGGCCGTCGTCGGGCGTGATCCGCGGGCCAGCGGAGAGATGCTGGAAGCAGCCGTCACCGCGGGGCTCACCGCCGCCGGGGTCGATGTGCTGTCGGTCGGCGTGCTGCCGACGCCCGCCGTCGCCTACCTCACCGGCCTCTACGACGCGTGCCTCGGCGTGATGATCTCCGCCTCGCACAATCCCATGCCCGACAACGGGATCAAGATCTTCGCCGCCGGTGGTCGCAAACTCGACGACGCGATCGAGGACCGCATCGAGGCCCTGATGGACGAGCCTCCGGTGCGGCCGACCGGCGCCGGGATCGGCCGGGTGCTCGGCTCGACCGGCGTGCGCGATCACGGGTTCGCCATCCCCGACCAGTACAGCGTCGCCGGAACGCATGAGCGTTACGTCGAGCATCTGGTGGAGGCCACCGGGCAGGAACTCAACGGCCTGACCGTGGTGGTCGACTGCGCGCACGGTGCCGCCTCCGAGGTGGGTCCGGCCGCGTACCGGGAGGCCGGCGCGAACGTCATCGCGATCAACGCCGACCCCGACGGTCTCAATATCAACGACGGCTGCGGCTCCACCCACCTCGACCAGGTGCGGCGCGCGGTCCGCGAACACGGCGCAGATCTGGGCCTGGCGCATGACGGTGACGCCGACCGCTGCCTGGCCGTCGACGCCGCGGGCAACGTAGTCGACGGTGACGCCATCCTCGCGATCCTCGCCCTTGCCATGCGCGATGCCGGCGAGCTCGCCGAGAACACCCTGGTCGCGACCGTGATGAGCAACCTCGGCCTGCACATCGCCATGCGCGAGGCCGGAATCACCGTGCGCACCACCGCCGTCGGCGACCGCTACGTGCTGGAAGAGTTGCGCCGCGGCCACTTCACCCTCGGCGGCGAACAGTCCGGCCACGTGGTTCTGCCGGCCCACGGCACCACCGGCGACGGCATCCTCACCGGTCTCAAGCTCATGGCCCGTATGGCCGCCACCGGGCGCACCCTGGCGGATCTGGCGTCGGTGTTGCAGACCGTGCCGCAGATTCTGGTGAACGTGCCGGTCAGCGACAAGGCGGCCGTGATGGCGGCTTCCGACGTCCTCGATGCCGTCGCCGAAGCCGAGCGTTCCCTCGCCGACTCCGGGCGAGTCCTGTTGCGCCCCAGCGGAACCGAGCAGCTCATCCGGGTCATGGTCGAAGCCACCGACCTGGCCCGCGCCGAGCAGCTGGCCGAGGACCTCGCCAAACGAGTCGCCGCGGTCTGAGGGTTCCGGCCGGCCGGGTTCGTCAGAACTGGCCGGCCAGGAACCCGGTGAACAGCACCAGAAAGCCGCCGATCTCGCCGGCGATGAGCGCGAACATGGTCAGCCGCAGGCTCAGGTCGATATCGCCGCGGAACTGGTTGGTGGTGTCGCGCCGGTACCCGTGCCAGGCGTAGGTGGCGATGGCGCCGGCGAAGAACGCGAGCACGACCGCGTCCGCCGCCAGATTCACCGCCGTCGGCCACGCGCTGAGCTCGGTGAATACGGCCAGGACCAGGCCGGCGAAGGCATACATGAGCGCCGCACGGTGCGCGATGTCGACGTAGATGTGCGCGGCGCCGTCGGGTGAGGTGCGGATGCCGTGGTACTTCCAGGTGCCGAGGGCCAGCGCCGACAGGAAGATCAGCCCGGTGGCGAGAAGCGTCAGGCGCGTGTCGAGCCCCAGCGCGAACTCCGCCTCGGCGCCGTGCGCCAGGACCAGCTGCAAACCTTCGGTACTACTCACGTCCTCAAACTAGCGGTCGGTGGCGCGGACGGACTGCTCACGTGCCGCCGGCGAGGGCGGGACCTGATCTTGCATGCTGGGCTGGTGCCCGAACGCGCGGTTCCACGACTGCCGGCCAATGGCGTGGATCCGTCCGGGCTCCACCACAGCCCGGAGCCCGGCGGTGCCGACCTCCGGGCCTTCGAGCCGGACCAAGGTCTCCAACCCGGGTCTGAAGTCGGTTGCCCGGCCGTATCCTGCGGTTATGGCCACTGAGCCGCCACTCGCCGCAGACCCGGGCATCAGGCGCGGTCGTGCACTGCCGCTGGCCTGCCTGATCGGGCTCGCCCTCGTCGGGACGCTCACGCCACCGTTCCACTGGGCCTCGACCGCACTGGTCGTCGCCGTCGGCCTCCTGGCGACAGCGCTGGCGGTCTGTCCTGCCCGCTTCCTTCCGTGGGCTCGTCCGCGCCGTAGCGCCGGCGCTCGGCCCGGTGAGGCGTCGCGCGGTGCCTCTACACCTGCGGCGCTCCGCAGGGGAGTGCTCGTCTGGTGCACCCTGCTCGTCGCGCTGCTCGCCTGGCAGGGCTACGCCTATCTGCGGCAACCGGACCGGTCCATCGCCCACTACGACTACCCGACGCTGTCGACCTTGCTCGATCCGCTACTCGAGCACGGCCCGACACGATTCGCGGGCTGGCTGGCCTGGCTCGCGGCCGGCTGGTGGCTGGTGCGGCGATGAGCGAAAGAGACATCCTCATCACGGGTTTCGCGATCCTGCTCGGTATCGCGCTCATCCTGACGCTCGTCGCCCACGTCCGCCGCGACACCCTCGCCCCGCTGGGCACCGTCGTCGCTCTGGCCCTCCGCACACGAACCGCGCGCCTGATCACGCTCCCCGTGTGGCTCTGGCTCGGTTGGCATTTCCTGGCGCGGTGAGCACCACGTGGTGGTTCCGCGAGGAGCTGGACAACGGGAACAGCTTTCGACGATGGTGTGCGGGTACTGGGTGAACAGGAAGACGATTCCTTCTTCTGACTGCGCGTCTCGCGGTGCCGGATTCGGTCGGCGGATTCCATTGCAAGTCTTCGCTACATGCGACCTCCTTCGTGTAGAACTCCGATCAGTCTCTGGGATAAGGGCTTTCATCGGTCACCGTTGCTGCTACATTGAGTTCGGATTCTTCGGGGGCGGCATCGGCACGCATCAGCGAACCATCTGTCCCGGGGCTATGCGATGGATGTGCGGCCGAGCGGCTTCGATCGCGTAAAGGCCCAGCATTTGTCCCGCGGCAGTGCCCATGCTCTACCCGTTTTGCGGGTCGACTGGCCCGCCCTCGATGGGGAGGACTCCATGCAGGACACCGGATCCAATGTGCCGCGACGACGGCTCGGGCATTACTTGATGGACTGGCGAACGCGCGCCGGGCTGAGCCTGCGGCAGGCGGCTGAGCTACTCGGGATCGGACAGACCACTCTGTACCGGTTGGAACACGGACAGAACGACAAGGTCAACATCGGCCACGTCGAGGCAGCGTGTGAGCTCTACGGGGTTCCAGAAGGCCTAGTCGCCGCATTCACCGGGCTCGGCAAGCAGAAGAACGTGAAGAGCTGGTGGCATGAGTTCGGCGATCTGATCCCGAGGGATTTCGACGTGTATTTCGGGCTGGAGTCTGCGGCAACCAAGATCACTACCTTTCAGCCCGAGCTGGTACCAGGACTGTTTCAGACCGCTGACTACGTGCGTGCTTTGAACGTGGTGGCCATGCCGAACGCCAGCGACCAGCTACAGGATGCCTGGGTACAGCTGAAGCTGAAACGTCAGCACATCGTCACGCGGAAGCGCCAGCCGGTCACTGTGAATGCTGTCATCGGCGAGAGTGCGTTGCGCAGGATAAACGGCAGCCCGAGAGTGATGGCAATGCAACTGAAGAAGCTTGCCGACATGTCGACGCTTCCGAACGTAGAGCTGCTCGTGTTGCCGTTCAGCGCGGGGTTTCCTGCCGGGATGTCAGTCGGCCCGTGCGTGATTCTGGATTTCGGCACAAGTGCGGTAAACAAGCCCGTCGAGCCATCCGTCGTCTTCATCGAAGGAAGTACGGTGGGCAATCTGTATCTGGAGAAGCCTGCGGACGTCGCGTGTTACCGTCAAACGTACGACCGCATCCGTGCGCGATCGCTGGATGCAGTGACCAGCAGGGGCCTGCTACGGCAGGTAGCGAAGGAGTACTTGGCATGACATCCGATCCAACATCTGCCGAGTGGTTCAAAAGCAGTTACAGCCAGGGCACGGGCGAGTGCGTAGAAGTCGCCTTCCTCGCCAACAACCGGGTAGCCGTTCGCGACTCCAAGAACCCGGCAGGCGGCGTTCTCTCCTTCGCCCCGAGCGATTGGCAAGCCTTCACCGCCGGAGTCGCCAACGGTCGCTGGATGCGGTGAGCAGCAGGAACCTGCTACGGCAGGTAGCGAAGGAGTATCTGGCGTGACTGTCGATTCAGCCTCGACCAAGTGGTTCAAGAGCTCCCACAGCCAGGGCGACGGCGAGTGCGTCGAAGTCGCCTTCCTCGCGAACAACCAGGTCGGCGTCCGCGATTCCAAGAACCCCGCAGGCGGCGCGCTCACCTTCGCCCCGAGCGTATGGCACGCCTTCACCGCTGAGATCGCCGACGGCAGGTTCGATCGCAGCTGAGCGCTGACGCGTCGACGTGAGTCCCGAGTCTTGAACGCGGGACTCACGTTGCGCCCTTCGCGCTCATACGTGCGTGACTACGTAGCTGCGTGATGCCGGGTCGAGGTCGTGTCCACTCGGCTGTGAGCGTCGGCGCTACGCATGCGGCGCCATCGGTGATGTCGTTCGCGAGCGCGTTCGTTGCGGTGGTCGATGCGCGTGAGTACCTCGACGAGGAGCTCCCGGGCGTGGTGGCGGTGGTTGACCCGGGGGACGCGGCGTGGATCGATATGGGGCGGCGCGATCCACGCCGTGCGTCCGGCGTAGGGCGAGTCCGGGCCTTGGACCACCGTTGCCCAGCCACCGGGTCCGTCGTGGATCAATGCATGGCAGGAATCGCATGCGAGGGTGAGGTTTTCGATGTCGGTAATGCCATTCCTGCGGTAGTCGCGAACATGGTGCACCGCGCACAGGCTGGCCGGGGCGTCGCAGCCCGGCCGGGAGCAGCCCTTCAACGCGGCGATCAAGGCCAGCCGCTGTTCTCTGGAGGCAAGGCGCTTCATCCGGCCCAGATGCAGCGGTAACCCGGCGTGGTCGAATACCGCCAGCCACGGCTGTGATCGCTCGGCCAAGGCGAGCGCGTCGCGCATGGGGACGGTGCCGCCGGTCGCGGTAGTCGCCACGCCGGCGCCGCGTTCGACGTCGTCGATGCTCATGGTGAGAATGGTCGCGACCGGAACCCCGCGGTGGGCGCCCAGCCGCTCCGCGATCACCCCGGATTGCAGAATCGCTTTGAGTGCGTCGTGATTACGCTGCGCGGGTGTTCGGTGGTCGCGCGCGGCCGCCTCGGCCAGCAGCTCGTGCTCTGCGGACGTGTTGTCGGGAGCGCGCCATGCTGGTCGGCTCGCGTGGCCGATCAGGGTGTCGGTGGCGGCGTCTCTCTGACCGGCAAGGCTGCCTCCCGAACCGGCCGGCCGGGCGGCGGTTCTGTGCTCGTGAATCGCTGCCCCGGCAAGCAAGGCATGCTCTGTGAGCGTGGTGCCCGAGACGGGCTCCACTGGCGGATCCGCCTGGCCAACCACGGAATTGGTGGATAAGTCGTCGAGGTTGTCAGGGTCGATCGCCGGGCCGATTGTCTTGGCCGTCGTGTGGGCGGTGCCTGCTGCTGGATCGGTATGCGTGCTTGCCTGGGCGGTATTGTCGCTGATCGGCTTGGCGGCGGTCTGGTGGAGGCGGATGGCCGCATCAGCCCCCGTGGTCTGGCCCATGGGTTCGGGGTCCGAGATCGGTTCCGCTGCCGGCATCGCGTGGCCGACCACGGAATCAGGGAATACGCCAGGAAGGCTGTCGAGGTCGATACCCGGACGCATCGTCTTGGCCGTCGTGCTGGCGGTGCCTGCTGCTCGAACGGTAGGCGTGCTCGTCCCCGAAGTATCGTCGCCGACCGGTCTGGTGGCGGTGGCTGTCGGTCCTGCGGAGTCGCCTATCGGACTGGCGGGCCCGCTTACCGCACTACCTGAGGCGTCTACCGGACCGGCTCCGGCGCCTTTCGGTCGACGGGTCATTGCTTGCGCCGAGGCCATAGGAGTAGATCAGCAGGTTCGCGCGCTTCGGGTCGTTCGGGAAGATCGTCGCGATTCGCGGAGAAGAAGTGGGTTCGGAGCCCGCCTTGACGTTGGAGTACTGTCTGCCGTTGTTGTTGAGGTCTTGTTCGACGGGGCTCGCCCCGAGGCCCTGGATGACTTGCTGTACCTCGGAGGCCGACTTGTATCGGAAGACTCGCATCTGCGGCCAGCGGATGATGTCTTCCGGGATCATGTAGCTGCCGGCGTAGTAGCAATCCCAGTAGGCGGTCGGCTTACCCATGTCCGGGGCGGCGCCGTGAATGAAGGTCCAGTGGAGCCTGCTGCGGTCGTTCATCACGGTGGCGCTGCAACCCATGTCGCCGAAACCACGGCCCTGCGCCCAGGTCTGTCCCGCCGGAACCTCACCTGGTGGGAGCATGTTCGGGAAGGCCAGTCGCATTTCCTCGATATCACGTTGGGGCGGAGTGGTATCGCGGTTGGCGATCGCCACCCACGTTCCGATGCCGGCGACAACAGCGATGACGAGCATCATGCTGAGACCGATCCACAAGCCGACGTATGAACGGCGGCGTGGGGGCATCGGGGGATAGGCGAACGGACGCGGTGGGATCGGACTCTGCTGCGGTGGATGGCCGTGGATGTGCTGCGGGAAGCTCGCAGGCCCCGGGCCGACGGCCGGCGCACCGGCCATCGGAGGCGCCGCGATATGCGGGGCGGATCCCGGTGCCACCGACGCATGTGGTGCCGATGAATGCGATATATGCGGTGCAGATCGATGCGGGCCGTCACCGGCCAACGCGCGCCGCGCCGCCTCCGCGAACTCCGAACACGAGGCGAACCGGTCGGCCGGACGTTTCGCCATCGCACGGGCCAACACGACGTCGAGGGCCGGGGGAAGTCCGGCACGAGCCGTCGACACCGGCGGCGGTTGCCGTTGCAGATGGCCCTGGATGACCGTGGCCGGATGCGTGGATTCGTAAGGTGCGGAACCAGTCAGCAGCCAGTGCAGCGTGCATGCCAGCGAGTACTGATCGGACCGGCCGTCCATGTCCGCGCCGGTGAGCTGTTCCGGCGACGCGTACGCGAGAGTGGCTGTGAACGTGCCGGTTTGGGTGAGCCGGTTGGCTTCGCCGGCGATGCGGGCGATCCCGAAATCGGTGAGGAACACCCGTTCCTGGCCGTTGCCGCCGTTGGCGAGGAGGATGTTCGCGGGTTTGACGTCGCGGTGCAGCACTCCTCTGCTGTGCGCGAAGTCGAGTGCCTTGGCGGTTTCGGCGATGATCTGGACGGCACGCGTCGGGGGTAGCGTGCGCGGGTCGACGGTCGCGGCATCGACGCCGTCGACGTAATGCATCGAGATCCACAGCCTGCCGTCGTCGGCGCCGCGGTCGTAGACGGTGACGATATTGGGGTGGTCGAGCTGCGCGACCAGGTCGGCTTCGCGTTCGAACCGGGCCCGGAGTTCCTTGTCGGAGAACAGTTCCTCGTTCAGCAGCTTGAGTGCGATCCGGCGCGGCAGACGCGGGTGCCGCGCCAGAAAGACAGCGCCCATCCCGCCCCGGCCCAGTTGCCGGTCGATCGTGTAGCCGGCGAAGACATCACCCTCACGCATCCAGCTCGCCTTCCCCCGTCCGATCGGTCAACCGGGTCGATACTAGGACGTGTGTCATCGGTCGGCAGCCCGGGTGGCCGCCTCACTGCTCGGTCAACCGGCCCTCGGCCAGATGCCAGCGGCGGGTGGCGCGGACCGAGTCGAGCATGCGGCGGTCGTGGGTGACCAGCAGCATGGTGCCGGTGAAGGAGTCGATGGCCTGCTCGAGCTGTTCGATGGCGGGGAGGTCGAGGTGGTTGGTGGGTTCGTCGAGGACGAGCAGGTTGACGCCGCGGGCCTGGAGCAGGGCGAGGGCGGCTCGGGTGCGTTCGCCGGGGGACAGGGTTTCGCAGGGGCGCTGGACGTGTGGGCCGCGGAGGCCGAATTTGGCGAGGAGGGTGCGGACGTCGGCGTCGGGCCAGTCGGGCATTTCGGTGCCGAAGGTGTGCGCGAGGGGCGACTCACCGCGGAACAGGCCGCGGGCTTGGTCGACCTCGCCGATTTCGACGCCCGAACCGAGCGACGCGGTTCCGCTGTCCGGGAGCAACTTTCCGAGCAGCAGGGCGATCAGCGTCGACTTGCCCGCGCCGTTCGCGCCGGTGAGCACGATGCGGTCGGCCCAATCGATCTGCGTGGTGATCGGGCCGAGCCGGAAATCTCCGCGCTGTACCGTCGCCTCGGACAGGGTGGCGACCACCGCGCCGCTGCGTGGTGCGGCGGCGATCGTCATCCGCAGCTCCCACTCCTTACGCGGCTCCTCGACCACCTCGAGTCGTTCGATGCGGCGCTGGGTCTGCCTGGCCTTGGCGGCCTGCTTCTCCGTGGATTCCGCGCGCATCTTGCGGCCGGCCTTGTCGGAGTCGGTGCGGGATTTCCGGCGCGCGTTGCGGACGCCGTGTTCGAGCCAGTTGCGTTGCATTTGCGCCCGGGCTTCGAGATTCGCCTTGGTGTCGGCGAACTCTTCGAAGGCTTCGCGGGCGTGCCTGCGGGCGATTTCGCGTTCGGCGAGAAAAGCCTCGTAGCCGCCGTCATAAACGTCGACGCGTTGCTGCGGCAGATCCAATTCGACGATCCGATTCACCGTGCGGGCCAGGAATTCTCGATCATGGCTGATCACCATCAGCGGAACCCGGACACCGGTGACGAACTGCTCCAGGCGGGCCAACCCGTCCAGATCCAGGTCATTGGTCGGTTCATCCAGCAGGAGAATGTCGAAGCGGGACAACAAAACCGAGGCCAAACCCGCACGCGCGGCCTGACCGCCGGACAGGCCCGTCATCGGGGTGTCGAGGCCATTGGGCAGGCTGTCGGCCAGGCCGAGCTCGTCGGCCACCTCCAGCGCGCGCTGATCCAGGTCGGCGCCGCCCAGGGCGAGCCAATGCTCGAGGGCGGGCGAGTATACGTCGTCGCCACCGTCGGCCAGGCGTTCCGCGGCGGCGTCCATCGTCTGCTGCGCGGCCGTCACGCCGGTTCTGCGGCCGAGGAATTCGAGCACCGTCTCGCCGGGGATGCGTTCGGGTTCCTGCGCGAGGTAGCCGATCGTCGCGTCCGGCGGGCTGAGCGTGATGGATCCCGACGCTGCCCTGCGGTCGGCCAGCATGCGCAGCAACGTCGACTTGCCCGCGCCGTTCACGCCGACCAGACCGATCACATCGCCCGGCGCGAGCGTCAGGTCCAGGCCGCTGAACAAGGTGCGTTCGCCGTGTTCGGCGGACAGGCCGCGCGCGTGCAGAGTGGTGCTCACCTGCACGAGTGTGCCGTGTGTCGGTGGACACCCTGAGTCCGGGGCCTGCGGAAATCAGGGTGGGAATCAGTACCCGGACCGATGCCGCGGCGGCCGGATTCGCGGACAGTGGATGGGGAAGCGATCGACACCGAGGAGAGCTCCCATGACCGCACCCGCACGCCGTTTCACCCGCTCCACCAGCGACAAGTGGATCGCCGGAGTCTGCGGCGGCATCGCCGAATACTTCGGGTGGAACGCCAACGTCGTCCGCCTGGCCTTCGTGTTGTCCTGCCTGCTGCCCGGACCGCAGTTCCTGGTCTACCTGGTGCTGTGGATCATCATCCCGAAGGAGTAGTCTGCCCGGCCCTCTGAACAGCGGCCGCGCGAACCACCGCGCGGCCGCTTGCTCGTGCAGCCGAACCGCGCCCGATGCGAGGTCGCCGCCTGCTCGTCGCCGAACAAACAGCGGCGCCGGCGCACTCGACGGCGACCGCACGCGGATGACAGGATGTAGCCGTCCGCCATTCGGCTGGTGACCGCGCCCCACACGAGCCCCGTTTCAGGAGGAGCCATGATCAGCTCGGGTGAATTCCCCGGCCTGGATATGCCCGACATCGACGCATCCTCGTCCCTGGACGGCCTAGGCGCCGTCGAACTCAACAGCCCCACCCAGGACATCAACGGCGACGGCATCCTCGACACCATCACCACCACCGACGACGACGGCATGCACGTCTGGACCGACACCGACCTCGACGGCTACGCCGACCACGTCACCATCGTCGAGGACGACGGGGATTACGCGGCGTGGGAGTACCACCGGAATCCGGATGGGTCGGGGGAGTGGAGGAAGACCGATGAGGGGCGGTTGGGGGAGAAGTAGGGGCGTTCGCCAGCGCTTGGCCCTGCCCTGCCGGGCCCAGTAGATTTCCCCGGGATGAAGGTCTGGCTGCATCGGGTCAGGTCTGATGGAACCGAACCGGCATGGCATGCGTCGAAGTAGGTAGCCAGCACATATATCCCGGGCAGCCGCGATGCCCGGGAGGTCAGAACGGAGGGGTGCGCATGGCAGGAACCGTCAAGGTCGATCCGACTACCCTGCAGCAGATCGGATCCAACCTGCGAGCGTCGGCGAGCGTACTGGGCAATCGAGCGACAGACATCGAACGCCACGAGTTCGGGCCCGCACAGGCGGGACGTCTCTATGCCAGCGAGGGGACCAAGATTCACGATGGGCTGGCCCGGATAGCCACTTGGTTGAAGAATTGGCAAACCGCGATTGACAAGTCTGGGTCGCTGATGTCTTCAAACGCAAGCACATACGCAACCACCGAAGATGGGAACGTCGAGAAGTTCCAGGCTACCGGCGTTCAACTCACGTCTCCTGTAGGCAGCACTGGTGCTGAGCTGGCCGAAGCGGGCCCGCTGTGATCGATAAGACTCAGGCTGAGGGCGATGTCCGATGACATATACCGCAGCGGAGAACGCGACTTCACAGGACATCCTGGACGACGGCGCAACGGGCCTCCAGTATTTCAAGGAGTACCTGGCACGTTACGCAACCTGTCACGAAAAGTTCGGGATGGGCCGGTCGGATATGCCCGCAGTCGAAGCGCTTTACGCGAAGTACGACTGGGAACGTGGCATGGATCTCGAGACCCTTCAGCGAATCGGTGACGAGTTCGACAGAGTCATGTCCGTGGTCGGGGGAGAGCTCGAGAACCAAAAGGTGCAACTCACCGCGGTCGCTGAAGTATGGCAGGGTGACGCTGGCGACGCTGCCCACAGCATGCTCAATCAGCAAGTGGCCAGAGCTGAGTTGGACAAGGAAACCGTAGCCGGCGTGCGGGAAAAGCTGGTCGCGGTCGACGGTGCACTTAGGGCGATCCTCGTCCATAAAGCCAAAACCGTCGATGCCTACTGGAATGAAAATGGGCCAGATCTTCCCGGTAACACGGGGCGAAAGGACCTGGATCGAGTTATCGATGAGGCTGAACACTGTTTTACAGAAGGGGCTCGTGAAGAGCGAAAGCGATGGTTGCGTGACATTTTTATGCCCCACGTGGAAAACAAGGTAGACGGCTTCAACGCGCTGTGCCGCTCAACTGAGGATTCCATTCGCCTGGTATACGGCGAACTGGCGGATCTGCTCGGCCGGGTGAATACCGATGCCTACCCGATGCCTTCGGAACCGGCCGCTCCCAGCCCGAGTCCGAGCCCGAGTCCGAGCCCGAGTCCCAGTCCCAGTCCGAGTACACCGAGTACACCGAGTACACCGAGCGAGGTGACTGAGGAAGACACCGACGAGGAATCGGTAATCGATTCAGCCCTTAGCGGGTTGGCGACTCTGGCCGATGTCGCCACAGAATTGTCGCCACTCATCACGACCGTCGCCTCGGCTGTCGGCGATGGCCTGAGCTCCCTGGCCGGATCGATCACCGAGGGCGTCACCGGCGCGATCGAGCAGTTGCAGACCGCTGCCACTGGGCTGGTAGACGCAGATGGTGACGGCGTGCCAGACAATGACAAGGATGGCGACGGGAAGCCGGACGCGGATAAGGACGGCGACGGACAGCCGGATGAGGGCAATGGTCTGGATCTCGCCGGCAAGCAAGTGAAGCTCGAGATGGGGCCGGACGGTCAGTTGAAGATGGTCGTCACCGAACCCGACGGAACAACAACTGATTACAAGGTTGAACTGAACGAACAGGGCATTCCCGAGGTCGTAACCGATCAGAACAAATCTGATGAAGTTGAACCGTCACCGGCCGACAGCCAGGCTGACGGCGCGCAACCGGGATCCGGACAGGGCTCGGTGCCCCCGCCGGGAGCATCAGGCGGGAAGCGGGCAGAGGATAACGAGCACCTGCCGCAGGACTATCCGCCTAGCGAACCCGAGGTGGAGCCCGTGCCGGAGCCGGTGCCGCCGCTCGTACCACCAGTGCCCGAAGTGCCGCCGGCGCAGCCATTCGATACGGGCGCGGAGCTTTCGGAGGCTGGACCGTTGTGATCGACCCGGAATATAAGTGGGGTGGCCATGAGTAACACCGATGACAGAATCGAACAGATCCTCGAAGCTCATCGTCGACGCTTAGCCGCGATCAGAGAGGATGAGGAAGAACTCGAGAGCCGACTCGAAGCCCGCAGTGCGGAACTTTTCCAGGCAATGGCAGTGGCTGATGCTGAAGCCGCAGAAGCTGAAGAGAAAGCTCGAGCAGAAGCAGAAGAGCGTGAGCGGCTCGAGGCCGAAGCCCAGGAGCAGCGCGACGCGATTGCCCGGTCGATGGCGGCGAGACGAGGCAAGGACGTGGTTGCCCCGGTCGATGAGGACGATGAAGAGGCGCAGTACTACCAGCGGAAGAGTTGGTTGGTTTAGCTAGCTGGGGCGTCTGGGCGAAGACGTGACGAGGGCACATCAGCGCGGTGAAACCCGGGAAGCTCCACGCTGCTGTGCCACTCGTGGGTGGCGATCTGTCGTCCGTGTGACCGCGGGGCGGATTCGGATCCGAATTGGGGCGGGTGGAGCGATGTGTGCGTAACCCGCGCGATCGCCGCGGCGGATTCGGCCTAGCAGGTGGCGCGATGTGAAGGCCGACCGCTGCGCGATACGGGCGTGGAGAAGACGCGCTCCGACTACTTCCGCACCAACGCGACCAACTGCCCCAGCTTGGCCGGGCTCGGCTTCTCGACGGGTACCTCGTCGGCGTGGGGGTCGATGAGGTGGGTGTGGGGGATGGAGGCTTCGGGGTCGGCGAAGGCCGAGTAGGTTTTGTCGCCCTGGACGGTGGCGAGTAGGTAGCCGGTGAGCAGGGCGCGGGTGGTTCGGGCGGTTTTGTGTTCGTGTTTGCCTGCGCCGAGCAGGGTCATCAGGCGGCGGCCTTCGGGGAGGCCGTCGGCGGAGGCTTTGTCGATGGTGCGCAGGAGCATGGGGCCGCCCCAGGCTGCGGCCAGGGGGATGGCGTTCGAGTTGGTGGAGCGCAGGTCGGTGGCGCCGGCGAGGATGAGGGCGGGGGTGTCGATGTCGGCGGCGATGGATTCGGCGGCGGGGGCGGTGGGGGCCGGGAAGAGGGCGGCTACGGCGGCTACCCGGCGCTGGGCGGCGGCGATGACGGCGGCGCCCGCGCCCATGGCGTGGCCTGCCAAGGCCAGCTTGTCGGGGTGGACGCTGATCGCGCCGTCACCGAGGCGCACGCCGGCGCAGATGTCGAGGGTGGTGAGCAGGTCGGTGGCCAGGCCGAGGTGTGAGGGGATGGGGCCGCGTTCGGTGTCGGGGGCGGCGGTGACGAAACCCCAGGACGCCAGGTGTTCCAGCAGCGACCGGTAGTGGTCGGAGCCGGTCATCCAGCCGTGGCCGAACGCCACGGCGGGTAGGTTGCGGCCCGAGTCGGGGGTGTACACGACGCCGGGCTGGCCCGCGATGGCCAGGTTGCCGCGCAGCACCCGGTGCGGGCCGCGGCTGGTCAGGGTGCTCAGGAGGGATTTCACAGACGCCGACACGACGTGAACGTTATCCGATAAGTACTCTGGTGAGCCATGTGCGGAATCGTGGGGTACGTCGGGTACCGGGATGCTCTCGGCGTCGTCGTCGACGCGTTGCGCCGCATGGAGTATCGCGGATACGACTCGGCGGGCGTCGCGATCCTCGACGGAGCGGGCGCCATCGCGGTGGAACGCAAGGCCGGGCGTCTCGCGAATCTGGAGGCTGAGCTGGGCGAAGCCGGTGCGGGCGCGTTCGCGGGCAGCACCGGCATGGGGCACACCCGCTGGGCCACGCACGGCGCGCCGACCGATCGCAACGCGCACCCGCATCGGGACGAAGCGGGATCGGTCGCGGTGGTGCACAACGGCATCATCGAGAATTTCGCGCCGCTGCGTCGTGAACTCGAAGAGGCCGGTGTCGAGTTGCGCAGCGATACCGATACCGAGGTCGCGGTGCATCTGGTGTCGCGCGCCTACGCCGAGGGCCCGACGGCGGGTGATTTCGAGGCGAGCGCGCTGGCTGTGCTGCGCCGCCTGGAGGGCGCGTTCACGCTGGTCTTCACTCACGCCGACCATCCGGACAAGATCATTGCCGCGCGCCGCTCCACCCCCCTGGTCGTGGGTGTCGGCAAGGGCGAGATGTTCATCGCCTCGGACGTGACGGCGTTCATCGAACACACCCGCGAGGCCGTCGAACTCGGCCAGGACCAGGCGGTGGTGATCACCGCCGACAGCTACCGGGTCACCGACTTCGCCGGCAACGACGCGGGTTCACGCACCCGGCCGTTCACCATCGACTGGGATCTGGCCGCCGCCGAAAAGGGCGGGCACGACTACTTCATGCTCAAGGAGATCGAGGAGCAGCCCGCCGCGGTCGCCGAAACGCTCATGGGGCATTTCGACACCAGCCACGGGGGCTCCGGCCGGATCGTGCTCGACGAGCAGCGGCTGGCCGATCAGGAACTGCGCGACGTCGACAAGGTGTTCGTCGTGGCCTGCGGCAGCGCCTACCACTCGGGCCTGCTGGCCAAGTACGCGATCGAGCATTGGACCAGGCTGCCCGTCGAGGTGGAGCTGGCCAGTGAGTTCCGCTACCGCGACCCGGTGCTCGACCGCTCCACGCTGGTGGTGGCCGTCTCGCAGTCCGGCGAAACCGCCGACACGCTGGAAGCGGTGCGCCACGCCAAGGAGCAGAAGGCGCGCGTGCTGGCCATCTGCAATACCAACGGCGCGCAGATTCCGCGCGAATCCGATGCGGTGCTCTACACCAGGGCCGGGCCGGAGATCGGCGTCGCCTCGACCAAGGCGTTCCTGGCGCAGGTGACGGCCAACTACCTGGTCGGGCTGGCTCTCGCGCAGGCGCGCGGCACCAAATACCCCGACGAGGTGGCGCGCGAGTTCGCCGAGCTGGAGGCGATGCCGAAGCTGGTGTCGCGGGTGCTGGAGACGGCGCCGCAGGTGCGAGCGATCGCGCGGGAGCTGGCGCAGGTGCCGACGGTGCTGTTCCTCGGCCGCCACGTCGGCTACCCGGTCGCGCTCGAAGGTGCGCTCAAGCTCAAGGAGCTGGCGTACATGCACGCGGAGGGTTTCGCGGCGGGTGAGCTCAAGCACGGTCCGATCGCACTGATCGAGGACGGGCTGCCGGTGATCGTGGTGATGCCGTCGCCGAAGGGTCGCGCGGTGCTGCACTCGAAGCTGCTGAGCAATATCCGCGAGATCCAGGCGCGTGGGGCGCGCACGATCGTCATCGCGGAGGAGGGCGACGATACGGTGCGCCCGTTCGCCGACGATCTGATCGAGATCCCGTCCGCGCCGACGCTGTTCCAGCCGCTGCTGTCGACGGTTCCGTTGCAGATCTTCGCCGCCGAGGTGGCGCAGGCGCGTGGGTACGACGTCGACAAGCCGCGCAACCTGGCCAAATCTGTCACCGTCGAATAGATCGCCCAACGACAGACAACGACCCGGACCACTATCGGTCCGGGTCGTTGTCCGTTCCGCCACCGGGGCCCGAGCTCGCGGGCGTCGAGAGCTACATGACTGAAGCATCGTGCGAGTAGACCTCTCGCTCATGTGTCTCTCGTGCCCGGAGACGGGGGCTGTCGCGTGGAGTGCGGGTGGGTAAGGCCTGCGTGCTAGCGGGCTGGTGCCATGGCCTGGCTGTCGATCGGGGCCGGATCGGCCGTGCTCGGGCCGGGGCGGTTCGGCGCGGCGCCACGTTCCAGCCTTGCCGACACGACGGCCAACCCCAGCGCGCTGGCGGCGAGCAGCGCGCCGACCCAGTTGGGGGCGGTGTAGCCGAGCCCGGCCGAGATCACGAGACC
Organism: Nocardia cyriacigeorgica; assembly: GCF_005863245.1. Lineage (GTDB taxonomy): Bacteria > Actinomycetota > Actinomycetes > Mycobacteriales > Mycobacteriaceae > Nocardia > Nocardia cyriacigeorgica_C. Next base: position 212,974 of record NZ_VBUT01000001.1, on the reverse strand, counting down.
GCCGAGCCATGCGGCCAGCGCATTGCCCAGGTTGAACGCGCCGATATTGATCGCCGAGGCCAAGGTCGGTGCGCCGGCCGCCTGGTCGAGGACGCGCTTCTGCAAGGGCGGCACGGTGGCGAAACCGAGCGCGCCGATCAACACGACGGTGACGGCGGCCAGCGGCTTGCTGTGCGCGGTGACGGTGAACAACGCCAGCACCGCCGCGAGCAGACCGAGCGAGATGTACAGCATGGGCATGAGGTGCCGGTCGGCGTAACGGCCGCCGATCAGGTTGCCTGCGAACATGCCGAGGCCGAACAGCACCAGCAGCCAGGTCACCGAGCCTTCTGCGTAGCCGCTGACCTCGGTCATCATCGGCGCGAGATAGGTGATGGCGGCGAACACACCACCGAAACCGAGCACTGTCATGGCCATGGCGAGCAGCACCTGCGGATTGGCCAGGGCGGAGAATTCCGAACGCAACCGGGCATCGCGCGGTGCCGGCTGGTCGGGCACCAGCGCGGCGACGCCGACGAGTCCGATCACACCGATCACGGCCACCAGCGCGAAGGTGAGTCGCCAGCCGAACTGCTGGCCGAGCAGGGTGCCGAGCGGCACGCCGACGACGGTCGCTGCGGTGAGACCGGTGAACATGATGGCGATGGCACCGGCCTTGCGATCGGCGGCGACCAGACTGCCCGCGACCACCGCGCCGATGCCGAAGAACGCGCCGTGCGCCAGTGAGGCGACGATCCGTCCGGTCAGCATGAGCGCGAAGCTCGGTGCCACGGCCGACAGCAGATTTCCCGCGATCAGCAGCAGCAATGATCCGAGCAGCATGCGTTTGCGGGAGACGCGGGTGCCGAGCCCGGTCATCACCGGCGCGCCGGCGACGACGCCGAGCGCGTAGCCGGTGACGAGCAGGCCCGCGGTGGGGATGGACACCGTGTAGTCGGCCGCGATGTCGGGCAGCAGCCCCACCACGATGAATTCGGTTGTGCCGATGGCGAACGCCCCGAGGGTCAGGGCGAGCAGGGCGAGCGGCATGGAAACGCCTCCACTGTTGTCTACGAGCTTTACAGGCGCTGACAATAATTGCGTGTGCATTTAATTGCAAGCGCTGGCTATTTCGGAAGTCATCTATCCTGGGGGCAGAGTTCCGAGGGAAGGACCATCCATGACCGCCGACGCCGCTCTCACCGGCCTCGCCGATGGCTGGTACGCGCTGTCGCTACTGCACGACCGGATCGAGGCGCATATCGAACGCGCTCTGCAGACCGGCCACGAGCTCAGCGTGCGCGAGTACTCGCTGCTGGTGGTGTTGTCCCGGCAGCACGACGGGCCGGGCGGGCACCTGCGGATGCATCAGGTGGCCGAGGCGGTCGTGCTGAGTCAGAGTGCGACGACGCGGCTGGTCTCCCGGCTGGAGGATCGCGGGCTGTTGCAGCGATACCTGTGCCCTGACGATCGCCGCGGCATCTACACCGACGTCACCCCGGCCGGTCTCGAACTACTCGACCGGGCCCGGCCCACCCACGACGCGGCGTTGACCAGCGCACTTCAGCAGGCCGCCGCGAATCCCGAACTGGCGCCGCTGGTCTCGGCGGTCGAAGCGTTGAACGCGGGCAGTGCGAGCAGCTGCGAATATCGTCCCGTGTGAGGGCCTACCGCACGGTGATGGTGCCGCGCATCTCCGGATGGATGGGGCACAGGTAGCGGAACGTGCCGGGGGTCGTGAAGGTGTGGCTCCACTCGCCCTCGGTGAACAGCGGGCTGTTGATGCCCATCGCCTTGTCGCCGATGCCCTGCACGCCGTGCACGACGTCGTCGGAGAACTTCCAGGTGACGGTGTCGCCGACGGCGATGGTGAGGTCGGCGGGGGAGAACGTCATGTCGTCGACGTCGACCACGAAGGTCTGGGCCTGACCGTCGGCGGCGGGGGCGGAGGTGGCGGCCGAGGTCGCGGTGGTCGTCGGCCCGGCGGGGGCCTCCTCGTCGGAGCCGCAGCCGGACAGTAGCGCCGCCGCGACGACGAATCCGGCGGCGATGACGGTGGCGTGACGACGCGGCGTAGGCATGATGATCAAGCGTAGTCTGCGGAGGTCACGGCCCGAGCAACCAGTGGAGGTGCGTGTGGCGATGTGTTCGCAGCGGGGCTATTACTCCGTCGACGCGGTCCGGGCGGCCGAGGCGGAGTTGTTCACCAGGGTCGCGGCCGGGGTGCCGATGCGGCGGGCGGCGTACGGGCTGGCGATCGTCGTCGCGCAGGAGTTGCGTGCCCGCACCGGTGGTGTCGCGGGTCGGTCGGTGACGCTGCTGGTCGGCTCGGGCGATAACGGTGGTGACGCGTTGTGGACGGGTTCGTTCCTGAGGCGTCGCGGCGTGGTGGTCGACGCGGTGTTGTTGAATCCGGAGCGCGCGCATGCGGAAGGGCTTGCGGCGCTGCGCAAAGCCGGCGGACGGGTGTGGGCGGACGTCGGCCGGCCGGATCTGGTGATCGACGGCATCGTCGGCATCTCCGGACGTGGTTCGTTGCGGCCGCGGGCGGCGGAGATCGTGTCGCGGATCGAGGCGCCGATCGTGGCGGCGGATCTGCCGAGCGGCGTCGACCCGGACACCGGCGCCGTCGACGGTCCGGCGGTGCGGGCGCAGGTGACCGTCAGTTTCGGCGCCTATAAACCCGTGCATGCGCTGGCCGCGGACCGGTGCGGGCGAATCGAGTTGGTGCCCATCGGATTACGGCTGCCCGAGCCCGATCTCGTCGCCCTCGAACCGCGTGAGATCGGGGCGAAGTGGCCGGTACCGGGCGCGGCCGATGACAAGTACAGCCAGGGCGTCACCGGTATCTGTGCCGGCAGTGCGGCGTATCCGGGTGCGGCCGTGCTGTGTACCGGGGCGGCCGTGGCGGCGACCTCCGGGATGGTGCGTTATGCGGGCAGCGGCGCGGACGAGGTGCTCGCCCACTACCCGGAGGTGGTGGCCGCGCGCAATGTCGCGTTGGCCGGGCGGGTCCAGTCCTGGGTGTTCGGTCCCGGGTCCGGCACCGACGACGGCGCGTGGGCCCGGATGGCCCAGATCCTGGCCACCGACCTGCCCGTCGTGGTCGACGCCGACGGCCTGACCCTGCTCGCCGACCATCCCGCCATGGTGCGCGACCGCACGGCACCGACCGTGCTGACCCCGCACGCCGGCGAATTCGCCCGCCTCACCGGGCAGCCGCTCGGCGCCGATCGCGTCGCCGCGGTCCGCGAACTGGCCGCATCGTGGGGCGTGACGGTGCTGCTCAAGGGGCGCGCCACGTTGGTCGCCGAACCCGGTAAACCGGTGCTGGTGAACGAGGCGGGCGGATCATGGGCAGCGACGGCGGGCGCCGGTGACGTGTTGTCCGGTGTGATCGGTGCGCTGCTCGCCGCCGGCCGGGAACCGGGCTGGTCGGCGGCCGCGGCCGCGCGAGTGCATGCCTTGGCCGCCAACCTCGCCGCCGCCGAGGGTCCGGCCGCCGCGCCGATCTCGGCGACGCCGCTGCTGCATCACCTGCGGCCCGCGATTCGCACACTTCGCGCACTCGCCGAGTGATCGTCGGACCGCGCTCCGAAACTCCCTCCGTCGCTCTGTTCTCCGCGACCCCATTGCTGCGGCACCTGAGGCCTGCGATCGGCACGCTGCATGTTCTCGCTTCGTGGCGCTCGACAGCCTGCTGGTCTGCACGCGGAGTTCCGGTCATCGCTGTGATCTCCGCGACGCGCTGCTGTGACACCGGCCGCGCCCCCGTGGGTCGCCGCGCCCCTTGCCGCTCGACCCAAGCCTGCCGATGCCGAAGACCAGGGTGGTCGCCCACCCCGGACGACCGCGTTGGTGGCAGGATCGGGAATCGTGAATGCGCAAGTGGAGACGGTCGTCGATCTGGATGCCATCGCTCATAACGTGCGGATCCTGCGTGAACACGCCGGCGGGGCGACGGTGATGATCGTGGTGAAGGCCGATGGCTACAACCATGGCGCGGTCGAGGTCGGGCGGGCCGCGCTGGCGGCGGGCGCCGCCGAACTCGGCGTCACCACGATCGGTGAAGCGGTGCAGCTGCGCGAGGCCGGGATCACCGCGCCGATCCTGACCTGGCTCAACAACTCCGACGCCGATTACGGTGCCGCGATCGCCGCCGATATCGAGATCGGCGTGTCGTCGCTGTCGCAGCTGCGTGGTGTCGAGGCCGCGGCCCGGCGGCTCGGGCGCACCGCGATCCTGACCCTCAAGGTCGACACCGGCCTCAACCGCAACGGCGTCTCGGTCACCGAATACCGCGAGGTCCTCACGGCGCTGCGGGCTCTGGTCGACGAGCAGGTGGTGCGCTTCCGCGCGATCTTCTCCCATCTCGCGCACGCCGATGAGCCGCACCACCCGATCATCGACGTCCAGCGCGACCGCTTCGTCGAGGCCATCGCCACCGCCAAGGAGTACGGCCTCGAACCGGAGATCACGCACCTGGCCAACTCGGCGGCCACGCTGACCCGCCCGGATCTCGCCTTCGACATGGTGCGCCCCGGCATCGCGGTGTACGGCCTGTCGCCGGTCCCCGAACTCGGCGATTTCGGGCTGCGCCCGGCTATGACCTTCCAGGCCGAGGTCTCGCTGATCAAACAGGTCGCCGCCGGTGAGGGCGTCTCCTACGGGCATGAATGGATCGCCCCGCACGACACCACCGTCGCGCTCATCCCCGCCGGTTACGCCGACGGCGTCTCGCGCAGGCTCGGCGGACGGTTCGACGTCTGGGTGCGCGGCGCGCGCCGGCCGAGCATCGGGCGGGTGTGTATGGATCAGCTGGTCATCGACCTCGGCGAGAACCTCGACGGCGTCACCGAGGGCGATACCGCTGTGCTGTTCGGCGCCGGTGACAACGGGCAACCGCACGCCCAGGAATGGGCCGACCTGCTCGAGACCATCCACTACGAAGTGGTGTGTTCGCCCAGGGGCCGGGTGGTCCGGCGATTCCGAGGCGGCCCGCGGTGACCAAACGGAAAGTGACCGTCCTGCGCGGCGGTATGGCGACCGCCGGCCTGGTCGCGGCTTTGGCCGGGGTGCACGCGTTGCGCCGGGCCGGGGCGCGGGTACTGGTACCGGTGAGCCGGGATCCCTATCGGGGCGAGGACTTCTCGCTGATCGACTCCGATCCCGCCGACGAGGTCCTCGCCGACGACGGCGTGCCGCTGGCCATCCGCGAATGCGGTCCCGCCGATGCCCCCGTCACGGTCGTGTTCGTGCACGGGTTCTGCAACACCATGGAGTCGTTCCACTTCCAGCGTCGTCATCTGGAGCAACGCTGGGGTCCGCAGGTGCGGATGGTGCTGTTCGATCTGCGCGGGCACGGGCGCTCGGGTGTGCCGGAGACCGACAGTTGCACGGTCCGTCAGCTCGGCCGCGATCTCGTGCGCGTCATCGAGGCGAAGGCACCGGGCGGGCCGCTGGTGCTGGTCGGGCATTCGCTCGGCGGGATGGCGATCCTGGCCGCGGCGGCGCAGTACCCGCAGCTGTTCGAGCAGCGGGTCGCGGGGGTCGCGTTGCTGTCGACGGCGGCGGCCGAGGTGGCCAGCGCGGGGCTGGGCCAGCTGTTGCGCAACCCCACCCTCGACGGCTTCCGGATGGCGGTGCACACCGCGCCCGCGCTGGTGCAGACCGGGCGGATGACGGCCAAGCATGTGATCGCGCCGATCCTGCATGTCAGCTCGTTCCACGGCTCGGTGAGCCCGACATTGTCGCGGTTCGCCACCCTGATGATCGACCGCACTCCCGTGGAGACGATCGTCAAGTTCCTGAAGGCGATCGAACTGCACGACGAGTCGGCCGCGCTGCCGGTGCTCGCCGACATCCCGGTGCTCATCCTGGGCGGCAAACACGACCTGGTGATCCCGTTCCGCAACTCCCGCGCGCTGGCGCGTGAACTGCCGGACGCCGAACTGGTCGAGCTGCCGGAAGCCGCGCACATGCCGCAGCTGCAATTCGCCGACCTGGTCGACGCGGCGCTGGACCGGCTGCTGCTGCGCGCCGGCGTCGTCACCGACACACCGGAGGTGACCGGTGACTGAACACCGCCGCACCCTGCCCACCGTGGCCGACACCGAAGCGCTCGGCCGGGAACTGGCCGCCGGCCTCGTCGCGGGCGATCTGGTGGTGCTCGACGGCCCGCTCGGCGCGGGCAAGACCGCACTGACCCGAGGCATCGCCGACGGACTCGGCGTGCAGGGACGGGTCAGCTCGCCGACGTTCATCATCGCGCGCAGGCACCGCGCCGGAGAGCGCCGTGGCGCGGCCCCGGTGGCGCTGGTGCACGTCGACGCCTACCGCCTCGGCGGCGGGCTGGACGAGCTCGACGCCCTCGACCTCGACACCGATTTGCACGACGCGGTGGTCGTCGTCGAGTGGGGCGGCGGGGTCGTCGAGCACCTCACCGACCGTCATCTGCGGGTGCGGCTGGCCCGCGAACCGGAATCGGATGTGCGCGTCGCGACCTGGGAATGGATCGAGCGCACCGACGATCCCGACGCGGGCTAGCGGCCTACTCGAGTCATCGGCAGCGGTGGTTTCGCCCGCCCGCGCATGCTCGGCAGGGCTGTGACGTGGGCAACCTCGTGCGAGGTCCGCGCACACGGCTGCGCGCCGCGACCCTCATGGCTGCGCGGCGCGTGGGGACCAACCGGTATCGTTGGGCCAATCATGCTTGTACTTGCTGTCGACACCGCGACGCCCGCCGTTACAGCGGGATTGGTGGAATTGGAGCAGTCCGCGGCCGGTGCCCAGACACCGGCCGACGTGCGCACCATCGCCGTCCGGGTGCGGGTCGACGCCCGCGCCCACGCCGAGGTGCTCACCCCGCAGATCCTCGAATGCCTCACCGAGGCAGGGCGATCCAGGACCGACATCGCGGCCGTCGTGGTCGGCGTCGGCCCCGGACCGTTCACCGGATTACGGGTCGGCATGGCCACCGCGGCGGCCTTCGGCGACGCCCTCGGCATCCCGGTGTACGGCGTGTGCAGCCTGGACGCCATCGCCGCCGACGGCGCCCGTGACCTGGCCCCCGGCGCGGAGCTGCTGGTGGTCACCGACGCCCGCCGTCGCGAGGTGTATTCGGCGCGCTACCGCGAGGACGTGCCGTGGGCGCTCGGCGGCATCGGCCGCCGGGTAGCGGGTCCAGAGGTCGGCAAACCGGCCGAGCTGGACACCGAGAAGGCCACCGTCATCGCGGGCTCGGCCTCCCACGTCGACCTGTTCGACCTGCCGGTGCTTCCGGTGGAGACCCCGTCCCCGGCCGGGCTGGTCCGGGTCGCGGCGCCGCAGGTGCTGGCTCGTGCGGTGCCCGAACCGCTGGTCCCGCTGTATTTGCGCAGGCCGGACGCGGTCGAGCAGAGCTACCGCACCCTCGATCGGACAGGGGCGTAGCCGTGGGCATCCGCATCGAACCGATGACGGTCGCCGATATCGACCGCTGCGTGGAACTCGAGCAGCTGCTGTTCCCCGAGGACGATCCGTGGCATGCGGTGTCGTTCCGGTCGGAACTCGCGGCCGGGCACAACCGCTACATCACCGCGCGTGACGAGGACGACCGCATGGTCGGCTACGCGGGCATCGCGCTGCTCGGCGACAACGAACACCCCGAGGCCGAGGTGCACACCATCGGCGTCGACCCGCAATGCCATCGCGCCGGTATCGGCACCAAACTGCTCGAGGCGCTGCTCGCGGAGGCCGCACTGCGCGGCGGGCCGGTGTTCCTCGAGGTCCGCACCGACAACGCCGCGGCCATCGCGCTCTACGCCAAGCACGGATTCCACATCATCGGCCTGCGCAAGAACTACTACCACCCCAGCGGCGCCGACGCCTACACCATGCGCAGGCCCGCGCTGTCCTCGGCCAACGCGCAGTGGGGCGAGGCGAATCGACCGGATGAGGTGCTGTCGTGATCGTCATGGGTATCGAGAGCTCCTGCGACGAAACCGGTGTCGGCATCGTGCGCCGCCACCCGGACGGCACGTGTGAGCTGCTGGCCGACGAGGTCGCGTCGAGCGTCGACCAGCATGCCCGCTTCGGCGGTGTGGTGCCCGAGATCGCCTCGCGCGCGCATCTGGAGGCCATCGTGCCCGCGATGCGGCGCGCGCTGTCGAGTGCGGGCATCGTCGCCCCTGACGCGCTCGCGGTCACCATCGGCCCCGGTCTCGCCGGTGCGCTGCTGGTGGGTGTGGCCGCCGCCAAGGCGTACGCGGCGGCCTGGGATGTGCCGTTCTACGCGCTCAACCATCTCGGCGGGCATGTCGCGGTCGACACCCTCGAACACGGACCGATGCCGCCGTGCGTGGCGCTGCTGGTGTCGGGCGGGCATACGCACCTGCTGCACGTCACCGATCTGGCCGAGCCGATCGTCGAGCTGGGCAGCACCGTCGACGATGCCGCGGGCGAGGCGTTCGACAAGGTCGCGCGATTGCTCGGCCTCGGATTCCCCGGCGGCCCCGCACTCGACAAGGCCGCCGCCTCCGGCGATCCGAAGGCCATCGCGTTCCCGCGCGGCATGACCGGCCCGCGCGATCCCCGCTACGACTTCTCGTTCTCCGGGTTGAAGACCGCGGTGGCCCGCTATGTCGAGGCCGCTCAGCGCGACGGGGTCGCCGTCGAGGATCTGCCGATCCCGGATATCGCGGCCTCTTTCCAGGAGGCGGTCGCCGACGTGCTCACCATGAAGGCGGTGCGCGCCGCGCAGGACGTCGGCGTCGGCACGCTGGTGCTCGGCGGCGGCGCGACGGCCAATTCGCGGATCCGCTCGCTGGCCGAAGAGCGTTGCGCGGCGGCCGGTTTGGAGCTGCGGGTGCCGAAGCCGCGGCTGTGCACCGACAACGGAGTGATGATCGCGGCGCTGGGCGCCCACGTCATCGCGGGTGGTGCGCAACCTTCGCCGCTGACCGTGGCGACCGATCCCGGACTGCCGGTGTCGGTCAGTCAGGTGTCCTGAGCCCGTTACCTGCCTGCCAGGCCGGGCGGGCCGGCCGACAACCGGCCCGTCAGTGCGCGGGTGCCGTCGGCTGTCCGTCCGAGGACCCTGTGCCGGGCCTGGGGAGTGGCACGCGGCCCTGCGCGGGAGCCTGAGCTGGTGGGCCGCTCGGCCGAACGGTCGTCGGCGCGGTGCCCGGAGTTGGTGTGCTGCTGGTGCTCGGCTCTGTGCCGGCGCCTTCGCGGCCCGTCTCGGGAGCTGCCCCCGAACCGGATGGTGCGGTGGTGCTGGGCGGGAACAGCGGGCCGAGCAGCTCGGGCAGCTCCGGGAAGGGGATCGACGGCAGGTTCGGGTCCGGCCGCAGCGTCGGTTGCGTGGACGAACTGCGCGGTGTGCTCGGCGCGGCGCCGGTGGTGCTGGGCACCTGGTCGGGGCTCGGGCTGGGTGCGACGGTGGTGCCGGTGGGGCGGATGGGGGACTCGCGCTCGCCGCCGGTGGTGGCGCTGCCTGGGATCGCGGGCGGGTAGGACGTCATCGTCGGCGGCAGTTCGGTGCTGCTGGTGGTGCCCGCCGGGGAGACGTCCTCGCCCGAGGTCGGGGCGAGCGCCTTCACCCCGTAACCGATGACCAGGCCGACCACCACGATCGCCCCGGCCAGTGTGCCGACGACCTTGGTGAACGTGCCCACCGGGGCATCCGAGGCGAGCGCGGCGACCGAGCCCGCGGCGGGCTGGGTCTCATCGGCGACCAGCGCGGCGCCCTTGGCGATGACGGCGTCCGGATCCGGGACCGTGAGCACCGGGATGTCGAGTTCGTGCTGGAGGGTCTCGACCACGGCGGGAACATTGGCGCCGCCGCCGATCACGCAGACCGCTTCCGGACGTTCGGGTGCGCGCCCGAAGGTGACCGCGGTGAACGCCGCCAGTTCGCGCAACTGATCGGCGATCAGTTCTTCGAAGTCGGTGCGGGTGAGCTTGAGTGGGCGCCCGGCCACGTGGTCGATGGTGACCGCGGGCGCGATGGACAGGTGCTCTTTGGCGGCGCGGCCCCGGTTGGTGAGCATGGTCCGGTTGGGGCGGGTGCCGCGGCGGGCGTAGTGGGCGTCGACCAGATGGTGGTAGATCAGCTCGTCGATGGCGTTGCCGCTGACGGTTGTGGTGCGCGCCGAATGCAGCACGGTGCCGTCGGCCTGGGTGGCGACGGTGACGGTGACCCCGGACGCGCCGAAGTCGACCAGCGCGACGGTGCGGTACCGGTCGACGAGGCCGGTGTGGCGTAGGTAGGCGAGTGCGGCGGTGGCCTCGGGCACCAGCTGGAGCTCGTGCTGCTTGCCGGTGGCCGAGCGGATGGCCTGGGCCTGGGACTTGCTGCGGTAGGCGACCGCGACGGCGGTCGGCGGGCTGCTCAGCGCCGCGTCCAGTTCGAAGGCCTTGGTGCCCGCGTAGCCCGTATCGTGCGGGTGGGTCGTCGGCAGCTGGGTGGTCATCAGCTCGATCGACGAGGCGACCAGATCGCCGAGATCGGAATGGGCGTCGGCCGACACCACGCGGTAGTCGAAGCTCTGGGCACCGTTGCCCGCGGTGGCGACGAGCGCCGAGCACACCACCTCGTTCCCGGCGGAGATACCGAGGGATGTTCGCATGTTCACCTCCCTTCGAGCGGATGGTCCTGGTGTCGGGCGACCATCTCGAATGGACTCCCGGAGCACCGCGTGGATGACGATCGAACCGGGTTCGCTATCCGGGCCGTCTCGTTGCCGGGTGGGCGCGGGGACGGTCGTGGATCAGGTGTTGCTTGGCTCTACTGTGCAGCTGGGCCGGATCGTTCGTGACGGCCTGGCGTCCGCGGGGACGCCGGTTCGTGATGAACCCGGCGGCCGCACAGCGACCGTCGTCCATACTGTCACAATCCGTTATCCGAACGTTACAGATTTTGTGAAGTAATAGGAAGCCCTCGGAGCTGGGGGCGTGCCGAATGTATAGATCGGCCCTGCGCTGCGGCGATGACTGTGATGACGATCCGGCGAATTGGCACAGCCCGCCCTTGAGCGCTGGCACTCTCATGTATAGAGTGCTAGTGGCGCTGTGTGATGTGTGTGCCAGTGCCAGTTCGACTACTGAGCAGGTCCCGGCACCCGCGACGACGGGGCCGTGCGCAGGCGTCGGCATCGTGACCGAACCGATGGTCCGGGACAACAGTCCCGGACGACCGTTATCCCCTGAAAGTGGAGGGCTCAACGTGGCGAGCGTGAACATCAAGCCGCTCGAGGACAAGATCCTCGTCCAGGCCAACGAGGCCGAGACGACGACGGCCTCCGGCCTGGTCATCCCGGACACGGCGAAGGAAAAGCCGCAGGAGGGCACCGTTGTCGCCGTCGGCCCCGGCCGGTGGGACGAGGATGGCGAGAAGCGCATCCCGCTGGATGTCCAGGAGGGCGACACCGTCATCTACAGCAAGTACGGCGGCACCGAGATCAAGTACCAGGGTGAGGAATACCTGATCCTGTCCGCGCGCGACGTGCTGGCTGTCGTCAGCAAGTAAGTCATCGCTGCGCTTGGCGTTCCGCCCCGGTGTCGACTTCTGACCCCGGGGCGGAGTGCGTTCCGCGCACTGTGACAGCGCACCGAAACACAGGAGCGAACACATATGGCAAAGCAGATCGAGTTCGACGAGAAGGCTCGCCGGGCTCTCGAGCGCGGTGTCGACAAGCTCGCCGACGCGGTCAAGGTCACCCTCGGCCCGCGCGGCCGGCACGTCGTGCTCGCCAAGGCGTTCGGTGGCCCGACCGTGACCAACGACGGTGTCACCATCGCGCGCGACATCGATCTCGAGGACCCGTTCGAGAACCTCGGCGCCCAGCTGGTCAAGAGCGTCGCCACCAAGACCAACGATGTCGCCGGTGACGGCACCACCACCGCCACCGTGCTGGCCCAGGCCCTGGTGCGCGCCGGACTGAAGAACATCGCCGCGGGCGCCAACCCGATCGCGATCGGCTCCGGTATCGCCAAGGCCGCCGACGCCGTCTCCGAGGCGCTGCTGGCGCAGGCCACCCCGGTCTCCGGTGAGCAGGCCATCGCGCAGGTCGCCACCGTCTCCTCGCGGGACGAGGAGATCGGCGAGATGGTCGGCAAGGCGCTGACCACGGTCGGCAAGGACGGCGTGGTCACCGTCGAGGAGTCCTCGACCCTGCAGACCGAGCTCGTGGTCACCGAGGGTGTCCAGTTCGACAAGGGCTACCTCTCGCCCTACTTCGTCACCGACACCGACACCCAGCAGGCCGTGTTCGAGGACGCCTACGTCCTGCTGCACCGGGAGAAGATCAGCTCGCTGCCCGATTTCCTGCCGCTGCTGGAGAAGATCGCCGAATCCGGCAAGCCGGTGCTGATCATCGCCGAGGACGTCGAGGGCGAGGCGCTGTCCACCCTGGTGGTCAACGCCATCCGCAAGACGATCAAGGCCGTCGCGGTCAAGGCGCCGTTCTTCGGTGACCGTCGCAAGGCCTTCCTCGACGACCTCGCCGTCGTCACCGCGGGCACCGTGGTCAACCCCGACCTCGGTATCACGCTGCGTGAGGCCGGACTCGAGGTGCTCGGCAAGGCCCGCCGCGTCGTCGTCACCAAGGACGACACCACCATCATCGACGGTGCGGGTACCCCCGACGCCATCGCGGCCCGCGGCGCCCAGCTGCGTCGTGAGATCGAGGCGACCGATTCCGATTGGGATCGGGAGAAGCTCGAGGAGCGGCTGGCCAAGCTGGCCGGTGGCGTCGCGGTGATCAAGGTCGGCGCGGCCACCGAGACCGCCCTCAAGGAACGCAAGTACCGGGTCGAGGACGCGGTCAGCGCGGCCAAGGCAGCGGTCGAGGAGGGCATCGTCCCCGGCGGCGGCACCGCGCTGGTGCAGGCCAGTGCCAAGCTGGTCGAGCTGCGTGACTCGCTGTCCGGCGACGAGGCGGTCGGTGTCGAGGTGGTGCGCCAGGCGCTGCGCGCGCCGCTGTTCTGGATCGCCACCAACGCGGGCGTCGACGGCTCGGTCGTGGTCAGCAAGGTCGCCGAGGGCAAGGAGGGCTTCAACGCCGCCACCCTCAGCTACGGCGATCTGCTCACCGACGGCGTCGTCGATCCGGTGAAGGTGACTCGTTCGGCGGTGATCAACGCCGCGTCGGTGGCGCGAATGGTGCTCACCACCGAGAGCGCGATCGTCGACAAGCCTGCCGACGAGGGCGACGATCACGGGCACGGCCACAGCCACTGACGGGCAGGCCGCGGCCTTCGGGTCGATCGAGCGGACCGTTCATGTTCCCCGCGGACGTGAACGGTCCGTTCGTCTTTCGGCCGTTCGAGCGCGGGACGCGGGACACCGCAAGAGAATCCGGGGCGAGACCCCGGGAAGAAGTCAGGAAGCGACCGGCGGCTGCTCCGCGGCGATCGCGGTGAGCAGCCGCCCGCGCAGCGCCGCCGGCGGCTGAACAGCCGTCGCGGCGGCGAGCGCTCCGAGGGCCTCCCTGGTGAGGTGCACCTCGGTGATGAACTCGGCACGCCGAGCGGGGTCTTCACTGTCGAGCAGTTCTTGTACCGCTTGATGGTCTTCGTCGTCGATCGATCCGAGCGCGACGGTGTGCGCGAGATCGATCTGGCGTTCGTTCATCTCACGTCACCCCCAAACTTTTCTTCAGTCGTGTCAATCCATCCCGAATACGGGACTTAACGGTCGGTAACCCTACGCCCAGATGGCTGGCCACCTCGGCGTAGGTTCGCCCGCCGTAGTAGGCGAGCGAGATGGCCTCCCGTTGCGTCTCGGTGAGGGCACCGAGGCTGTCCAGGACGGCCTGCTGTTCGAATTTACGCTCGACCTCCTCGGTGACCTCGTCGAAGTCGTTGCCGAGAACCCGTATCCCGTAAGCGACTTCGCGCTGGGTATGGGCCTGCTCGGCCCGCACCCGGTCGACGGCGCGGCGATGTGCCAGCGTCATCAGCCAGGTGGCGGCCGACCCCTTGTCCGGATCGAAACTCGCCGCCGTTCGCCAGACCTGGAGATAGACCTCTTGAGCGGTCTCCTCCGCATAGCCCGGGTCATGGAGGACGCGCAACACCAGACCGTAGACGCGCGCACACGTTCGGTCGTAGAGCTCGGCGAAGGCTTCCTGGTCGGACTGGCCACACCGATGTAAAAGCGCGGCGAGTTCGATGCTTTCAGCTGCGCGTGCCGAGACCGCAGATTCCACACTGAGTGGAAAGGCTTCTCCACGGAACGAGTCGCCCTCTGCGGCCGGCGGCCGCGTTGTCACAACGCTCCATTCTGTGTCATCGGTCACTACCGTAGCGTGCCGCTATGGGATTCGCTCGGCAGGGGCCCTGTGCGGCAGCGTGCGTTTCGACGCCGACAGGCGCACTCGGTGGTGACCGAGGGCCTGACGGGCGTTGTCGTGCGTACGAGCCGAACGACCGTGTGCCGGCGCGCGACTCGACCGATAGTGCTGTCAGCAGTTGTTGCTAGGAATTCGGCGCCCTGCGCGATGCGGATGGGAAGGGATTCGCAATCCGTCGCGAACGCCGACGTGTGAGGGTGACCAGCGGCGACTCAGACCGCCATCCGGCGCCGATTGCGCCGGGCATGCATCTCCCGCTCGGTCTCGGACATGCCGCCCCAGATGCCGTAGGGCTCGCTGACTTTGAGGGCGTGGCTGCGGCACTGCATCAGCACCGGGCAGCTCTGGCAGATCTCCTTGGCGCGCATCTCGCGCGCGGTGCGGGCGCGGCCGCGCTCGCCGTCGGGATGGAAGAACACCGCGGAGTCCACACCGCGGCAGGATCCGCGCATCTGCCAATCCCAGACATCGGCGTTCGGTCCGGGAAGGTGGGTGGGCATGGGCATGTGTGAACTCCTCGTGGTGCGAGCTCGTCGACGTTGTCGAGCAGGTGGTCTGCAACTTCTCCCGGCGCGGATAGTGATCCGGCCGAGCACATTCCGGCCACGGTGCGGCGTGTGTCGTCCGAGAGCCCGCCAATGATGGTCGCTGCAATTTCGCGCGGCGCCGTCCGTGGCGATGAGTTACGTTAGGTCCCGCCGCGAATTTCCGTCAATAGTTCGGCGCAGCGGTTTCTCAAATGTTCAGCGGCCAAATTTAACCTCGGCACTGTTTACTTTTAACGTTCCTTCCGGCGATAATGGCCGGTTGGCTTGACGGCGGTGCGCCCCCATGTCTCCGGCATCGGCGAATCCGTGCAGGTGGCAGTGGTCTTCGGTGTGCACGATCAATGGCGGAGTCGTCATCGCCCGCGCGGCGTTGCGGGCGCGCTCCGCCGGGGGTGTGATCCAGGCAGGGGGAGATGGCGATAACGGGGCGCGCGGGTTAATTGCGCGAAACGCATATGAATTCGAGGGGTGCACGCCGGCCGATTGCCGGGGCGAGTTTTACCTGATGGAAACATGACGCGCACCGACACATTCGTTTCTCCATATGCTTCGCGCGCAAAAGAACGCTGAACGGTTGCTCGTGTGGCGCGTTGCCACGCCGCAGGCGGTGGTCGCGGAACGGGCCGGGATAGAGTGCGGCCGTGTTCGTCCCGGTTCCCCGCCACGACCCGCACGCCGCGCTGCTCGCCGACGCCGCTTTCGGCACCCGCCCCGGAGTGTCCGCTACCGAGTTGCCGGCCGCCCGCGATGCGCGCGAAGCCTGGCTGCGCGCGGTGGTGCTCGGTGGCCAGGGCCGCTATGCCGCCGCCCGTGCCGAACTGCGGGGGTCGACCGAACACCGGGTCGACCCGGTGCTCGCCGCCCTCGCCGCGTCCACGCGCGGCTCACTGCTGCGTCAACTGGGCTGGCATGCCGTCGCCGCCCGGCACGACGGGGCCGCCGCGGCACTCGTCTTGCCCGGCCTTTCCGGGGAGGACCGCTCGTCGGCGCGGCACGCGCCCGACCGGCTCGACGCCGCCTGTGACGCGCTGACCGGGCTGGCCGCCGACGCGCTCGGGACCGGACGCACCGATCTCGCCGCCGACCTGCTCGCCCGGGTGCGCACCGTGCTCGGCGAGGCCGCCGAAGCGCCGGGCCCGGATCGGCTGCGGCTCGCGATCCGGCTGCGCTGGGTGAGTGCCGAGACCGCCCTCGCGGCCGGACGCTTCGCCGAGGCCCTACCTCATGCCGAGGCGGCGCTCGCCCTCGCCGAACAGGGTCCGTCGGTGCGGCATCAGGTGAAATCGCGACTGCTGCTCGCCGCCGCGACCGCCGCCAACGGCTCCGCCGGCCGGGCAGGCGAGCTCGCCGAGACCGTCGCCGCCGACTGCCGTGAGCACGGGCTGCTGCCGCTGCGCTGGGCCTGCGCCATGCTGCGATCCGGAGTGGCCGCACGTGACATCGATCGCACTGCGGCACAGCGCGAGGCGGCCGAATGCGCGGCCGCCATCGAACAGCTCGGTGGCCGCTTCCGTCCGGCTGCCGCCGGCTGACGATCTTCCGGCCCCCGATAGGCCCCGGTCGGCGGCCGGTTGACGACGCAGTTGCCCGGTTCGGCAACGGGTGTCGCTATTGTTAGATCCGTTCCGCTACACCCGCGGAAGCATCGGTCGATACCGGCCGTGCCACTTGTAACGCCAGGAAAATCTCTGACGATGACGCACACGGGCGAAGAGTTGGACCTCGCCGTCGCTGCCGCTGCGCAGGGCGACAGATCCGCTCTAGCTCAGGTACTGGAGTTGATCCGCCCGCTGGTGATGCGTTATTGCCGCGCACGGATCGGAGCTGCGGAGCGTGGATCGCTATCCGCGGATGACGTTGCGCAGGAGGTCTGTCTGGCGGTCATGACAGCTCTGCCCAGGTATCAAGACCAGGGCAGGCCTTTCATGGCCTTCGTTTACGGAATCGCTTCGCACAAGGTCGCCGACGCTCATCGCAACGCCTCACGTAACAAGGCGGAGGCGATGGCCGAAGTACCAGATGTCATATCCACCGACCACGGGCCGGAGCAGCGCGCTCTCGAATCGGAAACGAGCAGGCAGATGAACCGTTTGCTTGCCACGCTTCCGGAAAAGCATCGAGAGATCCTGATCCTGCGTTTGGTCATGGGTTTGTCGGCAGAAGAAACCGCGACCGCCGTGGGCAGTACGGCGGGAGCTATACGAGTAGCCCAGCACCGGGCACTCGCGAAATTGAAGTCACAAGTGGCGAGGGCAGGTGAAATGTATGGCTAGGGATGGCGGGCGCGGTCGGGGTGACTGGAGGGCGCGACGTGGATCGCGGGACAGCGGTCCCTACGCCGAGGGGTCCTCTGGCGACAACGCTCCGGTGGACATCGCGGCGGTACGCCGCGACGACGCGCTGATCGATGCCATCGCCAGCGACGGGCCGGTTCAGACCGACAGCACCGAAGAGTTCCAGCTGGCGGCTTTGCTGGCCGACTGGCGGGCCGAGATCATCGCACCACCGATTCCGGACGCTCCGGATCTCGACACGGTGGTCGCGGCGGTCAATCAGGAAATCGGCGCGCGCCAGGCGCGGGTCGGTGCCAAGGCGGGTGGCCGGCTGCGGCTGGTGCGCCCGATCGCGGGCACCGCTGCGGCCTTGGCGCTGGTGTTCGGCGGTATGACGGCCTTCTCTTATAACGCCGAGCCCGGTGATCCGCTGTGGCGGGTCAAGGAAGTGGTGTTCAGCGAGCAGGCGCAGTCGACCGTGGTGCAGCGCGCCGACGACGATCTGGCCGCGGCGCAGGAGCTGATCGAGCAGGGCAATCCCGAACGTGCCCGTGCCCGGTTGGCGCAGGCGTCGACCAACGCGACCCAGGTCGACGATCCGGCCAAGCGCGAAGTTCTGATGGAACGCTGGCAGCAGCTGCTCGACGAGCTACGCAAGGTGTCGCCGGAGGCGGCCGCGCAGCTGGAGCAGACCACACGTCCGGGCAGCGACGCCACCGCGCCCAACGAGACGACACGTCCGGGTTCGCCCGAGACCACGCGTCCGGGTGGGGTCGGCGGCGACAGCGGCAGCACCGCGCCCACCATCATGGGTGTGGATCCGTCGGTGTCGGGCACCAAGCCGCCGGTGACCACTGCTCCGGATACGACAGCACCGACCACTCCGCCGACGACCGGCCCGCAGGACACCGGCGTTCCGCCGACCGTCGAGCCGACCACGCCGCCGGAGACCACACAGCCGCCGGTGACGCCGACCACGGTGTCGCAGTCGACCATCATCGAGCCGCCGGTCATCACCACCGTCCCGACCGTGCCGTCGGCCGGCGGCGGTACCGGGATTCCGGGTACGGGCGGTACGACGAGTTAGTGCCGGTTCTGCCCAGGAACGGGCGGCGGCCACCACAACGGAAGCGGGATCCAAAGACGGGTGAAACCGATCGTCGAAAGACGGTCGGTGTTTTTGTGTCCGTGGTTGTTCCAGACGGCGGGAAGTGGCGTGAGATGCCGCACATCATGATCTGGCGCACGCGTGGCGTGTTCGCGTGGCGGACCGAGCAATCGGACCGGTGTGGCCGAGGGAACCGATCAGCTGTCGAAACCGTCGAAGCCGTCGCCGTGGAATGCCTCGTTCATCGAAGCGTCGGCGTAGCCCCGGCAGTAATCCCAGGTGACGTAGGCCTCGGGGGTCGGATCGTAGGCCGGCTCATGCGGGCGGACCGTGCCGTCGACCAGTAGCTGGAGCAGGTTGGCGCGCAGCATGTCCCAGTCGTGGTAGTGATCCTGCCTGCAGTCCTCGCAGCTCACGACCAGGCCGCGGATGCCGCGATGGCCCAGTAGCGCTTCATACACTGCGAGGTCGGCGAGATCCTCCTCGACCGCGAGGCGCTCATGAGGATCCAGCGGTTCGCCCGGCTCGATGGCATCGAGCGCGGCCGACGGGTCGGAGGGGTCTCCGGCGAATGGATCCGGCGGCAAGCCAGGTGGTAGATGGTCACGCACATCCCCACGGTACGCAGAACAGGGCGGTCTGCGCCAGCTATGCGCGCCGCCAGTTTCCCCGGCGGCCTCACTCGAGGCGTGTTCCACCGGACAGATACCATAGGTGAAACCCGCCGACGTGTACCCGACACCCGTCGGCGGTGTCAGATCCGCACAGTCCATCCCATGAAACAGTCCGCACGGCCGGTCCGGCCCTCGCGGCACTGTCGACGTCCAGGAGGGGTCGATCCGAATGAGTAATCCCGTACCGGGCGAACGAAGCGCTGTCCGCCCTCATACGGGTGGTGACGATCCGAACAAGATCGCCATGCTCGGCCTCACGTTCGACGATGTGCTGCTGCTGCCCGCGGCGTCGGATCTCATTCCCAGTTCGGTCGAGACTTCGAGCCAGCTGACCAGGGAGATCCGGCTGCGTACCCCGCTGTGCAGTTCGGCGATGGATACCGTCACCGAGGCCAGGATGGCGATCGCGATGGCGCGCGCGGGCGGTATGGGTGTACTGCATCGCAATCTGTCGGTCGCCGATCAGGCGAGCCAGGTGGAGACGGTCAAGCGCTCCGAGGCGGGCATGGTGACCGACCCGGTGACCTGTCGCCCGACCGACACCCTGGCCGAGGTGGACGCGATGTGCGCGCGGTTCCGCATCTCCGGCCTGCCGGTGGTGGACGAGACCGGCGCGCTGGTCGGCATCATCACCAACCGCGATATGCGCTTCGAAGTCGACCAGGATCGCCGGGTCGCCGATGTGATGACCAAGGCGCCGCTGATCACCGCCCAGGAGGGCGTGACCGCGGAGGCGGCGCTGGGCCTGCTGCGCAGGCACAAGATCGAGAAGCTGCCGATCGTCGACGGTGAGGGCAGGCTGCGTGGCCTGATCACCGTCAAGGACTTCGTCAAGACCGATCAGTACCCGAACGCCACCAAGGACCGCGACGGCCGGCTGCTGGTCGGCGCAGCCGTCGGTGTCGGCGACGACGCCTGGTCGCGCGCGATGACGCTGGCCGACGCCGGCGTCGACGTGCTGGTGGTCGACACCGCGCACGGCCATCAGGCGCAGGTGCTGCAGATGGTCACCAAGGTCAAGGCCGAGGTCGGCGACCGCATCCAGGTGGTCGGCGGCAATATCGCCACCCGCGCCGGTGCGCAGGCGCTGGTCGAGGCGGGCGCGGACGCGGTGAAGGTGGGTGTCGGGCCCGGCTCGATCTGCACCACCCGCGTGGTCGCCGGTGTCGGCGCCCCGCAGATCACCGCCATCCTGGAGGCCGTCGCGGCGTGCAAGCCGGCCGGTGTGCCGGTCATCGCCGACGGCGGCATCCAGTTCTCCGGCGATATCGCCAAGGCCATCGCCGCGGGCGCGTCCACGGTGATGCTCGGTTCGCTGCTGGCCGGTACCGCCGAATCGCCCGGTGAGCTGATCCTGGTCGGTGGCAAGCAGTTCAAGAGCTACCGTGGCATGGGTTCGCTGGGCGCCATGCAGGGCCGGGGCCAGGCGAAGTCCTTCTCCAAGGACCGCTACTTCCAGGATGACGTGCTCGCCGAGGACAAGCTGGTCCCCGAGGGCATCGAGGGCCGGGTGCCCTTCCGCGGCCCGGTCAACCAGGTCATCCACCAGCTCGTCGGCGGGCTGCGCGCGGCCATGGGCTACACCGGTTCGCAGACCGTCGCCGAGCTGCAGGAAGCCCAGTTCGTGCAGATCACCGCGGCCGGGCTGAAGGAAAGCCACCCGCACGACATCACCATGACGGTCGAGGCGCCGAACTACACCGGGCGCGGCTGATCCGAGCCGGTCGTGCCCCGCGGGTACGACCGGCGCCGGTACTGTCCGGCGCGGCCCGGGAAACCTGTTCTTCCGGGCCGTAGCGGCATGCCCTCGACCGTCGACGGTGGCGCGGTGGGTATCGTTCGGTATCGGTGACGGCACGGCTGTGCCGTGACCACCACACACAATATGAGCCCGTGGCCTGCCCACGGGCGCGAGCTTGCGATGCAGGAAATGCAGCAAGTCCCCACATCGGAGGGGCGCCCTCGGGGAGCCCCGGTTCGCGGCCCGTTCACGCTGCCGCTGCGCACGCCGAAGTCACGCGGCGGCAGCAGAAGCGCGAGACACCAGGACCGCGAGCACGCCGCGCCAGCGGCCGATCAATACAGGAGCTAGCAGTGCGCGACATGGTCGAGATCGGGATGGGCCGGACGGCCCGCCGTACCTATGAGCTGGACGATATCGATATCGTCCCGTCGCGCCGCACCCGCTCGGCCAAGCAGGTGTCGCTGGCGTGGCAGCTGGATGCCTACCGGTTCGAGATCCCGTTCCTGACCCATCCGACCGACGCGCTGGTCTCGCCGGAGTTCGCGATCGAGCTCGGGCGTCTCGGCGGTCTCGGCGTCATCAATGGTGAGGGTTTGTGGGCACGGCACGCGGATGTGTCGGCCAAGATCGATCAGTTGCTCGATCTGGTCGCCAAGGGCGGCTACGAGCGCGCGATCTCGTTCCTGCAGGAGCTGCATGCCGCGCCGATGCAGCCGGATCTGCTGGCGGCCGCGGTCGCGCAGGTGCGGGCCGCAGGCGTGACGACGGCGGTGCGGGTGAGCCCGCAGAACGCGCAGTCGCTGACCCCCGCGCTGGTGCAGGCCGGTATCGACCTGCTGGTGGTGCACGGCACGATCATCTCCGCCGAGCACGTCGGCGACGGTGAGCCGCTGAACCTCAAGACCTTCATCGCCGAACTGGATGTGCCGGTGGTGGCCGGTGGGGTGAGCGATCACCGCACCGCGCTGCATCTGATGCGCACCGGCGCGGCGGGTGTCATCGTCGGCTACGGCTCCTACCCGGGTGCCACCACCACCGGCGAGGTGCTCGGCATCGGGGTGCCGATGGCGACGGCGATCGCCGATGCCGCCGCGGCCCGGCGCGACTACCTCGACGAGACCGGCGGCCGCTATGTGCACGTGATCGCCGACGGCGATATCGCCGCCTCGGGCCAGCTGGCCAAGGCCATCGCCTGCGGCGCGGACGCGGCGATGATCGGGGTGCCGCTGGCGTCGGCCGCCGAGGCGCCCGGACGTGGCTGGTACTGGCCGTCGGCGGCGGCGCATCCGTCGGTGCCGCGCGGCTCGCTGCTGCATGTCGACGATCCGTGGGAGCTGGGCGGCGATGGCGAGGACTCGGTGCGGCCGAGCCTGGAGCGGGTGCTGTTCGGACCGTCCGACGACCCGTTCGGTTCGCTCAACCTCGTCGGCGGGTTGCGCCGCTCGATGGCGAAGGCCGGGTACTCGGACCTGAAGGAATTCCAGAAGGTCGGGCTCAGCGTCCGCGCGTAGCACACTCGGCGGTCGCGGCCGATCGGCTCAGCGGCGGCGGGTGGCGGTGCTGACGGCGCGGCCGCGCAGGAACTGCCGGATCGCGTGATTGACCGGATCCGGATGGGTCATTGTCACCGCCAGCCGCGCGCCGTCGATCTCCACGAAGGTCGATCCGGGGATCGATTCGGCGAGCAGTTTGCCGCGTTCACGGGCGATGCCGCTGTGACTGGCGTGCACGACCAGGGCCGGGCAGCTGATCTCCGACAGCCGGTCCAGCACCGAATCGCGGCCGAGCAGGCAGCCGGCGGCGACTTCGATGCGGTGACGGTCGTGGGTGAGCCAGCGTTCGGTCCACACCGTGCGATGCCGATCGTGGTCGCCGATGAGCCAGTGCGCCAGGCGCTGCACCGCGCGCGGACGGGAGCCGTCGTCGTACCACTCGGCCAGGAAACGCTGTGTGGCCGTTGACTGTTCGGGGGTCGGGCCGTGTGCTTCGGTGCTGATCAGGATCAATCCCGCGACCCGTTCGGGGGCGATGAGCGCGGTGCGCAACGCGGTGAACCCGCCCTGTGCGGTGCCGCCGACCACGGCGCGTTCGGCGCCGAGATGGTCGAGCACGGTCAGCGCGTCCCTGGCGGCGGTCCAGTAGGTGAACGGCAGGCCCTGGTCCCTGGTGCGGCCGTGCCCGCGCGCATCCCAGGTGACGATGCGGAACTCCGGGGCCAGCGCGTCCATCTGTTCGGCGAACATGGTGCGGTCCATGAAGAATTCGTGTGCCAGGAGCACCAGCGGACCGTTGCCGCCGGTGTCCTCGTAGTGGATGTCGGCATCGATCGCGCGGGCGAATGGCACGACGTCGAGGATAGTCAGCTGTACGGGGGCGCGTCGGGCGATTCGGCGCCGCGCGGGCTGCGGTCGGAGCGGGCAAGGCCGAGCTCTAAACTGTTCGAGTGGCAGATTCGCAGAGACCCGTCCTCGTCGTCGACTTCGGTGCGCAGTACGCGCAGCTGATCGCCCGTCGAGTCCGCGAGGCGAGTGTCTACTCCGAGGTGATCCCGCACACCGCCTCGGTCGAGGAGATCGCCGAGAAGCAGCCGCTGGCCGTCATCCTGTCCGGTGGTCCGTCGAGCGTCTATGCCGAGGGCGCCCCGCAGCTGGACGCGCGGCTGTTCGACCTCGAGGTGCCGGTGTTCGGCATCTGCTACGGCTTCCAGGCGATGGCCCAGGCCCTCGGCGGCACCGTCGCGCACACCGGCACCCGCGAGTACGGCCGCACCGAACTCAATATCGACGGCGGTGTGCTGCACGGCGGCCTGCCGACCATTCAGCCGGTGTGGATGAGCCACGGTGACGCCGTCACCGACGCGCCCGCCGGTTTCGAGGTCACCGGAACCACCGCCGGTGCGCCGGTGGCCGCGTTCGAGCATCCGGCGCGCAGGCTGGCCGGCGTGCAGTACCACCCGGAGGTGCTGCATTCCCCGCACGGCCAGCAGGTACTCAGCCGCTTCCTGCACGAGATCGCCGGCATTCCGGCCACCTGGACTCCCGCCAATATCGCCGAATCGCTGATCGAGCGGGTGCGCGAGCAGGTCGGTGACGGGCACGCCATCTGCGGACTGTCCGGCGGCGTGGACAGCGCCGTCGCGGGTGCGCTGGTACAGCGCGCCATCGGCGACAAGCTGACCTGCGTGTTCGTCGACCATGGCCTGCTGCGTTCGGGCGAGCGTGAGCAGGTGCAGCAGGACTTCGTCGCCGCGACCGGCGCCCGGCTGGTGACCGTCGACGCGGTGGATCAGTTCCTCGGCGAGCTGAAGGGCGTCACCGACCCGGAGGAGAAGCGCAAGATCATCGGCCGGGAATTCATCCGGTCCTTCGAGGACGCGGTCTCCGAGGTCGTCGGCGAACAGGCCGCGAGCGAGGGCACCGCCCCGAAGGTCGAGTTCCTGGTGCAGGGCACGCTCTACCCGGACGTGGTGGAGTCCGGCGGCGGTGCGGGCACGGCCAACATCAAGTCCCACCACAACGTCGGCGGTCTGCCCGACGATCTGGAATTCGAGCTCGTCGAACCGCTGCGGCTGCTGTTCAAGGACGAGGTGCGTGCGGTCGGTCGCGAGCTCGGCCTGCCCGAGGAGATCATCAACCGGCAGCCGTTCCCCGGCCCCGGCCTGGCCATCCGCATCGTCGGCGAGGTCACCGAGGACCGGCTGAACACGCTGCGTCAGGCCGATGCCATCGCCCGCGAGGAACTCACCGCGGCCGGGCTGGACCGCCAGATCTGGCAGTGCCCGGTGGTGCTGCTCGCCGATGTCCGCAGTGTCGGCGTGCAGGGCGACGGTCGCACCTACGGTCATCCGATCGTGCTGCGCCCGGTCTCCAGCGAGGACGCGATGACCGCGGACTGGACCCGGCTGCCCTACGACGTGCTCGAGCGCATCTCCACCCGGATCACCAACGAGGTGGCCGAGGTCAACCGCGTGGTGCTGGACGTGACCAGCAAGCCGCCGGGCACCATCGAGTGGGAATGAGTCAGCCGACCCGGTAGGGCCAGGCCCGGCCGAGAATGAGGCGGCCGAGCGGGATTCCGCCTGCCGGTGCGGTGGGATCGGGCTCGACCGGAGGTTCCTCCGGCGCTATCCGCGGCTGGTCGCGCGGGTCGGG
The DNA here is from genome assembly GCF_005863245.1 of Nocardia cyriacigeorgica. Classification (GTDB taxonomy): domain Bacteria; phylum Actinomycetota; class Actinomycetes; order Mycobacteriales; family Mycobacteriaceae; genus Nocardia; species Nocardia cyriacigeorgica_C. The sequence continues at coordinate 188,161 of NZ_VBUT01000001.1, read as the reverse complement.
ATGCTCGGAACTGTGCTGCGACATCGGATCTCCTGTCGGTCGAATCGGGTGCCGCGGCGGGGTCTCGATCGAACCGCGGTGGGTGGTTCCGGGTTGTTCGACGCGAACAGCCCGCCGGAACCGGCGGGCCATTCGAATTCTGTTGTCCTATCGGTGTTTACGCGGGGACAGCACGAGCACCAGGCCGACGACGATGGCCGTCACGACCACGATCCAGCCGATCGAGATCACGCCCGTCGCCGGCCACGACACCGGCCCGAGCAGGGCCCACACGCTCAACGCCACCGCGAGCAGGCCGACGATCAGCAGCGAGAACGACGGCCCGCGACGGGTGTCGGTGTGGTTGTCAGCCACGGCGCACCTCCGCACTTCCGGCTCGGACATCGATGGTGAGATCGAGCACCGGTGCGTCACCGCCGGGCCCGACCAGACCTTCGGGGCATAGGGCCTCGCCCATCCGCACCGTGCAGTCGGCGCGGACGTTCATGTTCTCAGGTACCAGCACGATCGCCTCGCCCATCCGCACCGACACGTCGACGGTGCGGTTCTCGGTGAGCGCCATCTCGCGCAGATCCAGCGTCCCCGAACCCATCGTGACGCCGTATTCCGGCTTCAGGTCGGCGGTCGCCGCCGGGGTCCAGGTCCGCTCACCCATGGTGGCGCCGTCGAAGTCGATGGGTCCGATCATGGAGGCGAACACCACGAACCCGGCCAGCGGCGCGGTCACCACCAGCAGCCCGTAGCCGCGGCGCAGGAACGCACCGAGGATCAGGCCGAGACCGACGACGCCGAGCGCGACCGCGGCGATCCGGCCCGGCGTCATCCACTCCACCCCGGAGGCGGCCGCCGCACCCGCGCCCGCCGCGGCCAGAATCGCCAGGCCGAGCACCACCGGCGTGAGCCGGGAGCGCGGTTTCTTCGGCTCGGGCGCGACCACCGTGCGCGCGGGCGAGGGCTCGGGCAGGTCCCAGGCCAGTGGCGCCACACCGAGCGGATCCCAGGAGGGCGGGGTCCGGCCCGCGGTGTGCAGGGTGGCCGGCTCCGGGTGCAGGGCCTTGGTGAGCTGCGGTTTCGCCGGTTCGGCGGGTCCGGCGGCAGTGGAGCCTGGCTCGTCGTCCGGCGAGGTGGTGGGTGTACCACTGGCCGGAGCGGAATCGCCGGTGTCGAGGACCTCGGTGGTCTGGGTGCCCGTGAGGACTTCGGTGGGGCGATCGCTATTCAGCACTTCGGACCTGTTCTCCTCGGACTGCGCAGCCCGGGGCGCATCGGCGGCCTTGTCGAGCACCACCGGCTGATCCGGGACGTACTGCTCGGGCAGCTTCGTGTACGGCGTGTACGGGCCGTAGGTGGGTGTGGGGAATGGGGGAGCGCCGGTCCACAGCGGCGCGGTCTGCGGGAAGACGGTGCCCGGATACCCCGTACCGGTGAGCGTGTCGCCGTATTCGGGCGCGGGCGGCTGCGGGGTGCGCAAGTAGAGCATCCACCAGCCCGCCAGCATGAACGCCAGCCCGATCACCCCGGACCCACCCATCCCCACCCCGATCGGCCCGACCGCGCTCACCGCGATGGCCAGCGCCACGATCAACACGATGGTCTTGGTCTGCGACTGAGAGCTGTGCCCCTTGCCGACCAGCGACTCCGCCGCCGAAGTCTCGTCGCCCTCCGCGCTGCACAACAGCCAGGCCATCAGATACAGCACGATCCCGGCGCCGCCGAAGATCGTCGACACCACGAACGCCACCCGCACCAGCACCGGATCGACGTTGTAGCGCTGCCCGAACCCGGCGGCCACCCCCGCGATCGGCCCGCGCCGCGGCAACCGCACCGGCCGCGTCCGCCACATCTGCTGAAGCTGCTCACCGAAGCTCGTCTTCGTCATGGGATCCATGGTCGGCCCCGGCACGCTCCCCGCGCATCGGGGTTCACCCTGAAAATCCTCCTGAACCGAATGGACGGTGACGCGTGGTCGTGGCGAGCTATCCGTGCCGGGAGAGTCGATCTACTCGCAGGGCGGGCTGTAGGGGAGCTGGGGGAGGTGCCGTTGCCAGAGTTCGGGGGTCATCGGGGTGGCTTCGTCGCATATGCGGTCGATGGCGTGTTGCGGATCGAGGTCCCAGATGCGCACCACCCCGTCGTTGCCGACGCCCGCGAGGAATTTCCCGCTGGGGTGGTAGCGGATTCGCCGGGCTCGGTCATCGGGGAACGTGATCGAGTCGCCCAGCCGCGTCGGGTGTGCGCGGTCGGAGATATCCCACAACTGCACCGAGGTGTCCGACCCGATGGCAAGCGTGCGACCATCTGGGCTCAGTTCCAGCACCCCGTACTGCAGGCCGTCCAGCGTGACCGGGTCCCCGATCAGCGCCGGCTTGGTCGGGTCGCCGATATCCCACAGTTGGATGGACTCGTAGTCCTGCACGATCAACGTGCGCTGATCGGGGCTGATCGCGAACCCGCTGATTCCGTCGACCGCCAGTTCGATCGGCTCGCCGAACGGCGTCGGATGCGCCGGATCGGCGAGATTCCACAACGTGAGAGTCCAAACCTCGCCGTCCACAGCGTAGGTAGCGAGAAGGGTGTTGTCGTGATTGAAAGCCTTGCCCAACATGTTGGCATCGATTGGTGTCGGAGTACCGAGTGCGCGCGGATGGGCGAGATCGCTGGTGTCCCAGAGCTGCATCGTGCCGCTGAAATCTTCGATGATCGCGAGGCGCCAGTCCGGGCTCATTTGGCCACCGGTCGGACTGTGGCGCGGTATAGGAAATGGTGCCAGTGTGTGTGCCCGGGCCGGATCGCTGACGTCGATGATCTCGAGCGATTCGCCATCCGGCGTCGGCGCGATCACCGATCTGCCATCCGGGCTCAATGAAACGAACCACGCTTCCGAGCCTGTCGATCGCCGCATGATCGGCCGGGGTTCCCTGGGATCGCGGGTATCCCAGATTCTCAGCTCACCATTGCTCGTCGTGGTCAGCGCACGGCTACCGTCCTGGCTGAACTGCGGCGATGTCACCCACGCGGGCAGCGCTGCGACATCGGCTGCCGGCAGCGACCAGATACGAATCTTGCCGTCCCGGCCCCCGTCGGCGAGGTGCTCACCTGCGGGGTCGAACGCCAGCGAGCCGGCCCCTGGTCGACAGGTGTAGGCACTGCGTTCGAGTCGACAGGTGGTCGTGCCGATCGCCAGCGTTTGACCGAGCGGGATGGGCCGCCCTGGATTGGCGATATTCCAGCGCCTTGTCTCGTCGAGCGTGCTGGTCACCAGGACGGCACCGTCGAGGCTGAATGCGATGGTGAGCAGGCTGGACCGGCCGACCACAATCGGCGTGCCGAGTTGGCCCGGACGTTCTGGGTTGTCGACATTCCACAGCTGAACCTTGGCGTCGTCGGTTCCGTCGGCGTCGATGGATCCGCGGCCGCTGCCGATGGCAAGGGTGCGGCTGTCCGGGCTGAAGGCCAGCTCCGTCGCCTCATACGACGGGGTGGGTAGCGCAGGGCCGACGGGCGTGGGTTGTTCGGGCTGGGTGACATCCCAGAGCTGGACACCTTCGCGATCGGGGAGAGCGGCGGTGGATATGGCCAGCATTCGTCCATCTGGGCTGAAGCGGGGGATCTGCGGGCTCGTTTTGGCGTTCGGTACCGGAATCGACAGCAGTTCCCTCGGGTGTGCGGGGTCGGCCACACTCCAGAACACCGCGCGGTCGATCATCGTCGTGACGAGTACCTTGCCGCTGGGATGAAATGCGACGTGGTCGACCGAATTCCCTTCGCCTATCGAAAGTTCCGTGATCAGATGAGGTTCGGTCGGACGCTCGACATTCCACAGTCGCAGTTGGGTGCCCGCGGTCGCCAGTAGATTGCCGTTGCGGCTGAAGTCGACTTCTCTGGTGTTTCCATCGATCCCGTGTGGGATCGGGCGAGGGTTCAGGGGATCCGCAATGTCCCACAGCTTGGTCGCACCCTTGAAATCGACAGAAACGAGCAGACCACCGGTAGGTCGATAGGCGACTTGCTCGACCCCGACCGGATGCGCATCGATCGTCGTCGCCAACGGAAGGTTTTGCGTGGCAAGCAGCTGTGAACGTGCTGTGGCGTCGTCAGGCCGCATCCGATGGGCGACCAGATAGAGCTGCGCGGCCAAGGATGGATCGATCGTCCGCAACCGCTGTGCTTCGGCCAGCACGGCGCCGAAATCCCGGTCATTACGTTGCTGGGTAGCGACCCGGTTCTGCGCGAAGGCCGCGATACCGACCACGAGCAGCCCCACCCAGAGCAACGCCAGTGCCACCTTTGTCGCGGAAGAACGCCGCCGGGAGCGCTGCCGGGCACCGAGCGCCGCGGTGACGAACGCCCGCGCCGGCGGGCTGAGCGGCATACCGGCGCTCTGCTCACTCGCTGTCTCCAACCGCGTTCCCCGATACAGCAGCGACGGATCGCGCCCGCTCGTATCCCATTCCACCGCATCCGCTTCCAGCCGTTGACGGACCAGATAGCCGACGCGGTCCTCGTCGATCCAGGCGCGCAGTCGCGGCCAAGCGCTCAGGACGACCTCGTGGGTGAGGTAGACCGAATCGGCGTCCATGGTGATCAGGCGGGTGCGGGAGAGCAGTTCGAGCGCGGCGTCGGCGGCTTCGGTATCGGTGACGCGGGCGAGGAGTTCGGTGCGTGCGGTGATCCGGCGCGTGTCGCGGGAGTCCTGGCCGACGGTGACCATGCCGAGCAGGAGTTGTTTCGCCGCGGCTTGCTCGGTGTCGGACAGTTCGCTCCATGCCTGTTCGGCGGTGTCGGCGATGGATCCGACGACGCCGCCCGCCTTGCGGTAGCCGGCGACGGTGAGGCGTTGTCCCTCTCGGTGCTGCCAGGCCGCTGCCATCACATGCGAGAGCAGGGGCAGTGCGCCGGGGTCATAGCTCTGTCTACTGCTGTGATCGCCGAGCCCGCACAGCTCGGTGATGACGAGTTCTTCCAGCCCCGGCTCGAGTTTGAGCCCGGCGCGTTCGGCTGGACCCGCGATGGCCGTGGCGAGTTCGTCCAGGCGCATCGGCCCGAGCAGGTGGCTGCGGTGCTCCAGCGCGTCCTGTAGGACCGGGTAGTCGAGGCAGCGGGCGTAGAAGTCGGCGCGCAGGGCGATGACGACACTCGCGTTGTCGGCAGTGGCAGCCAGCTCGGTCAGGAACGATTCGCGCTCACGTTCGTCGGCGCAGGCGGTGAACAGCTCCTCGAATTGGTCGACGATCAGCAGGCGGGCAGGGCCGTCGTCGGTGTCCGTGGCGGCTGCCAGTCTGTTCAGGGGTTCGGTACCCGGGGTGATGGTGACCGCCGACCATTCGCCGGACTCGGTGAGAGCGGGCACGAGACCGGCCGCGAGCAGTGAGGATTTACCCGCGCCGGAAGCGCCGATCAGGACGATGACGCCGCTTCCGGCGCGGACGAGTTCGGCCAATTCCGCGGTCGCTCTGGTCCGGCCGAAGAACCGGTCGTGGTCGGCGCTGCGATACGCCTTCAGGCCTGGATATGGGCAGGTGGTGCCGTCGGTCTCACCAGGAGTCCATGAGGTGCAGGCCTGCCACAACCGCTGCCACTCACGGGGATCGCGCAGTTCCGGTGCGACGTCCTGGCCGGACTTCCTGGTCAGCTCGACCAGTGTGAGCACTACCGGCAACAGAGATTCGAACCGGGCAGGCACGTTCCGCCCGGCCTTCCAGTCGCTGATGCGCTGCGCGGAAGCCGCACCGGAGGTTGTCCCACGTGCGGTGCGCATCCGGCCCTGCGCCGCGGCGGCGACCCGGCGCAGCGTCGGATTACCCGCCGCGGCATATAGATCGGCGAAGCGCTGCGCGAAAATCGCGCGTGGTGAACGGATTTCCCCCCGGCTTTCGGCCGTGGTGCCCCCGGTCACCACGCGCGCCCATCGAAGTGCTTGGGCGACACAAACATAGGAACAACCTAGCCGGTCGGTGAGTGCCCGGCCGATTCGTGCGCGCAACGCGGTGCCTTTCCACATGCGAGATCCTCGTCGGCTACAGCACGATCGGATCACCGAAAACCGCCCCGTTGCCGGTCACGGCGGGGGAGTCGGCGGTGATCTTGGTGTAGGCGCGGATGGTGAGCGGCCCGCCGCAGCCCTGTACCAGCAGATGGAAGTCGCGGCTCACCAGGTAGCCGGGGCCGCCCGGGGTCAGGGCCTTCTCGCCGACTTCGACGTCGACGATCTTGCCCGGGGTGATCGATAGGCCGAATCCGATGCCCGCCGACATACTCGGCCCGATGCTCGCGCTCACGCTCGGTGACAGCGAGTCGGGCGAGCCGCCGGCGCCGACACTCACTCCGGCATCGAACCCCGCCGAGGCGTCGGCGCTGAACTGCACCTCGAGATCGACCGCACACGCGACGAAGTAGCCGGCCTTCAAGGTGCCCGACCCGCCGCCCTCGACCTGACCGTAGGAGGTGTTGTCGAGGAACACCTCGCGGTTGGTCGGCATCGCGTTCAACGGTGCGACGGGCCGGGCCGCGTGATCGGTATGACCGACGGTGAAGCGGAACCCCTCGGGCCCGGTGTAGCTGTTCTCGTGCGGTGCCAGCATGGGCACGCCGGTCGAGGGGATCGTCCCGGCATCCGCCTGGGCGGTGGGCGGCATGGCCGGCCCCAGGGTCATGGCCGCCCCGGCGGCGGCGGTGGCTCCTGCGAGCATGAACTTGCGGATCATTGTGTCCTCCCCGAACTGTGTCCGCCGCTCCGTGAGGGGAGCGGTGCACCGCTGTGTGCTGCGGTGCGGGCCGTGTTCTCGACCCAGATGAAACGTATGGGCGGCGGCCTGGGCCGTTCCATCGCCCGAGGACCGTTCTCGGCGAGAAAAGCCAGTTCAGGGCAACGAGAGGCAATCATCCGGACCGGAACGGGCGTGCAGCGGGCGATGATCGCCGGTTGTCCGGTCCGGCCGATGTCGCTGAGCCGGGTTGTTGAGAAAAACCGCAGGTGAATCGGTGTTTTCTGTCCGGTCCGGACAGATTCCGGGGCGATGGGGCGAATCATTCGCGGGAGGTAGCCCCGAGACTCGGATTTCAGGGTGTTTCCCGATGGCTGGTGTCGGTGGGGCGTGCCAGTATCGGGAGTATGTATCCGTCTGTTCCAGCCTTCGACTCACGCGGGTTCGATGCTGCGCGCGGGGTCGAACCCGGCGAAGGGGCGCGGGGGCGGTTGGTGCGGCGCTCGGGTGGGCGGATCGTCGGCGGGGTGGCCGGTGGGATCGCCGATCACCTGGATGTCGACGTGTTCAAGGTGCGGATGGCGTTCGTGTTGCTGTCCGCGCTCGCGGGGGCGGGGATCGTCGCGTACGCGATGCTGTGGATCTTCACCCCGGGCGGCGCCGACGATGTGCGGCCGTCGGGGCAGGAGCGGCGCCAGGCCATCGGGCTCGCGCTGCTCGGGTTCGGGTTGTCGGTGGCGATGTCGGCGCTGTTCAGTGGGACGGCGGCGCGGATCATCGTCCCGCTGATCGCGGTCGCGGTGGGTGCGGCGCTGGTGTGGCGCGAGTACGACGCGGACGGACCGCGGTCGCTGCTCGGCCTGCCCGCCAAGCCGACGATGGTGACCTGGTCACGCATCGTCGCGGGCATCACCCTGATCGTGGCCGGCCTGGCCGTTGTGGTGCTGGCCGGGATCGATATCGGTTCGCTCGGCTCGGCGCTGCTGGCCGTCGCGGTCACGCTGCTGGGGGCCGGGCTGCTGTCGGTGCCGCTGTGGCTGCGGATGATGCGGGCGTTGAACGCCGAACGCGCGGCCCGCATCCGCAACGAGGAACGCGAGGAGATCGCCTCGCACCTGCACGATTCGGTCTTGCAGACGCTCGCGCTGATCCAGCGTCAAGCCGACGATCCGCACGAGGTGGTGCGGTTGGCGCGCAGCCAGGAACGCGAACTGCGCCGATGGCTGTTCGAGGATGCCGCGCCGGCCCAGTCGAGCCTGGCCGCGGCGCTGCGCACGATTGCCGGTGAGGTGGAAGACCAGCACGGGGTGAAGGTGACGCCGGTGACCGTCGGCGACGTATCGATGGATATCGCCGATACCGGCTCCGGTCTGCCAAAGGAGCATTTCACCGCGGTGCTCGGCGCCGCCCGAGAGGCGCTGGTGAATGCCGCCAAACACGCGGACGTGCCCGTCATCGATCTGTTCGCCGAGACCGAACCGCATCAGGTGAGCGTGTTCGTGCGCGATCGTGGAGTGGGCTTCGACGTCGACGCGGTGCCCGCGGACCGTCAAGGGCTGGCCAAATCCATTCGCGGCCGGGTGGAGCGGCGCGGCGGGCAGGTGGAGATCGTGTCCACGCCCGGCCGCGGCACCGAGGTGCGGATCATCATGCCGCGCACCGATTCCGGGACCGAGGCCGGGGCTGAGGCCGATTCCGGGGCCGAGGACGACACCGTCGCCGGCGCTCGTCCGGAGGAACCCGCCGAGTCGGTCGTCGAGCAGCCGCTGACCCAGTCGAGCGGGTCCGCGGTGCGCGCCGAGCAGCGCTGACCGCCGCTCGCGGTGTGGTACCGATGGAACTGTCGCGGGCGACCGGGACACAGTGGTGACGGCGGATAGGGCTGTCCGGTGAAGGAGAAGTAGGTGGCGGTGAAGGTCTTTCTCGTCGACGATCACGCCGTGTTCCGCTCCGGGGTGCGGGCGGAGTTGAGCCGGGAAACCGATATGGAGGTGGTCGGCGAGGCCGGCGGGGTGGCCGAGGCCGTGGCCGGGATCAACAACACCCGCCCCGATGTGGTGCTGCTGGACGTGCACATGCCCGACGGCGGCGGTGTCGCGGTGCTGTCCGGGATCGATGACGGCCCGGTATGCCTGGCGCTGAGCGTGTCCGATGCCGCGGAGGACGTCATCGCGGTGATCCGGGCGGGCGCGCGCGGCTACGTCACCAAGACCATCTCCGGCGCCGAACTGGCCGACGGCATCCGCCGGGTCGCGGGCGGCGACGCGGTGTTCAGCCCGCGGCTGGCCGGTTTCGTACTCGACTCGTTCACCGGGAAATCCCCGGCGCCGGAACCGCCGCTGGACCCGGAACTGGATTCGCTGACCCCGCGTGAGCTGGAGGTGCTGCGGCTGCTGGCGCGCGGCTACACCTACCGCGAAATCGCCGAAACCCTGTTCATCTCGGTGAAAACGGTGGAGACCCACGCCTCCAACGTGCTGCGCAAAACCCAGCAGTCCAACCGCAACGCGCTCACTCGCTGGGCGCACCGCAGACGGATCGACTGAGCTCGACTACAACAGCGCGACGATGACGGCGATGATGATGACCAGCCCGATCAGCATCCCGACCGCGATCGCCAGCGGCGCGTTGCTCGGCTGCGGCAACTTCTTGGTGCCCAGCTGCGGTGCGGCGGGCGCGACGGGGGCGGGTGCCGGTTGGGTGCGGCGCGGCAGCGGGGTGGACAGCGGGCTGCGCAGACCCGACGCCGAATTGCGGGCCGCCCACGCCGGGATGGTGCCGTCCTCGGTGCGCACCGGGGCACCGATGATGTAGGGCGCGGTGCCGGGACCAAAAGCGGCGGTGAGGATTTCGTCCCTGGCCTCGGCCATGGTCGGGCGACGCTGCGGCGCCGGTTCCATCATGTGCAGCAGCGCCTGGGTGAGCACACCGCTGCGGCTGGGCGGAATGATCTGCGCCATGGCCGCGCGCTCGACGATCGCGTCGCTGTCGTCGTCGAAGCCGAACGGCGGCTGGCCCTCGATGGCGGTGTAGAGGGTGGCGCCGAGGGAGAACACATCGCTGGCCTCGGTCGGCCGGGCGCCGCGGGCCACCTCCGGCGGCAGGTAGGCGGGAGTGCCGGTGATGACGCCGTCGGGTTCGTCGGCGGACTCGCCGGCGCCGCGCGAGATGCCGAAGTCGCTGAGCTTGGCCATCCCCACCCCGGGCCCGCGGTCGGCGACGAGGATATTGCCCGGTTTGATGTCGCGGTGCACGATGCCGACGGCATGCGCGGCGGCCAGCGCGTCGGCGACCTGCGCGCCGATCTGCGCGACCTCGATCGGCGGCAGCGTATCGACCAGCCCGAGCGCCTTGGCCACGCTGCGCGAGGGTAGGTGCTCCATCACCAGCCAGGGCTCACCCGCCTCGAGCACCACGTCGTAGACCGCGATGGCATGTTCGTGGGAGAGCTTGGCCGCGACTCGGCCCTCGTGGATGATCTGCTCGCGGATCCGGTTCGCCTCGTCCTCGTCGAGCCCGGCGGTGGACAGCACCTGCTTGATGGCGACGTCGCGGTTCAGCAGCCGGTCGGTCGCGAGCCAGACCGCGCCCATACCGCCGCCGCCGAGTTTCGATTGCAGGCGGTAGCGGCCGGCCACCAGATAGTCCGGGCCGACGATGGGACGGGGACGATCGATCATGGTGCGAGACTAGCCGAATTCCGTGGTAGCTGGCCGGATTCGGACCGGGAGTTCGCCGTCGTGACGGTGGTCACGGCGGCCGTCGCGCGAGGGGTCGCGGTGCGCGCTTGACGGATCTCAGGGGCGGGCTTCTACTGGGAATCATTCGAACGTATATTCGAGACAGATCGATAGCTGGATCGGTGCTGAACCGTCGAGGAGCCACGGTTGCTTCGGCGGATGGGCGCCGCGAGGTGCGCGTGGCGTGACGATCGCCCGGCCGGTGCCGGGTGGTCTCGGGCGGGTTCCGGCGCAGTCGGCCGGAGCAGGAGTCCCCGTGGAGGTAGGTGAGTGATGGGTTCGGATTCGCGGGAACCGGGGCGTGCGACCGCGCAGGAGCTGGCGGAGCTGCGGCGCAAGATCGCGGCGGTGCCGGGGCGCGGCGAATCCGCGGCCGCCCGATTGCCCACCTCGGAGGGGGTACGCAGGCAAACGCTGCCAGTACCGACAGCCCTGGTCGAGCTCCTGCCCGATGGTGGTCTGGTCAAGGGGTCGGTGGTGGCGTACGCGGGCGCCGGGTCGCTGCTGGCCGGACTGCTGGCCGCGGTCACCGCCGACGGCGGACACGCGGCGGTGGTCGGCATGCCGAAGCTCGGTTTGCTCGCCGCGGCGGAGATGGGGGCGCAGCTGGGCCGGATCGCCGTCGTCGCCGATCCGGGCCCGGATGCGCTGGAGGTGGCCGCGGTGTTGCTCGACGGGCTCGATCTGGTCCTGCTCGACCTCGGCGGCGCTGCCGTCGCCCCGTCCAGGGCCAGGGTGATCGCCGCGCGAGCCAGGAACAAGGGGGCCGTCCTGGTCGTCACCGGCGGCCGCTGGCCGGCCCCGTCGCTGCGGCTCGGCACCCGGGTGGCGGCCTACACCGGGCTCGGCCCCGGCCGCGGCAGGCTCGATTCGATCTCCCTCGACGTCGAGGTGGCGGGCCGGGCCTCGGCGCCGCGCACCGGCGGTATCACGCTGCGACAGCACGAGGGGCGGATGGAATGGGTACGCCGCGAAACCCTGGCGGCCACAAGTGAACCCGGCGATGTGCGGGACGCTGCCTCATGAAGGCCTCCGGACGGGCCGCGCGCAAGTGGATGCCGCGCAGGACTTCGGCGGCACAGTCACGGAACGAGCATGCGGCCAGAGACGGTGATCCACCATGACCCGCCCTGCCCGGGTGCTCGCGGTGTGGTGCCCGGATTGGCCCGCGGTCGCGGCGGCGGCACTGGGGAAGGTGCCCGCCAGCCGGCCGGTCGCGGTGTTGTCGGCCAACAAGGTGGTGGCGTGTTCGGCCACCGCACGGGCCGACGGGGTGCGCCGCGGGCTGCGCCGGCGGGAGGCGCAGGCCCGCTGCCCCGAGCTCTATATCGCCAAGGCCGATCCGGATCGGGACGCGCGGCTGTTCGAGCCGGTGGTGGCCGCGGTCGACGCCGCGGTCCCCGGAGTGGAGGTGCTGCGACCCGGACTGCTGGTCCTCGGCGTGCGCGGCGCGGCCCGGTTCTTCGGCTCCGAGGAAGCGGCGGCCGAACGGCTCGTCGACGTGGTGGCCGCGGCCGGGGCCGAGGCCCAGATCGGGATCGCCGACGAAGTGTCCACCGCGGTGCTCGCCGCGCGCCGCGACACCATCGTGGCGCCGGGCGCGGGCGCGGAGTTCCTGGCGCCGCTGCCGATCGGTGAACTGGCCGTCGAACCCGCGCTGGCCGCACCCGAGCGAGTCGATCTGGTGGATCTGCTGCATCGGCTCGGGCTGCGGCGTGTCGGCGATTTCGCCGCGCTCACTCCGGCACAGGTCGGCTCCCGGTTCGGCGCCGACGCGATCGCGGCCCACCGCTGCGCCCGCGCCCTGCCCGAACGTCCGCCGTCCGCGCGCACCCCGCCGCGCGACCTGACGGTGGAATTGCACTGCGATCCGCCGATCGACCGCGTCGACGCCGCCGCCTTCGCCGGGCGCATGCTCGCCACCCGCGCCCATGCCGCGTTCTCGGCCGCGGCGGTGGCCTGCACCAGGCTCGCGGTCTTCGCCGAGACCGCGGCGGGTGAACAGCTCAGCCGGGTCTGGCGCTGCGCCGAACCGCTGACCGCCGACGGCGTCGCCGACCGGGTGCGCTGGCAGCTGGACGGCTGGCTCACCCACCGCGACACCGGCGGTTCCGGCGGGCCCACCGCGCCGATCACTCTGCTGCGGCTGGAACCGGTCGAAGTGATTCCGGCCGCCGCGCTCCAGCTCGGCCTGTGGGGCGACGCGGGCGGCACCGACGCGCGGGCGATGCGCGCGCTGGTCCGGGTGCAGGGCCTGCTCGGTGGGGCGGCGGTGCAGGTCGGGGTGCTCAGCGGCGGCCGCGGCCCCGCGGAACGGATCACCATGGTCGCGCTCGGCGACGAGCAGGTGCCCGCCGCCGACCCCGCGCTGCCGTGGCCGGGCCGGCTGCCCGAACCGGCGCCCGCGGTGCTCATGATGAACCGGCCGCGGGTGGAGCTGGAATCGGCGGGCGGCGCCCCGGTGCACGTCACCGAGCGCGGGCTGTTCAGCGCGACTCCCGCACGATTGCGCTGGGGCGGCAAGCAGTGGGAGCTGACCGCGTGGACGGGCCCGTGGCCGATGGACGAGCACTGGTGGTCCACCGGGTCCGCGCCCAGCGCCCGCGTGCAGGTCGAACTACCGGGCCCGCACAGTCTGCTGCTCATCACCCGCGACGGTCAGTGGCATGTGGAAGGGCTCTACGAATGAGCTCGGGCCTGCCCGTGTGTGTGCCAGATCATCGAGTTTGCCCTGATGATCGCCGGTACTCTCGACAATCGTGGATCTGACGACGGCCAGGGTCGCGCTCGGCGACGTGCTGATCGCCTACCGGGACTCCGGGGCGGTCGCGGTCGACGACGTCCCGGTGGTGCTGGTGCACGGGATGGGCGGCGACGGCCACACCTGGGACCGGTTCGCGCGTGAACTCGTGCGGGCCGGGCGCCGCGTCATCATCCCCGATCTGCGCGGCCACGGTCGTAGCGCGCACACCGAGTCCTACCTGTTCGGCGAGTTCGGCGCCGATGTGCTGCGCTTGTGCGATCACCTCGGGCTGGAGCGGGTGGATCTGGTCGGGCATTCACTCGGCGGCTACGCGGTGTCCTGTGTGGCGCAGGAGCGGCCGGGCCTGGTCCGTCGCCTGGTCATGGAGGAATGCCCGCTGCCGCTGCGCTCCGGTACCGAAGAGCTGACGCTCACCCGCAGATTGCCGACCCTGCCCGAACTGTGGCACGCCACCTCCAGCCTGGTGCGTCATCCGCGTGCCGTGCTGGCCTTCGACCGGTCGATGACGCGCACCGCGCTCGAACAGTTCCGCAAACCGCATCCGGAATGGTGGGAGCGGCTCACCGAGATCAGCGCGCCGACGCTGGTGCTGCGCGGCGGCCCCGGCGGCATGGTCGATCCGGAGAAACTCGAGGTCATGCGCACCTCGATCCCCGACTGCTCGGTCACCGCCTTCACCTGCGGGCACAGCATCCACCGCGACCGCTACCGCGAATTCGCCGCCGCCGTACTGCCTTTCCTCGGCCACTGACCAGTCGGCCGGTCGCCGTGCGCTTCCGTCGCCGGGTTCACCAGTGGGTGCCCGGGACCCAGCGGGCGGCGCGGCGCAGGGCGGCGCCGGTGGCCTTGCGGGCGGCCGAGCGGGGGCGGGGTTCACGGGGCGGGGCGAGGGTCGCGGCGGGCTCGGCGGTGTCGTCCTGTTCGCCGCGGGCGGCGGGGGAGTCGGGCAGGGCGCGGTAGTAGCGGTGCAGGATGCGATCGCGCAGCTTGGGGGTGATGATGCCGCCGTATTCGGCCAGCGTGCCGAGCGGGACGTCGATGCGTTTGGGGCGTTCGCTGAGTGCGCGAACGATGGTGGCCGCGGCCCACTCCGGCGATTCGGACGGGCCCTGATTTCCGCTCGGGGCGATCATCGGCGTGCGCACCAGCGGCATGTGAATGGTGGTGAAGGTGACGCCATCGGCCAGCGTCTCCACCGCCGCCACCTCGGTGAACTTGTCCAGCGCCGCCTTGCTGGCCAGATAGGCCGCGAAGCGGGGAGTGGCGACCTGCACGCCCGCGCTGCTGATATTGACGATGTGACCGAACTTGCGCTCACGCATCTGCGGCAGCAGCGCCAGCGTCATCCGCAGGGCGCCGAAGTAGTTGACGGCCATGGTGCGTTCGAAATCGTGCAGCCGGTCGGTGGAACGGTGGATGGCGCGCCGGATGGAGCGGCCCGCGTTGTTCACCAGCATGTCGACGTGGCCGTGCTCGTCGAGGATCGCCTTGACCGCGTGATCCACCGACTCGGAATCGGTGACGTCGCACTGGTATCCGTAGGCGCTGCCGCCGGCCGCGCGGATCTCCTCGACCACGGCCGCGAGCTCCTCGCCGCGGCGGGCGAGCAGGAACACCACCGCGCCCTTGTCGGCCACGGCGATGGCGGCGGCCCGGCCGATGCCGGAGGAGGCGCCGGTGATCACGACATGGCGGCCGGTGAGGTCGCGGTTGCGCTGATTGCGCCGGATCTTCTCGCGCGCGTCGTCGTCGTCGGCTGAGGTCATCGCTGCTCCTTTGCAGGTCTGTCGGCACCGAACTTACTCTCAAGTAAGTTCTCTGCCAAGTGGTTTACATCACAGCTGAAGAACATCGATGCGGCGCGTTCGAACGCTCGAAATCATTCGAACATATGTGCGATACTGATGGCATGACGGACGATCGGATGGCGGATATCTATGCCGCGGTGCGGCTCGGCGGTGTTGATCAGCAGGCGGCGCGAAGCGCGCTACACAGGCTGTGGGAGGAGATCGGCGAACACGGAGATCCGCTGCACCGCTGCGTGATCGCCCACCATCTGGCCGATGTGGTGGACACGGCCGAGGAGGCGCTGCTGTGGGATCAGCGGGCGCTCGCGGCGGTGTTCGCGCCGGGCAGTCCGCTCGATGAGGGCATGCGCGGATTCCTGCCCTCGCTGTATCTGAACCTCGCCGACAGCCACCGCCGCGTCGGCGATTTCGATTCCGCCCGTATGCAATTGGCGCTGGCCAAGGGACACCTCGAGGTCCTGGCCAACGATGCCTACGGCCAGGTGATCCGCACCGGGCTCGACCATGTGGCCGGCGCGCTCGACGCCGGCTCCACCGAGCGGCTCAAGGCGAGCTGACCGGCGTCCGGTGAGGTGGAGGCCACGCCATGGGCTGGAGTAACGGGCCACCGAGTTGGTCGGAGCTGGAGCGGGTGCTGTCCGGGCGGCCGGGCAGGCACGATCCGGAGTCGATGTACCCGGGCGACGGCGGCGACAGTCCGGCGTGGTCGCGCAAACGCGGTGAATACCTCGCCGAGGGCGGTGACCTCCGCCCCCTCGGCCCGGTCGTGCCCTATGCCGAGCTGCACGCGCATTCGGCCTACAGCTTCCTCGACGGCGCGAGCCATCCGGAGGAACTGGTCGAGGAGGCGGCCCGGCTCGGGCTGGAGGCCATCGCCCTCACCGACCACAACGGTTTCTACGGCGTGGTCCGCTTCTATGAAGCGGCGCGGGAATGGGGCATAGCCACTGTCTACGGCGCCGAATTGACCCTCACCGCAAGGCGAACCGACTTCTCTGCTGCCTCGTCGCTGGCGGATTCGACCGACTCCGCGCCGCGCACAGGGGAACCCGATCCACCGGGAACTCATCTATTGGTGCTGGCTAGGGGACAGGAGGGATACCGGCGGTTGTCGCGGGAGATCGCGGCGGCGCATATGGCCGCGGGGGAGAAAGGAATTCTGCGCTACGACCTGGATGCCCTCACCGCGGCGGCGGGTGGGCACTGGCAGATCCTGACCGGATGCCGCAAGGGACAGTTGCGCCAAGCGCTGGAACAGGATCTGCGCGCGGGTGGGCCGCCGGTGTGCGCCGAGGCGGCATTGCGCGATCTGGTCGAGCGCTTCGGCGCCGAGCGGGTGAGCGTGGAACTCACCCACCACGGCCTGCCCGCCGACGATGAGCGCAACGCCCGCCTCATCGCGCTGGCCGATCGGCTCGGGCTGCCCGTCGTCGCCACCACCGGCGCGCATTTCGCTTCCCCGGCGCAACGGCATCGCGCCATGGCGCTGGCCGCGATCCGGTCCAGGAGCAGCCTCGACGAGATGGCCGGCTGGCTGGCCCCCACCGGTGGTGCGCATCTGCGTTCCGGGGCGGAAATGGCGCGGTTGTTCGCCGACTGCCCGCAGGCCATCGCCAACGCCGTCGCCCTCGCCCGCGAATGTGCCTTCGACCTGAAGTTGATCGCACCGGAGCTGCCGCCGTTCCCGGTGCCGGAGGGCCACGACGAGAACTCCTGGCTGCGGCATCTCACGTTGAAGGGGGCCGCCGAACGCTACGGAACGCCGCAGCAGAATCCCGCTGCCTACCGCCAGATCGAGCACGAACTCGCGGTGATCACCGGCATGAAGTTCCCCGGTTACTTCTTGGTGGTGCACGACATCGTCATGTTCTGCAAGAACAACGGCATCCTGTGCCAGGGCCGGGGATCGGCGGCCAATTCCGCGGTCTGCTACGCCATCGGCATCACCAATGTCGACCCGGTGCGCAACAACCTGCTGTTCGAACGGTTCCTCTCACCCGCGCGCGACGGCCCGCCCGATATCGACATCGATATCGAATCCGACCGTCGCGAGGAAGCGATCCAGCACGTCTACAACGCCTACGGCCGGGAATATGCCGCCCAGGTGGCGAATGTGATCACCTACCGCGGTAAATCGGCCGTCCGCGACGCCGCCCGCGCGCTCGGCTTCTCGACCGGCCAGCAGGACGCGTGGAGCAAACAGGTGAGCCGCTGGACGGGTGTCGGCGCCGAAACCGGGACCGATATCCCGGAACAGGTGCTGGAACTGGCCGCCGATATCGAAGGGCTACCGCGCCATCTCGGTATCCATTCCGGTGGCATGGTGATCTGCGACCGCCCCATCGCCGACGTCTGCCCGGTGGAATGGGCGCGCATGCCCGGCCGCAGCGTATTGCAGTGGGACAAGGACGATTGCGCCGCCGCCGGGCTGGTGAAATTCGATCTGCTCGGCCTCGGCATGCTCTCGGCGCTGCACTACATGATCGATCTGGTGCGCGAACACGAAGGCGTCACCGTCGAACTGCACAAGCTCGACCTGGCCGAAACCGCGGTGTACGACATGCTGTCGCGGGCCGATTCGATCGGGGTGTTCCAGGTGGAGTCGCGGGCGCAGATGGCGACGCTGCCCCGGCTGAAACCGCGTGAGTTCTACGACCTGGTGGTCGAGGTGGCGCTGATCCGGCCCGGCCCGATCCAGGGCGGTTCGGTGCATCCGTATATTCGCCGCCGCAATGGTCAGGAGGACTGGGAATTCGACCATCCCGCACTGGAAAAGACCCTGGAACGTACTTACGGCGTGCCACTGTTCCAGGAACAGCTCATGCAGATAGCCGTCGACGTCGCCGGATTCACCGCCGCCGAAGCCGATCAATTGCGTCGCGCCATGGGATCCAAACGCTCACCCGAACGGATGGAGCGGCTCAAGGCACGGCTCTACCAGGGCATGCGCGATCTGCACGGCATCACCGGAGAGGTCGCCGACCGCATCTACGAAAAGCTGTACGCCTTCGCGAATTTCGGTTTCCCGGAAAGCCACTCGCAGAGTTTCGCGGCGCTGGTGTTCTATTCGGCGTGGTTCAAACTGCATCATCCGGCCGCCTTCTGTGCCGGTCTGCTGCGTGCCCAGCCGATGGGCTTCTACTCGCCGCAATCGCTGGTGGCCGACGCGCGCAGGCACGGTGTGCTGGTGCACGGGCCCGATATCAATGCCAGTCGCGCCGAACCCACCCTCGAACAGCGTGGCACCCAGGTGCGGCTCGGGCTGGCGGCGGTCCGGTATATCGGTGACGAGCTCGCCGAGAAGATCGTCGCCGCCCGCGAGGAGGGCGGACCTTACACCTCGCTGCTCGACCTGACCGGGCGCGTGGAACTCACTGTCCGCCAGGCGGAATCGCTGGCGACGGCCGGTGCGCTGGACAGCATCACCACCGCGACACCGGCTCGGGCGGCGGAAACCTCGGCAGTCCACATGCCCTCGGGCACCGAGCTGCCAGGGGAGCGCAGCATTCTGCGGCGCACCGCGCTGTGGGCGGCAGGCGCCGCGGCCGGTGAACGCCCGGATCGCTTACCCGGCATGGTCGCCGCCACCACCGCCCCCGCGCTCCCCGGAATGAGCGCGCTGGAACTGGCCGCCGCCGACGTCTGGGCCACCGGCATCTCGCCCGACAGCTACCCCACCGAATTCCTGCGCGCCGAACTCGACGCGATGGGTGTGATCCCGGCCGACCGGCTGCTATCGGTGCCCGACGGCTCCCGGGTCCTGGTCGGCGGCGCCGTCACCCACCGGCAGCGCCCGGCCACCGCCGCCGGGGTCACCTTCCTGAATCTGGAAGACGAGACCGGCATGGTCAATATCGTCTGCTCGGTCGGATTGTGGACCCGCTACCGCAGGCTCGCCCAGACCGCGCGGGCGTTGATCATTCGCGGCCGGATCCAGAACGCCGAAGGCGCGGTGAGTGTGTACGCCGAGCAGTTGCGGCAGCTGGATCTGCGGATGGCGGGCAAGTCCCGCGACTTCCGGTGAGCGAGAAGCGTGTCGCGGCCCGGACGAGCCGCTACGCTGCGACCATGCGCAAGCTCGCGGTGTTGTTGATCGCCCTGCTCGGCCTGGCCCTGCTCGTCGGCGGCTGCGGCGATGACGACGACGGCGAGTCCGCCGTCGGTGGCCGCACGCCCACCGTCGCCGACATGCCTGGCCCCGCCGCGACACCGGGCTTCCGCGAACAAGCCCCGGCCAGGGAACAGGACACCGGCGGGGAGGTGAACGCCGACCGCAAGGAAGTGATCACCGGGCAGGTCGAGATCGTCTCCGCCGATCCCATCGACGCGGCGGGCAAGGTGACAGCGCAGGTCACCGCGTTGCAGGGCCGCGTCGACAGCCGCACCGAACGTCCCGGCACCGACGACAACGTCCCCAGTGCCAGGCTCACCGTCCGGATCCCGGCCGAACACACCGACGACTTCATCGCCGCGCTCGGCGATATCGGCGAAGTCACCGAGGTGAGCACCAACCGCGACGACGTCACCATGCAGTGGCAGGACCTCGACGCCAGGATCAAGGCCTTGCAGGCCTCCGTCGACCGGCTGCGGGTGCTGATGGCCGAGGCCACCAATACCGCCGATCTGCTCGCCGCCGAACAGGCGCTGTCGAGCCGCCAGGCCGAACTCGACAGCCTCACCGGGCAGAAGCGCCTGCTCGACGATCAGATCGCGCTGTCCACGCTGACCATCGAAATCTCCAGTACCCGTACCGAACCCGAGGAGGGGCCGACCAACTTCTGGGACGGCATCGTCTCCGGTTGGAACTCGCTGGTCGACTGGTTGAAGGATGCGGTGGTCTTCCTCGGCAAGGCCGTCCCGTGGATCGGCTTCGTCGCCGTCATCGGCGCGGTCGTCTGGGTGCTCGCGCGGCTCGTCCGCAGGCCCCGCCGCGCGAAGGCCGCCACGGCACAGGCGCCGTCCCGTGCCGAAAAGCCCGGCGAGGCAGGCAAAGACACTGGCGCAACAGGAGAATCGCGTGCCGACCGTCCGGGCGACGATCACCCCGAACAGCCGTAAAGGCCCGCTGGTCGAGATTCTCGACGACGGCACCCTGCGGCTCTACGTGCGTGCCCCGGCCGTCGAAGGCAAGGCGAACAAGGCCGCGATCGAGCTGCTCGCCGAGCATTACGGCGTACCCAAGAGCGCGGTCCGGCTCACCGCGGGCGCGACCTCGCGCTTCAAACGCTTCGAGATCGACGCCTGAGCGTGCTCACACCGCGTCGGGGAATCCGTGCTGGCGCCACGCCTCGTACACCGCGACCGCGGCCGAATTGGACAGGTTCATCGACCGCCGCCCCGGCAGCATCGGAATCCGCACCAGGTCGGTGATGTGCGGATCGGCGAGCACCTCGGCCGGCAGCCCCGTCGGCTCGGTGCCGAACAGCAGCACATCACCGGCCTGATACCGCACATCGGTGAACCGCGTGCTCGCCTGCGTGGTGAACGCATACACCCGCTCCGGCCGGATCGCCGCCCACGCCGCCGCCAGATCCGCGTGCACCGTCACCGAGGCGAGATCGTGGTAGTCCAGCCCCGCCCGCCGCAATTTCGGCTCCGACAGATCGAACCCCAGCGGCTCGACCAAATGCAGCTCACACCCCGTCCCCGCCGCCAACCGGATCGCGTTCCCGGTATTGGGCGGAATGCACGGCTCATGGAACATCAGCTTTAGCACAACAGAACGGTATCCTCTCGATATGTCCTCTACCAGCGAGAAGCTTCGCGTACTCGGTAGGCTACGCCTGTCCCGGTCCACGGAGGAATCAACCTCGATTGACCGCCAGCGCGAGACCATCCAGCAGTGGGCCGACGCTCACGGACACACGGTCGTCGGTTGGGCCGAGGACGTAGACGTATCCGGTTCTATCGACCCGTTCGAGACACCTCAGCTCGGGCCGTGGCTGAATGACCGGCCGCATGAATGGGACGTCCTCGCAGCATGGAAGCTGGACCGGCTCGGCAGGAATGCTATCCAGCTCAGCAAGCTATTCGGCTGGGTGATGGATCACGACAAGACATTGGTGTCTTGTTCCGAGTCCATCGACCTGAGCAGCTGGGCCGGCCGGATGCTGGCGAACGTTATTGCCGGTCTGGCCGAGGGGGAGCTAGAGGCGATCCGGGAGCGTCAGCGCGGATCCCGTCACAAGCTCAGGAACTCGGCTCGCTGGGGAGGTGGCAAACCGCCGTTCGGGTACGTCGCCGTGAAGAACCCACAGGGTGAGGGGTGGGCGTTAGAGGTCGACCCCGTGGCCTCGAAGCTGATCCGCCGAATAGTCGACGACACCATAGCCGGGAAGCCATCGACCCAGATTGCGGCCGAACTGAACCGTGAGGGGGTACTAACGCCCTCTCAGTACCACCGAGCCCGGAGCGCTGGCTATCCGACATTGCTCCGGTCGGAACTGCCAGCGGATCTGGACGTGACGCCGAAGCAGGAACCGGGCAAGGTGCGCCGTCGCAAAGTCCGAACCGAGAACCCGTGGACTCAGACCCCGATCCGCAACATGCTCCGAAGCGACGCGATACGCGGGTACGTCCACCACAAGGGCGAAGTAGTTCGTGACGATGACGGTATGCCGATCCAGCTTGCCGAGCCGCTGGTAACGCTGGATGAGTGGGAGTTGATCCAATCGACGTTGGATCGTCGGCGCGACACGAACCGGGCGAAACGCCGGGTCCAGCTGAGCCCGCTCGCTGGCGTAGCGGTATGCCTCGTGTGCGGCTACACGCTCCATCACACCAGGAAGGTCGCCCGAGGGATCGAGTATCGGTACTACCGCTGCGAGAACAAGGACACCAGCGATATCCGGGCCGACTTCCTTGAGGATCTGGTGGGGGAACTGGTCGTGGACGAGATCGGGGATGTCGAGATCCTGGAACGGGTCTGGGTGCCCGGTGATTCCAGGGAGACCGAACTCCGGGAGGCCATCGCGGCCGTAGACGATCTGGTCAGGGTGCTCGGCAACGCAACGTCATCAACGGTGCGGGATCGTATTCAGAGGCAGATCAGCGCCTTGGACGCCAAGATCGCCGAGCTGGAGGCCACGCCTGCGCGTGAATCTCGATGGGAGTACAAGCCGACCGGCGGCATCTACCGAGATGTGTGGGAGTCGTCGGACCCGGAAGGTAGGCGGGAACTTCTCCGGCGTTCAGGGATCACAGTCGCAGTGAGCCTCACCGGCATAGACGGAAAGCGGTCTGGGGATAACTCGGGAACGTTTGAGTACCGAGTGGACTTCCCAACTGAGCTGATGGCAAACCTTGGTCACCCGAAAGACGGCGAGCAGCCATGGAAGAAGATCAGCGGCTCGTTTATCCCCGTGTTCGAGCGCCGATCAGCCGCCGACATCGTCAGGACCGAAGCAACACCGTCACGCGACGGTGCTTAAGAGAAGGGCAATCCAATGGAACTGGAGCTTGCGGTATCCAATCGGCTGTACGCGGTCGGCGGACCGGATCGGATCGAGGTCTACAGGTCCCCGGTGGTCAAAGACCGACACGATGTGTACCGGCCGGTGGCCGATTACATCCAGCGTCACGGCCTGGTCCTTGCGGCCAGCGACGTGCACGAAGACGATTCCATGTTCTTCGGTGAAGCTGCCTACTCGATCTACACCAGGCCCGGCGCACCGGCCGAAAATACGGACAGCATGAGCATGTACATGGCCGCTCTCAGGTGCGGCATGAGTTTTGACGAGTACTTCGCCGTCCAGGTCCAAGACGGGATGATTCTGGAGCACCCGAACGGGGGCTACATACCCTCGCCGCACCCGAGCATCGTCCCCAGGTACCTGGAGAGCCGATGACTATCACTGAGGCGACAAGGGTCGTCGAAGGTTCGCTGACCTCCGACAAGTGGAAGCCTGTCGGCGTGGGGACCTCTGGTACCCCGTTCGGTCTGCTCACGTTGTCGTCGTTCGCCGGTGATGCGTTCCCGGCATTGATCGACCTGGAGCCGGACGGCGCTTTGTCGATCCTCACCGAGGACCGGAAAGGGTGTGGATCAGCTCATATAGCCGCCGCATATAACCACTTCGGCGGCCCGGCTATGAAAGAGCTGGAACACCGATACACCAGCGCTACCGGATACCCCCGAGTTCTCACAGTGTGGCGAGAGCTATAGCGGGCTGCTCTAAGGTTTGTGTGACCTACGGTCTATCTCTGCCCGGATCAGCCTTCGGGCATCCTCACCGGTGACAGCCTGCCGGGCCAGCGTCTCGAACGCTCGGGCGTACAACGCAATCTCTCGGGGCTGGGTGATCGTCAGCTCTGCCGTGATGGCCTCCACCATCACCATGCGGTCATCGAACATGACGAAGTTGGTTGCGGGGGTGAGCCATTCAGCACCGGCGGGGACTATCCCGAACAGCATCCGGGGCAGGCCGATAACGGCTAGGAGCCGGTCCAACTGGCCGGCCATGACCCCATCGTTCCCCACGGTCGTAGCCAACGACTGTTCGGTGATCAGGATATGGAACCGGTGATCACCGTGGTACAGGACTTTTTGCTGTTCAAGCCGTTTCGAGACGCCTTGGTCTACGTCGTTGGGTACCCGGTAGAACTCGGTCACCCGGCGTAGCACGGCTGCGGCGTAATCCGCTGTTTGCAGCATCCCCGGAATCAGCACCGGTTCATAGATCCGCATAACCTTGGTCTGCTCGGCCAACGTCACCGACTGTTGCTGTCGGCGCTTGGTGCCAGCGTGTAGCAGCCGCTTGAATTCGAGGTACGCCGATTCGATATTTCGGACCGTTGCAACGAGGTCGGGTAGCTGGCTTTCGGTGCCGGTGTGAGTGCAGTACGCGTGTAGTTGCGCCTCGGTCGGGGTTCGGTTCCCGGTCTCGATCTTGGACACCAAGGACTCGTGCCAGCCCGCCAATGCGGCGAGCTGGCGACCTGTGAGTCCGGCATCCTTCCTGATCTCGCGTAAGCGCTGCCCGAGCGCTTGACGCTGTTCGTGAACCGAGTTGGTCACAGCGTGGCGTGAGCGAACTCGGCGTAAGGCGTAGCAATCTCCCAAAGTCGCTGTCGCACGCTGCGGCAGCGGTCGACCGTGTGCGGGTCGTCGGTTACACCGACACCGATGGCCCGGCCGGAGGCGTCAACGAGGTTGTAGGCGACCACCGAGTCATCGAACAACCACCAGTCATCCGAGGGCACCGCTCCGGCCCGGTGCCGAGCTAGATAGCGGATATCCTCTCCGGCGTCCTGGTTCTCCGGCGTGATCGACAACAGCCAACGGTGATAGTCGGTCAAAGGCACCGTGACGACACGGACCCGTGAGACAGCTACGCCCCGTTTGGCGGCGTCCCGAATAAGGTCCAGCCACGGCCGGAACCATTCGTAGTCGTCATCATCGTGGCCGTCCAAGAACCGTTCGAGTTGCGGGTTCTCTTCGGCTACGTCGTACGCGTCCTTGGTTTCGAGGTGGAACGCCGAGCGCTCAGCTTGCCGGAACAGATCCAGAAACGCTTCGCCTTGCAGCAGCCGCACCGTAGAACTCCCTTGCTCGCTTCGGCACCTCGATAGCCGTTTCGTCGTCGGCTAGGTCGAGTTGCCCCAGTACATCCGGCTCGGTGATCGGCCGGCCCGAGACCGTGAACGTACCTCGCCCGGTGTCGGTCAACTCTGCCCCGATGAACGTATCGGGCTCAGCGAACCCGAGCAGCAGGTGAGGTATCTCGATTGTGCCGGTTTCGTCGGTCTCCCAACCTTGGACCAGGTACGTGTCCTGGTCGGTGGCGTACAACGTCGGGCAATGGCCGCCACCTGATCCACCTTTGCCGAGGAACTTTAAGCGCATGATCCTTGCTCCCGTCTAGGAGTGTGACCGTGTGTGACACCCCCGTGGTCAATGGTGCCGCATTCAGACCGGCTGTATGCCCCGTACAGTGAAGTTCTGTCAAGTTCCGTCAAGTTAGTAGCAGCAGAGGTTCCGGGCTCCCTAACGTCGGGTCTCAGGCCGCCGTGCCGGGTGTGAGAGGTCCCCGGCACGGTGCGCTTGCCAACAGAGCCACCGAGAGAGGGGCGAGTTATGCCGACGTACTTGGTTCGGTCGCATTGCTGCGGCGCTGGGTGGATGGTCGTGGTTCCGTGCACCGGCACGCAGACGTACGTCACGGACAAGCGCGACATCGAGCCGACCGCGCGGCGGCTACTGGCGCAGATGACGGGATTCGCGCCGGAACAGATTCACCTGGACTTGACTGCTGGTCGGGTAGTCGACAAGCCTGAGGAGCTGGCCGCCCAGAGCTGTAGTGACGCTCGGGCATTCAGTCCGGCCGAGTACGCCGCATGGCTGGCCCGGAATGCGCACTAGCCCTCATCGTCGGTTCGTGACCGTGCCCAGGCCCTCTAGTGAAGTACGTCACAATCTAGGGTAGTTCTTGAAAAATCACCCGTACTTATATAGTGAGGGAGCGAAGCGACCGAACGCTTAGAGTCCTCGCAGAGGACGATGAACTAACTAGAAGGACCCTGTAGGGCTCGAAGTGCCCCCCAGAGTCGTAGACTCTTACCGCTTCTCTAGTGACTCTGATCACAATAATGGTAACATTCCGGCATACGTGAGCGTGTCGATTGAAGAATCGCCCCTATCTATTTAGTGAGGGGTAAAACTGTCCCTTATGTAGTTGGTGAGAATCGAAGACTCTTAATTCAGTATCCTCGCTCACATCAGGTGTCGAAGCCTCGAAAATGGAAGGGCCTAGAGGCCGAACCGGTTTACCCTATCGTGAAGTACGTCACAATCTAGGGAGAAGCTTGAAAAATAGAACGTATATATAGAGTGAGGGAGCGAAGCGACCGAACGCTAGAGCCCTCCACGCGCCCGGCGTCATCTCGACGGCGGGGCTTTTTTATGCACTCGAACCATGATGTCATCAGGAGGTGAGACGTGAACGAGGATAGGTGGTGCCCGAACGGACACCAGATACGGACGGCAAGTGACCGTGACACGCAAGGGTATTGCCGGATGTGCCGCCGGGCGGTGACCGCCCGTAAGCAGAAACAAGCGCGTGCAGCGCTGCGAATCATCACAGCGCTGAGGGACCGCCGGGAGCCGGACCCGAACGATTTCGAGGCCCTGGACGCCACGTAGACGAACGAATACCTATAAACCGCACACCGAAGAACCCCCGAGTCCTAGCGAACCGCTACGGGCTCATTTTTTATGGCTGGAGAACCTTGCGTGAGCCACAAGATCCAAGTCCTTAGTTCCCGTGACGGGAAGATCCTGTACCGGATCGGAACAACGACTAATTCGAAGACTCTGATATTCAACCACGCGGAACTCTCCGCGCTGGTGTCCGATATTCATACTGTGCTTGGAGGCACTGAAAATGACCCGCCGGTCAAGTAACATTCTTCCGATCCTCGCATGGGATCAGGCTTACAACCGAAACGGTGACCGGAAGCTGCCGCGCACGGCTATGAACGTGATCCGTACTTACGTCGACAACAAGACTCTTCGCGGGTGGGTGAAGCAAGAGACGTTGGCAGAAGCCACGGGGTTGGATGTTCGATCGGTCAAACGACAGATCCGGGCCAACATCGACGCAGGCTGGGTGAGGGTCATCGACCGGGGGAACTCCTCGGGTTGGGCGAACACCTACGAACTGACCATCCCGGAGATGGTGACACAGATGTCACCTACTAGGGGGCATGTATGTCACCTGGAGGGTGACACAGATGTCACACCTACTACTCCTAGAACTACTCCAAGAACTACTAATATAACTACTCCTAGAGATGGTGACACAGATGTCACCATTGGTGCCAGCGCTGAAGAAGCGATGGGATCTGGCGATCCCTTAGAAGAGACCACCGCTGGTTTATCACCCTCAAAGGGAACCAGCGATGGTCACACACGGAACGAAGTTCCGTCATGGGATGTAACTGACGACTGGTTGAGTCCTTCGGACGATAACCAGAAACCCTCTGCGAGGGTATCCCGTGAAACTGGAAGTCCAATAGGCTCGTCCGGCGAGCCGTCCGAACCATCCCCGTTGGAGGTCCCGACTATGGGTAATACATCGGGCTCGTCGGCTCGGCCGTGCGGAGCCTCCCCGTATGCGTCGTGCAAGAAGGATCCGTTCGTGGATGACCACGAATGCTCTACGCATGATGTCGAGGATCACCCCACGCATGAGAGCTATCGCTCTCCGTCGCGGCGTCGACCCAAGTGCTTCAGTTCCTCGTGCCGTGATTCCGTTTGCGACGTTCACGGAGGATTCTCGAACATCGTGCCTTTCTAAGCCCTTGGAATAACTAGGGGTGGGTAACTAGACCAAACAGATCCGTTAGGCCCGTAGCTTTAACGCTGGGGGCCTTTTTTCATGCCCGGAGGGCGAATGACGTATTTCGAGAAGTATCGACGGAAGCCGACAACTACTGATGAGGAGCGCGAACGATTCGAGTTCTGGTTTTATGGCGAGCCTCATCAGCGGTATATCACCGTTGTCCGTGAGCGGGGCGGTACTCCGCTTGACGACCCCGAAGAAGCTTTCGGGCTATTCCGTCGCAGATGGACCAGGCCGGATCCGCCGGCCGGGCCTGGTCTACACGTTGATCCGAGAAGGGCGACGCGGTGAGGGGTCAAGAGTTGACAGTTTTTCTCGCTGTCGGCAACGGGCGTAGACCGGCGTTCAGTATTTACGACCGGTGCCGAAAGATCCGGATTTCGGTGAGTCCTGAGCAGTTCCGGGATTTCCTGGACCTTGCTGAAGAGAAGTATTCGAAATTCGAAGAATGGAAGATCAAGCGTGATGCAGCACAAACCGAACGGTGAGGTGACGGTCCGGAGGGACCTTGAGTATCCCGACCGTATCGAACTTATCAAATACTCGACATCCGGGAAGGTGATTCGGATGTACCTGAGTATCCCGGAGTTTCGGACATTGCTCGTGAAGTCGCTGGAATTCATCGAAAAGGAAGGGTTATGACAATAGCCTATTGGTCTGGTAACCGGAACCGAGATGGCTTCGGCGAGGCCCTACAGCTTGTAGTGAGACGACGCAGGAAAGGCGACGCCTTAGATGATGAAGGCATGGTATCCGAAGCTGCAAGGCGACGGGCGGATGACATCCAGTCGGCGCTAGCGCCTTTACTCGAAGGCTTGGATCAAGCCCAGGACATCAAAGATATGTCGCGTGAGCCGTCACGTGACAGTTACTAGGAAGTGTGAACCCCTGATGAATAACCGCGCTCGCTCTCTCAAAGAGAGCTTGGAAAGCCTACTCAATTCCGATTCACGTGAGGTCCGCAAGGCCGAGGAGACTACGCGGGTATCTCGTAAGAACCTCCGGCAAGCGCTGCTCGATGCGTTGTCCGATGCGGGATGCGAGACGAAGAACCACACGCATTCCAAGGATCGGGTGGTGGTGGACCCTGCTGTGGAGAACCTCCTGAACCTTGCCGCAAAGATCGAGCGTGAGCGAGAGATGGAGGCTCGACAGGGTAACGGCCGGCTGAGCCACCGCATGGCTGGACCTGGCGACCTCAACCACAGTTTCAGCGAATACAACGGCTGAGGGATCCACCCTCTCCGGAACTTGAGAGCGCTATAGCTCTCCAACCACATACCGATTCGGGGCCGCCGATCTAGCGGCCCTTTGTTGTATCTAGAGAAAGATCAACTGTGTACGAATTTCACGACGCTTACCAGGACCACACCAGCCGTGCCCGACTCGTGGCAGCCAACGGCGGTGCCTTGTCGAAGAAGTGGCTTCAGATCGATGCCAACTACGACGCTTACAAATATCGCCAGGTCAGCTACGTCCATGACCTGACTCAGGCGGTCATCAATGGCGAGCCGGAATCCCGGTTGAATGACCTGCACACCTTGGCTATCGCCACTGCCGTGGGCAGCCAGCAGGGTACGCACACATGGCAGGTCGCGGGTACTGCCGAGAGCCTAATCGACCAGCAGGTTAAGCAGCAGGTCACTGCCGCTCTGGTGCAGGAGTACAACAAGACCAGTGCAGAGAACTTCAAGGCGGTCGGCGCTCACCTCGGTCTCAATCTCCAGCAGTTCCGTGCACTGGCCGAGCAGATCGATCCTGATGCTGACCCGTCCACGCTGGTCGGTAAGCCGATGGAGATTCAAACAGCGTGGATGAAGGCTGGTGATCTGATCGCCGAGATTGAGGAAGGTTTCAACGCTTTCCGTGCCGCCGCCGCCCTCGAAGGTCGTGTACTGACGACGCTCGATCAGTGCGTGGGTTTGGTGTGCCCAACCACAGGCACAGGTGCCGAACGTCGAGCGCTGTGGGAGGCATGGGATTCCAAGGGGCGTGGTGGTAAGTGGTCTGCCTTGCTCAAGGCGGGCATCGAGGTCAAGCCGATCAGCTCGGTGCGTGAGTACAAGCCGTATGCGCGGCCTACCGAGGTGAATAAGACCGAGCGCGTCAATGGCGGATGGCGACAGACTTGGGTCGATTCCGAAGACGCTGAGATTCAGATCGTCAAGTGGTGACTGTCCAGGCGTGATTTGGGCCGGAGGTTTCTGCCCTCCTCCGGCCTCTGGGGTGGGCGGGGTACCCCTCGGCGGGGTGCCTGACGCTCTCTCGGCATACCGTCAAAAAATACCCCCGTCCCGTATATATCGACCGTAGAGCAAAAGCCCTGGTCAGAACCTTGGGGTGCGTGGCCTTCTTTCGGCCTGGACGGGCCAAATTCGCTAGTTATCGAATCGTTACCTTGATTGGAGAGGCCTTTCATGGCTGTCAGATCGTCCGGAGATATTCGCCGCAGGCGCAGGGACTTGGACCGGCGGGACTACCGCCGGGCCGCTGCCCGGCTTCGGCAACAGAACAATGCGTGTTGGATCTGCGGAGAGGATATCGACCTGGACCTTCCGTACACCGACGCCCGGAGTTTCACCGCTGATCACGTCGCCCCGGTGAGCTTGGGGGGTCACCGGCTCGGCGAACTCCGTGCCGCCCACCGGGGCTGCAACGCTCGCCGAGGTAACCGAGTAGTGCCAGCACCTACACACAACCACGAGCCGGGCGAAGGCCCGGAACGCTGGGGTGGCCGGAAAGGTCTTCCGCTGTCCCGGAACTGGTGGGGCGCACCCGCTGACCGGTTCGACGCAAGCGGGTATCCGCGTGGCTGACTTCCCATCAGGGCTGGTGCGGGGTGAGGGGGATATCCCGCCACGGGACCTGTACGCCGTGTTCAAAGACGGCGGATTCACGGATAACGAATCGCTGGCTGAGGCGATCGAGATTTCTTGGCATGGGCCGTTCCCGACTACGGATCTGGGGCCTGCCGAGTGGTCCGAGATGTATCGGAAGGCTCGTTCGTTCATGCGTATCGAAACCCCACCGGGCGACGGTGATCTTTACCGTGGTTGTAACCCGGAATTCAAGCTCGGTATGTCGTGGACTAGTGATTTCAGGGTTGCCGAGAAGTATGCGCGGACTCATGCCATACGTACCGGTGAGGGTCAGGTTTACTCCACGCCTATGATTACCAGGCATGAGGTGTTGGGTTTCTACGACGATAAACAAGAATTCGTACTGGATCCGCGCGGCTTGATTATTTCCCCGGTAGATATGCCGATTACGGGCGGGATCTCGCCGTCCATGTCGAAGTGGTGGGTATCCCGAAACCCGTGGTGAAAGAAGGGCTGGCCGGGCTCAAGCACGATCTAGCCTCTGATGTTTGATCCACCTACGGGTCTTCTCGTATGCGGTCCGGGTAGCACCCATCTCAAGTTGTCGTCGGGCATCTCGAAGTAAATCTACGGCGTGTGCGCGGCTGGCGGCTCGTGCGTTATCGGCTTCCGATGGCGGGTTCGACTTGCTACCGCCTGCCGCTACGGCTGCTAACGTATATGCCCTCGTCGCTTCGGCCGCTTTATCCAGCCCGAAGACCTCAAGCCGTGCAGTGGCGATCTGAACACGCTCGATTGTGTCGATCGCCTTCTGGTTGGCTCGTTTGGTGCTGTCACTTCCTGGTTCAGCCTTGGGCAACCATCCGAGAACAGCTGCCAGGGTCTCGACCGCAGCCACAGCTTCTGTGATCTGATCTATCGCCCGACTGCGCCTTTCGGCTCGGTGCTGGTGATGGAGGTTCACAAGCAAGCCGATGAACGCGATCGCCGCTGCCACGACAGCCAACGATCCAGCAATGATTGTTGCCGCAGGCTGAGTCATTGACGAAGTGTACCGGTCCAATTGGGCCAATCTGACCTGTCGTGACGGCAGGCTATAGCCTCACTGGCTCGAGATTCTGGCAGGGGCCTGCTACTCTCGCCGATACAAGTCAGCCCCGGAACGGATTGCAGTCCGGACCGGGGCCTGGGCGAGAACCTGGGTCTAGCAGATTCCGCCGTAGGGATGACCCTACGCGATTCTGGCGCTTCAGCCACTCACCCAACCTTGGCGCTGTGTGCCCGTAGCGACCGACACGGGTAGGTCCGCTCACCCCGGATGCCGTCGCCCGTTGTGGGGCAACTGCATCTATTCCGATGACACAGAGCCGCCGGTAAAGGCGGACTCGGGCGGTTGCCCCGTGGTTGGGGCAACGCATGTGGAGGACATCCCGGTTTCCGGGCGCTGTATCCACGTGCGTGGCTCTGTGCAGAATCCCAGTCCCGGCGGGCCGAGTAATCCCCGTGCCCGCGTGCGTACCAAGCAACCGAAGCGACCAACCGACCGGCGTGGCTTCTCTTGCGTTAAGGGCGCTCCCGTACCTTGCGGTACCGGGGTGCCCCTGCGCTTCCCTCCGCTCCCGCTCTCCCAGCGTAGGAACGGGGGAATTTTACTAGTTGTTGTGCGGAACATGATGTTAGACTCATGGAACATCAGTCGGAACACGCCACCATTCTCGGTGGATGGACCGGAGGTCGATCATCCGGGTGGTGCGATGGCAGGCACGTGTCGGTGGGGCCCGATACAGTGCGCGCCATGGTCAGCACATCGCACAATCCGGCGGGGGCACAGCCGCCCGCACCAGGCTTCGCGCACGCCACGGCGGCCAAGGGGAGCACGATCATTCACCTGTCCGGCCAGGTCGGCGTCGACGAATCGGGTGTGGTCGCCGACGGGCTGGCGGCGCAGACGGCGCAGGCGTTGATCAACCTCGGGAAGGCACTCGAGGCGGCAGGCGGGACGGCGGCCGACCTGGTGAGCGTGCGGTTCTATGTGGTGGATTGGGACCCGTCGAAGTTCGCGGAGCTCGGGGCCGGCGGTGCGGCCGCGCGTGAGCACTACGCGTTCCCGGAGACCGCGGTGACGCTGGTGGGTGTGGCGGCCTTGTTCACACCCGAGCATCTGATCGAGGTCGAGGGAGTCGCGGTCGTCGACTAGGCCGCGGTGGTGGCCGTGCTGGGTGAAAGCCGTTGCGATGTCCAGCGCACGGCCGCCCGCGGCAGGTCTGCAACAATCGACGGCGTGACCGATGCCGACACACCGACCGCCGAACGACGGCCCGGCGAGAGTTGGGCGACGCAGTTCTTCCGCTGTCACCTGCCGATGGTGATCGTGGCGCTGGTCATCGTGGTGGCGATCGTGTTCGTGGCCTCGGAGCGCTGGCGCCGCGGTGCGCTGTTCTTCGGCGGCGCCACGCTGCTGGCCGCCGCGTTCCGGCTGTGCCTGCCCACGGCGCGCGTCGGGTTGCTCGCGGTGCGCAGCAAGCCGTTCGACGTCGGCGCGCTGACGCTGCTCGGTAGCTCGATCGTGTTCATCGCGGCCACCATCAACTCCCTCGGCGTCAGTTAGACACCGGCCGCCCAGGCCGCCGGTGCTGTCTCAGCGCGTGTTGCGGGCCAGGTTCATGGTCTGGATCAGTAGCTTCGACACCGCCGCCGCTTCGGTGAGGAACCCGTCGTGCCCGTCGCGGGAGTGCACGACCTCCAAGCCCTGACAGCCCGGGAGCGCGTCGGCCAGCTCCTGCTGGGTGTAGAGCGGGTACAGCCGGTCGGAATCCACCCCACCGACCACACACGGCACCGGCGTATTCGCCAGGGCGGCCGCGATACCGCCGCGCCCGCGGCCCACGTCGTGCCGGTTCATCGCCTCGCTCAGCAGCACATAGGTGGCCGGATCGAAACGCTTGCACAGCTTTTCGGCCTGGTATTCGAGGTAGCTCTGCACCGCGTACCGTCCGCCGCGCCACGGATCCTCATCGCCCTGCGGCCGGTTCTCGAAGCGATGGTCGAGCTCGGCCTCGGTGCGGTAGCTCAGGTGCGCGATGCGCCGCGCGATCCCCATGCCGGCGGTGGGGCTGCGGCCGGTGTCGTGGTAGTCGCCGCCCTGCCAGTCCGGATCGGCCTGGATGGCCGCGATCTGGGTGGTCTGGGTGCCGATCTGGTCGGCGGTCGCGCGTGCGCCGACCGCGAGGACCAGTGCCGCCGAGACGCGCTCGGGTGCGCCGACCATCCACTCCAGCACCCGCATGCCACCCATCGACCCGCCGACGACGGCGGCCAGCCGCTCGACGCCGAGCCGGTCCAGCAGGGCTGCCTCGGCAGTGACCTGATCGCGGATGGAGATCTCCGGGAACCGCGAACCCCACGGCTTCCCGTCGGGCGCCTGCGACGACGGCCCGGTGCTGCCCTTGCAGCCGCCGAGCACGTTCGTCGCGACGACACACCATTCGTCGGTGTCCAGCGGCGCGCCGGGGCCGACCATGCCCTCCCACCAGCCGGGTTCCGGGTGGACGTCGTTCGGGCCGCCGACCACATGCGAGTCGCCGGTCAGGGCGTGCTCTACCAGCACCACGTTGTCCAGGGCGGGCGACAACTCGCCCCAGCGCTGCACGGCCAGGTGTACGTCGGGGATGGTGGCGCCGTTCTCCAGCGCGATATCCCCGACGGCGATGATGCCGAGTCGGCCGTCCGGCGGCGGCAACTCGGCCGCCGCCAGACGGGGGCTGCTGTGGTCGGCGCTCACGGTCACGTCGCCGCCGCCGTCAGTCCCGCACGCAGGTCGGTGAGGATGTCGTTGATGCCTTCGATGCCGACGGCGAGGCGGACCAGGCCGGGGGTGACGCCTGCGGCGAGTTGTTGTTCGGGGGTGAGTTGGGAGTGGGTGGTGGAGGCGGGGTGGATGACCAGGGAGCGGACGTCGCCGATGTTGGCGACGTGGGAGTGCAGGGTGAGCGCGTCGACGAACTTCTTGCCCGCGTCGACCCCGCCGGCCAGTTCGAACGACACGATCGCCCCCACCCCCTTCGGCGCGAGGTGCTGACCGCGCTCGTACCACGGCGAGGACGGCAGTCCGGCGTAGGCGACCGACTCCACCTGCGGCTGCTCGGTGAGGAACTGCGCGACCGCGACCGCGTTGGCGACGTGACGTTCCACCCGCAGGCTCAGGGTTTCGATGCCCTGGGCGATGAGGAAGGCATTGAACGGCGACACCGCCGACCCCAGATCCCGCAACAACTGCACCCGCGCCTTCAACGCATACGCGGGAGCACCGAGGTCGGCGAACACCGCCCCGTGATAGCTGGGGTCGGGGGTGGTGAACCCCGGGAACCGGGACTGGCCGGTCGCGTCGGTGACGGTCCAGTCGAAGTGGCCGCCGTCGACGATCACCCCGGCCACCGCGGCGCCGTGGCCGCCGAGGTATTTGGTGGCCGAATGCACCACGATGTCGGCGCCGTGGGCCAACGGTTGGATCAGGTAGGGGGTGGCGACGGTGTTGTCCACGATCAACGGCACCCCCGCCGCATGCGCGATGCCGGCGATGCCGGGGATGTCGAAGACCGCGCTGGAGGGGTTGGCGATGGTCTCACCGAAGAAGGCCTTGGTGTTGGGGCGTACCGCCGCTTCCCACTGCGCCAGGTCGTCGGGGTCCTCGACGAAGGAGACTTCGATCCCGAGTTTGGGCAGGCTGTAGCGGAACAGGTTGTAGGTGCCGCCGTACAGGTGCGGGCTGGACACGATGTGATCCCCCGCCCCGGCCACATTCAAGATCGCATACGTTTCCGCGGCCTGCCCCGACGCCACCAACAGTGCCGCGACCCCGCCCTCCAACGCGGCGATACGCTGCTCGACCGCGTCCTGGGTCGGATTCATGATCCGGGTATAAATGTTGCCCGGCTCGGCCAAACCGAACAACGCCGCCGCATGATCGGTATCGCGGAACGCGTAAGAGGTCGTCTGATAGATCGGTAGCGCACGGGCGCCGGTGCTGGCGTCGGGGGCCTGACCCGCGTGGATCTGCTTGGTCTCGAAGGACCAAGAAGCAGTGGGATCGGGCGTGATGGTGTCGGTCAAGGAAGGCTCCAGAAGGTGTTCGCCGGGACTACTGGGTTATCTGTGCGTGAGCGACAAACAACAACAACACATCTCGGTGACCTCCTACATGCGCGCTTGCTCCCGGCTTTCGGAAGCCCGGTCCTCACCCGGAGCACCCCACCGCTGCAGGAGGGTTGCCGTCCAGCTAGCCGGGGCTTTGCACTGGCTCTCATGACCTGACCGACATCGTAACCGGCGCCATGTCGCGGACCGAACCCCGGCTTCCCATGCCCGGTGTAGGTGGCGGGTGACCTGCGGTGGAATCGGGGGCGGAGGGTAATCCGCCTCACACCCTGCCCTACCCGCGCGGTGAGATAGTCACCAGCAGTACGCTTGTCTTGTTTGCACCAGACGTCTCGCGGACAACACGAGGCGTATACGTTGTCTGTTGAACAGCTGGGGTCCGCTCACAAGCGTGTTCGCCTGGCCGTGCAATGAGGGCACCATCCTAGGAGGACACGAAGATCCATGTCCAAGATCAAGGTTGAAGGCACCGTCGTAGAACTCGACGGCGACGAGATGACCCGGATCATCTGGCAGTTCATCAAGGACAAGCTGATCCACCCGTACCTCGATGTGAACCTCGAGTATTACGACCTCGGCATCGAGTACCGCGACAAGACCGACGACCAGGTCACGGTCGACGCAGCGAACGCCATCAAGAAGCACGGCGTCGGCGTGAAGTGTGCCACCATCACCCCCGACGAGGCCCGGGTCGAAGAATTCGGTCTCAAGAAGATGTGGCGCTCGCCCAACGGCACCATCCGCAACATCCTCGGCGGCACGATCTTCCGCGCGCCGATCATCATCTCCAACGTTCCGCGCCTGGTGCCCGGCTGGACCAAGCCGATCATCATCGGCCGTCACGCCTTCGGCGACCAGTACCGCGCCACCGACTTCAAGGTCTTCCAGGGTGGCACCGTCACCCTGACCTTCACCCCCGACGACGGCAGTGAGCCGATCGTGCACGAGGTCGTGAAGATGCCCGAGGACGGCGGCGTCGTCATGGGTATGTACAACTTCAAGAAGTCGATCGAGGACTTCGCGCGGGCGTCGTTCAACTACGGCCTCCAGCAGAACTACCCGGTCTACATGTCGACGAAGAACACCATCCTGAAGGCCTACGACGGCATGTTCAAGGACACCTTCCAGGAGATCTTCGACGCCGAGTTCAAGAGCCAGTTCGACGCCGCGGGCCTGACCTACGAGCACCGGCTGATCGACGACATGGTGGCCTCCTCCATGAAGTGGGAGGGCGGCTACGTCTGGGCCTGCAAGAACTACGACGGCGACGTGCAGTCCGACACGGTGGCGCAGGGCTTCGGTTCGCTGGGCCTGATGACCTCGGTGCTGCTGACCCCGGACGGCCAGACCTGCGAGGCCGAGGCCGCGCACGGCACCGTCACCCGGCACTACCGCCAGCATCAGCAGGGCAAGCCGACCTCGACCAACCCGATCGCGTCGATCTTCGCCTGGACCCGTGGTCTCGAGCACCGCGGCAAGCTGGACAACACCCCCGAGGTGATCGGTTTCGCGCAGACCCTCGAGGATGTCGTCATCAAGACCGTCGAGGGTGGTCAGATGACCAAGGACCTCGCGCTGCTCGTCGGCGGTGACCAGGGCTACCTGACCACCGAGGAGTTCCTGGCCGCGCTGGACGCCAACCTGGCGCGCGCCATCCGCTGAGCCGATCCGCCGAGCCGATCCGCTCGGCAAGGACCGCTGCCGGCCGTGCGGCGCCTCTACCGAGGCGCCGCGGCCGGCGGACAAGGATTCCGGCTGGATAACGGGCACCCCGCACATCATGCGGGGTGCCCGAAGTGTTTTCCGGGGTCAGTGCACGCCGGCGGGACGGTCGGCGAGCAGACCGCGGACGGCGACAGTGAAGCTGTCCGCGCCCAGACCGAGCTCGGTCTGGGTGTCGAACACCCGTTGCAGCGGGTCGAGCAGCTCGGTCGACACGCCCTGGTTGCGCGCGGCCGTGCGGATGTTGTCGAGCCCGATGCGATTGGCGGCGAGGTCGGAGAAGTTCACCGGGAACTCCCGCGAGTCGATCTCGGCGGCCAGTGCAGGCAGCAGGTCGAGCAGCGAACGCAGCCACGGGATCAGGTAGCCCTCGGTGAAGGGCACGGCACCCACGCCCTCGCTGTCCACCATGGCCACCGCCTGGAAGAAGCCGCCGAACAGCCCGTACATCCCCGCCAGCACGGCCATGTCGTGCAGTCCGGCCAGACCCGCGTCGGCGCCGAGGTAGTTCACGGTGCCGAGTTCGGCGAGGGTGTCCGCGTGCCGTTGCTGAGCCTCGGGGGAGCCGCTGTAGAGGAACAGCGTGTCGGTACTGCCGAGGGTCTGCGGGACACCGAGGATCGCGCCGTCCAGGAACCGGCCGCCGCGTTCGGTGACCAAGGTCGCCAGCTCACGCGCCTGATCCGGGCGGCCGGTGGCGACATTGAGGACGTCGCGTCCGGCCACCAGCTCGCCGGCCTCGCCGACCAGCGCCGTCGCCGTCTCCGTATCGACGCCCGCGACCACGATCAGCTCACCCGCACCGATCGCCTCCGCCACGGATTCCGTTCGCCGCGCCCCGAGCCCGTCGAGATGGTCGGCCTTGCCCGGCGTGCGGTTCCACACCGTCGTCGGATGGCCGTTGCGCAGGAACAGCTCGGCGAGGGCGGAGCCGATGCGGCCCAGTCCGAGCACGGTCACCGAAGTGCTGTTGTCGGTCATGATGTGACTCCTTTTGATAGACGCGGGGTGTCTGGCCGCCACGACTCGGATTACGGCGCCGCGCAGCGGAATACGCCAACGCGTCCCGCGCCCGATGATTCCCGTAGCAATGGCGTAGCTAGGGTGTAGTAGGCGGGCTATGCTGGGGTGATGAGCCTGCCCGCCGAGCTACCCGAGATCCCCCAGCGCGAGCTTCGCAACGATGCGAGCCGGGTGCTGCGCGAGGTTCGAGCAGGGCAGGGCTACACCATCACCGTGGACGGCACTCCGGTCGCCGACCTGGTGCCGCATCGTCACCTGAATCGTCGAGTCGCGGTGCCGCGCGAGGAAGTGATCACGGCCTTCGCCGGGCTACCAGCCGGCGCCGAGAGGTGGCGTGAGGATCTCGACGAAGCCGTTGATGACTCGCTGTACGACCCCTACGATCGCGCGCATCGCCGGGGCGAGTTCGCGCCGCGAGA
Source organism: Nocardia cyriacigeorgica (assembly GCF_005863245.1). GTDB lineage: Bacteria > Actinomycetota > Actinomycetes > Mycobacteriales > Mycobacteriaceae > Nocardia > Nocardia cyriacigeorgica_C. The sequence goes on along the minus strand of NZ_VBUT01000001.1, from coordinate 149,667 downwards.
TGATCGGTGACCGGCGAGGTGGCGCGCGGACTCGTCGATACCAACGTGATCATCCTTCTCGACGGGCTGGATCCCGAAGAGCTGCCCGAGGAGATGGTGATCAGCTCGGTGACCATGGCGGAGCTGGCGGCCGGGCCACACTACGCCCGCACGAGCGGTGAGCGAGCGGAGCGAATCGAACGCTTGCAGAACGCCGAGGCGCTCTTCGATCCGCTGCCGTTCGATACGCGCGCCGCGCGTCGCTACGGCCACATCGTGGCATCCGTGCTCGCGTCGGGGCGGAACCCGAAGCCGCGCCGGGTCGACCTGATGATCGCCGCGATCGCCTCGGTCGGTCAGTTGCCGCTGTACACGGTGAACCCTGCCGATTTCGGCGGATTGGAAGATCTGATCGACGTTCGCAAGGTAACGCATCCGGATTCTCGATGAGGGTCCAACGCCTCGTGAACATACCGACCTGCATGTAAAGGTAGAATCACCCGAATGGCCAGAACCGCACTCACCAAGCCCGCGCGCCGCACCCAGGAGCAGCGCAGTAGCGAGATGCGGGTGCGGCTGCTCGACGCCACCATCGACTGCCTGGTCGAATACGGTTACGCGGGCACCACGACACCGCGCGTCGCCGAACGGGCCGGGGTCACCCGCGGCGCTCAGGTGCATCACTTCGGCTCCAAGAACGACCTGGTGGTCGCGGCCATCAGCCATCTCGCCCAACGCAGGGCCGAAACCGCCATGCGCGATATGGGCCGGGTGGAGAACGTCGACGATCCGGTCGACGCCGCGCTGGAATTCCTCTGGGAACTGCATCAGGGGCCGCTGTTCATCGCCACCGTCGAACTCTGGGTGGCGGGGCGAACCGATCCGGTGCTGGCCGCGGCGATGGAGAAGGTGGAGCCGTTCGTCAACAACGCGGTGCTGCTCGCGGTGGCCCGGTTCGTGCCGGATGAGGTGCGCCGCAAGGACGCCCGCGATTTCGTCTACACCGCCATGGACGCCCTGCGTGGCATCTTGATCTCGAACTTCATCGACCCAGATCCGGACCGGGCCCGGCGGCGGTGGGGCCGGGCGTGCGCGCATCTGCGCACCATCGCGGCTGCCGCGCTGACTCCGAACGTGGCGTCGGAGTAGCAGCGCATCCTTGCCCGAACCCGCCCCCGACGGGTAGTGCCCGGCCGGGCCGTCAGCGGCCTGCGTGAGTTGACTATCTGCTCGGCTGGAGCGCGGACGCATCATCGGTCGGGTGGGCTCATCGGCGATGTCGCACAAAACGAACACCCGCTCCTGCTAGCGGCCCGCGCGTCGCTGCATTGACGGTCCGGGGCCGCGCCACTGCGTCGGCCGGTGCATGCCGGTATCCGATCGGGCGACGTTTGCCGCTTCTCGCTAGTCGCCACCTGCGGTGTGCCGGGCCGACATTCGTGCCTTGCCGCCGCACGTGCATGTCGACGACCCGGTGAGCGCCGGGTCCTGTCCCGCCGCAGGTCGACGGGAATGCCGGCACCCCGCGCTCTACCGGCGACAACCGGTGTTCTTTGGTAGGAAATGTCCGCGCTCTTGCATGCTTACATACACGCTTGTATGTTTGTTTTTGTCGAACCGCGCGACCGGCGCGGTTACCTGCGAGCGGCTCCGACGTTTCGGGCGGCACAAGGTGAGGAGTTCGATGGCGAACAAGGTCTATGTCGTCGGTGTCGGGATGACGAAGTTCGAAAAGCCCGGCCGGCGCAAGAACGAAGACGGCAGCGACTGGGACTACCCGGATATGGCGCGCGAGTCGGGCACCAAGGCCCTCGCCGATGCCGGAATCGACTACCGCGAAGTGGAACAGGCCTACGTCGGCTACGTCTACGGTGAGTCGACCTCCGGCCAGCGCGCGGTCTACGAGCTGGGCATGACCGGTATCCCGGTGGTCAATGTCAACAACAACTGCTCCACCGGTTCCACCGCGCTCTATCTTGCGGCGCAGGCGATTCGGGGCGGCCTGGCCGAGTGCACGCTGGCGCTCGGTTTCGAGCGGATGAAGCCGGGCTCGCTGGAATCCACCTGGGACGACCGCGAGCAGCCCATGGGCAAGCACATTCTGGCGCTGGCCGAGATCTCCGAGGTGCTGTTCCCGGTGGCGCCGTGGATGTTCGGCGCGGCCGGTCGCGAACATATGAAGCAGTACGGCACCACGCCGGAGCATTTCGCCAAGATCGGCTACAAGAACCACAAGCACTCGGTGAACAATCCGTACTCGCAGTTCCAGGACGAGTACACGATGGACGACATCCTCGGCGCGCGGATGATCTACGACCCGCTCACCAAGCTCCAGTGCTCGCCCACCTCCGACGGCTCCGGCGCGGTGATCCTGGCCAGCGAGGCGTTCGTGGACTCGCACGATCTGGCCGGACAGGCCGTGGAGATCGTCGGGCAGGCCATGACCACCGACTTCGCCTCCACCTTCGACGGCACCGCCAAGAACATCATCGGCTACGACATGAACGTGCAGGCCGCCCGCCAGGTCTACGACCAGGCCGGCCTCGGCCCGGAGGACTTCCAGGTCATCGAGCTGCACGACTGCTTCTCCGCCAATGAGCTGCTGCTCTACGAGGCGCTGGGCCTGTGCGGTGAGGGCGAGGCGGCCAAGCTGCTCGACGCCGACCAGACCACCTATGGCGGCAAGTGGGTCGTCAACCCGTCCGGCGGCCTGATCTCCAAGGGCCACCCGCTGGGCGCGACCGGCCTGGCGCAGTGTTCGGAGCTCACCTGGCAGCTGCGCGGCACCGCCGACAAGCGTCAGGTCGAGGGCGTCACCGCCGCCTTGCAGCACAACATCGGTCTCGGCGGCGCCGCCGTCGTCACCGCCTACCAGCGCGCCGTGCGCTGATCCGACCACCCGAATTCCGCCGCGACACCGCGGAACCGTACTCGACGAGGAGCACGACCATGGGTCATATCGACGCCACCAAGAACCTCAACGCCGCCCCGGACGCCGTCTGGGCCGTTGTCTCCGACACCTCCACCTGGGACAAGTGGTTCACCATCCACGAGCGCTGGATGGAGGAGCCGCCCGCCACCCTGACCGCGGGCGCCAAACTGGTCGCCAAGATCTTCATGCTCGGCATGGCCAACAAGATCGAATGGGTGGTCGAGAGCGTCGACGCCCCCAACAAGCTGGTGCTCAGCGGCACCGGCATGGCCGGGGTGAAGGTGCGCTTCTCCTTCGAGATCCAGCCGGAAGGTGCAGGCAGCAAGTTCTCCGTCGACGGTGATTTCGAGGGTGCGCTGATCAAGGGCGCGCTCGGCAAGGCGGTCGAGAAGGACGGCGCCAAGCAGCTGGACAAGACCCTCGAGCAGCTCGACGCGCTGGCGTCGGCCTGAACGCGGACGCGCGCATGACGACCGGAACAGCGGGCACCAGCGTCGAATTCGACGATTCGGGCCTGAACGTCTGGAGCGACGAGGAGCGTTTCGAGGTCACCGCGGAGCGCATCGCCGAATACGCGGCCGCGACCAACGACCCGATCCCGGCGCATCTGGCGGGCGAGGTGGCCTCGCCGGTCTTCGGCATCGTCCCGGTCTTCGAGGCCATGATGATGCCGGTGATCGACGTGGTGCCGATGGACATCTTCGGCCGGGTGGTGCACGGGGAGCAGGACTTCCACTTCCACCGCCCCATCCGTCCCGGCGACAAGCTGGTCTCGCGGGCCAAGGCCATCGGCTACGAGGGCCGCGAGAACGGGACCACGATCACCATTCTCATCGAATGCCGCACCGAGGACGGGGAACTGGTCAACGAGCAGTACCTGACCGCGTTCTTCCGCAATATCGATGTCGGCACCAAGGTCGGCGAGCAGGCGCCGGCGCACAAGTTCGATCCGGCGCTGGCCGAGCAGCCGCCGCTGGCGACGGTCGCCCACCATGTGGACGACGACCAGACCTACCGGTACGCGCCCGCGTCCGGTGATCCGGTCCCGCTGCACCTCGACGAGCAGGTCGCCAAGGACGCCGGCCTGCCCGGCATCATCGCGCACGGGTTGTGCACCATGGCGATGTCGTCGTGGGGTGTGCTCACCGCCGTCGCCGGTTCGGATGTGCATCGGCTGAAGCGGTTCGCGGTGCGGTTTTCCAAGATGGTGTTCCCCGGCGACGATCTGGAGACCCAGATCTGGCGGGTCGGTGCCGAGGACGGCGCCACCACCTACGCCTTCCGGACCGCGCGCGGTGCGGACCTGGTACTCACCGACGGACTCGCCGTCGTCACCGACTGATTCCCACGCCGTGGCGGCGGACCGGACCGGCTGCCGCCACGGCGTTTTCCCTGAGCTGTGAAGGAGTTTCGACACATGGGTGCACTCGAAGGACGGGTCGCCGTCATCACCGGCGCGGGCCGGGGGATCGGCCGCGAACACGCGCTGCTGTTCGCCGCCGAAGGTGCCGCGGTGGTCGTCAACGATCTCGGCGGCAGCAATGCCGGTGAGGGATCCGACGCCGGCCCCGCCCAGGAGGTGGTCGACGAGATCGTGGCCGCCGGCGGGCGCGCGGTGGCCAATACCGCCAACGTCGCCACCTGGGACGGTGCCAAGCAGCTGGTCGATCAGGCCATCACCGAATTCGGCAAGCTCGACATCGTCGTCAACAACGCGGGCATCCTGCGCGACGGTTTCATCGCCGGTCTCGAAGAATCCCAGTGGGATGCGGTGATCGCGGTCCACCTGAAGGGGCATGCCGCGGTGCTGCACCATGCGGCGGCGTACTGGAAGGACCAGAGCAAGGCGGGCAATCAGCCCAATGCCGCGGTCATCAACACCGCCTCGGCCTCCGGCGTCACCATCCCCAACCCCGGCCAGGCCAATTACGGCGCCGCCAAGGCCGGCATCGCGGCGCTGACGCTGGTCGCCGCCGACGAGCTCGAGCGCTACGGCGTGCGCGTCAACGCCATCGCGCCGATGGCCCGCACCCGGCTCACCCTCGCCACCCCCGGCATGGGCGCGATCTTCGCCGCCGAGGTCGAAGAAGGCGAGTTCGACGCGTTCAGCCCCGCCAACATCTCCCCGCTGGTGGCCTACCTGGCCTCGGAGAAGTGCCCGATCACCGGCAAGGTTTTCGCAGTTCAGGGCGGTGCCATCTCGGAGCTGGCAGGCTGGCATGACGTGAAGACCATCGAGGCCGACGGACCCTGGCTGATCGACGATATCGCCGCCCGCCTGCCCTGAGCACCACTGAGCACAGGAGAACAACGATGTTCGAATGGTCCGAGACCGACGAAATGATCCGCGAGGCGGTGCGGACCTTCATCGACAAGGAGGTCCGCCCGAATCTCGACGCCCTCGACAGCGGTGAGATGTCGCCGTACCCGATCCTGCGGAAGTTGTTCGCCGACTTCGGGATCGAGGCGATGGGCGCCGAGGCGGTGGCCAAGATGCTGGCCAAACAGCGCAAACGCGAAGAAGCGCTCGCGGCGGGGGAGCCGCTGCCGGAGAAGAAGAAATCCTCGGAGGGATCGAGCCCGTTCGCGGGTCAGGAATCGCTGATGGCGGTGCTGATCGGGGAGCTGTCCGGGGTGTGCATGGGCCTGGTGACGGCGCTGGGTGTCAGCATCGGGCTCGGCGCCACCACCATCATGTCGCGCGGCACGCTGGCGCAGAAGGAACGCTGGCTGGCCGACATCGTCACCTTGAAGAAGGTGGCGTCGTGGGCGATCACCGAGCCGGATTCCGGTTCCGACGCCTTCGGCGGCATGAAGACCTATGTCAAGCGTGACGGCGAGGACTACATCCTCAACGGTCAGAAGACTTTCATCACCAACGGTCCCTTCGCCGACGTGATGATCGTCTACGCCAAGCTCGACGAGGGCGATGCCGGCGTCGACAAGCGCGACCGCAAGGTGCTCACCTTCGTGCTCGACAAGGGCATGGAAGGGCTCACCCAGGGCAAACCCTTCAAGAAGATGGGCCTGCACTCCTCGCCCACCGGTGAGTTGTTCTTCGACAACGTGCGGGTCGGCCGGGACCGGCTGCTGGGGGAGACCGAGGAGCACAAGGGCGGCGACGGCCGCGACAGCGCGCGGTCGAGCTTCACCGCCGAACGTGTCGGGGTGGCGTTCATGGCGCTGGGCATCATCAACGAATGCCACCGGCTCTGCATCGACTACGCCAAGAACCGCAAGTTGTGGGGCCAGGAGATCGGCCGGTTCCAGCTGGTGCAGCTGAAGCTGGCCAAGATGGAGGTCGCGCGGATCAACGTGCAGAACATGGTGTTCAACGTGCTCGAACGTGGCCGGGCGGGCAAGCCGCCCACGCTGGCCGAGGCGTCGGCGATGAAGCTCTACGCCTCCGAGGCCGCCACCGAGGTGGCGATGGAAGCGGTGCAGCTGTTCGGCGGCAACGGGTACATGACCGAATACCGGGTCGAGCAGCTGGCGCGCGATGCCAAGTCGCTGATGATCTATGCGGGCAGCAATGAGATCCAGGTGACGCATGTGGCCAAGGGACTGCTGGCGTAGCGCAGCCTGAGTCGCTGTGCGCAACAACGCCGCCCACTGCACAGTGGGCGGCGTTGGACCGGGGATCAGCTCAGCGCGCCGTCGTAGTCGGGCAGTTTGAACGTCAGCTCCGCATGCCCGCCCGCGAGATCCGACGGGCTGTTGCCGATGTTGGCGACGATCGTGTAGCCGTCGGATTCGATGTCGATCCGCGCGCTGGTCTTGTACTGCTCGAGCCCGGTCGAACCGGCCGAGAGCGTGGTGAGCGGGCTGCCGTAGAGACCGTCGACCGGGTAGCCCACGGCAGACAGATTGTGCTGGGTGTAGCCGTTCAGCAACTCGGGCCGGCCGGTCACGAAGATGATCGCCGCGCCCTGCCCTTTCGCCCAGCTCGCCAGCCGCAGGATCGGGTCGATGGCGGGGATGATGATGCCCGGGTTGTACTGGGTTTCCAGCGAGGTGTTGTCGATGTCGAGCACGATGGCCGGGCGGGTGGCGCCGGGCAGGCGCTGCTCGAGCGCGCCGCGAGCCTGATCGGCCACGGTCCGCACCTCGGCGATCCAGTCCGCGTAGGACGGGAGGGTGCTGCTGGAGCCGGCGGTGTCGTCGGAATCGCCGGAGTCCGTGCGGGATTCGCCGCCGCCCGAGCGGGAACGGGAATTCGGTGCGCGCGAGGGTGATTCGTCCTCCGAGCGTGATGACGATCCGGTGTCGCGGTCGGATCGCGAGGACGATCCGGTGTCGTCCGAGCGCGACGACGAGCCCGTGTCGTTGTCGGAGGACGATCCGGATCCCGCCGAACCCGACTTGCCCGAGCCCGACGATGAACCGGATTTCCCTGAGCCCGAAGACGATCCGGATTTGGCCGACCCCGAAGACGATCCGGATCCCGCCGACCCGGACGCCGAACCGGATTTCGCCGACCCGGATGAGGAACCGGTGCCGGGCAGAATGGACGAACCGGTATCGGCCAGTGCAGGCAGCGGAGCGATGAGAGTGACGGCGACGCCGAGAGCAACGCCTGCGATGGAGCGCTTCATGTCCGGACGGTAACGCCGGATCACTATGAAGCGCTGGCGTTTCACAATCTCGAGACGAGCCCGTGATCTGTGGGGGTCCTCCCGGATCGCCCGCGATCGCACCACTGACATACTCTGATGTGCCGGATTCGAATTCAGGGGGGCATGGTGCGGATGTGATCACCGCGGAAGTTCTTGGCGACGGCCGTTATCGCGGCGGCGACACTCGCCGTCACCGGGTGCGAAGGCGACGAGGGTATCCCCGCCTCCTCACCGACGAGCTCGTCGACGGCGGCCGCCACCACCACGGTCGCCGAACCCACCCGCCCCGATCTCGCCGGGCTGCCCACCTGCGACGCCATCGCAGATCAGCTCGGACGTCCGGACCTGACCGGCGGCACCCAGACCGACCACGACCCGGCCGGGTACAACAACCGCGGCGTCTACCGGGTCTGCGCCTGGAAGTCAGGGACCGCGGACGTGGAGGCCGGTGTCCTGCGTTATCCGACCGAGCCGCTGGTCGACGCGGGTTTCACCAACCTGATGATGGTGTGTCCCGGCGAAGCCGCTCCGCCGATCGGGTCTGCCCAGCGGGCCGCCTTCTGCCAGTCGACCCGCAAACCGGAATGTGGTGTCTTCCTGGATCAAGGCACGGCATTCATCGACGTCTCCTGGGGTCGCGATGAGGCCGCCGATCCAGCCGTCTGCCAGGCCGATGTGATCGCGCTCGCCACCGCCACCTCCGAGCTCGTCGGCTGAGCCCGTCCCGCCCCGCGCCCATTCTTCGCTCGCTCTCAGCGCAGCTCAGCCGCCTATCAGGGTGGATGGTTAAGCTCGGGCGAATGACGGCACTACCTGGCGCTCTGATCACCGTCGGCGACGATCTGGAGGCCGTGACCACGCGCGGTTACGAAGACGATCCGTCGGCCGCGAAGCTGGCCCGCGCGGACGTCGAAGCGGTATGGGCCTCGGTGCAGGACTGGTACCGGATGGGCACCACCCCCGCGATTCAGGTGTGCGTGCGGCACAACGGCGCAGTCGTGCTGAACCGGACCATCGGCCACGGCTGGGGCAACGGACCCGACGACGGTCCGGACGCCGAGAAGATTCTCGCCACGCCGGACACCCCGTTCTGCGGGTTCTCCACCGCCAAAGGCGTGGCCGGAACGCTGATGTTCATGCTCATCGAGCAGGGCGCGTTCGGCGTGAACGACCGGGTGTGCGAATACATTCCGGAGTTCGCGGCCAACGGCAAGGAATCCATCACCATCGGCGACGTCCTCTCGCATTCGGCGGGCGTGCCGTTCATGACACCGCCGTACCGGGCCATCGATGTGGTCGTCGACGAGGACCTCGCCGTGCAGGCGCTCGCCGATCTGGTGCCGAGCTGGCGGCCCGGACGCTTCCGCGTCTACCACGCGTTGACCAGCGGTTTGATCCAACGCCTGCTCGTGCGCCGGGCGACCGGGAAACCGATGCGCGACCATCTGGCCGAACAGGTTCTCGACCCACTCGGCTTCCGGTGGACCAACTTCGGGGTGCGCCCCGAGGACGTCGACCACGTGGTGCCGAGCGTGAAAACCGGCCCCGGACCGTCCCGAGTCGCGAAGTTCCTGGCCCGCAAGGCTCTCGGCGGGGGCATGGGCGGCACGGTATCGAAGGAGGCGAATGCCGCCTTCCTCACCGCGGAACTGCCCTCCGGCAACCTGGTGACCACCGCCTACGAGCTGTCCCGGTTCTACGAAATCCTCGCCCGCGGCGGCGAACTCGACGGCGTCCGCATCATCGAACCCACCACACTGCGCGATGCCGTCCGCCCCGCCCATCGCATCCCCGGCGCCGCCGGACGCGTCTCGCGCGCCGGCTTCGAACTGGGCGCGCGCCGCTCGAAGTTCGGCCGCGACACCCAAACCCATTTCGGCCGCAGCGGTTTGACCACCCAATACGGCTGGGCCGACTCCGCCCGCGCCCTCTCCGGAGCCATCCTCACCAGCGGCAAAGCCACCACCGACACGAACCGCCCGTGGCACCTCGTCGCCCAGATCTCCGACCTGACCCGATAGCCGGTAGGGCGAGTGCTACATGAGCGAGAGGTCTACTCGCGAAACGCCTCGGTGATGTAGCACTCGCCGGCCTCACACGGCGCGCAGGTGGCTGCGGCTGGCGTAGATGTGCTCGGCGATGAGGGTGGCGATGCGGTCGGGGGCCTCGAGCATGGGGACGTGGCCGACGCCGTTGACGATGATGCGGTCCGCGGAGGCGGGGAGTTGGCGCAGGTAGCGGCGGGCGTAGACGCGGTTGGGGATGATGCGGTCGGTTTCGGCCAGCAGCAGCCGCACCGGGGTCGTCAGCGTCGACACGTCGTCCATGGCCGACGCGCGCAGGCTGCCGAGGATCATCGGCACCATCGCCGGGCAATGCAGGGCTGCGGTGATCATGGCGGCGAGGTCGTTGCGCGGCACGGCGGTGACGTTCTTGCTCAGCAGGAGTCCCACGGCCAGCTGGATGAGCCGGTTGTGCGCCGGGAAATCGCCGAGTCGTTTCCCGAGCTGCACCAGCGGAATCAGTGAGGCGAACTTCAAGCCGACCCGTATCTGGGTGAACGACGGGGAATCCCAGCCGCCGGCCGGTGCGATCGCGGTGAGCGTACGGGCCCGGCCGCGGCGCGCCAGCTCGAAACCCACCCACGCGCCCAGCGAATTGCCTGCGATATGGCAGGTGCGCCAACCGAGTTCGTCCAGCTGCGCCTCGATCTGATCGGCGAAATCGCGGAAACCCAGCCTGCCGCCGGTGTATTCGGGACCGCCCCAGTGCCCGAGGAACGCGGGCGCGAATACCTCGCAATTCGAGGACAATCGGGCCGCGACCTGCTCCCAGCAGTGCGGGGACAGCATGAATCCGTGCAGCAGCAGCACCGGGTCGCCGGACCCGACATGCAGCGCCTTGACGGGCACGAGTGGGGAAGTGGATGTGGAGGTGCCTGACGTCATCGTCATCACCCCTTCCTGGCGCAATGGTCCTCGGGAGTGTCGGTGCTCTGCATTGTACGGTCGTCGGGTGCCCCACATCATCTCGACAGTGAACGTCAACGGCGTGCGTGCCGCCGCGGGCAAAGGCCTGCTGGCCTGGCTCGCGGTCACCGAGGCCGACATCATCTGTGTGCAGGAGACCCGCGCGACCGACGCGCAGGTCGCGGCCGCGCTGGCCCCCGCGCTCGACCAAGGCTGGCAGCTCTCGCACGCCGAGCCGGGTGCCAAGGGCAGGGCCGGGGTCGGTGTGCTGTCGCGGCGCACGCCGCGCGCGGTGCGGACCGCGATCACTCCGGACAGCGAATTCGCCGCGACCGGACGATTCATCGAGGTCGAATTCGACGAGGTCACCGTGGCCAGCGTGTACGTCCACACAGGTGAAGCGGGCACCGAGCGGCAGGACGAGAAATACCGGTTCCTGGCCGAGATCGCGGCCCATCTGCGCACCAAGACGGGCAGCTACGTGATCGCAGGTGACTGGAACATCGCCCACACCGAACGGGACATCAAGAACTGGAAGGGCAACCTGAAGAACGCCGGCTTCCTGCCCGAGGAACGCGCCTGGATCGACGCGCAACTGGCCGCGGGCTACGTCGACGTCGTGCGTGCCCTGCATCCGGAAGGCGACGGCCCCTACAGCTGGTGGTCCTACCGTGGCCGCGCCTTCGACAACGACGCCGGCTGGCGGATCGACTATCACCTCGCCACCGCCGACCTGGCCGAACGCGCCAAACAGGCGATCGTCGAGCGTGCGGACGCCTACGACCAGCGCTGGTCCGATCACGCGCCGGTGACCGTCCAGTACCGGTGAACGCGACCGGCTGACCTTTCGCCGACAGCCCGGCCGGGCACCGGCGAGCCTCTCGAATGAACACAGGCTGTACCGACGAAAGCAGGAGTTGTGAAAGCGAAGGTCCTCCGGATCCTGTCCGTGCTGGGAGCGGTGGTGGTCGCTGTGGTGGTCGCACTACTGACAACCCAGGGCGGCGACGACAAGAGCGCAACCAGCTCGGTCACCTCGACGAAGGCCGCCGCCACCAGCGCGGCTACCCCGGACGGTATGCCGCGCGGCACCGGATCCACCGCGCCGGTGGTGTCCAAGGCGCCGGGCGTCCCCGATCGTGCCTACGCGACGTTGCGCGAGATCGACGCCGGACGCTGGCCCGGCTCGGCCAACTCGCCGGGCACCAAGGGCGGGGACAGGTTCTACAACCGCGGCGGAGACCTGCCCGCCAAGGACGCCGACGGCAAGGCGATCACCTACCAGGAATGGGACGTCAACCCCAAGCAACCCGGCCGCTCCCGCGACGCCGAACGCATCGTCACCGGAAGCGACGGCTCGGCCTGGTATACCGGTGACCACTACGAAACGTTCACGAGGATGCGCTGATGACCATCGCGTTATCGCAGTTCCTGGCTCCGCGGCTGTCGCCGGCACCGGCGGTGCGCGGGCCGGCGCCGGTGTTCGGCGCTCTCGATGTGGGTGCGCCGGAGTTCAGTGGCGTCCGCTATCAGGCGCCGTCCGGGTATCGGGTGCGGGAGCTGCGCGGCACGAAGATGCGCACGGTGGCCGGGGTCTTCGACGAGTTCGCGGCCGCGCTGCAATTCCCGTACTACTTCGGCGCCAACAAGGATGCCTTCGATGACTGCCTGCGTGATCTCGACGATTGCCTCGGCTCGGCCGAAGGGTATGTCGTGGTGATCCGTGACGCCGATCAGCTGCTCGCCGACGCGCCGCAGGAACGTGGCTGGCTCGCCGCGGCCCTGAGCGATACGGCCGATTACTGGTGGCATCGCGAAATCGTGTTCCGGGTGGTCGTCCAGGGCGAAGCGGAAGAACTGCCCACTGTCGGACTGCACCTCTGAGGATCGCCGGGGCACCGCTCAGCCGAGCCGGTGCGCCAGGTCCTCGCCGAGCAGCACGAACACGTCGGTGGTGTGCTCGATCAGTTCGTCACGGCTGATCGGCAGATCACCGCGCAGCCAGCCGGTGAGGGTCTGGATCAGCCCGCCGACCAGATAGGTGGCCCGGAAATCGATCACCGGATCCGGCTGCGGATCGGTGATGCCGTAGAACTCGACGCCCTCGGTGGCGACCAGCCGCGCGAACACCCGCACCGTCTCGGTGGTGCGGGCCCGCAGCTCCGGCGTCGCCATGCCCGCCACCAACGCCACCTCGGCTTTGCGCGGATCGTCGGTGAGCAGATGGATGCCCGCGGTGATCGCCGCATGCGCCTTGGACCTGGTGTCGGCGGGCGCGGCGTGCAGGGCCGCGACGATCACCGTCGCCAGTTCCTCGGCGATGCCATCGAGCAGGGCGGTCAGCACCGCGTCGCGGCTGTCGAAGCTCTCGTAGTAGTACCGCTCGTTGAGTCCGGCGCGGCTGCACAGTCCGGAGACGGTGAGCTTGGCCAGGCCTTGGGTGCCGATGATCTCGAGCGCGGCCTCCAGCAGCGCCGCACGTCGCTGCGCGCGGCGCTCGTCCGCGGAGATTCCGCCGTAGGTCCGCTGCGCAGTCACGGATTCGATCATAGGGCGAGCCGGTCACGGCGTGGTCCGGGTCACGGGCCGCCGGGAAACGGGTTCGATCCGGCAGACGGCGGCATGCGAAGATCGGGGGCATGTCCAGTCCTGCCTCCAGCCCCGTCGCCGCCGGTGAACGCAAACAGCGGGTCCTGTCCGGGATCCAGCCCACCAGCTCCTCGTTCCATCTCGGGAACTACCTCGGTGCGCTGCAGTACTGGGTGACGATGCAGGACGACTACGACGCGCTGTACTTCATCCCGAACATGCACGCCATCACGGTCCCGCAGGATCCGAAGGAGCTGCGCTCGCGTACCCGCCGGGCCGTCGCCCAGCTGCTGGCCATCGGCATCGACCCGGCCCGCTCGACGCTGTTCGTGCAGAGCCAGGTCCCCGAGCACGCGGAACTGACCTGGGTGCTGAGCTGCCTCACCGGCTTCGGCGAGGCCAGCCGGATGACCCAGTTCAAGGACAAGTCGGTCAAGCAGGGCGCGGAGAACGCGACCGTCGGGCTGTTCACCTACCCGGTGCTGATGGCCGCCGATATCCTGCTCTACCGCCCGCACCAGGTGCCGGTCGGTGAGGATCAGCGCCAGCATCTCGAGCTGACCCGGAATCTGGCCCAGCGGTTCAACACTCGGTTCAAGAAGACCTTCGTCGTCCCCGAGGCGCATATCGTCAAGGGCACGGCCAAGATCTACGACCTGCAGGATCCGACGGCGAAGATGAGCAAGTCGGCCGCCTCCGACGCCGGCCTGATCAACCTGCTCGACGATCCGAAGGTGACGGCCAAGAAGATCCGCTCCGCGGTCACCGACACCGAACGCGAGATCCGCTACGACCCCGAAGCCAAACCGGGTGTCAGCAACCTGCTGGTGATCCTCGGCTCGCTCACCGAGACCCCGATCGTCACCCTGGAAAAGGATTACGCGGGCAAGGGTTATGGCGATCTGAAGTCCGACGTCGCCGACGCGCTGGTCGAATTTGTCACGCCATTGCAGGCGAAGGTGGAAGAGTACCTCGCGGATCAGGGCGAACTCGACCGCATCCTCGCCAAGGGTGCCGAACGGGCGCGGGAGATCGCCGGCAACACCCTCGCACAGGTTTACGAGCGAGTGGGTTTCTGACCCGCTCGACTCGTTCTCGCCGACTGCGGGGTCCGTCTGAGGGGCTGACAGGTGCAGTTGATCGACAACATCAAAGCGGCGGCTTCCCGACAGGTCGCGGCGCGGCCATGGCTGGACCATCTGGTGCGGGCCGGCGGGCGATATCAGAGTCAGCGCGGTGACTACTTCGCCGCCGGCATCACCTATTTCACGGTGCTGTCGCTGTTTCCGCTGCTCATGGTGGCCTTCGCTGCGGCGGGTTTCGTGCTGGCCGGCAACCCGGAACTGCTCGATGAGATCGAGCAGCGAGTGGTCGAGAACATCCCCGGCGAGCTGGGCACCCAGCTCAACGACCTCATCGACCAGGCCATCAGGTCGCGAACCGCGGTCGGCGTCATCGGTCTGCTGACCGGTCTGTACACCGGCCTCGGCTGGATGGCGAACCTGCGTGCCGCGCTGACCGAACAGTGGGAGCAGAAGACCGACGACGGCAACTGGTTCGTCACCAAGATCAACGATCTCGGTGCGCTGATCGGCCTGGCGCTGGCGTTCGTGGTGTCGCTCGGCCTGTCGGGCCTGGCCTCCAGTGGGCTCGGCGCGCAACTGCTCGACCTGGTCGGGCTGCATGATGTGCCCGGCGCGCGGTTCGTGCTGTGGCTGTTGTCGACGCTGCTGGCGCTGCTGGCGTCGTGGGCGGTGTTCGCGTGGATGATCGCGCGCCTGCCCCGGGAGAAGGTCGTCACCCTGGCCAGCGCGGCCAAGGCGGCGGCGCTGGCCGCGGTGGCGTTCGAGGTGTTCAAGATGATCGCCTCGATCTACCTGCAATCGGTGATGAGCAGCCCGGCCGGCGCGGCGTTCGGTTCGGTGATCGGTCTGATGGTGTTCAGCTACATCACCTATCGGATCGTGCTGTTCGCGACCGCGTGGGCCGCCACGGCGGCGGAGAACGAACCCGAAGCCGAGGTGCCGGTGCCGGGGCCCGCGGTGATCCGGCCGCGGATGCAGGACGGCGGGCGGTTCGGTAGCGGGGCGACGTATTTCGGGGCGGGGGCGGTTGCCGCGCTGGGGCTTTCGCTGCTGCGGCGGCGCCGGCAGTAGGGCGAAGAGCTCAGCGTCGTCTGGCGATTCGGCGCGCTCCGCCGAGCAGCACCAGCACCAGGATCGCGCCGCCGACCACCAGCACCCACCGCAGATCGTCACGATCCGGGCCACCCTGGGGTTGTGCCAAATGCCCGACTTCCGATCCCTGCGGTGGCGCGGCGAGCGCGACACCCGTCGGGGCGCTTTCGGTGTCCGCACCGGGCAGGCTGCCCACCGACTCGCCGGCGTCGAGCGCGAATCCGTAATCCAGCAGCCGCGCCGCCTGCTCCCACGGCCGGATCGGCAGCACATCGGCCTTCAACAGGGTGACGATCAACCGGCGGCCGTCACGCTCGGCCGCCGCGACGAAGGTCTGCCTCGCATCGTCGGTGAAACCGGTCTTGCCGCCGAGCGCCCCCTCGTAGTTGTAAAGCAGATGATTGTCGTTGCCGACCGGGAAACCCGGATGGTCCTTGTCGCCGGGAATGCGCGGATCGGCCGGGTAGCCGGGGAAATCGATCTGCTCGGTGTGGATCAGCTCGGCGAACAGCGGAATCGTCATCGCCTCGCGGAACAGCAGCGACAGATCGTAGGCCGAGGTGCTCATGCCTGGCCCGTCCAGCCCCGACGGCGTCGCGGCGCGGGTGTCGAGCGCGTGCAGCGACTTCGCCAGCTCGTTCATCTTCGCCACCGCGGCGTCGTCGCCACCCAGCTGCGTGGCGATCGCATGCGCGGCGTCGTTGCCGGAGGCCATGATCAGCGCCTGCATCAGCTGGCGATTGGTGTAGCGGCCGCCGGGGCCGATACCGACCCGGGTGCCGTCGACGTCGGCATCGGCCTGCGTGCCGGTGACGACGGTATCCAGGTCGAGCGTCCGCAGCGCCACCGTCGCCAGCAGCACCTTGATCGTGCTGGCCGGGCGATACCGGCCGTGCGGATCCTTGGCGGCCAGCACCTCGCCGGTGTCCATATCCGACACCATCCACGCCGTCGCCGAGATCTCGGCGGGCACCGGCGGCGCACCATCGGGCACCACCACCCCGCACTCGCCCATCCGCTTCCCGCCGATCGGCGGATCCGGCACCGGCAGCGGCTTCGGAGTCGGCTGCCCCGGCTCCGGCACCTCCGACAGATCGATCGGCGGCGGCGGCAGGGTCCGCTGCGCGCAGTTGTCGGTGTTCGGCGTGGTGAACGGTGTCGTCGTCGGTCCGGTGGTCCCCGTGGGCTCCGCCACCGCGGGGCCGCCGGCCACCAGCACACCTACCGTCAGCACTGCCGCCGCCACCACCCCGGCCCGGCGGCGAAGTTCCCGCATGTTCATCGCGGGTGAGCCTAGCGGGCGCGAGCGGATTCGCCGCGCCTGGCGGGTCAGCGCGCGGCAGCCAGCCGCATGGGCGTCTCGTCGTCCATCTCGGTGAAGAACCCGCCGATCACGTCTTCGATCTCGCCGATCGAGTCGGCGCAGTAGAGGGTGGGCTGGTAGTGGGTGATGTCGTAGGTGGCGGTGCCCATGGCGGCTACGTCGAGGGGGCGCAGGTCGGCGTGGCGGAACTCTTCTATCTCGCCGTAGGAGGAGAGCAGGCCCGCGCCGTAGCAACGGATTTCGCCGTGTTCGCGGACTACGCCGAACTCCATGGAGAACCAGAAGACGTTGGCGAGGAACTTCAGGGCCTGCTCGGTTTCCAGGCGGGTGACGGCGGTGCCGACGGTTTCGTAGATCGCGGCGAAGCGGGGGCTCGCGATCTGGTTCGCGTGGCCGATCACCTCGTGGATCGCGTCGGGTTCGGGGGTGTAGAGGGGCGCCGAATGATGCCGGATGTATTGGGTGGCATGGAAGATCCGGTCGGCGAAGGAGCCGAAGAACTCGCGCAGCGGCACCAGGCCCGCGGCCGGAACGTAGCGGAATCCGGTCAAAGGTCGCAGAGCTGCCGATACCTCGTCCAGCTGCGGGATACGGTCGGAGGGCAGGGCCAGCAGCGACGCCGCCTCGAGGACCTCGGTGCAGGCGTACTTGCGGTGTTTGCGGGCGAGTTCGGCGGACACGATCCGCCAGACCTGCTGCTCGTCGTCGGTGTATTCGACCCGCGGCACGGGGTCGCCCGGCCGGTAGTCGAGCGCGAGCGCGGCGATCGCGTTGCGCCTCGCCCGGTATTCGGGGTCGTGGACGCCTGGGTGCTCGTCGCTCAGATGCACCGTCACGTCACCGTCACCGGTGCGGGTTACCGGCGAATAGAGCTGTGCTTCGGTGAACATACTTCGATGCAAGCACCGCCAGGGCACACTGACAACGAACACACGCTCAACTGCGCAAACTGTCTACATTCAGTGCCCTCGGACAGCAGATGCAGCCACCGGGACCGTGTGTGAGCCGTCTCGGCGGCGCCATTCACCGCGCATTCGCCCGGTTCATGGCGCAAGATGGCGAATGTACGAAGGAGGACGCATGCCGACCGTGCGGATCGATCTCGACCAGAAACTGCTCGCCGCGGCGGGTGCCATCATGGGCACCTCGACC
This sequence comes from Nocardia cyriacigeorgica, assembly GCF_005863245.1. Taxonomy (GTDB): domain Bacteria; phylum Actinomycetota; class Actinomycetes; order Mycobacteriales; family Mycobacteriaceae; genus Nocardia; species Nocardia cyriacigeorgica_C. Next base: position 131,929 of record NZ_VBUT01000001.1, on the reverse strand, counting down.
AGTGCGGCGACCGTCAACGAAGCGCTGCGCCGCATAGTGGTGCACGAGCGGCAACTGAGGCACCTGGAGAAGCTTGCTTCCGGTGCAGGCAGGCCCAGCGCGGATCTGGTCGTCGTCGACAGATAGACCCCGCGACGCAGGAACGAAATCTGTCGGTGGGTGCTGGCATCATGCGGGGACGTCCAACATCCGGTGTCGCACCGAGGGGGAATGATGTCGGTCCCGATCGCCCACCTGCCCACAGGCCAGCGTCCGCGTGAGCGGCTGGCCGCGCTCGGCCCGGCCGCCCTCACCGACGGAGAACTACTCGCCCTGCTGTTACGCAACGGCAGGCGCGGTGAAAGCGCGCTGGAGATGGCGGCCGAACTGCTCGCCGAGCACGGCGGTATCGCCGGGCTGGCCGTCGCGCGCCCCGAGGAGCTGGCCATGCGCTCGGGTGTCGGTGCCGCCAAAGCGGCCTCGATCATCGCCGCCTTCCACCTGGCCAACCGGGCCAGGCACGAAACCACCACCGCGACATGCCTGCGTGGCGCCGCCGACGTCGCCCGGATTGCGCAGCCGATGTTCGCGGGCGCCAGGGTGGAGCGGCTCCTCGTGTTGGTTTGCGACGCGCGAAATCGCCTGCGCCAGCCGGTCTTCGTGGCCGAGGGCGCGATCGACCAGGTGGCGGTTCCGGTGCGGGAGATCTTGAATACGGTGCTGCGCCACGACGGACGGGCCTTCGCGCTCGCGCACAATCATCCCTCCGGGGACCCCTCGCCGAGCATCGACGATCGGCGCGCGAGCACCCTGCTGATCGAGGCCGCGCGCACCGTCGGGCTGCGGTTCCTCGACCACGTGGTCGTCGCCGGCGAGCAATGGCGCAGTGCCCCAGCGCTTCCGGAGGCCTGAGATGCGGGCGACCTGGATCGGACGGCAGTGCAGCGCGGCAACGCGTCGGCTCGGTGCAGTGATCCGATCGCTCGACGAAGTAGCGCGCCGACTCGAGGCGGCATCACATCGGCGCCGGATCAGATGGTGGCGAGCCGGCGGCGCTTCGCATCGGCTCGGCGGCATTCGGCGATGGCTCAGCTGCGCACCGCATCGGCTCGGCGCCACAGGGTCGCGGCCGGACGCACGACTCCTGAGAGTCCGACCGGGACGGCACCGATCAGGGAGCGACGGCGACCCCGGCCGCCTTGCGTCGCGCCGCCGCGATCCGGGCGCCGATCACCCCGTGGCGCGGCGCGAACAGGTACACCGCCGCGAACGCGACGCCCTGGGTGACCACGATCATCCCGCCCGAGGCGGTATCGAGGTGGTAGCTCAGGTACAGCCCGATCACGGCACACGCCGCCGACACGGCCGGCGCGATGACGAGCATGCGCCCGAACCGATCGGTCAGCAGATACGCGGTCGACCCCGGGATGATCAGCATCGCCACCACCAGGATCACCCCGACCGCCTGCAACGCCACGACCGAGGTCAACGCCAGCAGCCCGAGCAACCCGGCGCCGAGCAGCCGCGGACTCATGCCGATGGCGTGGGCGTGGGTGGGATCGAAGGCGTAGAGGGTGAAGTCGCGTCGTTTGAGCACCAGCGCGGCGAACACGATCGCGGCCAGGATCGCGATCTGCACCAGATCCGAGCGGCTCACGCCGAGCAGATTGCCGAAAATGATGTGGTTGAGGTCGGTTTGACTCGGCGTCACCGACACCAGCACCAGACCGAACGCGAACAGCGTGGTGAACACGATGCCGATGGCGGCGTCCTCCTTCACCCGGCTGGTGTCGCGCACCACCCCGATCAACGCCACCGCCAGAAAACCGAAGATCACCGCGCCCACCGCGAACGGCGCGCCGACGATGTAGGCCAGCACCACACCGGGCAGCACCGCGTGCGAGACGGCGTCGCCCATCAGCGACCAGCCGATCAGTACGAGCCAGCACGACAGCACCGCACACACCACGGCCGCGATCACACTGGTGGCCAGCGCTCGCACCATGAATTCGTAGCGCAGCGGGTCCACGAAGAAATCGACCAGATCCATTGCACTCACCGCTGTCCCATGACGTCGAGACCGAAAGCGAGAGCGAGACTTTCGGGCCGCAGCGCCTCATCCGGGTCGCCGTGCATCAACACCTTGCGCATGAGCAGCACCGCTTCGTCCGCCAGCCCGGGCAGCGCGTGCAGGTCGTGGGTCGATACCAGCACGGTCGCGCCGTCGGCCGCCAGTTCGCGCAGCAGTCCGGTGATGGTGGCCTCGGAACGCTTGTCGACGCCGGCGAAAGGCTCGTCCAGCAGCAGCACGGTGGCGCCCTGGGCGATCCCGCGGGCGACGAATGCGCGTTTGCGCTGGCCGCCGGAGAGCTGGCCGATCTGCCGGTCGGCGAGCTCGGTGAGTTCGACCCGCTCGAGCGCGTGGTCGACGGCCTCGCGATCGCTGCGACGGGCCCGCCGGGTGAATCCCATCCGCCCGTAGCGGCCGGTGGTCACCACATCACGCACCGACAGCGGGAACGACCAGTCGACGTCCTCGCTCTGCGGAACGTAGCCGACCACACCGGCTTTGCGGGCCGCCGCGGGGGTGCCGCCACCGATGCGGACCGTGCCGCGATCGGGGGTGACCAGGCCCATGATCGTCTTGAACAGCGTCGATTTGCCGGACCCGTTCATGCCGATGAGCCCGCACACCCGTCCGGATTCGACGGTCAGGTCGACCGCGTCGAGCGCGAGCACCGAGCCGTAATGGACGGTGACGTCCCGGACCTCGATGGCTGGTCGGTCGCTCATGGCTTGCTCCCGGTGAGTGCCGCGCCGATCAGGTCGGCGTCGTGGCGGATCAGCTCCAGGTAGGTCGGCACCGGGCCGTCGGGTGCGGACAGCGAATCCACGTACAGCACGCCGCCGAAGGTGGCGCCGGTGGCCTCGACGACGCGGCGCATCGGCGCGTCGGAGACGGTGGATTCGCAGAACACGGCGGGCACCTGGTTGGCGCGGACGAACTCGATCGCCGAGGTGATCTGCTGCGGCGTGGCCTGCTGTTCGGCGTTGACCGGCCAGATGTACTTCTCGGTCAGGCCGGCGTCGCGGGCGAGGTAGGAGAACGCGCCCTCGCAGGTGACCAGCGCCCGCTGATGCTGTGGAAGCACACTCAAATCGGCGACGAGCTCATCGTTGACCCGCTGCAATTCGGCCTTGTACTTGTCGCCGTTGGCACGGAAATCGGCGGCGTGGTCCGGGTCGAGTTCGCTGAACGCGGTGACCATGTTGTCGACGTAGGTGCGCACGTTCAGCGGCGACATCCAGGCGTGCGGATTGGGTTTGCCCTGGTAGGCATCCTCGGTGATGCTCATCGGCGCGACACCGTCGCTGACGGTCACGTGCGCGGCCTCGGAATCCTCGACGAACTGGCTGAACCACGCCTCCAGGTTCATTCCGTTGTCCAGGATCAGGTCGGCTTTCGCCGCCTTCTTGATGTCACCGGGGGTCGGCTCGTAGCCATGGATCTCGGCTCCGGGCTTGGTGATCGATTCGACCGTCAGGTGTTCGCCCGCCACGTTCGCGGCAATATCGGCGAGCACGGTGAAGGTCGTCAGCACCGTCGGCTTCCCGTCGTCGTCCTCGATCGCACCGCAACCGGTGGACCCCACTGCCAAGACACAGGCGGCGACCACCGCGCTGATCCCCGCCAGACCACGAAAACCACGCCGAGCACTAACTCTCTCCACTACCAAATAGTAATGTTCGGGTACCCGAAACTTCAAGTTCGGATGCTGGCCGGCAGTGAGCAGCGGGGTGCGTCGCCGCTACGGAGACGGAGTGCACCACGAACGGCGAAGGCCGCCTTCCCGATCGGGGAAGGCGGCCTTCGTGAATCATCCAGCGGATCCGGTGGGACCCCACAACCTCAGCGTGCGAACAGCAGCGCCCGCTTGACTTCCTGGATGGCCTTGGTGACCTCGATGCCGCGGGGGCAGGCGTCCGTGCAGTTGAAGGTGGTGCGGCAGCGCCAGACGCCTTCGACGTCGTTGAGGATGTCGAGGCGTTCGCGGGCGCCTTCGTCGCGGCTGTCGAAGATGAAGCGGTGGGCGTTCACGATCGCGGCCGGGCCGAAGTAGCTGCCGTCGGTCCAGTACACGGGGCAGGACGTGGTGCAGCAGGCGCACAGGATGCACTTGGTGGTGTCGTCGAACCGGGCGCGGTCGGCCTGGCTCTGGATGCGCTCGTGGGTCGGCTCGTTACCCGAGGTGATCAGGTACGGCTTCACCGCGCGGAACGCGTCGAAGAACGGCTCCATGTCGACGACGAGGTCCTTCTCCACGGGCAGGCCGCGGATCGGCTCGACGGAGACGGTGATGGACTTGCCGTTCTTGGGCAGCATGTCCTTCATCAGCACCTTGCAGGCCAGCCGGTTCACACCGTTGATCCGCATGGCGTCGGAACCGCACACACCGTGGGCGCAGGAACGCCGGAAGGTGAGCGTGCCGTCCAGGTAGGACTTGATGTAGATGAGCACGTTCAGGAAGCGGTCGGTCGGCAGGACCGGCACCTGGAACGACTCCCAGTGCGCGCCCTTGTCGTCCTCCGGGTTGAACCGGGCCACCTTCACGGTGATCATGGTCGAACCCTCGGGAACCGGAGCCGGCTTCTGCGAAGAGGGTGCTTCGGCAACAGCAGTCATCAGTACTTACGCTCCATCGGCTCGTAGCGGGTCTGCACCACCGGCTTGAAATCGAGGCGGATGTCGGACAGCAGGTCCGTGCCCTCCTTGTAGGCCATGGTGTGGCGCATGAAGTTCACGTCGTCGCGATCCGGGTAGTCCTCGCGGGCGTGGCCGCCGCGCGATTCCTTGCGGTTGAGCGCGCCGACGACGGTGACCTCTGCCAGCTCCAGCAGGAAGCCGAGTTCGACGGCCTCGAGCAGATCGCTGTTGTAGCGCTTGCCCTTGTCCTGCACCGTGATCCGCGAGTACCGCTCCTTGAGCGCGTGGATATCGGTGAGGGCCTGCTTGAGCGTGTCCTCGGTGCGGAACACCGAGGCGTTGTTGTCCATCGACCGCTGCAGTTCGGTGCGGATGTCGGCCACCCGCTCGTTGCCGTGGTCGGACAGGATCAGCGCGAGCCAGTCCTGCACCATCTTGGCCGGGTTCTCCGGCATGTCGACGAACTCGGTGCGCTCGGCGTATTCGGCGGCGGCGATGCCCGCGCGACGGCCGAAGACGTTGATGTCGAGCAGCGAGTTGGTGCCGAGGCGGTTGGCGCCGTGCACCGAGACACAGGCGCATTCGCCGGCGGCGTACAAGCCGGGCACGATGTCGGTGTTGTTGCGCAGCACCTCGCCGCGGATGCGGGTCGGGATGCCGCCCATCACGTAGTGACAGGTCGGGAACACCGGCACCAGTTCCTTCACCGGGTCCACACCGAGGTAGGTGCGGGAGAACTCGGTGATGTCGGGCAGCTTCTCCTCGAGCACGTCCTCGCCGAGGTGGGTGACGTCGATGTAGACGTAATCCTTGTTCGGTCCGGCGCCGCGGCCTTCGAGCACCTCGAGCACCATCGAGCGGGCGACGATGTCGCGCGGCGCGAGGTCCTTGATGGTGGGGGCGTAGCGTTCCATGAAGCGCTCGCCGTCGGCGTTGCGCAGGATGCCACCCTCACCGCGGACCGCCTCGGAGATGAGGATGCCCAGTCCGGCCAGGCCTGTCGGGTGGAACTGATGGAATTCCATGTCCTCGAGCGGCAGGCCCTTGCGGAACACGATGGCCATGCCGTCGCCGGTCAGGGTGTGCGCGTTCGAGGTGGTCTTGTACATCCGGCCCGAGCCGCCGGTGGCGAACACGATCGACTTGGCGTGGAAGACGTGCAGGTCGCCGGTGGCGAGCTCGTAGGCGACGATGCCGGTGGCGACCGGACCGCGCTCGGTCTCGGTGAGCACCAGGTCGAGGGCGTAGAACTCGTTGAAGAACTCGACGTCGTGCTTGACGCAGTTCTGGTACAGCGTCTGCAGGATCATGTGGCCGGTGCGGTCGGCGGCGTAGCAGGCCCGGCGGACCGGGGCCTTACCGTGATCGCGGGTGTGGCCACCGAACCGGCGCTGGTCGATCTTGCCCTCGGGGGTGCGGTTGAACGGCAGACCCATCTTCTCCAGGTCGAGCACCGCGTCGATGGCCTCCTTGGCCATGATCTCGGCGGCGTCCTGGTCGACGATGTAGTCACCACCCTTGACGGTGTCGAAGGTGTGCCACTCCCAGTTGTCCTCTTCGACGTTGGCCAGCGCCGCGCACATGCCGCCCTGCGCCGCGCCGGTGTGGCTGCGGGTGGGGTACAGCTTGGTCAGCACCGCGGTGCGCGCCCGGGGCCCGGCCTCGATCGCCGCACGCATACCCGCGCCACCGGCGCCGACGATGACGACGTCGTAGCGGTGCTCCTGAATCCGGGATTCACTCATCGGAGGTGGCCTGTTCCTAACTGATGTTGGGGTCGAAGGTGAAGATGACGTAGGTGCCGACGCCCATGACCAGGATCATCGACAGCACCAGCAGCGTGTTCAGCCAGAAGCGGGTCGAGTCCTTGCGGGAGTAGTCCGCGATCACGGTGCGCAGCCCGTTGCCGCCGTGCAGCTGGGCCAGCCACAGCATGGCCAGGTCCCAGATCTGCCAGAACGGGCTGGACCAGCGGCCGGCCACGAAGGCGAAGTTGAGCCGCTTCACGCCGCCGTCGAGCAGCAGCATGATCGACATGTGGCCGAGGACGAGCACGATCAGTGCCAGGCCGGAGAAGCGCATGAACAGCCACGCGTACTTCTCGAAGTTGCTGTTGGCGCGAGCGCGCGGGGAGCGGGGCAGATCCAGGCTCGCCGGGCGGTCATACGACTTGCCGAGTACAGGTGCGGTCATATGGATCAGTGCTCCGTGAACAGTAGGTAGAACATCCGGCCGATGGCGGGCACGAGTAGCACGGCCAGCAGGCCGAGGATGCCCCAGAGCATCTGGCGCTGGTAGCGCGGGCCCTTGGACCAGAAGTCCACCAGGATCACTCGCACACCGTTGAGCGCGTGGAACAGTACGCAGAAGACCAGGCCCATCTCCATGAGGGCGACGATCGGCGTTTTGTAGGTCTCGATCGCGTCGTCGTAGGTGGCGGGGCTGACGCGCACCAGGGCGGTGTCCAGGACGTGCACGAAGAGGAAGAAAAAGACGGTCACACCGGTGATCCGGTGCAGCGCCCAGGACCACATTCCGGGGTCGCCTCGGTACAGCGTCTTCCGCTTCGGCTGAGCCGGAGCTTCTATCGTGGTCATAGAGTGCGGTGCCTCCAACGTCGTTGATGGACCCGGTCGCAGATCCGACGCCGGCGCTTCGAGCCGGAAATCCGGTGCAAACCAGCTCGCGGCCACCAGGAGTTTTTCGCTTGTGGCTGCGCTCCGGCCCGCCGCCGGGAACCTGAACCGATCTGTTGTTGGACTCTAATCCTCTCCGAATCGCGGAACTAATTCGGAGTGCCGCGCGTTGCGTGCATTTCCGGTAGGTTAGGGTTACCTTTCCCGGTGGGTGAGGGGTTGTGCGGTGGTCCGTCCATGCCCTGGTGCGGCCGGCTCGAGGGGAGTTCGGAATGACCGAAATCGACTGGAAACTCCTGCGTGACAATGCAATTGGAGTAATGCGCAATGCGCATGCTCCGTACTCGCGCTTTCCGGTCGGTGCGGCGGCTCTCTGTGCCGACGGCCGAATTGTGAGCGGTTGCAATGTGGAAAATGTCTCATACGGTCTCGGCCTGTGTGCCGAATGTGTACTCGTCGGTAACTTTCAGAGCACCGGTGGGGGCCGCTTACTGGCGGTATCGGTGAGCGATTCCCGGGGCGAAATCCTGATGCCGTGCGGGCGCTGCCGTCAGGTGCTCTACGAGTTCGGTGGGGCGGATCTGCTGGTGGATCATCGGCAGGGCGCGGTGCGGTTGGCGCAGCTACTGCCGGACGCGTTCGGACCGGACGATCTGGACGCCGGGCAGCGCTGAGAACGGACTCGGCCCGTGGGGACACGGCGGCGCTTTCCCCGGCGAGCCGGCTCGGCGGCTGCGAGACTGACGATCGTGACGGCACTGGACGCGATATCCATCATCACCACCAAACGCGACGGCGGACAGCTCTCCGACGAGCAGATCGACTGGGTGATCGACGCCTTCACCCGCGGCGAGGTGGCCGACGAGCAGATGTCGGCGCTGGCCATGGCGGTGCTGCTGCGCGGGATGACGCCGCGGGAGACGGCGCGCTGGACCGCGGCGATGATCGCCTCCGGGCAGCGGATGGACTTCACCGACCTGCCCCGCCCGACCGTCGACAAGCATTCCACCGGCGGTGTCGGCGACAAGATCACCTTGCCGCTCGCGCCGCTGGTCGCCGCGTGCGGTGCTGCGGTGCCGCAGCTGTCCGGGCGCGGCCTCGGCCACACCGGAGGCACGCTGGACAAACTCGAATCCATCCCCGGCTGGCAGGCCGATCTCAGTGTGCCCCGGATGCGCGAGATCCTCGCCGACCCGGCCGCGGGCGCGGTGGTGTGCGCGGCCGGTGCGGATCTGGCGCCGGCCGACAAGCGGCTCTACGCACTGCGTGACGTCACCGGAACCGTCGAGTCCATTCCGCTGATCGCGAGCTCGATCATGAGTAAGAAGATCGCCGAGGGCACCGGTGGGCTGGTGCTGGATGTGAAGGTCGGCTCGGGCGCGTTCATGAAGAACGTCGAGCAGGCGCGGGAACTGGCGGCGACGATGGTCGAGCTGGGGGAGGACGCGGGCGTGCGCACCGTCGCGCTGCTGACCGGGATGGATGTTCCGCTCGGTCGCACCGCGGGCAATGCGCTCGAGGTCGCCGAAGCCGTCGAGGTGCTGGCCGGTGGTGGGCCCGCCGACGTGGTCGAGCTGACGTTGGCGCTGGCGCGGGAAATGCTCGCCCTCGCCGGTATCGACACCGACCCCGCCGCCGCGCTCGCCGACGGCCGCGCCATGGACCACTGGAAGGCGATGATCCGCGCCCAGGGCGGCGATCCGGACGCACCGCTGCCGCGGGCCACCGACACCGAGACCGTCTGCGCTGACGCGGACGGCGTCCTCACTCGGCTCGACGCCATGGGCGTGGGCATCGCGGCCTGGCGGCTGGGCGCGGGGCGGACCAGGCAAGGCGATCCGGTGCAGGCCGGCGCCGGAGTGCAGCTGCACGCGCGCGTCGGTGAGTGGATGCGTGCGGGCAGTCCGCTGTTCACGCTGCACACCGATACGCCCGAGGCGCTGCCGGATGCGGTCGCGGCGGTGACCGCGGCCGTAACTATCGACCCCGACGGCGACCACGGTGCCTCCCCGCCGCTGTTCCTGGACCGCATCGGGAACTGATCGACGCCAGACCGGCGGCGCACCGAGACCACCGCCACGCCTCACTCCGCTGCCGATTCGGCGCGCTGCGGCTACCGTCAGGACATGACTGGACCGATGCCGTTGACCCTTGCCTCGATCCGCCAAGCGCCCAAGGCGTTGCTGCACGACCATCTCGACGGTGGTCTGCGCCCCGCCACGGTGCTCGAACTCGCCGCCGACTGCGGCTACGACCAGCTACCCGCCACCGACGCCGACGCGTTGGCCGCCTGGTTCCGCGAAGCCGCCGACAGCGGATCGCTGGAACGCTATCTGGAAACCTTCAGCCACACCGTGGCCGTGATGCAGACCCCGGAGGGGCTGCGCCGGGTGGCGCGCGAATGCGTCGAGGATCTGGCCGCCGACGGCGTCGTCTACGCCGAGGTGCGGTTCGCGCCCGAACAACATCTGGAAGCCGGGCTCACCCTCGACGAGGTGGTCGAGCACACGCTGGAAGGTCTGCGTGAGGGGATGGCAGTGGCCGAGGCTGCGGGCACGCCCATCGTCGCGATCTGCCTGCTGACGGCCATGCGGCACGCGGCCCGCTCGCGCGAGATCGCCGAGCTGGCGGTGCGGTTCCGCGACCAGGGCGTCGGCGGGTTCGATATCGCCGGTGCCGAGGCCGGCTACCCTCCCACCCGCCACCTCGACGCCTTCGAATACCTGCGCGCCAACCACGCCCACTTCACCATCCACGCGGGCGAAGCGTTCGGCCTGCCGTCCATCCACGAGGCGCTCGCGTTCTGCGGCTGCGACCGGCTCGGCCACGGCGTGCGCATCACCGACGACATCCACGTACCGGGTGCGGTCGAGGATGCCCGGCTGGGCGTGGTCGCCAACTACGTGCGGGATATGCGCATCCCGCTGGAGCTGTGCCCATCGTCGAATGTGCAGACCGGCGCGGTGCCCTCGCTGGACAAGCATCCGTTCGACCTGCTGGCCCGGCTGCGCTTCCGCGTCACCGTCAACACCGACAACCGGCTGATGAGCGACACCACCATGAGCGCGGAGATGCTGAAACTGGTCGACACCTTCGGTTACGGCTGGAGCGATCTGGAACGCTTCACCATCAACGCGATGAAGTCGGCGTTCATCCCGTTCCCGGATCGGCTGCGCATCATCGACGACATCATCAAGCCGGGGTATGCGGTGCTGCTGGGGTAGGGGCCGGGAGGCGTGTTGCCGGGGATGGCCGCAGACTTCGTGAACGCCCCGGGCCGAGCTGGTCCGGCGCGTCAGCGGGCCGGGGCAGGGACCGATCGCCGGGTGCGCACCGTATGCCGAGACGGGCAACGGTTAGTTTGAATTCGTGACGGAATTGCGGATTTCTGCCCGGTTCAATGGTCCTTCCGGCTCCGGCAACGGTGGTTATGTGGCCGGCCTGGTCGCACGCCACTGTGCTGCCGTTGCACAGTCTCAGGGGCCGGACGCGATCGCCTCGGCCGACGCGGCGCCCGTTCGGGTGACGCTGCGGGCGCCCGCGCCGCTCGATGTGCCGCTGGTGCTGCGCACGGACGGGCTGTACGACGACGCCACCGTCATCGCCGAAGCCGCGGCCGGGGCATTCGAGCGCACGGTTCCGGACGCGGTGACCTTCGCCGACGCCGACGCGGCCTCCGTGGCTTACCGCAACGACAGCGAGATGTTCCGGTACTGCTTCGTCTGCGGAACCGCCCGCCGCGACGGGCTGGGGCTCGCGCCCGGCGCGGTACGACCAGGTGTGGTCGCCGCGCCGTGGGTGCCCGGCGATTCGCTGCCGATCGACCCGACGCTGCTGTGGGCCGCGATGGACTGCCCGGGTGGCTGGGCCTTGCCGGAGATGCTGGAGCGTCCGGCGCTGCTCGGATCGATGACCGCGAGTGTGTTCGCGTTGCCCGAGGTGGGGGAGAAGTGCGTCGTCGTGGGCGCCGACCAGGGCGAACAGGGACGCAAATCGTTCGCCTCCACCGCCGTCTACGGCGCCGACGGCCGCCTGCTCGGGCGGGCCGAGCAGATCTGGATCCGGCTGAACCGGGCGTGATACCGACGCCCGGTCCAGCCGGTGCGGATCACTGCGGGTCGAGTCGCGACTCGAAGTTGCGTTCCAGCTCCCGCCAGGCCTTCGCTTCGGCGGTGAACGGCGGGTTGGGCGCCATCCGGGACGGGTCCGGGTTCAGCAGGTAGGAGACGTACCAGCCGAGCGGGGTGGACTGGGCCAGGCCCTGCTCCACGGTGTCGTCGTCGGCGTAGTCGGCGGCGTCGGTGAACAGTTCGACGGCCAGGTCGAGTTGTTCGATATCGACCGATTCGGGGCCGTCGCCGAGGTCCTCGGCCAGGCCGGGCAGCACGTAGACGTTCTCGTCGGTGACCTCGACCTCGAGCGAGCCGTCCACTGCCGCGGTCTGCACCTCACCGAAGGTGGACACCCGGGCCAGATCGTGTTCGTGATCGTCGGCCAGGTAGCGGGCCAGCGCGCGCTCTGAGTTGAACACGGTGATGGAGCCCTTGCTGCCGAGGAAGATCGGCTCGTCGTCGAGGTAGCAGCGCAGCGTGAAGTAGGTGCCCTCGCCGGTGACGATCTTGATCGGGTCGATGCCGACCTCGGTCCAGAACGACTCGTCCTCGTCGTCTTCGACGTCCTCTTCGGCTTCGTCGTTGTCCGCGGTGAGGTCGACCGGCTCGTAATCGGTGTCGGCATCGGCCGCGTCGTCGGCTTCGACCACGTTCTCCTCGGCGGCCAGCAGCTCGGCCTCGGCCACCGCGACGGCGTCGGCATCCACGTCGGGGGTCTGCACCACCGAGTCGATGGCATCGACGACGGCGTCCCAGTCCTTGGCGATGGCCGCGCCGATCTGATCCCAGAGCTCCTCACCGTCGCGGCCGACGAAGGCGTTGATGCCGCTGGGCAGCGCGCCGAGCACCGGATGCGAGCCGAAGAACTTGGTCACCACCTCCAGCTCGCACACCTCGCCGATATTGCGCACCATGGCGAGGGTGTCCTCGAGTTCGGCGACGATCTCGGCGTCCGGATCGCTCGCGACCAGCTCGGGAACCCCGATCAGGTCGAAGGTGAAGTTGTCCTCCGGCTCCAGTTCCACCGCCGACAACCCGGCCACGACCTTCCAGGCCGGATGGTCGACCAGATCGTTGTCGGTATCGGTCCGGATGAACGCCGCTAGTTCGGCGACCGACTCGAACCCGTAGAGGGCGTCCTCGTGGCCGAGGAACGCCTCCCACTCGTCGTCACCGTCACGCCAGCGCGGTGCCCACAGGGTGACGAGATCGCCGTCGGTCAGACCGAGCTCGATCGGGACGATGTCTCCAGAAGCCATGTGCCGAAGCCTATCGAGCTTCTGGCTCAGGCACTATCCGGGCTGGCCCCAACGGTGCCCGTGGCGGTCGGCGAGTCGGCCGCGAACGACTCGTTCAGTGCGGCAACGACGTTCGAGCGCTGCCCGCCGGCGTCCTCGGCGGCCTGCCGGCAGGCCCAGATGATGAGCTGGGAGACCTCGGCCGGCGGCAGCGAGGTGACCGTTTCCGCCAGCGACAGCGCGACCAGCGCGCCGTCGCTGTTCACCTCGGCGCTGACCATGCCGTCTTCGGTGGTGAAACGCCCGCGCACCTGCTTGAGGCCGTACAGCGCGGCCTCGAGCGCCTCGAGTTTCTGCGTGGCCCCGGCGACCAGGGCGTCCATTTCCGCGCTCATACCGGCCTCATCCAGCTCGTCTGTCCAGTGTCGGCGTCATCGATGCGGTCCAGCTCGTCCACCGCCTGCTGGCGCGTCGGCAGCCCGAGCCGGTCGAGGATGTCGTCGGGCATGCCCGACTCGGCGAGCACCTCGCGGCGGCGAGCCTTGGCGGCGACGGTGGAGCGCTGGGTGAGCCGCAGGATCTCCGCGGCGAGAGCCTGTGCGCCGTAACGGTATTCGCTGCGCTCGAACTTGATCTCCACCGGCATCCCCTGGTCGGTGGCGCGCACCGAGATGGTGCCGGATCGGTTGCTGCTGGCCGCCACCGTGACGTTGGGGATGGCGGGCGTCGGCTGTTCGCTCATTCGGTGGGCCTGTAGAAGCCGTAGAACTCCATGTCCAAGTTCTCCGTTCGGATCGCGCTGATGGAGACCGGGTCGCCGGCCTCGACGAGTTGACCGTTGCCGACGACCATGGCGACGTGGCCGTCCCAGACCGCCAGATCGCCGGGCATGAGGTCGCCGGGGGACACCTGGGTGTGTCCGATGTGCTGTTCCTGCGCCAGACGCGGCAGTTCGACGCCTGCCTCGCCGTAGGCGTATTTCGTCAGGCCGCTGCAGTCGATGCCCGCGCCCGGGGTGTTGCCGCCCCAGACGTAGGGCGTGCCGACCGCGCCGATCGCGGCCTTCACCGCGGTGGCGGCCTTCTCGTTGGGCGCTTCGACCTGGCTGCCGTCGGGCAGGGTGATCATGACGCCCTCGCCGGTGGCCTTGCCGCTGCCGGTGGTGCCGGAACCGGACTTCGACGACGAGCTGGTGGCGGTCCGGCTGCCGGAGCTGCTGCTGCGCGAGCCCGAGCTTGTGGACGGCGAGCTCATCACCGTGCTGAGCATCGAGCCCGCCGTGCCCATGACACCCGAAGCCATCGAGCCGAGGCCGGAGGTGGCCGCGCTGACCGGCGCGGCCACGCTGGCGGGCGCGGTCGACGGCGGCGGGGCCAGCTGCTGCATCGAGGCGGTGTGCGTGGACAGCTCGTTCTGCACTCGGCCGACCACGCCGAGGGCCTGACCGAGATGGTCGATGGCCGAGCCGACGAGCATGCTCAGTCCGACCGGAGTGGTCAGCGTCGGGCCCGCGGCCACCGCGGTGTCGACGAACGACTGCGCGATGGCGGTGAGATCCTTCTGCCCGGTCTCCACCTCGGCCGCGGCCTGGCCGACGACGGTCGACATTTCGTTGCCGCGGTCGGAGATGGTGGCCGCGCTGGTCTGCACGCGCAGCGCCTTGGAGGTCGCCGCGTCGGCGCCCTTACCGTCCCACACGCTGTTCATCTGGTTGATGCTGTTGCGGCCGAGCTCGTGCACCTGGTCGATCGCGGTCGAGGTGGTGCGCAGTGCGTCGCCGGGGCCGCCGACGGGAAGCACACCGGTACCGAAACTGGCGAGCAGATCGAAGATCGGTTTCGCCAGCACATTGATGTCGATCACCGGCTCACCCTTCTGCGGACGTGGTCCGCAGCGAGTCGGCGATATCGGTGTCGGTGCCCGCGTAGTTGGCCGCCGCACCCACCGCTGCGGTGCTCATGCTCGACACCACGGCCGACAGCTGGCCGATCGCGGCGACATGGCCCGCGTGGGTGGCGGCATACGCGGCCAGGAAATCACCGCCGATCAGACCGAAGATCGGACCCAGTAGCGCCGGGCCCGCACCGGCGGCTCCCGCTCCCGCCGCCGCGAGCTCGCCCGCCATCACCCCGGCGGTGGCACCGTACGCGGCGATGCCCTCGGTATCCGCTGAGATCCTCTTCATCAGAGCTTCCCCCATCGTCTTCGTTTCCGGGCAGAGTATGTCATCTACCTGATTCGACGCAGCGATCCGCCGATCGGTTCCAGATCGTCGGAAAAAGTTTTCGGCGACTACGGCGGCGAACCCTGATCCGACTTTATCGTTCCTTCATGCGTACGCACACTGTGGATCACCCGCTCGCCGCGGCTCTGCTGACCGTTCTGCGGGACGAGCGCACCCCCAACTCGGCGTTTCGTTCGGCGTTGCGGGACTTGACGGGCCTGCTGATCTACGAGGCGTTGCGCGACGCGCCGCTGACCCGGTTCGACATCAACACGCCGATCACCGTCACCGAGGGCGCGCGGCTGGCGCAGCCCCCGCTGCTGGTGCCGGTGCTACGGGCCGGGCTCGGAATGGTCGACGCCGCTGCAGCACTCATCCCGGATGCGCGGGTCGGCTTCGTCGGCATCGCCCGCGACGAGACGACGCATCAGCCGGTGCCGTACCTGGAATCGCTGCCGGCCGATCTGTCCGGGATTCCGGTGTTCGTGCTGGACCCGATGCTGGCCACGGGCGGGTCCATGCGGCACACCCTGGAACTGCTGGCCGGTCGCGGCGCCACCGACATCACGGCGCTGTGCGTCGTCTCGGCGCCGGAAGGGGTTGCGCTGCTGGAGGATTCCGGCCTGCCGGTGCAGCTGATCACCGCGGCCATCGACACCGGCCTCAATGCCGACGCCTATATCGTGCCCGGTCTCGGTGACGCCGGCGACCGGCAATTCGGGCCGCGCTGAGCGATTCGGGCCGCAGAGCTGTTCGAGCTGCGCTCAGCAGTTCGAGCTGTGCGGTTCGAGAAGCGCTCGGCGGTCAGAGCTCTCAGCGGTTCGAGCCCCAGCTACGCGTCTGAGGTCGTCGCTGGGACGTGCGTTCGTGTGCTCACGATGATTCGCCCAGCGCCTCGCAGTAGGCGCGCAGTTCGCGGAGCTGTTGCGCGGCAATCGCTCTCGCCTGCCCGAGGTCACCTGGCCCAGCGACGGGCCGCACGACCTCGAGATAGCACTTGAGCTTCGGTTCGGTCCCGGACGGCCGGATGACCACTCGCGCCGACTCGCCCTCGAAAATCAGTGCGTCGGTACGCATCCGGCCGCGCGCGGTGCTCAGGTCGGTGACCCGCACGGGCGTCCCGGCGATGACGTCCGGCGGCGTCGCGCGCAGCCGCGCCAGCAACGCCGCCGCACTCGCCTGATCGGCGAGCCGCAATGAGACCTGATCGCCCGCGTGTACCCCGAATTCGACCGCGTAGGCGTCGAGTTCGTCCAGCAAGGTGCGCCCCGCGGCCTTCCGCCGCGCCACCAGATCGGCGGCCAGCACGGCCGCGGAGATGCCGTCCTTGTCGCGCACCGTGGCCGGATCGACGCAGTGCCCGATAGCTTCCTCGTAGGCGTATACGAGCCCGTCGCCCGCGCGGGCCAGCCATTTGAAGCCGGTCAGCGTCTCGGCGTAGCGGGCGCCGCGCGCGGGCGCCAGCCGCGACAGCAGCCGCGAGGACACGATCGTCGTGGCGACCAGGGCATCGGCCGGTGCGTGGTGCAGCACGTAATCGGCCAGGAGGACACCGGTTTCGTCGCCGCGCAGCATCCGCACCCTGCCATCGGGGCCGGGTACACCGATCGCGCATCGGTCGGCGTCGGGGTCGAGGGCGATCGCGAGATCGGCGCCGACGCGCTCGGCCAGGGCGACGAGCAGATCCGTCGCGCCCGGCTCCTCCGGGTTCGGGAAGGCGACGGTCGGGAAGTCCGGATCGGGGGTGAACTGTTCCTCCACCACGTGCAGGTCGGTGAAACCGGCGGCGGTCAGCGCGGCTCGGGCCGTGTCGCCACCGACGCCATGCAGCGGGGTCAGCGCGATCCGGATGGTCGCGCGCTCGCCCGGCCCGCCGATCACCGTCGGCAACGCGGTCACCCGGTCGAGGTAACGGCGCACCAGATCGGCATCCGACGGCGCCACCGGAGTGCGCGGGATCGGTTCGGTCACCGCCTCGATCCTGGCTTCGATCTCGGTGTCGGCCGGTGCCAGGAGCTGGGCGCCACCGTCGAGGTAGACCTTGTAGCCGTTGTCGGTGGCCGGATTGTGCGACGCGGTGATCTGGACGCCGGCCACCGCGCCCAGCTCGCGCACCGCGAAGGCCGTCACCGGGGTGGGCAGGGGTTCGGGCAGCAGCGTCACCGGGAAGCCGGCGGCGGCGAAGATCTCGGCGGCCGCGGTGGCGAACTCGGCCGAGCCGTGGCGCGCGTCGCGGCCGACGATCACCCGGCCGCCGCCGAGGCAGCGCTCACGCAGCCAGTCCGCGATTCCTGCCGTGGCCCGGCTCACCGTGGTCACGTTCATGCCGTCGGGGCCCTCGCGTAGTGGCCCGCGCAATCCTGCCGTCCCGAAGCGCAGCATCTACAGCTGCTCCAGCACGCCACGCAGGAGTTTGCCCAGGCGTGGCGCCGCCGCCCGGCCCTCGGCCAGCACCTCGGCGTGCGAGAGCGCCTCGCCGGTGACGCCGGCGGCCAGGTTGGTGACCAGGGAGATGCCGAGCAGTCTGACGTCGAGGGCGCGGCAGGCGATGGCCTCGAGCACGGTGGACATGCCCACCAGATCGGCGCCGAGAGTGGCCAGCATCCGGATCTCGGCGGGCGTCTCGTACTGCGGCCCGGACAGGCCCGCGTAGACCCCCTCGGTGAGCGACGGATCCACCCGGCGGGCCAGCTCACGCAGCTGCGGATCCCACGCGTCGACCATGTTCACGAAGGTCGCGCCCGACAGCGGGGTCCGGCCGGTGAGGTTGATGTGATCGCTGATCAGCACCGGTTCGCCGACATGCAGGCCGGGCCGGATACCGCCGGCGGCATTGGTGAGCAGCACGGTCTGCGCGCCCGCGGCGATGGCGGCGCGCACCGGACGCACCACGTCATCGGGGGCGTGGCCCTCGTACAGGTGCTGACGGCCCATGAGCACCAGCACCGGCGTCTCGCCGACGGGTATCGAATGCACCATGCCCACATGCCCGAGCGCCGTCGGTACCGCGATGCCGGGCAGCTCCGACATCGACACCGACGCGGTGGGGGTCCCGATCTCCATGACGGCGTCCTGCCAACCGGATCCGAGCACCACCGCGACGGGATGGCGTGGCACTCCGGTCCGTTCGGCGATCGCGGCGGCGGCCTGTTCGGCAAGCATGACGGCAACTGTATCGGCCCCGGGCCGCCTCGGGCGGGTACGCAAGGTGACCGAACCCACCCGAGCGCTTGCTACCCGTGAGTAGGACTTGCTCGCCGGTACCGATACGCTGCACGCATGCCGTATCTGGAACGTGATGGGGATGTGTTCGTGCTCTACCTCGGCAACGAGGGGCAGACCGACAGTGAGAACCGCTTCCACCCGGACTGGATCGCCGAGATCCACGCCCACCTCGACACCGTCGAGGCGTCCGAGGGTCCCGCCGCGCTGGTCACCACCGCCTCCGGGAAGTTCTTCAGCAACGGCCTCGACACCGACTGGCTGTTCGCCAACCTGGATCAGATGCACGGCTATCTCGACCGCGTGCATTCGATCTACACCCGGCTGCTGACCTTCCCGATGGCGACCGTCGCCGCCATCAACGGCCACGCCTTCGGCGCGGGCGCCATGCTGGCCACCTCGCACGATTTCCGGCTGATGCGCGCCGACCGCGGCTTCTACAGCCTGCCCGAGGTGCACCTGGGCATGCCGTTCACCATCGGCATGAACGCCCTGCTCACCGAGCGGCTCACCAACCAGGTCGCGGTCAAGGCCATGACCACCGGGCACCGCTTCCCGGCCGACGAGGCGATCGCCGCGGGCATCGTCGACGGTAAGGCCGAGGCCGACGCGCTCGTCGCCGCCGCCGTCGCTCAGGCCGCGGCCCTGGCCGGCAACCGCAAGCCGAACCTGCCGGTGATCAAGCGCGCCCTGCACGCGAACGCGCTGGCCGGGCTCGCCGTGCCGACCACACCGGAGAACCTGGCGTTCGCCGCCGGATAACCCCGCCGGGCCACTCCCGCCACGCCGCCGCGACGGTGGCCTGCGGACCGGTCGGTGCGCAGTGCGACACTGAATGCCATGTCACCCCCGCGCAGCGGCCGGTCCGACCAGCGCAGCGCCGATACCGTTCGGCGCGGCGAGGCTGCCGCGCGTCACGGCGACGGGACCGCGCGCCCGGACCCCGCCCTCGCGCTCCGGGCCGACGCGGCCATCGCCGCCGCCCGCGATGAGCTGATCGGGCTCTCGCATGCGATTCACGCCGAACCCGAACTGGCCTTCGAGGAGACCCGTAGCGTCGCCAAGGTGATCGCGACGCTGGCCGCGCGCGGATTCGAGATCGAGACCGGCGTGGCCGGGCTGCCCACCGCCTTCCGCGCCAGCTACGGCAGTGGCGAACTGGCCGTCGGGCTGTGTGCCGAGTACGACGCCCTGCCTGAGATCGGGCACGCCTGCGGGCACAACATCATCGCCGCGAGCACCACCGGCGCGGCGCTCGGGCTGGCCGAGGTGGCCGACGCGCTCGGCATCACCGTCGTGGTGCTCGGCACGCCCGCCGAGGAGAGCGGCGGCGGCAAGATCCTGATGCTCGAGCGCGGCGTCTTCGACGACATCGCGATGGCGATGATGGCCCATCCCGGCCCGTACGACATCGTCGGTGCGCGCTCACTGGCCCTCGCCGATCTCTCGGTGGTCTTCCACGGCCGCGAAGCGCACGCCAGCGCCGCCCCTGAGCAGGGCCGCAACGCCGGGGACGCGGTCACCGTGGCGCAGGTCGCCATCGGCCTGCTGCGTCAGCACCTGCGGCCCGGCCAGCAGCTGCACGGTATAGTCGGCGACGGCGGCGTAGCCCCCAACATCGTGCCCGGACGTGCGGAACTGCTGTACTACCTACGCGCAGCCGACTCCGCATCCCTCGGCGAACTGATGCGTCGCGCATCCGATTGCTTCGAGGCGGGCGCCCTCGCGACCGGCTGCACCCACGACATACGGACGCTTGCGCCCACCTATACCGAGCTCACCCCCGATCCGGCACTACTGTCTGCCTATCGAGAGCAGATCGCCGGCCTGGGACGGACGCCGATCGCGCCCGAGCTCGAAGCGCAGCGACCGCTCGGGAGCACGGACATGGGCAACGTCACCAACGTCATCCCGGGGATACACCCGGTCATCGGGATCGATGCCGATGGCGCGGTGACGCATCAGCCCGGTTTCGCCGCGGCCAGCGTCAACGCCTCGGCCGACCGAGCGGTGATCGATGCGGCGACGGCGCTCGCGCGTACCGCGATCGCGGTTGCCGGCGATGCACTACACAGGGACAGGTTGTTGCAACGGCTCGTTCAGCGACAGGAGGAAATTCGGTGAGTAGCCCGGCGGCGCGAGCGAAGGGCCCGGAAGAGGCAGCGCGCGTGACCATGAAGACCACCGGGGGCGCCGCCCTATCGAACGCAGCGCGGACCGGCCAGGACGTGGTCGACGCGTGGCTGGCCGAGCACACCGTCGACCTGATCCAGTGGCGCCGCCACATCCACGCCAACCCGGAACTGTCCCGCACCGAGTTCGGCACCACCGAATTCGTCGCCACCTGGCTCACCAAGGCCGGCCTCACCCCGCGCGTGCTGCCCGGCGGCACCGGCCTGATCTGCGATATCGGCCCGGACACCCCGCGCATCGCGTTGCGCGCCGATATGGACGCCCTGCCGATGCAGGAGTTCACCGGCTTGAGCTTCGCCTCCACCGTCCCCGGCGTCTCGCACGCGTGCGGCCACGACGCGCACACCACCATCCTGCTCGGCACCGCGCTGGCGCTGGCCGACGCCGATCTGCCGGTGGGCGTGCGGCTGGTGTTCCAGCCTGCCGAAGAGGTGATGCCGGGCGGCGCGATCGATGTGGTCGCCACCGGCGCCATGGAGGGCGTGGAGCGGATCTTCGCCCTGCACTGCGATCCGCGGCTCGAAGTGGGCCGGGTCGGTGTGCGGGTGGGTGCGATCACCTCGGCCGCCGACACCGTCGAGCTGGTGCTCGACTCGCCGGGCGGGCACACCTCGCGCCCGCACCTGACCAGCGATCTGGTCTACGCCATCGGCACAGTGATCACCGGGCTGCCCGGGCTGCTCAGCCGTCGCATCGATCCGCGTACCAGCACCGTCATGGTGTGGGGTGCGGTCAGCGCTGGCAAGGCGCCCAACGCGATACCGCAGACCGGCATGCTCACCGGCACCGTCCGCACCGGCGATCACGCCACCTGGTCACTGCTGGAGCCGATGGTGCACGAGATCGTCGACGGACTGCTGGCGCCCACCGGCGTGCGATACCAGCTCAACTACCGCCGCGGCGTTCCGCCCGTGGTCAACGACGAGCATTCCACCCGGATGTTCGAAGAGGCGATCCGCGCGGTCGGGCCCGACGCGCTCGCCGACACGCCGCAGTCCGGCGGTGGCGAGGACTTCTCCTGGTACCTGGAGGAGGTGCCCGGCGCGATGGCTCGACTGGGCGTGTGGTCCGGTGAGGGCGAACAGCTCGACCTGCACCAGCCCACCTTCGACATCGACGAACGCGCGCTCGCGGTCGGTGTGCGGGTGCTGAGCAACATCGTTCTGCAAGCGGGCTGAGTGCCAAAGCGGCGACCAGGTGACTAGAGCCGGTCGAACCTCGATTTTCGAGCGAAGCGAGACCGAGCATCAACACGCGGTGCCGGAGGCGCCGCCGATTACTCCGCGAAGTTGCCCGGGCCGACGTTGCGGCTGTTGCGGGTGCGCAGGGCGTGCACGTACTCCTCGGGCGCGCCCGCCTTCTCCGCGGCGTCGGCCATCACACCCAGGTAGCGGGCCGATGGCAGTCCGCCCTCGTAGGCGTCGAGGACATACAGCCAGGCCAGGATGGGTTCGGTGCCGCTGCCGGGATTCGGCGTGACCCGCAACCGGATCTTGCGGTGAATGCCGAAATCCGAGCCCTCCCAGCGGTCCAGCCGCTGCTCGTCCTCGGGGGAGACGTCGTAGAGCACGACGAACACCCGGGAACCGGGTTCCTCGACGACGGTGGCGAGCGGGCCTTCCCAGCCGATGTCGTCGCCACTGAAGGTGAGGCGCCAGCCCTCCAGCCACCCCGTCCCGAACATCGGGGAGTGCGGACAGCGCTCGAGCATCTGGGACGAGTCCATGTTGGACCCGTAAGCGGCGTAGATCGGCACGAGGAAAGGGTAACCGGTATCGGATTTGCCGTGCTCGCGGCGCGGCCTACCGCAACGCGGCGGCAGGGCTCGGGGCGGATAACGTTGACGCCGAACCGGAGATCCCGGTGCAACTGCTCGAGCGGAGGTATCCATGACCCGCATTGCGATCATCGGTGGCGGACCGGCCGGATACGAGGCCGCATTGGTGGCGGCCCAGCACGGCGCCGAGGTCACGCTGATCGATTCCGACGGCATCGGCGGAGCGTGCGTGCTGTGGGACTGCGTGCCGTCGAAGACCTTCATCGCCTCGACCGGGGTGCGCACCGATCTGCGCCGCGCCCGCGATCTCGGCATCACCCTCGATCCCAGCCAGGCCACGGTGTCGTTGCCGGAGGTGCATTCGCGCGTCAAGGCGCTGGCGCTGGCCCAGTCCTCGGATATCCGCTCGAAGTTGCAGACCGTCGGGGTGACCGTGCTGGCCGGGCGCGGGCAGTTGATCGACGCGGGCACCGGCCTGGCCGCGCATCGGGTGCGGGCCGCGCTCGCCGACGGCACCGAGCAGGTCATCGAGGCCGAGGTGGTGCTGATCGCCACCGGCGCCAGCCCGCGGGTGCTGCCCGGCGCCGAACCCGACGGCGAGCGCATCCTCAACTGGCGCCAGCTCTACGACCTGACCGAACTGCCGGAAACCCTGGTGGTGGTGGGTTCCGGTGTCACCGGTGCCGAATTCGTCTCCGCCTACACCGAAATGGGTGTGCGGGTGAAGCTGGTGTCCAGCCGCGACCGGGTGCTGCCCGGTGAGGACGCCGACGCGGCGCTGGTGCTCGAGGACGCCCTCGCCGAACGCGGTGTCGAGCTGGTCAAGCATGCGCGTGCCGACGCCGTGGAGCGCACCGCCGACGGCGTCGTGGTCAAGCTCGCCGACGGGCGCACCGTCTCCGGCTCGCATGCGCTGATGACGGTCGGTTCGACGCCCAATACCGACGATCTCGGATTGGAGCGGGTCGGTATCGAACTCGACCGCGGGTACCTGCGCGTCGACCGGGTGTCGCGCACCTCGGTGCCCGGCATCTACGCCGCGGGCGACTGCACCGGCCTGCTGCCGCTGGCCTCGGTGGCCGCCATGCAGGGCCGCATCGCGATGTACCACGCGCTCGGCGAGGGCGTGAATCCGATCCGGCTCAAGACCGTTGCCTCGGCGGTGTTCACCCGGCCGGAGATCGCGACCGTCGGCGTCAGCCAGACCGCCATCGACAACGGTGAGGTGCCCGCCCGCACGGTGATGCTGCCGTTGAACACCAATCCGCGCGCGAAGATGTCGGGGCTGCGGCGCGGCTTCGTCAAGATCTTCTGCCGTCCGGCCACCGGTGTGGTCATCGGTGGTGTGGTGGTGGCGCCGATCGCCTCCGAGTTGATCCTGCCGATCGCCCTTGCGGTGCAGAACAATCTGACCGTCACCGACCTGGCGCAGACCTTCTCGGTGTATCCCTCGCTGACCGGATCGGTGACCGAGGCCGCGCGCCAGCTCATGCGGCACGACGATCTGGACTGAGCCGGGCGGTTCGCGCAGCGTGTCGAGTGTTCCTGTGAGTGGGTAGGTTTCGTCACGTTGCCTGGGCGGGACAGTTGTGGTTCACTTCCGGCAGAGATGCGATCGATGGGTGGTCGTGTGGTTTGGTGTCGGGGGGATTTCCTTTCCTGACGCGAACGGCGGGCAGCCTGGGCTGTTGGCAGTCCGAGCGTCTCACCAAAGACAGCTGAGTGTGGTCGGTGCGACCGCACCCGGGAAAGGGATTGGGCGAAAAGTGAAACATCGTAAGCCGAGTCGGGCGCAGCGAGCGATGGCGAGTACTTCGTTGCCGCTGGCCACCGCGGCGGCCGTAGCCACTCTGTTCGCATCGCCGGCGGGGGCCGTTCCGAACGATCAGCCCGAGGCCCCGGCGCCGACGCAGGACGAGTCGCCGAGCCAGCCGGGTACCACGCAGCCGGAGCAGTCGCAGTCGCCGACCCAGCCGGGCGTCACCGACCCGGCGAAGCCGGAGAACCCGCAGGGCAACTCCACGCCGAGCCAGCCGGGCGTCACCACTCCGAACACCGACAACGACCAGAAGGACCCGAAGCTGGCCGCGCCGCGCCAGCCCGGCGTCACCGCGCCGCGTGTCGCGCCGCTGCCGGTCCCCGGCCAGAGCGGTCCCGTGCAGCCGGTCGTCGTGCCGGATCAGAAGCCGGGCGAGACCGATCCGAACCGTCCGGGCGTGATCGACCCGCGCACCGGGGAAGTCGTCACCCCCGAGGACGGCAGCGAGGCGCAGCCGGCCATCGACGGCGAGACCGCCGAAGCCATCGAGCCCGGTACCGAGTCCGAGACCCAGACCCTGGTGCAGCCGCGCTGGGAGGCCCCGCGCATCGAGGCCGCGCCCGCCGCGCCGGTCGTCGAGATGACGGGCCCGCACGCCGAGGTCGGCGCCACCATCGACGGTGGTTCGCTGCTGCCCGGCCACCTGGCCAACACCCACCACTTCACCAACGAGGCCGGCTACGTCGGCACGATCGGCTACAGCACGCCGACGGGCCGCGGTGACGCGGGCATCTCGTGGGAGTTCCTGGACGAGAACCACATCAAGGTGAACACCTTCACCGGCGGTGCGGGCCTGGCCGACAACAAGTTCGAGACCGTCCTCGACACCACCCAGGTCAATGCCGCCAAGGCGACCGTCGAGCAGTGGATCGCCCAGCAGCCGGGCGGCGCCGCCGCGCTCGAAGCGGCCGCGCAGGTTAAACTGCCGACTATCGTGCAACCGGGTGACATGGCTCCGCAGACGATCAATGTCGCTGGCGTCACCACCCAGTGGGGTGGTTCACTCCAGTACTGATATGTGCTGAATGGGCGTTGGGGCGGTCGTTCGCGGCCGCCCCATACGTGTGTTCCGGGGAAAGGATTGGGTGTGTCCGGCGACGGCGAAGGCAAGGACAGCGGGTCAGGGGGATCGGATTTCGGCCCGCCGGTAGGGGACTTCGGACCCCCGGTGGGGGACTTCGGTCCTCCGCTCGGCGATTTCGGACCGCCCACTGCTCCCGGGCCCGGCTGGAAGCCTGAACCCGCACCGGAAAAACCCGGCCTGACCTGGCGTCCGGCCGGTGAGCCCGCGCCCGAGCCGCCGGCGAGCGTGCCCGCACCTCCGCCGCAGTTCCGTGCCCCGGACAGCACCACGTTCCCGGACAATCCGCCGCGCCCGCCGCGGCCGGAACCTGCCGACGCGGGCGAGGACCGCACCGTCCGGATGTCGACCGACGACGACAGCAGCTGGTGGAATCGGCCGACCAAGTCCGGCGAGCCGCCGACGCCGCCGGCCGAGCCCGCGCCGGAGCCGGGCCTGTCCTGGGCCGACGATCCGATCGCCAAGCGCCTGACCCCGCAGTCGGTGACCGAGGCGCTGGCGCGTCCGGCCAAGAAGAAGCGTCCGCTCGGGCCGATCATCGCCGGGTCTGCGGCGGTTGTGGCCGTGCTGGTCGCGCTCACCGTGGTGATCATCATGATGACCGGCGACGACAGTGATGCGGAAACCGCTCAGGCGCCCACCACCGCCGCTGCGTTGAGCTGCCCGGCGAGCAAAGACGGCAATGTCACGGTCGGCAACGGGCCGGGGGACACGGCGAGCGGAGCCGGTGCCATCTTGGGGTACCAGCATGCGTTCTATTCCGCTCGTGATGGTGCGAAGGCGAGGAGTTTCGCGGCTTCGGACGCCAACGTATTGCCCGCAGCCGATCTGCAAAAGGTCATCGACGAGGAGATCCCGCAGGGCACGACATATTGCCTGCGAATCACTGAGCGACAGCCGAACGTTTTCGATGTCGACCTGACCGACCATCGGCCCGACGGCCAGACGTTCGTGTACCGGCAGACCGTGCAGACCATCGACCAGAACGGCAAGCACCTGATCTTCGCCATCCTGGACCGCTGACCCAACCTTCACGAAGCGCACCTCATGCAGCGGCAATAGGAAATCGCTACTGCGCCAATGGTTTTCGTTCGAACAGGTTATTGCCCTACCCCCAGGCGTCGGGTACTGTTCGAGCTGACTCTAGGGAGGGAGTATCCATGAAGAAATTGGTTGCCGGTGTCGCGCTCACGATCGGTCTGGTGGGGGTTGGCCCTGCGCTGGCGCCGTCCATCGCGTTTGCCGGTCCTTGTCAGCCGGGTGTCACTACGGACTGCAAGGAAACCAAGAGGAAGCCGCCGTGCCAGCCTGGTGTCACGAAGGACTGCAAGGTCGCCACGCCGCGGCGGTAAACAGCGAATCAGCGAACGGCCCCATCCCGCATTCGGGATGGGGCCGTTTCGTTTCGCGCGGCCACCACCGTGTCCCAAATCATGGGATGACTATTTCACATCATGGTCCGCGGTATGCGACAGTGGGGAAGGCGCACCTCGCGTAATCCCTGGAGGTTCCATGTCGCAGCACCTTCCGCCGCTGGCCGGCCGCCTGTCCGGGCTGACCAGCTCGGCCATCCGTGACCTGCTCAAACTCACCGCACGCGCGGAGATCATCAGCCTCGCCGGTGGTCTACCCGACGCCGCGCTGATGCCGGGCGAGCGGATCGCGGTAGCCGCCGACGCCGCGCTGCGCCAGGACGCGGTACTGCAATACACCGAATCGCCCGGCTGGGGGCCGCTGCGCACGGTGCTCGCCGAACGGGAGAGCGTCCGGGTCGGCCGCACCGTCGCGCTGGACGAGGTGTTCGTCACCCACGGGTCGCAGCAGGCGCTATCGCTGCTGTCGGAGGTGCTGCTCGATCCCGGGGCGCTCGTCGTCGTCGAGGACCCGGCCTACGTCGGCGCGCTCCAGGTGTTCCGGGCCGCGGGTGCGCGCATCGTGGCGCTGCCGCTGGATGCCGAAGGCCTGCGACTGGACCTGCTCGGCGAACTGCTCGCCGGCGGTGAGCGTCCCGCAGTGGTGCATACGGTGAGCAATTTCCACAACCCGGGCGGGGTCACCATGAGCCCGGCACGGCGGCGGGAACTGGCGGCGCTGGCCGAACGCTACGGCTTCTGGGTGATCGAGGACGACCCCTACGGTGAACTGTGGTTCGACCGGCCCGCCCCCGACCCCATCGCGACCTACTCGCCGCACGTGATCCGGCTCTCCAGCGCATCCAAGATCCTCGCCCCGACGCTGCGGGTGGGCTGGATGATCGCACCGAACCAGGTCTGCCGGGCGGTCGAGCTGCTCAAACAGGGCGCCGACCTGTGCGGTTCGGCATTGACCCAGCAGATCGCGGCCGATCTGCTCGCCGACACCGACTGGCTGACCAGTCATATCGACACCGTGCGCGCCGCCTACGCCGAACGCGCCGGTGCACTCGTCGGCGCGCTGCGCGACCGCTTCGGTACCCGGCTCACCTGCACCGATGCCGCCGGTGGCATGTTCATCTGGGCCGACTTCACCGACGGCACCGACACCGGGACGCTGCTGAACGATGCGCTGGAGGCGGGCGTCGCCTATGTCCCGGGCCAGGCGTTCTCGGTGAGCACCCCGTATCCGCATTCGTTGCGCATGTGCTTTACCACGGGCGCACCGGAGGCGCTCACCGAAGCGGTGGACCGGCTCGATCGAGCGGTCGTCGCGCAGCGTGAAGGTGCGACAGCCGAGCGTCAGGTGACAGCGCAGCGTTGAGGCACGGCCGCACAGCGCCAGGGTTTCACCGCGCACTGTCAGGGCACGGCCGCAATGCGCCAGAGTGCCGCCGCGCAGCGTCAGCGGTGTCCGCGCAGGGTCGGGTTAGTCGACCCAGTTGTACGTGCGCTCGACGGCCTTATTCCACGAATCGAGCCGCGCGCGGCGGTCGTCGTCGCTCATCGACGGCTCCCAGGTCTTGTCCGCCGCCCAGTTGTCCTGGATATCGTCGGTGCCTGCCCAGTAGCCGACCGCGAGCCCGGCCGCGTACGCGGCGCCGAGGGCGGTGGTCTCGTTGACGACCGGGCGCACCACCGGGACGCCGAGGATATCGGCCTGGAACTGCATGAGCAGTTCGTTGTTCACCATCCCGCCGTCGACCTTCAAGGTGGTCAATTCCAGTCGTAGCTGCTGGGATTCGGCGTCGGCGCGCATGGCGTCGGTGACCTCGCGGGTCTGGAACGCGGTGGATTCCAGGACCGCCCTGGCCAAATGGGCCTTGTTCACGAAGCGGGTGAGTCCGGCGATGACGCCGCGCGCGTCCGGCCGCCAGCGCGGGGCGAACAAGCCGGAGAACGCGGGCACGATGTAGGCGCCGCCGTTGTCGTCGACGCTGCGGGCCAGCGGTTCGATCTCGGCGGCCGAGGAGATGATGCCGAGATTGTCGCGGAACCATTGCACCAGTGAGCCGGTGACGGCG
This sequence comes from Nocardia cyriacigeorgica, assembly GCF_005863245.1. GTDB lineage: Bacteria > Actinomycetota > Actinomycetes > Mycobacteriales > Mycobacteriaceae > Nocardia > Nocardia cyriacigeorgica_C. The sequence goes on along the minus strand of NZ_VBUT01000001.1, from coordinate 103,507 downwards.
ATCGACCCTTCGAGCGCGAACACCGGCGCCTGGTCGCCGAGCCGGTAGCAGACGGTGGTGAGCAGCCCGTGCTTGCTGAACACCGGAGTGGTGCCGGTGTTGAGCAGCATGAAATTGCCGGTGCCGTAGGTGTTCTTGGCATCACCGGGGGACAGGCAGGCCTGGCCGAAGGTGGCCGCCTGCTGATCGCCGAGAATGCCTGCGACCGGAACTCCGGCCAGTGGGCCCGAGGTGATCTCCGCGTACACCTCCGACGAGCTGCGGATCTGCGGCAGCATCGCGGTGGGTATCCCGAATTCGGCGCAGATCTGACCGTCCCATTGCAGCGTGCGCAGATCCATCAGCATGGTGCGCGAGGCATTGGTGACGTCGGTCAGGTGCTGTCCGGTGAGGTTCCACAGCACCCAGCTGTCGACGGTGCCGAAGCACAGCTCGCCGGCTTCGGCGCGTTCGCGGGCGCCCTCGACGTGGTCGAGGATCCAGCGCAGTTTCGGGCCGGCGAAATAGGTCGACAGCGGCAGCCCGGTGCGATCCTGATACCGGGTGCGCCCGACGTCGCCGGACAGCTCGGTGCACAGCGCCTCGGTACGAGTGTCCTGCCAGACGATGGCGTTGTGAATCGGCTTGCCGGTGGCGCGGTCCCAGACCACCGTGGTTTCACGCTGATTGGTCACCCCCACCGCCGCGATATCGGCGGCGGTGATACCGGTGGCCGTCAGCGCCTCGCCGAGTACCTGTTCGGTGTTGTGCCAGATCGCCTCGGCATCGTGCTCTACCCAGCCCGGTCGCGGGAACAGCTGCTCGTGCTCGCGTTGCGCGATGCCCGCCACGCGCCCCGCGCGGTCGAAAACGATGCACCGACTCGACGTCGTCCCCTGATCGATGGCGGCCACATAGCGTCGCATTGGAGCAGGTTACCGGAACCCGCGGCCGGTCACGGCCCGGTCGCGGCAACCAGGAACCGCACGCGCGCACGGGCGTCGCACGCGGGTGCGGGCACCGCGGCGATAGGGTGTACAGCGAAGCTCGAACGCGCCCGATCACAGACCACAACGTCGACCTCCGACGCTTGCGTCGGTTGGAGGAGCCGAGCATGACCAAGAAGCCCGATTCGCAGTTCCTCGGGCCGCAGCAGCGGCTGGACGCCTGGGCCCGGCTGGGCAAAGACCACTTCGACGTGGTCGTCGTCGGCGGCGGCGTGGTGGGCGCGGGCATCGCCCTCGATGCCGCGACCCGTGGGTTGCGGGTGGCGCTGGTGGAGGCGCGCGATCTGGCCTCCGGGACGTCGAGCCGCTCGTCGAAGATGTTCCACGGCGGTCTGCGATATCTGGAACAGCTCGAGTTCGGCCTGGTGCGTGAGGCGCTGGCCGAACGTGAGCTGTCGATGTCGACGCTGGCGCCGCATCTGGTCAAACCGCTGCGCTTCCTCTACCCGCTCACCCACCGGGTGTGGGAGCGGCCGTACGTGGCATCGGGCCTACTGCTCTACGACACCATGGGGGGCGCGAAATCGGTTCCGGGTCAACGTCATCTGAGCAGGCACGGCGCACTGCGGCTGGCGCCGGGGTTGCGCCGCGATTCGATGATCGGCGGGATCAGCTACTACGACACCGTCGTCGACGACGCCCGCCACACCATGACCGTGGCCCGCACCGCCGCCCACTACGGCGCGGTGATCCGCACGTCGACGCAGGTGGTCGGGTTCCTGCGCGAGGCCGACCGGGTGGTCGGGGTGAAGTTGCGCGACAGCGAGGACGGGCGCACCACCGAGACCCGCGCGCACGTGGTGATCAACGCGACCGGCGTGTGGACCGACGAGATCCAGGCCCTGTCGCATCAGCGCGGGCGCTTCCATGTGCGGGCCTCCAAGGGCGTGCACATCGTGGTGCCGCGCGACCGGATCGTCAGCGATGCGGCGATCATCCTGCGCACCGCCACCTCGGTGTTGTTCGTGATCCCATGGGGCAGCCACTGGATCATCGGCACCACCGACACCGACTGGAATCTGGACCTGGCGCATCCGGCGGCGACCAAGGCCGATATCGATTACCTGCTCGAGCACGTCAACCGGGTGCTGGTCACCCCGCTCACCCACGACGATATCGACGGCGTGTACGCCGGACTGCGGCCGCTGCTGGCCGGTGAGAGCGACGAGACTTCCAAGCTGTCGCGCGAGCACGCCGTCGCCCGGATCGCGCCCGGTCTGGTCGCCATCGCCGGCGGCAAGTACACGACCTACCGAGTGATGGCCTACGACGCCGTCGACGAGGCGGCCCAAGACATTCCGGCCCGGGTCTCGCCCTCGATCACCGAGAAGGTGCCGCTGCTCGGCGCCGACGGCTACTTCGCGCTGGTCAATCAGACAGTGCAGCTGGCCGAGGCCTACGGTGTGCACCCGTACCGGATCAAGCATCTGCTCGACCGCTACGGCTCGCTCATCGACGAGGTGATGGCCATGGCCGACGGCAAACCCGAACTGCTGCAACCGCTCACCGACGCTCCGTCCTACCTACAGGTGGAGGTGGTCTACGCGGCCGCCGCCGAAGGGGCGCTGCACCTGGACGACATCCTGGCCCGGCGCACCCGCATCTCCATCGAGTACTCCCATCGCGGCGCGGACTGCGCCGAGCAGGTGGCGAGACTGGTGGCGCCGGTGCTGGGCTGGGACGATGACGACGTCGACCGGGAGGTCGGCCTGTATCTGGCCAGGGTCGACGCCGAGATCCGTTCCCAGGCCGAGCCCGACGACGAATGCGCCGACGCGTTGCGGGTGGCCGCACCGGAGCCGCGTCCGGAGATTCTGGAGCCGGTACCGCTGGATCGGTGATGCCGCGGGTAGGCGCGGCGCATCCAGACGCGCCTACCCGCTGCCGAATCAGACTGTGGCGGCTTGCATTGCCCGCAGCTCACCGGCGTGGTGCGCGCTGAAGGTCCGCACCTGATCGCCCTTCGCCGCGACCAATTCGCGCAGGCGCTGCTGATTGTTCGCCCTGGCCTCGGGCACCGTCTGCACAATCCGTTCGAAGGCGGCGATGCCGAGTGGTTGATGCGGGTGGGCCTCGAGGACGCCGGGGTGAAAGTAGGAATCGCCCGCGCTGAGCAGCCAGCCGTCGCCGGTGTCCACCGCGACGCCCGCATGTCCGCGGGTGTGCCCGGCCAGCGGCACCAGCAGGATCTCCGGCGGCAGACCGGCCAGCTCGCGGACCGCTTCGAATCCGAACCACGGCTCGCCGTGTTCGCCGTGGATCTGCCACTTCGGGCCGTGCGCGAACTGGATCGCGCGGTAGCGGAATCGTTCTCGCGGACCGTAGGAACCCTCGAGGGCCCGCATCTCCTCGGCGTAGACGTGCACGCGCGCATGCGGGAAATCGGCGAGTCCGCCCGCGTGATCGAGGTCGAGGTGGGTGAGCACGATGTCGCGGACGTCCTCGCGCCGATAGCCGAGCCGCTCGATCTGGCGGGCGACGGTGCGTTCCAGGTCGAGCACCGGATGGGTCATCTGCAGGAATCCGGTGCCGAGCCACTCGGCCGGACGGCGCACGGCCTGTTCGCCGATGCCGGTCTCCACCAGCACCAGGCCCTTGTCGTGCTCGATGAGCAGGCAGTGGCAGACCATTTCGCCGCGATGCAGCAGGCCGCCGGTACCGCTGATCAGGCGCCCGCCGAAGGGCCGCATCGTTCCGCCGTCGAGGTGATGGATCTTCATCGGGACAACTCCTGGTCCATGAGGGTGCGAAGGTGGTCGGCGACCGTGCGCAACGGGGAGATATCGCGGCTGGTCTTGGCGAGTAGCAGCGCGCCCTCGAGCATGGCGAGCGCGACGGTGGACAGCTGTTCGGCGCGTTCGGCGTCTACGCCTTTGGCGCGCAGGTATTCCGCGATGGTGAGCCGCCACGATTCGAACCCGCCCGCGCAGGCGGCTCGGATCGGTTCGCTGCCGGCGGCGTCGAGTGCGACCGAGGCCAGCGGGCAGGCGCGCGCGAAATCGGATTCGACCAGGGTGGTGGCCAGCAGGTCGACGACGGCATCGATGTCGCCGTGGTCGAGCGCTGCCGCCAGCCGCTCGCGTAGCTGCTTGCCCGCCTGGTCGAGGGCCTCGGCGGCGAGTTGTTCCTTGCCGCCGGGGAAATGGAAGTACAGCGAGCCCTTGGGTGCGCCGCCCGCGGTGACCAGCTGGTTGAGTCCGGTGGCGTGATAGCCCTGGGTGTGGAAGAGGTCGACGGCGGCGTCGATGAATCGCTGCCGGGAGTCCGTGCGTGTAGTCACGACGGAGACGTTACGCGAACTATGACGACCGGTCTAGTGAGAAATGGAGAAGCGTTCGATCTGCGGTGCGGGCGGAGCGGGGGCGGGTGGTGCGACGGGCGTGGCGGGACCGCCGGCGTGCAGCAGCAGATAACTGAACAGAACGGTGGCCAGCACGGCGAGCACGGTGGTCACGATGCGGCCGGCGATGGCGGCCAGGCGCTGCCGCGTCGTCGGTGCCCGCATGTGTGCTCGCTTTCGATCGGTCGGCGAATTCGACTACTGCCGTCCTTGTCGTGCGAAGTCGTTGAATCATTAGCAATTGAATGGCAAATCACATCGAAACCGCTGGTTGGCACCGCGGACAGAAGTAGATGCCGCGCTCGCGCCGCGAGAGGCGATCCGACGGCGGCGCGGTCTCGCCGAGTAGCTCGACGGCGATGGTGGTGCCGCAGCGCTGGCACGGCATCCGGTGACGGCCGTAGACCAGCGGACGCCACGGCGGTTGCTGGGCGGCGGTGGTGAGCACCCGGTGCGCCTCGTTGACCAGGGCGAGCAGATCCGGCACGGCGGCGACCGGCGTGGCCGGATGCACGCGACGCAGGAAGCACACCTCGCTGCGGTAGATGTTGCCGATGCCGGCCAGATTGCGCTGATCGAGCAGCGCGATCCCGATGGGTTCGTCCGGCTGCCGGGTCAGCCGCTCGACCGCGTCGGCCGGATCCCAGTCCGGGCCGAGCAGATCGGGCCCGAGATGCTCGATGACGCGGTGCTCCTCGGAGCGGCGCAGCACCTCGACCACGCCGAGGGAGAAGCCGACCGCTTCCACCTCGTCGGTGGCCAGCACCAGGCGCGCGGTCACACGCGGCTTGGTCCAGCGCTGCCCGCAGTGGAACACCCGCCAGCTGCCCTCCATCTTCAGGTGGGTGTGAATGCTGACGGTGTCGGTGCGGACGAACAGGTGCTTGCCGTAGCTGCCGACGCTGTCCACGGTCTGCCCGCGCAGGTCGACCGTGGCGTAGCGGGGGACGCGGAAGTCGCTGCGGGTCAAGACCTGCCCGGCCAAGGCGGCGCGCAGCCGCTGGGCGGTGCGGTAGACGACGTCACCCTCGGGCATCGTCCGCTCCGGCCGGCGTGGTCACGGGCGTACTCGCAGGCGCAGGCCGCGCGGGGTAGCGGCGAAACCGGCGTCGGTGAGGAAGGTGGCGAAGGAGTTGCCGTGCACCGATTCGCCGTCGACCCGGTCGATCACCAGCGAATCGACCCGGCGTTCGTGCACCAGCGCGGCCAGCGCCCGCGTCGCCCGCTGCCGGGCGGCGGGGTCCTCGGTGAAGGTGAGCAGGGTCTTGCCGCCGCGTTCCAGATACAGCACCAACTCGCCGCCGACCAGTACGACCAGCGCGCCCGCCTTGCGGCCGGGCCGGTGCCCAGACTCGCCGTCGCCTTTGGGCCAGGGTAATGCCGCACCGTACGGGTTGGCCGGATCGCAGGCGGCCAGTGCGAGCGCCGCGCCCTCGGCCCGATTGCCGCCGCGGTCGGTGTCGAAGGACCGCAGCCGGTCCACCACATCGGTGGTGGAGAACTGGGCGCCGCCGAGCGAATCGATGAAATAGCCGCGGCGGCACCGGCCGCGGTCCTCGAATTCGGTGAGCACGCGGTACATCAGTGCGAAACCGCCCGGCACGCCTTCGCCCTGCACCGAGCCCCTGGTCAGGACGCCGTAGCGTTCCAGGAGCAGGTCGGCGGTGGCGTGTGCGCGGATCGTATTGTCGGACAGGCGGTCCGGCAGCAGCGACCAGCGGCCCGCGACCGTGGGCGGACCCGAGCGGGTCGGCAGCGACTGGCGCGGGAGGTAGGCCCGGCCGCGGGGAGTTCGCCGCGGGGAGCGGTGGGCGGTGGGGGTTCGGGTGGAACCGGCCAGCCGCGCACGGACCGGGGCGAAGGTATCGCCAGAGACGAGGCCGGCCCACACCAGCTCCCACAGCGCCTCCGCCACCGCGGCATCGTCGAGCAGTCCGGTGGCGTCGGAGAGCTGGCGGAAGAAGTAGGCGCCGCCACCGTGCAGCATCGCTGGGACGTGCATGACCGCCGGCTGATCGGCGGACCGGGGTCGCTGGCCGGCAACCGGTGGCGTCCCGTCCGCATGTGGCGGTGCGTCCGCAGCTGCGTCGTCCGCCGCCGCTGCGCGCTCTCCCGGGGCATCGGCAGAGCCGGGTGCAGCGTTCGTGCCATCGCTACGCCGCGCACGCGCGGGACGGGATCGGGGGTCGGCTTTCGTCCGGCGGTGGGTGGGCGAATACGGCGTATTCGATTCCGGTGCGACGGAGTCCGGGTCGGGTTCGGGTGCGTCGAGGTCGACGGTCGCGGTCGAGGAAGATGCGCCGGGCGTCCATGCCGGCAACTGTGCGCCGAGCGCGGTGAGCAAGCGCAGATGGGTTTCGGTGAGTTCGATGTCGTCGGCCGGCGGCAGGGTGACCGGCGCCTGGTCGGCCGGATGTAGCGCGATCCAGCCGTCCTTGGCATTGATGGCGCCGTGGCCGGACCAGCGCACCTCGCCGGTGGCCATGAGTTCGTCCAGCATGGCGGGCGAGTAGTCGCGCACCCGGGCGGGCAGCACCAGCGATTCCAGGGCGGAGGCCGGGATCGGCACTCCGGCCAGCTGTTCCACGACGGCGGCAACACCGTCGACTCCGCGTAGCTCGCCGGTGTCCAAATGCTGCCAGGCGGGCAGGAACCGGCCGAAGGTGGCGGTGGACACCGGCTCCACCTCGTGCCGCGCGGCGGCCAGGCTGCGGCGGCGCAGGCGGCGCAGTACCTGGGCGTCACACCACTCCGAACCGGACGCGGCGGGCGTGAATTCGCCTTCCACCACACGTTTCTCGGCTGCCAGTCGATGCAGTGCGCCTGCGGCCACCGCGGTACCGAGACCGAATCTGGCCGCCACCGCCTCCACACCGAACGGGCCGTGCGTGCGGGCATAACGCGCCACCAGATCGCCGAGCGGATCGGCGACCGGTTCGATGAACGCCGCCGGGGTGCCGATGGGCAGGGGCACGCCGAGCGCGTCACGTAAGCGGGCCGCGTCTTCCACCGGCGCCCACCAGGTACGTCCGGCGAAGGAAACCTCCAGTGCCCGCCGGGCCTGCACGAGTTCGGCGAACCACGGCGCGGGGTCCTCGCGACACCGCTCGGCGGCCTCGGCAGCGGTGAGCGGCCCGAGCAGCCGCAGCAGATCGGCCAGGCCCTCGGCGTCGCGGGCCAGGCGTTCGGGGGTGAGCCGTTGCAGCTCACGTTCGGTCTGCTCGATGACGGTGGCGTCGAGCAGTTCCCGCAGCTCCACCCGCCCCAGCAGTTCGGCCAGCAGGCTCGAATCCAGCGACAATGCCGCCGCCCGGCGTTCGGCCAGCGGGCTGTCGCCGTCGTACATGAACTGGCCGATGTAATCGAACAGCAGCGCGTTGGCGAACGGTGACGGTGTCGCGGTCTCCACCTCGATCAGCCGCACCTGCCGCCGCGCCACCCGGCCCAGCAGCTCGCTCAACGCGGGCAGATCGTAGACATCGCGCAGGCATTCGCGCACCGTCTCCAGCAGGATCGGGAAATCCGGGAACTTACGCGCCACGTCGAGCAGCTGCGCCGAGCGCTGGCGTTGCTGCCACAGCGGGGCGCGTTTGCCGGGATCGCGGCGCGGCAGCAGCAGGGCGCGCGCCGAGCACTCGCGGAAGCGGGAGGCGAACAGGGCCGAGCCGCCGACCTGTTCGGTGACGATGTCGTCGATCTCGTCCGGCTCGAAGACGAACAGTTCGGCGCCCGGCGGATCGTCGGTGGTGTCCGGCAGCCGGACCACGATGCCGTCATCGGAGGCGTTGGGTGCGGCGTCGACCCCGAAGCGTTCCCGCAGCCGCGCCCCCACGGCCAGCGCCCACGGTGCGTGCGCCGGCAGTCCGTAGGGGGAGTGCAGCACCAGCCGCCAGTCGCCCAGCTCATCGCGGAACCGCTCAACGATCAATGTGCGGTCGGTGGGCAGCCTGCCGGTCGCGGCGCGCTGATCATCGAGCAGCGCAACCAGATTCGAGGTGGCGTTCTCGTCCAGCCCGGCCGCGCCGACCAGCTCTGCCAGGCCGTCGTCGGACTCCGCACGCTCGGATACCTGGCCCGCGCGCCGGATGAATTCACCCAGCGCCGCACCCAATTCGGCGGGCCGCCCGAGGCCGTCGCCGTGCCAGAACGGCAACCGTCCCGGCTGGCCGAAGGCGGGCGTCACCAGCACCCGGTCGAAGGTGATCTCCTCGATCCGCCAGCTGGTCGCGCCGAGCGCGAAGACATCGCCGACCCGCGATTCGTAGACCATCTCCTCATCGAGTTCGCCGACGCGGGAAGCCTTTTCGCCCACCATGTACACCGCGAACATGCCGCGGTCGGGGATCGCGCCCCCGGAGGTGACGGCCAGCCGTTGAGCGCCGGGCCTGCCGGTCAGCGTGCCCGCGTCGCGATCCCACACCACCCGCGGGCGCAGTTCGGCGAACTCGTCGGACGGGTAGCGCCCGGACAGTAGATCGAGCACCGATTCGTAGGCCGAACGCGGCAGCGACGCATAGCTTCCGGTGCTGCGGACCACCTCGAACCAGGCGTCGACGTCGACCGGCTCCAGCGCGCACACCGCCACCGTCTGCTGGGCGAGGATGTCGAGCGGATGCGCCGGAATCTGGATGGCCTCGATCTGGCCGGTGGTCATGCGCTGGGCGGCGACCGCGCAGTGGATGACATCGGTGCGGTGCTTGGGAAACAACACTCCGCGCGAGATCTCGCCGACCTGATGCCCGGCCCGCCCGATCCGTTGCAGCCCGCTGGCCACCGACGGCGGCGCCTCGACCTGAACCACCAGATCCACCGCGCCCATATCGATGCCCAGTTCCAGGCTGCTGGTGGCGACCACGCAGCGCAACCGCCCACTCTTGAGATCGTCTTCGATGAGCGCGCGCTGCTCCTTGCTCACCGAGCCGTGGTGTGCCCGGGCCAGCAGCGGTGCCGCACCGTGCACCACCTCGGTGGACGCGCCGAGCTGCGCGGGCGGCGCGTGCTCGGTCTCGACCGGATCGCCGGCGCGTTCGGCGAAGGTTTCGTTCAGCCGCGCGGTGAGCCGTTCGGCCAGTCTGCGGGAATTGGCGAACACGATCGAGGACCGATGCGCGAGCACCAGGTCCACGATCGCCTCGTCCACATGCGGCCAGATCGAACCGGGCTGATCCGATTCGCCGGGCTCGGTCATATCCGCGATCGGTACCCGCACAGACAGGTCGAAGGTCTTCGGGGCGGGTGGGGAGACGATGGTCAGTGGCGCGCTGCCCACCAGGAAGCGGCCCACCTCCTCGGGCGGGCGCACGGTGGCCGACAGGCCGATGCGCTGCACCGGGCGTTCGGTGAGCAGGTCCAGCCGGGCCAGCGACAGGGCCAGGTGCGAGCCGCGTTTGGAGCCGGCGATGGCGTGCACCTCGTCCACGATCACCGTCCGCACGGTGCGCAGGGTCTCCCTGGCCGCCGAGGTGAGCATGAGGAACAGCGATTCCGGGGTGGTGATGAGGATGTCGGGCGGGGTGCGTTGCATGGAGCGGCGTTCGCTCGCGCTGGTGTCGCCGGAACGCACGCCGACGCTGATGTGCGGCGGATCGAGCCCGAGCCGCTTGGCCGTCTGGGTGATGCCGACCAGCGGGGCCCGCAGATTGCGTTCCACGTCCACCGCGAGGGCCTTCAACGGCGAAACGTAGAGCACCGTGGTGCCCGGCTCGTCGGGTTTCGCGCCGGAGGCCAGCCGATCGATGGCCCACAGGAACGCCGACAGCGTCTTGCCCGAGCCGGTCGGCGCGATGACCAGGGTGTGTTCCCCTGCCGCGATGGCGCGCCACGCACCGAGCTGGGCATCCGTCGGCGCCGGGAAGGCGCCGTCGAACCACTCCCGGGTCGCGGTGGAGAACTCGGCCATGGGATCAGTGTGCACCCGGGCACCGACACGTATGCCGCGACCAGCGCCGCCGCCCGTATCGTTGCGCTGTGCCCGGCGTGCTGAAACTCGACCTGATCGGCCACGGTGTGACCGAGGCCATGCGCAGCGCGCGCTTCCCCGATGACGAACCGCTCACCGAAGCCGGCCGCAACGCGCCGGCACCGTATCGCCCGCCCGCCGATGCCGTGGTGTTGATCGCGCCCGAGCGCCGCGCCCGCGACACCGCCGAGGCGCTCGGAGTGACGGGCCGCACCGAACCCGCCCTCCGCGATCTCGACGCGGGCAGCTGGCGCGGCCGCGAACTCGCCGCACTCCCGCCCGAGGACGCGCACGACTGGCTCACCGATCCCGCGTTTCGCGGACACGGCGGCGAGTCGATCCTGGATCTCGTCGACAGGATCGCTGCCTGGCTTGCCGTCATCGCCGACGCAGGCCGGTCAACGGTCGCGCTGACCCATCCCGCGGTGATCCGGGCGGCGCTGCTGGTGGCCCTGGATGCACCCGCCGCCTCGTTCTGGCGACTCGACATTCCACCGGCCAGTCCCGTCCGGCTGCACCATCGCGGCGCCTGGACGGTGCGGTTCGGGCGCTGAACGGCACCAAGGGCGACGGTCAGCCGAATTCGATCCCCTGCGCCAACGGCAGATCATCGGAGTAGTTGACGGTGTTGGTGGCGCGGCGCATATAGGCCTTCCACGAATCGGACCCGGATTCGCGTCCGCCGCCGGTCTGCTTCTCCCCGCCGAACGCGCCGCCGATCTCCGCGCCGGAGGTGCCGATATTGACATTGGCGATGCCGCAGTCGGAGCCGTCGGCGGCCAGGAACCGTTCGGCCTCGCGCTGATCGGTGGTGAAGATCGACGACGAAAGACCTTGCGGCACCGCATTGTGCAACTCGATCGCGGTCTCGAAATCGTGGTAGGTCAGCACGTACAGGATCGGCGCGAACGTCTCCTCCCGCACCACCGTGGTCTGGGCCGGCATCCGGATGATGGCCGGCTGCACGTAGTCGGCGTCGTCGCCGAAGCCGTCCACTCGTTCACCGCCGCAGATCAATTCGCCGCCGTCGTCGAGTGCGCGCTCGATGGCCTTGATCATGGACGTATGCGCCCGCGCGTTGATCAGCGGTCCGACCAGCACGCCGGGTTCGAGCGGATTGCCGACGCGCAGTTGCAGATACGCGCTCTCCAGCCGGTCGAGCAGCGGTCCCGCCACATCGGCGTGCACGATCAATCGCCGCAGGGTCGTGCAGCGCTGGCCCGCCGTGCCCGCCGCAGCGAACACGATGCCGCGCGCGGCCAGCTCCAGATCCGCCGACGCCGTCACGATGGCGGCATTGTTGCCGCCGAGCTCGAGCAGGCAGCGACCGAGGCGGGCCGCGACCCGCGGCGCGACCGTGCGGCCCATCCGCACCGAACCCGTCGCGCTCAGCAACGCCACCCGTTCGTCGTCGACGAGTCGTTCGCCGGCCTCCGCACTGCCGAGGATCAGCTGATGGATCTGCGGATCGGCGCCCACGTCGGCCGCGGCCCGGCGCAGCAGTGTATGGCAGGCCAGCCCGGTCAACGGCGTGGTCTCCGAGGGCTTCCACACCACGGTGTCGCCGCACACAAGCGCGATCGCAGTATTCCAGGCCCACACCGCGACCGGGAAGTTGAACGCCGAGATCACCCCGACCACACCCAGCGGATGCCAGGTCTCCATCAGCCGGTGGCCGGGCCGCTCCGAGGGCATCGTGCGCCCGTAGAGCTGACGCGACAACCCGACGGCGAACTCGCAGACATCGATCATCTCCTGCACCTCGCCGACCGCCTCGGCGCCGATCTTGCCCGCTTCCAGGGTGACCAGCTCGCCCAGCTCGTTCTTGTGCGCGCGCAGCAATTCGGCCAGTCGGCGCACTACCGCGCCGCGCACCGGGGCGGGTACCGTGCGCCAGTTCCGAAACGCGGTGGCGGCCCGCTCGATCGCGGCATCGACGTCGGCGGGGGAGTCCGGGCGGACGGTGGCCAGCTGTCCGCCGGTGATGGGCGTGCGCGCGACCAGCGTGCCGGGCGGGGGGAGTTCGGCGCCGAGCGCGTCGAGCAGGGCTTCGGCGCGGCCCGGCAGCATGCGGGTGGAATGCTCGCCCACGATGTGCGGCTTCCGGTGCTCCGTTTCGCTGGTCATCTGGTCCTCCGCTTCGACGTCGCCGACCGGTGCCCGACGCGGGTGCGGTCGCGGAATGAACGATTACAAGTTTTCTGCACGGGCCCCGTTGGCTGCGTTAGCCTTCGCTGATGGCGGAAACACCGGCAAAGCCCGTTCTCGACGATATCGATCGGCTACTGATTCGCGAGCTGATGGCCGACGGCCGGGCGACCCTGTCCAACCTGGCCGAAAAGGCGAGCCTGTCGGTGTCGGCGGTGCAGTCGCGGGTGCGCAGGCTGGAAGCGCGGGGCGTGATCCGCGGCTACACCGCGAAGGTCGATCCCGAGGCGCTGGGGCATCTGCTGTCGGCATTCGTCGCGATCACTCCTCTCGACCCGTCCCAACCCGATGACGCGCCCGCATTGTTGCAGCAGATCCCCGGCATCGAGGCCTGCCACTCGGTGGCCGGCGACGAGAGTTACGTGCTGCTGGTACGGGTGGCTTCGCCCCGGCATCTGGAACAGCTGTTGCAGGAGATCCGCGCGACCGCCAATGTCCGTACGCGAAGCACCATCATCTTGCAGACATTCTACGACAGGTAGACCTTGACCGGAGTTTCTCCGTTTTGTTGTAGAGATTTCGCTAAATCTTTCGTACCCTGCGGATGTGACCATCGAACTGGAGCGCACCCGCTCGGATGGTGACGAGGTATCGGTCACCACCGCATCCCGAGTCCATGAGATCTTGTCGGCGAGCATCCTCGCCGATGGCTTCGAGCTGGTTCTGGACCTGCGACAATCGCAGGGCCGCCACCTCGTCGACGAACGTGACGGCACCGTCTACCTGGACATGTTCGGCTTCTTCGCCTCCAACGCCCTCGGCATGAATCATCCGGCGCTCGCCGGTGACGAGGCGTTCGTCGCGGAGCTGGCCGCCGCCGCACTCAACAAGCCGAGCAACTCCGACATCTACACCGTCGCCATGGCCCGTTTCGTGGAAACCTTCGTGCGGGTGCTCGGCGATCCCCGGCTGCCGCACCTGTTCTTCATCGACGGCGGTGGGCTCGCCGTGGAGAACGCGCTCAAGGTGGCGTTCGACTGGAAGAGCAGGCACAACGAAAGCCACGGCCGGTCACCGCGACTCGGCACCCAGGTGATGCACCTGACCGGCGCCTTCCACGGACGCACCGGCTACACCATGTCGCTGACCAATACCGACCCCACCAAGACCGCGCGCTTCCCGGCCTTCGACTGGCCGCGCATCGAGGCGCCGTACCTGGGCGAGGGGCGCGATATCGCCGCGGCCGAACGGCTCGCCCTCGACCAGGCGGCCCGCGCCTTCGCCGAGAACCCGCATGACATCGCGTGTTTCATTGCCGAACCGATCCAGGGCGAGGGCGGCGATCGGCATCTGCGCCCGGAATTCCTCGCCGCGATGCAGCAGCTGTGCCACGACAACGACGCGCTGTTCGTACTCGACGAGGTGCAGACCGGTGTCGGCATGACCGGAACGACCTGGGCCTACCAGCAATTCGGGCTGGCACCGGATGTGGTGGCCTTCGGGAAGAAGACCCAGGTGTGCGGCGTGATGGCGGGCGGGCGCGTGGACGAGGTTGCCGACAATGTGTTCGCTGTCAGCTCCCGGCTGAACTCCACCTGGGGCGGCAACTTGACCGATATGGTGCGCACCCGCCGCATCCTCGAGGTGATCGAACGCGACGGGCTCGTCGAACGCTCCCGGCTGCTCGGCGCGCACCTGCTGGACCGGCTCACGGAGCTGGCGCGGCGGCATCCGACCGTGACCGAACCGCGTGGTCGCGGGCTCATGTGCGCGATCACCCTGCCCGACACCCGCTTCCGTGACGACGTGCTCACCCAGCTGCGCGAACGCGAGCATGTGCTCATCATCGGCACCGGTGAACGCGGCATCCGGTTCCGTCCGCCGTTGACGGTGACCGCCGAGGAACTCGACGCGGCGGTGACGGCCCTTGACCGGGTGCTCACCGACCTGCCCTGAGCCATCGTCGGCTCGACGCGGTTTCCCCCCGAGTTCGGCGCGGACAGCTGCGCTACCGGGTGGCTATCCCTATGCTTCGCTGCCATGTCCTCCCGTCAGCACCACAATTCAGCGCCGGTGCCCGGCGTGCGCGGTCAGTGTTCGGGGGCTGCGACGCGGGTCATCGGCGCGAGAACCAACACCTGCCGAATCGATCACGGCGTGCGGCGCCGCCGGGCTTCGCTGGTCGCCTCCCTAGCGGTGGTGGCGGCCGTCGCCGGGTGTTCCACCACGAGCGAGGCCGGCTCGGTCCAGCACACCGGGGGCGCGACCGCCGCCACGACCTCCGCGCCGCCACCACCCCATCTGGCGAACCTGCTACCCGGCATGCCGCCGCCGCTGTCGGACACCGACGTCTACGCGGCCAACCGGGAGCTCGATCCGTCGGTCGCCGACCATCGCGCACTCGTCTACGTGCCCAACAGCGAATCCAATACCGTCACCGTGATCGACCAGGCGACCTTCCAGGTGGTCGACACGTTCTCCTCGGGCGGGCAGGAACCCCAGCATGTGGTCCCGTCCTATGACATGCAGACCCTCTACGCCACCAACGATCTGCCCATCGGCGGTGGGAGCCTGCTGCCCATCGACCCGCGAACCGGCAAGCCGGGCGCGCCGATTCCGGTGCGCGACCCGTACAACATGTATTACACGCCGGACGGCAAGTTCGCCCTGGTCGTCGCCGAGGCGGACAAGTCACTGGACTTCTACGATCCGAAGACCTGGCAGAAACTGCACGGCGTCCCGGTGCCCGACTGCGCGGGCGTCGACCATATGGACTTCACGGCCGACGGCCGCTTCGCCCTGGCCAGCTGCGAATTCATCGGGCGGATGCTGGTTTTCGACGTCGCCGGACGCAAGCCGATCAAAACCATCGACCTGCCCGGCGGTCGCTCCGGCAAACCGCAGGACGTGAAGCTCTCACCGGACGGCACCCAGTTCTTCGTCGCGGATATGGTCGCCAACGGCATCTACGTCTTCGACGCGCTCACCTTCGACTACACCGGTTTCGTGCCCACCGGCCATGGTGCGCACGGGCTCTACATCACCCGTGACTCGAAGCAGATGATCATCACCAACCGGCACGAGGGCAGCATCTCGGTGTGGGACTTCGCCCAGGACAAGCTGGTGCACAAGTGGTACCTGCCCGGCGGCGGCAGCCCCGATATGGGCAATATCTCCGCCGACGGCCGCGTCTTCTGGGTCTCCGGCCGCCACCACGGCGAGGTCTACGCCATCGACATCATCGACTGGAAGCTACTGGCGCGCATCCCCGTCGGGAAGGGTGCGCACGGGTTGACGGTGTGGCCGCAGCCGGGGCGGTATTCCACGGGGCATACCGGCGTCATGCGGTGAGCAGGCGGCGGTCCTGTCGTCAGGCGGGACCGCCCACTCGCGCGACCTCGATGTGTTCGGCGGGGACTCAGACGGTTCGGCGTGGCGTCAACCCGAGCGCGCCCTCGGTGAACCGCTGCACCGCTGTCAGTCCGGCATCGAGGGCCTCGTCGAAGCCCGGCCGGGACCAGCCGGTGATCTCGGCCGTGCCATCCTCGCCGGGCGTGACACCGATTTCGGCGACGAGTTCGGCGGTGGTCGGCTCGCACACTGCCCAGGAGTAGTGGGTTTCGTCGTCCCACTGGCTATTGCGGCGGGCCACGTAGCCCGGATCGGTGATCCCGCCTTCGGCCAGCGCCGGGCGGTCGTCGATACGATCGTCGGCGCGCAGGGCACGCAGGTACCAGGAACCCGCGTTGATCTCGATCGGTTCCATCAGCTCTCTTCGTGTCGGATGCCCGGCAGCGGGTCGGCGTGCTGCGCGTACCGTGGTCGGCTACCGGTGCAAGGTTAGCCGCGCGAGTTATCCCGCTGCGCTACCACCTCGCCCAGCGCGGCATGTGCTGCCTGCCGCCCGATCTCGAGCGCCCGCGCCAGTAGATCGGTATCGCGGGCCGCGCTGTCGACGGCAGGCGAACCCGCGGGCGGATGGATCTGCAGCACGGCGTCGCCGAGGCCGGCCAGGACCCGGTCTTCCACCGCTTGCTGATGCGGGCGCTCCAGCCAGGCCCGGTAGGCGCCGGGCGCGCGCACCCGGAGATAGGTGCCGCCGACCACGGAATGCACGCGGGAGGCGGGCGGGCGCCGCTCGTCCACCCGACGGGTGCGCAGCACCAGCGCGTGGGTCGCGCCGGAACGCAGTGCGGTGCGGATCGGCACGGTTTCGGCGAGCCCGCCGTCCAGATAGGACGCGTCACCGAGCGCCACGGGCGGGCCGGCCAGGATCGGCAGTCCCGCCGAGGCCCGTAGCGCGGTCATGAGGGTGCGCTTGTCCACGATGTGACGATTCAGGTCCACCGCCAGCCCGGTGCGCACATCGGTGGCCACCGGGTGGAAGGTGGTGGAGTTGGCCAGAATGGCCGGGAAATCCATGGGCTCGATGCCGTCGTAGACCTGATGCACCAGATACCGCAGGTCGAAGGCCGGGCGGCCACGCAACAGCCGGGCCGGGTCGATCGCCCGGCGCATGATCACCGGATCGGTCCACGACCGCATGCCGGGCTCGGCTCGCCCGCACAGCAGCCACGCACCATTGATCGCACCGGCCGACGTGCCGTACACGGCGTCGAACACCGACGACAACCCCAGCTGCTCGAGCCCGTGCACCATGCCGCTGGAATACACGCCACGGCTGCCCCCACCCTCGACGACGAGCACCAGCCGATACCCATCGGCGCGGCTACCGGATTCGACGCGGGTACGAATGACCTCCGCGACGGCGGGCGAAGAGCTGGTCACGCGACCACGATACTGGGTCTTCGGGCCGTCGGCGCGGCGTGTTCGCGCCCCGGGTGTCTCGCCGCGAACGGGGCTCCGGCGTTCAGGGGGCTTGCGTTCGTGCGGCGTCATCGCCACCGGTGCGCGGAGCGATCCGGAAACGCGAAACGGGCCGCGAACGGGGCGTCACATTGCCCCATTCGCGGCCCGCTATCGGCCTGGCCGAGTCCTACTTGATCTCGGCGAGCACGGTGCCTTGGGTGATGGCGGCGCCGGCTTCGACGGCGAGTCCGGTGACGACGCCGGATTTGTGGGCGTTGACCGGGTTTTCCATCTTCATGGCTTCGAGCACGAGGATCAGGTCGCCGGCTTCGACGGTCTGGCCTTCCTCGACGGCGACCTTGACGACGGTGCCCTGCATGGGTGCGGTGACCGAGTCGCCGGAGGCCGCGCCGCCGCCCGCGCCGCCACGCTTGCGGGGCTTGGGCTTCTTGCGGATCACACCGGCACCGTTACCGCCCGCACCGGCCGCACCGGCACCGACGGTGAAGTTGCCGGGCAGCGAGACCTCGACGCGGCGGCCGCCGACTTCGACGACCACCTTCTGGCGCGGTCCTTCCTCGTCCTCATCGAGCGGGGCACCACCGGTGTAGGGCTCGATGGTGTTGTTCCACTCGTTCTCGATCCACTTGGTGTAGACGTCGAACTTCTCACCGTCACCGATGAAGGCGGGGTCCTCGACGATGGCGCGGTGGAACGGGATGACGGTGGCCAGGCCCTCGACGTGGAACTCCGCCAGCGCGCGGCGGGCGCGCTCCAGGGCCTGGGTGCGGTTCTCGCCGGTGACGATCAGCTTGGCCAGCATGGAGTCGAACTGGCCGCCGATCACGCTGCCGGCGACCACACCGGAGTCCACGCGCACGCCGGGGCCCGCGGGCTCGGAGTAGGCGGTGACGGGGCCGGGGGCGGGCAGGAAGCCGCGGCCGGCGTCCTCACCGTTGATGCGGAATTCGAAGGAATGCCCGCGCGGGGTCGGGTCTTCCTTGATCGACAGTTCTTCGCCGTTGGCGATGCGGAACTGCTGGCGCACCAGGTCGATGCCGGAGGTCTCCTCGGTGACCGGGTGTTCGACCTGAAGGCGGGTGTTGACCTCGAGGAACGACACGGTCTCGCCCTGCACCAGGTATTCCACGGTGCCGGCGCCGTAGTAGTGGGCCTCGCGGCAGATCCGCTTGGCCGACTCGTGGATCTTGGCGCGCACCTCATCGGACAGGAACGGTGCCGGGGCTTCCTCGACCAGTTTCTGGAACCGGCGCTGCAGCGAGCAGTCACGGGTGCCCGCGACCACGACGTTGCCGTGCTTGTCGGCGATGACCTGGGCCTCGACGTGGCGGGCCTTGTCCAGGTACTGCTCGACGAAGCACTCACCGCGGCCGAACGCGGCCACCGCCTCGCGGGTGGCCGACTCGAACAGCTCCGGGATCTCCTCGATGGTGTGGGCGACCTTCATGCCGCGTCCACCGCCACCGAAGGCGGCCTTGATGGCCACCGGGACGCCGTACTTCTTGGCGAACTCGACGACCTCGTCGGCGTTCTTGACCGGGTCCTTGGTGCCCGCGGCCATCGGCGCGTTCGCGCGTTCGGCGATGTGGCGGGCGGTGACCTTGTCACCGAGGTCGCGGATGGACTGCGGTGACGGGCCGATCCAGATCAGCCCGGCGTCGATGACGGCTTGGGCGAAGTCGGCGTTCTCGGAAAGGAATCCGTAGCCGGGGTGGATGGCGTCGGCCCCGGACTTGGCGGCGGCGTCGAGGATCTTGTCGAACACCAGGTACGACTCTGCCGACGTCTGTCCACCGAGGGCGAAGGCCTCATCGGCGAGCTTGACGAACGGGGCATCGGCATCGGGTTCGGCATACACCGCGACGCTGCCGATACCGGCATCCTTGGCCGCCCGGATCACGCGCACGGCGATCTCGCCTCGGTTAGCTACGAGTACCTTCGTGATCTGCGCGCTGGCATGGCTGGGCACTGAGCCTCCTGTGCAATCTTCTCTGTGGTCGCCCCTGGGTCGACAACTCAACGTCTGGGGCGAGTGTAGGCAGTCTGCCAACAGACGCCGAACTCGGATAGTCCTACCGAAGAGTAGGTTGTGGATCACATATATGGTCGGCCGGGGTCTGTGTTACCTGCTACGAGCCCGGCGACCGGCACCGGCCGGTGCGCTGCCCGGCTCACTTCCGCGGGCGATCGGCATGCGCACCGAGTTGCCCCATTCGGTCCAGGAGCCGTCGTAATTGCGGACCGAATCGAAGCCGAGCAGGTATTTGAGCACGAACCAGGTGTGGCTGGAACGCTCGCCGACCCTGCTGTAGACGATCAAGGCGTCTTCGGCGGTGAGTTCGCCGTAGAGGGCGTCGAGATCGGCGCGCGGACGGAAGCGGCCGTCGGAAGTGAGCGCCTCGGTCCACGGAATGTTCACCGCAGTCGGGATGTGGCCGGCGCGCAGCGCGAGATCGTCCGGCGCCGTGGACGCCTCACCGGTGTATTCCTCTGGCGAGCGCACATCGACCAGTGGTTTGCCCAGATGGTTGAGGACCTCGGAGCGAAACGCGCGATCGGTGCTGTCGTCGCGGCGCACGGCCGGGTAGCCGCTCGGTGCCAGGCGCGGCGGTTCGAAGGTGGTGTCGCGCTCCTCGCCGATCCAGGCCTCGCGGCCGCCGTCGAGCAGCCGGACGTCCTCGTGGCCGAACAGGGTGAGCACCCAGAGCGTGTGCGCGGCCTGCGCATTGCCGCGATCGCCGTAGACGACCACGGTGTCCTCGCGTTCGATGCCCTTGGACCGCATGAGTTCGGTGAACCGCGCGCCGTCGATGTAATCGCGGGTGACCGGGTCGTTCAGGTCGCCGCGCCAGTCGATTTTGGTGGCGCCGGGTACGTGCCCGATGTCATAGAGCAGGATGTCTTCGTTCGACTCGATGATCTTCAGCCCGGGAGCGCCGATGTTTGCCGACAGCCATTCCGTGGTTACTAGTCGTTGTGGGTGTGCGTAGGCACCGAAGGCGGGATTGGGGTCCGGGGCGACGGGCACGTCAGGGATCCTTCACACGAGGTAGGCGGCGGTTGGGCGGTATCGGGGTCGCACAGTGCATGGTATGTGTGACCCGAAGATGAATCTCGTTTCAGATCACAAATCGGCTGATTGAGCGAATAAGTCGCACGAGCATCCGATAAAGTCTCCCGGGAGGAGGGGTGAGCTATGTCCGATTCGTGGCCGCGGCGGCGACTGCTCGCGATCCTACGTGGCGCCAGCGAGCCTCTCGATGCCCAGGAGCTGGCCAAGATCACCGGACAGCACGTCACCACGGTCCGATTTCATCTCGATGTCCTCACCCGGGAATCCCTGGTCCGGCAGTTTCAGCAGCCGCCACGGGGCCGCGGGCGCCCGCGCATCGGGTACCGCGCCGTCCAGCGAACGGTCGGCTATCAGGAATTGGCGCAGGTGCTCGCCGATCAGCTCGGGCCGGATCCGCGCCGGCGCGCCGAAGCCGCGGTGGCGGCCGGTCGCGCATGGGGCGCCCGCCTGGACGTGGTCGAGCAGCCCGCCGAAACGCTCGGCGAGGCCAAAGACCTGGCCATGTCATTGATGTCGGAGCTCGGATTCGCTCCCGAACGTGATCCCGCGGGCGATACCGACGAGAAGGTCACCATCCGGCTCACGGCCTGCCCGCTGCGCGAATTGGCCCGCACGCATTCCGAGGTGGTCTGCGGGGTGCATCAGGGGCTGTTGCAGGAAGTGCTGGACCGCAACGGCGCCCGCGACCGGGTGCAGGTCAGCCTCGATCCGTTCATCGAGGACGAGGTGTGCGAATTGCGGCTGGCCCTGCTGGCCGTCGGCCGCGAACCCTATGGCGAGGGGCCGCGCCCGGCGCCGTCAGTCGTCGGCCGGGTGCCGCCACAGGTCCGCGACAGCGACCCCGACATCGTCGAGCAACCTGCGCAGCAGTGGTAGCCCGATGCCGATCACGCTCGACGGATCGCCGTCGATGCGGTCGACGAACCAGCCGCCGAGACCGTCGAGGGTGAACGCTCCCGCCACCTGCAAGGGCTCACCGGTGGCGATATAGGCCTCCAGCGCCTCGGGTTCGGGTTTGGCGAAATGAATCGTGGTGGAGCTGCAATCCACCGCTTCCGCGGTCACGGCGCCGTCCAGCAACCGCAGCACGCAGTGCCCGGTGATGAGTTCGGCGCTGCGCCCGGCCATCGCGTTCCAGCGGGCCCGCGCCACCTCGGGGGTATGCGGTTTGCCTTGCAGCGTGCCGTCGATCAACAGCATGGAATCGCAGCCGACCACCACACAGTCGCCGGCGAATTCCGGGACCGCGGCGGCGACCGTCGCGGCCTTCGCCTTGGCCAGTTCGACCACCACCTGCTGTGGTGGGGTATCCGCGGGCAGTGCCGCGGCCACGGCGTCCTCGTCCACGTCCGAGACCCGGACGACGGGCTCGATGCCCGCGGACCGCAGTACGGTGCGCCGGGCAGGGGACGCTGACGCGAGAACCAGTTCGGTCACGGATGTTCCCCTCCCGGCGCCTTCGGCTCAGCGCAGATGCGACAGCTGCGGGAACGCGTACGGGGAGAACGGCGAGGTGCCGCGGTGCATCATGGTCGGCCTGCCCCAGAAATCGTTCGGTCCCTGTGGGCCCGCGGGCGCGGCACTGTTGGCCGCCGCGCTCAGCACGCACACCAGCGCCGCGATCTCCTCATCGGTGGGCGCACCCTTTTCGATGATCAGGAAGGGCTTCTCGCCCGCGACCGCAGCCAGGGCGGCGTCGACGTCGGCGCCGACTGCCGCGGCGTCATCGAGCGAGTCGACCGCGAGGTCGAGTTCGGCGGCGGTCAGCACTTCTTCATCTGCCACGATTGTCACGGTGCCAGATCCTCTCTCTTGCCTTGGCCGGACGAGGGGTCGTGTCCGGCCAAGAGACGCAATCATCGTCGGATTCACTCATTGCATCACTGCAACCAGTGTGCGCGGCTCAACGAGGGTATCGCTGATTCACAGCGGAATGTTGCCGTGTTTCTTCGGCGGGAGGGTGACCATCTTGCGTTCGAGCAGTCGCAGCGCGGACACGATCTGGCCGCGGGTGTGCGACGGCGGGATGACCGCGTCGACGTAGCCGCGTTCGGCGGCGACGTACGGGTTCACCAACGTGTCCTCGTACTCGTTTTGCAGCTCGAGCCGCAGCGCATCGACGTCGGCGCCCTCTTTGGCGGCCTCGGCCAACTGCTTGCGGTAGACGAATCCGACGGCCCCGGAAGCACCCATGACGGCGATCTGCGCGGTGGGCCAGGCGAGGTTCACATCGGCACCCATGTGCTTGGAACCCATGACGTCGTAGGCGCCGCCGTAGGCCTTGCGGGTGATGATGGTGATTTTGCCCACAGTGGCCTCGCCGTAGGCGTAGAGCAGCTTCGCGCCGCGGCGGATGATGCCGTTGTATTCCTGTCCGGTACCGGGCAGGAAGCCGGGCACGTCGACCAGGGTGATGATCGGGATGTTGAACGCGTCGCAGGTGCGCACGAAGCGGGCGGCCTTCTCCGAGGCGTCGATGTCGAGGCAGCCGGCGAACTGGGTGGGCTGGTTGGCGACGATGCCGACGCTGCGGCCATCGACCCGGCCGAAGCCGACGATGATGTTCATCGCGCGTTCGGCCTGCACCTCGAGGAATTCGTCGTCGTCGAGTAGGCGACGGATGACCTCGTGCATGTCGTAGGGCTGGTTCGGCGAGTCCGGGATCAGCGTGTCGAGTTCGAGGTCTTCCTCGGTGAGGCAGTCCTCGATGGCGCCGTCGATCGGATCGGTGGCCGGGAACCGCGGCGCCTCGGCGCGGTTGTTGCTCGGCAGGTAGGACAGCAGGTCCTTGACGTAGTCGAGGGCGTCCTGCTCGCCGGAGGCGACGTAGTGGGCGACACCGGACTTGGTCATGTGGGTGTTGGCGCCACCGAGTTCTTCCATGGTGACTTCTTCACCGGTGACGGTCTTGATGACGTCGGGGCCGGTGACGAACATCTGGCTGGTGCCGTCGACCATCACCACGAAGTCGGTCAGCGCGGGGGAGTAGACGTGCCCGCCGGCGGCCGGGCCCATGATCAGCGAGATCTGCGGGATCACGCCGGAGGCCTGGATGTTGCGGTGGAAGATCTCGCCGTAGAGGCCGAGGGAGACCACACCCTCCTGGATGCGGGCGCCCGCGCCTTCGTTGATGCCGATCAACGGGCGGCCGGTCTTCAGGGCCAGGTCCATGACCTTGACGATCTTCTCGCCGTAGACCTCGCCGAGGCTGCCACCGAAGACGGTGACGTCCTGGCTGAAGATGCACACGTCGCGGCCGTCGATGGTGCCGTAACCGGTGACCACACCGTCGCCGAGGGGCCGGTTGTTCTCCAAGCCGAAGTTGACGCTGCGGTGGCGGGCCAGGGCGTCCAGCTCGACGAAGGAGCCCTCGTCGAGCAGGGCCAGGATGCGTTCGCGGGCGGTCATCTTGCCCTTGGCGTGCACCTTGTCGACCGCGGCCTCACCCATCGGGTGCTTGGCCTCTTCCAGCCGATTCCGCAGGTCAGCCAGCTTGCCGGCGGTGGTGTGGATATCTGGGGCACCCGCCGGTCCCGGCGTAGGCTGCTGCTGGACACTCGTCATGGGTTCGGAGTGTAACCAGTGCCAGTACCGCCTGTTAACCCAGGAAGGGCTACCGGTCAGTAGAAAACCCCAGGTGGGCATGGGGTAGGGGCGAAAAATCGGTTTCTTTCCCAATGGGCTTCGCAATACCCTGTGAGCATTCATTTTTCGAGCTCAGGGGAGGGGAGCGAGCATGTGGGGATGGAGTAGTTCGGTGGCCGAAAGCGCGGCCGCGGCGGCGTTCACCCGGCCGGTGACCGAGCCGGAGCCGAAGTTCACCGAAACGGAGTCCGTCGCAGAATTCGGATTCACCGCGGAGGCGTCCGAGGAAGAGATCGGGGGCAACTCCGCGATGCGACCGGCGGTACGTCCGGCCGATTTCGATCTCGCGGGGTAGCGCCACCGACGGCGAGTAGCCTGCGCATGTGCACAGGCCACCGTTGGATGCAGAGCAGTTGCGGCGCGACATCGCCGAGGACGACCGGTTGTCGTTCTATCGCGAGCTCGAGGTCGTCGAGACGACCGGATCCACCAACGCCGATCTGATCGCCAGGGCGGCCGACCCCGATGCCGACCGGATCGCGCTGCTGGCCGAGGCGCAGGAGCAGGGGCGTGGCAGGCACGCGCGGGTATGGGTCAGTCCGCCGCGCGCGCAGATCGCGCTATCGATTCTGGTGCGGCTGCCGGGCATCGACCCGTCCGCACTCGGCTGGCTACCCCTGTTGACAGGAGTGGCGGTGGTGGACGCGTTGCGAACCACGGCCGCGGTGCCCGCCACCCTCAAATGGCCCAATGACGTGTTGATCGAGGGCCGCAAGGTGGCGGGCATCCTCGCCGAGGTCGCCGCGAGCGGCGCCGAGCCGGCGATCGTGGTCGGCGTCGGGCTGAACGTGAGCCTCGCCGAGGACGAACTTCCGGTGCCGCACGCGACCTCGCTGACGCTGGCGGGCGCGGCCGTCACCGACCGCACCGCGCTGGCGCGTTCGATCCTCGCCGAATTCGCCCGCCGGATGAGTGCCTGGCGCGAAGAGGGTTGGGCCGTACCGCATCTGGCCGCCGCCTACCGCGAGCATTGCTCGACGCTCGGTGCCCGGGTGCGCGCCGACCTGCCCGGCGGGAAGACGCTCACCGGCGTGGCCACCGACGTCGACGACGCCGGCCGGCTGCTCATCGGCGATCAGGCGGTCTCGGCCGGCGACGTCACCCATCTGCGCCCCCAATAGCGCCCCCGCGTCACTGAACCCGTTGCGGTCGAGAGCGTTCCAGGCCCACCGCCGGCCTCGACACCCCGCCGCGCGCCGGTCGTTTCGCGATTGCGGGCGGTAGGGTTCGGCACATGGGTTATCCGGAGGACGTCCTGGCGCCCGACGAAGAGCTGATACTGCATCGTCATCCGCACTGGAAGATGCTGTTCTGGCCGGTCGTCACCTTGATCGTCGCCACTGCCTTGGCGGGCTTCGCCGGTGGGGTGGCCTACCGCAATACCGAGACGCCCGGCCGGTCGATCCTGCTGCTGGTGATCTTCCTGATCTGGCTGCTCATCGTGGTCTGGCGCTGCGTCATCCCGCTGATCAGCTGGAAGTCGACGCACTTCATCATCACGCAGCGGCGGGTGCTGGTGCGCCAAGGCGTGATCACCCATACCGGCATCGATATCCCGATGAGCCGCATCTCCAGCGTCCAGTTCCGGCACGGCCTGTTCGACCGGCTGCTCGGCACCGGCACCCTGATCATCGGATCCTCGTCGGAGGAGCCGCTCGAATACGACGACATCCCGGCGGTGCAGCAGGTGCACGCGCTGCTCTACCACCAGGTGTTCGAGGTCGAGCGCGGCCATCGTGACGATTCGCACGGCTACCGGTGAGCGACACGCCGGTCGCCGCGCGGATCCGTAATCTTGCTCTATGACCGCTGTACTGCTGGCCGAGGACGATGAGGCCATCGCCGCGCCGCTCTCGCGCGCCTTGGGCCGGGAAGGCTACTCGGTCACCGTCGAACGCTTCGGTCCCGCGGTGCTGCGCCGCGCGCTCGAAGGCAACCACGATCTGCTGATCCTCGACCTCGGGCTGCCCGGCATGGACGGGCTGGAGGTGTGCCGTCAGGTGCGGGCGCGCGGTGCCGATCTGGCGGTGCTGATGTTGACCGCGCGCACCGACGAGGTCGATTTCGTGGTCGGGCTGGACGCGGGCGCCGACGACTACGTGGGCAAACCGTTCCGGCTGGCCGAACTGCTGGCCCGGGTGCGAGCGCTGTTGCGGCGCAGCGGAATCGGCGACGACACCGTCGAGGTGGGCGGCATCCGGCTCGAGCCCGCCGCACGGCGGGTACTGGTCAACGGCGTCGAGGTCGGGCTGGCCAACAAGGAGTACGAGCTGCTCAAGGTGCTCATCGACCGGGCGGGCCAGGTGGTTTCGCGCGAGACCATCCTGCGCGAGGTGTGGGGTGATGCCGAACTGCGCGGCTCCAAGACCCTCGATATGCATATGTCGTGGCTGCGCCGCAAGATCGGGGACGAGGGCCCGATGGCGGAGCGGCGCATCGTCACCGTGCGCGGTGTCGGGTTCCGGCTGAACACCGACTGACGTGCGGCGCCGGATTCTGCGGTCCATGCTGACCGTGCTCATGCTCACCACGGTGGCGCTCGGCGTGCCGCTGACCTACACCGCGTGGCTGTGGGTCGAAGACATCACCCGCAACGATCTGCAGAACCGGCTCGAGCGGATCGCGGTGGAGGTGATCGCCCAGGAACGCGAGGACGGCCGGGTGCACGACGGCCTCGATCTGCGCACCGTGCGTCCGCTGGTGCCCGACGACGGCAAGCTCACCATCATCTATCCGGCGCCGCACGACAACGCCTCCCAGGTCGATATCGGTCCGGAGCGGGTGCAGGATCCGCTGCTGGAATCGCTGTCGATGGGGGCGTCGGGGTCGTTGCGGCTCGAGGTTCCGTCGGCGCCGATGCATGCCAGGCAGCGCCAGGCCGTCGCGGTCGTCGGGTTGGCCGTGCTGGCCTCGCTCAGCGCCGCGGTGGCGGTGGCGGTGGTGACCGCGCGCCGGGTCGCCGATCCGTTGCGCGATGTGGCGGCGCGGGCGGCCCGGCTGGCCATGGGTGATTTCCGGCCCGATCCGCGCAGGCACGGCATCGCCGAGCTGGACCGGGTCTCCGATGTGCTGGATTCGGCGACCGTGGAGATCGCCGGTCGGCTGCAACGCGAGCACGCGCTGGTGGCCGACGTCTCCCACCAGTTGCGCAGCCGGCTCACCGCGGTGCGGCTGCGGCTGGACGAGCTGTCGGCGCACCGTGACCCGGATGTGGTGCACGAGGCTGAGGAGGCGATGGCGCAGGTCGACCGGCTCACCGAGGCCATCGACGATCTGGTGCGCGCCTCCCGTGACGAGGACGCCACCGAACGCGATCCGGTGCCGGTGATGGACGAGCTGCGCGGCATCGTCACCGAATGGACCCATCCGTTCGCCGAGGCCGGGCGCACCCTGCAATTGATCGGTGACGATCAGCTGCGCGCGCCGATCACCGGTTCCCGGTTGCGGGAGGCGGTCGCGGTGCTGATCGACAATGCCCTCATGCACGGCGGCGGCACCTGCACGGTGTCGGTGCGCACGGTGCGCCCGGGTGGGGATCGGGAGCCGCTGGTGTGCGTGGAGATCGCCGATGAGGGCGACGGCGTCAGCGATGAGCTGGCCCCGCACATCTTCGATCGGGGGTTCTCCGGGGCGGGCTCGACCGGTGTCGGGCTGGCGCTGGCGCGGGCGTTGATCGAGGCCGACGGTGGGCGGCTGGAGTTGCAGCGGCGCAGGCCGGCGTTGTTCGCGGTGTTCCTCGGGGCGCCGACGGCGACGCGTCAGGCCAACGGGGTGGTGGGGGAGCCGCGCTAGATTCGCGGCGGCTGCTCAGCCCTGATGGCCGAGGCGGCGCTCTTCCTCGACGAGCTCTTCGAACTCTTCCATGATCTGTTCCATCTCATCGGGGAACACCCAGCGGCGCATGGCCCAGAAGCGGAACGCCATCTGCAGCAGGTTGCCGATGATGTAGGCGCTGACGAAGTCGGCGATGTTCTCCACCAGGAAGCTGACATCGGGCTGGCGCAGATGGAACACATAGCTGGAAATCCACAGCGGGACGAAGCTCAGCACCACGCCGACGCCGCTGACGCCGAAGAACAACAGCGCCTCGTGATGGCGTTCGCGCCCGCCGCGGTTCTTGAACGACCATTCCCGGTTCAGGATGTAGGAGGCGATCACCGCGATCACGCCCGCGATGATCTTGGCGGTGACCGGCTTCTCGGCCAGTACCGTCCACTTCAGGGCGTAGAAGATTCCGCTGTCGATGACGAAGGTGGTCGCGCCGACGATCGCGAACTTGATCAGCTCACGGTGGCGATACGCGATCTCCTGCGCAGGCTTGGGAAGGACGCTGACCACGTCGTCGACGAATGACACAAGGCCCGAGTGTACCGGTAGCGGTCATTCGCACCGGACATGACAGTATTGACCGACGTGAGCGCACGTTCCTTCGATCCTTCGGCAATGCCGACCGTCACCATGATCGGCGGTGGCCAGCTCGCGCGCATGACGCACCAGGCCGCCATCGCACTGGGCCAGCGCCTCCGGGTGCTCGCCGAGCGGCCCACCGATCCGGCCGCGCAGGTCAGCCCCGACGTCGTCCTCGGCAGTCACACCGACCTGGCCGCGCTGCGCGCCGCCGCGGTCGGTTCGCACGCGCTGACCTTCGATCACGAGCATGTGCCGACCGAACACCTCGAGACGCTGGTCGCCGAGGGCGTGAATGTGCAGCCGCCGCCGTCGGCGCTGCTCTACGCGCAGGACAAGCTGGCCATGCGGATGAAGCTGTCGAGCATGGGGCTGCCGGTGCCCGCGTTCGTCGAGGTGACCGAGCCCGCCGACGCGGTGAAGTTCGGCGCCGAACAGGGCTGGCCGATCGTCGTCAAGGCGGTGCGCGGCGGCTACGACGGGCGCGGCGTGTGGATGCCGGAGGACGCTGCCGAGGCCGAGCGGATCGTCACCGATCAGCTGGCGCACGGGGTGCGGCTGCTGGCCGAGGCCCGGGTGGATCTGAAGCGGGAGCTGTCGGCGATGGTGGCGCGCTCGCCGTTCGGGCAGGCCGCGACCTGGCCGGTGGTGGAGACCGTGCAGCGCAAGGGGCAGTGCGCGGTCGTCATCGCGCCCGCGCCGGAGCTGTCCGAGCAGGTCGGCGCCGAAGCCGAGACCATGGCGCTCGCGCTGGCCAGCGAACTCGGTGTGGTCGGCGCGATGGCGGTGGAGCTGTTCGAGACCCACGACGGCACGCTGCTGATCAACGAGCTGGCCATGCGCCCGCACAATTCCGGGCACTGGGGCATGGACGGCGCCCGCACCGGCCAATTCGAACAGCATCTGCGCGCGGTGCTCGACTACCCGCTCGGCGACACCAGCCCGCTGGCGCCGGTGACGGTCATGGCCAATATCCTCGGCGCCCCCGAGGCTCCGGCCATGTCGATGGACGAGCGGCTGCATCACCTGTTCGCCCGGATGCCGGACGCGAAGGTGCATCTGTACGGCAAGGGGGAGCGCCCGGATCGCAAGATCGGGCATGTGAACGTGCTCGGCGACGATGTCGCCACGGTGCGGGAGAAGGCCGAGCGGGCGGCGCATTGGATGTCGCACGCCGTATGGACCGACGGATGGGATCCGCATGAGTGAGCAGCAGGGCCCGGCAGTCGGCCTGATCATGGGCAGCGACTCCGACTGGCCGACCATGGAGGCCGCCGCCGAGGCACTGGCCGAGTTCGGGATCCGCTTCGAGGTCGGCGTGGTGTCCGCGCACCGCACCCCGCAGCGCATGCTCGACTACGCTCGCGACGCGGCCGGGCGCGGCATCAAGGTCATCATCGCCGGCGCGGGCGGTGCCGCCCACCTGCCCGGCATGGTCGCCTCCGCGACCCCGCTCCCGGTGATCGGCGTCCCGGTCCCGCTGAAATATCTGGACGGCATGGACTCGCTACTGTCGATCGTGCAGATGCCCGCCGGCGTCCCGGTCGCCACCGTCTCCATCGGCGGCGCCCGCAACGCGGGCCTGCTCGCCGCCCGCATCCTCGCCGCCCACGACCCGGCCCTGCTCGAGCGCATGCGGCAGTTCCAGGCCGGACTCGAGCAGATGGTGCTGGACAAGGACGAGGCGCTGCGCCGCAAGCTGCTCGGCTGAGCGGTCGTTCACATCGCGTCGAGGTGCGGGCCGGCGCGGCGCCACCCGGGCGCTGTGAGCCGGAGCTCTATCGCAGAAATTTGCGATCCGCGTCACTGCGTGCCATTCTCTCCACAATGTTAGACGGCGGTGTCTGACGTGTGAGGAAATGGAGTGAGCGTGAGCTCTTGGGAGCGGGTTTCTCATCGCCTGGCCGTCCTGGCGGCCGGGGCCGTGGCCGTGGGGGCATTGCTGGTACCTGGCGGCGCGGCGGCTGATCCCGTCGACGTGCGGCCGGCACCCGCGGTGCCGCTGCCGCCGGAACTGGACCGCGAGTTCTACTACCCGCCCGCGCAGATCGTGGCGTCCAAGATGCCGGGTGAGATCATCGCGGCGCGGCAGGTGAATGTCGCGAACGCGGGATTGATCCCGGTGAACGTCGACGCGTGGCAGGTGTCCTACCGATCGAACAACACCCGTGACGAAGCGATCCCGGCGGTGGCGACGGTGCTGAAGCCGCGTGGATCGGCGCCGGACAAGCTGGTGTCGATGCAGCTCGCCGAGGACTCGCTGGCCGCCTACTGCTCCCCGTCGTACGCCGTGCAGCAGTGGTCGGCGGCCGCATTCCTCGGTCAGGTCGTCGCACCGGCCGAATTCCTGATCGCGCAGGGTGCCCTGCAACAGGGCTGGGGTGTGGTGATTCCCGACCATCAGGGCCCGAACAATGCCTTCGCCGCCGGTCCGCTGGCCGCACGGATCACCCTCGACGGTATCCGCGCGGCGCGTGGATTCGAGCCGATGCGGATCACCGACGATGCCCGGATCGGCCTGTTCGGCTACTCCGGCGGTGCGATCGCGACCGGGCATACTGCCGAGCTGAAGCAGAGTTATGCCCCTGAACTGAATATCGTCGGCGCGGCCGAGGGTGGTGTGCCCGCCGATCTCGGCAACGTCCTGCAGGTCGGCAACGGCCAGGCCTGGTCGGGCATGATCATGGCGGCCGTGCTCGGTCTTGCCAACGAGTATCCCGAGTTCGCGGCCCTGCTCGACCGCGATCTCGACCCGCTCGGGCGGGGGCTGGCACAGGTGAAGAGCAACCTGTGCGTCCAGTGGAACACGGCGCTGTTCCCGTTCCTCAACATCAAGGGCATGCTGCGGGTGGACGGCGACCCGCTGGATCATCCGGTCGTTCGGGACGTGATCGACAAGACCCGGATGGGTAAGTCCGTTCCGGACATGCCGATGTTCATCTGGCAGGGAAATCCGGACGAGCTCATCCCGGTCGGCCCGGTCAACACGATGGTCGACACCTATTGCCGCAACCCCGAGGCTCAAGTCCAGTACGTCCGCGAGCATGCGGCCGAGCACTTGACCACCGCGGTATCCGGTGCGCCGATGGCCTTGCTGTGGCTGCGTGACCGGCTCGAGGGCGTGCCCGCGCAGCCGGGGTGCAGCACCTTCGACGCAGGCCTGATGGTGCTGGATCCACCGAGCGCCGCCATGCTCGCGGCGACCTTCGGCGAAACCTTCGCCTCGTTCTTCGGTAAGCCGATCGGCGTCAAGTAGCGGGACGGGCCGTCCGGCACCGGGCGCCGCGGTGCCGGACGGCCGTCGGCAACTCGATCGACGTGCCCGTGCTCGATACGGTGAAACGATGACGACCGACGAGACGGCGCGGGTCAAAGCGGGTGACGATACCGTTCGGTTCCGCTTGGCCGTGGTGGATGTGGCCCTGCGATTGTTCGCCGAACAGGGGTATGAGTCGACGTCGGTGGATGAGATCGCCGAGGCGGCGGGTATCTCGCGGCGCACGTTCTTCCGGCAGTTCCGGTCCAAGGAAGATGTGATCTTCGCCGATCACGAGGCGCAGTTGGCGGCGGCGGGGGAGTATCTGGCGGCCAGCGACGAGGACCCGTGGGACGCGGTGTGCTCGGCGGTGGTCGGCGTGTTCGAGCGGTTCACGCAGTGGCGCGATATCGCCGCGCGCCGGTATCGGGTGGTGCGGCGGGTGCCGGCGCTGCGCGAGCGCGAGATCGTGACGGTGTTCCGGTACGAGCGGCTGTTCACCGATTTCCTGCGCGAACGGCAGCCGGAGGCCTCGGATCTGGCGCGGGTGCAGTTCACCGCCGCGGTCACCGCGACGCACAACTATCTGTTGCGGCGCATGGTGCGCGGGGAATCCGATGCAGGTGCGGCCGATCTGCGGGTCGAGCTGGCCGCGATCCCGCGCGGTGCGCAGCGGCCCGGATCCGACGAGATGGTGCTCGCGGTGTTCCCGCGCGATCTGCCGCCGCGCCGGGTCGCCGATCTGCTCGAACGCCGTCTCGGTAATCTGTGACCAGCCACACAGCTGATCCTGACACTCAGTGCCACGCGGTCCCTCCCGGTAGCGCGAGTTCGGCGCGTATACTCGGCAACGACGTGGCACTGAGTGCCGGACCAGTCTGTGTGTCCGGAAAGGACCGCAGCTTTCACACACGACCAGGAGCGTGCCCGATGGCGGGAAACCCCGATTTCGACCTGTTCAAGCTCGAGGACTTCCACGATGAGCTGCGTGCGGCCATCCGCGGCCTGGCCGAGAAGGAGATCGCGCCGCACGCCAAGGACGTCGACGGCAACGCCCGCTTCCCGGAAGAGGCGCTGACCGCGCTCAACGCGGCCGGCTTCAACGCCGTGCACGTGCCCGAGGCCTACGGCGGCCAGGGCGCGGACTCGGTCGCCACCTGCATCGTCATCGAAGAGGTCGCCCGCGTCTGCGGTTCCTCCTCGCTGATCCCCGCGGTCAACAAGCTCGGCACCATGGGCCTGATCCTCAACGGCTCCGAGGAGCTGAAGCAGAAGGTGCTGCCCGACATCGTCAACGGTGAGATGGCCTCCTACGCGCTGTCCGAGCGTGAGGCCGGCTCCGACGCGGCGAGCATGCGCACCCGCGCCAAGCAGGACGGCGACGACTGGGTCATCAATGGCTCCAAGTGCTGGATCACCAACGGCGGCAAGTCGTCCTGGTACACCGTGATGGCCGTGACCGACGCCGACAAGGGCGCCAACGGCATCTCGGCGTTCATGGTGCACAAGGACGACGAAGGCTTCGTCGTCGGCCCGCTCGAGCACAAGCTGGGCATCAAGGGTTCGCCCACCGCCGAGCTCTACTTCGAGAACTGTCGCGTTCCCGGCGACCGGATGATCGGCGCGCCGGGCACCGGTTTCAAGACCGCGCTGCAGACCCTCGACCACACCCGTCCCACCATCGGCGCGCAGGCCGTCGGCCTGGCCCAGGGCGCGCTGGACGCGGCCATCGCCTACACCAAGGACCGCAAGCAGTTCGGCAAGGCCATCGCCGACTTCCAGAACACCCAGTTCATGCTGGCCGACATGGCGATGAAGGTGGAAGCGGCCCGCCTGATGGTCTACACCTCGGCCGCGCGTGCCGAGCGTGGCGAGCAGAACCTCGGCTTCATCTCCGCCGCGGCCAAGTGCTTCGCCTCCGATGTGGCCATGGAAGTCACCACCAACGCCGTCCAGCTCTTCGGCGGCGCCGGCTACACCACCGACTTCCCGGTGGAGCGGATGATGCGCGACGCGAAGATCACCCAGATCTACGAGGGCACCAACCAGATCCAGCGTCTGGTGATGAGCCGCGCCCTGCTCAAGGGCTGAGAACCGCCGGCCGAGTGGCCGGTAGCGCTCGACGGGAAAGCCCCGTGCGATCGGACCACATCGGTTCGATCGCACGGGGCTTTCCTTCCGTATAGCCGTATATGCGCCCATCGGTCGCTGCCCACCCGTCGCCCGGCTCGCCCTGCGCGCCCCGGATACGATGAGCGCGGCGCTCTCGGCCGTTGTGAACGCCGGTCTCGCCGATGGAACCGATAGCGAGGACCGTTCATGAACGAGCCGGCACCACAGCCGTCACGCAGACGTCGATACCTACTCCGGGCGGCTGTGGGTTTCGCGGCAACGCTGGTGCTGCTGATCGCCGCCGCGTTCGGCGCCACGGCCATCATGTCGCTGCCCTCTCCGCCGACGCTGGCGCAGCTGATGTTCGCACCGCCCTCGACTCAGGGTGAGTTGTTCGCCTCGCGCACCGTTCCCGCTTCGCCGAATCCGCGCCCGCTGCCGAAAGCCGAAGCGCCGCTACCGGACACGGTGCCGTGGAAGGGTGCGCGGATCCCGGTGGCCGAGTTCCTCGACACCACGAAGACCAACTCGTTCGTGGTGCTGCGCGACGGGGTGATGATCCACGAGTGGTACCGCGACGGCGTCGGACCGACCACGAAACAGTCGTCCTGGTCGGTGGCCAAATCGGTGGTGTCGCTGCTGATCGGCCGGTCCATCGAGGCCGGGCAGATGAGCGAGGACGACCGGCTGGTCGATCTGCTGCCCGAGCTCGCCACCGGCGCCGACTACGACAAGGTCACCATCGGCGATCTGCTCGATATGAGTTCGGGCATCGACGTTTCGGAGAACTACAACAAGTGGGCGCCGTTCACCGGCACCGCCCGCATGTACCTGACCACCGATCTGGCCGAGTTCGTCGACGGGCATCGCACGCTGATCTTCCCGCCGGGCAGCACCGGCGATTACCGCAGCGTCGACACCCAGCTGCTGGGCATGGCGCTGGCGCGGGTCACCGGCACCTCGCTGAGTGAACTGCTGGCCCGCGATATCTGGGCGCCGATCGGCGCGGTGGACGACGCCCTGTGGAATCTCGATCGCGAGGGCGGCCAGGAGAAGGCGTTCTGCTGTCTCAATGCCACCGCCCGCGATTTCGCCAAGATCGGGCAGCTGGTCGCCGACGGCGGCCGGGTTGGCGAGCAGCAGATCGTGCCGCCGGCCTGGATCGAGCGCATCAGCACGCCCTCACCGCATCGGGTCTCCGATGAGGGGTACTCGGCGCAGTGGTGGCATCCGGACGGCGGCGACGGCGCCGACCTGTCGGCGGTCGGCGTCTACGGCCAGTACATCTGGGTCGATCCGCCCAGCGGCACCGTCATCGTCAAGCTCAGCGATTACGGCACCTCACAGGACGAGACGGAGACCTTCGAGGTCTTCCGCACCATCGCCCGCGCGGGCTGACCCGGCGATTGCCGCTCAGCTCACCAGATCGGCGTACTCCGGGTGCGAGCCGATGTACTGGTCCACATACCAGCAGGTGGGGACCACGGAGAAGCCGTGTTCGCGGGAATCGGCGAGTGCGTATTCGACCACCTGGGCGGCCACGCCGCGGCCACGGAATTCCGGGAAGGTCATGGTGTGGTGGAAGTCGCGGACCCTGGCGTCCTCGCGTTCGGAGTAATCGGCGTAGCCGGCGAGGGTGTCGTCGATGTAGATCTCGAAGCGGGTATCGGCGACATTGTGTTCGAGCCTGGTGGTCATATCGGGGTGGAACTCCTTCTCCGGCGCGGTTGTTCCGGATGTCGTCGATTCGATCACAGGATGGCGCCGGGGTTGAGAATGCCGTGCGGGTCGAGCGCGTCCTTGATGCGGGCGGTCAGCGCCATCACGTCGGGGCCGAGCTGATCGGGCAGCCAGGCCTTCTTGAGCCTGCCGACGCCGTGTTCGCCGGTGATGGTGCCGCCCAGGGCGATGGCCAGGTCCATGATCTCGCCGAAGGCCCGGTGCGCGCGCTCGGTCATATCCGGATCGGTGGGGTCGTGCACGATCAGCGGATGGGTGTTGCCGTCGCCGGCGTGCGCGATCACCGAGACGATCACATCGTTGCGTTCGGCGATCTCGGCGATGCCGTTGACCAGATCGCCCAGGCGCGGCAGCGGAACGCCGACGTCTTCGAGCAGCAGCGGCCCGAGCCGCTCCACCGCGGGGATGGCGAATCGCCTGGCCGCGGTGAACGCCTCGCCTTCCTCCGGGTCCTCGGTGTGGAAGACCTCGGTGGCGCCGGCCTTCTCGCAGGCAGCAACCATGATCTCGGCCTCGTGCGCGGCGAACGCGCCCGGCGCGTCCGAGCGGGCGACCAGCAGCGCGGCGGCCTCGCGGTCCAGGCCCATACGCATCTCGTCCTCCACCGCGTTGATCGCGACGGTGTCCATGAACTCGAGCATGGCCGGGCGCAGCGCACCGGTGATGGACAGGATCGCCTCGGTCGCCGCGGTGAGCGTGCCGAAGGAGGCGACCACGGTGCTCTGCGGCGGTTGCGCGGGCAGCAGCCGCAGGGTGAGTTCGGTGATGACGCCGAGGGTGCCCTCACTTCCGACGAACAGCTTCGTCAGCGACAGGCCCGCCGAATCCTTCAACCGCGGCCCGCCGAGCCGCACCGGGGTGCCGTCGGCCAGCACGACCTCCATGCCGAGCACGTAATCGGTGGTGACGCCGTATTTCACACAGCACAGCCCGCCCGCGTTGGTCGCGGCATTGCCGCCGATCGAGCACATCTCGAACGACGACGGATCCGGCGGATACCACAGCCCGTGCTCGGCCACAGCCCGCTTGACCTCGGCATTGAGCAGGCCCGGCTGTACCACCGCGGTCCGGGTGACCGGGTCGACGGTGATCTCGCGCATGCGTTCGGTGCTGAGCACGATCCCGCCGTCCACCGCGGTCGCCCCGCCGGACAGCCCCGAGCCCGCACCGCGCGGCACCACCGGCACCCGCCGCTCATGCGCCCAGCGCAGGGTCGCCGCGACATCGGCGGTGCTGCTCGCCCGGACCACCGCCAGCGGGGTGCCGGCGTCGGGGTCGCGGGCCCAGTCGTGCCGGTAGCCGTCGAGTAGATCGGGGTCGGTGACCACGGTGCCGTCGGGCAGGGAGTCGATCAGATCGTGCAGGTCCACGCCGATAACACTAGGGCCATGCCCGCGAGCGCAAGCCACCGAATGTGATGTCGCGCGCCGGAGTGGCCGCGCGGTGGGTCGTGGGGCGACAATCAGCTGTCGGGGTTCGTGCACTGGTCGGGCGGAGGGATGGCGTTGATGCGAGTCGAACCGCAGAGTTGCCGGGAGCTGGTGGCCGCGATGTTCTCCGCCGAGTTCGTCGACGGCGGGGTCGATCCGGCGGCGTTGCGCCGCGTACACGCGGGTGAGCACGCCGAATGGGCGCTGGCACTGGATCGGTCCGGGATGTTCGGCACCGACACCGTCGCGACGGTCACCGCGCAGTGGCGCGAGGATCCGCGGGTGCTGTTGGATGCCCTGCTCACCGAGGCCGACGACGTCACCCGCCGCCGCTGCCTCACCGCGTGGGCGGCGCTGGACGACGGCAGCTCGGGTACCCACGCCCGCATGGCCTGACCAGCGCGTTTGCCCGCTGATCATCTGGGCCTACCAGCTGATAACTTCGGCTCTCCCAGCTGATAACTTCGGCTCCACCTGCCGCTGGCACGCTGGCCGCCGTGCATGATCTGGCCGTCGCCGCCGACACCCTGGCCGAGCGTTTCACTCGCCTGTGCGAGGCCGTGGTCGCGCGACTGCCGTGGGGGCTCGACCGCATCGTCGCGCCGACATTCCTCGGATTCGCGCTGATCAACAGCTTCACCTTCGGCGTGGACCTGGTGCTGCTCACCACGCTGCACAGTGGTTTCGGGCTGCCGCTGTGGCTGTCGGTCACGGTTGGCTATGTGTGCGCCTTCGGGCTGGCCTTCCTGCTCAACCGCACCTTCAACTTCCACTCGCACGCCCCGATCGGCAGGCAGGCCGTGGTGTACGCGGTGGTGGTGCTGATCAACTATCTGGCCTTCATTCTCGGCGTCAGCACCGGGCTGACGGAGCTGGGCTTCGAGTACCACCTGTCCAGGTTGGCGGCGGGTGCCTGTGAGGCGGTCTATATGTACAGCGCGATGCGCTGGGTGGTCTTTCGCCGGCGCTCCGAACCCGCGTCCGACGTGACGTGACGGCGGACCAGCGGCGACGCGCGTCAGCCCGGCGGGGTCCGCGGCGAGACGGCGGGTGCCGTCGGGTCACTGGAACAGTCGCACCGTGTCTCCGTCGACGACGAGCACATCGTCATCGGTGAGCGCCCAGTGCTCGATGCCCGCGGCGCGGTAGGCGGCGGCCAGCCGGTTGCTGTCGCCGTCGGGGTCGGTGGCGGAATCGATATGCGGGACGATGGGCCGGTCGATCAAACCCAGGCCGTCCCAGCGCGCTTCGATGCCGCAGGCCGGTAGCACCTCGGCGGGATCGTCGGCGGTTTCCAGGCCGTGCAGATCGGGCGCGAGCACGCACGCCCCCGCGCTGTAGCCCGCGTACACCAGGGCGTCGGCGGCGAGCAGCCGCGGGATGACCACATCGGCGCCGCTGCGCGCGAACTGCGCCCGCAGCACGAACGTGTTGCCCCCGCGCACCCACAGCATGGAGAACTCGGCCAGCCGCTGCGCCAATGCCTCTGCGCGACCGGCGTATTCGCGCAGGTCGACTTCCTCCGGGCGATAGCCGAGCGTGCGCAGCGGCACCAGATCACTGGTCACCGCCGCGGCGCGGGCCTGCGGCCAGGCGTCGCACGCGTTGGCGATCACCGCGACCCGTCCCGGCGGCCCGGCGAGTGCGGCGAGCACGTCCACGTGCGCGCCGAAACGGTAGGACGCCAGGAACAGTCGCATCGGCTCAGATGGTGAAGGCGAGGGTGCGCACCAGCCGCCTGCCCAGTTCGTCGTCACCGGCGAAACCGATCTCGCCCATCCGCGAATCGGCGGTGACCCGGCCACCGCCGAGGCGGACCATCAGGCCGGAATCCAGGGTGATGGTCGTGGTCGGCGGGCCGTCGAAGGCGTCCACATAGCGGGCCCGGCCCTCGACCGCGATCCGCAGCGTGCGCGCCAGCGGCCCGGTCAATTCGAAGGCGATCCGCGATCCTTCGGGAGCCTTGCCGACCTTGGCGATCACCCGCGGCACCGTCTGCGCGAACTCCTGGAACGCCAGCTCGCCGCGCGGCCCGCCCTCGTCGACGCGCACGCCGAGCGCGTCGGCGATATCCAATTCGTGCATCCAGCAGTCGAACAGGCGCACCCGCATGAAGCGGCCGTAGCTCACCGGCCCGATCGGCGACTGGGTCTGCGCCT
Source organism: Nocardia cyriacigeorgica (assembly GCF_005863245.1). Lineage (GTDB taxonomy): Bacteria > Actinomycetota > Actinomycetes > Mycobacteriales > Mycobacteriaceae > Nocardia > Nocardia cyriacigeorgica_C. Next base: position 64,422 of record NZ_VBUT01000001.1, on the reverse strand, counting down.
GCCACTGCGTCTCGTCCATCGCCGCCAGCGCCTTGCGCCTGCGCTCGGTGACGTCGCGGAATCGTTGCAGCAGTGCGGATCCGGTGAGCGGGCGAAGCCGCTGGATCCAGATCTCGTTGAACACCGCGGTCTCGTTGCGTACGTGCGGCAGCGAATGGACGTCGATCTCCGGCTGCGAGCGGTCGCGGGCGGGTGGCTTCTCCCCGAGCAGGAACGACTCGGTGCCGACCACATGGGCCACCACATCGAAGATGGTCCAGCCCGGCAGTGGGCTCGGGCCGCGCCACACATGCTCGTCCAGCCCGTCGACGAGGGTGGCGATGGCGTCCCACTGCTCCGGCAGCAGTGCGGTGAGCTCGGCCTGATTCGGCGTGTCCGTCATCGTGGTGCGGGTCCTTCCCCCGTGCTGGTCTGATCGTTGTCGAGTTCGTTTGCGGCCGAGGTGGTTTCGGGCGCGGCGTCGAGCGCGTCGAGGCCGGTGCGGATGGCGGCGGCGGTGGAGGCGGCGTCGTGTGGGCGGCGCAGCAGGAATCCTGCGGCGAAGCGCAGCTTGTCGCCGTGCCGGCGCGGCACCACGTGCAGGTGCACATGCGGCACGGTCTGGAAGGCCGCGGTGCCGTCGTTGAGGATGAGGTTGGCGCCGTCGGCGGCTAGCCCGCCGCGCCGGATCGCCAGCGCCAGCCGATGCCCGGCGCGGAACAGTTCGGCGCCGGTGTCGGGATCGAGGTCCTCGAGTTCGGTGGCGTGACGTTTGGGGATCACCAGGGTGTGGCCGCGTGCGATCGGGCGGATGTCGAGAAACGCGCACAGGGTGTCGTCCTCGTACACCTTGGTCGCCGGAGCTTCACCCGCCACGATGCGGCAGAAGACGCAGTCGTTCACACGGCGACCATACGGCGTACGAGTGGCCTGGGACACCCTGCCGGCGGTTATCGGCGTGATGCCCATCACCTCGAGGGTCTTTCGCAGCCGCCCGACCGGCCGACCTACCTCCAGGTGGGTAACCCACCCGAACGTTCGCTCTTGTGCCGTTTTTCCTGCTCAGTCACGATCTGAGTCCGAAAGGGCAACCTAACCCGGGCGTCCGTGTGTGACGGGACTCTCAGCTAAGCTCACCGCGGTCCGGGTACAGTTGCCAGGATTTGGTGGAACTTACTCTTCGGTAACTTCGTTCGGCCCGTTCCGCGGCGCTGAGTCGTTCGGTTAGAGCTAAGCCAGCACGAGAAGGAAGTCTGACAGGTGGAGACAACGCACAACGTGGGCGAGGAGTCCCCGCGCGGCGCGCGTGTCGGAGTCGTTCGCGAAACCGGCGCGGGCGAACGACGTGTCGCATTGGTACCCAAGATCATTCCTGCCCTGACCAAACAGGGCGTGCAGGTGGTCGTGGAATCCGGTGCCGGACTCGGCGCGCTCATTCCCGACGAGGCCTACATCGAAGCCGGCGCGACCATCGGTGATCCGTGGTCGGCCGAGGTCGTGGTCAAGGTCGCCCCGCCCAGCGACGCCGAGGTGGCCAAGCTGTCGTCCGGGCAGACGCTGATCGGATTCCTGGCCCCGCGCAACGCCGAGAACCAGATCGCCGCGCTGAAGTCGGCCGGCGTGCAAGCCTTTGCCGTCGAGGCGATCCCGCGCATCTCGCGTGCGCAGGTGATGGACGCGCTGTCCTCGCAGGCCAACGTGGCCGGCTACAAGGCCGTGCTGCTCGCGGCCTCGGAGTCGACCCGCTTCTTCCCGATGCTCACCACCGCCGCGGGCACCGTGAAGCCCGCCACCGTGCTGGTGCTCGGTGTGGGTGTTGCCGGTCTGCAGGCGCTGGCCACCGCCAAGCGTCTCGGCGGTCGCACCACCGGCTACGACGTGCGCCCCGAGGTCGCCGATCAGGTGCGTTCGGTCGGGTCGCAGTGGCTGGATCTCGGCATCGACGCCGCTGGTGAGGGCGGCTACGCCCGTGAGCTCACCGACGAGGAGAAGGCCAAGCAGCAGCAGGCCCTCGAAGACGCCATCAAGGGCTTCGACGTCGTCATCACCACCGCGCTGGTGCCGGGACGCCCGGCGCCGCGGCTGGTCACCGCCGCCGCGGTGGAGGGCATGAAGCCCGGCAGCGTGATCGTCGACCTGGCCGGCGAGACCGGTGGTAACTGCGAGCTGACCGAACCCGGCCAGACCGTGGTCAAACACGGGGTCACCATCTGCTCGCCGCTGAACCTGCCCGCGACCATGCCCGAGCACGCCAGCGAGCTCTACTCGAAGAACATCGCGGCACTGCTGGAACTGATGCTGGTCGACGGCAAGCTCGCCCCTGATTTCGACGATCAGGTGCTCGCCGATTCCTGCGTCACCCGCGAGGTGGAGAACTGATGTACACCGAACTGCTTGCCAATATCGCGATCCTGGTGCTGTCCGGCTTCGTCGGATTCGCGGTCATTTCCAAGGTCCCCAACACCCTGCACACCCCGCTGATGTCGGGCACCAACGCCATCCACGGCATCGTGGTGCTGGGCGCGCTGGTGACGCTCGGCAAGGTCGAGGACCCGTCGGTGCTGATGCAGGTGATCCTGTTCGTCGCCGTGGTCTTCGGAACCCTGAACGTCATCGGTGGTTTCGTGGTCACCGACCGCATGCTCGGCATGTTCAAGGGCAAGAAGCCGGCCGCGCAGAAGGCGAGCGAGTAAACCGATGGACAACCTGGTCAACATTCTCTACATCGTCGCGTTCTCGCTGTTCATCTACGGTCTGATGGGCCTGACCGGCCCGAAGACCGCGGTGCGCGGCAACTGGATCGCCGCGGCCGGTATGGCCATCGCGGTGATCGCGACGCTGATCGCGGTGCGCGACACCGGCAACTGGATCCTCATCATCGCCGGCCTCGTGGTCGGTGTGGTGCTCGGCGTTCCGCCGGCCAAGTTCACCAAGATGACCGAGATGCCGCAGCTGGTGGCGGCGTTCAACGGTGTCGGCGGTGGCACGGTCGCGCTGATCGCGTGGGCGGAATTCCTCGACACCACCGGGTTCTCGAACTTCACCCACGGTGAAGAGCCGACCGTGCACATCGTGATCGGTTCGCTGTTCGCGGCGATCATCGGTTCGATTTCGTTCTGGGGTTCGCTGATCGCGTTCGGCAAGTTGCAGGAGATCCTGCCCGGCCGCCCGATCGGGCTGGGCAAGTTGCAGCAACCGCTGAACCTGCTGCTGCTGGTCGGCTCGATCGCCGCCGCGGCGTTCATCGGCATCAAAGCCGCCGACGGTGGCGCCTCGCAGCTGTGGATGATCGCGGTGCTGGTGCTCGCGGGCATTCTCGGCCTGATGGTCGTGCTGCCCATCGGCGGTGCCGATATGCCCGTGGTGATCTCGCTGCTCAACGCCCTCACCGGTCTGTCCGCCGCGGCGGCGGGCCTGGCGCTGAACAACACCGCCATGATCGTGGCGGGCATGATCGTCGGCGCGTCCGGCACCATCCTCACCAACCTGATGGCCAAGGCGATGAACCGGTCCATCCCGGCCATCGTGGCCGGCGGGTTCGGTGGCGGCGGTGGCGCCGCGGCCGGTGCCGGTGGTGGTGAGGGCAAGCAGGCCAAGGCCACCTCGGCCGCCGACGCCGCGATCCAGATGGCCTACGCGAACCAGGTCATCGTGGTGCCCGGCTACGGTATGGCCGTCGCGCAGGCCCAGCACGCGGTCAAGGAGATGGCCGAGCTGCTGGAGAAGAAGGGCGTCGAGGTCAAATACGCCATCCATCCCGTCGCGGGCCGCATGCCCGGCCACATGAACGTGCTGCTGGCCGAGGCCGAGGTGTCCTACGACGCGATGAAGGAAATGGACGACATCAACGGCGAGTTCGCCCGCACCGATGTCGCCCTGGTGATCGGCGCCAACGACGTCACCAACCCGGCCGCCCGCGAGGACTCCGCGAGCCCGATCTACGGCATGCCGGTGCTCAACGTCGACCAGGCCAAGTCGGTCATCGTGCTCAAGCGCTCGATGAACTCCGGCTTCGCCGGCATCGACAACCCGCTGTTCTACGCCGACCACACCTCCATGCTGTTCGGCGACGCCAAGAAGTCCGTCGGTGAGGTCACCGAGGAACTGAAGGCGCTGTAATCTCAGCGGTTTCGCGCGAACACGGCCCGTCGTCCGATGCGGACGGCGGGCCGTCGCGTTGCCGGTGAACCGATATTCGCTGGACGTTCCCCGTTCCGGCGCGAAGCATGGTGGCGATGTTCGAACACACTGAAGCTCTGCGGCTGGTCGGCACTCCGGAGGCGTCCGCGGATGCCACCGGCGGGCTCGACTGGTCGGTCCGGCTCGATTCCTACTATTCCGCGCGCGATGTGCTCGATGTGCTCGCACTGACGCCGTTCGCGCGCGGGGCGCTGCCCTGCTACCGCAAGGTGCATCTGGAGCGGGTGCGCCCGCAGGCGCTGCTACGTCCGGCCGGGTCGACGGTGTCGCGGATGATCAACGAGGGCGGCAGCGTCTCGGTGCTGGTGCACGGCGACGGCTGGACCTTGCGTTCGGATCGCTGGGAGGACCGCAGCGGCGTGGTCGAAGTGGTCGCGGTCGACGATGAACTGGCCGAGCGGATCATGGCCGAGGCGACGCATGAGGCGGTGGACGAAACCATCGCCGACGACGTGGTCAAGATGGGTTTCTGGCATCTGGACGAGCACCAGGGCCCGCGCCGCCGGGTGCTCGACATCTCGACGCCGGCCTGGGCCGATATTCGTGGCAACTATTCGGCCCCCGTGGCAGCAACTCTGGATCGGCTGATGGCGTTGGGGGCGGCCGATATTCGCGGCAGGCTCCTGCTGCTGCACGGCGCGCCCGGCACCGGCAAGACCACCGCCCTGCGGGCGCTCGCGCGTTCCTGGGGACCGTGGTGTCAGGCCGATTGCGTGCTCGACCCCGAGGTCCTGTTCTCCCAGCCGGGATATCTGATGTCGGCGGCGATGGGCGCCGACGGCGGCGAACAGGGAGCCGGGCGCTGGCGGCTGCTGGTGCTGGAGGATTGCGACGAGCTGATCCGCGCCGAGGCCAAAGAATCCGCCGGCCAAGGGCTTTCGCGGCTGCTGAACCTGACCGACGGCATGCTCGGCCAGGGCAGGGATGTGCTGATCGCGATCACCACCAACGAGGATCTGTCTCGGTTGCATCCCGCGGTCACCCGGCCGGGGCGCTGCCTGGCACAGCTCGAAGTGGGGCGGCTCAGCTACGCCGAATCCCGCGGCTGGTTGGGCGAACACGCCGACCGGGTCGAGGTACCGCCGAGCGGCGCAACGCTCGCCGAGCTGATCGCGTTGCGGGACGGTACCGATCAGATCGTGACCGCGACCAAGCCCTCCGAATCGGGGATGTACCTGTAGGTCCGTCGGCGCGCGCGAACAGCGCGGTACTGCGTGATGTCATCGCCTTTTCGCGAATGCACGTCCAGTAACGCATTTCTCGATGCGCTCGGTAGTGACCATGGCGTGTCGGACCCGTCGCCCTATCTCGAGATCGCCGCTGGTCGAGCCGGGTCTGCTATCGAGCAGTGTCGCCATGGTTGTGTGGCGGCGTCGGTGGTCGTTCGGAGCCGAATTCTGTGCGGCCCTGGTGGGTTTCGGTCGGCCTTGACCGGCGAGGTGCGGCGGGCATAACCGGCCGTGCCTGCGGTGCCTCATGGCACCGCGGGCGCGTCAGTGGCGCTGTTACCGTCGTCGGCATGCCGAGTATCGGAGCGAAGTTGTTGCGGACGCGGTGGTTCGTGCGTGCGCCCATCTGGGTGTTCCGTGCGCGCCTGGGATTCCTGTTCGGCGGGCGGTTGCTGCTGCTGGAACATATCGGCCGTAAGTCCGGGCAGGTGCGCTATGTGGTGCTGGAGACGGTGGACCGGCCCGACGCCGACACCGTCGTCATCGCCTCCGGTTTCGGTAAAACGTCGCAGTGGTACCGCAACCTGCTGGCCGAACCGCAGTGCCGGGTCAGCGTCGGATGGCGGCACCGGGCGCCCGCCGTGGCCCGCATGCTCGGCATCGAGGAGACCGCCGCCGTGCTGGCCGGGTACCGGGTGCGTCATCCGAAGGCGTATCAGGAACTCAGCGGCGTCATCGAGGAGGCGACCGGGCAGGGCATCGACACGGTGCCGATGGTCGAACTGTCGATGCGGGGCTGATCGGACGCCTCGATGCCGGGTTCGGATGTGACTGGTTGCGCGATGCGTGATCACTCCATGGCGGGCTTCTCCGATTCGGTCGGGGTGGTCGGTGTCGTCGCCGCCGGTGGGGCGACGACACCGGCGAACACACCGCACAGCAGCACGATCGCCAGCGGCACCACGAACGTGGCGGTGAGCGGGACCAGCGCCGTCAGCCAGCCGATGACCGCCGGGCCCGCGAGCAAGCCGACATAGCCGATGCTGAACACCCGCGACATATCCGTCGCGGCATTGCCGGAACCGAGATTGCCCGCGGCGGTGAAGATCTGCGGGATGCCGCCCGCCAAGCCGAGCCCGCACAGCGCCCAGCCGACCAGGGTGAGCGGCACCCACGGCGACACCAGGATGAGCACGAGCCCGAGCGCGGCGAGCAGTGAACCGTAGCGCACCACCGCGACGCGGCCGAACGTGCCGCTGACCCGGTCGGCGGTGAATCGGCCGAGCGTCATGGTGACCGAGAACGCGCCGAAAGCCAATGCGGCCGTGGACTCGTCGGTATCGAGGTGCTCGCGCATCTGCAGCGTGCTCCAGTCGTTGGCGACGCCCTCGGTGAGCAGGAGGCCGAACGCCAGCGCGGCCAGCGCCCACACCTTGCGGGAACCGCCGCCGTGGCCGTCGGCTTCGCCGGCCTCGTGCTGCGGTGGGGCATGCGGCAGCAGCCGGGGCAGGCAGGCCAGCACGATGACGACTCCCGCGGCCGCCGCCAGCGACATCGTCAGCCACGGCGGCCAGCCCAACCGCAGGGTGAACGCGCCGGCCAGCGCGCCGAGCAGACCGCCGCCGGAGAACAGCGCGTGGAAGGCCGACAGGATCGGGCGCCGATACTCCCGTTCCACATGCACCGCTTGGGTATTCATCGACACGTCGAGGGCGCCGTTGCCGAACCCGAAGGCCGCCAGCGCGATCGCCAGCGACACCGGCCCGGTCGCCAGCCCCGGCCCGATCACGCATACCGATGCCGTCACCCCGGCCACGCCGACCAGCGCCCGGCTGCCGAAGCGGTCGGCGAGCGGCCCGGCCAGCCGCATTCCCACGATGCCCGCACCGGCCATCAACAGGATGAACATGCCGAGGGTGGAATGCGCGATCCCGGTGCGCTCGGTGATCGCCGGAATATGCACCACCCACATGGCGAGCAGAAACCCGTTGAGCCCGAAGACGGTGAACACCGCCACCCTGGCGGTGCGCACCATCGGGTCGACCGTCGACGCGGCCACCCCGCCGACGGTATCGCCGCTCATCGGCCCGGACGAGCCGGATCACCGCCGGCCCCGTCGACCGGACGCTCGGCGATGCGCATCGCCCAGGCCCGGAACTCGGTGAGATCGCCGAGCCCGTCGCGGAGGTGTTGCGGCACGAAACGCGTGGTCGCGGCCTCGAACAGATCGCAGAGCCCGAGGTGCACCCATTCCCAGACCTTGACGTTGTAGGCGTGCACGACCGGCCCCACCCGCGCACGGATGCTCGCGACCTCGGCGGCGGGGATCCCGGCGCGTTCCAGCCGGGCGATGGTGGCGCGCTGGTCCGCCTCGGAGAACTCGGTGTCCAGATACGGTTCCAGCAGGTCGGCCCACACGTCGACGCGGTGCGTGATCGGAACGCCATGCCGCGCGCAGAATTCGGTCAGTTCGTCGCGCTGGTTCGCGGAGACGAACAGGGTGAGCCCGGTGCGGGTGCGGATCTCGGGTGGAAACGCGGCCGGGTCGGCGTCGCGGATCGCGGCGGCGGGTACCGCACGCCCGTCCGGCAGATCGGCGGCCGAGAGGTGTTCGCTGCCGAAGCACACCCGGTCGCCGGTGAATACGACCTCGATCCCCATCATGAGCGCCCCCTTCTCGATGCGTTCCATAGTGGCATCTGCCACCGACAGGTTCGGGGAAGTGCGGGCCGATGTCGGTGTTTCCGGACAGTTCGCCGCCAGTGATTTCGTGCGGTTCGACGCAGGTCCGCCGCGTCGTACAGTAAGGGCATGGACGCGCTGGCCGGCTTGCTCGAAGGTCCACGGGCACGCGGTGCCTTTCTGATGCGGTCGGTGCTGCAACCGCCGTGGTCGCTGCGCATCGAGGACGAGGCGCCGTTGACGGTGCTCGCGATGATCCGGGGCAGCGCGTGGATCATGACCGAAGACGACCCCGACGGCCGCCGCGCGAGCGCCGGCGACGTCGTGGTGTTCAGCGGCGGGCGCCCCTACAACGTGGCCGATGACCCGTCCACCGAACCGCAGATCATCATCAAACCCGGCCAGGTGACGATGACCCCCGAGGGCGACATCCTCTGCGAAACCCTGAGCCTGGGCGTGCGCGAATGGGGCACCGACCCCAACGGCGAGACCATGATGGTCACCGGCACCTACGAGTCGGCAGGTGCGGTGAGCCAGGGCCTGCTGCGCGCGCTGCCGCCGGTCATCGTGCTGCCGCGCGGCGAATGCGATACCCGGCTGCTGGAACTGCTGGTGGACGAGATGTCCAAGGATCAGCCCGCGCAGGGCGCCGTGCTGGATCGGCTGCTCGACCTGCTGCTCATCGCCGCCCTGCGGGCCTGGTTCGCCCGCAACGACGCCCCCGCCTGGTATCACGCCTACGACGATCCGCTGGTCGGCAAGGCGCTGCGGCTGTTGCAGCACAATCCGGCGCACGGCTGGACGGTGGCGAGCCTGGCCGCGGCGGTCGGGGTGTCCAGGGCCGCGCTGGCGCGCCGGTTCACCGATCTGGTGGGGGAGCCGCCGATGGCGTTCCTCACCGAATGGCGGCTGGCGCTGGCCGCCGACCTGCTCCAGGACTCCGACGCCACCATCGAGTCCATCGCCCGCCAGGTGGGTTACGGCAGCGCGTTCGCGCTGAGTTCGGCCTTCAAACGCCAGTTCGGCGTGAGCCCGCGCGACCACCGCAGGGGCGCGGCACCGGCGCCGGTATCGTCGGCCGGGTGACGCAGCAGCAGTATCCGGTGCTCTGGCCGGTGCCCACCCGGTGGGCCGACAACGACCACTACGGGCACGTCAACAACGTGACCTACTACTCGTACTTCGACACCGCGGTCAACGCCTGGCTGATGCACGCCACCCGCACCGATATCCGCGATCTGCCCGCTCTCGGTGTGGTGGCGCAGACCTCGTGCCAGTACCTCGGGTCGATCAGCTTCCCCGACCAGCTCCAGGTCGGCCTGCGGATCTCGCGGCTGGGCCGCTCCAGCATCACCTACGATCTGGCGATCTTCCGCGACGCCGACGGCGAACTGGAACTGGCCGCCACCGGTAACTTCGTGCACGTCTACGTGGACTCCGAGACCCGCAAGCCGGTGGAGATTCCCGAGGTCATCCGGTCCGCCGCGGCCCAGCTCGTCACGGACTGATCAGGCCGTCGAATCCCGCAGGGCCGCCTGGAACCGGCGCATACCGTCGAGCCAGCGGTCGTAATCGCTGCCCTTGTGGCGGTACATCTTCAGCACTTCCGGATGCGGGAGGATGAGGAAGGTCTCGGCCTCGATCCCGGCGATGACGGTGTCGGCGACCTGCTCAGGGGTGAGCACCGCACCGGCCGTGGTCACCGCCTTGATCGCCAGCTCCGCGGCGTCGGCGTTCTCCGGCGGCATCATCCCGCCGTGCAGCAGCTGGGTGTCCACCCCCATCGGGCACAGGCAGCTGACGCGAATGCCCTTGTCGCCGTATGTCACCGACAGCCATTCGGCGAAGCCGACCGCCGCGTGCTTGGACACCGAATAGGGCGCGGATCCGATCTGGGTGAGCAGTCCCGCCGCAGACGCGGTCGTCACGAAGTACCCGCTACCGCGTTCCAGCCATCCCGGCACCAGCTGCCGCGCCGCGCGCACATGCGCGAGCACATTGACCTCGAGCGCGGCCGTCCACTGCGCATCGGTGCTGTCCAGGCCCGGCCCGCCACCGATGCCCGCATTGGCGAAGAACAGGTCCACCGGGCCGAATTCGGCCTCGGCGCGTTCGATGAGGGTGGCGATCACCGCGTCGTCGGCGACATCGCCGCCCACCGCGATCGCGTCGGCTCCCAGTGAATCCGCCACCGCCTGCGCCGCTTCGCCATCGAGATCCGCGACCACCACGCGCGCGCCGCCGGTCACCAGCCGCCGCGCCAGCGCCGCTCCGATTCCCGCACCGGCTCCGGTGACAATGGCGACCTTGCCCGAAATATCCATGCCCGCACGATAGCGGTCGCCGGGCTCGGGCTTCGGGCGGTGACGCGATGGGCCGTACAGCCGCCGGCTCTTCGGCCCGATCACCCGGATTCGGCGATCCGCTCCAACAGCGGTGATATCCGCGGCCCCACCAATTCCCGCATCACCAGAGCCATATTGGTGCGCTCAACACCCGGGATCTTCAGGATGCGCCCGGTGATGCGGTAGAGATCATCGGCGTCGCGGGCCACCACCCGCACGGTGAGATCGGTGGCGCCGGTCATCCCGCACACCTCGGTGACCTCGGGGACTTCCGCGAGCTCGTCCACCACCGGATCGAGTTTGTGCTGGTCGACCACCACCGCGACGAACGCCGCCAGCGGATAGCCGAGCGCCCGGGCCTGCACCCGCCGCTCGAAACTGGCGAGCACACCGTTGGCCTCCCAGCGCGCCAGCCGCGCCTGCACCGTATTGCGCGACAATCCCAGCCGAGCGGCCAGCTCCACGCCGGTCGCCCGCGGGTTGTCCACCAGCTCCAGCAGCAGCCGCGCGTCGGTGGCGTCGACGGCGGGATCGGCGAGCTCTCGACCGGTCATATATCGCATGATGGCACGCCCGGGTCGCCCGCAGGGGTGATCAGCGCACCCGGCGGCCATCATGCGACCGGCACGGGCGGAATGCTCCGCCCGTGCCATCGACTAGGGGATAGGCCTAGGTGCAGTGGATCGACGAGCCGCACATCAGGCGATCGATCAGCGAAAGCACTGCGCTACCCGACGACGCGCCACCCGGTGCGGGCTCACCCGGCGCGACCACGGGGGTGACCATCGGGGTGACGGGCAGCGGCTCGGCGAGGGCCGGACCCGCGGTGAGAACGGTGCCGAGAGCCAGTGCCGCGACGCCTGCGCCGAGCAGCTTGGGGAACGACATGATGAATCCTTTGTTCGGTGCGATGAGAGGGACCCGGTCGCGGATCGGACCGAGCCGTGCGGCATCGCCAGAGCCGGCATCTCGACGGCGACGCGGGGCGCGGACGGCCGAATGTGCCCTTCTGCTAACAGGTTTGGCCGGGCCGCGCGGCCCACGGAGACTATCGGGGCGCCTGCCGGGCCGTTACAGCCGCAATTCCGGCGGTGTGTGGTCGGCAGGCCCGGGTCGCCCGCTCCCGTCTTGTACGAGAGACGCGCGAGCCGGTGCACGACTACACCGAACCTGCGCGGTCGTCGGCCCGCCCACCGGCTCTGCTCGGCGGCCGGTTTCTGCGTCGTAGCAGGGGCGATGCACGCGACGCCGGGTAGTTGATCTGTCACAACGTGCAATATGACCGGGGAGTCACCCCTGGAATCGAGCATTCTGCTCAGTTTCGTGTCGCTCGCTTGCGCACATCGCCGGATCGTGGATGCTGTGTGATACAGGACACAATCCTGACTCCGATGTGCAGGAGGCGGTGAAGGAGATGCTCGGTAAACCCAGCTATCCGGTACAACTGATCCAGCCCGACGGCCGGCGCGTCCTCGACCGGGAACATGCCGCGGTGGTCGCCGATATCGGGCCCGACAAGCTGCGCGATCTCTACGAAGACCTGGTGGTGACCCGTCGCATCGACACCGAGGCCACGGCCTTACAGCGGCAGGGGCAGCTCGGGCTGTGGGCGCCGTTGCTCGGCCAGGAGGCCGCGCAGGTGGGTTCGGCGCGTGCCCTGCACCCCGACGACTACGTGTTCTGTAGCTACCGGGAGGCGGCTGTCGCCTATTGCCGCGGCGTCGATCCGGCTCAGCTGACCCGGATGTGGCGCGGTGTCGCCCATTCCTGCTGGGATCCCGATGTCATCAAGACGACCAATCCGGCCATCGTGGTCGGCGCGCAGGGCCTGCACGCCACGGGTTACGCCTACGCCGCGCATCTGGAAGGCGCCGATATCGCCACCATCGCCTATTTCGGCGACGGCGCCACCAGTCAGGGCGATATCGCCGAGGCACTGGGATTCGCGGCGAGCTGGAGCGCGCCGGTGGTGTTCTTCTGCCAGAACAACCACTGGGCGATCAGCGAACCGGTCCGGTTGCAGAGCGCCACCCCCATCGCCCAGCGCGCCCTCGGCTACGGCATCCCCTCGGTACAGGTCGACGGCAACGATGTGCTGGCCGTGCTCGCCGTCACCCGGCAGGCGCTGGCCCGTGCGCACGCCGGCGGCGGCCCGTCGTTCATCGAGGCGATCACCTACCGGATGGGCCCGCACACCACCGCCGACGATCCGACCCGCTACCGCTCCGACGCCGAAACCGAGGAGTGGAAGAAGCGCGACCCGATCGATCGGGTGCACCGGCTGCTCGGCCGGGAGAATCTGCTGGACGAGCAGTTCGAGCAGCGGGTCCGCGACAGGGCCGACGAGATCGCCTCCGTGGTCCGCACCGCGACCATCACGATGCCCGATCCCGACCCGATGGAGCTGTTCGAGCACGTCTACAGCACCGAGCATCCGCTGATCGCCGAACAACGGCGCGCGTACGCACAGCACCTGGCCGCCCACGCGTCAACGGAAGGAGTCCCGTCATGATCACCACCTTCGCCGCCGCACTCAATACCGGTCTGCGCCGGGCACTGGAGGACGACCCGAAGGTGCTGCTCATGGGCGAGGACATCGGCCGCCTCGGCGGGGTGTTCCGGGTGACCGACACCCTGCAGAAGGATTTCGGCAACAACCGCGTCATCGACGCGCCGCTGGCCGAATCCGGCATCATCGGCACCGCGTTCGGCATGGCATTGCGCGGATTCCGTCCGGTGTGCGAGATCCAATTCGACGGTTTCGTCTATCCGGCCTTCGACCAGATCGTGTCCCAGGTGGCCAAGATCCACTATCGCACCCAGGGAAAGGTGAAGGCGCCGATCACCATTCGCATTCCGTTCGGCGGCGGCATCGGTTCGGTCGAGCATCATTCCGAATCGCCGGAGGCCTATTTCGCGCACACCGCCGGTCTGCGGGTGATGACGCCGAGCAACCCGGCCGACGCGTATGTGATGATCCGCCAGGCGATCGCGCTCGACGATCCGGTGATCTTCTTCGAACCCAAGCGCCGCTACTGGGACAAGGCCGACGTCGATTTCGACGCCCCCGCCGAGCTCGCCCCGGATCGCGCCCGGGTCTGCCGCGAGGGCACCGACGCCACCCTCGTCGCCTATGGCGGCACCGTCGCCACCGCGCTGGGGGCTGCGAAAATAGCCGCCGAGGAAGGGCATTCGCTCGAGGTGATCGATCTGCGCAGCCTCTCACCGATCGACTTCGACACCGTCGAAGAGTCGGTGGCCAAGACCGGACGGCTGATCGTGGTGCACGAGGCGCCGGTCTTCGCCGGGCTCGGCGCGGAAATCGCCGCGCGGATCACCGAACGCTGCTTCTATCACCTGGAGGCGCCGGTGCTGCGCGTCGGCGGCTTCGATATCCCGTATCCGCCTGCCAAACTCGAAAAGCACCATCTGCCCGACCCGGATCGCATTCTCGCGGCCGTGGATCGCTCGCTGGCCGCGTGACGTGATTGCGCCTCGACGGCCTGCCGCACCACGCGGACGTCGTCGGGGCGGCACAATCGCAGACAGCCAGCGACCAGCTCGATCGAGACCGAGGTGCCTTTCGTGAACGAACCGCGTGCCGACGACCCGAACCAGGTGCTGGAATTCCGGCTGCCCGATCTGGGGGAGGGCCTGACCGACGCCGAACTGCAATCGTGGTCGGTGGCCGTCGGCGACGCCGTCGAGCTGAATCAGACCATCGCCGAGGTGGAGACGGCCAAGGCGGTGGTGGCGTTGCCGTCACCGTTCGCGGGCACGGTGGTGGAACTGCTGGTCGAGCCGGGGGCGACGGTGCCGGTCGGCGCGCCGCTGATCCGGGTGCGGACCACGGCGCCCGCCACACCGGAGGCGCCCGTCGTCACGGCGGATTCCGCGCCCGCGAAGCCCGCTGAGCCGGAGCGCACGTCGGTGCTGGTCGGATACGGCCCGGAAGGGGAGGCGGTGTCGCGGCGACGCCGCCCCGCCGAGCCGGTCAACGCCGCCCATCCGCAGAGCTCGGCGGCGAACGGGAAACAGTCGACCGCTGCCCGCGCCGCAGCAACCCCCGCAGCCCGGAAACTGGCCAAAGAGCTGGGCATCGACCTGTGGTACGTCGCGGGTTCCGGCCCGCAGGGCGCGGTCACCGTCGACGACGTCCGTTCGGCGGTCCCGGTCTCCTCGCCGCGGGTCCGCGCCGCCGAGCCCGCCGCAGCGCCCGCCACGACCGAGACTCCGGCGGGAGCCGAATCCGGCGTCGTGCGTCCGCCCGCCCGCGAAGAGCGCACCCCCATCAGCGGGGTCCGCAAACGCACCGCCGCCGCCATGGTCGCCAGCGCGCGCACCATCCCGCAGGCCGGTGCCTCGATCACGGTGGACTGCACGGCGAGCATGGAACTGCTCGACCATCTGCGCACCACCGCGCCGTTCACCGGATTGACGCTGACCCCGCTGGCACTGGTGGCGAAATCGGTGCTGGCCGCGCTGGCGGAATTCCCGGGCCTGAACGCCTATTGGGACGAGGCGAATCAGGAGATCGTCACCAAGCACTACGTCAATCTCGGGATCGCGGTGGCCACCGACCGCGGCCTGCTGGTACCCAATATCAAGGACGCGCACGCGTTGAGCCTGCGCGATCTGTGCCGGGAGATCGGCTGGCTGGTCGATGTCGCCCGCGCGGGCAATGCCGCGCCCACCGACCTGCGCGGCGGTACCTTCACCATCTCCAATGTCGGCGTCTTCGGCGTCGACGCCGGTATGCCGCTGGTCAATCCGGGGGAGGCGGCGATCCTGTGCCTCGGCGCGATCACCAAGCGCCCCTGGGTGGTGCGCGATGAGCTCGCCATTCGCTGGGTCACCACGCTGACGCTCAGTTTCGACCACCGCATGATCGACGGCGAACAGGCCGCGCGGTTCCTGGCGACCACGGCCGGGTTGCTGGAGGATCCGCTCACTCTGCTGAGCCGTTTGTAGCCTGCTCGGTCGCCGGGCGTGCGGTTCGGCGGCGCAAGGTGTAGCGCACGCTCAGACCCGCGATCACCGCCCAGAACGCCGAACCGATGCCGAGGAAAGCGATCCCGGACGCGGCGACCAGGAAGGTGACCACGCCTGCCTCCCGATCCTGTTCCGAGGCCAGCGCAGCCGCCAGCGCCGCGGCGAGGGTGGGCAGCAAGGCCAGTCCCGCAACGGTTTCCAGGGTTCCCGCCGGAGCGACGGCGATGACGTTGACCAGTGCGGCCGAACCGAGCCCGAGCAGGAGATAGCTCGCACCCGCGGTGCAGCCGGCGATCCAGCGGCGCCGCGGATCCGGATGGGCGGCCGGTGCGGCGGACAGGGCCGCGCTGATGGCGGCGAGATTGATCGCGTGGCCACCGGCGGGCGCACCGGCGACGGTGCCGAGTCCGGTCACCGTCATCGCGGCACGCCAGGGCACGCGGTAGTCGAACGAGCACAGGACGGCGACGCCGGGGATGTTCTGCGACGCCATGGTCACGACATAGAGCGGCACCGCGATGCTGATCATGGCCTGCCAACTCCACTGCGGCACAGTCAGTTCGATCGACGGTACCATGGCGGCGAGATCGAGGTGCTTGTGCCCGGCGACGATGCCGACGCCCACCCCGACCGCGGCCGCGCCGAACGCCGCGAGCACCGCCCAGCGCGCGGCGACGCGACGCATGATCAGCCATACCGCGATCACCGGCACCACCACCGCCGGGCTGGTCTGCACCGCCCGCACCGGCGCCAGGCACAGCGATATCAGCACGCCTGCCAGCATGGCCTGCGCGATCTCCATCGGGATCGCGGCGACCAGGTCGGCGAGTCGCCGCGACAGTCCGGTGGCCACGATCAGTACACCGGTCGCCACGAACGCGCCGACGGCCGCGGCCCAGCCGCCCGCCACCACTCCGGTGCCTGCGAGCAGCGCAGCACCGGGCGTGGACCAGGCCAGGGTGATCGGCATCCGGAACCGGTAACTCAGCACCAACATGCCGACGGCCTGGGCGAGGCAGAGCGCGAGCAGCCCCGACGCGGCTTGTGCGGGAGTGGCGCCGACCGCCGTCAGGCCGCTGAGCACCACGGCGAACGAGCTGGTGAAGCCGACCAGCGCGGTGATCACGCCCGCGCCGATCGGCTGGGTGATGTCGCGTGCGCCGGATGAACTCGTGGCGGGGTCGGTGGTCGGCGGCGCGGCGGTGGACGGCGATTTCTGCGACATTGTGGCGATATTGCGCCGGTCCGGGCGTGCTGTCCCGAGCCAGTCGATGAGAACTGGCCTGAAATCGTGCTCGCGTGCGTTCGGCCGGCTTTTTCCGGGTCACCGCACGAGAGCGCGGACCTGGCCGTACGCTGGGAGGCGACGGGCTCGACGAGGCGGGATCTGAACGAGGAGCTGGGGTGCGGCCGGTACTCATTTCGGCGGACGAACTGCGGGACGCGTTGTCGGACAATCGAGTACGGCTACTCGATGTCCGCTGGGCGCTGGGCGATCCGGACGGCCCGCAACACTATCTGGACGGGCATATTCCCGGCGCGGTCTTCGTCGACCTGGAGACCGAACTCGCCGCGCCGCCCTCACCCGCGCGCGGCAGGCATCCGCTGCCCGATATCGGTCAGCTGGAGAAATGCGCCCGCAGCTGGGGCGTGTGCACCGGCGACACCGTCGTTGTCTACGACGCGACCGGCGGCATGGCGGCCGCCCGCGCCTGGTGGTTGCTGCGCTGGGCCGGACTGACCGATGTGCGCATCCTCGACGGCGGCCTGCCCGCCTGGACCGCGACCGGAGCCGAGCTGGCCACGGGCGCCGAGCCTGATCCGGCCGACGGCGATGTCGAGTTGAGCCCGAACCATCTGCCCGTCATCGATGCCGACGCCGCCGCCCGCTGGCCCGGTGCGCTGCTCGATGCACGGGCCGGCGAACGCTTCCGCGGCGAACAGGAGCCCATCGACCCCCGCGCGGGCCATATCCCGGGCGCCATCAGCGCACCCACCGCCGAGAACCTCACCGCCGACGGCCACTTCCGCAGCCCCGATGAACTGCGCGAACGCTTCGCCGATTGCGCGGGCCCGGTCGCTGTCTACTGCGGCTCCGGCGTCACCGCCGCCCACCAGATCGCGGCACTGGCGGTCGCGGGCATCGACGCCGCGCTGTATCCGGGTTCGTGGTCGCAGTGGTCGAACGACCCGAAACGAGTGGTCGCCACCGGGGAGTGAGAGCTGCCACGATCGCCGGCGGCGGTTCAGAGCCGACTGACAGAAACCGGGGACGAGGCGATCGCGAACGCGGTCGGTGGTACGGCGGGCGGGATCGGCGTTGGTCGAGTTGACGACGGAACTGCCCGTCGGACAACCTCTGACGCGAGCGAGCAGGTAGCCTGCGGTGCTGCGTCCAGAGCTCCGATGATCAGCACTGCGGCACACCTCCGGGACTCCAGTGCGCAATATCGGTGACAGCCTTAGCCTGGAGTGATGGATCTGGGGCAACGGCTGCGATCGGTTCGGAAGCGGCGCGGGTTCAATCAGCGCGAGCTAGCAGATATCTCGGGTGTCTCGTTGTCTTTGATCCGGAAACTCGAACAAGGAGACCGGTCGACCGCGCGGCTGGAGACAGTGCGCAAACTCGCTGTCGCATTGCGTGTTCGCACGTCCACATTGCAGGACGGACCGGCTGATGCCGAACATGCAGACCCTGATACAGCGGATCTGTGGGAGCCGGTCCGGCGTGCACTGTCCGGGCCGAGCTGCGCGCCGAGTGATGAGGATGATCATCCGACCAACGCCGGAGTGCAGGCCGGCTACGAGGCGTTGATGCCGATGATCGATGCACATCGTTATCGCGACATCGCCGCGCTGCTGCCGCCGTTGCTGCGCGACGCCGAGATGCTCGGTGATCACGAAGGCAGGGCGATCCGGGCCCGGTTGCTCAGTCTCACCGGCTGGATGCTCACTCAGAATCGGCAGTTCGACATCGCTGCTATGACGTTGGATCAAGCCATCGACACCGCTCCTGAGCGCGGGATCGCGGTCGGCGCGGTGAATGTCGCAGTATGGTCACATCTGCGGCAGGGTGATCTGACGGCCGCGCGCGATCTTGCCGTGCGCTGGGCCGACGACATCGAACCCCGATTCTCACGTGCGACGGCAGCACAACTCGCGCTGTGGGGTCGGCTGTGGCTCTACGTCGCCAATGTCGAGGTGCGGGACAACTCGCCGGGCACGACCGATGACGCCTTGAGCCTTGCTCGATCGGCGGCGGTGCGAATCGGCCGCGAGGTGCTGTACGACCCGAATCCGAACCGGCTGTTCGGTCCGATCACCGTCGCACAGATCACTGGCGAATGTGCGGTCATCGCCGAGCAGCCGACCACAACACTCGACATCGCGGAGCGGCTACCCGTCGCTGTCCTGTCACCGACGGCGGCGGGGAGATTGCGTCATCGGTTGGATGTGGCGAACGCGCACACCCAGTTGCGGCAGTTCGGCGAAGCAGTGCGGACGCTGCGGGAAGTCCGCTCGGCTGCGCCGGAATGGCTCGTCCAGCAGCGTTACGCACGCGACATACTCGGCCGGATAGTTCGGGAGCGACGCACTCTCACTCCGGAAATGCGGGATCTCGCCGACTCGGTTCGACTCGACTACTGAGAATGTGAATCTCGATCCCTACGTGACACTTTCGTCGGACACAGCCTCGATGTGCCACAGACCTGCACTGCCCTTGCGGTGAGACTCGGTTCGACCCAACCGCCAGGTGCCCGACAGCCCCGGCGGTGGAGTGAACCCAACCGCAGAGCAGGGGGTCGGAGTGAATGAACCGATAGCGCTCGGATGGATCGACCACGACGTGAGCGTCGCCATTGGGTGGGACCGAGCGCAGATGCGACGGCTCGCACGGCGTCTCGGGTACCAGCTCGTCTGGCCGGATGAGCGCTCGATGCTGCCGGTGGCCGACCAGGCTCGCGACGCGGGGGCTGACGCGGTGATCCTGCCTACCCCGGATCACCTGGGCCCGTTGGAGTTGAACCGCGTGATGAACGTCGCTGACGTGGAGACGGTCATCCCCCGGTTGTCCTTTGCCCGGTGGAGCATTCGGCAGACGTTGCGGTGAACGGATGGACAACGGCCGGATGGATTATTACGACCGGGATACCACTGCTGGTGATCGCCTGGGCGATCTGGTGGCCGGACGAGTAGTTGCGCCCGGCGTCTCAGCTCGGGCAGGTGACGGCGATCGACTGTAGCGCGGCGTGGTCGGCGGCGGTGATCGGCAGGTCGTAGCGGATGGCCACAGTCAGATATTTGCCGGCGTAGAAGCAGTGGCCGGGGCGAGACGGTGGCAGCCAGTCTGCCGGTGTGCTGTCGCTCTTGGCCTGGTTGGCGGCGCGGGTAGTGGCCTGGAGGTTGTAGTCGATGTCGTTGGCGAAGCCGACGCGGCGCTCGAGTGGCCACGCGGCGGCGCCCATGTCCCAGGCGGCCGCCAGCGGGTAGACGTGGTCGATCGGCACGTTCTTGGCATCGGATTTGCTGAATGTCACCCGGGTGCCGGTGTACGGATCGGCCAGCGTACCGGCGACCACCACACAGTCGCGGGTGCCCGGCCGATAGGCGACGCCGGTGAGCTGGCGGGCCAGCACATTGTTGCGGGTATCGCAGCCGTCGTGCCCGCCCGTTCCCTCGTAATCGTCGGACCAGGCGGGCCCGAACACGCAGGACTCGCCGTCCCGGCAACCGCGTTCGTAGCCGCCCGGATGCGGCCGCGTCTGGACCACCCGAACGGTCGCGAGCAACCGCTCGATCTCGGCGCGGGGTGGACTGCCCGGCGCGGGCGTCGTCGGCTGAGCGCAGCCACTGACCAGGCACAACGCTGCGAGCAGCGCACCAACCACGGGTGTCGCGCCGCGCCGTGCACACGGGAATCCGGTGCGCCGCGTCCGGAGCAGCAGGGTGCCGACGCCATGATCCGCGCACAGCTTGCCCGCACCGGGAATCCGCCGACGCACCCTGCCGGGTCGGCGTCGCCGCGCCGCCCATCTCCACAGCGCTGACCACGCCGCTACCGCAGCACCGACGGCTCGGGCCGAATACTGCCCGGGCACCGGGGCTGTCGAGACCTGCTGTCGCTTCCCCACCCGCATGGAGAAGTTGTACCGGTGCCCACCGACAGACGGCGGCATCCGGTGCGGGCAGGGCGGGACTTACAGCCAGGCGCGGGCCAGCAGTTCGTCGGCGGTGTCCTGGACGCCGTGCGGCGGGAATCGGGTCGCGGCCAAGGTGCTGCTGTGGGTGCCGTCGTGGCCGATCACCCAGGACCCGCCGCGATCCTCGCATTCGGCGATCTTGGCGAAGGTGGTGAGCAGGAAGGTGATCGCATCGTGCGGGTCGGCGGTGTGCGCCAGCCGCTGCGATTCACCCGGCCGGGACAGGTCGAGCCAGACGCCGGATTCGCCGTCCAGCCGCATCCCGACGATGCAGTGAGTGTTGACGAAGGTGAATTTGCGCCGTTCCCAGGGTGTGGTCGGCGTGAAGCTCTGCTCGAGAACCTGGAGCAGAATCGTCATGCTGCTGCCCTCCGCTGTATGTGCCGCCGTTGTGTGAGTGACCGCGCTGTCATGCTGCGGGCGTCTGGTGGACGCCGCTGTCCTGGTTGTCGAAAGACTCCGCTACCGCGCCTGCCTAGCGTCTGAAACTCCGCGGTGACCAGCGGATATGCCAAGTATCGTCCGTGTCGGCCGATAAATCCAGAGCTGCGCGGGCCTGACCACGGGGCCGCGGTGTCGGTGCCGGGTGCTTTGATGAGGCCATGCTGCACGGTCTGTGGTCGCCGGGATCCGGGCTGCTGCTGTGGCACCCTCCCGGCCACGGCGCGGGCCCCGATGCCGGCGCCGCGAAGGCCGTGCCCGGCTTGCTCGGCGATGTCGTGCGCACCGCGAAGTTCCGGCATCGCGCCCAAGTGCTGCTCGCCGGTGACGGCGGATTCCGCAGCGAACGGGTGCCCGCGCACGCTTTGGCTCCCGATGCCGCCGCGGCCGCGCTGCGACAACGTCTGCCCGCCGCAGCAGTGGCAGGTGACCTGAGGTTTCTCGCGCATATCGCACTCGGTATCGAGCGCTGGGTGCGGGCCGGGCGCGTGGTGCCCGAGTTGCGCCGCGACGACGGGCAATGGTGGGCGCGCTGGCGCCTGGTGGGCGGTGCGGGGCAGCGGGCCTGGCTGGCCGAACTCGCCTCCGCGATGCCCGCCGCGCTGCGCGTTGCCGGTGAGCCGGCCGCCGTGCTCGACGACATGGTCACCGAACTCACCGATCCCATTGTCCGCGAACTGATTCCGGCGCGGGACTGCCCGCATCCGCTGGTGCATGGGCTCACCGCCGACGTCCCGGTGGAGGCGGGCAGTCACCAGGCCGCGCAGATGCTGGAACGCTGGCGCGCCAGTCTCGCCGCCGACGAACCCGAACTGGTGCTGCGGCTGCTCGAACCCGACGCCGACGACACCGACGAGGTGGCGCTGTGGCGGCTGGAGGTCTGCCTGCGCGTCGATGGCCAGGCGCCCAATCCCGTTCCGCTCAACGGTGATCCAGGTTTGGTGCGGGCCGCGGTGGAACGGCTCGGCGAAGCACAGCGCGCCTACCCTCGGCTGCGCGATCTGCCGGGCGACCCGCGCACCATGGATCTGCTGCTGCCCACCGAAGTGGTGGTCGATCTGGTCGCGCACGGTGTACACGCGTTGCAGGAGGCCGGCATCCGGCTGCTGCTGCCGAGAGCCTGGACGGTGGCGGCGCCGTCCATGCGGTTGCGGGTGAACAGCGCCGTGCCCGCGGCCGAGCGCACCGTCGGATTGCCCGGGCTGGTGTCCTACCGCTGGGAGCTGGCCCTCGGCGATACCGTGCTCAGCCGGGACGAGATGCAGCGGCTGATCCACGCGAAATCGGACCTCGTGCAGTTGCGCGGCGAGTGGGTGCAGGCCGATCACAAGGTGCTCTCCGCCGCCGCGAAGTACGTCGCGCTGCATGCCGAGGACGCCGAGGTCACCCTCGCCGACATGATCGGCGAGATCGCCGCGACCCGCGTCGATCAGGTGCCGGTCACCGAGGTCAGCGCCACCGGTTGGGCGGCCGAACTGTTCGATCCGTCCGCCGCCGACGAGCCGGTGCCCGCGCCGATCGGGTTGAAGGCGCAGCTGCGGCCGTATCAGGAGCGCGGCCTGTCCTGGCTGGCCACCATGAGCCGGATGGGTCTGGGCGCGATCCTCGCCGACGATATGGGGCTGGGCAAGACGATCCAGGTCCTCGCACTGCTGCTGCACGAACGCGGGAGCGAGCGGCCGGTCGGGCCGACGCTGCTGGTGTGCCCGATGTCGGTGGTCGGCAATTGGCAGCGCGAGGCCGAGCGATTCGCGCCCGACCTGCGTGTGCTCGTCCATCACGGCGCCGGGCGCGCCAAGGGCGAGCAGCTGTGGTCCGCCATCGCCGACGCCGACCTGGTGCTCACCACCTATGCCCTGATGGCCCGCGATATCGCGGATCTGGCCGCCCGCGACTGGGAGCGCGTGGTGCTCGACGAGGCTCAGCACATCAAGAATTCGGGCACCAGGCAGGCCAGGGCCGCCCGCGCGCTACCGGCCAGGCACCGGCTGGCGCTGACCGGAACTCCGGTGGAGAACCGGCTCGAAGAACTGCGCTCGATCCTGGACTTCACCATGCCGAAACTGCTCGGCAGCGCCCAGACCTTCCGCGCCAGATTCGCCGTGCCGATCGAACGCGAACGCGACGAGAACGCCATCACCCGGCTGCGCACCGTCACCGCGCCGTTCGTGCTGCGCCGGGTGAAGACCGACCCGAGCGTGATCTCCGACCTGCCCGACAAACTCGAGATGACGGTGCGCGCCAACCTGACCGTCGAACAGGCCGCGCTCTACCAGGCCGTCGTCGACGACATGCTGAACAAACTCCGCGACGCCAAGGGTATGGCCCGCAAGGGCGCGGTGCTCGGGGCGCTGACCAGGCTCAAACAGGTCTGCAATCATCCGGCGCACTACCTCGGCGACGGCTCGCCGGTGCTGCGCCGGGGCGGGCATCGCTCCGGCAAGCTCGCCCTGGTGGAGGACGTGCTGGATTCCGTGCTCGCCGACGGGGAAAAAGCCCTGCTGTTCACCCAATTCCGTGAGTTCGGCGAGCTGATCGCACCCTACCTGGCCGAGCGGTTCGGCACCAGGATTCCGTTCCTGCACGGCGGGGTCGCCAAACAGCGCCGCGACACCATGGTGGCCGAGTTCCAGTCCGCCGACGGACCGCCGCTGATGTTGCTGTCGCTCAAAGCCGGCGGCACCGGCCTCAACCTGACCGCCGCCAATCACGTTGTGCACCTGGACCGCTGGTGGAACCCGGCGGTGGAGAACCAGGCCACCGACCGTGCCTACCGGATCGGCCAGCAGCGGGCGGTGCAGGTGCGCAAGCTGGTGTGCGTCGACACCATCGAAGAGCGTATCGACGAAATGATCAGCGGCAAAAGACAACTCGCCGATCTCGCGGTCGGCTCGGGGGAGAACTGGATCACCGAGTTGAGCACCGATGAACTGCGTGATCTGTTCACTCTCGGAGCGGAGGCGGTGGGCGAATGAGTCCGCGCGTGGATTACCGCGAGTTCGGGCCGCGACGGCCGGTGTCCGGTGGGGTCGAAGCCCGCAGCAGGCGTGGGGCTTTCGCGCGCTCCGCGTGGGGGCGGGCGTTCATCGAGGCAGTTGAGCGGATGGCCGAACCCGGACGGCTCGCGCGCGGGCGCAGCTACGCGCGATCCGGGCAGGTGGTCAGCTACCGGATCGAACGCGGCGCGGTCGTCGGCGAGGTGCAGGGCAGCCAGCCGCGCCCGTTCACCGCGACCTGCACGGTGCGGCCGCTGCGCGCCGAGGAGATCGACCTGCTGATCGAGGAGATCCGTTCGGCTCCGGGCATGCTCGCCCAGATCGCCTCCGGTGCGCTGCCCGCCGCCCTGTCGCCGCATCTGCTGCCCGAGACCGCGGCCGATCTCGACTTCGGCTGCACCTGTCCCGATCCGGGCTGGCCGTGCAAGCATGTGGCCGCACTGTGTTATCTGCTCGCCGAACGGCTCGACGAGTACCCGCGCGATCTGCTCACGCTGCGTGGGCTGTCGCTGGACACGCTGATCGGCGGGGTGGAACGCGGCGCGGGCTCCGGCGGCGATACCGATCCCTACGGCGAGGACCTCGAACTACCGGCCCTGCCGACGCCCGAATACCGGGCCGCCGCAGACGATTTGGACTCGACGCTGTTGCGCCGCGCGTTACGCATGCTCGCCGAGGACGAACCGATGGCGGCGCACGGGCTGCGCACACTCACTGCCTGCTACACCGATCTACGCGACGGCTGAGCGCGCCGCATCCGGGGCACTCCACCGCAGCGAGTGAGTGCTTCCGGACGCCGGAACCCGCCGCCCGGCAGGGTGTTGCGTCAGGGTTCGTCGATGCGGTAGACGCGCTGGGCGTTGGCCCGGAAGACCTGATCCAGGCACTCCGAATCACCGACATGTTCGGTGACGACGGCCGCGACGGCCTGCGCGCTGCCCGCGATGGTGGTGATCGGCTTGTCCACCGGGAAATTGGAACCCCACACCAGCCGCTCGACCCCGAAACAGTCCACCGCATGCCGCAGCATCGGGCCGATCCGTTCGATCAGCTGGGGCACCGGTGTCGCGGTGCCGCGCGGCGGAACCGGATGCCCGAGAATCGGCATCATCAGGCCGCTGACCTTGGCCACCACATTCGGCTGGGCCGCGACGGCGGCGATATCGTCGCGCCAGCGCACGAACAGCTCGCGCCGATGCCCCGGGTTGTACCCCGTGTGCTTGCCGACCGCGCCGAAGATCCCGGCCGGCGTGCCGAGATGATTCAGCACGATGGTGACCTCGGGATACCGTGCGGCCAGCGCGACCACCTCGGGCAGCTGATGGGAATACACCCAGGCCTCGAACGACAGCTGCCGCTGCGCGAGTTCGGCGAACCCTTCGAGGAAAGCGTTGGCGGTGAGATCGCCGGGTGTGCTGGTGAACGAGCGCACGTCCGGGTCCGGATGGTGGGCGACCATGGTGCGGATCCCGCGCAGCAACGGCGACGCCGAGGCATGCGCGTCCAGCAGCTCGGCGAACCCCGGCGCGGCCGGATCGGCACTGGCGATGATCGCGCCCAGGCGCGGGGTGTCGATGCCGAACGGCAGGCTCGCCACCCAGCGGGTCTCGTCCGCCTTGGCCAGCGGACCGGCACCGGTCCATTCGACCTCGATATGGGCGATGGTGCCGACCTTCAGCCCGGCGGTGTCGTTACGGTAGTTCGCGGGCAGATACGGATGCATATATGGCGTCGGATCGCCGACGAACTCGCGGTCACGGCGCGGCGCCAGTTTCGTCGCGATACCGATCGGCAGCGGCAGATACTTGAACAACCGGGCCAGGCCACTGAAGTCGCGCGGCGTCGACAGCGGATCCCACTGGTGGATATGCGCGTCGATGATGGGAATGTCGGTGAGATCCATGATGTCCGTCCCGTCCGCCGTTCACCCGGTCCGGGCGATTGTCACACGCGAGCAGCGCCCGCATCCGGAGTACCGCCGAAACCGCGGGCGGGTCGGACATACTGACCGCGTGGTCGACGACAATGGCGCATCGGATGCGGCTCCCGATTCCAGCGAACCGGGCAGACGGGCCGCGCCGGCGCCGGCGGGCGATCCGGCCGACGGCGATTCTTCCGGTGACGGCGCCCAGCACGATGGTGCGACATCGGCGGACCGGGATGGCGTCGAGTCGAGCCGTCACGGCGCACCGCGCGGTCCGGCCCGCGCCGACCGCGACAGTCATGCGGCCGCGTTGCGCCCACTGGTCGAATCCGGGACGCTCACCGAGCAGCAGCTGGATGCCGTGCTCGGCGCTCTGGCCGAACCGCCTGCCCGTCCCGCGCGCACGAAATTGCTCGCCGAAATCGCGGCCTACACCGGCGCCGGGTTACTGCCCGCCGGAATCGCGCTGGTACTGGCGGCTTCCTGGGAGGACCTGGCCCGAACCGGGCGGGTCGCGATCCTCGCGCTGATCACGGTGGTGGTCGCGGCGATCGCGGTGGCGGTCGCGGGCGGGCCCGCCGCGCTGTTCCGGTCGATCCGTGACCGTGCCGCCGAACACACCCACGTCCAGGCCGCCCGCACCCGGCTCGCCGCCGTCCTGCTCGCACTCACCGCCGCACTGGTGGCGGGCACGGTCGGCTCCGCGATCGAGGACGGCAACACCGATTCGGCCTGGGTGTATGCCTGCGTAGCGGGCCTGATCGCGGCGGTGGCCGGCTATCTGGCGCTGCCGTCGCTGGTCGGGATCCTCGTGTGCGCGGTGTTCAGTGTGGCCGTGGTGTCCGGGGTGATCACCGATTTCGCCGAGCTGGACGACGGCTGGGTCGGCGCGGGGATTCTGCTGCTCGGCGTCGTCTGGGCCGCGCTGACCCGGCTCGGCGCGTTCGCCGAACGCTGGGCCGGGTACCTGATCGCGGTGGTCTTCGCCGTCTTCGGCGCCCAGTCCAGCGGCGAGTACGACAGCATGGTCCTCGCCTACTGGCTCACCGCGCTGGTAGCCGTGTTCTGCTTCGCCCTCTACCTGACCGAACGCTCCTGGGTTCTCGTCCTCGGCGGCGCGGGCGCGTTGGCTCTCGCTGCCGTCGAAGGCGTCTGGGACTGGACCGACGGCTCGGTCGCCGCCGCGGGCGCGGTCCTGATCCTCGGCGCACTGATCCTTGGGGCCGGTGGCTACCTGCTCACTCGCGCCGGCCACTCCTGCGGATAGGGCGCCCCAGCGGCTGGGTGGCCTAGCGGGCGTTATGCCTGTCGGGGGTCCATATCGCCTGAGTCTGGTGCGACCGAATGGGCGGGTGTACCATTTTGCTTGGACGTCCAACTATTGGACGACCGTAAACCTGCGCATGCGCCGCATGCTGCCGCTGTTCAACCACCACCCGAGGACAGGATTCGCATGGTTCGTGAGCTCACCCACTTCATCGGCGGACAGCAGGTCCCCGGCACCTCCGGCCGCTTCGGTGACGTGTTCGATCCCAATGCCGGGCAGGTGCAGGCCAGGGTTCCGCTGGCCAGTACCTCCGAGGTGGAGGCGGCGATCGCCAACGCCGCCGCCGCGCAGCCGGAATGGGCCGCGTTCAACCCGCAGAAGCGGGCGCGCGTCCTGATGAAATTCCTGACCCTGGTGCAGGACGAGATGGATTCGCTGGCGGCGCTGCTGTCGAGCGAGCACGGCAAGACCATCGCCGACGCCAAGGGCGATATCCAGCGCGGGCTCGAGGTCATCGAGTTCGCGACCGGCATCCCGCACCTGCTCAAGGGTGAATACACCGAGAGCGCGGGCACCGGCATCGACGTGTACTCGATGCGTCAGCCGCTCGGCGTGGTCGCGGGCATCACCCCGTTCAACTTCCCGGCCATGATCCCGCTGTGGAAGGCCGGACCGGCGCTGGCCTGCGGTAATGCCTTCGTGCTCAAGCCCTCCGAGCGCGATCCCTCGGTGCCGCTGCGGCTGGCCGAGCTGTTCCTCGAGGCCGGGCTGCCCGCCGGGGTGTTCAACGTCGTCAACGGCGACAAGGAAGCCGTCGACGCGATCCTGCACGATCCGCGGATCCAGGCCGTCGGCTTCGTCGGCTCCACGCCGATCGCCCAGTACATCTACGAGACCGCCACCGCCAACGGCAAGCGCGCCCAGTGCTTCGGCGGCGCCAAGAACCACGCCATCGTGATGCCCGACGCCGACCTCGACGACGTCGCCGATCAGCTCATCGGCGCCGGCTACGGTTCGGCCGGTGAGCGCTGCATGGCCATCTCGGTGGCCGTGCCGGTCGGTGAGGAGACCGCCGACCGGCTGGTCGCCAAGCTCACCGAGCGGGTGCACAAGCTCAATGTCGGCCGCTCCGATGATCCCGGCGTCGACTTCGGCCCGCTGGTCGGCAGCGACGGCGTGGACCGGGTGAAGAACTACATCCAGATCGGTGTCGACGAGGGCGCCGAACTGGTGGTGGACGGCCGCAACCTCACCGTCGACGGCGCCGAGGACGGCTACTTCGTCGGTGCGACCCTGTTCGACAAGGTCACCCCGCAGATGCGTATCTACACCGAGGAGATCTTCGGCCCGGTGCTCAGCGTGGTGCGCGCGCACGATTACGAGGAGGGCCTGCGCCTGGCCAGCGAGCACGAATTCGGCAACGGCGTCGCGATCTTCACCCGCGACGGAGACACCGCCCGTGATTTCGCCGCCCGCGTGCAGGTGGGCATGGTCGGCATCAATGTGCCGATCCCGGTGCCCATCGCCTACCACACCTTCGGCGGCTGGAAGCGGTCCGGTTTCGGCGATCTGAACCAGCACGGCCCGGATTCGATCCGCTTCTACACCAAGACCAAGACCGTCACCCAGCGCTGGCCGAAGGGTCTGAAGGAGAACGCGGACCACTTCGTCATCCCCACGATGGATTGATGCGATGTTCACACTGAACGACGACGAACGCGCCATCCGCGAGACCGCCCGCGATTTCGCCGACGAGTTCCTCGCCCCGCACGCGCTCGAATGGGATGAGCACATGCACTTCCCGATCGAGGTGCTGCGCAAATCCGGGTCGGTCGGCCTCGGCGGCATCTATGTCGCCGAGGACGTCTGCGGATCCGCGCTGCGCAGGCTGGACGCCGTGCGCATCTTCGAGGAGCTGGCCACCGGCTGCCCCGCGGTCGCCGCCTACATCTCGATCCACAATATGGCGGCCTGGATGATCGACGCCTACGGTGACGACGCCCAGCGTTTCCGCTGGCTGCCCGGCATGACGTCGATGGAGATCCTCGGCAGTTACGCCCTCACCGAGCCGGGCGTCGGCTCGGACGCGGCGGCGTTGACCACCAAGGCCGTCCGCGACGGCGACGATTACATCCTCAACGGCGCCAAGCAGTTCATCTCCGGTGCCGGCGCCAACGATGTGTACGTGATGATGGTGCGCACCGGAGACGAAGGCGCGCGCGGCATCTCGGCGCTCATCGTCCCTGCCGACACTCCTGGCCTGACCGTCGGCCCGAACGAGAAGAAGATGGGCTGGAAGGCGCAGCCGACCCGGCAGGTGATCCTCACCGATGCCCGCGTCCCGGTCGCCAACCGGCTCGGCGCCGAGGGCGACGGTTTCCGCATCGCCATGAACGGGCTCAACGGCGGCAGGCTCAATATCGCGGCCTGCTCGATCGGCGGTGCGCAGTCGGCGCTGGACAAGACCGTGCCGTACCTGGCGCAACGGCAGGCCTTCGGTGCTCCGCTGTTGAAGAACCAGGCCTTGCAGTTCGACCTGGCCGATATGCGCACCCAGCTGGAGGCCGCGCGCACCCTGCTGTGGCGGGCCGCCGACGCCCTCGACGCCGACGCCGAGGACAAGGTCGAGCTGTGCGCAATGGCCAAGCGTTTCGCCACCGATGCCGGGTTCGAGGTCGCCAACAAGGCCCTGCAACTGCACGGTGGCTACGGTTATCTCGCCGAGTACGGTCTGGAGAAAATCGTCCGGGATCTGCGCGTGCATCAGATCCTCGAGGGCACCAACGAGATCATGCGGGTGGTCGTGGCCAGGTCGATGACCTCGGCCGCCCGCGGGGCAGGAGCAGCATGAGTGAACCCGAAGTCCTGATCGAGACCCGTGACGGGCTCGGCGTCATCACCCTGAACCGGCCCAAGGCCATCAACGCGCTCAACCACGCGATGGTGCTCACCATCACCGACGCGCTGCGGGCCTGGGCCGCGGACCCGCAGGTGCGCACCGTGGTGCTCACCGGCGCGGGGGAGCGCGGGTTGTGCGCGGGCGGCGATATCGTCGCCATCCACGACGACGCCAAACGCGCACAACAGGATTCGGGCGCCTCGGCCACCGGCGCGGAATCCGCCTCCGGCCGGTTCTGGCGCGACGAGTACATCCTCAACGGGCTGATCGGCAGGTATCCCAAGCCGTATGTCGCGGTGATGGACGGCATCGTCATGGGTGGTGGTGTCGGTTTGTCCGGACACGCCGGGCACCGCATCGTCACCGAGCGGTCCATGATCGGGATGCCCGAGGTCGGGATCGGTTTCGTGCCCGATGTGGGCGGCACCTATCTGCTGGCACGGGCCCCGGGCGAGCTCGGCACCCATGTCGCGCTCACCACCGCCCGGATGCGCGCCGGCGACGCCATCGCCGCCGGTTTCGCCGACTATTACCTTCCGTCCGAGCACATTCCGGCACTGCGGGACACGCTGCGCACCGAGACCGCCGATATCGCCATCGCCAAATTCGCCACGGCCGCACCCGAATCGGAGCTGATGGCCCAGCGCTCCTGGATCGATGCCTGCTACAGCGCCGACACGGTCGAAGAGATCGTCGAGCGGTTGCGCGCCAACGGGCCCGAGGCGCAGGCGGCGGCCACCGAGCTGCTGTCGAAATCGCCGGTGTCGCTGAAGGTCACACTGCGCTCGCTGCGGTCGGCGCGGCGCGCGCAGTCGCTGGAGGCGGTGCTGAACGAGGAGTACCGCGTCTCGATCGCCACGCTCGGATCCCACGACCTGGTCGAGGGCATTCGCGCGCAGGTGATCGACAAGGACCGCAACCCGCAATGGTCGCCGTCCACCCTGGAAGCGGTGACCGATGAGCAGGTCGCGGCCTATTTCACCGAATTGGGTGGCCATGAACTGGGTTTGACCGCCCCGAGCCCGGAGGGACAGCAGTGAACGAGCCTGCCCGCAAGACCATCGGTTTCCTCGGTCTCGGCCACATGGGTGCGCCGATGGCCGCCAATCTGGTGCGCGCCGGATACGACGTGCACGCCTTCGACCCGATGCCCGCCGCCCAGGAGGCCGCGCGCGAAGCCGGGATCCGGCAGGTCGAATCCGGTGTCGCCGCCGCCGTCGACCGCGACATCGTGATCACCATGCTGACCAACGGCAAACTGGTGCGCGACGTCTACGGCGAACTGGTGCCCGCCGCCCGGCCCGGCACGCTGTTCATCGATTGTTCGACCATCGACGTCGCCGACGCCAAGGCGGCCGCCGAGATGGCGGTCGCGGCCGGGCATCGCGCCATGGACGCACCGGTCTCCGGTGGTGTGGCCGGTGCCGCCGCGGGCACGCTGACCTTCATGGTCGGCGGCGCGGAAGCCGATTTCGCCGAGGCGTTGCCGGTGCTCGAGGTGATGGGCGCCAAGGTGGTGCACTGCGGCGCGAACGGCGTCGGCCAGGTCGCCAAGATCTGCAACAACATGCTGCTCGGCATCTCGATGATCGGCCTGTCCGAGGCGCTGGTGCTGGGGGAGAAGCTGGGGCTGAGCCACCAGTCGTTCTTCGATGTGGTGTCCAAGGCCTCCGGTCAGAGCTGGGCGCTGACCAACTACTGCCCGGTGCCCGGCCCGGTACCGACCAGCCCGGCCAACAACGACTACGAGCCCGGATTCGCCACCGCGCTGATGAACAAGGACCTCGGCCTGGCCGCGAATGCCCTGCGCAACAACGGTGTCGACGGTCAGCTCGGCTTGCTGGCGGCGCAGATCTACGAGCGGTTCAACCAGTTGGCGGCCGGTAAGGACTTCTCCGCTATCGTCACCGACATCCGTAACCGCAGCGAGCAAGAGGGTGCACAGTGAGCGAATTCGAGACCATTCTGCTGGAGCGCAAGGGCCGGGTCGGCCTGATCACGCTGAACCGGCCGAAGGCGCTGAACGCGCTGAACGCGCAGGTCCTCGATGACGTCATCGCCGCACTCGACGAGCTGGAACGCGACGACGAGATCGGTGCCGTCGTCATCACCGGCTCCGAGAAGGCCTTCGCCGCGGGCGCCGACATCAAGGAGATGCAGCCCAAGTCGTACATGGACATGTTCATGAACGACTACTTCGCCCGCTGGGACCGGCTCGCGGAGTTCCGCAAGCCGACCATCGCCGCCGTCGCCGGCTACGCGCTGGGCGGCGGCTGTGAGCTGGCGATGATCTGCGATCTGCTGATCGCCGCCGATACCGCCAAGTTCGGCCAGCCCGAGATCAAGCTCGGCGTCATCCCCGGCATCGGCGGTTCGCAGCGGCTGACCCGCGCCATCGGCAAGGCCAAGGCCATGGATCTGGTGCTCACCGGCCGCACTATGGACGTCGAGGAGGCCGAGCGCGCCGGACTCGTCTCCCGGATCGTGCCGGCCGCGGAGCTGCTCGACACCGCGCTCGAGGTGGCCGACACCATCGCCTCCATGTCGCTGCCGGTCGCCATGATCGCCAAGGAAGCGGTGAACCGGTCCTTCGAAACCACCCTGGCCGAGGGCCTGCGGTTCGAGCGCCGGGTCTTCCACTCGCTGTTCGCCATCGAGGACCAGAAGGAAGGCATGGCGGCCTTCGTGGAGAAGCGGCAGGCGAAGTTCACCAACCGCTGATCGCGCGGGCGTCGTTCAGCGTTCGGAACTGGACGGAATGCCCGCGATCTCCATCGGCGTCGGCGCGGTACCCCCGTCGGGGTGCCGCGCCGTTTCGCCGTTGACGGTGAGCAGTCCCGCGATGGTGGCGCCGAGCCCGACGGTCACCGCCACCGCCGCGACGAGTTTGCGGCGCCCGACCGGACCACCGCCGGCCAGGCTCGCCGACAGCCCGCGGTGGCGCAGGCGCGGCACCTTGATCTCGGCGGCGCGCCGTTCGGCCGCCAGCAGTACCGCCCCGCGTGCCGAGACGTATTCGGGTTCGGGGTCGTAGACGATCGGCATCCCGACCAGCCGTTCCAGTTCGGCCCGGATGGTCGGGTTGCGGGTGCAACCGCCGAGCAGCACCATCGCGTCCGCCCTCACCCCGGTTTCCTCGCCGAGCTGACGGACGAACGAGGCCGAATGGTGGATGCCGGCCGCGCACAGTTCGGCGAGATCGCTGCGGGTGACGACCGCCCGCTCGTCGGTGCCCGGGTCCATCGCGGTCACCACCCGCGCGCTGCTGAGCGCTTCGCGATGTTTGCGGATGGTCGATGTGTCGGTCAGCACCCCGCCGCGCGCCAGCTGCCAGC
Organism: Nocardia cyriacigeorgica; assembly: GCF_005863245.1. Lineage (GTDB taxonomy): Bacteria > Actinomycetota > Actinomycetes > Mycobacteriales > Mycobacteriaceae > Nocardia > Nocardia cyriacigeorgica_C. The sequence goes on along the minus strand of NZ_VBUT01000001.1, from coordinate 30,992 downwards.
GCAGCAGGGCGTCGTAGCCGTCGCCGCCGAGCACCGTGCTGCGGCGCGAGGCCAGCACCGCGTCGGTGCGGCAGTCGATATGGGTGACGGTGAGCCCGGAACTGCCCAGGTCGTAGAGGATGACGGTGCCGGTATCGGGCAGGGCGCCGGTGAAGCGCAGGTAGCGCAGCTGGGCCAGCGGTTCGTCGACGATGGTGAGCTCATGACCGCCCGCGGCGGACCGGATGCTGTCGGCATGCAGCGAGCACCGGCAGGTCACCGCGATCCGGGTGATCAGTTCGTCGCGCCGCGCGGCGGCGACCCGCATCCTGCGGATCGCCTCGAACACTGCCTCTTCGATCCCCGCACCGGCGCGTCGTGGAACCTGGCATCGGTCGATGGGATCCAGATGGGGTTGGTCGGAGTGGGTGAGCACGGCGCGCGCACCACAGGCACCCGCCGACACCCCGAGGACCAGCACCATGGGCTCCATGGTGGACCACCGGCGCGGCGTTGCCAAGGCGAACGGGCGCGAAATTCGCTACTTGGATGCCGGAACGTTACCCAGCGGATGCCTCGGAGGAGTAATGGACGGTACGGTTTTCGCCGTTTGTGCTAGTTGGGCGTTTCGCGCGGTTTGTCGTTGTGCTGGTTCACGACTCGGTGGCGCTCCAGCGGGCCGGTTCCTCGCCGGTGTCGAAGTCGCCCGCGGTGTGCCGGAATTCCGCCAGGATCTGTAGCAGCGTGCGCAGCCGGTCGGGCTCGAGTCCCGGGTGCGCGAAGACTTCGGCGTTGAGTCGTTCGGTGGCCTTGGCGACCACTTCCCTTCCCGCATCCGTGATTTCGATGAGCGTGGCGCGCCGGTCGCTGGGATGCGGTACCCGCACCACCAGTCCGGCCGCCTCCAGCCGATCCACGGTATTGGTGACGCTGGTCGGATGCACCTGCAACCGGGCACTGGCCTTGGCCATCGGCAGCGCCCCGGTCTTGCTGAAACTCAGCAGCATGAGCAGCTCGTAGCGGGAGAAGGTCAGCCCGGTGGGCTTCAACGCCTCGTCCACCCGCGACATCACGATCTGCTGGGCCCGGACCAGCGACGTCACCGCCGCCATCCCGTCGGCCACCGCGCCCCAGCCGTGGCCCACCCATTGCCGGTGGGCCTCCTGGATCGGGTCGAGCGGTAGCGGACGTGACCTGGACATGGACTCGATCATTCCATGTGCCCACCGCCGGGCCGCCGCGCCGCGGCCCGCGCCTTGCGATCACGGTGATCGCAATCCTGGGCGCAGGGCCGGGGACCCGGCAGTATTCAGAGGCGAGGCGGGCGTGGCTGAGTGGTTCAGGCAACGGTCTGCAAAGCCGTTCACGCGGGTTCGATTCCCGCCGCTCGCTCCAAGCATGGGTGCGCCGCTGCGGTGCCTGGCCCGGTTGGCGTCACTGCCGGGCGAGGCGCCGCGTGGTCTCAGCTCAGGCCCGAGAAATCCCGTGGCACAACATGATTGCGGTCGGCGAACGTGCCGAGGGTGTAGTCGGGGAACAGGCCGAAGTACTCGCCACGGGTCAGCGTGCTCCAGCGGCGCGCGTGCTCGGTGCGGGTCTTGTAGAAGTTCACCATGTACCCGCCCTCGTAGATCCGCACCAGGCTGTAGCCGCCGGGATACTCCTTTACCGCCGCCACCTCGAGGAACTCGACCGCGCAGGCCGTGTCGGGGCGGGTGCGCCGGTTGCGGTGGGTGTGGCCGCTGTGGTGCAGGAACACCCCGGGTGCGCGCTCGTACAGCGCTTGCAGTTGGGCGCTGTCGCGGCGGTTGAGGACGAATCCTGGGCCCGCGGTGTTCGTCAGGCCCGATTCGACGGTAACCGGATGATGGCCGAAGACCAGAGTGGGACGCTCGGGCTCGGCGCGCAACAGCTCGCGGATCCGCTCCAGTTGCGGCGCTTCGATCGTGCCGCCGGAGCCGTCGAGCTCGCTGGTGTCCAGGCCGATCAGCCGCAGCCCGCCGAGGTCATGCTCCACGGGCTGCTGGCGTGCACCGAATTCTTGTGCCCAGCAATCGAAATGGGAATCATTTCCGGGGACCGCCGGGCAACTGCCGTAATCGGCTCCGGTATGCGGGCGATCGTGGTTGCCGCGCACGGCGAGATAGTCGGCGCCTGCTGTGCCCCAGCCGTCGAGCTGGGCGCGCACCCCACGGGTCTCGGCGGGGGTTGCCTCGCTGGTGAGATCCCCGGCCAGGAGCACGATCCCGGCGTCGCGATCCGGGCGACGCAGATCGTCGAGCAACGCCGCGAGCATCACCTCCGGATAGGGCGGCAGCCCCGGCTCCTGCCGAAAACCGGGCGGCAGATCCCCGATGACGAGGCCGCTGACCTCCTCGCCGAAATGCACGTCATTGGCCAGCGCCACGGTGCGCAGCAGCCGGCCGGGAGGCGGAACCAGCATGGTGAATTCGCCGAGCAGCTCGGGACTGCCGGGCAGATGGGTGGTCAGCGAGCTCGCGGAGGCCCGCACTCCCTGTGACCAGGCTTCGAAGCGGTAGCGCCGCCCCGGCTCCAGCCCCTCGACCTGCGCATAGTGGAACGGTGTTCGCGCCTCGGAGGCCCAGACCTGGATCGGTGCCCGTGGACTGTCCGCGGGAATCAACCGCACTTCGCCGTCGGTGGGCACCGGCAGCAGTCGCCCGCCGGCGTCCGGTGCGCGTGTGGTCCAGGTAAGGATCGCCGACCGGTCGGTGACGGTGACGACCTCCAGATCGCCCGCGACGATCGGATGCGGCTGGGCCAGAACCGAACCCGGCCGCACCGCGCCCGCAGCGGGCAGCAGTGCGGCCAGGCCGATGGCGCCGAGGAAACTCCGGCGCGAGGGTCCGCAGCAGCTCACGAGTGGCTGCGGATCAGTTGTCGTCGGAGTCCGAGCAGATCTTCCACTTGCCGTCTTCCTTGGCAAGCGTCTCGTCCGAGGTGTTCTCCGGCTCGGTGCTGTCTTCACCCGGCATGGAGATGCTGAATTTGCCGGTGACCTTGGCCGTGGCCTTGTCACCGGTGATGACGACGTTGTCGACCTTGTCGATATCGATCGAAAAGGACGCCTTGTCCATCATGTCCTTCTCGCTCTGCGAGGCCTTGTCGAACTCGGCGCGGTCGGCCGCGCACGACAGCTCGGCGGCGGCGATGATGCCTTCGTTCTCCATGGTGTCGTAGAACTCGCGGATCGAATTCTCGATCTGCTTCTCATCGGAGGCCAGCGGCGTCTTGCCCTGCATGGTGAGCACGATGCCGGTGGTGATACCGCCGACCACCACCAGCGCCAGCACCACGAGCCCGACGATCAGGCCGGTCTTCTTCTTCGGCGGCTGCTGCGGGGGGTACCCGCCGGGCTGCTGGAATCCGCCCTGCGGCGGATACTGGCCCGGCTGCGGCCCGTACTGAGGCTGCTGGCCGTACGGCGGCTGCTGCTGTCCATACGGCTGCTGACCATAGGGCGGCTGCTGCCCATACGGCGGCTGCTGACCGTGCGGCGGCTGTCCTGCTGGTGGGTAAGTCATGTGGGTTCGTCCTCCGTATCCCCCGGGTGTGTCTGGAACAGTACGACACCTGGTAACCGCTGTCCGTGTCCGGCTCGATGAGCCTAGGGACGGATCGGTGGCGGCCCCGCCAGCTCTGGGAAACGCCGACCTCCCCTGTGCCCAAGGGTATTCGTGCCCTCCGACAATTGCGATGCCGCCCCGGAAAGCGACAACGAGCAAGGCCCCCGACCAGCGGGATGCTGGTCGGGGGCCTTGCTCGCTACGTGCCCTCGGCAGGAATCGAACCTGCGGCCTTCTGCTCCGGAGGCAGACGCTCTATCCCCTGAGCTACGAGGGCGGGGATCGGGCCGGTCGGGGCCGGGAGGGCCGTCCGATCGGGCGGCCAAAGCGTATCGCATCCGTCGGCCGTGTGCCAAAAGCGGTTCAGTTCAGCGGCAGGGGTGCGGCGCCGCGGGCGGTGAGCATGCCGGTCATCAGCTGGGACTCGCCCTGCTGGGTCTGGTCCATATTGCTCGCCAGGGTCCGCACCGCCGCGGTCTCGGCGTAGGTGGCGGCGTACTGGATCATCGGCAGCCCGCCCTGATGGTGGCGCAGCATCAGTTGCAGGAACAGCACATCCAGCTCGGTGCCCTCGGCGCGGCGCAGCGCCGACAGCTCCTCCGGGCTCGCCATTCCGGGCATCTCGCGCACCGGTCCCTCGGTGGCGTGCCCCGAGGCCGCGCCGGTGTGGTCGTGGCCGCCGCCGTGCTCGGTCATCCAGCCCATGTAGCCGTCGACCGCGCGGGCCGGTTCACCCCACAGCTGCAACCAGCCCTGCATCCGGCCGACCTGGTTCTGCTGGGTGGTGAGGATGTCGTAGGCCAGCCGCCGCACGTCCTGATCTCCGGACCGGATCAGCGCCACCCCGGCCATCTCGACCGCCTGGGCGTGGTGGGCCGACATGTCCTGGCTGAATCCGATGTCGACGGCGCTGGGGGACGGCCTGGAATCGCGGTCCAGCGGCTGCCGGGCCAGTACGCCGATGGCGAAGCCGAGCACCATCGCCCCGATAACACCGATCACCAGCAGGGCGGTGCGCTGGCGCCGCAGCTGACCGGAGAATCCGGAGTCCGCGTCGGTCTCGGTCTCGGTCTCCGGATCCACGTCGGTGCCGACCGCGTCGGGTTCACCGGTGGCGTCGGTCGCCGCGCCGGAAGAATCCCGGGCCGCGGTCTCCTCGGAGTCCTCCGGCCGGTCCGTCGATCCCATCTACTGACCCGCGCCCGGCTGCGCGCCCTGCGGAGCGGGCGGAACCGGCGCACCTCCCGGAACCGGCGCGCCACCGGGCACCGGCGCACCACCCGGCATACCGGGCAGACCACCAGGCAGTCCGGGGATGCCGGGAACACCGGGAACACCCGGAACCCCACCCGGCATGCCACCGAGTTCGGTCGGATCGGGCGTGATGCCGCCGCCGTCCATCGGCACCGCGTCATCACCTGGGGGAGTGGGATCGAACGGCGGCGGGTTCTCGGTGTCGAAGACGATGGTCGAGCAGTCCGCGCCGACCTCGGGGTAGGCGTAGGAATTCAGCCGGAGCGCGGTGATGAACTGGCCGACGCGCTTGTCGTCGGCGCTGTCGAGCTTGAGCTGATGGCCCCACGATTGCAGTGCGACGGCCGAATCCTGGCCGGGGTAGGGCGACATCATGGTGTACTGCTCGCCCTTGACCTTGCTCGCCAGCGTCTCGATGCCCGCGGCGTCGACCTTGTCCGGGTTGTAGGTGATCCACACCGCGCCGTGTTCGAGCGAGTGCACCGCGTTCTCCACCCGGATCGGCTTGTCGTAGACGATGCCGGTGCAGGTGGCCCAGGAGCTGTCGTGCGGTCCGCCGAAGGGCGGGCTCTGGTCGTAGGCCACCCGCTGGTTCGGCTGGATGTGCAGGCCGGCCGGGTATTCCTTCTTCACCACGCCGTCGATGGCGAGCGAGGGGTCCTGGTTGTCCTCGCTGGGGGTGAACTTCTCCAGTTCCGCCGCCTCCTGGTACTTCGGTACCAGGTTGTAGGCCAGGGCGCCGATCAGCGCGATGATCACGGCGGCTGCGCCGATGGCCAGCCAGGGAATCTGGCGCTGACGTGTAGCTTTACCCTTGCCGCTGCCCTTTTTCCGGCCGGGCGCCGCCTTTCCCGCGGCCTTCACGGCCTTGGCCGACGTGGCGCTGGTCTTGCTCGGCATCGCTGATCGTGCTCTTTCGACGTGGTGGACGGTCGTGTGCGCGGTGCCCGCGTGAGGACGAACACCTGGTGCCCACTCGTGGTGCACACCTGCCCAGACCATAGGATAGAGACTCGTGACTCCAGCTGACCTTGCAGATCTCCTTCACGCGACCGCGGCGAAGGTGCTTGTCGAACGTGGACTGGACCCGGCGGTCCTGCCCGACGAGGTCACCGTGGAGCGTCCCCGTAATCCGGAACACGGCGACTATGCCACGAATCTGGCCATGCGTGTCGCCAAGAAGGCCGGAACCAATCCGCGCGATCTGGCCACCTGGCTGGCCGAAGCGCTCGACGCCACCGACGCCGTCGCCGCGGCCGAGGTCGCGGGCCCCGGCTTCCTCAACATCCGCCTCGCCGCCTCCGCGCAGGGCGCGATCCTCGAGCAGGTGCGCAAGGCCGGTGCGGCCTACGGCACCGCCGACACCCTGGCCGGCACCAAGATCAACCTGGAGTTCGTCTCCGCCAACCCGACCGGTCCGGTGCATCTGGGCGGCACCCGCTGGGCCGCCGTCGGTGACGCGCTCGGCCGCATCCTCGCCGCCCAGGGCGCCGATGTGGTGCGCGAGTACTACTTCAACGATCACGGCGCGCAGATCGACCGCTTCGCCGAATCGCTGGTCGCGGCCGCCACCGGCGCCCCGACCCCGGAGAAGGGTTACGCGGGCGCCTACATCAAGGAGATCGCGGACAAGATCGTCGCCGAGCATCCCGGTGTGCTCGATATCGAGCCCGAACTGCGGCTGGAACGGTTCCGCGCCGAGGGCGTGGAGCTGATGTTCGCCCACATCAAGAAGACGCTGCACGATTTCGGCACCGACTTCGACGTGTACTTCAACGAGAGCTCGCTGTTCGCCTCCGGTGCGGTCGACGAGGCGGTGAACACCCTCAAGAACTCCGGCGACCTGTACGAAAAGGACGGCGCCTGGTGGATCGCGAGCTCCGAATACGGCGACGACCAGGACCGCGTCGTCATCAAGAGCGACGGCAACGCCGCCTACATCGCCGGTGACATCGCCTACTTCCAGAACAAGCGCGCCCGCGGCTTCGACCTGTGCATCTACATGCTCGGCGCCGACCATCACGGCTACATCGGCCGGTTGAAGGCCGCCGCCGCCGCGTTCGGCGACGACCCGGCCACCGTCGAGGTGCTCATCGGCCAGATGGTGAACCTGCTGCGCGACGGCGTCGCGGTGCGCATGAGCAAGCGTGCGGGCACCGTCGTCACCCTCGACGACCTGGTCGAGGCCATCGGCGTGGACGCCGCGCGCTACTCGCTGGTGCGCAGCTCGGTGAATTCCAGCCTGGACATCGACCTGGATCTGTGGACCAAACAGGACAGCGTCAACCCGGTCTACTACGTGCAGTACGCGCACGCCCGCGCCGCATCCATCGGCCGCAATGCCGCCGAATTCCCCGAGTACGGCACCGTCGAGCCCGATTTCTCGCTGCTCACCGCCGAGGAGGAGGGTGCGCTCATCCGCACCATCGGCGAATTCCCGCGGGTGGTCGCCAGCGCCGCGAGCCTGCGCGAGCCGCACCGGGTCGCCCGCTACCTGGAGGAACTGGCCGGGGCCTACCACCCGTTCCAGACCAACAAGTCGCTGCGCGTGCTGCCGTTGGGCGACGAGCCCGTCTCGCCGACCAACGTCGCCCGTCTCGCGCTGGTGAACGCGACCAAGCAGGTGCTGGCCAACGGTCTGGCCCTGCTCGGCGTCTCCGCCCCGGAGCGCATGTGAACACCACGGCATCGAACGCACCGGTCACGGAGGAGAACAAGTGAGCGCCCATCCTGCCGGACCCCGGCACGCCGAGATCCCGCACGCGCCGAATCTGCCGCAGCGCCCGGGCGACCCGAAGCAGCTCATCGAGCTGCCCGCGCATGTGTGGCCGCGCAACGCCACTCGCGGCGAGGACGGTGTGGTGCGGCTGGCCGGCATCCCGGTCACCGAACTGGCCGCCGAATTCGGCACGCCGCTGTTCGTCATCGACGAGGACGACTTCCGTTCCCGCTGCCGTGACATGGTGCGCGCGTTCGGTCCGAACGCCAAGGTGCACTACGCCTCCAAGGCGTTCCTGTGCGGTGAGGTCGCGCGCTGGATCCGCGACGAGGGCCTGTCGCTGGACGTGTGCTCCGGCGGCGAGCTCGCCGTCGCGCTCAACGGCGGCTTCCCGGCCGAACGAATCGCCTTACACGGCAACAACAAATCCGTTGCCGAGCTGGAGGCCGCGGTCGCGGCCGGGGTCGGGCACGTGGTGGTCGACTCGCTGATCGAGATCGAACGGCTCGAGGCCGTGGCCGGGCGCGCCGGTGTGGTGCAGGACGTGCTGGTTCGCGTCACCGTCGGCGTGGAAGCCCATACCCACGAATACATTTCGACCGCGCACGAGGACCAGAAGTTCGGTTTCTCCATCGCCGGTGGCGACGCCATGCAGGCCCTGGCGCGCGTTTTCGAGGCCGACAATCTGCGTCTGGTCGGCCTGCACAGCCATATCGGTTCGCAGATCTTCGAGATCGACGGTTTCGAGATCGCCGCGCGCCGCATGCTCGGACTGCTGCGCGACGCGGTCGACAAGTTCGGCGCCGAACGCACCGCGCAGATCTCGATTCTGGATCTCGGTGGCGGACTCGGCATTTCGTACCTCGAGGCGGACGATCCGCCGCCGCTGGACGAGTTCGCCGCCAACCTGCGCAAGCTCGTCGCCCAGGAGGCCGAGCGCGCCGGGCTGCCCGAGCCGGTCATCGCGGTGGAGCCGGGGCGTGCGATCGCCGGGCCCGGCACTGTCACCCTGTACGAGGTCGGCACCGTCAAGGACGTCTCGCTCGACGGTGGTCTGCGCCGCCGCTACGTCAGCGTGGACGGCGGGATGAGCGACAACATCCGGCCCGCGCTGTACCAGGCCGACTACGACTGCCGCCTGGTCTCGCGCGCCTCCGATGCCGCACCGGTCGTCGCTCGCGTGGTCGGAAAGCATTGCGAGAGCGGGGATATCGTCATCAGGGACACCTGGATGCAGGGCGATGCCGGTCCGGGTGATCTGGTCGCGGTGGCCGCGACCGGTGCGTACTGCTACTCGATGTCGAGCCGGTACAACATGCTGACCCGGCCCGCGGTGGTCGCCGTCCGCGACGGACAGGCGCGACTGCTGCTGCGCCGCGAAACCGTCGCGGACCTGATCGGACTCGAGGTCTGATGTACGACGTGATCAAGGCGGAGGTGGAACCGACATGACCGAGGCAAACGCGGCTGTAGCCGCGAAGAACGGCACCTGGGGAAACGAGCGGCCGATCGGGGTGGCGGTGCTCGGCATGGGCAACGTCGGGACCGAGGTCGTGCGCATTCTCCGGGACCACGCCGATGATCTGCGGTCGCGGGTCGGTGCGCCGGTCGTGCTGCGCGGGGTCGCCGTGCGCAACCTCGAGCGTGATCGCGGGATTCCGGCCGAACTGCTGACCACCGATGCCGAAGCGCTCGTCGCGCGCGCCGATGTCGACCTGGTCGTCGAGGTCATGGGCGGTATCGATCCGGCCCGCGCCCTGATCCTGTCCGCCCTGAACGCGGGCAAGTCCGTGATCTCGGCGAACAAGGCGCTGCTGGCCGACTACACCGGCGAACTCGCGGCCGCCGCCGAACGCAGCCGGGCCGACCTCTACTTCGAGGCCGCCGTCGCCGGTGCCATCCCGGTGGTGCGCCCGCTGATCCAGTCGCTGTCCGGTGACCGGGTGAACAAGGTGGTCGGCATCGTCAACGGCACCACCAACTTCATCCTCTCCGCGATGGACGAGACCGGCGCCGACTACCACGACACTCTCGCCGAGGCGACTCGCCTGGGGTACGCCGAGGCCGACCCGACCGCCGACGTCGAGGGCTTCGACGCCGCCGCCAAGGCCGCGATCCTGGCCTCGCTGGCCTTCCACACCCGCGTCACCGCCGCCGACGTCTACCGCGAGGGCATCTCCAAGATCACCTCCGAGGACCTGGAGACCGCATCCGCGGTCGGCTGCACGGTGAAGCTGCTCGCCATCTGCGAGCGCGTCCCGGCGGGCCCCGGCGAACCCGGACCCGACGAGGGCGGCAAGGAACGCGTCTCGGTGCGCGTCTACCCGGCGCTCATCCCGCGCGAACACCCGCTGGCCGCGGTCAACGGCGCCTTCAACGCCGTCGTCGTCGAGGCCGAGAACGCGGGCCGGCTGATGTTCTACGGCCAGGGTGCCGGCGGTGCTCCCACCGCCTCGGCCGTGCTCGGCGATCTGGTGATGGCCGCGCGCAACAAGTTCTACGGTGGCCGCGCGCCGGGTGAATCGGTTTATGCTGAGCTGCCGATCGCGCCGATCGGTGACACTCCCACCCGCTATCACGTGAATCTGCAGGTCGCCGACCGCGCCGGTGTGCTGCAGGCGGTCGCGGGTGAGTTCGCCGATCACGGGGTGAGCATCTCAACCGTGCGCCAGGAGGGCCATGGCGCGGGTGCGCGCCTGGTCGTCGTCACCCACCATGCGACGGAGTCGGCGCTCGCGGATACTGTGTCCGCGCTGGCGGAACTGCCGTCCGTCACCTCTGTGACCAGCGTTTTGAGATTGGAAGGCACCGAAGAATGACACCAACAGGTGCGGGAGTGGCCCACCAGACCGGAGTGCACTCCCGGTGGCCGGGTCTGATCACGGCCTACCGCGATCGGCTCGCGGTCGGTGCCGACTGGGAGCCGGTCACCCTCTTCGAGGGCGGTACTCCGCTGGTGCCTGCGACGCATCTGTCCGAGCTGACCGGTTGCGAGGTCTACCTCAAGGTCGAGGGCCTGAACCCGACCGGTTCGTTCAAGGACCGCGGCATGACCATGGCCATCACCGACGCCAAGTACCGCGGCCAGAAGGCCGTACTGTGCGCCTCCACCGGCAACACCTCGGCGTCGGCGGCTGCCTACGCCACCCGGGCCGGCATGAGCTGCGCGGTGCTGATCCCCGAGGGCAAGATCGCGATGGGCAAGCTGGCCCAGGCCGTGATGCTCGGCGCGAAGGTCATCCAGGTGCAGGGCAACTTCGACGACTGCCTCGAGCTGGCCCGCAAGGTGACCTCGGAATTCCCCGAGGTCGGCTTGGTCAACTCGGTGAACCCGGCGCGCATCGAGGGCCAGAAGACGGCCTCGTTCGAGATCTGCGATGTGCTGGGCAAGGCCCCGGATGTGCACGTGCTCCCGGTCGGCAACGCAGGCAACATCACCGCCTACTGGCGCGGCTACCGCGAATACCAGGCCGACGGCGTCACCAGCTCGCTGCCGCGCATGCTCGGCGTGCAGGCCGCCGGTGCCGCCCCGCTGGTCAACGGCGCTCCGGTGAAGGATCCCGAGACCATCGCCACCGCCATCCGGATCGGCGCCCCGGCCTCGTGGAACAGCGCGGTCGAGGCCAAGGAGCAGTCCGGTGGCGCCTTCCGCGCGGCCACCGACGAGGAAATCCTCGAGGCCTACCGTCTCGTCGCCGCGACCGAGGGCGTGTTCGTCGAGCCCGCGTCCGCGGCGAGCGTGGCGGGGCTGCTGGCGGCGCGCAAGGAGGGCTGGCTCGATTCCGGGCTGACCGTGGTGTGCACCGTGACCGGCAACGGTCTCAAGGACCCCGATACCGCGCTGCTCGGCATGCCGCAGGTCCAGGCGATCCCGGTCGACCCGGTCGCGGTCGCCGCCGAACTCGAGCTGGCCTGAGTTGTCCGCGCGCGAGAGCCAGGTGATGACCAGGACGCTGCCCGCCGGACTGTCGGTAACCGCGCGGGTGCCCGCGTCCAGCGCCAACCTCGGTCCCGGATTCGATTCGCTCGGCATGGCATTGGGCCTCTACGACGAGATCGAGGTGCGCACCACGAGCACCGGTCTCACCATCCGGGTGGAGGGTGAGGGCGCCGACGATGTGCCTTGGGGCCCTTCGCATCTGGTGGTCCGCGCGATCGAGCGCGGGCTGGAGTCGGCCGGAGTGTGGGCCGACGGCCTCGATGTGGTGTGCCGCAACGTGATTCCGCATTCGCGCGGCCTCGGCTCGTCGGCCTCGGCGGTCGTCGGCGGCCTGGCGGCCGGGTGCGGGCTCGCCGCGAAATTCGATCCCGAACTGGCCGTGGACAACGACCGGCTGGTGCAGCTGGCCTCGGAATTCGAAGGTCATCCCGACAACGCGGCGGCCAGCGTGCTCGGCGGCATCGTGGTGTCCTGGTCGGAAACCGACCGTCCCGCCGACGCGGGCCTCGACGGCGCCACGGTCGAGCACCACAACCGCGCCTACCGTGCGGTCCGGTTGACCCCGCATCCGGCGCTGCGCCCGGTGGTGCTGATCCCGGAGGATCGTTCCTCGACCGCGCACACCCGTGGGCTGCTACCCGAGATGGTCCCGCACGGTGACGCCGCGTTCAACGTCAGCCGGGCCGCGCTGGCCGTGGTGGCGCTGACCGAGCGCCCGGATCTGCTCATGCCCGCCACCGCCGACCGCCTGCACCAGGCCCAGCGCGCACCGGCGCTGCCGCTGACCACCGCATGGATCGCCCGGTTGCGGGCCGCGGGAATCGCCGCGACGGTCTCCGGCGCCGGCCCGACGATCCTGGCGCTGACCACGGCGGATTTCCCCGCCGAACTGCGCGAACAGGCCGTGGCCGACGGTTTGCGGGTGGTCGAGCCCGGACTCGCCGAGGGCGTCGGCGTCCACTGACGGCGAGTCCACCTTGCCGAGCCTCACCGTTGCCAGCTATCCTGGGCAAGTCCGTACATCGTGCGCGTCAGACGCCGGTGCTTCATCAGGGCAATCGCTCCAGCAGGCTCCAGGCTCGAGCCTCCAGGCCATGGGGGTGTTGCGGAGCTGCGCAACTGGAATGATCTCTCCCACCTTTTTCATGATCGGTGGCGAAGCCTCCGACTCCGACGGAGCAGGCGATACGGCTACACATCCGAGCCCGGCACAGCGACCGGACTGCGGAACGAACCCTCGACACAGCACACGGCCCATCGAGGGAAGGAAAGGATCTCCGTGACAGATACGGACCTGCTCGCGACACCCGGGGTGGATTCCAACCCGCAGGCCTCGGGAGACCGCGATAGTGACTCCGGACAGATTTCGAAGATGAGCGAACACACCGACGTCGCACGATCGGGGCTGACTGGAATGTTGTTGCCGCAGTTGCGCGCACTCGCGGGGGAGCTCGGTATCCGAGGGACCTCCGGTATGCGCAAGGGCGATCTCATCGCCGCCATCAAGGAAAATCAGGCCGGGAAGGCGGCGGCCGCGGACAAGCCCGCGCGCGGTTCGGCCAAGTCCGCCACCAAGACCGAGGCGAAGAACGCGGCTGCGGCCCGCGCCGAGCAGCCGACGCTGGACGTCGCGCCCGCGAAGGAACCCGCCGCGCCCGCTCAGGACTCGCAGCCCGCCACGGCTACGGCTACCCAGGCTCCGGCCGGTGACGACGCCAAGGACGCGCGCGCCAAAGACCAGACTTCCAAGAAGAATTCCGCCGACAACGCTGCCGAGGGCGCAGCGCCCGCCGCCGAGAACTCCGACGAGTCCGGTCGTGAGCAGGGCCAGCGTGGCCGTGGCCGCCAGCGTCGCGGCCGCGACCAGGCCCGCGGCAACGCCGACCAGGCCCGCGGTAACGCCGGCGGCGGCGACACCGCCACCGAGACCCGCACCGAAGAGGCCAAGCCGGAGGGCGACGGCGGCGAACGTCGTCGCGATCGCGGCCAGCAGCAGGGCCAGTCCGGTGACCGCGGCCAGAACGCCGGTGGACGTGACGGCGGCCGCGGCGACAACCGCGGCGGCGACAACCGCGGCGGTGACGACGAGGAAGGCGGCCGCGGCAGGCGCGGACGCCGGTTCCGCGAGCGCCGGCGCAGCCGCGACCGTGAGGGTGGCGGCGGCGAGGCCCGCGAGCTCGAGATCCGCGAAGACGACGTCCTGCAGCCGGTCGCCGGCATCCTCGACGTGCTCGACAACTACGCGTTCGTGCGCACCTCCGGCTACCTGGCCGGCCCGAACGACGTGTACGTCTCGATGAACCTGGTCCGCAAGAACGGGCTGCGCCGCGGTGACGCGATCACCGGTGCGGTGCGCGCCCCGCGCGACGGTGAACAGTCGAATCAGCGGCAGAAGTTCGATCCGCTGGTCCGTTTGGACACCGTCAACGGCGGTGACGTCGAGGCGGCCAAGCGCCGGCCCGACTTCAACAAGCTCACCCCGCTCTACCCGAACCAGCGTCTGCGCCTGGAGACTCAGCCCAACAAGCTGACCACCCGGGTCATCGACCTGATCATGCCGATCGGTAAGGGTCAGCGCGCGCTGATCGTGTCCCCGCCCAAGGCCGGTAAGACCACGATCATGCAGGACATCGCCAACGCGATCGCGGTCAACAACCCCGAGTGCTACCTGATGGTGGTGCTGGTCGACGAGCGGCCCGAAGAGGTCACCGATATGCAGCGCTCGGTCAAGGGTGAGGTCATCGCCTCCACCTTCGACCGTCCGCCGGCCGACCACACCTCGGTCGCCGAGCTGGCGATCGAGCGGGCCAAGCGCCTGGTGGAGATGGGCAAGGACGTCGTCGTGCTGCTCGACTCGATCACCCGATTGGGTCGCGCCTACAACAACTCCTCGCCGGCCTCGGGCCGAATCCTTTCCGGTGGTGTGGATTCCACCGCGCTGTATCCGCCCAAGCGGTTCCTCGGCGCGGCCCGCAACATCGAGAACGGCGGCTCGCTGACGATCATCGCCACCGCCATGGTGGAGACCGGCTCGACCGGTGACACGGTGATCTTCGAGGAGTTCAAGGGCACCGGTAACGCCGAACTCAAGCTGGACCGCAAGATCGCGGAGCGGCGAGTGTTCCCGGCGGTGGACGTCGCGCCGTCCGGTACCCGTAAGGACGAACTACTGCTGAGCCCGGACGAGGCCGCGGTGCTGCACAAGCTGCGGCGCGTACTGTCCGGTCTGGATTCGCATCAGGCGATCGACCTGCTCATCGATCGTCTGAAGAAGAGCAAGAACAACCTGGAGTTCCTCATGCAGGTCTCCAAGACCGCACCGGGTGCGCTCGACGAATGATGCGCCGAACCGCTGCGTGGCGGTGAGCACGGCCTCGAGGGCTCCACTCCGGTGGGGCCCTCGAGCCGTTTCCGGGGCGGCACGCGAGCTACGCGTCCCGCGGACCGGGGCGGGGGAGAAGAACACGACGCCGATGGCGGCGGCCCCCGCGATCAGAAAGGCCAGAATCAGCGCGGCGCCGTCGAACGAGGTGCGCCGCGAGGCCGCCGTCAGGGCGGTGTCGGATGCTGGTGCGTGCTGTCGCTGCTTGTCCACCGGGTAGGCCGGTGTCTGGATCTCCGTTGCGAAACCCGATACCGGCAGGTCCGGGCCCGCCGACGACGGAGAGTCCGTGCCACCCGGCGCGGCGAACCATCCCGCCGCGACAGCCACGACCAGTGCGACCAGCACCGCGAAGGCCACACGGTTGTTCATCCGGCTGTTCACAGGATCTCCTTTCCATGTCTCGGCACGCCGACGTGCATCGGATTCCAACACTATGAACGGAGCTGTTCGTATTCTTGAGTAGCCGACTACCCGACTTCAGGGTTCCTCGAGTGCGGCCGGTGCGCGTCCCCCCACTTCCTGGGGCGATAGCGAAGGGGGATCACTGACCGGGGAACAACCGGGCCCGCGGGGGCGTTCGATAGACGTGTCGGTGAATCTGGCATACTGGATCGCCGTGCGTCCGCGCTGCTCGCGGACAATCCCGCCTAGTCGGCTCCGGTTCACGTTCGACGCCATCCGCGCGAGCGACCCGGCGCCATTTTCGAGAGGACACCCATGAAGGCAGGAATCCACCCGACCTACGTCGACACCACCGTCGTCTGCGGTTGCGGCAATACGTTCCAGACCCGTTCCACCAAGGAATCCGGTCACATCACCGTCGAGGTCTGCTCGCAGTGCCACCCGTTCTACACCGGCAAGCAGAAGATCCTGGACACCGGCGGCCGCGTGGCCCGCTTCGAGGCCCGCTACGGCAAGCGCGCCGAGAAGAAGGCCGACTCCAAGTAGCTTCCTCGCCGACGCCCGGTCCTGCCCAGCAGGCCCGGGCGTCGGTGTTTTCTCGGCCCGACCACCGACAACGAACACGCACGAGAGGAAGCCGACCGTGACCCAGCCGTCCGCGATCGACGACATCCTGGCCGAGTACGCGGGCTTGGAGACCCAGCTCGCCGATCCGGCGCTGCACAACGACGCGGGCGCGGCCCGCCGCGTCGGTAAGCGGTTCGCCGAGCTCGCGCCGGTGATGTCCACCTACCGCAAGTTGAGCGCGGCTCGCGACGATCTGGCCGCCGCGCGCGAGCTGGCCGCCGACGACGCGGCCTTCGCCGCCGAGGTCCCCGAGCTGGAGCAGCAGGTGAGCGAGCTGGAACAGGCCCTGACCGACCTGCTGGCCCCGCGCGACCCGCACGACGGCGACGATGTGGTGCTCGAGGTCAAGTCCGGCGAGGGCGGCGAGGAGTCCGCGCTGTTCGCCGCTGACCTGGCCCGCATGTACGTGCGCTACGCCGAACGGCACGGCTGGAAGGTCGAGATCCTCGACGCCACCTACTCCGACCTGGGCGGCTACAAGGAAGCGACGTTGTCGATCAAGAGTCGCGACGCCGCCCGCGACGGTGTCTGGTCGCGGTTCAAGTTCGAGGGCGGGGTGCACCGGGTGCAGCGGGTGCCGGTGACCGAATCGCAGGGCCGGGTGCACACCTCCGCGGCCGGCGTACTCATCTACCCCGAGCCCGACGAGGTCGAGCAGGTGCAGATCGACGAGACCGATCTGCGCATCGACGTCTACCGCTCCTCCGGTAAGGGCGGCCAGGGCGTCAACACCACCGACTCCGCCGTCCGCATCACCCACCTGCCGTCCGGCATCGTGGTGACCTGCCAGAACGAGCGTTCCCAGTTGCAGAACAAGGCCCGCGCCATGCAGGTGCTGGCCGCGCGGTTGCAAGCGCTGGCCGAGGAGCAGGCCGAGCAGGAGGCCGCGGCCGGACGGGCCAGCCAGATCCGCACCGTCGACCGCTCCGAGCGCATCCGCACCTACAACTTCCCGGAAAACCGCATCGCCGATCACCGCATCGGTTTCAAGGCGCACAACCTCGACGCGGTGCTCGACGGCGATATGGACGCCCTGCTGGACGCGCTCGGCAAGGCCGACCGCGAAGCCCGCATGGCCGCGGAGTGACGTCGCCGCATGTACCGACCGGGTCGCGCCGGGCGTAGGCGGCCCGCGTGACTATGAAGGTGACCGGGTCGGGCCGAAGAGTGCACGCCATGCCCCGCCATCGGGCAGAGTCGAGACCATGACCCGCACACCGTTGCGGCCCGCGATCCTCGAGGCCGTCGACACACTGCAGGCCGCGGGCGTCCCGAGTCCGCGGGCCGACGCCGAGCAGCTCGCCGCCCATGTGCTCGGCGTGCCGCGCTCGCGACTGCTGCTCGCGCCCCTGCTCACCCCCGAGCAACTCGCCGAACTGCGCGAGCTGGTGCGGCGGCGGGCGCAGCGAATCCCGTTGCAGCACTTGATCGGCCGCGTGGCGATGGGACGGATCGAACTCGAAGTCGGCCCGGGAGTCTTCATCCCTCGGCCGGAGACCGAGCTGGTGTTCGCGTGGGCACTTGCACATCTGGAGGCCGTGCGCCACGATCACGCGCCCGTCGTGGTGGATCTGTGCACCGGTTCCGGCGCGCTGGCCCTCGCCATCGCGCACGCCAGGCCGGACGCCGAGGTGCACGCGGTCGAACTCGACCCGGCCGCCCTGAAATGGGCCAGGCACAACGCCGACCTCCGCATCGCCGCCGGCGACACCCCGATCACGCTGTACGCCGACGACGCCACCGACCCCACGCTGCTCACCGAGCTGAACGGCCGGGTCGACATCGTGGTGTCCAATCCGCCCTACATCCCGGTCGGAGCCGAACTCGACCCCGAGGTCGCCGACCACGATCCGCACCGCGCCCTGTTCGGCGGCCCGGACGGCCTCGACGTCATCCGCGGCCTCGTCCCGACCATCGCCCGCCTGCTGCGCCCCGGCGGCGGCACCGCCATCGAGCACGACGATTCCAACGGCTCCGCACTCGCGGCCCTGCTCACCGGAACCGGTGCGTTCACCGAGATCACCGAGCATCCCGATCTGGCGGGCAAGCCACGCTTCGTGGCGGCGGTGCGCAGCTGAGGCAGGGGACCGCACGCAGGGGTTTGCTGCGCGCCGCCGGGTCATGGTTTGCCCGTGGCGCGTGGCGGATTCGCGTTCTACCCGGGGGCCGACGGCGCCGCGACGACCGCGTGACAGGATGGGTCCCGTGAGTACCGTCTACGACTGCGCGGATCCCGACTCGCGCGCCGCCGGACTGTCCGCCGCGACCAGCGCCCTGAAATCCGGGCGGCTCGTCGTCATGCCCACCGACACGCTCTACGGCATAGCCGCCGACGCGTTCGACAGCCAGGCGGTGGCCGAACTACTCGCCGCCAAGCGGCGCGGGCGCGATATGCCGGTACCGGTGCTCGTCGGTTCCTGGCACACCATCGACGGGCTGGTGTTCTCGGTGCGTCCGCAGGCCAGAGACCTGATCCAGGCGTTCTGGCCGGGCGGGCTGAGTCTGGTTGTGCAGCAGGCGCCTTCGCTGGCCTGGGACCTCGGCGACACCAGGGGCACGGTGATGCTGCGGATGCCGCTGCATCCGGTCGCACTGGAACTGCTGCGCGCCGTCGGCCCGCTGGCGGTGTCGAGCGCCAACGTCTCCGGGCAGCCGCCCGCCACCACCGCCGCCGAAGCCCGCGCCCAGCTGGGTGAACATGTCGGGGTGTACCTCGATGGAGGTCCCGCCGAGCACGCGATCGCCTCGACCATCGTCGACCTGACCGCCGACCAGCCGCGCATCCTGCGCGAGGGCGCGGTCTCGGTCGCCGATATCGCCGAGGTGCTCGGTATGGCGCCCGAGGCGCTGTCCGGGCCCGCTGCCCGGTGACCGAATGGCCGATCGGATGAGCGGGCGGTATCGCGAGTGATCGCGGTGCACGCATTGGGAAGTTCCGGTGCCGTCGTCCCGCTGCGCGAGCTGCTGCTCGTGCTGCTGGTGTCCACGGTGGTGACCTTTCTCGCCACCGGCGGGATCCGGGTGCTCGCCATCGGTTTCGGCGCCGTCGCGGTGCCGCGCGAACGTGATGTGCACGTCAAGCCGATCCCGCGGATGGGCGGGGTCGGCATGTATCTGGGCGTGGTCGCCGCGGTGCTGTTCGCCCACCAGCTGCCCGCGCTGCGCCGCGGCTTCGACTACCGGCCCGATATCGCCGCGGTGCTGGTCGCGGCGACGATCATCGTCGCGGTCGGCATCGTCGACGACCGCTGGGGCCTGGACGCGCTCACCAAATTCGCCGGTCAGGTCACCGCCGCGGGGGTGATGGCGGTGATGGGGCTGAGCTGGTACGTCATCTACAACCCGTTCAACAACGAGACCGTGGTGCTGGACGGGTTGCAGAGCGCGCTGGTGACGGTCGCGGTCGCGGTGACGCTGATCAACGCGATGAACTTCGTCGACGGCCTGGACGGCCTGGCCGCCGGCCTCGGCCTGATCTCCTCGATCGCGGTATTCGCGTTCTCGGTGGGGCTGCTCACCGAACAGGGCGGCTCGGTCGACACCTACCCGCCCGCGCTGCTGGCCGCCGCGCTGGCCGGCGCCTGCCTCGGCTTTCTCCCGCACAACTTCTCGCCGGCCCGGATCTTCATGGGCGATTCCGGCTCGATGCTGATCGGATTGGTGCTGGCCGCGGTGTCGACCAGTGCGTCCGGGCGCATCCCGCTGACGGGCTACGGCCCGCGCGACATCGTCGGTCTGCTCTCACCGCTGCTGCTGGTCGGCGCGGTGATGTTCATCCCGGTGCTCGATCTGCTGCTGGCCATCGTGCGCCGGGTGCGGGCCGGGGTCAGCTTCTCCACGCCCGACAAGATGCACCTGCATCACCGGCTGCTGCAGATCGGCCACTCGCAGCGGCGTGTGGTGCTGCTCATCTATTTGTGGGTCGGTGTGCTGGCCTTCGGGGCCGTCGGCACCTCACTGATGGACCGGCGCGTCGTGGTGCTGCTGATGGCGGGCGGATTGGTCTTCGCCCTGGTCGCGACGGCGGTTCCGGGATTGCGCCGGGAACGCGCGGCCGCCGCCGAACACACCGAGCATCCGGGTGAGCCGACCGAGCCCGCCGGATGAGCGCATCGGCGCAGGACAATCGGCACGGGTAGAGTGCGGCTCGTGAGTTCGACACCGTACACAGACCCAGGCCCCGACGCTCCGCTGCGCGCCGCGCTGCGCTACGGCCTGGTCGGGCTGGTGGTGCTCACCGTGCTCGCGGTGGCGATCGCGGGTGCGGTCTCCGGCGTCTCCGGCGTGTGGGGTGCGCTGCTCGGCGCGGCCATCGGTGGTGGCTTCATCCTGACCACCGCCGCGGTGGTGCTCTTCGGCGCGAAACTGCCGCCGACCACGGCCGGATTGGTGATGCTGGTCAGCTGGGCGGGCAAGCTGCTGGTGGCCATGGTGGTTATCGCGATCTTGAATCAATTCGATTTCTACGACCGCGTCGCGCTGTTCCTCACCGTCATCGGAGCGCTGGTCATCGTGCTCGGCGCGGAGACGTACGGCGTTCTGCGACAGAAGGTTCCGTACGTGACGGTGCCCGAGCGCGAGGCCGGTCCAGGTACCGATCGGTAACAAATCGCACCCACCTACACGCTGTCGTAGATAACTTGGTAAAGTCTTGGTAAGCAAGCGACCATCGGGGGGATCACCACGATCCCGCCAGGTGCCGCTATGCTACTGCCGTGCCGGGCTCCGTTCCGGTTCTGCATGTCGACGATGTCGCCGACACACGTACAGACGCCCGAGCGGGAATGCCGCGCAGCTGCTGACGAACTTCGAGCCGACCTGAGTCGACCCACTTTGATCGTCAATGTCCGATCGAACCGCGGGAACGACCGAACCCGCGGCCCGAACACGGGAGAGAACGCTGAGCGTCACCACTTTGGCCGCGGAATTTCACGCGCCATCGCTAACCGACTTTTTCCCTCCGGCGGTGCTGTTCGAGGGAACGCCGTTCGAACTCGATCGCTTGATGCTCATTCGCATCCTGATGTCGGCGGTCCTGATCGGCCTCATGATGCTGGCCTTCCGTTCGCCCCGCATCGTTCCGCGCGGGCTGCAGAACGTCGCCGAGATCGGCCTGGTCTTCGTCAAAGAGCAGATCTGCGAAGAGGTCCTCGGCAAGGAAACCGGGCGCAAGTATTTCCCGCTGATCGCGACGATCTTCTTCACGGTTCTTTTCCTGAATTTCTCCAGCATCATCCCGTTCTTGAATATCTCCTCGAACGCGCGGATCGGTATGCCGCTGGTGCTGGCCGTCATCGCCTACATCGCGTTCAACTACGTCGGTATCAAGAAGTACGGCTTCTTCAAGTACATGCGTAGCAGCATCGTGGTGCCGAACGTGCCGCCCGCGCTGCACGTACTGCTGATTCCGATCGAATTCGTCTCGACCTTCATCCTGCGTCCGTTCACGCTGACCGTCCGACTCATGGCCAACATGCTGGCCGGTCACATCATGCTGGTGCTGTTCTTCAGCTCCACCTGGTTCTTCCTGTTCGACGCCGCCAACTGGATGAAGGTGTTCTCGCCGTTCTCGCTGCTGGCGGGAATCGGGTTCACGATGTTCGAGATGTTGGTCATCTTCCTGCAGGCCTACGTGTTTGCACTGCTGACCGCCGTGTACATCGGCCTGGCCGAACACGCAGATTCTCACTGACCGCACCAACAAATCACTGGAGACCTGCTACACCACGCCGACCGGCGGGTGAGCAACAGAAAGGGAAAGAAGACTCATGAGCCTCTCGTACCTGGCCCAGGAAGCTGCCAACGAGTCGACGCTGAAGGGCCTCGGCGCCGTCGGCTACGGCCTGGCCGCCATCGGCCCGGGCATCGGCGTCGGCATCGTCGTCGGTAAGGCGATCGAGGGTATCGCCCGCCAGCCCGAGCTGCAGGGCACCATCCGTACCAACATGTTCCTCGGTATCGCGTTCACCGAGGCGCTGGCCCTGATCGGCCTCGTCGCCGGCTTCATCTTCTGATTCCGATGTACACGATTTCTGTACTCGCAGCGGAGGGCGGAGAGGATGTGAATCCTCTCATCCCCGAAACGTACGACATCGTCTGGTCGATCGTCTGCGTCGCGGTCATCGCCGTACTGTTCTACAAGTACGTCGTGCCGCGTCTGACGAAGGTGCTCGAAGAGCGCACCGACAAGATCGAAGGCGGTATCGCCAAGGCCGAGGCCGCGCAGGAAGAGGCTCAGCAGACGCTGCAGCAGTACCAGCAGCAGCTGGCCGACGCCCGCCTCGAGGCCGCACGCATCCGTGAGGACGCGCGCACCCAGGGCCAGCAGATCCTCGCGCAGATGCGCACGGAGGCCCAGGCCGAGAGCGACCGGATCGTGGCCGCAGGCCACGCCCAGCTGGAAGCCCAGCGCCAGCAGATCCTGACCGAACTGCGTTCCGAGGTCGGCCGTACCGCGGTCGACCTGGCCGAGAAGGTCATCGGGCAGTCGGTCTCGGACGAGGCCAAGCAGGCGGCGTCGATCGAGAAGTTCCTCAGCGAACTCGACGACACCGACGCCGGCATCGGGGTCGGAAGGTAGCGACGCGAAAGTGAGAAGCATGTACGCAGCGAGCCGCGAGGCCAGCTCCCGTTCGCGGGAAGCGCTTCGGGCCGCTCTGACCGGAAGCGACAGTGTTGCCGCGACGACGGGTTCGGAACTGTTCGCCGTCGTCGCCGTGCTGGACGACCAGCGTTCGCTGCGTGTTGCGCTCGCGGACGTGTCGGTGCCCGGTTCGGCTCGCGCCGAACTGAGCGAGCGGGTCTTCGGCGGAAAGGTCAGCGTCGCCACCCAAGCGGTGCTGACCACCGCGGTGGCCCAGGACTGGTCCCGCACCGCCGACCTGGTCGACACCCTGGAGTTGCTCGGCCAGGAGGCGCTGCTGGAGTCGGCCGCCGACAGCGGCCGGCTCGACGCGGTCGAGGACGAGCTGTTCCGGCTCGGCCGGATCATCGCCGACAACCCCGACCTGGAGCAGGCTCTGTCGGATCGCGCGAAGCCGGAATCGGCGCGGCGTGAACTGATCACCCGCCTGCTGACCGGCAAGGCCGAGCCCATCACCGTCACGCTCGCCGAGCAGGCGGTGACCAGGCAGAAGACCGGCCTCGGCGTCGCCTTCGACGAGCTGTCCGACCTGGCAGCCTCGCGACGCGACCAGATCGTCGCGCACGTGCGGGCCGCGATCGCCCTGACTGCGCCGCAGAAGGAGCGGCTCGCCGCCTCCCTGCAGCGCATCTACGGCAAGCCGGTCACGGTGCACGTGCAGGTCGACGCGAGTCTGCTGAGCGGGCTCGTCGTGCGCGTCGGTGACGACGTGATCGACGGCAGCGCCGTGGGCCGGCTGGAGCGGCTGCGCCGCGAACTGGCGTAGCCCAGCTCCGCTGGCCATCAGACACAGTCGCCACATAACCCCGACATTCGAGACCATACACAGCGAGAGCAGGAAGAACATGGCGGAGCTGACGATCTCCTCCGACGAGATCCGTAGCGCGATCGAGAGCTACACCCAGAGCTACACCCCCGAGACCTCCATCGAAGAAGTCGGTGTGGTCACCGATACCAGTGACGGCATCGCGCACGTCTCCGGCCTGCCCTCGGCGATGGCCAACGAGCTGCTCGAGTTCCCGGGCGGCGTGCTCGGCGTGGCGCTGAACCTCGAGGACCGCGAGATCGGTGCGGTCATCCTCGGCGAGTTCGCCGAGATCGAAGAGGGCCAGCAGGTCCGTCGCACCGGCGACGTGCTCTCGGTCCCGGTCGGCGACAAGTTCCTCGGCCGCGTGGTCAACCCGCTCGGTCAGCCGATCGACGGCCTCGGTGAGATCGAGGCCGAAGACCGCCGTGTGCTGGAGCTGCAGGCCGCGACCGTGCTGGAGCGCCAGCCGGTCGAGGAGCCGATGGCCACCGGCATCACCGCCATCGACGCCCTGACCGCGATCGGCCGTGGCCAGCGTCAGCTGGTCATCGGTGACCGCAAGACCGGTAAGACCGCGGTCTGCATCGACGCGATCCTGAACCAGAAGGCCAACTGGGAGTCCGGCGACCCCAAGAAGCAGATGCGCTGCATCTACGTCGCCATCGGCCAGAAGGGTTCCACCATCGCCGGCGTGAAGGCCGCGCTGGAGGAGCACGGCGCGATGGAGTACACCACCATCGTCGCGGCCCCGGCCTCCGACTCCGCCGGCTTCAAGTGGCTGGCCCCCTACACCGGTTCGGCCATCGGCCAGCACTGGATGTACCAGGGCAAGCACGTCCTGATCGTGTTCGACGACCTGACCAAGCAGGCCGAGGCCTACCGCGCCATCTCGCTGCTGCTGCGTCGTCCGCCGGGCCGCGAGGCGTACCCCGGTGACGTCTTCTACCTGCACTCGCGTCTGCTGGAGCGTTGCGCCAAGCTGTCCGACGAGATGGGCGCGGGCTCGATGACCGGTCTGCCGATCATCGAGACCAAGGCCAACGACGTCTCGGCGTTCATCCCGACCAACGTCATCTCCATCACCGACGGCCAGGTCTTCCTCGAGTCCGACCTGTTCAACAAGGGTGTCCGCCCGGCGATCAACGTCGGTACCTCGGTCTCCCGTGTCGGTGGCGCCGCCCAGACCAAGGCCATGAAGAAGGTCGCCGGTTCGCTGCGTCTGGAAATGGCCCAGTACCGCGAGCTGGAGGCGTTCTCCGCCTTCGCCTCCGACCTGGACGCCGCGTCGCTGGCCCAGCTCGAGCGCGGTGCCCGCTGGGTCGAGCTGCTCAAGCAGGACCAGTACTCCCCGGTCGCCGTCGAGGACCAGATCGTCTCGATCTACCTGGTCGACGCCGGTTACTACGACTCGGTTCCGGTCGCCGACATCCGTCGCTTCAACAGCGAACTGCTCGAGGACCTGCACCGCACCGTGCCCGAGGCCTTCGACGCGCTGCAGGGTGGCGCGAAGCCGCTCGACGGTGAGGCGGCCGACCAGATCAAGGCGGCCACCGACAAGTTCAAGCAGGGCTTCCTCGCCTCCGACGGCAGCCGTGTGGTGAACGAGGCCGCTGCCGGCGAACTGGACCACGAAGAGGTCGAGTCGCTGTCGGTCACGCGCAAGCACGTCGAGAAGTAAGTCGGGCGACGACCAATGCGTTATTCGAGTCTTCTTCTGGCGAGTGAGGGGAGTGTGAACCATGGCAAGCTTGCGTGAATTGCGCTCCCGCATTCGCGGCGTGAATTCGATCAAGAAGATCACCAAGGCCCAAGAGCTGATCGCGACCTCGCGAATCTCCAAGGCCCAGGCCAGGGTCGCGGCCGCGAAGCCGTACGCGGAGGAAATCACCAAGGTCCTCGGCGAGCTGGCGAGCGCGTCGAAGAACCTGTCGCATCCGCTGCTGACCGAGCGGGCCAACCCGCGCCGCGCCGCCGTGCTGGTGATCACCAGTGACAGCGGCATGTGCGGTGGTTACAACTCCAACGTGCTCAAGCGCGCCGAGGAACTGATGACCACCCTGCGAGGCGAGGGCAAGGAGCCGGTGCTGTACGTGATGGGCAACAAGGGCCTCACGTACTACACCTTCCGCAACCGTCCGCTGGTCGCGTCGTGGACCGGGTTCTCGCAGCAGCCGAAGTACACCGATGCTTCGGCGGCCTGCCGTCACCTGGTCGACGCCTTCATGGCGGGCGCCGACGGCGAGGTGCCGCATCCCAACGGGACCGGCGACATCGCGGGCGTCGACGAACTGCACATCGTGTACACGCGTTTCGTGTCGATGTTGACCCAGACCCCTGAGGTGCGTCGTCTGGCGCCGATCCAGGTGAGCTTCGTCGACGAGAACTTCGACATGGGCGAGGACTCGTTCAGCGATTCGGCCACGGCCGACCCGCAGGCGCAGTACGAATTCGAGCCCGACGCCGATGTGCTGCTGGCGGCCCTGCTGCCGAAGTACGTCAATACGCGTATCTACGCGTCGTTGCTCGAGGCAGCGGCATCCGAGTCCGCGGCTCGGCGCACCGCAATGAAGGCGGCCACTGATAACGCCAACGAATTGGCCAGCGTGCTGCAGCGCGAAGCCAACTCGGTGCGTCAGGCCCAGATCACGCAGGAAATCAGCGAAATCGTCGGCGGCGTGAACGCGCTGGCGTCGAGCTCGGACCGCGACTAAAAGCGCAGGAAGAGAACTTATCCAAATGACCGCAGCTGTCACACAAGACAACTCGAGCCGGACCGGCGCTGCTGCAGGCCGCGTCATCCGGGTCATCGGCCCCGTCGTGGACGTCGAGTTCCCGCGTGGTGCCATCCCCCCGCTGTTCAACGCTCTGCACGCCGAGATCACCCTGGCCTCGGTGGCCAAGACCCTGACCCTCGAGGTCGCCCAGCACCTCGGTGACAACATCGTGCGCACCATCTCGATGCAGCCCACCGACGGCCTGGTCCGTGGCGCCTCCGTCTCCGACACCGGCAAGCCGATTTCGGTGCCCGTCGGCGACGTCGTCAAGGGCCACGTCTTCAACGCCCTCGGCGACTGCCTCGACAGCCCGGGCCTCGGCCGCGACGGCGAGAACTGGGGCATCCACCGCAAGCCGCCGAGCTTCGACCAGCTCGAGGGCAAGACCGAGATCCTGGAGACCGGTGTCAAGGTCCTCGACCTGCTGACCCCGTACGTCAAGGGCGGCAAGATCGGTCTGTTCGGTGGTGCCGGTGTCGGTAAGACCGTTCTGATCCAGGAGATGATCACCCGTATCGCGCGTGAGTTCTCCGGTACGTCGGTGTTCGCCGGCGTCGGTGAGCGCACCCGTGAGGGCACCGACCTCCGCCTGGAAATGGAAGAGATGGGCGTCCTCCAGGACACCGCCCTCGTCTTCGGCCAGATGGACGAGCCGCCGGGCACCCGTATGCGCGTCGCCCTCTCGGCCCTGACCATGGCCGAGTACTTCCGCGACGTGCAGCACCAGGACGTGCTGCTGTTCATCGACAATATCTTCCGGTTCACCCAGGCCGGTTCCGAGGTCTCGACCCTGCTGGGTCGTATGCCTTCGGCCGTGGGTTACCAGCCGACGCTGGCCGACGAGATGGGTGAGCTGCAGGAGCGCATCACCTCGACCCGTGGTCGCTCGATCACCTCGCTGCAGGCGATCTACGTTCCCGCCGACGACTACACCGACCCGGCGCCTGCGACCACCTTCGCCCACCTGGACGCGACGACCGAGCTTTCCCGCCCGATCTCGCAGAAGGGCATCTACCCGGCCGTCGACCCGCTGACCTCGACCTCTCGTATCCTCGAGGCGTCGATCGTCGGCGAGCGGCACTTCGCCGTGGCCAACGAGGTCAAGCGCATCCTGCAGAAGTACAAGGAACTGCAGGACATCATCGCCATCCTCGGTATGGACGAGCTCTCCGAAGAGGACAAGGTCCTCGTCGGCCGCGCTCGTCGCCTGGAGAAGTTCCTCGGCCAGAACTTCATCGTCGCCGAGAAGTTCACCGGTCAGCCCGGTTCGGTGGTTCCGCTGGAGCAGACCATCGACGACTTCGACCGCGTGTGCAAGGGCGAGTTCGACCACTACCCGGAGCAGGCGTTCAACTCCTGCGGTGGTCTCGACGACGTCGAGGCGGCCGCCAAGAAGATCGCCGGAAAGTAGTCACCGATGGCCGATATGTCAGTTGATCTCGTCGCCGTCGAACGGCTGCTCTGGTCCGGCCGGGCGTCGTTCGTCAGCGCGCAGACCACCGAAGGCCAGATCGGCATCATGGCAGGCCATGAGCCGCTGCTCGGCCAGCTGGTCGAAGGCGGCACGGTGACCATCGTCGATACCGACGGTCAGCGCATCGTCGCGGCGGTGCACGGCGGGTTCTTCTCGGTCACCGGCGACTCGGTGCGCGTGCTGGCCGAGTCCGCCGAGTTCGCCGGCGAGGTCGATATCGAGGCGGCCCGCCGGGTGCTCGCCGAAGGTACGGCCTCCGAGGAAGACAAGCGGGTGGCGCAGGGCCGGGTGCGCGCGGTCGAGCAGAACGCGCACGCCTGAGCCCGGACGCTTCGAGCGTCCAAGCGGCACAACATAATCGAATATGACACTGCCGGTGGCGATCTCGCCGCCGGCAGTGTTGTTTCGGTCGCCGCGATCGCCGAGCGGGTGGCGCTCCCGGTATGTTCGCCGACAAGCCCGCCCCATTTGTAAACTCGAGTCCGTGATTGAATGACCGGGTTCGGTCGACGGGGTGGGATTCGATCGATTCGGCGAACGAAGGGATGGACGGCATTGCACACCGGGATGGTTCTGCTGATCATTCTGGTATGCCTGCTGGTCGCCCTCGCCCTGGCCTCCACCTATCGGCTGGTGATGTTGCGCCGCGGCGGCACGGCCGCGATTCTGCGGGTGCTGCCGGCCCGCGGCGGGGAACGCTGGCGGCACGGACTGATCCGGTATGACGAGGACCGGCTCGTTTTCTTCAAGCTGTCCAGTCTCAAACTCGGTCCGGATTCGGTGATCCACCGCCGCGGTATCGAGGTCGGGGAGCGGCGCGGCCCGCGTGGCGACGAATACGACATCATGACCGACGAGATCGCGGTGATCGCGGTATCGGATGCACAAGGCAGCTTCGAGTTGGCGTTGGATCGCGGCTCGCTGGCTGCCTTTTTGTCATGGGTGGAGTCGCGGCCCTCCGATCGCGCGCGCCGGATGCGCGGGCACTGACAGCGACCGCCGACCTCGGCGCGGCAGCGTTTAAGGTGGTCGTGTGAGTGTGCATCTGACCCGGATCTATACCCGGACCGGGGACGACGGGACCACCGGGCTGAGCGATTTCTCCCGCGTGGCCAAAACCGATCCGCGTTTGATCGCCTACGCCGACTGCGATGAGGCCAACGCGGCGATCGGCGTCGCCCTCGCGGTGGGTGGTCCGTCCCCGCGGATCCGGGAGGTGCTGCGCCAGGTGCAGAACGATCTGTTCGACGCGGGCGCGGACCTGTCGACGCCGATCGTCGAGGCGCCGAAGTATCCGCCGCTGCGCATCACCCAGCCCTATATCGACCGGCTCGAATCCTGGTGCGATGAGTTCAACGAAGGGCTCGCCCCGCTCAACTCGTTCATCCTCCCGGGCGGCACTCCGTTGGCCGCCCATCTGCATGTGGCCCGCACCGTGGTCCGGCGCGCCGAGCGTTCGGCCTGGGCGGCGGTCGAAGCGCACCCCGAAGACACCGGTACGCTGCCCGCTCGGTACCTGAATCGGCTGTCGGACCTGTTGTTCATCCTCGGTCGGGTGGCCAATCCCGGTGGTGATGTGCTGTGGCAGCCCGGTGGGGGCGCCGAGTCCGCGGGCCGCGACGACTAGTTCAGTGTCTCGGTGGCCGATCGCCGGGAGCCGGTAGAGCATTATCCTTGCACTCAGTGGTGCGCCGAAGACGCGGAGAGGCGGCATGGAACGTTT
This sequence comes from Nocardia cyriacigeorgica, assembly GCF_005863245.1. Taxonomy (GTDB): domain Bacteria; phylum Actinomycetota; class Actinomycetes; order Mycobacteriales; family Mycobacteriaceae; genus Nocardia; species Nocardia cyriacigeorgica_C. Next base: position 1,677 of record NZ_VBUT01000001.1, on the reverse strand, counting down.
TCTGGTAACTGGCGGCAATCGGCTCGTCGGTGAGGTCGCGGTCGGGGGCGCCAAGAACAGCGTCCTCAAGTTGATGGCCGCTGCCCTGCTGGCCGAGGGCACCACAACCATCACCAACTGCCCCGACATCCTCGACGTCCCGCTGATGGCGGATGTGCTGCGCGGCCTCGGCTGCGATGTGACGATCGAGGGGTCGGTCGTCACCATCGACACGCCGGCCGAACCGAAGTACCACGCCGACTTCCCTGCGGTCACCCAGTTCCGTGCCTCGGTCTGTGTGCTCGGGCCGCTGATGGCCAGGTGCAAGCGGGCGGTCGTCGCGTTGCCCGGCGGCGACGCCATCGGTTCCCGTCCGCTCGACATGCATCAGGCCGGGCTGCGTCTGCTCGGCGCGACCAGCGAAATCGAGCACGGATGCGTGGTGGCCAGGGCCGACGAACTGCAGGGTGCGCGGATCCGGCTCGACTTCCCGTCGGTCGGCGCCACCGAGAACATCCTCATGGCCGCGGTGCTGGCCGAGGGGGAGACCGTCATCGACAACGCCGCGCGCGAACCCGACATCGTCGACCTGTGCAACATGCTGGTGCAGATGGGTGCCCGGATCAACGGCGCGGGCACCTCGGTGCTGACCATCGAGGGCGTCGAGCGGCTCTCGCCCACCACACACCGGGTGATCGGCGATCGCATCGTCGCGGCCACCTGGGGCATCGCCGCCGCGATGACCATGGGCGACGTGCGCGTCACCGGCGTCAACCCGAAGCATCTGTCGCTGGTGCTGGACAAGCTGCGTTCGGCGGGCGCCCGGATCTCCTTCGAACCCGACGGTTTCCGGGTGGTGCAACCCGAACGTCCGCGTGCGGTGAACTTCTCGACCCTGCCGTTCCCCGGGTTTCCCACCGACCTGCAGCCCATGGCGATCGGTCTCGCGGCCATCTCCGACGGCACCTCGATGATCACCGAGAACATCTTCGAAGCGCGATTCCGTTTCGTGGAGGAGATGATCCGCCTGGGCGCCGACGCGCGCACCGACGGTCATCACGCGGTGGTCCGCGGCATCCCGCGGTTGTCGAGCGCGCCGGTGTGGTCCTCCGACATTCGCGCCGGCGCCGGACTGGTGCTGGCGGGTCTGGTCGCCGACGGCACGACCGAAGTGCACGACGTCTTCCACATCGACCGCGGATATCCGAACTTCGTCGAGCAGTTGCAGGCGCTGGGCGGACAGGTGCGGCGGGTCGGCGTCACGGAATGACCGGCCCGGATCGCCAGTCGGGCAAGGGAAGCGCGGAAGCCATCGCCGAAACTGCGCTGAAAACCCTTTCTGACCAGGCGATTTGACATTGCAAATGTAGCAACGTAACTTTATTCGAGTCAGAGCGACACGGACACCGACCCGGGGCCCAGGAGCTGAGCGGAAACGCTGAGCGAGAGGCCAGGGAAACGAGGTAGTACGAGGAGCGCCTGACGATCACACTAGCTGGACCGAGTACCCGATTTGCTTCGGATCTACGGCCGAGCTAAGCTGTAAAAGTTGCCTCACGGAAGCCCCAGCAAGATTCTGGTGTGGATGTGTGTGCGTGTGTTCTTTGAGAACTCAATAGTGTGTCGATGAATGTCAGTGCCAATAATGATTATTGGTTCCGGCCCCTCATACCCCCGTGTGTCGGGGTCGGACATTTT